>NZ_JARUND010000001.1 GCF_036898825.1 Streptomyces sp. B21-083 | reverse complement strand
CTGCTGCGAGGGTGGTAAATGCGTCGTGGGCGAGCGATCGATTCTTGTCGATCGCGTCCAGCGTGATGCTGTTGCGTGACCCTTGCGAACGGCCGAGCAGCGTTACCAGATGTGTGATGGCGCGCGCCGCGAGCGGAGGGCGAGTGAGTGCGACCTTGGCTACCGCGATGGCTTCGTCCTCATCGTGGTATCGGTAGTGATTTTCTTCTACAGGTGGCTGCTTCTCAAAGTGGCTCAGTACGTTGTGCGCGCGAGTCGAATCGAGACGGTCGGCGATGCCGGCCAGTGCCTTGACCGCGTTGTTGTATCTCGAGGTGGAGAATGCCCGTAGGTCCGGCCTGGACCCCGCCTCTGCCGCCGTTAGCTCATCGACGAGGTGCTCTGACAAATCGCCGACGAGGTCGTCTGGTACGAGGTCTGCCTGTGTCGCGAGCAAGCGGTAGCTTGTGCCGACTGCCCAATAGTTGGGCGCGTCCAACTCGGCGAGGACGTCGATGAACTCGCGAGGAAGAGACTTGCCAAGGGCCTCGATAGCTTTGGTCGCGCCCGCTCGGATGAGGTGGCGAGCCGCCAGTGCTGGCTCGTCGGACTCGATGAGAATCGTGGCGAGAACCCGCCGGGCGCGCTCTTCTCCGACCCAGTCACTTACTGTCACAGCGTCCCGCAGCGCACGTTGGGCCGAAATTGCCGCAGACCGGAGTTTCTGGTCACTCAACGCGGTCAGCGCGTCCTCATAAGCGCTGCCTGCGGTAGGCACGAGAGGTGAAGAAGTTCCCATTCCACGAATTGCTGTCTGCAGAGGAAGTAGGTCGTTGCCGGTAAAAGGGTTCCAATGTGTTCGAAAGGCTCGACGGCTGAAGATCCATGTTGATGCTTCGCCCCACTGTCGCGCCAACGATGCAGAACCGGAAGCTTCGTCCCATGCGAGATCGGCCTCTTTGAACTTTTGATGCAGGGCGCAATCGCGCGCGTAACGTGCAGTCACCAGGCCCAATAGGTCATGTCCAAGATTCAGCTTGCGGGCGTCGGTAAGCAGTTCTGACCAGTCTGCAGTGGTCTCCGCGAGAAGCAGTCTTAGCCGTGTGCGCAGCACCCGGTCGATCGATGAGATGCTGGAAAGATCGACGAAGACCGGATTGGCTTTCGTCAGCCACTCGCGGTCGTCGTTCACCAAAGCCGTCTCGCCAGCGAGTAGCGCGAGTCGAATCTGATCAAGGAGATCTCCGATCCGGAGGCCGCCGATATCTGGAACGAACGCGGTGGGATTCATGTAGAGGTCGATGGCAACCTCGCTAACGCGTTGATAGAGCTTAACCTGCTCATTCCCCGCTGCAGATCTTGATAGCTCATCGAGCTGAGATCGCGTGATCTGCGCAGTTGCCGACAACCCTTGATCGAGAGCGGCCCAGAAATCGTCCAGTACATAGCGTGCGGCTTCGTCAGCTCGTCCTACGCTCGCAAGCAGTCGAACGCGATCCTTATCGTGTTGCGCGGCATGCGGCCCGAATCCCGCGTCACGTAGTTTCGCTTGCCCCGCTTCGATGAGCGAGAGCGCTTGCGAAGGATCTGATACTGCGGCTGCATCGTCGAAGAAGTTTTGTGCGCCGGTGGTGACTTCAGGCGTCCGGGCGATCGCCTCACGAACAGCCACAACCTCCGCATTAGGTACGACGGCCACGTCTACCTTAAAAGAGAGACAGAATGCCTCGGCGGTGGGCATTCCGAAGAACTCGATAACGATCTCTGGCCGCCCTCTTAGGAGGTATGACAACTCCTGCTCATCCCACAACTCCAAGCCGATCGGATGGAGCGCTTTGCGCTGGATCGCAAGCTCTTCGACCGCTCTGGTGCTTCGGACGGTGCGGGCCACGCCGATGATGAGGCGATCGACCGAGAAAGGACGTACTGTCGTGCGGAACTTATTTGCAGCCGCCTTTATATCCGCCGCACCGAACCGTTTGTACTTCTTGCTTTGGAGCGCAGTTCCGCTGCCATCTGGTGCTAGGGCAACGACGTCGAGACCGTACTGTGCTTGGCCGCGATCTCCATACAACTGAGCATGGCGTAGACCCTCCACGTCACGCATCACCCGCCATTGAAGACGTTCGAAGTCCTCCCATGACAGGGCGTTGAAGGGAAGCAGCTCGAGCTTTCCGATCACCGGCGCGGGTGCAAGAGCCGACGGTGTGGCATTGAGCGACGATCCAAGCGGCAGGGGGTGCCAGTCCGTCATGCAGTTCTCCTTAGCGGCTTTCCGCTCCTCGCCAGCAGGACTACTCGCCCTTCGCGGCCACGGGGTGGGGGCAGGGTTCCATTATCGTCGTCGTTGGCCCTAAACGGAGTCGGTATTGGTCCTCTTGGTGATGGATCGGTGTGTAGAAGCGCAGATACGGCTGCAAATAATCATGGAGTGTCGAGTTTCCTGATCACCGCAACGGGAAACCGTCTCGGCGTCGGCATCACCGATAGGCTGGTTCAGCCGCAGGTCAGGACGTTGACGAACCTTTCTGGACAGCCGCACGCAGGCTTGGAAAGCGTGTTGGGGGCAGCCCCACACGGGTTTGGGCTCCAGCGACGTTCGATCGGGACTCCGACGCACTCAACTCGAAACCTCACTACGATCACCGGCCATGGACTGGCTCGGGCGGATCGCGAAGCTCAGACAGTGGAGCAGGAGCGGAACGCGCGCCCCGCACAAGCCACTGCTGCTCCTGCACGCCCTCGGCCGGTTCCAACAGGACACCGACAGCGAACTCCGCTACAGCGCAGTGGAGAAGGACCTGCAGCTTCTGCTCACCGAGTACGGCCCGCCCAACAGGACAACTCCCGCCTACCCGTTCCACCACCTCATCAGCGACGGCGTGTGGGAAGTACGTACCGACCGCGGGCCCGGCAGCCCCGGGACCGGAGTGCGAGCCCTCCGGGAGACGGGCGCCACCGGCCGGCTCGCACCGGAACTCAGAACCGCCCTGCGAGCCGAACCCGAACTGCTGGGGAGGATGGCGCGGTTACTGCTCGACCTGCACTTCCCGCCCTCCCTCCACGGTGACCTGTGCGAAGCCGTCGGCCTGGCACTGGAACCCTCGGAGACCGGGCACCTCATGCCAACCCGCAGACAGCGAGACCGCCGAATGCGCGAACTGGTGCTCACCGCTTACGAGTACCGGTGCGCCTTCTGCGGCTACGACGGCAGGATCGGCACGGTCCCGGTCGGGCTGGAAGCCGCACACGTACGCTGGTGGGCCTTCGGCGGACCGGACGACATCGACAACGGGCTGTGCCTCTGCTCGCTGCACCACAAGCTCTTCGACAAGGGCGTCCTCGGAGTCGACGACGGCCACCGCATACTCGTCGCCCAGCAGTTCGTCGGCCACAGCCCCGCCGCCCGCGAGCACGTCATCGCACTCGCGGGACGTCCGCTCATCGGCCCACAGCCAGGCGTACGCCCTGTCGCAGCCGACCACCGCGCCTGGCACGCCAGCCAGGTCTTCCACGGCACCGCACGCCCTGCCGACGCGGCCTGCCGGATCCGCGGCCGCACAAGCAGCTCTTGACCCTGACCTACTTCATGGCCTTCGCGCTCCCTGATAGCGAACACCTTCTCGTCGCCCCTGTCCCCCTGGAGTCGGCCAGCTCTATCGGCTCGGCAGTGTCCAACCCGAGCAGCCCCGCGTTGTGGGAACCTCCGCGCCCCCTCGCTCCTCGAATTGTTCGGCCGTCGCCGAACCCCTCCGTGTGCTCCTGCAATGGCGTTTCTCCGGCCGCCACTGCTCCCAAGGCTCGGCTGCTCGTCAGACGCCGAGCGGGACTATCGGTGACTCCGATCGGGCTGCGTGCCCATAGCGTGCCCTTAAGACCGGTCAACCACGGTCAACAGCGGTGCCATCAGGCCGCACGGCCACGACACCGTGACGGCATCCGCGCAGGTCAGCGGTCATGCGGCCGACCGAGCGCCGTCGCTTCCCAAGCTGAGAGTGCGAGTTCGATTCTCGTCACCCGCTCCATGATCAAGAACTAAGGCCCAGGTCATCGACCGGGGCCTTTTTGCTGTCGCCGTCGATTATTCGCCGCGTGCCAGATTCGCGCCAGAACGCTGATCGCCGGGGTCGGCCGTTTCCGGTTCTGGCACGGCAGCAGGCTCCTGGCATGCCTTGCGGACGGTCGCGTCGAGCCCGGCAGAGACTTCCTGCTGCACCAGATGCCTTCACGTCGCACGCCGTGAGCACAGCCGCCTGTCGAGTTCGGCCAAGTCAGCCGGCCAACCATGCCAGCGACGAATCCGCCGACGCACTACCGACGGACCTCACCCCCCTCGTCACGACGGCCAGGCATCGGCCACCACGAAGGAGACCACCGTTCCGCCGAAGCGACTGGGCCCGGAGTGCCACGACTCCGCGATCGAGTTGACGAGGAGCAGCCCGCGCCCGTGTGCGTCGTTGGCGTCGGGGCACCGGAGTCGCACGTTCACAGGGAAGCCCGGGTTGTGCACCTCGACCCGCAGCGAGGTCTCCTCCCGGAACCACTCCACGCGCACGACCCAGGATGCCTCAGCCTTCCCGTAGCAGATGGCGTTGGTGACCAGTTCCGAGATCATCAGCTCGCAGTCATCGACCGAGCAGGCAGGATTGTACGGAGCGATGAACTTCCGGAACCAACGTCGGGCCCGGGGGACGGACTCCGGCGTCGGATGCAAGGTCATCGCTCCGAGCCGCGGCGAGTCCTCAGAGGGGTAGCGGTCGATCCTGTAAGCCATCCGCGTTCACTCCTTGCCGCCGCCATCGCAGTCGAGGCAGCGCCGCTTCGATGTGGCACTGGTGCGGTCGGCGGCAGCCACTGACTCGTCACTCCACGCCCTCTTCCGATCAAGTGGCCTTAGCCACTTACTGGATAGTGGCATTAGCCACTTGTGGCGCGCAAGCAGATCGCCGAGAAGACCAACCATCAGGTGAGCGGGTACCCCTGTTCGAACGCCCAGCGGTGCGGCGGATAAATGGCTTCGGCGAACTCCAACGGCCGGTCCTGGAGGTCGAAGACGACGTGATGCACGATCAAGACGGCTGCGGTCCGCCCAAGTTGGAGGTCCGCTGCCTCCTCGTCGGTCGCCTGCCGGGCACACATGCGGTCTTCGGCGTAACTCCCCTGTCGTCCCGTCATGTTCTCGACGTACATCAGGGTGCCCTCCTGGATCCGTTCCGTTTCCAGAAGCTTGGGCGCTCTCTGGCCGATGTCCGGCGCGAACCACGAGGTGGACAGCGCGATGGGCGCTTCCTGGTTGTTGGTCACACGCCGTCGATGCACGGCCCGGCGGTCCTTCACCAGGCCCAACGCCTCAGCAACGTGATCCGGGGCATCCAGCCACCCGGCCGAAGTGATCACCGCGTACTCACCAGGCGTGTAGATCTTCCCGGTCTGCCGGGCCCGCCCATACAACTCACGTGCCCGCCGGTTCACTTCCAGACTGCGGACGTACGTGCCGGACCCCTGCCGCTTCTCGACGAGCCCCTGATGACTCAGCGCCTCCAACGACCGCGCCGCCGTCGGCCTGGACACCTTCCAAACCGCCGCCAACTGCCGCTCGGAAGGAACCTCGTCCCCTGGCCGAAGGTCACCCCGAAGAATCTGATCACGGATGAAGTGCGCGATCTGCAGGTACTTCGGCTGCGCCTCCTCAATCTTAGGCATGTCCCCTCCTCGCCAAGTGGCTATAGCCTCTAGCCACTATAGAGTGATCGGTCAACGCCTCCCCGTACCCTTGGACCCATGACGCGGTTGATCGTCGCAGCAGGCGGAGGGGGCGACGCAGTCGCCGCCGCGATGCTTGACGCCGCCCTGTACGGCGACAGCGAGCGGGCGGTGATCCTCACGCACGCGTGGGACCGCTTGCTGATCGACCCGGTACCGGGCCCCCGAGGACCCGCCGACTTCACCGGCCTCGAACCGCTCACCCCGGGCGTCTGGAAGGTGCCGGCAAAAGCCCGCGCAATCGCACCGGCAGGTTCCACGCTCCCTCGACTAGCGGCAGAACTCCCGCACATCTTCGCTCTGATCGACCCGAGGCAGGGCGCCGAGGGCGTCACGAGGCAACTCGAAGAGCTGGTCACCCACTTGCAGCCGACCTCCATCGATCTCCTGGACGTCGGCGGCGACGTGCTGGCCCGAGGCGACGAACCGACGCTGAAGAGCCCAATAGCCGACTCCCTGACACTGGCAGCATGCGGTCAAATGGGCACCCACATACGCCTGTTGGTCGCAGGCCCCGGCCTCGACGGCGAACTCTCACACGAGGCCCTGCAACGCATGCTCGGCCCACGCGTCCACACCTTCACTGCTGAGGACGTCGAGCCGATCAGCCCGGTCCTGGAATGGCACCCCTCAGAGGCAACAGGCATGCTCGCGGCAACAGCCCGAGGCGCACGCGGCACGTGCGAGGTCCGAGACTCCGGACTTGCCATCCCCCTCACGGACGAAAGTCCGACGGTCCACGAGGTCGACCTGGACGAGGCGTTGAACCGCAACGAGTTGGCCCGCGCCATCATGTCGACCACCACCCTGGACCAGGTTGAAACACTGAGCCGCGAGGTGTGCGGCTTCTCCGAAATCGACTACGAGCGCAACAAGGCCCTCTGGCTCAAGGAGCAACGGCCGGCAAAGTTCGACGCCGAATCGGTGCTACTCCAACTCACCCAGTTCGAGGCGGAAGCCCGAAGCCGCGGAGTCACTCACACGACGTTCCGCCACCTCACCGAGGTCCTGAACCTCAACGGCTCACAGCGCGGTGACCTGCGCCGACTACTCATCAACAACCGACCGGAGCAGTACACGGCGCCCCTTTGGCGCATCGCCTCGCTCGATTCCGGCGCGGGGACAGTCACTTGAGCGCGTTCTCCAGTGACTTCGGGCTGGACACTATCCGAGACGTGGCAGGTACCGGGACCGAAGTTGACGTCGCCGTGCACCTACTCGACGGCACTGTCAGGCTATCGATCCTCTGGACGCAGGAAGTCCTGCTGTCCGCCGATGACGCCGAGCAGGTAGCCCAGGCCATTCAGCGCGCCGCGAAACAGGCTCGCATCATCACGGCCGACAACCCGCCCAGCAGCACGACGAGTGAGCCCGGCACCACTGGATAACAACCTTCTCTACGGTTTCAAGCCCTGGCTGCGCTCCGCTCCACCGGGCGCGTCATCCATACAAGATGCGACATGCAAACCCGATCTCCGGGCTCACGCGGGTCACTCTGACACGCAACTTGCCATCTCATCTACACGAGTACGCCTGGGGTGCACGAGTTCAGAGAAGGATCCGTCCCCTCCGACCAAGCGAACTGTCAGACCTGTCCGGCACGATCTGCTCATGCTGATTGCGACGAACGCCCAGGGACACGTGGTGAAGCGCGCCTCGAAGCCGGCCATAGGCGCCATGCTCGCCAACCTGCGACGCGGCAACGAACACACGGTCCTAGAGAGACAGAACGAGGACCGAGAAGGCACCTGGTACATCCAGGTTCTGTTGTGCGACAACAACACCTACCAACTGGAGTACCGCGATGGTGCCGCCGCGGAGCACCATCAGACGCGCACCATGAGTGTCTCACTGCGTGACAACCACGACGCACAGCCGCGAACAACCATGGACGTCTGCGGACCATCCGCGCAGGTGCCAGCCGCAGCAGGCTCAGGACGGCGGCGTCCCAAGTTGCTTCGGGACGAAGGAGTCACCCGCCTATGGGTCTCTGAGGGACTCCATCATCACGCGGTGAGCGTCACCGGCCGTTGAACAGGGAAGGTGCGCAGTGGTGCTGGTTCGGGGGATCACGGGGTCGAGTCGCGGGGAGGTTGGCCACGCAGTTCATTGAGTCTGCGTATGCCTGCCTCTAACTCTCCCTGCACGACGCGGTGGTGAGGCGGAAGCGGATGGCGTTGGGAGTGTCGGGTCAGAGTTGTATCGATGGCCAGATCGTTCACCGTGCGTTGCAACGGCCAGATGAACTCCGCCTGGAACGGCCACACCGGGTGCCAGTAGCTGGCGGGGAGCTGTGGCGCGATCACTCGATCTGTCTCTGCGGTCCAAACCAGAATGGTTAGTTTGTCCACGGTCAGTGCCGTGAACAGAGCGGTGTAGACCTCGGGATCATCTGGATTCGGTGATGGGCTGATACGCAGTTCAGCGGCACGAATATCGAGGTGATAGAGGCCCTGGTGGTAGGCGATCCAAACCCGAGTGTGCTGTGGCGGGGTGAAGTGGTCCATCAAGTGGCGGCGCATGGCTGGCGTAGTGAGCGGCTGCGGAGTGGGATCAGGCCCCGGGCGGCCGATGAATTCATTCACCCACGCCGTCTTCGTGGCCCACGTCGCCAGAGCGGTGCCCTTTTCTTCGTCCAGCAGTACCCGCTTCCCTTGCATGAGGGGCACGACGAGGCGCTCGGTCTTCATCTCAAGCCGGCTCATCCAGCCGCCGTTGCAGTCTCTGCAGACCTCTCTCGCGACGAAGCCCAGGACGGAGCCTTGACGCTCACGCATGGCATCCGGATATATCGTGATTGTGTCGGCCTCTTGGTGGCCGAAACCTAGAGACCGAGTGGATCGTGTTGGTTCGGTCGCCTGTGTGTACTTTCCCATCCATTGCGGCCACAGGTGCTCGTCCGTGATCTTCCCTGGGCTGCCGCAGAAGGCGCACAAACGCCGCAGGCGTGGAGCCATTCATCACCTCTGTTCAAGTGATCCTCATTAATCTGGCGACATTACGGGCCAGCAGGTGCGCGTGTCAGGGAGTTTCGATGCCGTCACCGTTGCGATCTACCAGGCCCTCTCCCAACTCGTGCCAGACCCGTGCCAGATCCTGCGGGAAACCACGGGGAACACCGGGGAGCCTGTCGACCGCCCATATAGCCCCGGCGCTGCTCCGCCGCAGGTCAACCCCAGAACGAGCCCTAAACACCCTTAGCTTCCCAAGCTGAGAGTGCGAGTTCGATTCTCGTCACCCGCTCCATGGAGAAGGCCCAGGTCAGCGACCTGGGCCTTGCTGTTATTGAGAGTGCCCGCTCCCGAAGTGACCTCACCGCCTCCAAGGAAAGCGTCTCAGGCGACGGTGTACTCGGCATCCCCGAAGTCTGCGACTACCCGCAGTCGACCGCCGAGCGCTTCCACATAGGCTCGTAGGGTGGCGACCTCCGCACGATCCACCTCACCATGCTCGATCGCGGAAACCCGAGGCGCAGAGACCCCCATAGATGTGGCGACTTGGCGCTGCGTCAGCGCCTGCTCGCACCTGACCTCCGCGAGTTTGTGAGCGCGCACCTCCGCAGTCAGTCGGTTCATGGCCGCTTGCTTCTCCTGAGCCGACCGCACGGGCAACCCGGCGGCCTCACGCCGCTCGCGCGCCTTGCGCTTCGTCTGCTCCCAGCTCACGGTGCTCATTCGTACTCCCTGGTCTCAAGATCAGCCAGATGTGCCTGGTACCGCTCCTCAGCAAGCGGAATGTTGATGTCGTACCAGCGCTGCCAGTTTCCAGCTTTGTCGCCAGCCACAAGCAGTACTGCCCTGCGCACCGGATCGAAGGCGAAGAGGATGCGGATCTCGCTGCTCCCGGATGATCCCGGCCTCAACTCCTTCAGGTGATGGTTCTCAGCACCCTTGATCCGATCGACCAGCGGACGGCCGAGCGTCGGGCCCGTTGCCGCCAACATGTCGATGGCGTCTTCCACCTGTTCAGAGCTGTCCCAGTCCTCTTCAGCCAGCGCCTCGAACCACTCCGCGACCTCCCCGACGAGAACCACTTCCCATTGAGCCACGACAACAATGTTAACGCAAGAGTTAACCTAACTGAGGTGGCCGGCCTGTCCGGCGCCGACGCTCAGGGCACGTGCTGGGCGAACTCGCGCAGGCCCGCCGGCGCCGAGGGTTCGCCCGGGTAGGCCACACGAGGCGGGAAGCCCTCCTGGCTTTCGCTTGGAGGTCCGGAATGGCGTCGAAGAGACCGGAGCGTGCCGCACCACAACCGCACCAGATCCAGCGGGGAACAGCAGGGAACCACGGTGAAAGCAGCCGAGCACGACGAGGCGCTGCCCCGGCCGTTCGCCCAGGTCAGCGCCCGAACCAGCCCCAACTGCCCGCAGCTTCCCAAGCTGAGAGTGCGAGTTCGATTCTCGTCACCCGCTCCATGATGAAACCCCAGGTCAGCGACCTGGGGTTTGTTTTTTGTCTAGACCAATTTCTGAGTGGCGTGCCCTAACTAGCGCGGCCAGTAGCGAGGCGGTTCCTTGACGGGGTCAACCAGATCGAACCGCTGCTTGCTGCCGGGGTTCAGCCCTTTGACATGAACGAGCTGCTGAAGTTTCCGCCGTGTCGAGTTCACGGACGATCAGAGGCATAGGGGCGATCACAGCGCCCATGGCCAACCCGAGGCCCGCCATGCCTTTGTGGCCGTGGCTGAACCGAATGTGATGCATGCCGGATTTCTTGATGGCGGCCGTCTCCGACGGATCCTCCAGCTGACGTCCGTCTTTGGTGAGGAAGGCTTCAAAGCCTCTCTTCGCCGCGTCCGGAAGGAGGGCGAGATCCTTCTTCCCTGTCCACTTGATCTCGCTGACGTGGCGTACCTCATGTCCAGGCAGCAGCCGCCTGAGCATCTCCACCCTCTGCACCAGGACGTTCTCGTCGATGCGGCGCGAAGGGTCCTCGGTTATCGGCCGTTGAGTTCAGTGCGGCACAACGCTGCAGCCATGGCCTGCACGAAGTCAGTCAGCCTGAGGGGAGGGTTCGGGGGCGGCTCGTAGTCCGACCGCGTGACGTGCCCGGCCGAAGTAGGGCTGCGGTGCGCGCCGATCTGTCCCATCCGAGGTGCAGGGTGCTTTTGTCTGGGGGCCGGGTATGCGACGGCTCCCGTGTCTGTCCCGACGGGTCGGCCGACGCCCAGCCTTCCTCCTCCGCGTTGCCCGGTCCTTGAGGGCGACCCTCCGAACGCACAAGGAGAGAGCGTGATGGCAGGAAACGTCAACGAGAGCCGCGGGATGGTGTCCGCGCAGCTTCTCAGGGGCCAGAAGGCGCTGGTGACCGGCGCCAACTCGGGCATCGGCCTGGCGACCGCCATCGCTTTGGGGCGGGCCGGAGCGGACGTCGTGGTGAACTACGTCGTCGGCGCCGAGGATGCCGAGAACGTCGTCAAGGAGATCGAGGGCTTCGGTGTCCGCGCCTACGCCCACGAGGCCGACGTGTCCGACGAGGACCAGGTGACCGCCATGGTCGCGCGGATGGTCGAGGAGTTCGGCACCATCGACATCATGGTGGCCAACGCGGGCCTCCAACGCGACGCGGCCGTGACGGAGATGACGCTCGCCCAGTGGCAGAAGGTCATCGACGTCAACCTGACCGGCCAGTTCCTGTGCGCGCGCGAGGCCGCCAGGGAGTTCATCCGGCGAGGTGTGGTGGAGGAGGTCTCCCGTTCGGCGGGAAAGATCATCTGCATGAGCTCGGTCCACCAGATCGTCCCGTGGTCGGGGCACGTGAACTACGCCTCCTCCAAGGGCGGTGTGGGCATGATGATGCAGACCCTCGCCCAGGAGTTGGCCCCCAAGAGGATCCGGGTCAACGCGGTAGCGCCCGGCGCCATCCGCACGCCGATCAACCGCGACGCCTGGTCCACCCCCGAGGCCGAGGCCGATCTCCTGCGCCTGATCCCGTATCGCCGCGTAGGCGACCCGGACGACATCGCCAACGCCGTGGTCGCCATGGCGTCCGACCTGCTCGACTACGTCGTCGGCACCACCCTCTACGTCGACGGCGGAATGACGCTTTTCCCCGGCTTCGCCACCGGAGGCTGATCTCGGATGCAGGATCACGTCACGCCCCGCCGGGTGGTGATCCTCGGCGGAGGGTTCGCGGGGTTGTTCGCCGCCCGTGCCCTACGGAAGTCACCGGTCGCGGTGACCGTGGTCGACCGCCGCGCCCACCATCTCTTCCAACCGCTGCTGTACCAGTGTGCCTCCGGGATCCTGTCCGAGGGACAGATCGCACAGCCGCTCCGGGGGGTTCTGCGGCGCCACCACAACGTGAGCTGCGTGCTCGCCGAAGCCACCGACGTGGATGCCGGCGCCCGGCTGGTGCACGCCCGGCGACCCGAGGGCGGAGCCGTCGTACTGCCGTACGACGACCTGATCGTCGCGGTGGGTATGCGTCAGTCCTACTTCGGGCACGACGAGTTCGCCGCGCACGCCCCCGGGATGAAAACCCTGGACGACGCGCTCGACATCCGCCGACGGATCTACCGGGCGTTCGAGATGGCCGAGACGGCCGCGGACGACCGGGAACGGCAGCAATGGCTCACCTTCGCGCTCGTCGGCGCCGGGCCGACCGGTGTCGAACTCGCGGGACAGATCCGGGAGATCGCCGGCCACACGCTCGACCGGGAGTTCAGAAAAGTCGATTCGGCCAAGGCCCGGGTGCTGCTTTTCGAGGGGTCCGACGCGGTCCTGGGCGCCTTCGGCCCTCGACTGGCCCACCGCGCGGCCCGAACCCTGCAAGGGCTCGGTGTGGAGCTCCACCTGGGCACCAAGGTCATCGATATCGACGCGCACGGCCTGACGGTACAAGACCATGAAGGCGGGACGACCCGCTTCGACGCACGCACCGTGCTGTGGACGGCGGGCGTCGAGGCACCGCCGATCGCGGCCGCGCTGGCCCGGGCGACCGGCGCCGAACAGGACCGGGCCGGACGCATCCTCGTCGAACCCGACCTCACCGTCCCCGGCCATCCGGAGATCCGTGTCACAGGTGACGTGATGAGCCTGAACAAACTGCCCGGCCTGGCCGAGGTCGCCATGCAGTCGGGTGCGTACGCCGGCCGGACCGTACGCCACGCCGTCGAGGGCAGGACGAGACCGCCGAAGCCCTTCAAGTACGTGGATCTCGGCAGTGCCGCCTACATCGCCCGCGGCCGGGCCGTGGTCAAGGCCGGACCGCTGCATCTGTCGGGCTTCACCGGCTGGCTGGCCTGGCTCTTCATCCACCTGGCCTTCCTCACCGGCTTCCGCAGCAGGCTCGGAGCGGTGCTCAGCTGGTCCGTCGTCTTCGCCACCGGCTCGCGCCGCGAACGCGCCTTCACCATGCCCGACGCCGAAGTGTCGGCGGCCCGGGCAGCCCGGCCGAAGCTGCCTCCGTCTCCTTGAGAACGCCCCCGCCGACGTCCCCCCGTCAGTCCCGTCACCCCCCTCCGCACGGCAGACCATCGAGGCGTACATGCTCAGCACCGCTGCCCTTCTGGCGAACACCACCCCGACCCAGCTCCTGCCGGCCCGAGAGCTGATGGCCTTCACGCTGGCCATGCACATTCTGCTGGTCCCGTTCGGTGTGGCACTGCCGTTCATCACGTTGCTCATGCACCACCGGGCGCTGCGCCGGGGTGATGCCGTCGCCCTCAAACTCGCCCGGCGCTGGTCGGCGGTGATGGCCGTCCAGTTCGCCATCGGCGTCGTCACCGGCACCGTGCTGTCCTTCGAGTTCGGCCTGCTGTGGCCCGGCATGATGGGCCGCTGGGGGGACGTCTTCGGCCTCGGCTTCAGCGTCGAGGCATGGGCGTTCTTCCTGGAGGCCGTCCTGATCGCCATCTATCTGTACGGCTGGCGCCGGCTCAAGCCCTGGACACACTTCTGGCTCGCCGTACCGCTGCCGCTGACCGCCCTGTTGGGGGCGTTCGGCATCGTCGCGGCCAACTCCTGGATGAACACTCCGCAGGGGTTCCGCCTGGACGCCCAGGGCAAGCCCGTCGACGTCGATGTGCGGCAGGCGATCTTCACTCCGATGTTCGGTCCGGAGTACTGGCACTTCGTGGTCGCGATGCTCCTGACCGCCGGCTATGTGGTCGCCGGTGTGTACGCGGTCGGGTGGCTGCGCGGGCGCCGTGACCGCTACCACCGGCTCGGCTTCACCGTGCCGTTCACGGTTGCCGCGATCCTCACTCCGGTCCAGTTCGTGCTCGGCGACTCCGCCGCTCGTGCCGTCTTCCACAAGCAGCCGATCAAGTTCGCCGCCACGGAGATCGTCTGGAAGACCGACACCCACGTGCCGGAGTACATGTTCGGGCGCCTGCATCCCGACGGGACGATCTCCGGCGGTCTCAAGATCCCCCAGCTGGACTCGATCCTCGCCGGATTCCGCCCGGACACCAAGGTGACGGGCCTGTCGTCGGTCGCGGCGAGCAACCGCCCGACGGCGACTCAGGCGACCATCGCGCACTGGGCGTTCGACATCATGGTGACCATCGGCAGTGTGCTGATCCTGCTCGCGCTCTGGTACGCCTGGTCCTGGTGGCGGCACCGGGACAACCCCGGCAGCCGCTGGTTCTACCGCTGCGCCGCGCTCGCGGGAGTCGCGTGCCTGGTCACCGTCGAGTGTGGGTGGATCACCACGGAGGTCGGCCGTCAGCCCTGGATCGTCTACAACCACATGAGGGTCTCGGAGGCGGTGACCAGTACGCGTGCCGGATCGCTGTGGGCGATGCTCGGCATCGTCATGGTCGTGTACGTGGCCGTTTTCGGCGCGTTCCTCGCGGTCGTCCTGAAGATGCGCACCCGCTGGCGCATCGCTGACGAGGGCTCAGCCGCCGCGCGCGCCCAACTGCCGCCGGAGACCGACACCCCGTACGGGCCCAGAAGCGAGCCCGAGCCCGCAGCCGCCGGGGCCCCGCCCGCCGGTGGGTCCGACCACACCCCTGGCGGTGCGTCGTAATGGCCGACTTCATCGCATGGGTGCTGGTGGTCGCGATCGCCGCCTACGCCTGCGCCGGAGGCACCGACTACGGTGCGGGCTTCTGGGATCTCCTGGCCGGCGGCGCGGAGCGGGGCAAGCGGCCCCGCTGGCTGATCGACCACGCCATGGCACCGGTCTGGGAGGTCAACAACGTCTGGTTGATCTTCGTCCTGGTCATCATGTGGACCGGTTTCCCGAGGATGTTCCAGGCCGTCTTCTCCGCGCTGTGGCTGCCGCTCGCCCTGGCCGCTGTCGGCCTGGTCCTCCGCGGCGCCGGGTTCGCCCTGCGCAAGCCGACCCGCCGCCTGGCCCAACAACGGGTCTACGGCGCGGCGTTCGCCATCTCGTCGCTGCTCACGCCGTTCTTCTTCGGGGCCGTGCTCGGCGGCATCGCCTCCGGCCGGGTCAAGCCCGGCACGATCGCCTCCGCCGACGCCTGGGCCAATGGAACCTCCGTCCTCGTGGGACTGCTGGCCATCGCCGCCACCGCGTTCCTCGGGGCTGTCTTCCTCTGCTCCGACGCCCTGCGGTTCGGCGCCGACGACCTTGTCGACTACTTCCGAGCGCGGGCGATGACCGCCTTCGCCGCGGTCGTCGTCCTCGCCCTCATCGCCCTGCCCGTCACCCACGACGACGCCCGGTACGTCTGGGACGGCCTCACCGGGGGCCTGGGACTGCTGCTGATCATTCTGGCCGCGGTCTGCGGTCTGGGCACAGCGGTGCTGCTGTGGCGCCGGTCGTACGGCTGGTCCCGCCACACCTCGGTGGCGAGCGTCGCCCTGGTCGTCGGCGCCTGGGGCTGCGCGCAGCGGCCCTATCTGCTGCCCACCTCGCTCACCGTGACCGAGGCGGCCGGGGCCACCCACACCCTGCGCTGGCTGGTGATCGTCACGGGCATCGCGATCGTGCTGGTCGGTCCGGCGCTGGTGCTGCTCTACCGGCTCGACACGATGGGCGAACTGGAGGAGCTCAGTGATGCCGACACCCTGGCCGCCAAGGCGCCTGGCGACAACCTGTAGCGGCGCTCAGCCGGTTCACCGAGGGACGGAGCCCTCGTCAGCTCAGCCGGGCGGCGATGTGGTCGCCCACCCGCAGGGCGTTGGCGATGGCGGTCAGTGACGGGTTCACCGCGCCGATGCTGGGGAAGAAGCTGGTGTCCACGACGTAGAGGTTGTCGAGGTCGTGGGCCTTGCAGTTGACGTCGAGGGCCGAACTTCGCGGGTCGTCGCCGAACCGCACGGTGCCGGCCTGGTGCGCGGTGGCGCCGATCGGCATGCCCTTGTGCAGATAGATGCTGTGATCCAGCAGGTGGTGCTCGTGCATGCCCAGGTGCCCGAGCATCCCCCGCAGCTTGTGCTGGAGGCGCTTCAAACCGGCGGTGTTGTTCTTCTCGTCGAGAGCCAGGTGGATGGCGTCGTCCTTGTCGAGGGTGACCCGGCTCCCGGGCAGGGGGAGGTCCTCTCCGCACAGCCAGAAGTCGACGGCATGGTGCGCCAGTACCTCGAAGGGCATGTCGGGCATGACAGTGCCGGCCCAGCGTGGCGCCTCGCCGTGGATCTGGTCGGCGTCCGACTTGCCGAGCATCTGGATGCCGCCGAGCGGATACTCCCAGTCGTCCGCACCCAGGTACCAGTCGTTGAGCGCCAGGGTCTTCTGGAATCTGGTGGGGTTCGGTTCCTTCGACACCGCCATCAGCGCCAGGTTGTTGTGACGCATGTAGTGGCGTCCCACCACGTCCGAGCTGTTGGCCAGGCCGCCGGGGTGCTTGTCGTTGGCCGAACGCAGCAGCAGAACAGCGGAGTTGACCGCTCCGGCGGCGACCACCACGATGTCGGCGCTGAATCGCTCGGTCGCTCCGTTCCGGAGCTCGGCGACAACCCCGGTGACGGTGCGTCCGGTCGGGTCGGTCTCCAGGCGCCGCACGTTCGCGTCGGTCACCATCGTGACGTTGTCGTACGTGAGCGCCGGGTCGACGCAGATCACCTGCGCGTCGGACTTGGCGCCCATCAGGCAGGGGAAGCCGTCGACCCGGTCGCAGCGGATGCAGACGCTGTCGTGGGTGGCCATGCCGTTCTCGTCCTGGGCGAGGTTCACACCGATCGGCAGGTGGAAGGGGTGCAGGCCGGCTTTCCCCAGATCGTCGCTGAGCTGCTGGATACGCGCTTCGTGCTCGACCGGCGGGTAGGCGTACTGCGCACTGGTCGGCCCTGCGGTGGGGTCCTCGCCGTGCCGGCCGTGCACCAGGTAGAGGTGCTCGGCCTGGGTGTAGTACGGCTCCAGATCCTCGTAGCGGATCGGCCACGCCGGAGAGATGCCGTCGTGGTGGCGCAGTTCGCCGAAGTCCTCGGGCCGGAGCCGGAAGAGCGCGGCGCCGTAGAACTTGGTGTTGCCCCCGACGTAGTAGTTGACCTCCGGGGGGAACTGGTTGCCGTGCTTGTCGTACCAGAACTCCGGGGCACGGTACTTGCCCTTGACGAAGACGGCGGTGGAGTCCCAGTTGTCCCGCTCCCGTGGCAGGTAGCCGCCGCGTTCGAGGATCAGGACCCGCTTGCCGGTGGGGGCCAGCCGGTGGGCGAGCGTACCGCCGCCCGCTCCCGTACCGATGATGATGACGTCGTAGTGCTGATCGTCGGCCATGAGAGGGATCCCGTTCTAGGAGTCGTCGGCTGTCCTGGCCGTAGCGCCCGTCCGGGGGGGTCTCCGGGCTGTGCTGTTCCGGACGGACACTCACACAATCGGGACATTCAGCGCCAATTACCAAACTATCGGGCGGGTCGCGTGGCGGCGACCCGACGGAGTCGAGCATGCGCGGTCACCTCGCCGCCCGGACGGTGCGGACCGCCCGGTCGACGATGGTCTGCGGGTCGGCCACCGCGTCGACGGTCAGGCCGGGTTCGTCCGGCCGCAGCGGTTCGAGGGTGGCGTACTGGGAGTCCACCAGCCGGGCGGGCATGAAATGGTCCACACGGCCTGCGACCCGTCGGCCGGCGGTCCCGCGGTCGAGCGCCAGATACAGGAACCACACGCCTGCGCCCGCACCAAGAAACAGACGTCGGTACTCGTGCTTGAGGGCCGAACACGCCACCACCCCGCCCCGGCCGGCGTCGGTTGCCTCCCGGATCCATTCGGCGATGGACAACAGCCAGGGCCGCCGGTCCTCGTCGTCGAGCGGACGCCCCGCGGCCATCTTGGCGCGGTTCGCGGCCGGGTGGACGTCGTCCGCCTCCAGAAAGGGGACCGCGAGCCGCTGGGCGAGCAGTCGCCCTACGGTGGACTTGCCCGAACCCGAGACGCCCATGACGACCACGACCGTGGGCACCGGAATCACAGGACGGCGATCGGGTTGACCGGTGAGCCGGTGGCGGCCGGCAGCCTCAGCGGGGCGATCACGCAGAGGAAGGACCAGCGTCCCTCCGCCTCGCAGACCGGTGCCAGGTCCTCGAACTGCAGGTAGTCCAGCAGGTGAAGGCCCATCGCATGCACCGCCAGGACATGCACGGGGAACTCGACGCCCTCGGTGGAACTCGGGGCGGTGTCGTTGTTCCCGTCGCCCCCGAGCACGGCGACCCGCCGGTCTGCGAGGAACTCCAGCGCGGACGGGTGGAGCCCGGCGCGCTCACGTGCCGCATGCCACGGGCCGAGTTCGGCGCGGCGTCGGCGGTGGCCCACCCGGACGAGGAGGAGGTCGCCCTCTCCCACGCGGACGCGCTGCTCTGTCTCGGCCGCTGCGAGGTCGTCGCCGGTCACGTGATCACCCGGTTCGAGCCAGGGCACGCCGCGCAGCCGCGGGATGTCCAGCAACACACCACGTCCGGCGATCCCGTCGCGTGCCGCCTCGATGGAGAGAGTCGTGGCCCCGTCCGCCGTGACACTGCTCGCGGACACCCCGCCGTGCAGTGTGCCGTCGTAGATCACATGGCACAGGGCGTCGATATGGCTGTCGGCGTCACCGTGCACGTTCATCGCGAAGCTGTCCATCGCGAAGTGGAGCCCGCTGGAGGCGTCTTCGCCCGGCTGCCCGCTCATCCGGTGCCTCGCGGGCTCCGGATTGTCCGGGCCGGGCAGCGTCTCCACCGGCGCGGCGAGCGTCACCGTGCGGCCGGTACGCACCTCCTGGGTGGCGGCCACCACCCGGGCAGGAGTGAGCGCGTCCAGAGCGCCCCGGTCCCCCGAGGCCCAGGCGGCGCGCGAGAGCAGGCGCCGGTACAGCACGCCGAACTCGTCCTCGGTGAGCCGTGGCGGTCCTGCCGGACGGGCATGGGTGACCACGAGTCAGCGCCCTTGCTCGGCGTCGAGCGCCTCGTCGAGGGTGGTGGCCGCCATGATGAGCGACAGATGGGTGAACGCCTGGGGAAAGTTGCCCAGTTGCTCCCCGCTCGGACCGATCTCCTCGGCGAAGAGCCCGACATGGTTGGCGTACGTCTGCATCTTCTCGAAGGTGTAGCGGGCCTGGGACACCCGCCCCGCCCGGGCCAGCGCGTCGACGTAGAGGAAGGTGCACAGACTGAAGGTGCCCTCCGAGCCGCGCAGCCCGTCCGGCGATGCCGCCGGGTCGTAGCGGTAGACGAGGCTGTCGGAGACGAGCTTGCGGTCCATCGCGTCGAGCGTGGAGAGCCAGGCCGGGTCTTTGGGGGCGATGAACTGGACCCTCGGCATGAGCAGCAGGGAAGCGTCCAGGACGTCGCCTCCGTAGTGCTGGACGAAGGCGCCCTCCTGTTCGCTCCAGCCGCGTTCCATGACCTGCTCCAGGATGGCGTCCCTGGCGCTGCGCCACTTCTCCACGTCGGCGGGCCTGCGGAAGTGCTCGGCCAGGCTCAGCCCGTGGTCGAAGGCGGCCCAGGACATCACCCGGCTGTAGGTGAAGTCCTGGCGGCCGCCGCGGGTCTCCCAGATGCCCTCGTCCGGCCGGTCCCAGGCTTCGGCGAACCAGTCCAGTGTCCTGGTCAGGGTCTTCCATCCCCGGTAGGTGGCCTGCTGCGCGATCTCGCGGCCCTGGGACAACGCGTAGATGGCCTCACCGTAGATGTCCAACTGGAGCTGGTCGGCGGCTCCGTTGCCGATGCGGACAGGGGAGGAGCCACGGTAGCCCTCGAAGTGTTCGAGTGTCTCCTCGGGCAGGTCGGGGTTGCCGTCGACCCGGTACATCGTCTGCAGCGGCTCTTCTTCCTTCCCCTCGCGCTCCTGCAGCCTCTCGACCAGCCAGTGGAGGAATGCGGTGGCCTCCTCGGCGAATCCGAGGTCCAGCATGGCGCGCACGGACAACGCGCTGTCGCGCACCCAGGTGAACCGGTAGTCCCAGTTGCGCTCTCCGCCGACCTGCTCGGGCAGACCCATGGTGGCCGCCGCGATGAGGGCGCCGGTGGGCGCGTAGGTGAGGAGCTTGAGGGTGATGACCGAACGGTGCACCAGCTCTGGCCAGCGGCCCCGGTAGCGGGACTGGCGCAACCAGTCCTGCCAGAAAAGGCTGGTGTCGTCGAACTGCGCGGTGAGCCCGTCGACGGTGAGGGGCGCGGGTGCCTCGCCGCCGGACGCGCAGACGGTGAACACGGCACCGCCTGACTCGCCGGCCTTCAGCGTCACCCTGCCGCGTACGTCCTGGCCGTCCCGCTCCAGCGGGAAGGTGGCCTGCAAGTGCGCGTCCGTCCCCGGCGACCGGAACAGGCCGGTGTTCTCGCCGAGTTCCAGCCGGTGCTCGGCCCGGCCGTAGTCGAAGCGCGGCCGGCATTCGAGCGTGAAGTCGACGGTGCCGCGCACGGCACGTACGAGGCGTATCAGGGTGTGCCGGTCGGTGGCGGTGCGGGTCCGGTCGGGAGGCATGAAGTCGACCACCTCGCCCACCCCGTCCGGTGACATGAACCGGGTCACCAATATGGCCGTGTCGGGGTAGTAGAGCTGCTTGCAGGCCGCGTCGGGGTGCTCGGGGGCCAGCCGCATGTACCCGCCGCCGTCGTGGTCGAGCAGGGCGGCGAAGATGCTGGGCGAGTCGAACCGGGGAGCGGCGAACCAGTCCACGACACCCTGCGACGAGACGAGCGCGGCGGTCTGCAGGTCGCCCACCAGGCCGTGTTCGGCGATGGGAGGGTAGCGGTCCATGGCAGCTCCGAAATCTCGGGTAGACCCCCTAAATCCACTATCGGCCACTCGGGTGGTCCTTGCGCGTCGGAACGGTCCACGACCGCTCCCCACGGCAGCCGGTGACGACGCCCGCTGACTGGCACCAGCCACTCTGACGGCGCAACGGCGGCCTGTCGCAGGGCGGCCTGTCGCAGAGCCCGGCTGAGCCATGGGTCCTGGCCGGGCGACGGATGCCCGGTGGCGCTGGAGGTCAACGGGGCACCCGGCTTGCCGACCCCTGCCCGTCGGGCGTTACTGGCTGGAGTCGGCCGATCGTAGGCAGAAAGCCCGGTGCTCGTGCGCCGAGGCGCCTCGGCGGGTCCGTCGGCCGAGCGATGGAGGTCGTGAAGTATGGAGATGATCCACGTCCGGCTGGTGAGCCCACCTGATCTCACCCCCCGGGCGGTCGGGCTGCTGACCGACGACCGCTTTGTCTTCAACCTGGTCGTCCTACCCGAACTGGCACGCAATCCCGACGGCGACGCGATCGTGTGCGACATCCTGGCGGGCGCGGCCAACGCCGTGCTGCGCGGATTGCGCGAGCTGGAACTCGACCGTCGCGGATCCATCGTCATCGAGCCGGTCGAGATGGCCTTCTCCGGCGCCGCGGCCGCGGCGGAGCAGCAGCAACTCGGGGCGCTCGCGTACGCGCCGGTCTGGGAGGAGGTCGAAGCGCGCATTCGCACCGAGGGCACCTACCGGCCGAGCTTCTACATCTACCTGGTCATCGCAGGCGTCATCGGGGCGGTGGGCATCATCACCAACTCCCAGATTCTGATCGTCGCGGCGATGGTCGTAGGACCGGAGTACGGCGCCATCACCAGCGTCGCGCTGGGCATCGACCGCGGCAACGGCACCAGGGTCCGGCAGGGCTTGTTCGCCCTGACCGTGGGTTTCCTGCTGGCTGTCCTGGTGACCTTGCTGTTCTCGTGGGCGATCCGGGGTCTCGACTTCCAACCCAAGGCGTTCGAGCAGGGCTTCAGGCCGGTCTCCACGCTGATCGACGCCCCCAACGTTTTCTCCGTCGTCGTCGCGGTGCTGGCCGGCATCGTCGGGATCATGTCGCTGACCCAGGCGAGGACGAGTGCGCTGCTCGGCGTCTTCATCTCGGTCACCACCATTCCGGCCGCCGCCGACATCGGCGTCTCCTGCGCGTTCTCCAGCTGGAGCGAGGCGCGCGGATCCCTGGTCCAACTTCTGCTCAACATCGTGCTGCTGATCCTGGTGGGCGTACTGATGATCAGGTTCCAACGCGCTGCCTGGCGGCGCATCGGCCGTCGCAGCAGTCGTCCGGGCAGCGGGTGACGCCGCCGTCCCCGTCAGGGAGACATCACGGGAGCCCGTGCGTCGACCGCCGCCCGCCACATCCTGTGACCCCAGCGGGCGAACCTGCCCGGCGATCGTGCCGACAGGAACGTGTTGCGCTTGACCGGCTCCACGAGGGGCCGCACGCTCCCGACGGGAGGGCCGGCGGCGCAGGCCACCACTACATCGGCGTCCGAGGACGCCGGCCGGGCGGACCGAGGAGGCCACGCGTGTTGGAGAGCCGGACCGGACGGCAACTGACCCTCCGTCACGGCACGCACCGTGCCGTCATCGTCGAGCTGGGCGCGGCCCTGCGGTCGTACGCGGTCGGTGAACGCACCGTGGTCGACGGATTCACCGAACAGGACCGGATCACCGGCGGGCGCGGCCAGATCCTGGTGCCGTGGCCCAACCGGATCCGCGACGGCCGGTACCCCTGGGACGGGCAGGATCTGCAGCTGCCGCTCGATGAGTCGGCCGGCGGCAACGCCATCCACGGGCTCCTGCGGTGGGTGGCGTGGCGGGTCGTGGAGGCGAGCGACAGCCGCGCCGTCCTGGAGGTTCCGCTGTGGCCGCAGCCGGGCTACCCGTTCCACCTCCGCGTCCGTGCCGAGTACGCGCTGGGCGAGAACGGACTCGAAGTCGCCGTCACCGCACGCAACCTCGATGCGAGCGCCGCGCCCTACGGCTTCGGCCAGCATCCCTACGTCACCGCGGGCACCGCCGTCGTCGACCAGGCGGTGCTGACCGTGCCCGCACGGACATGGCTGCGTACCGATGAGCGCGGCCTGCCGGTGGCCGCCGAGCCGGTCGCCGGGACCGAGTACGACCTGCGTACGCCACGAGCTGTCGGCGCGCTCCGGCTGGACACTCCGTTCGGCGACCTCGACCGGGACGCGGACGGCCGTGCCGTGGTGCGCCTGGCCCATCCGTCGGGTGCGGTCGGTACGGACGTGTGGCTCGGCGAAGGCGCCGACTACGTGCAGCTCTACACCGGCGACACCCTCCCTCCGGGGGAACGCCGTCGCGCGGTCGCCGTCGAGCCGATGACCTGCCCGCCGGACGCCTTCCGCAGCGGCACCGGGCTCGTCACCCTCGCCCCCGGCGCGCAGCACACGGTTCGCTGGGGGATCACGCCGTGGGAAGAATGACAGCGCTGTGATGGTCCCCGACCTGATGTTCATCGGGCCGAGGACCATCACGCGACGCGGGCCTCCTGGGGATTCGCCGCAGCCGCTGCCGTGATGGTGCGGGCCGGGATCACCACCGCCGCCTCGCCGGCCGTGCCGTCCCCTCGATTCGTCGATCCGTGGTGCCTCCACTGGCAGGGAAGGGCATCGACTCGTCCCACCACCACGCATGGAAAGGGCCGCTTGTGACGACGAACCAGGTGCTCATCGGTGTGGGCCTGATCCTGGTCCTGGCCGTCGGATCGCAGATCCTGGCCGACCGCCTGCACATCCCCGGCCTGATTGTCCTGCTGCCGGTCGGCTTCACCGCCGGCGCGCTGATCGACGACGTCGACCCCGAGCAACTGCTGGGGGCGGCGTTCTCACCGCTGGTATCGCTGGCCGTCGCCGTGATCCTCTACGACGCCGGCCTCGGGCTGGACCTGGCGAGGCTGAAGGGCCACACCCGCAGCGTCGTCGTCCGGCTGCTCTGGTTCGGCGTCCTGATCACCGGGCTGCTCGGCACGCTCCTCGCCGCGCCACTGCTGGACATCTCCAGGCGGGCGGCCCTCATGCTCGGCGCGATCCTCGTGGTCTCGGGGCCGACGGTCGTCGGACCGCTGCTCAGCTTCGTACGGCCGAAGGATCGGCTCCAGCGCATCCTGATCTGGGAAGGCTCCCTCATCGATCCGGTCGGCGGTGTCCTGGGCGCACTGGTCTTTCACGCCGTCGTGGCGAGCTCCCGTCACCACCTCGGCAGTGGCCTGGAGCGCTTCACCGCCAGCATGGGCATCGGACTGGCCGGGGGAGCGGCCGGGGCGGCTCTGCTGTGGGTGCTGTTCCGGGTACTGCGGCTCGGCGAGGTTCTCGGCACCACGGCGCAGCTTGCCGCGGTGATCGGTGTGGCGGCGTTCTGCGACGTCCTGCGCGACGACACGGGACTCATCGCCGCCGTGGTGATGGGCCTGGCCGTCGCCAACCTCCCCAGCATCGACGTACCAGCGCGTCGGCCCTTCTTCGAAACCCTGGTCAGTCTGATCCTCGGCCTGCTCTTCATCTCGATCTCGGCCACCGTCACCCCGCACTCGCTGCGCCATGTGTGGCTCCCCGCGCTTGGGCTCGCCGCCTTTCTGGTACTGGTCGTCAGGCCGCTGGTCGCGCTCGTGTCCACCGCCGGCACCGACCTGACAGGCGGTGAGCGGCGCTTCATCGGCTGGATGGCGCCGCGCGGCATCGTCGCGGCCGCGACGGCTTCGACGTTCTCGGCCGGCCTGGTGGCGAAGGGGATCGGTGGTGCGTCGAAGATCCTTCCGGCCACGTTCGTGGTCATCGTCGCGACAGTGACGCTCTACGGCCTGACCGCCTCGCCCGTCGCCCGGCGCCTGGGCGTCGTGCGCCTGTCCCGCTCGCGGCCCCTGCTGGTCGGCGGTGACCCCTGGGTGGTCGACCTGGGCGTGGCCCTGAAGACAGCGGGGCTGGAAGTGTTGATGTGGGCGGGGGAAGAGGAACAGCGCGAACGTATCCGGCAGGCGGGAATCGAACTTGCGCCCGGTGAGCTGCTGGGCGCCGCCACAGGTGAGGCCGCCGAGCTGGAGGGCATCACGGCGGTGTACTTCCTCACCGCCGAGGACGACTTCAACGCACTGGCGGCGGTGCTTCTGCGAGGCAGCGTGGAGGGTACCGTCCACCGCCTCAACGAACCGGCCGACAGCCACGGCGCGGTGGCGCCGTTCATCGGCGGCGAGGTTCTGTTCGGCCCGGATCTGACCTGGCCGACGTTCGCTCACCGGTACGAGGAGGGGGCGGCCGTTCTCGGGCAGCCCGCCGGAGATGCCCTACCGCCCGGCAGCGATCTGCTGTTCCTCGTACGCCGGGACGGCCGCCTCGATCCGGTCACGGGAGGCAGCGCACCACTGCCGCGACCGGGGGACACGGTCGTCCTGCTGGCCCCGGGCCGACGGGGTACCGAGAGTCCGTCGGAGTAGGCCGACCGTCGGCTGCCGCCGCTCGACGCGTGTCGTTCCCGGCGGGGGCGCCGGGCCGTACCGGGGACCGTGGCTCACACGGACCGGCTCACTGGTGGGAAGCACGTCTGCCGCCCCCGCACACGTCACCCGCATGGACAGTCCCAGTGGCACGTGGGCGTCCGCCGGTGCTTGCTGGTCTCAGCCGCCCGCCGAGCTTGCCCACCGGCACCGCCACCGGACCGGGGAGAGACCGTCACCGGACGGGGACACACAGGCTGGGAGAGGAAGCGAAGACCGCCCATGGAGAGGAAGCTTCAGGCGTTGCGCACTCCACGAGCCGCAGGACTGGTGGGGATCGTTTTCGCCCTGCTCCTCGGCGTGGCCATCGTCCTGGTCCGCGTAGCGGTGCCGGACGTGCCCGGCAATGTGGGCAACGCCTGGGTCACCGACCCCTCGCGTCGGCGCACCGTACAGACGGCGCTCAACCTCGTTCCCTTCGCCGGCATCTTCTTCCTGTGGTTCATGGGCGCGGTGCGCGCACGCATCGGAGCGGCCGAGGACCAGTTCTTCGCCATGGTCTTCCTGGGCAGCGGCCTGCTGTTCGTGGCGACTCTCTTCGGCGCCGCAGCGGCGGCCGGCGGCCTACTGGTCACGGCCGATGTGTCCGGGGCCGGCTCCAAACTGCAAGGGTGGTCATTCGGCCGTCACGTCACCTACAGCCTCCTGACGACCTACGCGATGCGGATGGCCGCGGTCTTCACCTTCTCGACCTCCACCATCGGGCAACGGCTCGGAGTCCTCCCGCGCTGGCTTTCCCTTGTCGGCTATCTCGTCGCCCTGACACTGCTGCTCGTGTCGGGCACTGTCGCCTGGTCCGAGCTGGTCTTCCCCCTGTGGGCACTTGTCGTCAGCCTGCACATTCTCGTGGCCAGTCTCCGGCCAGGTCCCGGACCTGTGGTTGCGTCCTGAATTCTTCCCCCGTCCCATACGCAGAGGCTTTATGCACAACGCCCGGTCTCTCTCGTCACGGCCGCGGCGACGCTGGACGACGCGCTCGACCGACTCGTGGCCTGAACGCAGGAATCCCCGGTCCCTGTGGCAGCAGCTCCGTGGTCACGAACGACACCACGGCGGCCAGCACGATCACGGGCACCGTTTCCGAGTTGCCCACCATGAGGACGACCAGCACCACCGTGCTGACGGGCAGCCGCAGCGCGGCGGCGCACGCGGCCGCCATACCCGCCGCCATGCCCGCTACGACGCCGAGTCCCGGCAGGGGTGCCAGCAGGACGCCCACCGCTCCGCCCAGGAACAAGGAGGGGAAGGTCGGACCGCCGCGAAGGCTTCCCAGACAGAGCGCGTATGCGACGCCCTTGAACGCCAGGACCGCCAACAGACTGCCGACCGACCACGCATGGGGGTGCCCGGCGAGTTGCGCCAGGGCGGACTGGCCGGACAGGGAGACCTCGGACGGCGAACGGCCGGTGATGACTGCGTAGAGAGCCGCGCAGCCCGCCGCGGCGAGTGCGCAGACCACCGTGTTGCGCAACGGATGCGCGGTTACGAAGCGCGCGGCGACCCGTCCCCCCACCATGATCCAGTGGACGGCCGCCCCGACGACGACTGCCATCAGCGCCGACCACACCACGTCCCCGGTGTCGAGGAGCGGCGGAGTGGGCAGCCCGATGTCGAGGCTCCCGGTCTTCAGCCCGGTCCAGTGGCCGAAGCCGGTGAACACGATGGCGCCGATTCCGCTGGACAGCAGGGCGGGAAGCATCACCGCGAACAGCTGCGGTCCGCCGACTCCGGCCACTTCCATGAGCATCACGGCCGCCACGAGCGGACTGCCGAAGATCGCGGCGATGGCTGCCGCGGCACCGGCGGCACCGAGCAGCACAGTGCTCGCCTCGGTCGCCGGAGCGCGTACGAGATCCCGGAAAACCAGCGCCAGACCACCGCCGAGGGCGATCAGCGGGGCCTCGGGCCCGAGGACGGCGCCCAGCGGCAGGCTGGCCAACGCGGCGAGGACCACACCGGGAACGGTGGCTTTCGACGCCTCTCCGGAATGCAGGCCAGCCGCCGGAATGTGTCCTCCTCGGCCCGGAAACCGCAGGACGACCAGGGCGACGACCGCGCCTGACACCAGAGCCAGGGGAACGGGCCACCACCACGGTGGATCCGTCCACCCGAGATCGTGCGGCCAGTCCACCCAGATCAGGTTCTCCAGCTCGTGGAGCAGGACGAGGAACCAGAACGCGACCAACGACACCGGGATCCCGATCAAGGCGCAGAACACCAGCGCCCGTCGGTACTCGGGCCGACGCAGCATGTTCCTCAGCTGGTCGGCCTCTTGGGGCTGGTTTCCCGGAGCGGTCCCAGACTCTCCGGGCTTCTGCTCAGCGATGGCGCTTCTCCTGAGTCTGCTGGGAGGCGGTCGGGCCAGTGGCAGCGCGAGATTACCCAGCAGATCGCGCCATATCGCTTCCAGGCCCGCGAAATGGCTCAAAGCCCCTCCGGATGGACCGCAGAGGGGCTATCGATGACTCCGACCGGGCTGCGTGCCCGTAGCGTGCCCTTAAGACCGGTCAACCACGGACAACAGCGGTGCCATCAGGCCGCACAGCGGCGACACCGAGACCGCATCCGAGCAGGTCAGCGGCCATACGGCCGACCGAGCGCCGTCGCTTCCCAAGCTGAGAGTGCGAGTTCGATTCTCGTCACCCGCTCCAGAGAGAAACCCCAGGTCAGTAGCCTTCGAGTGCCGCTTCAGGCACCACTGGGTCGAATAATCTCCCATCGCGAGACGCACTTTCGGTGGCCTGGGTCATGAGGTGCGCGGAGGTCGACCAAGTCGCGTAAGCAAAGCAGCAGTTGTCAGGTGCGCCAGTGCCGCTGCTCACGCGGTCGTCGCGCTCAGGAGCCCCTCACCACAACCACCCGTACAACCACTCGCCACGATGCTGCTGCCGTGGCGATCGGAAGGCGCGCCCAGGGACACCCGGTCCGGCGACGGACGACACCGCCCCCACCGCACCGGAGTGATGCGGTGGGGCATCGGACCGTCCAGGCCGGACCAGGAGTCCCTGGGCGTGAGGAACCCCGCCCCCGCATCCCCGGACCACGGACACGATCCGTGCCGCCCGGACGCGGAGCGAACGCGGGCAACCAGAACGACCAACACCGTCCGGGGCGTTCGGCCGAGCATGAGACCTGGCAACAGGACTCACTCCCGCTCAGTCCCTAGGAACGGTGATTCACCCTCGTCCAGGGGCACGGCGCGGTCGGGCGGCGGAGGCTCAGTGCGCGGCGCGGCGGGCCAGCGCCCCGCGAGAGCGGGTCACCAGCGCGGCCAGCAGGGCGGCGCCGAGGGGCACGGCCACCAGGAGGGCGGCGAGCGTCTCCCAGGGGACGATGATCGGCACGTACGGCGGGGCGTCACCGGCGCCGACCCAGCCGTTGTCGAGAGCCTCCTGGTAGAAGCGCGTCTGCTCGCGCTCCTCGGTGAGCCGCAGCCCGACCGCGGGCAGGACACCGGCCGCCGAGCCGAGGACCACACCCATCGCGGCGACCACACCGCACTGGAAGCCGCTGAGCATGCGGCGCACCCGGGGTGGGGCTCCGACCGCGGCGAGCGTCTTGAGATCAGCCTCCGCGTCGGCCTGGGCGAGACCGGTGGCGATGCCGGCCGCACCGATGGTGACCAGGCCGGCGAAGACGGTCAGCGCGAGCAGGACGAGCCCGTTCTCGTCGACCCACCCCTGCTCCACGGTCAGCTCGACGTTGCTGCCGAGCTTGGCGATCTCGGCGTCGAGCTTCTGCCGCTGCTCGGTGCTGGGCATCCGGTCGGTGTTGAAGAAGGCGCCGAGGGGGACAGTGGTCAGTCCGGCGGCCTTGGCGGCGGCGGGGCTGAGCACGCTCTGCACTCCGTAGGAGTCGGGCGAGCCGGGCACCTGGTAGGCGGGGAAGGACTTCAGCTCGCCCGGGACCGGCTTGTTCTGCTCGACGGCGCGGTCGGCGGCCTTCGGGTCGGTGATCAGTTTGATGCCGACGGCGCCGTTCCTGTCGACCTGGGGCTTGTGGAAGCTGACGAGCTTTCCGTCGGCGAGGGCCTTGGCCGCGCCCGGGTCGTCGATGCCGAGGACCTTCAGAAGCGGGGCGTCGGCGACGAGGAGACCGCCCTCGACGTAGACGCCGTTGCCGTCGGGCGAGAGGCAGCGCCAGTCCTTGGCGAGCGCGCGCCGCTGCTCCTTGGTGTACTTCTCCGCCGGGTCGGACCCGTCGGGGGTGCTGACCCACAGCGGGCACTCGTTGGCCGGCGGGGTGACGACCTCGAAGCGGCCACAGCCCTCGCCCTCGCCGTACGGGGCGCAGCCGGGCTTGCCGACGGCGATCCGGAACACGTCGGCGCGGACGTCGACGGGCAGCGTCCGCTGCACGGCGTCGCGGACCGCGGGGACGTCCCGGCCGCCCTCCTCGGTGACGAGCGCGGCGCCGGCCCCGTACGGCAGGCTGGCCCGGTACTCGGCCAGACTCTGGGCGTCGCGGCTCGCGGCGTACGTCGAGACGGCGACGGTGCCCGCGACGGCGGCCAGGACGGCGGCGACAGCGGGTGCCGTACGGCCCCGGTTGCGGACGGCGTCCCGCAGGGCGAGGCGCGGCGAGAGCGGCAGCCAGCGGCTGGCCCGGCCGAACAGGCCGACCAGGGCGGGCGTCATGGCGACCACACCCAGCTCGGCGACGGCCGAACCACCCGCGACCAGGACGAACTGGTCGGAGACGACCGAGCCGTACAGGGCGATGGCCGCGCCGAGCAGGACAGCGCCGAAGCCGATCAGCGGCAGCACGCGGTTGCTGCGGCGCACGCCGCGACGGCCGGTGAGGGAGGCCAGGACGGTCTGCCGGGAGGCGGTGACGGCCGGGATGATCGCGGAGAGCAGGCCGGTGAGGACGGCGAGCGCGGCGATGGCGAGCAGTTCCAGCGGCCTGACGGTGAAGCCGCCGAACCGTTGCCCCATGTAGTCCTCGAGGAGCGGCCGGAGGGCGAAGGTCAGGATCAGGGCGAGGACGATGCCGACCAGGGCCGCCGCGACGCCGATGACCAGGCCGCCGCTCAGCACGATGGCCCGGATGTGGCTGCGGGCACCGCCGTTGGCGCCGACCAGGCCCAGCTGGCGGCGGGAACGACGGGCACCGACGGCGAAGGCGGGACCGGCGAGCAGGCAGATCTCCAGCATCGCCAGGCCGACGACCGTGCCCACGGCGGCGAGCGCGGCGGCGTCGGCGCCCCCGCTGCTCTCGTAGATGGCCCAGCCTTCCTTCTGGTAGAGCGGCACCTTGGAGTCGGCGGGCGGGTCGAGGGCCACGACGCGCGAGGTGACCAGGACACCCTTGGCGTTGATCGCCTGGACCGTGTTCCACGTGAAACCACCGGCCTTCTTCACCAGGTAGGTGGTGGAGATGTCGGGCTTCGGCAGTCCGGCCTTCTCGACCGCCTTGGCGTACGGCGCGAGGAAGGCCCCCGGCAGGGCGTTGACCTGCTGTGCCGTGAGTTCGCTGGGCAATTCGTACGAGCCGCTGATCACATAGGTGCGGTCGAAGCCGCGGGCGGTGAGGGTGGAGCCGACGGACAGCCCGCTGCTCTCCAGGAACCGGGTGGTCGCGGCGATCTCGTCGTTCTTCTCGGGGAAGCGGCCCTCCTGCAGCCGCATGATGCCCCGGGCGACGGGATCGACGGCGGCCAGCTCACGGACCTCGGTCTGGAGCAGACCGTACCTGGTGGTCAGCTTGGCGTTGCCCCTGCTGTCGGTCAGCACCGTCGAACCGGCCGGGATGGCCTTGGTGACATCGGTCGGGCCGTCGGGCCAGGACTTGCCCGGCGAGTCGTAGTCCCCGGCCGGGGTGTGCTGATCGCCCTCGGGGTCCTGCAGGATGGCCACGCCGGCCGTTCGGGGGTCGGAGAAGCGAGCGTCGGCGGCACCCAGGGTGCGCTCCATCCGCTGCGCGGGGGTGAGTTCGGCGCTGCGCAGGGTCAGGTCCAGGGCGCTCACGCCCAGGATCGGCAGCGCGATCATGGCGAGGACGAGGAAGCTGCGGCCCTTGAAGCGCCAGGCGTCACGGCGGGCGATGCGGACCGCGGCCCGCCAGGAGTGGAACCAGGTCGTCACCGCTGGGCCGCCCGGCCGGTCAGGAGCGAGTCGGCGTCGCTGCGTACGGTCTGGTCGACGACGGCGCCGTCCCGCAGGAAGACGACCCGGTCGGCCCAGGCGGCGAACCGCGGCTCGTGGGTGACCATGACGCCGGCGGCTCCGGCGTCGCAACGGGAGCGCAGCAGGGCCAGCACGGACTCGCCGGTCTCGGAGTCGAGGGCGCCGGTGGGCTCGTCGGCGAGGACGAGCCGGCGGTCGCCGACGAGGGCGCGGGCGATGGCCACGCGCTGCTGCTGGCCGCCGGACATCTCGTCGGGGAACCGGTCGGCGAGTTGGCCGAGGTCCATCTCGGCGAGGGCGGCGAGGGCCTCGGTGCGGGCCTTGCGGGCCGATATGCCGTCCAGTTCGCGGGGCAGGGCCACGTTCTCGGCGGCGGTGAGGGCCGGGATGAGGTTGTAGTCCTGAAAGACGTAGCCGATGCTGCGGCGGCGCAGGGCGGCGAGCCCCTTGATGCCGAGGACGGTGATGTCGGTGCCCTCGACGAAGACCTGCCCGGAGGTGGGGTTGTCGAGGCCGCCGGCGATGGTGAGCAGGGTGGACTTGCCGGAGCCCGACGGGCCCATGACGGCGACGAGTTCACCGGGGTGGACGTCGAGGTCGATGCCGCGCAGGGCGTGCACCTCGGTGGCGCCGGAGCCGTGGACGCGGGTCAGGTTCCGCAGACTCAGCACGGGCTGTTGCTGTTGTGTGGACATGGTTCCCCCTCGGGCGTACGCCGGTGAACGGCCGGACGTCGGTGCGACGGACGGTCGTTGGCAGAGCCGTGCGTACGGTATTGGTCTGGTCGGGTGGTTCGGAGTCTTCATGTGGGTCGGGTGGACCCGGTGGGTCGGGTGGACCCGTTGGACTCGGTCGGCCTTGTGGATCCGGTCGTTCAGGTGCTCAGGGCCGGTCGTGAAGGGCGGACGTCACGGACGGTGGTGTGCGGCCTCCTCTGCCGCGGCCCCCGCCCGCGCCCCCATCCCCGCCGCCCCCGCTTCCGCCCCCGGCGAGGCCGGCTCCGGGACGGTCGACGAGAGACGGATCAGCCGGGACTCGCAGTGGTCGAGCCAGCGCGCCTCGGCCTCGGTCTGGAAGATCAGCTGCTCCAGGACGAGGAGCCAGGCGATGTCGTCCCGCTCCCGGGCCCCGTTCTTCTCCACGGCGGTGAGGGCCTGCGCCTTCAGCCGGGTGTAGTCCTGCATGGCTTTCACGGTGTGCCGGCGCTGGGACTGGATGACGTCACGGATGTCGACCCCGGGCGCCCCGACGGCCATGGCCAGCTTGATGGCCAGCTCGTCACGGGCCGGGCTGGTGCGGTCGACGGGGTTCTCGAACCAGCTGCGCAGTTCGACGCGACCGCTGTCGGTGATCGCGTAGAGCGGGTGGCCGGCCTCGTCCTCGCCGTCCTGCACGACCATGCCGTCGCGTTCGAGCCGGCTGAGCGTCGTGTAGACCTGACCCACGTTGAGCGGCCAGGTCGAGCCGGTGCGGGACTCGAACTCCGTACGGAGCTGTGAGCCGTAGCGCGGACCGCGTTCCAGGAGGGCGAGAAGCCCGTGACGGATGGACATACTGAGTATGTTTACCGAGTAATTCCGCGTGGACAAGCGACCTGAGGCGGACGCCGGAGGTCCGACTCAAGGGGGACCCGGTTCGTCGCGAGCCGCTCAGCGGCGGCGCATCCGCACCACGAGGAAGCCGACGCCGAGGCCCACCAGAGCCGGCCCCACGCCCAGCGTGAGCACGGGAATCCGCCGGTCGGAGAGGTCGAGGGGGGCCTCGGTGCCGGTCCGGTGAGCGGCCGTCGGCAGCCCCGTAAGCGAGCTCTCGGCGGCCGGGCCCGTCCGTCTCGGGTACCGCTTCGACCCCCTCGTCCGACTCATCGGCGGGCTCCTCATCTGTTGCCGTTCTGGTACGAGCGGGCTCCACCGGGCTCGTGGAGGACGGCGAGCCGGAGGGGTCGGCCGGTCGGCCGGGCCGCTCCCGTCCCTCCCCCGCCGGCCGCCCCGCGAGGGAGGCGGAGTCGCTGGGCGCGGGCGCGTCGGGCGGCCCCGACAGCTCGGGATCCGCCGGACGGGCGGGTCCGGCGGATCCCGAGGAGGGCGACGCCGACGGGCGGACGGGCGATCGGGCGAGGTGGATGCGGCGGTCGTGGCCGCGGAACCGTTGGGAGCGGGGCGCGAGCAGGCGGTTCGGGGGAGGCCGTCGCCGTGGCCGGGCGCGAGGGGGCCGGCGGGCGCGGGACGGACGGGACGGTGGGCGGCCTGGAGGGTCTCCGGAAAGGGAGTTCTCCTACACGGCCGGCGACGTCGCCAACGACCTTCTCTCGTTCGTCGGCAAGGCCCAAGGAGTCCTCAACCCGCAGCAGGATGCTTGATGCGGGCCACTGCATTGAGCGGGAGGTCGTCCGGGAGTACCCGGAACGCCTTGTAGCGACCCAGCGGGCGTACGGCCCGGAAGTCACGTCGGTCGAGGGTGAGGATCGCGTCCGTATCGTAGTCGGCGGCGAGCGCCACGTTCACCGCGTCGGTGAGGTCGAGGTCCAGCGCGCGGTAGCGGACACAGACAGACTGGGCGGCGCCCAGGTGGTTCTCCGTGATCTCGGGCATGACGACACGGCCCCGGCCCATCCAGCGCCGCAGGTCGTCGACCGCGCCGAGGGCAGCCTCCCTGCCGAGCTCACGTGTGGCGACGTGATCCAGTTCGGCCAGCAAGAGCGGGGACATGACCAGCAGGCCGGCCGCCATGATCGCCTCGTTGGCCGCCGCGTGCTCTGGGTGAGCCGCGTCCAGGGCCGCCAAAAGGCCGGACGTATCGGCGATGACAATGATCACGCGGCGGATCCGGAACTCGCGCCGGTCTCCCGCCGGACGGCCTCGGCGACCGTGTCACCGACCTCCGACTTGGACAGCGTGCGCCCCGTCCCCTCGAAGGTGCGTGAGAACAGCGGCTCGTCCCAGACCCGGTTCGCCATGGCGGCAAGGTGGATGCCCTGGCGGATGATCTCGGCCTCACTTACACCTCGGCGGTTGGCGGCCTCCTTGATGATGGCCAGGTCCTCGGGGTCGGCGTAGACGTTGGTGCGCTTCATGGACATGTACCAAGGGCAGTCCATGTACCGGATTGATGTATCCGCGCTCTTCCATTCGGTGCTCGTCACTCGCTCCAGGAGAAACCCCCAGGCCGGCGACCCGGGGGCTCTTTGTTGTCCGGTCCAAGCGGGGGGACCGGCCCGCTCGGCCGATCACACAGCCCCACGCGCCTGCTGACAGGCGGCTGCCCGGCACCGACGTGGGTCACGGGTGGGCCGGGAGCCAGCGCTGCTGGACGGCGCGTACGCCGGCCTCGAAGCGGCTGCGCGCGCCGAGACGGTCCATCAGTTCGGAGGCGATGCGGCGGGCGGTGCGATGGGAGACTCCGAGGCGCTTGGCGATGGCCTCGTCGGTGTGGCCCTCGGCGAGCAGGCGCAGGGCGGTGGCCTGCTGGCCGGTGAGGCCGTGCGCGTCGGTGGGGACGAGCTGGCCGAGTGGCTGGGCGGATTCCCAGGTGGTCTCGAAGAGCGCGCACAGTGCGGTGAGCGTGCCCTGTCCGGTCAGGAGCACCGCACCGGCGGCGGTGTCGTCGCTGCTGACGGAGACCATGGCGATCCGCCGGTCCATGAGGATCATCCGCGTGGGAAGCGACGGCACCGTGCGAACCTGACCGCCCAGCCGGGCCAGCCAGTTGGCGTGCTCGACAGTGGGCCGGTTGGCGCGCACGCTGTCCAGGTAGATCGTGCGCATCCGCACCCCGCGGCCGAGCAGATCCTCGTTGAGTGGCCGGGACGCGGCCATGTTCTCCGCGGTCTGCGGCCCGCCCGGCGCGAATGTCAAAAACTCCTCGCGCACCTCACGGGTGAGCACGGCCAGCCTGTCGCGGATCTGGTCGAGCCCCACCAGTTGCTCCACGCCGGGGTGACTGGCGGCCGGCCGCAGCTCGGCGTACTCCGAGATGAGCTGGGCCGCGGCCACCCGTGAGGCCTCCAGGCGCTGCTGCTGCGCCGCCAGTTGGGCCTGCTGCCGGGCCATGAGGATCTCCATGCCGATGTCCGGCGAGACCGCCCGCAGCCGCCCCGCGTCCCCGGCGGCGGGACGCGCCAGCGCCAGCTCGCTCAGGGTGTCGAGGGCGTCGCGCACCTCCTCCTCCGACAGCCCCGCGGCGCTGCCCAGGTCCGCGACACCGGCGGCCGGATGTCTGAGCATGGCGCGGTACACCGTCTCCGTGACGGAGTCGAGTCCGAGTGCGGTCATCACGTGCGTCCCCCCGATTCTGCACACAACAGCCCGTGTTCGGCGCTGATCTTCCCAGAACAGAGACGTTTCGTCACAGGGTGAGGCCGGAACGGGCCAGGGACGCAACCGGCCACCTGCTGCGCGGACTTGGCGACGTCATCTGTTGAGACGCTAAAGCGCATGTATCTCGTCCACGCGCATCTGGAACTCCCTCCCGGCGACCATCTGCCGCCGGATGTCCGCGAGTTGGTGCGCTCGTCCATCGTTCCCGACGACCACGTCGAGCACGTCGCCGTGCATCCCCGCGCCCCCTCCCGGCTCACCCTGGGCTTCTACCTGCTGGCCGACAGGCTGGGAGAGGCCGAGGAGCGGGCCGTCCGCGTCTGCGGCCGACTGCTGTGCGACGTACCGCAGTTGGCGGCGGCGCGACTGACGGGTGCCGGGGTGCCACTGATGCCGCTGGCGTTCGAGGCACAGCCGGTGGACTGAAGCGGCCCGTGTGGACGTATCGGTCCAAGGCCCTTTCCGTCCACCGAGGAACCCTATCCATGGGCCCCGGCGGCGACGAACCTAGTGATCACCGGCCAGGAAGCGCGTCACCGCGGGACGCGACAGCGGGCCGGACCTCACACCTCGTACCGGAAGGAACGGACAGCCATGCCTCGTATCCGTATCGCCAGAGCCGCCGCGGTCGTCTCCCTCGTCGTCGCCGCGGCCCTCGCCGCCCCGGCCGCCACCGCGATATACGGGACGGACGCCGCTGAGTCCTCCTCCGTCCTCACCGCGGACGCCGGCTGGCAGACCACCCTGGCCGACGCCGGGTGGCAGTAAGCCGTCCGCGCCGCCACTGACGGCGACTCCCACGAGTCCCACAGCCGGCCCGCGTCCCACGCGCCTGCCTGTTCGCCTGACCGTTCGTCCGCCCTGCCCGACCTCAACCGCCCCGGGGGAACCAGAAGTGAAGAACATCCGCACCAACGGCCGTAGAGTCGCAGGCCTGCTGACCGCCACCGCCCTGAGCACCGGACTCCTCACGGTGACCGCTCCCACCGCCGAGGCGGCCACCACCTGCTCGGGCGGCGTCAACATCTACGGCGTACTCACCGACGGCAGGCTCACGTTCAGCCAGATCAACCCGGCCACCGGCGACCTCGCCAAGGTGCTCGTCGGACCGGACCTCGGCTTCGAGCCGCAGGCCATGGCGACCCTCAACTTCAACACCGTTCTGATGACATCGACCAGCGGCGCCCTCTACCGCATCGACATCAAGACCAACAACACCAGCCTCTCCCTGCTGAACCCGCCGGTGCGGATCGCCGACAGCGGCTGGACCCACGACAAGCTGACCTACGACGGTCACGGTCACCTCTACGGCACCACCACCTCCGGCCTCCTGCTGCGCTACAACGTCACCGAGGACAAGCCGGCCGGCTCCCAGCACATCGGCGTACGCACCGAGATCGCCACCGGGTTCGTCCTGAAGACCCTCACCGCCACCGGCGACGACCGGCTCGGCGCCACCACCGAGGACGGGCGGCTGCTCGACTACACCGTCGCGGGTGCCGGGTCCTGGAAGAGCAACACCCTGAAGTCCTCCGGCTGGTCGGGCTTCAACCAGCTCCTCTCCCCCGGCAGCGGGCTGTACTACGGGCGGCTCTCCACCGGGGCCATTTACTGGTACAAGGACGCCAACCCGACCGACGGCTCCGGCGCGGACATCACGTACCACCTCGACGACCCGGTCAACACCAGTGGCTGGACGCAGAAGCTGCTGTCCGCGCAGCCCGGCACATACACCTGCACGACCTCCGTGGACACCGTCGACCGCAGCAACATCACCGAGGTCAAGGCCGCCGGGCGGCAGCTGATGAACGAGAAGGACGCGGCCTGGGCCAACGCCACCCAGTGGGCCTGCCTGGAGAACCTCTGGGATCACGAGAGCGGCTGGCGCTGGAGCGCCACGAACCCGTCCTCCGGCGCGTACGGCATCCCGCAGGCGCTGCCCGCCACCAAGATGGACGTCGCGGGCGACGACTGGCACGAGAACCCACTGACCCAGATCAGATGGGGCCTGAGCTACATCGACGGCCGTTACGGCTCTCCGTGCGACGCGTGGAGCTTCTGGCAGGCGAACAACTGGTACTAGACCGGTGGTTACGGACTTACGGACACGCAAAAGGGCGGCGCCCCCTCCTCCGAGGGGCGCCGCCCTTTTGCCGTGCGGGCGTGCGTGCGGGCCTGCGGTTCAGGACACGTACGGGGTGGAGGGGGCTCCGTGGAGTGGTACAGGTCACCGGAGATGGTCACGGCCGAGGTGGAGTTGTTCACCACCACGAGCACGATCAGGGCGTCGAGGTGGATGTTGCGCACCAGGCACGCCTGTAAGCCCGCAGCGACCACGGTCGTGAGGATCCTGCAGGTCCCGAGCACGATCACCTCCTGGGTCACGGAGTGGGGTGAGGGCTCCGCGGACAGCAGGTGGATCCTGCCGCCCGGCCGACAGCGAGCAGGGGCGGCTGCTTCGGGCCAGGCATGCCGAAAGGGCCCCGCCGGTGTCGGCGGGGCCCTTGGGGGCGAAGGGGCGGGGCTGGGACTGGGGCGTCAGGCGATCTTGTCGTAGCGCAGGGCTATGTAGGACGACGCCGGGTGGCTGTCGATGGTGCCGCTGTAGGCGTTCGCGGACGTGTAGTTCATGTCCGAGCTCGGGCTGCCCTCGGAGTAGTAGTAGAAGGTGCCCGCGTCCTGGTCCTTCCAGCCCGCGAAGAGGACCACGTGTCCCTCGCCGGCGGAGTTCAGCGCGTCGCCGGGCCGGAGGTCGGCCTTGGAGATCTGTGTGCCGGCGCTGGGGAGGCTCTGCGTCGTCAGCGAGGAGGTGAGGTGCCAGGCCATGGAGACGAAGCCGGAGCAGTCGGTGCGGTAGGAGTCGTCGCCCTCGATGTCCGTGGCGGAAGCACTCTGGCTGTACTGGACGTTGCGGGCGTACCAGTCCTTGGCCCGGGTCATGACCTCGCTGCGGTAGATCGTGCCGCCCTGCACGGAGTGCGGCGGAGCCGCCGGCACGTAGGCGCAGTTGTCCGCGTAGGCCGACAGCAGGGTCTGCGTCCAGCCTGAGGCGTCCACCGGGTCGTTCGGGTGGTACGCGATGTCGCTGCCGTCCGCGTCCGTGGGGTCGGCGTCGTGATACCAGTACATGCCGCCGTTGGTACGGCCGTAGTAGAGGCCACCGCCGGGGGAGGACAGCGAGTCGACCCCCGACCAGCCGCTCGTCTTCAGCACCGCGCGGTCCCAGTCGTTCGCGCCGTTGATCCTGTAGCTGAGCAGGCGTCCGTCCGAGGTGGAGGCGATGATGCGGTCGTCGCCCGCGGCGGCCAGCGTCTTGAGGACGAAGCCCGTGTCGATCACGACGTGCTGGCCTATGTGGGCCGACCCGGAAGGCTTGTCCTGCGACACCAGGTACTGGTGAAGCTGGCCGTCGACCGTGCCGTACAGGTGACCGGCGCCGTCGTAGACCATCTTGTCGAAGGTCCAGCCGCCGTCCCAGATCTTGGTGACTCCGGCGAGAGCGAGGGCGGTGTTGTTGGTCTGGATGTCGACGCGGTAGAGGTCACCGGCCGTCGAAGTGACCAGCACCGTGTTGAAGTTGAGTGTCGCCATCGCCTTCGGTGTGAAACCGAGGTTCGGGCCGATGAGCGTCTTCACGCGGTCGCCGGTGTTCGGCTCGATCTGCGAGTACGTCAACCGGCCGTCCGACAGCGTGCCGTAGATCGACACATTGCCGGTGCACGAGGCGACGGCCTGCGCGGCCCCGCCGGCGACGGTGACCAGCCCCAGGGACATCGCCCCGACGGCGAGGGCGGCGGAGGTACGGCGAATGGCGTTGCTCAGCTTCATGGTCTCTCCTGCGGCACGGAAGTCGAGTGGGCGAACGCACGTCCCTGGCCCGGACAGCTGCCCTGCAGGTGCAGCTGTGAGGGTTGTCCGCGGGTGTGGCGCCCGGTGGCAGGAACTACTTTGGCCGCAGGTCAGGGGTGCCGGAAGAGAGATCCGATGGCCGCAAACGTCCCTGGCCGGTTACGTCCTGAGGGAGCGTTCGCCCACGACAGCACCCGGGCACGGCGGCCTACCGGGCCACGGCCGCCGCGACGGCCGTCGGGCCTCTCGGTCCCGCTCTGCCCCGGCGCGGGCGGATCGCCGAGTCTGCCGGCATCGTCCTGACCCCGGCGCAGTCGTCGTGTCAATGGCCGCGCAACCGGAACTTCCGGGAGCGGCCCGAGTGATGTCGGGAGGTCTGCGCAGTTCACGGGGGTGGAGCGCGGAGGATTCCACGCGACGAGCGGCCAGGTGCGAGGGTTCGCGACCGTACCGGCCAGTCCCATTGACGCACCCTCGGCCGGCACTTATCTTCTGCACGAACTTGCGAACGGTGTTCGATTTTTCGAACCATGGCTGTCAGAAGGGGCAGCCCGTGTTGCTCGCCCGTCGCCGTCGCACTCCTGCGACAGCCCTGTCAGCCCTCTCCGCTGTCTCGTCACCCGGCCCGCCGTCGCGGGGTTCCGGTCGCTGCCGCTCCCCCGCGAAAACCGCGCGACGCCTCGGCCGCTGACCACGCGGCACGCGCCGTTCCACCCCCACGGAGCCGGCACCTCCTCAACGGCACGGACGCCGGACCTCACCCTCCACCTCACCTGCACCTGAGCACTGCGCTGCGCTGCACTGCACTGCCCTACGAACAGGAACGCATATGCCCGCGGTTCTTTCCCGGCTGGCAGCGATTTTCCTCGCCGCCTGCCTGCTCTTCACCGCCCAAGTCGTGACCACACCCCAGCGGGCCGCCGCCGCCGACCCGGGGTACCTGATGACGCACTTCATCGGGGAGGGCTCGACCGGTCAGCAGATGTACTTCTCGTACAGCGCGGACGGTCTGAACTGGAACGACCTCAACGGCGGCGGGATGACCCTGCGCTCCACGGTGGGTACGCGCGGGGTGCGCGACCCCGCACTGGTGCGCTCTCCCGACGGCAGCAAGTACTGGGTCATCGCGACCGACCTGTGCATCGGCTGCGGGCAGTCGTGGTCGGACTCCATGAACAACGGCAGCCGTAACCTCGTGGTGTGGGAGTCGACCGACCTGGTCACCTGGTCGCAGCCGTGGCTGCTCAACGTCGCCGGCGCGATCCCCGACGGACGCAACGCCTGGGCCCCGGAGGCGATCTGGGACCCAGCCACCAACGACTACGTCATGTACTGGGCGACCAACGCCACCCTCAACGGCGTACTGAAGCACCGCATCTACTACGCCCGCACCACCGACTTCCGCACCGTCACCACCCCGCAGCTGTACATCGACCGCCCCGGCACCCAGAGCATCATCGACACCCAGATCGTCGAGGTCCCCTCCGGCGTAGGCGACTTCCGCTACGTACGGGCCTCCGGTGACGGCCAGATCACCCTTGAGGGCAGCAACTCGATCCTCGGCACCTGGACCGACCTCGGCAACCTCTCCGGCATCGGCCCCACCGGCTCCCAGGTCGAGGGCCCGATGTGGATGAAGTTCCGCGACCGCAACGAGTGGACCCTCTACCTCGACCAGTACGCGGCCGGCAAGGGATACATGCCGGTCTCGACGACCAACCCCTCCGCCCTCGGTACCTACAACCTCCCGACGTCGGGCACCTACTCCCTGGGCGGGACGAAGAAGCGCCACGGCTCGATCCTGAACCTGACGACTGCCGAGGACGCCCGGATCCAGGCGCGCTGGGCCAACGTCCCGGGCAAGCGACTGCAGTCCTTCAACTTCCAGGACCGCTACGTGCGGCACAGCAGCTTCGACGTGCGCATCGACCAGAACGTCACCAACGAGGACGCCCAGTTCCGGCCGCGGCCCGGCCTGACCGGCTCCGGCACCGTCTCCTTCGAGTCGGTCAACTTCCCCGGCTACTACCTGCGGCACGACGGATCCGACTTCCAGCTCGTCCACAACGACGGCACCACCCAGTTCGCCGAGGACGCCACCTTCCGGCAGGTCGCCGGACTCGCCGACTCGACCTGGTCCTCGTTCCAGTCGTACAACCACCCCGACCGCTACATCCGCCACTACGCCTTCCAGCTCAAGCTCGAGACGATCACCACCGCGACGGGACGCAGCGACGCCACCTTCCGTCTGACAAGCTGACCCGACCGGGCTGCCGGCGCCCTCGGGCGACGCCCCCCCTGCCCGCCCGCCCGCGAGCGGGAAGGGCGCCGGCATCCCTCCCGCGAGCGCAACGCGACACCAGATGTATTCCGGCGGGACGCGGCACCTGGGCCGAGGCGCCACGTCCCCCTCCTCAGGCATGTCTTCTTCACGGGATGTGAACCCTCCCCGAGTCGGGACATGCGCACCAGCCGAGCAGAGCACAGAGACCACTCACCCAGACGCCCTGCCCGCCGCCTTTCGAAGCCGTGCCCACAGCGTGCCCATAAGAGCGGAGAACCGCGGTCAACAGCGGTGCGACCATGCACTGTCGGGCGTCAGCCAAGAGAGCATATGCCCAGGTCAGAAGCCATGCGCCCGCCCAAGCGCCACGGCTTCCCAAGCTGAGAGCGCGAGTTCGATTCTCGTCACCCGCTCCATAGCTAAGGCCCAGGTCAGCGACCTGGGCCCTTTTACTGTCTTCGGTGATCACTCGCCGCGTGCCAGCCGAGAGGGGTGGAAAAGCACGCGTCCTACGCAGGGCTGTAGTCCGCTGGACCGGCCCTCAAGTGGCTCTGTCCTGCTGGAAAGCCGGTTTCCGGCAGGACAGGTCGTGTGCCTCAAGGAGGCGGCAGGAACTTCGGGATTCCGCCGTGGACCACGTCGGCTTCGTCGTTTCGGCCGAGCGCGCGGAGGTTCATGATCAAGCGTGCGTGTGTGTCTTGGGTGCCCTTGTAGTCCTTTCCGGCCACTCTCCCGAATCTCGGCAGCAGGTCGGCGTTGAGGGCGCGTGCGGCCTCGTAATCACCGAGCTTGTGCAGGGTGATGGCTATGCCTGCCTCTGCGTCGAGTGCCACGAGGGAGTTCTCGCCCGACACTTGCCGGTATCGCTGGTGGATGTCCTGGTAGAGCACCAGCGCCAGCTCCGACTCCCCTTGCCCGAAGAGGCTGCCCGCGAGATTGTCCACGGCCAGGATCGTCGTCGGGTGGTGCTTGCCGAGCTGTCGCTCGCATCGCCGTACGGTGTCGGAATTCAGCTGGAGCGCCGCCTCGTAGTCCTCAAGTTGGTTGAGGGAGGCGCCGACGTTGCAGGCCGCGAGGAGAGTGCCGGAGTGATCGCGACCGAACTTCGCCGATCGCAGCCTAAGAATCTTCTGGAACAGCGGCTGGGACCGCTCCGCATCACCGCGACCGTGAACACACGCGGCGAGCCGTTCGACGGCGTCGATCGTGTGGACGTGCGACTCACCGAGCCGCCTGTCCCAGTCCGTATGGACGATCTTCGCCAGGTACTCGCCGAGCTCCGACCTGTCGGCCATGTAGAGATACCGCAGGACGTCGATCAGCAAGGTGCGGAACCGCTCCGGCTCGCTGCTCGGAACATCGAGCTCGCGCAGGAAGCCGAGCAGTGTCCGTACGTCGACCGTGATCAGTTCGTACGAGGTCCAGGTACTCGGATCGTCCGCGTCGAGGGTTGGCAACGCCGCGAGCCGGTCCCGGACCGCCCGGCACAGCGCGGCGAGCCCGGCCGGATCCCCGGCGGTGCTGGTGCGGAACAGGTTCAGGACGTCCGTATGCGCCTTCTCCACCGCGGGATCGATCGGATGCGTCATCAGGCCTGCCCCCCGTCCGAACGGGCGGTGGCGACGAGTTCCGCCAGCCGGACGCCGTCCACGACGTCGGGTGCCTCGCCCGTGGGAGAGGTACAGGCGAGACCGCGGGCGATGGCCGAGCCGAGGGTGACCGTCGCGTCGTCGTCTAGCGCGTCGATCACGGCGTCCGTGGCGTGTTCCAGCAGGGACATGGCGAAGGACCAGTTCTGGGAGGCGACGTCGTAGTACCTGCGCAGCGCGACCGCCGGTGCGCGTGCGAGCAGGACTGGGAACAGGCGGGCCACCGCGGAGCCAGGGATCCAGCTCTCGCCCGGCCATCGCTTTGTGCAGCGGGCGGCCTCGTGCAGGAGGTCGACGGGGTCCACCAGGTCGCCGAGGAGCGGCGAGGCGGCCATCGTGGCCAATGCGTCGACCCCGAGCGCGGAACCGTCATCGGCCGCCGCGACGACCTCTTCGGCCAGTTCACGGAGTTCGCGCTCGTGTTCCGGCCTGGCCTCCGCGGCGAAGACGAGCAGGTCGGCCGCGGCGGGCAGCGGACCGTCGGGCAGCATCTTCCGTATCCGTTGTACGAAGTCGGCGCTGAGAGGCGCGCCCGGCTTCGGGGTCACGAGGTCCACGGCCGCGGCGTAGACCGGGTGCTCGATGCGTATGCGCACCTCATTGGCACGGTGGCCGGGCACCTCACGGGCGACCCGGTGTTCCTGGTATGCGGCTGCGGCCAGAGCGCTATTGACCAGCGCATTTTCCTTGTTCAACGGTGGGGTGCCGAGGGTCTGCAGGTGCATTTCCGTGAAGGTCGGATGAGAGTGGCCCAACTCGATCATGTCGTTGGCGTACACCAGGGACCCCCAGGCCTGAACGGCCATCCCGTAGGTGTGGTCGAGGTACGGCAGGTTCTCGACTCCCTTCATGTCCTGCTTACGGCACCCCAGGGCGCGCACGGCAAGCTCGAAGCGGACCCGGTAATCGGGGCGGACATAGGCCGTTGCGTGTTGGTCATGACTTGCCCGCGCTTGAACGGCGCCGGCGGTCCACCGATAGCGCGGCAGTTCCGCCAGCGCTCGATCGATCTCCCGCGAGAAGACCTCCGCGTCGAGGCCGTGATGTGAACGACTGCTGTCGCGGTGGACACCCCGGTGCAGTTCGGAGAAGCCGATGGCGCGCTCGCCGGGATCGGCGATCGTGCGCATAAGAGCGCCCGCCCGGGAGATGTCCCTGTGTGCCAGCCTCCCCGCGAACCGCCGCACGACGTCCGCCGTGGTGGCAAGCGGGCTCAGCTCGACGGCACGCACCACGTCGGCCGGCGCACGGTAGAAGTGGTTTCGCGCGCGAGTGGCCCAGTGCTGGTCGACATTCATCATCAGCACCACCCCACTGCTGTTGACCTCTTCCGCCTGGTTTCTGGCGGAGGGTTCACTCGACTCGGGGATGGCACTCGCGAGGATCGCGCCGACGCCACGACCCCCTCTGAGCGGTTCGGGTTGCGCCACGCTCCGCATCAGTTCCTCCAGGATCGCGGCGGCCGGTCCCGCCTGGCCCCTGGCGACATGGAGGTGGGCGATATCCGCGAGGAGCGAGTACCGGTCGTGGCCGTACACCTCCCGGGCCGCGCTCTCGCCCTTGCCGTCACTGCTCCATGACCATTCGTCACTCTCGCGGTCACTCCAGCGGGTCCGCTGGACGCCCCTGGCCATCTGCGCCGCCCTGGTCGGCTTGTACTCGGCCATGCGCCGCACCACGCTCACCAGATCGTCGTCGCGCTGTCTGCTGCGCACCGTGTTCGCCGACGGGTCGACGGACGGCCCGGGTATGGCCGCGTGGACCCGTTCGACGAGCCGCACCTCCTCCGACTGGTTCGACGGCCCGAGAGTCTTCATCGTGTCGAGCGTCACCCAAGGGCCGGGAGACCACGTCCGATACCGGTCGAGGAGAGTCCGGGCGCGCGCGGGCTCGCCCCAACCGGCCCAGAGCCTCGCGCCGTCGAGGAGGGCCCGATTTGAGAGGCCGTTGACCACGACCGTGTCCAGGCCCGCGAGCAGAAGGCGTGCGGTGGTCCGGTCCGCGTCCGCCAACGTCTCTGCCGCCGCCGCCAGTTTGGGGGCGAAATCCCTCTCCTCCACGGCCAGGAAGAGCTGTGCGCGCACCTCGGCGAGGACGACTCGGCTGGTGTCCGGATCGTGGGCCGCCCATGCCGAGGCCAGTCGCGCGAGGCCCAGCAGACGGACTTCCGGGTCCACGTCCTCCAGGGCCGACTCGGCCTCCCACAGCAGCTCGACAGCCATTGCGGCGGCGGCGCGTCGGGCCAGATCCAGGTAGTCCGCCCAGCGCTCGCCGCTGATGCGGCCGATGAGTGCGCGAGCGGCGTCCAAGTCCTGGTCGGCCGCGGCGAACGCGGCGGCGCGGTACAAGGTGTCCGGCTGCTTCCGGGGGTTCGCCGAGTTCGCCGGTGCGGGGTGTCCGTGCCACCACAGCCGCAGGGCGCGTTCGAGGTCATGCGGTGCCAGCAGGCGGGCGGCCACCTCGATCGCCCGGCTGCTCCGCACCGACACCGCCGCCTCGACCACCATGTCCCGCAGTTCGTCGGCCGAAGGCGTTCCGAGACCAGGGGGCGCGTACCGAAGGATCTCGACGAACGCCATGACCTTCTGCAGCGACGGCCTGATCCCGTTGGCGTGTTCCAGCGCCTCGTCGACCCGCCCCATCCGGGCCAGCAGCCCGATCACCCGTGGCGGCAGCGCTCCGCTGGACTGCGCGGCCTGGTGGCGTACCACGGCGAGGTAGGTCAGCGCGGGGAGGCCGGTGTCGACGGGGGCGGTGTCGGCCAGGTGGTGGGCGATGCTGTCGACGAGTTCAAGGAATCGGCGTTCCGCCCCGAACTGCTTCCTGACCGCCCGCCGAAACCCCGCGCAGACCAGATCGGCGGCCTCGGCAAAGACGCTCGGGCCGGACTTCAGCAGATGGTGGGCGAGGTGGGTGAGCCCGTAGCGGTCCACCTCGGACCAGTCCACGTCCGCCCAGTTGGGCGCGGCGCCGCGGTAGTGGAGTGCGAACCGTTCGTGCCATCTGGTCTCGTCGACCCAGCATTCAGGGTGTTCAGTGCGGGCTTCGTCCCCGGCGAGGAACTCGTTGATCGAGGTGTGGAAGAAGGCGATCCGGTCGCCGCCTCGGTCCAGGAGCCAGCGCAGGCTCGCAAGGGCCTTGCGTGCGGGTCCGCGGCCCAAAGGTGCGCCGGACAACGCGGCCAGCTGTTCCTCCGTCAGCGCCTCCCGTGCCACGGTCAGTACGCCAATGATGGGCAGGCCCACGCCCTCCCAACCGCCGGCCGGATCCGCGGTGGCGGGCCTCGGCCATGGGGTGAGTTCCTCGCGGACGAGTTCCACGAAGAAACCGTACAGACCGGGCAACCGGCCGGGTACCCCGTCGAAGACGAGCAGCCTGTCCACCATCTCGTCGTTCTGTTCCTCGGCCGCGTCGATCAAGGCCCGGGTGTAGGTGGCCAGGTAGAGGAAGTTCCCGGCGGCCTTGTGGACGGCGTGCCGCTTGGTGCTGCCCGGGAGGTTGCCTCTGGCCCGCTCGGCGTCGAGGATCGCCGGCCGTTCCAGAACGAGGTTCGCGTAAGTGTGGAGGTCGCCCACGACCTGGGGCGAGCCGGCGTCGATGACCACCTCGGTGAGCCGCTCCTGGCGGGCCGAGCGGAAGAGCCGCATCCCGGTGTGCGGGCGGGAGGTGACGATCACCTTGACGTTGGCGGGGAGTTCGGGGGAACGGGCCAGCCAGTGCAGGAGCCCTTTGCGCGGCTCCGTGGTGTGGCCGTCGGCGATCTCGTCCAGGGCGTCGAGCAGGATGACGATCCTGACCTCGGGATCCTGCTCGGCCAGCACCTGCGCGGGCCCGATCAGCGCCAGGTGCGCCAGGTTGTCGGGGTCGAGAAGGCGGGGCTCCAGATGCGCCGTGCCGATCTCGACGCCGGTGAGCTCGCCCGCCAGGTCGCCGACCCGCTGCTCGGCCTCCAGGGTGGCGGTGCGGTGGAAGGGGGAGACCTTCAGGTCGTCGATCTTGATGCCGACCACCCGGCCGGTGGCCGCTACGGAGTCGATGTGCTGCTGCACCGCGATCGAGAGGCGCTCCGATTCGAAGAGCTCCGGGCGCGATCGGGCCAACTGGTGTCCGATGCTCAGCAGGAACGACTCGGTGTCGCCGCCGGTGACCGCGGTCCGGCTGTCCCGTCGGAAAAAGTAGCGCAGCCGGTCGGGGTGGGCCCGCGCGATACCGGCGAGCAGGCTGGTCTTGCCCGCCCCCGGCTCGCCCGTCACCAGGACGTACTGGTGCTCCTCCGCCTCCAGGGCCCGCTCGATCTCGTCGTACAGCCACTCACGCTCGACGAAGTCGTCCCCGGTGCATGCCTGGACCACGTCGTCGAAGGCCCGGTCCCGCCGCGGTCGGCCCGCGTTCACTCGTCGTCTCCGGCGGCTGTCTGCTCCACCCCGATCACGACGGCGCCGGGCCCCACCCGACGGGCCTTGGTGGCGCCCTCGAAAGTGCCCGCGGACCGGGACGTACGTATTCCGGCCGCGTACGCGTCCTCGATCTCGTCCACGTCCACGATGCCCCGCACCACGTTCGCGGCCCGCCGCTCGTCCTCCCGTACGGCATCGCGCAGGTCCAACTCGCGTACGTCCGCGCCCGGAACCCAGATCCAGGCCGCCCCCCGGTACTCCTTCTCCTTGACCGGCACCTCCCGGAACTCGTTTTCCCGGATGGTGGTGTACGCCTTCCCCTGTACGACGTCACGGAAGACGGTCGCCGACAGTCCGACCGCCAGCGGGGCCTCCGACAACTGGTCCAGGGCAGCGCGCAGGGCCGCGCAGTCACGGATGCGGCCGATCTCGACCGGGGCGCTGCCGGCGAAGCCGTTTGCGGCCGGCGAGGTCTCGCCGAAGTGGACGGCTGCCCTGAGCCTCAGCCACGCCTCCGGCTCCCGCCCGATGTTGAAGGCCCGCAGACTGGCCTCCAGACTTCGCATGAAGGCGTCGACCAGGGCGGGCTCGGAGGCCCCCTCGGGCAGGACCGCGAACAGCGAGTCCCCGCCCTCCTGTGTCAGCCATTCCTCGCGGTCCAACCGGGCGGCGTCGGCCGCCAGTTCCAGCAACTGCACGATCGCTTTCTGGAACTGGTGCTGCCTGACCGTGTCAGCGCCGCCGTATCCCTTCGCGTCGACGGACAGCAGCAGTCTGCGCGCGAAGGCGCCCGCACCGCCCGGCCCGTCCTTACCGTTTGTTTCCATGACACCTCTCGGTACACGCACTTCGGGGAGAAGTTCCGTCGCTTCACTCAACCCACCAACAAATCAACGGTGTTGCTCCACAACAGACCGGCGCCCGCTCCCCCCTTGCGGGCGCCGGTCATGCAGTCGTACATCCGGGATGCCGGTGAGGACCCCGTACTTCTACGTGGTTCGACGTGGTTTCACGGGATGGGGGGATGCATGACCGCTCGTGCGACCGGAGACGATGCGGGTGTGCAGAACCCGTAGAAGTGGCTGGTCCGGTCGAAGGCGGTCGCCCTTACTGGGCTGAGCACACCCAGTGCACCGCAGACATCACCGTCGATCGGAGGAGTCCTTCATGACACCGACCGGGCAAACCGCCGGGAGCCACCCTGCGCATTACATGTTCACCGCACTGCACACAACCCATCAGCACGCGGACACGAAGGCCGGAATCCTGGCGGCGGCGCAGGTGGCGCTCGGGGGTACGGCGGGAGCGTGGAGTCCGCGGGCGGTGCTCGTCTGGGATCGGGGCGGCGCGGCCGGGGTGTTCGCGGGGGCACTGCTGGCGCTGTTCGTGTGCGGCCTGATCGGCGGCGTCGTGAGCGTGGCGGCCTCGCTGCGGCCCCGAGTACTGAGAGGCCGGGCCGTCAACCGGTACAGCTTCGTTTACCTGGCGTCGGGGCCCGACATCCTGCCGCCCGTCGACGGCGTGCAGCCGGAGGAGGAGGAGGCGCATCGCCGGGAGTTGTCGCGCACCGTACGGCTCCTCGCCCTTATCGCGGTACACAAGTACCGCTGGCTGGCGGGAGCGATGGCGTGCACGGCCGTCATGGGGGTGAGCGCGGGGCTGAGTGTGACTCTGCTGCCGCTACTGGTCTGACGTCGTCGGGTCTGCAGCGGGCGGGCGCGGGCCAGGTGCGCGAGTGGTCCGAAGGTCCGCGAGTCGTTCGAGCTTGGGCAGGTCCCGGATGGTGGTGGACCGGTAGCCGGTCTCCAACAGGCCCTCGCCGCGCAGGTCACGCAGTACCTTCTGGATCGTCGTCTCAGCGGCGCCGACCATCGTGGCCAGCTCCGGCTGCGTCAGCCGACAGCCGATCACCACACCACCGGCCCGCGACGAACCGTAGAACTCGGCGAGTTCCACCAACAGCCGGGCCAGCCGCACCTTTGCCGGATACCCGCGGAAGTCCAGCCGCCGCCGGTTCGCCCAGCGCAGCCGGTCGGCCACCATGCCGGTCAAGGCCATGGAGATCACGGGGCGGCGCTCCAGCAGCCTCCGCAGTTCACCGCTCTGCCACACACGGGCGGTCAGCGGTCCGCAAGCGGTGACCGTCGCCGAGCGCGGGGCCCCGCTCATGGCCGCCATCTCGCCTACCGTATCGCCGGCGGCCCTGACCGCGAGGAGTGAGGTCTCACCGTTCTCCACGGTCGCCATGACCTTGGCGAAACCGGACACCACCAGAAATACGTGCTGGTCGTTGTCGCCCTCTCTCAGCAACACCGCACCCACGTCGAACCGGACCTCGGTGCCCAGGCCGAGTAGGTCCCGCCGCGCCGGGGGCGACAGCACCCCCAGCAGACTGCGCGCGGGCCACGCGTCGGACCCGATGGGCACAACCACGGGGATCCCCCTGTCTCTAAATGCTTTCGGGCGTGGTCAGCTGAACGTCATCGTGCCCGTCGGAGCAGCCCCATGGCACAGGACTGTGGTGAATTGCCAAGGCGATGACGAGGAGAGTGCGGGCGGGTTCCGTTCCGAGCGGACAGCAGCAGTGCGTGGTGTGCGGGACGCGGACCTGGTCGGCGCCCTCCCCTGGATCGGACGACCCGAAGGATCGGATCACATGACGCGGGGAGGGGCCAGCTGTTCGGAAGACTTCCCCGTCACTACCATGTCGGGAAGGCCAGAGCGCCTCAGACGATGTCGTGGACGTTGTGCTCGGTCAGGTCGGATGCGTGCCGGGCAATGGCGCGGTAGTCGGCATCGTCGTGGAGGACAGCGAGACCGTGGTGGGCCGCGGTGGCGGCGATGACGAGGTCCACCGCCGAGGCGCTGCGGTGTTCGCCGGCCCGGGCCATACGGTGTTGCACCGCACTGATCCAGCGCCCCGCGTTCTTCGGCACCGACACGTCCGGGTAGAGATCAGCGAACATCTCCGTGATCTCGTCGTACTCGCGTCCGTTCCTGGCGCTGTGGAGAAACTCGGTGCGTTGCACGTAGCAGGATGTGATGGCTCCGGCGTCGATCGCGTCGTACCAGGCCGATTGCAGCTTTGGATCGCGGAGCAGCCGGACCAGGCCGGACGTGTCGAGCAAGTAGATCACCGGCTGCGCTTCTCCGCTTGGTGCAAGCGCTCTGCATCCTCGACGGCACCCCACTCATGCGCACGCTCAAAATGACGGCGGATGCGTGCCGCACGCTCCTGCTGCTCGGCGTAGAAGTGCAGAGCGAGGTTGACCGCCTCCTTCTTGGTCCTGACCTTGGACAGAGCCATGGTGCGTGCCAGCGCGTCGTCATCGATGTCGATCTGGGTCACAGACATGTGTCACCTCCCACATAATGTTGGTGATGTACATAGAAGAACACATCACCAACATAGCGCACGTCCGGGTGTCGGATCCCGAGGTATGCGGTCGCGACCCGTAAGGGCGGGCAGCAATCGGTGAGCCGTTGCTGCGCCTCACGGGCGTCCCGCACCCGAACATCGGGCACGCAGAGGGCACGAGGGCACGAGCGCCTTGACGCGGCAACTCGCTCACGCCGTAGCGGCGCTGACCTGTGCTTCACCTAGCTGAGCGGTAGGTGCGAGCCCTCAGCCTGCCGTTCCCTCGTTCCCTCCGCCGAGTGAGACGGACAAGGCCCAGGGCCGAGGTCCGGCAAGCCGGCGCCTCAGCCCTGCACCGTACCGGCAGACCTCGGATCAGCGTTCGGCCCGGATCTTGGCGGTGTCCCACGTCAACGGCGTGTCGTCGAAGACCACGGCGATCTTCGCCTCCCCGGCCGCGAGGGTCTTGGGAAGCGCCACGCTGCCCTTCTGGTTTTCGTCGAAGGGGACCGGACCGAGGTCCGTGACCTTCCCGTCGGCCGCGAACACGTAGGCATGGCCCGTCTTGTTCGCGTGCAGGGCGTTGCCCGCAGGATCCGACGCGGCGGCGTTCAGCGACGCGGTGGCCTTCTTGCCGACGCTTCCCACGATCAGGTGCTTGGACCGCGTGTCCTTCGTCAGGTTGGCGGAGACCGGAGCCTGCTGAACGAGCTGCCACTCCTGCGAGCCGTCCGCGACCGTGTTCTGCAGGGTGAGCGGCGCTCCGGCGGACGCACCGGTCAGGTACACGTTGGTGTTCTTGGCCGACTGGAACCTGTAGTACCCGTCAGCGGTCTTGACGAGGTTCCACAGACCCGCCGGCGTGTCGTCGGCCCACTGGCCGATCCGCTGGCCGACCGTCGGATTCGCCGTCCAGATGCCGGCGGCACGGCCGCCCGCCTTGTTCAGCAACGTCAGTGCGCCATCGGCCTTGGTGGTCAGGTGCCAGTACTGCGTGTCCTTGTTCGCCGCCGAACCGGCGTCCTCCAGACGGACGTCGGGAACGTCCCCGTTGCCAATGTTCGCGTCGTTGGTCTTGTTCCCGGTACCGATCACCTGGCCGGTCCTACGGTTCACGAGCTGGTAGTAGGCACCCTCGGAACGGCCGAAGTCGACCTCGGCGAAGCGGAGCGTCGAGGTGCCCTCGTGGTTGAGGATCGAGATGCGGCCGGTGCCCTCGACGTACTGCAGGTTGCGGGTGTAGCCGGCCCGCGACGTCGTCTGGTACTCCTTCCACACGCCGTCGCCGCGTCCGCTCTCGTTGATCCAGACGTTGCCGCTGTTGGACGCGTTGTAGGCCAGTCGCCCGTCGGGAAGCGCGATGACGACCGGGCTGCCACCGACCGCGAGAGGACGGGAACCGGCGTCGACCGGCAGCGAGGTGACGCCCGTACCCGTGGGGGAGCCGCGGTAGAACTTCAGCGGGTCGTCGGCGAGCACGTACCTGGTGTTGGTTCCGCCGCCCCAGTACTCGAAGGTGAGGAGCCACTTGCCGTCCGTGGTGGGGACGACGTTCGTCATGCCCGGCCGCCCGCCACCGATCTCCGTCTTGCCGCCGCCCATGTCCTGGGTCAGGCCCGCGAGGTCGACGACCGGAGCGCTCCACTGCGCCTTGCGGCCGTCCCAGGTCTTGTGGACGAGGATCTGCCCGTGCGAATCCGGGGCGGTGTCGTTCGCGGGGTCCAGTTTCGGGACGCCTGTCACCGGGTCGAAGCCGACGTAGTCGTTCTCATCCGAGTAGTAACAGACGAGTTGGCCCTTGTGGACCATCAGGTACGGCTCCCACAAGGGGTCCACCTGCTTGTACGTGTTCGCGGCGGCGACGTTCTTGCCGACCGCACCCGCGCTGCCGCCCTGCCAGCCCCCCGTCGCAATGATGTTGAGGACGTCCCACGTCACGCCGTCGTCGGTGCTGGAGTACAGGGCCATCGCTACGTCGCTGCGGTCACCGTCGTTGGACGGCGTCCAGTTCGGGTCGGCCGCCTTGTGCTCAAGGTAGTAGTGGTCGTCACCCGTCACGACGCTCGCGAGGAGCAGCGTGCCCTTCTTCAGCTTGCCGACCTTCTCCGGAAGCGTGTAGAGGTACGGGGCGCCCCAGTTGCTCGTGTACTTCGCGTAGCGCGGATCGCTGGAGAGATACGCCGGGGCCTTCACCTCCGAGAGCGACTGCCACGACGTTCCGTGGTCGTCGCTCTTGTAGATCGGCAGTGTCTCCCCGTCGGCGCTTCCCGTCTCCGGCACGACCGTGGCCTTCTCGAACGACGCGACCAGGCGTCCGCTCGACAGCTGCGCCGACTTCACATAGATCGCGCAGTTACCCCGGCCCTTGAGACACGATTCGTTCCCGAGCTGGTACATGACCCCGCCCGTCGGGTTGTACGCCTGCGCACTGGCCATGGGTATCACCAGCATCGCAGTCGCTGCAGCGAAGGTTCCCAGCACCTTCGTCGACCTACCTCTGTGCATGGCCTCTCCTTTTTCGGGGCGGCGGGTCCGGCGCTCGGCCGTCTACGCGCGGTCATACGGGTTCGCATGACCGCGCGGTCATATGAAGCCGTATGACCGCGCGGTCAGGCGGAGTCTGTGGCGGCCACCATGCCGAAGTCAAGACTCATGTCACGCCCATTACGTGGAATGACGTCGATGGTTGACGATCACGAGGATGAACCGCACACTGCCTCAACAAGGGGTATGACTGCGTGGTCAGGTCGCTGCGTGGTCAGGTCGTCAAGAAGGACGGCCCAGGTCATCGGCCGGGGCCTTTTTGCTGAGCGCTCTCGCCGCTGACGATCTCGTCCGTCTGTCGATCGCGCTGACCGCGACACTGACCTGGTCGAGGGCGACCACCTGGGTGTCACCCGGCACGTAGACCTTGGAGAGCTCCGTGGCACGGGCGGCCACGGTGGGGGTGCGGGGTGCGGGAGGCGGGAGGTGAGGTCATCAGGAAGTCTTGCTCCCGTCGGAGGCGCGGACAGCGCGGCGCACGGCTCCGGACCGCACCTGGTGGGGTGCTCCCTCATCGTCCGGTTCGCACCGTTCCCCGCGGGTCAGCCGAAATACCGACCGCCTGGGTCTGATGTCCAACCCGGCTTCCCGAGCCTCAGGTATGCCGCTGCGTCAGCTCCGAGGGTGACGCTCGCCGGGTGCACTACCTGTGGGCCGGGGCTCGACCCGGGTCGCCTCCGACTCCACCCACGTGCGTGCGTACCCACGTACGTACGGTCAGACTTCGTATGCCGAAGGGCACTTGCGTCCATCGGCCTTTCGGCCGAGGGCCCCGGCGATCGCCTTCGTTTCTGGCCGTTCGGCCGAGGCGGGGCGGTCGGGTGCTGGAGCAGAGTCCTTGTCATGCTTACCGCACGCAAGGCCGCCCTCGTCGCGGCCGGACTGATCGTCAGCTTGTGCATGCCCACTGCCCAGGCGACAGCCGTCGAAATCGGCCGTTCCCCGGCCCCCGCCCTCGACCGTTACTACGACCAACGCCCCGCATGGCACCGCTGCGGCACCGCCGGGGAGTACCCCGCCGGCCTACGGTGCGCGACCCTCAAAATGCCGCTCGACTACACGCGGCCCGCCGGACCCACGCTGCGCATGGAGATCTCCCGGCTGCGCACCAGCGTGCCCGGTAAGCGGCGTGGTGTGCTGCTGTCCAACCCGGGAGGGCCGGGCACCGGAGGGCTGGGGAATCCCTTGACGTACAAGGAGGTCATGCCAAAGAGCGTCCGGGACCGGTACGACCTCGTGGGCTTCGATCCGCGCGGTACGGGCGCAAGCAGCCCCCTGAACTGCGGCCTCACCACGAACGAGCTGGACTGGCCGCGTGCGTACCGGCCGGCGTCCTTCGGCCGGACCACCGCCATCGCCCGCGGCTTCGCCGCGAAGTGCGTCGCCCGGGACCGCGCCCGCCTGCCGTATCTCACCACCCGGAACACCGCACGGGACATGGACGTCATCCGTGCCGTCCTGGGTGAGAAGCGGATCTCGTACCTGGGCGTGTCCTACGGCACCTACCTCGGCGCCGTCTACACCCAGATGTTTCCGGCCCGCAGAGACCGCGTCGTCCTCGACAGTTCAGTGGACCCGAACCGCTTCGGCCGGGGCACGTACCAGGCCATGGCCGAGGGCGTCGAGCCTGCGTTCCGGGACTGGACCCGTCTGGTCGCCGGCCGGGACCGCACGTACCACCTCGGTGACACTCCCGCAGAGGTCCGCGCCGCGTTCTTCCGGCTGCTCGCCCGCGCCGACAGCACGCCGCTCAAGTACAACGGCAGCGACTTCGACTTCGAGGACCGGGCCGTCACCGGTGCCGACATCCGCGAGTCGCTGCGGCCGATGTTCTTCTTCGACCCCTATCAGGCCGCACGCGACGTCGTCAGCCTCCGCAACGCCCGGGCCACCCGCCCGGATCCGCAGCCGTCCGACGAACCTGCGGACCCCTTCGACGCCAACTTCCAGGCACTGCACTGGGCGGTCGTCTGCGCCGACAACTCCGCCTCATGGCCTCGCGACCCGGCCCGCTACCGGCACGACGCCATACGCGACGGTGCTCGCCTCCCCCTCTACGGGGACTTCACCTCGAACATCACGCCCTGCGCCTTCTGGCCGCGCGGCGCCGAACCGGCCACACGTGTCGACAACACGGGAGGCGCTCTCATCCTGCAGAACCAGTGGGATTCCCAGACACCGGCGGCAAGCGGCCAGGCCATGCACCGCGCCTTGCGCGGCTCACGCCTCGTCCTGGTCCAGGGCGGACGGGATCACGGCGTGTACGGCATCCCCGCCACCCCCGCCTGCGCCAGCGACGCGGTCAACACCTACCTGGTCACAGGCCGTCTGCCCAGCCACGACCTCACCTGCCGTGCCTAGCCCGGTCTCGAACAGCGCGGCCCGGCGGTCCTTCCAGCCAATGCGCGCGTCAGCCGGTCCGGCGGCACACGACCCCTGCTGCCCCTTGCGGACACATGCCGATGCTCGGCAATGAAACCAACGGTCGCGGCCCCCTCGGTCAATGCTGCCAGGCCGAGTCCCGCCTACGCATTGCCGGTTCCCGGCAGTCTTTCCTACGGCCTGCATGCCGGTGACCCTCAACATCCGCTCACCACACACTCCGGTGCCAACGGCAGCCGGGTGGCCACTTACCGCACTCGCCCCGGCGGCGTCGTCCTGGCGAACCCACGCCGGGACACATGAGGATCACGGAGGTACATGTCCCCCACCGGCCGACGGGGCGAGCCGGCGTCTTTGCTTCAACAGCGGCACCAAGAGCCATACTTGACCATGCGGGGACCACCCCGTGATGACTCGATACGGGGGAGGCGGTAATCCGGTGAGCAGCGACAGCCGGGGAGTGGGGAAGGCCGAGGTACGGCTCAAGTGGGACCCGAGTCCCTGGGATCAGCCGCCTCGTCATCTCGACATCATCGCCACCACTTACTCGGCGGACGCCCCCTACGGGCGACCGGTGTACGTCGTCCACTTCGACAGCCGCTCACCGGACGGCACCATCAACATGAGTCGGCACAGCCAGACCGGTCAGGGGTTCGGCTATGTCGAAGTGATGACGCTGGAACTTGATCGCCTCGCGTCCTCCTTCGCGCGGGTGGTTGTGGGCGTGGCCATCCACCAGAACAGCGGCCCCATGACCTTCGGCGACATGTCGAATGCCGGAGTGCTGGTCGTCGAGGGGTACAAGGAACTGCTGAAGGACGACTTCGCGCAGGTCGCCGGATCCACCGCCACGACCGTCGCCGAGTTCGTCCGCGACACCTCCGGAGCGTGGGAGTTTCACGAGATGGTCCGAGGGTTCGACAGCGATCCCGTGGTCTTCACCGCGGAGATGGGCAGCGCCTCACAGCACTGACCGACGGCAGCGCGGAAAACGTACGGCCGATCACGGTGACGTCTTGCCGAACTCCTGGATCCGGAGCGGCAGGCGCGCCCCGAAAGCGTCACGGTGTCGGCGCCGGCGCCGCTCGTCCGAGGCGGGCGGTGGTCGTCGGCGCCGTTCGGATGTCTCGGCGTGGGTGCGGTCAAGCGACGCGGGGTGACGAGCGGCGATGGCCGTATGGGCGGGCGCTCGGAGGTTTGCGGTGTGCGAGTCGCGCCGCCAGGGGCGCCGCCCGCCGTCAGCGATCGTTGCGGGCCCGGGCACGCCCGCTGATCATGTTGCCGTAGACGCGCGTTGCAGAGGCCGCCGCGACCGGCCTGACCGTCGGATCCGCCTGCTCAGCGACACGACACCACGAGTTTCAACCTCAAGCAGAGGAGTTCGCGAGGCCGTTGGAGAAGCAGCCGACCGAAGCCCGTGCGGTCCGGGAGGCCCTCAGCCCGTCATCAGCGCCACCAGGGCGCGGTCCATCGCCGCGTTGAACTCTTCCGGCGTCAGCGGCAGACGGGACTTGACGTCCCGACTCCACTGGTCGGCGAGGACCTCGGCGGAGCCCGCCTCGACACCGTCGAGTGCCGCGTCGGCCAGGTCCGACGGTGCGATCTTGTCCACGGGCCAGCCCGCGGCCATGTCGGTGTCGGCCAGGCCGAGGTGTACCGCTGTGACGAGCGTGCCCTGCTCGGCGAGCTCCAGGCGGACGCCGTTGGTCATGGCCCACGCGGCGGCCTTGGTCAGGTGGTAGGCATTGGCGCCCTTGCCCCCGAACCACGACATGGCGGAGAGGACGTTGACGATCGCGCCCCCGCCGTTCCTGGCGAGTGTCGGCGCGAACTCCTGGATCATTCCCAGGTGGCCGAACATGTTGGTCTCCAGCTCGTGCCGCACCGCGTCCAGCGAACCGGTCACCAGGTCGGTCCCCGTGCTGATTCCCGCGTTGTTGACGAGCAGCGAGACGTCCGGGGCGGCCTCGGCCGCGGCCCTCACGGATGCGGGATCGGTGATGTCGAGGGGCAGCACCTCGACCCCGGGCAGGTCCACGGTCTCCGGTCGGCGGGCCGTCGCGTAGACCTTGCGGGCGCCCCGTTCGAGCAGGCGCTGGGCGAAGGCGCGGCCCAGGCCGCGGTTGGCTCCGGTGACAAGGGCGACGGAGTTGTTGATATCCATGGCCGGTACGCTAAAACCTGACGCTAGCGTCAGAGGCAAGTGCTGGGTCCTCGGAGCCAGGGGTGAGAGGAATCACCATGACTGTCACAGGGGCCGCAGCCGAGCGGTTGATCCGCATCGGCGAGGCGGCACGAGGTGCCGGCGTCTCAGTGCGCGCCGTGCGCTACTACGAGCAGCAAGGGCTGCTCATCGCGCAGCGCAGCCCGTCCGGCCAGCGCCTGTACCGGCAGGACGCGGTCCCCCTGATCCGCTTCTTCCAGCAGATGTTCGCCGCCGGCCTCACCAGCCGAAGGATCAGCGAACTCCTGCCGTGCTGGGACTCCGGGCACACCGACGCCGAGCAACGAGCCATGCTGCGAGCCGAGCGCGAGCGCATCCAGGCCAAGATCGACGACCTCCAGGCCGCCCTGGACCACCTCGACGAGGTCATCGCGGTCACGGACACGCACCCGTAGACGCCGTCGGCCAGACGTCTCGTCAGCGATCCCGCTCCGCTGTCTTGTTGGGGCGATGAAACCGGCGACCCGGTGACGGCCGGCGCGGAACTGGCCCAACGCGGAAAAGTCGGTGGTGGCGTTCGCGGTCGCGGGGACCCGGCAGGCGGTCGAGCCGTGTGGCCGGCGCTCAGTGCCTCGTCTCGTACCTGGTCAGGATCACGCCGCCGGGAAGCGTCCGCGTCTCCACCAGGTTCAGGTTCACCCAGCTGTCCAGCACGCTGAAGAACGGCGTGCCGCCGCCCACCAGGACCGGCGCCGTGGCCAGTACGTACTCGTCGATCAGCCCGGCCCGCATGGCCGCCCCGGCGAGCGTCGCGCCGCCGATGGCCATCGGGCCGCCGTCCTCGGCCTTGAGCCGGGTGATCTCGGCGACCGCGTCGCCGGTGACCAGGCGGGTGTTCCAGTCGACCTTGTCGACCGTCGAGGAGAACACCACCTTCGACATGTCCCGCCAGCGGCGCGCGAACTCGGTCTCCGCCGGGGTGGCGCCCGGCTGCTGGTCGGCGGTCGGCCAGTGGGAGCTCATCGTCCGCCACAGCTTGCCCCCGTACAGCGACAGGCCCGTCACCTGCAACTGGTCGGACCAGAACTGGAACAGCTCGTCGCTCGGCGCGCTCCAGCCGATGTCGTCGCCGGGCGCGGCGATGTAGCCGTCCAGGGAGAGGTTCATGGCGTAAATCAGTTTCCGCATGGCGCCAGCCTTCCGTGAGTCGGTCTCAGCTTGACATTTATCGTCCAGCGCCGAGGTCCTGCTTGGACGTCAGTCCCACGCGTTGAAGAGCACTCCGCCCAAGGTGGTGATGCCGTAGAAGCGAACTTCGCGCCATTCGCCCTGGGTTAGGGCCGAGGTGTCGATGTCCGAGAGCGCCAGAGTGAGCTGCGCGCGGTCAAGCACTACAAACCCCAGGTCGGTAAAGGCATGGGCCCACGGTGGCGGTGCGAGGAACTCCTCGGTGTACCAGTCCCGGCGTTCCTGAGCGAATGCGATCCAGGGGTGGTAGGCGTGACACAGGATGACGTACTCGCCTGTGCCCTTGAAGACCGTTGCAGTGTGAAACGTACGGGGGTACGTCTGTTCCTCTATCTCGCCCACATGGCCTTTGGCTGCCCGGGCGGCTGCATACAGCGCTGCCCGGAACGTCCGCTGGTCGGTTTCCGGTAGCGGCCCGTCCTTCGGCTGGAAGAAGCCTGTGGCGCCTCGCGGCAGTCTGAATGCTGCGTCCTTGTCTACGGCCATGTGGCTCATTCTGCCGAGAAGAAAGCCTGCCGACGTCTCACCTGCGCTCTGAGCTGCTGCTTTATGCAGTTCGCCGAGGCTTCGTCCCTCTCTTGTGGTGGGACGGGCGAGTATAGGCCTCGCCCGTGGCGAGGACCCGGCCCACATCGTGGCGGATGGCCGGGAGGCGGTTCTTCGAGCCGGCTGGCCGCCCGGGACCGGGGCGCGTCGGTTTGGGCGCACCGGCTGGAGAGCCGGTCTTCGTACGGAGGTGCCTGAACCCTCGCCGAACGCGGGCGGGTGTGAGTCTGTTCGGTTCGGCCGGCTTCTCCCAGGGCCGCCGCAGGTCTGCAGCGAGCGGACGGGCGAGTCGGAGCTGGGCATAGGCGGCGATCACCAGCCAGGTCCACCGGTCAGCCGCCTCCGGACTGCGAAGCTGAGGCTTCGTCCACCCGAGTGTCTGCTTGAACAGACGGAATGTGTGCTCCAGGTCGAAGCGGCGGAGGAAGGACTGCCAGCAGCGGTCCACGTCGTCTGTGGTGGCGCCGGTGCCCGACCACCACAGCCAGACCGGCTTGTTCACCCCGCCGCTGGGCAGCTTCTCCACGACCAGCCGGATGACGGTGCCTTCGATGATGGGCAGTGGTCCGTCGTGGTTGAGCCAGGCAGCCCGCCGGGTCAGCCTCGGGTGCAGCCGGTCCCACGCCTGGGCGGTCGCCTTCCCGTAGAGGCGGGTGTCCGTGGTCGTCACGGCCTGCTCGGTGCCCCAGGTGACTCGGTCACCGAAGACGAACTCTCCGCCGTGCTTGGGCGGTCGGCCGCCCTTGGGATCGTAGACCTGCGGCGGTGCCGGCCGTCGCATGACACGGTCTGAGCGGAGCCGGGCGAGGATCTCGACGGGCAGATCACGGAGCAGGTGGGCGATACGGGGTGCGTCGTATCCGGCGTCCAGGACGACCAGGACTTCGGGGTCGCCCGGCTTCCACTGGCCCGCGGCGACGAGTTGCTCGACGACCTCGCGAACCTGGACGGTGGTCACTACGGCGACATCAGCGCCGGGCTCCAGCCGGACCGCGTCCAACACTGCTGTCCAGGACGTGCGGCCTGTCTCCAGCGCGGCCACGATCGAGTACGGCCAGCCCGGCACCATCTGGTGCTTGCCCGCGCCCCGGCCAAAGGTGTGGCAGAAGGACCGGTCAGGGCAGGTGTTGGCGTCCGGCCGCAGCCATGGGGAGACGTCCGCAGCCAGCACGATTCGACCGTCTGCCGCCCTGGGTAAGGGGATCGAGGCCAGCGCACGACACAGCCGGGCGAAGTCGATCCGACCCTGGTTGAGGCCGCCATAGAGAGCCCCGTGGCCTCGACGGTATTCCGGCGCGAGCGCCAGGTCCACCAGCGTCCGCACCGGCCCGTCCGTGCACAACAGCGCATCGCATAGCTCGAACAGCGCGTCGCCCCGCGAGGTCAGACACGCGTACAACTCCGCCCGGAAGCATGACACTTCCGTGAACGCATTCCGCAGGACACCCTGATTCCCCCAACTCACGACCACGGCCTTCGCGCTGGTTCCTCTGCCTCTGTGACGGAGCACAGGATCAGACGAAGGCCGCCTTCGCGTCCGCTGAACTGCGGAAACACTGGTCAAGTTCGAGTCGCGTTCGACGCCAGACCTTAAATGACAAGCTCAGTGCGTGTTTCTAAGCCCAAGTTCTGAGTAGTCGTGAGCCCTACGCTGGCGTGGTGTCCAAGGACACCGGGAAGGCCGGGGACAGGATCTGTCGGGCTTGTGGTGAACGGCTGAGGCCGGACGCCCGGCCCTGTGCCGTGTTCTGCTCGTCGGAATGTCGGTCCAGGCAGTGGCGGAAGGAACGGCGGCTGCGCAAGCCTGGCGGCCGTCCAGGGTGAGGCTGACACGGCTGAGTGCCCGGAGTGCGGGACCCGGTGGGTGCCTGGCGTCGACCGTCGCTCGGACGCCCGGTACTGCTCACGACGATGTGTGGTGAGAGCCTGGAGGCGCCGCAAGGAACCGTTCGCAGATCGGTCACAGTGACCGCTGGTCGAACGCATCCTGAGTCCAACTCCGTTCAGGGTCCGGTCATTTACGGTCATCAGTTGTGATCTTAGGATTTTCGGTCTGACTCTCGGTGACAGATGTGGGACCTGACCTATCACGGCCCGAAGTGCCGTGCCTGGCACCGCAGTTGGTGGTGAGACACTCCATGACGGAAGTGGCCGAAAAGGTCGGAAGCGTCAGCCATTCCCGCTACGAACAGATCGTGGCCGAGCTGCGGGACGTCGTCGAACAGCTGACACGCGGGCAGTTCACGATCGGAGACCGCGCCCTGGAGATCGAGCCGATGAGGCAGCGAGGCGGCCCGATCGCGGAGACCGGGTACACGGTCGAGCAGTCGATGAAGCGGCTGGCCGACGACATCGGACTGAGCGTCGCCACGGTGAAGACCACGAGGTGGGTGGCCTCCCGCTGGCCGAAGGAACGCCGCCAGCCCAAGATCGCGTCCTATACCGTCCACCGTGCTCTGGCGAACATCGAGGACGAGAACGAGCGGTTCGCTGCGATTCTGACGCCACCGGACGGCAAGGCCCGGTGGCATACGGACGACGCCAGCCGGCGGGTGGGACAGCAGGTCGAAACTCCCATCACGACGCAGGAGAAGGTCACCGCGATCCATTCACTGGCCCAGGACGAGGAGGTCGCCGCGGCGGTGACCACGAACTTCCTCAAGCGTCCGCAGGTGGCGGCCAAAGTGTCGTTGGAGGACAAGGTCCGGGTGGTGGAGGAGTTCACCCGCGACGAGACGGTCGCGACGACCGCCGCCACCAGCCTGCTGCGCAGGCCGGGCGTCGCCTTCAAGGTGATGAGCGACGACACCGCCCGCCACCAGGCCAACCATGCCCAGGCCGAACGCAGTCGGCAAGCCCGCGAGCACTTCGAGGAGACCAGCCCGGTCGCCCCGGCCGTGCGTCACCTCGACCGAACGGTGGAGTTCCTGGACCTGGTCACCGCCTGCCACTCGTTCGTCGCCGCGGCCGGCCGCACCGCCCCCGGCCTGCGCGACCGCACCCTCAACGACGACGAGCGCACGATCGTGCATGAGAATGTCGCCCGGGTCCGGGCGACCTTGAACTGGATCGAGACCGCGGTCGACACGGGCAAGGTTGATATGGACGACGAGCTCGCCCGCATGTTGAAGGGCAAATAGGCATGCCCCGCGCCTCACGGCGACGGGGCGACGCAGCCAGACGTCACGCGGACACCCTGCGGTTCGTGCTGTTTGAGGCCAGACCGCAGGCCTTGAGTTCCCTCAGCTGGTACGCGCGAGTGACCTGTCCCCGAGTCAGGTCCGTTCCGGGCTCGCCGCGCTGAAGGACCTGGCCGCGGAGAAGGGATGGCCCCCGCTGACCTGGACCGGGGCGACGGGCTATCAGCTCGGCGCGGAGAGGCCGGTGCTGGAGGCATGCGAACGGGCGGTGGTCAGGGAGAAGCTGACCGAGTTTCGCCGGTTCATCACCGGCACCGTCGCCCCGCACGCCGCCGCCCACCCGGGCGACAAGTGGGTGAAGCACATCGTCGCCCAGCTCAACTCCATCGAGTCCACCCTCGACCTCATCGCCAGCTCCTGACCTGCGGCGGGACTTGCCCTGCGGGCGGCCCTGCCGCACCGTCTGAAGGACAGCCGTCATGCGCAGTCGCTGTTACCCCTCGGACACCACCAATGCTGAATGGGCACTGCTCGAAGGACTGTTGCCCAGCCCGGCCTGCGAGACCAGCAAAGGCGGCCGGCCGGAGAAGCATCCCCGCCGCGAGATCGTCGATGCGATCCGCTACGTCGTGGACACCGGCTGCAAGTGGCGGGCCATGCCTGCGGATTTCCCCCTGGCGCACGGTCTGGGGGTTCATGGCCCGCTGGGCCGCTGCCGGGATCGTCGGCCAGATCCGTGATCATCTGGCGGGCCGGATCCGCCGTGACATGGGCAAAGGACCCCGAGCGGTGGCCACCGTGATCGACATCCAGAGCGTGAAAGCCGCTGAGATGGTCTCCAAGGCCACCCGCGGTTACGACGCAGGCAAGAAGATCAACGGCCGCAAGCGCCACCTGGTTGTCGACACCCGCGGACTTCCCTTGCTCGTCATGGTCACCCCCGCCGACCTGCACGACGCCGCAGCCGCCAAGGAAATCCTCTTCCGCCTGCGCCTGATGCACCCCGAGATCACAATCGTGTGGGCCGACTCCGCTTACGCCGGCAAGCTCGTGGACTGGGCGAAACAGCACCCCAACCTCACGATCAAGCCGGTCAGCCGTCCCAAGGACGCCTCCGGGCTTCATCGTGCTGCCCCGCCGCTGGGTCGTCGAGAGGCCGCTCGCGTGGATGATGCACGCCCCCCGCCATGCGAGGGACTACGAACGGCTCATCCAGCACTCCGAAACCCTGATCACCTGGGCCGCCATCACCCTCATGCCAGGCGTCTCGCACGGAAGGGGGCCACCCCCAGCTGGCCGAGGAAACCGCCGGAGCATTTCACGGTTGACGACAGGCAGCCTGTTTGAGGAGCCAGCTCTGTGCTGCCTGCAGGACCTCGTCCCGGTTACGTGCCACCGGGCGTGGGTCTTTGACAATCTCCACGTCTGGAGGAATCGGCGCGTCATATGCACGGCCCGTTCGGTCCGCGTCCTTGACTTCCGTGAGGACCAGCACAGCTCCGTCGGCTAGGTGGTACGGCTTGTTTCCCGTGGGGACGCCGTAGGTCTGCTCGCCGAAGAACCAGGTGTCAGGACGTCCCCGGAAGGCCACCACGACCGCTTCACCCGAACTGCCTGTTCGCTTGCCGGTCAGGACCGCGACCGGCGGGGCGCTCTTGGCGAACGGTCGGCCATCCCCCCAGCCGACCAACTTGCCGTCTTCGTATGGACTCCCGTGCTTAATCGACCAAACGGACTTGCTGCCGTCGGCATCCACGAACGCACCGACCGTGCCATCGCCCAGGATCGGACCTACCACCGCAAGCATCGGCCACATGTTGCCACCAGTGTCCGAGCGCAGATCCACAACCCAGCCGCAGGCTTCACCCGCGCCGGCCTTCGCCACGGCACTCCGGCCCTGCCGCACGTACTGGTCGTACGCCTCCTGAGACCCCTGCACACCAGGCAGAGAAATGTAGCCCACACCGCTTTTCAAAGAACGGCCTTTCAGGCCATCGAAGTTGACTACAGACGCTCCATAACGCTCCTTCGCCTCCTCCGGCTCCCAGAAAACACTGTGCCCGTCGCCCAGCGCATTTAGAGCCGAGTAGATCGCCCCGTACGTGTCCGCCGTCTTCTGCGCGCCGCGCGCCTGTGAGAACGCCCTGCTCCGCAAGTCCGACCAGTCAACCTGGTGACGAACAAGAGAGTGCTTCTCCATGATGTTCAGCGCCTGCGACAGGTAGGTCCGCGCACTGGGCGACATGTCGGAAACCGCTGGATCGTGCGAACGGCTCGTGCACCCCGTCGCGGCGACCGCTACTCCAACCAGGCCAGCGCAGACCGCCAAGCGCAGTGAACGATCCCGCCGCATCCATCCCCCCGAACAGGCTCTCGACTCACGAGCAACCCTAACCCTGACGATCAGCTACTGACGAAGCACCACAGATCAGAAACACGCACTCACGCGTACAGACCGGCGCGGCGCGGGAAACTCATCGGTGCGCGAGATGAGCTCGCATGTCGCATGCATTCCTCGTGCTCGGCGGCTCAGCCGCAGACTCATCGTTCCGCCGTGGACATGACATCGATCTGAGACTGATCTTCCCGAGAGAGACGCGGTCTGGTGGTCCGGGTTCAGGATCCGGTGCGATAGCGGGTGAGCATGAGGGCGACGGCCTCGTCCACGATCGTGGTGTCGGTGGGGTCGGGCGGGACGAAGTCGGTCCGTACGAGTTGAGGCCACAGGAGCTGGCCGCAGATCATGCCGAGGAACTGCTCGGCCACCGCGGATGTTGGCTGTGGCTGTTCGTCGGCCGAACGGAAGTCGAGTGTGCCAACCTGTGCTTCGGCGTCCAGGTAGTCGCGGAGCCGGTCGAAGAAGGGTCCGCGGTCGATGGCGAAGCCGGTGCCGACGATGTCGGCGAGTTCCGGCATCTGGGGAAGTTCGGTGATGATCAGGCGGCACAGCGCCGCCGTGCCGGGCCGCGAGACCAGGCAGGCGTAGTCGCGGCCGATGTGGTCCAGACCGTACCGGGGATCACCGGGCGGGGGCGGTTCGGCGTACTCCACATCCAGTTGCCACTGTTCGGAGGTGACGGCCGCGAACAGGGCCGCCTTGGAGGGGTACCGCTTGAAGAGTGTGCCGGTGGAGACGCCGGCCTCCTTGGCGATCTGGGCCAGGGAGGTCTTGTCGTACCCCCGGGCGAGGAAGAGGTCGCGGGCGGCGCGGATGATGCGCGCGCGGTTCTCCGCCTTGATCTGCGCGTGATATCCGGCCTGGCACGTATCGCCACCAGTTCCCGCTCGGTCCGCCACCGACATGCCCACGCCCCTCGCCCGTCTCCCAGCCGCATCCTCGCTGTCAGAGGACGGTCTGGCCGCCGTCCAGGATAAGGTCCTGGCCCACCGCGAAGGCGGAGACGTCAGAGGCCAGGTACACGACGGCTTCCGCGACCTCCTCGGGCATACCCATGCGGCCCAGCGGGATGCCGGCGCTGATCCCCTCCAGCACCGCCGTCTGCTGCGCGGGGTCCTCGATCCCCAGCTTGGAGTACAGCGGGGTGTTCACCGGTCCGGGGCTGACCGCGTTGAACCGGATGCCGTGCGATCTGAGCAGGTCCGCGTTCCACGACCGCATCAGGGAGGAGACAGCCGCCTTCGTCGCGGCGTAGGCGTTCGACTGCCCGTAGCCGCCGTGCGCGCTGTTGGACGCGTTGAGGATGACCGAGGACGGGTTGGCCAGCACGGGCACCAGGGCCTGGGTGAGAAAGAAGACGCTCTTGACGTTGATGTCGAAGAGCCGGTCGAAACTGTCCTCCGTGTGGTCCTCGAACGGCCGCCAGTCCGAGACCCCGGCGTTCAGGAAGGCCACGTCCAGCTCCCCGAAGTGCTCACGCACCCGCTCGGCCAGGCCGCGCTGCGCATCGAGATCGCGTGCGTCGGCCTGGACCACCGGCACCTTGTCCCCGAGGATCTGCCGCGCCCTGTCGATGCTGGCCGGGGTGACGCCTGTGACCAGTACGTCGGCCCCCTCCGCGACAAAACGCTGGGCGGTCTCCAGACCGATTCCACTCGTACCGCCGGTGATGAGGGCGCGCTTGCCCGCAAGACGATTCATGTTCGTTGTTCCTTGCCGAGGTGTGAGGTAAGTCGGTGGACTCACCACCTGAAGGTAACTCCCGCATCACCCGCGTGGCAAGTCGATCCACTTACCATCGGCGGCCCCTCCCGGCCGGCGGCCGTCGCCGGGCGACCAGGGTCGTAGGAATCCTCGACCGCGTCGGTGATGAGCCGTCCGGTGATGACCGTGATGATCTGTTCGTCCGGGTCGTCGGTGACGATCAAAAACACCTTGCCCGCGACCTTGTACACGTCGAGTCCCGGGGGGGGTAGCCGTGGCCAACTCCCCAGGGCATCGCCCCCACCGGCACGGCCCCGTCCGGCACCGGCCGCGCCGACAGGTACGGACGCTTCCTGGACGCCCTGGAGCTGCACTTCCGCGAACTGCACCAAGCCGCGGACTACGCCGAGTTGCTCGACCGCTCGGTCCGCACCCTCACCCGCGCCACCCAGGACGCCACCGGCAAGGGGGTACGTGAACTCATCGACGAGCGGCGCCTCCTGGAAGCCCGGCGCCTGCTGGGAGCCGCCCGGTGGGACGCCCGGACCGTGGCCGTCCACCTCGGCTTCACCGACCCCGCGAACTTCGGCCGCTTCTTCGGCGACCGCACCGGTCTCACCCCGGCCGCCTTCGCGGCCGACGACGCCACGCCCGTCCCCCCTCCACTCCCAGTTCGGCTGCTGGGCCAACTCGCGTGAGGTCGCGTGAAGGCGCGTGAGGTCGCGTGTGAAGGGCTGCCTCTGGCCGGTCGGTCAGGGGCAGTCGTACGTGAAGTGGGTGGTCACCACGCGCCGGGTGGGTGAGAGGAGGCGCAGTTCGGCCTGTGCCGTGTAGTGGCCCTTGCCCTGGAAGGTCCACAGCAGGTGCAGGTCCGCGTGTTCCTGGCCCCGGACCATCTCCTCGCGCAGCACGCCCGAGGCGGTGCCGTCGCTTCGGGTCCAGCGGTAGGAGAGGGTGCCCGGTCGGCCGTTCGTGGTGACGAGGGCGGCGATGTCCGCCGTGCCGTCGCAGCCCAGAACCGTCGGCCGGGCCGTGACCTCCACCGTGCGTGCCGCGATGGACGGGCCCAGGCGCTGCCAGGCGAGGAACGCGATGACGATGATCAGGACGAGCGCGGGCAGAGCGTGTCTTCGCAGGCGTCTTCGCAGCCGTCTGTGCGGAGGTGCGAGGGGCGGCGGCACCACGGCCAGCGTGCTGTGGGTACGGTTCGCGACGGCCGCCGTCACCCCCGGGCCGAAACGCAGCACGGTGCCTTCCGTACGGTCGGGCAGCGTCGGAGGTGCGGGTGGCGTCTGAGGTGTCTGTGCGGTGGCCGGTGTCGGCGGCTTCTCCGTCGAGTCCGTCGAATACGTCGAGTCCGTCGAGGGTGGCCCGATGAGAACGGTCTCCGGCTCCGGCCGCTGGATCCAGTGGCTGGCCAGCACAGTGGCGCTGTAGTCGTCGTCGCCGTCGTCGTCCGCACGCAGCGGTCGGGTGGGCTCGGCGTCGGACAGGTCGAGCACCCGGGTGGGCTCGTCGGTCTCGGGGCGACCGGAGGTGCGGTCGCCCTTCTGAGTGGTCATCCGATGCCACATCCCCTGGTCAGCAGCTGCTGCGAGGCGCCGCCGTCGGCGGAGGCCGGAGTGGTCGTGGCCTGCACCGTCCAGTAGCAGCCGTCGCCCTGGAAGGTGTGGTCGACGGTGAGTGTGTACTGCGTGGCGCCGCTGCGTACGAACGTCTGGGACGCGCCGTCCGGGTTGGTGCCGAGCTGTAGCCCGGTGTTACCCGTGAACCACGAGACGGTGAGGGAGATCGGGCCGGTGCCGTCCGTGGTGATGTCGATCGTGGCCGAGGCGGTCGTCGGACCCGTCTGCCGGAAGCCCGACACCGCGACGTCCTTGACGGCGGGCGCGGCCGGGGAGGTGGGAGCGGGGGTCGTCGGTGCCGCCTCGGTGGCGGTCGAGGTGGGTGTCGTGGCGGGTGTCGTGGTCGCCGGGGGCGGAGTTGTGGTGCCGGGCTCGCCGGGGGCGGGAGTCGCCGAGGGCGAAGAGCTGGGTGACACGGTCGACGGCGAGGGCGAGGGCGAGGAGCCCGACGACATGGTGGACGTCGGGGACGAGTCGGCCGACGCGGCCGGAGTGGTGAGTCCTCCGGACTCGACGCCGGGCCGGGCACTGGTGGTGGCCAGGGCCTGTGCCGCCTGCTGGGGATCCGCTCCCGGGGTGTTCGGGATGCCGTACGACAGGACGAGAGCCAGGAGCACGGCCGCGCCGGCGACCAGCATTCCCGGGCGGCCGGGCCGCCACGACCGTGCCCGGCCGAGGCCGGGGTCGCCACCCAGGATGGTGCGTGCGGTGTCCGTCGTGGTTCGCGCCGTGCCGCGCGCCGAGGGCAGCAGCAACGGCAGCAGGGCGACCAGCGCGGCGAGCCGCCCCCGGCCGCGTTCCTCCCAGTCGGGCCCGTAGGCGGCGCCCGCGACCGCCTCCAGTTCGATGACGAACTCCTCGGCCTGGCTGGGCCGTCGCCCCGGGTCCTTGGCCAGGCCGCGCCGGATCAGCTCCCGCACCGCCTCGGGGGCCTCATCGGCGGGGACGGGCGCGTCGACGTGCTGCAGGGCGAGTTCGGCGAGGTTGTCACCCGGGTAGGGCTTGTGGCCCGTCAGGCACTCGAAGAACGTGGCCGTGGCCGCGTACACGTCGGCGGCGGGGGACGCGGGAGCGCCGGTCCACTGCTCCGGGGCCATGTAGGCGGGGGTTCCGGCCACGCCGACGCTGGTGCCGGCGTCCACCGCGATCCCGAAGTCGACCAGCTTGGACGATCCGTCCGGTACGACCAGGACGTTCGCCGGTTTGTAGTCGCGGTGGACGACGCCGACGCGGTGCGCGTCGGCCAGGCCGAGCAGCGACCCCTTGAGGAGCACGAGGGCGGACTCGGGGTCGAGCGTGCCCCGGCTGGTCAGCAGGGTCCGCAACGAGATGCCGTCCACCAGTTCCATCACGATGGCGGCGCCGTCCGGGCTCTCGACGTACTCGTACAAGCCGGTGACGTACGCACTCTCCAGCCCGCCGAGCAGCCGCGCCTCCGCCCTGAAGTCGCGTACGAAGCCGGGCCGGGTGCGCAGTGAGTCGCTGAGGTACTTCACCGCGACCGGAAAGCCGGTCGCCTCGTGCACGGCGAGCACGACCCGCCCGCTCGCCCCTGCCCCGAGCTCCAGCGACTCGGTGTATCCGGGTACTCCCCAAGTGCTCATTCCAGCCCCCCAAGGCCCACGTGCCGCACGTGCTGCCGGACGCCCACCCGCCCCGGACCACAGAGCATGCACCCAGAGACACGTTTTCAGCCACTGCGGTTGCAGTGGGCACCCGGAATCGACGAGTGCCCGGTGGTTGGGCCGCAGGCGACAGGGCACTCGGCGATGGTCCGTCGTCGGCAACGCGTGAGACTGGAGATTCCCGTGGCCGTCCGTCATCGCCTCATCAAAGCCAGCCCCGCCAGAGTGTGGGAGGTCCTTTCCGACGGCACCAGGTATGCGGAATGGGTGGTGGGAACGGAGTCCTCGCGACCCGTGTCCGGCCAGTGGCCGCAGCAGGGCGCGGCGATCGGTTACAAGGTGCGGCTGGGCCCGTTCCGGGTCGGCAACGAGACGGTCGTACGACGCTGCCAGGAGGGATCCGTCCTGGAACTGGAGGCTGCCGCCGGCGTCCTCGGTACGGCCCGTATCGCTATCGAGCTGCGGGAATGGGGCGAGCACTGTCTGGTCATCGTCGACGAACACCCACTGCAGGGGGCCGGAGGGACTCTGCACAACGTGGGGTTCGAAGCACTGATACAGCTCCGCCACCGTGCCATGCTCGCCCGGCTCGCCCGGTGCTGCGAGGACGGGTCCGTGGACGGGGAGCCGAGCCGGGGGCGGTCAGGGCGGGAGCACCGGAGCGGTGGGGAGGGTATTGCCCATGCCTGACGCCGTCGTGATCGGCGCCGGACCCAACGGGCTGGTGGCCGCCAACGTACTGGCGGACGCCGGCTGGAGCGTGGAGGTCCTTGAGGAACAGCCGGAGCCGGGCGGCGCCGTCCGCCACGACCGGGGCGTCGATCCCGACTTCGTCAACGACCTCTTCAGCTCCTTCTACCCGTTCGCCGCCGCGTCCCCGATCCTGTCCTCGTTCCATCTGGAGGACCACGGGCTGCGCTGGAGCCACGCGCCGAGTGTGCTCGCGCATCCGCTGAGCGACGGTCGGTGCGCCGTACTGGACCGGCGCGTCGACAGCACCGCCGCCTCCCTCGACGCGTTCGCGCCGGGCGACGGGGACGCCTGGCGGCGGCTGTGCGACCTGTGGCAGGCCGTGCGGCCCGATCTGCTGGGCGCACTGTTCACCCCGTTCCCGCCGGTCAGAGCGGCGGCCCGGCTGGCCCGGACCCTGCGGGCGGCCGGTGGTCTGCGTACAGCGCGGTCCTTGATCCTTCCGGTGCGCAGGCTGGGCGAGGAGGAGTTTCGCGGTGAGGGCGGTCGGCTGCTGCTGGCGGGCAACGCGCTGCACGCCGATCTCGCCCCCGAATCGGCCGGCAGCGGCGGCTTCGGCTGGCTGATGTCGATGCTCGGACAGACGTACGGCTTTCCGGTGCCGGTCGGCGGCTCCGGCGCGCTGACCGACGCGCTGGTCCGGCGGCTGCGCGAGCGTGGGGGGCGGGTGCGCTGCGGGCAACGGGTGGAGACGGTCGTCGTCCGCGGCGGGCGGGCCGTGGGAGTGCGAACCGCCGGCGGGGAGGCGGTGCCCGTCCGCAGGGCCGTGCTCGCCGACGTGGCCGTACCGGTCCTCTACCGCGAGCTCGTCGGCCCCGAGCACCTGCCCGCACAGCTACTGGACGATCTGCGGCGGTTCCAGTGGGACTTCGCCACCTTCAAGGTCGACTGGGCCCTCGACGGTCCCGTGCCCTGGCGGGCCGAGGGCGCCGGTCGGGCCGGGACCGTCCATCTTGCCGACGGCATGGACGAGCTGACCCTCTTCGCCGCGCAGATCGCCATGCACGAGGTACCCGACCGCCCCTTCGCCCTGTTCGGCCAGATGACCACCGCGGACGCCTCCCGTTCGCCGCGCGGCACGGAGTCGGCCTGGGCCTACACGCATGTCCCGCAGGACATCCGGCGGGACGCGGGCGAGGAGGGCATCGACGGCGGCTGGGGCCCGGCGGACCAGGAACGCATGGCGGACCGCGTGGAACGGCAGGTCGAGCGGTTCGCACCCGGCTTCCGCGACCGCGTCCGCGCCCGGCGCGTCCTGGCCCCGCCCACACTCCAGGCACTCGACGCCAACCTCGTGGGCGGCGCCATCAACGGCGGCACGACCGCCGTCCACCAGCAGCTCCTGTTCCGCCCGGTGCCCGGCACCGGGCGCCCGGAGACCCCCGTCGCGGGTCTCTTCCTGGCCTCCGCCGGAGCCCATCCCGGGGGAGGCGTACACGGTGCTCCCGGCGCCAACGCCGCCCGTGCCGCCCTGCGCGCCCACCGCGCACCAGGACTGATCCGTGCCCAACGACTCCTCACCCGCCGCGACCGAACCGGCCGCAAGGTCTGACCGCGTATGACGGAGAAAACACCGGAAAGAGGAAACCACGAGGTGGACGCCTCGCCCGAGGACCCGCGGTACCAGGTCCGCAGCGCCAAGCCGGGCAAGGCCGCTGTGCACAAGCCGCCCGCCCCGCGCCGGCGGTGACCCCTCACACCCCCGCACCCCCGCACCCCCACGCCCCCTAGGACGGCGACCATGCAGACGTTCCTGGTGGATCCCGATTTCCGGCGCTCCGCCCTGCTCCTGGACCGCCGCCGGCTGGGCAAGCAGCGGGTCGAGGCCCTCCAGGTCCTGCGGGGACTGACCGTGCCGGGATACGGCTGGCGCAGACATCCCGCCGTGCGTATGTGGAGCGGATACGAGGAGGCACTCGTCCGGTACGGCCTGGAGATCTGCCGGGTGTGGTGCGAACAGGGGCACCAGGACAGCTGTGCCGCCTCGCTGGTCGCCGGCCTCACCGTGCGCCGTCCGGGCGCCCCCGTACGTGAGCAGCCCGCACTCGCGGCGGCCGGTGAACTACCGCCCTGGCTCGGCGACGAGGCCTTCCACCGCAGCCACCAGTCCGCCCTCGTCCGCAAGGACCCGGCCACGTACGCCCACCACTTCCCCGACGTACCGGACGACCTGCCCTACGTGTGGCCACACTCCGACCGCGAACACACCGAGGAGACCCTCCACCTGTGACGTGACGGTGGGAGCGGCCCCACGTCCTGATCCCGCGCCACCCGGACGGCACCGTCCGCGACTTGCCACGTAAGACAGATCGTCTTACATTGGTCGCATGGCTGACACCATCACGATCCGCAGCGACTCGGAGACCGAGCACGCTCTGGATGTTCTCACCCATGACGGCAGCTCACGCTCGGCGGCCATCCGCCAGGCCGTGCTCGAAGCCGCCCTGCGCAAAGAGCGGGCCGCCGCGATGCGTCGCGCCGTCCTGCGGATGCCGCTGGGCGAACCGGACGGCATCGACATCGCCGCGGAGATCGCCCACAACCGCGAGAACGAGCGCTGATGATCTATCTCGACTCGGCCGCCGTCGTGAAACTCGTCCACTCCGAGTCCGAGTCACAGGCATTGCGCGACTGGCTCGACGAACGGGCGGAGACCGGATGGACGAGTTCGGTTCTGGCGGAGATCGAGTCGTCGCGGGCCCTGGCACGCTACGCCCCTGACGCCATCGCCCGGCTCCACCCGGTCCTCGACCTGATCGAGTTGGTGGAGCTGGACGCCGGCATTCGCATTTTGGCCCAGACCGTGAAACCGGCAACCGTACGGAGTCTGGACGCCATTCACCTGGCGACGGCTCTCCGCATCCGTTCCCAGCTCACCTCCTTCATCACGTACGACAAACGACTGGCAGATGCCGCCCGAGCAACAGGGCTGACCGTCGACATGCCCACCTGAGACGTCGCCCGAGCAAAGCACCGAGCCACGGCTCAACTCACCTTCTCGCTTGACCCGCGTGCTCAGGACGACCGGCACCGCACCCCGACCACTGCGGCCCACAGGAGGGATCCTGCCCTTGTCGTCATGCGGCTGCTCTGCCGTGGTTAGCGGCCCGCCGTCGCGGTGGTGGGGGTGAACTGCCACCAGTTCACGTTGAGCAGGTAGCCGCTGCCGCCGGTGAACCGCAGGTAGAGGTCCTGGGTTCCCGTCGCGCCGGTGACCGGGCAGGTCACCGTCGTCCAGGTCTGCCAGCCCCCGGTGTTCGGCACACCGCACCGGCCCACGACCGTGCCGCTCGGCGAACCCAGGCGCAGTTCGACGGTGCCGCCGGAGCTGCCCGAGGCCACGCGTGCGGCGAAGGAGGACGCGCCCCGCCCGAAGCCGACGCCCTTGACCTTGATGTAGTCGCCGTTGTCGATCCAGCCGACGTTCATTCCGCCTTCGGCGGCCGGTTCGGTCTCGATCCCGGATCCCCAGGCGATCGTCTCGGCCTCCTGGCGTACGTAGGGATTGAGTGTGTCGGCCTGGGGGACGCCCGTGTTCGTCATGTTGATCGTCGGGATCGTGCCGTCGGCGTTGTAGGCGAACTTCTCCACGGCGACCGAGCGGGTGTAGCCACCGCCGCCCGTGAGCGCGCCGTTGTGGTAGAAGAAGTACGAACCGCCCTTGAAGTCGACGATCCCGGGGTGGTTGGTGAAGCTGCTGCCCTGGGTGGGCATGATCGTCCCCCGGTAGGTCCAGGGCCCGGTCGGGCCGGATGCCGTGGAGTAGGCGATGAACTCCGAGCAGCATTTGGCGGCGAACACCAGGTAGTACAGGCCGTTCCGCTTGTAGACCCAGGGGCCTTCCTCGTACAGCGTGGGACGGTTGGGGTCACCGGTGCGGGTGCCGAATCCCGAGGTGGTGAGCGGGATCCTGGTGGGGCTGCCCGCGTAGGAGGTCATGTCGGCGTTCAGCCTGACGTACGTCAGATTCGGGTTGCCCCAGTACAGATAGGCCTGGCCGTCGTCGTCGATGAAGACGGTCGGGTCGATCTCGCCGTTCTCCACCAGCGGGTGACCGAGGGCGTCCCGGAACGGTCCGGTGGGGCTGTCCGCCACCGCCACGCCGATGGCCATCCGGCCGGTCGCCCGGTTCGTCACCGGCACATACCAGTAGAACCGGCCGTTGCGCTCCACGGCTTGTCCCGCCCACGCGTCCTTGGACGCCCAGCTGAAGGTGGCCAGGCTGAGCGGTGAGCCGTGGTCGGTCCAGTTGACCATGTCGGCGGAGGACCACACCCTCCAGTCCTTCATGGTGAAGTAGGTGGACCCGTCCTCGTCGTGCCCGGTGTAGAGGTAGACCCGTCCGTTGTGGACCAGCGGGGCCGGATCGGCGGTGTAGACGTGCTGCACGATCGGGTTGTCGGCCCTGGCCGCGGTGGGCTGCACGGCGGCGGGAAGAACGGCGAACGCCAGCAGGAGGCCCATCACCCAGGCGGCTGCCCGGGTGAGCCTCGTACCGGTGGGGGGTAACGGTCGAGCTGCGATCATCGTGGCCTCCGGTGGACGCCTGCTGGTGGCTGAGCTGTCGGGCGGTGCCCTTCGTCCCTCACGCGACGCCCCTCACGCGCGAGTCCATTTCTGGCTTGCCCGGCCGTCGCAGGCCCACAGGACCAGCGGGGTGCCGTTGGCGGTGCCGGCCCGGTCGGTGTCGAGGCACAGCCCGGCGCGCGCATTGCGGACCGTTCCGTCGGAGCCGACGGTCCACGCCTGGTTCGTCTGGCCGTTGCAGGGCCAGGTGATGACCCGGGTGCCGTTGGTGGTGCCCTGGTTGTAGGCGTCCAGGCACTTGTCGCCGAAGACGCGGATCTCACCGCCGGCCCAGGTGGTCCACAGCTGGTCGGCGGCCGTGTCACAGTCCCGGATCAGCGCCGTGGCCCCGGCAGCGGTGGAGGCGTTGTCCACGGCCAGACAGCGGCCGGACGCGGTGGCGCGCAGCCGCGAGGTGGAGGCGCCCAGCGGGCTGCCACCGCTCACCTTGAACACGGCCACACCGTGCGCGGGCACGCTCGCCGAGATCTGCCCGGACGTGCTCGACGTACCACCGGTCCACAGGTCGGTGAGGGTGAACTGCCCACCGGACAGGCCGACTTGCGCGGCCGTGGTGGTGACCGTCGCGGAGCCGCCTCCCCGGTTGAACAGGCCCACCGCGACCGAACCGTCGGACAGGGGCTTGGCGAACACCTCGGTGTTGCCGTCGTCGCGCACCCTGCGTCCGCCCGCGCCCAGCGGGTCCTGGTTCACGGCCAGCAGTCGCGGGTTGCGCAGGATCGCGCTCACGTCGGCGGACATGGTCCGGATGTCGTTGCCGGCCATGAGCGGGGCGCTCAGCAGTGACCACAGGGCGAAGTGGGACCGGGACTCGGTCAGTGACAGGCCGGGGCGGCCGACGACCAGCATGTCGGGGTCGTTCCAGTGCCCCGGGCCCGACTGCGCGGCCAGTGGCGCGGTGACGTCCAGGACGTTGCCGACGCCCATCGGGTAGCTGTTGGTGTTGTTGTTCTGCCAGATGTCGAGCAGGTCCTCGGTCGTCCGCCACAGGTCGGCGACCTCGCCCCAGTTGTACGTGGAGCCGGTGATGGCGTGGAAGCTGTTGGGGTTGATGCTGTACACGATCGGCCGCCCGGTGGCGCGCAGGGCGTCGCGCATCAGCTTGAACCGCGCGACCTGCTCGTCACGGGTGCCGCTGGAGGAGCACCAGTCGTACTTGAGGTAGTCGACGCCCCACGAGGCGAACGTGGTGGCGTCCTGGGCCTCGTGCCCCTTGCTGCCCGTCGACCCGGGATAGCCGCCGCTGGTCTGGGCGCAGGTGCGTTCGCCCGGCACCTGGTAGATGCCGAACTTCAGGCCCTTGTTGTGGATGTAGTCGCCGAGGGCCTTCATCCCGCTCGGGAACTTGGTCGTGTTGGCCCGCAGGTTTCCCGCCGCGTCGCGCTGCGGGTCGAACCAGCAGTCGTCGACCACGACGTACCGGTAGCCGGCGTCCCGCATGCCCGAGGACGCCATGGCGTCGGCGGCCTGGCGGACCTGCGCCTCGGTGACCCCGCATCCGAAGCTGTTCCAGCTGTTCCAGCCCAGGGGTGGGGTGAGTGCCGGGCTGCCGGGCGCGGCCGAGGCGGTGGAGTGGGCAGAGGCCGTGGAGAACGCGGTAAACACCATGGCGGCGGCCGCGAGGAGACGCAGCAGCCGTCTGCCTGATCGTCTGGGCACCGGGGGCTCCTTTCGGGAAAGGGCGATCCGAGCTGTACGGCGCACGTGGGCAGACAGCGGATGAAACCGCTTATGCGATGGCTCAGCACAGTCCACGACACATGGAGCCCGTTCGAAATTTCGATCGCATTTCGGATCGCCGACTGTACGGATGCTAGAGAGAACCTCCAGCGTGTCAACACCTGGCGACCCGTCAGTCCCTCATTCCCACGTCACAGCGCACTCCGGATTCCGAAACATTTCGATGACGGCAGCGAATTTTGCGAGGGGTATTGACGGGATGTGTCGGCCTCCTATCATCCTGGCAACGACCCAGATGACGTTCGCCATCTCGAACACTCCCTCACGGAGAGAACGACACATGGATATGTCATGCTCTCGACACTCAATGGATCGCCGGCAGGCACTGACCGTCGCGACCGGCGTGGCCGCCGGCGCCCTGCTGCCACTGGCCCCCGCGTCCCGGGCGGCCGCAGCCCAGCCCACGTACGGGAACCCGGTGATCTGGCAGGACTTCGCGGACATCGACGTCATTCGGGTCGGTGCCACCTACTACGCCTCGGCCTCGACCATGCACTACTCGCCGGGCGCGCCCGTCCTGCGTTCGTACGACCTGGTGAACTGGGAGATCGCCGGTCACTCGGTGCCCGTCCTGGACTTCGGAGCAAAGTACGACCTCAACGGCGGCCGGGGCTACGTCCGGGGCGTCTGGGCGTCGTCACTGGCCTACCGGCCGAGCAACAGCACCTTCTACTGGCTCGGCCAGATCGACTTCGCCCGGACGTACCTCTACACCGCCACCGCCGTCGAGGGCCCCTGGAGCAGGCTCACGACGATCAACACGCCGTACTACGACGCGGGGCTGCTCGTCGACAGCGACGACACCCTGTACGTGTCGTACGGGAACTCCACCATCAGCGTGGCGCAGCTGACCCCCGACGGGCGCGGCCAGGTCCGCACCCAGCAGGTGTTCACCACACCGTCGAGCGTCGGCACCCTGGAAGGCTCCCGCTTCTACAAGATCAACGGGCAGTACTACATCTTCCTGACCCGCCCGGCCAACGGCCAGTACATCCTGAAGTCGTCGAGCGGCCCCTTCGGCCCGTACACGATGCGGCAGGTCCTCCTCGACCTGCGCGGGCCGATCGCCGGCGGGGGCGTCCCGCACCAGGGCGGACTGGTGCGGACGCAGGGCGGCGCCTGGTACTACATGGCCTTCGTGGACGCGTATCCCGGTGGCCGGGTGCCCGTCCTCGCGCCGGTCACCTGGACCTCGGACGGCTGGCCCGTCGTACAACTGGTGAACGGCGCCTGGGGCGCGTCGTATCCGAGCCCGGCCGTGCCCACGCCACCCCGTCAGGTCACCCCCATGACCGGCGTCGACACCTTCGACGGTACGACCCTCAAGCCGAGGTGGGAGTGGAACCACAACCCGGACAACTCCAGGTGGTCCACCGGCGACGGCCTGACCCTGCGGACCGCGACCGTCACGAACGACCTGTACTGGGCCCGCAACACGCTCACGCACCGCATCCAGGGTCCCTCCTCCACCGCCACGGTCCAGCTCGACCACTCGGCGATGCGGGACGGCGACCGGGCCGGGCTCGCCCTGCTGCGGGACTCCTCCGCCTGGATCGGTGTCAGGCGCGACGGCGGCGCGACGCGGGTGGCGATGGTCAACGGGCTGACCATGGACGGCAACTGGAACACCACCGGCACCGGCACCGAGGCCGCGAGCGCGGCTGTCCCGGGCAGCCGCGTCTGGTTGCGCGCGGCCGCGGACATCCGTCCCGGCTCGGCACGCTCCGCCGTCTTCTCCTACAGCACCGACGGCGTCACCTTCACGCGCCTGGGGCCCGCCTTCTCGCTGGGCAACGACTGGCGCTTCTTCATGGGCTACCGATTCGCCCTCTTCAACCACGCCACACAGGCGCTCGGCGGCGCGGTCCGCGTCTCGCGGTTCGAGCTGTCCACGCCCTAGCTGGTCCGACCGACGGCACAGCGCCACCCCCCACCCAACCCGCACGAGGAGAACCATGAACCCGCTGAAACGGCTCGGCCGCCGCCGAGCCTCGGTGTTACCCCTGCTGGCCGTCGCCGCCCTGGTGACGCCAGGCGCCGCGAGCGCCGCTCCCCACGACGTCAGCGACGTCCGCGCCTCCACGCTGGGTGCCCAAGCGGCCCAGTCCGGGCGGTACTTCGGGACCGCCGTGGCCTCCGGACGGCTCGGCGACGGCGCGTACACGAACATCTTGGACCGCGAGTTCAACTCGGTCACGGCCGAGAACGAGATGAAGTGGGACACCACCGAGCGAGCTCGCGGCTCGTTCAACTTCGGCCCCGGCGACCAGATCGCCAACCGCGCGGCGGCCCGTGGTCAGCGCCTGCGGGGCCACACCCTGGTGTGGTACCAGCAACTGCCCGGCTGGGTCAGCTCCATCAGGGACGCGAACACACTGCGCAGCGTGATGAACAACCACATCACCACGTTGATGAACCACTACAAGGGCAAGGTCTACGCCTGGGACGTGGTCAACGAGGCGTTCAACGACGGCGGGAGCGGCACGCACCGCTCCTCGGTGTTCCAGAACGTGCTGGGCGACGGCTACATCGAGCAGGCCTTCCGCACCGCGCGGACGGCCGACCCGGCCGCCAAGCTCTGCTACAACGACTACAACATCGAGAACTGGAACGACGCGAAGACCCAGGGCGTCTACCGCATGGTGCGCGACTTCAAGGCGCGCGGCGTGCCCATCGACTGCGTCGGCCTGCAGTCCCACTTCGGCGCCGGCGGCCCGCCGTCGAACTTCCAGACCACGCTGTCGAACTTCGCGGCGCTCGGTGTCGACGTACAGATCACCGAACTCGACATCGCGCAGGCGCCCGCGTCCGCGTACGCGAACACCGTCCGGGCGTGCATGAACGTGTCGCGCTGCACCGGCATCACCGTGTGGGGGATCCGGGACAGTGACTCCTGGCGCAGCGGGGAGAACCCGCTGCTGTTCGACCGCAACGGCAACAAGAAAGCCGCCTTCCAGTCGACGCTGACCGCGCTGGGCGGCAGCGCCGCGGCACGGCCGGTGGACACCCGTACGACTCGATCCGCCGCCGCGCTCCCCTCCAGCTTCCGGTGGAGTTCGAGCGGATCACTGATCGCCCCGAAACCGGACGCGACCCACCGGATCGCCGGCATCAAGGACCCGTCGGTCGTCTACTACAACGGCAAGTACCACGTGTTCGCCAGCACCGCTCAGGCGTCCGGATACAACCTGGTGTACCTGAGCTTCAGCGACTGGTCCCAGGCCGGTTCGGCCACGCACTACTACCTGGACCGCAGCGCCATCGGCACCGGGTACCGGGCGGCGCCGCAGGTCTTCTACAACGCGCCGCAGAAGCTGTGGTACCTCGTCTACCAGACCGGCAACGCGTCGTACTCCACCAACCCGGACATCAGCAACCCCAACGGGTGGAGTGCGCCGCGCAACTTCTACTCGTCGATGCCGGACATCATCCGGCAGAACATCGGCAACGGCTACTGGGTCGACATGTGGGTGATCTGCGACAGCGCCAACTGCTACCTGTTCTCCTCCGACGACAACGGCCACCTGTACCGCTCCCAGACGACCGTCGGCCAGTTCCCGAACGGCTTCAGCAACACGGTCATCGCGGCCCAGGACTCCAAGTTCGCCATGTTCGAGGCCTCCAACATCTACAAGGTGCAGGGCAGCAACCAGTACCTGCTGCTCGTCGAGGCCGTCGCTTCGGACGGCAGGCGCTACTTCCGCTCCTGGACCTCCGGCAGTCTCGCCGGCTCGTGGTCGCCGCTGGCCGCGTCCGAGAGCAATCCGTTCGCCAAGTCGGGCAACGTGACGTTCCCCGGCGGCACCTGGTCCAAGGACATCAGCCACGGCGAGATGATCCGCGCGGGCTACGACCAGACGCTCACCATCCCGGCCTGCAAGCTGCAGTACCTGTACCAGGGCAAGGATCCCAACGCGGGCGGTGACTACAACAGTCTGCCGTGGCGCCTGGGTCTGCTCACCCAGACCAACTCGACCTGCTGACAGCACCAGCACCAGCACCGGCAGGCGACCGCGGGAGCGCGAACGGCACGCTCCCGCGGTCGTCTGCTGTGCCGCCGCCGGAAAAAGTTCTCCCAGCTCAAGGCAACTTTTTTCGGGGCCTGTGACCACAAGGAGTCGGATCCGGCCGTGCCGGTCGCCGGATCCAGCTTCCTCTGGTGAACGGCATGCAAGGAGAACACCTTTCCATGAAGAACCCCACGAGCGGCGGGCGCCGCGGGCGGCACCGCCGTCGCTGGACCGCGACCGGTCTGCTGCTCGGCGCGCCCGCCCTCGTCGTGCCGTATCTCCTGTTCACGCAGGAGGACTCACAGGCCGCCACGGTCGACGGCAGTGCCTTCTACCGGCTGGTTTCCGTACACAGCGGCAAGGCGCTGGACGTCGACAGTTTCTCCACCGCCGCCGGCACCCGTGTCCAGCAGTGGACCGACCAGAACACCGCCAACCAGCAGTGGAAGCTGAAGCCCACCGGGGACGGCTACTACGAGCTGGTGAACCGCAACAGCGGCAAGGTGCTGGGTATAGCGGGCAGTTCGACCGCACGCTCGGCCGCCGCCGAGCAGCAGACCGACAGCTCCGCCACCTCCCAGGAGTGGCGGATCGGCAAGGTGAGCGGTTCCGACGCCGTCACCTTCACCTCCCGCAGGAGCGGCCAGGTCCTGGATGTCTCCGGCGGCTCCATGGCCGACGGCGCGGCAGTCGTCCAGTATCCCGGGAGTGGCGGCGCCAACCAGCAGTGGAAGCTGGTGAAGGTGGGCGAGACCCCGGCGGCCGGGACCGGCGGGGCGCGGACCACGGCCGCCGCCGGACCGTACCTGTGGAAGAACACCCAGGTGGTGGGCGGCGGTTACGTCACCGGGCTGGTGTTCAACCCGCGCGAGAAGGGCCTGCTGTACGCGCGCACCGACATGGGCGGCGCCTACCGCTGGGACACCGCGGCCAAGCAGTGGATCCCGCTGACCGACTGGGTCGGTGAGAAGGACTGGAACCTGCTGGGCATCGACTCGGTGGCCACCGACCCCGTCGACCCCAAGCGGCTCTACCTCGCGGCGGGCACCTACACCAACGACTGGGCGGGCAACGGCGAGATCCTGCGCTCCACCGACCGTGGACGCACCTTCAAGCGCACCGCTCTGCCCTTCAAGCTGGGCAGCAACGAGGACGGCCGCGGCGCGGGCGAACGGCTGGTGATCGACCCCGCGGCGCACGGCACCCTGCTGATCGGCACCCGCAAGAACGGCCTGTGGCGCAGCACCGACTACGGCGTGACATGGAGGCAGGTCTCCTCGTTCCCCGTCAAGGACGGGGCGAGCAGCGGCGGGGGCATCTCCTTCGTGACGTACGGCCCGGCCGGAAGCAGGACGGTCTACGTCGGTGTCGCCGACAAGTCCACCTCCCTGTACCGCTCCACCGACGGCGGCACCACCTGGCAGGCCGTCTCCGGGCAGCCCACCGGCCAACTGCCGCAGCACGGCGTACTCTCCGGTGACGGCTCGCTGTACCTGACGTACACCGACGTCCTCGGCCCCAACGGCGTGACGGCGGGCTCCGTGTGGAAGTACACGCCGGCCCGTGGGGCGTGGAAGGACGTCTCCCCGTCCCGGGGCGGTTACGGGTTCTCCGGTCTGGCCGTCGACCCGCGCAAGCCGGCCACGGTGATGGTCACCACCCTCGACCGCTGGTACCCCGAGGACGAGATCTACCGGACCACCGACGGCGGCGGGACCTGGAAGGCACTGTCCGGCAAGTCGGTGCGGAACGCCTCCGCCGCTCCCTACGTCGGTACCGGCACCGGTCACTGGATGACCGCCCTGGCCATCGACCCCTTCGACTCCGGGCACGTGCTGTACGGCACCGGCAGCGGTATCTGGGGAAGCGCCGACGCCACCGCCACCGACCACGGCGGCGTCAGCCACTGGAGCGTGGCGGCCGGCGGCCTGGAGGAGACCGCGCTGGCGGACGCGGTCGCCCCGCCCGGCGGCGCCACCGTCATCAGCGGCATGGGCGACCTGGGCGGTTTCCGCTACGACGCCCTGACCCGGGTGCCCTCCGGGCGGCTGAAGAACCCGATGATGGTCACCAGCACCGACATCGACTTCGCCCAGTCCAACCCCTCCTTGATGGTCCGTGTCGGCCGTGGCGCCGCACAGGACGGCGCCTACTCCACCGACGGGGGCCGCACCTGGAAGGGGTTCAGGGCAGAGCCGGTGGGCAGCGCCGACAGCGGCCAGGTCGCGCTCGCGGCGGACGGCTCCACCATCGTCTGGACCGAGGCCGGCCAGGCTCCCTACCACTCGTCCGACAAGGGGGCGAGCTGGTCGAGGGTCAGCGGTCTGGGCACCGGCGCCGTGGTCGTCGCCGACCGTTCCTCGGCGAGGACGTTCTACTCACTGGCCGGCGGCACGCTCTACGCCAGCACCGACGGCGGCGCGAGCTTCACCGCCCGCGCGGGCAGCCTGCCCGCCGGCCGGCTCACGGCCGTCCCCGGCATCGCCGGGGACCTGTGGATCGCCGACGGCACCAAGGGGCTGCTGCACTCCACTGACGGCGGCCGCACCTTCACCACGCTGAGCACGGTGAAGTCCGCTTCGGCCCTCGGCTTCGGCAAGGCCAAGCCGGGCACCAAATACCAGGCCCTGTACCTGATCGGCACCGTCAAGAACGTCACCGGAGTCTTCCGCTCCACCGACAAGGGCGCCACCTGGCTGCGCGTCAACGACAACGCCCACCAGTGGGGCAACATCGGCGGCACCGGCGTCATCACCGGCGACCCCGACACCTACGGGCGCGTCTACGTCGGTACCAACGGACGCGGTCTCCAGTACGGCGACCCGTCCTGACCCCAGCACCAGAACGGGGCCGCAGGCTCGACAGCCCGCGGCCCCGCCACGGCTCCCCGGCTACTTGGCTTCTCGCCGCGAGGTGGTGGTGCTCCGCTAGGAGGCGTCGCTCACCGTGCCGGTGAACTCAGGGCCCTCGACCGACTCTCCAGCGGGGTCGTAGGTCCAGAGGCGCAGGCGCAGTGACTCCGTGTTCTCGGTCAGTTGGTCGGTGACGGTGGGTACGGACACGTCGATGCTCAGGCTGCCCGCGGGCACTTCACCCAGGAGCACCGCGCCGTTCGGCAGGGCGGACAGGGGTCGCTCCGGATCCGGTGAGGCTCCGAAGTTCTCGTTCAGCCACGTCGCGGGGACGTCCTTGGTGGACAGTTCGGGGCCCTCGGAGACGGGCAGCAGCTGCAGGTCCGTCCAGGTGGCGACGTCGGCGGCCGTGTTGAGGCTGATCCGCCAGACCAGTGGTCGGCCCTCGGTGACCTGGTCGGCGACCGGTGTCATGGTCACCGTGGGCTGAGGGTCGTCGTTCTCGGCGGTGACGCCGCCCAGGTAGGAGCCGATCACCGCGCCGCGTACGGTCTTGACGGCCACCCGGTGGTCCGTGTCGGAGCTGTAGCGGGTGTTGCCCTCGACCGTGACCGGTATGTCGACGTGCGTGCCGGCCCGGACCTTGACCGTGCGCGCGACGGGGAAGGCGCTGCCCGGCTCGTCCACGAACAGCCGGACCTCACCGCTGCCCGACCCCGACACCCGTACCGGCACCTGGTAGGTGCGCGAGCCGGAGTCGCCCTCTTTGACGGTCAGGTGGCCGACGTCCACGCGCGCCAGCTTCGCGGGCTCGACGGCGGGGGTGCCGGGGCGCCAGCCGTAGGCGTCCACCAGCCATGCCGTCCCGGACCCGGTACGAGGGGTCAGGTGCAGGGTCTTCACGTGGCCGAGGTCGATGCGCCTGCCGGTCTCGGCGGACAGGGGTACGCGGACCTCGCGCGCCCAGTAGGAGGAGGTACGGGAGGTGCCCGACAGACCGTCGACGCGGACCCGGCCGAGGTTCGCCCGCTTGCCGGAGGTGTCGCTGAGGGCGATGTCCAGCTGGGTGCCGGTGGTGTTCGGCGGCACGATCACGCGCAGGCTCAGCGACTTCGCGCCGGACAGGGCGACCGGGCGGGCGGGGCTGAACCCGGTGGCGGCGCCGGAGCGGGTCCAGTTCATGGCCAGCGCGTACCGGTCCGGCTCCTTGCCGGGTGCCACGCTGCGCCACTCGGCGAAGTGCGGGGAAGCCGTGTTGAGCGCGGGGTCCAGGCAGGAGACCTTCGGGTCCGGGTCCACCTGGGCGCACAGCCGGCCGCCGCTGACCTTGGCGGAGGCGGCGGGCAGGAACGCCCCCGAACGGGCGGCGCCGACGGCGTGGGTGAGGACACGGGCGGGTCCGGCGGAGAGGGCGCGCGCGGAGGATCCGTCGAGCAGCGGGCGGACCCGGTCGTCACCGGCGACGAACAGACGGGCCGCCGCGGCTATGTACGTCGAGCCCGCCTTCTGCTGCTGCGCGGCGGTGAGCCGGCCGGCGGTACCCGGCGAGCACACGGGGTCGTGCTCTTCGCCGCCGTAGGAGAAGTCGTCCGAGGCCGGTGCCGTGGCCTGGCCGGGGGTCCACTCGGTGTTGAAGTAGTTGTGGTTGGCGCCCGTCATGTAGACCGCGCTGTGCAGGGCCTTGCCGCGGCTGACCTCTCGGGTGCCGTCGACGTAGTACTCGCCCTGCAGGTCGATGACGTCTCCGTCGCAGCCCGGCAGGATCGTCACGGACGGCACGTCGGGTGCGGGGTTCTGGCCGAAGATCGTGGGGCCTATGAGGACGGTTCCGCGTATCTTCCAGCGGGTCGGGCCGTGGTAGCCGTCCTGGTCGGCGGGGGGCGGGGCGAGGCTGTCCAGCGCTGCCCTGTCGACGCCCTCGCCGCCACGGGAGTGGCCCACCAACAGCACCCGGCCGAGGTCGGCGCGGGGTGCCCGTCGTACGACGTCGGGGGCCTTGGACGGGTCGGCGGCCCAGTCCGCCCAGTGGGCCAGGTGCAGCCGTACCAGCGAGGAGCGGGCCTGGGCGCCGGCGTCGTCGGCCTGCCAGTCCTGGGCGTTGACGGAGTTGGCCGAGATCGAGACCGTCACATAGCCCTGGGAGGCGAGGAGTTGCTGGTCGTGCAGGTAGCCGCGGTAGCTCGGCACCGGCTCGTAGTCGGCCGGGCACGGCCAGTCGAGGGTAACGTCGTCGCCCTTGAAACAGGTGCCGTGGCGCCCGTGGAGGAACAGCGCGAGCGGACGGCTGCCCGTGGCGCCCACCGGCGCGACCACCACGGCCTTCATCTCCACGCCCGTGTCGTAGCCGGGCAGTTGGACGGACGGCAGGGAGTACTCGCCGCTGGTCGTACGGAACGAGCCGGCCACGCCGGGGTCGACCTTGTTCACGGTCGCCGCCTGGGGCAGACGCGACGGACTCGATGAGTTGTCGGGTCTACGGCGTTCACGGGCCGTGGCGTTCACTCCGGCCGCGTCCAGACGGCGCCCCGCGGCCTCGACCCGCAGATCGTCCGTCCTGCCGAGGCGCACGCCGTCGAGCGGAAGCCTGAAGGTGCGCCCGTCAGCGGCGGGTCTGGGGACACCCAACAGCCGTTCCCCGCTGCGGAACTCGACCTGGGCATCGCCCACCGGCACCTTCTCGGGCGAGCGCCATACGAGCTCCGCCGAATCCCCGGAACCGGTGGTCAGCCAGCCCTGGGGAAGTCCCGGAGACACGGGAGCGGTCGGCCGCCCGGGCTCCGGTTCCGGCGAGGCCTGCGCCACCCCCGGCGACGCCAGCGCCAGCGCGAGGGCCGCTGTCACAGCGGCCGTCACGCGCGAGACACGGATCACTTCTGTTCCTCCTCATGGTCAGTGCCCTGGGAACCCCACGGGCCCCGGGCTCCCCCGACGCACTAAATGCAGCACATTCGAACACCCTGTCACCTCCGCACACGGCATTCGCACAAGTTCCGCCCCTTCCGTACATCAAGACACGTGCAACCAGGGGGAGTTGGGCTGCCGGTGAGCAGACTCCCGTGCGCGTGAAGGTCGTCACCGAGCGGGCACAAAGGGCGCACTCCGGTCGAGTTGACGACATTCGGCGAGCGCGCTGAGTATCGTCCGGCGGACAGAGACACCGGCAGTGCGGAAGGGACGTGACGTCCTACGTGCCCTACGTGTTCTACGACTGAGGAACAGCCATGACCGCCAACGACGACCCGATCCTGTTCCGCCTCAACATCGAGGTGGCGAACCTCGACGAGGCGGTCACGTTCTACTCGGCCTTGCTCGGGACGACCGGCCGCAGGCAGGCGGGTGCGCGGTGCTACTTCCCCTGCGGTGCGGTCACTCTGCAGGTGCTGGACGTGTCCGGCCACGGCAGCGTCCACCGGCTGCCGAAGTCGCTCTACTTCACCGTACGAAGCCTCGGCGACGTGTTCGACCGCGCTCGTGGGCTGGGCTGCCTGTCGACCGAGGACGCGCACGGCGCGTCGGCGGGTGAGATCGCGGTACGGCCATGGGGCGAGCGGTCGTTCTACGTCGACGATCCCTGGGGGAACTCGCTCTGTTTCGTCGAGGCGGGGACGGTCTACGAGGGGTGACGCGGCGGGCGGCACCGACGCCTCGGAGCGCGAGACGCCGAAAGCCTTCTCAGGCGGCGGCCGTCGGGTTCGCCGGCTCGGCTGCGCGGCGGTGTTCGGCGTTGATGCGCTGGGCTTCCTCCAGCTGGTCTTCGAGGATCACGATGCGGCAGGCGGCCTCGATCGGAGTGCCCTGGTCGACGAGTTCGCGGGCGCGGGCGGCGATCCGCAACTGGTAGCGGGAGTAACGGCGGTGTCCGCCGGCGGAGCGCAGCGGGGTGATGAGGCGGGCTTCGCCGATGGCGCGGAGGAAGCCCTGCGTGGTGCCGAGCATCTCGGCGGCCCGGCCCATGGTGTAGGCGGGGTAGTCGTCGTCATCGAGCCGGCCGAAAGAGTCGTCTGCTGTCATCGCACCTCTCTGTGGAACGCGTGGAGGGGCCCTGGTGCCTATCGCACCAGGGCCCCGAAGGAACTGCTACACCATCTGCCGGCCCTGATAACGCGCCGGCCTTCTGTTTCCGCAGACCCGACCCAGTCGCTGTCGGGGGTGCTGGGATCGCGGTTGCTTGACCGGAGACCACCTCACTATCGATGTCCTGCGGTACCCGGGTTCAATGCTTCGGCCCGGGCGATCCTGATGGCGCTCGGCTCCTCCGTTCTTCCCTCTGGGACCAATCACTTACCAAGCGGGTAATGCGTACTGCTGGTGATGCGAACTTCCCGGTGCGCGCGCCCGCAGCCGACGCCTTCACCGAGGTACTGCTCACTGCCTTCGCTGCTGGATGTTGCGAACTGGCGGCCCCTGATCACTGCGGGCCACCCGGTCCGGTCGTCAGTCCCGTCGCCGTCCTGCGACAACCCTGGCTTCGGAACTCCACCACCGCACCGTTCTGCGAACTTCAACTGCGGTACTGCCGCCCGGCAGTTCGTGTCTGCCAGGCCCTGCTGTCTCTCTGGGCTACGAGAGAAACCATAGCCAGAGAGCCCCTCAATGTCTACTCCAGCGAACATAGATTTCTGTGCGCTCGACAGCGAGATAATCAGCGCCTGCGCCGATCACGGAACGGTGGGCGGGAGGTCCGGGCCGTCGGCGCGCAGGGGGGCGTGAGCGAGCTTCGGGGACTTCGGGGACTTCGAGGGGTCGGCGACCGATGACCCCTTCTTCTTGTGGTGGCGGGGCACGACGTCCTGGGGGAACGTCAGCTGCTGGTTCATCCACGCCAGAGCGGGGGGCATCTCCTGCACCCAGGTCGGGAAGTTGTGGCTGCCGTGCTCGGGCAGAATCGACACGACGCGCATGGGCGCCCTGACGGCTCGGAGGAAGGCCTGCGTCTGCGGATAGCCGCGTTCACCGTGCTTGCTCTCGGCCACCAGTACGGAGACCTGGGGAACCGGCAGATGCCTCAGCCTCCACATCAGGTCGTGGCCGTTGCTCCGCTCGGCGCGGTCCGGTCCGCTGCCGAAGAGGTTGCCGGTCGTCGGATCGTCCTTGACCTTGTAGTCGGGCGACAGGGCGGCGGCCGTCGTGTACACGTGCGGATCGCGCATCGTCAGCTGAAGGGCGCAGCTGCCGCCGGAGGAGTAGCCCATGACACCCCAGGCACTGGCGGCACGACCCACCCGATAGGAGGACTTCAGGGCGTCCGGCAGATCCCTGGCCAGGAAGGTCTCTGTCTGCGGACCGCCCGGTACGTTCACACACTCGGTGTCGCGCGGTGGGGCGACCGTCGGCCGGATCATCACCATGATGGTCGGCTGCATCCGACCGCTCTTCTGCAGCTCACCGGCGATCTGGGGCACCCGCAGATGCTGCGCGAGGTTGAAGATGCTGCCCGGGTAGCCACTGAGTGCCACGATCACCGGGAAGCGCTGCCGTTGGTACGCCTTCTGGAAGTACTGCGGCGGCAAGTAGACGAAGGCCGGGTCGACCACGCCGGTGCGGCGTCCGACGATCTTCACGGACTCCACCCGCCCGTTCACCGCGGCAGGACCGGTGGGCAGTCCACCGACCTGGCTCAGCTGCTCGTCGGTGGCCGGCTGTACCAGCGCCCCCTTCAGGGCGACGTCGGTCGCCGTGCCGACTCCGCCGTCCCCCGCCTGCGTCACCCCGACGGGGGCGGTCTCGACGCGGCCGAAGAGTTCACCCCACGATCCGAAGAACTGGTACGACGAGTTCAGCCAGCACGCGAACGCCACGATGATCACCACCTGGGTCGTCCCGATGGCCACCAGTCGTCCGAGCACCTGCCACAGTCCCTGCCGGGCGAACCGTGGCCACGACCAGACCATCAGTGCCACGCCCACGACGGCGAGGGCCGCCATCACATACACAGTCGTCTCGCTGGTCAGACCCATACCGGTTGATACCCGATTTCCCTACCCGTGCGGTTTCCTTCACACAGAAGGAGGGCTATTGCACCCTTCGCGTTCCCCAATCAGCGCAAATGGGGTGCAAAAGAGGGTCCATTCGTGTCACGACCGCACCTCGCCGACCACGGGCCGGTAGCCCACACCTGGAAGCCGGACGGCCGCGCCGGGAACAGCCGGTCCGGTCGGCACGGTTGCACCGACGAGGGACCAGCGCCGTACGGGCCCACTTGGATCAATACGTTTTTTCCGCAGGAGGACTGCTTCATGACTGACCGGCCCTTGACGCTCATGGCAGTACACGCCCACCCCGACGACGAGGCCACCGGAACCGGAGGGATCCTCGCGCGATACGCGGCGGAGGGCGTACGCACGGTACTCGTGACCTGTACCGACGGCGGTTGCGGTGACGGACCGGGGGGTGTCAAGCCTGGCGATCCCGGGCACGATCCGGCGGCGATCGCCCTGCTGCGCCGTCAGGAACTCGAGGCGAGCTGTGGGGTCCTGAAGATCAGCGACCTGGAGATGCTGGACTACGCCGACTCCGGGATGATGGGCTGGCCGAGCAACGACGCCCCCACGTCCTTCTGGCAGACCCCTGTGGAGGAAGGCGCCGCCCGACTCGCGGAACTCATGCGGCACTACCAGCCCGATGTGGTCGTCACCTACGACGAGAACGGCTTCTACGGCCACCCCGACCACATCCAGGCCCACCGCATCACGATGGCGGCGCTGGAGATGACCGCGCTGACACCGAAGGTGTACTGGACGACGATGCCCCGCTCGATGATGCGGCGGTTCGGCGAGACCATCCGCGAGTTCCAGGAGGACATGCCGGAGCCGGATCCCGCCGAGATGGCCGCGCTGGCCGAGATCGGCCTCCCCGACGACGAGATCACCACATGGGTGGACACCACCGCGTACAGCGGCCAGAAGTTCGACGCGCTGGCCGCGCACGCCAGTCAGGGCGAGAACATCTTCTTCCTCAAGATGGGCAAGGAGAGGTTCGGCGAGCTGATGGGCACGGAGACCTTCCTACGTGTCCAGGACGCCACCGGCGCGGCCGTACCCGAGAAGGATCTCTTCGCCGGACTGCGCTGACCCGCCCACCGGATCCCGGCCGGCCGGGATCCGGAAAGGCGGTCCGGCTCCGGCTACCAGCGCAGCGGAAGGGCGGCGAGGTGGTTGTCGAGCTGGTCGGCGATGAGGCGGTGGTCGTGGAAGGAGGGGTGCCAGTCGCATCCGAGGTAGTCCAGGCCGGCGCTGTCGTAGTACCAGTAGCCGATCCTGTGGTCGCCCCGGCGGTTGCGGCTCCGGACGATGCGCCGGGCGGTGTCGGCGAACGCCGTGTCGGCGAGGTGGGTGGCGCTGACCACGATGAACGTCCTGCTGCCGTATCGGGCACGCAGTGTGTCGAGGAAGCCGTGGTAGGCGGTCTCGTAGGCGGCGGTCAGCTCGTCCTGCGTGGTCCAGGGCTCGCCCGGGTTGAGCGGCGTCGAGAAGTCGTTGATGCCCAGGCCGACCACGACGACCCGCGGCTGCCAGCTGTCCGGTTTCCGCCAGACGTCGCCGTCGACGTTCAGCAGGGCACGGTCGTAGTACGTGCGGAAGTCCGTGCCGGGGCTGCTTCCGTTGTAGTTGCGGACCATGCCCCGGCCGGAGAAGGCGTTGATCTGGTAGTCGGCGCCGAGGCTCCGGGCGGTGAGGGCGCCGAAGGCGAGGTCGGCGTCGCTGTTGCGGTTGACTCCTCCGTTGCCCGAACAGTCGCGGACGGTGGAGGCGTTGCCGTAGCCCGCGGTGTAGGAGTCGCCGATGAACTCGATCTGTCTGCTTCGCGCGCGGGGACGGGCGAGGATCGTGCCTCCGGGAGCGGCGACGAACCCGCCGAACCCGCCGGCGGCCCAGGGGCTCTCGGTGCGCTTGACGAGCCGTACGCGGTGCTCCGTGTCGGCGAGGCCGTCGATCCAGGACGTGATCCGGCCCGGAGTCACCAGTGTGGCCGTGGTCGTTCCGTCGATCTGTACGTCGTAGTCGTTGTCGGAGTCGTCGAGGACGATGCCGACACCGGTGCCGCGGAACCGGCCCTCGAAGTAGATGCCGGGCCAGGTGTACCGCACGAACCCGTCAACGGCCTCCTTGACTCGGCCCACCGTCCGGAACCGGGCCCGGGTACCGGACGCCGGCGAGGCCTGGGAGGCCTGGGAGGGGGAGGCGACGGCGGTGACGGCGCCCGCGGTGGCGGCGGTGAGCAGCGTCCTTCGGGATAAGTGACGAGACGTCCGCATGTGGCCTTCCTTTGGTGTGGGGGCAGTTGTGGGAGCGCTCCCACAGCCGGTTCGTCCAAGGTGGCCGTCACACCCGTCTCCGTCAACCCCTCCGTCGCCCCGTCACGCGGACGGCATGCCCGCGGTGCTCGGCAGGAGGACGGTGAACGTGGTCGAACCCGGGGTGCTTTCCAGGGTGACGCTTCCGTCGTGGGCCTCCGCCACCGCTGCCACGATCGAGAGGCCCAGGCCGGTGCCCGTGCCGGCTTTCGCGTCCTCGGGGCGGCGGCGGTCGGCGTGGGTGAAGCGTTCGAAGACCTTGGACCGGACGTCCGCCGAGACGCCCGGCCCGTCGTCGTGGACCTTCAGCAGCGCTGTCGTGTCGTCGGTCTCCAGGGAGACGGTGACCGTGCTGCCGGCGGGGGTGTGCAGGCGGGCGTTGGCCAGCAGGTTGGCCAGCACCTGGTGGAGGCGGTGGGTGTCGCCGGGCACCGTCACCGGCTCCTCGGGCAGTTCCATCAGCCAGCGGTGTCCGGGGCCCGCGGCCTGCGCGTCCGTCACCGCGTCGAGGACCAGGCGGGTCAGGTCGACGGGCAGGCGTTCCAGGGGGCGGCCGGCGTCCAGGCGGGCCAGGAGCAGCAGGTCGTCGACCATCTCGCCCATGCGGGCGGCTTCGGCCTCGATGCGCTCCAGGGCCCGCGTCACCTTCTGCGGCACCGGGTCCGGGTGCAGCAGCGCCAGTTCGGCGTGACCTCGGATCGACGCCACGGGCGTACGGAGTTCATGGCTGGCGTCGGCGGCGAAACTGCGCAGCCGTTCCTGGCTCGCGTGCCGTTGCGTGAGCGCGTCCTCGACGTGGCCGAGCATCGCGTTGAAGGCTCCGGCGACGCGTCCCACCTCGCTGCGCGGGTCGCTCTCGGGGGCGCGTGCCGGAAGCGCCACCTCGCCGCTGGAGAGCGGGAGTTCACTGACCCGGGTGGCGGTCGCGGCCACTTTGCTGAGCGGTCGCAGCGACCAGCGCACCCACAGCGCACCGGCGACTCCGGTGACGGCGAGGGCCGCGCCGAAGACGATCGCGGCGACCAGTTCCAGCCGGTGGACGGTGGCCTCCACGGGCTCCATGGGCAGCCCGGTGATCAGGACGTCGCCGTCCCTGCCCTCGGTCACCATCAGGCGGTAGTCGCCCAGCGCCGGGAGATCGGCCGTGTGCCCCCCGCCGTCGGCCGGAAGCGCGGCGAGCTTTCTCCTGTCCCGCGCGCCGAGCGTGACGGTCACCGTGCCCGTACCGCTGCCGGACGCGACCACCGCGGCGTTGGTGACGGTGTCGCCGACCAGGCGTGCGCCGAAGGTGCCGACCGTCTGACGGCGGGTGTCACCGTCGCCGCCCTCGTCGCCGTCGTGGTCCGAGGGCCGGCCGGGGCCGTGCTCCAGGCTCGCCGGGAACCGTACGCCCGTCTCGCGCAGTTGCTGGTCGAGGCGGCCGGTGAGGAAGCCGTTCAGCTCCACCACCGCCGCGACCCCGACGGCCGCGCAGCTGACCGCGAGCAGCACGACGAGGCCGGCGGTGAGCCGCGCCCGCAGCGTGTGCGGCCGGGGCAGGCGCGGGAGGCGGGGCGACGGCAGGCGGATCTCGCGACCCCGCCGCGTCCTCACTGGGCCACCGGCTTGAGTACGTATCCGGCGCCGCGCACTGTGTGGATCATGGGCGGGCGGCCCGCGTCCACCTTCTTGCGCAGGTAGGAGATGTACAGCTCGACGACATGGGCCTGCCCGCCGAAGTCGTAGGACCAGACGCGGTCGAGGATCTGCGCCTTGCTCAGCACGCGCCGCGGGTTGCACATGAGGTAGCGCAGCAGTTCGAACTCCGTCGGGGACAGCTCAATGAGTTCGCCGGCGCGGGTGACCTCGCGGGCGTCCTCGTCCATGGCGAGGTCACCGACGGTCAGCCGTGGCCCGTCCTCCGTCTGCCGGGCCATGCCGGCCCGGCGCAGCAGTCCGCGCAGCCGGGCGACGACCTCCTCCAGGCTGAACGGTTTCGTCACGTAGTCGTCGCCGCCGGCCGTGATCCCGGCGATCCGGTCCTCGACCGCGTCGCGCGCGGTCAGGAAGAGGACGCACACGTCGGGGCGCACGGCGTGCAGCGAGGGCAGCACGGCGAAGCCGTCGGTGTCCGGGAGCATGACGTCGAGGACGACGGCGTCGGGCAGCAGTTCGCGTGCCTCGGCGACGGCCGAGACGCCGTCGCCCGCCGTACGGACCTCCCAGCCCTCGTACCGCAGGGCGCCGGAGAGGACCTCCGCGAGGTCGGGGTCGTCGTCTACGACGAGGACGCAAAGCGGGGTGCCGTCGGTCCGGGTCAGCGTGGGGCGGCCTGGGCCGCGTGGGCGGGGAGTGTTCATCTCAGGTACCAGGATGCGGTCTCGCCGTGTCCCGGGCCGCTTCCCCGACCTCTGAGTTCGCTCTGAGTCCACCCTGAGCCCGCTGTGCCCACACGCCACGCCCGGCCTCCTGACACACCTCCCACCTGCGTCGATGCCCTCGCCGGCCCCCGAGCACTGAGAGCTGGCTCAGAAGTTGCCCCGGCACAGTGGCATCCCGGACGGCCGAAAGGACGTACGAACAGACTCACGGGCAGCCGAAAGGACACGCGGATGACGACGGCGTACGCGCAACGAAGGGTCGCTCCCGCGCCTCCGGCGCCACGGCGGTCCCCGGCCGGTCCCGTGCTCGCCGCCTTGTGGGCCGGGGCCGCCGCCGTGATCGCCCTGTGGTGGTACGACACCGGGTCGGTCGTGGGCGCCACGGGCTGGCTGACGGGCGCCGGGCGGATCGCGGGACTGCTGTGCGGGTACGCCTGTGCCGTCCTCGTCGGTCTGATGGCCCGCGTCCCGCTCCTGGAGCGGCGGATCGGGGCGGACCGGGTGACGCGCTGGCACGCGATGGCGGGCCGGTACACGATCTGCCTGCTGCTCGCCCACATCACCCTGATCCTCCTCGGGTACGCCGCCCAGGACGGCTCCTCGTTCCTGGACGAGGCGCTCACCGTGGTCCTGGACTACCCGGAGATGCTCAAGGCCACCGCCGGCACCGTCATCCTGTTCGCGGTCGGCATCGTCTCCGCCCGCGCGGTGCGCCGTCGCGTCAGCCACGAGTTCTGGTACTACCTCCACCTGCTCACGTACGCCGCCCTCTTCCTCACCTTCGGCCACCAGCTCGCCCTGGGCTCCGACTTCACCGGCAACGGGCCGGCCCAGGCCGCCTGGTACGCGCTCTACCTGGGCGTTTCCGCCCTGGTGGGCTGGTTCAGGATCCTCGCCCCGGTACGGCTCAACCTGCGTCACCGGCTTCGGGTCGACTCCGTGCACCAGGAGGCGCCGGGCGTGTACTCCGTCGTCATCGGCGGCCGGCGGCTGCACGAGATGGGCGTACGGCCGGGGCAGTTCCTGCGCTGGCGGTTCCTCACCGACGGCATGCGCTGGACGTCCACGCCGTACTCCCTGTCGGCGCCGCCGCGACCGGACCTGCTGCGCATCACCGTCAAGGCGCTCGGCGACCACAGCGCCGCCGTCCCGCTGCTGCGGCCGGGCACGCGGGTGTGGGCGGAGGGCCCGTACGGGGCGCTGACCGCCGACCGGCAGACCACGCACAGGTCCCTGCTGATCGCGGGCGGAGTCGGCGTCACCCCGCTGCGGGCCCTGTTCGAGACGCTGCCCGGCGACGTCACCCTCCTCTACCGCGCCCGCACGAACGAGGATCTCGCCCTGGGCGGTGAGCTGGAGGCCGTCGCGCGATGGCGCGGAGCGAAGGTGCTCTACGCGCTCAACGGCCCGGACGGCAGGCGCCCCGACCTCACCGCCGACGCGCTGCGCGCCGCCGTGCCCGACCTCGACTCCCACGACGTGTACCTGTGCGGCCCGCACGGGTTCACGCAGGACCTGTACGGGGAGCTGCGCGGCGCCGGGGTCCCTGACCGCCGTATCCACCACGAGTCCTTCGAGCTGTGAGGCCGTCTTGCACACGTTGAGGAAGAACCGCCCGCTGCGCCGCATCGTGCTGGCGAGCGCCGCGACCGTCTCCGGCATGGTGCTGCTGCTGTCGCTGAAGCCGCACACGACGCCCTCTGTCGCCGGGCTCGCGTCCGCTCCCGCGCCGTCGAGCAGTTCGAGCAGTTCCAGCACGTCGGGGGCCGGGTCGACCGGGTCGGCCACCGGCACCCGGACCCTCACCGGCGATACCGTCCAGACCCGCTGGGGTCCCGTCCAGGTCCGGGTCACGGTGACGGACGGGAAGCTCACCGCCGTCACCGCGGTCACCTACCCGCAGGAGAACCCACGGGACCAGGAGATCAGCTCGTACGCCATCCCGCAGTTGACCAGGGAGGCGCTCACCGCCCAGAGCGCCGACATCGACACCGTCTCCGGGGCCACGTACACCAGCGACGGATACAGGCAGTCGCTCCAGTCGGCGCTGGACTCCGCGAACGGCTGAATCAGCTCACCGAGTTCACCGGCGTCAGGATCACCGCCTGGCCGCCCGCGCTGGTCATGGTCACGCTGAGGGTGGTGGCGGAGGTGACCGTCCGGGTGCTGACGACGGTGGGGGTCGCGTGCGGGGTGCTGCCCGCCGTGCCGTCGGCGTAGATCGTGGCCGTGTAGGACGTGCCGCTGTCGAGGAAGGTCAGCGGGACCGACAGGGTGCGCGCGTCCTCATTGGTCATCGCTCCGAGGAACCAGGTGATGCCGCTGCGGCGGGCCACCGCGACGTACTGGCCGACGGCCGCCGCCACCGTGGTGCTCTCGTCCCAGGTGGTGGGGATGGCGTCGAACCAGGCGAGGCCGGGCCAGTTGGCGGTGGTGGCGTAGGCGGACGGTTTTGAGTACCAGTAGAGGAAGTTCAGCGGCTGGTAGTAGACGGCGGCCATCGCCAGCTGGTGGTTGTTGGTGGTCTGGTCGCGCGACTGGCCGTAGCAGATGGTGTAGTCCATCGGGCCGCCGACGTTACGGGCGAAGGGCAGCAGGACGTTGTTGGTGGCGGTCGGGAACTGCTCGTTGCCCCGGACGCCCTCCAGGCTGATCCAGTTGGGATACGTGCGCTCGTAACCCCAGGAGCGGACGTCGTCGTGCATGTCGATGAGCAGCTCGTACTTGGCGGCGGCCTTGGCCCAGGCGATGATCTGGTTGGTCATGGCCTGGGTGCCGTCGTTGATGAAGCCGAGCTTGATACCGGCCACGCCCCAGCTCTTGTACAGGGCGAACAGGGTGTCAGGGTCCGTCAGGGCGATGCGGTTGACGTAGAGGAAGACGCCGACGCCGTGACTGGTGGCGTAGTCGATCACGCCTGGCAGGTCGATCGCGGCTATCGGGGTGGTGGCGTCGAGGGTGCTGAACTCGGGGCCGTACCAGCCGGCGTCGTACTCGATGTACTGCAGGTTGCGGGCGGCGGCGAAGTCCACGCCCTGGGTGCCGGCGGCAGTGGTCAACTCGCAGCGGAACACCTTGCCCGGCTTGATCCAGGAGGTGGCCGGGAGGGCGCAGGGCGGGGCGAGGTTGAGGACGAGTTCGGCGTTGTCGATCAGGTCGCCGGCCTCGTCACCGAGCACCAGGACCCGCCAGGGCGTGGCGAACGGCGTGGTGACGGTCGTGGTGTTCTGCGCGGTGCCCGAGGAACGGGCGGACTTCTTCATCAGGTACGTCTTGAGCGTGTTGTCGGCGCCGGTGACGGAACTGACCATCGAGCGGGGGTAGTTGACCCGTGAGGATTCGCAGATGGTCGCATGCAGCCCGCTGTCCAGGGTGACGAGCAGCGGCAGGTCGCTGAGGTTGCCGTTGTCGGTGGTGGAGGTGCCGGTGAGCGGGATGGCACCCGGCGCGAGCGGGCTGTAGGCGTCCTCGTCCCGGGCGCTGTAGACCGTGGTGCCGGCGGGGAAGGCCCAGGTGGTCAGCTCGTCGGAGATGGTGGCGCTGCCCGCGTCGAGCAGGACACAGCGCAGGGCCACACCGGTGTCGTAGGCGCGCAGTTGGACGGAGAAGTTGACGCCGCTGGTGGCCTCCCGGAGGTTCCAGCGCATCTCCTGGTAGTGGTCGCGGACGGTCGCGTCACGACCGTAGACCGGGGTCCAGGTGCTGTCCTTCGTCCAGTGCTGGTAGTTGGTCACCGACAGGTTCCCCGCGCCCAGTTGGGTGCCGTCGCTCAGCACGAGGCCGAGCGCCGAGGGGTTGAGGACGGTCGTGCCGCCGCGTTTCACCGACCACTGGAGCACGCCGCCGACCAGCGACATGGTGATCCTGTTCGCGCCGTCCGGCGAGGTCGCCGTGATCGACGCGTCCGCCGCCCGGGCGACGGACGTGCTGCCGAGGCCGAGGACCGCTCCTCCGGCGGTGACCGCCGCTCCCTTGAGGATCCCTCGCCGTGACAGGTTCCCGGGTGATGCGGGAGATTCCATGGTGTGCCCACCTCGCAGTTCGAACAAAACCAACCAGTAACAAACCTGCGACCCGCAGGGGTTGTTCTACTCCCCCGCCTTCCTCCTGGTCAACGGGTGTGCGCAAAACCAATGAAAAGAAACAGAAACCAACGTCCAAGTATTGACAGGGCTTCTGGCGACAGTTGTCATTAACCCGCCAAACGGCGGACATATACCCGGGGGACCTCGAAGAAGAGGCGGAACAGCATGTTGCAAGGAACGTCCACCGGCCGGAGCGGCAGCCCATGGCGGACCGTCGCCGTCCTGCTCCTGTCCCTTCTGACAGGTGTCGCCTCGCTCCTGATACCCGCCTCGGCCGCCCAGGCCGCCACCGGCGTGACCTTCACGACCGGCGCGGCGCGGACCGACACCAGCGGCAACGCCCTGCAGCTGCACGGCATGGGCATCATCAAGGTCGGTGACACCTGGTACGGCTTCGGTGAGAACAAGACGGGCGAGACGTCGACCGACACGTCCTTCCGGGCCATCGCCTGCTACAGCTCGACCGACCTGGCGAACTGGACGTACCGGGGCGACGCGCTGTCCCTGCAGAGCAGCGGTGACCTCGGGCCGTCCCGGGTGGTCGAGCGGCCGAAGGTGATCTACAACGCCGGCACCCAGAAGTACGTCATGTACGTGCACATCGACAGCTCCAACTACTCCGAGGCCAAGGTCGGTGTCGCCACCAGCAGCACGCCCTGCGGCGCCTATGACTACCGGGGCAGCTCGCGCCCGCTGGGCCAACTGAGCCGCGACATCGGTCTGTTCCAGGACACCGACGGCACCGCCTACCTTTTGTCGGAGGACCGCAACAACGGGCTGCGCGTCGACCTGCTCTCCGGCGACTACCTCACCCCGGTGAGCACGGTCGCCATCCTGGGCAGCGGCGGCGGCGCCAACAGCTTCGAGTCACCCGCGATGGTCAAGGCCAACGGGATCTACTACCTGCTCGCCTCGCACCTGACCGGCTGGAGCCTCAACGACAACGTCTACTCCACCGCCACCTCCGTCAGCGGCACCTGGGCGCCGATGCGCGACTTCGCCGCCCCGGGCACCAAGACGTACGGCAGCCAGACGGCCAACATCATCACGGTGGCCGGCACCTCCGGTACGACGTACATCTACGCCGGTGACCGCTGGAACGCCTCCGACCTCGGCGCGTCCCAGATCATCTGGTTGCCGCTGACCATCAGTGGTACGACGGTCAACCTCGGCCAGTATCCGACCTGGTCACTGGACGTCCAGGCGGGCACCTGGACGCCGAACAGCGGCGTACCGAGCGCGGCGGCCCACACCCTGACGAACTCGGGCAGCTCTATGCTCCTCGATGTCACCGGCGCCTCCACCGCCACCAACGCCAACATCATCCAGGCGACCGGCACGGGCGGTTCGGACCAGCGGTGGAACCTCACCAAGGTGTCGGCCAACATCTACACGCTCAAGAACGTCAACAGCGGGCTCTGCCTGGACGTGCCCAGCAAGTCGACCGCCGAGAACCGCCAGCTCATCCAGTGGACCTGCAACGGCGGCACCAACCAGCAGTTCTTCTTCGACCTGGTCGGCAGCTACACGGGCAGCGTCTACATGCTGGTGGCCGTGCACAGCGGGCTGAACCTCGGCGTGCTGAGCAACGCGACGACGACCGGAGCGGCGGTCGTCCAGCTGACGGGCACGGGCGCGACGAGCCAGAAGTGGACCGTCGGCTGAGACCCGCCGGTGAGCAGAGCTGAGTTGAGCTGAGGCGATTGCGAACGGCCCGCTGTCACTGACCGCGGGCCGTGCAGTGCCGTGCCGCGTGCTGTCGGGGCCGGTCAGCGGTAGGTGTTGTTGGTGGTGTGCTCGCCGGCGAGCCAGGAGGCGAGTTCGGCGCGGGCGGTGCGTCGGCGTTCGGCGTCGCTCGTCTCGATGCCGGGCGCGTCGAGGGTGAATTCGAGGAGCAGACCGTTGGGGTCGCTGGTGTAGAGGGAGCGGCAGTAGCCGTGTTCCAGGACGTAGGTCTCGTCGGGCCGCCAGCCCGCCTTCTCCAGCCGTTCGGTGATCGCGTTCTGCACGTCCTCGGTGACCTTGAGGGCGATGTGCTGGAACGGCGAGTGCGGCATCTCGGGGCCGAACTGCTTCTGGTCCTCGGGGTCGGCGAACTGGAAGAAGGCGAGGGCGCTGCCGTCGCCGAGGCCGTAGAAGGTGTGGCAGTACGTGCGTACCGCGCCGAAGAGTTCGTCGGACTCCTTCCAGGTGGCGACGAGGGGCAGACCGACGATGTCCTCGTAGAAGGCCCGGGTGGCCTCCTGGTCGCGGGTGACGTACGCGTTGTGATGCAGCCGGGACGGCAGGGCCGCGGCGCTGGACGCGGCTGAGGGTGCGGGGGAAGCCTGGGTCATCGTCGACTCTCCTTGAGGTTCCTTGGTCCGCCGGGCAGCGGCGACGGACCGAGCGACGGACGCCTGTCCGCCAGACGGTCGCTCTCGTTACCTTCGTGCGCTCCGCCCGTGACGTCAAGAGAATCGCGGGAGCCGATTCCCCGGATGCGGCGTTATCCACAGGTGTGGACGGCATGCGGACAGGGGGCAGTAACCTGAACACCCAGCCGAACGACTGTGAGGGGCCGTAGATGCCGCGTACCGGTACCGGGCCCGACTTCATCGAAGCGTTGGCCCGGGGGCTCGACGTGATCACCGCGTTCGCGCCGCGGCGCCCGGTGATGTCCCTCTCGGAGCTGGCGGCGGCGACCGGCCTGGCCCGTCCGACGGTACGGCGGATCCTGCTGACCCTCGAAGAGCTCGGGTTCGTCCGCGCCTCGGACAGGGGCTTCGCGCTCACCCCGCGCGTGCTCGACCTGGGCGCCGCGTACGTCGGCTCACTGGGCCTGTGGGATGTCGCCCGGCCGCACATGGAGCGCCTGGTGGAACGGACGCGCGAGTCCTGCTCGGTCGCGCAGCTCGACGGCAGCGACATCGTGTACGTCGCGCGGGTGGCCGTGCCGAAGATCGTGACGCTGTCCGTGCAGATCGGCACGAGGTTCCCGGCGCTGCAGACCTCCCTGGGCAAGGTGCTGCTGGCGGCGCTGGAGCCGGAGCAGTTGGAGAAGACGCTGGCGGAGCCGACCCGCTCCGGGCTCACCGCGCTGTGGCGGCCCGGCAGGGAGGAGCGGGACGAGGTTCTGCGCGAGGTGCGGGCCCGCGGCTGGGCGCTGGCCGACGAGGATCTGGCGCTGGGTATCCGCTCGGTCGCGGCGCCCCTGCGTGACGGCGGGGGCCGGGTGATCGCGGCCGTCAACGTCAACGCCCATGCCGCCGAGACCTCGGTGGAGAAACTCCGGGAGGAGCATCTTCCGCTCCTGCTCCAGACGGCGGGCGACATCAGCTGCGACTTCGCCCGCCTCGCCACCCTCCCGCAGTCGGTGGCCCCGTCCCGCCCCTGACCCACCCCGGCGACGACCTGCCGTCGACAACCCCGGCCGGCGGCCCCCTCCGCGCCCGGGCGCCGCGTGGTTCCCCAATTCCGCGGACAGCCCCCCGGCGCCCGCGTACCCGCACCGCGCCCCCGCGCCGACCGGCTCCTCCGTGCTCACGCGGCCCCGCGCGCCCCACGGGCGGCCCCGCAGCCGGCCCGCGCGCTCCGGGGCGTCCGGGGAATTGCTTCCGGGTTCTCGCCCCGCCCTCGTTCGGCGTGCCACAATCGCGTATGGCGGACGAGTGTCCGCTGTGCGGTCGGAGAGGTGGGTTCATGGAGATGTCCACAGGGTCGGCAGCTCCCGGGGGCGTCGGACCGTTGTCGGGGCTGTTGGTCGCCGACTTCTCACGTGTGTTGGCGGGCCCCTACGCGACGATGCTGCTGGCCGATCTCGGCGCCGAGGTCGTCAAGGTCGAGTCCCCCGGCGGTGACGAGACCCGGACGTGGATGCCACCGACCCGGGGTGAGACATCCACGTACTACCTGGGCGTCAACCGCAACAAGCGCTCCATCGCCCTCGACCTGCGCGCCGAGGACGACGCGGCGGCCGCCCGTGAACTGGCGCACCGAGCGGACGTCGTGATCGAGAACTTCAAGCCGGGCGCGCTCACGAAGTACGGCCTGGACCACGCGAGCGTCGCGGCCCGTAACCCCGGGGTGGTCTACGCCTCGATCAGTGGCTTCGGGCCCGGCGCGGGCGCGCACGTCCCCGGTTACGACCTGATGGTGCAGGCGATCTCCGGTCTGATGAGTCTCACCGGCGACCCCGAGGGCGAGCCCTTCCGGGCCGGCATCTCCGTCTTCGACGTGATGGCGGGCAATCACGCGACCATCGGCATCCTCGCCGCGCTACGGCATCGCGACGCGACCGGCGAGGGCCAGCACGTCGAGGTCAACCTGCTGTCGTCGGCACTGTCCGGCCTGGTCAACCACAGCTCCGCCTACGTGGCCGGCGGCACCGTGCCCTACCGGATGGGCAACGCCCACCCGAGCGTCTTCCCGTACGAGCCCTTCCCCACCGCCGACCGTGATCTGATCGTCGCCGCCGCCAACGACGGCCAGTTCAGGCGGCTGTGCGAGGTCCTCGGCATCCCCGGCATCGCCGACGACCCGAGGTTCGCGCACAACAAGGACCGCACCGCCCGCCGCGAGGAACTGAGGCCGCTGCTGGTCGAGCGGCTTGCCACCCGGGGCGCGGCCGACTGGTTCGAGGACCTGGTCGCCGCCGGGGTACCGGCCGCCCCCATCAACACCATCGACGGCGGCTTCGCCACGGCCGAGCGCTTCGGACTCGACCCCGTCGTCGAGGTGGGCGAGGGCGAACGGGCCGTCCCCACGACACGTCACCCGATCACCTTCTCCGCCACCCCGGCGCGCTACGAGCTGCCGCCCCCCGAACTCGACGAGCACGGCCCCGAACTCCGCAAGTGGCTCACGGCACCGCGGAATCCGCGGACGGCACAGGGAGATCCCCGTGACTGACCAGCTGCCGACCTACCCCACCGCGCTCGGCGCCGCCAGCCGCACGTCGATCACCCTCCTCGGCACCGACCTCGCCCGTGACGTCATGGGCGAGGTGGGATTCGGTGAACTCGCCTACTGGCTCGCCACCCAGCGTCGCCCCACCCCCGGTCAGGTACGGGTCTTCGAAGCCGTCCTCGCTGCCCTGGCCGACCACGGCTTCACCCCCACCGCGATCGTCACCCGCCTCACCTACCTCTCGGCCCCCGACTCGGTGCAGGGCGCGCTCGCCGCCGGACTGCTGGGCGGCGGCTCCCGCTTCCTCGGGGTCACCGAGGACACCGGGACCTTCCTGCACGAGGTCGTCGCCCACCATCGCGGCTCTCTGCCGGACGACGAGGCGGGCTGGGACGTCCTCGCCCTGGACACCGTACGAGCGCGGCGCGCGGCCGGGCTGTTCGTGCCCGGCCTCGGGCATCACGTCCACAAGGACGGCGACCCGCGCACCCCTCGGCTCATGGAGATCGCCGCCGAGGAGGAACAGTTCGGCCCCCATCTGTCGCTGTTCGCCGCGATCGGCCGGACCCATCCCCAACTCCTCGGCAAAACCCTGCCGTTGAACGGCGCCGGGGTGTGCGGGGCCGCCCTCGCCGACCTCGACCTGCCCATCCCGCTGCTGCGCGGCTTCGCCCTGCTGGCCCGTACCGCCGGGCTGATCGGGCAGCTCGCCGAGGAGATGCGCAACCCCGTCGCCAACGACATCTTCCTGTCCGTCGACCTCAACAACCGGCCCGTCGACCCCGATCCGCTCCCCGGCAACCTGCCATGAGCCGGTCCCCGGCGCGCGAGCCCGTCGTCGTCCTCGTCCACGGCGCCCACCACGGTTCCTGGTGCTGGGAGGAGGTGACCGGCCGGCTGCACACGGCCGGCGTCCGCAGCCACGCCGTCGACCTGCCGCTCACCTCCTTCGCCGACGACACCGAGGCCGTCCGCGCCGCCGTACGCGAGGAGGCGCCGTACGGCCCCGTGCTGCTGGTCGCGCACAGCTACGGCGGTCTGCCCGTCTCCGCCGGCGGGCACCTGGCGGCCCGCCTGGTCTACATCGCCGCGCGGATGCCGCTGCCCGGCGAGTCCCCGGCCCAGCTGACGCCCACCTGGAACGACTTCGCCTTCCACCGTTCCGTACAGACAGCCCCCGACGGCACGGTGACCCTGCTGCCGTCCGCCCGCGAGGCGCTCTACTCCGGCACGCCTCCCCCGTACGCCGAGCGCGCGGCGGACCTCTGGCGGCCGATGCGCAGCCGGGTTCCGGACACGCCCCTCGACGACCCGGCGTGGCTCACCGTCCCCAGCGCGTACGTCGTGTGCGGCACGGACCGGACCGTACGGCCCGAGGCCCAGCGCACCTGCGCCGCCCGAGCCGCCGCACACGTCGAACTCGACTGCGACCACTCGCCGTTCTACTCCGCACCCGGGCAACTGGCCCAGTTCCTCGCCGCGCAGGCCGCTCTCCTCGGACTCCGGGGAGAGTGAGAGCCGCCCGGTTGTCCGTGAACCACACCGGGATTGTCCTTGATCGGTAACGGACGCATCCTCCGGCCGCCTTCGCTCGTCCTCTCAGGTGGTCACACGGTGGCCGACGATCGACGAGTAACTGCGTGAAAGCGGGGCGAACATGGCACGGCACAGTGGCGGGCGGGGCTGGTACGGCAAGGTACTCGGCGCGGCGCTCGGGGTGACGTTGCTCGCCACGGGTGCCTCGGTGTGGACCGCGCAGGCCGGTGCCGTGGGCGGTTCGACGCCGAAGACGACCACGTCCGCCAAGCCGGTCAGTGCCGTCAAGCCGGTCGCGGTGACCATCGTGCACGCCTCGGACAAGGGGGCACGCGGCGTCAACATCACCGTCGACGACGGCCCCGACCCCGAGTGGACGCCCCAAGTACTCGATGTGCTGCGGGAGTTCGGGGTGAAGGCCACGTTCTGCATGGTGGGGACGCAGGCGGAGGCCCATCCGGATCTCGTGAAGAAGGTTGTCGCGGCCGGGCACCGGCTGTGCGACCACTCGGTGTCGCACGACACCACCATGGACAAGAAGTCCGAGGCCTACCAGTCGAAGGAGATCCTCGACGCCGAACGCATGATCACCGAGGCGTCCGGGGGCGTACGACCGATGTACTACCGCGCGCCCGGTGGCGCGTTCACCCCCTTCAGCCGCAAGCTGGCCGCCTCCCGGGGTATGCGTCCGCTGGGCTGGAACGTCGACACGAAGGACTTCGAGCGGCCGGGTACGGACGCCATCGTCGCCACCGTCGAGCGGGAGCTGCCCAACGGGCCGACGCTCCTCTTCCACGACGCGGGCGGCGACCGTTCCCAGACCGTCGAGGCCCTGCGCCAGGTCCTCCCCCGGCTCAAGGAACAGGGTTACGTCTTCGGCTTCCCGGTGCGCTGAGCCCCGGCCCGTCCTCACCACCGGGCTCCGGTGGTGAGGACGGGGACGGTCAGTACAGGCCGGTGTAGCCGTTCCAGCCGGTGGCGATCCGGGCCTTCGTGCCGAAGGTCGCGGCCGATGTCCCGTTCCAGCGCCACAGGGCGCCCGCGCTGTCCCGGCCGAGGAGGTCGGGACGGCCGTCGCCGGTCAGGTCGCCGGGTACGGCCAGCGCGTTGACGCTGATCCCGCCGGCGATACGGACCCGGCCGCCAAAGGCGCCCTTGCCGTTGCCGAGCCAGCGCCACAGCACACCCGAACCGTCCAGGCCGACCATGTCACCGATGGCGTCGCCGTTCAGGTCGCCCGCACCGACCAGCCGGGTGTAGCCGCCCTGGCCCCCGACCAGTTTGACCCGAGCGGCCAGGCCGCCCTTGCCGTCGCCGGAGTACCGCCACAGCACACCGGCCTTGTCACGCGCGACCAGGTCGGCCCACCCGTCTCCGGTCAGGTCGCCGGGGGACGTCAGCACGTCGTACCCGCCGAACCCGGTGCCGAGCACCCTGTGCGGCGGGGTCTTCGGTGTGAACGCCTTCCCGCACGTGCCGTCGTACCGGGTCAGCCGCCCGGCGGAGTCCCGGACGAGGAGGTCGTTGCACTCGTCGCCGCTCAGATCACCGAACGGCACGAAGGTGGACGAGGTGGGCCAGCCGCCGGCCAGCGCCTTGTGCGCGCTGTCGATGGTGCCGCGTCCGGTGCCGGGCTGGATCGCCAGCCGGCCCGCGCTGTCGAAGGTGACCAGGTCACCGATGCCGTCCCGGCCGAAGTCGTGGCGCTCGACCGCCTTCACCGGGACCCACCGGTTGTAGATCTCCGTGTCCGTCGTCGTGCCGTCCGCGGCCCGGGCGGTCAGAATCACTCGGGCGCTGTTGCTGGTGACCAGCGCCCCGTTCTCCGTGCGCCCGTCCCAGCTCGCGACGAGTCTGCCGCGCGCCGGGCCACCGGTGATGGTCCGCACGACGTCGTACACACTGATGACGGTCAGCTTCCAGCTCGCGACCGGCTTGTTCAGGTTCCAGACACCCTTGAAGCCTTCGCCCTTACGCAGATCGACGGAGAGAGGGACGTCGGCGTTGATCGCGGTGAGCGGGGAGGTGGTCACCTGCGGCCATTTCACCGTCACGTCACCGGACGCCGTCAGATAGGCGACCGGACCGCCGAACCGGTCCACGTTCCAGAACCGGCCACGCAGGTCGGCGGGCGCGTACGGCGGGGACGGGAGCGGGCCGAGTTCCTCCGTACCGACCCGGTCGGCGGGGACCGCGCCCTCCAGGTAGGTGATCAGCAGCTTGCCTGCCGCGTCGTCCTGGGAGACCAGATAACCGTCACCCAGCCGCGCGTAGCCCCGGGGAACGTCCTGCATCCTGCCCTTTTCCAGGTCGTACACGCCCGCTTGTTTGTTCGGCCCGCAGGACCAGTAGACGTATCGGCCCACCGCCTGCAGTTCGGTGGGGAGACAGGCGGAGAAAGTGAACCTTGTGTAGCTCCCCGTGGGCGACAGGGGGAAGCCCACGACCTCCGTCATGCCGCTCAAGGTGGTTTTGGCCGTCCACTCCATGCTCCCCCACAGATCGACAGGCGGCGCGGAATAGGTGTGGAGCACCTCGTTCCCCTGACGGCGTTGCAGGGCGCCCTGGGTCGTACGAACCACCGTGTACGGGTCGGACGCCGCGACCACGGCCGATATCCCGTCCGCCGGGTGGACGATGTCGCCCGCCCCGGTGCCGGTGAGCCGCAGGCACTCGTTGTAGCAGTCGACGTGGTAGCTCATCTCGCCGTTCTCCACGTCGTAGCCGAGCGAGCCGAGGTTCTCCGGCGGTGCGGCGGTCAGCTTGCCGTCGGCCGCGAGGTTGAGCGTGGAAGCGGTGAGGTCGGTGCCGGAGTGCGGGTCGGGCGCGTCCGCACGCTCCGTGCCGAGCAGCAGCCGCCCCTGGTCGACCGCGACGCCACCGGCCTCGTACACCGAGACCGCGGGCAGCGGTGCCACCGGCTCGACGACCGGTACCCCGTCCGGGCCCAGGGTGACGTGCTGGATCGCCCAGTGCTCGGCGTCCGTACCGCCCTCGATGGAGAAACCGCCGTCGTCGCCGTCGACGAACTTGCCGGTCGAGGCGGCCAGCAGCGTGCGCGCCGGGCCGCCGGTCACCGGCTTGGCGAGGATCGTGTTCCTGCCGGTGTCGGGGTACAGCAGCCAGTCGCCGATCGCGCGGGCCCTGAGGAGCGCGTCGTCCGGAACGTCGATCAGGTGCCCGGGGGCCGCCGGATGCCGGCGGTCGATGACGTACAGCTGCGAGTTGTCGAACCCCTTGTCGATGGCGTAGAAGAGCACCGTGTCGCCGGCCAGGTGGGGGTATTCGAGGAGGCCGAAGTCGTCGCTCGGCACGTATGTCATCGCGGCGGTGTCGAAGTCGATCAGCGCGGTGTGCCACGGAGCACCGCCGTCGGCCTGCTTGTACCAGAACGCGCCGCCCCGCGTGTCCGACGCCGGTTCGTAGACGGTCTCACTGAAGTCGTCCGCGACGCCGGTCACCGGCCGGTCGACCGGCTGCCCCCCGCCCGCCGGCATCTCCAGCAGGTGGAGCGTCCACTTCCCGTCGGTCTTGCGCGCGACCAGCAGACGGTTCTCGGCGAAGACACCGGTGACCCGGTCACCGGCCGGCACATAGAACCGCGTCACCTTGTTGGTGGCGTAGCGCCGGATCTGCCACACGTTCGTCGTCCCCGGCGGCTTTTCCAGACCGAGGCCGCCGTTGTAGAAGTTCGAGTACGCGTGGTCGGGGAATTCCCTGGTCGAACCGTCGCGGCCGGTCCACGTCGCCGGGGAGCTGTACGAGTACGGCTCCGGAACCGACAGATATCCGGAGTCGTCAGCCGCGGTCAGGAACGCCTGCCGCGGCGCCGCCCGGTGCGCGCCGGTCAGCGTGACGGTCGGCATGCCGCCGCCGTCCGCCGCGGCGGCCGGCCCCGACGCGAACTGCAGCAGCCCGGCCGTCATCGCCAGGGCCGCAGCGACGGAAACCGCCCCGGCCTTCGACCGGCCCCTTCTTCGCGCCGTACGCGAAAACATGCGTCTCATGCTTCCCACCCCCGTTGTTGTCGTCCTGCGCTCTGTCAGACTCACGTCAACGCCAAGACGTTGTACGGGGATTGGGTACGGCATCCGCGGCTCATCGTCATCGGTCGCCCTCATGTCCCGGGCCGCGGCCCGAGCTCAGTCGGATTCGCCCTCGCCGGGAGCGTCACCTCGTGGGGCGACATCCATACGGACCAACCACGAACGGATTCCGTCCACGTGAGCATCAACTGGAACACGCGTGCTGAGAACAGCGCCGACATCCCCACGATTCGCGACATCACCCTCGCCGCGTTCGACACCCCGCTGGAGGCCGACCTCGTCGACGCCCTGCGCGGCGACGCCGGGTGGATCGACGGGCTGTCCGTCGTCGCCACCGGCCAGGACGGCGGGCTCGTCGGCCACGCCCTGCTGACCCGCTGCCACATCGGCGACACCCCGGCCCTGTGCCTGGGTCCCGTCTCCGTCCGGCCCGAGTACCAGAACTCCGGCGTCGGCTCCTCGGTGATCAGTGCCTCGTTGCGGGCCGCCCGGGAAAGGGGCGAGCACTTCGTCACCGTCCTCGGGCACCCGACGTACTACCCGCGGTTCGGCTTCGGCCGGGCTTCCGCGTACGGCATCGGTCTCACCATCGACGTCCCGGACGAGGCCATGATGGCCCTCACCCTCGACCCCGACCACCCGCTGCCCAGCGGCACCGTCCGCTACGCCGCGCCGTTCGGCATCTAGGACCTCTACCCCCTCGATGCCCAGGATGCGTATCGGTCATACGATGACAAATAGGTCGGCACGTGCATGTGTTCGGGCCCCGAGGGCACCCGGTAGACCGGTACCACGGCACCCGGCAGGTCCGCGTCGGGGCCGTCGCACCACCCGCCGGAGCGCAGACAGGGAGCAGGGCATGATCCGTTCAGCCGACATCCGCGAGTGGCGCAACCACGACGTGATCGACACGAAACAGCGCAGGATCGGCATGCTCGAAGCCGTCTACGTGGACACGGCAACCGACGAACCGGCCATGGCGACCGTCCGGACCGGGCTGCCCACCCGCCACCGGCTGGTCTTCGTCCCCCTCGACGACGTGGTCCTCGGACCGGGCTACGTCAAGGTCTCCTACTCCAAGGCGGAGGTACGCGACGCCCCGTCGATCGGGACGGACGACGTGCTCCCCGCCGAGCAGGAGGAGGAGATCTTCCGGCACTACGGCATGACCTATCAGCCGGGAGCAGGAGGCGAACGTCAGCTCGCCCGGCGCTGAGCCCGGCGCTGAACACAACACCGCACACGACTTCGCTGAACACACGCACACGGCACTGAGGAGGTGGTCGGCGTGATGGCGCTCTTCCTGCTGCTGATCCTGGTGGCCGTCATCCTGGGAATCATCGGCGTCGCGGCCTCGGGCCTGGGGTACCTCCTGGCCATCGGCATCGTGATCTTCGCCGCCGACCTGATCTTCTTCGGCGCGCGGGTCTCCCACCGCGCCAGGCGGCGGCCCCTCCGGTGAGGCCGGAAAGCCGCCGCCCCTCCTGGTGATGGGGCGGCGGCCGAACGGGCTGGTCGCCGGTGCGCGTCGGTCCGAGGCGGGCGTCGCCGGGTGGGGGGCCGGGACCGACCCGTATCGCATCCGCGGGGGAGTGTCACCGTCCTCGCCGTACACCAGCACCGGGTGGTACGAGGTGGTCCCGGCCGGTGCGCCGGTGCCGGTCCACTCCGGGGACTCCGTCGCGGGCCTGTCGGCGATCTTGACGGGCACGGTGTCGGTGTCCGCCTCCGTGCGGCGCCAGACCTCGTAGCGGATCGCGGTCGGGCCGTTGACCGGCCAGGTCAGCCGGATGCCGCCGGCTCGGGCGGAACCCGCACCGGAATCCGTCCAGGCCGAGGAACGCGCGCGGGTCAGACCGCGCTGTCGCGCGGGGGCGGGGCGGTCGATTTGCGCACCACCAGCTCCGTCCCCACCTCCATGTGGTCCATGAGCAGCCGCTGCCCGTCGATGACGGACAGCAGGGCGCGGGCCGCCTTCTGGCCCATGTCGTGCAGCGGCTGACGCACGGTGGTGAGGCCGGGGAAGCTCTGCGCCGCCTGCGGAAGGTCGTCGAAGCCGACGACGGAGAAGTCGGTGGGCACGTTGAGCCCTCGCGCCCGGGCGGCGTCGATGGCACCGAGCGCCATCAGATCGGCGCCGGCGACGATCGCCGTAGGACGGTGGTGGTCGTCGTCGATCAGACGGGCGGCGGTGCGGAAGCCACTGGCGTAGGAGAAGTCGCACGAGGCGATCAGCTGTTCCTCGACCTTCAGCCCCGCGAGCCGCATCGCGTCCTCGAAGCCCTGGAAGCGGAGAGACGTGCTTTCGAGGTCCTCCACTCCACGGAGGTAGGCGATCCGGGTGTGCCCCAGGTCGATGAGGTGCTGCGTGCCCTGACGCATCCCCTGGTAGTTGTCGACGGTCAGCCGGGGTAGCGGTACGTCCAGACGCCGGGGGTCGATGATGACGCAGGGCAGGTTCTGCCGGCGCAGCAGGGTGACCGTGTCGTCCTCCAGGACCGGCGCGATCATGAGCACCCCGTCGACGAGGCCGTGCGCCAGGAACTCGATCCGGTCCTTCTCCCGCACCGCGTCGTGATAGGTGGCGTTGACGAGCAACTCCTGCTCGACACTGGCCAGTTCGTCAGCGACACCACGCAGGATCTCCAGTCCGTACTGACTGGTCAGGTCCAGCGCTATGAGGCCGATGAGCCCGCTGCGGCCGGCCTTGAGGTTGCGGGCCGAGACGTTCGGCCGGTAGCCGAGTCGTCCGGCCACCTCCATGACACGGCGTCGGGTCTCCTCGGAGGCCCCCGGCTTGCCGTTCACGACGTTGGACACGGTCATCGCGGAGACACCGGCCTCCTCGGCCACCTGCGCGATGGTCACCCGCCCTGCCACCCGATCTCCTCCCACCCGTGAACGCTCCGGAAACTGTAACGATAAGGCAGCGAGGACGTCAACGAAATCACCCACACAGCCACGCCGCCTCACGGGTCAACTGCACCGATATCCGACATCAGACCCGCAACCTGACGCGATCTGGCCACTCAAGTGACTTCATTCGGCCACCGAAAGTTACGTATAGATGTCCGCTAAGTTTTGCGTTACAGTCCCGGCCATCGGCAGTAGCAGTCGCCGCAAAATCGGGTCGACCGGTCTCTTTCCGGATGAAGTGCTTCCCCCACACGGAAACCGACCAGCCCGTTCACATCCCTTCAGAGATGACAAGTCGGTCCGTACCGACGATGGGTGAGGTATGCAATGAAGCGTTCTGGGAGAGGTCTCGCGATCGCCACCGCGGTCGCCGCCATGGCGGTTTCGCTGGCCGCGTGCGGAGGCGGGTCGTCCAACACCTCCGCGGACGGCAAGGTCACCCTGCACGTGCAGGCGTGGAAGGGCGGCGGCGCGGAACCGGCGAACGTCGCGGAGATCAACAAGGCTTTCGAGGCGGCCCACCCCGACATCAAGGTCGACTTCGAGTACATCACCGCGAACGACACCTACGTCCAGAAGCTGCAGCCCGAGCTGCTCGGCGGCAAGGCCGGCGACGTGATCATGGTCGACACGGACAAGATGAAGAAGTGGGGCGCGTCCGGCTACCTGGCCGACCTGTCCGGGGAGTCATGGGCGAGCCAGATCGCTCCGGACGCCAAGCCGTTCGCGCAGGCCGACGGCAAGACCCTCGCGATGCCGATGGAGCTGATCGGCATCGGCCTGTACGCCAACATGGACCTGCTGAAGAAGGCGGGCGTCACCGAAGTCCCCGCCGACTGGCCGACGTTCCTCGCGGACCTCGCCAAGGTCAAGAAGGCCGGCATCAACCCCGTCGCGCTGCCCGACAAGAGCGGCTGGACCGGCAGCTCCGTGTTCCAGGCGAGCGGTTCGACCCTCGTCTACAACAAGAACAAGCAGTGGGACGCCGACTTCCTGGTCGGCAAGACGTCCTTCGACCCGGACTGGAAGGGCCCGCTGGACCAGTTGAAGACCCTGGAGGACAAGGGGTACGTCAACTGGAAGAACGAACTCGGCGTCGACGAGTGGGCCCAGGGCCCGCAGGACTTCAGCGCCGGCAAGAGCGCCTTCTGGTACCAGGGCGCCTGGCAGGTCTCCAACGTCAAGAAGGCCGGTTTCCCGGTCTCGTTCGCTCCCTGGCCCGGCGGTGAAGCGGGCACCAAGCCCAACAGCATGCTGTTCGCCGGCACGATGTGGGGCGTCAACTCCCAGTCGCGGCAGGGCGACGCGGCCCGCGAGTACGTCAAGTTCTGGTCGCAGAGCGAGAACCTCGCCAAGTACCTCGACGCCGAGCACGCGGAATCCCCGTTCACGGGCGGCACCACGCCGGAGAGCACCGAGACGACGGCCTTCACCACGGCCTTCAAGGACGGGCGTTACCGGATCCTGCCCTCCAACTCGTGGTACGGGTCAGCCGCCGAGACCGACACCGGCTCCAAGATCCAGGCGTACCTGCTGGGCCAGGCGTCCGCCGCGCAGACGCTGAAGGACATCCAGACCGCCGCGTCCGCGAAGTAGCCCGTTCCACCCCTGGTCAGTCGTGGGCGGGGCCGGTCAGCGGCTCCTGACCGCCCCGCCACGGCCATCCGGGTAAGAGGAGGACCCCTGTGTTCCATCGACGGCGCGCCACCATGGCCGCCTTCCTGCTTCCGGCGATCGTCGTGTACGGCATGTTCACGCTGTATCCGCTGGTCCGCGGCGTCTACCTGAGCATGACCGACAGCCTCGGCGGGCCCATCGCCAACTTCGTCGGCACCGACCAGTACCGCGCCATGGCCGACGACCCGAAGGTCACCGCCGCCCTCTGGCACACCGTGCTGTACGCGGCCGTGGTCGTCGTCACGCAGAACGGCCTCGGGCTGCTCTTCGCGAGCCTGCTGTTCCGCCGCCCGAAGGTCCGCAAGGGGCTCAGCGTCGTGCTGCTCACGCCGGCCCTGATCTCCCCGGTGATGGCCGCCTTCATCTGGTCGTACCTGTTCGCCCCGACCGGCGGCATCAACGCGCTGCTGGACGCGGTCGGCCTGCACAGCCTGGAGCACGTCTGGCTCGGCGACACCTCCACCGCGCTCTACTCGGTGGCCGCCGTCAACATCTGGATGTTCACCGGGTACTCCTGCGCGATCTTCCTCGCCAGCTACATGAGCATGCCGACCGAACTGCTGGAGGCGGCGGCACTGGACGGCGCGAGCGGCTGGCGCCGCTTCGCCAGCATCGAGTGGCCGCTGCTGGCCCCCGCCCTCACCGTCAACGTGACGCTCAGCCTCATCGGTTCGCTGAAGGTCTTCGAGTTCCCCCTCGTGCTGACCAACGGCGGCCCGGCGGGCGCCACGGACACGCTGACCCTCCTCGTGTACCGCAATGTCTTCGGCGGCGGGAAGTTCGCCTACGGAGTCGCGCTGTCGGTCGTCCTCCTCGTGACCGTGGTCGTCCTGTCCAGCGCCACCTCCTCCCTGCTCCGGCTCCGCGAACGACGCATCTGACGCGACGGACCGGCCCCCGGAACACCGGATCACGAACAGGAAACCGACGGATCGCCACCATGACCACAGACATCTCCACACCGCCCCTCGCACCCCGGTCCGACGCCCCCGCCGGCCGCCCCTCACCTCACCCGCTGCGCCGCCTCGGCGGCGGTCTCGGCACCGTCCTGCTCTGCCTGGGCACCCTGCTGTTCGTCCTGCCGTTCCTCTTCACGATCGCCACCTCACTGCGCACGGCGGCGGACGTGGCCCGCTCCCCGCTGGGCATCCCGCACTCGCTGACCCTCAAGAACTTCACCGACGCGTTCAGCCAGATCCACTACGGGCGGAGCACCCTCAACACCCTGCTCATCACCGGGCTCTCCTGCGTGGCCATCACGGTGTTCGGCTCACTCGCCAGCTATCCGCTGGCCCGGATCACCCAGCACTGGTCCACCGCGGTGTACCGGCTGTTCATCCTGGGGACGTCGATCCCGGTGTTCGTCGTGGTGGCGCCCCTGTACCTGCTGATGCGCGACCTCAACCTGCTGGACAGCTACGCGGGCGTGGTCTTCATCTACACGGCCCTGTACCTCCCGGTCGCCGTGTTCTTCTACACCAGCTTCATCCGCTCCATCCCGGTCGACCTGGAGGAGGCGGCCTCACTCGACGGCTGCGGAGCCTTCCGTACGTTCTTCACGATCATCCTGCCGCTGCTGCGGCCGGTCACCAGCACGATGCTGACCTTCGTCGCCCTTCAGGTGTGGAACGACCTGGTCGTGCCCCTGGTGTTCCTCCAGGACCCGGACAAGCGGACCGTCATGGTCAACGCGTACTCGTTCATCGACCCGCACACCGTGCAGCCGACGACCCTGTTCCCCGCCGCCCTGCTCGGTGTCCTCCCGCTGCTGCTGATCTTCGTCTTCCTCCAGCGCCAGGTGGTCGCCGGTATGTCCGCCGGAGCGGTCAAGTCATGAGCCCGGCCGGTCGGTCACTGCCACCGAGCCACTGACCCGGTCGGCCACTGACCCACCGAGCCACCGGGGCGAGCGGCCACCGGGGCGACCCCGGCCCCGTCCCCCGGTTCCCGTTCCACGTCGCTCCCGCCGTTCTCCCTCGCACGCGGGACCGTGCCCTCACCCGACCGACCCCACCGTCCAGGGGCACACCCGCGCCCCGACGTCCCGGAAGGACCATCCCACGATGTACGTGGTCTCATACTTCACCGACGCCGACGAGGCACTGCACCTGGCCTACAGCCACGACGGCGAGGAGTTCGCGCCGGTGAACGACGGCCGGCCCGTCCTGCGGGGCACGGTCGGCACCGGCAGACTGCGCGACCCGTTCGTCGGCGTGGGCCCCGACGGCCTGTTCCATCTGCTGGCCACCGACGGCTGGACGAGCCCCTGCATCGTCCACGCCACCTCGGCCGACCTGCTGACCTGGTCGGACCAGGAACTCCTCCCGGTCATGGCCGGTGTCGAGGGAGCCCACAACGCCTGGGCCCCGGAGTTCTTCCTGGACCGCACGACCGGGCTGTACCACCTCATCTGGTCGTCGGTCGTCGAGTCCGGGAGCACGGCCGAGGGCCGCGACTACGAGCACGTCGGCCAGGACCACCGCATCTGGCACTGCACCACCGAGGACTTCAGAACCTTCTCGGCGCCCGAGCTCTTCTTCGACCCCGGTCACTCGGTCATCGACGCCACCGTGCGGGAGGCGGACGGCGGCGGATTCCTCATGGCCTTCAAGGACGAACGCGGCACCAACGACCTCGCCACCGCCCACAAGGACATCCACCTGATCACCTTCGACACCCCCGGAGGCCCGTACACCTCCTCGGTGGGGCCGGTCACTCCCTCCGTGGTGGAAGGGCCGTCGATCTTCCGCCACGACGACGAGCTGGTCATGATCTTCGACCACTACCTCGAAGGACGGTACGGAGCGGCCCGCAGCCGCAACGGCGTCGACTGGGAGTCCGTCTCCCTGGCCCTGCCGCCGGGCATGCGGCACGCCTCCGTCCTCGAAACGCCGGAACTGGCGTCCCTCCCGCCGCGATGAGGTGACCGCCGTCCCGCCAAGACTCCGGGCGTATCCCCCTTCGGCCCGCCCGGTACCGGAAGACCCGTGTCGCAGCCCGCGACCCGGAGGACTCAATCACCCAGCAAGGAGCGTCGCAATGAAGCGTCGCAGATCGGATCGCCCGGGCCTCGGGACTTCTCGCGTCCTCACCCTGCTCGCCACGCTGGCGGGCGCCCTCCTCCTCCCGGTTCCCGCCGCCATGGCGGCAGGCAGCACCTACTACGTCGACTGCTCGGCCGCGGCCAACGGCAACGGCACCCAGGGCAGCCCCTGGAACTCCGTCACCGGCGTCAACAACACCACCTTCGGTGCCGGTGACAACATCCTCTTCGCCACCGGCACCACCTGTTCCGGCCAGCTCACCCCGCAGGGATCGGGCACCGCCGGCAGCCCCGTCACCATGGGGTCCTACGGCACCGGTGCCAAGCCGGTCATCAACGCGGGCGGCGCCACCGGTCCCGTCATCCACCTGCTCAACCAGCAGTACTGGGAGATCGGCGGCCTGGAACTCACCAACCCCGCCGCGTCACCCGCGTACCGCTCCGGTGTCCTCGCCGAGAACAGCTCCGGCGGCGTCCTGCACCACATCCGGGTGCACGACATGAGCATCCACCACATCAGCGGCTACTCGGGCGGCTGGTACGCCACCAACGCGGGCGTCGGCGTCCAGACCGACCACACCACACCCGTCTCCACCTGGGACGACGTGGTCGTCGAGAACAACACCTTCGACCACGTCGACCGCATCGCCGTCGCCGTCACCCCGGACGGGGACGGCCAGGGCACGGGCCAGACCACCGGCACCGTCATCCGCGACAACACCATGACCTACGACGGCGCGGACGACATCCTCGTCGTCAAGAACGACGGCGCCCTCATCGACGGCAACAAGGCCGGCTACGGCGGCGCCAAGGCCACCTGCCCGCCTTCCGGCCAGTACTGCAACGGCGCCTCGGCCGGCATCTGGATGTCCGGCAGCAACGACACCGTCGTCCAGAACAACGAGGTCTACTGCCACGTCAACGGCGCCGACGGCACCGGCTACGACGTCGACTGGGGCAACCACAACACCACGTTCCAGTACAACTACAGCCACCAGAACCTCGGTGGCTTCATGCTGATCATGCCGCCCTTCACGATCGCCAACGAGCCCACCTCGACCGTCCCCAGCGACGGCACGGTGATCCGCTACAACGTCAGCGAGAACGACGGCACCAACGCCGGCTGCCCCGCCGCCGGCACCCCCACCCACGGCACGGGCGTCTTCCACCTCGTCGGCAACGTCCCCAACAAGAGCGGCAGTCCGGTCGCCGTTCCGCAGATCTACAACAACAGCATCTACGTCAACAAGAGCGGCCTGAACACCCCGATCCTGTACTCCCGCCGGGGCACCAGCATCACCGGGACGCTGTCCTTCCGCAACAACGCGGTGTTCAACTACGGCACCGGCGGCTACTTCACCACCAGCGCCGGATCCGTCTACTCCAACAACCTCTTCTACGGCACCCACCCGTCCTCCGAGCCCGCCGACTCGGCCAAGGTCGTCACCGACCCCGAGTTCCGCAACCCGGGCAACACCGACGCCTCCTCCGCGTACACCGGCATCGCCGCCTACCAGGTGCACCCCTCCTCCCCCGTGATCCGGGCCGGAGCGGTCATCAGCGGCAACGGCGGCAAGGACGCCTTCGGCAACACCGTCTCCGCGACGGCCGCGCCCAACATCGGTGCCGACAACGGCACCGGCGGCAACCTCGTCGCCAACGCCGGGTTCGAGAGCGGCGCGATGAGCCCCTGGACCAACAGCGGCGGCGCCCCTTCCGTCACCTCCTCGGGCGCCCGCACCGGCGGCTTCGCGCTGACGACCCAGGCGAGCGGCAGCGGCGCCAACCAGAACCTGGCCGGCCTCAGCCCCAACACCACCTATCTGCTGACTGGTTGGGCGAAGGTCGCGAACGCCGGGGAGACCCTCGCGATCGGCGTCAAGAACTACGGTGGTACGGAGACCTTCACCAACGTCGCCACGACGTCGTACTCCCAGGCGGCGGTGCTGTTCACGACGGGCGGCTCCAACACCTCGGCGCTGGTCTACTGCTGGAAGAACACCGGCGGCACCGGCACAGGCAACTGCGACGACCTCGCGGTGGAACGGATCTCCACGCCGGCCAACGCCCTGACCAACGCGGGCTTCGAGACCGGCTCCCTGAGCCCGTGGACCCGCAGCGGCAGCGGCGCCCAGTCCAACGTGGTCGCCTCCAACGCCCGCACCGGCACCTACTCCCTGCAGACCGGCGCCGCCACCAGCGGGGTCGAGCAGTCCGCCACGGGCCTCGCCTCCGGCTCCACCTACCTGCTGACCGGCTGGGCCAAGGTCGCGACCGGCGGTGAGCAGGTCGCCGTCGGGGTCAAGAGCTTCGGTGGCACCGAGACCTACCTGCGCACCTCCACCACCGCCTACGCCCAGCAGCCCGTCTTCTTCACCACCGGGAGCACCAACACTGCGGCGGCGGTCTACTGCTACAAGGACGCCGGTTCCGCGGCCGGTTACTGCGACGACTACTCCCTGATCAAGCTCTCCTGACGGCAGTCGCCCCTTGGGCAGAAAGGTTTCTCCGCAGCAGCGGTAGCGGCGACGGCGGGCGGACCGGGATCACCCGGCCCGCCCGCTGCCGGCTGTCAGCCGGAAGCCCGCTCGCAGGTCAGGTCCGTGGACGGAAGACGACCGGTGGCGAGGTAGGTGTTGACCGCCGTGTCGACGCAGGAGCTGCCGAAGACGCCGTACACGGCGTGCTGGTCCGCGCCACGCAAGGTGATCAGTCGGGAGGAGGGCCAGTCGCCGCGCACCGTCCTCGCGCCCTCGTACGTGGTGCGTGGGTCGCCGGTCGCGTTGACGAGCAGGGCCGGCAGGTCGGCGCGGATCGTGGTCGGACGCTCGCGCGGCGCGTCCCAGAACGCGCAGGGGCCGATGTTGTTCGTGACGGGTCCGATCAACGCGTCCTTCGCACGGGCGCGTTGGACATCGCGCCAGTACCTCTCCGGGTCGCGCGGCGCTGCCACGTCGCCGCACAGGATCGCCGTCTGGACGCTGCCGTACGAGGAGTCGGAGCCGGTCAGGAGGAAGCCGAGCGCGTCGGCCAGCCAGGGTGACGGGGTCACCGGCCGGCCGTCTGCGGCGCGCCGCAGGTCCTGTACGGCCTCGGCGAAGGCGCCGTACGCGGCGTCGTTGTCCTGCGAGAGGCCGTTGAGGACGATGACGGGCAGCAGGCTCGCGTCCACCCGTCGGCCGCCGATCGACAGAGGCGTACGTCCGGCGGCGGTCTGGACCCGGTCGACTGCCGCCAGGACCGCGCTCCTTGTGCCGCCCAGACCGTACGTGGTGTTCCGCGCGGCGGCCCAGGCGGCCCAGCCCTCCAGGGCGTGCCGGTTGGCCCGTTCCGCGCCGCGCAGCAGCCGGGGACCGTACCGGTCGGGGGCGATGACGCCGTCGAGGACGACCCGGTCGGTGCGGCCGGGGAACATCGTGGCGTACACCTGGCCGAGGTAACTGCCGTACGAGTAACCGAGGTAGGAGATCCGGCGCTCGCCGAGCGCGGCCCGGATCACGTCCAGGTCGCGCGCGGTGTTCCGGGTGGTGACGTACGGCAGGACGTCGCCCTCGTCGGTCCGGCAGCGGTGGGCGAGTTCCTCGGAAAACGCCGCCGATCGGTCGAAGTCGGCGCGGTCGGTCCCCGCCCCCCGGATGAAGGACCCGGTGGGCCAGTGGCAGTCCAGCGGTGTGCTGCGGCCGACGAAACGGGGGTCCACGCCCACCACGTCGTAGCGCTCGGCGACCTGTTTCATCGACGTGCGCACCCAGGGCGGGTCGCCGAGCGTCTGCCCGCCCGGGCCACCGCCGTTGAGCAGCAGCGCGCCGACGCGGTGGGCGGTGTCGGTGCCCCGGATCCGCGAGATCGCGACGGTGATCGTACGGCCGCCCGGGTCGTCGTAGTTCAGCGGGACGGTGACGTCGGCGCACCGGGCGCCCGCCTGCTCCAGGTCCTTGCCGGTCGCGTCGTCGGGTCCGAGCAGGCAGCTCTTCCAGGCGAGGTTCTGGTGGTGGAAGCGGGCCAGGGGGTCCTGGGTCAGCGGGCCGGCGGGGCGCGGCGCCCGCGCCGTCGCCGTCGCCGTCGCCGTCGCCGTCGCCGTCGCCGTCGCCGTCGCGACGGAGGTTCCGGTGACGAGCACGGTGGCCGCGAGCAGAGCCGCGAGGCCCGTGCGCCTGCCGGAGAGGGAAGTCGGTAAGAAGGTCTGCATGACATCACGCTAGGCACGGACGGCCGCGTGATCACTCCGGCAGGCAGGTGCTTCGAAGCTGAGGCGACCCCACGCCGAAAGCGGGGAGGAAGCCCCCTGGACGGCCGGATTCTCTGTTGGTAGGAGCGGCCCCGGGGTCGGCGACCGGCCCTCAGACCAGTTCGAGTCGCCGTTCCGGTTGCCAGGCCGAGGTGGGCTGCGGGTCCCACTTCCTGGTGGTCCGTACGTAGCCGTCGATCACCGAGAGCATCGCCAGGACGAGAAGGGGCCCGAACACCCACGGGCGGTCGGCCAGCTGCGTCGGCAGATAGCGGTACGACAGCAGAAGCGCGACGAACACCGTCGCGCCGTGGGCGACCAGCCTGGTCGCCGACCGGTCCCAGCCTCGGTCGAGCGACCGCAGAGCCGCCTCCACCGTGAGCGCGAACACCACACCGGCCAGGAGATCCGCGCCGTAGTGGTAGCCGAAGCCGAGCGTCGCGGAGACCGTGGCGACCAGCCAGAACGTCCCCGCGTACCGCAGGAACCGGGGGCCCCTGCGGGAGTGGACGAAGATCACGGTGGCCCATGCCGTGTGCAGGCTGGGCATGCAGTTGCGGGGCGTGATCCCGTCGTACGCCATGGGTTTCGGGGTGCCGACCGGCAGCGGGACGTCCGGCCACAGGTTGGCCACCGCCCAGTGGCCGCCGCCCGTGCCGAAGGCGCCGGGGCCGTAGGCGAAGACCGGTCCCACGACGGGGAACACCATGTAGACGGCCGGGCCGAGGAGGCCGATCGCCAGGAACGTACGCACCACGTGATGGCCCGGGAAACGGCCTTCGGCCGCCACGTTGCGCAGCTGGTACAGCGCGACACAGACCGCGGCCACCGCGAGCTGGATGTAGACCCAGTCGAGGAGGTGGGTGCCGATCGGGCCCGTGGCCCTGACGATCCGGCCCGCCAGCCAGGACGGGTCACCCAGCGCGTGGTCGGCGGTCGCCACGTACTGGTCGAGCACCGTCGGGCGGGTCTTCGACGTGATCAGCAGCCAGGTGTCGCCTGCCTTGCGCCCGGCCACCAGCAGCAGGCCGAGCCCCACGCCCTTCAGCAGCAGCATCCGCTCCTGGCCGGTCCGGCGGGTGACGGCGATGACCGCACAGCCCAGCATCACCCACAGCGCGCCGTTGCCGAAGCAGTGGCTCCCGGCCACCTGGGCACCGGCCGCCCACCGCACCAGCAGGAATACAAGGTCGATGCCGACCGCGGCACCGGCGGCGATGAACCGTTGCCGCCAGGGGAGCACCACCATCATCAGCGCCATGCTCGCGTACAGCAGGGGTCCGGATTTGGGCGGGTATATCACTTCCTGCAACTGATTGGTGACCGGCCCCGGCAGGCCGTAGTGACGCGCGGCGATCTCCAGCGCGACAAGAAATCCGAGGGCCGCCACACCCGCCACGAGCCAGAGGGTGTGTATTCGCGAGAACACTCGTGGCGGCATGTATGACTTCCCATTCGATGTGCCGGACTCTTGTCAATCAGTTGCTGATCGCGCTGATCACGCTTTATGGGCGGCTTTCTCCCCCACGAGGACGAGCTGTGCGAGATCTCTCCGCGAAATCTGTCAGGGGCTCCCGACAGATGAAGATGGCCGGAGCACGCTCCTGGTTCCGGCTTCAGAACGCTCCCCCGTCACCCCTCGCCGGCCCCCGCCGCGCCCCGTGTCCCGCTGTCCGCCCGCCACAGCGAAAGCACAGGAGGACCGCCAGGACGATACTCCAGGTGGGGGACGCGGTGAAGTCCCGGTGAAGCCGCGACGGCCGGCAGGTGCTGCCCGGGTCATCACCTCCGGGCTCGTCCCGGGACCGGGGCATGCCTCTTGCCCGTTACGTCTGCGGCCAGGGGGTACTCGTGGGCCGACTGTCCCCTACGTCGGAGCGATCGTGCGAGCACTTGTCGTCAACTGCACCCTCAAGAAGTCCCCCGAGCCCTCCAACACCGAGGCGCTCACCTCGGTCGTCACGGAGCGGCTCTCGAGACTCGGCGTGGAGGTGGACTCCGTACGGGCCGTCGACCTCGATCTGGCCCCCGGGGTGGTCACCGACGCCGGCGACGGCGACGAGTGGCCCCGGGTCCACGCGAAGCTCCTGGAGTCGGAGATCCTCATCGTCGCCTCGCCGACCTGGCTGGGCCGGCCGTCCTCGGTGGCGCAGCGCGTCCTTGAGCGGATGGACGCGATGATGTCCGAGACGGACGGCGAGGACCGTCCCGTCGCCTACAACCGGGTGGCCGGAGTCGTGGTCACCGGGAACGAGGACGGCGCGCACCATGTGATCAGCGAGATCTCCGGGGCCCTCGCGGACATCGGCTACACGATTCCGGGCCAGGCGTGGACGTACTGGCATCTGGGCCCCGGCGCGGGGCCCGACTACCTGGACGAGCAGCGGGGCCGTGAGTGGTCGCACCGCACCGGACGCGCCATGGCCGACAACCTCCACGGCGTCGCCCTGGCCCTGGCCGAGCGGCCGCTGTCGGCACCGGGCTCGGACTGAGGGGGCTCCATGACCGTCGAAGCCGAAGCAGTCACCACCGTCCCCAGGCTCCGCTACTGGGTGCCTCCGGGCGTGTACGCGCCTCAGACCGACACCCGGCTCATGCGGCAGGCGATCCGCCGCGAGGACGTCACGGAGCGGACGGACGTACTGGACCTTGGGACCGGAAACGGTCTGCTCGCGGTCGAGGCGGCCCGGCTCGGCGGGCGGGTCACCGCCGTGGACATCTCCTGGCGGGCACTCGCCACCGCCCGGCTGAACGCCCTGCTGAACGGACAGTCCCTGCGGGTGCGCCACGGCGACCTGGCCTCGGCCGTGCCCGGCCGCCGCTTCGACCTGGTCATCAGCAACCCGCCGTACGTGCCCGCCCCGGACACCGCACCGCCCCGGGGCTCCGCCAGGGCCTGGGACGCCGGAAGTGACGGGCGGCTGCTGATCGACCGTATCTGCGACACCGCGCCGACGGTTCTGCGGCCGAAGGGGACCCTCCTGATCGTGCACTCGCACCTGTGCGGCGTCGACACGACGCTGGCCCGTCTGGAGCGGGCCGGGCTGCGCGCGGAGGTCACCGACCGGGCCTGGCTGCCCTACGGCCGTGTGCTGCGTTCCCGGCTCACCTGGCTGCGGGAACAGGGGCTGGCCGCCGACGGGGGAACGACTGAGGAGCTGGTGGTGATCCGTGCCGAACACGTCTGAACGTCCCCGCCGTGTCCGCGTCCAGCGCGACGGACCCCTGCTCGTCGAGGGCCCGGTCGAGGTGGTGGGCGAGGACGGCGAGGTGGCCGTCTCCGATCGCTTCGTCGTGGCGCTCTGCACCTGCCGCCGCAGCCGCGACTTCCCCTGGTGCGACACCAGCCACCGCCGACGCCGCCGCCGCGAACCGGAAGCCGGAGAGAGCGAAGGAGGCGACGCCTCATGACCAGCACGACCTCGCCCATCACCTCCCCCACCGTCACTCCCTCCCCCTCCCTCTCCCGGCAGCAGTTCCGGCTCCGGCCGCCGCCGCTGCCCGAGCCGCGCGGCCCGCTCTCCGCCGCCGTGATGGCCCGGCTGCGGGGATCCGACCCCGGGAGCGCCCCGATTCCCGTGCCGCCTCCCGAGAGCTGCTCCCCGTACGGCGACGACCTGCAACTCGCCCTGTACGTCCTCTACGAGCTGCACTACCAGGGCTTCGAGGGCGTCCCGGACACCCTGGAGTGGGACAGCGGCCTGCTGGCCTGCCGAGGTGAGATCGAGGACCGTTTCCTGGGCGCGCTGCGCAAGGACGTGCCCGCCGACAGCGCGGAGACGGCCGTACAGGCGCTGGACGAACTTCAGATCGAGCCGGTCGGCGACGACGGCAGCGGCGTCTCGTACTTCCTCCGGGACGAGGGCACCCTCGACCATGTGCGCGCCTACGCGGCGGTGCGCTCCCTCTACCACCTCAAGGAAGCGGACCCGCACGCCTGGGTCCTCCCCCGGCTCCACGGGCGGGCCAAGGCCGCCATGGTCGCCGTGGAGTTCGACGAGTTCGGCGGGGGCCGCGCCGACGAGATCCACGCGCAGCTCTTCGCCGACCTCATGGAGGACCTGCGGCTGGACACCACGTACGGCCACTACCTCGACGCGGCACCGGCCGAGATGCTCGCCACCGTCAACCTGATGTCCCTGTTCGGGCTGCATCGCGCGCTGCGCGCGGCGCTCGTCGGACACTTCGCCACCGTCGAGGTGACCTCCTCCCCCGCCTCGCGCCGCCTCGCCGAGGCGATGCGCCGGGTGGGCGCGGGCCCGGCGGCCGAGCGGTTCTACACCGAGCACGTGACGGCCGACGCGGTGCACGAGCAGGTCGTACGGCATGACGTCGTCGGCGGCCTCCTGGAGGGCGAACCGCAGCTGGACGCCGACGTGGTGTTCGGCATCCGCGCGACCGTCCACCTGGAGAACCGGCTCGCGGACACGCTCCTCGGCGCCTGGCGCGAGGGCGCCACCGGCCTGCGGGGCGACCGGCCGACGGCCGGCTGACCCACCTGTCCGCCGGCCGGCCCGCTCGCCGATCGGCCGGGCGGGGGAGTGCCAGGGCGCGGTGGCCGTTCGCGCGAGGCCGGTCGCGGTCTACTGCCGGGGGAGGTGGGTGGATGCCCCGAAGTGCGTACACGGTGACGGTTGCCGTCCTGCTGGCCGCCGGCACCCTCGGCGGGTGCGGCACGGTGGCGGAACGGCGGGACGCCGTGCGTGACACGACGGCCGCGTTCGAAAAGGCGCTCGCCGAGAGGGCGTACGACCGCCTGTGCGCCGTTCTCGCGCCCGCGACCGTGGCCGAGCTGGAGCAGTCGGCCGGCAGCCCGTGCGCGAAGGCGGTGAGCGAGGAGTCGCTGAAGCCGGGCGGGAGCGTGCGGCGGACGGACGTCTACGGCAACCAGGCGCGGGCCGTGCTCTCCACGGACACCCTGTTCCTCTCCCGTTTCACCTCGGGCTGGAAGGTCGTGGCCGCCGGCTGCGAACCGCGTCCGAAGGTGCCGTACCAGTGCCTGATCAAGGGTGGGTGAGGTGTGAGAGTCATGTTCGTCGTCGTCATCGGGATCATCGCGGTAGGTCTCGCCTACTCGGCGGCCCTGGGACTGACGCACCGGTGACCGGGCACGTGCGGGGCTTCGTGCGGGACAACGCGCTCGGGCTGTTCTTCCTGGTCACGTTCCTGATGACGCTGGCCGGGCAGGCGATCTCCGGCCACGCCGAGTTCAACAACCAACTGGCCACCGACCAACTCCAGCGGATCTCGCTGGGCGAGTACGTGACGACGTCCGACTTCGCTGTCGACGTGGCGGAGAACTGGCAGTCGGAGTACCTGCAGTTCTTCCTCTACATCGGCGTGACCGTCTGGCTGGTGCAGCGCGGCTCCCCGGAGTCCAAGGAGATGCACAAGGCCGGCACCGAGTCCGACGAGGAACAGCGGGTCGGCGCGCACGCCAGGGCGGACTCGCCCAAGTGGGCCAGGGCCGACGGCTGGCGGCGCGCCGTGTACTCGCACTCTCTGCTGCTGGTCATGGGGACGGTCTTCGTACTGTCCTGGCTGGTCCAGTCGATCAGCGGCACGGCCGCCTACGACGAACAGCGGCTACGGCAGCTGCAGGCCCCGCTGAGCTGGGCCGAATACCTCGGCGCCGCCGACTTCTGGAACCGCACGCTGCAGAACTGGCAGTCGGAACTGCTGGCCGTCGCCTCGATGGCGGTGCTCTCGATCTACCTCCGCCAACGAGGCTCCCCCGAGTCCAAGCCGGTGGGCGCCGCGCACGACGCCACCGGCGTGGAGGGGTGAGGACCCGACGGTCACTCCCGGGTCACTCCCGGGTCACTCCGGCGGTCAGATCAGCGGACCGGGGGTGCCGGGCGTGCCAGGGGTGCCGGCCCCGGGGACACCGGTGGCGCCGGGCCCGGGAACGCCGGTGGCGCCGGGGATGCCGGACGTTCCGGGGGCGCCGGGGGTCGTGGGCGTACCCGTCGGGCCGGAGGTTCCGGGCGTCGCGGTCGCGCCGGCACCGGGGTCGCCGGGCTTGATGCGACCCCGCCAGGCGCCCGTCTCTCCGCCGTGCTCCTCGACGTAGTCCTTGAAGCGGTGCAGGTCGCCCTTGACGCGGCGGTCGATCATGCCGAGCGCGTCCGCGCCCTTCTCGGCCATGCCGCTGGGCTCGACCTCCATCGTGAGCTCCACGCGGGTGTGCGTCTCGTCGAGGCGCTCGAACCGCACGGAACCGCGCTGCTGGGTGTCGCCGCCGACGGACCGCCAGGTGATCCGGTCGTCCGCGAGCTGGTCGACGATCTCGGTGTCGAACTCGCGCTTCACGCCACCGATCTTGGTGGTCCAGTGGTTGTGCCGCTCGTCGAGCTGCCTGACCTCCTCGACGCCCTCCATGAACTTCGGGAACTCCTCGAACTGAGTCCACTGGTTGTAGGCGGTGTGGACGGGAACTTCGACGTCCACTGCTTCCTTGACCGTGCTCATGCTTTCCTCCTCATATGAGGTATTGGCGGGCATTGGCGGTCTTCCGCACGACTCGGGTACCCAGACCGACGGAATGAAGACCTCCCGGTCGGGGCGTATCGCGCACCACGAGGGGCACTCGGCCGCCATGAACCCCCGAACCGGAATCCAGAGCTCCTACTGGCTGGAGACCGCGCCCCCGCCCGCCCCGGCTCCCCCGCCGTCCGGTGACCTCACCGTGGACGTCGCCGTGGTCGGCGGCGGCATCGCCGGACTCAGCACCGCCTGGGAGCTGGTCCGGCAGGGGCGCGAGGTGGCCGTACTGGAGGCCGACCGCGTCGCCGCCGGCGTCACCGGCCGCACGACGGCCAAGCTGACCGCCCAGCACACCTTGATCTACGACCATCTGCGCCGCACCCGTGGCCCCGAGGGCGCCCGTCTGTACGCGCGCTCACAGTCCGAGGCGATCCGGTACGCCGCCGGACTCGTCGACGAGCTCGGCATCGACTGCGAGTGGGAGGAGGCGGCGGCCCACACCTACGCCGAGGACCCACGGCACGTCGCCGAGCTGCGGGCGGAGGCCGAAGCCGCACGTGAGGCGGGCCTCCCGGCCGAGTTCGTGACCGGCACCGACCTGCCCTTCGCGGTCGCCGGTGCGGTCCGGGTGAGCGGACAGGCCCAGTTCCACCCCCGCAAGTACCTGCTGGCGCTCACCGAGGACCTGCGCCGGCGCGGCGGCACGGTGTACGAGGGCACGCGCGTCGTCGGTCTCACCGAGGGCGACCCCTGTGTCCTGCGCACCGACGCCGGGGTGTCGGTCCGCGCACGGGAGGTCGTGATCGCCACGCACTACCCGATCTTCGACCGGGCCCTCCTCTTCACCCGGCTCAGCCCCCGCCGGGAACTCGTCGTCGCCGCGACCATCGACGAGGACCGTGCCCCGCGCGACATGTACATCACGCCGGAACGGAACACCCGCTCCGTGCGCAGCGCCCCGTACGGCGACGGCAAGCGGCTCCTGATCGTCACCGGGGAGCATTTCACCCCCGGCGCCGCCGATGTCGAGGAGCGGTTCGCCCGGCTGTCCGCCTGGGCCGACGAGCACTTCACCGGCCTCACGTTCACCCACCGCTGGGCCACCCAGGACAACGACTCCACCGACTCCGTACCGCTGGTCGGACCGCTCCACCACGGCAGCCGGCACACCTATGTGGCCACCGGGTTCGGCGGCTGGGGCCTGAGCGGCGGCATCATGGCCGGCCGACTCCTGAGCGAGCAGATCAACGGCCGTACGGTGGCCTGGAGCGGCCTGTACGACCCGCGCCGGCTGGCCCCCGTGGTCCGCGAGGGGATGTCGTTCCTGAAGCACCAGGCGCAGGTGGCCCGGCACTTCGTCGGCGACCGGCTGCCGGCCATGACGGCTCCCGCGGTGGGCGACATCCCGCCGGGACACGGCGCGGTGATCCGGCTGGGCGGACAGCAGTGCGCCGTCCACCGGGACGAGACCGGTTCACTCCAGGCCGTGTCGGCGCGCTGCACCCACCTCGGCTGCATCGTGGCCTTCAACGACGCGGAGCAGGCGTGGGAGTGCCCGTGCCACGGCTCCCGGTTCGCCCCGGACGGACGGATCCTCCAAGGACCCGCGGTACGCCCGCTGGAGAAGCGCGACATCCCGCAGACGGAGCAGGCATCCCCGGAGTCCTGACCCCGCTCCTCACGGTCTTTACGCTGACGTGGCCGATTCTTTGTCCATGGGCGACCTGCTTGTGAACCAACCCGGGGCTGTCCTGAGGGAGTTTGAGGATCGCGCACCCAACACCGGTGCGCCTGATGCACACAGCCATGGGGGCTTCATGCGGCGAACCGCCGTGATCGCGGGTGTCGTCACCGTACTCGCGCCGTTTCTGCTGACCGGCGCCTCCACGGCGTCGGCCGCGACCAAGGGGTCGCTGACCGTCACAACGCTGGACCGGAGCGGCAAGCCGGTCTACGCCCAGGTGGCGGTCTACAACACGACGACGTCCGACTTCCGCTACGTAGAGAGCAACAAGGCGGCGTCGCTGCCCAACGGCACCTACGAACTCGCCACGTCCTTCACCGACACCCAGGGCGACAGCGCGACGACGACGGTGTACAACGCGTACGGCGTGAGCTGACAGCTGTCGGCCCGCCCGAGGAACTCCCCCGGGCGGGCCGACAGTCAGGTGTGTGTGTCCCCTGTATCCCTTGTGATGCCCGGCCGTCGTGGGGCCGGGCGCGGCGTCACCAGGTGAGGGCGTCGGCCATGTCCGACTGCCAGTACGTGACGGTGATCGAGCTGTCGACGTACACGCCCTTCGCGGGCAGCGCGGGACGGGCGGCGCTCGTGCTCTCGCTGTTGAAGTAGACCTCCAGGCTCTTGGCGGTGTAGCCGTTCGTGCCACTGCCGTCCGCCGCCGACACCACGACGGCCGCGTAGCCCGACTCACCCGGGGCGAGCGTGACCACGGCCTGCGGCTGGGAGTCCTCGATGACGGGCGGCACGGACTGGGCCTCACCGAACCGTACGGCCGGGTAGCCCACGAGGTCGCAGAGCTTCGAGCCGGTGTTGGTGACGGTGAGGAGGACGTGGTTCAGCGGGCGGGAGACCACCGTGGCGGTCGTCCTGGTGGAGGTGACGGTGCAGGGCGTGTAGCGGGACTTGGACCCCGAGTCGCCCGAACTCGCGGAACCTGAGGAGCCCGAGGAGCCCTTGGCGCCCGATGAGCCGGTGGAACCCGTGGAACCCGTGGAGCCCGAGGCGCTGGTGGAGCCCGTCGTCCCGCTCGAACCGGTCGTTCCCGTGGTGCCGGTGGTGCCGGTGGTGCCGGTGGTACCGGTCGTGCCCGTCGAGTCCTTGGTGCCGGCCTGTCCCGCCTCCGTGGACGTTCCCCCGCTCGTCGTGGACGAGGAGGTGGACGTGGCGGACCCGGCCGAGGCTCCCTCGTCGCGGGCACCCTCCGCGTTGCCGCACGCCGTCAGAGTCAGAGTGACGGCTGTGAGCGCGGCGGCGGCGAGCAGACGGGTGCGGGCGGTACGTGCGGACATGTGATTCCCCTGATGCGATCGGTGCGTTGCGATACGGATCCGTGGGCAGGCCGCTCGACCGGGTGCCGGAAGCGGCGTGCTTGGATGACCAGAGCCTGTGCCAAGATCCGTCCCGGCCACCACAACTGACGAGGCATCCGGAACACTGGAATGCCCGCGACCCCTTTGACCTGGGGGAACGAGCTCCGTCTGGAACGGCGGTCCGGGACGCGGAGAGAGGGAGGAACGGTGACGGGGGATCAGTTCCCGGAGCTGCTGGGCCGGTTGAAGGAGCGGTCCGGGCTCAGTTACGGAGTGCTCGGGAAGCGGCTGCACATGAGTGCGTCCACGCTTCACCGGTATGTCAACGGGGACGCCGTACCGACGGACTACGCCCCCGTGGAGCGGTTGGCCCGGCTGTGCAGGGCGACGCCCGAGGAACTGGTGGAGCTGCACCGGCGGTGGATCCTCGCGGATGCCATGCGGGGGCAGAAGGCCGGCGCGGGCGGTACTCCGGCGGCGGAAACCGTGGCCGCCACCCCGGTTACGGAAGCCGTGGCCGCCACTCCGGCTGCGGAAGCCGTGGCCGGCACACCTTCCGTCCCTGCCGTGACCGGGCCGGCGGGGGCTCCCCCGGTTCGGCGTCGGCGTACCGTCGTGCTCGCCGGCGCTGCCGTGGTCGCCGCTGCCGTGGCGACCGTACTCGTGGTGAACCTCGTACCCGGCGAGGGTGATGCCGACCGGAGCGGGAAGCGGTCCGTGGTCGCTGCGGCCTCTGATGCCGAGTCCACCGACGACCGTCCCGCCACCTCCGGGCCGTCCGGCGCGAAGGGTAGGTCGGCGGCGCCGTCCGCCTCACCCAGCGGCAGTCCCACGGATTCCCCCTCTCCCTCCTCCCCGACTCCCGCCGTCTCCGACGCCGGGGCGGCGGTGCAGGGGGAGGAGGCCGAGGACGGGGCCACCGCACCCACCGTCGCCGTCAATCCGTACAAGTGGGACGACCCGTGCGGCCCGCACATCCTGATCGACCAGAAGCCCAAGCAGGTGCCTCCGCCGCCGACCGAGCCGGACGCTCGCGGGTGGGTCACCGCGCTCGGTGGGGTCACCGGCGGGAAGCAGATGCTCGCACTGACCGTGCAGGGCACCGGGAAGGCGACCGTCGTCCTGGAGGCACTGCATGTGCGGGTGGTGGAGAAGAGCGCTCCGCTCGCCTGGAACGACTACGCGATGGGCGTCGGGTGCGGTGGTGGCGTGGACACGGTGGCCTTCGACGTGAACCTCGACGCCGGGCGGCCCTCGGTCTCGCCCAGGGCCGGGCAGCGTGACTTCCCGTACAAGGTGAGCGAGGCCGATCCCGAGGTCTTCTACGTCTTCGCCGACGTCACCACGCACAACGTGAGCTGGTACCTGGAGCTGGACTGGTCCAGCGGCGACCAGCGGGGCACCATGCGCCTCGACGACAGAGGCAATCCCTTCCGGACGAGCGGGAACGTGGGACGGCCCGCGTACACCTATCCGCTCGGCGACTCCGAGTGGGGTCTCGACCCGTACGAGCCCGAGGTCCCCGCCCGCTAGGGGCATCGCCCCGTTCTCTCCGCACCCGCGGGCGGCCCCCCAGCGGAAATCGCATCGCGGCTCACACGCGGCCGGCCGGCCGACGCCGGACCACCATCGGCGCCCTACCCCAAGTCAAGGGTGATGCCAAGAGCGACGGCGAGGATGAGCGGGAGGATCGCGTCGGTGTCGTAGGCGCCGGCCCGTGTGACCTTCCTGGCGGGGTGCCGCGTGGGCCAGGTCCCGGTCCACCGAGGGCATCGTCGGTCAACCTGCCGTTGCCCTACGCCAGTTCGATCCCCCGGCGCCGACACCGGACCCGGCGCTCCAGGCCTCGCCCGTCGCCCCGCTGCTTTCCGGACCGTGGCAAGGCCGGGCCCACGACGCGTGAGGACGAGGGAGACCTGAGGGGAAATCCGAGTTCCTGGCGATGCCGGGAACCACCGGCCCCCGTCGCCCTCGGGCCTCTACTGTCGTACGGACAGGCCGCGTTGCCCATCGCGGCCACCCGAGGAGGATCCCTGTGTCATCGCCCTGCGACCCGCAGCACGCTCCCGCCGGTGACGTGGGCGCGGCGCTCTTGATGATCGACTCTCGGCTCAAGGGCATCCACGACGGCAGGACCGGGATCGACCCCGAACAACAGGCGCTGATCGACCAGTACGCCGATTCGCTGGGCCCCGAGGGAGCCGCCGGCGTCCTGGACGGCGCGTGCACCCTCATCTACATGTTCATGACCTGGCTGCGGAAGGCCCACGAGGACCAGGACAAGGACGTGATCGAGTACGTGGTGCCCACCCTCGTGGCCTCGATGCGCATGATGCCCAGGAGCGTTCCCCCCGAGGCCATCCCGACCATGGCCGGCCTGGCCATCTCCGCGGGCATGGGCCTGAGCCCCAACCTGTGGCGCAAGCAGTACGGCGACTGGACCGAGGAGGAGATGACTCCCCTGGAAGCCACGGCCCTGCTCCTCGCGGAACACATCAACCGCATCACCGAAGACCCCGACTTCGCCACCCGCATGATCACCGAGGCCCTGTCGAGCGCGGTCGGAGACTGACGCGTCGCGTGCTTGGCCAGAGGGCGCTCGGTCAGTGGTCTCCGCACCGCTCCCTCCTGTCGAAGCAACAGCCTCCGAGAGCGGCACGCCGCGCCCCTGTAGCGCATCGACGCTCCTCGACCACGGCGTTGCTGCGGAACTGTGAGCTTGCCGCTACGGGCTATCGGAGTACGCGGCACCCTACCGGCCCATGACCAAAAATGCCGCGCTACGCCAACGGCACAGTCAGCTGCTCGCGACGTAGCTAGCCCCAAGTCTTCCTCTGAAAACAGCGACTCGGGCCCGCGCTTCGTCCGGGTTTCAGGCTCAATGCGCACTAGCGATCAGCTCAGTGCCTTCTCGATGGCCTCGAAGATGTCGGCATCGGTCTCCTGCTGCCAGGACGGGAGTTCGGGCCAGTCGGCCACGTAGCCCGGCTTCGGGTCCTCGAAGTGCTTGAACATCTGGGCCGTCCAGCACATCGCGACGAAGCGACCCTTCTGCTCGCGGGACAGCCGCGCCGTGGCGCCGGCGCTGATCTCGATGAAGTAGCGGACCTGCTCGTAGACGGAGCCCGCTGCCTCGCGCTCCCACTGCGGGGTGTCCTCCCACCGGGTCACATAGCCGGCCTTCGGCTCACCGGGGAAGTGCTGGTGCACTCCCGCGATCCAGGTTTCCCGGAACAGTCGTGCACCCTCGGTCTGCGACATGCCTACCCCTCTCGTCACGGCGTGCTCAGCGTGGCGATCTCCGCCCCCAGCTCCGCTACGCGGTGGTCGCGGCTCAAGGGACCGAACTCGTCGCACAGGGCTTGGAGTCTACGGGCGACATACCCGGACGCGGAGGCTCGGGCCAGGCCGATGGCTTCTCTGCCGTACGCCACAACCTGCTCGACGTCCCGCCGCTTCGCACCGATGGCGGCCAGGTCAGTGAGCACTGCTCCGCGTCGCCGGTACGACTGTCCGGATGCCAGGGCTGTCTGCTTCAGGGCATCCTTCAAGGCGTTTTCCGCCAGGTCGAGACGGCCGAGCTGTACGTAGCGCGATCCCCGTTCCTCGGCGAGCCGCGCACCGTCGAACCGAAGCCATCCGCCGTTGACGCTGTCCACAGTGAGGTCGCGGACGGTCTCCGCTCGATCCATCGCACGCTCGCACGAGTTCAAGTCGCCGAGGTTGGCGTATGCCTCGGATTGGACGGAAGCGACCCAATGCCGGGTCGAGAGGTTGCTGTCACCTCGATCGGCCAGTCGCTCGGCCGCGCCAAGCATCTGCGCGGCCTGCCGGTACCGCTGCTCGGACATGTCCACGTAGGCGTGACGGACGAGCGCGCATGCCCACAGGTCGTACGCCTCAGCGTCCTTACTGATCGACGCAGCGAGCGAGTACGAAGCAGCCGCGTCAGAGTACCGATTGTCGTCGAACGCCACCTCGCCGGCCAACTGAAAAAGATCAGCCGCCGCGCTCAGCAGGGCCCGTGCACTTTCACGGTTGCTCGCCAGCGCTTCGTTCAGGGTCGTCAGCTGGTCCCGGACGACGGGATAGACAGAACCCTTTGAACGAGCCAGTTGGTAGACCTGCCAAAGGTGTCTGTTCATGCGTGCGAAGTCGGCAGGCACCCCTCGACAGACGCCCTCGGTCAGAGCCTCGGCCTCCTCGACCGGTAGGACGGACAAGGCCCCGCTGACGGTCAGTATGCGGAGGAACTCACGGCGGATCATTTCGTCGTCGTCTCCCACGGTCGGGGCATCACTGGACTGGAGCTCGACAGCCTCTTGGCCTGAGGCTCGTGGCAACTTCAGGAGGATGTCCAGCTCTGGGAGGCTGATTTCGAGGGCGGCGGCCAAGCCTCGTCGCTGGGGCGGCTGAGGAGCGACTTTGCGGCTTTCCCAGCGTCCGACCGTGGTGCGGTCCACACCCAGTAACTGCGCCAACTTCTCCTGACTGTAGCCCAGGGCCCTGCGTCGCTCCGCCAGTTCCATGGCGCCCCTTTCCCACGCTTCGGCCCCGTCGGTGCCCGTGCACGGAGCTGCGTCAAGACTGCCGCATTGATGCCGTGGAGACCTCCGGCTTCTGACGCTTTCCTGGATGTTGCCCGGACGAGCAGCGGGATTCACAGAGGAGTTCGGTCATGACCACGAGAGGTGAGGCTCTGGCGCGCGAGCCGGACGGCAATACGCGGATGCAGGGCCTGAGCGGTGAGCATCGAGTCCTCATGACGCTCAGGGTCTCCCGTGACTCCGGTCGGACTTGGGGCCAGGTGACGGAGGTACGGGAAGACGAGAATCCTGTGGCTCTCGACAATCCCATTGGGTTTCCCCCATGCATGTGCCCGCGCTGCACGAACCACTCCCCGCACTCCAAAGCCTCTCCTGGGGTGCAGTCGTGATGCGGTGCACGCAATGGCGCCAGGTGCTCCTGGACCTGGCGCAGGAAGCGCTGGTCAGGTCGGCCGCGGAGTACGTCGACAGGGCTGTGCAGTGCCAGTTGTCCTCGCACGACGACGGTGAGCACTACGGCCTCCTTAACGACGCCGGCGAGTACGGGACCGCCCTGTGGCTCCGCTGGCTCGGGAGGACCGAAGTGGAGTCGGTCGTACTGACGGATTGCCCGGTGGTCGCCCCGGGGCCCGACGGTGACGGGTGCGGTCTGTTCACCGACCACACCGAGCAGCACACCTGGGAAGACACCTTGGAGGAGGTCTCGTGCGCCAGCTGATCATGAGCCCACACAACGGCACGCTACTCATCGCCCGCCCCGACTCCCCTGGCGGAATGCAGACCCGGCGCCTTCGCCCTCCTCGCAATCAGAGCTGCGATGACTGCGGCGGCAGTGGCGCCGACTCGTCCGGCAAGTCCTGTGGCACCTGCAACGGCCTCGGCAAGATCCACTGTCGTGCCGACCGCCAGGGCGCACGTGTGCCGTCACGTTTCATGATCTGGAAGGAGGGCCGCTGATGGCCCACGCTCTGATCGCATCCCCGTTCCTCGACGGGCACCTACTCCTCAAGCCCGGAGCGAGGGCTGGCAGCCGTATCCCCGACGACCATTACGAGGGCATCCGGCAAGCGGTCGCCGATGGTGGGGCGCTGCCCGCCTGGGCTGTGCAGACCGCCGCCGATGTCTGGGGCATCGACCTGAACGGCCACCCGGCACAGGGCACGGTGTTGGTGCGCGATCCGTCCCCATACGGCTACTGCCGCGCCTCCTGGGAGATCAACCTCGGCTGCAACTTCGGCTGCAAGCACTGCTACCTAGGTGAGCGGCCCTTTTCCGGGATCAGCTGGGAGGACAAGGTACGGCTGCTGGACATCATGCGCGAGGCCGGCGTCCTCTGGCTCCAGATCACCGGCGGCGAACCCACCATGGACCCCCACTTCCAGGGCGCCTACCGGTACGCCTGGCAGGCCGGGATGATGCTCACCATCTCCACGAACGGCTCGCTGCTTTGGCGACCAGACCTTCTCAAGCTCTTCCGCGACTGCCCGCCCTACCGGCTGGTCGTCAGCATGTACGGGGCGAGCGAAAAGTCTTTCGACACGCTCACCCAACGCCGTGGAGCGTGGAAAGCGTTCCGGCGCGGCATGGACGCCGCACGCGAGGCGGGCCTGCCTCTGCGTATCAACGTCGTGGTGACCGAGGACAACGCCTCCGAAGCCGACGAGATGGCCGCGCTCGCCGAGGAGTGGAACGTCGAGAACCACGCGTACACGAACATGACGCCCACGATCTACGGCGGCGGTGAGCCGCTGCTTGCCCAGTCCGCCGCCCACCTGCGCCAGCGCAAGCCGTTCGCCGGCTGCAATGCGGGACACACCTTCTTCCACGCCGACCCGCACGCCAAGGTGTCGATCTGCAAGGTCGGCCGGGATGACCAGATCGACCTCCTGGCCGAAGGCGTCGACGGCCTCACCCGGCTCGGCGCCGTTGCCGACCGACTCATGCTTCGCACCGGAGGGTGCGAAGGCTGCGCCCTGTCCGGCACCTGCCGGGTCTGCCGCCCCCTGGCCAAGCATTATCAGGAAGCGAAGGCGCCGCTGCACAGCTACTGCCAACACGGAGACAAGGAGAACGCATCATGACCCCGCCCGTACTGGTGACCCTTCTACCCGGCCCGTCGGCCTCGGCACGCCGTTCGTCGCCGCCCGTCGCCGCCCTCTTGGTAACCGCCGTCCCGGACCTGGACGACGTCGTGGAGAGCGCGGAGTGCTCCTGTGACGCTGGTGACGACAACCCCCACTGACCGAGCCGATCCAGTCGGTTCCGTTCAGGCCCTGACGCGTTCGCGTCGGGGCCTGGGCCCTGATCGGCCGACCGTTAGGGTGCCGCTCATGTTCTTCCGATGGGACTGGCTCCGGCCTGTACTGACCGCGCCGATCGTGCCGACCCTCGGCCCCGTCCACCCTCACGTCCTCACCGTCGACCTCTTCGAGGACACACTGCGAGCGGCCGTCGCTGACCGGTCCTTCCTCCATTACGACAAGGACCGGCGCTGGAGCAGCGAGAAGGAGGAGACGGTCCTGCGCGGCGACGTCGTACACCAGCCCGACCACACCCTCATCCCCACCCTGACCCGGCGCGGACGCGGCACCGTCAAGGTCTTCGCCTACGGGCATCGCGGCAGCGTCGTGGACGAAGCCGCCGGACTGGCCGCGAAGCTCGCCGTCGTGCACGACACGGTCCATGCGAAGGTCGTGCGCCCGCTCGGCCCCGAGACCGGATCTCCGTACGGCACCCGCGTACAGCTCCAGGATTTCACCGCCCGTCCGTGCCCCGACCCCGGCGGCCCGGTCCGCCTCGTCACCGACTGGCCAATCTCCGTGCGCGAGACCTTCGCCCTGTTCGCCGCGGCCATGGCCGCCGATGGATTGGCCTTCCTCCACGCCCAGATGCGGGCCGGCCGGTGCGGCCCGGTTCTCGCCGCCGCCGTCGGAGGCCGCATTGTGGGCGCGATCGGCCCCATGGAGGTACGCCCCGACGCGATCGGATGCCCCCAACTCATGCCGCAGTACTTCGCCGTCCTCCCCGGGGCCCGAGGGCAGGGCCTGGGCCGCGTCCTGTGGCGGGCCGCGATGCACTGGGGCCAGTCCCACGGTGCCGCCTACCAACTCCTCCAGACCGAGGTCGGCGGCGCCTCCGACATGCTGTGCCGATCTGAGGGACTGGCCTCCCTCGGCTTCAGCCACAGCGTGGAGGCGTAGCCGCCGCCCGCCTCTCACACCCCCAGTGCCCCCCGTACCGACTGCGTCAGTTCGCCCACCGCGACGACCAGTGGGGTGACCGGTTGGACGAACTCTGTCAGGCGGGTCAGGGCGCGGCGTAGGACCGTTGGTTGGGGTTCCGCCTCGGCCAGTTCCTCGCGCAGGCGGCGGAGTTCGCGGGTGGTGGCCTCCGGGTCGGCCAGTGCCGCGCGGTGTTCGGTCAGCAACTGCGTGACGAGCGCCAGGAGTTCGGCCGTGCGGACGGCCGCCTGTTCGGCGTCCTGCGGCTGGAAGGCGACCGTGCCGGAGAACGCCTGAGCCTGGTTGCCGATTGCCTGGTTTCCTACGTAGTGGGTGCCGCCGTTGATCACCAGGCCGTTGTTGACGGGCGGGTCGGGACGGTCGACCTCGTTGCTGCCGCTCATCGGCGGACCCCTCCTTCCGAGGTTACTTCTGGGCGCCGGCGGTGGCGGCCGGGCCGGTCTGCTGGGTGACGGTCTGGGTGGCGTTGGCACCGGTGCCGATCGCCTGGTTGCCGATGATGCTCGTCCCGCCCTGCTGGATGACACCCTGGTTGAGGATGGTGTGCTGCTGGGCGCGGAAGTCGGTGGTGTCGTAGCCGCGTGCGTCGAGGAACTCCCGTATCGCGGCGAGCGTGTGGCGTTGTACGGCCGAGGTGACCCGGTCGGCGTCCACTACCTGGAAGTAGTTCTGGTAGACGGGGCTCGTCGCGATCTCCCGCAGGCTCAGACGGGCACCGTAGTCGAAGACCGGATCCTGTTCCATGGCGGTCAGTTCGTCCACCATCCGCCGGGTGCGCCGCGCCTCGAAACGTGCCTGGCGCAGCGCGCGGGAGGGCGCGCCGAAGAACGCCGGGCCGGTGCGGGGCAGGGCGTCGGCCAGCAGGCCGCGCTGCCGCTCGGGGGTGAGCGGGTCACGCAGGCGGTCCACGACGTGGTAGCCGGCGCCGACCGGTCCGAGCACATGGTTGCCGCAGTGCAGGTGCAGGGTTCTGCCCTCGGTCGAGAAGTGCAGGAAGACGCTGGGCACCACGTCGTCGCCCCACAACGGCACATGGACCGCCAGCTGGTGGCGGACCGCGCCCGTCGGGCGCCGCATGATGTCCTCGACCGCCTCGGCCGGCAGCCGCATCGCCGGTGTCAGGCCGGCGGTCGTCATGAACCGGGGGTCCTCGCCGATGGTCGTGCCGTTCACGAAGACCCGGTCCTCGATGGTGAGGGAACCGAGGGATTCCGGAGCCCCCGAGGCCGCGGCCGTGTCGGCGACGCCGCGCGCGGCGACCGTGCGGAGGTGTTCGCGTACGTGGGTGACGAGTTCGACGACATCGAAGACGTCCGGCCCGCCGGGGCGCGGGCTCTTGTGGACGTGGTCGTCCGAGGGCAGCAGCGGTACGGCGATCGACCAGTTGGAGGCGGCGGCGGAGTAGCCGATGAACGGTGAGTATCCGCTGTAGACGGTGACGTTTCCGTCCCGTGCCTCCTTGACGACCGCCATCCGGTTGACGATCCACTGCTTCAGGGGCAGGGCCGGCAGCCGGCGCCTGGCGAACGCGGCGCGGGTCATGGTGGTGCGCAGCAGCTGGTCGATGCCCAGGTCGTGCCGTACGACCGTCACGTACGCGAACACCACCGCGCCGACGGACGCGAGGACGGCCGGGATCCCGGACAGGTAGGCGCCGAGCAGCCAGCTCATGAACCCGGAGACGGGCAGGGACGCGATGGCGGAGCCGAGGGGGAAGGCGAGGGGAACCACGACCACGGCGGTGATCACCGTACTCACCAGAGCCCTGTTGCCCGGCTGGCGTCGGCCTCGGGTCGCGTAACTGGTCCGGGAGCGGCCCACGTTGGCGGTGAAGGAGAGGAACAGCGCGCTGAACAGCAGCCACAGCGGTGCGAGCAGTGCCACGACCGCGAACGCCCCCGCCAGTCGCAGGTCGCGTCTGCGGCGTATCTCCTGTGCGGCCAGGCAGTGGTGGGCCACCGCCACCAGGTCGACGCCGGGCGAGGGTGCCACGGCGCTGACCTCGTCGGCGAGCACCCCCTCCACCACCCGGTCGGCGAACTCCTCGTCGGTGTAGGCCGCGGCGCACAGATACCGGGTGACGTCACCCGGCACGCTTCCGACCGGCATGTGCGGCTGCGGGGTCGTCGTCATGGCGGCGGCTTCCTTTCTCCGAAGGAGCGACGGTCTGGTGGCGCGGGCGGGCCCGGTGGTTCGCGTGAGCGGCAGGCCTGTGGTCAGGAGGGCGAGAAGGACTCCGGTCAGCAGGCCGAAGGAGAGGGGGGCGTGCAGGAGTTCGGCTCGCAGTCCGTCGGACGTCAGGTCGATTCCGTCGACGAAGGTGTCGAGCAGCCACCATCGGACCAGCGCCACCAGCTCCGACACCAGCACCGCCGCGACGAGGCAGCGGCTCCAGCCGGCCGCTCCCCGGTCCGGCCGACGCGACATGACGCGGGCGAGCGCCACGAGCAGCAGCACGACGCTGATGTCCTGCACGACCAGCATGGACGAGCCGAGGTAGTCGATCCGCGGGTCGGCGGAGAGGCTCCACCTCGGGACGAACGCGCCCTCGACCAGCCAGCGCGTGGTCTCGCTCCCGAGGTGCTCCAGGTAGAAGTCCTCCACGCGCCGCTGCCCCCAGGGGCTGCCCACGAGGAGAAGGAAGAGGCAGAGCAGTGTGACGCGTCCACGCAGAGGCGGTCTCGCCCGGGACTCACTCCATCGAGACAAGAACATGTGGCGTTCCCCCCGTCGCCGGTCCCCCACGGCCTGTGGCCGCACCTTATGGCTATCCCCTTTCGCGGCGGGCGGGAACCCGGGAACGGCACTGACTCGCATGGCAGTCGGGGACAGCAGTTGGGGCAGTGAGAAGTCCTGCCGGGGCGGTGTGGACACCGCCCCGGCAGGACTCGGCCGGATGATCCGGAGGGTTACTTGGTGGTGAGGTAGGCGCGCTCGATCGTCTGGACCAGCGTGTTGCCGGCCCGGTCGGTCAGCTTCGCCCGCAGCGAGACGGAGCCCGCCGTGGCCGGGTGGGTCAGCGCCAGGTGCGTACCGCCGACGGCCTTGGCGTGCTGCCAGGTGGCGCCGTCGTCGTACGAGACCTCGAAGGCGAGCTCGGCGGGACGCTGCCCGGCCGCCGCGCCCTCGACGGTGAAGGGCACCGCGAACCGCTTGCCCGCTTTCGCCGTGCTGGACAGGCTCAGGTCGGGCGAGAAGCGGACCACCGACAGCGGGAGGGTGGTGCTCTCGTCCTCGGGGGCGGTGGCGGAGCGGAAGGTCCACTCCGACCGGACGCGGGTGCTGACCGGGTACGCCGCCGGGTCACGGGACGCGTCCACGGTCAGTCTGTACGCGCTGTCCTTGGCGGGAACGGTGTACTCGGTGAGGTCGATCGGCGAGATGCCGTAGTCGTCGGGGATCTCCTTGCCGTCCGCCTGGAGCGAGCTCGTCACCGAGGTGTAGTCGCTGAGGCCCCAGTGGCCGGAGCCGTCGCCGAACTGCGGCAGGAAAGCCCTGATGACGTTCCCGTACCGCACGATTCCCGGCAGTCCCCGCTCCGGTCCGAGGTCGCCCGCGGCGGGCAGCACCGGGCCGAAGACGCCGACGTTGAACCGCTCGGTGTAGCTGTGACCGGCCTGCCAGGTCCTCTCCATGCGCATCAGGAAGGTCTCGGAGCGCGATTCGTGGCCCTCTCCGACCATCTGCCACATACGGAAGGACCACTTGACGTCGTTGTCGAGGACGTAGTCGGTGGTGCGCAGCGGCAGTTCGCCCCGCAGGTCGTTGGCGCCGAAGACCAGTTCCCCGTCAGCGGTGTGGGGTGAAACCTCGACCTGGACGCGCCGGCCCGCGACGGGTACGCCCGCCTGGAAGTCGACCTTGGCGAGCTGACTCCGCTTGACGGTGGCGGCGAAGCCGTCCAGCTTGCCGGCGCGGTTCCAGGCCAGGTGGTAGGTGACCGGCCTGCCCTGGTCGTCCGTCCGCGTCCAGTCGCCGGCGAAGACGGTGGACGCCTGGTCGGCGGAGAAGTCGGGTCCGAGCTGTCCGAATCCCGTGCCCTCGAAGGTCGGCAGGAGGAACTCCATGTTGCCCGGGCGCAGGCCCTCACCCCGGTCGTAGCTGAAGTGGGCGGTGGCTTCGGTGTTCTTGGCCGCCGCGTCGGGCACGGTGATGTCCACCGGCCGAGCCTGCCGGGCGTCGACCATGAAGGTGGTGTCCTTGTCGAGGGTCAGCTTCGGCTGCACCAGGACGGCGTGGGTGGCGGAGTCCAAGGACGGGTGGATCACTCCGCTGAGGGTGTAGTCGCCCTTGGGCAGCCGCACCGTGAGTTCGCCGTCCTGCTCGTCGGCGTAGGACGCGTAGAAGTCGCCGTCGTAGTCCGCGACGGAGGTGGCGGCGTCGCCGGTCGGCGCACCGTTCTCGTCGAGGTGCTTGAGGGTGAGGCTGTACGACTCCACCTCGCGCTCCACGCCCACAGCGGTACGCACCCGCACCTTGCCGTCGGCCGAGACGGCGGCCACCGAGCCGCCGAAGGAGCCGTCGGTGCTGCCCGCGCGGGTGTCGGCGGTGACGGAGGCGTTCGCCTCGCCGCCCGCCGGGACGGTGATCCGCTGCGGTGACACGGCGAACATGCCTTCGGCGGCGGGCTTGCCGTCCACCCCGAGGGCGTCGACGGACAGGTCCAGGGTGACCGGCTCCGTACCGAGGTTGCGGTACGTCACCTGCTTGGTCGCCGGGGTGTCGTCGCCGTGCGGCCACTGCTGGAGACCGAAGTCGAGCGGCTGCTGCTCGGTGATCACGCTCTGGTCCAGCGCCCGGGCCACGTCGGTACGGCCGGTGCCCTGCTGGAAGGAGCTGTACGAGCCCGGCTTGGCGGAGCCGGTGAGGACCGCCTTGATGCGCTCGCCGGTCCAGTCGGGATGCTGCTGGGCGAGGATCGCGGCGGCGCCCGCGACATGCGGGGTCGCCATGGAGGTGCCGTCGAGGGTGAGGTACCCGGGTATGCCGGAGGGGTACCACTCCGACAGGGTGCTGCCGGCGGCCTCCGCGGCCGTGATGTCGACGCCGGGCGCGGTCAGGTCGGGCTTGACCCCGCCGTCACCGACCCGCGGGCCACGGCTGGAGGAGTCGGCGAGGACGTCGGACTTGTCGACCGAGCCGACAGTGAGCGCGGCGTCCGCGCTGCCCGGCGAGCCGACGGTGCTCTCACCGCTCTCGCCGTCGTTGCCGGCCGCGATGACGAAGAGGGTGTCGCTCTCGGCGGAGAGCCGGTTGACCGTCTCCTCCATCGGGTCGATACCGGGCATGTCCTCGCCGCCGAGGCTGAGGTTGACGACGTCGGCGCCCTGCGCCACCGCCCACTCCATGCCCGCGATGATCCCGGAGTCCATGCCGGAGCCGTTGTCGTCCAGGACCTTGCCGTTCAGGAGCTTCGCACCCGGGGCGACGCCCTTGTACTTGCCCCCGTCCCTGGCACCCGTACCGGCCGTGATGGACGCCACGTGCGTGCCGTGGCCGAACTTGTCGGTGGGGCCGGAGGAGGAACCGCTGAAGTCCTGCTCGGCGACCACCTGGCTCGCGAGGTCCGGGTGGGTCGTGTCGATGCCGGTGTCCAGTACGGCGACCTTGACGCCGGTGCCGTCGTAACCGGCGGCCCAGGCGGTGGGCGCGCCGATCTGCGGCACGCTCTTGTCGAGACTGGCCTTACGCCTGCCGTCGAGCCACAGCTTCTCGACGGCCGTGGAAGCGGTGAACTCCGTTGCCCCGCCTGCTCCGTCGGCCTTTTTGGCGGTGCCGGTCACGGCGTTCCAGAAGTCGGCGCCGCGCTTCTTCGCAGGCCGCATCACCTTGCCGTTGACCACCGGCAACGCCCGGCCGACCTTCGCCCCGGCCCCGGCGAACGGGGTCATCGAGGGCGCCTTCTTCCCCCGGAAGGTGACGATCAGCGGTACGTCGCCACGGCCGGCGTCGTCGTAGCCGTCCGCCACCAGCTGGGTCACGTCGAACAGCCGGGCGTCCAACTTGCCCTGCGCCAGCAGCAGTTCGGCGTCACCGGGTACCACCCGGGTGTGTCCGGCGACCACCCGGACGGAGAACGGGACCTTCTCCCGGCCCTCGGCCCGGGTCACGCCGGTGACCTTTCCGGCGCCGTCGACCATGACCTGGTCGCCGGTGACGAGGGTCACCGTCTTCATCACCTTGGCGGCACCCTGCGCCTTGGCCGGCTTGGTCGATCTGGCCGCGTCGACCGTGGTGACGGTACTGACACCACTCGTGTCCTGGGCTTCCGCGCCCGGGACACCGGCAAGCAGAAGGGCCGTGGAGGCCACCCCCGCCGCCACGACCGCACGTGTTGGTCTCGCGCGTAACTCCACCTGAACTCCTGACACTTCGGCAGCTGGACTCGGCCGTCGCGGCTGTTGCCGACGGCTCGCGCCCAGAGACGAACGGGGGTGTCCTCAGGTTGGAGGGAAATTCGGGTCGCTTCGGGGGGACAGGCCGGTCAACGACTCTGCCCAGAACCGCCTCCTCCACCGTTCGGCCAGTCCAGAGGCGGTTTCGGTCCTCGGGTTCCGGCCGTTCGGCCGAGGCGGCGCTGCCCGTTCGGGCAGCAGAGTGGGCTGCGGGGCACCGCGAAGGTGCGCGAGGTGACACGGACGGAGAGCGAGTCGGCCATGGCGAAGACACAGCTGCGCGGAGCGCGGACGAACCACCATCTGGCACGGGTGACGATGCTGGCCCTGGCCGCGCTGATCGGCACACAGTGGCTCGCCTCGGCGGCGGGAATCCGGGCCTACTGAAATGACGTACTCAACGTCGGCGTCAGCCGAATACCTGTACCCAGGAACCGTCGGCGTAGTTCGGGTCGATGTTCCCGGCGGCGTATCCCATACCGGTCCTGGTGTAGTCGCAGTCGAGGATGTTCTCGCGATGCCCGGAACTGCTCATCCACCCGTAGTTCGCATCATTGACGACGCCGTCGGGTTCACCCCGGAACCCCATCGCTATGTTCTCGCCGACGCCACCCCGGGTGTACCCGGCGCCCTTGGCACGGTCGGTGGGGCTCTTTCCGCTCGCCGAGGTGTGCGAGAAGTGGTGGGTCCGCACCATCTCGGCCGCATAACCGTGGGCGGCCTTCTCCAGGCTTCTGTCGATCAGCAGCGCGGCGCAGCCGTGGGCGGTCCGTCGCGCGTTGACGTGGTCGAACGCCTGTTTCTCCAGCGACGTCATCGCCTCCGCGGCTGTCAGTGCGACAGCCGGTTCGCCGGCCGGGGCGGCCGGAATGACCGCCGATGCCACCGGGGCGGATATCGCACCCCCGGCTGTCATCAACCCCAGAGACACCATTACCAAACCGTGTCGCGCGGACCGGGGTATACAACGGCGAGTGGCCATTCGGGGCTCCTTGACTGAGAACGACTCGGAGAGCACTTCAAACTTCATACTTCGCACTTCGCACTTCGCTCCTCCCGTCGGCACAGACTAGGCCACGCACTCGGCCGGCGGCTCGGCGACGGTAATTCGGGACTGGTTCCCACTAGTGCGTTTGGCCACCGATATCGCGCCCCCCGGCCACCGGAGATGAGGCGTCGGACGTCGAACTCGTGATCCCGGGTCTCCGGGAGCGCCAACAGACACAGAAGGCTCACGAGGCAGAGGCCGCCGGGGTAGAAGCCGGGCGGCGGCGCCGGTGTAGCGCAGCCGGGCCGGGAACAGTTCCGGCACCCTGATCATCGAAATTCAATTTCGACAAGGAGCCCATTCAATAGAGCATCAGGTGCGGTGACAGGAGGGGCAGAACGCCCCAACGCGCATAGAGTGCGCGAACAGTACGCCCAGGCCACGTCAACCCCATGCAACCTGTCGATCCCCTGTCAATATTCATACCGCAAGCCGTATAAAAATTTCTCGATGGTCACACCTTGCCAACCGCCAGCCACACGTGAATGCTCGTGATCGCTTAACTTGAAAGTTTCATAACCATCGATTTCCGGACACGGCGAATCGCAACAGAATGTCGCGGTTATCGGCTTTCTGAAATGCGGCCTCCGGGCTGGGAGGGCTCATTACCCATGCTCAAAACCGGCAAGCAATTACGCTTGAGGAGACTTTCACTCGCGGGTGACGACCGGCATCTGCTCATCCCCCTCGACCACAGCGTCTCGGACGGTCCGATCGTCCCCGCCGACCAGTGGGACGACCTGCTGCGCGCACTCGTCGCCGGCGGCGCCGACGGAATCATCGTCCACAAGGGGCGCGCCCGCTCCTTCGCTTCGGACATCCTGAGGAGCTGCGCGCTGGTGGTGCACCTGAGCGCCAGTACCGCCTGCTCCGCCGACGTCCACGCCAAGGTGCTGGTCTCCGACGTCGAGGAGGCGCTGACGCTCGGCGCGGACGCGGTCAGCGTCCATGTGAACATCGGCTCCGACACCGAGGCACAGCAGCTGGCCGATCTCGGGGCGGTGGCCCGTTCCTGCGACGCGTGGGGCATGCCCCTGATCGCCATGGTGTATCCGCGCGGCCCCCGGATCGAGGACCCACGTGATCCGGCCCTTCTGTCCCACCTCGCCAATGTCGCCGCCGACCTGGGCGCGGACCTGGTGAAGACCTCCGTCGCCCTGCCGATCGAGCGCATGGCCGAGGTGGTGGCGAACAGCCCCATCCCCGTCCTCGCGGCCGGTGGGCCACCGGACGGCTCCGACCTCGTCGAGTACGGCACCGCCGTGATGGCCGCCGGCTGCCGGGGCCTGGCCATCGGGCGCCGGATCTTCTCCTCCCCCACACCCGCCGCACTCGTGTCCCGGCTCTCGGCCGTCGTGCACGGCGGCAACACCGACCTCTCGCACGGTATGCGCATGGCCAACTACTCGACGATCGTGGCAGGAGTGGCATGAGGTTCGCTTGGATCGACCTGCGAGAAGTCCCCCGTCCGCAGCTCCAGGCGGTGGTGGACGCGGCAATCCACGCCCGGATGGCCGGAGTCGTGGCCGCCGACGCCGAGTTGCTCGGGACCCTGCCCCCGACGGTCACCCGGGTGCTGGTCGGCGGTGGCGACGGCCCGGTCCCGAACGGTGAGAAGAAGCCCGGCGACAAGGACGTGAAGGAGGCGGCGAAGGAGGCGGCGAAGGAGGCGAAGGCCTCGGACAAGGTGGCCAAGTCCCCTGCCGGGGGCGGCGGTTCATCGACCGGCGCCGGATTCGACGTGCTCCTGCGGAAGTTCGGCACCCAGGAGGAGCTGGACGCGCTCGCCGCCGAGCACCGCGCCGGCACCCGCACCGGCGGCGCGATCGGCAACGGCGGCGCCGGTGGCACACCCGTCTCCGGGTTCATCGACGTACGGGACGACCGCACCCTCCAGCTGTCGTGCGCGGGCGCCATGGTGCTGCCGTACACGGTCATCCACTTCGCCGACCCGACCAAGATCCCCCTGGAGATCGTGCTCGCCGCCGCCGAGTCCGCCGAGGGCAAGCTCGTGACGGTCGTCGACGGCCTGGAGGAGGCGGCCATCGTCTTCGACGTGCTGGAGCGCGGCTCGGACGGCATCCTCTTCACGCCCCGCAGCGCCGACGAGGTGTTCGCGCTGGCCCGGTTGCTGGAGGCGACGACACCGCAACTGGAGCTGTCCACCCTGACCGTGGAGAGCATCCGGCACGTCGGACTCGGCGACCGGGTCTGCGTGGACACCTGCTCGCACTTCGAGGAGGACGAGGGCATCCTCGTCGGCTCCTACTCCTCCGGGTTCGTGCTGTGCTGCAGCGAGACCCACCCCCTGCCCTACATGCCGACCAGGCCGTTCCGGGTCAACGCGGGTGCCCTGCACTCGTACACACTCGGCCCCGACAACCGCACCAGCTACCTCAGCGAGGTCGGCTCGGGCAGCGCGCTGCTCGCCGTCGGCGCCGACGGGCGCACCCGGCGGGTCGTCGTCGGGCGGGCGAAACTCGAATCCCGGCCGCTCCTTGAGATCCGCACCCACGCCGAGGACGGCCGGCTGGTCAGCCTGACCGTGCAGGACGACTGGCACGTACGGGTGCTCGGCCCGGGCGGCAAGGTCCTCAACGTCACCGAGTTGCGGACCGGCGACGAGTTGCTCGGCTATCTGGCCGCCGACAAGCGCCATGTGGGGCTGCCCATCGGCGAGTTCTGCAAGGAGGTCTGAGGTCCGATGGGCGAACCCGAATCAGCTCTCGCCCCGCTGGTGGGGCGGCTGTTCGACGCGCACGACGACCGCCTGCCGTATCTGACGCACCAACAGGAGATGGTCACACGCGGCGAGTTACGGGAGCGGGTGACCAAGCAGGCCGCCGTCTTCGCCGGGTACGGGATCGGGCCGGGCAGCACCGTGGGACTGCGGACCCCGCCCAGTTTCACCCAGATCGAGGTGCTGCTCGCCCTGTGGCGGCTCGGCGCGCAGGTGCTGCTCTTCGACTTCCGGCTCAAACCGCCCGAGGTGGCGGCGCTCTGCGCGTCCTGCCGACCGCAGTTCATGGTCAGCGCCGGTTCCAACGTCCGGGCCACGTTCGGCTTCCGCTCCGAGTACGAGGTCGTCACCGAGCGGCGCAGAACCGGATCGGCGGCCACCACCGGGCACCGTCTCGTCCAGTTCAGCTCGGGCTCGACCGGACGGCCGAAAGTCATCGGCAGAAGCGCCCGGTCGCTCGACGCCGAGGTGGACCGGTTCACCGGGGTCCCGGGGATGCCGACCGAGGGCGACCGGCTGCTGCTGCTCAGTTCGACGGCGCACAGCTTCGGTCTGATCGGCGGCCTGCTGTACTCCCTCGCCGCCGGGGTCTCCGTCGTCTTCGCGCCCCGCGTGTCCGCCCGCGACATCCTGCGGACCGCGCAGGAGCACCGGATCACCGCCCTGTTCGGCGTACCGACGCACTTCGAACTCCTCGCCGCCGCCACCGATCCCCCCGCGCTGCCCGACCTGCGGCTCGCGGTGTCGGGCGGCGAGATCATGCCCCCGCAGGTCGCGGCCCGGTTCACGCAGCGGTACGGCGTCGAGGTCGGCGAGGCGTACGGGACCACGGAGACCGGCATCGTCGCCATCGACGTCGGCGGCACGCTGCGCCCCTCGGTCGGCCGGGCGGCGCCGGGTGTCTCGATCCGCGTGGCGCGGGGCGAACTGGACGTCGCCCTCGACGAGTCGCCGTACCTCTTCGACTCGGGCGGCACCCAGTACACGGACGGCTGGCTGCACACCCGGGACCGGGCCACGCTGGACGCCACCGGCGCGGTAGTGGTCCGAGGGCGTGCCGACTCCCTCGTCGTCATCGGCGGCCTCAAGGTCGACCTCACCGAGGTGGAGAACGTACTCCGCGAGCATCCGGCCGTCGAACAGGCGGTCCTGGTCCACGAGGACGTGACCGAGGCGTACGTCGCCGTCACGGCCGGCGTCGAACGCCCGTCCGCCGAGGACCTGTTGCGCTGGTGCCGGGGGCGGCTGGCCGACTACAAGGTGCCCCGGGTGATCCGGCTGCTGGACGCGCTGCCGCGCACGTCCAACGGCAAGTTGGTGCGGCAGGCAGCGACGTTGCGCTCCGCTGGGTAGGGCGGGGTGTCGCCGGTTGTCCTTTGTCTGCGGGCCCGTTGTGGCTTGTCGCGCAGTTCCCCGCGCCCCTGAAGGCGCTCGACTTCCCCACTGGAGAAAGTGACCATGAGTACGTCGATCCTGGAAGACGAGATCCGCGAGTTCGTCCTGACATCGGTCATCGACGAGATGAACATCCTGCTGAGCCGCGACGGCATCACGGACGACAGCCCGGTGACCGTCGGTGGGCTGGATGTCGACTCCCTGAGTTTGATCGAACTCACCCTGCGCCTGGAGTCCCGGTTCGGTGTCGAGATCCCCGACACCGACATCGAACCCCTGGCCACCCTGACCCTCGGCGGGCTCGTCGCCGAGGTCGTCCGACGTGGTGCGAAGGCATGAGTACGAGCACGGGGGCCTCCGACACCGGCGCCATCCCCGTCACCGGCCTCACCACCGACTCCGTACGGGAGCTGCTGGCGGACCGCAAGATCTTCCCGGGGCTGCCCGACGACCTCGGGGAGGACGCCGAACTGGTCCTGGACTCCCTCGGGTTGGTGTGGCTGCTGCATGTGGTGGAGGAGCGGTACTGCCTGGTCGTCGAGCCCACCGACGAGGACATCGCCGGGCTGACCTCCCTCCGGCGGCTCACCGAGTATCTGCGTACCGAACACATGCGTAACGAACACCTGCGTACCGCCCGGAAAGGGGGCGCCCGGGATGACGCATGAAGTGACGGTGACCGGCTACGGGGTACGGACCGCGTTCGGTGAGGGTGCGGAGGCGTTGCGGCGCGGGGTGTTCGCGGGGGTGCCGGCGTTCCGGCCCACCACGCGGTTCGACACGGCGCCGTACCGGACGGCGGTTGCCGCGGCGGCGCCCGACGGGGCGGGCGACTCCGTCGAGGGGTGGGCGTTGCGGGACGCACTTGGCCAGTGCGGGGCGCTCGCGCTTGGCATGGCCGGGCTCGGGGTGGGTGCGGAGGCGGCGGTGCTTTTGGGGGTGGCCGGGGATCATCGGAGCGTCACCCGGTATTGGCGGGGCGCCGGGGATTCTGTGCCGGTCGCTCCGGGGGGATCGCCGTATGAAGGGCGCGGGTCCGTTGCGGCTGGTCGCGCAGTTCCCCGTGCCCCTATAGGGGCACGCCTCGCCGACGCCGTGCCCGCTCGGCTTGCCGAGTTGGTGGCCGGGGGCCTTGGGCTGACCGGGTCCCGGCTCACCTTCACCAATGCCTGTGTCGCTTCCGCCGCCGCGATCATTCATGCCTGCCGGCTGATCTCCTCGGGGCGGATCGAGGTCGCCGTCTGTGCGGGTGGGTATCTGGTCGAGGAGGAGACCTTCGGGAAGTTCGACTCGGGGCGGGCGTTGTCGCGGGACGGCATGGTGCGCCCGTTCAGCGCCGATCGGACCGGGCTGCTGCTGGGCGACGGTGTCGCGGCCGTCGTGCTGGAGTCCGCCGAGCACGCCCGGCGGCGCGGTGCCCGGCCGCTCGCGTCGGTCGTCGGGTGGGGCGCCGCCACCGACGCCCACCACATCGCCCAGCCGCACCCGCAGGGCGCCGGCCTCGCCCGTGCCGCACAACAGGCGTTGCGGCGGGCCGGGGATCCGGACGGCGCGTCCCTCGACTACGTCAACGCCCATGGCACCGGCACCAAGTACAACGACGGCGCCGAGACCAGGGGCCTGCGCGCCGCCTTCCCGAAACACGCCGAGTCGATACCGGTCAGCTCGACCAAGTCCACCACCGGCCACCTCCTGGAAGCCGCGGGTGTCGTGGAGTTCGTGATCACGATGCTGGCCCTGCTGGACGGCGTACTCCCGCCGACCGCCGGATACGGCAGCCCCGACCCGGAGTGCGACCTCGACTACGTGCCGAACGACCCGCGCCCCGCCGACGTGCGCCGCGCCCTCACCATCAACGCCGCCTTCGGGGGCGCCAACACCGCACTCGTCCTGGAGCGGCCGTGACCCCGACCGACGAGACCCACCCCGCTGACCCGCGCTCCTCCCTTCCTTCCCGCTCCTCCCTCTCGGTCCTCGCCGCCGCCACGGCCACCCATGACACCGGCCTGGACGACGACATCGCGCTGCCGAAGCTCCCCGGCTTCGTGGAGTCGGCGTTCAGTCCGCTGGCGTACGAGGTCAGCGGCAGGTGCCTGACCGCGCACCCCGGAGACGGCGACCGTACCGCCGTGGCGCTGGCCAGCCTGATGGGTGACACCACCACCGCGGACCTGGCGAGCCGGCGCATGGTGTCCGGGCGGGTCCACAACCCCCTGCTGTTCATGCAGGCCACCGCCAACTCCGTGCTGGGGCACATGAGTCGGGAGTTCGGGATCACCGGCCAGATGTTCAGCCTCTCCACCCTCGACGACTCGCTCAGTGAACTCCTCTCCATGGCAGACCTGTTGCTCGAGGACGAGGAGCTCGACCGGGTCCTGGTACTGGGGGTGGAGCTGGGCGGCGGCGAGCGCGTGGCCGCCGTACACCGTGAACTGGCGGCGGACAGCGGGCTGACGTTCGCGGATCTCCCCGAGTCGGCGGGCCTGGCGGCGGCGGTACTCCTCGGCCGTCCCTGCGACGCGCCCGGGGCGCCGGTGCTGGTCAGGCCCACCGGGACGGCCGGGCAACCCGGCAGCATCCAGAGTCTGTTCGAGCTGGCCACCGCCCATGCCGAACCACGTACCGAGACGGAGACCCATCCCCATGCTCATCAGTAGGCAGGAGCGGGCCCGGATCTGCTCCGACACCGAACTGGGCGCCGGCAACATCCTGGCCCGGCTGGCGGCGTACGACCGCCCACGCGACGAGGTCGTCCTTCGCACGGACGGCAACTGGCGTGCTCCGGACGGTAGTTACCTCACCGAGCTGACCCTCGGGGCGTTGCAGGAGGCCGTCGAGACCTACGCGGGCTGGTACGCCGCCCAGGGTGTTCGCCCCCGTGACCCGGTGGCCCTCCACTCCTACTCCAGCACCGAGTTCGCGGTGAACTACCTGGCGCTGACCTCGCTCGGCGCGATCCCCTCGTTCGTCAACGGCAACCTGCCGCCCGACATCGCTCGGGAGTACGTACGACGGCAGGGCGCCGTAGGTGCCTTCACGGACCTCGAACACCACGACGTACTGGCACCGGCGACGGCATCGACGTCTTCGGGCTCGGCCTCGGGCCTTCGCTTCCGCGCGACCGCCGCCGACATCCGCCCCGAACACCGGGCCTCGCTCCCGCCCTCCCACCCCTACCGTCACGACCCCACCGACCCGGTGCTCATCTCCCACTCGTCCGGAACCACCGGTATGCCCAAGGGAGTTCCACACACCCACCGGACGCTGATGTACGCGCAACTGCACCGCCTGCGCTACTCCACCGGCACCGACATGGAACGCACCCTGGTCGGCCTGCCCGGCGCCCACAACGCGATGGTCGCCACGCTGCTCTACTGCCTCCTCCTACGCACCGACATCAAGCTCCTCTCCAGCCAGCGCGGCGCCCAAGTACTGGACGCCATCGAGGAGTTCAGGCCAACGACCGTGCTGGCCTTCGCCGGGACCTTCGGCGAGATGGCCGCCGAGGATCTCTCGGCCCGCGACCTGTCCAGCGTGCAGGTGTGGTTCAACACCGGGGACGCGGCCCACGAAGCCCACATCCGGGCCCTCGTGCGGCACGGCAGCCACCAGACGATCGGCAAGGACCTGCGGCGCACCCGCGTCGACGGCTCGGTCTTCGTCGACGGCCTCGGCTCCTCCGAGGCCGGCTACTCCGTCTTCCACAACCGGCACACCAAGGACACCTCGGCCTACTCGCGCTGCGTCGGCAGGCCGATCAGCTTCGCCGAGGCCGCCGTACTCGCCGAGGACGGTACCCCGCTGCCGCCCGGCGAGATAGGCCGCCTGGGCCTCAAGTCGCCGACTCTCACGCCGGGTTACTGGAACGACTCGCTGACCTGGAACCGTATGCGCCTCGGCGGCTACTGGCTCACCGGCGACCTCGCCCACCAGGACGAGGACGGCAACTTCTACCACCTCGACCGCGCCCCGGACGCCATCCGCACCCTCGCCGGCGTCGTCTTCAGCACCCGCACCGAGGAACTCCTGCTCCGCGAACTGCCCGAGCTCGCGGACTGCACGGTGGTCGGGGTCGCCGACGACGGCGTACGCGCGGACTGGGACGGCGACGGAGTGGCGGAGGCATACGCGCTGCTCCAGCTCTCCGACGAACAGGGCGGCGACGACACCGAGTTGACCGACCGGGTCAACACAGCTCTCCGGGCCGCCGGATTCCCCCCGGTCACCCGGGCCCTGCGCATGAAGCCCGACGACGTCGCCAAGGGCGCCACCGGCAAGGTCCTCAAGCGAGTGATGCGCGACCGCTTCGCCGCTTCGGAGGCCAAGGAGCAACAGCAATGAGCACGGGCACGGGTACAGGCACAGGCACGGGTCCAGGTACGGGCTCGGGTGCTGAGGGCGTCAACCACCGCGCGCGGGCGAGCGAGGCCTACCGGCTGTGGTGGCAGCACGACGCGAACTGGTACCAGGGGGTGGCGAGCCGGTTCGGGCAGGAGGCCGCGAACGAGCTCAACGCCGAGGCGCTGCGGAAGGTCGCGACGCACGTCGGACAGCGCGTCGGTCGCCTCTCCGGCCCGCTCCCCGCCACCGGCGACACCCACAAGGACCTGGAGGAACTGCGCCACCGGTACGACGACTGCGGCGACCGGATGTTCCCGCCGGAACTGCGCAACGCCTCCACCGAGGTCGAGGACGTGACCGATGACGAGGGTCTGATCGTCCTCACGCTCCGCCGGAGTTTCGCCGTCACCATGGTGCGGATGGCCGGCTCACTGGACGGCTACCGGTGCCCGTGCACCGACATCCACGCCGGCTGGTCCGAAGGCCTCGGCGTCACCCTCACGGAGAACCGCGCCGAGACCTGCCTGCGCGACGGCGACAAGGCATGCCGCCTGCTCATGCGCGTACGCACACCCCTTACTCGCGACATCACGGAGGACTGAACGTCATGCGGATACTTGTTGCCGGAGCCACCGGAGTGGTCGGGCACCCCCTGGTCGGTGCGCTGCGCGCGCGGGGCCACCAGGTGAGCGCGCTGGTCCGGGAGGAGTCCCGGGCCCGCGCTCCGGAAGCGGACGCGATCGTGGTCGCCGACGCCCTCGACCGGGAAGCGCTGCTGGCCGCCTTGTCGGAGGTACGCCCAGAGGTGGTCGTCCATCAGATGACGGCGCTGCGGCTGATGACGGACAACCCCCCGGAGGCCTTCGCGCAGACCGCGCGACTGCGCACCGAGGGCACCGCCAACCTGGTCGCGGCGGCCCGAGCGGCCGGTGCCCGGCGGCTGGTCGCCCAGTCCATCGCCTTCGCCGCCGCGCCGACCGGAGACACGGTCGTCGACGAGGACGTACCGCTGCACGTGGACGCCCCGGACCCCGGCTGGGCGGCCACCGTACAGGCGGTCGCCGCACTGGAGGTGCAAGTACTGGGCGCCTCCTTGGAGTTGAGCGGCGCGGTGCTGCGGTACGGGACGCTGTACGGCCCCGGCACCGGGTACGCCCGTACCGCCCTCGGGCAGCAGATCCTGGCGGGGCAGATCCCGCTGCCCGGGGGTGGGGCCGGGATCACCTCGTTCCTGCATGTGGAGGACGCCGTGGGGGCGGCGTTGGCGGCCGTGGAGTCGGAGGCCACCGGCGCCTTCCACATCACGGACGACGAACCGGCCCCGGCCGCCCAGTGGTTGCCGCACTACGCCGGGGTGCTGGGCGCCCCGGCGCCGCGCACGATCCCGGTGGAGATGGCACTCCGGATGTTCGGCTGGTTCATGACCCACCAGCTCACCGCGGCGGCCGGCGCGTCGAACGCGCGGGCTCGTACGGAACTTGGCTGGAAGCCGCTGCGACCGAGCTGGCGCGACGGGCTGGGCCAGGAATGACCGGACCCCGACATGGAGGATGGCATGGAGGGTGGCATGGAGAGTGAAGCCATGATGGCGCAGGCGACGCCCCGTTCGGTCTTCGTCACCGGCGGAAACAGGGGGATCGGGCTGGCCATAGCCCGCCGTTTCGCCACGGCGGGCGACCGGGTCGCGGTGACGTACCGAGACCAGAAGCCCCCGGAAGCGGAAACGGAGGGATTCCTCGCCGTACGCTGCGATGTGACGGACAGTCAGGCGGTCGACAGGGCCTTCAAGGAGGCCGAGTCGGCACACGGCCCGGTGAACGTCCTGGTGGCCAACGCGGGCACCTCGAACGACCGACTGCTGGTGCGGATGACGGAGGCGGACTTCACCTCGGTCATCGACACCAACCTCACCGGCTCCTTCCGCGTCACCCAGCGCGCGGTGCGCGGGATGCTCCGCGAAGGTCACGGCCGTATCGTCCTCATCTCCTCCACGGCAGCCCTGCACGGCTCCGCCGGCCAGACCAACTACGCGGCGTCAAAAGCCGGGTTGATCGGTTTCGCCCGCTCACTGACCCGCGAACTGGGCCCACGTGACATCACCTGCAACGTGGTGGCCCCCGGCCTCACGGAAACGGACATGAGCAGCGCCCTCACTCCCGAACAACGCCGCGACCTCCTCCGCCAGACCCCGGCCGGCCGCCTCGCCCACCCCGACGAGGTCGCGGACGCCGTGGCGTTCCTGGTGGGGCGGGGTATGTGCGGGGGGCTGTGATTCCGGTGGACGGGGGCGCGGGGCTGGGGCACTGAAGCCTGCCCGACGGAATAAAACACAACAAACTTGAATATTTTCCCTATGCCGAAGTGAGATCGGAAGTGAAGCCGGAAGTGAAGCCGGAAGTGGAAGCTGTGAACCCGATCGCCACGCTGCGCCCATCCGCCACCACCGTGGAGCAGTACCGCAAGGAGGACGCCTGGCGCGCCGGCACCATCCTGGACGACCTGGCACGGTGGCGTGCCGAGACCCCCGACGCCCCCGCCCTTCTCGTGTCGGAGGCCGGCCGGGGCGTCGTGCGGCTGAGCTACGCGCAGTACGCCGAGTATGTGGACCGCTTCGCCGGCGCGTTGCACGCGCTGGGGGTGCGCAGCGGTCAGGTCGTCGCGATGCAGTTGCCGAACCGCTGGCAGATCGGACCGCTGGTACTGGCCTGCGCCCGGCTCGGGGCCGTCGCCGCGCCGATCATGTGCGCGTTCCGCCCCCGTGAGCTGGAGCGGATGCTGCGCCGGCTGGATGCCGTCGTCTGCGTGACCATCGACCGGTGGGACAACTTCGAGCACGCCGAGGCGCTGGCCGAGATGGCACCCCGGCTGCCCGCACTGCGCCACCGTGTGGTGCTCGGCGAGCGACCCGCCGACGGGCACGACGGGCACGACGGGGAACTCGACTTCCGCGAGTACTTCGAGCGCGCGGAGCACACGGAGCACGGCGCCCTGCCGGATCCGTCCGTCGTGGACCCGGACCGGGTCTCCCTGGTGCTGTTCACCTCCGGCACCTCCGGCGAGCCGAAGGCCGTGCTGCACACCCTCAACACCTCGTACGCCTGGTACGCCCCCCTCGCGGACGCCGACGGTATCGGCCCCGACAGCCGCGTCTACTCACCGAACGCGGCGACACACATCGTCGGCCTCACCATGGGGCTCCTGATGCCGCTGCACCGAGGGGCCTGCGCGGTCATGACGGACCTCTGGGAGCCGGAGGCCGTCATCCCCTTCCTGGCCGAGGCCCAGGTCAGCTGGATGGTCATCGTCCCGGTCACCCTCTCCGCCCTGATCGACGCGATGGAACGCACCTCGCTGCGACTGCCCACCGTGCGGGTCATCCGCGCGGGAGGCACCGTGGTGCCGCAGCCGCTGTTCAGGCGGGTGACCGAGACCTTCGGAATCCCGCTGAACGTGGGCTGGGGCATGACCGAGGGCGCCAACATCTTCACCCGCTCCGGAGAACACCCGGACCTGGCCGGCCGCACCGTTGGACGCTGCGCCCCGGGCCACGAGATCGACGTACGGGCCGACCACCCGATCAGCGACGACCAGCCCGGCCGCCTCTTCGTCCGCAGCCCTTCCCTCTGCCTGGCCACCTGGGGCCGGGACGACGGCCGGCTGACCGTGCTCGCCGAGCACGACGACGGCTGGTACGACACCGGTGACCTCGTGGCACCGGACGGCCACGGCGGCATCCGGCTGCACGGCCGCGCCGAAGACCGGATCGGCGACATCATGATCCCGGTCAGTGACGTCGAGTCGGCCCTGCTGGACCACCCCGACGTACGGGATGTCGCCCTGGTCGCCTACCCGGGCGGCCACGGCAGCGAGCTCGCCTGCGCGGTCGTCGTCGCGGGGGAGCGGACGCCCACCCTCGATGGCCTGCGCGACTGGCTCGGCGGGCTCGGCATGAGCGAATGGTGCCTGCCGTCCCGCCTGGAACTCCTGTCCGCACTGCCGCGCAACGAGACCGGCAAGGTTCGAAAGAACCTGCTCCGGGACCGGCTTCAGCTCCGCTCAGCCGATTGATCAGCCGACTGATCAGCGGACCGGTCAGCGGACTGAGAGATTCGGTTCGCCCGGGAGAATCGTCCCCGGGCGAAGGGCGACGACGCTATCCGAGGCGGGCCGTGGTGATGAAGAAGGTCGCCGTCGCGGTGAAGGCGTTCCGGCGGGAGAGATCGCTCAGGTCGTCCTTCCACCGCACCGCCGCCCCCTCGCTGACGGTGCCTTGGGTGAGAGCCGCCGTCAGGGCCGGCTGCAGCACCACGTCGAACGCGGACGCGTGGTCGCTCAGGGTCGCCATGACGGGAACGATCTCGATGTCGGTGAATCCCGCGTCGGCGAGGTGGTAGGCGCTGTGGGTGCCGGCGTGGGGATTCGGGACGGCCGAGCAGAACGCGTCCTTGACCGCGTCGGTCGTCTCCGAGAACCGCGAACTCACCACCATCGACCCGAGATCGGGGTCCGCGAGAACGATCGTCCCGCCCGGCCTCAGTACTCTGCGGGCCTCGGACAGTGCCTCGGCGGGAGCGCCGAAGTGGAGGAAGGTCCGCTCGGACCGGTACCACGACAGTTCACCGTCCTCGAACGGCAGCTCGAAGGCGCTGCCCCTGACGACGCGACAGTGCGGGAACCTGACCAGGGCCGCGTCGACCATGGCCTGACTGCTGTCGACCCCCACGGCGTCCTTTCCGAGCCGTACGAGGTCCGCGACGGCACGGCCGGCGCCGCACCCGATGTCCGCTCCCTTGCCCTCGGCGGCCTCCAGAGCGCGGTAGGTGACCTCCCGCACGGCGCGGCCGCTCTCGCTCTCCTCCATCTTCCGCAGATAGGCGATGAAATCCTCGGGGACGCCGGACGAGTCGACGTCGTGGAAGCGAGCGGCAAGGCTTTCGGCGGTGCGTGGTCCGGTGGTGTCCACGAGCTGCTGTCTCCCGTCAGGGGTGCCTGATTCTTGAGTGCGGGTAGCGCTTGTCGATGAGTCAACTCAGCTTAGCAGCAAGGGAACTGACGGTACGTCAGGAGAAATCCGGGCGCCGATGACCTTGCCCGCCGTTGCCCCCATGCCCCGTGTCCCCATGTCCCGTGCCCCCGGGTCCCGCGTCCCCATGTCCCGGGAGGCGCGTTCGGAGGGCGCGCAGATCCTCCAGCCACGGACTCGACCTCACGGCCCTCTACAGTCCCGCCTGAAACATGCCTAGCATCAGCACATGCGTTTATGGCGGAGTCATGACAGCAGTGCGGCCCTGCACTCCCTCCCCCGCGACCCCCGAGCCGACGAGTACCCGATGCCGTTCGTCCCGTACGGCTGGTACGCCGTACTCCGCAGCGCCGAGCTGCGGCCGGGGAAGGTCGTCAGCCTGCACTACTTCGGACGGGCACTCATCGCCTTCCGAGGCACCGACGGCCGGGCGACCGTACGGGACGCGCACTGCCCCCACTACGGCGCCCACCTGGGCGCCGGCGGGAAGGTCGTGGACGGCACGGTGGTGTGCCCGTTCCACGGCTGGCGGTTCGGTACGGACGGCGCGTGCGTGGAGGCACCGTTCGCCGCCCGCACCCCCAAGGTGTCCCTCGGCGGGTTCCCGGTGCGCGAGCACAGCGGGCTCGTCCTCGTCTACGCCGGACCGGGCGAGCCGTCATGGGAGGTACCGGAGATCCCCGAGACGGAGTCCAAGGACTACGCCGCGCCGATCGACGACATCTGCCGGGCGCGTGTCCACGTCCAGGAGATGCGCGAGAACATCGTCGACGAGTCCCACTTCCACTACATCCACGGCCAGAGCGAACCCCCCGTCCAGGACTGGAGCGAGGACGGCCCCTACGCCGAGGCCCGCGGCCGGATCGCCCGCCGCGTTCTCCGCTGGGACATCAACAACACCTTCGACGCGTACATGTACGGTCCGGGCGTCATGGTGGTCCGGGTGCACGGCCCGGTCCTTTCGGTGACAGCGGTCGCCTTCACCACCCCGGTCGACGACAACACGAGCGAACTCCGGATGCTGTACTACATCCGCAAACCGGCCCGCTTCCCGTTCCGGCTCCTTACCCCCGCCCTCAAGCTCGTCTTCCGCGCGGAAGCCCTCGGCGAGGTGCGCGAGGAGGTCGAGATCTGGGACCACAAGATCCACCAGGCCCGCCCGATACTGCTCCCGCACGAGAAGGGGATCAGGGCGATTCGGCGCTGGTACGCGCAGTTCTACCCGCCGGACGTGACGATCCCGGCGCCACGTCAGCCGACCGTGCCGACCGAGGCCGGGGTCGGGGTCGAGGCCGGGGTCGAGGTTCGGCAATGAGGACCCCGTGAAGACTGCATGCTCCGGGCACTGCCCCGACCAGGCCAACGTTGTCAATATCGTCGTCTTGCCGTCGCGCTCCGCGACTACTACACAAAGGTGGTTGACTTCTTGAGACTGACCCGTGCGACCCTCGCCCTGGCCGCCGGTGCCCTCGCTCCGGCTTTGCTGCTCTCCACTCCGTCCGTGGCCACCGCCGCGACGCCGTCGACCGCCGCCGTGGCCTCGGCGGACACGGGTTCCCCCTACGACGAGATGGACGCGGACGATCTGCGCATCGCGATCGTCCGCATCCTGGCCGACCCCGACAGCGGCAAGCGCGTGACCCGAGAGGCCAACCAGCTCCTCGACAACGGCACCGTCACCGAGATGCGCGCCTGGCTCGAGACCGGCCACCGCCTCGCCCAGGCCGAGGACGACCGCGTCACCATCGTGCGGCTACTGGCCAACCCGAACACCAGCGCCGCCCTGCGCGCGGCAGCGAACGCGGCCCTGAACGACAACACCCCGGAAACACTGCGCTACTTCGTCGAGGTCGGCCAGTACGAGGTCGGCCGCTAGAACCTGCCGTTCCGACGGGCAGAGCCGGTAGCGCGGGGGCCCCTGACACGTTCGGCCGCCAGGCTGAGGAGACGCCTACGGGATGGGCCCCTCGCGCGAGGTTGCTTCAAGCGTGGGGGAATCGGCGACCGCCGCCAGGACGATCGCCTCCATCCTGGTGTCCAACGCACTCCACGACCCCGCCACCGGCTACCCCTGGGCGGTCTCCGTGGCCCGGCAACTCGGCCGCAGCGGAGTGCTCCTCACCTACGAGGGCCAGGGCCACGGCAGCGTCACCAACGGCCCCTGCATGGAGCACACCGTCGACGGCTACCTGACTGCACTGACGGTGCCACCACGCGGCACCAGGTGTCCGGCCGTGCCGTCCTGAGGGGGCCGGTCCACGCGCGACTTCCGGCAGCACCGGGCGGCGCCGATCCGCGGTGCCCGCAGTCGGCTTCGCGTGGGGCCCACCACGAACCTTCCGGCTCCTGACCTCCACCCGCAAACTCGTCTTCCGGCGCGGAGGCCTGGGCGAGGTGCGCGAGGAGGTCGAGATCTGGGACCTCAAGATCCACCGGACCAGCCCGGTACTGCTCCCGCACGAGAAGGGGATCAGGGCGATACCTGCGGCGCGGCAGCCTGCGCAGCAGACCTCACCAGCCACCCCGCCTTGACTTCGGAACATATTCCGAACTACGTTTCACCTATGTCCACTCTGACCGTTTCGTTCTCCGACCTGTCGAAAAACTCGAAGCGGGTCGCCGAAACCGTCGACCGCGCCCACCGTGTCCATGTGACGCGCCGCGACGGCGAGGACCTGTACCTCACCACGGAGCGCCATGACCGTCAGCGGGAAGAGACCGCCGACGTCACTGCCCGGCTGTTCACAGCCCTGATCGGCAGTGACGAAGGTTCCCGCGCGATTCTGCTCGCCCTGCCCGAGGTCTTTCCCTGGACCAGGCACCTGTCCACCGAGGAAGTGCGCGAGTTCGTCGTCGACCTCGTGAACGCGACCCACGACGCCGCAGAACTGGACGTACACACCAGCCTGCACCGCGTCATAGTCGAATGGCGCGCCACCGCCCGAATCCTTGCGGATCCCGACCTGACGGCACAGCTGACCACCCCGCTCCCGGACGAGGACCACGGCGAGGTGCCCGCTCCGTGAGCCCCAAACGCGGCGACGATGTCGCACCACCGCCGATCGACAAGGAATGGCGCCTCCGTTTCGCCACGAACGACGCGGCCAAGGGCTGGGGCGACCTGTGCCACGAAGCCCCGGGTAACACCCGGCGCTGCTACGAGGCGCTGCGCACGAACCCGCTCTCCACAAACGACCCCGACCGTCAGCACAGGCTCCGCGGACGCCTCGCCACCGCCGTCCTCGGCGGCACGGAATACCCGCAGTGGGAGTACGAGGTCACCGCAGGTGGCCGTGTCCGCTATCTCGTCGACCAACCGCGCCGGACCGTACACCTCGTCTACGCCTCCACCCGGCACCCCAAGGACACCGACAGCTGAACCGCGTCGCTCCGCACCACCGTCACCGCCTCACCGGCGGCGGGCGTCGCCTCTTCCGCGCGGTAACGAGAGCGTCGTTTCCGTGCGCGTAAGCACCCCCGATCACAGGGCTGGGGGTGCTTCGCTGCTCCGCGCTCAGTACTTGATGTGCTCTACGAAGGCGCCCCAAGCCGGTTCGGAAGCGACCAGGATCGGCCCGTGGGGGATCTTGCTGTCGCGGACGGGGACAATGCCGGGTAGGTCACCGGAGACCTCTACGCAGTTGCCGCCGTTGTTGCTGTAGGAGGACTTGACCCAGTCCAGGCCCTCCAGAACGGACGCTATGACCGTAAGTGACTGTGAATTCATTCTGTGATCTCTCGCGCTAGCTGGTTCAGGATCTTCGGGGTGTCCCGCGGGGGAAGGGCGTTCGACGCCATGACGTCGAACATCCGGGAGAACCGGCCGACCTCTCGAGGCTTGTCGGTGACGGCGACCGTGCGCATCGCGGTGTCACTCTGAATGGTCGTCGGCAGACCGTCGCCGAGGATCATGATGTTCACATCGTGGAACGCCACGAAACCCCGCTCCCCGTGGGGGAGCACCTGGATGGTGACGTTCTCCAAGGCCGCCAGTTCGCCCAGTTCGTCGTACTGACCACGCATCACGTCCGCGGTCCCGACGGGATACCGCAGGGCCGGTTCGTTGAGAACCACCCAGAGTTTCACGGGGTCGTCCTCACGAGTCAGCGCCTCCTTCCGCTTCATGCGCATACCCACGCTCTGATGCACGAACTCGGTCGTGGTCTCGTCAATGGGCTTGTGCAGTTCATGTACGGCACTCGCGTACGCCTCGGTCTGGAGCAGGCCCGGGATGACGGTCGGGTGGAAGGCGCGGATTTCCCGGGCCGCCGCCTCGATCCCGAGGAAGCGAGGCATGCCGGAGAGCATGTTCGTGCTGCCGTCCGACCACCATTCCCGGCTGGACGCCTCGCGCTGGAGAGCGATCAGCCGGTCCACCTGGTCGTCGTCCGTGATGCCGTAGCGCTCCAACAGCTCCCGCAGCTGGCCGGCCTGCCTGAAGGACTTCCAGCCGGTCTCGACGCGCTGGAGGGTGCTCTCGTCGACGCTCAGACCGTCGACGGCTTGAGCGATGGTGAGCCGGGCCTCCTTGCGCAACTGCCGTAGTTCATGGCCGAGTCCGATTCGCCTGGCGGTTGGCTGCGGTTTTGCGGCCATGTGCTCCCCGATCCCGCGCATGTGCGCGCGTTGCGTGCGATGTGTTCAGCCTCGCATCCGTTGGGTGCGAGGCGGAAGCCATGCGTATGTGTTGGCATGTGCCATTTCTTCAACTAAGGCTGATTCGAGGCAGATTCTATTGCGAATGTCTGATGCCAAGGAGGACCGTGAGCACGAGAGACAAGAAGACCCCGGCGAGTCGGTCAGGACTCCCGGGGCGTGGCCCACCAACTAGTTGGAGTTGATGAACATGGCCGAGCGTAGCGCTGCCGCGCTGCACTGGGTTGTGGTGACCCTGGTTCTCTGGGGCCTCACCCGCCTGATCCCGCCGACCGGAACCCGACGGAAACCTCCACCGTCGGTGTGCGCCATCATGACCAGCTTGAACCCAACAGGTTCTGCTGGGTTGGCGATGCGGATGCCTGCGGTACGCCGGTCGCCGTACAGCACCGACCGGGCGCCTCTGGACGGTTCGGCGTCCCGCCTGGCCCGGCCCTATCTGCCCGCCCTCGCGGACTCCGTCGCGGAGACGGAGGCATTCGCGGCACTCCGTACGGCCCGTGTACGCCCCTACTGGGCAGCGCGTGAACGGGCGGTGCGCTTGCGTCGCCGGGCGGTCGCGGTGCTGGCCGTGGACTTCGGCATCGACATCGACGCCCGGGACATCCACGCCGAGCTGAGCGCGGTGCGGGCCCGATGACCGGCTCCAGGGTTCAAGTTGCCGTACGACAGGCCGAGTTGCCCATGCTCCACGCCTACCGGCTCTGGTTCGAGCACGCCCGCAGGTGCGCCGACTGCAAGCGTGTCAGCAAGGCCCAGGACGGGTGCGAGAACGGGCAGGGCCTGTGGGCCGCCTACCGCCAGGCGTACGACGGAGGTCCGGGATGACCACGAACCCCACCGCCACCTGCGGGATGGTCCGCGCCTCACTGTTCTACCGGGCGCCGATGCTCAGCGAGAGCGGCTCGTGTGTCCTCGTCCCAGGGCATCAGGACGACCACCGCGACGCCAAGGGCGCCCGCTGGAACGTCATCCCCCTCGTCGGCGGCGCGGACCTCGACGTGGAAAGGGACGGCCGATGACCCGCGAATCGGCCTGGACACCCGAACCCCCCTTCCGCTCCCCCCGATGCGTCCTGAGCCAGCACCCCCGCTGCCGCGACGCCGAACCCCGCGACACCGGCGTACCCGGCGTGCACTACCTGGTGTGCACCTGCGCCTGCCACCACCCGACACCGGCCATGACCGACACAAGGGGGTGTCCAACGTGATGTCGTGACACGGGTACCGCAGAGGAACGACGAAGCGGTCCAGGTTCAGGAAGGTGCCCTCAGCGCGTCCACCGGTTCCATGCGGGCGGCCCGTAGCGACGGGTAGAGGCCGGCGAGGAGGCCGACCAACGCTCCGGCGACGGGGGCGCCGAAGGCCAGGTTCATGTTCAGGACCGGGGTCCACTCCTTGACGACGGCCACGCCCACCACGACCGCGATGCCCAGGGCCGCGCCGACGATGCCACCGAGCAGGCCGATCGTCGTCGACTCGAGGAGGAACTGGGCGGCCACCTGGCGTCTTGACGCGCCCAGTGCTCGTCGTAGGCCGATCTCGCCGACCCTTTCCATCACGGTCACCAGGGTGACGTTGGCGATGCCGATCGCGCCCACCACGAGCGAGACCAGGCCGAGGACGAGGAAGAGGCCGTTGACGTCGCTCTGGACGCCGTCGCGGGCCTTGGACAGGTCGGCCGGGGCCACGACGGTGAGGGATTTCTCCTGGCCGGGGGCGAGGGCGATCGGCGCCTGGCGTGCCACCTGCTGGGCGGCGCCCATCGCGGTGTTGATGAGTACGCGGGTGACGTCCTGGAGGCCCAGGCGGTCCGCTGCGGTGGTGGGCGGAAGGATGACGGCGGTGGACAGTCGCTGTTCGCGCCGGATGCCGCCGAGGATGCCGATGACGGTGTACGACTGGCCCTGGAAGAAGATCGCCGGGGAGTCCTGCACCCGGCTGATGCCCAGCAGCCGTGCCGCCTGGTCGCCGAGGACCGCCACCTGGGCCCGGCGGGCGATGTCACCGGCGTCGTAGAACCGTCCCGAGGTCATCGCGCCGCGTACCCCGGCGGGCAGGGCGGCCGAGGCGGCGACCACGGCCAGGGTCTGGCCGGAGATGTCGCCCGGCGCCTTCACGTCGTTGGACCGCACCTGGACGCTGTTGGTCAGCGGGGAGTCGGCGAGAGCGGCGGCCGAGTCCACGCCGGCGAGACGGCGGACCGCGTCGGTCCCCGACCAGTCCACCAGGGGTCCGTCGTCCGAGCCGGCCGGTGCGGACGGCACCGTCACGGTCACCGAGGTGGCGGTCAGGGCGTCGAACCGGCCGACGATCTGGTTGCCCGCGGTGGACGCCACCCCGATGGTGATGACCAGCGTGGTGATGCCGAGGACTGTGCCGAGGGTGGTCAGGGCGGAGCGTACGGGGCGGGCCAGGACACCGGCGAGAGCTTCCGTCCACAGGTCCCGGAGGTCCATCCAGGGGCGTTCGATGCGCGTCCCGGACGGTGTCGCCCTCGCCCTCGTGGCCGCCCGCGTCGCGCGTTTCACTCGGTCTCCAGGGTGAGGCGGCCGTCGGTGATGCGGACGCGCTGGCCCGCGCGGCGGCTGACCGTCTCGTCATGGGTGATCAGCACCAGGGTCATGCCCTGAGCGCACAGGTCGTCGAAGAGTTCCAGCACGGACAGGGTGTTCTCGCTGTCCAGGTTGCCGGTGGGCTCGTCGCAGAGCAGCAGCGCCGGATCGCTGATCAACGCCCGTGCGATGGCGACGCGTTGACGCTCGCCGCCGGAGAGCCGGTCGGGCCGGAAACCCGACCGGTGCCCGAGCCCGACCCGGTCCAGCGCCTCCCGGGCGCGGGCCAGGCGGGTGCCGCGTCCGAGCCCGGGGCGTGGCCTGCGGTAGGCCTCGGCCAGCATGACGTTCTCGTCGACGGTGCGGTACGGGAGGAGGTGGAAGGACTGGAAGACGAACCCGATGCGGCTGCCGCGCAGCGCGGTGCGTTCGAGGTCACCGAGGCCGGTCGTCTCGACGCCGTCGAGCCGGTACGTACCCGCCGTGGGCCGGTCGAGCAGGCCGAGCGTGTTGAGCAGCGTCGACTTGCCGGAACCGGACGGGCCGACGATGGAGAGATGCTCCCCGCGCCGCACGGTCAGACGCACGCCGCGCAGTGCGTGCACAGGGGGTTCGGAGTCGAACGTACGCTCCACATCGGTGAGTTCGATGACGGCGTCCGGGTCGGAGGTCACTCGCCCACCACCACCTTGTCGCCCTGCTCCAGTGTGCCGCCGGTCGGCTTCACCTCGACGAGACCTGCCGCGGAGAGCCCGACGGTGACATGGACGTCGCTGAGCTTTCCGCCGCGCTCGACCTGCACCCGGACCTTTCCGTCCGACGAGGTACGGATCGCGGCGAGCGGTACGACCAGCACCTTTCCGTCCGAGGCACCGATCTTGATGGTCACCTTCACCGCAGCCTCGGCCTCGTCGGCCAGTTCACCGGAGCTGGGCACGGAGATCCGCAGCTGGACCGGGGCCGAGGCGTTGCCGGAGGAGGCGTCGGCGGCTTCGGTCCCGGTGTCCTGCGACGTGGTCCCGGCGGACCCTTCGCCGGTTTCGCCCGCCCCGTCCGTCCCGCCGTCGCCCGTTGTCGAGGGCGCGGCGTCGGCGCCGAGCGCGGACACCTTGCCCGCCGCCTTCTTGCCGTCCGTCGTCGTCAGCTCGACAGCCATGCCCTTCCTGAGCAGTTGTGCGTCCGAGCCGGGGACGACCGCCTGGACCTCGAGGTCGGAGCTGGTCACGGTGCCGATCGGGCCGGACGCGCTGTCCCCCGTCTTCACCGTCACCTTGTTCAGCCGTACGGGCAGCTTCGGGAAGAAGACGACCTCGCCGGCCGGGACCTTCGTCCCGTAGGACGCCTGGAAGGTGCTGAGGGCGGTGTTCGCCATGTCCAGCGACTTCTTCGCGGAGTCCAGCTGGAGCTGGTGGATCCGCGCGTCGGTGCTCGACTGGGGGCTGGGTGTACTCGTACCGCCGCCCGCGCCCGTCTCCGTAGCCGGCGCCCCGCCCGACTCCGTACCCGACCCCGTACCGTCTGCGCTGTTGGTGGTGAGCAGCGCCTGTTGGGCGGCGGACACCGCCTGCTGGAGCTGGCCCAGTTGCTGCTGGTCCTCCGCGCTGGGCTTCTGCGCCTCGTACCCCTTGCTCGTGTACCAGTTGGCGACCGCTGTCGCGGTGCCCTTGCGGTAGTTGCCGCTGATCGAGCCGGGGTCGAAACCGAGCCGCCGCAGCGCGCTCTGGAGCTGCTTCACATCGTCACCGGAGGCACCCGGGCCCAGGGCGCGGTACATCGGTACGTTTCCGCTCAGCGCGAGCACCGGACGGCCGTTGACCGCCATCAGTACGTCGCCCTCCTTGACCTCGGTACCGGCGACCGGCGCCTTGGTGATCCGCTGCTCCGCGCCCTCGCCGCCCACGGCCGAGGACGCCCCGGTGCCGACGGAGCCGGCCAGCGCGAGCGGGCGCGGCGAGGCGAACTCGACGGACCCCGATGCCACCACGGTCGCGGTGAGGGACTGGCGTTGGACGGCGACGGTCACCGGGCCGGCCTTCGGCGCGGTGTGCGCGGCGGCGGCGTCGGCGGGCGAGCGCACCTGCGTACCGGCGATCCAGCCGCCCGCGCCGACCAGGACCACCGCGCCGACCAGCGCGCCCAGTTGCTTGCGACTGTTGAGTCGGCTCACGCGTTGTCCCCCCAGTACGGGTGGGCCTTCTGCTTGGGGAAGTACGCGGCCCGGAACTTCTTGCCGCACTCCAGGTCCTTCAGCGAGAGGTCGATCTCCTTGGTGAGCAGCGGCAGCGCCTCCTCCTTGGTCAGGTTGAAGTGGTCCTCCGAGACCTCCTGGTTCAGCCGCACCATGTCGGGCATGCCGGTCGGCTGGGTGGTGGTGACCGGAATCCCCTGGCCCTTCAGGCAGGCGGCGAACTCCTGTGCCAGCTGGACCAGTTGAGTGTCACCGTTGAGCGCGAGACCGTTCGCGCGGTTCTCCTCCACCTTGGCGTCCCACGCCTTCTTCTCCTCCTCGGCGCTCAGGGCCGGTCCGTTCGCCGCCACCGAGCCCGCCAGTTCGCAGCCACCGAGTTTCTCCTCCGCCTTGCTCTTGGCCGGGGGGCCCACCAGTGCCGCCTCGTACGCCTTCTTCTGGGCGTCGGTGAACCCCTTCTCGTCGTTGTCGACGGGGTCGAGGACCTTGCCTCTCTGCCTGCCTCCCGCGTTGCCGAAGGGGGCCTTGGGGTCGTCGGGGTAGACGGCTGCCGCGTAGTTGCCGAACCCGTACTTCCCCCGGACCTTCTTCCCCGCCTCGTAGTCCTCCGCTTCGAGCCCGGCGACGGTTTCGTCCGCGCCCGGCGCCCCCACGTGCGGCGTGTAGGTGAAGCCCTGCTTCTTCATGCAGGCCGCGATGGCGTTCTCCGTGATGTACAGCTTCTTTGTGTCGTCGTCCGCGTCGTCCGGGACGTTGAGCTGTACCGCCCCGTCGGCGTTCGTCGTACTGTCGTTCGCCGCGTTCGCGCCACTCGCGGACGTGGAGCCGTTGCCCGTGTCGGACTTGTCGTCCGAACCGCCGCAGGCGGCCAGGATCGGCAGCAGGCCGATCGCCAGGACGGTGGCCACGGAAACGCGGAGCCTCTTCGGCATGCTCGTGCTCGTTTGTGCGGTCATGGTGGTTCAGGCTGGAGGCGCGGTGTGATGGCAACTGGCCCGGAGTGTGATCAAACGGCAACAGCCGCACCGTCGGTGACGGGACGTCAGAGCGGGGCAGCTGTCCGCGAATATGTGATCGTCCCGTAACAGCCCTGGTCCGGCCTGCGGTTGTACGGATACTGAGCACATGCCACGTGTCCTGCTGATCGAAGACGACCGCGCCGTACGGGAGGGCGTCCAACTCGCCCTGCGCCGCCAGGGGCACGAGGTCGCCGCCGCCGGGACGGGTGAGGACGGACTGTCCCAGCTGCGGTCGTTCCGGCCGGACGTCGTGGTCCTCGACCTGATGCTGCCCGGCATGTCCGGGCTCGACGTGTGCCGCCACATCCGCACCGCCGACGACCAGGTACCGATCATCATGGCGACCGCCCGGGGCGACGACGTGGACATCGTGGTCGGACTCGAAGCGGGAGCCGACGACTACGTGGTCAAGCCGGTCCAAGCCCGGGTACTCGAAGCCCGTATCCGTGCCGTCCTGCGCCGGGTCGGCGGCACCCCCGCCGACGGAGCCGTGCCGAAGACCGAGACCCACGGTGAACTGGCCATCGACCGGGCCGCGTTGACCGTCACCCACCAGGGCGCACCGGTCACCCTCGCCCCCTCCGAACTACGGCTCCTGTTGACCCTCTCGGCCTCGCCCGGCCAGGTGTTCAGCCGACAGCAACTCCTGCAGGCGGTCTGGGAACACAGCTATCACGGAGACTCACGGCTGGTGGACGCCTGCGTCAAACGGCTGCGCACCAAGATGGGCGAACCCCCGGGTCAGCCGCGCTACATCCAGACCGTGCGCGGCTTCGGCTACCAGTTCAGGGCCCGGTGAAGGCGCCACGGCTGCTTCGGGGCCTGCGTGGCCGGCTGCTGGTGGCCTTTCTGCTGGTCGCCGCCGTCGCCACCCTGACCACCGGCGCCCTGACCTTCCGGGAGGCGCGCAACGGCGTACTCCAGCAGAGCCAGGACGGGGTGATCGGGCAGTTCCGCGACCATGTCAACGCCCTCACCGCCGACCTTGACCCCTTTCCGCCGGATCAGGATCAACTGGACGCGTTCGCCGTACGGTTGGCGAACTCCGAACCGTCGAAGAACTGGCGTGTGCTGGCCCTCTACGGCGACCTGAGCGCCACCTCCGCACCGGGGGACCGGTTCGACGAGCTGACGTCCGCCATGCGCGAGGCCGTGGCCTCCGAGGGCGAGACCGTCTTCCAGCGGGTGACGACGGCCGGCCGCCCCGCACTCGTCGTCGGCCTGCCGGTCACCTTCGGCACCGCGCAGCAGCCCACGTCCGACCTGTCCGGCCTGCGCGTCTTCCTGACAGTGCCGCAGACCAACGAACGGGCCTACGTCCAGGCACTGGTCCCCGCCGTCGAGCGGGCCACGGTTCCCGCGCTGGCCGTCGCCGTCCTGCTCGCGCTGCTGGCCGCCCGAGGCGTACTGCGGCCGGTACGGGAGCTGCGCCGGGCCACTCGCAGCGTCGCCGAGGGGCACCTCGACACCCGGCTCGCGGTCAACGGTTCCGACGAACTCGCCGACCTCTCCCACACGTTCAACGAGACCGCCGCCGCCCTGGAGGAGTCGGTGGCCGAACTGCGGCGCATGGAGGCACGCGCGCGCCGCTTCGCCGCCGACGTGTCGCACGAACTGCGCACCCCGCTGGCCGCGATGACGGCGGTCACCGACATCCTCGACGAGGACGCGGCCCGACTCGACCCGGACACCGCCACCGCCGTACGGCTCATCAGCGAGGAAACGGTCAAGCTGGCCCGCCTGGTCGAGGACCTGATGGAGATCTCCCGCTTCGACGCGGGCGCGGCGAGCCTGCACCTGGACGAGATCGACCTCGCCGACTCCGTACAGCGCACCCTCGCCTCCCGCGCCTGGCTGGACACGGTCGACATCCGGCTCCCGCCGCCCGGCACACTCCGGGGCAGCCTCGACCCGCGCCGCCTGGACGTGATCGTCGCGAACCTCGTCGGCAACGCACTCCGCCACGGCGGGCGCCCCGTACAGCTGAACCTCTACGCGTGGGAACACCCGGACGACGGGCGGCGGGTGGTCATCGAGGTGCGGGACAGTGGGCCGGGCATTCCCGAAAGTGTCCTGCCCCATGTCTTCGACCGCTTCTACAAGTCGGACTCGGCCCGCACCAGAACCGAGGGCAGCGGCCTCGGCCTCGCCATCACCTCGGAGAACGTCCACCTGCACGGCGGCACCATCGAGGCGGCGAACGGTGCGCACGGCGGCGCCGTCTTCACCGTCGAACTCCCGCTGCGACGGGACGAGTCGGTCCCCGAGGAGAGCACCTCATGAACCCGGCCCAGGTCCATCGGCCCGTGCTGCTTGTCGCGGCGGCGCTTCTGCTCGGTGGCTGCGGTATCCCGACCACCGGGGTGGTGGGGTCGGGAGACCCCGCGACCGGTGTCCGGTCGACCGCGACCGTCTACCTCCCGGGGAAGCTCGGCCTGATCAGGGCCCTGCGCCGGGTTCCTCAGCGGGTCGACGCCGTGGCGGCGGTCAAACTGGTGTTTCAGGGCCCGAGCAAAGCGGAGCGGGAGGCGGGCGTGGTCGGGCTGTTGCCGAAGCCGGAGAAGGATCCGGTGGTTCGGACCGATGGCACCAGGGTGACGGTCGAACTGCGCTTCGACGATCGACCGGAGTACGCCGCAGCCGCCGACGCACTGAGCGCGTTGGGCCTCGAGCCGCTGGCCTGCACGCTCCTCGACGCCCGCCAGGCCGAGGACCCGGACGTCGAATCGGTGGAGGTGGTCGTCAAGGCCACCACGAAAGTCGTCGAGAGACAGTGGACCGCCGAGGGGAACAACGCGGTCTGCGCCAAATCGGTCCCGTTCTCCGCCGCCACGCCTTGGCCCAGAACAGGAGACCAGGCCTAGCAGTTGGCCTGGCAGGAAAGCAGGGGCGTGCGCACGGTGTGCCCACGACCCTGCCCACGCCTCTGCCCACGCCCACTGGAAAACTGATGGAGGTCCGGCTGGTCGCCCTCAGTTCCTGACCGTCAGATAGAGCCAGCCGCTCCAAGTGCTCACGTTCGTGGTGTCCTTGGCGCTCCGGACGTACTCCGCCCGCACCCGGAACTTCTGGTTCACCGCGTTGGTGAGGCTGAGCTGTGTCGCGGCCACGCTGTTCGGCGACAGTGTGAAGCAGGGGGACGTGGTGAGGGTGCGCCAGGCGCCGCTGTAGTACTCCTGGGCCTGGAACACCGCGCACTGGCCCGACTTGTTCGGGGTCACCGTGGCCGCCACCTGCGGCTTCGCCGTGTGGTGGTAGACGCGGTACGGGACGCCGCTGTACGTCACGTTCCCGTAGTACCCGCCGAGTGTCGTCGCGACCTTGACCTGGTCGTTCACCGTCCGCGTCGCCGACGTCGGGGCGTAGCGGTAGTCGCCCCCGAAGGATGCGGTGAACGTCGTGTTGTGGGTCAGCTTGTACGTGGCCCTCAGGTTGCCGCTGCTGTCCACGGTCGCCGTCCTGACCAGCGTCTTCGTGCCGCCCGCCGGTGTCGCCCAGATCGACACCGTCCGGCTGTCGTACGTCGCGCCCAGGTGCGCCGTGACCGTCGCCGTCGCCCCGTACGTGTAGGTCGACGTGTTCGTCGCCACCGAGACCGTCGTCGCGACCCGCGACACCTGAACGATCGCCGACGCCGTCGCCGCCTGGTGCGAGGCGTCCCCCGGATAGCTGACCGTGTAGGTGTTCGCGCCGCCGATCGACGGCGTGTCCTTGATCGTCAGCTTGCCGTCCGCGCCTACAACAGCCGTCCAGTGCACGGGAGTTGTGGTGTGTCCCGCGTCCGTCCGGGTCACCGTCACCGTCTCGCCGCTCGTGTACGGGGCGTCGGTCAGCGCGCCGCTGAAGCCGAGCGCTGCGCCCCGCGTCGCTGTCGCCGGGGCCTTCAGGGTCAGGGCCGGGGTGTACGGGGAGACCTGGATGGTCGCGTCCGAGGTCGTCGCCTCGTGCGTCGCGTCGCCCGCGTAGGCAAGGTGGTAGGTGAACCTGCCGACGGCGTTCGGGGCGTCCGTCACCTTGAACTCCGTTGTCGCCGGGTCGACTTGGACCGGCGGGAGTTCTGTCGTCTGCTGCGTGTCCTCGTTCGTCCTGCTGACCTGGACACTCGTGCCCTCGGGCAGGCTGCCCACGTTCCCGGAGCTGGTCAGCGAGCCGGTCAACGCGACCGCGCCCGGCTTCGCCGACGTCACGTCGGGGAACGGGATGGTCGTCGACAGCTTCGCCACGTGCACCGTCAGTGACGCCGTCGACGGGCGGTGCGTCGCGTCGCCGGGGTACGTCACCCCGTACGTGTACGCGCCCGCGTCCTGGCGGGTGTCCGTGACGGCGAACGTGCCGTCCTTCCCGACCCTGGCCGTGGCGTCGGGCACCGGCTCGCCGTCCCGGGTCACCTGGAGGGCCGCGCCGGCCGGCACCCAGCCCTCCGTGCTCAGGGTTCCGGTGAACCGGAACTGCTGCGTCGGGACCGCGTACTGCGGGCCGTTCAGGGCCAGTTGGGTGTCCGCGAGTTTGGCGGTGGGCAGGACGTCGAGGGTGTAGGTGCCCGTCGAGTCCTTCGTGACCGCGTACAGCGTCACGCCGTCGGAGGACCACTTCAGGCCGTCCGGGGCCACGGTGGTGCCGGTCGGGAAGGTGACCCGGTTCTCGGCGCTGTTCGAACCGGCGTACAGGTACAGGCCCGCCGCCGAGCCCGAGGTCGAGCCCACGGCGATCGTGCCGTCCGTGTCCGCCGCCACGGAGTTCGGAGCGGAGTTCACGCCGCCCGTGTAGTAGACGGGAGGGGCGGCGGCCAGTAGGTCCGTGGTGCCGTACACCTGAAGGGCCGGCTGTTGCGGGGCGGCGAGCAGGAGTTGGGTGCCGTCCGCCGTCACCTGAAGGCCCGTTGCCGTACCGCCGTAGACGAAGGTGTTGGCCTTGGTCGTCGCCGTTCCGGAGGAGACGTCGAAGGTGGCCACGTGACTGAGGCTCTGCTGCGGCGCCTCGGCGGCGAGGACGCCGCCGCCCGTGGCGAGGAGCGGGGCCACCGACCAACTGCCCATCGTGGGCTGGGGCATTGCCGCCGGGGCCGGGGCCGTCGGGTCCACCGAACCGATGACCCCCTTGCCGTCCGCCGCCGGGTCCGTGCCGCCGTACCAGACCTTGCCGCCCGCGACCGCCACCGAGACCGGGGCGCTGCCCGTTCCGGTCGGGACGCGGGTCGTCTCGGTCAGTGTCGTCGTGTCGATCGCGGCGAGCGCGTCGCCGTCCTTCAGGGCCGCGTAGAGCGTGCCGCCGTCGGGTGACAGGGCCAGGCCTGTGGCGCCCTGTTCGCCGTTGACGGTGGCCACCGGGGCGCCGGACAGGTCGGTCACCACGATGCCGGTCGTGCCCGCGCCCTGGCTGAAGTAGAGATGCTGGTGAGCGGTGTCGACCAGCATGTGCGCGTACTGGGACAGCGGCAGCGTCGTGGCCGTGCTGTCCGCCCAGGCGGTGGAGGCCGTGAGACCGACGAGTCCGGTCAGTCCGGCGGTGGCGGCCGTCACCCCCGCGACGACCGATATCGCCGTCGTGTAGGAGAGGGAGACCGGCTTGGGACGGCGGCGCATGGAGCTCCTGTGGCAAGAATGGGGAACACGCAGGTCGGACCTTAACGCCTCCTGCTGACACAACTGCCGGAAAGGGACGTTCCCCGCCCATGAATCCGGTAAGAGCCTCGCGTCGCTCCCCACGCGCGGCCCGGCCCCCTGCCCGGCCTGCGCCGGCTAATGCCGGTGGCGGGACACGTTCTGTCGCGGCGGCAGGGTCAATGTGATTTGTCGGACAAGTTGCTGGAAGCACGCCAGGGACGCAACGGCAGGCAGGGCGGCTTCGGCGATACCGGTGAAGCTTTTCTCGGCCTGACTCACGCACAGCATGATCGCGACAGAGGAAAACGTCAGAACGAGGAGCCATGAGTGCAAAGCTCGGCGCTGATGCAAGGCGGTGCGCAAGATGGAAAGAGAGGAAACAATCCAGGGGCCATACACGAGAAAAGGCCACCAGATAAGTCTCACGCCCTTTGCACCTGCCGGGACGTGCTGCAGAGGTTCGTAGGCCGCCATTCCGCCGAAGACGCTGACCATCGCCACGATGACGGCAACAAACGCGGCGATCACAAAGCTGCCGGTCCGCAGCCACGTGAAGCGACGTTTGCGGCCTGGAATCTTCCGATGCCCGGCAGAAGAACGTCTGATGGCCGGCAACTCCGCTGTGATCTGTTCCAGATTCCCCACCCGGTCGGTGAAGTCGACGCCGGATGGCGGCTCTCTGTGCGGCGGCGACACGACCGTCGTGCGTTCCGTCGGCACGGCATCCTGCAGGATCTGGGCAAGTTCCTCGACCGGGTCCCACTCTTTGTCAGCATTTGGGTTGTAGAGGGTCCCCGGATGCAGGGCATCGACAGGACTTCCGTTCCGGCCGGTGCCCGACCCGAAAGGGTATGCGTCGGAATACCATTCACGCCGCGTGAACGAGAGATCCGCATGCTCGCGATTCACGGTAATTCCCCCCGGTCACACTCGATCTGCGGGGCGGTCAGACGTCCTCTGCCCGCCCCACCGTAGATTGAGTTCCGCCTGTGCCGCATCCAACAGCGTGAGGAACTCGGTGAGCAGCGACTCAGTGACTCGGTTTTCGACCTCTGCACCGCCCCCGTGCAGGACGCCACGAACTCCGTGTGCCGGGTGCGCCGCGCCAGGCGTGTAAGCGTATCTCCCCACCGTCACATCACTTGCTGTGGGCAGATTTTCCGTCTTCACACCGCGACGAGGCAAGTCGAGGGGAATTGGTTTCGTCATGTCACGCTAACGCCGCGCCTACTCCTCCAGTTGCGTAGCAAAAGAGTGACAGGAGCGCAGGGGAATCGTTGATGAGAACGTTTTTTAATTTGTGTAATTCGCGCCCCGCTCAGCACGTGATGAGTCGAGCGTGTTGTCATGAAAAAAAATCAGTCACCCGGCGCAGAGGACCGTGCACACCGGACACGGAGCGGACGGACGGTCCTTCTGCCTACTTGACGGTCCGGTACGCCCGGTAAATCGTCTGCTTCAGGGTGTTGCCGGACGCGTCCGTGAGGGACACGCGCAGGGAGACCGTGCCCGCCTTCGCCGGTTGGTGCAGGTCCACGCGCTTGCCGGCGATCGCCTTCGCGGGGTGCCAGGTCCGGCCGTCGTCGTACGAGACGGAGAAGGCCAGCTTGCGGGCGGTGCGCGCGGTGGCAGCACCCTCGACCGTGAACGGCACCGAGAAACGCGTACCCGCCTTGGCCGTGCTCGCCGTGCTCAGCCTGGGCGTGAAGCGGACCACCGACAGCGGCAGCCGCTGCCCGACACCGGTGACGTGCGCGGAGGTGAAGGTCCACTCGGCGGTGACCCGGGTGGAGACCGGCGAGAGGGAGGAGGGCCGGGAGACATCCGTGGTGAGGCGGAACGCCCGCTTGGCGGCGGGGAGTTCGGACGAGACGCCGGCCAGGTCCGTGTTCTCGGCGAAGATCTTCTCGCCGCCCGCGTACAGGGTGCTCCTCGCGTGGCTGTAGCGGGAGTCGCCCACATGGCCGGCGCCGTCGGAGAACAGGGGGAGGTAGGCCATGAGCGTGTCGCCGAAACGGACAGCGCCGGGACGGTCCTTGCCGTTCGTCAGCGGGCCCGTGAGATGCGGGCCGAAGACGCCGGTGTTGAAGCGCAGGTTGTACTGCTTGCCCGCGCTGTACGAGCGGGGCTCCGCGGTCCACTGCGAGGCGTCCCACATCGGTTCGCCGTCCGCGTCCTTGCCGCCGTACTGCGAGACGGAGTACCGCCACTTCACGCCCGGCAGGACGTAGTCGGTGAAGGCGCCCGGCAGGGAGCGGGAGTCCGGGTTGAAGTCGAGCCAGAAACCGTCGCCCGGTGTGATCGGCGCGGCTACGAGCGTCGCCGTCTTGCCCTTGACGGGCGTACCGGCGGCGATCGTGACCTTAGCGAACCGCTCACGCTTCAGGTTCGCGGTGAAGCCCGACAGATCGCCGGTACGGTTCCAGGCCGGCCGGTAGTGCGTGGCGCCGTGCGTCCAGGTGCCGTTGTACTGCGCGAACGCCTCACTCGCCGGGACCCGGCCGCCCAACTGGCCGACGCGCAGGTCGCGGAAGGTGCCCATGTCGTACGTGGAGACGCTGCGGGTCGTGCCGATGTCGATGCCGACGTTGAGTGTGGCGTCGGTGCGCCGGGCCGCGCTGTCCGGCACGGTGATCCGGACCGGCTTGGCCCTGCGGGCGTCCATGACGAGGGTGGTGTCCCGGGTGAGCGCGAACTTCGGGTTCAGGAGGAGGGCCAGTTCCCCGGCGTCGGGGTCCCCGCCCGTGTCGATCCGGCCTTCGAGGCTGTAACGGCCCCTGGGCAGCCGCACGGTGAACTCGCCGTCCGTGTCGTCGGAGTAGTCCTGCCAGATGTTGTTGTCCAGGCCCTGCACCCCGGTCTCGGAACGCCCGGCGGGCTTGCCCCGCAGGTCGAGGTGCTTGACCGTCAGGTTGTACGACTCGATCTCGCGGTGTACGCCGATGCCGGTCCGTACGGTGGTGCCGGCCCCGTCCGTGGCGACGAGCGCGCCGCCGAACGAACCGTCGGCCGTGCCCGCACTGCTGTCACCGGTGACCTGGGCGGTCGCCGTGCCGCCCGCCGGGACGGTGAGTTGCTTCGCCGAGACCTCGAACATGCCCTCGGCGGCGGGCTTTCCGTCCTCGCCGTACGCCTCGGTGGTCAGGTCGAGGGTGAGGGGGCGGTCGCCGTCGTTGCGGTAGGTGACGGTCTTCGTGACCGGCCGGTCGTCGGTGTGCGGCCACTGCTGGGCGGGGAAACCGACGGTGGCCGGGGTGGTGGTGAGCTGCTGGTCGAGGGCCCGGGGGATGTCCGTACGGCCCGTGCCCTGCGCGAACGCCGAGACACCGGCGGTGGGCTTCGCGGAGGCGGTGAGCGCGGCCTTGATGCGCTCGCCGGTCCAGTCGGGGTGGCGCTGGGCGAGGATCGCGGCGGCGCCCGCTACATGCGGGGTCGCCATCGACGTACCGCTCATCGAGACGTAACCGTCGGCGGCCGGGTCGCCGTCCGTGCCCTCGGCGGCCTTCGCGGCGACGATGTCGACGCCGGGTGCGGTGAGGTCGGGCTTGAGGGAACCGTCCGCCGTCGGGCCCCGGCTGGAGAACTCGGCCATGGCGTCGGTACGGTCCACCGCGCCCACGGTGAGTGCGGCGGCGGCGCTGCCCGGCGATCCGACGGTGCCGGCGGCGGGGCCCTCGTTGCCGGCCGCGATCACGAAGAGGGCGCCCGAGGAGGCGGACAGCTCGTTCACCGCCTGTTCGAGAGGGTCGTCACCGGGGCTGTCGGGGCCGCCCAGGCTCAGGTTGATGACCTTGGCGCCCTGGGCGACGGCCCACTGCGCGCCGGCGATGATGCCGGACTCCTCGCCGGAGCCGCTGTCGTCGAGCACCTTGCCGCTGATCAGCCGGGCGCCCGGCGCGACCCCCTTGTACTTCCCCCCGGAGTGCGCGCCGGACCCCGCGACGGTGGACGCCACGTGCGTGCCGTGACCCACCCGGTCGACGGTGTCCGCCGCCTCGGAGAAGTTCTTCGCCGCGTCGATACGGCCCCGCAGATCCGGATGCGTGCCGTCGACCCCGGTGTCCAGGACGGCGACCTTGACGCCCTTGCCGTCGTAACCGGCCGCCCATGCCTCGGGGGCGCCGATCTGCGCGGTGCTTGTGTCGAGGGCCGCCTCGACCTTGCCGTCGAGCCAGATCTTCTCGACCCGGTCCGCGGCGGCCGACCTCGCCCGCGCCGACCCTCCGCTGCCGGTGAGCGTCTCCCACAGCGCGGCACCCTCGGACTTACGGGCCTTGAGCGCGTCCCCGTCGACGCTGGGCAGGTTCCGGCTCACCCGGGCACCGGCGGCGGACAGTGAACTCGGTGCGAGGGCACGTCCCTTGGCGTACGTCACGATCAGCGGCAGGTCGGGGCGGGCCGCGTCGTCGTACCCCCACTCGACCAGCTGCGTCACGTCGAACAGCCGCCGGTCGGCGGTGCCGTTCGCGAGGAGCCGCTCGGCGTCGCGGGGCACGACGTAGGTGCGGTCGCCGTTCCGCGCTATTCGGAAGGTGACGCCCTCCCGGCCCTTGCCGGCCCGCACTCCGGTGACCTGCCCGGTGGCGTCCAGAGTGACTCGGTCCCCGGTGACGAGGGTGACGGTCTTCGCCTTGCCCGTGGCGCCGGCCGTACCGCTGTCGGTCGGTGCGGCCTCGGATCCCGGGGCCCCGATCAGGGTCACGGTGAGGGCGGTGACGGTGAACAGGGCGAGAGCGGAAGCCTCACCTGTTCGCCTCTTTCGGTGATTCAAGACATACCTTTCATTCCGGCCTTTTGGGCACGGCAAAGCAGCCCGGCCGACGGGACAAGGAAAGAAACGATGAGGGGGAGGCTGCCCGGTGAGGGGAGGCTGCCTGGGCGACTGCTCAGACGAGCCGCTTACGACCCCAGAGGAAAAGGAACGCCACGACACCGGCCGTCAGGGCGAACAGGATCGACGCCCCGAACCACTGCATACCGTTCATCTGCGACATCGGCAGGTAGTCGACCGACCAGCCGACGACATCCGCCTTCTTCATGCACAGCTCACGCGCCTGGTCCGTCGCCTCGTTGCACGTGCCCCAGCCGAGAAGGTCCCCACCGCCCGTGAGATACGACTCGTCGAGCTGGTACGCGCCTTTGGGCAGCGACGGGAACGCGTCCTCGGCCACGACGCCCTTGTTGCTCGTGACCGTGATGACGTTGCCGAGCGACATCAGGAAGTGGCCCCAGACCAGCTGGACGAGGACGGAGAAACCGAAGGTCACCACCATGGCCATCAGCGTGCGCCGCAGCACCGCACCGATCGCCACCCCGCCGAACACGGAGAGGAGGGTGAGGGCGAAGGGCACCGGGCCCGTGTTGTTGAAGGCGTCGGTGGAGGTCCAGTCCAGGACCGTGACCTCGGACTTGACGGGGCTCCACCACCAGCCGAACACCGCCGACAGCGCGACCGTGCTCACCAGGACCACCAGCCCGGTCAGCGCCAGCTTCGTGGCGAGCCAGCGGGTCCGGCTCATGGACTGGGCCGCGACCAGCTTGGCCGTGCCGTTCTCCAGGTCGCCCGCGAGCAGCGGGGCGCCGAGGAAGACACCGAGCAGGACGGGTATCGCCTGGAGACCGAAGGCGACGGAGCTGAACGCGTCGTCGTACTGCTGGAAGGCGCCGTCCGCGTCGCTGAGGTCCTTGCCGGGATAGCCGTAGCCGTCGAGGAAGTCGACCAGCTGGCCGCGCTGGTAGACCATCCACGCGACGGAGAGCGCGGCTGCGGCGAGGATGGTCCAGAACGCGGCCCGGTGCTGGCGCCAGACCAACCAGGTCATACCGCTGAGACGGGGGCGCCGGGTGGCCTCCCTGGTGGTCGCTTCCCTGGTCGCGTTCATGGTCCCGTTCTTGCCGTCGCTCGTGGTGCCGGTCGAGGTGCGGGTGAAGGTGCTCATGCCGCCACCGTCCCGGTGCCGAACGCCTGACCCTGACCCTGGACCTGGGCGGTGGGGGTGATCAGGGGCGGTGCGTCGGGCGAGCGGAGATAGGAGAGCAGGAGTTCCTCCATGTTCGGGGCGTTCGTCTCGAAGGGGCCGGTGACCGGGCCCTCGGGGCGGATGAGCGCCGTGAACTGCCGTCCGCTGGTCCGGGACTCGACGAGGGTGTGGTGTCTGAGGCCGGCGGGCAGACCCTCGCCCTCCCTGGCCCCGGTGACCAGGGTGTGCACGGACATCAGCTCGTCCACGTCACCGGCGAGGCGTACTCCGCCGCCGGAGACGACGACGAGGTAGTCGCACACGTTCTCCAGTTCGGCCAGGACGTGGGTGGACATCAGTACGGTGGTGCCGCGCTCGGAGGCCTCGGCGAGGAGGGTGCCCATGACCTCGTGGCGCACGACCGGGTCGAGGTCCGACATCGGCTCGTCGAGCAGCAGCAGGTCGGGCCGCTTGCCGAAGGCGAGGGCGATGGATACGCGAGTGCGCTGGCCGCCGGACAGGGTGCTGATCTTCGCGCCGAAGGGCACGTTGCCCGCGCGGACGATGTCCTCGGCGGCGCGCTGGTCCCAGCCGGGGTTCAGTTCCCGGCCCAGGCGCAGGGTCTCCGCCACGGTGAAGCGGCGGAACAGCGGCTTCTCCTGGGCGAGGAACGCGGTGCGCCGGCCCGACTCCGCCGAGCCCGGCGCCTCGCCGAACAGGCTGATCGAGCCGTGCGTCGGCTGCAGGACATGGGCCGCGATGCTCAGCAGCGTGGTCTTGCCCGCGCCGTTGGGTCCGACCAGCCCGCAGATCCGGCCCGCCGGGAGCCGGAACGAGCAGTCCCGCAGCGCCCAGCCCCGCCGGTAGCGCATCCCCAGCCCGTACGCCTCAAGCGCCGGCTCCCCCGCGTACATACCGTCACTCACCTGTGCTCCTTGTTGTCGTGGCCCCCGTGGACCCCGTAGACGCTGTGGACCCCGTGGTCATGGCCCCCGTCACCGGCACGTTCCCGGCGGCGTACTGCTTCTCCATCGCCGACGCGACCAGCGCGGCGACGTCCTCCTGCTCCAGACCGGCCCCGGCCGCCTTCGACATCCAGGCCACCAGCTCCGCGTACAGCGGGGAGTCGGTGCCCGTCTCGGGGCGGCCGAGCGTGCGGCGTACGAAGGTGCCCTGGCCCGGTCGTGGTTCGACCAGGCCCTCGCGCTCCAGCTCGCGGTACGCCTTGAGGGTGGTGTTCGGGTTGACCGTGCTGACCTCCGCGACCTCCTTGGCGGTGGGCAGCCGGTCTCCCGGCACCAGTACGCCCAGCCGGAGGGCCTGCTTGGTCTGCTGCACGATCTGCTGGAAGGCGGGGACCCCGCTCCGCCTGTCGATCCGGAACTCCACGGCCACCACCACCTCCATCATCATTCCACTACTTGATTAGTGGAATGATGATGGAGGGGTGCGAGGGCGGTTGTCAACGCCAGTCAGGTTTGTCCAGAGTGACCGGAGGGGCTTCTTGGACAACGTTCCGATGGTCAGCCTGGGTGCAGGCCTGGAAAAACCCACCACCCGACGGCGAACACCCCCACCGAAAGAGCCTCCGGCGTGAACCAAGATCTTTCTGTACCCGAGCACCCCTCCGTCCTCGTGGTCGAGGACGGGTCCGGCAACTCCGACATGCTGGTCATGGCGCTGCGCTTCCTGGGCTTCGACGCGGACCTCGTGCCCACCGGGGCCGAGACGGTCCAGGAAGTACGGCGCCGGAACCCCGACGCCGTGCTCCTGGACGGCACCGAGGTCTGCGAACGGCTCCGCGCCGCCGGGATCGACACTCCGGTGATCTTCCTCAGTGCCCGTACGGCCGTCGCGGACAAGTGCCACGCCCTGGCCGTGGGCGGCGACGACTACGTCACCAAGCCCTTCGACCTCACCGAGGTCAGCGCACGCATCCGGGCCCTGATCCGACGCGCCCGCGGTGCGGTCCGATCGGCCCCCGCACCCTCGCGCCGACTGCGCGCGGCCGGCGTCGAGCTGGACGCGGGCACCCGGGAGGTGTGGCGGCACGGTACGGCCGTACCGCTGTCGGCGACCGAGTTCGCGCTGCTGAAGGTACTGCTGGAGAACGCCGGCCAGGTGATCTCCAAGGCGCACATCCTGGACACGGTCTGGAACTACGGCTTCCAGGGCGAGTCGGGGGTGGTCGAGACGTACGTCTACTACCTGCGGCGCAAGCTGGGCGACTCGGGCCGGTCGCTGATCCGTACGGTGCGCGGCGCGGGGTACATCGTGCACGCGGACCCGGTGGGGACCTGATCCGGCGTACGAGGTGGAAGGAAATACGGCAGAAGGGGTCCGCCGACCGCGTCTTCCACGCGGTCGGCGGACCCCTTCTCGTCAGGTCCGTCCGGGTTCTCAGCCGATCCAGAGCTGGTAGGTGCCGCCGTTGTCCTGGCCGTTCGCCGGGACGACACGGGGCTCCCAGCGCCAGCCTGTGCTGGGCTTGCGGTGGTGGAACTCGACCGACCGGCCGGCTGTCCACCAGTAGCCCCCGGCCGTCGTGCAGCCCTTCGGCGGGATCTCCCAGAACCGGGAACCGACCCAGTCGCCGTGCTGGTTCTCACCGACGAAGTAGAACTTGACCGTCTCGGTCGACCCGCTGCAGACCTTCAGCTGGAGGTACTTGTCGCCGTCCGCGGAGGCCGTCGCCGGCATCGCCAGCGCACCGACGACAGTGGCCCCGGCGAGGACCGCCATCGTGACTTTCCGCTTGATTCCGTTCATAAAACTGCCACCGTTTCTTTCGCACGCCGGGCATGCCTGTCGGGCATGCCCGGCGAAAAGCAGAGAGGGAGAGAGGAGGGGGGGGAATCGCGTGGGGCAGGGGTAATTACCTGGTGAGGGGAATTACCGGAGTGGAAATCAGCGGTGGCAGTGCTCGTTGCGTTCCTGCTGGGTCATCGGCGCGTCCTTGAAGTTCGCGTAGCCGCCGTTCGACTTGCCGACGTCCCAGCCCGCCTCGGTGTAGTTGTAGACGTACCAGTCGAAGTGGCCCCAGTGGCGGTTCTTGTACTGGATCTCGTACCAGCCGGTGGCCTTCCGCTTCGGGGTGCCCCGCTCCAACCAGCCCTTGTAGCCGGACGGAACGCTCGTCTGGAACTCGACCTTGTCCATGTGACTGCGTTCCCACGTGCGGTTGTAGCTCGTCTCCAGGCCGACCTCGAAGACCTTCGCGAACCCGGCGGAGGCGGTGATCGTGAGGCCGACGGAGTCGGAGGATCCGACCGTCTCCTCACCGCCGACGATGAGGGTGTTCGCGTTCGTGGCGCAGTTGTACACGGTCGGTCCGAGGTGGTGGCTCGGGCCGGTGTACTCCTGGAAGCTCTGCGGGTGGAACACGCAGAGGCTGGTGCTGACTCCGCAGGTCTGCAGCAGTTCCTTGTCGGTGGGGTTGTCGGCGGCGCCGGCCGACGGAGCCGCGAGCAGAGTGGCGCCGACAGCGAGGGCGGCGACCGCCCCGGCGGTACGGGGCAGGCCCTTCTTGGACGCGAGGCTTCGGGGTGAGAACGCCATGGCCCATTTCCTTCCGGAGAGCTGATGCCTGTGGGGGGAGTTCCACCGGCTGAGCCCATTCCACAGGCGGGGCCGGTCCGGTTGATCAACGCGCGATCAGAAGGCGGCACAGAGTTTCCTGGGGGGTTCATCAGAGTTGGATCAGAGGCCTGCGGAAAAGCATTAACCGGCAGCCATGGGCAGGGTGTTACGCTCGGTCACACGCGCGCATGGGGGCACGGCCGGGGGGCCGAGCGAGAAGTCGGGGCGCTGTCGTACGTACGCCCGTCCCACCATGCCTCTTGTCTCCCTGGAGGAACGGTGGCCCGACCCGGCCGACGTCGACACAGACCTGTACGTACCACCACCGCGGTCGTGGCCGCCGCGCTGAGCCTCGGCCTCTCGCTGAGCGCCGTGCCGGCGTCGGCGGCGCCCGCGACGCCCTCGTCCGTCGCCGCGGCCGGAGAACTCGTTCTGCCCGCCGCCCCGCGTGCCGTCCCCAGGGCCACGCAGATCCTCAACGCCGGTGCCAGCGGCTTCCTTTGGGCACAGGAGGGCGACGACCGGCTGCTGTGGACGTCGTACGCCACCGGTGCCACCACCGCGCTGGAGCAACGGCTGCCGGCGCCGGTCGAGTACGACATCGACAGCGGCTACTTCCACGAGGCCGCCTCGTTCCACCCGGGCTGGTACGGGGACGGATCCGACACCGTCGCCCTGTACTCGCAGGAGGACAGCCAGGTCACCCTGCTCAAGGGCGACGGCACCTCGGGCGGTGCCGTCGTGGTGCCGGTGCCCGAGGGCCACACCTACCAGGGCACCTTCGGAGCCGCAAGCTCGCCGACTGGACCGACCTCGGCCGGGACAACACCGGGGCGCGCACCAGCTGGACCGTGGACCGCTTCGGCGGCCCCGTCGCCTACGCCGACGACGAGCAGCGCGTCCACATCGTGCAGACCGGCGTCCCCGCCTCCGCGCTGACCGCCATCGACTCGACGGTCACCTCCGACGCGGCGAGCTGGTCCGGCAGTTGGTGGCTCTCCAAGCCCGCCGCCGGCTGGCAGGTCACCGTCCGCGACAAGGCGTCCGGCGCCACCGTCCGCACCCTGGCCGGCTCCGCCGCGCGCGGTCTGCTGACGGCGGCCTGGGACGGCAAGGACACCGCGGGCCGACTCGTCGCGAACGGCACCTACACCTGGACGCTCAGCGCGAAACCCGCCGACGGTCAGGGCGCCGCCCTCACCCTCTCCGGCACCACCAGGGTGACGGCCGGCTCGGCGGCCCCGCGCGACTACGCGGGCGCCGACGGCGTCGGTGACGTCCTCACCCTCTCCGCCGACGGCACGCTCACCGTTCAGCGCGGCACCGGCACGGGCACCCTGGGCGCCAAGGTCACCGGCGCCGGCTGGCCGACCACCGCGAAGTTCGTACCGTACGGCGATCTGAGCGGCGACCGCTGCGACGACGTCCTGGTCCGGATGGGCGACGGCACCCTGCGCGCGTACCGACCGGCCTGCGGCAAGGCGGCGACGCCCTCGACGCCGTACGTCTCGCTCGGCACCGGCTGGAACCAGTACGACGTGCTGACCTCGCCGGGCGACGTCGACGGTGACCGACGGCCCGACCTGGTCGCCCGTCAGGCCTCGACCGGGGACGTCTACCTCTTCAAGGGCACCAGCGCGGGCAAGCTCTCCGCCCGCACGAGGATCGGCGCCCGCTGGACCGGCTACAAGACGCTCGTCGGCGCCGGAGACCTGAACGGCGACGGGCGCGGTGACCTCGTCGCCCAGGACAGGTCCAACACGCTGTGGCGGTTCGACGGGACCGGCACCGGTGCCTTCAAGGCGCGGGTGAAGATCGCCGCCAACTGGGGCGCCTCCTACAACTCGGTCGTCGGGGTCGGCGACTTCACCGGCGACGGCCGCGCGGACCTCGTGTCCCGGGACACCACCGGAGCCCTGTGGCGCACGAACGGCAACGGTAAGGGCGTGTTCGGCGCCCGCACGAGGATCGCGACGGGCTGGCAGGGCTACAAGGCCGTCGTGTAACTCTCGTAAAACCTCTGTGGTACTTCTCCTGGCCTGCCTCGTCCACGCCGTTTACGTGCCGTTCGGTGATTACCAGGGATTACCGGGCGGTACCCCCAATATGGCGGAAACCGCTCAACTCAGGGCTTCGCTCTGTCACCATCAACGCCATCGCAAAACCAGGGGTCCAGAACGCGGCGGGGGGCGTGCCATGGGACTGCTAGGCAATGAGCTGGCGTTCGCGCAGGCGCTGACCGCCCAGGAGCGCGAGGGCGTCATGGCCCTCGGCAACCCGAAGCACTTCGCGGCGGACGCCCATCTCCTCACCGAGGGCGACCGGTCAAGCCATGTTCTGATCGTCGTCAGGGGGTGGGTGACCGTCTCCGTCGCGACGGACCGGGGTGCCACCCGGCTGATACTCGGGCTGCGCGGACCCGGCGAACTCCTCGGGGAGATGGCCGCGTTGGACCCGCATCCGCGCAGCGCCACCGTCCGCGCGCTGGGGCCGACCGAGGCCCAGGTCATAGCGGGGGACGCGTTCCGCAGGTTCCTCGCCGAGCATCCCCGGGTGAGCGGGCTGGTCATACGCCAGCTCACCTTCCGGCTCCGCAGCGCCGACCAGGAGCGGTCAGCGCTCGCCTCCCTCACCGTGCTCCAGCGCCTGGCCGGACGGCTCACCGAACTGTCGGGGTCGGGCGGCGCCCCCCGTGGCCCGTACACCCCGCCGGCTCCGTCGGCCCGGTCCGGTTCCTCGGTCGTCCAGCTGGCCCAGGACGAGCTGGCCGCGAGCATAGGCGCCACCCGGGAGGCCGTCGCCAAGAGCCTGCGGCTGCTGCGTACCCAGCGGATCGTGCGGACCGGCAACCGTGTCGTGGAGATCCTCGACCCCGAACTGCTCGCCCTTCTCGCCGACGGCCACACGGACACGGAGACGCAACAGGCGTAACCCCCCGAGAACATCCGGCCCGTCGTGTGTAAACGGCTACAGACGCCCCCTCGCCCCGGCCCCGACGCTGGAGGGGCGACCGAACAACGATCGAACGCACCATAGGGGGCACGGGGTGGACGGCGACGCCATGGATCTCACCGAAGCGCGCTACGAGTTGGTGATCAGCGTCGACGCCCGGCGTTCCGGGGAGTACGACGACATCGACAAGTCGCGGATGCGGGCCCGGACATACCGGGTCGTGGAGACGGCGTTCACGCACGCCAAGGTGGCGCGGGACGCCGTGCACATGGAGGACCGCGGGGACGGCGTACTGCTGTCGGTGTCCGCGGGGATCCCGGCGTCCCGGCTGCTGGGGCTGTGGCTGGTCGAGCTGCACGAGAACCTGCGCGACGAGAACCGCGCGCTACGGGTGCCGCTGGGCCTGCGGATCGGGATGCACGTCGGTCCGGTCCGGCACGACGGGCGCGGGATCAGCGGACGCGCCGTCGATCTGGCCTGCCGCCTCGCCGACTCCGCCGTGGCCCGGCAGTTGCTCGACGCCGAGGGCGCCGACCTGGTCCTGGTGACCTCCGGTTCCCTGTACGAGGACGTGGTGAGCGGCGGCGGCAAGTTCATCGAGCCCGAGCGCTACGTCTCGGCCCGCCTCACCCTCAAGGAGGGCGAGACCACCGCCTGGTTCCATCTGCCGGGCAGATCGGCGCCCCGGCTACCCGTCGCCGCCCCCGCCCCGCCCGGCCCCGGCCCCCGCACCGACGAGCCGAGCGGGGTCCCGCCGCGCGTCGGCAGCCCGGACGCCGGGACCACCTACAACGCCGGGCGCGACATCGCGGTGCACCGCGACAACACCTACCGGGACGTGCGCTTCGAATCGAAGGGCGGGGGCGAGTGAGCGACGACCAGCAGTCGGACGACGTTCCCGAGGCCCCCGACCAGCACCGGCCCGAGGGCAGGCCCGGCGACCGGGAGGGCCCCGAGGAGACGGACAAGAAGCAGGACAGGCAGGACAAGCAGGACGGCGAACGCGACGACAAGGAGAACGAACGGGCCCTCGCCGCCGAGCAGTTCAAGGCGTACACCCGCGCCCCCTTCGCCGAGGAGCAGGGCGAGGACGGCCCCACCGACCTCGCCTCCGCCTCCCGTACGCGCCGCGCGACCCGGACGCTCTTCGAGGCCGGCCGCGACCTGACCAGCGTCGACCGCTCGTTCTTCAACAGCGCCCACTTCGGCGACATCATCCTGGGCACCGACACCCGGCTGCACGGCCCCGCCCTGCGCAACGGCCCCGTACCCGCCGACGAGTTGCGCACACTGCGCCGCGCGCACGTGGTCCCCGACGGCTACGTACAGTTGCGCAACGCGCTGCGCGCCCGCCGTCTGCTGGTGCTCGGCGCCGCCCCCGGCACCGGCCGTACGAGTACGGCGCTCGCCCTTCTCGCGGAGGTCACCGCCGACGCCCCCGAGGCCACGGACAGCGAGGCCGCCGCCGGTTCGCCGGTGCGGCGGGTCGACCCGGACGGCGGAGTACGGCAGTTGGCGGGCAAGCTGGGCGACGACGACTTCCCGGGCCGCGCCGGTTACCTGCTGGAACTGCGCCTAGCCCGGCCCGGCGCGCTGCCCCCGGACGAGCTGGACCTCGACGAACTGGCCGCCGCCCTGGCCCGGTTCGAGGCCTTCGCGGTACTCGTCGTCACCGTCGGTTCGGCGGCCGGCCCGCTGCTCGCCGGGCGCTACGGCATGCTCTGCCCGCCCGCGCCCACCCAGGAACTCCTCACCACCCGCCTGCGGGAACAGCTGGGGGAACGGCTGGAAAGCAGCCCCTCAGCACCCTCAGAAGACGAACTGCTCGCCCGCGCCGAGGAGTTGGCGCGGAGCGAGGAGGTCGTGGACGCGGTCGGGCTGAAGGAATTGCGGCCCGCCGAGGCCGAGTTTCTCGCCTCGCTGCTGGCCGGCCGGCTGCTCGGCGATCTGTCGCAGGCAGCACTGTTGACCGGGTGTCGCCGTCTCGCCGCCGACCAGGCCCAGGAGTGGTTCGCCGGTGTGGACCGGGCGCTCGTCGCACCGGCGGAAAGGGGTGCCGAGGACGGGGAGCGAACTCCGCAACGGCCAAGCACCGCCGCCCTGTTCCACCCCGTGGCGTTCCGGATCGCGCTCGCCGTCCTCGGCGGGGCCTCGCACAGCGCGGTGTCGTCCGCCGCCCATCTGCTCACCTGGGAACTGTCCGTCCAGTGCGACCCCGACCACACGCCCGCCCGGCCCCTGTTCTGTGACGACCCGGTCGCCGACCTGGCCCTCTCCCGCGCCGAACTCACCGACGGCGAGGTCGAGGTGGCCGGGGCCGAGGTGGCGGCGCGGTTGATCTGGTACCGGGGCGGCGCCCTGCCGTCGGCGGTGCTGGCCGAGCTGTGGGACCGGCACTTCCCGGTGCGGGCGCCGGTCGTGCGCTGGCTGCGGCTGCTGGCGGACGACCAGCGGCCCCAGGTGTGGGTGCGCGCGGCGGTCGCCGCCGGGGAGCTGTGCGTACGGGACTTCGACCACGGGTTCGCCGAACTGGTCAGGCCGCTCGCCGAGGGCACCGCCCACCGCAGGCTGTTCGCGGCCACGATGCTGGACCAGGCGGCCGGTCACGCCTCGCACCGCAAGGCTGTACGGAAACTGGTCGAGGACTGGAGCCGGTCCGGGACGTGGAGCCTGCGCTCGACGGCGGCGGCGGCGCTGGGCTACGGCAACTGCGCGGACTCGACCGGCGACGCGCTGGACGCGCTGGCCCGGATCGGGGTGCGCGACGGCGGGGGGCAGTCGCTGTGTGCCGCCGCCGCGTTCAACGTCGTACGGCTGCTGGCGCTGCCGGACAGCGAGCAGGCCGTGACGGTGCTGGGGCGGATGGGCGACTGGATCGCGCACAAGCGCGAGGGGTACCAGACGCTCGGCCTCGCGGCCACCGTCTGGCTCGCCTCGACCAGGGTGGACAAGCTGCTGATCGACGGGCCGGCGCCCTCGCTCGGTGCGCGCGGCGACTGGCCCCTGGCACTCGCCCTGGCTGCCGACCGACCCGAACTCGCCCTGTCGATAGCCGACTTGATGTGGACGGCACTGAACACGGCCCGCTCGAAGGACGTGGCGATGGACGCGCTGGAGAGCATGCTGCGCACCGCCGTACGCAAGGACGGCACGGAGTGGACGCGGCCCGGGCTGGCGGCGCTGCTGCCCGCGCTGGCCGCCGAGGAGACCGACCGGCGGCGGCTGGACTGGCTGCTGCGCCGAATGATGAACGATCCGGACGACCCGTTCCCCGACACCCTGGCGCGCTCCCTGTGGTGGCTCGCCGTCGGACGGCCGAGCCGGAGCGGCCAGGAGGAGAGAAGCCATGGCTGAGAACGACGAGGGACCGGCGGGCCCGTTCCTGACCGAGTACGCGCCGAACGGTGTCCAGCCGCAGGTGAGCGCGCAGAAGGCGCTGGTGCTGTTCTACCGGAACGGCGGCCACAGCGTGGTCACCGTGACCGGGACCCGGCATGTGGACAAGCGGGCGCTGGCGCGGCCGTACAACATCTGCGAGATCGCGCTCGGCACCTACCAGACGACGCTGGAGATGGAGTTGCCGGCGGCCGGCGGCACGAGTTTCTTCAAGGCCGAGGTGGACATCCACTGGACGGTGGACGACCCGCATCTGGCCGCCGTCCAGGTCGTGACGGACATCGCGAAACGGCTCACCGCCCCGGTTCTGGAGCGGCTGCGTGAGGTCACCTCGACCTACCGGGTGCACGAGGCCGAGCAGGCCAACCGGGCCATCACCCGGGAGTGCGCGGGCGGACGCTGGGGTGAACTGGGGGTCGAACTCGGCCTGAAGGTACGGCTGTACGTCCGGCTGCGCGTCGACGACCGGGCCATCGAGTACATGAACGGCATGCGGGACGCGCACGCCTCGGCCGAGCTGACGCGGGTGCACCAGGCGCGGTTCAGATCCATGCTGCAGGGCGGGCAGCTGGAGCAGCTCAGCTACATGCTGGCGGCCGAGCCGACGGAGGCCAAGGACTTCCTGGAGAAGATCCGGCAGGAGGGCCGACAGGACGAGAAGGAGCGTGTCGACCGGTTGTTCGACATGGTGGAGAGCGGTCAGATCCAGTCCAACGACGTGGAGACACAGGCCCTCAACCTCCTCAACCGGGGGCGTCTGGGCGGGATCACCGGACCGATCGGCTCGCTTCCCGCCCGCCGCGAAGGACGCACCCGTACACCCCCTCCCGAGCTGGAGCCGTCCGACGCCGAACCCTTCACCCCGGACTGGGTGGCGGACCGGCCGCCCGCCCGCCCCCGGCGCCAGGACCCCTACCCGGCTGATCCCTACGCGAGGAATCCCTACCCGGCGGACCCCTACGCGGGTGACGCCTCCGCCCCGGAGCCGCCGCACCGCGGGCGCCCGAGGGACGACGGCTGGGGCTGGGTGGACGAAGCCGACGAGGGGGAGGAGGCCGGGCGATGACCGGGAACGGGGGCGCCGGGGGGACCGGAGGAACCGGGGGGACCTCAGGACAGGTCGGGCCCGAGCCGTACGGGGGTCGGCACGGGCCCGACCGTTCACCCGACCGTTCCGGCGAACGCGTGAGCGAGCGCGTCGCCGAGCGGCTGCTCAGCACCGTCAGGGAAGACCTCGGGCGGGCCGACTCGAAGGCGGCGGTGTTGCTGTCGGGGACGCTCGCGCTGCCCGCCTTCCTCATCGGCTGGCAGGGCGCCCCAGGCTGGCACGGACCCGCCGACGTGACGCTGATCCTGGCCGGCCTGCTCTGGGCGGTGTCGGTGACCGCGCTGGTCGGGGCGCTCATGCCACGCACCGGCACGGTCCGGGAAGGGCTGGACGAGGTGACGTACTTCGGCGATCTGGTGGGCGCCCGCCGCGACCTCACGACGCTCGCCGCCCGGGTGGCGGAGGCGGGGCGCGATCCGGCGGGGTGGCTGCTCGTCCAGGCCGTCGACGTCAGCGCGATCCTCTCCGCCAAGTACCGCGCCATCCGCTGGGGTGTCGGCTCGCTCGCCCCCTCGGCGGCGCTGGCCCTGGTCTGGAGCATGACGGCGCGCTGAAGCCCGGTCGAGGGGGGGCGCTCGGGGGGCGCGCCGAGGACCGGAACTTCACCTATCACGACGTATCCGCGCGCACCACGCAACCGGCGCGCACCTAGTAGCGACGATCCAGGAACACCGGAAAACGGGAAACAGGGGACGGCCGTGGGACGAGTCAACGGAGTACGAAGGACAAGAAGGGGCCGGGCGCGCCGCACCGCGCTCGCCGTGCTGGGCGCCGCCGCGGTGCTCATATCCCTGTCGGCAGCCCCCGGCCGGTACTCCGGGCGGGACGCCTTACCGGTGGCGGAGTCCGAACCGGCCTTCCCGGCGATCAACTCCGCGGTCGCCGTGGACGAGTCGGCCAGTCTCGCGGACGCGGACATGGCCGCCGAGAAGGCCGCCGCCGCACGGATCGCCCTGGGTGACGTGTCGTCGGACTCCCGGATCACGGTCTTCGGGTTCGCCGCCGCCGAGGGAGCGGGCCAGAGCGCGGTGGACCCGGTGTGCCCGCGCACCACGCTGGACGCGGCGGGCCGCGAGACGGTCGGCGCCTGCGTCGGGAAACTGCGCAAGCGGAAGAAGGGCGAGGGCACCGGCACCGACTTCCCGAGTGCGATCCGGCAGGGCGTCCACGAACTCACCACCGACACGGACTCCTCGGCGCCCCGGGTGCTGTTCCTGCTCACCGACGGGATCATGGAGGTCGACGACAGCCCCCAGTACGGCGACCCGGCGCACCGGAAGGCCGAGGGCGAACGGCAGTTGACGCTGGAGCTGGCGAACGCCGCCGCCCAGGGCGTGCAGATCTGGCCCCTCGGATTCGGGCCGAAGCCGGACGAGAAGCAGCTCGCCCGGATCGCGGCCGGCGGCTACCAGAAGGGCTGTGTCGCCCTGCCCTCCGCCAAGCCGAAGGCCGAGAAGGTCGAGGGGGCGAAGGAGATCGGCGTGGCGTTGGAGCGGATCTTCGCCGCCGCGCACTGCATGCGGCGCGAGGAGGGCCCCGCCGCCCGACGCCCGCCCGCGACCATGGAGATCGGCATCTCGCCGCTGGCGACCGTGGGCAGCATCGTCGTCGACAAGGGTGACCTCCAGGTGCGGATCACCTACACCGATCCGGCCGGCCACGAGGTGCCCACCTCCGGCACCTACCAGCAGTCACACTTCGAACTCGCGGGCGGCACCGGCACCGTGGAGGCGCTGAAGATCGTCGACCCGCTGCCCGGCGTGTGGAAGGTGCACGCCGAGGCGCCGGAAGGGCACCGCTCGCAGCCCGTCGCCGTCAGCGTGCTGTGGCAGGGCGAACTGCGCGGCGCCATCACCATGGACCCGCCGTCCCCGCGCGCCGGCGACCGGGTCACCGTGACGATGCGGCTCCAGACCCGCGAGGGCTACCAGATCAGGAACCCGCGCGACTACGAGGGGCTGCGCGTCAGGAGCGAGCTGACCGGCGCCGGTTTCGACCCGCTCCCGCTGACCCTCGCCGACAACGGCAGGGGCAGGGACGCGAAGGCGAGCGACGGCTCGTTCACCGGCACGACCAGGATCCCGGCGTCCGCCGACGGGACGCTGAAGGTGAGCGCCACGCTGACCGCCGCCGGCCTGAGCGCCGACACCCGCAGCGCGGGCGGCCCGGTCGCCCCCGGTGAGCTGCCCGTCACCACCGCCCTCGACCTGCCCGCCGCCTCCTCCCACCCCGGCGGCAAGATCACGGGCACGCTGGCCGTCCACAACACGAGCGACGCCACGCACACCCTGAGGCTGTCCGTCACCGACCTCAAGGCGGGTCTGCTCACGGTCACGCCGGCCGAACTCACCCTGAAGGCAGGGGAGTCCGGGACCCGCGAGGTGACCGTCGAGGTCGCCCCCGCCGTTGTCTTCGGCGACCGCCTCACCGACGACGGACTGCTCCTCGCGGGCGATGTCACCGTCGTGGACACCACCGACGCCGGCCGCCGCCTCGTCCAGACCCCGCTGTCGGTGGAAGTGACACCGAAGCCGGGAGCCTGGGAGGAGTTCTGGAACTCCTACTGGTGGGCGGTCCTGACCGGCGTCGTCCTGATCGTCCTGTCCGTCGCGGGGGTCCTCGCCCTGATCCGGCTGCGCCGCGCCCGCCGGGACCCGTACGGCCTGGTGCTGCGGCTGCTCGACGAGCACGGCGAGCCCCTGCCGGGCGAGCCGCACATCGCCGGGCACGGACACAGGCAGTGGTACGAGTTCGGCGTCGCCGAGGCTCACATCAGCCCCCGCATCGAGCGCCGCGCACACGGCCCGTACGCCGTCCAGCGCAGCCCCAACGGCGGTGCGGTGCTGCGCAGTCGCGGCGGCGGCCGGGCCCCGTTGTCGGCCGGCACCCCGGCCCAGCTGACCGAGGGACTGAGCCTGGCCCTCGGCGACGACGCCCGCAGCACCCGCAATCCCCGTGATCCCCGCAGCTCCCGTAACTCCCGTAACTGGCGGGGCGGTTCGTCGTCCTCCGGTGGTCCCGCCGGTCCCCCGCACGGCACCGACCCCGACAGGCAGGGCAGCCCGAGCGCCTACGACGACACGTACCTGTGACACCCGCACCACCCACACGCGCCCCCACACCCACGCCCACCCACACGCCCACCCACACGAACGTTTCGCGCACGACCACGCGGCCCGGCGGCCGTGAGCGGGGAGGAAACCCATGAAGATCTTCCAGCCGATGCTCTTCGTCGGCCTGGGCGGCACCGGCGGCCTGGTCGGCGCCGAGCTGGAGCGCAGACTGCGCGCCGAGCTGTGCGGCCCGGACGGCTCGGCCCTGAGCCGGCTCAGCGGCAACGCCCCCTACCAACTGCCCGACTGCCTCCAGTTCGTGTACGCGGACTACAGCGAGTCGGACCTGATGCGGCTGCCCCAGTTCAACGTCGACCCGTCACTGCGCGCCGCCTACTCCCGTACGTCACGGGCCACCCACGACCTGCTGCCGAACTTCGACAGTTCGCCCGAGGTCACCAAGATGCTCCGGGCCAGCATGCGCGCGGAGGTCGCCGACTGGCTGCCGCCGCGCACCGACGAACCGCGCGTCACCCCGCTCCACAACGGCGCCGGACAACTGCCCACCGTCGGCCGCGCCGCCCTGTTCGCCACGCTCCGGCACGGCCTCGCGCCCGTCCTCACCCCGCTGCTCCAGGCGATCGACTCGATGGCCAGAGCCGGCGGCGAACTGGCCGAACTGGGCGGCGGAAAGGTCACCGGCTGCGATGTGTTCGTCGCGTTCTCGGTGGCCGGCGGGACCGGTGCCGGGATCTTCCTGGACTATCTGCACCTCATCAACCACGCCTTCCAGCTGCGCGGCTTCAACGGCGTGAAGATCTACCCGCTGGTCGTCATGCCGTCGTCGTTCTCCTCGGCCACCGGCGGCGGGCGCGAGGCCGAACTCAACGCGGCCCGCGCCCTCGTGGACCTCTTCCGGCTGGTGGACGGGCAGAACGCGCCGACCGAGGGCGCCGAGATCGGCGACCTCGACCACACCGCCGGGCTCGGTGTCCGCTACCCCGGCACCCAGCCGATCCGGCTGCGCACCGGCATCCTGCCCACCTCGTTCCTCTTCTCCCCGACCGCCGGCATCCGCCCCGACGACCTGCGCCGCTCCATCGTCTCCCTGGTGATGTCGCTGATCGGCACCGAACTGGGCGACACCCGCACCCGGGGCCGCAGCACGGGCGGCGACGACGACTTCCAGACCTTCGCCGCGAGCTTCATCAACCGGGGAGTGCACCGCAGCGCCCTCTCCCCCACCGGCATCGGCCGCCAGGGCGTCTCCACCAGCCTCGTCGCGTCGATGACCGTACCGATGGACCAGCTCGCCGACCTGGTCGCCGGCCGGATGCTGCGGGAGGCGGTCACCGACCTCGTGGAACGGCCCCGGCCCGCGCTGCGCGAGACCACGGTGCCGATGATCCGGCAGCTGTTCGCCGACTCGCACCTCGAAGAGCTGTGGGAACGCAGGCAGTTGCCCGTCCTGGACCCCGACCCGCTGCCGCGCGGCAGCAAGGCCGTCGAGGCGGCGCTCGGCGAGCGGATCTCCGACATGCAGCGGCTGCTCGCCGACCTGCGGTCCATCGCCGAACGCTCCGCCGCCCTCATGGCCGACCGGTTCTCACCGCGCCCCGCCATCGACAAACTCCTCCTGAGCGTCGACCCCTTCCACGCCGACCGGGTCGTCCGGGGCATGCCGGAGAACGACGACCCGATCGCCCGGCTCGGCTTCCTCGGCATGCTGGACAACCGCTCCCGCGCCCCGCAACGCCCCGCCGGCATGACCGACCAGCCGCCCAAGATCCCCCGCATCAAGGGCAAGCTGGCCGGCGTCTCACCGCCCCGCTGGGGCGACGACGACGTGACTGCCGTGCTCCGGGAGCAGGACGCCTGGTACCAGTGGCGCTGCCGGACCATCTGGCACGAGGCCTGGCGCGAACAGCAGCAGCACTGGCGGGCCCCCGCCGACACCGCGGGCGCCGACATCGCCCGGCTCGTCGGCGCCTTCCGCTCCCACAGCGACCAGGAACGCAAGGTGTCCGCGCAGAAGGGCCTCGAACTGTACGAGGACCGCACGGGCATCTCCTATCTGCTGCCGCCGCAGCGCACCCTCAACCACTTCTACGAGGACGTGGTGACCAGGCTGATCCGCCGCGAGGGCCTGCGCGAGACGGAGGACGCGGCGGCGCTGCTGCTCAAACTGGTCTCCGGCGACACCTGGCGTGACGTCCACGGCATCAGCCGGCGCAGCCCCGACGGCGCGGTGTCGGTCGTGAAGGCCCAACTGGAGGGCCGCATCACGCGGTTGTTTGCCGAGGGAGGCGAACGGCTGGAGGAACGGCCCCTGTTGCCGTCCATGAGCACCCTGCTGGCCGCCGCGGCCGGCGACTCCGACGCCACCGACCAGGTCAGCAAGGAGGCCCTCGACCTGTTCGGCCGCAAGCTGGCCGGACTGCTGCCGGTCGGCTTCACCCCGGAGGGCACCGGCCCCCTGCGGGTGCTGGTCACCTACCCGCGCGTGGAGGCCGTCGACGAGGTCGAGCAGTACCTCGGCAAGGCACTCCGCCTCCCCTCCGACGCCCGGAACTCCGTCGAGTACCGGGGAGTCGAGAGCGACTCGGTGACGGTCGTCCTGTTCCGCAGCGAGATGAGCCTCACCCAGGTCCCCGAGGCCCGCAAGGTGCTGCGCCAGTGGGCCAGGGCGAAGGACAACGAGCAGGCCCAGGACGTCCTGCGCTGGCGCCAGCGACTCGGCTACCAGGACAGCTGGATGGTCAGCGGCGAGGAGGACCGCCGCGTCATCCTGCACCGTCTGCTGTGCTGCATGTGGAACGGCCAGGTCGACGTCGTCGACGGCGAGAGCACGTCCCCGGACCGCGTCCGGCTGCGCCTGCACCCCGATGCGGGCCCCCAAGTCCCGGGCGTACGGCTGCGGTTGGGCGACTTCCCCGGCGGGGTGTCCAGCTGGGCGGAACTCCTGCGCTCCTACGAACGCTGGACCGTCCTCGACGACGAACGCACGGTCGAGGACTACTGCCGCGAACTGATGGGAGGCCAGCCGCTGGGTCTCACGAGGAGCGGCAGCGACCCGCACCCCCTGTTCGTCGAACTCGTCGAGAAGACCGCTCCGCGCCAGCTGGAGCTGCTCGCGGAGCGCCGCGAACGGGACGGCGAACGCGTCGAGGGCTGGGTACGCCCCCTCTGGGAGTTCTGGGCGGAGACCCTCCCGGCCGCCCTGGACACCGAGTTCGGCGACCAGCGCGCGGTCCAGCCGACCCTGCGCACCCTCCTCGAACACGTCCGCGGCGGCACCCAGCCGAAAACCCCCCGGCCCCGGCCCGCCGAAGAGGACGAGGACGACTGGGGCACGGCACGCCGGTCGTCCGACGCGGAGGAGAACCGGCCGGACCCCGACCGGGACAACGATGACGACGACAGGATCGACAAGAACAGCAGGGACCATAAGGGGTACGGCGAACCGTACGGCGCCAAGTACCGCGGCCAGGACGGATACGGCGGCGCCCCGCGCGGCAACGCCGGTGCGTACGACGGCAGTTCACGTTTCTCCACCAGGGACGGCGGCACCGGTCGTGGTGGTGACGGGCACGTCAACGGCTCCCCGCACGGCACCGAGCGCCCCGCCGCGCCCTGGGACCAGCCCGACGACGACCCCGACGAACGCCGGTACGGCCGCCGGGACAACGACAGCTCCCCCTGGGACGGAGACGACCGGTGAGCATGCCCACGCGCTTCGGCCCCGTTGTCGTCCCGCTCGACCTGCGCTCGGGGGCGGCGGCACTCGACACCCCCCAGGCACTCCGGGCCCGCGTCGCCCGCCGACTCGCCCAGGCCGGTCAACCCGAGCCCGACGACCCGCTCTTCCTGGTGACCGACACCCCGGCCGGGCTCACCGACCACCAGCGGCAGTACGAACTCCTCGCCGCCTACCGGGCCGTGGGGGAGGTCAGGATCCTGGTCCTGCTGGTGGGCAGCGCACCCGGTGCGTACGCCGGTGAGGACGAGTCGTTCCGGCCCGACCGGCGGCTGCTGCGCCCCGCCGTACTGCGCACCGACCGTACGGCCATCCTGTGGGCCGGTGACCTGCGCTCCGCGCGCACGGCACTGGAGCAGCCCGCGCCCGACGACCCGGACGCGCTGGCCGTCCTCGTCGACGTCCTGTCGGTCCCGGACGTCTACCGGCGCGTCCTGAAGGACCTGGCGGCACTGCCCGACGCCGTCGCCGCACCCGGCGTACGCCTCCTGGAGCAGGATCTGCCCCCGGAGACACGCGACCGGGCCTGGCGCGACGCGCTCACCCGGTTCGCGGGCCACGACACCGACCACGCGCCGCCGACCCCCCTCGGGTCCGGCGCCGATCTCCCGGACCCGCTGAGGGCGTTGGCGACCGGGCGCGGCGGCCGGGACCAACGGCACCGGCAGCCGAACGGCCCGGCGGAGGACACCTACCGGGCCTGCGCGGACGCCCTCGACCACGCCGACGAGGCACTGGCCGGCCTGCGTACCCTCCCCGGGCTGCTGCGCCCCTCGCGCCGCACCGCCTTCGAGGCCGACCTCGATCAGGCCCGCCAGTCCCTCGACGCCTACCGGGACCTCGTCGGCAGGGCCCTGCGCAGCGGCACCGGCACGACGTCCTCGACCGCCGAGGCGGCGGCCCGCCTCACCGACCTGGGCCTGCGGGTGCCCACGGCGGAGGGCATGCGCGACCGGATCGGCGAGGGCCTGCGCGAGTACGCCGAAAAACTCCTCGCCCAGGGCCTAGCCCTCCGCTCGGTCGCCCACCGCTTCACCACCTTGGCGGGCCAGGTGGAACCGCTCCCGAGCTCGGCACTGACACGAAAACTAACCGAGCTCGACAGCACCCCGTCCCCTCCAGGGGCGCGAGGAACTGCGCGACAAGCCACAACGAACCCGCACCCGACACCCGACAGCACCCCGGCTCCCTCAGGGGCGCGAGGAACTGCGCGACAAGCCACAACGAACCCGCAACCGACACACGACGTCTCCCACGGTGCACCAGCCGCAGCCGCAACCTTCACCGCCGCCCTCCTGGGCGCCCTCTGGCAAGCCCCGCTGCAAGCGCTCGCCCTCCTCGTCCCCCTGCTCTTCGTCACGATGGCACTGCTCGGCACGTCCCGCCTGCGCGGCGCCGGACGCCCCGGCCGCTGGGCAGTGGGCCCCCAGCTCGCGGCCTTCGGCGGCGCCCTGACCGGCGCGCTGTTCGCGTACGCGACCGACCCGGCACCCTGGCTGGGCACGTCCGGTCTGCTGCTGGGCCTGTGCGCGGCGGCGGAGACGGCCCGCCGTCTCTGGCGTACGGCGGCCGACGCCTGGGCACCGGGCCACGCCACCGCCGCACTCCGCCGCGCCCTCGCCGGCCTCGACGCCCTGCTGGCCCAGGGCGTCCGGGAACACTGGGCGGTCGAGGAGCGCCTGAACTGCGCGGACGCCGCCCGTTCCGTCGCCGGTGTGCTGCGGGCGACGGCAGCGGCGGCGGAGGCCGAGGCGGTACCCGAACCCGAGCGGGCGACGGTCGGAGGCGGCAACGGCGCGTACGGAAGGTACGGCGCCGCAGGCTCCACGGCGGACGACTGGCTGTCGAGCACGCCGGACGCGTTCTCGGGGGCCGGCGACGCGGCTGCCGACGTGGCCGACGAGAAGGGCCGCCACGACGACTGGATGAGCGCCTACGCCTGGCCGGACACCCCCTGGGACGACCCCGACGACACCACCGACCCCGCGGACACGGTCACCGACCCCGACGAACCCCCCGTACCCCCGTCCGTACCCCCGTCCGCCCGGACACCGCACCCCGCCCCGCCGGACTCCCCGGGGGCGAACGGCGCCGGGGGGACACCGCGTTGGCTGGACCGGGAGACCGGCGAGGGCGGGCCGGAGCTGGTCGCCACGCTCGCCGCCGACCTCACCGACGCCGCCCTGGAGGCGATGCGGTCCTACTGGGGCGCCGTGGAACGCGGCCAGGCCGGCACGCGCGCCGCGACCCGTATCGAGGGACGGGTCGCCGAACTCCTGTCGACGGCCCGCAGGCATCTGCGCCACAACGGGGTCCTCGCCCCACCGCCGTTCGCCGCACCCCGCCGTACCCGCGCCACCTCGGCGAACCTGCTGGGCACCGACCCGCACGGGCTGGCCGAACTGGTCGGCGCGGAGACCGACCGGCAGGCCGTGGTCCAGCTGTCCTCGCCCGACCAGAGCACGCTGCTCAGCCGCGACCCGGCGGCGGCGGTCTGGATCAGGTTCGCGCCCCTGGCCGTACGCGACGAGGTCGAGAAGGCCTGGCGTACGAACGGTTCGAGCCGGTCGCAGGAGGTGGAGTGGACGTCGTCGGGACGGTACGCGGGCCTCCTCCGGCTCACCCCGCTGCGCCCCGGCGTGGTGGAGACCTTCCGTCCCCGCGACGACGGTGACGGCGACGGGCACGACGGCCGGTACGGCAGCCCGCACAACGACCCGTACGACGGCCCGCACAACGGCACCTACGACCGAGCGGACGGCGACCGATGGTGACCCGCACCACCCACCCCGGGCCGGAGCATCCGGCGGACCCCGAGGGACCCGCCGACGCCAAGCTCGGCTTCAGCACCCCCTCCGGCCGCCGCCACGTCGCCCGGGTCCGCTTCGGCCCCGAGTCCCGGCGCGATCCGCGACTCCCCGCGCTGATCCGCAACGCTCTGCTCGACGACCGGCGCCAGGGCCGGCGCTGCGTACAGGTGCGGCTCTCCGCCGCCGACGCTACGACACCGGCCGCCCGCGCCCTCCTCGACACCGAGGCGGGCACCGCGCTGAGACTGCACCGGCTGGTCGACGGCACCGAGTTCGCCCCGCTCTTCCCCCGGCTCATCGGCTACGAACTGGACACCGACGAGCCGTTCCTCCTGTACGACCCACCGCGCGGCGCCACCGCCGCGAGAACCCACGTCATGTCGTCGACCGACCAACGCGTCCTCACCCGCGACCTGATGCTCGCCCTGTGCCTGCTGGACGACCAGGGCCTCGTCCCGCGCGGCATCTCGCCCGCCACCGTGCTCTGGGACGGCGCCTCCCTCCAGCTCTGGGGACTTGAGGGAGTGGCCGACGCCGGCCGGCCGCGCACGGACTGGGGACAGGCCCCCTACTCCTCGCCCGAACAGCGGCGCGGCGAGGGCCACATCGACTCCCGGGACGCGGTGTGGAGCGCGGCCCAGGTCCTCTACCGTCTGGTGACCGGCCGCCCCGGCCACCCCGACCGGTCCCCCGCCGACCTGGCCGAACACCGGGTCCTCGACGAGACGTTGCGCGACGCCTTCGCCCCCCGGGCGACCGCCCGCCCGTCCCCCGCCCAGCTCCTCGACCTGCTGGCCCCCGGAACATCCCGCCGGGCCACCGTCCTCTCGCCCCCCGACGGGACCCGCGAGGACCGGGAGGCGTTCGAACAGGCCCTGCGCGCCAAACGACAGGCACCCCTGGCACCCCCGTCCGACATCGGCCCCGCGACCGGGCTGACCGAGAGCGAGGTGCTCTGCCCGTACTGCCTGGAGACCATCCAGCTCGACCTGAGCGCGCTGTACGTCACCGACGCCCGGATGCAGTACCAGCCCCTGAACCTCGCGGGCGTCGGCAAGCTGCGCCGCCAGGACGTGATGCGGGGCGCCGTGCAGAAGTGCGCGGCCGACCCGGACTTCCCCGAACACTTCATCCCCGTGCCGTATCTGACGTACGGCCGTCCGCTGACGGTCGCGATGGTCGGCCAGTCCTCCACCGGCAAGAGCCATCTGCTGACCCAGATGATCGCCGAGATCACCGACGGCGGCCTCGACCCCTTCGGCCTCTCCTGGCAGTCCGTCAACCCCGAGCAGCATGCCCGGTTCGTACGGGAACGGGTGCAGCCCCTGCGCAACGGCCGGGTCCTGGACCACACCACCGGCGTGGGCCTGACCGGCTTCGCCCGGTTCGTCGAGTCCCTCCTCATCACCGACGCCCACGGCCAGGTGCGTCCCGTCGCCTTCTTCGACCTGGGCGGCGAGGACCTCGTACGGACGGACGCTGCCCTGCGGTTCCTGCTCGGGGTGGACGCCCTGGTCTTCGTCGTCGACCCGCTTCTGGCGCTCCCCGTACCGCAGTTGGACCACGCGAGGGAACGCGGGGGCGTGGCGGTGAACCGGGACGGCGACCTCGCCTTCGCGACGGTCCTGGACCGGCTCCCGAAGACGGGCCCCTACCTGGAGGTGGCGGCCACGATGGTGCTGGGCAAGGCGGACCTGCTGCGCTTCCAGTCCCCGGTCGACCGCTGGCTGGCCCGGGGTCCCCTCACCGCCCTCGACCCCGCCGTGCTGCGCGAGGAGAGCCAGGACGTCCACGCGTTCCTGCGCCGCCACGCGGGCCAGGCCTGGCTGCGCCCCTTCGACGCGATCCGCCGGTGCACCCTGCACGTCGCGTCGGCCACCGGCGGCCAGGAGGACCAGGGCCGCTATCCGACGGGCGCGGCTCCCCGGCGCGTACTGGAGCCGCTGCTCTCGCTGCTGGCGATGCACGGCCTGATCGACGTCCCGGGCGGCCCCGACGCGTTCGCGAGGGGCGAGTCGGCGGCCTGGGAGGCGGTACCCGCGGAGGGCTCCGCCGACGGGGAGCTGCGCGTACCCGGCGCGCGCGGAGCCGGGGGACCCGGACGGCAGCGTGACCGGGAACGGGAGCGGGGAGGAGAAGAGAAGTGAGCGAATTCAGCGAATCTTCCGAATTCCAGGAGGCGTCCTCGATACTGTCGGCGTCCTCGGTGCATCAGATCGTCTTCCGGTGGGAGGGCAACCAGGGCCGTCAGGGAAGCACCGGCATGAAGGCCGTCGCCCACTCCTGTTCCCCCGAGCGGGCCGAGCGACTGGGCCGCGAACTGGGCCCGTTGCTGTGGGTGTCCGGCCCGGGCGCGGCCCGCCCCAGCGTCGTGCGCACCCTGTCCCACGACGGCGAGGTCCTGCTCGTCCGGCGCTGGCCCACCATGGACCGTGCGGGCCGGCCCAGCACGGCCAGCCACGTCCTGACGGGCGCTCCCGCCACCCTGAACATGCGCCGGTGCCTGGGCATGGCATACGGCGGCTGGAGTTCCCGGGAGTTCGCGGAACGGGCTACGGGCCCGAAGCCGGTGATCGACTGTGCGCGCCTCGACGAACTCGCGCACGAGCGGCTGCCGAAGATGGAAGCCCGGCTGGAGCACGTGCGGGGCGCGCTGATGATGGCGACGGCGGAGTGGCTGCGCGACCCGGCGCAACGGGTGTCGCTGCTGGTGGGGGAGGAGAAGCCGGCGGGCTGGCCGGCTCAGGACGAGGCCGCGCTGGTCTACCTGGGTCTGTTCCTCCTCTTCGACGACTGGACCGGCCGCGACTGGACGTTCGCGACCTACGACACGGTCGACACCCACCCCCTGCGTCTGACGTCCGTCCCCCGCTGGGAACAGGAGACCGGCGGCTCCGGCCCTCTGGCCAGGGTGATGGGCGGCAGGGCGACGGACGCCCGTTTCGAACACCGGGCGGCGTACCGCCTGGTCGATCACCTCCTGACCCACCGGGGGGCTCCCCCGGGCGTGCCCCAGCTGACGAAGGAGCTGCGCGGCGGCGCGACGATGGACTGGGAGCGGCGACGGGATCTGCTGCAGAAGATCCTGAGCACGGAACACCGGCAGGGCGGCACCCGTACGGAAGCGCCGAAGGAACGGCCACCGCAGGAACCGCCACCCACGGAACGGCGCCACGAGCACGGGGAGAACCACCACCAACACCCGCCACAGCAACAGCGGCAAGAGCGACAGCAGGAGCCGTACCGCGCGCCGACGTACGAGAAGCCCCAACCCCAGCCCCAACCCCAGTCCCAGCTCCAGCCCCCGTCCACCTACCAGCATCATCAACTCCACGACGACCTGCGCGGTGACGAGCGCGGGGACCAGGTGGAACACCGCATCCTGATGGCGCTGTTGCAGGACGCTCCCGACGACGTACTGTTCCGCGAGCTGCTCCAGGCCGACGAACTCCCCCCGAGATCACTGGAGTTGCTGCTGTCCGAACTGGGCAACCCCCAGCGCCGCGAGACGCGCCCCCGGAAGATGCGACAGGACCTGTGCGCGCAGGTACTCCGCAACCATCTGTACCTGACGCCCCACGGACAGACCAGGGAGTCCATGTCGGGCACGGCCCTGGCAGACCGGGCGGCGCATCTCTTCTCCTGGGCCGTGGCCCCGCTGGCCCGCGAGGAGGAGTATCTGCACGACCTGCACGAAATGCTGTACGCCATGGTCCGGGCTCCGCACCCCGTCTGGACCAACTGGCTCTCGCGGACGCTTGTTTCCCCGACGAACGGCGAGGTCCCCGACCTGCCGCCGTCGGTCTGGCAGCAGATCCTGCGCGACGTGCTGGTCCGCCCGGCCGGATCACAGCCGGCCGCTCTCCCGCCACCGCCCACCACCACGCCGCAGTCCCCGGCCCCCTTGTCCGGCCTCGACAAGCTGACGAGCGACGTGGGCTGTGTGGTCGGGGCGTGCGTCACGATGATCGTCGTACTCATCGTGATCGTGGTGATCGCCATGTGAGGGAGACACCCCGCGCGAGGGAGACACCCCCTGCAAGGGAGGTACGCTGACCGTCTTTTTTGGGACAGCAGCGAACGGGGAACACCACATGCCCAGCAGGAAACGCCTGATGGTGGCCGGTCTGACGATGCTCCTCATGGCCGGACTCGGCGCGTGCGGCGACGGGAAGGACGCCCCACGGGGGGACTCCTCCGCCAGCGGGAACAACGGCAGCGGCAGCGGCAAGTACGACAGCGCCCCGCAGCCCACTCCGGAACCGACCACCGTCTCCGGCCTCCGTGGCACCGTCCGCCACATCACCCGCAAGACCGCCAAGGCCACCCGCCCGCACCTGGTCAAGAAGTGCGCGCTCACCACCGAGAAGGTCAAGCACACGTCGCGTACGGGCACGGGCAGCAAGAAGAAGACGCGTACCTGGTACACCACCGAGAGCTCCCAGAAGTGCACGAAGGTACGCAGCGGCACGGAGACGTACACGCGGGTCGTACGGCAGGAACGCTGGTGCGTGAAGCTGGACGACGTGAACGGCGACAAGGCCAAGGACGCCGTCTGGTACCAGGTCACCCACGCGACCTACAACGAGGCCGCCGCCGCGGACCGGCTCACCCTCCTGAAGTTCACCCCGAGGTCCACCGGCTGCTGAACGGTCACCGGTGACGTCCGGTTCCCCCAATTAGACAGCGAGTCAAGTTACTCAACCGTAACCCTCCGACTGCTACCCGAGGTAACCGACCAGTAGGTACGGTCCTGGCGAACCAATCAGTAGGGAGAGGCGGCCTCTTGGCGTCTCCCGGTTCCTCTCTGCTTCCTGCCCCACTTCACAGGAGGTTCGCCATGCCCGCACGCAGACGGCTCCTGGCCGCAGCGCTCACCGCTGCGACCTGCCTGGGCGCTCAGGTTCTCTCGTACACGACAGCCACGGCCTCGGACGCCTCCTCCGCTACGGAGGCGGTCGTGTCCGGGGGTGTGGAGATCCCGGCGTTCTACACACCCCCGACCACGCTCCCCGCCGCCAACGGCGCGGTGGTCCGCTCGGAACCACTCCCCCTGGCCATCTCCCTCCCCACCCTCGACGGCCCGCTGCCCGGCCGGGCGACCCGCCTGATGTACAGGTCCACGGACTCGAACGGCGCCCCGGTGGCGGTCACCGGCGCGTACATCGAACCGACGGCGGCCTGGAAGGGCGGCGGCGCCCGTCCGCTCGTGGCGGTGGCCCCCGGCACGATGGGACAGGGCGACCAGTGCGCGGCGTCCATGGGCCTGGAGCACCCCCTGCTCCTCAACGGCCGTACGGTGTCCGTCGGTTATGAGGACGTGGCGATCTACCGCCTCCTCGCGACCGGCGCCGCCGTGGTCGTCACGGACTACGCCGGCCTGGGCGCGACGGACCGCCTCCACACGTACGTCAACCGGCTCGACGAGGCCCACGCGGTACTGGACGCCGTACGCGCCGCCCGCTCCCTCCCCGGCACCTCGGTCACGTCCGCATCGAGGGTGGGCCTGTTCGGCTACAGCCAGGGCGGCGGAGCGACAGCGGCGGCAGCGGAACTCCAGCCTTCCTACGCCCCCGACATCACCCTCGCCGGCACCTACTCGGGCGCCCCACCGGCCGACCTGGCGTCGGTCACGAAGGCGATCGACGGCAGCGAACTGGCGGGCGCGCTCGGCTGGTCCCTCAACGGCTTCCTCCAGTCGGACCCCACGCTGAGACCACTGGCGGAGGCCCATCTGAACGCGGCGGGCAAAGCGGCCATGACCGACCTGTCGACGATGTGCGTGGGCGACGCCCTGCTGCACTACGGCTACGCGAAGAGCACGAAGTGGACGACGGACGGCGAGTCCCTCTCCGACATCATCGCGTCCACCCCGGCCCTCCAGACCTTCCTGAACAGCCAGCGCATCGGCACCCTGAATCCCCAGGGCCCGGTACGCGTCGCAACAGGGACCAGCGACAACCTGGTCCCGCACAAGCAGGCCCGCCGCCTCGCCAAGGACTGGTGCGCGAAGGGCGCGAACGTCACGTACGTGCCGGTGATCCTGCCGAACGTGGTCAGCCCTCTGCTGAACCACGTCACTCCCCTCCTCGCGGACCAGGGAAACGCGGTCAACTGGCTGACAGACCGCCTGTCGGGAAAGCCTGCTACCTCGAACTGCGGGGTGCTGCCGATCCTGCCTTGAGGCGGTGTGCACTCCGGTCAGCCGACCTCATCAGCCGACAGGACCCGGCCGGGACCGGGACCGACCCCGATCCCGATCCCGGTCGCGGTCGCGGTCGCGGAACCACGCAGCCGCCCCCACCAGCGCCGCCACCCCAAGCCCGTACAGAGGCAGCCACAGAGTCGTCGTGGCCGCCAGGCACTCGGCGACGGCCTGGCGGGCCTGGGCCTCCTGCGCGAACGCAAGGGCAGCCTGGTCGTTGCCGGCCAGGTTCCCCAGCGCGGCCCTCACGTGGAGGGCCTCGTACCTGCCCGTCAGCTCGCACTCCCTGCGCGTGCCCGGCATCGGGAACAGCCAGGCCCGGCGCTGCAGCAGGGGAGCGAGTGCGACCGCCACGCACAGGCCGACGACCAGCGCGTACGCGACCAGGCCGCGCATGTACGCCGAGCGGATGTCCGGCGTCCACTGCGCCCGGCGCTGGAAGGCGAGGATCACCGCGAGGAGCGTCACCCCGATGAACGTGGCGAACCACTGCCACGAACCCTGGGCGAGCGCGAACGTCAGCACCGCGGCGAGTCCGATGCCGATGACCCCCGGAGCGGGAATGTCGTCGCCTGCCGCGACGGACGCCGGCCTCGGTGTCACTCGCGGGCTGGGATCAGTCACGGCCTCTCCTGCGTGGGGAGGCGTCAGCATCCGCCGCGGGGTGCCGCGGCCCTGGGCACCATGCCGTACGGGCCTTGGCGCCTCGCCCGGATGGCCCGCACCTGTCGAGGACGGACGGGCGCTCCGCCGGTTACAGGGTACCGGTGCCCGGCGCGAACCGGCTGTTGCTCACTTACGGGTGATGGACCGGAGCCGGGCGAGGTGGCGCGCCATGGCGGACAGAGGACACGCCCCAAGGCCCGTAAGAGCGCATGGCTTTCCAGGACGTCAACGGACCGCAGAGGTGACATAAGTGGGTGTTACATCCGAGAGTCACGGAAATGCGGTCAATAGGTAACACTGCGCAGTTTTCCTCCCCAACTCCCGCACATGAGGGACAGAGTGCGGATGTGCGGCCAGCCGGCCGCCACCCGCACACCGCATCCACTCCCGCGGCGGCCACGAAGGCCGTCGGCGGGAGGGCGCCCGCACCTTGCAGGAGAATTCTTTGTCCGCTTCCGCTTCTGTCACTGCCCGTCGTCTCGCCGCCGCCGCGCTCGCGGCCGGCGCTCTGGTCGGGGCGGTGTCACTGCCCTCGTCGGCTGCCGACCACACGCGCCCGGACCGCCCGAACGTGGAGATCTCGGCCGTGCAGTACGCCTCCCCGGGACGCGAGGACCGTTCCCAGCGTTCGCTGAACAGGGAGTGGGTGGAACTCACCAACACCAAGCGCCACACCGTCAACCTCGACGGCTGGACCCTCAAGAACAAGGACGGCCGTACCTACACCTTCCACCACTACAGGTTGGAGGGCCGTGCCACCGTCCGCATCCACACCGGTGAGGGCCGCGACACCCGCACCGACCTCTTTCAGGACCGCCGCAACTACGTGTGGGACAACCGCACCGACACCGCGACCCTGCGCAACGACCACGGCCGCTTCGTCGACGACGAATCATGGGGCCGCGACCGTCACCACGGCGACAACCGTCACGACGAGGACCGCCATCACAACGGCAACCGCCACTGACGCTCCACACCAGGAGCGGCTGATGGCTGACCACGCCACCCGCACACGCGCATGAAACGCCGGCGCGCCGGTCCCGTTCGGGGGCCGGCGCGCCTCTCTCCCATTTCTGCGCTGGGCCAGGTGACCGCTTCGGACTACAAATGTCGCCACCTGGCCGTAAGGTTTCGGCATGTTCGAGACAATCCGTTGGCGCTGTCACGTACACGCGAACGACCGCCACGCCGCCGAGCGGGTCGTCGGGCGTCTCGCGGTCCGGTTGGATCGCTCGGTCGAGATGGAGACCTACGAGCGATACTGCAAGTTCCCCGAACTCGCCGTGCTGCGACTGGCCTCGCCGCTCGGGTGCCCCACTCCGGAGCAAGCGCTGATGGCGGCTCTCGAGAGCGCGTGGAAGTTCGCCACGCCATGGAGCCTCGGCAGCCAAGAAATAGGCACCCACCACGAGTTCACGGGCATCGCCGCCGCCAACACCGGCGCACAGTTCAGCGTCCCGGGCATCGAATGGATGGAGTTCCACGTCACCGACCGACCGTGACGGACTCTCCGGGATCGGTCAGAGAAGTTCCCGCCAGAAGGAAACCGTCGCTCGGGGATCCCAACCCTCGTCGACCTGGAAGCGCTGGATGCCGGCCCACACCGACGGATGCAGTGTCGCGCCCTGCCCCCAGTCCGGATCACCCTGGACCAGCCTGCGCTCATGCTCGTCGGTAACATCGATGTCCAATCGAAAGAGGATCACCACCACGCGAATGGCGGACGCCCCCAGGTCAGCTACCTGGGGGCGTCCGTGGCAGTACCAAGCCAGGCTCAGCTTCCTACGGGAAGCAGGAGCCTCCTATCCCCCGAACGTCACCACCAGGTGCCCGTCGGATGCGAACGACCAGTGCAGGGCGCCCGCGTACGACGAGCAGCGCGCGCCGTTCGTGCCCGACCAGAACTGGTTCGACGTGTCGGAGTTGCCGACGATCCGGTCGTTCGTGCCGCTGCCGCTGCGGCAGGACGTGTTCGTGCGGAACACCGACGTACCGCCGTCGAAGTTGAAGTTGCGCTCCGTGTTGTCGATGCTGACATTGTCCGACACCGTCATCGTGCCGGGGTTGCTGTTCCAGGTGAAGCCGTGTTTGCCGTTGCCGTAGGCGATGCTGCGCCGGACTATGTGGTTGACGGCGATGTCGTCGCCGCCGAGCTTGTAGCCGTTGCGGTCGCCGTTGCCGGCCTGGGAGCCGTCGGTGAGGGTGCCGTTCTTGTAGGAGAGCGAGTCCTCGATCGTCACCGGGCTGATGGGGCCCGTGTCCGCCTTGGTGTAGAGGTCCCAGCCGTCATCGATGTTGTTGTGGGACACGGCGTAGCGGAAGACGTTGCCCGCGCCCGTCGTCAGTTTCGCCGCGAAACCGTCCGCGTCCTCGCCGTCCGAGTCGGCGTTGTCGTGCGACTCGGCACTCAGGATCAGGTTGTTGGCGGGCCAGTCGGCGGCCGGGGTGGTGGAGGCGATACGGCCGAGCTGGAGGCCCGTGTCACGGTTGAAGCGGGTCACCGTGCGCTCGACGACGTTGTTGCTGCCGCCGACGTAGATGCCGTTGTCACCGGCGCGTTCGACGACGAGGCCCTTGATGTGCCAGTAGTTGGCGTTGAGCTGGAGGCCCCGGTTCGAGGAACTCTCGGTCTGCGCCGAGAAGTTGAGGACCGGAGTCTCACCCGGGTAGGCGGCCAGGACGGTACGGGCGGACGCGGTGCCGTTGTTGCCGACCGGGATCGTCACCGTCGAGGCGTAGTTGTACGTGCCGCCGCGTACGTAGATCGTGCCGCCCGCCGTGATGCGGCCGATCGCGGAGGTGAGGGTCGTCGGCGCCGACGACGTGCCCGCCGCGCTGTCCGTGCCGGACGGGGACACGTAGAGGGCGGAGGCCGTGGGGGGTGGTGTGGTGCCGCCGTCCGGGACGTTGGCGTCGAGGTAGTCGATGTTGGGCAGGCCCGCGGCGGCCGTCGGGTTGAGGCGGATGGTGTTGTTGCCCGCGACCACCGGCACGGTCAGGGTCTTCGTCGTCCACGCCGTCCAGGTGCTCGTGCCCTCGAACGACGCCGTCGAGACCGTCGCACCGTTCACGATGACGCTCACGGAACGGGCGGTGGTGGTGCCGTTGGCGAACCGGACACCCAGTGTCGCCGTGCCCGATGCGGGTGCGGATACGGTGAACTGGGCATACGAGCCAGTCGAGTTGGTGCCGTTGCAGAATCCGCTGCCGGAGAAGCCGGTCCAGTCGGAGTCGATGGTGCCGGTGCAGACCGCTGGCGTGGTCTCGGCCTCATACCGCGTGGTCGCGGCCTGTGCGGTGGTGCCGGAGAGCGCGACGAGTGTGCCTGCCAGCAGGCTGACGCACGCGATGACGGGTCTCAGTTGCATCGTGGTTCTCCATCTCCAGACGGTTGGACGAGGCGGAGGATCTGCTGCCGGACCGGATTGGAAAGCGCTTTCTCTCGGAAGTTAGAGGGGTGGTCCTGGACACGTCAAGAGTCGCGTACTTGATCGTTGTTCACATGGATGGACGACTGAAGCCGGTTTTGGTCACCTCGCATGCGTGGGTGCGTGCCCGAACGCTTGGCCGTCCGCTGGGCGGACGACCACAACCCAGGGCGTACCTCCGCCGTCTCACATGGCGTCACTGAATCCTGAATCTGAATCCTGAATTCGCTCAAGTGCCCATGTGGCCCTGGAGGTTACTCGCATGCCCTCTTCCCCCACCCGTCGTCGTACGACACGCACCGCGTCAGCATCGGCACTGGCGTTGACGCTGGCCCTCGGTGCCGGACTGGCGGCCGTTCCGCTCGCGCTGGCCGCCGGTACCGCCGGTGCCGCGACACCGTCCGCCAAGGCCGAAGTCAGCTTCAACGACCAGGAGTTGACCTACACGGCCGCCGCCGGCCAGACCAACAAGCCGACTGTCACCGAGTCCTACGCCAACGCCACGGACATCACCTTCGTGATCGACGACGTCGTTCCGATCAGTGTCGGGCGCGGGTGTGCCTACCCCAGCGCCGCCGACCACACGAAGGTCCTGTGCACCGTTGTCACCGTGGACAGCCAGAGCCCGTACCAGATCATGCGGATGAACCTCGGCGACGGCAATGACGTGGTCGACTTCACCAACAAGAGCGACGAGACCTACCTCACCACCGCGTTCATCCTCGGCGCGGGCAAGGACAGGCTGACCGGCCGGGGCGACCTCGCCGGCAACTTCGTGGACGGTGGGGCAGGCGACGACACCATCAGCACGGGTAACTCGTTGCGCGTGGCCGGCGGTGACGGCAACGACACCATCACCACCTCCGGTGACATCGTCGAGGGCGGCAAGGGCGACGACGTGATCCGCGGCGGCGCCGGGGGCCAGTCCCTGAACGGTGACGACGGCAACGACACGGTCTACGGCGGAGCCGACGACGACAGCCTGCTCGGCGGCAAGGGCAACGACGTCCTGTACGGCAACGACGGCAACGACTACATCTGGGGCAACAGCGGCAACGACAAGCTGTACGGCGGCGCCGGCCAGGACGTCCTCTCGGCCGGCGCGGGCACGAACGTCGTACGCCAGGCCTGACGGTTGGTCGTAGAACGCCACATGCCACAGGGTCGGCCCTGGCGGCAGAGGCCCCGGATCTCTCCGGGGCCTCTGCCGCCAGGGCCGACCTGGTAGGACGTAGGCAGTAGGACGGAGGACGTACGGAATCAGACGGCCGCCTCGTCCAGGCGGTGGAAGGCCGGAACAAGGGTGTGGCCCGCCGCACCTCCGAGCGGGCTGTTCTCCCCCCGGAGGTGCGGCACGCGGCCTGTTTGCGTCGTCCGGTTACTTCACGTCGATCAGGTCGTGCGGCGGTACCGTCACCGTCCGCGCGCCCTCCGTGCCGCCGAGGATCACCTTGCGCAGGGCGACGTTGTTGTCGAGGTTGGTCTCCTGGAGGCGCTTCTCCGGGTTGGCGATGACCTGGATGTAGTACGTGCCGTTCGGGAGGCCGGTGATGTCGAAGGACTGGCCCGGACGGTACTGGGTGTACGTGTCGCCGGAGCCCACGTCGAGCACCTCACGTACCGAGAGGGCGCTCTTCTCACCGCACGCGGTCGACAGGTCGGTGTTGTAGGGGTGCCAGTTGGCGTTCTTCACCGTGTAGTCGATCGCGTCGGTGTTGGCGAGGCAGAACGCCTCCTTGCCGCTGCGCACTTCCTCCTTCTGGTCGGCGCTCAGGAGGCGGTAGCTCGCGAAGTCGGTGAAGTGCCAGTGCTCGTGGCCGATCCGCGGGTCCCACTCCATGGTGCCGGTCGGCGTGTAGCCGACCTGCTTGCCGTTCGCGTCGTAGAAGTACTGGTAGGCGTCCATCAGGTCCTTGCCCGGCTTGCGGAAGCCGTCGACGACCAGCGGGCCCGGGCCGGCGTTCCAGACGTTCGCGCTGAACGCCAGGTAGTCCTTTCCGGCTACGTCCCCGTCCTCGCCGTCCGTGACCGCGATGTCCCACGCCGGCAGTGAACGCAGGTCCGGCTTGGGCACGTTGGCCGGTACGGCCGCCCTGCCCGTGGGCCGCTGGGCGGCGGCCTTCAGCGCGGGCGCGACACGCGAACCGTCGGTGTGGCCCGGACCGTCGCCCAGGTGGTTCGCCGTGCCCAGGTCGATCAGCGCGTTGGGGAAGGCCGGGATGGTGGGCATGTCCGCGCCACGTGGACCGTAGTGATGTGACGTGGGCGGAGCGGACATTCGGCCCGCATGACCCTCGTGGCCGCCCTGTCCCCCGTGGCCCCCTGCGTGGTGGGCGGAGGATCGCGCGGCCAGCCCCACTCCGCCGCCTCCGCCTCCGCTTCCGCTTTCGCCGCCGTTGCTCGGCGGCAGTACCGTCACCTTGATGGTCGGCTGGTCATTGGGGATGCCGAAGAAGTCGCGGTACACCTTCCCGATCGACACCTTGGCGGTGTACTCCCCCGCCTGCAGGTCCAACGGGTTGTCGTAGTCGACCGAGCCGGCGTTGGTGGCCCAGCCCTTCTCCACGCCCCACACGCCGCCCAGCGTGAAGGGGTTGGTGGAGCAGCTCTCCGGGAAGTGCGAGGTGGCCGGGCCGTCCGGACGGATGCGCCCGGAGGCGTTGTTCGGGCAGAACGTGCCCTTGCTCTTCGCGACCTCCTGACCAGCCGCGTTCGTGAACGACACCTCCAGGAAGCCCGGCAGACCCGCGAAGTCCTTCACCATCCCGGGAGGCAGTCTCTTCGCCTGCGCCTTGCCGCCCTTGCGGATGATCTGCTCGGCGATCACCGGGTCCTTGTACGACTTCCGGGTCACCTTGAACTCCAGCGGTACGTCGTCCACCGTGACGTACGTGCCGAGGTCCAGGTAGACGCCGGGTTCCCCCTCGTAGCGTTCGGTGGTCACGGAGTCCGACGCGGCCACGAGCCTGAGCTTCGGCTTCGTGGGCGCGGCGCTCGAAGCGGTTCCGGCGCCCGGAGCCGCTCCGGCCACCGACACGACGACGGCCAGCGCGGCCCCCGCGGCGAGTGCCGAGTGCTGCAAACGCTTTTTGTTACGTTGGCTGTCGCTCTTTTTGCCGCTGGTGGTGCTGTGCTGCTGAGTGGTCATCGGTTCCTCGTCTGCCAGTGCCATGGTCAAGTGGCATCGGACTGGACACCGCCCACGACGGCCGACATACGTACGGACGCACCCCACGCGCCCAAGCCGTTTCTGTGAGCAACCTGTGAGACAGGGGAAGCGGTGTTCAGGTTGCTCGGCGAGGAGAAATTCAACCGAAAGCGGTCCGACCGACCTCTCAACAACCCCCGGGATCAGGATCAGCAACGACCGGATCCGGAACCGGCGTCTCGTCAACCGGCCCCGGATCCAAGGGGGTTGAAACAACCGGCTCCGGCTCAGGTGTCGGCACAGAAACCTCCGGCGGCAAGGGCGGGACCGGCGGCACGGGCGGCACCGGAGGCACCGTAACTGGGGGCGCCTCCTCCACCGGCGGCACCGGAGGCACGTACGCCGGGACCTCCGGATCAGGAGCCACAGGAGGCACAGACGTCTCCGGCGGCACAGGAGGCACAGGTACCTCGCTCACCGGCGGCACCGGCGGCACGTACGCCGGAACCTCCGGATCAGGAGCCACAGGAGGCACAGACGTCTCCGGCGGCACAGGAGGCACAGGTACCTCGCTCACCGGCGGTACCGGCGGCACCGGCTGCTCGACCGGAGGTTCCGGCGCCGAAGGCGCGGGCTCGGCCGGTGCGCTGGGAGCGGGCGGAGGCGTCACCTCCGTACCGGAACCTCCACCGGACCCGCTGACCTCACCGGACCCATCGGCCCCACCCGACCCACCGGCCCCACCGGACCCCCCGTCCCCGCTCCCCCGAACCACCGTGACCACAGGCACCGACGGCACCGGCGGCACCGCCGGGACAGCCAAGCCGGCCGGGATCCCCGAAGCGGCGCCCCGCAGCACCGCCACCGGCACCCTGCCCGGCACGGTCACCGCACTCGCCTTCAGCGGGGCGGGCACAGGCACCGTCACCGGGACCTCCGCGACCGGCGCCGGTGTCAACGGGTTGTCCGCCAGGGGGACTCGGGGCTGTTCCCGCAGCTGGATCTGCGGAGAGGTGAGGGCGATGGTGATCGCGACGGCCACTGCCGCCGCCCCCGAGCTCAGCGCGAGCGCCTTGGGTATCTTCGAGCCGCCGGCCACACCGTGCCGTACCGCGTGCAGCACCCCACCACCATGGCCGGCCCCCGCGGAGGTCACGCCGGACGCGGTCGACGCACCGACGGACGCCGCCACCGACCCCGTCGCGCCCGCCAGCAGGTACTTCCCCGTGCCGCCCACCAGAAGCACCAGCAGGGCCGGCCCGACGAGCGCGGGCAGGCGGTCGTTCGTGCGCATCAGCAAAGCGAGTCGGTGACGGCAGTCGTCGCAGGTGTCCGTGTGGGCGAGGAGCTGGTCGGACTGGCGGCGGGTCGCGGTGCCGCGCACGTACGCGGGCATGCGGACCCAGTACGGCTCGCACGCCGTGTTGTCCGGGACTCCGAGCTGCTCACGCAGGAACGCCTGACGCATGCCCTCACGGGCGCGGTGGAGGAGTACCGCGGTGGCGCCCTCCTTGATGCCGTCGCCGAGCTGGGGCCCGATGTCCGCCAGGGGCTGCCCCTCCGCCTCCGCCAGCCACAACGCCTTGACCCAGCGGTCGGGGAGTTGACCCAGTACCCGTACCAACAGGTCGACCGAGGACACCTGTTCGGCGGGGTCGTCGATGTGACGCCCCTGGGAGACGACCCGTTCGGACCTCTCCAGCCGTTCCGGGCCGCCCTGCGGATCCTGCGGGGTCTCGCGCGCCGAGTTGCTGCCCGCGGTGGCGGCCAGGTGCCGGAGCGTCGTCATCAGGTACGCGGGCACGTTGTCGATCTCGTGCCCCGCCGACAGGCGCCGCCACACGCGGAAGTGCGCCTCGGCGACCAGATCCTCCGCGGCCCAGCTGCTCTTGGTGAGCGAACGCGCGAACGCAACGAGACGCGGCTGCTGTTCCTCGTAGATACGGGCGTACGCGTCGGTCGCGGCGGCGGTGGCGGTGTTGTCAATCATGGGCAGGAACACTCCAGTTACCTGCGGACGAGGTATCGGGGACGAGTTTGTATGGCTAGATGACAAAAACTGTTGAGTAATTACAGAAGGTGACGCACGTCACATGAAGTGACTCCCGTATCGGCGTAATGCGCGGGCACTACCGATGGTCGAGAAGGCAGCTCGACCCAACTGGCCCAACGCCTCACCCGAACGGGAAGTCGATCATGTCCAGACCCGTCCGCTCCCTGGAGCAGTCCGCCCGCGCCCGCCTGATCACCCCCGGTTACGAGGAGCTTCCACTCGTCGTCACCCTGCGCTACGAATCCGCCGATCCGCTCGCCGTCCACCTCGCCTTCCCCGTCGAGGTCTCGGCCGGCGGCGAGGGAGTGACCTGGACCTTCTCCCGGCTGCTCCTGGAAGAGGGGCTGGAAAACCCGGCCGGGATAGGCGAGGTCCACCTCTGGCCGTGCGGCCCGACCCACACGGTCGTCGAACTCCACTCGCCGTACGGGCTGGCCGTGGTCCGGTTCCGCACGGCGCAACTGCAGCGCTTCCTCCACCGCTCGTACGGCGTTGTCGCGCCGGGCATGGAGGACCTGGGCCCCGACGTCGAACGCGGACTCGCCCTGCTGCTGGGCGGCGTCAACTGACCCGGCGGCGACAGCGACCTGTGTGTGATCCGGACCGGCCAGGGGCAGCGGGAGGCCCTGAACCATCCGGTGGCGGAGCCCGGGGAGCCACACTCCCCCGGAGGGGCGCCACCGGAAGGACGACACCGGAGGGACACCACCGGACACCGTCCAGCCGATATTCCCTGGCAACCGGCCGCTCCCGCCGGTACGTTGCCGCCCATGACCGACAGCCGAAAGGGCCATGCCGCGTAGGCGCCCGTCCGCCCTGCGGGGCGAGATTCCCGTCCGGGGGCAGTACCGGCCGCCGTACGCCCCGATCGACCGCCTCTCCGGTTCCTGCACGGCCGACATACGGCGACTGGAACGGGCCCGCTTCTCCCCCGAGTCGACCACGCAGGCCTTCCGGGACTGGACGACGCTGGCCCACGGGCCGCTGAGCCGACTCGCGAGAACACACCCCGAGCGCGGGTCCTGTTCGATCTACTGCGAGTGCCGACCCGGCCTCTCCCGCGATCACCTCGAAGAGGTCCTCCACGCCCTCCCCAGGAAGAGCGCCCGCGAACTGCGCACTCTCGTACGGTCGTTGGACCGCACGATCCTCGACCGGGCCAAGGTGCTCCGTGCGGACGCGCCGGACGTCGTCTGGTGGCGGGGGAAGTTCTGTGAGTCCTACTGACGCCGCGCGGCCACACCCGGCGCCGCACCCGCGCCACACCCGCCGAAGGCGCCCCGACGAGAGCGCCCCCACAGCCGGCGAGCGCGATCGGCTCGGCGACGGTGGGGGCGGTTTCGTCACGGCGGTCCGGCGGACCGTCAGCCCAGGTTGGCCGTCTTCAGCCAGGCCTTGGCCACGTCCAGCGGGTCCTTGCTCTCCAGCTGCACCTGGGTGTCCAGGTCGAGCAGGGCCTTCGTGTCGAGCTTGGCGGAGACGGCGTTGAGGACGGCGACACCCTCCGGGGAGAGCCCGCTCTTGTAGACCAGCGGGGTCACGTTCGCGAATCCGAAGAGGTTCTTCGGGTCCTGGAGGACGACGAACTTCTCCTTGAGGATGGTCGGGTCCGTGGTGAAGATGTCCGCGGCCTGCACCGTGTTCTTCTTCAACGCGGCCTGGGTGAGCGGGCCGCCCGCGTCGAGCGCCTTGAAGGACTTGAACTTCAGCCCGTACATCGCGTCCAGGCCGAGCATGCCCTGCTGGCGGGTCTGGAACTCGGGCGAGCCGCCGAGGACCAGCTGCGGCGCGATGTCCTTGAGGTCGGCGAGCGTGGAGGTCGCGGTGAGGTTGTACTGCTTCGCGGTCGCCGCGTTGAGCGTGACGGAGTCCTTGTTCTCGGCCGGCGACGACTCCAGCAGCGTGAGCTTGGAGTCGAGCTTGGCCTTCGCAGCGGTGTTCACGGCACTGAGCGAGGTCTGCGCGGCCTTCGCGTCCAGGTAGGCCAGGAGCGAGCCGTTGTACTCCGGCAGGACGGTGATGGAACCGTTCTTGAGCAGGCCGTACGTGGTCTCGCGGCTGCCGATGTTGGGCTTGTAGGACACCTTGATGCCCTTGGCCTTCAGGGCCTCGCCGTAGATGTCGGCGAGCAGGATGCTTTCGGCGAAGTTGTTGGAGCCGACGACCACGGTGTCACCGGCCGCCTTGTCGCCGGCGAGCGGGTCGGACGTGCTGTCGGACGAGGAGGAGCATCCCGCCAGCAGGACTGTCACCGCCCCGAGGGCGACGACCGCCGCACCTGGGTGGTTCCTGAGAGACCTGCTGCTGTGGGCGTTGATAGTCACGGTTCCCGTTCCGGCGTGGAGTGTTGATGAAGACTCAAATACTTTGAGCTGATCCAATCCGGCCACTTCTTGATCAGTCAAGAAGCATCGTGTTACCGATCGACTTCTCTCCGTGATCATTGTGCATGGATCGGGAGATCACCTGTGTACTCCCCAGGAGCTCCCCAACAAGCCTCCGGGTACCGCTTCGTAATGGATTCTTGACTTAGGGCCACCCGTCCGACCGCTGGAAGAGGCGATAGTCTCCCCGGGGGTTGACATCCGCCACAGCAGTCGGTGGAGGCCGTGGCGGTGTGCGGGGGCCGCTTCCGTATCGTTTGTATTCGGACACGTGCATGCGGAAAACGACATGCACGCGCCCCCCATTTGCACGTCTGCGACACCTTCTGAAGGAGGCCCGGTGTCCACGAAAGAAGTGGACGCGTCCCCCCGGTCCGCATCCTCGGCACCGACGTCCGTGCGCCGGGGCCTGCGGGGTTTCGCCGACCGATGGCCCTTCCAGCGCAAACTGAACGTGCTCGTCGGTATCCCGCTGACGGTGATCGCGCTGCTGCTGTCGTACCTCATCGTCGACCTGGTGCGGGAGGCCGGCCGCGCGGAGGACGCCGCCCAGCTGGTGCGCGACAGCGCCCAGGTCGCTCAGCTGGTCGCCAAGCTGCAGGCCGAACACCAGCAGGCCATCCTGCTCTCGGTGCGATACGAAGCGGCGTTCGACGCCGGCACCCCCTCCACCGTCAGCTACCGGCAGGCGCAGTCGGCCGTGGACGACCAGGTGCGGAAGGTCGTCGACGCCTTCGGCGACCGGCTGCCTGACACCGAGGTGCAGGCGCTCAAGGACGTCCAGGCCCTGGCGAGCCTGCGGGCCATCATCGAGCAGGGCTATCTGCCCGCCACCAACATCGACCCGGCGTACTCGGGTGCGGCCGACGGACTCATCGACGGCCTGGGCCTGGACCGCAACGCCGACCTCGCGACCACCTTCACCGGTGACCTCCTCGACTCGCTACTGCGCGCCGACACCGCCCACGGCGCCTATGAGACCGGCGTCTTCTCCGCGGGGACCCGCGACAGCAACGCGCTCATCGAGTTCACCGGAGCGGTCGGCTCCTACGAGCTGTTCACCTACCAGGCCGAGCGGTTCGCCCGGTTCGCCGACGAGGCACAGACCGACAAGTTGGGCGGTATCGAGCACAACTCCTGGCAGGCCTCCATCGGCCGGCAGTACGCCGAACTGGCCGTGGACCCCAGCGCGTTGCAGGCCGAGTCCAAGAGCGCGATCCGGACGGCACTGCGAGCGGCCATCGTCTCCTACCCCAACTACCGCGCGCAGTCCGGGACCCGGCTGGACATCTCCACCTCGCTCATCGACCAGATCGCGGACCGGGCCGACAGCATCGCGACCAGCGCCAAGGTGCGTGCGGGCCTGCTGCTGACCCTGGCGCTGTTCTGCTTCGCCGTGTGGATCGCCTTCTCCATCCTGGTCCGCCGCTCCGTGGTCCGCCCGGTGCTGGCGCTCACGGGCGCCGCCCAGGAGGTCGCCGACGTGGCGGGCCGCGAACTCGCCCGCGTCGCCGACGACGACGCCGAGGAGTCCGGCTCCCCGCGGTTGCGTCAGCTGCCGGTCACCGCGGACGACGAGATCGGTGAACTCGCCGAGGCCTTCAACAACGTGCAGACCACCGCCGCCGCGCTGCTGGAGCGGCAGGTGCACAGTCGGCGCAACGTCGCCGAGATGTTCGGCAACGTCGGTCGCCGCGTCAGCAACCTGACCACCCGGCAGCTCGCGCTGATCGACGCGGTGGAACGCGGCGAGACCGACCCGGCGCTGCTCGAACGTCTCTACTCCATCGACCACATCGCGGTCCGTCTGCGCCGCAACGCCGACAGCCTGATGCTGCTGGCCGGCATCCGCGAGACCGTGCTGGAGTCGGGGCCGACCGCGCTCACCAACGTCGTACGTGCCGCGCTGGGCCAGATCGAGGGCTTCCAGCGGGTACGGCTGCGAGCCGCGACCGAGGCCATGGTGGAGCCCGACATCATCGGTGACCTGACGCTGATGATCGCCGAACTCCTCGAGAACGCCGTGTCGTTCTCGCCCGAGGACAGCCCCGTCGAGGTGGTGGTCGGCTCCGAGCACGACAGCGCGTCGATCACCGTCTCGGACCACGGCCTGGGCATGAGCGCCGAGCGCCTCGCCGAGGAGAACGCCCGCCTCGTGCGCCGCGAACGCCTCGACGTCATCCCGACGAAGGTGCTCGGTCTGTTCGTGGTCGGTGCGTTGGCGCGCCGCTGGGACGTCGATGTCACCCTGTCCCGTACCCCGGGCGGCGGAGTGACCGCCGAGGTGCTGATCCCGTCGACGCTGCTCCAGACGGCGAGCGAGCTGGAGCCGGCGGCCCGGCCCGCCACCCCCAACACGCCCGCCATGGCCGCCGCACTCGCCGCCCCGTCGGCCCCCGCGGCAGGCCCCTCCCCGTCGTCCTCGATACCGGCCCCGATACCGGCCAAGGTCCCGTCCTGGGCCACGAAGGACGACGAGGCGACCGCCCTCCCCCGCCGTGTCCCCCGCCGCGACGCATCCCCCGACGACCCGGAAACCGGGGACCCGCTGCGTTCGGCGTCCGCCACCGAGACGGACGCGGCCACGGCCCCCTCGTCCGCCCTGACGGACGCCACTGGCGCCGCAGGCCACACGACGGCGACCGGTGCCAACAGCTACGCGGCGGCGACCGGCTCCACCGGCCACACCGCTGAGGCCGGTTCCATCGGCCACACGGTGGCCCCCGGTCCCACCAGCCACACGACTGAGGCCGGTCCCACCAACCACACGATGCCCCCCGGACCCACCACCCACACGACTGAGGCCGGTCCCACCAACCACACGATGCCCCCCGGACCCACCACCCACACGACTGAGGCCGGTCCCACCAACCACACGGTGGCCCCCGGACCCACCAGCCACACGACTGAGGCCGGTCCCACCAACCACACGATGCCCCCCGGACCCACCAGCCACACGACTGAGGCCGGTCCCACCAACCGGCCGGCTGCGGCCGGCGACAGCCGTACAACAGACCAGCCGCCGCACGTCTACCCGGTCGGCTCCGAGAACGGTCTCCCCCGGACGGCACCTGCCCCCGGCGACTCCGGACGCGGACCGGGACAGGGTGCCACCGGCCACCCGGTCGCCCCCCAGCCCACCGCCCGTCCCCTCTCCGGGCAGGCCGGGGCCGACCCGTTCGCCGTCGGTCCCGACGGGTCCCGTCCGCTTCGGCGGCGGGTGCGTGGGGCGACGCTGCGGACCACCGCCGACGCCGCCGCCCAGCAGGCCGCGCGGCAGGCGGCCCGTCCCGCCGACGCGGACGCCGTACGCGATTCGCTCGACGAGTTCGAGGCCGCAGTGGCCCGCGCGCACCGCGACACCGGCGAGCACCGTCGCCCCACCGAAAACCCGGTCGCTCGCGGGAACGACCGCCGGCGCGACCACCGTCCCGACGTTTCACCCGACCGGACCGACCGGACCGACCGGACAGAGCCGTCCGACCCGTCCGACCCGATCACCGTCACGGACACCCCCCACCGCCAGAACCACCAGAACCACCTTCCGGAAGGAGCCGAGCAGTGAGCACGTCGACAGGTGAGACTCCCGCCGGAGAAACAAAGCCGATCGATCTTCGGGCCGCCGCAGCCGACTTCACTTGGCTGTTGAGCCGTTTCGCCACCGAGACCGCCGGCGTCGTCGACGCCATCGCGGTGTCCTCCGACGGGCTGCTGATCGCCGTGTCGGCGCTGCGCGAGCACGCCGACTCGGAACGGCTGGCCGCGATCGTCTCGGGCATCACCAGCCTGGCCGCCGGCGCCTCCGGCAACTACGGCCTGGGCGGCCTGAACAAGGTCATCATCGACCTGGAGGGCGGTCATGTCCTGGTCTCCGCGATCGGCAGCGGCGCCGTACTCGGCGTGGTCACCGGCAAGGAAGCCAAGCTCGGCAACATCGCCTACGAGATGACGGTGTTCGCCAACCGCGCGGGCACCGCGCTCAGTCCGCAGCTCGTCCTGGAACTGAAGAACAGCGTCGGCGCGACGCATACGCGCTGAGCGCGTGCCACCGTAGAGAGAGCGAACACCGATGGCGGACGGCCGCACACCGCGCGGGGCCGGCGAGGACGGCGTCGCCCCAGTCGGCCCCGCACCCGCCGTCCGGCCCTTCCTGGTCACCGCCGGCCGGGTCGCGGGCGGCGCGGGCGAGGCGTCGTCCGGCCGGACGATGCCCGTGGAGACCCAACTGGTGGCCACCACCAACGGGCTCGACACGCTCCACCGGCTCTCCTTCGAACAGCACGACATCGTCGCCGCCTGCCGCGTTCCGCAGTCCATCGCGGAGATCGCGGCCAGGCTGCGGCTGCACCTGAACGTGGTGCGGGTCCTCGCCGAGGACCTCCGGACGGCGGGCCAGCTGTCGGTGCACGTGCCCGACTCCGGCGTCACCCACGACGCATCCGTTCTGCGCAGGGTTATCGATGGCCTGCGGGCCATCCCCGACTCCCGGAGGGTACTCCGTGACACCGACTGAACCGCTGGTACGCGCCTCGGCCGGACAGGCCGCCGTACGGCCGCCGTTGCCGGTGAAACTGGTGATCGCGGGTGGCTTCGGCGTGGGCAAGACCACCGCCGTCGGCTCGATCTCCGAGATCGAGCCGCTGACCACCGAGGCCGCCATCACCGAGGTGGCGGCCGGCGTCGACGACCTCAGCCACACCCCGACCAAGACCACCACCACGGTCGCGATGGACTTCGGCTGCATCACCATCGACCCGACCCTGAAGCTGTACCTGTTCGGCACGCCCGGACAGGAGCGGTTCGGGTTCATGTGGGACGACATCGTGGAGGGCGCGATCGGCGGGCTGGTCATCGTGGACACCCGTCGACTCGACGACTGCTATGCCGCCGTCGACTACTTCGAGCACAAGCAGATCCCGTTCGCCGTCGCCGTGAACGCCTTCGACGGCCGGACCGCGCACACACTGGACGAGGTCCGCTGGGCCCTCGACGTGTCCGAGGGCGTACCACTGCTCGTCTTCGACGCCCGCGAGCGCGGCTCGGTACGGGACGCTCTGCTGGTTGTGCTGGAGCAGGCGCTGGCCCGGAGTGGCGGGTAGGCACCGTACGTACACATACCTACTGACGGTTGTGGGGAACTGCCGGCCCGTTGTGGCTGCTCGCGCAGTTCCCCGCGCCCCTCAACCCCGGCGTACGCCGGGAGAGACCGCCGCCCGGCCTGCCGCCCAGAACAGTGCCAGCGTCGCGAGCGCCATGCCGGCGACCAGGGTGGCGCCGCCCACGACCTTCTCGTAGTCGTGCTGGTAGAGACCGTCGACGATGTAGCGGCCGAGGCCGCCGAGGCTGACGTAAGCGGCGATGGTGGCCGTGGAGACGATCTGGATGGCCGCCGAGCGCAGACCGCCGAGGATCAGCGGGAGCGCGACGGGCAGTTCGACGCGGAGCAGGATGTCGGACTCGCGCATGCCCATGCCCCGCGCGGCGTCCACGGGAGGCGGGTCCACGGAGCGCATCGCCTCATAGGTGGTGACCAGGATCGGCGGGACGGCGAGGACGACCAACGGGATCATCACGGGCAGCATGCCGAAGCCGAGCGCGAGGGTCGCCACCACCAGCAGACCGAAGGTGGGCAGTGCGCGGCCGGCGGTGGCCACCAGGGAGAGCACGTTGCCGCCCCGCCCGTAGTGACCGGTGATCAGGCCGACCGGCAGGCCGATCACGGATGCGAGGGCGAGCGCCTGCAGGGAGTACTGGACGTGCTCCCACAGCCGGGTGGGTATTCCGTCGTAACCCTGCCAGTGCGCGCTGTCGCTGAAGAAGTGGTTGATGAAGTTGATGACGTTCACCGGGCTGCGTCCTCCAGGGCGGGCACGGCCGGCTCGGGACGGGCCCCGGCGGGCCTGGACTTCGCGCCGCGCGTGGCGCTCGGCATCCAGGGGGTGAGCAGGAGGCGTACGACGACCAGCGCCGCGTCCGCGAGCACCGCCAGGGCGGCACTGGTGATCACGGAGTTCCAGGCGAGTTCCGGCCGGTTGTAGATCTGCGCGTCGTGGAGCAGGTTGCCGAGCGCGCCCTGGTTGCCGATCAGCATGCCGACGCTGACGAGGCTGATGCTGGACACGGTGGCCACCCGCAGACCGGCGATGATGGCGGGCACCGCGATCGGCAACTGGACCTGGACGTAACGGCGTACAGGTCCGAAGCCCATGGCGGTCGCGGCGGCGAGGGTCTCCTGCGGAACCGACCGGACGCCGTCGACGATCGCCGGGACGAGCACGACCAGGCTGTAGACGGTGAGCGGGATCATCACCGTCAGTTCGGTCTGCCCCGTGTAGTCGATGAGGACGACGAAGAAGGCCAGGGACGGGATGGCGTAGAGGATGGTCGTCACCCACAGCACGGGCGGGTACAGCCAGCGCAGCCGCACGCACAGCTGGGCCAGCGGGAGCGCCAGCAGCAGCCCGCCCAGCACCGGCAGCAGGGCCTCGCGCAGATGGAGCCCGATGAGGCCGAGCCAGTCGTGCTGGAGGTCGCTGGGGATGTCGAAGAAGCGGTTCCAGTTCACCTGACGACCTTCTGCCCGCTCTTCCCGCCGCCCCCGCCGTCCCCGCCGTCCCCTGTGGTCGTCCGCTCCTCACGGCCTGCCGCGTGGGCGCCGCGGATGGCCTCGCCGATGGCCGCCTGCGAGACGACCCCGGCGGCCCGGCCCTCGGCGTCGACGGCGACCGCCCAGCCGGTGGGCGACAGGACGGCGCAGTCGAGCGCGGCGCGCAGCGAGTCCCTTCCGGCGGCGAACGGCCGCCCGTACGGCAGCAGTCGGCCGGCGTCGACCTGTCCGGCCGTCAGCGCGCCGGGCTCGCTCCAGCCGAGCGGACGGCCGTCCAGACCGGTGACGAGAAGGTAGGGGGCCTCGGTCGCGCCCCGTGCGGCGAGCTGCTCGGCGGTGGCGTCGATCGCGACGATCGGTGTGGTGAGCAGGTCCAGGTCGGCGGAGGAGAAGAACGACAGGCGCCGGATGCCCCGGTCGGCGCCGAGGAAGTCCTCGACGAACTCGTCGGCCGGGTCGGACAACAGCTCGGCGGGCGGCGCGAACTGGGCGAGCCGGCCGCCGGTGCGCAGTACGGCGACCAGCGTGCCGAGCTTGACGGCCTCGTCGATGTCATGCGTGACGAAGACGATGGTCTTGCCCAACTCCTCCTGAAGGCGCAGGAGTTCGTCCTGAAGCCCCTTGCGGACGACGGGGTCGACGGCGGAGAACGGCTCGTCCATCAGCAGCACCGGAGGATCGGCGGCCAACGCGCGTGCCACACCGACGCGTTGCTGCTGACCGCCGGAGAGCTGATAGGGGTACCGCTTGGCGAACGAGGCGTCGAGCCCCACCCGTTCCATCAGTTCCCGCGCCCTCGCCCGGGCCTTGTCCTTGCTCCAGCCGAGCATCCGGGGCACGGTGGCGATGTTGTCGACGATCGTCCGGTGCTGGAAGAGCCCGGCGTTCTGGATGACGTAACCCATGCCCCGGCGCAGGGTGTTGACCGACTGCTGCCGGCTGTCGACACCGTCGATGAGGATGGCGCCCTCGCTGGGCTCGACCATCCGGTTGATCATCCGTAGGGTGGTCGTCTTGCCGCAGCCTGAGGGGCCGACGAGGACGGTGATCGAACGATCCGGAATGTCGAGGGAGAGCCGGTCGACGGCCACCGTGCCATCCGGGTATCGCTTGGTGACTGAATCTATCCGTATCAAAACGCCGAACGCCCTTCGGGTCTGGCTCGTTCCGCCCACCCTTGACCAGCCAGGTTCGGGCCGTTGCGGAGAGAGTCTAAACCGCTGCCGTTTCGGCCGTTCAGCGGGTGAAGGCCGCCCTCGCCGACGAAGACACCTTCGTTCCCTCCACTCTCAGGAGCGACAGTGAGCAGGAAACGTTACGTCGCCCGGGGCGTCCCCGGCGGCTACCGGATCTGGAACAACCGGGGACAGCGTTGGTGGGGCGATCTGTACGAGCTGTGCCCCGACGACCTGCTCACCGAGCTCAACGGGGCCGCCGACCCCGACCGGATCACCGCCCTGCTCAAGCGGTACCGGGCGCTGAAGCGGTAGGAGGCGGGCCTCCCCCTGACAGCCGAATGGCGCCAGCCGGGGCAGCGAGGGCCGTGACGGCAAAACTCGCAGGTCAGCAGCGTGACAGGGGACATCCTTTCGGTTACTGAGGGTCGGCGAGCGGTTGCGGGCGGTGTCCGGATCTTCTCACCCTGGGCCCAAAGAGAGCAGCTCTCGAAAGGACTGCGCATGCGCGCCCTCGTATCCCGTTCCGGCCTCGGTTCCCGCTCCCGCGGGCTCCTCCTCCCGTCGTCCGTCGTCTGTGCCGCACTCATATTCGGTCCGGTCGGCACGGCCGCCGCCGTCAGCGACGCGAGCCGGGACGCCTACGCCTCCATCGGCGCCCGCGCGTCGTGGTCCTTCGCGTCCGTGGCGTCTTCCACGGCCTCCCCGTACGCGGACCGGATGCTCAAGCGGCTCGGCGCCCTGGACCGCGCCGACCGGAGTGACGTACTCGCCCCGGTGCTGAACGTCCTGACCGACCTCACCGAGCAGACGGGCACCGGCCGCCTGACGGCGACCCAGGCGGCCGGCTTCGCCGAGGCGGTCGAGACGGCGAAGGCCTCTCTCAAGCAGCGCCTCGCGGACCGGACCGGCACGACGAACCGGGCCGCGGCAGCCATGGCCGACCCGGTCTCGGACCTCCTGGACCAGCTCCAGGCAACGCTCAGCGGCCTCCTCGACACGGTGACCGGCCTGGTCGGCGGCCTGCTCGGCACGGTCACGGGCCTGGTGAGCGGCCTCCTCGACACCCTCGGCAGCCTCCTCGGCGGCCTCCTGGGCGGCCTGCCACCCCTCCCGGTCGCGCTCCCCCCGCTGGAACTGCCCCCGGCCCCGCTGCCGGCGCCGCTGACGGCAGGAGACGTGGCGGCAGGAGACGTGGCGGCGACGGGAAGTACGGCGGGCACGGTTCAGTGACTCGGACGCGCTAGCCCGATGGCCGGATGGCCCGTCCCCTCGGCTGTCGCCGGGACGGGCCCCGGTTCCCGCGAACCGCGCCCGTGACCTCGTCCGAATGTGATTCGCTGCCGGGGTGACTCAAGACCGGGAGACCGTCGTATTCGAATCCGCCGAGGCCTTCGAGGCATGGCTCAGTGAGAACCACACAGCCTCGCCAGGCATCTGGCTGAAGCTGCGCAAGAAGGGTCCCGGAATCATCGCGCTGGACTACGCCCAGGCCCTCGACGTGGCGCTCTGCTACGGCTGGATCGACGGCCAGAAGGCCGCGTTCGACGACGAGTGGTGGCTCCAGCGGTTCACTCCGCGCAGGCCGCGCAGCAGATGGTCCAAGGTCAACTGCGGCAAGGTGGCCGTCCTGATCGAACAGGGCCGGATGCGTCCCCAGGGGCTCGCGGAGATCGACCGCGCCAAGGCGGACGGCCGCTGGGAGGCGGCGTACGACAGCCCGAGGACCGCCACGGTGCCCGACGACCTCGCGGCGGCCCTGAAGGCCGACCCGGCCGCGGCGGCGTCCTTCGAGACGCTGGACCGGCAGACCCGCTACTCGATCCTGTACCGGGTCCAGGACGCCAAGAAGGCCGAGACCCGCGCCCGCCGGATCCAGACGTACGTGGAGATGCTGGCGAAGGGCGAGAAACCCCGCCCGTAGTCAGCACCCGTTCACACAGCCGGTCACGCGCCCGGTCACGCGGCGAGGTGATTCTCGCGCCACCTGACGAGGACGGGCCCCGCCCACCAGCAAGGGAGCAGCCGTATGCCCGGCCCGAACGAGAATCCCGTCCCGGCCGGTTCCGGCCAACTCACCGAGACCTTCGCCTTCGTCTGCCTCGACTGCGGCGCGGCCTGGACCCGCACCTTCGACCTCGTCTCCCTCCTCGACCCGGCCGGTTGTCTCAACCCCCTGGAGTACGTCGACGAGGACGGCCGCGCCATGCCCTCCCCCCTGACCGACGCCGTGTGCGGCGCTTGCGGCAGCCGCAAGGTGCGGGTCGGCTGAGGCGAGACCCGGCGCGGAGCCGACCGAAGGTCCGCCGCCCGCCTACTTCTCCTCGAAGGAGGCGAAGTACGCGGCTGCCATGTCCTCGTCCCCGTGCCCCTGTTCGGCCGCACGCCGGAACCGTTCGGCGCTCGCGGCGGCCACATCGAGCCGTACGCCGCCCCGCTCGCCCGCCTCGACGATCAGCCGGGCGTCCTTCGCGGCCGTGGACACCGCGAAACTCGCCGGGGTCAGCTTGTCGTCCAGGATCAGGGCGGCCTTGGCTCGCAGGTAGCCCATGTCGAGCGGGCCGCCGGCGATGACGTCGAAGAAGCTCTGTGGGTCGACACCGAGGGCCTGGGCGAGGGCGAGCACCTCGCCGGTCGCGTTGGTGGCGGCGAGCACCCAGCTGTTGGCGACGAGCTTGAGCCGCGTCGCGCTGCCCGCCCCGCCCTCCTCGCCGGTCCACACCGTACGGGCGCCGACCGCGTCGAGGACGGGCGCGACGGCCGCCCGGTGCTCCGTGGGCCCTGCGGCGAGTACGAGCAACTGCCCGGCCTCGGCCGGCTGCCGGGTCCCCAGCACGGGCGCGTCGAAGAAGGGAAGCCCCAACTCCTCAGCCATCACGCCCAGTTCACCAATGGCGTCCACCCCCGCAGTGGTCGACTGCACCCACCCGACCCCCGGCCGGAGCGCGGACGCGGCCTCGCGCATGACGTCCCGGACGGCGTCACCGTCGTAGAGCATCGTCAGGACGACATCCGCGTCCCGTACGGCGTCGGCGGGCGTGTCGGAGACCTGGACGCCGTTCTCGGCGGCCAGCGGTTCGGCCTTGGCGCGGGTCCGGTTCCACACCCGGACGGTGTGGCCGGACCGGGCGAGGTTACGGGCCATGGCGGCGCCCATGATGCCGGTGCCGAGTACAGCGACGGAGAGTGCGGGGGTCTCGATGTCGGTCATAAGGCCAGTAAAGCAAGTGGACGGGGTCTTGCCGTCCGGTGAATCCATCCACCAAGATTCCGCACGATGGATAAAATATTGAACCGGAGCCGGCCGTGACCCCGGCACTGAAGTCAGCGAGCGGCCTTCTGGCCGCGCTGGCCCTCTGTGTGCTGGGCACCGCCCCGGCCCCCGCCGCGACGGCGACGCCCCACTCCGCCACCGCGGCCTCCCTCCCCCACATCTGGCCGACACCCCAGCAGTCGCGACCCGGCCACGGCACCCAACCGGTTCCGAAGCAGGTCGTCGAGGTCATCGGCCACGCCACCGACCCCGCCGCCCGCGCCCTCGTCGAACGCGTCCTGCGTGACGCCGGCGCCCGCAGCATCCGTACCGTCATCGCGGGCCGCCCGACACCCCCCGCCGCCCTCACCGTCTACGTCGGCGGCCCCACCGAGAACCCGGCGACGGCACGGGCACTCAAGCGCCTGCACGCCGCACCCCCCAGCCAACTCCCCTCCGGCGGCTACACGTTGGCCACCGGCAAGGGCACCATCGCCCTGTCCGGTGTGGACACGACGGGCACGTTCTACGCGGCCCAGACCCTCCGCCAGCTGATCACTCACGGCTCGGTCCCCTCCGCGACCGTCCGGGACTGGCCGACGACCGCCCTGCGCGGAGTCATCGAGGGCTTCTACGGCGCCCCCTGGACCCAGCAGGACCGTCTCTCCCAACTCGACTTCTACGGCCGCACGAAGCAGAACGTGTACGTCTACTCCCCCAAGGACGACCCGTATCTGCGCGCGAACTGGCGACGACTACCCGCCCGCCCAGTTGGCGACCCTGAAGCAACTGGTCGACCGGGCCGCCGAGAACCATGTCCGCTTCACCTACGCCCTCTCCCCGGGCCTGTCGGTCTGCTACTCCTCGGCCGCCGACGTCCGCGCCCTGGTCGCCAAGTTCGAGTCGCTGTACGCGATCGGCGTGCGCTCGTTCGCCGTGCCGCTGGACGACATCAGCTACACGGCCTGGAACTGCCCTGCCGACAAGGAGAAGTTCGGCACCGGGGGCGGCGCGGCCGGCACCGCCCAGTCGACGCTCCTCAACTCGATCGTCAAGGACTTCGTCGCCGCACACGCGGACGTGACCCCGCTGGAGATGGTCCCGACCGAGTACTCCGACCTGGCCGACTCCCCGTACAAGACCGCGCTGCGGGAGAAGCTCGACTCCTCGGTCGTCGTCGAATGGACGGGCGTCGGGGTCATCGCGCCGACGGTCAGCACCGAACAGGCGCGTCAGGCACGGGAGTTGTTCGGCCACCCGATCCTCATCTGGGACAACTACCCGGTGAACGACTACACCACCAGCCGCCTCCTCCTGGGCCCCTACACCGGCCGCGAGGCAGGCGTGGCCACCCAGGTCACGGGCATCACGGCCAACCCGATGATCCAGGCGGAGGCCAGCAGACTCGCCCTCTTCACCTCGGCGTCCTATGCCTGGAACCCGAAGGCGTACGACCCCCGGGCCGCCTTCCTCGCCTCGGTGCGGGACTTCGCGGCCAACGCGCCGGAGCACACGGCCACTTCCCTTCGCGTCTTCGCGGAGAACAACTACTCCTCCCTCCTCGACGCCACCGAATCCCCCACCCTCACCCCGCTCCTCAAGGCGTTCACGACCGCCTACGAGAGCGGCGACGGCCTCGGCAAGGCGGCCCGCGCCCTGACCGCCTACTTCGGGACGATGGCCGCCACCCCCGCCGACCTCCGCGCGAACCTCCCCAACTCACGTTTCCTGAGCGAGACTTCGGCGTGGCTGGACAAACTGGGCGCATACGGGGAGGCAGGGAGGACCGCCGTACAGCTGATGCTCGCGCAGGCAGCCGGCGACTCTGACGCGGTGTCCACCCTCTATGCCCGCCTCCAGTCGCAGCGCAGGCAACTCGACTCGGTCCCGCAGCAGGTCGCCCCCGGCGTACTGGACCGCTTCCTGTTCGACGCGACCCTGCGAGCCGCCCCCGACCCGGGCCCGGACGCCTCCTTCACCCCCACCTCCCTCTCCCTGACCCCCGGCGGCACGACGACAGCGACCCTCACGATCGCCGACAACCGCTCCACCACCGCCCGTGCAACTACCTGGAACATCAAGGCGGTTGACGGTCTGACCGTCACCCCGTCCACGGGTACGGTCACCGTCCCGGCAGGCGGCAAGGCCACCGCCACAATCACGTTCACGGCGGCATCCGGAGCGAGTGCGGGCACAAGGTCGGTCGCCGTCGCCGGAGACGGCCTGCTGAGCCGAGCAATCCCCGTACGGATAACCGGAGTTGTCGGCGGCAGCGAACGCGCCCTGACCGCCAACTTCAGTGGTGCGTCGGTCAGTTCGGTGGACCTGACCTCCGGCACGTCGACGGAGATTCCGGTCGGCGCCAACCCGGGGGAGGTCGTGGTCAGTTCGGACGGCCGTACCGCCTATGCGGCGAACCAGGGTTCGGACACGGTGAGCGTCATCGATGTCGCCACCGCGAAGGTCACCTCGACCGTGGCGGTCGGGGACGTACCGGCGGGCCTCGCCCTCACCCCCGACGGCCGCACCCTCTGGGTCGCCGACTACTCGGACGACGCCGTCCAGCCGATCGACCTCGCCACGAACACACCGGGCGCGAAGATCCCGGTGGGCGACGGCCCGGAGAACATGGCGATCACCCCGGACGGCACCACCTTGTACGTGGCGAACATCCACGACAGCACGGTGAGCCCGGTCGACATCGCGACAGGCAGGGCGGACACGCCGATCGCGGTCGGGCCGAACCCGTTCAACGTGGTCGCGGCTCCCGACGGGCGGACGGTGTACGTGTCCAACTCCGGCGGCTCGACGGTCACTCCCATAGACACCACCACGAACGACACCCGCCCGACCTTCCTGGTCACCGGTCAGGCGTACGGCCTCGCCGTCTCCCCTGACGGCCGCACCCTCTGGGTCAGCGCGAGCAACGGTGACACGATCACCCCGCTGGACACGGTGACCGGCGCTCCGGGCACCCCGGTCACCGTCGGCCGCTCCGCCTTCGACGTCACCCTCGACTGGAACGGCACCACGGCCTACGTCACCACGGCCGACGCGGGCACCCTCATCCCGGTGACAACAGCAACAGAAAAGGTAGGCACCCCCCTCAAGACGGGCGCCTACCCATTGGCAGCAACGGTGACAGGAGTACCGATCAACTAGTTCCGACCAGGTCCACCCGCGCCCCTCTCCAGGGGCGCGGGAATCTGACCTTTCAGGAGCGCGGGGAACTGGCCTTTAGGGGCGCGGGGAACTGCGCGACCAGCCACGACGCACCCGCAGGTTCAAGGGGCGCGGGGAACTGCGCAAAACCACAACGCACCCGCAGCCAAGAACGCACCGGAACCCGCCGAACCGCCCTACAAACGGAGTGCTACTGCATCTCGGCCCAAGGGTCGATGACCGCCGGCCGGGCCGGAGCGGGCGCGGCGGCCGGACGGCAGGTGAAGCCGAGCCGGTTCAGCGCCGCGATCATCTCCTTCTCGGTGAAGTCCCGCCGGTCGAGGCGGGTGATCACCGCGCCGACCTGCTTGACGGGGTAGTCCACGCCACCGATACCGACGGCCGCACTGGTGATGGGCTCGGGAGCTACCCCGTCCATCTTGTGCGTGACCTCGCTCATGATCAGGTCGAACGGGAATCGGGCGATCACACAACGCATGGTGCCTCCGCAGGTCAGAAGGGTCCGGGGTCAGTGGTTCTGGCGCCGGTCGGCCTGAACCGACCGGCTGGGGTGGAGCTGGGGCGGCGCGGGGGTCAGCCGGCCTGACGGGCGTCGGAACCCGGGCGCCGGTTACGGGGCGCCCTGCGTCGGCGGCTGCGAGGCTCACCGGCGGAGTCCTGCTCCGTACGGGCGGACGGGTTACCGCCCGACACACGCGGCGGCTTGGCACCGCCACCGGTCGGACGTGACGCCTTCTTGGCACTGCCACCGGCCGCCGTACGGCCCTTGCCGGCGGCGCCACCGCCCGCTGTGCGCGCCGTGGCCGAACCGCCCTCGGTGGAGCCGCGGCGGGAACGTGAACCCGAACCCGTACCCGAGCCGGAACCCGCGCCCGAACCGGACCGGGACCGCGAGGATCTGGACCGGCCGCCGGAGCCGTCGCCCTTGGGGGCGGCCGGCGGGGTGGGGGCCGGAACCGGGATGACCACAGGTATGCCCGAAGGCGTACGGGCACCGGTGATGCGGGTCAGTTCGGCCGCACCGGGGGAGACCTTGGCCGTGTTCGGGTCGACGCCCGCCGCCCGCGTCAGGCTCCGCATCTCGCGGCGCTGCTCGGGCAGGACCAGGGTGACCACACTGCCGGAGGCTCCGGCACGTGCCGTACGGCCGCCGCGGTGGAGGTAGTCCTTGGCGCCGCCGGGCGGGTCCACGTTGACGACCAGGTCGAGGTCGTCGATGTGGATGCCACGCGCGGCCACGTCGGACGCCACCAGCACGGTGACCTCGCCCGTCTTGAACTGGGCGAGTGTGCGCGTGCGTTGGGGCTGGGAACGGCCGCCGTGCAGGGCTGCCGCGCGGACTCCGCTCTTCAGCAGGTGCTTGGTGAGACGGTCGACGCTGCGCCGGGTGTCCATGAACATGAGCACGCGCCCGTCACGGGCGGCGATCTCGGTGGCGACCGTCTTCTTGTCGACGTCGTCGACATAGAGCACGTGGTGCTCCATCGTGGTGACGGCGCCGGCGTGCGGGTCCGTCTCGTGCACCAGGGGCTCGTGCAGGTAGCGGCGGGCGAGCCGGCCGACGTCCGCGTCGAGGGTGGCGGAGAACAGCATGCGCTGGCCCCTGCGCGGCACCTGGTCGAGCAAGTAGGTGACCTGCGGCAGGAAGCCCATGTCGACCATCTGGTCGGCCTCGTCGAGGACGGTGACGGAGACCCGGTCGAGGCGGCAGTCGCGGCGGTCGACGAGGTCGCGGAGCCGGCCGGGCGTCGCGATGACGACCTCGGTGCCGGCGCTCAGCGCACGGGCCTGACGCGCGATGGGCAGGCCGCCTACGATCGTCGTCATCCGCAGGTTCATGGCGTGGGCGTGCGGGGTGAGCGCGTCCACGACCTGCTGGGCGAGTTCACGGGTCGGTACGAGGACGAGGGCCAGCGGACGTCCCGCCTCGGCGCGCTGTCCGGCGAGGCGGGCCAGCATGGCCAGGCCGAAGGCCAGGGTCTTGCCCGAGCCGGTCTGACCACGGCCCATGACGTCGTGACCCGCGAGGGTGTCCGGCAGCGTGGCCGCCTGGATCGGGAAGGGGACGGTGATGCCCTCGACGGTGAGGGAGGCCAGCAGCGAGGGCGGCAGGCCCAGGTCGGCGAACGACCGGTTCATGCAGAACCTTCCTCAATGCGGCACGTCGACAGAATCACGGCAGCGCTCAGCGTCCGCCGCGACAGCGGCAGCACACAGGGGCCGTGGGGACGGGCCGAAAGGAAACGAGCGGTGAAGGGGAATGACCCCAAGAATCAGGGACGGCGACCGATGTCCGGTACTGAACCGTCCCGAAAAAACTGTGAGCCGGGGCCCGCACCCCTAGGTGCGGGCCCCGGCCACAATCACGTGGGTTTGCCGGTCCACTGGTGGACCGCCAGGTTCACGCGGATCAGGCGGGGAGAATGTTCTCCGCCTGCGGGCCCTTCTGACCCTGCGTGACGTCGAACGTCACCTTCTGGCCCTCGTGGAGCTCACGGAAGCCCTGGGTGGCGATGTTCGAGTAGTGAGCGAAGACGTCGGCGCCGCCGCCGTCCTGCTCGATGAAGCCGAAGCCCTTTTCCGCGTTGAACCACTTCACGGTACCGGTGGCCATGTCAAATCTCCTTGGGGCATGCTCGGGGGCCCGCACCGTGCGGACCCCGCGTCGCCGCAATGATCGCCCCGCCGGAACTTACACCGGAAATCTTTGGGAACCACAACTGCAACTGAAAACTACGCTAGCACAGAACCTGGCCCCACGGACGTGCGGCAATGTCACACGTCCGACGGGAATACTCGCTCAAGCTCACCCAGGTCAGGGGCCGTGGGGACGTCCTCACGGGTGCCCAGGGTGAGTGCGGCCATGCGGTGCCCCAGTCGCCGCCCCGCCGTGGCATCCCGATCTTCGAGGAGGGCGGCGAGGTATCCCGGCTGCGAAGGCGTTTCGGGAGTCGGCCTCGTCAAGGCCGAGGCAGACGATGTCCGCGGCGCGGGCCGAGCGTCTCGGGCACGGCAGCCCGCGTCACCCGCGACCGCCTCCCCGAACTGGGCGCGCTGCCGGCGGCGGGGCCGGGGAGGGGCAGCGTTTTCTCGGCCGGTGCTTCAGGAACCGTCGTCGCCGGAGTTCTGGCTGCCCGAATTCCGGCTGGAACGGGACGACTTGCGCAGCATCTCACCCGCCACCAACGTCACCTGGGCCACCCCGCGCACCCAGCGTGGCCCACCCCGCGACGCCCACACGACACACACGCATCCTCCGACGACCAGCACGAGAACGCCGATCAGCACGAGTATCTGCACGCTTTTCCCCCGCTCCAGGGCCCTCGGTGTCGGGGCCTGTGACACCCGACATCCTGTCAGTTCGTGACACCGGCGACGCCCGGCTTCATGGTGCACCTTTTACGGAGGCCATACGGAGACGAAAGGTTCCGACCATCACCCCTCTCCGTATACCTCCTCGACGACTCCCGTCGCTTCAGGAGGCAAGGTGCGTTTCACCCGGAGTTCGACCGGCACCCTTTTTGTGGGTGGCGCGCTGGGCCTGACCCTGGCCGCGCTCGCCTACCCCGCCATGCTCGGTGTCCAGACCGTGTCCAGTTCGCCCACCCGGGTCGTCGCGCAGACCTCGGCCGGCCCGTTGACGGAGGCCGACCGCGACTTCGTGGTGAAGGTGCGGGCGGCCGGGCTCTGGGAGTACCCGGTCGGGCAGATGGCGATCGCGAAGGGGACCTCACCGGCGGTCGTCACCGCCGGGCAGCATCTCATCGCCGGGCACGCGGGGCTGGACGCGACAGTGCGGCGGATCGCTCCGCAGCTCGGGGTCACCATTCCCAACCTGCCCAGTCCGCAGCAGCAGGGGTTCATCTCCACGCTGACCGCGGACAGCAGGGGGAACCAGTTCGACAGCGACTTCGCCAACATCCTGCGCATCACCCACGGGTCGATCTTCAACACCATCGCCAAGATCCGGTCGACCACCAAGAACACGCTGGTCCGCGCCCTCGCCGACCAGGCCAACAACACCGTCCTCGACCACATCACGGTCATGGAGAAGACGGGGCTCGTCAATTTCGACACGGTGCTCTTCCAGGAGACCACCCCGCCGAAGCTGCCCGCCTCCGACGTCACGCCGCCGGTCCCCGCACCGGGCGCCCCGATCGTCGTCCTCACCCCGCCGCCGAACACAGGCGGCTATCCGTCTCCCAGTCCCACGGCAGGGTGAGCGCCGGCCAGGACGGCTACTGGGACAGGTCCTGGCGGCTGCCGAGCCAGACCGTGGTGTCCGGGCCCAGCCGTCCGTCCGGCTCCAGTGACACGCTGCTCAACAGGACGTCACCGGGCGGTAGTTCGACCGGCGTGGCCGACAGGTTCGTCACGCAGCGCCAGTCGTCCGTACGAGTCAGGTCGAGGACACCGGGGGCGGATTCCGCCGCCCAGGTCAGGGCCTCGCCGTCCAGCAGGCGGCGGCGCAGGCCGAGGGCCGTGCGGTACAGCTCCAGGGTCGAGCCCTCGGCCCCGTCCTGTGCCTCGACGGCGTACGACGCGAAGACCGGCGGCTGCGGCAGCCAGGCGCCGCCCGCGCCGAACCCGTACGACGGGCCGGTCGTCGTCCACGGCAGCGGCACCCGGCAGCCGTCGCGGCCCTTGCTCGTGTGCGCCGTCTGTTCCCAGATCGGGTCCTGGAGGGCCGCGGCGGGCAGGTCGGCCACCTCGGGGAGGCCCAGTTCCTCGCCCTGGTAGACGTACGACGAACCCGGCAGCGCCAGCATCAGCAGCGTCGCCGCCCGGGCCCGGCGCAGGGCCGCGGCCTCGTCGACCGGCGGGGCGGCGCCTTCCGACAGCAGCCAGGCGTTCAGGTCGGTGCCCGCCGGGAGCGCGAGACGGGAGGCGTGGCGTACGACGTCGTGGTTGGAGAGGACCCAGGTGGCCGAGGCGCCCGCCGAGCGGGCCGTGGCGAGGGAGTCGGTGATGACCCGGCGCAGCTCCTCCGCGTCCCAGCCCGCCTGCAGATACTCGAAGTTGAAGGCCTGGCCGAGTTCGTCCGGGCGGGCGTACAGGGCGCGGCGGGCGCCCGGGACCCAGGCCTCGGCGACCGCCATGCGGGGCGGGGTGTAGGCGTCGAGGATCTTGCGCCAGTCGCGGTAGATCTCGTGGACCTCGTCGCGGTCGAAGAAGGGGTGGGTGCCGGGCGGGAGGGCGGCGAGGGCCTGCTCGCCGCTCAGTTCCGGGGCGCCGAGGTCCCGCAGCGGCATGTCGAGGTCCTTCGCCAGGGCGTGGGCGACGTCGATGCGGAAGCCGTCCACGCCCCGGTCGGACCAGAAGCGGAGCGTGGTGCGGAAGTCGGCGCGGATCTCCTCGTTGGCCCAGTTGAGGTCGGGCTGTTCGGGCGTGAAGAGGTGCAGGTACCACTGGCCGTCGGGCGCCTGGTTCCCGGTCACCCGCTGCCATGCGCTGCCGCCGAACACGGACTGCCAGTCGGTGGGCGGAAGCTCGCCGTGCGCACCCCTTCCGTCCCGGAAGACATAGCGGTCGCGGGCCGGGGAGCCGGGCGCCGAGCGCAGCGCCTCCTCGAACCACACGTGCCGCCGGGAGGTGTGGTTGGGGACGATGTCGACCATCACCTTGAGGGCGAGGCGGTGCGCCTCGGCGACCATGGCGTCGAAGTCGTCGAGGGTGCCGAGCCGGGGGTCGACGTCACGGTAGTCGGCGACGTCGTAGCCGCCGTCGGCCAGTTCGGACGGGTAGAAGGGGGAGAGCCAGAGGGCGTCCACGCCCAGCGCGCTCAGATGCGTCAGACGCCGGGTGACGCCCTTCAGGTCGCCCAGTCCGTCGCCGTCGGCGTCGGCGAAGCTGCGCGGGTACACCTGGTAGAAGACGGCCTGGCGCCACCAGTCGGGGTCCCGGGAGGAAAGGTCCAGAGTCGGTTCGGGCACTCGTTGTCTCCTTGCTGTGGCTCTTCTCCTGCGGACGGCAAACCCAAACTGTCCACTTCGCCGGGAACGTGAACCCACGCGCCCCCGGAACACACCCTTCCTTGTGTGGCGAAATGGTAATTAAGCACGAACATCCTTTGCATTCCACCAAGTTGACACCCCGGTCCGCACGATTCACGATGTGCGAACGCTGTGGCGCATGTGACCAATGGGCCCGGCGTTCCTCACACCAGACTCCCTCGGCACGGCCCGGCAGCAACGCGCTGCCCTCCCGCCGTACCCGGGTTCTCGCACACGCCAAGATGGGATCCGCATGTCCATACTGAGACGTGTCAACGCGCTGCACCTCCTGGGAACGGGCGCGGCCACGCTCGCCCTCTGTGCGGCCTCGGCCTCGGGGGCCTGGGCCACGGGCACGCCCGGCGGCGACGGCTGGGGCTCCAAGACCGGCGGCTACAAGCCCGGCGCCGGCGCGGGCACGAAGACCGAGACCGACCGCTGCCAGTTCTCCCTCGACGGGAAGAACTTCTTCGACTCGGTCCGCGTCGACGACCAGAACCTCAAGCCCACCGAGGACGGCAAGATCCACGTCCAGGTGCGCACCGCCGGTGACGCCAGCACCTGCACCGCGTCCCTCGCCTCCTACATCGCCCACGGTGCCACCTTCGGCACCTCCGGTCTGCAGGTCTTCGTCGACTTCGACACCGTCACGGTCATGCAGGGTCAGACCGACTCGCTCGACATCGCGGTGCCGGACGCGGGCTGCTTCGCGCAGATCGACCTCTACCGAGGCAAGGTCAAGTTCGACGGCGAGTTCGACACCAACGACGGCTTCGAGCACGGCGACCTGCCCAAGGGTCCGGACCGTCCGGTCATCAAGGACAAGCTGATCGCCGCCTGGAACGGCGGTACGAAGGACTGCACGACCACGCCTCCTCCGGTCGAGGAGACCCCGGGCACCCCGACCCCGACGCCTCCGGTCGAGGAGACCCCGGGTACGCCGACTCCCTCCGAGCCCGCGTCGGAGACGACCCCGCCCGTCACGGAGACGCCGGGCACCCCGACGCCCTCCGAGTCGACCCCGGAGTCCACCCCGCCGGCCACGCCGACGACCCCGGACAGCACCCAGCCCCCGCTGGCCGAGACCGGCGGCGGCAGCGCCACCGGCCCGATCGCGGGCGGCGCCGCCGCGCTGCTGATCGGCGGCGCGGCGATCGTGATGGCGACGAAGCGACGCAAGGCTGGTCGCGCCGGTTCGTGATCACGAACATGAACATGTCCTGAACGACGTCCTGAACGACGTCGTGAACAGGGCCTGATGTACGTCCGCCCCGGTGCCGCTCCTCGCGAGCCGCACCGGGGCGGACGTCGTTGACGGGTGTTCTTGCCAGGCGGTTAGGACCTGTCCGGCCGATCAAGTCGCAGGAAGACAGCGGCTCCTGTCTGATCCCGGTGAGCGGGGTGATGGGGGTCCCCCCGCGCGAGGTTGTTCGAGCGTGGGGGAGCGTGCAGCTGCAAGGCGGAGGAGGGCGTCGACGCGATGGGGGTCCCCCCGCGCGAGCGAAGTCGAGCGTGGGGGAGTCGGTAACCGACGACAACGCGGCAGCTGTGCGGGCCACACCCCGCGTCTGCGACATGACCGGCCGGACAGGTCCTAGCGGCTCCGGCCCTCCACCGTCCTCAGATACAGCTCCACATACCGGTCCACGTCGATGTCCAGCGCCACGTCCACCAGCGGTCGCGCACGGGCGCCGTGGTGGATCTCGGACTCGCCGGGGCGTGGTCTGCGGTCGACGATCGTCTGACCCCGGGCCGGGCCGGGGGCGAGGGAGACCTCGACCGGCAGCAGGCTGGTGGTCAGCCCGGCCGGGTCGGCGACCGAGCAGACGGCGCCCGCGTCGCCGAGGCCGCCGGTGGGCGTGGGGTCGCCGGTGACGGCCGGGTCGCGGTGGGCCAGCAGCTCCCCGGCGAGCCGCGCACCCGGTTCCGCGCTCGCGCGCAGCCGCTGCACATCGACCCCCGGCACGACGACGCGCCGGAAGACGTCCAGGCCGTACATCGTGATCGGCACCCCGGCGGTGAGGAGCACGGCGGCGGCCTCCGGATCGTGCCACACGTTGAACTCGGCGACGGGAGTGGCGTTCCCGACCTCCACCGCGCCGCCCATGAAGACGATCCGCTCGATGTTGCCCGTCACCTCGGGGTGCGTACGCAGGAGCAGGGCGATGTTGGTGAGCGGGGCCATCGGGATCAGCGTGACCGGGCGGGGCGAGCCGAGTATCTCGCGGCGCAGCAGGGTCACCGCGTCGACGTCGACGGGCCTGCGGTTGCTGGGCGCGGCCAGGCCGAGGTCACCCAGGCCGTCCCGTCCGTGCACATGGGCGGCGGGCCGCGCGGGCTCGATCAACGGCCGCTCGGCCCCGCGTGCGACGGGCACATCGGGGGCGCCGGCCTGGTCGAGGACGGTGAGGGTGTTGCGTACGACCTGGTCGACGTCCGTGTTCCCGGCGACACAGGTGACCGCGCGGAGGTCGATTCCCGGGTGGCGTACGGCGAACAGCAGGGCCAGGGCGTCGTCGATGCCGGTGTCGCAGTCGATGATGACGGGCACGGGGTGAGATGGACTGGCGTGTGCGGCGGGGGCATCGGGCTGGGCGTGGGTGTGGGGTTCCGCAGTCGTCACGGTGAGGGCTCCTTTCCCGGCTGCACAGGTTCTCAGAGTCCGGGCCGTTCAGCGCCCTGTTTCAGTCCCCGTGCTCCTGGGGGCGTCTCGCGGGGCGTCTCTCACCCGTACGGCCCGGCCCGGTGGTGGGACCGGGCTCGCAGTGGTGCCGTCGGAGGAGCGATCTGGCGTACGGCACCTATGGAGGAACCCCTTGATGACCCGTCGGCCCTCGCCCCGTGCGGTACGTCTGCTCGCCTCGGCCCTCGGGATGGGCACCCTGCTGACGATGGCCGCGTGCACGCACGACGGGTCCCACGCCGGGGGCGGCACGGAACTCAGGCAGGCCAGAGCCGCCGCCTCCCCCACCCCCGCACAGCACGCCTCCGCCTCCCCGGCCGCCCCGCCGGCCCTCACCGCCGCCCAGGCCCGTGGCGCCCTTCTCACCGTCGCCGACCTCGGGGCGCCGTGGACTCCCAGCGAGGGCGCCGCGCTCTGGCGGGACGCGCTGCTCAAGGCGAAGGCGGACAACGCCGACTGCGGACGTCTCCTCGACGCCGTGTACACGGAGGAGTTGCTGGGCGAACCGGCCGGCGCCCGTGCCGTCGCCGGGTTCGACGACCACGACGACGGCGGACAGCTCCGCTACCAGGTCAGGGCCGCCCACCGCGCCGACGTCGACGAACGGCTCGCCTGGCTGAGGACGATGCCGCAGAAATGCGCCCGCTTCACGGCGGTCGGACCGCGCGGCGCCCGCCAGGAGGTGCGGGTCAAGGAGGTCCGGCTGCCCGACGCGGGGGACGCCAGGCAGGGGCTGCGGCTGTCGACGAGGGGCGAACTGGACGGCGCCCCGGCCACCCTCACCCTGGATCTCGCCGCCGTACGGGTCGGCGACGACGCGATCGTCCTCACCAACGGCGGCCTGGCCGAGCCCCGCACGGAGTACACGGTCCACGCCCTCCAGGTCGGCGCCGAACGCCTGAAGCAGACCAGGAAGGACACTCCGGTCGCGCCGCAGACCCCGGTGCGGGACGAGAGCCAGAGCCCGAGCCCGACGCCGACGCCGACGCCGACAGTGAGCCAGAGCCCGACGCGGGGCCCGGTCCAGCCCCAGCCCCGGCCTCAGCCCCAGGAGCCGCAAGGGGCAAGCAACGGGAACGGACAGGACTCGGAGCAGGCGCAGGAACAGCAACAGGAACAGGGCACGGATCAGAATCAGGACCAGGGGGAGGGATCGGACGAGGACTCGTACTGACCCGCGACCCCGGGCCTCGCCCCCGGGCCTCGTACCGACACCTGCCCCGGACGCCTTCCCGGACACCTGCCCCCATGCCCAGCCCCCAGCGGTCTACCCCCTGTCGAGCCGTCTCCGCCGTCCCACCACCTCCCGCGCCACCGCGAGCACCGTGCGGCCGTGGGAGTAGGCGTGCGCGCGAAGGCGCACCAGGGCCTCGTCCGCGTCGACGCCGAGCTGGACCATGATCATCCCGGTGGCCTGGTGGATCTCGTCGTGGTCCGCGACCAGCCCGCCCAGCCGGGCGGTCCTGGACAGGTCCGTCAGCGACACCGTCACGATCCTCGCCACGCAAACGGCCGTCCCCAGCTCGCCGGGTGTCAGCTCCCCGACGGTGTCACGGTAGAGGTCCAGTGTGCCCACGCAGATCCGGCCACTGCCGAGGGGCAGCGCGTACACCGCGCACACGCCCAGTTCCCTCGCCTCCTGGGCGAAGACCGGCCAGCGGCGCGCGTCCCGGCCGGACGTCAGATCGGACGCGAGCACGGCAACGCCGGAGGAACCGGCACACTGACAGGGCCCGTCACCCAAGGTCGCCTGTATCTCGGCCAGTTGGGCAGCCCGCGCGTCGGTCTCGGTCAGCCGTACGGGCACGCCGTCGGAGCGCAGCGACACACTCGCGCCGGTCACCGGCAGCAGTTCGACGGCGACATCACAGAGGCGCCGGGGAATCTCGCCGGGTCGGGAGTGCCGTACCCGCTCGACGATCGCGTCAGCCATCCGCCCAAGATGCCGATCGTGCCCTTCGTGCCGACCGTCCCCGAACCACACGGTCATCGCCTCCCGGAACCCTTCGAGTCCTTCGAGTCCTTCAGATGTCCCGGGTACCCACGGCACCTCGTTCACGCATGCACACGCCGCTGTAAATCGATCACCGATCACCCTCCGTCCCGCAAGGGCAGCACGGTGTTGGTGACACCACCCCCACATCGGCCACTCAGGCCCAGGGACGAAGCGCGCCGCGACCGGCACGATCCATTACATGAACAAGACGACGAAGACACAGCAGCCAGTGCGGCAGACAACGCGGCAGACCACGGACACGCCCCACCCGGCCGGCATGAGCGAGCGGACCGCCCGTCGCCTGACCGGCGTCACGGGTATCGCCACCGCCGTCGCCCTGATCGTCGAAGTGCCCCTGTACTTCATCTACTCGGGCCCACCCCCGGACGCGAACGTCCTGGCCCGCCTCCTGGTCGGGATCATCGCGCCGGCGTTCCTGATCGTCTTCGTGACGAGCTTCCGCCAACTGGTGAAGCGGGTGAACCCGGCCTACGAGTGGGCGGCCTCGCTGGCCTACTCGACGGGCCTCGTCTACGCGACGATCACCCTGGTCTCCATGGGCCTGGAGGCCGGCGCGGTGATCGCCACCGACCACTCGATCGACCCGACGATCGAGGTGAACGGCACCTCCATCCTCTACGGCTCGATCAGCCGCCTCCTGCTCGCCCTCTTCCTGGCGGCGACCGGATACACGATCGCCCGCACGAACCTCCTCCCCCGCTGGACCACCCGCTCGGCGTACGTCCTGGCGGGCATCAACCTGGCCTTCGTACCGTCCCTGTACTTCGGCAACACCCCGGGCCCACTTCTACGCGGCGAACGGCTGGGGCACGACAGCCCTGATGGGCGCGATCCTCAGCTACTGGCTGCTCGCCCTGGGCATCTCGACGTACCGCAGCGGCGCGAAGCGCTGAGACTGGGGTTCTGAGACTGAGACTCCCTCAACTGCCCTGCCCCGTACGGACATCGCGGCGCCCGCCTCCCCGGCAGGGCGCCGCGATGTCCGTACGGGCGCGTGTCAGTTCGCGGCGACGGCCGCCTCCCGTGTACGGGGCGAGGGTGACGACGTACGGCGGTCCAGGTGGACGACGACGTGGGCGTGGAAGCGGTCGACGGATTCGTCGACGCTGCGGATGAAGCCCGACTCGGCGTTGCCGCGGGTGCTGCCCATGCTCCGGAAGAGGGACAGGCGGAAGCCGGTGATCGGCGTGCCGTCCTTGGGCAGCAGGTCGGCCGGTTCCGGGCGGAGGCGTTCCAGGGTGCCGCGCGGGCCGGGCGCCTGGTCGGCGAGCAGCGACTCGACGTGCAAGTCGGCCGGGGCGTCGGCGAGTTGACGGACCAGACGCTTCGACCAGGTGAGGGGGTAGCCCTGTTCGGGTGCGGGGATCTCGATGGACGTACGCAGTTTGCCGGTCCGCAGGTCGGCGCAGAGGGCGAGGATGCCGGGTGTGCCGTCGATACGGAGTTCGGCCTCCAGCCTGCCCTCCGCGCACAGTTGGTCGGCCAGGGCGGCACGGCGGGTGCGCGGATCACTGCCTCGTTTCGCGCGCTGCACGGGCAGTACCTTCTGGCCGAGTTCGCCGCCCAGCCGCAGGCACACCTGCCGGACCAGGCGCTCCCAGTTCTCGACGACATCGACCGCGCGCGAGTCTCCCTGGCACAGGGTCTCGTCGTCGATGCCGTTGCGTACGGGGACCCAGGCAGGGCCCATGTTCTGGAAGCCGTGGCAGCCGGAGTTCTCGTGCTGGAGGTAGTGCAGCAGTTCCTGGAGCAGCCAGGCGTGGGCCGCGTTGCCGACGCCCTCGTGCCGGATCAACATCTGTGCCTGGTGGGCAACTTCGGCCCAGGACAGGTGCCAGAGGGCGACCTTGTGCTTGCGCCGGCCGTCCGTCTTGACCTCGACGAGGGGACTGCCGTCGAGTTCGACGTCGTTGGACAGGGTGATGACGGCCTCGTAGCCGCGCCTGGCGGCGATGTCCGCGTACGCCTGCACCTGGTCCGGCTTGAGGGAGTTGCCGTTCGTCTTCGTCTCGACGAGCGCCGTCCACAGTTTGCCGGCCCGCTCGACCCGGATCACGCCGTCGGGACGGCGCGGGGTGTCACCGCTGGGCAGCGTGACCTCGGTGAACGTCTCCATCCGCCCGGCGGGCGCCCCGAACCCAGCCGTCAACCGCCGCCCGAACTCGGGGACTTGGGCCATCACCGACAGCAGTACGGACGTCGCCCGGGTCTCACGCTCACGGTCGCTCTTGAGGGCGGAAGCGGGGAAGAGCCTCGCCACCCGCCAGGCGTCGTTCTCGGCGAGGGACTTCCTGGCCACCCTGGGCAGCGTGACCTTCTTCTTCGCCGTACGCGGGCGAGGCGCCGCCTTGGCCGCCGGCTGATCCGGCGGTACGGGCCGCACCGGATCCATGGGGCGCTCGCTCGTAGGCTGGGCGGGGATGGCGGGCAGGTGCTCGGCCTGCGATGCCTGGGGCGCCTCCGCAGCCTGCGCTTCCCGCACTTCCTGCGCTTGCTGCTTCTCCGCCGCCTCTCCTGCCTCCGAGTCCTCCGCGTCGTCGTCGACGTCGACGCCGAAGTCCGTTGCCAGGCCCACGAGTCCGGACTCGTACCCCTGGCCGATCGCCCGGAACTTCCAGTCCCCGCCCCGCCGGTAGAGCTCGCCGAAGAGCAGCGCGCCCACCTCGCCGGGGTCGTCGACGGAGAAACGCAGCAGGTTCTCCCCGGCGCCGTCGGCGAGCGTCAGTCGCAGGTCGTGCAGGTCGGAGAAGCGGGCGCCCTCGTAGCGGCTCGCCGCCACGACGATCCGCTCGACGTCGTCCGCGATCACCGTCAGGTCGAAGGTGATGCGGTCCTCGTTGCCGTCGGCCGTGGGTGCTTTGCCCAGCAGTTGCACACTGCCGTCGGCGGCAACGGGATTGTTGTAGAAGTAGAAGTCCCCGTCGCTGCGCACCTTGCCGTCGGCGGTCAGCAGCAGCACGGACACATCCGCGTCGCCGTCCCCCGTCGGACTGCTCCAGCTCAGTCTCACCATCACCGAGCCGACGTCCTCGCTCAACGCGGCCAGACCTACATTGGCGCCCTTGACCATCTCGTGCACGAGGCCCCCCAGATGCACCGTAGTGATGTGCGACGCGCACCACACCCCGCGCATCAAGGGAACTTTAGCGCCGGACAGTGACCAATGTTCCTGAATGGCCGGAAGGGACCGCTGTCTGCTACTTCCCTACTTCTTTGGTTCCCTACTTCGCAGGCGCCCCGAAAGCCTGGTGGGTTCCGGCGTCGAAGATCGTGGCCTCCGAGTTTTCCTCGTTCGCGGTCAGGCCGGTCACCTCGGCGATCCGGCTCGGTGTCAGTTCCTCGTACGCCCACAACTGGACGATCTCCCGGTCCAGCGCGCGGAGTTGGGCGAGCGCCGTGTGCAGGGCGGTGTGGTCGGCGTCCGCCGGCTCCGCTACCCCGGCCGCCGTGTTCGCCGTCCACGTCAGGCGTTCCAGGAGTGAGCGTCTACGTCGGTCCGCGCGGCGGGCGTTGGCCAGGCAGCCGCGGGCCACGCCGTAGCACCAGGGCAGTACGGCGTCGGGGTCCGGGGCGGGGACGGGCGCCGTGTCCAGCCCGGGCACGTCCTCGATACGGCGCCACAGCACCAGCAGCGTCTCCGCGAGGACGTCGTCGACCTGGTCGGGTTCCGCACGCCGCAGCAGATAGCGGTGCAACGGCTCCGCCACGACCCGCGCCAGCGCCTCGAAACGGGCCCGCTGATCCCGGGCGGCCCTCTTCTCCGTCATGGATTCCACGCCCTGCCCTGTCCGGCACCGGGGCAATCCTTTCACCGCCGCCGCGTTCAGGTCCGTGTCGGGCGGCCGTCAGCGCTTCTCGTACGGGTTCGACGGCTCCGCGACCGTCCGTACGGACCCCGCGTCCAGCACCGGTGGCCAGGCCGCGTCCGAGCCCAGCTTCCCCTTGGGCACCCAGGTTCCGGTGACCGTGACCCAGGTGTCCGTGACCGGGGCGTCGGCGTCGCGTATCTCGACCTTGCCCGTCGTGGCGTCGGCCGCGCAGCAGGAGACGAGGAGGCGGGTGACGTACCAGGCGCCGTCGTCCCCGTGGGTGACGAAGCCGGTCAGCCGGACGGTACGGCCCTTCAGTGACCGACCGCTGTCGAAGATCGCGCGCGAGCCGAACTCACCGACCGTCAGCTCCAGCGGATTCCCGGCGGGCAGCGCGGGGAACGTACCCACGCCCTGCGCGGCCCGCTGAGCCGCCTCGCGGTCGGCGCTGTACGAGCCCAGGGCGGGCGGCGGGAAGAGGAGCAGCGCGAGGGCGGGAAGCGTGAGCAGCCAGGCGACTCGGGGGCCGTGCCCATGCCGGTGACCATGACCGTCACCGTCACCATGACCGTCGCGCTCGTCGTGCTCGTCGTCCTCGGGGTCCTCCGTCTCACCCCGCCCCCGTGCCACGGCGGCCACCACCCCCAGCAGCACCAGTACCACTCCGGACACCACCAGGTACGGCCGCAGCCCCTCCTGCACGTATCGCAGATACAGCTCGCTGAACAGCGAGATCCGCAGCACCGCGCCGCCCGTCAGCAGCAACAGCACGGCACCCCCGTACCGCCTCACAACAACCACCACCCGACGACGACACTGCTGCTCACCGCGACCACCCACGTCACCGACGAGAACCGGACGGCGAACGCGCGGCCGAAGGTGCCCGCCTGGAGGGCGATCAGCTTCAGGTCGACCATCGGGCCGACCACCATGAAGGCGAGCCGGGCCGTCGGGGAGAAGCCGCTGAGGGAGGCCGCCACGAAGGCGTCGGCCTCGCTGCACACGCACAGGACGACCGCCAGTACGGCCAGCAGCAGCACGGCGAGCCAAGCCGAGCCGGTGAACACGTCGAGCACGGACCTCGGGACGACGATGTTGAAGGTCGCCGCCGCCCCCGCGCCCAGTACCAGGAAGCCGCCCGCATGCAGGAAGTCGTGCTGGAGCCCGGCCGAGAACCCGCGCCAGCCGGAGGGCTCGGAGGCCGACGACCCGCCCACCGGCAGGGGCTTGCGAAGCCACTCGTCCCGCCCGAACCGCGCCCACAGCCAGCCCATGATTACCGCCGTGACCAGGGAGGCCACCAGCCGCCCGAGCACCATCCTCGGTTGCCCGGGAAAGGCGATCGAGGTCGCGACCAGCACCACGGGGTTGATCGCCGGCGCGGAGAGCAGGAACGCGAGCGCGGCGGCCGGGGCCACCCCGCGCCGCATCAGGCTCCCCGCCACCGGCACGGACGCGCACTCGCACCCGGGCAGGACGACCCCGGCCGCGCCCGCGATCGGCACGGCGAGCGCCGGGTTGCGCGGCAGCAGCCGGGTGAACACCCGTTCCGGTACGAAGGCCCCGATCGCCGCCGACACCACCGTGCCCAGCAGCAGGAAGGGCACCCCCTGCACCACGACCGCCGTGAACACCGTCCACCAGGCGGCCACGGCCGGCGTGTAGAGGTCGAGGGCGAGGGTCGGCCCGAGTACGGAGGCGACGGTCGCGATGGCGATCAGCGCGGCGCCGCCGACGACGGCGTACACGAACGCGCGGACGGCGAACCGCAGCCCGTCGGCAACGCTCCACCCGCCGCCGGGCCGGCCGTACCCCCCGCCCTGCTCGCCGTACTCGCCGTTCACGCGCTCGTACCGTCCCGGTCAAAAGCCCAAAGGCCTGGATACCCAAAGGCCCAAATAGCCACAGTTCGACCGAAGGGTAGCCGTCAGCGCTGTGCGCCGACCCCGATTCGTCAAAGAGGGGGCTGCGCGGGCGCCGGGCCGAGCGTCGTGGTGCCGGGGGCCGTACGATGCCCCAGCCCCGTGCGGTACGCGTCGAGCGCGGCCTCCACCCGGCCGGTCCGGCGCAGCAGATCGCCGAGCAGCCGGCACAGGTCGGCGAGGTCTCCGGCGGCGCCCGCGCGCTCCAGGACACTGAGGGCGCGGACGTAGTGCTCCTCCGCCCGGTCCGTGTCGCGGGCGTCCTCCGCGATGATGCCGAGCAGCCGGTGGGCGGCGGCCGAGTGCACGGCGCCGCGCTCCGACGACAGGTCCCCGAGTACGTCGTGCAGCAGCGCCGCCGCCTCGTCGGACTTGCCGCGCCGGTGCAGTACGTCGGCCAGCTCGACCGTGACCTGGCTGCTGTAGAGGGCTGCGCGCTTGGCGGACAGCATGGCGTGCGCCTCCCTCAACTCGGCTTCTGCGCGGGCGAGTTCGTTCTGCTGGGCGTACAGATACCCGCGCATCCAGTGGCAGTTGGCCAGCTCGGTGCGGATCTGCAGCTGCCGGTACAGCTCGGCGGCCTTCGCCAGCGAGGCGTCGGCCTCCGCGTACCGTCCCTCGGCGAGCATCGTCCGGGCCACCTGCCGGTGCATCCGGGCGATGAGCGCCGGATCGCGCACCTGCGGCGCGAGCGCGAGGGCCAGTTCGGCGGCCTGGGCCGCGCGCGCGTGGGCGCCCATGTCCATGTAGGGGGCGATGGAGCTGGCGTAGAGGGGGAGAAGCGCGTCCGGGTCGTGCAGCCCGCCGCGGTTCAGCTCGTCGATCGTCGACTCCAGAAGGTATACGGAGTAACGGAGTTCACCGGCGAGATAGTGCGCGACGGCCCGCCCGCGCAAGGCGGGAACCCGTCCGGTGAGGGGCTCGTCGGCCAGACACCGTTCGGCCTGCTCGAAGTACTCCTGGGCGGCGCCGAGATCCCCGGTCTCCACTCCGCACTCGCCGAGCCCGAGCAGCGCGGCGGCCTCCTCCGCGAGGAGCCCGAGCCGCGCGGCCTCCTCCTTCAGCTCCCGGTACTGCCTGGCCGCCGCCTCGGTCTCGCCGGTGGCGAGGGTGCGCTGGGCGTCGGTGAGTCGCAGCCGGAGGTCCGTGGCCAGATGGGCCGGACGCCCGGTCACGATCTCCTCGTACGCCACCCCCAGCCGCTCGGCGATGTGCCGCAGCGCCTCGTCGGAGGCCCGCACGCGTCCGGCTTCCAGGGTGGAGATGTAGGCGGGTGTGTAGGCGGGCTCCGCCAACTGCCTCTGTGTCTGCCCCTGCTCGATACGCAGCCGCTGCACCCTGCGCCCGATGACTTCCGGGTCGTCGCGCTCCACCATCGCCAACTCCCCTGCGCCCACTTGCCGTTGAGGACCGTCAAGCTCTACGTTAAGCCACGGGTTAAGCGTGCTTGATACGTCGCTGTCATCGCGAGGTTGCGAGGTTGCCGTGCTCTCACACGCCAGAGCGATCTGCGCGGCGATCGTCGCCGCCGCCACACTCATCCTCGCCGCGAACGCGGGCCCGGCCCGTGCGGCGGAGCCACATCGGACGGGGCCCGTGCACGAAGCGCAGTGGGCGCTGAGCCGACCCGGGTAGGGAAGCCTCAGTTTCAGCCGATCAGAACAGCGTCGGCACTCAGAACTCCGCCGTGTCCAGCTCGAATCCCAGGGGCGCGGGCAAGGGCACGGTCAGACCCAGTTTGTGCTTGAGGCTCTTGGCGTAGTCGTCGCCCGACGGCTCGGAGTACACCAGCACCTCGCCCTCCTCCCGGTCGATCAGCAGGTAGACGGGGATGTCGGCACGGGCGTAGCCGAGGATCTTCTTGTCACGGTCGCGTGCGGCGGTCGAGGTCGAAGTGACCTCGGCGACCAGCAGCACGGAGGCCGTATCGTGCCACTCCTCCTCGTCGTCGAAGCTGCCCTTGGGGGCGACGACCAGGTCGGGAATGACATGGCCGGTCTCGGAGGCCCCGGGAACGTTCAGGCCGATGCCGGTGTAGCGGCCCAGCCCCTTGTTGTGGTCCCGGACCTGCCCGCTGAGCTCCGACACGATTTCCTCGTGCTCCCCATTCGCCGGTGGCACCACGTAGATCTCCCCTTCGACCAGCTCCACACGCCAGCCCTCAGGGGCAGCCGCACTGAACAGCTCGAAGGCCTGCTCGACGCTTGCGCCGCCCAGGTACTCGCGCATACGCCTCTCGTAGCGCTCGCCATCAGGATCGTCAGGATCATCGTACGGACCGTGAATGGCCTCGCCCTGGTAACCCGGCATGATGATCGGCTCCGCCGTCGCCATGTCAGACCTCCTTCGCTCAGCGCGACAGTCCCAGGGTAGACCGGCGGCCCGAATACGGAATCCGGAGCCTTTCACTCGAACGAGCGTGCTGTTACGTTTCCGCAGCCCGCCCGCTGTCAGACTGCGGGCTCCTCGGAAGCCACCAGTCGGCTTCTCCCTCCGCTGATCCCGAAGTAGATCGTCCCCGCGACCAGCACTCCGATGAACCACGAGTACGGGCCCAGCGCCGCCCCGTACCCGGCGGGACCGTACGTCGGCAGGATGCTGGAGAAGACCGCGCCGACCGCCGCCGCCGCGAAGGCGCGGATGTTCCAGCCGCCCTGGAAGCGGAACTCGCCGTCCTCCTTGTAGAGGTCGGGGACGTTCAGCTGGGCCTTGCGGAGAAGGTAGTAGTCGACGACGACCACGCCGAAGATGGGGCCCATGGTCGAGCCGATGGCGTTGACGAAGCTCGGGGCGTTGTCCCAGGGGTGGAGGGGGTAGAGGAGCAGGGCGATGACGGCGGCGATCAGGCCGCCGCGCTTGAAGGTGATGTGCTTCGGGGCCACGTTGGCGAAGTCGAAGGCCGGGCTGACGAAGTTGGCGACGACGTTGATGCCCAGGGTCGCGACGGCGAACGTCAGGGCGGCCAGCAGGACGAGGAACGCGCTGTCGAACTTCGCCGAGATCGCCGCCGGTTCGAGGATGACCTCGCCGTACACCTTGCTGGCGGAGGCCGTTGTCATCGCCGCGACCAGCGAGAACAGGATCAGGTTGACCGGCAGACCCCAGACGTTGCCCTTCTTCAGGGTCTTCTCGTCCGGCGCGAACCGGGCGAAGTCCCCGAAGTTCAGGAACAGCGCGGCGAAGTACGTCACCCAGGTCGCGGCGATGGCCGCTATCGCGGCGAACGAACCCGGCGTCACGTCCAGGCCGGTCGCGTTCTTCGCCAGGGCGGCGAGGTCCTTGGCCGGCATGTCGACGGTGAAGGACAGCGTGCCCGCCTTCACCGACAGGACCACGGCCAGCACCAGCATCATCAGCCAGACCGCCGGGCCGGCGAAGTCCTGGAAGCGGCGGACCGTCTCCATGCCCTTGCTGATGATCAGCAACTGGGCAGCCCAGACGGCGAGGTAGCAGATGACCTCCAGCCCGCTGTGGTCGAACAGACGGGTCGTCTCGTGCAGGTGCTTCGGACCGTCGTACCGCACCAGGAACGCGACGATCGCGCCCGCCGCCGCGCTGGTCTGGGCGCCGTACCAGAACGTCGCGACCACGGCCCGGACGAGGGCGGGGACGTTCGCGCCGAAGGTGCCGAAGGAGGCGCGGGCCAGGACGGGGTAGGGGACGCCCGTCCGTACGCCGGCCTTGCCGATCAGCGTCATCAGGTAGTAGATGACCAGCGATCCGACGCCGATGCCGATCAGGAACTTGAAGGTGTTACCGGCGACCAGGAACAGACTGGCGGCGAGGAAGTAGCCGTAGAGACTGTGTACGTCCGAGGTCCAGACGTTGAAGATGCTGAACGCGCCCCACTTGCGCTCGGTGGCCGGGGCGAGGTCCTCGTTGTAGAGGCGGGGGGAGTAGTCCTCCCTGCCCGTGATCTCCGTGGGTCTGTCCGTGCCCGTGTCCGTCATCGGGTTCTCTTCCTGCGCGGGTCGCCACGATGGCGCCGGATGGCCTAAAGAGAACGGGCAGGATGTTTCCCCCAAATGCCGCGCGAGTAACCAGCTCGTCAATGGAAATTATCTTCCACTGCTGGCGGCGTCTTGTCGCGTGGAACCGGGCCGGGGTGTGGGACGCACTGCATCTGGTGCTGCTGAGGAAGCTGCGGGCCGCGAAGAAGCTCGACTGGTCGCGAGCGGTGATCGACTCCTCCCACGTCAGGGCAACCCGGCGCGTGAGGACCTCTTGGAGCCGACTTCAGGGAGCGGCTCCCAGCGAGAGGTGTTCGGCCTACGGAGAGGCCGTGCCGGAGGCGGTCCGGTGTGCCGCCTCCGGTCGGTCACTGGTGAGTCGTTACTTCAGGGGGGCGCAGGTCTTCACGGTGCTGCCCTTGAACTGGGTGCAGATCTGCGTGTTCTTGGGGTACTTCGCGCCCGAGTGGCCCTCCTTGCCCCAGCCGGTGTGGGCCTCCCATAGGCCGCGGATCTTGTAGACGTCGGCTTTCTTCCAGCCACTGGCGGCCTTGTACGTGCCGCCGGGCTTCTTGTAGAGGAAGCGGGCGTACAGCGTCGGCTTCCTCTTGCCCGTGATGTCGGACTTGTGGGCGCCGACCGCGTTGAGGGCACGCCAGGACTTGCCGTTGGTGTACCAGTACTCGCCGCTCGTCCCGTAGACGCCGTTGACCTTGCGGATCGTCTTGTCCGTCGTCGCCGCGGAGGCCGGCGAGACGCTGACGCCGAGCGCCAGTGCCGCCATGGTGGTCAGCGTGAGAATCTTCCCCGTTGTGCTACGCACTACATACCTCTGACGGCCGCCGTCCGCGCCACCGGGCGGCTGTCTCATCGATTGATGTATGGAACCCCGGCGCGGATCAGCAGGTTACCGGGTGGGGATGGGAGGTGCCGGGGGGCTTTTGGGGAGGATGAGTGTGAGGACGGCTGCCGCGAACCGGCGGGTGTCGGTCAGGGCGCGGCAGCGTTCGACCACCGGTGATCGAACGGGAGTTGGGGTGGCGGTCCCGTCGTGTGTCATCGGGTTTCCCCAACTCCCTTTTCCCAAAGACGCGCTGCGGCACGGCCAGCGGCCCAGCGCCGAACTGGTCGACTTCTACAACCTCCAGAGCACACCCGTGCGCAACCTGCTGGTCCGCTACGTCGAAGAACGCCGGCCCGGCGTTGATCGTCGTCAAGGTCAGGGCGAGAAGGGAGCGGCGGGGCGCGCAGGGTTGAGTCTCACCGTTCGGGCCCGCCGAAAAGGACAAAGGCAAGGGATCGCGGACCCCTTGCCATGTTCAAGATATAGCGCACCGGGGGGCTTGCGGCAAGGCCCCCGTCGTACCGCAGAATCTCCGGCCTAGGCCGGAATTCGCGGAAACGGGGAGTCTCGAAGTGCGTGCTTTGTTGCTGCCGACCTATGGGTCGCGCGCGGGGGTGTCCAGCCCATCCCCTGAGACGCGCGAGCGGGCCGTGGCCGCGACGCTGCTGCCCGACACGGTCGGCCGGTAGTCAGGACGCCGCCTGAACACCGCACACCTGATCACCAGCGCCTCGGAACACCGGAGTTGATGACTTGACCACCCCCCTGACCACCACCAGCGCATTCGACCTTCCCGACCGTCTCTCCGCCAAGGCCGACCCGAAGCTGATCGCCCGCGACGAGCGGCACTTCGCCGCCATCGCGGAGTGCCTGCGGCAGACGATCGCCGAACTGTCCGACCGTCTCGACGCGGAGCGCAAAGCACCCGGCGGCACCGGCCGGGACGCGATGGACCGGGACACCGAGATCCACCGCATCACCGCCCGTCTGCGCGCCCTGCGCCGCTTCGGCCTCGACCTCTGCCTCGGGCACATGGTCGACGCGGACGACCCCGAGCGGTCCGTGTACGTCGGACGGCTCGGCCTCACCGACAGCACCGGCCGGCGGCTGCTGCTGGACTGGCGCTCCCCCGCCGCCGAGCCGTTCTTCGGCGCCACCCACGGCAACCCGATGGGGCTGGCGAGCCGCCGCCGGTACCGCTGGACCGACGGCCGGATCAGCGACTACTGGGACGAGGTGTTCACCCCGGACGGGCTGGACGGGCATGCCGCCGCCCTCGACGACCAGTCCGCCTTCATCGCCAGCCTCGGCAGCAACCGTTCGCCGCGCATGCGTGACGTGCTCGGCACCATCCAGGCCGACCAGGACGCCATCATCCGCGCGGGTTCGCGGGGCGCGCTCGTCGTCGACGGCGGCCCGGGCACCGGCAAGACCGTCGTCGCCCTGCACCGTTCGGCCTACCTCCTCTACGCCGACCCGCGTCTCGGTCACCGCCGTGGCGGCATCCTGTTCGTCGGCCCGCACCGGCCGTACCTGTCGTACGTCGCCGATGTGCTGCCCAGTCTCGGCGAGGAGGGCGTGCAGACCTGCACCCTGCGGGACCTCGTCGACGAGGGTGCCTCGGCTGCGGCCGAGGCCGACCCGGAAGTGGCCCGTCTGAAGTCGTCGGCGGAGCTGGTGCAGGCGATCGAGAGGGCCGTCCGCTTCTACGAGGAGCCGCCCACCCAAGGGATGACGGTCTCGACACCCTGGTCCGACGTCCGGCTGACCGCCGGGGACTGGGCCGTCGCCTTCGAGGCGGCACCCGGCGTCCCGCACAACGAGGCCCGCGACCAGGTCTGGGAGGAACTCCTCACGATCCTGGCGGACAAGCACGGCGACGCAGACGGGGACCCTGACAGGGACAGGGACGGGTATGGGGCCGGAGAGGGCGACGCCCCCGAACCTCACGGGGTGTCGCCCGCCCGGCTCCGCAAGGCCCTCGCGCAGGACCGGGAGTTGGTCGCAGCCTTCAACCGCGCGTGGCCGCTGCTGGAAGCGGCCGATGTGGTCGGCGACCTGTGGTCCGTGCCCGCGTATCTCCGCATGTGCGCGCCCTGGCTCACCCGTGACGAGGTACGGAAGCTGCAGCGCGCGGACGCCCGGGCCTGGACCGTGTCCGACCTGCCGTGGCTGGACGCGGCCCGACTGCGGCTCGGCGACCCGGAGGCGGCCCGGCAAAAGCACCGGCACGAGAGCGTTCTCGCCGCCCAGCGCGAGCGCATGGACCAGGTGGTCGACAACCTGATCGAGGCCGCGTCCGCCTCCGGCGCCGACGGTGACGAAGGGGTGGGCCTGGTGCGGATGCTGCGCGGCCAGGACGCCAAGGTCAGCCTGGTCGACGAGTCCGAACTGGCCCTCGCCGCGCCGGACCTGCTGGCCGGGCCGTTCGCGCACATCGTCGTCGACGAGGCTCAGGAACTGACCGACGCGGAGTGGCAGATGCTGCTTCTACGGTGCCCGTCCCGGAGTTTCACCATCGTCGGGGACCGCGCCCAGGCCCGGCACGGGTTCACGGAGTCGTGGGAGGAACGCCTCGAACGCGTCGGGCTCGACCGGATCACCCTGGCGTCCCTCAGCATCAACTACCGGACGCCCGAGGAGATCATGGCGGAGGCCGAGCCGGTCATCCGGGCCGCCCTTCCCGACGCCAACGTCCCGACGTCCATCCGCAGCGGCGGCATCCCCGTCACCCACGGCCCGGCCTCGGACCTCGACCCGGTCCTCGACACCTGGCTCACCTCCCACCCCGACGGCATCGCCTGCGTCATCGGCGCCCCGAGCTTCCAGGCAACACCCCGCGTCCGCTCACTGACCCCGGAACTGTCCAAGGGCCTCGAATTCGACCTGGTCGTCGTCATCGACCCGGCGAGCTTCGGCGAGGGCATCGAGGGGGCGGTGGACCGCTATGTGTCGATGACCCGGGCCACTCAGCAACTCGTCGTTCTCACAAGCTAGTTCGACGTCCGCTAGATCGCATGCACGAACGCGACGAAGGCCTCCGGCGTGAGCGTGAGGGCACCGACGCCGGGGTCCTTCGAGTCGCGGACCACGATGTGGGGGGTGAGGTCGGCGACCTCGACGCACTCGCCGCCCGTGTTGCCGCTGTACGAGGACTTGCGCCAGGTTGCGGTGCCGAGGGGGGCGCACTCGACGCACTGGCCGCCCGTGTCGCCGCTGTAGCTGGACTTACGCCACCGCGCGGTTGACAGGTCCTGGTTGGTGCCCATACCGCTCCTCCATTACGCGCGCGATCAACGCCGCCGAGTCGCCAACCGGCAGGGCGGACGCTTTCAGTTGATCGTAACGGAGGGAGCCTTCCTTGAACTTGCCTGGATCGGCGGTCATATGGCCCTGGACGAAGTCCTCCGTGTAGACGAGGTCCGGGTCGCTGTCGAAGCGCAGGAGGTTGAACGACCCCATCAGTCCCGGGTGTTGCCCCGCGTCGAACGGCAGCACCTGAATCTGCGTCCACCCACTCGCCGAGAAGTCCAACAGGTGCGCGAGTTGGCCCCGCATGGCCTCCCGGCCGCCGACCGTCTGATAGAGCGCAGCCTCGCTCATCACCACCCACACCAGCGGCGGTTCCTTCTGCGACAGGATGCGCTGGCGGTCCAGCCGTGCGGCCACGCGCGCATCGAGATCGTCGCCGCCTCGGACACCCAGCACCGCGCGTGCGTACGCCTCCGTTTGCAGAAGCCCGTCGATCAACTGAGCCTGATACGACGAGATATAGGTGGCCCGCGCCTCCATCTCCGCGTACGCCTGAAACCAGTGCGGAAGTTGGCTTCGCAGCACCAGCCCCACCAGGCGCGAGAACATCCCGTCCGTTCCCAGTGCCGCGTCCACCCGCTCCGCGAAATCCCTGGTGGGAACCTTCCTCGCTGTCTCGATCTGGCCGATCAGGGACGCCGTACAGAAGACGCAGTCACCCAACTGGCTCTGCTTGAGGCCCGCTTCCTCTCTCCTTCGGCGCAGCTCGAAGCCGAAGTAGTCCAGCGGAGAGGCACTGGGGTCGAGTTCGCGGATGTTGGGCACGGCGGGCCACCCCCAAGCTGACGCTGAGCGTCGTTGGATTCAGTCTGTAGCCCAGCGTAATCGCGCCACTCCACTCTGGTGACGTGAATCACGTAACTGACCTGGGCGACAGCCCCCTTGGGCCGAGGTACGGCATGAACTTCACCCTCAGTGAGCATTCGGCCCTGCACCTGCGCCGCATCCTCCGCGCCTACCTCGGCGCCTGGGGCATGCCCGGCCTCTCCGACTCCGCCACCCTCGCTCTGACCGAGCTGGTGTCCAACGTCGTGCGGCATGTCCCCGACCGGCGTGCCACCGTACTGCTGCTGCGGAAGCCCGGCGGGGACGGAGTCCGGGTCGAGGTCGCCGACACGGACTCGCGGGTCCCGGTGTTTCCGGGGTTGTCCACAGCCGTGGACGGGGAAGGCGGGCGCGGACTTCTGATCGTCGAGGCCGTCACCGACCGCTGGGGCTGGCACCGCACGCCCCCGCACCCCACCCCCACGTATCCCACGCGCACCGGGAAGACCGTCTGGTTCGAGTGTGACGCCAAGAACGGCGACAGCCCTGACCGACGCTGAGGTCAGAGAGCCGGATCCGACGGCCCCACGATCGCCCGCAGCGCCGCCAGGTGCCCCCGGTAGGCGGCGCGGCCTCGGTCGGTCAGGCGGAGCCACACGCGTTGCCGGGCGTCGCGGACGGCCTTGCGCTGCTCGACGTAGCCGATGTCCATCAGGACGGTGACGTGCTTGCTCAATACGGAGGCGGAGAGGGCGAGTTGTTTCTGGACCATGCCGAACTCCGCCTCGCCCGCCGTGTCCAGCAGGGCGCAGACGCGCAGTCGGTTCGGGGCGTGGATGGTGGTGTCGAAACCCGCCGGCCCGTCGTCGGCCTCGGCGCTCACGCGGACTTCCGGTGGAGCCGGACGAAGGTGAGGTGGAAGCCGACGGACACGGCGGCGCCGATGAGCGAGGCCGCGATCAGCCACGCCGGCCGTCCCGTGAGCCGGAACGCGAACGCCGACCCCACCAGCAGCATGGGCAGGCCTACCTTGAGCGGCACGGTCACCCGCTTCGGCAGCACGTCGAACCGCAGCGCCACCCCGGTCCTGTCACGCCAGGACCTGGACGCGACGGAGAGGAGCGCCCCGTACACGGCGGTGGTCGCCAGCATGATGCCGATCCAGGCGAGGCGCGGCAGCAGCCAGTCCGACTCGGCCGTGATGCCTCCGTAGGTGATCGGAAGCGCGGCGATGTAGAGCGTGAGCGTGACGAAGAACCAGGTCGGCCATGGTGTGGCCGACACCGCCGCGGCGGAGGCCCGGACGTGCTCGGTGTCGGCCAGGGCGGAACGTGCCTGTTCCGGCGTCAGTCGTGGCCCGTTTGTTTCCATGACGGAAAGAGTAGCCGATAGTTTCCGGTACGGAAAGAGACGAGTTTCCGGGATGGCAAGTGACCCCCTCGTGATCCATACGTCTAGGTCCCGCACACCCCCTTGAACCCCGCGTCCGGGATGTACGTCCGCCACTGTTCCCGTGTCAGGCCGTGGCCGCCCGCTCGGTCGCATACCTGCCGTACCGCGCCCGCCGGGTCTATCGAGTAGCGCTGGAGGGGGACGTAGGCGCTCCCCGCGTACAGCGTCGTGCTGTCGGGAGCGAAGGCCAGGGTCGTGATCGCGTCGCCGGGGGTGGTCAGCGTGCCGCCCAGGGGCTGGCCGGTCGGGATGTCCCACAGCTGGAGAGTGCCCTGGTCGCCGGCGACCGCCAAGGTGCGGCGGTCGGGGCTGACAGCCAGCGCGCCGACTCCCTCCGGGCCCCCTTCGAGGGCGGTCGGGAAGACGCTGCGCATGACGCCCGTGCTGCGCCGGAGGTCGCCGTCCCACAGGGCGACGCGGCCGGACCAGTCGCCCGCCGCCAGCAGGGAGCCGTCCGAGGAGAAGGCCAGGGCGCCGGTCCGGGCGCCCTGGACGAGGCTGGGCCTGGTGACCTTGCCGGCGGGCAGGCGGACGGCGCGGTTGTCGCCGACGAGGAGGCCCCCGTCCGGGCGGATGGCCAGGGGCATGCCCTCCAGCCCATGGAGCCTGCCGGTCCGGCGATGCCGGGTGACGTCCCAGACCTCCTCGTCGAGTATGCCGACGTCCGATACACGGGTGACGTAGAGGCGGTGTCCGGCCGGGCCCAGACGCAGTTCCACGGCCCCATCGACCGAGCCGGCGTTCGGCAGGGACAGGGTGGTGAGGGCACGGTGGCGTCCGACGTCCCAGACCGTGATGGGCTGCGGCGCCGTCTCGACGCCGGGCGCGGAGACCCCGTACGCGAACGTCGTGCCGTCGGGGCTGAAGGACGTCACGGCGAGCGTGCTCGGCGGGTCCACCGGCATGGAGGGGTCGTCGGAGACGGGCGCGGGCGGGGACGGCAGGGTGCCCAGGTCGTGGCCGTCGCGGGTGTCGAGGAGCCGGAAGCGGTAGTTGGCGCCGGTGGTGCGTTCGGCGGTGGCCAGCGTGTGACCGTCCGGGCTGAGCAGGACGTCGTCCGCCGGGTGTGCGCGCCAGGCAGAGGTGGCCGCCGGGCCGAGGTCGAGGGTGTGGACGGTGCGCTCCTCCAGGTAGCGCAGCACCGGACGGCGGCCGGGCACCCAGCTGAGGCCGGCCGAGAGGCTCTGGTTGTTCAGGGCGTGCCGGAAGACGGGGGTCGTCGCACGGCCGTCGAGACGCCAGACCCGGACCTCGGTGTCGTCTGCCGTCGCCAGCAGCGTCCCGTCCGGGCTGAACGCGGCGGAGTCCACGCCCAGCGAGCGGATGCCGGCGACCTGGCGCCCGGTGTCCGCGTCCCAGACACGCAGGCCGGTGTTCCCGCTCGTCCCGGTGGATCCGTTGCCCTCGGGGCGCCGGCCTGTGTACGAGAGAACCGCGAACCGGCCGCCGCCCCCGCCCGCGCCGCCGCCCCCTCCGAACACCAACGTCGAGTTCTCGTCGCAGAGTTTCCGAGACCGCTCCCATGAGCCGTGCACGAGACGCCGGTCGCGGAGGTCCCACAGCTGCGGTGCCCGGCCGTCCGGGCAGAGGGCCACCAGTCGGCCGTCCGGCCCCGACGCCACGTCGGACAGGTCGGCCGAGCCGTGCGTCGCGTAGAGGAGGCGGCCGTCCGCGACCGACCGCAGCTGGACCCGGCCCTCGGTGGTGCTGACGAGGAAGGTGGCGCCGTCGGGGCTGAAGTGGACGTTCGCCCAGTTCGCCGCGAGTCGGGGGGAGCCGCCGGTCCAGTGCCGAGAAGTCGCGTCCCACAGCCGGACGCCGTCCTTCGCGGCGACGGCGAGCACCCTGGCGCCCGGCCCGGCGGTGACGAGGGCGTCCGCGCCTCCGTCCGGGAGGCGGCCCGAGGCGGTGTGCCGCCCGGTCGCCAGGTCCCAGGTCCGCCAGTTGCCGCCGTCCGAACTGAGCAGCGTACGGCCGGAGTCGAGAAGGAGTCGTACGGGGTCGGCGGCTGTCGCGGGGTCGGTGAAGGTGCCCCTTTCGGGCTGGGTGAGAGAGCCCAGGAGGGCGCGCCGGGCCTCGGGCAGCGGCGAGATGCGCCAGGCGGCGACGCCCAGCAGCATCGCGGTGCGCGGGTCGGTCGTGCGGAGGCCGTCGGCGACCTCGGCGACCCGGCGGGCCGCGTCGTCGGTGCGCCGCTTCTGGCTGTCCTCGGCCTGCTGCCAGGCGGCGAGGCCGATCAGGAGCGCCACCGCCAGTACGGCGGACAGCGCGCCGACGAGGGTGCGGGAGCGGCGGGCGGTCCGGGTCACGGCCCGGCGTTCCGACTCGCGGGCTGCCAGGGCGGCCGTGAGGAACGCGCACTCCGGTGCCGTCAGCGCGCTGCGGTCGTCGGCGAACAGTTCCTCGGCACGGACCAGGCGGCTGCCCCGGTAGAGGGCGCCGGGGTCGCGGTCGTGCTCCAGCCAGGCGCGGGCGGCCTCGGTGAGGCGCCGGTGGTGGCGCAGCCGCTCCCGGTCCTCCTCGATCCAGCCGCGCAGCCTCGGCCAGCAGGTGATGAGCGCCTCGTGGGCGAGCTGGACGCCGTCCTCGTCGACGGTGACAAGGCGGGCGCGGGCCAGCCTGTCCACCACCACGGGCACGTCGTCGCCGTTCCAGTCGTCGAGTTCGGCGCGGACCAGGGGGCGCCGGGTGTCGGCGTTGCCCTGGCCGGGCTCGATCAGGCGCAGCAGCAACTGGCGGGCGGTGCGTGCCTCGGCCTCGGACAGCCTGCCGTACACGTCCTCGGCGGTCGCGGCGATGGCGCCGAGGACGCCGCCGACCGCCTCGTACCCCGTCAGGGTGAGCATGCGGCTGCGGCGGCGGCGCCAGGTCTCCAGGAGGGCGTGGGACAGCATGGGCAGCGCGCCCGGCTGGTCCTGGACCTCGTCGACGATCCGCGCGGTCAGGTCCCGTTCCACCAGCAGTCCGGCGGCCTGGGCCGGTCCGACGACCGCCTCGCGCAGCTCCTCCGCGCTCATCGGGCCGACCGGCAGCCCCGCGCCGCGCAGGGCGTCGGCGAGTTCCCGGTGCTCGGCGCAGCGGGCGTAGAAGTCGGCGCGTACGGCGATGAGCACCCGCAGCCGGCTGTCCGGGTTCCGGGCGGCGAGCAGCAGGTCGATGAAGTGGGAGCGCTCCCGTGAGTCGCGGCAGAGGGTGAAGACCTCTTCGAACTGGTCCACCACGACCCAGCTCTCCGGCTCGCCGTCCTTCGGGGTCAGCAGATGGCCGTACGTCCGTGCCGGCGCGGCCCCGGGGGTCAGCACCCGGAGCGCGGCCGGGGCCCCGGCGCGCGCGATCTCGGCGCGCAGGTGGGGTATCAGTCCGGCCCTCAGCAGCGACGACTTCCCGCTCCCGGACGCCCCGAACAGGACGGCGAACCGGTGGGTGCACACCAGTTCCCGCGCCTCCTCGACGAGCCGGTCCCGGCCGAAGAAGAGGGCGTGGTCGCCGGGTTCGAAGCGGGCCAGTCCGCGGTACGGGGGTGCCGCGTCCGGCGCTTCCTCGCGCACGGTTCCGGCGGCTTGCGCGTCGGCGTCCTTCCACCGGGGTTCCCACTCGCCGAGATCGCCGCCGCAAGCCCGTACGTATCCCTGGAAGACGGTGAACGAGGGCAGTTTCCGCCCGGCCGCCGCCTCGGACAGCGAGCTCACCGAGCAGCCGGCCACCTCGGTCATCGTCCGGTACGACGGCCCGCCCGCCGCCCCGCGCAGCTCGCGCAGCTCGTGCGCGAGCCGCTGCACGGGGCCGGCGTCGGGGTCCAGCGGTCTTTCGGGACGCCCCACGGGATTACCACCATCCGGGTGAAAGCGATGTTCAGGTGGTCAATTTACGATTCGTACGCCGACGTCGTAAACCGACCTTGATGTGGCGTTGACGACAGCACGAAGAAGCAACCATCCGGTCTAGACCTTGACGTGCTCCGTTCACGCGAGCAGCCTGAGAGCGCTCTCAGAAGGTGGTCGGAAGCTCTCGGGAAAGCGACACGAGGAGGACGAACGTGTTTGCCCAAGGGAAAGTACGGAGCGTACTGGTGCCCCTGGTCGCCGCGGCGGCCGTCGCCACGGGGCTCACGGCGGCGGGGCCCGCGCCCCACGCGGAAGCCGCGGTGCCCACGACCATCCCGCTCCAGTTCCGGAACGACTCCGGGCGCGGTGACCAGGTCTACGTCTACAACATCGGGACCCTGCTCTCGACCGGCCAGCAGGGCTGGGCGGACGCGAACGGCACGTTCCACGCCTGGCCCGGCGGCGGCAACCCGCCGACCCCCGCGCCCGACGCGTCGATCACCGGGCCGGCCAACGGGTCGTCGATGACGCTCCGGATGCCGAAGTTCTCCGGCCGCGTCTACTTCTCCTACGGCCAGAAACTCGTGTTCAAGCTGACCACCGGCGGCCTGGTCCAGCCAGCCGTGCAGAACCCCTCCGACCCCAACGCGAACATCCTCTTCAACTGGACCGAGTACACGCTGAGCGACGCCGGTCTGTGGATCAACAGCACACAGGTGGACATGTTCTCGGCCCCCTACGCCGTGGGCGTCAAGAACACCTCCGGCACCGTCAAGAACACCGGCCATCTGAAGGCGGGCGGCTACGCCGGGTTCTTCAACGCCCTGAAGGGCCAGCCCGGCGGCTGGGCCAACCTCATCAGAACCCGGTCCGACGGCACCATCCTGCGCGCCCTCTCGCCCGGCCACGGCATCGAGTCAGGCGCCCTGCCGAGCACCGTCATGGACGACTACGTCAACCGCGTGTGGACCAAGTACGCCAGCTCCACGCTGACGGTGACCCCGTTCGCCGACCAGCCGGGCACCAAGTACTACGGCCGGGTCTCGGGCAACGTCATGAACTTCACCAACGGCGCCGGCGCTGTCGTCACCAGCTTCCAGAAGCCCGACGCCGACAGCATCTTCGGCTGCCACAAACTCCTGGACGCACCGAACGACCTGGTGCGCGGCCCGATCTCCCGCACCCTGTGCGCCGGCTACAACCGCTCCACGCTCCTGACCAACTCCAGCCAGCCCGACACGAGTTCGGCCGGCTTCTACCAGGACGCCGTGACCAACCACTACGCCCGGAAGATCCACGCCCAGATGGCCGACGGCACGGCGTACGCCTTCGCCTTCGACGACGTCGGCCACCACGAGTCGCTGGTCAACGACGGCTCACCGCAGACGGCGTACATCACCCTCGACCCGTTCAACTGACGCACACCCGGCGGTACGCCACCTCCGGAACGTAAACCCGCCACTGCTCCCGCGAAAGCTCCGCCCCCGTGCCCGCGCGGGCGCACATCCGGGCGACCGCGCGCTCCGGATCGACGGCGTACCGCTGAAGCGGGACGTGCGCGCTCCCCGCGTACAGCGTGCCGCTGTCGGGGCTGAAGGCGAGGGTGTCGACCGGCTCGCCCGGCGTGGTCAGCGGGCCGCCCAGGGGCTGCTGGGTGGCGATGTCCCAGAGCTGGAGGGTGCCGGCGCCGCCGCCGACCGCGAGGGTGGCGCCGTCGGGGCTGAGGACCAGCGCGCTCACCGCTTCCGGTTCCGCGCCCAGGGGAGCGGGGAAGACGTTGCGCAGGATGCCCGTACGCTCGTCCAACTCCCCGTCCCACAGGGCGACGCGGCCGGTCAGGTCGCCCGCGGCGAGGCGTGAACCGTCGGGGGAGAAGGCGAGGGCGCTGATCTGTTCGCCCTGGACCAGGCCCTTGCCGGTGACGTTCCCCGTGCGGGGATCCGCCGTGCGGTTGTCACCGACGAGGAGGCCACCGGCCGGGTGCACGGCCAGGTGGCCGCTGGTGAGCCCGGTCAGGACGGTGGTCCTGCGGCCCGTTCCGGTGTCCCACGCCTCGTCGCGCAGGGCGCCCAGGACCGGCATCCGGGCCGCGTACACGGTGGAGCCTTCGGGGCCCAGGGCCAGGGCGATCACCGGGGCGGCGGACTCGGGGGTCGCGAGTTCCAGGGTCGCCCGGACCCGGTCACGGGTCAGGTCCCACACGGTGAGGCGTTGCGGGGACGCCTCCCTGCCGGGCGCGGAGACACCGTAGGAGAGCGCGTGACCGTCGGGGCTGAACGCGAGGAGGGCCAGCGTGTCCTCGGGGATCACGGGGGTGGCGGGGTCCGCCGAGACGGGCGGGGGCGGGGCGGGGAGGGTGCGCAGGAGGCGGCCGTCGGAGGTGGCCCGGAGTTCGAAACGGTAGCGGGCGCCGGTGGTGCGTTCGGGGTTGAGTTCGGCGGTGGCGTACGTACGGGCGTCGGGGCTGACCCGTACCGCCGCCCGCGCGTCCTGGTGCCAGGCGGGGGTGACCGCCATCCCCAGTTCCAGGCAGTGGACGGCGCCGCCTTCGAGGTAGCGCAGGGTGGTGCGGCGGACGGGGTCCCACGAAATCGCGTACAGGTGCTGGTTGTTGAGGGAGTGCCGGAACACGGGGGCCGCCGGGTCGGACAGCCGCCACACCCGGATCTCGGCGCCGCCCGCCGTCGCGAGGAAGGCGCCGTCCGGGGTGAACGCGGCCCGCCCGGCGCCCGGTTCGTCGAGGTGGGCGATCTCGCGGGCGGACGCGGTGTCCCACACCGTCACGCCCGACTCCGAGAGCGCGGCGAGCCGGTCGCCGCCGGCACCGAACACCAGGGCAGTCGCCTCCACCTCCTCGCACAGGCCTCGGGCGCGGTCCCAGGGGCCGGGTCGGACGCGTCGGCGGGCGATGTCCCAGACCTGCGGGGAACCGCCCTCGGGGCAGACGGCGGCCAGCCGGCCGTCGGCGCTCACGGCCGGGGTCACCAGGCCCGCCGCCCGGCCCTCGAACAGCACGTGGCCGTCGGTGACGGACCGCAGACGTACCCGGTCGTCGTAGATGTCGCTCACGATCTGGGCGCCCGCCGCGAGGTCCGTGACAGAGGTGAGGGAGAGGGGGCGCGGATCTCCGGTCCAGCGGCCGGTGGCCGTGTCCCACAGGCGGATTCCGGCGTCCCCGGCGATCGCGAGGACCCGGGCGTCGGGGCCGGCCGCGATCACCTCGCCGGCCGGCAGCGGTCCGGAGCCGGTGCTGCGGACCCCGGCCACGTCCCAGGTCCGCCAGGTGCGGCCGGCGGCGCTGAGCAGCGTACGACCGGAGTCGGCGAGGAACCGCGCCGGGCTGTCACCGGGCGCCGGGTCGGTGAACACGGCGTGTTCCGCCTGGGCGAGGGAGCCGAGCAGCGCCCGGCGGGCCTCCGGGAGCGGCGAGACGCGCCAGGCGGCGACGCTCAGCAGCATCGCGGTGCGCGGGTCGGTCGTCCGCATCGCGTCGGCGAGGTCCGCGACCCGGCGGGCGGCGATGTCGGTGTGGTGGCGCGCGTTGTCGGCGCCCAGGTGCCAGGCGGCCAGCCCACCCAGCAGAGCCAGCGCCAGTACGGCGGACAGCGCGGCGACCAGGACGCGCGAGCGCCGGGTGGTGCGGGCGGCGGCCCGGGACTCCGCGACGCGGGCCGCGAGCGCCGCGTCGAGGAACTCCCGCTCGGCCGAGGTGAGCCGGCCCCCTTCGCCGGCCGGTTCCCCCGCGAACAGTTCCTCGGCGCGGGCCAGTCTGCTGCCCCGGACCAGCGCGCCCGGGTCACGGTCGTGCTCCAGCCAGAGCCGGACCTCCTCGGCCAGTCGCCGATGGTGGCCCAGCCACTCCCGGTCCGCCTCGATCCAGTCGCGCAGCCTCGGCCAGCAGGTGATCAGCGCCTCGTGGGCGAGCTGGACGCCCGTCTCGTCGGCGGTGAGGAGCCGGGCCCTGGCCAGCCGTTCCACCACCACGGGCACATCCGGGTCGGTCGTCGACTCCGCCAGTTCGGCCCGGGTCAGCGGGCGCCGGGTGTCGGCGCTGCCCTGCCCCGGCTCGACCATCCGCAGCAGCAACCGCCGTGCGCAGCGCGCCTGGGCGGGAGTCAGCTGCCCGTACACCTCCTCCGCGCTCGCCGCGATCGCCCCGCGCACCCCGCCCGCCGCCTCGTACGCGGCCAGCGTCAGCAGTCGGCCCCGGCGCCGCCGCCAGGTCTCCAGCAGCACGTGCGACAGCATCGGCAGCGCGCCCGGCCGGTCCAGGACCTCGTCGACGATCCGCGCGGTCAGCTCCCGTTCGACCAGGAGCCCGACGGCCGCCGCCGGTCTGGTCACCGCCTCCCGCAGTTCGTCCGCCGTCATCGCCCCGACCAGCAGCCCGGCCCCGGCGAGCGCGTCGGCGAACTCCCGGTGCTCGGCGCAGCGGGCGTAGAAGTCGGCCCGTACGGACACCAGGACGCGCAACCGGCTGTCCGGGGCGCGGGCGGCGAGCAGGAGGTCGACGAACCGGGCCCGCTCGGCGCGGTCGTGGCACAGGGTGAAGACCTCCTCGAACTGATCGACCACCACCCAGCTCTCCGGCGCGCCCTCGGCGGGGCTCAGCAGCTGCCCGTACGTCTCGGCGGGCCGCTCGCCGGGCGTGAACACCCGCACCACGGCGGGGCCGGACCGCTGCTGCCCCTGGCAGGCGCTCTCCTGCTGGAGGCGGGGTATCAGGCCGGCCCGCAGCAGTGACGACTTCCCGCTCCCCGACGCCCCGAACACCACCGCGAACCGGTGTTCCCGCACCAACCGCAGCAGCTCGACGACGAGTTCGTCCCGTCCGAAGAACAGGTCCCGGTCGTCCGAGCCGAAGGGGGCCAACCCCCGGTAGGGCGCCGAGGCCTCCCCGTCCTCGTCGCGGGCGGCGGCCACCACCTGCGTCTCGGTGTCCTTCCAGCGCGGCTCCCACACACCCGGGTCACCCCCGCACGCCTGTACGTATCCCTGGACCACGGCGAGGGAGGGCAGCCGCTCCCCGCGCGCCGCCTCGGACAGGGTCGCCGCCGAGAAGCCGGCGGCCTCGGCCATCCGCCGGTACGAGGGCGCGCCCGCCGTCCGCCGCAACTCCCGCAGCTCATGGGCGAACCGCTGTACGGGGCCGGCCTGCGGGTCCACAGGTCTTTCGGGACGCCCCATGAGCTCCACCCTCCCCATTCCCGGCCGGCACAGGAGCCACATCACAGGGAAAAACGGTCCGAGCGCCATACCTGTTCACAACAAATACGGGCGGGGCGGTGAAAACGAACTCCGGACGACGGAATTGAACGGCCTGATGAAAGGGGTGCCAGTCAACTTTCCGGCTGCCACTGTCTGTCCTGCCACGCCGGACGCACGGCTCGACCGACCGTATTCCGGCACGACAACAGTGGAGAGCACTCGCACATGTTCAAGGCATCCACGCACAGCAGCAGGACTTCCCGTCTCGGCCGGGCGGCACTCGTCGCGCTCAGCGCCGGCGCACTCACCGTCGGCTTCTCGACGAGCGCGTTCGCCGCGATCCTGACCGCGCTCCCGGCGAACGCGGCCACCTTCCAGAAGAAGTACATGCCGATGTGGGACTACGACACGGACAGCTGCTTCCCCGCGGCGGCCGTCGACGCGAGCGGAAAGCTCAACGGCGGTCTCGACAACACCGGTTCGATCACCGGAGGTTGCCGGACCAACCACCTCGGCAAGGCGAACACGTACTCGCAGGGCTGGTGCAAGAACGGCTGGTGCGCGTACCTCTACGCGCTCTACTTCGAGAAGGACCAGACGCTGGCCGGTGCCGACGCCTTCGGTCACCGCCACGACTGGGAGTCCGTGGTGGTCTTCCAGAAGCAGGGCGACGAGCGGCCCAGCTACCTCTCGGCCTCCCGGCACGGCGGCTACAGCACCCACCCGATAAACGAGGTGCCGATGGACGGCAACCACGTCAAGATCGTCTACCACAAGGACGGCGCGAGCACGCACGCCTTCCGCTTCGCCCAGTGGGGCGAGACCGCGGAGGCGTGGGGCGACGGGGGCTGGGACATGCCGGCCCTGGTGACCATGGAGAACATGGACAAGACGCCGCGCGACCAGCTGTGGAACTCCAAGTGGGGCAAAGCCAACTTCCCGCTGACCGGCAACTTCCAGAGCAACATCAACAAGGCCCGCGACGCCGACAGCCGGGCCGCGGCCGCCATCCCCGCGTTCTGACACCCGGGTTGGTTACGTCGGAGTTCGTGACGTCAGACTTCGTGGCCTCCGGGTCCGTGACGTCCGGGTCCGTGACGTCCGGGCCGTCCTGAGCAGCCGCCGGTGGGACCACTGCTCCCCCGCCCCGTCCCACCGGCGGCACCACCCCCTCGTCCCTCCCTGCCCCTGTCCCTGCCCCTGTCCGCGTCCCGGCCACGGGCATACGCTGCCCACGTGACCTCTCCCGTCTCCCGCACCGCGCTCGACCTCACAGCCGACCTGCCCGTCCCGGCGCTGGAGGACCTCTACCGCGACCTGCACCGCCACCCCGAGCTGTCCCTGGCGGAACACCGCACGGCGGGCCTGCTGGCCGGGTCCCTCCGGGAATCCGGGTACGAGACGACCGAGGGCGTCGGCGGCACCGGTGTCGTGGGCGTCCTGCGCAACGGCGACGGCCCGACGGTCCTGCTCCGCGCGGACCTGGACGCGCTCCCCGTCCCCGAGGAGACCGGCCTGCCGTACGCCTCCACCGTCCCCGGCGTGATGCACGCCTGCGGCCACGACCTGCACGTGACCTGGCTGGCCGGTGCCGCCCAGGCCCTGTCGGCGGGCCGGGACACCTGGAACGGCACACTGGTGCTGGTCGGCCAGCCCGGCGAGGAGACCGGCGAGGGCGCGCGGGCGATGCTGGCGGACGGCCTGTACGACCGTTTCCCGCGCCCGGACGCCTTGTTGGCGCAGCACGCGGCGCCGGGTCCGGCCGGCCTCTATCCGCATGTCCCCGGTCTGATCATGTCGGCTTCGACGGACGTCGACGTGATCGTGCACGGCAGGGGCGGTCACGGCTCCCGCCCGGAGACGACGGTCGACCCGGTGGTGACGGCCGCCTACCTCGTCACGCGCCTCCAGTCGGTCGTCTCGCGTGAGATCGCGGCCCGCGACTCCGCCGTCCTGACGGTCGGGATGATCGAGGCGGGCACCCGGCACAACATCATCCCGGCGACGGCCCGTATCGCCCTGAACCTGCGCACCCAGTCCGACGACGTTCGCGATCGCATGCTGGCCGCGATCAGGCGTATCGCCCAGGGCGAGTGCCTGGCGGCGGGCTGCCCGAGCGAGCCGGAGATCCGGGTCGGCGCGACCTTCCCGCCGACCGTCAACGACGCGACGCTCGACGAGCGGGTGGCCTCGGCCCACCGCGAGGCGTTCGGCGCGGCCACGGTCTTCGACCCCGGGCCCGCCATGGGCAGCGAGGACTTCGCCCACCTGGCGACGGACGGACTCCCGTACTCGTACTGGTTCGTGACGACCACACCGGGCGACGTGTGGAACGCGGCGGAGGGCGGCGACGACCTGATGGCGAGGCTCGCGGCGGTCCCGAGCAACCACAGCCCCCTGTTCGCACCGGACCTCTCGACGGTCGCACCGGGGGTACGGACGCTGGTCTCGGGTGCGCTGACGGTGCTTTCGGCGACCTAGCGCCCGCCGAGAACGGGCCCAGGACGGGCTCAGGTCCGGCCCAGGGACGGCCCAGGACCGGCTCCGGGCCGACTCCGGACCAGCTCAGGACCGGTTCCGGGCCAGCCCAGGACCGGCCCAGGACCAGCTCCGGGCCAGCCCAGGACCGGCTCAGGACCGGCTCCGGACCGGCTCAGGACCGGCTCAGGACCGACTCAGGACCGACTCAGGACCAGCCCAGGACCGACTCAGGACCAGCCCAGGACCGGCTCAGGACCAGCCCAGGACCAGCCCAGGACCAGCTCCGGGCCAGCCCAGGACCAGCCCAGGACCAGCCGGACCAGCCAGGACCGGCTCCGGGCCAGCCCAGGACCAGCCCAGGACCAGCCGGACCAGCCAGGACCGGCTCCGGAGGTGTCTACCCCGGCACGTGCTGGGCGGTCCTCGTCGGCTCTCCGAGCTTCTCCAGTTGCCGCTCGGCATGTCGTACGGCTCCTTCGCGCCGGCCGGGCACGCGGCGCCGCAACTCCACGACCACCGGCCCCAGTTCACGCGCGTCGGCGCTCTCACCGAGGCTCGTCCACTGGTGGTGGGCCCGGTCCACGGCCGCCTCGACAGCGGGCGCGTCCGACGCCTGCCCGGCGCTGAGCCGCGTACCGGCGACGGTCAGCCAGGCCCGGCAGCTCCGGGCCGGGTCCCCGGCGAACATCGCGAGATCGGCCCGGACCTCGGTCCAGTGCAACGCCTCCTCGGAACCGGGCCCATGCTCCCGGAAGGCGGCCTGCTCCCACTGGGCGGCGAACGCGTCGGCGTCACCGTGCTGTCCGGCCTGGACGGCGGAGGTGATGAAGGAGTGCGGGTCGGTGTCCTTCCCGCCTCCGGCTCCGCCTCGCCACGGTGACTCTCCGGCTCCGGCGGGCATGTCCAGCTCGTCCGGTGCCGCTTGAGCGCCGGCCCGCAACTCCAACCCGCCGGGCGCCACTTGAACGCTGGGTGCCTCTTGAGCGCCGGCCCGCATCTTCAGCCCGTCCGGCGTTCGAGGACGAGCGCGTTCAGCGCGAACCGGGGGTCTGGGGGCGGAGCCCCCAGGTACGGATGGGACGGGTAGGGGCGGCGGGGGCGAAACCAGCCCGGCCAACGCGTCCCACGCCAGCACCACATCCCCGTAAGCCGCCCCCTCCGACGACAGCCGCCCGAGCGCCTGCTGATGCAACTGCCCCGCCTCGGGCCGGTGCCCGCTGCGCAGAATCGTCGCGACCGTCTTCATGTACGTCGGCACAGCCACCGCCCGCCGGGGCGGCGGCGGAGCAACCCTCCCGTACACGCTCACCCCACGCCCTGCCGCGAACGCCCGCCCCGTGACGTACTGCCACGCGGCGGCATCCGCGTGCAGGTCGAGGAAGAGCGTCGTCGTCCCCGGCGCCCGCAGCCGCAGCTCCTCGGCGATCCAGTGCCAGGGGAACGCGGTGTAGCGGACCGTCGCGGGGGTCGTACGGGCCAGGGCGAGATGTGGAAGGTGCTGTTTGCGGTCGAGTTGGAGCTGTCCGGTGAGGAAGACGGTGAGCGGCCCGGGGGTCACCGCGGCGGCGCGCAGCCGGGTCAGGACGGCCTGCGGCTCCAGCGGGTCGGCGAGTTCGACGACGTTCGCGGTGTCGGTGCCGGCCAGCACGGCGGGGGCGACGGCGGCGAGGACGGGCAGCACGGACGCCGCGTCCACGAGACATCCCTTGCCCACGGGCGAGGCGGCGAGCAGCAGCGCGGTTCCGGTCGTCGAGCCGAGCGAACCCGGTTGTCCGGCCATGGTCCCTCCCCTCACGTCCTTCACGTCCCTCACGGCGGTCCCGTGCCTAGACAGCACCGTAACCGGTGCGACTGCGAAGGGGGATTGGCGGGGGACGGGCGGGGGATCGGCGGGACGGCTATGGCCGCCTATGGACGGCTTGTACCGGAGACAGGGTCTGCCGCCCGCACCGCGAACACCGTCGTGTCGTCGGCGAGACGCCCCCCGCTGTGCCGCAGCGTGCCGTCCCGGACGAACGCCACCAGCCGCTGCGGGTCGGCGATGTGCGGATCGTGGGCGACGGCGTCCGCGACGCGTTCGCGCAGCGGGAAGAACGTGCCGTCGGCATCCCGGGCCTCGGTGACGCCGTCGGTGACCAGGAGCAGGGTCTCGTCGGCGGCGAGCGGTACCCGGACCACGGACGGCAGCCCGCCGCCACCCGGGGTCAACTCGCTCAGCCCGAGCGGGAGGGCGTCCCCCGGCGGCAGGCTCCGTACGCCGTCGGGTGACACGATCAGGGAAGGCTCATGCCCGAAGTTGACGACCTCGATCTCGACCCCGACCCCGGCTTCGGCAACGAGCCCGGCGGCCGTCGCCCGCCGCTCCTCGGGGAAGCCGATGAGGACGGCGGTGGCGAACCGGTCGCCCTCGTCACGGTCACCCTCGTCACGGTCACCCTCGTGCCGGCCGAGGACGGCCCGGTAGCGGACGTGCCGCAGCATCCGTACCTCCAGGCGTTCCGCGACGGTCGCGAGCGCCGGTTCGTGGTACGCGGACTCCCGGAACGTGCTGAGCAGGGCCGCCGCCGCCTCCACCGCGTCGAGCCCCTTGCCCTGTACGTCACCGATGAGGACCCTGGTGCCGTGCGGGCCGGGCTGGATGTCGTAGAAGTCGCCGCCGACACGGGCGACGGCGTCGGCTGCGAGATAGACCGCCGCGTGGTCGAGGCCGCCCCAGCCCGGCGGCAGCGGGCGCAGCACCGTACGGCGGGTGGTCTCGACGACGTCCCGCATGTGCAGCATGCGCCGTTCACCGCGCAGCCGGACCATGCAGGCGAGGACGGCGAGCAGCCCGCCGAGGCCGACGAGGATGAAGTCGGGCAGCCCGGTCTGGTACTGGTGGGGCCAGGCACCGTCGAGGAGGACATAGGCGACGAGGGACAGGACGGCGAAGACGACGGTCCCGGCGACCCGGCAGAGCGCGGCGGCGATCCCGGGCACCAGCACGATCCAGGAGATGATCCGGAACTCACCGGTGGTGTTCCAGTCGAGGACCGCGATCACGATCAGCAGCACCAGCGGCGGCACCCAGCCGACACGGCGCCCGGCGACGACGGGCGACGAGAAGGCGAGGCCCTCGTCCCGGCCCACCACTCCCCTCGTTTCCCTTGACCCCCTCGTTCGCCTCGATCCCACCGGACCCTCCGGGCCCACCGGCTTCATGGAATTCAGCGAAACACGGCCGACCCCCGCTGTCGACTTGCCAGCGGACCTCTCCAGGTGTGCTCTGGAGGGCGGGGGCGAGGAGAGAGGACACTCTCATGGCTCAGGCAACGTCCGGCATCCCCGGCAAGGCCGGGACTCCCGACATCTTCAGCGCGCGGGCCCACCTGGCCGCGAACCGGGCCCTGCCCGTCGTACTCGGGCTGGTCTACGGCTTCTGGGCCGCGGCCAACCGGCGCGGCGGCGGTCCCATCACCGGCTGGAACGTCCTGTTCGGCTTCGTGAGCGCGCTGGCGTTCATGGCGGTGCTCATCGGCGTACGGGCGGTGGCGCCGCGACTGCGGCGCGAGTTGCACGCGGTGGCGTGGGGCGCGTTCGCCGGGGTCGCCTTCGGGTTCATCTACAGCCAGACCGGGGCGAGTGTGCTGCGGTCGGCCGGGAACTCGCTGGTGGTCGCGGCATCCGTGTCCGCGGTGCTGTTCTACCGCTACTACACGCACGAGGACGCGGCCGGCCACCGGGTGGGCTGACCCGGTCACCGGGTCGCTCGTCTCAGCCGAAGGTGACGTTCCAGTTGAAGCTGAACGTCCCCGAGGCGCTCCAGTGGCCGTCGTCCTTCCACTCCGGGCACGGGTCGGCGCAGGTCGGCACCGACCGGTGCCCGGTGTCGATGTAGACGGCGCTCGCCCAGGCGTTGACGCCGGGCAGCCAGTACCAGTACGGGTTCCCGCGCACGGTCTGCCCGACGACCTTGCACTCGACGCGCCCGTGGCTGTCCGGAGCGAGCCGTGCGACGACGCGCGAGTGGGTGGTCGGCTGCTGCCGCAGGTTCAACTCGCCGACGGAGACGACGGTGCCCCGGACCCCGGAGCCGTGAGAGCCGTGGGAGCCCGCAGGCGCGGCGGCCATCGCCGTACCGACGGGCACGGCCAGGATTCCGCCGGTGAACAGGGCCGCGGTCAGGGTCCGCAGAGCCGGGGTGGTGCGCATGTCTGCCTCCTCATCCCCGAAACCCCCCGTGTCTCCCTGTCGCCCTCTCCCCAAAACCAGGAAACACCCGTTCGGGTGAACGCTCCACCGGAGGCTCCCCCGCCGAGGCTTGTCCCGCACACCCATATGCAGTCAACCGACTCGCGCTCCCGGCCGCCGGGCCCTTGCCTGGAGGGGTGACCCATCGTCTCCGGAGCGCCCTGTCGGCCGTTCTCATCGCCCTCGCGTGCGTCCTGCTGCCCTTCGGCGCGCTCTCGGCCTGGGCGGCGTACGGGCTCGCCGACACCGACCGTTACGTCACCACGATGGCGCCGCTCGCCCGGAATCCGTACGTCCAGGACGCCATCGCGGACAACGTCGGCGCCGGGATCGTGCATGCCGTCGACGTCGGCCCGCTCGAAGGCACGGTCAACCACTTCGTGCAGGACGCGGTGCACTCGTTCACCCGCACCGAGGCCTTCCGCACGGCCTGGGACACGGCGAACCGCGCCACCCACGAGGCAGTGCTGCGCGCCCTGCGCAACGACCCCGCCGGGCAGGGCCCCTACGGCAGTTACGGCGGCGAGGCAGCCGTCACCATCGACCTTGCCCCCGTCACCGCCCAGGTCAAGCGGCAACTCACCGTCGACCACGTGCCGTTGGCGAGCCGCATCCCCGTCGCGCACACCGAGGTCGCGGTCCTGCCCGCGCAGGATCTCGTGCCGCTCAGAAAGGGTTTTCGCGTGCTCGAAGTCGCCGGTTTCTGGCTTCCGGTGACGGCCGGCGTCCTCGCCGTCACCGGGATCGCCCTCGCCGTCCGGCGTCGCCGGGCGATCACGGCGACCGCGCTCGGTACGGCCCTCGGCGGGGCCCTGCTCGGCGTCGCACTCGCGGTCGCGCGCCGTCTCACCCTCGCCGACATGCCGCCGGGCGTCTCCGCACCGGCCGTCGGCGCCGTCTACGACGCCCTGACGGCCACCCTCCGTACCGTCTCCTGGCTGCTGCTCGCCCTCGGCCTCGTCGTGGCCCTCGGCATGTGGGTCACGGAGCGCTACGGCCGCGCCGGGCGATCGCGGCGAGCGTCCGCAACGCCCGTACCAGCTCCGCTTCCGGAACCGACGCAAGCCCAAGCCTGACGGCACCCGGCACCCACTGCGAGCCCACGGCGAAAGCGTTCCCCGTCATGGCGACCGGCACGTGGATCACCCCGCGGTACGGCCCCGCCGGGCGATCGCGGCGAGCGTCCCCAACGCCCGTACCAGCTCCGCTTCCGGAACCGACGCAAGCCCAAGCCTGACGGCACCCGGCACCCACTGCGGACCCACGGCGAAAGCGTTCCCCGTCATGGCGACCGGCACGTGGATCACCCCGCGGTACGGCCCCGCCGGGCGATCGCGGCGAGCGTCCGCAACGCCCGTACCAGCTCCACTTCCGGAACCGACGCAAGCCCAAGCCTGACGACACCCGGCGCCCGCTGCGAGCCCACGGCGAAAGCGTTCCCCGGCGTGATGGCGATGCCGTGCGCCGCCGCCGCTGCCGTGAAGGTGTCCGCCCGCCAGGACGCGGGCAACTCCCACCACGCGTAGTAGGCGCGCGGATCCGACCGGACGGCGCCGCCGAAGTCCGCCAACTCCCTTGCCATCAACCGCTGTCGACGCGCCGCGTCCGCCCGCTTGGCGGCAACGAGCCGCGTCACGGTCCCGTCCTCGACCCATCGCACACCGGCCTCCAGCGCGAACCGCCCCGCACTCCACCCACCCGACCGCACAGCCGCCGCGACGGCTTCCACCCGGTCCGGCGGTACGACGAGAAAGCCCACGGTGAGCCCGGGCGCGACCCGCTTGGACAACCCGTCGACCACATGGGCCAGTTCGGGAACATGAGCGGCGAGAGGCTCCCCCTCGGCAGCGGCGCCCGTCGCCGAGCCGGCGAGGAACGACCAGATCCGGTCCTCCACCACCGACACGCCCAACTCCCGTACAGTGCCCGCGAGTTCACGCTTCCTCTCCTCCCTCATCGTCACCGACGTCGGGTTGTGCAGCGTCGGCTGGACGTACAGCGCGGACAGGGGAGCGGTGCGGTGGGCGGCGGTGAGGGCGTCCGGGCGCAGACCGTCCTGGTCCATGGCCAGCGGGACGAGGGTGATACCGAGGCGGGCGGCGATCTCCTTGACCAGCGGGTACGTCAGCGCCTCGACGCCGACCCGGCCGCCGGGCCGGACCAGGGAGGCGAGAGCGGCGGCGATCGACTGCCGGGCGTTGCCCGTGAACAGGACGCCGTCGGGGTCGGGCCGCCAGCCCGGGGTCGTGAGCAGTCGGGCGACCGCCGATCTGGCCTCGGCAGTACCGGTGGCGGGCGCCGGGCGCAGCGCCTCGGTGAGCACGTCGGGGCGCAGGAGCGGCGCGAGAGCCGGGGCGAGCAGCTCCGACTGGCCGGGCGCGGAAGGGTAGTTGAGCTCCAGGTTGACCGCCGTGACCTCGGCGTTCACCGCTGGCTCGGCGAGCGCCCGCCCGGCCGGCGCGTGCGGTGCGGCCCGGACGAACGTGCCGCGTCCGACCTCACCGACGACCAGCCCGCGCCGCACCAGTTCGCCGTAGACGCGCCCGGCCGTCGAGCCCGCGATACCGCGTCGGCGTGCGAACGCCCGTTGCGGAGGCAGCCGTTCGCCGGGGCGGAGTCGTCCGGTGACGATGTCGTCGGCTATGCGGTCGGCGAGGCGTCGGTAGTCGTCGTCCATGTGTCCCCCGTACCCGTTCTCCTGCATTGCACCGAGTGCAAAGAGCTTATTGCACCGAGGGGTTGAGTCGATCTAGGGTCGTCCACATGCCCACCTCCACCCCTCTCGCGACCAATACCCCTCTCACCCCTAATACCCCTCTTACTCCCCTTGCTCCGCTTACTCCTCTTGTTCTCGTTCACGGTCATCCCTTCGACCACACGATGTGGAACCCGCAGATCGAGGCGTTCTCCGCCACCCGCCGGGTGATCGCCCCCGACCTACGCGGCTACGGCGCCTCCCGAAAGCCCCTCGACGCCGCCACCCCGCTCTCGCAGTTCGCGCGCGACATCGAGGAGTTGCTCGACGAGGCGGGGGTGGAGTCGTGCGTGCTCGCCGGACTGTCGATGGGCGGCCAGATCGTCATGGAGTGCTGCACCCGCTTCCCGGAGCGCGTCCGGGGCGTCGTCCTCGCCGACACCTTCCCCGCGCCCGAGACACCGGAGGGACACCTCACCCGCAACGCGACGGCCGACCGACTGCTCGCCGAGGGCATGCGCGGGTACGCCGACGAGGTGCTGGAGAAGATGGTGGCCCCGGCCGCCGACCCGGGCGTCAAGGCCCACGTCCACCGCATGATGACGGCCACGGACCCCCGGGGCGCGGCGGCGGCGCTCCGGGGCCGCGCACAGCGCCCCGACTACCGCCCCCTGCTGACCCGGCTCACCGTCCCCGCCCTGGTCGTCGTCGGCGCCGACGACGAGTTCACCCCGGTCACCGACGCCGAGGCCATGCACGCGGCGCTCTCCGACTCCACGCTCCGCGTGATCGAGCACGCGGCCCACATGCCCAACCTGGAACGCCCGGCTGAGTTCAACGAAGCCCTGGCCGGCTTCCTGGCGACACGCATCGACACGGCCTCCTGAAAGGGGCACGGCGATAATGGGGCCATGTCCCGAGAGTTTCCCATCGGCCTCACACCTCCCGACTGGCTGGTGCGGAACCTCCGGCCCCAGCCGGCCCCGCCCGTCAACCGCCCCGCCGTGGCCCGCGCCGCCATCGCCATGTCGCTGCCCCTGGCCGTCGGTCTGGCCACCGGCCACGCCGCCTACGGCGCCCTCGCCTCCATGGGCGCCCTCTCCGGCGTCATCGGGGACACCGCCGACGCGTACCGGATGCGCATCCTCAACATCGCGATCCCCCAGCTGTTCGGCGCGCTCGGCGTCACCCTCGGCGCGCTCGTGTACGGCCACGGCTGGACCGCCGTCGTCGCCGTCACCGGCGTGGCCCTCGTCTCCGGGATGATCTCGACGATCGGCGCGGTGGCCTCCGTGTCCGGACTGCTGCTGCTCCTCAACTCCCTGATCGGCGCCGGGCTGCCGCTGCCGGGGGCGTGGTGGCTCGCGCCGGCGCTGATGTCCGGGGGCGGACTGCTCGTCCTCGTGCTGGCCCTGCTCGCCTGGCCGCTGCGGTCGGGGGTACCGGAACGGGCGGCGGTCGCGCAGACCTATCGCAAGGTCGCCGAACTGCTCGCCGCCGGCACCACCGACGGCTACGAGGACGCCCGGTACGCCGTCACCCAGTCCCTCAACCAGTCGTACGACCTGGTCCTCGCCCGGCGTGCCCGTCACCACGGCCGCAGCCCCGAACTCGTGCGGCTGCTCGCCCAGTTGAACGCGATCACCCCGGTCGTCGAGGCCGCCCCCGCCGCCCACCAGGCCGGCCGCCCGCTGCCGCCCGAGGTCCCGCAGGCGGTCCGCCACCTCGCCGACGCCGTCGAGACCGGCTACGGCGGCCCCCTGGGGCTGGACATCCCCGCCCCGGCCGACCAGACCTCCCGCGCCGTCGAACAGGCACTGCGGCACACCGCCGAGGTGGTGGGCAGCCGGTCCCCCGACCTGCGTACCGCCGTCGCCGACGACGACCGCCTCGGCCGCCCGGCCACCCTGCGCGCCCGCGCCGTCCGCTCGGCCCGGGACGTCCTCCTGTCCGGCGGCTCCTGGCGCTACGGACTGCGCCTCGCGCTCTGCATCGGCCTCGCCCAGGTGCTGGTCTCGATCGTCCCGGTGCCGCGCTCGTACTGGGTCGCGCTGACCATCACCTTCGTCCTGAAGCCCGACTTCGGCTCCGTCTTCTCCCGGGCCCTGCTGCGCGCACTCGGCACGGTCGCCGGGCTGGTGATCGCGGCCGGGGTGCTCGTCCAGGTGCCGCGCGGCTGGTGGGACGTACCCGTGATCCTGCTGCTCGCCACCCTGATCCCGGCGCTGACCCCACGCGGGTACGGCTACCAGACGGCCGCCATCACGCCGGTGATCCTCCTCCTGTCCGACATCCTCAACCACCAGGGCGCCGCCCTGCTGCTGCCCCGGCTCCTCGACTCCCTCATGGGCTGCGGCATCGCCCTGGTCGCCGGGTACCTGCTGTGGCCGGAGAGCTGGCACACCCGCGTGGGCGTCCGCCTCGCCGATGCGGTCGCGGACACGGCACGCTACGTCGAATCGGCGTTCCGCGCCGACACCGAGGGCGCTGTCCGGGCCCGGATGCGCCGACGTCTGTACCGCGATCTCTCCGTCGTCCGTACGGAGTTCCAGCGCGCCCTGACCGAACCGCCGCCCACCGGACGGCGGGCGGCGGCGTGGTGGCCCCTGGTCGTCGCGGTGGAACGCATCGTCGACGCGACGACGGCGGCCCGGGTCCACATCAAGCAGGGCGCCAAGCAGCCGTCCGAGGCCGAGATCGACCAAGTCGTCGCACAGCTACGGGAGTTGTCGGACGGACTGCGCCGGATCGAGACGCTGTACGCGGTGCGTACGGACCTCAGCGGACCGGCGGAGAGCGTGCTGGAGCCACTGCGGCAGGAGGTGGCGGCGGCGCGGGCGATCACCTCACCCAAGTGACCCGCCGGGGAAAGGCCCGCGCGGACCGTCCCTGTGCAGGGGGACGGCCCGCGCCCGTGGGGGGTGGGACTGGGGTTGGAACTGGGGGGTACTGGGAGCACTTGGGGGGTTGCCGGGGACTAACGCATCGCCGTCGCGAGGCCGTTGGCCCACAGCTGGTTCACGCGGGAGCGTTCGGCCGAGTTCGGGTTGGCGTTGGTGCAGGACGTACCGGGACCGCCGCCCGACATCAACTCGCTGCACGGGCCCGAGTAGTGGTCGGGCAGCCCGAGCACATGGCCGGTCTCGTGGGCGGTGATACGGGTCGGGTCGTACTGGTCGCTCTGCGCGTAGTCGAGAAAGATGTAGCCGCTGCCGTGGCCGTCCGTGGAGGCGTAGGAGCCCTGGGAGCTGTTGCCCTCGCGGTAGGTGAAGTCGGCGGCGGACGCGGAGCCCGACTGCAGCTTCACGTTCGTCACCGAGCCGTTCCAGATCGACGTGGAGCGGGCTATCTCGGCGCTGAAGGAGGGCGCGCGGGACGCGTTGTAGATGACGGTGACGGCGGCTGCCGAGCGCGGGTCGGCGGCGCGTTTCTCCGCCACGGACTTCAGTACGGCCTCGAAGAACGCCTTGTTCGCGGAGGCTTCCTCGGCCGACCCGACGTACGCGACCTTCGCGGTGGTCGAGGTGGTCTCGGGTGCGGGTGCGGCGGATGCGGGAACCGCCGTACCCAGGGCGAGAGTTGCCAGGCTCAGGCCTAACGTCGCCGCCAGGGCGACAGAGGTGGGCTTTCTCATCGATGACTCCTTGTGTGGGGGGTGAGTCAGTCGGTCGTATCGTGAGTGTCGGCGCCTGTGCGGCGGCTGTGATGATGGCAAGTGGCGATAGCCCGGCCCTATCACTGGCCCTGGCACCGCCTTGGTGCGTCTGTCGGAACGCGGGATTCCGGCTTAGGCTGCGACGGCATGGACATGTGCATGCGCATGATGCGCGGCGCGGAGCTGGTCGCATGGAGCTAGAGGTGAGGCACCTTCGGGCGCTGTGCGCCATAGCCGACACCGGCAGCCTCCACCGGGCCGCCCGCCAACTGGGCGTGGCCCAACCCTCGTTGAGCACCCAGTTGCGCCGGATCGAACAGGAACTGGGCGGCGAGCTGTTCACCCGCACCCGGACCGGCTGCCACCCGACGCCGCTCGGCCGGGTCGTCCTGAGCCGGGCCCGCCCTCTGGTGGCGGAGATGCGCTCCCTGGTCACGGAGGCGAGGGCCGCCGCGACGGAGGGGCCTCAGCTGCGCATCGGCTCGACGGCCAGCCGGGCTCTCTCGGGCTGGCTGCGCCGGCTCCGTCAGCGCCAGCAGGAGCCGGCCCTCCGCATGGACGTCTCCGCGAACGCGCTGCTGCGCATGGTCGCCGACGGCAGGCTCGACGTGGCGTTCGTGCACGAGGTCGAGGGCTGCCCGCTCAGCGTCCCCGACGGCCTCCGCCTGCGCGTACTGGTCGACAGGGAACCCCAGTTCGTGTCCCTGCCCGCCGACCATCCGGCCGCCGCGAGACCGGTCGTCCACCTCTCCGAGCTGGCCGGCGACCGTTGGATGGCGGACGAGACGGTCGACGGCGAGTTCGACGCCGTACTGCGCATGCTGCACACCGCCGGCCTCAACCCCCGTGTCCTGCACGGCGATTACCACACCACGGCCTCGCTGGTGGCGACCGGCGAGGTCGTCACCGTCTGCCAGGCGACCTGTCTGCCCCGCCCCGAGATGGCGGTACGCCGACTGCACGGCGACCCGCTCGGCGTACGGCTGCTGCTGGCGGCCCGCACGGAGACCGAGCTGGACGGGGTGCATCCGGCGCTGGCGGAGGCGTACGAGGAGGTGGCGAGACAGGCACCGGCGTACCGGGAGTGGCTGGCACAGAGGGACACGAAAACCCCGGTGCCGGCCCTCCCCTGAACCAGCTGACGGGACCGACCGGCTCAGACACCACTCAGTCCCCGCTCAGACGCCGATGTCGCAGCCGTCCGTACGCCACACCGCGACGACCGCCGGGCGGACGATCCTGCCCGGTCCGTCGGGCCAGGTGCTGGCGGGCTTCTCCACCGACGCGCCGTCGATCTCACCCGGGTGCTGCACGGCGACGAGCACCTGCCGCTCCCCGATGACCGGCCCGCAGGTCTCGGCGCCGGTCGGCACGGTCAGGAACTGCTTGAGCTCACCGCGCCGAGCCCCCTTCGTCGCGACCCCGAACAGCCCGTCGTGTGAACCGAGTTGACTGCCGTCCGTGGAGATCCACAGGTTGCCGTGACGGTCGAAGGCGACGTTGTCCGGGCAGGAGATCGGGCTGACGTCGTCCTTCGGGAACCCCGCGAAGTAGGTGGCGGGGTCGTTCGGATCACCGGCGACGAGGAAAAGCGACCATGCGAAGGAGGTGCTCTCGGCCCGGTTCCACCGCTCGGTCAGCTCCAGCACCTGCCCGTGCTTGTTGGAGTTGCGCGGGTTGGCCTCGTCGGCGGCGGCGAAGCCGGCCTTGCCCCGGTTGGTGTTGTTGGTGAGGGCGACATAGACCTTGCCGGTGACCGGGTTGGGCTCGATGTCCTCGGGCCGGTCCATCTTGGTCGCGCCGACCTTGTCCCCGGCGAGCCGCGTGAAGACGAAGACCTCCTCGGCGGTCATGCCGTCGACGTGCGAGACGGCACCCTTGGCGGTGGCGGTCGCCAGCGGGATCCACGTACCGCCGCCGTCGAACTCACCGTCGGCGGGCAGCTTCCCGCTCCCGTCGATCTCGATGGCGGGGGAGTCACCGGTGAGCTTGGCGACGTACAGCGTCCCTTCGTCGAGAAGGGAGAGATTGTGCTCGCGGACAGCGCGCGAACTGCCGTGCCGCATCCGCTTACTGCTCACGAACTTGTAGAAGTAGTCGAAGCGCTCGTCGTCGCCGGTGTAGACGACGGGACGCCCGTCGGAGGTCAGCCGGATGGTGGCGGCCTCGTGCTTGAAGCGGCCGAGGGCGGTGTGCTTGCGGGGCGTGGAGGAGGGGTCGTAGGGATCGAATTCGACGACATAGCCGAACCTATGAACCTCGTTGGGCTCCTGGGCGACGTCGAACCGCTTGTCGAACCGCTCCCACTTGCGCTCGGTGGCGCCGGTACCGATGCCGTACCGCTTGTCGGTGTCCCGGGAGGCGTTGGCGAAGTACTGGTTGAAGTTCTCCTCACCGTGCAGGGTCGTCCCCCACGGCGTGGTCCCCCCGGAGCAGTTGTTGAGCGTGCCGAGAGCCTTCCGTCCGGTCGGATCGGTGGAGGTCCTGAGGAGATCCGACCCGGCGGCCGGCCCGGTGATCCGGAACTCGGTGGTGGCGGTGACACGGCGGTTGAGCGGGTGGCGGAGTACGGGGGTGAGCCTGCCGGTACGCCGGTCGCCCTCGACCACGACAGCGGACAGCCCGTGCGCGGCCCAGGCGACCTCTACCTGCTCGCGGGTCGGGTTGGCGGGGTCGTAGCCGCGGAACATCAGGATCTCGTCGGTGTACTCGTGGTTGGCGACCAGGAGCTGCTGGTTCCCGTGGAGGGGGAGCAGGGCGAGGAAGTCGTTGTTGTACCCGAACTGTCCGGCCTGCGCGGCGGCGGTCTGCTTCTCCGGGTCGAAGGCGGGGGCACCCCGGAGGATGGGCTCGCCCCAGCGGATGACCACGTTCTGGCCATACCCACCGGGCACGGTCACGGCGTCGGCGGTGTTGGGCGCGACGGGACTGAACCGCAGGCCACGCGGCACGGAGGAGTGGGAGTGGTGGGTGGGGTGGGGGTGGCCGACGGGAGACGAAGCGGCGGTGGCGGCCTCCGCACCCTGGGCGCCGACGACGTTCACGGCGGTACCGGTCGCAGTGGCCACGGTGACGACGGCGGCGGCGCGCATCACGGAACGGCGACCCAGGGCACCGGCGATCACATCGCCGACGTACTCGTTGGCGCTGGTGTTGGGAACCTCGTGGAAGCAGGCGTCACCACACCGGAAACGGCAGGTCATCGCGGACCGCCCGCCGGGATGCGATCCGGACGGCGACCCGATCAACGGCAGCAGCTTGCGCACTTTACTCTCCCCTGGACTTCCCTATACGTGCCTTTGGTGTCAGCGCGACGCTAGGGGGGACGGGGGTGCGAGGGTGGGGACGCCGAATGAACGACGAGTGAACCCGTGGGAGCGGTAAGGGGGTTGGGGGTGCGGGGGAGATGTGGAAGCGACCCTCGGCGGGCCCTGGGGACGCCCGGTCGGGGGTGGGGCGCGAGGTTGGCGAAGGGGCGCCCTTGACGACCGTCGGGTTCCGTGAAAGACCCTGCCCAAGATCGCTGACTCGGCCCGCTAACCTTACGTGTCCGTCCTGGCCAGGGATTGACGGCTACAACTCACGTGAAGGGTTGCGCACATGGGCATTCTCACTCTCCTGCGGAACGCGTTCGGCAAGTCACGCAAGGGGCGTGACGCCGAGGCGGCGCCCGCGCGGGAGGCGGAGTCGTCGGTACCTCAGCAGGAGGCCACCGAGCCGAAGATTCCGGCACCGTCCCCTGAACCGACCCTGACCCACTCCCCGACACCGAAGCCCACCGAGCCCCCGTCGGTCGTGGACGACCTGGTCTCGGCAGCCTTCGACAACGTGACGGTCCCCAAGCAGTCAAAGCCGGTGGACGAACCGTCGACGCCGGTGACGGCGGAGGCCCAGGCTGCGCCGGTGACCGAGCCGGTGGCGGAGGTCGAGGCTGAACCGGTGGCCGAGGCCGCGGCAGAACCTGTGGCCGAGGTCGAGCCGGTATCCGAGCCGGTGGCCGAGGTCGAGGTCGAGGCAGAGATCGAGGCTGCGAAGGAGGCCGAGCTGGAACCGGCAGCTGAGCCTGAGGCAGCGACCGAGGCGGAGCCGGAAGCGGTGACGGAGCCGGAGCCGGAGCCGGTAATTGAGGCCGAGGTAGAGGCCAAGCCTGAGCCGGTCGCCGAGACCGCGCCAGAGGCTGAACCGGTCGGCGAGGTGACACCGGATCCCGAGCCTGAACCGGAGCCGGTGGCCGAGAAGGCCCTCGAGGCCGAGCCCGTCGCCGAGGAGCCGACTCCGGAACCGGAACCGGTCGCTGAGGTCGCCCCGGAGGCCGAGCCGGTTGCCGAGCCCGTCGCGGAGGCGACCCCGGAGCCGGAGCCGGCACCTGAGGCTGAGGCTGAGGCTGAGGTCCTGGAACCGGTAGCCGCCGACGCGGGGGAAGCCCCACAGGGGCCACCCGCACCCGAAGACGATGGCGTCACGGGGGGTGGTGCGGGTGGGAACACCGACACGGCCGACGGCGCAGCCGAGGCCGTACCCGCCAGCCTCCTCACCGCGTACAACTCCGCCGCCGCCACCCTCAAGACCCTCGACCTCGACACCACCCCCGCCAAGGTCTACCTCGTCCTGGACCGCTCCGCGTCCATGCGCCCGTACTACAAGGACGGTTCCGCCCAGGCCCTCGGCGAGCAGACCCTCGCCCTCGCCGCCCACCTCGACCCGGAGGCGACCGTCCACGTCGTCTTCTTCTCCACCGAACTGGACGGCACCGGCGAGCTGACCCTCCCCGACCACGAGAACAAGATCGACGAACTCCACGCCTCCCTCGGCCGCATGGGCCGTACGAGCTACCACGCCGCCGTGGAGGAGATCGTCACGCACTACGAGAAGTCGGGCACCAAGCACCCGGCCCTCATCGTCTTCCAGACGGACGGCGCCCCGGACGCCAAGACCCCCGCCACCCAGTCCCTCACGGACACGGCGGCGAAGCACCCGGCCCTCTTCTTCTCGTTCGTCGCCTTCGGCGAGCAGGAGAACAAGGCCTTCGACTACCTCCGCAAGCTCAAGACGGACAACACGTCCTTCTTCCACGCGGGCCCGACCCCCCGCGAGCTGACGGACACGGAGCTCTACGAGGGCGTACTGGCGAACTGGCGCCCGTAGAGATCGACCCGAGAACGACAGACAGGGCCCGGCCGTACGCCGGGCCCTGTCCCCGTTAATCGGCGTGAGCCGCTCTCCCCTCGGCCAGTAGGCTTCCGACCATGGCGGCCACGGAATCCGAGAAGCAGGGCGGGAAGGCGTACTACGTCTCCACCCCCATTTACTACGTCAACGACGCTCCTCACCTGGGCCACGCCTACACGACCGTCGCAGGCGACGTGCTCACGCGCTGGCACCGTCAGCGCGGCGAGAAGGTGTGGTACCTCACCGGCACGGACGAGCACGGTCAGAAGATCATGCGCACCGCGGAGGCGAACGGCGTCAGCCCGCAGGAGTGGGCGGACAAACTCGTCGACGATGCCTGGAAACCCCTCTGGGAACACCTGGGAATCGCGAACGACGACTTCATCCGTACGACGGAGAAGCGCCACACGGACCGCGTCCAGGAGTTCGTCCAGGATCTCCACGACAAGGGTGAGATCTACCAGGGCGGCTACGAGGGCCCGTACTGCGTGGGCTGCGAGGAGTACAAACTCCCCGGCGACCTCATCGAGGCGGAGGACGGCACGAAACTGTGTGCCATCCACAAGAAGCCGGTGGAGATCCTCAAGGAGGAGAACTACTTCTTCAAGCTGAGCGGGTACGGCGAGAAACTCCTAGCCCACTACGAGGCGAACCCGGACTTCATCCAGCCCGAGTCGGCGCGCAACGAGGTCGTGAACTTCGTCCGCCAGGGTCTCCAGGACCTCTCCATCTCCCGTTCCACCTTCGACTGGGGCGTCCCGGTCCCGTGGGACGACAAGCACGTGATCTACGTGTGGGTCGACGCGCTGCTGAACTACGCGACGGCGGTCGGTTACAACGAGAACCCGGAGAAGTTCGGGAACACCTTCCCCGCCGATGTCCACCTGGTCGGCAAGGACATCCTGCGCTTCCACGCGATCATCTGGCCCGCGATGCTGATGGCGCAGGGTCTGCCGCTGCCCGGCAAGATCGCGGCCAACGGCTGGCTGATGGTCGGCGGCGAGAAGATGTCGAAGTCGAACCTGACGGGCATCAAGCCGCAGGACCTGACTTCCCACTTCGGTGTGGACGCGTACCGCTGGTACTTCCTGCGGGCGATCGCGTTCGGCCAGGACGGCTCGTTCTCCTGGGAGGACTTCTCCGCCCGCTACACGAGCGAGCTGGCGAACGACTACGGCAACCTCGCCTCGCGTCTGGCGGCGATGGTCGGCAAGTACTTCGGCGGCACGCTGCCGGAGGCGACGGCGGCGGGCGAGGCCGAGAAGGCCGTCCAGGACGGCATGGCCAAGGCGGTGGCCGAGGCGGACCGCCGGATCGGCGACGAGGTGGACTTCCAGGGCGGCATCCTGGCAATCTTCGACTTCGTGAAGCAGGTCAACGGCTACATCACGGAGCAGGAGCCCTGGAAGGTCGCGAAGGACGACTCTCCGGAGGGCCGGGCCCGCCTGGCAACGATCCTCTACACGGCCGCGGAATCGCTGCGCGCGGTAGCTGTCCTGCTCAACCCGGTCATGCCGGACACCTCACAGAAGCTCTGGGACTCCCTCGGCGCGGACGCCGTCCTCGGCGCACTCCCCGACCAGCGGATCACCGACACCGCCACCTGGGGCCGGCTCCCGGCGGGCGCGACGATCACCAAGGGCGCGGTGCTGTTCCCCCGCCTGGAGGAGAAGCCGAGCGCGTAGTGAGGGACTGGTTGGGTGAAGGGGAAAAAATCGGCCGAACTCAGCCATCTCCCCTCGCCCTCACCCTCCCCTGCCTCTTACGCCTTCAGGACTTGGGCTCGGGCTCGGGTTCGGCCAACCAGACGGTCGACTGGCCCGTACGGCGGGCGACCGTGTCGAAGTCCCGGTCGTGATGGAGAAGGGTCAGGCCCGACAGCTCGGCCGTGGCGGCGACGAGCAGGTCGACCGGCCCGGCCGAGCGGTGCTCACCGTTGTCGGTGAGCAGTTGCTGAACCTCGCGGGCACGCTGGTAGATGCCATCCGGCATCAGGGTCCAGCTGAAGAGCTGCCGCAGCTCCTCCTGGATACCTTCTCGGTCCGCTCGCCCGCGAGCGGAGAAAAGCATTTCCAACTCCGTCAGATCGCACAGCGCGACCAGCCCGTTGTCGAGTACTTGGCCCCAGTCCTCGTCGTACGCGTCGCTGCTGAGCATGCGCACAGCTGCCGAGGTGTCGATCAGATACGAGACGTCACTCACCGGCGGTAGTTCCTCTTGTCCAGAAGGATGTCGAAGTCACCACGTGCCCCCCTCTCACGGAGCTTGGCCAGCGCTATGGCCCGGCTGCGCCGCTTGGCGACTTCCAGCAGCGCGGTGTTGACGGTGTCCTTCTTGGTCTTGGTGCCAAGGAGAACCTGAGCTTCCGCCAGAGCCTCGTCGTCGACCTCGATGAGCAGCTTCGACATGACAGACCTCCGAATATAGATAGACGGCTCACAGAGTATATACCGGCGCGGCGGGGGTCCACGCGCAGCTACGATTTCAAGGTTCGCGAAGCAGCAGGAAACCAACCTGGGAGCAGCCCCCCGATGGCTCGACACCTCATCACCAGCGCCCTTCCGTACATCAACGGGATCAAGCACCTGGGCAACATGGTGGGGTCCATGCTCCCGGCGGACGTGTACGCCCGTTACCTCCGTCAGCGTGGCCACGACGTCCTCTACATCTGCGCGACCGACGAACACGGCACCCCGGCCGAGCTCGCGGCGAAGGAGCAGGGCATCCCCGTAGCGGACTTCTGCGCGCAGGCGCACGACGCGCAGAAGGCGGTGTACGACGGTTTCGCGCTGGCCTTCGACTACTTCGGCCGGAGTTCCAGTCCGCAGAACGTGGAGATCACCCAGCACTTCGCCCGCCGCCTCAACGAGAACGGGTTCATCGAAGAGCGCGCGATCCGCCAGGTGTACAGCCCCGCCGACAGCCGCTTCCTCCCTGACCGCTATGTCGAGGGCACCTGCCCCCACTGCGGTTACGACAAGGCCCGTGGCGACCAGTGCGAGAACTGCACCCGCGTGCTCGACCCCACCGACCTGATCGACCCCCGGTCCGCGATCTCCGGTTCCACCGACCTGGAGGTCCGCGAGACCAAGCACCTCTTCCTCCTCCAGTCGAAGCTCCAGCACGAGGTCGAGGAATGGGTGACCGCCCACGAGGGCCAGTGGCCCCACCTCGCCTCCTCCATCGCCCGCAAGTGGCTGACCGAGGGTCTGCACGACCGGGCGATCACCCGTGACCTGGACTGGGGCGTCCCGGTCCCGGCGGACACCTGGCCGGAGCTGGCGGCCGAGGGCAAGGTCTTCTACGTCTGGTTCGACGCCCCGATCGAGTACATCGCCGCGACGAAGGAGTGGGCGGACGCCACCGGCGGGGACTGGAAGTCCTGGTGGTACGAGGCCGACGCCGGCGACGATCCCGTCCGCTACACGGAGTTCATGGCCAAGGACAACGTCCCCTTCCACACGGTGATGTTCCCGGCCACGGAACTCGGCGTCCGTGAACCGTGGAAGAAGGTCGACGTCGTCAAGGCCTTCAACTGGCTGACGTACTACGGCGGAAAGTTCTCCACGTCCCAGAAGCGCGGCGTCTTCACCGACCAGGCCCTGTCCATCCTCCCCGCCGACTACTGGCGCTACTTCCTGATCGCCAACGCCCCCGAGTCCGACGACTCCTCCTTCACCTGGGAGCACTTCACCGCCACGGTGAACAAGGACCTGGCGGACACCCTCGGCAACTTCGTCAACCGTGTCCTCTCCTTCTCGAAGAAGCGCTTCGGCGACGAGGTCCCGGCGGGCTCGACGGCCGGCGAGGCGGAGACGAAGCTGGGCGAGCAGATCGCCGAGCTTCTCGCGGAGTACGAGAGCCAGTTGGAGGCACTCCAGTTCCGCAAGGCGGCGGCGGCACTGCGCGCCCTGTGGTCGGCCGGCAACTCCTACCTGGAGGAGAAGGCGCCCTGGCTGGAGATCAAGACCGACCAGGACGGCGCGGCCCTGACCCTCCGTACGGCGATGAACCTGATCCACCTCTACGCGGTGGTCTCGGAACCCTTCATCCCGGCGACGGCGGCGACGATGCGCGCGGCGTTCGCGCTGCCGGACACTGCGTCTGATGAAAAGCGTCGCACATGGGTCACGGCCGACGAGGCGAAGTCCCTGTCCGCCGTCCCCGCCGGCACCGCCTTCACGGTCCCGCCGGTGCTGTTCGCGAAGCTGACGGACGACGACCTGGAAACGTACAAAGAGCGCTTCGGCGGCGCCCCCGAGCAGCCGTAGGGCACAGCCATAGGGCAGCCGCGTAGGGAATTGCAGACCTCAGGCCGTCACACCGAACCGCCCGTTTGCTTCCCGGAGTCGACGGGCGGTTCGGTCGTTCGTGTCGCCGGAATCGGCATCGCCATCCGCAGTGCCATCGGCACCGGCGTCGGCGCCCTGCGGTGCGGACTCCAGCCCGAGGGCGCTGCGAGCGGCACGGACGTACCGGAGACCCTCCACAGCGGTCTGCCTCGCGACGGCGTAATCGGCGGGGGTGCGGGCGGTGGCCAGTTGGCCGCGGGCGGCGCGATGCCGTCCGGCGGCCTCGGCCAACGCCTGCGCGGCGGCTTCGTCCGCCCCCGGCCGGAGACCGGCCATGCTCCCCCCGAGCCGCACCACCCACCGATTGGCCTCGACCTCGGCGTCCAGCCCGGACATTCCGGAAAGTCCCGCCGGAACCGCGTACGCCCCGGACCGCCCGCGCAGCAGGACGACGGAAGCCACCGCTCCCACGATCAGCAGCAGCGTGAGCGGAACGACGATTGCCATGACTTCCTCCAACGCGAGCGTGAGTGGAACATGCCGTGAGGTGCGGGTACCCCGCGGGTACCCCTCTGCGACAGTTCCCATGGAACGCCCGGCCACTGTGCGCCTCCGACGAGAAGTCTGTGCGCCGCCTGCGAACCTCCCGTGCGCGTAAGAAAGCCTCCCGTCACACATCGAGGCGCCCGGGGTGAAAACCTCCCCCGGGCGCCTCGGCGCTGTCAGATCCTGACGGGTGGCATCGCGGCCGGCAGCAGCCAGGACCGGCCACAAGCAGCTAGGACAGAACTCCCGTGCCGACCGTGCCTGTCAGCTCCGCGACCAGGTTCTTCGCGGAGGTCTCCAGACCGGCGGTGAGGGTCGGCTTCCAGTTGACCGTCGTCTTCAGCTTCTTCGAGTTCGCGGCGTTGTACGCGGCGACGAGGTCGGTCACCTTGCCGTTGACGAGGTTGCCGCCGCCCGCGACCGAACCCGTACCGTCACCGCTCAGCAGCTTCGCGACCTTCGCGCCGGCCGGCAGCGTCCAGGAGTTGTTCTCGGCGACGACCTGCGCCTTCGCGCGGGAGTCGAGACTGTACTTGGGCTCGTAGCCGTTGAGGGTCGCCGTCTCGTAGACGTTGTTGTAGACGTGGATCTGGCCGATGCGGGCCAGCGGGGCGCGCTGGGTGATGCCCTTCCACACGTTGTGGTGGATGGAGACGCGCAGCTTGCCGACGCTGTCGGTGTCGCTGCTGCCGATCAGCATCGTCTTGTCGTGGTTGGTGAACTGGTTGCGCTCCACGGTCACCAGGTCGGAGCCGTTGGTGATGTCGAGGGCGCCGTCGTGGATCTGGTACTCGCGGCCGAAGTACGTCTTCTCGGCCTTGTCGAAGAACGGCGAGTCGCTGAACGTGTTGTGGTCCGCCCACACGTGCGTGGCGCCGCGCAGGGTGACCGCGTCGTAGGCGGAGTTCCAGTTTCCGGTCGACCCGTCCTTCGGGTCCCACTGCGGGAAGCAGTCCTCGGTGGCGGTGAGGGCCAGGTTGCGGATGATGACGTTGTCGACGTCCTTCACCTGGAGGCTGCCGCCGGTGATGCCGGCCTTGGTGCCGGGCACGCCCACGATGGTGGTGTTCGCCGGCACCTTGAAGACGATGCTCTTCGACTGCTTCTGCTTGGCGGCGTCCCGGGCCTTCTCCTGCGTGCCCGCGGGCGCCTTCTTGCCGTAGGTGGCCGGGTCGTACGCCTTGAGGTAGGCGGCCAGCGAGTATCCCGTGCCGGCGGCGTAGTCGGCGCAGGTCAGCTTCTTGCCGGCGTCGTTCGTGTTGGCGTCGATGACGCCCTTGATCTTGATGATCTTCGCCGTGGAGTTGGTGGCGCTGCCCAGCGCCTTCACCAGCTGCGCGCGGGTGCTGACGGTGAAGACGTGTGCGGAGTCGGCACGCGCGCCACCGGTCGTACCGGTGCCGGAGGCCGCCCAGCCGTCCTTCGCGGGCAGCACCTGGTGGGCCAGGTCGACGGGGCTCGCGTTGGCGTTCATGGCCAGCACGGCGGCGCCGAGCCCGGCGGCGGCCACGGCCGCGGTGGAGACCAGAACTGTGCGCCGCGTGCGAAGGGACCGGCGGTGAGAGGGGGATGCCACGGATGAGTCCTTACGTGGTTGTGGAACTCGTGCGGTTCGTGAAGCTCCAGTGGGGACGGGGCTTACGGCTCATCAGTGGTCGCCGGGTACCGGAAAGGTTGCCGGGCGCCTCCCGGGATTTTTTTCCTCACCAAGGCCGGTACGGCAGGGAGTTGGGAGGACGAGGGGTTACGGCATACGTCAGGGCCCGGAACCTGAGGGAGGGTTCCGGGCCCTTCGTCGAGCCGTAGGTGCGTCAGATGGCCACCGAGATCATGAACGCGACCTGTCAGAGAGGTGTGACTTCCCGTGTTTCCTGGGCACCGCATGAGAATGGCCCGGAATCGCCGCCGATTCCGAGCCACTCCACGTCCTACCGAGGCATTCCTGCGACAACCGGAATCGCCTGCCGAATTTACTTCGGCTGCGGCTTCCGCACCGAGATGTGCAGCTCCCGGAGCCTCGTCTCCTCCAGCTCCGTCGGCGCGCCCATCATCAGGTCCTGGGCGTTGCCGTTGAGCGGGAACGCGATCGTCTCGCGGATGTTCGGCTCGTCGGCGAGGAGCATGACGATGCGGTCCACGCCCGGGGCGATGCCACCGTGCGGAGGGGCGCCGAAGCGCAGCGCGCGGAGCATGCCGGCGAACTCGCGCTCGACGGTCTCCTCGTCGTAGCCCGCGATACCGAACGCCTTCAGCATGATGTCGGGCTCGTGGTTACGGATGGCGCCGGAGGACAGCTCCGTGCCGTTGCAGACGATGTCGTACTGCCAGGCCAGGATGTCCAGCGGGTCCTGGGTCTCCAGGGCCTCCATGCCACCCTGGGGCATCGAGAACGGGTTGTGCGAGAAGTCGATCTTGCCGGTTTCCTCGTCCTTCTCGAACATCGGGAAGTCGACGATCCAGCAGAACCGGAAGACGTTCTCCTCGAAGTGCCCGGCGCGCTTGGCGGCCTCGACGCGCACCGCGCCCATGATCTTCGAGACCTCGTCGAACTCGCCCGCGCCGAAGAACACGGCGTGTCCGGCGGCCAGCGAGAGCCGCTTGGTCAGCTCGGCGACGTTCTCCTCGGTGAGGAACTTCGCGATCGGGCCGGACAGCGAACCGTCCTCCGTGACCCGCACCCAGGCCAGACCCTTCGCGCCCAGCGTGACGGCGAAGTCACCGAGCTGGTCGAAGAACTTCCGGGACTGCGACGCCACGTCCGGCACCGGCAGGGCGCGTACGTGCTTGCCCGCGAAGGCCTTGAACTCCGAGCCCTCGAAGATGTCGGTGATGTCGACAAGCTCCAGCTGGGCGCGCAGGTCCGGCTTGTCGGAGCCGTACTTCAGCATCGCCTCGCGGAACGGGATGCGGGGGAAGGGCGAGGTGACCTCACGGCCCTTGCCGAACTCGGTGAACAGCTCGGTCATCAGCCGCTCGATCGGCTGGAAGACGTCCTCCTGCTCGACGAAGCTCATCTCCACGTCGAGCTGGTAGAACTCGCCCGGCGAACGGTCCGCGCGCGCGTCCTCGTCACGGAAACAGGGCGCGATCTGGAAGTAGCGGTCGAACCCGGAGATCATCAGCAGCTGCTTGAACTGCTGCGGGGCCTGCGGCAGCGCGTAGAACCTGCCCGGGTTGAGGCGGGACGGGACGACGAAGTCGCGGGCGCCTTCCGGGGAGGTCGCCGTCAGGATCGGCGTGGCCATCTCGTTGAAGCCGAGCGCGGTCATCTTGTGACGGATCGCCGAGATGACAGCCGTACGCAGCATGATGTTGCGGTGCATGCGCTCGCGGCGCAGGTCCAGGAAGCGGTACTCCAGGCGCCGCTCCTCGTTGACCCCGTCCTCGGCGTTGATCGTGAAGGGCAGCGGCTGGGCGGCGCCGAGCAGTTCCACCTCGCCGACCTCGACCTCGACCTCACCCGTGGGCAGCTCGGGGTTGATGTTCTCCGCGCCGCGCGAGACGACCTTGCCGTCGACGCGGACCGTCGACTCCTTGGAGACCTTGTCGAGGGCCTCGTAGGCGGGCGTGCCGGGGCGGGCGACGAGCTGCGTGATGCCGTGGTGATCGCGCAGGTCGATGAAGAGGATGCCGCCCAGGTCGCGCCGATTGTGCAGCCAGCCGCTCAGCCGGACGTCGCTGCCGACGTCAGAGGCGCGGAGCTCGCCGCAGGTGTGGGACCTGTACCGATGCATCGTCGTTCATCCAGCCTTCGCGGATCGGGGATCAGGGATCGAGGCCGGTGTTTCACGTGAAACACCGAAACCTCCGAAAACACAGACCCAAGGGTACCGGCCGCCCTGAGACCGCTTCCCCGCAATTGTTCGGGTGCGCGGTCGACCCGCTGCCCGTGCCACTGCCGCCCGCGCAGGCTCGCGTACCGCTTGGTCCGTACAGCTTGGGTGGCACGCTGCGATCACCTCTCCATAAAGTAGGTCAATGCGCACTGGTGAGCCCCTGCCCGCCGTGGGGGACGTCCTGGTCGCCCTCGCAACCGGCCTGTGGCATTGGGACACAGCAACACAACTGGTCACACTCGACGCCGAGGCGGCCCGCCTGCTCGGCCTGCCCGCCCGGCCGACCACCCTCACGGAGGCCGCGACCCGGGCCCGCCTCCACCCGGTCGACTGGAACGAGGTCACCGGCGTCATCCAGCTCGCCGTGGCCGAGGACAGCATCGCCGAGATCCGGGTGCGGGTCATGGACGAGCAGGGCCGGGTGATCCGTACCGCACGCAGCCGCGCGAAGCCGACCTTCGACCTCGTCCGCAAGGCGTACGACGTGATGGGCACCCTCCAGGAGGTCACCGAGCCTCCGCCGGGCGCCGCCGCACGCACCCCGGTCACCGGTGACTGGCGCCGCTCCCGCGAGGCGTTCCTGCTGGACGCGGGCCGGGCACTGGCCGAGGCGCGGTCCACGGAGGAGGTACTGCGGGTCGCGGCCGGCCTGTCGATGCCGGGCTTCTCACCGGACGGCCTCGCCGTCTTCGGCGTCCAGGGCGACCGTCTCACCGTCGTCGGCCACCACGGCCAGCGCCCCGGCGACGAGCGCCCCTTCTCCCACATGCCCCTGGAGACCGACTATCCGGCCGCCGAGGTCGTCCGCACCGGCCGGGCCGTCTACCTCTCCTCCCCCGAGGCCTACAAGACCCGCTACCCCACCGCCTGGCCTCTCGCCCAGGTGTTCGACCGCCAGTCCTGGGCGTTCCTGCCCCTGACCGTCGCGGGCCGCACGATGGGCGCCTGGATGGCGGGCTTCGCCTACCCGGTCAGCTTCACCCCCGACGAACGCTCCGTCCTGACGACGGTCGCCCGCATGCTCGCCCAGGCCCTCTCCCGGGCGGGCGTGGCCGAGTCGGAACGCGAACTGACCGACGGTCTCCAACGGTCCATGCTGCCGACCCTCGGCCCCGACATACCCGGCATGGACGTCGCCGCCCGCTACATACCGACCGGCGGCGGCCTCCAGGTCGGCGGCGACTGGTACGACATGATCCCGCTGCCCGGCGGCGGACGCTTCGCCCTGGTCATCGGCGACGTCCAGGGCCACGACGTCCGCGCCGCCGGTCTGATGGGCCAGCTCCGGATAGCGCTGCGCGCCTACGCCTCCGAGGGCCACCGCCCCGACGCGGTCCTCTCCCGCGCGTCCCGCTTCCTGCACGGCATCACCCACAACGCCGTCCACGAGGGCGCCGGCGCCGGCGACCTGCGCTTCGCGACCTGCCTGTACGTCGAGGTCGACCCCACGACCGGCGTCCTGGAGATCGCCCGCGCCGGCCACCCGGACCCGGCGATCCGTATGGCGGACGGCACGGTACTGGCCCGCCCGACCGCGGGCGGCCTGCCCCTGGGCATCGACCCGGACGCCGACTACCCCACCACCCTCCTGGCCCTGGAACCGGGCGAGACCATGCTCCTGTGCACCGACGGCCTGATCGAGACCGGCGGCCACGACCTGGAGACGGGCTGGCAGCGCATCCGCAGGACGCTGGAGGAACACAAGGGAGAGATCAAGGACGACGGTCTGGAGGAACTGGCCGACTCCCTGGTCCGGGCCGTGCACGGTCCCTCCTCCCACCACACCACGGGCCCGCTGGCCGACCGCCGCGAGGACGACATCGCGCTGCTGCTGCTGAGCCGCCCCGGTGAATGCGCCACCGACGGCACACTGCCGCCGGCGCCACGCCCCACCGTCCGGCGCACCATGCTGACGATCGCCCAGGCGGAACCCGAGCGCGTCGCCGTCGCCCGCCAGCAACTGCGCGAACAGCTCCACGACTGGCCCTGCCCCGACCAGGTCGACTCGGCCGTCCTCCTGATCTCGGAAACGGCCACCAACGTCCTGGTCCACACGGACGCCGACGCCCTGGTCGTCGCCGAGGTCACGGGCGGCCCGGGCGAGCGCCGCATCCGCGTCGAGGTCACGGACGTCAGCGACGACCTCCCGCACAAACGCCGCCCGGGCGAACTGGCCTCGTCGGGCCGGGGCCTGATGCTGATCGAGATGCTCTCGGACGCATGGGGGGTCGACCCGCGGGGCGAGGGCAAGAGCATCTGGTTCGAGCTGTACGAGAGGACCCAGGAGAAAGAGGAGAAGAAAGAGGAGCGGGAGGAGACGGAGCCGAAGCCGGAGTGAGCGGCGACCCGGGATGTGTACGAGGTCTGCGAAAGGATCATCGCGACGCGCCGGAGCGACGGAACCGGAACCGAGGGCCAGGGCGTGGGCCAGGGCGTGGGCCAGGGCGTGGGCCAGGGCGAGGACCTGCGCTCCCTCCGCTCCCGGGCGCGGAGCGACGAAGACGGCAGCCTCGGTGCCACCGAACTCCGCGACGGGCCATCTCCGCGAACACGTTCTTCAGACGGCGCTGTGCGTCGGCCTCCACCCTCGTGCCCCCGGCGGAGCCGTACACGGCAGCGACCGTGGACCGGCTCCGGTAGCTGACCAGGGTCCATCTCGCCCTGGACCACCCACCGCCATCGCTACGCCTGGCTCCCGTTCGGCGGAGGCCCCCGCGCGTGCATCGGCCGTCACTTCTCGATGGCGTCGAGACACCGGACACGGAGATACCGGGGTGAGTGTGAGCGTGACGCTCGGCAGAATCGATGCGTCAGCCACGAACGGGTCAACAACCGTGCTTCGAACACGAGTAGCGCCCCCACCTGCCTATTTTCGGGGACGGAGGTGATGCTCGATGTACGAGCAGAACAACAACACACCGTCGGACGAGTCGACGGCACAGCGGCAGCACACGGACGCGATCGACATCAACGACTTCGTGTTCGCGGCCACGGGGGCGCGGGTACGGAGGCTGACCATGCCGGACGGGACGCACTGGTTTCCCGCGGCGGACGTCTGCAAGGAACTGGGGTACACAACCACCCGAAAGGCCCTGCTCGACCACGTCCCCGAAGAGCACCGAGAGTTTCTTGAGACTGTGACTGGAAGGCACTGTCTCAGCGTTCCCGCAGGTCGGGAGTGGCGACGAGACATGAACGTGATCAACCTTAAGGGCCTGATCCTGTTGGTCAACGGCTGTACGAAGCCGGAGGCAGAGCCCTTCAAGACCTGGGTCTCCGAAGTCCTCGCCACCATCCAGCGCGACGGCTCCTACTCCCTCGAACCGGCTCCCCTGCAGCCCGCTGCCACCGGCGGCACCGCCTACGTCATGCCGCAGCAGGTCGCCGATGCCCTCGTCACACTCGAACAGCGCAACATCCGGACGGACGATCTACTGCGCCAGATCAACGACAACCAGAAGGTGATGGTCGATGTACTGCGGGACATCGCCCAGACCCTCCGACGCCCCAACGACCGCACCCGGCCCGTCCGGGCACCGGAGTTGACGCCCGAGCAGCTTCTGACCAACTGGAGGTCCAGGAACCTCGCCGTCACCGAGGACGTCCACACGGTCGCCGCCCACCTGGCCCCGGCGCTGCTCCACGGCGGCGCCGACTACAGCGTGGAGGAGATCGCCGTCTGCACCGGGCTGACACCCGACCGCGTCAGCAACGCCCTGGAGTCTGTCCGAGCACGGGTGTGTGCGTCAGGTGGGCCGCGCTCCGGACGGTGCGCCGTTCTACGTGCTGCCGTAGCCCTGTAAGCAAGACAGGCCCGAAGTCGCAAAACCTAGTTGCGACTTCGGGCCCGGCCGTACAGTACTGAACTTCCCGGGGTCCTACAGACCACCCTCGGACATCCCGTGAACCGCCGGGACAGTCCCCAGCCGGCCCTTCTGGAAGTCCTCGAACGCCTGCTCAAGCTCCGCCCTCGTGTTCATCACGAAGGGACCGTAGTGGGCCATCGGCTCGCGGATGGGCTGGCCGCCCAGGAGGACGACCTCCAGGTCCGGGGTGTTCGCGTCCTGCAGTTCGTCCGCGCGGACCGTGATCGACGAACCCGCGCCGAAGACCGCCGTCTGGCCCTTGCGCACCGCCCGCCGGTCCGGGCCGACGCTTCCGCGCCCGGCGAGGACGTACGCGAGACCGTTGAAGTCCTCCCGCCAGGGGAGGGTGACCTCCGCGCCCGGGGCCACCGTGGCGTGGACCAGGCTGATCGGGGTGTGGGTGATACCGGGACCCTGGTGACCGTCCAGCTCGCCGGCGATGACGCGCAGGAGCGCGCCGCCGTCGTGGGACGTGAGCAGCTGGACCTGGCCACCACGGATGTCCTGGTAGCGCGGGGCCATCATCTTGTCCTTGGCCGGGAGGTTGACCCACAGCTGGATTCCGTGGAAGAGCCCGCCGGACACGACCAGCGACTCCGGCGGCGCCTCGATGTGGAGGAGACCCGAACCGGCCGTCATCCACTGGGTGTCACCGTTGGTGATGGTGCCGCCGCCACCCTGGCTGTCCTGGTGGTCGAAGATCCCGTCGATGATGTAGGTGACGGTCTCGAAGCCCCGGTGGGGGTGCCAGGGGGTGCCTTTCGGCTCACCCGGCGCGTACTCCACCTCGCCCATCTGGTCCATCATGATGAACGGGTCGAGGTGCTTGTAGGCGATCCCGGCGAACGCCCGGCGCACCGGGAATCCCTCACCCTCGAAACCGCTCGGCGCGGTCGTCACGGTGAGCACGGGACGCGCCACGGCATCGGCCGAAGCGGCCACACGGGGCAGGGTCAGCGGGTTCTCGACGGTCACTGCAGGCATGTCGGGACCTCCTTGTGCGGCCAGTTTAGTTGATTATTGAACTTCCTGCTACCCCCAACAGAGAAGGCCCGGAGGGCATTCCCTCCGGGCCTTCCCAGCCGGCCGGGGACCGGCCGAGTGGTGGCTAGTTGCTGAAGTACAGGTACTTCCAGGCTCCGACCGACGTCGAGTTCACGTTGTCACCGGACGCGCCGTCGGCATACACCGAGCGGACCCGCGCCTTGACGCCTGCTTCGCCGGGCGCACCCAGCTGGACCGCCGACCTGCCGTCGGCGCCGACCGCGAAGTACTCCGAGTAGGTCGCGTACCACGTGCCCTGGAACAGGACCTGCAGTTCGAAGCGCTGCTTGCGGCCCTGGTAGTAGTTCATGGTCGTCGTGAGCACCGGGTCGGTGTTCTTGTGGAACCAGTAGTACGAGAGCGAGCCGATCCTGCCCGTCTTGTAGTGCTTGGAGACAGCGGTCGAGTTCCTGGCCTTGCCGTACGCCGTGGAGCTGACAGTCCGGGGGGCGTAGCGGGCGTCGCCCTTGAAGACGGCGGTGACGACCATGTCCCGGGTCATGTCCACGATCGTGGAGATGTTCCCGGCCCCGTTGACCTTCCCGGTCTTCACCAGCTTCTTCGGCCGGTCGGTGCCGTAGGGGTCCACCCAGATCTCGACCGTGCGGTTCTTGTACGTCGCCCCGAGGTGCGCGGTGAAGGAGACGTCCTTGCCGTAGTCGTACGTCTTCTTGTTGTTGTTGACGGTCAGCGCCGGAGTGGTACGCGAGACGTCGACCCTGTCGGACGCGACGGCAGAGGTGTGCTCGGCGTCACCGGCGTACGAAACCTTGTAGGTGACCGTGCCACCGGCCGGCGGGGAGTTGGTGAACGAGTACGTACCGTCCGCCTTGACCGCGACGGAGGGCAGCGCGTGGCCGTTCGGGCTGTCCAGGTCGGTGCGGGTGACCTGAAGCTTGGCGTCGCTCGGCAACTCGTCCGCCGTCAGCTTGCCGGTCACGGTGAGCGGCTTGGTGCGCGTCGCCTTCGCCGGGGCGTCCACCGTCAGGGTCGAGGTGTTCACCGTCGGGCCGGTGAACACCTTGAGGGTGAAGTCGTTCTCCGGCCCCGTGACCGCGAAGATCCGCGAGGAGTCCGGAGCCCACGTCAGGTCGGGTGTGTCCTGCGTGCCGTCCGTGCCGGTGGTGTAGGTGCGCAGGGGTGCTGAGGCGCCGGGCCGGTACACGGCGAGGTCGGCGCCGTTGACCTGGGCGACCAGACCGTTCGGCGCGATGTCCGCACGCCGGCCGGCCGGGTAGGAGCCGGCGGGGGTGAACTTCCCGTCCGCGTAGGCGTCCCGGTCCGTGCCGTTGACCAGCACCTGCGGGGCGCCGGGCACGAGGTCGAAGTCGTGGGTGCCGTTGTTCAGCGAGTAGTCGAGATCCGACCACGCGACGATCTTCGGCACGCTGCCCGAGACATCGACGACAGCCATCGAGTCCGAGGAGATGCCTGTCTGACCGACGGCGAGCACGCCCGGCTGATTCGGGTCGGTGTCCAGCAGCGCCGGGCCCCAGAGTCCGGCAGAGGTGCCCTCGGTCGGGAACTGCGCCATCTTCACCGGGTCGGTTCCGCCCGCCGGGTCCAGGGCCGGGTCGACCGAACCCAGATCGCCGTCCCACTGGTCGCCGTACGTGAACCACACCTTGCCGCCGGCGAAGGCGACGTACCGGGGGCCGGTGTTGGTGGGGACGGTGTAGCGGACCTTGACATCGAGTGTGGCCGCGTCCAGGGCCACGATCTCGTGCAGGTCCTGGACAGCCGCGTACAAGGTGGCGCCGTCGTCGGACACCGTCAGGTCGGAGACCCGGCCGAGACCGCTCACCGAGTCGACGAGCGCGCCGGTGTAGTCGGCGGCGAGGATCTTCCCCGCCCCGCTGTCGCCGACGAAGACCCGCTGGAGAGCGGCGTCCGCGACGATGCCGCCGGGTGCGGACACGGAGACGGCGGCGGCCGAGGCGGGCCCCGCCACCGCGACGCTCAGCGCCGCCGAGCTGAAGAGAACCGCGAGCGCCGTCGCGGTCGAGATGCTGCGCGTACGCACAGTACTGATACCCCCACAAGGAAACCCGGTGCCTGACCGGGACGAGAGCGCCGCGCGACGCCCGCACACCACCTCATGAGAGCGGTGGCATATGGGGCGCGGCTGCCAGAAGGAACCCTATGGCATGCCTGTGACAATCGCGTGGGAGTTTCCGCCGTCTGCGGACGTGCTGGGGAATGAGGGAACGACCCTCAGCCGTACATCCTGCGCATCGCGAACTCCACCATCTGCTCGACCGCCTTCGCGTCGAACACCATGCGGTGCTCGCCCTCCATGTCCACGACGAAGCCGTACCCGGTGGGCAGCAGGTCGATGACCTCGGCGCCCGTGATCACGAAGTACTTGGACTCCTTGCCGGCGTACCGGCGCAGCTCCTTCAGGGAGGTGAACATCGGGATCACCGGCTGCTGGGTGTTGTGCAGCGCCAGGAACCCGGGGTTGTCGCCGCGCGGGCAGTACACCTTCGACGTGGCGAAGACCTGCTGGAAGTCCTCCGCCGACATCGAGCCCGTCGTGAAGGCGCGCACCGCGTCCGCGAGGGACGGCGGGGACGGCTCGGGGTACAGCGGCGGCTGCTGGCCGTACCCGCCCGGCATCTGCTGCTGCGGCTGGGCGTACTGCTGCTGCGCCCCGGCGTTCTGGTCATAGCCGTACATGGGCGCAAGAGTACCGAGAGCGCGGGGGGACCGGGGCGGGGCCTGCCCCCCGCTTCCGTTCGCACGGGGTTGGCCGGCTCTCGCCCCATCCGTGGACACCCGTACCGTCGACGCCGGCAAAGAAGACATCAGGCGGTGGCAAAGTCCGGGCAACAGCCGGCAGGCGCCGGCGCAGAAGGAGACGGCGATGAACGGACCGGCAACAGGCCACGGACACGGGCTGCACGACCACGAGGACCACGAGCACGACAGAGGCCTCTCCTACGACCTTCCGGTGCTCGCCCGCCGTCGGATGATCCGGCTGCTGGCCGGCGCTAGCCTGCTGCCGCTGGCGGGTTGCGCCGACGACGACGACACGACGTCCTCCGCAGCCGCCTCCGACACCTCGTCCGGCGGCACGGCCTCCTCGTCCTCCACGGAGTGCGCGACCATCCCCGACGAGACCGCCGGCCCCTACCCGGGCGACGGTTCGAACGGGGTGAACGTGCTCAAGGAGAGCGGAGTCGTCCGGAGCGACATCACGTCCAGCTTCGGCGACTCGGCGGGCGGCAGGGCCGAGGGCGTGCCGCTCACGATCACGCTCACCGTCGTCGACGCGGCCTCCGGCTGCGGAACCCCCAGAGCGGGCGCCGCCGTCTACCTCTGGCAGTGCGACCGCGCCGGCGACTACTCCCTCTACACGGAGGGAGTCACCGACGAGAACTACCTGCGGGGCGTCCAGGAGACCGACGACAAGGGCCGGGTCACCTTCACGAGCGTCTTCCCGGGCTGTTACCCGGGCCGCTGGCCGCACATCCACTTCGAGGTCTACAGCAGCCTGGCGGACGCCACCGCCGCCACCGCCATCACCAGCACCTCGCAGCTGGCGCTCCCGAAGGACGTCTGCGACACGGTGTACGCGACGGACGGCTACAGCCGCAGCGTGGAGAACCCGGCGCGGCTCTCCCTGGAAACCGACATGATCTTCAGCGACGGCTACGACCAGCAGCTGGCGGCCATGGCAGGCAGCGTGGACAAGGGCTACACAGCCACCCTTACCGTCCCGGTCTAGACCATTCGCCCCGGCCTGTGGCGCGTTCCGCGTCACATATGGCCGGGTGGGGTTGCGTCTTATTACCGACGGGTAGCATCATCGTGGGAAGGTAGCTACTAGTCGGTATGCGAATTAGGCGCGAGGAGCCAGTGCCTCGCCGATCTCTTTACGGAGCCGTCGCCATGGGGCACTACAAGTCGAATCTCCGCGACATCGAGTTCAACCTCTTCGAGGTCCTCGGGCGCGACAAGCTGTACGGCACGGGTCCGTTCGCGGAGATGGACGCGGACACCGCCAAGAGCATCCTCGAGGAGATGACGCGCCTCGCGGAGAACGAGCTGGCCGAGTCCTTCACGGACGGCGACCGCACCCCGCCGGTCTTCGACCCCGCGACGAACACCGCGCCCGTCCCGGCGTCCTTCAAGAAGAGCTACAAGGCCTTCATGGACTCGGAGTACTGGCGCCTCGGCCTGCCCGAGGAGATCGGCGGCACCACCTCCCCGCGCTCCCTGATCTGGGCGTCCGCGGAGCTGGTGCTCGGCTCCAACCCGGCCGTGTGGATGTACGCCTCCGGCCCGGCGTTCGCCAGCCTCCTCTACGACGAGGGCAACGACGTACAGAAGAAGATCGCCCAGATCGCCGTCGAGAAGACCTGGGGCTCCACCATGGTCCTCACCGAGCCGGACGCCGGCTCGGACGTGGGCGCCGGCCGCACCAAGGCGGCCTTGCAGGACGACGGTTCCTGGCACATCGAGGGCGTGAAGCGGTTCATCACGTCCGGTGAGCACGACATGGAGGAGAACATCCTCCACTACGTCCTCGCCCGCCCCGAGGGCCACGGCCCCGGCACCAAGGGCCTGTCCCTCTTCCTCGTACCGAAGTACCTCTTCGACTTCGAGACCGGCGAGCTCGGCGAGCGCAACGGCGCGTACGCGACGAACGTCGAGCACAAGATGGGCCTCAAGGCCTCCAACACCTGCGAGATGACCTTCGGCGACCGACACCCCGCCAAGGGCTGGCTGATCGGTGACAAGCACGACGGCATCCGGCAGATGTTCCGGATCATCGAGTCCGCCCGCATGATGGTCGGCACGAAGGCCATCTCGACGCTGTCGACCGGCTACCTCAACGCCCTTGAGTACGCCAAGGAGCGCGTCCAGGGTCCGGATCTCGCCAACTTCATGGACAAGACGGCACCCAAGGTCACCATCACGCACCACCCGGACGTCCGCCGCTCGCTGATCACGCAGAAGGCGTACGCCGAGGGCATGCGCGCCCTGGTGCTCTACACGGCCTCCGTCCAGGACGAGATCCAGGTCAAGGAGGCGGCGGGCGAGGACAGCGCCGCGCTGGAGGCCCTCAACGACCTCCTGCTCCCGATCGTGAAGGGCTACGGCTCCGAGAAGGGCTACGAGCAGCTCGCCCAGTCGCTCCAGACCTTCGGCGGCTCCGGGTTCCTCCAGGAGTACCCGATCGAGCAGTACATCCGCGACGCCAAGATCGACACCCTGTACGAGGGCACGACCGCGATCCAGGGCCAGGACTACTTCTTCCGCAAGATCGTCCGCAACCAGGGCGCGGCCCTCAACTCCCTCGCCGAGGACATCAAGAAGTTCCTCGCGCCGGGCACGGGCGGCGAGGACCTGGCGGTGGCGCGCGAGCAGCTCGCCAAGGCGGCCGTCGAACTGGAGGCCATCGTCGGCCTGATGCTGACGGACCTCGCGGCGACCGAGCAGGACGTCAGGAACATCTACAAGGTGGGCCTCAACACCACCCGCCTGCTGATGGCCTCGGGCGACGTCGTCGTCGGCTACCTGCTCCTCAAGGGCGCCGCCGTGGCCGCCGAGAAGCTGCCCACGGCGTCGGCGAAGGACGTCCCCTTCTACACGGGCAAGATCGCGGCGGCGAAGTTCTTCGCGGCCAACGTCCTCCCCGGCGTCACCGGCGCCCGCAAGCTCGCGGCCGGAGTCGACCTCGACGTGATGGAGCTGGACGAGGCGGCTTTCTGAGCGCACATCCCGCGCACACAGCAGGCCAAGTACGGCGGCCCGCACCCGGATCACCTCCGGGGCGGGCCGCCGTACTGCTGAACCGGGACACACCTCCACGGTCCGTCCGGTGTCCGGAAACTGACTCCCGAGCCAGTTGTCCGGCCTTCACATCCCCGTTACGAGAGCCCGCTCGCCATCCCAGGGAGCGGGCCCTGTTACGTCGTTAAGGTGAACCCCATGAGCGCACCCCACCGCTTCGACCGCGGCCACACCGACGACTTGATGTCCTTCCTGGCGGCGAGTCCGTCGCCGTACCACGCCGTGGCGAACACCGCCCAGCGGCTGGAGAAGGCGGGCTTCCGCCAGGTCGCCGAGACGGACGCCTGGGACGGGACGAGCGGCGGCAAGTACGTGCTGCGCGGCGGCGCGATCGTGGCCTGGTACGTCCCCGAGGGCGCCACGCCGCACACCCCCTTCCGGATCGTCGGCGCCCACACCGACTCCCCCAACCTGCGGGTCAAGCCGGTGCCCGACCTCGGTGCGCACGGCTGGCGCCAGGTCGCCGTGGAGATCTACGGCGGACCGCTGCTCAACTCCTGGCTCGACCGCGACCTCGGCCTGGCCGGCCGCCTCACCCTGCGGGACGGCACCACGCGCCTGGTGGACGTCGACCGGCCCCTTCTGCGAGTCCCCCAGCTCGCCATCCACCTCGACCGTGCCGTGAACACCGACGGCCTGAAGCTCGACAAGCAGCGCCATCTGCAGCCGATCTGGGGCATGTCGGACGACGTCCGCGAGGGCGACCTGATCGCCTTCGTCGAAGAGGAGTGCGGGCTCGCGCCGGGGGAGGTCACCGGCTGGGACCTGATGGCCCACTCCGTCGAACCGCCCGCCTACCTGGGCCGCGACCGGGAGCTGGTCGCGGGGCCGCGCATGGACAACCTCCTGTCCGTACACGCCGCCACGGCGGCCCTCGCTGCCGTGTCCACCGGCTCCGAGCAGCTTCCGTACATCCCGGTCCTCGCGGCGTTCGACCACGAGGAGAACGGTTCGCAGAGCGACACCGGCGCGGACGGCCCGCTCCTCGGCAGCGTGCTGGAGCGTTCGGTGTTCGCGCGCGGAGGGGTGTACGAGGACCGGGCAAGGGCGTTCGCGGGCACCGTCTGTCTCTCCTCCGACACGGGCCACGCCGTCCACCCCAACTACGCGGAGCGGCACGACCCGACGCACCACCCGCGCGTCAACGGCGGCCCCATCCTCAAGGTCAACGTCAACAACCGCTACGCCACGGACGGTTCGGGCCGTGCGGTCTGGGCGGCCACCTGCGACAAGGCCGGCGTCCCGTTCCAGAACTTCGTCTCCAACAACTCCATGCCCTGCGGCACGACGATCGGTCCGATCACCGCCGCGAGGCACGGCATCAAGACGGTCGACATCGGTGTGGCGATCCTGTCGATGCACAGCGCACGGGAGTTGTGCGGCGCCGACGACCCACACCTGCTCGCCAACGCCCTGGTCGCCTTCCTGGAGGGCTGAGGACCAGTCCGGTCACGCGAACAACGCATACCTGTCCCGGCTCCGGGCACCCGGACACTCCGGAACACCCGGAACCTCCGGAACGACCGGACCCGACAGGGAGGCAACACTCATGAGCCTCGGCGGATGCATCATCCTCATCGCCGTGGGAGCCATCCTCACCTTCGCGACCGACTGGGAGATGGAGGGGGTCAACCTCGACCTGGTCGGCGTCATCCTGATGATCGTCGGACTGATCGGCGCCCTCGCGTTCCGCAGCGTCGCGCGTCGCCGACGGGTGCTGATACCGCCCTCGACGACCGTGATCGACGAGGACCGCCACCACGGCTGAACCGGCATCGGCCCATCGGCGTACCGGCGGCTTTCCGGACGCCGCTACGGGGAAGCGGTGAGTACATGAGATTCCTCGTACGCGACCGGCTGCTCGGCTTCGGCGACGACTACTGGATCGAGAACCAGCACGGCGACAAGGTGTACCTGGTCGACGGCAAGGCGATGCGGCTGCGGGACACCTTCGAACTGAAGGACACGCAGGGGCAGGTGCTGATCGACATCCACCAGAAGATGTTCGCCCTGCGCGACACCATGGTGATCGAACGGGCGGGCGACCAGCTGGCGACGATCAGACGTAAACGCCTGTCCCTGCTGCGCAACCACTACCGGGTGACGCTGGTGGACGGCACGGAACTGGACGTCAGCGGGAAGATCCTGGACCGGGAGTTCGCGGTCGACCACGACGGCGAACTCCTCGCCCAGATCTCCCGCCGCTGGCTGCACGTCCGGGAGACCTACGGGGTCGATGTCGTCCGGGAGGACGCGGATCCGGCGCTCCTGATCGCGGTGGCGGTCTGCGTGATCCACCTGGCGGAGAAGGAGCGGACGGACGACTGAGACCAGGGGCCCGAGGGCGCGTGGGGCGGGAGTCGGGACGAGCGGTCTCCCCGCCCCGGCGCCGCGTCGGTCCGCGTCAAGGGCGACGCGGGACGGCCAGCCCCAGCACCCGGTCCTTCAGCGCGGGGAACTGCTCCCGCGTCTCCCCCACCTTCGCGGGGTCGAACTCGACCCGCAGGATCTCCTCGCCCTCGCCCGCCTCCGCCAGCACCTCGCCCCACGGATCGACCACGATCGAGTGACCGGCCTGTGGAACTCCCGCATGGGTACCGGCCGTTCCACAGGCAAGGACGTACGCCTGGTTCTCGACCGCCCGCGCCTGGGCCAGGAGCGTCCAGTGGGCGCGCCGCCGTTCCGGCCAGCCCGCCGAGATGACGATGGTCTCCGCGCCCTCGTCGACAAGGCCGCGGAAGAGTTCGGGGAAACGGAGGTCGTAGCAGGTGGCGACGCCGATGGTCGTCTCGGGGAGACGGACGGTGGCCAGTTCCTCGCCCGCCCCCATCAGCACGGCCTCGCCCTTGTCGAAGCCGAAGCGATGGATCTTGCGGTAGACGGCGGCCAGATCGCCGGCGGGGGAGAAGACGAGGGAGGTGTTGTACAGAGGGCCGTCGGGGTCGCGTTCCGGGATCGAGCCCGCGTGCAGCCACACGCCCGCGTCGCTCGCCGCCTTGGCCATCGCCTCGTACGTCGGGCCGTCCAGCGACTCGGCCTCCGTCGCGAACCTCTCGTACGCGAAAGCCCCGGTCGTCCACAGCTCGGGCAGTACGACGAGGTCGGCACCGGACTCGTCGCGCACCAGCGAGGCCACGCGCCTTCTACGCGATTCGACCGATTCGCCCTCTTCTGCACCGATCTGGATGAGCGAGGCGCGCACACTACCACCGTCCTGACATTCGAGCCGTTCACACGGGCCTACGATCGTCACACGAAAGCACTGCCGGGGTGCCTCACAGCAGCGTAACTTAACGTTCCAAGACACCCGCTGACAGTTGTCCCGCCCGCGCCTTCGTACCGCCGACAACGCCGTCGACACCCGCCGTCATCCGCCGTCACCACTGCCCGCGTACCGACCGCCCGAGGGGTCCCGTTCCGTGAGTCTGCATCCCACTCTCCAGCCCTACGCCGACGCCTGGACCCACTCCATCGACGCTATATCCGAGCTGGTGTCACCGCTCGTGGAGGGCGAGTGGAACCGCCGGACCCCATGTCCGGGCTGGTCGGTCCGTGACGTGGTCTCCCATGTCATCGGCATGGAGTGCGAGATGCTCGGCGACCCGCGTCCCATCCACACCCTCCCGCGCGACCTCTACCACGTCACCAACGAGCAGCAGCGCTACACGGAGATGCAGGTCGACGTACGGCGGCACCACACGGCCCCCGAGATGACGTCCGAGCTGGAGTACACGGTCATCCGCCGCAACCGCCAGCTGCGCAACGAGACACGGGAACCGGGGGCGATCATCCGTGGCCTGCACGGCCGGGAGACCGCCCTCGTGGACGCCATGCGCGTGCGGGCGTACGACGTATGGGTGCACGAGCAGGACCTGCGTACCGCCCTCGGCCGGCCCGGCAACCTCGACTCGCCCGGCGCGCACATCGTGCGGGACGTACTCCTCGGGATGCTGCCGAAGGTCGTCGCCAAGGACGCGGGGGCGCCGCGCAGTTCGGCGGTCGTCTTCGACGTGCACGGGCCCATCGAGTTCCTGCGCACGATCCGCGTCGACATCAACGGCCGCGGCACGCTGGAGACCTCCCCTGCCCTGGGCCCCGCCGCCACCTTCGCCCTCGACTGGGAGACCTACTTCCGCCTCGCCTGCGGCCGGGTGACCCCGGAGGCCGTGGCCGACCGCGTCAAGGCGGAGGGCGACCCGGGCCTCACGGAAGCGATCCTGCGCCACTTCGCGGTGACTCCCTGAGGATGCCCTTCAGCCCGTTGGAAGTCCCCCTCTGGGGGAGTTTGAGGACGATGCCCCTTCAGGGCCGAAGCGGGGGCCTGGGGGCGGCAGCCCCCAGAGACGCCCGCATCAACACGCGGCGCCTACACAGGAACGTGCACTGAAGTCACCCTGCTGACAACCACTCGCTCCCGCTCCCGCAGGGCCGCCCGCTTCCGCAACCGCAGGATCTGGCTGACGCCGACCCCCTGCAACAGGAACACGAACGAGAACGCGGCCGTGTAGTTGTCGCCGGTCAGGTCGAGCAGCACACCGACCGCGAACAGCGTCGTCATCGAGGCGACGAAACCGCCCATGTTGGTGATCCCGGACGCCGTGCCCTGACGCTCGGGCGGATTCGCCGGCCGGGCGAAGTCGAAGCCGAGCATCGAGGCCGGTCCGCAGGCCCCCAGCACCGCGCACAGCACCACGAGCAGCCACATCGGGTCGTGGTCGGCGCCGGACAGCGCCGGGTAGGAGAGTGCCACCGCCCACGTCACCGCCGTGACGCCCACCGTGCCCAGGGCCAGCGGCAGCCGCGCCGTGTGGTGCCGGGCGACGATCTGGCCGTACACCAGGCCGAGCGCCATGTTCGACAGCACGACCAGTGTCAGCAGCTCCCCCGCCGTCGCCCGCGACAGCCCCTGTGCCTCGACGAGGAACGGCAGGCCCCACAGCAGCAGGAACACCATCGCCGGGAACTGCGTGGTGAAGTGCACCCACAGGCCGAGCCGCGTCCCGGGCTCGCGCCACGAGGCGGTGATCTGCCGGCGGACGTACGCGGCCCCCTGGTGCGGGAACGGCTCCGGCTCGTGTCCGTCCGGATGATCCCTGAGGAACAGGAGCATCAGCACGAGGACCACCAGGCCCGCGACCGCGCTGCCCGCGAAGGCCGCCGTCCACCCGACGCCGTGCAGCAGCCGCGCGATGACGAGCGTCGAGACGAGGTTGCCCGCCATCCCGGCCAGCCCCGCCAGCTGCGCGATCATGGGCCCGCGCCGCGCCGGGAACCACCGGGACCCCAGCCGCAGCACGCTGATGAACGTCATCGCGTCCCCGCACCCGAGCAGCGCGCGGGAGGCGAGGGCCGTGGCGTACGAGGGGGAGAACGCGAAGCCCAGCTGCCCGGCCGTGAACAGCACGACCCCGATGGTCAGCACCTTCTTGGTGCCGAGCCGGTCGACGAGCAGTCCGACCGGTATCTGCATGCCCGCGTAGACGAGGAGCTGGAGGATCGAGAAGGTGGACAGGGCGGAGGCGCCCACGTGGAAGCGGTCGGCGGCGTCGAGCCCGGCCACCCCCAGTGACGTACGGAAGATGACGGCGACGAAGTACACGGAAACGCCGACGGACCAGACGAGCACGGCGCGACGACCGCCGGGAGGATCGCCGGGCAGCACGCCGGAACCGGCGCCGACGAGGGGCTTGGTGCTCATCGGACGTCGCCCCGGGCCAGGTTGGAGAACCAGTTGACGTGCCGGTGCACGATCGCGACCGCCGCCTCCGGGTCGCCCGAGCGCAGCGCGTCGAGGATCTCCTGGTGCTCGGTGAGCGTCTTGTTGATGCGGTCGGGGTGGGCGTGCATGAAGGCGACGCCCATCCGCAGCTGGCGGTCGCGCAGTTGGTCGTAGAGCCGGGAGAGGATCTCGTTGCCCCCACTGCGGACGATCTCGGCGTGGAAGCACCGGTCGGTCACGGCGGCGCCCGCGAGGTCTCCCGCGGCGGCCTGCTCGCGCTGACTGTCGAGCAGTTCGGTGAGCCGGGCGATGAGCTGCGGCGAGGCGGGCGCCGCCTTGCGGATGGCGTGCTCCTCGACCAGCTGCCGGGTCTCGACGACGTCCGCGATCTCCTGCGCGGAGACCGGCAGGACCAGCGCGCCCTTCTTCGGGTAGAGCTTGATCAGGCCCTCGGCCTCCAGCCGCAGCAGCGCCTCCCGCACGGGCGTGCGCGACACCCCTACGGCCTCGGCCAGCTCGCCTTCGGTGAGCAGTGTCCCGCCCTCGTAACGGCGGTCCAGGACGCCCTCTTTGACATGGGCGTAGACCCGGTCGGCGGCGGGAGGTTGCTTCACGTGCTGCAAGGCCGGGCTGCTCATGCCGACAGCATAGATACAACACGTACGCATGAGGGTGGCCGTCCGCCATATGGACCGACCTCGGGAGCCGATCCCCGTTCGAGGCGTGACGTCGCCCCGCGGGTAACAGTTCAACTTCCGGAAGGGGCGCGGGAACCGCGCAGAGCCATACGGCGTCCCTCGGAAAGGGAAAATCGGGGAACCCGCCTCAGCACGCGCACAACCTACTGTGCTAGTTACGAGTCACACGAGAGCGGCGTTTCGCCTACTCGGCCAACTCGGCCGCTCTCCAGGGGCATTCGGACGATTCAGACGTAATCGGGGTATTGAAGTTGATAACCGGCATCCAGGGCATCCGTTTTCGTAGAGCCGCAGCCGTGGTGGTCACCACCGGCGCCGTGCTCGCGACCGGAGCGCTCACCGCGGCGCCCGCACAGGCCGCTGTGGCCGTTCCCACGATCGTCGCCAAGGGCGGCTATCTGATGAACAACGCCAACGGCACGACCCTGTACGGGAAGCTCCCGGACACCAAGCTGTCCACTGGTTCCACCACGAAGATCATGACGGCGAAGGTCGTGCTGGCACAGGCGAACCTGAACCTCAACGCCAAGGTCACCATCCAGAAGGCGTACAGCGACTACATCGTCGCCAACACCGCCTCCTCGGCCGGTCTGATCGTCGGCGACAAGGTCACGGTCCGCCAGCTGCTGTACGGGCTGATGCTGCCGTCGGGCTGCGACGCCGCGTACGCGCTCGCCGACAAGTTCGGCGCCGGCACGACGCGTGACGCCCGGGTGAAGTCGTTCATCGGCAAGATGAACACCATGGCCCGGAGCCTCGGCATGACGAACACCAAGTTCGACAGCTTCGACGGCATCGGCAACGGCGCCAACTACTCGACGCCGAAGGACCTGACGAAGCTCGCCAGCAACACCATGAAGAACGGCGCCTTCCGCGCCATAGTGAAGACGCAGAACTTCAAGGAGAAGGTCACCACCAAGACCGGTGGCACCCGCTGGATGAGCTGGGAGAACACCAACAAGCCGCTGCTGTCCGGCTACGCCGGCACCATCGGCATCAAGACGGGCTCCGGACCGCAGGCCAAGTACTGCCTGGTCTTCGCGGCCACCCGCAACGGCAAGACGGTCATCGGTACGGTCCTCGCCTCCACGTCGGTCGCCAACCGCACGGCGGACGCGAAGAAGCTGATGAACTACGGCTTCGCGCGCCTGGGCTGACACCCACGCACCGAGAAGGGGCTCGCCGCGAACGACGCGGCGGGCCCCTTCGCCGTCCGGCCTACACGCCTCGGTGGTCCGGTGCGGCGGGATTCGTGATCACCTCACTCGGATGCGTGAACGTCCTTGCCCTGGCTGGCATATTCGATTTTCGCCGTCCTAGGTTCCACGACGGAGGTGGTTCACATGATCGAACCCAGCAAGCACCAGCCCAACCCTCGGGCGCAGTACGACGCGATCGACGTCAGCGACTTCGTGTACGCGGCCACGGCAGCCCGCGTCCGCCGGCTGACCCTGCCGGACGGGACCCATTGGTTTCCGGCGGTGGATGTCTGCAAGGAACTCGGGCACACCAACACTCAGAAGGCGCTCTCCGACCACGTCCCGGAGGACCATCGAGAGATTCTTGAGACCCTAACTGGAGGTTACGGTCTCAGCGTTCCCGCAGGTAGAGAGTGGCGTCGAGACTTGAATGTCATCTCGCTCCAAGGCCTGATCCTCCTTGTCAGCGCCTGCACCAAACCCGCCTGCGCCCCCTTCAAGCAGTGGGCCGCCGAAGTCATCGAGACAGTCCAGCGAGAGGGTTCCTACAGCCTCGAAGAGGCAGAGGTGCAACCTGCCGAGCCGGGCGCCCCCATCGCCTACGCGATGCCGGAGCAGGTCGCCGAGGCCATCGTGCGGCTCGAAGAACGCAACCTTCAGGCGGACGAGCAACTCGCCGTCGCCCAGCACGAATCGCTCGCCCTGCAACGGACCATGGTCGAGATGCAGCGCGAAACGCTCACGGCCCAGCAAGCCATCGCCCAGGCCATGGACCGCATCGCGAACGGGCTCGACGTCCTGTTCGCCACTCGGCAGGCGCCCACCACAGCCACCGCTCCCACCACCGAGGCCGTACTGGCCGACTGGCGGCACCGGTTGTCGGTGACAGAGGACGTGTGGACGGTGGCCGTCGTCATCGCCCCGGTTCTTGTCGAGAAGGGTGAACTCCGGGAGCCGCTCGAATCGATCGCCGCCCGTACGGGCCTGTCGGTGCACCGTGTCAACGAATGCCTCCGCCTGCTGCGCAAACACGCCTGCATCCGCTCGCGAGGCGGAGCGGAGGGCGGAGCGCCCGTGTACGTGCTGAACCACGCCTGACCGACCCGAGGACAGAACAGAAGGGGCGGCCGCAATCCGAACTTGCGGCCGCCCCTTCAGATTTCAACTTATATCGCCCCGGACTCTCACGCCCAGGTGATGAGCTTCTTCGGCTGCTCCAGGATCGCCGCCACGTCCGCCAGCACCTTGGACCCCAGCTCCCCGTCCACCAGCCGGTGGTCGAAGGAGAGGGCCAGGGTCGTCACCTGACGGGGCTTCACCTTGCCCTTGTGGACCCACGGTTGGAGCTTTATCGAGCCGACCGCCAGGATCGCGGCCTCGCCGGGAGGGAGGATCGGCGTGCCCGTGTCGACGCCGAAGACACCGACGTTCGTGATCGTCACCGTGCCGCCCTGCATCGCGCCGGGGGAGGTCTTTCCGTCCCGGGCGGTGGACACCAACTCGCCGAGCGCCTCCGCCAGTTGCGGGAGCGTCTTGTCGTGGGCGTCCTTGATGTTCGGGACGATCAGACCGCGCGGGGTGGCAGCGGCGATACCCAGGTTGACGTAGTGCTTGAGCACGATCTCCTGGTTCGCCTCGTCCCAGGACGCGTTGATGTCCGGGTGGCGCTTGATCGCGACCAGCAGGGCCTTGGCGATCAGGAGCAGCGGGTTCACCCGCAGCCCCGCCAGCCCGTAGGAGTCGGGGGCCCCCTTGAGCTCCTCGACCAGCTTCAGGGTGCGCGTCACGTCCACCGTCACGAACTCCGTGACATGCGGCGCCGTGAACGCCGAGCCGACCATCGCCGCCGCGGTCGCCTTCCGTACGCCCCTGACCGGGACGCGCGTCTCCCGTGTGCCGTCGTACGTGGCCGCCGGCGCCGGAGCCGCCGGGAGGGCCGGCGCCGTGCGCACCGGCTCGGGGACCGTCGGGGCCACCGCCGCGTGCACGTCCTCGCGCGTGATGACGCCGTCGGGGCCCGACGGCGTCACCGTCGCCAGGTCGACGCCGAGATCCTTGGCGAGCTTGCGCACCGGCGGTTTCGCCAGCGGACGGGCTGTCACCGCGGCCACGAGCGCCTGGCCGGGCAGAGCGGTGCCGGTGCCGCTGAGGACGCCGTGGCCGTTGTTCGTCTCCGCCCGCCCGCTGTGGCCGTTCAGCTCGTGCTGGACCGCCGCGGCGACCTCCTGGGCCGGGATCTCGGCGCCCTTGCGGGGGCGGCGCTTGGTCGAGGAGACGGCCACGCCGTAGCCGACGAGGACCGGCTGGCGGGCCGGCGGTTTCGCCTCCTCGGGTGCCGCCTCGGGTGCTGCCCGGGGTGCCTCGGCCGGAACGGGGGCCTCGGCCTCCACCGCGGCCCCGGGCCCGCCCGTCACGTCCACCGCGATGATCGACGTACCCACGTCGACCGTCGTGCCCTCGGGGAAGTGCAGTGAGCGCACGACCCCGTCGTACGGGATGGGCAGTTCGACGGCCGCCTTGGCGGTCTCGACCTCGCACACCACCTGGCCGTCGGTGACGGTGTCGCCCGGCTGGACGTACCACTTGAGGATCTCGGCCTCGGTGAGTCCCTCGCCCACGTCGGGCATCTTGAACTCGCGAACGGACGCGTCAGTCATCGTCGTCACGTCCCTCTCCTCAGTACGCCAGCGAGCGGTCGACGGCGTCGAGCACCCGGTCCAGGCTCGGTAGGTACTCCTCCTCCAGGCGCGCCGGCGGGTACGGGGCGTGATAGCCGCCGACCCTGAGCACCGGTGCCTCCAGGTGGTAGAAGCAGCGTTCCGTGATCCGGGCCGCGATCTCCGCGCCCGAACCGAAGAACACCGGTGCCTCGTGCACCACGACCAGGCGGCGGGTCTTCTCGACCGAGGCCTGGACGGAGTCGAAGTCGAGCGGGGAGACCGACCGGAGGTCGAGGACCTCCAGGGACCGGCCCTCCTCGGCCGCCGCGTTCGCGACCTCCAGGCACAGCTTCACCATCGGGCCGTAGGCGGCGAGGGTGAGATCGGTGCCCTGGCGGACCACCTGGGCCTTGTGGAGCGGGCCAGGGATGGCCTCGACATCGACCTCGGCCTTGTCCCAGTAGCGTCGCTTCGGCTCGAAGAAGATCACCGGGTCGTTGCTCTGGATGGCCTGCTGCATCATCCAGTACGCGTCCGACGCGTTGGCCGGGGACACCACTTTGAGGCCCGCCACATGCGCGAAGAGCGCCTCCGGGGACTCCGAGTGGTGCTCGACCGCGCCGATGCCGCCGCCGTACGGGATGCGGATGACGATCGGGAGCTTGATCTTGCCCAACGCGCGCGCGTGCATCTTCGCGAGCTGGGTGACGATCTGGTCGTACGCCGGGAAGACGAAGCCGTCGAACTGGATCTCGACCACCGGGCGGTAGCCGCGCAGGGCGAGGCCGATGGCCGTGCCGACGATGCCCGACTCGGCGAGCGGGGTGTCGATGACCCGGTCCTCGCCGAAGTCCTTCTGCAGACCGTCGGTGACCCGGAAGACTCCGCCGAGCTTGCCGACGTCCTCACCCATGATGAGGACCTTGGGGTCCGACTCCAGGGCCTTGCGCAGCGATTCGTTGATCGCCTTCGCCAGGGCCATGCTCTTGGACGTCACGGTCTTCGGGGCCGCGTTCGTCGAAGCCACTGTCTCAGCCGCCATGGTCATGCCCCCTCCACATCTGCGAACGACGCCTGGTAGGCGGCGAACTCGGCCCGCTCCTCGTCGACGAGCGCGTGCCCGTCGGCGTAGGTGTGCTCGAACATCGCGAACGGGTCCGGGTCGGGCATCGCACGGACCACTTCGCGTACTCGCCTGCCCAACGACTCACTCTCGGCCTCCAGTTCCGCGAAAAATCCCTCTTCCGCGTGGTTTGAGGCCTCCAGGTAGGTCCGCAGACGCGTGATCGGGTCCTTCACCTCCCAGGCCGCCCGCTCGTCGTCGTGGCGGTAGCGGGTCGGGTCGTCGGAGGTGGTGTGGGCGCCCATGCGGTATGTGTACGCCTCGACCAGCGTCGGGCCCTCGCCGCTGCGGGCCCGCTCCAGGGCCCACCTCGTCACCGCGAGGACGGCCAGCACGTCGTTGCCGTCCACCCGTACGCCCGGGAAGCCGTAGCCCTGCGCGCGCTGGTAGAGCGGGACGCGGGTCTGGCGCTCGGTCGGCTCGGAGATGGCCCATTGGTTGTTCTGGCAGAAGAACACCACGGGGGCGTTGTAGACCGAGGCGAAGGTGAAGGACTCGGCGACGTCGCCCTGGCTGGAGGCGCCGTCCCCGAAGTACGCGATGACCGCGGAGTCGGCGCCGTCCTTGGCCACACCCATCGCGTAGCCGGTGGCGTGCAGGGTCTGCGAGCCGATGACGATCGTGTAGAGGTGGAAGTTGTTGGTGTTGGGGTCCCAGCCGCCGTGGTTCACCCCACGGAACATGCCCAGCAGGTTGGTCGGGTCGATGTCCCGGCACCAGGCCACGCCGTGCTCGCGGTAGGTCGGGAAGACGTAGTCGTCGGGCCGGGTGGCACGGCCGGAGCCGATCTGGGCGGCCTCCTGGCCGAGCAGCGAGGCCCACAGGCCCAGCTCGCCCTGCCGCTGGAGGGCGGTGGCCTCGGCGTCGAAGCGGCGGGTCAGCACCATGTCCCGGTACAGGCCGCGCAGGTCGTCGGGGGTGAGGGCGGCGACGTACGGGTCGTAGGCGGCGTTCTTGACCCGCCTGCCCTCGGGGGTCAGTAGTTGGACGAGGTCCGGATCGGCGCCCGTCCCGGCCGGCTTTTCGGCCGACTTGGCGGCCGGCTTCTTCGCGGCGGCGCGTTTGGCGGTGACGCGCTTCGCGGCCGTGGCCTTCGTCGCGGTGGATGTGGCGGGCGGCGCGGCCGTGGCAGTTGCGTCGACGGCCGGCGTGTCGGCGCTCTGCGCGGTGGTGCGGGTGGTACCGGTCTTGCTTCCGGCGCTGCGTCGCGGTTTGCGCGCGGCAGTGCTCTCCACGGTCACGTGTACTCCTCCGTCGGTCCGGCCCCGGGGTTGCCGGGAAACCAGTGCGGTCACCTTTTCCCGATACCCGTGCACGGGGTGGGTGCCACTCGGCCGGGAACAGGCGTGACAGGCGTCCCGGCGAGCGTCCCGCAAGCATCACGTTACCCAGTGCGCCATATTTCTATGAAACCCCCCTGACCTGCGATTTTGCTTGGAAATCCAAGTAAATTGAGCAAGTCGGGAAGGGGCCCTGGTCACAGCCTTGCAGGGGGCCGGAACAACGGCACGTTATCCCGCTGACCCAGCTCACGGGAAGAGCCATATGTGAGACTGTCCGTGTGCCCGAAGACGGAAAAATCACCGTATTTCTCCTCGACGACCATGAAGTCGTCCGCCGGGGAGTCCATGAACTGCTCTCGGTGGAGGACGACATCGAGGTGGTCGGCGAGGCCGGGACGGCGGCGGACGCGCTGGTACGGATTCCGGCCACCCGCCCCGACGTGGCCGTCCTGGACGTACGGCTCCCGGACGGCAGCGGCGTCGAGGTGTGCCGCGAGATCCGCTCCCAGGACGCGGGCGTCAAGTGCCTGATGCTGACCTCGTTCGCCGACGACGAGGCGCTCTTCGACGCGATCATGGCGGGCGCCTCCGGGTACGTCCTGAAGGGCATCCGCGGGCATGAACTACTGGCGGCCGTACGGGACGTGGCCGCCGGCAGGTCCCTGCTCGACCCGGTCGCGACCGCCCGCGTCCTGGAGCGGCTGCGGGACGGCGGCGGCCCGAAGGGCGACGAGCGGCTCGCGGACCTCACCGAGCGGGAGCGCCGGATCCTCGACCTGATCGGCGAGGGACTCACCAACCGCGAGATCGGCGAACGGCTGCACCTGGCGGAGAAGACCATCAAGAACTACGTGTCCGGACTGCTGTCCAAGCTGGGCATGCAGAGGCGCTCGCAGGCGGCCGCGTACGTGGCGCGGATGCAGGCGGAACAGCACGGGCGGCAGCGGCAGGGTTTCTAAGGGGCCGGGGTTTCCGGGCGGCCAGGGTTCTCCCGAGGCCGGTCACACCACCCGGGACACCCGAATCGGGACTTTAGGCCTCTCTTCTCGGGGCGAGCGCCCCTGGTGTGCCCGGCCGCCCGTCGCGCACCCTGGACGCATGCCGACCGACGAACAGCGCGCCGCCGATCTCCTCGGCCGGGTCGAGCACGGCCGGGTCGCGACCAGCATGCGCGCGCTGCCCTTCCTGGCGTCCGCCCGGCACATCGTGGTGGACGGCCAGGTGCTGCTGCGCCTGCACAGGGGGCACGGCTACCACCGGGCGTGCGTGGGCGGTGTCGTCGCGTACGGCGCCGATGTGCCGTCCGCGCGGAGTCGGTCCTGGTCCGTGCAGGTCGTCGGGGAGTGTGCCGCCGTGGAGCCGACCCCCGCCGAACTCGACCGGTTCGGCCCCGCACCGCGCTCCGTGGACGGCGTCCCCTTTGATCCCGTCTATCTGCGGGTCGAACCCCAGTTCGCAACAGTGCACTCGGTGATCGAAACCGACAGCCCGTGACCGTCTGCGGTCGTCTGTGACTGTCTGCGACAAGCGCCCCGCTCACACGCCCGGCTCGTGCCCTACCATCTGGCGCGTGCCGCGCTCATCTGTACCACCCCTTGTGCCCCATGCGCCCCCTCTGGGCGCCCTCCTCCGCCAGTACGCCGCCGGGTCCGCGCTCACCTGCGAGCCCGTCGACCAAGGGCTGCTGAACCGCGGCTACCGGCTCGCCACCACACGCGGCCACTACTTCCTGAAGCACCACTTCGACCCCGAGACCGCCGACCCCGCCGCGATCGCCCGTCAGCACCGGGCGACCCAGCGCCTGGCGGATCTCGGCGTCCCGGTGGCCCCGCCGCTGCCCGGCCGCGACGGACGTACGGTCGCCGTCGTCGGCGGAAACGCCTACGCCCTGCACCCCTGGATCGACGGCCGCCACCGCCACGGCGGCCAGCTCAGCACCCTCCAGTGCGGTCGGCTGGGCGCACTGCTGGGCGTGGTCCACGCGAGCCTGGAACGGGTCATGCCGACCCGTGGCCGTGCGCCGGGCGAGAGCGGGGACGGGCGTGAGGACGAGGTCGGCGGACAGGTGCGGGGTACCCCGCAGGGGCTCCCCGGGGGACGGGACCGGGCCGCTCCTCAGAGGGCGACCTCCGGTCGAGGTCAGGCCGCCGAGCTGGGCGGCGCCGGTCGCGTCCAGCGGGGACAGGCCGGCCCGGAGGAGGGACCCGGTCGGCCGGGCGCTGTCGTCCACCCCCGGGACGCCACCCGACGGGGATGGTCCACCGACCGCGGCCGGGCCGCCGCCCCTGCCGAAGCCCACGCGCCGACCCCCACCCACGGCATCCCCGTCGAGTCCCCGCGCTCGCCCGGCGCCCCGGGCACCTCTGCCGAGCTTTTGAACTCAGCCGGCGTCCGTCGCACCGACCACTCCACCGGGCAGCAGCGGCAAGCCGGTCCCGACGGCATCGCCGAGCCGCTGCAGGCCCCCTCGGCCGACCCCGCCGACACCTTCGCGCTCATCGACGACCTCCTGGCGCATGTCCGCCGTCACCGCCCCACCGACGCCTTCGACGAACTCGCCCGCCACCGGCTCCTGGAACGGCGCGCGCTGCTGGAGCAGCACGCGGACCGGCGGCCCCCGCCGGGCGGCTCGGTGGGCTGGGTGCACGGGGACTTCCACCCGTTCAACCTGCTCTACAAAGGGGACGCCCCGGCCGCGATCGTCGACTGGGACCGGCTCGGCGTACAGCCCCGCGCGGAGGAGGCCGTACGCGCCGCCGCGATCTTCTTCGTACGTCCCGCCGGCACGCTAGACCTGCCCAAGGCACGGGCGTACGCGCGCGCGTACCGGCGTGCCGCGGGGGCCACGCCCTCCGAACTGGCCGCCGCCGTGCACCGGGTGTGGTGGGAGCGTCTCAACGACTTCTGGATGCTGCGCTGGCACTACGAGCGGGGTGACACCCGCGCCGACTCCCAGTTCCCGGCCGCCTCGGCGCTCGCGGTGTGGTGGACGCGCGAGTACGACGTGGTGTGCGGGGCGTTCGTAGACTGACGCCCGCCGAGGAGTGGCTGCCGCCCGCAAACGGCACGCGCGCGTGAAGCCCCCTCGGGCCGCACGCGCGCGTGGAGACTGCTTTCCGTCAACCCGCCGTCGGTTCGTTCCCCCGGAAGGGCGGGCGGCGGGTCAGGGAGTGATGCCGCCGCCGTCCGTACCGCCGTCGTCCTCCCCGGTGTCCCCTGACGTCTCGGACGACGGAGTCGCCGCGCCGGTCGACTGCGACGCCGTGATCGACGGCTGCGGAGTCGTCTGCACGTCCGACGGGGTGGGCGACGGCTCGGTGGAGGGGGTCGCCTCGCCGGTCGACTGCGACGCCGTGGGCGACGGCGTCCAATCGGACCCGGTGCCCGAGCCGCTGCCGTCGTCCGTGGCGGTGTCCGACGTCTCCTCGGAGGCCTCGTCGGTCGGGCTGGCCGTGGAGTCGTCGGTCTTCTGGGACTGCGAGGTGGTCGGCGACTCCTTGGTGCCGGTGCTGCCGCCCGTGCCCTTGCCGTTCTGGACGGCGAGGGCGACGCCGGCCGCGATGGCGATCACGGCGAAGAACGCCAGTATCCACAGCTTGCCCCGGCCGCCGCCCCGGTTGCCGTGTCCCTCGAAGCCGCCGTCGTCCCCGCCGCCGTACCCGGCGGGCAGGATCTGCTGGGGGATCTGGGTGGTGCCGGCCTGCTCACCGGGGTGGTTCATCACCGTGGTCCCGGCGAAGCCCGCGGAGGGGGTGTGCCGGCCCTCGTGCATGTCGACGGGCCCGGTGTTCCAGGTGCCGGTGTGGCTGCCCTGGTCGTACAGCATCTGCAGGCCGTACTGGATGAGACCGCGCATCTCCTCGGCGGTCTGGAAACGGTCGTCCGGCTCCTTGGCGAGGGAACGCATGACGAGCCCGTCGAGTTCCGGCGGCGCCGCGTCCGAGACCTGGGACGGGGGCACCGGAATGTCCTGGACGTGCTGGTAGACCACGGACAGCGGGGTCTCACCGGTGAACGGGGGCCGCAGCGCGAGGAGTTCGTACAGCAGACAGCCGGTGGCGTACAGGTCGGAACGGTGGTCGACGGCCTTGCCGAGGGCCTGCTCCGGGGAGAGGTACTGGGGCGTGCCCATGACCATGCCGGTCTGCGTCATCGTCGTGGACGCCCCGTGCAGCGCGCGGGCGATGCCGAAGTCCATGACCTTCACCGCGCCGCCGTGCGTGATGATCACGTTGGCGGGCTTGATGTCGCGGTGCACGATGCCGTGCTGGTGCGAATAGGCAAGCGCTTCCAGCACCCCGGAGACGATGATCAGGGCCTGCTCGGGCCCGGGCGCCTCGGCGTTGATGAGGAGATCGCGGATGGTGCGCCCCTCGACGATCTCCATCACGATGTACGGAACCGACTTGGCGCCGCTCGCGGTGAAGCCGCCATGGGGCAGCGTGTCCTCGCCGGAGTCGTACACAGCGACGATCGAGTGATGGTTGAGCCCGGCGACGGACTGGGCCTCGCGTGTGAAGCGGGCCTTGGAGATCGGGTCCTCGGCGAGGTCCGCGCGGAGCAGTTTGACCGCGACGGTCCGCCCGAGCCGCACGTCCTCGGCGGCGAACACCTCTGCCATGCCGCCCCGGCCGAGTCTGTGGGTGAGCCGGTAACGGCCGTCCCCGACCAGTCCGCCGTTGCCCCACAGCTCAGGCGCGTCTGACATACCGCCGCCAGCCGCCTCGGGGTCGGACGGGCCCTGAGCGCGCTGCTGTGCCATCAGTCCTCGCCGTCGTTTCTGCCCGCGGTGCGCGCGGTGTTGTTACGGTCTCCGTCGGCCACGCTACAGCCTTTACCCAAGCCTCCGGTCCGGGAGGCGCTCCCGGAGGAACTCCGGGAGGAGCCCGGGTACGGGTCCCGGGCGGACCGGTCATCAAACCCGTTGCGGGTATGGTCGTGCAAATTGCGTGCCCCGTCCGCACAGCACCTGTAACGCTTCCGCGACGCTTCCTTCCCGTACGGTCACGGAACGGGCACCGCGCTTGACGTGTCAGTGCCCTCCGGCAGACTTGGCCCGGAAATCAGCCAATCGATCACGTCTGGCTGTGAAGAAGCTCGGGGGACGCTGAGACATGAGCCAGGACGGCGCACACGGCCGGTACGCGGGGCACGCGCTCGCCGGCGGGCGCTACCAGCTGCGCGAGCTGCTCGGCGAGGGCGGCATGGCCTCGGTGCACCTCGCGTACGACTCGGTCCTGGACCGGCAGGTCGCGATCAAGACGCTGCACACCGAACTGGGCCGTGAACAGGCGTTCCGCGAGCGGTTCCGCCGCGAGGCCCAGGCCGTGGCCAAGCTCACGCACACGAACATCGTCTCGGTCTTCGACACCGGCGAGGACGACGTCGCGGGGATCATGACCCCGTACATCGTCATGGAGTACGTCGAGGGGGAGCCGCTCGGCTCCGTACTCGACGCGGATCTGCGGCAGTTCGGGGCGATGCCCGCCGACAAGGCGCTCAAGGTCACCTCGGACGTGCTCGCGGCGCTGGAGATCAGCCACGAGATGGGCCTGGTCCACCGGGACATCAAGCCGGGCAACGTGATGGTGACCAGACGCGGTGTCGTCAAGGTCATGGACTTCGGCATCGCCCGCGCCATGCAGTCGGGCGTCACATCGATGACGCAGACCGGCATGGTCGTCGGCACTCCGCAGTACCTCTCCCCGGAGCAGGCGCTGGGCCGGGCCGTGGACGCCCGTTCCGACCTCTACTCGGTCGGCATCATGCTGTTCCAACTGGTCACCGGGCGGCTGCCGTTCAACGCGGACTCACCGCTCGCGATCGCGTACGCGCACGTCCAGGAGCAGCCGGTCGCCCCTTCCTCGGTCAACCAGGCGTTGCCTCCGGCGGTCGACGCGCTCGTCACCCGCGCGCTGAAGAAGAACCCGAACGAGCGTTTCCCGAGCGCCGTCGCCATGCGCGACGAGTGCCTGCGCGTGGCCGCCTCCCTCCAGCCGGCCGCCCCGAACATCGTTCCGGGCGCCCCCGCGCAGAGCGGCGCGGGCGTCGCCTCCGCGGTGTTCCCGCCGGTCGACCAGTCGACCCCGGCCCCGCCGAGCCCCGTACAGACCCCGTACCAGCCGACCCCGTACCCGCAGCACGCGAATCCGCAGCACGCGAATCCGCAGCACGCGAATCCGTACGGCGCCACTCCGCCCCCGGCGTACACCCCTGCGCACACGCCCCCGCAGACACCGGCTCCGGCGTACGGCTATCCGCAGCAGGCCGCGTACCAGGCGCCCGGCGCGTACGCGTCGCAGCACACGCCGCCGGTCGCGTACTCCCCGGCGCCGCCGTCCCCGTCCTCCTCCGGAGGAGGACGGAAGAGCAACATGCCGGTGATCGTGGGCTCGATCGTCGTCTCCCTCGTCGCCGTCGGCGGCCTGCTCCTGGCCCTGCGACTGGGCGGGAACACCACCGACAACGGCGGCGGCTCCCCGAGCGCCTCGGCCTCACAGACAGCGGAAACGGGAACGGACCCGGGTTCGGACTCGGGCTACAAGGGGCCGGACCTGAGCAAGACGATCGACGAGGACAAGTGTGCCGAGGCGCAGGAGTCGTACACGGATCCGAACAAGGTCCAGCTTCCCGACTTCCGCTACAAGAACCTGACCTCGGTCCGGGCCTGTTTCCAGGCGGCCGGCTGGCGGCTGAAGATCACGCGGGTCGACGAGAACACGTACGGCAAGGACATGGTCATGGACCAGTTCCCCTCTGCGGGCACGGACGCCGACCCGGAGGACATGCCGGTGATCGAGCTGAGCGTGTCGACGGGCAACCCGTCCTGAGTGGACGGTTGTTCATGGGGTGGGGCCCGACAGCCGGTCGGTCGGCCACCGGGCCCCACCCCATGAGATCTGGGAAGGACCGGAAGGACTAGAGGTACGGCCCGCCCGTACGTCCGCCCGTGCGCGGGTCCTCGTCACCCTCGTGGCCGCCGACACCCGGCGGCAACGCGCGGCGCATCTGCTCAAGCTGGGCCCGCGCGGCCATCTGCTGGGCGAACAGGGCGGTCTGGATCCCGTGGAAGAGTCCCTCCAGCCAGCCCACCAACTGGGCCTGCGCGATCCGCAGTTCGGCGTCGCTGGGAATCGCCTCGTCCGTGAACGGCAGGGACAGCCGCTCCAGTTCGTCGACCAGCTCAGGCGCCAGACCGTCCTCCAGCTCCTTCACCGAGCTGGAGTGGATCTCCTTGAGCCGGACCCGGCTCGCCTCGTCGAGAGGAGCCGCCCGCACCTCCTCCAGCAACTGCTTGATCATGCTGCCGATCCTCATGACCTTGGCGGGCTGCTCCACCATGTCCGTCACCGGAATCTCGCGGGAGTCGTCGTCACCGCCACCACCGAGAGCCATCCCGTCCTGGCCAACAACCAGGATCTGGGGGTTCTCCGGCGACCTTTCGTTCCTCGGCATCTCCATGTGGCCATTCTCTCCCACCTGGTCGCGTTGTCGGCCGGTGGGTCCTGCCCGGCTCTCTCCGTCCGGGATGCCGGACAGACGGGTGCGTGTGAGGCTGGTCCCGTCGAACCCCGGTGACGGGTGACGGGTGACTGACGATCGGTGACTGGCGACTCCGAAAGCGGGAGGGGGCCAACGACGTGACTCCATGGCTTCGCACCCTGCGTACCTGCGGCACTCTGCTCGCCCTCGCGGCCCCCGCGCTCGCCGCCTCCCCCCAGGGCACGGCACCGCCGTACGGCATCCCGTCCATCCCGTCTGTCCCGTCTGTCCCGTCCCTCGCCCGCGTCGCCCGGCCCGCCCCCGACGCCTCCCGGGCCGGGAGCCCGGCGGGCGAGGGGCGGGAGCGGCCGGGGCGACGGGAGTCCGCGTCGCCCGACGAGTCGGCGTCCGAGGAGACCGTCCCCACCCCCGTACCCACCGCCGTCCCGGACGAGCCGGGCGGCGCCACCGCCGTGCCCGCCGCCGCGTCCGAGCCGGGCCTGCGGATACTGCCGCTCGGCGGCGGGCTGGTCCTGCTCGGCCTCGGCCTGGGCCTCGTCCTCCTGGCACTGCGGCTGCGCGTACGCAGGACGTGACCGGCGAGGACGTCCCGTTACGGGACCACCAGCAGCACCTTCCCCACGTGCCCGCTCTCCTCCACGAGCCGGTGGGCCGCCGCCGCGTCGCTCATCGGGAACTCGCGGTCGACGACGGGACGGACCTGACCGGCGGCGAGCAGCGGCCAGACGTGTTCGCGTACGGCGGCCACGATCGCCGCCTTCTCGGCGAGCGGGCGGGTGCGCAGCGAGGTCGCGCTGATCGCGGCCCGCTTGAAGAGGAGCGCGCCGATGTTCAGTTCGGCCTTGACGCCGCCCTGCATACCGATGATCGCGAGCCGTCCGTTGACGGCGAGGGCGCGAACGTTGCGGTCCAGGTACTTGGCGCCCATATTATCGAGGATGACGTCGGCACCGGCGCCGCCGGTCGCCTCCTTCAGCTCCTCGACGAAGTCCTGCTCGCGGTAGTTGACGAGGATGTCGGCGCCCAGCTCGGCGCACTGGTCGAGCTTCTCCTTCGTGCCCGCCGTCACGGCGACCCTGGCGCCGACCGCCTTGGCGAGCTGGATGGCCATGGTGCCGATGCCGCTGGAGCCGCCGTGCACGAGGAGGGTCTCGCCCGGGCGGAGGTGGGAGATCATGAAGACGTTCGACCAGACCGTGCAGGCCACCTCTGGCAGCGCCGCCGCACGCTTCAGGTCGATGCCCTCGGGTACGGGCAGCAGCTGACCGGCCGGGACGGCCACCTTCTGGGCGTAACCGCCGCCCGTGAGCAGCGCGCACACCTCGTCGCCGACGGACCAGCCGGACACTCCGGGCCCGATCTCGGCGATCCGGCCGGAGCACTCCAGGCCGGGGTACGGGGAGGCGCCGGGTGGCGGGTTGTAGAAGCCCTGGCGTTGCAGGATGTCGGCGCGGTTGACGGCGCCGGCCACCACCTCGACCAGCACCTCGCCCTCACCGGGCACGGGATCGGGGACCTCGGCCCACACCAGCGCCTCGGGCCCTCCGGGTTCGGGAATCGTGATCGCATGCATGAGGGGACGCTACTCCCCGTCCCGAGGAAATCGGGGTGCGATCCCGGTCCGACGTTAGAGACCGTGGACAGACGTGCGGCCTCGCGAGCGATGAGTTTCCGGCCGGCCGGCGGTGTTCCTCTGCGTCACCCGTACGCGCAAGGACTGCGGAAGGACCCGAGACATGAGCCCAGAGGCAGCCAGGGCGGGCAGGGCGGCCGAGTAACGCGGGCAGCGGGGGATCAGTTGTCGCGGATCGGACGGACGTCGGGCGCCACATGCGCGCCCGGCGTCGCCCGCACGATGGTGATGAGCCGGTCGGCCACCTGGAGCTCCCCGATGGCCGGATCGTCGTAACCCAGCACACGATGTCCGCGTACGACGCTCACGACCAGGTCGTCCGTCTCGCGCGGCCCCTTGCCGACCTCGGCCTTTATGACCGGCCGCTCGACGATGTCGAGCCCGCTGCCCTGCTGGATGAGGTCCTCCATGACCATGCCGGCGACGGGGCTGAGCACGGACAGCCCGAGCAGCCGTCCGGCCGCGCTCGCGCTCGTGATGACGGCGTCGGCGCCGGACTGCTTGAGCAGCGGCGCGTTCTCCTCCTCGCGCACGGCGACCACGATCTTCGCCTGGCGGTTGAGCTGCCGGGCCGTCAGGGTGACGAGCACGGCCGTGTCGTCGCGCTGGGTGGCGATGATGATCTGCCGCGCCTTCTGCACCTCGGCCCGCAGGAGTACGTCGCTGCGGGTGGCGTCGCCGACCACTCCGGCGTACCCCTCGGCGGTGGCGGCGTCCACGGCCTTGGAACTGGGGTCGACGACCACGACCTGTTCCTTCTTCAGCCCGGTGACACAGACGGTCTGTACGGCCGACCGCCCCTTCGTGCCGAAACCGATGACCACGGTGTGCTCTCGCAAGGCCGCCCTCCAGCGGTTCTGCCGCCACTCCTCGCGTGTGCGTTCCGTGAGGACTTCGAGGGTCGTGCCGACCAGGATGATCAGGAAGAGCACGCGCAGCGGTGTGATGACGAAGATGTTGGTGAACCGGGCGGCGTCACTGACGGGCGCGATGTCGCCGTATCCGGTGGTGGAGAGGGTGACGGTGGCGTAGTAGAAGGCGTCGAGGAGGCTGACGGAGCCGTCGGCGTTGTCGCTGTAGCCGTCGTGGTCGGCGTAGACGATGAGCGCGGTCCCGACCAGCACCAGCAGGGCCATGGCGACGCGTTTGCCGACCTGCCGGATCGGCCGTTCCACCACAGTCCGGGGAAGTTTCACCCGATAGGTCACCAGATGCTCGTCCGCCTGGCGGGCGATGGCGTCATGGCCCGGCAGTTTCACGTGAAACATCCTTCCCTTGCACGACGGCGGCGGGCGCCGTCGCGACCCAAATGTTTCACGTGAAACACAGCCCGGCTTCGGTGGCCGCGGCCCAGGGCAGGTCGAGCAGTTCCAGTTCCTGACCGGCTCGCGCACCGCCCGGCGGTACGACCGCGAGGGCCTCTGCTGCCGCGATCCCGCGCAGCATGGCCGGCCCGTTGTAGTGCAGCGGCACGGCCCGGTCGCCGCGCAGGACGACGGGGATGAGCCGGGTGTCGTGCGGATGCCCGTGCACCTCGTCCCTGAGGGGCAGCGTGTACGGCTCGGGCGCCGGCCGCCCGGCCAGGGTCCGCAGCAGGGGCTCCGCGAGGGTGAGCAGCCCGGAGACTGCGGCCAGGGGGTTGCCGGGCAGCCCGACCAGGTGCTGGTTCTCCTTCAGCCGAGCCAGCAGCATCGGGTGTCCGGGGCGCACCTGGACGCCGTGCACCAGCAGCTCGGCGCCGAGACGGCGCAGGGTGGGGTGGACGTGGTCGACGGGCCCGGCGGCGGTACCGCCCGTGGTGACGACGATCTCGGCGGGCGAGTTCTTCAGGGCTTCGTAGAGCGCCTCGGCGTCGTCCCCGAGCCTGCGTACGGTGATGACGTCGGCGCCGAGCGAGCGCAGCCAGGGCGGCAGCATCGGGCCGAGGGCGTCCCGGATCAGCCCGTCGTGCGGCAGTCCCTCGGTGAGTAGCTCGTCGCCCAGGACGAGGACTTCGGCCCGGGGCCGGGGAATCACGGCGAGGGTGTCGTACCCGGCGGCTGCCGCGAGACCGAGCACCGCCGGGGTCACGAAGGTGCCGGTGGGCAGCAGCTGGTCGCCGGAGCGGCACTCCTGGCCGCGCGGCCGGATGTCCTGGCCGTGGCTCATGGTGGGGGTCCCCCCGCTCGAGCGAAGCCGAGAGTGGGGGAGGGTGGCGTGCAGTCGGCCGTTGTCGTCGGTGCGGCCGTGCTCGCTGCGCAGTACGGAGGTCGTGTCGTGGGGGATACGGGCGCCCGTCGCGATCCGTACCGCTTCGCCGTCGGTGAGCGGTTCGGGCTGGGCGTGTCCGGCGAGGACACCGGCCTCGCGCACGTCCCAGGGGCCGGGGCCCGCCACCGCCCAGCCGTCCATCGCGGACGTGTCGAAGGAGGGGAGGTCGGTGAGGGCCGCGAGGGGGGCGGCGAGAACCAGGCCGAGGGCGGCTTCGAGGGGGACGGAGAGGGGGGACGAGGAGGCACGGGGGACCCGTCGGGCAGCGCGCTCGGCGATGGCACGGGCCTGGGGCCAGGGGGTGGCCCGGGGTCGCTCGAGGGCGGAGGCAGGAGTGACACCCAGCTCGGCGCCGGCACCGCCGCTGTCGGCGTCCACGTCGTAGACGCCCTCCCCTGTGAGGCCCGGTGCCGGGGGGCGCGCGGGGTTCGGTCCGTCGCCCTGCCCACCGAGGCTGTTGCCGTTGCCTTCGTTCACGAGGGCGAGCGCCTCCTCGACGCCGAGGTCGTCCAGGTCGCCGCGGGCGGTCATCCGGCGTCCGGGCTGCTGTCGGGGGCCTGGCTCGCGCCGGGCTCGACGGCTGCGGGCTTCGCCTCCGCCGCTGCCTCGTCGGCCCAGCGCAGTGCGAGGGCGACGGCCTTACGGGTGGCCTCCGCGACCGCTTCGGGGCCTCCCCCGGCCCGGCCCGCCGCGTATCCGACGAGGAACGTCGTCAGCGGGGCGGCCGGCCTGGCCACTCCGTGCGCGGCGTCGCGGGCGAGGTCCAGGAGGAGGCCGGTGTCGACGTCCAGGTCGATGCCCAGTTCGTCCTTGGCTGCGGAAATCCATTCGTCCAACACGTGCCCATGCTCCCTGATGCGTGCTCTGGCGGCGGCGATGTCTTCCCAGGTGTCGCAGTCGAAGGACGCGACAGGGTCCACGACACGGGTGAGGTCGAGCGCGGCGGTCAGCCGGCGCAGCGGCAGGCCGGTGAGGCCGCCGTGTTCGAGGGCGAGCGCGCCCAGCTCCCGGCGCAGCGCGGACGCCCGGTACGCGGCCACGAGCGGCTGGTCCCGGCCGCCGGTGTCGGTGAGCAGCGCGCCCTCGGCGCCACGCGTCCGCAGGGCGCCGAGAAGCCGCCGTACCGTCGCCGGTTCGAGGAAGGGGAGATCGGCGGAGAGTACGAGGACCTGCTCGGCCTCGGTGTGGCGCAGGCCCGCGTCGAGCGCGGCGACGGGTCCGCCGCCCGGCGGGTCCTCGTGGGCCCAGGTCACGGGCCGTGTGGTGGGCCGGGGGCCGGCCACGACCACGGTGGTGCCGGCGTCCGCGCAGGCGCCGAGCACCCGGTCGAGCAGCGCCCGCCCGCCCACCTGTACGCCGGGTTTGTCGGCGCCGCCGAGCCGCCGGGCGGCCCCGCCCGCGAGCACCACGGCGTCGTAGCCGTCGGCGCCGGGGGTCCCGGAGGGCTGGGGCTCGTAGGCGGTCACCCTCCGAGTATGCGGGCCGTCGTCGATCACGGGGAACGTACGCGCGCGGCCCCGATCACAGTGTGCGCAGCAACACCGCCGGTTGTTCGACGCAGTCCGCCACATAGCGCAGGAAACCGCCCGCGGTACCGCCGTCGCACACCCGGTGGTCGAAGGTGAACGACAGCTGGACGACCTGACGCACCGCCAGTTCACCCTCGTGCACCCACGGCTTGGGGACGATCCGGCCGACGCCGAGCATGGCCGCCTCGGGGTGGTTGATGATCGGCGTGGAGCCGTCGACGCCGAACACGCCGTAGTTGTTCAACGTGAAGGTCCCGCCGGTGAGTTCGGCCGGTGTGAGGGTGCCGGTGCGGGCGGCCTCGGTCAGTCGTGCGATCTCCGCGCTGAGCGCTTCGGCGTTCCTGGTGTGTGCGTCCCGGACGACGGGGACGACCAGTCCGCGTTCGGTCTGCGCGGCGAAGCCGAGGTGGACCCGGTCGAGCTGGACGATCTCCCTGGCCTCCAGGTCGACCGTGGAGTTCAGGTCGGGGTAGCGGGCGAGGGCGGCGGTGCAGATCCGGGCCAGCAGGGCGAGGAGGGAGATCTTCGCGGCCCCGCCCGTGTTCATCCACGCGCGCGCGTGCATCAGTTCCGTCGCGTCGGCGTCCACCCAGCAGGTCGCGTCCGGGATCTCGCGCCGGCTGCGGGAGAGCTTGTCGGCGACGGCACCGCGGATCCCTTTCAGGGGGACGCGCGTGCCCTCGGTGGTGGCGGGGTGCGCGACAGGCACCGGGCCCGCGGTCGGGGCCGGCGCCCCGGGTCGCGTGGCGCCATCGCGAAGGGCGCGCTCCACGTCGGCGCGCAGGATCAGTCCGTCGGGCCCGGAGCCCGCCAACTCCCGCAGATCCAGGCCGTTCTCGCGGGCGAGCCTGCGGACGAGCGGCGAGATGACCGGTACGGGACCGTCCACCGGAGCGCGCGCCGGAGCGGGGACAGGGGCGGGGGACTGTACGGCCCCGTCCCTGAGGGCCTGCGGGGCGGCGGGCGCCGCCTGGTCCCGCCGTACCCTCCGCCGCCGTGCGGGCGCCTCGGACGTGCCGTATCCCACGAGCACGTTCCCGGAGCCCTCGGCCGTGTCACCGGCGGGGTCGGGGTGGGCCGGTGTCCCGACCGCGACCGTCACCAGGGGTGAACCGACGGGCAGTTCGGTGCCCTCCTCGCCGAAGCGGGCGGTGACGACACCTCCGTAGGGGCACGGCACGTCGACCATCGCCTTGGCCGTCTCGACCTCGACGACCGGCTGGTCGACGGCGACGACCTCGCCGACCTCGACCAGCCAGCGCACGATCAGCGCCTCGGTGAGTCCCTCGCCGAGGTCGGGGAGCCTGAACTCCAGTACCTGTGCCATCAACGTTCCGCCTCCCACTGCAGCCGTCCCACGGCGTCCAGGACACGGTCGACGCCGGGCAGGTGGTGCCGCTCCAGCATCGGCGGCGGGTACGGGATGTCGAACCCGGCGACACGCAGCACCGGCGCCTCCAGGTGGTGGAAGCAGCGCTCCGTGACGCGGGCCGCGATCTCCCCGCCGGGGCCGCCGAAACCGCCCGACTCATGGACGACCAGGGCGCGCCCGGTCCGCCGTACCGAGGCGCACACCGTCTCGTCGTCGAACGGGACCAGCGAGCGCAGGTCGACGACCTCCAGGTCCCAGCCCTCCGCTTCCGCCGCCTTCGCCGCCTCCAGGCAGACGGGCAGGGACGGCCCGTACGTGATGAGTGTGGCGCTGCGGCCCGGGCGCCGCACCACCGCGCGTCCGATCGGTTCAACGGCCGACGGCTCGTCCGGGTTCCAGGAGTCCTTCGACCAGTACAGACGCTTGGGCTCCAGGAAGACCACCGGGTCGTCGGAGGCGATGGCCGCCCGCAGCAGGCCGTACGCGTCGGCGACCGTGGCGGGCGTGACGACATGGAGACCTGGGGTCGCCATGTAGTAGGCCTCGGAGGAATCGCTGTGGTGTTCGACTCCGCCGATGCCGCCGCCGTAGGGCACCCGGACGGTGATCGGCAGAGGCATGGCCCCGCGCGTGCGGTTGCGCATCCGGGAGACGTGCGAGATCAGCTGCTCGAACGCGGGGTAGGCGAACGCGTCGAACTGCATCTCCACGACCGGGCGCAGGCCGTACATGGCCATGCCGACGGCCGCCCCGAGGATGCCCGCCTCGGCCAGCGGGGTGTCCGTACAGCGGTCCTCGCCGAATTCCTTGGCGAGCCCGTCGGTGACCCGGAAGACCCCGCCGAGGGTGCCGACGTCCTCACCCATGACGTGCACGGTGGGGTCGGTCGCCATGGCGTCGCGCATCGCGCGCGTGAGGGCCTGCGCCATGGTGGCCGGTTTGAGGGCGACGGTCGTCATCAGTGCGTCCCTTCCGCCTCGGCGTCGAGTTCGGCCCGCAGCTGGGCCCGCTGCTCGCGCAGTTGCGGGGTGGGCTCGGCGTACACCTGGGCGAACAGGTCCATGGGGTCGAGCGCCGGGTCCTGGTTCATCCGGGCGCGCATGTCGGCGGCGAGGGTCTCGGCGTCGTCGCGCGCCGCCCTGATGCCGTCCTCGTCGAGGAGCCCGCGCGCGGTGAGCTCCCGTTCCAGGAGGTCGATCGGATCGTGCTCACGCCAGGCGGTGACCTCGGAGTCGGCCCGGTAGCGCTTGTCGTCGTCGGCGTTGGTGTGCGCCTCCACGCGGTAGGTCACCGCCTCGACGAGCGTGGGACCACCCCCCGCGCGCGCGTGACGTACGGCCTCGCTCAGCACGTCGTACATGGCGACCGCGTCATTGCCGTCGACCAGGCGGCCCGGCATCCCGTAACCGACGGCCTTGTGGGCCAGCGACGGGGCGGCGGTCTGCTTGGCGAGCGGTACGGAGATCGCGAAGCCGTTGTTCTGGACCAGGAAGACCACCGGCGCCTGCCACACGGCGGCGAAGTTCAGCGCCTCGTGGAAGTCGCCCTCGCTGGTGCCGCCGTCGCCGACCATCGCCAGCGCGACCACGTCGTCGCCCTTGAGGCGGGCGGCGTGCGCGAGCCCCACGGCGTGCGGCAGCTGCGTCGCGAGCGGGGTGCACAGGGGCGCCACCCGGTGCTCACGCGGGTTGTACCCGGTGTGCCAGTCGCCGCGCAGCAGCGTCAGCGCCTGTATCGGGTCCACGCCCCGGGCGACCACGGCGAGCGTGTCCCGGTAGCTGGGGAAGAGCCAGTCGCGGTCCTCCAGGACGAGCGCGGCGGCCACCTCGCAGGCCTCCTGGCCGACGCTGGAGGGGTACACGGCGAGCCGGCCCTGCTTGGTGAGAGCGGTGGCCTGCGCGTTGTACCGGCGCCCGCGCACCAGCTGCGCGTACAGCCGGCGCAGCAACCCGGAATCCGCCCGCGCCGCCGCCTCGGTGCCGAGGACGCGGTACGGAGCCGCGTCGGGCAGCAGCGGCGCGGGGTCGGTACGGGGCTGCCAGGCGGGCGGCGGCGTGGGCCGGTACGCGCCCCGCTGCTCCATGACCGTCATGACGGCACCTCCTCGTGGGAGACGGCTCCGGGCGCGCCACGGATGTGACCCGCCTCACCTACCGATTGTTCGGTCGTCGGCACATTTTGGCTACAGGCACCGCCAGGCTGTGGACAAACGGTTCTCCACAGCCTGAGATGGACGCAGTACGTCCATGAAAGGGAAGCGGGGGGACATGGCACCTGAACAAATGGCCGAACGCCCGGAAGGCGGCAACACCCCGCCGCCCCCGCGCCCGCTGGACGCCATTGATCAGGACATCCTGCAGATGCTCCAAGCGGACGGCCGCGCCTCGATCCGTTCCGTGGCCGAGCACGTCCACGTTTCGCGGGCCAACGCCTACGCGCGCATCAACCGCCTCATCGAGGACGGCGTGATCCGGGGCTTCGGCGCCCGCGTGGACCACGAGCGCGCCGGACAGGGCACATCGGCGTACGTCACCCTGAAGATCGTGCAGAACTCCTGGCGCACGGTCCGCGAGCAGCTGAGACAGCTCCCCGGCGCCGACCACATCGCCCTGGTGGGCGGTGACTTCGACGTACTCCTGCTGGTCCACACCCCCGACAACAAGGCGCTGCGCGAGCTGGTGCTGATGCGCCTGCAGGCGATCCCGGAGGTGCTCAGCACGCGCACCCTCCTGGTGTTCGAGGCGGAGGACCTGGAACCGCAGACCTGAGTCACCTCTACGGGGGGCTCACTCCGGGTGGCGCAGCCCCCCGAACACCAGCCGCGCCACCGCGTCGGCGACCTCCCGCTCGCCCATGCCGCGCCCGTCCGGGCGGTACCACTCCACGACCGAGTTGATCATCCCGAAGACGAGTCGGGTCGCGAGCCGCACCTCCACGTCACCGCGTATGTCCCCCTCGGCGGCGGCGGCCTTGAGCAGTTCGGCCACCCGGTGGTCGAAGTCGCGGCGCCGTTCCAGGGCCCAGCGCTCGGTGCCGGTGTTGCCGCGCACCCGCAGCAGCAGCGTCACGTACGGCAGTTCCGCGATGAGCACCTCGACCATCCGCCGTACGACGTACTCCAGGCGTCCGGCGGCGGGCCCCACGCGCGCGTGCTCCTCGTCGAGGATCCCGAAGAGGCCGTCCAGCGCCCGGCTGACGGCCAGCCGCAGCAGCTCCTCCTTACCGGTGACGTGGTGGTAGATCGACGACTTGGAGATGCCCGCGGCCTTGGAGAGGTGCTCCATGGAGGTGCCGTCGTAACCGCGCTCGTTGAACACCTGGACGGCGACCTGGAGCAGCGTCTGCGGGGTGTACGTGTCGCGCTTGGCGGTGGTCATGGGGTGCCCTCCCGCTTGTCGGTGGCGTACGCGTGGCGGTAGAGCGCGAGGGACGGCGCGTACCGTCCGCTCGGGTCGCGTTGGTGCAGTTCGTCGAGGATCTCGTGCGCCCAGCTCCGGCCGAGCCGGCGGCTCCACTCGAACGGCCCGAGCGGGTAGTTGACCCCGAGGCGCATCGCCGTGTCGACGTCCTCCTCGGTAGCGACGCCCTTGGCGACGGCGTCGTGCGCGAGGTCGACTATCCGGGCCACCGTACGGGCGACGATCATGCCGGGGGCGTCCCCGAGGACGCTGACGTCCTTGCCGAGCGCCTGGAAGAGGCCGATGGCCTCGGAGAGGGTCTGCGCCTGGGTGTCCTGGGAGGCGGACACGGCCATCCGGGTGGCCCGGCGGTAGTCGATGGCGAGGTCGAAGTAGACGACGTCCCGGAACTCGACGCTGGTCTGTCCGTCGGCGAGGACCAGCTGACCGCCGCTCGGCAGCACCAGCCGGGTGCCGTGGTCCTCCTCGTCCTCACGGACGGGAATGCCCGCCTCACGGATCAGCGCGAGGAGATCGGCCGCGGGACCCAGGTCGCCCTCGGCGACGACGTACGCGGGCGGCTGGGCCGGTTCCGCGGTGTGCGGTTCGGCGCGCTCGGCGTCGTCCCCGTACTCGTACCAGCCCTGGCCGGTCTTCCGGCCGAGCCGGCCCGACTCGACGAGCCGGCGCTGGGCGAGTGAGGGCGTGAACCGCACGTCGTGGAAGAAGGCCTGCCACACGGAGTGGGTGACGGCCTCGTTGACGTCCTGCCCGATCAGGTCGGTCAGCTCGAACGCGCCCATCATGAACCCGCCGCAGTCGCGCAGCACCGCGTCGATGGTGGCGGGATCGGCCGACTGGGCCTCGTACGCCGCGAAGGCCTCCGCGTAGAAGGGCCGGGCGAGACGGTTGACGATGAAGCCGGGGGTGTCGGCGCAGGCGACCGGCGTCTTGCCCCAGGCGCGGGCCATCTCGTACGCGCGCGTGGCCGACGTGACGTCGGTGGCGAACCCGGAGACGACCTCCACGAGGGGCAGCAGCGGGGCCGGGTTGAAGAAGTGCAGCCCGACGAGCCGCCCGGGGTTGCGCAGGGCGCCCCCGATGGCGGTGACGGACAGGGAGGAGGTGTTGGTGGCGAGCAGACAGTCGTCGTCGACCACGTCCTCCAGGGCGCGCATCAGCTCCTGCTTCACGTCGAGCCGTTCGAGGACGGCCTCCACGACGAGGGAGCAGTCGGCGAGTTCGGCGAGGTTCCCGGCGGCGTGCAGCCGGCCCCGCGCGGCGTCCCGGTCGGCCACCGTCATCCGGTCCTTCTCGACGAGCCGGTCGAGCCGCGCGCCGATCGCGTCAGCGGCGTCCTGGGCCCGTCCCGGCGCGGCGTCGAACAGCCGTACGTGATGACCGGCGACCAGCGCGACCTGGGCGATGCCCTGGCCCATGGTGCCGGTGCCGACGACGGCCACGGGGCTGCTGAGGTCGAGTGCAGTCATGTGCGCGATCCTCCCGCACGAGGTTGTCCACAGATGCGGCGGACCCCCTTGTCCCGACCGATCGTTCGGTTACTCTAGCTCTGTCGTGCCTTTTCTGCCCAGGTCATGAGCTCAACGAAGTGCTCTTGAGACGAGGAGTTGGTCCCCCTGATGGCCGCCGAACTCACCGCGCACCAGCTGATCGCCCAGCACCGGCCCACCCTCGACCAGGCGCTGGAAGCGATCCGCACGCGCGCGTACTGGTCCCCGCACCCCGAACACCCCAAGGCGTACGGGGAGGACGGCAGCCTTGACCTGGCCGCCGGCAAGGCCGCCTTCGACGCCGTCCTGAACACCCGCCTCGACCTCGGTCAGCCCGGCACGGACGACTGGGTGGGCGGCGAGGTGTCTCCGTACGGCATCGGCCTCGGCGTCACCTACCCGCACGCGGACGTCGACGTGCTGCTGCCCGCCATGAAGGCCGGCCAGGGTGCCTGGCGCGACGCGGGCGCGGAGGTCCGCGCGATGGTCTGTCTGGAGATCCTCAGGCGGATCAGCGGCCGGACGCACGAGTTCGCGCACGCGGTCATGCACACCAGCGGCCAGGCCTTCATGATGGCGTTCCAGGCGGGTGGCCCGCACGCCCAGGACCGCGGCCTGGAAGCGGTGGCCTACGCGTACGCGGAGCAGGTCCGCGCCCCGGGCACCGCGGAGTGGTCCAAGCCCCAGGGCAAGCGCGACCCGCTTGCCCTCACGAAGGAGTTCACGCCGGTCCCGCGCGGCATCGCCCTCCTCATCGGCTGCAACACCTTCCCCACGTGGAACGGCTACCCGGGCCTGTTCGCGTCCCTGGCCACGGGCAACGCGGTCCTCGTGAAGCCCCACCCGCGCGCGGTACTGCCGCTCGCGCTGACGGTCGCCATCGCGCGCGAGGTCCTGACGGAGGCCGGCTTCGACCCGAACCTGGTGGCACTGGCGGCCGAGCGGCCCGGCGAGGGCATCGCCAAGACACTGGCGACCCGCCCCGAGATCCGCGTCATCGACTACACGGGCTCGACGTCGTTCGGCGACTGGCTGGAGACCAACGCCCGCCAGGCGCAGGTCTACACGGAGAAGGCCGGCGTCAACACGGTGATCGTGGAGTCGACCGACAATTACAAGGGCATGCTGTCGAACCTCGCCTTCTCCCTCTCCCTGTACAGCGGCCAGATGTGCACCACCCCGCAGAACCTCCTCATCCCCCGCGACGGCATCCGTACGGAGGAGGGCCACAAGTCGTACGACGAGGTGGTCACCGGTCTCGCCGCCGCGGTGGGCGGGCTCCTGGGCGACGACGCGCGAGCGAACGGGCTGCTGGGCGCGATCGTCAACCCCGATGTGAAGGCCCGCCTGGAGGCGGCGGCCGGGCTCGGCGAAGTCGCCCTGGCCTCACGGGAGGTCGTGAACCCGGACTTCCCCGAAGCGGTGGTCCGTACGCCCGTCGTCGTGAAGCTGGACGGCGCGCGGAAATACTGGGACGGGGCGGACTCCGAGGCCGCCTACATGAGCGAGTGCTTCGGGCCGGTCTCCTTCGCCGTCGCGGTCGACTCGGCGGCGGACGCCGTGGAGTTGCTGCGCCGGACGATCCGCGACAAGGGCGCGATGACGGTCGGCGCGTACACGACCGACCCGGAGTTCGAGCGGGCCGTCCAGGAGGCCTGCCTGGAGGAGTGCGCCCAGCTGTCGCTGAACCTGACCGGCGGGGTGTACGTCAACCAGACGGCCGCCTTCTCCGACTTCCACGGCTCGGGCGGCAACCCGGCGGCGAACGCGGCGCTGTGCGACGGCGCGTTCGTGGCGAACCGCTTCCGGGTGGTGGAGGTCCGCCGCCAGGCCTAGAAGGTCCCGTTACTGGTGACGCTCCAGTGGTACAGCGTCATACCCACGCTGGTCGCGAGGTTGTAGCTGGAGACCTGGGGGCGCATCGGTAGCGACACCAGATGGTCGGCACGCGCGCGTAGTTCGGGCGACAGCCCGCTGCGTTCGGAGCCGAAGGCGAGGACGGCGTCGTCCGGGAGCTTCAGCCCCCGGATGTCGTCGCCCTCCGGGTCGAGCGCGAACACCGGCCCGGCTGGCAGCTCGGCCACCGCCAGGCGCTCCACGGCGGTCGCGAAGTGCAGCCCCGCCCCGGCGCGTACGACGGTGGGGTGCCAGGGGTCGAGCGTCCCGGTGGTGACGACCCCGGTCGCGCCGAACCCGGCGGCGAGCCGGATCACCGCACCGGCGTTCCCGAGATTGCGCGGGTTGTCGAGGACGACGACGGGCGCGGCCCGGGGCGAGCGCGCGAGCGTCTCCAGGTTGACCGCGCGGGAGGGCCGTACGGCGAGGGCGGCCACCGCGGTGGGGTGCGGGCGCGGCACGAGGGAGGTGTACGTCGCCTCCGGGACCTCGGTCAGGAGGGCGTACAGGGTGTCCCGTACGTCCGGAGCCAGCTGGCCGGCGAGCTCCAGAGTCGCCCGCCGGTCGGTGGTCACGGCCAGCGGGATCCGCGCGCCGAAGCGGACGGCGTGCTTGAGGGCGTGGAAGCCGTCGAGCAGCACACAAGCGCCGGCGAGCCGGTGCCAGTCGCCCACCGGGTCGTTCGCCGACTCCGTCGCCTCGTCCGTCATGCCGTGAAGCCTACGTGCGGTGGCTCCGCCGTCTCGCCCGCCGCCTCCTCGTCGGCCGCCCCGGCGGTGCGCCGGTCCGGCACGAAGCGTCCGTCGCCCGGCAGGCGGGCGAGCAGGCGCACGCGCGCGCGTGCCGCCCCGTCGCCGAGGCGGCGCAGGAAGGAGGTCGGCAGGAACACGGCGTCCGCGGCGATCATCGCGAGCGAGAAGAAGGGCAGCCCGAGGACGACGGCGATCACGGCGTGCTCGGTCATCATCACGGCCAGCAGGACGTTCTTGACGCGCCGGTTGAAGAGCGTGAAGGGGAAGGCGACCTGCACGGCCACCGTCCCGTACGTCACCAGCATCACCATCGTGCCGCTCGACGACATCAGGTCGGAGAGCGCGGGCCACGGGGAGAAGTAGTCGAGGTGGAGCGGGTAGTAGACGGCGGTGCCGTCCTGCCAGCGGGAGCCCTGGATCTTGTACCAGCCGGCCGTCGCGTAGATCAGACAGGCCTCGGCCATGATCACGAAAAGGGCGGCGTTGTGCACGACGTTGCCGACGATGTCGAGCAGCATCCGTGGCTCGCCGCCCTGCTCACGGCGCGCCACGGCCCACCACACGGCCTGGGCCAGCCACATGCCCCAGAGGATCACCGGGACCAGCGGGTCACCGTCGAGCTTTCCGGCCGCCGTACCGGCGACGAGGAACGCCCCGAGGACGACCCAGAGGACCGGGCCCGCGCGGTCGGGGGCTGCGTCGAAGAGCACGCGCGCGCGTGCCTTGCGGGCGCGCCGGGCGTCCAGGGACCACACCTGCCCGCAGCGCGTGAACACCAGGTAGAGGGACATCAGGTGCAGGACGTTGTCGCCGCCGTCGCCGACGAAGATGCTGCGGTTCTGGAGCGAGAGCACTCCGACCATGAAGAGCACGGAGAGGGTGCGGGTGCGCCAGCCGATCAGGAGGAGAAGACCGGTGAGTACGGCGAGCGCGTAGACGAGTTCGAACCAGACGTCGCTGCCGGACCACATGAGCACCGTGAACGCGCGGTTGTCCGCGATGAGCTGCTGGGCGAGGTCCCAGCTCCAGGGACCGTCGGGGCCGTACAGCTCCTGCCGGTGCGGGAACTCGCGCAGCAGGAAGAGCAGCCAGGTCGCCGAGAGGCCGATACGGACGACGGCGGTCTGGTAGGGGCCCAGCGCGGTCTCGGTGACCCGGCCGATGCCCTGGGACAGCGAACGGGCGAGCGAACCCGAGGCCGCGGGGACGAGGCGGGTCATGAGCCGTCCGCCTTCGTCACGCCGGCCGGGCCCGCCGCCTCGGGGGGCGCCTCGTCGTCGGGGACGGGCCACCAGGGCAGTACGCGGTACGTGGGCTTCTCGGGCACCTGCTCCTGGCTCCACTCGGGCGGTCGGACGTTCGTACTGCGGGAGCGGACCTGGACCCGGTCGATCGTGCCGCCGGGCCCGGCGGCGTCCTCGCGGTCCAGGCGCAGGACGACGATGCGGCGCATATACCGCTCGGCCAGGACGCCACGCAGGCCCGAGGGACGGTTCTGGGCGTCGTGCGAGGCGAGAAGGAAGTCCCAGGCCCGGCGCAGCTCGTTCTGCTGGGTGTGGCTCGGCAGCAGGTTGCCGTCGATGGCCTCGCCGTCCAGCGCGGAGAGGTCGTACCAGCCGGTCGTCCGGGCCCCGCCGTCCGCCGTACGGACATCGGCGCGGACCTCGACCGCGATGTTCTGCTGCAGCGGATTGGGGGCGAACAGCTTCCAGTTCTGTTCGAACTCCGGGTAGATCCAGTCGTCGATCGCCCGGGCGTGCTCCTTCGAGACCGTGTTCGACGGCGCGACGTGCAGAAAGACCATGCCGAGGTGGGCGATCGCGGCAACGGCGACGACCGCGACGACCAGGGCGGCGCCGATCTGATACGGCAGCGAGAGAGCCGCCAGTTCCGGGCGGCGAGCTTCCGGGGAGGCGAGGTCAGGCGCGGCGCCCTCGACCGGCGGCCCGGGCCCCGGCGGTGGCAGGGGGCCGTCGGGCGGGGGAACCTCGGCCTCGCCGGCCTCGTCGCGCTCGTGCCCGGCGTCCGGGTCTGCCTCGTACGCGTCCATTCCGCCCCGTCTCCCGATCCCCGGTCCCACCGCACCCGCCGGCCCACGCGCACCACGACACGGCATGCGCACGGGCACGGTACTCAGGGACACCCGCCCAGCACAGCCCCCTCCGCACACCCGTGCGACCGATGGACAGTGCCCGCACGGCCGGTCCCGGGAGTTGTCCACAGCCGTTGACACCCTACGACCCACCGCTGCACGATCGACTCGGACAAACCGAACGATCGGTCGCTGTCGCGCACCCTCCCGGCCTCACCCGTTCCCTTCTTCTAGAACCTGTTCTATCTTGACGCCCCGTCAGGTCACCCGCCCCTTGCCGAGAGGACAGCACCGTGGACTTCAGGTTCAGTGAGGAGCAGCAGGCGGCGGTCGAGGCGGCCCGGGCGGTTTTCGGCGGCGTCGCGCCGGACGCGGTACCCAGTCCGTCACTCGTCCCGGGTGCCGTCGCGGACGACTTCGACCGGGCACTGTGGGAGAGCCTCGCCGGCGCGGATCTGCTGAGCCTCCTGCTCACCGAGGAGTTCGGCGGGGCCGGTCTCGACGCCATCGCCCTGTGCCTCGTCCTGCGCGAGTCCGCGAAGGTGCTGGCCAGGGTGCCCCTGCTGGAGAGCTGCGCCGCCGCAGCGGCCGTACAGGCGTACGGGAGCGGGGAGTTGCGCGACGAGGTGCTGCGCCGCGCCGGGACCGGCGAACTCGTGCTCACCGCCGCCGCGCACGGCCGCACCGGCCACGACCCCGCCGAACTCGCCGTGACCGCCAGCCGGGACGGCGACCTCTGGGTGCTCGACGGGATACAGACGGCGGTGCCCTGGGCACACAACGCCGACTTCGTCCTCGTACCCGCGCGCACGAACGCCGACCGGACCGTCCTCGCCCTTGTCCCCCGCGCCCCCGAAGGCGGCCCGCTCGACGGCGTCCACCTCGCCGAACAGATATCCACCGCCGGAGAGCGACTCGGCGAACTACGCCTGGACTCCGTGCGGCTGCCCGACCGGTACGTCCTCGACGCCGACGGCGCCTGGCCGTGGCTGCGCGATCTGCTGACCGTCGGCACCTGCGCGCAGACGCTCGGACTGGGGACCGCCGTACTGGACATGACCAGCGACTACACCGGCAAGCGGGAGCAGTTCGGGCATCCACTGGCGACGTTCCAGGCCGTCGCCGTCCAGGCCGCCGACCGGTACATCGACCTGCGCGCGATGGAGGCCACCCTGTGGCAGGCCGCGTGGCGCATCAGCACGGGGGCCGGAGGCGCGCTGCCCGTCTCCGGGGACGTGGCCGTCGCCAAGATCTGGGCCTCGGAAGGTGTACGGAGGGTCGTGCAGACCGCGCAGCACCTGCACGGCGGTTTCGGCGCCGACACCGACTATCCGCTGCACCGGTACCACGCCTGGGCCAAACACCTGGAACTGTCGCTCGGCCCTGCCGCCGCCCACGAGGAGATGCTGGGAGACCTGCTCGCGGCCCACCAACTCGGCTGAAGCCGTGCGCGGGCCGCCGGACACCCGGACTCAGACGCCCGGATTCAGGCGACGAAGCCCGGCGCACCCTCGTCGGTGACGACCGGGCGACCCGCCGCCTCCCACACCTGCATACCGCCGTCGACGTTCACCGCGTCGATGCCCTGCTGCACCAGATAGTTCGTCACCTGGGCCGACCGGCCACCGGAGCGGCAGATCACGTTGACCCGACCGTCCCGCGGCGCCGCCTCGGTCAACTCGCCGTAGCGGGCGACGAACTCGCTCATCGGGACGTGCAACGCCCCCTCGGCGTGCCCCGCCTGCCACTCCTCGTCCTCACGGACGTCCAGCAGGAAGTCGCCGTCCTTGAGGTCCGCGACCTCGACCGTGGGCACACCAGATCCGAAACTCATGCCCCCGACGATACCCAGGTCACCGCCCGAGCAGCGCCGCGAGTTCCGCCTCACGCTGCGAGACCTGAGCCAGCAACTGCTCGGCGATCTCCTCCAGGAGACGGTCCGGGTCGTCCGGAGCGAGCTTCAGCATCGCGCCGATCGCCCCCTCCTCCAGCTCACTGGCGACCAGCGTGAGCAGCTCCTTACGCTGGGAAAGCCACTCCAGGCGGGCGTACAGCTCCTCGCTGTGACTCGGCCGCCACTCGGCGGGCACCGGACCGGCCGCCCACTCCTCGGCCAGCTCCCGCAACAGCACCTCGTCACCCCGCCCGTAGGCACTGTTGACCCGGGCGATGAACTCGTCGCGCCGCGCCCGCTCCCCCTCGTCCTGCGCCAGGTCCGGGTGGGCCTTACGGACCAGCTCGCGGTACAGCTTGCGGGCCTCGTCGCTCGGGCGGACCCGCTGCGGAGGCCGTACCGGCTGCTCGGTGAGCATCGCCGCCGCCTCCGGAAACAGCCCCTCCGAGTCCATCCAGCCGTGGAACAGCTCCTCGACACCCGGCATCGGCATGACCCGCGCCCGCGCCTCCTGCGCGGCTCGCACATCCTCCGGATCGCCACTGCGGGCGGCCTTCGCCTCGGCGATCTCCGCGTCCAGCTCATCGAGGCGGGCGTACATCGGACCGAGCTTCTGATGGTGCAGCCGGGAGAAGTTCTCGACCTCGATACGGAAGGTCTCGACCGCGATCTCGTACTCGATGAGCGCCTGCTCGGCGACCCGCACGGCCCGCTCCAACCGCTCCTCGGGCCGCGGCCCCTCAGCCGCGCCCTCGGCCGTGTCGGACGCGCCGGACGGCGCCCGCGCGTCAGGACGCTCCCGCGGCCCTTCGGCGTCGGGCGCGGACGAGGACTGCTCAGCTTCCGGGGTCGTCACCCGCCCAAGCGTAGGCCACGGCTCGTCCGCCCACCCAAGGTCACCGGACCAAGCCCGAAACGGCCCCCGCAGCCGTCACCGCCCCGTACCCTTCGCCCCCGGCCACCACCGTCACACGCCCATCTCCGCGTCGATCCTCCCCGCCCGCACCGCCGCCACCAGCACCGCGTGGTCCGCCTCCGTACGGTCGGCGTAGGCCGTCGCGAACGTCGCCATCGCCTCGTCCAGCTCGTCGCTCTTGCCGCAGTACCCGGCGATCAGACGGGGGTCGGCGCTGTGGGCGTGGGCACGCGCGAGGAGGGCGCCCGTCATCCGGCCGTAGTCGTCGATCTGGTCGGCGGACAGGGCCGCCGGGTCGACGCTGCCCTTGCGGTTGCGGAACTGCCGTACCTGGAAAGGCAGTCCGTCCACCGTCGTCCAGCCGAGGAGGACGTCGCTGACGACCTGCATGCGCTTCTGCCCGAGCACCACCCGGCGACCCTCGTGCACCGCACCCGCCGCCTCCACCGGGTCGAAGCCGGCGGTGGCCAGATGCGGGACCAGCGCCGAGGGACGGGCCTCCTTCACCTGCAGGACGAGACACTCGCCCTTGTGGTCCAGGAGCAGGACGACGTACGACCGCGCGCCCACACTGCCCGTACCGACGATGCGGAACGCCACATCGTGCACCGAGTGGCGGGCCAGCAGCGGAAGACGGTCCTCCGACAGCGTGCTCACGTACTCCTCCAGCGACGCCGCCACCGCCGCGGCCTCCGCGTCCGGCACTCCCCGCAACACCGGCGGGGCATCCACGAAGCGCCGCCCGCCGTCCTCGGTGACCTCCGTCGACCTGGCCGCGAAACGCCCGCTGGTGTTGCCCCGCGCCTTCTCGGAGACCCGCTCAAGAGTGCCGACCAGGTCATGGGCGTCCGTGTGGGAGACCAGCTCCTCGTCCGCGATCGCGTTCCACGCGTCCAGCACCGACAGCTTCGCGAGCAGCCGCATCGTCCGGCGGTACGCGCCGACAGCGCCGTGCGCCGCCTGCCGGCAGGTGCCCTCGTCCGCGCCCGCCTCCCGGCCCGCGAGCACCAGCGAGGCGGCGAGCCGCTTGAGGTCCCACTCCCAGGGACCCTGGACGGTTTCGTCGAAGTCGTTCAGATCCATGACCAGGCCGCCGCGCGCGTCACCGTACAGACCGAAGTTGCCCGCATGGGCGTCACCGCAGATCTGCGCGCGGATCCTGGTCATCGGCGTACGGGCCAGGTCGTACGCCATCAACCCCGCCGAACCACGCAGAAAGGCGAACGGGGTGGCCGCCATCCTGCCCACCCTTATCGGGGTCAGCCCAGGAATACGACCACGGTTGGACTCCCTGACCGCCGCCTCGGCGTCCGGACGGCCGCCGTCCGCGCCGGTGTCGAAGGAGGCGTGCGCACTGCGCGGAACCTGCCGCCGCAGCGCCTTCCCCTCCTCCTTGGGAGAGCCCTCCGACTGCCACTGGGCGAACCCGCGCACCTTGGGAAGCGCCCGCACCCGGCTCCGCGCCACCGTGGCCCCCGCCGACCCCGTACCGACCTCGGTCATCGCGACCGCCTCCCCCGCTCCGCCCGCCACCGCCAACATCAACTGGCGACGACCGTACAACCACAGACCGGATCAGGTCAGACCCTGTGGATAAGTCGGGCACCTCCGCGGGACGCACCTCGATGAGAGAGACCTCACATCTTCGCGGCGGCGAGGACAAGACGCGCGAGGACAAGACGCATGAGGACAACGAGAAACGGCCCTCATCGAGATCCCGATGAGGGCCGTTCACCTGTGGGGCACCGACGGAACTCGCTGATCAGGCGCTATACACCTCTGCGAAAAGATCGATTCCCGCGCTATGCCCTTGGTTTTCCCACGGTCCAGGCCAGCGGCTGACACAGAGATTCACGGGTAGCGCCGGATGCGCGACTGTTCGAGAGTGTCCAGCCACACGTCAAGCTCCTTGGCCCCGTGATTGAACACCTTGGAGTCTTCCCGCACCTGCGTGTATCGCTCGACGAGGTCATACGCCACCTTGATGACCATGCGGGCCAGCTACGGCTTCTCGACGGTGATCGAAGAATCCGTCCTCCTGACCAAACTCCTCCGCGATGCGCTTGAGGTGGGTGCATCGGAAAAACCGATCCTGAGGGTGTACCGCGTTGGCTCATCCCGCCGTCTCTTCGCTCAAGCACCGGATCCGCGCATGATCGGGCCCATGCCGATCTCCACGCGTACATCGGCGTAGTTGCGCTTCCGACACCTCGCGGAATACATGCAAGGGGACGGCCCGCCGCTGGAATCCCGTGATGGCACTCGATGCCGGGACAGTTCAAAGCCGTCATCACACCATGGAGGACAGCTTCTGCCCTCCATGGACCAGCGGGCCGCCTACGGTCCCGAAGTCCCGGGAGCCAGTGCGCAGCATTCCGGTCAGGCGGTGGTTCTCAACACTGTCTACAGGGCAACCGTGGGTACGAGCCAGGGGGATTGCGGCATCAGGCCCGTTGGCAAGCCGGGTCCGTTCTGCGCCGGACACCGCGACCAGCAGGCAGTCGAGATTCGTGCCCATTGTTTAGTCACGAGCTCAGAGCAAGCACGGACCTCGCCTGAGTGCGCCTACTAGTGGGAGTCTGTCCACAGGTAGCGCCAGTGCCCGCACTCACGCCCCTATCTGGAGGCCGACAGCGAGGACAAGTAGAGTAATACCTCCAACGAGATAGAAAATAAGCATTTTGACAGATGAATGGATCTTGACTGGATGGCGCCATGAACCAGCTCTGAGGTTAATAGTGTAAGGGCTGTTTAAACTGATTGACTGAGTGAGTCCAGCATCCGGCAGTTTTTCCCGAAGCGCAGCCTCCAAAACTTCCCCGTGCTTCACGGCTCCGACAAGGAGGCGGTGATACCAAATCTGGTCAACAAAGTAAAAGGAGAACCAAAGAACCAGCCCGAGGAGCAATAGCGTAGTCGAGAGCTGGATGTGCCAGCCAAACGGCTCGATCGTAGACTTCTCACGGGCCGCCACTGCGGCGGCCCCGAGGGCTGCTGTCAGGGCGGTCAGAGCAAGTCCGCGGATTCGCCAGCTAATATCGTTGAAGTGCTGCTGGACCGCGATAGCTTGTTTCCACATCTCTAGGTAGTGAGGAATGTGAGAGTCTTCCATTTAACGCTCCATGAAGTCAAAGATGGCGAGAAGTTGCGAGAAATCATCTGTGAGTACGTAAGTCGGGGATACTGGGCGTCGGGCACCCAGTTCTTTCTCGCGTCGAATGTCGGCATCTGTCCAATGAGACACTCGCCTCAGCAGTTCGTACCCATCACGGTGCCGTGAGACCCCGTATCGTGCATATACGTCCTGAACGCCAACTTCCTGGGCCATGGCCACGTCCTTCATTAGGCTGTCACCGACGTAGACTGCCTCTGCAGGGTCTACTGAGAAGTCCGCCAGGATCGAAGTGAGCACCCCCGTATCCGGTTTCAATGCACCTGGTGGGACGTGCTTGTGAATCGTCTTCCGAAGTCCGTACCAACTGGCTGGCTGAGTCCGCAGTGACCCCGGACCGACTCCTGCCGGAAAATCGTGATCAGGTGAAGAATAAAGTATCTGAATGAGACCATCAAGGCCGGTTCGCTTGATTCGCCACTCTGCCCAGTAGGCGACAGATTCCGTGTACGCGACGACGGGCACATTTCGACCCGCCAATTCGCGAAGTGTTGTTTCCACGCCCGCATACAGTTTGGTATGCCGTAGGCGTTCACGGCTAAATGCGTGAATTGCCTCGTCATAGACGTCTGATGGCCTAGAATTGGGGTTAATATCCAGCAGCGATGGAAGCTCATTTAGCAAGTAGGTGTACTCGCTGGTTCCACGCCTGCGGTGGACTACCTGAATTTCCCGCTCCAATTGCTCCTGGGGAACATTACTCAGTTCGCAAAGTCGATGCAGCATGGCAGAAAAGGCCGCATGCCAGGCCTCGAACCAATCCCAAAGTGTATTATCGAGATCCGTTACGAGCAGCGTTGCCCGCGGCCGGTTGCACGCAGCAGCCACAATGACCTCCCTGATGCCATCCCAGTCCCACCGTGCTGGAGCGCCCGGAGGTTTGCCTTTCGGGAGAAGGGTCCTTGATCTGCATGTTACCCAGCGGATGCACTCGCGATTCTCGGAGTTGCTGGCATGAGCTGCCAGCACAGGTCCGCACACATGTTGGCCCGGCGCTTTTCCGAGGCTCCTTGACGTGGTAGGCGCGTCCCTGATGAGATCCGTGGTTCACTCGGTGTGAAGTCCGGGGTTGTTGTTCCCGCGTCTGGACGACCAGCTACGTCAGCCGCTGGTGGGCACGGAGGCCCGGATTCTGGGGCCTGGCGGGATCCGGGCGGTTGCTCGGGCGGCCGGGGTCAGCGGGTTCCCGTGAGGGATGACGCGGATCGACGGGTCACGAGCGCGGGCCGCCAACGCGCCCTGTTCATTGCGCACAACACGACCTCGGCAAGCCGGCTGCTAGACGTGCTTACTCTGTTCCGCGGCGACCTTCGGGTGCAGATGTTCGCCACCTGCACGGGCTCGTCTCCTTTCCCGGCGGGAGTACCGGAGTTGCTGGCAGAGACGGGACTGCCGCCCTGCCCTGGAAGCAGGCCAAGGGCACAGTGTTCGACCTGGCCGTCGCCGCGAGCTACGGCGGCGAACTAGACTCAATACCGGGCGATTTGACCGATTACGCCGCGCCGTGGGACCGAGTGTTGTCCCGAGGCGGTGCCGACTGCGGTCCTCGCCGACGACCCGTGCCACAACCGCATCCTCCATACCCCTCCCCATCGTGATCGCTTCCGCCGTTCTCTGGGCGTGGGCCCCAGCCGCCCGCTGATCGTCTTCAGCTCAACCTGGGCGCCACGTTCCCTCTTCGACGGTTCCTGGGAACCGAAGCCGAATGATCTGCTGCACTAGCTGCCGTCCCGACCGGCTGCCGAATTGTCAGCCGACGAGTACCAAGCTGTCGCGGTTCTGCATCCGAACGTCTGGTACGGCCATGGCCCGGGGCAGGTACGTGCATGCCCGGCGTGCTGATCTCCCCGCCATCACTCCGCTCGCCGGGCGGCGACAGGCCCTGATCACCGCTGACTGCATCCTGGGTGACTGCTCGACCGCGTCGGCGGGTAGGCCACTGCGAGGCCTGCCGCCGCAGAGGAGCAGGAATCCCGAAGTCGAACAAACACTCTAGGTGATAATGTCGTCACGCTCAGAGCTGGGACTTCATCAGATGCTGACACCTGGAGGAGACATGGCGAAGAAGTGGGAAGCCGATCCCGAAGCGTCCTTCGCGCGGCGGTTAGGCAAGTCGTCTCTTGAGCTGGGACAGACTTCCGGGAACACCGGCTGCCCTGACATGTGGGAGCTGGACAACGGAGATGTCGCGGTCATCGGTGCGGATCTAACCGCTTCCTACGAGGGGCGGCTTCCTGACGACGTACGGGTCGATCCCGGAGAGCGGCTGGTCATCATCCCCCGGGCGACGATCCTCGCTGCCAAGGCGGACATTCCGGATGCGTAGTCCGCTGCACGGTGCGGTGGGAGAGCGTATGGCTCTCAAGGACTACTACACCGACTTCGAGAAGTACTTCTGGCACTGCGGCGACCTCGGATTCTGGAAAATTGAGCGGCAGCAGACATTCAAGGAACCCGGCTACGACAGCTGGGAGGCATTCTGGCGTGGCGACTGGGACGAGTCCCTGCGCCTGCTGGAAGCGGGCCGCGCGGACATGGCGGAGTACCACCGCAAGGTCGAGCAGAACGGCTTCGTGGCCCGGCGGGCTCGCGTCGTCGAAGAACCGCTCAGCGACTACATGCAGTGGGAACTCCACGCGCTGCGTATCCGGGACCAGTGCGGGGGCCCCATCCATGTCACCGACGCGGACCGGGTGGCCCGATACGAGCAAGACGGCCCGCTGCCTGAGATCTCCACTCTCGGAAACCAGGTGATGTACCAGGCGCTCTACGATGAACAGGGCATCCTGGTAGCTGCGCGGAAGTTCGTCGACCGCCAGCTCGTCCTGCGTTGCCGGGAGCTCATCGTGAGCGTGTACAACGCCGGTGAGCCATTGGCGCACTGGTTCAATGGGCATGTGGCACCCCTACCGCCCCCACAGCGCCAAGCACCGAGATGAGAGAAGACATCCCGGGACACGTCAACCGGTTCGACGGCTCGGCTTCGGCGCACACTGTCGTGCAGGCCGGCGAGGTCAGTGGCGGGGTGCATTTTCATCACCAGGTGCCGCTGCCCGCGCCTGTCATCGTGCCGCATCAGTTACGCAGCTCCGTACGTCACTTCGTCAACAGGTCCGAGGAACGGGCCCGCCTCAGCAGTCTTGTGGCGGACCGTCATGACGACCCGCACGCGGTGCGCGTAGCAGCCATCACCGGGACTGCCGGAGTCGGCAAGACCTCACTGGCACTGCGCTGGGCACACAGCATCCGGTCGCATTTCCCAGGCGGTGAGCTCTACGCCAATCTGCGGGGCTATACCGCAGGCTCTCCTGCTACACCCCAGGAAATACTGGGCCGCTTCCTGGAGGACCTCGGCGTCTCCGCCACGCATGTACCGGCCGAACCGGAGCGCCGGGAAACGATGTTCCGGTCGCTGCTCGCCGAGCGCCGCATGCTGCTCGTACTCGACAATGCCGCAGACAGCTCACAGGTCCGCCCGCTGTTGCCCGCCACCTCCGGATGCCTCGTCGTGGTGACCAGCCGGGATGACCTGTCCGGCCTGGTCCGCCAGGAGGGCGCACTGCGCCTGGACATCACAACGTTCCAAACGACGGACGCCGTAGAACTGCTGCGTGCCGCCACCGCCGATTACCGGACCAGCGACCATCGGGGAGACTTGGCGACGCTGGCCCGACTGTGCGCGGGACTGCCTTTGGCGCTATGTATCGCCGCCGAACGCGCGGCGGGCTGGCCATCCATGCCGCTCGGCGAGCTGATCGACGACCTGCGCGACGAATCGGCCCGCTGGAGTGTTCTGACAGCCGAAGCCGAGGAGGGGTCCGACGCAATGCGCAGCGTTTTCGAGTGGTCTTACCAAGCGCTGTCCGACCCCGCGGCCAGGCTGTTCCGACGGCTCGGCCTGCACCCTGGCAACGAGTTCGGCCTGACCGCCGCCGCGAGCCTCGCCGGGAGCGATCCGGCCCATGTACGGGGCCTGTTGGACACATTGGTGCGAGCCCATCTGCTGGAGCGGCGCCCCGCCGGTCGCTACGAGTTCCATGACCTGCTGCGGGCCTATGCGGCGGAGCAGGTCCGGCGGGAAGAGAGCGAGACGGAGCGGACAGAGATCCTCAGGCGCTGTCTCGGCTGGTACCTCCACACCGCGTACGCGGCACAGTGCACCATGGCGCCATTCGACCGCTACGACCTGGACGACCGGATCCCCGCACCCGCCACGGCCCTCCGCTTCGAGAACTACCAGTCAGCGTTCGACTGGTACCGCGCGGAGAGCACCAACCTCGTCACCGCCACTCGTGCCGCCGCCGATGCCGGATTCCCGGAGATCGCGTGGCGACTGGCCGTGGTGCTGCGGGCCGTCTACATGCATCAGAACGCCTTCGACGACTGGGAGGCGACTGCCCGGATCGGCGTCGAGGCCGCAGCGCGCGCCGGAGAGCAGCATGGTGAGGCGGAGGCGCTCGAATCTTTGGGCAAGGCTGCCTTCCAGGCATTGCGGCTTGATGAGGCGGAGGAGCATCACCGCGCCTCGCTCGCCCTTCGCCGACGTATCGGCGACCGCCGTGGCATGGCGGTGTCGGCCAATGCTCTCGGCCTGCTCGGACTGCGTCGGCGACGACTCGATGAGGCCAGGGCGCACCTCACAGACGGCGCCGAGATCTTCCGTGAGCTCGGCGACCGCCGATGGACAGCATTGGTGCGGAGCAACCTCGCGGAGACGCTGTGCGACCTCGGCCGGGGTGAAGAGGCCTGGACCCTCATCGAGCAGGTGCTGGCCGACTTCCGCGAACTCGGTGACCGCGCATGCGAGGGCAATGCTCTATGCCTGCTGAGCTGGGCACAGCGCACATCAGGCGAGGCCGAAGCAGCTGCCCGCTCGATCCGTGCCGCCCTGTCGATCGCTGATGACGAGAACAACCAGGTGTGGCAGGGGCATTGGTTGGCCGAGTCGGCACGAGTCGAGCGAGCCCGCGGGAATCCTGAAGAATCCCTCCGCCTCTTCCAGAAGTCGGCCGCCATTCAACAGAAGCTCGGTGACGCATCCCGGGAAGCCACCGCACTGGACGGAGCGGGCGAAGCGTTCCAGTCGCTGGCACGCTTCGAAGAAGCAGCAGAGCTGCACCGCCGCGCTGCGGATACCTACCGCCAACTGGACTCTCCCTGGCAGTTCGCCCGTGCCCAGGCGCATCTGGCCGACGCGCTGACGTCTTTGGGCGACCACGAATCGGCGCGTGCCGCCCGAGAGGAGGCGCTGCACCTGCTCGGTTCGTTCGACGACCCCAGGGCCATGGCGCTGGCAGGGCAGGTGGCACTGTGCTTGAGTGGTGGCGACGGAAGCTAGTCGTCAGCTGCTACGGGCGCCGAAGCCGTGATCCAGACGGGCGCGTCGGCGCAGTCCAGACGGATTCCGCCGGCCGGGGTGAGGCTGGTCCGCAGGACCTTCAAGCGACGGCCATTGACCATTGCCGTCGGACCGAGGCTCGGGCCCATGAAATGGAATGTCCGCACCTGGTTGTGAACCTGACGCGCGGTCATTGTGGTGTCGACTCCGAAGAACTCCGGTTCCAGCAGCCCCGCATAACTGACGCCGTCGACAGACTGAGGTTCGCCTGCCGACGGGTCTCGCACCCGGTCCAGGCCAATTCTCAGTTGTTCGCGCAGCACTGGGGACAGATCAGCCCACAGGCTCCGGGGAGTCACATCGTCCGGCAGCGGAACGCCGCCTTGCTGGGCCAGCACCGGGCCGGTGTCGAAGGCCTCATCCATACGGTGAACTGTCACGCCCAGGTCCGCGTCGCCATTGCGGATCGCCCAGAGTACTGGGGCCGGGCCGCGGTATTTGGGCAGCAGCGAGGAGTGAATGTTGAGCACGCCGTAGCGCGGGATCTGCAGCACGGATCGTGGCAGCCGCCACGAGAATCCATAGCAGACGAGGAGGTCAAGACCGTATCCGTGTAACGAGGCACCCAGTCCTTCGGAACTGCCCGGCAGCAGCAAGTCGACGCCCGTCGGCAGAGCTGTGGTGATCTCGCCTGCAACGCGTGCCGCACCCTCGTCCGTGGGCTTGCGTGGGCGCATCGAACGGGAGAACGCGTAGACGACCGGGTCATGGCCCGCTGCGGCACACGTTTCGTGCAGAGCGGCGAACTCTGCTGTGCCGAAGGAGATCAAGCCGATACGCATGCCGTTCGCCATGATCAGGAGCGTAGTGGGGCGTGAACCGCTTGCAAGCTGCGATTCGGCCTTTCGCCCCCGGCGTTCCGCTCCTCCCGGCGATGCTCAAGTGCGGCTTGATGTCTTACGGTATGGGCGGTTACAAGAGACGGGGACGACAGGCGAGAGGTTGCGAAGCGGCTTGCAAAACGGTATGGGAACCATAGCCGCGAGCCGCGAGCCGCGAGCCGCGAGCCGCGAGCCGCGAGCCGCGAGCCGCGAGCCGCGAGCCGCGAGCCGCGAGCCGCGAGCCGCGAGCCGCGAGCCGCGAGCCGCGAGCCGCGAGCCGCGAGCCGCGAGCCGCGAGCCGCGAGGGTGCTTATGCGTCTTATTCGTCGCTGACCGGCGGCGGGCCACCCGTAATCGTTCGGGGTGGCCGTGAACGCTAGCGTCGGCCCGCCCCTCCGTGTCCCCGTGGGACACGACCCCCAGCGGTGGAGAACTTTCCACAGCGAGAAGACACTGATCGTGGCGGCCCGTACCGTCACTTCGACGGTACGAGTGCTGGAATCGCTCCCGGCCCTTCTGCGTAACGACAGCAGGGTCGCCGTCGTCTTCGCCTACGACCCCACCTCCGCCTTCAACGATGGAGTCCTCGACCTTCTCGGCGATGCCGGCTGCCGGATCATGCCCTGGTCGCAGTTGAGCACCATCACACCCGACCTCATCATCACCGCCAGCGAGAACGTCGACGTGCCCGAGGGCGACTGCCCCGTACTCGTCCTGCCGCACGGCATAGGCTTCCAGAAACTCGTACCGGATTCCCGCGCCTCAGGGACCCGCCTGTCTGGTGCTGTTCCGGACTCCCTTCTCGACACCGGACGGGCCTGGATCGCCGTCTCGCACCCGGACCAGGAGAAGCAGCTGCTCGCTGCGCATCCGAAGGCGGACGGCCGCACGCTGCTTATAGGAGACCCCTGCTTCGACGAATTGTCCGCGAGTCTCCCGGATGCCGCTTCCTTCAAACGCTCGCTGGGTGCTGCCGACGGTCAGCGCCTTGTCGTCCTCAGCTCCACCTGGGGTCCGACGTCGCTCCTCGGCCGGGATCCAGAGCTGCCCGCGCGGATGCTCGCCGAGTTGCCGTGCGACGAGTACCGGGTCGCCGCGATCGTCCACCCCAACGTGTGGTCGGCGCACGGCTCTTGGCAGATCCGTTCCGTACTGGCCGGCGCGCTGGAGGCAGGGCTGTTGCTGATGCCGACGGTCCACGCCTGGCGGTCGGCGCTGGTCGCAGCCGACGCCGTCATAGGGGACCACGGCTCCGTGACGCTGTACGGGGCGGCGCTGGGCAAGCCGGTACTCCTCGCCGCGTTCGGCGACGACGCGGTGCAAGGGACGGCGATCGTCAGGCTCGGCCAGGCCGCGCCCCGCCTCGATCTGCGCGGTGACCTGCGCGGGCAGGTCGACTCGGCAATCGCGGGCCACGTCCCCGATCGCTATGCGGGGATCTCGCAGGCCGCCTTCGTTCAGACAGGCCAGGCATCTGCCCGGCTGCGTACCGCCGTGTACCGCCTGCTGGAGCTGGCCGAACCCGGCTCGGCCCCACCACGCGCGCGTACGCTGCCTCCTCCGGCCACACCGACCGCCATCGTCACCTCGTGGACGGTGGAAAGCACTGCCACACTCGGCGAGGGCGGGCAGTGGGCAGTCGCCGTCCGCCGCAGTCCCGCGGCTGTTGCCGACGCTCGCGGTGAGGGGACCGACGCGTATCTCCATCTCGCGTGCGACGAGGAGGAGCAGGACCACCAGTTGACCGAGAGCGCTTCGGTGCTGTTGTGTCGTAGCCCCGCACCAACCACGGTCAGCGCCCTCCGTTGGATCCGGAACACGCTGAGCCGCTTCCCCGGCTGCCGACTTGCCGCTACGGCGCTGGGAAGGGGCTGCTTCCTGGTGGGGCTGGACGACGGACGGATGGTTGAGGCGACAATCACCGGCCTCGCCGTCGACCCCGGACTGCCCGCCGCCGTGGTCTACACATGCCTGCGCGAGGGCCTGCCCTTGGACAACGTCTTCGTGACCCTGCGGATCGGCGGTGTCCGGGAGGAGGACATCGGGCTCCGTCTGAGGAACTCCCTGCCGGACACCGTCGATCCGCAGCGCTGAAATGCGCTCCTCACATGGCCCCGCCTAGACGGTCGAGGCGTTCCCGCAGTTTCTCCGCCTCCGGGCTGCCGCCTGTCTCGTAGATCTCGTGGGCCCGAATGACATGCTCGCGTACGGTCTCCTCAGCGCCGCCAGTACGCTCCGTGATGTCGGCGAGCAGGACCAATGCCTGGGCCTCGTAGTGACTGGCCTTTCCCGCGCGCAACGCGTCAGCCGCCTCACTCAGTACGCACATCGCCGCGTCCGAGTCCCCCTTGTGGTCGTGGACGGCGCCGATGGCAGCCAGCGCGCGGGCCGCCATCCGCTTGTCGTCGCGGGCCAGCAGGTCCTGACGGGCCCGGCGCAACGTGTCCAGGGCCTGGTCGTGGCGGCCTGCGGCATCCTGCGCGCAGCCCAGGAAGTACGTGGCGATGGCCACCCCTCGCCATTCCCCGGCCTCGATATTGAGCTCGACGGACCGCCGGTACGCTTCCATGGCGCGGGAGGGGTCGAAGCGGTCCCAGTAGCGTCCGAAGAACTCCTGCACGGAAGCCTTCAGCGCGGCGTGCGCCGACACCTCCGCGCAGGCGACCGCCTTCTCCAACTCTGTACGCGCCCGGTCGTACTCCCCGAGGTCCATGAGGGGCCGCGACAGCAGGCTGCGCAACCGGGCCTCCGCGGCCGGCACCATGGCCGCGGCCGCCGCGTCCGCTCCCAGCTCCAGGGACTCCTTCCAGTCCCCCAGGTACCTGCGGTGCAGGAACAGGACCGTGAAGCCCTCCGCCAGCTGCCATGCGTGTTTGTGGAGACCGAGCCCGGACGCCTCCCGCAGTACGGCCAGGATGCCGGCGCGCTCGGCCTCCAGCCAGGCCAGCGGATCCGGGCCGCCCTCCGCCGCGAAAGGGTCCGATGCATCGCGCAGGAGGCCGGTCAGATTCCCGATCCTCAGCCGGTCCTCCCTGACAGCCCGGTCGGCGAACGCGGTGAGAGCCAGGTAGTGGGTGGCCACCCGTTCCACCACAGCCTGCTGGCCGCCCTCCGGCTCCTCCTCAGCTGCCTCGGCCGCACGCTCGCGTGCGTGCAGGCGTACGAGGTCATGGAAGCGAAAGCGATCGTCCTCCGTCACATCGACGAGGCTGGACTCTTCCAGGACATCCAGCAACGCTTCCACCGTCGCCACGTCCAGGCATGCGGCGACGGCAGCCGTACCGGCGTCGAACGTACGCCCCGGGAGCCAGCCGAGGACCCGGTACAGCCGAGCCGCGTCGGGCGGCAGCGCACGGTAGGTGAGATCGAGTACGGCGGACACCGAATGTTCCCCTCGCAGAGACAGCCCTCGCAGGCGGCGGGTTTCGTCGGCGAGTTCTTCGGCCAGCCGACTCATCGTGAGCCGCTTGCTGGTCAGGAGGCGGGCGGCCACGAGTTGCAGTGCCTTCGGCAGGCCGGCGCAGAACTCGACGAGCCGTTCGGCAGCGCCCCGCTCCGCCTCGACGGCCTCCTCACCACACCGCTGCGCCAGCAACCGCAGGCCATCGGCCATGCTCAACGGTTCGAGGGGCAGCGGGCGTGCCCCGTCCAGAGCCACCAGCTCACCCAGCTTGCCGTTACTGGTGACCAGCAGTGCGCTGCCCGGCCCCTTCGGCACCAGGGGCAGCACTTGGCCGGGCCGATTCGCATCGTCGAGAACGACGAGAATACGGCGGTCCGCGGTCCGGGAGCGGTAGTGCGCGGTCAACTCCTCAAGGGACTCCGGCAGGAACGTGTCATGCACCCCGAGGGCTCTCAGGCACATCACCAGGGCCGCCGACACATCACCACCCGCCCGGCGGCGCAGTGCCGCGTAGTCGATGAAAATCTGCCCGTCCGGGAATCGGTCACGGACCGTGTCGGCCCATCGGCAGGCCAGAGTCGTCTTGCCGACGCCGGGGATACCGGAGATCACGACGAACCCGATGCCGGAGGATCCACGCAGGACAGCGCGCAAGTCCGAGTCGAGAAGCGAGAGTTCTTCCACGTGGTTGACGCACCACACGGTCAGCGGCGGCACCTGATCAGGGCGGAGGACCGGACCGTCGGCCACCACCGTTCGGACGTTGAATGTGATGCCGCCATGGATCTCCTGGGCCTGGACGACCGGTCCGTCGACGTTCCCGGACAGGTCGTTCCTGACGTACGGATGTCCCTGACGATCCCTGAAACTCTCGCTCATCACACCGCTCCGGCACCCTGCTCGGGCGGAACCGCCCCAGAGGCGCCGAAGGTCAGACCGGAGAAGTGCTGCCCCTGGAAGACCGGGCCGTTCTGCACGCCCCCGCTGATGCTGTTGTGCACAGAAACAGAGGGGTCGTTCTGTGCATTCGGGTCCAACTCTGCGAGCAGCAGCCGGAGTTCTTCCGCCGCCTCGGGATCAGCCAGGAGGACACGACGCAGCCGCGTCCTCCATACAGCCTCGATATCCGACCCGGCGAGTTCGTCCTGCTCGGCATGAGCCACCATCAGCTCCTGCTGGGACAGCTGGAGTTCTTCCCCAGTTGAGCTCCCGTCGCCGCCACGTGCAAAGAATCGAGCGACTCGATCCCTCGCCTGTGCCCAGGTCTCCGACACCATGAGCCCGACCAGCGTCGTCGCTCCGGACGCCGCCAGCGCTGCCAACTCAGCTTCCACAAAACCCCCTTGGGCACGACCTTCAAGACCTCGCTGATGCAACCGTAGAGAGCCCACTGATGCTTTGGTAGCCCGGCCACTGCAAACGAGCTCTCGGAAGCCCGGCCGAAAGGTGTTCGAGCTCCCGGGCTCCGCGCCGGGCCGGTTCGGAGCAGGTCACGCCATCACAACAGCGTCAGCGACCGCAGCACTGCCAGCCCCAAGTTCCCGCTTCTGGCGCGGCCCCTCACGTCTGCTGCGTCCGTCGAAGTGAACCGACTCACTCACATCCGAGCGGCTTCAGCGGGCCGCGAGCGGGGTCCATCAGCGCGGTGAAATGATCAACGACCCGGCCAACAAGCGCCCGGTTGTGAAGGACTAACCCGATCTCCAGGTTGTCGGCGAACGCACGGTCGGTGAGATTGGCGCTACCCAGCAGTATGACCTCGCGGTCAGCGGCGATGATTTTTGCGTGCAGTGCTGCCCTGCCACCTCCGGTACGGCTACGACCTTCATCTGGCCAGTGCCAAAGGCGTGCCGAAGGGCCAAGGCCCTCGAAGGCATTCACAGCAGAAGTCGATGTCTCCAGCACGAGATCGAGACGAACGCCGCGCCCAGCCGCCAGCTTGAGCTCCTGGACGATCTCCTTCACACCGTACGCGGCAAAGCTCACCACAAGGAGATTGGCCCGAGCATGGCGGATGACTTCGACAGCCACACTGCTCGTCGACCGTACTGGTACGGCCCGGGAGGTGGGGCCACTCACCACGAGGTCCAGGTGTTGCTCCGCACGCAGGTAATCGAACTGACTTGCCGCAGTCTCGAGTGCAAACGCCAGCGCGGACCCGGACAGCTCTGGGGCGTTCTGCCTCCACAGGCTGACAAGTGCGTCGGCCCGAGCGGCGAGGCCGACACCTGGGTGCGCTGCGAGCAGTCTGGCTACCGTCGTCGGGCCCGGCCCTTCGAGCGACTTCAGCACACGTGCCCACGCCCTTCGATGGACGGGCGGGAGGAAGCGGCCCAGCTCGGCGAGCTGAGCCGCCAGAGGATCCGCGTCAGCGTCAGCGACGACGTGATCGGAACTCACGAAGCGAAGAATCCGAACGTGCCACCCGCCAAGGTCTCCACGAGCATGGCCCGGTCCAGGAAGTGGTTGCCCTTTTCACACGAAGTCTCGGCTGCGAAGAGGCAAGCGTGGCAGGCCGCTCCGTGGAGTCGACTGTGCACTGTGGGGTCGTGTTCCGCGCACAACGGGTCTGAACTGCACAACCGGGCTGCATCCAGTGCTTGCGAGAGAAGCGGGCCAAGCCTCCCCTGTTGCCCGAGCGTCACCAATCCACCGAGCGTTCCTTCACTGTCGGGGGCGGCGGTGTACAGCAGCACGCCTGCCATGGGTTTGTCCCCGGACCGTGCGTAGATCCGCTCCCCTATCCCGGAGGCCCCGTAGCCACACTCCAGGGCGAATTCTCGGATAAGCATGTGCGAGAAGGAGTGCAGCAGCACGTAACGGGCGCCCGGCCATTGCGGGTCGACAGAACGGTTGGCGCACCATTGCGCATAGGCGCCGCGCAGTTCGCTCTCTCGCCTCCTTACTTCGGGCAGTTGCTCCCAGACTGCGATGCGCTTCTCATCGAAGCGCAAGAACACTCCCTCTCCCCTTAGTTCGGCGCATGGCACCCAGGTCGGCGGTTCAACAGAGAGAGGAGCCAGCCGGTCGGCATCATCGTCGTCCTGGGGACGCCACTCCGGCGCGTCGATGCGCGTGAACCCGGTGAGCGCTGCGACTTCCCGAAGCCGCTGGACGAGAACCACCTGTTTCAACCAGCCGCTCGCGGCGAGAGGGACGGGCTCCGGTTTCGTTGTGAAATCGGGCAGTTGACTGCGGGTTCGCTGTGTGAACGCTTCCCACTCCGGTGTCGCGAGATCCAGCTCGTCGACATCCTCGGCGTCACCGTGCTGATGCGACGCCTGCCGGTCGGCCTCGCTGCGAATGGCTTTCCAGACCTCACCGACGCCAAAGGGCTCGAGTTGCGGCCAGCACACCTGAGTGGGAAGCAGCATGAGTGCAGCTTCCGCAGGAACATGGGCGAGGAGGCTGAGCATCTTCCAGTTATCCCGGATGGCCTGTTCAAGCGGCTCCTCCGCCTTGGGCAGGCTGAAGACGCTGAGCTGTGCCGCGAACCAACTATTCGTAGCGCCTAGGGCCAGAGTGCGCACGGTCTGCCCACAGCCCTGGAACGTGCCCAGGTGGGGATGGCGCCCGCGACATCCGGGGAGTTCGGATTCGCCGCGCATTCCGATCGCCTCAGCCATGGTGCGGCTGCTGTCGCATGAGCACGTGACGAAGATGTTCGCAGCTTCGCCGGTGGTACCCCGCTCCTGGAGCTTGAGTGTGTGCTCACCGATCGGCTCTACGCCTCGGTGGACGAAGTAAGACCATGGGAAGTCGTCAAGGTGGCCCTCGGCACAGGCGATGAGGAAGCGAGCGGGGACTGCGGACGGACGATTCCCCCCGCTTCCTCGACACGAGTGCACGTAGCGGATCTTCTCGGGCGAGTACGTGTGCGGGAGCAGTTCGAAGAGTCCGGAGTTCGCTGGGGCGAGACGGTTGCACCGTCCGTCGGAACAGCGGAGCCACCGTGGGAAGAGCGTGACAGGTACGCCCACCCGAGCCCATGCACCGTAGACGTCCGTGGTTTCCGGTGCGTAAGGCGGAGTCCGTAGGGTCTGAACCTGCTGTCCGAGCCGACGCTTAGTAGCTGCAAGCAGGCGATCCTCCGTAAGGATCTTGGTGTTCTCCAGATTCCAGTGGTCGAGGCCCATCACCATGACGGACAGGTTGGGCAGATCGGCGACTGATCCGATCCCGTAGGTGTGCAGAAGTTGGCTCGGGCGGAGTTCGCCGACACGCAGCGGCTGGGCAGAGGCGGTGGTCACGGCTCAGTTCTCCTCGTCGGCAATGGCTCCGCCGAGCTGTTGCGGATGTGAGGTCTCCGGGTCGTCCACTCGAGGCTGGAAGGCAGGTTCATCTGCCTCTTCACCACTCGGACCGGTATGGAGGATGAGCCGGATTCCCGGTTCCACCTCGCGCAGCGAAGTCGGACAGCTCATCGCACGCCAGGGGCCACCGTCCGGTTCATGAAGCAAGCCGATCATGTCGTCTTGGATCCGGTACGGCTTGCGGTAGCCCAGGACGGTCGCGGGCTGTTTGCGCATACGGTCCCAGTGGTCGAGGCGGCTGTCGAGCTGGCGTCGAACCTCGTCACCGACAGGCCGGGCGGCAGCGACATCACGCGCTCGTCGGCTGAGGTAGCCCGATACGTGGTCGGACAGCTTGCCGCGAGTGTCGAACTGCTGTGCGCCCGTGTTGCCGTTGTACTGCTGCTCCAGGTTGCGGACCAGTGCGACGAGGACACCTGAAAGCCCACGGTCCACCGCGCGGTCAGCGAAGGGAGTGACAGACAGGGCCTCAACGTGACGGTAGATCGTGGCGTGGAACGACTCGAATGTCTCGTAGTGGGAGAGATCTCGGGGGCGAACCCAGTTGAGCACGGTGAAGACCAGGCCCGGAGAGGCACGGCCTACTCGGCTTGTCGCCTGGATGTACTCGGCCGTTGACTTGGGCTGGTTGGTGACAACCATGACACCGAGACGGGACACGTCCACGCCCACGGCGATCATGTTGGTGGCAAGGAGCACATCGATTGGCCGGCGCGAGGTGGTTCCGCCGCTCTTCTTCGGGCTTCGCGGCCGGAACGTGAGGTCCAACTGTTCCAGGACCTCGGGGATGTCGTCCGATGACATGCGCGAGGTGAGCTCGCGCAGTAGAGGGTCGTAGCGCTTGGCCAGCCCGCGCTGATCTGCACGGCCGAGTCGGGTGGTGACATCGTCCTCGACCAGCCGGCGCATGCCGCCGAGGTCTCGCAGACTGTTGAAGTACCCCACCAGCGTCATGTAGGGGTCGGTGATCTCGTTCTGGCCGTACTTCTCGTGAATGAGCTGGGCGGCTCCCAGTACAGCGACATAGATACGGATCAGTGTCGATTTCGTGCGCACACCCTGCGCGCAGATCCCCACGTACCTGCGCCCGGGGACGCCGGTGATGGCAGGGCGGGTCTCCGTGGCTTCCTGATCCTGGGTGTCACGCTGGCGAGCGAAGAAGTTGTCACTCGCCTCTAGCCCGGGTGGCGGGAAGACCTCGGTCCTACGGTTGAACAGCGAATGGATCTGGCGATCCGCTCGGCGGACCGTTGCCGTTGAAGCAATCACCTTGGGGCGCACTGACTTGCCTGGCACGATCTCCCACGTAGAGAGTTTGTCGACAGCCGACTCGTAGAGGCCTACCAGGGATCCCAGTGGCCCGGAGATCAGGTGCAGCTCATCCTGGATGATCAGGTCAGGTGGCCGCACGCGCAAGGCCGGGGTGGTCGAAGCAGAAGGGTGCACACCCTTCGCATCGTGGCTGGGCTTCTCCCACTCTGCGGAGGCAAGGTCCTTGGTGACGTACCCATGCCGACTGCAACGCTGTGTCACCTGGCCGAAGAGGGCCTGTGTCTCCCCCTTCCAGGGGAGCTGTGCGAACTTGTCGACCGTGGCGATGATGACGCTCGGCAGAAGTCGGTAGATCTCCTCGTCCACGACGAGGACGGGGAGTCCTTGGCCCCCCGAACTGCTGTCGGACATCGCCCCGAATGGGCAGTTGAACAGTTCCGGGCAGGTGATAACGGTTCGACGGGTGGTCAGATCCACGCTGACGTCGCGGCCGGGCACAATCTGACTGCCGCACCAGGGACAACTGGTGAGCTGATGCGGAGATCCCTGCGCCCGCGCCGGACGCCCCTGGGAACGACGGAGACTGGTCAGCCAGTCGTCGGCCTGATCCGTCCGGTTCGGCGTCACGCCGCTACCGACCCACAGGCCGAGCCGGAAGGGCTGCTCCCCCCAGACACCGGTGTCCTGACGACGCAGGACCTCGCAGGCGCAGATGAGTGCGGCTGCACGCTGGAACTGTTGGATCGTCAGTAGACGGAGGGTGTAGCGCATGAGCACTGCGACCCCGTTGCGGGCATCGATCCCGCCAAGGTCCGGCCGCAGACGACGGATTGCCAAGGTGAAGGCGGTCAGGCCCAGATACGCCTCGGTCTTTCCACCACCGGTCGGGAACCACAGGAGGTCGGCGATCGCACTGGTTGCTTCCTCCGCGCGTTCGGGGTGCCCCGGGTCCGCCAGGGCGGGGAGGTTAAGAAGCACGAACGCCAACTGGAAGGGACGCCAGCTGCGGTTCTTGGGGAGGTCCACGGCGGAGACAGCGGATTCCAGATCAATATTGTCGTTCCGCCGACGGATCGCAGCAGCCATGCTGTGGACACGCTGATCGCGCATCGCCCTGTTAGCGAAGCGAAACGCCTCCAGTGCTGGCCCTGTCGTCAGAAGGTTGATGCCATCTTCGATCCGGCTCGCAGCCCGTGTGGCCCGTCGAAGATTGTCCCGAGCGTCTGCTGCGAATCCTTCGAGACGCTGCTCCGGATCATCGATCCGGGCTTCGCACCGACCGATCCAGGCTCGGTACCCGTCGACCAAGGGCATCAGAGCGCTGCGGAGCTGATCCGGCGTGAGCTCCGCCAACTCCTTCATGTCGAGTACAAGACCAGCGAGTTCCGGCAGATCGGAGTCCGCGGGGTGGGTGTAACTCGGGACGTCCGTGAAGGGGACCTCGTACGCGGGTGCCGCGACAGTCCGGATCGCGGAGGCGCGGAGGCGATCATGCCGGGCACGCACAGCATGTACGCCGGTGCCGTGCCCGACCGCGAACTCGGGATGGAATCGGTAGGCCATGGCCAGCGCCCGCTGCTCTCCTTGATCGGAGGGATCACCACCTCCCGAGACCTGTGACTGTCGCGGCTTGAAGGGTGCCTCACCCTCAGTCCCATGGACCTCCAGTTCAGCCTGGAAGATCCAGTTCTTCGGCCCCGGCATATCCAACTGTGCGTTCACCAGGAAAAGCGAGATCAGCCAGTCGCCCTGGAAACGCCGAGTCCGGCCGCGAACCATGATCTGCGGCTGCTCCGAGTTGAGCGACTGCGGCAGAATCTCACCTTCACTGATCTTGATCGCGGCAGTGCCAAGTACCGGAGTCCGGCGCCACACCGAGGCGGCCCGCTCGTGCTCGGGCGCAGGCACGCGCTCATAGCGGGCCCAGGAGGCCGCGACGGTCAGTTCGGTGGCGTCTCCGTCCAGGCAGATCGTGAAGCCGATGGCCGAGGGCTGAAGACTGGGGACATTTGGGGCGTCCGGCTCCCGATCTCCCTCTTCGAGTGCTTGAGGCTCGGCATCAGCCAACGCATCGAGCTGGTCGGGTTCCACGGTCGAACCGTTGGGCGCGAGCCGGCCGATCACATACTGATCGACTGGGCTGTCGCTCAGCTCCTCATTCTGATCCCCGATCGGCCCGAGCAGATCCCGCACGACAAGCTGCTCCAGCTCGCTGCGGATCTCCTGCGGGCGGGGCAGCGTCAGCACAGACACGTCCGAGGTCCCCGCCGCCGCTGCCGAGCTGCTGGGGGACTGCGTCTCAAAGCTCTCCTGGGCCACGCACACAACCCTAACTACCAGCGCAGACAACACGCTGCCGATTGCCGAACGTACAGTCGCGGACAGCGGGCAGAGAAGCCTTCGCCTCCGGCTGAAACCCGCCGTCCCCCGGACTCCTCTCACGCTGGATGGGTAGCGTGGGACATGACACCACCGGAGATGGGGAGTAGCACGAGTGCACGGTGGGGCTGGCGAGGCAACGAACAGCGGGACGTTCCACGGACTCCCGCACCAGCCATCACCAGCCATAACCGGGCACAGCGGCGCCGAGCAGTTCCTTTCGGGCCTGCCCATGGGCGATCAAGGGCACCAAGGAGACTTCGGTGAGATGTTCGTCGAAGCGCTTGCCGTGGCCGCCAACCTTGACATCCAGAAGCCGGGCCGACGCGACCGCATCGGCCTGGACTGGACGATCAACTACCCGGGCCGCGGGGGAACCATCGGCTTTCCGGCCATCAACGCCCAGGTGAAGAGCTGGTCCAAGCCCAAAGGCAACGACGCCGAGTTCAGGTACCCACTCGAAATCAAGAACTTCAATATGCTCGCCGGCCCGGCGTATCAGATCCCCCGGTTCCTCTTCTTAGTAGTGGTGCCGACCGATCCGTCCGACTGGATCGATGTCGACAAGACCAGGCTCCTCCTCCGGCACGCTGCCTACTGGGCCTGTTTCCACGGCGATGAACCGATTCTGGACGAGGACCGGCAGGGCAGCACGCACACGGTGCCGGTTCCACGCGCCAATCTTCTGAGCGTCGAATCACTACACGGGCTCTTCGCGCCCTCGTTCAGGAACATGCTGGTGGCGAAGTGAGTCTCTCCCAAGATCGTATCGCCCAGGTCACGTCCTTGGAGCCGCACGCCGTTCTCCGCTATCTCAGCGCACACGGATGGACCTTCGCCCAGAACTACGGCAGTGGACAGATCTGGCAGTTCACCCCTCCGGACAGCGCTGACACCCGGCCCTTTCAGGTGTTGGTGCCACTCGACGCTGAGCTCCGGGACTACCGAGAGCGAATGGCGGAGCTGCTCGACACCCTTGGCACCGTGGAGGACCGACGTCCTAGCGAGATCCTTCGCGGCCTGTTCATGCCCTCATCGGACACGCAGTACCTACGCTTGCAGCCCCTCGGACCGCCAGGCACCGCGCCCTTGCTCGACGTTGTCCCAGCACTCATCGGCTTGCAGGAGTTGATGCTCTCCGCCGCCACGTCAGCTCTCTCACTTCAACCACAGTCTGTACAGCCACCCGTTCGACCAAGCCAGGCCAGGAACTTCGTCGGCGGCGTACGCCTCGGGCAAACGCAGGTCGGCAGCTACATCATCGCAGTACAGACAGCGCTTCCCCAGCCCGAGCCACAGCAGTTGAGCATCTTCGACACTCCCTCGACCAACCCCGCTGAGCCCTTCGAACGGAAGGTGTCACGCACCCTGTATGCGGGCATCCTCTGCGCTCGCGATGCCGCAGAGCATGCATTGAAGACCAACGACCTCAGCTACTTCGAGCGCTTCGCACCGACTGGCCTGTCCGCGAACCTGTGCGAAGCCCTCGTAAAGATCGGGGGCAAGGAAGGACAGAGCTTCGATCTCCAATTCAATTGGTCTCCCGACTATCCCATCGGCCTCGAAACCCATCCACTCACCTTTCGGCGAAGGTCACTTGAGGCGCTGGCTGATGGCGCAAAGGATCTACGTGCCCGCCTCGGCGAGCGCGACGTCAGGGTGAGAGGAACGGTCGTACGACTGCACCGTGAAGCCTCAGAGGGGCCCGGCGAAGTCACCATCTCCGGATACACCCTTGGTGACGAGTACCAGCGCAACCGCCGCTACCGGATGCTCCTGGCGGCCGAACCCTATTCCGAGGCCAACCGCGCCCACGAACAGGGACACGAGGTGCAAGTCCTCGGCGACGTCGAGATGAGTGGCAACCGTGCCCACATCCGGTCTGTCCACCAATTCCAGGTCGTAGACGTCGACTGACGATGGCTATGCCGGCTACGCCGCAGACTTATGGCAGTGGCCGCAAGGTGCTGAGGCAGGGGCAGCACGTCTCGCGGGAGATCCAGACCCTGGCAAAGCCCGGATGACTTCGTGGATCCGCTCATCGGCCACGGCGGCGTACCCCGCCGTCGTCGCAGGTGAGGCGTGGCGCATCAATCTTTGAGTGAGCAGAAGATCTCTGCCGGAGGCTCGGTAGACAGCTGTCCCGAAGCGATGGCGCAGTTGGTGATATCGCATCTTGATACCGATCCTGGCTGCCGTCGTCGCAACGGAGCGGGAGACACGTTCCGGACGGGCACCCGGCCAAAAACGTCCTTCCACGGATCTGTCCAGCGCTTTGAGCACCACTGGTGGAACCGGGACAATGTCCGTGCGGCCTCCCTTGCCTGTCACTCGTATGACTACCTCGCCGTCCTCTCCATCAACCAGATCCCCGGCTTCCAACTTGGCCGTCTCATGCGCACGCAACCCGCAGAACGCACCGAGGAGAACCCAGGCCCGGTGGCGCCCGGTTGTCACCTTGACGAGCTTGTTCAGCTCCGTATCAGGCAAGGGATTCGGGATGGACCGGGGTGCCGGCGGCTTCCGAATGCCCTCGATCAGGCTGACACCCAACCACTTGCCGAAGGCCCCAAGGTGGTTGAGGTACGTCCGCCGCGACCACGGCTTCAGCGGGCGCGACGCAAAGTACGCCACCACATGGACGTTTCGCAGGTCCTCCGGCTCTACCCCGGCCTGCCGCGCGACGGACCTGACGCACACGGCCCGCGCCCTGATCGTGTTCGGCGAGTACCCATCGGCGCGCTGCGCCTCTATGAACCTGTCGACGGACATGATCGGGTACGTCGCCATTCGCCCGATGACGCAAGCGAATCTCCGCGATAATGTCCATAACTCATCTAAATTCGGCTAACTTTGACCGTATGCCCCGTGCCGGTTGGTAGCCAACCGAGGTGGCTCGCACATCGGTTCGTACGTGCTAGGCAAGGGGTTCATTCTTGCACCCGAGCAAGCACAGGCTCTGATCGAGCGTGACGTCCGCAACAAGGACGTGCTGTTTCCGTATCTCAACGGTGAGGACCTCAACTCCAGGCCAGACTGCTCGGCAAGCCGCTGGGTGATCAACTTCCACGACTGGACCGAGGAGCGCGCTCGCAGCTACCCCGAAGTGTTCGAGATCGTCGAACGCGACGTGAAACCGGAGCGAGCAAAAAACAACGGGCTGCTCGCCGCGAGCGGTGGTGGCAATTTGCTGAACGCGCGCCGAGGCTCTACGAGGCGACTCGTCATCTTGACCGAGTCCTGGTGGTAGCTCGCGTGAGTAAGACGGGCTTGCCGGTCGTTCACATCTGCTGGCCAAGTGATGAGTGAGCAGACGGTGGTCTTTTCAAGAAATGCATCTCGCGCTTTTCTCCATGCTCAGTAGCGCTACTCACAGCTGGGCCATCGCGCGCGCATCCGACTTGAAGGCGGACCTCAGCTATACGCCGTCCGACGTTTATGAAACATTGCCTCACCCAGAGAGAATGCCGACATGGAAGCGACCGGGCGAACCCTCGATTCGGCACGCAGCGCGAATCATGCGAGACCGGGAAATCGGATTGACGAAGCTCTACAATCTGGTCCACGACGCGACCGTCGTGGATGCCGACGTTCAGAGTCTGCGATCTCTCCACGAAGAGATCGATCGAGCGGTGGCGAGCGCTTACGGATGGGTGGATATCGATTCTTCCTACGGATTCCATCAAACGCGACAGGGTAAGCGATATACCATCGACCCAGCTACACAGGTTGACATTCTGGACCGCCTCCTCGAGCTCAATCATCAACGACATGCTCTAGAGGGGACCTGCGGTGGAGGCCTGGTAGCCGCCGTACAGCCATCTGCGAGGAAAAGATCATCTCTTCGGTCACCCGGAGGAAACGGGAAGGATCCGCAGCCGGGTGAGCAAATTTCAACAGATGGATTTCTGTTCTGATCCTTCCATCAGAACAGTACCTCGCCCACATGGGCAGCGCTCTGGCGATTTCTCAGGCTCATTCCGGCTTGCTGGGTACCGCTTTCGGAAGTGTGTCGCTCATGGTTAAGCTCTAGTAGACGGTCAAGAATCTCAATCCTGGCCATGGGGCTGATTGTGCAGCGAACTCCTTGGCGAGTCTGATGAAATCCGTGATCAATGTTGAGGTCCTGCCAGCCGTAGGCAATTACAACCGCCTGATCGATCTCTACGTGAAAGTCTCTCAGCCTCAAGATGTCACTATCCACAACGGTCGCATCGTGGACCAGATTGTAGAGCTTCGTCAAGCCGATTTCCCGGTCATCTCATGATTCGCCTGCGTGCCGAATCGAGGATTCGCCCGGTCGCTTCCATGTCGGATTTCTCTCTGGGTAGCGGCAATGTCTCATAGACGTCGGACGGCGTATAGCGAAGGTCCGCCTTCAAGCTGGATGCGCGCGCGATGGCCCAGCTGTGAGTAGCGCTACTGAGCATGGAAAGAAGCGGAAGTTTCATTTCTTGAAAGACACCGTCTGCTCACTCATCACTTGGCCAGCAGTACTGTGAAGACCGGCAAGCCCGTCTTACTCACGCGAGCTACCACCAGGACTCGGTCCAGCCCAGAGATCGCTTCATACATGTCAAGCGTTGGCCTTGTGAATCGCCACCAAATCTCTCGACGGCGGCGATCGCTGTTCTTTGCTCGCTCCGGTTTCACGTCGCGTTCGACGATCTCGAACACTTCGGGGTAGCTGCGAGCGCGCTCCTCGGTCCAGTCGTGGAAGTTGATCACCCAGCGGCTTGCCGAGCAGTCTGGCCTGGAGTTGAGGTCCTCACCGTTGAGATACGGAAACAGCACGTCCTTGTTGCGGACGTCACGCTCGATCAGAGCCTGTGCTTGCTCGGGCTGAAGCACGAAACCCCTGCCGAGCACGTTCGACCGATGTGCGAGCCTGTCCTCGGTTGGCTACCAACCGATACGGATTCCCCGACACACGCGACTGCGCGTCCAGCGACGGAGTGATCCCCCGGACGGCAAGGTCGTCCAACACGTACTGTTCTCGCTCCGTGGCCCGCCCGATCCAGAGCAGCGACACTTCAAGCGCTGCTGCCCCCGGCCACGGCTGTGACTTGACTGCCCGGTACACCTTCCATCCCTGCGCCACCGCCTGGTCGAGGCCGACCTCGCGGGTGTCACCCTGGGCGATGGTGTTCGTGGCGATGATGCCGGTGCGCCGGTTCGGAGCCAGGCTCAGATTGCGCAGCAGGAAGTAAGCGCACAGGTCGGCGCTTCCGCGAACGCCCTTGCCGATCTTGTCTACGAGGTATTCGCGATAGTCGGTACCGAGGTTGCCTGTGAGCTTCTGGCCACCGATGAACGGCGGGTTGCCGATCACGGCGTCGAAGCTTCGGCCTCCTTCGACGCCCAGCAGCTCCGGGAAGTCCAAAGGCCAGTGCAGTGGCCGAATCGGTGCCTCACGGGGGCCCTTCAGCCACCCGTCGACGAGCGCGCGGGCCTCGGCGTACGCCTCCTCATCTCCAAGTATCGCCTTCTGGACCATCTCCGAGACGGCGGTCAACCGGTCGTCGTAGACCTCTTCCTTCGCCGCAGCTGTCGCGGAGCGGAACACGGCGCGGTTGCCGCCCACGTTCCGTTCCCCCGTGACGTCTTCGACCTCAGACTCCTCCAGCACCTGCGCCGAGAGCGCCGCGCCCACAACCGCGTCCGCCGCAAGTCGAAGCCGGCCGGTCAGCTTCTCGGCCTCGTGCAGCTTGTCGGCCTTTGTGTTGGCATCGCGGATATCGAGCACCGGCATCGCCTCGATCTCCCGACGCAGCTCGGCAGCACGAGACAGGAGAGGGCCGGTCAGCTCATCGATGGCGCCGGTGATGCGCGCGTTGATCAGGTGACCCCGCTCGGGGTCAAGGTGGAACGAGCTGATCTGGTCCGCAGACAGCGTGCCCACCAGCGAGTCGCCGCAGCGCAACGCATGATCGAGGAACGAGAAGGGGCGCCCCTTCGCCAGAGTCACCAACCACAGAGACAGCTTGGCGAGCTCCACTGCCATCTCGTCCCGATCGACTCCGTGAAGGCAACGATCCGCGACCAACCTTCGGGCATCAAGGAGCAGTTCGTCACGGTCAGCGTCACCCGCGTACTCGGCAACATCATCCGGCAGCCCATCGCGTTCCCACGCCTCCACGACCCGCTCGGCGACATACCGGCAGGCGGAGACCAGGAAAGCGCCTGAGCCCATGGCCGGGTCGAGGATCTTCAGCTCCAGCAGTTCTCTCGCAGACTTCGCGTGCCACACGCCGTCATGGGCGACACCTTCCGCGGGCCCTGGGGCGTAGCACAGCGGGGCCAGCGTGTGTTCGACGATCTCTTCAGCGAGACGGCGTGGTGTGTAGTGGGTGCCGGTGGCTCGACGGTCGCCAACCTGGGTAACTATCACCGCATCGGTGGGAAATACCGTCGGCTGGTCACGGAGGTCCATCCGTAGCAGTCCGTAGAAGCCGGCCACCCGCGTCGCCAGCGCTTCGTCGTTGTCACAGGCCGCGTGCAGTGCTGCGTGCTGATCGAGGTTCGGCTGCGTCGTGAGGGCCTTGGCGATCTGCTTGAGCGTCGCTCCGGTCCGTTCTTTGAGCTCGTCCTCCAGAGTCCCCGCCTCCTGCCAGGTCTCTAGCTCGACGAGCTTGATCTCGGGCTCGAACTTGCCGAAGAGCCCCAGGTAGGGCTCCGTGACCTTGAGGCAGGAGTACTCCAGCAGACCTTCGTAGACGTGGCCGATCTGCTCGACATCGAGTCCCTTGTAGGAGAGCCTCTCGGCCCCCTTCCCCTTCCGGCGAAGGGTCAGCAACGAGTCGAGGATCTGATAGACGACGCGGTCCGTGACCTTGGCCCGGGTCAGCCACGAGAACCGGTCCGGGTCGAACAAGGAGCCGCCGTAGGCGGGGATTCGCAGATCGGGGTGGCGGGAGCCGCCGTGCAGTGCAGCGAAGATCGACAGTAGCCGGGGCCAAGCCGCTTCGCGGCGGTCGCCGACCTCGTCGCCGTGCTTGGTGCGCTCGATCTCCAGTAGGTCGTACAGCGCCGAGACCGCGTAGGAGTCATGGTAAAGCTCGTCGTCGATCGGCAGGAGCCGCTGCTCCTCCGCATAGAGGAGAAAGACGAGCCGCATCATTACGGTCAGCGCAGCTCGGTAGACGTCCCGGGGCGCGATGGCATCGAGGATCTCTCCCCGATTCTCCCGGTCCAGTCGGGACAGTTCACCGACAAGCAGCTCCACCGCCGCGCGAACCTGTTTGCCCAGCGTGTCGGTGACTTCCGCCTGCGCCTCGGCGCTGCGGGCGAAGAGTGCGGCCAGGCTGTCCGTGTACTTGCCTTCGTTGGTCTTCGGCGCCTGGTACGCCCGCCTAGCCTTCAGCAAAGTGGTGAAACTGCGCAGTAGAAGTGGCTCCTCCAACCACAGGTCTGCATCGAACACCGCGATCGTTGTCGGCTCCTGAGGCCGTGCATGCAGCAGTGCCCACTGGCGACCATTCGTCAGAAGCGCCACCGGAACATCGCGGCGTCGGCAGAGCTCAGCGGCCTGCTCGGTGAGCGCCTGTCGGTCCTTGCTCTCCGTCTTGTCCAGGCGCTCGGCCCAAGGACGCCGGTAGACGAGTACACGCTCAGCGAGACCACCGGAGCCGGGGCCCATCAGTACGGCATCCGGCAAGATGCGTCCTGAGACATCGCCGACAGTGCTGGTTCCGAGATCGCCGGGCAGCGCAGCACCATGGCGAAGGACTTGCCCGCGGTAACCGAGGAGCTCTTCCAGGATCAACTGCTGCCATGCGGGGCCGAGCAGGTCTGTGTCCCCCTGGACCTCGGCCCACGCCTGGCGGATCCGCTGGACAGTCTCGGCCGGCACCGTGTCGAGACCCTGCGGAAGCGCCTCGACCAGGACCGGTAGAGCAATGAAGGGGCCGTCGGGCCGGAGGAGCTTCAGCCATTCCTCGTGCTGCTCGACCGGCTTTTGCGCGATCTGCTTGAGTACGCGCACAGGGGCCTTCTTGGCGGTCGGCGGCATCAGCGGTCACCTCGGGCGAGTACGGACGGGACGAGGAAGGTCACAGCGACAGGGAACCAGCGCGGGGTCGGGTCGGCATATCGACGGCGAAGGGCGCTGGTCTCCTGCTCGACGAGGTCAGGAATAGCCTTCAAGCGCGCCCGGAGGGCGTCGTGGTCCTTGCGGAGTTGGTTGCGCTGTTCTACTTCGAAGAGTGATGCCTGTTCCCAGTGAGTGTGGTCCTCCAGAGCTTGTCCGATGGACTTCTCAAGCTCTCGAAGGACCTGCTCTACGCCCTTTACCTCTTCGTCGCAGCGCTTCTTGAGCACCGCCTGCAGGGATCGGGCCCGCTGGTTGGACCGGGTCTCCAGAGCGCGGGAGAGCCGGTCCTCAAGGTTCGGCCACAGCTCGGTGAGGCGTTGGAGGACGGTCTCGGCCGGCAATTCGTCGACTGCTGCGTGGAGCCATGCGTCCACGTCGTCCTGCTTGGCGGCTTCCAGCCTTCCCTCGACGATGCTGCCGCCTGCGGCGACGATCTCCTCGTGGAGTCGCATGCCGCCGTCTCCCGAAATGACGACACGACCGTGCGCGACAATCGCCGGCGCTCGCAGAAGATCACCAGGGACCACTTTCGCGGTGACCCGGCTAAGTTTGGCGGCGGCTCCGCCGGCCCAGAGTTCGGCACGCAACAGGCGCAGGCACATCTGCACGAGCCGGTGCCCGAGATGCATCAATACGACGTCTGTCCGCCCAGCGGAGACGGCCTCCTGGTCGAATGTCACCGGTCGTTCCTGCTTGGTCATCGGGTGCCGCAGCCCGTCATTGCGGGCCTGCCCCCAGACACCTGGCAGGTCGGGCAGGCGGAAGCAGCGAGCGGTGACACCTTGCGGTGCCGGCACCTCGTTCAGGTCCTTCCGGTGAGCGAGGCGAAGAGCCGTACGTACCACCCTCTCGACCGTACCGGGGGTCAGATTCAGTTCGGCACGGCTGCCGGAGAGCTCACTGACGAGGCGCTCGAGGTCACGAGCGAGATCACGTTCGATCTTGAGGGTCGCACGCCCTGAACGCTTGCTGATCTCGGCGTCCGCGGTTTGCCAGTCAGCCCGTCGGCCGAGCATTTTCTGCTCAACCTGTGCGGCGATCACCTCTCCTGCGCTGCCGAGGTCCTCTCGGATCTGGTCGACCTTGCGAGCGGCGACGGCCAGGAAGTGGAGTTCATCCTCCAGCGTTCCTGTCGTGAACGCGCCCTCCTCGACGACGTCCGTGCTGGTCTCGTCGAACAGGCCACCGCTAATGCGTTGCGACGTCGGTTCCTTCTCCGGCCGGATCTTGCTGCCCTGCCATCCGGTGGGGACGAAATGGAAGATCTCCACGGCCGGGGCGTTCTGGCCGTGGCGGTCGATGCGGCCGTTGCGCTGCTCCAGACGATTGGGGTTCCAGGGGATCTCCCAGTGCAGGAGCCGATGGCAGTACGACTGGAGGTTGATGCCCTCGCTGGCAGCGTCGGTGGCCAGCAGGATGCGGATCGGCGAGAGTTCAGGAGATTCACGAAACACGGACTTGATGTGCTCCCGTTGCTCCTCATCCTGGCCGCCGAACAGCATGGCGATTCGCTCCGCAGGCACTCCTGCCGCAAGGAGTCGCTCGTGCAGCCAGCGCTGGGTGTCCCGGTATTCCGTGAAGATGATGACGCGCTCGTCGGTCCACTCCTCGCGCGGACCTTGCGGGCAGACGACCGGGTCGAGCCACAGGCGGAGGGCATCGAACTTGGCGTCGGGACGGTCCTGCGCGATGCGTGCCCAGTCCCGGAGCCGAGTGAGCAGGCCGTGTTCCTCGCTGGTGAGTGGAGCGGAGAGGCTGCGCGCTGCGGTGAGCGCCTCGGTCGCGGCTTCGCCGTACGACTCGTCGTCCTCGGCTGTTTCGTCGAGTCGGTCAACGAGCGGCTTGAGGATCTTGACCCGTGAATCCCGCGCGGAAGCGTCGAGCTGACGGCCGGCCTGTCCCGAGGAATTGCCTTCGGATCTGGCCGTCATGGTCGCCAGGTGAGTGTCGATGGTCTCTGTAAACGCCTTGGGCGATGAGAGGAAACGCTTCTTGAGCAGCGAGGTGACGAAATCAGCAGCGGTGCGCTGGGCAACGGCGCCAGGCTGGTTGCCCGCGCCTCCTTGTCCGCGCCGACTCGCGGCATAGGCGGTGAGGTCGGCGTAGGCATCGCGCGTCTGAGCGTTGTACTCCACCTCCAGGGCACGCAGTTGCCGCTTCGGGAACCGCGCACTGCCGTCCCAGTTGGGTGGGAGCTCCCGCTTGAGGCGCCGAACCATGATGCGGGCAAGCTGTTCCTGAGAAGGCGGAACGCCACGGGCGAAGCGCTGATCGTCGAGGAGTTCAAGCAGCGCGGTGAAGGACTCCAGATAGCCGTTGTGCGGGGTCGCGGACAGGAAGAGGCGGTGCTCGCAGTGCGGAGCCAGCGTGCGGATCGCCGTGGTGCGCTGCGAGTCAACGGCGTACTTGCCGTTGCCCGACGGAGCACACGTGTGGATCTCATCGACGACAAGGAGGTCGAAAGCGCGGGGGTATTCAGGTACGGCAGGCAGTACGTCACGCAGCAGGCGCATAGGGCGTTCCCGCTTGAGCCAGTCCACGCTGACGATCAAGCGGGGGTAGTGCGTCCAGGGGTTGGTGTAGAGGCCCCGGGACCGGCGGAGCTCACGGAGCAGCTCACTGTTAACAATCTTGAAGTCGAGGCCGAACTTGTCTCGCATCTCGTCCCGCCACTGCACCGTGAGGTTGGCAGGGCAGACGATGAGCATCGTGCGGGCACGGTGGCGCAGCATCAGTTCCTGCATGACCAGACCGGCTTCGATGGTCTTGCCGAGGCCGACATCGTCGGCGATGAGCAGGTTGGTACGGGGCATCGACAAGGCCCGGACCACGGGGTCGAGTTGGTAATCCTCGACCTTGATTCCGGAGCGGAAGGGCGCTTGGAGCGCGGTCTTGTCGGCCGAGGCGATGGCGCCCCAGCGGACCGCGTCAAGGAAGGCGTCCAAGCGGTCCGGATCGTCGAAGCGAGGAACGCTGTCATCTCCGACCGGCTGCGGACTCGGGAGAGCGTGCCGATCGTGAGTGACGGCCTGCTGTTCGAGCTCCCATACCACTCGGAGCTCCTCGTCGCCGGCGTCATCCTCAATCGAGACCAACGTGACCAGATGCTGAGGCGTCGCATCGAAGCCCCGGGTGGGGTCGTCCGCGACAACGCTGGAACGAGACACCTCGGTGGCGACCCACTGACGGTTGCGAACAGTCACGGACTGACCTGGCGCCGGGGCCTCCCCGGAAGTTCCGGTCGGACGGCGCTTGCGGCCCCGGGTTGGACCGGCCTCGCGCAGCCCGGACTCAGCCACTGCTTCGGTCACTTCCGCCACCCTCGTGTTCGTGGAATTCGGCGTCTTGTCGCCTTCCTCCAAGTCTAGGCAGGCTGAAGGTATCGAGAGGCGAAAGTGAGCCGCTCTGCCGCGGCCACCAGGCAGATCGTCTGGCCGCTCGCGGGCGCGCCGGCGAGGGCCCGATCTGGCCGTCCACGATCCGCGACGTCGTCCCCGCCGAGTGGTGGGCTGAAAACCCCTCCACCCATCTGAACAGTTGATCAGCAACTACTGTGCAACGGGGGAACCTCTCACGACGACGGCTGTGTTCAGCCAGCGCCGACAACCTGACCAGGGAGAGATCTCGGCGACGCCTGCAGCCGCCGCTACATAACGCTCTGCCCTCCTGGTCGGGTTGGCCCAGCGCTGGGAATGCCCCCCGGGTGCGGGCGACGTGGACGTCCGAGCCCGCGCGAGGTGCACCGATTTGTACACGCCTCATCCAGTTCGGCAGCCGATGCGTCCCGCTGGAGGGGCCACGTGACCGCTATTCCTCGCGGCTCCCGTTCGGTCCGTCCGACGGGCAGCCAGGCGGCCGGATCCGCCGCGCTGCCGCCGCTGTGATCTCCTCGGGAGTGAACGTGCTGAGCAGGGTGCTGAGTTGGCAGTCCAGCCTCGCCCGGCGTCTAGACCGGTCTCGAGCGAGGGCCTGGGCGACGGCCGCCCGCAGGTGATCCTCCGGACTCTGTCCCGCGGTAGCGGCCTGAGCGCGGATCTGTTGCCATGCCTGTTCGGTCATCGGGATGCTCATGAGGTACTGCCCGTCGGGGCTGGGGAACAGGCTGCAGAGCACGTCGATGGGCAGTGCGTCGTCCAGCCGTTGCCAGATCTTCCTCATCGCCTTGTGTTCGTTCTTCGCCGACACGAGAACCACCAAGCGTGTGTGGTCTTCGCAAGCCGCTAGGGGTAGACGGCTTCCCTGTTGCGCTGCCTTCAACTCGACGGCCCCAACGGCTCGGGTCAGGGTGATCTCAATAGCGTGCAGCGTCACTTTCCGCTCTCCCTCATCGCGATAGGCACAGTGGAACTCACTCGAGTGAGACCTCTCCGTCGGGCAGCCATCCCTCCCAGTAGCCGTCCATGAGCAGCGGCAGCGTGTCGGGTTCCACACGTACGCCTACGTCACGCAGCTGGGCCGTGCTCCACCAGCGCGCGCCCGCCCCTAACAGGGCAGGTGCGTTCTGCGGCCAAGCTCCGGTGGCCGGTCGGGCCAGGACGACGTATGCGATGCGGCGCCGCACGCCGGTGGCCGGAAGCACGCCGACGACCGGTGTGATCAGCAGACCGGGCAGGCCGGTCAGCGACCGCAGGTAGCGCACCGCGGTCCGGCGGTAGGGCTCGCCTGCGCGCACCGGCACGACGGGCACCGACCAGCACTTGGCGTCCCGGTGCCTGACGGGCAGCAGCAGGAAGCGGCGGGCCGGGTCGATGAGGACGGGGCGGACGACGGCGGCCGCGGCGGAGCGGGAAGGAGTCACGTGGATCACCTTCCCGGCCTGTTATTGGAATAGCAATCGGGGTGTTCCATCCGGGTGGTACGGGGCAGGATGGGAGCGTTGTCGCGTCGGGCGGGTTGGATGCCACCAGGCCGGTGCAGGGCCCGTGGCATCCAACCCGCCCGACGGCAAACCTTGGCCGGTGCGAGCGGGGCCGAGGTGTTCTGGCGCACGGTGTGAACGCGCGCGAGCGCACCTCGGTGCGGCTCGATCCGGCCCCGAAACTCGGACCGAGGGAGTGGATGGACGCGGCGTGGCCCGACCGGCTCGGCACAGGTGACCGGGTGCGGTTCGACGGGCAGGTGTGCACGGTGACCGGGGTGTGCGGCGGGCGCGTGGCACTGCGGGACGGCCTGGGTGCCACCGAGCATATCGACGTGATCTCGCTGCTGACGGCGGAGGACTTCGCGTTCCTGGGGCGCGATAGCCCGCCCTCGCTGGAGCCCTCGGTGCCGGTCCTGCCGGAGGCGGCGCTGGAGCGGGCGCGTTGGTGGCGGCGGCATGTCACCGAGGTGCTGACCGGTGTGCCGTACGGTGCGCCGCCCGGCGCGAAGCCACGTACGGCCTATGACCCTGCCCGCCACACCCTGGCCGAGCGGGAGGAGGCCAAGGCCTGGGAGCTGGCCGAGCTGGGGATAGGCGGGGCTTCCGCGCGGACAGTGCGGCGCAAGCGGCAGCGATACCAGCAGCGGGGACTGACTGGTCTCACCGACGGCAGGGCCGAGCGGTACTCGGCAACGGAGGAGGCCGAGCTGCATCCCCGGGTACAGGCTGCGGTGCGGGAGGTGCTCGCCGCACAGCGCCCGGGCCGTCAACTAGCGGCCGGGCCGTTGTACGAGCGGGTGCTGATACGTCTGGCTGCGCCCCTTGCGGCGGGCGAGCTGTCCCGGCCATCCCGCACCGCCGTCCGGCGCTTCGCCGCCCGCCTCCTGGTCCGCGCCGTGGAGGAGAGGGCCAGCCCAGTGACCGTGGTGGCGGTGGGCGAGCGCGTTCACCTGGACGCAGTCGAGTTGCCCCTGCCCTCCGGTGGGGAGGGTGGGGCCGAGCACCTGCGGCTCGTGGTCGCTCTCGACGAGGCGACCCGGCTCGCCCTGACCGCCGTGGTCCACACCGAGCCCAAGGCGCCACTGCACGCGGCGCTGCTGGCCCGGATGTGCACGCCGCTGGAGGTACAGGCCGACTGGGGTGGTGCGACACGAAGTCGCGCATATGAGTGAACTCGCAGATTGGAGGCCGGTCATGCCGGTTGCGTAGTTCTCGGTCAGTGTTCGAGACCGATCTCCGCCCTGACGTGCGCTCGCGGGTCCTGCCCGCAGAGGGTGCGAAGCTCAGGGAAGACGCCCAAGGGCCCCCGATCCGTCAGGGGGAGCAACCGGGCAAGGAGAAGGCCGGACGGGCGAACGCGAGTGAACCCCCTGTGATGCCTCGTCATCGACAAGCCCGGGGAGACGGAAAGAACACCGGGTGATAGGACCTGGCCGCTGGAAGAGGCGGCGAGCGGCGACCGGAGCCTGCCCCGTCGGTCGCAAGAACACCGCTGGTCCCGGGGTTTAGGGGGCGCCCTCCCCGGTCGCGTCTCGTATGCGCGGAACGTGGAAACCCCGTCGGGGTCCGGGCCATCTGGCTCGGTAGGCCGATCGCAAGAGGGGCGGAAGCCCTCGGCGGGACAGGATGCCCAAGAAGCGGATGCCGGCTGCCGAAAGGCAACGGGACTCGTGACACCACGGCTGCCTCTCCAGGCGGCTGTCACGGGGAACCGGCCGGATGCCGGTCCAGGCGACCGGGCCCGAAAGGGCGCTGACGTGGGCTGGTGAGCCTTTGAACGCCGAGGCCGAGCGCCTCTCGAACCGAGGGACATGTTGGACACCATTGCGGTGAACGGACCCGAGGACGTTCTCGACTGGGACGCCATCGTCTGGCGCACTCACGAGGAGAACGTAGTGAGGCTGCGGCGGAGGATCTTCAAGGCGACACGAGAAGAGGACTGGGCTCAGGTCCGGTCCTTGCAGAAACTGATGCTGAGGTCCTGGTCGAACACGCTGGTCAGCGTGCGGCAAGTCACTCAGCGCAACGCTGGACGTCGGACGGCCGGGATCGACGGGGAGACAGCTTTGTCCCCCGAAGCCAGGGCGGCGGTCGCGATGCGGGTGCACCGCACGCGTTCGTCCTGGGACCCCATGCCCGTGCGCCGTGTGTACATTCCGAAGGCCAATGGAAAGCAGCGACCGCTCGGCATTCCCGTGATCTTGGACCGGTGCCATCAGGCGCGGGTCCGCAGCGCACTGGAACCCGAGTGGGAAGCCCGGTTCGAGCCCCGTTCCTACGGGTTCCGCCCCGGGCGAAGCTGCGCGGATGCGATCGGCTCCCTGTTCTCCACGCTCAGCGGGCCACGCGCCCGCCGGTTGTGGATCCTGGACGCTGATCTGTCCGCCGCGTTCGACAAGATCGGCCACTCACGGCTACTCGACTCGCTCGGTTCGTTCCCGGCCAGGGATCTGATCGAACGGTGGCTGAAGGCCGGAGTGGTCGACAAAGGGCAGTTCACGCCGACCGAGGAGGGCTCTCCTCAAGGCGGTGTGATCAGCCCGCTGTTGATGAACGTGGCCCTCCACGGGCTGGAGGAGGCCGCAGGGGTCCGCTATCTCACCACCGGCACACACGCCGGGGATGTGGTGGCGGGCTCTCCGATCTTGGTGAGATACGCCGACGACATGGTCGCCTGCTGCCACTCCAGACAGCAGTCCGAGCAGGTCAAGGCACAGCTTGCGCAGTGGCTGGCGCCTCGGGGGCTGGTCTTCAACGAGGACAAGACGCGCATCGTCCACCTCGAAGAAGGCTTCAACTTCCTCGGGTTCAACGTCCGCCGCTATCGACGCGGCAAGCTGCTGATCAAACCAAGTGCGGAGGCGGTCAGGCGCATCCGGAACAGGCTCGCGGACGAGGTGCGCGCTCTGCGCGGCTTGAACGCGACGGCGGTCATCGCCAAGCTCAACCCGATCGTGCGGGGCTGGGCTGCCTACTACCGGGGGGTGGTGTCCAGCAGAATCTTCACGGCGCTGGATCACTACGTGTGGTGGCTCACCTACCGGTGGGCCAGACGCATGCACCCCAACAAGTCGAAGAAGTGGATCGCTCGCCGCTACTTCGGCAGGTTCAACAAGTTCAGGAACGACCGGTGGGTGTTCGGAGATCGCGCCAACGTGCTCAACGACCGCGGCGAGATCCCCATTCTGCTCAAGTTCTCCTGGACGAACATCGTTCGGCACCAGCTGATCGCAGGCGGGGCGTCACCCGACGACCCCGGCCTGACGAACTACTGGGTCAAGCGGCGACGAAAGGTCAAACCCCCGCTGGACAGCTACAACTTGCGCCTGCTCGCCAAGCAGGACGGCCGCTGTCCGCTCTGCGGGGACCACCTGCTCACCGCCGATCAGCCCCCGCAATCGCCCCAGGAATGGGAACGATGGTGGCTGAACGTCGTCAAGAGAGCGATAGCCGCCGACTATCTCACTCACCACGGACGGCCTGACGCGCCGAGCACGGACCGAACACGCCTCGTGCACGCCTCCTGTCACCGCAGGCTTCGGCCTCGCAGCCGCAGGAGGCCAGCAGTTGCTGCACTTTCGTGAAGCCCATGGGGCTTGCTTGAGCCGAGGTGCGGGGAAACCCGCTCGCCCGGTTCTGAGGGGGCGGGGACGCAGCAATGCGTCCCCGCTACCCGACACCTACTGTCCGGGAGACTCCAGGGCGCGGACCAGCGGCATGCGCCCTCGCTGGTCGTCCGCCCGGCCACCCTCGTCGTCGACGGCGCACACGCGCCCGGCCTGCGCGCACTTCGTGAAGCCTGTGCCCATATGGGGATCAACGTGCGGTACTCGCAGCGCACGCGGCCGGTGGAGCGCGGGAGCTTGGAACGCACGCTGAAGCACTTCGTGTCGCTGTTCACCGACCATCTGCTGTCCGCAGCCGGGCGGGGCGCACACGAGGCCGGGTGGCCGCCAGAGATGGTGCAGGACCTGCTCGATGCATGGGTGGCCCGCGTCTGGCCGGACACCCCCGTGTCCACCGCCCCTACGGGCGGAGCACACACTCCGCGGACCCGCCATGAGACGCTGACCGCCTCGACAGGCTGGACACCGGCCCCCCTTCCCCCGCAGCAGCTCACGGAGCTGCTGAACGTCACCCGGCGCGTGGTCGGGCCCTCGGGGCTCCGGCTCGGCGGGCGTCTCTACAACGCCCCGGCCCTGGAGCCGTTGCGCCAGACCTCGCCGTCCGGCACGGGCCGCAGCCCGTTCGAAGTGCGGTGGGACCCCTTCGATCTGCGGCGCGTGTGGCTGCGGACCGGGAGCACTGAGTGGATCACCGCCTATGCGGTACCTGCCGCCAACCGGTCATCTACTCAACTCGCCTTGCACCACGCACCACTTGAACATACCTACCGCTATGTCGGCGCGAGTCGGGGCGGACCGGATCCAGCCGTCAGCGGCTGGACCGCGCGCGGCCCTGCCACCACGGGTGGGCAGTCGTTCAGGGACTGGATGCAATTCACGAACTGGATGACTACCGTGTCCCAGCTCCCGGCCCTGGCCGAGGGCACGCGCACGCTGCCGGAGGAACTCCGTGTGACCTATCACGCCCGGCTTCCCCTGCGCGCGCCAGGTGTCGTGGCCGCCGTGCGGCGGATCGAGGAGTCGCTGGCCGTCAACAGGTACGCGCCAGGCGCCCGTTATGGGGTGCTGCTGGAAGGACAGCCCGGCACCGGGAAGACCACCGCCCTATGGGAAGCAGGCCACTACTGCAACGCTCAGGAACCGGACGGCGAGAGCGTGCCGGTGGTCTACGTCCGGCTGGCGCCCGCCACCTCACCGCGTCTGTTCCTGGCTGAACTGGGCCGCCGCCTCGGTGTTGCGTTGCGGGGATCTCCCACGACCGCCGACTTGGTGGTCCGGGTGAGCGAGGCGATGGAGACCGCCTCGACCAGGCTGGTACTGGTCGACGAGGTCCAGCACCTTCGCAGTCCGGGCAAGGCCGGCAGTGCCGTGGCCGAGGTCCTGGACTACTTGTGCGACCGCATCCCGGCGACCTTCGCCTTCGCCGGCATCGGCGACCCCACGGTGCTCGCCGCCGTGGTGACACACACCGCCCACCGCCGACTGGTGCCCGTCCACCTGTCCATCCTGCCGCCGGGCAAGGACTGGGACCAGGTCGTCAGCGAGGCCGAGGCGGCGCTGCGCCTGCGCGCACACGAACCGGGCACGCTCACCGCGCAGGCCGAGTTCCTTCACCAGCGCACTGGCGGCAACGTGGGACGGCTGGCCTACCTGCTGCGTACCGCCGCTGTGCGGGCCGTTCGAGACGGTACAGAACAGGTGACGGCCTCGCTGCTGTCCGAACTGCCCCTCCCGGGCCATCCAAACGAAGCCGAACACAGACAGCCGATCTGGACCGTCTGAGGAGAAGAGACCAGATACGAGTCCCGTTGCAGCCTCCGAAATCCCCCATCTGGTCATACAGAACATCGTATAGCGAACACATAGCCGAGAAATAGCCGCGCTAAGAGGTTCGCAGCCAATAAGGCAGCCATCTGGTCACCCAAAAGCCAGACAGCCAGCCCGGCCCCGTTCTACCGTGGTGCGCATGACGTACCAGGAGACTTTCCCGAGTCCCCCGGCCGACTTCGGGGACGAAGCAGAGCATGCGGTCCGTCAGTACGACGCCCTGATCGAGGAATCCAAGACCGCTATCCAAAGCCACACAGTGGCTGCCGAAAGACACAAAGCGGCTGCGCGCGAGGAGACCGAGAAGTGCGAGCTGCTGATCGCGCACCGCGAGGAGGCGGTAAGTCTGGTCGGGCTGCAGGCACGTCTACGGGCCATGCACGAAAGCGCCCGCGAGCACGGCATCTTCATTCCCGCGCCCCCCGCTCCTGCGGTGGAGCTACGCATCGTCCCGAGCCCGCATGACGGCGGGACAACCTCCCCGGCAGACGCGGAGCCCGCCCCTTCCGGGGAACCCACCGCCCCGCCGTCGACGGACACGGAACAGCTCCCCGCCCAGATCGTCATCCGCAGCCAGAAGCAGCAGGAGATCCTGAACGTCATCGCCCAACGCCCTGAAGAGCCGTGGGGCAGCGAGGCTCTGGCCAGAACGCTCGGCATTCCCCGGGACCCCCGGGAACGCAAGAGCCTGCGCAACTGCCTGCGGGCCCTGACGATTTCCGGCGCCCTGGAACGCGTCACACGGGAAGACGACCCGCACGTCTACTACCGGCCCCGACTGAACTGGAAATTCGCCTGACCCAGACCGCCCGCAACACGACACCCACAAAGCACCGCCGCACATAAAAGACCGCCACCGCAGTTTCCCCTGGTTGGCCCCAGGGTGCGGTGGCGGTCGGGCCCGCTAAGGCCGTTTCCGACCCTACCCGGCACCGCCCGGGTGCGTCCGGCATTCGGCCACATTCCCCTGCCTGCTTTCCAGCAGGCTTTCGAGGAGACCGAATGTCTATGCGAATTCACTGCGGAGGATTGCCCGGCTCACGGCCGGGCCACAGGTCCACCTCCAGCGCCTTCTCCAGGTTCGCGATCGTCAGCAGGTCGCACCACACCATGCCGTCCAGCACCTGCACAATCGTCATCCGCGACACGCCGCTGCGCCGGGACACCTCGGCGATCGACCAGCCACGGACGTCGATCACCCGGCGCAGCCGGGCCGCCACCTCCTGCGCCACCCGGGCCCCATGGTGGTCATCGACCACAGCGTGCGGCCAGACGCCCTCGACCACGTACGTGAAGGGCTTGAGGCTTCGCTTGTCTCCCTGGGGCACGTCGAAGAGTGTCGCCCATACGGACCTCCCGGCATGACAGCGTCCGTCGCATCGGCCTCATGCTATTGGAAAAACACCCCTCCTGGGGTCCTTTCCTGGTGGAGAGTCACGATGGACGCGATCGAGCAGTACCGGCCCAAGCTGCCCACCCCTGTCTGGGAACGCATCGGCCCCGACTGCCGCCGCGCTGTGACCAAGGCGAAGCCCGCCACACCCAAAGATGCCCGCGACTGGCTCGGCTCCCTCGCGTACGCCGCCGCGCACGCCGACGCCTGCGGTCGTCCCACCAAGGCAGAGCACCTGCTCACGCCGGAGGCGGTTGAGTGGTACCTGGCCACCGGGTACGCACACGTGGGCGAGGCAGCTCGTGCCAACCGCCGCTGCCGCCTCAACAGGCTCCGCCGCGCCGTGCTCGGCCCCGACCTGATCACCGGGAACCCGGCCGCGTACTCCGGCTCGGACGCCTCCCGCCCCTACGCCAGGGCCGAGCAGGCCCAGCTGTACGCCACCGCCCGCGCCCAGCCCACCGACGAACTGCGCTACGGCCTGCTGACCCTGCTCGCCCTGGGCCTCGGCTGCGCCCTGGACTCACCCGAGATCATCCCGCTGCGCACTCACGACATCCGCGAAGCACCCAACGGCGCGGTCGCCGTCGCTGTCCGCGGACAGCGCGCCCGCGTGGTGCTGTGCCGCGCTTCCTGGGCACCGGTCCTCACCGAGGCCACAGCCTGGGCCAGCCAGCCCGGCGATGCCCGCTATCTCTTCCGCCCCGCCAGCCACGCCCGCGGCACCAACACCGTCACCAACTTCCTCGCCCGCACGAAGATCCCACCCGGATGTCCGCCCCTGGTTATGGGTCGGGCCCGCGCCACCTGGCTCGTCGACGCCATCGAGGCCCGCATGCACCTGCCCACCCTGATGGCCGCCGCTGGCCTGACCACCCTGCGCTCCATCGACCGGGTCCTGCCCCACGTCCGCAACCTCTCACCCGACCAGGCCGCCGCCGCGCTAAAGGAGTTCTGACCATGAACAGCCGTCTCGCACGCCACCCCCGTATCGCACGCCTGCGCTCCCAGCGCGCACTTGTCCCCAACCACGAGTTCATGGAAGTCCTCGACGAAGTGGCCGACTCCGGCCTGGTCGAGGAGATCGAACCGCTCGTCGCCCGCGGAACAGGCAGCCCCTGCACCCTTCCGGTCGAGGCCCTCTTGGTCGGCATGTGCTTGACCGCCGCACGCAACGGCGGCGTCATCCTCTTCACCGCTGTCACCGACCTGCTGTACTTCGCGCTCTCCGACGAGGTGCGCCAGCAACTCGGCCTGCGCCGCTACCCCGATCACGATCGCGGCTTCGAGGCCGCCTACGCCGTCGTCCGCCGTCGCATCCACAGCGTCCTCGACGCGATCGACCCATCCCCACTGCCCAAGAACCACCGACTGGCCCGCCGCCACGCCGAGAAGCTACTGGCCCAGGCTGACACCGCCGAACTTGCCCGCAAGCGCACGCTCATGCTCCGCGTGGCCAACCTGATCCTTGCCATGTCCCTGCGCGAGGCCCTGCCCCTCCTGGAAGGCCACTGGGACGGCTCGGCCTGCGTCGACGCCACCGTCATCGGCACCTACGCCAAGGGCCTCGGCGCCGACAGCCCCGTCACGTCCACCGACCCCGACGCCGCCTGGTACGTCCGCACCACCAAGCACAAAGACCCCCTCGCCCTCGACGACCTCGCCCCCGCCCAGCAGGACAAGAACGGCGCCGAACTCCAGAAGAAGGCAGACCGAATCAAGAAGCGTCTTTACGGCTACGACGCCTCCCTGGTCATCGCCCGGGACCCCGACCACAACGGCGTCCCGCTGCCCGACGGCTCCGCCGACCCCGACGTCGTCCCAGCTCTGGTCATCGCCTTCTCCGTCGACAAGCCCGGCCACCGCCCCGGCCAGGTCGCCGTCGAAGCTCTCCAGCAGGTCGACGACAGCCTCCCGCGTGGCTACCTGGCCGGTGACCGCGCCTACAACGGCCAGAAACCTGAGAATTTCCAGCTCCCCATCCGCGCTATGGGCTACGAGCCGGTCTACGACTACGCGAAGGACCAGCTCGGCGTCCAGGCCGGCTTCGCCGGCGCCCAACTCGTCGAGGGCAACTGGTACTGCCCCTCCATGCCCCAAACGCTCAAGGACGCCACCAAGGACCTGATCGCCGAGAAGATCGACAAGCAGACCTGGATCGACCGTATCCGCGCCCGCGCCGCCTACCTCTTCATGCCCAAGCAGCGCCCTGACGCCGAAGGCCACCGTCGCGTCATGTGCCCCGCCGAGGCCAACCGCACCCAGTGCTCACTCAAGAAGCACACCCTCCGCCGCGGCATCCACCTGCCCCTCATCGACCCCGCCCCCAGCCCCGCGGGCTCACCCCCGTGCTGCAGCCAAAAGACCGTCACAGTCCCGCCGGAATCCGGCGCCAACCTCTGGCAGCCCCTCCAATACGGCTCCGAAGCCTGGCAGCGCGTCTACTTCCGGCTCCGCAACAGCGTCGAGGGCATCAACGGCTACGCCAAGGACCCCCTCTACGAACGCCTCGAAGACGCCGGCACCCGTCGCATCCGCGGCATCGCCGCCCAGACCCTCCTGCTGGCCTTCCAGCTCGCCCACGCCAACCGCCGCAAACTCACCGCCTGGGCGAACTCCATCGCCCTCCACGGCGACCGACCCCACCGCCGGCCACCCGCCGCCGCAAGACCAAGGCACTGGGCACCTGGACCCCCAAGGGCTACGTCACTGGGCCAGAAAAGACCGAGCCCGATGAGTGAGACTGCCCACACTTCAATAGCCCGCTAAAGATCAACAACCACAAAGGTCGACTGCCCGGCGGCTCGCCAGCCGCCGGGCAGTCATGCGTGTAAGTACCGTCACACAGCACCTGACCTGCCCAGGCAGACCAAAACGGGCTCATCGTGATCACGATGAGCCCGTTTCGTCGGTGCTACTAGGACACTTTCGTCGGTGTCCCCCTGTGCGCGAGGGGGGAGTTGAACCCCCACGCCCTTGCGGGCACTGGAACCTGAATCCAGCGCGTCTGCCATTCCGCCACTCGCGCATTCGCCGTGTCCTCGGGCCCTGCTCCCTGCGGTGCGGGGGCCTTCCGACATCGAGAAGATTAGCACGCTGGAAGTGGTGGGTTCACATCCCTTTCCCCACCCCAAGGCGCACTCCGGCCCCACCCCGACCGAGCCGGACCGGCTGCGACTTCGTATCAACACGTGCCGGTTCACGTATCAACCTCGTACCGGTCCAGCCCATCTCCCCAGGAGGCGGGCAAGGTGCACAGTCAGGTGCGGGACACTGGTTTGGCGCCGCCTCTACGATCTGGGTACGGCTCAAGGAGTTCGAAGGGTCGCTTCACAGGGAACTTCGTCAGGCGTCGACACCCGTCGACCGTCCTGACAGGGGGAACCAGCCGATTTCCCGGCGCGTGGATACGATCAGTAAGCAGTACCAGGCACGGCACGCACGACAGGCACGGCACGCAAGGCTTCAGACAGAGCAGCAACCAGGAGGAGGTGCCCCATGGGAGTCCTGAAGAAGTTCGAGCAGCGTCTCGAAGGTCTGGTCAACGGCACCTTCGCCAAAGTGTTCAAGTCCGAGGTCCAGCCCGTGGAGATCGCGGGCGCACTGCAACGCGAGTGCGACAACAACGCGACCATCTGGAACCGCGACCGGACCGTCGTACCCAACGACTTCATCGTGGAACTGAGCGCGCCGGACCACGAGCGACTCAGCCCCTACTCCGGACAGCTCGGCGACGAGCTCGCCGGCATGGTACAGGACTACGCCAAGCAGCAGCGGTACACCTTCATGGGCACCGTCAAGGTGCACCTGGAGAAGGCCGACGACCTGGACACCGGCCTGTACCGGGTACGCAGCCGTACGCTCGCCTCCTCCACCAACCAGCAGTCCCCCGGCGGCCCAGGCCCCGGCGCCGCCGCACCCGCGGCCCCGCCGAGGGGCCGGCCCGGAGCGGGCGGTTACGGCTATCCGCCTGCCGCCGCAGCGCCCCCGATGCCGGCCGCACCGCCGCCCGGCGGACGCCCCGGCGCCGCCCCGGCGGGCCCGCCCATGGGACAGCGCCCGACCGCGGGCGCGAACCGGATGCGGTGCTGGGTCGAGATCAACGGCGCCCGCCACCAGATCTCCGGCCCGACACTCGTACTGGGCCGCAGCACCGAGGCCGACGTGCGGATCGACGACCCCGGCGTCTCGCGCCGGCACTGTGAGATCCGCCCCGGAACACCCCCGACGATCCAGGATCTCGGGTCCACCAACGGCATCGTGGTGGACGGGACACACACCACCCGCGCTACGCTCCGCGACGGCTCCCGGATCGTCGTGGGCAGCACCACCATCATTTACCGGCAAGCCGAAGGGTGAAGCGGGGGCAATGTCAGAGCTGACCCTCACGGTCATGCGGCTGGGTTTCCTGGCCGTACTGTGGCTGTTCGTGATCGTGGCCGTGCAGGTCATCCGCAGCGATCTGTTCGGTACGCGTGTCACCCAGCGCGGGTCGAGGCGTGACAGCGGCCGCCAGCAGCAGGCCGCCAGACAGACCGCCGCGCCCCCGCAGCAGCGCCAGCAGCAGCCGTCCGGCGGCGGCAGGCAGCGCAGGGGCGCCCCCAGCAAACTGGTCGTCTCCGAGGGCACACTGACGGGCACCACCGTCGCCCTCCAGGGACAGACGGTCACGCTCGGCCGGGCCCATGACTCGACCATCGTGCTGGACGACGACTACGCCTCCAGCAGGCATGCCAGGATCTACCCGGACCGCGACGGCCAGTGGATCGTCGAGGACCTCGGGTCCACCAACGGCACCTATCTCGACCGGACCCGGCTGACGACTCCCACGCCGATTCCGCTGGGCGCGCCGATCCGCATCGGCAAGACCGTCATCGAGCTGCGGAAGTAGTGCTACATCATGAATAGGCGCGAGCGGAGCGAGCACGCGGCGGCGGTCCACGCGAAGGGCCCCGGCGCGCTCCCGACCGGAGGGTGGGCACCGTGCGGATGTACCCGGAGCCGACGGGCGAGGTGCGCATGAGTCTGTCACTGCGCTTCGCCGCCGGATCGCACAAAGGCATGATCCGCGAGGGCAACGAGGACTCCGGCTACGCCGGTCCCCGCCTCCTCGCGATCGCCGACGGCATGGGTGGCCAGGCCGCCGGTGAGGTCGCCTCCTCAGAGGTGATCTCCACCATCGTCGCCCTCGACGACGACGTCCCCGGCTCCGACATCCTCACCTCGCTCGGCACCGCCGTGCAGCGGGCCAACGACCAGCTCCGGATGATGGTCGAGGAGGACCCCCAGCTGGAGGGCATGGGCACCACGCTCACCGCCCTCCTGTGGACGGGCCAGCGCCTCGGCCTCGTACACGTGGGCGACTCGCGTGCGTACCTCCTCCGCGACGGCGTCCTCACCCAGATCACGCAGGACCACACCTGGGTGCAGCGCCTCGTCGACGAGGGACGCATCACCGAGGAAGAGGCCACCACCCACCCGCAGCGTTCGCTCCTCATGCGCGCACTGGGCAGCGGCGACCATGTCGAGCCAGACCTCTCCATCCGGGAGGTCCGGGCCGGCGACCGGTACCTGATCTGCTCCGACGGCCTGAGCGGGGTCGTGTCCCACCAGACCATGGAGGACACGCTCGCCAGCTACCAGGGCCCCCAGGAGACCGTGCAGCAGCTCATCGAGCTGGCGTTGCGCGGCGGCGGTCCCGACAACATCACCGTGATCATCGCCGACGTCCTGGACCTCGACACCGGTGACACCCTCGCCGGGCAGCTGTCCGACGTACCCGTCGTGGTCGGCGCGGTCGCCGAGAACCAGCACAACCAGCACCACATGCACGACGGCGGCGCCATGCAGACCCCGGCCGGACGCGCCTCCGGGCTCGGCCGGCAGCGGCCCGCGCACGGCGGCGGGAACGGCGAGTTCGGCCCGCCCGGCTCCGGCGACACCACCGGCTACATCCAGACCGGCGGCTTCGGCGGCTACACCGACGACGACTTCGTCAAACCCGGCGCCGGCCGCAGGTGGTTCAAGAGAACCCTCTACATCACCCTCGCCCTCGCCGTCATCGGCGGCGGCCTCTACGGCGGCTACCGCTGGACGCAGACGCAGTACTACGTCGGTGCCAGCGACGAGCACGTGGCGCTGTACCGGGGCATCAACCAGGACCTGGCCTGGGTCTCGCTCTCGAAGGTCGAGAAGGACCACCCCGAGATCGAACTCAAGTACCTGCCCACCTACCAGCAGAAGCAGGTCAAGGGGACCATCACGGAGGGCGGCCTCAAGGACGCCCAGTCGAAGATCTCCGAGCTGGCCACCCAGGCCTCCGCATGCAAGAAGCAGGAAGCACGGCGCGCGGCCGACAACGCGAACAACGCCAAGACCGGCGAGGGCGAGGCAGGAGGCACCACGGGAACCACCCGTACCGCCGCCGCGTCCAAGGCAACGCCCAGCCCGACGCCGTCCGGATCGGCGTCTCCGTCCACAACCGCACCCACTCCCACACCCGGCCCCAGCCTCTCCGAGGAAGAGCAGAAGCTGGTCTCGCTGTGCGGTAAGCAGTAGGCAAGCCGTGAGGGGCCACTTCATACGATGAGCAGTACAACCAACAACTCACAGCACCACACGTCCACGATCGGCGCGATCGGCACTCCAAGCCGCCGCAACACCGAACTGGCACTCCTGGTGTTCGCCGTCGTCATCCCCGTCTTCGCCTACGTCAACGTGGGCCTGGCCATCGACGACAAGATCCCCGCGGGCCTCCTCAGCTACGGCCTCGGCCTCGGCCTGATCGCCGGCGTCGGCCACCTCGTCGTACGCAAGTTCGCCCCGTACGCCGACCCCCTGCTGCTGCCCCTGGCCACACTGCTCAACGGCATCGGCCTGGTCGTCATCTGGCGACTCGACCAGTCGAAGCGGCTTCAGCAACTCCCCAACTACGTCGAATCAGCTCCTCGCCAGCTGCTGAACTCCGCACTGGGCGTCGCCCTGTTCGTGGCGGTGCTGGTCTTCCTCAAGGACCACCGCATCCTCCAGCGCTACACCTACATCTCCATGGCCGGAGCCGTGGTCCTGCTGGTCCTGCCGCTGGTCCCGGGCCTCGGCTTCGACAACTTCGGCGCCAAGATCTGGATCAGGATCCCGGGCCTGGGCAGCGTCCAGCCCGGTGAGTTCGCGAAGATCGCCCTTGCGATCTTCTTCGCCGGCTACCTGATGGTGAAACGCGACGCACTCGCCCTCGCCAGTCGCCGCTTCATGGGCCTGTACCTGCCCCGCGGCCGCGACCTCGGACCGATCATCGTCGTCTGGATCATCTCGATCCTGATCCTGGTCTTCGAGACCGACCTCGGTACGTCGCTGCTGTTCTTCGGAATGTTCATCATCATGCTGTACGTCGCCACCGAGCGGACCAGCTGGATCGTCTTCGGTCTGCTGATGTCGGCGGCCGGCGCGGTCGGCGTCGCCAGCTTCGAGTCGCACGTCCAGCAGCGCGTCCAGGCCTGGCTCGACCCGATGAACGAGTACCTCCTCAGCCTGAAGGGGGTCCAGGGCCACACCATGCAGTCCATGCAGGCCCTGTGGGCCTTCGGCTCCGGCGGCACCCTCGGTACCGGGCTCGGCCAGGGCAACTCCGACCTCATCGGCTTCGCCGCCAACTCCGACTTCATCCTCGCCACCTTCGGCGAGGAACTCGGCCTGGCCGGCGTCATGGCGATCCTGCTCATCTACGGTCTGGTCGTGGAACGCGGCGTCCGCACCGCCCTCGCCGCCCGCGACCCCTTCGGGAAGCTGCTGGCCATCGGCCTGTCCGGCGCCTTCGCACTCCAGGTCTTCGTCGTCGCCGGCGGCGTCATGGGCCTGATCCCGCTGACCGGTATGACGATGCCGTTCCTCGCCGCCGGTGGCTCCTCCGTCATCGCCAACTGGGCCCTCATCGCCATCCTGCTCAGAATCAGCGACACCGCACGCCGTCCCGCACCCGCACCGGCCCCCAGCCCCGACGCCGAGATGACCCAGGTGGTCCGACCGTGAACAAGCCCCTGCGCCGGATCGCGCTCTTCTGCGGGCTGCTCGTGCTCGCCCTGCTCATCCGCGACAACTGGATCCAGTACGTCCGGGCGGACGCCCTCAAGGACGACAAGTACAACCGCCGCGTCGCCATCGAGCGCTACGCCACACCACGCGGCAACATCATCGTCGACGGCAAGGCGATCACCGGCTCCACCAAGTCCGACAGCACCGACTTCGAGTACAAACGCAGCTACAAGGACGGGCCCATGTGGGCCCCCGTCACGGGCTACGCCTCGCAGGCGTTCGGCGCGACACAGCTGGAGTCCATCGACGACGGCATCCTCACCGGCAACGACGACCGGCTCTTCTTCCGCAACACCCTCGACATGATCACGGGCAAGAAGAAGCAGGGCGGCAACGTCATCACCACCCTCAACGCCGCCGCCCAGAAGGCCGCGTACGACGGCCTCAAGGGCCGCGGCAAGGGCGCGGTGGTCGCGATCGACCCGTCCACCGGCGCGATCCTGGCCCTGGCCTCCTTCCCCTCGTACGACCCCTCGACGTTCGCCGGGAACTCGAACAAGGACTCGGAGGCCTGGCAGAAGCTGCAGAAGGCCCAGGACCCCAACGAGCCCATGCTCAACCGGGCCCTGCGCGACATCTACCCGCCCGGCTCCACCTTCAAGGTCGTGACGGCCGCCGCCGCCCTGGAGAACGGCCTGTACACGGACGCCGACCAGAAGACGGACTCGCCGCTCCCGTACACCCTGCCGGACACCACGACCGAGCTGAAGAACGAGGGGTCCATCCCCTGCAAGAACGCGACCATGCGCGTCGCCCTCCAGTACTCCTGCAACACCGTCTTCGGCAAGATCGGCGTCGACGTCGGCAAGGACAAGATGCTGGAGGAGGCCAAGAAGTTCGGCTTCAACTCCGAGCAGTTCATCCCGGTCCGCTCCGCCGCCTCCAACTTCCCCGAGAAGATGGACCGGCCGCAGACCGCGCTCAGCTCGATCGGCCAGTTCGAGACCGCGACGACCCCGCTGCAGATGGCCATGGTCGCCTCCGCGATCGCCAACGACGGCAAGCTGATGAAGCCGTACATGGTCGACAAGCTCCAGGCCCCCAACATCGACGTGCTCGAACAGACCGAGCCCACGGAGATGAGCCAGCCGCTCACCTCCAAGAACGCCCAGACCCTCCAGTCGATGATGGAGACGGTCGTCAAGGACGGCACCGGCAAGAACGCCCAGATCAGCGGTGTCACCGTCGGCGGCAAGACCGGTACCGCCCAGCACGGCGTCGACAACAGCGAGAAGCCGTACGCCTGGTTCATCTCCTACGCCAGGCTCGCCGACGGCAGCTCACCGGTCGCCGTCGCGGTCGTGGTCCAGGACGAGGACGCCATCCGCGACAACATCTCGGGCGGCGGTCTGGCCGCGCCCATCGCCAAGAGCGTGATGGAGGCGGTCATCAACAGCAAGCAGTGAGCCCCGTCACGTCCCCTTCACATCGGTGCACGTTGCGATACCGGTCCGGTATCGGCTGACGGGCTTGGCCAGGTCACACAAATGAACCCGGGTACCGTATGCCCGGACGGCACACCGCCGGACCACACAGCAGGTGCGGTCGGGACCGACGGAGAGGGCTGGTAGGAAGCTATGGAAGAGCCGCGTCGCCTCGGCGGCCGGTACGAGCTGGGTCACGTGCTCGGCCGTGGTGGCATGGCGGAGGTATACCTCGCCCATGACACCCGCCTGGGCCGCACCGTGGCAGTGAAGACGTTGCGCGCCGACCTCGCGCGCGACCCTTCCTTCCAGGCCCGGTTCCGCCGGGAGGCCCAGTCGGCCGCCTCGCTCAACCATCCCGCGATCGTCGCCGTGTACGACACCGGCGAGGACTACATCGACGGGACGTCCATCCCGTACATCGTCATGGAGTACGTGGACGGCTCCACCCTCCGCGAGCTCCTCCACTCGGGCCGCAAGCTGCTGCCCGAGCGGACGCTGGAGATGACCATCGGGATCCTCCAGGCATTGGAGTACTCCCACAGAAGCGGCATCGTCCACCGCGACATCAAGCCGGCCAACGTGATGCTCACGCGCAACGGCCAGGTCAAGGTCATGGACTTCGGCATCGCCCGCGCGATGGGCGACTCCGGCATGACGATGACGCAGACGTCCGCGGTCATAGGAACGGCCCAGTACCTGTCGCCGGAACAGGCCAAGGGCGAACAGGTGGACGCGCGGTCCGACCTGTACTCGTCCGGCTGCCTGCTCTACGAACTCCTCACGGTCCGCCCGCCGTTCATCGGGGACTCCCCGGTCGCGGTCGCGTACCAGCACGTACGGGAAGAACCGCAGCCCCCGTCGGTGTTCGACCCCGAGATCACGCCCGAGATGGACGCCATCGTCCTCAAGGCCCTGGTCAAGGACCCCGACTACCGCTACCAGTCCGCCGACGAGATGCGCGCCGACATCGAGGCCTGCCTCGACGGCCAGCCCGTCGCGGCCGCTGCGGCCATGGGCTCGGTCGGCTACGGCGCCTACGGCTACCCCGACGACCAGGCCACCACCGCCCTGCGCGCCGACGCCGGCGCGACCACCATGCTCCCCCCGATGAACCCGGACGACGGCGGCTTCGGCTACGACGACCGCGGCCCCCGACGGCGCCAGCAGAAGAAGTCGAACACCTCGACGATCCTCCTGGCCGTGGCAGGCGTGCTGGTGCTGGTGGGCGCGATCCTGATCGGCAAGTACGTGTTCGACGGGCAGGCGGTGAACGACAGCGCCTTCAAGAACCCGAACTTCGTCAGCCAGACCAAGGCCGACGCGGAGAAGGCGGCGGTGAACGTCGACCTGAAACTGACGTTCACGGACAAACCCTGCGAGAACGAGCCCAAGGGCAACATCTGCTCCCAGAATCCGACGGCCGGCGCCGACGTGAAGAAGAACGACACGATCGCACTGGTGGTGTCCACCGGGGCGCCCAAGGTGATCGTGCCGAGCGTGGTCGGTTCCACCGTCGACGAGGCCACGAAGCAGCTTGAGGGCGACGAGTACCAGTTCGACGTGAAAACGGTCGAGAAGGAGTCTCCCGAGAACCCGGGGTCTGTCCTGGAACAGTCCCTGAAATTCGGCGCCGAGGTGGAGAAGGGCTCGAAAATCACCCTCACCATCGCCAAGGAAGTGAAGAAGTCGACGGTCCCGGACGTCACCGGCCAGGACTGTGACACCGCCAAGCAGCAGATGCAGGCCAACGGCCTCGTCGGCGAGTGCACAGAGGTCGAGACCCAGGACGACAACCAGGACGGCAAGGTCATCTCGACCTCACCGACGGCCAACCAGGAGGCCGACCCGGGCTCCACGGTGACCATCCAGATCGGCAAGAAGGCCGAGGTCCAGCAGACCGACGTCCCGAACGTCACCCAGAAGACCGTCGGCGAGGCCAAGCAGATCCTGCAGGCGGCCGGCTTCAACCAAATCCAGTTCACCAACGGCAGCGACCAGAGCGACACCGCACTGGTCATCGCCCAGAATCCGCAGGGCGGCAAGGTCGACGATCCGGGCAACACCCAGATCACGCTGCAGACCGTCAACTTCGGAAACGGAAACAACGGCGGAAACAACGGCGGAAACAACAACGGCGGCATCTTCGGCTGACCCCGCTTGTCACATATGCCACATGAGTGGGCCCCGGCACCTGGGAAGGGTGCCGGGGCCCACTCATACCCATGTACGACATACGACCACAACTTCGTATGCCTGGACTCGCTGCACGGATGAGGCAAATCCGACGAGTTGAGAGGCAACAGAACGTGATCACCCACGTCCTCGGCAAGACCGTCGTCCCCCTGTTCAACGCCCTGATCGAAACGTCGGGCGAACACCGCAAGGAGCTCGTCGCCCTGCGGGCGGGCGTCCAGCGCATCGAACGGCGGCTCCACCAGCACCACGCCCGGCTGCAACGGCTCGAAGGAACCCGGGACGACCGGCCGGCCATCGGAGTCATGGCAGCCATGGACGCCATGAACGGCCGCACGTTCGAGCACCACATCGCCAAACTGCTCCGCCGCGACGGCTGCACCAACGTCGTCGTGCAGGGCGGTCACGGAGACCGCGGCGTCGACATCATCGCGCTCACCGCCGACGGACGACGCCTCGTCGTCCAGTGCAAGAGGTTCGCGCCCTACCTCAACATCACCAGCCCTGACATGCAGAAGTTCGTCGGCTCGGCCAAGGTGCTGTACCGCGCGGAAGTGGCGCTGTACGTGGCAACGTGCCCCTTCACCCCGGAGGCGCTGAGCATCGCCGCAGAGGCGGGGATCACCGCCGTACACCTGGAGGAGTGGAGCGCCGGTGAACCCCTGAACGTCTTGGAGTAGGCACGGGGTGCCGCAAGAGGCCCGAAGCCGCAAAGGCAAGTTGCGGCTTCGGGCCTCCGTCATGCTAGCGACAGGCTTCCCATGAGGAAGGCTGTCCCGTCACCCCAGTTCCTTCGGCGGTGTCCGATCCCCGTCGACCTTCTCCACCCGTACCAGCTCCCCCCACACGATGTACCGGTACTCCGACGTGAACACCGGCGTACAGGTGGTCAGGGTGATGAAGCGGCCGGGCTTCGTCCTGCCCGATTCCTTGGGGACCTGCGCCAGGACCTCGACGTTGTACTTCGAGGTTTCCGGGAGGGTGGCGTAGACCTTGTAGACGTACCAGTCGTTCTTCGTCTCGAAGACGATCGGGTCGCCTTTCTTCAGCTTGTCGATGTTGTGGAACTTGGCGCCATGGCCGTCCCGGTGGGCCGCCAGCGTGAAGTTGCCCTGCTTCGCCTGGGGGAGCGCCGACTTGATCGGGTCCACGTAGTAGCCGGCCACGCCGTCGTTCAGGACCTTTGACGACGTGCCCTTCCTGACCAGGACCTCGCCGTTCTTCATCGCCGGGACGTGCAGGAAGCCGATGCCGTCCTTGGTGTCCAGCGCGCCCGGGCCCGTGTCGGCGTAACCGTCTGCCCAATGGTCGCGAACCTGGTCGCCCTGTTTGTTCGCCTCACGGTCCGCGACGACGTTCGTCCACCAGAGGGAGTACGCGACGAACAGGCCCAGCACCAGGCCCGCCGTGATGAGCAGTTCGCCGAAAAGGCTCACCGCGGAGGCCAGTCTGCCGCCCGTGCGCCGCGGGCGGGCCTGCGACGGGGAAGCCGGGGCGTCGGCGGTCTGCTCGTCGTGGTCCGTCGTCGCTGCCACTCTTCATCTGCCCTTACTGCACGAGCGCATCCGGCTTGCCCTTGCTGCGCGGCCGTTCCTCGACCATCTTGCCCCACACGATCATCCGGTACCTGCTCGTGAACTCCGGCGTACACGTCGTGAGGGTGATGTAGCGGCCGGGCTTGGTGAAACCCGAGCCATTGGGAATCGGATTCAGCACGCTCGTGTTGCTCGGCGACGTGACCGGCAGGATCGACTCCATCTTGTAGACGTAGTACTTGTCCTGCGTCTCCACGACGATCGCGTCGCCCTTCTTAAGCCGGTTGATGTACCGGAACGGCTCGCCGTGCGTGTTGCGGTGGCCGGCAAGCCCGAAGTTGCCGGTCGCCGCGGACGGCATCGCCGTAGTGAGGCCGCCCTCCGCGTAATGGCCGACCATGCCCCGGTCCAGCACCTTGCTCTTGCTGGTGCCCTCCGCGATCGGCACCACGACGTCCAGCTTGGGGATGTCGAGGATGGCGAAGCCCTGCCCGGGCTCGAACGCCCCCGGCGCGCCCTTCCCGCTCGCCCAGTCCTCCTGGAGGCTCGTCGCCTCGCTTCCGGCCTGCGCGTGCGCTCGGACGTTCGTCCACCACAGCTGGTAGGTCACGAACAGCAGCATCAGTACGCCGGTGGTGATGAACACCTCACCGATCGCCCGGCTCGCCATCACCGCCATGCCCGGCTTCTGCGCCCGCGCCGCCTGCCGAGCCGCGACCCGCGAGAGAGCCGCTCCCCCCGCCGCCGCGTCGGCGGTCACCCCCTCCGACGCCTCGGACGCCTCCTGCGGGCCCTCAGGGCGCCCGTGGCGGGCCTTGGCGGCCTTCCGGCGTGCCGCGCGCCCGCCGACCGCAGAAGAGCCCTCAGGGGCGCCTGTGGCCCTTGCGGTGGCCGAGGCCGCCGGCATCGCGTCCTTGTCGGCTATTCGGGGCGCCTCGGGACGCAGATCAGGGGGCAGGTCCGTCAGCCGCAGCGCCACCGTCTCCTCGTCGATGGGCGGGAGGACCACAGTAGGCGGCGCGGGAGACGTCACCGGAGGAGCCGCAAGAGGGGCCGCGGGAGGCGCGTACGGCGCCTGCTCCTCGTACACACCCACCTGCCAGTCCTGCGCGTACCCCCGCGAGTCGTACTCCGACTCGGGCCCCGGGTCCTGGTGCTCCGACGCCCCGCTCTCGGCCGAGGCGTCGTAGGGCCGCGCATGACCGCGCCGGCGCCGCCGACCGGTCCCGCGACCCGGCGGCGGATCGTTCCGCTGCCCGGGCAACGGGTCGCTCAGCGGGTCCACCATGCCGTCCACCGCCGCCTCGAACGCGCCGGGCGCCTCGTACGGCAGCTGCCCGTACGGGGTTGCCTGGTCGCCGGAGTCTCCGTAGGCGGAGCCGGACTCGCGCTCGGGGCGCAGGGCGGTCACGCCGTGGCCCTGCCCACCACCGGGGCGAGCCCCGAAGACCTCGCCACAGCACCCCGGTCACCGCACTCCGCCAGCCAGTTGGCCAGCATCAGGTGACCGTGCTCCGTCAGCACCGACTCGGGGTGGAACTGCACACCCTCGACCGGAAGCTCACGGTGCCTCAGGCCCATGATGATGCCGTCGTGCGTACGGGCGGTCACTTCGAGCTCGGCCGGAACCGTCTCCGGTTCCGCCGCCAGGGAGTGGTAGCGGGTCGCCGTGAACGGGCTCGGCAGACCGGCGAAGACGCCCCGTCCCTCGTGTTCCACGAGGGACGTCTTGCCGTGCAGCAGCTCGGGCGCACGGTCCACCACACCGCCGTACGCCACCTGCATCGACTGCATGCCCAGGCAGACCCCGAACACCGGCACCCCGGTGGCCGCGCAGTGACGGACCATCTCGATGCAGACGCCGGCCTCCTCGGGCGTACCCGGGCCCGGCGACAGCAGAACCCCGTCGAAGCCGTCCCGCGCGTGCGCCGTCGACACCTCGTCGTTGCGCAGCACCTCGCACTCGGCGCCCAGCTGGTACAGGTACTGGACCAGGTTGAAGACGAAGCTGTCGTAGTTGTCGACGACGAGAATCCGGGCGCTCACTGGTCGTTCACCGTCACATCGTTGAAGGGGAGGAGCGGTTCGGCCCACGGGAAGACGTACTGGAAGAGCACGTAGACAACCGCCAGCGCCAGCACGAGGGAGAGCAACGCCCTCACCCACGCGTTCCCTGGCAGATGCCGCCAGATCCAGCCGTACATGCCGTCCCTTCCGTCGCCCACGGCACCCGACTCGCGGCACCGGACTCACGCCGTACCCCACCAGATTAACGGCGCAGCGCCGCGGGTTTCCCGGCCTCCACAGGCTGTGTGGAATCCAGGTGCGCCCAGACGATCAGCCGATGACTGTGCCCCCACTCCGGATCGCACGTGGTCAGCGTGAGATAACGCCCCGAACGCGTGTACCCGCTCTTACGTGGCACAGGATCGATCACCTCAACGTCCGTGGGCACGGTTTTGTAGGGGCCTTTGTCGATCCGATACGTGAACCAGGTCGTCCCGTCCGTCAGTACCACCGCGTCCCCGCGCCGCAGCCTCGGGAAGTCCTTGAACGGATCGCCGTACGTCCGCCGGTGGCCGGCGACCGAGAAGTTGCCCTCCTGGCCGAGCCGCGCGGTGGTGGCGTAGTGGCCGAGGCCCTTCTTCAGGGTGCTCGTTCCCGTGCCTTCGAGCACGGGCTTGTTCCACGTGAAACCAAGCCGAGGGATGTACATGATCGCGAAGGGCTTGGCCGGGGTGTAGGGCCCAGGGGGCTTCAGACCGGTCGAGATCGTGGTGCTCGCGGGGCTGGGCGTCGTCACCGGCGGTGTCTGTGTCACCGCGCCCTTCGACCACTGTTGCTGTAACTGGTGGATCTGGTCATCCATGACGTCGTCGGCCTTCACTCCCGTCCAGAACAGCACGTACACGACGAAGAGCACGAGCAGCGTGCCCACCGTGACGCACAGCTCGCTGACCGTCCTGACGATCACACGCCCCGACACAGGCCCCCCAGCGGTCAGCTACCAGCTGTTCCGGCTACTCCACAGGCTTCGCGTAGTGCAGGTCCACTGTGCCCGAGTACCCCGGCAGAGTCACCGTCCCGTCCTCGTCGACCTGCCAGCCGAGCCCGTAGACGTTGACGTACACCATGTAGTTCTGGATCGCCTTGGACGCCGTGAGCGCGCCCCTCAGCTGCTCCGGGTCGCCGACCGCCGTGATCTTGTACGGGGGTGAGTAGACGCGTCCCTGGAGGATCAGGGTGTTGCCCACACAGCGGACCGCGCTGGTGGAGATCAGGCGCTGGTCCATGACCTTGATGCCCTTGGCCCCGCCCTGCCACAGGGCGTTGACCACGGCCTGCAGGTCCTGCTGGTGGATGACCAGATAGTCGGGCTGGGGCTCGGGATAGCCAGGGAGCTTCGCCGTGGCGTTCGGCGGGGCGTCGTTGAGGGTGACCGTGAGCGCCTGGCCCTTGACCTTCTGGGTGCCCGCGGCCTTCTCCAGCGCCGCCAGTCTGGCGTCCTCGGCCTCGGTGCTGCCGTCGTCGCGCTCGGCGAAGGCCTCGACGTCGTCACGCAGGGCCGCGTTGGACTCGTCGAGCCGGCCGTTCTTGTGGCTGCGCTCCTGGATGAGGTCCGAGAGCCTCAGCAGGGAGGCGTCCGTGCGGATGTTCGTGCCCTTGGCCGTGTCGAAGCTCGTGAAGAAAATCAGCCCCGCGAGGGCGAAAACCCCCGCGGTGAGCACCCGGACCGGGCGGAAACGGCGGTTACGGGCAGGACTGGGATCCGTCCCGGGGAAGTCGGCAGAATTGCTCAACGTACCCTTATCTCCTTCGGCGCCGCGGAAGCACTACGCTAACGGACGCCCGGGGGAGCACCACGTGTCCCCTTGTACGCTGCCCCGGAGCCCGACCCAGTTACCTGCGCGGCCACGCAGCGCATCGACAGGAGAGACCCTCGTGCCGAAGTCACGTATCCGCAAGAAGGCCGACTACACGCCGCCGCCCGCCAAGCAGGCGACGGCAATCAAACTGAACAGTCGCGGCTGGGTCGCACCGGTCATGCTCGCGATGTTCCTCATCGGCCTGGCCTGGATCGTCCTCTTCTATGTGACCGACGGCACGCTGCCGATCGACTCACTGGACAACTGGAACATCGTGGTGGGCTTCGGCTTCATCGCCGCGGGATTCGGTGTCTCCACTCAGTGGAAGTAGCGGTGCCCTCGGCGGTCAGCCCCGTCGGCCCCGTTGGCCGGCCGGTCACCTTCGGGTGAACGAGGCTCTACCCAGGGCTTTCCACTGAGTTATCCACAGCCAGGATTGATTTTCCACACCCCACCTGGGGAAAAGACGACGATCTGTGGATAACTCATCGAGTGTTGACGCTGGTACGACTGACACACCGCTAATCGCAAGCTTGTTCGCCCCCTGCCTGACCTGGGAAAACTCAGGTCGGTGACAGGGGGCACAGCTGTTCCCGCACACTATGCACAGGCAAGGCCACGCGCTGTGGACAACAGGCACTCAGTGACAGGCCGCACGAGCGGAACGACGGTCCGGACGGTTGGACGACGGGCCGACAGCGCTAGATGAGCTGGCCTGTGCGGATCAGGGTGATGACGACCACCGCGACCAGAACCACCGCGCAGACGCCGTACTGGATCAGGGACCGGCGCTCGCGCGGGGCGTGGACCATGGCGTAGCCGATGACGACTCCGCCGACCAGGCCCCCGATGTGGGCCTGCCAGGCGATGTTGAGCGGTCCGAAGGTGAAGAGCAGGTTGATCACCAGCAGGGCGATGATCGGCCGCATGTCGTAGTTGAGGCGGCGCATCAGGACGGCGGTCGCGCCGAAGAGGCCGAAGATGGCACCGGAGGCACCGAGAGACGGCGTGGTCGGGGCTTCGAGGAGATACGTCAGCGCGCTGCCCGCGAGGCCGGAGACCAGGTACAGCGCGAGGTAGCGGGCGCGGCCGAGGGCGGCTTCCAGGGGCCCGCCGAGCCACCACAGGCTGAGCATGTTGAAGACGATGTGCATGAGGCTGCCGTGCAGGAACATCGACGTCAGCAGCCGGTACCACTGCCCCTCCGCGACGCCCTCCAAGGGGCCGAGGTACTCGTAGGAGGCACGGCCGACGAGTTCGAAGCGTTGCGTGAAGTCGTCGCCGATCGACAGTTGGAGCAGGTAGATGGCGAGGTTGAGGCCGATGAGGATCTTGGTGAGGAGTCGGGGGTCGGCCGTGAAGGTGCCGCCGGCGATCGTGCGCGGTGTGGTGGCGCTCGGGGCGTGGCCGGTTCCGGAGCCGTTGCGCACGCATTCCGGGCACTGGAAGCCGACGGAGGCGCTGACCATGCACTCGGGGCAGATCGGGCGTTCGCAGCGGGTGCAGCGGATGCCTGTCCCGCGGTCCGGGTGGCGGTAGCAGGTGGGCAGGCTCTGGGCGTCCTGCGGGCCCTGCGGGCTGCCTGGCGCCTGATCCATGAGCTCCCCCAAAATCCGTCAATCCATCAATCCGTCGAAGCGGTCGACGCGTCGTCGTACGCAATGCACCGCCCCGCACATCCTTACGGATGGGCGGGGCGTTTGGTTCCCTGGGTGTTCCCTTGCGGAGGATCCCGGGGATCCGCCGGAAAGTGCCCGCGGGAGAGGCTCCCGGGGCTCAGCCCTGGCGCGTCTCGACGACGACCGACTCGATGACGATGTCGTTGACCGGGCGGTCGGTGCGCGGGTTGGTCGCCGTGGCCGCGATGGCGTCCACGATCTTCTGGCTGGCCGCGTCGGTGACCTCACCGAAGATGGTGTGCTTGCGGGTCAGCCAGGCCGTCGGGGAAACGGTGATGAAGAACTGCGAGCCGTTGGTTCCCGGGCCGGCATTGGCCATGGCCAGCAGGTACGGCTTGTCGAAACGGAGGTCGGGGTGGAACTCGTCCTCGAACTGGTAGCCGGGGCCGCCGGTGCCGTTGCCGAGCGGGTCACCGCCCTGAATCATGAAGCCGCTGATCACCCGGTGGAAGACCGTACCGTCGTAGAGCTTGTTCGTGGACTTCTCGCCCGTCTCCGGGTTGGTCCACTCGCGCTCGCCGGTGGCGAGTTCGACGAAGTTCCGGACCGTTTTGGGCGCGTGGTTCGGCAGGAGCCGGAACTCGATGTCGCCTTGACTGGTCTTCAGGGTGGCGTAAAGCTGCTCAGCCACGATCTGCCTTCCGTTGTCCTCTTGTGCCGCCCCGATCCTCGCACGGTCCACGCCGTGCGTCGCCCGACACCTTCCTCCGGGGGAAGATCCGGCGCTTTCGCTTGCGCTCCGCCGCTCGGGAGAAAACCGGTCGAGTAAGCACGGGACGGGGGCGCGGGGCAGGGATCCGTGGCATTGTCGACGACAAGCTCCCGTTGCCCTGTATTCATCGCTATTGCCTGTGATCGTCATCTGCTGTCACTTGCGATCGGTTCGGTGCCATCAGTCCCGTGTGACCGTCCGTCCGTGACCCGGATGCCCGCCCTCGCATGCCTCAAGGCGTATTGCCGGGCATGATCCGTAAAAGGGTGGAGAGTCGAATACCGTACGCCACCGAGGAGGAGGATCCCGTGACCCGCATTGAAAGCGTGCGCGCCGCTACCGGCTCGGCGAAGGACAGCGTCCTGCACGCCGCGGACGTGGTGGCGCCCTACGCCGACACGGCCAAGGACAGGGCCACTCAGTACGCACACGAGGCACGCGTACGGCTTGCGCCCAAGGTGTCCCAGGCTGCGGAACAGGCTCGTGTCCAGTACGGCGCGCATCTCGCGCCGCGGCTGGAGCAGGCCCGTACGCATGTGCCGCCGAAGGTCGACCATGCCGCTCATGAAGCCGCTGTCCGTACCGCCAAGGCCGCCCGGCAGGCCGCCGAATACACCGCGCCGCGCATGGAGCGTGCGGTTGCGGCAGCCGGACCCGTACGAGAGGAGGCCGCCGCACGTGGTGCCGCGGCACTGGCCGCGTTGCGCGGTCAGGTCACTCCGCAGGAGATCAGGAAACTGGCTCGCAAGCACCAGCGCCGGGCCCGGGCAGGCAAGCTCGCCAAGGGGCTGGCCGCGCTGGGCATCCTGGCGGGCGGCGCCTTCGCCGCGTGGAAGTGGTGGGACAAGCAGGCCAACCCCGACTGGTTGGTGGAGCCGCCCGCCGCGACCGAGGTTCCCGAGAAGGGCCGCCTGACGTCGGTGGACGGGAGCGGTCAGTCGGTCCTGGATCCCGAGGTCCAGGCGAAGGAGGCCGAGTCGGAGGCGGACGACGACGAGAACCGCCGCTGACGGTTCGCGTGTCGTGTCGTCGGTGAGGTCCCTGTGGGGCGGGAGGCATTTATCGCCTCCCGCCCCACAGCGATGTTTCACGTGAAACGTGATGAGGCGGTGTCCGTTCGTCCGGGGCGGTGTTTCACGTGAAACATGTCAGGAGACGGCCAGTCGCGGGCTCGTCCTCAGCCCGCCGATGCTCTTCAGGGCCGGGGCGCGGCGAATGTGGCGAGGGGCGGCCTTGTCCTGGCCGACCGCGGAGACGAACAGACGCAGGACCAGGAAGCGGCCCGTGCCGGCGAGGCCGGAGGCGCTGAGATAGACGATCTGCTGGATCAGCATGCCGGGCGAGGGCTGGACCACGTGCAGGGCGAACATCGCGGCGCAGGTGACGACGTAGGCGGCGGTGGCCGAGCCGGCCGACTGCCAGTGCTGGCGCCATCCCGGGGCGCCGGCCGGCTCCGAAGGCGAAGCGCGCGTGGAGTTCGGTGCACAGGATGGTCGAGGCGACCGTGATCAGCGCGTTTGGCAGTGCCCAGGGCATCGTCGCGGCGATCAGTGCCACGGCAGCGCTGGAGAGGAGCCCGAAGCCGCCACCGCAGAGGACGAACCGGGCGAAGGAGGCGAGCGTGCTCCAGGGATCGCCAACACCATGAAGAAGCCGGCCGAAGTCCGTGCCGTCATCGAGATCGGCGGCGTCGGCGGCGCGGACGGCGACGTCGACGTCGACACAACCGGACCGGCGGTCGTGCGGGAGGCCTGCTTGTGCAGAAGCGAGGTGGGGCCGCGCGCATTCCGGCCGGGGTGACTGGAAACGGTGCTCCGCACGGGAGGTCGTACGGCCCGGCGAGCCGGCCCGCGGTGTCGGGGGGAGCCTGATTCGGCGTCGCCGCCCGCCCTCGCCTGCTCCCGCTCCTCACCGGCGCCGCCCTGCTCTGCCAGTTCTCCGCCGGCCGCCAGGCCCTCGTCGTACTGGATCGCGACCTGCACGCCACGCGCGGTGAGCACCGGCCGCCAGGGGACCACTCCTTGCAAAAATGCCCTCCGGGACTGCGTTTCCACAGTTCAGAGGGCATTTCGGGAGTGGAACGAGTGGAGCCTAGGGGAGTCGAACCCCTGACATCTGCCATGCAAAGACAGCGCTCTACCAACTGAGCTAAGGCCCCGAAAGGGAGGCGTCCGCCAAGAACACCAGGTACTGGTGGGCGCCGCAGACCAGAGTACCGGGTCATCCCCGGTATCTCGCAAAAGGATTGGGGTCCCCGTGGACGACCACTCTCCGTAAGATGCTCGACGTGGTTCGCTACAGCGAACCGCGGTATTTGGGGAAGCGATGGGGAGACGCAATGGATGCCGCACAGCAGGAAGCAACCGCAAGAGCGCGGGAGCTTCAGCGGAACTGGTACGGGGAGCCGCTGGGGGCGCTCTTCCGTAAGCTCATCGACGATCTTGGACTCAACCAGGCTCGTCTCGCGGGGGTACTGGGGTTGTCCGCGCCGATGCTGTCACAGCTGATGAGCGGTCAGCGGGCGAAGATCGGCAATCCGGCAGTGGTGCAGCGCGTGCAGTTGCTGCAGGATCTGGCCGGTCAGGTCGCGGACGGCAGCGTCAGCGCGGCCGAGGCGACCGAGCGGATGGACGAGATCAAGAAGTCGCAGGGGGGTTCGGTGCTCAGCAACACCGCGCAGTCGACGACGAGTTCGGGGGCGCCCACGGTCAAGCGGGTGGTCCGCGAGATCCAGTCGCTGCTTCGCTCGGTGGCCGCCGCGGGCGACATCATCGACGCGGCTGACACTCTCGCCCCGACCCACCCGGAACTGGCAGAGTTCCTCCGGGTGTACGGCGCGGGCCGCACTTCTGACGCCGTGACGCACTACCAGTCCCACCAGAACTGAGCCGCCGCCCGGCCGCCGACCGGGGGTTCGGCGGCCGGGCTACGGCTCAGGGGGGCTGTGACGGGGGCAGGCAGGCACGCGGGTGAACAGGCTCGGACGACCGGCAGGACCGGGCGTGGACGAGTCGGGTCACGACAGGAAGCGGGCGGGGAAACGGGCACGGAGACAGGTTCTGGGTGAGCGGGGTGACAGCGGGCTGGGGGGCGGGGTAGGAGGAGCCGTACCATCCGCAGGTCCGGAACGGACCGAGCGATGATCCGAAGGGGGATCGACGCAGAGCCATGGGTGAGGTCTTCGCCGGCCGGTACGAACTGGCCGACCCGATCGGGCGCGGGGGAGTAGGCGCTGTCTGGCGCGCCTGGGACCACCGCCGTCGCCGGTACGTGGCCGCCAAGGTCCTGCAGCAGAGCGACGCCCACTCGCTGCTGCGCTTCGTCCGCGAGCAGGCGCTGCGGATCGACCACCCGCATGTCCTCGCCCCGGCCAGTTGGGCCGCCGACGACGACAAAGTCCTGTTCACCATGGATCTGGTCGCCGGAGGTTCGCTCGTCCATCTCATCGCGGACTACGGTCCCCTGCCGCCCGCGTTCGTCTGCACGCTTCTCGACCAGCTTCTTTCCGGTCTCGCCGCCGTGCACGCGGAGGGCGTGGTGCACCGCGACATCAAGCCCGCCAACGTGCTGCTCGAAGCGACCGGTACGGGCCGCCCGCGGCTGCGGCTGTCCGACTTCGGCATCGCGATGCGGCTGGGCGAGCCACGGCTGACGGAGACCGACTACGTGGTGGGCACACCCGGTTACTTCGCCCCCGAGCAAATGCTGGGCGCGGACCCGGACTTCCCCTCCGATCTGTTCGCCGTGGGCCTCGTCGCGCTCTATCTCCTGGAGGGCGCCAAGCCGGACTCCAAGGCCCTCATCGAGTACTTCGCGGCGCACGGCACGCCCAGCGCTCCGCAGGGCATACCCGAGCCGCTCTGGCAGGTCGTGGCGACGCTGCTGCAGCCGGACCCCCAGGCGCGGTTCCGCACCGCCACGGGCGTGCGCAAGGCTCTTGCCCAGGCCGCCGAGCTGCTGCCCGAGCCCGGCCCCGACGACGAGCTGATCGAGATCTTCGACCAACTCGGCCCTCTCCCGCAGGACTTCGCCCCGGCCGGCCCCCTCAAACTGTCCCCCGGTGTGACCACGAGCGGTGCGCGTACGGGAACAGGGACGGGCAGCGGTACGGAAGGCAGGCCGACCACAGGCGCCGGACACGGCGAGCGGGACTCGGACGGCATACGCACCGGTCCGGGAGCAGTCCGCCGATACGACCCGTACCGCGAACCTCACTCGGACGGCACGCCCACCGGCCCGGCGACCGGCGGCACACGCACAGGGCCGGGGCTCGGGCCGGGACCGGGTTCGCTGCCCGGCCCGATGCCGGATCCGGTGCCGCCCCCGGGAACCGTCGCCCCGCCCTCCGGCCCGGGCACGGGTGCCATACCCGCCAAGCCGGTCAAGGATCCCGCCCCTTCAGGGGCCGACTCCGGCACCGAGCAGCCCTGGCAGTCCTCCGGTGCCGCCCCGATCCGGCCCGGAGCCGACCCCGTACCGGACCAGCCACAGGGACAGCAGGCTCCACCCGCTCCGCCGACGTATCCGACTCACCCGGCTCACTCGGTTCCCTCGGTGCGGCAGAACGGCGCCCCGTCCCTGTCGGACGCCGCACCACCGCGCCCGGTTCATCCCCCGGCAGCGATCCCGCCCCAGCCGTCCGCCATGTCTGACACGGGCAGCTTTCACCTTCCTCCGCCCCGGGCCGCCGCCCCCTCGGCCACGGCACAGCACCAGTACTCCCCTCACCGGCCGGTGCAGCCCGCCATTCCCCCCACGGCCGTCCCGCTCCCGGCGCCGGCGGCGGTCCACGTACCGCCGCCCTTCGAGGTCCCGTCCTTCGGGACTTCACGGTTCGAGCCCGCGCAGGAACCTTTCCCCGGGCCGCACACGCCCCGGACCGCCACGCAGACCCCGACCGTGACGGTGACGTCCACTCCGGCTCTGGGGCAGGACCCGTACGCTGCCCGGTCCGCGCCGGTTCCGCTCTCCGCGCAGGCGGTTCCGCAGCGCCGCGGCCGACGCCGCCAGCGCCGCCCCGGTCCGCCCGCGAAGGTGGCGGTACCGGTCCTGCTCCTCGCCCTGGCCTGTTACGCCGTGGGTTTCTGGGCCCTGTTCCGTATCTGATCCAGGACCTGTCCGGCCGTTCACGCCGTCCTAGGCGTGGCGGGCGCGCCGCCGAGCGATCATCGTCCACAGCCCGAGACCGAGCACCAGCAGGCTCCCCGCCCCGATGCCGCTGACCGCGACCACCCGCATCGCGGCGTCGCCGCCCCGCGCGGAGGTCGCGTCCGCCTTTTCGGTGCCGGTGTCCCCTGTCACCGCGCCGGACGACCACCCGGCCGCTGCCTCCCGGTCCTGTTCCGTGACCGCGAAGGTGTCCCGGGGCACGGACTGCCCCAGATAGCCGGGAGCGTCCTGCGTGGTACCCGTCACCTGGACCCGCAAGGTCAGCCCGTACGGGCCGGCGCCGAATTGTTCCGTCATCCGCTCGGCGAGATGGACGACGAGGTAGTACGAGCCGGCGAACCGCATCCCGCTCGTCCGGTCGCCCAGACCGAAGCGGTTGGTGTAGGCGACGGGTGGCAGCGGAGCGAGGCCTGCCGAACTCTGGCGGCCGTCGTAGAGGAGGCTCTCGTCGTCGACGTACCCGCGCGCGGGATTGTAGAGCGACATGACGAGCGCGCTGCTGACGTACCGTGTGGCGCCGCCGGAACCACTGCTGGAGCTGCCCAGTTCGGCAACCGCGTGGAGTTGCTGTCCCCAGTCGACCGGCACCCGGTAGAAGCGCGTCTGCCCGGGCCTGATGTCGTCCTGCCAGACTCCCTCCCCCATGGGGGAGGCCGTGGCGAAGCCGGCGCCGCCCTCGCGGCGGACCGCGTCACCGGGGAGCGGGTCGGGGGAGGCGGAGTCCCAGCCGTCGGGAGACTCGGGGGCGGTCGTCGCAGCCTTGTTCACGAGGCCCGGCTCGGACGTGTATGTCAGCTCAAGGTCCCAGTCGTCCGACGACGAGCCCGCCGAGTCGATGCGGTCCACGACCAGGTAGTACGTACCGGCCGTCTGACAGGCCGTCGTCTCGCCGTCGGTCACGCGGGACGCCCAGGCGGCGACCGGATGCGGGCTGCGGGAAGCACCGAAGCGGGTGCTGTCGTAGGAGCAGGAACGGGCGTCGGCGTCCTGCACGGCCACCTTGACGCCGTCGGAGGAGGAAACCGTCGTGCCCGTACGGGGGACAGCGGTGGCGGAGACGTAGGCGTTGGACGTGGCGTCGAGTGCGAGGCGGAAGTAGAGCCTTCCGTTGACCGGGAGGGTGCTGCGGTAGGTCCCGCCGGGTTCCAGCCTCACGGCGTCCGTGGTGCTCGCGGCCCCTTCGACACTCTGCGCGCCCTCGGCGAAGTCGTACGTGTACGCGTCCTGCGCGGCGACCGCCTCGGAGCCGGCCCCCGGACCCGCGCCCATTCCCGCCACCGCGCACAGCACTGCCGCCACGACAGCGCCCCGCACTGTGCGCCGCCCCATCACGCGCCACCCCTCGTCATGCCCGGCCGCTGCCCGAACCGTCCGCCACCCCTGCCGCACCCGGGCACCGTCTGTGCCCGGACCGTCGCCCATCCTGCCCCGTAGGTCGTCCCGCCACCCTCGCAATCCGTACGATCGCTCGAAACAACCCGCCACAAGGCACCATGATTTGCTCAAGCAAGTATTTCATTCACGACAGCGAACTACCCGCCGACCCTGAGCATCATCCGGACAACACAAAACCCCGACCGCGTCGGCGGCCGGGGTCTGTTCACAGACTGCTGTCGATACTCACGAACCCGTGGGCACGGAGTCGGTCGCCTCCGTCCACAGATCCTGCTCGGCGCGATCCGCCTGGATCTGGCGGTACACGAGGAGCCCGCCGATGGCGGCCAGTGCGACCAGGAGAAGCTTCTTCACCGTGCGACCTCGTCTTTCCTTGACGTAGGGGACCTCTGGCGCCCGACTATACCCTCCGGCCGAGACCGATCGGTGACCTACGCCGGCCCCCAACTCCCGCCCGGCACGCAGCAGTAGAAGCGGACGACACCACTCCGATCGAAGGGTGATCACATCTCCACGGACCGTGACTTTTTGCCCCGCTCCACTTCCTTCGCTCCATAATTCTTCACTTATCCGTGCGTTTGCGTCTATTCGGGTGGTGTTCATCTGAAGATCGACGCGCCACGGTCGCAGGTCCACCACTTCGCGACCTCCATACACATGATGAGGAAAGTACGCAAATCGCCCAACCTGAAAGTGAGGGGCCATGGCTCAGAACAAGGTCATGAAGTTGTGGACCGTCGTCGTCACCGCCTTCCTGGCACTGTGCACGACGCTCGGACTGATCACGACGACCGCCACCGCGGCGGTAGCCGAGAGCCACCCGGTACGCAACTGCACCGCACCCGCGGTGGTACCCCCCACAGCCGCCTGGGCCTGGTCCTACGCCCGGTCCCTGCCCCCCACGATGAAGCAGCGCATCCGAGCCGAGGCCCACGGTTCCTCCCCGAGCTGTCGCCACCGCTCACCCGCGGACACGGACGCGGAGACGGAAGCGGGCCCGGAAACCGCCACGGACGCCGACACGGCGGCACAGCCGCAATCCTGACCCCGCGCGCGCGACTCCCCTCGCGTGATCCCCCTCGTGTGATCCCCCTCCCCCTGTAGCGGCGAACTTGCGTACAAAGCCTCACGGAGGCGCACCAGGACGAACGAAGACCCCCGGCCACCACTGGTCGGGGGTCATCGCTGTGGGGCCGAACCGCTCTGCGGCCCCAGGCGCCGATGATGCCGAGTGTGTCCCGCCGGTCCACCCTGCCCAACATCTTCGGTCCACGACGGTTACACCGCGCCTCACCGGGCACTCGCTTCACGAAGCGCACATCACGGGCAAATCGGAGGTATCGGAATGACGACACAGCCCCGGTCTGACATGGCAACGCATCCTGACATCCTCGCGATGCGAAATCGGCACGAGATGGCCGAGCATGTCGCGACCTCTCCGGGGGCACAGGCCGTGGAGGCCCTGGCCCTGATCACCGGCCTCTACCTGGCGGCCTCGCCGTGGATCGCTGGTTTCAACGGGTTTTCCACCCTGACGGTCAACAATCTGATCGTCGGCATCGCCTACGCCGTGATCATGAGCGGTGGCTTCGGCCGGGCGTACGAGCGGTCACACAGCATGGCGTGGGCCGCCTGCGCGCTCAGCGCGTGGACGATCATCGCGCCGTGGGTGGTGGCAGGCGACGTCAGCACCACCAGGACCATCGTCAACAACATCATCGTCGGCGTGATCGGGCTCCTGCTGGCCCTCATGGCCGCAGCGGCCGCCCGCCCGGTGGACCGGTCGTCCGGCGACCACTCGACCACGCGCAGGTGATCGCCCTTGGGCTGCGGCCCACCGAACTGCTGGAAGATCAGCTCATCGCCTGGTCTCAGCCGTGAATGCAATGCCGAAGGCCTCCAGGTATACCTGCCTGGAGGCCTTTGTGCCGACGGGTTGACAGGATCCCTGCCTCAACCGATCGTTCGCTCGGTCCTGTCTTGGTTATCGCTGTTCGCGCCCGTTGGTGTCAGGCACCTAGTACTTCAGGTAGCTATCGGCGACCCAGCCCCACTTGCCCTTGTTGGCACCGGAGAGCACTTTGCCGTAGTCCCAGGTCTGTGACTTGTAAGTCGAGCAGTACTGCTCGAACTTCGTGCTCGTGGCCAGGGAACCCTTGGCTGTGTAGCTCGTACCTGGGCCGCTACGGAGGTTCACGGTCGTCGTCGCCTTCAGCGTCTGCGGCACGGGAAGGATCAGGTCCTTCGGGCAGGCTGAAGGAAGGGTGACCGCGGAGGCGGTGGCCGGAAGTCCCATCACCAGAGTGCTCGCCATCGCCGCAGCGCCGAGCAGCGCCGCCAGTTCCTTACGCATACGTTCCCCGTTCTCAGTTCAGCTTGGACGAGTGATCATATTAAGGCTGGCGGCTTTGCTGCGGGTCTACCAGGAACGTGACGTCACACGCGGCCTGCGTTCCTGGTGTTCGTTCTCGGGCTCCGCCGCAGCGAGGTACTGGGCTCCTGCGTCGGCAAGACATCGACTTCGAGAACCGGCAGTTCACACCGGTCGAGCAGGTGCAGCGGGAGAAGGGCGTGGGCCTGATCCTCAAGGACCTGAAAACGGAGTCCCCAACGGCCGCTGCCACTCCCGGAGTTCTGCGGCCTTGCCCTGAAGAGCGGCGGGAACCGCAAGAGTTGGAGCGCAAGATCGTCAGTGACACCCGGGAGCAAGCCCCGGACCACGACGTGATCTTCTCCTCGGAGCGCGGCGGGCTGACAGACCCTGTCGACTTCTCCCGAGCCTTCGACGCGCTCGTGCAGCGGGCCGGCGTGCGGCGGATCAAGTTCGGCTCGCCCGGCACACGTGCGGGGCCCTGCTCGCCTTCCTCAAGGTGCCCCACGGTGGCTCAGACGATCCTTCCCAACGGGAAGCAACCGAGATGCTCACCGAGCTGCCGGACGATCAAATCATCGGCTGATGTCAGCCGTAGATGCCAAAGGCCCCCAAGCGTGATTGCCTGGGGGCCTTTGTGCTGGTGGGGCTAACAGGATTTGAACCTGTGGCCTCATCCTTATCAGGGATGCGCTCTAACCAACTGAGCTATAGCCCCGCCGCGCTCTGCGGTGTATGTCCCGCGCGCTGACCCCTGAAGATTAGCGCACGACGCGGCCAGTCCCAAAATCGATAGTCGGGCGACGTTTGGGACCGCACCTCACCCGCGCCTCACCTGCGCTTCACCGGCTCACTCGTCCTCGGCGAGCGTCAGCTCGATGCCGCCGACGAAGCCGGCGGAGAGGTTGTAGATGAACGCGCCGAGGGTCGCCAGCGCCGTCGCGAGGACGACGTCGATGACGGCGATGACCGACGTGAACATGAGGACGTGCGGCAGCGACAGGAAGGACTGGAGGTCGAAGCCGTTCGACTCGTTCGACCCCGTGGCCTCCGAGATCGTGCCGCCGACCGTCGAGAAGACGCCCATCGCGTCCATGACCATCCACAGGACCACCGCCGCCACGATCGTGCAGATGCCCAGCGCGATCGACAGCAGGAAGCTGACCTTCATCACCGACCACGGGTCGGCCTTGGACACGCGCAGACGTGCCTTGCGCGTGCGGGGCAGGGTGGTCGCCCCCGTACGCGGGCGCCGTACGGCCCCTGCCTGGGCGTTGCGGGCCTGAGCCTGAGCCGGGGCCTGCACCGGGGCCGCGGGGCCCCCTGCGGCGGCCGACGGGTAGGCCTGCGGCGGGTGGTAGGGCCCCGCAGGCTGCTGCGGCTGCCGCTCACCGGGCAACGGCGACTGCTGCGGCGGCGCTGGGGCGCGCTGCGCGGCGGACTCCGCCACCGGCATGGCACCCGGGGCTCCCTGGGCGGCCGCGCCGCCACCGGCCCCGTACTGCTGGGTCTGCGGACCTCTGGCGTCCGTCACGGTTCCCCCCTGGGATCCCTGAGATCCATGCGTGTCGGGCGAGCGCTTGCCGCCCGTGCGCGGCTTGATGGCCTGCAGGTTGGTCGTGTGCGGATCTGTCGCACTGTGCGCGTCCCTCGCACCCTGCTGTCCATCAGTCGCACGCGCGGCGGAGCCACGACCGCCGCCGTCTTTGTCCGTACCGGTCGAGGGACCGGACGAACTGCCGGACGAACCGGCGCCCGTGGCTCCGCTCACGTTGACTCACTCCTCGCGCTACTCCGACGAGGACTGATCGCCCTCGTCCGTGCCGATGGTCACGGCACCCTCGGCCGGCTCGTCGACGGCGTCCTCGCCGTCGACCTCCTCGGCCTCACGTCCCGCTTCGGCGTTTCGTGCGATACCGACGACGGCATCGCGCTTGCCCAGGTTGATCAGTTGGACGCCCATGGTGTCACGGCCCGTCTCCCTGACCTCATTGACTCGCGTACGAATCACACCGCCCGAGAGCGTGATGGCGAGGATCTCGTCGGTCTCCTCGACCACCAGCGCACCGACGAGGGAACCGCGGTCCTCGACGATCTTGGCGGCCTTGATACCGAGGCCGCCGCGCCCCTGGACGCGGTACTCGTCGACTGCGGTCCGCTTCGCGTACCCGCCGTCGGTAGCAGTGAACACGAACGTACCGGGTCGAACAACATTCATCGAGAGCAGCTGGTCTCCCTCACGGAAGCTCATGCCCTTGACACCCGACGTGGCGCGGCCCATCGGACGCAACGCGTCGTCCGTCGCCGTGAACCTGATCGACTGTGCCTTCCTGCTGATCAACAGCAGATCGTCCTCTGCCGAGACGAGTTCGGCTCCGATCAGTTCATCGTCGGAACCGTCCTCCGTCTCACGGAGGTTGATCGCGATCACACCGCCCGAACGCGGCGAATCGTAATCCTTCAGAGGCGTCTTCTTCACCAGACCACCCTTGGTGGCCAGCACGAGGTAGGGCGCCGCCTCGTAGTCGCGGATCGCGAGGATCTCCGCGATCGCCTCGTCCGGCTGGAAGGCCAGCAGGTTGGCGACGTGCTGGCCGCGCGCGTCCCGCCCGGCGTCGGGCAGCTCGTACGCCTTGGCGCGGTAGACACGGCCCTTGTTGGTGAAGAACAGCAGCCAATGGTGCGTGGTCGACACGAAGAAGTGGTCGACGATGTCGTCTTCCTTGAGCTTCGTGCCACGTACGCCCTTGCCGCCGCGCTTCTGCGAGCGGTAGTCCTCGGTCTTGGTGCGCTTGACGTAGCCACCGCGCGAGATGGTGACGACGATGTCCTCTTCGGCGATCAGGTCCTCGATGGACATGTCACCGTCGAACGGCACCAGCTTGGAACGCCGGTCGTCGCCGAACTTCTCGACGATCGCGGCGAGTTCCTCGCTGATGATGCCGCGCTGACGCACCGGCGAGGCGAGGATCGCGTTGTACTCACGGATCTTGGCCTGAAGTTCGTCGTGCTCGGCGACGATCTTCTGGCGCTCCAGAGCCGCCAGTCGGCGCAGCTGCATCTCCAGGATGGCGTTGGCCTGGATCTCGTCGATCTCCAGGAGGCCCATCAGGCCCTCGCGCGCGATCTCGACGGTGTCGCTGCGCCGGATCAGCGCGATGACCTCGTCGATGGCGTCCAGGGCCTTCAGGAGGCCACGCAGGATGTGCGCCCGCTCCTCGGCCTTGCGCAGCCGGAACTTCGTACGGCGGACGATGACCTCGATCTGGTGCGTCACCCAGTGCCGGATGAACGCGTCCAGGGAGAGGGTGCGCGGCACGCCGTCGACGAGCGCCAGCATGTTGGCGCCGAAGTTCGTCTGCAGGTCGGTGTGCTTGTAGAGGTTGTTCAGGACGACCTTGGCGACCGCGTCCCGCTTCAGGACGATGACCAGGCGCTGGCCCGTACGGGACGACGTCTCGTCGCGGACGTCCGCGATGCCGCCGACCTTGCCGTCCTTCACGAGGTCGGCGATCTTCTGCGCGAGGTTGTCCGGGTTGACCTGGTAGGGGAGTTCGGTGACCACCAGGCACTGGCGGTTCTGGATCTCCTCGACGTCGACGACCGCGCGCATCGTGATCGAACCACGGCCGGTGCGGTACGCCTCCTCGATGCCCTTTCGGCCCACCACAAGGGCACCACTGGGGAAGTCGGGGCCCTTGATGCGCTCGATCAGGGCGTCGAGCAGTTCCTCGTGGGAGGCCTCGGGGTTCTCCAGGTACCACTGGGCGCCGGCCGCGACCTCGCGGAGGTTGTGCGGCGGGATGTTGGTCGCCATACCGACCGCGATGCCCGCCGAACCGTTGATCAGCAGGTTCGGGAAGCGGGCCGGCAGAACCGTCGGCTCCTGGTTACGGCCGTCGTAGTTGTCCGTGAAGTCGACGGTGTCCTCGTCGATGTCGCGGACCATCTCCATGGACAGCGGCTTCAGCTTGCACTCGGTGTACCGCATGGCGGCGGCCGGGTCGTTGCCCGGGGAACCGAAGTTGCCGTTGGAGTCCACCAGCGGCATCCGCATCGACCACGGCTGCGCGAGGCGGACCAGCGCGTCGTAGATCGAGGAGTCGCCGTGCGGGTGGTAGGTGCCCATGACGTCGCCGACGACGCGGGCGCACTTGTAGAAGCCCTTCTCGGGCCGGTAGCCGCCGTCGTACATGGCGTACAGGACGCGGCGGTGGACGGGCTTGAGACCGTCCCGTACGTCGGGCAGCGCACGCGACACGATGACGGACATCGCGTAGTCGAGGTACGAGCGCTGCATCTCGGTCTCGAGCCCGACGGGCTCGACACGCAGGGTGGTCTCGCCCTCTTCGGGAGCGCTCGCAGCCGTGGGGGGGAGAGGTGTCTCGTCGGTCATTGCTGGTGAAGATCCTTTCTGACGCGGTCAGCTGAGACCGACTCAGATGTCGAGGAAGCGGACGTCCTTGGCGTTGCGCTGGATGAACGCGCGGCGTGCCTCGACGTCCTCGCCCATCAGGACCGAGAACAGGTCGTCGGCCTGCGCGGCGTCGTCGAGCGTGACCTGACCGAGGACCCGGTGCTCCTGGTCCATCGTCGTGACGCGCAGTTCCTCGGCGTTCATCTCGCCGAGGCCCTTGAAGCGCTGGATCGAGTCCTCACGGACCCGCTTGCCGTTCTGCCGGCCCAGCTCGATCAGCGCGTCGCGCTCGCGGTCCGAGTACGCGTACTCGAAGTCGTCACGGCCCCACTTGATCTTGTACAGCGGGGGACGGGACAGGAACACGTGTCCGGCCTCGACCAGCGGGCGCATGAAGCGGAACAGGAAGGTCAGCAGCAGCGTGTTGATGTGCTGGCCGTCGACGTCGGCGTCCGCCATCAGGATGATCTTGTGATAGCGCAGCCTCGCGATGTCGAAGTCCTCGTGGACTCCGGTACCGAAGGCCGAGATCAGCGCCTGGATCTCCTGGTTCTGCAGGATCTTGTCGATCCGCGCCTTCTCGACGTTGAGGATCTTGCCCCGGATCGGGAGGATCGCCTGGTACTGCGGGTTCCGGCCGGACTTGGCCGAACCACCGGCGGAGTCACCCTCGACGATGAAGATCTCGCACTTGATGGGGTCGTTCGACTGGCAGTCGGACAGCTTGCCCGGCAGGGACGCGGTCTCCAGCAGACCTTTGCGACGGGTGAGGTCGCGGGCCTTGCGGGCCGCCACGCGCGCGGTCGCGGCCTGCATGCCCTTGCGGATGATGTCCGAGGCCTCGACCGGGTTGCGGTCCAGCCAGTCGTTGAGGTGCTCGTAGACCGCCTTCTGCACGAAGGTCTTCGCCTCGGTGTTTCCGAGCTTGGTCTTGGTCTGCCCCTCGAACTGGGGCTCGGCCAGCTTCACCGAGATGATCGCGGTCAGACCCTCGCGGATGTCGTCACCCGTGAGGTTGTCGTCCTTCTCGCGGAGCAGCTTCTTGTCGCGCGCGTACTTGTTGATCAGCGAGGTCAGCGCGGCCCGGAAGCCCTCCTCGTGCGTACCGCCCTCATGCGTGTGGATGATGTTGGCGAAGGAGTACACACCTTCGGTGTAACCACTGTTCCACTGCATGGCGACCTCGAGGGACAGGCTCTTGTCCTTGTCCTCCGCCTCCAGGTCGATGACGGTCGGGTGCACCGCCTCCCCCTTGCGGGAGTTGAGGTACGTCACGTAGTCGACGATGCCGCCCTCGTAGTGGTACGAGACGGTCCTGACCTCGTCCTTCTCGTCGGCGCCCGCCTCGTCCGCCCCGATCGTGGCCTTGGCCACCTCACGCTCGTCCGTGAGGTTGATCGTCAGACCCTTGTTGAGGAACGCCATCTCCTGGAAGCGCCTCGACAGCGTCTCGAAGGAGTACTCGGTGGTCTCGAAGATGTCGCCGTCGGCCCAGAAGGTGACCGACGTGCCGTGCTCCGTCGTCGCCTCGTGCTGGGCCAGCGGGGCCGTCGGGACGCCCAGCTTGTAGTCCTGCGTCCAGCGGTAGCCGTCGGTCCTGACCTCCACCGCGACCCTGCTGGACAGGGCGTTCACGACGGAGACACCGACGCCGTGCAGACCGCCGGAGACCGCGTAGCCGCCGCCGCCGAACTTGCCGCCCGCGTGCAGCACGGTCAGCACGACCTCGATGGCCGGCTTGCCCTCCGACGGGACGATGCCCACCGGGATGCCTCGGCCGTTGTCGATGACGCGCACACCGCCGTCGGCGAGGATCGTCACGTCGATGGTGTCCGCGTGACCGGCCAGCGCCTCGTCGACGGAGTTGTCCACGACCTCCTGCACCAGGTGGTGCAGGCCACGCTCACCGGTCGAACCGATGTACATGCCGGGTCGCTTGCGGACCGCGTCCAGACCCTCGAGGACGGTGATGGCGCTGGCGTCGTACGAGGCGGTGACCTCGCCGTTCGAGGATTTCGCCCCGGCCGTGGCGCCGGCGTCGTCGGTGGACGGGATGTTCTCGTTGGGGTTGCCGGAATCGGCCACGAAGCGCCCTTTCTGGCACAGCACAAGCCGACTACCGGCCTGTGGGCCGAAGCGGCTGCGGCGTGATGCGTTGGTAAGCCTTAGTCAGCGGTGCACACCATTTCCCGGTGGTCCCCTCCAATGGGGCGGGATTAGCTTCCAGTCTACCGGTAGCGCCGACAGTGATGGGGGTTTGCCGGTACCTGAGTCCGCATGTGCCGCCCTCAACCGGTCTCTCCCGAGTCCCCATATGCGGAGCGGGGCTCCAAGAGGCTTGGGGAGGCACTCAGCGCTTCCGGGTGTCAACCCTTGGCTACCGGCAAGTCACGTAGGGATTCACCTGCGCGCACACCGACCTCCGCCCGCCCCCGCCACGGCTGCCATGTGACACACCTCACCCCCGAGAGGGGGCAGGGCTCACCCGTAGGTGTCCCCCGGACCGGTGCTCCCGGGAGCCCGCAGCGGGCCGTAACGGCGTGCCGGACCACCCGGGCCGAGCACCTTGATCAGCCGCACCCTGCCGTGCCCGAGGTCCTCGTTCAGCCGTGCGACCAGCTGCGGCGCGAGCAGCCGCACGTTCGTCGCCCACGCCGTCGAGTCACAGCGCACGGTCAGCACCCGCTCGTCCTCGTCGTACGACTCCGGCTCGCAGTGCTTGGCCAGGTCCTCGCCGACGATCTCCGGCCAGCGGCCCATCACCCCGCCCACCGCGGCCGGCGCCTCCCACCCGCGCTCCGTCACCAGCCGGTTGATCGCCGCACCGAGCGCCATCGGGTCGCGGCCGTCACGACCCGAGCCGGAACGCAGACCGCCTCCGCGCCGCGCCTGCTTCTTCTGCTGGGCAGCGTCCCCACGCGCGCGTGCCGCCTCTTTCGCCGCCCTGAGCGCCACCCGCGCGAGATCCACCCCGGAAGGCTCAGGGGTGGATCTGGGGGATTCCTCCGGGCTCTCCCCGAACGACACGGACCGGTCGGCCGTCATACGCGCTCCACCGCCCCGTCCGACACCGAGTACCGCCTCCCCGTCAGTACGTGCGGTACGTCGTCGTCGACCGCGGCCGTCACCAGCACCTGCTCACCGGGCGCCACCAGTTCCGCCAGCCGCTCCCGGCGCCGGGTGTCCAGCTCCGCGAACACGTCGTCGAGGACGAGCACCGGCTCGTTCCCCTCGGCCCGCAGCAGGTCGTACGAGGCCAGCCGCAACGCCAGCGCGTACGACCAGGACTCACCGTGGGACGCGTACCCCTTCGCGGGCAGTTCACCGAGCTTGAGATGCAGATCGTCCCGGTGCGGGCCCACGAGCGTGACACCCCGCTCGATCTCCTGCTTGCGCACCTCGGCCAGGGCCCCCATCAGCTGCTCGTACAGCTCCTCTCGCGCGCGTGCCTCACCCGGCGCCGACGGCTTGTACTCCAGGGCCAGCGGACCACCGCCGGGCGCCAGTTGCTCGTAGGCCTTGTCGGCCAGCGGCTGGACCGCGGCGATCAGGTCGAGCCGCTGGGCCAGCAACTCGGCTCCCACGCGCGCGAGATGCTGGTCCCACACGTCGAGCGTCGAGAGGTCCATCGTGCGACCGCCGTGGCGCCGGGCCAGCGCCGCCGACTTGAGGAGCGTGTTGCGCTGCTTGAGGACCCGGTCGTAGTCGGACCGCACACCCGCCATACGCGGGGAGCGCAGGGTGATCAGCTCGTCGAGGAACCGCCGCCGCTCACCCGGGTCGCCCTTCACCAGGGCGAGATCCTCGGGCGCGAACAGCACCGTCCGTACTATCCCCAGTACGTCACGAGGTCTGACCTGCGACGACCTGTTGATGCGGGCGCGGTTCGCCCGGCCCGGGTTCAGCTCCAGCTCGACCAGCTGCTGCCGCTCGCCCTGTTTGACCTGCGCCCGGATGATCGCCCGGTCGGCGCCCATGCGGACCAGGGGCGCGTCCGAGGAGACCCGGTGGCTGCCCAGTGTGGCGAGATAGCCGACCGCCTCGACGAGGTTGGTCTTGCCCTGCCCGTTGGGGCCCACGAACGCGGTGACGCCCGGTTCGAGCGGGACCTCGACCTGGGCGTACGAGCGGAAGTCGGCCAGCGACAGATGCGTGACGTGCATGGTCGTCGCCGACCTCCCCCGTACTTGTGGACCGCTGAGCGGCCCTGTGGACTACTTCGACTCGACCGCGTGGCCGCCGAACTGGTTGCGCAGCGCCGCGATCATCTTCATCTGCGGGGAGTCGTCCTGCCGCGACGCGAACCGCGCGAACAGTGACGCGGTGATCGCGGGCAGCGGAACGGCGTGGTCGATGGCGGCCTCCACGGTCCAGCGGCCCTCACCGGAGTCCGCGGCGAACCCGCGCAGCCTGTCCAGGTGCTCGTCCTCTTCGAGGGCGTTGACCGCCAGGTCGAGGAGCCAGGAGCGGATGACCGTGCCGTCCTGCCAGGACCGGAAGACCTCCCGTACGTCCGTGACGGAGTCGACCTTCTCCAGGAGTTCCCAGCCCTCGGCGTAGGCCTGCATCATGGCGTACTCGATGCCGTTGTGGACCATCTTCGAGAAGTGCCCGGCGCCCACCTTGCCCGCGTGGACGGCGCCGAAGTCACCCTTGGGCTTGAGGGCCTCGAAGACCGGCTGCACCTTGGCGATGTGCTCGGCGTCGCCGCCGTACATCAGCGCGTAGCCGTTCTCCAGGCCCCAGACGCCGCCGGAGACACCGCAGTCGACGAAACCGATGCCCTTGGCCGCCAGCTCCTCGGCGTGCTTCTCGTCGTCCGTCCAGCGCGAGTTGCCGCCGTCCACCACGACGTCACCGGGCTCCAGGAACTCGGCGAGTTCGTCGACGGTGGACTGGGTCGGGGCGCCGGCCGGGACCATCACCCACACCACACGCGGGGCGCTGAGCCCGTCCACAAGCTCCTTGAGGCTGTGGACATCGGCGACGTCCGGGTTGCGGTCGTATCCGATGACGGTGAGACCTGCGCGGCGGATCCGCTCGCGCATGTTGCCGCCCATCTTGCCGAGGCCGACGAGACCGAGCTCCATCAGTTGTTCCTTAGGTTGCGACGTGGCATGAGGGCACTCCTGTTGCTCGTACCCACGTCCGAGCCTAGACCCGGACGCTCATGCACACCTGTGGGCATACGCGCTCAAACGTATGCCCCCACCTGCGGTGTTTCCGGCGGAGGCGCTCAGCCGTTCGAAAAGCAGCTGGCGCCACCAGGCGGCTCACATCGCTCAGCCGCTGAGGCGGACCGGCATGATCAGATACTTGTACGCCTCGTCCGCCTCGGCGTCCAGGGCCGGCTTGCCGCTGAGCAGCGCGGGCTTCGTGGACGTCGTGAAGGACAGCTGGGCCACCGGGGAGTCGATCGCGCTCAGGCCGTCCAGCAGGAACGTCGGGTTGAAGGCGATCGACACGTCGTCGCCCTCCAACTGGGCGTCGACCCGCTCCACAGCCTGTGCGTCGTCGCTGGACCCGGCCTCCAGGATGAGCACACCCTGCTCGAAGCTGAGTCGCACCGGGGTGTTCCGCTCGGCCACCAGGGCCACACGCTTGACGGCCTCCACGAAGGGGGCGGTCTCGATCACGGCGATGGAGTTGAACTCCGTCGGGAACAGCGAGCGGTACTTCGGGAGGTCGCCCTCCAGCAGCCGCGTCGTCGTGCGACGGCCGGCGCCCTCGAAGCCGATGAGGCCCTCGCCCGCGCCCGAGCCGGACAGCGCCAGGATGACGCTGTCGCCGCTCGTGAGCGCCTTGGCGGTGTCCAGGAGCGTCTTCGCGGGCACCAGGGCCACCGCGGACGCGTCCGGGTCCTCCGGCTTCCACAGGAACTCGCGGACCGCGAAGCGGTAGCGGTCGGTGGACGCCAGCGTCACCGTGTCGCCCTCGATCTCGATACGCACACCGGTGAGGACGGGCAGCGTGTCGTCACGGCCGGCCGCGATGGCCACCTGCGCGGCGGCGGAGGCGAACACCTCACCGGGCACCGTGCCGGTCGCGGTCGGCATCTGCGGCAGGGCCGGGTACTCCTCCACAGGCAGTGTGTGGAGGGTGAAGCGGGAGGAGCCGCACACCACCGTGGCCCGTACACCGTCTGTGGAAATCTCCACCGGGCGGTTGGGAAGGGCGCGGCAGATGTCGGCGAGGAGCCGGCCGGACACCAGGACGGTGCCCACCTCCTCGACCTCGGCCTCCACCGACACCCGCGCGGAGACCTCGTAGTCGAAGCTCGACAGGCTCAGCTGGCCTTCCTCGGCCTTCAGCAGGAGGCCGGCGAGGACAGGGGCCGGCGGACGGGCCGGGAGGCTGCGCGCCGCCCAGGCAACTGCCTCCGCGAGTACGTCGCGTTCCACCCGGATCTTCACTGTTGCCGCCTCCTGCTGTTGCCGGCGCTTCTCGGCCTGCCTGGCTTCGTCGTCTGTCTCGGTGTCGTCGGTCCCTGTGCTGGGAAGGACGCCAGGAACAGTCTGACGCACAGCACTGACAGTAGGTGCCTGTCGGGTCAAGTCGTGACGAGGGGCAGCCGGGCTCCCGACAGCAAGTTGTGCACAGGACCCACTTCGAAACGGATTCCGAGCTCTCAATAGTTGTCAGTAGTAGTAGGGGCTGTGGATACCGTGGATAACCCCGTTTTCGCAGCTCAGGCCGCAAATTTTATCCACTGACCCTGTGGGTGGAGGCGGTGGATAACTCACCTCTTCTGTGGAGAACAGAAAGTTCTGCACACTCCATGCACAGGCGGGGGGTACTTCTCCCCAGGAGCGTCCCCAGCTTTACCCACGTTTCCCACAGCCCAACCAAGCGCCTCGGTGTGACGCCTTTCACTCGACGTGGTGAGGAGGCACGTCCTGTTGCCGAACAGTGGACAGAGGTGTGGAGAAGCCGGTGATCGCTGGGGACAACCGGCCGCAGCCTGTGGGCCACCGGTGGACAACTCCGTGCACAGCCTGTGGATCATTTTTTTATCCACAGGCTGTGGAGATCTTTTGTCCACCGATCCACAACCACCTGACCTGGTCTGATGATCTATCACCAGCCTCGCCTGTGGACACAGTCTGGACAACTTCGCGGTCCCCAGGGTGTGGACGCGAAAAAGTCACCGAATCTGTGGAGGGCGGCCGTAACCTGGCCCGCATTCGAACAGTGGGTTGCGGCGAGGCAACGCCCGACGGGCGCCGGAACCCACAAGGAACCGGCAAGGGACCCGGCTGCATCCGCACAGGAGGCCGCCGGAGAACGGCGAAAGGCGCCCTCGGGACCTTGTCCCGGGGCGCCTCAGTGCCGTGGCCGTGCTGCTGTCAGCCGTTCTTGATGCGGTTGGTCAGCTCGGTGACCTGGTTGTAGATGGAGCGCCGCTCGGCCATCAGAGCGCGGATCTTGCGGTCGGCGTGCATCACGGTCGTGTGGTCGCGGCCGCCGAACTGCGCCCCGATCTTCGGCAGCGAGAGGTCGGTCAGCTCGCGGCACACGTACATGGCGATCTGCCGGGCCGTGACCAGCTGGCGCCCGCGTGAACTGCCGCACAGGTCCTCGACCGTGATGCCGAAGTAGTCGGCGGTTGCTCCCATGATCGCCGGCGCGGTGATCTCCGGGGTCGAGTCCTCGCCGCCCGGGATCAGGTCCTTGAGGACGATCTCCGTGAGGCCGAGGTCCACCGGCTGCCGGTTGAGCGACGCGAACGCCGTCACCCGGATCAGGGCGCCCTCCAGCTCGCGGATGTTGCGCGAGATGCGGGAGGCGATGAACTCCAGGACCTCCGGCGGGGCGTTGAGCTGCTCCTGGACCGCCTTCTTACGGAGGATGGCGATACGCGTCTCCAGCTCGGGCGGCTGGACGTCGGTGATCAGCCCCCACTCGAAACGGTTCCGCAGCCGGTCCTCCAGCGTGACGAGCTGCTTCGGCGGACGGTCGCTGGACAGCACGATCTGCTTGTTGGCGTTGTGGAGCGTGTTGAAGGTGTGGAAGAACTCCTCCTGCGTCGACTCCTTGTCCGCGAGGAACTGGATGTCGTCGACCAGCAGGATGTCCATCTCGCGGTAGCGCTTGCGGAAGCTGTCACCCTTGCCGTCGCGGATGGAGTTGATGAACTCGTTGGTGAACTCCTCCGAGCTCACATATCGCACACGCGTGCCGGGATAGAGGCTGCGCGCGTAGTGCCCGATCGCGTGCAGCAGGTGCGTCTTGCCGAGTCCGGACTCCCCATAGATGAAGAGGGGGTTGTACGCCTTCGCGGGTGCCTCGGCGACAGCGACGGCGGCCGCGTGGGCGAAACGGTTCGACGCCCCGATGACGAACGTGTCGAACAGGTACTTGGGGTTCAGACGTGCGGTGGGTTCGCCGGGACCCGGTGCCGGGGCCTGTCGCGAGGCCGGTGAACCGGGGGCGCCGCCACCGGGACGCACAGCGCCCCCGGGCCCTCCGGGTCCGCCCCGGTTCGCGTGACCGATCGACGAGGACTCCGACAGGTCGCGGCGGCCGTCGCGGCCCTCGTACTCCGAGCGCTGCTGTCCGTAGTCGGAACGCTGCTGTTCGTACTCGGAGCGCTGTTGCTCGTACGGCGAGCGGTCGCGCGGCGGCTGCGGGTGGTAGTCGGAGGACGGTGACGCGTACGGGTCACGCTCCGGGAAGCCGAGCCGGGGCTGCTGCCAGCCGTAGTCATCCTGGGTCGGCCGCGGCCAGGCGCCGGGCTCGGGGCGCTGGTACTCGGACGGGTAGGCGGGTCGGGCGGTCGGGAGCTGGTCCGCGTGGGAGGGCTGCTGGCCGTCGCGCGTCTGGGAGTGGTCGTCCGCGCGGTGGCGGCCATATCCCTGGTAGGGGTCGCGGGCCGAGGGGTGTTCGGGGTCCTCGTAGCGCGACTGCGGTGGGGCGGGCGAGGGCGGGGAGGGCTCGCCGACGGAGTCGTCCACGGTGATCGCGATGCGGATCGGCCGGCCGCACTCGCGGCTGAGCGTCTCGCTGACGATCGGCGCGAGGCGGCCTTCGAGCACGCCTTTCGCAAACTCGTTCGGTACGGCGAGGAGTGCGGTGTCCGCGACCAGGGCCAGCGGCTCACAGCGCCTGATCCAGCGCTCGTCCTTCACCTCGACGCCCTGTCCACGGCCCTCACCGAGGAGATGTTCCAGCACTCGTGGCCACACTGCGGCAAGATCGGCAGGTACGTCAGCCACAGGGCACGCTCTCTCACGGGTCCCACGAACGTGTGGTTCTGGGACGTATCGGGATGTACATCGGGTGGGACGGGCGATAGGGAGTCCGGCCACGGTAGTCAGGGCGACGGGTGCGGTTCAAGTTGTTGTCCCCAGGCTGTGGATAGTGTCTCGCCCCGGGTGCTGGTTTGACCGGATGGCGTAGCCCCGCGTACCGTGACCAGGTCGAGTTGTCGATGGCTGCTGCCGCCTGCCTCCGATGGGCATAGATCACGTGGAGTGCTCCCACCAGGGCATCCTTCAGTGATCGGGAGCGGTGCAATCGGGCGTAAGCGAGCTACTCGTGGGCGCACGGTGACAGCCAAGACGGCACCCCGGTACCTACCGATTCTTTCTGGAGCCCCCGAGTGAGCAAGCGCACCTTCCAGCCGAACAACCGTCGCCGCGCGAAGACCCACGGCTTCCGCCTGCGGATGCGTACCCGTGCCGGTCGCGCGATTCTCGCGAACCGCCGTGGCAAGGGTCGCGCGAGTCTGTCCGCCTGATCCTGATCAGGTCATGACGTCGTGCTGCCTACCGAGCATCGGCTGAGGCGGCGCGAGGAATTCGCGACCGCGGTACGACGGGGTCGCCGGGCCGGCCGCCCGCTCCTCGTCGTCCATCTTCGTAGCGGTACCACGGACCCGCACGCGCCTGGGGAGAGCGCTCCCCCGACGCGTGCGGGTTTCGTCGTCAGCAAGGCAGTCGGCGGCGCGGTCGTCCGCAACAAGGTGAAGCGCAGGCTTCGCCATCTGATGCGCGACCGAGTCGCCGAGCTGCCCCCCGGTAGCCTGGTAGTCGTACGAGCGTTGCCCGGTGCGGGCGATGCCGACCATGCACAGCTGGCCCGAGACCTGGACGCCGCTCTGCAGCGGCTGCTGGGAGGGGGCGCGCGATGAAGTACCCGCTGCTGGCTCTGATCAAGCTGTACCAGTGGACGATCAGTCCGCTGCTCGGCCCGGTGTGCAAGTACTACCCGTCGTGTTCCCACTACGGCCATACGGCCATCGACCGGCACGGTGCGGTCAAGGGGACGGCACTCACCGCCTGGCGCATCCTGCGGTGCAACCCGTGGTCGCTCGGCGGCGTGGACCATGTCCCGCCGCGCAAGCGTCCGCGGTGGCACGAAATGCTGCGCAACGCCTGGCACGCACGCAAGGGCGGGACCTCCGCCGCCGGCGCGGCCATCGAGGGACAGAATTCCTCGAGTCCGGCCGCCGAGACCCCGTCCCATGTCCAAGGAGCATGATTAGTGGACACGATTGCCAGCATTTTCAGCTTCATCACGACACCCGTTTCCTGGGTCATCGTCCAGTTCCACAAGGTGTACGGCGCGATCTTCGGCCCCGACACCGGCTGGGCCTGGGGCTTGTCCATCGTGTCCCTGGTGATCCTGATCCGTATCTGCCTGATCCCGCTCTTCGTGAAGCAGATCAAGTCGACTCGGGCCATGCAGACACTGCAGCCCGAGATGAAGAAGATCCAGGAGCGCTACAAGAACGACAAGCAGCGTCAGTCCGAAGAGATGATGAAGCTGTACAAGGAGACGGGCACCAACCCGCTCTCCTCGTGCCTTCCCATCCTGGCGCAGTCGCCGTTCTTCTTCGCCCTGTATCACGTGCTCAACGGCATCGCGACGGGCGACACCATCGGTGTCATCAACGATTCGCTGCTGGCCAGCGCCCGTAAGGCGCACATCTTCGGTGCCCCGCTCGCCGCGAAGTTCAAGGACGGCTCCAGCGTCGTCGATGCTCTGGGCGCCACGGTCACCGATGTACGCGTCGTCACGGCGATCATGATCGTCCTGATGTCGGCGTCGCAGTTCTACACGCAGCGCCAGCTGATGACGAAGAACGTCGACACCACGGTGAAGACGCCGTTCATGCAGCAGCAGAAGATGCTGATGTACGTCTTCCCGGTCATGTTCGCCTTCTTCGGCATCAACTTCCCGGTAGGTGTCCTCGTCTACTGGCTGACCACGAACGTGTGGACCATGGGTCAGCAGATGTACGTCATCCGCAACAACCCGACCCCGGGAAGCAAGGCGCAGGCCGCGTATCTGGAGCGCCTCCACAAGCACGTCACACACCACGGCAAGACCCGCAGCCGCGGTGAGCGCGCCATCGTGAAGGCCATCGTCACCAAGGGCCGCGACCGCAACGAGTTCGAGCGCAAGTTCATCAACGGTCTCACCAAGGCGGGCCTGGCGGCCCAGCCCGACGGCACGGTGACGACGGGCGTGACCGCCGAGGTCGCCGAGACCGAGGACGGTACGCCCACCAGCGCCGCCGCCAAGCGCCAGCAGCCCAAGCGTCAGAGCAAGTCTCAGCGTCAGTCGGGCGCCAAGCCCGCGGGCGGTGCCGAGCCGGACACCTCCCCGACGTCGCTGATCAAGTCCGACGAGCCGCAGGACGCCAAGCCGGCCGGAGGGGCCGCCAAGCAGGCAGCCTCCAAGCCAGGGTCCGGTGCCCGCAGCAAGGCCCAGTCCGGACAGCGCAAGGGTCCGCAGCGCCCCAAGTCCCCGTCCAAGAAGTAAGAAGGAGTCCATCCCGTGACGGAAGGCACCACCACCTCCGCCGCAGCCGAGGGTGTCGACACCCTTTCTCGCCTGGAGCAGGAGGGTGAGATCGCGGCGGACTACCTCGAGGGTCTGCTGGACATCGCCGACCTCGACGGCGACATCGACATGGACGTCGAGGCCGACCGCGCCGCTGTCTCGATCATCAGCGACGCGGGTGGCCGCGACCTGCAGAAGCTGGTCGGCCGGGACGGCGAGGTGCTGGAGGCACTCCAGGAGCTCACGCGCCTGGCCGTGCACCGGGAGACCGGGGACCGCAGCCGGCTGATGCTCGACATCGCGGGCTACCGCGCCAAGAAGCGTGAGGAGCTCTCGGAGCTGGGCGCCAAGGCCGCGGCCGAGGTCAAGAGCTCCGGCGAGCCCGTCAAGATGAAGCCGATGACCCCGTTCGAGCGCAAGGTCGTGCACGACGCGGTGAAGGCCGCCGGTCTGCGCAGCGAGTCCGAGGGCGAGGAGCCGCAGCGCTTCGTCGTCGTCCTTCCCGCCTGATCGGTACGTACGACTCTCCGGCCCCGTCTGTTGCGCAGGCGGGGCCGAACTTTGTCAGCCTGTAGTTCCCGGCAGCTGTTGGTTCTCTGTTCGTCGCCCTGTGGTCCTCGACAGCTCCAGTCCCTGTAGTCCTGGTGATCAGCGCGCAGTGCGCTCATGCGGTACGGAAGGACGGTCCCCGTGACGGAGGCAGCGGAGCTCCCCCCGGCGCCCGAGCAGGCGCGCGAGGTGTTCGGCGATCGCTTCGCGGACGCGGTCCGATACGCGGAACTGCTCGCGGAGGCCGGTGTGCAGCGCGGTCTGATCGGCCCGCGTGAGGTGCCCCGCCTGTGGGAGCGGCACCTGTTGAACTGTGCGGTGCTCTCCGAGGTCGTGCCGGAGAACGTGACGGTGTGCGATGTCGGTTCGGGCGCCGGCCTGCCTGGCATTCCGCTGGCGTTGGTCAGGGAGGACCTGAAGATCACGCTGCTGGAGCCCCTGCTGCGGCGGACCAACTTCCTCAGCGAAGTCGTCGAGCTGCTGGGCCTGGACCATGTGACGGTCATCCGTGGCCGCGCCGAAGAGGTCATGGGGACGCTCCAGCCGGTCCATGTGGTGACGGCGCGTGCCGTGGCTCCGCTGGACCGGCTCGCCACCTGGGGAATTCCTTTGCTGCGTCCGTACGGGGAGATGCTCGCGCTCAAGGGGGACACCGCTGAGGAGGAGCTGAAGGCTTCGGCCACCGCGCTGAGCAAGCTCGGGGCGGTCACGACGTCCATCCTGCAGGTGGGTGAGGGAGTCGTGGACCCGCTGTCGACCGTCGTGCGGGTCGAGGTCGGGGAGAGTCCCGGCGGAGTGCGGTTCGCGGCGAAGCGGGCCAAGGCTGCCCGGACGGGACGAGCACGACGCCGACGCTGATCTTCCCGTTCGTTGATCCGTCCTGACGACGAGACGTACTCCACACAAGCTGCCTAACCTATGCATCTCGGAGTGTCGCGCGGCCGTGGCCCCTCCGGCTGGGCATCTTGTTTCACGTGAAACGTCGCTCACTGCTGCACGGCATCATCAGCCGCGGCCGGGCCGCGGCCGCCCCCCGCGACCGAAAGCCTCTCGGTTCACCCAGAGAGGTAACGGAGTTGTCCACAGAGGTGGATTTCTCCACAGAACACCAGGCCTCACTGGTTCACGACCCCGAAGGCATGACAGGCTCTGTTCATTGCGAGCCTGATGTCGAGGAGAGTGAATCCTTGCGGTCCAACGCCAACATCGCGGGACCGATGACCGATCCGGTCCCCGGTCCCCGAACCGAGTCGATCGGGGAGGATGTTTCACGTGAAACACCGCCCCCGATGGACGACACTCCCATCGGTCGTGCTGCCCAATTGGCGGTGGAGGCTCTGGGGCGGGCCGGCGAAGGCCTGCCACGGCCGGAGCGGACCCGTGTCATGGTGGTCGCCAACCAGAAGGGCGGAGTGGGGAAGACGACGACAACCGTCAACCTCGCCGCCTCGCTGGCCCTGCACGGGGCTCGCGTTCTGGTCGTGGACCTCGACCCTCAGGGCAACGCTTCCACGGCGCTGGGGATCGACCATCACGCCGATGTTCCTTCCATCTATGACGTGTTGATCGACAGCAGGCCACTCTCGGAAGTCGTTCAGCCGGTCCCGGACGTCGAGGGCCTCTTCTGTGCACCCGCCACCATCGATCTCGCCGGTGCGGAGATCGAGCTGGTGTCCCTGGTGGCGCGAGAGAGCCGGCTTGAGCGAGCGATCCAGGCGTATGAGCAGCCTCTGGACTACATCCTCATCGACTGCCCGCCCTCGCTCGGTCTGCTGACGGTCAACGCACTGGTCGCCGGTGCCGAGGTGCTCATCCCGATCCAGTGCGAGTACTACGCGCTGGAAGGCCTGGGTCAGCTGCTGCGCAACGTCGATCTGGTGCGGGCCCACCTGAACCGCGACCTTCAGGTAACGACGATTCTGCTCACCATGTACGACGGCCGGACGCGTCTCGCGTCCCAGGTCGCGGACGAGGTGCGCAACCACTTCGGCGACGAGGTGCTGCGGACGAGCATTCCGCGCTCGGTCCGTATCTCCGAGGCACCGAGCTATGGACAGACGGTGCTCACCTACGATCCAGGATCGAGTGGGGCCCTGTCCTATCTTGAAGCGGCCCGGGAAATCGCGCTGAAGGGTGTCGGCGTCAGCTATGACGCGCAGCACGTCCATTTCGGCGCACAGAGCGAACAGAGCATCGTGGAGGGTATCCAGTGAGCGAGCGACGGAGGGGGTTGGGCCGTGGTCTCGGCGCACTGATCCCATCGGCACCGACCGGAGACAGGCCGACGCCACCGGCGATGGGAGGTACTGCCTCCGCCTCACCGGCGGCGGTCCCGGTCCTCACCGCCGAGCGCGGAGTGGCTGCGGCGAAGGTGGTCTTGCTGCCGAATGTTTCACGTGAAACAGAGGATGCTTCCTCGAACGGCTTCGGAGATTCTCCGGCGCCCCCGATCGGTGCGCACTTCGCCGAGCTGCCCATCGACTCGATCACCCCGAACCCGCGCCAGCCGCGGGATGTGTTCGACGAGGACGCACTGGCAGAACTGGTCACCTCCATCAAGGAGGTCGGTCTCCTCCAGCCCGTCGTCGTCCGGCAGGTGGGCCCCACCAGCTACGAGCTCATCATGGGCGAGCGGCGCTGGAGGGCGTGCAGGGAAGCGGGCCTTGAGGCGATCCCGGCGATCGTGCGGGCCACGGATGACGAGAAGCTCCTCCTGGACGCGCTGCTGGAGAACCTCCACCGGGCTCAGCTGAATCCGCTGGAAGAGGCGGCGGCCTACGATCAGCTGCTCAAGGACTTCCACTGCACGCACGATCAGTTGGCGGACCGGATCGGCCGCTCCCGCCCGCAGGTCTCCAACACCTTGCGTCTGCTGAGGCTGTCTCCGGCGGTTCAGCGCCGGGTGGCCGCCGGAGTCCTGTCCGCCGGGCACGCCCGGGCGCTTCTCTCCGTGGACGATTCGGAGGAGCAGGACAGGCTGGCTCACCGGATCGTGGCCGAGGGGCTGTCGGTACGGGCCGTCGAGGAGATCGTGACCCTGATGGGTTCACGGCCGCAGGCGGCCACGAGGGGCAAGGGGCCGCGGGCCGGCGCCCTGGTGTCTCCGGCACTGACCGATCTCGCCGGTCGCCTTTCGGACCGTTTCGAGACGCGGGTGAAGGTCGATCTGGGACAGAAGAAGGGCAAGATCACCGTCGAGTTCGCGTCGATGGAGGACCTTGAGCGCATTCTCAGCTCCCTCGCCCCGGGCGAGGGGCCGGTCCTGCAGAAGAGCCTTCTGGACGACGACTCCGAGGAATCGGAGGACTGAGGAGCTTGGTCGGCCCGGGCGGTTTCCGCTCGATCGGCGGCCGGAGCGGGCTGTGTGCGGTGCACACCGGACACAGCCCGCTCTTTGCTTTCAGGCGGTATCGATGCAATCGCTTCGTGGATACGATGCGTTCGGGTATGGCGCATCCACCTGGCAGCACCTCTGAGTTGGGGAGGCGGGGGTCATGCGAATCGTGAGCCGCACCGGACTGATGAGCGCGGGTCTGGGACTGGGCGCCGTCGGTGGGTTCGTCGGCAGTCTGGTCAGGGAACGAAATGCTCTGACAGCCGCTCGCGACGCTGCGGGCGAAGGAAGCGAGGAACAGCCTTCATGGGGCGTCGGCTCGTACCGCTCACGCTGGACAACCTTCCGGACCTTCCCAAGCGCTGCCGCACGTGCGTCTTCTGGGAACTGGACCCCGTCAGCGGGGAAGCCGCGGTAAAGGCGGGGACACCCGCACTGGAGAAGGAAGCGTGGATCTCCGCCGTTCTCCTCGACTGGGGTTCCTGCGGCCGTGTCGTCTACGTCGACGACAATCCGGTGGGCTTTGCCCTCTACGCCCCTCCGGCTTACGTTCCGCGGGCCACGGCGTTTCCGACGAGCCCGGTCTCGCCGGACGCGGTGCAGCTGATGACCGCCTTCATCATGCCGGGTTACCAGGGACAGGGACTGGGGCGCGTGATGGTGCAGACGGTGGCCAAGGATCTTCTGCGTAGGGGCTTCAAGGCGATCGAGGCTTTCGGGGACGCCCGCTGGAAGGAGACGGCCTGTGTCCTGCCCGCAGACCATCTGCTCGCCGTTGGCTTCAAGACGGTGCGGCCCCATCCCGTGCACCCTCGGCTTCGGTTGGAGCTGCGGACGACGCTCTCCTGGAAGGAAGACGTGGAGATGGCGCTCGACCGGCTGCTGGGAGCAGTACAGAAGGAGCCGGCCCTTCGGCCGCTCTGAGAACTGACGCAAAACGAGTGGGCCGACCCTTTCGGGTCGGCCCACTCATGTTTCACGTGAAACATCGGCTGTCGCGCGGACTACTGGCCGATGAAGTCCTCAAGGTCACGCACGATCGCGGCCTTCGCCTTGGCGCCGACGATGGTCTTGGCGACCTCGCCACCCTGGTAGACGTTCAGGGTCGGGATGGACATCACGCCGTACTTGGCGGCGATACCCGGGTTCTCGTCGATGTTGAGCTTGACGACCTCGATCTTGTCGCCGTACTCGGCGGCGATCGCCTCGAGCGACGGCGCGATCTGGCGGCACGGGCCGCACCAGGCGGCCCAGAAGTCCACCAGGACGGGCTTGTCGCTCTTGAGGACGTCCTCGTCGAAGGAATCGTCGGTCACGTTCTTCAGGGTGCCGGCCACAGGGGGCTCCTTAACTCGATGCTGCGGTGGGGCGGGTGGTGGTCAGACAGAGGTCTTCTCGGGCTCGGCCTGCTGCTCGTTGTCCGCCAGGCCGGCGAGGAAGCGCTCGGCGTCCAGGGCGGAGGAGCAGCCGGTGCCGGAAGCGGTGATCGCCTGACGGTAGGTGTGGTCGACCACGTCTCCGGCGCCGAAGACACCGCTCAGGTTGGTTCGCGTCGAGGGCGCTTCGACCTTCAGGTAGCCCTCTTCGTCGAGGTCCAGCTGACCCTTGAAGAGTTCGGTCCGCGGGTCGTGGCCGACCGCGATGAACAGGCCCGTGACGGCCAGGTCGGACAGTTCACCGGTCTTGAGGTTGCGCAGCTTCAGTCCTGCGAGCTTGGGGTCGCCCTGGATCTCGGCGACCTCGCTGTCCCAGACGAACTTGATCTTCGGGTCGGCGAAGGCCCGCTCCTGCATCGTCTTGGAGGCGCGCAGGGTGTCACGGCGGTGGACGATCGTCACCGACTTGGCGAAGCGGGAGAGGAAGGTCGCCTCTTCCATCGCGGTGTCGCCGCCGCCGATCACGGCGATGTCCTGGTCCTTGAAGAAGAAGCCGTCACACGTCGCGCACCAGGAGACGCCACGGCCGGAGAGGGCGTCCTCGTTCGGCAGACCGAGCTTGCGGTGCTGTGAGCCGGTGGCGACGATGACCGCCTTCGCCTTGTGTACGGTGCCCGCGGTGTCCGTGACGGTCTTGATGTCACCCGTGAGGTCGACGGCGACGATGTCGTCCGCAACAAGCTCCGCGCCGAAGCGCTCGGACTGGGCACGCATGTTGTCCATGAGCTCGGGGCCCATGATGCCGTCCTGGAAGCCGGGGAAGTTCTCCACTTCGGTGGTGTTCATGAGCGCGCCACCGGCGGTGACGGCGCCCTCGAAGACCAGAGGCTTCAGCGACGCGCGTGCGGTATAGAGCGCCGCCGTGTAGCCGGCGGGCCCTGAGCCGATGATGATCACGTTACGGACGTCGCTCACGGCGTGTTTCCTCGTTTCTGGACGGCTTCGTCTGACCGGTGGGAGCCTCTCTCAGAACTCTCACCCCACCCAACGGATCCTACGGGGCCCGCATTCCCGCTGTGTCCGGGCACACAGGGGCGCCACTCGGCAGGGGATACCAAGCGGAGGAAGTCGAAGCGCCCACGCTCAGGAACGCGCGTAGGACCGCGTCAGCAGAACCTCTGCCGGGACCGACGGCTGCTTCACACAGGCCGAGTCGACGACGTAAGCGGTGACGCGGGTGTTGTCGCCCGCGGCGGGCAGCAGCACGAGGTACGCGTCGGTGCCGTCATAGGTGCCTTGCTTGACGCCGAGGACGGACGTGCCGCTGCGCCCGATGCCCTTCATGACGCACGCGGGCACCGACGTCGGCTTGATCTTGAGGGTGTCCCCGTGTTCGTAGGGCGTCAGGTCACTGGGATGACTCCGGATACCGACGGACGGACCCCCGCTGCGGGTGGTCTTCTTCCCGCCCTGGCCCTTGAGGAGTTGGGCGACCTGGGTCTCCACCTTTTGCCCGGAGAACGTGCTTGCGACCGCGGACTGCTTGTTGTCATCGCTCAGGGACGACACCAGCAGGGAGCCGAGCCCCAGGGCGGCGGCGGTGAAGGCGGTGCCCAGAACGATGGTCCGGCGCCGTACGCGCCGTGTTCTGTCCTTGCGCCCGGGCCCGGTGGCCGCGTGAGCGTGCCCGGTCGGACGGTCCGCGAGGCGGTCGGGGGGAGTCGATGTTTCACGTGAAACATGCGCGCCCTCGGCCTCTGCGGCGAGCGCGGCGTCGATACGGCCGACGATGTCGGCGGGCATGCGCGCAGGGCTCGGCATCGAGCCGAGGAGGCCCCGGATCTCCTCCAGGGAGGCGTACACGTCGGCGCAGAGAACGCACTCGTCCAGGTGCTGTCGTACGTCCGAGGTCCGGGCCGGTGTGAGCAGGCCTTCGGTGAGGTCGGTGATCTCCGTGACGTCCGGGTGTCCGGCCGTGTCCGTCGTGGATGTCACGCTCGCCCACCTCCGCCCTTCACAGCAGTCGAATCACTTGGCCCTGCATCCTTCGGTCCCGCTGCGGGTGGGACGGATGTCCCCTGCGCCCGGTTCCGTCCGTCACCTGATTCCTTTCCGTCACCGGTGTTTTCCGGGCGGAGGTGGGTGAGGAGCGGCAGGAGTCTGGCTCTGCCTCGGGCGCAGCGGCTCTTCACCGTCCCGGTGGGCACGTTGAGGACACGGGCGGCCTCCGCGACCGGGTAGCCCTGCATGTCCACCAGGACGAGGGCGGCACGCTGGTCGGGCGGGAGGGTGCCGAGCGCTTCGATGAGCTGGCGGTGCAGATCGTTGCGCTCGGCAGGGGCCGACGCCGACTCGTGCGGTTCGAGCAGTTGCTCCAGCCGTTCGGTGTCGTCGACCGGCGAGGTCTTGCGGGAGGCGGCTTTGCGCACGCGGTCCAGGCAGGCGTTCACCGTGATGCGGTGCAGCCAGGTCGTGACGGCCGACTGGCCCCGGAAGGTGTGGGCGGCCCGGTAGGCGGAGACGAGGGCGTCCTGGACGGCGTCAGCGGCCTCCTCGCGGTCCCCCAGCGTCCGCAGGGCCACCGCCCAGAGCCGGTCACGATGCCGCCGCACGATCTCACCGAATGCGTCGGGGTCGCCGTCGACATGGCGGGCGAGGAGATCCTGATCGCTCACTCCGTCGAACGCTGCGCCTTCCGCCACGGGCCCCCTCCCCTTCACATCTCAGCTGCTCACCTTGACGTCCACGATCCTGCCGCGGAACTTGCCGTCGTCGACCTGCTTCGGCAGATCTGTCAGCCAGACCAGAAGATAGCGAGACTTGACGGTCTTGCCGGGCTTGAGGGTCACACTCGCGCCCGAGCCTTCGGCCACCTTGGTGTAATCGTCCAGGGACGTCGGCTCCGTACCGGTGTCACCCGAGGCGGCGCGGAGTTCCACTGAGGTGTCGCCGACGAAGGTGACGGTCACCTTTCCGACCTGCTGGACCTTGCCGAGGTCGAGGATGACTCCGACGCCCGACTTCAACCTTCCGAAGTCGGAGCTCGTGTAGTAGCTCGTCTGCCAGTACGTGCCCGCAGCGGTGTCGTAGATCTTGTCTATGTCGTTCGGGTTCTCGGACCCGTCCTCGCCGAGCGGGTCGAAATCACGGGCACCTTCGATGGCGATGGGCTTGCTCACAGGCTTCGCCGGGGCCTTGTTTCCACCGTCTGTCGTCTGGGTCTGGTCGGTGTCTTCGGACTTGTTGCTCCGGTCCATGAGCGCGTCCGCCAGTTGCCAACTACCCAGGCCCAGCGCGGCGATCAGCAGCGCCGACACAGCCCACTTCAGCGCCTTGCCGGTACGGCTCTGCAGCGGAGGCGGCGGGGTGGGCAGGGGCTGTGTGGCGCCCGGGCGGGGTGCCTGGCGGCCGTACGAGCCCTGTTGGTACGTGGTGCGCTGGTAGTCGGGCGGGGCCGTGAAGACCGGCTCCGGCGGGCGGATGCGGGGCATCTCGCCGATCGCCTTGACCAACTCCTCGGGCGTCGTGCACGCGGACTCGTGGCGGGAGGCGGTGGCGCCGTCGTTGGCGAGGGCGCGCATCGCGAGCTCCGACAGGCCCCGGTGGACCCCGGCGCGCACCTGGTCGGGCGCGATGAGACCGACGCCCTTGGGCAGCCCGGACAGGCCGTAGGCGTCGTTCTCGTAGGGCCAGCGCTGGGTGAGCGAGGCGTACAGCAGGGCGCCGATCGCCTCGGTGTCGGCGCGCTGCGGGGTGTCGGACGTGATGCCGCGCAGCGCGGCGTTGACCGCGAGGCCGCGCACACGCCACTGGCCGGACGAACTCCGCAGGATGGTGCCCGGGGTCAGACGCAGATGCGCGAGGCCCTCCCGGTGGGCGGCCGCCATGGCGGAGGCGATCTGGCTGACCATCTGGTAGGCGTCGTGCGCCTCCAGGGGGCCGGCGGCCAGGAGCGCCGTCAGCTCTGTGGCGTCGGGGAGCCATTCGTGGACGACGTACACGAGGTCGTTCTCCTCGACGGCGTCGAGGACCTGCACGAAGCGGGGGTCTCCGAGAAGCGCCGAGGAGCGGGCCGCGGCCAGCACGGAACGTGCCCGTGAGTGGTCTGCGGGCAGGATGTGCACGCCGACGGCGCGACGCAGTTTCTCGTCGACCGCGCGCCAGCTGCTGAATCCGTCCAGACGGGTGACGCACTCCTCCAGGCGGTAGCGCCTGGCGAGTTTGTGACCGCTGTGCAGTTCGGGCGGTGAGGCCTTTCCGGGACTCTCGGTCCCGCCGCTCCCCTGTGCCTCGTCGTTCTCCGTGTCCCGCTCCCGGTTCTGGGCCGCGCCGTCGGCCGTGGACTCGTCCGCCTGCGCGGTCAGCGGCTCGTCGCCGCTGTTGTCTGCCACGTCGACGGCAGCCGTGCTCCGTTCCGCCACCGTCGCTCCTGCCTCCCCATCCTGTGCGAGCTCTCCGACGCCAAACCCAATTGTGCCCACAGACCGTCGCTCTGCACGACACGCGGGGGTGGACGATGGTTGTGCGCTTTCCCTCGACTCACCGCCCCAGTCGCCCGCGCACCATACCCACCAGAGAGTTCAGTTCCTCAATGCGCATACGGCGGGCGGCGACGTAGAAGACGAGGAGCAGGACCGCACCGCCCCCGAGGAGGGAGGCGAAAGAGCCGCCGACACCCTGGCCAAGAGTGTGGCCGATGCCGTAGCAGGCCGCGCCGCTGAGGAGCGCGGCCGGTAGCGAGGCGATGCCCAGCCGGGCGTACGTCCGCAGGACACGGGTGCCGTCGAGGTCGCCGCCCAGCCGCTTGCGCAGCCGGTTCCAGGCGACGCCGACACCGATCGCGTACGCGAGGCCGTACGAGGCGGCCATGCCGACCACCGCCCAGCGGGACGGGAGCAGGAAAAAGCAGAGGGCGGAGGCCGTCGCGTTGACGGCGGCGACGATCACCGTGTTGTAGAAGGGCGTGCGGGTGTCCTCGTACGCGTAGAAGGCGCGCAGGACGACGTACTGCACGGAGTAGGGGATCAGGCCGAGGGCGAAGGCCATCAGCATGAAGCCCATGTTGGTGGCGCTGGTGGTGCCCGAGGAGCCGAAGATCAGGGTGCACATCGGGATGCCGAGCGCCACGAGGCCGAAGGCGATGGGCACGATCGCGACGGCGGTGGTGCGCAGACCCTGGGAGATGTCGTCGCGGACCGCGCCGGCGTCGCCCTCGTGGGCCGAGCGGGCCAGCCGCGGGAGCAGGGCGGCCATCAGGGAGACCGTGATGATGGCCTGCGGCAGGCCCCAGACGAGCTGGGCGTTGGCGTAGGCCGCGAAGCCGGTGCCCTGGATCTTCGGGTTCTCGCCGGTGGCGGCGGTGGCCAGCTGGGTGACGACGAGGGCGCCGGCCTGGTTGGCGAGGACGAAAAGGATCGTCCACTTGGCGAGCATCGCCGCCTTGCCGAGGCCGTGCCCCCTCCAGTCGAAGCGCAACCGCATCCTGAAGCCGGTCTCGCGCAGATACGGGATCATCGCGAGGGCCTGGACGACAAGGCCGAGCAGTACACCGATGCCGAGGAGGCGCTGGCCCTCCGGCGGGATGGTGGTGACCTCCATACCAGAGTCCGCCGCGCTGCCGTACACCCAGATGAACATGCCGAGAGTCACGATGATGACGACGTTGTTCAGGACCGGCGTCCACATCATCGCGCCGAACTTCCCGCGCGCGTTGAGGATCTGCCCCATCACGACGTGGATGCCCATGAAGAAGATCGTGGGCAGGAAGTAGCGAGTGAAGGTGACGGCGACCTCGTTGGCTGCCGGATCGTTGGCGATCTTCACCGATAGGGCGCGGACCAGCAGGGGAGCCGCGAACACCGCGAGCGCGGTGAGCGCGCCGAGGGCCACCATGACGAGGGTGAGGAGGCGGTTGGCGAACGCCTCGCCGCCGTCTTCGTCCTCCTTCATGGCGCGCACGAGCTGCGGGACGAAGACGGAGTTGAGGCCGCCGCCCACGGTCAGGATGTAGATCATGGTGGGCAGCTGGTAGGCGACCTGGAAGGAGTCGCCCAGCATGCCGAGGCCGAGGGCCGACACGATCAGCGCGGAGCGGACGAAGCCGGTGAGGCGGGAGACCATCGTGCCCGCCGCCATGACGGCGCTCGACTTCAGCAGACCCGCGGCCCGACCGCCCTTCTTGGAAGCCGCCGACGGTACAGCGGGGGCGGGTGCCGCTTGGGGGGTGAGCTGCATCGTGGCGTCCGACGCCGGAACCTGGGCCCGCGGGACTGAACCCTGGCCCGGCGCGGGTGAGGGAGACGGTCCGGGTACCACCGGAGGGTCCAGGGGCCCTTGCCCGCTGCCCTGCTGCTGGTCCCGGAACAGATGAGCGAAGGCGTCAGGCTCGTGGCGTTGGTCGCCGGCCTGGGATACCAGGGCGTCGACACCCACGTACTGGGTGGTGCGGGGATCGTCGCCGTATGGCAGGTACTGCGTGGCTCCGTCCGGCTCGGGGGCCGGGGTCTGGGCCCACACGCTCGGGTCGGGGGCGTACGGCGACTGGGCGGGCTGTCCGTAGAGCGGCGGCTGCGGCTGATGGGTCCCGGGGGGCGGCGGGGGGTGCGCGGCGCGGTCGTAGAGCGCCTCGGCCACCGGGTCCTGGGCGGAGAGATCCTGCGCCCGGTACGGGTCCTGGGCGTAGGCGTCCTGGAGATACGCGTCCGCGGGGGGCTGCGCCGGCACCTGGCCGTGCTCGGGCGGCGGGCCCTCGGGATGTCCCGAGTCGCCCGCGCCCTGACCGCGGTCACCGTCGTACGGCGCGTTCATGGTTACCCCACCTCATCGTTCACCGGGCCCACCGGCCACGACATAGCTCAACGGTCCACTCTCTCACCCGTTCCGGACGGGTCGGCGCTTTCCGGTGCGGTGTTCGGCGTCGGGTCACTCGGCTGATCCGGGGCGTCCGCCGGCACCGTCGCGTCCGACTCTCCCTGGGGACGGCTCTCGGGGCCGTCGTGGTTCTCGTCGGCGCCGCCGGTGTCCTCCGTCGCCCCGTCCTCGCCCTCGTGCTCGCCTTCGCCCTCTTCGGCTCGCCGGGCCGCGGCGCGCTTGCGCTGCGTGTACATGCGCAGTCCGGCGAGTACGAGCAGCAGGAAGCCGCCGCCGATGACGAGCATCGCCATGGCCGTGAACTCGGTGACCCGCACGTCGAAGGAGACGGCCGGTCCGTACTTCTGGCCGTTCTTCGTGTAGAGCTGGGCGATCACCGTGATCGGGCCGTTGGCGTTGGACGAGGTGGTGAACTTCACCGACTGGCTGTGCCCGCCGGTGACGGCGACGGACCGCTCCTGGTAGTCGTCGTCACCGATCTTGAGTCGGGTCGGGTTCGTCGACGTGACACGCAGCACGAGGTTGTCCACGGGCTGGACGAGGTTGTTCTGGACGGTCACCGGGATAGTGGCGCTGCCGCCGGAGAGCTTCGTCTCGGACTTCTCGATCAGCTTGACCTGGTCGGTCAGATCGTTGAGGTGCGACTCCACGCCTCTGCGGAAACTGATTGCCGCGCCGGACCGGCCGCGCCAGGATGTGGCCATCTCACGGTTGATCGCGCGTCCGAAGGGGGTCTCCACGCGAGTCTTGTCGGTGAGGATGATCTTGAAGTTGTCGAGCTTGTTCTGCGTGGTCGCGATCTGCGCGAAGGCCGACTGGGGCAGCTGCTGCCTGCGCAGCGTGGCGGGGTACGAGGACGCCGAGGGCACCTTGGTGGTGGCACCCGGGTCGGGCTTGGTGTCGGCGGTCGCGGTGAGTTCCTGGGGCTGGGACCAGTTCGAGTCCTGGAGAGCGGTGATTGCCTTCTCCATCGTCTGGGCCTGGCTCGCGGACGGCATGCGCTGCGGGGCGACGACGACGGTGCGCTGCTTGTCGGTCTGAAGAGTGGTCGTCAGGCTCGTGGCGAGGAACTTCTGCACCGCGAGCGTGGAGCCGCTGGCCCGCGTCATGTCTCCCTGGAAGGCCGTGGACAGCCGCGTGTCCGCGACCACCGCCGTGGTGCCGCCGCCGATGGGGCGGGCCGCGGAGGGCGTGTACGGCAGGTCGCCGGTCTCCTTCAGGCTGTCGCTGCGCGCGATCACCTTGTCGGCGCCCGCCGAGGTGGCGATCTTGACGATCGACGGGTCGACGGCACCGTTCACCGGCCACGCGAAGTCGGTGCTCGGCGTGACGTGGAGGATCGTCGCCACGGTGGCCGTGGCGACGTCCGTGGCGCTCTTGAGGTGGCTCAGCGTGCCGGTGACGTTCTTGCCGTTGTGCGCGATGGAGGCGAGGTCCGGGTCGCCGAAGGGGAGGGCGACGACCTCCTTGCCCTCGACGGCGTCCTGGAGTTCGGCGAGCCACTGCTTGGCGACCGTCTGCCCGGTGCCGGGCGTACTGGTGCCGTCGGCGCCCTGGATGCCGTAGTTGCCGATCATCGCGTCGACGGAGGCCAGCAGGTCGGGGTCGATCACCCAGGTGACGTCGAGATCCTTGCCCAGGGACAGCATCTGCTCCAGGCGTCCGCCCGGGGAGATCTCCGCGGCGAGGTCGTCGTTGAGGAAGACGGGCGTCTGCTGCTCGCCGGGGCCGGTCTCCGCCGTCATGTGGACCGTGGAGACCAACGGCCACAGATACGTCGTGCGGGTTCTGGTGTCCGCTTCCTCGGGCTGCCACGGCAGGAAGGTCCGCTGGATGCCCAGCACCTGTTCGTAGGGCGCTGTGGCCGTCTCGCCGGACAGTGAGACGCCGATCTGGTAGACGCCGTCCTGGCCGAGGTCCAGCTTGTCGACCGGCACGGAGAGGGTGAACGGCTGGGCGACGCCCGGAGTGAGCTTCGAGAACTTCTCGACGTATTTGCCGCCGACCTCCGTCCCGTCGGCGCCCGACAGGTAGTCGGTGCGGGCGGCGACGTCGTCGATCCCCGAGCGGGTGGTCAGCAGCTGCCCCACGCGCAGGTCCACATGGGCGTCCGTGACGGCCTTCTTGCCCTTGTTGGTCACCGTGCCGGACACGGTCAGCGTGTCCCCGTCCGTGGGGGCGCTCGGGGTGAGCGAGTCGAGGGAGACGACCACCGGATCGGAACCCGCGGCATACGCGGGCTGCCCGGCGGGTAGTTGGAGGAGACCGGCCAGCAGGGGCGCCCCCGTGAGCAGCACTCCGGCTCGCCGGAACCACCGGCGCGCGAGAGAGGGAGTCAGCCCCGGAAAGTCTGCCGCCTCGGCCACGCGTTCGCCCGTCCCTAGTCATCAGTGGTCGTCGGAATGTGCGTCCACGCATGGTAACGATGCGCGCTGAGGGTAAGTGCCGCGGACTGCTCCACAAGATCGTGGAACACGGTCCGACTGTCCTCTATGTGCGTGTATTGATGGACGAGTCCCCGGTGTTCTGCGTGGACGTTTTATGGAGGAGCGGGCTGAGGCTCGGGCCACGTACCCTTTTCTGTTGTGCCGAACGCCAACGAAGACAATTCCAGCGCCCTGAGCCAGGTGCAGCACCACGCGGTGACTGAGCTGCTGCGGGTGGCCCCGGTCGCGGACGATCTCGCCCGCCGTTTCCAGGAGGCCGGGTTCTCGCTCGCCCTGGTCGGCGGCTCTGTCCGGGACGCGCTGCTGGGCCGGCTCGGCAACGACCTGGACTTCACGACCGACGCCCGGCCCGAGGACGTCCTGAAGATCGTCCGGCCCTGGGCGGACTCCGTGTGGGAGGTCGGGATCGCCTTCGGCACGGTGGGGGTACAGAAGGACGCCCGCGTCGGAGACGCTGATCGGAGCTTCCAGATCGAGGTGACGACGTATCGGTCGGAGGCCTACGACCGGACCTCGCGCAAGCCCGAGGTGTCGTACGGCGACTCCATCGAGGAGGACCTCGTCCGGCGGGACTTCACGGTGAACGCGATGGCCGTGGCCCTTCCGGAGAAGGTGTTCATCGATCCGCACGGCGGTCGCGAGGACCTGGCGAGGCGGGTGCTGCGTACGCCGGGCACGCCTGAGGAGTCCTTCTCGGACGATCCGCTGCGGATGATGAGGGCCGCGCGGTTCGCCGCCCAGCTCGACTTCGAGGTGGCTCCCGAGGTCGTCACCGCCATGACCGACATGGCCGGGCGTATCGAGATCGTCTCGGCCGAGCGGGTACGGGACGAGCTCAACAAGCTGATCCTGTCCGCCCACCCGCGCAAGGGCCTGACGCTACTGGTTGACACCGGCCTGGCCGACCACGTACTGCCCGAGCTGCCGGCCCTGCGTCTGGAGCGCGACGAGCACCACCGGCACAAGGACGTCTACGAGCACACGCTGATCGTCCTGGAGCAGGCGATGGAACTGGAGGGGGACGGGCCCGACCTCGTTCTCCGGCTGGCCGCGCTGTTGCACGACATCGGCAAGCCGCGTACCCGCCGCTTCGAGGAGGACGGGCGGGTCTCGTTCCACCACCACGAGGTGGTCGGCGCGAAGATGACCAAGAAGCGGATGACTGCGCTCAAGTACTCCAACGAGCTGGTGAAGGACGTTTCCCGTCTGGTCGAACTCCACCTGCGCTTCCACGGGTACGGCACCGGGGAGTGGACGGACTCGGCGGTCCGCCGCTATGTGCGGGACTCGGGGCCTCTCCTCGACCGCCTGCACAAGCTGACCCGCTCGGACTGCACCACGCGGAACAAGCGCAGGGCCACGGCACTCTCGCGTGCGTACGACGGCCTGGAAGAGCGCATCTCCCAGCTTCAGGAGCAGGAGGAGCTGGACTCGATCCGTCCCGACCTCGACGGCAACCAGATCATGGAGATCCTGGGTACCGGACCCGGGCCGGCGATCGGGCAGGCGTACAAATTCCTGCTGGAGCTGCGGCTGGAGAACGGGCCGATGGAGCGGGAGGCTGCGGTGGGGGCGCTCAAGGAGTGGTGGGCCGAGCAGAGCTGAGGCTGTGAAACGGCGCAATGTTTCACGTGAAACATCGCGCTGGACGCATTGAGGGCGGTGTTTCACGTGAAACACCGCCCTCAGTGATGTCTAGCTGCTTTTGCTCAGACTTCCTTGAGGCAGAGCACGACGTCGTGGCTGCCGCCCTGCTGGTAGTAGGCGATCGTCGACTCCGTGACGCCCTCGCACTTGTCGGCGTCGCTGGTGTTGTCGAACTTCTGGACAACCTTGTACTGGGCGTCGCTTGAGGTGCAGTCGACTTCGTTGAGGTCGGCGTCCTTCTCCGAACCGTCGTTGTGCATACAGGCGCCCACGGACGTCGTCTCGGCGTCACTCTGGCCGAAGTACCACTTGCCGCCGGCGATGGCTATCGCGACCACGACGAACACGCCTATGCGCAGCAGCTTCTTGCTGAAGCGGTTGGCCGGTGCGGGCGGCGGGACCGGGGCTCCCTGGAAAGGGGCGCCCTGGTGCGGCGGGTACGGCTGCTGGGGAACCGCCGGCGGGACGGTCGCAGGAGTGGTCGGAGTCTGGTCCTGCGGCGGCGGAGTGGTCACGTTGAAGGTCCCCCTGAGTTGTGGGTGCGCTTGGTATGAAGTAAGACGCACGTAAATTACCGGGACCCACTGACAACTCTGTACCTCAGAGGTTCTCTGTGGCCTTCATGTGACACTTACTGACGCTCAAAGCGGGCCATAGTCGTAGCAATTGCGCCGTAGATAACGGCGATTGTGACCAAGAGCGGCACCGAGCGGCCGTCGGAGGGCAGCATCAGGGCCGCCACTCCCGCCGCGCCGACGAAGGCGACGTTGAACAGGACGTCGTAGACGGAGAAGATCCGGCCGCGGAAGCCGTCGGCGACCGAGGACTGGACGATCGTGTCCGTGGCGATCTTCGAGCCCTGGGTGACGAGGCCCAGGACGAACGCCGCGATCAGCATGGGCACTTCGGTGAACGCCAGGCCGAGCCCGGGCACCAGGACCGCCGCCGCGCCGGCGCACACCACGATCCAGCCGCCGGGTCCGAGACGCCCGACCCCCGCCGGGGTCATGACGGCCGCGACGAAGAATCCCGCCCCGGAGATGCCCACCGCGAGGCCCAGCAGGGCCAGCCCGTCGTCGGAGCCGTCCGAGAAGGCGTACCGGCAGAGCATGAGCACCATGACCGTCAGGGCGCCGTAGCAGAACCGCATCATCGTCATCGCGGCCAGCGACCAGGCTGCCTCCCGGCGCCCGGGCTCCGCCAGATGCCGTATGCCTGCCGCCAGACCGCGGGCGGTGCCGGTGAGCGCTGCCCCCAGCCGGGGCTGGACCAACCCGGGGTCGGGACCGAGCAGTTCCGGGTCGAGGCGCAGGGAGGCGAGTGACGCGCAGAGGTACAGGACCGCGCCCAGGAGGACCACCGCGGCGTCGGAGTCGGAGCCCGCCAGCCGTACGACGAAGGCGAGCCCGCCGCCCGCGGTGGCAGCGAGCGTGCCCGCTGTCGGGGAGAGCGAGTTGGCGATCACCAGGCGCTCGTCGTCGACCACGCGGGGCAGGGACGCCGAGAGCCCGGCCAGGACGAAGCGGTTGACGGCGGTGACGCAGAGGGCGGAGACGTAGAAGAGCCAGTCCGGGACATGGCTCAGCATCAGGACGGCCGTCACGCATGCCAGCAGAGCGCGCAGCGCGTTGCCGTACAGGAAGACCTGGCGGCGTCGCCAGCGGTCCAGCAGGACGCCCGCGAAAGGGCCGACCAGGGAGTACGGCAGGAGCAGTACCGCCATGGCGGAGGCGATCGCGGTCGCCGACGTCTGCTTCTCCGGCGAGAAGACGACGTACGCGGCGAGCGCGACCTGGTAGACGCCGTCGGCGCCCTGGGAGAGCAGCCGTACTGCCAGCAGGCGCCGGAAGTTCCTCAGGTGCAGGAGTACCCGCAGGTCACGTACGACAGCCATGGGCCACAGCCTCACATACGAGGAGGGTCCCCGGGCGGATGACCCGGGGACCCTCGACGGGCAGGAGCGACAAGCCTGTTGGGGCTTCGCCGGCGCTGGGCTCCTCTCAGCGCTCGACTTCGCCCTTGATGAACTTCTCGACGTTGTCCCGTGCCTCGTCGTCGAAGTACTGGACCGGCGGGGACTTCATGAAGTAGCTCGACGCGGAGAGGATCGGGCCGCCGATACCGCGGTCCTTGGCGATCTTCGCGGCGCGCACGGCGTCGATGATGACACCGGCGGAGTTCGGGGAGTCCCAGACCTCCAGCTTGTACTCCAGGTTCAGCGGGACGTCGCCGAACGCACGGCCCTCAAGGCGGACGTACGCCCACTTCCGGTCGTCGAGCCAGGCCACGTAGTCGGAGGGGCCGATGTGGACGTTGTCGGCGCCGAGTTCGCGGTCACGGATCTGGGAGGTGACGGCCTGCGTCTTGGAGATCTTCTTGGACTCCAGGCGGTCGCGCTCGAGCATGTTCTTGAAGTCCATGTTGCCGCCGACGTTCAGCTGCATCGTGCGGTCCAGGACCACACCCCGGTCCTCGAACAGCTTCGCCATCACACGGTGCGTGATCGTGGCGCCGACCTGCGACTTGATGTCGTCGCCGACGATCGGGACGCCCGCCTCGGTGAACTTGTCCGCCCACTCCTTGGTGCCGGCGATGAAGACCGGAAGGGCGTTGACGAAGGCGACCTTGGCGTCGATGGCGCACTGGGCGTAGAACTTCGCCGCGGCCTCGGAACCGACGGGCAGGTAGCAGACGAGGACGTCGACCTGCTTCTTCTTGAGGATTTTGACGACGTCGACAGGCTCGGCCTCGGACTCCTCGATGGTCTCGCGGTAGTACTTGCCGAGACCGTCGAGAGTGTGGCCACGCCGGACCTTCACACCGGTGTTCGGCACGTCGCAGATCTTGATGGTGTTGTTCTCGGAGGCGCCGATGGCGTCCGCCAGGTCGAGGCCTACCTTCTTGGCGTCCACGTCGAACGCGGCGACGAACTCGATGTCCTTGACGTGGTAGTCACCGAACTGGACATGCATCAGGCCGGGGGCCTTCGACGCCGGATCGGCGTCCTTGTAGTACTCGACTCCCTGTACCAGCGACGCGGCGCAGTTGCCCACGCCGACGACGGCTACGCGAATGGAACCCATTCGGTTGCTCCCTGTGTGTACGAGTGAGGACCTGAGCGGCCCTCACGTGGCGGTGTCGTCGGACGGACCGGTCCGGGAGTCGTCCTCCCGGGACCGGGGCAGGCCGCCCGGCGCTCCAGATGTGGTGTCCTGCGAGTCGGTTTCCCCGGAGTCGGCACCTTTGAGGTCCCGCCCGGCCCGCTCGCTCTCGATGAGCTCGTTCAGCCAGCGCACTTCGCGCTCCACGGACTCCATTCCGTGGCGCTGGAGCTCAAGGGTGTAGTCGTCGAGGCGCTCCCGTGTACGCGCCAGGGAGGAGCTCATCTTCTCCAGACGCTCCTCCAGCCGGCTGCGACGCCCTTCGAGCACGCGCATGCGTACATCGCGGGACGTCTGCCCGAAGAACGCGAAACGAGCGGCGAAGTGCTCGTCCTCGTACGCGTCCGGGCCGGTCTGCGAGAGCAGCTCCTCGAAGTGCTCCTTACCTTCCGCCGTCAACCGATAGACGATCTTCGCGCGGCGTCCTGTGAGCGGGGCGGCGAGTGCGTCCTCCGACGCGCCCCCCGACTCCTCGATCAACCAGCCGCTCACGACCAGCGTCTTGAGGCAGGGATACAGCGTGCCGTAGCTGAAGGCGCGGAACACACCCAGTGACGTATTGAGTCGTTTCCGCAGCTCATAGCCGTGCATGGGGGACTCGCGGAGCAGGCCGAGGACGGCGAACTCGAGGATCCCGGAACGTCGGCTCATCGTCGCCTCCCTTCTCCCACGGTCCGACCGTGACGGTCTTGAGCACTGTTTATGCCGAGCTGATGTATCGACTCGATACATCCAGACGATAGATCGGCCCTGCGGATGGGACAAGGGGGGAAGCCGTGAACGGGATCACATCACCGATTCGTAGGAACCAAGTTGCCTGATTTGGGGTGAACTTCGGGGCTGAAGAGGTTTTGACGGTGCGTAGTCTGTGCGCCATGCAATCCACCGGGACCCGAGTGACGTGTGGGGACGTCGTCGTGCTTGGTGAGGTACGGATGAATGCGAACACGGCCGCATCCGTACTTTGGGGGGACCGGAAACCAGCCGCCGCTTCCAGGCGCGCACGGGTGCGCCTGCCCAAGGAGTAATCGTTCGATGAGCGAGCACCGTCGCAAACCGCCGCAGCCGCAGGGAGGCGGACGTGCCGCGGCCCGACGCGGCCAGTCCGGCTCGTCCTCCGGCCGCCGTGCGGCACCGCGAGGCGCAACCGAGTCTCCTTCCGACTCCTACGGATCGGATTCCTACGGGTTGGGTCCCTATGGAGCGGAAGGTGAGGAGCGCCAGTCGCAAGGCCGCGCCGATTCCCGGCGCGCCGCCCAGAGAAGTACTGGTGGACGTCGCAGAGGAGCCGAGGGCGGCGGACGCCGCGGCGGTCCCAACGGTCCGAACGGGCCCGGGCGCGGCAGAGGCAGGGCGGCCGGTCCCCCGCCCAAGAAGCGCTTCATCGACTATCCGCGCGCGGGCAAGTACGGCGCGGCGCGCTGGATGCCCTCGTGGCGGCAGGTGACGGGACTCTTCATCGGCTTCGTCGGCAGTCTGGTGGCGGTGGCCGGCATCGGCTACGCCCTGGTGGGTGTGCCGAAGGTCGCGAATACCGCCACTGCTCAGAACAACGTCTACTACTGGGCCGACGGCAGTCAGATGGTGGCGACCGGTGGTGAGACGAACCGTCAGATCATCGGCTACGAGCAGATCCCCGCGTCGATGCGGTACGCCGTGATGTCGGCCGAGAACAAGACGTTCGAGACCGACAGCGGTGTCGACCCGATGGGTATCGCCCGGGCCCTGTTCAACATGGCCAAGGGTGGTCAGACACAGGGTGGTTCGACGATCACCCAGCAGTACGTGAAGAACGCTCGCCTGAACGACCAGTCGCAGACGCTCACGCGAAAGTTCAAGGAGCTGTTCATCTCCATCAAGGTCGGCACCAACGTCGACAAGAAGGAGATCATGGCGGGCTACCTGAACACCGCCTACTACGGCCGTGACTCCTACGGGATGCAGGCAGCCGCCCGCGCGTACTTCAACAAGGACGCGAAGGACCTCGACGCCAGCCAGTGCGCGTTCCTGGCTGCCGTACTGAAGGGCGCCACGTACTACGACCCGGCCGGCAACGTGGCTGTCGACTCCGTGAACGCCACCCAGGAAAAGAACACCAAGCGGGCCGTGGAGCGGTGGAAGTGGATCCTCGACGAGGAGGTCAAGGACGGCCGCATGACCGCGGTCGACCGTGCCAAGATCACGACCTTCCCGACGATCCAGAACCCGCGTTCCAACACCGCGCTGGGCGGCCAGGTCGGTTACCTCGTCGACCTTGCCAAGGGCTACCTGATCAACAACACCGACAAGACCGGGATCACCGCCGAGCAACTGCAGCGGGGCGGCTACTCGATCTACACGACCTTCGACAAGAAGAAGGTCCAGGCGTTGGAGAAGGCGGTCAAGAACGTCCAGAAGGCGAACATCAACGAGAAAGAGCGGCCGAAGACGGACAAGTACGTCCAGTTCGGTGGCGCTTCCGTGGACCCGACGTCAGGCGCGATCAAGGCCATCTACGGCGGTGAGGACGCGACCAAGCACTTCACCAACAACGCCGACACGACGGGCGCCCAGGTGGGTTCGACGTTCAAGGCGTTCGTACTCGCCGCCGCGATGAAGTGGGGTGTGCGGGATCCGGACCTGAAGGCGGAGCAGGCCCAGGACGAACGGACCCAGGTCTCTCCGGACAGTATCTACAGCGGCAAGAACAAGCTGAAGATCGAGAACTACGACAACACGATCTGGAAGGACAAGGACGACAAGGAGTGGCTGCAGCGCAACGACGGCGACGAGTCGTACAACCCGCCCAGCTACCGCATCGACCTGCGTGAGGCGATGAGGGTCTCCTCCAACTCCGCCTACGTCCAGCTCGGTATGGATGTCGGCCTGGACAAGGTCCGGGAGTCCGCGACCGACGCGGGCATCCTCGACAGCAGTCTGGCCAGTGCCGACTTCCCGTCGTTCTCGATCGGTACGTCCGACCCCAGCGCGATCCGCATGGCCGGTGCGTACGCGACCTTCGCGGCGAGCGGCAAGCAGAACAATCCGTACTCGGTCGAGAAGGTCAACAGCAAGGACGGCGTCGTCTTCGATCACGAGAAGATCGCCAAGCCCAAGCAGATGTTCACCGAGCAGGTCGCCGACAACGTCACCGATGTCCTCAAGACCGTGGTCGACGACGGAACAGGTACGGCGGCCCAGCTCCCCGGCCGGGAGGTGGCCGGTAAGACCGGTACCACCGACGGGAACAAGTCGGCCTGGTTCATCGGGTACACCCCGCAGCTGTCCACCGCGATCAGCATGTTCCGGATGAACGACGACGAGACCCAGAAGAACCGCCAGTTCCTGGAGATGTACGGCACGGGTGGCCAGGAGAAGATCCACGGTGCCTCGTTCCCGGCCGAGATCTGGCACGACTACATGGAACAGGCGCTGAAGGGCGCTCCGGTGGTGGACTTCCCGACTCCAGAGCCCTACGGCGAGGTCGTCGACGAGGACCCGCTGCCGAGCCCGACGCCCGACGTCACCGAGTCGGAGGAAGTCACCCCGTCACCGAGCCCGTCGCCCTCCGACGAGGAGGTCGAGCCCTCTCCCTCACCCTCACCGAGTGAATCCTGCAACCCCTTCGATCCCACGTGCGCGGACACCGGGGGGACCGACACAGGAGGCACGAACGGAGGCGCTACCGACGGCGGAGTGACATCCAGTCCATCTCCCACGGAGAGCGACGGAGAGACTAACGGCAACACGAATGGCAACGGCAACGGCAACGGCAACGGAGGAATCTTCGGCTGACGGACTGGTTGGCCGAATCAGCGCCCGGCGCGGTTGTTTCACGTGAAACACCGATCCGATTCACGCTGTTGCACGTGAAACATGGGGCCGTCGCACCGACCAGGTGCGGCGGCCCTCGGCGTATTCCTAGGCACGTACGGCAGGATGTGGCCCATGTCCAGTGCAGAGACGACGCAAGCGAGCGTGCGCGAGCCGGATCCGGTACGGCCGACCAGGGACGACGAGATCGCCGTGGCCGGCAGTGAGCTGATCGGCGGCCCCATCGGACGGCGTGCCCTGCTGGGGACGTCCTGGTGGACCCCGGTACGGGTGGTCGCGCTCGTGGCGATCGGCATGTTCGCCCTCGGCCTGGTCCAGAAGGCGCCCTGCTACAACGGCGGCTGGTTCTTCGGGGCCAGCACGCAGTACACGCACGCCTGCTACTCGGACATTCCGCACCTCTACCAGGGCCGTGGATTCGCCGACGGACTGGTGCCGTACTTCGACAAGTTCGACGGCGACATGCAGTACCTCGAATACCCGGTGCTGACCGGCGTGTTCATGGAGGTGGCCGCCTGGCTCACGCCCAGCAGCGGAACCATCCAGCACCAGGAGCAGTGGTACTGGTTCGTCAACGCCGGAATGCTGATGGTGTGCGCGGCGATCATCGTCGTCTGCGTGTCACGTACGCACGCGCGGCGCCCCTGGGACGGTCTGCTGGTCGCGCTGGCGCCTGCCGCCGCGCTGACCGCCACCATCAACTGGGACCTGCTGGCGGTCGCTCTGACGGCCGCGGCGATGCTGATGTGGTCCCGGGGAAGGGCCCTTGCCTTCGGGGTTCTCCTGGGCCTCGCCACGGCCGCCAAGCTCTATCCCGTGCTGCTGCTGGGCCCCCTGTTCGTGCTGTGCTGGCGCGCCGGCAAGTGGCGGCCGTTCGGAACGGCTCTGGGGGGCGCCGTCCTGGCCTGGGCCGCCGTGAATGTTCCGGTGATGTACTTCGCCTTCGACGGCTGGTCGAAGTTCTACACGTTCAGCCAGGAGCGGGGTGTCGACTTCGGCTCCTTCTGGCTGATCATCTCCCAGCGTTTCGACTACCCATTCACCACGGAGACCGTCAACACCTTCGCGACGCTGCTGATGCTGGCCTCGGCCGTCGGCATCGCGGGACTCACGCTGACCGCGCCACGCCGCCCGCGCTTCGCCCAGCTCGCCTTCCTGATCGTCGCGGCCTTCATCCTCACCAACAAGGTCTACTCACCCCAGTACGTCCTGTGGCTGGTCCCCCTCGCCGTACTGGCCCGCCCGAAATGGCGGGACTTCCTGATCTGGCAGGCGTGCGAGGTCGCGTACTTCCTGGGGATCTGGATGTACCTCGCCTACACGACCAGCGGTGACGCCCACAAGGGCCTGCCCACCGAGGGCTACCAGTTCGTCATCGGCGTCCACCTGGTGGGCACGCTGTACCTGTGTGCCGTGATCGTCCGGGACGTCCTCATGCCGGAGCGGGACGTGGTGCGCCGGGCCGGCGACGACGATCCGTCAGGAGGCGTGCTCGACGGCGCTGAGGACGTCTTCGTACTCGGCTCTGCGGCTCATCCACCGCAGCACGCCACGCACTTCGACGGGCCGCAGGTGGAGTGGGGCAGCCGGCAGCTTCGGGACGAGGACGACCGTTCGCTCTGAGCGAACACCGCTGGAGAGGGTCGTGCGAAGGGCCGTACACGGACTCCGTGTACGGCCCTTCGCACGACCCTCAGAGTGTGGTCAGCGGTCGACGATGCGGTCGAACTGCGTGGTGGTGTGTCGCAGATGGGCCACCAGTTCCTCGCCCACCTTCGGCTCCGGTGCGTCCGACGGCACGAAGAGGATCGAGACCTGCATGTGCGGCGGCTCGGCGAACCAGCGCTGCTTGCCGCCCCAGACGAACGGAGCGAGATTCCGGTTGACCGTGGCGAGGCCGGCGCGGGCGACGCCCTTGGCACGCGGCATGACGCCGTGCAGGGCCTTGGGGGCCTCCAGGCCCACCCCGTGCGACGTACCGCCCGCCACGACCACCAGATAGCCGTCCGAGGCGGCCTTCTGCTGCCGGTAGCCGAACCGGTCACCCTTGGCCACCTGCGTGACGTCCAGGACCGCGCCGCGGTACTCCGTGGCCTCGTGATCCCCCAGCCACAGCCGCGTGCCGATGCGGGCGCGGAAACGTGTCTGCGGGAACTGCTGCTGAAGTCGCGCGAGGTCGTCCGCCTTGAGGTGACTGACGAACATGGTGTGCAGGGGCAGCCGGGCGGCGCGCAGCCGGTCCATCCAGCCGATGACCTCCTCCACGGCGTCCGAGCCGTCGGTGCGGTCCAGTGGCAGGTGGATCGCGAAGCCTTCGAGGCGCACGTCCTCTATGGCGGCGTGCAGCTGGGGCAGCTCCCGCTCGGTCACACCGTGTCGCTTCATGGAGGACATGACCTCGATGACGACACGGGCTCCGACGAGGCCGTGCACCCCGTCCACCGACGACACCGAGCGGATGACGCGGTCAGGCAGCGGCACAGGCTCCTCGCCCCGCCGGAAGGGCGTCAGCACCAGCAGGTCGCCGCTGAACCAGTCCTTGGTCCGCGCGGCCTCGTACGTCGTTCCGACGGCCAGAATGTCGGAGCCCAGCCGAGTGGCCTCCTCCGCGAGCCGCTCGTGCCCGAAGCCGTAGCCGTTTCCCTTGCAGACCGGGACGAGCCCGGGGAACTGCTCGGACACGTGCTTGTGGTGCGCACGCCAGCGCGCGGTGTCGACGTAGAGCGTGAGCGCCATGGCCGGGACCTGGAACCTTTCTCGTGGCTGCGGTGCCTCAGGAATGTGAACGGGAATGCCGATGGATCAGCGGCGCGACATGTAGATGTCGAGCGCCTTGTGAAGCAGCTTGTTGAGCGGGAAGTCCCACTCACCGAGGTACTCGGCGGCCTGTCCGCCGGTGCCGACCTTGAACTGGATCAGACCGAAGAGATGGTCCGTCTCGTCCAGCGAGTCGGAGATGCCGCGCAGGTCGTAGGCGGTCGCGCCCAGTGCGTAGGCGTCGCGCAGCATCCGCCACTGCATGGCGTTCGAGGGCCGGACCTCACGGCCGATGTTGTCCGAGGCGCCGTAGGAGTACCAGACGTGTCCGCCGACGATCAGCATCGTCGCGGCCGACAGGTTCACCCCGTTGTGGCGGGCGAAGTAGAGCCGCATGCGGTTGGGGTCCTCGGTGTTGAGGGCCGTCCACATGCGCTGGAAGTACGACAGCGGGCGGGGCCTGAAGTGGTCGCGCAGCGCTGTGATCTCGTACAGCCGCTGCCACTCCTCCAGCTCGTTGTAGCCGCCCTGGACGACCTCGACGCCGGCCTTCTCGGCCTTCTTGATGTTGCGGCGCCACAGCTGGTTGAAGTTCGCGTGGACCTCTTCGAGCGAGCGGTTCGCGAGCGGTACCTGGTAGACGTAGCGAGGCTGTACGTCGCCGAAACCGGCGCCGCCGTCCTCCCCCTGCTGCCACCCCATGCGACGCAGCTTGTCGGCGACCTCGAAGGCGCGCGGCTCGATGAAGTCGGCCTCGATGTCCCGCAGCCGCTTCACGTCCGGGCTCTGGATGCCCGCCTTGATGGACGTGGCCTCCCAGCGCCGGATGATCACCGGCGGGCCCATCTTCACCGAGAAGGCGCCCTGCTGCTTGAGGTGCGCCAGCATCGGCTGGATCCAGTCGTCGAGATTCGGCGCGAACCAGTTGATGACCGGGCCCTCGGGCAGATAAGCGAGATACCGCTTGATCTTGGGCAGCTGGCGGTACAGCACGAGGCCCGCGCCGACCATCTCGCCCGTCCGGTCGTCGAACCACCCGAGGTTCTCGGAGCGCCACTCCGCCTTGACGTCTGCCCAGGCAGGAACCTGCATGTGGCTCGCCGACGGCAGGCTCTGGATGTACGCCAGATGCTGCTCTCGGCTGATCGTCCTCAGGGTCAGGCTCATTCCGGGCGCTCCTCGGGCTGGTGTGTCCCCATGGGTACAGGGGCTCCGGCTCTCGCGCCGAAGCCTACTGCGCCCTGCGAGCGCCTCGACTGGCCGTACGGCACCTGTGCCCCGGCCCTGCGTCGGCCGGGGCACCAGGGGGTGGTCCCGCTCAGCCGATCACGCCGCCGAAGAGACCACCGTGCGCCATGCCGAGGAAGAAGCCGACCGCTGCGGCACCGAGCCCCAGGATCAGGCCGAAGCGTTCGCGAGTCGTCTCCGAGACGAACTGTCCGTACGCGCCGGTGAGGATCCCCACCAGGCCGGTCCAGGAGCTGAGCAGATGCAGACTGTGGAACATCGCCGTGACGAAGGCAGTCACCCCGAGCACCAGGGTCACAGCCAGCAGGCTGTCCTGGAGGAGATGGGGTTTGCCGTCGGTGGCGAAGAGGGATCCGGCGGTGTTGGGTCGCAATGCCTGTGCCATGTGGCACCTCCTGCGGAAGGCGGCGCACTGTAGCGCCATACACACCCGATGTGTACAGATTGGGGGTCACCGGGGTCTGATTTCAACCGGAAGCGCAGTACGGGTAGTCTGTAGCGTCTGCACCGGTGTCTGCCCAGGGCGTCGCGAGAATCCTTCCGAGGACCTCCGGCTGTCAGTGGTCGCCGATACCGTTGCGTACGCATAACAACCCTCCTGCCACGGAACGACCGTGGCCGCTGAGTCCAAAGGAGGTGGGTTCCACATGCGTCACTACGAAGTGATGGTCATCCTCGACCCCGAGCTGGAGGAGCGCGCTGTCGCCCCTCTGATCGAGAACTTCCTCTCCGTCGTCCGTGAGGGCAACGGAAAGGTCGAGAAGGTCGACACCTGGGGCCGTCGTCGTCTCTCGTACGAGATCAAGAAGAAGCCCGAGGGCATCTACTCGGTCATCGACCTGCAGGCCGAGCCTGCGGTCGTCAAGGAGCTCGACCGCCAGATGAACCTGAACGAGTCGGTCCTCCGGACCAAGGTCCTCCGCCCCGAGACCCACTGAGCCTCCCGCTCGGTCGATCTCGGGATTCCGAGTAGCAGCACCAAAAGCAGCCAGCAGCAAACCCGCCGAGAGGTTCCCCTATGGCAGGCGAGACCGTCATCACGGTCGTCGGCAATCTTGTCGACGACCCCGAGCTGCGCTTCACCCCCTCGGGTGCGGCGGTCGCGAAGTTCCGTGTCGCGTCCACCCCCCGCACGTTCGACCGTCAGACGAACGAGTGGAAGGACGGCGAGAGCCTGTTCCTGACCTGCTCGGTCTGGCGTCAGGCGGCGGAGAACGTGGCCGAGTCGCTCCAGCGAGGCATGCGCGTCATCGTGCAGGGCCGGCTGAAGCAGCGGTCCTACGAGACCACACAGGGCGAGAAGCGCACGGTCTACGAGCTGGACGTCGATGAGGTCGGCGCCAGCCTGCGCAGCGCCACCGCCAAGGTCACCAAGGCCGCAGGCCGAGGTGGCCAGGGCGGTTACAGCGGCGGCGGTGGCGGCGGCGGCCAGCAGGGCGGTGGCTGGGGTGGAAACTCCGGCGGCGCTCCGCAGGGCGGCGGCGCTCCGGCCGACGACCCCTGGGCGACCGGCGCTCCTGCCGGTGGCAACCAGGGTGGCGGTGGTGGTGGCGGCTGGGGTGGAAACTCCGGCGGCAACAGCGGCGGCAGCGGCGGCGGCTACTCGGACGAGCCCCCCTTCTAGGCCTTCGGGCCGAGGGGTGGGCCGTACCCACACTTCTTGATCACACAGGAGAAACACCATGGCGAAGCCGCCTGTGCGCAAGCCTAAGAAGAAGGTCTGCGCTTTCTGTAAGGACAAGGTCCAGTACGTGGACTACAAGGACACGAACATGCTGCGGAAGTTCATTTCCGACCGCGGCAAGATCCGTGCCCGCCGCGTGACCGGCAACTGCACGCAGCACCAGCGTGACGTCGCCACGGCTGTCAAGAACAGCCGTGAGATGGCGCTGCTGCCCTACACGTCCACCGCGCGATAAGGGAAGGGTGACCGACAAATGAAGATCATCCTCACCCACGAGGTCTCCGGCCTCGGTGCCGCGGGCGACGTAGTCGACGTCAAGGACGGCTACGCTCGCAACTACCTGATCCCGCGGAACTTCGCGATCCGCTGGACCAAGGGCGGCGAGAAGGACGTCGAGCAGATTCGTCGCGCTCGCAAGATCCACGAGATCCAGACCATCGAGCAGGCCAACGACATCAAGGCCCGCCTCGAAGGCGTCAAGGTTCGTCTGGCCGTTCGCTCCGGCGACGCCGGTCGTCTCTTCGGTTCCGTCACCCCGGCCGACATCGCCACGGCGATCAAGGCTTCCGGTGGCCCCGAGGTCGACAAGCGCCGCATCGAGCTGGGCTCGCCGATCAAGACCCTCGGCGCTCACGAGACGTCCGTGCGTCTGCACCCCGAGGTTGCCGCCAAGGTCAACATCGAGGTCGTCGCAGCCTAGGCGTTGCGTTCGTTGAAGCAGTTTGTAGGGCCGCATCCTCCGGGGTGCGGCCCTTCTGCGTGAGCGGGTTCGTGGGTAGCACGCATGCAGATGTTTCACGTGAAACGGTAGGAACGCGGTCGATGTTTCACGTGAAACAGGGGGGCGCCGACTGAGGACTGGTTTCGGTGCGCTCGGGGCTCGTTGTGCTTCAGCGGGTGGCGCCCGTGACCATCCAACGGCCTGAACGGGATCGCAGCCACAGAGTCACCATGCGGACGGTCATCATGAGCGTCATCGCCCCCCACAGGGCAGTGAGGCCGCCGCCGAAAGTCGGCACGAGCAGGGCTACGGGTACGAAGGCGGCCAGCGTGATCAGCATCGCCCCGGCAAGGTAGAGGCCGTCGCCCGCACCCATCAGTACGCCGTCGAGGACGTAGACGATCCCGCAGATCGGTTGCGACAGCGCGACCACGAGCAGGGCAGGCAACGCGGTGTCCTTGACCGCGGCGTCGCTGGTGAACAGGGGCAGGAACAGTGGACGGCTGACGATCACCAGCAGACCAAGCCCGACTCCGGTCGCGATGCCCCACTCGACCATGCGGCGGCAGGCGTCGCGCGCGCCTTTGGTGTCGTTCGCGCCGAGACAGCGGCCGATGATGGCCTGCCCGGCGATGGCGATCGCGTCGAGCGCGAAGGCGAGCAGACTCCACAGGGACAGGATGATCTGGTGCGCGGCGACGTCCGCGTCCCCGAGCCGTGCGGCGACGGCCGTGGCGATCACCAGGATCGCCCGCAGGGACAGGGTGCGCACGAGAAGTGGCGCACCCGCCTGGGCGGAGGCCCGGATCCCTGAAGCATCGGGGCGTAGCGAGGCCCCGTGCCGGCGCGCGCCGCGGACGACGACCGTGAGATACGCCGCCGCCATGCCCCACTGGGCGATGACGGTGCCCCAGGCGGAACCCGCGATGCCGAGGTCCGCGCCGTACACGAGTCCCGCGTTCAGGGCGGCGTTGGCGACGAAGCCCGCGATGGCGACGTACAGCGGGGTTTTCGTGTCCTGGAGGCCACGCAGAATCCCGGTGGAGGCGAGGACGACGAGCATGGCGGGGATGCCGAGCGCGGAGATCCGCAGGTAGGTGTCCGCGTAGGGGGCAGCGGTCTTCGAGGCGCCGAAGAGATCCACGAGCGCGGGTGACGCGGGCAGGACGACGGCGATGACCGTGGCGCCGAGCAGCAGGGCGAGCCAGATGCCGTCCACGCCCTGGCGGATGGCGGCCTGGAGATCGCCGGAGCCGACGCGGCGGGCGACGGAGGCCGTGGTGGCGTACGCGAGGAAGACGAAGACGCTGACAGCTGTGGTGAGCAGGACCGAGGCGATGCCGAGCCCGGCCAATTGAGCGGTGCCGAGGTGGCCGATGATCGCGCTGTCGGCAATGACGAAGAGGGGCTCGGCGATGAGTGCGCCGAAGGCAGGGACGGCCAGCGCGACGATCTCTCGGTCGTACCGGCGACGGGTCGCCGTCGGTGCAGCGGGAGCCTGTGTCATGACCACCAATCTAGTCTTCCACAGGTAAGAGATGCAATGCGGTAGAGGCTATTACTTCCCTGCTTGAGGGGCGTGTTGCGGTGTGCCGCTTGTGGAGATCTTGGCCCGATGGCGAAAGTTTTTCTCCTGCACAGCCGGTGGACGGAGAACGTGCTGGTCAGCGGCGGTGTGTCGACGATCGCGAAAGCTTGTTCACAGGGCTGTCCACCGGGTCGTACACAGGTTTCGCGGAGTTCTCCACAGCATCCGGGCCGTCGTCCACATGCCCTGTGGATAACCAGATTGGCTGACGGTGCCGACGGGCCTACGGTGGTCCGGAGCCCACCCCGTCTCCCAGCCTCGGAAACGTCATAAAACCGACGCGCCGGAACCGGAGTTGGGCCTCTTATTTGTCAGTGCCGTGCCGTAGAACAGAGGGCATGGCGAGGTCCGCTCTGCGGATGGGAGGAGGTGGCTCGGTGAGTATTTCCGAGCCCTTGGACGATCCGTGGGCCGACAGCGGTCCCAGTGATCGTCTGCCCCCCTCCCGTCAACGCCGCGAAGGTGGCCGGGGGCGTGACGAACAGCACGACCGCGGTCGTGAGAACGGCGCCTGGGAAAGCGAGGGAACGTCCTTCGAGCGGGTGCCGCCGCAGGACCTCGACGCCGAACAGTCGGTACTCGGCGGCATGCTTCTGTCGAAGGACGCGATCGCCGACGTCGTCGAGGTACTCAAGGGCCACGACTTCTACCGGCCCGCGCACGAGATCATCTACGGGGCCATCCTCGATCTCTACGCGAAGGGCGAGCCTGCAGACCCGATCACGATCGCGGCCGAGCTCACCAGACGGGGCGAGATCACCAAGGTCGGCGGCGCTCCTTATCTGCACGCGCTGGTGCAGACAGTGCCGACAGCGGCGAACGCCGAGTACTACGCGGAGATCGTGCACGAGCGCGCGGTCCTGCGGCGTCTGGTCGAGGCCGGAACCCGCATCACCCAGATGGGATACGCGGCGGACGGGGACGTCGACGAGATCGTCAACAGCGCCCAGGCCGAGATCTACGCGGTCACCGAGCAGCGCACCACCGAGGACTATCTGCCGCTCGGCGACATCATGGAAGGCGCGCTCGACGAGATCGAGGCGATCGGCTCACGGTCGGGGGAGATGACCGGTGTGCCGACCGGGTTCACCGACCTCGATCAGCTCACCAACGGTCTGCACCCCGGCCAGATGATCATCATCGCGGCCCGCCCCGCCATGGGTAAGTCGACGCTGGCACTGGACTTCGCCCGTGCCTGCTCGATCAAGCACAACATGCCCAGTGTGATCTTCTCCCTCGAAATGGGCCGCAACGAGATCGCCATGCGTCTGCTGTCCGCCGAGGCACGCGTGGCTCTTCACCACATGCGCTCCGGCACGATGACCGACGAGGACTGGACCAGGCTCGCCCGACGTATGCCGGACGTCTCGGCCGCGCCCCTGTACATCGACGACTCCCCGAACCTGTCGATGATGGAGATCCGTGCCAAGTGCCGGCGTCTCAAGCAGCGCGCGGACCTGAAGCTCGTGGTCATCGACTACCTCCAGCTGATGCAGTCCGGCGGCAAGCGGTCCGAGAGCCGCCAGCAGGAGGTCTCGGACATGTCGCGAAACCTGAAGCTCCTGGCCAAGGAGCTGGAACTGCCGGTGATCGCGCTGTCGCAGCTGAACCGTGGTCCTGAGCAGCGGACGGACAAGAAGCCCATGGTCTCCGACCTGCGTGAGTCCGGCTCGATCGAGCAGGACGCGGACATGGTGATCCTGCTGCACCGCGAGGACGCGTACGAGAAGGAGTCACCGCGCGCCGGCGAGGCGGACATCATCGTCGGCAAGCACCGAAACGGCCCGACAGCGACGATCACAGTCGCCTTCCAGGGGCACTACTCCCGGTTCGTGGACATGGCCCAGACGTGAGCGGGTGCCCGGCGAGGGGGAAATGCGCTCGACGTGACGCGGCTCGACCGCTGAACTTGCCCCATGACAACACCTCAGGACGAGCTCCTTCCCAGCACGCGACGGGCGTTGCTCCATCGGATCGCTGTCGCCCAGAGTGACGGGCGGGCGCCGTCCTTGGTCGCGGCGGTGGTGCGGGGCGGGGAGACAGTGTGGACAGGCGCGCGCAGTTCGGTGGACGGCCATGCCCCTGACGCGAACGTGCAGTACCGGATCGGTTCGATCACCAAGACCTTCACCGCCGTACTGGTGATGCGACTGCGCGACGAGGGGCTTCTCGATCTCGTCGATCCGCTGGAGAAGCACCTGCCGGGTACCGGAGCGGGGGAGGCCACTATCGCCGAACTGCTCGCGCACACCGGTGGGTTGGCGGCCGAGTCACCCGCGCCCTGGTGGGAGCGGACACCTGGATCACTGCGCCCCGAGCTGGCCGACGTCCTCGGCGAGCGGCCGTTGCTGCATCCCGTGGGTCGACGTCACCACTACTCGAACCCGGGCTACAGCCTTCTGGGTGCGCTGGTCGAGGAGTTGCGCGGTGCTCCGTGGGAGGACGTGCTGCGGCGGGAGGTGCTCGATCCCCTGGGGCTGGAACGGACCAGCGGGCAGCCGCGGGCACCGCACGCGGGGGGCTGGGCGGTGCATCCCTGGGCCGATGCGCTGCTGCCGGAGCCGACGGAGGACCTCGGACGGATGGCGCCGGCCGGTCAGCTCTGGTCCACGGCAGGAGACCTGGCGCGCTTCGCCGTCTTCCTGGCCAAGGGGGACGACCGGGTACTGAGCGCTGCGTCCGTCGCGGAGATGCGTACGCCGGCTGCTCCCGCCGAGCCGGAGGACGTGGCCGCGGGCTCGGCGTACGGCCTCGGGATGCAGATCCAGTACCGGGAAGGGCGACTGCTGGTGGGGCACGGAGGCTCGCTCCCCGGCTTCCTGGCGAGCCTCACCATCGACGTGGCGGACGACCTCGCGGCTGTCGTCCTGGCCAACTGCACCTCTGGCCCGCCGGTGTCCGTGGTCGCCGGGGACCTCGTGAAGATCGTCTCGGAGGCCGAGCCGCGGATTCCCGAGCCGTGGCGCCCGTTGCCCGAAGTCGACAGGGCTGTACTGGAGTTGACGGGCCCGTGGTACTGGGGGACCGCGCCCTACGCCATGCGGCTGTCGCTTGATGGGGGCGTATCCCTGGGGCCCTTGGCCGGCAACGGCCGCCGCTCGCGGTTCAAGGCGAACGGCGACGGCACCTGGACGGGACTCGACGGGTACTTCGCCGGTGAGCTTCTGCGGGCCGTACGGCGGCCTAATGGGGCTGTGGACCACCTGGACCTCGGATCGTTCGTCTTCGTGCGTCAGCCGTACGAGGAGGGGGCCTCTGTGCCGGGTGGAGTGGATCCGGAAGGGTGGCGCGGGATCAAGTAGGCGCCGACTGTGAGGAAGTGTCATGTTTCACGTGAAACATGACGCTTCCTCGCGTGTTTTCAGAGCTGGAGCTTGAAGCCCACGTGCGAAGGCGTGAAGCCGAGCCGTTCGTAGAAGCGGTGGGCGTCCGTGCGCGTGACGTCCGAGGTCAGCTGGACCAACTGGCAGTTCTCGCGGCGTGACGTCTCGACCGCCCACTCGATGAGCCGCGTGCCCAGGCCGCTGCCGCGTTCGGTGGTGTGGACGCGCACACCCTCGATGATCGCCCGGGCCGCGCCTCTGCGGGACAGCCCGGGAACGATCGTGAGCTGGAGGGTGCCGACCACGCGAGCCTCGCGGATCGCGACGATCAGGTGCTGGTTCGGGTCGGCGGTCAGCCGGTCCAGTGCGATCAGGTACGGGGTCAGGTCGTCCGGTGACTCGCGCTGTGCGCCCAGGGGGTCGTCGGCCAGCATGCCGACGATCGCGGGAACGTCCTCCGCCGTCGCGGGCCGTATTTCAAGATCTCCCATGTTCGCAGCCTATGCGGGCAGGTTCACCGACTCGACGACCCGGACCAGCGGAGCCAGCCGCGGGTCTCCAGCCGTCTCGTCGAGGGCCTCGCGAAGGGCGCTGTCATTGATGCGACGTGCCTCGTCGAGAAGCGTGAGCCCTGCTCCGCTGACGTCGGTGTAGATCCCTCGGCGGTCGGTGGGGTACAGGTACCGCGCAAGCAGCCCGCGGTCCTCGAACCTGGTGACCCGCCGCGTCGTCGCGCTCCGGCTAAGGGCGCACCAGCCCTGGGAGAGGGCGGTGGGCGCGGGGTCCGTCGCCGGCAGCAGTTAAGGCGCTTATGCAATCTCTCCGGAAGGTGCTGCTCCCTCATGCCTCCCGTGCTCCTGGCCCTCGCAATCGGGGCCTTCGGCATTGGCACCGCGGAATTCGTGATCATGGGCCTGCTGCCCGACGTGGCGAGCGACTTCGGGGTCTCCATCCCGCCCGCCGGCTTTCTCGTGACCGGCTATGCGCTCGGTGTCATGGTCGGAGCCCCGATCATGACCGCCCTCGGTACCAGAAGGGCGCGGCTGCACCGCCCCGAACTGGGTCGGCGCCGCTCTCGCCGTGGGCGCCCTGCTCCTCGCCTTTCTGTCGGCTGCTCTGGAGCGCCGCGCGAACGCACCAGGTTCCGTCGTCACCCGCGGTACATCTGCCAGGCAGCAGGCGGCACCGCGCGGTGCCCCGGGCAGGAAAGAGGCAGGCCCTCAGCCCGCGGCCACCGTCAGAGGCGCGAAGCGCCGCGTCCAGTCACCCGGCAGTTCGTGGATCCCGTACGTCATCACCGCGTTGTGACCCACCGGCGCCAGCCCACGCTCCTTCACCCACGCCAGCAGTTCCCCGTGCCGCAGGTCGATATCCGTTCGCAGCGGACGGTCGGTCCGGGCGGCGAGTGAGGCGAGGAGCGCCTTCGCCGTCTCCGGGTCGCGGGCGATCAGGGGACCGACCACATGGGTGTCCATGTTGGGCCAGGCTGCCGCGTAGCCGATGATCCGGCCGTTCTCCTCGGCGACGCGCAACTGGTCGGAGAAGGCGGGCAGCCGAGTGATCATGGGTGTGCGGTCGGTGCCGAACACCTCCTCGTCGAGCCGGATGATCTCGGCGAGATCCTCGGCCGTGGCCGCGCGGGTGCCGGTCTCGGGCTCCGGACCGTTTGGTGTGAAGCGTCCGCGGACCATCTCGGCCCCGCCGGTGACCTTGAAGCCGAGTTCTTCGTAGAGGGGGCGACCGTTCGGGGTCGCGTGCAATGTCAGTGGTGTGGTGCCCATGGCGGCGACGACGTACCGCATCAGCCGCCGACCGACGCCCCGGCGGGCATACCCCTCGGCGACCAGCACCATGCCGATGGCTCCCAACTCGGGGTCGCCGTAAGGTCCGTACTCAGTGACGACACATGCGGCGACCAGTCCGCCGCCGGGGTCGTCGATGCCGTAGCCCTTCCCTGCCGTGAGCAGGAGACTCCACTTGTGCTCCTCGCGGGGCCAGCCCCGGTCCTCGGACAAGTCGGCGCATGCGATGAGATCGCGACGCGTCAGACGGCGGATGGGCAGATCAGCGGGAGAAGGAGTCGGCACGCAGGTCAGGCTGTCCGACCGGCGCCCCCGCCGTCCACCTGTTTGCGGTCGGCCGTACGCTCTTTTGGCCATGTCGTGCCGGTCCGCACAGCGCATGGACAGATGTTTCACGTGAAACGCTGAGCATCGGTCATCGGGCGACAGGCCTGGCCTCGGCACTCATGACATCAGAGACCAGTACCGCCGCGACGGGCGTCGTGCCGGGGAGTGGCCGTACGCGGCACAGTCCGCCCGGGTCAGACCGAACTGCCCGCAGAGCCGGTCTGCGATCTCCATCCGGGCCGACCTGCGCGGGGCGGGATTTGTGGGATGCCTATGAATTGGCGTGCGGCGCCCGGTAGTTGAGGGAAATGATGGTTCGCCCCTCGTCTTTCGTGGCTGAGAAGGTCGGGACTTGTGCGCTCGGCGACGGCCGGTATGGTCGACTCCGGTTCTTGTCCGCACCGGGGTGACGTATCCCGTGCACGCGGTGAGAGCGGGGCAATGCAGCCTAACGGGACGGAGAGCTCGAAGACTCGCATTTCCGGTTACACGGTGACGGTGTTCGTCCACGGTGAGACGCTGCGGGAAGAGCGACGTGGCCAATGTCACACCCTGGCCCTGCTTGTCCGTGTGGAGTGGTGATCCGGGTTGAATGCGGCCGCATTGGACAGGGGGCGAACGGGGAAAGCAAGCCGTCAGCGGGGGACGCGAGCACATTCCGACCGAGGAAGTGCGCAGACCGACCGAAAGATGTTCGAGGCGAGGCAGACCATGGACGCTCCGACCACCACGTCGGCCGACAACGGCACTTCCGGCGGCAACGGCGGGGGCGGCTGGTTCAAGCCGCACACGCAGCCGGAGGCTCCCCCGGGCGGCGAACAGGAGGCAGCGGAAGGCAGTCGGCTGGCCGCACTGCGTCCCGTGGGCAGGCCTTCTCCGAGCGGCGCCAGGAGCGTGTCGCCGGACGACAACGCCCGTCCGGCTGAGGCCAAGGTCCCGCCGGATCAGGAGCGAATACCCGTGCCGCCGACGCCTCAGCGCCCGGCGACACCTCCGGCTCCCACGCCCTTGCCTCCCCTGCCCCTCGCACCCGCGTCACCTCTTCCCGCGCCCTTCACGCCCGCGCCTTCGGCCGGCGGGACTCCGGCACTCCCGCCCTTCGCATCCGGGCCGCCGGTTTCCGACACGTCTGCCCACGCACCCGAATCCGCTGTCCCCGCACCACCCCTGCGCCCGGTGCCGGCCCTCGGGTTCACCACCTCGGAGGCTTCCCGCACACCTCCCGCGCCGGCCTCCGCCCCGTACGCGCCCGTACAAGGGCCCCCGGTGTCCGCTGAGCCTCGCGAACAGGCGTCCCCGGATGCGGTGCTCATCCGGCGGACCATGGACGTGGTCGGTCCTGTCGCCGACAAGACCACCTCGTACTTCTACGCGCTCCTCTTCGTCCGTCACCCCGAACTGCGTTCACTTTTCCCGGCCGCGATGGACACCCAGCGGGACCGGCTCCTCAAGGCGCTGCTCACCGCCGCCGAGCACATCGACAACACCGAGGTCCTCGTCGCGTATCTGAAGAACCTCGGACATGGCCACCGCAAGTACGGCACCCGGCCCGAGCACTACCCGGCCGTCGGCGAGTGCCTCATCGGCTCACTGAGCCGGTACGCGGCCGCGATCTGGGACCAGGAGACCGAGGCGGCGTGGGTACGGGCCTACACGACGATGTCGCAGGTGATGATCGACGCGGCGGCTGTCGATGAACTGCGTGCTCCGGCCTGGTGGTACGGCGAGGTGGTCTCCCACGACCTCAGGACGCCGGACATCGCCGTCATCACCGTCCGGCCCGACCAGCCGTATCCGTTCCTCGCCGGCCAGTACACGAGCCTGGAGACGCCGTGGTGGCCCCGCGTCTGGCGGCACTACTCCTTTGCCTCGGCGCCCCGTTCCGACGGTCTCCTGTCCTTTCACGTGAAGGCGGTGCCTGCGGGCTGGGTCTCCAATGCGCTGGTGCACCGTGCCCGACCCGGCGACATCGTCCGGCTCGGCCCGCCCACCGGCACGATGACCGTCGACCACACCACCAACAGCGGCCTGCTCTGTCTGGGTGGCGGCACCGGCATCGCGCCCATCAAGGCCCTCGTCGAGGACGTTGCCGAGCACGGTGACCGGCGGCGGGTCGAGGTGTTCTACGGCGCCCGTACCGACCTCGACCTGTACGACATCGACACCATGCTGCGGCTCCAGCAGAGTCACCCCTGGCTCGCGGTGCGCGCGGTCATAGACCAGCAGGCGCAGCTGCAGCTGACCGACGCCGTACGGGAGTACGGACCCTGGTACGACTACGACGCCTATCTGTCGGGACCGCCCGGGATGATCCGCAATGGTGTGGTCGCGCTGCGGCGCGCCGGTATCCCCGTGGAGCGGATCCGCCATGACGCGGTGGAGGAACTGGTGGTCACCGGGAGCTGACGAGCCCGCCTACTGTCAGCCCAGGTCAGGCGCGTGCATCGCCCGTACGCCCTCGATGTTGCCGTCCAGATAGTGACGCAGCGAGAGCGGCACGAGGTGGACGGAGGCGATCCCGACCCGGGTGAAGGGGATACGGACGATCTCGTACTCGCCGCAGGGCTCGTCGACTTCCGGGCCGTGTCGCAGCGCGGGGTTCATGGCCTCCAGGCGGCACACGAAGAAGTGCTGCACCTTCACTCCCGAAGCGCCGCCGTCCGCACCGATGTGCTCGACGGTGTCCACGAAGCAGGGCACCACGTCGGTGATCTTGGCCCCCAGCTCTTCGTGCAATTCACGGTGGAGGGCTTCGACGACGGTGGTGTCGTCCGGTTCGACCCCGCCGCCCGGAGTGAGCCAGTAGGGATCGACACCTGGCTTGGTTCGCTTGATGAGGATCAGGTCGTCGCCATCCAGCAGGACGGCGCGTGCGGTGCGCTTGACCACGGGTCGGACGGTCATGGGAGGAATGTGGCCCGGCTGGTTCCACGTGAAACATTTCGGCTCCCCACGAACTGCTCCCGGGGAGGTAAAGGTGCTGGACCGCTGAGCGAAATGAGTGTTTCACGTGCAACATCACCGAGGGCCGCAGAAGAATCCCCGAGACCTGGAGGGCCTCGGCCTCAGTCGACCGCCGCGTGCCGGAGCCAGTCGTGCGACATCGCCAGCGTGCCGGTGCGGACCACCAGGAAGTACGTCCGAAGTTGAGGTACCGCCGGATCGAGCAGGTGCCGGGAGACACGCAACGCGAAGCCCTGGCCTTCACCTCCGGTCAGCACCACGAGCGCGTCGAGATGTGGAGCGGCCCTGTGCACGAGCTTGTCGCCGATGGTCGTGCGGTTCACACCACGGGCCTGGCGCACGAACAGCGGACGGCCCAGTTGCCGCTCCAGGGTGCGGATCCGCGGGGTGATTGGACACTGACACAGAGGCAACTCGCCTTGTGCGCGCGGTTCTTCGCGCGCGGAGCCGCGGCGGTCCGAGCCACGAGGGGGGAGGCTCGGACCGCTGTCCGACGAAGCGGAGCACCTTTCGGTCGCTCCGCCGCCGGTCAGTCCGTCGACTCCTCCAGCGCGCGCAGCACATCCGCCACCAGGTCTCCCGGGTCCTCGGCGCCGACCGAGAAACGAATGAAGCCCTCCGGCACGGCGTCCCCGCCCCACCGACCGCGCCGTTCGGCCGTGGACCGGACCCCACCAAAGCTCGTTGCGTCGTCGACAAGCCGCAGTGCGTCAAGGAAACGATCGGCACGCGCACGCGTGGGCAGCACGAAGGAAACCACGCACCCATAGCGCCGCATCTGCCGTGAAGCGATCTTGTACGAGGGATCCTCCGGCAGCCCCGGATAACGCAGTCCGGTCACCTCGGGTCGACCCCGCAGGGACTCGGCGAGGGCCAGCGCGGTGGAGTCCTGCCGGTCGACCCGCAAGGGGAGTGTGGCGATCGACCGGTGCGCGAGCCAGGCCTCCATCGGCCCGGGAATCGCCCCGGCGATCTTGCGCCACCGTCGTACAGCGGCCATCGCGGAGGCATCCGCACTCGTGACGTAACCGAGCAGCACGTCGCCGTGCCCCGTGAGCTGCTTGGTGCCGCTGGCCACGGAGAAGTCGGCGCCGAGCACCAGCGGGCGCTGGCCGAGCGGTGTCGCCAGGGTGTTGTCGACGGCCACGAGACACCCACGCGCGTGTGCCGCCTCGGCGAGCCGTCGTACGTCACACACGTCGAGTCCGGGGTTCGACGGGGTCTCCAGCCACAGCAGCCGCGCGCCGTCGAGAACGTCGAGCTGGGCGTCGCCGCCGGTCGGAGCGGTGCGCACCTCGATGCCGTACGCCTCCAGCTGGTCCCGGACCAGGGGCAGCGCCTGGTAGCCGTCGCCGGGCAGGACGACGGTGTCCCCGGTCCGCAGCTGCGAGAAGAGCACCGCCGAGACAGCGGCCATGCCGGAGGCGAAGACGAGCGTCTCGACGCCGTCCTGCCCCGGAGCCTCCAACTCGCCGATGGCGCGCTCCAGCAGCGTCCAGGTCGGGTTCTCGTCGCGGCCGTAGGTGTACGGGCCGGTGGGGGCGCCCGGCAGGTGGTAGTGGGCCGCGAACACCGGGCCGGGGAGGGCCGGGGCGTACTTGACCGGGTCGGGCAACCCCGCGCGCACCGCGCGGGTGCCGTCACCGAGCTCCGGGGCCGCGTGCAGGCCCGAACCTTCGTTCGTAGCCGAATCACTCATACCGTCTGTCCCTCCACTTCCGTCTGTATCGCGGCGAGCAGGCCCGTGCTCGCCGCCTCCACCATCTCAAGGCACTCCTCGAAGCCGTCCATACCCCCGTAGTACGGGTCCGGGACGTCGAGATCAGCACCCGCGGCGGGATCGTACGAACGCAGCAGACGTACCTTCTCCGCGTCCCCCGGAGTGGGCGCCATGCGGCGCAGGGCCTTCAGATGGCCCGCGTCGAGGGCGATGACGAGGTCGAGACGCGCGAACCACGCGGCCCGGAACTGGCGGGCCGCGTGATCGCCGTCGTAACCGGCGGCCTCCAGCACGGAGACCGTGCGCCCGTCGGCGCCGTCGCCCTCGTGCCAGCCGCCCGTTCCCGCACTGTCGACCTCGACCAGGCCGGCCAGTCCGGCCTCCTCCACGCGCGCGCGGAAGACGGACTCCGCCATCGGGGAGCGGCAGATGTTGCCGGTGCAGACGAAACAGACGCGGAGGGGCACCGGACGCCCTCAGTCCTCGTCGGGAAGGACGATGTGCAGCGCCCAGGAGACGATCGAGATGATCAGGCCACCCAGGACGGCGGTCCAGAAACCCTCGACGTGGAAGCTCAGGTCGAACTTGTCGGCCAGCCACGAGGTGAGCAGCAGCATCAGGGCGTTGACCACCAGGGTGATCAGGCCGAGCGAGAGGATGAACAACGGGAAGGTGAGCACCTTCACGAGCGGCTTGACCAGGAAGTTCACCAGGCCGAACAGAAGGGCGACGACAACCAGCGTGCCGATCTTCTTGCCCGTGCTGTCACCGGTCAGGGTGATCTTGTCGAGTACCCACACGGCCACGCCGAGAGCGCCCGCGTTGGCGATCGTCTTGACTACGAAATTCTTCATGTGTCTGATCGTGGCAGAAGAGATCGGTTACGAGCGTGGGCGAGGGCGATGAAGGCATTCCGGTTGGATGAACTGGAGGCGGAACGTGCCGCCAACGATGGCGCCTACCTGCAGTTTCTGCGCGAACGGAACATGTCGGTCGGCCTGTACGCGCTGAACGCGGGCGACCAGGATCCACAGCAGCCTCATCGCCAGGACGAGGTCTACTTCGTGGTGAGCGGGCGCGCCGCGATCACGGTCGGCATGGAGACGACCCAGGTGGCGCGCGGCAGCGTCGTGTACGTGCCGGCCGGGGTGGCCCACAAGTTCCATCACATCAGCGAGGATCTGCGGGTCATGGTGGTCTTCTCTCCGCCCGAGAGCTGACTGCCGCCTCAGGGTTCCCTAGGGGTCCGATCAGGGGAGGACAAGGGCTGCGGGGCCCCCGCCGGGCCCCCTGTCGGCCCTAGCATCGAGGGCGGAACATCGAATGTCCCGGCACGAGCGAAGGCCACAGGCCCCGGCGGATGCGACGGGCGGAGAAGTAAGGAAAAGGCGATGCGAGAGATCTTCGCGGGAATGCCGTGGTGGGTGAAGTGGGTCGCGGTGCCGGTCATCGCCCTCGTCGTGTTCGGTGGGCTGATAGCGAGCGTCGTCTACTTCGTCGTCGCCCTGCTCTTCAAGGCGCTGGTCTTCGTCGCCCTGGTCGCCGGCCTCATCTACGTCGTACGGAAGTTCATGTCGAGCTCGTCGTCGCGCAGCGACTGGTGAGAGCAGTGGGGCGGAGGGGACACCGGAGCCGGTGCGCGGGGCGGCACGGGCGCCGGTAACAGAAATCGCCGGTTCCCTCGGGCGGGGGAAGTTTCCCGTACGGGCCGTCTGCGCGCGGTGACAGGCGGTTAGAGTCCGGAATTCGACGCGGGACGATCCCCGCGGACGGCGTATCCCCTCCTCCCGTGCCTCTCCGCACGGGCAGCCCACCGCCTTCGAGAGTGACCCTCGTCATGGTCGACACCGCACCCGCGGAACCACAGGCTCCACCCGTACAACGCCGGCCCGAGCAGCGGACCCCGCCTTCCCCGGGGGCTCGTGTCCGGCCGGCCGAGAGACCTCTGTCGACCCCAGGACCCCCGCTCGTCCCGGCGTCCGTCCCCGTCCCCGTGCTCGTGCCGCCGGCCGAACCGCACTCCACAGCGACCCTCATCGGTTCCGTGCAGCGGGCGATGCGGCTGTTGGAGTCCGTCGCCGCGCACGAACACGGCGCGCCGGCCAAACAACTGGCCCGAGAGACCGGCCTCGCCCTTCCGACCGCCTACCACCTGCTGCGGACGCTTGTCTTCGAAGGCTATCTGCGGCGGGAGAAAGGGCTGTTCTTCCTCGGTGCATCGGCCGAGCGGCTGGGCAGCAGCGGTGCAAGGCAGACACGTCGCAGCACAGTCGTGGACGCCCTCGCGCACTGGCGCGACGCCATCGGCGTACCCGTGTACTACGCCGTGTACCGCGACGGCGACATCGAGGTCGTGTGCGTTTCCGACACCCCCGCGAACCCGGCGGTCGAGGAGTGGGCCGACTTCCGAGAGACCGGGCACGCGCACGCCATCGGACAGTGCCTGCTCTCGCAGTTGGACGAGCAGGACCGTCGGGACCATCTCGACCGCCACCCCGTACAGACGGTCACCCCCTACACGGTCCGCGACAGTCACACGCTGCTGCGCCGCCTCGACCGGATGCGGCGGATGGAACTCGTCGTGGAGCGGCAGGAGTACGCGCTGGGGACGGTCTGTGCGGCGATTCCGATCACCATCGGTTCGACGGCCGCCACTTTGGCCATTTCTCTTCCTTCCCATCAGGCTGGTCGACTGCTAGACGCGGCACAGCAGTTGCAGACAGAGGTCGGAAGACTGGTCGGGTCCTTCGCGATCTCTATCAGTATCTGAAAACTCACTCCTTGTGATTCACCGTGTACTTTCAGCAAGATTCGAGCAGTATCAGAGCGATGATTCCAGGCCAGTCCACGGCAACTGACGGGGTTAGGCGATGCGCGAGTCGGTGCAGGCAGAAGTCATGATGAGCTTTCTTGTCTCGGAGGAGCTCTCCTTCCGCATTCCGGTGGAGCTGCGCTACGAGACCTGTGATCCCTATGCCGTCCGGCTGACGTTCCATTTGCCTGGCGACGCCCCTGTGACCTGGGCTTTCGGGCGGGAGTTGCTGATCGACGGCGTCGGGCGGCCATGCGGGGACGGAGATGTGCGGATCGCGCCCGCCGACACCGACGTCCTCGGCGAGGTGCTGATCCGGCTTCAAGTCGGCGGCGACCAGGCACTGTTCCGCTCCGGGGCGGCGCCGCTGGTGGCCTTCCTCGACCGCACGGACAAGCTCGTGCCGCTGGGGCAGGAGCGTTCCCTCGCCGACTTCGACGCCCACCTCGACGAGGCGCTGGACCGCATTCTGGCCGAGGAACAGAGCGCGGGCTGAGCGGGTTCGCGACGGGGCCCCGGCGGTGCTGTAACGCTTCTCCTGGCGCGAGGAGAGCCTGCAGAGGCATCTTCACGCGCAGCCGTCCTTCGGCGCGGACGCGGAACCCCCACAGGGGGCTCAGCGTCCGTCAGTGCTTGCGGCGACGGCCCTTCCCCGCGCGGGCCGGGACCGCCTGGGGCGCCACCCCGGCTGCCGCGGCTCCTGTTCCCGGTCCGGCTGCTGCCGTCGCTCCGACGGTCAGCGGTGCCGTGCCCGGGCGGTCGGCCGAGACCATCAGGGCCGCCAGGAGCGTGGTCACCGGCACGGACGCGACCAGGCCGATCGAGCCCACCAGGGTCCGCACGATCTCCGCCGCGACGAGTTCGCTGTTGGCGACGGCCCCGACGCTGCTCTGCGCGATCGAGAAGAGCAGCAACAGCGGCAGCGCGGCGCCCGCGTAGGCGAGGACGAGGGTGTTGACGACGGACGCGATGTGGTCGCGGCCGATACGGATGCCGGCGCGGTACAGCCCACGCCATCCCATCGTCGGGTTCGCCTCGTGGAGTTCCCAGACCGCCGATGTCTGCGTCACCGTCACATCGTCGAGGACACCGAGCGAACCGATGATGACGCCCGCGAGCAACAGGCCGCTCATATCGATGGACGGATACAGGCCATGGATCAGGCCGGTGTTGTCGTCGGTGTTGCCGGTCAGGGCGGCCCAGCCGATGAACAGCGAGCCGAGGATGCCGATCAGCACCAGAGAGATGAGGGTGCCGAGCACTGCCACAGACGTACGGGCCGAGAGACCGTGACACATGTAGAGCGCGATCAGCATGATGGCGCTGGCTCCGATCACCGCCACGAGCAGCGGATTCGAACCCTGGAGGACCGCCGGCAGAATGAAGAAGGTCAGGACCATGAAGCTGACGGCCAGGGCGACCAGAGCCATCACACCGCGCAGGCGTCCGACGATCACGACGGCCAGCGCGAAGATGCCGGCCAGCAGGGCCATAGGGAACCTGCGGTTCACATCGGCGACCGAGTACTGCAGGTCCTTCGGCGCCGAGGGCTCGTATGCGACCACGACCTTCTCGTCCTGGTGCAACTGCCGTGACTGGTCCGGCTGAACGATCTCCGTGAACGTACGGCCCTTGTCGTCACCGGTGTCGACCCGGATCGTCGCCTTCTTGCAGTCGCCGGTCGCCTGTTGCTGTGCTGAGGAGCCCTCGGCGGTGGACGTGTCGCCGGTCGAGGTCTCCCCCGAGGCGTTGACGGACTTGCAGTCCACCGCGACGACCTTGGTGACCGTGGCTTCCTGGGTCTGCCGGTCGAAACCGACGCCTGTGCGCTCGTGCGCCGGGGCACCCCCGGGCCACAGCACCGCGAGCCCGACCACGACCGCCGCGGCGAAGGGGATCAGAATCGCCCCGATGATCTTCCGCAGATGGACTGAGACAGGGGCGGCCGGACCATGGCTGTGACTGTGGCCGTGCGAGTGACCGCCATTGCCGTCGGGGTCGTGGGAGTCACCCGGCGCGTCCCCACGCCCCCCGCCACCAGGTTCGGGGCCGTGCCCACCGCCAGAACCCCCGCCAGGTCCACCACCGTGCCCGTCACCGGGACCGTTCCCGTGCCCATGGTGCCCGTGGCCGGTGTCCCGTCCCGGGCCGGCTCCATGATCGTGCTCGCGCCCGTCACCTGCTCCGGGGCCAGGACCCCGTGTGCCACCGGACACGGGACGAGGGCCGAACTGACCGGTCCCGGGCCCCTCGGCGCCGAACCCTGGGTCCGGGTCACCAGTTCGAGGACGGGCGCCCTGGCCCGCCCCCGCTCCGGGCCCGTAGCCGCGATCGATCCTCCGACCGGGCCCGTACCCGGGACCCTGATTCCCTCCGGTCGCTCCGCCTGTTCCTGCTCCGGGCCCTGACCCGCCACCGGAGCCGCCGGGGCCGTTGCCGGACCGCAGCCCGCGCTCCTGGCCGGGGCCGCCGTTGCCGCTGCCGGGCCCGGGGCCATGCCCGGCACCGCTTCCGCGCGGGGGCTCGGAGGACGGATACGGGGGTCCTTGCGTCGTGGTCACCGCCCGATCATCGCAAGAACGGCAAGGGCCCTCTGTTCACCTCGCCCAAATTGACGCTAGCGTGGAGGCACCTTTGCACACGCGGGAGCTCGGAGCACCGGGCTGAGAGGGCGCTGACCTCCGTCTTAGCGATGTTTCACGTGGAACATGTGGAACGAGTGATGTTTCACATGAAACATCGGCAGACGGAATCCGCTGCGTCGACCGCTGAACCTGTTACCGGGTAATGCCGGCGTAGGGAGTAGGTCTCATGACCATCAAGGACACACGCACGCCTGCCTCCGACCAGGACGACCAGCCCATTCAGGGCGAACAGTCCCAGGAGGTCGGGAAGTCCGTCGGCTGGCACAAGGGGTATGTCGGCGGCTCGCGCCCCGACCTGCGGGTGCCGGTCCGTCAGGTGCACCTCACCAACGGAAAGTCGGTCACTCTGTACGACACGTCGGGTCCGTACACCGATCCTCAGGTCGACACGGATGTCCGCAGGGGGTTGGCGCCTCTGCGCGACAACTGGATCATCGCCCGCGGCGACACCGAGGAGTACGCGGGCCGCCCCGTCCGCCCGGAGGACGACGGGATCAAGCACACCTCGCCGCGCGGCGGCCTCAGGAACCTCGACGCGGTGTTCCCGGGACGGCCCCGGCAGCCACGCCGGAGCCGCAGCGGACAGGCGGTGACGCAACTCGCGTACGCCCGCCGCGGGGAGGTCACGCCCGAGATGGAGTTCGTGGCACTCCGGGAGAACCTCGATCCCGAGGTGATCCGCGAGGAGATCGCCGCCGGGCGGGCTGTACTGCCCGCGAACGTCAACCACCCGGAGATCGAGCCGATGATCATCGGTAAGCGGTTCCTGGTGAAGGTCAACGCCAACATCGGCAACTCGGCGGTCACTTCCTCCATCGAGGAGGAGGTCGAGAAGATGACCTGGGCGACGCGCTGGGGCGCCGACACGGTCATGGACCTCTCCACCGGCCGCAACATCCACACCACCCGCGAATGGGTGCTGCGCAACTCCCCCGTTCCCATCGGCACGGTGCCGCTGTACCAGGCGTTGGAGAAGGTGGACGGCCGGGCCGAGGAACTGACCTGGGAGATCTACAAGGACACCGTCGTCGAACAGGCCGAGCAGGGCGTGGACTACATGACGGTGCACGCGGGCGTCCGCCTGGCGTACGTACCGCTCACCGCGAACCGCAAGACGGGCATCGTCTCGCGCGGTGGATCGATCATGGCGGCCTGGTGCCTGGCACACCACAAGGAGTCGTTCCTGTACGAGAACTTCGAAGAACTGTGCGAGATCCTCGCCGCGTACGACGTCACGTACTCGCTCGGCGACGGTCTGCGGCCCGGATCGATCGCGGACGCCAACGACCAGGCACAGTTCGCGGAGTTGCGGACGCTCGGGGAACTCAACACGATCGCGAAGCGTTTCCATGTACAGACGATGATCGAAGGCCCGGGACATGTTCCGATGCACAAGATCAAGGAGAACATCGACCTACAGCAGGAGATCTGCGATGAAGCTCCTTTCTATACGCTCGGCCCGCTGACGACGGACGTCGCGCCGGCGTACGACCACATCACTTCCGGCATCGGTGCCGCGATGATCGCCTGGTGGGGCACGGCCATGCTCTGCTATGTCACACCCAAGGAGCACTTGGGTCTGCCCAATCGTGACGACGTCAAGACCGGCGTCATCACCTACAAGATCGCCGCCCACGCAGCCGACCTCGCCAAGGGGCACCCAGGTGCGCAGGAATGGGATGACGCGCTCTCCGACGCCCGCTTCGAGTTCCGGTGGGAGGACCAGTTCAACCTGGCCCTCGACCCGGACACAGCACGGGAGTTCCACGATGAGACGCTGCCGGCCGAGCCCGCCAAGACGGCCCACTTCTGCTCGATGTGTGGGCCGAAATTCTGCTCGATGAAGATCTCGCACGACATCCGCCGCGAGCACGGCAGTACACCGGTGGAGATCGAGCAGGGCATGGCACAGAAGTCGAAGGAGTTCGCGGCGGCCGGTAATCGCGTGTACCTGCCGATTGCCGACTGACTCCAGGCTGGGTGCCGGTTGGGGCCGGTTCGTGTCTCCGGGGTGCCGGGTTGTTGTACTCAGGGCACCTCGGGGACGCGGGCGGTCACGGATGGCTGAGGGGACTGCCAGAGGGTTTCTGTGCGAGCGGTAACGGAAGAGGCAGGAACCCCCGTTCCTTGATCGTTCTGTCTGGCCTCTTTGGTGCGGGCGGAGGCCCAGGTGGTCACTCCGGCGGGTGGTCCGGGCCTCCGAAGTCCGGGCTGGAGAAGTCCGGGCTGGAAAAACTGGGGCGGTGGCTCGTCGTCGAGTCGCCCTCAGGGCTGCTGAAGCCGGGTCGGTTGTAACCGAGTTGGGGCATGCGGCTGATGGTGGGTTGCGGGGCCGGTTTGCGGTTCATGGCCGCCGTACCGGGGTCGGCGAGGGCGTCGCGGAGGAACGGCAGGATGCCCCGCTCCAGCAGGGCCTCGCGCCAGGCCTCCCTGGCCTGTGCGACCTCCCCGGTCAGTTCGCCGTATGCCCCGTCCTCCTCCGCCTCCGGGCTGTTGCGCAGGGCGGTGAGGAGGAGGCCGATCGCGGCGACGAGTATCGCTGCCGCGGTCACCGCGCCGAACACCCATCCGGTGGTGAGCATGGTCTGGGCGAACGCCGGCTCGGGGTCGAGCATCTTGAGGATGTAGCCCACGAGCAGGAAGATCGCCGCAGCCGTGCCGGCAAGGACGGGAGCCAGGACCGCGACGACGGCGACGGCGCCCGCTCCGGCGGTCTCGGCGACCGCCTCGCCCATGCCGGCGACGAGCCCGACCGCGCTTGTGCCTGGCTCGTTCGAGCCGGATCCATGGACGGAGGAAGGGGTGGACGGCGCCGGGTGGCGCAGTTCGTCGCGGACCTTCACGTAGTGCTGGTACTCGCTCGCCGCGGCGACCGTGATGAGCGCGGTGGCGTTGAGCGCCATCGTGCGCAGTTGTTCGGGGTTCAGACGCTGACCGACGGCGGCCAGTTCCGGGCGGTCTGGGGCGGAGCGCAGCGCCTCATCGAGGATCCGCTCGTATTCCTGGCGGTCCTCGTTCAGCAGGTGCTGCGGAACGCTGTTCATGTGCATCCCCCGATGCTCCGTAGGGCTTGGGGCTCGGCATGCTGACGAGCCGTCGGGCAGAAACGGAGGGGAGCCTGCTACGGATAAGCCGATGGTAGAGCGGCGACGGCGCGCCGTGACAGGGGGTTTGAAGAAATTACCGTGTGACTGTTCCCCGTCCAATGCGGTTCGTAGTCGCAGGACGGCTGCCAGGGAAACGCCTGGATACCCGTCAGAGATCCAGCGGAAGTTCCTGGACCAGCAGTTTTCCGGCCATGGTCACGCCGCCGTCCATCGCGATGGCGAGTCCCTCGGCGTAGACATGCGGATGTTCGATGTTCGGACCGGAGTTGTCCTCACCGTCGTCCTCGGTGCCGACATCGCCCAGCAGATAGGGGATGGGGCTGTGGCCGTGCACGATGCGGGCGCCGCCGTACGTATCGAGGAGGGAGCGGACGGCCTCGACTCCGCCCTCGTCCCGGAAGGAGAAGCGCTTGGTGAACTTGCGGAACAGATCCCACACCTCGTCCGCGTCGTTGCGCGTGATCGTCTCGCGGACGGTGTCGTTGACCGCCTCGATCGAGTCGCCGTAGTCGAGGTAGGCGGTGGTGTCGGAGTGCACGAGCAGGTGCCCGTCTACCTCCTCGATCGCGTCGAGGCGGGCCATCCACTGGAGGTGGTGGTCCTGGAGCCGGTCCATGTCGGTCTTCTGGCCGCCGTTCAGCAACCAGGCCGCCTGGAAGGTGGCGGTGCCCGCGCCGGAGTTGACGGGGGTGTCACCGAACCGCTTGGCGCCCAGCAGCAGCAGCTCGTGGTTGCCCATGAGGGCCTTGCAGTAGCCGCCGGCAGCGGCTGCCTCGGCGGACAGCCGCATGACCAGGTCGATGACGCCGATGCCGTCCGGACCGCGGTCGGTGAAGTCGCCGAGGAACCAGAGCCGGGCGGTGCCCGCGGACCAGTTGCCCGCGCTGTCGATCAGGCCCTGTTCCTGGAGGGCGCCGATCAGTTCGTCGATGTAGCCGTGGACGTCCCCGACGACGAACAGAGGTCCCGGCCCTTCGGCGGCCAGGGCTGCGGGATCGACCGTCACCTGAAGCGTGTCACCGCGGTTGATCACGGGCAGGTCGCGTTGGGTCGGTGTGTATCCGTCGGGGTGTTCCTCCACGTCGGACGGGGCCTGCGAGCTCTCCCCGGTCTCCTGGACGTCGGTGTCGGCCGCGCCGACGGCGATGTCCCCGGGGACCGTGCCGTCGGCGTGCGGACCGGCCTCATGGACGTACGCGGGCACCCGGAAGTCGCGCAACGTCGCCGTCCGCGTCACCTCGGGTCCCTGACCGGCCCCCTGAGTCATCGACCCCTCCACCATCGCGCCGCATCTGCACCGCATCGGACTGCCTGGTCGCAGCGGCCCGCGGTGTCGTGGGCCCATCATAGGAATGCGGATCGCGCCATGTGATGACCCAGGGGTGGTGAATCAGCGAACGAGCCCAGTTCACCGCGGCTTTCGCCCCGATTCGGAAGGGCTTTCCCCTACGGGCCCGCCCCGGACTCCCTGCTTCGTACCTTGCTTCGAACCTTGGACATCGAACGCTTCGTACGATCATGACACCGGCGCCCGTGAACTGTCCCGACACCGGTGCCCCGCCTTCCTGAACGGGGCCGGGCTCCCGTTTCCCCTACGGGGCCGACCCCTCGTACGGCCCCGCTCTCCGGGAGCCCGCCCCGCACAAGCCCACGTCCCCGCCCCTCACCACCGCCCCCGGGTCACCCTTCCTCGGGCGACCGCGGCGGACTGACCGTCGTGCGCGGCGGACGGCGCTGCGAGGACGTCCGCACGATCAGTTCGGTCGGTATCACCTGCTCGACCGGCAGGTCCGAGTCGACGTTCTCGATGGCGTCGATCAGGAGCTGGACGACCGCCGTGCCGATGCGGCGTGGCTTCAGGGAGAGCGTGGTGATCGGCGGTTCCGTGGTGGCGTACACCGTGGACTCGCTGCAGCAGACCAGCAGGAGGTCGTCCGGGACGCGCAGGCCGTAGCGCCGGGCCGCGGCCAGCAGGTCGGTGCCGTTCGGGTCGAAGAGGCCGTAGACGGCGTCCGGGCGGTCCGGGCGGGCCAGCAGCCGATCGGCGGCCAGGGCGCCCGCACACGGGTCGTGGGCCGGGTAGGACTCGTACACCGGGTCCTGGCCGACCCGCTCGCACCAGTGCAGGTACGCCGTGGTCGAGAGGTGGGTGTACGTGTCGGTGGAGGTTCCCGTCAGCAGGCCGATGCGGCGGGCGCCGGCGGCGGCCAGGTGGTCGAGGATGCCCAGGACCGCCGCCTCGTGGTCGTTGTCGACCCACGCGGTGACCGGGAGCGAGCCGGCCGGGCGGCCGTCGGAGACGACGGGCAGTCCCTGGCGGACGAGTTCGCTGACCACCGGGTCCTGGTCCGACGGGTCGATGACGACCGTGCCGTCCAGGGCGACGTTCGACCATACGTCGTGGCGCGAGGTCGCGGGGAGGATGACCAGGGCGTAGCCCCGGGCGAGCGCGGCCGACGTGGCGGCCCTCGCCATCTCCGCGAAGTACGCGAACTCGGTGAAGGTGAAAGGTTCATCCCCGTACGTCGTCACGGTCAGACCGATCAGTCCGGACTTGCCGGTACGGAGGGTTCGGGCCGCGGCCGACGGGCGGTAGCCCAGCCGGTCCGCGACCTCACGGACATGGCGGCGGGTGGCGTCCGGGAGCCGGCCCTTTCCGTTGAGGGCGTCTGAGACGGTCGTGATCGAGACGCCGGCGGCGGCAGCCACGTCTCTGATGCCTGCCCGGCCCGGCCGACTGCCTCGTCGGGTTGTCTCCGCGCGGCTCACCTGGTGCTTCCCTGCTGCTGTCATGGCGAGCCGATAGTAGGGCTCATGCGGTGGGGTAGTGCGGACGCATATGCAGCCGTTGACAGGCACGTTTCTGCATGGTCAAAGGCAAGCAACTACCTTAGAAAGAAAGTCAGTTGAGCGATATTACTGCCCTATCGGACTTGTCGGCGCGCACAGGCCTGCCAAGTGACCGATGTTTCGAAGAGGTCTCAACTCACCTCTTCGAGGGATGCGCGCCACGGCGTGAGCCACCGGCGCGTGCCGAAAAGCGCGATGCGCCCCCCGATTCATACAATTTTGTACGGTGATACCCCCGATGCCCATGGGGCAGGCGGGGCAGGTGGGACGGTCGAGGGTGGGTGCACGCGGTGCGCCGACCGCTCCCGGATCATGACCGACCCGTACGCAGGGACGCCGAATCCTCATAAGGTGAGAAGCATTGGTACCCGGTAACCGGCAGCGGGTGGCCGTGCTGAGCCGGTGGTGGTCACGAGGAGGACTGCGGTGAGCGAGACGAGCCCCAAGCTGCGCGCCGAGCTGGAGGGTATCCCCACCTACAAGCCGGGCAGGCCGGCCGCGACCGACGGTCCGGTGGCCTACAAGCTGTCCTCGAACGAGAACCCGTACCCGCCGCTGCCCGGTGTGCTGGAGAGCGTGACGGCCGCGGCAGGGGCCTTCAACCGCTACCCGGACATGGCCTGTACGGAGCTCATGAACGAGTTGGCCGAACGTTTCGCCGTGCCGGTCTCCCACGTCGCCACCGGCACCGGATCGGTCGGTGTCGCGCAGCAGCTGATCCAGTCCACCAGCGGGCCCGGGGACGAGGTGATCTACGCCTGGCGGTCCTTCGAGGCCTATCCGATCATCACGCAGATCAGTGGCGCCACGTCGGTCAAGGTCCCGTTGACGCCGGGGGACGTGCACGACCTCGACGCGATGGCGGACGCGATCACCGACCGGACCCGGCTGATCTTCGTGTGCAACCCCAACAACCCGACGGGGACGGTCGTACGGCGGGCCGAGCTGGAGCGGTTCCTGGACCGGGTGCCCAGTGACGTGCTGGTGGTGCTCGACGAGGCGTACAAGGAGTTCGTACGCGACATCGAGGTGCCGGACGGGGTCACGCTCTACCGTGACCGGCCGAACGTCTGTGTGCTGCGGACCTTCTCCAAGGCGTACGGCCTCGCCGGGCTCCGGATCGGATTCGCGATCGCCCACGAGCCGGTGGCGGCGGCGCTGCGCAAGACGGCGGTGCCGTTCGGGGTGAGCCAGCTCGCCCAGGACGCGGCGGTGGCCTCGCTGCGGGCCGAGGACGCGCTGTTCGGGCGGGTCGGTTCGCTGGTGTCCGAGCGCACGCGGGTGGTCGACGGTCTGCGCGGCCAGGGCTGGACGGTGCCCGAGACGCAGGCGAACTTCGTGTGGCTGCGGCTGGGGGAGCGCACCGTGGACTTCGCGGCGGTGTGCGAGCGGGCCGGAGTGGTCGTACGGCCGTTCCCCGGTGAAGGGGTTCGCGTGACGATCGGCGAGGCCGAGGCGAACGACGTCTTCCTGAAGACGGCGGAGATGTTCCACAAGGAGCTCTAGGGCGCGGAGTTCCAGGACAAGGGGGTTCCAGGGCGGCTTCGGAGCCTGTCCGGCGAACATGTGCGGCACGTCACTCACTGCGGGTGACGTGCCGTTTTGCTGCCCGGGAGGCCCTGAATCGCGGCCTCCGGGGCGGTTGGAGGCCGAGGGGGGACCCCGCGTCTCCCGCATAGAACGGACATGCGCCATAATTGCTTGTGAATGTGAACGCGTTCACAAGCGCATCCCGTTTGTCCCTCTCGTGCGGTTCGGCGACGGGGGACGGACCGCCGCAATGATCAAGGCTCGTAAGCTCGTAAGGAGGAGATGTGGACATCGCCCTGGCGCCGGAGACTCTGGCCCGATGGCAGTTCGGCATCACCACCGTCTACCACTTCCTGTTCGTCCCGCTGACGATCTCCCTCGCCGCGCTCACCGCCGGCCTGCAGACCGCCTGGGTCCGCACGGAGAAGGAGAAGTACCTCAGGGCCACCAAGTTCTGGGGCAAGCTCTTCCTGATCAACATCGCCATGGGTGTCGTCACCGGCATCGTGCAGGAGTTCCAGTTCGGCATGAACTGGTCCGACTACTCACGCTTTGTCGGCGATGTCTTTGGTGCCCCGCTCGCCTTCGAGGCACTGATCGCCTTCTTCTTCGAGTCCACCTTCATCGGGCTGTGGATCTTCGGCTGGGACAAGCTGCCGAAGAGGATCCACCTGGCCTGCATCTGGATGGTCTCGATCGGCACGATCCTGTCGGCGTACTTCATCCTCGCGGCCAACTCCTGGATGCAGCACCCCGTCGGCTACCGGATCAACGAGCAGAAGGGGCGCGCCGAACTCACCGACTTCTGGCTGGTCCTCACCCAGAACACCGCGCTGACCCAGGTCTTCCACACCCTTTCCGCGGCCTTCCTCACCGGTGGCGCCTTCATGGTCGGCATAGCCGCCTTCCATCTGACGCGCGGCAAGCACATCGAGGTGATGAAGACCTCGCTGCGGCTCGGCCTGGTCACCGTCGTCATCGGCGGTCTGCTCACCGCCGTCAGCGGTGACTTCCTCGGCAAGGTCATGTTCAAGCAGCAGCCGATGAAGATGGCCGCCGCCGAAGCCCTCTGGGACGGCGAGGCGCCCGCGCCCTTCTCCGTCTTCGCCTACGGCGACGTCGAGGCCGGCCACAACAAGGTCGCCATCGAGATCCCTGGCCTGCTGTCCTTCCTCGCCAACGACGACTTCAGCTCCTACGTCCCCGGCATCAACGACGTCAACAAGGCCGAGCAGGAGAAGTTCGGGCCCGGCGACTACCGGCCCAACATCCCGGTCGCCTACTGGGGCTTCCGCTGGATGATCGGCTTCGGTATGACGTCGTTCGCGATCGGGCTGGCCGGACTCTGGCTGACCCGCAAGAAGTTCATGCTGCCGCAGCACCTGCGCGTCGGCGACGACGAGGTGCCGCATCTGTCGCTGCTGCCCGGCAAGGCACTCGGCCCGACGCTCACCAAGTGGTACTGGCGCATCGCGATCCTCACCCTTGGCTTCCCGCTGATCGCCAGTTCCTGGGGCTGGATCTTCACCGAGATGGGCCGCCAGCCATGGGTCGTGTACGGCATCTTCCAGACCCGGGACGCGGTCTCCCCCGGGGTCTCGCAGTGGGAGATCCTCACCTCGATGATCGTCTTCACCTCGCTCTACGCGATTCTCGCCGTCATCGAGGTCAAGCTCCTCGTGAAGTACGTCAAGGCGGGCCCGCCCGAACTGACCGAGGCCGACCTCAACCCGCCCACGAAGATCGGCGGCGACCCGCAGGACGCCGACAAGCCGATGGCCTTCTCCTACTAGGCCCAGGGAGCTGGAATCGCCATGGAACTTCACGACGTCTGGTTCGTCCTCATCGCCGTCCTGTGGACCGGCTACTTCTTCCTGGAGGGCTTCGACTTCGGGGTCGGCGTCCTCACCAAGCTGCTCGCCCGTGACCGGGCCGAGAAGCGGGTCCTCATCAACACCATCGGACCCGTCTGGGACGGCAACGAGGTGTGGCTGCTCTCGGCGGGCGGCGCGACCTTCGCCGCCTTCCCCGAGTGGTACGCCACCCTCTTCTCCGGCTTCTATCTGCCGCTGCTGCTCATCCTGGTCTGCCTGATCGTGCGGGGCGTCGCCTTCGAGTACCGCGTGAAGCGGCCCGAGGAGAACTGGCAGCGCAACTGGGAGACGGCGATCTTCTGGACCTCGCTCCTCCCGGCGTTCCTCTGGGGCGTGGCCTTCGCCAACATCACCCGCGGGGTGAAGATCGACGCGGACTTCGAGTACGTCGGCAGCCTCGCCGACCTGCTCAACCCGTACGCCCTGCTCGGCGGGCTGGTCACCCTGTCGCTGTTCACCTTCCACGGCACGGTGTTCGTCGGTCTCAAGACCGTGGGGGACATCCGGGAGCGGGCGCGGAAGCTGGCCGTTCGCGTCGGACTCGTGACCGCTGTCGTCGCGCTCGCGTTCCTGACCTGGACCCAGGCCGACAAGGGCGACGGGGGCTCCCTGGCCGCGGCGATCGTGGCTGTGCTCGCGCTCGTCGCCGCGCTGTGGGCGGCATGGAAGGGGCGGGAGGGCTGGGCGTTCGCGTTCTCCGGCGTCACCATCGTGGCCGCCGTCGCGATGCTGTTCCTGACGCTCTTCCCGAACGTCATGCCGTCCTCGCTCAACGCGGACTGGAACCTCACGGTCACCAACGCCTCGTCGAGTCCGTACACGCTGAAGATCATGACGTGGTGTGCGGGGATCGCGACCCCCATGGTCCTGCTCTACCAGGGCTGGACGTACTGGGTGTTCCGCAAGCGGATCGGCACGCAGCACCTCGCCGACGCCGCGCACTGAGTCGTCTCTGCCTGCAGGGTTGTCGCTGTCTGCGGGAGTGGTTTCGCGATGTTTCACGTGAAACATCGCGAAACCACCTCTGGACCGAAGGGCATGTTTCACGTGAAACCAATCGATCCGCGGCTCCTCCGGTACGCCGGTGCCACGCGCCGATTCCTGCTCGCGGTCGTCGGCCTCGGTGTCGTCGGCGCGGGGCTGGTCATCGCGCAGGCCATGCTCATCGCCGAGGTGGTGGTCGGCGCCTTCCAGCACGGACTGTCGGTCACTGAACTCCGTACGCCCCTTCTGCTGCTGGTGGCCGTCGCCAGTGGCCGGGCGGTGGTCTCCTGGCTCACCGAGCTGGCCGCCCACCGGACAAGCGCCGCGGTGAAGTCGGAGCTCCGCGGGCGGTTGCTGGAGCAGGCCGTCGCGCTCGGCCCCGGGTGGCTGAGCGGGCAGCGGACCGGGTCGCTGGTCGCCCTCGCCACGCGGGGAGTGGACGCGCTCGACGACTACTTCTCGCGCTATCTGCCGCAGCTGGGGCTCGCGGTGGTGGTGCCCGTGGCTGTGCTGGCACGGATCGTCACCGAGGACTGGGTGTCCGCCGCGATCATCGTCGGTACCCTGCCGCTCATTCCGGTCTTCATGATGCTGATCGGCTGGGCCACGCAGGCCCGGATGGACCGACAGTGGCGGCTGCTGTCCCGGCTGTCGGGCCACTTCCTCGATGTCGTGGCGGGGCTGCCGACCCTGAAGGTGTTCGGCCGGGCCAAGGCGCAGGCCGAGTCGATCCGGCGGATCACCGGCGAGTACCGGCAGGCCACGATGGGGACCCTGCGGATCGCCTTCATCTCGTCCTTCGCGCTGGAGCTCCTGGCGACACTGTCCGTGGCGCTGGTCGCGGTGACCATCGGTATGCGGCTCGTGCACGGCGAGATGGACCTGTACATCGGGCTCGTCATTCTCATCCTCGCGCCGGAGGCGTATCTGCCGCTGCGACAGGTGGGCGCCCAGTTCCACGCGGCGGCGGAGGGGCTCGCCGCGGCCGAGGAGATCTTCGCCGTGCTGGAGACGCCGGTGCCGGAGTCCGGGACCGGGGCGGTGCCGATGGGCGGGGTGGCCTTCGGCGGCGTCACGGTCAGGTATCCCGGGCGCTCGGTGGACGCGGTGGCGGACGTCTCCTTCGCTGTCGGGGCCGGCGAGACGGTCGCGCTCGTCGGGCCGAGCGGTGTGGGCAAGTCGACGCTGCTGCACGCGCTCCTCGGGTTCGTCCGGCCGACGGAAGGACGTGTGTCGGTCGGGGGCGCCGACCTCGCCGGTCTCGACCTGGAGGAGTGGCGTTCGCGGGTGGCCTGGGTGCCCCAGCGGCCTCATCTGTTCGCCGGGTCGATCGCGGAGAACGTACGGCTGGCCCGGCCCGACGCCGACGACACCGCCGTACGGCGGGCACTCGCCGACGCCGGAGCGCTGGAGTTCGTGGACGCGCTGCCGGAGGGTGTTCACGCGGTGCTCGGTGAGGAGGGGGCCGGACTCTCCGCCGGGCAGCGGCAACGGCTCGCGCTGGCCCGGGCGTTCCTCGCGGACCGGCCTGTGCTGCTGCTCGACGAGCCGACGGCCGCGCTGGACGGCGAGAGCGAGGCCGAGGTCGTCGCGGCCGTGCGGCGCCTTGCCGTCGGACGGACGGTGCTGCTGGTCGTGCACCGACCGGCGCTGCTGGGGGTGGCCGACCGGGTGGTGCGGCTGGCGGAGGCCGTGCACTCGGCTCAGCTGCCTGGTCACGAGCAGGCCGGCGGTTCCCTCGGCGGCGACGGACTCCTCGTGGACGGTCCGCGGAGTGCCCTGCTCCCCGTGCTCGACGAGGAAGTGCTCGTGCCCGGCGCTCCCACCGGGCGACATGGTGTGCTCGCACGGGTGCGGGCCATGTCCGGGGCCAGGCGCGGGCGGCTCGGACTCGCGCTGCTGCTCGGGAGTCTCGCGCTCGGCAGTGCCGTCGGGCTCATGGCGACCTCGGGGTGGCTCATCTCGCGCGCCTCGCAGCAGCCGCCCGTGCTGTATCTGATGGTCGCCGTGACGGGCACGCGGGCCTTCGGGATCGGGCGGGCCGTCTTCCGGTACGCCGAGCGGCTGGTGTCGCACGACGCCGTGCTGCGGATGCTGGCCGACACCCGGGTGGCCGTCTACCGACGCCTGGAGAGGCTGGCGCCCGCCGGACTGCGGACGACCAGGCGCGGTGACCTGCTGTCGCGGCTCGTGGCCGATGTGGACGCCCTCCAGGACTACTGGCTGCGCTGGCTGCTGCCCGCCGGGGCCGCCCTCGTCGTCTCGGCCGCCTCCGTCGGGTTCACGGCGTGGCTGCTGCCGGAGGCCGGGGCCGTCCTCGCCGCCGGGCTCCTCGCCGCCGGCGTCGGCGTCCCCCTCGTGACCAGTGCCGTGGCACGGCGTGCGGAACGCCGGCTCGCCCCGGCCCGCGGGGCACTCGCCACGCATGTGGCCGACCTGCTCACCGGCACCGCCGAGTCGACGGTCGCAGGCGCCCTGAACGGACGTACCGAGCAGGTACGGCGGGCCGACTCGGTGCTCACCGGGATCGCCTCGCGCGCGGCCACCGCGACCGCCCTCGGCGACGGGCTCACCGCGCTGCTGTCCGGACTGACGGTCGCGGCCACCGCCCTCGTCGGCGCCCAGGCAGTCGCCGACGGGCGGCTCGACGGAATGGTGATGGCCGTTGTCGTCCTCACTCCGCTGGCCGCCTTCGAAGCCGTCCTCGGGCTGCCCCTCGCCGTGCGGTACCGGCAGCGGGTGCGCAGGAGCGCCGAGCGCGTGTACGAGGTCCTGGACGCGCCCGAGCCCGTAAGCGAACCCTCAGAGCCGCTCCCCGCGCCGCTGTCGCCGTTCCCTGTCGTCGTCAGGGAGCTGGCCGCCCGCCATGCCGGACAGGACCGGGACGCCCTCGGCCGCCTCGACCTCACCCTCGACGAAGGGCGCAGGGTCGCCGTCGTCGGTCCGTCCGGGTCCGGCAAGACGACGCTCGCCCAGGTGCTCCTGCGGTTCCTGGACGCGGACGCCGGCTCCTACACGCTGGGCGGCGTGGACGCGTACGCGCTGGACGGCGACGACGTACGGCGACTGATCGGGCTGTGCGCCCAGGACGCCCACCTCTTCGACAGCTCCGTGCGCGAGAACCTGCTGCTGGCGAGGAAGGACGCGACCGAGGACGACCTGCGGAGCGCCCTCGCGCGGGCCCGGCTGCTGGACTGGGCCGAGTCGCTGCCCGACGGCCTCGACACGCTGGTCGGCGAGCACGGGGCGCGGTTGTCCGGCGGACAGCGGCAGCGGCTGGCGCTCGCCCGGGCGCTGCTCGCCGACTTCCCGGTGCTCGTGCTCGACGAGCCCGCCGAACACCTCGACCTGCCGACCGCCGACGCGCTCACCGCCGATCTGCTGGCCGCGACCGAGGGCCGTACGACGCTGCTCATCACCCACCGGCTGGCCGGTCTCGACGCCGTGGACGAGGTGATCGTGCTGGACGGCGGGCAGGTCGTGCAGCGCGGGACGTTCGCGGAGCTGGTCGCCGTCGAGGGGCCGCTGCGGGGGATGGCGGAGCGGGAAGCGGAGGCCGAGCAACTGGCATGGGCAGCGGCAGCGCGCGTTGAGCCCCTGCTCGTCAGGGGGCGCGGTGACTCGACTTTCGCGGACAAAGGGCACTAATTAGGCTCGTGGGGTGTCCGACCTACCGCTTCGCCCCGAGCCGTGCGTGCCGCAGTTGCTGGAAGCAATGCGGGCCGTCGGGAGCGGGCTCGGGCCGCATGCCACGCTGGAGCGGATCTGTGCGACGGCCACTGCCCTGGTGGACGCCGGGCATGTGGCCATCAGGGTCCTCACCGAGGACGGCACGGGCTTCACCGACCTCGTTCACCACGGCGTCGACGAGGAGAGCGTCCGGCGGGTCGAGCCGATCCGGGTGCACGGCGAGGTCTTCGGGAACCTGTACCTGGGTGCCAAGCGCGGCGGAGGGCCCTACACCGAGCACGACCTGACCCTGGTGCGGGTGCTGGCCACCGAGGCGGGCATCGCCATCGGCAACGCCCGCCTGTACGAGGCCGCCCGGCAGCGCGAGCGCTGGATCGACGGTTCCGTGGCCGTGACGACCGCGCTGCTCTCGGGCGGTGACATCGGTGCCTCGCTGCGGATCGTCGCCGAACAGGCACGCCGGCTTTCCGGAGCCGTGGCCGGGATCGTGCTGCTGCCGGCCGACGCGGGCGGTCTGGAGATCGTCGCCGTGGACGCGGAAAGCCCGTCCGACGCGCTCGGCGTGATCCTCCCGCCGGAGAGCGAGATCGTCGCCGAACTCCTCGACGGCGAGCCGGTGTTCGTATCCGACGCGACCACCGACCCCCGGCTGGCCATCGGCAACGGCCTCACCGGCGACTACGGGCCCACCATGCTGCTGCCCCTGCAGAGCGACGGCCGCGTCGTCGGCAGCCTCGCCATGCCCCGCGCGCGGGGAGAGCGCGCGTTCACGGAGACGGAGCGCGCACTCGCCGTCCAGTTCGCCGCACAGGCCGCGCTCGCGCTGATGATGGCCGAGGCCCAGCGCGACCGGGAACGGCTCGCGGTGTACGAGGACCGCGACCGGATCGCCCGTGACCTGCACGACCTCGTCATCCAGCGGCTGTTCGCCACCGGGATGATGCTGGAGAGCGCCCAGCGCGGGCCGGTCGCGCCCGAGGTACGAGACGGCGTCGGCAGGGCCGTCGACGAACTCGACGTCACCATCCAGGAGATCCGCACGGCGATCTTCGCGCTCCAGGACGACCCCGGGGAGATCCCGTCCGAGCTGTCCACACGGGTGGAGCGGGAGATCCACATGGCCGCCGTGGCGCTCGGCTTCCAGCCCTCGCTCCGGATGGTCGGACCGGTCGACACCGATGTCGGTGAGCTGACCGGCAAAAACCTCGTCGCCGCCCTTCGTGAGGGACTGTCCAACGCCTTCCGCCATGCCGGGGCGTCCCGCATCGATGTCATGGTCGACGCGAACGCGACCCTGCCGGACGGCCGGCCGGGCGTCCGGCTGACCGTCGCCGACGACGGTGTCGGCATCCCCGAGGGCGGCCGGCGCAGCGGCCTCAGAAACCTGAAACGGCGCGCCGAGTCGCTGGGCGGCGACAGCGGTCACGGACCCGGCAACGGCCCGGCCGGCGGCGGCACGACGGTGGTGTGGCAGGCACCGTACTGAGCCCGTCACAACCCTTCTTGTGGGCCTTTCGTGGCAACGGGTCCCCCAGGCGTACGACTTGAACAGGCGCCGGGCCCGGTTTGCGGTACACGATCGCTGACATGGGATCACGTCGCCGCCATCCGTTGCTCGTTCCGGCGCTCCTGTGCGCGCTCGCGGTCCTCGTCCCCCGGCCCGCGGCGGCTTCGGGCGACGGCACGGACCCCGGACCGGACTCCGGTACGGACTCGGGTCTCAGCACCGAGGTGACCCGGCTGTACGCGGATGCCGCCGTGGTGACGCGGCAGTACGAGGCCGGACGGCGCGAGGCCGAGGTGGAGGGGGTCAAAGCCCGAAGGTACGAGGAACTCCTCACCCGCGAACGGCGCGACATCGCCGTCCTGCACGAGGACCTGGGCCGGATCGCACGCGGCCAGTACCGCAGCGGAGGCGGCCTGCCGTTCACCGCGCAGCTGCTGCTCGCGGACAGCCCCGATGAGCTGATGCGTGGTCAGCGAGCTGTGTGGCAGGCCGATCTCGCCGTCAACAACGCGATCGGCAAGAGCCGGCGCGCGGAGGCCCGGCTCGCCGCGGACAAGGCGAAGGCGGCGGCGCAGTGGCAGACGCTGGAGCGGAGGAAGGGCGAACTCGCCGAGCTGAAGCGCTCGATCGAGGCGAAGCTCGAAGAGGCCCGCTGGACGCTGCAGGGCCGGGCCGACGCCTCGGTGGCTGCGGGCTCGTGCCGGGGCGCCGTCCGGCTCGACCAGCCGGACCCCAAGGCCATGCCGGAGTACGTCACGCCCGTGGAGACGTACGAGCTCTCCGCGAGTTTCGGCAGCGGCGGCGACCGGTGGGCGAACGGGCACACCGGGCAGGACTTCGCGGTACCGATCGGCACCCCGGTGCGCGCGGTCGGCGCCGGCACGGTGGTGTCGGTGTCCTGCGGAGGCGCCTTCGGCATCGAGATCGTGATCGAGCACGCCGGGGGCTACTACACGCAGTACGCGCACCTCGCCGCCGTCACCGTCGACCAGGGGCAACGCGTGACTCCGGGCCAGTGGATCGCCCAGACCGGCACGACCGGCAACTCGACCGGCCCCCACCTGCACTTCGAGGTACGCGTCACCCCCGAACTCGGGTCGGGGGTGGACCCGGCGGCGTGGCTGGCGGAGCGCGGGGTGCCGTTGTAGGAGCGGCCCGTGTGCGGCGGCACTCTCAGAGTCGTTCCGCGAGCAGCCGCTCGATCACGACGGCCACCCCGTCCTCGTTGTTGGGCGCGGTCCGCCCCGAGGCCGCGGCGAGGACATCGGGATGCGCGTTGCCCATCGCGTACGACCGGCCCGCCCAGGTGAGCATCTCCACGTCGTTCGGCATGTCCCCGAAGGCGACGACCTCCTCGGACGAGATGCCGCGCTCGGCGCAGGACAGGGCCAGCGTGCTCGCCTTGGAGACACCCGGTCCGCTGATCTCCAGCAGGGCGCTGGGGCTGGAGCGGGTGACGGTGGCACGGTCGCCGATCGCGAGCCGGGCGGTGGCGAGGAACACGTCGGGGTCCATCGTGTGGTGGAAGGCGAGGATCTTGAGCACGGGCTCACCGTCGCTCGGCCCGCCCGGGGCCAGCAGCTTCTCGGCGGGCGCCCGGTTGTCCGGCACCTCCATGTGCAGCTTCGGATACTCCGGCTCCTGGTGAAAGCCGTACGTCTGCTCCACTGCGTACACGGTCCCCGGCGCCGCGTCACGCAGCAGGCGTACGGCGTCCAGCGCGTTGTCCCTGGCCAGTTCCCGCACCTTCACGAAGCGGTGGGCACCGGGGCCGCCGTGCAGGTCGACCACGGCCGCGCCATTGCCGCAGATCGCCAGGCCGTGACCGTGGACGTGCTCGCTCACGACGTCCATCCAGCGAGCCGGGCGGCCCGTGACGAAGAAGACCTCGACGCCCGCTGCCTCGGCGGCTGCCAGGGCGGCGACCGTGCGCGGGGACACCGACTGGTCGTCGCGCAGCAGTGTGCCGTCGAGGTCGGTGGCGATCAGCCGGATCGGGAGGGCGGCGGCGGGGGTCTCGGGCTCTCTGGTCGCTGAGGTCACCCGCCCATTCTCACGTATGTCCGCGCCCGTCTGTTCGGGGCGCCGCCCAGGTGAGTGGCCGCCCTGACCGGTCCTGGGTCAGCGCAGCTGCGCCGGTGCCTCCGTGGCGATGCGCTCGAAGACCTGCTCGTCGGCCGCGAAGTAGGAGTCGGGGAGGGGCCGGTGGATCACGATCTCGGTGAAGCCCAGCTCCTGGTGCCGGCCCGCGAAGTCGACGAACGCGTCCACGGACTCCAGCGGACGCCCCCGGTCCGGGGTGAACCCGGTGAGCAGGATCCTGCCGAGTCCGCGCATGTCCCGGCCGATCTCGGCGCAGGCGTCGGCCAGCTTCTCGGCCTGTCCGCGCAGGGCCTGGACCGACTGCTCGGGTGTGCCGGTCTCGTACAACCGCGGGTCGCCGGTCGTCACCCAGGCCTGTCCGTACCGAGCGGCGAGCTTCAGTCCACGCGGCCCGGTGGCGGCCACCGCGAAGGGCAGCCGGGGGCGCTGTACACAGCCCGGGATGTTGCGGACCTCGTGGGCGGAGTAGTAGTCGCCCTGGTACGAGACGCCTTCCTTGCCGTCCTCGGTCAGCAGCTTGTCGAGGAGTGTGACGAACTCGCCGAACCGGTCGGCGCGTTCCCGGGGTGTCCATGAGTCCTGGCCCAGTGCGGTGGCGTCGAAGCCGGTGCCGCCCGCGCCGATACCGAGGGTGATCCGCCCGTTCGACACGTCGTCGAGGGAGATCAGCTCCTTGGCCAGCGTCACCGGGTGCCGGAAGTTGGGCGAGCCGACAAACTCACCTGGCACCAGCGCGACGCGCTCGCGGAGCTGCGCGCCAACTGGGCATGACGTTGCTGCCTGGTCGTGTGATGCTGTGACGGGCGCCCGCCCCTGATTGACGCAGGGGCGGGCGCCCGTACCAGCTCAGGGCCTGGTCAGCCGGCGCAGACGGTGAAGTTGACCGTGTCGCCCGCCTTGACGGTCTTCGGGGTGTGCGGGGACACACCGAGCACCGAGCCCGGCTTGCAGCCCTTGACGGCCTTCTTGGTGACGGTGCCGAGCTTCGTCTGCGTCTTCTCCACGTACGTCTTGGCCGAGTTCAGGCTCCAGCCCGCGAAGTCGATCGGGAGGGTCTGGCCGTCGGAGAAGAGGAACAGCATGGTGGTGGCATCGCTGTCGGTGGCCGTGCTGGTAGCCGCCGGGGTCGAACTGCTGCCGCCGGCGACCGAGGTGGCCAGGGCCGTGCCCCCACCCGCCGCGATGAGGGCGGCGGCGACGGCGGCGATGCCGATGGTGCGCCTGCGCCGGGTGCGGCGCAGGATCTGGGGCGCGTCGAAGTCGGGGGCCTCGGCGGAGTTCGCGAATCGGTTCATGGCGTTCATCAGTTCCTCTTCGAAGGGTGTGCAGCCGGAAGGCCGTGCATCGCCGTACGAGTTCATCGGATTCCTTCCGTGTGCTGCCGTGGTGAAGGGGCGGAGAGTACGGGGATCTGGTCTCTGAGCTTCTCGATCCCGCGAGCGAGCTGGGAGCGCACCGTGCTGGGCGTGATGTCCAGGTCGGCTGCGATCTCGGTGTCGGAGAGGTCGTGGAAATACCGCAGCACCACGACCGTGCGCATCCGCATGGGCAGTTGTTGCAGGGCGCGCACCAACTGGTCCCGGTTGTCCACCTGTCCGAACTCGTCTCCCGGGGCGGCTTTGTCACCGCTTTCCGGATCGGAGGTCGTGACCAGGCGGCGGAACCTACGCCAGCGGTCGTTGGCCAGGTTCACCATGATCCGCCGCACATAGAGGTCCGGAGCGTCCTTCCCGGCGATGGTGCGCCACTTGCGGCAGGCCCGCTCCAGGGTCTCCTGGACCAGGTCCTCCGCCGCCTCACGGTTGCCCGTCAGGACGAAGGCGCCCCGGAACAGCGCGGTCGATCTCGCGGCAACGAAAGCCTGGAAGTCGGCCTCCACACGCTCCTCCCTTCCTGTCACCTCTCCTCGACGTGAACACCGCCTCATCTGCTGCACGGCCGCGCTGAGACCTGGGTCACAGGCGTCGATGCCGTCCAGCGCAGCCTCTTTCCCGGGGTTCCGGCCCCGTTGCCTGACCAGCAAAGGCGCCTTGTCCGACAACCAGCGCCTACGAACACGCCGCGTCACCACCCGCCGAACCCGCGGGCACCTCCGCACCGCTCAGCTTTGAAGACCCCGTATGGGCTTCACCGCGCGTCAGCGGGCCATCTGGGCACGGGCAGCGCGGGGAGTCCATCCTCGGAAACCAGCTCGTGACGACGTGCCCCCGTTACCTCTTTCGAGCTGGACTGGTTCCGCTGCGCGATCGGCGTCCGCCGAGACTTGTGGGGCTGGGTCTCACCGAGTCCCGCCGTAGGCTCAGAGGCATGAAACTGCGCCTGAGCACCGTGATCCTGCCGCACCGCCGTTGGAACGAGGGAGGTCGTGCGGCCTGGCAGCGCGCAGAGGAACTCGGTTTCCACACCGCGTACACCTACGATCACCTGTCCTGGCGGAGTTTCCGTGACGGGCCCTGGTTCGGCGCCGTCCCGACCCTGACCGCCGCTGCGGCCGTTACCCGGCACATGCGTTTGGGAACCCTCGTCACATCGCCCAATTTCCGTCACCCGGTGACTCTCGCCAAGGATCTGATCTCCCTCGACGACGTGTCCGACGGACGGATCACGCTGGGGATCGGTGCGGGTGGTACCGGCTTCGACGCCACCGCGCTCGGGCAGGAACCGTGGACCCCGCGGGAGCGTGCCGACCGGTTCGGGGAGTTCGTTCCGCTGCTGGACCGGCTGCTCTCCGAGGACTCGGTGTCGTACGTGGGTGACTTCTACTCGGCACATGAGGCCCGGAACATTCCGGGGTGTGTGCAGCGGCCCCGGTTGCCGTTCGCGGTGGCTGCCACCGGGCCTCGTGGTCTGAAGCTCGCCGCCCGGTACGGGCAGGCGTGGGTGACCACCGGCGACCCCAGATTGTTCGAGAGCGGCACTCCTGAGCAGTCGCTTCGGGCCCTTCGCGGGCAGGTCGAGAAGCTGGCCGACGCCTGTGCGGCGATCGGCAGGGACGCGGCCGGGCTCGACAAGATCGTGCTCACCGGTTTCACACCGGACCGTGGCCGTCCCCTAGAGTCCCTCGATGCCTTCGTCGACTTCGCGGGCCGGCACCAGGAACTTGGCTTCACCGACCTCGTGATCCACTGGCCCATCCCGGACTCCGACTTCGCAGTGGACGAGAAGGTCTTCGAGCAGATCGCCATGGAGGCTCCGACGCAGCTCCGCTGACGTTGGGGAGCGTATTTCCCCTGGTCACACTGCGATAGGTGAAAAAGCTTCGACTGAGGTGACCAGGGTGCCCAGGCGCAGCCGGTCGGTGACGGCGGCGGCTGCCGTGAGCGTGGGCACGGCTCCGAACCACGGGCCGTCCCGGAAGGTGCGCCAGAACAGGTGGTCGTACGTGTAGGCGGTGTGGAAGCCGAGCTGTTCCGCGCGCTGCCAGGCCGAACGCCCGCCCTCGTGCCAACGGCGGTACGGCAGGATGACGGTGCTCAGGTGCAGGCTCATGGTTCAGAGCCTAGGCGCCGTTCATGTTTCACGTGAAACAGTCACCCGGCTGCCGGGGGAAGGCTCACCGGATGCGGCTGCTGAGCCACGGACTGAGGCCGAGCATCGGGATGTACTCCTTGTACGTGCGGTCGCCGGGCAGCGGTACCACCAGGTGGCGGGTGGGCGGGAAGCGGCGGGCCGCGACGAAGGCGAGGCCGTCGTAGACGGAGCGGAGGAAGGCGGGGACGTCGTCGCGCGGGATGTCGTGGCACTCGACGCCCTCGACGGTGATCAGCGCGTCGTCGTCGGGGAAGAGACGGACGGTCACCCGGGGGACTCCGCCGAACTCGGCGAAGGCCTCGTGCGGGAGCGAGCCGTCCGGGTCAGTGGTGACGCCGATGCCCGCGGCCGTGCGCCGGGAGGTCTGGTCGGCGCCGATGTCGTGGCCGACCTCGATCTCACGGGCGTACTCGGCGGCGAGGGCGCGCAGGGCGGTGACGGCGGCCTCGGTAGTGGGCAGGTGGTCCATGCCCTCGATCATGCCGGGGTCGGTGCCGTGCGCGTGTCAGTGCGGGCCGGAGAAGCGCAGATAACGCGGCGGTACCGCCTCCGTGAGCCAGACGCCGTTCGCGCTCACGTGGAAGAGGTGGTCGTCGCGGTGCATGGCGGCCGAGTCCACGGAGAGCACGATCGGCCGGCCCCGGCGGGCGCCGACCCGGGTCGCGGTCTCACGGTCGGGCGAGAGGTGCACGGCATGCCGGTTCATGGGCCGCAAGCCCTCGGCGCGGATCGCGTCCAGGAAGCGGTCCACCGTGCCGTGGTAGAGGTACGGCGGCGGGGTCGCCGGCGGCAGCCCGAGGTCGACCTCGACGCTGTGGCCCTGGCTCGCGCGGATCCGGGTGCCGTCGATCGCGAAGCGCTTCTTGTCGTTGGCGGCGACCACATGGTCCAGTTCCTCCCGGGTGAACCGGAAGTTGTGGGCTGTGGCAGCCGCGATCAGCGTGTCGATCTCGACCCAGCCGGCCTCGTCGAGCGCGAGCCCGATCTGCTCCGGCTGGTGCCGCAGATGCTTCGACAGGTACTTCGACACCTTCACGGTGCGTCTTTCATCGATCTCTCTTTCGGTCTCTTTCTCGGTCATCCCGTAAGGGTGCCGGGCGGGACGGGTGTCACGCATTTGATTTTGGTCCGGAGGTTTGATCCACAGCCAAGTCCAGTTATCCACAGGGGAATTGAAGAAACTGTGGACAACCTCCCGAATCTTTCCCCCCTTTGGTCAACTTGCGCATCTTTAATACTATTTGAGATTTCTGGTCACAGGGGCGGGTCCATCCGCGCGAGCGCCCTCAAAGCTCCTGGCATGAAGCGGGACATGAGATGCGCGCCCCGGGCCTCCGGCGTCACCGGTGCGACCGCCTCGTTGCGCGCCACCGCGCGCAGGACGGCCGAAGCGACCTTCTCCGGCGGGTAGTTACGCAGCCCGTACAGCCGCGCCGTCCGCTTCTGCCGACGGGCCTGTTCTGCGGCGTCGACTCCCGTGAAGCGCGCGGTCGTTGTGATGTTCGTGTTGACGAACCCGGGACAGATCGCCGAGACGCCGATGCCCTGACCCGCCAGTTCGGCGCGCAGACACTCGCTGAGCATCAGAACCGCGGCCTTCGAAGTGCTGTACGCGGGCAGCGCCTTGGAGGGCTGGAACGCGGCGGCGGACGCGACGTTCACGATGTGGCCGCCCTGCCCGCGCTCGGACATCTGCTTCCCGAAGAGCCGGCAACCGTGAATCACACCCCACAAGTTGACGTCCAGGACCTTCTTCCAGTCCTCCGGGGTCGTGTCGAAGAAGGAGCCGGAGAGGCCGATCCCCGCGTTGTTCACCAGCACGTCCACGACGCCGTACTCGGTGGCGACCCTCTCGGCGAGCTTCTCCATCGCCTGCTCGTCCGAGACGTCGACCACCTCCGACCAGGCCTCCGGGGCGCCGACAAGCCGGGCCAACTCGGCGGTGCGGGCGGCGCCTTCGGCGTCCCGGTCGACGGCCACCACGCGGGCGCCCGCCTCGGCGAACGCGAAGGCCGTCGCCCTTCCGATGCCGCTGGCCGCCCCGGTGACCAGGACGAGCCGGCCGCCGAAACGCTGTGCGTACTTGCCCGTTGGCGTCGCCGGTAGTTGTCCGGCCTCGTTGGCGGTCGCGAACTCACCGATCCAGGCGGCCACCTGATCGGGCCGGGTGCGCGGGATCCAGTGTTTGGCGTCGATCGTGCGGCGCACCAGCCCGGGCGCCCACCGCTCCAGTCCGTCGTTCAGCCGCTCGGAGAGGAACGCGTCCCCCAGCGGCGTGATGAGCTGCACGGGCGCGTGCGCGTGCGCGTCCGTGCGCGGCCTGCGCAACCGGGACCGTACGTTGTCCCGGTACAGCCAGAGGCCGTTGGACGCATCCGTGGGCAGGGAGGCGGTCGGGTAACCGTCCGCCGGGATCTTTTCGAGGCGGGCCAGCACCTTCGGCCAGCGTTTGCCGAGCGGGCCGCGCCAGGCGAGTTCGGGCAACACGGGCGTGTGCATCGCGTACACGTACCAGGACCTGCGGCCCTGGCCGAGGAGTTGGGCGACCGCGCGCGGGGTGGGCCGCTTCAGGCGCCCCTTCGTCCAGTGGCCGAGGTGGTCCAGGGAGGGCCCGGACATCGACGTGAAGGACGCGATCCGGCCCTCGGTACGCGCGACGGTGACGAACTCCCAGGACTGCACCGAGCCCCAGTCGTGCCCCACCAGATGCACCGGCCGGTCCGGGCTGACCGCGTCCGCGACGGCCAGGAAGTCGTCGGTCAGCTTCTCCAGGGTGAAGCCGCCGCGCAGCGGACGCGGCGGCGTCGAACAGCCGTGGCCCCGCACGTCGTACAGGACGACGTGGAAGCGGTCGGCGAGGCGCGCGGCGACCTCGGACCACACCTCCTTGGTGTCCGGATAGCCGTGCAGAAGGATCACCGTAGGGTCTGCCGGGTCCCCCAGCTCGGCGACGCACAGCTCGATCCCGCCCGTCCGCACCCGGCGCTCACGCGCCCCGTCGATCGTCACTTCGCCTCCGCCCAACGCCGCACGTGCGGCAGGTCGTCGTCCAGCCAGAACGCGCTCTCCCCCGGGTCCACGGAGTCCGTGACGACCAGGATCTCCTCGAACTTCGCCCCCGTGCCCCGGAATCCGAGGTGCGGCTCGACCGCCCACAGACCCGGCCGCGGCGGATGGTCGGAGAAGCGGTACGGCGACCACAGGGGCGACCAGCCCTCGCGATGGCCGCGCAGCGCGTCGCCCGCCAGCCCCTTCAGGGACTGCGTGCCGAACCCGAACAGCCTCGGTGACCAGGGCCGTTCCCGTACCCGGTCGACCTTGTGCGCGATCACCCCGAAGGGATACGCGCGATGCCGGTTCGCGTACCCCTGGCGGACCATGAGGCGGTCCACGTCCTCGTAGATCTCGCGCAGCGGACGCCGCTCCCGCACCTCGCGCAGGATCAGCTCGCGGTGCACCTCCAGGTCGGCCATCAGCCTGTCCTGCACCGGATTGGCCCCGAGCGAGCCCGAGTAGCCGATGTCCGCCGCGAAACCCCGGTGGACCGGGGCCAGGTCCAGGATGAACGGCATCCCGGGCTCCAGCCGGCGGCCCGTCGGGAAGAACTGCAGGGGGACACGGAAGTTCACGAACGCCGTGCGGTCCCCGAACCAGGCGAAGGGCAGATGGAACCAGTCCCGGACCCCCCGCGCGCGCAGCCACTCCCGCTGCATCCGGGCCGCCTCGCGCTCGGTGATCCCCGGCTCCAGTCGCGCCGCGACGGCCTCCGCACACTCGTACGCCAGCCGTTGCACCCGCCGGAACCCGGCCAGTTCCCCGGTGAGTCCGCCCATCACCGCCGTCGCCATCGCCGCCGCCCACCGTCCCCATCGACCGCGCTACGTGTCCGTAACTTGACCCTCGCGAATCTGACACCTGTTAGAGCCCGCGTCAACAGTCGAACGTCTGTCTGTGGACAACGGCGCCGTTGTGGACAACCCGGCGCCGGTTGTTCGACCTGAGGGTAGGGACCCCTACGGGCCCGTACGACTGAAGGTGGATGCCGAGACAGCTCTTCGGGTTGACGACCGGTGTGGTGTGCGCCACTACCGTCATGGACGTGACTGTGATCGCGACCGAAAGCCTGAGCAAGCGGTTCCCCCGGGTGACCGCGCTCGACCGGCTCTCCATGGACATCGGACCCGGTGTGACCGGACTCGTCGGTGCCAACGGCGCCGGCAAATCCACCCTGATCAAGATCCTGTTGGGTCTGTCTCCCGCCACGGAGGGCCGGGCCGCCGTGCTCGGGCTCGACGTCGCCACCGAGGGCGGCGCCATCCGTGAGCGCGTCGGCTACATGCCGGAGCACGACTGCCTGCCGCCCGACGTCTCGGCCACCGAGTTCGTCGTGCACATGGCGCGCATGTCCGGGCTCCCGCCGACCGCCGCCCGCGAGCGCACCGCGGACACCCTGCGCCATGTCGGGCTCTACGAGGAGCGCTACCGTCCCATCGGTGGCTATTCGACCGGCATGAAGCAGCGCGTCAAGCTCGCCCAGGCCCTGGTCCACGACCCGCAGCTGGTCTTCCTGGACGAGCCGACCAACGGCCTCGATCCGGTCGGCCGCGACGAGATGCTCGGCCTGATCCGCCGCATCCACACCGACTTCGGCATCTCGGTGCTGGTCACCTCGCACCTGCTCGGCGAGCTGGAGCGCACCTGCGACCACGTGGTGGTCGTCGACGGCGGCAAGCTCCTGCGATCCAGCTCCACCACGGACTTCACCCAGTCCACGGCCATCCTCGCCATCGAGGTGACCGACACCGACGACCACCCGGACGGCACCGCCGCGGTGCGCGACGCGCTCCACGCGCGCGGGGTGGAGACCCACGACGGCAGCGGCCTGCCCGGCGCCGGCCACATCCTGCTGCTCACCGCGCAGGGCGAGGACACCTACGACCTCGTCCGGGACACGGTCGCCGACCTGGGCCTCGGTCTGGTGCGCATGGAACAGCGCAGGCACCACATCTCCGAGGTCTTCACCGACAGCGACGAACAGCAGAGCGCCACACCACAGAGCACCGCACAGCACAGCGCGGGAAAGGAGGCGGTCGGCCATGGCGGTTGAGCAGACCCCGGCACAGGCGGGCGCCCAGTCCCGCATCCACAACATCGGCTACCGCTCGTACGACGGCCCGCGCCTGGGCCGGGCGTACGCCCGACGCTCGCTCTACTCCCAGTCCCTGCGCGGCTCCTACGGCCTCGGCCGTTCGGTCAAGTCCAAGGTGCTGCCGATGGTGCTCTTCGCCGTGATGTGCGTGCCGGCGGCCATCATGGTGGCGGTCACGGTCGCGACCAAGGCGCACAAGCTGCCCGTCGAGTACACGAACTACGCGGTCATCATGCAGGCGGTCATCGGCCTGTACGTCGCCTCGCAGGCACCCCAGGCCGTCTCCCGCGACCTGCGCTTCAAGACCGTACCCCTGTACTTCTCGCGGCCGATCGAGACCGCCGACTACGTACGGGCGAAGTTCGCGGCGCTGGCGTCGGCCCTGTTCCTCATCACCGCGGTGCCGCTGGTCGTGCTCTACGTGGGCGCCCTGCTGGCCAAGCTCGACTTCACCGACCAGACCAAGGGATTCCTCCAGGGGCTCGTCTCCGTGGCACTGCTCTCGCTGCTGTTCGCCGGTATCGGCCTCGTCATCTCGGCCGTCACTCCGCGCCGCGGCTTCGGCATCGCGGCGGTCATCGCCGTACTGACCATCTCCTACGGGGCGGTGTCCACGCTCCAGGCCATCGCCGACGCGCAGGGCAGCTCCGGCGCCGTCCCCTGGATCGGCCTCTTCTCGCCCATCACGCTCATCGACGGGGTGCAGACGGCCTTCCTGGGCGCAACGTCCTCCTACCCCGGAGGGGTAGGCCCCAGCACCGGCCAAGGCGTGCTCTTCCTCCTCGCCGTCCTGGGTCTCGTCGCAGGCTGCTACGGCCTCCTGATGCGCCGCTACCGAAAGGTCGGACTGTGACCACGCTCAACATCGACCACGTCTCGCGCTGGTTCGGCAACGTGGTGGCGGTCAACGACATCACCATGACGATCGGCCCCGGCGTCACCGGCCTCCTCGGCCCCAACGGCGCCGGAAAGTCCACCCTCATCAACATGATGGGCGGCTTCCTGGCCCCCTCCACCGGCACCGTCACCCTCGACGGCCGGCCCGTGTGGCGCAACGAGCAGATCTACAAGCACATCGGCATCGTCCCCGAGCGCGAGGCGATGTACGACTTCCTCACCGGCAAGGAATTCGTCGTCGCCAACGCCGAGTTGCACGGACTGGGCGCCAAGGCGGCACAGCGGGCGCTCGCCACGGTCGAGATGGAGTACGCGCAGGACCGCAAGATCTCGACGTACTCCAAGGGCATGCGCCAGCGCGTGAAGATGGCGAGCGCGCTCGTCCACGAGCCGTCGCTTCTCCTGCTCGACGAACCCTTCAACGGCATGGACCCGCGCCAGCGCATGCAGCTCATGGACCTGCTGCGCCGCATGGGCGCCGAGGGCCGCACGGTCCTGTTCTCCTCGCACATCCTCGAAGAGGTCGAGCAGCTGGCGGCCCACATCGAGGTCGTCGTCGCCGGACGGCACGCGGCCAGCGGTGACTTCCGCCGGATCCGCCGCCTGATGACCGACCGACCGCACCGCTACCTCGTCCGCTCCAGCGACGACCGGGCCCTCGCCGCCGCGCTGATCGCCGACCCGTCGACCTCCGGCATCGAAGTGGACCTCGCGGAGGGCGCGTTGCGTATCCAGGCCGTCGACTTCGGCCGCTTCACCGCCCTGCTGCCCCGCGTCGCCCGGGATCACGGCATCCGGCTGCTCACGGTCTCGCCGTCCGACGAGTCCCTCGAATCCGTGTTCTCGTATCTCGTCGCCGCGTAGGAGGCCGAAAATGTACGACCCCACAGTCGCCCGGCTCACCTACCGGGCCCTGCTCGGCCGCCGCCGGGCCCTCATCCTCGGGGCGCTGCCCCTGCTGCTGATCGTGATCGCCGTCGCCGTACGCGGCCTTGTCGGCGCCGACGACCAGACGGCGGCGGACGTGCTGGGCGGCCTCGCCCTCGCCACGATGGTGCCGCTCATCGGCGTCATCGCGGGCACCGGCGCGATCGGCCCGGAGATCGACGACGGCTCTGTCGTCTATCTGCTCTCCAAGCCGCTCAAGCGATCCAAGATCATCTACACCAAGCTGATCGTCGCGATCGGCGTCACCATGGCGTTCTCGGCCGTGCCGACGTTCATCGCCGGCCTCATCCTCAACGGCAACGGCCAGCAGGTCGCCGTCGCCTACACGGTCGCCGCACTGGTCGCCTCCATCGCCTACGCCGCGCTCTTCCTGCTGCTCGGCACGGTGTCCCGGCACGCGGTGGTTTTCGGGCTCGTCTACGCCCTGGTGTGGGAGGCCCTGTTCGGTTCCCTGGTGCCCGGGGCGCGCACACTGAGCGTCCAGCAGTGGGCACTTGCCGTCGGCCACAAGGTCACGGGCGGCGACCTGGTCACCTCGGACGTCGGCCTGACCACGGCGACGGTCCTGCTGATCGTGGTCACCGTCCTCGCCACCTGGTACGCCGGACAGAAGCTGCGCACGCTGACGCCGACCGGTGACGAGTAGACAGAAACCGGAGGCCCGGGTACGCGCGGTCTTCTGACGGGGACTTGACGCGTGTCCGGGCACTATGGACAAAACGGGGCCGCAGGGCAAGGAGGACGGGGATGGCAGGGGACAGGGACGTCTGGGACGAGTTGGTCCTCGACGAGGACTTCATACGCTCGGCCGGAACCGCCGAACCGTCCGCCCGCGCCCGGATGCTCGCGGCGCGTTGGCGTGCGGGGGCCCCCGAGCCGCAGCCCTGGCGGTCCGACGAACCCCCGGCCGGCTGGTTCTTCAGCAGGTCGCGTCGCCGCTGGTGGCGCCGGAAATAGGTGACCCGGCCGAGCCGCGGGCCCGGTCGCCGGTTTTATTCGGTGGCGCCCGACTCGCCCTACGGGCACAGTGGTTGTGTCCAGTACGCCGGATCTGTCCGGTGTCCGGGGCTCGGGATCTGGGAGCGGAGCCGGGCGACGCCGATGCACGGCGATCCGCACGGCTTCCTTCAGGGCAGCCCGCAGCGGGTTCCGTAGGAGTCACTACCTCCGGAGGCCCCGCTCAGCGGGGGGAGCTGCCCGGGGCGGCCACTTCGAGCGCGCGAGTCACTCGCGCGGGCCGCCCTCCCAGGCCCCCGGCTTTGAGTCGGGGCCCTGAGTCGGGCGGGGACTACGCGAGCAACCGCTCCAGCACCACCGCGATGCCGTCCTCGTCGTTCGACGACGTCACCTCGTCCGCCACCGCCCGCAGTTCGGCGTGGGCGTTCGCCATCGCCACCCCGCGGGCCGCCCAGGCGAACATCGGGATGTCGTTGGGCATGTCGCCGAAGGCGATCGTGTCCGCGGGCTTCAGGCCCAGCCTGCGGGCCGCCAGGGACAGGCCCTTCGCCTTGGACAGGCCCAGGGGGAGGAGTTCGACGATCCCCTCACCGGCCATGGTGACCGTGACGAAGCCGCCCGCGGTCCGGGTGGCGACCTCGGTGAGCTCGTCGGAGGACAGGGTCGGGTGCTGGACGTAGATCTTGCTCAGCGGCTCGGCCCAGAGCTGCGACGGGTCCGTGAGCGGGAGGAAGGGCAGCGAGCCGACGCTCGTGTAGCCCGGCCCGACCATCACCTCGCCGTCGACGCCCGCCCGGCTCGCCGCCAGGAACAGCGGCCCGATCTCCGCCTCGATCTTCGCCAGCGCCAGCGAGGCCAGCTGCCGGTCCAGGGTGATCGACGTCAGCAGCCGATGCGCCCCGGCGTCGTACACCTGTGCGCCCTGGCCGCAGACCGCGAGTCCCTCGTAGCCGAGTTCGTCGAGGATGTGCCGTGTCCAGCGCACCCCCCGGCCGGTGACGACGATGTGCGCGGCGCCCGCCGCGGTGGCCGCGGCGAGTGCCTCACGGGTGCGCGCCGAGACCGAGTCGTCGGAGCGCAGAAGCGTTCCGTCGAGATCGGTCGCGACGAGCCGGTAGGGAAGCGACCCAGCGGCGTCCGTCACTTGGCGACCGGCTCCAGCAGCTCCCGGCCGCCGAGATACGGGCGCAGCACCTCGGGCACGCGCACCGAGCCGTCGGCCAGCTGGTGGTTCTCCAGGATCGCCACGATCGTGCGCGGTACGGCGCACAGCGTGCCGTTCAGGGTCGCGAGCGGCTGGACCTTGTTCTTGCCGTCACTGGTGTCGCGCATCCGCACGGACAGGCGGCGGGCCTGGAAGCCGTCGCAGTTGGAGGCCGAGGTCAGCTCGCGGTACTTGCCCTGGGTCGGGATCCACGCCTCGCAGTCGAACTTGCGCGAGGCGGACGAACCCAGGTCGCCCGAGGCCACGTCGATGACCTGGAAGGGCAGTTCGAGGGCGGTCAGCCACTGCTTCTCCCAGTCGAGGAGACGCTGGTGCTCGTTCTCCGCGTCCGCCGGGTCGACGTACGAGAACATCTCGACCTTGTCGAACTGGTGCACGCGGAAGATGCCTCGCGTGTCCTTGCCGTAGGTGCCGGCCTCGCGGCGGAAGCACGGCGAGAAGCCGGCGTAACGCATCGGCAGCTTGTCGGCGTCGAGGATCTCGTCCATGTGGTACGCGGCGAGGGGGACCTCGGAGGTGCCGACCAGGTAGTAGTCGTCCTTTTCCAGGTGGTACACGTTCTCCGCGGCCTGGCCGAGGAAGCCGGTGCCCTCCATCGCGCGCGGGCGGACCAGCGCCGGGGTCAGCATCGGCGTGAAGCCGGCCTCCGTGGCCTGCGCGATCGCCGCGTTGACGAGGGCGAGTTCGAGGAGCGCGCCGACGCCGGTGAGGTAGTAGAAGCGCGAGCCGGACACCTTGGCGCCGCGCTCGACGTCGATGGCGCCCAGTGCCTCGCCGAGCTCCAGGTGGTCCTTGGGTTCGAAGCCCTCGGCGCCGAAGTCGCGGATCGTGCCGTGCGTCTCCAGGACGACGAAGTCCTCCTCGCCGCCTACGGGGACGTCGGGGTGGACCAGGTTGCCGAGCTGGAGCAGGAGCTTCTTGGCCTCCTCGTCCGCCTCGTGCTGCTCGGCGTCGGCTGCCTTGACCTCGGCGGCGAGCCGGCCCGTCTTCTGGAGCAGCTCGGCCTTCTCGTCGCCCGAGGCCTTGGGGATCAGCTTGCCGAGCGTCTTCTGCTCGGAACGCAGCTCGTCGAAGCGGGCGCCGGACGACCTGCGCCGCTCGTCGGCGGACAGGAGAGCGTCGACGAGCGCGACGTCCTCTCCACGGGCACGCTGCGAAGCGCGCACACGGTCGGGGTCCTCACGGAGCAGGCGAAGGTCAATCACCCTCCAAGGCTACCGGTGCGGGGTTGGCACTCACGACTCGGTATTTCCATACGCACCTTGTGGTGGCATTTGCCCTGAATGTCGATCTGTCCAGGGAGTGTCAAAGAAAAGCATCCGGCTTCCCTGAAAGGGTCAGGCGGTAGCGTCCGGTTGACCCGAACCCCTTGCGGAGAAGGGGACTTGGGGGTGGGGTCATCCACAGCAATCCACACCCGCGCAGAGTTATCCACAGGCTGTGCGAAAGATCTGTGGATTACGGAAGTGATCGTTTCGAAAGGTGTCCACGAGATGACCAATTCCCGAAGCAAACCACCCTCGCGCCCACTTTCGAGTGGATATGCGTAACCCCGGGGAGTTACGCCAGGGAAACGAGTGGACGAAGGGTGGCATGCCGGACTGTGGACGAGCCGACGGCCTGTAGGGAGATTTGTCGACAGGCTGACGTTCTGTTGTCGACTTGTCCCCAGGTCGAGAAGCCAGCCTGTGGATAACTTCTGTGGATAACGGAAATCGGCTGGTAGGACCGGCCCGGCGAACCGGGGACACCGGCTAGAAGCGGCCGTCCTGGCAGCGCGCCACCCAGTCGGCGGCCGTCACGAACTCCTCGTCGGACGTACCCGGCAGAGGGGCGCGGACGTCCTCCACACCGATGTCCGCACGCGGGTACGAACCCAGGTACCGCACCTTGAGACAGATCCGCCTGAGCCCCATGAGCGCCTCGGCGACCTTACGGTCGGAGATATGGCCCTCGGCGTCAATGGCGAAGCAGTAGTTGCCGATGCCCTGCCCGGTCGGCCGGGACTGGAGCAGCATCAGGTTGACGCCGCGTACCGCGAACTCGCCCAGCAGGTCACGCAGTCCACCAGGGTGGTCGTCGCGCTGCCAGATGACCACGGACGTCTTGTCCGCGCCGGTCGGCGCGGCGGGCCGGGCGGGCCTGCCCACCAGGACGAACCGCGTCTGCGCGTTCTCCGCGTCGTGGATACCGGTCTCCAGTGCGGTGAGGCCGTACCTGGCGGCGGCGAACTCGCCCGCGAAGGCGGCGTCGTAGCGGCCCTCTTGCACCTGCCGGGCGCCGTCCGCGTTCGAGGCGGACGACTCCCAGACCACGTCCGGGAGGTTGACCTTCATCCAGTTGCGGACCTGCGACTGCGCGGCCGGATGGGCGGTGACGGTCTTGATCTCCGACAGCTTGGTGCCCGGCCGGACCAGCAGCGCGAAGGTGATCGACAGCAGCACCTCGCGGTAGATCATCAGCGGGGAGCCCGCGACCAGCTCGTCGAGCGTGGTGGTGATACCGCCCTCGACGGAGTTCTCGATCGGCACGAACGCGGCCTCGACCTCACCGCTGCGCACCGCGTCGAGCGTGGCGGGCACGGACACCATCGGAATCAGCTCCCGGGTGGCCGTCTCGGGAAGCGTGCGCAGGGCAACCTCGGTGAAGGTGCCCTCAGGGCCGAGATACGCGTAGCTGGCTGGCATGACCTCACCCTAATGGCCCTCGCCGAACCGAGCTCACGCTTCCCGGCCCCGCCGCCCCAAGGGGTGACAGGGCCCGCCCGACCGTCGTGGTGCCCCAGGTGTCACCCCTCCAGCAGCCGCTGCCCCACGTACTCCCCCTCGGCCGCTCCGCCCGGCACCGCGAAAAGGCCGCTCGACTCGTGCCGGATGAACTTCGACAGCGCGTCGCCCCGGTCGAGCTTGCGCTGGACCGGGACGAAGCCGCGCAGCGGGTCGGCCTGCCAGCAGACGAAGAGGAGCCCCGCGTCTGGCGTACCGTCCGCGCCGATCCCGTCGTGGAAGGAGAACGGGCGCCGCAGGATGGCCGCGCCGCCGTTCTCGTCGGGGCGGGTGATCCGGGAGTGGGCGTTGATGGGGACCACCAGATCTCCGTTGGCGTCGACCTTCTCCAGGTCCATCGCGGTCGTCTCGGTCCCGCCGCTCAGCGGCGCCCCGTTCGCCTTCCGTCGCCCGATGACGTCCTCCTGCTGCTTGACCGACAGCTGCTCCCAGTCGTCGAGAAGCATGCGGATACGGCGTACGACGGCATAGGAGCCGTTCGCCATCCAGGACGGTTCGCCGGTGGCGGGCACGAAGATGCGCTTGTCGAAGTCGGCCTCGGACGGCTTCGGGTTGCGGGTGCCGTCCAGCTGCCCCATGAGGTTGCGGGCGGTCATCGGCTGGGCGGTGGCACCCGGCGACCGGTTGAAGCCGTTCATCTGCCAGCGGACCCGGGCGGCGCTGCCCGCGTCCTTCTGGATCGCGCGCAGGGCGTGGAAGGCGACCAGGGCGTCGTTGGCGCCGATCTGCACCCACAGATCGCCGTTGCTGCGGGCCTTGTCGAGGTGGTCGGAGGAGAACTCGGGCAGCGGGTCGAGTGCGACCGGGCGCTGCTTCTCGAGCCCGGTGCGGGCGAAGAAGCCGTACCCGAAGCCGAAGGTCACCGTCAGGGACGACGGGCCCGCGTCGCGGGCGACATCCGTGTCGTCGTGCGCGGCGGCCTCGCCCGCCATGAGCCGCTGGGCGGTGTCGGACCAGCGGCGCAGCAGCGCGGCGGCCTCCTTGCGATCCGCGCCCGCCGCCAGGTCGAAGGCGACGAGGTGGCCGCAGGACTGGAGGCCCTCGGTGATGCCGGCCTGATGTTTCACGTGAAACTTTGCCATGTCCGCGCCCACCGAAGTGAGCGCCAGGGACTGGCCGGAGGCCTTGGCGGAGGAGCCGGAGTCGGAGGAGCCGACGGCATAGCCGGTGGCCGCGCCCGCAGCGCCGAGCGCGAGCCCGGTGGCACCCGCGGTGCCGAGCAACCGCCGCCGCGAGATGCTCTGCGTGCCGTTCGTGGTGGAGTTCCCGTCGGCGTCGCCCACGGAGTTCTCCCCACTGGTTTCCTTGGTGGACTGGTCAGCCATGGTGCGGTTCAGCCGATCTGCGCGTTCTTGTCGACGGTCACTTGGTCGATGTCGGAGGTCCGCACGGTCACGGCGATCTTCCAGTCGCCGGCCATGGGGATCTGGACCTCGTTCGCCGTCCAGTGGCCTGTCGTGAGGTGGTCCGGGTTCACGGTCAGCGGTCCGAGGTTCTTGGCGGTGAGGGTGAAGGCGACCTTCACCTCGGGCACGTCGAACGCCCTGCCGTTGGGCCGCTCCACGTACACGTGCATGACGTTGCCGCCGACGCGGGCGGGGTTGATGTCGAGCCGGACGACGCCCTTGCCGTCCTGGCCGCCGGTGTCGAAGGGCATGTCCAGGGTCAGCGCGCCCGCTCCCTCCGTGTCGGAGTCCACGGAGGAAGAGGACGACGAGGAGGACGCGGCGGCGGTGGCGGCCTTGGCGTCCTCCTCCGTACGGCCCGGTTCGGTGGACGTCAGCACGGTCGTGACGGCGAGCAGGACGACGGCGACGCCCGCCTCGGCGAGCACCGAGCGGCGCAGCCCCGAGCGCAGCGGGTCGGCGTCGCGCAGCCGCTTCACCTTCGCGGTGTCGACGGCGGCCCGCTGCCGGGCGAGCTGGGCGGCCCGCTTGGCGTCCGAGCCCCCGGTGGCCGAGGCGCCGACCGGTTCCTTCTCGGCGTCGGCGGCGGCCTCGTCCGCCGTGTCCTCGTCCCGCGCTGCCGTGGTCGCGGCGGTCTCCGGCAGTTGGGCGGTCCAGCGCCGCGAGATGTAGGCGATGCCGACGAGTACGACCACGAGGCCGATCTTGACGAGCAGCAGCTGTCCGTACGAGGTGTCGGTGAGCGCCGACCAGGAGCCGAGCTGGCGCCACGACTGGTAGATGCCGGTCGCGACGAGTGCCAGCACGCTGCCGAAGGCGACGCGGGAGAAGCGGCGTACGGCCGAACCCTCGATCGGGGTGTCCGCGGGCGCCCGGAACAGGGCGACCAGGAGTGCCGAGAGGCCGCCGAGCCAGACGGCGACGGCCACCAGATGGATGACGTCGACGGGCATCGCGATGTCGGGCTGGAGGCCGGTCGAGGCGTGTTCCGCCAGCGCCCAGGTGGCGGCCAGCCCGATCGCAACGACCCCGCCGCCGATGGCGAGCCCGAAGGTGAGGTCCCGCCTGGCGGAGCCGTCGTCGGGCTCGTCCCTGTTCTCGTCCATGGTCTCGGCCCCGTCCGTCTCGTCGTCCTCGGGCCTGGCGTACGCCCCGAAGAGGACCGCGATGAACAGCGCGCCGGCCGCGAGCAGCAGCAGCCGGGAGACGAGGGCCGCGCCCGTCTTGGTCTGGAGGACGTTGCCGAGGAGGCCCAGGTCGAAGATGTCGCCGACCTTGCCGGAGCCGGTGTACGAGCCGCGCATCAGCAGCAGTGCGAGGGTGGCCGCGGTCATCGCGAGCCATCCGGAGACGACGAGCCGCTGGAGCGCCCGTACGCCGGAGCCGCGCTGCCAGCAGGCGAGCACGAAGGCGGCGCCGCCGACCATGACGATGAAGCCCGCGTACGAGACGTACCGGCCGAAGCCGTAGAGGGCGCCGACGACTCCGCCGCCGGCCGACTGGTCGGAGACCGAGACGGTGGTGACGGAGGGGGCGCCGATGGAGAAGGTGAAGGCGCCGGCGACGGGATGGCTGTCCGCCGAGACGACCTGGTAGGCGACGGTGAACGTGCCGTCGGGCAGGCCGGAGTGGAGCGGGACGGCGTAGGTCGTGCCGCTCAGCTCGGTCGCCTTGCCGGTGTCGACGCGCTTGCCCTTGGGGTCGAGCACGCGGAACGCGCCGTCGGACAGGGCGACCTTCTCGGAGAAGGTCAGCGTCACCTGGGCCGGGGCCTTGGCGACCACCACACCCTGCTGTGGCGAGCTGCCGGTGAGCGCGGCGTGTGCGGAGGCCGGCGCGGCGCCGGCCAGCCCGGCGAGCAGCGCGGCGGCTACCGCGAGGAACAGCAGCACCAGGGGCCGCACGCGGGGGGCGATGGTCTGTGTCACGTTGATCCCTCCCTCGGTCTCAGTGTCCGGTCTTCGGGTTGTACGTCGCGGACTTCACCGGCATCTCGACGGTGATCGGCGAGGTTTTGGCAAAGTGCAGCTGGACGGCGACCTTGTCGCCCTCTCGCGGTTTGCGCTTGAGCTGCTCGAACATCAGATGGTCGCCGCCGCTCTGCAGCACGAGTTGGCCGTGGGCCGGGATGTCGAGGCGCTCGGCCTCCTCCATGGTCTGGCCGACGGTCCTGTGCACGGTGACGTCGCCCGCGACATCGCTGGTGACGCGGGTGAGTACGTCACCGGCGGCGCCCTTGTTGGTGATGACGAGGAACCCGGCCGCCATGGAGTCCGAGACCGGCTCGGGCATGTAGGCGGAGCCGACGGACAGGCCTGCGCTTGCGCTGTCGTCGGACCCGGAGTCCGAACTCCCGCACCCGGTGAGGGTGAGCGCTCCGGCCAGCAGCGTGGCCGCCGTCAGAGCGGGAAGCCTCACGAGCCCCATGACCTTCGGGCGCCTCACGGGTTCTGCCCCTTGATCAGCTTGGGGAGGTCCTTGATGTAGTCGTCGACGGTGGCGTCCTCGCCGTACAGCACGTAACCGCCGTCGGTCTTCGGGGAGAACGCGATGACCTGCGTGCCGTGCATCGAGATCGTCTTGCCGTTCTTGTCCTTCGACGTCGGCTCGATGGAGATGCCGAGGGTGCGGGCGCCCGCCTGGATGGTGGCGAAGTCCCCGGTCAGACCGACGACCTGGGGGTCGATGCCCTTGAGCCACTTGCCGAGCGCGGCTGGGGTGTCCCGCTTCGGGTCGGTGGTGACGAACACGATGCGGAGCTTGTCCTGGTCGGCCCTGGACAGCTGCTTCTTGGCGACGGCGATGTTGCTCATCGTCAGCGGGCAGACGTCGGGGCAGTTGGTGTAACCGAAGTAGATGAGCGTGGGCCGGCCTTTGGTCTCCGCGCGGAGGTCGTACTTCTTGCCCTGGGTGTCGGTGAGGACGAGGTCGGGCTTCTCGAACGGCTGGTCGAGGATCGTGGCCGCCTTGTCCGAGCCGGCCTCGACGGAGACATCGGCGACGGACTGGCCGGAGTCGTCGCCGCTGCCGCAGGCGGAGAGGGTCAGGGTGGCCGCGACGAGCAGGGCGGACGCGGCGAACAGCTTCTTGCGCATAGGGCGATGTCCTGAAGGTGGTGTGCGTGGGAGGTGCGGTGCGCACCCAGGGGGTGCACCGGACGACCGGGGGCGTACGGGACAACCGCACGCCCCCGGCGCGCACCGGAGGCGAGCGCGGGTCAGACGGTGGTGCGACGACGGCCGGCCAGCACGCCGAACGCCACGCCCGCGACACCGACGACGATGCCCACGACGCCCAGCACGCGCGCGATCGTGTCGCTGCTGTCGGCGGGCTCGGCGGCCGTCGTCGTGGTCTTCGCGGCGGCCTGCTCGGCGGGCTCCTCCGTCGTGGTCGAGGCGCCGCCGTGGTGGCCCTCGGTGGCAGCGGACAGCGCCAGCACCGGAGCGGGGTTGTCGGGCTCCTCGGCGCCATCCTCCTGGACCTCGATCCAGCGGACGACCTCCTTGTCGGAGTACGTCTGGAGCGCCTTGAAGACGAGCTCGTCGGTGTCCTCGGGCAGCTGGCCGAGGGAGAGCGGGAACTTCTGGAAGAAGCCGGGCTCGACACCCTTGCCGGTGGCGGTCCAGGTGACCTTGGAGACGGCCTCGGAGATCTTCTCGCCGTGCATCTCAAGAGGCTTGGCCAGCTTGGACTTGGTGACCTTGACGGTCCAGCCGTCGATCGGCTGCGGCATCACCGAGGCGAGCGGGTGGTCGGCCGGGAAGCTGACCTCCAGCTTGGTGGTCGAGGCGTTGTCACGCTCGTTCGGCACCTTGAAGTTGACGGTCGCGTAGCCGCCCTTGGCGGCGGTGCCCTCGGCCGAGACGCTGACGTGCGCGAAGGCGGGGCCGGACAGGACGAGAACGGTGGCACCGGCGAGGGCGCCGACGGCGGCGATACGGGAAACCTTCATGACGGAAGGCGCTCCACTTCGAGTGAGGTCCGACGTGCCGGGGAGTCCGGCGGTCGGAGCGGAAGAGGGTCACGCGTGCGAAACGGTGCACACACACGCGCGTGCCGCACGACGGCGGCCCTCTCTCCGGCCCTCGGACCCTCGGATCCGAAGACCCTGGGGACCCGACGGGGAGCGGTCGCGTCGTGTCAGGCGGCGAGCACGAGCGAGGAGGCCGGCGGACCGCGCCGGATCACCGTGTGCTGGAGCGCGGTGGCGGACGGCCGCAGAGATACGAGGGTCCACGCGCGCGGTGTGCGCGATGCCGTACCGGGCGTACCCGGAAGGCCCGTACGCAGTGCGCGCGCCAGCGCGAGCGCCCCGCGCAGGGATCGTACGAGCGCCCCCTCGGCCACTCCGTGCGCCGACAGGCGCATCAGCCGCAGCAGGGCCAGGTCGCCGCGACGCAGCAGCCAGCCGGTGGCGACGGCCGCGAGGACGTGACCGAGCAGCATGGGCAGCGTCGGCAGCAGGGCGGAGACGGACCCGGCGGACACGAGGGCGTCCGTGGGGTGGCTCATGGACCCCATGTCCATGCCCGTCCCGCCACTGGCACCCGCCCCCGTACCGCTTCCTGTACCGCCGCCCGTACTGATCCGCGCGTCGGCGAGGATCCTCTGGGCCTGCGCCGGGCTGATCGCCGCGAGCGGCACACCGCACAGCAGCCGGGCGGCCCGTGCGACCAGGGTGGCGTCCGCCGTGGCGGCCGGGGAGGCCGCCGCCGATGTCATGTGCTGCCCCAGCCCGAACAGGGTGTGCAGGACGGTCTGGCCGACGGCCAGCAGGGCGACGATGCCCGGCAGCGAGCGGGTCCGTCCGGCGAGGGGTGCCGCGCACGCGAGGACCCCGAGGAAACCGGCGAACAGGGTCCACAGCGGAACGGAGGCACAGGAGGCGAAGGTGTGACCAGCCCCGGCCAGCACGACACAGACCGCGGAGAACACCGCGGCCCTCAGCATCCGGAGAGTGCTTCCGGAAGGCGCTGTGCGCCGGCGGCGGGCAGTCATGGCGGGCTCATCATCGCACTGGCCCCACGGCACCCGTACGGCAGGTCCACAAGGTGGAGTACAGCCGGATACCGACAGGTAAAACCTTGTACAACCGGTAGATCGCTTCTGTCAGTTGATGCACGGCATACACCGATTGCAGCCCGGGGTGCATCCGCCGTATGGGCGGCATCACGTCAACTGCGTGCTTACACACCGCCACTCGCGGCAATACGTACAGGTATGTCGAGCCGCGGCCTGGAGGCTGGAGCATGAGCATCTGGTGGTCACTCCATCTTCGACGTGAGGCGGCGAGCGTTCCGCTCGCCAGACGTCTGCTGCTGGGCACCATGGAGACGGCCGGCGTCGACCCCGACATCTCCTACGACCTCTCCGTCGCGCTCAGCGAGGCCTGTGCGAACGCCGTCGAGCACGGCGGGGACACCGGGTACGGCGACTCCCGCGGGGCCTATCGCGTCACCGCGTACCTCGACGGGGAGAAGTGCCGGATCGAGGTCACCGACTCGGGTCCCGGCTTCCCAGCGGCCTCGGCGGGTGCGTCGGGCCCGGCGCTCCAGGAGGCCCCGCGCCGCCCGGTACCCGTGGCCGCCGTCCCGTACGACGCGGAGAACGGCCGGGGTCTGTCGCTGATCGAGGAACTCGCCGATCACGTCACCATCGGCAACAAGCCGGGCCGGGGCGGCGCGGTGGTCAGCTTCGACAAGATCCTCAAGTGGCAGAAGAACGCGCCGCTGATGGCGGTGTGAACGCCGTCGTCCCTGCCGACGACCGATGCCTCCCGGGGCTCCTCGGTGTCGGCGAAGTACGGCGCGGTCGGCGCCCGGGCGAGGCGCGGGCCGGATTTCCGCACGTTCGGCGGGCGTTGGACGCTCTGAGCGTCGCCCGCTCGACCGGCGCGACGGAGGCGCAGGCCCGCCTCGACGCCCTGCTGACCGTCATGTCGACGCTCCAGGACACCGAGTCGCTGCACACGGCGGGCCCGCACGGCCTGGGCCATGTCCAGGCGGTCGCCCGCGGGATCCTGGAAGCGGGCGGCACGTCGACGGAAGCCGGTGCCATGGCACTGGCCGCCCTCGACGACGACCTCCACGCGCGCGTGGAGCCCCCGCGGCAGCGCCGGGCTCTTCGCGAGGGCTCTGTTCCTGGACTCGCTGCCGGTCAGCTCACCGACACGGGCTGCCTGACGGCCGCGCGCGCCGGGCCGGCGGCGGCCGCCTTCCGGGCCGCCGGCCCCATGGCGTACGACGCCACCAGCGTGACTCCGCCCAGCAGCAGCCACCCCGGGGTCCCCCAGCCCACCAGCAGGGCGGTGAGGACGAGGGGCCCCGCGGTACGGGCCACGGTGACGCCGGTGCCGAAGAAGCCCTGGTACTCGCCGACCCGGTCGGCCGGGGCCAGATCGAACGACAGCTGCCAGGATCCCGCCGACTGCCCCATCTCGGCGACGACCTGAAGCACCGCGCCGACCACCAGGACACCGACGCCCACCCAGGGACCCACCCCGGCGGACAGGGCGAACACCGCGCACGCCGCGAGCATCACCCAACCGGAGCGCCGTACCGCGCGCGTGGCCGACCTGAGCCCCGTCACCCCGCGCGCCATCCGCACCTGGAACACCATCACCGCGCCGGTGTTGAGTACGAACAGCGCGGAGACGACCCAGGCGGGAGCGTCGGTCCGCTCGGTGATCCACAGCGGGATCCCGAGGCTGAGCAGCGGCATGCGCAGCAGCAGCACGGTGTTGAGCAGGGCCACGACGACGTACGGCCGGTCGCGCAGCACACCGAGCCCCCGCGACTTCACCGCCGCGACGGGTGCCACCGACGGCAGCCGCAGCAGCAGCCCCGCGCAGACCAGGAAGCTCACCGCGTCCAGCGCGAACACCCCGAGATACGCCGCCCGGCTCCCGGCGCTCAGCGCGAGCCCGCCGAGCCCGGCGCCCACCGCCAGACCGGCGTTGAGCGTGGACTGGAGGTGCGCGAGCAGCCGCGTGCGGTCCCCGGCCGTCACCAGCCCGGCGAGGAGCGCCTGCCGGGCCGCCGCGAGCCCCGACTGAGCGGACGCGTAGGCGCAGGCCGCGATCACGAACGGCACGAAGCCCCGCACGACCAGGAAGGACGCCACCGCGGCCCCGGTGGCGAGCGCCAGCAGTACGGCGGTCCCGCGCGCCCCGCGCCGGTCCGCGAGCCGCCCGAGCGGCACCCCGACCAGCGAACCGACCGCCCAGGCGAGCGTCAGCCCGAGCCCCACGCGCGCGGGGGCGAGCCCGACGACGTGGGTGAAGTAGAGGGCGGAGGTGACGTAGTACGCCCCGTCGCCGACCGAGTTGGTCAGCTGGGCCAGGGCGAGCACACGCTGCGGGCCTGCGGGCGGGACGAGGGAGTGGGTCATACAGACGACGTTAGAAGCACGGTGGACCTATGGGCAGGCCCAATAGTCACGCTCTTTTATGGCCCAATTCCGCGCCAAGGGAAACCGCGCTCAGCCACCCTCCAGAACCCGCCCGAGCACCTCCAGCGCCTCCGGATACACCCGTTCCCGAGGCGTCCCGTACCCCACGACCAGCCCCTGAGCGCGCCCCTCAGAGGCCGCCGTCCCCGGCCCGTGCCAGTGCTCCCCGAGATACCCGACCGCGAGCCCGGCCTCCTCGGCCCGTGCCAGGACCGCCGCCTCGTCGGCCACCTCCACGAGGGCGTGCAGTCCCGCCGCGATCCCGCGCACGTTCCGGCGGGCGCCCAGCAGGTCGACGAGCCGGTCCCGGCGACGCCGGTACCGCAGGCGGCACGCGCGCACGTGCCGGTCGTACGCGTGGCTGGTGATCAGTTCGGCGAGGGCCAGCTGGCCGATGGTCTCGGTGTGGTGGTCGCTGTGCAGCTTGACGTCGGCGACCGCGTCGACGAGATGCGGGGGCAGCACCATCCAGCCCAGGCGCAGGGCGGGCCCGAGTGTCTTGGAGGCGGTGCCGATATAGGCGACCTGTCCCGGGGCCATGCCCTGCAGAGCACCGACGGGCTGTCTGTCGTACCGGAACTCCCCGTCGTAGTCGTCCTCGACGATCAGCCCGTCACGCGCGCGTGCCCAGTCGGTGAGCGCCCGCCGCCGCTCCGGGTGCAGGGTCACGCCGGTCGGGTACTGATGGGCGGGCGTGACGACGACCGCGGAGACCTCCGGGCCGGTCAACTCCTCGACGCGGGCGCCGCGCTCGTCGACGCCCACCGGTACGACGCGCCCGCCGGCCCGCCGTACGACCTCCCGGTGGAAGGGCAGCCCCGGGTCCTCCATGGCGATCGCGGCGCCGTCCAGCACGCGCGTGAGGAGCGAGAGCCCCTGCACGTACCCGGAGGTGATCACGATCCGCGCGGGCGGCGCGAGCACCCCGCGGGCCCGCCCCAGGTAGCCGGAGAGCGCCGTGCGCAGCTCGATCCGGCCGCGCGGGTCGCCGTAGTCGTACGCCGGGGAGGGCGCCGTCGCGACGGCGCGGCGCAGCGCCCGCAGCCAGGCGCCCGCCGGGAACGTCCCGACGTCCGGGCTTCCGGGCCGCAGATCGAAACGGGGCACACGCGCGCGTGCGGCGGCCTCCGTCGGCTCGGCACCGACGGAGGGCAGTGCGGCGACCTGCGTACCGGCCCCTTGCCGAGCGGTGAGATACCCCTCGGCGACCAGCTGGTCGTAGGCGGCCTTCACGGTCCCCCGCGAGACCCCCAGCTCATCGGCGAGCCGCCGACTGGCAGGCAGCCGAGCCCCGGGCGCCAGCCGCCCGTCCCGCACGGCATCCCGCAGAGCGCGCTCGAGCCCGCCGCGGCGCCCTTCACCGACGGCGAACTCAAGATGCAGGTCCACACCGATGCCTTGAGGGGCGCGGGGAACTGCGCGACCAGCCACGAACCACCCGCAGACGAAAGATCAGCTCTTCAGGGAGGCCATCCAAGCCTCCACTTCATCAGATCGGCGAGGCAATCCGGCCGACAGATTCCGGTTCCCACCCTCGGTCACCAGAATGTCGTCCTCGATCCGCACCCCAATACCCCGGTACTCCACAGGCACCGTCAGATCATCGGCCTGGAAGTACAGCCCGGGCTCGACAGTCAGCACCATCCCCGGCTCGAGCGTCCCGTCGACATAGGACTCCACCCGCGCCGCGGCGCAGTCGTGAACGTCCATACCGAGCATGTGCCCCGTGCCGTGCAGCGTCCACCTGCGTTGCAACCCCAGCTCCAGCACCCGCTCCACGGGCCCCTCGACAAGCCCCCACTCCACGATCCGCTCGGCCAGCACCCGCTGCGCCGCATCGTGGAAGTCGCGGTACTTGCCGCCGGGCCGTACGGCCGCGATACCGGCCTCCTGGGCGTCGTACACCGCGTCGTAGATCTTCTTCTGGATCTCGGTGTACGTGCCGTTGATCGGCAGCGTCCGGGTGACGTCGGCCGTGTAGTACGTGTGCGTCTCGACGCCCGCGTCCAGCAGCAGCAGGTCACCGGAGCGCACTGCTCCGTCGTTGCGCACCCAGTGGAGCGTGCAGGCGTGCGGGCCGGCCGCGCAGATGGAGCCGTAGCCGACGTCGTTGCCCTCCACACGCGCGCGGAGGAAGAAGGTGCCCTCGATGTACCGCTCGGAGGTCGCCTCGGCCTTGTCGAGGATTTTCACCACGTCCTCGAACCCGCGCACGGTCGAGTCGACGGCCTTCTGCAGCTCGCCGATCTCGAACTCGTCCTTGACCAGCCGCGCCTCGGAGAGGAAGACCCGCAGTTCTTCGTCGTGCTCGGCGGTGACCTTGTCGGTCAGGGCGGCCTCGATAGCCGCGTCGAACCCACGTACGACTCGTACCGGCCCGGTGGCCTCCGTCAGCCTGCCGGCCAGTTCGCGCACGTCCGAAGCCGGGATGCCGTACACCTGTTCGGCCTCGGTGAGTGAATGCCGGCGCCCGACCCACAGCTCACCCTGCCCGGAGAGCCAGAACTCACCGTTCTCGCGGTCGGAGCGAGGGAGGAGATAGATCGTCGCCTTGTGACCGCCCGTGACGGGCTCCAGGACGAGCACGCCGTCCTCGGTCTGGTTACCGGTCAGGTACGCGTACTCGACCGAGGCCCGGAAGGGGTACTCCGTGTCGTTCGAACGCGTCTTCAGATTGCCCGCCGGGATCACCAGACGCTCACCGGGGAAGCGCGCGGACAGTGCGGCACGGCGGGCGGCGGTGTGCTCGGCCTGAGCGACGGGCTCCAGGCCCGTCAGCTCGGTGTCGGCCCAGCCGGACTTCATGTTCTCGGCAAGCTCGTCGGACACGCCGGGGTACAGGCCGTTCTTCCGCTGCTTGATCGGCTCTTCGGGCTCTGTCTCAGTCTCCGGGATCGCCGGATTGAGCTCGTCCGCCACGGTCATCCTCCTAGATACGGCACTGGACCCCGTCCATCGTACGGTCGTACGGGACGGGGCCCAGAGGTGCGCGCGGCGACCGGCGGCTCACTCGAACCGCGCCGACAGCAGTACGACATCCTCCTGACCGTCCGACGCGTCCAGCCCGTCCGGCAGCATGTTCCGCAGGACGTGGTCCGCGATCGCGCCAGCGTCGTCCCGCAGCTGCCGGGGGACGCTCGCCGCCGCCGCGTGCAGCCGGGAGAAGGCCCGGTCCACTGGTTCGCCGGTCCGGTGCAGCAGCCCGTCGGTGTACAGCAGAACCGTCTCTCCGGGCTCGGTACGGAACTCCACGCTGGGCGCCTCCCAGCAGGCGAGCATCCCGAGCGGCGCCGACACGGTGGTCTCCACGAACTCCGTGCGCCGCTCGCCGATCAGCAGGGGTGGACAGTGCCCGGCACCGGCCAGCGTGACCTTGCGCAGCGCGGGCTCGCAGTAGGCGAACAGGGCGGTCGCGCAGCGGGCGGGCTCGGTGAGCCGCAGCAGCAGCTCCAGGTCGGAGAGGACCGCCACCGGGTCCTCGCCCTCCATCACGGCGTACGCGCGCAGGGAGGCCCGCAGCCGGCCCATCGCGGCGATCGCGCTCGGCCCGGAGCCGGTCACCGCGCCCACGGCCAGGCCGAGGGCGGCGTCAGGGAGCGGCAGCGCGTCGTACCAGTCGCCGCCGCCGCGCGGACCGGTGCGGTGCCGGGCGGCGAGCTGGACCCCGGCCGTCCGGGGCAGCCGGGCGGGCAGCAGCTCTTCGGAGATCGTGCGCACGCACGCGCGCGTGCGCTCCACTTCGACCAGCCGGGCCAGGTGCTCGGTCGCGAACCGCGCGTACAGGCCGACGAGGTGCCGCTGCCGTTCGACCGGCTCCGCGGGCTCGTCGTACAGCCAGACGGCCGCGCCGAGGCGGCCCGCGGACTCCGTGGACAGGGGGAGCGCGTAGCTCGCCGCGTAGCCCAGGCGGGCGGCCACCTCGCGGTGACGGGGGTCGAGACCGTCCTCGGCGAGGAGGTCCGGGTGTGTGATTTCGCTCTCGCCGCCGGGCAGGCCGGCGGCCGTGTCGAGGAGCTGTCCGTACGGCATGGCGCCGCGCGGGATCGTCTCGATGTGCCCGAGGTCCGCGCGGGCCAGTCCCAGGCCGATGGTGGTGTCGGGGCCGAGACCGTCACCGGGTTCCAGGACGACGAGACCGCGCCGGGCGCCCACGAGGGCGGCTCCGGCCTGCAGCAGCTCCCGCAGTGCTTCGTCGAGTGCCGCCGTGCGGGCCAGCCGCTCGGTGAGTTCGTGCAGCGTTGTGAGGTCGGACACCCAGCCGGCGAGGCGGTCCTGGAGCAGGATGCCGGGGCCGTTCGGGCAGGTCAGTGTGGGTGTGTCCGCTGGGGCGTCCGGGATTACGGGCGCGGGCGCGACAGTGTGTGCGGGCGAGGGAACCGTGGCATCGATTCCAGCCACTTTCGGGAGGTGAGGGGCGTTCATGGCGTCCGGCCTTCCGACCGGCGCTTATTGCTCAATAGCATCGCAAACCCCCATGTGATTCTGCGCCGCTAGCAGTGTCTCCACATGTACACGCACTCGTGAGGGGATGTCCAGCATTGTCCTGCCGGGATTCCTGGTGTCCATGGGTTCGCCGTGGTCCCCTTGCGAAAAAGCAAAGTTGGCCTAAAACTGACTCGGGTAGCGGGTTATTGAGGTCGACTGGCCTGGTTCGACGGAGCGTCACAGCGGTCTTGGTGGGTACGTACTCGGTGAAGGCCGGGGGTGGTTGTCCAACCACCCGGAACCTGGCGACGGACCCGGGCGTCTTAACCACCGACGGCCGTGTCCCATCCTCCCTTGGCGGAGGCGGAGAGAAATACGCGGGACGCAAAACGCCAGACTCCGCCACCCCGCGCCATGCCCATGCTTTTGATGAACGCAGTATGGACGCGGACGAAGCCAACGCTCGGCGCTCGGCGCACAACAAGGGGGCCTCCCCTTGCCTCCCGCAGATCGGGATGCGCCAGAAGATACGCACAGTGAAGTGATCGACACATGGTGTGATGTGGCCCACGGTGTTGCCAGGCGTGCAACGGAAAGGAACGAGCGCTCATGCGCGAGATCCTCGGAAGGCTCGGAAGGCGACGCAGGCTCCTGTCCCGGCGTGACGGCGGGAAGCCTGAAGTGCTCGGCGCGGCTCTGACGTTCGCGGCCGAATGGCAGTGGCCCGTACTCCCGGGCGTGGCACCGGATCCACAGGGGCGCGCCCGCTGCGGCTGCCCCGATCCGGAGTGCACGGTCCCCGGCGCTCACCCGTTCGAACCCGGCCTGCTGGCGGCGACCACCGACGCGCGCATGGTGCGCTGGTGGTGGACGAACCGGCCGACGGCTCCCATTATTCTCGCCACCGGCGGCGCGGCTCCGTGCGCAGTCAGCCTGCCGGCCCCGGCCGCGGCGCGCGCCCTCGACGCCCTGGACCGCAAGGGCATGCGCCTGGGTCCGGTCGTCGCGGCTCCCACCCGCTGGTCGCTGCTCGTGAAGCCGTACACGATGGAACAGCTGGGCGAACTGCTGTACGCGAAGGACTTCGTGCCCGGCTCGCTCCGCTTCCACAGCGAGGGCGGCTACATCGCCCTGCCGCCGTCCGAGACCGGACAGGGCCAGGTCCGCTGGGAGCGGGCTCCGCTGCCCGGCTCGGCCTCGCCCTGGCTGCCCGATGTCGAGGCCGTGGTGGACGCCGTGGTGGAGGCCCTCACTCGTACGGGTGTGAGCGCGCCCGAGTTGTAGGGGTGTCGGGCGCGCGGGCAACCGGGCGCCCGTTCCCTGTCGTTATGTTCACCTCCATGAACCTCCGTCTGCTCGCGCTCTCGGGCGTCGTGGCGCTCACGGTCGCCCTGCCGCTGGCCGTGGCGTCTGCCGGGCCCGTGGGCGACGCGGACCGCGACGCCCTCCTCCCCCTGACGCCTGAAGACGGTCCTCAACAGGGCCCTGAGGACGACAAGGCGCGAGAAGCCGCCGACCCTGCCGCCGATCCCACCGGTTCCCCGCTGCTGCTCGGCCTGGGCCTCGCCACCGCCGCCCGCTGCGGTCCCGAACTCACCTCCCCCGACGGCATCGAGGCACAGACCTGTGTCCTGTCGCAGGGGGAGGAGACCTGGGCGCGCACCTACTACCGCAACGCGACCGGCCGTGAACTCGTGTCCGTGCTGAGCCTCATGGGCCCCGACTCCCACACCGTGCAGCTGCGGTGCGCGGTGGGCGCCGAGGACGAGCCGGGGGTGTGCGAGACGCCCAGGGAGCGCACGGCGGGTGCGCCGGGGGCGTACACGGCCGTCGCGGAGTTCGCGGCGGCGGGGAAATCCACGGACGAGGCGGAAGGAGCGGCGGAAGCGGGACAAGGGCCGCTGCTGCTGCGCTCGGGGAGCAACTCCGGGGCGCCCGACGGAAGTTGACGCGCGGAGCGGTTCCGTACAGAACGCCGTGGGACTCTCCGGGCAGAGAAAGACCCGGTTGCTGGCGACGGGGGATGCACCAGCAACCGGGCTACCGCAACGCTAACAAGAGATCGGCAGTTCGCAAATTCGATCTCGGCTATTCGGACACCGATTCCGTTGTTCTCACGGGGAGTTGTGACTGGAGTCACCCCCGCCCGAGGCACCGGAATCGATGAGTCCGACTGTGCGTCAGCTGAGCGTCACCTGGCGGTTGGTCAGGCCGCCGCGCGCGCGGCGCTCCTCCGGGGTGAGCGGCGCGTCCGAGGCCAGCGCGGTGGCGAGACGGTCGGCGAACTCGGCGGCCGGCTTCTCGACGTCCTCCGCGGTGACGCCGGTCGGCAGGTCCCAGACCGGGACGGTGAGGCCGTGCGCGCGGAAGGAGCCCACAAGGCGGGTGCCCTCGCCCAGGCCGGCCTGCCCGGCCGCGTGCAGCCGCGCGAGGGCGTCGAGCAGCTGCTCCTCGCCGTGCGGCATCACCCAGCGCAGGTGGTTCTTGTCCGGGGTCTCGCACCAGTACGCGGCGTCGACGCCCGTCAGCTTCACGGTCGGGATGGCCGCGTCGTTCGCACGCTCCAGGGAGGCGGTGACGTCCGCCGTGGCGTTCTGGGCGTCCGGAACCCAGAACTCGAAGCCCGTGTGCACAACTGGCTCGAACACGCCTTCAGGGTCGAGCAGGTCCTGCAGCCGCGGGCTCTCGGCCGGGGCGCGGCGGCCCTGGACGGGCGTGCCGGGCGCCGCGGTGAGCGCGCGCTGGAGGGTGTCGGCGAGGTCGCGGCTGATGTCGCCGGACGCCGTGTCGTTCTGCAGCCCGAGCAGGACCGAGCCGTCGTCACGGCGTAGGGCGGGCCAGGCCATCGGCAGGACCGTCGCGAGTGTGACCGAGGGAACGCCCTCGGGGAGACCGCCCTTCAGGGTCAGCTCCACGGTGGCGGCGGGGACCAGCTCGCGCAGAGCCACCCAGTCGCCCTCTCCGGGCAGGCCCTCGAAGGGCCGGTGCACCAGTTCGGTCACCGCGTGCGCGGCGGCCCGGCCGTGACAGGCCTTGTAGCGCCGGCCGCTGTCGCAGGGGCAGGGCTCGCGGGCGCCGACAACCGGAAAGTCCCCATCAGCGCCTCCGGCGCGGGCTCGGTCGGACAGCTGAGGCCGCGAGGCCTTGGTCTGGGGTCGCTTCTTGGCCATCGTGGGTGTCTCCCGGTTACGGCTCGTCTCGTACTGGCGCGAGCCTAGCCGTTCGTACGACGGCCGACGGGACCCTGTGGACAACGCACCGGCACCGGCGTCCGGACCTGTGCGCACCGGCCGCTGCCGGTGTGCCGTCAGTCCATGTCGTCGAACACGTCCGCGAAGTCCAGGTCGGGTATCGCGGACATCGAGCGGCCCGTGACGCGGGTGGCGAAGTCGGTACGCCGGTGGCCGGCGCTCGGGTCGTGGACGTCGTCGTTGACGACGGCCCACACCGTGACCTCGCCGCGGGTGTCGTCCCGGACGCCCCAGTCGTTGGCCAGCGCCGTGATGATGTTCAGCCCGCGACCGCCTCGCGCCGTCACCGAAGGGGTCGACGGAACCGGGCGGGTCGGGCCGCCCCCGTCTGTCACCTCGACGACGAGTCTGCCGCCGGAGTCCACGCGCCACGCGGCCCGGACGTCGCCGTCACCGGCCAGCGCCTCGCCCAGTGGCCGACCGTGTTTGCACGCATTGCTCAAGAGTTCGGACAGGATCAGGACCGCGTCGTCTATGACCGATTCCGCCACACCGCCCGTGCGCAACTGATCGCGCATCCGGTGTCTTGCTTTCCCCACGCCCGCAGGGCCATGGGGAACGGCCATGCTCGACGACGTGGGCACCTCCTGTGCCACCACCAACGCCACCCCCGAGACCTCCTTTGCCCCACGCCACGGTGTGAATGCCCCTTTGGCCTGTACCGGAAACCGCCCCTTCCGCCTTCGGTGACGCACTCGAGATGATCGAACACGGACCGAACGCGCCGGTGCACTCCCTGTAACCGAGTGGCCGGATTTCGACGGTATGGCCGAAGGTGGAGGTTTCCTCACCCGGACCGCCAGGTCAAGAGTCCGGACGCGAACCGGAGTCGGAGTCGGGTAAGAGACGGCTCACGGCCGGAGGTCTGGAGTCGCGGAAGGGTGGCTGGTCAGCGGCCCAGTTGCCGCAGGACAGCGCCCGGGCGGTTGGTGATTACGGCGTCGATGCCGAGGTCGACACAGAGATCGACGTCCGCGGGCTCGTTCACGGTCCACACGTGTACCTGGTGACCGGCATGTTTCAGCCGCTCGATGTACACCGGGTGACTGCGCACGATCCGGATGGAGGGGCCGGCGATCCGCACCCCTGTGGGCAGCCGCCCGTCGCGCAGGCGGGGTGAGAGGAACTGGTTCAGGTACACGGTCGGCAGGGTCGGCGCGGCTGCCCTGACGCGGTGCAGCGAGCGCGCCGAGAAACTCATGACCCGTACCTGTGAATCGGTCGGCGACTCAGGGGCGTCCAGGCCGAACCGTTTGAGCAGGAACAGCAGCCGCTCCTCGACCTGGCCCGCCCACCGCGTGGGGTGCTTGGTCTCGATGGCCAGCTCCACCCGCCGCCCGGCGTCGGCGACGAGTTCGAGGAGTCGCTCCAGGGTGAGTACGGAGGTGTCCTCGCGGTCCTCCGGGCGGTGTTCCCAGTCGGGGGCCTCGTCCCCGGTCTTCCAGGAGCCGAAGTCCAGGGCGGCGAGGTCGGCGAGCTCCAGGGCGGAGACAGCGCCGCGGCCATTGGACGTACGGTTGACGCGGCGGTCGTGGACGCAGACGAGATGGCCGTCCGCGGTCAGCCGTACATCGCACTCCAGGGCGTCGGCGCCGGCCTCGATCGCCTTCTTGTAGGCGGCCAGCGTGTGCTCGGGGGCCTCTTCCGAGGCTCCGCGGTGGGCGACGACCTGGATCGGGTGCTGTCGTGCGTGGGTCACCGAGTCATGGTGTCACCGTCGAAGGGCGGACGTGACGTCGTGGGTGCCCGATACGCGTAACAGATGCTCACGGTTGTGCGACTTGTCGGATATAAAGAATAGCCCCGGACCCACAGGCACCGCTTATGGTGCCCTGACGGCCTGTGGGAAAAGCTGACGGCATACAAAAGGACACGCACAAGCTGAATCACGTACCGACCGCCACCCGTATGAACGGGTACGCGCACGTGTGATCGGGCGTGACCGAGTGCGACCGAGAAGGACAGCCGTGGATCGAGGAGAAAGAGCTGTGAGCACCGAGAACGAGGGCACTGCGGTACCCCCGGCCCCGTCCGCACCTCCCGTGCCGGTGGAAGCTCCTGCTGCCTCCCCGCAGGCCACCGCGCCCGAGGCCCGGACGACTCCGCTCCCGCCGGTGCCCCAGGACGCCCCGGGCGCACCGGAGCCGGAACCGGCGCACGCGGGCCAGGTGCCGGCGTACGCGTCGGCGGGAGCGCCGGACGCCGCACAGGGCGCCGCTACGGGCCACGAGGCAGCGGCCTGGCCCCCGCCTCCGCCGCCGGCGACACCGTCGTACATGGACGGTGGAGGCGGCGGCGACACGGGCGCACCCTGGGGCGCCACGTACGACCAGCAGCCGAAGCCGAAGTCCGGGCGCGGCGGGCTGTTCGCCGCGGTGCTGGTGGCTGCGCTGGTCGCCGGCGGCCTGGGCGGCGGCCTCGGCTACACGCTGGCCAAGGACAACGACAACTCCACCACGTCGACGACGGTGTCCGCCGCACAGCAGACCGGCGGCGACCTGAAGCGCGACGCCGGCACGGTCGCGGGCGTGGCCGCCAAGGCACTGCCGAGCACCGTCACCATCGAGGCGGAGAGCTCCAGCGGCGAGGGCGGCACCGGTACGGGCTTCGTCTTCGACACCCAGGGCCACATCGTCACCAACAACCACGTCGTCGCGGACGCGGTCGACGGCGGCAAGCTGACGGCCACCTTCCCGGACGGCAAGAAGTACGACGCCGAGATCGTCGGCCACGCACAGGGCTACGACGTCGCGGTCATCAAGCTCAAGAACGCCCCCTCGGATCTGCAGCCGCTCACCCTGGGCGACTCCGACAAGGTGGCCGTGGGCGACTCGACGATCGCGATCGGCGCCCCCTTCGGCCTCTCCAACACGGTGACCACGGGCATCATCAGCGCCAAGAACCGCCCGGTGGCCTCCAGTGACGGCAGCGCCAGCAGCAAGGCGTCGTACATGAGCGCCCTGCAGACGGACGCGTCGATCAACCCGGGCAACTCCGGTGGCCCGCTGCTCGACTCGGCGGGCAACGTCATCGGCATCAACTCGGCGATCCAGTCCTCCAGCAGCGGCGGCCTGAGCACGGGCCAGTCCGGCTCGATCGGTCTGGGCTTCGCCATCCCGATCAACCAGGCCAAGTACGTCGCCCAGCAGCTGATCAAGACCGGCAAGCCGGTCTACGCGAAGATCGGCGCCTCGGTCACCCTGACCGAAGGCACGGGCGGCGCGCAGATCAGCCAGAAGGGCACAGACGCCGCCGACCCCGTCGAGGCGGGCGGCCCGGCGGCCGCGGCGGGCCTGAAGCCCGGCGACGTCATCACCAAGCTCGACGACCACGTGATCGACAGCGGCCCGACCCTGATCGGCGAGATCTGGACCCACAAGCCCGGCGACAAGGTCCAGATCACCTACCAACGAGACGGCAAGACAAAGACGGTCGATCTGACCCTCGGCTCCCGCGAGGGCGACAACTGACCCACACACGCACGGTCAGACCCGTTACTCTTGTCCCGCGCCGTGTTGATCACGGGCGCGGGTGGGTTGCCCGAGCGGCCTAAGGGAACGGTCTTGAAAAACGCGAGAGCGTGACAGCGTTCCTGAGGGTGCGGATCGCACCGCCGTTGCAGGTCATAGACGTGCTGGTCAGAAGGGGTGCCTCTCATTGAGGGGTGCCCCTTCTGCGTGGGGCTGTCTCACCGTGGCGCGGCTCTGTCGCGTTGTTGATCAGCGTGTGTGGACCAGGCGTGGACCAAGCTCCGGTGCCTCGGATTGTGCTTCGCAGAGCTGCGGGATTTCACGAGAAGATTCGACGGAAGATCAGATCGAACTCAGACTCGTGGTCACCGACAAAGGACTCCAGAGCGCGCAGCTCCTCGGCTGTCGTGTAGGTGTCGCAAAACAACTGCGCTCTCGCAATCTTCTCGCCTTTGAGGGACTCAGGGTAGTAACTCTCGATGGCGCCCCGCTGCAAGACAAAAATGCCCTCAGACCGCAACTTGTCAATGAGAGCTTGCTTGGCAGCCTTTAGCGGAGGCGGATCGGCAGCTGCGAGTTCATCCAGCCGCTTCTGGGAGTTCGTATGGGAGAAGAAGAGCTCGATTTCCTTCGCGAGCACCTCCCACTCGCAGATTCCATTCTTGTGATCTTCGGCTTTCTTGGTGACGCTTTCCCAGATGGATTTTATGTCAGGAGAATTCTGGACGTCTCGAAGTTTTTCGCTCTTGATTTTTGCGTCTGCCGCGAAATTGGCCTCCGCAATTTGATGGAGGGTTTCCATTAGCTTCTGACGAAGAGCCGCAGCTTCATCACTAGCTCCCAGCTTGTTGAAGCTCTTGAGCAACGAGTCAAGATCGGTAAGAGTGAAGACTGATACGCCGAAGGATTCGAAGAAGCGCCGGTAGCGTTCCACGCTACCTTTGCCGCCAACTTTGGCAACCGCTACACCGCGCTTATTGAGGTCCCAATCGGGATTCAGGGTGCGGGCGATGTGGGGGATGAGGATTTGGTCACTGTCGCCCTCTACAAGAAGTACGGCGTCAGAGAAGAACGCTGCATCGTTATTCTCTTGGGTGACGATCTGGAATTGGTCACGGGCATCCATGTCCGTGAGGTCGATCGAGAGGGATCGGCCCGCCGGCGGAGACATGGATTGATCCTTGACCATCTTCACGAACGTTCCGGTCGCACTGGCTGAATAGAACTGTGAAGAATGCGTGGTCACTAGCACGTCGTTGTAGCGCGAGAAGATCTTCAGCGCATCGAAGAGTTGGAGCTGAGCCCGCGGGTGAAGGAAGACTTCTGGTTCCTCGAAGAGCAGCAGGCAGGGGCGAGCATCCGTCTGATCAGCCGTCTCCGACCGCAGCTCAACATAGGCTCGCAGGATTGCGAACGTGACCGAGCGCTTAAGGCCGTCACCTTTGGTACTGAAGTGTCCGCTCACGCCGTCATCGATCTCGATGGACGCGCCTGACAAGAGGCTACGCAGTGTCGGCGGCGGGACAGATATCGCGACCGAGGCCCCAGGGAAAGACTGTTTCAAGTTCCGCTCGATTGCGTTTTCAACAGCCTGCACCTCGGGCATTCGTTCATCTTTCAACACGCCTTGATCGTCTACTGTCACATTCAAGGCCGTGTGTAGTTCAGAGAAGAGCTTGGCAACTTGCCCAAGCTGCGGTTCGATCTGTCCGAAAAGAATACTCAGCAGCTTGCCGAATGTTGCGCTTTCGCCGGTCTTTAGCTCGTCGCTAAGTTCCTTCACGGCCGGGATGTAGATTACGTCCGGAAGGAATGGAGTTGCCGAGCTTGCAATACCTGTAGGAAGGGGAATCTCTCCTTCTTTCATCTCCTCCTTGGGCAGGTTGCTGACGTACTCGTCGAACCAGCTGCGAAATCCAACTTTAGTTACCCGTCCGTTTTCTGGGATTACGTACTCCGGATAACGATAGCTCACCGCCTCCTTCAGGTGTTCTCCTGCGGCCACGGATATCACTTCTTCCATGGCTGTTTTGGTGAAGCGTTCCTCTCTTGGGATCCAGGTGACAATTTTGACTTGCATCTTGCCGTCATGAGGGTACTCGCGGATGAGGGTCATATGCCCATCAAATACGTGCTTCTCGATCCTCTTTCGGTGTTCATCTTCAAGCCGAGAGAGGTCTGAATCGCCGACTTCGCAGAAGGTTGCGTGGATGCGGACCGAGCGAGATCGGTCGTAGTAATCTGCGTCGGATAGCTTCGGCCCTTGGAGGAAAGTGTGCAGTGCTTGCACAACGGAGGACTTGCCAGCGCTATTTTCCCCGATTAGGCATGCAAACTTAGATATTGAAATCTCGACATCGCGGAGGCTGCGGTAGTTCTCGATGCGGAAACGTGAAATGCGCATAGCCGTCCCGATGTCGCTGCGTGGGCCTCTGTGTCTGGTTCTGGCGGGCAACAGGGGCCTCTGGGGTAACGGGAGCCTACAAGCAGACAACTCGCCCCACATCGCATTTCACGAATGAGGGGCGAGTTGCGGATTTTCGCGCAAATAATGGATAAATGCAATACTTCGATATCTATAGCGCCTTTTATATTGATTAGTTACTTTAGTGGGCTTCCTCTAGTGCTCATCAGCAGCAGCGTCAAGTGCCCGCTCGATCTGCTGGTTCGCGCGCTGCTGGTTGCGATGGATCGCCTTGGCGTAGAAGCGGAACAGAACCGCGATGCTGTGGCCTGCCCGGCGTGCGACCTCGGCAGGGGAGACGCCGGACTCAAGCCAGAGCGAGACGCCCGCGTGGCGCAGGGAGTACGGCACGTCAGCCAGCGGCGAGGACGCCTCAGACTCCGTCAGCACTGCGAGGCGGGCCGCCTTCCACGCCTCCCCGTATTCCTTGGACAGGAGGTGGCCGCCCTGGGTCGCCCGGAAGAGCCGGCCGTCTTCGGCGGTGCCGAACTCCTTGATGTGCTCGCGGACCAGGCGCACGAGAATCGGCGGGATCGGCACCGGCCGGGTTGCCTTGCGGGCACGCTTCTTCAGGCCGCGCGTATCGAACGACTCGCCGGTGTCGGTCCATCCGGAGCCGACTCGGGCCATGCTCACGGAGAGCAGGACTTCACCCCAGCCCTCTTCGGGAAGGGTGAAGTCGTCCTCACGGAGACTGGCCGCCTCACCAGGGCGGTTGGCTGCGTAATAGAGGCAGCCGAAGAACGCCATGAGGTGTCGGCCGCGTTCGCCCTGCTCGCCGACAGCGTCGATCAGTGCCTTCGCCAGCTTGGGGCCGGGGACGAACCGGAAATCGATCTCGTCGTCAGTCTGGGGCGGGGTCCAGTCGACCTTGTCGAGGGGCAAAGTCGTCAGCAACTCCCGCTCTACCGCGTACCGGAGGCAGTTGCTGAAGACTGTCCGCTTGCGGTTCACCGTGTTCTCGGCAGCGGCCGTGCCGTCCTGCTTCAGCTTCAGCGCGTCGAGCGCCGTACGGACCACGGAGGGCGTGTTGAGGGCGGTGATGTCCACGGACTTCCGGCCGATCCAGTCCAGCGCGGCCACGACGTCGGCAGGAGGCTCTTCGACGTCGAGGCGCGGCCTCAGTGTTCCTTCATCGCCGAGGACGAACCGATAGACCCACGAGTAGAGCGCGATCCGGAGCACCTTCGGAGCCGGGGCCCCACGGTTGTCCTTGACGAGCTTCGGCGTGATGGTGGCCAGCGTGTCAGCGATGCTCGCGCGGTGCTTGGCCGAGGCGCCGGGCCACTTCATCTCGGCGTACGCGCGGGTGTGGGCGTACCAGGTGGAGGAGTTGAGCGCCTGGACCTCCGAGGCGGGCAGGCCGGTTTCCGTGTCGAACTGCTCGCGGTTGCGCAGGGCGGTCAGCAGTTCCGAGCGTCGCCCGTCGGCCTGAGCCTTGATCTTGTAGCTCTTGGAGAAGGGGCGGGGGCCTACGCGCCAACGGAGTTGGTGTGCCGCCGCGCGGTTGGGCCGTTTCCGGATGCCCCAGATCTGGACGTCGTAGGTCAGCATGCTTCCTCCACCTCGCAGCCGTCGAACCAGGCGTCGAGGTCGGCCCGGCGGATGCGTATCTGACCGTTGGGGAGCTTCAGATGCCTCGGTGCCTGGCCCCGGGCCCGCATTCGGTAGAAGGCGGCGCGGGAGACCCTGATCTCAGCGAGTGCTTCGACCAGTGTCAGCGTCCGCTTGTCAGCGGTGGTCGGAGTGGTCACAGCCAGGGTGCTCCTTCGTACTTGAGGCGTTCGGTGTAGGCCCTGTCGTGGCGGACCTGGGCGGCGAGGAGTTCTTCGTCGGGGCGGTAGCCGCTGCTGAGGTAGGTCCAGGAGGAGGCGGTGACGAGGGTGGTGTTCTCGTCGTCGACCGGAAGGCCGGCCCGGACGCGGGCGGCTTCGGCCTGAGCTGTACGCCAGGCACGGCGTACGTCGCGGAGGGCGCCGAGGGTGGTCGAGTACGCGCGCGATTTGCTGGAGAAGTGGCCGCGGAAGCCGAGCATGTGCGCCCACTTCCAGAGCTTGAGGTGGGCGAACTCGGGGAGGTGGCCGAGTGCCCAGGCGGTACGGATCATCTGCCGGGCGTGCTGCTGGACGGCGAGGTTGGTGAGGGGTTCGGCTTGGCCGGTGCCGTCGCAGTCGGCGCAGAGGTCGCGGAAGCCGTCGGGGCCGCGTACGTGGCCGCGTCCGGCGCAGGGGCGGCATACGAGGGTGCGGTCCACGGTGCCCGCGCCCTCTGCGTTCTTGGTGGCGTACTTGGCGACGTATCCGGCGACCTTGGCGTCCGTGAGTTCGCCGTTCCCCAGGGCGGAGATCTGATCCACCTTGAAGCGGTCGCCCCACCGGATGACCCGTTCGCCGACCGCGTCCGAGTCGACGAGGAGCCGGGCACGTTCGACCGCCAGGCCGACGGCGACCCGGAGGGCATCGAAGGTGGCCCAGGGCGGGGGCGAGGTGGTGTGGCCGTCGGGACCGTCGAAGCGGACGACCGCGTGGAAGTGGACCAGGCCGCGCTGTTGGTACTCGGCGACTTTGGCGAAGGAGACGCGGAGGGCTGCGTTGAGTGCCTTCTGTGTCATGCCGAGGTGCTCGGCGAGGGCGCGGCGCAGGTAGGTGGTGAAGCGTGCCCACAGGGCCCCGGCGTGGGCGTTCCACAGCACGGCGCCGCTGTAGTCGTAGCTTGCCGGGCGTAGTGGGGTGCCAAGTTCGGGGGCGTCCTGGGCATGGCTGTCGCCGCATGAGCAGGGGCGGGGCTTTCCCGCGTTGGTCGTGGGGCGGTTGTGGACGGGGCCGAAGGACGGGGCGGTGAGGGTGACGAAGGCGCGGGGATGGTCGCGGACGGTTTCGGCGACGTTCTTGCCGCCGGACAGTCCGGCCTTGATCAGGTGGTAGGTGTCTGCGGCGTAGAGGTGGGAGCAGGCGGGGCAGCGAGAGGCACGGCGGTTGCCGCAGGTGGTGAGGAGACGGCCGGAGGGTTCGTCCTCGGAGCGGTAGGAGCGGACCACTTGGTTGGTGGTCTGGTCGGTGGTGGTCGTCCAGCCGTGCAGGTTGACCGGGCTGGTGCAGCCCCGCAGGTCGCGGACCTGTTCGGTGACTCGGTCGAAGTTGTCGGTGTTGGCCAGTTCGACCAGGTCCCGCAGACCGGGGCTGATGACGTGGCGCAGGTCGAGGGGGCGGCGCATGGGTGGCGGGGTGTCCCTTCTGGCACGAGGGTGGGCCCTGCGGGCAGCAGCGATTCAGTGCGCTCGGGCTGCTGCCCGCAGGCATGACAGGTCGGGCCCAGGGGCGGGCGACGGTGAGGGAATTTGCTGGAGGGGCCAGCCGAACGGTGTGGTTTACAGAGCGGCGTGAAGCGCGGTGGCCATGGGCAGGCCGATGCCGAGTCGCGTCTTGAGCTGGGCCGCTGTGATCGGTTCGGCGTGCTCGGTGTGGTGGGCCGTGGCGATGGAGCGTGCTTCGGTCAGCAGCGGCTCGGGCACCTTGACCGCAGGCGAAATGGGAGCCGGGGCCGTGCGAGGAGCGACCGGTGCCGGGGCCGGAACGGTGAGAGGCACCGCAACAGGGTGGGATACGTCAGAAGCTGTCTCAGGCTCCGGCTCGATCTTGTTCGGCAGCGAAGCCGGTACGGCGGGGTGCGCAACGGTGTGGAAGGCGCGGAGGAGTTGCGGGCCGACGGCGCCCCAGCCGAGTAGGAGCAGCGGGGCCACCGCGTCAACGGCGGCGCGGCCGTAGTGTCCGGCGACGATCGGTTCTGCGACGTTGAGAGCCAGGGTCAGCAGTCCGGAGAAGTGCATGAGACGGGTGGCGGCCGTCATCTGTTCGGTGGGCAGGCCGCGCAGGGAGAGATAGCGCAGGGCGACCAGGAGGCCGACCACGGATAGGTCCACCATCGGAGCGATGAGCGGTGCGATCGGGCCGGGGACGCCGAGGCGCAGGGCGAGCGACCAGACGTTGCCGAAGGAGAAGACGAACGCCAGCGCGGCAATGACGATCATGACGGCGGTGATGGTGCGTTGAGTGATCCGGTCCTCTGTTGTCATGGGAGTTCACCTCCTCTCCTGGGCGTCGGGAACGTGTTGACGCTGAAGGTCTGCGGCTCAGACGTCGAGCTTGGTCAGGTCCACGTCCGCCAGGCGAAGGCCGAGGAAGGCTTCCAGGAGGGCGCCCGGGTCGGCGGTGAGGTTCGCTGTCTGTTCGGCAATGAGAGCCGCTTCCGCGTCGGGCACGTAGGGCGTACGGATACGGACGAAGCCGGGTTGTGACTGGTGGTTCATCGACGCGACGCCGACGTAGGTGGGGTCTTGGAGGTTGATGGGGTTGGCGTCCGGCCATTCCCGGATCTCTTCGCCGAGCGCGGCCACGGCGGCTTCGGCGGTCTTCTGGGCGAAGCTCAGGCCCACGGGGCACACGTCGCGGATGAAGGTGGGTATCGCGTCGCCGGTGGACTTCTGAGTGGTGAGGATGACGAGCAGTCCCACGGACCGGCCCTTCTTCACCAGGTCTTCCACGAGCCGGGCGTTCTCGGCGGCGAGCGCGGCCAGCTTCTTCGTCTGCTGGTCGCTGCCCTTGTGGTCGCGGAAGTAGGTGTGCGCTTCGTCGACGATCAGTACGACCAGGGGCCAGTTCTCGGAGGGGCCGACGTCCCACATGGACTTCACCCCGAGTACCTGGCGCACCGATGCCGACCGCGCGCGGCGCAGTTCCACAAGCTGCCGGAACAGCTTGTTCGCCTCTTCCAGGTCATCGCCCACGAAGGCAAACATGCGTTGGACCCAATCGGCGTAGTCACCTTCGTACGCAGCCGATACCTTGCCGTCCGCGCAGGCGAACTGGACTGCGGGAGAGGGTGCCCAGTCGGAGAGAAGCCGGTTGATCAGGCTGGTCTTGCCGAAACCGGGAAGGCCGGCCACGGTCACGCCGGGCACCTGCGTGAGGTTCACGGACACGGGTTGCGCGTACTCGTCCAAGCCCAGATCCCACTGGGCTGTCTCCTCCGGTGCGTCACCCGTGGGGTGGTGCTCGGTGGGGAACTTCAACGGATCCAGTCGCACACCCCGGATGAGGATCTGCCCAGGCGTGTACTGAGTGACCGCCACCCGCGTGCAGCGCCAGGCGTCCGCGAGGTGCGGCGCCGCCTTCTGGAACTGCGTAAGCCCGATGCCAGGCAGGCACTGTGCCCGCGCGATCACCCCATACGCGTCGTGCTTCACCTTCAGGGCAGGGATGAGGACACGCGGCTTGATGGGCTTGCCGTTCGTGTTCGCCAGCGACGCCAGCGCGGTCGGGGTCTTGTCCGTGGCCGACAGCTTGAGCATCGGTGCGAGCCGCTTCCAGCCCCACCGCACGCGTATGGCCTGCCGTATGGACTGCCGGGTCATGGAATCGGCGCGAACGTAGCGGACTATCCACCAGACCGCCCATCCGACGACCACGGCGAGCACCAGGGCGACGACGAGCGGGACGTGACCGAAGATCCCTTGCGCCGGTGCGTTCGGATCCTTCATCTGTGACTCTCCAACGGGTTGTAGAGGAAGGCCGTGAGGGCCGATTCAAGGGCCGCCCGATCCGCCGACGTGTCGAGGCGGGGGAAGCCGTAGGCGACGAGCACGGCCGCCACCGAGGTCACGAGAGACTCGGTGACCTGGGCATCCGGCCCGGCGTGAGGCAGCGGGTAGCTGCGCTCAGCGCCGAACCGGAAAGCGGTGCCGCTCACGCCGCCTCAGCGGCCGGGGCCACCAGGTCGAGTCGGCTCGCGCGGTAGGCGATGCCGTCCGAGAGCGAGCCGTTGAAGATGCGCGCCCACGGAGTGGCGAACAGCTCCACCGGCATGACCGGGACACCAGGCCGGAGCCCGTTGGGCAGACCGGTTTCCGGAACGGTGATCTTCAGAGCCTCGGCGCGGTCCTCCTCCATGAAGAAGAGGGTGATCGTGTAGAGCTTCGCGCCGGTCTCACGGTCGGTGGCGAACTGCGTCTTCTCCTGGTCCGCGTACTTCGGCACCGGCAGGGTGCCGACCATGAACGAGGAGGTGGGGAGCAGGCCAACACGGATGCGTGCCATGGGAGTTGATTCCTCTCGATTGCGCTCCACCGGGGCGGTGGGGCGTGCTCTCCATTGAACATAGCAGACCTAGCAGTGTCAAGTGAATCGGGTGAGCTAGGTATCAACTGACATAGGCCACCTATGTCAGTGGGGTGTGCTAGGGGTGCTAAGAATCGCTACTCTTGGGCCATGAGCCCCGCGCCAGAGAGCAAGCAGGACCGTCGGCCGCCGTATCAGCACGCCGCCGACGAGATTCGGCGCGACATCTTGCATGGGCGGATCAAGCCGGGCGAGCAGATGCCGTCCATCCGCGAGCTACAGGAACGCTTCGGTGTGGCCAACATGACCGCGAGGTCTGCGCTCAACGTCCTGCGGGACGAGGGGCTGATCTACACGATCCATGGTCGGGGCAGCTTCGTCGCGGACCACGGTGCCGGCGGGGAGCTCTCGGCGGACTACACCGCTCCGGCTTGGTACTTGGCGAACAGGGGCGAGGGGCACGGCCAGGCCGACCAGGGGGAGGGCGGGCCCGACGACACCGAAGCTGCCGCAGTCGCCGGGACCACCCTTGCCGAAGTACTCACCGCACTACGTGACGAGATCCGTGCTCTCAGCGTTGATCATCAGGAACTGCGGCGCGAGGTAGAGGAACTGAAGGCAGCTCAGCAGCCGAAGCCGTAGTCCTGAGCTGGGCCACTTCCTCTCGCAACTCCCTGGTCTCTCTGCTGAGACGAACGACCATGGCCCGCATCTCCTCGATCAACGCGACTACTTGATCCGTGTCCCCGACCTGAATGCTGGTCGACCCCATTTCGTTGTCCGGTATGTGCTCGGTCATCGCTCCCCGCTTGCCGCCGTGCCGTCGTTCCGTGCCGCACTTGCTCGAACCGTCGGGGCATGCCCACGGCATCCGTGCCTCTCCCAGGTCGATCGACCGCTGCCCATCGGTGCTGTTCAGAGTTTCTTTACTGGATCAAGGCGGACCGCCTACGGCGGCCCGCGCGCGCTGGCGGCCAGGGGCCGCCGCCGCTCCCTGTCTCCGCCACCGCTGCGGCGGCCCCCGTCCACTCAGCGCGCAGCACCGCCAAGGCAGACAGCCAGACCAGGAAGCAACTCGCCCAGCCCGAGCACCAGGAGTACGACCAGCACCAGGACCAGGCCGAGCCCGAGCGCGCACGACCCCGCCGTCCGGGTGGCCGTCGTTTCGAAACCGGGCAGCGTGGCTGATGCCAGTACGGGGTTGCTGGAGACATACGTGACGGGTGCTCGTTCGGCGCACTCGCCGTCTTGGCTCACTTTCGGTGGTGCACGTCAGAACCGTGCTTCCAATGGCCGCCTTCAACCGCCGTCCTCTCTAACTCAACAACAGCTGTCGGGGGTTGTCGCCGCGCCCGAATCCGAGCACGCCGACCGCCCCGGTACCATCGGCACCGGGGTCCTGATCAGGGATTCCACGACCGGACCACCCGGAATGCTGTCCAGGCTGAGGGGTGGTCCGGTCTCTTGTTGTTGGCGTCTGCGCACTGCTGACGCGAGGTGGGCAGGGTTTTGGGGATCAGGTCAGGGCTTTGACCACCTCGAAGATGGTGGGCCGATCCCCCGGTGTGTGGCTGAGTATCGCGTCGACCAATTCGCCTAGCTCACCGGGCACTTTCACGGGCCGACGTCGGCCGTTGGCAACTGCCTCTCGCTGCACAGGTCGCGGAGCGTCGTCCGGGTACTCGACCGCCCGCCAGCCCGTGGCGGAGATGAGCAGCGAGGCCCCGAGCGCGTAGATGTCGGCTTCTGGTGTCGGCTCGGCTTCTCCGGTGTCGAGGACGCTGCGTGCGATCTCTGGTGCTTCGTAGTGGACGAGGCAGCCGCGGAAGGGGAAGTCGTGTCCCTCGGGTACGTGGCCGCCGTGGGCGAGGGCGAGGTCGATGAGGTGTGTTCGTTCCGGGCCGATGATGAAGTGGGCGGGCTGTACATCGCCGTGTGCCCAGCCTTTGGCGTGGAGGTCGGCGAGCGCTTCGGCGCATTCCAGTGCTTCGCTGGTGTCCGGTGCGATGGGCGAGTCCTTCGTGCGGCAGCGCTCCCACAGCCGGTACAGGTCCGGTCCTTCGTGCCACGGCTGGTAGTTCCAGGTGCCGTGTTCCCATTCGCCGTACGCGCTCTGCTCGACGCCGAGGCGAAGCAGAACGGCGCCCTCGCGTGCGGGCGCGAGCGCGGTCCAGGGCTGGGCAGGCCAGTCGGCCGTAGCCTCGACCGGATAGCCGATCTTCACGGCGTAGTGGCCCCGGTGGCTCTCCACCTCCCAGACTATGGAGCCTCGACGGTTGATGACCATGCGCTGCGTCGTGGGCATGAGTGCGTCGAGCACCACGATCGGCAGTTCAGGGGTTGAGCCCGGCAACGTCTCATCCCTTCCAGGGTTCAGGCGAGCGCGGCCGACCACGAATTCAGGCCGGCCGCGTCGCAGTTGTCGTGTGGCTAGGCCTGACCGTACGGTCGGCCGCAGTCCGAATCGCACTGCGCGAGATTCACGCCGTTCACGGTCCACAGGTCGTCGAAGACCATGAACCCGGCCGCCTTCATAGCGCGTGCGGAGGCGGCGACCATCTCAGGGTCGCGGGCGCCTCCACCCCGCTTCGGGTTGTGGTGCAGGTAGCGGCCCGCGTACCGCTCGCACAGCGCGGCGTACTCCTTCGTGTGCAGGATGAGCGCGTGGAGGCCCAGGTCCACGTCATCGGACGGGACCATCGGAACGGTGGCGGTGGCCGCCGTGACCAGGAACGCCACCGCCTGGTCCGCGATCCGCTCCGCGCGCTCGGCCGACTGCCCGTTGTGGATGACCACGAAGTGGGCGAGGCTCTCGAATACTTCCTCACCAGCCACCGCGCGGCCGGTCCGCTGATCGTTCGCCGTTGCCGTCATATGCAATCTCCCGGTGTGAGGTGGTGCGTGGCACGGGCATGCCGCCTTGATCGCCGAGCTGGGCTCTTGCAGACGATCAGGGGGCAGGTTGGAGGCCGGCCCCGGACGGGGACGGGGGAGCCGTGAACTGGCACCCGTCCGGGGCGGCCGGTCTACTGGCGGATACCGAGGGCGCGCCGATCACCAGGCCGCACGAACCGCTGATGCAGATGATGAAGAGGACTCCGGCGTACCGGCCGATGGCGCGCATCACAACCCGCCCAGACTGTTGCCGTTCTTGATGGTCAGACGTGCGCTCAGTTCCTCCCGCGCGCTGAGCGCCACCACGTCGTCCGGGATGGCGTCCCACTCCAGGCCGCCACGGATCGGCCGCATCTGCACACGGCCCCCGCACTCGCCCATGACGACGCCGATGAGGTCCCTGACGCTGTCTTTGGCCAGTTCACCGATGCCTGGTCTGGTCTGCTGTTTGCTCGCCATGCACACGAGCATCGCGAACTGGGTAGCCTCGCCAAAAGGTCAGGCTGATTACCCAACTTGGGTAACATCGCGGCAAGTAGAGAATCAGCGACGTTGCGTAGCCCTCGCAGGGTGGGAGCTTGCCCGATGCCCGACGCCGACCGGCCGCAGGAACTTCCTGCCAGGCTGCTCACCGATCCTGAGATGATCAACGCGTGCCGGGTACGGGACTTCGGCAAAGTCTTCCGGCTGGTCAAGACCAGGGCGGGCATCTATCCGTCGAAGATCGCCAGGCGATGCGAGCTGACACCCAGCCGAGTCGGTGAAGTGATCGCCGGGCGACGCCAGTTGCTGCACATGGACGTCGTCGAACGCATCGCGGACGGCTTGCGCATCCCAGGGCACATGCTCGGGCTTGCTCGTCGCCCCTGGGAGACGCCCCAGGCTCTCGTGGTCACCCAGCGCGAGGCACCGCAAGCGCCGGAGCCAGAGCCGCAGACACCCGCGTCTCTGCCGGGACCGGACGTAGACAGCATCCTGGCGTTGGCCACACGAACGAGCCTCAGCAGCGCCACACTTGATGCGTTCCGATCCTCCATCGAGGACTACTGGCGACGGGACGACCAGCACGGCGGCGAAGCTCTGAGGCCGGCCATCGTCGGTCAGCTCCGGCATGTCGTGGGACTGTTGAAGGAGAGCCGACCGCCGTCCATCCAGAACGGCCTGTACGGAATCGCGGCCGAGTTGGCGCGCCTCACCGGCTGGACCTACTTCGACGCCCGCCAGTACAACCAGGCCCGCGCGTACTTCACCGAGGCCCTGCAACTGGCCAAGGAAATCGACGACCGCCAGTTCATGGCCAACGTCCTGGCCTGCATGAGCTTGCAGGCCACGTACCAGGACAAGCCCGGGGACTCCTTGGCACTCGTGACCGCCGCCCAGGACCAGGCCCGCCCAGCTCTCGGCACCACGCCCCGCGTCATGTCGATGCTGTCCATGCGGGAAGCCTTCGCCCACGCCACCCTCGGCAACCGGGACTCCACCCACCGGGCAATCGGGGAAGCGCACCGCCACTTCGAGCAGATCCAGGCGAACGACCCCGACCCGTCATGGGTGACCTACTTCGACGAGCTGAAGCTCATAGTCGACACCGGCATTGCTCACGGCCGACTCGGGGAGGCAGCGACCGCTGAGCCCTTGATCGCGGATGCTCTGCGGCGGGAGAACAGCACCAACCAACGCGGCCGGGCGTTTCACACGTTCTGGCTTGCTCGTACGCAGCTGGATCAGGGCAAGCTTGCCCAGGCGTGCCACACCGCCACGCAAGCTCTGGAGCCCGCGTCGGCGGTGTCCTCCGAGCGAGTGTCGGGCCATCTCCGCGAGTTCTACGAGCAGTTGGCCCCGCACAGGCGGGAGCCCGTAGCACTGGCCTTCGAGGCACGGCTACGGGAACTCCTCCCACCGATCAGCGGATCGCTTCATCCATGAGCACGTACAGGAGGCCGACGAGGGATCCGCTGCTGACGACCTCGCGGCGGTCGATCATCCCGCGCACCTCGCTGAGGGGTATCCACTCGATGCGGTCGGACTCGTTCTTCTCCGTGGGCGGCCCGTCGTAAGTCGCGCCGTCCGCACGGAAGACGTGATGCTGCGAGTCGGTGATCCCGTTGGCCGGCTCGGCGTAGATCAGGGGCTTGATGGGACCAGGGCGCCAGCCCGTCTCCTCCAGGACCTCACGGGCCGCCGCCTCCTCCGGGGACTCACCTTCCTCGACCAGGCCCATGGGCAACTCCCAGGCCCAGGAGTCCGTGATGAAGCGGTGCCGCCACATCATCAGCACCTCCTGGCGGTCGTTGACCACGGCCGCCACGGCCAGGTGCCGGAGGCGCACGACGTGGTACTCCCACCTGCGCCCATCAGGCTGCTGGACGTCGACCAGACACAGGTTCACCCACTTGTTCGTGTAGATCTGGCGCTCACCGTGGGTCTTCCACTCCATGCCTTCGGCCCCTCTCGATCGGGTTCCAGGATCGCAGACGGCTCCGGAGGGGGGCGCCAGTTCGATGCTTTTCGCGTCATGCTGACGAGATGTCCTGTGAGGTAGCCCGGGCTCCGGTTGGGGTGACCGAACGCCAGAAAGAATCCAAAGAGCGACGGCGCAGGATGTTCGTCGAAGCCTCAGCTTGGGAAGCTTGGGGCTTTGACAGGTGATTCGCGGGCTGACCAGCGGCGGAGCTGCTAACCGGGCCGGACTGGCCGGCAGCGTACTCCCCGCCGTTCCCCGGGGTTGCCCGCACGACCTGGCATGCGTCTGGCACGACTGCCGGTCACCTGCTCTCTTCCATCCCTGAATAAGAGGCCCATGAACGTGGACATAGCGACGGCCCTCGTGGGTTTCGGTGGCGCGGTTTTGGGTGCAGGCGCCTCACTGGCAGGGACGTGGCTCACTCTCCGGAAACAGTCGGAGGACGCTCGCGAAGTACGCAGATACGAGATCGGCAGACTGGCAGGTGAAGAGGCCCTGACGACACTCCTCCAGCTACGTGAATACCTGGAGACAGTGACGGTGTCGACAGGGCCGATCAGTCCGGATCCGTGGGAGGAGCACGCTACGGCGTCGCTCACCAGGGCTGCTGTCGCCATTGGTCGCATCCCTGGTCAGGCTCTGCCCGACCGAATCCAGAAGCCCTACAACCTGGCTCGCGCATACAGGTATGCCGGCCCCCGGCATCCGCTGCGTGTCCGTTGGGTGCGCTTGATGGTCGAGGACATGATCAGCGTGCTGCTCGAATACCTACGCCAGGAAGAGCTACCGAAGGTGAGCCGCAACGTCGAGCAGTTTCAGGAGACTTACGACCGACGGAAGGAAGCCGAGCGTCGGGACTACGACCGTCTGCGACGCGAGGCCTTAGACGACGGTGACCCTGACTTCACCCCCGACGACGCGCCTCTCGGGTCGTGACAGTCATTCAGCAGCGGACCGTTCCTGGAGGGCGGCGAACCAGTGCGGGTCTCGTCGTTGGCATCTTCCCCTGATTCCTGCAACTTCCTGCGCAGCGCTCTGCGAACTGGAACCATGTTTGTAGCACGGAAATAACTAGCCTACTGAAGGACGCCGACAAATACACGGACCGGTGGGAGGTCACGTTTTGCCTGAATACGACTTCAGTACGTTGTCGCCAGTTGATTTCGAAATTCTCACGGCGGATATCCTAAGTGCAGAGCTTGGCGTTCATGTTGAGTCTTTTGGACCCGGAAAAGACAAAGGGGTTGACCTTCGCTGCGCCGTGTTCGGCGACAATGTGGTGATTCAGTGCAAACATTACCCCAGGGGTGGCCGTACGGCTCTCCGGCGTGCAGTGAAGAAAGAGGCGCAGAAATGGGTTAATGCGCGAGGAGTGAAGCGCTACGTCCTTGTTACCAGCGTATCGATGACGGTTGAATTGAAAGAGGAGTTGGCGGACACGCTTGGGAAGTTCCTCCCTGTTGCTACCGGAGATATTCTGGGTCAAGAAGATTTGAACGCTCTCCTGTTGCGCCACCCGGAGGTCGAGCTCAGGCACTTTAAGCTTTGGACAACATCCGTGGCGATGCTTTCTCGAATAATTCACAGCGGCCTATGGAATCGCACCGAGGAGCTTCTTGAGAGCATCGAGAGTCGATCGAAATTTTATGTCATAACCGATCATTTTGGTCGAACGGCGGAGGTTTTGAAAGAACACAACATTTGTGTAATTACCGGACCTCCAGGGGTCGGAAAAAGCATCTTGGCCGAAATGATCCTCCTGGCTCACTGGAAGGAAGATTGGCAAGTCGTTCAAATCAGCGAAGATGTGAAAGAAGGCTTTGAGCTCTGGAACCCTAATCACCCTCAGATCTTCTACTATGATGATTTTCTTGGGCAGACTGATTTGGCCGAGACTACAGGCAAAAACGAAGATCATCGAATTGCGCAATTCGCAGAAAAAGTACGAAGGGCGGCACCTGGCACAAAGCGATTTATCTTGACAACGCGGGAGCAGATATTTCGACACGCCCAGGAACGCAGTGACAGGATTAGGCGAGCTCGGTCGGCGCTAGTTCCTACTGAGGTGCATGTAGAAGATTATTCTGACTATACAAAGGCGCTCATCTTTTACAACCATCTACATTTTTCTGATCTCCCCGAGGCGGACAGGCGTACCTTGGTCGAAGATCGAGCATATAGTTCTGTAATTAGCCACGAGAACTACAGTCCACGAATACTGGAACAGGTTCTTCGGCGCCATTCGAAAAGCCTTTCAGTGTTGCTGTCCAACCTGCGTGCAAGCTTGGACGATCCGTCAGAGCTATGGGCCAGTTCTTATCATCACCTCTCGGATACGGGACGAAGGATTCTCACGATTCTCGTAACTCTCCCTCCTAGAGGGATCACTGAGAGCGCTTTGCGTAAGTACGTTCATGCCGTAGATCCGTATGCGTACACCCAGGCGCTGAAGGTACTGGATGGAACTTGGGTCACAATATCCAATCCAGCAAGAAGTGCGCATCAGACTGTCGCGCTAGCCAACCCGTCGTGTCGTGATTTCTTGCTTCACGAGATGGATGCATCCCCTGGCATGGCAGAGGCCGCCCTCGGAGAAATCCGTGACATCGAGCAAGTCTTGATGCTTCTTCGCTATACAGGTCTCGATAAATATCGAAAGAGTCGCCGGAGTAAACAGCTCTCTGTCGCTTGGGAGAAGCTGGAATATACCCGTTTTATCCGTGACGTTCATAGCCCTATAAGACTCCCGCTGGAAAACTCCTATGCTGAACTAAAAGAGGTGTTGGTAGAAAATTCCCCAAGGTTGGTTTCGGGGATTCGCCACCTATACGAAGAGCGAGTGGCCCGGTGGTCATCCGGCGACCGGAAAAGTAGAGGGAAAACCCGTCTTATCATCTCGGACCCTCGTCCCGAGATGCTTGCCACGGTGATGAATTTCGTAATATCGTTTGGAGGGCCAGAAGACGTGGCTTGGTGTCAGGCCGAGGCGTGGGGGCAAACCCGAAGTCAAGAAAGACTCCCTAGGGCCTCAGTGGAGGCGTACGTCACGTTGGCTCTTACCGTGCAGAATTATTCGTTTAGCACCGCAGAAATTGTTGATGGACTTCTCAAACGAGCCCTTGAAGATTTCTATGACTCGGCAGACGTCGAACTATTTTTTGATATTTTCAACCCGCAAGACTTTAACGATGAAATGCGTGAGGAAATGTATGACGCTTTCATGCGCTTTGCGGATAGCGAGTTTGAACACTGGCACTACGAAAGCGACTACGGGCAGTCCAGAGAGGCGGCAAACTTTGTAGAGAAGTTTGCGGAAAAATTTGATGCGCCAGTCCAAGAAATGCTTGAGTCTTGGCGGCAGTCGGCCGATGAGTACGAGGCGGAAGAGGACGAGGCGCGGAGTTACGCCGAGAGCCCGCACTCTTGGTCTACATCCGACAATGCGGCGAGAGACGCAGGTCGTATCGCAGAGCTCTTTCAAACTCTTCTTGAAGAGTAGGGCAAGATGGCTGCTGCTGAGTAATGTGAGGTCGGCGGAGCGGCTTTGGGGTGGCGCTGCTTTGGCGTGAGTGATCATGCCCCCGTAAGCTTCCGGCGCGTCGGGCAGTCTGTGGACCTGCCAGGTAAAGCGGGTCTTCAAAGTTGAGCGGTGCGGAGGTGTCCGCGGGCTCGGCGGGTGGTAACGCAGCGTGTGCGTAGGCGCTGGTTGGCGGCGTTGCGGAACCCGAAGGCGGCACGGGCGACGAGTTTGATCACGCGGTTGATGCCTTCGCTCTTGGCATTGCTGTGTCCGCTGTCGATGAACGCAGCGATCTCGGGCCACCAGCGGTCGACCGTGGTGGCCAGGGTGCGGACTTCGGGGATGTCGGCGCCTGCGCACCAGGTGAGGAATTTCCATCGTGCGTGGCCGACTTGGTGTCGGTCGGCGCCGGTGCGGGCCAGGGCGAGAAGGTTGCGCAGGGACTCCTTGGCGATCCACGCGGTCAGCAGGGTTCGGCCGATCTTCCCCTCGGCCAGCAGCGGGTTCCACATCTTCGCGAACTGCTCGTCGGTGAGGTCCTCGCGATTGCGCAGGAGTCGTCGGCGGGCCTTCCACTCGGGATCGGTGGCGCGTCCGCGCCGACCCCGGATTTCGGCGGTGGTGCGGCGCCGGACCAGGGACAGCATCTTGTTCGCAAGCTGCACGATGTGGAAGTGGTCGACCACGACGACGGCGTTCGGCAGGCCGGTGCGGATCGCGGCCCGGTAGGTGGCCGACATGTCGATGGCCACGTGCCGGATGCTGTTGCGCCAGGTCAGAGGTGTGGTCGACAGCCAGGCCAGCACGTCGGCGACGGTGCGGCCCTCGACCTGGCCGAGCAGCCCGCCGCAGCCGTGTGCGTCGACGAACCCGGTGTGCCACCGGTCCCGCGTCAGCTGCCACGTGCCCGTTACAAGGTCCTGCTCCCAGCGGGTCCTGCCGCGCCGGGTCTCGTCGATGCCCAGCACCCCGACCTCGGGCAGCGGCGCTTCGACGACCTCGTGGGCAACGGCGTTGAAGGCGTCCATCACGGTCGGCCAGGACAGACGCAGATCGCGGGCGGCCTGGATGACTGTGGAGCCGCCATCCCGTATCCGACGTCCGGCCGTACTCCGTAGCCTCCCGGTCAGCCGGGCACCGGCCGGGATCTGCGGGATCTGCTCGGTGAACGATTTCCGAGGACAGGCCGGCTCGCGGCAGAACCAGCGCCGTTTGTGCCAGAAGAACTCCAACCCACGCTCGCCATAAGGGAGATCACGGGGGTGGGTGGTGGCGGAGCCTTTCACCCGGGACGAGAGGACCCCGCAGGCCGGGCAGGCCCGGGCCGCAGCATCCGCCGTGGCCAGGTGGACCCGGCGGCCCCCGTCCTCGCACCGCTCGACCCGTATGACGGACACCCCGTCGAGGTCCAGCAGCAACGTCGTATCGTTGACCAAGCCCGTGGCTCCCAGACGATCATTCTGCGTAGAGAACAGAAATGATCACCCAGGACCACGGGCGTCCTGCATCCAGGGCCACCAACACCCCTACCCAGCACGTGCAGTGACTGTCAGCCAGCGCATCCGAAACGCACACCGCTCAAGTTCGAAGACCCGGTAAAGCACGACATTGGGGCCATGATCTTCGAGGCTCGCGCCAAAGTGGTTCCGTAAAGCCGTGGAGCCGACCGCCCCAGCCACGACGTTGCTTTTCCTGGCGTCAGGCGGCTGCATGCATTGAGCGCTGCACGGGCGCCGGCCGGGCTGGAGCGGGGCGGAGGCAGGAGCGCAGGCCCGGCCGGCGCCCGTGCAGCGCGCGGGGAGCGGAGCGAGCCGCCTTGAGCCCGTAGCTAGTTGTAACTCGGTAGACACGGAGGCGTGTGTGCAACGCCGTTCGATGGTTGGCGGTTTCGCCTTCGGCTGCTGCCGGGGAGCGCGCTATGCCGGTATTGGTGGCGCTGAGGCTGGCGGCCCGAGTAGTTGCTGCGACAGCTGGCGCCACCGTTCGGAGGTGACGGCAACGGCGTCGGGGGAGGGGCCCAGCGGGCCTTTTTCTTTGGGGATGCTGACAAGGCCAGCCCAGCTCTATGCTTACGCGCGTCGGCCGGGGCTGCGGAACGGGGGCTGATGATCGGCCCAGTGGGCATGGGGCGCGGAACAGAGCCAGTGGACCCCGTGTGGACCACGGCCTCCGTGAACGTCGCGAGGCCGGTACGCTGTACCCGGTCCATCCCTGGTGGGAAGGGGCACAGGTGGGTTGCCCGAGCGGCCTAAGGGAACGGTCTTGAAAACCGTCGTGGCAGCGATGTCACCGTGGGTTCAAATCCCACACCCACCGCAGACGAACGGCCCCTGACCAGGTAGATCGGTCCGGGGCCGTCGTGCCGCGTGCTGTCCGTGGGCGACCGTCGTTCGCCGGTGCTCCCCTCGATCGGGCACGCTGAGGGCACGGGCGCCGTCTGATCCGTACCGTGGACGGCCGGTGCATCTCCGGCTGTCAGTGCTGCATGGCACTGTGCCGCCATGACGACAACGACAGAGCTCACCCTCTTCGCCGACTACTTCCAGATCCACGCATTCGATGCGGATTCGGACGGTGATCTAAGCGACGCGTGGACGGACCAGGCCGTTGCCGATCACCTCGCGGTTGCAGAGGCTGCGCTGGGTATCGGCACGGTGGTCAATGTCAACGTATCCGTCACTATGGTCGTTTTGCTGAAGGAGCCGAGTGGTGACAGCTCGGAATTCGATCACGTCGTTGAGGCCGGCCTAGATGTGTCGTCGGGTCGCCTGATGGTTCTGGGCTGTACGGACTACGCCCCCGATGCGGCTACGTTCGAGGTCACGTCCGGCTGGAACCGCGTCCGCGTGTCCCGGCACAACTTGGCTCGGGCAGCTCGGGCCGACGTCGACTCTGACGAAGCCCCGAGACCACTGAGAAGATCCGTATCCAGGTGTGGCCGGCGCCGAAGTCTCCAATAAAGATCATCAAGCGGTGGTCTTAGGTCGGCAGAGTCGTCCTGTGGGCGACGTGCGGATGCGAGCACACGACCTGTTCGGCCGGAGGTGGGCACCGATTGACCGTGGCCAAGGATCGTTGGTCGGCAACGCAACTGGGGGCTTCGGGGTGCTGCTGAGCCACCCTGTGGGCCATGCGTGGGCCAGCGAGCCCGTGAATCTGTAGGTCAGAGGTCGCCGTCGTGGCAGCGATGTCACCGTGGGTTCAAATCCCACACCCACCGCACGTGAACGGCCTCTGACCTGGTGTTCAGGTTGGAGGCCGTTTCGTTGATTGGTTCCGCTTCCCTTGATTTCCGGCCTGTTGGCCGTCGTCAGGTCGCCGCCAGACTGCGGTCAAGTGTCCCCCCGTAGGCATACGAACTCGTGCGCCAGGATGACCGGTTCGCCGGGGGTCGGGTCGATGGCGCCGATTCTGGTGGCGACGGTTGCCACCGGGATCGGGGTGTTGGGGGCCGTCGGGCGTAAGCCCGATAAGTGGCTATCCGTCACCTCACTCCCGTCGCCCCGTCATCCGCGCTGCCGAAGCCACGGTCGCCCGTGCCTCGCGTTCCGTCAGGCCCGTCTGGACGGCCGCTTCCACGAGCGGGGCCAGCAGTGCGGGGCCGATGCCGTTCTCGTAGGCGCGGCAGGCCGCCCAGAAGAGGCGGGTGTTGCGTTGACCTTCGTGGGCGGCGAGGACGAACTGGACCAGGCCCTGGCCGTGTTCGGCCGGTGCGGGAGGCGTGGAGTGGTGGGTGCGGGGCGGCGGGAGGAGGAGGCGCAGGAGGGACGGTGGGCAGGGTGCCGGGGTCAGGTGGGCCGTGCCGGGGGCCGTGCCGTAGACGCCGTGTTCTGTGCGGGAGCCGGGGCCGACGAGGTAGCCGCCGGCTCCTCTGATGTCGATACCGGGGGCGAGCCTGCTCGCCGAGTTGGGGACCACGGCGTCCGGGGGGCCGGTCAGCCACAGGTGGCGGCCGCCGGACGGGGTCAGGACGACCACCGTCTCGGGGATCGTGAACAGGTGGCGCAGGGCCAGTTCGCGCAGGGCGGCGGAGGAGTCCGTGCCCGATTTGGTGTCCAGGTCGATGCCGATGAGGTGGTGCGGGGGCAGGCCGCAGGCGATGCCGTAGCCGGTGGCCCAGGGGGCGGCGGCGAAGAGGTCGCGGATGCGGGGCGGGTCGGTCGTGGCGTCGTACACGCCGTGGCCGGTGCTTCCGCACTCGCCGTGGCAGGGGGCGGGGTCCGGGTCGTCGCGGTGGGGTGAGCGGAGGGCCGGGAGCTTCGTCCGGGACAGGGGGATGACGGCCAGGCCGCGCTCGGCGGCTGACAGGGCGTGCGCGAGGGCCAGCGTTGTGGCCTGCCGGTCTGTGGTGGCCATACCTCCATGTTCGTACTCATGTTCGAAAAAGGGAAGGGTGGGAGAGCGGTCAGGGTCATGTCGGTGGAATGGCCGGAAATGTGCGGGAACGCTTCGGCCCTTGTGTCCCTTGGTCTCTTTCATGGCGGCTTGGCGTGAATCAGTCCTGTCTGCCTGACCTGCTACTTCCATGATCAGAAGGGGGTTTATCGACTTGTCATCACGCTTCAGGGGGAATAAGTGGTTCCGGGGTGGTTCGCCGGGGATTCGGTGGGCAATTCTGATCTTGCGACGCAGTGCACGGCGGCGGAACAACACAGGGGCGGATGGCCAACTTCCCTGGCAGCAGGAGCAGTTCACGCATCACACGTACTTCGTGCGGTCCGGCACTGGAGCCGGGGCGTACATGTTCTGGAGGAAAGACATGGCAAGCATCCGTACCGCTCGCGTTCTCGCCGCCGTTTCGGCTCTGCCCCTCGCCGCCGCGCTCTTCAGCGGTGTGGCCGCGGCGGACAACGGCGCATTCGCGAACGACGGATCGAACGCGGCCGTCGCCGGCATCGTCGGCAGCGGCGTGGGCGGGAACAACAACGGCAACTCGTCCACGTCGCAGCAGCAGGCGGTCGGCTCGGGCGCCTCGAACCAGAACAACACCGCGCAGGTCAACGGCTCGGCGTTCACGGCCATCGACCAGTCCAACGCCGTCGTCAACTTCACCAACCTCTGGTGAGCCGTGGGCCGGTGGGGGTGTGGGTCCCCTGCGGTCCTGAACTCCCTGGTGGGGAGCGCTTCATGGGGTGGTGAAGCGTCTGCGCGGCGGCACGTACTTCGGTACTTCGTGTCGCCGCGCAGGCGTTTTCGGACCCTTGACACCCTCGCGTATCTGACGGACAGTCAGAAACTGTGAGTCACCTACCCGGTCGTCCCCCCGGTCCTCTGCCGCACGATCAACTCGCCCCGCTCCTTGCCGCATTCGAAGGGTGCCCCGCGGTCGTCGGCGGCGTCGGCAAGGATCCCGTCAACGAGCCGATGATCCGGCACTGGTGCGAGGCGCTGGGCGACACCAGCGCGGCGTACTCCGGGCCGGACGCCGTCGCGCCGCCCGCCATGCTGCAGGTGTGGACCATGGGCGGCCTCTCCGGGAATCAGGGCCGCTCGGCCGCGTACGAGGAACTGTTCGACCTCCTTGACGGCGCGGGCTGCACCTCGGTCGTGGCCACCGACTGCGAGCAGGAGTATCTGCGGCCCCTGCGGCCGGGGGATCAGGTCGCCTTCGAGTCGGTCGTCGAGTCGGTCTCCGGGCCCAAGACCACCAAGCTCGGCACCGGGTACTTCGTCACGACCCGGACGGATGTACGGGTGGACGGTGAGCCGGTGGGCACCCATCGCTTCCGGATCCTCAAGTACGCGCCGGCACGCGCATACGCTCCCTCGGGCGGCCCCGAGACGCCTGCGGGGCAGACGGAACACGCGAAGCACGCGGAGCAGGCGGGGCAGTCAGGGCAGAAGTCCCACGTCACCCTGACGCGCCCCCGGCCCGTCATCAACCGCGACAACGCCGGATTCTGGGACGGGGTCGACCGGCACCAGCTCCTCATCCAGCGCTGTCTCGGCTGCCGTACGCTCCGTTTCCCCTGGCTGCCGGGGTGCAACGCCTGCGGCAATGGCGAGTGGGACACCGTCGAGGCGTCCGGTGAGGGCACCGTCTTCTCGTACGTCATCCTGCACCACCCGCCCTTCCCGGCCTTCGACCCGCCCTACGCGGTCGGGCTGATCGAGCTCGCGGAGGGCGTGCGGATCGTCAGCAACGTGGTGGGCGTGCCGTACGACAAGGTGCGGATCGGGATGCCGGTGCGGCTGGAGTTCGTACGGTACGAGGAGGGGCAGTCCGAGCTTCCGGTGTTCCGGGGCGACCTGCCCGCGGAGGTGGGCGGATGAGGGCCGGGGACGAGTTGCCGCCGCTGGAGATCGCGGTCACGCGCACGCTGATCGTCGCCGGGGCGATCGCGTCCCGCGACTTCCAGGACGTGCACCACGACGCCGAGTCGGCGCGGGCGAAGGGGTCCCCCGACATCTTCATGAACATCCTCACCACGAACGGCCTGGTGGGGCGGTACATCACCGACTGGTTCGGACCCGCGGCCGTCCTGCGCAAGGTCGCCATCCGCCTCGGCGCCCCCAACTACCCGGGCGACACCATGGTGTTGACCGGCCGCATCGAGGACGTCGACGTCGACGGTGACACAGCCGTCGTACGCGTCCTCGGGGTGAACGGGATCGGCCGGCACGTGTCCGGAACGGTGACCGTCTCCGTACCCCACTCGGTGCCTGACTCTGTCTCCCCCTCGGCCTCGGAAGGCACCCCGTGACCCTGCACGCGCGCGACGACCTCGGCGGCCGTGCGGCCATCGCCGGTATCGGGGCCACCGAGTTCTCCAAGGACTCGGGGCGCAGCGAGCTGCGGCTGGCCGTGGAGGCGGTGCGGGCCGCGCTCGACGACGCCGGGCTGACGCCTGCCGACGTGGACGGCATGGTCACGTTCACGATGGACACCAGCCCGGAGATCACCGTCGCTCAGGCGGCCGGGATCGGGGAGCTGTCCTTCTTCTCCCGGGTCCACTACGGCGGGGGCGCCGCCTGCGCGACCGTGCAGCAGGCCGCGCTCGCCGTCGCGGCCGGGGTGGCCGAGGTCGTCGTCTGCTACCGGGCCTTCAACGAACGGTCGGGCAGGCGCTTCGGGTCGGGGGTGCAGCGGCGGGAGCCGTCGGCCGAGGGGGTGGCGCTCGGCTGGTCGCTGCCGTTCGGGCTGCTCACGCCCGCCTCCTGGGTGGCGATGGCGGCGCAGCGGTACCTGCACACGTACGGGCTGTCCGCGGAGGCGTTCGGGCAGGTCGCCGTCCGGGGCCGGAAGTACGCGGCGACCAATCCGGCCGCCTGGTTCCACGGCCGGCCCATCACCCTCGCCGACCACGCCGCCTCGCGCTGGATCGCCGAGCCGCTGCGGCTGCTGGACTGCTGCCAGGAGACGGACGGTGGCCAGGCGGTCATCGTCACCTCCGTCGAACGGGCGCGCGAGCTGCGGCACCGGCCCGCCGTCGTCGCGGCGGCGGCCCAGGGCGCGGGGCGCGCGCAGGAGCAGATGACCAGCTTCTACCGCGACGACCTCGCCGGGCTCCCCGAGATGGGCGTGGTCGCGCGCCAGCTGTGGCGGACCGCCGGGGTGGGCCCGTCCGACATCGACGTCGCCATCCTGTACGACCACTTCACACCGTTCGTGCTGATGCAGCTGGAGGAGTTCGGATTCTGCGCACCGGGCGAGGCGGCGGATTTCGTCGCGGCCGAGGGGCTGCCCCTGAACACGCACGGGGGCCAGCTCGGGGAGGCGTACCTGCACGGTATGAACGGCATCGCGGAGGCGGTACGACAGCTCCGGGGGACCTCCGTGAACCAGGTGCCGGGCACGGAAAGAGTGCTGGTCACTGCGGGTACGGGGGTTCCGACCTCGGGGTTGGTGCTGGCGACCGCCGGATGAGCGCGACCGTCCGGTCCGCCGCTGGGGACTCCGCTGTGCACGGGGCCGCGCCCGGGACGGTGCGCAGGACTGTGAACGGGACTGCGCACGGGGTTGTCCCTACTACCGGAGGAGCAGCCTCCGTAATACCGTCGTACCACCCCTCAGGGGTGAACCCTCATAGCCCCGTACTCGGCCTCCACCTTCAGGAGGTGGAGGCAGCCCCCCTCCTACAACCTGAGGCGGACCCGGCTTCGGGACCTGCGGCCGATCCGCCCGAGTAGGGGGCGAACCTAGCGTAGAGCCATGACCACACTCGTCTGCACCAGCGCTTCGAACGCGGCTACGCCGGCGACGCAGACCCTGTCGTTCGCGTCCTACACCTCGTACACCGCGTATCCGTCGTTCTCGTCGTACGTGAAGGCCCGCCGCCCGGTGCTGCTGCGCACCGCCCGGTCGCTCACGGCGAACCCGAGCGACGCGGAGGACCTGCTGCAGACCGCGCTCACCAAGACGTACGTCGCGTGGGAGCGCATCGAGGACCACCGCGCGCTGGACGGCTATGTCCGCCGGGCGCTGCTGAACACGCGGACGTCGCAGTGGCGCAAGCGGAAGGTCGACGAGTTCGTCTGCGACGAGCTGCCCGAGCCGGAGGGGACGCCGGTCGGCGATCCGGCCGAGCACCAGGTGCTGCACGACGCGATGTGGCGCGCGATCATGAAACTGCCGGCTCGTCAGCGCGCGATGGTGGTGCTGCGGTACTACGAGGACCTGAGCGAGGTCCAGACGGCCGAGGTGCTCGGGGTGTCGGTGGGCACGGTCAAGTCGGCCGTCTCACGCGCGCTGGGCAAGCTGCGCGAGGACCCCGAGCTGGTGCTCGCCCGGTAGTTCCGCTTCGGCTCCGCCCGTTGGTTCCCGAATGGGAACCTCTGGTGATCGCCGGAAGTTCCCGAGGCAGGACGTGATCTGATCGATCGCACTCGCCTAGTGACGTACCGCTCGGTATGTGCGCAGAATCAGCACGACCTTTACCACCGAGTAGGCAATGAAGCCCCGGGAGGACGCCGTGCTGAGCACCATGCAGGACGTACCGCTGCTGATCTCAAGGATCCTGACCCATGGGTCGACGATCCACGGCGACTCGCAGGTCATCACCTGGACCGGCGAGGCCGAGCCGCGGCGCCGTTCCTTCGCCGAGATCGGGGCCCGCACGGCACAGCTCGCACACGCCCTGCGCGACGACCTCGGGGTCACCGGCGACGACCGTGTGGCGACCCTGATGTGGAACAACCCCGAGCATGTCGAGGCCTACTACGCGATCCCCTCCATGGGCGCGGTCCTGCACACCCTCAACCTGCGACTGCCCCCTGCGCAGTTGGCCTGGATCGTCAACCACGCCGCCGACAGGGTGGTCATCGCGGACGGCACCCTGCTGCCGCTGCTCGCCCCGCTGCTCCCGCACCTCAAGACGGTCGAGCATGTCGTGGTCTCCGGCCCCGGTGACCGTTCCGCCCTCGCCGGGTCCCACGCGCGCGTGCACGAGTACGAGGACCTCATCGCCGGGAAGCCGACCGGCTACGACTGGCCCGAGCTGGACGAACGTACAGCTGCGTCCATGTGTTACACCTCCGGGACGACCGGCGACCCCAAGGGCGTGGTGTACAGCCACCGCTCCATCTACCTGCACTCCATGCAGGTCAACATGGCGCAGTCCATGGGCCTGACCGACCAGGACACCTCCCTCATCGTCGTCCCCCAGTTCCATGTCAACGCCTGGGGACTGCCCCACGCGACCTTCATGACCGGCGTCAACATGCTGATGCCGGACCGGTTCCTGCAGCCCGTCCCGCTCGCCGAGATGATCGAGAGGATTCGGCCGACGCACGCCGCCGCCGTCCCCACCATCTGGCAGGGCCTCCTCGCGGAGCTCACCGCGAACCCCCGTGACGTGTCGTCCCTCGGCCAGGTCACCATCGGCGGCGCCGCCTGCCCGCCCTCCCTCATGGCCGCCTTCGACAAGCTGGGGATGCGCGTCTGTCACGCCTGGGGCATGACGGAGACCTCCCCGCTCGGCACGATCGCCCGGCCGCCTGCCCGTGTGGTGGGTACGGACGAGGAGTTCGCGTACCGCCTCACGCAGGGCCGCTTCCCGACCAGCGTCGAGGCCCGGCTGAGCGGCCCCGGCGGCGAACGGCTCCCCTGGGACGGCGAATCGGCCGGTGAGCTTGAGGTCCGCGGCCCGTGGATCGCGGGCGCCTACTACAACGGCTCCGACAGTGAACCCCTGCGTCCCGCCGACAAGTTCAGCGACGACGGCTGGCTCAAGACGGGCGACGTGGGCACCATCAGCCCCGACGGCTTCCTGACGCTCACCGACCGCGCCAAGGACGTCATCAAGTCCGGCGGCGAGTGGATCTCGTCCGTCGACCTGGAGAACGCCCTCATGGCCCACCCCGACGTCATGGAGGCGGCCGTCGTGGCCGTCCCCGACGACAAGTGGGGCGAACGCCCGCTGGCCACGGTCGTGCTGTCGGAGGGCTCCACCGCCGACTTCGCGTCACTCCGAGCCTTCCTCGCCGACGAGGGCAAGATCGCCAAGTGGCAGCTCCCGGAGCGCTGGACGATCATCGAGTCGGTGCCGAAGACGAGCGTCGGCAAGTTCGACAAGAAGGTCCTGCGCAAGCAGTACGCGGAGGGCGAGCTGGACGTCACCAAGCTCTGACGGCCGCTCGACCGGGGCCGGTATGCAGGGCTGACATACAGGGCTGACATACAGGGCTGACATACAGGTTGGGGCAGTGTTTCACGTGAAACACTGCCCCAACCTTCGTAAGAAATAGGCCGATTAGTACCTTTGATCAGTACCGTCAATTGGTGCCGATACGGGCGAGCAGGTCGACGATCCGGTCCTGCACCTCGGTGCTGGTGGACCGTTCGGCGAGGAACAGCACCGTCTCGCCCGAGGCGAGCCTCGGCAGGTCGGCCTGGTCGACGGCGGCCGTGTAGACGACCAGCGGGGTGCGGTTCAACTGCCCGTTCGCCCGCAGCCAGTCCACGATCCCGGCCCTGCGGCGCTTCACCTGCAGCAGGTCCATGACCACCAGGTTCGGCCGCAACTGCGAGGCCAGGGTGACCGCGTCGGCGTCACTGGCGGCCCGCGCGACCTGCATCCCGCGCCGCTCCAGCGTCGCCGTCAACGCGAGCGCGATCTCCGCGTGCTCCTCGATGAGCAGCACCCGCGGCGGATGTTGCTCACTGTCACGCGGGGCGAGTGCCTTGAGGAGTACGGCGGGATCGGCGCCGTACGCCGCCTCACGCGTCGCCTGTCCGAGACCGGCCGTGACCAGGACCGGCACCTCGGCGGCCACGGCGGCCTGGCGCAGCGACTGGAGGGCGGTCCGGGTGATCGGCCCGGTCAGCGGATCGACGAACAGCGCCGCCGGGAAGGCCGCGATCTGCGCGTTGACCTCCTCGCGCGAGTGCACGATGACGGGCCGGTACCCGCGGTCGCTGAGCGCCTGCTGCGTCGTGACGTCCGGCGCGGGCCACACCAGCAGCCGACGCGGGTTGTCCAGCGGCTCCGGCGGCAGCTCGTCGTCCATGGGCCGGGGCTGCGGCTGGTCGGAGACCTCGACGGCTCCGCCGGGCCCGTCGAGCGGCTCGGGCCCCTCGGCGGCGTTCTCGTCCGGTGCCCCTATGGCGTACGAGCGCCCCGCCCCCTCGGTGAATCCGGGGAGGCGCGGAGAGCCCGGCGCGAGCTGGGTCTGCCCGGCGAGCGAGGGCTGCGCGGGCAACGGCGCCTGGGCGAGCGGTACCTGCCCGGCGAGGGACGGCTGACCCGGCAGAGGCGCCTGGCCGGCCTGCGAGGGCTGGGCCGGGACCGGTGCGGCGGGCGCGACCTGTGCCGCCGGGGGCGTGCCGGGCGCGACCTGGCCCGACTGCAGGTGCGGACGGGCGGCCGACTCGGGCTGACCGACGGGCTCGGGGCGGGTGCCGAGCTTGCGGCGACGACCGGAGCCGTTCGAGCCGTTGGTGCCGTGCGGGGGCGTCGCGGTCTGCGGCTGGCCCGGTGTCTGAACCTGCGCCGCCTGCCGACTGAACGCCACTCCCTGCCCGAGGGTGCGCACACTGATCGCGCGCCCCTGCGTCGAGTTCGGGTCGACCGGCGCGGCGGCCTCGGCGGGCAGCGCCTGTCCGAGCCGAGGTTGCACGGCCCGTTCGGGAGGAAGTGGGGCGCCTGCCGCCTGAACGGCGGTTCCGGCGTCCGGCGTGTCGTCGTCGGACGAGGGCCACGACTGGGGTTGCTGCTGAGGCTGGGCAGCAGGGGCAGCCTGGGCCGGGATCGCCTGGCCGGGGGCGAGACCCTGGGCGGGGGCGGGCTGGGGCGCCGTACCCTGCGCCGGAACCTGCTGGGGAGCCACCTGAGGAATGGCCTGAGGAACGGCCTGGGGGACCTGCTGCGCCACCTGTTGGGGAACCTGCTGACCCTGGACCCCCTGCGCCGGGACGGCCTGACCGGGGAGCGGCTGACCGGGATGCGCCTGACCGGGGACGGCCTGCGGGACCGGCTGTCCGAGCGCCGGCTGCGCGGCAAGCCCCTGCGCGGGAACCGCCTGTCCGGGCACCGCCTGGGCGACGTGGGCGGCCTGCGCCGCCGGAACCGCCTGCCCGGGCATGGCCTGTCCAGGCATCGCCTGACCTTGGACCTGCGCCGGTACGCCGCCCTGCGGAACGGCAGCGGCCTGAACCGGAGCCGCCTGTACCGGAGCCGCCTGTACCGGAGCCGCCTGTACCGGAGCCGCCTGTACGGGAATCCCGCCCGGAGGCACGGCGCCCGGTTGCTCCGGCGCCTGGCGCGCGCGGCGGCGACCGGTCGGAGCGGAGGTGGGGTGAGGCTGGGGCGGGGTGTGGTCGTCGTCGGGATCGTGCGTGAGCCCGTCATGACGGCCACCGTCGTCGAACCGGTCGCCGACCGGCCCGGCGGGTCCGCCAGGCGCCACGGGGGCGCCCTCGTCCGTCCGGTCGGCCTCGGCCGGAGGCAGCGCGAACACCGGACGGGGGCCCGCCTCCTGCGCGACACCGCGCTCGGCCGCCGCCGCCAGGGCCCGGCGCCGGCGCCCGGTCGGCTGCCCGTCCGCGCCCTCGTCGGCGGCGCCCTCCGCACCGGTGGCCCCGGAAGGAGCCGCCGGCAGCGCGGGCGGCAACGCGTGCTGCTCGCCTCCGCCGCGCCGCGCCGGAGCGCCGGGCACGCCCTGGGGCGGCACCGTCCCGCCCAGGCCGGAGCCCACGGCAGCGGTGCCCGCGCCGTGCTCGCCCGCCATGACGACGGCGCCGGTGGAGACACCTCCACCGTTCGCATCGCCCGCGTCGACGGGGCTGGGCCGACCACGCCGACGTCCCGTACCGCTGTCCCCGTCGCCCGAGGGCTGCACCTGGGGCTGTGCCTGCGCCGGTGCCTGTGAGTTGGGCTGCGGCGAGGGAGCCGCGGCCACGGCGGCCTCCTCGGCCGCACGCCTGCGCCGCCGCCCGGTGGGCGCGACCACCTCGTCGCCGGAGTCACCGGACTCCGCGTCGGCCTCGGCCTCGGCGGCGCCCTCCGGGAGATCGGCCTCCAGGAAGGCGTCCACGGAGGACCGCCGGGCCCGGCGCCGCCCGCTGACACCACCACCATCGTCGCCGTTGCTGTCGCCGCCGGCCGGTTCCTGCCCGGGCAGGGCGAGTTCGGCACCGACGCCCGTCCGTACGCCCTCGGCCTCGGCGACGACCGCGCCCGCCCCGCCCCCGATGGGCACCTCAAGGACGTACGCGCTGCCGCTCATGCCCGGCACCTCGTGCGTCTGGAGCACTCCACCGTGGGCGCGCACGATCCCGCGCACGATCGGCTCGTGCACCGGGTCTCCCCCGGTGTACGGCCCGCGCACCTCGATCCGTACGACCTCACCGCGCTGCGCGGCGGCCACGACCACCGTGTTGTCCAGATAACCGCCCGCCGAGGACGGCGAGTTGCCGGTCGCGTCGACACCGGCGACGTCCGCGACGAGGTGCGCGAGCGCGGTGGCGAGGCGCTGCGGGTCGACCTCGGCCTCGATGGGCGGCGCGTGCACGGCGAACTGGACGCGTCCGGGCCCGATCAGCTCGACGGCCCCGTCGACCCCGGCGGCGACGACCGCGTCGAGCATCACCTTCGTACGGGTGACGGAATCGACGCCCGTGTCCAGCCGCTGGTAGGCGAGGACGTTGTCGACCAATGTGGTGATGCGCGAGTAACCGGCTGACAGATGGTGCAGCACCTGGTTGGCCTCGGGCCACAGCTGCCCTGCGTCGTCGGCGGCGAGGGTGGCCAGTTCGCGGCGCAGCTCGTCGAGCGGCCCGCGCAGTGAACGCCCGAGCAGGACGAGCAGCTGCTCCTGCCGGCCGGCCAGGGCCTCGTACCGGTCCTTCTCGCGCTCCGCGAGCGCCGCGTACCGGTCCTCGCCGGCCGCGAGTTCCTCCTCGTGCTCCTCGCGCAGCTGCTCGATCTCGGCGACGTGCTGCTGGCGCAGAGCGGTCAGCTCGGAGGCGTGCTCCTCGGCGACCCGCTCCAGCTCCTCCTCGTGCAGCTTGTCGGCGGCGTCCTTCTCCTCCGCGAGGGAGTCGTACGGACGCCGGTCGGTGAAGGTCATCACGGCGCCGACGAGCTGGTCGCCGTCCCGGACGGGCGCGGTCGTCAGATCGACGGAGACCTTGTCCCCGCTCTTGGACCACAGCACCTGCCCGCGCACCCGGTGCTTGCGCCCGGACCGCAGGGTGTCGGCGAGCGGCGACTCGCCGTACGGGAACGGCTCGCCGTCGGCGCGCGAGTGCAGGACGAGGGTGTGGAGCTCGCGCCCGCCGAGATCGCTGGCCCGGTAACCGAGTATCTGAGCGGCGGCCGGATTGACGAGAACGACCCGCCCCTCGGTGTCCGTCCCGACGACACCCTCCGCCGCGGCACGCAGGATCATCTCGGTCTGACGTTGCGAACGCGCGAGTTCGGCCTCGGTGTCGACGGTGCCGGACAGATCGCGTACGACGAGCATGAGCAGCTCGTCATTGGTGTAGCCGTAGCTGTCGTACGCCTGCTGGCCGTTCTCCAGATTCGCACTGGTGACCTCGACGGGAAACTCGGTCCCGTCCGTCCGCCGGGCGATCATCCGGGTCGGCTTGGTCTGCCCGTGCGGGTCCATGGAATCGGGCCGCCGCATGGTGCCGGGGATCAGCCGCGAGTCGAACTGCGGCAGCAGATCGAGCAGCCCGCGCCCAACGAGGGCGGTGCCCGGCGTCTCGAACGCCGCGAGGGCGATCGTGTTGGCGTTGACGACGGTCCCATTGGCGTTGACCAGCACCAACGCATCGGGCAGCGCGTCGAGTATGGCTGCGAGGCGAGCAGCGCCTCGGGATGGCCTGCTGCTCACGAGACGCTTCCTCCCTGTTACCGCACCTTGCCTACCGCGGACGCCATCTTGCCTACCGGCCCGCAACGTGTCACGCGAGGGAGTCTAAGGGCAGTGGTTGCGCTCGCGACGCCGGATGAGAGGGAGGTCGCACGACGAAGTGACAGAGACCCTGTGACGGCACCTTTCACACCGCTTATGCGCTACGGGGGTGCGGTGACTGTGGTGTGAGGGCCCGTGGAGGCCTTGTTCCGCTGGTCGGGGTCCTGGTCGGGCGGTTCACCGAAGATCGGGCAGCAGCGGTACGAGCCGGTCCCAGCGGGCCATCTGGCACCCGTTGCTGCGGTCGAACGTGGCATCGACAGGACGCCCGGCCCACGTTCCGGTCACATGAGCGGTCGCCGGACCCCCGTACATCATCGTGCAGACGCTGTCGGGGGGTACGGGGGCGAAAGGATCCTTCCCCCACCGGGCACCCCGGTCGAGCGACCCGCAGGCTTCCTCGACGTCGGGATGACTCCCGTCCCCGGGATGACAGGCCAACTCGAACCGTCCGTCCGCACGCCCACCGGTGCCGCGAACGGTGACGGTGAGGTGGTCGGAGGCGCGTCCCAGGGGAGCGAGGAGGGGCGTGAAGGGTGAGAGGGGGCGCGTCTGGGGGCCCGCGTCGGCGTACGCGGCCGTGGACGCGGCGGAGAAGGAAGCGGCGGCGAGGGAGACGCCGGCGGTGGCGGCGAAGACGAGGCGGCGGAGAGCGCCGGTGCGGGGGCGGGTGGGGGCGACGGTGGGAGTGGGAGCGGTGGGGGTGCCGGGAGGAGGAGGGACGTGAGATTGAGGGGCGTGAGAGTGAGGGGCGTAGGTGCGGGTGGCGTGGGCGCGAGGGGCGTGCGGGATGACCTTGAACATGACCTGACTAACGCCTGACCCCGAAGGACGATGCGCGAGCCGGGCCGACGACCGCACAACGGCTTTGCCCTGCGCCCCACCTGCCTAGTACCGTGGGAGGCGATTGGTGACACCGCGCTCGTCTGTGTCATCATCTGCACGCACCACTCGCGCTCGCGCGGGAGGTTGTGCTGGAGGCGTCGCCTAGTCCGGTCTATGGCGCCGCACTGCTAATGCGGTTTGGGACTTACATCCCATCGAGGGTTCAAATCCCTCCGCCTCCGCACCTGATCCGAAGCCCTGGTCCTCACCGACCGGGGCTTCGGTCGTTTTCGCAGGTCAGGCGGGGTGCGGCTAACGGATTTCACCTGACGCCGCCAGTCATGTAATGTTGTTCCCGCAACGCCAACCGGGTCGAAAACCCCGGAAGGAAGAGCAAAAACAACAGAAAACACAGGCACTCGTAGCTTAACGGATAGAGCATCTGACTACGGATCAGAAGGTTGCAGGTTCGAATCCTGCCGAGTGCACAGCAGGCCAGAGGCCCCGTGGAGGAATCCACGGGGCCTCTGACTTTTGCCTTGACGGCAGTGTTTCACGGCAGCCGCCTGAACGCCGTCTGATGGGGCGCCCCGAATGAGATCGGCTGGCCGGTACCTGCAACCTAGTACCCAGGAGTGGCAGACTCCTTGGCCGTGGCTGATCTAGCAACTCAAGTAGTCCCGGTAGCCTCCGCGCTTGCTGGAGTCGCGCTGACCCTCGCAGGCAACATGTACATGGAGCGCAGCAAGTGGCAGCGGACTCGGCATACCGATCAAGAGGCCCGGTCGCTCCAGGCGTATGCCGATCTTCTGCAAGCGGTAACGGACATCGCGCGAACTCTCCGGCAGACGGCTGAACAGTTCGGCGCGGGCCAAAGCGTCGAGGTGCAACAGGTTGTTGCGGCGATAGACGGCCACATAGCCCAAGTGCGACGACAGGGCACTATGGTCCGCCTCGTGGGGCCGCGTAGCGCCTTCGGCCTGGTCAAGTCGTTGGAAGATCAGATCGCCCCTCTCTACGGGCTGCTTGTTGAGGTTGCGCGCTCTGGAGATGGCTCGGCCCTGGTGGAGCCTGCCCGGCGGTTGATGCGGACACGGGATGAGATCACCGATCACCTGCGAGAAGCCGGAGGTCTCTCCTGACTTGTCTGCCGGACAGACTCTGGGGAAGAGCAGGCGGATCAGACGGCTACCGGGTCATCTCCCGCGCCGTCGTCATCGTCAGGGCCGCTGCCGTCACCCCTCAAGGCATCCCCTACGCGGTCGAACGCCGAGCGCTGCGAGTCGAGCCGTACGAAGGTGTAGATGTCCATGGTCACGCGGATCGAACTGTGGCCGAGGACTTCCATGATCATGCGGGCGTCGGCGCCCTGTTCATGGAGGAGCGACGCGCAGGTATGGCGCAGGTCGTGAAGGCGGACCCTGCGGACGCCGGCGCGGACGCTCAGCGCTTCGAAAGAGCGGTTCATATTGCGCGGCTCGATCGGGGTCCCGTTCCTCGTGGTGAAGACGAGACCGTGTTCAGTCCCCTTCCAGTTGTCCCCCGCTGCCTTCTTGTCGGCGATCTGCTGGGCTCGCTGAGCACGAAGCGCCGTCACACACTCGGCAGGCAGGGCCACGCGGCGGGCCGAGCGCTGGGTCTTCGGTGCGACGAACAGCAGCTCGCCGCCGACCCGTTGGAGCGCCTGCCGGACGGTGAGCACTCCTACGTAGAGATCCAGGTCCGACCAGCGCAGGCCCAGCAGTTCACCGCGCCGCAGGCCTATGCGGACCGCCAGCTCGTACGCGGCCCACAGCCGGTTTTGCCGCGCCGCCGCCAGGAGCTGACGCCCTTCCTTGGCCGTGAGCGGTTCGATCTCGCGCTTCGTTCCCATGCTCAGCTCCACGTTCCGGGCCACGTTGCGAGGCAGTTCGTCCTCACGTACGGCGTGCTGGATAGCGGCGCGCAGGATCACGAGCAGGAAGCGGACGGTCCGATCCGACGGGAGCTTCTTGCAGCACTTACCGATGGCGCAGCAGCGCCGCTTGTGCATGTGGTGGGACTGTTGAAGGAGAGCCGACCGCCGTCCGTCCAGAACGGCCTGTACGGAATCGCGGCCGAGTTGGCGCGACTCACCGGCTGGACCTACTTCGACGCCCGCCAGTACAACCAGGCCCGCGCGTACTTCACCGAAACCCTGCAACCAAGGAAATCGACGACCGCCAGTTCATGGCCAACGTCCTGGCCTGCATGAGCTTGCAGGCCACGTACCAGGACAAGCCCGGGGACTCCCTGGCACTCGTGACCGCCGCTCAGGACCAGGCCCGCCCAGCTCTCGGCACCACGCCGCGAGTCATGTCGATGCTGTCCATGCGAGAAGCCTTCGCCCACGCCACCCTCGGCAACCGGGACTCCACTCACCGGGCCATCGGGGAAGCGCACCGCCACTTCGAGCAGATCCAGGCGAACGAACGATCCCGACCCGTCATGGGTGACCTACTTCGACGAGCTGAAGCTCATAGTCGACACCGGCATTGCTCACGGCCGACTCGGGGAGGCAGCGACCGCTGAGCCCTTGATCGCGGATGCCCTGCGGCGGGAGAACAGCACCAACCAACGCGGCCGGGCGTTCCACACGTTCTGGCTGGCCCGTACGCAACTGGACCAAGGGAAGCTTGCCCAGGCGTGCCACACCGCCACGCAAGCGCTGGAGCCCGCATCGGCGGTGTCCTCCGAGCGGGTGTCGGGCCATCTCCGGGAGTTCTACGAGCAGTTGGCCCCGCACAGGCGGGAGCCCGTAGCCCTGGCCTTCGAGGCACGGCTACGGGAACTCCTCCCACCGGTCAGCGGATCGCTTCGTCCATGAGCACGTACAGGAGGCCGACGAGGGACCCGCTGCTCACGATCTCGCGGCGGTCGATCATCCCGCGCACCTCACTGAGCGGGATCCACTCGATGCGGTCGGACTCGTTCTTCTCCGTGGGCGGACCGTCGTAAGTCGCGCCGTCCGCACGGAAGACGTGGTGCTGCGAGTCGGTGATCCCGTTGGCCGGCTCCGCGTAGATCAGCGGCTTGATGGGACCGGGACGCCAGCCCGTCTCCTCCAGAACCTCGCGGGCCGCCGCCTCCTCAGGCGACTCGCCCTCCTCGACCAGGCCCATGGGCAACTCCCAGGCCCAGGAGTCGGTGATGAAGCGGTGCCGCCACATCATCAGCACCTCCTGGCGGTCGTTGACCACAGCGGCCACGGCCAGATGCCGGAGGCGAACGACGTGGTACTCCCACCTGGCCCCGTCAGGCTGCTGGACGTCGACCAGACACAGGTTCACCCACTTGTTCGTGTAGATCTGCCGCTCACCGTGGGTCTTCCACTCCATGCCTTCGGCCCCTCTCGATCGGACTCCAGGATCTCAGACTGATCTGAAGGGAGGCGCACGTTCGACTGTTTTCACGTCACATTGACGAGATGTCTATCGTGTGTTCCGCACTTCGCCTGGAGCAGCCAAACGTCGGAAAGGGGAGGGCGTATTTGGGTGTCATCGAGTTGGCGTGTGCGTTGCTGCGAGGTGATCGCCGAGTACTGGAAGAGCTCCGAGGTTAGACAAGGCGGTCGAGGACGCGATGCGCAGGGCACCGGAGAGCGCGGCAGCATCACCGTGACGCGGAGGCCCGTGTGTCCTGACTCTCGCGCGTTACCAGTAGCTCGATCCGCCTGTTGATCAGCCATGGACATGCGACTTGGGATCGAGGGCGGGCCAGCCGACGGCGGGGAAGTAACCGTGCAACCCGGTGAGCTCGGCCGGCCGGCAGGGACGATGGAGATCAGCGGCGCACTACTGCTGGCTACGTCCAAAACCACGTTAGAGGTAACCGCGCTGCCGGTCCCCGTGGTTTCGGGGGCTCTTGCCGTACGCTTCCCGCCGTGGACGTCTTCACAGCCATACTGCCTGTAGTCACGCTCATGCTCGGTGCTTGGATGAACCAGCTGAGCGAAGGGAAGAGGGAGAAGGCCGCCCTCCAGCGTGAACGGCAGGTGCGCGAGCTTGATCGAGAGCAGTCACGCTTGGATCGGCGCGAGGCTTTCGAACTCGATCACCTCGTGAAGACTAGCGAGTGCCTGTCTCGCTTGTACCGTGCTGCGCTTATGGAGCACCTGCACAGGGTCAATGCCTCATCGCCGGTGCTCGAACCAGGCGCGTTCGGGCGGGAGACGCAGGAGCTGACCCGCTTGCAGGTGCTCATCCTAGACAAAGGAATCCGGGCCCTCGTCGAGGGCGCCCGTCAGCACCTGTTGGAGGCTGGGACGGCTGACCCGGGCACGCCAGAGGAGCTGGGTGATCTCGTTATGAAGACTCACGAACACCTCACAGCAGCAGAGGAAGCTCTGGCCAGCCGTCTGCGTACCATCTACGACGCTTAGGGCCTGCCCGGCGGATCATGTCGCAGACGCGGGGTTTGGCACGCCGATCTGCGGCGTTGTCATCGGTTCCCTACGCTCCGCGTCGACGCCCGCATCTTTCCCACTAAGACATCATCTCATTTGGTGAGTCTGCGGTAGCAGATGAGGGTGCAGGCGATGCTGGTGAAGGCCAGGAAATGCTCGGCTTTGCGCTCGTAGCGGCGGTGCAGTCGGCGGCATCCGGCGAGCCAGGACATCGTGCGCTCGATGGTCCAGCGGTGGCGGCCCAGGCGGGTCGAGGACTCGACGCCCTTGCGGGCGATGCGGTGCCGGATGCCGCGTCCGCGTAATTATCGCCGCAGGTGGTCGTAGTCGTATCCCTTGTCGGCGTGGAGTTTGGCCGGCCTTCGCCGTCGGCGTCCGCGCCGTGAGCGGATCGGCGGTATGCCCTGACTACACGCTGGAACAGTTCCCACAACTCATCCGGCACCAGCCGCTCAACGATCGAGACCACGACCAACAGCCTACCGAACCAAATGAGATGGCGTCTTAGCCAGCCACTTTGGCGCGAACCTCGAAGATCATGGCCCCCACGTCGTGCTTTAACGGGCAGGTCAACAGACTGCCCGACGCGCCGGAAGCTTACGGGGCCATGATCACTCGCGCCAAAGCGGCTCCCGGCCAAAGTCACTCCGCCGACCTGGAGGTCATGGGACGGCACCCGGGCACCACACGCTCAGAGGTCTTACACAAGGATGAATGGGTGATAATTTGAGCCGATAGTGTGAATTCTAGATCTTAACGCCCTCTCCGGGGCGCTGTAGGGAATGACTTCCGCGAAACCCTCCTCTCACGGATCGGCGCACTAATGGCTGTAATCATCCCTGACGCCGTAAATGTCACCCAGCCAAACTGGCGATTCTGCCGCGTATGTTACGTCGTCTTCTGGAACGGCGACCTCAGTAGTGGTAATTGCGCCGGGGGCCATCATGAAAATGAAGGGCACTATGCGGCGGGCTGGGACTTCCACCTGCTTAGCGACCCGGAGAATCCGATCTGAGGGAACAGCGACACCTGCCGGCATCTGGCATCCTGAGCGCTTGCTCTCGCACATCAAACCGACAATGCCTCTGAGGTGCCCTGATCGACTCTCGCTCTCAATCTCTCGCAAACTGGAGGAAGAATGGCTGTCCAGATTCCCGATGCTGTAAACACGACCCAGCCAAACTGGCGATTCTGCGGCCAGTGCTTCAGTCTCTTTTGGAATGGAGACCCAAGCGGAAAGAAGGGGATTTGCAATGGCGCTCCACAGTCAGGAGGCGGGCACCATGCCATCGGCTGGGACTTCTACCTCCTTGCTGACCCCGAAAATCCGGCGTGAGTTCTCCCCGTACCAGCCAGGCGCTGAACCGGAGGCGTTCGATGACGCTCTTGAGCATGCGCGAGAACACTAGCCAGCGGAGACGGACCCCGCTACAGCAGGTCGGTTTCGGCGGGGCTGAGGACACGGTTGACGAAGTTGCCGAGGCGTCCGCCAAGTCCTTGTTCACCGTGGCAGTGAAGTGCTTGCAGGTGAAGGAGGACTCGGGGCGCTGGGCCGGAACATCGTTGCGGTGGCGCGTCCCCGTCGGGAGTTGACGGCAGTTCTGACGGCAACGACGGCACACAAAGGCCGTTGATCACCAATCTCGGCGATCCGGCCAGGCCAGGACCGAGCCCCTCCGTGAGACGTTGCCCGATCCTACGGATCAGAAGGTTGCAGGTTCGAATCCTGCCGAGTGCACAGCAGGCCAGAGGCCCCGTGGAGGAATCCACGGGGCCTCTGGTTTTTTGGTTTGACGGCGACCGACTTCGGGAGCGGTTCAGGCGGATACCGGGACACCGGCCCTACCGTCGTCGTCAGGGTCGCTCGGGTCGAGCGGTGGCTCGGGACTTCCATTTGGAGTGGGATGTTGCGACGGCCACAAGGACGGAAGGTGATCCGGGGCCTTTAGCGTTCAGGCATGACGATCCTGCCGCCGTCCGTCTTGCGCGCACTTGAGCGATTTCACGCCGCCCGCCCCTGGGATCCCAACGCCCACTACTCAGGTTGAACTCGTAAAGCCTGCGGAGGTCGTGACGGTTCGTGATCCCTGCGGTACGACGGGATCATGCGGTACGCGCAGAGGGGCGGGTATACGCCCGTCGAGCAGGAGAAGCGGGAACGGCTGAGGCTGGAGGCGGCCGAGCGGTTCGCGCGTGGTGATGAGGCCACGGTGATCGCGGCCGATCTGCGGGTCACGGAGCGGACGGTGCGGCGGTGGCGCAAGGTGTGGCGCGAGGGCGGGGCGGCGGCGTTGAAGTCGAAGGGGCCGGTGTCCCGCGAGCGGCTGTCGGTGCGGGAGTGGGACCGGCTGGAAGAGGAGCTGAAGCGGGGGCCGCTGGCCCACGGCTTCACCGATGACCAGCGGTGGACGCTGGGCCGGATCAAGACCCTGATCGGCAGGTTGTTCCACAAGGGCTACACGATTCAGGGGGTGGCCAAGCTGCTGAAACGGCCCGGCTGGTCGTGCCAGGTCCCGGTGCGCCACGCGATCGAGCGGGACACTGAGGCCATCGAGATGTGGAAGGACGAGGTGTGGCCGCGGTTAAAAGAACCGCGGCGGACCTGGGCGCCTACATCTGCTTCGAGGACGAGGCCGGCCAGGGGCTGAGGCCGCCGAAAGGCCGCACCTGGGCGCCGCGCGGAGCCCGCCCGGTGGTGCGGGTGCGGGGCCGGGGAAACGGCCGGGTCAACATCGCCGGCGCGGTCTGCTTCCGGCCCGGGGACCGCCCGCACTTCTTCTACCGGCTGCACGTCTACCACGGCCGCAAGGGCGAGCCGAAGACATTCGCCTGGCACGAGTACCGCGACCTGATCATCACCGCCCACCAGCAGCTCAACGCCCCGCTGGTGTGGTGCTGGGACAACCTCAACGTCCACCTCGCCAAGGAACTCGCCGCCTTCGCCGAGGAACACGCGGACTGGTTACGGATCTTCCAGCTGCCGTCATACGCACCAGAGCTGAACCCCGCCGAAGGCGTGTGGTCGCTCCTCAAGCGCGCCATCGCCAACTTCGTTGCCCCTGACCTCACCGGCCTCGTCCGCATCGTCAAACGCAAGCTGAAGAAGATCCAGTTCAGACCCCACCTGATCGACGGCTGCCTCACCGGAACCGGCCTGATCATCGAACCCCGGTGATCACACGACCGGACACTACGAGTTCAACCTGAGTACCACCCGTGGATCACGCGGCAGTTGCCCAGACGGTACGGCCGTGTCCTCGGCGTCGGCTGCGGCAGCGGCGACCTGGCGCGGCTGCCGGCCGGGCGGAGTACGGCGTCGGTGCTCGGCATCGACTCCGATCCCGGGATCGTCCAACGGGCCCGGGAACGCCGTTGCGGGTGGGGCCGGTGAGATCGTTCCGGAACGGGTCTGAGTGGCCCCCCTGCATGGTCGGCTGTCTGGCCCGCCGACTGGCTCATGCCCTCCTGACCTGCGGTTTTGACGTCCCGGGAGGCGTTGTCAGTGGCATCCCGTAATCTCGCAAGGGATGGCACAGGCGTGGAGATGCTCGGGGCTGCGATGGTCGGCGGACGGTCCCGTGCTGCGGTGGGACGGGGGGCGTGACAGCGCGCTGACCTGGGGGAAGAGGGTGGCCTTCGGGGTCACGGAAGGGGGCGTACGGACATGTGTGGGAGCGCGGGGGAATGCCTGTCCGATACGGGCAGGGGTGTCGGGGCGGAGTACGGGGGCGCGCTGCGAGGAGTGCGCGCGGCTGGACCGGGCGCACTCGGTCGCCGCCGACACGATCGCGGACGATCCACGGCCCTATCACGTATATCTGGCCTGGTTCGGGCCTGGGATGACCAAGGTCGGCATCACGGCGCTGGAGCGGGGCTCGGCGCGGCTGCTTGAGCAGGGTGCCGTCGCATTCAGCTGGCTGGGCGTCGGCCCGCTGATGGCCGCCCGGCGTACGGAGGAGCTGCTGCGCGCCGCACTCCGGGTCCCGGACCGGATTCCGTACGCCGACAAGCGGGCGGTGCGGGCCGCTCTGCCGGGGTCGGCGGCGGAGCGGGCCGTGGAGGTCGAGGAACTGCACGCCCGGGCGGTGGGGCTGGGTGGCTGGCCCGAGTCCCTGGAGCGGGCGTCCTGCCAAGTCGTCGACCACGTCGGGGTGTTCGGGCTGACGGAGCCGACGCCGGCGCCGGCCGTGGGTGCGGTGAGGGAGCTGGTCGCGGGAGGTGTCGTCGGGGGCGAGCTGGTGGCGGCTGCCGGGCCCGATCTGCATCTCGCGGTCGAGGACGGGCCGGGGGTGGTGGTGTTGGATACGAGGTTGATGACCGGGTGGGAACTGGTGCCGGTCGGGGGCGGTGGACTGACCGTTCCTGTGCGGGAGTTCAAGACGACGAAGGAGGCGGCGGGGGTACAGGACGGGCTGTTCTGATCCCGGGCATTTAAGTGGTGATGCATGTCGGGCGATGCCATAGGGCGTCGTAAGACGCCGTGCGGCGAGAATCTGAGCGGGAGGAAGCGGCGGTGGAAGACACGAGCAAAGCCTCGGAGGACGGAAACGCTGACGTCGGCGGTGAGGTCGCCGGCCTCGCTCAAGCCGCCGACGTCACCGAGGCCGCCGCCGAAGTCATGGACGTCGCCGAGGTCCGGCGGTTCTGGACGCGGCTCGGGTTGCCCGGTCTGGTCGACGTGCACACGCATTTCATGCCCGAGCGGGTGCTGCGCAAGGTCTGGGCCTTTTTCGACGCTGTCGGGTCGATGAACGGCGGCATCGAGTGGCCGATCACCTACCGGCTGGAGGAGGACGAACGGCTCGCGCTGGTCCGGGCGTTCGGGGTGCGGGCGTTCACCGCCATGATCTACCCGCACAAGGCCGGCATGGCCCAGTGGCTCAACCAGTGGGCGGCGGACTTCGCGGGCCGTACCCCCGACTGTCTGCACACCTCGACGCTGTTCCCCGAGCCGGGCGTCGAGGCGTACGTCAGGGAGGCCGTCGAGTCCGGCGCGCGCGTCTTCAAGGCGCATGTGCAGGTGGGGGCGTACGACCCCGCCGACGAACTCCTCGACCCGGCCTGGGGACTGCTCGCCGAGGCCGGGACGCCCGTGGTGATCCACTGCGGGTCAGGTCCGGCACCGGGCAAGCACACCGGGCCCGAACCGGTCGGGCGCGTGCTGGCGCGGCATCCCCGGCTGCGGCTGATCGTCGCGCACATGGGGATGCCTGAGTACGGGGACTTCCTCGGCCTTGCCGAGCGGTACGGCGAGGTGCGGTTGGACACGACGATGGCGTTCACCGACTTCGCGGAGCGGATCAACCCGTTCCCCCGGCCCGAACTCCCCCGGCTGGCGGACCTCGGCGACCGGATCCTGCTCGGCTCGGACTTCCCGAACATTCCGTATCCGTACGTCCACCAGCTGCACGCCCTGGAGTGGTTGGGCCTCGGCGACGACTGGCTCCGGGCCGTGTGTCACGACAACGGGGCGCGGCTGTTCGGGCTGTGACGGACGAGGGGAGGCGGGTGAGGGGGGTGACAAATCGGGCGTACGGGAGTGGGGTGCGTAACTTCGGACCAGGTTCGCCCAGGAGGCACACAGGATGCCCGAGGGTGGTCTCCGGGGCTTTCCGGTAGCCGGTCGGGTGAGTCGGAGTGGTCCGGGTGGGCGCGAAGGTACAGGTCGGACGGTGGGTCCAATGTTCTTGGTTGGGTTGTCCGTTGCCTGTCCCTCCGGCTTTCGGGGCGTCGGTTCCCAGGGCTTCCCTGAGAGGCGCCTGTGTGTTTCTCAGGGAAATCACAGGTTCCAGAAAGCCTGCTCTCAGAGGACACCGACAAGGTTTCCGCTATGACCACGACCTCGCCCCAGGGGCGCACCGAACTGCTGAGGCCGGACGGGAGCCCCGTCCGAGTGCTTGTGGTGGACGACGAGCTGTCGATCACCGAACTGCTCTCCATGGCCCTCCGCTACGAAGGCTGGCAGATCCGCAGCGCCGGTGACGGAACGGGTGCGGTGCAGACCGCGCGCGAGTTCCGGCCCGATGCCGTCGTTCTCGACATGATGCTGCCCGACATGGACGGCCTCACCGTTCTCGGTCGGTTGCGGCGCGAACTGCCCGAGGTGCCGGTGCTGTTCCTGACGGCGAAGGACGCCGTCGAGGACCGGATCGCGGGCCTCACCGCCGGTGGCGACGACTATGTGACCAAGCCCTTCAGCCTCGAAGAGGTCGTGGCACGGCTGCGTGGTCTGATCCGGCGTTCAGGTGCCGCCGACCGGCGGTCCGACTCCGTCCTGGTCGTCGGTGACCTCACCCTCGACGAGGACAGCCACGAGGTGTCGCGTGCCGGGGACGGTATCCACCTCACCGCGACCGAGTTCGAGTTGCTGCGCTTCCTCATGCGCAACCCGCGGCGCGTGCTCAGCAAGGCCCAGATACTCGACCGTGTGTGGTCGTACGACTTCGGCGGCCAGGCGAACGTCGTCGAGCTGTACATCTCCTACCTGCGACGGAAGATCGACGCCGGGCGCGAGCCGATGATCCACACCCGGCGCGGTGCCGGGTATCTGATCAAGCCCGCCGGCTGACCTGACCTCGCGTCATTGGTGGTGCCGCTCCGAAAGAGGTAGTCGAGCCCGGTGGGAGGGCAGCACGGTGAGCAGCAAGAGGAAAGCGGGCGGGCAGCGCAGGCTCGGCAGGTCGGAGCAGAGGGCGCAGCGGCAGAGCAGGCCGCGGACCCTGCGTACGCGGCTTGTCGTCTCGGCGGTCTCGCTGATCGCCGTGGTGTGCGCCGTGATGGGCACGGTGACGACCATCGCGCTCCAGCAGCACCTCTACACGCAGCTGGACAGCCAGGTCAGAGAGGCCGGCAACCGTGTCGGCGGGCCGCCGAACGGGCTGGGCGGTGGCAAGGGCAGTCCGCCGAACGGGGCGTTTGGCAGTAGTGGGTCGGCCTCTTCCTCACCCTCCACGGATTCCTCGTCCACCACCGCCGGCAAAGCACCCTCCGGTGCGGGCACCTTCACGATGACCGTCCAGGAACGGCTCTCGGAGTTCATGAAGAGGGGCGGGACGCAGGAGTACACCGTCGCCGCCGGCGTCGACGCGGATGGCGGAGTGACCCAGGCTTACGTCGCCAAGATGCCGTCGACCACGACCACGAGCGAGTCCGGCTTCAGAGACATGACCGCCGTCAAACTCAACAAGACCCAGATGGCCGAACTGGCCGCCGTCTCCCGCAGCGAGGGCCTGCACACCGTCACCCTCACAGGGCTCGGCGAGTACCGAGTCGAGTACGTGGCCAGCAACAACGGCAACGGCAACTACTACGTCGCCCTGCCCACCGACTCCGTCACCACGACCATCAACACGCTGATCCTCGTGGAGGTCAGCGTCACCGCCGCCGGTCTCGTCGCCGCCGGTATCGCCGGCACGGTCCTCGTCGGAGTGGCCCTGCGCCCGCTGCGCAAGGTCGCCTCGACCGCCACCCGGGTCTCCGAACTCCCGTTGCACACCGGGGAGGTGACCCTGAACGAGCGGGTCGCCGAGTCCGAGACCGACCCGCACACCGAGGTCGGCCAGGTCGGCGCCGCCCTCAACCGGATGCTCGACCATGTGCACGGCGCCCTGCACTCGCGCCAGCAGAGCGAGATGCGCGTACGCCAGTTCGTCGCGGACGCCAGTCATGAGCTGCGTACGCCACTGGCGTCGATCCGCGGATACGCCGAGCTGACGAGACGTGGACGTGAGGAGACCGGTCCCGACACCCGGCACGCCCTCGGGCGGATCGAGTCCGAGGCGGGCCGGATGACCCTCCTCGTCGAGGACCTGCTGCTCCTCGCCCGCCTGGACGCGGGGCGCCCGCTCCAGTTCGACCAGACCGACCTCGTACCCCTCGTCGTGGACACCATCAGCGACGCGCGCGCCGCCGGGCGGGACCACAACTGGCGGCTCGACCTGCCCGACGAGCCCGCGCTCGCGCTGGCGGACGCGGCCCGGCTCCAGCAGGTTCTGGTGAACCTGCTGGCCAACGCCCGTACGCACACCCCGCCCGGGACGACCGTCACCGCGCGCGTGCAGCGGCGCGGGCCGTGGCTGTGTGTGGACGTGCAGGACGACGGACAGGGCATCCCGGCCGACCTGTTGCCGCATGTGTTCGAGCGGTTCGCGCGAGGCGACTCCGCGCGCTCCCGCAACACCGGGTCGACAGGACTCGGGCTCGCCATCGTGCAGGCCGTGGCGACCGCGCACGGCGGTGCCGTGACCGTCGACAGCGTGCCCGGGCAGACCATATTCACGGTGCATCTGCCTGCTCTCACCGCCGAAACAGACTGGCAATCGGACTCACAGGCACAGCACAGTGCCACCACATGGGCGCAACAGGGGGCCTGACGAAAGTCGGTCCCATGCGAACCGACTCTTCTTCCGGCACCCTGCCGGCGCGGGAGCACCTCCCGGCCGCGGCAGCCGGTACGCCTGTCCTGGACGTAGTGATCCCCGTCTTCAACGAGGAGAAGGACCTCCAGCCATGCGTGCTCAGACTCCACGAGCACCTCAAGCGCACGTTCCCGTACGCGTTCCGCATCACGGTCGCGGACAACGCGTCCACGGACACCACTCCCCGGGTGGCGGCGCGGCTGGCGGCGGAGATACCGGAGGTCAGGTCCTTCCGGCTGGAACAGAAGGGGCGCGGCCGGGCCCTGCGGACCGTGTGGTCCGCGTCCGACGCGCCCGTCCTCGCCTACATGGACGTCGACCTGTCGACCGACCTGAACGCCCTGCTGCCGCTGGTGGCACCGCTGATCTCCGGTCACTCGGACCTGGCGATCGGCTCCCGGCTCGCCCGCTCCTCGCGCGTCGTGCGCGGTGCCAAGCGGGAGTTCATCAGCCGGACGTACAACCTGATCCTGCGTGGCTCGCTCCAGGCCCGCTTCTCGGACGCGCAGTGCGGATTCAAGGCCATCCGGCGTGATGTCGCCCGGATCCTGCTGCCGCTCATCGAGGACACCGGCTGGTTCTTCGACACCGAGATGCTGGTGCTCGCCGAGCGCGCGGGCCTGCGCATCCACGAGGTGCCGGTCGACTGGGTCGACGACCCGGACTCGACGGTCCACATCGTCAGGACGGCGACCGACGACCTGAAGGGAGTGCTGCGCGTGGGCAAGGCCCTGACCACCGGCTCGCTGCCGCTGGACCGGCTCACCCGGCCCTTCGGCGACGATCCGCGCGACCGCGACATCAAGGACGTACCGAAGGGGCTGGCCCGCCAACTGGTCGGGTTCTGTGTGGTCGGCGGTATGTCGACCCTCTTCTACCTGGTGCTCTACAGCGCCTTCCGCGGCTTCGCCGGCTCGCAGATCGCCAACGCGCTCGCGCTGCTGGTCTCCGCCGTCGCGAACACCGCGGCCAACCGGCGTCTGACCTTCGGGGTGCGCGGCCGGGGCGGGGCGGTGCGGCACCAGGCGCAGGGCCTGGTCGTCTTCGGCATCGGACTGGCCCTGACAAGCGGCTCGCTCGCCGCCCTCGACGCGGCGACCAGCGACCCCGGCCACTCCACGGAACTGGCGGTGCTCATCGCCGCCAACCTCGCGGCGACCGTGCTGCGGTTCCTGCTCTTCAGGGCCTGGGTGTTCCCGGACCAGCACGACGAACCGGCCTACTCGGCGACGTCCATGTCCTCGCCCTCGCCCTCGCCCACGTCCACGTCCTCGTCCTCGTCCTCGGTGGGCGCCTCGCACACGCCGAACTCGCCCGTCTACCAGGCGTACACCGCAGGCAGTACACGCAACACGGGCGCCACAAGCCCGTACGCAGACGCGACACACAACAACTCCCCTTACTCCACAGACCAGTTCCGCGCCGGTGAAGTCGCGGACCGCACCTGGGGGGACCCGACCACGCGGCTCCAGCCGGTGCGCCCGCACGACAGCCAGGATCCGAGGAACCCGCGATGACCACTCACTTCGATCAGACGACCTATTCGGATCCGGGGGGTGCGAGCCCTTCATCGCCGCCGTCGCCGCACTCAACCGCCGTGCAGCAGACGGTGGTTACCGACACGGACAGGCCCGAGCTCGCCTCCGGTGAGCCCAATCAGCCCTTCGTACGCAGACTGTGGCGCGGTCGGCCCGAGGACCATCGCTGGGTACGGCCCGCGTTCCTCGCCACGCTGCTGGTGATCGGCGCCCTGTACACCTGGAACCTGACCGCCTCGGGATACGCCAACTCCTTCTACTCGGCGGCGGTTCAGGCGGGCAGCCAGTCCTGGAAGGCCTTCTTCTTCGGCTCCCTCGACGCCTCCAACGCCATCACCGTCGACAAGCCCCCGGCCTCCCTCTGGCCGATGTCGCTGTCGGTCAGGCTCTTCGGCCTCAACTCCTTCGCGATCCTGTTCCCGCAGGTCCTGATGGCCGTCGCTACGGCAGGTGTGCTGTACGCGTCCGTGCGGCGCCGATTCGACGCCACGGCCGGGCTGCTCACGATGGCGGCCTTCGCGATGACGCCCGTCGCCGCGCTGATGTTCCGCTTCAACAACCCGGACGCGCTTCTCGCGCTTCTGATGGCCACCGCGGTCTACTGCACCCAGCGCGCCATGGAGAAGGCCCAGACGAAGTGGCTGCTCTGGGCGGGTACGGCGATCGGTTTCGCCTTCCTGGTCAAGACGCTGCAGGCCTTCCTGATCCTGCCGGTGCTGGCCCTGGTCTACGTGATCTTCGCGCCCACCAGTGTCCGCAGGCGCATCGGACAGATACTGGCCGCCGGGCTCGCGATGATCGTCGCGGGCGGCTGGTGGGTCGCGATCGTCGAGCTGTGGCCGGCGTCCTCGCGCCCCTACATCGGCGGCTCGCAGAACAACTCCTTCCTTGAACTGACCTTCGGCTACAACGGACTTGGCCGTATCAACGGCGACGAGACCGGCAGCGTCGGTGGTGGTGGTGGTGGCGGTGGCGGCACCGGAATGTGGGGCGAGACCGGCTGGAACCGGATGTTCAGCTCCACCAGCGGCGGCCAGATCTCCTGGCTGATCCCGGCCGCGCTGATCCTGCTCGTCGCGGCGATCTGGGCCGGCCGCAAGGCCAACCGCACGGACACCGCCCGGGCCGGGCTCCTCCTCTGGGGCGGTTCACTGCTGATCACCATGGTGATCTTCAGCTACATGCAGGGCATCTTCCACGACTACTACACCGTCGCCCTCGCCCCCTACATCGCGCCGCTGGTCGGTATGGGCGCGGCCCTGCTCTGGCGGGAGCGGGACAAGATGTGGGCGTCGCTGTCGCTCGCGGGTGCCATGACGGCCACCGCGGTCTGGGGGTATGTCCTCCTCAACCGTTCCTCCGACTACCTGCCCTGGCTGAAGTGGCTGGTGCTGGTGGGCGGGCTCACGGCCGCGCTGGGGCTCATCTTCGTCAACCGACTTGGGCGTCAACTGGCCCTGGTGGTTGTCGGGTTGAGCTTCGTCACGGCGCTGGCGGGTCCGACCGCGTACTCCCTCACCACCCTCAACGAGGGTCACACCGGCTCGATCGTCACCGCGGGTCCGTCCGTCCAGGGCGGTCGCGGCGGTATGGGTGGCGGTCCTGGTGGCGGCGGTGGCGGTTTGGGCGGCCAGCGGGGTCAGCAGAACGGCACCGGCAACACCCGGGGCGGCGGCATGGGTCAGCCCCCGACCGGCGGTTTCCCCGGCGGCGGCAACAACTCCACCCAGGGCAACGGCAACTCCCAGAGCCAGGGCAACCAGCAGGGCGGCATGCCAGGTGGCGGTGCGACCGGCGAGGGTGGCGGTATGGGCGGCGGCGGTGGCGTGGGCGGTCTGCTCAACGGCGCCAGCGTCAGCAGCGCGGCCAAGACCCTGCTGGAGAAGAACGCCAGTGACTACACCTGGGCGGCGGCTGCCATCGGCGCCCAGAACGCGGCGAGTTACCAGCTCTCCACCGGCGACCCGGTGATGGCCATCGGCGGCTTCAACGGCACCGACCCGTCCCCGACGCTGGCCGAGTTCAAGAAGTACGTGGCCGACGGCAAGATCCACTACTTCATCTCCAGCGGCTCCGGCGGCGGTGGCATGGGCGGCAGCAGCAGCACGACGAGTACGTCGTCCCAGATCAGCTCGTGGATCGAGAGCAACTTCAAGAAGGTGACGGTGGGTTCGGCCACCTTCTACGACCTGACGCAGCCGACGAGCAGTAGCTGACGGTTGGATTTCGAGGGCGGTGGGCCCGGGGCGATCTCGCTCCTGGCCCACCGCCTTTTATCTGCTGTACGCCGTATAGGAACTGTTCTACGGTGTACAGCATGTCTTCTACGTCCCCCCAGGCGAACCACCCGGAGTCGCCGCCCGCCCAGGGCCGTCCCCAGGGTCATCCCCAGAGCCACCCCCAGCGCTGGCTGATCCTCGGTGTCATCTGTCTCGCGCTGCTCACCGTGCTGCTCGACAACACCGTCCTGAACGTCGCGATCCCCTCGCTCACCCGGGAGTTGGGCGCCGGTACGTCCGACATCCAGTGGATGATCAACGCGTACTCGCTGGTCCAGTCGGGCCTGCTGCTCACCGCCGGCAGCGCGGCCGACCGCTACGGCCGCAAGAAGATGCTGATCGCGGGCCTCGCCCTGTTCGGCGTGGGCTCACTGACCGCCGGACTGGCCGACAGCACCGGCCAGTTGATCGCGGCGCGTGCCGGGATGGGCGTCGGTGGCGCGCTGCTGATGACGACCACCCTCGCCGTGGTGATGCAGATCTTCACGCCCGAGGAGCAGCCGAAGGCCATCGGCATCTGGGCCGCGGTCAACTCGCTGGGTTTCGCCACCGGCCCGCTCCTCGGCGGCTTCATGCTGAACCACTTCTGGTGGGGCGCGATCTTCCTCATCAACATCCCCGTCGCGGCGCTGGGACTGGTGGCGGTCGTGGCTCTCGTACCCGAGTCGAAGAACCCGACCGGCGGCCGCCCGGACCTCCTGGGCGCGCTGCTCTCCACGATCGGAATGTCCTCGCTCGTCTTCGCGATCATCTCCGGCCCGGAACACGGCTGGACGTCCGGCCGGGTGCTGGTGCCGGCGGCCGTCGCGGTCGTGGTGCTCGGCGCCTTCGCGTACTGGGAACGCCGGATCCCGTACCCCATGCTCGACATGCACTTCTTCAGGAACCGGCGGTTCACGGGGGCGGTCGCCGGTGCGGTGCTGATCACGTTCGGGATGGGCGGCTCGCTCTTCCTGCTCACCCAGCACATGCAGTTCGTGCTCGGCTACGGCCCCTTGGAGGCCGGGCTGCGTACGGCGCCGCTCGCGCTCGCGATCGTCGCACTCAACTTCACCGGTGTGGCGGCGAAATGGGCGGCCAGGCTCGGGACGCCCCTCGCCATCGGGCTGGGCATGACGGTGATGGCGTGCGGCCTCGTCTCCATCGCGACGGTCGCCTCCGGCGGTTACGCGGGTACGTTGCTGGGCCTGCTGCTCATCGGGACGGGGGCCGCGGTGTCCAGCCCGGCCATGGCGCACGCGATCATGAGCTCGATTCCGCCGGAGAAGGCCGGAGTCGGGGCGGGGATCAACGGCACGGTGGCGGAGTTCGGGCAGGGGCTCGGGGTCGCGGTGCTCGGCGCGGTGCTGAACTCGCGGTTCGCGGCGCTGGTTTCCGTTGCCGCGGTGTCCTTGCCGGGGGCGTTGGCGGAGGCGGGGTCGGCTGCGGAGCGGGCGCGTATCACGGAGGCGTTCGCCTCCGGCTTGGAGACCAGTCAGTTGGTGGGGGCGGGGGCTGTTTTGCTGGGTGGTCTGGTCGCGGCGTTGTTGTTGCGCAGGGCTGAGCGGGGGGAACGGGGTGAGCGGGTGAAGGCCGCCTAGGAGCTCGGGGGTTCGGGTTGCAACGCGGCTGCGGGTCCGCCGTGGTTCTCGCGCAGTTCCCCGCGCCCCTTCAGGTCTGCTGCGGCCTGGCATTCTTGCCAGTGAACGCAAGTATCGGGAGGTGCGCCATCGTGAAGGCAGTTGAACGGCCTGCGCGGACCAGCGTCTGGCTTGAGGGGAAGGCGCGCCGGAGGAGTGGCGGTCGCGCCGGGCAGCCGTCGGGGCTGGACCGGGACCGGATCACCGAGGTGACCGTTCGGTTGCTGGACGCGGAGGGGCTGGCGAGGTTCTCGATGCGGCGACTGGCCGCCGAGCTGAACGTCACGGCCATGTCGGTGTACTGGTACGTCGACACCAAGGACGACCTGCTCGAACTCGCCCTCGACGCGGCCAGCGCCCAACTGCGCCTGCCCGATCCGGAGGCCCACGGCGAGGACTGGCGCGACCAGCTCAGGGTGCTGGCCGGTGAGTACCGCGCCCTGCTGGTCCGCCACCCCTGGGTGTCGCCGCTCGCCGGGACCTACCTCAACATCGGCCCGCACTCGCAGGCCTTCTCACGTGCCGTCCAGCGAGTGATCCGGCGGACGGGCCTGCCCGCGCGAGGACTCACCGGTGCCATCGCGGCCGTCTTCCAGTTCGTGTACGGGTTCGGCACGATCGAGGGCCACTTCATCGCCCGCTGCACGGAGGCCGGCATGACGCAGGACGCCTTCTTCCAGCACGCCATGAGCGCGGTCGGGACCGCCCCCGAGGTCGCCGATCTCATGCAGGAGTCGGCGGACATGATGGCGGCGAGGGGCGGCGAAACGGTGCAGGAGATGCGCGAGCGGGACTTCGACTTCGCGCTGGAGCTGCTGGTGGCGGGGATCGAGGCGATGGTCGCGAGACAGGACGACGAGGCTCCGCCGCCGGGAGTTTCCAGGGCGTCCGGTGCTTGAGGTCGCCGTCCGGCATTTCCTGCTCGTCCGGTACGTGAGGAGGTAGCCGGGCATTTCGTGCTCGTCCGGTGTCTGAGGTCGCCGTCCGGCATTTCGTGCTCGTCCAGTACGTGAGAACGTAGCCGGGCATCTCCAGCTCTTCCGGTACACGAGGACGCCGCCCGGCATCTCCAGGCCGTCCGGTACTTGAGGAGGCTGTCCGGCATGTCCAGCTCTTCCGGTACATGAGGACGCCGCCCGGCATCTCCAGGCCGTCCGGTGCTTGAGGAGGCTGTCCGGCATCTCCAGTCAGGTCAGTGTCTGAGGACGCCGCCCGGCATTTTCAGCCCGTCCGGCGATTGAGGACGAGCGCGTTCAGCGCGACCGGGGGTTTGGGGGCGGAGCCCCCGGGACGAGGCTCACCGCAGCGCCCCGAGCCTCGTTGCCGCCCACCCCTACTGCGCAAGCCTCGCCGGGAAGCCGCCGGTGGCAACCGGCCCCCACTTCTCCGGTGTGACTCGGATGATCGACTTGCCCTGCTTCACCATGGCCGCGCGGTACTCGTCCCAGTCCGGGTGCTCACCCGAGATGTTCCGGAAGTACTCGACGAGCGGCTCGACCGACTCGGGGGAGTCGATGACCTCCGCCGTGCCGTCGATCTGGACCCACGGCCCGTTCCAGTCGTCGCTCAGGACGAGCAGGCTGACGCGTTCGTCCCGCTTGGCGTTGCGCGTCTTGGCGCGCTCGGGGTAGGTCGACACGACGACCCGGCCCGAGTCGTCGACCCCGCAGGTCAGCGGCGAGGCCTGGGGAGACCCGTCCGCGCGCCGGGTGAGGAGGATCGCCCGGTGGCGGGGCCGTACGAAGTCGAGCAGCTCGGCCAGGGACACGGCGGTATTCGTAGCGATGTTCGGTGCCATACGCGCAGCCTAGAGGCTGGGCCCCCGCACGGCTTGGATGTCCAGCTCCACTTTGAGCGTCGTACCGATCGCCGCGATCCCCGCCCGCACCACCTGGTTGTAGTTCATGGCGAAGTCCTCGCGCCGCAGCTCCGTGGTCGCCCGGAACGCGGCCCGGGTGCCTCCCCACGGGTCGGCGCCGGTGCCGAGGTAGGCGAGGTCGAGGTCGACGGGCCGTACGACTCCGCGCATGCCCAGCTCGCCGTGGACGGTCCAGCGGTCGGGACCGGCGGCCGGGGTGAGGCCCGTCGAGCGGAACGTGATCTCGGGGTGGGTGTCCACGTCCAGAAAGTCGGCGGACCGCAGATGGTCGTCCCGCATGCCGTTGCCCGTGTCGATGGAGGCCGCCGAAATGACCGCCTCCACACGGGACTTGGCGATGTCGTCCGGCGCGATCTCGATCGTCGCCGTGAACTCGGTGAACCGCCCGTGCACGCTGGAGATGCCCAGGTGTTGCGCGAGTGCGCCGACGGACGAGTGGGCCGGGTCGACGGTCCAGGGCCCCGGCGGCGGCAGTTCGGCGCCGCCGCCCAGCCGGGCGAGCGTGACGGTCCCTACCTCGGCCCGTCCGCTCATGGTGACGATGGCGCTGGACGCGGTGGGCGCGTAGCCGACAGCCGTCACGATCACGGTGTACGCGCCGGGCGCGAGCGGGGTCGCGTCGCGTACGACCCCGTCCGCGTCGGCCTCGGCGCGCGTCACCTGCCGCCCGGTCATGTCCGTCACGGTGACGACGGCGTGCGACACGGCCCATCCGTCCCGCGTACGCACCCGCGCACTCAACCCCGTGACGCCTGAGACGCCTGAGATATCTGCCATGCCTGCTGTGCCTGTCATGTCCTGCTACTCCCCGCCCGGGTGGGCGAGTTCGATGTCGTGGTCGTCGGCGCCACGGCCGGTGACGGTCAGGGCGGTGGCCACCGGCGGGTAGCCGGTCGCGATGACCGTGTACTCGCCACTGTCCAGATCGGCGAAGGCGTACGCCCCGTCCGTCCCGGTCGTCGACGAGCCGACCACGTTCCCGGCCGCGTCGACGAGCGTGACCCGCGCGTCCCCGAGCGGCCCGTGCGGCGCCCGTACGACACCCTGGACGTGCGCCCCGGACGCCAGTTCCACCTCGACCCGGGTGACCCCGGTGCCACCGACCTCGACGGGCAGCGCGCGCGGCCGGTATCCGGCCGCGTTCACGGCGACGGTCACGGCACCCGGCACCAGCTCGGCGAACGTGAACTCGCCCTGCTCACCGGTGGTCCCGGTGGCCAGAACATCCCCGCGCACATCGGTGACGATCACCATGGCGTCCTTGACAGGCTCCCCGGTCTCGGCGCCGCGCACCAGCCCGCTGAGCCCGCTGGTGCCGCTGAGCAGGATGTCGTACGAGACCGGCTCGCCGTTCACGACGACGGTCGACGCCTGCGGCTGGAACCCGTCCGCCGAGGCGATCAGGACGTACGAGCCGGTGCCCGGCGCGTCCAGCGCGTACGCGCCGTCGCCCTGCGCGACCGCTCGGCCCAGCTGACGCCCGGTGAGGGAGATCAGCGTGACGGCGGCCTGCGGAACGGGCGCGCTCTCCGCGCCGCGCACGTGACCGCGTACCGGAATCCCGCCACCGGCAGGCCCTTCGACGGTCTTGACGGTCTCGGTGCCTGCGCCGGTCTCGCCGGTTCCGGCGGCCGAGACCGTCACCGTGGCGACCGCGGCGGGAACCTTCTCCGTCTCGGTGACCTCGGTGACCTCGCTGGCCTCCGTGATCGGGTTGGCCGGAGTGAGCGCGGCCTGCTTCTCCTCCGCGGCCTGCGCCAGCGCGCCCTTGTTCCGCAACGGAACCTCCTTGATGAAGAGGGAGAAGACGAGCGCGAGCAGGGCGGCCGGAGCGGCGTAGAGGAAGACGTCACCGATGCCGTGGCCGTACGCGCCCTCGATGACCGTGCGCAGCGGCGTGGGCAGCGCGTCGAGGTCGGGGATGGCGTTGTTGGTGGAACCGGAGAGCCCCGCCGCGTACTTCGGGTCGATGGTGGCCAGGCCGTCCTTGAGGTGGTCGGTGATCCGGTGACTGAGGACCGCGCCCAGCGCGGAGACGCCGATCGCACCGCCGAGGGAACGGAAGAAGGTGACCACCGAGCTGGCGACACCCAGGTCGGAGGGGGAGACCTGGTTCTGGGTGCAGAGCACGAGGTTCTGCATCATCATGCCGACGCCGAGCCCGAGCAGCGCCATGTAGATGGCGACGTGCCAGTACGCGGTGTCGTAGCGCAGGGTGCCCAGCAGACCGAGACCGGCGGTCACCAGCACACCGCCGGCGAGCAGCCACGCCTTCCAGCGTCCCGTACGGGTGATGACCTGCCCGGAGACGGTGGAGGCGACGAACAGGCCGCCGATCATCGGGATGGTCATGACGCCGGACATGGTCGGCGACTTGTCCCGGGCCAGCTGGAAGTACTGGCTGAAGAAGATGGTGCCCGCGAACATCGCGATGCCGACGAAGAGCGACGCGAGTGAGGCGAGGGTGATGGTGCGGTTACGGAAGAGCCGCAGCGGGATGATCGGCTCGCTGGCCTTCGACTCGACGAGGACGAAGACGCCGAGCAGCGCGACGGTGCCGCCGATCATGGCGTACGTCTGCCAGGACACCCAGTCGTACTTGTCGCCCGCGAAGGTCACCCAGACCAGCAGCAGGCAGACGGCCGCGGTGATGAAGAAGGCGCCGGTCCAGTCGACCTTGGCCTTGCGCTTGACGACCGGCAGGTGCAGGGTCCGCTGGAGCACGATCAGCGCGACGACGGCGAAGGGCACGCCGACGTAGAAGCACCAGCGCCAGCCGAGCCAGCTGGTGTCGGTGATGACACCGCCGATCAGCGGGCCGCCGACCATCGCGGTCGCGAAGGTGGCGCCGAGGTAGCCGTTGTAGCGTCCGCGCTCACGCGGGGAGATCATCGCCGCGAGAATGATCTGGGCGAGTGCCGAGAGCCCGCCCATGCCGACGCCCTGCACGGCGCGGAAGGTGATGAGCATGCCCGCGTTCTGCGAGAGGCCGGCGGCTGCCGAGCCCAGCACGAAGATGACGAGCGCGAACTGGATCAGCAGCTTCTTGGAGAAGAGGTCGGCGAGCTTGCCCCACAGCGGGGTGGACGCGGTCATCGCGAGCAGCGACGCGGTCACGACCCAGGTGTAGGCGCTCTGGCCGCCGCCGAGGTCCTTGATGATGTCGGGCAGGGCGTTGGAGACGATCGTCGACGACAGGATCGCCACGAACATGCCGAGCAGCAGCCCGGTGAGCGCTTCCATGATCTGCCGGTGCGTCATCGGCGCGCCGTCGGCGGAGCCGTGGGAGCCTCCTCCGTGCTTGGCGTGTGCCGCCCGCACACCGGCCGGTGTGGTCGTTGCCATTGAACTTCCTTGTCTGTGCTGCGTCTTGTGCGTCTTTAATTCGTGCGATTTGTCTACGTCGTCTGCTACGGCGTCTGTTGCGTACCGAAGCTCTCCCGGAGCCGCCCCATCAGGCGGGCGAGCTGTCCGACCTCCTCGTCGCTCCAGTCGGCGAGCCGGTGGGCGAGCAGTGCGGTGGTCCGTCGCGACAGCTCGCCGATCTGCGCATGCCCCGATGGGGTCAGCCGCAAAATGCGCGAGCGCTTGTCGGCGGGGTCGGGGAGCCGTTCGATCCAGCCGCGCCCGGCGACGTGGGCGACATGGCGGCTGGTGACGGACATGTCGACGGCGAGCAGCTCGGCGAGCCGGCTCATCCGCATGTCCCCGTACCGGCCGAGCAGCGTCAGCACGGTGGCGGAACCGCCGGGACACTCGGGCGGCATGATCCGCCCCATCTCCCGCTTCACGGCCCCGAAGGCACTGAACTGACGCACCAGCTCCTCGTACTGCGTCTGCTCGGCCATCACACCCCCTGAGTCCTGCTCCGGCATCCATTTATTCGTTGCTTGGGGCAACCATAGAAAAGATTGGTTGCTACAGGCAAATGAATTGGGGAGGGGCTGGGCTAAAAACCTGGCAAAGGCAAGCATTGGCGAACGTAAACGCGCAGGTGAGATGGGCAAGAGAGGGGGCCAGCTTGGGCGCACCCCGTCGAGTTCGCTAGGGTCTCGCACCATGGCCAACACCCAGGGCCCCGAGGGCAACTACGACCCCGCGGGCAGCACCCAGATGTTCCGAGCGTTCGTCGACGAGACCCCCCAGGGCGGCAGCCGCCAGGCACCGGCTCCGGCGGGCCCCCGCATCGGCCTGATCGTCGGCGTGGTCGTCGCCGTACTGGTGATCGCGGCGGTGGCCTGGCTGGCGCTGAAGTAAGGCCTACGCGAGGACGTGACCGCCGGGCCGCCGATGCGCGGCGGAGCGGCGGGCGCCGCGCATCGTCCCCGGCCGCTCCACGTCCCCGGCCGCTCCACGTCCCCGGCCGCTCCACGTCCCCGGCCGCTCCACGGCCCCGGCCGCTCCCCGGCCCCGGCCGCACTACGTCCCCGACCTACGGCCAAGCCGGTGACCCGGCTCGCCCTGGATGTCGAGGATCGCCCTCGCCCCTCTCCAAGGCGGCCTGACGGCCATGCCCGCCCGCCGTCAAGCCGCGCGCTACAAGGAGCGGATCGACGGGCGGGGGCTGTCTGGGCTGGGACGGACCGGGCTGGGACGGGCTACCGGGATTCGCCCGGCGGGAATCCTGTGCGTCTACTCCCACTCCACCCCGACCACCCGGGTCTCCACCCGCATCCCCCACGGCACGCGCCACTCCTCCGCGCACACCGTCCAGCTCTGTTCGCGCACCGGCCCCGGCTCGATCGGCGTCGGGAGCGGCGCCGTGGACTCGATGGTCGCCCAGTCGGTGCCGAGCAGGTCGATGATGTGCGTGCCGAAGGTCACCGTGCCCGAACGCACCGGTGCGCCACCGGTGTTGTGGAAGGCGAGCGTCGCCTTCTCGCACCAGCGTCTGTCCGTGGACTCTCGTACCAGCGCACCCGTGACCAGTCGGGCGGGACCTACGGGCGTTGATGGCACCGGTGTCGTCGGAGTCGTCGGTGTCGGCCTCGGTGTGGCACTCGATGTGGGCGTCGGTGTCGGCGCCTGGCTCGGTGTCGGTCCCGGAGGTGCTGAACCCGTGCTCGTCCGGCCGGAGTTGGTGTCTCCTGGCGGAGTCGCCGGAGATGCCGGAAGGGGCGCTGCCCCGGGCCCCGTCGCAGGGGTGCGCGGCCGACTGCCCTGCCCGGCGGGCGGGTTGGGAGCCGGGGATTCCGGCTGCCGTCCCTCCAGCGGTACGAACGTCACCTCCCCGGTGGGAGCGATCGCCGTACCGCCGATCACCGGTCGCTCGACCGGGACGTACCCCTCGTCGTGTCCGCCGCCGTTCCCGCACGCCGCCAACACGCCTGTCAGGGCGCAGGTCACGACGGCCGCCGAGGTGGTCAGGGCGATGGCGCCCCGGCGGTCATGCGTCGCGCGGGTCTGTCGAAGCATCGCGACATCGTCGCTGATGCTCCGTCAGAAGTGAACCCTCGGTCGGACACCTTCTGTCAGACCCTCAGTCGGAGATCAGGCCCTCGCGGAGCTGGGTCAGGGTCCGGGTCAGGAGGCGTGACACGTGCATCTGGGAGATGCCGACCTCCTCGCCGATCTGCGACTGGGTCATGTTGGCGAAGAAGCGCAGCATGATGATCCGGCGCTCGCGCGGCGGGAGTTTGGCCAGCAGCGGCTTCAGGGACTCGCGGTACTCCACGCCCTCCAGCGCCGTGTCCTCGTAGCCGAGGCGGTCGGCCAGGGAGCCCTCGCCGCCGTCGTCCTCCAGGGCCGGCGAGTCCAGGGACGAGGCCGTGTACGCGTTGCCGACCGCGAGGCCGTCGACCACGTCCTCCTCGGACACGCCCAGGACCACGGCGAGTTCGGTGACGGTGGGGGAGCGGTCCAACTTCTGGGCGAGTTCGTCGCTGGCCTTGGTGAGGGCCAGGCGCAGCTCCTGCAGACGGCGCGGTACACGCACCGACCACGAGGTGTCGCGGAAGAAGCGCTTGATCTCGCCCACGACCGTCGGCATCGCGAACGTCGGGAACTCGACACCGCGTTCGCAGTCGAAGCGGTCGATCGCCTTGATCAGGCCGATGGTGCCGACCTGGACGATGTCCTCCATCGGCTCGTTCCGGGAGCGGAAGCGGGCCGCCGCGTACCGGACGAGGGGGAGGTTCAACTCGATGAGGGTGTCCCGGACGTACGCACGCTCGGGGCTGTTCTCGTCGAGGGCGGCGAGCCGCAGGAACAGGGAACGGGACAGGGTCCGGGTGTCGATGGCGCCCGTGGTCGGCGGAGGGGCCGGGAGGGCCTGGACGGCCGGGGTCGCCTCGGCCTCGACCTCCACTACGAGGGCCGGGACGTCGTGAAGCTCGGCGGGCGCCGACTCGCTCTTTGTGAGCGTGAGCACCTTCGAGCTGCCCTGGTCTGCGGACATGCCACCCCCTTTGGGTCGCGGACGGTCGCGGCGGACGTTCCCGATCTGAGGAACGCAGCCTTCACCTGAATACCGGAGCCGAAGCCACGGCAAACGCTCTTCCGGCAGAATGTCACATGTCGGCAACACGCTGTAGTGACATGTCGACATGTGGAGCGCGGATCCGCCCTGGAAAAAGGGGGTGTGACGGTTTTTCAGCCCAGAAATACCGGGAAGTGCGCCCTTGAGCGATTCGCTCTCCCAGGTGACAACTCGATCCTGTATCCGGATACGCCTGGGAGGGTGCCTCGGGTGACGGCCGGCTACGCCTCGACGCGGTTCGCCGAGCGCAGTCGCGCGAAGCTACGGGCCAGTAGCCGGGACACGTGCATCTGGGAGACGCCCAGTTCCGCGCTGATCTGCGACTGGGTGAGGTTGCTGTAGTAACGCAGCAGGAGGATGCGCTGTTCGCGTTCAGGGAGTTGGACCAGGAGGTGGCGGACCAGGTCGCGGTGCTCCACGCCGTCCAGCGCGGGATCCTCGTAACCGAGACGGTCGACCAGGCCGGGCAGACCGTCGCCCTCCTGAGCGGCCTCCAGCGAGGTCGCGTGGTACGAGCGGCCGGCCTCGATGCAGGACAGCACGTCCTCCTCGCTGATGCGCAGCCGCTCGGCGATCTCGGCGGTCGTCGGGGTGCGCCCGAAGGCCGTCGTCAGGTCCTCGGTCGCCCCGTTGACCTGTACCCACAACTCGTGCAGCCGGCGCGGTACGTGGACCGTGCGGACGTTGTCCCGGAAGTACCGCTTGATCTCGCCGATGACGGTCGGCATCGCGAACGTGGGGAACTGCACGCCCCGGTCGGGGTCGAACCGGTCGATGGCGTTGATCAGCCCGATGGTGCCGACCTGGACGACGTCCTCCATCGGCTCGTTGCGGGAGCGGAAGCGGGCGGCCGCGTACCGCACGAGCGGGATGTTCGCCTCGATGAGCGCCCCCCGTACGCGGGTGTGCTCCGGCGTACCGGGATCCAGCATCTTGAGCTGGCCGAAGAGCACCTGGGTGAGTGCCCGGGTGTCCGCGCCCCGACTCCGCTGGGGAGCGGGCTCCTGAGGTGCGATTTCCTGGGCGGGGGCTTCTTGGGCGGGGGCTTCCTGGGGTGGCGCAGTACTGGCCGACACGGTCAACGCCACCTCTTCATCGGTCAACTCAATGGTCGACTCAACGGTCAACTCATCCGTCAAAAGCGGTCATAGCATCACAAGACATGTGCACTGTGTGCAAGCACCCCATAACACCGTGTTGAGGAAGGGTTGGCGCACAAGACGCAAAAAGGCCCCACACCGTTCCGGTGCGGAGCCATCCGTGCGGCCGTACGGGTCGGATTTCGAGTCGGACCTCGGATTCAGACCTCGTAGTCGGCGATCACCCACGTGGCGAACTCACGCCACAGTCCGGCGGCCGCCTGATGGGCCGGGTGTTCGAGGTACCGCTTCAGCGCGGCCATGTCGTCGACGGCCGAGTTGATCGCGAAGTCGTAGGCGATGGGGCGGTCCGTGATGTTCCAGGCGCACTCCCAGAAGCGGAGTTCGTCGATCTGGCCGGACAGGGCACGAAAGGCCTCGGCACCCGCCACGACCCGCGGTTCGTCGCGCTGGACGCCCTCGTTGAGCTTGAAGAGGACCAGATGGCGGATCACATGCACTCCCCGGCTGCTGCTTGGGCTGGCTGACTGACCGCTACTTCGCGCCGTCGGCGACCCAGGTCATGAAGTCACCTATGGCACTGGCCGCGTTCGAGATTCCTTCGAACGCTATCTCGACGTACCCGGCCGCCGCCTTGGGGTCCGTGATGATCACGTACAGCACGAAGACCACGAGGGCATAGACGGCTATCTTCTTCGCATTCACCGCCACGGCGGCCTCCCCCTCAGACCCGACCAGACCCGACCACGCACACTCGACTGAACCCACTCGACTGATGTCGCACGAAAGGCCCCGCCGTTCGGCGAGGCCCTTCTACAGCGGTAGCGGAGGGATTTGAACCCTCGGTGACTTGCGCCACACTCGCTTTCGAGGCGAGCTCCTTCGGCCGCTCGGACACGCTACCGAGGGAGACCTTACAGCAAGGTGCGGCGTGCTCCGAAATCTGTTTTCGTCAGCGGCCGTCGCGGAAGAACGTGGTGAGGAGGCCGGCGCAGTCGTCCGCGAGGACGCCGCCGATCACCTCGGGGCGGTGGTTGAGGCGACGGTCGCGTACGACGTCCCAGAGGGAGCCGGCCGCGCCCGCCTTCTCGTCGCGGGCGCCGTAGACCACGCGGTCCACGCGGGACTGCACGAGGGCGCCCGCACACATCGTGCAGGGCTCCAGCGTCACGACGAGCGTGCAGCCGGACAGCCGCCACTCGCCCGCCCGTCTCCCGCCACCACCCTTGCCGGAGGCTCCCCCAGAGCTGAGCGCCTCGGGGGACCCCCAGCGCGCCGCTGAATTCCTCAGATCCGCCGCCGCCCGCCGGACCGCGAGGATCTCCGCGTGCGCGGTCGGATCGCCCGTCGCCTCGCGCTCGTTGTGCCCGGTCGCGAGCACCGTCGTGCCGTCGGCGGCCAGGACGACGGCGCCCACCGGGACGTCACCGCCGAGGACGGCACGCTCGGCCTCGGCCAGGGCGAGCCGCATCGCGGCCCGCCAGGGATCCCGTACGGGGTCGGGCGGCCCCTCGCCGATCAGGCCCTCCTCGCTCAGCGCACCGTCTCCAGGACCTCCGCCGCTCCCAGGGCCTCGGCGATCGCGCCCAGCGCGTCGTCGGCGTCCAGGGCGCGCAGTTCCTTCTCGCCGACGCCGAGGTCGTCGAGGATCTCCGGGTCTCCTACGGGGCCGTGCGGTACCGCTTCGGCGGACGTGCCGGCCTCCTCGTCGTCTTCGTCGGTGTCCGGATCGGCGTCCGACTCACCGTCCTCGGTGCCGTCGAGGTCGAGGGCGTCGAGATCCGGCTCGTCGGTGTCGGGATCGCGGCCGAGCAGCTCGGCCGTGAGCAGAATCTCGCCGTACGAACTACGGGCAGCGGCGGCGGCGTCCGAGACGTAGATACGGGGGTCGTCCTCGCCGTCGATGCGGACGACGCCGAACCAGGCGTCCTCCTGCTCGATGAGAACCAGCACCGTGTCGTCCTCGGGGGAGGCTTCACGGGCCAGTTCGGCCAGGTCCGACAGGGTTTCCACGTCGTCGAGCTCTTTGTCGCTCGCTTCCCACCCGTCTTCGGTGCGCGCGAGCAGTGCGGCGAAGTACACCGTGACTCTCCCACTGGTCCTAGGCGTGCCGGTTGGGGGCCCTCCCGGCGGAGTTCGCGGGTGGGGAACGCTGGGTGCCGCGCCCCGCCCACTCGGCATCGTGGCAGAAACGGAGCGTTCAGGGGACGTCTTCCGCACCCTGTGTCCGGCTCTTTTGACCGCTGGTCGGCCGAGCCCTTCAGCAGCACTCTCGTCGCCGCCACCAGCGGATCGTAACCGGCGTCCCGTACGGCGTCCGCACGGCCACCCCTCCAACGCGCCTACTACCAGCGGAACGTACGCATGCGCATGGCGTGGCGGAGGCGGGCGGTCTTGGCGCGGCGGGGCTGGACACGGTCGCGCAACTCGCGCGCCTCGGTCAGCTCGCGCAGGAAGACGGCCCGGCGCCGACGCCGTTCGGCCTCGGTCTCCGACGCCTTCTGGTCACGTTCCCGGTCACGTTCCCGGTCGGGTTCACGGTCAGGCATGGGCGGACACCCCCAGTCGGTGCGTCCCTCCCACCTTCCCTCCGTCGGGCGGTTTGATGCCACCGGAAGGACGAGCGGGGAGCAACGCCGCTGTACGGGGAACCGGAACCGTTGTAAAGGGAACCTGAACCGCCGCACGGGGGAGCAGAGCCGCTGTACGGGACCCCGGCTACTGTTGGGGACATGCGTCTCCACGTCGTCGACCACCCTCTGGTCGCCCACAAGCTCACCACGCTGCGCGACCAGCGCACCGACTCCGCGACCTTCCGCCGTCTCGCCGACGAGCTGGTCACCCTGCTCGCCTACGAGGCCACGCGCGACGTGCGTACCGAACAGGTCGACATCACGACGCCGGTCTCCTCGACCACGGGCGTCAAGCTGTCCTACCCGCGCCCGCTGGTGGTGCCGATCCTGCGGGCCGGCCTCGGCATGCTGGACGGCATGGTCCGGCTCCTGCCGACCGCCGAGGTGGGCTTCATGGGCATGGTGCGCGACGAGGAGACGCTCCAGGCGTCGACGTACGCCACCCGTATGCCGGAGGACCTCTCCGGGCGTCAGGTGTACGTCCTCGACCCGATGCTCGCCACCGGCGGCACGCTGGTCGCGGCGATCCGGGAGCTGATCAAGCGGGGCGCCGACGATGTGACGGCCGTGGTCCTGCTGGCCGCCCCGGAGGGCGTCGAGATCATGGAACGCGAGCTGGCGGGCGCCCCGGTCACCGTCGTGACGGCGTCGATCGACGAGCGCCTGAACGAGCACGGTTACATCGTCCCGGGCCTCGGAGACGCGGGCGACCGGCTGTACGGCGCGGCCGAGTAGTAGCGGCGCCGAGCAGCAGCGGCACCAGTACAACCAGGGGTACGAGGCTCAGCAGCTCTTCGGGCTGCTGGAGGGCGCCGGCGCCGGACCGGTCAGCGCGGCCAGGGCCTGGTCGGCGTCCTTCTTGCTGGTCAGGGCCGTGAAGGCGGTGCCGATGAGCAGGTCGACCTCGGTGGCCGACGCGCGTGTGTCGGTCTTCACCTGGGCGCCGGCGAGCTGGGTCCCGACCAGGGGCAGGGCGGCCTCGGCGGCCGACTTCGCGCCGAGCACCATGCCGGCGCCGGCGATCTTCTTGTCGTAGGCCTTGGGCGCGTTGCCGACGTCGCCGATGCGGAAGCCGCGCTTGCGCAGCTCGTCCGCCGCCTGCTTGGCGAGGCCGCTGCGTGGCGTGGCGTTCAGCACGTTGACGGTGATCCCACCGGGCTTGGGCAGCGCTCTGACGGCCGTCGGCGGCGTCGCCGTGGGGCCGGCCTTCGTCGTGCAGTCCGTCTTGGGTCCCGCGGCCGTGGCCTTGCTGCCGCCGCCGGTGAAGACGTCGATGAGCTGCAAGGTGCCCCAGCCGATCAGGCCGAGGGCGACGACGGAGGCCACGAGTCCGAACACGAACTTGCGGCGTCCCCGGGGTCGGCGCATCCGCGGGTACTTGTCTCCCGTGATGCGGTACTGGCCGCCCAGTCCGGGGGGAGTCAGCATGCTCATGGGCGCAGCGTAGTGCGCCCGGGCGGTGATGCCTACTAAATGATCATTGACCCGGCCGCAGTACTACCCGAAAGGGCCAATAAGCGTCGCGAGGACGGTGGCGAAGGGTGGATGGACGGCCGTCAGTCCATTTCGAGGACGCGGGCGTGCAGCACCTGGCGTTGCTGGAGGGCCGCCCGGACCGCGCGGTGCAGACCGTCCTCCAGATACAGGTCGCCCTGCCACTTCACGACGTGCGCGAAGAGGTCGCCATAGAACGTGGAGTCCTCGGCGAGCAGGGTTTCCAGGTCGAGCTGGCCCTTGGTCGTCACGAGCTGATCGAGGCGGACCGGGCGCGGCGCGACGTCCGCCCACTGCCGGGTGCTTTCCCGGCCGTGGTCGGGGTACGGCCGGCCGTTTCCGATGCGCTTGAAGATCACACGGAAAGCCTACCGGTCCAGACGTTCCGGGCGCAGCCATGGAGACGGAGTGCGACGCTGGAAAAGATGCCGCAAAGCGGGGCAAATCGGAAGAGGGACCCGACATGAGTGACAGCGAGAGCGTGTCATCGGCCACCACGGAGCCCATGCCACCGGCAAACGCGCCCGGCTCGCCACCACGCGCGCCCGGGAGCGCCCCCGCGCTCCCCCAGCCGGCCCTGGAGATCGCCGCCGGGTACGCCTTCACCGGCCCGGCACTCGATCTGGGCGCCCTGCTGTGGGACGGGACATGCCTCCCGGACGCCCAGATCCGTATCCCGCTGCCCATGCTCAACCGGCACGGTCTGGTCGCGGGGGCCACCGGCACCGGCAAGACGAAGACACTCCAGCTGATCGCCGAACAGCTCAGCGCCCAAGGTGTGCCCGTTTTCCTGGCCGATGTGAAGGGTGACGTGTCCGGCATCTCCGCGCCGGGGCAGACGGGACGGGCAGGGGAGGCGCACGACCGCGTCGCCGCCCGGGCCGCCGAGGTGCACCAGAAGTGGACGGCGACCGGTTTCCCCGCCGAGTTCTACGCGCTCGGCGGTCTCGGCCACGGCATCCCCGTGCGGGCCACGATCACCAGTTTCGGCCCGCTGCTGCTGTCCAAGGTGCTCCAGCTCAACCCCACCCAGGAGCAGTCGCTCGGCCTGGTCTTCCACTACGCCGACCAGAAAGGGCTGGAACTGGTCGACCTGAAGGACCTGCGGGCCGTCGTCGCGTTCCTCACCTCCGACGAGGGCAAGCCCGAGCTGAAGAACATCGGCGGGCTCTCGACCGCCACGGCCGGGGTGATCCTGCGTTCCCTCACCGCCTTCGAGGCGCAGGGCATGGCGGACTTCTTCGGCGAACCGGAGTTCGACACGGCGGAGCTGCTGCGCACGGCCTCGGACGGCCGGGGCATCGTCTCGGTGCTCGAACTGCCCGCCGTCCAGGACCGGCCGCAGCTGTTCTCGACCTTCCTGATGTGGCTCCTGGCCGACCTTTTCCACGACCTCCCGGAGGTCGGCGACGCCGACAAGCCCAAGCTCGTCTTCTTCTTCGACGAGGCCCATCTGCTCTTCAAGGACGCGTCCAAGGCATTCCTGGACGCGATCACGCAGACCGTCCGCCTCATCCGCTCCAAGGGAGTGGGCGTGTTCTTCGTGACGCAGACCCCACGAGACGTGCCCGCGGACGTCCTCGCCCAGCTCGGCAACCGCGTCCAGCACGCGCTGCGTGCCTTCACCCCGGACGACCAGAAGGCCCTCAGGGCCACGGTGCAGACCTTCCCGAACTCGGCGTACGACCTGGAGGAACTGCTCACCGGCCTCGGGACGGGCGAGGCGGTGGTCACCGTCCTGAGCGAGAAGGGCGCCCCGACCCCGGTCGCCGCGACCCGCCTGCGCGCCCCCGAGTCCCTGATGGGCCCCGTCGACGCGGCCGTTCTCGACCAGGCGGTCAGGTCCTCGCAGCTCTACGACCGTTACGCACAGGCTGTGGACAGAGAGTCGGCGTACGAGAAACTGACGGCCGCGCAGACCTCCGGGGGAGCCGGGGGATCCGGCGGAGCCAAGGGCCCGGACGAGATGAGGCCCAAGGAGCCCAGCAGGTCCAGCAGGCCCGAAGCGTCGAGGGAGTCGGGGGAGTCGAGGGAGGACCCATCTCTCGTCCAACAGGTGGTGGGCAGCGGCATGTTCAAGTCCCTGGCCCGTTCCCTGGGCACCCAGATCGGCCGTGAGATCACCCGCTCCGTCTTCGGCACGGCACGGCGGAGGCGGTAGCCCACCGGGGCCCCGCCCCCGCCGTCCGGTCAGCGGCCCCGCTCCTCCAGGGGTCGCCGCTGCTCGGCTTCCTTCACCTGAGGCGCATGGGGCACCCGCGCCTTCGGTGTGTTGCGGGCGGCCTCGGCGCGCAGAAGGGCGCGCAGGACCGCGTAAGGGTCGATCGCCATGTCGGTGTTCCTTGTCCCGTGTGACGTGTTGGGCGTGCTGACTGACGGACCGGGGGAGCCGGTTCTGTCAGCAGCGCAGGACCACCGAGCGCGGGACGGGCGTGGAGCGTGGCGGCAAGGGGAGCGGGTGGGCCGGCGCCGTCGTATGCCGTGCCGTCGACGGGCCGGGCACGGGCCGCAGGGCTACGACGGCACGGGGGCCGTAGCGCGCCGGCGGGCGCAGGGCGGTGTCGTGGACGTCGTGCTCGGCGGCCGTACCGCTCGAAACGGCCGCCTCGGCGGCTCCGCAGTGCGCTGCCGTCCCCGGCACGAGCAGGGCGAGCAGCAGGACGACGACCCGGAGCCAGGCGGTCCGGCGCACGGCGTACGAGGCGTACGGGGTGCGCGCGGCGGGGCTCATGGAGGTGATCTCCCCGCCGCACGGACAGGGCCGATCCTTCCGCGCCCGAGATCCGCTCACTCGGCCTATCGGCGGCTTACCGGTGGCCTACCGGCGGGCTGTCGGGGGTCTCTCGGTTGGGGGCCGGTGTCGTCGGCGCCTACTTGCCGGCGGCCTTCGCGGCTTTCGCCGCCGCCTTCATCTCCTGCTTGTGGGCACGGACCTTGACCAGGGACTCCGGGCCGGTGATGTCGGCGACGGAGCGGAAGGACTTCGGTTCGCCGTAGGCACCGGCGGCCTCACGCCAGCCCTTGGGCTGTACGCCGAGCTGCTTGCCGAGCAGGGCCAGGAAGATCTGGGCCTTCTGCTTACCGAAGCCGGGCAGGTCGGTGAGGTGCTTGAGCAGTTCCTGGCCGGTCGTCGCGTCCCGCCAGACGCCCTCGGCGTCGCCCTCGTAGTGCTCGACGAGGTACTGGCAGAGCTGCTGGACGCGCTTGGCCATCGAGCCCGGGTACCGGTGCACGGCCGGCTTGTCGGAGAGGAGCGCGGCGAAGGCCTCCGGGTCGTACGCCGCGATCTCGTGTGCGTCGAGGTCCTCGGCGCCCAGTCGCTGGGCGATGGTCGCCGGTCCCTTGAACGCCCACTCCATCGGCACTTGCTGGTCCAGCAGCATTCCGGTCAGCGCGGCGAGCGCACTGCGGCCGAGGAGCGCGTCGGCCTCGGGGTCCTGGGCGAGGTGGAGAGTGACGTCCATGGGTCGATCATGCCTCGATCGCGGCAGGGGTGCCGTACGGCCGCCAGTACCCCAGCCCGTGCACCCGCTGCTTCGGCAGCCCCGTCTCCTTGCGGAACCAGCTCGTCAGGGTCCGGGTCGTGGCCGTGTCGCAGGCGATCCACACGTACGGGTCGGCGGTGTGCGTCAGCAGGTCCGGAAAGGCCGAGCGGACCTCGGCGACCAGCTGGGCACCCGCGTCCCGGCGGGGCACCGGGCGGACGTCGTGATGGTCGGGGGCGGTGCGGAAGGGGTAGCCGTCGGTGCCGTGGTCCGACTCGAACCAGATCGTCGCCGGGGTCGAACCAAACGCGTCCAGCAGGGAGTTGAGCGCGGGCAGCGATGCCGGGTCGCCGATCGCGAAGATGTGCGAGGGGTCCGGCTCGGGCCGGGTGAAGCCCGTTCCCTGGACCGTTGCCCCGATGGTGTCGCCGGGCTTCGCCGCCCGCGCCCAGTCGCTCGCGCATCCCTCGTGGAGCGCGAACTCGAGGCTGAACGTGCCCGCCCCGGGGTCCGGGTCGACCAGCGTGTACGCCCGCTGGTGCGGTTTGCCCGCGTTGCCGAACCAGAGCCGGACCCACATCGTGGGGTGGACGCCGGTGGCGGAAAGCATGCCCCCGTCGGTGAGGTGGAGGCGCCGATAGTGCGGGGTGACGTCCTCGGCGCCCGTCACGGTGAAGACGAAGTCCTTGCCCCGGAAGAGCTTGAGGACCGCGCCCTCCCAGCCGCGACGGCCCTGCCCCCGCCCCTGCCCCTGCGCCATGACTTCTCCACCCTCGCGTACGATTCCGGCACGACTTGCTTAGGTAAGGCTAACCTAAAGCACAGTTTCGGACCCGGTGAGGAATGGATATGGCCACCGAGATCTACCGCGACGCCTGGGGCATCCCGCACCTGCGGGCGGCCGACGCGCTCGAACTCGCCCGTTGCCAGGGCCGTGTCACCGCCCTCGACCGGGCCTGGCAGCTGGAGGTCGAGCGCCACCGCACGCAGGGCACCTCGGCCGCGTTCCTCGGCGCCGACGCGGTCGGCTGGGACGTGTTCGCCAGACGCGCCCGCCTCGACGACACCGCGAGGCACTGCTACGCCACCCTGGAGAGACGGGACCCCGAAACCGCCGCCTGGGTGCGCGCGTACACGGACGGTGTCAACGCCGGGCTGGGCGAAGGGGCCCGCCGCGCACCCGAGTTCGCCGCGACCGGCCTGGCACCCGGGCGCTGGGAGCCCTGGACCCCGCTCGGCGTCTGGCTCGCCACGCACATCCTGTTCGCCGGTTTCCCGGCCAAGCTCTGGCGCGACCAGGTCGTCGCGCATCTCGGTGCCGACGCCGTCGCCCTGTTCGCCACCGACGGACCCGGCACCTCCGGCAGCAACGGCTGGCTGGTGAGCGGCGAACGGTCCGTCACCGGGCTCCCGTTGCTCGCGGGCGACCCGCACCGCTATATCGAGGATCCCGGCGTCTACCAGCAAGTCCGGCTCTTCTGCCCGGAGTTCGACGTCGTCGGGTTCGCCGTGCCGGGCGTTCCCGGCATCGCCCACTTCGGCCACACCGGCACGGCAGCCTGGGCCATCACCAACGCCATGGCCGACTACCAGGACCTCTACGAGGAGCGGATCCGCCGCGCGGGTACGGGAGTTGAGGCCCTCGATCCCGACGGGGAGTGGCGGCCGGCTCATGTGCACAGGGAAGTGGTCGAGGTCGCGGGCGGGGAGTCCGGCGAGGTCGAGGTCGAGGTGATCGAGACCGGGCGCGGGCCGGTGGTGATCGGCGGCCCCGACGACGGCCGTACGGCAACCATCAGTCTGCGCTACCCGCCCCGCGTCACCGGTGACCTCGGCTTCTCCGCCCTTCTCCCGCTTCTCCGTGCCCGCCGCGTCGCCGACATCGACCGAGCCCTCGACCTGTGGGCCGAGCCCGTCAACGTCGTCCACGCCGCCGACACCGAGGGCGGGCTGCTGCACCGGGTCGCGGGCCATGTCCCCGTACGCGCCGAGGTCAACCGGACCCGGCTCGCGCGGGCCTGGGAACCCGGTCACGAATGGCAGGGCCGGCACGAGACGCCGTACGGCACCGTCGACAACGGCCTCGCCGTCATGGCCAACCAGCGCGGCCCGTCGACCCCGCTCGGCGTCGAGTTCGCACCGCCGCACCGGGCGGCCCGTATCCGCGCCCTCCTTGAGGAGAGGGACCAGTGGTCGGCGGACGATCTGTCCGCCGTCCACATGGACACCCACCTCGCCTCCGCCGGCCCGCTCCTCGGCCTCATTTCCGCCCTCGACGGTCTCGACGGTCTGTCGGCCGGGGAAGCGGAGCTCCGCGACCGGCTTCTCCGCTGGGACCGCCGGATGGACGCCGACAGCACGGACGCGGCGTCGTACGCGGCCCTGCGCTCCGCTGTCGTACGCCGCCTCGCCGCCCACCCCGCCTTCGCCGCACTGGCCGTCCCGCCCGCGTACCCCGAGGTCTTCCGCCCCTGGCTCGCGCTGCTCCCCCGGATCGCCTTCGCGCTCGAAGGGCTCCTGAAAACCGAGGAGTTGTACGGGATCGACCGCGCCGCCCTGGTCAGGGAAGCCGTCACCGAGGTGGCCGCCGATCCGACGACCGGCGTCGCGACCTGGGGCGAGCGTCACCGGCTGGTCCCCTGGCGGGCGCTGCCCACCACTTCGCACTCCGCGTACGACGAGCAGGCCCTCTCCGGCGACCACGACTGTGTGCTCTGCACCTCCTCCGTCCCCGGGCTCAACGACCTCAGCGCGCGCGGGCCCGCCGCCCGGTACGTCTGGGACCTGGCCCGGCGCGAGGACAGCCTCTGGGTGGTCCCCCTCGGCGCCTCCGGCGTTCCCGGTTCCGCCCACAACCGCGATCAACTCCCCTTGTGGACAAGGGGAGAACTCGTCCCGGTCGTCACCGACTGGACGCGGCTCACGAAGGAGAACTGACTGATGACCGACGTAACGACCGCTGAGCCGTACGCGGCCCGTGCCGCCGTGCACGAGCGAGTGGTCGACGGGTTCGGCGCCGTGCGCGTGCTACGGCTCGACCCCGTCGCCGATGCCGGCGTCGTGCACGGCTGGGTGAGCGGCCAGGAGGCCGGATTCTGGGGCATGAACGGGCTCACCGAGAAACAAGTCGCTGAGATCTACGGCCACTTGGACGCCCTGGACACCCATCACGCCTACCTGCTGGTGAAGGACGGTACGGCGGTCGGGCTGCTCCAGACGTACGAGCCCGAGGCCGACCGGGTGGGCGAGTGCTATCCCGTCGAGCCCGGCGACATCGGCGTCCATCTGCTGCTCACGCCCGTCGGGGCGGAGGGCGGGCGGCCGGGGTGGTCGGGTGCGCTGATGGGGGTGCTGGCGGAGTTCGTGCTGGTCGGGCTCGGGCGGCGGCGGGTCGTGGTCGATCCGGATGTGGCGAACGAGAAGGCCGTCACCCGTTTTCTGCGCCATGGGTTCGTGCCCGGGCCTGTCGTCGTCCTGCCCGAGATCGATCTGCCGGACGTGTATCTGCCGGAGAAGCGCGCCCAACTGGCTTTTCTGCGCCGGGAGGTAGCTTTTCCCGGGTGACCTCGACCTCAGGACATCCGACGCCCGCCGACCTGATCGCCCACTACGACCTGGAGCCGATCCCGCGTGAGGGCGGGCTGTTCCGGCGTACGTGGGCGGGGCCCGAGCGGGCCGACGGGCGGCCGGAGGGCACGGCGATCGTCGCCCTGCTGACCGCCGAGCCCGGTGACTTCTCCGCGCTGCACCGGTTGCCGTCCGACGAGGTCTGGCACTTCTACCTCGGCGATCCCCTCGAACTGCTGCTCCTCGCACCGGACGGCACCTCCCGGACGGTCGTGCTCGGGCCCGGCCTCCTGCACGGTCAGGAGCCCCAGCTCACCGTGGACGCCGGTACCTGGATGGGCGCGCGGGTCGTCACGGGCGGCGCGTGGACGTTCTTCGGGTGCACGATGGCGCCCGGGTTCACGTTCGAGGGGTACGAGCACGGGGACGCCGTCGAACTGGCCGCGCGTTATCCGGCCGAGGCGGCTCGCATCGGGGCACTGTGTCGGCCATGAGGTCATCCACGTCGTCGTCGACGCAGCCATCCACGCCGCCATCCATGCGGTCGTCCGTGAGTTCCGCAGGTCTTCTCGCCGGGCAGGTCGCCCTGGTGACCGGGGCCGGTGGCGGGATCGGGCGCGGGGTCGCGTCGCGGTTCGCGGCGGAGGGTGCCGCTGTCGCCGTGCACTGCCGGACGTCGGACGAGGGTGCCCGGGAAGTGGCCGCGCGGATCGAGCAGTCGGGCGGCCGAGCCGTCGTCCTGCGGGGCGATCTCACCGTCGAGGACGAGTGCCGGCGTGTGGTGCGGGAGGCAGCCGAGTGGGGTGGCGGGCGGCTCGACGCGCTGGTCAACAACGCGGGCGTACAACCGGTCCAGGAGCTGGTCGGGATGGCGGTCGCCGACTGGCGGGCGGTCGTCGACATGAACGTCCTCAGCGTCTTCGCCTGTACGCAGGCCGCGGCGGAGATCATGCGCGAGCAGGCGGCCGAGGGTGACGGTGAGGCTGAGGAAGGGGGCAGGGGCGGGGACAGGAGCCGGGGGAGGTGGAGCGGGGGGAGTGTCACGCACATCGCCTCCATCGAGGCCGCGCACCCGGCGCCCGGCCACGCCCACTACTGCGCCTCGAAGGCGGCGGTCGTGGCGCACGCCCGATCGGCCGCTCTCGAATACGGGCCGTACGGGATCCGCGTCAACACCGTCTCGCCCGGGCTCGTCGACCGGGAAGGGCTCGCTGACGACTGGCCCGATGGGGTACGGCGGTGGCAACAGGCGGCGGCCGTACGGAGGTTGGGGCGGCCCGAGGACATCGGCGACGCGTGTGTGTTCCTCGCCTCCCGGCTGGCGTCCTGGGTCAGCGGGCACGACATGGTGGTGGACGGAGGGGTGTCCGCCCGCCCCACGTGGTGAAGACCACGGCGAATCCGGTTCCGGCGGGGTGAGCGGGGCACCAGGATCGTCCGTACGTATACGAGAGCCGAAAAGTCCCGAAGACGGAGAAGCTACGTGGGCCGACTGCGGAACCAAGGGCGCGACGACCGACGAGCCGGCGGAGGCGAGCGCACGGAGACCGGCCGGCCGATGGTCGAACGGACCGCCGGACGGAGAGGTGAGCGGACCGTCGGTCGGACCGGCGGGCGAATAGGCGGACGCGATGTCCGGGGAGTCCAGCGGGTGGTGCTGCTGGGCATAATGCTCGTGCTGTTCCTCCTCGTCGGCGGGGCGGGTACCGCGTCCGCGCACGCCGCTCTCCGGGACACCGACCCCCGGGACGGAAGCGTCCTCAACTCCGCGCCCCGACAGGTCACCCTGAGCTTCACCGAGTCCGTCGGCCTGCTCGACGACTCCTTCCGCGTCTTCGACCCCGACGGCCGGCGCGTGAGCACCGGCGAGGCCAAGCATGTGGAGGGCCGTTCCGACGGAGTGCGCGTCAGCCTCCCCACGGGCCTCGGCAAGGGCACGTTCACCGTGGCCTGGCGGGTCGTCTCGGCGGACAGCCACCCCATCTCGGGCGCCTTCACCTTCTCCATCGGGGAGCCCTCCGCGACCCCGACCGTGGTCGACACCGGGCCCACCGAGAACGCGGCCACCAGCGCCCTCTATGACACCTTCCGCTACCTCGCGTACGCCGCTCTGGCGCTGCTGGTCGGCACCGTCGTCTTCGTCCTCGTCTGCCGGCCGCCCGGCACGGGCCCCCTGCGCAGGCTGGTCCTGACGGGCTGGTGGACCCTCCTGGTGTCGACCGTCGCCCTGCTTCTGCTGCGCGGCCCGTACGAGGCCGGCACCGCACCCGCCGGCGCCTTCGACCTGTCGGCCCTGGAACGGACCGTGAACGGCAGGCCCGGCCTGGCACTTCTGGCCCGGCTCGCACTGCTGGCCGCAACAGCCGTACTGCTGGCGGTAGTCGTACGCCGACAGCGGCACGCCGAGGGAGAGACGGGTGGCGACCCTGTGGGTGGCGGCCGTGTGCAGTCGGTCCTCCTCGGCGTCGGGGGTGTGCTCGCGCTCGGTCTCACGCTGACGTGGGCCGCCGCCGAGCACGCGTCGGCCGGTATCCAGGTGCCGGTGGCGATGGTGTCCTCGGTGCTGCATCTGCTCGCCATGGCCGCCTGGCTGGGCGGCCTCGCGGCCCTGCTCACCCTCCTCCAGGCGGAGGAGCCGCTCCCGGCGTCCACCGTCACCCGCTTCTCCCGGCTGGCCTTCGCCTCCGTGGCCGTCCTGACCGTCACCGGCGTCTACCAGTCCTGGCGCGGCCTCGGCTCCTGGGACGCGATCACCGGTACGTCGTACGGCCGCATCCTGATCGCCAAGGTGTGCGCGGTGGCGCTGCTGCTGGTGGCGGCCGGGTTCTCGCGCCGGTGGACGGGACAGCTGTCGGCACCGAAGGCGGCGGAGGGGGCGAAGCTGGACGCCGAGACGAAGGCCGAGGCAATGGCCGAGGCAAAGGTCGAGGTGAAGGTCGCGGAACGGGTGCCGGAGACGGTCGGCGGTCCGGCGAATCTGTCCGGTGAGTCCGGTGAGAGTGACGCCCCAGGCGACGTATCCCCGGCCGACTCAGCCTCCCTTTCCTCTTCCTACCGTCGGCGGCTCCGCCGTTCCGTGCTGGCCGAAGTGGCCATCGGGATCGCGGTGTTGGTGATCACGACTGTCCTGACGACCACCCTGCCGGGCCGGGCCGCGGCCGAGGCGGCGGAGGCCGCCAAGGATGCTCCGACGCCCGGGGTGATCAGTGCGTCCACGACGACGATCCCCTTCGACGTGGGCACACCGGGCGGACACGGCAAGGTGCAGGTCACCCTCGAACCCGCCCGGGTCGGCGAGAACACCGTGCAGGCCGTCGTGTTCGGCCCCGACGACGGTTTCGCGATCGTCCCCGAACTCCGCATCTCCTTCTCCCTCCCCAGCAAGGAGATCGGCCCCCTCAACGCCGAAGTCACCGACCAGGGCGGCTACTGGGGCACCAACACCCTCAACCTGCCGATCGCCGGCACCTGGACCATGAAGGTCACCATCCGGACTTCCGACGTGGATCAGGTGAGCGTGTCGCGGAAGGTGAAGATCGGTCGCTGACCCGATCCCGACCCCGACCCCGGCGGCGTGAGCCGGCGCGTCGCTCGCAGCCGTCCTGCCGGCGCGGAACCACATCGCCAGGACGATCGGGTACACCATGTAGCCGAATCGGGTGGCCGGTATCAGGCACATCGCCAGGCCCAGGCCGACGGCGAGCCGGTCGGCCGCCGCTCGGACGGTGCGCGGCGGTCGGACCACGAGTGACGCCGCGACCGCCACGGCACTCGCGATCAGCAGCGCGACCGCGATGACGAAGCCGTCGGGCACGTACTCGGCGAGCAGATGTCCGGGCAGCGGGCTCGTCGCCGGGGAGTGGACGCCGCCCTTGCCCAGCGGGAACAGCACCACGTGCTCGACGAAGGCGCGCGGGTCGGCCAGGGCGACCGGTACGACGGCCGCCGCCGCTGTCAGGAGAGCGGTCACCGTAGCGCGTACGGCCGTGCGGCGGCCCGCCGTGACGGCGATCAGGACGAGACCGACGGGGAGAAGGGGCCAGGCGGTCCACTTCAGGGCCGCCGCGGCGCCTATCGCCAGCCCGGCCGCGACCCCGGCCGCCCGGCCGGAACCGGTCCGGCCGGCCAGTGCGAGGCCCAGGCACATCAGCCCGATCACCGGTAGGTCCACCCCGCCGACGGCGAGAGGCAGCGCCACGGCCGGGAAGGAGAGCAGCAGGGCCGCGGTACGGGTCGGGTCGCCTGTTCGCCCCCAACTGGCGGTACGGGACCCATTGGCGGTAGGGGGCCTGTCGGCCGTACGGGACCTGGTTGTGGCGTACAGGCAGGCGGCGAAGGTCGCGCAGAACCACAGCCGGGCGTCCGCGAGCGGGGCCGCCCAGGTGTCGCCCAGGAGGGCGTGCGGGAGTCCGAAGAGGGCCATGCCGGGCAGGTACGGGTTGTAGTCGTCCACGGTGACGGGGTGGGGTGCGTACGGGCTGCCCGTGTGCAGCAGCAGGGCGCCCGAGTGTTCGACGACCCCGACCTCGGACTGGGCCGCGCCGAGCACGATCAGCAGGCCCAGGGGGAGCAGCACCGCGCCGACGGTGGCCGCGCGCAGTGCTGCCCGGCTCTCCCAGGGGCGCGGGGCGCGGGCGGCCAGCATCGCCGCCGTGCCGTATCCGAAGGCCGCGCAGACGCCCCACACGCGGTGCGGGGACAGGGTCGTGGCCAGCGCCAGACCGAGTGCGAAGACGGCGCAGGCCAGGAGATGGACGACGTCCCAGCGGACCGAGTGCCGGACCGAGTGTCGGGTCGGGTGGCGGGTGAGGTGTCGGGTCGGGTGGCGGGCGGGGCGCCGGGCCGAACGCCTGGCCGAGGGTGCGGTGAGGTGGCTGCCGGTCACCGGGGGGACCGGGGCGGTGGTCGTGCTGGACATGGCGGGCTCCTGCCGGCTGCGGCTGACGTGGCGCGATCACCTGACGCGTCGGCTGACGAGTCGCCTGGCGTGATCGTCACCAATGTCGTTTGCGGGCGGGTCCGCCCGCCTCGGCCGAAAGGTCACCATTCGTGCTCTGGGGCGGCGTACGCCCTGGCCGAACGGCTGAGGCGAGGATTTGCGTCGCGCGTTCGCCATCTGTCTGTTAGCAAAGCTTCACGTCCTGGCGTCCATCACGTTTCAGGAACGGCGGACTCCACCTCTTGACGAGGGGTCGAACAAGGGGCTGTTATTGCCGCCACGATGTTCGGTCAAGTTGATTTCTGGTCGTTTTAGATCAGCATGGACCCAGCGTAGTCGTGACCTTGCTCCCCGTTTCGGGGGGTCTGTCCTCAGGAGCCGTCATGCACCACACACCCTCCGGTCTGTCCGTCCCGGGTCCGAGCCGCCGCACCCTCCTGCGCGGCGTCGGCGGCGCGGCGGCGCTCGGCGCTGCCGTTCCGCTGCTGAGCGCCTGCGGCGGCAGCGACTCGGGTTCCGACGCGAAGACCGTCACCCTGGGCTCGAACTCGTCGGACGCCGTGCCGAAGAAGGCCTTCGCCGAGATCTACGCGGCGTTCACGAAGAAGACCGGCATCAAGGTCGACGTGAACACCAAGGACCACAACACGTTCCAGGAGCAGATCAACTCCTACCTCCAGGGCACCCCGGACGACGTGTTCACCTGGTTCGCCGGCTACCGCATGCAGTTCTTCGCGGGCAAGGGCCTGGCGACCCCGATCGACGACGTGTGGCAGAAGATCGGGGGCAACTTCCCCGACGCGATGAAGCAGCTGAGCAAGGGCGCGGACGGCAAGTACTACTTCGTGCCGCTGTACACGTACCCGTGGGCGATGTTCTACCGGAAGAGCGTCTTCAAGGAGCACGGCTACCAGGTGCCCACCACCTGGGCGCAGTTCATCGCGCTGTGCAAGCAGATGAAGAAGGACGGCCTGGTCCCGATCGCCTTCGGCGACAAGGACGCCTGGCCCGCCCTCGGCACCTTCGACCAGATCAACTTCCGTACCAACGGCTACGACTTCCACGTCGAGCTGATGGCCGGAAAGGCATCCTGGACCGACGCCAAGGTTCGCGCCACGTTCGACAACTGGGCCGAAATTCTCCCCTACAGCCAGGAGGGATCGACAGGTCGCACCTGGCAGGACGCGGCGCAGACGCTCGTGTCGAAGAAGGCCGGCATGTACCTGCTGGGCACCTTCGTCGGCCAGCAGTTCACGAATGCGACCGATCTCGAGGACCTCGACTTCTTCGCCTTCCCGGAGATCGACCCCTCCTTCGGGCAGGACACGGTCGAGGCGCCCACCGACGGCTTCATGCTCAGCAAGTCCCCGAAGAACAAAGCCGGTTCCGTCCAGCTGCTGGAGTTCCTGGGAACTCCGGAGGCCGAGGAGATCTACCTCAAGGCCGACCCGAGCGTCGTCGCCGCCTCCTCCACCGCCGACACCTCGTCGTACACGGCCATCCAGAAGAAGGCGTACGCGATGATCAGCGGCGCCAAGAACCTCACCCAGTTCATGGACCGCGACAGCCGGCCCGACTTCACCTCCACGGTGATGCAGCCCGCGCTGCAGAAGTTCATCCGCGATCCCAAGGGCATCGACAGCCTGCTCTCGTCCATCGAGCGCCAGAAGAAGACGATCTTCGCCTCCTCATGAGCACCTCCGATTCGATTCCCGTGATCCCGGGGGCGGCCGACGTGCCGCCTCCGGGCGGTAGCCGCGCCCCCTCGTCCCCGGCGAGCCGCAAGCCGCCCTACGGTCACCGCAGGCTGCTGACCCGCAAGGACAGGATCGCCCTCGGCTTCATGGCGGGCCTGCCGACCTTCCTGCACATCGCCCTCGTGTGGGTGACGGCCTTCGCCTCGGTCGCGCTGGCCTTCACCACCTGGGACGGCATCGGCTTCGACTCCATCAAGTGGGTCGGGCTGCAGAACTTCCGCGAACTCTTCGACAGCAACCCGCAGTTCTGGCCGGCCGTCCAGCACAACATCATCTGGTTCGCCGTCCTCATCGCGATCCCGACTCCGCTGGGACTGTTCCTGGCCGTGCAACTGGACAAGAACATCCGGTTCACCCGGGTCTACCAGACGGCGTTCTTCCTCCCGGTCGTCGTCTCGCTGGCGGTCACGGGCTTCGTCTGGCAGTTGGTCTACAACCCGGACACGGGCCTGATCAACAGCCTGATCGGCGCCAACAAGCCCGGCCACTACATCGACTGGATCGGCGACCCGAACCTCAACCTGTGGGCCGTCCTGGTGGCTGCCTGCTGGCGGCACACCGGCTACATGATGATCCTCTACCTGGCCGGTCTGAAGGGGGTGGACCCGTCCCTGCGCGAGGCCTCCTCGCTGGACGGCGCCAACGAGTGGCAGACGTTCAAGAACGTCATCTTCCCCACCCTGCGCCCCACCAACACCATCGTCCTGGTCGTCACGATCATCGAGTCGCTGCGCGCTTTCGACCTCGTGTACGTCTTCAACGGCGGCGCCCAGGGCACCGAGTTGCTGTCGATCCTCGTGACCAACAACATCATCGGCGAGTCCAGCCGGATCGGTTACGGATCCGCCATCGCCGTCGTTCTGCTGGTGATCTCGCTCATCGTGATCATCCCGTATCTGATCAGCACCTTCCGGAAGGAGCGGCGGGCATGAGCGCTCCCACCCTGGCCGCGCGGCGACCTGCGGACGGGCCCGTGAAGGGACGCGCCCCCATCCGCCCCGCCCGCGTGCTGCTGCACGTTTTCCTCATCACCATGTCGCTGGCGTGGCTCGCCCCCCTGCTGTGGGCGATGCTCGCGGCCCTGCGTCCGTACGCCGAGACCAGCAAAAAGGGCTACGTCTCCTGGCCCGACAAGCTGAGCTTCGCCAACTTCACCAACGCCTTCACGCAGTCGGACATGCTGCACTACTTCGGGAACACGCTGATCATCGCCGTACCGGCGGTACTGTTGACGCTGTTCCTGTCGTCGATGGTCGCCTTCTACGTCAGCCGCTTCGACTTCCGGATCAACCTGTCTCTGCTGCTCGTCTTCACGGCCGGCAACCTGCTCCCGCAGCAGGTCATCATCACCCCGCTGTACCGCATGTACCTGCTCATCGACCTTCCCGGGATCACCGCCTCGGGCAAGCTGTACGACTCCGCGCTCGGCCTCGTCCTCATCCACATCGCGTTCCAGTCGGGCTTCTGCGCGTTCGTGCTCGCCAACTACATGCGGATGCTCCCGCACGAGCTGACCGAGGCCGCTCTCGTCGACGGCGCGTCGGTGTGGCGGATGTACTGGCAGATCGTGCTGCCGTTGTGCCGCCCGGCGATGGCGGCCCTGGGCACCCTGCTCTCCATCTGGATCTACAACGACTTCTTCTGGGCGATCGTGCTCATCTCCACCGGCACGAACATGCCGATCACCTCGGCCCTCAACAACCTCTCCGGCCAGTACTTCACCGACCCCAACCTGGTCGCCGCAGGTGCCCTGTTGACCGCGATCCCCACCCTGATCGTGTACTTCGCACTCCAGCGCCAGTTCGTCAGCGGCCTCACGCTGGGCGCCAACAAGGGCTGACCGCCCCTCCGCGAAACAGGAAGTTGACCGATGAAGCGCGAACTCGCCGTCCCCGGTATCGCGTACGGGGGCGACTACAACCCCGAGCAGTGGCCCGAGGAGGTCTGGGCCGAGGACATGCGCCTCATGCGCGAGGCCGGGGTCACCATGGTCAGCGTCGGCATCTTCTCCTGGGCACTGCTCGAACCGGCCGAGGGCGTCTACGACTTCACCCGCATGGACCGCCTCCTCGACCTCCTCCACGACAACGGCATCGCCGCCGACCTCGCCACACCCACCGCGGCCCCGCCGGCCTGGTTCTTCCGCGCCCACCCCGACGCACTTCCCGTCGACAAGGACGGACGACGACTCTCGTACGGCAGCCGCCAGACGTTCTGCCCCTCCAGCCCCGCCTACCGCGAGGCCGCACTACGCATCGCGGGCGCGCTGGCGGAGCGTTACGCGGACCACCCGGCGGTCGCCATGTGGCACGTCCACAACGAATACGGCTGCCACAACCCCGCCTGCTACTGCGACGAAAGCGCCGAATCCTTCCGCACCTGGCTGCGCGCCCGCTACGACGACGACCTGGCAGCGCTGAACGACGCCTGGGGCACCACTTTCTGGAGCCAGTGGTACTACGACTGGGCCGAGATCATCCCGCCCCGCGCGACGGGCGCGGTACCGAACCCGGCGCACCAGCTGGACTGGCGCCGCTTCTGCAGCGACGAGTTGCTGTCGCTGTACAAGGCGGAGAGGGATGTGCTGAGGGCGGCGGCGCCTGCCACTCCCGCCACCACCAACTTCATGGTGATGTACAACTTCGACGCCCTCGACTACTGGCGCTGGGCCCCGGAGTTGGACGTCGTCGCCAACGACCACTACCTCCGCTCGACCGACCCCGAGCCGGAGATCGACATCGCGCTGAGCGGCGATCTCATGCGGTCGCTCGCGGGCGGCCCCTGGTTCCTGATGGAGCACTCCACGGGCGCGGTGAACTGGCAGCCGGTCAACAGGGCGAAGACGGCCGGGGAGTTGCGCCGCAACGCGCTCGCGCATGTCGCCCACGGCGCGGACGGCATCGCGTACTTCCAGTGGCGGGCCGCGAAGGCGGGCGCGGAACAGTGGCACTCGGCGATGCTTCCGCACGCCGGCACCGACAGCCAGATCTGGCGTGACGTGGTCCAACTGGGCGCGGATCTACGGACATTGGCGGAGGTGCGCGGTAGCACGGGCACCGCGTCGGTGGCCATCGTCTGGGACTGGAACGCCCGTTGGGCACTGGAACTCCCCTCCCAGCCGAACGGCGAACTCCGCTTCCTGGATCTCGTACGGGACTGGTACGAGCCGCTGTGGCGGGCGGGCGTGGCGGTGGACTTCGTACGGCCGGACGCGGAGTTGGAGGGGTACCGGCTGGTACTCGTTCCCTCCCTGTACCTGGTCGACGACGAGGGTGCGGCGAACCTCACGGGCTTCGCGGAGCGCGGCGGCACGCTGGCCGTCGGTTTCCACAGCGGTGCCGTGGACGCCAACTGCCATGTGCGGCTAGGTGGTTATCCCGGCGCGTTCCGGGAGGCCCTCGGCGTGCGGGCGGACGAGCTGTTCCCCTTGCTGGCGGGCGAGGAAGTCGGGCTCGGCGGCGGCGGTACCGGGTCGCTGTGGTCGGAGCGGCTGCGGCTGGAGAGCCCGGGTGCGGAGGCGGTGCTGTCGTACACGGAAGGTCCGTTGACCGGTGTCCCGGCGGTGACGCGCAACTCGCTCGGTGCGGGCGCCGGTTGGTACCTGGCGACCAGGCCGGACGCGTCGACACTGGGCGCGCTGCTCGCCCGTATGTGCGCGGAGGCGGGTGTCGAGGGGGTGCGGGCGACTCCGGCGGGGGTGGAGGCGGTGCTGCGGCGGGGTGCCGACGCGGACTTCCTGTTCCTCATCGACCACGCGGGCGGCGGGGCCGAGGTCGCGGTGCCGGAGAGGGCGACCGAACTCCTCACCGGGGAAGCGTTGACCGGCGGCTCGGTGCGGGTCGCTCCGGGCGGGGTGGCGGTCGTACGGGAGCCGCGTCTCTAGCTTTCCGATGCCTTAATGGGCCTGATTCGAGGCCCTCTTGATGAGGTGTCAGGTCCGCTCATACGCTGCTCTCCTGGATCGTTTACCAGGGGGGCAGGATTGGCCGCGTCCGACGAAGAGATGCTCCGGGCCGTTGAGAGCTACCTCTCCGGGCGCGGCGACCCGGTACGGCTGGTGGCTCCCGGTACGGCCGAGCTGTCGCGGCGGCCGTTGCTCGGCTTCCGGATCGAGCGGCGGTTCGAGGAGCGGGGCAAGGCCGGGCCGCGGAGTATGCCGGGAAAGAAGCTGAGGCAGATCTCCAAGCGGCCGACCTACACCGACCTCGCCACGCATGTCGTCCCGGTGCCCCCTGGCTTCGCCCCCTCACCGCCGGTGGAACTGGTGTTGGCCGGCTCGGTCGCCGAGGTTCCGTGCACGGGTTGCAAGGGTGGCAAACAGGGCTGCGGGTCGTGCGGCGGGCACGGCAGACAGGACTGCGTCCAGAAGGTGACGTGCACCGGCTGCGGGGGCGGGAGTGGAAGCGGGGGCAGAGGCGGGGGCAAGGGCGGTCCGGAGACGTGCCTGAGCTGCGGCGGCTCGCGCACTGCCGGCGGGCCGCGCAACCGGCCGCCGTCCCGGACCGCGGTGGGGCAGCGCGTACAGTGCGCGCGCTGCGGCTCGCACAACGCGGCGTGTCCCAGGTGCGCCGGTCGCCGGACGATGGACTGTCCTGCCTGCGACGGGACGGGACTGCGGCCCTGTGACAGCTGCGGTGGCTCGAAGAACGTCGCGCACGAGGAGTGCAAGGGCACCGGGTTCTTCACCACCTGGACGGAGGCGGTCATCACTCACCCCGTCACCTCCGACCGGGAACGGGACCCGGCCCCCGTCCACCTCTGGTGGCCGACCTACCGCAGAGGCGCCTGGCGCGACACCCCGCTGAGGGACGTCACGGACAAACTTCCGGCCGACCTGGAGGACACCCACCGCGCCCGTGTCGAACCCCACCTGGCCCGCAAACAGGGTGAGGTACGACGCCGGGTGGCCCTCCGACACCTCCCGCTCGCCCGCGTCACCGTCAACTCCGATGCGGACTGGGTGTACTTCGCGTTCCCTGACCGATCGGAAGCCGACGCCATCAAGGTCGTACGGCGCCCTTCGCGCCCTCAGGTCGTCCGCCTCGCGGGCATCGTGTCGGCGGCGGTCGTGATCGGCGTACTCGTGACGGTGCTGGTCGTGCAGGCGATCGGCTGAGTGCCCGCACTACTCGCCTTCGAAGATCTCCGCAGCGGAACTGACGGTGAGGGCGCGGGTGAGCCAGGTAGCGGCCAAGTTGCCGTTGATCACTCTGAAGAGTGAAGGCCTTCGAAAGTCGATCTCCCGGGCAGCCGGCGGCAGTCGCCGCAGTTGCCCGGGTCCGGGGAGCGGAAGGCGCGGTCGCAGTTGTCGCAGTTCCGGAGGGGGTGCCGGACGGGGGATGGACCGGCGGGTGTGCGGAGCGGTGGCGGGGGCGGGAGTTGGGCGGCGAGGCGGTGGGCCAGGAGGGCGGCCGGGCGGCGTAGGTCCTCGGGTGGCAGGCCGGAGGCGAGGGCCTCTTGTACGGCCGTCGGGGTGAGGTCGCGTTCCAGCCAGGCAGCGGCGCCGGGCGCCAGGTGTTCCACGTCGGTGCTGGACAGGAACAGGCGGGGGTCGTGGCGGCGGAGGCCGATGAGGAGGTCGACGGCGGCCTGGAGGAGACCTGGTCCCTTGTACGAGGGCTGCGGTACGGCGGGCAGGGCGCGGCGCGGCGGTTTTTGCGCCAGGGAAGGGCGTCGGGTGGGAGGTACTGGCGCGTCGTCCGCTGCGGTGCTGCCCCGGTGCCCGGGGCGGTTGCAGGAGACCGTGCGGGTGACGATGCGCCCGGTGGGGGTGCGTTCGCGGGACCGGCGCAGGTAGCCGTGGGTCTCCAGTTCGCGCAGGGCGGCGGCGATACGGTCCGCCCCCTCCGGGAAGCGGGCGGTGAGCGTCTTGATGTCGACGCGGGCACCGGGGGGCAGCGACTGGATGTGGACGCTCAGTCCGATGGCGAGCAGCGACAGCGCGGGGTGCTGGGCGAGGTGGTTGCCGATCACCGTGAAGCGGTCGTTGTGGCGGGCGTTGTCGTGGACGACGCCGGAAACGCCGGAATCGGGGCCCCGGTGGGGGTGGTTTTTGCCCGTCGGGCGGGACCGGGCGCGCGGGGGCGCACTAGGGTTCTGCGTATCCATCGGGAAGTCTTCTTCTTCCTTGGTGGTCAGGCCCTCGCAGTGGGATGCCAGTCCCGGCGAGGGCCGTCGTATGTCCGCCGTCAGCGGTTGTCTGTGGTGGTGCTGCTGCGCTGAGCGTAAGGCAGGCAACCGGGCACAGATCCAGCTGAGTTGGTGATGTTCACTCGGGGGAGTGAGTTTGCGCGGAAGCGACTGCCGTCGCCGCTCCGGCTGACGGGAGGGAAGGTGGGGCTTGGTGGGTTTCTTTCTCTCCCACGTTTCTTTTGGAAGAGCGCGGGGCCCGCCTGAGCACACGTCACCGGAACGCGCGTTTCCGGGTTCCGGTGCGCCGGTTTGCCGAACCGGCAACAGACCTCGCGTACGCCGCACCGGCCCCCGCACGATTGCCGGTGACCCGCCGACACGGCAGCCCACGACGACGTACGGAGGCAATCCCGTGCCGCACCCGCCCCCGCACCCCCTGATCCACCCCCTGACCCACTCCTTCACCCACCGCCTGGTCCCCTCCCCCGCCGGCCGTATCCACCTGGTCGAACAGGGCACCGGGCCGCTGGTCCTGCTGGTGCACGGCTTCCCGGAGTCCTGGTACTCCTGGCGACACCAGCTCCCGGCCCTGGCCGCCGCCGGATACCGTGCCGTCGCCATCGACGTACGCGGCTACGGCCGTTCCTCGCGCCCCGAGTCGACGAACGCGTACCGGATGCTCGAACTGGTCGACGACAACGTCGCCGTCGTGGACGCCCTCGGGGAGAGTTCCGCGGTACTGGTCGGCCACGACTGGGGCGCGACGATCGCCGCGACCTCCGCTCTGGTCCGCCCGGACGTGTTCAGCGCGGTCGCCCTATTGAGCGTGCCGTACAGCCCGCCCGGCGGCCCCCGGCCCAGCGAGGTCTTCGCGCGAATCGGGGGCGAGGAAGAGGAGTTCTACGTCTCCTACTTCCAGGAACCCGGCCGGGCCGAGGCGGAGATCGAACCCGACGTACGCGGCTGGCTGGCAGGCTTCTACGCCGCCCTCTCCGCCGACACCATGCCCCAACCGGGCACCCCGGACCCACACTTCGTGACGCGCGGCGGCCAGGGAACCCTACGGGAACGCTTCCCCAAGGCCCGTCTACCATCCTGGCTCACCGACTGCGAACTCGACTTCTACGCAGGGGAGTTCGAACGCACCGGGATGACCGGCGCGCTGGCCCGGTACCGGAACATGGACCGCGACTGGGAGGATCTGACGACAGGCGGCCACACCGGCGCCCCGATCACGCAGCCGTCACTGTTCATCGGCGGCTCCCTGGACGCCTCCACCACCTGGCTGGCCGACGCGATCAACGCCTACCCGACCACCCTCCCGGCCCTCACCGCCTCCCACATCCTCGAAGGCTGCGGCCACTGGCTCCAGCAGGAACGCCCGGAGGAGACGAACGCTTTGCTGGTGGACTGGCTCAAGTCCCTGCCGACGTAGGGGGATTCAGGGATCACTTGGGGTCGACGCGCAGAAGCAGCAGATCGAACTCGGGCCCGTCGGCACTGCCCCGATACGGCCCCGCGTACCGGTAGCCGAGCCGGGCGTACAGGTCCTGGCCACGCTCGTTGGAAGGCAGGGCGAGGAGTGAGGACCACTGCGGGGCGATGGCGGCAAGCAACTCGGCGTGCAGTCGCGTACCGATTCCCCGCGCCTGCCACGGCGGCCGTACGGCCAACTCGCACAATCCCATCAGCCGCTCTGTACGGGCGCCCTCGGGAACCTCGTCCACGAGGGCGGGGCCGAACCAGTACGCCGCGCTGCACGGAAAGGCGTACCCGAACCCGACGGCGGTTCCGCCGACGTAGGCGACGACGAGAGCGAACCCGGCGTGTTTGAGGTGGCCTTGGACCTGGCGCCGGAGCGCCGGTACGGACAGGCCGGAGGCCTCCGCTCCAGGGTTGTCGACCAACTCCGGGTGGGCGTCGGCCCAGATGTCGGCGATGACGTCGAGCAGGGGTGGAACCTGGCCGGGGCCGTAGGTACGGATCACCAGGGCTGTGCCGGCGCTCGGGGTGCTCACGGTCTACTCCTAGCTGGCGCTGGTGATGGTGCGGTACTCCTCCAACCAGTCGGCGACCACGGGGACCGCGGCATGCCGCTGGAGTGCACTCTCGACGTTCTGCAACTGCTGGAGCAGTCGGTCGGAGCGCACCTCGGGGAGGTAGGCGAGAACGCGTCCGGCGGCCTCGGCAGCGGCCTCGGGCTCAGGACGTTCCCTCACCGCATGCTGGATGGCGACATCGGCGGTGTACAGGGCCCGGTTACGGACAAACCGGTCGCCGTGGAGCAGAACTGCCTGCTCGGCTCCGGCGGCAGCTCGCTCGTGCTGGTCGAGGTCGGCGCGGGCGAGGGCCTCCAGGCCGGCCAGTTCGGCGGGTGTGTAGAACTCCAGCCACTCCGGGTCGGATTCGGCGGGGCCCTTCGCGTAGAGGTGATGGGCGCGCACGATGGCCTGGTCAGCGACGCCGCGATCACCCAGGAGGGCCCATCCGCCGGCCTCGCGCATGGCGAACAGGCTGAGTAACCGTGAAGAGCCGTAAGTGCGTACGACGCTCTGCGCGCCCTGGGCAGCACCGATTGCCTCGCGCGGCCGCCCACTGGCTTTGGCCAGCAGACTCAGGCAGCCGAACGCGTGTCCTTCCAGCCCGGGGTCATCGGCGATCCGGGCAGCGGCCAGTGCTTCGCCGTACAGGGAGCGGGCATCGGCGGCGCGGCCTGAGTCGTACGACAGCCATCCGGCGGCGATCGACAGATGCCCAGTCGCCGAGCGAAGGCGCTTGCCGGTCTTCTCCGTGTACGCGCCGTCGTGCAGCCACTCGTACGCGATGTGCAGCATGTTCGAGGCGTCCCGGCGCAGAGTGGCGGAGCCATGGTCGTGGTCGTAGCTGTAGATGGTGGTCACAGCCTCGTCGACGGCACGGACGTCCGTGATGCCGATCCGGCCGGGACGCCTCTGAACGAGGGCACCGAGAGAGTAGGAAAAGGCTGCACCCGCTCCCTCGAACAGGAAGCCGCGTCTGTTCACCGGGGCCACGCGCCCAGGTTCGTGCGGCGGGAGAACCGACTCTCGCCCGGTTGCTGCCGATGGTGGGCGAAAGCCCAACTCGGTCATGGTCCGTCCACTGGTGAGCCTGCTGAGAATCCTGCGGTAGACGGCTCTGGGACAGTCGACGTCTCCGTCTTCCCACGCGGCCACCAGACGCGACGTGCAGCCGACTGGCTCTCCCATCTCCTCGCCTGTGGCCACAACCAGCTTCGCGAACTCCTGACGACTCATCTGGAACTCCAGCTCGCGCACAGCGCGCAGCCGGACGTTGGGGCTGTGTCGGTGGTCGGCCATACCGAACTCCGGGGCTGCGCCTGTGTGTCGACAGGGGTGCGGGGATCGTACGGCTCCTCCCTCTGTCATGCCCCGCTCTTGGGGCGGGATCACCCGTCCTGGACGGACTTACATCGTTCTTGCATCCGGCTGGCATCGCTCAGCCTCGGCTCCGGCTGTTTGCCTGGACGGTGACATGACGACCGACCAGGGAGGCAACCGTGGCGAAGTCCTCCAGGAAAGGAGCGCGAACTGACATGCTTGACCTTTTCCGCCGGACCGCTGCTTGGACAAGGCTTCTGCCGTCCCCGGGTACGGGGCGGCGTCGGGCGGGAGTCCGACTCGCTTCGCTTCCCGTGGCCGAGAGGCAGGGTCCTGCCAGATCCTGCGCGATGCGGCTCCCCGTCCACCGGTCGCCGTACGGTCTGGACGGTCTTCTCGACGGTGGCGCGAACGCCATGGTGCGCCCGTACCTCGTCGCGGCGGGGAAGTCGTGAAGGTCGATGTGGTCGGGGTACGGGCCCATGTAGGCGGCGATGGCCTCCTTGCCGTTCAGGCGGTCGGGCCAGCCGTCGGGGGCGAACGGGAACTCCATGACGCCGTCCTCGGTCCAGAGGTCGAGCCAGCCGGGGATGTTCTTGTCGAGCAGCAGGCGCAGGCTGTGGCGGTAGAGATCCGCGGAGGAGAGCGGGAGCGGCGGCAGCCCGTACCGGGCGGAGCACTACGCGCGGTGGCACGGCCTGCTCCGGTCGGTGCTGGATCAGGTGCCTGGTCCGGCCGACAGCGAGTTCACCGCCCACGCCCTGCTCGCGGCCGTCCGGGCCGATCTCGTCGAGCACCTGGCCGGGCAGGAAGGCGTGCCGCAGGAGAGGATGCGCGCCCAGTTGGCGAACCTCACCGCGAGAGTCCTGGACGCTGGTCCCGACCGGGGTTGAGGTCGGTTCCGCGCCTTCGTCCTCACTGCCGAACAGCCTTTACTCAGGCAGGAGTTGAGTACGTGTACTCATACCCGGCGGCTGCCGGGCGGCCAGGATTAGGGCAACGGAGCGGCCGAGAAAGCCGGTCCGAACCAGCCGGTCCGAACCAGCCGGTCCAACTGATCCTGACGGGGAAATTCTCATGGCGCGTCGTACCGTTCTTGCCGTTACCGCCGGTGTCGTCGTCCTCGGTGGTGCCGGAGCCTTCGCCCTCGCCTACGCCGGGGAGCAGCCTCCCTCGGTGGCGCACAGCGCCGCCAACTACGCGGCCCCGGTCGGCGACCGTGCCGGTTCGCTGACCTTCACCACCGACGTCACGGCGTCCTCCGGTGTCAAGAGCGTGAAGGTCCTGGCCTGGCCGGCGAACTCGGACTTCGCCAAGAAGGGCCTGACCGCCAAGGACATGGCCTCTGTGGAGTCGGCCGTGTGCAAGCCGTCCGGTGGGGACACCGTGCACTGCGTCTACAAGGTCCCCGTCACCCGTACCGACGCCGAGACGTCCGAGCGCGGTGTGTGGCACGTCGCCGTCCTGGCCACCTCGAAGGACGGCGACACGAAGCTGGTCAGCAAGGCCGCCGACTTCCACGTCGCGTGATCCTTTGGCCGGTGATGTTCGACGTGGCGCGTGTACTCCCGGACCGGGCCGGACGGGGTCGGCCCGCTCCGATCCCACCCCTCCGACCCGACCCGACCCGACCCGACCCGGTCCGGACTGGCCCTGGTCGCCGGGTCGAGGAAGGCAGGTCGGTCAAGGATGTCGGCGAACGAGTCGTGGCAGATGTCGGTCGACGGTGAGGAGTTCGAGGTCAGCCGGCGGGACGACGCCCCGGGCAGCTACGACCTCGCCTGGCTGACCGGCCCCGACCCCCGGTACGGCTTCGGGTTCAGCACCCACCCTCCGGTGGCGGCCGACAGGGCCCAACTGGAGGAGTCCATCCGGGACTTCCTCTCGCAGGTGGACCCTGAGACCGGACACATCGAGTAACCGCACCCCCGTCACATCCCGCCCGGCGACAGGTACTCCGCCACCCGCCCCATCCCCCAGACCTCGCCGATCTTGTGCCGGATGTCGAACAGGTTCGCCGCGTGGACCCCCGCGTCCCGGTCCCCCACGGCCTCCTCGACCACCACCGGAACGAACCCGTGTTGCATGGCGTCGAGCGCCGTGGCCCGTACGCAACCGCTGGTCGTCAGGCCGGCGATGACGAGGGTGTCGATGCCGTGGGACGTGAGGTACGCGGACAGGGGCGTCCCGAAGAAGGCGCTCGGATACTGCTTCGTCACCGTCAACTCCCCTTCTGTCGGCGCCAGTCCGTCGATGAACTCGCCGTACGGGCTGCCCTCCACGAACGCCCGCAGGCTCGGCACCTTGCGGAAGAAGACGCCTCCGTCACTGCCGTCGGGGCGCAGGACGACGCGCGTCACGATCACCGGGATCCCGGCCCGCCGGGCGACGGACAGCAGCCCCCTCATCGCCTCGGCGGCGCCCTCCGCGCCCGCCCCCGCGTAGAGGGGGCAGGCCGGATCGACGTACGCCCGGGCCGGGTCCACGAGGAGGAGGGCGGGACAGGTGCCGGGGGTCAGCCGACCGCCGAGACCGGCGCGTTCGTAGTCATCCTCCGCCGCGCCCGCCCCACCGCTTCCCGGCAGCGGGGTCACGTCGAACTCCCCCTCCCCGCCCGGCACTTCATCAACGGCTGGATGCGCGTACCGAAGTTCTCCAGGCCCTCCAGGAAGTCGTCGAAGACCAGCATGATGCCCTTGGTGCCGTCCACCTCGGCGACCTCGTCGAGCATCCTCGCCACGCTCTCGTACGAGCCGACCAGTGTCCCCATGTTGAAGTTGACCGCGCCCTCGGGCAGCGCGATCGTACGAGCCGTCGACGTACCCGTGGACGTCGTGTCCGCGTCCGTCTCGCCGGCCATGTACGCCAGCGCCGCCCGGTCGGCGTTGTCGTGGTAGTCCTGCCACTTGGCCTGGGCCGCTTCGTCGGTCTCGGCCGCGATGATCATGAAGAGGGAGAGGGCGCCCACGTCCCGACCGGTGCGCTCGGCCTCCTCCACCAGCGTCGCCGTGCTGCCCGCAAGGGCCGTCGGGGTGTTGACGCCGCTGCCCAGGATGAAGTTGTACTCCGCGTGCTCGGCGGCGAACTTCATGCCGGTGCCGCTCTGGCCGGCCGCGACGATGTCGATGTGTCCGTCCGCCGGGCGCGGGGAGAGGACGCAGTCGTCCATCTCGTAGAACTCGCCCTTGAAGTTGCTGACGCCGTCGCGCCACAGGTCCTTCATCACGGTGACGTACTCGACGGCGCGTGCGTAGCGGTTGCCGAAGTGGTCGTCGCCGGGCCACAGGCCCATCTGGGAGTACTCGCCGGGGGCCCAGCCCGTCACGATGTTGATGCCGAAGCGGCCGGGGGCGATCGAGTCGACCGTGACCGCCATGCGCGCGACGATCGCCGGGGGCAGCGCCAGGATGGGGGTGGAGGCGTAGAGCTTGATGCGGTCCGTCACCGCCGCCAGGCCCGCCATCAGCGTGAACGACTCCAGGTTGTGGTCCCAGAACTCCGTCTCGCCGCCGAAGCCCTTCAGTTTGATCATGGAGAGGGCGAAGTCCAGGTCGTGGGCCTCCGCCTTCTGCACGATCGCCTTGTTGAGGTCGAAGCTCGGCATGTACTGGGGTGCGCTCTTCGAGATCAGCCAGCCGTTGTTGCCTATGGGGATGAAGACGCCGATGTCCATGCCACTCCTTGGAGACGGATCCTCTGAGACGGATCCTCGGGTGTGAGGTGCCTGCCAGTCAGTTACGTTCAAATCTCAACTGTCCTTCAACGGCACGCTACATGGCCCTTATGACGACGGAATGTCACACAACCTGCCCTGGAATCCCGCTTGTTGGTGCCTCGACGGTCAGTGAAGGTGGCCGGAGGTGAACGTGAGATTCCTGCAAAGTCTCGCTTGAGGTGCCATTCGAACGGTAAAACTTCAAGTATGAACGCACGGCTGGAACTGCTCGCCTCGGTGGACCCCGGTGTCGCTGAGAGCGAGGTCTTCCGGCTGGCCCTTCAGCACGCGGTGGCGGAGCTGGGCGCGCTCGGGGGGACGATCCACCTCCGGGGCCCCATGTCTGCCCTGCGGCTGGTGTCGGCCACCGGTCTGCCCACGGCCCTCACCGGCCCCTGGGAGATCATCGACCAGGAGGGCCCGCTGGCCCCCGCCCGCGCCCTGTACGAGGACCACCACCAAGGCCGCGGGGTGTGGATACCCGGGGCGGCGGACGAGCGCGCCGATCCCACGATCTCCGTCTGCCCGTCGAGCGCGCCCATCCCCGGCAGCGGACTGGCCGCCGTGCCCGTCATCCGCCGGGACCGCAGCATCGGCGCCCTCACCGTCATCACGGGTGATCACGGTGAACCGACCCCCGCCCACTGGCGGTTCCTGCGGGCGGTCGTCGCCTGGACCGAGGAGCGCATGGTCCAAGCGCCCCCGCCGGCCGGTCCCGTGCACTCGGAGATGAGCGGTGACCGGCTGCGCCAGGCGCTGAAGGAGGTCCGGGTCGGGTCCTGGGACTGGCACATCGCCAACGGTGAACTGATCTGGGACGAAGCCGCGATGGAGCTGTACGGCACCCGCCCCGAGGAGTACACCGCCCGCGTCGAGAACTGGATGCGCTGCGTCCACCCCGACGACCTCGGACCCACCCTCGCACTCGTCGACCAGGCGATCCGCGGCCGCACGGTGTTCGAGGCCGAGTACCGCGTACGGGGCCTGGACGGCACGTACGGCTGGCACCAGGCGCGCGGCCGGGCGACGTACGACGAGAACGGCGAGCCGCTGCGCCTGATCGGCATGGGCTGGGACAGCAACGAGTCGCGCACCGCCCGGGACGCGCTCAGCCGCGCCCTGCGGCACATGAGCGACGGGTTCCTCGCGGTCGACGACACCTGGCGGGTCACCTTCGCCAACCTGGAGGCCGAACGCACCCTCGGCCTCTCCGAGGCGGAGCTGTTCGGGCGGGTCCTGTGGGACCTGCCGACCGTGCGGGAGGTGCCCGATCTGGAGCGGCGCTGCCGGAAGGCCGCCGCCGAGGACAGGTCGGTCGGCTTCGACATACGCCTGCCCGGCACCGGTCGCCTCCACCACCTGCGACTGGTCCCGGGCCCCGACGGCCGCACCCTCTACGTCCAGGACGTCACCGAGAAGCGGCGGCACGAGGAGGAACGCCGGGCCGCCGAGCGCGAGGCGTCCGAACGCGCCGCGCGAATAGCCGAGTTGACCGCCGCACTCGCCAAGGCGACGACCTCACGGGACGTCGTCGACGCCGTCGGCCGGCGCGTGATGCCGCCGTTCGCCGCCGCCGGCCTCATCGTCCAGACCATCGAGCACGACCACCTCTACACCGTCGGAGCCATCGGCTACACGGACGACTTCCTCGCCAGGATCAGCAACAGCCAACTGACGTCCGGCTGGCCCAGCTGGGACGTGATCAGCACCGAGACCCCCGCGTTCTTCTCGTCCCCGGAGGAGTTCGCCGCCCACTATCCCGACCTGGCCGACCTGCCCGAGCGCAGCGGCAAACAGGCGTGGGCGTTCCTGCCGCTGACCGCGTCCGGCCGCACCTTCGGGGTCTGCTCGGTCAGCTTCGACAACCCCCGCAGCCTCACCGACGAGGAACGCACCCTCCTCACCACGATCAGCGCCCTCGTCGCCCAGGCCCTGGCCCGGGCCCGTCTCTACGACGCCGAGCACAGCCGCTCCCGCGAGCTCCAACGCGGCCTGCTGCCACGCGAGTTGCCCGACCTGCCCGCGTGCACAGCCGCCGCCCGCTATCTTCCCGCCGCCCAGGGCACGGACGTCGGCGGCGACTGGTACGACATCATCCCGCTCTCCGGCGGCCAGGTCGCCCTCGTCGTCGGCGACGTCATGGGCCACGGCCTGCCCCAGGCGGCCACCATGGGCCGGCTGCGGACCGCCGTCCACACCCTCGCCGACCTCGAACTGCCCCCCGACGAGATCATGAGCCACCTCAACGACATCGTCGGCAACATGGGCGAGGAGTCGTACGTCACCTGTCTGTACGCCCTCTACGACTCCATCACCCAGACCTGCTCCATCACCCGCGCCGGCCATCCCCCGCCGGCGGTCGTCCACCCCGACGGCACGGTGTACTTCCCGGCCCTCACCGCCGACCCGCCCCTCGGTGCGGCCGAACCGCCCTTCGAGACCGTCGAGTTGAAGGTCCCCGAGGGCAGCCTGCTGGTGCTGTACACGGACGGTCTGGTCGAGTCGTCCAAACGGGAGATCGACGAAGGCATGGGCCAACTCGCCCACCTGTTAAGAGGAGCGTACGAGGCCGGGACGGAAGGCGACCTCGAAGGACTCTGCGACACGCTCACCGCGGGACTGCTCCCCGCCGAGCAGCCGAACGCCGACGACGCGGCCCTTCTCGTCGCCCGGCTGCACGCCCTGACCGGCGACCGGGTCGCCTCCTGGCCGCTGCCCGAGGACCCGAGGGCGGCAGGCCAGGCCCGTCGCCATGTCCGCGAACAGCTCTCCGTATGGGGCCTGGACGACCTCACGCCCACCACGGAACTCCTGGCCAGCGAGCTGGTCGGCAACGTCGTACGGCACGCCAAGGGCCCCGTCCAACTCCGGTTGCTGCACGGCGCCGAGCTGATCTGCGAGGTCTTCGACGGCAGCCTGACCATGCCGCGTATCCGCCGGGCGACAGAGACGGACGAGGGGGGCCGTGGGCTGCAGTTGATCACCGCTCTGTCCCAGCGGTGGGGGACGCGTTACACGCCGACCGGCAAGTGCATCTGGACGGAGCAGGCGCTGCTTCCTCCGGAGGGTGGGCGGGGTGAAGAGCCTCCGGAGGGGCTGGAGTTGATGTTTCTGAATGCTGGGGACTTCGATGACATTCCCGAGTTGAGAGGGCTCGGCGATCTGAACTGAGCCCTCTCGCCGGGTATTCGGGTCCCCGCGGGTCGGTGGGGGCTGGTCGCGCAGTTCCCCGCGCCCCTGAAAGGGGCGCTCGCCGGCCCTAGTTCTGGTAGACCTTGTCGGTTCCCGGGCCGCCCGAGAGGGTGTCCTTGCCCGCGCCGCCGTGCAGGACGTCGTTGCCGCTGTTGCCGTAGAGCGTGTCGTTGCCCTTCTCGCCGTAGAGGGTGTCGTTGCCCTGCTCGCCGTACAGGCGGTCGTTGTCGTTGCCGCCGTACAGGCGGTCGTTGCCCTTGCCGCCGTAGAGGAAGTTGGCGCCCGCCTGTCCGTGCAGGACGTCGTTTCCGTCGTCGCCGAACAGCGAGTTCTCGTTGCCGTCCGGGTCGATGCCGCCGGTGAGCGAGTCGTTGCCGGGGCCACCGTGGCACTCGGCCGAGCAGTGGGTGAGGACGTCGTTCCCGGCGCCGCCGTACGCTCCGACGCCCCAGATGCCGCCTCCGCCGACGAGCCGGTCGTTGCCGTCCTGGCCGTAGAGAACCTCGGAACTGGTGCCTGTCAGCACGTCGTTGCCCTTGCCACCGTAGATCGTGGCGTACGCGCTGCTGTTGGCGGCGATCGTCACGGTGTCGTTGCCGTCGCCCAGGTCGACGTCGTAGTTGTCGGAGTCGTCGGAGCCCAGCGGGATCTCGACCGCGCAGCGCGCGACAGTGTGGTCGTCCGCCGACGGGTACACGCACTCGTCCTGTGCCGCCGCCGCCGCGTCGATGGAGATGGGGGCGCGGTCGCGGAAGGTGAGGATGTAGTAGGAGTCGAACTCGTTCTCGCGGGTCTCAATCTTCACGGAGACCGTCAGCCGGTTGGCCTGCCCGGCGTTCGCCTTGTACCAGAGCTCGCCGTCCGTGTGGCGCAGAGAGCCGGCGTTCGGCGTGGCCGCCTGGGCGGTGGAGGCCGTGAGCGCCGCCGAGCCCAGGGCGAGGGTGAGAGCGAGGGCGGTGGTCGTAACGGTGGCGGTCCTTCTCTGTGCACGCATGGTGAAGCAGCCCCTTCGAGGGAGTGGTGTCGTGGGTTCTGACCAACTCTTAGACGACGGGCCCGGGTTGGGGGTTGTACCGGAAACTCGAATCGTGCCCCATCGGGCAGGAATCGCGGCGAATCACTGTTCCGGAGCGAACCCACCCGACCGTTCCACCCTCTGTAGAAGGGAGGAGAGGCAGCAGAGGCAGCAGAGGTAAAAGGGGGAGCGAGCGCGGAAGGGGTCGGGAGAGTCACGTGCCGGTCATGGGCCAGCGGACGCACCTCGTGCTGCTCACCGCCTGGACGATCCTGTGGTTCGTCCTGGTCGAGCCGCACGGCGGGTTCTCCTGGCACTATCTGCGCACCGGCGGGGAGCTGATCTACGAGAGCCCGGAGAGCCCCGACGGCGGCCTCAACCTGTACGCCCATCACCCCGAACTCCAGATGGGACCCGTCAGTTTCCTGGCGGCCGGCCTGCTGAATCCGTTCTCCGAGCCCGTCGGGCAGTTTCTGGCCGCCGCCGTGATGTCCCTGCTCGGCCTGGTGATCCTGGTGGTGGCCGGCCGCAGCGCCGCCCACCACTTCCTGGGCACCGGCACCAACCACCAGCGGCTGCGGCAGCGCGTGCTGATCGCGGGCCTCGCCTTCATCCCGATGTGGATCGAGGTCGCGGTCCGCTTCGGCCACCTCGACGACGTCCTGGCCCTCTTCTTCACCGCGCTGGCCGTACGTTCCCTCACCCGCGGCGACGCGGCGGCGACCGGCGTCCTCCTCGCCCTCGCCGTGGACTCGAAACCGACCGCGATCGTCTTCCTCCCCCTTCTCCTGGCCCTGCCGAGAGACCGGTGGCCGCGCGCGGTCCTCTGGTGCGCCGGTCTGGTCGCGGTCGTCTGGCTGCCGTTCTTCCTCGGCGCCCCGCACTCGTTCGCCGCCGCCGAGTTCGTCATCCCCAACCAGCCCGCGTCCGCGCTGCGCCGCCTCGGCGTCGGCGATCCGGTGACCCCGCCCTGGGTACGGCCCGCGCAGGCCGCGGCGGGTGTGGCGCTGGGCTGCGTCGCGGTGTGGCGGGGACGCTGGCCCGCCGTCGTCCTGCTCGGCGCCAACGCCCGTATCGTCCTCGACCCGAGCGTCTACACGTACTACACGGCCTCGGTCCTCCTGGGCACCCTGCTGTGGGACGTGATCGGGCAGCGGCGGCTGGTGCCCTGGTGGAGCTGGATCGCGCTGATCACCCTGTACGGCAGCGTCTTCGCGGTGCCGGACGACGCGGCCCGGGGCCTGGTCCGCCTGGGCTTCGTCACTGTGTCGACGGCGTACGTCCTGTTCTGGCCGGTACGGGACCGGCGGCGCAGGTCCGCCGCCGTGCACGCGGTCACCCTCGGGTGACGTGCGCGCTCTCCTCGATCGCCTCCGAAGACGCCGTACCGCCTCCTCCACCGCGTTGTCGGCGAGGTTGCCGTACCCCAGGACGAGGCCGTCCTCGGGGCGGTCTTCCGTGGCGCGGAGGCGGTCAGCTCTGCGACCTGTCCCGCCGTGCCTCACCGGGATGCTGTTCGACGTCATCAGGGTCGGCAGCGTCCCGGCGACTTCGACGAGGGCCGGCTGTCCCACATCCGGGGCGGCTTCGGCTCGTCCCTGCGCCTGGTCGCGGATGCCCTCGGCCTGCCGCTCGACTCCGTCGTCGCCGCCGGAGAGGTCGCGACCGCCCGCCGTACGACCACCATCGCCGCCGGTACGGTGCCGGCCGGCACGGTGGCAGCGCAGCGGATGACGGTCTCCGGCCTGCGCGAAGGCGAGACGCTCCTCCGCTTCCAGGGCCAACTGGTACCGCACCGCCGACCTCGACCCCGCCTGGGACGTCCGCCCCACGGGCCGGCACCTGTCCGTCGAGGGCGACGCCCCGCTCGACATCGACATCGACATGCGCCTGGCGGTCCCCCTCGAACGCATGGCGTCGGTGTCCCCGGGCTACACCGCCCACCGCGCCGTCCACGCGGTCCCGGCGGTCTGCGCGGCGGCCCCCGGCATCCGTACGACACTCGACCTGCCGGCGTTCACTGCGACGCGGGCCTGAGGGGGCAACTCCCGGTCCGCCGACCGGCGTTGTACGCCGCTGGCGTCAGCAGCAGCCACTCGCGAGGGACGGTTCCTTCGAGCCGGAGAGGGAGGGTGAGTCGGCGTCGGCGTCGGCCGGTGCCGCGCCGGTGCAGCAGGTGCTGTCCGGCTGCTTGGCCAGGGAGTCGGCGTCGGCCTTGACGACGTAGACCTCCCAGGGTTCCTGGCCGGGGCCGTGGACCCAGACCTTGTCCTGGAGGGCGTAGCAGCAGGTGGTGTCGTTCTCCACGTCGGTGATCAGGCCGGCCTCACCCAAGCGAGCGGTGGCGGCGTGGACGGCCTCGGTGCTCTCGACCTCCACCCCGAGGTGGTCCAAGCGCGTCGCCTCGTCCGAGGTGCCCTCGATGAGGACGAGCTTGAGCGGGGGCTCGGTGATGGCGAAGTTGGCGTAGCCGTCGCGGAGTTTGGCGGGTTCGGTGCCGAAGAGGCTGCTGTAGAAGGCCACGGACGCGGCGAGGTCGGGGACGCGGAGGGCGAGCTGAACGCGGGATGTCATGGCGAACCTCCTGGGATTCGGGGGCGCGGAGCCCCCTTGTTTCGATATCCATCGATCTGCTGTGCTGCCAGCATGGCACTTGTATCGATGAGCGTCAACATAGACGTTTATCTAATCAAGGTAGGTGAGGGTGCGCCCCGCTGCACCCCCCGTCCTGCTTCGACGTGTGTCAACATAGATGCATGTCGAATATGAAGGTGCTGCCGCTGCTCGATCCGGCCCCCGGCCAGGCTGCGGCGCCCTGCTGCCCGCCGCTGACCGAGCGCCCGTTCACCGCGCTGGAGGCCGAGACGGCCGCGCGGATGTTCAAGGCGCTCGGTGATCCGGTGCGCCTGCGGCTGTTCTCGGCGGTGGCCTCCCACGAGGGCGGCGAGGCGTGCGTCTGCGACATCTCCGACGTCGGCGTCTCCCAGCCGACCGTCTCCCACCACCTGAAGAAGCTCAAGGAGGCCGGTCTGCTCAGCTCCGAGCGACGCGGCACGTGGGTGTACTACCGGGTCGAGCCGTCGGTACTGGCCGCGATGGGCAGGCTGCTGCTGACGACCACCCCGGCCGTGGTCTAGGCGCGACCGCGCCCCTCGCCCCGGGATCCGCCGTGCGTCAGCTCTGCTGCGATGCTGCCGTCAGCTGCTGCGCGGGTGCGAACTTCCGTCGCCAAGCCAGGGAGACGTACACCAGCCCGACCAGGACCGGGACTTCGATGAGCGGGCCGACGACACCCGACAGTGCCTGGCCGGAGGTGACGCCGAAGGTGGCGATGGCGACCGCGATGGCCAGCTCGAAGTTGTTGCCGGCCGCCGTGAAGGCGAGGGTGGCCGTGCGGTCGTAGGCCAGGCCGATGACCTTGCCGAGGGCGAACGTGCCGAACCACATGATCGCGAAGTACACCAGCAGCGGCAGCGCGATGCGGGCGACGTCCAGGGGCTGTGAGGTGATCGTCTTCCCCTGCAGGGCGAAGAGGATGACGATCGTGAAGAGCAGGCCGTACAGCGCCCAGGGGCCGATCTTCGGCAGGAAGTCGGCCTCGTACTTCGCGCGGCCCAGCCTCTGTTCGCCGATACGGCGGGTGAGGAAGCCCGCCAGCAGCGGGATGCCGAGGAAGATGACCACGTTCAGGGCGATCTTCCACATCGAGATGTCGAGGTGTTCGCCGTCGCCGAGGCCCAGCCAGCCGGGCAGCAGGTCGAGGTAGAACCAGCCGAGCAGGCCGAACGCCAGGACCTGGAAGACCGAGTTGAGCGCCACGAGTACGGCTGCCGCCTCGCGGTCGCCGCAGGCGAGGTCGTTCCAGATGATGACCATCGCGATGCAGCGGGCCAGCCCGACGATGATCAGGCCGGTGCGGTACTCGGGCAGGTCCGGCAGGAAGAGCCAGGCCAGCGCGAACATCACGGCCGGGCCGACGAGCCAGTTGATGACCAGCGACGAGACCATGAGCTTGCGGTCACCGGTGACGGCGTCGAGCTTGTCGTAGCGGACCTTGGCCAGGACCGGGTACATCATGATCAGCAGGCCGAGGGCGATCGGCAGGGAGATACCGCCGATCTCGACCTTCGCGAGGGCGTCGTTCAGCCCGGGAACGGCGCGGCCCAGCCCGAGGCCGAGGGCCATGGCGGCGAGGATCCACACGGCGAGGAAACGGTCGAGCGTCGACAGCTTCGCGACGACCGAGGGCTCCTCCCCGGCGCTGGTGGACGCTTCGGTACGGGTCACGGACAGGCCCTCTTGTTCCCGGCGGCGGTGCGTGCGGACTCGGCCAAGTCGGCGAACCGGACCGCGAGTTGGGCGATGACGTCCGGGCGCAGCCGGTAGTAGGTGTACCGGCCGCACGGCTCCGTCTCGACGACGCCGGCCTCGCGCAGCACTCTCAGATGGTTGGAGAGGTTGGTCTGACGAGCGCCGGTCTCCTCCATCAGGTGGGTGGTGCACAGCGTCTCTTCGGCGAGCAGGGTCACGATTCGGAGCCTGAGCGGGTCGGCCAGCACCCGGATCAGGTCAGTGTCGACCGACGTCATCATGGGCTGATACTTTCACATCACTATGCGCTGATACCAGTTGAGGCTGATACCAGGCACAACTGATACCTCCCAGCTGATGTCAGCCCTGACGAAGGAAGAACCGATGTCCTCCCCGCCGCTCGCCTCCGTGCTCTTCGTCTGCGTCCACAACGCCGGCCGTTCCCAGATGGCCGCCGGCTTCCTCGGTCACCTCGCGGGCGACCGGATCGAGGTCCGCTCCGCCGGCTCCCTCCCGGGCGACCGGGTCAACCCCTCCGCCGTCGAGGCCATGCGGGAGGTCGGCGTCGACATCGCCGACGCCCGGCCGAAGATCCTCACCGCCGAGGCCGTCCAGGCGTCCGACTACGTCATCACCATGGGCTGTGGCGACGCATGCCCGGTGTTCCCCGGCCGGAAGTACCTGGACTGGGCCCTGGAGGACCCGGCGGGCAAGGGCGTCGAGGCCGTCCGGCCCATCCGCGACGAGATCAGGAACCGTATCGAGGCTCTGATCGCCGAGATCGACGCCCAGCGAGAGGCCTGACCCGGCGTCACCCCCGCTTGTCGACCACCGTCAGTCCTCGCGGTGCCACCGCGCTCGCTGTGCCGTCGGGCCGCGATCGTGGCTTCCAGCGGGCCGCCGGCCACCCGCAGCCCGGTCACCGTCAGCGGGGCGTAGTCGCCGGCCAACGTGGGCGCGAGCGTGACCGTGCCGCCGGGCACATCCGCGTCGAGCCCCAGGGCCGCCTGGAGCACGCAGACCGACGCCGCCGCGTACTGATCGTCTTCGCGGTTCTTCCAACGCTGGTTCGTCCGAGGCGTCGTCAGCTCCGCGGTCAAGGGCTGAGGCCGACTCCGCCAGACTCCCGCAACGGCGACGGACAACCGTCGAAGGCCCGCCGCGACCAGCGGGGCCCTTCGACATCGTGCCCGGTGAGTCACTGGCGGAGGACACGGGATGCGCACTCGTACAGCCCGCTCGACTGTCCGGGGGCCGGAGCCCGCACCGGCCCGCACGAAGGGTTTCTCTTCTCAGGGGTATCGCGCCTGCCCGTACAGGGGTCCAATGGTGGGAGACAGGCCCTTCGCGCCCGCACCGGTCAGAAGAGGCACGCTATGGATCCATGGCTGATCTGGTTGATCGTCGCAGCCGTGCTGGCTGTGGCGGAGATCTTCACGCTTACCGCCGCGCTCGGATTGCTGAGTGCGGCCGCGTTGGTCACGGCGGGGTCCGCCGCGGTGGGGATGCCGCTGCCCTTGCAGTTCCTGGTGTTCACCATCGTTTCCACAGTCACCGTGTTGTTCGTGCGCCCCGTTGCGCTGCGCCACGTACTCCGGCCCCAGGTGGAGCGATTCGGCGTGGACGCGTTGATCGGCAAGGCTGCCTACGTCGTCTCGGAGGTGACGGGGGCGGGCGGCAGGGTCCGTATCGACGGTGAGGAGTGGACAGCCCGCGCCTACGACGAGACGCTGGTGATTCCTCCTGGAAAGACCGTCGACGTCATGGAGATCAGCGGCGCCACCGCGATCGTCTACCCCCGGGACTGAAATCATGGAAACCTCGGCGTTCCTCATCGCCGGCCTGATCGTCGCGCTGATCGCGGTTTTCACCGTGGTGCGGGCGGTCCGTATCGTGCCCCAGGCACGCGCTCGCAATGTCGAGCGGCTCGGGCGTTACCACCGGACTCTGGATCCCGGCCTCAGCCTCGTCATCCCTTTCGTCGACCGCGTTCATCCGGTGATCGATCTGCGGGAACAGGTCGTTTCCTTCAAACCGCAGCCGGTCATCACCGAGGACAATCTGGTCGTCGAGATCGACACCGTGCTCTATTTCCAGGTGACCGACCCACGAGCGGCTTTCTACGAGATCGCGAATTTCCTTCAGGCGGTCGAGCAGCTCACCGTCACCACCTTGCGCAACGTCGTGGGGTCCATGGACCTGGAAAAGACCCTCACCTCGCGGGACACCATCAACAGTCAGCTGCGCGGGGTGCTGGACGAGGCCACCGGAAAGTGGGGGCTGAGGGTCAACCGGGTGGAGATCAAAGCCATCGACCCGCCCCAGTCCATCAAGGACGCGATGCAGAAGCAGATGCGAGCCGAGCGGGACAAGCGGGCCGCGATTCTCGGGGCCGAGGGACAGCGCCAGTCGCAGATCCTCACCGCCGAAGGCGACAAACAGGCCGCCGTCCTGCGCGCGGAGGGCAACCGTACCGCTGCGATCCTCCAGGCCGAGGGCCAGTCCCGGGCCATCGACGAGGTGTTCCAGGCCGTACATCGCAACGACCCCGACCCCAAGCTGCTCGCCTACCAGTACCTCCAGACGCTGCCCCAACTCGCGCAGGGCTCGGGCAACAACTTCTGGGTGATCCCCAGTGAGATCACCTCCGCGCTCCAGGGCATGTCCCGCGCCTTCACCGAGGTGCTGCCCCAGTCGCCGGCCACCCGCGAGAAACCCTCGGACGACATGGTTGCCCAGGCCGCCAACGACAAGGCCCAGGCCGCCGAAGCCGCTGCCGAGGCCCTCGCCGAAGCAGCCGAGGCCGAGCGCGTCACCCCCGACACCCTCCCGCCTCACCGGCGGAGTGAGTAACAGCTGGAACTCGTGCCCCCTGGCCGGTCCGCGCACCGTCACGCTCAGGTCTCCGTTCTCCGTTCTCCGTCGGGAGGAACTACCCGAAGCGAGCCATCTGACCTGATGCAAACAGTGATCGCCGAGGCCGCCGCCCGCGTCCAGGCCGACTTGGGCCTGGTCAGCGTGGACTCCGCGACCGCCCGTGCCCACCATCACGCCGCCGGGATGGCCCTGGAGCCAGAGCGGTTGGCGGCCTTGGAAATGGCTGGCGAGGCCGAAAAGGGGGCGACGACAAGGAGCAAAGAACGCAGGACGGACAGGCGAGGGGCGCGTCGAGCGGCGACGGGCCCGGCCCCGGAAGCGTGCGCTTCTCGGCCTCCGTGATGGGTAGGATCACGCCGCATGCCGAGCGGATGGTTCGAGTCGCGCCGCGCACGGCACAGACGAAAACATCGGGGGCGCACGGGATGAGTACGCACGGCAATGGTCAGTGGGGTCCGCCGGGCGGCCCCGGATACGGCCCCGGTGGACAGCCGGGCCCAGGTCCCGGCCCTCAGCCTTATCCCGGAGGTGGACCCCACCCGTACCCCGGCGGTCCCGGCGTGGGGCCCTACCCGCCGCAGCCCGCCCCCCTGCCGCCGCAGGGGGTTCCGGGACATCCGCGGGGCTGGGGCCCGTACCCGCCACAACCGCACGGCGGTGGCCCGCAGCCGCCGTTCCCTCGACCGCCCCGGCCGCCGCTGACGCGCGGGCAGCGGATCCTCAAGTGCGTCTACAACCCGATCTATGCCGCCCAGCGGGCCTTCCGCCCCTCGCGCCCGGACGCCGTCGAGGACCTGACGGTGCGCAAGATCCAGATGTGGCGGACCGGGCTCGGCGCCGCCGCCTGGCTCGTGCTGGTCATGTCGTACAAGCCGGTCGACACCGCCAAGGGTGCCAACGCCGTCGCGAGCGACAAGGCCGACCAGAGCTGGACCAGCACACTCTTCCTCGTGTGCGCTTTCCCGTTCGTGATCGCCCTGTTCGCGTTCGCCGCGCAGGGCGCGCTGCGCCGGCTCTACCTGCGGCGGTCCCTGAAGCCCTTCGGGGCGGTGGCGGCTCTGATGGGGTCCATGGCAACGTTTCCCCTCGCCGTCGCGCCCGACCCGGCGACCACTGGCTTCCGTGACGCCATCGGGATTCCCGGCATGGTCGTCCTCATCGCCCTCTGCACATGGTCGCTGGGATTCGCCCTGTACGGGATCGCGCTCTGCCTCAACCACGTGTTCCGCACCGCCGACATCCACGAGGTGCTGCCGCCGGTTCTCGTCACCGTGGTGGCGTGGGTGATGGCCGCCCTCGACATGATCAACAACGCGAACGCCGAGGTTCCGGTCCTTGCCCGGATCGTGTTTCTGCTCGGCGCTCCGGTGTCCGTGACGGCGTTGTCGTGCTGGGAGCTGTACCGGCTGCGGAAGTATCACAACCTGTCCGTGCGACAGGCCCTCGGCCGCTAGGACCTGTCCGGCCGGTCATGTCGCAGACGCGGGGTGTGGCACGCACTCCCCCGGAGGGGGGACCCCCAGCCGCGTTGTCGTCGGTTGCCGACTCCCCCACGCTCGACTTCGCTCGCGCGGGGGGACCCCCATCGCGTCGACGCCCTCCTCCGCCTTGCAGCTGCACGCTCCCCCACGCTCGAACAACCTCGCGCGGGGGGACCCCCATCACCCCGCTCACCGGGATCAGACAGGAGCCGCTGTCTTCCTGCGACTTGATCGGCCGGACAGGTCCTAGCCGGCCAGGGTCCACTTGAACCGAAGCGTCGCGTATTCGCCCAGCACCAACCCGGGCGCGAGTCGACAGCCGCCCCGGCCGCGCCGACGCAGACGGGACCGCGTGCGGGAAACAGCAGGACCGCAATGCGCATATCGCAGTATGCTTGCCGTCATGGCTGACACCACTCGCATCACGGTGACGCTCCCCACCGAGCAGGTGGCGGAGCTGAGGAAGGTCACCGACAACATCTCCGGCTATGTGGCCGAAGCGGTCGCCAGGCAGATCCGGCACCAGCTCGTCGGGGCCGACCTGCGCGGCCACACGGACGAGCATGGCGCGTTCAGCGAAGAGGAGCTGGCTGAGGCGCGGGCGCGGATCTTCGGTACGACGCAGGCCGGCGGTGGCGCGAGCGCCGCGTGAGCGGGCGCATCGAGACCGTCGTCCTGGACAGCGAGGGGCTGTCGGCCTGGGTGGCGCAGGACCGGAAGGTTCTGGCGATGTTCCAGGTGTTCCACGACATGGGCGCCGACCTCGTCGTCAGTGCCAACACCATTGTGGAGGTGAGCCACTCCAGGCTGAATCTGCCCTGGCTGCAATGGGCGCTGTCCCGGGTCAAGGTGGAGCCGGTCACGGAGGCGGCGGCCAAGGCGGCGGCCCAACTGCTCAGGGACACCGGTCTGCACGGGCACAAGTACGCGATCGACGCGACGGTCGCGGAACTGGCCCTGCGTCAGCCCGGCCCAGCCGCCATCCTCACGTCGGATGGCGATGACATGACCCGGCTGTGCGGCAGCAAGGTCCGGATGATCGGACTCTGACCGCTGCCGTGACTCCGTCACGCCGTCTGCGTCCGTAGCCCCACGCCGCTGTGGACAAAGCCAGGACAACGACGGCTGAGGACAACGAAGAAGGGCCCCACCGCAAGCGGTGGGGCCCTTCGACATCGTGCCCGGTGAGGCGCTTGCGGAGGATACGAGAGCCGAACTCGTGAGGGGTTGCCCCCCAACACGCTTTCCAACTGTTCGCCAGAAGGTTCGGAGGCGTTCGTCGGTGTCCTGACCAGCAATGGAGTGGACTGTCCAGCGGCGTCCGGACATAACTGAACGTAGGTCGGATGGTGACACCCAGGCCGGATTCCTACTCCTTTGATAATCTCGATCGCATGAGTGAGATTCCGTACAGCGTCGGCGAAGGGCCAGCCACCAGGGTCAGCCTCTCCCTCCCCGAGGGGACAGCGGAGGCGATCCGCCGACGGGTCGGCAAGCGTGAGTTCTCCGCGTTCATCACCGAAGCAGTGGAGCGCGAACTGCGCGGTCAGATCCTGGATGAGTACCTGGCCGACTACGAACGCCGTCAGGGGCCGATCTCCGAGCACGAGCAGGAGCGGGCACGCCGGGTCTTCGACGAGGTGTTCGCCGAGGAGGGGCAGTGGCCCGCCGCAGGCTGAGTCACGAAGGCACCCTCGTTCTCGACTACGAGGGCCTGTCGAAGTTCGTCAGTGATCACGAGCCCGTGGTCGCCCTCATCGCCGAAGCCCGCAAGCGGGGCATGGAGGTGGTCATCAGCGCGCTCACCATCATCGAAGCGGTGCATAGCCGGACCGACAAGGCGCGGCTCGCCTGGGTCCTGTCCGGCGTGCGGATCGTGCACATCGGGGACGAGGAGGCGAAGGCCGCCTCAGTCATGCTGGTCAACGCCGGGCTGCATGGTCACAAATACGCCATCGACGCTGCCGTGGCCGAGATGGCGCTGCGTCAGCGGCGCCCGGTCGTCATGCTCACCTCGGACATCGACGACATGACGAAGCTCTGCGGCGACAGAGTGCGCCTCGTCGCCGTGTAGTCGATGCCCTAGACCCGAACACCAGGGCAGGAAGATCGGCCGGTACGTCCTTGTCCGAGCGCGGCGGGGCCGGTCGACCAGTCGGCCCACATGCGCCGCCGCTACCAGCACCTCACCAACCGCGTCCTCAGGGACACGGCCGACAGGGTCGGCGAACTGCTCTGGCCCCGCCCGGACCAGCAGCCTCCCGCCGCCTGATCTCGGCAACTGCAACCCAGAGTGCACCCCTCAACGAAGAAGGGCCCCACCGTGAGGTGGGGCCCTTCGACATCGTGCCCGGTGAGGCACTGGCGGAGGATACGAGATTCGAACTCGTGAGGGGTTGCCCCCAACACGCTTTCCAAGTCTTCGTCTGGGGGTTCGGTGGGGGACGGGGGTGTTCTGACCTGGGGTGGAGGCGATGGTGGTGACGCTTCCGGACGGCGCCGGACGGGGGCGAATGAGACCATAAGTGAGACCAAGGAGCCCAGAATTCTGCCTTGCTCGGGCTGGTTTCGGGGCATCCGAATGGCTCCGACGACCACCGCCCGAGTCGGACGAGTAACGCCAGGGCCGAGACTCTGACGCTTACGGAGTGCCTGCTCCTCCGGATCCAAGAACTCGGGAAGCCGGCACCGTGATCGGCCGTACGTTTTCCGTGCTGCCGGCGGTCAGCGCGGTTGGGCGCTGCCCATCTCCGCGGTGAAGACCACGGGATCGCTGTCGAACCCTCGGACCATCTCGTGAAACTCCCACGCTCCGGAGGTGCCGCGAGTGAACTCCGCGACGGTTGTGGCCGTGGATCCGGCGACCTGCGCGAAGTCGTCCTTCAGCAGATCCTGGTATCCCTCGACGACCAGCACTCCGGCATTCGACATGTCACCGAAGGTCATGGGGCCGCTGTTCTGGTGGATGGCCACGCCCACAACCACCCGCGCGAAGGAGGACGCGAGGCGATCAAGTTCCAGCGTCATCACTTCGACATAGCCGAACCCCTGACCGGTCTGGCTGTGCCGACTCATGTTGATGGTGCCGTCCGGTGAGCGGCTGTCGAAGTGGACGACGTACACCGGTCGCCCGTAGGGGGCGTCCGCCGAGTAAGTGGTGGCGATGATGTCGAGATGACGAGGTGGCTGATCCCAGGGACTCGGGTCCCACTTGAGCCGTACCTCGGCCTTCCCCACTGCCAGGCTGTCGCTGCTCACCGGATTACCGCCTCCCCCGTATCGAGTCGTCGGGGGATGGTCCCCGCATGGCCAAGTATGGCTGTTGGTGCCGCTGTTGGAGCAAAGACGCCGGCTCGCCCCGTCGGCCGGTGGGGGACATGTACTTCCGTGATCCTCATGTGTCCCGGCGTGGGTTCGCCAGGAAGACGCCGCCGGGGCGAGTGCGGTAAGTGGCCACCCGGCTGCCGTTGGCACCGGAGTGTGTGGTGAGCGGATGTTGAGGGTCACCGGCATGCAGGCCGTAGGAAAGACTGCCGGGAACCGGCAATGCGTAGGCGGGACTCGGCCTGGCAGCATTGACCGAGGGGGCCACGGCCGTTGGTTTCATTGCCGAGCATCGGCATGTGTCCGCAAGGGGCAGCAGGGGTCGTGTGCCGCCGGACCGGCTGATGCGCGCCGTGGGCGGAAGGGGGGACCGGGAGATGCGGACATTTTTGGCAGCGGCCACGGGCCTGCCCACGATTCTGCTGACCGCGGCCCTCGTCGTGGTCGTCTGCTTCTGGCTCCTGGCCGCCGTGGGCGTCGTCGGCGTCGGCAGTTTCGACACGGACGTGGACCTGCGGGCGTGGCGTATGAGCGGGGTGCCTGTGACGGTCGCCTTCTCGCTGATGACGGTGCTTGCCTGGTCCCTGAGCGTCGGAGCAGCCGTTGTACTGGCCGCGTTCGCGCCCCCGGCACTGGTCGCCGGGGTGCTGCGTCTGGTCGTGCCCGTGGGGGCGTTGTTCGTCGCCCGGGCTGTGACCTGCAGAATCGTACGGCCGTTGCACCGCCTCTTCCCGGACGAACCCGGACCGCCCGTGCTGAGCGAGGCTCGCATGGGCGTCACCGCCGCGCTGCCGCATGCCCGCAGCCGTGATCCCTACGGAGGCGTGCCGCGCGACGTCGCGCTCCCTTCCCGGGACCACGCCGCCTGAGCCGCGCTGCCGGGGGATCTCACCTCCGGCCTCTCCTCTTCACGCTCAACTCCCTTACGCCTGAAGGACGTATGCCATGACTGCCATGATCGTGGGCATCGGCGCGCTCGTAGCCGTCTGCCTGCTCGCCGTACTCGTCGTCTCCCTGCTGTTCCGCAAGGTGGAACAGGGCAAGGCGCTGATCGTCTCCAAGCTGCGGAAGGTCGATGTGACCTTCACCGGGCAGGTCGTGCTGCCGGTGCTGCACAAGGCCGAGGTGATGGACATCTCGGTGAAGACCATCGAGATCACCCGGGCCGGCAAGGACGGGCTGATCTGCCAGGACAACATCCGCGCCGACATCCGGATCTCGTTCTTCGTGAAGGTCAGCAAGAACGCCGAGGACGTCATCAAGGTCGCCCAGGCCGTCGGCACCGCACGGGCCAGCGACCGGAACACGCTGCAGGAGCTGTTCCACGCGAAGTTCTCCGAGGCGCTGAAGACCGTCGGCAAGCAGTTGGACTTCACCGACCTGTACACCAAGCGTGAGGAGTTGCGGTACCGGATCATCGAGGTCATCGGCGTCGACCTGAACGGTTACCACCTGGAGGACGCGGCGATCGACTACCTGGAGCAGACGCCGCTGACCCAGCTCGACCCGGCGAACGTCCTGGACGCCCAGGGCATCCGCAAGATCACCGAGCTGACGGCGATCGAGCACGTGCGCACCAACGAGGCGCAGCGCACCGAGGAGAAGGAGATCACCCGGCAGAACGTCGACGCCCGTGAGGCCATCCTGGAGCTGGAGCGCCGGCAGGCCGACGCCGAGATCAAGCAGCGGCGGGAGATCGACACGGTGCGGGCCCGTGAGGAGGCCGAGACGGCGCGGGTGGTGGAGGAGGAGCGGCTTCGCTCGCAGGGCGCTTTCCTGAAGACCGAGGAACAGCTCGGCATTCAGCGGGAGAACCAGGCCCGGGAGGTCGCCGTCGCGCAGAAGAACCGCGAGCGGGTGATCGCCATCGAGAACGAGCGCATCGAGAAGGACCGCCTCCTCGAAGTCATCGCACGCGAGCGGGAGACCGAGCTGACCCGGATCTCCGCCTCGAAGGAGATAGAGGCGGAGAAGCGGGAGATCGCCGAGGTCGTCCGGGAGCGGGTGGCGGTGGACCGCACGGTCGCCGAGCAGGAGGAGTCCATCAAGAAGCTGCGCGCGGTGGAGGAGGCGGAGCGGCAGCGGCAGACCGTCGTCATCCTCGCCGAGGCCGAGGCACAGGAGCAGCTCGTCAAGGACATCAAGGCCGCGGAGGCCGCCGAGCAGGCCGCCGTGCACCGCGCCGCCGAGGAAATCACCTTCGCCGAAGCCCGGTTGAAGTCGGCGGACCTCGACGCGCAGGCCAAGCTGCGGCTCGCCGAGGGTGTGCAGGCGGAGGCCGCCGCCCAGGGGCTGGCCGCTGTACAGGTCCGTGACAAGGAGGCCGAGGTGACCGAGAAGGCCGGCCGCGCGGAGGCCGCGGCCACCGAGGCGCGGATGCGGGCCGAGGCGGAAGGCACCAGGGCGAGGGCGCTCGCGGAGGCCGAGGGCATCGGCGGGAAGCTCAAGGCGGAGGCGGCCGGTCTGACCGAGAAGGCGGCGGCGATGGCCGTCCTGGACGAGGCGTCCCGAGGCCACGAGGAGTACCGGCTGCGGTTGGAGGCGGAGAAGGAGATCCGGCTCGCCGGGCTCGACATGCAGAAGCACGTCGCCGAGGCGCAGGCCACGGTCCTCGCCACGGGACTGGAGAACGCCGACATCAACATCGTCGGCGGGGAGTCCGTCTTCTTCGACCGGCTCGTCAACTCGATCGCGCTCGGCAAGAGCGTCGACGGGTTCGTCCAGCACTCCGAGACGGCACAGGCCCTCGCGGGGCCCTGGCTGAACGGCTCGTCGAGCTTCACCGACGACCTCAGCCGCGTCCTCGGCTCGGTCTCCACGGCCGATGTGCAGAACCTGACCGTCTCCGCGCTGTTGATGAAGCTGATGAAGACGGGCGGAGCCGATTCCGGCGCTCTGGAACAGCTGCTCGGCAAGGCCGGCGAACTGGGTGTCGCCGACACCTCGCTCGCGGCCCTGAACGGCAGCGCCAAGGTCTGACAGGCCGCGGTCCCGGAGCTGCCGCACAGGGGACGGCAGCTCCGGACCGCTTTTTCCGACTCTCCGAGAGGGACCCCATGACCACCGGCCTGGACACCGGCACGTACGAAGTACTGCGCGACCGCCTGACCGCGCAGGCCGCCGAACTCGCCCGCCGCGCGGAGGCGTTGAACACCCGCCGCACCGAGGAGTTCGGTTCCACACGGCTCGAACTCGTCGGCACCGAGCGGCTGCGCACCGAGCACACCTGCGTGCCCCGCGACATCGTCGCCGTCGGCGACGTCCTGCTCTTCGGCCACAACGTCTTCCTCGGGCGGGGGCCCGAGACGACCGTCGGCGACGTCTTCGCGCTGCACGACCGCGACCTGAACAGGCTGCCCGACGACGCCGTGCCCGGCCTGCTCGATGATCCTGCCTTCGTCCGTGAGTTCGCAGCCCTCTACCGCTACTACCGGCAGGCACATCTCCTTCAACTGCGCCGTACGGACGGCAAGTTGCTGGCCGTCTTCCAGACCGGCGAGAAGGCTGGCGATCTCCGCGTCCTGCACTGGGCACTGACCGACGACGGGCAGGCCGCCTTCCTGGAGGCGGGGGCAGACCGCGGCGGGCATCTCAACGCATTCCCTCCCTCCCACGACTTCGAGTGGACCGGGGCGACCCGCGAGAACCACGTCCTGGGCCGCCACCCGCACGTCTCCATCGAGGGCGAGGTCTTCGTCGACACGCTCGGAGGGACGCTCACGGTCAAGGTGGAGGACAACACCGAGACGGGTGAGGGCATTTACGCCGAGCCCGTCGACGAGCCGCTGCAGTCCCTCGCGGACGCGGACATCGCGTACGCGCGCGTGGGCGCTCTGATCCTTCTGGACGTCCTTCCGTACAACGAGGACGTCCGCCGCTACCTGGTGTTCAACACCCTCACCAGGACGGTCGTCCGTCTCGACGGCATCGGCCGGGCCTGCCGCCGTCTGCCCGAGGACCAGGGCATCGTCTTTCCCGGCGGTTACTGCCTGACCACGGGCACCCACAAGACGTTCGACGGCATCGACACGGCGGACCTGGAGTTCGAGCGGGAGGTGCGCTCCCCGAACGGTGAGGACGTCCTGTTCGCCTTCCACGCGCGCGTGGAAGGCCGCAGCCTCCTGCTGCCCTACAACATGATCCGCAAGGAGGTCGTCACCCCGCTCTCCTGCCACGGCTGGGCGCTGCTCGACGACGGCTCCTTTGTCGTGCTGCGTGCCGACAGTCACGAAGCGCAGCGTGTGCACCCCGTCCAGCGGTGGAACTCCCCGTACTTCTCCGACGTCCACGCCGCCTCCCAGCCGGTCGGCACCGGCCCGCTGACCCGTATCGGCAACGCCGACCTCGTGCGCGGCATCTCCGACTGCCTGTCCATCACGCGTGCTGTGGTCGAGACGACCCCGACGAACGAGGTCTACGAGGCGCTGGCCGCCGCGTGCGTTAGGGCCGCCGACTCCCACCATTGGCTGGGCGAGCCCGAACTCGGCGATCTGCTGGGCCCGTTGGAGCAGGTGCGCACGACGGCCGAGCAGGTGCTGGCCGAGTTCGAAACCGTCCAGGCCCTTACCCGCCGGGCTGCCGACGCGCTCGCCGACGCTGCGGCGCGCGTCGCCACGGTCGTACGACGGCTGCGCGGCGCGGCCCCGCGCAGCGCCGCCGCCTGGGTCACCGGCCTGACCGAACTCCACCGCGCCCAGGGCCACTTGCTCACCCTCAAGGACATGCGGTACGGCGACGACGCCCGCCTCGACGACCTCGCCGCCGATGTCGAGGCCGACCTCGTCGCCTTCGGCCGGCGCGCGGTCGCCCACCTCGCCCGTGAGGACGCCTTCGCCGGCCACCAGGCCGACATCGAGCAACTCGTCACGGACGCCGAGGCGATCGCCACCGTCGCCGAAGCCGCGTCCGTCACCGCCCGACTCGACGAACTCGCCGACGGTCTGCGCACGGTCACCGAGGTCGTCGCCGGACTCGACATCGGCGACGCCACCGTCCGTACGTCCATCCTGGCGCGCGTCGCCGAAGTCCTCGGCGGCGTCAACCGCGCCCGCGCCACCCTGGACGGCCGCCGCCGCACACTCCTCGACCGCGAGGGACGCGCCGGTTTCGCCGCCGAGTTCGCGCTGCTCGGGCAGACGGTCACCGGTGCGCTCGCGGCCGCGAACAGCCCCGAGGCGTGCGATGACCAACTCGCCCGTGTGCTGGTCCAATTGGAGAACCTGGAGTCCCGGTTCGCGGAGTTCGACGACTTCCTCCGCGAGCTCGCCGACAAGCGTGACGAGGTACAGGAGGCGTTCTCCGCCCGCAAGCAGACCCTCGCCGACGCCCGCGCCCGCCGCGCGGAACGCCTCGCAGACTCGGCGACCCGCGTCCTGGCCACGGTCACCCGCCGGGCCGCCACACTGGCCGACGCGGACGCCGTCGCCACGTACTTCATTGGCGACCCGATGCCCGCCAAGGTCCGCCGTATCATCGGCGACCTGCGTGAACTCGGTGACCAGGTCAGGGCGGAGGAACTGGACGGCCGCCTCAGGTCCGCCCGCCAGGAGGCCCTGCGCGCTCTGCGTGACCGCACCGACCTGTACACCGACGACGGACGCACCCTGCGCCTGGGCACCCATCGCTTCGCGGTCAACACCCAGCCCCTCGACCTGACCCTGGTCCCGCACGGCGACACCCTCGCCTTCGCCCTGACCGGCACGGACTACCGCTCGCCGGTCACGGACCCCGACTTCGCCGCCACCCGCCCGTACTGGGACCGTCCGCTGCCCTCGGAGTCCCCTGAGGTCTACCGCGCCGAGTACCTCGCCGCCCGCCTGCTGGCCGAACACGGCCCGGCGGCCCTGGCCGAGGCCGACCTGCCCGCACTCGTGCGGCAGGCGGCGGAGGCGGCGTACGACGAGAGCCACGAGCGCGGAATCCACGACCACGACGCGATCCTGATCCTCACGGTGCTCCTGCGCCTGCACGACACCGCGGGCCCGCTGCGGCACGAACCCGCCGCCCGCGCCGCCGCCCAGCTGTTCTGGGCACACGGCACGACAGCCGACGAGCGCGCGGCGTGGACACGCCGGGCCGTATCCCTGGCACGCGCCCGGGACACCTTCGGGCTCACCCCGGCGATCGCGGACTTCGAGCGGGAACTGTCGGAAGCGATCGACGCCCGGGCCGGGACGCGCACCGCGACGCCGGGCTTCGTCGCCGCTGCCGAGGGGGTGCGACAGAAGGAGCGGGGCAGCGGAATCGGCGTGGCCGCCGGCCCAGCCACGGCCGACGGCACGCCGGTCGGACGCGCGGGCCGCGCGCTCCCCGGCGAGGGCCGCTCGGGCGCCGCGCGTGACGCACACACCGCGCGAGCCGACCGGGACGTTGTCGCCGCCTACCTCTTCGAGGAACTCACCACCGGCCCCGACGGCCTCGTCATCAGCGCCGCCACCCGCACGCTCCTCGACAAGTTCCGCCGTACGGTGGGCAGTTCCGCATACGACGACGACCTCGCCGCGCTCGACGACCTCGCCGCCCGCAGGCAACTCGTCGAGGCATGGCTGACGTCGTACACCGCCGCCACCGGCACGGACGCCACCCCCGGCGACCTGGCCGAAGCGGTGACCGCCGAGCTCTGCCCCGACCTGCCCCGCTACGAGTCCGACGCGCCGCTCACCGAGACCGTCGAAGGGCTGCTCGGCACCCACCCGCGCATCAGCGGCCGTACCCTCGTTGTCCGCGTCGACGAATTCCTGGCCCGCACAAGGGCGTTTTGCTCCCACGAGGTCCCCGCCCACCGCGCGTACCAGCGTCGCCGTACGGCACTGGTGGCCGCCGAGCGCACCCGTCTGCGCCTGGACGAGTACCGGCCGCGCGTGATGTCGGCGTTCGTGCGCGGCAAGCTCATCGACGAGGTGTACCTCCCCCTGGTCGGCGACAGCCTCGCCAAGCAACTCGGCACCACGGGCGAGTCCAAGCGCACCGACACCGGCGGCCTGCTCCTGCTCATCTCCCCGCCCGGCTACGGCAAGACGACCCTCATGGAGTACGTGGCAGACCGCCTCGGCCTGATCCTGGTGAAGATCAACGGCCCGGCGCTCGGGCACGCGGTGACGTCCCTGGACCCTGCCGAGGCCCCGAACGTGACCGCCCGCCAGGAGGTCGAGAAGATCAACTTCGCGCTGGAGGCGGGCAACAACACCCTGCTCTACCTCGACGACATCCAGCACACCTCGCCCGAGCTGCTGCAGAAGTTCATCCCGCTGTGCGACGCCACCCGCCGTATCGAGGGAGTACGGGACGGCGAACCACGCTCGTACGACCTGCGCGGCAAGCGCTTCGCCGTCTGCATGGCCGGCAACCCCTACACCGAGTCCGGCAGCCGCTTCCGCGTCCCCGACATGCTCGCCAATCGCGCCGACGTCTGGAACCTCGGCGACGTCCTCACCGGCAAGGAGCGCGCCTTCGGACTCAGCTTCATCGAGAACGCGCTGACGGCCAACCCGGTCCTCGCCCCGCTCGCCGGCCGCGACCGCACGGACCTCGACCTGCTGATCCGCCTTGCCGAGGGCGACACGGCGGCCCGAGCCGACCGGCTGACCCACCCGTACGCGCCCGCCGAGCTGGAGCGCGTCCTGGCCCTACTGCGGCACTTGCTGACGGCTCGCGCAACAGTTCTGGCGGTGAACGCCGCGTACATCGCCTCGGCCGCCCAGTCCGACGCCACCCGCACCGAGCCGCCCTTCCAGCTCCAGGGCTCCTACCGCAACATGAACAAGATGGCCCAGCGCATCCAGCCGGTCATGAACGACACCGAACTGGCCGCGCTGATCGACGACCACTACACGGCCGAGGCCCAGACCCTCACGACCGGGGCCGAGGCCAACCTGCTGAAGCTGGCCGAGCTGTGCGGCACACTGACAGACGAACAGGCGACTCGCTGGGCCGGGTTGAAGGCGGCGTACGTGCGCTCCCGGACGCTGGGCGGACCGGACGACGACCCCCTCACCCGCGCCGTGGCCACCCTCGGGCTACTCGCCGACCGGATCGCCGCCGTGGAGACGGCGATCAACCGCGCTACCGACCCACGCCACCCCGTGACCAACCCCGTGGCCCGCCACGCGGCAGGGGCAGACCTTACGAGACTCTGACACGGTGGTGAATCCCCCGCGGCCCGCCCATCCCACAGGCAACTCTGGTGCTGCGCGCCGCCGTCCCGTGGTGGCGGCCGAGGTCCGAGGAGCAACGCATGAGCAGGCACACCAGGCGCAGGTCGTCGCTACAGGTCCGGCTGTCCGTTGCCGGAGCCGGGATCCTTGCCGTGGTGGCGGCCGCCACCACGGTGAACTTCGCCTCCGCCGGGGAAACGCATCGGTCCGGGTCCACGGCCAAGGCCGGCCACGCGGTCTTCGTGCAGGGCAATGAACTCGTCGGCAGCACGATCCACGTATTCGAGCGCGGTGACGACGGTGCGCTGAGTGCCGCGGGCCGCTACGCGACCGGCGGCAAAGGAGGGGACCAGGTCGACGCGCCCACCGATTCGCTCGCGTCCCAGGGCTCCCTCGTCTACGACGACCGGTCGGGCTCACTGCTGGCGGTCAACGCGGGCAGCGGCACCGTGACCTCGTTCCGGGTCCAGGGGCGAAAGCTGACGAGTCGCCAAGTCATTTCCTCCGGCGGGGACTTCCCCGCGTCGGTCGCGGTCTCCGGCAGCCTGGCGTACGTCATGAACGCGGGCGGGAAAGGCAGCATCCAGGGATTCCGGATCACCGCGAAGGGCCTGGTGCCGCTGAGCGGTTCACATCGCTCGCTGGGGCTGGACAACAAGAAGGTGCCGTTGTTCAGCAGTTCGCCCGGTCAGGTCGCGTTCACGCCGGACGGCCGTGCTCTGGTCGTCACCACCAAGTCGGCGAACACCGTCGAGGTCTTCCCGATGCGGCACGACGGACGTCCCGCCCATCAGCCGGTGGTCAACGACTCGGCCGGTGGCGTGCCGTTCGCGATCACCTTCGACAAGGGCGGCCGGATGCTGGTGGCCGAGGCCGAGAAATCGACGGTCACCACGTACAAGGTGCGCGCCGACGGAACCCTCAAGGTCGTCCAGCAGCCGCTGGCCAACGGTCAGAACACACTGTGCTGGCTGGAGCGGGCCGGCGACTTCTTCTACGGGGGCAACACCGGCAACTCCACGGTCACCGGCTACCGCACGGACCGGCACGGAAAGCTCGCGCTCACCAACGATGTAGGCATCGCCACCCCGCCCTCGGCCATGTCCCAGGGCGTCATCGACCTGGCGGTGACCCGGGACGGGAAATTCCTGTACGTGCAGAACGCCGTCTCCGGCACGGTCGACGGCTTCCGCGTCGGCAGGAACGGCTCGCTCACCAAGATCGCCACCGTCACAGGGCTGCCCGCCTTCGCCGAGTCCGGCATGGAGGGCATCGTCGCGGTGTAAGGGAATGCGGCCACCGCGGCCCGACGCCCCGGACGTCCTTGTCCGGGGCGTCACGCGTGTGAGCGTCCGTGCTGACCGGCATCCGAGGCAGGCCGAAGTGTCGTCTGCGAGGTCGGGCCGTACCCGCCCCTGTTGGGACCGGTCAGCGGCGGCGCCGACAAGGACGGCCGGGCGCACGGCTCGGCCAGGTCATCCGCGTGCGTCTGCCGGGGTCTCCTCGGACGGTGACTGTGCGTCGGTGTCCTGGCGTCCGGCCGGGATTCCGGCGATGTCGTCGACGCGGAAGAGGCGGGCGATGGGTACGTCGGTGGAGCTGTGGGCGATGATCGAGAAGGCGATGCACACGGCGATGAGCGCGAATGCCTCCTCGCCCTGCGGGATCCCGGCCTGCAGTACCAGCAGCCCGTACACCACGGACGCGAAGCCCTTGGGACCGAACCAGGCCGCGACCAGCTTCTCCTGCCGGGTGAACCGGGTGCCGAGCAGGGACAGCAGTAGCGAGGCCGGCCGGATCAGCACGATCGCGAGGACGACCGCGACGTAGCCGCCGAAGGACAGGTCTCCGAACAGTTGCGGGGTGAGCAGTGCGCCGAAGACCAGCAGGGCCGCGAACTTGGCCAGCTCCGCCAGCGCCTCGCCGAGCGGTTCGAACGCCTCCTTCGCCTCCAGGGAGCGGGCGGTGAGCACCGCTCCGGCTGAGAACGCGGCGAGGTAGGGATTGGCGTGCGTGAGGTGGCAGAGGGCGTACAGGATCACACCGATGGCCAGCGGCAGCAGCGGCTGCAGCTTCGGCTCGGCGCCCAGCAGCCGGAACCGTACGAGTTCGACCACTACGAACGGCAGGACGACACCGAAGACCAAACCCAGGACCAGCTCCAGTGCGATCGTCCCCAAGGACGCCTCGGCGTGCCCGGAGGTCGGTCCGGCGGCGGCGATCAGGATGAGCACGACCGGCAGGGCGAGCCCGTCGTTGATGCCGCTCTCCACGTTCAGCAACTGCCGCAGCTTCGACGGGACTTCCTTGCGCCCGACGATCGCGGAGGCGAACACGGGGTCGGTGGGCGCCAGCACGGCGCCGACGAGGAAGGACGTCGTCCAGTCCAGGCCCACCAGGTAGTGCGTGATCAGCGTCATGCCGACGAACGCGAGCGGCATGCCGAGTCCGAGGGCGCGGGCCGGGTTGCGCCAGTTGGTGCGCAGCTTGGGGAAGGAGACGTGCATGCCGTCGGTGAACAGCACCGCGAACAGCGCCAGATCGGCCGTCACGGACACGATCTCACTGTCCGGCGTGATGTGGATCAGCCCGAGGAACCCGTCACTGACGAGCGCGCCACCGAGGAGGAAGAGCAACGACGTCGACAGAACGGTCCGGGCGGCAAGCCCTGACAGCAGCACCGCGATCAGCAGCGCCACCCCGAACACCACGACAAGCATCATGACCTTGAATCTTCGATCGGCGAAGAGAGTTGTCCCCAAACCGCCGACCAGGCTTCCCGGCACACCGCAGGGAACCTTACGCGTCCTTCACGCGGCATTGACAGGTTCTTGGCGCGCATTCTGGAACTCCGTACATTGCCGGATTCCGACATGGTGTGCAGCCCCGCGGCGTGCTTCACCGCATTTCGTCGTCTGAAACTGCCGAAGGCAGGCAACGATCTCGGTGATGCAGGGCCAGTTCTTCCGGGCATGCGCTAAAAAGACGTCAAGGCGCGTCCAATTCAGGGGGAACAACATGGCGGGGCGGGACATGTCCGATGAGCACGGGGAGTACCTGCGGGGTTATGCCCGCATCCTCGCGGACGCCTCGGCGACCGGCCGCCGACTGTCCCGGGACGAACTCGATTCCCGCCGTGCACTGGGCAAGCAGGCCGCGGAGGCGGGCCTCGGGCTGCGTGTCCTGGTGGGCACCCACATGGCAGCCACCCGGGCGTACTGGCCGACCCAGAACGGCGCGTCCGTGGACAACGTGCTGGCCGCCGTGGCCCAGGCTGTCGACGCGTTCGCCGAGGGCTACGAGCAGGCGCAGAGAATCGCCGTACGCCAGGAGGAGGCAGGCCGCCGGGAGTTCATCGACGACCTGCTGTACGGCCGCAGCGACCTGGGCCGACTCGCCCAGCGCGCGGAACGCTACGGACTACGCCTGTCGTACGAACACGCCGTCGCCGTGGCACGCGGCACGGTCGCGTACGAAGAGGGAGACACGGTTCTCCGGGAGGTCGAGCATGCGCTGATCGGCCGGTTCGGCGACCGCAGCATCCTGCTCACCACCAAGGACGGACGGCTGGTCTGCGTCGCTCCGGGGGACCAGAGCGAGGTTCTCACGTACTTCGCCAAACACGCGGTCGTTGCCACTGGCGGCGGACAGGTGGGGATCGGCCGCCCGCAGCCCGGCGCGGCCGGGGTCGTCCAGTCCTACGAGGAGGCCCTCAACGCCCTCGACCTCGCCGACCGGCTGGAGCTCGACGAACCCGTGCTGCGCTCGGCGGACCTTCTCGTCTACCCCGTCCTCACCCGCGACCGGCAGGCCATGGCCGATCTGGTCGAAAGCGCCCTCGGCTCGCTGCGCGGAGCCCGCGGTGGCGCGCAGCCGCTCCTGGATACCCTCACCGTGTACTTCGACTCCGGCTGCGTGTCCGCGGAGGCGGCGCGGCGGCTGTCGCTGAGTGTGCGGGCCTTCACCTACCGTCTGGAACGCATTCATCAGCTCACCGGTGCGGACCCGTCCGACCCGGTGCACCGCTACACGTTGCAGACCGCGGTGATCGGGGCCCGGCTGCTGGACTGGCCTACGAAACCCTTCTGAAGGTCGTGCACGAGGTGGATCTCCACAGGGGCTCTGTGGTGTGTGTTCTTCCTTGCGGCGGTTGGCGCATTGCAGTCGCCGGTCCGCTGCGCGGGGGCGGGTTGGCGCCACTGTGCTGTCGGCCGCGAGGTGGTTGATGACGAGGTAGTGGTGGACGGCGGCGGCGAGCAGGACGATGCCCACGCGGATGCTGAGACCGCCGCGCGTGGCAGCCGGGAAGGTGTTCGTGGAGTTCGAGCCGGCGGAGGCGTGTGGCCCGAACCTGACAGGGCCGGGTGGTCACAGCGCCGCAGGCTGTCGGGCTTGGGCGTCCGCAGGGTGGGGGAGACAGCGGGGTTCGGGCTGGATAGAGTGCAAAGAACGCGTCAAAAACTGGCGCGGGGTGTGCCGGGAAGTCTGGTCGGCGTCCGTGGGGCCGTGTGCCCTTTTCCGCCGACGCCCCGGAGGACACCCCGCCGTGTCTGATGTTCGCTCGCGTTCCTACTTCCTGGGCCTGCTTCCGCTTCCGGAGCGTCAGGCCATCGCCCGTGCACTGCGTACCGAGACCGTCGGTGGCCTGGTTCTCCTCGCTGCCGCGGTGGTGGCGCTGGCGTGGGCGAACAGCCCGTGGAGCGGGGCCTACGAGGGCATACGGGATTTCCACTTCGGAGTGTCGGCTCTCGGCTTGGACCTGTCGGTGGGGCACTGGACGGCGGACGGGCTGCTCGCGGTGTTCTTCCTGGTCGCCGGGATCGAGCTCAAGCGTGAACTGGTCGTCGGCGAGCTGCGTACCCCCGCGACGGCGGCGCTGCCGGTGATTGCCGCGATGTGCGGAATGGCCGTGCCGGCCGCTCTGTATGCCGTGACCGCCTCGGCGGGCGGCGGGAACCTGGACGGGTGGGCGGTGCCGATGGCCACCGACATCGCGTTCGCCCTCGCCGTGCTCGCGGTCCTGTCCACCCACCTGCCGGCCGCGCTGCGCGCGTTCCTGCTGACCCTCGCGGTCGTCGACGACCTCGGCGCCATCCTGATCATCGCGGTGTTCTTCACCTCCGACCTGAACCTGTGGGCGCTGGCCGGGGCGTTCGCCGGACTCGTCGTCTTCTACCTGCTCCAACGGGCGCGGGTACGTGGCTGGTGGTGGTACGTCCCCCTCGGCGTCACGGTCTGGGCGCTGATGTACAACGGCGGCATCCACGCGACGGTCGCCGGGGTCGCGATGGGGCTGATCCTGCGCACCACCCCCGACGCAGGCGAGACGAAGTCCCCGGCCGCCCGGGTCGCGTACCTGGTGCACCCGGTCTCGGCCGGGGTCGCGGTGCCGCTGTTCGCGCTGTTCGCCGCCGGAGTGAGCATCACCGGCGCAGCTCTGGGCGAGGTCTTCACCAGCCCCGAGCCCCTCGGCGTCGTCATCGGTCTGATCGCCGGCAAGACCGTGGGCATCTTCGCCGGGACGTACCTGGCCGCCCGCTTCACCCGCGCCCGCCTCAACCCGGACCTGGCCTGGGCCGACGTGCTGGGCCTGTCGGTGCTGGCGGGAATCGGGTTCACCGTGGCGCTGCTGATCGGCGAACTCGCCTTCACCGGCACGGCGGTCGGGGAGCACATCAAGGCGGCGGTCCTGATCGCCTCCGTGCTCGCCGCGATGCTCGCTGCCGCCCTGCTACGCCGCCGGAACACGATCTACCGGCGTCTGTACGAGGCGGAGAACCTCGACGCCGACGCGGACGGCATCCCCGACATCTACCAGCGGGCCCAGTCGGCCGACGCCGGGCCGGACAGGCAGGACACCTGATGGACGGCGGTGGCGAGGCATCGCTGCTGGCGCCCGTGATCATCGTCGCGGTTCTTGGCATCCGCACCGCGTTCACCGAGATCCGGCACCCAGGCAGCGCCCGCCGCCAAAGGGCCTTCACGACCAGCCGGCGGGCGATGGCAGCCGCAGGCGTGGTCGCGGTGAGCATGACGGCCATCGGCTGGAGCCAGGCCGGATGGGCCGCCGTCGCCTGGGCCCTCCTCGCTGGCGCCCTGACCGCATCCCTGATCGGCAAGGACATCTGATGACCCCTCACCGCAGCAGCACCCAGGAGCAACGCATATCTGAACGTCGCATCGGGAGCGCGCTGGCGGCCGTCGGAGCGCCGCTCACCCTGGCCGGGGCGTTGATGTACGTCCTGCCCGGCCCCGGATTCCCCGTCCTGGTCATCGGCCTGGCCCTGCTGATCACCGGCCTGGTCATGGTCGCCGCCGGCAACCTGCGACGCCCCACCCGCGTATCGGAACTCCGGTTCCGCCAACAACCGGAAAGGGATGACGGCGATGCCCTGGCAGTCGCTCGCCCCGGCAGTCTCCACTCTCCCGAGCTCCGGCGCCGGCCGGTGAAGCAGGTTCCGCAGTGGTGGGCGGAGATCAGATCCGTCACCGCGTGGTGGATCACGGTCACTCTCCTGCTGTGGCTGTTGGGCATGGCACTCGGGCAGCCGGTGCGCCTTGCCGGGTGTGCCGCATCGGCCGCCGTTCTGGTCGCGATCGGAGAGACCGGAGACTGGCTGCGGCGCCGCTGGGCCTCACACCGCGGCGGTGGGCGGCGGGGCCCCGGGCCGGACGGGGGTGAGGGTTGAGCTTGTGTCCACGGCCCCGCTCGCGTCTACGGGGAGGTGGCGTGCGCTGAGGGACTGCTCGGGGTGGTTCTTGTGCTGCTGGAGGGCGCCGAAGTCGGCGGGGGCTGCTGCGATGGCTTCGGGATACGCCACGCCTGTCCCCGAACAGCGTAGGACCCCGACGAAGCCGGCGTCCTACGTGTTTTACGGGGCTGGGGCTGGGCCGGGTCAGTGGCTGGTGAGTTCGCCGGTGAGCTTGCCGTGGAGGTCGGCGCTGGGGCTGTTCAGCCCGATGATCTCCACGGTCTTGCCACGCTGGGCGTATTTGGTCTCGATCGCGTCGAGGGCGGCGACCGAGGAGGCGTCCCAGATGTGGGCGGCGGACAGGTCGATGACGACCCTGTCCGGGTCGGTGGCGTAGTTGAACTGGCCGACGAGGTCGTTGGAGGAGGCGAAGAACAGCTCACCGGTTACGGAGTACACCACCGTGCTGCCGTCGGGGTCGGTGACGGCGGTGACGTTGGCGAGGTGGGCGACACGCTTGGCGAAGATGACCATCGCGGTGATGGAGCCGACGACGACGCCGATGGCGAGGTTGGAGGTGGCGACCACACAGATCACGGTGATGACCATGACGGCGATCTCCCCGGTGGGCATCCGCCGAAGTGTCTTGGGTGCGATGGAGTGCCAGTCGAACGTCGCGAACGACACCATCACCATGACGGCGACCAGGGCGGCCATGGGGATGTCGGACACGACCGATCCGAAGGCGATGCACAGCACCATCAGGAACGAGCCGGCGAGGAAGGTGGAGAGGCGGGTGCGGGCGCCGGACACCTTCACGTTGATCATCGTCTGGCCGATCATGGCGCAGCCGCCCATGCCGCCGAAGAAGCCGGTGACGATGTTGGCGATGCCCTGGCCGATGGACTCGCGGGTCTTGGAGGAGTGGGTGTCGGTGATCTCGTCGACGAGCTTCGCGGTCATCAGCGACTCCATGAGTCCGACCAGGGCCATCGCGAACGCGTACGGGGCGATGGTGGTCAGGGTGTCCATGGTGAACGGCACGTCCGGCAGGCCCGGCACCGGCAGCGAGGACGGCAGGGCGCCCTTGTCGCCCACGGTCGGCACGGCGATCCCGGCGGCGACGGTGATGACGGTGAGGATGACGATGGACACCAGTGGCGCCGGGATCACGGTAGTGACCTTCGGGAAGAACACCATGAGGGCCAGACCGGCCGCGATCAGCGGATACACGGCCCAGGGCACGTCGTGCATCTCGGGGACCTGGGCCATGAAGATCAGGATGGCGAGGGCGTTGACGAAGCCGACCATCACCGAGCGCGGAACGAACCTCATCAGCTTGGCGACCCCCAGCGCGCCGAGCGCGACCTGGATGACACCGGCGAGGATGACGGCGGCGACCAGGTAGCCGAAGCCGTGCTCACGGTTGAGCGGTGCGATCACGAGCGCGACGGCGCCGGTCGCCGCCGAGATCATCGCGCGCCGGCCGCCGACGATCGAGATGGTCACGGCCATGGTGAACGAGGCGAACAGACCGACCGCGGGGTCGACACCGGCGATGATCGAGAACGAGATCGCCTCCGGGATCAGCGCCAGGGCGACGACCAGGCCGGCCAGCACCTCGGTACGCCAGACCTTCGGGTCGTTCAGCCAGTCGGGGCGCAGACCGCGCAGCCGCGCGTCGGGAGTCAGTACGGAAGAAGACAAGGAGATGCGTACCTGTCGTGCTCGGGCACCCCACTGGCGGGCCGGGGCGTGCGGGAGAACGCGGAGGAACCGGGCCGGCACCCCGCGGACGGCCCGCGAGGAGCGGACCGGAAGTCGAAGAAGCGACGGAGCCGGGGCCTGCGCGTAGGCGCGGCCGGGTGGCTCACATCGGGGAGCGAAGAGTCACGGTGGGCAGGCGGCGGCGATGGGCGTCGTGGGCTCGCGCACGCTCTCTCCTGCAAGAATCGGATCTTCGCCGGGGGCGCCATCGGCCCCGGAACGGCAGTCGCGGGGCAGCCGGGCCGCCTCGCAAAAGCAACTCTACCCTAACGTTAGAGTAGAGGGCGGCGGCATCGCACGGGACGCGGTCCCGGCAGGACGAGAAGGGCCAGGACACGGGCGTGGACGACAATCACATGCAGATCGGCGAAGTCGCCGCGCGGACGGAGCTGTCCCTGCGCACCATCCGGCACTACGAGGAAACCGGCCTGGTCATCCCCTCCGCCCGCTCCCAGGGCGGCTTCCGCCTCTACACCGAGGCGGACGTCGTCCGGCTCATGGTGATCCGCCGTATGAAGCCGCTCGGCTTCACCCTCGACCAGATGCGCGACCTCCTGGACGCCACCGACCGCCTTGACAGCGACGACCCCCTGGACGCCGCCGAGCGGGACGTCCTGCTGGGCCGTGTCCGCGTCTACGAACAGGCCGCGACCGAGCAGGTGGACAAGCTCCGCGTCCAGCTGTCCCGCGCCGAGGACTTCGCCGCCACCCTCCGCACGCGCCTGGACCAGAACACCTCTGCCGCCCCTTCCTGACCCGCGCGATCCACGATGCCCGGCCCATGCCCGGCGGTGTGTCCGGCCAGCCGTGCGCGGGCCTACCCCGGCCTTGGGAAGCATCGGCACAGCCATCGGCGTCGAGAGTGATCATCGGGTTCAGTCGCGCATCTCCGCGTTCGGGCGAGGCTGGGCCCGGACCAACTGCTCCGACCGCGGCGCCGCAGGCAAGGCGGCCCTGGACGAGGCCAACCCGTGCATCGGCAATCAGCACAGCCACGCCGTGCCCACCGGGGTACTCGACGCCGCCGCACTCACCGGTCTGCTGGTAGGCCGCCTCGGACTGACTGACGCGCGTGGCGGGCGTCTGGGCGCGGGTCGTGCCACCGCGCACCACCGAAGCCGCCGAGGAGGAGTGACCGGGGGGGTGAACCAGATCACTGTCCGCCGAGGTCCAGCCCAGTCCGATCACTGCAACTGAGACCAAAACTGAGACCACACACGACGAAGGGCCCCACCGCAAGCGGTGAGGCCCTTCGACATCGTGCCCGGTGAGGCACTGGCGGAGGATACGAGATTCGAACTCGTGAGGGGTTGCCCCCAACACGCTTTCCAACTGTGGTGGTGGTCCGGGCAGCATCGAACAGGGCCGTTCACCTGCGTTCATAGGCGGCCGGTCGCCGGAGCGGCTACTGCCGTGGGTCTCGTCTGAACGGCCGTGAACGGCGCTGAATGAGACGGAAACTGAGACGGCCCTAGCTGTGCTGACCTGGAGCGCTGGCACCCACCACCGGGCCTCGATCACGCTGCTCCATGACGTCGTTCAGAGTAAGTCCGACGGCGGAGGCGTGGTGGAGAGCACCTGGGTAACGACCTCTTCGCCTCACCCGCGGAACTCAGGGAACAAAGACAAGTCCGCAGCATGCCGCCCGCTAGTCGAGCTCGCTCCTGGGCGATGGTCAGTTCCCGAACGCCCCGCAAGTCGGCCCAGGTAACGGTGTCGTCGTAACTTGTCATCGTTACGTAGGCATCCTATGAGACATAATTTAGGCATCGTATGGCACCCGCTGAAGCGACAAGTCGAGGCCACCAGTGGTGTCGATTCAAACCGGCCGTGGACATTAAGTCCGTGCCATGCTGGCTGCATGACGACCACTCACCACGGCATCAACTCGCCTCCGGTGCAAGGGGCGACGCCCCTCGGGCAACCCGAGACCATAAAGCTCATCCTTGATCGTTCTCAGCGCCCAACACGTACGGTGCCGATCCGCCGCGCCTTCCTCCAGAGGGACGTGGGTAAAGGAAGGACGAAGGCACCAGGAGCTCTGGCTGATCTGGTGCGCCGCTCCGCTAAACGCCCCTTAGACCTCTATCTGCTGCTCAGCGCCGTGACCAGCGGCGGGGACTTCTCTGTCACCGAGTGGTCCACGACGTGGTCCAGGTCGGTGGGCATCTTCGATGAGACGGCAGGAACGGCCGCGGTGTCTCGTGCCTGGAGAGTCCTTAAGGAGTTAAGACTCATCACCCGAGCTCGTGGCGAGGGGGGCAAGTCAACCATCACGAAGCTACACGAGGACGGCTCCGGTCGGCGGTACACGCCCCCGGGGGAAGGTTTGGGGGACCCCTACTTCCAGCTGACGTATGAGTACTGGGACAAGGGCTGGCACAATGCCCTTTCCCTTCCCGGCAAGGCAATGCTCCTGATCGCCTCGAACCAGCGGAAGCTTGAGTTCACTCTGCCTCAGGAGCGGATACCAGACTGGTACGGCATTTCTGCCGACAGCGCGGGCAAGGGCATCCGTGAGTTGTCGAAGCACGGCATCCTCGTCCAGGTCGATGAGGAGTGGTTCGACACCCTCAAGACTCGATCAGGCCGGGGATTGCGCCCCGTTTACAGCTTGTTGCCGCCCTTCACCCCTCGCGCCCTCGGAGGGGCGACGCCTGACCAAGGGACTACCCCTGTGCTTTTGGCGGGCAACGTTTCGAAGAATTGAGGGGTCGCACCACTCCGCATGTGGTTGGCGCCGTGGCGGAGCGGTGCGACTTCACCAGCACATATCACTGGATTCCGGAGCACCTCTTGAAGCACTCCATCGGACTCCCCTCCACGGAGAGCCCTACCCCACACTCTACGACCCTGTGGCGCCGCCGTAGTCGCCGCTACTTGCGCATCATTTTCATGAACGCCTTGAAAGGTGCTGGGTACACACTCGGCGGCGCGGCCGTTACCTGGCTGATCTGGTGGGTCCAGACAGGCTGACACGGCAACGCGAGCGCTGGCTGCCTTGAGGCGTACAGGGTCGAGGCGGTTCCGTCCGTTCGTGATCTTGCGACAAACAACCCCCGGGGCCATGGCCTGGGGGTTCGTATTGAGCGGATGACGAGAGTCGAGCGCTGACCTGCGCGAAGAGTCGCGGTGCGACCTCGTCGAGCTTGGCTGCATCTACCATGATTCCCCGCTGGTTCCCTCTCGTTCTGGTGCGCTTGTGGTGTGGTGTCCAGGGATCGAACACTTCTGCTGCCCAACATCGGCCTAGATCATCGGTGCGTCGGTGGGGGATGGATGGGGTGGTCCATCGATCCCTCTGGGATCAAGTCCTGTCATACCGGCTGGTCATCGGCTGATCGCACGGTACCGTGATAGGTCGGTCATCGTGCGTAAGGAGGAGGGGGACGGTGCCGCAGCCTCAAAACCGTAGTAAGGCCATCCGCCCGGCCGCATACACAGCGCTAGTCGAGGCGCTGACCACGATCTACTGGAACAAAGACCCTTTTGAGCTGTACGTCCGAGCAATGTTGAAGGACCACAGCGAGCTTCTGGCACAGATGAGCTTCCAGTCGTCCACAAAACGGGAAGTATCCGGCCAGTTGGTACACCTGCTGCAAGCCAATGAAGCCCGTTACCTAGACCTGACGGTCGCACTCATGCTCGACATCGCCGACATGGAGACCTTCCCTAACCTGACTTCCCAGCAGGATGGCGAAGAGAAGGTAGCCAAGGCGACGGCGGCCGTAGCGGAGTTGAGGCGTTGGACTGCGAAGCAGCGTGAGGTCATCGCGGAGCATGAGGCACACGCGGTCGCCATCGCGGAGAGCGCCAAGCAGGCCCAGGACGGCCGGGCGTTTGCCCAGGCGCACGAGGAGCTGAAGCAACGGTTCATCGTGATGCACTCGGCTACCAACCCGCAGCAGCGGGGGAGGGACTTCGAGGGATTCATCAACGAGCTGTTCGCCCTGTACGACCTGGAGCCGCGGGCGGCATACAGCTTGGGCCATGAGCAGATCGATGGTGCGTTCTCTTTCGACACCGACCACTACGTCCTCGAAGCCAAGTGGTGGAAAGAGGCCATCGGCCGCCGGGAGCTGGACGTCTTCAAGAGCAACATCGAGCGCAAGGGCAAGAACACTCTCGGCCTCTACATCAGCATGAGCAACTTCACCTCGGACGCCCTGGCGGTCTACAGCCTCAGCACGCCGTTCATCACGATGGATGGGGGCGACTTCATGGCTGTGCTCGACCAACGCATCCGCTTGGACGAGCTGATGCGCCGCAAGAAGCGGCACGCGAGCGAGACAGGACACTGCTTCCTACCCGTCTCCAAGATCTTTTCTGAGTCGGACTGAGTACTCTGCTTCTCGCCGGGCCGGACGGCACAGGAGCAGGCTGCAGCACGGCCTGGCCCGCCGCCGGCCTATGACTTGTAGCCCAGTGTCGATTACCCAAGCCACATGGACGGTTTGGGTCAAAATCTTCGCGCAACTCTCTGGGCTCTTCTCCACTTCCAAGGTTCGGATGATGCGGGACAGCGAAGCGACGCCTCCTTGGACGGCAAGCGAGGGCCCGCTACCACAGCTTTAGAGGAGACGTTCTGCTGACCTATGGCTTCGATACCTGGTGAGGCGGCCAGAAACTCTACTGGGGGACACCCCCGTTGACCGTGGGCTGACCCCTGCGTCTGCTGGCACGGTTATGTACGAACCTTAAACGAAGACAGTCAGCCACGATGACGGGTGCGTCGACCGATCAGGCGCGCGTGTGCCTCGCTGCACCCCCACCAGCCTCAGCCACGCTACTGGTGTGTGTCGTCGACCGGACCAGGTCACGACGGCTGGTCCGTGACGACAGCTTCCGTGCCCTCAGCTTGGGAAGCTGCGATCATTCGGGGCTGGTTCGGGCGCGGACTTGGACGAACGGTTGGGCGTCGGCCTCGTGCGTGGCGCCTGCTCTCCCCATGACTCCACGTTGTTCCCCGCTCGATCTGCCGAGCTCGTGGTGCGACCTGCTATCAGTAGGCCCGTGTTCGTCGGTGAGGTACGAGGGGAGCCGACACGCGCCGCCCTGCAACGTGTCAAGACTCCTGGGTGATGTTCGAGAAGAACCGCAGACTCTGGAACCTCTGAATGCTAGCATCGCAGAATGACGCTGGAATCCGAACTCGAACTTTATCGGCAGCGAATCACTACCGATTCGTACCCCATGTCAATTAGTGAGATCGCAAATCTTTATCGCGACGGGGAAATGGATATTCATCCGGAATTTCAGCGTATCTTCCGGTGGTCCGGTGCTCAGAGGACCAAGCTGATTGAAAGCATCCTACTCGGAATCCCTTTGCCAAGTATATTTGTGGCCCAAAACGAGGACGGAGTTTGGGATGTAGTGGACGGCGTGCAGAGGCTGTCCACGATTTTCCAGTTCATGGGGATTCTTCGCGATGACCAAGGCGAACTCATCGAACCATTTATGTGCGAAACTGCGCCATTCTTGACCAGCCTTGAAGGAGTGGCGTATGAACTCTTCGAGGGGGCGGAGAAGGCGCTAACGCGCGCTCAACAGCTCGATTTTAAGAGGTCGCGCGTTGATGTGAAAATCATTAAGCGCGAGAGCGATAATCGAGCCAAGTATGACCTTTTCCAGCGTCTAAATTCTTACGGCAGTATCGCGACTCCACAAGAACTCCGAAACTGCCTGCTCGTGAGTCTCAGTAAAACCCACTTCGAGTGGCTCCAGGATGTAGCATCATCGAAGGACTTCCAGGCCGTCTTGAATCTCCCGGAGCGACTCATTAAAGAGCAGTATCACCTTGAGCTCGCTCTCCGATTTATTTCGTTGCGATTGTTGCCTGAGGATAAAATCTCCAGTATCGGAAACATCGGAGAATTTCTTTCAGCGGAAACCCTGTCCCTCGTTGAAAAGGGGTATCCTGAGCTGCGGTCGGAAAAAGAAGCTTTCGATCTTTGTTTCAGAGCGTTGAACGATTCCCTGGGGGGCGACGCGATGCGCAAGCTGAACCCCGTCACTGGTCGTACCGAAGGCGCTTTTTCCTCTACGGCATTCGAAGTGCTTTCCCTCGGCTTGGGCCACTATGCTCCTGAGCGTGTACCTGGGGAGAGCGAGGTAAAGCGGGCTCGCGAGGAACTCTGGAATGACCCGGCATTCGCCCCTGGACACGCAACTGGGCAACGAGCAGACCAGCGAATGAAGAGGACAATTCCTTACGGACGCCAGCTTTTTTCTGTCTGACTGGGGGGCTCGTGGATCCGACGCGATTCATTGAGAGTATCGACCGTCAGTTGGCTCGAAGAAAAGTCGAACTCTCAAATTTGAGTATGATGGTTTCGGAGCAGAACCCCGACCCTCACCGGCTAAGCTGTATTGCGAGATCTTCTGTAGTCCTCGCCTACGCCCACTGGGAAGGTTTCGTGAAAGGTGGCAGTAGTGCCTACGTGAACTTCATTAACAAGGCAACTATCAAAGTCGCTGACCTCAAGTTTCCTTTCCAGGCCGCTTACGTACTGTCAACTTTCAAGAGGGCCTCAGGTAGTGTAAAAGTAAGGTACCTTGGTGAGCTTCTCCAGGAGATTGATGCTCGTCGCACCGAAGTTTTTGCGGTCTCGCCGGATAAGTGTATAGACACTGAGAGTAACCTCTCCTCTAGCGTCTTCAAAGAGATTGTTCAGGCTGTCGGGTTGGATATCCTTCCTCTCTATGAAACCCGCAGCGTATTCATTGATCAACGAATTGTTTTGGCGCGGAATCAGGTTGCTCATGGGGAACTGGTCAGCTTCGATGCGGCAGACGTAAGGGATCGCATCGATGGTGTTCGGCTTCTTATAGATACCTATGCGGACCAGTTGAAAAATGCGGCTTCGGCGAGTGCGTATCTGAAAATTTGATTCCTGCGCCACGGGGAGCGCGGCGACAGGATCGCTGAACCGACTGCCCCGGCTACGGTGTACCTCCTCTCTGGCATCAGGCGGCTGACTGCTATGCGCGCGGCACGGGTGCCGGCCGGGCTGGAGCGGGGCGGAGACAGGAGCGCAGGCCCGGCCGGGGGCCGGGCCGCGCGCGGGGAGCGGAGCGAGCCGCCTTGAACCAGTAGAGAAAGTTGTAACTCAGTCGGTCTCCTGGGGCTCGGTTCTGTAGCTGGTGGGGGCCTTGAAGTCGTTTGCGCAGGCTGGGAGTTCGGTCGCCTGGCGGTGTGCAAGGGGCAGGAAGAGTGCCGGTCGGACCGTCCAGGTGATGCGTGTGTCGGCGTGGGTGACTGACACCGTGCAGGGGTTCGCGTGCAAGAGGGCTCTCCGTGTCTCGATGCGTCCCTCGTACAGCCACGCCCATGCCTCGTCGGAGGCGTCCGAGTCGAGTGCCGGTGAGATGGTCCGCAGCGCGATGGCGATCCATCTGTCGGCCTGGGGCGGGGAGTAGGCGTCGAAGGATGCTCGGAGTACGGGCTGTTGCGCCTCGTTTAGGTGCTCGGTCCAGCACTCGCACCAGAAGCCCCGGCGGGGCCCGTTTGTCAGCACGGGTGGCCTCCCCCGCGCGCGTCCGTGAAGAGTTCCGCGGTGACCGTGTAGCCGCCCTGGCTGTCGTGGACCACGACCCGGTGGGCGAGTGCGCTGACCATGCCCAGGCCTCTGCCGTGCTCGGCGTTCACGTGCGGGTGCTCGACCTTCGGGGCTGCGCCGGTGCCTCCGTCGTCCGTGACTGACAGGGCGATCACCTGCGCCGAGACTGCGAGTGCCAGATGGAAGCTTCCCGTCTCCTGGCCGCTGGCCGTGTGGAGGACCGCGTTCGTGCTCAGCTCGCTCACGATCAGTTCGGCGTCGTCGGCCATGGGGGAGTCGCGCAGGATGTCGCGGGTCCAGCGGCGGGCTCGGCTGATCTCTTCTGGGAAACCTGGGCAAGTGAGTCCCCAGACCCGCGCTGTGCTCGTATACTCGTGCATACAAGTTCCTTCGTGCTGGTAGGCCGCCATGTGCAGCGGGTTCGGGCTAGACGAGTTTCACGCCGTCATGGGCGCGGACGGCCGGCGGGGAGGTGGCGTCGAGTGCGTCCAGGACGCGGATCGCGTATGCCTCGTCGGCAAGCTCGGAGACTTCTTCACGGGTTGCCCAACGCAGTGCGCGGGTCTCGGTTCCGGTGGTGGGGGTGCCTTTGTCGGCCTCGCAGCGGAAGACCAGCGAGACGATCAGGCCCGTCATGTTCTTGTAGACGCCGGTGAGGGTCGCCGGAACTGTGATCTTGATGCCGGTCTCTTCGAGGACCTCGCGTTGCAGGGCCTCGGGGATGGTTTCCTCGCGTTCGAGGATGCCGCCGGGGGGTTCCCACCGGCCGTTGTCGCGGCGCTGGATCAGGAGAGCGCGGCCCTGGTCGTCGACGATGACTCCGGCAACGCTCACGGAGTGCGGACGGTCAGTGCTCACGTTCCTCGACCCTCTCAGGTGGCTAGGCTCTCCACCGTAGCAACAACACTCGCCCACTCGTCTAGATACCTAAAGGAGTACTCGTGTCCTCACTCCCATCCGGCTTGCTCGGTGATCTCGACCCCACGAGCGATCGTGCGGTCTTCCGACAGATTGCCGACCAGCTGCGCGAGGCCATCGACCGTGGGCGGTTCACCGAGGGCGCCAAGCTGCCCTCCGAAGCTGAGCTTGTCGAGCACTACGGAGTCTCCCGGATGACTGTCCGGAACTCCTTCTCCGTCCTCCAGGGGGAGGGGCTCGTGCATGCCGAGCACGGGAAGGGCGTATTCGTGCGGCCCCGGCCGCCCGTGCGGCGGCTTGCATCGGACCGGTTCGCCCGGCGGCACAGGGAGCAGGGGAAGTCCGCGTTCATCGTCGAGGCCGACGCGGCCGGCAGTCATCCGCAGGTCGACAGTCTTGAGGTCAAGGAGGAGAAGGCCAGTCAGGACATCTCCGCCCGGCTCGGCTCGGTGCGGCGGGTGCTTGCCCGGCGGCGCCGGTATCTCCTGGATGGGAAGCCAGTTGAGTTCGCGGCCTCCTACCTTCCGCTCGACATCGCGCGCGGTACGGCCATCGCCGAGCCCAACCCCGGTCCCGGCGGCATCTACGCCCGCCTTGAGGAACTCGGCCACCGGCTCGACCACTTCGAGGAGGAGATCCGGGCCCGCATGCCCGCGCCCGCCGAGGTCAAGACACTGCGGCTGGCCTCCGGTGTGCCCGTGATCCACCTCATCCGTACCGCGTTCGACACCGACGGGCGTGCTGTGGAGGTCTGCGACACCGTGATGGCGGCGGACGCGTACGTGCTGTCGTACCAGCTCCCGGCGACGTGAGCGCATGACGGGCGGTGGTGCGCGGGGCTCCTTTTCTTCGAACTCGTACACCCCAACAGGCATACTCGTATAGACGAGTGGCCAAGTTGTGTGTCAGAGTGATCCACGTGAGCCCGGAAGATCGGGTTCGCAGACGCATCTTGTATAGATGACTAGGTAGGAGAACTGTCTAGCGTACCATCCGTGTTGAGACCTCAGCCGCGACGATCCTGCTGACCGAAGCCCCTGAGCCCAAGGTCCGCGACCGGCAGACGGGCGAGATCGCCAAGGACGCCGTCAGCGGTGAGGCGCTGATGACGATCGGCGTCGTCCACATCCAGGACGGCGAGTCTTCGCTGATCAAGGTCACCGTTCCCGAGGGCGGTGTTTCCGAGGGGCTCGCCCTCGGGGCGCCCGTCTCGCTGCCGGGGCTCGTCGCCCGGCCGTGGGAGAGCGTGTTCAACGGGCAGCAGCGTCACGGCATCGCGTTCCGTGCCGCCGCTGTCACCCCGGCCGCGTTCCCCGTCGCGATAGGGGCCACCGCCTGATGAGCGACCTGACGACGCTTCTGGAAGTGGGTGGTCCTCTCGCCGCGCTCGGCGGCGGGGCCGCCTACACCCGGGCCAAGCACCCGGCGGCGTACTGGTCCACGGTCGGCCTGCCGATAGCCACGGCCCGGCTGCTCGGCTCGTACACCTCGGTCATGGAGGCATGCGGCCTGACTGTGGCACCGTCCCGGCTGCGGGTGCTGGCTGTGAAGGCCACCACCCGACGTGAGGTCCGGCCCGTACCGCCGCGCCGGGGCATCATCCGGCCCACCTCGACCGGGCTGCGGATTCGTCTGCGGCTCGCCCCGGGGCAGGAACCCGCCGACGTCGCCGCCTCGGCCGAACGGCTGCGGCACGCCTGGGGCGTTCACGCCGTGTACGTCACGACCGTCAAGCCGGGCGTCGTCGAACTGCGGCTCGTCGGCTTCGACGTACTGCGGCAGGTACGGATGCCCCGCACCTCGTCCGCCAATACCGGGCTCCTGAAAGTTCCTGTGGCGCTACGGGAGGACGCGACCGCGTTCGTACGCGACTACCGGACCGTTCCGCACCAACTCACCCTCGGCGCAACCCTGTCGGGCAAGTCCATGTACCTGCGCCACCTCGTCACCGGACTCGCCCGGCAACCCGTCGCCCTGGTCGGCATCGACTGCAAGCGCGGTGTCGAACTGGCGCCGTTCGCCGCCCGGCTCTCCGCGCTCGCCACCGACCCCGACCAGGCGGCCGAGCTGCTGCCCGCGCTCATCAAGGAAATGGAAGACCGATACGACCTGATCAAGGCCCGGCAGGGCATCGCACCCGGCACCCCGGACGAGGAGATCACCTCGGACATCTGGGGCCTGCCCGAGAAACAACGCCCCGTACCCATCGTGCTGTTCGTCGACGAGGTGGCCGAACTCTTCCTCGTCGCCACGCGGAAGGATGAAGACCGGCGCGACGAGATGGTCACCCAGCTCATCCGCCTCGCCCAACTCGGCCGCGCCGCCGGCATCTACCTGGAGGTCTGCGGGCAGCGCTTCGGCGCGGAACTCGGCAAGGGCGCCACCATGCTCCGGGCCCAGTTGACCGGCCGGGTCTGCCACCGCGTCAACGACGAAGCCTCCGCCAAAATGGCCCTCGGCGACATCGCCCCCGAAGCCGTCGGAGCCGCCTGCGCCATCGCTCCCGAACGCCCCGGCCTCGCCGTGGCCGGTGACACCTCCGGCGGCTGGTCCCGCATCCGCACCCCGTACCTCTCCCTGAGCGACGCCGCAGAGATCTGCCGCGAGTCGGCCCACCTGGTGCCCGACCTGCCCACACTCAAGCCCTTCCGGCCCTACGTGCCCGTAGCTGTCGTGGAAGCACCGGCCCCGGCTTTCCAGCCGCGCCCGGTGACCGACTGAGTCTCCACCCCGCCCGCCCAACCCCCGTCGCCGACTCCCTACCCCTCCCATGCCCGAACCTGGAAGGAGCGACATCATGCGCGCCCAACTGGCCCGCATCGACGCGGTACTTGTACAGGCGCTCATCGCCGCCGCACTGTCCTTCGCCCACCTACACGACGTCGCCTCGGCGGCCGGTCAAGACGGGTGGAAGGCGTGGGCATATCCCGTCTCGGTCGACCTGCTGCTCGTCGTCGCCTGGCGTCGACTACGGTCCGGCCACACGAAAGCAGCCGCGTGGTGCTGGTTCGTCATCGCACTCGCCGCGTCCCTCGGCGCCAACGTGGCCACCGCCGGACTCCTCGACATGACCGACGTGCCGGCCTGGCTGCGCATCCTCGTCGCGGGCTGGCCCGCGGTCGCCTTCCTCGGCGGAACACTCCTCGCACACTCCGCACCAATGGCGACAGCCGACAACGCCGACAACGCCGCCGAGGTCATCGAGAACATCGAGGACCAGGAGGACACGCCCGAACTTGCCCAACCGGCCCCGGCTTCCGAACAACCCGCCGTATCTGTCCCGCCCGTCCCGGCCGCCCTGGTCCAGCACGCCCGCAAGGTCGCCGCCGAACACCACACCCGCACCGGAGTACCCATCGACACCCCCACTCTCCGCGCCCGCCTCGGCGTCCCCGCCCACATGGCCGACGCCATCGCCGCCCAACTCTGAAGGCGGGCCCTGCCGGGAGGCTTTACCGCTTCCGGATCAGTCGCCGCGTTCCGATGACGGCCGAAATGATCAGTACTTCAAGGCAGCACGTGGTGATCACGGTGGTCCAGGACTCGCCCAACCACCACCTTCCCCCGGCACACGCGAGCCCGAGTATCAACGCGGCCGTACCGACTGCGGCCAGCTGCCGCGCCCCTTGTGACATGCCGGTCATTTACACACGTCCGCGCGCCCCAGGCAAGCGAACAAAGGAAAGGAAACCGGCTGTGCCAGCCAACCGCCGCTTCCGCAACGTCACCCGCATCGGCCCCGTTCAGGTCGCCACGTCCTACGACGGCCGGGGTCGCGAGAAGCACACCGCCGCCTGCACCGCTCCCCGCTGCGGGTTCTCCGCCGACTACGACAGCCGTGCCGCCGCCGAACTCGCCGCCCGCACCCACACCTGCCCCGTCCGCTGAAAGGACCCCGCACACCGTGACCGTCAGCCTGCCGCTCGTCCTCGTCCTCGGACTCATCGCCTGGGGAGCGGTCAAGTTCCTCGGCGTCCGCACCTGGATCGTCGTCGTGATCGCCCTGTTCGGATTCCTGCTCTCGCGCACCTTCATGGCCCCGGCCATCGACTCCGGTACGCGCGACGGCGTGGACGTCATAAACGGCACACATAACTAGACGAGTAGATAAGAAGAGGGTCGCCGTGTTCCTGCCCAAGTACCCCGACAGCCCCACCCCGCCGCCCGCACACACGCATACCCCGGCCGAACCGGCCGCGCCCGTACGGCGCTCGCTCCCGCCGGTATCCATCAGCACCGGAGCCGTGGCGGCCGTAGTCGTGGGCGGCGTGGTCCTCACCGCACTCCTGGCCGCCGTCGCCGTCTCGGCCATCTCCGTGGCCATCGCCGCCGTGGTCCTGCGCTCCCTCATACGCGAGCAGCACCGGCGCTGAACGATGCCCGACTCCCGGGGCGGCCATGACACGGCCAAGCATCCGGCCATCCCGGGGCCATCTCTCCTGACCAAGCCAGCCAGCCAGAAGGAGTACGCCATCTTCACCCGCACCACCACGCCTCCACTGCCGGAACTCGCCAAGCTGGCCCAGCACGGCACCCTGCCCGGTATCGTCCAGCAGCTCTCCGGCCTCGGCGGCTGCACGCACCCGATCCGCCTCGACGGCCACCGCACCGAGTACGACGTGAACACCCGAACCGGCGAGATAGGCCCCGTCCTCCACCACCTCGACTCCGCCGCCCTCCCGGCCGGCAACCTGCTCGTCCGCTGCAACAACCGCCGCACTACCCGCTGCCCGGCCTGCTCCGAGGTCTACCGCCGCGACACCTTCCACCTGATCACCTCCGGCCTGCGCGGCGGCAAGGGCACCCCGGAACAGGTCGGAGCCCATCCCCGCGTCTTCGCCACTTTCACCGCACCCGGCTTCGGCCCCGTCCACAACCGCCCCACCAGCCCGGCCGGAACCGTCCGCCCCTGCCGTTGCGGCACCCGCCACGACCAGGACGACGACGCACTTGGCACCCCGCTCAACCCGGACACGTACGACTACGAAACCGCCGTCCTCTGGAACGCTCACGCCGGACCGCTCTGGCGCCGCTTCTCCACCTACCTGCGCCGCGAGGTCGCCAAGCGGGCGGGCCTATCACAGCGATGCTTCCGCGACCACGCGCGCGTGTCCTTCGCCAAGGTCGCCGAGTACCAGAAGCGCGGCGCGGTCCACTTCCACGCCGTCATACGCATCGACGGCCCGACCGGCGGCGACACCCCGCCCCCGGCCTGGGCAACCGCCGAACTCCTCACCGACGCCATCGAAGCGGCTGCAACCAAAGTCCGCGTCGACGGCCCGACCATCGACGGCCGCACCCACACCTTCACCTTCGGCCGCCAACTGGACGTACGCACCATCCGCTCCGCCGACTTCAACGACGGCCAGGAACTCACCGAACGCGCAGTAGCCGCGTACATCGCCAAGTACGCCACCAAGGGCGCCGAAGCCGCGACAGGCGCCCTCGACCGCCCGCTCAAGTTCGCCGCCGAACTCGCCCAACTCGACATCAGCGACCACGCCCGCCGACTCATCCGCACCGCCTGGACCCTCGGCGCACGCAAGGACCTCGAACACCTCCGCCTGCGCGCCTGGGCCCACATGCTCGGCTTCCGCGGCCACTTCTCCACCAAGTCCCGCCGCTACTCCACCACCCTCGGCGCTCTACGCACCGCCCGTGCCGACTGGCGCCGCGCCCAACACAACGCCCCGCCAACGCAACACGAGACGGGCACGACGTACGTCCTCGCCCACTGGGTCTTCGCCGGAACCGGCCTGTCCGACACCGAAGCCTGGCTTGCCGAATCCCTCGAACCCGCCCCCGGAACGGAAGGAGAGCCCACCCGTGGCTGAGCCCCAAGTCACCACCCTCCGGCCTGAATCCTCCGACCCGTCCTTGGCCCTCCTGACCGTCGAGGAGGCGGCCAGACGTCTCCGTATCGGCCGTACGACGTGCTTCCGGCTCGTCCTCGCGGGAGAGATCGAGTCGGTCATGGTCGGTCGGCTGCGCCGAGTCCCGGCCGATGCCGTGCCCACCTTCGTGGCCAAGCTGCGCCACCGACCCGCCCAAGCGGCCTGAGGGGGAACGACACGGCAGAGAAGAACCGCACCCGTCAGCCCAACGGTGCCTCGTCGATCTACCTCGGCAAGGACGGCAAGTGGCACGGCCGAGTGACCGTCGGAGTCCGTGATGACGGCAAACCCGACCGCCGCCACATCGAGCGCAAGACCAAGGCGGAGGTGACCAAGGCCGTCCGCGAGATGGAGCGGGCGCGGGACGACAAGAAGCTAAGGAAGCCGGGGCAGAGCTGGACGTTCCAGGCCTGGCTTGAGCACTGGGTCGAGAACATCGCCAAGCCGTACGTCTCCGAGAACACGTACGACGGCTACGAGGTCGATGTGCGCGTTCACCTCGTCCCAGGCCTGGGCGCCCACAAGCTCGACCGCCTGGAGCCGGAGCACCTCGAACGCTTCTACGGGAAAATGCAGGCATCCGGGAGCTCCGCCGGCACCGCCCACCACGCGCACCGGACGATCCGGGTCGCCCTCGGTGAGGCCGTCCGACGCGGGCACGTCACCACGAACGCGGCAGAGATCGCCAAGGCTCCCCGCCTCGAAGAAGAGGACATCGAGCCTTACACGATCGAGGAGGTACAGCGACTGCTCGTCGAGGCGGCCAAGCTCCGCAACAGCGCGCGTTGGGTCGTCGCCCTGGCCCTCGGACTCCGCCAAGGGGAAGCGCTCGGACTCCACTGGGAAGACGTCGACCTGGACGCGGGATACGCACGCATCCGCAAGAACCGGCTCCGCCCCAAGTACGCGCACGGCTGCGGCACCAATCCGTGCGGCCGTAAGGCGGGCTACTGCCCCAAGCGGGAGCAGACGCGTCGCGAGCACAAGTCGACCAAGTCTCGGGCCGGACGGCGAACCATCGGCCTCCCCGATCCGCTGATCAAGATTCTCCGGCTGCATAAGGAAGCCCAGGAGCGGGAGCGGATCGCGGCCGGTGCCGACTGGGAGGGCAAGGGGTACGTCTTCGCCTCGCCGATCGGTGGAGCGCTGAGCCCGAACACCGACTTCCACATCTGGAAGCGGCTGCTTCGGGATGCCGGGGTCCGGAACGGCCGTCTCCATGACGCTCGCCACACCGCCGCGACCGTCCTCCTGATCCTCGGCGTCCCTGACGTCGTGATCGACTCGATCATGGGTTGGGAGCCCGGGGGAGCGGCTCGGATGCGCGCCCGGTACATGCACGTGACGGGGACCATGCTCCGCAAGGTCGCGCAGCAAGTCGGCGACGCTCTCTGGGAGATCCCGAAAACGAACTGAGACGGAAACTGAGACGGACAACGAAGAAGGGCCCCGCTGCAAGCAGCGGGGCCCTTCGACATCGTGCCCGGTGAGGCACTGGCGGAGGATACGAGATTCGAACTCGTGAGGGGTTGCCCCCAACACGCTTTCCAAGCGTGCGCCCTAGGCCACTAGGCGAATCCTCCGACGCGAACATTACATGACCGTGGGTGGTGCTTGCGAACTCGTTCGGACCCCCTGCGATCAGGTACGCTGGGCCTCAGCCCCTCACGCGGCGCTATCTGACTGAACTCCCCCAGGGCCGGAAGGCAGCAAGGGTAGGTTGGCTCTGGCGGGTGCGTGGGGGGTCTTCTGTATGTCCGGGTCGCGACGGTGGCATACGGGGTGGGGCGGGCGAGCGGGGCCGATCGGGGTCGACTGTCAGTGGGGCCCGATATCGTCGTATGCGTGTCGTCCCTTGCGTTGTACCGCCGCTATCGCCCGGAGTCGTTCGCCGAGGTCATCGGGCAGGAGCATGTAACCGACCCGCTGCAGCAGGCGCTGCGGAACAACCGGGTCAATCACGCGTACCTGTTCAGCGGGCCGCGCGGTTGTGGCAAGACGACCAGTGCGCGCATCCTGGCGCGCTGCCTGAACTGCGAGAAGGGGCCGACGCCGACGCCCTGCGGCGAGTGCCAGTCCTGCCAGGACCTGGCGCGCAACGGGCCGGGGTCGATCGACGTCATCGAGATCGACGCGGCGTCGCACGGTGGTGTAGACGACGCCCGTGACCTGCGCGAAAAGGCCTTCTTCGGGCCGGCGAGCAGCCGCTACAAGATCTACATCATCGACGAGGCCCACATGGTCACGCCGGCCGGCTTCAACGCCCTGCTCAAGGTCGTCGAGGAGCCGCCGGAGCACCTCAAGTTCATCTTCGCGACCACGGAACCCGAGAAGGTCATCGGGACGATCCGCTCCCGGACCCACCACTACCCCTTCCGGCTGGTCCCGCCGGGCACCCTCCGCGAGTACCTCGCCGAGGTCTGCGGGCACGAGAACATCCCGGTCGCCGACGGTGTGCTCCCGCTGGTCGTCCGGTCCGGCGCGGGGTCCGTACGAGACTCGATGTCCGTCATGGACCAACTGCTGGCCGGCGCCGGTGCCGACGGTGTGACGTACGCCATGGCCACCTCCCTCCTCGGGTACACGGACGCCTCGCTGCTCGACTCCGTGGTCGAGGCGTTCGCCTCCGGGGACGGAGCGGCGGCCTTCGAGGTCGTGGACCGGATCATCGAGGGCGGCAACGACCCGCGCCGTTTCGTCGCCGACCTGCTCGAACGGCTGCGCGACCTGGTGATCCTCGCCGCCGTTCCCGACGCGGCGGAGAAGGGGCTCATCGACGCCCCTGTGGACGTGATCGAGCGTATGCAGGCCCAGGCAGGCGTCTTCGGCGCCGCCGAACTCAGCCGCGCCGCCGACCTCGTGAACGACGGACTCACGGAGATGCGTGGCGCGACCTCGCCCCGACTCCAGCTGGAACTGATCTGCGCGCGCGTGCTGCTTCCCGCCGCGTACGGAGACGAGCGCTCGGTCATGGCCCGGCTCGACAAACTGGAGCGCGGAGTCAACTTCTCCGGCGGCCCCGCGATGGGCATGGGCGGCGCCGGCATCCCCATGGGGTACATGCCGGGACCGGGTACTCATGGTGGTCCCGCCGCATACGAGGGCACGGCACCCGGCGGTCCCGCGGGCGCACCGGTTCCGGCGGGCGGCGGAGTCACGGCGGCCCGGGCAGCAGTGCGCGGCGACGCGCCGGGCACGCCTGACCTGCCCGGTACGGCGAACACGGCCGGCGTGCCTGCCTCGCACCCCCAGCGTCAGGCAGCACCCCCAGCACAGGCGGCACCAGCAGCCCAGGCTGCACCGGCGGCACAGCCCTCCTCGCCGACGCCACCCCCGGCTTCAGCCGCCCCGGCCGCCCCCGGTGCCTGGCCCACCGCGACGACCGCGGGCAGTGGCCGACGCCCCGGCGGCTGGCCCATGGCGACACCAGCGGGCGGCGGACAGCCCCCGGCGGCCAATGCCGGCCCGGCGCCCACCGCACCTGCTCCAGCAGCGGCTCACTCCTCGCCCCAGGCCCCGGCTCAGGCCCCCGCCGCGCAGGCGGGTGCTCCCGTGCCCGGTGGCCTCGACCCCCGCATGCTCTGGCCGAACATCCTGGAGTCGGTGAAGAACCGCCGCCGGTTCACCTGGATCCTGCTGAGCCAGAACGCCCAGGTCACCGGCTTCGACGGCACCACACTCCAGCTGGGCTTCATGAACGCGGGCGCGCGGGACAACTTCTCCAGCAGCGGCAGCGAGGACGTGCTGAAGCAGGCGCTGGCGGAACAGTTCAACGTCCAGTGGAGGATCGAGTCGATCGTCGACCCGACGGGCGGCGGCCCGGCCGCGCCCCCGGCGACCGGAGGCTACGGCGGAGGCGGTTCCTCCGGTGGTTACGGAGGCGGAAGAGGCGGAGGAGGCGGCGGAGGCGGCGGAGCCGGCGGTAGCGGTTACGGCGGCGCGGCTACGGCCCCTGCCCCCCACCAGCAGTCGGCGCCTCCGCCGCCCGCACCGGCCGCCCCGCAGGCATCCGGTGCCCCCCGCCCCCAGGCCTCCGCCCCGGTCCCGCAGCCCTCTGCCCCGGAACCCCCGCCCATCGCCCCCGAGGACGACACCGCCGAGGACGACGACCCCGACCTCGACGAGTCCGCCCTCTCCGGTCACGAAATGATCGTGCGCGAGCTGGGGGCGACGGTGATGGAGGAGTTCTCGAACGAGTAGGGGTACGACGAGCAGGTGTAGCCCCGCCCCGCGTTTCCAGCCTGTCCGGCGTTTGAGGACAAGGCCCGTTCAGGGCCGGAGCAGGGGTCTGGGGGCGCAGCTCCCAGGGAGGCGCGCACCGACCCCCGGCGAGCATTCCACCCCGACCACTAAGCTGACCCCCGTGAAGGTCCTCCTCATCGGTAATGGCGCCCGCGAACACGCCCTGTGCCGCTCCCTGTCCCTCGACCCCGACGTCACCGCGCTGTACTGCGCCCCCGGCAACGCCGGCATCGCCGAGGTCGCCGAGCTGCACCAGGTCGACCCCCTCGACGGCAAGGCCGTAGCGGCGCTGGCCCTGGAGCTCGGCGCCGACCTGGTCGTCGTAGGGCCGGAGGCGCCGCTCGTCGCCGGGGTCGCCGACGCCGTGCGCGAGGCGGGTGTCCCGGTCTTCGGCCCCTCGGGTGAGGCCGCGCAGCTGGAGGGCTCCAAGGCCTTCGCGAAGGACGTCATGGCGGGAGCCGGCGTCCCCACGGCCCGCTCGTACGTCTGCACGACGCCGGAGGAGGTCGACGAGGCCCTCGACGCCTTCGGAGCCCCCTACGTCGTGAAGGACGACGGACTCGCGGCAGGCAAGGGTGTGGTGGTCACCGCCGACCTCGCGGAGGCCGCCGCGCACGCGAACTCCTGCGACCGTGTCGTCATCGAGGAGTTCCTCGACGGCCCCGAGGTCTCCCTCTTCGCGATCACCGACGGCGTGACGGTCATCCCGCTCCAGCCCGCCCAGGACTTCAAGCGCGCGCTGGACGACGACAAGGGCCCGAACACAGGCGGCATGGGCGCGTACTCGCCGCTCCCCTGGGCCGACCCGAAACTGGTCGAAGAGGTCATGCAGACGGTCCTGCAGCCGACGGTCGACGAACTGCGCCGCCGCGACACCCCCTTCTCCGGCCTCCTCTATGCCGGCCTCGCGATCACCTCGCGCGGCGTCCGCGTGATCGAGTTCAACGCCCGTTTCGGCGACCCGGAGACCCAGGTGGTCCTGGCCCGCCTGAAGACCCCGCTGGCCGGCATCCTGCTCGCGTCGGCGAACGGCACCCTTGCCGACCTGGAGCCGCTGCGCTGGAGCGACGACGCGGCGGTCACCGTGGTCATCGCCTCGCACAACTACCCCGGCACCCCGCGCACCGGCGACCCGATCACCGGCCTCGCCGACGTGGCCGCCGAGGACGCCCCGCACGCGTACGTCCTGCACGCCGGGACGAAGCACGACGGCGACGCGGTGGTGAGCGCGGGCGGCCGGGTGCTCTCCGTGACGGCGACCGGCAAGAACCTGAGCCAGGCCCGCGACCGTGCGTACACCGCCCTCGGCCGCATCCGCCTGGACGGCTCCCAGCACCGCACGGACATCGCCGCGAAGGCGGCGGCAGGGGAGTAGAACGCCTCACATCGATGAGCCGTCGATGAACCCATCGATGAACCTCCTGGGCCCCGCAGCCGTCTAACGATGCGGGGCTCAAGTGCGTTCGCGGCGCCTCCACGGGCCTCGGGAACCTCTCCCAACTGCTACTTCGTCGTCGCCGTGTGTCATCCACCTCTCCCCAAAGCCATTCCATCGAGTGACCGATCCTCCATCCGGCTGACGAGGGGCGGGGCCCCAACTATGGTGCGGCGCAAGCGTTCGGGCACTTGGCCCACCGGCATTGCGATGTCAGTGGCGGGTGCCACAGTGGGGGAGTGAACAACGTCAGGGCGAGCTACGTCAGGGTGTGCGGAAAAGGTAGGGGGTGACATCCGGTCGTGACCGGTATGGGTGTGGAGGCGGGCGCGCAGGTCGCGCGTTCCCGGGCCCTCGCCGTGCTGCGCATCCGCAGCAGGGCCCTGGCCGTCGCCCTGCTGCCCGCGGCCGTCGCCGTCGTGCTGCTGGCCGGGGGGTCCACCGACCACCTCGTGGGCGGCGGCTGGCACCTCGCCCGCTGGATCACGAGCGTCGCCGCACTCGTCGTACTTTTCGCGGCGGCCGGCATCGCCCTGGTCGTCGCCCGCGCCCGCCCGGCCATGAGCCCGACGGTCCCGATCGCCGAGGAATCGGCCCTGGACCTCTACCACCTGGTGCGCGACCTGGCCGACCGCCTCGGCGTCCCCGCACCCTCCGCGATAGCGCTCACCCCGGACTGCGACAGCTGGCTGGAGGACCGCACCCACCGCACCCACGCCCTGCCCGCGCCGGAGGGCCGGGACGAGATATCAGGCGTACGCGGCCTGCGCTCTCCCTTCCAGGGGCAGCGGCGGCGTACGGGGGCGACGGCATCGCCCGTCCTCGTCATCGGCTCGCCATTCCTGTGGTGGATGCGTGTCGGAGAACTGCGCGCGGTCCTCGCCCCGGTCGTCGCGGGTACGGGACCGTCGGCGCACCCGGACATCGCGGCGGCCCGGCGCTTCGTCCGGGGCCTGGACGCGGCGGTCGCCGTGGCCGCGGCGCCCCGGCGTGACCCCGTCTCCCGGGCGGTGCTCGCGGGCGTCGGCTGGGTGGCGAGGCTGCTGCTGCGCAGCTGCCGGGTGCACGCGTCCGAGATGGAGCGCGGGGTCGCGGCGGCTGCCGCCGAGCGCGCACAGGCCGTGGACTACGGGCTGCGGATCGTCGCCCAGGAGCAGGTCGGCCTGGCGTACGCGGGCTGGGACCGGCTGCTGACCCGGGTCGCGCTGCCCGCCTGGCGGATGGGCCGCTGGCCGGCCCGGCTGGACGCCGGAGTCGTCGCCGCGCTCACGGAACTGTCCCGTCGCGACCGGCTGGCCGAGGGCTTCACGTCCCGGCTGGGCGAACGCCCGGCCTGTGACCTCCTCGAAGAGCCCGGCCTGGTCGACGAGGCGGCCTCCCTGCTCGCCGCCCGCCTCTTCCACGGGGGCCCGGCCGAGACCGGCCCGGAGTGGGCGCCGGTGGCCTGGCACGAATACCCGGACGAGGTGGTCGACCGTAAGTGGCGTGCCGACGCGGCACGCCTCCACCGGGTCCTGGACGCCCTTGACGCCCGAGGCGTCCACCGCACCCCGGCCCCCGCGCCCCAGGACCCCGACGCCCCGACCCTGTCCCGCGTGATGAACCACCTGACGACACCCCAGCCCCCGGCAGCGGAGTCGGTGCCGGCGACGGCGACGGCGACGGCGACGGCGACGGCGACGGAAGAGTACGAGAACGAGTACAGGGACGAGCGCGACGACGACTCCATAGGTGAGCGCGACGACGACTCCAGAACTGAAAACGACTACGGCGACGACGAGCCGGTAGGAAGTGAGCGCGGCGAGGCTCTCGCCGCTCAGCTCAGCGCCGAGGTGGCCCGGGAGGAGGCGGCGGCGCCGGTGGGCGGACCGCAGGCCTCTGCGGGGCTGACCGGCCAGGGCCCGGACATGGCCCTCTGGGACGAGGGCTCACTGCCCCTGTTCCCGTTGCAGCCCCCGCGCACGGGCCGCGAGCTGCTCGCCGATCACGTCACCGCGATGGTCTGCTGTGCGGCGATGGACACGGCGGGTGCGGCACCCGGCCTCGACTGGCTCGACGGCCCCTCTCTCCTCCTGAACGGCGAACGGGCGGCCGACCTGGGCCCCAAGGTCCTGACCCTCATAGAAACGGGCGACCCGGCCCCCCTGGAGGCATGGCTCCGCACGACGGGAGTACGTCCGGAGAAGCCCGTACGCCTGGTGTGACGCGAGGGAAGCCCGTGCCCCGCCCCCGAGGCCGCCCGTCGGCGGAGTGAGAAACCGGTCGGACCCCTCCCTTCCGTTTCCAGTCAATTCACGACGAACGGTGACGGAGTGCGTGCGTAATGTGATGTGCTGGGGACCGAACACGCTCATGGCAATCGCACGGGACATAAACAGCTGACGGGGGAGCCAGGGAGGGGAGCAGTCATGGAGTCGCAGCCGATCCGCCGCTGGGAGTCAGGTGCCCTCGCGCACGCCGTCACGGACCCCTTCGGCCTGGGTCCGGTCCCCTGGCTCCGAGGCAGCGAGACCTACTTCGACGACACCGGCCACGTGGTCCCCTGGTACGTCGACCCCTTAGACCCCACGCCGACCGCCATCCCCACCGCACGGCCGGGGGACACCAGAATCCCCGGCCCGCGCACCCCCCGTAGCTCCCGCAGCACACCCCCCACCACCGGCGGCCCTCGCGCCTCCGACGACGTGCGCCGTCAGATCAAGGGGTTCGCCTCCACCGGCCCAGCCGCCCCCGGCGAGGCCATCGACTTCCACATCACGGTCGACCCGCCGCAGGAGTTCGCCGTGGACATCTACCGCATCGGCCACTACGGCGGTGACGGCGCCGCGAAGATCACCACCAGCCCGCGTCTCTCCGGCATCGTGCAGCCCCCGCCCCTCACCGCCGACCGCACCGTCTCCTGCCACCACTGGTGGCTCTCCTGGCGCCTGCAGATCCCGTCGTACTGGAACATCGGGGCGTACGTCGCCGTACTCACCACCGCCGACGGCTACCGCTCCCACATCCCGTTCACGGTCCGGGACAACCATCCCGCGGACCTGCTGCTGCTCCTGCCGGACATCACCTGGCAGGCGTACAACCTCTACCCGGAGGACGGCCGCACCGGCGCGAGCCTCTACCACGCCTGGGACGAGCGCGGCCGGCTCCTCGGCGAGTCCGACGCCGCGACGACCGTCTCCTTCGACCGGCCGTACGCAGGTGCCGGCCTGCCCCTCCACGTGGGCCATGCCTACGACTTCATCCGCTTCGCCGAGCGCTACGGCTACGACGTCGCGTACGCCGACGCCCGCGATCTGCACGCCGGCCGCATCGACCCCACCCGCTACCGGGGCCTGGTCTTCCCGGGCCACGACGAGTACTGGTCCACGCCGATGCGCCGCACCACGGAACTCGCCCGCGAGAGCGGCACGTCCCTCGTCTTCCTCTCCGCCAACACCATGTACTGGCAGGTGGAGCTGGGCCCCTCCCCGTCCGGCGTTCCGGACCGCCTCCTCACCTGCCGAAAGCGCCGCGGCCCCGGAAAACCGGCTCTGTGGCGCGAAGTCGACCGCCCCGAGCAGCAGTTGATCGGCATCCAGTACGCGGGCCGGGTCCCGGAGCCCACCCCCATGGTCGTCCGCAACGCCGACCACTGGATGTGGGAGGCGACCGGCGCCCACGACGGCGACGAGATCGACGGCATGGTGGCCGGCGAGGCCGACCGCTACTTCCCGCGCACCCAGCTCCCCGAGCACGACGACCGCGTCCTCCTCGCCCACTCCCCGTACGCCGACAGCGAAGGCACCCTCCGCCACCAGGAGACCTCCCTCTACCGGGCCCCCTCGGGCGCCCTGGTCTTCGCGTCCGGAACGTTCGCGTGGTCCCCGTCCCTGGACCGTCCCGGGCACGTGGACGCCCGGGTCCAGCGGGCCACCGCGAACCTCCTGGACCGCATCTGCAAACGGGACTGACCCCCCGCCTTATGGCCCCCGGCGAAAACGAGGTCTCCGCATACGGGAGAATCGAGCCACTTGGACATCACCACGGGGAGGAACCGTGTCCGGATTCGTAGAAAAGCCCGAGCCCCTCCAGGTTCCGGGTCTGGTGCATCTGCACACCGGCAAGGTGCGCGACCTGTACCAGAACGAGGCGGGCGACCTCGTGATGGTCGCCAGCGACCGCATGTCCGCTTTCGACTGGGTGCTGCAGACGGAGATCCCCGACAAGGGCCGCGTCCTCACCCAGCTCTCGCTCTGGTGGTTCGACAAGCTCGCCGACCTGGTCCCCAACCACGTCCTGAGCACCGAACTTCCGCCGGGCGCCCCCGCCGACTGGGCGGGCCGCACCCTGATCTGCAAGTCCCTGCGCATGATGCCGGTGGAGTGCGTGGCCCGCGGCTACCTCACGGGCTCCGGCCTCACCGAGTACAACGAGTCCCGTACGGTCTGCGGCCTGGCCCTTCCCGAGGGTCTCACCGACGGCTCCGAGCTGCCCGCACCGATCTTCACCCCGGCCACGAAGGCGGCGGTCGGCGAGCACGACGAGAACGTGTCGTACGAGGAGGTCGCCCGCCAGGTCGGCGCGGAGACCGCCGCCCAGCTCCGCCAGGCGACCCTCGCGGTCTACTCCCGCGCCCGGGACATCGCCCGCGACCGGGGCATCATCCTCGCGGACACGAAGTTCGAGTTCGGATACGAGAGCACGGCAGCCGGCGAGACACTGATCCTCGCCGACGAGGTCCTCACCCCGGACTCGTCCCGCTTCTGGCCGGCCGACCAGTGGGAGCCGGGTCACGCGCAGCCCTCGTTCGACAAGCAGTTCGTACGGGACTGGCTCACGTCCTCGGAGTCCGGCTGGGTCCGCGCCAGCGAGCAGCCCCCGCCGCCGCTTCCGCAGCACGTCACCGACGCGACCCGCGCGAAGTACATCGAGGCGTACGAGCGCCTGACGGGCCTGAGCTGGACGTAGCGGGCGCCCGGCACGGCCACCGGGCATGAAAAAGACCCCGGTCCAGCGAACTGGACCGGGGTCTTCATCTGGAGCGGACGACCAGGTTCGAACTGGCGACCTCAACCTTGGCAAGGTTGCGCTCTACCAACTGAGCTACGTCCGCACAGCGCCCCGCACGAATGCTCCGTGCCGTGGCGCGACGCCAACTATACCCAACCCCGAAGCCGGGCGAGCCGCACTGCCGCGTGCCGGTTCTCCGCCCCGAGTTTCGAGACGGCCGACGACAGATAGTTCCGTACGGTCCCCTGTGACAGGGCGGCCCGTTCCGCGATCTCCGCGACCGGTGCGCCGTCGGCGGCGAGTTCGAGCACCTCGGCCTCGCGCGCGGTCAGCGGCGAGTCCCCGGCGGAGATCGCGTCGGCGGCCAACTCGGGGTCGACGTAACGGTTTCCGGCGTGCACGGTACGGATGATCTCGGCGAGCCGCTGGGCGCTGACCGTCTTGGGGACGAACCCGCGCACACCCGCAGCAAGCGCCCGCTTCAGATGCCCGGGGCGGCCGTGACTGGTCACGATCAGCACGCGGCACTCCGGCAGTTCGGCGCGCAGCGATGTGGCGACCTTCACACCGTCCGCGCCCGGCATCTCAAGATCGAGAACCGCGACGTCGGGCCGGTGCGCCCGGGCCATGGCCAGCGCCTCGGGCCCGGTGGCGGCCTCGGCGACGACCACAAGATCGTCCTCCAGCCCGAGCAGCGCGGCCAGCGCCCCCCGGATGAGGTGCTCGTCGTCGGCGAGCAGCAGCCGCACCCCACTCACAAGCCCACCTCCCCCACCACGACCTCTGCACCGACCCGGACCCCGGCCCCTGACCCCGACCTTGCCCCGGCCTCCGACCCCGTCCCGGTCCTCGACTCCGCATCGACATCGGCTCTCGACTCGACCCCTGGACCCGTCCCTGCCCGGGCCTCTGAATCCGACGCTGCCCCGGCCTCTGAATCCGACGCTGCCCCGGCCCCTGGACCTGTCCCTGCCCGGGCCTCTGAATCCGACGCTGCCCCGGCCCCTGAACCCGACCCTGCCCGGGCCTCTGAATCCGACCCTGCCCCGGCCCCTGGACCTGTCCCTGCCCCGGCCCCTGAATCCGACCCTGCCCGGGCCTCTGAATCCGGCCTTGCCCCGGCCTCTGAACCCGACCCTGCCCGGGCCTCTGAACCCGACCCTGCCCCGGCCTCTGAATCCGACCCTGTCCCGGCCCCCGAACTGGCGCCGACCGGGGCCCCCGACCCTGCCCCGGTCCCCGACCGCGCATCGCCGTCAGCTTTCGACCCGGCCCGCGAACCCGCCCCTGCCCCGGCCGCCGAACCCGCCCCCGCCCCGGCCGCCGAACCCGCATCTGCCGGGACCTCCGACCCCGTCCCCGACCATGCCCCGGTCCCTGACCCCGACCCCGACCATGCCCCGGTCCCTGACCCCGACCCCGCCCCGGTCCTCGACCCCGCATCGCCGTCAGCTCTCGACCCGGCCCCCGACCCCGACCCTGCCCCCGACCCCGCATCCACCTTCGAAGCCGAGTAGGACCCCGCACCCGATCGCGGACCCGCACCCGCACCCGGACCCGCCGGCAACTGCACCGTAGCGATCAGCCGAAACCGTTCCTCAGCCGGGCCCATGACCCCCGCCTCCAGGCGTCCGTCAACGGCCGACAGCCGCTCCCGCAGGCCGGCAAGCCCGGACCCCGCGCCCAGCCCCTCGCCGGGGTCCCGGCGAACCCCGTCGTTCTCCACAGTCAGCACCACGAGCCCGTCACCGATCCGAACCTCCACCCCGCACCACCCGGCATCCCCGTGCCGCAGCACGTTGGTCGTCGCCTCCCGGACCACCCACCCGAGCGCCGACTGCACCTCACCCGGCAGCCCGACCGCTTCCCCGGTCACCTCGCACGAGATCCCTGCGGCGGTCAACACGCTCTGCGCGCCCAGGAGTTCCGCACCGAGGTCGGCCTCCCGGTATCCCCGTACGACATCCCGTACCTCCCGCTGCGACTCGCGTGCGATCCGTTGCACCTCGATCATCTGGTCCACGGCCTCGGGCCGTTCACGCCGGGCGAGCTGTACGGCCAGCTCGCTCTTGAGGGCGATCACCGCCAGGTTGCGTCCCATCACGTCGTGCAGGTCGCGCCCGAACCGCAGCCGTTCCTCGGCGACGGCGAGCCGGGACCGGGTCTCGCGGGCCTCGTCGAGTTCGTAGACGGCGGTGAGCAGCCAGACGGAGAAGGCGCAGGTGAGCGCTATGAACCCGGCGCCGAGCAGTACGGCCAGCCCTGCGCCGAGTGCGGCGGGCACCGAGAGGCCCAGTGGGAGGGCCACGGCGACCGAGCCCACAGCCAGCCCGGCGACCACCGACAGCATGCGCAGTCTGCTGCGCAGGCCGAGGGTGAGGGTGCCGGCCCCGAAGGAGACCACCCCGGCGAACAGGCTGCCGGCGACGGTCTTCGTGTCGTCGCCGCCCGGCCCGTGGGTGGCCAGGACGAGAGCCGCGATCCCGATCGCCGCGGTGACCACGCCGAGTGCGACCGACAGGCTCAGAGGCTGCTCCCGCGTCCTGCGAACCCAGTCCAGTGCCCGGGACGCGGTGACCGCGCAGAGCGCGGCATGCACGCACACCAGGGCGAACAGCCAGGGCGCGAGCCCCGCTCCCACCTGCCCGAGGACGGGCAGCCCGATCGCCGTGATCTCGACGAAGGGGAACAGATGGAACGACCAGCGCGTGTACGTCTCCACCTTCGCCGGCGTGCTCTTGCGCCCCCACCAGTTCAGCGGCCTCGGCCTGTCCATGTCCCCCTGCTCCCCGCTGTCCACTAGCGCCGCGGTTCCCAGCGGAACCACCGGCGTACAGCAAACACCGACAGCACGGTCCAGGCCAGGCCCGTCAGCAGGGCGCCCACGACGTCGTGCGTCGACAGGTCTCCGGTCCAGGCGCCGCGTACGAGGGTGATCGCCGGCGTCAGCGGGAGCAGCTCGCAGAACGAGGCGAGCCGGTCGGGCAGCATCTCCAGCGGGACGGTGATCCCGGAGCCGATGAACGAGAGAAGCATCAGCGGCAGCGAGGTGACCTGCGCGCTCTCCGTGGTCCGGCTGAAGCTGGCGGTGAGAGCGGCCAGCGCCGCAGCTGTCACCAGGCCCAACAGCAGTCCGATGACGGCGAGTTGGGGCGCCGGCGGGGCGTCGAGGTCGAGCACGACGGTACAGCCGACGGCGAGCAGCAGGCACTGTACGAGGCCGGTCGCGACCGCCGGGAGCGCCGACCCGGTGAGTATCTCGACGTCGCGCAGCTCACCGGTGCGCAGCCGCTTGAGGACGAGTTCCTCGCGGCGGGCGACGAAGACGCCCACCAGGGCCGCGTACACGGCGAACAGCAGTGAGAAGCCGACGGAGGCGGGCAGGACGAGCGTCCCGATGTTGAGCCCGACCTCTTTCAGGTCCGTCTCGGTCATGGCGGACCGCACGCTGAACGGCAGCACCAGCGGCACGAACAGGGCAGCGACCAGCGTCCCCTTGTTCCGCAGGAACAACGTCCCCTCGGCCCGAGCCAGGGCCCGCATCCGCCCGGCGGGACTCGTCGGAGTCGTACGACCGGTACCGGCAACCGTACTCACGCGACACGCTCCTCAGTGACATCAGTGGCAACGGAACTCTCCATGCCTGCCGACGCCTCCCGGGCGATCCGCAGAAACGCCTCCTCCAGCGAGGCCGACCGTACGTCCAGCCCCCGCAGGGTGACCCCGGCCTGCTCCGCCCACACCAGCAACCGCGTTGCCGCGCGCTGGAGTTCATGGGTACGCAGCCGTACGACGCGACCCTCCTCCTCGTATCCGCTCACGCCGAGCGAGCCGAGCGGCGGAAGGTCGCCCACGAAGTACCCCGAGGGCAGTTCGAAGGAGATCCGGGACGGCTGCGAGGCGGTCACCTCGGCAGGAGTACCGGCGACGGCGATGCGCCCCTCGTGGAGGATGGCGAGCCGGTCGGCGAGATCCTCCGCCTCCTCCAGGTAGTGCGTGGTGAGCAGCACGGTCGTACCGCCGGCGCGCAGTTCCCGTACCAACTCCCAGGTGGCGCGGCGCCCTTCGGCGTCGAGGCCGGTCGTCGGTTCGTCGAGGAACAGCACCTCGGGGTTGCCGAGAAGCGCGAGCGCGAGGTCGAGGCGCCGCCGTTCACCGCCGGACAGCTGCTTCACGCGTACGTCGGTCCGCCGCTCCAGCCCGACGAGCGCGAGGGCCTCGGCCTCGGGCCGCGCTCCGCTCGTGCATCCGGCCCACATCCGCGCGGTCTCGCCGACTGTCAGCTCGGAAGGGAAGCCGCCCTCCTGGAGCATCACACCCGTACGCGGCCGTACGACGGCCCGCTCGGTGTACGGATCATGGCCCAGCACCCGTACGCGTCCCCCGGCCGGCGGCGCCAGCCCCTCCAGCACCTCGACGGTCGACGTCTTGCCGGCGCCGTTCGTGCCCAGCAGAGCGAAGATCTCCCCGCGGCCCACGGAGAACGACACCCCGCGCACCGCCTCGAACCCGCCCCCGTACACACGCCGCAGGTCAGTGACCTCAATCACGTGTCCGTGTTCGTTGGTTTCCATGCCTTCAGCATCTCGGCCGGAAGGAGGGCAGGGCAGTGCGTGGTGTCATCACCGCACATGACAAATGTCAGACGACCGGGAACCGCAAGGCGCACACGAAGAAGACCCCGGTCCATTGGACCGGGGTCTTGATCTCGATCTGGAGCGGACGACCAGGTTCGAACTGGCGACCTCAACCTTGGCAAGGTTGCGCTCTACCAACTGAGCTACGTCCGCATTGCCTCCAGTCGGCTTTCACCGACTGGCGCGGGCACCAGCCTACCTGATCCACAAGAGTGGTCAGACCGGCAGTGCAGAGCGGGTGACAGGAATTGCACACTGCGCCTTCCCCCTGGAAGGGGGATGTTCTACTACTGAACTACACCCGCAAGCCTCCGTGGGTCCGGCCTTTCGGCCTTGCCCCTCGGCGTGTTCCAGACTCTAGCTGATCAGCGGGGGGTCAACGCAAGTCGGTTGTGCCGAGGGGCTCCTGAGGCACGACAGGGGTCCGGCCAGGGTCTGGCGGAGGCCTTGCGGAGGCCTTGCCGGGGTACTACTGGGCGGCGGTGAAGGCCTCGTACACCTTCTTGGGGATGCGCCCACGGGTCGGCACGTCGAACTTGTTGGCGAGGGCCCAGGCCCGGACCGCCGACGGGTCGGGGGCGACCTCCGTCTGCTTGTACGCCTTGCCGGAGCGCGACCGCTTGCGGCCGGCCTCCATGTACGGCTCCAGGGCCTTACGCAGTTTCTTGGCATTGGTTTGATTCAGGTCGATCTCGTACGACTTGCCGTCAAGTCCGAAGGCGATCGTTTCCGCCGCTTCCGAGCCGTCGATGTCGTCGGAGAGTGTGACCACGACGCGCTGAGCCACGAATATCGGTCCCTTCGTGCGACACCTCTGCCGCGACGTGCGAAGACGTCGGGAGGTGTCGGGAGATCTCGGTTGTCCGACTGTTATTGGGCAAAGTATCGGCTAATGCCTTTTCCTTTGTACAGTGCCCGGCATTGCAATGGGAAGACCGACTAAATCTGTCCGCGTGTCTCCCCGCAATAGACATCCTGGATGCGAACCAGGATCTTTCCCAGAATTTTTCGTGATGGCACCGCTCCGATACCGGATCGTGATGCCGTCGGTCCCGTGGTTCCGTAGATTCCTACGAATCTACCCGCGTAGAAATTTTGTACGGGTAGTCTGAAGCTACGTGTAGGAACCTGCTCAGCACCACAACACCGGGAGTGCCAGTGGCACGCGTCGTAGTCGACGTCATGCTCAAGCCGGAGATCCTCGACCCCCAGGGCCAGGCGGTGCAGCGTGCACTGCCGCGTCTCGGTTTCGAGGGCGTCTCCGACGTACGTCAGGGAAAGCGATTCGAACTGGAAGTTGACGGACCGGTGGACGACGCCGCGCTCGCCCGCATCCATGATCTTGCGGAATCCTTCCTCGCCAACACCGTGATCGAGGACTTCACCGTGAAGGTGGAGGAGATGGTGGGGGAAGAGAAGTGACTGCTCGTATTGGAGTCGTCACCTTTCCGGGTTCCCTGGACGACCGGGACACCCAGCGCGCGATCCGCCTCGCGGGTGCCGAGCCGGTTGCTCTCTGGCACAAGGACAAGGACCTGAAGCAGGTCGACGCGGTGGTTCTGCCGGGCGGATTCTCGTACGGCGACTATCTGCGCGCCGGTGCCATCTCGCGTTTCTCGCCGGTGATGGAGTCGGTCATCGAGCAGGCGAAGTCGGGCATGCCGGTTCTCGGCATCTGCAACGGCTTCCAGATCCTCACCGAGGCGCACCTCCTACCGGGCGGGATGCTCGGCAACGACCACCTGCACTTCATCTGCCGCGACCAGAAACTGCGGGTGGAGAACGCGGACACCGCCTGGACCGTCGACTACGACGCCGGTCAGGAGATCCACATCCCGCTGAAGAACATGGACGGCCGGTACGTCGCCGACGAGCGCACGCTCGACGAGCTGGAGGCGGAGGGCCGGGTCGTGTTCCGTTACATGGACTTCAACCCCAACGGCTCTCTCCGGGACATCGCCGGCATCACCAACGCCGCCGGGAACGTCGTGGGCCTCATGCCGCACCCGGAGCACGCGGTCGAGCCGCTGATCGGCAGCGGCCGTACGGACGGCCTCCCGTTCTTCACCTCGATCCTCAAGAAGCTGGTCAACGCATGAGCCGGACGCCTCTGGACACGGTCGAGCACGCGGCCGAGACCCCCGACGTCGAGCTGCCCTGGGCCGAACTCGGCATGAAGAAGGACGAGTACGAGCGGGTCGTCGAGATCCTCGGCCGCCGCCCGACCGGCGCCGAGCTGGCCATGTACTCGGTCATGTGGTCCGAGCACTGCAGCTACAAGTCGTCGAAGGTGCACCTGCGCCAGTTCGGCGAGAAGGCCCCGCAGTCCGACGCGCTGCTCGTCGGCATCGGCGAGAACGCGGGCGTCGTCGACGTCGGCCAGGGCTACGCGGTCACCTTCAAGGTCGAGTCGCACAACCACCCGTCCTACGTCGAGCCCTACCAGGGCGCGGCCACGGGCGTCGGCGGCATCGTGCGCGACATCATCGCGATGGGTGCCAGGCCGGTCGCCGTGGTCGACCCCCTGCGCTTCGGCGCGGCCGATCACCCGGACACCAAGCGTGTGCTGCCTGGTGTGGTGGCGGGCATCGGGGGCTACGGCAACTGCCTCGGGCTCCCCAACATCGGCGGCGAGGTCGTCTTCGACGCCTGCTACCAGGGGAACCCGCTGGTCAACGCCGGTGCGATCGGTGTGATGCGGCACGAGGACATTCACCTGGCGAAGGCGTCGGGCACGGGCAACAAGGTCATCCTGTACGGGGCCCGCACAGGCGGCGACGGCATCGGCGGCGCGTCGATCCTGGCGTCCGAGACCTTCGACGACGCCAAGCCCTCCAAGCGCCCCGCCGTCCAGGTCGGTGACCCCTTCCAGGAGAAGCTGCTCATCGAGTGCACCCTGGAGGCGTTCGCCGAGAAGCTGGTCGTCGGCATCCAGGACCTGGGCGCGGCGGGCCTGTCCTGCGCCACGTCCGAGCTCGCCTCGAACGGCTCGGGCGGCATGCGCGTAACCCTGGACGACGTCCCCCTCCGGGACTCGACGCTCTCTCCCGAGGAAATCCTCATGAGCGAGTCGCAGGAACGCATGTGCGCGGTGGTCGAGCCGGAGAAGGTCGACCGCTTCCTGGAGATCTGCGACAAGTGGGACGTCATCGCCACCGTGATCGGTGAGGTCACCGACGGCGACCGTCTGGAGATCTTCTGGCACGGCGGCAAGATCGTCGACGTCGACCCGCGCACCGTCGCGCACGACGGCCCGGTCTACGAGCGCCCGTACGCCCGCCCGGACTGGCAGGACGCCCTCCAGGCGGACGACGCCAACAAGCTTGCGCGGCCGGTGACTTCGGAGGACCTGAAGGCACAGGTGATGCAGCTGGTGGCCTCCCCCAATCAGGCTTCCAAGTCCTGGATCACCTCCCAGTACGACCACTTCGTGCAGGGCAACACGGTGTTGGCCCAGCCCGAGGACTCCGGGATGATCCGCATCGACGAGACGACCGGTCTGGGCGTCGCCATCGCGACGGACGGCAACGGCCGCTTCGCCAAGCTCGACCCGTACGCGGGCGCACAGTTGGCGCTGTCGGAGGCCTACCGCAACGTGGCGACGACAGGTGCGAAGCCCCTCGCCGTCTCCGACTGCCTGAACTTCGGTTCGCCCGAAGACCCGGCGGTGATGTGGCAGTTCGCGGAGGCCGTACGTGGACTCGCCGACGCCTGCCAGCAGTTGGGCACCCCGGTGACCGGCGGCAACGTCTCCCTCTACAACCAGACCGGCGACGTCGCCATCCACCCGACGCCGGTCGTCGCGGTCCTGGGCGTCATCGACGACGTGGCACGGCGGACGCCGGTCGCGTTCCAGGAGGAGGGCCAGCTGCTGTACCTCCTCGGGGACACGCGCGAGGAGTTCAGCGGCTCGGCGTGGTCGCAGGTCGTGCACGACCACCTGGGTGGCCTGCCGCCCAAGGTCGACCTGGAGCGTGAGCGCCTCCTGGCCGAGATCCTGATCTCCGCCTCCCGAGACGGCATGATCGACTCCGCGCACGACCTGTCGGACGGCGGCCTCATCCAGGCGGTCGTCGAGTCGGCGCTGCAGGGCGAGAAGGGCGCGCGTCTGGTCGTACCGGACGGACTCGACGCCTTCACCCTCCTGTTCTCGGAGTCGGCGGGCCGCGCGGTGGTCGCCGTTCCGCGCTCGGAGGAGCTGCGCTTCAACGACATGTGCGGGGCGCGGGGCCTGCCGGCGACACGGATCGGCGTCGTCGACGGCGACTCCATCGACCTCCAGGGCGAGTTCACGCTGACACTGGCTGAGCTGCGCGAAGCGCACGAGCGGACGATTCCGGCGCTGCTGGCGTAGTCGCCTTCGGCTGTACGAGGTTGAGGTCCCGTCCGGATTCGGGCGGGACCTCTTCGGCTCACCGGCCGCTTACCGCACGTAGTTCTTGAGGATCTCGGTGTCGAGCTCGATGCCGATCGGGTCCGGAAGGAGCACCTTCTCGCCGAACTTGGCGGTGTGGATGTCGCGGTAGCCGCCGACCTTCCGGTCCGGGGAACTGTGCACGGTGATGGTGCAGGAGTCCCGGTCGATCAGGAGGTACAGGGGGATCCCGGACTGGCCGTACGCGGCTGGCTTCTCGTGGCGGTCCCGCCGGTCGGTGTCGGAGTCGTAGGAGGTGACCTCGACCACCATGAGCGCTCCGTCCGGTTCGGCCCATTCGCCGTACCCCGCGAAGTGGGCCTCTGTCGTGATTACGGCATCAGGTTTCGCCCTGCCTTCCCGGTATGTCTCCACTCGGAGTCCCTGGCCCGTGTACAGGTCCAGTTCGGGCCTGGACTGCATACAGCGCTTGGTCAGCCAGGTCACGATGGTGTTGTGGTCTCCGTCTGTCACCTTCTTGACTCCGATCCGTCCGTTGATGAACTCCAACGTGACGGTCTCGGGAGCGGCGGAGGCGATTGTTTCGAACTCCTCCACCGACATCTGAGACGTGCGCTCGGCCATAACCGTCATGTTGCACCTCCTTCCAGGCGAAGGCCAGTGTTGTCCGACGTCCGGAGGGGCGGGTCGGATCTCGCTGTCGATCACACTCACGAGTGACCAGCCTCTGGTTCCCCGGCCTCCTGGCCCGCGCAGGCCGCGCACGCGTACGAGGTTCGCCCCGGCCCCGTCCCCTGGTCAACCGTGGGTAGCGCGACCAGCGGTGTGCTCGTGGGCTGTTGGCAGAGGGCGCACAGGCGGGTCCGGTGCAGGCACTCCGAGCACATGCGGCCGGTGTTCTCCAGGGTGCCGTAGCGCAGGAACGGGGCGCGGCCGACCTTGCAGATGTCGCAGAGGGGCTCGGTCTCGACGCCGGTCACGGGTTCGGCTCCGTGTCGGCCACGAGGGACTGACGCTCGGTGCAGTCGGCGAGCCGCACCCAGAGGAAGTCGCCCTCGTCGTCGCCCTTGGGGTAACCGGACCCGACCTGGACGACGACCCCCTCGAAGGGCTCGGGTGCTTCGCGCTTACGGAGAGCGGGCGGGACGTAGGCGACGCCGCGGACTCGGTCCCCTACGAGGAAGGGGCCGTCGGTGAGGGGAGTTCGCTGGGGGCGGGGTGGAGGAGCGGTCATGGGGACAACGGTTCCCTCGTTCCTGCGGCCAGACAATCGAACGAGGGAATCCCATGCGAAGTGGTATATGCCTGAAAGTCGGGAAGTACCTGCGCAGTGAGGGCTCGTACTGTCACACTCCGGGCACGGACAGTGATCTGCCCGGCACAGGGAGCCAACAGGCAGGCATCGACGTACGGTTGACCTGCTTGGCCGCGAAAGGAACGGACACGGTGGCAGCGAAGACGGGGCCGACGATTCGGCGGATGCAACTCGGCCAGGAGTTGCGGCGGTTGCGCGAGCAGGCCGAGGGAGGGGACGGCGTGGTCCGCGGCTTGACGAGGGCCCAGGCGGTCAGGGGGACCAGCGTTTCCGAATCGACCCTGCACCGCGTGGAGAAGGGACTGACCGGCCTTCCCAAGGTGCAGGACCTCAAGGAACTGCTGGATCGGTACGGGGTCACCGACCTGGACGACGTGGAGTTCCTCCTGGACGTTCACAAGAACTCGCTGAACCGGGGATGGTGGTCCCCGTATCGCACCTTCATGCCCTCCGGCTTCAACGTCAGCGTGGGACTTGAGGGAGACGCCAAGATCCTCAGGGTCTATCAGCCGGACGTCATGTTCGGGCTGTTCCAGACTGCGGCGTACGCGCGAGCCATGTTCGAGAGTGCCAAGCCGGTCGATGAGCGCAACACCGAGTTCGTCGAGCGGAACATCGAGATCCGGATGAGGCGCAAGGAGGCCATCACGCGTAGCGAACGCCCAGTCGAGGTCCACGCGATCCTCGACGAGGCTGTCCTTCAACGTGTCTACGGCGGACCGGAGGTGATGCGCGAGCAGTACGAACACTTGGCGGAACTGGCCGCGTTGGAACATGTCACGGTTCAGATCCTGCCAATGGGTCAGCCCGTCTACCGGTGCAACCAGAACTTCACCCTCATGGACTTCGAGCCGCCGCTGCCAGTCGTCGTGAGTGTCGACGGCTTCAGCTCGGTGAACGTCACGGACAAGGACACGGAGATCTGGGCGTACAGGCGCCGGTTCGACGCCATGCGGGCCGACGCGAGCGGGCCCAGGGCGACACACGAATTCTTGAAGCGAACGGCACGAGAGTTGGAACAGTCATGAGCACACATCGCAAGGCCCTCGAACTGGCGGCCAAGGAATCCTGGTTCAAGTCCTCGTACAGCGACCAAACGGGCGGCACCTGCGTAGAGGTCGCCAATCTCATCCCCACCCATGCCCTCGTAGGCGTCCGGGACTCCAAGCACCCCCAGGGCCCCGCCCTCACCCTCCCCCCGTCAGCTTTCACGGCGTTCGTATCCCACGTCCGTCAGCACGGGCCCCGCACGTAGTAGGCGAGGAGGCGCGTCAGGGTGTCCTCATGGTCGCCCTGACCAGCAGCAAGCCCCGCTGGCCATTACCCCCATGGGTCAGCCCTGGCCGCGGATCAGGGCAGCCATCCCTTCGAGAGACCGAGCCTTCCGCGCCCTCGAACTCCGCTTCGTCAGCCAGCCGGTTGAGCCACGAATCTTCGGCGTTCGCGGTGATCTGACGCAACCGCAGCCGCTGTTGTTCCTGGATGTCGATGACGACCACTTCCTGAGCGATACGAACCTGAATTCCCGGACCCCGACCCCGCCGACTACCCTCCCCGCCATGCCCCCGCCCCCCAGAAAGCCGAAGCCCCGCACCTACGACCCCGTCAAAACCCGCACCGCGATCCTCACGCAGTACGCCAACATCCGCACCGCCGTCTCCACCTTCACCCCCGACCGACTCGCCCTTCCCACCCGCCTCGGCGACTGGACGGTCCACGACCTGGCCGCGCACGTGACCATGGCCCTGGAGACCGTCAGTCGCAATCTCGACCGGGACGAGCCGCCGAAAGCCGAACTCGGCCTTCTCGACTGGCCGTTCGCCACCGCCGCCCGTGCCGCCGACATCGCCCACGGCACCCGCGACCTGGCCGCCGCCCACCCCGACCCGGATGCCCTGAACGCCCTCTACGCCCGCACCGAAGAGCGCCTCACCCAACGACTGGCCACGGCCTCCGGTGATCGCCGGCTCGCCACCCGTACCGGCGCCATGACCCTCGCCGACTACCTGGTCACCCGTACCGTCGAACTGGTCGTCCACACCGACGACCTGAACGCCGCCGTCCCCGGCCTCGACATCCCGTACGACCGTCAGGCGCTCGGCACCTGCACACGCCTCCTCGCCGACGCCCTCGCCTCCAAGGCCCCCGGCGGCTCGACGGAGGTCCGCATCCCGCCGTACGCCGTGGTGCAGTGCGTCGAAGGCCCGAGGCACACCCGTGGCACCCCGCCCAACGTCGTCGAGACCGACCCGCTGACCTGGATCCGCCTGGCCACCGGCCGGGTCCAGTGGGCCGACGCCCTCGACAACGCCCAGGTCAGCGCGAGCGGCGAACGCGCCGACCTCGGAGCGCTGCTGCCCCTGATGGCCTGACGGCAGCCCCGTACGCGGAATCCGCAGCCTCCTCCGAAAAGCAGCCGGACGGGAACCGCCCACCCACCCCTTCCGTCCCACCGGCATGAAAAAGCAGCGACTGACGAGCGTGAGCCTCAGCCTCCTGACCCTGGCCGTCCTCCCCCTCGCCGCGGCCTGTGGCAGCGAGAAGGACGGCGGCAGCCAGACGGTCGGGTCAGGAAAGGGGACGGCCGCGGGAACATCCGAGGTCACCGGCGTCCACTGGAGCGTCGACGATCTCACCGTCGACGGGAAGAAGAGTGCCGCGCCCGCCGGCGCCTACCTCCAGATCGAGAAGAACGGCGAGGTCAGCGGCAATTACGGCTGCAACAGCTTCGGGGCCACCGCCAAGGTCGACGGTGACGCCATCAACCTCGGACAGGCTCGCTCTACGGACATGGCCTGTATCGGTGATCGGATGACCTTCGAGAATTCCTTCTCCAAGGCGCTCACCGGCGGCACCCTCACCGCCCAGGTCAAGGTTGACGGTGAGGAGCAGCTCACCCTCACCACCAAGGCCGGCGCCACCATCCACCTCACCGAGGAGAAGGCCGCCCCCCTCTACGGCACCAAGTGGACGGTCACGACGGTCAGCGAGACCGGCGCCGACACCGTCAGCCCGCTGCCCTCCGGCGCCGACACCTACCTCGTCTTCGACCAGAAGAAGGGGACCGTCAGCGGCAAGGCTGGCTGCAACAACGTTTCTGCTGAGGCGACGGTGAGCGACGGCTCTATCACTTTCGGCAGTCCGGCGACCACCCGAAGGATGTGCGACGCCTCACTCATGAAGGCCGAGAAGAGCTTCCTGAAACTGTTCGACGGCAGGACGACGTACAAGATCGATCAGCGGTCCCTCTCTCTGACCAGCGCAAACGGGACCACCGCCAGCGCGACAGTCGCCGATTGAGCTCCTACCGCAGTCCAGGACCCTCCGGCGCCCGCGTGTCACAGTCGCATTCCCTAATTCGGACCAGTGGTCGATCTCGCCTACACTCGGTGGCGTGCCACGTGGTGACGGTCGACTCAGTCATGATCTGCTCCCCGGCGAGAAAGGCCCCCAGGACGCTTGCGGCGTCTTCGGGGTCTGGGCCCCCGGCGAAGAGGTCGCCAAGCTCACTTACTTCGGGCTCTACGCCCTGCAGCATCGAGGCCAGGAATCCGCCGGTATCGCGGTGAGCAACGGCTCGAAGATCCTTGTCTTCAAGGACATGGGTCTTGTCTCCCAGGTCTTCGACGAGACGTCGCTCGGCGCGCTCAAGGGTCATATAGCGGTCGGTCACGCCCGCTACTCGACCACCGGCGCCTCCACCTGGGAGAACGCCCAGCCGACGTTCCGCGCGACCGGCCACGGCTCCATCGCCCTCGGCCACAACGGCAACCTCGTCAACACGGCGCAGCTCGCCGAGATGGTCGCCGACCTGCCCAAGCAGCACGACGGCCGCACTCCGCGCGTCGCGGCGACCAACGACACCGATCTGCTGACGGCCCTGCTGGCCGCGCAGACCGACGACGAGGGCGAGCCGCTGACCATCGAGGACGCCTCCGCGCGCATCCTCCCGCAGGTCCAGGGCGCCTTCTCCCTCGTCTTCATGGACGAGCACACGCTGTACGCCGCCCGCGACCCGCAGGGCATCCGCCCGCTGGTCCTGGGCCGGCTGGAGCGCGGCTGGGTCGTCGCCTCCGAGTCCGCCGCCCTCGACATCTGCGGCGCCGCCTATGTGCGCGAGATCGAGCCGGGCGAGTTCGTCGCCATCGACGAGAACGGTCTGCGTACCTCACGATTCGCGGAAGCGAAGCCCAAGGGCTGCGTCTTCGAGTACGTGTACCTCGCCCGCCCGGACACCGACATCGCCGGCCGGAACGTGTACCTCTCCCGCGTCGAGATGGGCCGGAAACTCGCCAAGGAAGCCCCTGTCGAGGCCGACCTGGTGATAGCGACCCCGGAATCCGGCACCCCGGCCGCCATCGGTTACGCCGAAGCCTCCGGAATCCCGTTCGGGGCCGGACTGGTCAAGAACGCCTATGTCGGACGTACGTTCATCCAGCCCTCCCAGACGATCCGGCAGCTCGGTATCCGGCTGAAGCTGAACCCGCTGAAGGAAGTCATCAAGGGCAAGCGTCTGGTCGTCGTCGACGACTCGATCGTGCGCGGCAACACCCAGCGCGCCCTCGTGCGCATGCTCCGGGAGGCCGGCGCGGCGGAGGTCCACATCCGGATCTCCTCGCCCCCGGTGAAGTGGCCCTGCTTCTTCGGCATCGACTTCGCCACCCGCGCCGAGCTCATCGCCAACGGCATGACCATCGACGAGATCGGCACCTCGCTCGGCGCCGACTCCCTCTCGTACATCTCCCTGGACGGCATGATCGAGGCGACCACCATCGCCAAGCCGAACCTGTGCCGTGCCTGCTTCGACGGCGAGTACCCGATGGACCTTCCGGATCCCGAACTGCTCGGCAAGCAGCTCCTGGAGACCGAGCTGGCCGCAGGGCCCGCCGCCACGGCCGCGGCCGACGCGATCCGCCGCCCGTAAGCGCTGCTCCGGCAGTCCTGCTCCTGCTTCACACCAACCTGAAAGATCCCAGGCAATGTCTGCGACCAACTCTGCCTCCGGCGCTTCCTACGCGGCCGCCGGCGTCGACATCGAAGCGGGCGACCGCGCCGTCGAGCTGATGAAGGAGTGGGTGAAGAAGACCCAGCGCCCGGAAGTCGCGGGCCTCGGCGGCCTCGGCGGCTTCGCCGGCCTCTTCGACGCCTCCGCCCTCAAGCGCTTCGAGCGCCCGCTGCTCGCCTCCGCGACGGACGGCGTCGGCACGAAGGTCGACATCGCCCGGCAGCTCGGCGTGTACGACACCATCGGCCACGACCTGGTCGCCATGGTCATGGACGACATCGTGGTGTGCGGCGCCGAGCCGCTGTTCATGACCGACTACATCTGCGTCGGCAAGGTTCACCCCGAGCGTGTCGCGGCGATCGTCAAGGGCATCGCGGAGGGCTGCGTACTGGCCGGCTGCGCCCTGGTCGGCGGCGAGACGGCCGAACACCCCGGTCTGCTGGGCCCGGACGACTTCGACGTCGCCGGCGCCGGTACGGGCGTCGTGGAGGCCGACCGGTTGCTCGGCGCGGATCGTATCCGTACGGGTGACGCGGTGATCGCCATGGCGGCCTCCGGGCTTCACTCGAACGGGTACTCGCTCGTCCGGCATGTGCTGCTGAAGCAGGGCGGGCTGGCCCTGGACGCGCACATCGAGGAGTTCGGGCGCACCCTCGGCGAGGAACTGCTCGTCCCCACCAAGATCTACTCGCTGGACTGCCTGGCCCTCATGCGGACCACCGACGTGCACGCCTACTCGCACATCACCGGCGGCGGTCTGGCCGCCAACCTGGCCCGGGTGATCCCGGACGGCCTGCACGCGATCGTCGACCGCTCCACCTGGACCCCGGCCCCGGTCTTCGACCTCGTCGGGAAGACGGGTTCCGTCGAGCGCCTGGAGCTGGAGAAGACGCTGAACATGGGCGTCGGCATGATCGCGATCGTCCCGGAGGACTCGGCGGACGCAGCCCTGGCCACCCTGGCGGACCGAGGCGTAGAAGCCTGGGTAGCAGGCGAGATCACCGACCGAGACAACCACACCACAGGCGCAGAACTGACCGGCAACTACGCAACCAACTAGCCCCGAGAAGGCGGCGCAGCCGCCTCGAAGGGGCGCGAGGAACGGCGCGAGAAACCACAACGCGCCGACACCCGCAAAACCACAGCACCCCCCGAGCCACTAGGCGCCCTGCCCAACCCAGCGGAGCGGCAACGCACGAAACCCGGTCCGGCGCCAGATGGCCCGGACCGGGTGAGGTGCAGCTGCTGCCGTACAGGAACCGTGAAACCCGTTACCTGTCAGGCGCGCCGCAGCAGACGTAAGACGTCAAGCTCCACGGCGTTGTTGGGACGAGGGACCGGAGGCTTGTCCGTCCTCGTCCTCATCATCGTCGTTGTATCGATCCGCGTACTGAGCGTACGGGTCGTCTTCTTCCTCGTCGTCGTCCTCGAACGGCTCGCCATTCGGCGGCTGGCTCGAAGTCGAAGCGCCCAGCTCATTGGCCAGGCGCGAGAGGTCAGTCCCGCCGCTGCTGTACTTCAGCTGGCGGGCGACCTTCGTCTGCTTGGCCTTTGCCCGGCCGCGCCCCATGGCTCGACCCCCTCGGATACGGGGCTCGATGGCCCCAGAGTCTTGACACCCGTTCATGTTCTGGAACGGGCTCTCCGTAGAGAGACCGGTCCGTAGGGCTTCCACGGTACCTGAGCCCACGCCTATACGGTACGTCGCCCGCAGGACGTGGCGGCGCTCAGGACCCGCGAGGTGCCCTGTCCCCGCTGGTCAACCGCGATTTTAACCACTTCTTGGTGGCCGACCCGCCGACGGGGGTGAGAGTTCTCTCCAACACCCCGTCGGCCGGTACCTCCGCACCCGGTCCGGCTACGGCCTCCGGCGGGCCTCCGCCATCCGCTGCTCGGCGATCCGGTCGGCCGCGGCGGCCGGCGGAATCCCGTCTGCCTTCGCACGTGCGAATATGGCCAGCGTGGTGTCGTAGATCTTCGCAGCCTTGGCCTTGCACCGTTCGAAGTCGAACCCGCGCAGTTCGTCGGCCACCTGGATCACGCCACCGGCGTTCACGACGTAGTCGGGCGCGTAGAGGATCCCGCGGTCCGCGAGGTCCTTCTCGACGCCCGAGTGCGAGAGCTGGTTGTTGGCCGCCCCGCACACCACCTTGGCGGTCAGCTTGGGCACAGTGACGTCGTTCAGGGCTCCGCCGAGCGCGCAGGGGGCGTAGATGTCGAGGCCCTCGATCTCGATCAGGCGTTCCGTGTCCGCGACCACACCCACGGACGGGTCCTGGTCGGCGATGCGCCACACAGCGTCCTGCCGTACGTCCGTGATCACGACTGTGGCGCCGTCATCGCGCAGATGGCGCACCAGGTGGTGGCCGACCTTGCCGACGCCCGCGATACCGACCAGGCGCCCGCGCAGCGACGGGTCGCCCCACAGGTGCTGGGCGGAGGCCCGCATGCCCTGGTAGACGCCGAAGGCGGTCAGCACGGACGAGTCGCCCGCGCCGCCGTTCTCCGGGGACCGCCCGGTCGTCCAGCGGCACTCGCGCGCGACCACGTCCATGTCGGCCACATACGTACCGACGTCACACGCGGTGACGTACCGCCCGCCGAGCGAGGCCACGAACCGGCCGTACGCGAGGAGGAGTTCCTCGCTCTTGACGATGTCCGGATCGCCGATGATCACGGCCTTGCCGCCACCGTGGTCGAGACCGGCCATGGCGTTCTTGTACGACATCCCGCGCGCGAGGTTCAGCGCGTCGGCGACGGCCTCCGCCTCGCTCGCGTACGGGTAGAAGCGCGTACCGCCGAGCGCGGGGCCCAGGGCGGTGGAGTGGATGGCGATCACGGCTTTGAGGCCGGTGGCCCGATCCTGGCAGAGCACGACTTGCTCATGACCCCCCTGCTCCGAGTGGAACAGGGTGTGCAGTACATCAGCAGGCGCGCCGGTTACGTCGGTCACTGTGGTGACTCCAGGGAAGTAGCGGCGGTTGGGGCTGGAGCCCGTACGGGTGGCGGCCTCCGTGGGCATGAGGGTAGAGCTCCTCCCTGGTCCGCGTATGCCAACCGCCCCCGCAGTGCCGAGGATCACCCACCGGTGACGTGGGCCGGTACGACGGTTTGCATAATTTTCCCGTGCTGCACTGTGCTGGTTACGCGGTTTTCCCTGGTCGTCCAGAGGGGAGGGAGCAGGCGTGCCCAAGGTGTCCTCGGTGATCGTCCCGTACGCGTCCTACTTGCGCGTCTACGAGCCGCTGGCGGCCTTCCCGGAGCCGGAGCGCAGCCACTGGGCGCGCTACGCCCGGCGGCCCGACCGGCCCTCGTACCAGGACGAACTACGGCGCTCCCTGGCCGACTTGCTGCCCGTCCCGCCGGTCGCGGTGCCGGTGCACGAGAGCGCCGACGCGTTCGTGACCGAGGTCGAGGGGGTGCTGTGCGTCTGCCCCTGGCGCACCAGGCTGCGCGGCTGGCAGGCGCTGGGTGGGCTGGGGGAGGAACTGCCGCTGCCGCTCCTGGACGCCGCTCTGCCGCCCCTCGTACGCCATCAGGCCACCCAGGACTACGAGCGCTGGCTGAGCCGCAACCCGGACGCCCGCCCGTGGATCCGTACGGCGACCTGGCAGGTGCCGCTCAACTGGTTCGTGCTCGTGACCGACGAGGAGCGCGAGTACGACAAGGGCTCGGGGGCCGCCGGGGGCGCGGCGCCCGTGCTGCGTTACCGGACGCCCATGGTGCAGGCGCGGCGGCGTGTGGCGCGCGGGCTGCGCACCCTGCGTGACGCCCTCGACGAGGGGCCGCTGATCGACGGGCTGCTGGACGTGGGGCGGTGGCTGGAGGAGTTCCACCCGAGGTCGCTGGTCGAGCTGGACTACGGCGGGCTGGTGCATGTGCTGCCGGCCGGTGATCTGGCCGGCGACCACTCGGCGGCGGACGTGGCCGCCGGGATCGAGGCGCTGCGCGACGGGGACGGCGAGGCGGCCGGGGAGGCGTACGGGCGGCTCGTGGAGCGGTGGCAGTCGGTGCGGGACCGGAGGTCGGCGAACTGACAGTTCGTCAAAAAAAGACTCCCTGGAACGTGAGTTCCATTTCTGTGGGACGCTCTTGGGGCTGCCGTGGGACGTAGGTCCCGATCCGGGCGTTTGTGTCAAGCGTGACGGACCGCACGTACAGGTGGCTTGCCTTCCTTGCCCCTCCTCGTGCCAAAATAGGACAAGGAGTCCGGGGGAGGCTCTATCTGCCCAGCTTTGGGTGGAATCTCAGCATTGCACGCTATGGGGGGTCTCGTGACTCCCGATCGCCACTGTGACTGATCGTCACAGTGGCGTGACTGTCCGCTATGGCATGGTCCATCGGCTTCCGTCGCTGATGGCCGCCTGGGAGGGCAATTCCGTCGGTTTGGCCTACGCGGTTGGACAGATGGTGTAGTTGTAGTGCCGAGGACAAGCCGTTCGTCCTATAACCGACTCGACCCGCATCCGCCATTTCGGGCAACGCGGGTCAAGGTGCAGAATTTAGAGGAATGAACCGAGAAGGTTCGGTTCTCCCGAGGAGGCCGCTCATGACCGCTCGCACCCCTGATGCCGAGCCGCTGCTGACCCCGGCTGAGGTCGCCACCATGTTCCGTGTTGACCCCAAGACGGTGACGCGGTGGGCGAAGGCCGGCAAGCTCACGTCCATTCGCACGCTCGGCGGACATCGCCGTTACCGCGAGGCCGAGGTCCGCGCCCTGCTTGCGGGCATTCCGCAGCAGCGCAGCGAGGCCTGACCAACTGAATAGTCGGACGTGTCGGCAGGTCCCCCAACTATCGGCCGAGCCGTTCGACTGGCAACACCGGAAGCACCAGCAACACCCGCACCATCAGAGTCACCAGAGTCACCTGCTCCATCAGCTTGATCGTTGACCGCTCGAAGCGACGCGGGTCCTGCCCCAACAGGCCCCACGCCCAACGCAGTTCCACCGGTTCCACAGCTTCAAGGGCGCGTCGTAGAGATCGCGCTGGACTCCGCCGGGTCCAGCGCGATCTTTTTTTGTGCCCCTGGGTGGGGTGGCACGGGGTGCTGTGAGCGGGCTTGTTGGACTCTGGGGAGGGGTGTCGGATCTGCTGTGGGGCCTGTCCGGGGACTGGTGCAATTGCACATATTAAATTGACCAGTTGTAGGAGACCGGTAAGAACCCACATTTCGAAAACTCATGCAGTGACACCCGTCACATGCCGCGCGCCTTGTTGACGCTGCGGCACAGGTGTTAGAGGGAACCGCTGTTGGCACCCGGTGTCTCGTCGGCCTCGGTGTCCGCGTCGCAGCGCTCCATGGCGAGCCGCTCCAGCCGGTGGCAGATCGGACAGTGCCCCGTGAGATGCCGGTACCCGCTCGCGGCCGCCAGATGTGCCCGAAGCAGAGCACGCGTCTCGTGCCGTCGCGCGGTCGCCGCCATACGCCACCTCCGGAAGGGGGACAGGGCATCGAAGGCCCTGCTTTCTGGGTACCGGGGGAGGGCGGCGCCGTCAATACGGCGGCAACGCGAGAGGGCCCGAGTCATGAGACTCGGGCCCTCTCGTACATCACTCGCGGTCCTGACGGGGGCACGAAGAAGGCCCGCGTCCGTTGCCGGATGCGGGCCTTCTTCTTTGCTGCGGTCCTGACGGGATTTGAACCCGCGGCCTCCACCTTGACAGGGTGGCGAGCACTCCAAACTGCTCCACAGGACCAGGTTTCGCGGCACTTGATGTTGCGCTGTGCTGCGAAAAGAGACTGTACAGGAGGGTGAGCCCCGGAGCGAACTCACCCACCGTACCGACCCCGTTACGGCTTCGGTGGCCGTTTTGCGGGGTTTTCTACGGAGCCTGTGCGTCGATCGCCTTCACGATCCGCTTGTCCGACACCGGGTAGGCCGTGCCCAGCGCGTGCGCGAAGTAGCTGACGCGGAGTTCCTCGATCATCCAGCGGATGTCCAGCACCGCCGACGGCACCGGGCGGCCCTGCGGCAGCTGCTCCAGCAGCCACGCGTACTCGTCCTGCATCTCGTGCACCTTCTCCATGCGGGTGGTGTCCCGCTGGACGTTGGTGGGCATCTGCTGCAGGCGCCGGTCCACGGCGACGAGGTAGCGCATCAGGTCGGGCAGCCGACGCAGGCCGGCCGCGGTCACGAAGCCGGGCCGTACGAGGCCGTCCAGCTGCCTGCGTACGTCCGTCAGGTTCGGGAGGAGCACGGCGCTGCGTACGCCCTTCAGACGGCGCTCACAGGCCTGCCAGGCGGCCAGCACCTGCTGCACCTGGTTGACCGTACGGACCGTCGTGTCGACGATCTCCGCGCGCACCTTGTCGTACAGCTTCCGGTGCGACTCCTCGTCCCACGCCGGGCCCCCCAGATCGGCGATCAGCTTGTCGGCCGCGGCCATCGCGCAGTCGTCGAACAGGGCCTGGATCGAACCGTGCGGATTCGCCGACAGCGCGAGCTTCTGAACATTCGTCAACTTCTCGGACGCGAACTTCGCTGGATTGACCGGGATGTTGCGCAGAATGAGCCGCCGGGTGCCCTTCCACATCGCCTGCTGCTGCTCGGCCTCGGTGTCGAAGAGGCGTACGGAGACGGTGTCGCCGTCGTCGACCAGCGCCGGGTACGCCTTGACCGGCTGACCGGCTCTGCGTGTCTCGAAGAGGGGCGTCAGGGTGCCGATCGACCAGTCCGTCAGGCCGGTGCGCTCCAGGGACTCACCGCCGGCGCGCTCGGCGGTAGCCGCCGCGGCCTGGGAGATGGCCTTGCGGGCCTTCGGCTTGAGCCTGAGACGCAGGACCTCCAGGTCCTTGTCCTCGTCCAGCTTGCGCCGCCGCTCGTCGACGATCCGGAAGGTGATCCGGAGGTGGTCCGGGATGCGGTCCCAGTCGAAGTCGTCGGCGGTGAACGGGACTCCGACCATGCGCTTCAACTCGCGGGCCATGGTGACCGTCAGAGGCTCCTGGAGGGGCGTCGAGGAGTCCAGGAAGCGCTTGGCGAAGTTGGGGGCCGGGACGTAGTGGCGGCGGATCGGCTTGGGGAGGGAGCGGATGAGCTCCGTCACCAACTCCTCGCGCAGGCCCGGGATCTGCCAGTCGAAGTTCTCGTCCGTGACCTGGTTCAGCACCTGGAGCGGGACGTGAACGGTCACACCGTCGGCGTCCGCGCCCGGCTCGAACTGGTACGTCACCCGGAACTTGAGCGGTCCCTGATGCCAGGCGTCCGGATAGTCGTCCTTGCTGACGTCCCCGGCGCGCTCGTTGATGAGCATCGCCCGCTCGAAGTCGAGGAGTTCGGGCTCCTCATGCCGCTTGTGCTTCCACCAGGAGTCGAAGTGGGCGCCGGACACCACGTGTTCGGGGACGCGCTCGTCGTAGAAGTCGTAGAGCGTCTCGTCGTCGACCAGGATGTCCCGGCGCCGGGCCCGGTGTTCCAGCTCCTCGACCTCGGTGAGGAGCCGGCGGTTGTCGGCGAAGAACTTGTGGTGCGTCCGCCAGTCGCCCTCGACCAGCGCGTTCCGGATGAACAGCTCACGGGACGCCTCCGGGTCGATACGCCCGTAGTTCACCTTCCGCTGGGCGACGATCGGTACGCCGTACAGCGTCACCTTCTCGTACGCCATCACCGCGGCCTGGTCCTTCTCCCAGTGCGGCTCGCTGTAGGTGCGCTTGAGGAGGTGCTCGGCGAGGGGCTCGACCCACTCCGGCTCGATGCGGGCGTTGACGCGGGCCCACAGGCGGGACGTCTCGACGAGTTCCGCCGACATCACGAACCGCGGGGGCTTCTTGAAGAGGGCGGAGCCGGGGAAGATCGCGAACTTGGCGTTGCGGGCGCCGACGTACTCGTTCTTGCCGGAGCTGTTGCGGGGGCTGTCGCCGGTTGTCGTGGACGCTCCGGCTGTGCCGCTGGTGGACTTCGGTACGTCCTTCATCCCGATGTGGGAGAGGAGCCCGGCCAGGAGGGAGACGTGGACGCTCTGCTCGGGGGCGTCGTCCTCGTTGGGGTGGATGCCCATCTGGCGTGCCACGGTACGGAGTTGGGTGTAGATGTCCTGCCACTCGCGGATCCGCAGGAAGTTCAGGTACTCCTGCTTGCACATCCGCCGGAACGACGACGAGCCCCGCTCCTTCTGCTGCTCACGGACATACCGCCACAGGTTGAGCAGGGCGAGGAAGTCGGACGTCTCGTCCTTGAAGCGGGCGTGCTGCTGGTCGGCCTGTGCCTGCTTCTCGACGGGGCGCTCGCGCGGGTCCTGGATGGAGAGCGCGGCGGCGATCACCATGACCTCGCGGACACAGCCGTTCTTGTCGGCCTCCAGGACCATCCGGGCCAGCCGGGGGTCGACGGGCAGCTGCGCGAGCTTGCGGCCGGTGTCGGTGAGCCGTCTGCGGGGGTCCTTCTCGGTGGGGTCGAGGGCGTTGAGCTCCTGGAGGAGCTGGACGCCGTCGCGGATGTTGCGGTGGTCCGGCGGGTCGATGAAGGGGAACTTCTCGATGTCGCCCAGACCGGCGGCGGTCATCTGGAGGATGACGGAGGCGAGGTTCGTCCGCAGGATCTCGGCATCCGTGAACTCCGGGCGGGACTCGAAGTCGTCCTCGCTGAAGAGCCGGATGCAGATACCGTCCGACGTACGGCCGCAGCGGCCCTTGCGCTGGTTGGCGCTGGCCTGGGAGATCGCCTCGATGGGCAGCCGCTGGACCTTGGTGCGGTGGCTGTAGCGGGAGATACGGGCGAAGCCGGGGTCGATGACGTACTTGATGCCCGGCACGGTGAGCGAGGTCTCGGCGACGTTGGTCGCCAGAACGATCCTGCGGCCCGTGTGCTTCTGGAAGACGCGGTGCTGCTCGGCGTGCGAGAGCCGGGCGTACAGGGGCAGGACCTCGGTGAACCGGTAGTTCCTCTTGGTGATCGCGTCCGCCGTGTCGCGGATCTCGCGCTCGCCGGAGAGGAAGACGAGGATGTCGCCCTTGCCCTCGCCCTGGAGTTCCTCGACGGCGTCGCAGATCGCGGTGATCTGGTCGCGGTCGGAGTCGTCGCTGTCCTCTTCGAGGAGCGGGCGGTAGCGGACCTCGACGGGATACGTACGGCCGCTGACCTCGACGATCGGGGCGTCCCCGAAGTGCCGGGAGAAGCGCTCGGGGTCGATGGTCGCCGAGGTGATGACGACCTTCAGGTCCGGGCGCTGGGGGAGGAGCTGGGCGAGGTAGCCGAGCAGGAAGTCGATGTTGAGAGACCGCTCGTGGGCCTCGTCGATGATGATCGTGTCGTAGGCGCGCAGCTCGCGGTCGGTCTGGATCTCGGCGAGGAGGATGCCGTCCGTCATCAGCTTGATGACCGTCGCGTCCTGGTTCACCTGGTCGGTGAACCGGACCTTCCAGCCGACGGCCTCACCGAGAGGCGTGTCCAGCTCCTCGGCGACCCGCTCGGCGACCGTACGGGCGGCGATACGACGGGGCTGTGTGTGCCCGATCATGCCGCGTACGCCCCGGCCGAGTTCGACGCAGATCTTGGGGATCTGGGTGGTCTTCCCGGACCCCGTCTCGCCGGCCACGATGACGACCTGGTGGTCGCGGATGGCGGCGGCGATCTCGTCCTTCCTCTGGCTGACGGGCAGCTGCTCGGGGTAGCTGACCGCCGGGACCCGGCTGCGCCGCTCGGCCATCCGTAGCTCGGCCTTCGCGACCTCCGCCTCGATCTCGGCGAGGACGGCGGCGCGGGCTTCCGGCTTGCGGATCCTGCGCGCGCCTTCGAGCCTGCGCCCGAGCCGGTGCGCGTCGCGCAGGGACAGCTCGGTCAGGCGGGGGGCGAGATCGCCGAGGGCGGGGGCGCCGGGAGTGGACCCGGTGGCGCTGACGCCGGGGCCGTGGCCGGGGGCGGAGGCAGGATGCGTAGACATACGCGGTCCAGGATCTCACCTCGGCCAAATTACTGGCGAACCCTTTTGTCGCCGGCCCCGCTTCGGCCCGAGCGGCACTGCCCTGTCCTCAGTCGCCGGACGGGCCGACCGGACTTACCGGGCTGACTGGACTGGCCTGCTGCGGTACCGGCGCCACGGGAGCTGCCGGGGGCATCGTGCGGGCGCTCGTGTCGCCCAGCGCGATCGACTTCGCGGTGTTGGACACCGCCTTGATGCTCAGATAGGCCGTCGTCATCGTGCTGACTGCCGTGAACGCCGAGGTCAGGACGCCCACGATCACGGCCGAGTCACCGTGCAGACGCCACACGCCGAAGATCGCCACTCCGGCTATCGCGACGTTGCTGATGACCACCGCCAGGAGTCCGTACAGCGCACGGCTCTTCTCCAGCCCGTCATGACCCTGCTCGGCCTTCGCCCCGCCCCGAACCATCGTCCCTGCCCCACCTCGTACGTTCTGCGGACCAGCCAGAACGTAGCGCCGCCCGCATCGTCTGCCAAGCGTGAGCACGACAAAGACCCCGTCCAAACGGACGGGGTCTTCGGGTGGTGGCTGGGGCCGGGATCGAACCGGCGACCTATCGCTTTTCAGGCGATCGCTCGTACCAACTGAGCTACCCAGCCACGAGGTTTCACGTGAAACATGCAACCTCAGCGGTCCTGACGGGATTTGAACCCGCGGCCTCCACCTTGACAGGGTGGCGAGCACTCCAAACTGCTCCACAGGACCTTGCTGTTGTGCGCGACGTAAGTCTCGCACACCGTGTCGTGTGCTCCCAACGGGATTTCCCGTCGTGAACCGACACCGACTGCGAGTGTCGGACCGCCTGGTCGCCGTGGCCGATCTGGTGGTTCTGAGTGACCGGTTGGGGGTTGTGGGCGTGCCGATGTCGCTGGAAAAGCGTATCAGACCACGGGGGATGTTCCGCGCAGGCGACAACGCAGGTCGGGGGCGTGCGGTCGGGGTTCCGTAGGGATTACCGGAGGGGGTCCCGACGGGTCCGGAGGCGATCTGAGCGCGTGGCGGCACGTGTACCGGGGGCGTGAGGGGTGCGGAGTTTGGCCCGAGCGGTGGTCGGGCACCCGGCGATGAAGCTGACGGGCGTCAAGAGGCTCACCATCTGCCCGGGGGTGATCCGCGAAGGAGTGGAAGGAGTGGAACGGGTGTAGGAGTGCCGCTGCGGTGGAGCGAGGCCGGTGGATCGTGGTGGGTGGAGAGCAGCCGGCAAAGGGAGACGAAGCGGCGCCCGCGGGGCCTACGTCGCTGCGGATCGCGGTCCCGGAGTCCTGATGTGCGGGCGTCTCCAGGGCCCCCCGACAACCTATGGAGGAGTCATGGTGGACAAGGGTCGTACCGACAAGATCAAGGGCAAGGCCAAGGAGATGGCCGGCAAGGCCACGAGCGATCACGAGCAGGAGCTCGAAGGCAAGTTGGAGCAGGCTCGCGGTGAGGCGAAGAAGATCAGGGGCGAGACCCAGGAGCGCGCGGAGAGGGCCATGCGCGAGAGCCGGCGGGATCGCGGCTGAGCAGCCGGTTCAGGGGTCGGGTTCACGGGTCTTCGAGGGGCGGGTTCAGGGGTGAGGAGCAAGTCTCGCCGGGTCCTCCGGGGGTGTCCGCCGGGGTGTCCGGAGGTCGGCGACCGTCTCCGCGATCCGCAGCCGGAACGCCTCGGGGAGGGCGTCGCCCGTGACCGCGCCGACGAGGTTGTCGGCCACCTCGTGCAGCTTGGTGTTGGTGTTCTGGGAGACCGCGACCAGCACTTTCCACGAGTCCTCGGCGCTCAGACCGAAGGACGCCATGAGGACGCCCCGGGCGAGGTCGATGACGGGCCGCGTCTGCATGGCCCTGCGAAGCTGAATCACCTCGATCCGCAGATCCTGGTCGGTTTCGCCGAGCGGTGCGGTCTCGGCGGCGGAGTCTGCGGTGGGGTTCGTGGAAGGGACCCGGCCGCTTGCGTCGGCCCCGCCCGTGCGTTCGGTTTCCGCGCTCTCGCCCATGCCGGCGAACAGTGGCAGCGTGCCGGTGATCGAGAAGAGCCGGAGCACTGCGGCGCCCGCCGACCGAATGGTGATGATCTTGCCCTCTTCGAGGGCGTGCCTCCTGACCCGCAGCAGGACGTTGAGTCCGGAGCAGTCACAGAAGTCGACGCCGCTCAGATCGAGATCGATGCCGCGCTCCGAGCGGGCCAAGGCCTGGCGCAGACCCCGGTGCAGGGCCTGTTCCGTGACGAGGTCGATCGCCCCTGACACCACGACGAGCGTGGCGTAGCCCTCGGGGCGGGTCTCGATCCCGAGCAGTCGTGTGGGGGCGTCGCTCGACAGAGGGGCGAGCGGTGCCGGGGGGATTTGGTTCGCCACCGTGAGCTGCGTAGTAACTGCGCGGTCTGACATTGCGGCCACTCCGTAGGCATCGGGCAGTTCGTGGCTTTTCAAGCCTCTGCCCGCCGGGTTCGTACGTCAAGAGATACATGAAATAAAGTTCGGCCTTTTGAATACGTGAATCAGAAAGCCTATGCTGACGGCATGCGTGGAGTACCCGAATCACACACAGGGTGGACGTTCCTCACCAACCACTCCCGTGTCCTGGCCGCGATCGCGGAGAATCCCACCGTCCGCATCCGTGACATCGCCGCACGGTGTCGCCTCACGGAGCGTGCCGTCCAGAAGATCGTTTCGGATCTGGAGACGGCCGGCTATCTCACCCACACCCGGCAGGGACGCTCCAACGCGTACCAGATCGAGGGGGGAACGATTCTGCGCCATCCCGCCGACGAGGGGCTGAGCGTGGCCGAGCTGCTGTCGCTCCTCGCGCGGCACGACGACGAACACGTCGACGGCCGACGTGAGCTGCAGTCGACGGCCCCGCACGCGAGAAGCCCCGAAGACGACCAGTGACGCGAGACAACCAGTGACGCGCTGAGTCCGGGGTTCGGGCGCGGAGCGCCTGTGGGGCGGTCCGGTGGAGCCGGGCAATACCGAACGTGCGGCCGGTGTGTCACTGGATGGTGGGACGGGTGTGCGGAAGCCGTCTGTGTGCGGGCGGGTGTGTAGGTTCGGCTGTCGTGAAGCTGGTGGTGCAGGTCAAAGGGTGCGCAGGCGGCCCAGCACGTGATCAAGAAGACGTGTGACGCGTACACCACGCTGAAGTCGAATCTGAAGGCCGGGAACCTGGGCAAGCCGTGGTCGAAGCGATACCGGCGGGCGGTGGAGAAGCCGATCACGTTCCGGCCCGAGGGCGCGCAGCCTTATGACGACCGGATGCTGTCCTGGCAGATCCCCGACCGGACCGTATCCATCTGGACCCTGTCCGGGCGGGTCAAGGGGGTGGCGTTCACCGCTTCCCCGGAACAGCTGGCCCGCCTGGCCCTGTACCGCAAGGGCGAGTCCGACCTCGTCGCGCGGGACGGCATGTGGTTTCTGCAGGCCACCTGCGAGATCCCTGAAGCACCCCTGAACACCGATCCCGACGGCTTTCTCGGTATCGATCTGGGGATCGTGAACATCGCCACCACGAGTGACGGTCCGGTCGAGCTCTTCGAACAGGGCCGGACCATCGCCCCCGCCCTCGACCGGCTGGGCGCGGGCGCGTCCTTCGGGCACCCCGCCACTCAGGGCGACATCGAGGCGGCGGTTCTGCGGCTCCTGGAGTGATAGCGGGCGCCCCCTGGGTACCCGCTGGTGCGACCGGTCCCGCCGACGAGAGCGACCAGAGCGACGAAGGGACAGCGCAGTGAGCGACCACCCCACCCACACCCCCGGGGACGACGGGGAAGGGACACCGGAACCGGAGCCCCGCCCGAACCCAGTCCCGAGGGACCTGCCCGACCAGCAGGCGGGGGCCGACGAGGACCCCTGGGAGCTGGCCGACGACGCCTCGGCGGCGGCAAGGCCGGACGAGCGGCCCGACCCCGAGGCCCCCGACCCCGAGGTCCCCGACACGGACGAAGCCGGTACGGGCAGGCGGGGCGCCCCGCACTCCGGTAGCCGGCGCCCCGAGCAGCCCGTCCCCGACGAGCCGACGGGCTGACCTTCCCGCCGGCATCCCCGGCCGCCGAAAGGACACACCATGGGTGTGCGCAAGTGGGTCAGCGAGTGGCCCGTCAGCCGTCAGCTCACCGGACCGGACACCCTGGGCCGCGGCCGGGCCGCCATGTCGGAGCGCACCCAGCAGCTCAGACCCCGTACGGACACCGCCGACCGGGTGGTGAGTTCCGTCTGCCCGTACTGCGCGGTCGGCTGCGGCCAGCAGATCTACGTCAAGGACGACAAGGTCGTCCAGATCGAGGGCGACCCGGACTCGCCGATCAGCCGGGGCCGGCTCTGCCCCAAGGGCTCGGCCACCCTCCAGCTCACCACCGGTTCCGCCCGCCGCCACCAGGTCCTGTACCGGCGGCCGTACGGCACCGACTGGGAGCCCCTCGACCTGGAGACCGCCATGGACATGGTGGCCGACCGGGTGGTCGAGACCCGGCGCCGGACCTGGAAGTGGGAGTCCGACGGGCTGCGCACCGCCCGCACGCTCGGCATCGCCAGCCTGGGCGGGGCGACCCTCGACAACGAGGAGAACTACCTGATCAAGAAGTTCCTCACCGGTCTCGGCGTGGTCCAGGTGGAGAACCAGGCCCGCGTCTGCCACAGCTCGACCGTCGCCGGGCTCGGCACGTCCTTCGGGCGGGGCGGCGCCACCACGTTCATGCAGGACCTGCAGCACTCCGACTGCATCGTCATCCAGGGCTCCAACTTCGCCGAGGCGCACCCGGTCGGCTTCCAGTGGGTCATGGAGGCCAAGGCGCGCGGGGCCAGGGTCATCCACGTCGACCCGCGCTTCACCCGCACCAGCGCCCTCGCCGACCTGCACGTACCGATCCGCGCGGGCAGCGACATCGCCTTCCTCGGCGGGATCATCAACCACGTCCTGACCGAGGAGAAGGACTTCCGCGAGTACGTCCTCAACTACACCAACGCCGCCACCCTGGTCGGCGAGGACTTCCGCGACACCGAGGATCTCGACGGCGTCTTCTCGGGCCTCGACGAGGACGAGCACCACTACGACCCGGCGAGCTGGCAGTACGAGGGCGTCGAGGTGCAGCAGCCCACCGGCGAGGTCGACGAGCAGTACGAGGAGCGTGTCGGCGACTTCGGCGGCTCCGAGACCCACGGCTCCGGCGGCGCCCGGACCGGCCCCTGGCCGCCCACCGACCCGACCCTCCAGCACCCGCGCTGCGTCTACCAGATCCTCCGCCGCCACTACGCCCGCTACACCCCCGAACTGGTCGAGGACGTCTGCGGAGTGCCGCGCGAGACGTTCCTCCAGGTGTGCGAGGACCTGACCGCGAACTCGGGCCGGGAGCGCACCAGCGCCTTCGTGTACGCGGTCGGCTGGACCCAGCACTCGGTCGGCGCCCAGTACATCCGTGCCGCGAGCATCCTCCAGTTGCTGCTCGGCAACATCGGCCGCCCCGGGGGCGGCATCCAGGCGCTGCGCGGACACGCCTCCATCCAGGGTTCCAGCGACATCCCGACCCTGTACAACCTGCTGCCCGGCTATCTGCCCATGCCGCACGCCCACGCGCACGAGAACCTGGACGCGTTCATCGAGGCCAGCCGCACCGAGAAGGGCTTCTGGGGCGACATGCGGGCCTACTTCGTGAGCCTCCTGAAGGCCTACTACGGCGACGCGGCCACCGCCGCCAACGACTTCTGCTTCGACCACCTGCCCCGGCTGACCGGCTCGCACTCCACCTACGACACGGTCATGGCCCAGCTCGACGGCGTCTGCAAGGGCTACTTCCTGATGGGTGAGAACCCGGCCGTCGGCTCGGCCAACACCCGCCTCCAGCGCCTCGGCATGGCGAACCTGGAGTGGCTGGTCGTCCGCGACTTCTCCCTGATCGAGTCGGCGACCTGGTGGCAGGACGGCCCCGAGACCGAGACCGGCGAGCTGCGCACCGAGGACATCGGCACCGAGGTGTTCTTCTTCCCCGCCGCCGCGCACACCGAGAAGGCCGGCTCCTTCACCAACACCAACCGCTGGCTCCAGTGGCACCACGCGGCCGTCGAGCCCGAGGGCGACGCCCGCAGCGACCTCTGGTTCATGTACCACCTGGGCCGCCGCATCAAGGAGAAGCTGGCCACCTCGACGGATCCGATGGACCGGCCCGTACAGGACCTGACCTGGGACTACCCGGTCGACGGTCCGCTACGTGAGCCGATCGCCGCCGCCGTGCTCGCCGAGATCAACGGCCACGGCCCGGACGGCGCGCCGCTGTCCGCGTACACCGAACTCAAGGACGACGGCTCGACGAAGTGCGGCTGCTGGATCTACTGCGGCGTGTACGCCGACGGCGTCAACCGGGCCGCCCGCCGCACCCCCGGCGGCGAACAGGACTGGGTGGCAGCCGACTGGGCCTGGGCCTGGCCCGCCAACCGGCGCATCCTCTACAACCGGGCCTCGGCCGCCCCCGACGGCACCCCGTGGAGCGAGCGCAAGGCGTACGTCTGGTGGGACGAGGCGGAGAGGAAGTGGACCGGCCACGACGTCCCCGACTTCGTGCCCGACCGCGCACCTGACTACGTACCCCCAGACGGCGCGACCGGCCCGGACGCCCTGCGCGGCGACGACCCGTTCATCATGCAGGCCGACGGCAAGGGCTGGCTGTACGCGCCCGCGGGCCTGGAGGACGGCCCGCTGCCCACCCACTACGAGCCGCAGGACTCGCCCTTCACCAACGCCCTGCACCCTTCCACGCCGCGTTCCCCCGTACGGCAGTTGCTGCCCCGGGAGGGCAACCGCTACCACCCGAGCGGCGACGACAAGGGCGCCGAGGTCTTCCCGTACGTCGTCACCACGCATCGTCTCACCGAGCACTTCACGGCGGGCGGTATGAGCCGCTGGTCGCCGTATCTCTCCGAGCTCCAGCCGGAGTTCTTCTGCGAGATCTCGCCCCAACTGGCCGCCGAACGCGGGCTGGAGCACATGGGCTGGGCCACCATCGTGACCGCCCGCAACGCGATCGAGGCCCGTGTCATGGTCACCGCACGGATCACCCCGCTCACCGTGCGGGGCCGGACGATCCACCAGATCGGGCTGCCGTTCCACTGGGGCCCCAACGGCGTGGCCACCGGCGACGCGGCCAACGAACTCGTCGCGATCGCCCTCGACCCCAACGCCCATATCCAGGAGGACAAGGCGCTCACCGCCGACATCCGGCCAGGACGCCGGCCGCGCGGTCCCGCCCTGCCGGAACTGGTCGCCGAGTACCGCAGGCGCGCGGGCATCACGGACACCACGGGGACGGAGACCAGGAAATGACGAACCGTCAACTCGCCCTCGACGCAGGGCACCCCGAACCCCCGCCGCGCGTCGGCTTCTTCACGGACACCTCCGTCTGTATCGGCTGCAAGGCCTGCGAGGTGGCGTGCAAGGAGTGGAACGCCATCCCCGAGGACGGCCTCACGCTCAGCGGCATGAGCTACGACAACACGCAGGGCCTGGGCGCCTCCACCTGGCGCCATGTGGCGTTCATCGAGCAACAGACGCAGCAGCAGCCCCCCACACCGGAAGGGCGCACCCAACTCCCTCTGCTGGCAGGTGAGTCCGAGGCCGCCCCCGTCGAAACGACAGGAGCCGGTGAGCTGCGCTGGCTGATGTCGTCCGACGTCTGCAAACACTGCACCCACGCCGCCTGCCTCGACGTCTGTCCCACCGGCTCGCTCTTCCGGACCGAGTTCGGCACGGTCGTCGTCCAGGAGGACATCTGCAACGGCTGCGGCTACTGCGTCCCGGCCTGCCCGTACGGCGTCATCGAGCAACGCCCCCACGACGGCAGGGCGTTCAAGTGCACGATGTGCTACGACCGGCTCGGCGCCGGTCAGGAACCCGCCTGTGCCAAGGCATGTCCCACCGAGTCCATCCAGTTCGGTCCGCTCGACGAACTGCGCGAGCGCGCCGCGCTCCGGGTCGACCAGCTCCAGGAGTCCGGGGTGGAAGGCGCCCGTCTCTACGGTCACGAACCCGACGACGGGGTCGGCGGCGACGGCGCGTTCTTCCTGCTCCTGGACCGGCCCGAGGTGTACGGGCTGCCGCCGGACCCGGTCGTCACCACCCGCGACCTCCCCACGATGTGGAAACACGCCGGCGCTGCGGCCCTGTCCCTGGCCGGAGGCATCGCCCTCTCCTTCGTGCTGTCCGGCCTTCCCCCACTCCCGCGACGGAAGGCGACCCGATGAACGGCAGCGAGGGCGGCAAGAAGGGCGGAAGGAATGACGGCAGGAAGGGCGGGCGGCGCGGCGAGCAACTCATGGTGCCGCGCGCCGAGTTCGAGTCGTACTACGGGCGCCCGATCATCAAGGCGCCCTCCTGGTCCGCCCTGGACATCGCCGGTTACTTCTTCCTGGGCGGGCTCGCCGGCGCCGGATCGGTGCTGGCGGCGGGCGCCCAGCTCACCGGCCGGAGGACGACCGCCGCCGCGATGAAGGTGTCCTCCCTCGCGGCGATCTCCCTGTCCGCCGCCGCGCTCGTCCACGACCTCGGGGTGCCCAGCCGCTTCCCGAACATGCTCCGGGTGTTCAAGCCGACCTCTCCGATGAGCGTGGGCTCCTGGCTCCTCGCCGGATACGGCTCGGTCGCGGGCGCGGCGGCCCTCACCTCCGCCACCGGCCGGCTGCCCAGGACGGGTACGGCGGCCACGGCGACGGCCGCCCTGCTCGGCCCGGCGGTCGCGTCGTACACGGCGGTCCTGGCGGCGGACACGGCCGTTCCCGCCTGGCACGGCGCCCACCGCGAACTCCCGTACGTCTTCGTCGCGTCCGCGACGGCCGCCGCCTCCGGCATGGCCCTGATCCTCGGCCCTACGGCGGAGACAGCACCGGCCCGCCGCGCCGCCACGCTCGCCGCGGCGGCCGAGGCGGTGGCGCTCAGGGCGGCCGAGAGGCGGTTGGGAATGGTGGCGGAGACCTATCACGAGGGCCGCGCCGGCACCCTGCTGCGCGCCGCCCGGCTGCTCACCGCCGCCGGCGCCGCGAGCGGACTGCTGCTGGGCCACCGCAGCCGCCCGGCGGCCGTGGCGGGCGGCCTGGCCCTGCTCGCCGGCTCGGCCTGCACCCGCTTCGGTGTCTTCGCGGCCGGAGTCGCCTCGGCCGAGGACCCGAAGTACACGGTCGTCCCGCAACGACAGCGACCACCGCAGCCGTAGCGGCCGTAGCGGTGTCCGTGAAGCACGAATGGCGGCCACCCCTGATGCGGGATGCCGCCAACCGTATTTACCTGTGCCCCCAACGGGATTCGAACCCGTGCTACCGCCTTGAAAGGGCAGCGTCCTGGGCCGCTAGACGATGGGGGCGAGGACGTGTGAATCATAGGTGATGCCGGGGACGTTCGCCAAAACGGTTTACGGGCTCGGAACGGAGGACCTCGAAGGCGAAGCAGAGGGTGAACGCGGGGCCGAAGTCGAGGGTGAAGGCGAGGGCGAAGCCGAAGGTGAGGGGACCGGCGTCGCGCCCGGCTGGTTCTCCTTCGGCAGGTGGCGGCTCACCTCCGCCGTGGTCAGCCCGAGCCCGCCCAGTTTGATCTCGTCCCAGGCCTGCAGGCGGCGCGTGTCGCGGTCCAGGTAGAGGACGGACGCCTCGATCTGGTCCGGGTTGCGCTTCTCCAGGGCGCGCAGTCCGCTGCCGCCCGTGGAGCCCTCGATACGCAGCCTGGTGCCCTTCGTCATGACCTCCATCTCCGCGTGGTGGAGGTGCCCGGCCAGTACGAGCGGGACCTCGCCGTCCGTCCGCCGGGCCGCGTTCGGCTCGTGGACCATCGCGATGTCGACCGGGGTGCCCAGGATCCGCTGGTCGCGGATGGCCGAGGCCAGCCGGTCGCCCGCGAGCTCCTGGGCGCGGCTGCCGTCCTGCTCGCCCGCCGACCGGTCCGGGGTGAACTGGGGATCGCCGATGCCCGCGAAGCGCACCCCCGCGACGGTGATCGCGCGGCCGTCGTCCAGGACGCGCACGTTCTTCATGCGCTCCAGATAGCGCTGGGTGAGCCGCGAGTCATGGTTGCCGCGCACCCATACGTACGGGGCGCCCAGGTCCTTGATCGGGTCCAGGAAGCCGTTCTCGGCGGCCGTGCCGTGGTCCATGGTGTCGCCGGTGTCGACGATGACATTGATGTCGTACTGCTCCACCAGCGACGCGATGATCTTCCAGCTCGCCGGGTTGAGATGGATGTCCGAGACGTGCAGGACCCGGATCGTGGCCGGGTCGGGCTGGTAGGTCGGGAGCGTGGACGTGACGTCGTAGAGCTTCGTCACGTTGGTCACCAGGCGCGCCAACTCCTTCTGGTAGACGTCGAACTCGGTGACGATGCTGCGCGCGTTGCCGACCAGGGAGGGGGCTGAGGACAGCAGCCCGGAGAACTTCGGTTCCAGGACCGACTTGGGGTTCCAGGTCGCGTACGCCGTCGCTCCCGACGCCACCAGGAGCGTGAGGGCGAGGCCGCCGGCCGCCAGGGCCCGGCGGGGGCGGCGGTAGACCGCGAGGCCTAGGGCGGTGGCCCCGGACACGACGGCTACGCAGGAGCGGACGGCCAGGTCGAGGGTGCCGTGCCCGACGTCCTTGGCGACCTCGTCCTGGAGGCCGGAGAGGCGTTCGGGGTGGTCGACGAGGGCCTGGGCGCGGACGGGGTCGAGCTGGTCGACGTTCACGTCGAGGCGGACCGGCGCGGTGTGGCTGTTCAGCTCCAGGGCGCCCAGCGGGGAGACGTTGATCTTCGTGCCGCCGGTGAGGGACGGACGCAGGGTCATCGTCGTGTTCATCGGGCCGACCGGTGCGCGTACGTTGCCGACGATCAGCAGCCCCAGCCAAGCACCCAGAAGGACCACCGCGACCATGCCCAGAGCACGGGTCCAGGGGTGCGGCGGATGGACCAGCTCGGCGGCCGGACGTACGCGACGGGCGCGGTAGGGGCCGGTGAGCGCGGTCAGAGGGCGGCCGAGGCGGCCGGTAGTGGTGCGAATGCTTTCGGAGTGCGGGGTGTTGGCGGGTACGCGTGCCATCAGACTCCTAGCGAGGGGACCCGCGCCTCAGGCGTGGGGGGATCGCTTCTCAGTGTTGCTCTGACCTCAGCTTTGAGTACGGATGTTGTGTCTGCGGGCAGGGTGGGCGGAGCGCCAGGCGTCGAGCTGGCCTGTGGTCCAGGTGGGTGTGCGGCCGGTGTATTCGGGCTCAGGAAAGTCGTTGTCGGCGGCGTTCAGGTTGTGGATGCGGCGGATGCCGATGCCGAGGTATTCGGCGGCTTCGGCTCCAGTCAGGGGGCGTTCGGTCATCGGCCGATGGTAGGCGTCGCGTGATGTGAGTGCACGCGTAGTAGTGTGATGTCACATCACATAATGGAAGGGAGGCCGGAGGGTGATCCGCTCTACAGGTTCTTGCTTCGGCCGACCGTCCAGCAGGCCGGGGCGCTGACGGAGATGCTCCGTGATCACTGCTCGCTGTACAACGGGGCGTTACAGGAACGCCGCGACGCCTACCAGCACGTTTCGAAGACCGGTATCAAGTACGGCGAGCAGTCCGCGCAGCTCAAGGACATCCGGGCCTTCGACCCCGAGCGTCATGGCCGGTGGTCGTTCTCGTCCCAGCAGGCCACGCTGCGCCGCCTGGACAAGGCGTTCCAGGCCTTCTTCCGCCGCGTCAAAGCCGGGGAGACGCCCGGGTACCCGCGGTTCCGCGGGGTGAACTGGTTCGACACGGTCGAGTTCCCCAAGGACGGTGACGGCCCCGCGCGTCTACGCGTGGGAGGAGTCACTGGTCCCGTATGCCCAAGGCGGCACGCGCCTAAGCGGGGTGACACAGAGCACGGCTTTCCGCAGAGCGCGGGTCCGAGAGTCCCGTACGAGCGGCCCGTACCGGACAATGGGCGTGTGCTGGAGATGACGCGCGAGGAGTTCGAGGAACTGGTCGCCGAGTCCCTCGACCGGATTCCGCCGGAGCTGACGAGGCTGATGGACAACGTGGCGGTGTTCGTCGAGGACGAGCCGCCGACGGACGAGCCCGAGCTGCTCGGGCTGTACGAGGGGACGCCGCTGACCGACCGCGGGGAGTGGTACGCGGGGGTGCTGCCCGACCGGATCACGATCTATCGGGGGCCGACCCTGCGGATGTGCGAGACGCGGGAGGACGTGGTCGCGGAGACCGAGGTGACGGTCGTACATGAGATCGCCCACCATTTCGGGATCGACGACGAGCGGCTGCACGCGCTCGGCTACGGCTGACGGGCCATGGGGCGGCGGGGACCGCGGGGCCCGGCGCGCGGAGGCTTCTGAGGGGCGCGTGTCTTCTTGTGGGCGACGGGAGTTGAGCACCTTGACTCCTCGACTCCCCACCGGAGGTGGCTGCCCGTGCGCCCCTTGCATGTACCTGTCCGACTGGCCGCCACGGTCGTGGCCGTCGCCGCTGCCGCCGGTTGTATGAGCGTGGGCGACGGCGGCGCCGGCCAGGTCAAGCCCTCCCACAGCGCGGGCCAGAAGGGCGCGAAGGCGCCCGACGGAGGGTCGGCGGTGACCGGCGGCGGTTCCGGGTGGGTCGGCGGGTCCGCGGGTGACGCAAAACACGGGCACGGGAAGGACAAGGGGGGCGCGAAAGGGGCCAGCGGGGCGCCCGCTTCTCCGGGCGCCTCCCCGTCCGCCGGGCAGAGCGCGCCCGCGTCGGCGCCCTCCAAGCCGGCCGGTGGCAGTCCCGGGCCGGTCGGCCCCGGTGCGCCCACACCGACGAAGCCGCAGGCCACGCCGACGAAGACCGCCGAGCCTGAGCCGGAGCCGCCGCCCGTGTCCCCCACGCCCCCGCCGCCCTCGCCGGAGCCGACGGTCGCGGAGCCGTCGTCGTCCGTGCAGCCGCAGCAGGCCCAGCCGCAACTGGTCACCCGGGAGCCGGCGCCGGAGGCCGGGGTACCGGTCTGACCGAGGGCGTGGAAGGGGCTGCGGAAGGGCTGCGAAAGGGGGCTGACCTGCGGTGACGGCACCCAATTTGCCCAAAGGGGAGGTGGGTGCGTATGGTAGTAGATCGTTTGATCCCATTGCCTGGCGCCGAAGAGATGCGCCGCGTGTGGCGCGTACTCTCCCTTGCCGTGGCTGACCGCATTGAGGCGGTCAATTTGCGAAATCACGGAGTTGACGGGCGCGTGCCGACGAGACTCCGGAAGGTTTCGCATTCGCATGTCCATTTCCAGTACTGATCACGTCGTCGTGCCCGAGAACGAGGACAACGAGGTCATCGACCTCGACCTCGCGCAGACGGCCGCCGACACCGACGCCGCCGACACCGACACCGACACGGAGTCCGGCGAGCCGGAGATCACCTTCACCGACCTCGGTCTCCCCGAGGGCGTCGTGCGCAAGCTCACGCAGAACGGTGTGACCAGCCCCTTCCCGATCCAGGCCGCGACCATCCCGGACGCCCTGGCCGGCAAGGACATCCTCGGCCGTGGCCGCACCGGCTCCGGCAAGACCCTCTCCTTCGGTCTGCCGCTGCTGACGAAGCTGTCCGGCGGCCACACCGACAAGAAGAAGCCCCGCGGCATCATCCTCACGCCGACCCGTGAGCTCGCGATGCAGGTCGCGGACGCCCTCCAGCCGTACGGCGACGTCCTCGGCCTCAAGATGAAGGTCGTCTGCGGCGGTACGTCGATGAGCAACCAGATGTACGCCCTGGAGCGCGGCGTCGACGTCCTCGTCGCCACGCCCGGCCGTCTGCGCGACATCATCAACCGCGGCGCCTGCTCGCTGGCGAACGTCGAGGTAGCCGTCCTCGACGAGGCCGACCAGATGTCCGACCTGGGCTTCCTGCCCGAGGTCACCGAGCTGCTCGACCAGATCCCGGGCGGCGGCCAGCGCATGCTGTTCTCGGCCACCATGGAGAACGAGATCTCCACGCTGGTCAAGCGCTACCTGACCAACCCGGTCACGCACGAGGTCGACAGCGCCCAGGGCAACGTCACGACGATGTCCCACCACATCCTCATCGTGAAGCCCAAGGACAAGGCGCCGGTCACGGCCGCGATCGCCTCCCGCAAGGGCCGCACGATCATCTTCGTCCGCACCCAGCTGGGCGCCGACCGTATCGCCGAGCAGCTCTGCGACTCCGGTGTGAAGGCCGACGCGCTGCACGGCGGTATGACGCAGGGCGCCCGTACCCGCGTCCTCGAGGACTTCAAGAAGGGCTACGTCAACGCCCTCGTCGCCACCGACGTCGCCGCCCGCGGCATCCACGTCGACGGCATCGACCTGGTCCTGAACGTGGACCCGGCGGGCGACCACAAGGACTACCTGCACCGCTCCGGCCGTACGGCCCGCGCGGGCCGCTCCGGCACTGTCGTGTCGCTGTCCCTGCCGCACCAGCGCCGCCAGATCTTCCGGCTGATGGAGGACGCGGGCGTCGACGCCTCGCGCCACATCATCCAGGGCGGCGCGGCCTTCGAGCCCGAGGTCGCGGAGATCACCGGCGCCCGCTCGATGACCGAGGTCCAGGCCGAGTCCGCGGGCAACGCTGCCCAGCAGGCCGAGCGTGAGGTCTCGGAGCTCACCAAGGAGCTGGCGCGCGCCACGCGCCGCGCCGGCGAACTGCGCGAGGAAGCCGACCGCCTGACGGCGCGTGCGGCGCGCGAGCGTGGCGAGGACCCGGAGGCAGCCGTGGCCGCGGTTGCCGAGGCCGCTGCCGCCGTCGTCGTAGCGGAGGCCGCCGCCGAGGCGACTGCCGTCGCTGAGGCGCAGGTGCGCGAGGAGCGTCCGCGCCGTGACGAGCGGGGCAACTACGAGCGCCGCGAGCGCCCGTCGGGTGGCTTCAACCGCGACAACAACGACCGTGGTGGCCGCTCCTTCGAGCGTCGCGACGACCGTCCGTCCGGTGGTGGCTTCCGCCGCGACGACCGTCGTGACGGCGGCGGCGACCGTGGTGGCTTCCGTCGGGACGACCGTCCGTCGGGTGGCTTCAACCGTGACAACAACGACCGTGGTGGCCGCTCCTTCGAGCGTCGCGACGACCGTCCGTCCGGTGGCGGTTTCCGCCGCGATGACCGTCGTGACGGCGGCGGCGACCGTGGTGGCTTCCGTCGCGATGACCGTCCGTCGGGTGGCTTCAACCGCGACAACGATCGTGGTGGCCGTTCTTTCGAGCGTCGTGACGACCGCCCCTCGGGTTCGGGCGGTGGCTTCCGCCGCGACGACCGTCCCTCGGGCGGCTTCAACCGCGACAACAACGACCGTGGCGGCTTCCGTCGCGACGACCGTCCGGCCACCGGTCACCGGGGCAGCGACCGCCCTTTCAACCGTGACCGCCAGGGCGACCGCCCCACCGGCGGCGGCGGCTTCCGCGCCGGCGGCCACGACCGCCCGCAGGGCCGTCGCGACGACCACCGCGGCACGGGCACGGGCACGGGTTCGGGCTCCGGCACAGGCACCGCCACCGGTTCCTTCGGCCGCCGCGACGAGAAGCCGCGCTGGAAGCGCAACGGCTGATCGCCGGGCGTTCACCGAGTGATCGCTGACTGATTCCCGAAGGGCCCGTACGACTCCGGTCGTACGGGCCCTTCGGCGTCCCGGAAACCCCGTCTGCCTCACAAGTGCCCACTGATAGGCTCCCGTTGCCCTGCTCAGGGCATGCACATCTCAAGCCCATCTGATGTACAGGTCGAGGGCTTTCGAGGGACCGGGGGGTTCCGTGAAGGACCGTGATTTCGCGCGCGTTTCGGCGCGCGGTCGTGTGGGGCGCATGGGTCGTACGGGGAGACGTACGGGTGTCGCGGTTGCCGCGTCCGTCGTTCTCGGGGCCGGGTTGAGCCCCTTCCTGCCGTCGGGGTCGGCGGTGGCGGACGAGCCGCAGCCGACGCAGGAGACTGTGGTGCCGACGGCGTTCAGGAGCTACGGCCTGGACGCGTCGTTCCGGGCGTCGTCGACCCACAGTGGTCACGACGCTGCCGGGGCGCAGGGTGTGTTCCACACCCTGGAGGGCGCGACCGGCCTGCTGTGGACGCGTTACGCGGACGGCGAGTCGGTGAGTGTTCCGACGGCGCCCACGGGGACGGTGCCGTTGACGACCGGCACGGATGTCCTGGCGTACAGGTATGCCGACGGACGAGTCGACTTCTGGGACGCGACCGACGGCACCAGCCGCAGCCTGCAGATCCCGGCCGGCCTCGCCCACCTCACGTCCTACGACAACCTGACGGTCGCCTACAAGATGGTGACCGGTGAGGACGGCACGGCCACCCGGGTCATGCATCTGCTGACGCCCGGGCCGGACGGGACCACCGGGAACGTGAGGGTCACGGGCGGTCCGACCGGCCTCACGCTCGGGACAGCCGTTGGCGCGGATGCCGAGACGCTGTACTTCCGCGCCGTCGTGGAAGGGCAGTCGGGCCTGGTCGCTGTGGACCGCGCGACCGGTGAGGTGCGGGGCTGGAGCGGTCCGCTCCCCGTCGCGTACTACAAGGTGAACCTGGGCGGTGGCAGGGTCGTCGTCTCCGCCACCGACAAGGCTACGGTCCTGGTGTTCCCCCGAGACCTGTCGGGGGCGCCCGCCGAGGTCAGGCTCCAGGGCGTCAGCGACGGGGCGAACGCCACTTTCTCCCTGGCGCTCGTCGGCGACTGGCTGATCAACGGACCCTACTCGACGACCGCGCAGCCCATCGAGGGCGGCGACCAGGTGACCCTGCTGCGGTCCTCCGGCAACGCGACCGCGGCCGGTCCCGGTGGCACCGCTGTGAAGATCGGTACCGGCACCGGCGACCGGGGCATCCAGCGCATCACCCCTGGCGCGGACGGCGGACCCCCTGTCGTCAAGCTGGTCAAGCCGCTGCCCAAGCCGCCGCTGCCGATCCAGGGTCTGTCCCTGGACCAGGGGCGGCTCGTTGTGCGGGAGCAGAACAGCTCGCTCGTACTCGCCACCAGGGCACGTACCGTCGCTCCGTCCGGCACCCCCGAGTTCGGCGAGCGCACCTTGTTCGACGCCGGTGTCGCCGTCGCTCCCTGCGCCGCCGGGGACGTCGCCTGCGCGCAGGTACAGGGCACGGCCGACGGACGTGTCGCCTGGCTCGCGCACGACGAGACCACCGACCGGATCTGGGTCAACGGGCCGGATTCGGACAGCCGCTGGGAACGCACCGAGCTGCCCCGGGGTGGACGGATCACCGACGTGTCGGGCCGGTACCTCCTGTTCACGGCGCCCGCTCGGCAGGAGGTCTACCGCATCGGTGACGACGGCGGTCCCGTCGTCACCCGTACTCCTGGCGCCGCCGCTCTCTCCGGCGAGATCCTGTGGTCGACCGGCGCGGCCGCGGGCAGCGTCACGGCTTACGACCTGACCGCGAAGAAGACCACCGAGACCCTCACCACCGACGCGGGCTGCACGCCCACCGAACTCCAGGCGCTCGGCCGCTGGTTGTACTGGACCTGCGACGGCAGGGCAGGTGTCTACGACCGCACCGCACAAAGGTCCGTACCCGTGCCCGTCGGCGAGACCAAGCTCGGGGACGGATACGTCGTCACACACGACCGGCAGGCCGGGAAGCTGACCCTCACCACGGTCGCTGCCGGCACGCCCGCGAGCCGGATCATCGGCGAGCTGCCCGACACCGGGGTCTCACAGCGGGACGTGCGCTGGACCGTGGACGAGTCCGGGGCCAACGCCGCGTACGTGGACGGCGAGGAGCGCGTGCACCTCGTACCGTCCGGAGTGCCGCAACAGCCGCTGCGCCTGCTGGCGCCTGCCGTGCGCTTCCCGTTCGCCAAGGTGCGGGGATACGACGTGACGCCGGATCCAGTGGTCACCGTGCTGCTGTCGAAGCCGTCCGGGACCTGGCGGCTGACCGTACGGAGTCGGGCCACGGGGAAGGTCGTCGACAGCGTTGAGGGTGGCGCCGCGCGCGGTGAGCTGACGGTGGGGTGGGGCGGCCTGCTGGGGAGTTACGGGGGTGACGGGTTCCACCCGAACGGCTCGTACGACTGGACGCTGAGCGTCACTCCGGCGGACGGGGTCGGAGCGCCGGTGGAGGTGCGGGGCACCGTGGGGCTGTCCCGCGGTAGCGCGGTGCGCCACGACTACGTGGGCGGTCCTGGGTGGCAGTCCCCGGACGCCACCGGCGACCTCCTCTCCCTCACTCCCTCGGGCACGCTGGCGTTCCATCCGGGCACGGGCAAGGGCACGTTCTCCGGAAAGTTCAGCGGAAGCGGCTGGCCGGCCGGTATCACGGCGGTGCCCTTCGGTGACCTGAACTGGGACCGCTGCAACGATGTCCTCGTACGGCTGAGCAGTGGGGCCCTTCGCCTGTACAAGCCGGCGTGTCACACAGCGCTGAAGCCGTCGGCGCCGTACATCACACTCGGGACCAGCGGCTGGAACCAGTACGACGTGCTGACCTCACCCGGTGACGTGACGAAGGACGGTCGGCCCGACCTGATCGCCCGTAACGCCGCCACCGGCACCGTGTACCTCTACCAGGGCACGAGTGCGGGCAGGCTGTCCGCGCGCGTGAAGCTGTACGACAACTGGAAGACGTACAAGAAGGTCGTCGGCGCCGGTGACCTGAACGGCGACGGACTGGGTGACCTGCTCGCGCAGGACGGGACCAACACCCTGTACCGCTACTACGGCACCGGGAACGGCACCTTCGCCGCCCGGGCCAAGGTCCTCTCCGGCTGGGGTGCCACCTACAACGCGGTCGTCGGCGTCGGTGACATCACCGGCGACGGACGAAACGACCTGGTCGTGCGCGACACGGCGGGCAATCTCTACCGCAACCCCGGTCTCGGGAACGGGACGTTCGGGCCGCGGGTGAAGATCGGCAGCGGCTGGCAGGGGTACAAGGGCCTGTACTAGAGGACGGTTCTGGCCACGGGCGGCGATTTTCGGTCGTCCTGTGGCGCATGTCATGCCCCCAGCGGGGGCATTGCTGGGGGCATGACAGATGACGTCAGAGTGAGTGGGCTGTCGGACGAGGAACGGCTCGCCCAGCTCGGTTACACCCAGGTCCTCGCCCGCCGGATGTCGGCGTTCTCCAACTACGCGGTCTCCTTCACGATCATCTCGGTCCTGTCGGGCTGCCTGACCCTGTACCTGTTCGGCATGAACACGGGCGGCCCGGCCGTGATCATCTGGGGCTGGGTCGCCGTAGGGCTCATGACCCTCTTCGTGGGGCTCTCGATGGCCGAGATCTGCTCGGCCTACCCGACCTCCGCAGGCCTGTACTTCTGGGCGGCCCAGCTGGCTCCCCCGCGTACGGCCGCCGCGTGGGCCTGGTTCACGGGGTGGTTCAACGTGCTCGGGCAGGTCGCGGTGACCGCCGGCATCGACTTCGGGGCGGCTTCCTTCCTGGGCGCCTACCTGAACCTCCAGTTCGACTTCGAGGTCACCCCGGGCCGCACGATCCTGCTCTTCGCGGGCATCCTCGTCCTGCACGGACTCCTCAACACCTTCGGCGTACGCATCGTGGCCCTGCTGAACAGCGTCAGCGTGTGGTGGCACGTGGTGGGCGTGGCCGTCATCGTCGGCGCGCTGACGTTCGTACCGGACAAGCACCAGTCGGCGTCCTTCGTGTTCACGGAGTTCGTGAACAACACGGGCTGGGGGAGCGGCGTGTACGTCGTCGCCCTCGGGCTGCTGATGGCCCAGTACACCTTCACCGGCTACGACGCCTCCGCACACATGACCGAAGAGACGCACGACGCGTCCACGGCGGGCCCGAAGGGCATCGTCCAGTCCATCTGGACCTCGTGGATAGCGGGCTTCGTCCTGCTCCTGGGCTTCACCTTCGCCATCCAGTCGTACGACGGCGCCCTGAAGTCCCCGACCGGCGTACCGCCCGCGCAGATCCTGCTCGACGCGCTGGGCGCGACCGCCGGCAAGCTGTTCCTGCTCATCGTCATCGGCGCCCAGCTGTTCTGCGGCATGGCATCGGTCACCGCCAACTCCCGCATGATCTACGCCTTCTCACGCGACGGCGCCCTCCCCTACTCCCACCTCTGGCACACGGTCAGCCCCCGCACCCGTACCCCTGTGGCGGCGGTCTGGCTGGCGGCGTTCGGGGCACTGGTCCTGGGCCTCCCGTACCTGATCAACGTGACGGCGTACGCGGCCGTGACGTCGATCGCCGTGATCGGCCTCTACATCGCGTACGTCATCCCGACGCTGCTGCGGCTGCGCAAGGGCGAGGCGTTCGAGCGGGGGCCGTGGCATCTGGGCCGGTGGTCGCGGGTGATCGGCATCGTGTCCGTGATCTGGGTCGGCGTCATCACGGTGCTGTTCATGCTGCCCCAGCTCGCGCCGGTCACCTGGGAGAACTTCAACTACGCCCCGATCGCCGTCCTGGCGGTCCTGGGCTTCGCCGCACTGTGGTGGGTGACTTCGGCGCGCGACTGGTTCCTCAACCCCGACCACGAGCGCACCCGGGCACGCGAGGCGGCTCGCAAGGGGGCACCCGAACCGGTCGATCCATAACGAGGCCCACCATTTCCGGCACGGCCCGCCGCCCTGGCCGCCGACCGACCCGGCCGTGTCTCCGATACCCGATCGGAGTCGTGGCCGGGTCCGGCTATGCTCGGGGTTGCAACATCGCGGGGACCCTTAGCTCAATTGGCAGAGCAGTGGACTTTTAATCCATTGGTTGTGGGTTCGAGTCCCACAGGGTCTACGGTTCGCGGGTGAGGGATACCCCCTCTGACCTGCAACGCAGCGCCTGAGTCGACCTCGGTCGGGTCGGGCGCTGTGGCGTTTTCGGGGGTCTGCGTGAGCGATGCGTGAGCGGATGTTCGATCAGGGCCGCACGTTTGGTGGTGCTGACAAGATCCCTCGCCGGCACGTTTGCGAGGCTTCGCTGCGACGCGGCACCTCTCGCCCCGTGCTGCGGTACGACGGATGGCCGCAGCCGAAGGTAACTAGGACTTGTCCGCCCGATCATGTGCGGAGCCAGATGACGAGGGCTGCGACGGTGGCGGTGCCGAGAAAGACGTATCTGCGTTTGTCGTAGCGGGTGGCCACGGCCCTGGCTTGCTTGAGCCTGTTGATCGCCCGCTCGACGGTGTTGCGCTTCTTGTATCGCTCTTCGTCGAAGCCGGGTGGCCGTCCGCCGCGCGAACCTTTGCGCCGGCGGGCGGCCTGGCTGTCGGTCTTCTCCGGGATGGTGTGCCGGATGCCCCTGCGGCGCAGGTACCGGCGGCACGGGCCGTTGCTGTAGGCCTTGTCCGCGGCGAGGCTGTCGGGCTTGGTGCGGGGCCTGCCCGGCCCGCCGCGGGGGACACGAATCTTCTCCAGGACGGCCTCGAACTGGGTGCAGTCCGCGCGCTGGCCGCCGGTGACGACCAGGGACAGCGGTCGGCAGCACCCGTCGGCGCTCAGGTGGAGCTTGCTGGTGAACCCGCCGCGCGAGCGGCCCAGGCCCTCACCTCCTGCACCACCTCCACCAGGCGGGCGAGCAGGCTCTGCCACGGCGTCTCGGCCTGGTGTTCTGGGACTTCGGCCCCCTTTGAGCCGGGGGCCGGCGGCGGATCGGTGCGAGCACCGGCCGCATGCTGGTGCGCACGCACGATGGTGGAGTCCACCGCGATGTCCCAGTCGATCTCACCGGCCGCGTCGGCCGCGGACTGGACCTGCTGCAGCAGACACTCCCAGGTGCCGTCGGCCGACCACAGCCGGTGGCGTTCATAGACCGTCTTCCACGGACCGAACCGCTCGGGCAGATCCCGCCACTGCACCCCGGTCCGCACCCGGTGCAGGATCCCGTCGATCACCTGCCGGTGATCCCGCCACCGGCCACAACGCCCGTTGCTGACCGGAAGGAACGGCCGCAGCCGTTCCCACTCGCCATCCGTCAAGTCACCCCGCCCCATGCCTGACACAACGAGCCAACAGTCAGACAGTCACATGATCGGGCGGACAAGTCCTAGCTCATCCATCGTTTTCTCAGCCTGCGATGTCAGAGCAGTAGCCCACACCCTCCAACTGATCTGGCATGACTGACGGCAGTCCACTCAACACCAGACTTCAGTGGACTACTGCGTGCGGGACAGCGCGGTCCCACGCCGCTTTAGGCTTGGGTACGCGCACAACGCTCAATCACGAGAGGGCTCCTGCTGATGGCCAAAGAGATCACCGGTGATGTGACACGCTGGGACATCTCAGCGGCAGACCTGCCCGAGACAGTGCTGACTGCCCCAACGGGCGACCGCGTGTTCCTGCTCCCCGACTCAAGCATCGACGAGATGGCCGTCTACCGGGACGACGTGGCCGGCTTGATCAAGACACTGCGACACCGTGGCGTGGACATCGACTTCGCATGCGCGCGAGAAGACCGCCGCTATCTCAGTGAGTACGGGGCCACCGAGGTCGTGGCCACCATCGGCATCGCTGTGGCCACTACGCTCACCACCGATCTGGTCAAAGGCATCGTTCTGACCGTCTGGCAGCGGGCACGCTCCTCTCTGGGGCCCAGTTGCCCTGACGACGAGGTCGACGAGGCACGTGTAACGGTCAAGATCGCTGAGATCGTTCGGACCGAGAACGAAACGGCCATCCGGGGTCTGGAGATCACCAGTCGGTTGGCGGACATCGAGAACCTCATCCAAGCGGCCGTGTCCGACCCGGCCCGTGCTGAGCTTCCCCCAGCCGACCCGGACGATGCCGCTGCGGGGGACACCACAGGATGAGAGTCTCCGGCCTCGTCATCCGCACCGGGGTGCCTTTGCCCCCGGCGTCAGGCCCTGTGCGCCTGGCTATGTTGCACCAGGACGGCGTGACGGCTCTGCGAGAATCCATGCGCCTGTACGGGCAGTGCTGTCGCAGCATCTCCCTCACCTGGGGCCGGTCCTTGGCCCACCTTCCGTCCTGGTCATCGACGACAGAGGAAATCCTGAGCTTGTTCCGCTTTGACGGACACCATTGGTGTGGTGGTCAGGCTGCGGATGCGGTCTCGTATTCGGCGGGACTGCGGTAGCCGAGGCTGCTGTGCAGACGGTGCAAGTTGTACCAGCCCTCGATGAAATCGAAGATCGCGGTGTGGGCGGAGGCCCGGCTGGGCCAGGCGGTGGTGTCGAGCAACTCGCGTTTGATGGTGGCGAAGAACGACTCGGCGAGTGCGTTGTCCCAGCACTGCCCGGTGCGGCCGACCGACAGACGCACCCCCAACTGGTCTGCCAGCGCGGCAAGTTGCTGACTGGTGTATTGACAGCCGCGATCCGAGTGGAAGATCACCGGAGCGGTGGGGCGACGTTGCCGGCAGGCGTTCGTCAGGGCGTCGGCGACGAGATCGGTCCGCAGGTGATCAGCCGTTGCCCAGCCGACCACGCGGCGGGAAGCGATGTCGATGACGGTGGCCAGGTAGAGCCAGCCCTCCTGTGTGGCGATATAGGTGATGTCGCCGCACCAGCGGGTATTCAGCCCGTCGGGGTCGGGCTGGAAGTCGCGGACGATGAGATCGGGCCGCAGAACAGCCCGCGGATCGGGGACCGTCGTCAGGTGCCGCCGTCTGCGATGCCCGCCCTGCAGGCCGGCTGCCCGCATCAGCCGGGCGACGCGGCGCCGCCCGCACCCGGCACCCGCCCGCTTGAGCACGGCGTGCACGCGCGGGGCACCGTAGGTTCCCCGCGATCGCGTGTGGACATCGGTGATCTGTGCCGCCAGTTCGGCGTCACGGGCCGCGCGTGGACCGGGCGTGCCGGTGCGGCGGGCATAGAAGGCGGTCCGGGAGACCTTCAGCAGTTCACACGCCCGTTTGACGCTGTGACCTGCACGCTTCTCCGCCTCGATGAACGGGTGGACCGTCACCGGGTCTCCTTCGCGAAGAAAGCCGTCGCACGCTTGAGGACCTCCACGTCCTCGCGCAGCCGGCGGTTCTCCCGCCGCAGGGACGCCAGTTCCTCGCGTTCACCGCTGGTCAGGCCGTCCCGCTCGCCCGCGTCGACCTCGGCCTGGCTGACCCACAGCCGCACCGCGGTCTCGGTCAGATCGAAGTCCTTGGCGATCTGACCGACCGAGCGGTCACCGCGTCGGCACAGCTCGACGATCTCGGCCTTGAACTCCGGCGTGAACGAACGGCGAGGGCGAGGCTTCTTCTTCCCCATGCTCTCCATGATGGACATCCTCCCGGGGCAGAACCCCTGATCTCGAATGTCCGTCAAAGCGGATCAAGCCCAATCCACCGCCGCGGACTGTGGACGATGAGCGCACAACGGGACTTCCTTATCCACGTGTGGTCGCAAGCTCGACGCCAACTACGAGCCAACATTGCGGCGCGTACTCGGCTCTCTCCGCTTCTTATCGGTTCGTCCACCTCTGACCGGCGGGGCCACCGCCAGTACCTGGCAATGGCGCGTTCTCTCCGGCTGCCGCGCGACAAGCCCCAGCTCACCGATCCATGGCATGACCTGGAAGCGGCGGCACGCACCTCGCTCGCACGTGCAGTTGACGCCTACAACTTCCTTGAGGACAACGAGCTTTCCGAACTCGCTCACAGACACGCTCACCACGTCGCAGCCCTCGTAGGTGGACTCTTCGGCTGCAACATCGAGTACTCCGACGACGCCTACTGGGACGTATGCCGACTCACGCTCATGCACAGCAGATGGGGCATGTCTGCCGGCTTCACCGCGACTCGCGATTGTTCATTGTGCGGGCAGGACATCGATTCCTGCCCGCACTTGCTCGATACCCGATACGACATCACCGTGTGCCATGACGCTGACGGAACGTGCAGCATTTGCGGTCGGCTCAGCTGTTCACACACCGATGGCGAGACAGTCTCCGCCTTTCCGCGGCCGGTTATGTCCCAACTGCAGCTCCACGAAGTGAGTTTGGTGTCCCGGCCCAGAGACCCCCTGGCCCGCTTCGCCAAGATTGAGTTGAGCCAGGAGGTTCTCCAGCACGGCTTGGGCGAGGACCCGACGGGCAGAGACGTCTGTTGCTACCGGTGCCTTCACCCCTGCAGCGGATTTGGCGAGCTGCCGAACCTGGATTAGGACCCTGCAGTGCGTGGCGGCCACGGCACAGATAGACGGGACCCTAGCGGTCGCCTTGGTGGCCGAAGCGCCCTCGTCAGCGCGCAGATCGGGGTGATGAAGATCCGTGTGCGTTGGAGGAGGCCCGGCCGCGCCAATCGGTGGCAGCTTCCTGGGCGTGGCGGTCGACGCGTCTGTCCCACACCAGAACCGTGTAAGCCACCCGTTAGCGCAGGTCGGGGAGATAGAGCCCCGCCAGAGCTACTGCGCGGGACTGACAGAGGAAGAAGGCACTTCCAAAAGCTCCTCGATCGCCGCTACAGCGTCGGTAAGCCGACGGTAGACCTGTGCCGACCGTCCCATGCGCTTCAAGCCTCGCTGCAATGGGTCACGCATGTGCTTCTCACAGACGACGACGTCCGCGTATCCGGCTGCGCAGGACAGGTACAACATGTCCGGCAAATCATTGCGTCGCCACGTCGTTCCCTTGTTGAGGTGCCGACTATGAAGCATTTCCCGGAAGAGGCCAACGGCGGGGGACTCGCCGATCGCCCGCACCCATCCCTTGAAGCCCCACTGCCCGAATAGCTCTGTGGGAACTCCCGCCGTAGCCGCCTCCTCAGCCAACTCCTGCTGAAGATCCGTAATGATGTGGATGTCGACAGCCCTCCGCTTTTGCTGTGAATCCTGATCCAGTTCGTCTAGCCAGTCGCTGAACCGCTGACTTGCCGCCGTCCAGCCGGTGTCTTGTCCCTCACCTATCCGTTCGGTGTCGAGCATGGTGTCGATGGAAGCAGAGGCAGCGACAAGCGCGTCGAGGTGGAACCCAAACTGGCTCAGCAACGTCGGAGGCAGCCCGGAGTCAGTCCATCGAATTGGAGAGAAGAGGGCATCCGGATCGAGGGTGAAGATCGGGGCGGAGCGTATTTCGCCGGGGCGCCCCAGTCGATGGCAGAAGGCATCGTGAAGCTCGTTTCGCCGGACCTGCAGGGGGTCGCGCATCTGCCAGCCCCGGCTGTACTGCAAGACCGTGAGCCCAAGGGCGTAGCGCTTTTCCGTACTGAACCGCTTGCCGGTCTCGAAATAGTGGCTGGAAGAGGCTGGCAGGATGATCCGACGTTGTTCCACCCAATCCTTGAGCTTTCGACCAGCGGCTTGATCTTTCTCGCTACTCTTCTGCAGGTCATGGCAGGAATTGCTCAAAGTGCTCCATTGGTTCTGGTCGAGATACACCACGAGCCGTCCTTCGAGCTGATTAGCGGCCCTTCGAAGCGGCAACTCGAAGAGAATCTGGTCCCCTGCCAGGGTAGTGACGAGAAGTGCTGGTAGCGCCGGGCTGAACTCTAGTTTGGCCACTACGCTCGTGTCCTCGAACAGGGAAGGCGCTGGAATCTGCCATGCCCCGTTCCCGTCCAGGCGGGAGACCACCGTGCTCGACGACGCACGGTCGATCGTGATCAGTGTGAGGGGCAGATTGCTCTCGTTCTCCACGACAGTATTCTTGCGGTGCTCTCCTCAGGCCGTGCCCTAATTTTTTCCCTCAATCTTCCGCTCGCGGGCGCGAGGTACGAGCTTTACTGCGGCCTCGGCGATCTCACGGTCCAGCTCAGGGAGCAAGCTCGTGTACGTGTCCGAGGTCAGCGTGATGGTGGAGTGCCGCAGCGTCTCCTTCACCGTGTGGATGTCGCCGCCACCTCCGTGCACGAGCGTCGCGGTGACGTGGCGTAGGTCCCGCAGGGTGATGGGCGGCAGGTCGGTCGTTGCGAGGATGCGGCGGAAGGTCTCGGAGACCGTCTCGGGGTGGAGCCACGAGCCATCTTCCTTCGTGAAGACCTTGCCTGTGTCCTGCCAGGCGTCGCCCCACTTCGCGCGCTCCTTGTCCTGGCGGGCTTTGTGGTCGCGTAGTTCGGAGATGGTCGTGCTGTCGAGCGCGATCGTGTTCGCGCTGCCGTCCGTCTTCGGCTCCGACTCGTAGGGGTCCCAGCCGTCCACCACGATCTCCTTGGCGGGCGTGATGAGGCCGGCGTCGAGGTCGATCTCGTGCCAGTCCTGGCCGACCGCCTCGCCGCGCCGGAGGCCACGGGTGCCCATGAGGTGGAGGATCGCGTAAAGCCGGTCGCGTTCGGCCGCGTCGAGGAAGGCGCCGAACTGCTGTGGCGTCCACACCATGACCGGGCCGGGGATCTGACCGGTCTCTCGCCACCGCCGGACGCGTTCATCGGTCCACAGGAGGGGCTTCGGGCGCCTGCCTGACTCCAACTCGACGTGGGACGCCGGGTTGAAGGTGATCAGCTGCTGGGCGATCGCGGAGTTTAGGGCCGTGCGCAGGGTGCGGCGGATCGCCTGACGGGTGGCCGGGCCGGTGATCTTCCGGAACGGCTTCATCCTGCCAGTTTGGTTCGTTCGGGCGCGAGCCGCTTCCGCTCCGCTCCCACAGGGCGACCGGGCGTGCTCGGCTTGCAGCGGGCGATCTGCTCGCGGCGGGCCTCGTTCTCGGCTGCGACCACCTCGTTGTCGTCGGCTATCGCGTCGAACATCTCCACCAGGTGGCCGACGTTGAGCCGGTCGAGGCGTACGTGCCCGATGCGCGGCTTCAAGTGGACGCGGATGTGGGAGGCGTAGGCGTTGAGTGTGGTCTTGCGGCGCTTCTTCGCGGCGAACCACTGGTCTAGCCACTCGCCGACGGTGAGGTTGCCACGTAGGGCCAAGCCCGCCCTCAGACGGCGCCGGGTCTCTTCGACGGCCGGGAGTGGCGCCTTTTCGACCGCGACCTTCTCCAGCATGTCGACGAGGCGTTGCAGGCTGTCGGGGTCGTCTTTCTCTGCCAGCGCCAGCAGTGAACGGACGTGGTCGAGGTCTGACTGCGCGGCCTTGAGGGACTCGTAGCCGGCGCGGCTGAAGGAGCGGCGGACGCCGTCTTCGTTCGGTGGGAGTTCCTGGCGTATGGAGTATGAGCCGTGCTTGCGGCTGGAGAGCTTGGGGCAGTTCTTGCCGAGCGGCTTGCCGGTCTTGGGGTCACGGCAGTAGCAGTGGCGGTGGGTGGAGCCCTTCAAAGGCGTTCCTCCGGGGTGGTGTTGGGGTCTCGCGGTTCGGGTGGGTCGACGTCGCCCAGGGCGGGTGGCAGGTGGGGTGGGGTGGCGCCTTCGTCGCGGATGTCGCGGCGGAGGTAGCGGAGGTTGTACTTGGCGGAGATGGCCTCGTCGGCGTACTTGGTCCGCCTGCGCTCGGCTTCTTCCTGCTGGGCGCGGTTGGTTGCCGTCTTGGCTGCGAACCGTGCCCGTTCTTCCTCTTCGAGGGCGGCCAGGGCGGTCCGTACGAGGCTGGCGTGTGCTTCGAAGTCGGGGATCAGGCCCGCGTCGTACAAGGGCATGTCCTCGTCGCCGGTGAAGCGCCGTAGGGCATCCCAGGTGGGCACGAGGTTCTGGAAGGGGAGTTCCTGGGTCCGGTCGACGTAGCCGACCGGGAAGATCAGACAGACCGGGTACGTCTCCAGAGCGGCGGCCAGGACCATGACGTCCACCAGGGGAAGGCTGGCCCGGCGGCCGGACTCTATGTTGGCGATCACGTTGCGCGGGATGGGGTGCCCGAGTTGCTCGCACGCGTCGGCCAAGTCCTGAGCGCTCCACGCCATCTCCTTTCTTCTCCGCCGGACTTCGCCGGCGACGTTGGCCTTGAAACGCTTCGTCTGCTCAGCCAGCACATCCAAGCCGCGACAGTGCCCTCGTCTTTCGTGGCGGCGAGGGCACGAGCGCGTCCTGCGGCTTGTCCCCGCTATGCGGCTTCGGCTTCATGCGGAACGGCTGGGACATCGGTTTGTACAACGGGCAACAGCGCGGCCCACACCAGGACCTCGACCAAGTGCTCGGCCAGCAGACCGACGTGGGGATCAGGCTGGACAAGCGCGGTCGCTTGGCCGCGGGCGGTGCGCTCTGCGGCCCATCCGTGGTCGAGCGCGGTGAAGTCGTCGTCGATCCAGATGACTGGCGCGTCGCCGAGCCAGGTGTCGACGTGATCGCGTTTCCACAGATACCCGTTGGGGTGGCTGGTGGTGATCTGGGGGCATGGGAGGTCGACGTTCGGCAGGGGTGAGAGGCCGAGGAGCGGGCCGATCAGAGTGGTGGCGTCGTGGCGCCAGCTGGTGCACCAGACGGGGATGACCAGGCCGGTCCGGATCACCTGCATGAGCAAGGGGCCATGCACAGGGTTGAGCCAGATGGTGACCGGGTCGTCAACGCTCCGATCAGCAGGCACGACCTCGTGCCGGTTGTGGCTTGCCGGACTGGCCCCTTCGGCGTCCGGGAAAGGTATGAGGACGCCGTCGACGTCGAGGAGCAGGTAGGGCGTGCGCATCGGGTTCTCCCTGGGGAGCCGGGGTGGGGGTCAGAGCTTGCGCGCGGTGATCAGCAGGGTGGTGGGCCAGCGGCCACCGTGGCGGGCGTCGTGGAACTCCTGGGCCGAGGCGAGCCAGAGGCCGGCGCAGTCGAGGTGTCTCTCCCAGCGGTCGGCGTCGAAGTCCCAGCGGGCGATGGGTAGTCGGCTGCGGTCGGGGAGGGTGACGTAGTCGCGGCGGGGCCGGTCGCCGGTGGCGGGGCGCAGGCCGCCACGCTGGGGGTGGGGGACCGAGAAGGCGAGAGTGCGACCGGGTTTGAGGCGCTGGGCGATCGCCGGGAGCAGAAGCTCGGGGCCTACGAGCCCGATGGCGACGAAGACCGAGTAGACGGCGTCGAACTTCTCGTCTGTGGCTTGCAGGTAGTGCAGGGCGTGGCCGGCGACGAAGGTGAGGTTGTTCAGCCGGCCGTAGTGCGAGCGGGCTCGGCGGACCTGGAGGCCGACGAGGTCGACGCCGATGACATGGGCGCCGTAGCGGGTGGCGAGGTGGGCCGCGTTGTGGCCGGGGCCGCAGCCGAGTTCCAGCAGTCGCTTGTGGCGCAGGTCCGGGCCGAGGATTTCGGCGCCGGGCCCGCTGCCGGGCCGGGTGGTCCATTCCATCCGGGCGGGCACGGCCAGCGGCTCGGCGGGAGCAGCCGTGGTGCGTTGCAACGCGTGGACGTACCAGGGGGAAGCCTGGGCGGCGAGCACCTAGACCTCCAGGAGGTGGAGGACATCGGTGAGGTGACGGCGTACGGCCTTGATGTAGGCGGGGTCGGTGGCCGGATCGTTGACCCAGCGGATGGACTGCTCCATGAACCACTCGACGGCCCACGTGCGGTGCCAGCCCAGTGCCCACTTCTCGGCGGGCAGGCCGCCTCGTTCGGCGAGGGCGTCGGGGGTGCCGCCTTCGGTGACGTAGGTGTCCAGGAAGACTCGCAGGCGTACGGGATCGGGGGTGTCGAGCGTGCCGTGCCAGCTGGCCAGGTCGAGGAGGCCGGGGCCGGTGAAGGCGCGGGCGAAGTCCAGCAGCCGCCAGCCGTGCCGGCCGATGTGGAGGCTGGTTGGGTGGAACTCGGAGTGCACCCAGCCGAACGGAGCCACCGTCGCACCGGCCGAGCGGGGCTCGGCGGCTTGAACAATCCGGTCGAGGGCGTCCTCGACGTCGTCCGCATCCTGCCACCGGTCGGCCTTGCGGAGTCGGCCGAGGTGCTCCAGGGCTCGGCTCGGCAGGGTGCGCAACCGTTCCTGGTCCAGGACGGGCAGGGCGGCAGCCGTGCGGGTGCCATGCAGGACAACGGCTGCGGCAGCGCCGTCGAGGTCGTCGGCCTCGCGAACGGGGGCGCCGAGGTCTTCCAGCAGCATCCCGAGCCAGCCGTCCAGCACTGCGGAGGCGTGAACGACAGGCACCGGGACACCGAGGGTGTGAGCCAGCCGGAGGGCCTGGTCCTCCCTGTCGAAGGGCCTCTTGGCATACTTGAAGATGGCGGTGGCGCCGTCGGGGAAGGTCAGGCGCTCGACGCCGGACATGGACCACACGCGCACTTCCTCGCGAACGGCGGTGGTCTGGCCGGCCAGGGTGAGCAGGTTGTCGAGGAGTTCGGTGCTGGGGTTCGCGGTCACGTGGGGCTCCAGGGGGTTGGTGGCGTCCGGGGCGGGCGAGAGATGTCGGCCCGCCCCGGAGCCGGGATGGTGGTGCTACGCGGCCGGCGCCACGCGGTGGGCGTAGACCTGCTCGATCCAGCCGGACTTGAAGGCCGCGAGGTCGTCGCGGAAGGAGGTCATCGAGGCACCGTAGGGCGCCACGACGCCACCGGACTGGTCCGGCACGGACTGGCAGCCATGCACGAGCCGTCCGCCGAGAGCGGCGTGGGCCTTGATGGCCTCGATGCGGCGGTGCTCGTTGAACCAGCCGCCGTGGTAGACCTCGTCGAGCATGGCGCCCGTCTCGTCGTCCAGGTCGAAGACCACGGAGGTGGCGGCGGGGAAGAACCAGCACGGGCCGACGTTGGAGATGTGTCCGTCCAGCTCGACCTTGTTGAGCGCCATCAGCGTGGCCGCCTCGCGCAGCATCCGCAGGTGGTCGGCGGTGAACTGCGGCAGGCCGAGGCCGGCGAGGTGTTCGTCGCGGAAGAGGTAGGCGTACACCTCGTAGGCGGTGGCGAGCACCTGGGCGGCGTCCGAGGTGGACTTGGCGTGGGTCTTGATGAACTCCAGCGCGAGCTGCTCGACCGCGCTCTCGGTCGTCTCCTCCACGTTCAGGAGCTGGGACTTGACCAGCTCCCAGTCGGCGATGAGCCAGGTGCTGGACTCGAAGCGGAAGAAGTACTCGGCCGGGTCGATGGTGATGCGCCGGCTGTCGATCTGGATGCCGGGCAGGCGGCTCCAGCGCTCGTCGAATGCCTCGGGCAGTACGACCGTGATGGCCGCGGTGTCGATGGTGGTCACCGTGTCTCCGTCTCTGATCGGCCGGGTTCGGGCACAGGAATGCCCGAACCCGGTGTAGGCGTACGGAACTTCGGGGCCGCCCGACCGAAGGGGGAGCCTGGTCACGGTGTCGGACCGGGGCCGGGCGGCTGGTGATTAGTGAACCCTTCGTCACGCACAGTGGGTACGGTGAGAGGCAGTTGAAGCGGTATACGCGGTTTACAACCCCGAAGGGGAGGCGAGCGTGGCAGCGCCGAGAGACCCCAACTCCCGCCTGCGCGACACCATTGCCGCGACCGGCTGCACCTACGAGGCACTGGCGAGAGACGTCCGGCGCATCGCGGCCGAGAACGGCGAGATCCTCCAGACGAACAAGTCGGCTGTCTCCCACTGGGCCAACGGCACCCGCCAGCCCACCGGACGGACCGGCCAGTACCTCGCCGAAGCCTTGTCACGCCGAACGGGCCGCATCATCACCCAGACCGAGATCGGCCTACGCGCACAAGATGGCGAGGAGTCGGCCGACGGGGATCCTGTCCTGGCCGCAACTGACCTCGGTCGGGCTGATGTTGAGCGCCGCCGCTTCCTCGCGGTGGCCGCCTTCACCACTGCCGGCGTCGCCATGCCGCTCGCCCACGATCACGAGGCCACCACGCGCATGCTCCGCGCCCGCACCGGCACGTCCGTGGTCGGAGCAGAGGACGTGGACGTCGTACGGCAGATCACTGCGGCTTTCAGCGCGGCCGACGAACGCCTCGGCGGCGGCCACGGCCTGACCACGGTCACCGCCTACCTCGCCGACACCGCCGCGCCCATGCTCCGGGGCCGCTACGCGAGCGAAGCTCTACGGCGGGCAGCCTTCGGCGCCGTGGCCGAACTCGTCTACCTGGCAGGGTGGAAGCACCACGACCTCGGCCAAGAGGGCGCCGCCCAGCGCTACTACCAGGTCGGCTACCAGCTCGCCTGGGAAGCCGACCCGCACGGCCACGCCGCCTGGATGATGCGGGCCCTCGCCCACCAGGCCCTCAGCCTCAAGCAGCCCCACCACTGCGTCGACCTCGTCGAAGGCGCGCTCGTCCGCGGTCTCGGGCACGTCGACGGCCAGACCGAAGCCCTCCTCCACATCACCCACGCCCGCGCCTTCGCAGCCGTCGGCGAGAGGCCCGCAGCGGCCCGCGCCCTGCTCGCCGCCGAAGACGCCCTCCTGCGCGACGACCTTCCTCAGCCCAGCTACTCCCGCGTCAGTGGCCCCGCCGCCGGCACGGTCGCCAGCCACACCGCCCGCACACTCACCGCCCTCGCCGACCACATCGGCACCGAGCAACAGCACCGAGACGCTCTGATCCGTTGGGACCCCGAGAAATACAAGCGAGTCCACGCCCTCACCTACGCCGACCTCGGCGACAGTCTCGCCGCCCAGGCTCGCGCCGATGAGGCCGTCGCCGTCTGGGGCCAGGCCCTGACCCTCATGGAAGGCATGACCTCCGACCGCACCCGCAAAGCCATCACCTCGGTCCGCTCCACCCTTTCCATCTACCAGCGCCGCAAAGTGCCCGGAGCGGGCGAACTCGCCCGCCGCGCACGCGAAGCGCTGGCCTAAGCTGCCCACCAACCGGCCGACGAAGGGACACCAGCCGTGGCTCAGCGGACAACCGACGATCAGCCCAAAGCCCTACCGCCCGCCCTCGAATCCATGACCCTGCTGGTCGCCGCCGTCATCGTCCACGACAAGGCCACCAACCGGGTTGTGCTCCTCCAGCGGAGTCAGAACGCCAAGTTCGCCCAGGGCATGTGGGACCTCCCCGTCGGCAAGAGCGAACCCGGCGAGCCTGTCACCGAGACTGCAGTACGGGAGCTGTACGAGGAGACCGGGCTGATGGTGAAACCGGAGTCCCTGAAGGTCGCTCACATCATCCACGGTGCCTGGGGCGTTGAAGCTCCCAACGGCTTTCTCACAGTAGTCTTCGCCGCTCACGAATGGACCGGCGAACCCGAAAACCGCGAACCGCGTAAACATGCACAGGTCCAATGGGTCGATACCGATGCGATCCCCGAAGAGTTCGTGGACACCACTGCCAGCGCCCTCCACCGGTACCTAACCGACGGTCCCCAGGTGTCGCTGGACGGGTGGCGTTAGAAATAGGGGACGGTTTTCCGCAGTTAAACCTGCAGAAAAACCATCCATTTCGGATCAATCGACCAGGCGAAGAATTGGCCGAGACTCTCGGAATCCGAGAATCTCCCGGACCCGTTCTGGCTTCCAGGCCAACTCCTTCGCCAATTCTCGAATTGTCAGCCCTTGACTTTTCTGCGCGAGCTCGAAGGCTCGTTGGAGCAGGATTGATTGCTCGCCAGGAAATCGCGCCACAGGTTCCGGTGAGAAACCTGGCTGGTCAGACAGAGCATTCAGCCTTTGGTAGGCGCGACTTGCAGTGGCATCCGATGCAAGGCCAAGCTCACGACATCTATAGATCAGGGATTTGACTGAGACGCCCCAGGTGCGTGACAAGTCAGCGAGTTGCGCTAGGTCCATTCTGCGTGGAAGGAGGGGGAGGATGCTGGCTCGTGGGGTGAGAAATTCGGCCGCGAAAGCGTCAGCCTCTCGCTCTTGTTGGTTGTCTCCAGCGGAGGAGGAATGTAGGACCAGGTGACCCAACTCGTGCGCTGCACTGAACCGGTGCCTGTACACATCATCTGCGCGATTATGGGTTAGTACCATAAGCGGGCGAGGTAGGCCCGAAGTTGCAAATGCGTCAATTCTAGTTGCAGTTTCATCGGCCTCGGGTGGAACGGAGACTACGATTCCATGAGTCTCCAGTTGTCGTACCAAGTGCTTGACGGGGCCCCGACCGAGGTTCCAATACGCGCGAAGTTCTTGCGCGGCTTCTCTGGCGGCAGAAGGCAAATCGGTCCCCGGGTGCACTTCGCCACCAGTGAATCCAGGAAGATTGACAAGAGGTAGTTGAACGCGACGTTCCAGGGCAAAAGTCAACTCCCATACCTGCCCTGCGAGGCCGAGTGCCCGACTCCTCTGCGCCCCGCTCGTAGACCGCAACGAGCGAAAATAAGCCATGGAGGTGTCCAGCTTCCCAATCGGCCTACCCGCGAGGAAGAACTCGATCGGGACTTCTAGGACATCAGCCAACCGAGGCAGAAGATCTGGCCGCGGTTTACTACTGCCCGTCTCGTACTGTCCGACAGCGGCAGGAGATACGCCGATGCCCTGGGCAACGTCCTTCTTGGTCATGCCTGCTAGATGGCGGGCTTGTGTGAGGCGAGGCGGGTGGAACGCATCCCAGACGGCCTTGGGGGACACCCCACCAAGGCCGGGGATCGTTGGATGATCAGTTCTCATCACTCTCTATGGTGTCGTCGGTCTCGTCTGCTTGCTCGGTGGGCAGGGGCTGCTCAGAGTGTTGCTCCTCGTCGGGCCTGTCGGCCATCGGCAGGTCTGGCAAGTCGCCCGAGTCGAACCGATCATCTCCTGCCTCGTCGGCCACAAGAGCAAGCGGGGTGGCGAGTGGGGCTACGAGTGGCGAACGCTCCGTCAGCCATCGAATAGCGCCCGCTCCACTCCGGAGCTCAGCCTCACCCCACCAGACGCGCTTCAGCCCTGAACGATCCAACTCATAGACAACAAGCACCAGGCGCGGCCTCGGGTCACGCCCTGCGAGATCGGCTAGCGAAGCACGGAGTTCGTCCTCGATCTCGAAGCCGCTGATGGGATCGGCTACCCACCTTCGACCTGCAGCTGTCGAAGCGAAGATCTCCTTCATCAGCTTCGACAACTTCCGACGGGGCCATCGGTCTACGTGCTCGTCCCCGTTCTGCGTATGGACGGGATAGATGAGCGTGTTCAGCACGAGAGGCAAGCCGTACCAGGAGCCCGTGCTGATGACCTCGGTGCCCTCGATCCCAAGTTCCTCCAGCTCGCCGACCAGGAGTTCAAACTGGTCGACAGCACGTTCACCGCCGGGGGCGAACCCCTTCTTGTTCCGTGAGGCTGCCCGGATGTCAGCAACTCCCTGAGCCGTCTCGCTGAGGGCCCGCCATATTGCCCCTTGGATCGCCGCGGCGTGTTCGCCGAACCGCGACTGAGCCCAGGCGGGGATCGAACCGTCCATGCATCACTCCCGTCCGTTGCTAGTGCTTTGCGCGTTACGGTACACCCAATGCTTCAGTTCTGTGCGTGAAACTTGCACTTATGCTTCAGTTGGCTAGCTCGCTGGGCGTTTCCGCAGGTGGTTCCGTCTGGTGGCGGATGTGGACGTTCGTGATCCGGTCTCAAGCCTGCTCGGATCTCAATCGACGCCATGCCAGAGAGTGCAGCCCGTGTCTGCATCTCATGAGCGGACCGGGTGCTCCTCAGGTCGAGAGCACGCTCGACACGTCCACCCAGCGGGCGAGCACGCTGAACGCCGCGAGTTGCTCAAGCGCCTCATGCCCTGGAAGCTCGGGGAGGCCGTCCTCGTGGCTGTTCGGATTGCGGATGCCGGCGTAGCAGCCCTCGGCGAAGGCCATAGCTCCCCGGTGGAGGCTGCGGAAGGTGTCGCTGCCGTCGTCTTCCATGAGTCGTAGGCGGGGTTCGTCGGGCTTGGGGGCGTTCAGCGAAAAGGCGCTCTGGAAGAGCTTGGTCTCGCTGGCATCCCGGCGGCCAATCTTGTTCTGCGTCTCGGCGTTGACCTTCCGTACAGCTGCTGTCACCGCCTCCCGGAAGTGCCCGCTGCGCCACAGCGCGCGAGCCCCTTCCCATGCCCATGGATGCATGGTGGCCGCGCTCACCTGGGGAGCGTCATCACCGAGGCGGGCTCTGACCTCTTCGTCCCTCTGGAGGGCGGCGAGCGCTCGTTGTGCGGTCTCCCTGTGTTGCCACCAGCGGTTCACAGTGCTGTTGTTCTTGCTCGGAACCTCAGTACGCCAGTGCGGCAAGGCGCGGTCCAGGATCTGTTCCACCACGTGAGCGCTGGCCACGATGTCAGCCTGGGAACCGCGGTTGGAAAGTCGGCTGCTGACCGTGAGTACGCCCGGAGGGTCCGTTGGCCTGTACAACTCGGTCAGTTGCAGGAACTGGTCCAACTCATTGCGCGCCCAGGGGATATCGATACTCATGAGGCCATGGTGCCCTGCGCCACTGACAGCCCCATGCGCCCGAGCAAGCTGGCCGGTACGCCAAGTCTTCGCAGGGGGCGACGAAGAACACAGGTCGCACAGTGCCGGGACCTTCAGTTTCAAGGACACCAAGCCATACGGGCCGTGCGACGGACCACTCATGCAGCAGAACCTTGCAGGGAAAACCGGGAGTTGGCTGCGAACCACCGCAGCGGTCGCTACGCTCACATCGTTGACTTGTCTAACCTGAGCGCAGAGGCTCAGGAGCTCCGACGTGTGGACACCGGCCACAAGCGTCGTCTCGCGGGTGTATGTGCACTCACTCTGTGACAGCAGTGCAGCAGGCAGAATTTTTGGCGTCCAACTCAAACGCCGACCGGTGCGGCGAGTGAGGTATTGGTATGCCAAATTCTGTAAAGAAGCGAGCTGCACACATGCGCAAAGCGTATTCCGGTGAGATTTACGAAGCTGCGCTTGCTGGAATCTCAAACGACCGCACTCATGGGTTGGATTCGTGCGCGCCGGGTCAGCGGAAGATGAACGCTTTGCTGGCTCTCGGTCTATTTAACCGCGGCGAAGACGGTGCGCCTCCCGCGAAGTGGTTGTTGAGCACCCTCACCTGGTACACGATTACAGTGTCGCCTCGGTGGAATCAGCTGGTATTCATCAGCGATGCCCCAGATAACGTCACCAGGTATCTGGTGCCGCATGGTGATAGCACCCCAAGGCTTCCAGGGTTGCGATTGCGGGCTATGTACGACTACCGGACGTATGCGTTGGAGCATGTCCCTACGGGGGCACAATTGGTGGTCACGAGTCGGCTAGACGGCAAGCTGCAGAGGGTGCGAGAAGGCTCGCACTTCGATTTTCGCACGCTTGATGACCCTTTGGACCCGGTAGAGGAGCGCCAGCTTGCCGACGTTCCTCCCATGGGTGACACAGCTCAGACTCTATTGGCTGGTATTGCTGCCCGTATGTCCATGGCTGACCCCAAGGGGCGGTGGGCCACAGGGAACTGGTACTGGGACCCGTTGCGGCGTGATGAGGGCAGAGGCCGCGATGATGACTCGGATCCTCGGCGCAGGCTTTGGGGGGCAGGCGATGAATGGGAAGCCCAGTGGACAGGGCTTCCCTATCCGGAAGATGTCGCGGCTGCGCTAGCTGACCCTACGGTCGGTATTTCTGGAGCAAGGCTCGCGAAAAGCAGCAGGGCGTACGAAGTGACTCTTAGTGATTCGGTTCTTAAGATTCGCATTTAGTGGAGATTTTTAAGAGCGGGCCCGAAAGTTATCTTCGTGCAGAGAGTCTTCGCCGTGCTTGAAATCCCTCAGAGTGCCCTTGCTGAAATGCCATGGTGGGCTGCATTCTTCCTGATCTTTGTGCTGGGTTTCGCCCGCGTAGTCCTTCCAAAGGAATCGCATGACCTCTACATGTGGTGGATTGCCTTTTGGGAGCACCGCCGGAAGCATGCAGCTTTAAAAAGGAGGAGGTGGGAGCGTCGTCGAGCCGTTAGGAAGAAAAGAAAGCAGGACCAGGAACAAGCACCCCCCTCTCTTTGAGGGGGAGGTGGACCTCGTCGTGGATCTGCTCGGCGCCCCAATCCGGGTACAGCGCGCGGGCCTTGGTGTCGGTGCTCGCCGCTTACGCTTGCATCAAGAGTGTGATCGTCTGCGCAGGGTTTGTGGGTCTCCGCTCACAGTGTTGTCCCTGGGGCACGCCTGGGCTGTGTTTGACGTTCACGGTGGACTGACCTCAGGAAGCGGTCGAGGTGCAGCAGGTGGTGCGGCATGCCGACGAGCGGCTCCCCCAATGGCGGGACTTCTTGTACTCCGGCGATCATGCTGCGCCGTTTGCGGTCGTTGACTTCCGACCTGTGACTCTTCTGCGTGAGCGGATGGTGCGGCAGGAGCCATCCTGACGTGGACCGCACCCCACTACGAACCTGTCCTGACCTGGTGGTTCCGGACACCAAGTCAGCGTCCGGAACCACGCAGCACGATCCGGCCAGGACTTTTAATCCATTGGTTGTGGGTTCGAGTCCCACAGGGTCTACGGGTAAGCCCCAGTTCAGAGCACGTCTGGACTGGGGCTTCTGTCGTTTTCGGGGACTGAGTGGTCGTTAGCTCAGCCGAAGCTCGACCGAAGTGCAAACGATCAAGACATGGAGCGGCCCCGACCGGATCGGCGTCCGGCCGGGGCCTGTTCCCGCCCCGCCCGCGGTGGTCACGGGGTACGAGGCAGGCGGGAGATCAGTGGGGTGTGGGTGCCTTGCGGCAGGTGTGGGCGCGCGTGCGCGCGTTGCAGTCGGACACCCGCGAGTAGTCGCCTACAGCCCGGGCCTGCGCCCGCTGACCGTCCAGGCTCGCGCAGACCACACAGCACGGTGTGGGCTCGGGGGGTGTGGCCGGCATCTGCAGCAGATACGACGTCGCCGTGGTCATCGCTCTCCTACGAGGAGGATGCCCGTGCTGTACGGCAGGGGGACGTCCTGGGTCTGGCGGCACATGGCGTGGATGTCCTGATAGCCGGGCTCCCGGCCGACCGTGCATTCCGTGGACAGGTTCTCGGTGGCGGTCACGGCTGCCGCTGTTCCGGATCGGCCTGGCGCGTGCTGTTGAGTGGCTTCACGGGCTCACCTCGTCTTTGATCTCAGCCCAGATCTCGGGTGCGCCGCCGGTGCTGCTGCCCCAGTTGTCTGCGGTCTTCAGGACGGAGATGACCCGGTGCCAGCGGCCCCAGTCCGTTGCGGCGGGCGCGGGCGCGCTGACGCGGGTGGCGGAGCCGCGGTACCTACTCTCGCGCGAGAGGATAACTCTCGTACGAGAGTAGCGGCGCTGGCTACTCGGTCACGCAAGTCACACAAGGGAGGGCGGACAGTGAGCACGGAGCCGCCGCTGTACCTGCGCGTAGCCGACGAGCTGCGCGCCCGCATCGAATCCGGCGAACTACTGCCCGGCACCCGCCTGCCATCGGTCTCGGAGATCTCAGCCCAGTACGGAGGCAGCAACCCCATCGCCACCGGCGCCTACAAGGTCCTCGTTGACGACGGCTTGGTGGTGTCCCGGCACGGCGCCGGCCATTACGTCCGCAGCAACGAGACACCCGAACTGCTCGTGCGTCGCCACCGCCGCCGCTCCGAGGACAGCCCCTTCGCCCAAGGCGCGGCCGAGCAGGGAGCCGTCGGCACCTGGAGGCATGAGTCCACCACCGAGACGGCCACCGCCAGCGTGGCCGGCCGCCTCGACCTCGAACCGGGCGAGCCCGTGATGCACACCTCGTACACCTATCTCGCCGACGAACGGCCCGTGCAGATTGCCGAGTCGTGGGAGCCGCTCGCCGTCACCGGCCGGTCCCTGATCGCTCTGCCCGAGGTCGGCCCCTACGCCGGGATCGGTGTGGCCGCGCGCATGCGGGTCATCGGCATCGAGGTAGGTGACCCTGTGGAGAAGGTCCGTGCCCGGTTGGCGGCCCGGCAGGAGGCGCAGGGGTTGGGCATGACGCCGCCCGGCCCGGTGCTGGCGATCGAGCGGACCTATTACGACCAGGCCACCGGACGCCCGGTGGAGACGGCGGATGTCGTGATGCGTGGCGACCGGTGGGTGGCCGAGTACGGGCAAGCCCCGCACGGTGGCTGACCTCAGACGCACGAAAGCGGCCCCGCCCTCCGAGGAGAGCGGGGCCGCAGGCGTCCGGTCAGGCGGCGTTGGGGCGTCGCTTCCACAGATCGTCAATCAGGTCCAGGCCGTTGCTCGTCGCGTAGGCGACGGGGAAGTTGAAGCCGTTCGTCGTTTCCATCTTCACGGTGAACAGCCCGGAGTCCTGATGCTGCTTCTCCGCGGCAGGTTCCGCGCCCCACCGTTTCGGGAAACCTGCCGTCGGAAGATGTTCACCTCGATGAGCCAGGTCGTCAGCACCTTCACGTCGACGTGGAACGGGTCCGCGGTCTCCCGCATGCCGCTGTCCTTGCCGTGGCCCACTCCGTGTGAGGAGCGCCATACCGGACGGGCCCGTGCACTAGCGTTCTGGTGTGTCCCAGCCTCAGCCGCTCATCCCGATGCCTCCGTCTCCGTCTCCGCCCCCGCCTCCGCCGAAGAGGAGCCGCGTCGGGATCGTTCTCGGGGTCGTGGGCGGGGTCGTCGGTCTGCTGATCGTGGCCGCGACCGCGTGGGTGGTCGTCGGGGCGGACTCCGACAGCGGCTTCCCCGCGGCCGAGTACCGGCTGACGCTGCCCGAGACCCTGCTCGACGGCGGGTACGAGCTGACGCAGGACTTCTCCGACTCCTCCGGAAGCGGGCTGAAGGAGGAGGCCGAGAGCAGGTGGGGTGCCCGTGACGCCCGCGCCGCCGTGGCGACGTACGCCCCTGTGAACCTCGGGGGGCAACTCAACGTCTCGGGTGTCTACGGCCGATTCACGAACAGCGACGAGGCGCGGGCCACGATGATGAAGGGCGCGGCCAACACTGAGAACCTCACCCTCGCGGTACCTCCCAAGGACTTCGAGCTGGCCGGGGCGGACACGACCCTCACCTGTCAGGTGATCACCATGGACAACGGGGGCGCGGAGGTCTTCGCCCCGATGTGTGGCTGGAACGACGGCAACACCGCGGCGGTCATCGGAGAGATCACCCCCGGCAACGCCGCCGACAGCCCTGAGGACCTGGACCTGGCGGCCGTTGCCGAGCGCACCCTCCGGATCCGGTCCGAACTCCGGAAGCCGATCGGCTGACCGCGTCGGGCCATCGGCTCCGCGATCGGCTCCGCCGGTCCCGGCGGGAACGACGTGCGCGACTGCTGTCTCGCAGGCAAGGGTGTGCCGAGCGCCTGGCCACCTCCTCATCGCCGCCGAGGCGACGGTGAGGAGGAACCGCTCCTCCGCCTCCGGGCCCACAGCGCGGCCCCTACGCCTGCACTCTTGGCGGCCGGGAGCGGCCGGCAGCGGGCGTCGCGGGAGAGGCCCTTCGTCGGGCACGCCCTAATATCTGTGGCCGCGAACTGAGAAATTAACGGAACGCACGGGCAGGTTATTTGCCCCAATGGATAACTGAGAGTTATTCAACACTCGTCGGCCGTCGCAGTGTGCTACTGTCGATCTAAGTTGCAGTTGTGGTTCCCGAAATTTTTATCTCCGGTCTTCCGGGCGGGGCAATCATCACGGCGACACGGAGTCTGCGACCTGCGGACCCGTAAGCACCCCCTCTGAAGGAGATATGACATGGCTGCTGGCACCGTGAAGTGGTTCAACGCGGAAAAGGGTTTCGGATTCATCGAGCAGGATGGTGGCGGCCCTGACGTGTTCGCCCACTACTCGAACATCTCCGCCCAGGGCTTCCGCGAGCTGCTCGAAGGCCAGAAGGTCACCTTCGACATCGCGCAGGGCCAGAAGGGCCCGACGGCCGAGAACATCGTTCTTGCCTGACGTTAACGCGTACTTTGCAGCTGGGGCCCGCATCCCTCGGGGTACGGGCCCCAGCTGCATGTATTTTTTTCGCAGTGGTTTCACCTGTTGAGGCGACGACTTCGCGGAGGCGGAGTCCGTGGGCGTAGTAGATGCCCCGGATGTCACTCCGTATCGATTCGATTGACTCAATCGACTCATCCAATTCAGCAACTGTGCCCGCGTGAATTCACTGCCGGCCAGATTGGCTTTCGCATTCTTTCGGCCCATTCTTGCAATTCTCCGCGCGGTTCGTTGCTGCGGAAATTCCTAGATGTGAGCCGCATCGAGGAAGGTTCCGCATGAACCGCACACGTACGAACGACCGTTTCTCCCGCACCCGCAGCGGCGGTGCCGCTTCCGGACGGAGTGGCGGCCGATCGGGCGCGCCGACCGCGAACCGGTCCGGCGGACAGAGCCGTTCCGGCGGCCAGGGCCGTTCCGGCGGCGGTTACGGCCGCCGGCCCGCCGCGCCGCAGGGTGAGTTCGCTCTCCCCGAGACGATCACCCCCGCGCTTCCCGCCGTCGAGGGCTTCGCCGAGCTCGACATGCCCAAGGAGCTGCTGGCCGCGCTCGGTTCGCAGGGCGTGACCGTGCCCTTCCCGATCCAGGGCGCGACCCTGCCGAACTCCCTGGCCGGCCGTGACGTACTGGGCCGTGGCCGCACCGGCTCCGGCAAGACCCTCGCCTTCGGGCTGGCGCTGCTGGCCCGTACGGTCGGGCAGCGCGCCGAGGCCAGGCAGCCGCTGGGTCTGGTCCTCGTACCGACGCGTGAGCTGGCGCAGCAGGTCACCGACGCGCTCACCCCGTACGCCCGCGCCGTGCGGCTTCGGCTGGCCACGGTGGTGGGCGGGATGCCGATCGGCAGGCAGGCCAGCGCGCTGCGCGGCGGGGCCGAGATCGTCGTCGCCACGCCCGGACGCCTCAAGGACCTCATCGACCGCGGCGACTGCCGGCTGAACCAGGTCTCCATCACCGTCCTCGACGAGGCCGACCAGATGGCCGACATGGGCTTCATGCCGCAGGTCACCGCCCTGCTCGACCAGGTGCGTCCCGAGGGTCAGCGGATGCTGTTCTCCGCCACCCTCGACCGCAACGTCGACCTGCTCGTGCGCCGCTACCTGACCGACCCGGTCGTGCACTCCGTCGACCCGTCGGCCGGTGCGGTCACGACGATGGAGCACCACGTGCTGCACGTCCACGGCGCCGACAAGCACGCGGCCACCACCGAGATCGCCGCCCGTGACGGCCGCGTGATCATGTTCCTCGACACCAAGCACGCCGTCGACCGTCTCACCGAGCACCTCCTCAACAGCGGGGTACGGGCTGCCGCCCTGCACGGCGGGAAGTCGCAGCCGCAGCGCACCCGGACACTGGCGCAGTTCAAGACCGGGCACGTCAACGTGCTGGTGGCGACGAACGTCGCGGCGCGTGGCATCCACGTCGACAACCTCGACCTCGTCGTCAACGTCGACCCGCCGACCGACCACAAGGACTACCTCCACCGTGGTGGCAGGACCGCCCGCGCCGGCGAGTCCGGCAGCGTCGTGACCCTGGTCACCCCGAACCAGCGCCGCGACATGACCCGCCTGATGATGGCGGCCGGCATCAGCCCGCTGACCACCCAGGTCCGCTCGGGCGAAGAGGCCCTGCAGCGCATCACCGGCGCCCAGGCGCCGTCGGGTGTCCCGGTCGTCATCACCGCACCGGTGGCCGAACGCGCCAAGAAGCGCGGCACCTCGCGCGGCCGGCGCCACCCCGCCTCGGCGGCCCGCCGCGCGTCAGTACGGCAGACCGGCGCCGCTGCGGCGTAACGCCTTCCCGACGTTCGAGGTCCGGCGGTCGTCGTCCCGGCGACCGCCCCCGCTTCACCCGTTTCCGCCGCTTCTCCCTGTGAGGCAACATGCGCTGTGTCATCGCACGCTTCCCGTTCGACCTGACCAAGAGCGGCGTACTGGAGTCGATGAAGGGCGTCAAACCCCTGCCGGTCACCGGTGAGTCCGTGGTCATCGGGCGACGCCGCTACCCCGTCAAGCAGGTGGGCCAGGTCGTCACCCGTCAGGACCCCCGCGATTTCAGCGCGGGCGAAGTCGTACGGGCCATGACCCGGCTCGGCTTCACCTGCGGGACTCCGCCGCAGGCCGAGCCGGTACGTGTGGAGAGCCCGTTCGAGCAGGCTTCGGCGCTGCTCGGGACTCCCGTGGCCGTCTGACCACTGACCGACCCGACCGGCGCGAGCCGGACAACATCGAGGGCCCTGCCGATACGTCGGCAGGGCCCTCAATGCGTGCCGGGCCGGCCGGCCTGGGTGCGGCGCCGGCTCAGCGGGTCGGCGGGGTCAGTGGTCGGAGTACCTGAAGTCGCCCACGGTCCAGGCGCTGACGTCCTCGATCGCGATGCGGTACATCCCGCCCGTCTCCGGGATCCCCACTGTGCCCTGCAGGATCCGGGCGACATGGAAGTGCAGATGCGTGGGCGGGCCCTCCCTCTTGGCGGGGGCGTTGAAAACGGCGGAGAACTCGCCCAGTTGATCGGAGTCGGTCAGTACGTCCGACACCCTCCGCCGCCACACGGCTTCGGGAGCCAGTCGACCGGTGATGACAGCACCACCGGTGACCACGGTCAGGGACATCTGATTGCTTCGCCCGGACTCCACAAGGGCGGCGATGTCAACGATCAGGTCGTCAGGCTTCGGCATGGCATCGGATTCTATGCAACGGCCCGTCCGGGTGGCTCGGGCGGTGACACCCAGGAGGGACGGCCTCTCTCCGCCGATCGGCCCACAGGTGATTACCTCATCGTCGAGCTCACCAAAATCTATGCTCGTCGGAGTAGACATTGGCGGCTCGGGTCATTATGGTTTCTCTTGTAGACGAGATCGAGCGAGGCCTGGCAGACACGAACTGCCGGGCAGCAGTGCCGCAGTTGAAGATCGCATGACGGTGCGGTGGTGGAGTTCCGAAGCCAAGGTTGTCGCAGGTCGGCGACGGGACTGACGACCGGACCGGGTGGCCCGCAGTGATCAGGGGGCCGCCATGAGCGGTACCGGCAGTACCAGTACGCAGTTCCTGTTCGATAGTTGTTGACCCAGAGGGAAGAACGGAGGAGTCGAGCGCCATCAGGATCGCCCGGGCGGAAGCTGGGCCCGGGTACCGCAGGACATCGATAGGTAGGTGGTCTCCGGTCATACATCCGCGATCCCCGCACTCACGTCGGCATATCAGACAATCGTGCGGAAAAAGAAGGCCGGTGCAGTAGTAGGGCCGGCAGATGGTGTTTGCAGTTCCTTCGGGGCCTTGGTGCCGTTACGGCACCAAGGCCCCTCGACGCGTTCCACAAGACGTTCCACAAGACGTTCCACAAGAGAGGTGAGATGACAGCAGACGACTCGCTGGGCCGTCTTGACGACGACGACTACCCCGCCTACACGATGGGCCGGGCCGCCGAGATGCTCGGTACCACTCCCGGGTTCCTCCGGGCCCTCGGCGAAGCGCGACTGATCACGCCACTGCGCTCCGAGGGCGGACACCGCCGCTACTCCCGCTACCAACTGCGCATCGCGGCCCGCGCGCGTGAGCTCGTCGACCGTGGCACCCCGATCGAGGCCGCCTGCCGGATCATCATCCTTGAGGACCAGCTCGAAGAAGCCCAGCGCATCAACGCCGAATACCGGCGTGCCGACACATCGTCCAATCCGTCGGCGGCGAACTGACGTGAGCGTGCCCGCCGGGTCGGCGGGCCATCACCCACACGCGTGGCCGAAATGCGACGCGCAGTTTTTTCTGTGGTGATGGCGGGCGCGGACCGGTAGCGTCTGTGCGAGCTGTCGTGGTTCGGAGTTCCCTTGCCCACGCCCTTGGTGTGGGCGCTTTGCTGTGCTGTGCCGCAGGGACCAGGGCGATCACCTCCGTCTTCCCCAAAGGGGGCAGACGTTCATCGACTGGAAGGCATGACTATGGCTACGGGAACTGTGAAGTGGTTCAACGCGGAGAAGGGCTTCGGCTTCATCGCCCAGGACGGCGGCGGTCCGGACGTCTTCGCGCACTACTCCGCGATCAACTCCTCGGGCTTCCGTGAGCTCCAGGAGGGCCAGGCCGTGACGTTCGACGTCGTCCAGGGCCAGAAGGGCCCCCAGGCGGAGAACATCACCACCGCCTGATCTCACGGTGAACCTACTGGGCCGCGCGGCGTTCGCCGCGCGGCCCAGTACGTCGTTCCGGAGGTGCGGCCCGGAGGTTCACCCCGGCCAGGTACCCGTCAGGCGCCGGACGGCGGTGGCGCCGCCGCGGTCGACGGCCGCCTTGACGCCGGCGAAGATCGCGCCCTGTACGACGGCTGCCAGGAGGATCTCGCGCCAGCTGCGGAACTCGTCCGTGGCGTCAGGGGCGTCGTCCTCGTGCGCGAGCCGCTTCCAGGCCTGCTTGAACACTGCCCCGGCCAGGACACCACCGAGGGCGCCCACGGCCATGCCGACCGGCTTGTAGGCGATCTTCGAGCCCTTCATCGGTGCCTCCTCGACCGGCGCACCATGAGCAGCGCGACGATCACTCCGGCGGCGAGCAGCGGGGCGCGATTGGCGCGCGCCGCACGCATCCCCTGGCCGGCCTTCTCCCGTACCGGCTCCGGGGCCTTGTCCCGGGCCAGTTCAGCGACGTGCACGGCCTTGTCGCGGACCTGCTCGCCGGCCGTCACCGCCTTGGCGCGCACGGGTTCGGGGGTCCTGTCCTGCACGGCGTGGGCCGCGTGCGTCGCCTTGTCCCGCAGCTGGGCCCCGACCTGGGCGGACTTCTCGGCGACCTGCTGCCTGACGGCCGTCGTCTTCTCCTGGGCCCGGGCCTTGACGTCGGCCTTCGCGGCGAGGGCCTCGACCGTCTCGCCGAGCTTCTCGCGTGTCGCCTCCACCCGCGTCCGTAGTTCCTCGGGAGACGGTGTTGCCTCAGCACCCTGCTGCGACTTGTCCTTGGTCATCGGTGTGCACTCTCCTTGATAGCGGCCACATCGGCCTTGACGCTGTCCACCGTCCGCTCGGGCGTCGGCGGGGATGCCTTGCTGAACTGCTGCTTGCCGAGCGCGGCCATCACCGCGGTCACGACGGCCAGGACGGCGGTGACGATCAGCGCCGCCGCCCACACGTCCATGGCGAGCGACAGCGCGGCGATCGCGGCGGCCGCGAGGGCCTGCAGGGTGAGCACACCCAGCACGCCGGCGCCGCCGAACAGGCCGCCGCCCTTACCGAACCGCCTGCCCTTCTCGGTCATCTCCGCCTGGGCCAGCCGCATCTCGTCGCGGACCAGCTGTGACAACTGCTGCGAGGCACGCTGGACCAGGTCGCCCACCGGTTCCTGCGCTCCGTTGTCCGTTCGGTGGGAGCCCTGTGCTGTCATGGGTGCTCACCCGTCCTTCGTCGGCTTTCGTCGGCGTTCGTCGATGTGTGCGGCGGGCCCGGTCGGCGTTCGTTGACGCTCGTACGACTCTGCCCTGCGCGTTTGTCGGATCGATCGGCTCTGCGAGTACCCACTCGTCGCCGCGTCACCCCGCCGGAACACGGGGCGCTGGCCGCCGGTTCAGGACTCGAAGCGGCGGCGGTCCTCCGCGTCCCACTTCCGGGTGTCCCGAGGCTGTACGTAGGGCTCCTCGGCGGCCGGATGGCCGCCTGCGACGGCCCGCTGGCGGGCCAGTTCCGCGTCGCACTCCAGGCCCAGCAGGATCGCCAGATTCGTGATCCACAGCCACACCAGGAAGATGATCACGCCGGCGAAGGTGCCGTAGGTCTTGTTGTACGAGGCGAAGTTCGCCAGGTACACGGCGAACCCGGCGGAGGCGGCCATCCAGATCACCAGCGCCAGGAAACTGCCCGGCGTGATCCAGCGGAAGCCGCGGATCTTCGCGTTCGGCGTCGCCCAGTACAGGATCGCGATCATGACCGTGACCAGGATCACCAGCACCGGCCACTTCGCGATCGACCACACCGTGAGCGCCGTGTCGCCGATCCCCAGCGCGCCGCCCGCCTTCCGGGCGAGGCCGCCGGTGAACACGACGATCACCGCGCTGACCACGGCCAGGATCATCAGGACCACCGTCACGGCGACGCGGACGGGCAGTACCTTCCAGACCGGGCGGCCCTCGGGGACGTCGTAGACCGCGTTGGCGCTTCTGATGAACGCGGCGACATAGCCGGAGGCGGACCACACCGCGAGCACCAGGCCCACGATCGCCATGACCGAGCCGATCCCGGCGGTGCCCTGCATCTGCTGCACGGCGTTGCGCAGTACGTCCCGGACCGCGCCCGGGGCCAGGTTCTGAATGTTGTCCAGCACTCGCTGCGACGTCGACGGGCCCATGATCCCGAGCAGGGAGATCAGCACCAGCATGGCCGGGAACAGCGCGAGGATCCCGTAGTAGGTCAGTGCCGCGGCCCGGTCGGTCAGCTCGTCCTTCTGGAACTCCTTCGCGGTGCCCTTGAGCACCGCCAACCAGGAGCTCCTGGGCAGGTCGGTCGGAGTGTCGGGCGCCCGCCGCTCGACCTGCTCGTCCGGCCCGGCATGAGGCGCCGGCGCGGTGTCGGACGTACGGTCCGCGGTGCCCGGTCGGTCGGGTTCGGCCGGTCGCACGGGGCCGCCGGGTCGGTCAGGTCCGCCGGCCGTGCTGGGCCCGGAGTGCCCGTGATGCCCGAAATCCCGGTCGTGCCCGTCGTGTCCGTAGCGACCGTCGGGATCGCTGTGACCGTCGTATCGGCCGGGCTCGTCATGTTCGTCGTGGTGTCCGTGTCGTCTCAGTATTCGCAGCATTCCGCACGAGTAACCGGTTGGGCACCACTCCAACCGTTCCCGTGGACCGCGTGTGAGCGAGCCTGTTCAGCAGCTCGCCGTCATCGGCCGGCGGCCCTGTCGGAACGCCGTCAGCCCACGCTCAGCTCGGCGCGGCCGGTGTGCCCGCCCACGCCGCCCAACTCGCCCAGCGGCAGCGTGTGCTGGGTCTGGAGGACCTTCGCGCGGAGGTAGCGGACGTTGTCCGGGGTGGTGAAGACGCCCGTGGGGACGCGGTCGTGGACGTCCATGCCCAGGGCCCGGAGCTGGTTGGCCTTGTCCGGGTTGTTGGAGAGGAGGTCCAGCGAGTCGATGCCCAGGGCCTGGAGCATCTGGGCCGCCGCCGTGTAGTCGCGGGCGTCCTCGGGGAGGCCCAGGGCGGCGTTCGCGGCGTAGGTGTCGAGGCCCTCGTCCTGGAGGGCGTACGCGTCGAGCTTGTTGTAGAGGCCGATGCCGCGGCCTTCCTGGCGGAGGTAGAGCAGGACGCCGCCGTGCTCGGCGATGCGCTCGACGGCCTCGCGCAGCTGCGGGCCGCAGTCGCAGCGGGCCGAGCCGAAGACATCGCCCGTGAGGCACTCGGAGTGCAGCCGGACCAGCGGGGTGGTGCCGGGCTTCGGTTCGCCGATGATGACCGCCACGTGCTCCTGGCCGTCGGTCAGGCCGTGGAAGGTGACCAGCTCGGTGTCGACGCTGTAGCCATCGTGGAAGCGGAGCGGCACCCGGACACGGGAGCGCTGGGTGGCGGCGGTGAGGTCGGGCATGCGGGGCTCCCGGGTCGGTCTGATCGATCCTCCGGACCTGCTCCTGCTCAGTCTTGCTTCAGATTTGAAGCAGATCCTCGTTCGAAGAGTGACCCTATCCCATGCTTCAAAGTTAAAGCAATGGGGTTGTGGGAGTCCTCATGCGCCGGAGTCGCCGGAGCCACGGGAATCGCCCGAGCCGCCCGACTCGCCCTCGTCGGCGCCGCACGAGGGTGACGACCTGCGCAGCCAGGGCAGGCCCTCCGGCGCCGACTCCGTCCCGTCCCCCTGGAGTGCCCGCTCGATCCGCTTACCGATCTCCTCCAGCTGACCCACCTGCTCCGGGGTCAGATGGTCGAAGAGGGCCCCGCGGACCGTCGCGACATGGCCCGGGGCGGTGCGCTCCAGTACCGCCATGCCCTCCTCGGTCAGCGCGGCGACCGTGCCCCGCTTGTCCCACTTGCAGGCCTCGCGCCGTACGTGACCGTCCTTCTCCAGCCGGGCCACCGCGTACGTCAGCCGACTGCGCGTGATCTTCAGTTTCTCGGCGAGATCGGTCATGCGCAGCCGTCGCTCGGGCGTCTCGGAGAGATAGGCCAGGATCGTGTAGTAGAGGTGCGGCATCCCGGCGTCCTGCTGGAGCTGCCGGTCGAGCGCGTCCTCCAGAAGCAGGGAGGCCGCGACGTACGCGCGCCACGCGCGCTGCTCCTCGGGAGTGAGCCAGCGGGTCGTCATGAGACCAGTGTAGGTTTGTTTAAAACTTGAACCAAGCCAGGCCCGGTCAAGAAGAGAGCGACCCATGCCCCTCCCGCACGTCCTGTTGTCCGCCGCCGTCTCTCTCGACGGCTACCTGGACGACACCGGCCCCGAGCGGCTGCTGCTCTCCAGCCCCGCCGACTTCGACCGCGTCGACGAAGTACGGGCGTCCAGCGACGCCATCCTCATCGGCGCCGGCACCATCCGCGCCGACAACCCGCGTCTCCTGGTCAACTCGCCGGAGCGGCGGGCCGCGCGGCTGGCGGCCGGCAAGCCCGAGTATCCGCTCAAGGTGACCGTGAGCGGCTCGGGGGAGCTGGACCCGGCCGCCAACTTCTGGCACACGGGCGGCGAGAAGGCCGTGTACACGACGGACAAGGGTGCCGCACAGGCCCGGCGCGCCGGCCTCGGCGCCGATGTCGACATCGTGGCCCTGGGTCCCGGCGCGCTCGACTGGCGAGCCCTGCTCGAACACCTGCATGACGTACGGGGCGTCCGGCGCCTCATGGTCGAGGGCGGTGGCACCGTCCACACCCAGCTCCTCCGGCAGGGCCTCGCCGACGAACTCCAGCTCGTCCTCGCGCCCCTCTTCGTCGGCGACCCCGACGCCCCCCGCCTCTTCGGCCCCGGCGGCTACCAGGGCGGCCGGCTCCGGCTCACGGAGACGCGCAGGATCGACGACGTCGTCCTCATGCGGTACGAGCCCACCGCCCCCGGCGCGGGTCCGCTCGCCTCCGCCGCCGACCGGCACTGGCTGGCACTGGCGTGCGAACTGGCCCAGCTCTGTCCGCCGTCGCGCACGGCGTTCAGCGTGGGGGCGGTGGTGGTGGCCTCCGACGGTACGGAACTGGCGCGCGGGCACTCCCGGGAGGGCGGCGACCCGGTCGTGCACGCCGAGGAGTCGGCGCTCGCGAAGCTCGACCCGGCCGACCCCCGGCTCCGGACGGCCACCGTCTACAGCAGCCTGGAGCCCTGCGCCCGCCGCGCCTCCCGCCCCGCCCCCTGCGCCCGGCTGATCCTCGACGCGGGCGTCCGCCGGGTGGTGACCGCCTGGCGCGAGCCGGACACCTTCGTCGTGGCGGCGGACGGGAGCGGGCTGCTCTCCGGGGAGGGTGTCGAGGTCGTCGTGCTCCCCGAGTTCGCGGAGCGGGCCAAGGCTCCCAACGCCCACCTGCCCGGCTGACGTGCCGCTTCTGCGGGGCCGGGCCGAGGGTGGTGATCGAGGTCCCTCGGATGACGTATAGTTGTGTTCAGCGGCGCGGGGTGGAGCAGCTCGGTAGCTCGCTGGGCTCATAACCCAGAGGTCGCAGGTTCAAATCCTGTCCCCGCTACTGAAGGCCCAGGGCCGGAAAACCATGAAAATGGTTTTCCGGCCCTGAGTCGTTTGTGCCCTGGCCGCAGTCGGTTTTCATCGCCTGTCACCAAGGGTGAGTGAGCGATCTCGTTGCGCACAACATCTGACACCTCGTCAAAACTCGGTAGTCACTTAGGGCATGGTCAACTCGCCCGATTTTCACCGGTGGTGACCCAGAAAGTCCTCGGGAAAAGGATTAACGATCAACGGGAACAGCTTGGAATCCGGTGTCCAGGTCTATTAACGTTCGATAACGCAGCGCGGTAGTCCCAGCCGTCACAAGAGTCGGCTCCGTGCGCAAGTGCCTAATCCCGCAAGGGAACCGGGGAACCACCACCTTGGGGTGAATCGCTCGTCCGCCGCCGTGGCGACACGGCAGGTATACGCGCGTAGGAGACCTTCCTGCTCCGAACCCGTCAGCTAACCCGGTAGGCGAGAAGGAAGGAAAGGAGCACGCCCACGTGGCGTCAAACCCGCCTGCCCCAGAAGCCCCCTCCGTGCCGAACCGGCGCAGCAGCGAGACCGAGGACGGGAAGATCCCGACCTTCGGCTTCGGCGGCTACCGCACCGACGAGGGCCCCTGGGAGGAGTGGAATCCCAGTGCGGACTCCGTCCTCCCTGTTCGCGGCCGGCACCGCGTCGGCAAGCAGCGTGGTGGGCTCGCCCGCAGTTCCACCGTTCTCGGCGTCGGCGTCATAGCCGCTGTCGGCGGGGCCGGCATGGCCACCGCGCAGAGCGGCAAGCCGCCGGTCTCGATCTCCATCCCCGACCTGCCCTCCGTCGGCTCGCCCTTCACGCACGACGACTCGGACGACGAGCCCAAGGGCTCCGCCACCGCGCTCAGCAGCGTCGGCGTGACAACCGAGGAGACCGAGCAGGGCACCAGCGACGCCGGCGAGGCCCTGCGCAGCCGCATCATCCTCCAGGCCGAGCAGCAGAAGGACCAGGCCGAGGCCAAGGTCCAGCAGGCCGCCCAGGACGCCGCCGCGAAGAAGGCCGCCGTCGAGGCCGCCAAGGTGAAGCGGGAGGCCGCGGCCAAGGTCGCCGCCGAGAAGAAGAAGATCGCGGAGGCCGCGGCGGCGAAGGTGGAGGCCGCGCGTCTCGCCTCGCTCGCCAAGCAGTACACGCTGCCGACCTCCTCGTACACGATCACCTCGACGTTCGGCCAGGCCGGCTCGCTGTGGTCCTCCGGCTACCACACCGGCCTCGACTTCGCCGCGCCCACCGGCACGCCGATCAAGGCCATCCACAGTGGCACGGTCACCGAGGCGGGCTGGAGCGGCTCGTACGGCTACCGCACCATCCTCACCCTCGACGACGGCACCGAGCTGTGGTTCGCCCACCAGTCGTCGATCAACGTCAGCGTCGGCCAGAAGGTCGCCACGGGTGACGTCATCGGCCGCGTCGGCGCCACCGGCAACGTCACCGGGGCCCACCTCCACCTGGAGGTGCACACCAGCAGCTCGGACCGTGCCGGCATCGACCCGATGGCGTGGCTGCGGAGCATGGGCCTCAACCCGTAGGAACCTGAGGAACCAGTCCTGTAGGAGACGCCTTCCCCGGTCTCTCGCCGGTAGTCCTGACGTTCGTTCATCGGCGTCAGGACTACCGGTTTTTTCGTAGTTCGAGCCCGGCTACCAGCGGTACGGGTTGTAGGCCGGGTACGGGTCGTAGGCGGGGCGGTTGTGGCCGTAGTGGTGGCCGTGGCTGTTGTGGGGGCTGTAGGGGTACGGCGGCCAGGTGACCGGTGGCACGGGAACCGGGGCCGGTGCGATGGCGCGGGCCGCGTGGTCCAGGGCCGGGCGGGCCACCGCCCTGCGCTCCCACAGCTCGCCCAGCAGCTCCTGCTCCCGGACGACGAAGTCGGCGCCCGCGCGGCCGAGGCGCCCCCGGTGACGCAGGAACGCGAGTGAGGTGGCGTACGCCTCGTACTGCGCCACCGCACGGGCGGCGGGCCTGCCCAGGTGGCGGCGGGCGTACTCGCGGGCCAGGCGGCGGGCGCGCATCGAGCCGAGGGCGTACGGCTCGGCCGGGGCCAGCCAGCCGGCCATCGCGTACGCGGGCAACTCGGCGCGCACGGTCCGCAGCTCACGCTGGCGGGTCCAGATGACCAGCCAGGTCAGCAGACCGAACGCGGGCACCATGAAAGCGGCGTACACCGCGATGAACCCGTACTCCCCGAAGGTCGACGAGCCGTTCCAGAAGGCGTGCGTGCTCATCGCGAGCAGCAGCCCGGTCAGCGGCAGCAGCACCCGGCGGACGGGCCGGCCCTCACCCCACAGCGCGGAGATCCCGAACCCGATACCGGTGAGGACCGTGAACAGGGGGTGCGCGAACGGCGACATGACGACGCGTACGAAGAAGGTCGCCGCGGTGACCGAGGCGATACCGGTGTCTCCGGTGAGCTGGTCGGTGCCGAACGCGGTGCCGATGTAGAGGATGTTCTCGGTGAAGGCGAAACCGGTGGCGGTGACCCCGGCGATGACGACCCCGTCGACGATCCCGGTGAAGTCGCGCCGCCGGAAGAGATAGATGAGCAGTACGGCGGCCGCCTTGGCGGACTCCTCGACGATCGGCGCTATGACGGTCGCGCCGAGGGTGTCCGCGCCCGACGGGTCGGCGGTGGCCGTCGCTATCCATCTGGTCGCGAAGCTGTTGGCGACGATCGCAATCAGGGCCGCCGCGCAGGCGCCCCAGGCGAAGGAGAAGACCAGGTTCCGCCAGGGGCCCGGCTCGACCCGGTCCAGCCACCGGAACGCGGCGACGAGCAACGGCACGGGCAGTACGGCGAGCCCGAGTCCGACCAGGAACCCCTCGGTGCCGGTCTGTTCGCGGACCAGGGCGAGGATGACGAGCCCGGAGAGCGCGAGCAGGCTGATGAGGGCGCCGTAACGCACCCAGGGCCGCTGCCACCAGTGCGCGTGCCGCAGCGCCCCGCCGACGGGACCGTCGGCCGGGCCACTGGGATGCGTCGGGTACGGGGGAAAGGTGGCCACGGCATTGACCCTAACGAGGGAGGGACGCGGCCCGCGACGGTGCGGGAGGGGACGTGAGGTTCTGAGGTTCTGGGCGTGCTCTACGGGTGCTGTACGCGGCGGAACAGCAGGTCGTTCACGACATGACCCTTCTCCAGCCCCTGGCCCTCGAAACGGGTCCGGGGACGGAACTCCGGCCGGGGTGCGTAACCGCCGTCCGGCCGGGTGTTCTCGAACTCCGGGTGCGCGTCGAGCACGTCGAGCATCTGTTCGGCGTACGGCTCCCAGTCGGTCGCGCAGTGCACGACGGCGCCGGGGCGCAGCCGGTCGGCGACCAGATCGAGGAACTCGGGCTGGATCAGCCGCCGCTTGTGGTGCCGCTTCTTGGGCCAGGGGTCGGGGAAGTAGACGCGCAGGCCGTCCAGGGAGTCGGGGGTGAGCATCTCGCGGAGCAGGATGATGGCGTCACCGTTGGCGACACGGATGTTGGTCAGTCCCTGCTGGTCGGCGAGGTTGAGCAGATTGCCCTGGCCCGGGGTGTGCACGTCGACGGCGAGGATGTTGGTACGGGGATCGTCGGCAGCCATCCTCGCGGTGGCCTCGCCCATCCCGAACCCGATCTCGAGTACGACGGGCAGGTCGTCGCCGAACAACTCGCCGAGGCGGAGGGCGTGGCCGTCGATGTCGAGGCCCCACTTGGGCCACAGCCGCAGCAACGCGTCACCCTGCCCGGCGGTGACCCGGCTGCGCCGGGGCTGAAAGCTCCTGATCCGCCGCTCGAAGTGGGACCCGGCGGGATCGGCCTGCGGCCCGCCGGGAAACCGGGGCTCGCCCTTGGCCCGGACGGGAGCGGGGGCCGGGGTGGGCGTCGGCCCGGGGGAGGGGGCGGCGGAGTCAAGGGAGTCAGACACAGTGCGGCCGATTTTACCGCCGCGAGCACACCGACGTGTCCGGCGTCCACAGCAGACGCGGACGCGGCACAGGCCCGGCTTCCCACCACCCCACCCGTTCGCCGCATCCATCCAGCCCAGGCCCGCTTCTCAGCTCGGCGACGCCGAAGGAACCCCCGCCTCACCCACCCAGCACGGCCAGCGCCCGCCGGGCCACCTCCCGCCCGATCGGCAGCGAAGCGGTCGCCGCCGGCGAGGGCGCGTTCAGCACATGGACCGCCCTCGCCCCCTCCCGGATGAGGAAGTCGTCCACCAGCGTCCCGTCCCGCAGCACCGCCTGCGCCCGCACGCCCGACGCCGCGGGCACCAGATCCCCGTCCGCCACCACCGGCAACAACCTCCGGACCGCCCGCGCGAACGCCTTCTTGGACACCGAGCGCCGCAGCTCCCCGCCTCCGTACCGCCAGTGCCGCGCGGCTATCCGCCACGACCCCGGCCACGCCACCGTCGCCCCCAGCTCGCGCATCCGTACGGTTCCCCACCCGTATCCCTCGCGGGCCAGCGCCGGCACGGCATTGGGCCCGATGTGGACGCTCCCGTCGATCCCCCGGGTGAGATGGACCCCGAGGAAGGGGAACGCCGGATCGGGCACCGGATACACCAGCCCCCGCACCAGCTCGGGCCGCGCCAGCGTGAAGTACTCGCCCCGGAACGGCACGATCCGCATCCCTGGGTCGTCGCCGGTCAGCCGCGCCACCTCGTCGCAGTACAGCCCCGCGCAGTTGACCAGGACCCGCCCCCGCACGATCTCGCCGCCGCCCGGCCCCGCCGTCCGCACGGCCACCCCGAGCTCCGGCCGCCGGTCGACGCGGACCACCTCGGCCCCGTACCGGATCTCCGCCCCGGAGGACTCGGCCAGCTGCCGGGCGACCGCCCCGTAGTCGCAGACGCCCGTCGTGCCCACGTGGATGCCGGCGAGGCCTCGCACCTCCGGCTCGTACTCCCCGATCTGGGAGGGGCCCAGTTCCCGGACCGGAATGCCGTTCTCCCGGCCGCGCTGGACGAGGGCGTGCAGACGGGGCAGCTCGTCCCGTTCCGTGGCGACTATCAGTTTGCCGGTGACGGCGTGCGCTATGCCGTACTCCGCGCAGAACTTGACCATCTCGGCGGCGCCCCGCACCGCGTACTCGGCCTTGAGCGATCCCGGCCGGTAGTAGATCCCGCTGTGGATCACCCCGCTGTTGCGGCCCGTCTGGTGCCGCGCCGGGCCCGACTCCTTCTCCAGCACCGTCACCCGGGTGCCCGGGGCGGCGCGCGTGATCGCATACGCCGTCGACAGACCGACGATCCCCCCACCGATCACCAGCACGTCACAGTCGTAAGCGAACCCACGCGTCAGCTCCACCGCGCCCCACCTCCTGCTTTCGATAGTGCACTGCGCCACTGACAGTCACTTCAAACGCAGGAAGCGGACACAGAAAGCGAACACCCGTCGCAGCGTCTGCGGACGCTCTGAAATCTACGCCGGAGTCATCAGCAGCGGCCGGGCCCGCTCCCGCAGCTCCACCACCCGCGGCTCGTCCCCGTAGGGCTCCAGCCGGTGCAGAAGATCCTTCACGTACTCGGTGGTGCGCGCCGAGGAGATGCGCCCCGCGACCTCCACCGCCCGTACGCCCTGCTCGCATGCCGCGTCGAGGTTGCCCGACTCGAGCTCGGCGACCGCCGAGACGACCAGCCGCAGCCCGTGCGAGCGCACGAACTCCTCCGTCGGCTTCGACAGTGCCTGCTCCGTGAAACGGCGGACCTGGCGCGGTGCCTTCAGGTCGCGGTAGCACTCGGCGGCGTCGGCGGCGAAGCGGTCGTACCCGTAGAAGCCGAGCCAGGAGGGGTCGCCGTCGCCGTCGCGGGCCCGCTCCAGCCAGCTCTCCGAGGAGCGCAGCGCAGCGCCCGCCGCGTGGGCGTCACTCGCGCGCGCGTGGGCCCTCGCCTCGACCAGCCGGAAGAAACTCATCGTGCGGGCCGTCGCGAGGCCCCGGTTGCGCTCCAGGGCGGCCTGCGCGAGGTCGACGCCCTCGTCGCCGAAGCCCCGGTAGGTGGCCTGCAGCGACATCGAGGCCAGTACGTACCCCCCGAGCGGTACGTCCGCCGCCGCCCGGGCGAGTCGCAGCGCCTGGATGTAGTACCGCTGGGCGGCCTCCTGCTGTCCCGTGTCGAAGGCCATCCAGCCGGCGAGACGGGTGAGTTCGGCGGACGCCCCGAACAGCGCGCGTCCCACCTCGTCCGAGTACGACCCCAGCAGCAGGGGTGCCGCCTCCACCCGCAGGCACTCGGGCACCATCGAGGAACGCCAGTCGCCGCCCCCGTACTTGGAGTCCCAGCGCCTGGCGTCCTCCGCGGCCTCCCGCAGTTTCTGCACATCACTGTGGCCGACTTTCAGCGGTGCACCGGAGCCCTCGGAGGGACTCGCGTCGCGTGCCACCGAGCTGTCGGCCGGGGTTATCAGCCATCGTGAGGCGGGCGTCGCGTACGCGCTCACCGCGAACGATCCGGCGAGCGACTGCCAGATGCCGCCGGAGCCGGCGCGCCGGCCCGCCAGGTCGAGACGGTAGAGGTCGGTGGCCGAGCGGACGGCCTGTCCGACGTCTCTGGGGAAGGCGAGGCCCACTTCGGGCGCGGGGTCCGCGTCTGCCAGGCCGATCTCGTGGAGCGGCACCGGGCGGCCGAGCTTCTGGCCGATGGCGGCCGCGATGAGGTGCGGCGCGGCGCCCTGCGGCACCATGCCCTTCGACACCCAGCGCGCCACCGACGTCTTGTCGTAGCGAAGAGTCAACCCGCGTTGAGCGCCAAGATCGTTGACGCGACGCGCGAGTCCTGCGTTGCTGATTCCCGCGAGGGCGAGAACGGCGCCGAGTTTTTCGTTCGGCCCGCGTTGCTCCCTGGACATGCGCCACCCCTCGACACAGACGGCTGCCGCGCTGGCATAACCACCCGGCATTCGTAAACCCAGCGTAGTTCGCCGCATCCCAAGCGTTAAGGGGCATTGTTCCGGATGGCGGGATTGTGGTCCGTACGGAAGTTCTGGGGATGTACGCACCGTTGCGACGTGCCCCCGACGTGTGGCCGTGCGCCTGTCCGTGCGCTCTTCTCCGGCCATGGCGGGAGCGCTTCCATGGATCCTGCGTGGGTCGGCCCGCTGTACTGGATCCAGTGGGCTGGGGGACACCGCCGCCTACATCCCCGCGGGCGGCGGACCGGTCCGGGAGGCGAACTCCGCCTCCCGGACTGTGCGTAGGCGCTGCGCTCCGCAGAGCCTGTACGGAGCGTGCGCGAGCCTGCCTGGGCTTCGCCAACTTGGCCGAAAACAGACCCTGTCGTACCGGGTCGATTACCCCTCCCACCACGGAAATTGAGGGCGCGTGGGGCGTCTTGGGGGAGCGTAACGGGGGCGCATTCAGGTCGCGGCCGTGGCGTCGCCCGTCTCGCGGTCAGCCCGTGGCCCTCCCGGAGCCATCTCGCCCTTGTGTCGCGAACTCTTCGCTCGACGGGTTGCGAACTTCCCGCCAGGGAACGGCGATCTTTTGATCCGACCGCCGAAGTCCCTTCCTTCGGACTTCGAATGAGCCTCGGGCAACCCCGAAAATCCCCGGAGTACCTTGAAGTCCCTTGGTCGGCGCGTGCGTTCGGAGCGCTGCGGGCATGTTCCAGGGGGTGCACAGGAGTTCGCAGGGGCGCACTTCGGGGAGCACGAGCGGCTCCGCCGTCCCTCCTGGGCGCGTCCTTCATGGCAGCATGGTGCCGAGTTCGTCCGGTGCACTGGTTGTCCACAGCCTGTGGAGGCGTCGATGCGGTGGTTGGTGGGATGGAGCAGCACCGCAGCTGTGGCCGCCAAGTTCGCGACAGGACCTGCCGGTTACACGGCCGGCGGAGCCGGAAGCGGAACCGGTGCCGGATACGCGGCTGGGGCGACCGGCTACGAGGGCGAGACGGTCCACCCGGTCGGCTCCCAACTCCTCTGGGGAGACCCCGATCCGCTCTGGGCGGTCGGCGACTGGCGCCCCGACGAGGTGCGCGTCGTGCGGGCCGACGACCAGACCCGGATCGCTGTCCTGGGCACCTGCGGAGCCACCGACGAGCAGCTGCGGGTCGCGCTGTTCGCCGCCCGCGGAGGGGCACTTCGCCATCTGACGGCCTGGCCGGGCAGCTACACGGCGATCGTCCAGGTGGGGCGCCGGCTCATGGTCTGCGGCGACCTCGCGGGCGCGCGCCCGGTGTTCCACGTCCCCTGGGCGGGCGGTACGGCCTATGCGACGGCGGCCCTTCCGCTCGCCGACCTCATCGAGGCCAACCTCGACTTCGGCCATCTCGCCGCCCTCCTCGCGGCCCCCGACGTACCGGCCGCGCTGCACGACTCGACCCCCTACGACGGCGTACGGCGCATTCCGCCCGGGCACGCGCTGATCCTGCGCGCCGGGGCACGTGAGATCGCCGGGTACGAACCGGTGGCCTCCCTCGCGGTCGCGGCAGCCTCCGTGGACCCCGACAGCGCGGTGGACGGCGTACGGGACGCGCTGGTCGAGGCGGTACGCGCCCGGCTGTCGGCCCCTCGCCATGTACCCGGCGCCGACGTGGACCCCGGGCCGGTGCCCGGGATGGGTCCCGCGGAACGGCGTGCCGCGCGCGGGATGCCCGTCCCGGGGATAGGGGCGGACCTGTCCGGCGGGCCGGCCTCGGGGACACTCGCGCTCCTGGCGGCGGGCCTCCCGGGCATGCCCGGGACGGTACTGGGGCACGGCACGGGCGCCGGGGAGCGGCTCGTGGCGGTCACCTTCAACGACCTGGTGGTGGGCGGGCGCGAGGCGGAACTGGAGCGGGCGGGCACCCTCGCGGCGAACCCGCGCCTGCACCACGTGGTGGTGGCGGGCGGCGAGGACGTCCTCCCGTACGCCGACCTGGAGGGCCCGCTGACCGACGAACCGGGCCCGTCCCTGGTGACGGCGGCCCGCCATCGCGCCCGTCTGGCCTCGGGCAGCGCCGACCACTTCACCGGCTACGGCGCCCGGCAGGTGCTGGACGCCCACCCCGCCCGCCTGGCCGACCTCCTGATGGACCGTAAGCGACGCCACCTGGTCCGTCCCGTGGCGGCGCTCGCGAAGGCCGACGGCTCGGTGCTGGTCCCCGCGCGCGTGTACGGTGCCGCCCGCAAACTCTCCCGTACGCCCTACCGGGCCGGCATAGAGAACCTCGCCGACCGTCTGATGCAGCGCCGGTTCGACGAGCCCGGAGGTGCGGTGGGGGCCTCGCTGGCCGCGCTCACCTGGGCGAGACCCGGCCCGGCCGCGCGCTGGCTGACCGGTGAGGCGCTGGCTGAAGTATCGGTTCGCCTCAACTGGGCGACGGACCGCGCGGGTGTCGGCGTCGGCCCCGGCCAACGCCCGGGGGACTTCCGCGCGCGGGCGGCACTGACCCGTCAGGCGGCCGATGTACGTGTCCTGGAACAGGCCGCGGAGATTCGCTTCCAGCGCCTGCACACGCCCTTCCTGGACAACCAGGTGGTACGCGCCTGCCGGGCCCTCCCCGAAGCGTTGCGCGTCCAACCGGGCGCCCGGGCATCCATCCTCCGTACGGTCCTGGAAGGCGCCGGCGTCGCGGACCTGCCCCCCGGCTGGGGCGCTCCCTCCCACGCGTCGGCGAACGCGGCGTCTCGGACGGGCCTGCGGGTGTCGGTGGAGTCCCTGATGACCCTCTTCGACACGCCGCTGCTCGCGGAGGCGGGGCTGGTGGAGGCGAGAGTGGTCCGCAAGGCCCTCCGTGCCGCCTCGGAGGGCGAACCCCTCCCCCTGGACGGCTTGGCGGACCTGGTCTCCCTGGAGGTGTGGCTACGCCGCCTTCTCTCCCGGCGAGGCACCTGCTGGACCGGAACCCCGGCCCGCCAACGAGCCGTACCGTCGGGAATCACCCCCCAGAGGGGCGCGTTGGGAGCAGGCGCAGGAGCGCACGCCTCCGGCGGTTAGCCGGGTGGGGTGGGTGCGGCTCGGGTCGTGATTTCCCACCCGCCGACCCGTTTACTGCTTCTGTCCAGCCCACGCCCGCACCCCCAGCCCGTCCGGCGTTTGAGGACGAGTCCCGTTCAGGGCCGTAGGGGGTCTGGGGGCGCAGCCCCCAGGGATGGGACGGGTAAGGGCGGCGGGGGCGAGAATAGGCCGGTGCGGTACAGAATCCTGGGCGTCACCCACGCCCAGGACGACCACGGCACCGCCGTACCCCTCGGCGGCCCGCGCCTCCGCGCCCTCCTCACCGCCCTCGCCCTACCCCCGACCGCACCCTCACCCCCGAGACTCTGATCGACGAGGTCTGGGGGCACACCCCGCCCAAGGACGCCCCCGCAGCCCTCCAAGCCCTCGTCGGCCGCCTGCGCCGCACCCTCGGCAAGGACACCATCACCTCGGACCCCGGCGGCTATCGCCTGGTGGCGTCCCCGGACCACATCGACCTCCACGTCTTCGAACACCTCGTACGACTGGCTCCGGCCTCGGGCCTGGCTCCGGCCTCAGACCTGGCCTCAGGCCCGGCCTGTGCCTCGGACCCGGCCCCAGACCTGGCTCCTGCCTCAGACCCAGACCTGGCCTCAGACCCAGACCTGGCCCCAGACCTGGCCCCAGACCTGGCCCCGGGCCCGGAGTCGGGCCCGGAGTCGGCCAAGCTGGCCCGGTCGACCAGAACGGGCGGAGGTGCGCGGCGACATGCCTAGCGCATGAACCTCCGTATGCTCCACATCTTCCTGACCCTCGACGCCGACCCGGCCACCGTCTCCCGCGGCGAGGACTGGCACCGCCAACTCGCCGAGGTGCGTGCCCATTTCGAGCGTGGCGGTCCGGAAGCGGCCCGGCTGCCCGGCTTCGCCTGGGCGTTCACCTTCCTGTCCCACCGTCCAGGCCTCGACGGCTCCGGGGACATGGCGAACAACCCTGCGGCCATCACCGCGGCGGCTCTGGACGCCGTGATCGCCAACTGCCGTGTCCACGGCGGCGACTGGGAGGTCGCCGTGGCCCTGATGTTCCGTACGCATCTGGTCGTCGACTCGGCGGGCGGCCTGCGCGGCCGGCGCGTCGACGACGACCTCGCGGACCTGCGCGTGCTCAGCCGGCGCGTCGGCGACCGCTGGGTGCGGGCCCAGGTGTGCAGCGCGGCCGGGGAGGCCGCCATGTCGCGCGGTGGCTTCGAGGAGGCCAAGCGGGAGTACGCGGAGGCGCTGCGGTTCGCCCAGGAGGTGGGCGCCCACGCCGAAGCGCCGTTTCTCATCGCGCGGCTCGCCGAGATCGCCTACCGCGAGGGCGACCGCGCCGGCGCGCTGACCACCCTCGACGAGGCGAGCGCGGCGGCCGAGCGTTACGGGGTGGCGGACTCCCGGGCGTTCGTCCTGCTGCTGCGGGCGCAGATGGCGCTGGACGAGCGGGACATCACCCTCGCGCGGGCACTGTGCGAGCAGTCCCGCGCGCAGAGCGCGCACGGCACCCCGCCGCCGCAGTTCATGGCCTGGCTGGACGGGATGGACGCCCTCGTCACGACCGAGGAGCGCGGGCCCGAGGAGGGCCTGGCGAAACTGACCGCCACCCTGCGCGAGGCCGTGGCGCAGCGCTGCGCCGAGGTGATCACGGCGGGGCTGGTGGACAGCACGGCGAGACTGCTGGCCCGGCTCGGCGACCTGCCCCACGCATCCCGTCTGCTCGCGGCCTCGGAGAGCTGGCGGGGCGAGTATCCACGCCCGATGCCGGACGCGGCGCGGGCTCAGGAGACGGAGGCCGAGGCCCGCAGAGTCCTGGGCGCGGCACGGTACGAGTCGGAGCGCAGGACGGGAGCGGAACTCACCGCGGACGACGTACTCGCCCTGCTCGACCAACTCACCTCCCTGTACCCGCCACCCACCCCCGAACGCACTCTCGTCACCGGCACATGAACCTGGACTCCGCCCAGTCCGCGAGTACCACCGAGTCGAACGGCGAGTGGGGTTCCACGACCAGGCGGATCGTCCTGTGTCCGGTGAGGTCGACGTGGACGGGTACGGCCTCCTGTCCGCCCCGGACCGACCCGGACTGCCACATGCGCATCCCGTCGGCGAACACCGAGAAGCGGACCTGGCCGACTCCCAGCATCATGTCGTCGACACCGACGAGGGCGTCGTACGAGGCACAGTCGCGGTTGAGATCGACGGTGACCGAGGACTGCCCGTGGACGGTCACCCCGCGCGCGTACTGCTTGTCCGCGATCGCCACCCCCCACCGCTGCCACACCCAACTGCTCTCGCCGAGCCGCATCTCGGGCTTGGTGCCGTCGCCGGTGATGCCGTACTCCAACTCGTTCCACGGGTAGTCGGCAGGGGCCGGCGGCGGGGGAGGCGGGGGAGGAGGCGTCGGGGTGGGCGTGGGCGTCGGAGTCGGGGGTGGGCTGGGCGTCGGTGTCGGGGTGGGGCTCGGGGTGGGCGTCCGGGACGGAGTCGGGGTGGGGCTGGGGCTCGGGCTCGGGGTGGGTGCGGGCGCCTGGGCCGGGGCCAGTGCCGGGACGATCGGGTCGGGTTCCCGCTCGGCCGGCGCCGGGCTCGGGGGAGGCATCGGTGCCTCCGGCCGGCTCACGGGCGCGGACGGGGCCGGCTGGGCAACCGGCTTCTCCGGGACCTGGTCACCGGCCAGCGCGAACACCACCGCCGCGATCCCGACGGCGACGACCCCCGCCGCGATCCCCGCCTTCACCGGCGCGCCCAGCCCCTCCGAGACCGCCGCGCCGCCCCCGGCCCCGCCGGACGACGAGCCGCTCGCCGCGGCCGCCGCACCACCGACGCCCACCGCACCCGCTCCGGCGCCCCCGGCGACCAGCGCGGCCACCTTGGCGTACCCGGCGGCGCCGAACCAGCCGATGACCGCGAGCGGTACGACGGCGGGGATGCCGCTGGCGACCTCCTTGATCTGGCCCGCGGCCAGCCGGCACCTGGCGCACTCCTCCAGGTGCTTGCGCAGCCCCCGTTCGGCCCGGGTGCGCAGACCCCCGCGGGCGTACGCGCCGAGCCGGTCGGCGTAGCGGGAGCACTCCTCGTCGGTGACGAGGGTGGCGCTGACGTGGGCCTGGAGGTAGGCCTGCTTGAGCCCTTCGCGGGCCCGGCTGGCGAGCACGCGCGTGCCGTTGGCGTCCAGCCCGAACAGCGTGGCGACCTCGCTCGGCGACTCGTCCTCGACCTCGGTGTGCCACAGCACGGCCTGCCACCGCTCGGGCAGCGACCGGAACGCCTGCATGGCCATGGACCGCTCGGCCTCGTGCATCGCGCGGACCTCGGCGCCGAGATCCAGCGTGTCGTGGTCGGCGGCCACCTCGAAGCCGCGCGCGGCCTGCGCCGCGAACACCGCGAAGTCGTCGACCAGTTGCTCGCGCTTCGCCGACGTCGTCCAGTTCGCGGCGACCCGGCGGACGGTGGTGAGCAGATAGGCGCGTACGGCGTACTCGGGGCCGCTGCCGCCGCGCACCGCCTGGAGCATGCGGGCGAAGACCTCGGCGGTCAGGTCGTCGGCGGTGTGGCCGTCACGGCAGCAGGTGCGCGCGTACCGGCGTACGGCGTCGGCGTGGCGCCGGTACAGCTCCTCGTACGCCGTGTCGTCGCCCGAGCGCATCCGCCCGATCAGGTCGGTGTCGGACGGCGGCAGCTCGATGGGCGGCGGCAGCACACTGTCCGCGCGGGGCGGCAGCAGGCTGCCCCCGCGCTGCGCCGGGACGTTCTCCAGCGGGTCGTCGAGGTACTCCGGGTACTCCGCGCCGTCCACCGAGCCGCCGAGGTACTGAACGCCGCCCGGCCCGCCCTGGTTCGGCACCTGGGGTGAGGTCAGGCCGCCGCCGGCCTCCGGGCCACCGTCACCGGGTGACTCGTCCCGCCCGTCAACGCTCATCGCGGAAAGCCCCCGCCGCCTGCACAGCTACCTGCACATCGAGTCCCGAACACCGGGTCAGAGTGCCATATTGGCTTTTGTTCAGGGCACCTGGAACGGACCAACCACTCGTCCGTGGGGACTTCCCGCACCGAGGTACTAGCGTTCACCCGAACGGGGAATGCAACCGGCGCTCCCTGGAGGGGAGTTGTCCGCCCCGCCCTGATCATCCTGGTTTGTTCATCACAGAGGCCGCGACCGCAACCCCTCCAACAGGATGTCCAACAGCCGTGACGAGGCCGCCGCCTGCTGCGCCGGGTCCGGCAGCGAGGGCGCCGCCGTCGCGATCACCAGCAGTACGTCCGACACCGACACGTCCGGCCGCAGTACGCCCGCCTCACGCGCCCGCTCCACGAGCCGGCCCACGACTTCCAGCAGCGCCGCCGCGCCCGGGTCGTCCGCCAGGGCGGCCGCCGCGGCGTCGTCGGACACCAGCCGCAGTTCCCCGGCGCCGAAACCGCCACCCGTCGCCTGGGTCCGCTGCTGCGGCACCCGCGCCTCATCGAGGCCGAGACCACCGGAAGCACCGGAACCACCGGAACCGGCGGAACCGTCGTCTTCGGCGACGCCGACGCGCAGTATCTGCGGCGGCAGCAGCCGCCCGGCGCCCGAGGCCACCGACGTCCGCAGGAAGCGCGACAGCGCCGACCACGGCTCGTCCTCCTGCCCGAGCGCCGCACGAGCCTGGTCGGTCAGCCGGGAGGTCTCCTCCTCGGCTATCCGCCGGACCAGTACGTCCTTGCTCGGGAAGCGCCGGTACACCGTGCCGACACCCACCCGAGCGCGCCGCGCCACGTCCTCCATCGGCGCGCCGTATCCCAGCTCGCCGAAGACCTCACGTGCCGCGCGAAGTACGTGCTCCAGATTGCGCTGTGCGTCCACACGCAGTGGCGCCGTACGCGATGTGTCACCGCGTCCGTTGCCCGCCGCCGCGCTGACCGGTCCGCCTGGTGCGATGGCGGACGCGGATGACCAACGAGAATCCTGAATGTGCATAATGTTCCCCCGGTAATGACGTCTCCCCCCGGAGACTCCCCGCCATTGGCAGCCGGAGCGCACGGAACAGCACTGAACAACGGGCCCACCCGCCGTGGAGCGGACCCGAAAGAGCGCATCCCCCTACACCCCGTCGACCTACGAACATAGTTGAGCGAGGGTCAATTCAGAAGGGGCACGTTCCGCACAGGGTGCCGCCCGATCGGAGTACGCGTCGCTTACGTCCCGGTTACGCCCCCTCCTGCCACCCGGCTCACCCCCGCTGAGCTGCGACTATGCCCCGCATGTCAGCGTTTCGGGCAACGTTTCGGCCCACTGCCCGAAGGTCACACAAATTGCCGGGCCTGTGGACAAACGCGAGCGCTGGGTGCGTCATGGGATGGTGAAGGAACGTGCGCGAATTCTCGTTGTCGGCGGCGGCTACGTCGGGATGTACACGGCCCTGCGCCTCCAGCGGAAGCTCCAGCAGGAGCTGAAACGGGGCCAGGTCGACATCACCGTCGTCACTCCGAACCCGTACATGACCTATCAACCGTTCCTCCCCGAGGCGGCAGCGGGCAACATCTCGCCCCGCCACGTGGTCGTACCGCTGCGCCGGGTCCTCGACCAGTGCCGGATCGTCGTCGGCGAGGTCAGCGCGATCGACCACGCCAAGCGCACCGCGACCGTCGTCACCCTCGCCACCACGGAAGAGGGAACGGGCGCCCAGCAACTGACGTACGACGAACTCGTCCTCGCCCCCGGCTCGGTCTCGCGCACCCTCCCGATCCCCGGCCTCGCCGAACACGCGATCGGCTTCAAGACGGTCGAGGAAGCCATCGGCCTGCGCAACCACGTCATCGAACAGATGGACATCGCCTCCTCCACCCGTGACCCCGCGATCCGCGACGCGGCCCTGACCTTCGTCTTCGTGGGCGGCGGCTACGCCGGCGTGGAGGCGCTCGGCGAGCTGGAGGACATGGCCCGCTACGCCGCGCGGTACTACCACAACGTCAAGGCCGAGGACATGAAGTGGATCCTCGTCGAGGCATCGGGCCGCATCCTGCCCGAGGTCGGCGAGGAGATGGGCAAGTACACGGTCACCCAGCTGCGCCGCCGCAACATCGACGTACGCCTGGAGACCCGCCTCGACTCCTGCGCGGACCGGATCGCCGTCCTCAGCGACGGCGCCCGCTTCCCCACCCGTACGGTCGTGTGGACCGCCGGCGTCAAACCCCACCCCCTGCTCGCCGCCACCGACCTCCCGCTGAACGAGCGCGGGCGCCTGAAGTGCACCGCAGAGCTGCGGATCGAGGGCACCACGCACGCGTGGGCGGCGGGAGACGCCGCCGCCGTCCCCGACGTCACGGCCGCGGAACCCGGCAAGGAGACGGCCCCCAACGCCCAGCACGCGGTACGCCAGGCCAAGGTCCTCGGCGACAACATCGCCCGCTCCCTGCGGGGCGAACCGCTCGAAACGTACTCCCACAGGTACGTCGGTTCAGTAGCCTCCCTGGGACTCCACAAGGGTGTCGCACACGTCTACGGGCGCAAGCTGAAGGGCTACCCCGCCTGGTTCATGCACCGCGTCTACCACCTGAGCCGGGTGCCCACCTTCAACCGCAAGGCCCGGGTGCTCGCCGAGTGGACCCTGTCGGGGCTCTTCAAGCGGGAGATCGTCTCCCTCGGTTCGCTCGAACATCCCCGCGCGGAGTTCGAACTCGCGGCCGGTGGAAAGCCTTCTCAGAAGCCTCACCAGGACCCGAAGGGGTCGTCCTGACCCGATCCAGGAACTCCACCGACGCGGCCGACGTCTGAAGGATGTCGGCCCGGTCGGCCACCCTGCCAGACTGGCTCCACGTCCCCTTGCCGCATGCCCTTCTCTACCCACGAGGCTTTCCGTAAGTGCTGTATCTCCAGGGGGACGTCCCCCGTACCTCCGGCCGACCCGCTGCCGGCCTGTGCCGACGAACACGAGGCAAGGATTCGTGAACTTCACGCGCTGGAGCGCCCGACTTCCCGGAACGCAGCGCCGCGCCGCAGCGCGGACCGATCACACGATCAGCCCGGACCGGCTGCCCGACCGACGTGGCGAGAGCTCCGGCTCGGGCCCCGGCTCCGTACCCGCCGCCCGCGCCGAGCGGCTCACCGACGATGATGCCCCCTGCCTGCCCGCGGTCGACGACCTGCCCACCCGCGAGGTCCTCGACCGCATCCCGGCCCTGGTCGCCATCGTCCACGGCCCCGACCACCGCATCGCGTACACCAACGACGCCTACACGGTGGCCTTCGGCGTACGCGCGGAGGGCGCCCCCGCCCGCGAAGCGGCCCCCGAGCTGGACGAACTGGGCCTGCTGCCCCTCCTGGACCAGGTCCTGCGCAGCGCCAAGCCCCGTACGCTCAAGTCCCGCAAGGCGCACAGCGGACGCTCCTACACGATCACGTGCACCCCGGTCGAGGCGACGGCCACTCCCGAAGGGAGTGGCGGCGTCCTCATCTTCGCCGCCGACGTCACCGACCACGCCGAGGCCGCCGAACGCCTGCGCGCCAGCGAACGCAGCCAGCGCGAGACCGCGGTGACCCTCCAGCGCTCCCTCCTCCCCCAGGAACTGGAGGAACCGGACGACCTCCGCGTGGCTGCCACCTACCATCCCGGCGGCACGGAAGCGGCGGTGGGCGGCGACTGGTACGACGTCATCACCCTGGGCGGCGGCCGCACAGCCCTCGTCATCGGCGACGTCATGGGCCGAGGAGTGCGCGCGGCAGCGATCATGGGCCAGCTCCGTACGGCGGTCCGCGCGTACGCCCGCCTGGACCTCCCCCCGCACGAGGTCCTCCAGCTCCTCGACGGCCTCGCCATGGAGATCGACGCCAACCAGATCGCCACCTGCGTGTACGCCGTCCACGACCCCAACGAGGGCAAGCTCGTGTACGCCTCCGCGGGCCACCTGCCCATCCTCGTCCGCGACGAGAGCGGGGTCGTCCAGCGCGCCGACGAACCCACGGGCCCGCCCCTCGGCACCGGCGGCTGGATGCACGCCTCGGGCTCGATCCCGCTCACCCCGGGCTCCACGGCGGTCCTCTACACCGACGGACTGGTGGAACGCCGTAACGAGGACCTCGACGAGGGCATCGCCGCCCTGGAGCGCGCCCTCGCCGGCGCCACGGGCAGCCCCCAGGTCGTCTGCGACCGCCTGGTCCGCTCGGCGGGCGTCACGGCGGACCACGACGACGACGTGGCGGTCCTGGTCCTCCAGCACCCCGCCCGTACCGGCCCCGACAGCGACCTGTTCCGCAACGCGGCCCTGGAACTCCTCGGCGGCATCGAAGCGGCCCCACGCGCGCGTGCGTTCGCCTCCGGCGTCCTGACGAGCTGGCGCTTCCCCACCGAACTGCACGACGTGGGCGTCCTGGCGGCCAGCGAACTGGTCGCGAACTCCCTCCAGCACGGCACACCCCCGATGCGCCTGCGCCTGCGCCGCACCGACCGCCGCCTCATCGTCGAGGTGACGGACGGCGACGACCACCTCCCCCTGCGCCGCACCGCGGAACCCGGCGACGAATCGGGCCGCGGCATCGCCATCATCGCCACGGTCGCCACGAGCTGGGGTTCACGCCGGACACCCGGGGGCGGGAAGGCGGTGTGGTGCGAGTTCGTGCTGCCGGGGTGCAAGTGATTTGGACCGTCCGCCGGTCAGGGGTCGCGCGCGTCCCCTAGGCGAACCCGCCGGCGCCTGCTAGTAGCTCCTCCATGGCAGATCCCAAAGGTTTCCCCCTCAAAGACAACGCCACTCACACCGCCGCGGAACACTACGAGCGCTACAGCGCCCTCCTGATGGCGCCCTTCGTCACCGCGGCCCTGGACGCCGCCGACCTCTTCCCGGGCGCCCACGTCCTCGACCTGGCCTGCGGCACCGGCTTCGTCGCCCGCGCGGCCGCCGCCCAGGTCGGCCCCACGGGCCACGTAGTCGCCGTCGACCTCCTGGAGGGCATGCTCAGGATCGCCGCCCGCAACGCCCCCCGGATGTACCCGGACATCGAGTTCACCCAGGCCTCGGCGGACAAGCTCCCCTACCCTGACGACTCGTTCGACGCGATCGTCTGCCAGCAGGGCGTCCAGTACTTCCCCGACCTGGCAGCCGCACTCACCGAAGCGGCCCGCGTCACCCGCCCGGGCGGTCGCTTCACGGCCACGGCCTGGACCCCGCCCGCGGACCGCTCCCCGTACTTCGCCGCCCAGCTGAAGGCGGTCACCGACCACGGCACCCCGGAGGCGGAGGCACGTTTCGCCGCTTCCCTCTCCTGCACCGCCGACCGCCTCACCGACGCCCTGACCACCGCCGGCTTCCACGACATCACGACCCGCGAGGTCACCTTCGCCATCGCCTTCCCCGACCTCGCGGACTTCGCCTCCGGCCACCTCGCGGCCGACCCCTGGGGCCGGTCGATCGAGGAGGCGGGCGGCCCGGCCCGCTTCACCGAGGCGGCGGAAACGACCCGCGAGGCCCTAGCCCCCCACACGTCCCCCGACGGCTCGGCAACCCTCCCCTTCACCACCACCCTGGCCACAGCAACCCGCTGACAGGAGGAACCCGGAAGCCCCGACCCGTGCCTACTACTACGTAGTAGGCACCACGGACTCCACCGGAGCCCCGCCCTGCGCGACCACCCGACTGCGCCGCGCCAGAGACGGCTGATTCTGTACGGGGGTCAGCTGCCGTCCCAGCCGTACGGCGAGGACGCTGATCCCCAGCGAGAACAGCAGGAACATCACGATGTACGGCGCGTGCAGCGAGGCCCCGAGCGGCCCGCCCACCGCCGGACCGACGGCCAGCGCGAGCTGCTTCACCAGGGCGAACGCCGAGTTGTACTGCCCCGCGAGCCCGGCCGGCGCCAGATCGGCCACCAGCGGCGCGACGGTCGGCGACAGCATCGCCTCTCCCAGCCCGAACAGCGCGTACGTCGACACGAACGCGGCGGTCGCCATGGCCTGGCTGCCGTGCCCGAGCCCCGCATACCCGGCCACGCCCCACGCGACGGCCCACAGGATCCCCACGGCCGCGATCACCCGCGACCGCTTCTGCCGCTCGACGAACCTGAGCACCGCGAACTGCGCCACCACGATCACCGCGGTGTTCGCCGCCAGCGCCGAACCGAGCGCGGACGTCGAGATCCCGGCCGCCTCGACCCCGTACGCGGCCAGCCCAGACTCGAACTGCCCGTAACAGGCGAAGAACAGGACGAAGCCCAGCACACACAGCTGCACCATCGCCCGGTTCTCCAGCAACTGCTTCCAGCTGCCCTTGGCCTGAGCGGGCGCACCGTCGATCCTCGGCGAACGAGGCATCCGTACGGTCGCCATGATCACGGCGAGCAGCAGGAACATCGCCGCCTCGATGCCGAACAACAGGGTGAACGAGCCGACCCGGGTCGTGTCCACGAGATGCCCGCCGATGAGCCCGCCGACGCCCAGCCCGAGGTTCTGCAGAAAGAACTGGGTGGCGAAGGCCCGCGACCGCGTCTCCGCCGACGAGAAGTCGACGATCATCGTCGCGAGCGCCGGCTGCATCACGGCCTGCCCGGCCCCCAGCGCGACAGCGGCCAGGAGTACGGCGGTGGCGTTGGCGGCGAGCCCGAGGCCCATCGCGCCGACAGCGGCGGTGACCAGGGCGACGAGCAGCACCGGCAGCGGGCCGCGCCGGACGATGGCCCGCCCGGCGAACGGAAGCACGACCAGCGCCGCCACAGCGAAGACGGCGAGTACGAGACCCGCCGTCATGGCTCCCAGTCCCCGCACCTGCGCCACATAGACGTACAGATACGGGACCGTGAAGCCGAGCCCGAACGCGCTGAGTGCGTTGCCCACATGGATCCGGCGCATCTCCGCGCCCATCGCCCTGGTCACTTTCACCTGCCTTGATCGTGAAGTCGTACGCCTACCGAAAGGGTTAGGTGTGAAGACTTCGAAGCTAAAGTTAAGAGTTGAACAGTACACCTCGAAGGACTTCGACGCCAAGCGCTCGCATGGGATACTGCGTCCATGGGTGACACCCCCGCCGTCGGCGAGCCGACGCTCGATGAACAGATCGCCGCCTACCAGCGCGAGTTCAGAGATCTGGACCCCCAGGTCGAGAAGATCGTCACCGCTCTGGGCCGGCTGAACCGTCGTATGAACGTGGCGTACGGCCGCCAGACCGCGACGCTCGGCATCAGCAACGCCGAGTGGGAGGTCCTCAAGGCGCTGGTGCTGTCCGGCGCCCCGTACCGCATGGGCCCGAGCGACCTGGCGAAGCGGCTGGGCCTGACGCCGGCCGCGATGACCCACCGGATCGACCGGATGGTGACCGAGGGGCTGGTCACCAGGGAGCGCGACGAGTCCAACCGGGTTCGCGTGATCGTGGAGCTGACGGACGAGGGCCGCGAGAAGTGGCTGGAGGCGATGCGCCTGGCGACGGTCTTCGAGGAGGACCTCCTCCAGGACCTCTCCCAGGACGAACGTGGCAGGCTCGGCGACGTCCTCACCCGTCTCCTGCGCCGCGTGGAGCACGCCCAGCCGGACGCCGGCGGGCGACTCAGCGACCTCGACTAAAGATCTTGACAGCGGCGGGAGGCGGTGCTTGACAGCCCCCAACCCGATCCGTAAAGTTCTCCGGGTTGCCACGGGGCCGTAACGGTTCTGCGGCAGCACCTCCGCCGCAGCAGCGGCAAACCAAACCATCAGCAGGATCTCCCAGCCGGGTTGATTTCGGTGTGCCCGAATTCAATTCGAATGGAACTCGATGGAGCTCAGCGGCCCGATTGGGAATCGCTGAGAGGATCCGCTAGGGTTTGAGACGTCGGAACGGCCCAACAGCCGGGAGGACAAGCCCCCTGACTGGGAATCAGGACCGAAAGGATCTGATAGAGTCGGACTCGCCGGAAAGGGAAACGCGAAAGCGGAAACCTGGAAAGCACCGAGGAAATCGGATACGGAAACGGTCTGATAGAGTCGGAAACGCAGGACAGCAAGACAAGCTAGACAGTAAAACAGTAGTACCGAAGGGAAACTGCCCGGAGGAAAGCCTGAGAGAGTCTCTTGGGTGAGTACGAAGGAAGCGTCCGTTCCTTGAGAACTCAACAGCGTGCCAAAAATCAACGCCAGATTTGTTGATACCCCGGCTCACAGAGTTATCTGTGGGTTGAGGTTCCTTTGAAGTAACACAAACACAGCGAGGACGCTGTGAACGGTCGGGCTTATTCCGCTTGACTGTTCCGCTCTCGTGTGTGTGCGCCGGCTGTATTAATTTACTGGCCGAGTAAACATTCACGGAGAGTTTGATCCTGGCTCAGGACGAACGCTGGCGGCGTGCTTAACACATGCAAGTCGAACGATGAAGCCTTTCGGGGTGGATTAGTGGCGAACGGGTGAGTAACACGTGGGCAATCTGCCCTGCACTCTGGGACAAGCCCTGGAAACGGGGTCTAATACCGGATAATACCTTTCCTCGCATGGGGGTGGGTTAAAAGCTCCGGCGGTGCAGGATGAGCCCGCGGCCTATCAGCTTGTTGGTGAGGTAGTGGCTCACCAAGGCGACGACGGGTAGCCGGCCTGAGAGGGCGACCGGCCACACTGGGACTGAGACACGGCCCAGACTCCTACGGGAGGCAGCAGTGGGGAATATTGCACAATGGGCGAAAGCCTGATGCAGCGACGCCGCGTGAGGGATGACGGCCTTCGGGTTGTAAACCTCTTTCAGCAGGGAAGAAGCGAAAGTGACGGTACCTGCAGAAGAAGCGCCGGCTAACTACGTGCCAGCAGCCGCGGTAATACGTAGGGCGCAAGCGTTGTCCGGAATTATTGGGCGTAAAGAGCTCGTAGGCGGTCTGTCGCGTCGGATGTGAAAGCCCGGGGCTTAACCCCGGGTCTGCATTCGATACGGGCAGACTAGAGTGTGGTAGGGGAGATCGGAATTCCTGGTGTAGCGGTGAAATGCGCAGATATCAGGAGGAACACCGGTGGCGAAGGCGGATCTCTGGGCCATTACTGACGCTGAGGAGCGAAAGCGTGGGGAGCGAACAGGATTAGATACCCTGGTAGTCCACGCCGTAAACGGTGGGAACTAGGTGTTGGCGACATTCCACGTCGTCGGTGCCGCAGCTAACGCATTAAGTTCCCCGCCTGGGGAGTACGGCCGCAAGGCTAAAACTCAAAGGAATTGACGGGGGCCCGCACAAGCAGCGGAGCATGTGGCTTAATTCGACGCAACGCGAAGAACCTTACCAAGGCTTGACATACACCGGAAACATCCAGAGATGGGTGCCCCCTTGTGGTCGGTGTACAGGTGGTGCATGGCTGTCGTCAGCTCGTGTCGTGAGATGTTGGGTTAAGTCCCGCAACGAGCGCAACCCTTGTTCTGTGTTGCCAGCATGCCCTTCGGGGTGATGGGGACTCACAGGAGACTGCCGGGGTCAACTCGGAGGAAGGTGGGGACGACGTCAAGTCATCATGCCCCTTATGTCTTGGGCTGCACACGTGCTACAATGGCCGGTACAATGAGCTGCGATGCCGTGAGGCGGAGCGAATCTCAAAAAGCCGGTCTCAGTTCGGATTGGGGTCTGCAACTCGACCCCATGAAGTCGGAGTTGCTAGTAATCGCAGATCAGCATTGCTGCGGTGAATACGTTCCCGGGCCTTGTACACACCGCCCGTCACGTCACGAAAGTCGGTAACACCCGAAGCCGGTGGCCCAACCCCTTACGGGGAGGGAGCTGTCGAAGGTGGGACTGGCGATTGGGACGAAGTCGTAACAAGGTAGCCGTACCGGAAGGTGCGGCTGGATCACCTCCTTTCTAAGGAGCATCTAGGCCGCCAGGCATTGCTTGGTGGTCCAGGGCCATTACGTCGGCATACGTCCGGCGGTGGTTGCTCATGGGTGGAACGTTGATTATTCGGCACCTCAGTCATCTCGGGCTGTGAGTACTGTCCTTCGGGGCGTGGAAAGCTGATCTGAGTGGTAAGGGGTGTCGGGCACGCTGTTGGGTGTCTGAGGGTATGGCCGTGAGGTTGTGTCTTCAGTGCCGGCCCCAGTGAACTCGCCTGTCAGGGTGGGGTGGTGGGTGGTTGGTCGTTGTTTGAGAACTGCACAGTGGACGCGAGCATCTGTGGCCAAGTTTTTAAGGGCGCACGGTGGATGCCTTGGCACCAGGAACCGATGAAGGACGTGGGAGGCCACGATAGTCCCCGGGGAGTCGTCAACCAGGCTTTGATCCGGGGGTTTCCGAATGGGGAAACCCGGCAGTCGTCATGGGCTGTCACCCACATCTGAACACATAGGGTGTGTGGAGGGAACGCGGGGAAGTGAAACATCTCAGTACCCGCAGGAAGAGAAAACAACCGTGATTCCGGGAGTAGTGGCGAGCGAAACCGGATGAGGCCAAACCGTATACGTGTGAGACCCGGCAGGGGTTGCGTATGCGGGGTTGTGGGATCTCTCTTTCACAGTCTGCCGGCTGTGAGGCGAGTCAGAAACCGTTGATGTAGGCGAAGGACATGCGAAAGGTCCGGCGTAGAGGGTAAGACCCCCGTAGTCGAAACATCAACGGCTCGTTTGAGAGACACCCAAGTAGCACGGGGCCCGAGAAATCCCGTGTGAATCTGGCGGGACCACCCGTTAAGCCTAAATATTCCCTGGTGACCGATAGCGGATAGTACCGTGAGGGAATGGTGAAAAGTACCGCGGGAGCGGAGTGAAATAGTACCTGAAACCGTGTGCCTACAAGCCGTGGGAGCGTCGCTCACAGAGTTTACTCTGTGGGTCGTGACTGCGTGCCTTTTGAAGAATGAGCCTGCGAGTTTGCGGTGTGTTGCGAGGTTAACCCGTGTGGGGAAGCCGTAGCGAAAGCGAGTCCGAATAGGGCGATTTAGTAGCGCGCTCAAGACCCGAAGCGGAGTGATCTAGCCATGGGCAGGTTGAAGCGGAGGTAAGACTTCGTGGAGGACCGAACCCACCAGGGTTGAAAACCTGGGGGATGACCTGTGGTTAGGGGTGAAAGGCCAATCAAACTCCGTGATAGCTGGTTCTCCCCGAAATGCATTTAGGTGCAGCGTCGTGTGTTTCTTGCCGGAGGTAGAGCACTGGATAGGCGATGGGCCCTACCGGGTTACTGACCTTAGCCAAACTCCGAATGCCGGTAAGTGAGAGCACGGCAGTGAGACTGTGGGGGATAAGCTCCATGGTCGAGAGGGAAACAGCCCAGAGCATCGACTAAGGCCCCTAAGCGTACGCTAAGTGGGAAAGGATGTGGAGTCGCACAGACAACCAGGAGGTTGGCTTAGAAGCAGCCACCCTTGAAAGAGTGCGTAATAGCTCACTGGTCTAGTGATTCCGCGCCGACAATGTAGCGGGGCTCAAGCGTACCGCCGAAGTCGTGTCATTCCAGCACATACCCCCAACGGGGGCTGGGATGGGTAGGGGAGCGTCGTGTGCCGGGTGAAGCTGCAGCGGAAGCTAGTGGTGGACGGTTCACGAGTGAGAATGCAGGCATGAGTAGCGATACACACGTGGGAAACGTGTGCGCCGATTGACTAAGGGTTCCTGGGTCAAGCTGATCTGCCCAGGGTAAGTCGGGACCTAAGGCGAGGCCGACAGGCGTAGTCGATGGATAACCGGTTGATATTCCGGTACCCGCTGTGAAGCGTCAAACATTGAACCAGGCGATGCTAAGTCCGTGAAGCCGCCCCGGAGCCTTCGGGCAAGGGGGAGTGGTGGAGCCGACGGACCAGACCTGCAGTAGGTGAGTGATGGGGTGACGCAGGAAGGTAGTCCATCCCGGGCGGTGGTTGTCCCGGGGTAAGGGTGTAGGCCGTGCGATAGGCAAATCCGTCGCACATTGAGGCTGAGACCTGATGCCGAGCCGATTGTGGTGAAGTGGATGATCCTATGCTGTCGAGAAAAGCCTCTAGCGAGTTTCATGGCGGCCCGTACCCTAAACCGACTCAGGTGGTCAGGTAGAGAATACCGAGGCGTTCGGGTGAACTATGGTTAAGGAACTCGGCAAAATGCCCCCGTAACTTCGGGAGAAGGGGGGCCATCACTGGTGAGGAGATTTACTCTCCGAGCTGGGGGTGGCCGCAGAGACCAGCGAGAAGCGACTGTTTACTAAAAACACAGGTCCGTGCGAAGCCGTAAGGCGATGTATACGGACTGACGCCTGCCCGGTGCTGGAACGTTAAGGGGACCGGTTAGTCCAACTTCGGTTGGGCGAAGCTGAGAACTTAAGCGCCAGTAAACGGCGGTGGTAACTATAACCATCCTAAGGTAGCGAAATTCCTTGTCGGGTAAGTTCCGACCTGCACGAATGGCGTAACGACTTCTCGACTGTCTCAACCATAGGCCCGGTGAAATTGCACTACGAGTAAAGATGCTCGTTTCGCGCAGCAGGACGGAAAGACCCCGGGACCTTTACTATAGTTTGATATTGGTGTTCGGTTCGGCTTGTGTAGGATAGCTGGGAGACTTTGAAGCGGGCACGCCAGTGTTTGTGGAGTCGTCGTTGAAATACCAGTCTGGTCGTGCTGGATGTCTAACCTGGGTCCGTGATCCGGATCAGGGACAGTGTCTGATGGGTAGTTTAACTGGGGCGGTTGCCTCCTAAAGAGTAACGGAGGCGCCCAAAGGTTCCCTCAGCCTGGTTGGCAATCAGGTGTTGAGTGTAAGTGCACAAGGGAGCTTGACTGTGAGACCGACGGGTCGAGCAGGGACGAAAGTCGGGACTAGTGATCCGGCGGTGGCTTGTGGAAGCGCCGTCGCTCAACGGATAAAAGGTACCCCGGGGATAACAGGCTGATCTTCCCCAAGAGTCCATATCGACGGGATGGTTTGGCACCTCGATGTCGGCTCGTCGCATCCTGGGGCTGGAGTCGGTCCCAAGGGTTGGGCTGTTCGCCCATTAAAGCGGTACGCGAGCTGGGTTTAGAACGTCGTGAGACAGTTCGGTCCCTATCCGCTGCGCGCGCAGGAACATTGAGAAGGGCTGTCCCTAGTACGAGAGGACCGGGACGGACGAACCTCTGGTGTGCCAGTTGTCCTGCCAAGGGCATGGCTGGTTGGCTACGTTCGGGAGGGATAACCGCTGAAAGCATCTAAGCGGGAAGCCTGCTTCAAGATGAGTGTTCCCACCCACTAGATGGGGTAAGGCTCCCAGTAGACGACTGGGTTGATAGGCCAGATCTGGAAGCCCGGTAACGGGTGGAGGTGACTGGTACTAATAGGCCGAGGGCTTGTCCTCAGTTGCTCGCGTCCACTGTGTTGGTTCTGAAACCACGAACAACCCCGCCCAAGGTCACGGGTGGTGCGGTTGATATGTGTTTCACCGTGTTTCGGTGGTCATAGCGTGAGGGAAACGCCCGGTTACATTCCGAACCCGGAAGCTAAGCCTCACAGCGCCGATGGTACTGCAGGGGGGACCCTGTGGGAGAGTAGGACACCGCCGAACAAATATTACGAAACCCCCGCACTTTCGAGTGCGGGGGTTTTCTGTTTTTCGGGGGGTATTACCGTAGTCCCTATGAGTAGCTTTGTGGTGAGGTCCGTTCGGGCGGATGAGTGGCGTGCCGCCAAGGGGCTTCGGCTGGCTGCCTTGCGGGATCCGGTCGCGCATCTGGCCTTCCTGGAGACGTACGAGCAGGCCGTGAGCCGGCCTGATTCCTTCTGGCAGGAGCGGGTGCAGGGTGGCGCCGAGGGGGCGACCGGCGCTCAGCAGATCATTGCCGAGGGGCCCGACGGTGAGTGGGTCGGGGGGCTCGTGGTGCTCGTCGAGGAGCCCGGGACCACCGATTGGGCCGGGTTCGCCGTCGAGCGGCGCCAGGGGCATATCGTCGGGGTGTTCATGATGCCCGAGCATCGGGGGTGCGGGCTGACCGATGTGCTTTTCGACGCCGCCCTGGAGTGGGCCTGGGAGAGTGCGGGCGTCGAGCGGATGCGGTTGATCGTGCATCAGGACAACGCGCGTGCGCAGCGGTTCTATCGGCGCGTGGGGTTCGTACCCAGTGGGGTCACCGTGCCCTTGGCCGCGGGTGCTGACGACTCCGAGCTGGAGTTCGTGCTGGAGCGGGAGCCGCACCCGTAGGAGGAGTTACACCCGTAGGTCGTGGTCGGGCCATCTTGCTCGGAGTTGTTCTTTCGACCGGAGCAGGGCCAGGGTGGGCATACCGCGGTCCGCTCCGGTGGCGAGCAGGTCCGGGAGCTGGGGGAGGGGAGCGACCGCCGCGACGTCGTCCAGGACGAGGGTCAGTGGTGGGTCGAGGCGACCGGAGGATGACCGTTCGGCCATGCGCCGGCCGCGCTCGACCACGCTTGCGGCCAGTGCGGTCAGGAGGGGCATCGCGCCCGGGTTTGTCCTGGGGTCCTCGATCGGTTCACCGACCACATAAAGCGTGCCCCCTTCGGCGATGAAGGAATCCAGGACGACGGCATCACTTCGGTTCGCCGTGCACGCCTCGCGGATGTTCACCGTCGACAGCGCGGCGAGGGCTCGGCTGGTCAACTCCTGCGCCATGTCCCGGCGTTCGGGGTGCGCGGTGAGGGCTGCTTCGAGTTCGCCGGCGGCACCGGGGGCCGCCTTGGGGTTGGTACGGAGGATGCGTACGGCTTCCTGGACGTTGGTGCCCTGGGCCCAACGGTGTACGTGGCGGATCGTGCGGGTGTCTATGGCGGCGGCGTGCAGATAGCTGCGGAGGAGTGTTTCCGCGGTTTCTGCCGTTGTCCGGTCGATCTTCGCGGTGGGGCGGACCGGGGCGAGGAGGGCGGTTGCTCTTGCGGCCGCGGTGGGTTTGTCCTCGCAGCCGGTGGTGGGGGGCCAGTGGAGGCGGGCCGGGGTGTCGCAGAGGTGGGTGGGGTCGTAGAGGAGAGTGGGGCCGAGTTTGGCTCGGGCGTCCTTTGTCTCCTGCCAGAGGGTGGGGTTGGAGGTGAGGATGAGGGCGGGGCCCTCTGCGTTCTGGATGGCTTGGGTTGCGGGGTGTGTGCGGGTGGGTGGGGTGCCGAAGAAGATTGTTTCCCACCCGCCCGCCCGTTCGCCGTCCGCTGCCATGGGTGCCGTCGAAAGCACCTTCGGGGGTGTCGGCGGAACCAGGTCCTGCCGGGGTTCCGGCGTAAGTACCTGCGGGGCTGCCGGTGCAGCAATCCCCTGGGGTTCCGGTGCGGGGGTCCCCGGGGCTGCCGGTGCGTGGTGCTGTTCCTTCGTCCCGACCGGTGGCTCCGTGCGTTGTACCGGGACCTCGTGAGGAGCAGGAACAGGAGCAGGAGCGGTCTTTCTTGCCCTTCGTACTGCCTTCCAACGGGCCAGTGTGCCCACGACGAAGATCGTCAGGACGAACAGGATCATCAGTTGGCCGATGAACAGGCCCCAGAACAGGCCCCACCCGGGCAGCTGACCCGCCGGTGTCGCCGGCCAGGCGCCCGGTACGTCGCGGGGTTCGGTGAGCAGGTGGCGGAGGGCCTCCGGGGTGCGGGTGAACGTGATCCCTTGTGGCCAGGCGCCGTGGGAGAGCAGGGCCGCGAGGCCGGTTGCCGACCAGACCAGCAGCGTCAGGCCGAGGAGGAAGGCGATCAGGCCGATCAACAGGCCGTCGGAGACGCCTCGTTCGCCCTGCTGCCGTTCGGCCCGGTGCTGTTCGTCCGGTCTCATCGCGTCATGCCACCGTGGACTCGGGGGAGTCGTCGAGGTCGCTGAGATGCTGTTCGACGAAGGCCGCCGCGCGTTCCTCTGCCTCCAGTTCGGCGGCTCTCAGGGCGTCGTCGGTCAGTTGGAGGTCGCGGTCGCGGGACGACTCCGTCATCGCCCGGTCGGTGAAGACGAGGGCGCGTTCCGTCTCCGTGACGAGGTGTTTGACGACCTGGACGTTGCCGTTGACGTCCCAGACGGCGATGCCCGGTGTCAGGGTCGGGATGATTTCCACCGCCCAGCGGGGCAAACCGATGACTCTGCCGGTAGCCCGCGCCTCGTCGGCCTTCTGGGCGTAGATCGTTCGCGTCGACGCCATTTTGAGGATCGCTGCGGCTTCCTTTGCGGCGGCTCCGTCCACCACGTCGGACAGGTGGTGGACGACCGCTACGAACGACAGGCCCAGGCGGCGGCCGAACTTCAGCAGGCGCTGGAAGAGTTGGGCGACGAACGGGCTGCTGATGATGTGCCAGGCCTCCTCGACCAGGAAGATGCGCTTCTTCCGGTCGGGGCGGATCCAGGTGTGCTCCAGCCATACGCCGATGATCGCCATCAGGATCGGCATGGCGATGGAGTTGCGGTCGATGTGGGACAGGTCGAAGACGATGAGCGGGGCGTCCAGGTCGATGCCGACCGTCGTCGGGCCGTCGAACATGCCTCGCAGGTCGCCGTCGACCAGGCGGTCGATGACCAGGGCGACGTCCAGGCCCCAGGCCCGTACGTCGTCTATGGCGACGTTCATCGCCTCGGCCGACTCCGGCTCGGGATGGCGGAGTTGTTCGACGATGTCCGTGAGGACCGGCTGGCGGTCGACGATCGTCTCGTTGACGTAGGCGTGCGCGACCTTGAGGGCGAAGCCGGAGCGTTCGTCCAGGCCGTGGCCCATCGCCACCTCGATGATCGTGCGGAGCAGGGCGAGTTGGCCCGTGGTGGTGATGGCGGGGTCGAGGGGGTTCAGGCGGATGCCCATGTCCAGGGCGGCCATGGGGTCCAGGCGGATGGGGGTTATCCCCAACTCCTCCGCGATGAGGTTCCATTCGCCGACGCCGTCCTCGCCCTGCGCGTCAAGGACGACCACCTGGCGGTCCCGGAAGCGGAGTTGACGTAGGACATACGTCTTCTCCAGCGCCGACTTGCCGTTGCCGGACTCGCCGAGCACCAGCCAGTGCGGGGCGGGGAGTTGCTGGCCGTACAGCTGGAAGGGGTCGTAGATGTAGCCCTTCCCGGAGTACACCTCGCGGCCGATGATGACGCCGGAGTCGCCGAGGCCGGGGGCGGCCGTGGGGAGGTAGACGGCCTGGGCCTGGCCCGTGGAGGTGCGGACGGGCAGGCGGGTCGTCTCCACCTTGCCGAAGAGGAACGACGTGAAGGTGTCGGTGAGGGCGGACAGCGGGTCCCGCATCAGCGCATCAGTCCTACCTTCGGATTCCGGTGGCGAACGGGAGTGTGTTGACGAACGCTCGGTGGTGCTCTCGGTCGCACCACTCCAGCTTCAGGTACGACTTGCCGGCCGACGCCCTGATCGTGCGCTTGTCGCGAGCCAGGGCCTCGGGTGAGCGGGAGGAGACGGTGATGTAGCCGACCAGGTTCACGCCGGCCGCGCCGCTCGCGAGGTCCTCGCCGCGCTGGTCGAGACGGTTGTGGGAGGCGATGTCGCGGGGGTCGACCGTGCGGTTCATCTTGGCGGCCCGGCTCGCCTCCGCGTCGTCGTTCGTCTTTTCGGTGAGCATGCGTTCGATGGCTACCTCGGTGGGTTCGAGGTCCATCGTGACGGCCACCGTGCGGATGACGTCGGGCGTGTGGACGAGGAGCGGGGCGAGGAAGTTGACGCCCACCGGGGTCATCGGCCACTCCTTCACCCAGGCGGTGGAGTGGCACCAGGGGGCGCGCGTCGACGACTCGCGGGTCTTCGCCTGGAGGTACGTCGGCTCCATCGCGTCCAGTTCGGCCGGCCAGGCGTTCCGCTTCGTCATCGCCTGGAGGTGGTCGATCGGGTGGTCCGGGTCGTACATGGAGTGGATGAGGGAGGCCAGCCTGCCCTGGCCGAGGGGCTGGCGGACGCGGATGTCCGCCTCCTGGAGGCGGGAGCAGATGTCCGTCAGCTCGCGGGCCATGACCACGGCGAGGCCCGCGTCCCGGTCGACCTTCCTGCCGCCCTGGGGGCGGGCCGCGCGGGCCATCGTGTGGGCCTCGGCGGCCAGTTCACGGTTGAAGTGCATACAGGCGACGAGATAGGCGCGGTGCTGCTCGCTGCTCGTCGACACCATGGACTGGAGCTGGTCGTACGAGTGCTGCAGCCACGGCGGTGACTTCTCGTCGCCGCGTACGGACACGTCCTTGGCGTGGGCGTCCGGGTCGGCGGGGAGGGTGCGGGCGAGCATCTGGAGGCGGGTGACGAAGCCGTCGCCGTTCGCCACGTGCTTGAGGAGCGTGCCGAAGCGGTCGACGAGGGCCTCCTGGTCCTCGCTGTCGCGCAGGCCGACACCGGGGCCCTCGATCTCGATCGCCGCCGTCACCGTACGGCGGTCCGCGTGCAGGAGTACGGCGATCTCGTCCGGGCCGAACGGGGCCGCGAGCCAGTTGATGCGGCCGATGCCCGGGGGCGGGCCGATCTCGACCTCGCGGCCGTCGATCTGGGTGCCGGCCTCCATGACGGAGCTGCGGTAGGCGGTGCCCTGGCGGAGCGAGCGCTTGTAACTGCGGTTGATCTCGAACCACTTGTAGAACGTGCGGCGCTTGTACGGGACGTACACCACCGCCAGTGCCAGCATCGGGAAGCCGGTCAGCAGGACGATGCGCAGGGCCAGCACGGGCACGACCAGGCCGCAGACCATGCCGAGGAAGGCGCCCACGATGATGAGCGTGATCTCGCCGGACTCGCGGTTGCGGCCGACGATCGCGTTCGGCCGGGCTCGGCCGATGAGATACGTACGGCGGGGCGAGACGTGGGACACGTGGGACAGATGCGAATCCGTCGTCAACGCCCGTCACCTCCAGGGCGGTTGGATCGGTTGCTGTTGCCGCCGTGCGGGCTGCTGCGCGGCGGGGGTGCGGCGGAGGGGACAGATCCGCCGCCGCCCGAGGGCCGCGAGCTGTGCGCGGCCACGCCGCCGGACGCGGGGTTGGCGGGGCGCGGTGCGGAGGACGACTGGCCGCCGCCTCCACCGCCCCCGTTGTTGTCCGCCCGGCTGCTGTGGGTCTTGATGCCCTGGGCGACGAGGGTCGCCGGGGAGCTGATGACTGCGGCGGCCTTGCCTTCGGCGCCCTGCATGATGCGGTTGTTGCGGGAGTGCGCGACCTCGTCGCCGAAGCCGGGGACGAAGCGGTAGATCATCGCGCTGGCGAAGATGGCGAGCAGGATGATCGAGAGGCCGGAGACGACCGCCGAGAAGGCGTCCGGGCCGTCGTTCGTCGACAGTGCGCCGGCGAGGCCGAGGACGATGGCGATCACTGGTTTGACCATGATGACCGCGATCATGATGCCGGCCCAGCGGCGGACGTGCCCCCAGAGGTTCTTGTCGACCAGCCCCGCGTACACGACCGTGCCGAGCAGGGCGCCGACGTAGAGCAGGGCGGCCCGGATGACGAGCTCCAGCCAGAGGATGCCGGCGGCGAGGATCGACACCATGGACACCACGATCAGCATGATCGGGCCGCCGCCGATGTCCTGGCCCTTGTTCAGCGCTCCGGAGAAGGTGCCGAAGAACGTGTCGGTCTGGTCGCCGGTCGCGCTCGCGAGGACCTCGGTGACGCCGTCGGTCGCCGAGACGACGGTGTAGAGGATCAGGGGCGTGAAGGCGGAGGCCAGGACGGTCAGCCAGAGGAAGCCGATCGCCTCGGAGATGGCCGTGGTGAGGGGGACGCCTCGCATGGCCCGCTTGGCGACCGCGAGGAGCCACAGCACCAGGGTCAGGACGGTGGACGCGGCGAACACGACCGCGTACTGCTGGAGGAACTTGGTGTTGGTGAAGTCGACGGTCGCGGTCGCCTTCACGGCCTCGCTGAGCTTGTCGACGGTCCAGGAGGCGGCGTCGGCGCAGCCCTTGGCGAGGGAGGAGAGGGGGTCGAGGGTGGCGGTGGGGTTGGTGGACCCCGTCCCGCCGCCGTTCTGCGCGCCCTCGCAGACCTCCTTCGCCTGGTCGGGGAGGAGCGCGCAGTCCGGATTGCCGGCCGTCGCCGAGGCCGAGGGTGTGGGCGTGGGGGACGGGGTCGGTTCCGCGTACGCACTGGACGCCAGGAGGACGGCGGCCGTCTGTACGGCTGTCAGCGCGCCGGCGAGCTTGAGCACGAGGGTGGACCTGGCTGGCGTGCTACCGGGCATAGGTGAACCCTCCGTACTCGTCGATGGCCTTGCTGATCTCGTCCGAGGCGGCGGCTCTGTCGTCGCCGGGGACGGGGGTGGGCCCGTCCTTCTCCGAGTAGGAGACGATCTTCCAGTCGCCACCCGACCAACGCATGTCGTACGTCCAGGTGTTCCAGGACGAGGTCACCGGGTTCGTGGACTTGTCACCGGCGATGCCGCTCAGTCCGACGTACCAGACCTCGACCGTGGCGGTGGCGCCGCCGTAGGCCACGGTCTTGGTGCCGACCGGGGTCACGCGCGAGACGAACGTGCTGCCCTCTGGGGCGTTGCCGTTCGCGTCGAGGCCGAGTCTGGTGAGGAGGTTCGCGGAGTAGGCCTTGTCCAGGGGGGCCTTGAGTTTGGCGGCGGCCTCGGTGGTGAAGAGGGCGTCGACGATCGTGTTCCGGCTGTCCTTCCGGAACATGCCGGTCGAGCCGAGGGACACCGCGTAGTTCGCCGCCGCGGACTGGACGCCCTGGCGGTTGTGGGCGAACCCGGAGGGGATGTTCGCCGCCTTCTTGGTCACCGGCTGCTCGCCGGAGGCCGCGGTGGCGGCCGCGTCGGGTTGGCCGGCGCTGCCGCTGGTGCTGCCGGAGCCGCTGCCGGCCGTGGAGGCGGTGTCGGACTTGGCGGAATCGTCTCCGCCGCGGTTCGCGAAGGCGATCGCCGCGATGAGGAGGACGACCACGCCGACCGCTGTCACCGTGCCCCGTGACGACCTGGTGCGCCGTGCGCCGCCGTAGACGCCGCCGCTTCCCTGGTCGTGGTAGCGGGTCCGGGTCTGGCCGGTGCCGCCGTATCCGCCGTCGTCCGGGCGCGTGGGGTCGCCGTTGCTCTGGCTGTCACCAAGGCTCATTGCGCGCCCGCCCCCTCGAACTCGTGCCGGACTCGTGTCGAATCCACGCGTACGGGTACGCGTGACAGTACGACGGTAGCCGTGCTGGTCCCCGCGCGGGCGCGGTGTGGTGACTCGGCATCAGGGAGACGCAACCTCAGTCGGTGGGCACGACGGGTGGGTGGATGGTGGAGGGAAGAACCGAGCGCGCCCGGCGGTCCGACTGACGAGATGCGCCACGCGCGGGGAGGCGCCGGCTACACGGCCATCCCGTACACGATGGTGAAGAGAGTGCCGAGCGAGCCGATGATGAACACGCCCGTCAGGCCCGCGACGATGAGGCCCTTGCCCTGTTCCGCGCTGAAGGTGTCACGCAGGGCCGTGGCGCCGATACGCTGCTTGGCCGCACCCCAGATCGCGATGCCCAGGCACATCAGGATGGCCACGGCCATCACGACCTGGACCATCGTCTTCGCCTCGGTGCCCAGGCTGCCGAAGGGGCCCCAGTCTGGAGCGATCCCGCCGATGATGGTGTTGATGTCGCCCTTTTCGGCCGCAAGCCGCATGTAAGTCACCGCCCCTGTCGGGTAGTTCCGCGTGCCCCTGCCGCAGTGCAGAGGTCAGGTCCATTCTCGCCGACGATGACGCTGTCGGATGTCGACTTGCGGTCAATCATTGGCGGGTTTCGTACGAATACCTTGCCGTCGACCCGCGCGGCCCCCTATGGGGGGAGCGCGGGACGTGTGCGAGGGGTTGAACGGATCGTATGGTCACTCTGTGTATCACGACAGGTTACGCCGGGCAATGAGGTGTGGGCGGAACCTCAGGTGTGGTTCCGTCGTTGGCCACCTAAGCGGTCACGAAGCGTTTCTGACGGCCCGTCCGACGTTTCCGGGCGCGGCCGTCAGGTGCAGGTTATCCCGGTTCCGGACATGGCGACGGGCCGCGGCTGGTAGCCGCGGCCCGTTCCCCAGTGCCCGCCGGTGGTCCCCACGACCTCCGGTGGCGTTTGTGTGAGGCTGGTCAGCCGGTGAAGGCGGCCAGCCCCTGCGGGGTGCCCAGGCCGGTCGGGCCGTCGTAGCCGGTGCCGGCGGTGCAGTAGTAGCTCGTGGTGCAGGTGCCGTTGTTGCCCGAGGTCACGTCGTTGAGCGCCGAGGTGCCGGCCGCCGCGTAGGGGAACGAGGCAGGGTAGGAACTGCTCGACGGGGTGCCGGCGAGGGCGTAGACGCCCGCGATGATCGGGCTGGAGGCGCTGGTGCCGCCGTAGGTGACCCAGCCGGACTCGCCGTAGGTGTCGTAGACCGAGACGCCGGTCGCGGGGTCGGCCACAGCCGAGACGTCGGAGATCATGCGCTTGGTGCAGGTGGCGTCCTTCTGCCAGGTCGGCTTCGCGTCGTACGCGGAGCAGCCGGAGCCGGTGCCCTCGGTGCTGCTGGTCTTCCACACGGCCTCGGTCCAGCCACGGGTGGTGGAGGAGGTGGACAGCTTGGTGCCGCCGACAGCGGTGACGTACTTGGAGGCCGCCGGGTACTCGGCGCCGTAGGCCTCGTCGCCCGCGCTGACCGTGATGGCGACGCCGGGGTGGTTGAAGTACGAGCTGTCGTAGCTGGTGTCGGAGGAGGACTCCGAGCCGCCGTAGCTGTTGGAGACGAACTTGGCGCCCAGGGTGACCGCGCGGTTCACGGCCGTGCCGAGGTTGGCCATCGAGGACGACTTGGCCTCGACGAGCAGGATGTTGCAGTTCGGGCAGATGGCGCTCGCCATGTCGAGGTCGAGCGAGATCTCACCGGCCCAGCCGCTGTCGGCGGTGGGGAGGGAGGTCGTCGAGCCGGTCTGGCTGACCTTCTTGAAGCAGCCGTTGGCGACGGTGCAGGCGGAGAGGCCGTAGTACGAGCGGTAGGCCGCGAGGTCGGAGGCGGCGTTCGGGTCGTCGTAGGCGTCGACGATCGCGATGGTCTGGCCCGAGCCGTTGGAGTCGGCGGCGTCGGTCAGTCCGTAGGCGTCCTGGAGGTCGCTGGGCCCGTAGCCGGTGGGGGTGGCCGAGGTGGCGTTCGGCTTGATGGTCGCGGGGGCGACGCCCTTCTTCGCGGCCTGTGCCTCCTGGAAGGCGGTGGTGCCGCCGGTGACGCGCAGCGCGTTGCAGGAGGCGAAGCCCTTCGCCGGGGTCGCGTCACACTGGTTGGTGTAGTTCACGTGCGCCTTGGCGACCTGCGTGGCGATGGTCTTGGCGGTGACCTTCTGGGGTGCCGTGGTGGCTCCGGCCTGGGCCGCGGTGCCGAGTCCGGCGAGAGCGAGCGCGGCCGTGGCTACTGCGGCGGTGCCTATGCGGCGCCATCTGCCGTGCGTGGACTGGCTGCTGGGGGGTGACGTACGCAACGTACAGCCTCCTGTTAGGGGGTTGGCAGGGGCAGTGCGGGTGGGGTTGCCGCCGGTGCGGTGTCCCCGGCGGCGGGTTGGCGGCCCGCGATGACCTTCGCTTGTTGAGTACGTGACAACAAGACGGGTTGCGGAATCCTGACTTCCGCATGACTGAAGGGGGTTTCTGGGTTACCGATCACTGACGCGGTGATGGGTGGGGGGAGGGAGTGGCTTGACCCTGGGCACAGGTGATCCACAGCTTGTGCACAGAGACGCGCGTAGAGGCGTGTGGGGAGACGTGCGGGGGTGCGGGGAGTGCGCACACGGGCATGCGTAGGGGTTTTTGGGGGTGTGGGCGATGGTTCAGGGTTTGACGGAGGCTCACCCGGGGCTGGTGGACCGTCTGTTGCCGGGGGTGGTGAGGCGGGTGCTCGGTGGTCGCGAGGCGCAGCCTCGGTGGCTGCCTCGGCGTGTGCTGACCGTGGTGTCGGCCGATGTGGACGCCGAGGCCGGTGTCGGGGTGGTGTGGATGGTGTGGCGTCCGGGGTCCGGGCGGGAGTCGGTGCCGCGGGAGCACACCGCGTTTGTCGAGTGGTACGACGGGCGGTGGCGGTCCCTGGGGGTTTCCAGTTCCTCCGTCTCTTCCGTGGGCGATCCGATGGAGGTCGGGGTTGATGGGATCGAGGTTCGCGGCGGGGCCGGTTCGCTCAGCCTCACCCGTCGCCTGGATCCGCCGCGTTCGATCGGAACGGCCGTATGGATCGCCTGCGTCCAGGTGTATCTGGGGCGCGACGTCGACCACGTTCTTGTGGGTGACCGCCGGTTCGACGTGGCGGAGCGGCACCGGGTCGTCGCCGTCTGGAAGGGGCCTCAGATCAGGCGCGGGTACCGGCCCGACATCGTGGCTTTCGGCCGGGACGGCGTCGAACTGTCCCGGATCGGCTCGCTCGACAGCCTGGACAGTCGTACGTGGGCTCGGGTGTGGGAGGCGTTGGGGGAGCCGGGCGAGTCGGGTGAGTCCGAGGGGGGCTAGCCGGGTGGTCTGCTTTTTTACGGGTTCACGGAAAATTCTCAGCCAGGAGCCGTACCCGTTCTTGCGTTCGCGCGTCACAGTTGCCTCTGATGAAGCGCCCCAATCGTCCCCCTGACAACCGGCGGCACGCACTGTTCTCCGTCGTCGCGCTGCTCGCCGTCACCTCCGTCTCCGGTGCGGCCCCCGGCCATGCCGCCCCGGGGCAGCTCGCTGCTGTCGCCTCGGCTCGGGCGGCGGCGCCGCGCAGTGCTCGGGTGGGGGCGTTGTTCAGCGGGGATCTGGAGGGCGGGCACTTCTGTACGGCGTCCGTCGTGCGCAGCGGGGGGCGGGACGTGATTCTCACCGCCGCGCACTGCCTCAGCGGCGACGGGGACACCGACGTCGTGTTCGCGCCCGGGTATCGGGACGGCCGGGCGCCTTACGGGCTGTGGCGGGTGACGAAGACCTTTGTGCCGGGGGCCTGGAGCGATCGGTCCGACGAGGACAGCGACTTCGCCTTCGCCACCGTCGCCTCGAAGGGCGGGCGGGATCTGGAGGACGTGGTGGGGGCGAACGTCCTTGTCACGGGGCGGGCCACCGGGATCAGTGAAGTCGTCGTCACCGGGTATCCCAACGTGCGGGACGCGCCGCTCAGCTGTACCAACCGGCCCACCCCGCACAGTCGTACGCAACAGCGCATAGAGTGCCCCGGCTTCACCGACGGTACGAGCGGGAGTCCCTGGGTGCATGTGGATGCGGAGGGGGACGGGGAGGTGGTGGGAGTGCTCGGGGGGTTCGAGCAGGGTGGGGCGACTGATGACGTGTCCTACAGCACCGTGCTGGGTGGCGCGGCTGCCGCCCTTTATCGGGAGGCCTCTGGTTCCTCCGGGTCTTCTTGAGGGCGGCGCGTTTTCGTCATGATCACCCCGGGGGTTGGGTAGCGCCACTACACTGACGTGGGCGTACTCCCTGGCGGTGAGGGGCGGTTGACGGTGCGTAAGGCGTGGATCTGGGCGAGCGTCGCCGTCGGAGGCACCCTCAGCTTCGTGATGCTGCTCGTCGTGGGCGTCTACCTTGTCGCCGGGACCGTCGCCGGTGGGGTCGCGAGCGGGAGTGTCGCGCTCGCCAAGGGGGCCGTGCCGGCCGCGTATTCGGCGCTCGTGCAGAAGTGGGGCAATCTGTGCCCCGCCATCAATCCCGCCCTGCTCGCCGCACAGCTGTACCAGGAGAGCGGATTCAATCCGAACGCGAAAAGTCCGGCAAAGGCGGAAGGGATAGCGCAATTCATCCCCGGGACCTGGGCCACGCACGGAATCGACGGCGACGGTGACGGCGACCGCGACGTATGGGACCCGAATGACGCGATTCCATCGGCCGCGTCGTACGACTGCGAGCTCGCCTCCTACGTGAAGGACGCGCCCGGAGACCCGACGCACAACATGCTCGCCGCCTACAACGCGGGAGCGTACGCCGTCATCAAATACGGGGGCGTACCGCCGTATTCGGAGACCCAGAACTATGTGAAGACCATCACCACACTGCAGGCCAGCTTTGCCGCGCCGGTGGGCCGCGTCGACCCGTCCGCGCAGGCGGCCGGGGCGATCACCTACGCCCAGGGGAAGCTGGGCACGCCCTACCTCTGGGGCGGCACCGGTACCGCTGAGCAGCAAGGACGCTTCGACTGCTCCGGGCTCACCCAGGCCGCGTACGCGACTGTGGGCATCGAACTGCCGAGGGTGGCGAACGACCAGTACAACGCCGGGCCGCATCCCTCCCGGGAGGAGCTGCTGCCGGGCGACCTCGTCTTCTTCTCCGAAGATCCCACCAACTCGCGGGCCATCCACCATGTGGGGATTTATGTGGGTGGCGGTTACATGCTTGACGCGCCTCGTACCGGTGCGGTCATCCGGTTCGATCCGATCGACAGCGCCGATTACTTCGGAGCGACGCGGGTCACCGAAGATGGCGCGAAAGCGTTGCCCACGGCGGTGTGAGCGCAGCGTGAAACCAAGCCCTGAGCTGCGGCGATGCGTCTCTCTTCGATAACGTCTGCGTGATCATTCGGTGGAGAGTGGAACGTATAAACGGAGAGCGTGCGTTCCTGTTCCTGTAGTGGATTCCTCGGCGGCCGGATCGGGCGTCGGGTTTGCTGCTTTTGTTGCTTGTGTCGTGTCTGTCGCCTGTGGCACGTGTCAAGTGATGGCAGTGCGTGAACATGAACGTGAGCGTGAGTTCCTACGCCACGGGATGAGCAGGAGCGGCGCACGGAAACCAGTGCGCTCTGGAAATGACGACGAAGGGCCGCAGCACCATGGCTGGTCTCGCCGAAACCGGGTCGAACCCCGACGTCGACCTGCTCTACGACATCAACGGTCTCGCCAAGGACGCGCCCCGGTGGTTCGACCGGGTGGTCGAGGTCGTGGGCGAGTACGGGCTGTTGGCGGCGATGGTTCTTCTCGTGCTGTGCTGCTGGTGGGGTGTGCGGCGGCGGGGCGGGGACGGTGCGGCCGTGTCCGTGGCCGCGTTGATCTGGGCGCCGCTCGCCGCGGGCATCGCCGTACTCGTGAACATTCCGATACGGGGGTTCGTGGAGCGGCCTCGTCCTTTTCTGGATCATCAGGGGCTTGAGGTACTGGTCTCCGGGAAGACCGACTACTCGTTCGTGAGCGATCACGCGACGATCACCATGGCGATGGGGGTCGGGCTGTTCGTGGCGAACCGGAAGTTCGGGCTGGTGGGGATAGGGCTCGCGCTGGTGGAGGGGTTCTGCCGGGTGTACATGGGGGTGCACTACCCGACGGATGTGGTGGGTGGGTTCGCGCTCGGGACGGCGGTGGCGTTGTTGTTGTCGCCGGTGGCTATGGCGCTGCTTACTCCGGTTACCCGGGCGGTTGAGGGGTCGGGGTGGGGGGCTGGGTTGATTCGGGCTCGGGGGGCCGTTGGTGTGGGGTCCCGAGCGGGGCGGGGGGCTGTCGTTTCGGGGGGTCGGGCGGACTCTGGGGCCGGGGAGCGGGATTTGGCGGCGTAGGTGGGGGCCGGCCGTTGGGTTTTTCGCCCCCGCCGCCCCTACCCGTCCCATCCCGTTCCTGGGGGCTGCGCTCCCAGACCCCCGCTCCGGCCCTGAAGGGGCCTTGTCCTCAATCGCCGGACGGGCTGAAGGTGCGGGCCCGCGCTGGAGAGGTGTGGGCCGGCTCCCCCCTACAACGCCTGCGGGAACGTGAACACCCTGCTCGGGTCGTACTGGTGCTTCAGTTGCTGGAGGCGGGGGGCCGCGTCGCCGTAGTACGCCTTGCGCCAGTTCGTCAGGGTCGGGTCCGTGTAGTTCTGGTAGGCGGCGCCCGAGGCGTAGGGGGCCATCGCCCGGTGGGCCGAGGTCAGCCAGGACTGGGCCGACGTGCCCGGCGTACCCGCGCGCCAGGACACGATGTACTGGGCCAGCATCCTGCTGCGCCGGTGGACGAATGCCGTCGCCGTGGGCGAGACCCGGTTCACCGCGCCGCCCAGTGCCGTGAACGCGATGCTGCCCGAGCCGCCCTGGACCGAGGTGATCCGGGAGAGGAGGGTCTGGATGCCTGCCGGCGACAGTGAGCGGTCGTAGAAGTCGGAGCGGGCCGCGTACGTTTCCCGGCCCAGCGCGCCCTGCGGGGAGCGGCCGGGGGTGCGGCCCGGCAGGTGGCACTGGGCGTCCGTCGCGAAGGACGAGCATCCCGCGTACACCTCCATCGCCTCCTCGTACGAGCGGCGCTTCAGGGAGACGCTCGTGGCCGAAGAACCGATTCTGTCCGCCAGGCGGTCCACCGCGTTCTGCAACTCCGTGTAGGTGCCCAGGGAGAACGCCGAGATGGAGATCGTGGGGGTGCCGCCGGCCGTGTTCGCCACGTGCAGGGACGACCAGATCTCGTCCGGCTGTGTCGGGCCCCACTCCTGCCAGGCCTTCATCACCGCCGCCGCCTTCCGCCACGGCCAGGTCATGTACGCCGCCACCGCCTGCGGCGCGGGGTGGGTGCGGAAGTGGAGTTCCGTGACGACGCCGAAGTTTCCGTTGCCCGCGCCTCGTAGGGCCCAGAACAGGTCCTTGTTCGTGGTGGCGTTCGCCGTCAGCTCGCGGCCGTCCGCCGTGATCAGCGTGGCCTGGGTGAGGCTGTCGCAGGTCAGGCCGTATGCCCGGGACACCACGCCGTGGCCGCCGCCCAGTGTCAGGCCCGACACCCCCACCGTCGGGCACGAGCCCGCCGGGATCGTGACGCCCTTCGCCGTCAGGGCGCGGTAGACGTCGATCAGTTTCGAGCCCGCTCCCACCACCGCTGTGCCGCCGGCCGCGCGGACGCGGTTCAGCTTCGACACGTCGACGATCAGGCGGCCGTTGCCCGAGGACCAGCCCGCGTACGAGTGGCCGCCGTTGCGGATCGCCACGGGGACGGAGTGGGCGCGGGCGTAGGACAGGACCGTACGGATGTCGTCCGCGTGGGCCACGTACGCCACCGCGGCCGGTTTGAGGCCGTCGAAGCGGGTGTTGTAGAGCTGGCGGGCCGACGCCCAGGAGCCGTCACCGGGGCGGATGAGAGGGCCGTCGAGGTCGCGGCCGAGGGCCGTCCAGTTGGCCGGGGCCGAGGCGCTCGTCGCCGTGAGGGAGGTCGTTCCACGGGACGTGGTGGTGGCCGTGGTCGTGTCCTGCGCGCTCCCCTTCGTGCCCGTGCACGCGGCCGTCGTCATCGCCGCCAGGGCGGCCACGCCGCCTCCCATGAACGTACGCCGCTGCATGGTGCTCCTCGGTGTCACGGTTTCTCGGTCCCCCGCTTGAGCCCGCGAGGGCTCCCGTTGAACCAGACGGGATCCATGGAGCATGGGTTCCCTCGGCGGGCGCGTTCATGGAGGGAGCGGAAGGATGGGTTCCGGGCCTGTACAGCAGAAGTCGATCTGCCGGGGCCGTCCCCGGGTCGGGACGTACACGTGCTCTCCCCGTGAGCATTCCGTGACCTCACCGCACCGACCGCAGGGGTTCACCCGCCGTTCACCCGCGCCCGTAGGTGGCTTCACCTGTTCTGCCTACTTTCGGCCTTACCGGTGCTGCGTGTGCCCTGCCGGGGCGCCCCGGCACCACCCATACTTCGTGACCTCGCACGCCGCCGGCTTTCAGGACGGCGGCTCCTGGAAGGAAACACCAGACAGTGAAGCTTCAGCGCATGAACCGGCGGGCCCTCACCCTCGGTGCTCTCGCCGTCTCCGGCGCCCTGGCCCTCACGGCGTGCGGCTCCGACGACACCGGTACTGGCACGAAGGCCAGTGGTGGCGCCACCACCGGTGCCAACAGCTCCGTCAAGTGTGACGACGCCAAGGGCCAGCTGCTGGCCGACGGCTCCTCCGCGCAGAAGAACGCGATCGACGCCTGGGTCAAGGCCTTCACGGCTGCCTGCCCCGGCGTGCAGATCAACTACAAGGGCGGCGGCTCCGGCGCCGGCGTCACCGCGTTCACGCAGGGCACGGTCGCCTTCGCCGGTTCCGACTCGGCGCTGAAGCCCGACGAGGTCACCGCCTCCAAGCAGGTCTGCAAGGGCGGCACCGGCATCGACCTCCCGACGGTCGGCGGAGCCATCGCGCTCGCCTACAACCTCCCGGGCGTCGACAACCTCGTCCTGGACGCTCCCACCCTCGCGAAGATCTTCGACAGCAAGATCAGCAAGTGGGACGACCCGGCGATCAAGGCGCTGAACCCGAGCGCGACGCTGCCCAGCACCAAGATCCAGGCCTTCCACCGTTCCGAGGACTCCGGCACCACGGACAACCTCACCAAGTACCTGATCGCCACCACCCCCGAGAACTGGAAGTACGAGGGCGGCAAGGCCTGGCAGGCGAAGGGCGGCCAGGCGGCCTCCGGTTCCTCAGGCATCGCGGCGCAGGTCAAGCAGACCGAGGGCGCGATCGGCTACATGGAGCTGTCGTACGCCAAGGAGCTGTCCACGGTCGCCATCAACACCGGCGCCAGCGCCCCGGTCAAGCCGTCCTCCGACTCCGCCACCAAGGCCATCGCGGCCGCCCAGGTGGTCGGCACCGGCAGCGACCTCTCGCTGAAGCTGGACTACAAGTCCAAGGCCGAGGGTGCGTACCCGATCACCCTCGTCACGTACGAGATCGCCTGCGACAAGGGCAACAAGGCGGACACCCTGCCCGCCACGAAGGCCTTCCTCCGCTACATCACCAGCGAAGAGGGCCAGGGAATCCTGAGCGGGATCGACTACGCGCCGATCCCCGCCGAAATCATCGCCAAGGTTCGGACCACCGTCGAGAGCCTGGCCTGATCTGAGCGTGCGGACGGGTTCCGCCGCCGGCTTCCGCTGCCGGTGGGACCCGCCCGCACCGTCCGGTGCACCGCCGCCAGGAGCCGCATCCCCGGGTGCGGCCCCGCAGACCGGAGAACCCGATGGACATAACCACCAAAGACGCAGACACCGTTCCACCCGCTGCCCCCGAGCCCCCCACGGCCGAGGAGAAGCGCGCCGCCCGCGGCGCCACCCGCCTCGGTGACCGGATCTTCCTCGGTCTCTCCCGCGGCTCGGGCATCCTGCTGCTGGCGATCATGGCCGCGATCGCGATCTTCCTCACCTATCGCTCGGTCCTCGCCATCAGCAAGGACGAGGGCAACTTCCTCACCACCTTCGAGTGGAACGCCAACCTCAACCCGCCGGTCTTCGGCATCGCGGTCCTGGCCTTCGGCACGGTGGTCTCCTCGATCATCGCCATGGCCATCGCGGTCCCGGTCGCCGTCGCCATCGCGCTGTTCCTCACGCACTACGCGCCGCGCCGTCTCGCCGGCCCCATCGCGTACGTGATCGACCTCCTCGCCGCCGTACCGTCCATCGTGTACGGCCTGTGGGGCGCCCTGGTCCTCGTACCGCACATGAACGGCCTCTTCGGCTGGCTCAACGACTACCTCGGCTGGACCGGCATCTTCTCCTGGCAAGAGGGCGCGCCCCGCTCGATGCTGACGGTGGGCATCCTGCTCTCGATCATGATCCTCCCCGTCATCACGAACGTCAGCCGTGAGGTGTTCCGGCAGACCCCGCGGATGAACGAGGAGGCAGCGCTGGCCCTCGGCGCCACGCGCTGGGAGGTCATCCGGATGGCGGTGCTGCCCTTCGGCCGCTCCGGTGTGATCTCCGCGTCGATGCTCGGCCTCGGCCGCGCGCTGGGCGAGACGATGGCCGTCGCCACCGTCCTCTCCCCGAGCTTCCTCATCCAGACCAGCCTGCTCGACCCGGGCGGCGGCACCTTCGCGCAGAACATCGCCGCCAAGTTCGGTGAGGCCTCTCAGTACGGCCGTGACGCGCTCATCGCCTCCGGTCTGGTCCTGTTCGTCATCACTCTGGTGGTCAACGGCGCGGCCCGCGCGATCATCGCCCGCCGCGCCGAGTACTCGGGGGCCAACGCATGAGCACCGTCGTAGCCGACAAGCGCCCCAGTTCCCTGCAGGGCGCCAGGCTCCCCAAGTGGTTTTCCTGGGCGCTGGCCGGCGCCTCCGTCGCGCTCGGGGTCGGCATCAGCTTCGCCGCCGGCCTGGACAGCAGCGTCCAGTGGGGCCTGATCGCCGCGATCCTCTTCGTCGTCGGTACGTACGTCATCGCCACGCGCGTCGAGGGCAAGCGTCAGGCCAAGGACCGTATCGCGACCTCGCTGGTGTGGGTGGCCTTCCTGCTCGCCCTGGTGCCGCTGATCTCGCTGCTCTGGACGACCGTCTCGCGCGGTGTGAAGGTCCTCGACGTCTTCTTCCTGACGCACTCGATGGGTGTCGTCGCCGACAGCGAGCCGGGCGGTGGCATCTACCACGCCATCATCGGCAGCCTGGAGCAGGTCGGCCTGGCCACCGCGATCGGCGCGCCGATCGGCGTACTCACCGCGATCTACCTGGTGGAGTACGGACGCGGCAAGCTCGCCAAGAGCATCACGTTCTTCGTGGACGTCATGACGGGCATCCCGTCGATCGTCGCGGGCCTCTTCATCCTCAGCCTCATGCTGCAGTTCGAGATGCAGCCGTTCGGCTTCGCCGGTTCGCTGGCGCTGGCGATCCTGATGATGCCGGTGGTCGTCCGTTCGACGGAGGAGATGCTGAAGCTCGTACCGAACGAGCTGCGTGAGGCGTCTCTCGCGCTCGGCATCCCGAAGTGGCGCACCATCCTGAAGGTGGTCCTGCCGACCGCCATCGGCGGTATCACCACCGGCGTCATGCTCGCGATCGCCCGTATCGCGGGCGAGACGGCTCCGGTGCTGCTCCTGGTCTTCGGCAACCCCTTCATCAACAACAACCCGTTCGAGGGTGCGCAGGCCTCGCTGCCGCTGTACATCTACCAGCAGTACGCGAACAGCGGTGGTGCGGAGCCGGCGTACGACCGTGCCTGGGCGGCGTCGCTCACGCTGATCGCCTTCGTGATGATCCTCAACCTCGGAGCTCGCGGTATCGCCCGCTGGAAGGCCCCGAAGACAGGTCGCTGACGCGGCCATACGACAGCGACCTCTGGTCGGCCGGGTGGCCGGCCGACCCCTCGAAAGAAGCAGTGATACCCATGGCCAAGCGAATCGACGTAAGCGGCCTCAGCGCCTACTACGGCTCCTTCCGCGCGATCGAGGACATCTCGATGACGGTCGAGCCGCGCTCGGTGACGGCCTTCATCGGCCCCTCCGGCTGCGGCAAGTCCACCTTCCTGCGCACCCTGAACCGCATGCACGAGGTCACGCCCGGCGGGCGCGTCGACGGCAAGGTCATGCTCGACGACGAGAACCTGTACGGCACCGGGGTCGACCCGGTGGCGGTACGGCGTGAGGTCGGTATGGTCTTCCAGCGTCCGAACCCCTTCCCGACGATGTCGGTCTACGACAACGTGGCGGCGGGGCTGCGGCTGAACGGCTCGTACAAGAAGTCCGAGCTGAGCGACATCGTGGAGAAGTCGCTGAAGGGCGCGAACCTCTGGAACGAGGTCAAGGACCGGCTGAACAAGCCCGGTTCGGGTCTGTCGGGCGGGCAGCAGCAGCGACTGTGCATCGCGCGGGCGATCGCCGTCGAGCCGAAGGTGCTGCTGATGGACGAGCCGTGCTCGGCCCTCGACCCGATCTCCACGCTGGCGATCGAGGACCTGATCGGTGAGCTGAAGGAACGGTTCACGATCGTCATCGTGACGCACAACATGCAGCAGGCGGCGCGTGTCTCGGACAAGACGGCGTTCTTCAACCTCGCGGCGGTCGGCCAGCCCGGCAAGCTGATCGAGATCGACGACACGGAGCGCATCTTCTCCAACCCGTCGGTCCAGGCCACGGAGGACTACATCTCGGGCCGCTTCGGCTGAGCCGATCGGTCCCAGGTTTTTCAAGACCCCTCGCGGTGCTGCATGGCGGTGCCACCGCGAGGCCGAATAGGGCCCGCCCCTGGATCACTCCGGGGGCGGGCCCGTCGTACGTCGCCTACGGGGAGCCGACGAGAGAGGACTCACGTACGGCGAACACGGCGTCGCATCGGTCGCGGACGGTGTCGTCGTGAGTGGCGATCACCACAGCGCATCCGGCTTCGCTCATCTCGCGGAGGAGGTCGACGACCATCGTCGAGTTGGCATCGTCGAGAGCGCCGGTCGGCTCGTCGGCGAGTACCAGGGCCGGACGCTGGACGATGAGACGCGCCAGGGCCACGCGCTGCTGTTCGCCCCCGCTGAGGTGGTGGATCTTCTCTTTGCCCCGCTTCGCCAGACCGACACGGGCAAGCGCCTCGGCGGTCGGTGTGCTTTCTTTGCCCTGCGACGACCGCCGCGGCTTGGCGGCTACCTCCAGGTTCTCGTCGACGGTCGCATTCTCGATCAGGGCATAGTGCTGGAACAGATAGCCCAGAGTGTCGCGACGGAAGCGGCGGATCTCGCGTCGGCCGAATCGGGTGATGTCCTCGCCCTCATAGCGAATCGACCCGGTACTCGGCCTGTCGAGCAGCCCGAGACAGTTGAGGAGGGTCGACTTTCCCGATCCGCTCGGACCGACGAGGGCGAGCATCTCACCGCGGTTGACCGTGAGGTTGATGTCGCGCCACAAGGTCCGCTTGCCGAAGGCCTTGGACAGATTCTCGATATCGATCACAACGTACTCCGACTGGTGGAGGATTTCGTGCTCGGAACGGTCATGCCTCGGTCGTTCCTTCCTTCATGATGCGGCGATGGAAGAACGCGAGAGCGAGGAGGACGGCCCCGAGCTCGAAAACAACAAGAACGGTGATGACGCCGATATCCAGTGAGGTGATGTGAACGGGCTCGAATGGTGCAGGTGCACCGGCGTCGGTGAACTTCTTCAGTTCCTGGTTCTGCTGCCATGCTTCAAAAGGAACCCGGGTGGCGAAGATGATCGCGATAGCCACCTCTACGGCGAGTATGAAGCGATGGGTGGCGGTGTATCTCCAGCCGCTGATCTGTTGCACAAAGATACTTTGCGCATTCTTTCGCGAATAGATGATGCAGACGCCTATGCCGGCGATAAGAAGCACTATCACGGCAATGATGAGGTTGAAGATCTGCAGTCGGAGTTTTTCGGTCGCGTCCCTGAGGTCCAGAGCGGTCTTCTGTCCGACGGGACTCACGGAATTGACGTAGTTCTGCAGTTTTTCCGTCTTGATCCCGTTGAGCGCGTCATCGGGATCAAGGAACACCACGCCGGCCTGAGTGGCGAATGTGGAGTACGCGTCGTCCGTGAGGAAATGAGAACCATTGGGAACGACGACGAGGACCGGGTCGCGCACCAAGGATCTGTCCTCGTCAGGACTGTGGGCCGCGTTGTAGACGTAGGCGCCGGTGTTGTAGCCGAAGAGGCGTTGTCCGGTCCTGCTCGTGACTGTCTCGATCGGTAGGTCGCGGCTCAGACCGGGATCGATGATCTGGGCGGCCGCCTTGGTGATCGCCGGTGCGTAAGAGGTGAGAGATTCCGGAACGATGACCCGTACCGAGCCCGTGTCCGGGGTCCGGCCGCTCCGGGTGGCAGCGGTATAACGCTGTCCCGTCGGGTCGAGGACCGGCTGCCTTTTGAGATAGGACTCGTTGACGATGAGAATCTCACCGGCCGGCAGCCGGGCGTCGGGGGCGGAGATCTGGAGATCCCTGCGCCCGGCGACGATGATCTCGCCCTGCTTGTCGGCCTGGCGCAGCCACGGGCCCACATGCTCGTTCAGCTGGTCCATGTGCATGGCGAAGGCGCCGTTGAGGCGGATCGAGACCGCATCACCCACGGTGCTGTAGACATCGCGGTTCTCCTGGCGGGTCAGTACGTCCCGGCCGGCGAGCGTGACGTTCGTAGCGATGCTCAGCGCGAGCAGCAGTGCGGGGATGCGCACGAGGTAGACGCTGAGGGAGGCCGCTCGTGAGGGCAGTTCGCCTTTGAGGGCGGGCAGAACGTCGACCTTGAAGGTCAGCGCGAGCACGGCCGCGTGGGTGGCGAGCACCAGGACGACCAGCAGACCGGCGATCACCGCAGCGACCGAAGCGAACAGCCCCAGCCAGGCGAAACTGTTGTAGTAGCCGAGAAGGGCGAGCGTCGCCACCACCACCGTGCCGGCCACCGCGGGCCAGAACACCGCCAGCTGCCGTAGATCGCGGAGAAGGATGTGGGCGAAGGACATGCCCTGCAGCCGCAGGACCGCGTACGCCTTCGCGTTGAGCAGCACGCTCGCGCCGGTCATCGTCAGGGCCGCGAGGGCGAGCACGCAGAAGGCCCGGTAGAGGGGGTCGTCCGTGTATCTGGCGGTCAGCTCGGCGTACGACAGGGGGTGGGTGACGCTCACGGTCAGGCCGAGGTCCTGGAACCGGGTCATCAGGGCGTCAGCTCCCGCAGACGATCCGAACACGTAGTAGAGGCCCCGTGGATCCTGCTGTTCGATCTCGGAGATCGGATGAACGCGCGTCTCGTAGTTCCCGCTGAACGCCGGATAGCTCTTCTGGTCCAGCCATTCCGCTGTCGTGGAGCCTGCGCCGCCCGGGGTCACGTACAGATGTCGAATCCCGTCGGGATTCTTCAGGTCCGCCACCTCACGAGCCACTCCGACTCCGTGCTCGGCGGAGAACGACTCGACAGCCTGGACGACCTGAGTACCGCTCGCCGAGTCGGTGGAGTCGATCACATCGATCAGGGCCGAGTTACCCAGGATTCCGCTGTCGTCCAGCCCACGCACGAACAGAAAGGCCAGTACTGCCGAGAATGCCAAGACGGCGGCGTGGACGAATCGTATGCCTCGATGCAGCATCGGATACCTAAATTGAGGGCGCTCGGGGAGCACGCGTCCGGGTCGTTCGAGCCATGAGAAAAAAGCTGTGGAGGCGAGACGAACTCGCCTCCACAGCTGAGCTGAGCCAGGCGCGCGAGAGCGGCGCCACTCCCGCGTGCCTGAACTCGATTTCCGACCTGGAGAACTAGCAGCTCGGGTCGTAGTAGTACTGGATCGTGCCGCCGTTCTTCGTTCCCGAGGCCAGGGACCAGCTTCCCGCGGACGTGCAGCCACTGGCGAAGAGCGTGGAGCCGAACTTCACCGACGAGGCGTGCCTGTTGGACGGGTGCTTGTAGTTCGACCACGCGGTGTTGGCGCCGGAGTCATAGCTCCACCTGCCACCGCCGACATCGACGGTGGTGGCAATCGCCGGCGTGGCCGCGGCGAAGATGAGGGCGGCCGTGGCTACGGCTGCCTTAACCCCGTTTTTCTTGTTCATGATGTTTCCCCCTTTTGCCATGCTCTTGACTTGGACAGATCAGATCTTGACGCGGAGAGTAGTTGTCGCGCAACCACGAGATCATGTGACCTAGGTAACTGTGTAATGCACGCAGCTTTGGGGGACGTCGCGTGGAAACAGCAGGGTGGTCGGCGATATTGGTGAGAGGGGGGAGGGTGGAAATCGGCCACGCGGGTGGTGTGATTCGGTCAGGGGGGTCGGGCGGAATTCGGACGTGTGCGGTCATTTGGGTATGAGTGTGAATAGGGGCAGGACAAGTCGGGACCGGGATGGCATCCTTGATCGCGGCGGCTTTCGTTGAAGCCGCGCAGGGGGGCTGCGGTGCATACGTTTCGTGGTCGGTGAAGTGGCCTTCACTTATCTCTCACATTCGTCCTGTTCCACAGCCGCGCCGGAAGCTCTCTTGAATGTCCATTGATCGAAATTTTCGTTCGCTGCCCAGTTATCAGAGGGCTGGAACAGAGTCCACCGAATTTCCGGTGGACTCCCGACGCGACCGCGTTGGCGTCTGGCTCGTCCCGATGCTGTGGACTCTTGCCCTTGGTCTGTGGGGGCTGTCGCGGCAGGGGAGCGTGTGGCGTGACGAGGCGGCGACCTGGCAGGTGGCCGAACGCTCCACGACCGAGATCTGGCGCATGCTGGGGAACGTCGACGTCGTGCACGGCTGCTACTACCTGTTGATGCACGGCCTTTTCGAAATTTTCGGGCCCAGCACCACCACCCTGCGGCTGCCCTCGGTGCTGGCCATGGCCGTGGCGGCGGCCTGCGTGGCGGCCATCGGTCAACGGCTGGCCGGCAAGTGGGTGGGTCTGGCGGGCGGGACGGCGTTCGGGCTGCTTCCGGCCGTGCAGTTCTATCTTCAGGAGGGCCGGCCGTACGCCTTGGTCGCAGCCGGGGCGGGGATCTCCACGCTGCTCCTGGTGAGCGTGCTCCAGAGGCGTGTCCGGGCGGTGTACTGGGCTGCCTACGGCGGTACCGTCCTGTTGTGCGCGCTGCTGAACTGGCTCTCCCTCATGATTCTGCCGGCGCACCTGGCGACCCTGCTCTGGACCCGGGCAGGGCGCGGAGTGTGGGCACGCTGGACGGCGGCCTCCGGGATCGCCATGGTCTGTGCGCTGCCACTGATCCTTTTCAGTCGCGGCCAGTCCGCACAGGTGTCCTGGATCCCGCCACTGACCTGGCACATGCTGATCGGTCCTGCGGTCCTGCTGTTGATCGGTGGTGTCGGCGCCCTGCTGGACCGGCCCCGTGTCGGCCGACTGTCGGTGGCAGCTGTCGGGTTGCCGTTGCTGGCGGTGCCGCAGATCGGCCTGGTCGGCCTTTCCCTGATCCAACCGCTGTTCCTGGACCGGTACGTCCTCTTCAGCCTGCTGGGGCTGGCACTGCTGATCGGTACGATGGTCGGCTCGGCGGTACAGGTTGCCGCACCGCGGTTCCCGAGAGCGGCGAACTGGATTCTCCCTGTGCTGATCGCCGTGGCGATGCTCGCACTGCTGCCGCAGTCACTGGCCAAGCGGTCTCCGGCAAGCCGGGTGGACGACGTCGTGGCGATAGCGTCGGACGTGCGGCGGATGAAGGAGACCGGGAGTGCGGTGCTCTTCATCCCAGCGGCACGGCGAGACACCAAGTCCGTTTCCCCGAGCGCCTTCACCGGTCTGCGGGACATCGCTCTCAAGGAGAGCCCGGTGAAGTCGGGGACACTCAAAGGTGTGGAGGCGAGCTCGGCTCAGATACGCGCCGCGATGCTGGCCCAGCGGCGGATCCTGCTGGTGACGGACGCGGCGCGGGTGGCGAGGCCGGTGACGGCCAAGCGGGACAAGACGAAGATCTCCGTGCTGACGAAGTACTTCACGGCTGTGGCCGACGAGCAGGTCCGTGGCCGTCGCGTGACGGTGTACGAGCGGAGGGCCGACAAGTAGACGCGCGTCAGCGGCCCACTCGACGTCCGTACCGCCGCTCGGAAGCAGGGTGAGGTTTTCGGCGGCGCGGAGGTTCACCGAACGGGTGCGGAAAGCGCCGCGGGTGAGTTGAGTAGTCGGCCGCGTGGGAGGCGTACCCATCCGGTAGTTGAGCCGTCGGGAAGCAGTTGAACCGGTGGTCGCCGCGGAGGGCGTCGCGCCGGACCGACAGTCGACCAGGTGGGCGGCCCGTTGAAAAAGGTGGCCGGCTGGGTGCGGGACTGTCGATCCGGTTGCCGGCCGGGCGTTGGACCTGCCGAACCGGCGGTTGGCCGGGTGGGAGGCGAGTTGAATCGCCAGCCGGCCAGGTGGGTGGCCCGTCGGACCAGCGGTCGGCCGAGAGGGAGGCCCTCCCATCCGGTAGTCGGGCAGCAAAGGTGTTGGACCGGATTCCGGCTGAGCGCGAGCCCTGTCAAACCGGAACCCGGACGGGACGGGGGACTCCGTCAAACCGGAATCTGGGCTGTTGGGCGACTCCGCCAAAACCAGAACCCGGACGGCCCGGGCGGCGTCTCTGCCGAACCTGGATCTGGCCGGGGTGGCGTCTCTGCCGAACCTGGATCTGGCCGGGGTGGCGTCTCTGCCGGACTTGGATCTGGCCGGGGTGGCGTCTCTGCCGGACTTGGATCTGGCCGGGGTGGCGTCTCTGCCGAACCTGGATCTGGCCGGGGTGGCGTCTCTGCCGGCCCTGGATCCGGACGGGGTGGCGTCTCCGCCGAACCTGAATTCGGACGGGCGGGCGGTCCCTACAGGGCCGCCAGGTCCACGATCCAGAAGCTGGCGGCCGCCACCAACGCCGCTGCGGGCATCGTGATGAACCAGCCCATGACGATGTTCTTGGCGATGCCCCAGCGCACCGCCTTCACGCGCTTTGTCGCGCCCACGCCCATGATCGCCGAGGTGATCACGTGGGTCGTGGAGACCGGGGCCTTGAAGAGGTAGGCCGTGGCGAACATGATCGACGCGCCCGTCGTCTCCGCCGCGAAGCCCTGGGGCGGGTCCAGTTCGATGATCTTGCGGCCCAGGGTGCGCATGATGCGCCAGCCGCCCGCGTACGTGCCCAGGGACAGCATCACCGCGCAGGAGATCTTGACCCAGATCGGGATCGGGTCGCCGTAGTCCTCGACGTCGGCGATGACCAGGGCCATCACCACGATGCCCATCGTCTTCTGGGCGTCCTGGAGACCGTGGCCCAGGGCCATGCCCGCCGCCGACACCGTCTGGGCGATACGGAAGCCGCGCTTCGCCTTGTGCGGGTTGGCGCGCCGGAATATCCACATGATCGCCGTCATCACGAGGTAGCCGGCCAGGAGGCCCACCACCGGGGAGACGAACATCGGGATGACGACCTTCTCCAGGACGCCGTCCCAGTAGACCTTCGTGCCGCCCGCCAGTGCCGCCCCCACCATGCCGCCGAACAGGGCGTGCGAGGAGGACGAGGGGAGGCCGAAGTACCAGGTGATCAGGTTCCAGGTGATCGCGCCGACCAGCGCGGCGAACAGGATCGCCATGCCGTGGGAGCCCTTGGGCGTCTCGATCAAACCCTCGCTGACCGTTTTCGCGACGCCGTTGCCCAGGAACGCGCCGAGCAGGTTCATCACCGCGGCCATCGCCAGTGCCGCGCGGGGCGTCAGCGCACGGGTGGACACGGACGTGGCGATCGCGTTCGCCGAGTCGTGGAAGCCGTTCGTGTATGTGAATCCGAGCGCGACGCCAATGGTCACGATCAGTGCGAAGGTCTCCATGAACGGGTCAGGACTCCTTGACGGCGATGGTCTCCACCGTGTTCGCCACGTGCTCGAAGGCGTCCGCCGCCTCCTCCAGCACGTCCACGATCTGCTTGAGCTTCAGCACCTCGATCGCGTCGTACTTGCCGTTGAACAGGTGGGCGAGAAGCTTCCGGTGGATCTGGTCCGCCTGGTTCTCCAGCCGGTTGATCTCGATCCAGTACTCCGTCAGGTTCTCCATCGTGCGGAGGTTCGGCATCGCCTCCGCCGTCAGCTCCGCCGCCCGCGCCAGGACCTCGATCTGCTGCTCGACGCCCTTGGGCAGCTCCTCCACGTTGTAGAGGACGACCAGGTCGACGGCCTCCTCCATGAAGTCCATGATGTCATCGAGCAGCGAGGCGAGGTTGTAGATGTCCTCACGGTCGAACGGCGTGATGAACGAGGAGTTCAGCTGGTGGAAGATCGCGTGTGTGGCGTCGTCACCGGCGTGTTCCGCGGCCCGCATACGCTCTGCGATCTCGGCCCGGCCGGAGGCGTCCGCCCCGAGCAGTTCCATGAGGAGTCGCGAGCCCGTGACGATGTTGTCCGCTGACGCGGCGAACATGTCGTAGAAGCTCGTCTCCCTGGGGGTCAGACGAAATCGCACGTGAGGTCCTCGGAGTCCTTCGGATTCGGTCAGGCTGATGCTAGGCGCAACATCCGGCCACGGCTAACGGGTCGCCCCCCAGTGTCGCCCATCGCGCGGAGTGGACTGCACGGTGGTCTATACCTGGGCGGCGCGGTGGGTTCTGGGCGAGGTTCTGGGCGCCTGATCGGTAGCGGGTACAGGCCCTATACCCAGCAAAGTTGGTTACGATATACCCGGCAGGGGTATATCAACCGGTTTCTGTCCGCTGACTTGTCCAGTGTCTTGTCCAACGGGAGGACGTATGACGACCACCGAGGCCGGTGCGGAGACGCCCGACGTCGTGACCGACCACGACCGGGGTGTGCACGGCTATCACAAGCAGAAGGACGAGCATCTGAAGCGGCTGCGCCGGATCGAGGGGCAGATCCGCGGGCTCCAGCGGATGGTCGACGAGGACGTCTACTGCATCGACATACTCACCCAGGTCTCCGCCTCCACCAAGGCACTTCAGTCCTTCGCGCTCCAACTCCTGGAGGAGCATCTGCGTCACTGTGTCGCGGACGCGGCCGTCAAGGGCGGTACCGAGATCGACGCGAAGGTGGAGGAGGCGACCAAGGCGATCGGTCGTCTGTTGCGTACCTGATGCGTACCTGAGGCTGCGTCACGCGACGAACGGCGTTTTTCAGCCACCCGTCGTGAGCTTGCGGCCCTCGCGTTCCTCCGCCACCCGCAGCACCTCGTCGATGCTCTCCAGGCTGAGGCGCTCCTCGTCGGCCGCCGAGGCCGCGATGATCAGGTCTCCGCACAGCTCGATCTCGGCGAGGGCCACGTGGTCCTGAACTGTCGTACCGCCGACCGCAGCCACGTGCTCACCTCTTCCCTGCCGTCACCGGCTCGCTGTCACCGCCTCCCAGAGTAGGGAGTGGTCTACACACCGCGCATGGCACGGACGGGCTAGTCCTTGCGTGACGCCGGACGCAGCCGGGGCGTGCGGGGTTGCTCCTCCCGGACCCTCGCGCGTCGGCCCTCACTGCTCGGAGACGCGGCCCGCGTAGATGTCCGCAGGCCGTGGCAGCCGTACGTGCACGGGGGCGCCGAAGTCGTACAGCAGCGTCGTCGAGACGACCGCGACCGTGTCCTTCTGCTGCCCGTTGACGAAACTGAACCGGTGCAGGAGCTTGCGGATGCGGCCCTCGTTGTCGAGGTAGGCGTCGAAGGGGACCCTGGCCGTGGCGAACCCTTTCGCCGCCGCTCGCAGCGGGCCCCTGTTACCGGGCGAGGCGCTCCTGGCGGCCTCGGCGAGGTCGGCCGTGCCCCGGTAGTGCCGTACCTCGGTGCCGGCGACCCGGGCCCGGCCGACGTACGTCGCCTCGCGCGTCCCGCGCAGCACCTCGGCGGCGGCGAGCGGGTCCGTGGCCCCGCCCGTCACCAGGTTGCCGTCGGACAGGGTCGCCGTGTCCACCCGTACCCACTTGTCGGCGGGCACGCCCGCACCCCGGTTCTTCATGAACAGGGCGCCAGGGGCGAGGAGTTCGGTGATCGGGCGGTGCGGGCTGGCGCCCGCCGGGTCCTGGGGGAGCAGCACGCGCAGGTGGCCGAGCTGCTTCGTGTAGTCGTAGACGCCCTCGCCCCGGATGGTGACGCGGGTGCCGCCGGTGGCCATCTCCATGGAGGTGGTGGTCCGGGACGTGCCCGCGTCGACCAGCGTCGCGGCGGCGTTGTGCAGGACGCGGACCGCGTCGGTGGCCGGACGTGGGTCGTCGGTGACGGTCTCGCCGCTGCCCGTGCAGCCGGTGGCGCAGATCAGGAGACCTGTCGTCAGGAGAGCCGTGGTCAGAAGGCCCGTCGTCAGGAGGCCCGTCCTCGGGCGAGCCGTCGTCGGGCGAGTTGTCGTCGTGGTGGCCGTGACGGCCGTTCCGCCGCCGCGCCAGTGCCGCCGCCGTTCCATCGCCGTCCACCCCCAAGCCGGGCCGTCGGTCCACGGCCGCGTCCTTCCGCTTAACGAGGGGTGGGGGAGGTTGTCACGCCGATGGCGGTGCTTTGCGCGGGGGTGGGTACCGTTGGGGGTGTGGCGCAGCAGGACCGAAGCGAACATTCGCGGTTTTCCGAAGAGCACTCCGTTTCCATGGTCGAGCACGGGCCGTTCTGCTTCGCCAGATGCGCCTGCGGGTGGCGCGGGCCGGCCCGTCGGGCCCGCAGTCTGGCCCGGACGGACGGCAAGGGGCACGAGGACGGCGACCTGTCCCACTAGTCCAGGAGGTCCAGAAGTCCAGGAGGTCCAGTAGTACTGGTCCGGTCCCGGCTACCTCTGGCGCAGGTTCAGCAGTTCGTCGACGAGGTCCTTGTCGCGGGGCTGGGTGAGGCGTTCGCGGGCCGTCGCCGGGGGCAGCCACAGGATGAGGTCGACCTCGTCGTTCGGGGCGAAGGCGCCGGACACCGCCTCCGCCGCCCAGTAACTCACCTGCTTGGGGCGGCCGTTGGCCTCGTAGTGGGAGGCGGTGAGAGGAGCGCCGGGGGCAGCCTCGTAGCCCGTCTCCTCCTCGACCTCGCGCAGCGCGGCGGCGAGTGTCTCCTCGCCACGCTTCAGCCGGCCTTTCGGGTGCGACCAGTCGTCGTACTTCGGCCGGTGGACGAGGCAGATCTCCAGGCCGCCGTCCAAGGGGGAGCGGCGCCACAGGACGCAGCCGGCGGCCAGGACGGGGCGTTCGTCCGGTCCTTCGTCGGCGGGGGCCGTCTCGTACGTCACCTCGTGCTCACCGCCTTCTTCTCCCAGGACTGCTGGAACGCGAACCGTGCCGCCTCCACCTCGTGACGCTGGTCGGCGTGGAGCACGCCGAGCGCGTACGCCGTCGCCGGGGCGATACGGGGAGTGCGTGCCGCCGCTGCCGCCGCCGCGGCGGCCTCGGACGCGTCCCGGTGCCGGTTGAGTGCCGTGCCGGCCGTCAGCATCCGTACGTCGACCCGGGCTTCGTCACCCTCCAGGACCTCGTGGGCGTAGCGGCGCAGGCGCAGGAGGAGGCGTACGTGGTGCCAGGGGGCGTCCTGGGGGTGGGGGGCCGGGTCGAAGGACAGGCCGTGGACGAGGGCCTCGGCGTTGTAGGGGTGGCCGGCGGTGAGGAGGGGGAGGGCGGTGACGGCGTCGCACAGGCGTTCGTGGGCGGCGGCGGCGAGGGGGCGCAGGTCGGTGGGGGTGGAGACGGCGGCGGGGGTGAGGGGGACTTCGCTGGCGAGGACCGCGACGTTGTCCGCCACCGCGTGGAAGCGGGAGGAACCCAGGGCCTGCAGGGCCGCCGAATGGGCTCGTGTGCGGGCGAGGGTCAGTTGGCGTTCGAGCAGGGCGCCTGCTCTCGCGGCGCCCAGGGTGAGGTTGGCGCGGTCCGGGGTGGGCGCCTGGGAGGGGGCACCGGCGATGCCGGGTTCCGCTTTCGGTGGGACGGGATCCGCCCCGGCGGAACGACTGCCCACAGCGACCTGCGTCGGGATCGGCGTCGCCCCCGACAGTCGATGCAGGGCCAGCAGCAGGCGTTCCAGGCGGGCCGCGTAGGCGTGTTCGCGGGCCAGGGTGCCGGAGAGCCAGGCCAGTTCGGGGTGCATCGCCTCCGCCCAGGTGGGGTCCAGGAGGGGGCGGAAGGTGTGCAGGGTGCCGGTGATGCGGCGGGCCGCGTGGCGCAGGGAACGGGCCGCGTCCACGGGCTCCTCGCCGGGGGACGCGGAGGAGCCCGTGCCTGACTCCCTGTGCAGGCGCAGGGCGCGGAGGAACTCCGTCGCCTGCGTCCGCAGGTAGTCCGCCAGAGCTTCGCAGCTCACGGGGCCGGCGGGCCCGGCGAGTTTGGCGGGTCCGGCCGTCGTGGGGTCGGTCGGGTCAAGTTGTCGCTGTGCCACGCCTGCGCCTCCGGGCGTCTATGAGCATCTCCTGGACGTTTCGCAGTGGTTGGCCCTCGGCGTCCGTCGCGTGCCGGGTCCACTCGCCGTCCGGGCCCAGGTGCCAGGACTGCGTGGTGTCGGACATGCCGGTTTCCAGCATCCGGCTGAGCGCGGCCCGGTGGGCCGGGTCCGTGACCCTGACGAGTGCCTCGATGCGGCGGTCGAGGTTGCGGTGCATCATGTCGGCGCTGCCGAACCACACTTCGGGCTCGCCGCCGTTGCCGAAGGAGAAGACCCGGGAGTGTTCGAGGAAGCGGCCGAGGACGGAACGGACCCGGATGTTCTCGGAGAGGCCCGGCACCCCGGGGCGTACGGCGCAGATGCCGCGGACCCAGATGTCGCACGGGACGCCTGCCTGGGAGGCGCGGTACATCGCGTCGATGATCGCCTCGTCCACCATCGAGTTGACCTTGATACGGACGTACGCGGGACGTCCGGCACGGTGGTGCTGGACCTCCTTGTTGATCCGCGAGATCAGGCCGTCCCGCAGGGACTTGGGGGCCACCAGGAGGCGGCGGTAGGTCTCGCGGCGGGAGTACCCGGACAGCCTGTTGAACAGGTCCGAGAGGTCCGCGCCGACCTGCTGGTCAGCCGTCAGGAGGCCCAGGTCCTCGTACAGGCGGGCCGTCTTGGGGTGGTAGTTGCCGGTGCCGACGTGGGAGTAGCGGCGCAGCGTGTCGCCCTCCTGGCGGACCACCAGGGACAGCTTGCAGTGGGTCTTCAGGCCGACGAGGCCGTACACGACGTGGCAGCCGGACTCCTCCAGCTTGCGCGCCCACTTGATGTTGGCCTGCTCGTCGAAGCGGGCCTTGATCTCGACGAGGACGAGGACCTGCTTGCCGGCCTCCGCCGCCTCGATGAGGGCGTCCACGATCGGGGAGTCGCCGGAGGTCCGGTACAGGGTCTGCTTGATGGCGAGGACGTCGTCGTCGCCGGCCGCCTGCTCCAGGAACGCCTGGACGGAGGTGGAGAAGCTGTCGTACGGGTGGTGCAGCAGGACGTCCCGTTCGCGCAGGGCCGCGAAGATGTCCGGCGCGGACGACGACTCGACCTCGGCCAGGTCGCGGTGGGTGCCGGCGATGAACTTCGGGAACTTCAGCTCGGGCCGGTCGAGGGAGGAGATGCCGAAGAGGCCGGTGAGGTCGAGCGGACCCGGCAGCGGGTACACCTCGGCCTCGGTGATCTTCAGCTCGCGTACCAGCATGTCGAGGACGTACCGGTCGATGGACTCCTCGACCTCCAGGCGCACCGGCGGCCCGAAGCGGCGCCGCATCAGTTCCTTCTCCAGGGCCTGGAGGAGGTTCTCGGCGTCGTCCTCCTCGACCTCCAGGTCCTCGTTGCGGGTGAGGCGGAAGGCGTGGTGCTCCAGGACCTCCATGCCGGGGAACAGCTCTTCGAGGTGCGCGGCGATGACGTCCTCAAGGGGCACGTACCGGCTCGGGGAGGCCTCCAGGAAGCGGGACAGCAGCGGCGGTACCTTCACGCGCGCGAAGTGGCGGTGTCCGCTCACCGGGTTCCGGACGATCACGGCCAGGTTCAGGGAGAGGCCCGAGATGTACGGGAAGGGGTGCGCCGGGTCGACGGCCAGCGGGGTGAGGACCGGGAAGATCTGGTGGCGGAAGAGGGTGAACAGGCGGGCCTGCTCCTTCTCCGTCAGCTCGCTCCAGCGGACCAGGTGCACGCCCTCCTCGGCGAGCGCCGGGGCGACGTCCTCCTGGTAGCAGGCGGCGTGCCGCGCCATCAGCTCGCGGGAGCGGGCCCAGATCATCTCCAGCACCTCGCGGGGCTGGAGACCGGACGCGGAACGGGTGGCCACGCCGGTGGCTATCCGGCGCTTCAGGCCGGCCACCCGGACCATGAAGAACTCGTCCAGGTTGCTGGCGAAGATCGCGAGGAAGTTAGCCCGTTCGAGGAGGGGCGTGCCCGGATCCTCGGCCAGTTCGAGCACTCGCTCGTTGAACGCGAGCCAGCTGCGCTCCCGGTCGAGGAAGCGGCCCTGCGGCAGCAGCTCGCCGTCGTAGGGGGCCTCGACGTACTCGTCGAGGTCGGCGTCGATGTCGGGTTCCAGGTCGGAGACCACGGCCGACACCGTGTGCGGGCGGTGGGAGGTCAGGGAACCGACGGACGGCTGCGCGTGCTGGACCTGCGACTGGGCGTTTGGCTGGCTCATGACCCCATTGTTCCGCGCCGGGGCCGGGACAGTCGCGTCGGAGCGCGCGGGCGGGAGTGCGGCGGGGGCGGACCGGGCCGCTCCGGTCCCGTTGGTGCCCTCTGGGGGCGGCGAAGGCTCAGGCACGGCGGGCGTCATTGGGTGAGCGTCGCAAGCCTGGCTGAATCAATGGTTACGGGGACATGACGTGCGGGATATCGGGGGGCGGCTCGCGGGTGCGGGCGCCTGCGGCGGGCGGCGCGGGGTTGGGTGCGAGGGTTGGGGTGGGCTCCCCTGGGGGCTGCCGCCCCCAGACCCCCGCACCGGCCCTGAACGGGCCTTGTCCTCAAGCGCCGGACGGGCTTGAGGGGGCGGGCCGGGGTGGTCAGGCCGTGCGGCGGCGCAGCAGCCAGAAGGTGGCGGCTGTCGCGGCGGCGGTGAGGGCGAGGACGATGCCGGTCTCCATGAGCTGGAGGGGCCAGAAGTGGGAGGCCGGGTGGTAGTCGCGGAAGTAGCCGACGATGTCGTGGTCGGCGAGGCACTTGGTGTCGGACACGCAGTAGGGGTCGCTCACGTGCTTCCCGGTGCTGGTCAGGGCGCCGTCGCCGACGACCATGCCGGTCCACTCCGGGTAGCCGGTCTTCCGGGTCAGGGTCTCGACCGGCCACAGGTGCGGACGCAGGTCGTCGAGGACGCTCATGAGGGTCAGCAGGGACAGCACGGCGACACCGAGGGCGGGCAGCGGCCGGCGTAGGAGCAGGCCCGCGAGGGCGCCGAGGGCCAGGCCGAGCAGGGGGTACGCGGTGGCGAGGGTGCCGTTGGCGAAGTAGTTGCCGTTCTCGTGCCACTTCCAGGAGCCCAGAGGCCCCCACACCTCGCTGTGCTTGTCCCACACCAGTCGGTGCAGGAACGTGAGGAGGGCGGTTCCGGTGACGAGCAGCGCGCCCGGTACGGCGAGCTTGGCGGCCAGCCAGCGGGCCGGGGAGACCGACTGGGTCCAGGCCAGCTGAGCGGTGCCGTTCTCCAGCTCACGGCTGATCAGGGCGCCGCCCGCCCAGGCGGCGGTCAGGAGGGGGACGACGTTGAGCAGCCCTCTGCCGACGGACACGGCGGTGCCGAGGAGGTCCCGGTCGCCTCCGGAGTAGTCGCAGGCCTGTGCCACGGCCCCGTCGTGGCAGCCGGCCCTGGTGAACTGGGCGAAGGCCGCGTCGAGCCCGTATCCGTAGGTCCACAGCAGAGTCCCGGCGGCCACGGCGACCAGCAGCAGCCAGAACCAGAGTGCCGAGCGGTGCAGGATCAGCAGGGCGGCGGGCAGGCCGTGGGGGCGCAGGCGGGTGCGTCGTGGGCTCGCTGGGACCGCGAGCGCGGTGGTGCTGGTCATACGAGGGCTCCCGTACGGCGTCTGAGGACGGCGAACGCGATCAGCGCGGCCACCGCCACGAGGGCGAGGAGGATGCCGGTCTCCACGAGCTGGAGGGGCCAGAAGTGGGAGGCGGGGTGATAGTCGAGGTAGACGCCGGCGACGTCGTTACGGGCGACGCACGAGGCGCTGTCTCCGCAGAGCAGGTCGGGGATACGGGCGCCGGTGGAGGTGTAGGAGCCCTTGCCGGCCCACATGCTGACGGTGTCCTCGAACCCGACGGGGCTTTTCCGGGTCTCGGTCGGCCACAGGTGCGGACGCAGGGACTGGAACTGCTGTACGAGGATTCCGACGGCGACGATTCCGACGCCGAGACCGGGCAGCGAGCGGCGCGCGACCAGGCCCGCGAGGACGCCGAGGGCCAGACCGGTCAGGGCGTAGGCGGTGGCAAGGGTGCCGTTGGCGTTGAAGATCTGGGGATCGAACCAGTTCCACGTGCCGTACCACTGCGTCAGTTCGGGGTTGGACGCCCACATCAGGCGGTGCAGTGCGGTGAGGAGGAGGGTGCCGGTGGCGATCAGTACGGCCGGTACGGCGAGCTTGGCGGCGAGCCAGCGGGCCGGGGACACGGACTGGGTCCAGGCCAGCTGTGCGGTGCCGTTCTCCAGCTCGCGGCCGATGAGCGAGCCGCCCGCCCACGCGGCGATCAGAAACGGGGCGACGGTGATGAGGGAGCTGCCGAGGCCCACGCCCGTGGCCCAGCGGCTCACATGCGCACTTCCCGTGTCACAGCCGAGGTTCGGAGTGCCGTCACGGCAGCCCGACCGGACCAGTTCGTCGAGGGCGGCGTTCGCGCCCGGCCCGTACGTCCACAGGATCACGCCGGCGGTCAGGGCGACGTACAGCACCCAGAACCAGAGCGCGGAGCGGTGGACGCGCAGCAGGGTCCAGGTGAGGCCGTGGGGGCCGCGCGAACCCCGGGACTGTTTCCGTGCCGAGGGCGCGGTGGCCGTCAGGGCGGTCATACGACGACCTCCGCGGACTCGTCCGTCGACTCGTCGGCGTCGAGGTGCAGGGGCGGCGCCTCCGGGGAGCGGAGGTGGGCGAGGACCAGTTCCTCCAGGGTGGGGGTGACGCTCTGCCAGGTGCCGGCGAGGCGGCCTCCGGCGCGGATGAGGGCGGTGGTCTGGCGGCCCGTCGTACGGGACTCGACCACCGTGTGGCCGTCGAGGTCGGCTGCCGGCCCGGTGATCAGGGTGTGGGCGGCGAGCAGGTCGTCCAGCGGGCCGGCGAGGCGGACCCGGCCGGCGCCGAGGAGGAGGACGTGGTCGCAGGAGCCCTCCAGCTCGGCCACGACGTGCGAGGACATGACAACCGTGGTGCCGTTCTCGGCGGCGTCGGCCATCAGGGTGCCCATCAGCTCGTGCCGGGCGAGCGGGTCGAGGTCGGCCATCGGCTCGTCCAGGAGCAGCAGTTCAGGGCGCTTGCCGAGGGCGAGGGCGAGCGCGACCCGGGTGCGCTGGCCGCCGGAGAGGGTGCGGATCTTGGCGTCGGGGTCGAGGGCCCCGTCCGCGACGACGCCTTCGGCGACGGCCCGGTCCCAGCGCCGGGGGTTGAGTTCCTGACCCAGCCGGAGGGTGTCCCCGATGGTGAGCTGGGGGTGCAGGGGCTTGTCCTGGGCGACGTACGCCACGCGCTCGCGCGCCGCCGCCGGGCTGGTGCCGAGGACGCTGAGCGTGCCCTCGGTGGGCCTGAGCAGTCCGGCCGCGTGGGCCAGCAGCGTCGACTTGCCGGCGCCGTTGGGCCCGACGACCGCGCAGACGCGCCCGGCCGGCAGCCGGAACGCGCACTCGTGCAGCGCCCAGCCCTTCCGCCGGCCGAGGCCGAACCGCTTGCCCAGTCCGGCCGCCTCCATGGCGGTGTCGCTCATCCCTGGTCCCCCTTGAAATGCGTGTCGAGCACGGAAGTGAACAGCGCCGCCACGTCGTCCCGTTCGAGTCCGGCCGTACGGGCCCGGGTGGCCCAGTCGGCCAGTTCGGCGCCGAACGGGGAGTCCGCCGGGGCGGCCCCCAGCGACTTGCGGACGAACGTGCCGAGGCCCCGCCGCGCCTCGACCAGGCCCTCGCGCTCCAGCTCGCGATAGGCCTTCAGGACGGTGTTCGGATTGATGGCGGTGGCCTCCACGACCTCACGGGCGGTGGGCAGCTTGTCGCCGGGTTCCAACAGGCCCAGACGCATGGCCTGTTTGGTCTGCTGGACGATCTGCAGATAGGTGGCGACGCCGGTGCGTCTGTCGATGCGGTACTCGACCACTCGTACAACCACCCTTTCACTAATTGAGTAGTGAAAGGGTGAACCAAGAAGGGGGGCGGTGTCAAGATCACCGCCCCCACTTGGGGAGATTGCCGCCGTTACCCCGGCGTGGCTACGACTCCGTGCGGTACATGAGGTCCGTCTCGTGGGTGTCGAAGCCGAGCCGTTCGTACAGGCTCACCGCCGCCGTGTTGTCCGCGTCGACGTACAGCATCGCCGTGGGCAGCCCGCGCTCGGCCAAGTGACGCAGGCCGATCGTCGTGAGCGCCCGTCCGAGGCCGCCGCCCTGGGCGCCCGGGCGCAGGCCGATGACGTACACCTCGCCGAGGCGCTCCGCCACGTGCGTCTTCGTCCAGTGGAAGCCGACGAGTTCGCCGTCGCGGAAGGCGAGGAAGAAGCCCTCCGGGTCGAACCAGGCCTCGCCCTTGCGGTCGTCGAGGTCGCGCTGGGTCAGGGAGCCCTGCTCGGGATGGTGGGCGAACGCGGCGGCGTTCACGGCGAGCCAGGCCGCGTCGTCCTCGCCGGGGACGAAGGTCCGTACCGTCACGTCCTCGGGGAGCTTCGGCTCAGGCAGCTCCAGGTCGGTCAACGGCCGCCGTAGCTGGCGCAGTTCGCGGAAGAGGGCGAGGCCGAGGACCTGGGCCAGATGCCGGGCGGCGGAGTGGCCGCCGTGCGCCCAGACGCGCAGCCGCTTGCCGGAGGCGGCCAGCAGGGCCGAACCCAGCGCGCGCCCGTGACCGTGGCCGCGGACGGCCGGGTGGACGGCCAGCTCGGCGGCCGGCGCCTCGACCGGGTCGGTGTCCTCCAGCTGTGCGTAGCCGACGAGTTCGCCGCCCACGGAGAGGAGGAAGTGCGACACGCCCTCGCGGGCGCCCCCGCGCAGCTGCAGCCGACCCTGCTCGGACACCGCCTGCTGCCCGTCGGCCTGGGCGGCGTCCGCGAGCAGCGCGAGGACGGCGTCGGCCTGTGCGGGGGTGAGGGCGGCCAGGGTGTCGATGGAACGAGACAGGCCGGGAGGAACGGGGCGCGCGGTGTCGTCGCTGGTCATGGCTACGAGGGTAAGGCCTGCCCGTTTCATGGTGAATCGACGGGGAAGGCAATCGTTCCGTAACCCCGAACCCCTGTCGCGCTACGCGCGTTGACCCTAGGCTGCGCCGGGACGGGGCTGAATTCTCACGCTTTTCTTACGTCCTCTCATGGACTCCCTTCCTCTTCTCTCGTCCACGAACTTCAGGGGGGCACATGCCTGTCACACCCCAGCCGTACCACCGCCGCAGACGCCGTACGCGCGCGCTGCTCGCCGGCGTCGCCGGTATCGCCACGGTCGGCGCTCTCGCCGCCGCGGCTCTGCCGGCCAGCGCCGGCGACAGCTCGTACAAGCCCGGCGGTCACGGCCACAGCAAGCCGAGCCGTTACCAGGACGTGCAGTTGCTGTCCTTCAACGACCTGCACGGCAACCTGGAGCCGCCGTCCGGCTCCTCCGGCCGGGTCACCGAGATCCAGGCCGACGGTTCGACGAAGACGATCGACGCGGGTGGTGTCGAGTACCTCGCCACGCATCTGCGCGAGGCCCGCAAGGGCAACCCGTACTCGATCACGGCGGCCGGCGGCGACATGGTCGGTGCCTCCCCGCTGATCTCGGGCCTCTTCCACGACGAGCCCACCATCGAGGCGCTCAACGGCCTCGACCTCGACGTCACCTCGGTCGGCAACCACGAGTTCGACGAGGGTGCCAGGGAACTGGCCCGGCTGCAGAAGGGCGGCTGCCACCCGACCGACGGCTGCTACGTCAAGGGCAAGAAGTTCAAGGGCGCGGACTTCCCCTACCTCGCGGCGAACGTGCTCGACGAGAAGACCAGGAAGCCGATCCTCAAGCCCTACTGGGTGTGGAAGAAGAACGGCGTCAAGATCGGCTTCATCGGCGTGACCCTGGAGGACACCCCCGGTGTCGTCTCCGCCGAGGGCGTGAAGGGCCTCAAGTTCAAGGACGAGGTCGAGACGATCAACAAGTACGCCAAGGAGCTGGAGAAGCAGGGCGTCAAGTCGATCGTGGCCCTGATCCACGAGGGCGGCCTGCCCGCCTCCGGCTCCTACAACTACGACTGTGACGCGGCGGGCGCCGGCTCCGGCATCTCCGGGCCGATCGTCGACATCGCGAAGAACGTCACCCCGAAGGTCGACGCGCTGGTCACCGGCCACACGCACGCCGCCTACGCCTGCACGATCCCGGACCCGTCGGGCAAACCGCGCACGGTCACCTCGGCCGCGTCCTTCGGCCGCCTCTACACGGACACCACGCTGACGTACGACCGCTGGACGGGTGACATCGCCCGTACGGCCGTCTCCTCGGCGAACCACGTGGTCACCCGGACCGTCGCCAAGGCCGCGGACATGACCGCCCTGATCGCCCGCTGGAACACCCTCGCGGCGCCCATCGGCAACCGCGCCATCGGCTACATCTCCGGCGACATCAACAACACCGGCACCGAGTCCCCGATGGGCGACCTCATCGCCGACGCGCAACTGGCGTACGGCAAGAAGCTCGACCCGGAGACCGACCTCGCGCTGATGAACCCGGGCGGTATCCGGGCGGGGCTGACGTTCGCGGCCAAGGGCAGTGAGGGCGACGGTGTCGTCACCTACGCCGAGGGCTTCACCGTCCAGCCGTTCTCCAACACCGTGAACCTGCAGAACTTCACCGGCGCCCAGCTGATCTCCGTACTCCAGGAGCAGGTGAGCGGTACGAACGCCGCCTCGCCGAAGGTGCTCCAGGTGTCCTCGGGGCTCACCTACACGCTCGACATGACGAAGGCGGGCGCGGAGCGCCTGGTCGCCGCCTCCGTCAGGCTGAACGGTGCGGCGATCGACCCGGCCGCCACCTACCGCGTCGCGACGAACAACTTCCTCGCGGGCGGCGGCGACGGCTTCCCGACGCTGGGCCAGGGCACGAACGACCTGGTCGGCACGGACGACCTGGCCGTGCTGGCGGACTACCTGACCGCCAACTCCACGGCGACGACCCCGATCGCGCCGCCGGCGGCGAACCGGATCACGATCGTGCAGTAGTAGTTGCGGTAGCGGTGTCGGTGTCCGCATCGGTAGCGGCATCGGTAGCGGTTTTATCTCGGAGGGCCCAGGGCGTATCGCCTTGGGCCCTCTCTGGGAAAGGATCGTGCAGCCCGTGCAGCCCGTGCAGCCCGTGCCGTTGTGCGATGGTCAGCCGGCCGTGGGTGTCCAGTCGCCCAGCCAGTCGGCGACCTCCTGGTTGGTGGCCTGGGCGTCGGTCAGGATCGGGCGTTCGCTGCTCGCGGCGCCCGAGCCGGCGCCGGTGTTCTTGTACTCGGCGAAGCGGTCGGCCTTCCACGAGAAGCCGCTCATGTCGGTCCAGGGGGTCGTCCTGATCGCCGCGCTCAGCGAGGTGTTGCGGACGGTGGTCTGCGGGTCGAGACTCGCGTCGCCGCCCGCGTGCCAGGGGCGGCCGAGGTAGAAGCTGCGGTCGGAGACGTCACCGCTCACCGTGGAGTTGGCGATCAGGATGCCCTTGCGGTTCGCGGCGGTGCTGGGAGCCGTGACGTAGCCGGCCGAGGTGCCGTTCCAGCGCTTCTTCAGGGTGATGACCGACTTGTCGATCACGGCGGTGGCCCGGCCGAAGATGAAGTCGGTGTTGCCGATGACGTAGGAGTTGGTGATGTAGACGCGGCCCAGCTTGTCCTTGGACGCGGTGTCCACCAGCAGGGTGTCCTGGTCGCCGCTGACGATGACGCCGTCGAGCAGCACCTTGTCGGCCGAGGTGCGCAGGGCGACCGCCTGGTTGGCGATGTCCTGGTGCGCGGCCTCGTCGAAGTCGTTGGAGATGGTCAGGTTGCGGGCCTGGAAGTCGTCCGCGTCGACCGCGACGGTGGCGCTGCCGCCGGTGCCGTACGTGCCGGAGCCGTCGGGCTTCGGCGTACCGGACGCGTTGTTGTAGACGATCGTGGTGTCCTTACGGCTGCCGCCGCTGCCCTGGATGGTCACGTGCGGCTTGTTCGACGGAACCTTGACCAGCTCGCGGTACGTGCCCGGCTTGACGGAGATGACCACCCGGGAGGCGTTGTTCGCGGGTACGGCGTTCACGGCGGCCTGCACGGTCCGGTACTGGCCGGAACCGTCGGCGGCGACGGTGAGGGTCGTGGCGGCGGCGGACGTGGTGGTCGCGCCCGACGTACCACCGCTCGCCCTGGCCACGGAACTGCGGGGCCCCGCACCGGACTTGAGTAGGGCGGGTACATCGGCCGCCTTGTCGAGCGTGTAGGCGTAATACTTCTTCGGGTCCCAGGCCGCGCCCGACCCCCCGCTCTCGTTCTTGCCACTGGTCCCCGAGAAGACGTTGCCGCGCTGGACGAGGGTGGCGGTGGCGTCGCGGACGACCGGGTTGGTCATGCCCTGGAAGTAGGAGTTCTCGAGCACCATGTTGGTCTTGCCGCGGGAGTAATTGCCGTACGAGGACTTGATGGTGGTCCCCGCCTCGTCCTCCAGGAAGTTGTTGTAGAGGTGGGCGTGGGCCACGTTGTCGGTGGACGGGTTGCGCTGCTCGGTCTCGCGGATCCAGTTGTGGTGGATCGTGATGTCGGCGGTGGTGTTCTCGGTCCAGCCGATACCGAAGGCCTTGTTGTCCTGGCTCAGCTTGTTCCAGGAAACGGTCAGGTAGGTCGTGTCCTTGCGGCTGTCGATGAGACCGTCGGCCATGTGGCGGATGTCGTTGTGGTCGATCCACACATGGTGCGCGCCATCCATCTGGATGCCGTCGAAGTCGTGCTCCTTGTCGTTCCAGACACCCTGGTAGGCGTCGCGGATGGTGAGATTCCGGATGATGACGTTGTGCACGCCCTGCCCGAGGAAGAAGCCGCCCCCGACGATCTGCCCGGAGGTCCCGGACCCGATGATGGTCTTGTCGGACTGGACCTTGATCTCCTTGCCGACCGGGTTCATGCTGATGGTCGCCGCGACGACGATGACGTACGGCTCGGACGCCGTCGCGTACCTCTCCAGGTCGGCGAGCGTCTTCACGGTGACGGTCTGACCGTCCCGGCCGCCGTAAGTCCCGTTCTGGCCGAGGGCGTTGACGGAGGCGAAGCCGTTCGCCACGTCGGTGACACCGGCGAGCGCGGAGGAAGCGGTCCTGGCCGAGGTGGTCGCGGACGCGGCGGACGCCTCGGGCTGCGCGTCCGCACCGAACACACCGAAGACCCCGCCGTAGGCCATGGCCCCGGCGGAGGTCAGGGCCAGCGGGATCCCTGCGAGCAGTGCGGTCTTGCGGCGGCGATGACGACTACGACCACGGGACGTGCTGCGGGTTTCGCTCACGGCTGCTTCCGATCAAGTGAGGGGTTAACTGGTGGGGGAACCACGTCACTTGGCTGTCGCAGCCGGGAGAGAAAAGGTTGCCGTGCCGAGGAGCCGAAGAAGAACGGGGACCGGAGAGGAAACGGAATGATCGGGACGGTGTTCCGTACGGACGACGTACCTGCGGGTGACAGGTTCGACTACTGGCAGGACCTGGTCGGCCGCACGCGCTCCAGCGCACTCGTCAGCGAGCACGCCGCCGACTTCTGGGCGGAGCAGCGGCTGATGGAACTGGGGCCGGTGGTCGTGAGCCAGATGTCGTTCCTGCCGACTCGCTACCGGCGGACCCCGAAACTGGTGCGCCAGTCCGACCCGGAGTTCTATCACCTGACGCTGCTGATCGACGGCGGGCTGGCACTCGACCATGCCGGGCAGACCAGCACGTTCACCTCACGTGACCTGCACCTGGCCGACAGTTCGCAGCCGTACGACGTCAGGTCGGCGGACGATCGGCAGGGCGGCGTCGTCACGGGGATGGCCGTGGACTTCCCCAAGGCACTGCTGCCCCTGCCGCCGCACCGGGTACGGGAGTTGCTGGGCCGGCGACTGCCGGGGCGGGAGGGGGTCGGCGCGCTCCTGGCGGACTTCGTCGTCGGGCTGGACCGGCAGGCCGCCACCCTGCAGCCGTCCGACGCGCCCCGCCTGGGCACGGTGGTCCTCGACCTCATGTCGGCCTGGTTCGCGCAACTGCTGGAAGCGGAGGCCGCGTTGTCGCCGGAGACGCGGGGGCGGGCGACGGCGACACGCGCCCAGGACTTCATCCGGCAGAACCTCCACGACCCGGAGCTGACACCACCGGTGATCGCCGCGGCCCACAACATCTCGCTCAGCTATCTGCACCGCATCTTCCAGCAGCAGACCCAGGGCGAACCGGTCGCCGCCTGGATCCGCCGCCAACGCCTGGAGCACGCTCACCGGGACCTGGCGGACCCCGCACTGCGCTGCACGCCGATCCACATCATCGCCGCCCGCTGGGGGTACCAGCGCCCGTCCGACTTCACCCGGGCGTTCCGGGCCGCGTACGGGATGTCACCCAGGGACTACCGGCAACGGGCCTTGCCCCAAGGCCAGTAGGACGCGAGTAGACGCAGTGCCAAGGAACTGTGGACCGACTGCGAACGACAACAGGGCGGCGCCCGGGCATTGTTGTTCCCGCAACGGGGGAGAACCTCGGGCGGGGAGCCGACTGACCCGATCTGCTCGGCACCCCGCCCGAGGAAACCCCGGTATCACCACTCTGCCGGGATCCGCCCACCCCGGCTGACCGCGATCCGCAGGACGTCCGCCAACGACTCGGTGGCCCGCGTGAGCGCGAACCGCACGGCCCGCTCCCCCGCCCTGGGGTCACCGAGCAGGGCCCGCGCCCCCTTCAACACCTGCTCCCCGGAGTCCAGTTGGGCTGCCTCGATGTCGTCGGCGAGGAGAGAGAGCCGGCTGAGGTCACTGTCGGTGCTGAGATTGCAGGGTCGGCCTTCGGGGGTGGTCCAGGGGAGGAGGCGCATGTGTCGCTGATTCCTTCTGAGCGTGGGGGGCGTTCTGATGAGTGGCGATTACCGTTCGCGTTCAGATCGTCACCGGTTCGACGTACGCTGCGGAAGAGGGCGGGCGTTGCCGGGGACCTGGCGTTGTCCCCGTCGGACTCGCTCACGTTCATCAGGGGTCCACTGGAGGAGCACGGACCATGACTCACACCCTCGACCTCAGCACGGCTGTGTGGCGCGAGTCGAGCTACAGCGGAGGGGGTGCCAACGACTGCGTCGAGGTCGCCGGACAGCAAGGCTCCGGCCGCTCGCCCCCTGGTCTTCGGAGCGGCTTCCTGGAAGGTGTTCGTCGAGGGCGTCAGAGGCGCGTAGCGCGCCCCGGTCCGGGGCGGAAGGCTAGTGTGGCGCTGTATCCGTTTCGTGTGTTTGCGGTGCGTGAGGAGCAGCGGTGATCACCCGGATCGAGATCGACGGCTTCAAGACGTTCGACGACTTCTCGCTCGACCTGCCGCCGTTCCTCGTCCTGCTGGGCGCGAACGGTTCGGGCAAGTCCAACCTGCTGGAAGCGGTGGCGTTGCTCGGACAGCTGGTGAGAGAGCCGAGCAGCCAGACGCTGGTTCGGTATGCCAGGCGGGGCGGCCCCCGGGAGTTGTTTCGGCGGAGGCCGGACGGTGCGTTGGTCGACGAGATCCGGATGAGCGCGACGGTCTTGGTGCAGGTCCAGTTCCTTGGAGCCGTGCACATGCGCGTCGATGTGAGGATCGGCTATCGCGATGCGCCGGAGCCGCTGGCCGTCGACCTGTCGCTCGGGGCAGTCGGCAGCCATGGACTGGGGGTGTCACCGGAGACGGCCGAGCAGATCGACGGCAATGCCTCCTTCTTGTTCGGGAGGGCACCTGGAATTGAGGAGGAGCACGAGTCCCAAGACGCCTCCAACTCACTGAAACGTGCTGCTGCCAGTTGGTGGATCCTCGACCCTGTGCCTGAGGCGATGCGGCAGTTCGCGGACGCGTACGACTCCGACCGACTGGCCGAGGACGGGCGCAACCTCGGGGCCGTGCTCGGTCGGCTGTGGGAGGGGGATCCGGAACGGAAATGGGCCTTCGACGCGGATGTGTCGGCCCTCCTTCCCGAGATCCGCGAGATCGATGTGGTCCGGGACCAGGATCGAGCCCAATGGGATGTCTGGATCCAGTACAAACATGAGCCGAGAATGGCTACACGCGTTGTCTCCGGCGGGACTCTGCGGGTGCTTGCCTTGCTGGCGGCGGCACACGATCCAACCCATCCCGGAGTACTGATGTTCGAGGAACCCGAGAACGGGTTGCATCCGAGCCGAGTACCCAGATTGTTGGAGCGGCTGAGGGGGCGCGCCACAGATCTTGGCTCGTATGAACCTTCGACGAAATACCGCATTCCTGGAAGTGAGGGTCACGTCGACCTTCGCCAGATCCTTGTGACCTCGCACTCCCCAGTGGTCCTTGCCTCCCTCCTCGACGACGCCCCCCACGACGTCGTCTTCCTCGACACGGTCACTCGCCTCGGCGGAGGCAAATTGCCGGCTCGCCTGACCCGGTCCCGGAAGGTCGCCGACAATGGCGAGCGGGGAACCTACGTCACGCCCATGGAGGTACGCCAGTACCTCGACCCCGTGGGGTACGCCCATGGCGCGTAGGTACCTGAGCATTGCGCTGCTGACTGAGGGCCTGAGCGACCAGTGGTTCTACGTGCCGCTCATCGACCGTCAAGTGGAGGCACTGGAGTCGGAATCCGAGGTCGGGTTCGACTTCGTGGGGACGTCTCCCGGCAGTTGCTTCACCGTCGCACCACGTGAACGTGTCGTCCAAGAGGTCGAATTGCTCCTGGAGCACATGGACGTCGTGGTCGTCCATCACGACCACAACGAGCGGGGCAAGGTCGACGCCCTACGGGCTGGGCTGAGCCAACCGCAGTCCGCGAAACGCGTCGTCGGGATCGTCCCCGTGCGGGAGACGGAGGCCTGGATGCTCGCCGACCCGACTGCCTTGCCGGACGGCCCGGCAACGGTGGTACGGGAGTTGATCCGATCGCCGCGCGAGGTCGAGAAGGTCGCCGATCCGAAGAAGGCCCTGGGCCGGGCATTCGGCCCACGGCATCGGCCTGAGTACGACTTCGACCGGCTGGGGCAGCGAGTGTCCTTGACGGTGCTTCAGCAAATCCCCGCCTACAGCCGCTGGGTCGGCGATCTTCGCGAGGCCCTGGAACGGCTGCGCTGCCTGTGACCACACAGAGGGCCTTGGTCAGACGGTCTCCGGCGGCGGAGTAGGCGCCCCCGGCAGTCGTACCGTAGCCACCGTGCCGCCGCCCTCCGCGCCGGCCAACGTGACCTCGCCGCCCGCCTGTTGGACCGTACGGGCGACGATCGACAGGCCCAGGCCGGAACCGGGGAGGGCTCGTGCTGACGGGGAGCGCCAGAAGCGGTCGAAGACGTGGGGGATCTCGTCGGCGGGGATGCCGGGGCCGTGGTCGCGGACCGTCAGAGTGCCGTCGGTCAGCTGGACCTCGATCGTGCCGTTCTCGGGGCTGAACTTCACCGCGTTGTCCAGGATGTTGACCACCGCGCGTTCCAGAGCCGAGGGTTCCGCCCGGACGAACCAGGGCTGGATGTCCGCCGTGATCGTCAACTCCGGGCCACGCAGCCGGGCTCGGCGCAACGCCGACTCCACGGTGTCCTCCAGGGCGACCACCTGGACGCGCTCGCCGTGCTGGCCCTCCGAGCGGGACAGCTCCTGCAAGTCGCCGATCAGGGCGGCCAGTTCGGTCATCTGGGCCTTTACCGAGGCGAGGAGCGCCTTGCGGTCCGCCTCCGGGATGGGGCGGCCTGTCTCCTCGCTGCGGGTGAGGAGTTCGATGTTCGTACGGAGGGAGGTGAGGGGCGTGCGGAGTTCGTGGCCGGCGTCGGCGATCAACTGCTTCTGCAGCTCACGGGAGTTGGCGAGGGATCCTGTCATCGAGTTGAAGGAGCGGGAGAGGCGGGCCACCTCGTCGTCGCTCTCGTCCTCCACCGGGATGCGGATGCTCAGGTCCTCGGTCCGTGCCACGTGTTCGACGGCCTCGGTGAGTTTGTCGACGGGGCGGAGACCTGCGCGGGCGACGGCGAGACCGGCGGCTCCGGCGCCGATGACTCCGATGCCGGAGACGAGGAGGAGGATCAGAGCGAGATCGTTGAGGGTGTTCTGCGTGCCCTTCAGGGGTACGGCGACGACCAGCCCGACATAGGGTCCGATCTCCCCGGTGGGTGTGGTGGTGGCACCCAGCGGCCGGATCATCACGCGTACTTCGGCGCCGTCCGCGTCGGTGCCGTTGCGGAATTCGACACGGTCGGTGTTCCCGCTCTTGATCGCCTTCTTGTCGGACTGGGTGACCTCAACAGTGCCCGTGGAATCGCCGAAGACGCAGACCTTTCCACTCTCCGTGACCAGTTGGGTGTAGTTGTTCCGGAAAAGACCGTTGCCCTGCGGGGTTGTGGAGCAGTCGTTGAGGGCGATCTGGGCCTGCTGGATCTGTCCGGGCCCCCTCATTCCCCTCTGCAGGTCAGTGTTGAGCTGGTCGTACAACTTGCCCTGCACCAGGAACCAGCACGTCACCGATACCGCCGCCACCGCGAACGCCACCGCCGCCGCGACCAGCAGCGCCAGCCGGGACCTGATCGGCAGTGACTGGTACCGGCGTACGACCCGCCTCACTCCGCGCCGCCCTGTCGCAGCACATACCCCACGCCTCGGACCGTATGGACCAGGCGCGGCTCGCCGCCCGCCTCTGTCTTGCGGCGGAGGTACATGACGTACACGTCGAGGGAGTTGGAGGACGGCTCGAAGTCGAAGCCCCAGACCGCCTTCAGGATCTGCTCACGGGTGAGGACCTGGCGCGGGTGGGCCAGGAACATCTCCAGGAGGGTGAACTCCGTGCGGGTCAGTTCCACCGCCCGGCCGCCGCGTGTCACCTCGCGGGTCGCGAGGTCCATGCGCAGGTCGGCGAAGGTGAGGGCCTCGTCCTCCGGGAGGCTGCCCGCGACCGCGGCTGCCGCGAAGGAGCTGCGGCGGAGCAAGGCCCGTACGCGGGCGAAGAGTTCGTCCAGCTCGAAGGGCTTGACCAGGTAGTCGTCCGCGCCGGCGTCCAGGCCGGTGACCCGGTCGCCGACCGTGTCCCGGGCCGTGAGCATCAGGATGGGCGTGGTCGTGCCCGCGCCGCGCATACGCCGGGCCGCCGTCAGGCCGTCCATCCTCGGCATCTGGATGTCCAGGACGACCAGGTCGGGCTGGTACGCGGTCGCCTTCTCCAGGGCGTCCGCGCCGTCGACCGCGACCTCCGTGTCGTATCCCTCGAAGGCGAGGCTGCGCTGGAGTGCTTCGCGCACCGCCGGCTCGTCGTCGACGATCAGGATGCGCTGGGGGTCACGGTCGCCTTCGGCGGGGCTCATGGTCGCGGGTTCCTCGGGTGCGGTGGGAGGTGTCGGACGCCATCAGCGTCGCACGTTTCCGGTCTGCTGCGGAGAAGAAGGATCAGCGGAGAAGACGTGGGGAGAAGGATCAGCTGGGGAGCGGATCAGCTGAGTGCTGGACGGCGCATCCGCGTCGTCGCCCTGCGCCCGGCGGCCGTACGCGTGACCGTCGCGACCTCCGTGGCCCGGGGCGTCGCCGTCGGCGGGTGCAGGGCGAAGGCCACGCCGAGGGCGAGGTCCAGGGAGGCCGGGCCGGTGGCCGCCGTGCCGGCGGTCAGCTTGTGCGAAACCTGGTTGATCATGACGTACCCCTGTCTCTGTCTCTCGTGCGTCAGCTGGTGGAGCCGGACCGCAGTGTCGCCAGGTCGGACTTGACGGTGTTGATCGGGATGGCGAAGCCCAGTCCCGCGCTGCCCGCGTCCGACGAGGACGAAGTCGCCGAGTACATCGCGGAGTTGATGCCGATGATGTTGCCGTTCATGTCGATGAGCGCGCCGCCGGAGTTGCCGGGGTTGAGGGACGCGTCCGTCTGCAGGGCCTTGTACGTCGTCGTGGACGTACCGGTGTCGCCGTTGAACTGCTGGCCCCCGAACTCGAACGGCCAGCCACCACCGCTTCCGCCGCCCTGCTGTTGCTGCTGCTGACCCTGGCTCTCCTCCGTGGCGACGGTGACGTCACGGTTGAGGGCGGACACGATGCCGCTGGTGACCGTGCCGGTCAGGCCCTCGGGGGAGCCGATCGCCACGACCTGGTCGCCGACCCGGACGCCGGCGGAGTCACCGAGGGTCGCCGTCTTCAGGCCGGAGGCGTTCTCCAGCTTGATGAGGGCGAGGTCCTTCTTGCTGTCGGTGCCGACGACCTTCGCGGTGTACGTCCTGCCGTCGCTCGTCGACACCTTGACGGCCGAGGCACCGGCGATGACGTGGTTGTTGGTGATGATCTCGCCGTCGGACGTGATGATCACGCCGGAGCCGGTCGAGGAACCCGAGTTCGAGGTCGCGTTGATCTCGACGATGCTCGGGCTGACCGCCGCGGCGACCCCGGAGACCGTGCCCTTCGCGCTCGACGCCACCACGTTGGTGCTGGTGCTGCTGGAGGTGACGGCGGAGTCCGAGTTGGTCAGTTCCTGGATGCCGTACGCCGTGCCGCCGCCTATCGCCGCGGCGACGACGGCCACTGCGGCGAGGAGGGCGAAGGGGCCCTTCGCGCGCTTCTTGCGCTGGTGGGCGGGGGCGGCAGGATCGGCCGAGGGCTCCGCGAAGAGGGTGGCCGTGGCCGCGGGCTGGGCCTGCGGGGCCTGCGTCTGCGGGGTCTGGGCCGGTTCCTGGTACGCGGGCTGCTGGACCGTCGGCGGCTCGTACGCCGGCGGGGGCGGCCACTCCGGGTTCACGGGGGAAGAGGCGACGTGCTGCTGGGGGTACGCGGACTGCGGCTCGTTGCCCTGGGGGGTCTCGTACTCGCCGCTGCGGCGGAAGCTCTCGGTCATGGAACAGAGCTTGCCGCCCCAGCATGAGAGCTGGCTGAGTGCTCCCTGAGAAGCCCGACAGAACCTCGTATGCCCGAAATAAAGGCCCGACCGAACAGCTCTGGGCGGTTACTCGCAGCCGCAGGAACGCCGGGTCACCAAGCGCGACGGGAACAGCTTCAGGCGCTCGCGCCGCGAGCCCGCCACCCGTACCCCGTCGTCGAGGACCAGGTCAACGGCCGCGCGGGCCATGCCGGGGCGGTCGGAGGCGACGGTGGTGAGGGGCGGGTCCGCCAGGGCCGCTTCCTTGATGTCGTCGAAGCCGGCCACCGCCAGCTCGCCGGGGACATCGATGCGCAGCTCGCGGGCCGCGCGCAGCAGGCCGATCGCCTGGTCGTCGGTGGAGCAGAAGATGGCCGGGGGGCGGGTGTCCGGGTCGGCGAGGATCTCCAGGGCGGCCGTGTAGGCGTCGTACCGGTTGTAGAGGACCTCGAAGAGGCGGCCCTCCGTGGAGACACCGGCCTCGTCCATCGCGCGCCGCCAGCCCTGGACGTGGTCGGAGACCGGGTCGCCGACCGCCGGGGTCTCGGCGATGCCGCCGATACAGGCGACGTACTCGTAGCCGTGCTCCAGCAGATGGCGCACGGCGAGGTGGGCGCCGCCGAGGTCGTCCGTGACGACTGCGGCGTCGTCGATGGCCTCGGGGCGTTCGTGAAGGAGGACGACCCGGGCGTCCCAGGCCTCGATCTCCGCCGCCGCGTTGTCGTTCAGGGCGTGGCTGACCAGGATCAGCCCGGAGACCCGCATACCGAGGAAGGCCCGCAGATAGTGGACCTCGCGCTCGGCGATGTAGTCGGAGTTGCCGACCAGCACCATCTTTCCGCGCTCGGACGCGGCCTGTTCGACCGCGTGCGCCATCTCCCCGAAGAAGGGCTGGCGCGCGTCCGGCACGATCAGGCCTATGAGGTCCGTGCGCCGCGACGCCATCGCCTGGGCGACCCGGTCGGGCCGGTAGCTCAGTTCCTTGATCGCGGCGAGGACACGCTCGCGCGTGGCCGGGGCAACCGGCCGGGGTCCGTTGTTGATGACATAACTGACGACGGCGGTGGAGGTCCCCGCCAGCCGAGCCACATCATCCCTAGTCACCTTGGCCACTCACGGAGTCTACGCGGATGGACCCGCTCTGGGCAGGGCGTAAGGACTTCGTTACCCACCCGCCCGGAGCGCGGACCACGCCGTGAGCTGTCACCCGGGTGCGTCGCGTACTGCGGCTCACGCCTCGGCGTTGACCTCGGACGGCTCCGTGACGGCGTCCAGAGCCGCCGTATCGCCCGAATCGCCCGTAGCGCCCGCACCGTCCGACTTCGCGAGAGCAGCCGCCTTGGCCTTCGCCTCGTCGCTCGTGCGGTCGCCCTTCTCCGGCGTAACGAATCGATAACCGACGTTCCGGACGGTCCCGATCAGCGACTCGTGCTCGGGGCCGAGCTTCGCGCGGAGGCGCCGTACGTGCACGTCGACCGTACGGGTGCCACCGAAGTAGTCGTAGCCCCAGACCTCCTGGAGGAGCTGGGCGCGGGTGAAGACGCGACCGGGGTGCTGGGCCAGGTACTTCAGGAGCTCGAACTCCTTGAAGGTCAGGTCGAGGACCCGGCCCTTGAGCTTCGCGCTGTACGTCGCCTCGTCGACCGAGAGGTCGCCGTTGCGGATCTCCATCGGGGAGTCGTCGTTGACGATCTGCTGGCGCCCCATGGCGAGCCGCAGTCGTGCCTCGACCTCGGCGGGCCCGGCGGTGTCCAGCAGGACGTCGTCGATACCCCAGTCGGCGGTGACGGCCGCGAGGCCGCCCTCGGTGACGACGAGGATCAGAGGACAGCCGGGGCCGGTGGAACGCAGCAGCTGGCACAGGCTGCGCACCTGCGGGAGGTCCCGTCGGCCGTCGATCAGGATGACGTCGGCGCCCGGGGTGTCGACGAGAGCGGGGCCCTCCGCCGGCGCCACGCGCACGTTGTGCAGAAGGAGGCCGAGAGCGGGAAGCACCTCCGTCGACGGCTGGAGGGCGTTGGTCAGGAGCAGAAGTGAACTCATCGCGTCCCACCTCCCCGGATCGTCGTTCCTGTCCGGATCGTCGTCGCCATACGGTCGTGCGTACGGTCGTTCTCGGTTCGGTCGCCCATAACGTCTGGTTCCTCCTCGGTCCCTGCGAGGACGTTTGCGGCACTGCTGTACTGCTGCGCGATCCACGTGCCGTACACCTGCGGTTTCCTGGAGCGTTCCGCTCGCATCCCGCTTTGTATACAGCGCCACCGAAAGCACAAAAGGACCCGGGGGCTGCGCTGCCCGAGTCCTCTGCCCAGCAGAATAGCCCACATGAGCACTGGTCCGGCAGGTCATGTGACGCGATCTTTCGCCGTCCCGAACTCTGAGACGGCCGATCGCACCCCTCTGCGGAGGTTTCTGACCACCGACGACGGGGTGACGATCGATGCCGTATACGAGCCGGGAGGCGTTGTATACGACACCCCGACGCCACCTTCCGGTCACCCGGCCAGGCCCCCTTCCAGTCCCCCTTCCGGGCACCTCTCCGATCACCTCGTGTTCGTTGTCGCGCACGGGTTCACGGGGGATGTGGACCGGCCGCACGTTCGACGGGTGGCGGAGGCGTTCGCGCGGTACGGGGCGGTGCTGACGTTCTCCTTCCGGGGGCACGGGGCGTCCGGCGGCCGTTCGACGGTCGGTGACCGCGAGGTCCTCGATCTGGCCGCCGCGGTTCGCTGGGCACGTGAGCTCGGGCACACCCGGGTGGCCACGGTCGGTTTCTCGATGGGCGGCTCGGTGGTCCTGCGGCACGCCGCGCTCTACGGACCGAAGCGCGGGGGGCGCACGGAGGCGGCCTCGGACGTGGTGGTCTCGGTGAGTGCGCCGGCCCGTTGGTACTACCGGGGTACGGCCCCCATGCGGCGCGTGCACTGGCTGATCACCCGTCCCGAGGGCCGCCTAATAAGCCGCTACGGCCTGCGTACGCGCATCCACCACCGGCACTGGGACCCCGTACCGCTCTCCCCGGTGGAGGCGGCGGCGCGGATGGCGCCGCGGCCGCTGCTGATCGTGCACGGCGACCGGGACGGCTACTTCCCGGTGGACCATCCCCGGATGCTCGCGGGCGCGGCCGGTGACGCGGGCGAACTGTGGCTGGAGCCGGGGATGGGGCACGCGGAGCACGCGGCGGGCGAGGAGTTGTTGCGGCGCATCGGGGACTGGGCTGTCGCGAAGGCGGGCTAGCCTGAACGTAGTCACAGCCGATTGATCGAGGAAGCAGAGAGCAGAGACAGGCAGATGCCAAAGGTCACGGTGCGCTACTGGGCCGCCGCGAAAGCCGCGGCAGGGGTCGCAGAGGAGCCGTACGACGCGGCCACCCTCGCGGAGGCGCTCGACGGGGTCCGCGAGCGACACCCCGGCGAACTCGTCCAGGTCCTGCGCCGATGCTCGTTCCTCATCGACGGTGACCCCGTGGGCACCCGCGAACATGAGACGGTACGGCTGGCCGAGGGCGGCACGGTCGAGGTGCTCCCGCCGTTCGCAGGAGGGTGAGCACAGCGTCATGAGCGACCAGCAGCCATATGGGCAGTACGACGGGCAGTACGGGGACGCGTACCAGGGTTACGACCCGTATCAGCAGCACCAACAGCAGCAGCAACAGCCGCAGCAGCCGTACGGGGGACAGCAGCCCCAGGCCTGGCCGGGGCAGCAGCCGGCGTACGACGACGCGGAGGCGCAGCAGTACACGCAGCAGTGGCAGGGACAGACCTGGGAGACGCAGATGCACGCCCCCGTCGCCCCCGTCGACCCGGTCGCTCCGGCCGTGATGGCCGAGGTGCCGGAGACCCCGGCTCCGTACCTGCAGCCCCAAGGGGCCCCCGCGGACGCCGGGTACGGTCCCGCCACGGTCGCCGGCAACGCGCGTATCACCGACGCGCAGCGGGCCCGGCTTGAGGGACGTTCGCCGATCATCGAGCCGGGGATACAGCCCGCAGGCCTCACGGCACTGCTGGCGCTGCTGCTGTCCGGTACGGCGGCCATCGGGTCGTACGCGCTGGTCGCGCCCCTCGTCATCCTCCAGGCGGTCACGGCGGCGGGCTGGTTCCGGCTGAACGGGATGTGGCCCGCCCGCCAGGGCATCGCCCTCGCCTTCCTGGGCGCGCTGACGGCGGACGTGGCGCTGCTGGCGGCGGGGCGCGAGAACGCGCCGGCGGCGATCCTGGGCACGCTCGGGGCGTGGGTCCTGCTGACCCTGGTCCTGCAACTGCGGTCCCACGCGGACCCGGACACCCGGATGTCCGGCCTGATGGCGACGGTCGCCTCGGCGGCGCTGGCGATCATCGCGACCGGTCACCTGGCGGCGGAGCCGGACGCGGTGAGCGTCGGGGCGGCGGCGGTCGCGGCGGCTGTGCTCGCGCGGGCGTTGCCGTTGCCGACGGTGGCGTCCGTGGTGGTCGCCCTGCTGGCGGCCGCGGGGGCCGGGATCGCGGTCGGGGGGATGACGGACCTGGGTACGGGGGGTGCGTTGCTGGGGGTCGCGGCGGGAGTCTGTGCGCTCGTCGGACACCGGGTGGCCAGCTACGACTACCCGTCGAGGTTCGTCCACTTCACGGCGGGCGTCGCGTTGCCCCTGGCGACGGCGGCACCGGCGGTGTGGCTGGTGGGGCGGGCGTTGGCCTAGGTTTTGCCGACCCACTTACCCACCCGCCCGTTTACGGCATCTTTCCAGCGCAGGCCCCAGTGACACCGGCCCCTGTCACAACTGATCGACAACCATCCCCACCCCGCCCACCGGCAACACCACCCCCGGTACCGTCACGAACATGCGTGCACTCCGAATACTCCTCATCGTCGCCGTGATCCTCGGCGGCCTCTTCGTGATCGCCGACCGCGTCGCCGTCGGTTTCGCGGAGGACGAGGTCGCGGACCGGCTCAGGACCAACGAGGGCCTGGCCACCACCCCGGACGTGTCCATCAAGGGCTTCCCCTTCCTCACCCAGGTCGCCGGCGGCGAACTGGACGACGTCGAGGTCGGCATCAAGGACTACGACGCCGCCACCGGCACCTCCGGCCAGAACATCCGCATCGACGACCTGAACGCCCGGATGCAAGGTGTCGAGTTCAGCGGCGACTACAGCTCCGCCACCGCGGCCACCGCGACCGGCAGCGCCAACATCACGTACGCCGAGCTGCTGAAGGCGGCCAAGGCGACCACCGGATCGCAGCCCACGGAGGTGGTCCCCGGTGTGACCGCCACGGTCGTGGGCCTCTCGGACGGCGGCAACGGCAAGATCAAGGTCGCCGTCGAGGCGACGGTGCTCGGCAAGCAGCTTCCGCAGCCGGTGTCGGTCCTCAGCACGGTCACGGTCGCCGGCGACACGGTGAAGGTGAAGGCGGACTCCCTGCCCAACCTGGGCATCGACCTCGCCGACGGCAGGATGCGAGCGGTGACGGACTTCCAGCAGAAGATCGAGGGCCTGCCCGGCGGTATCAAGCTGGACTCGGTCGAGGCGGCGAAGACCGGCGTGGACATCACGGTGAAGGGTTCGAACGTCAACCTCGCTGGGTAGCTGGCGGGGTAGCCAGCAGGACAGAGAACGCAGGGAACGCAGAAAACGCAGGGAACGTCAGGCCGTCCCCACCGGACGGCGTCCAACTGGCGAGACGGCGCCGTCCGTACCGCAGATGTGGCGAAGGGCGTACCCCTCACCTCCGGGCCCGCCCGCCCAGGATCACCGGCGTCTCCCCTTCCGTATCTCACATCGCGGACGATCGCGTCTCATCATGCGACACGCCGGTGACATCCCCGGCAATCCGTCCCTACGATCGACGCTATGCAGCGACAGGCGGATCTCACGAAGCGGCGGGCAGTAGACCTGTGCCGCGTCGCCGCCATGCTCTGTCGCCCTTTCTGAGCGGGAGCGCGCGGCGTCAGCGGCGCACCACCTCCCGCATCCCCGGCGCCCTTCACCCAAGGGCCCTCGTGCGCGAGTCGCAACAGGCCTGACCGCACACAAGCGGGTACGACCGGATACGACCGACTACGTACCCCCTCTGCTTACTGCACCACCCCGCCGCAACTGCCCCGGAGGAGAAACAGCATGAGCCGCAGCGACGTCCTGGTCGATGCCGACTGGGTCGAGGCCAACCTCGACAACGCCGACATCGCCATCGTCGAGGTGGACGAGGACACGTCCGCCTACGAGAAGAACCACATCCGCAACGCCGTCCGGATCGACTGGACCAAGGATCTCCAGGACCCGGTACGCCGTGACTTCATCGACGAGGAGGGCTTCGAGAAGCTCCTCTCGGCGAAGGGCATCGGCAACGACACCCTCGTCGTCCTCTACGGCGGCAACAACAACTGGTTCGCCTCGTACGCCTATTGGTACTTCAAGCTGTACGGCCACGACAGCGTCAAGCTGCTCGACGGCGGTCGCAAGAAGTGGGAGCTGGACGCCCGCGAGCTGGTCGAGGAGGTCCCGGAGCGGGCCGCCACCGAGTACAAGGCCAAGCCGCAGAACAAGTCCATCCGCGCCTTCCGCGACGACGTCGTGGCGGCCATCGGCTCGCAGAACCTGGTCGACGTGCGCTCGCCCGACGAGTTCAGCGGCAAGCTGCTCGCCCCGGCCCACCTTCCGCAGGAGCAGTCGCAGCGTCCGGGTCACGTCCCGTCCGCGCGCAACATCCCGTGGTCGAAGAACGCCAACGACGACGGCACCTTCAAGTCGGACGACGAGCTCAAGGAGCTCTACGCCGACGAGCAGGTCGACCTCGCCAAGGACACCATCGCGTACTGCCGTATCGGTGAGCGTTCCGCGCTCACCTGGTTCGTCCTGCACGAGCTGCTGGGCGTGGAGAACGTCAAGAACTACGACGGCTCCTGGACCGAGTACGGCTCCCTGGTCGGCGTTCCGATCGAGCTCGGCGCCAACAAGTAGGACCGGTAGTAGACCGGTAAGCGAGCACCCCGTACACCCCGACCGGCCTTCCTTCCGGTCAGACCTCTGATGGAGAAAAGACATGTGTGGAGCGAAGGCCGGCGGCCCGGACGCCTCGACGATCAAGCCCGGTGAGACCACGATCCAGGGCCAGGTGACCCGCGACGGCGAGCCGGTCGTCGGATACGTCCGCCTCCTGGACTCGACCGGCGAGTTCACCGCCGAGGTCCCCACCTCGGCGACCGGACAGTTCCGCTTCTACGCGGCCGAGGGCACCTGGACCGTCCGCGCGCTCGTCCCGGGCGGCACGGCGGACCGCACGGTCGTCGCCGAGACGGGCGGCCTCTCGGAGGTCGCGATCGCCGTCTGACGGCAGGCACAGTTCGACGAAGGGCCGTACTCCTCGGGAGTACGGCCCTTCGTCGCGCACGGACCTACGGACATACCCTGGACGTATGTACGCACGTCGCCGGCACGTGTATTTCGCCATGATGGGCACTTGCATCACGCTCTTCGTCCTGGCGTGGGGAGTCGTACGCCTCTGGTCGATGCCGGTGGCCGTCGGAATGTGCGTGGTGGCGATGGTGATCCCGCCCCTGGCGGCGATCGTCGCAAACCGCCGAGGCCCGGACGACCGCTGGTGGGACGACCCGTCCGGCGACCAGAAGTCCGACGAGTGGTGGGACGAGCTGGACGGCAAGAAACGGCCACAGTAGTGGGACGGAAAGGGGAGCTGTGGGGCGTACGAGAGTGTCCACCGTCGTGCTGGACGCGCCTGACGCGCACGAATTGGCCGGCTTCTACGTCCGCCTCCTCGCCTACGAGATCCGCAGCGAGGAACCCGACTGGGTCCTCATCGGCCCCCCGCCCGGCACCGAGGGCGTCTCCCTGGCACTCCAGACGGAACCTGCGTACGTCCCACCGGTCTGGCCGACCCGGGCCCCCGGTGACCAGCAGATGATGCTCCACCTGGACATCGAGGTCGACGACCTGGAGGGGGAGACGGCGAGGGCGGTGTCGGAGGGCGCCACGCTCCACGAACACCAGCCCCAGGACGACGTACGAGTCCTGCTGGACCCGGCGGGCCACCCGTTCTGCCTGTGGACGGAAGCGGGCTGAGCCTCATCGCGTGCGGGGGCGCAGGTCACGCGCAGTGCTCCGCCCGCTGGTGCCTGCGCATCAGGACGTCGGCGTCGGTCTCCGCGCTGGCGTCCGACTCCGCCTGCGCGGCCCTCCGTAGCCCGGCCACTTCGGCGCACGTCTCGCAGCCGGCCACCGGCTGGGGCGGCCGACCCACGTCCAGGTAACCCCAAGTGGCCCGTCCCGCACGTGCGTTGGCGGCCCGTACGCCCGCGCTCAGCCGCTGCTCGGGCGTGGCCACGCGGAGCGACGTGGGGTCCGCCTGCCACTCGCGGCCACCGCCGAGGGGGCGCAGCATCGCGTACGGGCCCGCGGTGGCCCGGTACTCGCCCACTCTGTCCGTGTCCGGGTCGTGGACCAGCGTGCCGGGCTCGAAGGATGTCGTCGGCTCGGTAGTCATGGGTCCGTTCCTTTCATCCAACTTCTATACGGAATGCGGTGTTTGTACTACTCTGCGTATTCGGGTTCAGGGTGAGCATGGCCCATCCATGACGTCAAAACGCCGCTGACCGGCGGTTGTTCGGCGCCTGGAGGCGCAAGTTCCATAACTTCCACAGGAGGAGTGCGATGCCGTCGAGAAGGGTGATCACCGGGCGGAGCCAGGAGCCCAGGCGACGGTTCGCGGAGGAGCTGCGGTTACTCCGGGCCGAGCGCGGGGAGAGCCTGCGGCAGCTCGCGGAAGTGCTCGGGTGGGACGCGTCCCTGTTCGGCAAGTTGGAGAGCGGGGCGACTCTGGGGAGCCCGGAGGTGGCTCAGGCGCTGGATCAGCATTACGGGACGGGTGGGTTGGTGCTCACCTTGTGGGAGCTGGCGGTTGGGGACCCGACGCAGTTCAAGGAGCGGTATCGGCGGTACATGACGCTGGAGGCCGAGGCGGTCAGTCTCTGGCACTACGGGGGCGATATCGTGCATGGCCTGCTGCAAACCACAGGGTACGCACGTGAGTTGCTCGCGGCAGGCGGGCTCGACGGGGACGCGCTGGAGGTACAGGTCGAGGCGCGTATCGGCCGCCGCGCGGTGCTGTTGGCGGACGGTGCTCCACGGTTCCGCACGATCCTCTCCGAAGCTGTGTTGCGGACACCTTTGCTGGATGTCACCCAGTGGCGCGAGCAATTGGAGCACCTGCTGCTCATGGAGCAGCGCAACAACGTCACCCTTCACGTGGTGCCTCTGTCCGCCGGGCTCCATGGACTGACGAACACCGACGCCATGTTCCTGCGGGGCGTAGACGGCCGCACGGTGGCCTGGGTGGAGACGGGATACTCGGGCGAACTGGTCCAGGAAACTACAGACGTCGAACGGCTTCAGCTCCGATACGATCTGGTACGCGATTTGGCCCTATCGCCGGGCGAATCGCGGAAGTTCATCAGGCGGATGTTGGAGGAAGTCTCATGCGAGCCATCGACCTGAGCAGCGTGACGTGGCGCAAGAGCAGCTACAGCAACTCGGAAGGCGGCGCGTGCATCGAGGTCTCCGACGACCTTCTCAGCGCTGCCGCCTGGCGTAAGAGCAGCTACAGCAACCAGGACGGCGGCGCGTGCGTCGAGTTCGCCGACAACCTCCCCTCCATCGTCCCCGTCCGTGACAGCAAGGACCCCGCCCGGGGCGCCCTCCTCATCGAGGCCGGCGCCTGGTCGGCGTTCGTCGGGGCGGTCAAGGGCGCCGGGGTTCAGTAGACGAGCGCCTGCGTCCCGTCCGTCATCGCCTCCTGGACGAACACCTGGGCGCCCGCGATCCGTACGCCCTCGATGACGTCCTTCTCCGTGATGTCCCGCCGTGCCGCGCACTGTGTGCACAGGGTGAGGCGGCCCGCCGCGAGGACCGAGTCGATCAGGTCGGGCAGCGGCGCCGCGTGCGGCAGCTCGAACTCGGCGGCCCGGCCCGGCAGGGCGAACCACGCCGACTCCCCGGTCAGCCACAGGGACACCTCGACCCCACTGGCCACGGCCACCGCCGCCACCGTGAACGCCTGCGAGCAGCGCTCGGGGGCGTCGGCCCCAGCTGTCACCTTGATCACGAGCTTCTTCGCCATGGGCGCATCGTAGGCGGGGCCGGCGCCGGGCGCAGACCTGGCCGAGAGAGCCGGGCCCCGGCCGCGTAAGCTTGGGCCCGGCTCTTGTGCACACAACCGATCGTCCGAGGAGCACCCCGTGCTTGAGGCATTCTTCGAAGCCCTGCTTGTTCTGGTCGCCGTCGGCGTTCTCGCCTTCGCGGGTCTGACGGTGAAGAAGCTGTACCAGGGCCAGCGCTGACCACCGTCTCCAGGAATCACACCAGGAATCACAGGAACCGTCGCTCATGATCGAGATCCCGTCCGACCTGCACAAGGACCTTGTGCCTCTCGTCTTCCTGCTCGGCGAGTGGGCCGGCGCGGGGGTCTATGACTTCCCCGGTGACGAGAAGTGCAACTTCGGGCAGGAGGTCACCTTCACGCACGACGGACGTGACTTCCTGGAGTACCACTCCCACTCGTGGGTGCTGGACGCCGACGGCAACAAGGTCAGGCCCCTGGAGTCCGAGTCCGGCTACTGGCGCATCGACGCCGACCGCAAGGTCGAGGTCGTCATGGTCCGCCAGGACGGCGTCGTCGAGGTCTGGTACGGCGAGCTGGCCGCCAAGAAGCCGCAGATCGACATCGTGACCGACGCCGTGGCACGGACGGCGGCCTCGGGGCCGTACACCGGCGGCAAGCGGCTCTACGGGTACGTGCACAGCGACCTGATGTGGGTCGGCGAGAAGCAGACCCCGGACGTCGAGCTGCGCCCGTACATGTCGGCGCACCTGAAGAAGGTCGTCACCCCGGACGACGTCGAACGCTGGGCGAAGGCCCTGCCGGACGACATGCCGGACGACGGGATCGCATTCTTCAAGTAGACCTAGACTGGGCGGTGTGGTGAGCACCGACTGGAAAAGTGATCTGCGACAGCGCGGTTACCGGCTGACCCCGCAGCGCCAGCTTGTCCTCGAAGCCGTGGACACCCTTGAGCACGCGACACCCGACGACATCCTCGTGGAAGTGCGGAAGACGGCGTCGGGGGTCAACATCTCCACGGTCTACCGGACCCTGGAGCTGCTGGAGGAGCTGCGGCTGGTCAGCCATGCCCACCTCGGGCACGGTGCGCCCACGTACCACCTGGCCGACCGGCACCACCACATCCATCTCGTCTGCCGCGACTGCGACAACGTGATCGAGACGGATGTCGCCGTCGCCGCCGACTTCACCGCCAAGCTGCGTGAGGACTTCGGGTTCGAGACCGACATGAAGCACTTCGCGATCTTCGGCCGCTGCAAGGACTGCTCGGCCAAGAGCAGCGACGACGTCAAGGACCTCAAGGCTTCAACTACCGAGTCGTAAGCCTCGTCGTAGGCTTGTGCGTATGAAGAGCCCTCTGCTGTCCCTGCCCGGCGCCGTTTCCGCCGAGGGTGTGGACGAAGGTGTCGCCGGCCACTACGGCGAACTGTTCCGCGAGCAGCGTGCGCTCGCCGAGGGCGTCGGCTTCGTCGACCTCTCCCACCGCGGCGTGCTCACCGTCACCGGCGACGACCGGCTGAGCTGGCTGCATCTGCTGCTCACCCAGCACGTCAGTGACCTGCCCGTCGGCCAGGCCACCGAGGCGCTGGTGCTGTCCGCGCACGGTCACATCGAGCACGCGCTGTATCTGGTCGACGACGGCACGACCACCTGGGCCCATGTGGAGCCGGGAACGCAGGAGGCGCTGATCGCCTACCTGGAGTCGATGAAGTTCTTCTACCGGGTCGAGGTCGCCGACCGGACGGACGAGTTCGCGGTCGTCCACCTCCCCGCGGGCGCCATCGCGGAGGTCCCTGACGGCGTCGCCGTACGCGAGACCCCGTACGGGCGTGATCTGTTCCTTCCCCGGGACGAGCTGGAGTCGTACGCCGAGAAGGCCGGGCCGGCGGCGGGGCTGCTGGCGTACGAGGCGCTGCGGGTCGAGCAGCACCGGCCGCGGCTCGGCTTCGAGACCGACCACCGGACCATCCCGCACGAGCTGGGCTGGATCGGCACGGCGGTGCATCTGCAGAAGGGCTGCTACCGGGGCCAGGAGACGGTCGCCCGGGTCCAGAACCTGGGGAAGCCGCCGCGTCGGCTCGTCTTCCTGCACCTGGACGGCAGCGAGGTCCATCTGCCGCCGGCCGGCACGGAACTGCGGCTCGCGGACGACGGACCCGACGGGCGCAAGATCGGGTTCATCACGACGTCCGTACGGCATCACGAGCTGGGGCCGGTCGCGCTCGCGCTGGTGAAGCGGAACGTGGCGGTGGACGCGCGGCTGGTCGCCGACACGACGGCCGCCGCACAGGAGGTCGTGGTCGAGCCGTAGTCAATCCCGATTTCCCGTTCACATCTCCAGGAGCACGGTGAACGGGCCGTCGTTCGTCAGGGTCACCCGCATCTGGGCGCCGAAGCGGCCCGTCGCCACCGTCGCGCCCAGGGACCGGAGTTGGGCGACCACCTCGTCGACGAGCGGTTCGGCGACGTCGCCCGGGGCCGCCGCGTTCCAGGTGGGGCGGCGGCCCTTGCGGGCGTCGCCGTACAGGGTGAACTGGCTGATGACGAGCAGCGGGGCGTCGATGTCGGAGCACGACTTCTCGTCCGCCAGCATGCGAATCGACCAGAGTTTGCGGGCCAGTTGGGCCGCCTTCTCCTTGGTGTCCTCGTGTGTGACCCCGACGAGGACGCACAGGCCCTCGCCCGCGATCTCGCCGGTCACCTCACCGTCCACGACGACGCTCGCGCCGTCCACTCTCTGCACCACTGCACGCATACGCCCATCATGCCGTGCCGTTGGAGGGATTCTTTTTGATCCTTAAGCCCCTATCTGGGGCCGTTCGGGGGCACTCGGTCACATAGCGGCCACTTGGGGTGGCACGATGCTCCCATTCGCCTGTCGAGGGGACGGTATAGGCACATGACCACACCGAGTACCGGGCGGCCTCATACGGCCGCCCGGCCGCCCGCGCAGCGCAACGCAGGCCCGGCCACTCCGGCCACTCCGGCCACTCCGGCCGTTCCGGTCGCTCCGGTCACGTCGATCAGTTCGCTGCTGGCTCCCGCGCCGCCCGGCCACGACCTCACCGTGCTGCGGCTGTCCGAGCTGCGCGCCCTGCGCCGGGACGCCCAGCGAGACGAGGCCGACCTCAGTTACGTACGGCGGATGCTGCAGGGGCGCATCGACATCCTGCGGGCGGAACTGGCGCGGCGCGGGCCCACGTCCGTGGTCGCGGTGGGGGAGGGGTCGGTCGTCGAGCGGCTGTCGGAGATCCTGACGGACGCCCCGGCCCGGCACCGGTCGTCGGCGCGGCACGTGACCCTGCAGACGCCGCACAGCGAGGAGTACGGGCAGCTCGCGGCCGAGATGCTCGCCGAGGTGGAGCTGTCGGACCTGGCCGCGCGGACGGACCCGGAGCTGACGGCGGCGATGGGCCGGCTCGTGGGGTACGAGCAGCAGGTCTCCCAGCGGCGGCAGGGGTTGCAGCGGACGGCGGACGACTGCAGCGGGGAGATCGCCCGGCGGTACCGGGAGGGCGAGGCACAGGTGGAGGACCTGCTGATCTGAGGTGCCCCCAGGGGCGGGACGGGTAAGGGCGGCGGGGCGAGAAAAATCCGCGCGACACCCTCCACCCCCTCCCCCTAGCCTGGCCCCATGACCCCCCGTGCCGAGATCGACATACGCACCGTCAACGAGGACGGACTCCGGGAGTGGGTTCGGGCCCTGCGTACCGGGTTCCTCCGGTCGCCCGAGGTCACCGACGTGGACCTGGAGGCGAACCGCGGGGCGTTCCGGCCGGGGCGTTCCCTCGGCGCCTACGACGGCGAACGATGCGTGGCGACGTTCCGCTCGTTCCCGCAGGAACTGAGCGTCGGCGGCGGCGTGTCCGTCCCCGCCGACGCCATCTCGAACGTCACCGTGTCGCCGACCCACCGCCGCCGGGGCATCCTCACCCGCATGATGGCGCGGGACCTCGCCGCCGCGAAGGAGCGCGGGGACGTCGTCGCCACGCTGATCGCCGCCGAGTACCCGATCTACGGACGTTACGGCTTCGGGCCCGCCACCTCGACCTCCGAGTGGACGATCGACGTCCCGCGCACCGGTCTCGACCCCCGCTGGGCGGGCCCTGCGGACGGCGGCCGTATCGACCTCGTCGACGCGGCGGACGTACGCAAGCTGGGGCCCGAGCTGCACGCGCGGCTCGCCAGGCAGCAGCCGGGTGCCGTCAGCCGTGACGAGCGCTGGTGGCAGGTCAACACCGGCGTGGTGCGGTACGGGGGGTCCTGGGACGAGCCCTTCTACGCCGTCCACCGGTCGCCGGACGGGGAGGTCGACGGGCTTGTCTCGTACGAGGCCGACGACAAGTGGGAAGCCAAGCAGCCGCACGACACCGCCGACGTCAACTGGCTGATCGCCGCGACGCCGGGCGCCGAGCGTGCCCTGTGGCAGTACCTCTGCTCGATCGACTGGATCACGAAGGTCAAGACCGGCTGGCGCGCCCCGGACGACCTGCTCCCCTTCTTCCTGCCGGACCCGCGGGCGGCCAGGCTCACCACGCACGCGGACTGGTTGTGGGTGCGGCTCCTGGATGTCGTACGGGCCTTGGAGGCGCGTCCGTACGACGGCCACGAAGGGGGTACGGGCGGTCGAGGCCTCGTCCTGGAGGTCGTCGACGAGGCAGGGTTCGCCGGGGGACGGTACCGGCTGGAGGTGTCGTCGCAGGGCGTCGGATCGTGCACGCCCGGTGTTCGTGACGCTGCTGAACTCACCTTGGATGTACGGGAGTTGGCGGCGCTGTGGCTCGGTGACGAGTCGGCGGTGCGGCTGGTCGCGCTGGGCAGGGTGCGGGAGGAACGAGCGGGCGCCGCCCGTGTGGCCGACGCCCTGCTGCGTACGTCCAGGCGGCCGTGGTGCCCGGACATCTTCTGATCCGACCTCGTTTCCGGTCGTGTCGGCCGCCGAGCTCCAGGCTCCCCTCCGGAAGAGAGTTCGGTCGCCAACCTGTGGAAGGTTTCACCATGTTGTAGAAGTTGGTCACCAACTTCACTGTACTTATCTCCACTTGGGGGCGCCTCATAACCACCTTCACTTGAACTGCACATAGATGGCAAGAAGTTGTAGTGTTTGGATGTGGAGCCTCAGACGTCACACCGTGACGTGGCCGACGCCCTGCGCACCCGGATCAGGTCCGGTGAGCTGCGGCCGGGTCAGCGCATGCCCACCCAGGCCAGGCTGGCCCAGGAGTTCGGCGTCGAGCGAGGTGCCGTACGGGAGGCGCTGCGCATCCTGCACACCGAGCGGCTGCTGACCAACGTCAGCAAGGGGAGTCCCGCGACGGTCGCTTCCACTCCCGGACCGGTGCCGACCGGCCCCGCCGCCCCGCCGCTGCCCACCACAGTCGCCCTCGCGCCCCGTATCGCGGACGCCTTCGCGGTGCCGCATGTGAAGATCGACGCCCTCTGTCTGACGTCCGTCTCGCTCACCCTCGCCATCGGGGAGCCGCTGCGCCAGATCCACGCCGGACGGCTGAATCCGGCCAGGATCGACGTCCGGGTGCTGCTGCCGAGCCGGGACATCGACCTCGCGTTCCCGGCGCCGGTGGAACTCGCGGACGGCTCCCCGGCCGGGGCCTCGGCCACCGGCCGGCTGCAGCGCCGCTGGCTGACCCACCGCAACGCCCAGGGCCAGGTGCTCCGGCACAACCTGCTGGCCCTGCGCGGCACGCACGGTATCGATGTGCGCGTCTCCTTCCGGGCCCTGCCGTTCACGCCACCGGTGAAGCTGTACCTGCTCAACGGGACGGAGGCGCTCTTCGCGTACTACACGCTGACGAGGAGCGAGGCGGAGATCGACCACGAGCAGGTGGAGATGTACGACGCCGAGGGTGTCAGGTCGATGCTGTTCGCGTTCGAGCGGGGCGCCGGCCTGCGCGACACGACGTTCGTGGAGCAGTCGCACCTGTGGTTCGACGCACTGTGGGAGACGATCAGTTCGGAGCTGGTGCTCACCCCGTGACCAGCAGGGCGAGCACGACGGCTCCGATGGAGCTGATGGTCGGGTTTCTGGCCTTGATGCCTATGGTGAGCAGTGTCAGTCCGACGACGCCGGAGGTTCCGTACTGCCAGCCGACGAACTGCTGGAAGCCGGTGATGAAGACGGCGGCGAGGAGAGCGATGGCGGGCATGGTGGGTCCTCCTTCAGGGCGTGTCCGGAGAGGTGTCACAGAGATGGCGGACAGAAAGCGGAACTTCTGCCAACTTCACCAAGTTGGTAGCCAACTCTGATTAAGTTGTCCCCACTTGGGCACTACTCATAAACAACTTTCGAACAACTCCCCAAAGATGGGTTGGAGTTGTAGCGTTTGGTCGTGACTCAGGAGAACGGGACAGTGAACGGCAGCAGAAGACAGTCGCCCCAGGAGATCGCAACCGCCCTGCGTGACCGCATCCGCACCGGCGATCTACGACCCGGCGAACGGCTGCCCACCCAGGCCGACCTGGCCGAGGAGTTCGGCGTCGAGCGAGGTGCCGTACGGGAGGCGTTGCGCATCCTGCACGCCGAGCGACTGCTCACCAACGGCGGCAAGGGCAGCCCGCCGCGCGTCGCCGAGGCGATCCCGCCCCGGGAGGGCCCCCAGCCGACGATGGTGGGGCTGGCGCCGCGACTGACGGAGGCGTTCTCGGCCCCGCACGTCCGAGTCGACGCCGCCTGCCTCACCGCGGAGACCCTGATGCTGGCCGTAGGCGAATCGGTCCGGCTGGTCCACGAGGGCCGCATCCGCCCGAAGTCGATCGACGTACGCATCCTGCTGCCGTCCCGGGACATCACGCTGGCCTTCCCGGTCCCTGTCGAAGGCCGCAGCGAGGACGACCCGGTCCACCAGCGGTGGCTCGCCCAGCGCAACGCCCAGGGCCATGTGCTCCGCCACAACCTGCTGGCCCTGCGCTCGTCGCACGGCATCGACGTACATGTGACGTTCCGCGCACTGCCGTTCACCCCACCGGTGAAGCTGTACCTGCTCAACGGGACGGAGGCGCTGCTCGCGTACTACATGATCGCCCGCCGCGAGGAGCCGATGGAGAGCGGGACGCTCGACATGTACGACACCCTGGGCGCCGAGTCGCTGCTCTTCCCGTTCGGCAAGGGTGCGGGCGAACGGGACACGGCGTTCGTCGAGCAATCCCAGAAGTGGTTCGACGCCCTCTGGGAAACCATCACGACGGACCTGACACTCTCCTAGTGACTTCAGATACGACACAGACCGAACTGGCGACCGAGGACGACTCCGTGATCGACGACCTGCGGGAAGCGGTCGCCCGCGCGCGCGTCGTGCTCTGGGACTTCGACGGACCCATCTGCGCCCTGTTCGCCGGCCATTCGGCGCAACGCGTGGCGATCGACCTCGTCGAGTGGCTCGAAGGGCGGGGACTGCACGGTCTGTTGACGGAGGAGGAACGCGAGTCTCTGGATCCGCACGTCGTGCTGCGTGCCGTCGACCGCCGGCATCCGGGGAGTGACCTGGTGGACGAGCTGGAGAAACGTCTCACCCAGGAGGAACTCCGGGCCACGAGCCTGGCGATGCCCACCCCCTACGCCGATCCGCTGATCCGCACCTGGGCGGCGGTGGGCTCCCGGCTCGCGGTCGCCACGAACAACTCCCCGCTCGTCGTCCGCGAGTATCTGGCGAGCCGCGGTCTGACCGCGTGCTTCACCCCGCACATCTACGGCCGCACGCAGGAGCTGAGCCATCTCAAGCCCCACCCGCACTGTCTCAACCAGGCGCTGAACGCGATGGGGGCGGCTCCGGCGTCCGCGCTCATGATCGGCGACACCCCCTCGGACTACCTGGCCGCACGGGAGGCCGGTGTTCCGTTCCTCGGCTACGCGCGTAACGAACCCAAGGAGAAGCTGCTGCGGGACGCGGGTGCCGAGGTGATCGTGGGCTCGCTGGAGCCCGTACTGAAGCTGCTGCGCGGTCAGGCCTGAGTCATCAGCAGGGTGAACACCACTGCCGCGCCGACGGCCAGACCGGCGTGGCGCGCCCGGATGCCCACGGCGACCGCCGCCATGAGCAGCAGGCCCAGCATCCCGAGTCTTGACTGGGCCAGCCGTCCCAGCAGGAACTCGCCCAGTGCCAGGGCTGCTTGGAAAAGGACCATTCTCCTCACCTCTACCTTCCACTTTGCGTGAAGCGGTCAACTCGCTTTCCAATTGGACTGGTTGACGTAAATGTGGTCTGCCCGGTGTTGTTGATCCCTTAACCGGGTTGGTAGTTGATGGTTAAGTTGACTGGTATCTGTTTGGAAATGGACCGGAAGCGGTACGGTCGGAGTGTGGGACACGAGGGCGGGCAGCAGGCCACTGACGGCGGCGGCAGGGAGTTCGACCGGGTGGCCGACGAGCTGCGGCACCGGATGACGGGCGGGGAGTACCCGCTGGGATCCCTGATGCCCCCACAGCGAGACCTCGCCGCCGAGTTCGGGGTCTCCCGTGACACCGTCCAGCGTGTTCTGAGGGAGCTGCGCAACGAGGGCTGGATCGAGTCCCGGCAGGGCAGCGGCTCCCGGGTCGTCAAGACGCAGCGCATCCAGTCCTCGACGGCCAGGGCCACCAGGTCGCGTCAGGCCGTGACGCTGGGGCCGCTCATCAGCGAGGCGTTCGAACAGCCCGAAGTCACCCTGGACGTCTACACGTTGACGTCCGAGACCCTGGACGCGCACATCCGTCTCCAGGCGGAACGGATCAGGGCCAAGGTCATCGTCCCGCAGCGCATCGCACTGCGCATGCTGCTGCCGTCCGACACGGAGTCCCTGCCCTACCCGAGGGGGATCGACCCGAAGGACGACCCGCTCCTGCGCAACCGGCTCCGCGACATCACCGGCCGTCACACCGATTCACTGCGCGGAGTACTGGCGGAGCTGACGGCCGAGAAGCTGGTCCCGCAGATCGACCTGCAGGTCCGGCACGCGCCGCTGACCCCGGCCTTCAAGCTCTACCTGATCAACGGCGACGAAGCGCTCCACGGCATGTACGCGGTGATCCGGCGTCCGGTGGTGGTGGACAAGCGGAAGACGGTCGAGGCCCTCGACGTCCTGGGCCTGGGTGCGACGCTGACGCACCATGTACGGGACGGTGACCCGAACTCGCCGGGCTCCACCTTTGTTGAGAGCATGCAGAACTGGTTCGACTCGGTCTGGGGCCTGCTTTCCGAGGAGTCCGGAACCGTGCGCTAGCATGCCCGCACCGTGTGAGCAACAGCTCGCGTTCGTGCGTATGGATGGCAAACAGGCCAACCTCGGCGACCTGACGCAACAGAGTGGCAGACCATCCGTGTGTCCGCTCCGTTGTCACTCCGGTCGCGCGGAGCATCACCTGAGACCACCGTTTTGCCGCACCATCCATCCTCGCGCGAGTCCCGGAGCAGCCAGTGGGCGCACCCCCCGTTCCCCGTTCCGTGACAGGGGAGTGCGTCGGCGGTGGTTCGCCGGACGCCGTGGAGGCGTTCGTGGCACGCGCCGCGGTAGCGGGCAAGGCGAGCAGCGGCCACCACAACCAGAACTACGTCCTGCCCCTGACGCAGGACGTGGCGCGGAAGGTCGGCCTGGCGGTCGGTACGCCGGTCACCGTCCGGATCCGGCGCGAGGCGGCGCTGCCCGTGGTGATCCGCACCTGGCGGGACGAGGCGCGCATCCTCGACGCCGTGCACGGCGTGCTGCCGCATGTGCCGGAGTGCCTGCTGGAGGGGGACGGCTTCACTGTCCACAGCTATGTGGAAGGCGTGCCGCTCTCCAGCATCTGCGGCAACGGCAAGCCCGTCGACACCCTCCTCATGAAGGCGCTGGCCGACCTGCTGGCCCAGATGACCCAGGTGCGCCGAGGGGCTCTGCCGCCCCTGCCCCAGGCCTGGCCCCGCAACCTCACGGACAGTCAAGGTTTTCTGCGGGCGCTCGCCCATCTGGCCGACCGCCAGATCCGCCGACGCAACTGGCCCGCTTTCGGCGGGTTGTTCAAGGCGCTCGGCATCCCTGAGGACGCCCTCACCCGTTTGGCCGAACGGGTGCCGGCCATGACGCGGCGGCCCCACAACCTGCTCCACGCGGACCTGCACCGCGACAACCTGATCGTTTCCTACGACGGCGACCCGCCCCTCATCTGCGTCGACTGGGAACTGGCGACCTACGGCGATCCCCTCCACGACCTCGCGACGCACCTCGTGCGCATGCAGTACCCCGCGTACCAGTGGAACGACGTGATCGACGCCTGGGCGGAGGCCATGCGACGGGTCCGCCCCGCTGCCGTCAGGGGTCTGGCCAAGGACCTTCGCCACTACGTGGACTTCGAGCGGGCGCAGTCCGTCTTCCCGGACGTCATGCGGGCCGCGCAGTCCCTGGAGGACACGTTCGACCAGAAGAGCCTGGACGAGGCGACGGCGTCCGTGCTCGGCGCTCTGGAGGCGGCGGCGGGGCCGCTGGGGCTCGGCAGCGTGCCGGGCTCGGACGAGATCGAGCGCATCCTCTTCCGGCGGCAGGCATCGCGGGAGGACAAGAAGAAGACGGGCCGGTGGCGGGGCGCGGACGACGTCCACTGGTCGCCGGACGACCGGGTCCAGGAGCATCCCGAGTTCTCCCGCGCCGATGTGCACCGCGCGCTGCTGGAGGAGGGCGCGGCGCCGGCCCACCGGGTGCACAAGGGAACAGCGCACCTCAACTCGGTGGTCTGGGTCGCGGGGGTCGACTTTCCCGTGGTCGTCCGGCGTCAGGTGCCGAAGGCCTGCAGGCGCGAGTTCCCGAGCTTCCTCAGCGAACACGCCGTGCTCCAGGCCATCGAACGGTCGTCCGTCGCGGTGGCGGCGCCGAGGGTCCTCGCGCTGGGCCGCGGCTACCGGGCGGAACGCTTCGCCGTACACACGTACGCGGGTCGGCGCGACATCGACCAGCCGCCGAGCCATCCGGTGAACGGCCTGCTGCCGCACGAGGCGGACGCGCTCGTCGACCAGCTCGGCGCGCTGACGGGCGTGGACTACCACGCGCTCGACCCGGCGGCGGGCGAAGGCGGTTTCCACGGCTGGCTGAGTGAGCAACTCGTCATTCTGGTACGGGATTTGCCGAGGGAGTCGCAGCAGCTGGCGAGGGTGGTCGGGCTGCCCGACGCCGACCGGCTGCGGCAGATCCTGAGCCGGCACGTGGTGAGCGAACGCGAGCCGGTGCTGCTGCACGGTGACCTGAACCCGTGGAACCTCGTCCGTCGTGACGACTCCCTGGTGCTGACCATCATCGACTGGGAGATGGCGGTCGTCGGTGACCCGCTCTACGACCTGGTACGGCACATGCACCTCACGCCGACCCGGTCGGAGATCCGGGACCGCATGTTCCGGCGCTGGGAGAGCCTGTTGGCGCCGAAGTACACCGACAACTGGCGGCGGGACTGGCGCGTGTACCGGGACATCGAGATCGTCCGGTCCGCCTACATCGACCTGGACCGGCTGGTCACCGGCACCGGTCTGGACGCCCCGAACGTCCGCCGGGCGGTCGACTCGTACGCGATGACGCTCGCGTCGGCCACGGCCGCGCTCGGCCTGCCGACCCGGTCCACGGGGAATCCCTATCTGGCGCTCGCGCTGAGCTAGCCGGGAGGGCCGCGCGCGGTGGGCGGGTCCGCTTCCGGTGGCAGGGAGTGCGTACCCTCGCTCCCATGGCAGGAACCGGGCTGCGCGAGCGCAAGAAGCAGCAGACTTACCAGAATGTGTCCGACGTCGCGATCGGGCTCTTCCTCGCGAAGGGCTTCGACGCGGTCTCCGTCGCGGAGGTCGCCGCGGCGGCCGGGATCTCCAAGCCGACGCTGTTCCGGTACTTCCCGGCCAAGGAGGACCTCGTCCTGCACCGCTTCGCGGACCACGAGGACGAGGCGGCCCGGGTGGTGCGGGCGGCCGAGTCCGGCGCGTCTCCGGTCGATGCGCTCCGTAGGCACTTCCTCGACGGGCTGAGCCGCGAGGACCCGGTCACCGGCCTCAACGGCGCCCCGGCGGTGCTCGCCTTCCACCGGCTGCTCTACGGCACCCCGTCGCTGGTCGCACGGGCGTACGAGTACCAGCAGCGATCGGAGGCCGTACTCGCCGCCGCCCTCGGCGACACCCTGGCGGCCCGGCTCGCGGCCGGCCAGATCATCGCCGTACAGCGGATTCTCGCGCAGGAGAACTGGCGGCGGATCGCGGCGGGGGAGCCGGTGGAGGCGGTGCGCGGGGACGCGGTCGCGGCGGCGGAGGAGGCGTTCGGGCAGCTGGAGGCGGTGCTGCCGTGGCTCCGGTCGGCAGCGGTGCGGGAATCGGCACAGGATGTGAGCAACGCGACCGAGTAAAATATGTAACCCGGTTACGTTATTTCGGTAGGCTGGCTGGAATGACGCCACCCGACTCCCCGCTCCACGACTCCCTGCGCCGCGAACGCGCCCATCACGACACCTGCCGCGCCGCACTCGCCGCGATGATCGACGGCGCCCGGGAACACGTCGTCACCGGCGCGGACGTCTCCGCCTCAGGGGCGGACGCGGAGGTGCTCGGGTACCAGCTCCGCAGCAAGGCGAAGGAGCTGGGCGAACTGCCCGAAGGGCCCCTGTTCTTCGGCCGGCTGGACTTCGCCGATGGCGACCGGGGCGGCGATCACAGCGGCGCGAGCTACCACGTCGGGCGCCTGCGCATCAGCGAGCACCCGACGCGCCCGCCGCTCGTCGTGGACTGGCGTGCCCCCGTCTCCCGGGCCTTCTACCAGGCGAGCGCCCGCGACCCGCAGGGCGTGGCCGTACGGCGCCGGTTCGGCTGGGCGCCCGGCAGCACGGGCGACTCGGCCGACCTCACCGGCCTGGAGGACGAGCACCTGGACGAGGAGGCGACGGAACCCGACGCGGGGGAAGTGGGCTCAGGAGAGAGGGAGTTGGCGGGCGGCGCGGACGGTCTGGTCGCGCGGGAGATCGCGCGGCCCCGGGTCGGACCGATGCGGGACATCGCGGCGACGATCCAGCCCGAACAGGACGACCTCGTACGGGCGGGCCTCGGCGTCTCCGTGTGCGTGCAGGGCGCCCCCGGCACCGGCAAGACGGCCGTCGGGCTGCACCGGGCCGCCTACCTTCTCTACACCTACCCCCAACGCGTGCAGCGCGGCGGCCTGTTGATCCTCGGACCCAACCGCACGTTTCTCTCGTACATCTCGGAGGTGCTGCCCGCCCTCGGCGAGACGGGCGTCCGGCAGTCGACCGTCTCGGACGAGATCGCGGGCCATCCGGTGCGCGCCGAGGACGACGAACGGGCCGCCGTCGTGAAGCACGACGCGCGGATGGCGGAGGTGCTGCGCCGGGCACTGTACGCACGGGTGGCGACCGAAGAGGCAATGGGCCAGGCCAACTCCCTTGAGGTGAAGGACGATTCGTACCGCTGGCGGATCCCGGCGGCGGAACTGGCGCGGATCGTGACGGGCGTACGGGCCGAGGATCCGCCGTACGCCGTGGGGCGCGAGCGCGTACGGACCCGGATCGTGCACCGCGTCCAGCGGGAGGCGGAACGGCGGGCGGGGCCGCAGACGAACGCCTGGGTGCGGCGCGTCGAGCGGGCGCGGCCGATCGGGGCGTACGTGGAGGCGGTGTGGCCGAGGGTGCGTCCGGCGGAGGTGGTGGCCGAACTCCTGTCGGACGAGGGGGTGTTGGCGCGAGCCGCCGAGGGACTCCTGGGCGAGGAGGAGCAGCGGGCGGTGCACTGGGCCCGCCCGCCGAGGTCCGGCAAGTCGGCGCGCTGGTCGGCCGCCGACCTGGTCCTCCTCGATGAGGTCGCCGGCCTGATCGAACACCCCGAGGGATACGGTCATGTCGTGATCGACGAGGCGCAGGACCTCTCCCCGATGGAGTGCAGGGCGATCGCACGCCGGGTGCCGTACGGCTCGCTGACGGTCCTGGGTGACCTGGCACAGGGCACCACACCGTGGGCGGCACGAGCCTGGCAGCCCCTCCTCGCCCACCTGGGCAAACCCGACGCCACGGTGATCCCCCTGACCGTCGGATTCCGGGTACCACGGACGGTGGTCGCCTTCGCCAACCGACTCCTGGCCCACCTGGACGTACCGGTACCACCGGCCCGATCCCTGCGCGGCGACGGGGAGTTGAGGGTGGTGAAGGCGACCGACATCGCCGGGGAGGTGGTCGCAGCGGTACGCCGGGCACTGGCCGGGGAGGGGTCGGTGGGGGTCGTGGCGGCGGAGGGTGAGGTGACCACTGTCCGGGAGGCTTTGGCTGCGGCGGGGGTGACGCTGAGCGGGGGAAGGGTCGCGGTCCTGCCGGCGAAGGCGGTGAAGGGCCTGGAGTGGGACCACGTGGTCGTGGTGGAACCGGCGGCAATCGTGGAAGCTGAGGGCGCTACCGGTCGGGGACTGCACCGGCTGTACGTGGTGCTGACCCGAGCGGTGTCACGACTGGAGGTCGTGCACGGGCGGGCGTTGCCGTTCTGAGGGGGGAGCGGTGGCTCACGGCCCGATCGGAAGAAGCGGGGGCCCCGCACGCTGACGCCGTACCCCGTGTCCCAGGTCGCGCAGCCAGGTCAGGCCGATCAGCCCGGGACGCAGCAAGCCCGCGAGCGGACGATCACACGATCGAGCTATCGCGACCCGTGGCACCCCTCGGCGAGCAGCTACCCCCGGGCCCCCCACTCAGGCCCGCACGTACCCCGCGAGATGCTCCCCCGTCAGGGTGCTGCGGGATGCCACCAGGTCTGTCGGGGTCCCCTCGAAGACGATGCGGCCGCCGTCGTGGCCCGCGCCGGGGCCGAGGTCGATGATCCAGTCGGCGTGGGCCATGACCGCCTGGTGGTGTTCCACGACGATGACCGACTTGCCCGAGTCGACCAGCCGGTCGAGCAGGCTGAGGAGGTGTTCGACGTCGGCGAGGTGGAGGCCGGTCGTCGGTTCGTCGAGGACGTACACGCCGCCCTTGTCGCCCATGTGCGTGGCCAGCTTGAGGCGTTGGCGTTCGCCGCCGGACAGGGTGGTGAGGGGCTGGCCGAGGCTGAGATAGCCGAGGCCGACGTCCGCGAGCCGGTCCAGGACGCGGTGCGCGGCCGGCGTACGGGCGTCGCCCGCGCCGAAGAACTCCTCCGCCTCCGTCACCGACATGGCCAGCACCTCGCTGATGTCCCGGCCGCCGAGCCGGTACTCGAGGACCGCCGGCTGGAACCGCTTCCCCTCGCAGTCCTCGCAGGTCGTGGCCACGCCCGCCATCATCGCCAGGTCGGTGTAGATGACACCGGCACCGTTGCAGGTGGGGCAGGCACCCTCGGAGTTGGCGCTGAACAGCGCCGGCTTGACCCCGTTGGCCTTGGCGAACGCCGTACGGATCGGGTCGAGCAGCCCGGTGTACGTCGCCGGGTTGCTCCGCCGGGAGCCGCGGATCGGGGTCTGGTCGACCGCCACCACACCCCCGTCGACGGCACCCCGCGTCTCGACCAGCGACCCGTGGATGAGCGAGCTCTTGCCGGACCCGGCGACCCCGGTCACGACACACAGCACCCCGAGCGGGATGTCGACGTCGACGCCCTGGAGGTTGTGCTTCGTCGCGCCACGGATCGGCAGCGTGCCGGTGGCCTTGCGTAGCGTCTCCGGCGCCTTGAGGGTGGCCCGGTCGTCGAAGTGGCGGCCGGTGACCGTGCCGCCGGTCCGCAGCCCCTCCACCGTGCCCTCGAAGCAGACCGTGCCGCCCGCCGTACCGGCGCCGGGACCCAGGTCGACGACATGGTCGGCGATCGCGATCACCTCGGGCTTGTGCTCCACGACCAGCACCGTGTTGCCCTTGTCGCGCAGCCGCAGCAGCAGGTCGTTCATGCGCTGGATGTCATGCGGGTGCAGGCCGATCGTCGGCTCGTCGAACACGTACGTGATGTCGGTGAGGGCCGACCCGAGGTGGCGGATCATCTTGACGCGCTGCGCCTCACCGCCCGACAGGGTGCCCGAGGCGCGGTCGAGCGCGAGATAGCCGAGGCCGATCTCCACGAACGAGTCCAGCGTGTGCTGGAGCGCGGTGAGCAGCGGCGTGACCGAGGAGTCCTTGAGCCCCCGGACCCACTCGGCCAGGTCCCGGATCTCCATCGCGCAGGCGTCACCGATGCTGATCTTCCCGATCTTCGACGACCGGGCCCCCTCGCTGAGCCGCGTGCCCTCGCAGTCCGGGCAGGTGGCGAAGGTGACCGCCCGCTCCACGAACGCCCGGATGTGCGGCTGCAGAGCCTCCTTGTCCTTGGACAGGAACGACTTCTGGATCTTGGGGATCAGCCCCTCGTAGGTGAGGTTGACGCCGTTGACCTTGATCTTCGTCGGCTCGCCGTAGAGGAAGTCCCGCATCTCCTTCTTGCTGAAGTCGCGGATCGGTTTGTCCGGGTCGAGGAAGCCCGACTGGGCGTAGAGCTGCACGGTCCACTGGCTGTCGGACTTCCAGCCGGGGATGGTGAACGCGCCCTCGGCGATCGACTTGGAGTCGTCGTAGAGCTGGGTGAGGTCGATGTCGGAGACGGCGCCCCGGCCCTCGCAGCGCGTGCACATACCGCCGGTGCGGTTGAAGGTCGCCTTGACGGTCTTCGTCTTCTCGGCACCGCGTTCGACGGTGATCCCGCCGCTCGCCCGGACCGACGCCGTGTTGAAGGAGTACGCGCTCGGCGGCCCGATGTGCGGCTTCCCCAGCCGGCTGAACAGGATGCGCAGCATCGCGTTGGCGTCGGTGGCGGTGCCGACCGTGGAGCGCGGGTCGGCACCGAGCCGCTGCTGGTCGACGATGATCGCCGTCGTCAGCCCTTCGAGTACGTCGACCTCGGGCCGCGCCAGCGTCGGCATGAACCCCTGGACGAACGCGCTGTACGTCTCGTTGATCAGCCGCTGTGACTCCGCCGCGATCGTGTCGAACACCAGCGAACTCTTGCCCGAGCCGGAGACACCGGTGAACACCGTCAGCCGACGCTTCGGCAGCTCGATGCTGACGTCCTTGAGGTTGTTCTCGCGCGCGCCGTGCACACGGATCAGATCGTGGATGTCGGCACCGTGCGGCTCGGCGGGCGGCTGCGAGTCCGACCTCGGGGTCCTGCTCATCGGGTCTCCGTCTCCTTCTGTTCCGTCTGTCGGGCGGGCTGTGCCGCCAGGGTCCGGCGCGGGCTGCTCCCGAGGGGCCGGCTAGCCCTTCGGCTTCTGCGAGATCCGTACCAGGTTGCCCGAGGGGTCACGGAACGCGCAGTCGCGCGGGCCCCACGGCTGGTCCATGGGCTCCTGGAGAACCTCGGCGCCGGAGGCCCGTACCTTCTCGAACATGCCGTCGAGGTCGTCGGTGCGGAAGACCAGCGACGGCATGACGCCCTTGGTGAGCAGTTCCTGCAAAGCGTCGCCGTCGGCCGCGGAACGGCCCGCGTGCGGTTCGGAGAGGACGATTTCGAGGTCCGGCTGCGCGGGGCTGCCGAGGGTGACCCAGCGGTGTTCGCCGGACGCGACGTCGTTGCGGACCTCGAAGCCGAGTGCGTCGCGGTAGAAGCCGAGCGCCTCGTCGGGGTCGTTGACGGTGATGTGGGAGTAGTGCAGTGCGATGTCCATGCCGACAACGCTAGGCGGCGGCCGTGCGGCCCGCTTCTCGAATCCTGCTCGGTACGTTCTTCACGTCCCCGGTCGGTGTGCCGACGCTCGACGCCTCCGCACCAGGGCCGTTTCTGCTCGGCCGGGTCTGCACCTTGGCCACGCAGGTGGGCATCGCCGTCACGGCGTCGTGCTCCCGGCCGCGGTACGCGCTCGGCGTCAGACCGACGATCTCGGTGAACCGTGAGCTGAACGAGCCCAGCGAGGTACAGCCGACCGTCATACACGCGTCGGTCACGCTCATACCGGCGCGGAGCAGCGTCATCGCCCGTTCGATCCGGCGGGTCATGAGATAGCTGTACGGCGTCTCGCCGTAGGTCGCCCGGAACCGGCGGGAAAAGTGCGCCGGTGACATCAGCGCGTGCCTGGCCATCGTCGGGACGTCGAGCGGACGCGCGTACTCCCGGTCGATCAGATCCCGGGCCCGACGCAGATGCGCGAGGTTGGCGAGCTCCTGCGGGTCCATTCAACGACGGTACCACCGGGGTACGGGGCCGGTCCTGGCGGCGAAAAGCCAAACGAAAAGCCAAACGAAAAGGCAAGGAGGTCGTCCAGCACTCCTTGCCACTCTCAAGCTATAGCGCAGTGGGGGGCTTGCGGCAAGACCCCCGTCGTGCCGCAGAATCGTCGGCCGAGGCAGCCCGGACCTGCGGAAATCGCGGGAATCGCGGGCATCGCGGTAATCGAGGGCTGCCGAAATGGGGGTTTCATGATGGACACGGGTTTCCAGGCGGACGTGATCGTGGCCGGCGCCGGACCCACCGGCCTGATGCTGGCCGCCGAGCTGCGGCTGCACGGCGTACGCGTGGTCGTGCTGGAAAGGGACGCCGAGCCGACGCCGGTCGTCCGCTCGCTCGGTATGCATGTGCGCAGCATCGAGGTGATGGACCAGCGGGGCTTGCTGGAGCGGTTCCTCGCCCACGGCAAGCAGTATCCGGTGGGCGGCGGATTCTTCGCCGCGATCGAGAAGCCCGCGCCGGACCGGCTGGACACCGCGCATCCCTACGTACTCGGTATCCCGCAGACCATCATCGACCGGCTGCTGTACGAGCACGCCGTCGAGGTCGGCGTCGAGATCCGGCGTTCCCGCGAGCTGGTCGGGCTGAGCCAGGACGACGACGGGGTGACCGCGGAGCTGGCCGACGGCACCCGGCTGCGCTCGCGCTTCCTGGTCGGCTGCGACGGTGGCCGCAGCACGGTACGCAAGCTGCTCGGCGTCGGTTTCCCCGGCGAACCCACCCGCCAGGAGGCGCTGTTGGGTGAGATGAGGGTGGGTGTACCGCAGCAGACGGTGGCCGCCGTGGTGGCCGAGGTCCGCAAGACCGAGAAGTGGTTCGGCCTCGGGCCCATGGGCGGCGAGGGGATGTACCGCGTCGTCGTGCCCGCCGACGGGGTGACCGAGGACCGCTCGGTCCCGCCGACCCTCGACGAGGTCAAGCGGCAGTTGCGGGCGTACGCCGGTACCGACTTCGGTGTGCACTCCGCGCACTGGATCTCCCGCTTCGGCGACGGCACCCGGCTGGCCGAGCGCTACCGCACCGGCCGGGTGCTGCTGGCCGGCGACGCGGCGCACATCCATCCGCCGGTCGGCGGACAGGGGCTCAACCTGGGCATCCAGGACGCGTTCAACCTCGGCTGGAAACTGGCTGCCGAGATCAACGGCTGGGCACCGGAGGGGCTGCTGGACAGCTACCACACCGAACGCCACGAGGTGGCCGCCGACGTACTGGACGGCACCCGCGCGCAGACGCTGCTGATGGCCTCCGAGCCGGGCCCGCGGTCCGTACGTCGACTGCTGTCGGAGTTGATGGACTTCGAGGACGTGAAGCGGCACCTGATCGAGAAGCTCGTCGGGATCGGCATCCGCTACGACTTCGGCGAGGGCCATGACCTGCTCGGCCGACGCATGCGGGACGTGACCCTGAAGCAGGGGCGCCTCTACGAGCTGACTCGCGCCGGCCGGGGCCTGCTCCTCGACCCCGCGGGCCGGCTCTCGGTGACCGGCTGGGCGGACCGGGTCGACCATGTCGTCGACACCGGCGAGGAACTGGAGAAGCTCGACGTGCCCGCCGCGCTGCTGCGGCCGGACGGTTACGTGGCGTGGGTGGGGGAGGACCAGCGGGAGCTGCTGGGCCAGCTGTCCAGGTGGTTCGGCGCCGCGGCGGGGTGAGCGGGCGCCGGCTTGTCGTCGATGCTTGCCGTTCCGTGGCGCACCCCATAAGTTACCGACAAGTAGGTAAGTGACAGCAGGCAAGTAACAGCAGGCAAGTAAGTAGATGGCTCAGCCGGACCAAGCCCCTGAGGAAGCCGCCATGCCCATGCTCGACCGCCAGGACAACGTCTTCGTTCTCGACCTCGGAGACGGGGAGAACCGTTTCCACCCCGACTGGCTCGCGTCCGTCGGTGCGGCCCTGGACGAGGTGGAGAAGGCCGAAGGGCCCCGCGCCCTGGTGACGGCGGCGACGGGGAAGTTCTACTCCAACGGCCTTGACCTGGAATGGCTGTTCGCGAACGCCGACCGGTACCAGGACTACGTCGTCTCCGTCCACGCGCTGTTCGCGCGGGTGCTGTCCCTGCCCGTGATCACTGTGGCCGCCCTGCAGGGCCACACCTTCGCGGCGGGCGCGATGTTCTCCCTCGCCCATGACTTCCGGGTCATGCGCGCCGACCGGGGCTACTGGTGCCTGCCCGAGGCGGACATCGACATCCCCTTCACCCCCGGCATGGCGGCCCTCATCCAGGCCCGGCTGGCCCCGCAGGCCGCACACCGGGCCATGGTCACCGCCCACCGCTACGGCGGCGCCGACGCCGCCGCAGTGGGCATCGTCGACCAGGCCGTCGCCGAGGACGCCGTCCGCAGCACGGCCGTAGAACTGGCCCAATCCCAGGTCAACAAGGCCGGCGACACCCTCGGCACCATCAAGGCCCGCATGTACGCGCCCGTGCTGACCACCTTGCGCGACGCCACGAATTTCGGCTGAGACAGCCGTACGAGCCTTCAGCCGCTGTCGCTGTCGCTGTCGCCGGGTGGTGCGGCGAGCCTGAGGAGCCAGGCGCCCCATTCCGCGTCGGCGCGTTGGTCGGGCAGTTCGAGCAGCGTGGACACGGTGAACACCAGCCCGGTGGCGAAGAACGTACGTACCTGCATAGCGTCCGCCCCCGTCAGGCCGGCGATGGCCTCCTGGAGCCGCAGCTGTCGCTCTCTGACCGCCTCCCGCACCGGCTCGTCGGCCGCCGCCGCGTAGCCCTGAAGCATCACGAGGCCGATGGTGGGCTCGCGCTGCAGCAGGCTCCGGTAGGCGTCGCCGAGCCCGGTCAGCGAGGGCTCGGCATCGGCGAAGGCGGCCTCGATTTGGTCGAAGGCGGCGTGCGTGACGTCGAGGAACAGGCTGCGCTTGGAGCCGAACATCTGCACGATGCGCGGGTGGGAGACACCGACTCGCGCGGCGATGGCTTCCAGCCGGGTCCCGGCCAGGCCGTTCGCGGCGAACTCGGCGTCAGCGGCCCGCATGATCTCCGCACGCCGCTCGCTCGCCGGCTTGCGCACGGCGACGGGCCTGCTCACTCCGGGGCCGGGGCTGAGGCCGGCGCCGGGGCGGCCTGGATCTGGTCCAGCACGCCCTTGAAGTCGTACAGGCACCGGTAGGCGTGGATGAGGCCGTCCTCGCCGAGCTCCACGCGATCGTCACCGTGGAACTCGACACGGTGACCGGTCCCCGCGAGGGTGCCGCCGAAGCGCCAGGCGACGAGCACTGCGCGCCGAGTGACCTCGCCGTACAGCCCCATCCGGGTGAAGGAGTAGTCCGGGAACATCCCCGCCATGTGGTTCACGAACTGACGGATGGAGTCGGGCCCGTACGCCGTCCCGCCCAGAGCGGGTTCGTCGTAGACGAGGTGGTCGGCACACAGCGCCGCCACCGCGTCCCCGTCGTGGTCGTTCCACGCCTTCTCCCACCGAGCACAGAAGTCCTCGACAGCGGCGGGGTCCGTGGCGGCCGTATCGGCCATGGTCGTAGTCGTCGTAGTCATGCTTCTAACTTACAAGTTAGTAAGAAGTGGATGCAACATGCAGTCATGCGTGACTTCGGTGACCTGTCTCATTGGATCCAAGGCCGTGCGTGAGTGTCGGGCCGAGACCACGAGGGTTGACCTGGCGGGTCGGAGATCAGCGCTCAAGGTCAGGCGGCGCGCCGGTTTCGTGGGGGGTCGGCGGGACCGGAGCACATCGCGACCGCCCTGTGGCTACGGCGAGGCCCAGGCGTAGGTGTGTGAGGCGAGCGATCTCCGCGTCCAGAAACGTCAGACGATCGACCACGACGTCACTGGACTCGCCGGGGCTGCCGGCACAGGATGCCGACGGCTGGTCCTGGACGAGGAGGTCCAGGCGGTGGGCCCGGCGGCGGAGGTCCTCCAGCGTGAGGCCCAGGGCCAGAAGGCTACGGATGACTCGGACGCGCTCCACCTCGGCGGAGCCGTACTCGCGCTGACCGGACGAGGGGCGTGGTGGCGGTTGAAGCAGGCCGCGGGCCTCGTACAGGCGCAGAGCGCGCGGTGTGGTCCCGGCTGCCGCCGCTGCCTCGCCGATCCGCATGCCTGCTCCGCCCGGTCCTACAACTCCACGATGGTCGCCCCGAAGGAGCGGCCGGAGATCAGTGCGGGCAACGCCCCTGGGGCTCGCTCCATTCCGCGGACCGGGGTGTAGGGGAACTGGATGTCACCTTTCCGAAGCCAACCTCCGAGGTGGGCCTCCCACTCCGCCTCGACCTCCGGATGGTCCATGCCGTTGTAGCCGGCGATCGTGATGCCCCGGGTCAGCAGACGATAGGTATCGAGCACAGCCAGCGCGCTCCCGCCCGTTCCGCCGGGGGACAGCTGACCGTCCAACGCGCCTACCAGGGCAATCCTGGCGCCCCGGTTTGCCGCGTGGACGGCGGCCGCCAACTGTTCACCACCCACGGTGTCCAGAACGAGCGAGCACAGTGGCGTCGTAGCCGAGTTCGCGCATCAGTCGTTGCGCCTTGTCCGGTGAGCTTGCGCTGCCGACCACCCGGGCGGCGCCCAGCAGCCGGGCGATCTGGCCCGCCATGGTGCCATGGGTCAAGGGCAAGGCCCAGCAGCAGGAGGGACGCCGATGGATGACCTGGCGCTCGCGCACAGACTTTCTGATCAAGCAGGCGTGATCGCCCAGCGTCACCTCACAGCGGTGGAGTTCTGGCCTGTGGCGCGTACGGTCGAGTGGGACAGGTCGGCGACCGGTGTCCCGCTCAACCGTAGGAAGCTGTTTCTAGGATGTTGATCGCGGAAGTCCACTGGTCGGCTGGAGGTGTCATGCCCCTGCAAATGAAGTTGAGCGCGATAACACTCGACTGCAGTGATCCGTTGGCTCTGGCGACGTTCTACCAGCAGGCCACCGGCCTCGACCCCCACCCGAAGTCGGACGCCGACTTCGCAGGTCTCAACCGTGAGGACGGACTCTTCATCGGTTTTCAACGTTCACATCTGTTTCACGGTCGAGGAGGACTTGGAGGAGGCCGAGGCCCGACTGCTGGAGCTGGGCGCAGGGGTGCCGGATCACCAGCCTCATGGGGCCAAAGCGCGGGTTCTCACCGATCCGGCTGGGCATCCCTTCTGCATCGTCAGAGGCTGACGCAGAGAGGAGGGCTTGGACCTTTCCCGCTGTGGCGTCGTACGGGGAGGTCAACCGACATGGACACCCGCCTCGACCTCGCTCGGTCAGACCTCCGGGCCGCGAGCGACGACAGACGCCGCCGACCAGCGGTCATCTGAGTGCGCGCGCAGCGTGGGCGATGGAACGGTCGGAGGGAGGAGGAAACCAGATGGCCGACCTCCCCTTCCGTAGATGTCATGTCGTCACATCGGCTCTGCCTCGTGAGGCGTCGTCCTTGGATTTCGACTTCAGGACGCCCCGGCCGCGCGTACGGTCGATCTCGCGCCATTCCGACCGCAGTCCAGCCAGATTCGTGGTGAGGAAGTAGGCGGCGCCGGAGGCGAGCAGCACCGGCATGAGTCCGACAGCGGTCACTGCCGCCCCCGCGATCAGTCCACCGAGAGGGATGCCGGCCCAGGCCAGCGAGTCGCCGAGGGCGTTGACCCGGCCCAGCATCCGGCGCGGCACCCGCTCGACAAGGACGGCCCCCAGCACTGGGTTGATGAAGCCGGCACCGAACCCACTGACCGCGAAGACGGCCAGTACCACCCCCAACGGGGCATCGAAGGCGAGGATCAGGAACCTTGGTGCACCGGCCAGCAGGAATCCGGTGAGAACCACCACCCGCCGCCGCAGCCGGTGCGCGACCACCGCGGCGATCAGGCTCCCGCCAACCGCCGCGGCCCCCATCATGCTGCCCATCAGGCCGATCGCGGTCGGCCCGTTGCCGGACTCCCTGGCCCAGACGGGTACGAGCACCGAGGTGATCGCCGCGTCCAGCAGGTTGGTGATGCCGACCATGAAGATGACGGTGAGCAGCAGCGGCTCGCCGCGCAGGAAGGTGAACCCCTCGCCGAACCGCCGCCAGTAGCCCGGTTCCGTCTCCCCGGCCTGCGAGGGGGCTTCCTCGGCCGCGTGCCCCATGCCGCGAGGCAGCGCGAGTTTGATGATCACTGATCCGATGGCGAAGCAGCCCGCGTTGACGGCGAGCGCCGTCAGGGGACCGAGCAGCGCCACCAGGGATCCGCCGACCGCCAAGCCGACGGTAGAGGCGAGCCGCTCGATCACACCGGATAGACCGGTGGCCCGCTCCAGCGGAACCCGGCCGCGCTCGGCGGCCTCCGGGACCATCACCTCCTTGGCCAGGTCGCCGGGTCCCCGGGCCGCGCCGATCAGCGCGACCAGGACCAGCAGAAGGGGATAGGAAAGCAGGTTCAGGGTGTGCAGCAGGGGAACCGCGGCGGCGGCGGTCGCGCTGGCCAGATCGGTGGTCCAGGAAATGGCCCGCGGGCCGATCCGGTCCACCAGCGGTCCGGTGAACGCCTTGACGACCACGTAGGGAGTCATCTCGCAGAAGGCGACCAGTCCGGTCTGGGTGGCGCTGCCGGTGGTGACGAGGACGAACCAGGGCAGTGCCACAACGGAGATCCGCGTGCCGGTCAGCGATACAGCCATGGCCGCCAGCACTCCACCCAGCGGCCGTAAGGACCTCTTGCCGGGTATGCCATCGGCCTCCGAGGCGTCGTCGGTCATGACGTCGGGCCTCCTTCCGCTTCCTGAGTGCCAGAAGGGAGCGACGATGCGGCAGGCGCATCCAGTTCGGGCAGGATCTGCGTGATCACGGCGACCCGTTCGGCTCCCTCGGGGGCCGTTGCCGCCGAATCCGGGTCGTCTCGCCGGTAGCGCGTGATGACTTCCGTCAACTCACGTTCCAGGGCGGTAGCTTCCTCGGGCGTGAGCCGAAGGGCCCAGTCGCTCATGTCGAAGGTGTTCCGCCATGCGCGGGGCATCGTCTGAAGCCCGTTCAGGGTCTGCTGCGTGCGCAGGGTGTAGATGGCGGCGACGGACTGCTGGTAGGCCAGCGCGGCTTCGGGCTCCCGCTCGGCCAGCTCCGGATCGTTGAACCAGGTCGTCCGGTGCACCGAACGCCACCAGCGCTCTCGGGCGTTGCCGCGTTCGGTGTCCTCCTCGACGAAACCGGCCGTGCCGAGCTGTCGGAGGTGGTAGCTGGCCGTACCGGAATTCACGCCCAGCCGCTCCGCGAGCCGGGTGGCCGTCGACGGGCCGTACTTCCGCAGCAACCCGACCAACTGCACGCGCACCGGATGCGCCAGGGCACGCAACCCCTTGGCATCCAGGACAACCGAGTCCGCTTCGACGTTCGGGCCATCCGGCCTCTCCGCTGCATCAACCATGCAACCCACGGTAATCCGCGAAGAGTTCTTCGCAAAGAGATTTTCGCGAAGAACTCTTTGCGGTTCACCTCGCTTGCGACGTACCGCTGTTCAGTCATCGACCGATTGATGAGCGAGATCAGTAAGCGGCGACGCGTGGCTCGCATCGATACCGGCTCAGATCGGACGGAAATGCCCAACTCGCCAGGTTCAAGGACCGATCGCCACCGTTCGAGTCCCATGCAGGACTGGAACTCTCCAAAACGTGCCTGCGCATGACCCGGACGCAGCCATACACGTGTACAGAAGGTCAGGATTGCCTGCGCGGCAGGAGGTTGCGTCCAGGGAATGGTCGGCATCTCCGCAGACGCACCGCCGTTCTGGCTCGTCGGCGCGGCCCTGGCCGAGCAGAACGAATGGACTGAGGCCTGCCGCTACGTGGGCTACGAGCTCCTGGCCAAGGCCCGCCGCCACCCGATCGGGTCAGAAACCCACCGGACCGTCCTGCCCACCGAACTCACCGCGTAGCCTAATTCACGAGACCGCACTCGCAGCTTGACCACCACACCAATGGTGTCCGTCAAAGCGGAAGAAGCTCACATCCGCACTCGCCCCCTATCGCGAACAGCCGCTCTCGCAAGGCGCGTTGGCCTCAACCAGGCGCCCCCAGCCCGCGAGAAGGCAAGGTCAGTACCGCGCGGTCCGGAACGCGAGATACCGGTTGAAGGCTTCGTGGCTGTCGGGGGTGAAGCGCCACTCCAGCAGGGCCGACCGCAGCTCCGGCTCGCTTAGCCAGCCATGCCAGGCGACCTCATCGGGATCGGCGGCCACCGTGTCCGGCACCACGGCTTCGTGTACGCCAAGCCAGTGAGGGCTCAAACCGCTGCGGTTGAGGAACGTGAACAGCAGGCGTGGCAGCACACGGATGCCCAGCTCTTCGGCCAGCTCCCGCGCGGCGGCCTGTTCATAGGACTCGCCGACCGCCACGGCACCACCGACCATGACCTCATGGATCCCGGGGAAGCGCGACAGCTGCTCCGACCGCCGGTGAACGAGGATCCGCCCACCCTCATCAAGACACACCGTCACGGCGACCCGGTGCAGCCAACGCTCCCGGATGGCCTGCCGGCGGCTGACCACCCCCAGCACACGATCTTGACCGTCGACACGCTCCACCAATTCATCCACGACGCACACCTTGGCAGAGACCACCGACAACGCCGCTTCTCGGCGACTCGCGGAGGCCGGACCAAAGGCACCTGCACTAGGAGGCCGCACGCGGATGACGACAGTTGTCACGCAAATACGACATCTATTGTCCTGTCCCAGATAAGTCCGGGCATCGTGCTGCGCTGACCTGCGGTGTCCGGACTTGAGTGAGACGCAATTCGTCGGTGTGTGTCACTTAAGTCCGGGCAGGAGGCCGTTCTCTCGCAGTCGTCAGGTAGCAGTCGCCGGGGCGGCGATGGGCTCAGGCGCCGGCAGGGGTGGCGTCGAGGGCGGCCGGGTCGAAGCCGGCCTCGGTCAGGACGTCGGCGGCCACTCCGCGGCCGACCTGGGCAAGGCCGATCAGCAGGTCCTCGCAGTCGATGCGGTCGGATCCGTGCTGCTCGGACCGTGCCTCCGCGATGTCGATGGCCTTGCGGGAGTAGGGAGTCCAGGCGATCCGTTCGGCTGCCTGAGATGCCCCCATGCTCAGTCGGGTTCCGACGGATTGGTGGACCGCTTCCGGTGAGACGCCGGTGGTCTGCAGGAGCCGGGTGGCGCTGTTGTCCTCCGCGGTCAGACCCCACAACAGGTGCTCGGTGCCGATGTAGTTGTTGCGGTGGTGCACCGCCGCCTGCTTGACGTGGACCATCGCCTGGCGGAGATCGTCGGTCATCGTCTCGGGGCTGTAGCGCTTGTGCGGTGCGTGGAAGCGCTGCTGCACTGCCTGTCGGGTCACGCCCAAGGCGCCACCGATGTCGGTCCATGAGGAGCCGTGCATCCGGCAGTGCTCGACGTAGTCCTCGACTAGGTCGTCGGCCAGCGCCTGCATCTGGCCTGCGAGTTGGGCGGCGACAGTCAGCAGGGCAAGCCAGTCGGGCTGTTCTTGTCCGCCGGGGCGGTGTGCGGTGTCGCATCTCCGGTCGACTTCCGCGATCAGATCGTCCAGGTCTGGAAGAGACATAAGGCAAGTACGCCTTGACAGTTCAGGATTGTCAAGGCGTACTTGCCTCTGTTGGATGTGGGGGTGTGCTCCCCGGGAGCGGACAGGAGGGTTTCGATCTGCTTGGCCGTGGCGGCGACGGTCTTGCCGAGCCAGGTGCGGCTGGTGCCGCGAAGCCGCGCCTCGGTGGGGAAACTCCGGTCAAATTCGGCGACGGCGTCGGTAAGAGGATGAGGTCGTCGCTGGCGGCCAACTGCCTCCGTGGGGCAGAGGCGAACAGGCTGATCAGTGCGACACGTTCGGGATAGCCGGCGGCGAGTAGCCAGGGTGCTGCCCGGTCCGGATCCGTTGTCGACATGGTGGGGGCCAGATTCAGGAGTTCGGCGCGACGGGAAAACCGGTAGTGGCGCTGGGCCAGGCCGTGCCATCGGTCCGGGGGGAAGAAGTCCGGCGTGTGCCGCACCCGCTTCCCGTCCGGCCCAGCCCAGGACAGCCGGAACGGCTGGGAGGACATACCGGCCACCAGCGGGTCGAAGTCGAACAGCATCGATCACGCTCCAGCCACGACTCGTAGCCCACATGCCCGCCGCATGTTGCCGACCAGTACCAGCCGCACCAGTTGCCCTGGCCCCGGAACGCCGGGAACCGGCGCTCGGGTCGTACCGACTCGAACCGGACCGACCACAGGCGCCCCAGAGGCCCCCGATCACGGACCCCGCCTGCTCTGACGTACTCCAAGCTCGATGTCCTCCGCCGACACCTCACACGCACCCATCCGGGCCTCCGGTACGACGCCGACGAGCCACGACGACCGTGGACAGCGCAGAGCCGCGTACCCGGGGAAGACCGAGACCCCACCAAATGCCCGGAGATGACTGAGACGTCAGCTCAGATGTCCGGAGATCTCGAGACGGCCGGACATCACAGAGACAGGACAGCAGATGACCTGTCTCACTAGACGTGGGCCATCGTGAAGCCGTGACCTGGGGTGGTTCAGGTTGAGTGAGACGGTGATGGCTGGTCTGTCTCACTCAACCTGAGCAGTGGCGCTGTGGCTATTCCCATCGTCGTGGCGGTGAGCGTGCCAGAGACGTCTCAAGGCTTCGAGCTCGGTTCGAGGGAAGTGCTCGCCCCATTTGCCTCGGTAGCCGCTCTCGCCGTAGGTCCGAGCCACCTCGTCGAAGCAGCGGACCACAGCTCGGCTGAGTGCATCGATAGGGACTTGAGACGACCAGATCTCGGTTCCCCGGTTGTCGTGGTCGCTGCCGCGACGTAGTTCCAGCAGGCGAATCCAGACATCCGCAGCTTCGCGGTAGAAAATCCACCGGTATGCGGTCGGCTCGGCTTCAAACTGGGCGCGGGCTTCCGTCTCGCCCGCGACGAGCCGGGCCACCGCCGTCAGGAACTCCTCGGGCGCGTTGCTGATGTAGGACGCTGTCAGCTCCGCTTTCGCATGGTGGTCCTCAACGACGCAGTCGGCCCACCCATGTGCCTCTAGCGTCCAGGTGATTCGTATGCCGGTTGTCACTGCGGCTCCCCGGCGAGGAAGTGCCGGACATCGGCCGCCAGGGAAGCCATCTGCTCACCGGCCTCCAGCCAGGTGGTCACCGAGGCACTCCAGCCGCCGCCGGCCTTCGGCTATGGCCGCAAGGTCCAGGTCAGTCCGACGTGGCCGCCTGACCGGAAGACGGCTGACACGGCGAGGTCAGGGTCGTTGGTCTGCCAGCTCCGTTCACTGTCCCATCCCCGGTAGTCGGCGGCGAGCTCTTCCAGGAACGGGATCAGATCTCTGTCCCAGATCCAGGCGACGACCTCATTGACTTGGGCGGTGTCGGCGTACACATGAACGTCCCCACCCGCGTACGGATGAACGTCCCCAGTTCTTGACGTGTTGAGGGGCCGGGTTCGGCACTCTGCTGCATGTCGGTGTGGGTGGCGGAGGGTGGTCGGCGGTGGTCTTGGATCCACGTCGCTGGTTGGAACTGCGGCGTTTTCGTGGCCTGTTGGAGTCCGGGGCGATGAGCCTGTCGGAGATTTCCAGGGAGACCGGGCTGGACCGTAAAACGGTCCGCAAGTATCTCTCGGCGCCGGGTCCGGCGACTCCGCCGCGGCGGTCGACGAACGGGCGGTCGTTGGCGAGGGTGATCGACGAGTTCGCGCCCCTGATCGATTCGATGCTTCGGGCAGAGATCCTGCTGAAGGCCGCGGTCATCCACGAGCGCCTGGCCAGGGAGTACGGGTTCACGGGCAACTATCAGCGGGTCAAGCTCTACGTCCAGGAAGCCCGTCCGAGGGTCGCCGAGGAACTGGGGATCACGCCGCGGGAACTCGCGGGCATGCACCGCCGGTTCGAGGTGATTCCAGGGGCCCAGGCCCAGGTCGACTGGGGTGGTGCGACACGAAGTCGCGCATATGAGTGAACTCGCAGATTGGAGGCCGGTCATGCCGGTTGCGTAGTTCTCGGTCAGTGTTCGAGACCGATCTCCGCCCTGACGTGCGCTCGCGGGTCCTGCCCGCAGAGGGTGCGAAGCTCAGGGAAGACGCCCAAGGGCCCCCGATCCGTCAGGGGGAGCAACCGGGCAAGGAGAAGGCCGGACGGGCGAACGCGAGTGAACCCCCTGTGATGCCTCGTCATCGACAAGCCCGGGGAGACGGAAAGAACACCGGGTGATAGGACCTGGCCGCTGGAAGAGGCGGCGAGCGGCGACCGGAGCCTGCCCCGTCGGTCGCAAGAACACCGCTGGTCCCGGGGTTTAGGGGGCGCCCTCCCCGGTCGCGTCTCGTATGCGCGGAACGTGGAAACCCCGTCGGGGTCCGGGCCATCTGGCTCGGTAGGCCGATCGCAAGAGGGGCGGAAGCCCTCGGCGGGACAGGATGCCCAAGAAGCGGATGCCGGCTGCCGAAAGGCAACGGGACTCGTGACACCACGGCTGCCTCTCCAGGCGGCTGTCACGGGGAACCGGCCGGATGCCGGTCCAGGCGACCGGGCCCGAAAGGGCGCTGACGTGGGCTGGTGAGCCTTTGAACGCCGAGGCCGAGCGCCTCTCGAACCGAGGGACATGTTGGACACCATTGCGGTGAACGGACCCGAGGACGTTCTCGACTGGGACGCCATCGTCTGGCGCACTCACGAGGAGAACGTAGTGAGGCTGCGGCGGAGGATCTTCAAGGCGACACGAGAAGAGGACTGGGCTCAGGTCCGGTCCTTGCAGAAACTGATGCTGAGGTCCTGGTCGAACACGCTGGTCAGCGTGCGGCAAGTCACTCAGCGCAACGCTGGACGTCGGACGGCCGGGATCGACGGGGAGACAGCTTTGTCCCCCGAAGCCAGGGCGGCGGTCGCGATGCGGGTGCACCGCACGCGTTCGTCCTGGGACCCCATGCCCGTGCGCCGTGTGTACATTCCGAAGGCCAATGGAAAGCAGCGACCGCTCGGCATTCCCGTGATCTTGGACCGGTGCCATCAGGCGCGGGTCCGCAGCGCACTGGAACCCGAGTGGGAAGCCCGGTTCGAGCCCCGTTCCTACGGGTTCCGCCCCGGGCGAAGCTGCGCGGATGCGATCGGCTCCCTGTTCTCCACGCTCAGCGGGCCACGCGCCCGCCGGTTGTGGATCCTGGACGCTGATCTGTCCGCCGCGTTCGACAAGATCGGCCACTCACGGCTACTCGACTCGCTCGGTTCGTTCCCGGCCAGGGATCTGATCGAACGGTGGCTGAAGGCCGGAGTGGTCGACAAAGGGCAGTTCACGCCGACCGAGGAGGGCTCTCCTCAAGGCGGTGTGATCAGCCCGCTGTTGATGAACGTGGCCCTCCACGGGCTGGAGGAGGCCGCAGGGGTCCGCTATCTCACCACCGGCACACACGCCGGGGATGTGGTGGCGGGCTCTCCGATCTTGGTGAGATACGCCGACGACATGGTCGCCTGCTGCCACTCCAGACAGCAGTCCGAGCAGGTCAAGGCACAGCTTGCGCAGTGGCTGGCGCCTCGGGGGCTGGTCTTCAACGAGGACAAGACGCGCATCGTCCACCTCGAAGAAGGCTTCAACTTCCTCGGGTTCAACGTCCGCCGCTATCGACGCGGCAAGCTGCTGATCAAACCAAGTGCGGAGGCGGTCAGGCGCATCCGGAACAGGCTCGCGGACGAGGTGCGCGCTCTGCGCGGCTTGAACGCGACGGCGGTCATCGCCAAGCTCAACCCGATCGTGCGGGGCTGGGCTGCCTACTACCGGGGGGTGGTGTCCAGCAGAATCTTCACGGCGCTGGATCACTACGTGTGGTGGCTCACCTACCGGTGGGCCAGACGCATGCACCCCAACAAGTCGAAGAAGTGGATCGCTCGCCGCTACTTCGGCAGGTTCAACAAGTTCAGGAACGACCGGTGGGTGTTCGGAGATCGCGCCAACGTGCTCAACGACCGCGGCGAGATCCCCATTCTGCTCAAGTTCTCCTGGACGAACATCGTTCGGCACCAGCTGATCGCAGGCGGGGCGTCACCCGACGACCCCGGCCTGACGAACTACTGGGTCAAGCGGCGACGAAAGGTCAAACCCCCGCTGGACAGCTACAACTTGCGCCTGCTCGCCAAGCAGGACGGCCGCTGTCCGCTCTGCGGGGACCACCTGCTCACCGCCGATCAGCCCCCGCAATCGCCCCAGGAATGGGAACGATGGTGGCTGAACGTCGTCAAGAGAGCGATAGCCGCCGACTATCTCACTCACCACGGACGGCCTGACGCGCCGAGCACGGACCGAACACGCCTCGTGCACGCCTCCTGTCACCGCAGGCTTCGGCCTCGCAGCCGCAGGAGGCCAGCAGTTGCTGCACTTTCGTGAAGCCCATGGGGCTTGCTTGAGCCGAGGTGCGGGGAAACCCGCTCGCCCGGTTCTGAGGGGGCGGGGACGCAGCAATGCGTCCCCGCTACCCGACACGAGGGGAAGATCCTCGCGCATATGGGCATCGCGAAGGTCTACTCCTTCCACATGGTTCTGTCGTACTCGCGTGATCCGTTCTGCTGTTTCACCACCAGCCAGGATCTGCAGACGTTCTTCGACTGCCACCGGCGGGCGTTCGCGCACTTCGGCGGGGCGCCGATGACGATCGTCTACGACCGCACCAAGACCGTCGTCCGCCGCCACGTCGCTCCTGGTGAGGCGGTTCCGCTGCATCCGGAGGCGGCCGGATTCGCCGGCCACTACGACTTCGACATCGACGTGCTGGCTGCCTACCGCCCCACCGGAAAAGGCCGGGTCGAACGCCAGGTGCTGATCGTCCGTGATCATGTTCTGTCCGGGCGGGCCTTCTCTTCCATCGAGGAGATGGACGCCGCGTTCACCGCGTGGGTGCCGCACCGGCGGGCTCAGATCCACAAGACGCACCGGGAGGTCATCGGCGAGCGGGCTGCCCGCGATCACGCGGCTCTGCGGCCGTTGCCGCCCACCCCGTATCTGGTGGCCGAACGGCATCTGCGGCCGGTCGGCAGGGACTGCCTGGTGGCCTTCGGCGGCAACCTCTACTCAGTACCCGCCAGTAAGGTCCGACCCCGCCAACTGATCGAGATCCGTGCCACGAAGTCGCAGGTCATGCTGCATTCGACCGCCCCCGATACCAGCGGCGAGACCTTGCTGGCCATGCACCCACGGGCGGTCGGCCGCGGAGCGCGGGTCGTCGAGGAGAAGCACTGGGACGGCCTGCCCACCGGCAAGGGGCGTCGGACGACCACCGGCGACACCCCCGTCCTGCCCCGTCAAGGGCGTCCCCGCGGTGAGGAATCCGGGCCTTTGCAGGCCCTGCTGAACAGGGCCGCGGCCAGCCGGATCGAGGTCGGGCGCCGGCCGTTGTCGGTCTATGACGAGCTGACTGGCACCCGCCCCTTCACCACCCGTTCCCAGAGCAAGGACACGTCTTGAGCGAGCTGACCGGCAACCGCATCCGCACCACGGCCGCCAAGCTCGGCCTGCCCCACCTGGCCGAAGCCGTCAACGAGTACACCCGGCGGGCAGATGAGGCGAAGATGGGCTATCTCGACTTCCTCGACCTGGTGCTTTCCGAGGAACTCGCCGTCCGCGACGACCGGCGCTTCCGCAGCGGCCTGAGGACCTCGAAGCTGCCGCACCACAAGACGCTCGACGAATACGACTTCTCCTTCCAGCCCGAACTCGACCCGCGCAAGATCAAGGACCTCGCGACTCTGTCGTTCGTCGAGGCGAAGGCGAACGTGGCCCTGCTCGGGCCGCCGGGAGTCGGCAAGACCCACATCGCCGTCGCGCTGGCGGTCGCGGCCTGCCGGGCCGGCTACTCGATCTACTTCACCAGCCTCGACGACATGGTCCGCAACCTCAGGACCGCCGAGGCCGCCGGCAGGTTGACCAGGAAACTCGGCTCCTACCTGCGGCCGAGTGTCCTGGTGGTCGATGAAGTCGGCTACCAGCCCCTGGAGCGAGCCGAGGCGAACCTGGTCTTCCAGGTGATCTCGAAACGCTACGAGAGGGGCTCGATCATCCTCACCTCGAACAAGACCTTCAGCGAATGGGGCCAGGTCTTCGGCGACGAAGTCCTCGCCACCGCGATCCTCGACCGCCTCCTCCACCACTGCGAAGTAGTCCCCATCAACGGCAACAGCTACCGGCTGAAGAACCGCCTCAAGGCCCTCGAGCGAGAGACCGAAGTGGCCTGACACCTGGGGACGTTCGTCTGTACGCAACTGGGGAGCTAAGGCCGTACGCCGACAGGCGGCCAAGCCTGGAGCGTGTAGTTCGACGGCGTAGTGCACAGAGTCTTCGTCGAAGCTGAACCGATCGCAGAACCTCACACCGACAGACGAGTTGTCCTGGCAGCGGATCGTCACGCTGGCCTCATCGTCAGTGCCGATGCCTGGGGTGGTCATGAGCGGAACGCTAGGTCAATAGCACGTTCGACGTCACTTGGATTCGCTGTCGTTGGGGTGGAGAACGGCTTCGGCGATTTCACGGACGCGCTCCATGGTGATGCCGGTCCGCTGTTCGACTGCGAGAGGGTGGTCGGTCGGCTCCAGCTCGATGAAGGGACGCTGTCCGATGGGGCGGGTGTGGACGTGGGTCTTCAAGTTGATGGTGCTGGGCGAGTAGAGGAAGAGGTCGGTGGACAGCCACCCGAAATACGGCTCCTCGGTTTCACGTCCCTGGGTGTCCCAAAGGTCCGCGGCCCGGGCGAAGTTGTCTCGGCTGAGGGAGACCCATGCAGCCCAGGAGAACACCTCGTCGCTGCCGATGACCGGTATCTCGACCAGACCCTTGACGAAGTAGTGCTGTGCCTGGATCACACACTGATCCGACGAGAGCAGGCAGTCCGCAGAATCGGCGAAACTCGGTTCCCAGACGTAGGGGGCCTTCGCCGCGTAACTCATCGGCGCTTTGGCGTGGTGGCTGCCGCAGCACGAGCAGGTGAATCCGGGGTTGCTGGTCATGAGCGGAGCCTAATGACCGTCGCCGATGCTGCTGACGTCAGTGGCCTGCTCCGTCGGCGGGTCTGTCAAACGAGCGGCCCTGTCTCTCTTTCGGTGGTGACGGAGCGTGCTGCTATCCGAGGAGGATGCGGTGGCGGAGGAGGGTGAAGCCTGCTCGTCCGTGCATCTGTCGTGCGATCCGTTTGGTCTTGGTGTTGACGCCTTCGGTGGGGCCGTTGCTGTACGGAAGTGTGAACCCGGCGGTCACGGCGTCGAGGTCTCGCTCCAGGCCGCGGGTGAAGGAGTGCAGATGGGGTAGATCCGCTGTTCGGACTTGGTCGATCCAGCCCGTGAGCGCGTCGGCGTTGTCGGCGTGGGGCGTAAGGAGCGGGGCGAAGTCCCTGATGCCGGTTGCCAGTTGTGTCATCTCGGGGCAGGCGTTGGTGAGCTTGGCGAGGAGCTGGTGTTGATCGGCTTTGAGGTTGTCGGGCCTGGTCAGCAGCATCCGGGCGAGCCTGCGCGGGGAGATATGGCTGCGGTCGGCGTCCGCGCGGCCCTGGTTGATGTACTTGTGCAGGAGGTTCAGGCAGCCCGTGAAGCCGAGGGCTTTGATCTCTTCGAAGAGGTGCTTGACCGGGACGCCGGGGTCCTCGGCCCGTCGTTTGCGCAGGTGTTCGCGGTAGGGGTCGACGAGGCCGGCGCGGTATTTGGGGACGCGGAGCATGCGTTCAGGCCGGTCGGCTCGGGCGTAGCGTTTGACGGTGTTCAGGGCCAGTTGGAGACGGCGGGCGCATTCGAGCAGGCCGACGCCCTGGTCGAGCAGGCCGTGGACCTGGTTCCAGCGTTCCAGGGTGGTGCGGGCGCGGGGTCCGTCGTAGATGGGTGCGTCCAGCACGGTGGCCCAACAGGTGCTGTGCGCCTTGACCTCGCTGAGGGCTGCTTCGCACAGGTTGTGCCAAATATGCCACCGGTCCGCGACCTGGACCGCGTGGGGCAGGGCGCGGCGGATGGCCTCGGCGTAGGTGGCCGAGCCGTCACGGCATACGATCTCGATGCCCGGATGCTCGCGCAGCCACGCTTCCAGAGTGTCGGCCGTGCGGCCGGGCAGCACGTCGATCCGCTCATGAGTCTCGGCGTCGATGATCACGGTGGCGTAGCGGTGCCGGCGGCGCAGTGCGAAGTCGTCGACGCCGATCACACGGGGCACCCGCCCGGCAGGCAACGGGATCCGCAGCAGGACGCGCAGGGCCGTGTGACGAGACAGGCTCACCGCCAATATCGCGAGCAGACGTGCCCCGGCCCGGCCCGCTAACTCCTTGACCACGGCCTTGACTTGCCTGGTCAGGCGGGTCGTGCGCCGCTGGTAGCGGTCCAGGACACCGGGTACCTGTTCGCGGAAGGTGTGGCGACAGCCGCGGGTGGGGCACACCAGACGCCGCACCCGCACACAGACCACCACCCGTCGTTCATCGACCGGCACGTCCGCGACTGTCCGCCAGTGATAGCCGTGCACGCGTTCCGACGGGGTCCCGCACACCGGGCAGACTGCAGTGTCCTGCGGAGTTCGTGCCCGCACCACGATCCGCTCACCTTCGTCGACTACATCCTCGATGACCAGCGGGGACAGGCCCGAAAAGACCGTCTGCACAAGCTCGTTGACATCCTTCACATGAATGTCAACGACCCATCACAACGCTCCGTCACCACCGAAAGCGAGACAGGGCCAAACGAGCGGTGTAACTGGGGTTTTTGGGGTTACTGACGTGCTGCGGAGAGCCGGCTGTCGAAGGTGATGTCGAAGGCGTTGAGTGCGGTCTTCCAGCGCATGGTCCAGCGGGCCTGGCCCTTGCCGGTTGACCCGCTACAAGTACTGGCCCTGGGACCAGCGCTACTACAGCGTCCTCGGCTCACTCGCCGCCCGCGGCCTGATCGTCTACGGCAACAGCGCCAGAGCCGAATTCCGCGCCACGCCGCAGGGCGCCGCCGCCGCAGCCTCTCTTGCCGCAACGCCGGAATGGGCCGTTGTCGCCAGCCGCATCAAGCTGCTCAAGAGGCATTTCAACAAGTCAGGGTCGGCCTTGAAGAACCTCATCTACGACCGTTTGCCCGACGCCGTTGACCGGCCCTGGCGGACGGAGATCTGACATGGCCGTCCACCTGCGCATCGTCGCTTTGACCGTCACGACCGCCGAGGCGGAACAGACCTACCGCTTCGACCGTCCGGCCACCGTGATCACCGGCCCCATCGGCACTGGCAAGTCCAGTCTGCTAATGCTCTTCAAGCACGCCCTCGGCGGCAGCGCCATGCTCACCCCGGCGGTCCGCGACCACGTCCTGTCGGTCCAGGCCGAGGTCGTGGCCGGCGACGAACGTGTCGTCCTCAGGCGGACCATTGAGGGAGATACCGCCGACACCGTGGATCTCCTCGATCCACACTCCCTCGCTCTAGAACGCACTCTGCCTCTGCGAGCCTCGGAAGGCGTCACCACGCTATCCGACCATCTCCTGGACGCGCTCGGCTTCCCGCGCGAACAGATCGCCGCACGGCGAGAAGGAGCAGCGCGGCCGCAGAACCTCACCTTCGCCGACCTGTATGCCTACGTCTACCTCCAGGCACGCGAGATCGACCGCCAGGTCGTCGGTCACCTGGACAGCTGGTTTGAGACCAAGCGCAGAGAGCTCTTCCGCCTGATGTTCGGGCTCACCGACAGTGCGCTCATGGAGCTCAAGCGCACCAGGAACCAACTCTTGGACACACTGAAGGCCAGAACCGCCGAGCACGACAACGTCAGCTCCTTCCTGGCAGCCTCCGACCCCCGCAGCGACGACGAACTGCGGGCCGAACTCACTCAGCTGCGCGACACCCTGGAGCGGGCATCGTCCGCCCTGGCCAGCCTCCGGACCGAACTTGAGGAACAGACCGCCGCCGACACCGCGTTGCGTGACGAGCTGCAGAACGCCGTCCGCGCCGCTCGGCGGATCGAAGAAGAAGTGTCCGCGGCCGCCGACCTCGTGGAGGCGCGGCATGCCGTCGTCGATCAGGTACAGCTCGACCTCTCCCGTCTCGCACGGTCGGTCACGGCCATCGACCAGCTCTCTCCCTTCGAGTTCGTCGTCTGCCCGCGGTGCATGCAGTCGCTGGCCGCCCGGGCCGTCGAGGATGGTCACTGCCTCGTCTGTCTCCAACCCGATCCAGTCGAGGCCGACATCGACCCGGCTGCTATCGAAGAGACACGCACGGCCCTGCAGCAGCAGCTTGAGGACGCACAGCGCATCCAGCAGTCGGACGAGGCGCACCTGCAGACCGTCCAGGAGCGGTCACAGCAACTCAGCTTCGCCGTCACCAGCCTGCGCCGGGAGCTCGACGCCCAGACCCGTGATGCGGTCGCCCCGCGCTTCGATGCCATCGCCGAGGCCAGCTCCCGCGTCGCCTCGCTCAAGGCCAGCATTGATGCCATCACCCAACTGCGCGAATCCTGGGCACGGGTGCGCACCATCGACGCGGACATCCGCTCGCTTAAGGCCGACCGACGGCAGATCAACAAGGACATCAAGGAGAAGTCCGAGCAGCTCAAGGCCAGCCAGACTTTGCTCGGTGACCTCAGCACTGAGTTCAGCCGACTGCTCACCAGCTGGAACCTGCCCTGGGTCGACACGGCCGTCATCGACCGCGACACCTACCTGCCGGTGGTCAACGGACGGCCCTTCGAGACCCTCCAGGCCTCCGGCGGGGGCATTGCCACCTCCGTCAACCTCGCCTACAGCCTCACGCTCCTTGCCTTCGGACTCGACCACTCCGACGTCCTCGTTCCATCGCTCCTCGTGATCGATTCACCGCGCAAGGCCTTCGGTAACAACGCCTCCGACCGGCAACGCGCGGCCGAGATCTACAGCCGCTTCAGGACGCTGGCTGACGCATATGGCGAACGCTTGCAACTGATCATCGCCGACAATGACCCCCCGCCCATCACCAGCGACTCCTTCGGCAAGGTGGAGTTCGACTACGAGAACCCCATGGTGCCCGGCGTGGATCACCCCGGCCCTGATCAGGTCACTCGCATCGAGAGCCAGTCAGATAGCTGACGATCTGGGTGTCTCGCGAGAGGAGGTACGCAAGTGGCGGTCCCGGTTCGCCGCGAACCGGCTGGAGAGCCTGGCGGACCGACCGCGTTCGGGGCCACCGCGAAGGAACACCGAGGAGCAGGTCGAAGCCCCAGTCGCCAGAACGCTCGGCCAGGCGCCACTGACGGGTGATTCGCACTGATCGACACGTCCGACGGCCGAGGCGGAGGGCATGTCGCAGTCGGCCGTCTCGCGGATCTGGCGGCCGTTCGGCCTCAAGCCGCACATCGTGGAGACCTGGAAGCTGTCGACCGACCGCAGTTCGTGACGAAGGTCCGCGACGTGGCGGGCATCTACCTCGCCCCGCCGGAGAGCGGTCTGGTCCTGTCGGCAATTGGCCGACGTCACCGCCCCGAGGAGGTCAGTAGGGTGGGTTCATGCCGAAGCGCGAACCGTTCATCATCGACGGAGTCACTTACGAGCGCGATTCAGCTCTGGGAGAGGGCGGATCAGCCGTGGTGTGGAAGACCCGCCGTAAGCCCGACGGTCAGGTGTTCGCAGTCAAACGGATTGAGAAGGACCGCGACGCGGACTCCGCTCGCAACAAGCGTTTCAAGCAGGAGATCGAGTACGGGCAGACATCGAGCCACCCGAACGTCGTGAGTATCCACGCGCGCTCAGAGGACGCGAAATTCTTTTACTACGTCATGGACTTCTACCCGATGACGCTGCGAAACGTGATCAACGACGAAACCGATGCTGATGTGCTTCTCGACTACGCGCGCCAGCTCTGCGATGCGCTTGCGTACGTGCACGGCGACGGCATAGTGCATCGCGACATCAAACCTGAGAATGTCCTCGTCGCCCCTGATGCGCGTCGGCTCGTCCTGGCCGACTTCGGCATCGCGCATTTCAAGGACTCCTCGCTCACGAATCGCGGGGACCTCTTAGTGAACCGGAACTACCTCGCTCCCGAGCAGATGGTGAGGAACAACGCCCTCGGTATCGGCAAGCCGGCGGACATCTTTGCGCTCGGCCTCGTCATAACCGAGATGTTCACGAAGCAGAACTCCCGAGGGCGACGACACGCGCTTGTGCGCGACCGCTACCCCTTCCTGGCAGACCTCGACTTGATCATTGAACAGATGCTGCTCCAAGACGAGGCGCAGCGGCTCCGCATCGACACCGTACGCGGCATGCTTCGGGTAACCCTTCAGCGGCTGGACTCGGCAATCGAGGAGATCTCCGATGATCTGCGCCCCACCGAAGTGTCCGCCGACAGGTCGTCCGGCGAGGTCGAGCGGATCCTCGGCCGTGCCGCGAGAGACGTGCTGTCGGCGAAGCATGTCTTCGAGCGGGTCGCCGACGGAGAGCTCGACCGATTCAACCTCAACTATCACTGCGAGGTTGCGTACCGGGTGAGCACGGAGCTGTTCAATACGTGTGCTCAAGCCGTTGTTTATGCCTCGTGCAAGGCGAAGTTCGACTATGAGGGCGCCGGGCGGTGGGACGAGAACGACGACGCTCGCGTGGTGTCGGCCGCCAAGCCCGGACTCCAACGCGAGCTGGAGACGATTCTGGCTGATTTCCCCCTCCCTCGGTCTTCGCTCTGGGGCGGTCTGCCACGGCGGTCGGCTCACTTGTTCCGGTTCTGCAAGGACTACCACTGCGAAGAGCTGCTGACGAGCATCCGTGAATCTGTCTACGGTGAAGGCAATCGCTCGTTGCAGGCGAATCTGATCGACGCCCCGATCCTCTGGATCGCCCGCTGGATGCGTACGAGTCTGGACACCGACTACCTGGAGTTCGACAAAGCAGTTCGCGAGGACATCGGCTTCGAGCGCCACCTCTCGGTGCTCTGGGACAAGACGCTTCCGTTGGATTCGGCCCGAGAAGCGGTGGGAGCGGATCTGTTGACCGAGCCACTCAACGCCGACCGCGTCGCCGGCACACTGCAGGCGCTTGAAGCGAAATGGGATGTCTCCGTGGGAGAGCTCGTAGACGGTGGGTACTCGGTCATGTTCCGGTCACGCAACACGTACCGCTGCTTCCACGACGAGGCGCTCGCCCTCGCAGAACCGGGCTCAGTATTCGAAGCCGACGTCCTCAATCTGCTCCGCCCTGAGGCGGAGTTCGACGACCTCGTCGCACTCACATGGGATCGGGACTTCGACGTGGCCATCACGCTCGGGAAGGTCCTCGGCACCCGCACGCGCTAGTGTCCTGAGTCCAAAGCTCCAGCCGGACAGGGCGATGCGGCTGCTGCGGCCGCTGGGCCGGGTTGCGACTGCGACCTGGAGGATCTGCTGGTGAGACGGCGTCGATGGCGTGCCCGATATGGGGCTATCCCGCCGTGGCGACGGGATCGGCTCCTACTCGCCGAAGCTGGGCGTTGCCCAGGTCAGTTGGCGGCGCCCCGGCGAAGGCGACGCCGGGGGATGATGTCCGCAGAGACACCGAGGTGCGCGGTGGCTTGGTCAAGCTCCTCGGCCAGCAACTGCTCGCTGAGGATGGAGTCGAGTATCCGGCCGGCCTGGATCAGACACACGGCCGTCCAAATGACGTCGTTCAGGCCGCTCTCCCTGGGCTTGTTGCGCAGTTCCCAGCCGCCAGCCCGGGTGGGATGGAGTACAGCTGCGCCGTCTCTCGTGTGGTGTGGGAGTAGGAACTGAGGTGCCGGTAGGGCAGATAGCCTTCCTGCTCCCCGAACGCCGCCATCAGGTCGGCAGTGTTCCGGATCTCGTTCGTCAGCCGGACGACCTCAAGGTCCGGGTAGGCGGTGCGTTCGTCGACAGCGGCACGGACCTTTGCCTCGACCTCGTCTCCCTCGACATCCCACCCAGCCCGCTTCGCGTTGGTGATCAGCTTGAGGAGCTGGTCGTCGCTGTAGGCGTCGACGGCCTGCACCGCGGCGCCGCCGCCGTCGATGAGCCAGGCCATCGCCACAGCGTGCGTCATCAGGTTCCGCATCACCGGTGCGACGACGAACCCGTTGCCGTTCTTGGCCGCCTCCGCCACCACGCGGGCGGAGTCCGAAATCAGCATCCACCAGCTCCACGCGACTGGTGCCACTGCCTGGTGTTCGCGGAGGAAGCCGACGCCGCCCACTCCGGAGGCCATCTCGTTGCGGGCGGCCAGCAACTGGTCGATGACGTCGAGAGCGCGCCGGGCCGTGGCCTCGTCATGCGCAAAATCGGGCATAGCGCCAATCTACGGCGCCGCAGCCCGAAACCGCCCCCCAATTTGCGACTGGACCCGGCTGGCGACAGTTGTCGTGCAAATACGACACCTATCGTGCTCAGGCTCATTCGCCCGCCCGAAGTGGTGTAGCGCACTATTGCAAGCAGGCGCTTGCAATAGTTAGCAAGGGTGGGGCAAGGTAGAGGCATGGCAACGCTCAACGTCGGCAATCTTGGTGAGTACCTGCGCGATCAGCGGCGCACCGCGCAGCTGTCCCTCAGGCAGCTCGCCGATGCCGCCGGGGTGTCCAATCCGTATCTGAGCCAGATCGAGCGCGGGCTGCGCAAGCCGAGCGCGGAGGTGCTGCAGCAGGTCGCCAAGGCGCTGCGGATCTCCGCCGAGACGCTGTATGTGCGGGCCGGGATCCTGGACGCCGAGCGGGACCGGGACGAGGTGGAGACGCGTGCCGTCATACTCGCCGATCCCACGCTCAGCGAGCGGCAGAAGCAGGTGTTGCTGCAGATCTACGAGTCCTTCCGCAAGGAGAACGGGTTCGAGATCGCCGATTCGGACAGCGACCCAGCCGCGACGGACGTTCCTGTGCCGGACGTTCCGAGCGGTGCTCTCAGAGACATCGACATAGGCACCGGCATAGGCACCGGCAGCGGCGCCGACCCACAGCAGACGGCCAGTTGACGCACCGGACGTAACAGATACGCCCAGCACCTGGGCGTGTCGGTCGAGACCGGCCCGACGTACGCGGTAACCCAAAAACCCTCAGCCCAAGCAACCCGGGAGGACCATCACCATGGCCATCACCGACGACCTGCGCAAGACCTTCAGCGACCCCACGCCGCTCTACTTCGCCGCCGGCACCGCCGACCTCGCTCTCCAGCAGGCCAAGAAGGTGCCCGGTCTGGTCGAGCAGCTGCGTGCCGAGGCGCCGGCCCGGTTCGAGGCCGTACGCGGCACCGACCCGAAGTCCGTGCAGGAGAAGGCCGCCGCTCGCGCCAAGGAGGCGCAGGAGAAGGCCGCCGTCCGTGCCAAGGAGGCGCAGGAGACTCTCCAGACCAAGGTCGGCGAGTTCATCAACACGCTGGACGGCGACTTCAAGAAGCTCGGCTCCACCATCGACGCCGACCTGAAGAAGCTCGGCGAGAGCGCCCAGGACCTCGCCCTGCGCGGTGTCGGCGTCGCCGCCGAGTACGCCGTGAAGGCGCGCGAGACGTACGAGAAGGTCGCCGAGCACGGCGAGCAGGCCGTGCGCACCTGGCGCGGCGAGGCCGCCGAGGAGATCGAGGAACTGGCGATCGCCGTCGAGCCGAACGCCCAGCCGGTCGAGGTCAAGGTGGCGACCGACGAGAAGATGCCCGCCCCGGCAGCGGCTCCCACCCCGGCTCCCGTCGAGGCCAAGGCCGCACCGGCCCCGGCCAGCAAGCCCGCCGCCAAGAAGGCCCCGGCCCGCAAGCCCGCCGCGAAGAAGACGACTCCGCCCACCAAGTAGGCAGAGCCGAACGGGTGAAACCGTATGTACAGGGACGGGCCGGGCACTCCGTGAGTGCCCGGCCCGTTTGGCGGGTAGCGGGTTTGCGGTTGCGGGTACGGTGACCGCACATACGAACTGACCGAGCTTGGTGGTGGACGTTGTGCTGATGCAGGGGTTCGCGGGGTTCATGTGGCTGTTGAGCGTGGCCCTGATCATTTTCAGCGGCTTCGCGCTGTTCGACGCCGCGGTGCGCCGCGAGGACGCCTACCGGGCGGCGGACAAGAAGACCAAGCCGTTCTGGCTGATCGTCCTCGGGCTCGCCTTCGTGGTGAACCTGATCTTCAACATCCTGTCGTTCCTGCCGATCATCGGCCTGGTCGCGACGATCGTGTACATGGTCGACGTACGACCGGCCCTGCGCGGCCTCCCGGGCGGCGGACGCAGCCGCAGAGGCGGCGGCTCCAGCAGTGACGGTCCGTACGGACCGTACAACGGTGGTCGCTGAACCGAAGCCGCCCTGAACTCGCCCTGAACCTGCCCTGAACCCGCGCCCTCCCCGGGCGGCCTACGCCAGGCGGTCGAGCAGCAGGACCGCCAGGTCGTCCGTCAGCTCCCCGCCGTTCAGCTCGCGCACCTCGCTCACGGCCGCCCGCAGCAGCTTCTCGCCGCGCAGGCCCTGGGCGAGCTGGCGGCGGATCATCGCCACCATGCCGTCCTGGCCGAGCCGTTCCCGGCCCTGGCCGATATGCCCCTCGATCAGGCCGTCCGTGTAGAGCATCAGCGTCCACTCGGCCCCCAGCCGTACCTGCGTACGAGGCCAGCGGGCCCCCGGCAGCAGTCCCAGCGCCGGGCCGTTGTTGTCGTACGGCAGCAGCTCCGCCATGGTCTCCGACCCGGAGGATGCGGGTGCCGGGCGGATCAGCAGCGGAGCCGGGTGGCCGGCCAGGCACAGGCCCGCGCTGCGGCCGTCCGGCGAGATGTCGACCGTGCAGAGCGTCGCGAAGATCTCGTCGTTCTCGCGTTCGTGCTCAAGGACCTGCTGCAGTGTGCCCAGCAGGGCGTCGCCGCACAGGCCCGCCAGGGTCAGCGCGCGCCACGCTATGCGCAGCTCCACACCGAGCGCCGCCTCGTCGGGGCCGTGCCCGCACACGTCGCCGATCATCACGTGGACCGTGCCGTCGGGCGTCCGGACCGTGTCGTAGAAGTCGCCGCCGAGCAGGGCGCGGGAGCGGCCGGGGCGGTAGCGGGCGGCGAAGCGCAGCGAGGAGCCGTCGAGGAGCGGGGTGGGGAGCAGGCCGCGTTCGAGGCGAGCGTTCTCCTGGGCCCGCAGCCGGGACTCGGTGAGCCGGCGCTCGGCCTTGTCGGAGCGCTTCCTCTCCACCGCGTAGCGGATCGCGCGGCTCAGCAGCCGTCCGTCCAGCTCGTCGCGGAACAGGTAGTCCTGGGCGCCGACGCGCACCGCCTCCGTACCGCGCTCGGCGTCGCCGGAGGCGGTGAGCGCGAGGACGGCGTGCCGGGGTGCGAGCCGCAGCACGTGCTTGAGCACCGCCAGCTCGTCGTCGTTGCCGTCCTCGGCGTGGTGGGGCGCGGGCAGCGCGAGGTCCAGCAGGATGCAGTGGACGTCGTCGGTGAGCAGCCGCTCGGCCTCGGTGAGGTTGCGGGCCGTACGGACGCGGATCGGCTTGCCCGTGGCGTCGAGCAGCTCGGGCACGACGGGCGAGCCGCCCGGGTCGTCCTGGATCAGCAGCAGAGTCAGATGCGTGCCGGGGGAGGCGACGGAGGCGGCTGCGTCGGCCGCCGCTTTGGTTACCGCGCCGGGGCTGGGGGTGCCTGCGGAGGTCTCTCCGGGCGTGGCGGGGGTGGCCGGGGCCACTCCGGGCACGGCCGGGGTCGGCGCCTGACCGTTTTCCGCGGCCGGGATCGCTCTCTGCCGCGGTATGGGTGCGGGCATCGTCGTGGGTTCCTTCCCTCCGGGTGCGGGCGCGATGGAGAGGTAGTAGTTGCTGGCCAAGAAGTGCGTATGAGGCCGTATTAGCTCGATCGTGTGATCGTCCGCTTGCTGGCTTGCTGGCTTGCTGGCTTGCTGGCTTGCGGAGCAGTGGGCTGATCGGGTTAGCGTGGTCTTGCGACCTGGTACACCGGGTGCGGCGTCAGCGTGCGGGGCCCCTGCTCCACCAGAGGATGGTTCAGGGCCTCTCCGTCGCCTCTGGCCGTACCCATATGGCCAGGTCGTGAGGGAACTGGCCTCCCGGGCACGGACCACGCACACGATGCGTGTCGCCACCCGGGGTCGAGTACGCCGGGGACCAGTTCGCCCAAGACCGTTCGGGGCCCGCGACTGAACGGGCTCCCGCCCGTTCAGTCCACAGGAACGGTCTCGATCCACCGACCGGGACCATAGCGGTTGATGGGGCTGTAACGGAATGGTGTGGCGGCGCGTCCACGGGAGGCGCCGCCGTCATATGCCGTGTTCCGTAACGCACTTGGGCACGGGGTTACCCCTCGGCGGATGACGAATGTCACGTCCGCAGGAGGGGTTGACGGCGCCGGTAGGTGCGGTGGGTCACGTGTGGCGGATCACGCGCGGTGCGATATGTGCCGTGCGGGGGGGAAAGTGCCGTACGTGATGATTCGCGGGTTCAGTTGAGCCGGTCAGCTGGGCCCATCGGCTGCGCCGGCTCAGCCCGGTCGGACCACCCCGAGTATCGGCATCGTCCCCGCCCCGGCGATCGTGATCGTCCGCCCTGGCCGTGGGGCGTGCACCATCTTGCCGTCGCCGATGTACATCGCGATGTGGCTCGCGTCGTCGAAGTAGACGATCAGGTCTCCGGGGCGCATGTCCTTGACGTCGACGTGGGGCAGCTGGGCCCACTGCTGCTGCGAGGTGCGCGGGATGGGCACCCCGGCCGCCGCCCAGGCCGCCGAGGTCATGCCCGAGCAGTCGAACGTGTCGGGGCCCTCGGCGCCCCACTCGTACGCCTTGCCTATCTGGGCCGTCGCGAACTCCACGGCCTTCTTGCCCTGAGCCGTCGCGCTGCCGTCGCTGCCGTCGATGTCGTCGAGGATGCCGGAACTGAGCCAGGACGTCTGCGCCTTGGCGGCGGCCTCGCGCTCCAGCTCCGCGAGGCGTTCCTTCTCCTTCTTCTGCAGCTGGGACTCCAGCTGTTCGGCCGCCGCGATCTGCTGCTTGATCTGCTTCTGGGCGGCGGCCCTGGCCTTCCGGCTCGTCTCCAGCTTCGTCCACTGGGCCGAGGCGTCCCGCGCGTACAGCTCCAAGTCCTGCTGCGTGCGCGCCATTTCGGCGAGCAGGCCCGTGGTCGCCTTCTGGCCCTGCCGGATCCGGTCGGCACCCTCCAGCCATGCCTGCGGATCGCCGCTGAGCCACAACCGCGCCTCCGGCGGCAGGCCGCCCGAGCGGTACTGGGCGCGCGCCGCGGCACCCGCGCGGTCCTTCAACTCGGCCAGCCGCTTCTGCCCCTTGACGATCTCCCGGGCCAGCTCGACGATCTCGGCGGACTGCCGTTCGGTCTGCTCCTCCGCCGCGTTGTAGGCGTCCGTGGCGACCGCCGCGTCGTGGTAGAGCTGCTCCAGCTTCTTGTGTACGGCTTCCAGGTCCTTGTTCGGCGGCAGCGTCACGCTCGGGATCGGTGTGGGCGTCGGGGCCGGGGTCGGTGCGGGGCTCGCGAACGCGGTGCCCGCGCCACCCAGGACGGTGACCGCGCAGACCAGTCCCACGGCTGTCGCGATCAGACTCCGCTTGCCGACTCCCATTCCCCGTCCCCCCGTACCTTTCGCCCACATGATTAACCGTCAGTAACTTACGGACGCCCGGGGGATCGTGCCATGTCACCGCAAAAAGCAACAGGCCTCCCGCGAGTTGCCTGTCCTTTCCCGCTTCCCCGCATGTGTGACGAACGGCGCACGGAGATCGTTGCCCACGAATCGTGAGCAATTTGAGGCCGGTGGGGTCGGCGGTTCAGCTCCGAGGCGCCAACGCGCCCCACGCCACGGTCACTTCACCCTGCCGCCACCGCACCGGACCGTCGGTCACCGGCCAGTCCGCCGTGAGGTCCCGTACCGCCCGGATCCAGCGCTGGCGGGCCCCGTACGACGCGTAGGGCGCCGCGGCCGCCCAGGCGCGGTCGAAGTCGCGCAGGAACGCGTGCACAGGTTCGCCGGGGACGTTCCGGTGGATGAGGGCCTTCGGGAGGCGCTCGGCGAGGTCGGAGGGGCGGTCCAGGGAGCCGAGCCGGGTCGCGAAGGTGACCGTGCGCGGACCCTCGGGCCCGAGCGCGACCCAGACGTGCCGGCGCCCGATCTCGTCACACGTGCCCTCGACGAGCAGCCCGCCGCCCGGGATCTCCGTGGCCGGGGCGAGCCGGGCGCAGAGCCGCGCCCAGACCGCGGCGACCTCGGCCTCCTCGTACTGCCGCAGCACGTTCGCCGCGCGGATGAGCGCCGGCCGCTCCGGCACCGGGATCTCGAAGCCGCCGTGCCGGAAGGCGAGCCCCTCGCGCTCGTACGGTTTCGCCGCCGCGACCCGGGCCGGTTCGATCTCGACGCCCACCACGCGCGCGCGTGGGGCCACGGTACGCAGCCGTGCGAGCAGCTCCACGGCCGTCCAGGGCGCGGCGCCGTACCCGAGGTCGACCGCGACGGGGGAGGGGGTGCGGCGCAGGGCCGCGCCGTGTGTGGCCGCGATCCAGCGGTCCATACGGCGCAGCCGGTTGGGATTGGTCGTCCCGCGCGTCACCGTGCCCACGACGCGGGGGAGGGCCGATGTACGGGGAGCCATGTGTACGAGGGTAAAGGGCGGCGTAAGCGGAGTAAGGGGCGCACACTTTCGAACGGTTGAGCGGGAAACGGTAATGATTACGCAAAGGGGAAATGGGTCGCTTCCCCCTGGTGTTGAACCTTCGGAGCTGTGCGAAGAGCGGCAGCGGAGCGGGATGAGTCGGGCCGAGAAGGAGGAACGCCACGTGAGCCAGTACATCGGCCGACTGGGACGCCGCCGCAGGCCCCGCCGGGTGGCCATGCTCTCCGTGCACACCTCCCCGCTCCACCAGCCCGGCACGGGCGACGCGGGCGGCATGAACGTCTACATCGTCGAGCTCGCGCAGCGCCTCGCCGCGATCAACATCGAGGTCGAGATCTTCACCCGGGCCACCACGGCCGCCCTTCCCCCGACCGTCGAGCTGGCCCCGGGCGTCCTCGTGCGACACGTCGACGCGGGCCCCTACGAAGGCCTCCCCAAGGAGGACCTCCCCGCCCAGCTGTGCGCCTTCACGCACGGCGTCATGCAGGCCTGGGCCGGCCACCGCCCCGGCCACTACGACCTCGTGCACTCGCACTACTGGCTCTCCGGCCACGTCGGCTGGCTCGCCGCCGAGCGCTGGGGCGCTCCCCTGGTGCACGCCATGCACACCATGGCCAAGGTCAAGAACGCCTCCCTGGCCGCGGGCGACAACCCCGAACCCGCCGCCCGCGTGATCGGCGAGATGCAGGTCGTGGCCGCCGCCGACCGCCTCATCGCCAACACCGCCGAAGAGGCCGACGAACTCGTACGCCACTACGACGCCGACCCCGGCAAGGTCGCCGTCGTCCACCCGGGCGTCAACCTCGACCGCTTCTCCCCGGCCGACGGCCGCGCCGCCGCCCGCGCCCGTCTCGGCCTCCCGCAGGACGCCCTGATCCCCCTCTTCGCGGGCCGCATCCAGCCCCTGAAGGCCCCCGACGTGCTGCTCCGCGCGGTCGCCGTCCTCCTGGACGAGCGCCCCGAGCTGCGCGCCAACATCGTCGTGCCGATAGTCGGCGGCCCCAGCGGCAGCGGCCTGGCCAAACCGGAGGGCCTGCAGAAGCTCGCCGCCCGTCTGGGTATCGCGGACGTCGTACGGTTCCGCCCGCCGGTCGGCCAGGAACAGCTCGCCGACTGGTTCCGGGCGGCCTCCGTCCTCGTCATGCCGTCGTACAGCGAATCGTTCGGCCTGGTCGCCATCGAGGCCCAGGCGGCGGGCACGCCGGTGCTGGCGGCGGCGGTGGGCGGCCTCCCGGTGGCGGTCGCGGAAGGGCGTACGGGATTCCTCGTACAGGGCCACGATCCGGCCGCCTACGCGCGCGTGCTGCGCGATTTCGCCGACAACGAGACCCTGACCGCCCGTATGGGCGAAGCGGCGGCCCAGCACGCCCAGCGCTTCGGCTGGGACGCCTCGGCCGCCGCCACCGGGGACGTCTACACGGCCGCGATGCAGGCCCACAGGCGTCGCGTACGCTCGCTGCATGGCTGATTCGGCGTCGATCATCGAGCAGGTCCTCACCGAGGCCGACCTGGACTGGGAGAGCCCGAACCCCGGCAACTACGTGGTGAAACTCCCCGGCACCCGCAAACTCTCGACGACGGTCTCACTCCTCGTCGGCAAGCACTCCCTCTCCCTGAACGCGTTCGTGATCCGCCACCCCGACGAGAACGAGGCAGGCGTCCACCGCTGGCTCCTGGAACGCAACCTCAAGCTGTACGGCGTGAGTTACGCGGTCGACCGCCTCGGCGACGTCTATGTGACGTCCAAGCTTCCGCTGTCCGCGATCACTCCGGACGAGATCGACCGTCTCCTCGGCTCGGTCCTGGAGGCGGCCGACGGCAGCTTCAACACCCTTCTGGAGCTGGGTTTCGCGTCGGCGATCCGCAAGGAGTACGCCTGGCGGGTGTCCCGGGGCGAGTCGACCCGCAACCTGGACGCGTTCGCCCACCTCACCCAGCGCCCTACGGCCGACTGACGTCCGAGCCGATCCGGTACCGCCCGGGCGGCACGCCCACCAACTTCCTGAAGTGGCGCGTGAGATGGGCCTGGTCGTAGAACCCGGTGGCGGTGGCGACCACCCCCGGAGACTGCCCGTCGAGGAGCAACCGCCGGGCGAGCTCGACGCGTCGGGCCGTCAGATACCGGTGCGGCGGCATCCCGAAAGCCGCGCTGAACGCCCGTACGAGATGCGCGGGATGGGCGTGCACGAGCCGCGCGGCCTCGTCGAGCGTGATCCCGTCGACGAGCCGCTCGTCGAGCAACTCCCGCAACCGCCGGGCGAGCGGCGGATCAACACGCGGCGGACGCGGTACGCCGCCGGCCCGCAACCGCGTACGCAGCCGCTCGGCGACGAGCGCCAGCCGGCCGGCGGCCTCGAACTCCTCGCCGGACCGCGCGAGCGCACCGTGCAACTGCCCCACGCGCAGCCGCAACAGGGGATCCCGCAGATCGGGCCGGTCGACGGCGGCCCCGATGAACTCGTCGCCGAGATGGGTGGAGTCGAGATACAGCACCCGCTTGCGGAACCCGCCCGGAGTCGCGGGCGACCCGTTGTGCGGCACATGCGGCGGCAACAGGGTCACGGTGTCGTGCGGGGTGCCCCGCTCGTGCCGGTCGAGGTCGTACCGTACGGCGCCGTCGTCGACGATGAGCAGCGTCCAGGAGTCGTGTACGTGCATCGGGTAGGCGTACTCGACGAAGTGGGCGTGGAACACCTCAAGGACACCCGGCACACGAGGGCGCCAGGCGGAGACGGTGCGCTGCGGGGGTACGGCGGACACGGCGGGCACGGCGGGCACGCAAAGAACGTACAAGACGCCGGGGAGCACCGGTCGGCAGTCTCAGACCATGAACGCACCGCACACAACCATCACCCCCACCCCCGAGCCCATCCGCTTCGACACCAAGATCGCCGTGGTCCTGCGCGAGGACCTGGAACCCTGGCAGCGACTGAACGTGACGGCGTTCCTGGTCAGCGGCCTCGGGACGACGGTCCCCGAGGTGATCGGCGAGCCGTACGAGGACGCGGACGGCACCCCGTACCTCCCGATGTTGCGTCAGCCGGTCCTCGTCTTCGAGGCCACGAAGGAGACCCTGAAGGCGGCGCACGGCCGGGCGGTGTCCCGGTCCCTGCCGTGCGCGGTCTTCACCTCCGACCTGTTCACCACCGGCAACGACCGGGACAACCGGGCGGCGGTACGGGCCGTGGGGGCGGCGGAGCTGGATGTGGTGGGGGTGGCGGTGTACGGGCCGAAGAACCCGGTGGACAAGGTGATCAAGGGTTCGCGGATGCACCCGTGACGGCTCCGGCGACGGGGGCCGCGTCGACGGGCGAGGGCTCATCGGCGAGGGGGGACTCCTCGGCGGATTCCGCCGCCGTCCCTTCCGCCGTCTCCTCCGCTGTCTCTTGATGACAACTTACGAGCGGGCCCCCACCGTCCGGTGGTCGGGCGGCCGAGCAGGGGATCAGAGCGTTCTATTACGCTCAGGGCATGGCCGACGCACCGTACAAGCTGATCCTCCTCCGCCACGGCGAGAGCGAATGGAACGCGAAGAACCTGTTCACCGGCTGGGTGGACGTCAACCTCACCGACAAGGGCGAGAAGGAGGCGGTCCGTGGCGGTGAGCTGCTCAAGGACGCCGGCCTGCTCCCCGACGTGCTCCACACCTCCCTCCAGCGGCGCGCGATCCGCACGGCCCAGCTCGCGCTGGAGTCCGCGGACCGCCACTGGATCCCCGTCCACCGCAGCTGGCGCCTGAACGAGCGCCACTACGGCGCCCTCCAGGGCAAGGACAAGGCCCAGACGCTCGCCGAGTTCGGCGAGGAGCAGTTCATGCTCTGGCGCCGCTCCTACGACACCCCGCCCCCGCCCCTTGAGGACGGCACGGAGTTCTCCCAGTCGGACGACCCCCGCTACGCGACGATCCCCCCGGAGCTGCGCCCCCGCACGGAGTGCCTGAAGGACGTCGTCGACCGCATGCTCCCGTACTGGTACGACGGCATCGTCCCCGACCTCCTGACCGGCCGTACGGTCCTGGTCGCGGCCCACGGCAACAGCCTCCGCGGCCTGGTCAAGCACCTGGACGGCATCTCCGACGAGGCGATCTCCGGCCTGAACATCCCGACGGGCATCCCCCTCGCCTACGAACTGGACGCCGACTTCAAGCCGCTGACCCCGGGCGGCACCTACCTCGACCCGGACGCGGCCGCGGCGGCGATCGAGGCGGTCAAGAACCAGGGCAAGAAGTAACGGGACGCCATCAAGCCCCCTACCAGCGGAAAATCCGCCGGTAGGGGGCTTGATGCTGTCCTGTGGCTTGGCGAGCTGTGTGGGAGCGTTACACCCCATCCGTCCAGTGGCGTTGCAGGCGGGCTACCGCGGCCTCCTTGGTCAGTTCGGACACGGTCTCCTCCGAGAGGCCGACACGGTGGATCAACAGATAGACCAGATCGGCCGGCAGCGACTCCTTGGGTGTGGATGGGGCTCCCCGGTCAGGGAGTTTCCCATCGACCACGCAGTCCCAGAACTCGCTTTCGGTGACGGCCAACTGGTCGCGAAGAATGTGGCTCCACAATGCGGCGCCGTAGGCAGTGCGATCGACAGGATGCGAAATGCGGGTCCGCAGGATGCGCCCGTCATGCAACGCCAACTCGTAGGTGACGTGGTGCGTACCGGTACGCCCGCGAGCGTCCCGGACTCGCTCCCACTCCTCGACGACACAGAACCGATCGTGATGCTCACGATCCGGTTGAGGTCGACTCACCGCTGCACTCCCACCAGCCAGTCCACAAGCTGACGGTCGTCACTTAGGGCAATCAGCTGCACCAACCCCCAATTGTCCTGATGATTGGGTGCCAGTCGCAGCCTTTCCTGCCAGTCGTCCGCATACTCCCGCAGGGCGTCGACCATCTCACTCAGGGCATCGTCAAAGGTTGATCCATCGGCCGCGACAGGAAGCCCGGGAATGAAGATCGACCATCCCCCTGCCTCCGCGACGACCTCGGCCTTGGACGAACACACCGAAGACAGGTAGTGGCGCAGCCGCTCAACATCCACAACCGCAGCGCACCCACTGGACCGACGCACGGTCGCGACCCGCCCTTCGTCTGCGGCGTCGAGAAGCTCCTTGAGGTGTGTACGCGCTTCGGTGTAGTTCTCGAAATGTACTGCGGACATGGCGACCTCCCGTAGGGCCTTGTGGAACCAGAGTGCCCCGAGCAGCTAAGTACGTCAAGTACGTGAAGTACTTAGTTGCCCTCTGTGATGGTTGAGGCCGACGGGGGGTGGCGGCAAGGCATAGGCGGGCGTGGTCGGGCGACGCACCCAAGACCCAGGGCAAGAAGAAGTAAGCCTGCAACTGTGAGCTGCCCCCGCCCCCGCGATTCCTACGCGGGGGCGGGGGTTTTTCGGTGCCCTCCGATACCGTCCCGGACCATGGCGAATGACGACGGTGTGCCCGAGAAGGTCGCGTGGGTTCATGTCCGGGGCGGCCGGGTGTTGGTGACGCGCAGTCATGGCAGGGATCGCTTCTACTTCCCCGGCGGGCATCGTGAACCGGGCGAGTCCGACAGCGAGACGCTGGTGCGGGAGATCGACGAGGAACTGCGGGCGGCGATCGACCCCGGGTCCATGGTGCACGTCGGCACGTTCGAGATCGGCGCGGGCCATCCGGAGCACGGGCCCTTCCGGATGATCTGTTACACCGCCGCTCACCAGGGCGAGCTGATCCCGGCGCGGGAGATCGCCGAGAAGGCGTGGTTCCGCTACGCCGACCGAAACCGGGTCTCGGCCGTCGACGCGATGGTCTTCGACGCGCTGCACGAGACCGGGCGGCTTTCCTGACCCCGTCCGGCCGCTCCCTCGCCTCTGCTCTCGCTGATCGGCAATGGCGTACAACCTCCCACCCGTCCCATCAGTCTGACGCGAGTGAAGCCACCACTTCACTCGTCAATCGTGGGGGAAACCACACCATGCGCATACGCGCCAAAGTCGCAGCCGTCACCGTCACCGCCACTGCCCTGAGCGCCGCTCTGGCCGTCACCGCTCTCGCCGCCCCGGCGGTCGCGGATGGGCAGGACGAAACGCCCACAAAGATCACGAACATCGATGTCAACCACAGCCGTGACTCCACCGTTGTCGTCGGGGCCGCCCTGAAAACCAGGTTCCTGATCTCCGCGACGGCCTACGACCCGTCGGGCATCCGGAGCGTGTCGTTCGAGTTGGAGCATCAGACGAACGCGGGGGAAGTCGACGGGCGTATCGCGCAGATCGGGCCCAGCCACTGCGTAAAGGTCGACGCGACCACGTCCAAGTGCGAGTCCGTCATGATCGCCGACCCGAACACGAACCTCTACACCAACGCCGTCGCCGGTGCCTGGGGCATCAATGTCGTGGCCGTCGACGGCCAGGGCGATGTCACCCGCGAAAACTACCTTCCGCTGGCACGCATCAAGCGCCAGACCCAACTGTCCCAGGCCGACGCCACCCCGGAGCCGGTGAAGAAGGGCAACGCCGTCACGGTCAAGGCCCGGATGCTTGTCGCCAGCTGGGAGCAGCACAAGGACGTGCCCCTCGTCGGGCATCAGGTGCTGCTCCAGTTCCGCACGGGCACGACCGGCGCCTTCAAGACGGTGCAGAAGGTCAAGACCGACCGGAACGGCTGGGCCAAGGGCACCGTGAAGGCCACGGTGGACGGCCAGTACCGCTACGACTTCGCGGGCACTTCCCTCACCCAGGCCCGGTCCGGCGCGGCCGACTTCGTCGACGTGAAGTGAGTCCGGCCCACTGAAGTGACCGTCCCTGCCCGCCACCCCGACGGGCAGGGGACCTGCGCCCCTCCGCTTCCTGCTCGTCGAGACCCGCTTCGGGGGTCCCTCTCCTGGGCATAACCGATGCCTGAACCCACGCCTGCGCGTGGGCAACTCCGTGGAGAGGCAAGCGAGATGGCGTACGCGGGGATGTCGCTCTACGGCATCAGCGACCAGCCCACAACGATGTTCGCGCACGTGCTCGGCGTGAAGGGCGTCGCGGTGGTGACCACCACCAACCGCGTCCAGCGACTGCCTCAGCGGCCCGAGCGGGGCAGCCGCACCGAGAGGATCACCTGCGAGGCCTGCCACTCGCGGTTCCAGTTAATCCTGCACAGCGTCGCCGTCACCAGAGGCAAGCGCGTCCGCTCCCTGGTCCTCGGCCTCCTGGGCGTCCCTCTCGGCGTGTTCCTGATCTGGCTCACCTTCAGCGTCGGCATCACCTCGGGCAACCCCCAGGAGGACAACACGACCGCGCCCTGGGCGATGTCGGCCTTCTTCGGCGGCCTGGTCCTCGCCGTCACAGGGCTGGCGGCGCTCATCATGAGCCGCAAGTACGACGGCGTGGACAAACTCCGCCGCCTCACCGAGGACGGCACCGCGTCCAGGCTGACCCGGGGGCACAAACTGATGTGAGCCCGGGTGGCCCCTACACCGCCAGTGGAACCGGATGGACCTCGTCGGCCTTGTGGCCCGCGCGCTCGTGCACGCGCTGGACCGCCTCCGCCGAGGGAGCCTCCGAGAGGCAGTAGACCGTGCCGGACTCGGGGTCCGCCCAGGCCTTCTCGAAGTGGACTCCCTCGTCCTTCTCGATGTCCAGGTCGGCCTGGTGGGCCTGGGTCAGCTGGTCGGCGGTGATGCCTTCCATGCCGTGGTGGACGTCCATGAACTGGGGCATGACGTCACACCTCCTATCCCTGATCCGGTCGCACTCCTGCTTCGTACGGCCTGCCTGCTCTCCATCTTCAGCCCGTACGGCCGCCCCGGCGAGCGCTGCCTACTCGAGCCCGATCTCTTTGCAGGCCGCCGCGTACTCCGGGGTGCAGATGTCCTGCACGGTGTAGACGCCGTCCTGGATCACGGTGTCCTTGATGTTCTCCTGCGTGAGAGCCACCACCGGCACCAGCATCGACGGGATCTTCTTCTCCGTCGGGCTGTCGACGCTGTCGCGGGTCAGCGCGTCGAACTCGATCGAGCGGCCCTGGACCTTGGCGACCGCCATCGACGCGGCGTTGTTGGCCTCCAGGATGAACGACTTGTAGACGCTCATGTACTGCTCACCCGTGACGATCCGCTGCACCGCCGCGAGGTCCGCGTCCTGCCCGGTCACCGGCGGGATCTTCGAGGCGCCCGCCTCCTTCAGCGCGTCGATGACCGCGCCGGCCATACCGTCGTTCGCCGAGTAGACGGCGGCGATGTTGTTCAGCCCGACCGTCCTGATCGCCGTCTCCATGTTGGCCTTGGCCACCTCGGGCAGCCAGTCCTTGGTGTTGTACGACGCCGCGATCTGGACCTTGCCCTGCAGTTCGTTCATCGCGCCGGTCTTGAACCGCCCCGTGTTCGGGTCCGTGAGCGAGCCGTTGATCATGACGATCTTGCTGGCCGCGGCCTTGGTACCGAGGGCCTCGACGATCGAACGGCCCTGCACCTCGCCGACCAGCTCGTTGTCGTGGGAGACGTACGCGTCGATCGGGCCTTCGGCGAGCCGGTCGTACGCGATGACCGGTATGTTCGCGTCGTGCGCCTTCTGGATGGCCGGCGCGATGGCCTTGGCGTCGATCGCATCCACCACGAGGACGTCCACCTTCTCGGCGATCATCTCCTCGAGCTGCCTGCTCTGCTTGCTCTCGTTCGCCTCGGCGTTGGCGTAGAGGACCTTGCCCTTGCCGCTGGTGAGGGTGCTGACCTGCTTCTTGAAGAGCGGGTAGTCGAACTTCTCGAACCGCTTCGTCTTCTTGTCGGGCAGCAGGAGACCCACCGTGATGTCGTCACCCTTCTTGGGCGCCGCGGAGCCGCTGCTGCCGCCTGCGCCGTCGATGACACCGCACGCGGCGAGCGAGAAGGCCGAGGCGGCGGCCGTCACCGCGATGGCGGTACGGCGCACGGCGGTCCGACGGGGGGTACGAGCGTTCACGGCAGGTGCCTTCCAGGGGGAACAGCATGACGAACCCAGATACAGATACGGAAGCCAACGCGGCGGCGGCACGTGACGTCAAGAAGTACCGGTTAACGAGATGGCAACAGGGTGCCTGTTGTGCATGGACAGTGCCTGAGCGTCAACTGGTGTGAAGTGTATGCCCGTTCACAGATGATCGAGGTCGGCTGCCGCCTCTCTGAACAGGGGTGGACGCCCCCTCCGCACACAAACCTCACACAAAAGGACCCCATCTCCCCAACGGAAGACAGGGTCCCTGTGAAGCCGCCGTTCTACGTGCGCGCCGTCAGCCGCACTGACAGGGGTTGCCCGACTGGCACCCGCACCCGCAGCCGGAGCCGCAACCGCAGGCGCCGAACAGGGGCAGGTTCTTGATGTCGGCGGGATGCTGCGTCTCGCGTTCCTGCGTCGGGTCGGGCGTGCTGGGGGTCTCGGCCATCGGGCCCTCCTGGAGAGCTGGTCCTGGAGACTGGTGCCTTCTCCCCATTGCATGCCCGCCGCGCCGGGCGCATCAACGGCGCACAGAGGCTCGGCCGTGCCCAAGGGCGTGCGGCCACCGGCGGCGGCCCGCGGGCTTACGCCCCCTCGGCCCCCGTGGGCGGCTGCACGTCCTGCTGCAGCTCGTCCGCGTGCTCACCCGTCACCAGGAACACCACCCGCTTGGCGACCGACACCGCGTGGTCCGCGAACCGCTCGTAGTAGCGGCCCAGCAGCGTCACGTCGACCGCGGTCTCGATGCCGTGCTTCCAGCGCTCGTCGATCAGGTGCCGGAAGAGCGTGCGGTGCAGCAGGTCCATCTCGTCGTCGTCCGTCTCCAGCTGCATCGCCAGATCGACGTCCTTGGTGATGATGACCTCGGCCGCCTTCGCCATCAGACGCTGCGCGAGCTGGCCCATCTCCAGGATCGTGGCGTGCAGGTCGCGCGGGACCGCACGATCCGGGAAACGCAGCCGCGCCAGCTTGGCGACATGCTGGGCGAGGTCGCCCGAGCGCTCCAGGTCGGCGCTCATCCGCAGCGAGGTGACGACGATCCGCAGATCCGTCGCCACCGGCTGCTGGCGGGCCAGCAGAGCTATCGCGCGGGCCTCCAGGTCGTGCTGGAGCTCGTCGACCTTGGCGTCGGCCTCGATGACACTTTCGGCCAGCTTCAGGTCGGCGTCCAGTATCGCCGTCGTGGCACGCCCGATCGCCGACCCGACGAGCCGGGCCATCTCGACCAGACCTTCGCCGATCGAGTCAAGTTCCTCGTGGTACGCGTCACGCATCAGGTGTCCCTCTCTTGACGTCCGTTCGGGGGCGAACAGCGGACCCCGTGACCCCCACGCTCCCACGTTCGGTCCTGCACGCGACGTTTTCCGCCCCGACAAATGAACCAATACTGGCTCCAAGGTGAACTCTGGGCGACGAGTGTTCGAGGTCGCACTCTCTTGGCTGTGGCCAGGTCGTATCCCATGCCTAACCTGGATGCATGGACGTGAACGCGGCGGTCGCCGCAGCGGCAGCGATCGCCGGGGTACTCACCGGTGTCATCGCCGTGCTGGCGTTCCGCTGGAGCGAGCGCGACCAGAAACGCCCCACCCGGACCTCCCTGCACACCGACCCGGTGCTACCGCCCGGCGTCGACACGGTGCTGTCCGTACTGCGGTCCTCGGCCGTCGTACTGGACGAGGCGGACGGCGTCGTGAAGGCCAGCTCGGCGGCGTACGCCCTCGGTCTGGTCCGTGGCGGAAAGCTTTCGGTGGAGCCGATGCTCCAGATGGCCCGGGACACCCGGCGCGACGGCGAGATACGCCAGGTCGAGCTGGACCTCCCCAGACGCGGCACCGGACGCGGCGAAGCCCTCGCGGTCTCCGCCCGCGTCGCCCCCCTCGGCTCGCGCCTGGTCCTCCTCCTCGTCGAGGACCTCACCGAGGCCCGCCGCATCGAGGCCGTACGGCGCGACTTCGTCGCCAACGTCAGCCATGAGCTCAAGACCCCCACCGGCGCCCTCTCCCTTCTCTCCGAGGCCGTCATGGGCGCCTCGGACGACCCGGAGGCCGTCGAGCGTTTCGCCGGCCGGATGCAGATCGAGGCGACCCGCCTCACCAGCCTCGTCCAGGAACTCATCGACCTCTCCCGGGTGCAGAACGACGACCCGCTGGAGGACGCCGAGCCCGTCCGCGTCGACGAACTCGTCGCCGAGGCCGTCGACCGGTGCCGCCACCAGGCCGGCACCAAGCACATCACCATGGCCGCCGGAGGCACCGCAGACCTGCGCGTCTGGGGCAACCGCGGCCAGCTCGCCGCCGCCCTCGGCAACCTCGTCGAGAACGCCGTGAACTACTCGCCCGCCGCCACCCGCGTCGGCATAGCGGCCCGCCGGGTGAACGCGCCGGGCGGCGACCTGATCGAGGTCGCCGTCACCGACCAGGGCATAGGCATCTCCGACAAGGACAAGGAGCGCATCTTCGAGCGCTTCTACCGCGTCGACCCCGCCCGCTCCCGCGCCACCGGCGGTACGGGGCTCGGCCTGGCGATCGTCAAGCACGTGGCCGCCTCGCACGGCGGAGAGGTCACGGTGTGGAGCTCCGAGGGTCAGGGCTCCACGTTCACCCTGCGCCTGCCGGAGGCGGTCAGTGGCCGCCGAGCCCGTGCGAACCGGCCGCACCTGTACGACCATGACTCCCACCCCGAGTCACTCCCAGACTCCGACCCCGACACCGGGGACGGACCGTCCGACCCCGGCGAAGAGGCCGACCGGACCACCGGTACATCCCCTTACGATCCGCTTCACGCCCCGGAGGTCCATCCGTGACCCGAGTGCTCGTCGTCGAGGATGAGGAATCCTTCTCCGACGCCCTTTCCTACATGCTCCGCAAGGAGGGTTTCGAGGTCGCCATCGCGGCCACCGGGCCCGACGGCCTCGACGAGTTCGAGCGCAACGGAGCCGACCTCGTCCTGCTCGACCTGATGCTGCCCGGCCTGCCCGGCACGGAGGTCTGCCGCCAGCTGCGCGTCAAGTCCAACGTCCCGGTGATCATGGTCACCGCCAAGGACAGCGAGATCGACAAGGTCGTCGGCCTGGAGATAGGGGCCGACGACTACGTCACCAAGCCCTTCTCCTCCCGCGAACTGGTCGCCCGTATCCGCGCCGTCCTGCGCCGCCGGGGCGAGCCCGAGGAGGTCACCCCGGCCGCCCTGGAGGCGGGCCCGGTCCGCATGGACGTCGACCGCCACGTGGTCACGGTCTCCGGCGGCAAGGTCGACCTCCCGCTCAAGGAGTTCGACCTGCTGGAGATGCTGCTGCGCAACGCCGGCCGCGTGCTGACCCGTATGCAGCTCATCGACCGGGTCTGGGGCGCCGACTACGTGGGCGACACCAAGACCCTCGACGTCCACGTCAAGCGCCTGCGCGCCAAGATCGAGCCGGACCCGGGCGCCCCCAGATACCTGGTCACGGTCCGCGGTCTCGGATACAAGTTCGAGCCGTAAACCGGCCCGCACACCCGGACGGCAAGCGTGTACGGCGAAGGGCGGGACCTCTACCCGGAGGTCCCGCCCTTCGCCGTACACGCGCGTGGCCGAAGGCCTTACTGGGCGGCCGACTCCGAGGTGCTCGGGGAAGCCCCGGCGGCAGGCGACCCGGACTCGCCGGACGGGCTCGGGGAACCGGACGCGGCCGGCTCGCCGGAGGCGGACGCGGAGGCGGAGGCGGACGGCGAGGCGGTGTCGGCCGGTGTCGCCGGGGCCGCGGTCGGGCCCCACGACGAGTAGTAGCCCGCCGCCGGGACGACGAACGCGCGCAGGCTCACGTCACCGGTCTTGCTGAACGTGAAGGTGACCTTCTGCGCGTTGCCGTCCTGGACCGCCTCACGGCTGTTCGGCAGCACCGCGGAGGCGTTGTTCTCGCCGCCGATGACGAGCGAGCTGTACGCCGGGATGCTCAGGCTGCCGCCCTTGGCGGGCGTCAGCTCGGCGGTCTTGCCCGTTCCGGGGACGGTGATCGACTCCAGCGTCTGGGCGGTCTTGCCGGTGTTGAACACCGTCGCGGAGACGGCGGCCGGCCCGGTCGACGTCAGCTCCGACGGGGTGATGACGACGACGTTCTGCAGCTTGATGGTGCCGACGGTCATGGCCGCGTTGTCCGGCTTGACCTCCAGCGTCTGGGCGTTGTTTCCGGCTGCGCACCCGGCGAGCGTGGCGACCGAGAACGCGAGGGCGGATGCGGCGAGGGCGCCGCGTCGAAGGCTGCTGCTCACGGCGGCGGCAACTCCTTGGGAACGCACGGGCAGCTCCTTATAAAGCCGCCCTAAGTGACTGTCAGCGGCCTTAGGTTACCGAGCCGTTCCCGTGCCACCGCACCCGACCCGCCTCTAGCTGTCACCGGGGACGCCGTCTCGGGAGAGCGCGGCTGCCCCGGGAGCCACTTTTGACCCTCTCCCGGGGCACGACAGTCCCGCATTCACATAACTGCCGCCGGCAAACAGAGTTACCGGCTCGCGGATTTCCGGTGAAGGAATGAACGGCACCCGAAAATTGATCACCCGTAGATCATCTGCTGGGGTCAACCGCTTGATCATCCGGCGGGACATCAACTGGCGTGATCAATTCCGGATTCGCCCCGCACCCGACTCCGCTCACCGAACGGAGTAGCGGAAGTCGCACACATGGAAGCGGACATAACCGGATGTTTGGTCGCCTGTCGGGGCCTCCGGGTGAGTGTGACGGCCGGGTTTCGCTTCGTTCGGAGAGCCGCTCCGACCTGCGAATACCCCTGCCGCGCTCACTCCGGCGGCCCTTCCGAAGCACGTTCCTGTTGCACTTGTCAAGCCCCGAGATATGCTCTGACCTGCGAAAACGCCATTCAGAAGCTGCCGTTTCCGTGTTACCCTGGATAGCCACGGAAGGGGTACCTGTCACATGACGTTCAAGGTTGGCGACACCGTGGTCTATCCCCATCACGGGGCCGCGCTGATCGAGGCCATCGAAACTCGCCAGATCAAAGGCGTGGACAAGACCTACTTGGTGCTGAAGGTCGCCCAGGGTGACCTCACTGTACGTGTGCCAGCGGACAATGCGGAGTTCGTCGGCGTACGTGATGTGGTTGGTCAGGAAGGGCTGGACCGGGTCTTCGAGGTCCTGCGCGCTCCGTATGCCGAGGAGCCCACGAACTGGTCGCGTCGTTACAAGGCAAATCTGGAGAAGCTCGCCTCCGGTGATGTCATCAAGGTCGCGGAAGTCGTACGTGACCTGTGGCGTCGTGAGCGTGAGCGCGGACTGTCCGCCGGTGAGAAGCGCATGCTCGCCAAGGCTCGCCAGATCCTGGTGAGCGAGCTCGCGCTCGCGGAGAACACGAACGAGGACAAGGCCGAGGCACTGCTCGACGAGGTGCTCGCGTCCTGACTCTGACCTGAACGCGCAGGCCCTGAAAAGCCCGCTCACTCAGCTCAAGCAGCACACTGAAATGCCGCGGTGCCCGATGACGTATCCAATGTCGCCGGGCGCTGCGGCATGTTCGTGCCCGGAATCCGTGCCATCTGTCCGAGCCACGTATCCGAGACACCACGGACGCCGGGAACAGGCGCCGTCAGCGGATTTCCTACGGGCAGTGGATTCTCCGCGGTCACGGATCCCCGCGGTCTGCCAGTAGCACTGAAGTACCGATACTTGAGTACTGATACCTGCTGTGCCGGGCCCGGAGCAGACTCGACCGGAAGTCACGGAAGGGTCCGACCGAGGCTCGCGCCCGGCACTCCTCCAGGCCATACCCACGAGGGCTCGGCACACAAACCTGACAGGAACCGATGTCTGACGAATCGCGCCCCACACCGCCCGGGGCACGTACGGCCGCCGTGATTCCGGCCGCCGGCCGGGGCGTACGCCTCGGCCCGGGAGCACCCAAAGCGCTTCGCGCGCTGAACGGCACGCCCATGCTCATCCACGCGGTGCGCGCGATGGCCGCGTCCCGGGCGGTCTCCCTGGTCGTCGTCGTGGCCCCGCCGGACGGCGCCGCCGAGGTGAAGACCCTCCTCGACACCCACGCGCTGCCCGAACGCACCGATTTCCTGGTCGTACCCGGAGGCGAGTCCAGACAGGATTCGGTGAGACTCGGCCTGGACGCCCTGCCGCCCGGCATCGACATCGTCCTCGTGCACGACGCCGCCCGCCCACTGGTACCGGTGGACACCGTCGACGCGGTCATCGAGGCGGTACGGGACGGCGCGCAGGCCGTGGTTCCCGCCCTGCCGCTCGCGGACACCGTCAAAGAGGTCGAACCGGCCACGACACCCGGCGAACCGGAACCGGTGCTCGCCACGCCGGAACGGGCGCGACTGCGAGCGGTCCAGACCCCGCAGGGCTTCGCGATCGACACACTCGTACGGGCCCACGAGACGGTGACCGAGAACGTCACCGACGACGCGAGCATGGTCGAACAGTTGGGCCTGCGGGTCGTGGTCGTGCCCGGCCACGAGGAGGCGTTCAAGGTGACCAGGCCGCTGGATCTCGTGCTCGCGGAAGCGGTACTGGCCCGCAGGAGGCTCAACGATGGCTTCTGACCAGACGTCAGGACCTTCCGCACCCTCCGCACCCTTCGCGGCGGGGCCGGTGCTGCCACAGGTGGGCATCGGTACCGACATCCACGCCTTCGAGGAGGGCCGGGAACTGTGGTGCGCCGGCCTGAGGTGGGAGGGCGAGGGGACGGGACTCGCGGGCCACTCCGACGCCGACGTCGTCGCCCACGCGGCGTGCAACGCCCTGTTCTCGGCGGCCGGACTCGGCGACCTGGGACAGCACTTCGGCACCGGCCGCCCCGAGTGGTCCGGCGCGTCCGGGGTGGCACTGCTGACGGAGGCCGCCCGGATCGTACGGACGGCGGGGTTCACCATCGGCAACGTGGCCGTGCAGGTCATCGGGCCCCGTCCGAAGATCGGGAAGCGGCGCGACGAAGCACAGAAGGTGCTGTCGGAGGCGGTCGGCGCACCGGTCTCCGTCTCCGGCGCGACGACGGACGGCCTCGGCTTCCCGGGACGCGAAGAGGGCCTGATGGCGGTGGCCACGGCACTGGTGGTCCGTACGGGCTGAACTCGCGGAATTCGCCCCAGGCTCCAGGGAACGCCGTAGGGGTCGGATTTTTGTGCACAAGGGTCGCGGGGCACTGGTGTGGGGCCACTACCCTGGACCCGTGACCATTCGCCTGTACGACACCAACGCCCGGCAGATCCGTGACTTCGCCCCGCTCACACCGGGTTGTGTCTCGATCTACCTCTGTGGCGCCACCGTGCAGGCCGCTCCCCACATCGGGCACATCCGGTCGGGGCTCAACTTCGACATCCTGCGCCGCTGGTTCACCTACCGCGGGTACGACGTCACCTTCGTCCGCAACGTCACCGACATCGACGACAAGATCATCAGGAAGGCCGCCGAACAGGGCCGCCCCTGGTGGTCCATCGGCTTCGAGAACGAGCGGGCCTTCAACGACGGCTACAGCGCGCTCGGCTGCCTGCCCCCGACCTACGAGCCGCGTGCCACCGGGCACGTGACCGAGATGGTCGAGATGATGCGCGGGCTCATCGAGCGCGGACACGCGTACGAGGCCGACGGGAACGTCTACTTCGACGTGCGCTCCTTCCCCGGCTACCTGGAGCTGTCCAACCAGGAACTCGACAACCTGCTCCAGCCCTCCGGGGACGGCGAGACCGGCAAGCGAGACCCCCGTGACTTCGCCATGTGGAAGTCCGCCAAGCCCGGCGAGCCGACCTGGGAGACGCCCTGGGGCCGGGGTCGGCCCGGCTGGCACCTGGAGTGCTCGGCCATGGCGCACAAGTACCTGGGGTCCGCCTTCGACATCCACGGCGGCGGACTCGACCTGATCTTCCCGCACCACGAGAACGAGATCGCCCAGGCCAAGGCCTTCGGCGACGACTTCGCCACGTACTGGCTGCACAACGCCTGGGTCACCATGAGCGGCGAGAAGATGTCGAAATCCCTCGGCAACTCCGTCCTCGTCAGCGAGATGGTCAAGACCTGGCGGCCCATCGTCCTGCGCTACTACCTCGGCACCCCGCACTACCGCTCGATGATCGAGTACAGCGAGGACGCCCTGCGCGAGGCCGAGTCGGCGTTCGCCCGGATCGAGGGCTTCGTACAGCGAGTCGTCGAGAAGGCCGGCGGAGTCGTCGAGCCGTCCGCCGAGGTGCCGCCCGCCTTCGCCGAGGCCATGGACGACGACCTGGGCGTGCCGCAGGCCCTCGCCATCGTCCACACCACCGTCAGGCAGGGCAACTCCGCCCTCGCCGCCGACGACAAGGAAGCCGCCGTGGCCCGCCTCGCCGAGGTGCGCGCCATGCTCGGCGTCCTCGGACTCGACCCGCTCGACCCGCACTGGGCCGGCGACGTCGGTGACCGCGGCGAAGATCTGCACGGCGTCGTCGACAGCCTCGTGCGACTCGTCCTCGACCAGCGCGAGGCCGCCCGCGGGCGCAAGGACTGGGGCACCGCGGACGCCATCCGCGATCAGCTCAACCAGTCCGGCCTCGTCATCGAGGACGGTCCGCAGGGACCCCGCTGGACCCTCGGCCCCCGCTAGGCCAGACAGCGGTCGCGGGGCCGGTGGTAAAGTCGAGGGGCGCGTAGCGAGAACCAAGCACGCGCAGGAAGTCGCACAGCTTGTAGTCGCACCCGGGCTGGTTTCAACCCGGCTGGTGCCGATCGCGTCAGACTCGATCGCTTGCCGAGCGAACGAGCAGCGTGAGCCAGGAATCCCTCTCACCCGTGAGAGGGAGGATTCAAACAGACAGGTAGGTCATGGCCGCCTCAAACAACCGTCGCATGTCCGGCAAGAAGGGCGCGCAGGTCGGCAGTGGCGGCCAGCGGCGCCGGGGGCTCGAGGGCAAGGGCCCGACGCCGCCCGCCGAGGTGCGCAAGGGACACAAGAAGAACCGTATTGCCGGTGCCAAGGCCAAGCAGATCCAGCGGCGACCCGCACCCAAGGGACGCGGCGGGAAGGCGTCCTCCGAACTCGTCGTCGGGCGCAACTCGGTCGTCGAGGCGCTCCGCGAAGGCGTCCCGGCCACCATGCTCTACGTCCAGCAGTTCATCGACAACGACGAACGCGTGCGCGAAGCGCTCCAGCTGGCCGCCGACCGCGGCGGCATCCACCTGATGGAAGCCCCCCGCCCCGAGCTCGACCGCATGACCAACGGCCTCAACCACCAGGGCCTCGTGCTCCAGGTCCCGCCGTACGTGTACGCGCACCCCGAGGACCTCGCCAACGCCGCCTACGACAACGGCGTGGACCCCCTCATCGTCGTCCTCGACGGTGTCACCGACCCGCGCAACCTCGGCGCCGTCGTCCGCTCCGTCTCCGCCTTCGGCGGCCACGGCGTCGTCGTGCCCGAGCGGCGCGCCGCCGGCATGACCGCGGGCGCCTGGAAGACCTCCGCCGGCGCCGCCGCCCGTACACCCGTCGCCCGGGCCACCAATCTGACGCGCACCCTGGAGGCGTACCAGAAGGCCGGCATCGTCGTCGTCGGTCTCGCCGCCGACGGGGGCGCCGAACTCGGCGACCTGCCCGCCCTCGGCGGACCCGTCGTCATCGTCGTCGGCAGCGAGGGCAAGGGGCTCTCCCGACTGGTCGGGGAGACCTGCGACCACCTCGTACGGATCCCGATGCCCGGCGGCACCGAGTCCCTCAACGCCGGTGTCGCGGCCGGGATCGTGCTCTACGAAGCGGCCCGCCGACGCGCCTGAACACGCGTGCATGGCGTCACCCGTACGGGGGAATCCGGGCGGGTGACGTGACCTTGACGCGGCCCGGACACATCCGCCAAGTCAAAGCAGTGTCCTAACCTCACGTCACTCGGTTAGATGAGCGTGGACACCAGAACACCCCGCACACCCACGGGGGACCGCTCGTCGGGATACGACGACGCTCCCGCGCTGAGCATGGTGAAGGTGCCGAGCGATCCGGCGCAGGTCATCGTCAACCATGCGAGCTTCCGCGTGCAGTTGGGGGCCTCGACGCGGCGGGCGGCACCGTCGTCCCGCGTCGCCCGGCACCTCGGCGCCTCCGAGGACACGGCGCGCATCCCCGTCGCAGGCGCCGGCGGCGCCACGGCCGTCCGACGCCGGGCACCCGTCGTCTGGAGCGGGAAGTCGGCGCCCGACGACACCGGCGCACACCGCCTGCTCCAGGCCGTACGGGGCTCCAGCGTGCGCCACGGCGAACAGCCGTCGGCCGCCGATGCCGGAGCGACCCAGGTCATCCCCCGTATCGACGACGAACTCGACTACGCCGGCAGCACCCTCGACCAGACCGTCGAGACACCCATCGTCGGAAGCCAGCGCACCCACGGCTCCGACCCCGACACCGGCCGCCTCCTCCCCAACATGCGCACCACCGGCAGCGCATACGAGGAAGCCAGGTACGGCGACTCCGGATACGGCCAACCCGGCTACGTCGACGACGAGTTCGGCGACGAAGCCTACGAGCGGGACGCCGACGGACGCCGGACCGGAGCCAGGCGCCACTCCAACGACTCCGTACGGCACGCCTATTACCCCGGGCGCCGGATGAACCTCGGCGTCGTCCTGCTCCCGCTCCGCATCTTCCTCGGCTTCATCTCCATCTACGCCGGCATGGGCAAGCTCTGCGACCCCGTCTACTTCGACGGCGGCAAACGCGGCTCCATGATGAAGTGGCTCAACACCCTTCACCCCTGGGAAGTCGCCGAACCCCTGAGGCAGTTCGCCCTCCAGCACCCCGTCGGCTCCGGGCTCGTCATCGCCTTCCTCCAGGTCATCGTGGGCGTCCTCACGGTCCTGGGCCTGTGGCAGCGGGTCGCCGCGGTCGGCGGCGCCCTGCTCTCCGCCGCACTGCTCCTCACCGTCAGCTGGAAGAGCGTCCCCGTCTACGACGCCCCCGACATCATCTACCTGGCCGCCTGGTCGCCGCTGATCATCGCCGGCGCCCCCGTCTACTCCATCGACGGCCGCCTCGCCGGCAGCGCCTGGCGCCGACTCGGCCCCCGTACGGACATCTGGGAGCTGCGGGCCTACGTCCTGCGCCGCGGCGCCCTCGTCACGGCCGTCGTCATCGGACTCACGCTCCTCATCGGCTCACTCCTCGGCGGCGCCGTCCGCGACTCCGACCGCGTGGTCGTCCCCGGCCCCGGCGAGGCGCCGCGCAACCAACTCCCCGGCTCCCCGCTCCCCGAGCAGTCCGGCGGCGAACACCGCGCCTCGAAGAGCCCCTCGACGGCCACCAAGTCCCCGACGCAGAAAGCCACTTCGGCCAGCCCCACGACCGGCGACGCCGCGACCACCCCCGGCGAGGCCCGCGAGAGCGGCAGCGTCACCGGAAGCCGGCCCAGTCAGACCCAGGGCAGCGCCGGCCAGGCCCCGCCGCAGCAGACCACCCCGGCCCAGCAGGCGCCCAGCACCAGCTCCGGACCGTCCTCGTCGGGCGGCGGCACGGGCACCCCGGGCGGCACCAACGGCGGCTCCACGGGCGGCAGCACCGGAGGCACCGGCGACGGCAGCACCGGCGGCTCCTCCACGGGCCAGCCGGGCCTGGTGGGCGGCCTCCTGGGCTAGCGACAACCCGCCTGCCCGGTAAGGGCGGTTACGTGAGTGGGGTCCCGCGCTGTGACAGCGCGGGACCCCACTCACGTACCTACATCCCCTACCTACAACGGCCTTTGGTGAACCTCCGGGCTCAACGGCCCAGCGTCGCCAGCTCCTTCGCGGCCTCCGTGAGGTCCTTCGCGGTGTCGATGGCACGCCAGTAGGCGCCGTGCGGGATCGGGAAACCGGCCAGGCGGAGTTCACGGGCCAGATGCGGGAACGTCGTACGTTCGTGATCACCGCGTTCCGGGAGCAGGGCGGCGAACTCGGGGGAGAACACGTACACGCCCGCGTTGATCTCGAAGGTCGACGGAGGGGACTCTATGAAGTCCGTGATGTGACCGAACCCGTCCGTCTGGACCGCGCCCCACGGCAGCCGCGGACGGGCCAGAGCGAGGGTCGCGACGGCGTCCCGCTCGGCGTGGAAGTCGGCCATCTCGCGCAGCGAGAAACGGGTCCAGATGTCACCGTTGGTCGCGTACCAGGGCTGGTCAGGGGCCGGGAGGTGCGCGGCGGCGTACTTGAGACCACCGCCACGGCCCAGGGGCTCGGTCTCGACGACCGTCGTGACGTTCAGCGGCAGATCGGCCGTCTCCAGCCACTTCTGCAGCACCTCGGCGAGATGGCCACAGCTGACCACCACGTCCGTCACGCCCTCCTCGGCGAGCCAGACGAGCTGATGGCCGATGATCGGCGTCCCCGTGCCGGGGATCTCGACCATCGGCTTGGGCCGGTCATCGGTGTACGGGCGAAGCCGGGAGCCCTGGCCGCCGGCGAGGACCACGGCCTGAGTGGGGCGCGACGTGGCGTTCGGATCGGTCATATTCGAACTGTACGGGGCGCTCCGCGGGTTCGCGGGGTGAGGTTGGGGTTGGGGGCGGGGCTGTGAGTGGGGGTCTGCGAGCCCGGTGGGGGCTGGTCGCGCAGTTCCCCGCGCCCCTGTCAGGGCGGCCCCTACGGGGCGCCTGACAGGGGCGTCTGGTGCTTAGCTGTGGGCCGCTGCCACTCCTGTCGCGAAGGAGGTGTCGCAGACCGGGCGGGAGAAGGACTGGGCGCGGGACGGGCCGTATGCGCGGACCGCGGCGCGGCCCAGGGCGCGGGCGATCGACGTGCAGTGCTTCGCCAGCGACGGGCGGCCGTTCACCGCCTGCTGGAGGTGGGTGAGGGCGATGCCAGGGTCCTTCTCCTGGAGCTCCAGGAGAAGCTGGTCACGCAGGACGTTCTGCGGTGACGGGGCAGCGGCGGCCCGGGCGGCCAGGTCCTCGGAGGAGGCGGTGAGCACCGAGTCCGAGGGGCTCCCCGACCAGTTGACTCGGGTGACCGCGAGGGTCCCGGACAGCACCAGGACGACGGGCAGGACAAGGGCGAGGCTACGGCCGATCCGGCGGGCGGGGCCACGGCCACTTCGCGTCAGTTGGTTAGTGGAGTGCTTCACGCGAGTGAGGGTAGCGCTCTGTACTGAATTGGCGACATTCAGTCACCCGATCGGGGGATGGATTGGTGCCGATTTCTGGGTAGGGCGTTGACGCACACGATTCGAAACGACCAGTCCGCCGGGGTATCGGGCGTCCGGCAGGCAAACACGCGAAGAGGGCACGCGACGAGCGCGTGCGAGGGGCCCCGCGGCAAGCCGCGGGGCCCCTCGGTGTTCAGGTCAGGTGTTCAGATCGCGTCTCAGTCGGTGAGGCGCTCGCCCGTGGAGGTCGAGAACACGTGGATCTCACCCGGACGCGGCACGACGTGCAGCGTGGCGCCCTTGTCGGGGACGGCACGGCCGCTGACACGGACGACCAGGTCCTTGGTGTCGTTGTCGACCTTGGCGCTGCCGTAGACGTAACCGTCGGCGCCCAGCTCCTCGACGACGTTCACCGTGACGGCGAGACCGGCCGGGGCGTCCGCGGAGTCCTTGGTCAGCGCACTGGCGGCGGCACCGTTGTGCTCGACGACGTCGAAGTGCTCCGGACGGACACCGACCGTGACAGTGGTGTCACCCTTGTCGGCGGCGGCCTTGAGAGCCTCACGGTTGACCGGGACGACCGAGTTGCCGAACTTCACGCCGCCGTCGGTGATCGGGACCTCGATCAGGTTCATCGCCGGGGAACCGATGAAGCCGGCCACGAACAGGTTCTTCGGGCGGTCGTACATGTTGCGCGGGGAGTCGACCTGCTGAAGCAGACCGTCCTTCAGCACCGCCACCCGGTCACCCATGGTCATGGCCTCGACCTGGTCGTGGGTGACGTACACCGTGGTGATGCCGAGACGGCGCTGCAGCGACGCGATCTGCGTACGCGTCGACACACGGAGCTTGGCGTCGAGGTTCGACAGCGGCTCGTCCATGAGGAACACCTGGGGCTCACGCACGATGGCACGACCCATGGCGACACGCTGACGCTGACCACCGGAGAGGGCCTTCGGCTTACGGGCCAGGTAGTCCGTGAGGTCGAGGATCTTCGCCGCGTCCTCGACCTTCTGGCGGATCTCGGCCTTGTTGACGCCGGCGATCTTGAGCGCGAAGCCCATGTTGTCGGCAACCGTCATGTGCGGGTACAGCGCGTAGTTCTGGAACACCATCGCGATGTCCCGGTCCTTCGGCGGCAGATGCGTGACGTCGCGGTCACCGATGCGGATGGCGCCGGCGTTCACGTCCTCGAGCCCCGCGAGCATGCGGAGCGAGGTGGACTTACCGCAACCGGACGGACCGACGAGCACGAGGAACTCGCCGTCCCCGACCTCGATCTCCAGACCATCGACGGCGGGCTTCTCGGTGCCCGGGTAGATGCGGGTCGCCTTGTCGAACGAAACAGTGGCCATGGGTACTAGGCCCCCTTCACCGGCAGGAACGTGCCGGACGATCCGTAGTGGAAGGTGGTGTAGTCCACAGACGTGGACTGGTAGTGGACGGTACCTGGCGTTTCGTCGTCTGTCAGTAGGTGGAGGACTGTGAACTTCGCGGAAATTTTCGAGACGAAGTGTTTCGAGAAGGCAGAGCAACTCACTTTTGACCTTGCCGCAAGGCTTCCTGATTCACCACGCACCGCCGACGCACACAGTCCTCACGAACTGCGCCCGCACGGTCTTACACGCGCTCCACAGGCATTCCGGCCGACGGCCCGTCGGTCCGTACCAGCCGGCCGCCACTAAGCAGCCAGCAGACAATCCTCCAACTCCGACGCCCTGATCAGCGCCGGTACTCCCTTCGAGGGCGGCAGGCCGGCCGCCACCAGCTCGTACAGCCGTAGGCCCTCGTCCCGAAGGTTCACGGCCGCGTTCACATCCCGGTCATGGACGACCCCACACCCGGCACACGTCCACTCCCGGACCGAGACATCCAACTTCGGACCCCTGACATGGCAGACGGAACAACGCCTCGTCGACGGGAAGAAACGGTCGACGACCACCAACGTCCGCCCGTACCACTCGCACTTGTACCGCAACTGCCGCAGCAACTCGCCCCACGCGGCATCGATGATCGACCCGTTGAGCCTCGCCTTACGCCGACGGCCCTTGCCACGTACCGAACGCATCAGGTTTCCGATGGCCAGATCCTCCACCACGAGCACTTGGTTCTCGCGCACCAGGCGGGTCGTGAACTGGTCCAACATGTCCTTGCGTACGTCGCCGATGAGCGCGTAGAGACGCGCGATCTTCCGCCTCACCTTGTCCCGGTTCGCCGAACCCCTCACCTTCTTGTGCAACTCACGCTGCAACCGCGCCAACTTCTCCGCGTACCGCCTCAGCAGTCGCGGATGATCGACCTTCGTCCCGTCGTCCAAAGTGACCAGCGACGCCAGCCCCAGATCCAGCCCCACCACCTTCGGCGCCCGCGAACCCGGCACGAAGGCAGCGGGGAGAGGCCTGATCCGCGCCTCGACGAGCGTCGAGACGAAGAAGCGCCCGGCCCGGTCCCGCGTCACCGACAAACGCACCGGCACAACCCCCGCAGGCAACGCCCGCGACCAACGAACATCCAACGGAACCGACTGCTTCGCCAGAGTGATCAGCCCCGTACCCGGCCGCTCCGCATCCTCCACCCACCGGAAACCGGTCCGTACATACGTCGCCGAATCCTGCGAACGCCCCTTCCGCTTCCGCTGCGGATGCTTCCCCGAACCCTTGAAAAACCGACCGAACGCCTGATCCAGATGCCGCAACGACTGCTGAAGCACCGTCGACGACACCTCCCCGAGCCACGCCGTCCCCTGCACCCGCTTCCAGCCCGTCAACGCCCGACACGACTCCGCGAACCCCACAATCACCCGATGCCGCTCCCAGGCCCCGGACCGCAACGCCAGCCCCTCGTTGTAGACCCACCGACAGGCACCGAACGTCTTCGCCAACTGCTCCGCCTGCTCAGCGGTCGGATAGAAGCGGAAGCGATACAGACGATGCTGCGCATCCGGCTCCTTGACGTGCGCTTTCAACGGAGTCGCCGCCCGCTTGTGATGCTTGCGTCGGTGGCCGATCCCGAGAGCCTCACGCTTGATCCTCTCGGCCTCCTCGCCCGTCACCGCTTCCGGCCTCGGCTGCTCCGCCGACTCCCCCGATTCCCCCATGAATCCCTCCCCGACGATCCGATCTTCGGAACAGCACGTCAGAGCGATCAACGAACGGGTGCGCGGATGGTTACGTTTGGTTTTCGAGACCGAGGCCGACCACGAACTCCGTGGCTCGCGGGGTCGCGCTCTGTGTACAGTGGAGCCGCCTCCGCGTACGGCGTTGTGGTACGCGGTGCCTCCTTAGCTCAGTCCGGCCCAGAGCGGCTGTCTTGTAAACAGCAGGTCATCGGTTCGAATCCGATAGGGGGCTCAGCCGCCCAGGTCAGCCCCGCGCTGACCTGGGCTTCTTCGTGTTCGGGGCTGTGTGATGCTGGCCGGATGACTGAGCAGCGTGAGGTTGTGATCGTCCGTTGGCCGGGGCAGTCCACTGGCGTCGGGTCCTCCGAGGCCGCCGAGCCTGCCGAGCTCACCGGACTCGCCGAATCCTTCGAGGACGGGCTGGCCCGGTTGTTGGCGGCCTATCACCTGCGGACCGAGGCCGAGAAAGGTGTGGCCGTCGGCGGTGTGGGCGGGTTGCCGGGGCGCTATCGGGCGGAGATCTCGGATCCTCGGGCCGCCTTCCGCGACGATGTCGTGCTGGTGGCCCTGAGTGGGGGCGTTGCCGTGGGGTGTCTTGTGGTGGCCGGGCCTGTCGGTGGGCGGGCGGAGGTCAAGCGGGTCTGGACGGATCCGGAGTTCCGGGGGCGGGGTGTCGCGTCCGGTCTGCTCGGGGCGGCGCTTGCGTGGGCTGCGGATGGGGGTGTCAGCAGCGTGCGGTTGTCCGTGTGGGAGTGGCGGACCGGGGCCATTGGGCTCTACGAGCGGTTCGGGTTCGTCGTCACCGAGTCGTGGGACGGGCGGGAGCGGCTGGTGTGTATGGAGCGCGCTGTGTGAGTCGGCGCTGGTGCCGGGTGTTCTGGGTCAGGCCTGGCGTAGTCGGCGGGCGAGTTCCAGGTCCTGTTCGTCCAGGGGGGCGTTGTCCTTGATGGTCCAGAGGGCGTTCTGGAGTACTCGGGCGAGGGTCCAGGCGCGGGCGCGTTCCCGGTCGAGGGAGAGGGCGGCTGTCAGGGCGTCGAAGCGCCAGACGATGTCGTCGGGGTCGAAGCGGTTGTTGATGGCCGGCCAGAGGTCGAAGCCGGGGTCCCCGGCGAGGGGTTTCGGGTCGATGGCGAGCCAGGGGGCGCGGTCGGTGGCGAGGACGTTCTCGTCGTGGAGGTCCCAGTGGAGGAGGCGGTCGCCGGGGTCGGGGGCGACTTCGCGGAGGGCTGCGGCGCAGTCCTGGAGGAGGGCGCGGGTCTCGGGGGCCGGGATGCGGGGGAGTGCCAGGGGCGCCTGGGTGAGCATTCCTGCCGCTGTGTCGCCGAGGCGGCGGATGCCGGGTGGGGCCGGTTCGGCGGTGAGGTGGGCGAGGAGGTCGGCGATGATCAGGGTGGCTTCGTGGGCGTCGGGGTGGTGGGACAGCATGCGGGTCTGGTCGAGGCGTTCCAGGAGCATGGTTCCGGTGGTGGGGTCGTGGTCGAGGAGGCGTACGGCGTGGTTGCCGTTCCAGTGGCGTAGGGCGGTCGGTTCGCCTTCGCTCTCGTCGTCCAGGAGCTGGAGTTTGAGGACGGCGGGGGTGTCGTCGGGTCGGAGGACCGGGAGGACGAGGGCTGTCACGCCGTGCATGGAGGGGCCGTCGAGGCGTAGGTTCCAGCGGTCGAGGAAGTCGGCGGCGCGGGTGGGGAGTGCGGTGATGAAGGCGCGTCCTGCCTCCCCGTTGTACTTGAGCTGGGTGGCGGCCAGTTCGTCGGGGACGTGGATGCGGATCACCGGGCGACTGTATGTGCGTGCGTAAATTGGCGCATGCGATTTCCGGTGGGCCCGCGCAGGGTGTGGGCGTACGTCCGTAGCGCTCCGGGCACGTACCTGTGGTTGCTCGTCCTGTTCGTCACGACGGTGGCTGTGCACCACATGTCGGCGGAGTTCCAGGAGGAGTTTCTGCGGCAGCGGTCGACGAACATCAACGAGTTGTCGGACCATCCGGTGCGTGTGTTGATCTCCAGTGCGATGTGGATCGACGGGTGGTGGACTCCGTATCTCGTTCTGTACTCGGTGTTTCACGCAGGGGTCGAGCGGTGGTTGGGGACCGTGCGGTGGCTGGTGGTGTGGATGAGTGCGCATGTGCTGGCGACGTTGGTGAGTCAGGGTGCGGTGTGGCGGGCGATCCGGGACGGGTCGGCGCCGGCGTCGGCGGCGGACACGATGGATTTCGGGGTGAGTTACGGGCTGGCGGGGGTTGTGGCCGTGCTGACGTACCGGATCGGTCGGCCGTGGTGGCGGTGTGTGTATGTGGTGGGTGTTCTTGTCGTGTACGGGTTGCCACTTGTCGTGTCGCGGACGTTCACCGATCTGGGGCATTTCACCGCGGCGCTGGTGGGGTTCGCGTGTTGGCCGTTGACGCGTGGGCGGGATGCGCGGGTGTGGAAGGCGAAGGCGAAGGCGAAGGGGACGAGGGAGAGGCCGGGGCGGTGAGGGTTAGGGTCCGGCGTTTTGAGCGGCGCGGATGGTGGGGTGGGTGGCCTTGTGTGCGGTCCACTTTCGCGACCTCGGGCCACCTTCAATCGCATGCCTGTTCTCGGCCTCAGGCTTGCTTGAGGTCGAGGGGGTCGAGGCGGTTTCGGCGGTTGCCCAGGGCCAGTGATACGGCGTTCAGCGCGCTGTTGAACGAGACCTCGGCGAGGACGCCGGGGGCCGCTACCTGGTCGCCCGCGAGATAGACGCCGTTGCCGCGTTCGATGGCGGGCCGGTCGCGCCAGCTTGTCCCGGGGAGGTCGACCGCGCCGGTGCGGCCGTTGGCTGTGGCCTCGCGGCGCCAGGTGACGCGTTCGCGCCAGCCGTCGAAGGCCAGGTCGAGGAGTTCCTCGGCATGGGCGATGCCCTCGGTGCGGGAGGCGTCCGGGCCGATCGGGAACTGGCCCTGGAGGAGCTGTTCGCCGGCCGGGGCGAGGGTGCGGTCCTGTGCGGTGAAGCGTTCCAGCCAGCCGGGTGCGTCGAGGTCGGAGACGACGAAGGGGTCGCCGCGCCGGGTGCGTACGGCGAGGTCGAGGAGGGCCGTACGGGCGCCGGTCCAGGTGAGGGTGTCGTCGTTCAGGAGGCGCCGGGCGGCGTCGAGGGAGGTGGCGACGATGACGGGTGTGTCCGTGGGGAGCGTGTCGACGCGGGACAGGGTCTCCACCCGTACGCCCAGGTTCCAGGCGCGGGCGGCCATCCGGTCGATGACGCTGGCCCAGCCGCCGCGCGGGTAGTGGGCTTCGGGTGGGAGGGCTGCGGCGCGGCGTAGCCGTTCCTGGACGAAGGCCGCGGACAGGGCGCCGGGGTCGTGGTGGAAGAGGGCGACGGCGGAGTAGTGCGCGGCTGCCCGGGCGCCTTTTTCGCCTGCCTGTTCGGTGGCCCAGGTCATGAAGTCGACGTCCACGGGCGCGTGTTGGGCGCTGCGGCGGAGCAGCTTGAGCATGGCGAGGGGTGGGGTGCGGCGCAGGGCGCCCTGGTGGCGGAAGTGGAAGCGGGCGGCTTCGAGCGGGGGCAGTGGGGCGAGTGGGCCGATGAGGTCGCGCCGGGTGAGCCAGGTCCAGTGCGGGCCGCCGCTGTAGAGGGCGTGCGGGCCCTCGTTCGTACGGTAGGGCTCCTCGGCGGTGCGGCCCCGGCCGCCGAGGGTGTGGTGGGCCTCGTGCACGGTGACCTTGGCGCCCGCCTCCGCGGCGGCGATGGCGGCGGTCAGGCCGGCGAAGCCGCCGCCGATGACGGTGAGGGGGGTGCGGGCGTGGGTGCGGTTTTTCGTGCGGTTGTCGGTTCGGTTGTCGGTGCGGGCCGGGTGCATGTCTGGGGTCTCCCTGTGGTGGGCGCCTCGCTGCTTCCGTGAGTACGACTGATGGAGGGGGTCGGAATGTGACATGGGGGTGGATGGGGAGGGGGTTCCGCAGGTCAGGGGGATTGTCAGTGGTGGGGTGCAGGATGGGGGCATGGCGAGGCGAGTGGTGGGTGGTGCGGGGAGTACGGGGGGTTCCGCTTCGGGGATGAAGGAGGCTCGGCGGCCCGAGGTGCGGTTGCCGGTGCTGGAGCCGTTCGGGGGCGGTGAGCTGGAGCCGGACGGGGACTATGACGGGCTGGAGTTCCGGGAGGCCGACTTCGCCGGGCAGGACGGTGGGGGTGCCCGGTTCATGGACTGCGCGTTGACGGGGTGCGCGCTGGACGAGACCCGGCTGCACCACGCCCGGCTGCTCGACTCGGTCCTGACGGGCATCCGGGGGGTCGGCACGGACCTCGCCGAGTCGACCCTGCGTGATGTGGAGCTGGTCGATGCCCGGCTGGGCGGGGTGCAGCTGCACGGGGCTGTGCTGGAGCGGGTGGTGGTGCGGGGCGGGAAGATCGACTATCTGAACCTGCGCAAGTCGAAGCTGAAGGACGTCGTCTTCGAGGGGTGCGTGCTGGTGGAGCCGGACTTCGGGGGTGCGGTGCTGGAGCGGGTGGAGTTCGTGGACTGTGCGCTGAAGGGGGCGGACTTCAGTGAGGCGAGGCTGAGGGACGTGGACTTTCGGCGGGCTGCGGAGCTGGGGTTCGCGCGGGGGGTGGACCGGCTGGCGGGGGCGGTGATCAGTCCTGTGCAGTTGCTTGATCTGGCGGGGGTGTTCGCGGCGGAGTTGGGGGTGCGGGTGGAGTAGGTGGGGTGTTTCCCCAGGGGTGGGCGGGCCCCGCTCAGCGCACCCTCGGGAAGCGGGCCTGGAGTGTCCAGATCGCCGGGTTCTCGCCGAGGGCGTCGTGCAGGTCGATCAGGTCGGCCAGTACGTCGTGCAGGAAGTCCCGAGCCTCCTTGCGGAGTTCCGCGTGGGAGAAGGTGAGCGCGGGTTCCTCCGCCGGCATCCAGTCGGACTCGATGTCCACCCACCCGAAGCGGCGCTCGAAGAGCATGCGGTCGGTGGATTCGGTGAAGTCCAGTTCCGCGTACTGGGGGCGGGAGGCGCGTGAGCCCGCGGGGTCCTGGTCCAACTGCTCCACGATGTCGCACAGGGCCCACGCGAAGTCGAGGACCGGTACCCATCCCCAGGCTGTGGACAGTTCCCGGTCCGCCTTGGTGTCGGCGAGGTAGACGTCTCCGCAGAACAGGTCGTGGCGCAGTGTGTGGACGTCCGCGCGGCGGTAGTCGGTCTGCGGGGGGTCCGGGAACCGGTTGGAGAGGGCGTAGCCGATATCGAGCACGGGGGTGATGGTGTCACGAGGGGATTCCCACCCGGGACCCGTGTGCGCAGGGGAGGCGTTCTTGGCGTCCTGCGGTCTTCGGCAGCCTGGGAATGTCCCGATGCGCGGGCGACGCGCGGGCGATGCATGGGTGGACGGGGGTGGACGGGGGTGCGATGCGCGGGCACGCGAAAGCCCCCGTCCCGACGCCGATCTGACGTACTGGCGTCCGGCCGGGGGCTTTTCAGCCGCGGGGTGCGGCTCTGGCGTCGACTCAGACGTTGACGCCGAAGTCCTGGGCGATGCCCACGAGGCCCGAGGCGTAACCCTGGCCTACCGCGCGGAACTTCCACTCCGCGCCGTTGCGGTACAGCTCGCCGAAGACCATGGCCGTCTCCGTCGCCGCGTCCTCGGAGAGGTCGTAGCGGGCGATCTCGGCGCCGCCTGCCTCGTTCAGGATGCGGATGTACGCGTTGCGGACCTGGCCGAAGTTCTGCGAGCGGTTCTCCGCGTCGTAGATCGAGACCGGGAAGACGATCTTGTCGATGTCGGCGGGGAGGCCGGCGAGGTTGACCTTGATCGCCTCGTCGTCGCCCGCGCCCTCGCCCGTGCGGTTGTCGCCGGTGTGGACGATGGTCTTGTCCGGGGTCTCCTTGTTGTTGAAGAAGACGAAGTGGGCGTCCGAGAAGACCTTGCCCTGCGTGTTGACCGCGATCGCCGAGGCGTCAAGGTCGAAGTCCGTGCCGGTGGTGCTGCGGACGTCCCAGCCGAGGCCCACGGTGACGGCGGTCAGGCCCGGAGCCTCCTTGGTGAGCGAGACGTTGCCACCCTTGGACAGGCTTACAGCCATTGTTGGGAGTCCTTCCCTCGTTTGACAAACGTGCGGTACGTGCGTGCGGCGCGGAGCCCCGTACGGGACGAAGCTACCGTCACCCCTATGAACGCCGGTGGGGGTCCCGAAGGTTCCGCGCGCCTTTACTTTCTTTACCTACCTTGTCGGGGTGAAAACGGGGTGACGTGGACCGGACAGGCGCGCGACCATGGGGGCATGTCCGGTCCCTATCTCATCCGTGGCTCCGTCTCGCTCCCCGAGGCCGAGCTCATGTGGCGTTTCTCGCGGTCCGGCGGGCCGGGCGGGCAGCACGTCAACACCAGTGACACGCGGGTCGAGTTGAGCCTCGACCTCGCGGGCACCGAGGCGCTCCCCGAGGTCTGGAAGCGGCGCGCGCTGGAGCATCTCGCCGGACGGCTCGTCGACGGAGTCGTCACCGTCCGCTCCTCCGAGCACCGCTCGCAGTGGCGCAACCGTGAGGCGGCGGCCGTACGGCTGGCCGCTCTCCTCGCCGAGGCCACCGCGCCGCCGCCCAAGCCCCGTACCCCCACCCGTATCCCGCGCCGAATCAACGAACGCCGGTTGCGGCAGAAGAAGGCACGCGCGGATGTGAAGCGGGGTCGTACGGGACGGGACTGGGGTTAACCGGTAACCGGTGACCGCCGGCGAGTTGCCGGTGACGGATGAACGATCGTGAATTTCCCAACGGCCGGGAGAAAGAACCGTGGAACGGCCCCGGGAATGAATTTCTCGCCGTGCGGTTCGAATCACACCGAAGTCGTCTTCGGGTCGTCGCCCACCGAATGCTCGGTTCGGCCGCTGAAGCGGATGACGCCGTTCAGGAAGCGTGGGGCGATTTCCACGCCCTTGGTCGCCGGACTCGACCCGGACGTGGTCGCGCGTTCGGCACCGGTCCCGCCGTGTTCTCGGGTGCGGAGGGCGGCGAGGGATAGGAGGGGTGCGGGAGCCTGGAGCGCATGGAGCGAGTCCTGACATTTACGTTCGTACACGCAAAGGTCGCCGTGATCGACAGGTCGGTGTCAGGTCGGTGCTAGGTCAGTTGCAGCACGCCGACCGTCTGGCCCCCGCTGGTCTCGCCGGTGGGGCTGAAGCCCAGGGCCAGGTAGAAGGGTTCGGGGCCGGTCGGGCCGGGGTGCCAGGTGACGTAGAGGTCGGTGCCCCCGCGGTGGCGGATCTCGGCGGCGACGGACTCGACGGCGAAACGGCCGTAGCCCTTGCCCTGTTCGTCGGCCGCGATGTTCAGGCGCCACAGGCCGGAGCGCAGGTCGGTGCCGGTGTCGCCCCAGGCGATGTCGAAGAAGGCCATGAGGAAGCCGACGGGACGCTCGCCGTCGAGGATCAGCCGGGGCCAGGCGGCGCGCGGATGGATGTACGCCTCGGCCAGGGACTTCATGACCGGCGAGACCGCGTGTTCCTGGTCCGGGCGGACCCGTACGGCGACGGCCGCGTCGAAGTTGTCGGAGCTGATCCGCTCCAGCCGGAGCGTGTCGTTCGTCATATGGCGAACGTAGGCCGTCCGGCAGCGGTGTGACCAGCGGGTTTCTCGTCAGTCGAGCCGGCGGTAACGGCCGCGGAAGTACGCCAGTGGACCCCCGTCCGCGTGCGGCGCGGTCGCCGTGAGGACGCGGCCGATCACCAGGGTGTGGTCGCCGGCCGTGACCCGCTGTTCCGTGCGGCACTCCAGGGTCGCCAGGGCGCCCTCCATCAGGGGGGCGCCGGACGCCTCGCCCCGGATGTGGGGGAGGTCCGCGAAGAGGAGGCGGTCGCTGATGCGGCCCTTCATCGCGAACCGGCCCGCGACGTGCCGCTGGTTCTCGGAGAGGACGGAGACCGCCCACAGGGGCTGTTCGTCGAGCAGGTCGTCCATCCGGGAGCCCTCGCGCACGCTGACCATGACGAGGGGCGGGTCCAGGGAGACCGAGAGGAAGGCGGTCGCCGTCATGCCGACGTCCTCGCCGCCGGGCGCGTGCGGATCGGTGGCGTCGAGCGGCGGCTCCTGTGCGGTCACCAGGACCACGCCCGAGGCGAGGCGGGACATGGCGGCGCGGAAGTCGTCGTTGCTCACTCCCCCAGGATGCCCGGCGCGAGGGAGGACGGGAGAGAGGGGTACGGCACGGCTGGTTGCGGCACGGCTGGGTACGGCGGAGGGAGTCAGCACATGGAAAAGCTATTCGTGGTCCCTGTGGCACCGCATCGGACCAGCGCCCGAACCGGGACCTAGGACTCCCGGCGGACCCCCAAAGATCGGGAACGGCCCCGCCGACTTCCTCCCGCCCGTATCCTCGCTCGTAGTATCCGCACGGATACAAAGTTTGCGTTCAGTAAATGCACAGGGAGAACTCAGAAACTCCACTCAATTGCTCATCTTTCGCTGTGACTTGAGTCACAGGTGACCTTTTTTGTTGACCCTGTGTACCGAGTGGGCAGCGCGCTGTGATTCAGTGGCGGAGAAGGTGAGATAGGCGGAAGGAGGGCGAATGGAGACCGACCAGGAGCCGTACGTCCGTCTTGCGACCTTGCGGCAGCTGCACCAGGTCATGGCGGACATGAACACGGCGCGCAGTCTGGCGGACACCCTCCAGACCGTCGCCGACGGCGTCGTCAACGGCCTCGGTTACGAGCTGGCCTGCGTCAACCTCGTCCGCCCCGACGGCGATCTCGTCGTCGCCGCCTTCGCCGGAAACTCCGCCGCCGAGGCCCTCATCACCGGCCGGGTCGGCTCACGCGACTCCTGGGAACGCCGGCTCGTCATGGGCGAGGCCTGGGGCGACCTGGTGTTCATACCGCACACCGAGGGCTGGGTCCTCGACGACGACGACGTCCCGCAGTGGTACACCGACGGCCCCGCCCCGCGCTTCGAGGACGAGTGGCACCCCTCGGACCGGCTCTTCGCACCGATGTTCACCCCGAGCGTGCCCGGCGGCACCTGCGGCGAACTGATCGGCGTGCTGTCCGTGGACCGGCCGCGCAACGGCCGCCGACCGGGGGCGTGGGGCAAGGAAGCGCTCCAGATGTACGCGTTCCAGGCCGCCATCGCGATCAGCAACGCACGTCTACGCGCGAATATGCAGCGGGCACTGGTCAGACTTGAACGCGAGCAGCAGGCGCTCCGGGCCAGTGAGGAAAGCTTCCGTCAGGCCTTCGAGTACGCGCCCTCCGGCATGGCCATCGCCGAGATGGGCGGCGACCAGCAGGGGCGAATACTCCGCACCAACGACGCCCTGTGCCGTCTGTTGGGCCGCCCCGCCTCCGCGATGCGCCGCTACGCCTTCTCCGACCTCGTGCACCCCGAGGACATAGGCACCCTGCTGCGCACCTCCGCCGAGGGCGGGCGCGCCGAACTGCGGCTCTGCCGCCGGGACGGCTCGTACCTGTGGGCGTCGCTGCGCAACTCCGTCGTCGCGGACGCCGCCGACGGGCCGCGCTTCCTGCTCACCCACGTCGAGGACATCGAGGAGCGCAAGCGCCGCGAGCTGCAGCTCGCCCACCGCGCCTCCCACGACTCCCTCACCGGTCTGCCCAACTCCGCCGAGCTGCGTGCCCGGCTCAGCTCCCGCCTCTGCCAGCGCCCGCAGACGGCGGCTCCCGGACTGGTCGAGTCGGTCGACGCAGCCTACGGCCACGCCCAGCTGGACCCCTTCGGTACACACGACCAGTACACGGCGGTGCCGGCGCCCGTGACGGACGCCGGAATCCAGCCGTACGACGCGAACGGCCACGGGTTCGACTTCCGTGGCGCCCCCGAGGTGTACGGCGCGTACGACCACCACGTCCACGCCGTCGCCCCCGAGGGTGAACACGACGACGGGACGAAGGGGCTCGCGGTTCTCTTCTGCGACCTCGACGGCTTCAAGTCGATCAACGACCGTTTCGGGCACAACGCCGGCGACGCGGTACTGATCGAGGTGGCCCGGCGGCTCGGCGGGGCCGTGCGCGACGGCGACACGGTGGCCCGGCTCGGCGGCGACGAGTTCGTGGTCCTCGCCGACGGCCTGGGCCGGGCCGACGCCCAGGACCTGGCCGTACGCCTGCGCAACGAGATCATCCAGCCCATCCGGGTCGACGGCCGCGCGATGCGGGTCGGTGCGAGTTTCGGTATCGGGTGGGCACACTGCGGGATGACGGCGGACGAAGTCCTGAAGTCGGCGGACGAGCGGATGTACATCGAGAAACGATCTCGTCCCAAACAGCACCGGCGTGCGGGATAAGTCGCAGGTGAGTTGGTTGATGCGGCGAACGCCACCCGTTTGGCCCTCTGGGAGCGGGTAGGCTCGCTTGCATTGAGGAGACCAAGGGGTCACTCGCTCCACGGCCGGACGGCCGGGGCTCGTCCGGTCGCGGGTGGGCTCTGAGTGACCAGCCCGAGCCGTCATCAATGAGGGGGTGACCTTGATGGCTACGTTCCGTGCGGGTACGCCGACCCACCTGGCCGTGCTTCCTCAGCGGCCTGCTCTGGAACCTGTACCTGCAGACACCTCTGGGAGCAGAGACGAAACGGGGTACAGGCTCTTGTCCGAATAGGGCAAGAAAGCCGGTACGGGACATGGGCGAGGGGATACCCGTGAGCGATCACCTTCGCGAGCGGGAGTCACACAGCACTCACTCTATTGGCTGAGTGCGGGAGAACGCGCTGCCGGTGACGGCAGCATCATCAGCGAGGAACACATGCCGCACGACAACGAGGCGCTGGACATACCAGGGTTGCGCCAGCCACCGGTGTCCGGCCCAGGAGCACCCCGGGTGTTCGTTCTGGACCGCAAGGGACGCCCGATGATGCCTTGCCATCCTGCCCGTGCTCGCGAACTTCTGAGAAAGAGCAGGGCTGTTGTCGCCCGGCACACGCCCTTCACGATCCGCATCAAGGATCGACTTCTGGAGAACTCGGAAGTCAGTGGCGTCGCGGTTCGGATCGACCCGGGGTCGAAGGCGACGGGCATCGCCGTGACCGATGACATCACGCGAGTGTCTGCCGAGGCCGGTGAAGTCGCCGCTCTCCGGCGTGGGTTGTACGCGGTGGAACTGGTGCACCGAGGCTCGGCCATCCGCAAGAGCATGGAACAGCGCGCGAGTTACCGGCGGCGGCGGCGAGTGGCTAACACGCGTTACCGTGCCCCTCGCTTCGACAACCGGTGCCGTTCGGAGGGGTGGCTGCCGCCTTCTCTGCAGCACAGGGTGGACACTACTGCCTCCCAGGTGGAGCGCCTGGCGCGGCTGGCTCCGCTGACCGCGGTGCACGTCGAGCGGGTCGCTTTCGACACTCATGCCATCTCGGCCGGAGGGGAGCTCTCTGGGGTTGAGTACCAGCAGGGAACCTTGGCCGGATACGAAGTGCGCCATTACCTGCTTGAGAAGTGGGGGCGACGTTGCGTCTACTGCGACAAGAGTGGTGTTCCCCTTCAGATCGATCACATTCTTCCCAAGGCGAGTGGTGGCTCAGACCGCGTTTCGAACCTCGCTCTGTCATGTGCGCCTTGCAACCAGGCCAAGGGGTCCCGTTCTGCCGAGGACTTCTTGAGGGGCAGGCCCGCTCTCGTCACACAGCTCAAACGACAGGCCAAGACTCCCCTGCGAGACGCGGCTGTGATGAACGCGACTCGCTACCGGCTCTCTGAGCGGCTTCGCGGCCTTGGACACCCGGTTTCGTGCTGGTCCGGAGGGAGGACGAAGTACAACCGTGTCCTCTGTGGACTGACCAAGTCGCACACCCTCGATGCGCTGGCGGTTGGTGAGGTAGGGCCCGATCGCTGGATCGTGCGCTACCCGTCTCAGGTACTGATCGCTGCCGCTACCGGACGCGGTGGCTACGCGCGCACCCGAAGTGACAAGCACGGATTTCCCCGTCTCGCGTTGCCTCGTACGAAGTCACATCACGGCTTCCAAACGGGCGATCTCGTGCGCGCCATCGTGCCGGTGGGTGCAAAGGCCGGTACGCATACTGGCCGGGTCGCTGTGCGAGCATCGGGACGCTTCAACATCCGTACCCAGCACGGCATCGTGCAAGGCATCGGTCATCAGTATGTGCGTCTACTCCAACGCGCGGATGGCTACGGCTATGTCATCCGTGCAGAAGAACAGAACGCACAATTCCCGGCCGGAGCAGCCGGTTTCGACGCAGGAGGAGCTCGATGACTCCCGGCAACAGCGGCGCGAGCACGCCCGAGGACGATGACCCGTTCGGCTACCTGTACGAAGACGGGCGGGCCGCCGGTGCCCAGCCGCCGAGCAGCGGCTACGGCTACCCGAACTCGGTCGGCCGTACGCGACCGGTCGGCGAGCGTCAGTACGGCGGCCCGCCGCAGGGCCAGCAGCAGTCGGCGTACGGCCAGACCGTGCCGACCGCCCAGACCGCGCAGTACGGCCAGGCGATCCCGCAGCAGCAGGGGGCGTACGGCGCCCCGAACACCCACTACCAGGCGCCCGAGGCCTTCGGTGGTGGCCCTACGGCTCCGCAGCAGCCCGCGTACAGCGGTGGCGGCGGCCGAGGCGGGCGGGGCTCCGGCCCCAACACCAAGGGTCTGCTGATCGGTGCCGTCGCGGTGGTCGCCGCGGTCGTCATCGGTATCGCCGTGGCGATGATGGGCGGCGGCAACGGCGACAAGGACAAGGCCGGCGGCGCCGGCGCCAGTCCCTCGACCGGGCAGAGCGCCGAGCCGTCCCCGTCGGCCAGCGCCTCGGAGGTCACGGAGGAGAACCTGCCGGAGATCGACGCGAAGGCGCTGAAGTTCGGGCCTGGCGTGACGACGGCGTCGGAGGTCGAGGGCGCCGGTGCGGTGGGCGGCATTTACGTGACAGGGCTCAACCAGGTCGGCGCCACGGTCACCTGGACCGTCAATGCCATCCCCAAGGAAGGCGCCTACACCCTCTTCGTGGGATACAGCGTCCCCGGCAAGGACGCGGAGATGACGCTTAGCGTCAACGGCCAGGAGTTTGGAAGCAAGCTGAACTTGGGGAACTTCGCGAAGGCTGGCGAGGGCGATTACGCGAAGGGCTGGACACGGACCTACGTGTGGCCCACCCTCAACAAGGGTACGAACACCATCACCGTCTCCTGCCAGGACGGCGACCAGTGCGACGCACTCCTGGACCAGATGTGGCTGAAATCTGGTCAAGTCAAAAAGTGATTTCGATCATTAGGCTGATTATCTTCTGATGGATGCTGATCATCGCCCGTAGGTTGTGGATGACCATTCTGCACATCGCGCGGGGAGATATTATGCCCAAATTTGTCTGGAAACGTATACTCGGTACGGTCATGGCGGCCTCGGCGTTGGTCGCCATTCAGGCGTCACCCGCCTCTGCGGCAACGACGACACAATGCAACACCACGCAGGGCGCGCAGGGCGCCTACGGAAAGCTGACCCTCTCGTGGAACGTCAGCAGGACCAAGATAAACAACCTGACGCTGCGTGGCGAGGATAAGGCCGCGGACGGTATGCACCCTGCAGTGCGGCTCGTCACTGAGCAGGGCGACTACGACTACCACTACTGGTCCTGGCACCACGTCAACGGTGGCAGCGGCACCGCGCAGGAGTGGAAGACCAGCGCTTCCGACAGCGAGGGAATCCGGTCCGCACGGATCCAGGTGGCCAACTTCGACGGTGACAGCCTGGTGTACCACTGCCTGTCGCAGTCGGTGTTCAATCCCGCTTACTGATCCGGTCGACGGCGCTGGTTGCTGACTGCGTACGAAGGTCCTAGGCGGGACCTTCGTACGTACTCGGCTCACTCATGGCGGTCATGCCGCGCTGGCGTACCCGGTCACCGTGATCCGGCCGAGCAACTCTTCATAGGCTGCCCGGTCGAACTCGCCTGCCATGGGCGCCAGTACGGTCGCCGTGGACAGGGCGGCGGCGCGGGCGAGATTGTCCGGCCACGGGATTCGGTTGGCCAGGTCCGGCGGCAGGTCCGCGATCGCCGAGTTTGTAGGCGCCCGTTGATTGCCCCGGACGCGGGTCGGCGGGATTGCCGCCAGAGGCTCTCGGGGGTCACCGCGAGCAGCCCGTCTGGACTCAGTGAGGCCACCACGGCCCTTGCACCGCGCCCTGCGGGCGTCCCGGGTCGCCGTCGTCCGCTCGTGGGAGTCGGTGAGTTCACCGGCGTTCGGCTTGACCGGGTCGGCGCGGGCCGCGCGCTGTGCCGCCACGGCTCACCGGTGGTGTCGAGCAGCCCGGGTACGTCGGCTGCCCGTTCGGTGTGGATGAGGTCGGCGTACGTGCCCACCGGCACTCCCGGCGGCAGGCTTTCGCACAGGGCCACCGCGGAGACGGACGGTAGCAGTCCCTCGTGCACGTCCTGGAAGGCGGACCACTCGGCCGGGGTGATCTGCGGGCCGGGCTCGTTGAGTTGGGTCGCGTTCATGGGCTGAGCGTCTCCGGCCGTTTCTCATCGATCACCGCTATCTATCGTGCGGTGAGCGGGCCGCCCGTAAAGCCGGTGACCGTCACTCGTGGCAGAGGGCCGCCAGCACTCGGGCCACGTTCAGGCCCTTGCCGCAGGGGCGTTCGGTCACCTCGGAGACCCGGTGGGACCCGTGGGAACAGAGGGATCGTACCCGATAGGTGATGTCGAGAGCGGTGCTCAGTGTGACCGTGAGGATCGTCTGGTCCGACCTCCCCCGAGTACATGCGCTTGCCATTAGTTCTGGAGAATCGATCATGCCAAAGGTGCGGGGCCCGTTACAGTCCCCGCACCTCAATGTGGCGTCAAACCAGCCTAGTGGGTCCAGTCAGTGCAGGAATTCAGGATGGTCGAACCTTCTGCTCTGGCCACCTGAACGCCGCTCTTGAAGATGCCACGCTCAGAGTCCTGGGCGGTCGTGTTCACAACTATCGTGCCTACGCCTTCATAGTTGGCGTGCCACTTCCAATACCGCGTGGTTCCGGTGCCGTCCACGGTGATGAACCGGGCTCGTGCGTGATGGCCGTCCCTTGCGTCGTCCGTGATCTCGAAGCGAAGGTCACGCTTGGCGCCGGGGCCATCGTTGGTTAGCTGAATCACCCGCAGCAGAGCGCTAGCTCCGGTCGTGGTGCAGGCGGGGTATGAGGGATCGCCGACGGCGTGCGCAGTACTGGGTACGGCGACGGCGAGGAGCAGCGCCACGGACCCGGCCCCCACCGTCCGTGCCGCAAGGTTCAAAGGCTTGGTCAAACTGTGATCTTATGATCACGACCTGTCAAAGTCGATTGTATGTGCGATATTTGTAGCCGCAGTGTGATCGACGTAGCACGCCAAGTGGCATCCGGTGTCAACCCAGTTGGGGTTATTCCGCAGCGATGTGACCCTTATTGAGGCTCGACTACCCATTCACCCCGGCGCATCACTCCCTTGAGCGTGAAGTCCGCGTCCAGCAGCACGAGGTCCGCGTCCTTGCCCGGTTCCAGGGAGCCCACCCGGTCGTACATCCCCAGCAGCCGGGCCGGGTTGGCGGACAGTGCGGCGACCACGTCCGTGACCGGGAGCCGGTCGACGGTGACCGCCCGCTTGAAGGCGCGGTCCAGGGTGAGTGTCGAGCCGGCGATCGAACCGCCCTCGACCAGCCGCGCCACACCCTCGCTGACCTCGACCTCCAGCGGGCCGAGCAGATAGCGGCCGTCGCCGAAGCCGGCGGCGTCCATCGCGTCGGTGATGAACGCCACGCGGCCCGCGCCCGCGTGATGGAAGGCGAGTTGGAGGGCTGCCGGGTGCAAGTGCGTGCCGTCGTTGATGAGTTCGACGGTGACGCGCTCGTCTTCGAGAAGGGCGGCGATCGGACCGGGGGAGCGGTGGCCGAGGACGGGCATCGCGTTGAAGAGGTGCGTGGCGACGGTGGCGCCCGCGTCGATGGCCTCCACCGTCTGCTCGTACGTCGCGTCCGTGTGACCGATCGCCGCGAGGACGCCGTGCTCGACGAGCAGCCGTACGGAGTCGAGGCCGCCGGGGAGTTCGGTGGCGAGGGTGAGCATCCTGGCCTGCCCGCGCGCCGCGTCGATCAGCTTGCGTACGTCCGCCGGGTCCGGGTCGCGCAGCAGCGCCTCGGAGTGGGCGCCCTTGCGGCACGGGGAGATGAAGGGGCCCTCGAAGTGGACGCCGGCGATGTCACCCTGCTCGGCCAGCTCGGAGAGGAGGCCGGCGCGGGCGGTGAGGGTGTCCATGTCGCCGGTGACGGTGCTGGCGACGAGGGTGGTGGTGCCGTGTGTGCGGTGGGTGTGGACGCCCTTGAGTACGTCTTCGGTGGTGCCCGAGGTGAAGGAGGCTCCGCCGCCGCCGTGGTTGTGGAGGTCGACGAAGCCGGGGATGAGCCAGTGGCCGGGGAGGTCGATCACCTGGGCGTTCTCGTGGGGGTGGTCGGTGATTTTGGTGCCCTCGACGGTCAGTTGACCGCCGTCGGTGATTCCTGTGGGGAGTACTGCTCGGGCGCCCCTGAGCACCAGGCCGTGGGGTGGGTGCGGGCTCGTGGGGGCTGGTCGCGCAGTTCCCCGCGCCCCTTGGTGAGCTGCCGGCGGGGCGTTTTCTTCGCGCGGTCGGCTGGGCTGTCGCGCAGTTCCCCGCGCCCCTGGGTGGGTTGCCGCTGGGTCTGTTGACAGTGCACCCGTCTTCACTGGGGTCGTTGCCATCAGGGCGTTGCCTCCGTGAGGTCGGTGAGGGTCAGGAGGTCCCAGGCGAGGAGGCCTGCTCCCAGGCAGCCTGCTGTGTCTCCCAGGGCCGCCGGGGCGATGGTCGGGAGCTTCTGGAAGGTGAGCCGTTCTTGTACGGCGGTGCGCAGCGGTGTGAACAACGTGTCGCCCGCTTCCGCCAGGCCGCCGCCGATGATCAGGGTGCGGGGGTCGAGGAGGGTGAGGGCGGTGACCAGGCCGTCGGCGAGGGCGTCGACGGCGTGCCGCCAGACCTCGCGGGCGCGTGGGTCGCCGGAGTCGACGGCCTTGGCGCAGTCCGCCGCGTCCGCGGCCGGGGTGCCGGAGGCCTCGGCCCATGCCTCGCTGACCGCCGACGCCGACGCGTACCGCTCCAGACAGCCGCGCTGACCGCACGGGCACGGGGTGCCGCCGGGCCGTACGACGATGTGGCCGACCTCGCCGGCGAAACCGTGCGCGCCCGCCTCCACCCGGCCGTCGACGCCGATCGCGCCCGCGATGCCGGTGCCGAGGGCGATGAAGAAGAAGCGGTCGGCTCCCTGACCGGCCCCGATGCGCCCCTCCGCGAGGCCGCCCGTCCGGACGTCGTGGCCCAGGGCGACCGGCAGGCCGAGCCGCTCGGTGAGCAGCTCTCGCAGGGGTACGTCACGCCAGCCGAGGTTGGCCGCGTAGACGGCGAGGCCGCGCTCGGCGTCGACGATGCCGGGCACGGAGACTCCGGCGGCGGCTGCGCTCTCGCCCAGGTGGGCGATGCCGTGCGCGTGCAGGTCGGCGGCGAAGTCGAGGATCGCCTCGACCACGGCTTCGGGGCCGCGCTCGCGTCCGGTCGCCCGGCGCGTCTGGTGGAGCAGAGCGCCGTCCGGCCCGATGAGGGCGGCTTTCATCGCGGTGCCGCCCACGTCGAGGGCGATGACATGTCTCACGAGGACAGTGTGGCCCGTAGACCCGGAAGAGGTCTAGTCCACTCACGTGGTGTAGACCTTATGGAGCTAAGAAGTTGAACGTACCAATGAACACATATATGAACGACCAGTGGGGATTTTGCAGTGCAACGGCGCAGGACAGGCATGATCGCGGCGGTGTCCGCACTCGGGATGACAGCGGCTCTCGGCGGTTGTGGAGGCGTCGGCTCGGGTGACGTCACCCTGAAGCTGGTCGCCGCCGACTACGGCGACTCCGACGCCAACAGCTCCCAGAAGTACTGGGACAAGCTGGTCGGGGAGTACGAGGACGCCCACCCCGGTGTGCAGGTCGACGTCAGCGTCTACTCCTGGAACGACGTCGACCGCAAGGTCAAGGAGATGGTCGCCGCCGGCGACGCCCCCGACCTGGCGCAGATCGGCGCCTACGCCGACTACGCGGCCAAGGGCGAGCTGTACCAGGCCGACGACCTGCTCTCCATCCCGACGCAGGCCGACTTCGTCACCCAGCTGGCCGACGCCGGAGAGGTCAGGCGCACCCAGTACGGCATGCCCTTCGCCGCCTCCACCCGCCTCCTCTTCTACAACAAGAAGCTCTTCACCGAGGCCGGCCTCACCCCGCCCACCACCTGGAGCGAGCTGGCCGCCGACGCCGCCGCGCTCAAGGAGAAGGGCGTGAAGTACCCGTACGCCCTCCCGCTGGGGCCCGAGGAGGCGCAGGCCGAGACCATGCAGTGGCTGCTCAGCGGCGGCGAGGGCTACACCAGCGAGGTCGGCACCTACGGCATCGACGCCCCGCAGAACATCAGGACGTTCACCTGGCTCAAGGACGAACTCGTCGACAAGGGCCTCACCGGTTCCGTCGCCCCCGGCAAGCTCAACCGGGCCGCCGCGTTCGCCGCCTTCGCGCGCGGAGAGGTCGGCATGCTCAACGGCCACCCCTCGCTGATGAAGATCGCGGCGGCCAAGGGGGTCGACTTCGGGATGGTGCCGATGCCGGGCCGGGAGCGCTCGACGCGGTCCGCGATGGGTGTCGCCGACTGGATGATGGCCTTCAAGAAGAACGGCCACCGCAACGAGGTCGGCGGGTTCCTCGACTTCGTCTACGAGAAGAAGAACGTGCTCGCCTTCTCCCGCGAGTACGACCTCCTGCCGGTCACCACCTCCGCCTCCAGGACGATGTCCGCCGCCGCCGAGGACAAGGATCTCGCCCCCTTCCTGGACGAGCTTCCGACCGCCCAGCTCTATCCGGTCGGCAAGACGTCCTGGGCGCAGGTCAACGCGGACATCAAGCAGCGGATCGGTACGGCGTTCACGGCGAACGGCGACCCGGCTGCGGTCCTCGCCGAGCTGCAGACGCAGGCCAACGCGGCGGAGACCGAGGAGGAGAACGCCCAGTAGGCGGCCGCCGCCGGACCGTGGGAGCGGGCGGACCGGGCTGCCAGGGCGGATGTCAGTGGCGGGGTCTACGGTGCTTTTCATGGACGGGGAGCAGTTGGGGCGACGGGAACAGGACATTCTCGCGCTGGAGCGTCGGGGGTTCGCGGGGCCGGGTGCGAAGGAGCGGGCGATCCGTGAGGAGCTGGGGTTGGTGCCGGTGCGGTATTACCAGTTGCTGAACGCGTTGCTGGACGATCGGCGGGCGCTGGAGTGTGATCCGGTGACGGTGAACCGGTTGCGGAGGGTGCGGGAGGCTCGGCGGGGGGAGCGTTAGCCGGGGCCGGGTTGTTTCGCCCCCGCCGCCCCTACCCGTCCCATCCCGTTCCTGGGGGCTGCGCCCCCAGACCCCCCTTTCGCGCTGAACGCGCTCGTCCTCAAACGCCGGACGGGCTGGAAATGCGGGCCGGCGCTGGAAGGGTGCCCTCCGGGCTGGGGGTACGGGTCTTGTGTCGGTCGCCGGGTGGGCTGGGATGCTGGAGCCATGGACTTGCTTCCCACGCCCCTGACGCAGGCCGGCCGTGACGGGCTGGACGCCATTCTCGCCGAGCCCGGTGGTGCCGTCGTCGCCCTCGACTTCGACGGGACCCTCGCTCCGATCGTGGCCGACCCCGAGCAGGCCCGCGCGCACCCCGACACGCTCGCCGCCCTCTCCGCCCTCGCGCCCCGGGTCGCCTCCGTGGCCGTCGTCACCGGACGCCCCGCCGGTGTCGCGGTCCGGCACGGTGGTTTCGCGGGCGTGCCCGGCCTGGAACACCTCGTCGTCCTCGGCCACTACGGCACCGAACGCTGGGACGCCGTCACCGGCACGGTCAGCGCCCCCGCCCCGCACCCCGGCGTCGCCGCCGTCCGCGCCGAGCTGCCCGGGTTCCTCGAAGGGCTCGGTGCCTGGCAGGGCACCTGGATCGAGGAGAAGGGCCGGGCCGTCGCCGTGCACACGCGGCGCGCCGCTGATCCGCAGGCCGCGTTCGAGGCCCTGCGCGAGCCCCTCGCCGACCTGGCGACCCGTCACAACCTGATCGTCGAACCCGGCCGCCTGGTACTGGAGCTGCGCCCACCCGGCATGGACAAGGGCGTCGCCCTGGAGGAGTACGTCCGCGAGACCGGCGCCACCTCGGTCCTCTACGCCGGCGACGACCTCGGCGACCTCCCGGCGTTCGCGGCGGTGGAGAAGCTCCGCCAGAACGGCATGCCCGGCGGCATCCCCGGCCTCCTGGTCTGCAGCGGCAACAGCACCGAGGCCGTGACGGAGCTGGCGGAACGCGCCGACCTCGTCGTCGACGGTCCCGCAGGCGTCGTAGGGCTGCTGGCCGCCCTCGGGCAGGCCGTCGTCGGCCGTTAGTCGCTGAGCGCGTTCAGCTGGTCCAGGAACCACTGGGCCGGCGGCAGCGCGGTCGCCGCCGCGGCCAGTCGTTTCGTGCGTTCCGCCCGTTCGCCGGCGCTCATGGTCAGGGCCTCCTCCAGAGCCCGCGCCGTCTGCGTGACGTCGTACGGGTTCACCACGATCGCGTCCTCGCCCAGCTCCTCGTACGCCCCCGCCTCCCGCGACAGCACCAGCGCGCACCCCTCGTCGGAGACCACCGGGATCTCCTTGGCGACGAGGTTCATGCCGTCGCGGATGGGGTTGACGAGGGCCACGTCGGCCAGTCGGTACGCGGCCAGGGAGCGGGCGAAGTCGTCCTTGACGTGAAGGACGACCGGGGTCCAAGTCGGTGTCCCATAAGCCGAGTTGATGTCGTCGGCCACCCGCTGCACCTCGGCCGTGTAGTCGCGGTAGACGGCGAGATCCTGGCGGGAGGGGTAGGCGAAGGCCACGTGCGTCACCCGCTCCCGCCACTCCGGGCGGTCCTCCAGCAGCTGCCGGTACGCCAGCAGGCCCCGCACGATGTTCTTCGACAGTTCCGTACGGTCCACCCGCACGATCGTCTTCCGGTGCCCGTCCCCGCCGATCTCCTCGCGCAGGGCGGCCATCCGCTCCTCGACGTCCGGCTCGTGCGCGCGCCTGCGCAGGAAGTCCGCGTCGGCGCCCAGACCGTGTACGCCGATCCGCGTGTCGCCGACACCGCCGACCAGGTCCGTACAGCAGGCGGTGAACGCGTCCGCCCACCGCCGGGTGAGGAAACCGAGGCGGTCCGCGCCGAGCATGCCGCGAAGGAGCTGGGCTGAGATGTCGTACGGCAGCATCCGGAAGTAGTCCGCCGGTGCCCACGGCGTGTGCGAGAAGTGGCCGATGCGCAGGTCGGGGCGGAGTTCGCGCAGCATGCCGGGGACCAGGCACAGGTGGTAGTCCTGGACAACCACCGACGCGCCCTCGGCGGCCTCCGCGGCCAGTGCCTGGGCGAACGCGCGGTTGTAGGCCTCGTACGACGCCCACCGGCGCCGGAACTCCGCGTCGAAGACCGGCTCCAGCGGGGTCTGGTACAGCATGTGGTTCACGAACCAGAGCACCGAGTTGGCGATGCCGTTGTACGCGTCCTCGTGCACGTCCGCCGGGATCGCGAGCATCCTGACGCCCGGCTCGGCCTCCCCGCGCCGGACGGCCTCGCGGTCGCCGTCGCCGAGGGCGGAGCAGACCCACAGGGCGTCCGCGTCAGGCCCGATCGCCGACAGCCCGGAGACCAGCCCGCCGCCGCCGCGCCGGGCCTGCAGCGAGCCGTCCTCACGGACCTCGTACGTGACCGGGCCACGGTTGGAAGCGACCAGAACCCGGTAAGAGCCCTGCGTACCCTGCACACCTTGCGTCGAAGCCATACGCCTCAACCTAGCCCGGCCCGGAAACGCTCAAACGTACGCACGTACGCCTCAGCCGTATACGAGCCGCCTAGGCGGCCTTTCTCCTCGCGTACTCCGCGATCTCCGCCATGGGCGGGCGTTCCTCCGTGTCCACCGAGTACGTCCGGGGCTCGAAACCGTCCTCTCCGCGCTCGAACTGGGTGAGCGAGGGGCGGATCAGATGGCCCCGGGCCAGCCGGAGCTGCGCGGTGCGGTAGATCGCGGCGGACATCCGGCCCAGGGCCTGGCCGTCCTGGTGGCGGTGCTTTCGCACACCCACGTCGACCTGCGCCAGCGCGTCCAGGCCCACCAGGTGCAGGGCGTCGATCAGCATGCCCAGCTCCACGCCGTAGCCGACGGGGAACGGGAGCTGTTCGAGGAGCGAGCGGCGGGCCGCGTACTCGCCGCCGAGCGGCTGGACGAAGCCGGCCAGCTGCGGCCAGTGCATGTTGAGCAGGGGGCGCGCCATCAGCTCGGTGACCCGGCCGCCCTGGCCGGCGGCCTGACCGAGCGGGCGGTCGTACATCGCCTTGACGAGGTCTACACCCGGGTCCGTGAGCAGGGGGCCCACGATCCCGGAGACGAAGTCCGACGAGAACTCCTTCAGGTCCGCGTCGACGAAGCAGACGATGTCCCCGCTGGTGACCAGGAGGGAGCGCCACAACACCTCGCCCTTGCCCGGCACGGCCGGGATGCGCGGCAGGATGTCGTCGCGGTGGACGACCCGGGCGCCCGCCGCGGCGGCCACCTCGGAGGTACGGTCGGTCGATCCGGAGTCGATGACCACGATCTCGTCGACGAGCGGGACCTTCAGCATCAGGTCACGGCGGATGACGGCGACGATCTCGCCGACGGTCTCCTCCTCGTTGAGCGCGGGCAGGACGACACTCACCGTGGCGTTCGAGGAACGCTTCGCGGCGATCAGCTTCTTGAGCGGGCGGTCGCGGGCGGACCAGGAGCGCGTGCTCAGCCAGCGCTCGACGTCTTCCAGCACGTGCGGCTCTCCCTTACGTTGCATGGGGGGAAGCGCGATCTTGTATCTCGCGGTTCGGACGGCTCCCACCACCATCCAAGCCTTCGGTTACAGTCTTGAACAACGCGGGTGACCATCGCATGTCCGAGGTCGCCAGTGTTCACAACCGCACAACCCCACAACTTCATACCGCTCATCCAGAGGGGCAGAGGGATACGGCCCGATGAAGCCCCGGCAACCCTCCAGTCGGCACTCGTGATCCATTTACGGTCAGCGAGGCTCCCGGCTCGGGAAGGTGCCAAATCCGTCTCATGGCGAAATGCGTCGTGAGGAAGATGAGGAAGGGTTTCGCCTCCATGGCTGCGCAAACTGCCGAGAGCACCACGTCCGGCTCCGTCACCTCCGCCGTCCCCCCTGTTGATCTCGGCCCCGCCGCCGCACTCTCCTGCCGCGAATGCGGCCACCGCGTGCCCCTCGGTCCGGTGTTCGCCTGCGAGGAGTGTTTCGGCCCGCTGGAGATCGCCTACGACTTCTCCTCGTACGACACCGAGGAACTCCGTAAGCGCATCGAAGCGGGACCCGCGAACATCTGGCGTTACGCACCCCTCCTGCCCGTTCCCGCGAACGTCGCCGAGAAGCCGAACATCAACCCCGGCTGGACCAAGCTCGTCCAGGCCGACAATCTCGCCCGCGAGCTGGGCGTCGACGCCGGCAAGCTCTTCGTCAAGGACGACTCCGGCAACCCGACGCACTCCTTCAAGGACCGGGTCGTCGCCCAGGCCCTGGAGGCCGCCCGCGCCTTCGGCTTCACCACCCTCTCCTGCTCCTCCACGGGCAACCTGGCCGGTGCCGTCGGCGCCGCCGCCGCCCGGGCGGGCCTGCGCTCCTGCGTGTTCATCCCGCACGACCTGGAGCAGGGCAAGGTCGTCATGGCCGCGGTGTACGGCGGCGAGCTCATCGGTATCGAGGGCAACTACGACGATGTGAACCGCTTCTGCTCCGAGCTGATCGGCGACCCGGCCGGCGAGGGCTGGGGCTTCGTCAACGTCAACCTGCGCCCGTACTACGCGGAGGGCAGCAAGACCCTGGCGTACGAGATCTGCGAGCAGCTCGGCTGGCAGCTGCCGGACCAGCTCGTGGTGCCCATCGCGTCCGGGTCGCAGCTCACGAAGATCGACAAGGGGCTGCAGGAGCTGATCAAGCTCGGGCTGGTCGCCGACAAGCCGTACAAGATCTTCGGCGCCCAGGCGGAGGGCTGCTCGCCGGTGTCCGTGGCCTACAAGGCCGGGCAGGACGTCGTACGGCCGCAGAAGCCGAACACCATCGCCAAGTCGCTGGCGATCGGCAACCCGGCGGACGGGCCGTACGTGCTGGATATCGCGCGGCGGACCGGGGGAGCGGTGGAGGACGTGAACGACGAGCAGGTGGTCGACGCGATTCGGCTGCTCGCGCGTACGGAGGGGATCTTCGCGGAGACCGCCGGTGGTGTGACCGTGGGTGTCGCCAAGAAGCTGATCGAGAACGGGCTGCTGGACCCGACGCTGACGACTGTCGTCCTGAACACCGGGGACGGTCTCAAGACGCTGGACGCGGTGGCGGACACGGGGCTCACCGCGACCATTCGGCCCAGCCTTGAGTCGTTCCATGCGGCCGGACTCGCGTAGGCGGTAGTTGTTCGTCTGCGGGCCCGTGGGGGCTGGTCGCGCAGTTCCCCGCGCCCCTTGGGGCGCGTCATCTGACCGGAGGTTTTCATCGTGAGCGTTTCCGTCCGTATCCCCACCATCCTGCGTACCTATACCGGCGGTCAGGCCGAGGTGGCTGCCGAGGGTGGGACCCTTGGTGAGGTCATCGCCGATCTGGAGAAGAACCACACGGGGATCGCCGCCCGTGTGCTCGACGACCAGGGCAAGCTGCGTCGCTTCGTCAACGTGTACGTCAACGACGACGACGTCCGCTTCGAGCAGGGGCTGGAGACGGCGACGCCGGACGGTGCCGGTGTGTCGATCATTCCCGCGGTCGCGGGCGGCTGATACCCGCCAGTAGTAACCGTCGGTAACATCGATTACCGAGAGTTCATCGAATTGCCCCCTCCGTGAGAGAAGCGGAGGGGGCAATTCTGTATGGTTGAGCGCGGTACAGTTGGGGAAGCCGCACCATCTCGCTCGCCGCACGCGTATTAATTCCTGCCGCGCACCCAACGAGAAGTAGCCAAAGTGTGCAGGCCTTTTGCGTTTTTTGTTCTCTTTGTGGGGCCCGGCTTGCCCTGAATCCGCGTGAATTCTCCGCATATTTCCTGACCTGGCGTGCCCGGATTTCTCGTCCAATTGACCTGTTGCAGAGGGCAGTTGGACATATACATTCGGCCGCGGTCGACGCGTTCCGGCGCACACCTCCACCGGTTGGGGGGGTGAGGTCTGACCCGGATCCGCGAAGTGCGGATCCGTGCAAGGGCCAGTAATAGGGGAGTTAGGCATGGCTCAGGGCACCGTCAAGTGGTTCAACGCGGAGAAGGGGTACGGCTTCATCGCGGTCGACGGTGGTGCGGATGTTTTCGTCCACTACAGCGCGATTCAGATGGACGGCTACCGCACCCTCGAGGAAGGTCAGCGGGTCGATTTCGAGATCTCGCAGGGCCAGAAGGGGCCGCAGGCGGACATGGTCCGTCTGGCGACCACCTGAAGCACGCGCCGGCGCACACGCAGCGACGTTCTTCTTCCTTCATCGAAGGATTCGATGGGCTCGTACCTCGTGGGACCTCACGGGGTGCGGGCCCATCGGCATGTCCGCGGGCGAAGGCCACCAGTGCCGGGTCCGCAGGCGTGTCGGCGTGGCTACCGGGCCGTAGCCACCCCCCTGTTCACCTGGGGATCTTCGAGAGTCGCTTGCACTCGGCAGGGGCGAGTGCTAATCATTGGCGTTAGCACTCTGAAGGTGAGAGTGCTACCGAAGGACCGGGTGGGTGAGGCCCGCAGGCCAGGTGGTGCAAGGAATCACCGAGGCAGGCAGGCCGTCCGTCGCGGGCGCCAGCGCGGTCCGGAGCAATCCACCCCAGTCCGGGAGGACCACTTCACATGGCCAAGATCATCGCGTTCAACGAGGAGGCACGGCGCGGTCTCGAGCGCGGGATGAACCAGCTCGCAGACGCCGTCAAGGTCACCCTCGGCCCCAAGGGCCGGAACGTCGTCCTCGAGAAGAAGTGGGGCGCCCCCACGATCACCAACGATGGTGTTTCCATCGCCAAGGAGATCGAGCTCGAGGACCCGTACGAAAAGATCGGCGCCGAGCTGGTCAAGGAAGTCGCGAAGAAGACGGACGACGTAGCCGGTGACGGCACGACGACCGCGACCGTCCTGGCCCAGGCGCTGGTCCGCGAAGGCCTGCGCAACGTGGCCGCGGGTGCGAACCCGATGGCCCTGAAGCGCGGCATCGAGAAGGCCGTCGAGGCCGTCTCCGCCCAGCTGCTTGAGCAGGCCAAGGACGTGGAGACCAAGGAGCAGATCGCTTCGACCGCCTCCATCTCCGCCGCCGACACGCAGATCGGCGAGCTCATCGCCGAGGCGATGGACAAGGTCGGCAAGGAAGGCGTCATCACCGTCGAGGAGTCCCAGACCTTCGGTCTGGAGCTGGAACTCACCGAGGGTATGCGCTTCGACAAGGGCTACATCTCGGCGTACTTCGCGACCGACATGGAGCGCATGGAGGCGTCGCTCGAGGACCCCTACATCCTCATCGCCAACTCCAAGATCTCCTCGGTCAAGGACCTGCTCCCGCTCCTGGAGAAGGTCATGCAGTCGGGCAAGCCGCTGCTGATCATCGCCGAGGACGTGGAGGGCGAGGCCCTCTCGACCCTGGTCGTCAACAAGATCCGCGGGACCTTCAAGTCCGTCGCGGTCAAGGCCCCGGGCTTCGGTGACCGCCGTAAGGCGATGCTGAACGACATCGCGATCCTCACGGGTGGCGAGGTCATCTCCGAGGAGGTCGGTCTCAAGCTCGAGAACACCTCCCTGGACCTCCTGGGCCGTGCGCGCAAGGTCGTCATCACCAAGGACGAGACCACGATCGTCGACGGCGGCGGCTCCGCCGACCAGGTCGCCGGCCGGGTCAACCAGATCCGCGCCGAGATCGAGAACTCGGACAGCGACTACGACCGCGAGAAGCTGCAGGAGCGCCTGGCGAAGCTCGCCGGCGGTGTTGCGGTCATCAAGGCCGGTGCCGCGACCGAGGTCGAGCTCAAGGAGCGCAAGCACCGCATCGAGGACGCCGTTCGCAACGCGAAGGCGGCCGTCGAGGAGGGCATCGTCGCCGGTGGTGGCGTGGCCCTGCTGCAGGCCTCCTCGGTCTTCGAGAAGCTGGACCTGACGGGTGACGAGGCGACCGGCGCGAACGCCGTCCGTCTCGCCCTGGAAGCCCCGCTCAAGCAGATCGCCGTCAACGGTGGCCTTGAGGGCGGCGTCATCGTCGAGAAGGTGCGCAACCTTCCCGTCGGCCACGGCCTCAACGCCGCGACCGGTGAGTACGTCGACATGATCGCCGAGGGCATCATCGACCCGGCGAAGGTGACGCGCTCCGCGCTGCAGAACGCCGCGTCGATCGCCGCGCTGTTCCTCACCACCGAGGCCGTCATCGCCGACAAGCCGGAGAAGGCGGGCGCCGGCGCCGGCGCCGGTGGCGGCATGCCGGGCGGTGACATGGACTTCTGATCGACCTCTGGTTGATCACTGTCCTTCGTTCCGCGTTCCGAGGGCGGCACCCTTCTCCTTACGGGGAGGGTGCCGCCCTCGGGCGTTTTCTGGGTGCTCGCGGTCCCTGAGTCGACGGTGCGGTGACCGGGATCACAGCAGGTGTTCCCGTGAGCCGGAATGGCGGGCCGGACAGGTGTGGTTGACGCATATGCGCGTGCATACAACTGTGCCTCCGCTCACTTCCCGTCCCTGTTTCTGTTTCCTTCCCTTCCGAGGAGCCCCCACGTGACAGCCCCCGCACAGACCTCCCGCGCGGCCCAGATCCTCTCCCGGCCCGTCACGCTGAACGGCCTGACCGTGCCGAACCGGATCGTGATGGCGCCGATGACGCGCCAGTTCTCGCCCGGTGGTGTCCCCGGCGACGACGTCGCCTCGTACTACTCGCGCCGCGCGGGCGCCGGGGTCGGTCTGATCGTCACGGAGGGCACCTACGTCGGGCACGACTCCGCCGGTGACAGTGACAGCGTCCCCCGTTTCCACGGTGAAGAGCAGCTCGCCGGGTGGGCCAAGGTCGCCGACGCCGTGCACGCGGCCGGCGGGAAGATCGTGCCGCAGCTGTGGCACATCGGCATGGTCAGGGAGGCCGGGCAGCCCCCGTTCGCCGACGCCCCGCCGGTCGGCCCGTCCGGTCTGCGGCTGGACGGCACCGCCGGTGGTGGCAAGGAGATGACGCAGGAGGACCTGGACGACGTCATCGACGCGTTCGTCCAGGCCGCGGTGTCCGCCGAGCGCATCGGCTTCGACGGGGTCGAGCTGCACGGCGCCCACGGCTACCTGCTCGACCAGTTCCTGTGGGCCGGCACCAACCGCCGTACGGACGGGTACGGGGGTGACCTGGTCGCCCGTACGAAGTTCGCGACGGAGATCGTGGCCGCCGTACGCGAGGCCGTGTCCACGTCGTTCCCCATCATCTTCCGGTACTCGCAGTGGAAGGGTGGTGCCTTCGACGCCCGCCTCGCCGAGACCCCCGAGGAGCTGGAGTCGATCCTGACCCCGCTCGCCGCCGCCGGTGTCGACGCCTTCCACGCCTCCACGCGCCGCTACTGGCTCCCGGAGTTCGACGGCTCGGACCTCAACCTGGCCGGCTGGACGAAGAAGCTCACCGGCAAGCCCACCATCACGGTCGGCTCGGTGGGCCTGGACGGCGACTTCATCCGGGGCTTCTCGGGCGAGGGCGCACCGCTGAAGAGCATCGACGACCTCCTGGACCGCCTGGAGAACGAGGAGTTCGACCTCGTGGCCGTGGGCCGCGCGCTGCTCCAGGACCCGGAGTGGGCGGCGAAGGTCCTGGAGGACAGGACGGCCGAGCTGACGGCCTACGACGCGTCTGCGCTGGGGTCGTTGAGCTGAGTCAAGTCGACTTGGGCTGAGTTGAGTGGGCCGGGGGCCGGAAGCGGAGCATCAGCCGCCGCGCCGGTCCACGGCCCGGCCCGGTCCAGCCCCGCCTCTTCCGCTTTCGGGGGACTCAGAAGACGTACGACAGCGGCGTTTCCCGCGCCGCGTTGCAGAGCGGCCAGACGGTCGAGGACACCGCTCTCCGGCGCGGCCGACGGCGGCCTTCTGCCCGCACTCGGGCCGTCGGCTTCTTCCAACGGGTCAGTCGGCATAGTCCTTGAGCTTCTCGGTGTCGAGGGTGATGCCCACGGGGGCGGGGATGTCGACGGTCGTCCCCCAGGGGGAGGACGAGGTCTGCCGGTACCGGCCGTCCTTCGGCTCGCTGAACACGGTGACGGTGTTGTTGTCGCGGTCGACGAGAAGGTATACGGGGATGTCGGCCGCCGCGTAGCCGATGGGTTTGTCGACGCGGTCGCGCTGGTCGGTGTCCCGGTCGTGAGAGGTGATCTCCACGGCCATGAGTGCGCCGTCGGCCTCGGACCACTCGCGGTGGCCCGTGAAGTGGTCCACGGGCGCCAGGAAGCCGTCTGTGCGGGCGCGGCCCTTGCGGTAGGCCTCGGCCTTGACGCCCCGTTCGGGCGCGAGGTCGAGGTCGGGGCGCTGTTGCATGCACTGGCGGAGCAGCCACATGAAGATCGACGTGTGGTTGCCGTCAGGCATGGCCTTGACCCTTACTTTTCCGTTGATGTACTCCAGCCGCACGGTTTCGGGAGCCACGGCGGCAAGTTCCTCGAATTCGTCCACATCAAGTGGGCCGTGGCGGATGCACAGCCTCCCGCCGAGGAACTCCAGCCGGTTCCGCAGCTCTCGCGGAGCCCTGCGGACGAGTTCCTCGAAGTCCGCGACGGACATCTGCGGGCGGTCAGCGGTGTCAGGGGTCATGGCGTTGCCTCCTTCCTCACATCGTGCCCTGGAGTGACCTTGGCGGACCGTTGGGGCCGTCATACGAGTGTCCTTTCCTGGCGCTTATGGGCCATCGCAGCGCGAATCTCTGCTGCGCGGGCATGGATTGTCGGTGCGAGTGGGGGCGCATCGCGGTGAGCGGGGGCGTACTCGCCCCGGCACTCCCCGCACACGCCCCCGGCCAGCGCCTCCGCCCGCCCCGGCACCCCGCACTTCGCGCACTCCAGCATTCGCAGTGGCGGCCGTACGGCGGCGGGCTCCGGCGGGAGCTTGCTGGTCAGGCGCCTGCGGATCAGGGCGGCCGGGTGATGGACCGGGGTCGGCAGGCCGGCGGTCAGGGCGTGCCGTACGGACTCCTCGTTCGCCCCTCGCTCGAACCACTCCCCGGCCAGCGGGGCCAGCGCCGCGCAGTCCGCCTGGGAGAGGGACAGGGCGGGCGCGGTACGGCCGAGCGCGGCGAGCAGGATGAACGCGCGTGAGCGGGTCGGCTGACGGCGTTGCCCCTCCGGGGAGTCGGTCGGTACGTCGCCCCGTGTGAACGCCGCCCACCAGTCGTCGCCCCGTGCGGTGCGGGTGAACCACGTCCGGGTGATCCAGAGTTGGCTGCCGGAGGCAGCGCCGGTGCCGGTCACATGTTCGCGGCCCCGGCGCAGAGGGCCCGCCTGCTGGAGGTTGTTGAGGGCGGTGCGGAGGTCGCACTGGCCGTACGGGAGATGCATGGCCAGCGTCTTCACGGCGATGTCGGCTCCGCCGGGCAGCCGGTCGATGTACGCGGCGACGGCTGCCTCGCGCGGCGGAAGATGCGCGAAGTCGTGGTTCGTACGGGGGCGTTGGTCCGGGGAGTCGTCGTGACTTTGCGTGGCAAGTCGAACACGTCAAGACAACACGCGGGGTGGGAGGGCGGGTTGAGGCCCGCCTCCCATTCCTAAGAAAGAGGGCTCGGGGCTCGCTGCCCGAAGCTCAGGCGTGTGTGCGGTGCCTCAGGGCTTGAGATTCCCGACGAACACCGACCATGCCCCCGCCCGGAACACGAGCTTCGGGCCGAGGGGGTTCTTGGAGTCACGGACGGGGACGAGGGTGTGTCCGGGAGCTACTTCGAGGCAGTCGCCGCCATCGCCGGCGCTATGGCTGGACTTGTACCAGGTGGCCGAGCTTGTGTCGTACTCACGGGCGAGGTTCTTCATGCTCGTAATCCTGCGCCACGGCCTCGATGAGGGCCAGCGAGTCCTGGGGCGAAAGAGCCGCCGCCTGGAGGAGGTTGAACGTAAGGGAGTGCCGGGCAACCTTGGCCGGGTCGTCCAGCAGTCTCCCCGTGTCCAATCCCTCGACGAAGCAGAGCGGTGGCGCGTCTGTGAACTCCATGAGCTTCAGCGAGCCGCCCATCGCGGCATGCGCTCCGGCGCTGAATGGCAACACCTGCGCGATGATCCGGTGGTGACGTGCCAGGTCCAGTACATGACGGAGCGCCTCCGCCATTGTGGCCGGTCCGCCAACTGGCCGACGGAGCGCAGCCTCGTCCAGGATCGACCAAAACAAGGGGGTTGTTGGACTGTCCAGGATGCGGGTGCGTTCCATACGGGTCGCCACCAGCTCCTCGATCTCGGCCTCCGGGACTGTCGGCCGATAGGTGCGGAACAGCGCCGCCGCGTACGCCGGTGTCTGCAGCAAGCCCGGGATGAGCTGTGGGAGGTAGTGCCTGATCGTCGTTGCGATCGCCTCCGCTTCCGCTGCTTCCTCGAAGTGCTCGGGGTACTTCGACTTGGCGAGCGCGGCGCAGTTGCGCTCGAAGAAGTCCTTCGTGCCCAGGATCTGGTCTATCTGCACGGCGTACTCACGCAACATCCGCCGCGTACCGGCCTCCAACTGTCCGATGAACGAACCGCTGACGAAGAGCGGTCGGCCGAGTTCCTCCTGGCTCAGGCCCGCCGCCTCGCGGGCGTGGCGCAACTCGGCGCCCAGGAAGGCCCGGGGCGAGGAGGACGGGTCGAGGTCCTTCGGTGCTGCCATCGCAACTCCCTGCCGCACACATGGCTTTGTTGGGATGTCCCCTCTGGTCAGGTTAGACACCTATTCGCCACGCTGTGTGGAGAACATCAACACTCAGAGTGGAGAGGCGAAGGCGATGGAGCTGATGTCGGACGGGCGGCTGCAGACGACCGAGGAAATCGTGGCGCGGCTGCGGGCGGCGCTGAGAGAGGTCGGAGTTGCCCTGCCGTCCCTGGGCGTCGACCCCGTGACCGGTGCGAGCGACGAACCCTTCGCGCTGGTGGTCCTCGGGCGCTGCAACGTCCGTACGGCGACGCGGCTGGCCGCCGTGCTGGAGGGCGTGGCGGCCGGGGACGGCGAAGGTGCGTGAGGCGGCGTACGCCCTCGATGTGCGCGACGGGCGCATCGGCGAGGTCATGGGGCGCGAGGGCGGATACGTGCAGCTGCGGCCCGTAGGGGGCGGACGTGAGTGGGACTGTCCGCCGGATGCGCTGGGGGACGTACCGCCGGGGGAGGTGCTGCGGGAGCGGGTGCGGCGGGTGAACCGGGAGGGGCGGCTGCCTTGAGGCGGGCGCGCGGACGGGCGGGGTGATCCGGCCCGGACTGGGCCGGGCCGGATCGGATCGGGGCGCGTCAGCTGTCGTCAGGTCAGCAGGTCCGGCCGACGTACCACGCGCCGTCGATCTTGCTGCTGCTGCCGAGCCATGTGACGCCCGGGACCACGCACTTCTCGTAGTTCGGGCCCCACACCTCCACCTCGATCACGATGTGTGAGCCGTCGCTCGTGCAGTGGTTGTAGTACGCGTCGCTGCTTGTCGCGTAGTACCCGCAGGGGTTGGCTGCGGCCGTGGCCGCCGGGGTCGCGACGGCGAGCACCAGGGCGCTGGTCAGGGGGCCGACGACGGCGAGGGCGGTGGACAGGAAGTGGCGGACGCTCAAGGAAGGTCTCCTGGCAAAGGCTGGCAAAGGAACGAATCGGACACCAGCAGCTTCGACGATCACCGGCCACCGATCCGCCGATTTGCCTCGGACGAGGGACCTGGTTCACCCGGTCGTGTGGATCAAGGTTTGGGCTGGTCGGATTGCCAGGCGCGCTACAGGTTGCCCATCGGCTCGATGTCCACCTTCACCGGTGTGCCCCAGATCCGCAGGACCTCGTAGTCGGTGAACTCGTGGACCAGGCGGTAGGCGATGCCTGGGCGGGGGGCGCGGCGTTCGGCGGAGAGGTAGTGCTCGGCCTCGACGCGGTCGCGGCGCGGGGTGCCGCAGAGTTGCCAGTTCTGGCCGGTCCAGACCTCGGGGAGCCAGCGCTGCTGGGGCTGGGGGCGGTCCGCGCGGATGCCGTAGCGGGACATCGTGCGCTCGGGGGGTGCCGATTCGGGGTCGGTGGGGCGGGCCTGCGGGTAGGTGCCGTTCTGCTGGGAGCGGCGGGCGCTGCGGCGGCGGGTCTCACAGAGGAGACAGAGGTCGTTCGCGCTCTCGTCCACCGGGCCGTTCGGATGCTCGGCGCAGCGTGTCGTGGGCGCCGCGCCGGCCACCGTGTCGTCCAGGATGGCCAGCGCCCGCTTCAGGTCGGCCTTGATCTCGTGCAGCTTCGTGTCGGCGGTGTCGCCGCTGAGCGCGTCCCCGTGCTCGCCGAGGACGCGCAGGGCTCGCCCGAGGGCGGTCAGCTGGGCGTGGTTCACGGTGTCGTCCCTTCGGCGTGCGGGCGTACGTACATGCGAATGTGCGTGCGGTGCGCTGAGCTCTCAGTGGCCTCCACCGTCGCACACGCCACTGACAACACGGGCGGGAGTACGCGTATGCCTGGGCCTGTGGCTATGGCTGCGCCTACGCCTCGAACTCCGTCAGGTCGATCGCGTGGACGAGCAGCTGGTGGCCGTACACGGGGTGTGTCGCCACCCGCTCCTCCGTCAGGCCCAGCTTGCGGATGATGTTCTCGGAGGCGTCGTCTCCCGCCCTGCTGACGCTGATCACACGGTCGAGGCCGCGGTCCTGGAGGGCGAACTCCAGGGTGGCGTGGGCGGCCTCGGAGGCGTATCCCTGGCCCCAGAACTGGGAGCCGAGCAGCCAGCTGATCGCCACGTCGTGCGCGACCTCCGGCAGGAAGTCGGGCACGGACAGGCCGACAGCGCCGATCAGTTCGCCCGAGGCGAGCAGTTCGACGGCGAAGAGGCCGAAGCCCTCCTCGTCCCACTCCTCCTCCCACCGCTCGATGGCCTCCGCCGTGTACTCCAGGTCACGTACCTCGCTGTCGTCGATCCAGCGCATGACCTGGGAGTCCGCGAAAATCTCCGACAGCGGCGCGAGGTCGTCGTCGGTCCAGCGGCGGAGGAGGAGGCGGGGGGTGTGGATCTCGGTCATGGCGCCCATCCTGCCCGACGGCCGAACGCCCGGACACATCAGTGGGGTGCTGCCGTCAGTGCCGCCCGCAGATGGCCGTCGTTCTCCGCGAGGAGGCGGGCGGCCGTCGGGCCGTCGACCGAGCCGAGGACGACGAGGATCGCGTTCTTCGTCTCCCCGTCCGTCGCCGCGAGCGCCGCCTCGATCTCCTCGTCGCCCGCACCGGTCGCCAGGGCCACGATCCGGCGGGACCGGGCCCGGAGCTTCTCGTTCGACGCCCGTACGTCGACCATCAGGTTCCCGTACGTCTTGCCGAGCCGGATCATCGTGATCGTCGACAGCATGTTGAGGACCAGCTTCTGGGCCGTGCCCGCCTTGAGTCGCGTCGAGCCGGTCAGCAGCTCGGGCCCGACGACGACCTCGATGCCGTGCTCGGCCGCCGCCGCCAGCGCGCTTCGCTCGTTGCAGGACAGGCCGATCGTCAACGCGCCCAGCGCGCGGGCGTGTTCGACGGCGCCGATCGCGTACGGCGTACGGCCGGACGCCGAGACGCCGACCACCGTGTCCAGGGCGGTGACGCCGAGCGCGTCGAGGTCACCGGCCGCCAGCTCCCTGGAGTCCTCGGCGCCCTCGACGGAGGTGACCATGGCCTCGGGGCCGCCCGCGATCACGCCCATGACCTGCGCGGGGTCGGTGTTGAAGGTGGGCGGGCACTCGGACGCGTCCAGCACGCCGAGCCGGCCGGGCGTGCCCGCGCCCGCGTAGACCAGCCGGCCACCGCGGGCCATCCGGGCCGCCAGGGCGTCGATCGCCGCGGCGATCTCCGGCAGCCGCGCGGCGACGGCGGCCGGGACGGTCGTGTCCTCGGCGTTCATCAGCCTGGCGATGTCGAGGGTGGGAAGCCGGTCGATGTCGGCCAGCTCCGGGCGGAACGCCTCGGTCGTCAGCGACTCCAACTCCTCTTTCAGAGCACGGTGGTTGGAGGAGGCGTCAGCGGTTGAGGTCATGGCGTGCTGCTCTTTTCGATCTCCCGGTACGGCAGTTACGGCCAGTTACGGCTGTCGGGGCGGTCACGGCCGTACCTGCTGTACCGGTGGGGCGTGCGTCCTAGCGGCGCGATGTCGCGCCGCCGCGCGGGGTGTGGCGGTGGGCCAGGGCCTCGTAGGAGGCGGACAGGGCCGGGGCGGCCGTTTCGTACGTCTGCTGTGCCACGCCTATGAACAGGCAGTCGACGACCAGGAGTTGGCTGGTGCGGGACGACATGGCCGCCGGGCGCAGCTCGCTCTCGCGGGCCGTGGAGGTGGTGAGGATGTGGTCGGCGTACTGCGCGACGGGTCCGTCCGGCCGCCCCGTGATCGCGACCGTCGTGGCCCCGCGTTCGAAGGCGACGCGCAGCGGCTCGATGACGTCCCCGGTCGACCCGGAGTGCGTGATCGCGACGGCGACGTCCTTCGCGCGCAGCTGCACGGCGTTGGTGACGGCGAGGTGGGGGTCGCTGTGGGCGTGCGCCACCAGCCCTATGCGCAGCAGCTTCTGGGTGAGGTCCTGGGCGACCAGGCCGGAGGCGCCGACGCCGTAGATGTCGATGCGACGGGCGGCGGCCAGCGCGCTGACGGCGGCGGACAGCTGGGCCATGTCCAGCCCGGCTGCCGTGTCGGCGAGGGTCTGCTGCTCGTCGTACGCCAGTTTCGCCACGACCTCCGCTATCGGGTCGTCCACCGCGATGTCGGCGGTCACGGCGGGGGAGCGCCCCGACTGCTGCTGGGCGGCGAGGCCGGCGAGCGCGAGGCGCAGGTCGCGGTAGCCGGGGTAGCCGAGCAGCCGGGACGTGCGGACGACCGTCGCCTCGCTGGTGCCGGTGAGCTCGGCGAGGCCGGTGACCGTGAGGGCCGCGCAGCCTGCCGGGTCCGCGGCGACCGCCTCGGCGACGCGCTGCATGGAGCGGGTCATCGAGGGCGCCAGCGTCCGCACCTTGGCGGCGAGGGCGGCGGGCGCGGGCGGGGTGACACCCGGGAGGCCGCCGGGCGTGCCGGAAGTGCCCACTGCTCCGAAAGTTTCCTTCACGTCTCGGGTCACGTCATGAAAGATATTTTCCATTCGGACGTCAGGTCAAGAGTGCGCACAATGGGTGCATGACCCCCACCGGCGACCCCACTGACCCCGTCACCCCACTGGAGCAGGCGTTGCACGCGGCACGCGCCCTGGTGCTCGCCGACCTGGCCGCGCGCGAGGTCGCCGAGGCGGACGTCGTCTCGATGGTCGAGGAGTCGGTCGTACAGCGACGCTGGTGGGTGGAGCAGTGGCCGGACGGTGCGGACTTCGTGGCCGGGCTGGTCGCCCAGGACGTACAGGACGCGCTGCTGGAGACGTACGGCCGCTGGCCGCTGTGCCCGGTCTGCGGCGCCGGTGATCCGCACGCCCTGGAGGTGGAGCCGGAGTTGGGTCCCGACCCGCAGTGGGTGTGCCACAAGGCGGGGGTGCGGGTCTCGGCGATCGGCGGGCTGGCGTCGGCCTCCGGCGGACCGGCGTCGTCGTGACCCTCTACATAGACCCCCCGACCTGGCCCGGCCACGGCCGCCTGTGGTCGCACCTGGTGAGCGATGTCTCGTACGACGAACTGCAGGCGTTCGCCGACCGGTTGGGGGTGCCCCGCCGGGCCTTCGAGCGCGACCACTACGACATTCCGTCGCATCGGTACGGGGAAGTGATGGCCGCCGGGGCGGTGGAGGTCAGCAGCCGCGAGGTGGTACGGCTGCTGCACGGGGCGGGACTGCGCAGGCGTAAGGCAGCGCGCGGGGTGGGCGGGGTGGGCAGGGTGGACGAGGCGGACCGGTAGGACGTCAGCCGCGCAACTCGTAGGCCCGCAGGCCCTCTTCGTCGAGTTCCGCGCTCACCGGTACGAAGCCGACGCGGGCGATCACGCCCTGCGACGGGACGTTGCCCGGCTCGACGGTCGCGAACAGGGACCGTACGTCGTCCCGGGCCAGCGCCCACTCGGCCAACGTGCGCAGCGCCTCGGTCGCGTAGCCGTTGCCGCGGGCGGCTTCCGCGAGGTCGTAGCCGACCTCGGCCTTGCCCTCCTCGTCGGGGGCGCCGTGGAAGCCCATGCCGCCCACCGCGCGGTCGTCCTCCCGCCGTACGAGGACGAACAGGCCGAACTCCGGGCGGTGCACGCCCGCTTCGTACGCCTTCAGCGTCATCCCGGCGGCCTCCCGGGTGCCCTCGAAGGGGCCACCCTCGATCCAGTCGAAGCCGCCCGTGCCGCCCGCGCGCAGGTCGGCGGCGGCGGCCGGGGTGACACCCTCCAGGCGGAGTCGTTCGGTGTCGAGGACCAGGTTGTTGGTCCAGCGCCACTCGGTGAGTTGGGCGCGGCCGGGGAGGGTGGCGCGGCCGGTCGCCCAGAGCAGGGTCTGCCAGTGGTCCGGGCCGGGCTGGACGTGCGGGAAGATCCGGGTGAGGACGAACTCGGCGAGATGCGCGGGCGGTTCGTACGACAGCCCCAGGCCCTCGGCCATGTCGTCGGCGTGCAGCAGTACTTCGGCGACACCCATCGCCGCGAAGCCCTCGCGGTTCGCGCTGCGGAAGGGGAACGGGTGGAAGCCGCGCGCGTCGCGGGGCGCGGTCCGGATTGCCGCGGTGAGCAGGGCGCCGGTGGTCGTGATGACGTCGAGGATGCCCGCGTTGTCGGCGGGGTCCAGACCGCCCTCGCGGCCGTCGATGCTGATCTGGAAGGGGGTGTACGCGTGCTGCGCGCGCCCTGCCAACTGGCCCGCGTACGCGACCAGGTCACTGGCGACGTGCTCGGCCGTCCGCCGGCAACTCCACTCCAGCCGCCCCGCGTTGACCTCCGCCCAGTCCCGGTCCAACGCCTGCCTCAACAGCGCCACCGCGCTCGCGACAGCCTCGTCCACTTCGTTCGCGCCCATGCTCAGCATGCGGCGAGGATAGGGGCTGGGGTGCCCGTGCGGACACGGATTAAATCGGGCCCGAGTCACCTTCGAGCCGCCGCAGCTCCGCCGCGATGTTGGCGCGCGACGGCTCCTCCCAGCGCTCCGTCCCGTACGGCGTCCGGAACAGCCTTGGCAGGGCGAGGAGTTGGCGCAGTACCGCGGCCCGGCCTGCCCTGAAGGCGTCGTCGGGGACGAAGGCGTACTCCTCGCGGACGGCTGCGGTGTAGGCGGCGTACGTGTCCTCGGGCGCGGCCAGGATCGCGAGGTCCGCGTCGCACAGGACCTGGCCGTTTCGGTCGTCCGGCGCCGGGTCATGGGTGAGCGTGAGGCGGACCAGACGGGCCACCTCCGCGGTGCCCGCCGGGGAGACGCCGGCTTCGGTGAGCGCGCGTTCGGCGAGACGGGCGGAGCGTTCCTCGTTCTCGGAGCGGTCGGGGGCGTACACGGCGTCGTGGAACCAGGCGGCCAGGCGCACCAGGGCGAGGTCGGGGGCGAGGCCAGGGGCGGGCGTCCTGGCCTCCTCCGCTTCCAGTACGTCGATGTGGTCGAGGACCGCGGTGAGGTGGGTGAGGGTGTGGTAGCGGCGCTGGGGTTCCTGATAGCGGGCGAGGAGGTTGTCGGCGTAGGGGGTGGGGTCGGGAGGCGCGGGGGAGGGAGCCGTTGTGGTTGTGGTGGCGCGGGCTGCTTCCAGGGCCTGGGTCCAGCGGGCGCGGAGGGCGGCCAGTGCGGCGGGGGTGGCGCGGGACTCGGGGTCGGACTGATCGGGCATGGGGGCATTCTCCCGTCCGGCCGGGTCGGTGGCGGGGTGGGGGACTCGGCGGCTCGGGCGTACTCTGGATTGGACTAGACCTGTAGCCGATGGTGTCGGCGTCGATGAATGGGGACCCATGAGTGAGCGCGCAGTCCTGGAGGTGATCGCCCTCGGTGTCGAGGACGCCGTCGCCGCCCGGGCCGGAGGTGCGGACCGGCTGGAGCTGGTCACCGACATGGCCGCCGACGGGCTCACGCCGACGGTGGCCGCCTTCGCCGGGATCCGTGCGGCCGTCGACATCCCGCTGCGGGTGATGCTCCGGCTGGCGGACGGGTTCGGCGCCGGTGACATCGAGCGGCTGGTCCGGGTCGCCGGCGAGTTGCGGGGGGCGGGCGCGGACGAGTTCGTGCTCGGGTTCCTGGGGGCGGACGGTGGCGTCGATCTCGGCGCGGTCGAGCGGGTCGTGGGTGAGCTCGGCGGCTGCCGTTGGACGTTCCATCGCGCGATCGACCACGCCGTCGACCGGGACGACCTGCGCAAGCAGCTCGACGGACTCCCCGGCCTCGACACCTACCTCACCGCCGGCTCGGCGACCGGCGTCGACACCGGACTCCCCACGCTGCTCGCCGAGGCGGCGCGGCATGGCGAGCCCGGGTACGAGCAGCGGCTTCTGGTGGGGGGTGGGCTGCGGCTGGAGCATGTGCCGCGGCTGCGGGCGGCGGGGGTGGACGGTTTCCATATCGGGGGCGCGGCTCGGCCGGAGGGGTGGGGGAGGGGGGTTTCGGTTGCGGCGGTCGAGGAGTGGCGGAGGGTGTTGGACGCGGGGTGATGTTCGTTTTTTTCGCCCCCGCCGCCCTTACCCGTCCCATCCCGTTCCTGGGGGCTGCGCCCCCAGACCCCCGCTTCGGCCCTGAAGGGGCCTTGTCCTCAAACGCCGGACGGGCTGAAGATGCGGGTGTCGGCCTGGGCTGGTCAGATGCGGTGCGCGGGTGGGTGGGTGGGAAATAAACCCGTCAGTCCAGTTGCCGCGGCAGCGGCGTCGCATGGGTCACGATGAGGCCCGAGACCGCTCGGGTCAGGGATACGTACAGGCGTCGTAGGCCGGTGCGTTCGTCGGGTTCGGCGTCGACGACGGCCTGGGGTTCGTCCAGGACCACGTAGTCGTACTCCAGGCCCTTCGCGAGGGACGCCGGGACCAGGGTCAGGCGGGTTTCGTGCGTCGTCTCCTCGCCGGGGGAGAGGTGGGTGAGGCCCGCCGCCGTCAGGGCCTCCGTGAGGGCGGGGATGCGGTTGTCCGCCGCGATCAGGCCCGTCGAGCCCTCGTTGCGCAGCAACTCCTCGCAGGCGTCGACCACTTGACGCGTCTCGCTGATCGGCCGTACGTCGAAGAAACCCGGGTTCTCGCGGACCGACGCCACCGGCGTCAGACCCGGGGCGATGTGCGGGAGCAGCCGGGACGCGTACGTGATGACGTCGGTCGGGACGCGGAAACCGGCCGTCAGTTCCTCCACCACCGCGTCGGACTTGCCCAGGTGGGTCAGGGCCTCGTCCCAACTCCGTGTCGCCCAGGGCGTCGTGCCCTGCGCGAGGTCGCCGAGGACGGTCGCCGAGCCCGTCGTGCAGCGTCGGCCCACCGCCCGGTACTGCATCGGCGAGAGATCCTGCGCCTCGTCCAGGACGACATGCCCGAGCGAGTGCGTGCGCTGGACCAGGTCGGTCGTCTCGTCGATCAACACGGCGTCCGCGGGCGACCACTTGGCCGACTTCACCGACCGTACGGGTTTCGCCCAGAGGATCTCCTTCTGCTCGTCCTCGTCGAGGATTCCGGCCGCGTGCACGGCGAGGAAGTCCGCGTCGGTGAGGAGGCGCAGGACGAGTCTGGCCGGGTCGACGGGCGGCCAGATCGCCTTCACCGCCGCCTTCACCGCCGCGTTGCGGGCGACGGAGTCCTGCACACGGTCGTCCGGGGCCTCACCGGACCGTTCCATCTGCACCAGCACCGTGTGCGCGATGCGCTGCGGCAGGGCCTCGCGGGCGGCGCCGTAACGGATGTCCCGGTCCAGCAACTCGCGGACCATCGACTCCAGTTCGTACGCCGGGACGCGCCAGCGCCGTGACCCGCGGACGACCATGACGGGCTCGGTGGGCAGGGTGACATGGGAGTAGACGGCGTTTCGCAGCACCTTCGCCATCCGTGCGTCGCCCTTGATGACCGCCGCCGTCGAGTCGTCAGTGCCGTGCACCTCGACATGGGCCACCAGGTCGTCGACGGTGGCCTGCTTGACCTCCAACTCGCCCAGGGCGGGCAGCACTTGCTCGATGTAGTGGAGGAAGGACTTGTTCGGCCCGATGACGAGGGTGCCGGTCCGGGCCAGCCGGTCGCGGTGGGCGTAGAGGAGATACGCGACCCGGTGCAGACCGACGGCCGTCTTCCCGGTGCCGGGACCCCCCTGCACGCACACCGAGCCGCCCAGCCCGCTGCGTACGATCTCGTCCTGCTCGGGCTGGATGGTGGCCACGATGTCGCGCATCGGGCCCACGCGCGGGCGCTCGATCTCCTGCTGGAGCAGCTTGCTGGTGGCCGCCGACTCGCTGGGGTCGGAGAGGTGCTCGTCCTCGTACGCCGTGAGGTCTCCGCCGGTGTACCCGAAGCGGCGGCGCAGGCCGACGTCCATCGGGTCCGTCTTCGAGGCCCGGTAGAACGGCTGGGACACCGGCGCGCGCCAGTCGATGACCATGGGGTCGCCGCCGGCGTCGTGGACGTGCCGGCGCCCGATGTAGAACTGCTCCCCCTCCGCGCCCTCGGCCTGCTCGGCGCCGGGAGCGTGCAGATAGTCGAGGCGGCCGAAGAACAGCGGGGTGTGACTGAGGTCGGCGAGGGCCTTGATCCGCTCCTCGATCTGGCGAGAGAGGACCGCCGCGTTGACCCAGTTCGCGGTGACGTCCTTGATGTCGAGGGACTCCGCGTCCTCACGCATCGCACGGAGGGCTCCCCGGGAGGCGGCCAGATGGGAGCGTTCGCGGCCGAGGGGGTCGTCGGCCATGGGGGCGGAAACGGGGGCGGGAACGGGGCTGGACAATGGGGTGCCTCCGGCTACCTGCCGCGTACCGGCTGGGTACGCGCTGCTGGGTGGGACGTCGAGAGCCGACCGGTTTCCGTCCGGGCGGCGGCGCTCCACGACGGGAGGCGGGCAAGAGCGGAGATCCTAGGGGACGGGAGCAGGCGGAGGCCAATCAATTTCGGCGTACGCCGGTGAGTGGGCCGGCGCGTACGGCAGCCGGCGTCCCCTAGGGGACGGACTCCACCTTCCTGTGGGGGAGACGTCCACCCGGAGGCGTAGAGGGAGATGACGGAGGTTCGACCCGCAGGCCGATGGCATCGGCTGCGCCGGGAGCGACCATGGATACATGAGCGCAGCATCCTTCACCCCCGCGTCCGTAGCCTCCGTGGCTTCCGCCCGCTCCGGCGCCACCCCCGTGCGGGGCGGCCACCGCCACCCCGTCGGCGACGCCCTGCGCGCCGTCAAGGTGTTCGCGGGCGCGGCCCTGAGCGTCGTACTCCTCGGCGAGTACGGAGAGGAAGCGGGCGTCCGAAGCAGGTGAACGACCGGTGTCGGCCGTTCGCGGCTCAGCCCCCGGCGTCCTCTGTCAGAATCTCGTCCGCGTCCATGATCCGGTACGCGTATCCCTGTTCCGCCAGGAACCGTTGGCGGTGGGCGGCGAAGTCCTGGTCGATGGTGTCCCGGGCGACCACCGAGTAGAAGTGGGCCTTGTGGCCGTCGGCCTTCGGCCGCAGTACGCGCCCCAGCCGCTGAGCCTCCTCCTGCCGTGACCCGAAGGTGCCCGAGACCTGGATGGCGACGGTCGCCTCCGGCAGGTCGATCGAGAAGTTCGCGACCTTGGACACGACCAGCACGCTGATCTCGCCCTCCCGGAACGCGTCGAAGAGCTTCTCGCGCTGCGAGTTCGGCGTCTCGCCCTTGATGACGGGCGCGTTCAGATGCTCGCCCAGTTCGTCGAGCTGGTCGATGTACTGGCCGATGACGAGGATCTGCTGACCGGCGAAGCGCCGCACGATCGCCTCCGTGACCTTCCGCTTGGTGGCGGTGGTCGCGCAGAAGCGGTACTTCTCCTCGGTCTCGGCGGTGGCGTAGGAGATCCGCTCCGACTCGGTCAGGTTGACCCGCACCTCGACACAGTCGGCGGGCGCGATGTAGCCCTGCGCCTCGATCTCCTTCCAGGGCGCGTCGAACCGCTTCGGGCCGATGAGCGAGAAGACGTCCGACTCCCGCCCGTCCTCCCGTACGAGGGTCGCCGTGAGACCGAGCCGCCGCCGGGCCTGCAGATCGGCGGTGAACTTGAAGACGGGCGCGGGCAGCAGATGCACCTCGTCGTAGATGATCAGCCCCCAGTCGCGGGAGTCGAACAGCTCCAGGTGCGGATAGACACCCTTACGCCGGGTCGTGAGCACCTGGTACGTCGCGATGGTGACCGGCCGGATCTCCTTGCGCGTACCGCTGTACTCGCCGATCTCCTCCTCGGTCAGCGACGTCCGCTTCACCAGCTCGTGCTTCCACTGCCGGGCCGAGACGGTGTTCGTGACGAGGATGAGGGTGGTGGCCTTCGCCTCGGCCATCGACCCGGCCCCGACCAGCGTTTTTCCCGCCCCACAAGGCAGGACGACCACTCCGCTGCCGCCGTGCCAGAAGTTCTCCACGGCCTGCTGCTGGTACGGGCGCAGCGACCACCCGTCCTCGGCCAGCTCGATCGGGTGCGCCTCGCCGTCGACGTACCCGGCGAGGTCCTCGGCCGGCCAGCCCAGCTTCAGCAGCACCTGCTTGATCTGCCCGCGCTCGGAGGGGTGCACGGCCACGGTGTCCGGGTCGAGCCGGACGCCGACGAGAGGGGTGATCCGCTTGGAACGCAGGATCTCCTCAAGCACGGGACGGTCGGTGCTCGTGAGGACCAGCCCGTGCACCGGGTGCTTGCTCAGCGTCAGCCGGCCGTAGCGGTCCATCGTCTCGGCGATGTCGACGAGCAGCGCGTGCGGCACGGGGTAGCGGCTGTACTGCACGAGCGCGTCGACGACCTGCTCGGCGTCGTGCCCGGCGGCCCGCGCGTTCCACAGGCCCAGCGGGGTCACCCGGTAGGTGTGGATGTGCTCCGGCGCCCGCTCCAGCTCGGCGAACGGCGCGATGGCCCGACGACACTCGCCCGCCTGCTCGTGATCGACCTCAAGGAGCAGGGTCTTGTCCGACTGGACGATGAGTGGACCATTCACGTACGTACACATCCCTTCCGCACGGCCGACGGCCTACGGCCAAACCTCCAGTGTGCCCTACCGGCGGACGGTCACGGCGGGGCGCACATCACAGCCCACGGTGCCTACGGTGTCCACGGTGCCTACGGCTGGTCGTCCGCCAGTTCCGCCACGCCTGTGACCCGGTGCAGCGGATACGTCCGTACCTCGTCCGCCGTGTGGTCGTACGCCGTGACGAAGCCGCCCTCGACGCGGACGGGGGCGATGACGCGCTGGCTGGCGGCGCCCTCGGCGTTGACGTATCCGATCCAGACGGCCTCGCCGGTCATCACGGCGGCCTGCATGGTGGCGAGGGTCTCGGCGGGGCTGGTGCGGGGGAGGTCGCCGGTCGTGGCCGGGGTCTCCGTAGGTTTGCGGGGAGCCGTCGCGGCCAGGTCGCCGGCCCTGATCGCGCGGATCGCCGCCGACAGAAGCGTGGTGTCGGGGGCCGGCGGGCCGTCCGGCACCGGGTCCGGGGCGGCTCGGGGCGGGGTGCGGTGGGCGTGGGCGCGGGTGATCAGGACGTCGCCCTCGGCGGACTCGGCGGCCGGCGCGAAGCCCATCGCCCGCAGACCGTCGAGAAGGGTCGCCGGGTCGGCCTGGGCGGCCAGCACCGTGGGCGCCAGGCGCCGCAGACGCAGGCTCTCGGACCGCTTGTCGGCGAGGATCTCGCTGAGCACCGCGTCGTCGTCGCAGCGCACGTACGCCGAGGCCGCGCCGATCCGCAGATGGCCGTGTCTGCGCGCCACGTCGTCGATGAGGTAGGCGAGGGGCTGCGGAACCGGCGTACGGGAGTGGGCGGTCAGGAAGTCGTGCAGGTCGGAGGCGGAGCGGCCCGCGTCCAGGGCACGGCGTACGGAACCCGGGGTGAAGCGGTAGACCGTCGCGCCGCCCTTCGACTCGATGTCCGCGAGCACGCCGAGCACATCGGCCAGGGGGCGCTTGAGGGGACCCGGGGCCACCGCCGTCAGGTCCGCCTGGAGGAGGACGTGGTCGAGCGGCTCGGGCAGCAGCGGGGTGAGCAGCCGGGCCGCGGTGGCGGACGCGGTCGCCTGTTCGGCGGGTGAGAGGGGTTCGAGGGTGTGGGTGTGGGGGTGGGATTGGGCGGGTGAGGAGTGGGGGTGATCGTGGCGCTCGTGGTGGTGGACCGGGAGTTTGTCGCCCGGGCCTGTCGGTTCGGCCGGCTTCGGCGGTGCGGCGGGGGCGCCGAGCAGGGCCCGGCCCTGGGACGACAGGGCGCCCCGGCCAGTGACGCCCAGCGACTCGGCCTCGGCCAGGGTCCAGCGGGCGAGCCTGGTGCGCAGGTCCTCGTCACCGCCCCGGTCCTGCTGCGGGCCACGCGTCGGACGCTCCCAGTGCAGGCGGGCCAGCACGGACTCGACGGTCGGGGACGTGCCCTCCGGGAGCGCGGCCAGCAGGGCCAGCACCCGGTGCCGTACCTCCGGCGCGGCCGACCGGTCCAGACCCGGGCCGAGGGCGGACAGCGTACGGTCCTTCGCGTCCCGGCCGCCGATCACTCCGGGCGTCCGGGTCGCCGACAGCCACGCCTCCGCGAGCCGCGCCCAGCGCCGGGCGGCGGGCCACTGGAGCCACTCGTCGTATGCGGGGGTCGCCGCGTACCGCTCGTCGGCCTCACCGTCGGACGCCAACAGGCCTGCCGCGTAGGCGAGTTCGACCCAGAAGGCGGCGACCGGCTCGGACACGTCCAGGGCGATGGCGGTCCGCTTGAGGTCACGGACGCTCAGCCCGCCGGCCCGCAGCACCGCCGGGCCGCCCTCGTCCCAGTCCTTCAGCAGCTCCTCGACGGTCGCCAGCGTCGTGTACGCCTGCCCCGCCGCCGCACTGTCCACAACCTGTGGACGATGAACGGCGGCCGGCTCGACCCCGGGCGGCAACGGCTCGGTCGTCCGGTGCGCCCGCCCGCCGCGCAGATGCAGGGCCACCTCGCGCGGCAGTACGACAGTGCCGGGCGCGGTGGGGAGGAGCAGGCCCCGGTCCAGCAGCCAGCGCAGGTGCGTGGCCGGATCGGCGGTGACCTGCCCGTACGGCGGGCCCCAGACGAGCCGCCGCAGTACGTCGACGGAGTCCGGGGGCGCGGTGTCGAGCAGCGCGGCCATCCGCTTGCGGTCGGTGAACAGGGCGGTCAGCGACGCCACCGCGCTCACCGCGTCGTGCGTCGACGTGAGCCCCGCCGCCGCCACGATCTCCTGGACCCGGCCCGGCGACATCCCCGCCGTCGCCTCCGCGACCGTCGGCCCGAGCCCGGTCGGGGACGGATGCTGCGGCGAGGGCGCCAGCAGCTCACGGGCGGTACGCACCAGGCGCAGCTGGTCCGGGCCGCCCCACACCAGCGCCTGCTCGCGCAGCACGGCGAGGGCACGGGGCACGGCGGCGGCGACGCCGGGGTCGGCGGCGTCGCCCGCGAGAAGGGCCAGCAGATCGTCGTACGACGCCGGGTCCGGGGCCACGGCCAGCGCCTGTGCCGTCTGGAGCGTGAACCGGTCCAGGCGTTCCAGGGCGCGCACGACCGACGCGCGGGTGCCGGCGCGGGTGGCCAGCTGGGTGAGGTCGGTGGGGACGGGGGTGATGAGGTCCGGACGGCTGCGCAGCAGCGCGGCGAGTGACGCGTCGTCCCGCGCGCGAAGCGCTTCCGCGAGAGAACGCGGCGCCGGTGTCTCCTCGGTGCTCATCCCGCCCACGGTAGCGGGTGGGTGCGGTGAGGTGTCTTTCGTCGGTGCGGGGAGTTGGTGCGGGCGTCGCTGGGGGCTGTGCCCCCAGGCCCCCCTCCGGCCCTGAAGGGGCCTTGTCCTCAATCGCCGGACGGGCTGGATAGGTGGGCCGGTGCCGCGAAGTACGAGGTACAGGGAGCCTGAACAAGCGCGGTGATGCCGGTAACGTCTGACTTCGTGGGTATCGAGAGCGATCAGGTCGTCTACGAGTATCTGAGCAGGGTCGGAGATCTGGCCCAGCAGCGGCAGTTGCCGTCCGGCGAACGGATGCGGCTCGTCTCGGGGCTGCGCGAGGAGATCGACCGCCGCCGCGCCAAGGCCCCGGTCGACAGCCCGGCCGCCGTACGCCGCATCCTCGACCGCATCGGCACTCCCGACGAGGTGGTGACCGACGCGGGCACCGGCACCCCCGCTGCTCCTGAGGCGCCGCGTGCCTCCGTGCCCGTGCAGCGCGACCGTGACCGAGAAAAGCCGCAGGGAAAGGGCAAGGGGCTGGGGCGCCTCGTACCGCGCCCGCGTCCGGCGGAGACCGGTAAAGGTGCGGACGTCGCGGAGGCGTTCGCTCCCTTTCCCTCCGGCGGCGATCCCGCCCCGCCCCACCTCGCGGGTACGGACGAACTCGGGGACGCGGACTGGTGGCTGGCGGGCCGGAGAGGCCCGTTCACGGACGCGGACAGCCTCCCGGCCGGGTTCGTCGGCGGTGTGGAGATCCCCGACCTGCTCAAGCCGCCGCCCAGGCCGCAGAAGCCGAAACCGGCGGACGAGGCCGAGGCGCCCGAATCAGTGGCGGGTGTCGAGGACGAGATCGCGGAGGCACCCCGCCGGCGCCGTCGGGTACGCCTCCCGCTCCCCTCCGGCAGCTGGAGCAACCCGCTGCTCCTCCTCGCCGCCGGCCTACTGGTCGCGGGAGCGGTCCTGGGCAACGTCTACGCCCTCCTCGTCGGCTGGGCCATCGCCTACGCCTCGCGCCGGCTCTCCCAGGCCGAGACGAAGTGGGCGGTCGTGTACCTGCCCGGAGCGGCGGTCGCGGCAGGCGCCGGGTGGCTGTGGGGCCGTACGCAGGGCCGCTGGGGCGCCCCCATCGCCGAGGGCCACATGAACGAGGCCCTCTCCCAGACCTGGCCGTGGGTGGTGAAGGGCGCCGCGATCATCTCCGCCCTGTTCCTGGTCTGGCGCTCCCAGCGCCCACGCTGACCCCCACCACCCACCCACTCCCCGCCCCACCACCGGGACCACTCCCCGCCCCGGAACCCGAGCCCGCACCCGCTCCTTGCACCCGTGCCGGCTCCCCGCACCCGTGCCGGCTCCCCGCACCCGAGCCCGCTCCCCGCACCCGTGCCTGTGCCCGAGCCCGAGCCCGAGCCCGAGCCCGAGCCCGAGCCCGAGCCCGAGCCTGTGCCCGCGCCCGCGCCCGTGCCCGTGCCCGTGCCCGCGCCCCCGCCCGCACCTGCACCCGAGCCCGTGCCCGCACCCGCACCCGCACCCGAGCCCGTGCCCGCGCCCCGCACCCGTGCCCGAGTGCGCTTTCCGCACCCCCAGCACCGGCCCGCACCCCCAGCCCGTCCGGCGATTGAGGACAAGGCCCCTTCAGGGCCGGAGGGGGGCCTGGGGGCGCAGCCCCCAGCGACGCCCGCACCAACTCCCCGCACCAACTCCCCTCCCGCACAATGGTGCATATGACACTGACCGTCGGCTTCGACCTCGACATGACCCTCATCGACTCCCGCCCCGGGATCCACGCCTGCTACCTGGCGCTCGCCGAGCGGACCGGCACGTTCATCGACGCCGATCTGGCCGTCACCCGGCTTGGGCCGCCCCTCGCGGACGAGCTCGTGCAGTGGTTTCCGGCCGATCGCGTCGATGCCATGAGCGACCTCTACCGGTCGATGTATCCGGCCATCGCCATCACCGCGACCCCCGCGATGACCGGCGCCCCCGAGGCCATCGCGGCCGTACGGGAGCTGGGCGGGCGGGCGATCGTCGTCACCGCCAAGTACGAGCCCAACGCCAAGCTGCACCTCGAACACCTCGGCATCGAGCCCGACGCGGTCATCGGCAACCTGTGGGCCGAGCAGAAGGCGGTGGCGCTGCGCGAGCAGGGCGCGAGCGTGTACGTCGGCGACCACGTCGGAGACGTCCGCGGTGCCCGGACCGCCGGTGCCCTGTCGGTGGCCGTGCCCACGGGGCCCTGCGACGCCGCTGAGCTGCGCGCGGCGGGCGCGGACGTCGTCCTCGACGACCTCACCCACTTCCCGGCCTGGCTGGCCGGCTACTCGGCCGTGGCCGCCCGCGCCTGACGTCGGCCTTCGGCCACCGACCGGAGCACCCCGGCGCCCGCGACGAGGAAGCCGACGCCCATGAGCATGCTCAAGCCGAACATGAACGTCGGGAATGGCGTCGTACCGAGGAGGAATGGGGCCACGGTGACCAAAGTGGCCACCGCACCGACGAAAAAGACGATGGCACCGACACGGATCAGCCGATCTCCGGCCGCGGCGGAATTCGTTTGGGTTTTGTCACGCACTCGACCAGGGTAGTTCCGTTGCCGGGAGCCTCAACAGCTTTCAGCAGTCCGGGCATTTTGGCCCGGAAGGTCCGTCTCGTCACCAGAGCTTGAGGGCTTCGGTTTGAGTACGGTCTCTCGTTTCTGTCTGCCGCTGGTGCGGCAGGGTTGTGCCACCTGCCCGCCCCGTCCCCGTCTTGCGGCGGGGGCGGGTGGTGCGGGTCTTCTGGTCGGCTCCACGAGGTTTCGGCTCCGCGTTGGCGGGGCTCAGGTCTCCGGCCACTCCGGTACCTGTGTTGCGGGCCGCGAGTGCGGCCAGGTTGAGTGCGGCGTTGTCGTCCCGGTCAAGGACGAGGCCGCAGTGGTCGCATGCGAAGACGCGGACGCTGAGGGGCAGCTTGGCTTTCGCCACTCCACAGCCGGAGCATGTCTTCGACGACGGGTACCAGCGGTCGGCCACCACGAGGCGGCTTCCGCGCTGGGCGGTCTTGTAGGTGAGCTGGCGGCGGATCTCTCCGAAAGCGGCATCGGCGATCCGGCGGGACAGGCGGCGGTTGCGGCCCATCCCGGCGACGTTGAGGTCTTCGACGACGACGGTGCCGTACTCGGCGGCGAGGCGGGTCGTCAGCTTGTGGATGGTGTCCGCGCGGAGGTTGGCAACCCGGTGGTGGACTTTGTTGCGGGCGGTGTTGGCTTTCTCCCACCGCTTCGACGCCTTCTGTCCGGTCCGGCGGTCGGGGCCCTGGCGGCGGGATACGGTCCGGCTGGTCCGGCGGAGCTGCCTGAGCGCGGTGTCGAGGTGGCGCGGGTTGGGCTCCTCGGCGGTGGTGCCGTCGCTGTCCGCGTACACGGCGAGGGTCTTGATGCCCAGGTCGATGCCGACTGCCGTGTCCGGGCGGCGGGCAGACTCGACCGGAAGGAGCTGTTCGACCTGGAAGGAGACGAACCAGCGCTCGTGCTCCAGTCGGACGGTCGCGGACAGGATCCGCAGTTCGCCCGCCTCGATGAGCGCGACCAGGTCGAGGCGGTGTTCGTGCAGGCGGATCGTGCCGAGGCGGGGCAGGGTGATGTGTCGGCCGCCGGCCTCGATACGGATCACGCCGGTGGTGAAACGGCAGGTGCGGCGGGCACGGCGCAGCGTCTTGAAACGGGGGATACCCATCTTGCGGCCCTTGCGTTTCCCGGACTTCGACTTCGCGTAGTTGGTGAAAGCGGCCGAGGCGTTGGCGAGTCCGGTGTTGTACGCCTCCTTGGAGTTCTCCTCCCACCAGGAGGAGAACCTGGGGTCGGTGTGCTTGACCTCGTTGAACGCCTTCCGCAGCGCGTACAGGGAGAAGTCCCGCCACGGTGTCAGTCCGTCCTCGCCGATGCCGTAGGACTGCTCGGCCCTGCGCTGCCACCACGTTGCGGTGACCCAGCCGACAGCCCAGTTGTACGCGGCGCGGGAAGCCCCGGTGTGCGACATCAGACGGCGGGACGCCTCGGCGCCCGGGTCCAGGGCCAGCTTGTGCGCGACGAGCCGGAAGCCGGGGCGCTGCTGGAACTTCTTCACGCCGCGCCGTCCTCGCCGGTCGCGGCGGCGATCGCGCGGGCGGCGCGATTCTTCGCCGCCCGCATCCCGTACAGGCGCGCACACATCGACGTCAGCACCTCGGTGATGTCCCGTACGAGGTCGTCGGCGGTCTCCTGCGGGTCGAGGACGACCAGCCGCCGCCCGGACGCGGACAGGGCGGCCTCCAGGTGCTCGACACCGAACCGGGCAAGCCGGTCACGATGTTCGACCACGATAACGGCCACGTCCGGATCGGACAGGAGCCGGTGCAACCTGCGCCGCCGCCCGTTCAGCCCCGAGCCAACCTCGGTCACGACCTCGGCCACGGCCAGGCCCTGCCGGTTCGCACCGGCCACGACCCGGACCGCCTGCCGGTCCAAGTCGGCCTTCTGGTCGGCGGACGACACACGGCAGTACCCCACCACACGACCGGACGGCTGGACAGCGGGCTCGTCGACCAGCCACGTCCCAGACGGCGCCTGACGGACCGGGACGGGCATCTTGCCGTCCTTCACCCACCGCCAAGCGGTCTGGTAGCTCACGCCCTGCTGACGCGCCCACTCCGAAAGCTTCACACGCCCACGATATACGACTAGAAGTGACTATAGATGAATAGAAAATCTGTAGCAGTTGTCACCCCTGCCCGAAGGAACAACCTGTGACTCGCAGCGATAACTGTCACTTGGCAGAGGTGTCTGTCACCCGCTGGACCCAGTCGTTGTTGGCTGCGGCAGGGCGCCATTCGCGGTGGCGGGCGTCCCGGTAGCCGAGAATCGCCTTCTGCGTCACTGGCTCCTTGCGGGCGAGGACGACTCTCAGAGGCGGCGAGTTCCTGGAGGAGTTGCGCACCACGTCGCCGATGGCACGGTCGGGTCCGGGTGGTTCACGCAGTTGTGCCTGCACCGCGGCGAGGAGTCTCAGGGCCTGCCGGTCGGTTGCTTGCCGGAACGTCAGCTGCTGCCGGGCTCCCGCCGGATCCCTCAGCACAACCCGCCCCAGGTGGGGCTCATGGCGTTCAACGGTCCACTCGACCCCGTCCAGGACGAGCCCGGACCCCGGAGCCAGATCAAGTGCCGTCGGAGGAATCACGGCGCCCCCACTGCCGGTTCGACCAGCGAGCGGTCGGTCAGCGGGACGGTCAAGTCGATGCCGATCGAGCGGTGCCAGAACAGATGCAGCAGCTCGGCCCGGGCCAGTGCGGGAACCGCGGAACCCTCCGCGAGCTCACCGAATGTCACTCGGCTCCGAGCCGCGTCCAGAAGACCGGCCCGCAGGCCGAGAGGATCCGGCAGCGGACGACGCTGGGAGGACAACACGTCCAGACCGGCAAGGACGTGCGGCCTCCACCGCGCGGCCAGCACGTAGTCCCAGCCGCAGGCGAGCGCCGCCTCGAACGCGGCGGCGAACGACTCGGCGTCTTTCGTCCGGACCCGGTCGAGCGGACGTACGTCGACAAGACAGACCCCGGTGCGAGCCAGGACCAGGAAGTCCGGAACGTGAACACGCCGCCCGTCGCCTGTACGGAATTCCAGCTTCAACGGCTGTGGAACCACATCCCTCACCCGGCTGGCGAAATCGAGAGCGAGCAGTACCCGGGCCTCCTCCAGGCTCTCGAAGCCGTGATGCCGCCCGGTGCTCACCATGTACTGAAGCTCGGGCCTGTGGCGCTGCCGCCGATGCCACGAGAACCAGCGGACCGGCCCGGCCCCGGAGAGCTGGACCTGGGCGAGGTCACGGACCGGGACGGTCAGCTCACTCCCTCCCAGGTTCAAGCTGACCGACCAGCGACGACTCAGCTCGCTTGTTTGGAGATCTCCGAGACTGTCCGGACACCACAGCGACAGGGCACCCCCGCCCGGTGACAGTTAGCTCTGAGAGTCACACAACCGGACGCATGTAGCACTCACACACGACACCACCAAGTGCGAGCCTTGATACCGGCTGGTCCGACGACCGGCCCAAGACCTGCATGACTCACTGACAGTGCGGAGAGATCCGTAACCCGTCCGTCGGGGCTGTCTCTCAGTTCAGGCTCTCCAGGCTTGTCGGCGATGAGAGTCAGAGCTGAACGCCCCTTGCACTCCCCCACTACTTTCAGCCTCTGCCGATACAGGCAAAGGCTGAACCTCGTTTTAAGGCGTGTTGGGCTGGAGAGACCCCCGGTAAGGTGTTTCGACGGCAGGTCGACAGTGGTTCAGCGGTGATCCGGGGACCGAACGAGGGAGCGTGTGCTTTGCCGACTGGCAAGGTCAAGTGGTTCAACAGCGAGAAGGGCTTCGGCTTTCTCTCCCGCGACGACGGCGGTGACGTCTTCGTCCATTCCTCGGTCCTGCCCGCCGGAGTCGATTCCCTCAAGCCGGGCCAGCGCGTGGAGTTCGGAGTTGTCGCAGGGCAACGCGGTGACCAGGCGCTTTCCGTCGTGATCCTGGACCCGACCCCGTCCGTCGCGGCGGCGCAGCGCAAGAAGCCCGACGAACTGGCCTCCATCGTCCAGGACTTGACGACCGTCCTGGAGAACATCACCCCGATGCTGGAAAGGGGCCGTTACCCCGAGAAGACCTCGGGCGCGAAGATCGCGGGCCTGCTGCGGGCGGTCGCAGACCAGCTCGACGTGTAGGACGCCGCTGGGGGATTTCCGTGGATTTTCGGGTATTTCCGTGGATTTCTAGGGGAAATCGAGTGCGTTCGGGCCGAGGGGTGGCACCAGCCCCTCGGCCGCCGCGCGGGTCAGCAGGCCTCTGACCGCCGCATAGCCGTCCTCGCCGAGGTCCGCGGTGAACTCGTTGACGTACAGCCCGATGTGCTGGTCGGCGACTTTCGGGTCCATCTCCTGCGCGTGCTCCAGGACATAGGCCCTGGAGGCCTCCGGCTCGTCCCAGGCGGCCCGTACGGACGTCCGGGCGGCCTGGGCGAGGAGCCGCAGCGTCTCCGGCCCCAGCGACCGCTTGGCGATGATCGCGCCGAGCGGGATGGGCAGCCCGGTCGTCGCCTCCCAGTGCTCGCCCATGTCCGCGAGCTTGTGCAGCCCGTAGTTCTGGTAGGTGAAGCGCGCCTCGTGGATGACCAGCCCGGCGTCGACCCTCCCGTCCCGTACGGCGGGCATGATCTCGTGGAACGGCATCACGACGACCTTCCCGACCCCGCCGGGGACGGTGTCCGCGGCCCAGAGGCGGAACAGCAGATACGCCGTCGACCGCTCGCTCGGCACCGCGACCGTACGTCCCGTCAGGTCGGCCCCCGCCTCCCTCGTGAGCACCAGCGGCCCGCAGCCCCGGCCCAGCGCACCCCCGCAGGGCAGCAGCGTGTACTCGTCGAGGACGTACGGCAGGACGGCGTACGACACCTTCAGTACGTCGAACTCGCCGCGCTCGGCCATACCGTTGGTGATGTCGATGTCCGCGAAGGTCACGTCGAGCGCGGGCGCGCCCGGCACCCGGCCATGGGCCCAGGCGTCGAAGACGAAGGTGTCGTTCGGGCAGGGCGAGTACGCGATCCGCACATTCCCGGGCTTCTCAGCGCTCATGCGGGTGTTCGTGTGGGTGCTCATGTTCGCTCCAACTCTCCAGTACCGGCGCGAGCTTCCCGAAGGCATCCGTCAGGGCCGTGAGGGCGTCGGCGATGCGCCAGGCGGTGCGGTCGCGGGGCCCGACGGGGTTGGACACGGCCCGGATCTCCAGCACCGGCACACCGTGCGCGGCGGCGGCCTCGGCGACCCCGAAGCCCTCCATCGCCTCGGCCAGCGCGCCGGGGTGCCGGGCGCGCAGTTCGGCGGCGCGCTCCGCGCTGCCGGTGACGGTGGAGACGGTCAGGACGGCGCCGGCGCGGGCGCCTGTCACGGCCGTGACATCTCGTACGAGTGCTTCCGGCGGACGGTGGGTGACGGCGCCGAAGCCCAGGGCGGTGACCGGAACGAACCCGTCCGCGGTCTCGGCGCCCAGGTCCGCGACGGTGATCTCGTCGGCGACGACCAGCGAGCCGACCGGTGCCTGGGGCTGGAATCCGCCGCCGATGCCCGCCGAGACGACCAGGCCGTACGGGGTGCCGCGGAGGGCGGCGGCGGTGAGCGCCGAGGCGACGGACGCGGCGGAGGCGGCGGGACCGACTCCCACGGCGATGATGTCCACCGGCCCGTCACCGGACGGGAAAGCCTGTGCCACCGCGTCCCGTTCGACGGGGACCGCGGTGGCTACGAGGACTCGTACCCCTGACGTCGTCGGAATCGTCAGGAGTCCTTCTTCAGCTTGAACGACCACAGGCCGTTGACCTCTTTCTCGCCCTCCTTGATGGAGACGAGGGTCGAGTTGCCCTGGGCGCCGTACTGGGCGTTGAAGAACACGCTGCCCGGGATCGTGCGGTACGTCTTGCTGCTGGAGTCCGTCAGCGGCTGGCCGTTCATCAGGATCGTCCAGCCCTTGTCGGCGATCTTCGGGTCGACGCCGAAGCGCACGGTCTCGTCCGGGTCGACCGTGATGCTCTTGATGTCCGTGTCCTTGAGGCACTTGGCCACGTCGGCGGTCTTCAGCTCCTTGCCGTCGTCGTAGCAGGAGGCCTCCGAGTTCACCGAGGCACGGCCGACGGTGATCGTGGAGATCGGCGTCGGCTTGTCGCAGGCGGACAGGACGAGCAGTCCGGCACCAACGGCGCCGACGGCGGCAACAGCGCGGCGGCGGCGCGCAGTGGAAGCGGAACGCAACGAGGTCATGGCCGAAGGCTATCGGGCACCCGCAGCAGGGTTGTCACGTGGGTACGGCGTGCCGGGTCCCGTAGGGCCTGATGGCGGCTCTCAGGCGACGCGGGGATGGGCGCGGCCACCGTGGCGGGCCGAGCCGATCAGGCCCTTGACCGTGGTCAGCCAGCCCACGGCGACGATCGCGGCGGCCACACCGAGGCCCAGCTCGCCGACCAGGGGAAGCGCGATACCGACGGCGCCGCCGAGCACCCACGCCATCTGGAGCAGCGTCTCCGAGCGGGCGAACGCGGAGGAGCGGACGAGTTCGGGGACGTCCCGCTGGATCAGCGCGTCCAGGGACAGCTTGGCGAGCGCCTGGCAGAACCCGGCGACCGCCGCGAGGCACGCGACCAGGGCCGCGCTGAAGAACACCGCGGCGACGACCGACGCGCCGAGGACCACGGCGACGACCGTCACGACGATCAGCTCCGGCGCGCGTTGCTTCACGGCCGCCCCGACCGCCGTACCGAGCGCGTTGCCGGCGCCCGCCGCGACGGCGACCATGCCCAGCGACCACGCGGCGCTCTGGCCGGTCAGCGGATGCTCGCGGAGCAGGAAGGCGAGGAAGAAGGTCAGGAAGCCCGACAGACAGCGCAGGGCGGCGTTGGCGCCCAGGGCGTGGGTGACCGCCGTACCGACCGTGCGCAGGCCCGGGCGGCGGAGGGTCTCGGTGCGGTGCGGGCCGTGCAGGTGCTCGGCGTCCGCAGCCAGCAGGGCGGTGTCCTCGCCCTTGGCGGAGTCCACCTTGGGCGGCAGGGAGAAGGACAGGAACATACCCGCGATGAAGATCACGAAGGCGCCGTAGAGCGGCCAGCGTGGTCCGAGGGCCTGGAGGCCGCCGCCGATGGGCGCGGCCACACCGGTGGCGAGCAGCCCGCTCAGCGTGACCCGTGAATTGGCCTTCACCAGGGAGAAGCCGGGTGGGAGGAGACGGGGTACGACGGCGCTGCGGACCACGCCGTACGCCTTCGAGGCGACCAGGACGCCCAGCGCGGCCGGGTACAGCTCGATGCTGCCGGTGGCGACCGCGCCGGCGAGCAGCAGGGCGAGGAGGGCGCGGGCGAGCATCGAGCCGGCCATCGCGGCACGGCGGCCGTGCGGCAGGCGGTCGAGGAGGGGGCCGATCACGGGGGCGAGGAGGGTGAAGGGCGCCATGGTGATGCCGAGGTAGATGGCCACGCGCCCGCGTGCCTCGTCGGTGGGGACGGAGAAGAAGACGGTGGAGGCGAGGGCGATGGTGATCATGACGTCACCGGCGCCGTTCACCGCGTGCAGCTCGATGAGTTTGCCGAGCCCGGATTCCCCGGCCCCGTGCGCGTGGGTGGCCCTGCGGATGCCCCGGGCCGTACCGGTCACCGGGAAGTGCAGGGCACGGCCGACCGCACGTACGGACCCGCTCATCCGGTCCCGTACGCCGTGCCGGCCGCTCTTGGTGCCGGTGCCGCTCCGGTTGTTCCCCTCGGCCCCGCCGATCCCGGTGGCGCCGTGGGGTGACCTCTCGGTTGCCACTCCGCCATAGTGCCCCGAGAAGGGCGTAACTAGTGCGGTTACCGCGCGTATGGGTCCGAGTGGGATGCGAGTGGGATGTGAGTGAGGGTCCTTCAGGGATCTTTTCAGGGGCCCGAGGAGTCTCTCGGACGGTTTCGGTGGGGTGTTTTCCGGCCATCCCGGGGTGGGAAGAGTGGGGTGAGAGGCGAGGAAAAGGGGGGCCGGAGTTGCCACGGTTGGATGTCGGTCGCCACGAACCGTCCCGTCGGTGTGGGCCCCGAGCGCTGGAGAAGGTAGCGTGCGTAGCGCGCAGTGGCGGTTGTTCTCGGCCGCGCGCCTCTCGGTCATCCCGCAGAATGGATGACGTAGGTGCGCCCGAGCGTGATCGGGCGCGAACGTTGACGCGGCCCTCTGGTCCGCTCCGTTCGCAACCGTTCGCACCCCGTCGGGACGGGCGCACTCGTGAGACGGCGTAGGAGAGAAGCGATACCTGTGAGCGCAGCGACAACGCGAAGCCGCACCCCTGACCGCCTGTGCGCCGAGGCCGTCGACCTCGCCCTTTCCGCGGCGGAGGAGGCGGCGGCGCCAGGCGTGGTGGGTGAACACTCGGGCCTCGTGTCAGAAGGAGACCGTGTCGTCACGCACTTCTTCGAGTGCAAGGAGTTCGGCTACCGGGGCTGGCGCTGGGCGGTGACGGTCGCCCGGGCGTCCCGGGCCAAACTGGTCACCCTGGACGAGGTGGTGCTCCTCCCCGGCCCCGACGCCCTCCAGGCCCCGGAATGGGTGCCCTGGAGCGAGCGTCTGCGCCCCGGGGACATGGGTCCCGGGGATCTGCTCCCCACGGACGCGGAGGACCTGCGTCTCGAGCCGGGTTACTCGGGCGAGGACGAGCCCCTGCCGAACTCCGTGCTGGCAGCGGCCTCGGCTTCGGCCTCGGTGGCACTGGCCGCGGATCTGGCGGACGCCGAGGACGCGGACGTCACTCCGGGCTCGCCGGCGGGCTTCACGGTGGTGCCGGCCCGCGGGTCGATCGCGGCGGTGGCCGAGGAACTGGGTATGCGCCGGGCGCGTGTCCTGTCCCGGTACGGCCTCCACACCGCCGCCGACCGCTGGGAGGACGCCTACGGTCCCACGACACCCATGGCCCAAGCCGCGCCGGCGACCTGCGTGAGCTGCGGGTTCCTGGTGGCGATCGGAGGGTCACTCGGGCAGGCGTTCGGTGTGTGTACGAACGAGTTCGCTCCGGCGGACGGGCGTGTGGTGTCTCTGGCGTACGGCTGCGGGGGGCACTCGGAGGCAGCGGTCATGCCGAAGCCGCCGGTTCCGCCGCCGCACGTGATCGACGAGACGATCGTGGACCCGTTCCCGCTGCGGCCCGCGGCGGACTCGGGCTCGGTGCCGGTGGGCGCGGACGACACGGACGCGGCGGAACTCGGACACTCGTAGTTCAGGGTTCGTAGAAGGCGAGCGACCCCGCCGAGGCTTGTTGCTCGGCGGGGTCGCCGCGTACGGGTGCGGCGGCTAGTTCTTGCCGCTGTTCACGATGACGGGCGTCCCGTTCGCGTTCGTGCCGCAGGGCACCGCGTACACCGGGTTGGCCCTGGCGGCTTCCTTGTAGGCCTCCAGGCACTGGTTGTACAGCACCTTGTCGCTCAGCGACTTCGCGAGGATCTCGTTGGCGCGGGCGGTGCCCTCCGCCTCGATGCGCTTGCGCTCGGCCTCCGCCTTGGCCGTACGCGCCCCCTCGACGGCCCGCTCGGTGGCCTGCTCCTGCTGGATCTTCTTGTCGATCTGGTCCTGCAGCTTGTCCGACGGCCTCACGTTGCGCAGATTGACGTTGGTGACGTCGATCCCGCGCGGGGCCAGACGCTCCTTGATGAGGGCGGCGATCTGCGAGCCGATCTGCTCACGGGCGGAGGCGTAGCCTTCCTCGCTGGTGTGCTTCGCGAAGACGTTACGGATGATCTCGCGGCTGTCCGGCAGCACCAGCCGTTCCTCGACGGCTTCCTCACTGCCCGCCAGCCGGTACAGCTCGACCGCCTTGGCCGGGATGACGGCCCACTTGATGGTGACGTCCGCGTACAGCACCCCGCCCTGCGAGGAGCGGACCTCGACCACGCTCTTGTCGTAGAGGTCCAGGTCCACCGGGCGGGTGGAGAAGGAGGTGACATCGGTGAACGGCGACTTGAACTGGACGCCGGAGGTCATCGGTTTCCCGACCTTGCCGAAGGTCACCGGCACCCCGACCTCGTAGGCGCTCACGACATGGACACACGCGAAGACACCGGCAAGCACGGCGGCCACGGCACTGAGCGCCGCCCCGATCTTCCAGCCGCCGACGTCTCGGCCCCGGCCTACGAAAAAGAGCACGACCGCCGATATGAGCAGCAGTATGGACAGCACGAACATGGAAATCCCCCCTGAGGAACAGGTACTTGCTACCTGGTTCACGGACCGGCGCCGCCTCGGGCGTGATCCGGAGGGAATGGTAAGGGGCGCCTCCGCAGGCGAACAGGCCCGGTGGGCGGGGGCGCTGTCCGGCGCGCGGTACCTTCTTGCTCACGCCGATGATGGAGAGTGAACGTACGTGAGCAAGTTCGTGCGACCTGCAGCTGAGGGCGCGGATCCTTTCGGTACGGCCCGTCTGCGCCGGGGTGTTCTGGATGCCTGGGCGACCAGTCCCGCCCGGTTCCGTGAGGACGCCAACGCCGAGGAGGATCTCGTCCTCGGTGGGTACCGGGACCGGCTCGTCGTCGAGCTCGCCCAGAACGCCGCCGACGCCGCCGCTCGGGCCGGGGTGCCCGGCAGGTTCCGGCTCACCCTGCGCGAGGGCGTCCTCGTCGCCGCCAACACCGGTGCCCCGCTGGACGCCACCGGAGTCGAGTCCCTGTCCACGCTGCGCGCCTCCGCGAAGCGGGACGTCCAGGACGGCGGCAAGGACGGCAAGGGGACGGGCGCCGTCGGACGGTTCGGTGTCGGCTTCGCCGCCGTTCTCGCCGTCAGTGACGAGCCCGCCGTCGTCGGGCGGCACGGTGGTGTGCGGTGGGCGCTCGCCGAGGCGCGCGAGCTGGCGGCCGAGACCGCCCGGCACAGCCCCGGACTCGGTGACGAGGTCCGCCGTCGCGACGGCCATGTGCCCCTTCTCCGGCTGCCGTTCGCCGCCGAGGGCACCGCCCCGGCCCCGTACGACACGGCCGTCATCCTCCCCCTGCGCGACACCGCCGCCGAGGATCTCGCGGAACGGCTGCTGAACGGCGTCGACGACGCGCTTCTTCTGACGCTGCCCGGTCTGGAAGAGGTCGTCATCGAGGTGGGGGAGCAGACGCGCACCCTCAGCCGCCGTACCGACGCCTCGCTGACCCTCGTGGAGGACTCCCGCGACGGTACGAGCCGTTGGCGTACCGTCTCCGCGCACGGGCCCCTGGACGCCGCCCTGCTGGTCGGGCGGCCGATCGAGGAGAGGCTGCGTCCGCACTGGTCGGTCACCTGGGCCGTGCCCGTCGACGCCGACGGCACTCCCGTACCGCCCCGGACCAGCCCCGTCGTGCACGCGCCCACACCGAGCGACGAGCCGCTGGGCGTACCGGCGCTGCTCATCGCCTCGCTCCCGCTGGACACCGCCCGCCGGCATGCCGCGCCGGGCCCGCTCACCGACTTCCTCGTGCAGCGCGCCGCCGACGCCTACACCGAACTCCTCGCCGACTGGAGCCCGGTGGGGGAGGGCATCATCGCGCTCGTGCCCGGCCCGCTGGGCAAGGGCGAGCTGGACGGTCAGTTGCGGCACGCGATCCTCGAACGGTTGCCGCGCACCGCCTTCCTCCCGCCCGCGCTCGACCCGGGGGACGACGAGGAACTGCCCTCCGCCCTGCGCCCCCGGGACGCCGAGGTGGTCGAGGGCGCCGGGGCCGACACCGTCCTTGTCCTCGCCGAGGTACTGCCCACGCTGCTGCCCGCCGGGCTCGAACGCCGGGTGGAGCTACGGACGTTGGGGGTCGCCCGCGTCCCCCTCACCGACGCTGTCGACCGGCTCGCCGGCCTGGAAAAGGCACCCGAGTGGTGGCACCGGCTGTACGACAGCCTGGCCGGCGTCGACCCCGACCGGCTGTCCGGGCTGCCCGTACCGCTCGCCGACGGGCGTACGACCATCGGGCCCCGGCAGGTGCTGCTGCCCACCGGCGGTCAGGTGGGGGCCGCCGCCCCGGAGACCCTGGCCCGCCTCGGCCTCAAGGTCGCCCACCCGGACGCCGCCCACCCGCTCCTGGAGAAGCTCGGCGCCCTCCCGGCCACCCCGCGCGCCGTCCTCACCACCCCGCAGGTACGGGCCGCCGTCGCCGCCTCGCTCGACGAGGACGCCCGCAGCCTGTCGTGGGACGACGAAGACACTCCCGACGCCGAGGAGTTGGCCGACACGGTCCTCGCCCTCGTACGCGACGCGGGCCTCGAACCCGGTGACGAACCGTGGCTCGGCGCCCTCGCCCTCCCCGACGAGGAAGGGGAGTTGGCCCCCGCCGGTGAACTCGTCCTCCCCGGCAGCTCGTTCGCCCAGGTGATCCGAGAAGGCGAACTTGCCTTGGTGGACGGAGAGTTGGCGGACAGGTGGGGCGAGCAGCCGCTCGCCGCCTGCGGAGTCCTCGCGACCTTCGCCCTCGTACGCGCCACCGATGTTGTCCTCGACCCGGACGAACTGGACCCCCGGGACAGCGACTTCGCCGAACCCGACGACGCGGGCCTGCTCGACGCCGTGGATGTGTGGAGCGAGGACATCCTCGACCGCTTCCCCGACTCGCCCGTACCTCCCGTCGCCACGGAACTGGTTGCCGTACGCGACCTCGACCTCGTGGACGACGATCGCTGGCCCCAGGCCCTCGCCCTGCTCGCCCAGCCGCCCCTGCGGGACGCGATCGTCCAGCCGGTGCGTGTCCTGCTGCCCGACGGCACGCATGAACTCGTACGGCCGTACACCGCCTGGTGGTTGCGCGGAAACCCGGTGCTGGACGGCCGGCGTCCGGCCGGTCTCCTGGCGGCGGGCGGCGACCCGCTGCTGCGCTGCCTGTACGAGGAGGCCGACGCCACCGGGTTCGACGACGAGCAGGTGCTGCGGGCCCTGGGCGTACGCACGACGGTCGCCGCCCTCCTCGACGAGCCGGGCGGCGCGGCCGAACTGCTGGACCGTCTCGCCGACCCCGACCGGGAGGTCACCGGCGCCCAACTGCACGCCCTCTACGGCGCGTTGGCCGACCTCGACCCGGAACAGGTCACGCTGCCCGACGACTTGCGGGCGGTGGTCGACGGCCACGTGGAGGTCGTGGACGCGGCGGACGCCGTGGTGGTCGACTCACCCGACCTGCTGCCGTTCACAGCGGGGGTGCCGCTGCTCCCCGTACGCCCGGCGAAGGCGGCCGAGCTGGCCGAGCTGTTCCAGGTACGGCGGCTGAGCGAGTCGGTCACGGGCGAGGTGACGTCGGAGGGTGCGGAGCACGACGTACCGGAGTCGGTACGGGTCCTGCTCGGTCCGGCGACCCCGGCCACCTACGTCGAGCACGAGGACCTCGTCGTCGACGGCGTGGAGCTGGACTGGCGCAGGACGCGGGACGGTGTGGTCCACGCCGCCACCCTGGAGGGCGTCGCGGCCGGGCTCGCCTGGGCGGCCGGACAGTGGCCCCGGCGGTTCGAGGTGGCGGCCCTGATCGAGGACCCGTCGAGGACGACCGAACTGGCGCGGGACCGCTGGTTCGACTGAGGCGAGACGGAGGGTGACAGGGCGGCGCGGGCGCCCGGGAAGCGTCCGCGCCGGGCCATCGGCTCGTAGACCCCGGGCAAAGACGGTAACGCGGACACAAAATCTCCGCGTCCGGCGAAACATTCCGCAACTTCCGTACAACCATTCCCATCCGTCACGCATCTGAGCGAGCGAGTCAAGAGACTCCCAGATGATTTGGGCCCGGGTGCGACTGCACGCGGTACGGAGGGATCCGTACGGACGAGCACCACCGGGCCCCCTTTCTCCACTTGGGGAAACGCATGCGCATTCGTGCCACTGTGGTCGCCGTCTCCGGCGCCCTGGCCCTCTCCGCCTTCGTCGTGCCCGCCGCGCAGGCCGCCACGGCGCCCGACGTCACCTTCACCAAGGTGACCATCAACAACGGCAAGCCGATCGTCGCCCGCGCCACGGGGACCACCTCGGTGCCGGTGACGTACACGTTCAAGCACGCGGCCGGACTGGACATCAGCTCGGACAAGCTCCTCGTCCTTCCGTTCCTCTACGCCGGTACGACCATAGACGTGACGAAGGTTCGCCTCGGGGGTGAAGACCCCGCTTCCTGCACGGCCACGTCGTCGACCACCGCCAGCTGCAAGTCCTCCTTCGACCTGCACACCAGCGGTGAGGACGCCAGGCTCCGCAACACTGATGCGCGCTCCTGGAACGTGGGCGCTGTGGCTGTCGCCATGACGGACGAGGGCGACTACAAAGCTCAGGGCAACCTCGGCACCTCCCAAATCAAGTTCCACTCGAAGCTGACCACCGACGCCACCCCGGAGCCGGTCAGGAAGAACGCGACCATCACGGTTAAGGGCACCCTGACCCGCGCCAACTGGAACACCGGCAAGTACACGGGCTACGTCAACGCCCCGGTGACCCTCCAGTTCAAGAAGAAGGGCGCCACCACCTTCACCACCGTCAAGACGGTCAAGGCGGGTGCCGGCGGCGCCCTGAAGACCACGGTGAAGGCCACGGTCGACGGCACCTTCCGCTACGCCTTCGCGGGCTCGTCGACGACGGCGCCGATCAACGCGGTCGGGGACGTCATCGACGTGAAGTAGGCCGTGCGGGTCGCAGGGCTCGTGCTCCGTATGACGAACGAAGGCCGGTGTGACCCATCCAGGGTGCACCGGCCTTCGTGTTTGCGCCTTGGTCACCAGCCTCGACTCAACTGGCGGCGGCAGTTTGGCCGCGACCGCCTGAACGCAGTTCCGAGATTTATTGGAAATCTTCAGATCTGCGGACGCCTGCCTATTGCTGGAGCGTTAAATATCCTGGATAGCCCAATCGCGAGCGACCATTAGGCGGGATTCAAGATCATCGATGGACGCCAGGTGGCCGCTTCGTGTCTGAACCTGGCCGGTTTTAACATTCGCGAGATCTTCCTCGAATTCTCCGCTATTCCACACGACTACTTGGGCCATGAAATTGGCGCCATCGAGGGTCCAACTCACAGATCTTGGTTCTCCCTCGCTAGGGAATATCTCTATCTGTGAAATCTCCCGCAGAGTGTTGTTTCTGTGAATTTCCCGACCAATCCACTCTTGGGTGCGCTCCAGTAGCGCGCGGCCTAGGGACATCCCCAGCCTCCCATCTGGACGTTCTTCGCCTCGGGGAGTTGAGGGACAGGGTTCCCCTTTTTTGCTGCCAGTCGAGCGAAGATTGTATCGGAGTCTGACATCTTGAAGTCCCCTGGCCTGCCGCCGGGAATAAGTGTCGACTTTGGGACGTCGAATTCTACGTACACGGATCCGGGGCGCGCAGATATGTACGCGTCTCGACTTGCCGGATACACGACGTAAGTGAAGCCACCTCCACCGCGCTGCACCTTTCCCGTCTCCGTCATCGCCTGATGCTCTGCCGACGACATCCAGCGGCCAACAGTGACCATCCCCTCGGCTGGAGTGTGGCCTCCGCTGTTGTGAACGAGAATCGGAGTGGACCCGGCGAGCACATAGTACGTGTGGATGTCCGCGATGGTGAGGTTGTAGGTGGTCTGCCGGTGGATAAAGGAGCGGTTCTTCTGTACCTGGACCGTTGACTTGTCGCTGGTCAGGAGTGTCGTGCCCGACGTCAGTGCGCCTGCCTCTATCCAGCCCTGCCGCGACGGGCTCCAGAACGGGTGTTCGTAGGTCGCGGTGAGCTTCTCGGCGCCGGTGCGGGTGGTGATCGTCAGCTCGTTGAAGTACTTGTCGTCCCCGGTGACGATCTGGCGGGTCACCTCGCTGACGGCTGTCCGTCCGGAGACCGGCTCCGTGGCCAGTACGCGATCACCTGGATGGATATCCTCGATGCTCTTCCTGGAGCCGTCTCCCATGAGGACCTTGGTGCCGGCCGGGAAGCATTTAGTGCGGCAGACGCGCTTCAGCAACTTCAGTTTGTCGTAGGCCTTTTCCAGGGCTCTGAATTTGGCGCCGCCGAGCGCGTCCGCCGCGAGGCTGCCGCAGTTTTCGAAATCCTTTTCCTGTATGCAGGCTTCGAACTGTCCCAGGCCGAGGATTTCCTTCTCGATATTCCAGAGTTGCTCTGCCGCGGCGCCGAGTTCCTCGCCGTAGGCCAGGATGTCGCAGTAAATCTCGCTCTGCTGGCACCAGCGGGCGAAGCCCTCGGGGTCGCACGGGACGAAGCCCTGCTGGCAGTGGTAGAGCTGGCGAGCTTGGGCGCCCGCGTCGTTCTTCGCCTTTTCCTTGGCCGCGACGGCGGCCTTGCGCCGAGCTTCGGCTTCCTCCCGCTCCTTCTGGACCGCGATGGTGAACGCCTCGGTGGACGCCTTCAGCGCGGCTTCCGCGTCTTTGCCCGCGTCGACGGCTGATTGCTTCGCCTCGTCGGCGTAGTGCCATGCCGTGGAGGCGCTGGCCTGAGCTATCTCCGAGGAGAGCGTGGCGTCGGCCGCCGACCTGGCGGCGTCGGAAGCCGCTGCGTCCGAACTATCGGCCGCGTTCCGAGCCGTCTTCGCGGATGCGGCGGCACTTGCTGCGGAGGCCTCGGCGGCTTTGGCGTGCTGAGCAGCTTCGTCGGCGTACGTCTTGGCCTTGGCCGAGGAGTCGCTTGCTTTCTTCGCCCACTCGGTGGCCTCGGCGGCTGCCTTGCGCGCGGTTGCGGCTACTTTCTGGGCGGTGGCGGCGTTCTGCTGCGCGGTTGCCGCGACCTTCGCCGCGTCCGAGATCATCTTCTGGATCTGGGCCACGTGGGTGGCGGCCAAGTAGTCCTTGCGCTGGGCCTTGTACTGGCCGGAGACGATGAAGGTGTGCAGTGACTGGGGTGAGGCCTCCAGGGCGATCCGGGCTGCCGATTTCACCTCCGGACTGCCGGTGTCGAACAACTGTGCCGCACGGACCCGCTCGTCCTGCGTCCGCGCGGTGAACTGAGTTCTGGTCAGGAACTTGCTGAACTTCTTGGTGTCGTCCGAGTTGAGAGCAGCGAGGCCGGACTCCTTGAGGACGGGGCCTGCATCGCCGATCACTCGAGCGATGGCGACTCGCATGCTCTGCGCGGCGACCTTGTACTGCCCGTTGTCGATGAACTCCGTGACGGTGGCGGCGTTGCCGTCGAGGGCGACCTCGGCGGCGTTCCGTACCTCCTCGGTCTCACTCTCCTCCGCCAAGCGCTCGACATAGGAGCGGTCGTCACCCTCCTTGGCGGTCGTCCAGCCGTTGCGGAGGTAGTCGATGACAACGTCGTCGGTGCCGGTGAGGGCGTACTCGGCGGCGGCCCGCCCCCAGGCCGTGCCGTTCTGCATCACCAGGACGGCCAACTTGCGACCCTGGGCGGCGATGGTGGACAGGGCTGCTTCGGGCTTCGCTGCCTCGGCGACCAGCCGGTTCCGCTCGGTTTCCCGGTCCTTGACCGCCTGCTCCAGCGCGGCCTGTCCGGTCGTACGGGCGCTGGCTGCCGCCTGGTCGTCCCGGGCGCGCTCGATGCCGGCGTTGGTACGGCCGAGCAGTTCCTCGGCCTCCACCTCGCGGGCGATCTTGTAGATGTCCTGGGCCGTGGCCACGGCGGCGCTGGCCACGTTTGCGGCATCGGTGGCCGCTTTGGCGTGGTTCGTGGAACGGCCTGCGGCCTTCGCGGCGTTGCCCGCGTCCGCAGCCGCTTCCTCAGCGAAGGTGGCCGCGTTGTTCGCGTGCGTGGCCGCCGACCTGGCGGCTACTCCCGCCTCGCGGGCCGCCTTGGCGGCCTTTGCTGCCAGAGCCTCGGCGGCGGCAGCGGCACGGTTTGCCTCGGCGGCATGGCGCCGGGCGGTGGCGGCTGCGGCGCGTGCCTCTGCGGCAGCGGCGCTGGACTGGCCGGCGTAGCCACTGGCCTCGACTGCGGCGTCGGCGGCGAGTTGTGCGTTGGCGCCCGCACTCGCGGCAGAGTGGGCGGCCTTGCCTGCCTCGTCGGCCGCAATGGCCGCCTGGTCGGCGGCGTCGGCGGCGAGGTCGGCACCCTTGGCTGCCGTACGGGCGGTCTCAGCGGCTTGCCTTGCAGCCTGAGCGCTGTTTGCGTCCACCGCCGCGTCGGCGGCGGCGTTACGTGCCTTGGATGCGGCCTGGGAGGCGCCGGCTGCAGCCGCGGCCGCCTGGGAGGCGGCGTTCGCGGCGACACGTGCCGAGCTGTTCGCGGCGCGGGAGGCCTCGATCGCAGTCTGTGCGGAGGCGGCAGCCTGGGTCGCTGCGGAGGCTGCCCGACCTGCGGCGCTCGCGGCCTTGGCAGTGTCGCCCTTGGCTGCCTCGGCTTCAGTGGCGGCCTTCAGCGCGGCTTCCTTGGCGAGCTGCGAGGCCTGCACGGCCTTGGCGGACTCAGCCTTCGCCGCCGCCGTTTCTTTGGCGGCGAGCTTGCCGGCTTCCTTCGCCTGTTGGGCGAGTTGCGCGACGGTAGCGTGTTCCTGGTCCTTAGCGAGCGCGACGTACTGGCCGACATCCAGGAACTCCCGGATGTCGGCGGCGCTGCCGTTCAGCGCGAGGCGTGCAGCGAGTTGCACGTTGGTGCCGCCCGTACCCATGATCTGGGCCACCTGGACACGCTCGTCCTGCTCGCGTTGCTTGTACTGGCCCTCGCGGAGGAATTTCAGGACGTCGTCGGGCGTGCCGTCGAGTGCGGCGTTGCCAGCGTCCTGGACGTTCGGCCCGCTTGTGCCCATGATTTGGGCGACCCGCACTCGATTATCCTGCTCTGACCGTGCCTCCGAGCCCTCGTGTAGGAAGTCCCACAGTGCCTCAGGGGTACCGAACAGAGCTGTGCGAGCTGCGGTCAACAGCTCAGGACCGCCCACCGAAGCGATCCGAGCGACGGTGACCCGCTGGTCCTGGAAGGTTAGGTCGTCCGCTACCACGAGGAAGGCTGCCACGTCGGCGTTGCTTCCGGTCAGTGCGGCCTGCGCCGCCTCCTTGACGATGGGCCCACCGCCTCGCCAATAGTCGACGACCATGCTGCGGTCGGCCGAGGCCACTTCCGACGCGGTGACGGAACTTGCTGCTCCCTCGGGCAGTTCAGCAGCAGAAGAAGGAGGGGAGCTGAGCAGGCTGGCACCCAAGGCCAAAGGCAGCAGACTCAACGCCGTTCTGCGTATCAGATGTGCCGCTTTACCGGCAGTATCGAACTGGTCAGTTCTTCGATTCACTGAGTACCTGTCTAAGTCATCGGCGACGCCCCCGAGTGTGTGTCGCCGAATATGGGAGTGGCGAGCATAGCTTCCGCAATCTCGGCGATCGAGTCAGATAGTTGGCTGACGAATGAACGAGTGAGTAATTTAGCCGTAAAAAGCCGTTCTGGGTGTTTTTGTGTTGCGTGCGCGGCGTCGTGAAGGAAAGGTGTTGACGGTCTCTAAAGTTGCGGTTATGGTGTGTTCTGCCTTTGCGTTTGCTTTGCCCATCCGGGTGGGGCGCTCACGAAGAGGGTTCCGCTGACCTGGCCCTTCTTCCCCCGGATCGTCGTGGTAGCAGCAAAGGTCATGGCTCATGCCCCCTGTGCTCGTGTGGGGAATTCACTGTTTCGTTTGCGTCTTGGCGAGGGCCCTGCTCGGGATTCCCTTTGCCTGAGGGGGTTTTGCGTTGCCTTTCCGTGCTCGAAGTCTCGCCGTTTCTGGAATCCTGGGATTCCTTGCGATCCTGGCTGGCGTCACCATTGCTTCTGCTGACGATCCAACTCAGCCTCCGACTTCTGAGGCTCCGCCTGTGGCCATCGAGAACTTCGACTACCCGGGTGCCAGCCGAATCCTGACGGAAAAAGGCATCAAGTTGAAGAAGGGTGACGGCCGCATCCTGCTGGCCGAGTGCGATTCGGCCGCCCAGCAAATCCGGGTTCTGGCTGTCGCGGACGATTCCGTCGGTCGCGAGGGAACCTACTGCTTCAAGGCTCTTGGTAAGACAGGCCGCCTCACCCTGGAACTTCCCAGGGTCTTCGCGATGCAGGCCGCGGATCACCCGATCAGCGCTGACCTCACCGCCAACGGCCGGACCACGACGGTCGACGTAGCCAAGGACCAGACCGAGTCGGTCGGAGAAGCCGCCCCAGGGGGTGCCAGGTCGGTGCTCGTCGAGCTTCGAGTGACTGGCTGATCCGCTGCCCGACTCGGGCAGGGGGGCGGGGAGTACGGGTGACAGAAGGCCTACCGATGACTGCCCACGGCCGTGTGCGAAACAACGCACGTGATCGACAGGCTCTTCTGCACACGCAGAACAAACTTTGTGATTCGAGGGGAACATGATGAACGCCCGCCCGCGCAGGACGCGCACGGTGTGGACTACTGGATTCCTGGCGGCCGGCCTCACGACCAGCCTGTTGGTCGCACCGGCGGCGCAGTCGGTCACAGGCGGCCAAGTCGGCGACACCGAGGACCAGTTCGCCGTCAAGCTTCACATCGGGACCGGTACCGACAGGGAGCGGAGTTGCTCCGGCACGCTGGTCGACCAGCAGTGGGTGCTCACTGCTGCCAGTTGCTTCGCGGCCGATCCTCAACAGGGCTTCAAGATCGCGGCGGGAGCGCCGGCGGACACCACCGTCGTGACCCTCGGAGCCGATCACCCCACGGCCGCGCAGACAGCCAAGCAGAAAGTCCTGCAACTGGTCCCGCATCCGGATCGTGACCTGGTCATGGCCCGAATCGACAACGCGACCACGACTCAGAATCCGCTCGACGGACCCTTCCCGGACGAATTGCCGGTAGGTGTCGGGAACGGTGAGACAGCCCAGGGCGAGCAGTTGAGGGCGGTTGGTTTCGGGCGCACGAAGGACGAATGGGTCCCAGGCCGCGCGCATACCGGTGCCTTCGGTGTGGACACCGTGAACCCGTCCACCCTTGCCATCTCGCCCACGGCGGCTGGAGGGGCCGCCCTCTGCCGGGGCGACGCGGGCGCCCCGGTGCTTCGCGACGACAAAGTGGTCGGGGTGGTTACTGCCTCATGGGGCGGCGGCTGCTTCAACTCCGACGAGACACGCACCGGTGCTCTCGCCACACGCGTCGACGACGTCGTGAGTTGGGTGCAGCAGGTTCGCCTCACGTCCCGGAAAGCGCACGTCACCGATGCGATGTCGGCGGCCGACTTCAACGGCGACGGTCGTACGGACGTTGCTTCCCTCATGACGAGTGGAGAAGTGGAGGTCTTCTACGGGCGACCGGACGGCACCCTCGAATTCGGCCAGTTGCAGAGCAACGCCGGTTCGCTCGTTGGCCGGCAGTTCGTCGCCGGTGACTTCGACGAGGGCAAAGGCATCGAGATGGTTGGTGCGAGGGACGACGGCACCTTGCACCTGGTGAAGCGACGTGAGCTGTGGGGAAACCCCAACGTTCTCCTCGGCTACGGGGCCAGCACGCTGTGGGCGGACGCCACATGGAAGAACGCGCTGCCCGCCGCCCGGATGCGGACAGGTGCCACCGGCCGCGACACCGTTCTCTTCCAGTGGCCTGATGGCTCGCTGTACACGTACAAGAGGGACGCCGACGGCAATCTCGTCAACCAGAAGAAGGTGATGTGGCCCGACAAGACGTGGAAGAAGAAGCACATCGCCACAGCTGACTTCAATGGGGACGGCAGGGATGACATCGCAGCTGTCGCCGCCGATGGCGCCCTGCATCTCTACCTGGGCAAGGCCGACGGTTCCTTCGACCAGCCTCGCTCCATGTGGCCCGACAAGACGTGGACGAGTGAACGTCCTGTCCTGGGCGGCGACTTCAATGGTGACGGTAAGGCCGACATCGCCGCTATGCGTACCGCTGGAGATCTGCGGTTCTATCCCGGTGACGGCAAGGGTGGACTGGCCGCTAGCCGCACCATGTGGCCGGCCGTGTAGGTCACCGGTCACAGAGCTCGTCTCGTGGTTTGTCGCGCAGGGAACGCTCTCCCTTACGGGACAAACCACGGACGGAGTGCTGGAAGTGACGGACGTCACGTAGGAGGCGGAACCGAAATTCGTGCCGTCCGTACAACCATCCCCGCCCGTCACGGATCTGAGCATGCGGGTCAACTGACTCAACGATCACTTGGGCCCCCGGTGTGACGACAAGCCGTGCGGACGACCGCCGTCGGGCCCCCTTTCTCCACTTGGGGAAACGCATGCGCATACGTGCCACCGTGGCCGCCGTCTCCGGCGCCCTGGCCCTCTCCGCCTTTGCCGTGCCTGCCGCGCAGGCCGACGGTTCCGTGTCCCGCGTGGACGCGGTCAAGATGCTCGCGGCCGGCCAGGGTGCCCCCGGCAAGTCCGCGTTCAGTAGCTCGGCCGTCGCTGACGACGCCGGCACGCCGTACGCCCTGAACGCCTCCTTCTCCAACATCAAGATCAACAACGGTAAGTCGATCGTCGCGGGCGTCACCGGCACGGTGACCGTGCCGATCACCTACACGCTGACCCACGGCGCCGACGTCGACATCACCGCCGAGGACTTCTTCACCGACGTCGAGCTGTACTACGGCGCCTCGTACATGGATTCCGACTTCGGGCTGTTCGGCGACGACTGGGCCCACTGCACTGCCGCGTCGACGACCGTCGCCAACTGCACCCAGTCGATCGTCATCCACCCGACCCGAGACCTGTTCAACGAGAGCGCCGGGAAATGGAAGGCGTTCGCCTACGCGGAGGCATGGAACGGCCAGGACCTCGGCAGCGACGACTTCGACGCCTCGAAGGTCGGCGTCGTCGAGAAGGACCGCCTCGCCGGTCCCAGCCTCCTGCGTGCCGCGAAGCTGACGGTCAACGCCACCCCGGAGCCGGTCAGGAAGAACGCGACCATCACGGTCACCGGCAAGCTGACCCGCGCCAACTGGGACGGCGCCAACTACACCGGGTACGCGACCCAGCCGGTGCAGCTGCAGTTCCGTAAGAACGGGACGAGCGCCTACACCGTCGTCAAGACCATCAAGGCGACCACCAAGGGCGACCTGAAGACCACCGTCAAGGCCGCCTCCGACGGGTACTTCCGGTACGTCTTCACGGGTACGGCGACCACCGGCGCCATCGGTGCCACGCCCGACTTCGTCGATGTGAAGTAGCCGCCGGCATATGTGTTGCTAGTTGGGAAACGTACGCAGCCGCCGTCGACCCTCCGTTTTCTACGGGTCGGCGGCGGGTCTGTGTGCAAGAGGTGTGCAAAATTACGTCCCCTCCGCACAACCAACCACTCCCGTAGTGGATCTGATCACGGGGGCCATCAGGCTCCACGATCACCTGGGTCCCGGGGTGAGTACGCGCCGCCATGCGGACGATCGCCGCCGGGTCCCTTCTCCATGTGGGGAACACGCATGCGTATACGTGCCACTGTGGCTGCCGTCTCCGGCGCCCTGGCCCTCTCCGCTCTCGCTGTGCCGGCCGCGCAGGCCGATGTCCACGCTTCCGGCGGAGACTCCACCTACCGCGCGGCCGTCGCGAAGTTTCTGGGGAACGGAGGCAAGAGCGCGTTCGTCACGTCGCCTGTCGATGGTGACCTGCCGTACGAGCTGAACGTCTCCTTCTCCAACTTCAAGGTCGCCAAGTCGATCAACGTTGGTGCCGGCGGGCACGTCGTCGTCCCGGTCACCTACACGCTGACTCACGGCACCGAGGTCAACATCAAGGCCTCCGACTTCATGAGCGGCCCCATCCTCTACACGGGTGCTGACGACGAAGATCTCGAATCGCTCAACGCGCTCCAAGGCGAGAAGCCCGCCACCTGCACCGCCGCGTCGACGACGGTCGCGAACTGCAAGGCAAACATCGACATCTATCCGGCCGAGGGTGACCTGACCAACGCCAACGCCGGGGCCGTCTGGACGGCCGGCGCATTCGCCATCGCCCTCAACGGCCAGGATCTCTCGGGTGACACCATCGACCCGTCCAAGATCGGCATCAAGTCCCAGCGTGACCTCGGCACCACGACCGTGCGCCGTCTCTCCAAGCTGACGGTCAACGCCACGCCGGAGCCGGTCAGGAAGAACGCGACCATCACGGTCACCGGCAAGCTGACCCGCGCCAACTGGGACGGGCCCAACTACACCGGGTACGCGACCCAGCCGGTGCAGCTCCAGTTCCGTAAGAACGGGGCCAGTGCCTACACCGTCGTCAAGACCATCAAGACGACGGCCTCGGGCGACCTGAAGACCACCGTCAAGGCGACCGTCGACGGGTTCTTCCGCTACGTCTTCGCGGGCACCGCGACCACCGTGGGTTCGAGTGCCGCCGCGGACTTCATCGACGTGAAGTAGAGCTCCCCATAGCTTGTACGGCTGTAAGCACTACGCCGGGAAGCGGCGGTCCACCCACCTCCACAGGAGTTCCAGGATGGCCGCCGCGACCGCCGCGACACCCACCGCGATCCACGGCATCGTCACGCCCACCAGCTTCAGCGCGAAGAACTTCTGGAGCGACGGTACGACGAGCACCAGCAGGAAGCCCGCGCCCATCGACGCGACCAGGGCGAGCCGCCACCAGGTGTAGGGGCGGGCGATGATCGCCAGCACCCACATGGAGATCAGGAACAGGGTCAGGGTCGCCGCGCTCGTCTCCGCGTGCAACGAGCCCTCGCCCGTGTAGTGGTGACGGGCGATCAGGTAGGTGGTGAAGGTGGCGACGGCTGCCAGTACGCCGCCCGGGATCGAGTAGCGCATGACCCTGCGTACGAAGTGGGGTTTCGCGCGTTCCCCGTTGGGGGCCAGGGCCAGGAAGAACGCCGGGATGCCGATCGTCAGGGTGGACAGCAGCGTCAAGTGGCGGGGCAGGAAGGGGTATTCGACCTGCCAGCAGACCACCAGGACGGCCAGCAGAACCGAGTAGACCGTCTTCACCAGGAACAGAGTCGCCACCCGCGTGATGTTGCCGATGACCCTGCGGCCCTCCGCGACCACCGAGGGCAGTGTCGCGAAGCTGTTGTCGAGCAGGACGATCTGGGCCACGGCTCGTGTCGCCTCCGAGCCCGATCCCATGGCCACGCCGATGTCGGCGTCCTTCAGGGCGAGTACGTCGTTCACGCCGTCGCCCGTCATCGCCACCGTGTGCCCGCGTGACTGCAACGCGCCCACCATGTCCCGCTTCTGCTGCGGGGTGACCCGGCCGAAGACCGTGCCCTCGTCAAGGGCCTTCGCCATGTCGTCGGGCTCGGCGGGGAGTTGGCGGGCGTCGACCGTTGTGCCGGTCAGGCCCAGCTTGGTCGCCACCGCGCCGACCGACACCGCGTTGTCACCCGAGATGACCTTCGCCTCGACGTCCTGCTCGGCGAAGTAGCGGAGGGTGTCCGCCGCGTCGGGACGCAGGCGCTGCTCCAGGACGACCAGGGCGGTGGGGGTGGTGCCGGTGACGACCTCCGGGTGGTCGAGTTCACGTGTGGTGCGGGTGAGGAGGAGGACGCGCAGTCCGGCCTGGTTCAGGCGGTCCGTCTCGCTGAGGGCGGGTGTGTCGGCCGGGTTGTCGGAGGAGAGCAGGACGTCCGGGGCGCCGAGCAGCCAGGTGCTGCTCTCGCCGTTGCCCTCGCTGAACGAGGCGCCGCTGTACTTGCGTACCGAGGAAAACGGCAGCGACTCGGTGCAGCGCCAGTCCTCGCTGTCCGGGTAGGCGTCGATGATGGCCTGGAGGGAGGCGTTCGGGCGGGGGTCGGACTCGCCGAGCGCGCCCAGGACGCGTCGTACGTAGGCCTCGTCGCTGTCGTTGAGGGAGCGCAGCTCGGTCACGTCCATGCCGCCCTCGGTCAGCGTGCCCGTCTTGTCGAGGCAGACCGTGTCGACGCGGGCGAGGCCCTCGATCGCGGGCAACTCCTGTACGAGGACCTGCTTCCGGCCGAGCCGGATGACACCGATCGCGAAGGCGACGGAGGTGAGCAGGACCAGGCCCTCCGGGACCATGGGGACGATGCCGCCGACGGTCCGGGCGATCGAGTCCTTCAAGTCATTGTTCTTGACGACCAGTTGGGTGATGCACAGGCCTATCGCGGCCGGCACCATCATCCAGGTCACGTACTTGAGGATCGTCGAGATCCCGGTACGGAGTTCCGAGTGGACGAGAGTGAAACGGGAGGCCTCTTCGGCGAGTTGGACCGCGTACGCCTCGCGGCCGACCTTCGTCGCCGTGAAGGCGCCGCCGCCCGCGACGACGAAACTGCCCGACATGACCGGGTCACCGGGCTGTTTGACGACAGGGTCGGCCTCGCCGGTGAGCAGCGACTCGTCGATCTCCAGTCCGTCGGCCTCGACGCACTCGCCGTCCACGACGATCTTGTCGCCGGGGCCGATCTCGATGAGGTCCCCGAGGACGATCTCGGAGGTGCTCACCTCGGCCGCGACGCCGTCGCGACGGACCGTGGGTCTGGCTTCGCCGATCACGGCGAGGGAGTCGAGGGTCTTCTTCGCCCGCCACTCCTGGATGATCCCGATACCGGTGTTGGCGAGGATGACGTACCCGAACAGGGTGTCCTGGAACGGGGCGACGAACATCGTGATCAGCCAGAGCACGCCGATGATCGCGTTGAACCGGGTGAAGACGTTGGCGCGGACGATCTCGGAGACGCTGCGGCTGCTGTGTACGGGGACGTCGTTGACCTCGCCGCGGGCGACGCGTTCGGCGACTTCGGCGGCGGTGAGGCCGGGGGCGTTCCCGTGGGACCCGTTGCCCGGCGCGGCGCCGGGGAGGGGGACGGGGTGCACAGGATCGAGTTCGGCGCCGGCGTCGATGTGCGTCATGTGTTCGACGGTACGTGCGGATTTAGGGCTTCACACGCCGAGTGCGCCAAAGATCCGACCTGGGGAGGAGGGGCGCGGCGGGAAATGGTGCCGTGGTTGTAGGTGCCGCTTCCGGCCCCGTAGGGGGGTTGTCCTCCTCAATCGCCGGACGGACTGGACGGACTGGACGGACTGGACGGGCCGGATGTGCTCGACTTGATCGCCGCATCCCGTTTCCGTACGTACCAGGTCCCGTACAGTCCCAGCGCCGCGCCGGCGAGGCACGTCCACACCCACCACTCGTGGCCGCGGTCCTTCTGCCAGCCGTAGAAGGGGAGCTGGACCAGGAAGAGGACGAACCAGAGGATCGTGCCGCCCGTGATGGTGGCGACGACGGGGCCCTCCAGGGGCTCCGGCGCCTCGTGCTTCGGTGTCCACTTCGCCATGCGCACAGCTTACGAGGGCCGTCGACGGGCGCTCCGCACACCCCGGGCGTCGCTTGCATCCCTTGCGCCCCAGTGGTCTACGCGCGGAGATGGTCATTTCATCGTCATATATTCATACTGAAACGACCTGACTCTGTCTCTTTTCTTTCGTACGAAACCCCAACACGTCTACAGAAAAACGAGCACACGCATGTCCACCTCGGCCCCCGCCAAGGCCCTCGACCGCCATTTCAAGATCTCCGAGCGGGGCAGCACGCTGTCCCGGGAGGTCCGCGGCGGGTTCGCCACCTTCTTCGCGATGGCCTACATCATCGTGCTGAACCCGATCATCCTCGGCAGCGCCAAGGACATGTACGGCCACCAGCTCGACAACGGTCAGCTGGTCACCGCCACCGCCGTGACCGCCGCCTTCACCACGCTCCTCATGGGCGTCGTCGGCAACGTGCCCATCGCGCTGGCGGCCGGGCTCGGGGTCAACACCGTCGTCGCGCTCCAGCTCGCGCCGCGGATGTCCTGGCCGGACGCCATGGGGATGGTCGTACTCGCCGGGCTCATCGTCATGCTGCTCGTCGCCACGGGGCTTCGTGAGCGTGTCATGAACGCCGTGCCGCTCGGGCTGCGCAAGGGCATCGCGATCGGCATCGGGCTGTTCATCATGCTGATCGGGCTCGTCGACTCCGGGTTCGTGACCCGGATCCCCGACGTCGCGCAGACGACCGTTCCGCTGCAGCTCGGCGGCGACGGTCACCTGGGCGGCTGGCCGGTGCTCGTCTTCGTGCTGGGCACCCTGCTGACCCTCGCGCTGATCACCCGCAAGGTGCCCGGCGCGATCCTGATCTCGATCGTCGCCATGACCGCGCTGGCCGTCGTCATCAACGCGGTCGCGACCGTGCCCTCCTGGGGACTCACCACGCCCAAGTGGCCCGGCAACCCCGTGGCCAGCCCCGACTTCGGGCTCATCGGCAAGGTCAGTCTCTTCGGCGGGTTCGACAAGGTCGGCGTGCTGACCGGCATCCTCTTCGTCTTCACCGTCCTGCTCTCGTGCTTCTTCGACGCGATGGGCACGATCATGGGCGTCAGCGACGAGGCCAGGCTCACCGACGCCCAGGGCAACATGCCCGGCATCAACAAGGTCCTGTTCGTGGACGGCATCGCCGTCGCCGCCGGTGGCATCAGCTCGTCCTCCGCCACCACCTGCTTCGTCGAGTCCACCGCCGGGGTGGGGGAGGGGGCGCGCACCGGCTTCGCGAACGTGGTCACCGGCTCGCTCTTCGCCGTCGCGCTGTTCCTGACCCCCGTCGCCACGATGGTGCCCTCCCAGGCGGCGACCCCGGCCCTGCTCGCCGTCGGTTTCCTGATCCTGGCCGGCTCGGTCAGGGAGATCGACTGGGCCGACCACACCATCGCGGTCCCGGCCTTCGTGACGATGGTGATGATGCCCTTCACCTACTCGATCACCAACGGCATCGGCATGGGCTTCATCACCTTCGTGGTGCTGCGGCTGGCGGCCGGTCGCGGGCGCGAGATCCCGGTCGCCATGTACGTCGTCGCCGCTGTCTTCGGGTTCTACTACCTGATGCCGGCGCTGGGCCTGATCTGATCTGACCTGCCGTGACCTGTCCTGACCTGCCGTAAGACACCCCCGCCCGATCTGGTCCACGGGTGTCTTACGGCACCCCGTAGAACCTCTCCGTCTCCTCGACCGCGCTCTGGAACCGCTCGTCGAAGTCGTTCCGGATGAGCGTCTGGACCACGTAGTCCTGAACGCTCATTCCCCTTTTCGCCGCATGGTCCCGGAGCCGGTCGAGCAGCTCCCCGTCTATCCGCAGGCTGAGCACGTTGGTCCCCATGGAGACGAGGGTCGCGGGCCGATACGGGGCGGCGGGGGGCTTTTTGCTGTCGATTCACTCGTACGGGTGCGGTGTGGGTTCAGTGGCCCTTGTCACGGGCGATTCGGCGCGTCGAGAGTGGTCCTTAGTCAGGGTAATGAGTTAGGCTAAGGACATGCCGGACCTAACCCATGGCGACGACGCTGCCGCCGTGAACTCATTGCGCTCCGCCGTGATGCGCCTCTCGCGCCGACTCAAGCACCAGCGTGTCGACGAGTCGCTGAGCCCCACCGAGATGTCGGTGCTGGGCACCCTTGCCCGCTGCGGCTCGGCAACGCCGGGCGAGCTGGCCCGCAAGGAGCATGTGCAGCCACCCTCCATGACCCGTATCGTCGCGTTGCTGGAGGGCAAGGGGCTGGTCCGACTGGAGCCGCATCCCGAGGACCGGCGCCAGAAGGTCGTCACCCAGACAGAGCAGGCCGAAGCGATGCTCGAAGAGAGCCGTCGTAAGCGGAACGCCTGGCTGGCCGGCCTGGTCGACAGCCTCGACGAGGACGAGTGGGCGAAACTGCGCGCCGCCGCCCCCGTACTGGAGAAGCTCGCGCATCTGTAGTCAGGACCCAGCAAGGAGGCGAATTTCTTTGAGTTCGGGAACCGGAGCAGACTCCGCACCCGCACCAGCCGCCCACGACCCCCAGCCCGTCCCCGATCCCCAGGCCGTCCCCGAGCTTCAGCTCGCCCACGAGCTCCAGCCCGTCCCTGATCCCGCCACCGCTCCCACTTCCACTCCGACTCCGACCCCTGCGGTCTCCGAGCCGGATTCCGGCCGCCACGGCTCCCGCACCCCTGCTGCCGTCGCCACGGCCACGCCGCCCACCCGCTCCTCCATGTTCAGCTCGCTGCGGGTGCGGAACTACCGCCTCTTCTTCCTCGGCCAGGTCGTCTCCAACACCGGCACCTGGATGCAGCGCATCGCCCAGGACTGGCTGGTCCTCAGCCTCACCGGGTCCTCGGCCGCCGTGGGCATCACGACCGCGCTGCAGTTCCTGCCGATGCTGCTCTTCGGGCTGTACGGCGGAGTCCTCGTCGACCGGCTGCCCAAGCGCCCCACCCTGCTCGTCACGCAGGCGATGATGGCCGTCACCGGCCTCGCGCTCGCCGCCCTGACGCTCACGGGTGACGTCGAGGTATGGCACGTCTACCTCGCCGCCTTCGCCGTCGGTCTCGCCACGGTCGTCGACAACCCGGCCCGGCAGTCCTTCGTGTCCGAGATGGTCGAGCCCGGGCAGCTGCAGAACGCCGTCAGCCTCAACTCCGCGAACTTCCAGTCCGCACGCCTCGTCGGACCCGCCGTCGCCGGTCTGATGATCACCGGCGTCGGCACGGGCTGGGCCTTCCTCTTCAACGGCCTGTCCTTCGTCGCCCCCATGGCCGCCCTGCTGCTCATGCGCGGCCGTGAACTGATCGCCGTGGAGCGGGCACCGCGCGCCAAAGGGCAGCTGCGCGAGGGTCTGCACTATGTCGCCGGGCGGCCCGAGTTGGTCTGGCCGATCATCCTCGTCGGGTTCATCGGCACCTTCGGCTTCAACTTCCCGGTCGTCCTCTCGGCGTACGCGGACGACGTCTTCCACGCCGGCGCCGGCGCGTACAGCTTCTTCAACACCCTGATGGCGGTCGGTTCCCTGGCGGGCGCCCTGCTCGCCGCCCGGCGCGGCACGGCGAAGCTGCGCGTCCTCGTCGCGGCGGCCGTGGTCTTCGGCGCGCTGGAGATCGTCGCCGCGGCGGCCCCGTCCCTGTGGCTGTTCGCGCTGCTGATGATCCCGATCGGGATCGCCGGCCTCACGGTCAACGTCACGGCGAACACCTCGGTCCAGATGGCCACCGACCCCGCCATGCGCGGCCGGGTCATGGCCCTGTTCATGATGGTCTTCATGGGCGGTACGCCGCTGGGCGCACCGCTGGTCGGCTGGATCACGGACGCGTACGGCCCCCGGGTCGGCCTCGCCTTCGGCGGCATCGTCGCGACGGCAGCCGCCCTCACGGTCGGCCTGGTCCTGGCCCGCGTGGGCGGACTGAGAGTCTCCGCCGGCTGGAACTCCGGACATCCGCGCGTCAGCCTCGTCAAGCGGCAGGAAGACGCACAGCGGAGGCCGGGGGAGGAGCAGGCACAGCAGCAGGACGAGGAACGGCGGGAGCCGGTGACCTCGGTGGCGTGAGTACGGTGAGCGCCATGAGCGCCAGTGACACGAGTGCCATGAACACGGTCCGGCTGTTCGCCGCCGTACTGCCGCCCGAGGATGTCGCCGAGCAACTCGCCGTCGCGGTGGCCGGGTTGAGGGGCCTGCCGGGTGCGGACGGGCTGCGCTGGACCGGCGCACCCGGCTGGCACTTCACCCTCGCCTTCTACGGCGAGGTGGACGAGGACGTCGTACCGGAGCTGTCGGAACGGCTGGAGCGGGCCGCCCACCGTACGGACGCGTTCACGCTGTCGGTGTGCGGCGGCGGGCAGTTCGGGCACGGGCGGGCGCTGTGGGCGGGCGCCGCCGGTGAGGTGAACGTGCTGCGCCTGCTGGCCGACCGGGCGGAGGCGGCAGGCCGGAAGGCGGGCGTCGACATGGGGGAGCACCGGCGCTACCAGGCCCACCTCACCGTGGCACGCAGCCGCGAGGCCTTCGAGGTGCGGCCGTACGTCGAGACCCTGGACGCGTTCACGAGCCGCACGTGGACGGTGGACGACCTGGCGCTCGTACGCAGCGATCTGCCGAAGTCGGGGGTGCCGGGGGAACAGCCCCGGTACGAGGTGGTCGCCCGTTGGTCCCTGGGCGCGGCCGGTTAGGCTCGACCGCGTGAATCCGAAAATCCGGAACCGGGTGATGGCCGGTGCGCTCGTGCTGATGTTCGTCGTGGTCGGGGTGGCGGCGGCGGTCGGGCGGTGACGCGAGCCTGATTCCGGCTCGCGTCCCGACCACCGCCCCACCCGTCACCGCTGGTGTGACGGTCGCCGCCCCACCTGTCGCCGCTGGTGTGGCGGCCGGTGTCGACGCCTCACCAGGCGAAGGCCTCCGGCGACGGGCCCGGGCCCGGGAAGATCTCGTCGAGCGAGGTCAGCAGTTCGTCGCTCAGCTCCAGCTCGGACGCCCGTACCGCCGACTCCAACTGCTCGGCGGTACGCGGGCCGACGATCGGGCCGGTCACGCCGGGGCGGGTGAGCAGCCAGGCGAGAGCCGCCTCGCCGGGCTCGATGCCGTGCTTGTCAAGGAGGTCCTCGTACGCCTGGATCTGCGCGCGTGATGCGGGGTCGGCGAGGGTGTCGGCCGCGCGGCCACTGGCGCGCCTGCCGCCCTGGACCTCCTTCCTGATGACGCCGCCGAGCAGGCCGCCGTGCAGCGGCGACCAGGGGATGACCCCGAGGCCGTACTCCTGCGCGGCCGGGATGACCTCCATCTCGGCGCGCCGTTCGGCGAGGTTGTAGAGGCACTGCTCGCTGACGAGGCCGATGGTTCTGCCGCGGCGGGCGGCGGTCTCGTTGGCCTGGGCGATCTTGTATCCCGGGAAGTTGCTCGACCCCGCGTAGAGGATCTTCCCCTGCTGTACGAGCACGTCGATCGCCTGCCAGATCTCCTCGAAGGGAGTCGAGCGGTCGATGTGGTGGAACTGGTAGACGTCGATGTAGTCGGTCTGGAGCCGCTTCAGCGACGCGTCCACCGCGCGGCGGATGTTCAGCGCGGAGAGCTTGTCGTGGTTGGGCCACGCTTCGCCGTCGACGGCCATGTTTCCGTACACCTTGGTGGCGAGGACCACCTTGTCGCGGCGCTCACCGCCCTTGGCGAACCAGTTCCCGATGATCGATTCCGTACGGCCCTTGTTCTCGGCCCAGCCGTAGACGTTGGCGGTGTCGAAGAAGTTGATCCCTGTGTCCAGGGCCGCGTCCATGATCGCGTGGCTGTCGGCTTCGTCGGTCTGGGGGCCGAAGTTCATGGTCCCGAGAACGAGTCGGCTGACCTTGAGTCCTGTGCGTCCGAGCTGCGTGTACTTCATGACTCCTCAGCCAACGTCGTGGAGTGCGCTCTAAGCAAGGGCGGACCGGGTGGGCGCGGCGGACCTTGACACTAACTTGTGGTTAGTGCTTACGTATGCGCAGCGCTAGTCGCTTTAAGTTTCAAGAGTCTGAGGATTCCTGTTTCGTCGTCAACGGGATCTGACCCGAATCCGAGAGAGGGACCAGCACTGTGACCCCCCACATGCCCGCCCGCCGCATCCTCGTCGCAGTGCTCGCCGCGTCCGCCCTGCTGGGTGCGGCGAGCGTGCCCGCCGTCGCCTCGCCGTCCACCGGTGGCCACCATGCCGACCGGTGCGTCGGTGACGGTGCCCGGCTCGACTACCAGAAGGACGTCGCCGTACGTGTCCTCAAGGGTGTCTTCGAGCGCGGTGACACCGCGGTCGTGGACAAGTTCGTACGGCCCGACTACATCCAGCACAACCCCCTCGCGGCCAACGGCTCCGGCCCGCTGAAGAACCTGGCCGCCGGCGTGCATCAGCAGTTCCCCGAGGCGAAGTACGACGTCAAGCGGGTCATCTCGGAAGGTGACCTCGTCCTCGTGCACTCCAACGTCGTGCTGACGCCGGGGACTCGGGGCTCGGCCGTGTTCGACATCTTCCGGTTCCGGAGCGGGAAGATCGCCGAACACTGGGACACCGGGCAGAACGTGCCGGACACCAGCGCCAACGGCAACGACATGTTCTCGACGGTCAGTCGGCCACAGAATGAGCAGCCGGGGTCGCGGTGGCTCACCGCCTACAACAAGAAGCTCGTGACCAGGGCGTTCGACCGGCTCATCGTCGACAAGGACCTGTCCGCGCTCGACACGTACTGGGGGACCGAGTACCACCAGCACAATCCAGGCATCGCGGATGGTGTGGCCGGCGCGCGTGAGGGGCTCGGCGGGTACTTCCGGGCGTTCCCGGAGCTGGCCGTCTCGCGGAAGCGGGTGGTGGCCGAAGGGGATCTGGTCGCCGTGCACAGCCACTACGTGAACGCGCCGGGCGAGCGCGGCCAGGCCGTCGTGGACCTGTTCCGGGTGCGGGGCGGGAAGATCGTCGAGCACTGGGACGTACTGCAGGACGTTCCCGCGACTTCGGCCAACGACAACACGATGTTCTGAGACGTTCCAGCTGTTCTGGGACGAGAGCGTGGTCGCTCGAGCGGTGGGACCGCCCGGTGTCCGGGCCGGGCGGCCCCACTCCCCCTCCCACTCCCACCCCGTCTCGGCCGCCCGGCCAAGACCGTCGTCCTCGCTGTCGTCAGAGCTGGGCGAACATGCCGGGCTCGTAGTCGCCGGCGGGCTGCTGGACGATGACGTTCATCCGGTTGAAGGCGTTGATCAGGGTGATCGTGAGGACCAGGGCGGCGAGCTGCTCCTCGTCGTAGTACTTGGCGGCGTTCGCCCATGCCTCGTCCGTGACCCCGCCGGCCGCGTCCGCGATACGGGTGCCCTGCTCCGTCAGCTCCAGCGCGGCGCGCTCGGCGTCGGTGAAGACCTTGGCCTCCCGCCAGGCCGCGACCAGGTGAAGGCGCTGCGCGGTCTCGCCCGCTGCGGCGGCGTCCTTGGTGTGCATGTCGGTGCAGAATCCGCAGCCGTTGATCTGGCTGGCGCGGAGCCTCACCAGTTCCTGCGTCGCGAGCGGCAGGGTCGAGTCCACGGCCGCCTGGCCCGCCGCGACGAGGTGCTTTGTGGCCTTTGCCGCGACCGGGTCGGCGAAGAGGTTCAAGCGGGCTTCCATGATGTGCTCCTCCGGCGTGGGTGCTGCCTTCATCGGGCGTTACACATGCACGACGGGACGGAGCGCTGAGATGTGACAGGGCTGAGCGAATGTGACGTGGGTCTCACCGGCGCGTGGGGGTGAGGGCTGACTGACGCTGTGTCCTGTGGTGCCGGGATGTCGAATGAGTCGGTTGCCGCTTCGTGACCGACAGGTCCTAGTCGCGGGGGAACTCGTCCGTGGAGAGGGTGAGGCCGACGGTGGTGTCGCCCAGGTTCACATCGTCTCCGAAAGCGAGCTTCGTCTCGGTCGCGTACTCGCCGTTCTTGGGGTGGGTGTAGAGGAAACACCTGCCCTGGTAGGGATCGGCGATGAGGTAGACGGGGACTTCGGCCTCGGCGTAGGCGGTCTTCTTCGGACCGTAGTCATTGGCCGCGGTCTTCTTCGAGATCACTTCGGCGACGAACTCGACGTCCTGACAGCGCCACAGGCCCTTGTCGCTCTTCTCGGCACCTTCGGTCATGAGCGTGACGTCGGAGGAGAAGCCGTTGAGGTGGCCCGGGTAGTCGATGCGGACGTCGGACTTCACACGCTTGCGCGGGTACTTGGTGCGCAGCTGATCGTAAATGGCTGCGATGATCTCCCAGTGGGTGTCCCGCTGCGGCGACATGAAGATGTTCCCTCCGACGATCTCGACCCTGTATCCGTCGGGGATGGGGCTCTTCTCAAGCCACCCGAACATCGTGTCGAGCGTCAGCTCGTCACCGTTGTCGGCGATCTCGGCCATCTCGATCCTGTCTTCAAGGACGGTCACCGTGGCACTCCTCCCCGGCCGCGCCCCGGACGAGTGCGGCCGTGCGGTACAACGATACGCACGGTGACCATGGCACGCCCGGTTTCGGTCAGTCGGTTTCAGCCCCGTATCGCTCCCCCAGATCCCAGGCCTCGTACAGCGAGTCCGCGAACGCCCCCGCGATCTTGTGCTCGCCGTTCGCGTTGGGATGCGTGCCGTCGTAGGTGTCGTGGTGGATGTCGTACGACGGTGGGGGCGATGTCAGGAGCAGAGGGGAGCGGGGTTCGTCCAGGTCGGCTGCCGTTTTCGCCAGGAGTTCGTTGAAGCGGGTGACCTGGGCGGCGAAGGGCGGGTCGGTCTCCGCGCGGGAGTTGGGGATCACCGGAAGCAGGGCTATGGCGATGCGCGGGTTGGAGCGGCGGGCCTCGGCCACGAAGAGGCGGACGTTCTCGGCCGTCTGTTCGGCGTCCGTGTAGAAGCCCAGGTCGATCAGGCCCAGGGAGACCAGGAGGACGTCCGGCTTGTGGGCGCGTACCGCGTCCGCGATCAGCGGGGCCATGTGGTGCCAGCCCTCGCCCCAGCCGGCCAGATGGGCGCGGGGGAAGTCCGGGTCGGCGTACTCGTACGAGTCGGGGGTGTCCGTCGCCTTGTCGTACACCGCCTCGCGCGGGCCGACGATCCGGAACGGGGCGCCGTACGTCTCCCGCAGGTGCTGCCACAGCCGGTAGCGCCAGGTGTGTTCGCCGGCGCTGCCGATCGTCATGGAGTCGCCTACGGGCATCAACCTGAGCATCCGCTCATGATGAGGGATCGGGGGTGGGGCGTGGGCCGGGTGGGGTGTGTGAGTCGGGCCACCCGGCGTCAGGTGTATGTCGGCTTGCGGGTAGTTGGCCAGTAGTTCAGTCGGTAGTCGTGCCGGTGGTTGTGCCGGCGGTCGTGTTGGCAGGTGTGGCTGGTGTGGCTGGTGGTGCGTGAGGGAGTGGCGGTCCGGTGGCTGATCCGGCGGGGCGGTCAGGGTCGTGACCCTCGTATCGAGCGCCGGGATGGCACGCTTGAGGGCATGCGCCGATCGCTCGCCCTCCTCGCCGGGGGCCTACTCGTCTGGGTGCTCGCCGCGCCCGCCTCCGCTGCCGACGGTGACCAGGACTTCACCATCAAGGACCCGCGGATCACCGAGTCCAGCGGTCTCGCCGCCTCCCGTCTCCACCCCGGCGTCTACTGGACCCACAACGACAGTGACGACGGTGCCTTCCTGTACGCGGTCGACAGCGCGACCGGGAAGACGGTCGCCACGGTCACCATGTCCGGCGTGGGCAGGCCCCGCGACATCGAGGCCATCTCCATCGGCCCGGACAACCAGATCTACGTCGGCGACATCGGCGACAACGATGGCGTGACCTGGGATTATGTGTGGGTCTACCGGCTTCCCGAGCCCAAGGTGCTCAGGAACCAGACGATCCGCGCCACGCAGTACGTCGTGAAGTACACGGACGGTTCGCGTGATGCCGAGTCCCTGGTCGTGCATCCGAAGACCGGGCGCGTCTACATCATCGACAAGCAGGAGGACGGCGGCCATCTGTACGCCGGGCCGGCCAAGCTCTCCTCCTCCGGCACCAACGTCTTCCGGCCCGTCGCCCCCGTCGACATGTGGGCCACCGACGCCGCCTTCTCGCCCGACGGGCGGCAGCTGGCCGTACGCGGGTACTTCGGCGGTGTCTCCTACGCCTGGAACGGCGGCAAGCTCAAGCGGCAGGGGCAGCTCGACGTGCCCTTGCAGGGGCAGGGGGAGTCGGTCACGTACAGCCGTGACGGGTCCAAGCTCATGTACGGGAGCGAGGGCGCCGAGAGCGGTGTCCAGGCCGAGGACGCTCCGTCGTACGGGAAGTCCGGTGACTCCGACTCGGGTGGTGGCAACGGGAGTTCGGCCTCGGGTAACGACGGGGGCGGGGGCTCGGGCGGGAACGTCAGGAACGGGGCTGTCGCGCTCGGCGTAATCCTCCTCGCCTATCTCGGGCTCAAGCGGCTTCGGCGGCGGCCGTCGTGATAATGCCGGAAGCTCTTCCCGGCAGCCATTGCCGGGAGCTGAGCCGCTGCGTGGCTGCCGGTCGCTGAACGCCGTACGCATCCCGGGATGCCGCGAGTATTGACGTGGGCATGTTAGGTCAGTTTCCTGGGAGATGCGCGGTGAATGGGAGCGCTCCCATCGATTCCGGGGCCGCGCCTCCCGAGAGGAACAAGCGACATGTTCCGCTTCCGTACCTTGAGAAGAGCTCTGTGCGCTGCCGCCGCCGCGCTTCTGTTGCCGCTGGGAGCCGGTGCGCAGGCCGCCCACGCGGCGGACGTCCGTGCGGCGGACGCCGGTGCCGGCTACTGGCACACCAGCGGGCGGCAGATCCTGGACGCGGCCGGGCAGCCCGTCCGGATCGCCGGCATCAACTGGTTCGGCTTCGAGACCGGCAACTACGTGGTGCACGGTCTCTGGTCCCGCGACTACAAGAGCATGATCGACCAGATGAAGTCGCTCGGCTACAACACCATCCGGATGCCGTACAGCGACGACATCTTCAAGTCCTCCACCGTCCCCAACAGCATCGACTTCAGCAGCGGCAAGAACGCCGATCTGCAGGGCCTGGGCTCCCTCCAGGTCATGGACAAGTTGGTCGCGTACGCCGGTCAGATCGGCCTCAAGGTCATCCTGGACCGGCACCGGCCGGACTCGGGCGGGCAGTCGGCGCTCTGGTACACGGCGGCGGTGCCCGAGTCGACGTGGATCGCCAACCTGAAGGCGCTGGCGTCGCGTTACGTCGGGCAGGACACGGTCATCGGCATCGACCTGCACAACGAGCCGCATGATCCTGCCTGTTGGGGCTGCGGTGACACGACGAAGGACTGGCGGCTGGCGGCCCAGCGGGCGGGCAACGCGGTTCTCGGCGTGAATCCGCAACTGCTGGTGTTCGTGGAGGGCGTGCAGACGTTCAACGGGGTCTCCGGCTGGTGGGGCGGCAACCTGATGGGGGTCGCGCAGTATCCGGTGCAGCTGAACGTGGCGAACCGGGTCGTGTACTCCGCCCACGACTACGCGACGAGCGTGGCCCAGCAGAGCTGGTTCAGTGATCCCTCGTTCCCCGCCAACATGCCGGGCATCTGGGACAAGTACTGGGGCTACATCTTCAAGCAGAACATCGCGCCGGTGTGGGTGGGGGAGTTCGGTACGACGCTCCAGTCGACGGTGGACCAGCGGTGGCTGGCCGCGCTGGTGGACTATCTGCGGCCGACAGCGACGTACGGCTCGGACTCCTTCCACTGGACCTTCTGGTCCTGGAACCCCAACTCCGGTGACACGGGCGGGATCCTGAAGGACGACTGGTCGTCGGTGGACACCGTGAAGGACGGCTATCTGGCGAGCGTGAAGGCGCCGGGCTTCCCGGGGAGCGGTGGCGGAGGAGGCGGTGGCGGTGGCGGTGGTAGTACGGCCGCCTGCGCCGCCACCTACGCCGTCAGCAGCGACTGGGGCGGCGGGTTCAACGCCGAGGTCAAGGTGACCAATTCGGGCACTGTTGCGCTCAAGTCCTGGAAGGTGGCGTGGACTTGGGGCGGCTCGCAGGCGGTCACGAGCATGTGGAACGCGACGTACACCCAGACGGGCTCGACGGTGACCGCCGTGAACGCGGCTCACAACGGGAGCCTGGCGGTGGGAGATTCGGCGACCTTCGGCTTCGGGGGAGCGCCGGGGGGCGGGGGCGTGCCCGCGGTGAGCTGTACGGCGACGTGAGTGAGGGGAGGGGGCCCGGTGATCCGCCGGGTCCCCTCCACCGCCGACCTGCCACTCGGCACACACCGGCGACCAGGACCTGTCCTAGGATGTACGGCGACATCGCGTGCCGGTCACCGGCTGGGTGAGGCATGGAGGTGTCGGGACATGCCTTCGGAAGGCTTCCTTGTCAGTCGAGTTGAACCACACGATCGTCCACGCCCGGGACAACCGGGAGTCCGCGGAGTTCTTCGCGAACCTGCTCGGCCTTGAGATCAGCGCCGAGTGGGGCCCGTTCATCGCCGTCGATCTGAGCAACGGCGTCACACTGGACTTCGCCACGATCCCCGCCGACAGCATCACCGCCCAGCACTACGCCTTCCTGGTCTCCGAGGAGGAGTTCGACGCGGCGTACGCGCAGATCAGGCAGCGTGGCGTCGAGCACTACGCCGATCCCCACCGCAAGCAGCCCGGCGCGATCAACGTCAACGACGGTGGTCGCGGCGTGTACTTCATGGACCCGGCGGGCCACGCCATGGAACTCATCACCGTGCCGTACGGCGGCTGGACCTCGTAGGCGGTAGTAGGCGGTACATGTGCCGAGGGCCGCACCCCGAGCTCGGGGTGCGGCCCTCGGCCGTGGCTCGCGCAGAAACGATGTCCTCCGGGGCCCCTATCGGTCCGTGCCGAAGTAGCGGTCTCCGAAGTCGCCTATGCCGGGCAGCATGTACGCGTGCTCGCTCAGGCCCTCCTCGATGGCGGACGTGACGATCCGTACGCCGGGGTAGCGCTCGCACACGGCGGTGATTCCCTCCGCCACGGTGATGAAGTTGACGAAGACGATGTGCTCCTCCGGTACGCCGAGTCCGCGCAGGACCTCGATGGCGGCGATCGCCGTGCCGCCGGTCGCCAGCATCGGGTCGAGCAGGAGGACGTGACGGTCGGCGATGTCCTCGGGCAGCTTCGTGTAGTACAGGTGCGGTTGTTTGGTCGTCGGGTCCCGCTGGATGAGGATCTTTCCGATCCTGACCCCGGGGACCACCGCACGTAATTCGGCCTCCATGCTCTCGCCGGCGCGGATGATCGGGATCCCGCACAGTCCGCCCGCGAAGCGCAGGCCCGGGTAGGTGCTGCCCACGGGGGTGGTGACGTCGTACGGCTCGAAGGGCAGGAGGTTAAGGGCTGCCTCGGTCAGCATGCGGATGATGCGGCCGGTGTAGAAGACGAAGTCCTCGCGGGAGGCGTCGCGGTCGCGGACGGCCGTGTGCAGGGCGCGCAGTTGGTCGGTCTGGGGGAGCAGGTGGACGTTGCGGTCCAGGTACGTCTGAAGGGTGGGCGCGGTGACGGAGGTCGGTATGGTCGCTGTCACGGTGGTCATGTTCGGCTCCTCGTACGCGGGTTGGGGGACGGCGATGGTCAGTCGACCGGCGGCTGTTCGAAGGTGGCGGGCAGTTCGGGTGTCGCGGTGAACTGACCGGCGGCGACCCGGTAGACGGACCGGCCGCCCGTGCGGTGCCACATCTCGCGCATCACGTAGACGAGCTTCGGGTTGTGCTCTTCCTCCTCCTCCGCGGCTCGTGCGATCAGCCAGTTCCACTCGCGGGCCCAGCGCGGGTCGGTGACGTCGTCCACGGCCGTGTCGAAGAGGTCGTCCAGCGCCGTCAGCTTTCCGGGGCGGGCGAAGTGGCCGCGGGAGAACAGGACGCCGAGGATGCCGGTCCAGTAGCACTTCACCGCTTCGGGGCGCTGCTCGACGGGGAGGGTGTCCGCGATGTGCCGCATGGCGTGCAGCGCGGTCATGAGGTGCAGCAGGAGGAAGTCCCCCGGTTCGGCCAGGTAGAGAAGGGTGACCAGGTAGCCGAGCTGGTCCCAACTGGCGTCGGTGTCCTGGTCGTTGACCCAGGCGGGGGTCTCGTAGATCCGGGGGTGGCCTTCGCCGAGCGTCCGGGCGATCCGGTGCTGCAGGCCGGACCTGAGCAGCTCGGGGTGGATGTCGGCCGTCGTGTCGTCGACCAGGTGCTGCACCCAGGCGCCCAGTTCTTGCCGGTTGTCCTCCCAGTAGCGGGCGATGCGCAGCAGCGAGTCCTTCGGCAGCTCCGCGCCGTACGCCTCCGAGACGACTGCGCGCTCGGGGTGGCAGTCGACGTGGGCGAAGGCCAGGTAGGCGATGCCCTCGATGGCCATCCGGCGGTTACCGGCGTCCAGTGCCCAGCCCAGATGGATGGTCGCGTGCTGGAGGGCGCCGACCCAGCCGGAGAGCAGACGGGGCAGATAGCGCCGTAGCATCTCCGTCATTCCGAGTTCCTGCTCGCGGCGGTCGAAGAACTCACAGTGGGCGGCGAAGTCCTGGCGTTTGCCCAGGAGTTGGAGCCAGTTGTCGTCGTCGACGGTCTGCTGCGGCGCCCGGGCCGGCTCGACGGGGCAGCCGTACGGGGTGAGGGTGACGTAGTTGTCGTGGTAGGCCTTGATCCGCTCCGGGGCGATGCCCAGGCCGGCCAGGGCGACGACGGCGTGCTTCACGTGGTTGGTGAGGTGGCCGTTGAACTCGATGTGATGCGTACGGTCGTTCAGCATGTCCTCGACCAACGTGTCGCCGGACGGGCCGCTGTCGGGCAGGGTGCCGATGATGTGGGCCACGACCTCGGGGAACGTCTCGGCGACGTACGTCGGGCGGGCCGCGTCCAGTTCGGCCCGCTGGTGCACTCCGTAGGTGACCGCGACCGAGGCGATACCGGCCGCCTCGGCCATCCGCAGGTCGTGGGTGGTGTCGCCGACCATGACGGCGTGCTCGGGGCGGGCGTCCAGGCGTTCGAGGATCAGCAGCCCGGACTCGGGGTGGGGTTTGGGGTAGGTGACGTCGTCAGCGCCGATCAGGACCGTGATGTGGTCGCGCAGTCCTGCGGCGGTCAGCAGGGCGTCGGCGCTGGCGTGGAACTTGCTCGTGGCCACCGTCAGGACGACTCCCCTGCGGCGCAGTTCGTCGAGGCCCTCGGCTACGCCGGGGAAGACCAGGGACTTGGCGCGGGGCAGGATGACCGTACGGAACGCCTTCTGGTACTGGGCGACGCCCTCGGCGACCCGGGGGTCGTCCTGCGGCACCCCGAGCAGTTTGCCGAACGCCTGCTCAAGCGGCAGGCCGATGGTCGCCCGGACGTCCGCCGGGTCCCGGGGGTCGGCACCCATCGCCTCGAAGGCGACGCCGAACGCCTCCACGATCGCCCGCGGCGAGTCGACGAGCGTGCCGTCCAGGTCGAACATCGCCACGCGGGTCACAGCAGTCTCCTGGGGTCGGGATCGGGGGTGGGCCTGAGTCCGGGGGTGGGTCTGCGTGCGGGGCTGGGCCGGGGTCACCGGTTCTCCTCGCGTCGGAGCCGGGCGTGGGCCGCGGCGAGCCGGCCGCCGACCTCGGCGGTGTGGATGAGTACGGCCATGTTGGCCAGCGCGGACCGTCCCTCGGTGGCGCGGTCCACGGCACGCATCACGTACTTCGTGACGGCGCCGCCCCGGACCCCGTCGTCGGCGGCGCCGCGCAGGGCCCCGGCGATGGCGGCCTCGATGTCCTGCCCGTCGATCGCGTCCTCCTCCCGGGTGGGGCTGGTGACGAGGACACCGCCGGGGTTGCCCAGGGCCCAGTGGGTCTCGACGGCACGGGCGATCAGGGCCTCGTCGTCGAGGCGTTGCGGCGCGCGCAGTCCGCTGGAGCGGCAGTAGAAGGCGGGGAAGTCGTCGTAGCCGTACGAGATGACGGGGACGCAGTGGGTCTCCAGGAACTCCATGGTCAGGCCGAGGTCGAGGATCTTCTTCGCGCCGGCGCAGACGACGGCCACCTTCGACCGGGTGAACTGGATCAGGTCCGAGGAGACGTCCATGGTGGTCTCGGCGCCGCGATGGACGCCGCCGATGCCCGCCGACGAGAAGAAGGCGATCCCGGCGAGTTCCGCCGCGACCAGCGAGGACGCGACGGTCGTGGCTCCCATACCGCCCGAGGCGAGGACGGCCCCGAGGTCCCTGCTGCTCACCTTCGGGATGCCCGGTGTGTCCGCGAAGCGCTCGATGTCCGCGTCGGTCATCCCGACCAGGATGCGACCGCCGTCGATGCCGATGGTGGCGGGCACCGAGCCGCCGGCCCGTACGGCCTCCTCCACCTTGCGGGCGGTGGCCGCGTTGTCGGGGTAGGGGAGCCCGTGGGTGATGACGTTCGACTCCAGGGCCACCACCGGGTCGCCGTCGGCGAGCGCCGCCGCCACCTCGTCGGTGAACACCAGGGGCACCGGACGGTGTCCGTGTCCGCGTGCGGGGAGCGTCATGTGAAAGGTCCTTTGCTGAAGGTCGGGCACTGACGGGTACTGGAGGCCGGGCGGCGGTCGAGGCGGTGGAGGTGATGCCGGTCAGTAGTTGGGCGTCTTGCGCAGCAGGTCCTGCCGGTCGACGATCTCGGGCACGTAGACCCGCTCGTTCCACACGTCCTGGGTGACGGGTTCGAGTGCGATGGAGACGACATCCTCCTTGCAGCCGAAGGCGTTGCGCACTGCCGCGGTGACCGCGGTGACCAGTTCCCGTTCCTGCTCGTCGGTGATGGGCACCGGGAAGTGCTTGATGTTGATGTGGGGCACTCCGACCTCCTGGAGAACGGCGTGGGCCGGCCGGCCCGGACGCGTGGACGTGGTGGCGGTAGCGGTGGTGATGGCGGTTTTGATGCCGGTGGTGACGGCGGTGGTGAGGGCGGTCGTCGCGTCGATCCGGGCGTTGAGGAGCGCGGCGAGTTCGGCGGCGTACGGCTCGCGCAGCAGTTCGTAGTGGCCGGCCCGCAACTGGTGGACGGCGGGCGGGCGGGTGGAGAACCCGCCCCGGCGCTCGCTGCGCTCGATGAAGGAGTAGTTGTCGTCGGTCGCCTTGACGAGCGTCATCGGGGCGTCGAGGCGCCGGCCGATCAGCTCGTCGAACTCGTAGGTGAAGGAGTAGGTCTGCCGGACGACGCCCGTGACCGCCCGTACGAGGTCCTCGCTGAGGCCGGGGAAGCGGGCGGTGACGAAGGCGACGAAGCCGTCCTCGTCCCGGACGGTCCGCTGGGCCTCGTCCAGTGCCGGGCCGCCGACCGTGCCGGCGAAGACCGAGAAGAGAATGGCGAGGAAGGCACGGTCGCCGAAGTCCGCGCGGTGGCCCGCGCCTTGGGCGTCCTGGGGGCGCAGCCGGGGCTGGCCGGGGGCGACGAGGAACAGATGCTCCACCCGCTCGCCCGCCTGCTCCAGCTGGTACGCCGCCTCGAAGGCGACCCGGGCGCCGAACGAGTAGCCGCACAGGAGGTAGGGGCCGTGCGGCTGGATCTCACGGATCGCCTCGACGTCCGCGGTCGCCATCTCGCGAACGGTGGCGTACGGGACCTCGCCGCTGTTGATGCCGTACGCCTGCACCCCGTGGACGGGCCGGTCGGTGCCCAGGGCGGTGGCCAGCGGGCGCAGGTTCATGGGGTAGCCGCCGAGGCCGGGCCAGCAGTGCAGGGGGGTGCCGGTGCCCTCGGGCTGGAGCGGCACCAGCCGGGTCAGCGGCGCGGACGTCTCGGCGTCGAGGCGGGCGGCGAGCTTCTCGACGGTCGGGGCCTCGAACAGCACCTGGAGCGGCATCGGTTGGCCGAAGTCCGCCTTCAGCCGGCCGACGAGGGCCACGGCCAGCAGGGAGTTGCCGCCGAGTTCGAAGAAGTCGTCGACGACGGAGACCTGTTCGCGCTTGAGCACCGTCTGCCACACATCGCGGACCCGGCGCTCCGAGCGCGTGCGGGGGGCGACGAACGCTCGGCCGGACAGGGCCAGTTCGGTCTGCTGGGACGCTTCGAGCGCCTTGTTGTCGATCTTCCCGTTGGCGGTGAGCGGCAGCCGGTCCAGGATGACGATCCGGTTGGGCAGCATGTAGCGGGGCAGCAGTCCGGCCAGGTCTTCCTTGATCAGCTCGGCCGGCCCCTGCATGTGGACCGAGTCCTCCTTCATGTCCTCGCCGCGCAGCTGCTCCTCGCTGACTCGCCCGCCCACGAAGAAGTACGACGGTCCGGTGGGCAGTCCGCAGTCGGTGAGGATCCTGCTCAGCTGCTTGGCCGAGGGCAGATCGTTGCCGGACTTGGAGCTGTAGCCCGAGGACATGAAGCCGAGGCCCAGGTCGTTCATCTGGAGGCGCTGGAGTTTGCGGCCCAGGTCGAGGTACTGCCGCCAGGAGTCGGGGCTCGTGGCGACGAGGCTGATGCCGAAACCGGCCCGCTCGTGGACCCGCTGGTTGATGGCGATGACGTGCTTCCTGGCCACCAGGTCGTCGGAGATGCGTACGAGGCTGCCGGCGGTGTACCGGTACTGGCCGGCCGGGAGACCCTCGACCCGGCCGGAGTGGGCCTGGACGTAGATGTCGTAGCCGGCCGTGCTCTCGGCGGCGTCGGCGGCCGCAGAGGTGCTGGGCAGGAGTTCGAACGTGCCCAGGTAGTGGTCCTCGTCGGCGCAGTCGAGGCGGTCTTTGACGGCGGGCCGGTACTCCGTGGCCGCGATGCCGAGGCCGTGGGCAGGCAGGATCTCCTCGAACAGGCCGACCATGTGCCCGGCCTCGATCTCCAGGACCTCGCGGATGTTGTTGCGGTAGACCGGTTCGATCGCCCGGTGTTTGCCGAGAAAGTGAACCCTCGCGTGCGGAGTCCGGGGACTCTGGGGCGTCTGGTGTGTCTCCGTGTCCGGGAGGGCCGGGCCGACGAGCACCAGGTGGTGGTGGAGCGGGTGGTAGTAGTACAGGCCTGCGGGGATCCCGCCCACGCCGTCGAGTTCGAGGTACAGCTGCGTGGCGTAGAGGGAGCCGGGTGAGGCGTAGGCGTACTTGGGCAGCAGCCGCTGGTCACTGACGTGGCGGCCGAAGTTCCGCAGGAGCGTGCCGAGTTCGGCCCGGGTCAGGTCGGCGAGGCCGCGCGCGGGGGGCTGCGGCCGGGTGCGGGGTGCCAGGAGTCGCAGGATGTCGTCCCGGCCGACCGTTCCGCCCTCGTAGAAACGGTAGGTCTTGCGGGCGAAGGCGCGGGCGCGCTGCTCGGGGGTGGCCTCGGCGCCGGGGAGTTCGACCACGGGCCGGCCGTCGAGTTCGCCGGCGTCACGGCAGCCGGTGTGCGCCAGTTGGGCCCTGACCTGGAGCCTGCTGCGCTTGGACTGGTGGTGGGAGCCGTGGTTGCCCTGGTCCATCACGGCGGCTTCCTTGGGGTTGAGCTCGACGAAGGCCACCAGGTTCTGGAACCCGGTGGCATCGTTGTCGTGGAGCAGGACGGCCGCGCCGCGGACCCAGTCGTGGGTCTCGATCGTCTGGCGGATCTCGTCGAGTTCGACCCGGTAGCCGCGCAGCTTGACCTGGTTGTCGGCGCGGCCGACGAACTGGACCGTGCTGTCGGCGTTGAAGTGGGCCAGGTCGCCGGTGCGGTAGAGCCGGGCTCCGGGGGCGGTGGAGAAGGGGTCGTCCACGAACCGGTCGGCCGTGAGGTCGGGGCGGCCGAGGTAGCCGCGGGCCACCTGGACCCCGCCGACGTGCAGTTCGCCGATCTCGCCGATCGCGACCGGCTTCCCCTGCGGGTCCAGGATGTGGAAGGTGGTGCCGCTCACGGGCGTACCCACCGGCATGGTGCGCGGTCCGTCGTCCACCGCCGCACGGTCCACGACGAAGGCCGAGGCGTTGATGGTGCACTCGGTGGGGCCGTACAGGTTGACCAGCCGGGCTGTCGGCATGGTGTCGAGGCACTGGGCGGCGAGACTTCGGGAGAGCGCCTCGCCGCCGCTGAATATGTGGCGCAGGGAGCGGCAGGCGGAGAGGTCCTCGGTGTCGAGGAGCGCCTGGAGGAGGGTGGGGACGCACTGCAGGGTGGTCACGCCGTGCCGCCTGATGGTGGCGATGATCGCCTCGGGGTCGCGGTAGACGCCGGGGGCTCCCATCACCACCGTGCTTCCGCAGGCGGGGGCGAGGATCTCCCACTGCGCCGCGTCGAAGCTCATGGGGGTCTTCTGGAGGATGATCTCGCCGGCGTCGATCGCGCCCTCGGTGTGCAGCCAGCGCATCTGGTTGACGATGCTCCGGTGCTCGACCATCACGCCCTTCGGCTTTCCGGTACTGCCGGAGGTGTAGATGACGTAGGCGAGATCCTCAGGCCGGGGCTTTTCCCCGTTCCAGCTGATCCGGCTACTTCTGCTGCTCTGCTTTTCGCTGCCGCCTTTTCCGTTCACTTCCGGCGACTGGAACACTTCGGCGAGGGTGACGGTCCGGACTCCCTCGGGTGAAAGTTCCTGGAGGGCGGGCCGGAGTAACTCCTGGGTGAGAACTATTTCCACTCCGGCGTCCGCCATCATGTACGCGATGCGCTCGCCGGGGTATTCCGGGGAAAGCGGTACGTAGGAGCCGCCGGCCCACAGGATTCCCCAGACCGTCGTCATCAGGTCGAGCGATGGTTCCATGAACACGCCGACGCGGCTGTCCGGGGCGACACCCGCTCGCCTCAGGAAGGCGCCCAGTTCCTGGCTACGGCTCATGAGCTGCGCGAATGTCAGGCTCTCGTTCTCATGGACGACGGCGATCCGGTCCGGTGAGAGGCGTGCCTGTTCGGCGAGGAGGTCGGTCAGGCAGGTGGCGGCGAGACGAGTACCGGGCATCACATCTGTGCTCACTGGTTTCCCTTTTCCGCATGAATGGGCATAGCTGGAGAAACGACGGAGAAACAATGGTGCTTCTGGTGCGGGTTTCGGAATTTCTCGCCGACCGGCTGTGCGGGGCGACTTCAGCAGCAGTTGTGCGCGAACCGAATTGTGCGGGGCAATCTTGCTGCTGCTTACTTATTCAATCCAAGAGCATTGTCGCTGTACAGTCAAGAGGCTTCTGTCTATTCAGCCGATCTGGCGATTACGGCCCGCCAGCAGGCCCGCCGCGATCTGCACGAGGGTCAGCAGCAGGACGAAGCCAAGGGGCAGTCGCCAGCCGTCGGAGCGGTCGTAGAGAACGCCCACGACGACGGGCCCGGGGATCGACAGCAGATAGCCGAAGCCCTGTACGAAGCCGGAGAGCCGGACGACGGAGGCGCCGTCCCGGCCGCGCATGCCGATCATCGTCAGGGCCAGCGGGAAGGAGCAGTTGGCCACGCCCAGGAGGAACGCCCAGAGCCAGGGCGTGGATGCCGGATCGGCCCACAGACCCGTGAATCCGGCCAGGCCGCACACGCCGATCGCCGCCGCGATCCCGCTCTGGTGCCGCAGCTTCCCGGCCAGGGCCGACAGGGCGAAGGAGAGGGGCACGCCGAGCAGCGAGGTGCCCGAGAAGAGCAGGCCGGCGGTCTGGGCGGAGAGGCCGGAGTCGCGGAAGATCTGGGGCAGCCAGCCGATGATGATGTAGGCGGAGCTCGCCTGTAGCCCGAAGTAGGCGGTGAGCGCCCAGGCGGTGGGATCCCGGGAGAGCGGGCCCCGGGGCGGAGGCTGCTGCGGGGCGTCCGCGTCCACCGGGTCCGGTCCCGGCGGTGGCCGGCGGCGGGCGAGGGCCAGCCAGGGAGGCACGGCCATGGCGGCCAGTACCGACCAGGCCCCCAGGCCGTACCGCCAGTCGCCGCCGAACGCCTCGGTCAGCGGGACGGTCACGGCGGCGGCGGACGAGGCGCCGGCGTTCAACGCCATGGAGTACAGGCCGGTCATCGCGCCCACCCGGTCGGGGAAGCGCTCTTTGACGACGGCCGGGAGCAGCACGTTGGCGATGGCGATGCCGGCGAGCGACACGGCGGTCAGTACGACGAACAGGGCGGGGTCGGTGGCGAACGGCCGAAGCGCGAGCCCGGCCGTCAGTACCGCTCCGGCGACGGCGATGGCGCCGGCCGCGCCGTAACGCCGGGCGAGAGCCGGGGCCGTGGAGCCGATCAGGGCGAAGCAGGCGGCGGGGATGGAGGTGAGGACCCCGCTCGTCGTGCCGCTCATGGACAGGCTGTCGCGCACCTCTTCGAGGACCGGCCCGAGGCTGGTGACCCCCGGCCGCAGGTTCAGTGCCGCGAGTACGAGCGCCGCCAGCGCCAGGCGGCGCGTGTTCCGGGAGGTGGTGAGTGGGGTGGTGAGGGGGGTGCTGGGGGCGCTGTCGGAGGCGTTCGGGGAGATGTGCGGGTCGGGGTGCGAGGCGGGCCTGTTGGACTCACTCTTCGGCATAGGCCCTATCGTAGACTCATCCCATGACTCGATGTCTAGTGGTTTGTAGGTAGAGTCATGGGATGAGTCGATGAGACGATGACGCGATGAGTCGCAGAGAGGTTCATTGGGTGAGAACCGACGTAGTCTGAGGAGATGACTATGGATCCCGTTCGCCGCCAAGCGCTTTCCGACCAGGTGATCACCCGGTTGCGGCGGCAGATCACCTCCGGCGCCTGGCCCGTGGGCTCGCGCATCCCGACCGAGACGGAGTTGGTCGAACAGCTCGGCGTGGCCCGGAACACGGTGCGTGAGGCGGTCCGGGCCCTGGCGCACACCGGCCTGCTGGAGATCCGCCACGGCTCAGGGTCGTATGTGCAGGCGACCAGCGAACTCGCCGGCATGATGCGGACCCGCTTCGAGAAGGCCCGGCGGGAGGACGTCACCGACGTCCGCAGCGCCCTGGAGATCCGAGCGGCGCGGCTGGCCTGCGCCCGCAGGACCCCGGACGACCTGGAGCGGCTCGAACTCCTGCTGCAGCAACGGCAGGGGGCCTGGTCGGCCGGGGACCGGGTCGGTTTCGCGAACGCCGACGTGGCCTTCCATCTGGCCGTCGTCACGGCGTCGCACAACACCGTGCTGGCCGAGTTGCACGCGGACCTGGGCGAGGTGATCCGGGACTCGCTCCTCGACCACTTCGGCGACACCCTGCGCCCCGAGCAGTTCCAGGACCATGCCCGCCTCGTGGAGGCGATCCGCGCACGCGACAGCGACCGGGCGGCGTACGAGTCCGGCTCCTACATGGACTGCGCTCCCGCCGAGAAGTACGAGTGACGTTCGTACGACTGACGTTCGTACCGGTGGCGTTCGTACGAATGACGGTCGTACGGGTGACGGTCGCTCTTCTCCGGGTGCGGGCATGACGAAGGGGGCGCCCGGTGACCAGCACCGGGCGCCCCCTTCGTCGTACGGGAGAAGGTCAGAGCTTCTCGATCACGTAGTCGACGCACTTCGTCAGCGCCTCGACGTCCGCCGGGTCGATCGCCGGGAACATCGCCACGCGGAGCTGGTTGCGGCCGAGCTTGCGGTAGGGCTCCGTGTCGACGATGCCGTTGGCGCGCAGGACCTTGGCGACGGCGGCGGCGTCGATCTCGTCCGAGAAGTCGATCGTGCCGATGACCTGCGAGCGCTTCGCCGGGTCGGTGACGAACGGGTTCGCGTACTTGACGTCCTCGGCCCAGCCGTACAGCGTGCGGGACGAGGTGGCCGTGCGGCGGACCGCCCAGTCCAGGCCGCCCTGGCCGTTGATCCACTCCAGCTGCTCGTTGAGGAGGAACAGGGTGGCGAGGGCCGGGGTGTTGTACGTCTGGTTCTTGCGCGAGTTGTCGATCGCCGTGGGGAGCGAGAAGAACTCCGGGATGTGGCGGCCGGACGCGTGGACGCGCTCCGCGCGCTCGATCGCGGCCGGGGAGAACGCGGCGAGCCAGAGGCCGCCGTCCGCCGCGAAGGACTTCTGCGGGGCGAAGTAGTAGACGTCGGTCTCGGTGATGTCCACGGGCAGGCCGCCGGCGCCGGACGTGGCGTCCACGAGGACGAGGGAGCCCTCGTCGGCACCCGCTACGCGCTTGATGGGGGCGGCGACACCGGTGGACGTCTCGTTGTGCGTGTAGGCGTACACGTCGACGCCCGCCTCGGCCCGCGGGTCCGGGTGGGTGCCCGGGTCCGAGGAGATGACGGTCGGGTCGGCGAGCCAGGGGGCGAGCTTGGCGGCCTTCGCGAACTTCGAGCTGAACTCACCGAAGGTGAGGTGCTGCGACTTGTTCTCGATCAGGCCGTGCGTCGCGACGTCCCAGAACGCGGTCGAGCCGCCGTTGCCGAGGACGACCTCGTAGCCGTCGGGGAGCTGGAACAGCGCGGAGATGCCCTCGCGTACCTTGCCGACCAGGTTCTTGACCGGGGCCTGGCGGTGGGAGGTACCGAGGAGGGAGCTACCGGTGGCGGCCAGCGCGTCCAGCGCTTCCGTCCGCACCTTGGAGGGGCCCGCGCCGAAACGTCCGTCGGCGGGCTTGATGTCAGCGGGAATCTGGATCTCAGCCACGGAGGGAGCGTAGCCCTTCCGGGAAACGTGGAGGAAACGTGGTCCGTCCGGTGAGACGCGCTCCGCGGGTTTGGCGGGGGTTGGGGGGCGCCCGTTTCTGGGGGCTGTGCCCCCAGGCCCCCCTTTCGGCCTGAACGGCCTCGTCCTCAAGCGCCGGACGGGCTGGAGGTGTGGGCCGGTGTGGGGGTGAAGCGTATCTGGGGGCTGCCGCCCCCGGGCCCCTGCTCCGGCCCTGAGCGGGCCTTGTCCTCAAGCGCCGGACGGGCTGGGGGTGTGGGCCGGTGTGGGGGTGGTGCGTATCTGGTGGCTGCCGCCCCGGGGCCCCTGCTCCGGCCCTGAGCGGGCCTTGTCCTCAAGCGCCGGACGGGCTGGGGGTGTGGGCCGGTGTGGGGGTGAATCGGACCGGGAGTTGTGTCAGGCCCCGGAGCCAGGGGGAGGAGCGGTGCGTCAGGGATTCGGCCGGGACCGCCAGGTCGATGTCCGGGAGGCGGTCCAGGACGACCTCGATGCCCGTTCTCGCGATGACCTCCGCGACCTCCTGCGCCGGGAACGGGCAGCGGTGTTCCCCGTGGCCGAAGGAGAAGTGGGCGTTGTTGCCGCCGGTGAGGGCGGAGCCGTCGGTACGGACCTGGGGGTCGGCGTTGGCGCCCTGGAGGCCGAGGAGGAGCAGGTCGCCCGTACGGATGTGCCGTCCGCCCAGGCGGGTGTCGCGGGACGCCCAGCGGCCCGGCATGGTCTGCACGGGCGCGTCCTCCCACAGGACCTCGTTCATCGCCTCGGCGACACTGCTGCGCCCGCCGAAGAGGGAGGCCGCGAACCGTTCGTCCGTGAGCATCAGGCGCAGGGAGTTGCCCATCCAGTCGGCGGTGGGGTCGTTCCCCGCCGCGATCATGATCATCAGATCGTGCGCGACCTCCTCGTCCGTGAAGCCGTACGGGTTCGCGAGCATCCGCGAGGCCACGTCGTCCGAGGGCCGCACCCTACGGGCGGCCAGCAGCCGGCCCATCGACTCGATCAGGTACCGCTGGCCCGCCATGCCGCTCTCCTGCCCGCCGGTCATGGCGAGCGCGGCGGAGACCAGGGCGGGCCCGTCCTCGTCGGGGAAACCGAAGAGGCGGGCCATGACGCGTACCGGCAGTCGCGTCGCGTACTCCTGGACGAGGTCCGCCTGCCCCCGGGCACAGATCGAGTCGATCAACTCGTCCGCGAACTGCTCCGCGTACGACCGCAGTTCGACCGGGTCGGCCCCCTCCAGCGCACCGCCGATCATCGCGGCGCGCTCACGGTGGCGTTCGCCGACGGTGTAGAGGACCGAGGGCTGTCGGCGGCCGATCATCGGCAGGTGCGGCCAGTCGGCGGGGATCCTCTCCCACTGGTTCCACAACTCCGAGTCCCGGCTGAACAGCACTGAATCGCCGGTGACTTGATGCAGTTCGCGGTAGCCGAGCACCAGCCACGCGGGTACGTCCCCGTCGAGCAGCACCGGTGTCACCGGCCCGTGGTCGCGCCGCATCTCCCGGTACACCCGGTCGGGTTCGGTCCGCAGCCGGTGGCCGTCGAGGGGGACATGGGCGGCGGTCACCGGGGCAACTCCTCGTGATGTGCGGCCACTTGGCCATCGTACGAACGCATGTGTGCAGGGGTAGGTGTATCCGTCGTCGGTGACGGGGGCCGCGTCGCACGCTGGTAGCGGTGTTTCGCGTGTTCCACGAGTGCGATCAGCACCCGCTTGCTCGAATTCCGGGCGCGCGCGTCGCAGTGTACGAGCGGTACGTCAGGGTCGAGGTCGAGTGCGTCGCGGATGGCCTGCGGGGCGAAGTCCTGGCCGCCGAAGTCGTTGCGGGCCACGACGAACGGGGTGCCGTGCTGTTCGAGGCGGTCGATCGCGTACCAGGAGTCGTCGAGGCGGCGGGTGTCGACGAGGACGACCGCGCCGAGCGCGCCGGCGAACAGCCGGTCCCAGAGGAACCAGAAGCGCTCCTGGCCCGGCGCCCCGAACAGATACAGCACGTTGTGGGCGTCGAGCGTGATGCGGCCGAAGTCGAAGGCGACGGTCGTGGCCTTCTTGTCGCGCACCGCGCTGACGTCGTCGACGCTCTCACCGGCCCGCGTCATCGTCTCCTCGGTGCTGAGCGGACGTATCTCGCTGACCGACCGGACGAGCGTCGTCTTGCCGACGCCGAAGCCGCCGACGATCACGATCTTCAGCCCGTTGTCGGCGGAGGCGCGCAGGGGCGGCCGCGGGTCGACTTCCGCGCGGTGGTCCACGCGGTCCACGCGCTCCACGCGGCCGTCCGTGGCGTTGCACGTGGCGTTGTCGCCCGGGCGGTTGTTCGCGCGGTCGTCCGCGCGGTCAGAGGTTGCGGAGTCCAACGAGCACCTGCTCCAGGATGTCGGGGTCGGTGATGGCGGTCCGGCGCGGATGGCGGGCGCTGACGTGGCCCGCGGCGAGGAGGTCGGCGAGCAGGACCCTGGTGATGCCCACCGGCAGCCGCAGCACGGCGGCGACCTCCACCACCGCCGTGGGACGCTCGGCGAGACGCAGGATCGCCGCGTGCTCGGACTGCATCCCCGGCACCGGACCGGACTCGGCGACGACCAGCGTCACCAGGTCGAACGGGTTGTCGGGTGCGGAGCGGCTGCGGCCTCCGGTGAGTGTGTAGAGCCGGTCCGGAGAATCGTCCCTTCCCGGACGGTTCCCGGGTTGTCCCCCCGGACCATTCATGCCGTAGGCGGCTGAGTCGTACGGGGCTGAGTCGTACGGGGCTGTGTCGTCCGGGGCTGGGCGCGCAGGTGCTCCCCGAGCTGCTCGACGAGTTCGCTCATGTTGTGGCCGACGAGCCCGGTGTCCGCGTCCTCGGTGGTGACGACGGCCAGGTGTGCGCCCTGGCCCGCCTCGACGATGAACAGCACCCCGCCGTAGAACTCCGTCATCGCGGTACGCACCCCTCCGCTGCCGTCCCCGAACTCCACGGACGCGCCGTGCGACAGCGACTGGATACCGGCGGCGATCGCGGCGAGCTGGTCCGCCTGGTCCACGGACAGTTCCGGCGTACGGCACAGTTTCAGACCGTCCCGGGACAGCACGAGCGCGTGCCGGGCACCCGGGGTGCGCTCCAGGAGGCCCTCGATGAGCCAGGTCAGTTTCTCGTCGGCGGTCGTCGGTCCGGGGCCGAGGCCAGTGCCGGTCATGGGGTGGGGTCGCCTTCCGGGTGGGAGGTGGTGATGGGGGGTGAGGCGGCGGGCGGTACGGGCGCGGCGGAGGGCGGGGGTGGTGGCTCCGGGCTGGTGCTGCCCTGGAGGGCCGCCTGATCGGGCACGGTGCCGCGCACTGCCTGCCGGAAAGTCCCGAAACGGGCCACCCGTTCGCGCGTGTCGTCGGGGTCGGGGGGCGCGAGCGGGATGGAGAACCTCGACTCGTCGGCCGGTGCGGCCCCCCGGGCGCGTTCGGCCGCGGCGAGCGTACGGCCCCGGCGCCGCTGCGGCAGCCCGTCGGAGGGCATCTCCGCGGCGGGGCTCTCCGGCTGCTCCGGGGCGTGGTCGGGGGACTGGTGAGTCGGTACGGGGTCCGGGTCCAGGTCGCTGACGGCGGCGCGGGCAGCTGTGTACGACTGGTCCGCGTAGGGCCGTTCCGCGTACGGCTGCTCCGCGTAGGGCTCCTGGGACTGATGCTGGTCCGCGTACGGTCCCTGGGTGGAGGGGATGTCCGCGTACGGCTCCTGTGTGGAGGGCCGTTCCGCGTACGGCTCCTCGGGGTACGGCCATTCCGCGTGGCCCTCTTCCGCGTACGACACCGGCAGGTGCTGTCCCTGCCCCTGTCCCTGCCCCTGCCCCTGTCCCTGTCCTTGTCCCTGTGCCTGGTCCTGGGTCTCGGAACGGGCTTCCCAGGGTTCGCCGGGAGTGGGTGCGGGGGCCGCGGGTGCGTCCGGTACGGGCGGTGTCATCCGCGTCGGCGGTGTCGGCAGCGGCGGGGCCACGACCGCGTCCCCGGCCAGGATGTCCTGCGGGATGAGCACCAGGACACCGGTGCCCCCGCGCGCGGAGGGGCGGAAGGAGACCGTGAGGCCGTACTTGCGGGCCAGCTTGCCGACGACGGAGAGGCCCAGGCGGGTGCCGGTGAGGCCGCCGAGCCCGATGCCGTCCGCGTTGCGCCCGCCGCCCTTGGTGTCGTTGCTCCCGTCCTCCCCGGAGACGGCCCGTTCGGCGCGGCGCAACTGCACGTCGCTCATGGCCAGGCCGCTGTCCTCCACGGAGACGATGATCCCGGCGGGGACCTCCTCGACGTACACGTGGACCTCGGCTGTCGGCGGCGAGAAGTTCGCGGCGTTGTCGAGAAGTTCGGCCAGCGCGTGCATGACGCCCTCGGCGGCGTGTCCGGCGACGGCCGCCGCGCTGGCGGAGTGCACGCGCACACGCTGGTACCCGCTGATGCGGCCCATGGCGCCCCGCAGGATCGACTCCATGACGATCGGGCGGGCCCAGCGGCGGCCCGAACGGGCGCCCGAGAGAACGGCGACGGAGTCGGCGAGGCGGCCCGCCTGGGCGGTGCGGTGGTCGAGGTGGAGGAGGTCGGCGACCACGTCCTCGTCGGTGTGCCGGTCCTCCATGGCGCGCAGGTCGGCGAGAGTGCTCGTGGCCAGCGCCTGCATCCGGCCGGCCGCGTTGGCGGTGGCCGCGAGGGCCGCCGCCCGCTCCTGGTTGGCCCGGCGCAGCTCTTCGGTCAGGCGGGCGATGTCCTCGGTGAGCAGGGTGAGCTCGTGGGCCTTCACCTGCTGGAGGCGGGTGAACTCCTGGGCGGAGGCCTCGTGGAGGCGGACCCGTTCGCGGACGAGGTCGGCGGACACGCGCGCGCGTTCCCGTTCCAGATCGGCGGTCAGTCCGGCCCGTACCTGGTTCAGCTCCTCGGTGAGGCGGGCCCGGTCGTGCAGCAGACGCCCGGCGTCGTCGCTGACGGCCGTGAGCCGACGCCGCGCCAGACGGGCGGACCGGATGCCGTGGGCGGCCACGGTGACGGCCGCGCACAGCAGCAGCGCCGCGCCGGCTCCGCCCAGGGCGAGCGGGACGCGTGCCTCGTTCGACGCCCGGGAGACCGCGCCGGCCACCGCGAGCGCGGCGAGTACGGCGGTGAGCAGCGGGGCGGGCAGGAGAGCACGGTAGGCGGGGCGTTCGCCTGGCTGGCGGGGCGCGGTCATGAAGCGGTCCTCGGTCGGTTCCTCGGTCGGTTCCTCGGCGGTGTGCTCGGCTGCGTCCTCGGTGCTGCTGCCTGGGCCAAGGGGCCCTGCGGGGTGCCTGTGCAATCGGGTTGTGAGCGAGATGTGACTGATGGTGTTCAACTCGCCGCAACTATAGGGGAGTTAGTGAGCGAATTTGCGGTGTTTCGGCTTGGTCCCCACAAACCGGCCACGTTTCGCCGGGCGCTCGGACGGTCACTGTCAGTGGTGGGATGCATGCTGGGGGCATGACGGATCTTCGGCCGCTGGAGGCGGAACTGCGGAAGGCCGTCCGGGGCGAGGTCGGTTTCGACGCCATGTCCCGGGCGCTGACCACCATGGACGCGTCGAACTACCGGCGCGTCCCGCTGTGCGTGGTCGCCCCGCGCGACGCGGACGACGTCGCGGCGGCCCTCGCCGTCTGCCGGGCGCACGGGGTGCCGGTCGTGGCGCGCGGCGGGGGCACGTCGATCGCCGGTCAGGCGACGGGCACGGGGGTCGTTCTGGACTTCACGCGGCATATGGGCCACCTCCTCTCCCTCAACCACGAGGAACGGACCGCTGTTGTTCAGCCAGGGCTGGTTCTCGACCGTCTTCAGGAGGCCGCCGCCCCGTACGGCCTGCGTTTCGGCCCCGACCCGTCGACCCACGGCCGCTGCACGCTCGGCGGCATGATCGGCAACAACTCCTGCGGCCCGCACTCCGTCGCCTGGGGCACGACGGCGGACAGCGTGCGGGAGCTGACGGTGATCCGCGCGCGCGGCGACCGCCTCCGCCCGGGACAGGGTTGGGCGGGCGCCCCGGAGGGCCTGCGACAGCTGGCGGAGGGCGAGTTGGCCCGTCTGCGCACGGGCTTCCCAGACCTCCCCCGCCGCATCTCCGGGTACGCGCTGGACGCACTGCTGCCCGAGAAGGGCGCGGACGTCGCCCGTTCCTTCTGCGGCTCGGAGGGCACCCTGGGCATTGTCACGGAGGCGGTCGTCCGGCTGGTCGAGGCCCCACGCGCGCGTGCGCTGGCCGTGCTGGCGTACGCGGACGAGAGCGGGGCGGCGGACGCGGCGGCGGGCCTGCTGCCGTACGGTCCGCTGACGGTCGAGGGCATGGCCGCCGACCTGGTCCGCACCCCCGCCGACCTGCCCCGGGGCGGCGCCTGGCTGTTCGTGGAGACGGGCGGCGCGAACCCGGCGGAGGCACGCGCGCGTGCGGACACGATCGTGCGCGCGGCGGACGTCAAAGACGCCCTCGTGGTGTCCGACCCGGCCGGCCGGCGCGCCCTGTGGCGCATCCGGGAGGACGCGAGCGGCACGGCGACGCGAATGCCGGACGGCACGGAGGCATGGCCCGGCTGGGAGGACTGCGCGGTACCCCCGCCCCGACTGGGCGCCTACCTCAGGGACTTCAGGCGGCTCCTCGCCGATCACGGCCTGCGCGGCACGCCGTACGGCCACTTCGGCGACGGCTGCATCCACGTACGCATCGACTTCGACCTCCTGACCGTGCCGGGCGTGGCCCGCTTCCGCCGTTTCTCGGAGGACCTGGCGGAGCTGGTGGTGTCGCACGGTGGCTCCCTGTCCGGCGAACACGGCGACGGCCAGGCCCGCGCGGAACTGCTCCCGAAGATGTACGCCCCCGAGGTGATCGCCCTCTTCGAGCGCACGAAGTCCCTCTGGGACCCGGACGACCTCCTGAACCCCGGCATGCTGGTCCGCCCCGCCCGCCTGGACGAGAACCTCCGCTTCGCGGTCCTCCCCCGCGAGCCGGTGGACGTGGCCTTCGGCTACCCGGCGGACGGCGGCAACTTCGCGGCGGCGGTCAGCAGATGCGTGGGCGTGGCCAAGTGCCGTACGCCGGCGGCGATCGGCAAGGGGAGTGCAGGGGGACAGGGGGGCCCTGGGGCCTCGGGAGGTGGCGGAGGCTCAGATGTCATGTGCCCGTCCTTCCGGGTGACGGGCGAGGAGGCGCACTCCACGCGCGGACGGGCCCGGCTGCTGCACGAGATGCTCGCGGGCGAGGTGATCACGGACGGCTGGCGCTCGGAGGAGGTCCGCGACGCCCTGGACCTGTGCCTCTCCTGCAAGGGCTGCCGCTCGGACTGCCCGGTCGAGGTCGACATGGCCACGTACAAGGCGGAGTTCCTCCACCACCACTGGGCCGGCCGACTGCGCCCGGCGGCCCACTACGCGATGGGGTGGCTGCCGGTATGGCTGGGGGCGGTCGCCCGTACGCGTACGGCGAGGCTGGTCAACTCCCTTGCTGGGGTGAGGGTATTGGCGGTGCTGGCGAAACGGCTCGGCGGAATCGCACCCGAGCGGGAGATCCCGACGGTGGCGGGGGAGACGTTCAGCCGGTGGTGGCGGAGACGGGCGGCTGCGCCTGACAGTGGCGGGCGTCGTCAGGAGGTCGTCCTCTGGCCCGACACGTTCACCGAGCACTTGAGTCCTTCGGTGGGACAGGCGGCCGTACGGGTACTGGAGACAGCGGGCCTGGAGGTGACGCTGCCGCCGACCGGACGCACCCGCACCCGCACCCGTGTCTGCTGCGGCCTGACGTACGTCTCGACGGGTCAACTGGACCGTGCACGTGCGGTGTTGCGGCGCACGCTCGACCTGATGGAACCGGTCCTGGACATGGGCACCCCGGTGACGGTCCTTGAACCGAGCTGCGCGGCAGCGCTCCGCACAGACCTGCCGGAACTACTGCCCGACGATCCGCGCGCGCGGCGCCTCGCCGACGCGGTCCTCACCTTCGCGGAGACCCTGGAACACCACGCCCCCGACTGGACCCCGCCCCGCGTGAACCGGCCGGCGACCGGCCAGACCCACTGCCACCAGCACGCGGTACTGGGCGACGCGGCGGACCGCCGACTGCGCACGGCGGCGGGCCTGACGGGTGAACTGACGGGCGGCTGCTGCGGCCTGGCCGGCAACTTCGGCTTTGAGAAGGGCCACTACGAGGTGTCGACGGCCTGCGCGGAGGAACAGCTGCTGCCGGCGGTCCGGGAGGCCGCCGAGGGGACGGTGATCCTGGCGGACGGCTTCTCGTGCCGGACCCAGCTTCTGCAACTGGCGGGGGCGCGGGGGCGGCATCTGGCGGAGGTGCTGGCGGAGGGGCTGCAGGCTGGGAGTGAACACGCATGACGTTCTGCACCCGGGCACGTGGGCGCGGGCACGGCGTAAGGGCTGACGTACAGGCGCTGTGGGTCGCGGTGGTGTCAGGGAACTGTTGTAGAGCGTGGCGACTTCGCTCGCGGTCAGTGGGCCGGGACAAGGTAAGGAACGGTTCAGTGGATCGACACCAACGGCCACAACCGGGGCATCTAATTTAGAAGTCGATTTCTTCGCCCAATGGCAGTTCAGTGTCAGGCACTGGAAGTGGGTCCGTCACTGGATCCCCTACTGGGGCTGGATGGCGCATCAGCGATCTGAGACGTGCCCGGGGGCGGGAAACCCTTCCCGCCCCCGGGCTTTCGGCGTCACCGACAACAATTACTGACTCTGACCGAGAGTAGGATTCCAGATATGACCAGCCATGGACTCGACGCGAGCCGCGTCTTCCTGTTCGCTGTCGCCGCGGCCGGCATTGTCATCAATGTGCTCTCCCTCGCGCGAGTCGGCCCCTGGAAGGAACGCCAGCAGAGAACGGCACTGCCTCTTCTGCTCCTGAGTGCCGGAATCGGTATCGGGGCGCTTTCCGGTTTTCCCTCGACCCATCGGCTGCTCTGGAACTCGATACTGTTGCCGCCGAGTATGGTGCTTGTGCTCCTCAGCGTGTACTTCTTCCTGCGCATAGGGGCAAGTCGCTGAGTAGCCCGATACGGATGATCTCTCGCACGCAGGCGCCGGTAGCGGGGCGAACATGAAGAACGGGCCCTTCGACAAAGACGTGATTTTCGAGACCCGACTCGTCCGAGGAGTGCCGTTGCCAGGGCTGTTGTTATCCCAGTTGACCGCCCTCGACGCCACCGGGTCCACTGCGGCCACTCTCCCGTGTGACTGTCACGTGCACATGTACGGAGCGATCGTGGCGAGATGACTCGGGCCGCCATCACGACATCAGGTTGGCGGCCCTGCCGCTCAGTTCAGCCGGTCAAGCCGTTGCCCCCGGCTCTCGGCCACGCGGAGCGCATCCCGGAGAGCCCCCGTCAACCGCTCAGCCAGGAAACGGAGTTCGCCCCGTGGAGTGACCGGGAGCAGTTCGTGGGCGTGCGCCAGCAGTTCCGTGCCCATACCGAGCTGGATCGACTCCGTCGCGTCGGCCAGCCGGGAAACGGGGCCACCGTGGTCGTCGGTGATCAGGTAACAGGGCCTGCCCTCCTGGCCGGTCCAGGGCAACAGGCGTGGCTCGTGCGGCAGTTCAGGGGCGTCAGTCGACTCCGTCGACACCGGGTTCGCTCGCATCAGGCGACCTCCATCCCGTGGATCCAGTAGGGGCCGGGCATGTCCAGCCCCAGGGTGGCCATCGCCAACTCCCGTCGTCGTAGCCGTTGTTCATGGGCGACGAGGTACGGGCGTACGGACCTGGTGGCGGTGCCGTCGATGCGGGCGTCGGCCTCGACGCCGTACGGGCTGCGGTGGGTGGGGAGTGGGGTTCGGGGCGGGGTGGTGGGTGCGAGGGAGGTGGTCGGGGGCGTGCGGCGGTGCGTACCGCGTGGGGCGAGCAGGAGGCTCACCCAGGTGATGAGGCGGCCGATAGGGTCGGTCACTGTCGTCAGCTCCGTTCGGATCCAGCTGGTGGCCATGCCCCCCGGACGGCTTGCTCCCGTCGCGGGGGTCTTCAATAGCCTCAGGCTACGTAGGGCATTCTAGGCATGCTAGGGGTCCCCTGTATCGCATAACGACCTAGGCATACGCATGCTGGAGCGGTGATCGAATTTGTTCCCGACATCCCACGCTGGCGCCAGGTCGCGGAGGTGGTGCGAGGCCGCATCGCCGACGGCACCTATCCGCCACGTACGCGAGTCCCCTCCGTCGTGCAGCTCACCGGGGAGTTCGGGATCGCCAACGCGACCGCGCACAAGGTGCTTCGCGCGTTGCGGGAAGAGGGGCTGACCTACACGGAGCCGGGACTCGGCTCTTTCGTCGTCAGGCGCCCCGACGCTTGAGGCGTTGAACTGCGGCCGGGGTGCTGATCGGCGCTGGTACGGCCTATGTGCTCGCTAACCCCACCGACAACTCGACCGTCTGGGCTGGTGAGGCTGCGATGAGCGTCGTGTACTGGCTCGTCATCGCCCTCTGCGGAGTGGTGGGCACCACGTTCCTCCGGTTCGCCGGGCGGAGCCGGCGGGAGGGGATCTCGTACGCCCACGGGATGCGTTTCGTGCCGTACCCGGACGACTTCAGGACCGGCATCGAGCGGGCCTTCGGCATGCTTGGCGTCTTCCACTGGGTGGCAGCCCTGTTGATGGCCACCGTCCTGCTCGCCCCAGGCTCCCTCACCATGTGGGAGGCGGGGCTGCTGGGCACCCTGCTGGCTGCGCTCCTGACCGGCGTGACTCTGACGCTGTCGATCGTCTGGTTCAACCGCCCCGCTTCCTCGTCCCCCCGCACATGCGCGCCCAACGGGGGACGGTGAAGGCGCGCGTGCCCGGCCGCAGGAGCTGCTGACCGCCCGGGGAACGCCCCGAGGCGTGGAGTGGTGCCCTGTGATAGGCAGGGCTGATGATCGGTCGGCTTCCTCTGGACGAACAACTCGGGGTCCTGCGCGAGGCGTTGTCCCGCAACGACGTGTTGGTGGAGGTGCTGGCCCGCACCGCGACGCTGGATCTGCCTGGGTGGTACCTGACCGCCGGGTGTCTGTTCCAGACCGTGTGGAATGTGGTCACCGACCGGTCGCCGACCAATGGAATCAAGGATTACGACGTCTTCTACTTCGACGACGGCGATCTGTCGTGGGAGGCGGAAGACAGGGTGATCCAGGACGGACGGGAGATCTTCGACGGCCTGCCCGCAGAGGTCGAGATCCGCAACGAGGCCCGGGTGCACCTCTGGTACGAGGAGAAGTTCGGCGTCCACTGCTCGCCGTACCGGTCCACCGAGGGGGCAATCGACAACTTCGCGGCGACGACGTGTTGTCTAGGCGTACGCCTGGAACGGGACGGTCGCTGGCGGGTGTACGCGCCGCACGGCCTGTCGGACGTGTTCAACCTTGTCGTCCGACCGAACCCGGTACTCGCCCCACAGGCCGTCTACGAGGCGAAGGCGGCACGGTGGAGGGAGCAGTGGCCCGAGTTGACCGTGCTCGACTGGCCTCGGCCGAGTGGCGCACGGGACGGTCGGAGTTGATCTCCTAGGGTGGTAGGCCCGGCCTGCTCAAGGAGCCTCACTCGTGTCTCTCGGTGTCCAGCCCGTCAGCCGCGCCGAGCATCTGGCGTTCGTCGCGGCCCGCCCTCCGCCAGCCATATGCAGGTGCCCTCTTGGGGCGATGTGAAGCCGGACTGGCGGGCGGAGAGCCTGGGTTGGTTCGACGACGGGGATGGTGGGCATCAGAAGACACGTACGCGCGGCTCGGATCGCCTCGGTGCGGGTGATCAACGTTCCGATGTGGCTGCGGGCCGGGGTGTCGAGAACGCAGGCTGCCGTTTCGGCGAACCCGGCGCGGCGTGCGGGTCTGCTATTCGGTCGCCTTGGGGTGGCCGAGGCTGGCCTTCATCAGCCAGACGATGCGCCGCTCTTCGTCGATCACGTACCAGATGCGCCCGCCGCCCGTGACTTCGATCTGCCACTGCGGGAGCCGTTCACCTCTGGAGTCGCGTAGGTGAGATCGAATTTGAGCTGGTGGTGGCGATCCGACTGGACTGCTGGGCTTGGGTCGGTGCGCATCTGTTCCCACGCTTTGTGGGCGTTACCGGGCGCCTTGTTTCCGACCTCTCGCCATCCTTCGACCGTTGCGGTCTCCCCGTACCGGACGTCGTATTCGTTTTTCCCCGGTCGTGGCGCGACCGGGTCCCCTTTCTTCGGACTCACTCGGAGTGAACCTCCGGCGGCTCGACAGGGCCGAGATCCTCACTCGCCGGAGTGATGAGCGCGCGGTGCAATTCCGTGTCCGCGTGGATGAGTGCGGTGGATTTCCATGCGGCGATCACCGGGGCGAGCAAGTTCACGTTGTCGAGGTCGACCGCTGCGCGCGCGCTCTCGACGAACTCGACGAGGAACTCGCGCACGGCCGCCTCGGGCAGGAAGCGCACCCACGGGAACGCGTCGGGAAAGACATGCGTGAGGATTTTTGTCGCCTGGGGGTCGCTCTTCATCATGGCGACGAAGATCCGGGTGGTGGAGTCGACGACCTGCGTGGCCTCGTCCGCACGGGCCGCAGTGGTGAGGTACAGGTCTTCGTCGTCGCGTCGGTGCAGGCGGATGCCTCGACGGACGCTGCCCTGCATACGAGCCACCGTGTCCTTGGGCTTCTGGAGCAGCTCTGAGAAGTTCGCTTCTATGGGCATGACGGTCATGACTTCAAAGGTAGTTCAGAAGTCCAGGGATGTCTACCGACCGCCCGCCTCCGCCGTCGGTCGACGCCTTGGGTGTGCACGGATTCGCACACACTCCCCAGTCCATTACTCTGGACGGTGAAGTGCATCGCATTGTACGGAGATCGCGCGTACATCCTGGGAAGGCCCTGTAAAGATGACCAGTGCTGAGCGTCTGCCCGCATGGGCCGTCGTGGCCGGACCGGTCGTGCCCGCAGGCGTGGGGGATGCCGTGTCGCCCTCCGTCAACCTGCCCGCTCTCGTCGTTCCCACCCCCGGGGGCTCTCGGGGGCGGCACCGAGGGGCGCGTAAGGGGTGGGGGACCCTGGGGGCCGTAGGGCTCGTGCTGTCCGGGGGGATATCCGTGCAGTTTGGCGGGGCGCTCGCCGTGACGCTGTTGCCGAGGGCCGGGGCCTTCGGGATCGTGACGCTGAGGCTGGTGGCCGCCGCGCTGATCATGCTGGTGGTGTGCCGGCCCAAGGTGCGCGGGTACTCGCGGGGGGACTGGGGAGTGGTCGTCCTGTTCGGGGTGACCATGGCCGCCATGAACGGGCTGTTCTACCAGGCCATCGGGCGGATCCCGCTCGGGCCCGCCGTCACCCTGGAAGTGCTCGGACCGCTCGTCCTGTCGGTCATCGCCTCCCGTCGCGCGCTCAATCTCGCCTGGGCCGGTCTCGCCCTCGCCGGGGTCTTCCTGCTCGGCGGTGGCAGCTTCGACACCCTTGATCCCGTAGGGGTCGCCTTCGCGCTCGGCGCCGGTGTCATGTGGGCGGTGTACATCGTCCTGAGTTCCCGTACGGGACGGCGCTTCCCGCAGGCCGACGGGCTGGCGCTCGCCATGGTGGTCGCCGCGGTGGCGTTTCTGCCGCTTGGGGTCGTGGAGTCGGGCGGCAAGCTGCTCGACCCGACGACCGTGGCGCTGGGCGCGGGGGTGGGCGTGCTGTCGTCCGTCCTGCCGTACACGCTTGAGCTTCTCGCCCTGCGGCGCCTGCCCTCCTCCACCTTCGCGGTCCTGATGAGCCTGGAGCCCGCTGTGGCCGCCTTCGCCGGGTTCCTGATCCTCCACCAGGCCCTCTCCGTCCCCGAGGCCCTCGCGATCTCCCTCGTCATCGTGGCGAGCATGGGTGCGGTACGGACCCAGGTGGGCCGCAAGAGGGCCCCGGTCGCGGTCGTCGACGAGGCCGCCGAACCCCCTGTGGTCAAGAAGCCGTTGGAGTTGGAGGCGTAGGGGCGCTGTCTCGTCCACGGGGAACGACAGCCGGGTCGGTCGGCCCTACCCGGTGTCACCACTTCGGGATCACGACGCGGCGGTTGACTTGTCCGGCCCCTCCTCGCCGCCGTGCTCGCGGCCCGTGCGGAGTCGGCGTGCGACGGTCAGGGCGTACCCCGCCAGGCTGATGGCGGTCAGTGTCACGGCGGTGTGGGCGGTGCCCACATCGACCGGATCACCGCCCAGTTCGAGCGCTGACACGACGAAGGAGCCCGCCGGATACGTCACCACGCACAGGACGAGGGCAAGCCAGACCGGGGGCGTATGGCGTTCCAGCGTGCACAGGGCGGTCACGGCGACGAGGACGAGAAGGGGTACGACGATGTCATCGAGCTGCATACCGACAGCGTCATCGAGTCGGACGGAGAAGTCGTCGTGCGGTGGCACGGTCCTCACCTCTACCGGAGGGTGGTCGCCCCGGTCGGCCGTCTCTACCGAAAGGTAGATGCCGCCGGGAACAGGTCGGTCCGGCGCAGGACGTACCGGCGGGACGGCACCTCGTAGGCTCATGCCCTCATGGAAACGTTACGGAACTGGCTGCTGCCGCCGGCCGTCGCGGCCTGCCTCCTGGTGTGGCCGGGACCGGAGGTCCTGAACGGCGGCCACGACAGCTCCCGCGAGGAACTCGCGCTCACCCTCGCGGTGGCGGCCGGGACGGTCGTCGCGCTGGGCCTGCGACGGCGCGCGCCGCTGGTGGCGCTGGCCGGGGTGGCCGCCTTCTACGGGCTGGCCCTGCTCACGGACGCCCCGGACGCGGTCCAGATGTTCGTCTTCGTGAGCGACCTGGTGGCCGTGTACTCGGTCGCCGCCCGCACCACCCTGCCGGTGACACTGCGGGCGGTCGGCGGCCTCCTCTGCTACCAGGGCCTGGTCGACTTGGCCGTCGACGGCGTGAGCCTCCCGGCCGGTGCCGGGCTGATCGTCGCCGTCGCGTTCCACCTGGGGGTCGTCGGGCTCGGCCGGGGCCGCGCTCACCAGTCGGCCGCACGAGCGCGGGCCGCCGCCCGGCTGGCCCGCGCCCGGGCCGAGGGCCATGGCGCGGGGGCGAGTGAACGGCGCAGGCTCGCGCGGGAGTTGCACGACGTGAGCGCCCACCACCTCACCTCCGTGGTCGTCACCGCGGAGGCCGCCCGGCATCTCGCTGCCAGCCGTCCCGAACTGGCTGCGGAGGCCCTCGACTTCGCCGCCCGTACCGGCCGCGAGACCCTGACCACCGTGCAGCAACTGGTCACCTCCCTGGGGGGCGTCGAGGAGAGCGACGACGTCCTGCTGGGCACCCGGATCGAGGAACTCGCCCACGGCTTCGTCCGCCTCGGGCAGCGAGTGGAGATCACGAGCGACGCGGGCGTCGACCTGGCCGGCCCGCAGGTGACGGAGGCGGTGTTCGGTATCGCCAGGGAGGCCCTCACGAACACGCTGCGCTACGCCCCGGGGGCGGTCGTACGAGTCGGCCTGCGGGACCTGGGCGACGGCTGGCTGGCGCTCACCGTCGACGATGCCGGAGGGTCCCGTACGGATCTGGAGGCCGGCGCCTCCGGTGCGGGCGGCCGGGGTCTCGGGTCGGGTCGGGGCATGACCGGTATGCGTGAGCGCGCCGAGGCGGTCGGCGGCACCGTGACCGCAGGGCCGGGACCGGACCCGTCCGGGGGATGGTCGGTACGGGCGGAACTGCCGTCCCACCCGGGACAGACCGTACGTCCATCGACCGGAAGGGGCAGAGCGCTGGACTGGCGCCTCGCCTCGCACGCCCTGCTGCCGGCCGCCGGAATCCTTCCGGCGGTGTTCCTGTTCGTCGAGGACCGGGACGCGCCCGCCCTGTTGCTGCTGAGCGTGCTGCTGATCGTGCAGCTGTCGCCGTTGCTGTGGCGGCGGGCGTCGCCCTGGCCGGTGCTGGCCGCGCTGCTCGCGGGAACCTGGCTGTGGCCGTGGCCGCCCGGCTCCGCCGCGGATCCCTGGCTGGCCCTGACCGCGGGCGCTTGCGCGCTGGTGGGCGGGGTGTACGCGGTGGGGGCGTACGGCCGTGATCCGTGGGCGACTTGGGCATCGGTGCCGCTTGCCGCACCGGTGCTGGCCGGCGCGGTGACGGTGACAGCGGCGCGGGACGGCACCATCGGCGGGGACCCGGCCGGGGCCCTTGCCGTGGGGGTCAGCGTGTTCGTCCTGACGGTGGTACTGCTGCCGCTGTTCGGCTGTGCGTGGCTGGCGGGCTTTCTCGTCCGGTCCCGGCGCGGGCAGGTCGCCCGCCGCGAGGACGGCGAACTGGGCGCGCTCGTCCACTGGGCGCTCGCCGCGGCGCACTGGGAACGGCAGCGGGTCGCCACCGGACTGCGTGCCGCGGTCCTCGACCGGACCCATGAAGTGGTCGGCGCCGCCGAGGAGGGCCGCCTCGACGACGTGGCGCCGGCGGCCCGTGAAGCGCTGGCGGCGATGCGTGAGCTCCTGGGCAGCCTGCGCGACGGCACCGCTGCCGACACCCTGCCCATGAGCCCTGCCGAGGGCTCGATAAAGTGACGCCCCATGACCTCGCCCTCCACCCCAGCCCGGGTCCTGGTCGTCGACGACCAGGCCGTGGTCCGCGCGGGATTCGCGGCCATCGTCGACGCGGAGCCGGACTTCGTGGTGGTCGGCGAGGCGGGTGACGGCGCCGAAGCGGTCACGCTGGCCGGCCGGCTGACCCCGGACGTGGTCCTGATGGACATCCGCATGCCCGCCATGGACGGCCTGACGGCGACGAGTCTCCTGACCGGCCCGACGTCGGGCCACATACCCCGGGTGCTCGTCCTGACCACCTTCGACCTCGACGCCTACGTCTACGAGGCCCTGCGCGCGGGTGCCTCCGGCTTCCTGCTCAAGGACGCCCAGCCGGCCGAACTCCTCACGGCGCTCAGGGTGGTGGTCGCCGGAGAGGCCATGCTGGCCCCCGCGGTCACCCGCCGTCTCATCGACACGTTCACGGCAACCGCACCCACACCACGGGCCGCCCCCGCGGCGCTCGACGTCCTCACCCCCCGGGAGCGCGAAGTCCTCTCCCTGATCGCGACCGGCCTGGCCAACGCCGAGATCGCCACTCGCCTGGGCGTCGCCACGGGCACCGTGAAGACCCATGTCAACGCGCTCCTGAGCAAACTGGAGCTACGAGACCGGGTGCAGGCGACGATCTTCGCGTACGACACCGGCCTGGTGCGCCCGAATCCGTCGCGCCCCTGAACGGCGTGCGCGGCGCCGGGAGTTGACCGACGGGTCCCGGCGGGTGAACCGCTGTGGGGGAGGGCCTCCACAGCAGGTGGCCGGAAACCACGCACCGCTGGGCCGGCCGTACCGGGCCGCCTGCACCGGGCCGGACTTATTCGGTTGCCGCTCCTTACGTCCGCCCCTCACCATGGGCGCGACACCGGGAGCTGCCCGGTACTCCATGAGAGGAGGCACGACCGTGACAACGACTGTCCTCGGCCTGCCCGCAGACCGCCTCTGTCTCACCTCATGGAGCACCTCCAGCTATGTCTCACGACGATCTCTCGCAGCACCCACAGCACCCACAGCACCCACAGCACGCTCAACGCCCTCAACACCCGGCATTTCCTCACGACTTCAGCGCCGGCGCGTACGGCCACGTCCCGCCACCGGACGACCTGGGCGATGTCGACCACCGGTTCGTCTTCGACTTCCGTTCCTACGACGACCTCGAGGACGGCCAGCGATGGTCGACCTGGCTCAGCGTCGAACCTCTCTGCCGAGGTCCCGAACCGCTCCCGGACTGGGTGGTGACCTCACAGGGAGCGGTCGACACCGAGCTCGGCGTCCTCAAGACCGGTAAAGAGGCCGACGTCCACCTCGTCGAGCGCGCCGACCCGCTCGATCCCGCCGTCGGCGTGGTCATGGCGGCCAAGCGGTACCGCTCTCCCGAACACCGGAGCTTCCACCGCGCCGCGTCCTACACCGAGGGCCGCTCGATGAAGCGGTCACGTGACGAGCGGGCCGTCAAGCGCAAGAGCACCTTCGGCCGGCAGGTCGCGGCCGGCGAGTGGGCGGTGTCCGAGTGGGGCGCGTTGGTGCGGCTCTGGAATCTCGGGTTGCCGGTTCCGTATCCGGTCCAGATCGACGGCACCGAGATCCTGATGGAGTGGATCACCGTCGTCGACGAGGACGGCGCCGTCCAGACCGCGCCGCGGCTCGCCCAGACCCGTCCCTCACCCGAACTGCTGGCAGCGTACTTCGAGCAGCTCACCGATGCGCTCGCGACGATGGTGCAGAACGGTGTCGTGCACGGCGACCTCTCGGCCTACAACATCCTGGCCGCGGGCGAACGCCTGGTCATCATCGACCTGCCGCAGATCGTCGACCTCGTCGGCAACCTCAACGCGATGGGCTTCCTCCAGCGCGACTGCGCCAACATCTGCGGCTGGTTCCGCTCGCGGGGCCTCGACGTCGACGAGCAAGAGCTGTTCGCGGAGCTCATGGCGCACGCCTTCTGAACCGGGCGGCCGCTGCTGAGTTGCGCTCGTGAGGCGCGACCCGGCAGCGGTCCGGCCGGGCCTTCGCCATCCCCAGACACCAGCGCCGGCCTCCAGAACCACAGCCGAAGCCGAATGCTGGAAGCCGACGTCACGCGGGGCAACGAACAGGGCCCGTCCGCTTTCACGGACGGGCCCTGTGATCGAGCGCCGGGCAGGCCTTGCACCTGCATTTCCCCGCAGGAAGCGGGGCGTCTTTCCTTGGACCACCAACGCAGCACCAGCCACCCGAAGTTGCGGCGACCAGCTCAAGATCAAGTGTAGCCCATGCGGCCGGGCCCCCTTCAACTGTCCATCCCTTGTTCTTCGCAGGGAATCTGGCCTTCAGGCCGGGCGGGAATGCGATCCTCGGCCCGGAGGTGCGAAGCGCCGGAGATCACTACGTCTGTGTGGTGACGGTCATGCCGGGCGCCTTTGGTTCTCGATGTACTCCCTGACGACGCTCATGGGTGCGCCGCCGCAGGACCCCGCGAAGTAGGACGGGGACCAGAACACCGAGCCCGTCCCGATCCGGTTGATCCGGCCGGTGTACTCCGCGCGCAGATAGCGGGAGCTGACACCTTTGAGGCTGTTGACGAGTTTGGACAGGGCGACCTTGGGCGGGTAGTGCACGAGCAGGTGGACGTGATCACCTTCGCCGTTGAACTCCCGCAGCTCCGCGCCGAAGCTCTCGCACACGTCCCGCATGATCTCCTCGCAGCGCGTCAGCATCTCGCCGTTGAAGACTTCCCGCCGGTATTTGGTGACAAACACCAAGTGCACATGGAGGTTGAAAATTACATGGTTTCCCCGTCGAACATCAGGATTTGGCTCCCAGCGTGGTGACATGCGCCAAGTGTAATAAGATCGAGCGCACTGACCGGAGGGGGTGGGCTGGATGATCCGTGCGTACAAGTTTCTCCTGCGGCCCACCGTCCGCCAGGCCCAGGCGCTCGGCGAGATGCTGCGCGACCACTGCTCCCTCTACAACGGGGCGTTGCAGGAACGCCGCGACGCCTGGCGGCACGTCTCGAAGACCAGCGTCACGTACGGGATGCAGTCCGCGCAGCTCAAGGAGATCCGGGCCTTCGACCCGGAGCGGCAGGGCCGGTGGTCGTTCAGTTCGCAGCAGGCCACCCTGCGCCGCCTGGACAAGGCGTTCGCGTTCTTCCGCCGGGTCAAGTCCGGCGAGGCGCCGGGATATCCGCGCTTTCGCGGGGTGAACTGGTTCGACACGGTGGACTTCCCCAGGGACGGGGACGGCTGCCGGTTCAACTCCACCCCGCACGACCCCGCAACCCGAGTCCGCTTCCAGGGCGTCGGCCACGTGAAGGTCAATCAGCACCGGCCGGTGGCCGGCCGCGTCAAGACCGTGTCGGTCAAGCGCGAGGGCCGAAAGTGGTTCGTCGTGCTCAGCGTCGAGCAGGACCGGCCCGAACCGCTGCCCGCGACCGGCTCCGTGGTCGGCATCGATCTGGGCATCGCGAACTTCCTCGCCGACTCCCACGGCGATTTCGTGCCCAACCCGCGCCACGGCCGCCGCGCGGCCGAAAAGCTTCAAGCCGCGCAGCAGGCCCTGTCCCGGTTCCCGCGCCGCAAGGCGAAGGACCGCACCGGCAACCACCGGCGCGCGGTGGAGAAGGTCGCCCAGTTGCACGGGAAGGTGCGGCGCCAGCGGCTCGACCACGCCCACAAGACCGCCCTCGGCCTGGTCCGCGCGCACGACGTCATCGCGCACGAAGATCTCACGATCCGCAACATGAGCAAGGCCCCCGCACCCAGGCCCGACCCCGACCGGCCGGGCGCCTTCCTGCCGAACGGGGCCGCTGCGAAGGCCGGGCTCAACAAGTCGATCAACGATGCCGGTTGGGGGGTGTTCCTGACGATCCTGCACGCCAAGGCTGAAAGCGCCGGACGGGAAGTGATCGCCGTGGACCCCCGCAACACCTCCCGCACCTGCCCCGAATGCGGGCACATCGCGAAGGAGAACCGGCCCACACAGGAAAAGTTCCACTGCGTCGCCTGCGGCCACCACGCGCACGCCGACACCGTGGCAGCCACCAACGTTCTACGGGCCGGGCTGGTCCGTCGCCACGCCAACCCGGCATAGCGAGAAGCCCCCTCGTTCACGAGGGGGAGGAGTCACCTCTACTGGCGGCTGCTCGACGCCTTGGGCTACGCCCCGGACGCGGAGAAGCTCGCCGTCCCGTGGCGTGAACTGGGCCGTGTCGATCTGACGGCCGGTGTCCTGACCCAAAGGCTGGAGGGATACATCGGATCCCTTCTCAGTCGCTACGCCTGAACAGAGCCGGGATGCCCGGTACGACCGGCACGCCCGGGAGCGCGAAACGTCTCACCCCCATGGAGGATCACCCGTGTCCGACGCCAAGGCCGAACTCGACCAACTGAACTCGATGGCCTGGGACGACGAAGACGACGAGTAGGGGACCAACCCCGAGATTAATGCAAGCATGCTTGCTTGTTTATGGCGTCGCTGCCATCCTTCGTTCGAGAACGGACCGCCCCACGCCCCACGGTCCGGAACGACGCCCCACCGTCCGGAACGACGCCCCGCCGTCCGGAGTCACGCCTCAGCGTCCGCGCCACGCCTGAGCCTCCGGCGCCACGCCCCACCCGAAGGGAAGCGCCCGTGTCCGACCCCTCTGCCGATACGTGGGCCGTCATCGACGACCTGCGCCAGGAAGGCGCCCAACTCGACGACCTGGTTGCCGAGTTGAGCAGAGAGCAGTGGGCCCTCGACACCCCCGCCCCCGCCTGGACCGTCGCCCATCAGATCGCGCACCTCGCCTGGACCGACCACTCCTCCGTGCTGGCCGTGACCGACCGGGCCGCCTTCGACCGTGAGGTGGAGAACGCGCTGACCTCGCCCGGGGACTTCGTGGACAACGGCGCCGAGGAGGGGGCGGGGAAGCCGCCCGCGCGGTTGCTCGCGGACTGGCGGGCCGGGCGCGAGGCCCTGGCGAACGCCCTGCGTGCGGCACCCGCCGGGGCACGGTTTCCCTGGTACGGGCCGCCGATGTCCACCGCGTCCATGGCGACCGCCCGGCTGATGGAGACCTGGGCCCATGGTCTGGACGTGGCCGACGCGCTGGGTGTGCCCCGGGTCGCTCCCACCGCCCGGCTCCGGCACATCGCCCGACTCGGTGTCCGCACCCGCGACTTCGCGTTCGGTGTGCATGGGCTGACCCCGCCGTTCGACGAGTTTCGCGTGGAACTCGTCGGACCCGCAGGGGAGTTGTGGACGTACGGTCCGGAGGATCCGAAGCAGGCGGTCGGCCGAGTCACCGGCCCCGCCCTCGACTTCTGCCTCCTCGTCACCCAGCGTGCCCATCGCGCCGACCTCGCCCTGCACGCCGAAGGCGCCGACGCCGACCAGTGGCTCGACATCGCCCAGGCTTTCGCGGGCCCGCCGGGCAACGGCCGCGTACCCAAGGGGAGTGGCGGGAACGGCCGGTGACCGTCCCCCGATCCGCGCCCCGAACCCCCCTGCGCGTCGGCAACGCCTCCGGCTTCTACGGTGACCGTTTCGACGCCATGCGCGAGATGCTCACCGGCGGTCAACTCGACGTCCTCACCGGCGACTACCTCGCCGAGCTGACCATGCTCATCCTCGGCCGTGACCGCCTCAAAGACCCGAAGGACCCGTCGGCCGGGTACGCCCGTACGTTCCTGCGGCAGTTGGAGGAGTGCCTCGGGCTCGCCCATGAGCGTGGAGTGCGGATCGTCGCCAACGCCGGTGGCCTGAACCCGGCGGGCCTCGCCGAGAACGTCCGGAAGCTGGCCGACCGGCTCGGCATCCCCGTCCGCGTCGCCCACGTCGAGGGCGACGACCTCACCGCCGGGCATCCCGACAGCCTTGCCGCGCACGCCTACTTGGGCGCCTTCGGCATCGCCGCCTGTCTGCGCGAAGGCGCGGACATCGTCGTCACCGGCCGCGTCACCGACGCCGCCCTCGTCGTCGGGCCCGCCGCCGCCCACTTCGGCTGGGTGCCGGAGGACCACGATCGGCTCGCGGGTGCCGTCGTCGCCGGGCATGTGCTGGAGTGCGGTACGCAGGCCACCGGCGGCAACTACGCCTTCTTCGCCGAGCACATGAACACCGAGCACGTCCGCCGCGGTCCCCGCATCCTCCGTCACCCCGGCTTTCCCCTCGCCGAGATCCACCCCGACGGCACCAGCGTCATCACCAAGCACCCCGGCACCGGCGGCATCGTCGACGTCGGCACGGTCACGGCCCAACTCCTGTACGAGACACAGGGCGCCCGGTACGCCGGCCCCGACGTCACCGCCCGCCTCGACACCGTCCGCCTCACCCAGGACGGGCCCGACCGGGTACGTATCCACGGCGTACGGGGGGAAGCGCCCCCGCCCACCCTCAAAGTGGGCCTCAACCGGCTCGGCGGCTTCCGTAACGAGGTCACCTTCGTGCTCACCGGGCTCGACATCGAGCTCAAGGCCGCGCTCGTCCGGGACCAGCTGGAAACCGTGCTGTACGGGGCCAAGTCACGGCCTTCCGAGGTGAGTTGGACCCTCGCTCGCACCGACCACCCCGACGCGCCCACCGAGGAGACGGCCAGCGCGCTGCTCCGGCTCGTCGTCCGCGACCCCGACCAGAACACCGTGGGCCGCACGCTCAGCGGCGCCGCCGTCGAACTCGCCCTCGCCAGCTACCCCGGGTTCCATGTCCTGGCACCCCCCGGAAAGGGCGCCCCCTACGGGGTGTTCGAGGCGGAGTACGTCCCCCAGGACGCCGTGAGCCACGTCGCCGTACTCGACGACGGACGCCGGATCCCCGTACCCCCGCCGCAGGACACCCTCGTACTGGAAGAGCCGCCGGAACCGCCTCCGCCCGATCCCCTGCCACCCGGCCCTGCCCGACGCGCCCCCCTCGGACTCCTCGCCGGTGCCCGCAGCGGGGACAAGGGTGGCAACGCCAACGTCGGTGTCTGGGTGCGTACGGACGAGGCCTGGCGCTGGCTCGCACACACCCTCACCGTCGACCGCTTCCGTGAACTTCTGCCGGAGACCGCCGAGTTGAACGTCGTACGACACACCCTCCCGCACCTCCGCGCCCTCAACTTCACCGTCGAGGGCATCCTCGGCGAGGGCGTCGCCGCGCAGCACCGGTTCGATCCGCAGGCCAAGGCGCTCGGCGAGTGGCTGCGCTCCCGGCACCTCGACATACCGGAGGCATTGCTGTGACGGTCCTGGCGTCCGCGCTCGACACCGCGTCCCCGGAGTACGCGTCCCACCGCGAGTCGATGCTCGGCAGACTCGCCGACCTCGACGCCGAACACGACAAGGCGCTCGCCGGCGGCGGGGAGAAGTACGTGGCCCGGCACCACGCCCGGGGCAAACTCCTCGCCCGTGAACGTATCGAGCTGCTCCTCGACCCCGACACGCCCTTCCTGGAGCTGTCGCCGCTCGCGGCCTGGGGGAGCGAGTACGCGGTCGGGGCCGCCCTCGTCACCGGTATCGGGGTCGTCGAGGGCGTGGAGTGTCTGATCACGGCCAACGATCCGACCGTGCGCGGCGGCGCCAGCAACCCGTGGAGCCTGCGGAAGGCCCTGCGCGCCAACGACATCGCGCTCGCCAACCGGCTGCCCTTCATCAGCCTCGTCGAGTCGGGCGGCGCGGATCTGCCGTCCCAGAAGGAGATCTTCATCCCCGGCGGAGCGGTCTTCCGCGATCTCACCCGGCTGTCCGCCGCCGGGATTCCCACGGTGGCGGTCGTGTTCGGGAACTCGACGGCCGGTGGGGCGTACATCCCCGGTATGTCCGATCACGTGATCATGGTCAAGGAGCGCGCCAAGGTGTTCCTCGGCGGGCCGCCCCTCGTCAAGATGGCCACCGGCGAGGAGAGCGACGACGAGTCGCTGGGCGGCGCCGAGATGCACGCGCGCGTGTCGGGCCTCGCGGACTACTTCGCCCTCGACGAGCACGACGCCCTGCGCCAGGCCCGCCGGGTCGTCGCCCGCCTCAACCACCGCAAGGCGTACGCCGATCCGAGCGCGACCGACGTCCAGCCGCCCAAGTACGACGCCGAGGAACTGCTCGGCATCGTCCCGGGGGACCTGCGCACCCCGTTCGACCCCCGCGAGGTCGTCGCGCGCATCGTCGACGCCTCCGACTTCGACGAGTTCAAGCCCCTCTACGGAACCAGCCTCGTGACCGGCTGGGCGACGCTGCACGGCTATCCGGTGGGCATCCTCGCCAACGCCCAGGGGGTCCTGTTCAGCGCGGAGTCGCAGAAGGCCGCCCAGTTCATCCAGCTCGCCAACCAGCGTGACATCCCGCTCCTCTTCCTCCACAACACCACCGGTTACATGGTCGGCAAGGAGTACGAGCAGGGCGGCATCATCAAGCACGGCGCGATGATGATCAACGCGGTCTCCAACTCCCGCGTCCCGCACCTGTCCGTCCTCATGGGGGCGTCGTACGGCGCCGGGCACTACGGCATGTGCGGACGCGCCTACGACCCCCGTTTCCTCTTCGCCTGGCCCAGCGCCAAGTCGGCGGTGATGGGCCCGCAGCAGCTCGCCGGCGTGCTGTCGATCGTCGCCCGCCAGTCGGCCGCCGCGAAGGGGCTGCCGTACGACGAGGACGGGGACGCCGCCCTCCGCGCGATGGTGGAGCAGCAGATCGAGTCCGAATCGCTCCCCATGTTCCTCTCCGGGCGGCTGTACGACGACGGCGTCATCGACCCGCGCGACACCCGGACCGTCCTCGGCCTGTGCCTCTCCGCGATCCACACCGCCCCTTACGAGGGCGCCCGCGGCGGCTTCGGCGTCTTCCGAATGTGAGGAGTCAACAGTGCCTGAGGAATCGAAAGTGCCTGGTGAATCAACACCGCCTGGGGAATCGACAGTGATCACCTCCGTACTCGTCGCCAATCGCGGGGAGATCGCCTGCCGGGTCTTCCGCACCTGCCGTGAGCTGGGGATCCGGACGGTCGCCGTGTACTCGGACGCGGACGAGAGCGCCCTCCACGCGCGCGTGGCCGACGCGGCGGTACGGCTGCCGGGGGCCGCCTCCGCGGACACGTATCTGCGCGGCGATCTGATCGTGCGGGCCGCGCTCGCGGCGGGCGCCGACGCCGTGCACCCCGGATACGGCTTCCTCTCGGAGAACGCAGGCTTCGCGCGTGCCGTGATCGACGCGGGGCTCGTGTGGGTCGGCCCGCCTCCGGCGGCGATCGAGGCCATGGCGTCCAAGACGCGCGCCAAGCAGCTGATGGGGCGGGGGCCGCTGACCGGCGTCACCGAGGCCGACCTGCCGGTGCTGGTCAAGGCGGCGGCGGGCGGCGGTGGTCGCGGGATGCGCGTCGTACGCGAACTCGGCGCGCTCGATGGTGAGTTGGAGGCGGCCCGAACGGAGGCCCAGAGCGCGTTCGGTGACGGCGAGGTCTTCGTCGAGCCGTACGTGGAGGGCGGCCGGCACATCGAGGTCCAGATCCTGGCCGACACCCACGGCACGGTCTGGGCGCTCGGCACCCGCGACTGCTCCCTCCAGCGCCGCCACCAGAAGGTGATCGAGGAGTCCCCGGCCCCCGGAATCCCGGCCAAGCTGATCGCGGAGCTTCACGAACTGGCCGTACGGGCGGCTCGCGCCGTCGACTACACGGGGGCCGGCACCGTCGAGTTCCTCGTGGGCGAGGACGGCAAGGCGCACTTCCTGGAGATGAACACCCGCCTCCAGGTCGAACACCCGGTCACCGAGGCGGTGTTCGGCATCGACCTCGTGGCCCTCCAGATACGTGTCGCGGAGGGCGGTGCTCTCCAGACTCTCGAGGCTCTCGAAAACGGCCCTCCACGCGCGCGTGGCCACGCGATAGAGGCCCGCCTGTACGCCGAGAACCCGGCGGACGCCTGGACCCCGCAGACCGGCACCCTGCACCGCCTCGCCGTCCCGGAGGCGGAGAACATCCGCCTGGACACCGGCTACGCCGACGGTGACCCGATCCCCGTCCACTACGACCCGATGCTCGCCAAGGTCGTCGTACACGCCCCCACGCGTGCGGAGGCGATCCGCAAACTGGCGGGCGCCCTGGAACGGGCGACGGTCCACGGCCCGATCACCAACCGCGACCTCCTCGTCCGCTCCCTGCGCCACCCCGAGTTCACGACGGCCCGGATGAACACGGGCTTCTACGACCGCCACCTCACCTCACTCACCGAGCCCGTCCCCGACCCCCACGCCCCCCTGGCCGCCGCCCTCGCCGACGCCCACGGCCGCTCCCGCTTCGGCGGCTGGCGCAACCTGCCCGCCCGACCCCAGGTCAAGCGGTACGCCACGGCGGACGGCGAGGAGCACGAGGTGACCTACCGCCACACCCGCGAGGGCCTGACGGCAGAGGTGGAGGGGGAGCGGGTCCGGGTCGTACACGCCGACGCGCGTCTCGTCGTACTCGAAGTGGGCGGCGTACGAAGGAAGTTCGAGGTGACGACGTATCCCGACCGGATCCACGTCAACACCACGACCCTCACTCCGCTGCCCCGCTTCCCCGACCCGACGGCCCAACACGCCCCGGGCTCCCTGCTGGCGCCCATGCCCGGCACGGTGGTCAGGGCGGCGGAGGGCCTGACGGTCGGAGCCTCCGTACAGGCGGGAGAACCCCTGCTGTGGCTGGAGGCGATGAAGATGGAACACCGGATCACGGCCCCGACAACAGGCACGCTCACGGCACTTCACGTCACCGCCGGCCAACAGGTAGAGGTCGGCACGCTGCTCGCGGTGGTCCTTTAGGGGCGCGGGGAACTGCGCGACAAGCCACGACGCGCCCGCACCCACCACACAACGAAAACCCCCTCCCCCTAAGGACCTCTCATGACCTCAGTGATCGAATCCGAAGAACACAAAGCCCTACGCACCGCGGTAGCCACCCTCGGCAAACGCTACGGCCGCGAGTACATGGCGACAGTCACCCGAGAAAACCGGCACCCCACCGAACTCTGGTCAGACGCCGCCAAACTCGGCTACCTGGGCGCCAACCTGCCGGAGGCATACGGCGGTGGAGGCGGCGGCATAGCCGAACTCTCCATAGTCCTGGAGGAGTTGGGCGCCGCAGGCAGCCCCCTCCTCATGCTGATCGTCTCCCCGGCCATCTGCGGCACCGTCATCGCCCGCTTCGGCACGGACCAGCAGAAACAGGAGTGGCTTCCCGGTATAGCCGACGGCACCCGCACCATGGCCTTCGGCATCACCGAACCCGACGCCGGCTCCAACAGCCACCGCATCACCACGACGGCCCGCAAAGACGGCCCCGACTGGCTCCTCACCGGCCGCAAGGTCTTCATCTCCGGCGTGGACATCGCGGACGCGGTCCTCATCGTCGGCCGTACGGAGGACTCCCGTACGGGCCGCCTCAAGCCCTGTCTGTTCATCGTCCCGCGCGACGCCGAAGGCTTCTCACGGCGCCGGATCGACATGGACATCGAGTCCCCGGAGAAGCAGTTCGAGCTCACCCTCGACGATGTACGGCTGCCCGCCGACGCGCTCGTCGGAGACGAGGACGCCGGGCTGCTCCAGCTCTTCGCCGGGCTCAACCCGGAGCGCGTCATGACGGCCGCGTTCGCCCTCGGCATCGGGCGGTACGCGCTCGACACGGCCGTCCGGTACGCCCGTGAGCGCACCGTCTGGGACGCGCCCATCGGCGCCCACCAGGCCGTCGCGCACCCCCTCGCCCAGGCGCACATCGACCTCGAACTGGCCCGCCTGATGATGCAGAAGGCCGCCGCCCTCTACGACGCCGGTGACGACGTCGGTGCGGGCGAGGCGGCCAACATGGCCAAGTACGCGGCCGGGGAGGCCTGTGTGAAGGCCGTCGACCAGGCAGTGCACACCCTCGGCGGCAACGGCCTCACACGGGAGTTCGGCCTCGCCTCGTTGATAACGGTCGCCCGTGTCGCTCGTATCGCTCCGGTGAGCCGGGAGATGATTCTCAACTACGTCTCCCACCAGACACTGGGCCTGCCCAAGTCGTACTGAACGGCAGCCTGACCGGCACGGTTTTGCGCGAGGAGGAACCATGTTCCGCAGCGACTACGCAGACGTCGACCCCGTCGAACTCCCCATCCACGAAGCGGTGCTGGGCAGGGCCGCCGAGTTCGGTGACGCGCCCGCCCTCGTGGACGGCGTCGACGGCACCACCCTCACGTACGCCCAACTCGACGCCTTCCACCGGCGAATAGCCGCCGGGCTCGCCGAGGCGGGCCTGCGCAAGGGCGATGTCCTCGCGCTGCACAGCCCGAACACGATCGCCTTCCCGACCGCCTTCTACGCCGCCACGCGCGCGGGTGCCACCGTCACGACCGTGCATCCGCTCGCCACCGCCGAGGAGTTCGCCAAGCAGCTGCGCGACTCGGCCGCCGCCTGGATCGTCACCGTCTCACCGCTGCTGGAGACGGCCCGCGCGGCGGCGGAACTGGCGGGCGGTGTACGGGAGATCCTCGTCTGCGACAGCGCGCCCGGGCACCGCTCGCTCATCGACATGCTCGCCTCGACGGCGCCCGAACCGAGCATCGACATCGACCCCGCCGAGGACGTCGCCGCCCTCCCGTACTCCTCCGGGACGACCGGCATCCCCAAGGGCGTCATGCTCACGCACCGCTCCATCGCCACCAACCTCGCCCAACTCGCGCCCACCCTGCGCATCGGGCCCGCCGATCGCATCCTGGCGGTGCTTCCGTTCTTCCACATCTACGGTCTGACCGCGCTCATGAACATGTCCCTGGGACACGGCGCCACCGTGGTCGTCCTGCCGCGCTTCGACCTCGACACGTTCCTCGCCGCCATCGAGAAGCACCGCATCACCGGCCTGTTCGTGGCCCCGCCGATCGTCCTGGCCCTCGCCAAGCACCCGGCCGTCGAGAGCTACGACCTGTCGTCCCTGGAGTACATCCTCAGCTCGGCCGCGCCCCTTGACGCGACACTCGCCGCCGCCTGTTCCGCGCGGCTCGGCCTGCCGCCGGTCGGTCAGGCGTACGGCATGACGGAACTGTCGCCGGGCACGCACGTCGTCCCCCTGGACGACATGAGCACCGCCCCTCCCGGGACGGTCGGCAGGCTCCTCCCGAGCACCGAGATGCGCATCCTGTCCCTCGACGACCCGGGCCAGGAGGCCGTCGTCGGCGAGGCCGGCGAGATCGTCATCCGGGGCCCCCAGGTGATGAAGGGCTACCTGGGGAACCCCGAGGCCACGACCGCGATGATCGACGCCGACGGCTGGCTGCACACCGGGGACGTCGGCCATGTCGACGCGAACGGCTGGCTGTTCGTCGTCGACCGGGTCAAGGAACTCATCAAGTACAAGGGCTTCCAGGTGGCCCCCGCAGAACTCGAGGCCCTGCTCCTCACGCATCCCGGGATCGCCGACGCGGCCGTCATCGGCGTCTACAACGAGGACAACAACGAGGTCCCGCACGCGTACGTGGTCCGCCAGCCGTCCGCCACCGACCTCTCCGAAGGAGAGGTCATGATGTACGTCGCCGAGCGCGTCGCCCCGTACAAGCGCGTCCGGAACGTCACCTTCATCGACGGCATACCGAGGGCCGTCTCGGGCAAGATCCTGCGCCGCCGACTGAGGGAACCGAGGGAGACGCCGTGACACCGACAGTGACCGCCACACGCGCGCGGGGCATCGCCACGCTCACCCTGGACGCGCCCGCCACCCGCAACGCCCTGTCCGCGTCCCTCGTACGGGACCTGAGGGACGCGCTGACCGACTGCGGCAAGGACCCGGCCGTACGCGCGGTCGTCCTCACCCACACCGGGAACACGTTCTGCGCGGGCGCCGACCTGAAGCAGCCGCCCGACCCGGCGGCCTTCGTCGGCCTGCTCAGGCAACTGCTGGAGCTGCCGAAACCGGTGGTCGCGCGGGTGACCGGGCATGTACGGGCAGGCGGCCTCGGGCTGCTGGGCGCGTGCGACCTCGCGATCGGCGGCCCGGAGACCTCCTTCGCGTTCACCGAGGTACGGATCGGGGTGGCGCCCGCCGTCATCTCCATGCCGCTGCTGCCCCGCCTCGACCCGCGTGCCGCCGCCCGCCACTACCTCACCGGCGCCCGTTTCGACGCCGTGGAGGCCGCCCGTACCGGCCTGCTCACGGAGGCGGCCGAGGACGTCGACGCGGCCCTTGAGTCGATCCTCGACGGGCTGCGAAGGGCGGCTCCGGGCGCCCTGGCGGAGACGAAACGGCTGCTCACGGCTAAGGTGCTGAAGATCTTCGACCGGGACACCCCCGAGCTGACCGCCCTGTCGGCACGCCTGTTCGGCTCCGCCGAGGCCCGCGAGGGGATGACGGCCTTCCTCGAACGACGGGACCCGGCATGGACGCTGTGAACGCGGCGAACACCGTGAACGCTGTGAATGCGGCGAACACTGTGAACGTGGTCGACGCGGCTGGCGGTGTGACCGAGAACGCGCCCCAGGCGCAGCGTGAACAGCGCTCACAGCGTTCACCGCGCGCGCCCAAGCAGGACCGCAGCCGGGCCACCCGCCAGCGTCTGCTGGAAGCCGCCGTGGCCTGTCTCGCCGAGCACGGCTGGGCGGGCTCCACGGTCTCCGTCGTCGCCGAACGCGCCGGCGTCTCCCGAGGCGCGGCCCAGCACCACTTCCCGACCCGCGAGGACCTGTTCACGGCCGCCGTCGAGTACGTCGCCGAGGAACGCTCCACCGCCCTGCGCACCCTCTTCCCCGAGGGCGCCGCCGACCGCCGCGCGGTGGTCGCCGCCCTGGTCGACCTCTACACCGGCCCCCTCTTCCGCGCGGCCCTCCATCTCTGGGTGGCCGCCTCGAACGAGGAGCAACTGCGGCCGCGCGTAACCGAGTTGGAGGCGCGTGTGGGCCGCGAGACACATCGCATCGCGGTCGAGCTGCTGGGCGCCGACGAGTCCCGTCCGGGCGTACGGGAGACGGTCCAGGGCCTGCTGGACATGTCCCGGGGCCTGGGCCTGGCCAACCTGCTCACGGACGACGGGGGGCGCAGGGACCGGGTGGTGGCGCAGTGGGCGACCCTGCTGGACGGGTCCCTGAACTGACGGCGGCCGTACCCCTGTTGGGCAATTGCTGTGCAGGTCGGTCAGGGTGGGTCAGGGACTGAGCCGCTCCACGCGCCAGCTTCCGTCCGCCTCCGCCACGTACCGCAGTCGGTCGTGCAGCCGGTTCTCGCGCCCCTGCCAGAACTCCACCGTCTCCGGGGCCACCCGGAACCCGCCCCAGTTCGGCGGCACCGGCACCTGCTCGCCCTCGGGGTAGCGGGCACCCAACTCGGCGTACGAGGCGTCGAGTTCGTCCCGGGAGAGGATCACCGAGGACTGCGCGCTGGCCCACGCGCCGAGCTGTGAGCCGTGCGGCCGGGTTCGGAAATAGGCGGCCGTCTCGTCACGCCCGGTGCGGCGTGCGACTCCCGTGACGACGACCTGGCGGCCCAGCGGGAGCCAGGGGAACAGGAGCGAGACGTACGGATTGGCGGCGAGGTCGCGCCCCTTGCGGGAGCCGTAGTTGGTGAAGAAGACGAAGCCCTGCTCGTCGTACTGCTTGAGCAGCACGGTACGAGAGGAGGGCCGCCCGTCGGCATCGGCCGTGGAGACGACCATGGCGTTGGGTTCGACGAGCCCGGCGTCGGCGGCGGCCTGCCGGAACCAGCGCGCGAACTGCTCCATGGGACCGTCGGCCAGCTCACCCTCGGAGAGGCCGTCGGCGCGGTACTGCTTGCGCATGACAGCGGGATCGGCGGGATCGAGGGGATCAAGGGGGTCGAGTGGACCATCGAAGGGGGCGGCGTCGCGAGCGGTCACACGGTCATCTTGCCGTATCGGCGACATCACTGTGTGGCACTGAGTGCCGCAAGGGCTCCCCAAAGGTGGCACTCAGGGATATCGTGCTGTTGCCGTCCGGTTGAACGACCGATCGAACGGGGCATCACCCAGGTGACCGTTTCGGACCGCGAGCAGTGCGCAAATGGCCGTGGAACCGCACCGGACACAGATTTTCGCGCAGCCCGGCCTCACGGCCGTACCCCCTGTCGCACACATCAAGAGGAGCCGCCTGATGTCCGACTTCGTACCCGGACTTGAGGGAGTAGTCGCGTTCGAGACGGAGATCGCCGAACCGGACAAGGAGGGCGGCGCACTCCGGTACCGGGGCGTCGACATCGAGGACCTGGTCGGCCATGTCTCCTTCGGCAACGTCTGGGGCCTGCTCGTCGACGGCGCCTTCAACCCCGGTCTGCCGCCCGCCGAGCCGTTCCCGATCCCGGTCCACTCCGGTGACATCCGGGTGGACGTCCAGTCGGCACTGGCGATGCTCGCCCCCGTCTGGGGCCTGCGCCCCCTTCTCGACATCGACGAGCGGACGGCCCGCGACGACCTGGCCCGCGCCGCCGTCATGGCCCTGTCGTACGTCGCCCAGTCGGCGCGCGGCCAGGGCAACGCCATGGTCCCGCAGCGCGAGATCGACAAGGCGCAGTCCGTCGTCGAACGCTTCATGATCCGCTGGCGCGGCGAACCGGACCCGAAGCACGTCGCCGCGGTGGACGCCTACTGGACCAGCGCGGCCGAGCACGGCATGAACGCGTCCACCTTCACGGCACGGGTGATCGCGTCGACGGGCGCGGACGTGGCGGCGGCGCTGTCGGGTGCGGTCGGGGCGATGAGCGGCCCGCTGCACGGAGGCGCGCCCTCGCGAGTCCTCGGCATGATCGAGGAGATCGAACGCACGGGCGACGCGGACGCGTATGTGAAGCAGGCCCTGGACAAGGGCGAACGCCTGATGGGCTTCGGCCACCGCGTCTACCGGGCCGAGGACCCCCGCGCGCGCGTGCTGCGCCGTACGGCCCGTGAGCTGGGCGCTCCCCGCTTCGAGGTCGCCGAGGCTCTGGAGAAGGCCGCGCTGGCGGAGCTGCACGCCCGCCGCCCTGACCGGGTCCTGGCGACGAACGTCGAGTTCTGGGCGGCGATCGTCCTGGACTTCGCCGAGGTTCCGGCCCACATGTTCACGTCCATGTTCACGTGCGCCCGCACGGCCGGCTGGTCGGCCCACATCCTGGAACAGAAGCGCACCGGCAGGCTTGTACGCCCGTCGGCCCGCTACACCGGCCCGGGCACCCGCGACCCGCAGGAGATCGAGGGGTACGAGGGCATCGCCCGCTGAAGCCCCGGGTGAGGGACTGTCGCCCGCTCCGATAACGTGTCCCGTTCGAACGAGGGGAGACACAGCAGATGCTGGTCGGGGCGGGGAACAGACGGCGCGGACTGGTCCAGGTGACGCTGCTGGTGGCGGCACTGGCGGGCTGTTCGCAGGCGGCGGACGACGGTACGGGAGCGCGGGCGTCCGCGAGCGCCAAGGCGACGGCGGCCGGGACCGGTGTCAGGAGCGGCGGCAGCATCGGCGCCGCCGGCTCGGCCTGCGCACTCCCCGTCACCTTCGACCTCGCCGAGGACTGGACGGCGGAAGCCGTCGAGGAGCCGCCGCGTCAGGGCCCGGTCGCCCTCGTGTGCGAGGTGGACGCCAAGCCCGCCGGGCACATCGGCTTCCTGCGCGTCTGGACCGGCGCCCCGGGTGCTGACGACGCGCGCACAGTGCTGAAGGGGTTCATGGCCGCCGAGACCGGTGCGACCAAGGCGCGGTACAGCGAGTTCACGGCGGGCGCCCTCACCGGTGTCGAGGTGGAGTACCTCTACAAGACCCAGTACGACGACGCCCCGAAGCCGGAGCGCGCCCTCGCGGTCACGACACCGCGCGGACCGGTCGTCGTACACCTGGGAGGACTGGACACCGGGGAACACGAGGCGATGCTCCCGGCCTACGAACTGGCCAAGCGAAGCCTGAAGGCATAGCCGCAGGAACTTGCCGGAGCTTGCTGGAACGCAGGCGACCCGCGAACTCGGTCCCTCTGGAGGAGGGGCCGGCCGGACGTGCCGGCGAGCTCGCGGGTCGGGTGACTGCGTTGATTTCGGCCGGCTGCGTGTCAGTGACCCACGCTGGTCCGGCACCGCAATGAACGTGGTGGCAGGCCGCTAGCCCGCAGCCACCTCACGCGTCCGGGTTTGACTCATTTACCCGATCACCTCCCATCATGTGTAAGCCACACCCTAGGAAGCGATCGACCGCGCATCAACCTATTTTCTCAGGCGGATCGTCGTCACCCCGAACACCGGGTCCACACCCAGAGCCGACGACGCCCGGTACTCGCGGGCCAGCTCCTCCTCCACGATGCGGATCGCGGCCTCGCGCTCGATCACGCGGGGCGGGCCGTCACCGCTCGTCACGGCCGCGCGCGCACCATGAACACATCCACGGCGTCCTCGGTCTCCACCACGAACCCGTGCCGCTCGTACAGCCCTCGCGCCGGGCTGCCCTGGAGCACGTTCAGCCGGGCGAGGGTGCCCTCGGCGTCGCAGCGTTCGAGCAGGTCGCGCAGCACGCCCGAGCCGATTCCACGGCCCTGGAGACGCGGGTCGAGATAGAAGTGCTCCAGCCAGTGGACGTGACCTCGGGCGTCCTCGGCCGGGCGCAGCGCCACGCAGCCCGCGAACTCGCCGGCCACCTCGATCACCCAGGTGTGGGCCGGGTCGAACGCGTCCCGGAAGCGCTGCCGGACGCGCTGTTCGTCGTACCGCCCGAGCCGTTCCAGATCCGCCCGCATCACCACGGCACGCAGCTCGGCCACCGGCTCGATGTCCGATGTCGTCGCCGGTCGTATGTCCCAGTCCGCCATGATCGGCACGGTACTACTCCGTTGACGGCCACCCGCGGGGTGCGATTTTCTGTCACCGTGTCTGATCTTCGTATCGTGCCCGTGAGTGATGTCGGCCTTGACTCCGGCGTCGACGTCGATGAGGTGGCCCTTGAGGACTGGCGGTACGTGCACAACCTAATCGTTGCGCCCGCCGCCATGTCGCTGGACGACGTACGCGAACGCAGTGCGCGCAACCGGCTGGAGGTCGCGTATCTCGGCGACACCCTGGTGGGGTGTGCCACCGTCCGGCCGCCCGCCGGTGACGGGAACGCGGCCGTGGCCACCGTCATCGCGCGCGTGCTGCCCGGTTTTCGCCGGCGCGGGTTCGGGGCCGAGATGTATCTGCGGGGGCTCGGACAGGCGCGGGACCTCGGCGCCGAGGTGATCGAGACCGTCGTCCTGGCCGCCAACGAGGACGGACTCGCCTTCGCGTACAAGCAGGGGTTCGTCGAGGTCGAGCGGTACGTGCTGGACGGGGAGAGCGATCTCTGGGTCGACCTGCGACTGGCGCACACCACGCCCTGAGGGCGCCCTGAGGCCGGACATTCCGTACGGTCGGTTTGGTCCGGTGGAGGGAGGGGCAGGAGCGGCTTGTTCCCGGAGTACGGCGAATTTCCGCCGTGCAACGATTTCCTGCGAACTTGGGGGAACTCGATGTGTGCTGCGTCACGTTCGAGTTGAATGATGGTGAGTGAGCGAACCGTCGCGCAGTACGTGCGGACGCGGCCTGCAGGGGGTCCAGGTGAGTGCTTCCCGGCGTAGTGGGACCACCGACGAGCTGGGGCCGGACGAGCCCGAGAGGGACGGCCCGGAAGGTTCGGACGGCGGTGGCTTCGACCTGCTCGCCGCGCTTCTCGACGGCATGGACGCCGCCCTGTGCGCCTTCGACGCCGACGGCGTCGTGACCCACTGGAACCGGGAGGCCGAGCGGATTCTCGGCTGGACCGCCGCCGAGGCCGTCGGGCGGCACGGTTTCGCCGGATGGGCGGTCCGCAAGGCCGACGCCGAGGAGGTCGAGGGGCGGCTGCTGTCCGCGATGCACGCCCCGGGACGCCAGGTGCACGAGTTCGCGCTGCTGACCAAGGACGGCGGCCGGGTGCTCGTACGGACCCAGTCCGCCGCCGTGCGCGGGCCCGACGGCAAGCCCGCGGGGCTGTACTGCGCCTTCAGCGAGGTGCACGCGCAGATAGACCTTGAGCGGTCGATCGCCCTGAGTGAGGCGTTGTTCGAGGACGCCAGCTGGGGCGTCGTCCTCGTCGACGCCGATCTACGGCCGGCCGTCGTCAACGCGCACGCCGCCCGCTCACTCGGCACCGGCCGTACCGCCGTGCTCGGGCGCCCCCTCGGGGAGCTGCTCTCGCAGGGTGTCGAGGAGCTGGAGAGCGCGCTGACGCACGTCCTCGCCGAGGGCGCGCCGCCCGCGCCGGCCGAGATGTGGGTGAGCGTGCGTACGCCCGAGGGCGAGAAGCGGCGCTGCTGGCGGAGCGGATTTCTGCGGCTGGCCTCGCCGCTCACCGAAGAACCGGTTCCTCTCGGTGTGGGGTGGCTGTTCCAGGACGTCACCGAGGCCAAGCAGATCGAACAGGAGGCGGCTCAGCTGCGGTTCCGTAGCCACCAGCTGCACCGCGCGGCGCGGGCCGCCGCCGAGTACGAGGACCCCGCCGAGGCCGCGACCACCCACCTGGACTTCGCCCTCGCCGGCTTCGCCGACCACGCGCTCATCGACCGGATCGCCGTCATCGGCGGCATGGCGGCCGACGGTACGGCGGACGACGGGGACGGTCCGGTACGACTGGTCCGCGCCGCCGCCACGCCCTCCGGGGCGCCGGGGCCCAGCGTCCTCGCCGGCCAGGCCGGACTGCCGGTGCGCTACGGCGACGGGCACCCCGCCGTGCAGTGCGTCGAGCGGTCCGGGTCGGTGCGCGCGAGCGCCGGGTCGTACGCCGTGGAACAGGCCCGTGCGTGGGCCGTCCAGCGCCGGTGGCCGCCGGACTCGGTCCACGCGCTGTGCGCGGTGCTGCGCAGCCGGGGGCGCACCCTGGGCGTCGTGACGTTTCTGCGGGGCGCCGGGCGGAGCCAGTTCGAACGTACGGACGCGATGTACGCGGAGGACGTGGCCGCCCGGATCGCGGCGGCCCTGGACCTGGCCGGGCTCAGGGAACGGGACCTCAAGCAGGAGGGGTAGAGAGCAGGAGGGGCATAGCTCTCAGCGCTCGTAGAAGATCCGGTCGCCGTACTGCTTGAGGATGCGCGCGTTCCAGTCGTGGCCACCGTCCACGTTGCCGGAGCGCAGCAGCGGGGGCTCGATGCCCCGTTCCGCCAGGATGCCCGCCGCCGTGGCCATGACCGACTGGAGCAGGGCCGACGTGACGACTGTCGAGGCGGGCGCGAAGGGCGCCGGGACGGTGTCGAGGGTGAGTACGGCGTCCCCGGGGGCGATCTTCGAGTCCAGTACGACGTCGCAGTGGTCCTTGAGGAACGTGCCCGAGGCGTTCCGGGGCGTCGTCTCCGTCGCGTACGCCACCGACGTCACGCCGATGACCTTGACGCCGAGGGCACGCGCGCGGAGCGCCATTTCCACCGGGAGGGCGTTGCGGCCGGAGAGGGAGATGATCACGAGGACGTCGCCCGCGCGCAGCGGTGACGTGTCCAGGACCGCCGTGGCCAGGCCCTCGACGCGTTCCAGTGCGGAGCCCAGCGTGGCCGGCACGACGTCGACGCCGACGACACCGGGGACGGCCAGCAGGTTCATCAGGGCGAGGCCGCCCGCGCGGTAGACGATGTCCTGCGCGGCGAGCGAGGAGTGCCCGGCGCCGAAGGCGAACAGGCGCCCCTCGGCCGCCACGGTGTCGGCGATGAGCGTGCCGGCGGCCGTCACGGCGTCCGTCTCCTCGTCGCGGACCCGTCGCAGAAGCCCGATCGCGGCGTCGAGGAACTGTCCGGCCAGTTGTCCGGTCGGTTGTCCGCTCGGGTTTCCGATCGGCTTGCTGTCGCTCATTCCGGGGCCCCTCGGAGGTTCGTGGCGTCTGCGTCGCCGATCACGGTGAGGTCTGGACCACTGGCGTGTCAACAGCGCCACCGGCCGTTCCCGCGCCCGTCGCCGTACCCTCGGTGAAACGTGCTGTCTACCCGACCGCGGGGATCCGTAACCGTGTGGTTCGCCGCGGCGGCACGGTTGTCAGTGGTATGCGTCAGAATTGAAGCCAGGGCCAGCGCACCGCCGGAGCCGTCGAGCCTCCGGCACATCTCATCAAGGGGCACGTATGTCCGGACTGATCGATACGACGGAGATGTATCTCCGCACCATCCTTGAGCTGGAGGAGGAAGGTGTGGTCCCCATGCGCGCCCGGATCGCCGAGCGGCTGGACCAGAGCGGCCCGACGGTCAGCCAGACCGTGGCCCGGATGGAGCGCGACGGTCTGGTGGCGGTCGCCACCGACCGGCACCTGGAGCTCACGGAGGAGGGCCGTCGCCTCGCCACCCGCGTCATGCGCAAGCACCGCCTCGCGGAGTGCCTGCTCGTCGACGTGATCGGCCTGGAATGGGAGCAGGTCCACGCGGAGGCGTGTCGCTGGGAGCACGTGATGAGCGAGGCCGTGGAGCGCCGGGTCCTCGAACTCCTGCGCCACCCCACCGAGTCGCCCTACGGCAACCCGATCCCGGGCCTGGAGGAGCTGGGCGAGAAGGACGGCGCGGACCCCTTCCTCGACGAGGGCATGGTCTCGCTGGCCGACCTCGACCCGGGTGTGGACGGCAAGACGGTCGTCGTACGGCGTATCGGCGAGCCCATCCAGACGGACGCGCAGCTGATGTACACGCTGCGTCGCGCGGGTGTGCAGCCCGGTTCGGTGGTGAGCGTGACGGAGGCGGCCGGCGGGGTGCTGGTCGGCAGCGGCGGTGAGGCGGCCGAGCTGGAGGCGGGCGTGGCCTCGCACGTGTTCGTGGCGAAGCGCTGACCCGGGCGCCCCTGCCGCGGTTCCCCTGACGCGGCTCCGGTCGCCGCACCGTCAACTCCTGTCACCGGCGAGGAACTTGTCATGTCCTGGGTTCCGTGCCGTTCCGGCGCGCCATTCCAAGATTCAGTGTGCGGAACGGCAGCGCTGGGCCGTTTCGCATGCCACGCTGTCGCGAGAGGCATATGACGTGAGGGCTCTTGGCCGGGAGCGGCAGCGGTGTCGCCCGGCGGGGGAGGGGGAGCGTGAGGATGTGCCGCGGACGTGAACAGGGCCCCGGCGCCAAGTGGCGCCGGGGCCTGTCCTCCCCTGTGCTGACCCGGAGCCCCGAGCTCCCAGGGTCATCCCCTTCGGACCGTCATCCCCGAGCGGTCCGCCTCCCGCAGAAGATCTCCCCTCGGCCACGCGGATCATTCCTTGGGCGGGGTCACTCGAACGAGGGGTGTTGCGGCCGGGAACCGCATTTTCGAATAGCCATTCGATAATCTGTGGGTGACAGTGGGCGACGGACGCACGCTGTACGAACCAGTGATCCATAGATCTGTCGGTCCACCGGTCCACCGGTTCGTCGATTTCATCGATCCGGTGATCGGCAGAGGAGACATCGATAGCTAGGGGGGTGCCAGAGACCTATGGCGCGGCGTATCGACGTGACCGGAGCGGGCGGCGTGCGACTTGCCGCCTGGGAGTTCGCCGACCCTCCCAAAACCGGTGAGGAACAGGCCAGGGTCACAGAACCCGACCAGGCCCCCGGCGTGCTGTTACTGCACGGGCTCATGGGCCGCGCCTCGCACTGGGCGTCCGCCGCCCGCTGGCTGGGCGAGCGGCACCGGGCCGTCGCGCTCGACCAGCGGGGCCACGGCCAGAGCGACCGTCCGCCCGGCGACCTCTACACCCGTGAGGCCTACGTCGAGGACGCCGAGGCGGCGATCGAGCAGCTCGGCCTCGGCCCCGTCGTCCTCATCGGCCACGCCATGGGCGCCCTGACCGCCTGGCAGCTCGCCGCGAAACGCCCCGATCTGGTGCAGGGCCTGATCATCTGCGACATGCGGGCGTCGGCGCTGGGCGCGGCCTCCCAGCGGGAGTGGGAGGACTGGTTCAAGGCCTGGCCCGTCCCCTTCGCCACCCTCGCCGACGTACGCAAGTGGTTCGGTGAGGACGACCCCTGGGTCGAGCGGCCCAGCCCCTCGCGCGGTGAGTTCTACGCCGAGGTGATGCAGGAGTCCGCCGACGGCTGGCGCCCCGTCTTCCAGCCGGAGCAGATGCTCAAGTCCCGTGAGACGTGGGTGTTCGACGCGCACTGGGAGGAGCTGACGCAGGTTCAGTGCCCCGCCCTCGTCGTGCGCGGTCTGGACGGCGAACTCGGCCGGGCGGAGGCGCAGGAGATGGTCCGTGTCCTGCCGAGGGGCGAGTACGCGGAGGTGGCCGACGCCGGCCACCTCGTGCACTACGACCAGCCATCGGCTTGGCGGGCGGCCATCGAACCGTTCCTGGACGGTGTTCTGGCCCGCTAGCGCGTCGTCGGGTTGTGTGTGGGGGCAGGTGGTTTTCTGCCCGTGGGCCGGCGGGGGCTGGTCGCGCCCACGCGGCGGCAGCCGCGAATTCAGCACAGCCCCGCACCGTCCCTGCCGGGGCGCGCGAGACCGTCCCCGGGGCTCAGGTCTTGCCGGTTCCTCCTGTCGCTGTCAGGAAGGCCACCGCGCGGGTCGCGACGAGGGTCACCGCGAGGAGGCACCAGCGGCGGCCCTCAAAGCCTCGTACTGGGGGCCCGACGGGTCCAGACGGACCTTGTGCAGCGCGAGAACCTCGCCGTCGGGCGCCACCAGCGCCCACCGCCAGCGGTCGGGGCCGGCGAAGTTCTCGACGAGAAGGGTCAGTTCGAGGCGCGGGACCCTGGTCAGGTCCCGAACTGTCTGTGCAGGTCCTTGATCATGGCGAGCGTCTGCTCGACGCCGGGGCGTGCGGGGTGGCCGGCCGGGAACTCCCGCAGTCCGCGTGCGTACATGTCCTCCGCCTCGCCGAGGTGTTCCGGATGGCCGCTCTGGACGAGCCCGAGGAGCACCCCGCCGAGGTTGACGAGGCGTACCGGGTGCATCGGATGGTCGTCCGGGGTGTCGCGCAGTGCGGCGCGGGCGTGTGCGGCCGCCTCGTTCAGGATGTCGTTGTCGCGGCTGCTACGCCCTTTGCGGAGCAGGGAGTTGGCGAGGTTGGACACCTGGCTGACGCGCTCCTCACCCTGCCCGCTGCTGCTCAACGGCATGAGGTCCAGGCAGCCGCGGTACAGGTTGATGGCCTCGTCGATGGACTCCTCGTCCTGGGTGCTGTCGTAGACCTCCTGGAGGGCGGTGGCCAGGGAGGACATGTGCCGGGGGAGTTCCGTGTCGCCGGGCGGGGACTTGTCGACGGCCCGGCGCCCGTAGTCGACGGCCTTGATCAGATCGGGGGCCGCCCTCTCGCGTTCCCAGCTCAGCCGGTGCAGCACGCACAGCGAGGAGAGGGCGGCGGCGTGCCGGACGTCGTTGACCGGGTAGACCTGAACGGCCAGCTCGGCGGCCTGGAGCGCGCCGCGCAGCAGCTTCGGGTCGCCGGTGCGGCCGTAGGCCAGTCGCAGGTCGTCGGAGACACCGAGGGGTTCGAGGTGCTCGGACTCGGCCGCGGCGCCGACCGGGTCATGGCTCCTGGACTTGGATCTGCCGAACCATCTGGCCATGCGGGCGCTCCCCCCTGAAAGCTTCCTTCGCCTCTTCCCTCCCCGCGATTCGGAGCGCAAACCCCGTATGCCGTAGGCAAGTTCGGCGAGGTCGCGAGGGTGTGGGGGCGTGCGTGCCGCGCGGCCGGGGCGGGTTCAGCCCTTGCTGACGGCCGCCAGGATCTCCGGCAGCCGCCGTGCCGTGCGCGGCGCGGAGAGGCGCAGTCCGAGCAGGATGAGCAGGGCGCCGTATCCGACACCGACCGGCAGCAGCAGCCATGTCCACCGGTCGCCGCCGGAGTCGACGTTCAGCCAGATGGTGAGGGCGATGACGGGGGCGCACAGCAGGGCGGCGCCGACCATGCCGCCGAAGATGGCGGCCATGGCGAGCCCGGCCTGCCCGGGGACGACGTTCTTGTAGCTCTCCTGCGGGATGGAGTAGGGGTACTGGGCCGACGACCAGGCCCCGGCCGCCAGCATCGCCCCCAGCAGCGCGAGGGACAGCCCGAGCGCCTCCGGCAGCGTGGTCCAGTCGTCGAGCAGCGCGGTGGTGAGAACGACCACGAGGGTGGCGTACGGCAGGCTGATCAGCAGCAACGCCAGTGCCCGGCCGCGCAGTTCGACGTATGCGTCCCGGGTGGACGAGATCGTCATCGCGACCATCCAGAAGGCGGAGGTGTCCTGGCCGAACTGGTTGTACATCTGGACGCCGAGCATCCCGGCCGCGAAGCAGGCGAAGTAGACGGAGCCGGTGCCCTGTATCGCGTTGAACACCGGCACGATGAGTCCGATCGCCAGCGAGGTCACCCACGCGGCCTTGGTCTTGGGGTCCCGCCACGCATAGCGCAGGCTCCGTTCCATGACGGTCCCGGTACGCCCGTCCGGCAGCCACCGCGCCGGCCCGCCGGACGTCCGCTCCCGCTTGCCCGAGGGCTCGGCGGCCTGCAGGGTGGACCCGTCGGGCGAGGTCATCAGCCGGGTGAGGGTCCGCGACCAGGCCCGCAGCAGCAGCACCAACGTGCCTGCGCTGATCGCGAGTTGGGCGACGGCGATGCCGTACGAGCCCTCGCTCGCCGAGTCCACCGCCCCGAGCGCGGAAGCAGGCGGCACCCAGGCCAACACTCTTGCGGCCGGGTCGAGTTGCCCGAGTCCCGCCGAACCGAGCTGCTGCATACCGAAGTTGACGAGCTGCGCCCCGATCGCGACGACCAGTCCGCTGAGTACGGCGAGATCGCGCCCCTTGCGGCTGCTGAGCAACCGGACGTTGGCGGCGGCGACGGCCCGCGCGAGCGCCACACACACCAGCAGCGCGAGGGGAACGGCGACGAGCGACACCACGAACGCCGCCCCGCCGTGTGCCAGGGCGAGCACCGACCCGACGAGCAGGGACAGCGTGAACAGCGGCCCTATCCCGACGAGCGAGGCCACGAGCAGCGCCCGCACCAGCGGCCGGGGGCGCAACGGCAGCATCACCAGCCGGGTCGGGTCGAGGGTCTCGTCGCCGCTGGGAAAGAACAGCGGCATGAAGGCCCAGCCCAGCGCCATGACCGCGAGGAGGATGACGGTGACGGACGCGGCGTGCGCGTTGCCGCGCAGCGCGATCAGCCCGACGAACTGGAGTGCGGCGAGCAGCAGCACGACGACGAGGGAGGTGACGTACGCGGCCCGCCGCCCCGCGGACTGCCGCAGCCCGTTGCGCAGCAACGACAGCTTCAGCCGTACGACGACCGCTGTGACCGACCCTTCCCCCGTCATCGGGCGCCGCCGCCCAGCCAGTCGAGGTGGGACCCGTGGTCGCGCTCGCCCGCGCCGACGAGTTCGAGGAACGCGTGCTGCAGCGAGGGCGCGTCACCCCGCACCTCGGCCAGCGGGCCGTGCGCCCGGATACGTCCCGCCGCCATCACCGCGACCCAGTCGCACAGCGACTCGACCAGCTCCATGACATGGGACGAGAAGACGACGGTGGCGCCGGAGCCCGTGTACCGCTCCAGCACACCCCGGATGATCTGCGCCGACACCGGGTCCACACCCTCGAACGGTTCGTCGAGGAACAGGATTTCGGGATTGTGGAGGAGAGCGGCGGCGAGGCCGATCTTCTTGCGCATGCCGGTCGAGTAGTCGACGACGAGCTTGTGCTGCGCGCCGGCCAGGTCGAGGACGTCGAGAAGCTGGGCCGCCCGCTTGTCGACCTCGACGCCGGGCAGTCCGCGCAACCGCCCCGAGTAGGCGAGGAGCTCACGCCCGGACAGCCGCTCGAAGAGCCGAAGCCCTTCGGGCAGCACCCCGATGCGCGCCTTGACCTCGACGGGGTCGCGCCACACGTCGTGCCCCACGACCTCCACGGTGCCCTGGTCGGGCCGCAGCAGCCCGGTCACCATCGAGAGCGTGGTCGTCTTCCCGGCCCCGTTCGGCCCGACGAGCCCGACGAACTTCCCGGCGGGCAACTCCAGATCGATCCCGGCAACAGCGACCTGCTGCCCAAACCGCTTCCAAAGCCCCTGCACACGCACGGCAGCACCATCAACCATGCGAGGAGCCTACGGTGCAGCCCCCCGACGGCAACGGGAGCCTTATGGGGCGCGAGGCGGTGTCTGATCAGCAGGCGCCAACCACAACCCCCCAGAAGCGCCGATCGCGCCCGACCAACCAACGGCCACCCCAGCCTTTCAGGGCCGCAGGGCGCTCCCGACCGACTGGCGGCCACCGCAGGCTTTCAGGGCCGCAGGGTGCGCCCGACCGGTTGGCGGCCACCGCAGGCTTTCAGGGCCGCAGGGTGCGCCCGACCGACTGGCCGCCACCGCAGGCTTTCAGAAGCGCGGGTCGCGCCCGACCAGCTAACGGTCACCGCAGTTTGTGGGGGCGAGGGGTGCGTCCGGCCGACTGGCGGCCACCGCAGGCTTTCAGAAGCGCGGGTCGCGCCCGACCAGCTAACGGTCACCGCAGTTTGTGGGGGCGAGGGGTGCGTCGGGCCGACTGGCGGCCACCGCAGGCTTTTAGGGGCGCAGGGTCGCGCCCGACCGACTGGCGGCCACCGCAGGTTTTTAGGGGCGGGGGGTGCGCCCGACCGACTGGCGGGCACCGCAGGTTTTTAGGGGCGCGGGGAACTGCGCGACCAGCCACAACCGGCCCGCAGCCGCCCGACAACCGAAACCAGGCACCCCGAACAGCGAAAGCTAACGATCCCGCCCGCACGCATAGGCAAGCGGCGAGATCAACTCCTCCGCATCCGGCAACCACCGATTCGCAGGCGTAGGCCGGCAGGCCCACTGCACAGCCCCCCGAGACGCATACCGGGTAGGCGGCGCAGCCACATACGCCCCCTCACCCAGCGCGACCAGATCCAGCGAGGCAGGCGACCACCCCAACTTGCGCACCAGATCCGGCACCTTCACCGACGCCCCCGGCAAAACGAAGAACCGCATCCGCCGATCCGGCGTCAACATCACCGGCCCGAGCGTCAGTTCCATCCGCTCCATACGCGCCAGCGCGAGGAACCCGGCAGTCTCGGGCACGTCAATCGCATCGAACGTATGGCCGGTCGGCAGCAGGATCGACGCCGTCGGCTGGTCGGTCCACAGCCGGCGCGCGACGGTCGCACTGCCCGTGGCCTGCGTGATCCAGTCGGGACGCGACGGGTGTGCGCCGGGCAGGGCGCACGCTGTGTCGCCGCAGGAGCATCGCTGCACCCCGTCGACAGCTTCCAGCCACGTACCGGGGAACACGTCCCAGTGGCGCTCTTCGGCGTAACGGACGGCGGTTTCCAAGAGGGATTCGCCGCGTTGCTTGGGGATTTGGGCAGCATCAGGGCCCGCGATGGTCTCTTCCACGATGAGGACAACTCTAGTGGGATTCATGAGTTACGCATGTCACATGCGCGGGGGAGGAGCATCGATTCCGCAGCCGGGGCGCATGGATGCATGGGCGGGGGCGCGCAGGAGGATCCGGGACGGGGCTGGGTAGGCAGGGGAGGGGCTGGGCATCCGCCTTTACCCCGGCAATCCTCACATGCTTCGCATTGTCGGCATGTCTGCGGGGCATTGATCTTCGAGGCCGGATCTTTTCGCCGTACTCGTCCGCTCACCGGGCCGCGTACGGAAGGGGTTCCGGGCACGGAAGACACGTCAACTCGGTGCGTGGCACGGCACCGCAGCCTCAGGGGGTACGCCATGGCCGCAAGGCCTCTCGTCGCGCGGCAGCCGAACGAACGGCTGCAGGCGCTCATCCAGGAAGCGGGCTGCTCGAACGCCGGGCTGGCCCGCCGGGTCAACATGTGCGGCGCGGAGCACGGCCACGATCTGCGGTACGACAAAACGTCCGTGGCCCGTTGGCTGCGCGGACAGCAGCCCCGGGGCCGCGCGCCCGCGATCATCGCCGAGGCCCTCGGCCGCAAACTCGGCCGTACGGTCACGATCGACGAGATCGGCATGGCCAACGGCAAGAACCTCGCCTCGGGCGTCGGGCTCCAGTTCTCCCCGACCGTTCTCGGCGCCATCGAGCAGGTGTGTGAGCTGTGGCGCAGTGACGTGGGCCGGCGGGACTTCCTGTCCGGCTCGTCCGTCGCCGCGTCCGCGCTCGTGGAGCCCAGCCGGGACTGGCTGATCTCGTCCCCCGACTCCCAGGTGGCGCGCCAGGCGGGTCCCCGCGTGGGGCCGTCGGACGTGGCCGCGGTGCGCGCGATGACGCAGGCCCTGACGGACCTGGACCACCAGTTCGGCAGCGGCCACGTGCGTCCGGTCGTCGTGCACTACCTCAACAGCGTCGTCTCCGGGCTGCTGGCGGGCTCGTACCGGGAGGCGGTCGGCCGCGACCTCTTCGCCGCCGTCGCCCGGCTGACCGAACTCGCCGGGTACATGGCCGTCGACACCGGCCAGCCCGGCCTCGCCCAGCGCTACTACATCCAGGCGCTGCGGCTCGCCCAGGCGGCCGGGGACCGGGGGTACGGAGGGTACGTACTCGCCGCCTCCATGAGCCATCTCGCCGCGCAGCTCGGAAACCCGCGGGAGATCGCCCAGCTGGCGCGGGCGGCACAGGAGGGGGCGCGTGGCAGGGTCACCCCGCGCGCGGAGGCGATGTTCCACGCGGCCGAGGCCCGGGGCCACGCCCTGATGGGAGACGCGCGGTCGGCCCAGTTGGCGTCCGCGCGCGCGGTCAACGCGCTGGACGCGGCCGACCCGGAGTCCGGGGACGACCCGGTGTGGATCGCCCACTTCGACGCGGCCTATCTGGCCGACGAGCTGGCGCACTGCCACCGGGACCTCGGCCAGGCCGAGGCGGCGGGCCGGTGCGCGCAGGAGTCGCTGGACGGACACCCCGAGACCCGGGCGCGACGCCGGGCCATCGGACTGGTGCTGCTGGCCACGGCGCAGGTCCAGCAGCGCGAGGTGGAGGAGGCCTGCCACACGGGCCTGCGCGCGGTGGAACTCCTCGGCACCCTGCGCTCCAACCGGGGCGCCGAGTACCTGGAGGACCTCCACATGCGCCTGGAGCCGTTCCGCGAGGAACCCGTGGTCCGGGAGTTCGGGGCTCGGCTGGACCTGCGGGTGGCGGCGTGACAGGAGACACAGCGGGACGCTGAGCGGCTGGTGGGGGACTGGTCCGGTCCTGTGCTGCGTGGAATCGGATTCCGGGGACCCGGTAGCGTTAACCGACGATTCCGAAGGTCCCCCATTAGTAGGAGTCCCGGTGACGCAGAGTGGACAGGGCGAGGAGCCCTCGCCGCGCGTGGCGCGCGAAGGCATCGTGCTGCCCTCCGACGGCGGCGAACCGCTGCTGCCGGGTATGACGGGGGGAAGCGGCGGCAGGCCCGCTCCCACCCCGGCGCTGCCGCCACCCCCGAACCCGAACCCGACCGCCGGTCAGGCCTGGGGACAGCCGTGGGGCCCGGACATGAACCAGGGTCACAGCCAGGCACACGGCCAGGCCCACAGCCAGGGTCACGCGCAACCTCCGGCGGCCGATGACTGGCCGGCGGCCCCTGACGCCCAACAGCACCAGGAGCAGTACCAGTACCAGCACCAACAGTGGGGCGACCAAGGCCAGTTCCAGCCGCAGTCGCAGCAACAGCCCGAGCAGCAGGCGCCGTCAGCCCCGGCGTGGGACAACGACCCGCGCATGTCCGGCGGTTGGGCCCAGCAGCCCGGCTACGACGCCCAGGCGACCCCGGGCGCCCCCCACCCCGTACCGCAGGCCCCCCACGGCGCCGAGTCCGCGCCGCTCCCGCCCGCCGCCGGTGGCCCGCCCATGCCGCAGTACCAGCAGCAGGCCCATCAGCCGCAGTACGGCCAGCAGTACGGGCAGCCGTACGGGCAGTACGGTGGCGCCCCGCTGCCACCCGAGGGCGGTGCGGCCCTCCCGTACGCCGCCGCCGCGCCCGGTGCTCCGCTGCCGCCCGTCGACGACGGCGCGACGCAGTACATCCCGCCCGTTCCCGGCACCCCCGGGCCGGTCGCCGAACCGGCCACCCAGTACCTTCCGCCGGTGACGGCGCACACCCCCGCGCCCCCTCACACGACCCCGCACGCCAACGAGGCGGCGACGCAGTTCCTCCCGCCCGTGGGCCCCGGCGCGATGCCGCCCGAGACGGCCGCCGAGGCGACCGCGTACCTGGGCCGCGTGCCGCAGGCGGCCCCCGGCGGCTCCGACGCCGACGCCACCCAGTACATCCCGCCGGTGCCCGCGGGGCCGTACGGCGGACAGCCGGGCGGCCCCGACGACCGTCAGCCGCCCTCCGACTTCGACAACCTCTTCCGCGGCGGCCCCGGCGCCCCCGGTGCCGAGTCACCGGCCGGCGCCACCCAGCAGATGCCCCGCATCCAGCCCCAGCAGCACCCGCAGCCCGCCCCCGGGCCCTACGGCCAGCAGGCTCCGTACGCCGCCCAGCAGGCCCCGTACGGCTTCCAGGCGGCCGGGGCGCCCGCGCCCCACGACATGGACGACCGCCACGGCGGCCGGGGCGGTGGCGGACGGCGTTCGAAGGTGCCCGTCATCGCGGCCCTCGGGGTCGGCCTCGCCGTGCTCGGGATAGGCGCCGGCGCGCTGCTGAGCAGCGGGGGCGGGAAGAGCGACAACGACGCGGACAACAAGACCGTCGCGGCGACCTCGGCCGCGCCGGAGGGGTCCAAGGCACCGGCCGCCGACCCGGCCAAGGCGCAGGCCGTCGAACTCGACAAGCTCCTCGCCGACAGCAACAACAGCCGCGACACGGTGATCAAGGCCGTGGCGAACGTCAAGTCCTGCAACAACCTGGGCCAGGCGGCCTCGGACCTGCGCGGCGCGGCCCAGCAGCGCGGCGAACTGGTCACCCGGCTCGCGTCACTGTCCGTCGACAAGCTCCCCGAGCACGCCCAGCTCACCGACGCCCTCACCAAGGCGTGGCACGCGTCCCAGTCGGCCGACGAGCACTACGCGGCCTGGGCCGACCAGGTGGCGGGCAAGAACGGCTGCAAGAAGGGCCAGGCCCGTTCGACCGGCCAGACGCAGAAGGGCAACCAGCAGAGCGGCATCGCCACCGGGCAGAAGGCCAAGGCGGCCGAGCTGTGGAACACGATCGCGAAGTCGTACGGCCTGACGGAGCGCCAGTCCACCCAGCTCTGAACCGACTCTGAACCGGCCGTCGGGCACCGGGCGGTCCCTCCTGGAGGGACCGCCCGCCGGTCCTCAGTCCGTCGCGCTCTCCAACAGCTTCGTCGTGTCGACGGAGTTCTTGCGCGCGGCGACGAGGCGGCCGTCGCGGACGACCTGGAGGGTGACCTGCGCGTTGACCAGGCGCGGGAAGCCGACCACCGAGAGCAGATCCTCGAAGCGCCAGCGCAGCGTCGGGGTGAGGCCGCCGGTGGTGACCCGGACACCGTCGTCGAGGGCCCGCCGGACCGTGGTCGAGGACACCTCGCCCTCGCCCAGCGACTCGACGACCGCCTTCAGGACGGTGTACGCGATCCAGGTGGTCTGCACCCCCGCGTCCTGCGGGTCGACGCGGTTGTCGTCGAAGGCCTCCTCGTTGATGACCTTCTTCATCTCGTCCCACCGGGCGTCGCCGGCCACCGGGTACCAGCCGGTGATGTACGAGCCCTCGTACGGGCCCCTCCCGCCCCCGGTCGCGTTGATCACCGTCTGGTCGACGCTGCCGAGGACGGTGGCGGTGCGCACGGCCGGGTAGTCCCCGCGGTCGCGCCGGAAGGAGTCCATGAAGGTGTTCGTACGGTCCCCCAGCGCGGGCACGACACACCCCTCGTGCTCCGTCTCCGTGCCCGCGGTGCCCGCCGTGCGCTCCAGGGCGAGCTTCGTGTGCGTCCCGTACTCGGTGGCGTCCTCGGCGGCCAGCTGGTCCCGCGCCTCGGCGTGGCCGCCCGCCCGCAGCCCGGAGTCGAGGAGCTGCGGCAGCTGGTCGCCCGCGATGGTGTCGGGGCGGATCAGGGCGACGGGCCCGCAGACGGAGGCGAGTTCCTTGCCGAGGCCGGCCAGCAGGGCGGGCGAGCCGCCGTTGACCGGGTAGGACATCGGATTGGTGAACTCGTCGTTGGTGACGCCGTAGCCGCCGATGTAGGGGATTCCGGCGGAGGCCAGCGGGCCCAGGAAGTCGTCGCCGAACTGGCTGTAGGAGCCGACGACCGCGACGACGTCCTCGTCGGCGGCGCGCCGGGCGCACTTCGCGGCGGCCACCCGGTCGTTGTGGTCGTTGCAGGTCAGGACCTTGAGCTTGCGCCCGTTCAGGCCCCCCGTGGAGTTGATCCAGCGCGCGTACGCCTGCGCCATGGCCGGCATACCGGGCTTGTTGGTGGCGTCGGTGTCCTCCGGCGCCCAGGTCATGACGGTGATGTCACCCCCATCGGAACCGGCCGAGGTGCCGGGTACGACCCCGCATCCGGCGGCGAGCGCCGCGCACACGGCCAGCACGCCCATCGAGGTGGGGAGCGACGTGGGGAGTTTGGTGCGGAAGGAGCTGCGGGTGCCTCGCCTGCCGGTCATGGACACGCACGATTCCGTCACACGGCAAACCCGGATGTGACCCTTGGTCGACACGTGGTGACGGGGAGGTGAATTACGGGGGGTGTTGATCTCATTTTCACAGGGACCGTACGATCGATGACCGTGCAAGGTTCGGAAGACTCTTCCCGTCGCGGCCGTCGCTCCCCCACCATGGGCGGCATGCCACTCAACGACATGCCGTGGTGGCGCTGGCGCAGCAATGTGCGCTCCGCGCTGCACATGCTCTCCGATCAGGTGTTCCAGCGAGACGTCTGGCTGGCCGGCGTCGACGGCTACGGGGACGTCACCGACGCCGTGTACCGCCTGGTCGAGGACACCTGGCTGGACAGCTGGTCCGCCGAGAAATACGTCGGCACGATCTTCCGGGACTCCCAGGAAGCCGCCCTCGTCGACACCGCCGTACTCCGCGTCCTGCGGATCATGCACCAGGTCGGCCCGGACGCCCCCGTCTCGGCCTACCTCGACCACGCCGGCTGGCCGGAGGCGGTCCGCGCGGCCCGGGACGCCCATGTGCGCCTCGCGGCGAGCGACGGCGAGGAACCGGACGTGCCGCCGCGCACGCTGGAGGTACTGCGGATACTGACGCGCTCGGCGTAGGCACTCGGCGTAGCGCGCTCGGCGTAGAGCATGGGCGTCTCGTCCGGTCTGTTCAGTTCAGGTGGTCTGTTTCGGCGGTCTGTTCCGGGTGGCGGACGGGAGTCGGCCGTGCCAGGTGGATATGGGACCCTGTCCGGCATGAACGAGCAGTCCAGCCAGGCAGCGCCCCCCGCCGAGCAGTACGTCCTCACTCTCTCGTGCCCCGACAAGCAGGGCATCGTGCACGCCGTGTCGAGCTACCTCTTCATGACCGGCTGCAACATCGAGGACAGCCAGCAGTTCGGCGACCGGGACACGGGACTGTTCTTCATGCGCGTCCACTTCTCGGGCGAGACGCCGGTGACGGTGGACAAGCTGCGCGCGAGCTTCGCGGCGATCGGTGACGCCTTCCACATGGAGTGGCAGATCCACCGGGCCGAGGACCGTATGCGGGTCGTCCTCATGGTCAGCAAGTTCGGCCACTGCCTCAACGACCTCCTCTTCCGCGCCCGCATCGGCGCGCTGCCCGTCGACATCGCGGCGGTCGTCTCCAACCACACGGACTTCGCCGAGCTGGTCGCCTCGTACGACGTCCCCTTCGTCCACATCCCGGTGACGAAGGACACGAAGGCACAGGCCGAGGCGCGACTCCTGGAGCTGGTCCGCGAGGAGAACGTGGAACTGGTCGTCCTGGCCCGCTACATGCAGGTGCTGTCGGACGACCTGTGCAAGGCGCTGAGCGGCCGGATCATCAACATCCACCACTCCTTCCTCCCGAGCTTCAAGGGCGCCAAGCCGTACCACCAGGCCCACGCACGAGGCGTCAAGCTGATCGGCGCGACCGCGCACTACGTCACGGCCGACCTGGACGAGGGCCCGATCATCGAGCAGGAGGTCGAGCGGGTCGCGCACGACGTGACTCCGGACCAGCTGGTGGCCATTGGCCGCGATGTGGAGTGCCAGGCGCTGGCGCGGGCGGTGAAGTGGCACGCGGAGCGCCGGATTCTGCTGAACGGGCGGCGGACGGTGGTATTCGCGTAGGGGCCGCTCGGTCTTCGTCGCACCGCGATCGCGGGGCCTGCCGGACGATTGTGTGTCGGCCGTGGCCCGGCGGATTCACCGCCGACGACACGTACCGCCCGGCGCGGGGCGGTTTCAGGCGGCGTGCCCGACACCGCGATCGGGTGCGCTCATGTCCCCTGTCGCCGGGGTGCCGTCGGCGAGCCCGTAGCGCAGGTACACCGTGCCTTTGGCGCTGGCTACCGGCGGTTCGAGGAGCGTGATGTTCGTGGGCACAGCGCCCTCGTCGAACACCTTCTTGCCGACGCCGAGGACCACCGGGTGCACCCAGAGGTCGAGACGGTCGAACAGCTTCTCGCGCAGCAGGGTCTGCACCAGGTCCAGGCTGCCGACGACCTTCACGTTCTCGTGCCGGTCCCGGATCTCGCGCACCGCGCCGGCCAGATCCGGGCCGAGGTGCGTGGACCCGGCCCACGAGAGGTCGGGCGTGCCACGGGACGCCACATACTTCGGGACGCTGTTGAAGAGCGTGGCGATCTCGTTGTCCTCGCCACCCTTCTGGTGCGGCCAGTACCCGGCGAAGATGTCGTACGTCCGCCGACCGAGCAGAAGAGCGTCCGTGCCCTCGTACGCGGCAAAGATCTGCGCTCCGGCCGCCTCGTCCATCAGCGGCGCCTGCCAGCCGCCGAACGGAAACCCCGCCGGATCCTCCTCGGGCCCACCGGGCGCCTGCCCGACGAGGTCGAGGGTCGCGAACATCTCGATGTGGATGAGGCCCATGACGTACTCCCGGTGAGGGTGAGCTGGCTGTCTCGGTCGGGGGGTAGACCCGGGGGCGCCGGGAAACTCATCGCTGGGGAGGGGCCCGGGTTCGTGCTCGTCGACGGGCTGGTCCGGTGCCTCGGGGGCCGGTGGGGTTTCTGTCGAGTGAGGGCCGTGATCAAGTGGTGAGGTCATAACTCCGTCGGCGAGTGCGTCATGCGTCACGCGTCATGCCGAACCATGAGGTGGGGAACCGTGTCGCGTCGGGTGACTGGGCTGGTGAGCAATGCCGTGGCTGAGTACGAAGCGGTCACTGAACCGTTGCTGCGAAGGGTCTACGTCGGCCTGCGTGAGGACAATCTCGACCCTCGGCAAGTCGTCGCTCTCGCCTGCGCACTGCTCGACTGGTTCCACTGCACCGACGCCATCCTGGAGGTCGTCGAACGGAATCCGGCCGAGGTGCCGCAGCCAGAGATGACAGCCCTGGCCTGGCGCATCCTGGACGACGTGGGTTTCGAGCCGGGTTTCGACCTCGCCCCCGAGCGTTTGGAGACGTTGCGCGATGCGCTGCGGATATTCGCCCGCGATCTGCCCACGCGTGGGATCGAGGGTGAACCGGAGACCGAGGTCCTGGAGGACTGGTTCCCGGTCGGAGCTGGTGTCCGCCTTGCCGACGGTGAAAGGCTCAACTGGGGCGGCCATATCCTGCCGAGCATGTGCGACGACCTGGTCATGGCACTGACCAGTCTGACAATCATGATCCAGGAGAGTCTGCTCGAACGGACCTGGCAGGTCTGGCCGGTGTGCCCCCGACATGACCTCGGCGTCCACGGCTCGGAGCGGGAGCGCGAGGTCGTGTGGTGGTGCGCGGGCGATGGCGGACACATGCTGGCGCCAGTCGGTGAACTCGCACGCTCTCTCGGCCCGTCCTCGCCCCGAGTAGCACGGTAAGGACGAACGGCCCCGAACAGGCCCTCGCTCAGCGCTCCTCCAGCCCAACCCTTCCCTTCGGAGGGACCGCCCTCATCGGGTCACGGCAGGACAATGAGGTGACTCGGCCCTGGGGGAGTCGTCGTGGGAGACGGTCGGCAGAGCGACACGATCTGTATTTGCCCTGGCGGGCTCTCCACGGCGAGGCCGGCGGATTGTGGTTCGGGGTATCCGTTGACACCTCAGTTCAGACCGGTTCGGCCGTCCAGGGCTGGTAGCCGACCTTTCTCCTGTTCCGGGAAGACCCGCATCATGCGCCTCGGCAACTCGATCACGGCGTAGGAAAAGCCTGCTGACGTGAAGTCAGGAGATGCCAGGCACGTCGTGAAGGATGCGGTGACGGATCCGCTGCCGTCTTCTCATCCGTAGCTTCGGACGTGATCAATGCGCTTGCCCATGCCACGTCAGGAGTCAGCCGAGGTCGATCGCGGCACTCGCCTTTCTCGTGACCTTCCCTTCGCCTCGTACAACCCAACTGAGGAGATCGCATGTCCACGATCGCAGACACAACGGTTCTGATAACAGGGGCCAATCGCGGTATCGGACTGGCGCTGGTGGAGGAAGCGTTGAGGAGGGGCGCGAAGCGCGTGTACGCAGGCACGCGTCAGCCCTTCGCCCACCCGGATGAGCGTGTCACGCGCCTGGCTCTGGACGTGACCCAAGCTGCGCAGATACAGGAGGCCGCCGAGAGTGTCGAGTCTCTCGACATCCTCATCAACAACGCAGGCATAGCACTCGCCGACGACTTGAGCGATCGCGCCATGCTCGAACAGCATCTCGCCGTCAACCTTTTTGGTACTCACGACGTGACTCAGGCCTTCCTGCCGCTGCTGACTCGATCCCAGGGTGCCATCGTCAGTATCGCGTCGCTGGCGGCCTGGGCCGCCGTGCCTGCCTCGGCGGGCTACTCGATCTCGAAAGCGGCCGTGTTCTCGCTGTCCCAGTCGTGGCGAGCCCTTCTGTCCGGACGGGGCGTGAGCGTACATACCGTCCTGCCCGGTCCCGTGGACACGGATATGACCCGAGGCTTCGACGAAGTACCGAAGCAGTCTGCCGAGACCGCTGCACGGAAAATCTTCGACGGAGTGGAGAAAGAGGAGGAGGACATATTCCCCGATCCCGTGTCGGAGTCCGTGGCGGAGAGTTGGCGCGGTGGTGCGATCAAGGCCCTCGAGCACCAGTACGCGTTGGCGTACTTGTCGGCGCCTTCAAGTTGAGCGAGGGTCGGGCCCGCTGCCGGGCGGCCGGGCGCGTGCACCGGGCGGAGGCCGCAAACGGACCCAGGCGCCGATCCAGCCCCGCTCAAGGCGTTGTCGGGGTTGGTCGAGCCGAATGAGCGGGGTGATCCGGTGTCGCCGCCGAGGTGGACGACGAAGTCGCTGTTGGACCTGGCCGAGGCGCTGACCCGGCAAGGCACCCGGCGCCCGCACCGGCGGTGGGCCGGGCTGCTGCGGCAGGTGGGCTTCAGCCTGCAGGCGAACGCCAGGACTCTTGAGGGCGCTCAACACCCCGACCGGGATGGCCGGTTCCGCTACATCAACGAGCAGACGAACAGCACCGGGCCGACGGCAAGCCGGTGATCAGCCTGGACACCAAGAAGCGGCGCCGCTTTTTCGGTCGGGTAATTCTGCTGGACCGGGTGAGTGCGTCAAGCGGGGTGTTCGACCGTGGCCGGCCAGAGGCGCCGTCCGGACAGGTGGAGTACGAGGGCCGCGATGTTCCAGGCGTCGTCCTCGCCCCGGTGGTGACGGCCTTCGAGTCGCTGCCCGGCGATCTCCAGGGCCTGTGCCATGCCGGGACGTTTGCGTAGACCGTACGCCTCGGTGAAGACCGCCTTGGCGTTGGTGTGGTGGCGGCCGAAGGGGTAGGGCGTCCGTGTCGCCCGGCACTGGCGGGTGAACTGGTGGCGGTCGTAGTCGCCCCAGCTGACCCACGGTCGGGTTCCCGCACGATGCTCGGCGGCCAGCAGTTGGCACGCCTCGGCGAAGCTGACCCCTTGGTCGACCTCATATTGGGTGAGGCCGGTCAGCTCCGTGCAGAACTCGCTGACCGTGGACCGGACGGGCCGCACCAGAATCCGGTGCCGGGCGAGGCGCTCACCGGCGGCCAGGTCGATGAGGGTCAGTCCGACCTCGATGATCTCGCTGACCGCGCCGGGCGGCTGGGGACCCGTCCAACAGGTCGCTTCAACGTCCACGACGTTGACGAGGTACTTGGTCGAGGTGCTCTCCATGGCGGGAAGCGTAGGGAAGCGCAGCGGCTGGAGCGCGTGGTTTTCGGGGTTGCCCCTACGCCGGCCGACTCTGCTCCGTCCGCACTCCGTCCTCTCCTTCACGGGTCATCCCGTCTACATCCGGCTCAGCGAAGCCGCCGCGAACAGCACATCCCTGATCGCCTCCCGGTCTCCGTCCTGGCCTGCCGCGGCCTCCTCCGGGGAGACGTGGCCCGCCGCCAGTTGGCAGAACTCCGCGCCGTCCAGGGCCACATGGGCGACCTCGTGGGCGGCTGAGGGGAGGGCGGCAGGGGAGTCCAGGGGGATGAACCATTCGCCGCCGCCGGAGCCCTCGATCTCCAGGCGGAGGCTGCGGCCGGGTTCGCCGGCCGGGACCAGGTGGCGGGTCGTCCGGTTCGGGGAAGCCAGGCCTGCCTGGCGGCGGGCGGCCAGGGCTTCCGGGAGCATGCGGGCCGCGAGGTCGATCATGCCGTGGAGGTGGCGCGGGGCCGGCGGTTCATAGGGGTAGTCGACCGCGTCCGCGATGTCCCCCGCATGCACCCAGCACTCGAAGGCGCGGTCCAACATCGCGTCCCGCAACGGCAGTTCGAAGTCGCCGTACGGCACAGGCAGCTTCCCCGAGCCTCCCCCACGCTCGGCTTCGCTCGCGCGGGAGGTACCCCCAACCGCGAACGCCACCGTCCGGACGATGCCGTGGCTCTGCTCCCGCCACGGCGGCCGTACGGACCGGGTCGGCGGGAAGTGCGAGGCACGCCAGTACGCCTCCGTACGGCCCGTCGGAGTCGGGGCCACCGGGGTCTTCTGCTCGCCGGTGAGCGGGTCGTCGAGGCCCAGCGCGACCGCGACCAGGCCGTCCACGCTCAGCAGGTGAGCGATGACACCGGCGACCGTCGTACGGCGTGTCGTCTGCTCGTCGCCCTCGAACCAGCGCAGCCGCACGGGCGCGTGCCACTCCGCGTCGCCGAAGTCCTGCAGCAGGGCGTCGAGGCGGGCGGTCTCGGCGTCGTACGGGGCCGCCCACTCCGGTACCGGGATGCGCGGCGGGCGGCGGTCGAGGCAGCTCTGCAGGACACGGGTGCGCAGGGTCGGATCCAGGTCGAGGGGTTCCGGACGTTGCAACAGCTCGACCGCCTCACGCAGGCGCCGCGCCTCGTCCGCGCAGGCTCCGCATTCCCCGAGGTGCTCCTCGACGGCCAGCGTCTCCTCCGGCGCACACGCGGCCAGCGCCCACGCCCCGAGCAGTGACCTCAGTACGTCGTGTTCCAGGACGAGTGGCGCAGGCGGGACGGGGGGTACCGGAGGCACGGGGGGTACGTCGGGCAGGGGGAGCCCCGTGTCCTCGACCGAGGAGCGCGGCATCGGTATGCGGCGCGTGCCCTCGTCGGGGTCTGATCCCTCGCCGACGAAGCCGCCATCTCCATCGCCATCGCCCTTGCCATCGGCATCGTCCTTGCCGTTGGGGGCGCCGGTGTCGTCGTCGTTGTTCGATCCCTGGGCGCCGTACTCCTCGTACTTCTCCCAGTCCCCGTCCTCGTGACCCGCGCCGCTCACACCGCACCCCCGTATTCGGGGGGTGCCCCTGGTGTGCCGGTGTCGTGGGCCGTGGACAGGAGTTGGAGGCCGAGACGGAGGCGGCGGCGGGCCTCGGCCTCCGTGACACCCAGGTCGGCGGCGGTCTGGCGGTAGTCGCGCCGTTGGAAGTACGCCAGCTCAAGTGCGGCCCGCAACGGGGCGGGCATCGACGTGACGATGTAGTCGGCGCGGGCGGCGACGGAGGCGCGGCGGACCCTGCGTTCCAGTTCCTCCATGGAGCCGGTCGAACCCGTAGAGCCCGTGGAGCCGGTAGACCCCGTGGACCCCGTATAGGCACTGGAGGAAGCCGGTGCTTCCGCATACGTGTCGTTCTGCTCGGCCCGGTCGGCCGGCCCGTCGTGGGCCAGTGCCGCTGCTTCCGTCTGGCGGAGGCGCTGGACCGCGAGGCGGTGGGTCAGGGAGGCCAGCCAGGAACGCAGGGGGCCCTGTTTGGGGTCGTAGGCGTCGGGGTGCTGCCAGACGTGAGCGAAGACCTCGCGGGTGATGCGGTCGGCGGACTGTTCGTCGCCGAGGACCCGGTGGGCCAGGCCGTGTACGAGGGAGGCGAACCGGTCGTACAGCTCACCGAGTGCGGCTGCCTCCCCGCGCGCGAGCCGTTGCTGCATCTTGCGGTCCCAGCGGGGCGGTGTGTCCCTCTTCGGCATGCTGCCCCCTCACCCCCCGTACGTCTCGGTCGCGTCAGTTGTCCCAGTCGTGTCCGTGCCGTGTTCCTGTCCAGGTCCGGTGGACGCCCACCCCTTCCTCGAATGTAGTCGGCCCCTCTGACAGCCCACTCCGCTTTGCGGCATTGTGCGCCCTCCGAAGGCCTCTGGATGGTAGAGAACAGACGGAGACCGACCGGTCGTGACGTAATCTGCACCGCTTTCGATTGCTTTGGATCGCGGGTGACCGAAACAAGCCCCTTGCAAACCGCCTGCAAGTCTCTTGCGGTTCGGGCCGAGCGGATGTGCGGTGTTTGATGACATGGCTGTTGGGCAGCCGCGTCGACAGGAAGCGTAAGTAAAGCTTCCGTTTCTGCCGGACGAGTCGGATAGAGGCGTGATGGTGGCGTTCAAGGTGACCGACGGCGAGCGCGGCGGCTGGACCGTGCTCCAGGTGTCCGGAGAAATGGATCTGGTCACCTCGCCGGAGTTGCGGCAGCGGGTGCACGACGCGGTGGCCGACGGCCGCCACAGCGTCGTCCTCGATCTCTCCGAGGTCGTCTTCTGCGACTCCAGCGGTGTCGGCGTCCTCATCGCCACCCGCCGGCTGCTGCGCTCCTGCCAGGGCCGTCTGCGCCTGATCCTGCCCGCGCAGGGGGCCGCGGAGAGCGCCCACGCCCATCACGTCAACCGGGTCCTCAGCGCGCTGGGGGTCCGTCGCCTCTTCGACGTCTACGCGGATGTCACCACGGCCGCCGACGAGGCTGCCGCTCCGCTCCAGGCGGCCTTCACCCGCGCGTGACCGGCCCCACGCCCTTATGACCGGCTCCCGCGAGTCCACCACCGGCTCCGACGAGTCCACCACCGGCTTCCACGAGTCCACGACCGACCCCCACGGGCGCACGACCAGGCCCCCGCGCGCGTGACGCCGTTGTCGCGGAATTTACCCAGTCTCGGTACAGGTGTCGTTTTCCTGCTCCGGCGGTCACCCGCGCGTCGTACGCTCCGTGCGGGAAGACGACCCAAGACCTGGACCCAAGACCTCGACCCAGGACACCGGCGTAGGACGCAGACGTAAGGCAGGCCCGACAGACATGGTCAGCTCCGAGTACGGACGGAAGATCGCCGCCCGGTTCGCCACCTTCGACCAGGACGGCAACGGCTACATCGACCGTGCGGACTTCAGCGTGGCGGCCAAGGCGCTGCTCGCCGAGTTCGGCACCCCCGCCCGGTCCGACAAGGGCCAGGCCCTCTACAGCGGTGCCGAGGCCTTCTGGCAGGGCATGGCAGGGATGGCGGACCGGGACGGCGACCAGCGGATCACCCGCGACGAGTTCGTGAACGGCGCCGTGAAGCGGCTGCACGACAGCCCCGGCCGGTTCGCCGAGATCGCGCGGCCCTTCCTGCACGCGGCCCTGGCTGTCGCGGACCGGGACGGCGACGGCGCGGCGACCCTCGAAGACACCGAACGCGTTCTCAAGGCGCTCGGTGTGCGCGAGGACATCGCAGCCATGGCCGCCGCGACCCTCGACACCGACGCGGACGGCAAAGTCGGCGAGACGGAGATCGTCGACGCGCTGGCCCGCTACTTCGACGTCTCCGACTCGGACGAGGGCTTGGGCGAGGGTTCGGACACAGGCTCGGGTACAAGCTCGGACACGGGCGCCGGCTCCGAATAGCGTTCGCGCAGCTTGTACTTGAGCACCTTCCGCAGGGCGTCGTTGCGCGGAAGGGCGTCCACCAGCTCCAGCCGCTCCGGCAGCTTGTGCACGGACAGCCCTTCCGACCGCAGGTACGACGTCAGCTCGGCGAGGGTCAACTCACCGGCGCCCTGTGCCTGTTCCACCACCGCGCAGACCAACTCCCCGCGCTCCGCGTCCGGCAGCCCCACCACCGCCACATCGCCCACCCCCGGATGCGTGTGCAGCAGGTCCTCGATCTCCTTCGCCGAGATGTTCTCGCCCTTGCGGATGATGACGTCCTTGAGTCGCCCGGTGAGCACCAAGTGCCCGCTCCCGGTGAGGAATCCCAGGTCGCCGGTGCGCAGAAAGCCGTCCTCGTCGAAGGCCTCGGCAGTCTGCGCGGGGTCCAGATAGCCCTGGCACACGGCCTCGCCCCGCAGCCGCACCTCGCCCTCCACCACCCGTATCTCCATTCCCGCCGGCGGACGCCCCTCCGTCGTCGCCAGGTTGCCGACCGTGTCGTCCGGCGCCCCCATGGTGATCATCGGCACCTCGGTCATCCCGTACCCGTGGGTGAGCTGAACGCCCATCTCGCGTACGACGGAGTGGTAGACCTCCGGCGGCTTCGGCGCCCCGCCGCCCGCCAGCAGTCGCAGGGAGGGGATCACCGGAGCGCCCGGCTGCTTGCGCTGCTCGGCGAGGAACATGGAGTAGAAGGCCGTGGACCCGCCGGCCACCGTGACGCCGTGCTTGCGGTAGCCCTCCAGCGCGTCCGGCAGCGCGAACTGCTCGAACATCACCGCCGGGAACCCGTACAGCAGGAGCATCACCGTGTAGTCGGGGCCGGCGATATGGGCGTACGGGAAGGCCATCGAGCCGACGTCCGACTCGGTGAGCCGCAGCGCGTGCGCGAGACACGAGCCGCCCGCGATGAGTGAACGGTCCGTGTGGAGCACCCCCTTGGGGTCGGAGGTCGTGCCCGAGGTCCAGTAGATCCAGCGGACCGAGGTGCCGTCGGCGGCGGGGGGCGGCAGCGACGACGGGTCTCCGTCGGGGAGTTCGTCGCTGTCGTACGCGCGGAAGACGCCCTTCGCGCCGAGCCGCCGTGCCATCTCCGTGTGGTCGAAGCCGCGCCAAACCCCCGGCACCGCGAAGAACTCCGCCTTCGACTCCCGTAGCGCGAAGCCCACTTCGCGGTCCCGGTAGAAGGGGATGACGGGCGACTGCACGGCGCCCAGACGGGCCAGCGCGAAGGAGAGCAGGGCGGTCTCGATACGGGTGGGCAGCTGCCAGGCGACGACCGTGCCGGGGCGTACGCCCATGTCGTACAGGCCGGCCGCCACCCGTTCGGAGCGGGCGTGGAGTCCGCCGAAGGTGAGGGCGCGGTCGTCCTGGAGGAAGACCGGTCGGTCGGGGGTGAGTTCGGCGCGCCGGGCCACCAGTTCCCAGAGGGTACGGGCCGAACTCAGGGCGTGTGCGGTGTCGACGACGTTCACATTGCCCCCAGTTACCAGTGCCAGTTGCCAGCTGACCGGAAGGTGTTCTGACGACCAGTCAGATTGTCCCGGGAGCGTAGGGCCTGGCGCCTTGTCGGTCCATAGGCGCGGGACTAACCTTCTAGAGGCATAGAACTGACGGACCGTCAGATAAGCAACACCGGCTGGCCAGGCGGAGGGGACCCATGACCGAACTGCCCCGCATCATCAGCGTCGACGACCACGTGATCGAACCCGCGCACCTCTTCGAGACCTGGCTGCCGGCCAAGTACCGGGACAGGGGGCCGAAGCCCTTCACCGCCGGAATCGGCGAACTCGCCTATGTGGGCGGCAAGTACCGGATCACGACCGACCCCGACGGCCCGGTCACCGACTGGTGGCAGTACGAGGACCTGCAGTTCCCCTACAAGCGGATCATCGCGGCCGTCGGATTCTCCCGGGACGAGATGACCCTCGACGGCATCACCCGCGAGCAGATGCGGCGCGGCTGCTGGGACCCGAAGGCCCGGCTCGCGGACATGGACCTCAACCATGTCGAGGGCTCCCTCTGCTTCCCCACCTTCCCCCGGTTCTGCGGCCAGACCTTCGCCGAGGCGCAGGACAAGGAGGTCGCGCTGGCCTGCGTGCGCGCCTACAACGACTGGATGGTGGAGGAGTGGTGCGGTGACAGCGGCGGCCGGCTGATCCCGCTGTGCCTGATCCCGCTGTGGGACGTCGAGTTGGCGGTCGCGGAGATCCGGCGCAACGCCGAACGCGGGGTGCGGGCGGTGACGTTCTCGGAGATCCCGACGTACCTCGGGCTGCCGTCGATCCACTCCGGCTACTGGGACCCGTTCTTCGCGGTGTGCGAGGAGACCGGCACGGTCGTCAACATGCACATCGGCAGCAGCAGCCAGATGCCCGCCGCCTCCCCGGACGCACCGCCCGCCGTCCAGGCCTCGCTGAGCTTCAACAACGCGATGGCCTCGATGATGGACTTCCTCTTCTCCGGCGTGCTGGTGAAGTTCCCGACGCTCAAACTCGCCTACAGCGAAGGCCAGATGGGCTGGATCCCGTACGCCCTGGAACGCGCCGACGACGTGTGGCAGGAGCACCGCGCGTGGGGCGGGGTGCGGGATCTGATTCCGGAGCCGCCCTCGACGTACTACTACCGGCAGATCTTCTGCTGCTTCTTCCGCGACAAGCACGGGGTCGCCTCGATCGACGTCGTCGGCCGCGACAACGCCACCTTCGAGACCGACTACCCGCACGTCGACTCGACCTTCCCGCACACCAAGGAGGTCGCCCTCGACCATGTGAAGGGCCTCGACGACGAGACCGTCTACAAGCTGATGCGCGGCAACGCCATCCGCATGCTCGGCCTCGACCTGGACAAGTAGTGGACCTCGCCGACACCCCCCAAGAAGCGGAATTCCGGACGCGGTTGAGGGAGTGGCTGGGCAGGGCTCTCCCCTCGCTGCCGGCGAAGCCCTCGCCCGACGACTGGCCCGGGCGGCGGGCGTACGACCTGGGCTGGCAGCGGACGCTGTACGACGCCGGGTACGGCGAGGTCCACTGGGGCGCCGACCCAGCCGTACGGATGATCTTCCTGGAGGAGACGGAGAAGGCCGGCGCGCCCTATGTGGGGGCGAACTTCGTGGGGTTGCTGCACGCAGGGCCGACCGTCGCCGCCGAGGGGAGTGACGAACAGCGGGCGCGCTGGCTGCCGCCGGTGCTGCGCGGTGAGGAGGTCTGGTGCCAGGGGTTCAGTGAGCCGGACGCCGGTTCGGACCTCGCGGCGCTGCGCACCCGCGGGCGGCGCGACGGCGACCACTACGTGGTCAGCGGTTCCAAGATCTGGACCTCGCACGCCGAAGTCGCCGACTGGTGCGAGCTGTTGGTGCGGACCGACCCGGCCGCGCCCAAGCATCGCGGGATCACCTGGCTGGCCATGCCCATGGACGCGCCGGGCATCACCGTACGGCCGCTGCGCACGCTCGCGGGGTCGAACGAGTTCGCCGAGGTCTTCCTCGACGAGGTCCGGGTGCCCGTCGCCAACCGGGTCGGCGAGGAGAACGACGGCTGGCGCGTGACCATGGTGACCCTGTCCTTCGAGCGCGGCACGGCGTTCGTGGGGGAGGTGGTGGCCTGCCGCCGGGTGCTGGGCGAACTCGCCCTGGCGGCACGGGAGAACGGCCGCTGGGACGATCCCGTGCTTCGCCGTCGGCTCGGGCGGCTGAACGCCGAGTTCCGGGCGTTGTGGCGGCTGACCCAGTGGAACGTGAGCGAGGCGAGCGAGGGCGTGCCCGGGGTCGGCGGGTCGGTCTTCAAGCTGCGGTACTCGCATGCCCGGCAGGAGCTGTACGAGGCGGCCGCCGAGGTGCTGGGAGGGGAGGGTGGCACGGCACTGGATCTCGAACAGCCCTGGCTGCTCGACCGGTTGTCCTCGCTGTCGTACACCATCGCCGCCGGCACCTCCCAGATCCAGCACAGCATCGTGGCCGAACGCGTTCTCGGACTGCCGAAAGGACGGTGACATTCGCCCATGCGCTTCCAACTCACCGAGGACCAGCGGGCGTTGCGGGCAGGTGTACGAGGGCTGCTGGCGGCGCGGTTCGGACGCGAGCGGCTGCGGGCGACCATGGACGTCGCCGACGGACCCGAGCTGGACCGGGGGCTGTGGCGTGAGCTGGGGGACGCCGGGTTCTTCTCGCTGAGGCTGCCGGAGGAGGCGGGCGGGGTCGGACTCGGGCTGCCCGAGGCGGTGTTGGCGTTCGAGGAGGCGGGGCGCGTACTGCTGCCCGGGCCGCTGATCGCCACGCATCTCGCGGCGGGGGAGGTCCCGGGGGCGGCGACGGGAGAGGCGGTGGTGACCGGCGTGGACGGTGGCGGGGTGGTGGAGTGGCTGGAGGCGGCCGACGTCGTTCGAGGCGACGCGGCCGGCGCGCTGCGGATGCGCTCGGTGGATCCGCTGACGCCCCTGCACAGAGCCGGGGAGCCGGACGCCGGCGACCGTGCGGACGTACTCCTGACGTCTCTTCTCACCGCCGCCGAGCAGCTCGGCACCGCCGCCCGGGTGGGTGAGCTGGCCGTGCAACACGCGCGGACCCGTGAGCAGTTCGGGCGGCCGATCGGGGCCTTTCAGGCGGTGCAGCACCTGTGTGCCGGGATGCTGGTGCGCGTGGAGGTGGCGCGGGCGGCGGTGTACGCGGCTGCCGTCACCGTCGATCCGGCGGACATCGCGGCGGCCCGGCTGCTCGCCGACGAGGCCGCGGTGCGCGGCGCCCGCGACTGCCTTCAGGTACACGGCGGGATGGGCTTCACCTGGGAGTCGGACGTCCAGCTGTATCTGAAGCGGGCCTGGGTACGGGCCCGGCGACCAGGTGCGGTGACGGAGTGTGAGGAGTTGCTCGCCGCCGCGTTACTGTCCGAGGCGCTGTGACCGGCGGTCGGACCGGCGTTGGCCGGATTGATGTCGCCGATCGTGGCGCGATCGAACCGTGACCGACCTGTTGTGAGATCACTCAGCGTCGATACCGGGTTGTGTCCTTCGCGGGACTCGTCACGGCCCGGAGTCGCGTGTTCCCTCCGGTACCTTCTGTGACATGCGAGTGGTTCCGAGGTCGAGCCATCCCGGTGTCGCCCCTGAGGTGGCCCCGGAATCGGCGGTGCGCGCCGCTCGCGCGGCGGGTCGCCGTCTCCAGCTCGTCTGTTCGACTTCGCGCGGCGAGCGTCGCACAGTATGCCGCAGGCGTACTCCTTCGCGTTGGAATATGCCCGAAGCGCTTGTTGGCGTGACTGTACGTCAACCATGCTTTCTCGTAAGGGACTCACGTTCTGTGATCCCCGATCTGGCCGCCGGCCCAACCGTTGTTCTGGGCATGCAGAAAATGGCTACGATCGTGGCCCTCGTGCGGCGCGAGGCGATGTGTCCGCCGGTTCGGATGGTGTGAGCGGTGCAGGTGCTTCAAGTGCAGCTGGAGATCCGGCCCGACCCCGCAGAGGTGGGGCGGGCCCGGAGATGGGTGCGGTCGCGGCTTGCCGGGTCCGGGGTGTCGGACGACGAGCCACTGGCCGAGACGCTGATCCTCCTCGTCTCCGAACTGGTCACCAACGCGGTGGTGCACACCGGGTGTCCCGCGGTGCTGCGGCTGACGTTCCAGGGCGTGTGCGGGACGCGGACCGGCTCCCAGGGCGTGGCCGGCGGAATCGTGCGGCTGGAGGTCGTCGACCTGAGCGCCTGCCCGCCCGCACCCCGGCACGCCGAGCGTGACGAGACCAACGGGCGCGGGCTGGAGCTGGTCGACGGGCTCGCCGACCGCTGGGGGTGGAGCCCCGAGGGGGTCGGTAAGCGCATCTGGTGCGAACTGGACCGCTGTCCGGCTCCGGTGCCGTGCGGGGGCGGAAACGCCGTCGCCGCGCCGGGGGTCGCCACGGCCGTCGTCACGGCCGCTGCCCCGACCCCGGCCGCTGCCACGGTCGCGGCCTCAGTCGCGGCCACGGCTTCCGCGTACGGGGGCATGGCGGCGTACGAGGCCGTCTGACCGGGACGGCCCTGCCGGTGCCGGGCGCGGGGCTGTCTGTCGTGCCCCGTCGTGCCGTGCTCGGCGCGGCGCTCGGCGGGGCACGGGTGCAGAAAAGTCCGGCTTTTCTGGTCCGGTGTGGTGCGGTGCGCCGGGGTGTGCCCCCGTGCGCGGTTGTCGCAAAAAGGACGTAAGCGATAAATCCCCGAACGGGTGTTGACGTGACGTGACCGGGTGAACACGCTTGTGTGCAGCGCGATCCGCCGTGAGGGGACGGCGAGGGTTCTGACGGGGGCCCTCGGCGAGTGTGGATCGTGATTCGGCGTCGGCTCCTTCAGGGCCCGGGGGGGTGGGGCGGGAACGCCGAAGGCGGGTGGCGGCGCGCGATGCCGTACTTGGGGTGGGCAATGGCGCGCCGCCGACCGGCCGGTAGAGGTCAGAGGATTGCGACGGGCGCCACGGGACTGCCCGTGGCGCCCGTGAACGGTTCGGGGGTCGCCGAGAGCAGGAACTCGTACCGGGTTTCTTGTCCACAGGCTGTGGACAACTTTTCGAGATTCCAGTTCTGGCCCTGCGGCATGCCCATCTCCACCAAATCGAGCGCGTGTACGGGCATCCAGAGATCCTCCGACTCCGGCGGAAATATCTCAAAGGTGATCGTGTCGTTCGCGACCGCCGCGACATCCCGCGCGTGGAACCACTCCGGCGTACGGACCGACAGCCCGGGCGAGGGATACATGTACCCGTGCTTGTCGCCGGCCAGGTACACCTGGAGCTGCCCGGTCCGTACGAGCACGATGTCGCCGGCACGCACGCGCGTGCCCGCCAGTTCCTCCGCCGCGTCCAGGTCCTCCGGGGTGACCGCGTGTCCCCCGTCGAGCCGGTCGACGCCCCGCGCGCGGGCCACGTCCAGCAGCACCCCGCGCGAGACGATATGCCGCGCCTTGTCGACGCCGGCGAACTCGGCGCCGGAGTGGGCCGTGATGGTGGCCGCCGGGCGCCCGTTGTAGAGCCTGCCGGAGTGGGAGGCGTGGGCGAGGGCGTCCCAGTGGGTGGCGCACTGGAGCCCCAGGGTCACGATGTCGTCGCTGGTCGCGACGGTTCCGCCACCCGGCGGCCCGAACAGCTCCTGGTTGATCTGGACCATGGCGTGTACGGGGTTCAGCCGGCCCGGGATCGCGCCGGTCTGGACGCCGTCCTGCTGGAGGGGAAGAGCGAGGGGGATGCGGCGGCCCGTGCGGACGGTCGCGGCGGCTGCGCGTACGACGGCGTCGGTGATGAGGTTGAGGGTGCCGATCTCGTCGTCCTCCCCCCAACGCCCCCAGTTGTTCACGCGTTTGGCGATGGCGTGGAACTCGGCCGGCAATGACATGAGTCCGGTCCTTCCTGGAGTCCGGTCCCTCCCGGGGCTTGCCTCCGGATATCTGACGGGTCATAAAATCTAACGGTCCGTCAGAAACCGCGGGAAGGGGCCGGACATGGGGAACTTCTTGGCAGGCAAGGTGGTCGCCGTGACGGGCGCCGGCCGGGGCATCGGCCGGGCGGTGGCGCTGGGCGCGGCGGCCGAGGGGGCCCGGGTCGTCGTCAACGACTACGGAGTCTCCATCGACGGCGCCTCACCGACCAGCGAGATCGCCGACGGCATCGTCAAGGAGATCTCGGCGGCGGGCGGGGACGCCGTCGCGGTCGCCGACGACGTGTCGACCATGGCCGGCGGTCAGCGGGTCGTGGACGTGGCGCTGTCGTCGTACGGACGCCTGGACGGTGTCGTGTGCGTCGCCGGGATCCTGCGCGAGCGGATGCTGTTCAACATGTCCGAGGAGGAGTGGGACCCGGTCGTCGCCACCCACCTCAAGGGCACGTTCACGGTGTTCCGCGCCGCGTCGGCGGTGATGCGGAAGCAGCGCGCCGGGACGCTGATCGGGTTCACCAGCGGAAACCACCAGGGATCGGTGTCACAGGCCAACTACAGCGCGGCGAAGGGCGGGATCATCTCGCTCGTCCGGAGCGCCGCGCTCGGGCTCCACAAGTACGGGGTCACCGCCAACGCGGTGGCGCCGGTCGCGCGTACGCGGATGTCGGCGAACGTGCCCATGGAGCTGGCGGAGATCGGGGAGCCGGAGGATGTGGCCGCCCTGGTCGTGTACCTGCTGTCCGACCGGGCGAAGGAGCAGCGGATCACCGGGCAGGTCTACACGGTGGCCGGGCCGAAGATCGCGGTGTGGGCGCAGCCGAGGGAGTTGCGCGCGGCGTATGCCTCCGGCGGGTGGACGGCGGAACGGATCGCGGAGTTTCTGCCGGGGTCGGTGGGGGTGGATCCGATGCCGATGCTTTCGCAGTTGGAGCGGATGGAATCGGCGGCGCGGGATGGATCGCGGCCCAACGCCCAGTAGCTCGGGGGTGCGTGTGGTTTGGCGGGTGCGGGTGCGTTGTGGCTGGTCGCGCAGTTCCCCGCGCCCCTAGGTCGGATCACGCTGTCCGTGTCGGAGAGGAGAGGTCTGTGGACTTTGGGTTCGGGGTCGGGGATGAGGAGTTCCGGGCGGAAGCTCGGGCTTGGCTTTGTGCGCATGTTGATGGGGCTCTTGAGCGGCGTGGTTGGGAGCGGATCCTCGGGAAGGCCGGGTGGATCGGGCTGTCCTGGGGGGAGTCGGGTTATGGGAATCGCAGTGCCGGGCTTACCCAACAGGTCGTCTGGGCCGAGGAGTACGCGCGGTCGGGGGCGCCGGCGCGGTCCGGGCACATCGGGGAGAACCTGCTCGCTCCCACGCTTCTCGCGCACGGTACCGATGAGCAGCGCAGCCGGTTTCTGCCTCCGATCGCCGCCGGGGAGGAACTCTGGTGTCAGGGCTACAGCGAGCCCGGCGCCGGGTCGGACCTCGCCGGGGTGAGCACGAAGGCGGAACGGGCCGCCGACGGGACGTATCGGATCACCGGGCAGAAGATCTGGACGTCCCTGGCCCATGAGGCCGACTGGTGCTTCGTGCTCGCCCGTACGGAAGCCGGGTCGGTCCGGCATCGCGGGCTCAGTTTCCTGCTCGTTCCCATGGATCAGCCGGGGCGGATCGAGGTCCGGCCGATCCGGCAGCTGACCGGGACCAGCGACTTCAACGAGGTCTTCTTCGACGGGGCCCACGCACGCGCCGAGCATCTCGTCGGAGGTGAGGGCGCCGGCTGGACCGTGGCGATGAGTCTCCTCGGGTTCGAACGGGGGGTCTCCACACTCGCCCAACAGATCGGCTTCGCCGGGGAGTTGGGGCGGGTGGTGCAGGCCGCTGTCGACAGTGGGGCGGTGGCCGATCCCGTCGTACGGGAGCGACTCGTCCGGCAGTGGGCCGAGTTGCGGGCGATGCGCTGGAACGCCCTGCGCACACTGGGGAGTTCGGCGGACGCGGGCGCGTCGAGTGTGGCCAAGCTGCTGTGGGGCGGGTGGCACCAGCGGCTGGGAGAGCTGGCGGTGCTGGTGCGGGGCGCGGGGGCGGGAGTCGGGCCGGCGGACTGGACGCCCTCGGCGCCGTACGAACTCGACGCCGCACAGCACCTGTTCATGTTCTCCCGGGCCGACACGATCTACGGCGGCTCCGACCAGATCCAGCGCACGATCATCGCCGAGCGCCTGCTCGGTCTGCCGCGAGAGCCCAAGGGGGTCGCCTGATGCGCGGTGTGCTGTTCGACGGGAAGCAGATACAGGTCGTCGATGATCTGGAGGTGCGGGATCCGGGCCCCGGAGAGGTGCTGGTGGCGATCGGGGCGGCGGGGTTGTGCCACAGCGATCTCTCCGTGGTGGACGGGACCATCCCCTTCCCCGTTCCTGTCGTCCTCGGGCACGAGGGCGCGGGCGTGGTGGAGGCGGTCGGGGCCGGTGTCACCCATGTGGCGTCCGGGGACCATGTGGCGCTGTCGACGCTCGCGAACTGCGGTGCGTGCGCGGAGTGCGACCGGGGGCGGCCGACCATGTGCCGGCAGGCGATCGGGCGGCCCGGGCGGCCGTTCTCGCGGGGTGGGCGGCCGGTGTTCCAGTTCGCGTCCAACTCGGCCTTCGCGGAGCGGACGGTGGTGAAGGCCGTTCAGGCGGTGCGGATACCCGAGGACATCCCGATGCCGTCCGCCGCGCTCATCGGCTGCGGGGTGCTGACCGGGGTGGGCGCCGTGCTCAACCGGGCCCGCGTCGACCGCGGGGACAGCGTCGTGGTCATCGGTACGGGCGGGGTCGGGCTCAACGTCCTCCAGGGCGCGCGGATCGCGGGCGCCCTGCGGATCGTCGCCGTGGACGCGAACCCGGCGAAGGAGGCGGTGGCGCGGCGGTTCGGCGCGACCCACTTCCTGACCTCGACGGAGGGCGTGCGGGAGGTGCTGCCGACGGGCGCGGACCATGTCTTCGAGTGCGTCGGCAGGGTCGAACTCGTCCGCCAGGCAGTCGATCTGCTCGACCGGCACGGCCAGGCGATCCTGCTCGGCGTACCGCCCTCGACCGCCGAGGCGTCCTTCCTCGTCTCGTCGATGTACCTGGACAAGTCGATCCTCGGCTGCCGTTACGGGTCCTCGCGCCCCCAGCGGGACATCGCGCTGTACGCCGACCTGTACCGCGAAGGGCGCCTGCTGCTCGACGAGTTGGTGACGGAGACGTACCCGGTCGAGGACTTCGAGAAGGCGGTCGGGGACGCGGAGGCGGGGCGCGTCGCGCGAGGTGTGCTGACGTTCTGAGCGCGGTTACTGGCGGACGGGGGACGTCGCCCGGAACGTACGGCGATACGCGGTCGGTGTGACCCCGAGCGCAGACTGCAGGTGCTGCCGCATCGACTGGGCCGTGCCGAACCCCGCGTCACGGGCCACCTGGTCGACGGACAGGTCGGTGGACTCCAGCAGGTGTCGGGCCCGCTCCACACGCTGCTGGGTGAGCCACTGGCCGGGGCTGACGCCGACCTCCTCACGGAACCGGCGTGTGAACGTACGTACCGACATGGACTCCTGCTCCGCCATGTCCCGCAGCTGGAGCGGTTCGTGGAGGCGGCCGAGTGCCCGAACGGGCGGCTCCCGCTGTTTCTTGCAGGGGAGCGCCCCGATCCCTCACTGCAGTGTGATGAGTGGGGGCGCATCCTGACGGGGCACGGCTTCTCTGACGTGTGGGTGTCTCTTATCTACCCGCCAGAGGGCGGGACCGTGGGCACGATGTTTGTCCGTGCCTTGGCGGCCTGACCGTGCGGCTGCGCGCCTGTCTCAGTCGCTCTCGACGAGGTGGCCGTACAGAGTGGCACGGGAGATTCCCATGGCCTTGGCGATGGAACTCACGCTCTCGCCCTTCGCCTTCCTGGCACGGGCCGTGGTGAGTGTATCCTCATTGACCACGATTGATGGCCAGGGCCCGGAATTCGTCGTGAAGGGGCCGCAAGTGGCGCCACAAAGACGTACTTGAAGGCCAGGTTTCCAGATGCTGGACCTCGTTCGGCTCCATGGGTCTGCCCGTAGCCTGCGCATTTGCCACCATCATGGCAATGCACTGGATCCAGATGATCCTCTCGGCGATCTCCAATGCTGGGCCATCTGATCCTGTTACGGCGTACAGCCGACGGAGGCATGGATCGACCTTGCCGACGACCTCCTCCAACTCGTCCATCAGCGACCGGAACTCGCGGCTCTGATCTCCCTTACTTTTGTTTGTCTCTGGGATCTTCCGAAAATTGACTGCGAACTCGACAAGTTGCCACAGCATCAAGTACACGTCGACGGCGGTACGGCAATGCTCTGCACCCACGGGGTCGGTGTAGTTGTTGACGGTCATAAGACTGCCCACGACGGTGTAGTCGTTGCTGACCCTCGCGCCCGCAAACTCCTGGTGATCGGCGTTGAACTGCTGACCTACGTACTGATTCTGCTGGTGGAATCTGGCTTCACCCACCAAGCGCCCCAAGCATGGCGGCGACCTGGCTCCCGATGCCCGTGGCCAGGCTGCCCATCTCAAGGACCCGTCGCAGCCGCCCTCCCGTCTCTGCGGTGTCGCCAGACACTGCGGCATCACGGGCGGCTTCCAGCTCAGCCTGCGCCTCGGGAGGCAGGGGTGGCTCCATCCGCTGCGCTTGCCCCCAGGAGGGCGTTCAGCCCAGCAGCAAGATCCGCCATCGAGGTCGGCGTTCCGACGATCATGTTCTCGGCGTTGTGCTGAACGCCGACGGTTTGGTTGGCCTGGTTGAAGGTTGCCACCCGATCACAGTACGGCGAGCTCTGCATGGCGAGCAATGCGCACTTGCTTCAACTCCACTTCTCCCACGGAGGTGTTCAACGGAGGCGATGCCCTGACGGCAGTGGTGGCACGGCGTAGCCTCGCGCTCGGGTGAGAGTGGGGCGCGAGTCGAGCGGGCAGGCTACGCGACGGGTTCGTCGGCGGTGTGGTTCCACTCCACGGACATGTAATCGTCCACAGTCATCTTCGCCGCCTTCTTAAAGCCGTTCGAGTGCATCGTGATCGTGGTGACGAACTTGACCCACGCTCGACGTACGCGCAGTGGAGTGTTCGGCCAGTCCTGAATCAGGCCAGCGATGCCAGACACGGGATCGATCGGGGGGAGGCCAGTGACACCGGAGAGCTCTTCATTGATCGTGTCCAGCCTGGCCCGGATCGCCTCGGTACCGGCAGTCATCTGCGACAGTGTGATCGACCCCAAGGCGTAAGCCACAGCCAACCCGTCGAGCCGTTCCCGCAGGGTCTGTGCTTCCTGTAGAAGGTGAGCCGAGTCGTCTCCCTGCTCCCGTCGAGCGGCCAGGACCCAGGGCAGGAAATCAGGGAAGACGAGCCTCGCCAGGACGGCGTTACTGGCTCGCTTGTCGGCCAGCTCCCGAGGCACCCGCACGTGCTTCTGTCCGCAGCGGTAGACCGGGGTCCCGCGATACATGCCGCCCCGCACGGACTCCCCGCACCGCTCACACGTAGCCAGTCCGGCGAGCAGCGTCTGAGGGGCCGATCCAGTACGTGCGCCACCCGTGAACCGCTTGGGATTCGTCAGCGCCGACACGATGTCATAGTGCGTCGCCTCGTCCAGAATCGCGGGCCACCGGCCCACGCCCATCACCTCGCCCCGGTAGGTGGACTGAGCGATGTACCGAGGGGAGACGAGGACCTTCTTCACCCCGCCTACGCCCCACCCCTTCGCCTCGCCCTTCGCAGTGCCGGACGTCGAGCGAGGAGCGAGCAGACCGAGGCCGGTCCAGTAGCGGGCGACAGCCGCCAGGGTCTCGCCCTGAAGGACCATCTCGGCGCCCTTGCGGATCGCTTCCGCCTCGTCCTCGACCACGGTCACGTAGTCGTCGGCGTATCCGAAGGTCCGCAAGCCCGCCTTGTGCGGTTTGCCGTTCTTCGCCGCCTGAAGGTTCGACGCCTTCTGCCGTAGTGCCTTCTGCTCGCCCTCGTACTCCGCCCACGCCGTGACCGTCTTGGCCGTGGCCCGACCGGCCGGAGTTGCGAGGTCAAGGTGTCCGGCGTGAATGGCGTGGACGTTGCTCCCGAGGGCGATCACTCGCAACAGGTCTTCCGTCTTGCGCAGGAGCCGGTCAGTGTGCCAGCAGAGGATCGCCTTCGGCTTGGACGCCAACAGCCGCTCGAACCCCGGCCGGACCTTGCCCGAGGTGGCGCTGACGTCGTTGTCCGCGATCACTTCTCGCACGGTCCAGCCACGGGCTGCGGCGAACGCCCGACACTCTTCCTCCTGACGCTTCACGCCCAGTTCATCGCCGTGCTGATCGAGGCTGAGTCGTACGTAGACGGTGACATCCATCTGTGATGGCCCCCCTTGCTTCTTACCTGACTAACGCCCCAAACATTTACCACAAGTCCCGCTGGTCGCGCGGCACAATTGGCTCGTACGGCGTGGTCTAGTACGCGTCGGGGGTACTGTGCGCGGCGGCGCCGGCGTTGATGGCGCTGGTGATACGGAGGCGGCGGCCGGTCGTTGTGGTGGTGGGGGTGGCGGCGGCCTGAGTACCGTCCTCGGGCGGGTCGTTAGTTCGAAAGAAGCGCTGGATCGGGCGAGAACGCCGGGTCAGGCGCCGGGAGCCACGAAGCAGATCGCCTCGATGTGCTGCCCTGCGCCGAAGTGGTGCGCGGCCCGGCCGGTCCTGCGCCAGCCGAGGCGCTCGTAGAGGCGGATGGCTGCTGTGTCCTTGACCATGACGTCCAGTACCAGGCGGCGGTTGTGGCGCTGCCCGTAGTCCATGGCTGTCCGGACCAGCCGTTCACCCAGAGCCTGTTTCCGTGCGCCCCTGACGACGAAGAGGCGGGCCAGCACCGCGATGTGCTGTTCGTCGGCCCCGCTCTGCCCGGCCCAGAGGGAAACCGCGTCCACGTCGTCCGGCCGCATCACCGCGATGTGGCCGACGATCCTCTGCTCCGCCTCCGCGACCCAGGACGCCAGCACACCGTCAGACCGCAGCCATGCCTCAGGATGGGCCACGCCTTCGACCGGGTATCCGTCGGTGGCGTGTACCTCCATCAAGGCTGTTGCCGCGCCGGGAAGATCTGTCGCTTCGAAGAGACGGATGACGGCGATGTCCATGCTTGCCTCCTACGAGGGTGCCTCTATGTTCCTACGCCCAGCGGGCAGGGGGCTTCGGTCCGGGCTCGGTGTTCTCGGTGGGGCGTGAGACTGTCTGGTCATGTCGGACGTGATGAGTGGGTTGCAGGTGGCCCTGGACGGGGCTCTGCCCCCTTCGTGGTCGCAGCGTGCCCGTGCTGGGCGTGATCTTGCGTCGTTCGCGGATGTTCCTGTGGCTGGGGAAGCGTTGGTGGGTCTGCTGTTGGACGTCGCGGACACGGCTGTGACCCGGCAGACGGCAGAGGCCCTGGCTCGCGTCGGGACCGTGGCCTCCATAAGGCTCATCGCTCTCGCGGCAGCCGGGGCCGACGACAGCCATGGCGACTGGATGCAGACCGGGGTGCTTGACGCGCTCGCGGGACCCGAGAGCGGGCCGGATGTCGCGGCAGTGTGCGGGCAGCTCGCTCAGGACCCGGACGCGGCTGTCCGCCGGGGCGCCGTAGAGATCTTGGAGTGGGCAGAGGGCACAACGCGTTGATGTCGGATCAGACGGACGCCGAGTTGCTGTCCTGATGCATCGAACTGGCTGTGGGCTGGTTCGGGCGGCGGCCAGGCTCCTGATCAGCGTCTCCGACGGCACCTGGCGGGCCCAGAGGTCGATGTCCCTCTTGCGAGACCGCGAAAGAGACAACTGTGAGAGTTCGGGGGCGTTCACTCGACAGGCAATTCGTAGAGCAGGCCGGTTCGGTCCGCGCGATGCACATAGCGGGACACCTCGAACGGCACTCCCTCCTGGTCCAGGCTGGTATGCAGGACTTCTAGGACCGGGACTCCGGGAAGCAGTTCGAGAACCGCCGCTTCGGCCGGAGTCGGCATGCGCGCCGTGATCTCGTCCCGCACGCGGGTCATGACGTGGCCGAGTTCTTCGAGACGGCCGTAGATCCCGTCTTTGCCGGTCCTGGGCTGCGTCAGTGCTGTGTCCTGTGCTTCGTCCCACCGGAGGTAGGTGGACACGATCTGAACGGGTTCGTCGTCGGCGAAGTAGTGGTTCTCCCGGTGCACCACACTCTCCTCGTCGGCCGGGGCGTTCAGGCGTTCGGCGATGTCCTGAGGAGGGCGTTCCCGGGCGATGCCCACTACGTCGATACGGGCTTCCTTTCCTTGGCGTTCGGCTTCGAGGCGGAATGGGGTGAGGCCGGTCTCGCGGTTCCTCCGCGAGTAGCGGTCACTTCCGAAGCGGAACAGCCTCTGCGGCTCCCGCACGAAAACGCCGCTCCCGTGGCGGGCTGTCACCAGGCCTTCTTCCGCGAGGAGTCGGATCGCCTCACGGGCCGTGTTCCGTGCGGATCCGTACCGCTGTGCGAGGGCGCGTTCCGAGGGCAGCTTGTCGCCGGGCGCGAGGTGCCCGGCTTCGATGGCGGCTCGCAGTTCCTCCGCGATGCGCCTGCTCGGCGGTTGGTTGGAGCCGGGGGCTGTCATTCCCGCAGCATAACAACTGGCTTAAGCCAGTAGCTTGACGGGCCTGGCTGTTGTGAACAAACTGGCTTGAGCCAGTAAAGGTCGAAGTACTCGGCCGACCATGCCGGGACGGTGCCCTACCGCCAAGCAGACGCACCGCCCCGGTTCCCTTGGAAGGGAGCTTTCATCATGCCCGTGACGCTGACAGCCGGGGAGGGGTGAGCGTGTGAGTTACGACCGAGATGTCGATCCCGCGCCACCTGCGGGGCTACGACTGTTGCCCTGGGAGACGGACGCGGGCAAGCCGTGTTTCCTGTCGACGGACGGTACCCGTGGCCTGTTGTCGCGACTCGCGGACGAGGTCGAGGCGGACCAACTCCGGGACGGAGCCGAGGTCCTCGCGGGTGCCAGAGCCGTCCTCGACGATCGCAAGGCAGGCGAGCACGCGTTCCGGAACGCGCTGCGGGCGGTCACGCAGGTACTCGGAGATGTGCTGCGCGTCGCCGACAGCCGGGGCGCTCGGCTGCCTCGATCGGATCACGATGACGAGGAGGACGGTGACGGCGGGGGCTACGGCCCGCTGTTCGTCGAGGCGAACGCATGAGCGCGTCGGGAAGGGCGGCAACCAGCGATCCCGCACTGTCCGTTGAATACACGGTGGCCGGCGAGCCCGGCTACGAGGACATGCACGTGCTCTGCCGTCAACTCAGGGATGTGCCGCTGCCGCACGCCACGGGGTTGCTGCTCGTGCCCCGTTGTCGTTGCCTGTGCCACCGGCAGTGGTCCGAGGATCGGTCATGAGGACGTGACTGGTCTGACGGCGTGCACAAGGCGGCCGTGACCGGCGGACGTACCGCCGTCCCCGCGTGCGGGTTTCCCGTGGCGCGGGGACGGCTCCTTCCTGATCTCCACTGAACGTCGCTTGAGATTCCGCCTACCGAGTCACCAGCGTCGCCTTCCTGGGCGGCCTGGCCCGGGACGTCTTCCGCTCGTACGACGTGGTCTGGTACGCGTCGGGGGCGCTGTGCGCGGCGGCGGCGCTGATGGCGCTGGTGATACGGAGGCGGCGGCCGGTCGTTGTGGTGGGAGCCCTGGCTTGAGGGACTTCGTCGCTAGGCAAGGGCGCAGCGCAACGAGACACTCAGGGCTACATTCGGAACGTGAAGACGATCACTCAGCGCGACTTCCTCAACAACTCCACCGCCGTCATGGACGCGGTCGAGGCAGGTGAGACGTACCACATCACCCGCAACGGCATCGAGGTCGCCGAACTGCGCCCGGCGACGTGTCGGCGCAGGCTGAGCGCCGAGCAGTTGGTCGCCCGACACCGCATGCTCCCGCGCGTCGACCACGCGCAGATGCGTGCGGAGGTGGCCGAGCTGGGCGAGGGTGAGGAGCGCGCCGATGACGACCCGTGGGAGCGCAAGCGTGGCTGACGGCCGCCCCTCGGAGGGTGTCCTTGGCGCCTGTGTCTACATCGACCTGGGCGTTCTCCGTCCGGAGGATCTTCCCGGTCTGCCGCTCTAAACCCGAAACACGGACGACTTCAAGGGACTGGAGGGCGCGCTGGTCGTGGTCTCCGTCTGACCGGGGTCCCGCCGCCGTTCCCACGCATCACGGTCAGCGGCCTCCGCAGGACTGCGACCGGGTCAGAGGAACCCACCGCGATGGAACAGCAGCGGAGTCTCCTCGTCCTCCCCCGTCCCCAGCGCGTCCACCCGTCCTACGACGATCAGGTGGTCGCCGCCCGTGTGGACCGCGTGGATCGTGCAGTCGACCCACGCGGACGTGCCCGCGAGGCGCGGGGAACCGGAGGCCGGGGCCGCGTCGTACTCGACCCCCGCGAACTTGTCCGCGCCGCTTCTCGCGAAACCCCGGCACAACTCGCCCTGCCCGGCGCCCAGTACGTTGACGCAGAAGACGCCCGCGCGCGCGATGAGCGGCCATGTCCTCGACGTACGGCCGACCATGAAGACGACGAGGGGCGGGTCGAGGGAGAGGGCGGCGAAGGACTGGCAGGCGAAGCCGGCGGGAGAAGTCTCACCTTCGGCGGCCGGGGCGGTGATGACCGTGACGCCGGTGGCGAAGTTGCCCAGGACGCGCCGGAACTCGGCCGGGGCGACCGGCACCCGCTCGTCCTCGCCGACCGCCCGTAAATCCGGCCGGGGCAACGCTTCGACGGGGGCCGCGACAGTGGGCGCCACTGTGGGTGACCCCGCCGACCTCAGATAACGTACGGCAGCTGCCGCCATACCCGCTTGTCCCAACATGCCTCCATTGGAACTGACGGAACGTCAGAAGTGAAGGCCCGTAGGGCAATCAAGGCAATCATCGCCCGCTGTAACGAGGGCTTCGCCGCTCCACGAAGCTCGCGACCCCTTCCTTCGCGTCCGCCGTCGTCATGTTGATCTCCTGGGCGGTCGCCTCGGCGGCGAAGGCCGTGGCGCGGTCGGTGTCGAGGGAGGCGTTGACCAGCTGCTTGGTGAGGGCGACGGCGCGGGTCGGACCGGTGGCCAGGCGTTCCGCCCACTCGCGGGCCGTCTTGTGGAGGTCCTCGGCCGGTACGACCCGGTTGACCAGGCCCAGCCGCTCGGCGTCCGGGGCGGTCAGCGCGTCGCCGAAGAACATCAGTTCCTTCGCGCGCTGTGGGCCGATGAGGCGGGGAAGAAGGTATGCCCCGCCGCCGTCCGGTACGAGCCCGCGCCGTACGAACACCTCGATGAACCGGGCCTGTTCGGCGGCCAGGACGAGGTCGCAGGCGAGGGCGAGGTGGGCGCCGAGGCCGGCCGCCGTGCCGTTCACGGCGGCGATGACCGGCTTCTCGCAGTCGAGGACGGCGGCGATGAGGCGCTGGGCGCCGAGCCGGATGACGCGGGCCACGTCACCGGCGATCCGCTCCCCGGCGGCCTGTCCGCCACCTCCTCGCAGGTCCGCGCCCGTGCAGAAACCCCGGCCCGTGCCGGTGAGGACGACGGCTCGTACGGCGGGGTCGGCGGAGGCTTCCGAGAAAAGCTGGATGAGGCGTTCTCGCTGGTCAGGGGTGATGGCGTTGAGGGATTCGGGGCGGTTGAGGGTGATCCACGAGACCTGATTGTCAGTGGCGTGCAGTACCAATGTCTCAGGCGCATCGGCGGATTTTTCCGGCCCTTCCGGAAATTCCGACGTGCTCGGTGCCGGGCTGCCCAGCTCCGGCGTGCTGGATTCTTCGGGGGAGGAAGTCATGGGAGTGCTGCTCCGTTTCGTGTGGCGGCTAGAGCGGCTGCTGGTTCACGTCCTGGTCCTCCGGACCCGGCCCGCACACCGCCAGCGCGTCCAGCGCCACCGCCCCCTGCCCCCTGGGCAGCACCATCAGCGGGTTGATGTCCAGCTCCGCCAGCTCGTCCCCGAGTTCCAGCGCCATCCGCTGCACCCGCATGACGACCTCGACGAGCGCGTCCAGGTCGGCCGGGGGGCGCCCCCGGACCCCGTCCAGCAGGGCCCGCCCGCGCAGCTCGGTCAGCATGTCCCGCGCCTGCACCTCACCGAAGGGCGGCACGCGTACGGCGGTGTCCTGGAGCACCTCCACGAGCACGCCGCCGAGCCCCACGGTCACCGTCGGGCCGAACAGGTCGTCGTGCGTGACACCGACGACCATCTCGACGCCCCGCTCGACCATCTGGCACACGAGTACGCCGTCCAGGTCCACGCCCTCGTAGCGGGCGATGTCGGTCAGCTCGCGGTAGGCGTCGCGGACCTGGCTGGCCGAGGTCAGCCCGATCTTCACCAGCCCGAGTTCCGTCTTGTGCGCGATCTGGCCGCCCGACGCCTTCATCACCACCGGGTAGCCCACCAGCCCCGCCGCCCGGACGGCCGCCGCGGCGCTGGTCACCAACTGCTCGCGCGGCACCCGGATTCCGTACGCCCGCAGCAGCAGCTTGGCCGCGTGCTCGCTCAGCGCCTCGCCCGGCCGCATCAGCGCCCGCGCCTTGCGGAAACTGGGCGACGGGGTGCGTGGTGCCTCGTCGAAGGGGGAGCGGTAGGAGGCGGTGAACCGGGCGTGGTCGAGGTGGGCGCGCACGGCGGTCACACAGTTCGCGAAGGTACGGAAGGTGGCCACCCGGGAGGAGCCGAGCAGCGTCTCCCGGTACGCCGACTCCGTGCCGACCGGCGATCCCCAGATCACGCACACCAGCTTGTCCGTCTGCTCGGCCGCGTCCACGAGATCCCGCGCGAGCTTGTCGCTCATCGGGGGGAAGGGGCCGGTGATCGGACAGACCAGGACGCCCACCGCCGGGTCGGCGAGGATCGCGTCGATGATCTTCCGGCCGCGCCAGTCGCCGACCGGATGCCCGCCGCTGTCGACCGGGTTGGCCACGTTCAGGTAGTCCGGTATCCACTCGTGCAGCTCGGCCTGCTTGCCGGCGGACAGCTGCGGCAGGTTCAGTCCGGCCTCGGTCGCCAGGTCCGCGAAGTGCGCCCCCGTGCCGCCCGAGATCGAATAGACGGCGACCCCGTCGGCGAGCGGCCGGCGGGCCCGGGCCAACAGGGCTGAGGTGTCCTGGAGTTGGTCGAGTCCGTCGACGCGGATCACTCCGTACTGCCGCATCGCCGCGTCCACCACCCTGTCGGCGCCGGTCAGTTTGCCGGTGTGGGAGGCGGCGGTGCGGGCGCCGGTCTCGGTGCGGCCCACCTTGACCGCGACCACGGGGACTCCGCGCCGGGCGGCCCGGTCGGCGGCGAGGAGGAAGGCGCGGCCGTCCTTCAGGCCCTCGACGTAGCAGGCGATGGCGCCCACCTCGGGGCGCTCCGAGAAGTAGGAGATGAAGTCGGCGGTCTCCAGATCGGCCTCGTTGCCGGTGGGGGCCCAGTGGGAGAGGCGGATGCCGAGTTCCTGGAGGGCGAAGACGGGGCGGCCCTGGTGGCCGGACTGGGTGATCAGGGCGATCGCGGGGCCGTCGAGGTCCTCGCGGAAGTTCTCGAACGCGTTGAGGTTGGTGTTCGGGCCGAGCAGCCGCAGGCCGGAGCGGCGGACGGCGTCGGCCAGCCGGGCCTGTGCCTCGGCGCCCGCCTCGCCCGTCTCCGCGAACCCGGAGGCGAAGGCGACGGCGAACCGCACCTTGGCCTCGGCGAGCTGCTCGACCACGGGAAGGGGGTCGGCGACCAGGAGCACGGCGAGATCGATCTGCTCGGGCAGGTCGGCGACGGAAGGGAAGCAGGGTATGCCGAAGACGGCCTCGCGGGTCGGATGCACCGGGTGCAGCCGGGCTCCGACGCGCTCGGCCCACGCCAGCAACTGCCGGGTGATACCGGTGTTCGGCCGCCCCTCGGTGTCCGAGGCGCCGATCACCGCCAGGGACTCGGGCCGGAAGAACCGGTCGAGATCAGGTACGCCGGCGTACAGGGGCCGGCCGCTGACGTCGAGATCGTCGACATCCGCGGGCCTGCCGTGCACGACAGGCGAGGGCTGCTCGCCGCAGGCGATGACCCGGGCCCGGCGGGAGTCGGTGGTGAAGGTGCCGTGGGTTGATCCAAGCATCGGTCCGCCCGCTCCTGTGTGACAGCCAATTAACTGACGCAGTGTCAGGTTACTGAACTGACACTCCGTCAGGAACCGGCGTGCGAGGAACTTCTTGGGCTGACGGTCCGGGCGGCACCTTCCAAGGGGCGTATGGGGAGTGGGGGGCCTACTTCGCCGCGACGGACTGCTGCCGCGCGATCGCCTTGGCGATGCGCACGGCGTCGATGGCCATTTCCCGGAACATTCCGCTGATGGGGTTGGTGTAGCCGCTGAAAAAGAGGCCCGGCGCGTTCTTCGGGGTGCGGGGGCCGTGGACGACGGGCTTGCCGCGGGCGTCGAGCACGTTGAGGTGGCCGACGAGGGACTCCAGGCCCCGGAAATATCCGGTGGCGGCGATGACGGCGTCCGGCTCGATGTGCTCACCGTCGGCGAGGACGATCTTCCCGTCCTCGAACCTCTCGACGGCGGCCACGATCTCGACGCGCCCCTTCCGTACGGCGTCGATGAGGCCGACGTCCTGGACGGGGATGGAGCCTTCGGTCACCCGTGAGTACAGGCCGGTGTCGGGGCGGGGCAGCCCGTGGCCGGACAGGTCGGGCACGCTGAGCTTGGCCATCGGTCCGGCGAGCCGGTCGACGAGGCGCACCGGCAGCCGTCGTACGACGATGCCGGTGAACTGGGCCGCCCAGCCGGCCGTGGACCGCCGCACGATGTGCGGGGCGGTCCGGACGGACAGCCGTACGCGTGAAGCGCCGCCCTCCATCAGGTCGACGGCGATCTCGGCACCGGTGTTGCCGATCCCGACGACGAGGACGTCGCGGCCGGCGTAGGGGGCCGGGTTGCGGTACTGGGCGGCGTGCAGCAGCTCGCCGCCGTAGGTGTCGCGCCCGGGCCACTCGGGGATCCGGGGGGTGTGGTTGGTCCCCGTGGCGACGACGACCGCGCTGCCGGTCAGCTCGCGCCCGCCGGTGGCGTGCAGCAGCCAGCCGGTGCCGTCGGCGGTCCGCTCGACCCGGGACACCTCGACGCCGGTGACGACCTCCAGCTTGTGGAACTCGGCGTACTTCTCCAGGTACCGGACCACGTCGTCCCGGGCCACCCACCGCCCGAAGGAACGCGGCATCGCCAGTCCCGGCAGCGAGGACAGCCGCCGGGTGGTGTGCAGGTGCAGTCGGTCGTAGTGGCGCCGCCAGGACGACCCGACCTGATCACCCCGCTCCAGCACGACGGCCCGAACACCCTGGGCCCGCAGCGCGTAGGCGACGGCGAGACCGCCTGGTCCACCGCCGATGACGTACACGGGGGCGGCGGGGGACGGTGGCGGTGTCGGTGAGTCGGCCATGTGCCTGAGCGTATTCACATGCTCACTTGTTAGGTCTCGGTCAAGACCGGAATTGGTTGCGGATTGATCACGGCTGTGGGGGATATGGGCGGGGCCGGTGGGGCAGAGGGCCTGGTTGCGAGGGTGCGGTGAGGGCATACTGAGCTGACGTGACGGACTGACGCACCGTCAGATCCGGGTGGTCGGCAGGGGGCCGTGGACATGGATGCGGACACAGGCACGGACCGGGGCCGGTTCGACATACCCGAGGTGGACGCCTTCACGCGGCCCTACTGGGACGCCGCGGCCGAGGGGCGGCTGCTGGTGCGGCGTTGTGGGGGATGTGGGCGTGCTCATCACTATCCGCGGGAGTTCTGCCCGCACTGCTGGAGCGAGGACGTGGCGTGGGAGACCGCGAGCGGGCTGGCCACGCTCTACACCTGGTCCGTCGTGTACCGGAACGACCTGCCGCCCTTCGGGGAGCGCACGCCGTACGTGGCCGCCGTCGTCGACCTCGACGAGGGGCCGCGGATGATGACGGAGGTGGTGGGGGAGGCGCCGGGCGTCCTGGAGGCGTTGCGGGTCGGGATGGGGCTGGAGGTGGCTTTTCGGGAGGGTGTGCCGGTATTCCGGCCGAGGGGTGGGAGTCGTACAGCCATACGGGCTTCAATGGGGTGATGGCCCACATTCATGAGCGGTCCCACGCCCACCCCGTGCCCGAGTTTCCCGAACTGCTCGGCCAGGGACTCCGGCTGCGGCAGTGGCGCGCGGACCAGGACACCGACGTCGACGCGTGGCTGCGCGGGCTGACCGACCCGGACTTCCAGCGGTGGAACACCCCGATGAAGCCGGTCACCGACCTCGACAGCGCCCGGGACTCCCTCGGCACCCGCTCCGGGACCGCGCCGGACGGCACCCGGGTGTCCTTCTGCGTCACGGACGTCGTCACCGGCGCGATACTCGGCCACCTCGGCGTCAACGACATCGACCCCTTCATACGGGTCGCCCGCGTCGGCTACTGGGTCCTCCCCGAGGCCCGCGGCAAGCGCGTGGCCACCCGCGCTCTGGCTCTCGGCGCGCGCTGGGCCTTCGACAGCCTCGGCCTCAACCGCCTCGAACTCGGTCACGCCATCGGCCACGACGCCTCCTGCCGCGTCGCCGAACGCTGCGGATTCCGGTACGAGGGAACCCTGCGAGGTGCGATGTTCGAGGAACGGCGCCAGGACACGTTCCGGGACATCCACCTGCACGGGCGGATCGCCCAGGACCCCGAGCCGGCTCCGCCTACGGCCAGAGCAGCTCCCTGAGCCAGCTCGCAGGCGAACCCGCTTCCGTACGGCGGTACTTGAGGCGTACGTGGCGGCGCTGGGCGTCTCCCTGGAAGAACTCGGCCTCGTCGGGGCGCAGTCGGTACAGGGTCCAGGTCGGGGCGGGGGCGGTCGGTTCGCGCTGCGCCCGCTCCCAGGCCTCCTGGGAAGTGCGCTCCAACTCGGCCAGCGAGCCCAGTACTTCGCTCTGGCGGCCGGTCAGCGCGGCGGCCAGTGCTCCCGTCGAGCGGGCGTGCAGGTCGGCCTGTGCCTCGGGCGAGGGGGCGGACTCGACAGGGCCCCGCAGCCGGATCTGGCGGCCGAGGGCGGGCCAGTAGAAGTGGAGTGCCGCGTAGGGGTGTGCCGCGAGTTGGCGTCCCTTGCTGCTTCCGGAGTGCGAGGCGAAGGTCCAGCCGTCGGCGTCCGCGCCGTGCAGCATCACGGTGCGTACGTCCGGCAAACCGTCCGCGTCCGACGTGGCCAGGGACATGGTGTGCGGCTCGGGCTGCCCGGCGGCGACCGCTTCCGCGAACCAGGTGGTGAAGAGGGGGAGCGGGTCGGCGGGGGCGGACTCCGGGTCGAAGGCCGGCAGCGTGGTGACCTCAGGCGACCACACCCGCAGCGTCCTGAGCAGGTCGTGGAGATCCGGTTCCGGCCGCGCGGAAGAAGAAGGTGCCATGGGACGAGTATCGGTGAGGGCGTGTCCGTGTCCACGAAAACGTCCAGGCCGACCCGTACGGGCCGGCCTGGACGCTGTCACTCGGTTACTCGGTCACTCGGCTGAGCGGTGGATCAGACGAGGTCGAAGCGGTCCGCGTTCGACACCTTCACCCACGCCTTGACGAAGTCCTTGACGAACTTCTCCTTGGCGTCGTCGCTCGCGTAGACCTCCGCGACCGCGCGCAGCTCGGAGTTGGAGCCGAAGACCAGGTCGGCACGCGTGCCGGTCCACTTGACCTGGCCCGAGGCGTCGCGGCCCTCGAAGGTGTTCTGGTCCTCGGACGTGGCCGTCCACTCCGTACCCAGCTCCAGCAGGTTGACGAAGAAGTCGTTCGTCAGCTTGCCGGGGGTGTCGGTGAAGACGCCGTGCGAGGAGCCCTGGTGGTTCGCGCCGAGGACGCGCAGGCCGCCGACGAGGACGGTCAGCTCGGGGGCGCTCAGGCCCAGCAGGTTCGCCTTGTCGAGCAGCAGGTACTCGGCGGGCAGGCGGTTGCCCTTGCCGAGGTAGTTGCGGAACCCGTCGGCGGTCGGCTCCAGGGCGGCGAAGGACTCGACGTCCGTCTGCTCCTGCGTCGCGTCCACCCGGCCCGGCGTGAAGGGGACCTCGATGTCGAAGCCGGCGTCCTTGGCCGCCTTCTCGACGCCCGCGGCACCCGCGAGGACGATCACGTCGGCCAGCGAGACCTGCTTGGCGCCGGACTGCGCGGCGTTGAAGGACGACTGCACGCCCTCCAGGGTGCGCAGCACCGTGGCGAGCTCGTCCGGGTTGTTGACCTCCCAGCCGGCCTGCGGCTGGAGGCGGAGCCGGGCACCGTTGGCGCCGCCGCGCTTGTCGCTGCCGCGGAACGAGGACGTGGCCGCCCAGGTGGTGGAGACCAGCTGGGACACCGTGAGGCCGGAGGCGAGGATCTGCGCCTTGAGGGCGGAGACATCGGCGGCGTCGACGAGCTCGTGCGTCACCGCGGGGAGCGGGTCCTGCCACAGCAGCGTCTCGGAGGGGACCTCGGGGCCGAGGTAGCGGACGACGGGGCCCAGGTCACGGTGGGTGAGCTTGAACCAGGCGCGGGCGAAGGCGTCCGCGAACTGGTCCGGGTTCTCGTAGAAGCGACGGGAGATCTCCGCGTACGCCGGGTCGAACCGGAGTGCGAGGTCGGTCGTCAGCATCATCGGGGGCTTGGACTTCGACGCGTCGTGGGCGTCCGGGATGGTGCCCGCACCGGCACCGTCCTTGGCGACCCACTGGTTGGCGCCGGCGGGGCTGGTGGTCAGCTCGTAGTCGTACTCGAAGAGGTTCTTGAAGAACCCGTGGCTCCACTGGGCCGGCGTGCTCGTCCAGGTGACCTCAAGGCCACTGGTGATCGCGTCGCCGCCCTTGCCGGTGCCGTACGTGCTCTTCCAGCCGAAGCCCTGCTGCTCGATCGGCGCGGCCTCGGGGTCGTCGCCGACGGCGTCGGCCGGACCGGCGCCGTGGGTCTTGCCGAAGGTGTGGCCACCGGCGATGAGGGCGACGGTCTCCTCGTCGTTCATCGCCATACGGCGGAACGTCTCGCGGATGTCGCGGGCCGAGGCGAGCGGGTCCGGGTTGCCGTTGGGGCCCTCCGGGTTGACGTAGATGAGGCCCATCTGGACGGCGCCGAGGGGCTCCTCCAGCTCACGGTCGCCGGTGTAGCGCTCGTCGTCGAGCCAGACCTTCTCGGGACCCCAGTACACGTCCTCGTCGGGCTCCCAGACGTCCGCGCGTCCGCCGCCGAAGCCGAAGGTCTCGAAGCCCATCGACTCCAGGGCCACGTTGCCCGCGAGGATCATGAGGTCGGCCCAGGAGAGGTTCTGGCCGTACTTCTTCTTGACCGGCCACAGCAGACGGCGGGCCTTGTCCAGGTTGCCGTTGTCCGGCCAGCTGTTCAGGGGGGCGAAGCGCTGCTGACCGGCGCCGCCGCCGCCGCGGCCGTCGCTGATGCGGTAGGTGCCGGCGCTGTGCCAGGCCATCCGGATCATGAACGGGCCGTAGTGCCCGAAGTCGGCCGGCCACCAGTCCTTCGAGTCGGTCAGCACCTCGGCGATGTCCTGCTTGACGGCAGGGAGGTCGAGGGTCTGGAACGCGGCGGCGTAGTCGAACTCCTCGCCGAGCGGGTTCGAGACGGCCGGGTTCTTCGCGAGGATCTTCAGGTTCAGACGCTCGGGCCACCACTGGCGGTTGCCGCCGCCCTGGGTCGGGTGCGCGGCGCGCGTGTGCGCGACCGGGCAGCCGCCCGTGCCCTCGGTTTTCGCGTCGGTGACGATCGCGTCATGGTTCTCAGACATGGGAATCCTTCCGGACGGGGCAGATCTCGGTACCGCTCACGAACTGCGTGCTCACGATCTTCGTGCTCAGGAACTGGGGGGTGGGGTGGGGGGACGGTCGGGCACGTGGAGGAGGTCACACACGCCGTCACGTCTCACTGTCTCCTGCGTATGCCGTACTGGAGTCTCTTCCTGTCCCTCGGATCCCTTGGCCATCGCCGTAAGCGATCCTACAATGGACAAGGTCCAAGTCAAGAAGTGTGACAAATCCATATCCTATCGGAACCCGGACGTCCACTGGTAAAATCCGTGTATTCCACCGAACCTGAATAGGTGAACAACATGAGCGACCTGCTGGAGCGACTGCGTGGACGCGGCTGGCGGATGACTTCCCAGCGGCGTGTCGTTGCGGAGGTCCTCGACGGCGAACACGTCCATTACACGGCCGACGAAGTGCACGCCCGCGCGGCCCAGCGGCTGCCGGAGATCTCCCGGGCGACCGTCTACAACACCCTGGGCGAGCTGGTCTCCCTCGGGGAGGTCATAGAGGTCGCCACGGACGGCCGCGCCAAGCGCTACGACCCGAACGCGCACCACCCGCACCACCACCTGATCTGCTCCAACTGCGGCACGATCAGGGACGTCCACCCCACCGGCAACCCACTCGCGGACCTCCCCGCGGAGGAGCGCTTCGGCTTCACGGTGTCCCAGGTGGAAGTCACCTACCGAGGGCTGTGCGGGGCCTGCGCCTAGCGCGCCAGCACCCTGCCGCCGCCCCTACCCCCGGCGGTCCTGCCCCTGACCTCTGGTCCTGCTCCTGACCCCGGGCCTGCCCTGACCCCGGGCCTGCTCCTGAGCCCGGGCCTGCCTCTACGTCCTGTTCCTACCTCCGGGCCTGCCCTGACCCCGGGCCTGCCCTGACCCCGGGCCTGCCCTGACCCCGGGCCTGCCCTGACCCCGGGCCGGGCCTGCCTTTACGCTTGCTCCTGCCTCCGGGGCTGCTCCTGTCTCCGGACCTGCTCCTGACCCCGGGCCTGCCCTGAGCCCGGTCCCGCCCTGAGCCCGGGCCTGCCTTTACGCCTGCTCCTGCCTCCGGGGTTGCCCCTGCCTTCGGGGCTGCCCCTGAGCCCGGGCCTGCCTCTGCCCCGGGTCCGGTCCCGTCCGCAGTTCGTCGCACAGCTTCGCCAGCGCCAGGCGCGGGTCGGTTGTCGCGTTCGCCCGGTGCGGGGCCAGCAGGATGCCCGACAGGATCGCCATCAGGTCCGCGATGCCGATGTCGGCGCGGATCGTGCCGACGGACCGGGCGCGGGTCAGCAGGTGGCCGATCACGTGGTGGAGGTCGGTGGAGGTCGCGTCGACCGGCGCCCGGACCTCGGAGCCCGCGTGGGCGATCGCGTCGAGCAGGTCCGCCTTCGTCACCGCGTCGGTCACCAGCCCGTCGAGGACCGTGAACAGGGCCGCGCCCGGATCGTCGGCGTGGCGCATCGCCGACGTCCTGCCGGCGGACGAGGTCCCGAGCCGCGCGTGTGACGGTACGGAACGCCGGCAGCCCCCCTCACCCCCGGCCCAGCACCACCGTCGCGGACGAGCAGAACCAGCCCCCGGTGCCGGAGGCCACCCCGAGTTCCGGCAGGCCTCCCGCAGCCGTACGGACCTGTCGTGCGCCCCCGTCCCCGCGCAACTGCCGCACCGCCTCCACCAGCAGGAACAGGCCCCGCATTCCCGGGTGCTGGGCAGAGAGCCCGCCTCCGTCCGTGTTGACCGGCAGCTCGCCGCCCGCCACCCTCAGTCGGCCTTTCGCGGCGTCCACGAACTCCCCGCCCTCGCCCTTCCCGCAGAAGCCGAGGTCCTCCAGCGTCACCAGCGTCATATAGGTGAACGCGTCGTAGATCTCCGCGAAGTCGATCTCGGACGGCCGAACTCCCGCCCGCTCGAAGGCGATCCGCCCGCTCACCGCCGCCGGGGACACCGTGAAGTCGGGCCACTCCGACATGCTCACGTGGGAGACGTGCTCGCCGGTGCCGAGGATCCACACCGGCCGCGTACGGCAGTCCCGTACGAACTCCTCTGCCACCAGCAGCACCGCCGCGCCCCCGTCCGAGCGCAGGCAGCAGTGGAGTTTGGTGAAGGGGTCAGCGATCACCGGGCCGTCGAGCACCTCGTCGACGGTGATCGGCGTCCGGAACATCGCCTCCGGGTTCAGTGCCGCGTTCGCCCTCGCCTGGACCGCCACCGACGCCAACTGCTCGATCGTCGTGCCGTATTCGTGCATGTGACGGCGTGCCGCCATCGCGTACTTGGCGATGAGTGTGTGGCCGTAGGGGACCTCGAACTGCAGGGGTCCGCGCGCGCCGAAGGAGAGGTTCCCGGTCCGGCGGCCCGCCTTGACGTCCGCGCGGGCCGTGGAGCCGTAGACGAGGAGTACGGCGTTCGCGTGGCCCGCCGCTATCGCGTCCGCCGCGTGCGCCGTCATGACCTCCCAGGTCGAGCCGCCGACCGAGGTGGAGTCGACCCAGGTGGGGCGCAGACCGAGGTATTCGGCCACCTCGGCGGGGGCCAGCGTGCCGAGGCCCGCGGACGCGAAACCGTCCACCACCTCCCGGTCGAGCCCCGAGTCCGCCAGTGCCCGCCGGGCGGCCTGCGCGTGCAGCGCGTACGGGGTGACGTCGTCCACCCGGCCGCAGTCCGACAGGGCCACCCCGACGATCGCGACCTTACGGCTCACGTCTGTCCTCCCGTCGTCCGTCGTCCGTCGTCCGCCGATCAGCCGTCCGCCTGTTCGCCGTCGACTCGGCATGGATCCGCTCGGCACGAATCTGACGGTATATCAGCTCAGGCTCTGTGCGGCAGGGTGCGTCCGCCCTAATATGACGAACCGTCAGATCCGGCTGGACGGGCGCCGCGGACGCCCAGGAGGGGCAGGTCATGGACGCCCGTTTCACCCCCGAGCAGGACCACATCCGCCGTACCCTTCGCGAGCTGCTGCACAAGCGGTGCGCGCCCGGCGACGTACGGGCCGCCGTCGACACCCCCGCCGGGTACGACCCCGCCCTCTGGGCAGCCCTCGCCGGCGACCTCGGTCTGCCCGGCCTCGCCCTCCCGGAGGCGCACGGCGGTGTCGGCGGCACCACGACCGAACTCGCCCTGGCAGCAGAGGAGTTGGGGCGGTCCCTGGCGCCCTCTCCGCTGCTCGCGACCGCCGTGCTGGCCGCCCCTCTCATCACCGCCCTCGGCACCCCCGCCCAGCGCGCCGACCTCCTCCCACGCATCGCCTCCGGTGCCCTGACCGCCACGCTCGCTGCCCCTGGCACCGCACTGGCCGCCGTGCTCTCCCTCAACGGCGAACCCGACCGCGACTGGGCCGGGGGAGGGCGGGCCGGAGGGGTGCAGGCGGCCCGGAAGGACGTGGGCTGGCGGCTGTACGGGCAGGTGGGGCAGGTTCTCGACGGACACAGCGCCGGGCTCCTTCTCGTCGCCGCCCATGCCGGTGGATACGCCCGTTCACGCACCCTTCTCTTCCTTGTCCCCGGTGACGCGCCGGGCCTCGTCCGCACCCGGCAGACCTCTCTCGACGCCACCCGACCGCAGGCGCGCCTCGAACTTCGGGACGTACCGGCTGAGTTGCTGGGCGACGAGGAGGGGGGAGGGGGCGATGCGGGCGCCGACCTCGCCCACACCCTCACTCACGCCGTCACACAGGCCCTCACCCTCGTCGGAGACGTCGCCGCCACCGTGCTCGCCGCCGAGGCTGTCGGGGCCGCCGACCGGATCCTGGAGCTGACCGTCGAACACGCCTTGCGGCGCGTGCAGTTCGGGCGGGCGATCGGGTCGTTCCAGGCCGTCAAGCACCGGCTCGCCGATGTGTACGTCCAGGTCCAGGCGGCCCGCTCGGCCGCGTACTACGCTGCCTGGGCAACTGCCCACGAGGACGAGCGGGTTGGCGGGCTCGCCCTCGCCCAGGCCCTCGACTCCCTCCGTACGGCCGCCGCCGAGGGCATCCAGCTGCACGGCGGTATCGGCTTCACCTGGGAGCACGAGGCCCAGTTGTACTTCAAGCGCGCCGCCGGCGACGAGCTGCTGTTCGGGCCGGTGCACCGGCTCCGGGCGCACGCGGCCGAGGCCGCGCGGCTCTTCGATACCAAAGAGGTGGCGTTCTGATGCCTGTGAAAACGGCGGGGGTCGTGAAGGCGGTCCAGACGATGTCCTCGACCCGGGCCTTCGCGCGGATCGCCCCGCACGTCGTCCCCGCGCTCGACCGTGCCGTCCACCGGCTGACCAGGGGCAAGGTGCTGCTCAGCGCCCAGCTGCTGCCCGGGGTGGTGCTCACCGTCCGCGGGGCGAAGAGCGGGCTGCCACGGCACACCCCGCTCGCCTGTATGCCGGAGGAGGCGGGGAAGGACTCCAACCACAGCTGGCTGCTCATCGGGTCCAACTTCGGGCGCACCGGTCACCCCGCCTGGACCGCCAACCTCCTCGCCCATCCGGACGCCGAGGTCAGCTGGAAAGGGGAGGACGTCCCGGTCACGGCCCGGCTGCTGGCCGGCGAGGAACGGGACGCGGCCTGGAAGGCGCTGCTGGCGTTCTGGCCGCCGTACGCGACCTATCAGGCGCGGGTCGAACGGGAGATACGGATCTTCCGGATCGTACGGCGCTGAGTACCGCGCGGCGCTGAGCAACTTGTCGCCGGTGCGCGACAGGCGGTGGTTCACCGTAGTGAACCACCGCCTGTGTGACAGGACTTGGACCTGCTGAGGCCGCGGAACCTGGGAAAGTGGAATGCGGCTATTTCGTCGGCTTCTTGCCGGTCACGCCCAGGTGGACCAACTGGGCCAGGTTCGGCCTCAGTTCGGCCTGTTTCACACCCCAGCTCTGGAAGCCCTTCTGGTGTGAGGCCACCGCCGCGAGCATCGCGACGAGGGAGCCTGCCATCGCGGCGGGGTTGACGTCCTTGTCGACCCTGCCCTTGGCCTGGAGCTCGGTGACTGTGTCCGTAAGGGAGTTGGTCACGGAGTTGAGGATCTTCATGCGGATCTTGTAGAACCGCTTGTCGCCCTCGGCGGCGCCCAGATCGACGACCCTGAGGATCGCGTCGTTCTTCCGCCAGAACTCCAGGAACCCGTCGACGAGTTCCTGGGAGGTCTGCCAGCCGGCCTTTCCGACCCAGGACCGGCCCGCGAGCAGCTGGGTCAACCCGGCGCCCTCGGTGGCCATTTGCTCGGCGATCTCCAGGACGGCGCCTTCGACGTCCGGGAAGTACTGGTAGAAGGTGGCGGGTGAAGTCCCCGCCTTCCGGGCGACATCGATGACTTTGACGTCCCGGTAAGGGGAGGAGCTGAGCATCTCGCTGAGGCAGTCGAGCAGCTTCTGCCGGGTCGCCTGCCCACGCCGACCCGCCACTCGGCCGTCGACGGTACGCACTTGTCCTGTCATGCCGTCAGCTTACCGAGGGGTGATCGGAGCGCGATTCGGCCGACTGCAAATGGGGTGCGCGGGAGGTACGAGGGCGGTGAGAGGCGGCTGTGCCTGGTCCCGCGCCTGCTCTGCGGGATGCGTGAAGGACCGTTAACTTGACGGTATGGCCGAAAACAGGGCATCCGCCCGCACAGAGGGCGTCCCCTGCTGGGTGGACGCCCAGCTGCCCGACGTCGAGGCGGGCAAGCGCTTCTACGGTGAGCTCTTCGGGTGGGCCTTCCAGGAGAAGGAGGGCCTCACGCGGGCCCTGCGCGACGGCGAGCCCGTCGCCTCCCTCGCCCACAAGGCCGACGGCCGGATGCCCACCGTGTGGACGGTGTACTTCGCCAGCCCGTACGTCCACGCTCTCGTCGCGCGGATCCACGCGGCCGGCGGACAGGTGATCACCGCGCCGGTTCCCTTGGGCGAACTGGGGACCATGGCACTGGCCGCCGACCCCGAGGGGGCCGTGTTCGGCCTCTGGCAGCCCGGTACGCACCCCGGTTTCGGCCGCCGCCACGAGCCCGGCACCTTCGCCTGGGCCGAGCTGTACGCCCGGGACACGGCCGTCGCCAACACCTTCTACGGCAACCTCTTCCACGAGGCGCTCTTCGGACCCGAAGCGGCCCCCGACTTCGGCCGGGCCGCCGTCTCGGAAGTGTTCCCGGCCGAGATGCCGCCGCATTTCCTGGTCCACTTCGCCGTCGAGGACATGGCGGAGGCGCTCGGGACGGTGAACCGGATCGGCGGCCGGGTCCAGGTGCCGCCCTTCGACACTTCGTACGGGAATGTGGCGGTCGTCACGGACAATCAGGGAGCGTCGTTCGCACTCCTCCGAAAATGAGCGGCCAGCGGCTGTCATGAACCGCCAGGAACGGGCGCGAGCCGTCGTCAGAGCGTCCGCGTGAAGGTGTTTCGCAGCGGTTTGGGTGGAGACATCCCGTTTCGGACGCGAGTTCGCAACCTGTGCCCCGGCCAGGAAGAATCGGGGTGCGTGCCGCCAACGCGGTGGCGGTGGTGAGACGCTGCACGGGGTCGCGTACATATGTAGGTGACGCGGCTCGTACGGGGAGGTGGCAGGCAAGTGGTGGATCAGCTGACGCAGCACGATCCGCGGCGGATCGGGCCGTTCGAGGTGCTGGGACGGCTGGGTGCCGGCGGCATGGGGCTGGTCTATCTCGCGCGCTCGGCCTCGGGCCGGCGGGTGGCGATCAAGACGGTCCGGACGGAACTCGCCGAGGACCAGCTGTTCCGGGTCCGCTTCACCCGTGAGGTGGAGGCGGCGCGGGCCGTCTCCGGCTTCTACACGGCCGCCGTCGTCGACGCCGATCCGCGCGCCGCCGTGCCGTGGCTGGCCACCGCGTACGTGCCCGCGCCCTCCCTCGAAGAGATAGTGAACGAGTGCGGGCCGATGCCGGCCCAGGCGGTGCGCTGGTTCGCGGCGGGGGTCGCGGAGGCGCTGCAGTCCATCCACGGCGCCGGGCTCGTCCACCGAGACCTGAAGCCGTCGAACGTCCTGGTGGTCGAGGACGGCCCCCGGGTCATCGACTTCGGTATCGCGTCCGGCGTCTCGAACACCCGTTTGACGATGACGAACGTCGCCGTCGGTACGCCCGCCTACATGTCCCCCGAGCAGGCGAAGGACTCGCGGAGCGTGACCGGCGCCAGCGACGTGTTCTCGCTCGGCTCGATGCTGGTCTTCGCGGCCACCGGCCACGCCCCCTTCCACGGCGCGAACCCGGTCGAGACGGTCTTCATGCTGCTGCGCGAGGGCCCGGACCTCGAAGGCCTGCCGGACGAACTGCGCCCCCTCATCGAGTCCTGTATGCAGATGGAGGCGACCAACCGGCCCAACCCCGCCGACCTCCAGGCGCAGCTGGCCCCCCATCTGTACGGCTCCGGCTCCGACGACAGCGGTACGGCCTCCGCATGGCTGCCCGAACGGGCGACGAACCTCATCGAACAGCGCCGGGGAGGCCGCCCGGCGGCGAAGCCGCAGTCCTCCGGTGGCCGCAGCGGCGGCAGGCTGGCGATCCCGCCGCCGCCCTCGCACGACCCGGCGCCCGGTTTCGGACGCGGCCCGGGACCCGGTCCCGTACCGGGGCCGATGCCGTCCGCGCTGCCCACCGGAGCGCCCGACACCGGCCCCGTACGGCTGGCCGGCGCGCCCGTGCCCATCGGTCCCGGTCCGCGCGTCGTCGACGCCCGAGCCGCCGCCGTCCAGGCGCCTCCGCCGGAGTCCGGCCTCGTCGCGTCCTGGTCGCGCCCCCGCCCCGGCGTCAACGGCGCCGACCCCAACCCCGTCCCGGTCGCGCCGCAGCTGCCCCCGGAGTCGCCCGCGGGCTGGCGCCCCTGGCGTTTCCGTATGTCGAACGACGTCTGGGGGACCCCGGCCGTCGCCGGTGACCTGGTCTACGTCACCTCCTTCGAGGTGCACGCCCTGGACGTGATGACGGGCCGCCGCCGCTTCAAGACGAGGGACGTCGCCTGGTCGATGGCGGTCGCGGACGGCCGTATCCACGCCTCCGACGGCCCGACCCTGTTCGCGCTCGACGCCCGCGAGGGCATGGACCTGTGGCGCCTGTCCACCGACGCCTGGGTGTACTCCCTGAAGGCCGACCGGGGCACCGTCGTCACCGGTACGCGCGGCGGCGGCGTCCAGGGCTGGGACGCGGCGACCGGCCAGAAACTGTGGGAGCACACCGGCGCCCAGACGGACTTCGAGTCCCCGGAGGCCGGCCCGCACATCCACGAGGGCACGGTCTTCGTCTGGCAGGAGGGGCGACTGCGCGCCCTGGACGCCCGTACGGGTGACGAGCGCTGGTCCTACCCGATCGGCGACGCCGCCTCCTGCGGCGGAGTCCCGGTACGGCTGACCCCCGGCCCCGACGGCCAGGTGTACGTGTCCGCCGGCACCCGGGTCCTGGCGATCGACGTCGCCGCCGGCCACGTCCGCTGGCACTTCGAGGCCCCGGCCGTGTTCCTCTCGCCGCCCACCTTCGCGCCCGGCCCGGCGGTCACGGGCGGCGGTGTCTACCTCGCCGACTACCTCGGCACGGTCTACGCCCTCGACGCGGCGGACGGCCGGGACCGGTGGCGGATCGCGACCGAGTCGCGCGCGTCGATCGAACCCGTACTGGTCGCCGCGGGGCACGTGCACGTCGGCAGCGGCAAGGGCCTCTACACGCTCGACGCGGTCACCGGTACCCCCAAATGGCGCTTCCAGGCGGGCGGCGACATCGTCGGCGCCCCGGCGGTGGCCGAGGGCCGCATCCACTTCGGCTCCACGGACCACCTCCTGTACACCCTGAAGGCCGACGACGGCCGCCTCAGATGGAAACTGGCGACCGGCGGCGAGATCACCGGCGCCCCGGTGGTCAAGGACGGCGTGGTGTACGCGTGCAGCAAGGACCGGTGCGTGTACGCGCTGGACGCGGAGAAGGGGACGGGGACGGCGCGGACCGGGTGAGTTCGCTGCGGGTCCGTGGGGGCTTGTCGCGCAGTTCCCCGCGCCCCTGTGGGGCGCCCCTGCGGGGCGGCCCCACACCGCCGGTTCCAGGGGGCTGAAACCGTCGTGAAACCGCGCTGAATGCGGCCTGCCGCAATCTCCTCGGCATGACCACAACGACATCGCACTCACTCGCCATCGCGGCCAAGGGGCTGCGGAAGGCCTACGGGGACAAGACGGTCCTCGACGGCATCGACCTGGCGGTACCGGCCGGCACGGTCTTCTCCCTCCTGGGCCCGAACGGCGCCGGCAAGACCACCGCCGTCAAGATCCTCTCCACCCTCGTCACCGCCGACGCCGGCGAACTGAGCGTCGGCGGCCACGACCTGGCCACCGACCCGCAGGCCGTGCGCGCCGCGATCGGCGTCACCGGCCAGTTCTCCGCCGTCGACGGCCTGATCACCGGCGAGGAGAACATGCTCCTCATGGCGGACCTGCACCACCTGCCCAGGCAGGAGGGACGACGTTCCGCCGCCGAACTCCTTGAGCGCTTCGACCTCACCGAGGCCGCGAAGAAGCCCGCCTCCACCTACTCCGGTGGCATGAAGCGCCGCCTCGACCTCGCCATGACGCTGGTCGGCGACCCGCGGATCATCTTCCTCGACGAGCCGACCACCGGCCTCGACCCCCGCAGCCGCCACAACATGTGGGGCATCATCCGCGGGCTCGTCGCCGACGGGGTGACCGTCTTCCTCACCACCCAGTATCTGGAGGAGGCCGACGAACTCGCCGACCGTATCGCGGTGTTGAACGACGGCGGGATCGCCGCCGAGGGCACCGCCGGCGAGCTGAAGCGGCTCGTCCCCGGCGGTCACGTCCGGCTCCGCTTCACCGACCCGGGCGCCTACCGGTCCGCCGCCGTCGCGCTGCGCGAAGTCACCACGGACGACGAGGCGTTGGCACTGCAGATCCCCAGCGACGGCAGCCAGCGCGAGCTGCGTTCCATCCTCGACTGGCTGGACTCGGCCGGCGTCGAGGCGGACGAGCTGACCGTGCACACCCCCGACCTCGACGACGTGTTCTTCGCCCTGACCGGCGGAGCCAAGGTCCCCAACCAGCCCAAGGAGAACGTCCGATGAGCACTGTCCAGCTTCCCGCCCGCCCGTCCCGTTTCTCCCTCGCCGTCCGCGACTCCACCACGATGCTGCGCCGCAACCTGCTGCACGTACGGCGCTACCCGTCCATGACACTGAACCTGCTGCTCACGCCGATCATGCTGCTGCTGCTCTTCGTCTACATCTTCGGATCCGCGATGAGCGCGGGCATCGGTGACGGCGGCGGGGGCCGCTCCGCCTACATCGCCTATATCGTTCCGGGCCTGCTGGTGATGACCATCGGCAGCACCGTGATCGGGGCCGCGATCTCTGTCTGCATGGACATGAACGAGGGTCTCATCGCCCGCTTCCGCACCATGGCGGTCTACCGCGGGTCGGTGCTCGTCGGGCACGTACTCGGCAGTGTGCTCCAGGTGCTCGCCAGCCTGATCCTCGTAGGTGTGGTCGCCGTGGCCATCGGCTTCCGGTCCACGGACGCCACGGCCCTGGAGTGGCTCGCGGCGATCGGACTTCTCGCGCTGTTCGCCCTGGCGCTCACCTGGATCGCGGTCGGGATGGGCATGGCCAGCCCGAACCCCGAGGCCGCCAGCAACATGGCGACGCCGCTGATCCTCCTCCCCCTCATCTCCTCCGCCTTCACCCCGGCCGACACGATGCCGGGATGGTTCCAGCCGATCGCCGAGTACCAGCCCTTCACCCCGGTCATCGAGACCCTGCGCGGACTCCTCCTCGGCACCGAGATCGGCAACAACGGCTGGATGGCGATCGCCTGGTGCGTAGGCCTGACCGTCCTCGGCTACCGCTGGTCGATGACACAGTTCAACCGCGACCCGAAGTAGCCGCCATGACGGCGCGGGCGGCCTCCCGCAACTCGTCCCGCCCCAGGGCGGCGTACTCCGACACCGCGTCGGCGTACGCCGCCCTGGTCCCGTTCCCGGCCGCCTCGACCGCTTTGCGCGCGCGGTCCGTCGACATCGTCGGCTGGTAGTCGCGCAGCACCCGCAGCCGTTCGGCCAGCGCGATCATCCGCGCGGCGGAGGCGTCGCCGGACGTGAGCCCCGCCATGCCGAGGGCGTACAGCACCGTCCCGAGCAGCGGCAGCTCCATGGGCCGGGACGGACCGGCGAGCAGGGTCCGCAGCCCCTGCCGCAACCCGTCGACCAGCTCCGCGACCAGTTCGAGACGGTCGGCGTGGGCGTGCGCCGTCACCGCCGTCGACTGGAGCTGCAGCGTCCACCGGTCGAGGAACGGATCACCGTCGTACATCGCGCCGGCGCCGGCCACCCCCTCCACGGCACCGCGCCACAGGCCGAGCCCGACCTCCGTCAGCCCACGGGCGAGAGCGAGTTCGGCGCGCGCGCCGAGGTCGGAGCTCTCGGAGCCGTCCGGCTGCGGGGTGCTGACGGCCTCGGCCTGCCGCAGCCAGTACTCGGCCTCGTCGGGGTCGCCGCGATGCAGACAGGCGAGGACGAGACCCCCTCGGACGCCGATGGCGTCATGCTCGTCGCCGAGCCGCGGCAGCACCGCGAGCGCCGCCCTGAGATGCGTGTACGCGGCCTCGCCCTGCTCCGTCCGCAGGCACAGCTCGCTCAGCCGGGCATGGCCCAGAACCTGCAGGAACGGGTTGTCGACCGGCGCCAGCGCGGTGACGATCCGGCGAGCCGAGGCGAGCGCGCGGTCGATGTCGTGCTCGTACTCCCAGACGTAGGTGGCGACGCACTCGGCGATACCGGCGAGCAACGGCTGCTCGCTGTCACAGAGCCCTTGTAGCACGTCGTAATCGGGAGGCTGCATCTCGGGCATCGCCCTCAACACCACCGCGATGGCCCGCACCAGCGTGTCCGGCGGGGTCGGCGGCAGCCGCCGGAGGGTGACCAACTGGCGTACGGCGGCGGGCCCGTAGCCCATGAACAGGCTCGCCGTGGACAACACCGCGGCGGCGCGGGCGACTTCGACGTACTCGGGCTCTGGGCGGTAGTGCGACAGCGGCGGGCCGGTGTCCGCGGCGAGGGCGGCGAGGCGCCGGTAGTTGGAGCCGGTCGACCACAGGGCGGTGAGAACGGCGGTGATGGCGGCGATCGTGGAGCCGTCCGTACGGGCCAGGGCATGCCGCAGGGCCAGCACGAGGTTGTCCTGCTCGGCCCTGGTCCGCGCCCCGGCGGCCAGCGGCTCCGGACCGAAGTACCAGTCGTGGTACGCCACCCCGAAGTCCCTTGCCCAGCCCAGGAATCGGCGGACGGCCTCCTCTTCCTCGCCCGCCTCCGCCCGCCGGGCCGCGCTGAACTCCCGTACGGTCTCCAGCATCCGGAACCGCACACCGGTCGGGGTGTCGGCGACGGTGACCAGCGACTGGTCGGCCAGCTGCTCCAGGAGGAGCAACGCGTCCTCCCCGAGGACCTGTTCGGCCGCCTCGCCCGAGAAGCCGCCGGGGAACACGGACAGGAAACGCAGTGCGGCCCTTGCCTCCTCGGCGAGGAGGTTCCAGCTCCAGTCCACGACCGCGTGCAGCGTGCGGTGCCGCTCCGGCGCGTCTCGCGCCCCGCCGCGCAGCAGCGCGAACCGGTCGCCGAGGCGGCGGGCGATCTCCGGCACCGACAGCACCCGTACGCGGGCGGCGGCCAGTTCCACGGCGAGCGGCAGTCCGTCGAGGTGGCGGCACAGCCCGGCCACCGCGTCCGGCGGCAGCTCCACACCCGGCCGGGCGGCGCGGGCCCGCTGGGTGAACAGCTCGATGGAGGTGCCGAGTTCGAGCTCCGGCAGCGCGTACACCGCCTCCGACGTCAGGCCGAGGGGGGCCCGGCTGGTGGCGAGCACCCGTAGGTCCTTCGAGGCCGAGACCAGGGCCCGTACGAGGTCGGCGCTGCCCCGGACGACCTGCTCGCAGTTGTCCAGGACCAGCAGCGCGGGCCCGGAGCCGAGCACGCCGAGGATTCCGGGCACCGGTTCGTGGCTGCCCATGGGGCCGGGCCGCCCCTCGCCCGCGCCGAGCGCGGAGGCCACCTCCGTGGCCACGTCCGCGTCGGCGGTGACACCGGCGAGCGGCACGAAGTACACCACGCGCTGTTCGGCGCGGCGGCTGACGGCGTGCGCGAGCCGGGTCTTGCCGAGACCGCCGGGACCGGCGACGGTGACGGCGCGGGAGGTACGCAACAGCCGCTCGACCTCGGCGATGTCCTCGGCCCGCCCGAGCAGCGGGTTCGGTTCGTGCGGCACCCCGTGCCGGACGGCCGGCGCCTCACCGGACAGCAACTCCTGCTGTACGGACTTGAGTTGCGCTCCCGGGTCCGTACCGAGCGTGTCGCGCAGCTCCCTCCGGTAGGCCTCGTACCGGGTCAGCGCGGCGGACGGACCGGCCGACGCCGCCTCGGCGCGCAGCAGTTCGGCGAGCACCTCCTCGTCGCGCGGATGCTCCGAGGCGGCCACGGCCAGCGGACCGGCGGCCTCCGCGTGCCGCCCCAGCCGGGCGAGCGCGAGGGCCTGTGCGCGCACGAGGGCGTCGCGGACGGGGGCCCGCTCGGCGCGCAGCGCGGCCACGGGGTCGCCGGAGTCACCGTCCCGGTCGGCCGGAGTGCCCTCCCACAGAGCCAGCCCGGCCTCGGCGGCGGCCAGCGCCCCCGCGTGGTCCCCGGCCCTGGCCCGCTGACCGCTGGCTGCGGCGTGCAGCAGCAGGGCGGAGCTGTCGACCTGGTCCTCGGTGAGGGCGAGCCGGTATCCGGTCGGCGTGCTCGCGAGGACGTCGGCGTCCAGCTGCGCCCGCGCCCGGGACACGAGAACCTGCAGCGCCTTGCCCGGCCGCTCCGGCAACTCCTCCGGCCACAGCCCGGCCACCAGCCGCTCGGTGCTGCAGCCGGTACGCAGGTCGCCGGCGAGCAGCGCGAGAAGGGCACGCAGCCGGGGCGCGGTGACCTCCTGCCCGCGATAGGCGACGCGGGGGAGGAGGGTCAGGTCGGTGGGCATGCGTGCAGCGTAGCCAAGGGGTCGGCCACCTGAACTCCCGCCGCAGGAGGGGGTGTCGGGCTGTCGGGTTGGCGCGCCGTCGGGTTGGCGGGCTGACGGGTCGGGCGGTTGGTGGGCTGTCGGGTCACGCGTGCCCGCCGAACAGGTTGATCAGACCGTGGGGGGTGTCTTCCCCGTAGAGCAGCTCGTGCATCCGGGCACCGTCGGCCGCCGCTTCGGCGCTACGGGGGAACATGGCCTGCTCGTACGCGGTGAGCGCGGTCTCGGTGTCGTCGGGGTGGGTGGCGAGGAACCGGGCGAGTTCGGCGCCGTCGTACATGGCCAGGTTGGCGCCCTCGCCGTTCGGGATCGAGAGGTGGGCGGCGTCGCCGATCAGGGTCACCCCCGGCACCCGGTCCCAACGGTGGCCGACCGGCAGGGTGTTGAGGGTGCGCAAGACCGGCGTGGTCTCGCCTTCGGTGATCAGCGCGGTGAGTTCCGGTGCCCAGCCGTCGAACTCCTGCGCGATACGTGCGGTGGCCGCGGCGGAGTCGGTGAGATCGATGTCCGCGAACCAGTCCCGCGGCTCGTTGAGCATCACGTAGGTGTGCAGGGTGCCGCCGCGCTCCCGGTGGGCGCCGAGGCCCTTGCCCGGTGTGAGCGCGTACATCGCCCCGCCGCCGACCGTCTTCGCCTGGGCGGGGTGCCGGGTGTCGCTGTCGAACAGGTAGGTCTCGACGTACGACATGCCGGTGTACTCGGGTGTCGCGTCGGAGAGCAGCGGCCGGACGCGGGACCACGCGCCGTCCGCGCCGACGAGCAGGCTCGCGGTGACGGAGGTGCCGTCGGCGAAGGTCACCTCGTGGCTGCCGTCGCCGAGGGTGCGGGTGCCGCTGACCTTGTGTCCCCACCGGACGGTGCCGGCCGGGAGCGAGTCGAGCAGCAGCTGCCGCAGTTCGCCGCGCTGCACCTCGGGGCGGCTACCCGTGCCGTCGTCGTCCTGTTCGAAGAGGACGGTGCCGTCCCGGTCGAGGATCCGCGTCGCCTCGCGGCCCTCCAGGACGAGGTCCCGGAACTCGTCGAACAGCCCGGCGGCCTTGAGGGCGCGCTGCCCGTCGTGCTCGTGGATGTCGAGCATCCCGCCCTGGGTGCGGGCGGTCGGGGAAGGCTCGGCCTCGTAGACCGTCGCGGGGATGCCGTGGACGTGGAGGACCCGGGCGAGGGTCAGCCCGCCGAGTCCGGCGCCGATGATCGTGACGTGGGTGTCGGTGGTCATGGTTGGCTCCTGATCCCTTGAACGGAACTGGCTGGAACGCCGTTCCAGTGCGTTCGGGTGCAAGACTGGAACGCCGTTCCAGAGTTGTCAAGCTGGAACGGCGTTCCAGGCGTGTGTCAGGATGTCCGCATGGCTGCTGCAACCAGGGCGCGTCGTCCGGAGCGACGCGAGGAACCGCTCTCGCGGGAGCGCATCGTCGAGGCGGCGATCGAACTTCTCGACGAGGCCGGCGAGGGTGGGCTCACGTTCCGCGCGCTGGCCCAGCGCCTCTCAACGGGGCCCGGGGCGATCTACTGGCATGTCACGGGCAAGGACGAGCTTCTCGGCGCCGCCACCGATGCCGTCGTCGGCGGCGCCATGACCGCGGCCGGGGACGCCGCCGAAGCCGACGCGACGCCGCAGGAGGCGGTCCGTGCCCTCGCGCTCGGCGTGTTCGACGCGATCGACGTCCACCCGTGGATCGGAGCACAGCTCGCCCGCGCCCCGGCGCAGTCGCCGCTGCTGCGGGTCTTCGAGCACCTCGGACGCCAGGTCCAGGCACTCGGGGTGCCCCACGCCGCCCAGTTCACCGCCGCGTCGGCGCTCCTGAACTACATCCTCGGCGTGGGCGGCCAGAACGCGGCCAACGCCCGCCATCACCGGCCGGGCGCGTCCCGGACCGAGTTCCTGGGCGCGGTCTCGGACTCCTGGGCGAACCTCGACGCAGAGGAGTACGCGTTCACGCGGGGCGTCGCGGACCAACTACGGGATCACGACGACCGGGAGGAGTTCCTGGCGGGCATCGACCTGGTCGTCGCGGGGATCACCGCTCGGTGGTGAAGTGCCGCCAGGCGGTGGGGGAGAGGTGGAGTACGGGGGCGCCGGGGGGTGTCTTTGAGTCGCGGACGGTGACGAGGGTGGCGTCTCCTCCGTCCATCGGCTGACCCGACGGACGGAGGAGACGCCGCGCCGCCTACGACCGCACCGCGACCGAACCCTTCACGGTCACGGACCGGCCCACGTGGTCGGCCGGCGGTGCGGTCAGGGTCCAGCGGTATGTCCCCGTGGGGACCTTCTTGCCGCCCGGGCCGGTGCCGTCCCACGTCGCGGAGATCTTGCCCGCGGCCCGACCGCCGGTGAGGGTACGAACGGTCTTTCCGCTCGCGGCGGAGACGAACGTCAGCTTCCAGCTCGCCGCCGGCTTCGACAGGTTCCACACCCCCGTGTACTTGCTGCCGGCCGCGCGCAGATCCACGCGGGCGGGGCTGTCGGTCGCGATGACGGCAAGGGGAGAGGTGGTCACGCGCGGCCAGTTGACCGTCACGTCCCCCGCCTCGGTGAGGTAGGCCATGGGGCCGCCGAACCGGTCCACGGCCCAGAACCGCCTACGCCGGTCGGCGGGTTCGCCCACCTGGTTCGTCAACGGAGCCAGGTCGCTGGTGCCCACGCGCGCGGCCGGAACCGCGCCGGGGAAGTAGGTGATACTCAGCCTGGCCGCCGCGTCGTTCTGGCTGACGAGGTAACCGTCGGCCAGTTGCGCGTAGCCGGACGGCACCTTGATCACGCGCTTCGTGGTGCGGTCGTAGACACCGGCCTTCTTGGTGGGACCGCAGGACCAGTAGATCCACCGGCCCACCACCTGGATCTCCGGGGGTACGCAAGGGGCGCCCACGGACACGGCGGAGCCGAGCGCCTTCATCGACGGCAGGGACACCGCGGTGACGGTGCCGCTCCTGGTGCCCGCGCTCCACAATTGGCTGCCCCAGAGGGAAGCCGCGTGCCAACGGTCGGTGGGGCTCAGCGCCTTGGTCCCGTCGAGGACGTACTGGGACCAAGGGTCGGGGCGCTGAACGCTGTACCTGCCGGATGCCGTCAGCGTGGGTGCGTAGTTGGTCTGGGGAGTCCGCACCACGTCGCCTTCGCCGTTGCCGACCAGCCGCAGGCACTGCCCGGTGCACTGTTCGTCATACGGGAAGCCGTCGCCCACCGGGGGGTGATATCCGAGGTCGCCGACGTTCCGCGGGGGCGTGGCGTTGAGCCTGCCACTTGCCGTCAGCGACAGGGAGGAGCCGGAAAGATACGTGTCCGCGCGGGAGTGGTCGCCCGGTAGGTGCAGTGTGCCGACCCGGAGTTGTCCCTGGTCGACCGCGACACCGCCCACGTCGTACGTGGTCTGCCGGGGCAGCGGTACGAATACGCCGACGACCGGGGTCCCGTCGGCGCCGAGGGTGATGCGCCGAACCGCCCAGTCGTCCGGGCCCGTGCCGCCCACGGTGTAGACGGCGCCGTCCGCACCTGCGACAGGGGTGTGGCTGTCGGCCTGCGGCAGCAGGGTGCGGGCCGCGCCGCCCGCGGCAGGCTGGGCCACGAGCTTGTCTTCGCCATCCGGGTATATCGCCCAGTTGTCCAGCAACGCCAAATTGACGGTGGAATCCACCTTGAGCGGGGTTCGGGGCCCGTCCGGATGGGCGCGGTCGACGAGGTAGAACTTGAAATCCGAGTCGAAGTTGCCCGCGTACAGAACCGTGGTGGCGCTGAGCGACACCAGGGGCGACGTGGAGGCGTCCTCGTCGGGCACCACGGTCAGGCGGCGGGTCGCGAAGTCCAGCAGCGTCTGGATGCCGGACGAGCCTACTCCGAAGCTGATCGCCGCTCCGCGGGCGTCCAGCCGGACATTGGTGACGGTTCCCGGCAGGTCGTCCGGGACACCCGCCACCGGCCGGTCGACCGGCCGGCCACCGGCCGCGGGGATCTCCAGCAGATGCAGCGTCCACTTGCCCGCTGTCTTCCGCAGCGTCAGCAGGCGGTTCTCGGTGACCACCGTGGTGACGGTGTCGCCGGCCGGCAGATCGAACTGAACTACCTTGCCGGTGTCGTAGTTCCGGATCCGGTAGGTGAGGGTTTTGCCGACCCGCTCCAGGCCGAAGCGGCCATTGACGGCCCACATGTTGTTGCCGTTAGGGGGCTCGAGAACGACGGGCCCGGGCAGGCCGTTCACGTATGTACCGTTCGGCCGCTCCCATGTGTACGCCGCCGATGGGCTGTTCCCGGTGTTGTAGGACAGGATGCCGGCAGCATCGGCGCTGACCGGTGCCGCCGGCTTCGTCAGCGGTCCCGGTTGCCCCTTGAGGGTGACCGACGGCTTCCCCGCGCGGTGCGCGACCGCAGCCGTCCCCGGCCCGCTTCCAGCCTCCGCCGACGGCATCAGCCCCGCCCCGAGCGCCAGGACCGTCAACGCCAAAACAGCCCCTGAACCGGCCTTTCGCCGTCCTCGCTGACGTCTTTTCCGCATTGTGGGCCCCGTTCCTGATCGGTTGATCACTTGACTCCGACGTGTGATCGCTGAACACCGCAGACGGTGGTCATCCACCGTGCCGATCAATCTGACGACCGATCCAGGCGAAAAGTTGTACGGGGACAGAGACACGGACGGGGACAGGGACGACGGGCAGGCCGGTCCGGCTACGGAGCCGTCGTGCTCCTGAGCGCGGCGGCCTCCCGCCGGTGGCTGACTGGCACTGGGAGCCGTTCCAGGACGACCTGCTGGGCGGTCTTCCCGGATGTGGCACGCGCCGAGACCGAGCGGCTGGCCGCCATCCGGTGGAATCTGGTGTGGTTGCTCACGATCGTCATCACGCCGTTCACGACGAAACTGCTGACCAGCGAGGCCGACGCGTTCCAGATCCAGTTCATCGTGTACGCGGCGAACCAGGCGCTGACGGGCCTGCTCTTCCTACGGGCCTTCACGGGCCTTCACGGGCCTTCACGGGCCTTCACGGGCCTTCACGGACCTGCGCAGGGCCGGACTGCTGCGCCCACCAGCCCGGCCTGAAACCGTCTCGAACACCCTGGGCTGGGTGACCGCGATGATCGTGACGTTCCTGATCTCGATACCTGTCGCGCCGGTCACCCACTGGGCGTCCCTGTGCTGGACGCTGCTGCCCCTGGTACGGGCGTGCCTGCGGCTCGTCCGGCGCGGGCCCACGGCGCCCGCTACCCTATGAGCCGCGCACTGAGGGCGTCTTGGTCCCCCCAACACCCCACCTGAACAGTGAACTTGAGGCCGCCCTGTCATGATCACCGGAGCCACCAGGGAGCCCCCAGCATGACCGGCACCACGGAGGCCCTCAGTGGGTCGGCTGCGGTCGGCAACGCGGCACGAAGTGTCACGCGCCCGTTCTACGTATACGCCGTGCTAGCCAACACGCTGTTCCAGCGCGGTGTATTCGTCCTCTTCCTCTATGCGCGAGGCTTCTCCGTCGGGCAAGTGGCCCTGCTGCAGACACTGCTCTATCTGGTCAGCGGATTCGCGGAGTTGCCGACGGGAGTCATCGCCGACCGAATAGGCAGGCGTGCCAGCATCGTGATCGGCCAGTTGCTGATCGCCGGATGTCTGCTCGGGCAGGTGGCGTTCTCCAACTACTGGTTGTTCCTGGCGCTGTTCATCGGGCAGGGCGTGGGCATGGCATGTGTGTCCGGTTCGGACACCGCCCTGCTGTACGACCTGCTCGTACGTCGTGGAGCGACGGCCGGCTACGTCAGGATCAGGTCCCGGTTCACCATGCTCGGGACGGTCACCTCGGGAGCCGCCATCGTCCTCGGCGGCCAACTGCAGCGGATTTCCTGGGGAGTCGTCTACGTCGGTTCGGCGGCGTGTCTCGTCCTGGCCGTGGTGGTGCTGATGTCACGGGTGCCCGAGATCCGCGGCGCGGACGCGGTGGACGAGCAGGACGGAACCGGGGAGGAGCACCGTGACGCCACAGCTTGGCGGGCGATGCTTCGGATCGCCACGCCGGCGCTCGTGACACTTGTCGTGGTGTCGGGACTGATGCATGCGACGTTGACGCCGTACATCATTTTCACCCAGAAGACCCTCTCCGACCAGGGAGCGGGCACCGCACTGGTCAGCGTGGTCATATCGGCGGGATTCTTCGCCGGCGGGCTCACTCCGCTGCTGTCGGACCGCGCGGACCGGCGCATCGGGTATCGGGTCATCGTCCCGGTGTCTCTCCTGACGCTCGCCGCGGCGCTCGGCCTGAGCGGCCTCGGCGTTGTGTGGGTCACCATCGCCGCGTTCCTGGCCCTGGTCGGGATTCCCGAGATCACCGCCGTGATCGTGGACAACGTGTTCAACGAGGCGGTGCCGTCGCGCTACCGGGCGAGCCTGCTGTCGATGATCGCATTCGTGGAGTCGGCGCTCATCGGCATCGGCTATCTCGTCCTCGGCGTGCTCATGGACAGACTGGGCTCCAGTGTGGGCATGGCCACCTACGCCGCGGTCCCCCTGCTGGCATGTCTCCTGTGGCTCCCGGTGCTCTTCCGAGGGGCACGGGTGACCACCGAGACCGAGGAGCCCGCCGACCGAAAGGCATCCTGAAAGAGGGGAGCCCCAGCGGGCGGCGATCATGTGGACCGGTGTCGCGTGCCGGGCAGGGTTGCCCTGGCGAGTCCGGCGCCGGAGTGCCGTCATGGACAGCGGACCGGCGCCAGTTCCCGCGAGACGGGTGAAGGCCGGGAGTGCTACCGGACGTCGACGAAGTCCGCCGCCGATGTCGAGGCGGCCGTGCTGAGGTTGGTTGCGAAGGTGAAGCGGTAGTAGCCGTCGGCTGTGGCCTTGACGGTGGTTTTGAGGGTGCCGCCGGTGGTGCTGGTGATCGTCTTGAGGGTGGTGTAGGTGTTGCTGCCCTTCTTGCGGTACTGCAGCAGCACCTTCTGGCCCGGGAAGCTGGCGTATGTGCCGTCGTTCCAGTTGGCGCGCTTCAGCTTGCCGGAGACGGTGATGTTCTTGTTCTTCGTCACCGGCTCCGGGGTGGCGTCCAGGGTCAGCTGGGACACCTTCTTGATCTTGGTGGTGGCGACGTTGTCGTTGTAACTGGCGTTCGCGTAGAGGTCGTAGCCGCCCAGGAAGAGTTTCCAGACCCCGGCGACGCCGTTCTGCTTCAGGTCCGAAGCGGTGTTGACGTGGAAGACGGCGGTGCATCTGTAGGTACCGGTCTGGGTGGTCGACTCCGTGCACGCGGGGTCGTCGTCCGTGCCCAGGGAACCGGTGATGGTGTCCGTGCTGGAGCTGTCGGTGCCCTGCCACAGGAAGGCCTGCGTGAGCGCGACGCCGCTGTCGCTGGTGGCGGTGTACGTGACGGTGACGGCCTTCTTGGTCGTGGTGCCGAGGACGATGTCCTTGCCGCCGTTGATGACCGCGTTCGTGAACTTCATGCTGCCCAGCGAGTCCTTCGGATGAACGGCCCGCTGGGCGAAGGAAGCGAAGGAACTGGGCTTCGCCGAGGTGGCCGTACGCTCCGACGCCTGGGCGGCGGTTGCCGGAAGAGCGAGCGCGGACAGGACGACGGCACCGGAAAGCACGGTGGCCGCGACGTGGTTACGCATACGAATCCCCCCATGGGAACGCCAGAGGCCTGCCCAAGTCTGCTCCCGGCCAGGCCCGTTGATGTTCATATCGTACGAACCCGACGCAGCGTTCATGAAGATCCCGCGTGCAATAAGTGGGTAACGGGATCAAGGCGGACCTACTGCCTGTGCCCCGGCGTTGTTACGGCGCCACACTCGAGTCGGGTGTCGCCACAGGGTCGGCCTCGCTTGGCGTCGGCTCAAAGGCTCCCGTCGTCGCGTCCGTCGAAGGGGCCGGAGTGGGCACCGGCGCATGGTCTCTGGCCGGGTCGGCTCCCTCGGCGGGCGTCTGGCTCGGGGCGGCGGACGCCCCGGAGGGGACTTCGTCGGGGACGGCGGGGTCGCTGGTGGCGGGTTCGGACGGTTGCGGTGTGGCCGGTGACGATGTCGGCGAGCGGTCGACGGGGGGTGTCACCGGGATGCTCGCGGGGGGCGGGGCCTGGGGGAGCGTCGGGGCGCGGGGGCTCTGCGCTGTCGTCAGGTTGAGAGGGAGGACGATGAGGGCGGCGATGGTGCAGGCCACGCCCACTCCGGCCGCCACGCGGGTCCGGCGACGGCGGGTCGCGGTGCGGCGGATCTCCTCGTAGCGGCCCGGGGGAGCGCCCAGGTAGGAGGGTGCGGCGGACGCGGGCCCGAGGAGGATCAGCAGCGGGTCGTCGGGGTCGTGGTCCGCGGTGGTGGGGTCGAATTCCGGGTCTTCGTCGTCGTCAAAGCGTGTGGTCAAGACTTTTCCTCAGGTGGGCACGGAGTTGTTCACGGGCCGCGTGGAGGTCGGCCTTGATGGTTCCTTCCTTGCGTCCGGTCAGCGCGGACACTTCCCGGATGGGCATGTCAGCGTAGTAGTGGAGGAGGATCGGCACCCGCAGTCGTTCCGGCAACGACTGGACGAGGAGACGTACGGACGGGTCCGACGCCTCCGTGTGGGTGCGCAGAGCCGCTTCCGTGGTCACGTGCCGCATGGCCCTTCGTTCGCGCTCCATTTTGCGCCAGTGGTCCCGGACGATGTTCGCCGCTGTCACATAGAGGAAGCCGCGCGGCTCCTCCACCGACGTCCAGCGGGCCCACAGACGCGTGAACGCCTCCGAGGCGATCTCGTGGGCCGTCTCGTCGTCGTCGACGAGACGGCGGCACCAGCCGGCCAGGCGCGGGTAGAGGGCGGCGAACAGCTCGGACGCTGCCGCCGCTTTCTCGCGGGACCGTTTCAACGCTCTCCATGGGCCTGTTGCCACCGGCGTGGCACTTGTGGGGGAGGACGGCGGGCCGACAGCGTACGTTCCGGCGGCCCGCCGTCCTTTGTGTTCCAGTGTGCTCAACGGTTCGTGGACGACGTCAGCGCGGCGAAGACGATCACGTTGTCGAGGTAGCCGTCCTCGTCCTTGGGGCCACCGCACGTGATGAGCCGCAGCTCGGGCCGGCTCACGTTCCCGTAGACGTCGTTCGTCGGGAAGTTCGCCTTGGCCACCGTCCGCACGGAGGTGACCGTGAACTCAGTCTCCGTGCCGTTCTCCAGACGCGCCACGATCTTCTCGCCCCGGCGCAGCCGCGACAGGTCGTGGAAGACGCCGTCCCCGTAGGCGCCGACCGTGACATGGCCGAGGATCACCGACGGGCCGGTCTGGCCGGGCGTCGGTGAGTGCTCGTACCAGCCGGCCTGGTCGTGGTCGCTGATCGGAGGAACCTGCACGGTTCCGTCGGACGCCAGCCCCAGCCGCATGACCGGGGTGTCGACCCCGATGGCGGGGACGCTGAGCCGGACAGGGGCCGAACGGCCCACCGCCCGGCCGGACTTCGCGGACTGCGCGGAATTCGCGGCGGTGTGCTTGCCGGCGGCCGGCTGCGACGCGGCGGCGTCGGGATTCGCGGTCCCCGTCGTCCGTACGCCCCCGGCGTCGGAGGAACAGCCGGCCGCGAACAGCAGCGAGGCCGCGGCAGCCGTGGCCCCCGTGCCGAACGCGCGCCTGGAGAGCACGGTCACGCGCCGGTCGCCCGCCGACGGCGTACGACGATCACCGCGGCGCCGGCCACGGCGAACGCGGCGGCAGCGCCTCCGCCGATCAGCGCCCCCGACGTTCCGGAGTCCGTCGACGTCTCCGTAACGCCGGTGTTGGGCGCGCCGTTCGGAACCTCGGCGACCTGGGACGGGGAGGAGTTGGGGTCGGTGGTGGGGGCCTCGCTGGGCGCCTCGCTGGCTCCCTCGGCCTGTGTCGGGGTCTGGGTCGGTGCGGTGCTCGGCGCGGGGGTGGCCTCGGTCGGCGCGGTGGAGGGGACCGGGGTCGGGCTCGTGCCGTCGGCGAACGCGGGTGCGGTGCCCGCCAGTACGGCGGTGGCCGCGAGTGCCACGGCGCTGAGGACGGTACGGCGCACGGTACGGCGCATGGAATCGCTCTCTTTCGTCGGTCCGCCCGGAAGTGGCCCGGCCCGGTGGTCGGGCCGGCCGGGCGGCTGAGTGACGGAACATGCGGAGAGACGAGCCGGCGGAGGAGTCGGTTGTAAAGGAATGGCAAAGTCGTTGGGGAGTGGGTAACTGGGGTGCGGAGCAGGGCTGTTCAGCTGCCGGAGTCCCGCAACTCGGTCAGGAAGGGGATCAGTGCCGCGTTGACCTCGTTCGGCCGTTCCTGCTGCGTCCAGTGGCCGCAGCCCTCCAGCAGGATCGGGGCGCGCCGCAGGTTCGGCATCAACTCCGGCAACCGCTCGATGAGTTGGGGCGTGCCCGGAAACGCCGGCACCAAGTCCCGGTCGCCGTACACGTACAGCGCGGGCGGACTGACCACCGCCCCGTGCCAGGCCGACGTCAGCTCCCAGTTGCGGTCGATGTTGCGGTACCAGTTGAGGGCGCCGGTGAAGCTGCCCGCGAAGCTCTCGGTGAGGGAGTCGAGGTCCGTCTCGGTGAGCCAGGCCGGGAGCTTCTCCGGGTCGGGCATGGTGTCCAACCAGCCCTGGCCGGGCTCGATCAGCGGCTGCCTGCCCGTGCCCGACTCGGGGTTGTCGCCGGAGAAGGCGTACAGCATCCTGCGCAGGGTGGTGCGCGGGTCGCGGGCCAGCTCGGCGTCGGCCGCCGCCGAGCGGTTGATGTAGTTCCAGTAGAAACGGCCGCCGAACATCGCCTCCATCACGCCCAGGGGCCGGTGGTCTCCCCGGAACGGCGGCGGCACGCTCAGGCTTGCCACCCCGCGCACGACGTCCGGGCGCAGCAGCGCGGTGTGCCAGGCCACCGGCGCGCCCCAGTCGTGGCCGACGACGTACGCCGTCTCCTCGCCGAGTGCCCGGATCAGCCCGACCACGTCCCCGACCAGGTGCAGGATGCTGTACGAGGACACGTCCTCGGGGCGTTCGCTCTCGCCGTATCCGCGCTGGTCGGGTGCGACGACCCGGAAACCGGCGGCGGCCAGCGGGCCGAACTGGTGGCGCCAGGAGTGCCAGGACTCGGGGAAGCCGTGCAGCAGCACGACGAGCGGCCCCTCGCCCGCCTCCGCGATGTGCAGCCGGACGCCGTTCACCTCGACCATGCGGTGCGCGACGACCGGGCGGTTCTCGGCCTCAGCCACGTACGCGACCCCCGCCCCGTTTCCGGCCTTCGCCCCGGTCTCGACCCCTGCGCGATGCTCATCCACTGTGCGGTGCTCATCCATGACGCAAAGGATATGCGTTGCTATCGCAATCGAAAATCCCGGGTCCTGGCCGCGAACAGCTCCGCCTGCCGGCCGCCCGGGAGGTTACCGAGCCTGACCAGGTGCGGGGCGAACGCGAGGGCGTGTGCGCGGGCCGCCTCCTTCGCCGCCCACACCGCGCGTACCGTGCCCTGCACCCCCTCCGGCGGATACGACGCGATGACCCGGGCGTGCTCAACGGAGGCAGCCAACGACCCACCGGGTGCGCTGACTTCACTCACCAGCCCGATCTCGTACGCCCGCGCCGCCGACACCCGCTCCGCCGTCCCCATCAGCGCCATGCGCGCGATCTCCCCGTACGGCATCCGCTGCGCCATGCCCATCGTCTCGTACGCGCTGACCATGCCGTACGTGGTGTGCGGGTCGAAGAAGGTCGCGCTCGGGTCGGCGACGAGGAACTCCGACTCCGCGAGGAGATAGAAGGCGCCGCCGCACGCCATACCGTTCACCGCGGCGATCACCGGCTTCCAGAGGTCGTTCGCCTTCGGGCCGATCCTCTCCAGCGGATCGTCCACCATGTAGGGCGAGTCGGGCTGGGGAACGGTCGCGGTCCGGTCGAGGCCGGTACAGAAGGCGCGCGGCCCGGCCCCCGTGAGCACGATGGTCCGTACGGTGTCGTCGAAGCGCAACTCCCGCCAGGTGGCCGCCAGTTCGGAGGCGGTGGCGAGGTCGAGGGCGTTGAGTCGCTCCGGCCGGTCGAGGGTGACGACGGCGACCCCCGTCTCCTTGTCGGTCGCGACGCGCAGGCTCGGATCCACGCTCACGGGCGCTCCAGGATCCACTGTGGAAGCCCGGTCGAGGAGAAGACGACCTGCACCCGAGCGCCGATGCGAATCCGGTCGGGGGAAAGGGAGTTGAGGGGGGCGTCGGGGCCGGTGACCAGGTTGCCGACCAGCCGGATGCGCGGTGCGTCGGCCAGCTCGACGACGATCACGTTGTACGGGGCCAGCTCGGCGTAGTCCGGGAGGAGCGGGGGGTGCGGGACGACGTACGACCAGACGCGTCCGCGTCCGCTGACCTGGCGCCACTCGCTCGCGAAGGACTGGCAGTGCGGGCAGCAGGGGCGGGGCGGGAAGCGGGGTTCGTCGCAGTCGGCGCAGGTCTGGACGCGGAGTTCGCCCCGGGCCGCGTGCTCCCAGAAGGGGGCGCCGTCTTCGTCGACTACAGGGGTCAGCATCTCTCAACTCCTCAGGAGAAGGGCGGAGGTGGGCACACCCTCACCGGCGGTGACCAGGCAGGTCGAGGCTCCCGGGACCTGGGCGGTGCTGGTGCCGCGCAGTTGTCGTACGCCCTCGGTGATGAGGTTGAAGCCATGGACGTACGCCTCGCTGAGACCGCCGCCGCCGGTGTTGATCGGCAGCCGGCCGCCGCTCTCCAGGGCGCCCCCCTCGGTGAAGGCGCCGCCCTCACCGCGTCCGCAGAAGCCGTAGCCCTCCAGGGAGAGGGGGATGAGGGCGGTGAACGCGTCGTAGATCTGGGCGACATGGACGTCGTCCGGGGTGAAGTCGGCGTGTTTCCAGAGGTGTCGGGCGGCTGTCCAGGCTGGGCCGGTCAGCGGGTCGTCGTTCCAGTAGTTGACCATGCCGTGATGCTGGGCGGGCAGGCCCTGGGCGGCGGAGTGGATGTAGACGGGGGCGCGCCGGCAGTCACGCGCACGCTCGGCGGACACCACGACACAGGCCAACGCGCCGTCCGTCTCAAGGCAGTTGTCGAAGAGGCAGAGGGGTTCGCTGATCCAGCGGGAGGTCATGTACATCTCGCGGGTGAGCGGACGGTCGTACATGATCGCGGCAGGGTTCTGGTTCGCCCGGTTGCGGCAGGCGAGGGCGACGTTGAAGAGGTGGTCGCGGGTCGTGCCGTACTCGTGCATGTGGCGGCGCGTGAGCATCGCGATCTCGTCGGAGGGGCGCAGAAGCCCGAAGGGGCGCGTCCACTGGGCGGGGGTGGGGAGTTGGGCGCTGGTGTTTCGCCACGGCCGGGGCCCGGAACCCCGCTTCCGTGACCTCCAGGCGACGCCGACCGTGGCCTGCCCGGTGGCTATCGCGGCGGCGAGATGGGCGACGGTGGCGCAGGAACCGCCGCCGCCGTAGCCGACCTTGGAGAAGAAGGTGAGGTCACCGAGACCGAGCGCCTTGGCGACCTCGACCTCGTCGGTCTCCTCCATCGTGTAGGAGGCGAGGGCGTCGACCTCGGTGGGGGCGATGCCCGCGTCGTCGAGTGCGGCGAGGATCGCACGGCATGCCAACGTCCGTTCGTCCTCGGGGAGTTGGCGGGCGAACTCGGTCTGTCCGATCCCGGCGATCGCGGTGGCGTCCTTGATGCCGGCGACGCTCCCGATCCCGGCCGTAACTGGTGCGACTGCCATGACTGCACACACCTCCGCACGCGTGCCCCGCTGCTGACAGGGCGTCAGGTTACAGCTAATCTGACGGACAGTCAGCTCTTGTGCGGTGAGGTGTTGCGGGGAGGCACGCGGTGCGCGGTGACGTGGAGTGGGACAGCATTCCGAGGCTGGTCCGGGCGGCGGCGGAGCGGTACGGCGACACCGAGGCGGTCGTGGACGGACGTAACCGCGTCTCGTACACGGAGTTGGGCGCGCGGGTGGAGCGCGCGGCGGCGGCCTGCGTCGCGAGCGGGGTGACGGCCGGTGACCGGGTGGCGATCTGGGCGCCCAACTCCCTCGACTGGATGGTGTCCGCGCTGGGCGCGGTCTCGGCGGGCGCGGTGCTCGTACCGCTGAACACGCGCTTCAAGGGCGCGGAGGCGGCGTACGTACTGGCGCGCAGCCGGGCGAGGTTGCTGTTCGTGACGGGAACGTTCCTGGGCACGTCGTACGTGGCCTCGCTGCGGAGGGCGGCGGGGAGCGGTGACGGTGACGGGCCCCTGCCCGGGCTTCCGGCGCTGACGGACGTGGTGGTGCTGGGGGAGGACGCGCCGGCCGAGTTCCGTACGTGGAAGGACTTTCTGGCGGCCGGGGACGGGGTGGACGCGCGGACCGTCCGGGCGCGGGCGGAGGCGGTGGAGGGCTCCGACGCCTCGGACATCGTCTTCACCTCGGGCACGACGGGCCGGCCGAAGGGGGCAGTGATCACGCACGCGCAGTCGCTGCGGGCGTACGAGATCTGGAGCGAGTTGGCCGGGCTGCGGGAGGGCGACCGCTATCTCGTCGTGAACCCCTTCTTCCACACGTTCGGTTACAAGGCAGGGGTGTTGGCGTGCCTGATGCGGGGCGCGACCGTGATCCCGCAGCCGGTGTTCAACGTCGACACGGTGCTGGCGAACGTGGCGGCGGAGCGGGTGTCGGTCCTGCCCGGCCCGCCGACCCTGCTGCAGTCCGTCCTGGACCACCCGTCCCGGGACGCCTACGACCTGTCGACGCTGCGGCTGGTGGTGACGGGGGCGGCGGTGGTCCCGTTGCGGCTGGTGGAACGGTTGCGCACGGAGCTGGGCGTGGCCACCGTACTGACGGCGTACGGCCTGTCCGAGGCGAGCGGCATCGTCACGATGTGCCGCCGGGGCGACGCGGCACCGGTGATCGCGTCGACCTCGGGGCGGGCGATTCCGGGGACGGAGGTCCGGGTCGAGGCGCCCGTGGGGGAACCCGGGGAGGTGCTGGTGCGCGGCTTCAACGTCATGAGCGGGTACTTCGAGGACGCGGAGAGCACGGCCCAAGTCGTCACGGGGGAGGGCTGGTTGAGGACGGGTGACGTCGGAGTGCTGGACGCCGACGGCAACCTGCGGATCACCGACCGCCTCAAGGACATGTTCATCGTCGGAGGCTTCAACGCGTACCCGGCGGAGATCGAGCAGCAGCTCGGACTGCATCCCGATGTGGCGGACGTGGCGGTGATCGGCGTACCCGACGCACGACTCGGCGAGGTCGGGAAGGCGTACGTGGTGCGGCGGCCGGGGGTGAGTCTGACGGGGGACGACCTGATCGCCTGGGCCCGGCGGGAGATGGCGAACTACAAGGTGCCCAGGGCGGTCGAGTTCGTGGGCGGGCTGCCTCGGAACGCCAGTGGGAAGGTGGTCAAGGGGGAGTTGCGGCAGGCGGCGGGAGGCTGGCGGACATCGACGTAGTCGCTGACCCGGGCGCTCCTCAAGTACCGGTTCTGGGTGTCGCTGTCGAAGGCGACGGCCCAGGTGCCGTCCTGTTCGGCGAGCACCATGCCGTCGAGGTGACCGTGTCTGTCCGTGCCGAGGTCCGCGACGACGGGGTAGGCGGTGGAGCCGCGGGGCCGGAAGCCGAGGGTGGGGGAGCCGCTGCTGAGCGGCTTCCAGACGGTGCCGTCGTTGTACTGAAGGGTGCCGGCGAACCGGATCGGATGCCCCTTGCGTGGGGGAGGGGACGCCCGTTTCCGTGCGGGTGGCGTGTGTGGACGGCGCCCGTATCCGGGTCGAGGTCGGCGATCCCGACCCGCGAGCCCTTCCGGTGCTGCTCAGCGCCGCGCGAGCCGACGAGTCGGGGCGCGGACTGGCGCTGCTCGGTGCCCTCGCCGTGCGGTGGGGCGTTGAGGTGGAGATGGAGATGGAGGCCGTGGGCAAGACGGTGTGGTGCGAGGTGGCGGGTGCCGGGGTCCCGCAGGCCATGCAACGGCGGTGGGAGCACGGTGATGACCCCGGCAGCACGGCATGGCGCTAAGGCAGCGTTCGCCAGACCAGTGCCTGGGCGACGATGACGTTCTCGCCGTTGAAGGTGACGGCCGGGCCTTCGTACAGTGCGTAGCCCAGGTCGATCGCCTCGCTCACCCGGCGGCAGAAGGTGGCGTCGTCCGGGCCGGTCACGACACGGTAGATGGGCAATCCGTCCGGTGGTGTACTCATGGGAACAGGTTCTCAGCTCGTTCTTTAACTACCGATGTCTCGTCTCAGTGAAGTTTGGTCACGTCTCATCAGACATTTGAGCGAGTACTCCTGCGCACGTGAGTACGAGTACTCACGTGCAGGGGGCGGCTTGATTGCAGACTTGGCGCATGAGACGACCCCCTGCCCTGACCAGCACGGTTACCCGCTTCCCGCGCCGCTCACGGCACACGCTCGTGATGACAGCATTTGCCGCTCTGGCGCTCGCCGCCTGCGACACCGAGAAGACAAGCGCCGGCAAACTGCGAAGCGAGCCCGCTGACACCGCCAAGGCCCGGCCCGGCCTCACGGAGATACTGGACAGGATCGAGCAGTCGTGTCCCCCGAGCGCACCGCCGGAGCCGCCGCCGAGCGGTCCGGCGCTGCCACTGCCGCCTGGCGCGGTGGAGACACCGCCGGACGTCGAGCCCATCGCCCCCACCGCGGGGCCGGAAGTGGAGTTGAATGCTCGTGACTGGTGCGCGAGCAATCTCCATGAGGAGCGCATCGCCCAGGCACTCTGGGATCTGGCGGATCCCACCCCCACCAAGGTCAGGACGATCCTGAACGACCTCGGCTATGTCGACGAGCGCATTCACGACCTGAAGCAGTCGGGCGCGACCACACGGTTCTTCCTCGACCTGCGTGACAAGGGCGGACGGCTCTGCTTGGAGGGCTCGGCGGCCGGCGAGGAGACCGTCGTCGACAAGTGTGTAGCCCCCGTGTCCGGCCCGTTCACGTCAGGAAAGCGGAATCAGTGAGTACCTGCTCGGCGTGATCGGAGCGCGGTGCCACAGTCACTCAAACTTCGGCGAGACGGAGTGTGATCCGTCAGTCTTCGGTGAGATTCGCTCAAGGTCTGGTGCGGCAGGACAACCGGCCTCGAACGGGTCTCGAACTGAGTCGCTCACCTGGGGATTAGCCGGACACGGGAGCGGCCTTCGTCTGATCCTGTGCTCCGACCAAGGTGCACGTGACCACGACGAAGGCCGTGAGGGTGAGGGGGACTCGGCCTCGGTTTCACCGGGCGGACGGGCGGCGTCCATGCCCGCGACATCGCGCCCGGCCGTCGCCTTCAGCGCGGCAGCAGGAGGCCGATCTGACCCCGGATGTCCTGCACGATCTCCTCGACGCTCAAGGCGATGTTCATGTTCACCGCCATGCTGAGGAACATCACGGCCGACACGATGTGTGCCAGCGTCGAGGCATCGCCTTCTCCGATCCGTTCGTCTCGGTGCAGCACGGCGGCGATGGCCTCCTCGGCCTGCGCGACCAAGGCGAGGGCTTCGCCGTGGCGGGGCTCCTCGGGGTCGCCGAAGACCATCTCCCGTAGGTAGATGCGCCCGTTCTCGATCTGCTTGCGGTTGCATTCCACGACCGGCCGGACGATCGCCAGCACCGCGTCCAGCACATCAGGGATGGTCTCGGCGTCCGCTCGGCCGCGCTTGAGTGCTTCGGCGTAATGGGCGTTCTGCACGAGCAGGAGAAGCTCGCCCTTGGTTTTCGCGTAGAGGAACAGCGTTCCAGCGCCGATATCGGCTTTGTCGGCGATCTGTTGGGTCGTGACCTCGTTGACGCCGTGGACGGCGAACAGTTCGCTTGCGGCGGCGGTGATGCGGTCGAGCTTGTCCTGCTTGTTCCGCTCGCGCCGTCCGGCCGGCTGGGAGGCGACAGGCATGACGGTGTCCTCTGGGAATAGATAATGACTAAGCTCAGTTCTGACCGCACTCACTGCTGCGGGTTCGAATGAGCCCCGGGTCATTCTCCCATGGCGACGCGCGGGCACCCTGGTCCGAGGTACGCACCCTGACTGATCGACACATTAACGCGAAACGGCCCACACTTCACTCCTCGTAGTGCGGGAGGATGACGCCGTCCTTGACGTAGGTGAGGGTGGCGGCGATGTCGTACGCGTGGACAGCCGAGGCGAACGGTGCCAGCCGGCCGGCGAGTTCCCCGGTCACGTCGCTGCTGAAGAAGGCGTCCCGTGACGCGGTGTCGGTGAACCCGAGGACGAGCGAGGCGTGGAAGTGCTGGTCGGCGGGGTTGTCGTGAGCCACGTTCGGGGTGTCCCAGAGCTTTTCGATCCAGGGCAGGAACGTCTGCGTGCGCAGTTCCTTCAGTACGCCGGTCCCGGCGAGTGCGGGAACGAGCTGCGTCTTGACGAACTTCCGGAACTCACCGCCGCTGACCCCGTCCCGGCGGCGTAGGTAGACCAGGGCGCGAGTACCGACCTTCTCTCCCGGGCCTGCGACGTCGTACCAACGGGATGAGTTCGGCGGCCCGGCGTAGAGCAGGGTGCGGCGGAACACGTTGATCTCGTCCGCGTAGGCCAGCTGCGTCTGCTTGCGTCCGTGCAGGGGTGCGAGCGCCGACTGGAAGGTGACTTCCGCGACGCCGTCGACCTTCCGCCCGGCGGGGATCGAGGTCTCCACCCCGTCGGTCGCCGGCCACCGGCCCGGGTTGTGCTCGGCGAGGTGGATCTGCCGGTACTCCGCCAGGCCAGGGGTGGCGGAGATGATCCCCGAGTGCGGACCCTTCCAGTAGTCCAGCCCGGTCTGGCGGGGCTGGTCGGTGCGCACCCACAGCAGGATCGAGGAGGTGAGATGTTTCTTCACCCGTAGCTGCTCGGTAGACGGTGACGTGCTCATGGTGCTGCCCTTCTGTTCCTGGTCAGGAACGTGTGGTTCACGTGTCCGGGGTGTCAGCGGGCGAGGAACTCGACCGCGAGGGGGGCGAACTCCTCGTGGTACTGGAAGATGGCGCCGTGCCCGGAGTCGGGGTAGATGACCAGCTCACTGCCCTTGATGCGCTGGTGCAGGTCGTCGGAGAGGATCGAGGGCACCATGCGGTCGTTGTCGCCGTTGGCGATCAGGGTGGGATGAGTGATCTTCGACAGGTCGTCTGGGGTGCCGCGCCCCCACTTCTTGATCGCCTTCAGCTGCGTCTGGAACGCCTTGATCTTGATCTCCGCGTCGCGGTCCTCGGTGCGCTCCGCGAGGCGGTCGACGAACGCGCGGGCGGCGGGCTTACCGGCGGCGTCGCGGTTGAAGAACAGGAACTCCTTGGGGTCGGACCGGGTCACGAGGGCGCGCAGCATGTCCGCGTACGTGGTGCCGGCGACCTTGTCCATGTCCTTGCCGCCCTTCGGCCCGGTGCCGGTGAGGACGAGCTTGCGGACGAGTTCGGGGTGCTTCACCACGAGGGCCTGGGCGATCATGCCGCCGAGGGAGAAGGAGAAGACGTCGACCTTGTCGAACCCGAGCGCCGTGATGAAGGCGTAGGCGTCGTCGGCCATCGCCTCGATGCTGTCCGGCACCTGGCCCGTGGACGCCCCGACACCACGCTGGTCGAAGGTGATGACGTGACGGCCCTGCGCGACGGGGTCGATGATGCGCGGGTCCCAGTTGTCCAGGGTCGCGGCGAGGTGGACGAAGAAGACGACGGGGATGTCACCCTTCGGTCCCAGCTCGCGGTAGGCGTAGGTGACGTCACCGATGCTGATGGTGCGGGCCGGGGCCTGCGCGTACGAGGTGATGACGGGTTCGTTCCGGGTGTCGTTGTCGCTCATGATGGTTTCCCTCAGAATGGTCGACGGTCCGGGAGGACCGGGTGTGGGTTGGGTCAGCCGCCGCGGTCGCGGTGGGTCAGTTGCAGCCGGTGATGACGGTTTTTCCGCGGGTGCCGCCCTGGGACAGGGACAGCAGCGCCTGCGGGGTCTGGTCGAAGCCGAACACCTTCCCCACGACCGGGCGCAGCGCGCCCTGTTCGACGAGGGCGGTGATCTGCCGAAGCTGCTCGCCGTCGGCGCGCATGAGCAGGAACTCGTACGTCACGTCGAGCTTCTTCGCCTGCTTGCGGATCTTGCTGCTGAGACCTGCGATCACCAGGCGCAGTAGCGGGTTCAGGCCGGCCTCGCGGGCGAACGCGGGGTCCGGGGGGCCGGAGATCCCGATGGCCTTGCCGCCGGGCTTGAGCACCCGGAGGGACTTCTCGAGGTTCTCCCCGCCGAGGCTGTCCAGCACCAGGTCGTAGCCGGAGAGGAGCTGCTCGAAGTCCTGGGTGCGGTAGTCGATCACGGTGTCCGCACCGAGTTCGCGCACGAAGTCCGCGTTCGAGGCGCCGGCGGTCGTGGCCACACTCGCCCCGAGGTGCTTGGCGAGCTGGATCGCGATCGAACCGGCCCCGCCGGCCCCGGCGTGGATGAGAACCTTCTGCCCGGGCCGCACCTTTCCGCGCTCCACCAGCGCCTGCCATGCGGTGAGTGCCACCAGCGGCAGCGAGCCCGCCTCCGCCATGCTGATCGACGCCGGCTTGAGCGCCAGGTCGCCCTCCGCGACGGCGATGCGCTCGGCGAACGTACCGATACGGCTCTGGTCGGGCCGGGCGTAGACCTCGTCTCCGGGCTTGAAGCCGCGGACACCCGTTCCGACGCGGATGACAGTGCCCGCGACATCGTTGCCAAGGATGAGTGGCAGCTTGTACGGCAGGATCTGCTTGAACTCGCCGGCGCGGATCTTCTCGTCCAGCGGATTGAGCCCGGCGGCCTCCACTCGTACGAGCACGTCGTGCTCCCCCACGGTGGGTTCGGGGGCGTCCGCCTCCTGAAGCGGTTCCTTGTACTTGGTGACGACGAACGCTCGCATGGGGCGTCGCTCCTTGCTTTGTTCCTAGTTATCCAGGTTTGCGACGGATCCGCCAACGCGGCGGGATGCCGAGGTCTCGCCCCGTCCGGCTAATCCGAGTACACTCAATTATGAGTCGACTCAATATTTCTGTCAAGGGAGGTCTCCATGGGACGTGGACGTGGTCATACGCCGATCGGGCGCCGGGAGCGGGCCACGCAGGACAAGCGCGAGCGCATCATGACCGCGGCCCGCGAGCTGTTCGCCGGGCACGGCATCGGCGGGGTCACGACGCAGCAGATCGCCGACCGGGCCGATGTCGCGATCGGCACCCTGTACCGGTACGCCTCCACGAAGGCGGAGTTACTGATCATGGTGCAGAACGAGAAGTTCGCCGCCGCTGTCGACGACGGCCTCGCGGCTGCCGATGCCATCGACGGGCAGGGTGTGCTCGATCCGGTCGTCGCGCTCATCCGTCCCGTGGTGGCGTGCGTGAGGGAGCAGATCGAGAACGGCCGCACGTACCTGCAAGAGCTCGTCTTCGGCGACCCCGCCGAGCCCTACCGGCGTGCGGGCGTCGCTCTCGCCGCCCGCCTTGAGGGCGGCATCACCGGCCTGCTCACCCGCGAGGAGTGCGTCGATGCCGCCGAGGCGGCGAAGTTGGCACGCGTGATCATCGCGATCATCCACCTCAGCACCACCGCCACCATGTACCTGGACCGCAGCGACGAAGCCTTGCTCGCCGACATCCGCGACCAGATCCACGCCACCCTGGCGCCCTGCCACCCCGCCGCCTGACGACTCGGTCGCCGACTCGGTCGATGAACTGACGATGGCGATCGAAGTGACGATCGATGACGATCGAACACCATGGGTTCGACCGCTCGCGCGCGATCCTGGGTACTTTCCCTCCGACTCCTATGCGGCCACCCACCTCTCCATCGCTGCCGTGGCCCCGGGACATGAACGAAAGCGGCGGCCCTCCGGATCCCTGGGGGGAACCGGAGGGCCGCCGCTTTCGGTCCTGGCCGGTCGGGGCTGGATCAGGAAGTCGGCTTCCCGTCCGCCGGCTTCTGGAACAGGAGCATCGCCGAGGATCCGAACGCCTCGGTGTCGGTGTGCGTGCTGCTCACCAGGCTGAAGCCGTACCGGCTGATCTCCTCGGCCAGGGCGTCACCGGAGCGCTCCGAGAAGGGGAGCACCTCCAGGCCGATGTTCTTCTCGCCGTCCGCGACCCGGATCCGCCTGGAGATCACCCGGCCCGGAACCATGTCGTCGGCGACCTCCTCGTAGTCCGGAATCGAGAAGAAGCCCTTGCCCCACTCGCTCGCGCAGTGGTCCACGACGAAGTGTCCGCCCGGGCGGAGGATGTCGAAGACGCGGGAGATGTGGCTGCCTCGCTGCTCCTCGTCGACGAGCATGTGGAGGCAGCCCATGTTCATGGCGAGGTCGAAGCTGTTCTCACCGAAGCCGCGGAGGTAGATGATGTCGCGCTCCACGAACCCCGAGGCGTCCAGGTTCGCGGCGGTGGCCAGCTCACGCGCGCGAGTCAGGGCCGAGTGCGACACGTCGACCGAGACGACGTCGTGTCCCTGTGACAACAGGTACAGGGAGTCGCGTCCCTCGCCGCAGCCCAGGTCGATGATCTGCCCGGCGAAGACGTCCGGGCGCTCCCGGATCAGCTGGAGGAGCGAGGCGTTCGGCTCCCCCGACTCCCACAGTTCGGCGCCGTTCTCGTAGACGGTCCGGTAGCGGTCCTCGTAGCCGTAGTAGTAGTCGCCGATCGTGCCGACGATGCTCCGTACGTCGTCACTGGTGGGGGAGAACTCCACCGGCGAGGCCGTGACGTCCGCATCCGAGCCCAGAACCATGAGCGTGGTGTCGTCGAGCAGTCCGATCGCGAGAATGTACTGCGACTCGTCGCACTCGACCGGCTCGCCCACCCCGAAGGGCGAACAACACTCCTTCAGTGTGTCCAGGGTCAGCGCGGCTGTCTTGTCGCATATGAAGATCGCTGCTCGGCCCTGGGTCACCTTGGCGGCGAAGCCGGCTGAGCTGTCCAGCTGCCAGACCGTCTGCCGGTCGGCGAGCTTGATCTCGACCGGCTGTGTGCCCTCGGGCGCGGCTCCGTCGAGAATTCCCTGGAAGTGGCTCACTTCAGTACCCCCTGTGTGTGGTTTTCGGATGTGCGCAGAGCCGCCAGGCGGTTTTCGTACTCCTGGACTACGGGGCTCTGATGCCGGAAGATCCGGCCGAAGTCGCGGATGTGCCGCGCGACTTCGTGGTTCTGGCAGCGAAGTGCCGCCTCGATGGCGGTGAGTTCGATGACGTCGCGCTGCGCGTTGCTGCCGCCCATCGGGAACGCGTGATGGAAGGACCTGGCCAGTCGGGTCGCGGCATCCTCGTAGTCGCCGGTCGTGAAGGACCGGAAGCCGAGGAATATGTCGGTCATTTCCTCGGACATCGCCTCACCGCGGGCCCGGACCGCCTCCATGAGGGAGTCGGCACGGCCGTACTCACCGACCTGGCAGTACGTGATGTACGCGTGGAAGTCGTTGAAGAGGTACCAGCTCTCCTCCAGGTAGGGCTCCCAGTCCTGGTAGAGCGACCGCCAGTAGGCGGAGAGGTCGAGCGACGGCCTGACCAGGGCGAGACGCCACAGAAGCGTGACGGCGTCGAGGTCCTCGGCCGACCGCAGCGACGTCTTCCTGCGGATGCCGACGCGGTAACACGCCAGTACTTCCTGGAAGTTGTCGGCGTAGAGCTCGAACAACGCGTAGTGCCACCAGATGTGGATCCGCATCGGAGTCGAGCTGTCCCGGCCGCGCATGTACTCCCGGATGTAGCGGGCGCCTTCGTCGTGGCGGCCCGTCTCGTAGAGGCAGTGCACCATCGCGTGCATCGCGTAGATGTCGTCGGGGTTGTGTGCCAGGGCGATCCGGCAGCGTTCGATCGCCGCGGTGATCTGACCGTTCTCCTCAAGTGCGAACGCGTGCAGCCCGTTGAGGTAGCCGATGACCGGGTCGTCCGCCGCGAAGACCTCGATGGCCTTCGCCGTCGGCGCCGGCATGTGCGGAGCGTCGCCGAGGTAAAAGTCCAGCATGTGCACGGTGTAGATCGACACGGCATCGCCGGGATACGTGTCGACGATGCCCTGGAAGCCGTTCCGGGCGGCGACCAGGTCTCCCGCGGCCCAGGAACCGATGGCGGAGAGCATCGCCCTGGTCCGTGGCTCGACCGGGTCGGTCTCGACGAGGGAGGCGTGGATCGACGCGGCCCGCAGAGCCGCCGGCCGCTCCATGGAGGACAGCAGGTCCACGGCGAGCATCAGTTGGACTGCGACGGGCGGTGCGGACCGGAAGGACCGGCGACATCGTTCGTGGTCCAGTTTCATGGAGACGAGTTGGACGATCGCGCTCTCGACGAACGCGATGTCCGACGGTTGTTCGACCAGCTGGGGAACGCCTCGGGAATCGGTGAGCACTGTCATTCGGCCACCTCGATCGGTATGAGTCGACTGCTCTGGACCTTGCGAATTCCGTGGAACGCGAGAACAAGCAGCAGCGTCAGTGCGAACGGGGCCACCCAGATGTGGGTGGAGACGTACCGTCCGCCCGCCAGGACCGCGGCCAGCAGCACGAGGGAGGAGGCGTTGGCGTTCGCGACGATCGCACCGACCTGCCGGGGCGAGAAAGCCGACGCCGCTTCCGCGCGAAGGATCACCCGCAGGGAGCCGAAGGCGCAGCCGAGGGCGAAGATGGCGACCATCTGCGGCACCCCGAACGCCGGGACGGCGAACCAGAGCGCCATCGCGGCGGTCACGGCGACCGCGGCTCCCACCAGTACCCAGGACCCGAGGCTTTTCGTCAGGCGGTGCAGGAAGGTTCCTGCAACAGCCATTCCGATGCCGAGAAACATGTCCATGATGCCGACGGTGAGCATGCTCCTGCCGTTGGCGAGGGCCTGCAACGGCAGCATCAGGTTGAACGTTCCCAGGATGGGCCAGACGAGCATGAAGGCGAGGAGGTACAGGACGCTGAGGCTGCCCGGGCTGCTCGGCCCGGCCTCCTGCTGTGGCTGCTCCGTCGAGGCCGCCGACCGGTGCGCTCCCAGACTCATGACGGCGACAGCGGCGAACAGGACGGCGCAGACGACCACCACCCACTCGGCCCGGACCACGCGTGTGAACAGCGGTGCGAACAGTGGGCCGACCATGAGCGCGACCTGGTTGACGGTCATCGTCAGCGAGCTGTTTCTGCGCAGGACGACGCCGTCGAGCCCGGACGCCTCGTCGTTGAACCAGACTTCCCAGGTCGATTCCAGGAAGAAGAAGAAGATCCACAGAACGAAGTTCAGGGCCACCACCACGTGCACATGGTCGTAGGCGGCCGCGATCAGGAGCAGGGTCAGGGAGACCCCGGTGAGCCCCGCGGCGGTCATCCTGGCCCCGCCGGCGATCGGACTGAAGCGGATCAGCGGCGGAACGAAGACGGCGGGCACGAAGGACAGCGCCGTCGAGATGGCGAGCGCGTCATAGCCTCCCCCCTGCGAGGAAGCGATGTGCCAGTTCAGGAGCAGCAGCACCACTCCGTTGAAGAACCGGTAGAGACCGGAGTACAGCGTGTACCGCTTCACTCGCCGACCGACTCACCGCTCACGAAGATCTGGTCGGCCAGCTCGTTCGCCACGGTCACCGGCAGCGGGGTCTTCTCGCCGAACAGCTCGTCCCATTCGAGTTCTACGAGGCCCTCCCTGGTGCTCCAGTTCTTGGCGGCCTGGGAGAGATCACCCGGCTTGGCGCTGATGTTGATGCTCCGCACCTCGGGCGGCAGCGGCTTCCCGTCGAGGACGTCCAGGATCCGTCCGGGCGCGGCCTTGAGGAACGCGATCGCCGAGGTCCTGGTGGGTTCCGCGCCGGCCACGACGTCAAGGAGGTCGGCGCCGAGATACGAGCCGACGTGCAGCCGGTAGGGGTTGAGCGAGTACGCCCGCTCGACCTGGTCCATGATCCCGTCGCCGCCGGGCCGGGCGGCGACCTCGATCACCCAGGCCGTGCCGTCCGCGTCGAACTTGATCTCCACATGGGCGAGACCCCGGTCGATGCCCAGCGCCGTACAGGCGCGTACGGCGAGGTCGGTCAGAGCCGGGTCTCCCGTGCGGTGGCTCGGCACCAGGTGGGCGACCTCGGCGAACCAGGGGCGGGGGGAGAGGTACTTCTCGGTCACCGCGAGGACCTGTGCGCGGCCGGCGCCGCAGAGGACCTCGACGGACACCTCGTCGTCGGAGTCGATGAACTGCTCGACGAGGTACTTGTCGCCGAGGATGTTGAACGCCGATCCGTACTGCGCGATGACGGCCTTCGACTCCGCGAGACCCGCGACCGCCTCCTCGCGCGTGGTGGCGAGGACGACTCCGCCGCTGCCGCCGAAGTCGTACGGCTTGATGACGACGGGCAGACCGACCGACTCGACGGCGTCGAGCAACTCCTGCTCCGACTGCACGAGCCGGGAGTCGGGGGCCCGGACGCCGGCGGCCAGGAAGGCCTGCTTCATGGCGTACTTGTTCCGCGCGTTGGCCACGGTGGTCGCGTCCAGTCCGCCCAGTCCCAGGGCGCGGTTCACGGTGTTCGCCGAATCCACCGTCCAGTCGTTGAGCGGCACGACCATTCTGGGGTGCCAGCCCTGTGCGGACTGTGCGCGGATGGCACTCAGCAGGGAGTCCGAGTCCTTGGGATCGGCCGACAGCATGTTGTCGAACGTGCGATTGAGCTTGCGTACGGAATCCTCCGCAGCCGCCCAGACGGGGAGATCGACAGCCTGTTTCGCCCCCGAGAAGGCCCGTTCACGAAGATACTGGTCGGCTCCGAGCAGCAGTACATATTCTTTTTTCCCCATGGATGCACTCCCGATTTTCAAGGATCCCCCGACACGCCCATGTCCATTCCTGGTGTTGTCGCCGGGAATCGAATGAGAACATGTTAATCAATTCACGGTCGAGAGGGGTCCGCCGCGAACTTCTGCGCAGCGAAGCGCGTTTCACCTCAATCGACACGTCAACGAAATAGTTGCGTGGACCCCCCTGCCGAGAGATCGTAGCTATCGGCAGGAGTCGCACGCAAGGGATTACTTTCGGAAACCTGGCGAAAAACAGACGGCCCGCAACGCGTATGGACGCGGATCGCACCGCGTATTTCGGGCGGATCGTACCGTGTATTTCGGCAATGTAAATTCAGGCTGCGGTCGGGGAGGCCGTGAGCGGAATCGGGTGGCAATAGGGAAGCTTTGCGAGATCGTGCACGTTGTTTGGTTCGCCGCCCCCGCGAAACACCACGACCGCGGCGGCTCCCCCTCCGCGCCGCCGCGGTCGTTCCCCGTGTGCAGGTGTTGCGTCTGTGGGAGCCGGTGGCTCAGACCGGCTCGTCCGTCGCGTGGATGTCGTTCGGCTTGGCGGTGACCGGCTCCGTCGTGGCGTGGATGTCGCCCAGGATCGTCGCCGTGGTCTTGGTCTGCTTGGCCGGTTCGGTCGTCGCGTGGATGTCGCCCAGAGTGGTGGCGGTGACCGGCTCGCTCGTCGCGTGGATGTCGTTCGTCTTGGTCTCGTCGCTCATGTTGCTGTCTCCCCGATAATGGTGACGGTGTACTGAGGGCCCGCCCCGCGACTCCCCCGCGGACTGCGGGGCGGGCCCCTGGGCCGGTTCACCCTAAAAGGTCCGGCCCCCTGTCGATCCGCCTGCCCCCCGACGCGACGGCTCGACAGGGACGAGCCTGCCGGACCGCGATAAACGAATGATGAACGTGGCCCGGGTCCGGGTCCTGTTCCGTACGCCCGAGCAACCCTCAGCAGGTCGTACGCGTCGCCTGCCCCAGTAACCCCCGCACCGCGTCCGCCTCCGGTGCCTCCAGCGACTCGAAGATGCCGAGCGCGTCCTGCCAGCACACCTTGGCACGGTCCAGCTGCCCGATGCCGTGCAGGGCGCGGCCGAGGACCGTGAGGACGTTGCCGCGTCGCCACTCGCCGCCGATGCCGCGCAGCACTGTCAGCGCCAGCTCGGCGTTGGCCGCCGCCCGTGCCGAACGGGCCGCCGCGAGATCGACCTCGGCGAGGCGGAACAGGGTCATGCCCTCCCAGAGGCGCTGCCTGCTGTCCCGGAACACCCGCAGGGCCTCGTCGAGATGGCCGGCGGCCTCCGTCAGACGGCCGCTCTGGGTGAGCGCCAGGCCGAGTGCGTACCGGCCGTTCGCTCCTCGCAGGGCGTGGCCCATCGCGTCGTACATCGCCGTGCCCTGCTCGGCCAGGGCGACCGCGCTGTCGGTGCGGCCCGTGGCGAGGTGGATGCGGGAGAGGTTGCACAGCGCGCTGGCCTCGCCGGGGCGGTCCGCGCAGTCGCGGAAGCTCTCGATGGCCCGGGTGAGGTGGGCCTCGCCCGAGGCGTGCCGGTTCTGGTAGAGGGCCACTACACCGCTGATGTTGGACGACCAGCAGGCGGTGAGGCGGTCGTCGGCCGCGAGGGCCAACTCCGATGCCCGTTCCGACTCCTGGATGGCGACATCGAAACGGCTGCTCGAGAAGCAGTGCACGAAGGCCAGCGCGGTCAGGACGCGGGCTTCCGTACGGGAGTCACCGGCGGACCGTGCCGCGTCCCGCACGATCGCCGCGACCGCCTCGTACTCCCGGGAGTTGGTGCCGGACTCGGCCAGTTCGACCGCGGCCCACAGCACGTCGGCGGCCCGGCCGAGCATGTTCCGGCGGGTCGCGGACTGGCGGACGCAGGCCAGCACGCACACCGCCTCCGCGTGCACCCAGTCCTGCGCGGCGTGACTGTCGGCGAACGTCAGCCCCGGGTACTCCGTGTGCTCCAGGTGGTCGACGAGCCTGTCCTCGGGTCGCTGCACGCGGTAGGTCGCGGCGACCGTCGAGAGGTAGAAGTCGAGCAGCCGGGACATCGCCGACTCCCGTTCGCCGGGCGGGTGTTCGTCCCGCTCGGCGCAGGAACGCGCGTAGAGTCGTACGAGGTCGTGGTAGCGGTAGCGACCCGGCGCCGCCGATTCCAGCAGCGAGGTGTCCACCAGGGACTCCAGGACCTCCTCCGCCTCGTCGACCGGCAGTCCCAGTACGGCCGCCGCCGCCGCGAGCGAGATGTCCGGACCGTCGGCGAGGCCCAACAACCGGAACGCGCGGGCCTGTTGGCCGTCCAGGGCGCCGTAGCCCAGCTCGAAGGTCGCTTTCACCGCGAGGTCGCCGGCCTGGAGCTCGTCCAGGCGGCGGCGTTCGTCGCCCAGCTTCTCGGCGAGGACGGACACCGTCCAGGTTCTGCGGGCCGCCAGCCGGGAGGCCGCGATCCTGATCGCCAGCGGCAGGAAACCGCAGGCCGCCACCACGTCCAGGGCGGCCTTGCGCTCCGCGGCGACCCTCTCCGTGCCCACGATCTTCGTGAACAGCTGGAGGGCCTCCTCGGGGGACATGACGTCCAGGTCGACGAGATGGGCGCCGGCCAGGTCCACCATCCGGACCCGGGAGGTGACCAGGGCCGCGCAGCCCTCCATGCCGGGCAGCAGCGGACGTACCTGGGCGGCGTCACGGGCGTTGTCCAGCAGGACCAGGACGCGGCGGCCGTCCAGCACCGAGCGGTACAGGGCCGCGCGTTCCTCCAGCGAGTCCGGGATCGCCGAGTCGGCCGTGCCGAGGGCGCGCAGGAAGGCCCCGAGGACCGTCACCGGCTCGGCCGCCTGCGTACCGGCGCCCTGGAGGTCGACGTACAACTGCCCGTCGGGGAAGGCCGAGCGGGTCTGGTGGGCCACATGGACGGCGAGGGTCGTCTTGCCCACGCCCCCGATTCCGGCCAGCGCGGACACGGCCATCACCCGGCCCTGTTCCGACGACGCCGACGACGCGGACGACAGAACCTTGCTCAGCTCCGAGACGAACGCGGCGCGGCCCGTGAAGTCCGGCACGGTGGCCGGGAGTTGCGCGGGGCGGACGAGGGCCGGGGCGGGTTCGGCGGCGAGCGGGGCGGAGGGCTCGGCGAGCCCCGGGTCCGCCTGGAGTATGCGCTGCTGCAACTCCTTGAGGCCGGGCCGGGGATCGACACCGAGCTCGTCGGCGAGGAGACGGCGCGTGTCCGCGTACACCGCCAGAGCCTCGGCCTGCCGCCCGCTGCGGTACAGCGCCAGCATCAGCAGCTCGCGCAGCCGCTCACGGAGGGGATGCTCGGCCGTCAGGGCGGTCAACTCGCTGACCGACTCCGCGTGGCAGCCCTGATCGAGGTCCATGTCGAGGCGCGATTCGAGGAGTTGCAGTAGCCACTCCTCCAACCGGGCCCGCTGGGTGTCCGCGTACGGACCCGGAATGCCCGCCAGCGGCTTGCCGTCCCACAGGTCCAGCGCCTGGTTGAGGACCTCGCGCGCATGGCGCAGATCCCCGGTGCTCCTGGACTTCTCCGCCTCCGCTGCCAGTTCCTGCGCCACCGTCAGATCCAGCGCGCCCTCGGCGAGCGAACGGATCGCGTACCCGCCCGACTCGCTCACCAGCACCCAGGCGCCCAGCACCTTCCGCAGCCGGGACGCGTACGTCCGTACCGCCGCCAGCGCCTGTGGCGGCGGGTCCTCGCCCCACAGTGCGTCGATCAGCTCGGCCGCCGTCGCCGTCCGGCCCTCGCGCAGCAACAGCGCGGCGAGCAGCGCCCGTTGCTGCGGGGACCCGGTGGGCAGGAGCTCCTCGTCGCGCCAGGCCCGCACCGGTCCGAGCACGCCGAAGCGCAGCGCCGCCGGAGAGTCCGCCGGGGAGTCCGTCAGGGATGCCCCGGGAGTGTCCCTGGGATCCCGCTGTGCCGGCACCCGCGGTACAGCCGGTATGTCACCCATCACCGCTCCCTGCCGAACATCAAGACCAGGACGTCAGTTTGCCTTGTCTCCGGCGTATGCGTCAGCTGTCGAGACAGCGATCACAGGTCGGCGCACGAGGTATTACAGGGTTCTCACACGGTCTCCGCACGGGGATCCACAGAAAGGGACGCGTGACCGCATAGCTGACGGTTCGTCAGATCGGCGCTACCGTGCCTGTCATGGAGACGACCGTGGAGGCGACTGTGGAGAGTACGGAGACGGCGAGCACCTTCCCGAAGATCATCTCGGTGGACGACCACACGGTGGAGCCCCCCGATGTCTGGCAGGACCGGCTGCCGAAGAAATACCTGGACACAGGCCCCCGCGTGGTCCGCGCGCCCCTGAAGGAGATGTCCTTCCTCGGCGGCCGGTTCAAGCCTGTCATGGGCGAACCCGGCGACGACGGCCCGATCGGCGACTGGTGGATCTACGAGAACCTGCAGCGCCCTCTCACCCGCCTCGACACCGCCGTCGGCTACGACCGGGACGAGATCAAACTCGAAGTCATCACCTACGAGCAGATGCGCCCCGGTTCCTACGACGTCCCGCAGCGACTGGCCGACATGGACATCAACCACGTCCAGTCCGCCGTCTGCTTCCCGACCTTCCCGCGCTTCTGCGGCCAGACCTTCACCGAGGCCAAGGACCACGAACTCGGACTGCTCGGCGTACGCGCGTACAACGACTGGATGGTGGAGGAGTGGTGCGGGCCGCAGGCCCAGGGGCGCCTCATCCCCCTCACCCTCATCCCGCTCTGGGACGCGGAGTTGGCCGCCGCCGAGGTCCGGCGCAACGCCGCCCGGGGTGTCCGCGCGGTCGCCTTCTCCGAGATCCCCCCGCACCTCGGCCTGCCCTCGGTCCACGGCGACGACTGGGACCCCTTCCTCGCCGCCTGCGCCGAGACGGGGACGGTCATCGCGATGCACATCGGCTCGTCGAGCCGGATGCCGTCCACCTCCGCCGACGCGCCGCCCGCCGTCGGATCCACCATCACCTTCGCCAACTGCTGCTTCTCGATGGTCGACTGGCTGATGAGCGGCAAGTTCGAACGCTTCCCGCAGCTGAAGATCATGTACGCGGAGGGCCAGATCGGCTGGATCCCGTACATCCTGGAGCGCGCGGACGTGGTCTGGGAGGAGAACCGGGGCTGGGGCGGAGTCGCCGACAAGGTCCACCGGCCGCCGTCCGAGCTGTTCGCCGAGCACGTCTACGGCTGCTTCTTCGACGACGCCTTCGGGCTGAGGAACCTCGACTCGATCGGCGTCGGCAACGTCCTCTACGAGACCGACTACCCCCACTCCGACTCCACCTGGCCCGGCTCGCGGGAGGTCGGCGAGAGGCAGATGGGGCACCTGGACCCGGAGGTCGTGGAGCGGATCGTACGAGGAAACGCGATCGAGCTGCTGGGGCTGACACCGGACGGCCTGTGGCGTCCGGGGAGTGCGGCGTAGCGGGAGAAACGGCGTAGAACCCATAGCGCCGCTGGTCATCCGGTACCGTGAACTTCCTTGGGGGGCCAAGTGGTCGGACTGTGAAGGCGTGCTGCCGAACGCGGCTGCCCCCCTAGCGTCCGCAGCGACCGCAGCGATCGCAGCACAGGGAAAACGGGGGCCGTCCGTTGCCGTACACCGCCGAGATCAGCCGGACCAACCCGGGGTGTTTCCTCTTCCTCGTGGACCAGTCCGCCTCCATGAGCGATCCCATGGCGAGCGGTGAGACGACACAGCCGCGCGCCGAGGTCGTGTCCAACGCCATCAACCGGCTGCTGACGGAACTGTCGGTCAAGTGCGCCAAGGAGGAAGGCGTACGCGACTACTTCCACGTCGCCGTGATCGGCTACGGCCATCAGCACGTCGGCTCCGCCTACCAGGGCGCCCTCGCCGGCCGCGACCTCGTCCCGCTCGGCGAGGTCGCCAACAACCCGGCGCGGGTGGAGAGCCGTACCAAGAAGGTGCCGGACGGCGCCGGCGGACTGGTCGAGACGTCCGTGCAGTTCCCCGTGTGGATGGACCCGGTGACCAACGGCGGCACGCCGATGACGCGCGCCCTCGACTACGCGGACAAGCTCGTGTCCAACTGGGTCGACGCGCACCCCAGCGGCTTCCCGCCCATCGTCCTCAACCTCACCGACGGGGAGTCCACCGACGGCGACCCGACCAGCGCCGCCATCGGCCTGGCCTCGCACGCCACCGCCGACGGCCCGGTCCTCCTCTTCAACCTGCACGTCTCCGGCAGCGGCGGCGCCCCCATCACCTTCCCGGACAACGAAGAGCAACTGCCGGACACCTACGCCAAGTTGCTGTTCCAGATGTCCAGCGTGCTGCCCAGTCACATGCGCTCGTACGCCGCCTCGCAGGGCCACCACGTCAGCGAGACGACCCGGGGATTCGTCTACAACGCCGACATCGTGTCCATCGTGGAGTTCCTCGACATCGGCACCCGTGCGACGGAGCTGCGCTGACCATGGGGGACATCCCGGCGCTGCCGCGGGCGCAGTGGTTGTGGACGCAGAAGTCGGGCAGCAGCGAGCAGGAGTGCGAGGACGCCGCGTACGTCTGGCAGTCCGGCGAGGCGGGCGTCGACAGCGCCGGACGGGCCGCCGCGTCCCTGTACGCCTCGGTGTCCGACGGCGCCTCGGAGAGCCTGCTCGCCCGTGACTGGGCCGCGCTCCTGGTCCGTGACGCCGTCGAGTCGATGCGCCTCGCCGGTGACTGGTGGCAGGAACCCGGCACGTTCGTACGAGACTTGATGGAGCGCTCCGCACTGCACTGGGACGCCTTCCTCACCCGCTACCAGGCCGAGCGCGCCGACCAGGGCAGACCCATCACCTGGTACGAGCAACCCGGCCTGGAAAAAGGCGCGTTCGCCACCCTGCTCGGGGCCGAGATCCGGGCCACCGTCCTCGACGACGGCACGACCCGCTGGTTCTGGTACTCCTTCGCCCTCGGCGACAGCTGTCTGTTCCAGCTGCGCGACGGACGCCTCCTCGACTCCTTTCCGCTGCGTACGGTCGAGGAGTTCGGGATCACCCCACAGCTGCTCGGCAGCCGCAACCATGATGTGGGGCTCGTCGCGAAACGGATGCGGGTGGCGTCGGGTGAGTTGTTGACCGGCGACGAACTCCTGCTCGCCACAGACGCGTTGGCGGCCTGGCTGCTCGCCCCGGAGGCCGGGGGAGATGCCGACCAGACCGTGGATCTCCCGGCGTTCGCCGCCTTCGACCGGCAGGACTTCACCGACTGGGTGGACGACCAGCGGGCGCGCGCCCGGATGCGCAACGATGACGTGACGCTCGTCCGGGCGAGGCTGGGAGCGGAGGCGTAGATGGCGGTGTCCCCCGGCGGTGCCCCCGGAACCGGCTCGGCCCGGAGGTTTCCGACGGGAGCGAACTACGCGGAGGCCTTGCAACACCCTGAACTGTGCTTCAGCGACTCCGACCTGAGGGGCGGCACGGTCCAACAGGACCCGGTACTGGGCCCGAAGGCGATCTCCGGGAACTTCGCGAGCGTCTTCTCCATCACGGCGAGGAACGGGCAGCGGTACGCCCTGAAGTGCTTCACCCGGGACAGCGCGACCCTCGGCAAGCGCTACTCCGCCATCAGCTCGGCCCTCGGCGGACTGGGCGGACCGGCCGGACCCTTCGGGTTGTCCCAGTCGTGGCCGGTCGGGTTCGACTTCCTGGAACAGGGCGTCCTGGTGGGGCGCGAGTGGTATCCGGCGGTCAAGATGACCTGGGTCCAGGGCACCGGCCTCATCAGCTGGATCGAACGCAACCTCCACGACCCGGCCCTTCTGCACGCGCTCGCCGACCGGTTCCTGGCCATGACCGCCGACCTGGAGCGAAGCGGCATCGCCCACGGCGACCTCCAGCACGGCAACCTCCTCGTGGCCGCCGACGGGACCTTCCGCCTCGTCGACTACGACGGCATGTACGTCCCCGCCCTGCGCGGCGAGCAGGCGACCGAGAACGGCCACCGCAACTACCAGTCGCCCTCCCGTACGGCCGCCGACTTCGGCCCCGCCATGGACCGCTTCTCCGCCTGGACCATCGAACTGGCCCTCCTCGCCGTCGCCACGGACCCCGGCCTCTGGACCCAACTGCACGACAGACACGGCGAGTTCCTGATCCTCTCCGAGGCGGACTTCAAGGAACCGGCGACCTCCCTCGCCTGGCCGGTCCTGCTGAGCCACCCGGACCAGCGAGTACGGGACATGGCCGGCCGGGTGCGGGGATTCCTCGGCAGGCCGACATCCGCCGTGCCACCCCTGACCGCCGACGCCGTGAGGCTTCCGGCCCAACGGTCGGCAGCGGGCACCGGTTCCGGTACGGGCTCAGGTGCGGGCACCAAGTCCGGTGCCGGGCCGGGTGCGAGTACGGGGGGCTACGGGACCGGGCTGGGCGGCAGCCGCCCCACAGTCACCTCCTGGACGCCGGCCGGGTCCGGGTCCGCGTCCGCGTCGACGGCGCCCGTTTCCGGGGTCCCGGCCTGGATGGCGGGACGGGTGTCACCGCCGGCCCCGGCCCCGGCGTCCGCTGCCGCCACGGCTTTCGCGTCCGCCTCCGCCTCCGCCTCCGCGTCCGCCTCCGCCTCCGCCTCCGCTTCCGTCTCCGCGCCGACTCCGGCACAGCAGCCCGCCGCCCAGGGCGCCGGGTTCGCCACGTTCGGCAAGCGCCGCCCCGGCGATCTGATCGCGGCCCTCGGGGCGCTGCTCACTACGTCCGCCCCGGGCGCGCTCGTCCTCGCCGCGGCCCAGCCGGTGGACGTCCTGCCCGCCGCTCAGGGCGCGGCCCTGCTCACCTCCGCCGCCCTGGTCGGGCTCGGCCGACGCAGGCGCCCCGAGTGCAGGGCGGCACGGAAGCGGGTGCGCGACCTCAAGCGCCGCTCCCGTGAGCTGGCCGACCCGGCGAGCGCCCGTCAGCGTCTGGAGAAGGAGATCCGCGTCCTCGACGACGCCCTCGCCAAGGACAACACGGCCTCGGACCAGCGCATCCAGGCCCTGCAGATCGAGCTGCGCGACGGCCAGGCCCGTATCACCATGGACCTCAACCGCCGTACGGACCAGGCCCAGCAGCAGTTGGCGGGGCTGGCGGCGAAGGAGCGGCTCCGGCTCGACAAGGCGCTGGAGCCGGCGATCAGGGCACACATCCAGGACAAGCTGCGCAGGACGTCGATCCAGGAGACGCGGTCGCTCAGCAACATGGGCGCCAAGATGGTGCGGGCCCTCCAGGACGCGGGCATCCGCAGCGCGGCCGACTTCATCGGCGTGGACTTCTCGCGCAACCCGTCCGTCGTGTACCTGGTGCGTCCCGGTGGCCAGCGGATACGGGTGCCCGGCATCGGCGAGGCCCGCGCCACCGCCCTCAGCGACTGGCGGCAGGGACTGGAACACCGGGCCAGGGCCTCCGCGCCGACCACGGTGCCCCCGGCGGCGAAGGCCCAGATCAAGGCCGACATCGCCACACTCCGGCGGACCCACAAGACGGAGATCAAACAGGCGGAGGCCGAGGCCCTGCAGAAGAAGGCGGCCCTGCAGCGAAGGATCACCGACGAACGCGCCCGTCTCACCGGGCAGCGCCAGCAGCGCGCCATGGAGACCCAGCGCAAGCGGGCCGAACTCCTGCAGCGGCAAAAGCAGTTGGCGGGCGCGGAGGCGGAACGGGCGCGGGTCGAGGCGGAACTGGCGGTCACGCGTACGGAGACACGGGGCGCGCTCGGCACGGGCAAGTACCTGCGGTTCCTGTTGACCGGACGGTGAGAGGGCCGGTTCCCTCCTTCCGGAGTGCCGGACCGGCTTCTGTCGTGCCCGACCGGATGAGATACCGCCGCATTCCCCTTGTCGGACAGACCGCGAGCGGCAACCATGGCCACGGCACGCATAGTTGACGGACCGTCAGAGAAAGGGTCCCGCCCGTGACCCCCACCGATGAGCCCCTCCGCCTCCGCTACGGCATGCAGCTCCCCATCCAGTCCCAGTCGACCCTGTACACCGAACCCTGGGAAACCTCGGCCGGTGCCGCCGGCCTCGTCGACATCGCCCGCGCCGCCGACCGCGCCGGCTTCGCCTATGTCGCGAGCTGCGACCACGTGGCCATCCCGCGCCGACTCGCCCCCGCGATGAGCACTGTCTGGTATGACCCCGTCGCCACCCTCGCCCACCTCGCCGCCGTCACCGAACGCGTCCAACTCCTCAGCCACGTCGCTGTCGTGGGCCTGCGGCACCCTCTCCTCACCGCCAAGCAGTACGCCACCCTCGACCACCTCTCCGGTGGGCGCCTGATCCTCGGGGTCGGGGCGGGACACGTACAGGAGGAGTTCGAGGTCCTCGGGGTCGACTTCGAGCGCCGGGGTGCCGTACTCGACGAGACGATCGATGCGTTGCGCGCCGCGCTCGGGCCGGACGAATTCCCCGAGCACCACGGCAAGTTGTACGACTTCGAAGGGCTCGGCCAGCGTCCGCGGCCCGTGCGGGAACGCGTACCGCTCTGGGTCGGTGGGTCGTCCCCCGCCGCCGTACGCCGGGCGGCGCTCAAGGGCGACGGCTGGCTGCCGCAGGGCGACCCGCGCGACCGGCTCCCGGACCAGCTCGCACGGATCCGCCGGATACGCGAAGAGGCCGCCGTCCAGGGCCCGTTCACCATCGGGGCCATCACCGAGCCGCTGTACGTCGGTGAGCCCGGGTGGGACGTCGGGCGGCGGACGCTGAGCGGGGCGCCGGAAGTGCTCGCCGAGTCGCTGCGGGCGTACGGCGCGATGGGTGTGGACCAGATCCAGGTGCGGTTCCGGAGCCGGAGTCTGGCTGAACTGACCGACCAGATAAGGCAGTTCGGCGACGAGGTGGGCCCGTTGCTGGAGCGGGAACCGGAAGGAAACCTGTCTGACAGCCTGACCGGTTCTCTTTGAATTTTTGAACATGTCCACGTCGGGGTGCGTACGTATGAACGTACGGACGTCATGGTTCCGGCGGAAGGACATGCACGGTGCGCACCTCCCGGCTCGTCGACCCCAACTCACCCACGTCCTCGACCACGTTCCCGCCCGCGTCGGCATCCGCGTCCCCAGCCCCGCCCAGGCTGTCCGTCGCCCTCGCCTGTGCCGAGGGGGAGTGGCCGCACGGGGACTGGCCGGACCCCGAAGACCCGCACGTGGGGCGGGCGTTGCGCGTGGCCCCGCCCTACAGTGAGCTGCGCGAGGAAGGCGCCGTGGACGTGGTCGTCCTGTGCTGCGAGGAACCGGCGACCGAGCTTCCGGTGCTGCTGGGGGCGATGGGAGCCGTGAGCGTTCCGGTGATCGTCGTCAGTCCCCGGCGGGACACGGAGACCGTGGTGGAGGTGTTCCGGGGCGGGGCCGGATATCTGGTCGAGGGCGACTACTGCACCTGCATGCTCGCCTCGGCGGTCGTGGCGGCCACGGTCGGGCACACCTACCTCTCGCCGATCGCGTGCTCCGCCCTCCGGGTAGGGGCCCAGCGGGTGTCCGTGGAGGGGACGAGGGGCGTGTCCGTCGCCGGGGCGGCGATCGAACGGCTGCGGAGTCTGCTCTCGCCCCGCGAGCGGCAGATCATGGAGCTGCTGTCGACCGGCCTGGGCGCCCAGGAGATCGGGCTGCGGCTGCGGCTGAGCGAGAAGACCGTCCGCAACAATCTCAGCAACATCTACGCCAAGCTCGACGCCCGAGGGAGTACGGACGCGGTCCTGAGATGGCTGGGGGCGACCCCGGCTGTTCGCATCTGAGAACAACCGGTGCCGCCCATTTCGCTGACCCCTGATCCGGATCGCGCTACGGCGCGGGAATCTCCGTAACCGGGATTTCCACGTCCGTCACGTTCTCGCCGCCCTCGCCGAATCCGGGTTCCGCCCTGATACTGCCCTCCGAGTTCTGGAGTCCGTTGGCCTGGGGAGTTCCGCACTCGACGTTACGCAGCCAGAGACGGCCGTCCGGCGTTCCGTTCTTCAGGAGCTGCGGATAGAAGACGTGCACGCTGGTGGCGCCCTCGCTCGGCGAGAAGAAGACCTTCTGGCCGTCCTGCTCGTCCTTGTACGTGGCCTTGAGGAATCCGCTCACGTCGGTTCGCTTCTCCGACCACATGAAGAAGCCTATGTGGTCGGGTTTCACGGTGTCGGTCCGGGTGAAGTCGAATCCGGTACCCGTGTCGTCACGCTTGAGGGTGAATTCCGTCGTGTTGAACTTGGCGCCGATCTCGAAGAACGAGTTCCCCAGCTTGGAGTCGGCGGAAGCGGTGAACCCGTCCTCCAGGGTGATGGACCTCGTCACCGACGCGGAAACACTGAAACTCTTCGACAGGGCGCTTGTGGAACCGCAGTTGTCGGTAATGGTGGAAACACGCTGGTTGGGCCCCAGACTGTTGTTCTTGAACTGGACGTCGACGAAAACGCAGTCGTCCAGTTTGGGGGAGTTCTGCGCGCAGTCCCTGGTCACTTCGGAGGGGGTGGCGGCACCCGCCTGGTTCATCAGCGGAACGGCCACCGCGATGGCCACCACCGGGGCCATGGCCATGACGATGCGCTTCTTCTTGCTCCGGTGATGACCTTTGCGGCTGGTGCGGGTCATGGTGCGTCTCCTTGCGGGGAAGCTTGCGGGGGAGGGGAAGTCGAATGTGTTTCTGCAGCTTGAGGGGGGTGAGAGCGCTGGCTCAGCAGTCGGTCAGGACGGGCTTGGCCACGCCGTCCGCGATGCCTGCGGCTCCGGCGGCGCCGGGCAGGATGGCGGGTCCCTCGACGAGTTCCGACGCGACGAAGTTCTTCTCCGGCGAGGGGTTGACTGCGAAGCTTCCGGGGTTGGCGTCTATCCGCACCCGCCATTCGCCGGTCATACGCTGCATTTTCGGCGTGAACTCCATGTGCAGGACCTTGCCGACCGGAACCTCTCGGTTCTCCGTGTCGCCGGCGGTCACCGACTTGACGGTCATGTCGGTCGTCCCCTTGTGTTTGAGCCAGGACCCGCTCAGAAAGCCGAAGAGCCCGCCGCCGGCGCCCTGTTGGGTCGCGGTGTACTTGCCCGATCCCTGGCCCACGGTGGCCTTCCAGGTGATCGATACCTTCGCCGGCTCGGTGGCGTTCGGCTCGCAGTTCGGGAAGTCGATGGAAGCCTTCTCCGTGGGGCCGTCGAACGACTGGAAATTCGACTCGACGTAGTCACAGTTGTCGGACTCGAAACTCGGGCCGGCGATCGGGTGGCCGCCGAAGTCGAAGATGTCCTGCTGTTTGCCGTTGAGCACCTTGGCCCGCTCGCACATCTGGATGATCTGCTCGGGAGTCTTCTCCTCGGCCGCGTTCGCCGACGGAAGAAGAGTGATGATCACGCCGCCGGTCGCGAGCGCCGATCCGACCGCCACGAGCCGGATCTTCTTGTTCTTCAGACGCCTCTTGGCCATGCCGCTCCGTCCCTGGAATCCCTTGATGTTCGCTTTACCTGTTCGTGGAGGATTATTGGCGTCACCCGTGGATCCGCGACAGGGTCAAATGTCCCTACTCCCCGGTTACTTGGTGTGTGCTCTCGCACACACTCGCGCACTGTCCGAAGCTGTCCGACGGAATCTGACGCATCGTCAGACTCGGCGGTACGATGCTGACCTCCACCGATGCGAAGGGGTTCCGCATGGGCAAGCTCGACGGACGGGTCGTCATCATCACCGGCGCGGCACGAGGTCAGGGGGAGCAGGAGGCCCGGCTGTTCGTGGCGGAGGGCGCCCGGGTGGTCGTAGCGGATGTGCTCGACGACCAAGGAGAGGCGCTGGCCAAGGAGTTGGGCGCGCTGTACGTCCATCTCGACGTGCGCGAGGAGGCGGGCTGGCAGGCTGCGGTCGCCGCCGCCGAGAAGGCGTACGGGCGGATCGACGGGCTGGTCAACAACGCCGGCATCCTGCGCTTCAACACCCTTCTCGACACGCCCCTCGACGAGTTCATGCAGGTCGTGCAGGTCAACCAGGTCGGCTGCTTCCTCGGGATCAAGACGGTCGCGCCGCGCATCGCCGACACCGGCGGCGGGACGATCGTCAACACCGCCTCGTACACCGGGATGACCGGCATGGCGGCGGTCGGGGCCTACGCGGCGAGCAAGCACGCCATCCTCGGGCTCACCCGGGTCGCCGCACTGGAGCTGGCCCGCCGGAAGATACGCGTCAACGCCATGTGCCCGGGTGCGATCGACACCGCGATGTCCAACCCGGCGGTACTGGACCCGGCGGCGGACGCGGAGGGTTCCGCGCAGGGCCTGGACAAGCTGTACCGCAAGCTCGTGCCGCTGGGGCGGATCGGGCGCCCGGAGGAGGTGGCGCGGCTGGCGCTGTTCCTGTCCTCCGAGGACTCGTCGTACATCACCGGACAGCCGTTCGTGATCGACGGGGGCTGGCTGGCGGGGGTGAGCGCCTTCTGACACCCACCGGCTCCGAAGTCGGCGCTCCCCGCCAGCGTCTCCGTCTCCGCCAGGGCCTGCGCCCCTCCGGGCGTCGGCTCAGGCGGGCGGTGCGACCGGGGGGCGCAGGCCGAGCCACTGCTCGGCGTCCCAGGCCTGGAACCGCTCCACCTCGGTGAACCCCAGCTTGGCGGCGAGGCGCATCGAGCCGGCGTTGGCGGACTGGGTCGTGAGCATCACCGGCTCGCCGGGAAGGGCGCCGTCGAACCAGTCGAGAGTCGCCGCGCACGCCTCGACGGCATACCCGGATCCCCACGCCTCCGGCAGGAACAGGTACCCGAGGTCGACCTTCCCCGCTGCGGACGGACGGCGGTGCTCCGTCGCCCTTCTGAGCAGGATCAGGCCGATCATCGCCCCGCCGAGCTCGACCACGAAACTCCCGGGCCACAGCTCGGGCACCTCGGGCAACTCGCGCTCCAGTTCGGCACGCGGCCGGGGGCCGCCGAGGTAGGTGTGCACCTCCGGCGACGCCAGCAGCTCGATGAACGTCGCACGATCCCGGGCCTCGGACTCGCGGAGCACGAGCCGCTCGGTCCTGATCGGGGCGGGCGGCCGGCCGACCGGTCCCAGTTCAGTCATGGCGGGCAATCTATCGACCGCAGCCACACACGTGAGTTGACGACCCGTCAGCTATTGACGCTCCAGGCCCTCGGTGGAACAGTCGACATCGAATCTGACGCTACGTCAGAAACGTCGGGAACGGTTACTGGGGACGGTGAACCTCCTTGGAATTCGGGCTCTTTGTACAGGGATACGTGGGCAAGCGGGCCGAGACCGATCCGCTCGCGGAGCACAAGGCGCTGATGGAGGAGACCGAGTACGTCATTCAGGCGGACCAGTCGAACTTCAAGTACGCCTGGGTGTCCGAGCACCACTTCCTGGAGGAGTACTCGCACATCTCGGCCAGCGACGTCTACCTCGGCTACCTCGCCCACGCCACCGAGCGCATCCACCTCGGCTCCGGCATCTTCAACCCGCTCGCCCCGGTCAACCACCCGGTGAAGGTGGCCGAGAAGGTCGCCATGCTCGACCATCTCACCGGCAACCGCTTCGAGTTCGGCTCCGGCCGGGGCGCCGGGTCCCACGAGATCCTCGGCTTCATGTCCGGCATCACCGACATGAACCACACCAAGGAGCTGTGGGAGGAGACGATCGCCGAGTTCCCGAAGATGTGGACGCAGGACGAGTACGTCGGCTTCCAGGGCAAACACTGGTCGCTGCCGCCGCGCAAGGTCCTGCCCAAGCCGTACGGGCCCTCGCACCCCGCGATGTGGTACGCCGCCGGCTCGCCGCCCTCGTACGCCATGGCCGCCCGCAAGGGGCTCGGGGTGCTCGGCTTCAGCGTGCAGAAGGTCTCCGACATGGAGTGGGTGCTGGAGCAGTACAAGACGGCGATCGTGGACGCCGAGCCGGTCGGCGACTATGTCAACGACAACGTGATGGTGACGTCGACGGCGATCTGCGCGCCGACGCACGCGGAGGCGGTACGGATCGCGGCGGGCGGTGGGCTGCACTATCTGCAGTCGCTGCTCTTCCGCTACCACGACACGTTCCCGCGCCCCGAGGGGTTCCCGGTGTGGCCGGAGACGCTGCCCGAGTTCAACGAGGAGATCATCGAACTCCTCATCGCCGAGGAGCTGTTGATCTGCGGCGACCCGGACGAGGTGCTGACGCAGTGCAAGCGGTGGGAACAGGCGGGGGCCGATCAGCTGAGCTTCGGGATGCCGATCGGGATATCTCGGGAGGACACGCTCCAGACGATCCGGCTGGTCGGTGAGCATGTGATTCCGAAGATCGACACGGATCCTGTGCATCGGACCTCGCGGTTCCGGGGGGTGGCTTGAGGTTCGTCGGCGGGTGCGGGGCCGTCGTGGTTGTTCGCGCAGTTCCCCGCGCCCCTGAAAGAGGGGCGCGTCCCTGCGGGCCTTGGGAAGAGGTGTAGCCGTGCTTGACCATCTGATCGCGGGCGTCACCGTCGTCGACGGGACCGGTGCACCCGCCTACGTCGCGGATGTGGGGATACGGGACGGTCGCATCGCGGCCATCGGGGCCCGGATCACCGAGGACGCGCGGACGACCGAGGACGCGTCCGGGCTCGTCCTCGCACCCGGGTTCGTCGATCCGCACACGCACTACGACGCCCAGCTCTTCTGGGACCCGTATGCGACGCCGTCCCTCAATCACGGGGTCACGACCGTCGCCGCCGGCAACTGCGGTTTCACGCTTGCCCCGTTGAACCCGGACCGGCCGGGCGATGCCGACTACACGCGCCGGATGATGTCCAAGGTCGAGGGGATGTCCCTGGTCGCGCTGGAGGAAGGGGCGCCCTGGAGCTGGAGCGGCTTCGGGGAGTACCTGGACGCGCTGGAGGGGCGGATCGCGGTCAACGCCGGTTTCATGGTGGGGCATTGCGCTCTGCGGCGCTACGTGATGGGGCCGGACGCGGTGGGTGGGCAGCCGACGGAGGAACAACTCGCCGCCATGCTCGCCCTGTTGCACGAGGCCATGAACGCCGGGGCCTGGGGGTTCTCCACCACGCAGTCGTCCTCGCACTCCGACGGCGACGGCAAGCCGGTGGCGTCCCGGCACGCGTTGCCCGCCGAGCTCATCGCCCTCTCCCAGGCGGTCGGCGAGCACGAGGGCACCCAGATCGAGGCGATCGTCGCGGGCTGCCTCGACCAGTTCAGCGACGCGGAGATCGATCTGTTCGTCGAGATGAGCGCGGCGGCCGGGCGCCCCCTGAACTGGAACGTGCTCACCATCGACTCGGCCGTGCCGGCCCGCGTACCCCGCCAGCTGGAGGCAAGCGAGCGCGCCCGTAAGGCCGGTGGCCGGATCGTCGCGCTCACCATGCCCATCCTCACGCCGATGAACATGTCCCTCGGCACCTTCTGCGCGCTGAACCTGATCCCCGGTTGGGGGCCGGTGCTCGGCCTGCCCGTTCCCGAGCGGATCACCCAGCTCGGCGACCCCGCCGTACGGGCGGAGCTGGTCCGCCTGTCGCAGAGCGAGGACGTCGGTGTCTTCCGGCGGCTGACGGACTTCGGGCGGTACGTCATCGGGGACACGTACAGCGCGGCGAACGAGGGCCTGACCGGAAGGGTGGTGCAGGACATCGCCGCCGAACGCGGCCAGGACCCCTTCAGCTGCCTCGTCGAGATCTGCGTCGCCGACGAACTGCGTACGGTCCTGTGGCCCATGCCCACCGACAACGACCCCGCGTCCTGGGCGCTGCGCGCCGAGACCTGGCGGCACGAGGACGTGCTGCTGGGCGGCTCCGACGCCGGCGCGCACCTGGACCGGATGTGCGGGGCCCCGTACACGACCCGGTTCCTGGGTGACTGTCTGCGCGGGCGCAAGCTCGTGCCGCTGGAGCGGGCGGTGCGGATGCTGACCGACGAGCCGGCTCGGCTGTTCGGCCTGCGCGAGCGGGGGCGTGTCCAGGAGGGCTTCCACGCGGACCTGGTCCTCTTCGACCCGGAGCGGATCGCCGCCGACAAGGCCACCCTGGTGCACGACCTGCCGGGTGACAGCCCGCGTCTCGACTCGAAGGCGATCGGGGTGACGGCCGTGTGGGTGAACGGAGTCGAGACGATCCGGGACGATGTGGTGACCGGTGCGGTACCCGGCACAGTGCTTCGCTCGGGCCGTGACACGGCCACGGTGAGCACCAAGTGAGCGACGGACAGCGGCTGTTCGTCGGCGGCTCGTGGGTGGAGCCGGCCGACGGGCACTACGAGGTGATCGACCCGGCGACGGAGGACGTCGTCGGGTGGGCGCCGGAGGCCTCGCGGGAGCAGGCGCACGCCGCCGCGGCGGCGGCCCGCGAGGCCTTCGGGCCGTGGTCGCGCACCTCACCGGAGGAACGGGCCGCCGTCCTGGCCCGCGCCGCGGACATCATCCAGAGCAACCTGGTGTCGTACGCGGCGCTCGCCCAGGCGGAGACCGGTGCCACGACGGGGACCGCGCGCGGAATGCAGGTGGGCGTGGGCGCCGCCCGTTTCCGCCGGTACGCGACGGTGGAAACGGCCGAGTGGGCGATCCCGCCGCAGGTCAACGAGGGGGGCCCGTTCGGGAAGGCGGCGGTGATGGGTGCGCTGGCGATACGCCAGCCGGTGGGCGTGGTCGCCTGCATCACCTCGTACAACAACCCCTGGGCCAACCCGGCCGGAAAGATCGCGCCCGCACTGGCGATGGGCAACACGGTCGTCGTGAAGCCCGCTCCGCAGGACCCGCTGTCGGTGTACCGGATGGCGGAGGCGCTGGAGGCGGCGGGCGTGCCGCCGGGTGTCGTCAACGTGGTCAGCGGGACCCGCGCCGAGGTGGGGGAGGCGGTGGTCGACTCACGGGACGTCGACATGGTCAGCTTCACCGGCTCGACGGCGGTCGGCCAGCGGATCGCCGAGGTGTGCGGCCGTGACATGAAACGCCAGTTGATGGAGCTGGGCGGCAAGGGCGCGGCACTCGTCTTCGACGACGCGGACATCCGCTCGGCGGTCGCGGGCATCGGCACGACGTTCTCGTTCTACAGCGGCCAGATCTGCACGGCGCCGACGAGGGTGCTGGCACAGCGTGGTGTCTACGGACAGTTGGTCGAGCAACTCGCCGCGTATGCAGGTCACTTGAAGGTGGGTGACCCGCGCGCTCAGGGCACGGTGGTCGGGCCGGTCATCTCGGGGCCGCACCGGGACCGGATCGAGACGTACGTCGAACTCGGCCGCAAGGAAGGCGCGGTGGTGGTCGCGGGCGGGGAACGGCCGCCGTACGACCGGGGGTTCTACGTCGCCCCGACCCTGCTGGCCGACTGCACGAACGACATGCGGGTGGCCCGGGAGGAGATCTTCGGCCCGGTGGTGACCGTCATCCCCTTCGACGACGAGGAGGAGGGCATCGCGCTGGCCAACGACAGCGACTACGGCCTCATCGACTACGTCTGGTCGGCGGACGTGGCCCGCGCGTTCCGGGTCGCCCGGCGCCTCCGGGCGGGCGGAGTGGGCGTGAACACCGTCGGACGGAACATGGAAGCACCGTTCGGGGGGTTCAAGCGGAGCGGGGTCGGGCGCGATGTGGGGTCGTACGCGCTGCACGCGTACGGGGAGGTGCAGGCGGTGGTCTGGGCGGGGTGAGCGCGGGTACGGCCGCGACGGGAACCTCCGCCTCGGGTGAGGCGGGGGTGCGGGCCGACGGTGCCGGCGTCGGCAGGCCTGGGCGGCCCGTGCGTCAGACCGGCGGAATTCGAGCGGGAGGCTGCGATCCAGGGAGGTCCAACTGCCGCTCTTCGGGGGCTATTCGATGACTTTCAACGACTCGATTCAGTCAAGTCTTGGTCGCCTGTGTTCTCGCGCGGCGTGCATTTCGGAGATCGTAGGGCATGACCCGTGAACCTCAAGGGTCTCAACCCCCCTCACTGTTCTGAGAGAGCTCCATGAGAAGAAGCGCAGCCATGCTGTGCGGCGTCACCGTCGTGCTGGCCGGGACGATCACCGCCGTCCCCGCCAACGCCAGCGTGTCGCCCTCCGCGAACACCGCCCGGACCGCGAAGGCCAGTTGGAAGGCGTGCGGTACGGACGACACCCCGACGCTCCAGTGCGCGTCGGTGAAGGTGCCGCTCAACCACGCGAAGCCGCAGGGGAGGCAGATCACCCTGGCGCTGTCCCGCGTGCCGCACACCGCGAAGACGTATCAGGGCCCGCTGCTGGTCAACCCGGGCGGGCCCGGTGGCAGTGGCCTGAGCCTGGCCGGCTTCGTCGCGTCCTCCCTGCCCAAGGACGTCGCGGCCCAGTACGACGTCATCGGCTTCGACCCGCGCGGCGTGGGCGCGAGCCAGCCCGCCCTGGACTGCAAGCCGGGTCACTTCGACCCGGTGCGCCCGGACTCCGTGCCCAGCACACCGGCGATCGAGAAGGCCAACGTCGCTCGCGCCAAGGCGTTCGCCCAGGCCTGCGGCAGGAAGTACGCGGCCGTCCTGCCCTACATCAACACGGTCAGCGCCGTGCAGGACATGGACTCGATCCGGGTGGCCCTCGGCGCGAAGAAGATCAACTACTTCGGTTACTCGTACGGCACCTACCTCGGCGCGGTCTACGCCAAGATGTACCCCCAGCGGGTGCGGCGCCTGGTGCTGGACTCGATGGTCGACCCGACCGGAGTCTGGTACGACGCCAACATCCAGCAGGACTACGCCTTCGACAAGCGTCACAAGGCGCTGATGACGTGGATAGCCAAGTACGACTCAACGTACAAGCTCGGCACCGATCCGAAGAAGATCGAGGCCAAGTGGTACGCCATGCGGGCGGCCCTCGCCAAGAAGCCGGCGGGCGGCAAGGTGGGCGCCTCCGAGCTGGAGGACATCTTCATACCCGGCGGCTACAACAACGGCTACTGGCCCACCCTCGCCCAGACGTTCGCGGCCTACGTCAACGACCACAACACCGATGCGCTGGTCAAGGCATACGACAACATCGCCGCCATCGACGCCTCCGGCGACAACGGCTACAGCGTCTACACCTCCGTGCAGTGCCGTGACGCGTCCTGGCCGCGCGACTGGAACCAGTGGCGCAAGGACAACTGGGCGGTGTACAAGAAGGCCCCGTTCATGGCCTGGAACAACGCCTGGTACAACGCCCCGTGCGCGTTCTGGCCGACGAAGCCGCTCAAGCCGGTGAACGTCGCCAACTCCAAGCTCCCGCCGGTCCTGCTGTTCCAGGCGACGGACGACGCGGCCACCCCGTACCAGGGTGGTGTCACCATGAGCCGGCTGCTGCGCGGCTCCAGCCTGGTGGTGGAGCAGGGCGGCGGCAACCACGGCATCACGCTGAGCGGCAACGCCTGCCTCGACAAGTACCTGGCGGCGTACCTCACCAACGGCAAGGTTCCCCACGGCAGTGGTGTGGCCGACGCGGTCTGCCAGAAGTCGCCCGACCCGAAGCCGCAGGGCACCGAGACGACGGCAGTGCGTACGGCACAGACGGCACCCGCGACGGGTGAAAGCACCCTGCGCGGGATTCTCGGCTTCCGCGGCTGAGCGTGCCGGCGTGAGCAGCATCTGAGGTCCGCCGGGCGGCTGCCGAGAAACTTCGGCGGCCGCCCGTGCGCGTCTCCGCGCAAGGGCCGGCGACATGCGCCCCGTCGCGGCTGGACCGGCCGCGACATGGGCGCATTGCCGCCAGGTCGCCCACCCCGGCGAGGTCGCCCGCCCCGGCGAGGTCGGCTAGTGGCCGAGGTAGAGCCGGATGGCCGTACCACCTGGGTCGGTGTGGATGCGGACCAGGTCGGCGACGGTGTGCACCAGCAGCAGGCCGCGGCCGCCACGCTGGTCCCGGGTGGCCGGGCGGCGCCCGGCGAGCGGGTCGTCCAATTGCCCGCCGTCGCGGACCTCGCACACCAGCTGTGAGCCCTCGGACCAGATCCGCAGGCTCCCGGAGCCCCCGCCGTGCACCACGCTGTTGGTGGTCAGCTCGGCCACCGCGAGAGCGAGATCGTCCAGGCGTACGCCGGACAGCCCCAGCTCGGCGGCCCGCGCGACGGCGAAATGCCGGACGACCGGCAGCTCGTCGCGGCCGAAGTGCTGGGGTTCGGCCGCTGCGGGAGCCTCCGGGAGCGGCCGGTTGTACTCGGCGACGACCTGCCCGGGCGCGTAGGACGGGCTGGGCCTCTGGCTGCCGCCGGAGACGATCACCGGGTGGGTCGCGTACGCGTCGGTGAGCACGTCCTTGTCGAGGCGCACGGCGTCGTACGGGCACAGGATGGTCACGTCCCGGCCCTGGAAGGCCGGGTTGATCAGCGCCTCGTGCTGCACACACGCCGGGTACTCGACGCTGCTGCGGCCGGGCCAGATCGGCTCCCCGATGATCCGCACATGCGTCTGAGGGTGGGCGTCGGCGAAGGCACGCAGCACCCTCGGGATGATCCGGCCCGGGTTGCGGCCCGCGTCGCTCATGTCGAGGAAGTGCACGGACACGGCATCCGCGCCCAGATTCTCCCTGAGCAGGGCCAGGTTCGCGCCGGGCACGGCGACCGCCACCGGGTGCCCGGCCTTCAGCCCCTCGCGGATGAAGGGCACCGTGCCGTCCAGATACTCGTCCTCGCCCCGGTAGAACAGAGCGGGATGAACGAACGACTCGGCGGTCGCCTCAGCGGTCTTCGTGGCAGTCATCGCGCCACCACCTCGATCACGGACAAGTCTGGCCAGAACATTTCAAGCAGCCGTGGTAGAGTGGCGGGCGGCCGTTCGATCACGATGCGCCGCCGGCCCGGAAGGTCCTGAGCGGCCACCGCCAGAGCCGAGGCACCGGCGACATCGACGAAGGTCACGGCGGACATCTCCAGATGGCACACGATCTCTTTACGTACGGTCATACGACGGGTCAGCTGCTCAAGTGTCTGCTCCCAGGTCGGGCACGTGGCCGAAGTGATCTCGCCGACGGCCCGCCAGCCCGCCCGGTCCGGCAACGGACGCATTCGCAACGCGCCCCCGCCCTCTGACGGACCCGGCATCGACGCCGAGGCCTTCGCCCGTCGCAAACTGTCCACGCCCCACCCCCATGTGCCGGTCGCACCCAGCTCCAGTAGCTCCATACCGTGCCGCCGACAGAGGATAGACGCCGAGCGCACCTCCAGCACGACAAGCACGATGCCGCCCCATGCGCCTGCCCCGTACAACCGCGTTCATGCGCGGCGCCACCCGTGGTGGGGAAATCTCCCCCCGTATCTCCACGCCGCATCCGGAATACGCCGTCCCGGACGGGGAAGGCGCGTGAGCAAAACAGTCGCGGGCCATGTCAGAGCCGCGCGCAGCCTGGCGCGGACCCCGACGGCGTATCTGGATCCCGGACCCGAGGTGAGTGCATGTCTGTCGCCCCCGTATCTCCACCGTCGCCGTCACTGGGCAACGGGCCACTGACCATCCGCACCGAGATGTGGGGAACCACCGCGGTCCTGGCATCGAGCGGGGAAATCGTTCACGGCTGCACCACGGTGCTCGATCCTGTCCTGGGCAAGCTCCCCGGCGAAACGAACGGCCTGGTCCTGGACATGACGGAGGTCACCTTCATGGACACGGCCGGACTCCAGTTCCTGGAGCGCCTGGAGGACTTCAGAGCCGACGCCGGCATCCCCTTATGGACCGTCAACTGGAACGGCCAGCCCCTCCGCATCCTGGAGCTCACCGGCCTGTCCATACCCCCCGCCGCCTCCGACGCCACGGGCTCCCTCTCCGCGTGGCTCCCGCCGGACATCCGCCACCTGCTCGCCCTCCTCCGCTCCGAACAGGGCCTTGCGGCGGTGGCCGCGGAACGCGCGGAACGGGTGCGGCGACTCCAGGCGGAGGTTCAGCAGCTGCAGCAGGCCATCGAGTCCCGCCCGGTCATCGACCAGGCCCGCGGAATCCTCATGGCCGTCGAGTCATGCACCGCCGACGAGGCCTGGGACGCCCTGCGCGACACCTCCCAACACACGAACACCAAACTCCGCGAGGTCGCCGAAGCGATCGTCACGGTGAGCACGGGCGGCCCACCTCCGGCGGAGCCGGTCCGAACGGCGCTACGGGATGCGGTGCGACGGCAGCACGCGCGTGATGACACGCGCTGACGGTTGTCGCGCGGAGTCGTACGGGTTCATCCGAGTGCAGTGAGTAACTGAGTATCCGCACACCGCCGCCCGTCAGGACAGCGCTGCCTCCTGGACTTTGTGTGTGCCGACGATCGCGCCCAACTCCGAGACTGCGAGGGGCCGTCGGCGCGCCCAGGCCCTCCCAATGCCCCCGCCGCCATGCATCGCGCATGGCGGCGGAGAACATCGCATCGCTGGTGAGGCCTTCCCCGAGCGTCAGCCGAGGGTCAGCATGCCCGACCAGCCGCCGCTGGGGACCGCCGTGAAGGCACCGAGGGCTGAACGGCCCCCCGGGTAAAAGCGGACGGCGCCCGTCCCCGTGACCGCCCAGATGTCCGGGATGGCGTCACCGTCGGCGTCGGCTGTACCGAAGGCCAGTTTGATGTCGGGGGCGGTCCAGCCGGAGGTCGCGTAGTCGGTGTTGTCCACACCGCCGGCCGCAGCTCCCGAGGTGGCCAGCGAGTCGAGGCTCACGCCGCCGGTCGCGCTGTCCTTGATTCCCGTGCGCAGCGCGAGACGCCCACTGCTGACGATCCGGTAGAGCATGTCCGTGACCCCGTCCCCGGTGATGTCCTGGAGGTTGACCAGGTCGCGGGTCGCCCACGCCGGGCCGGAGTTCAGTGCCCTGGCTGCCTCGACGGTGGCTCCGTTGTAGCCGGTGAGGGCCCACAGAGTCTCCACGGTGTCGCTGTCCTTCACCGTGAGGAAGAAGTCGGGCTTGCCGTCCCCGGTGGCGTCCCCGGACGACACGATCTGGGTGACAGCCGCCAGGTTGGGCCCACCTGCCGGGAGCAGGATCTCCTGACGCTTGTCGATGTTGACCGCGCCGTAACCGTCGCCCGGGTAGACCCACAGTTTGCCTTCGCGCACGGCGACGAGGTCCTGGAGACCGTCACCCCCATAAATGTCACCGAGGTGCGCGACCATCGTGTTCTTCCAGTAGCCCGAGACCGGACCGACGTACAGCGGCTCGCCGTCAGCCACGTTTCCGTTCGGGTCCTTCGCCGGGTTCTCCCGGTAGGCGCCGGACATCGCGGGCCCGAACGTACCGGTTCCCTTGGTCAGGTCGGAGTTGCCCCGGCTGGGATACATCCAGAGGTCGCCGGTGGCGGTCACCACCATCAGGTCCGCGAACGCGTCACCCGTGAAGTCTCCCGCGGTATCGGCTTTGTCCCTGGGGGTGATGTAGAAGAAGTACTTCCGGGGATCCGACACATGCCCCGCGTCGTCAACGGCCCGCACATACAGCACATTCGGCCCGGCGAGTGGTGGTTTGGCGCCGTTCCAGGTGGTCGTCGTCGAGGTGGCGGCCCCGTTCAGACGGGGGAGGGAAGCCGTGTACGTAGGTGTGTTGAAGGCGAATTCGTACTTGACCACATCCGTCTGCGAGGCCCTGAAGACGAAGGAGCCCGCAGAGCCGAACTTCACCTTGCTCCAGATGGCGTCCTCGGGCTCGTTGTGGAGACCGTTGTTGTTCCCGTCCGCGTTGGGGAACTGAACCGAGGTGACGACGGGCGGTGTCGGCCGTGAACTGTCGAAGACGAAGCGGCAGTACGGCGACTTCGCGGGCGCGAACGATGAGCTGACCCCCGCCTTGTCCATGGCTCGCACTCGCCAGGAGTAGGTGGTGCCGTTCTTCAGCCCGCTCGTGGAGAACGGCTCGGTGTGTTCCCGGGTCGAACCGACCTGGCCGTCTATCTTCTTTATGCCCTTGGATCCCAGCAGGTTGCCGCTGCCGTTCGTCGGCCACAGCTCGAAGCGCAGCGAGGCCAGGTTGTTGTCCTTGTCGGTCGCGTTCGCCCAGAAGGTGATCGAGGAGGCACCGACGTTCACGTACGGCGCGATGGTGTCGCACGACAGGTCGGGATCGAGGTCCAACCTGGTGGGTGCGCCCGGCGGGCGGTTGTAGACCAGTTCGATGTACGGGCCGTTGCCGTCGTTGGCCTGGAACTTCTTCCAGGAGTACGCGGAGTTCTCATCGCCTGCGCGCAGACCGAGGGTCAGGGAGTCCGCGCCGTCCGAAATCGCCTTCTGGGCGGCGCGCTTGACGTCGAACTCCTCGTACTCGTCCGGGCAGGTCGCCGACTTGTACCCATGGGCGAAGCTCTTGCCCGCCAGCTTGTTGCCGGCCGTCATGCTGGGCGCGTTCCGCCAGGTCGTCTTGTTGCTGATCGGCCCGGTGACGTACACGTTCACGGTGCGCGGGCTGCACGACCAGGAGTACGTCTCCAGAATGTGCAGCTTCGCTGTCGTGACGGAGGAACCCTTCAGGTCGGGGTTCCAGTCCATGGTGAAGAAGGACCGGGACGTCCCCCAGGTGTCCGACTCGAAGCCGACCCGCGCCTCGCTCGTCCCCTGGTTGAAGTTCCGCCCGTTGTAGAAGTTCGCGTTGGGGTGACGGCTGTAGGCCGTCGTCCAATCGTTGTGGTGCTTGCGGATCGACGGGTCGACGAAGACCGGGTACACCGTGTCCGCGTCGTCGAGAAACTCCCGATCAGGCGTCAGCGTCCAGGTCGAGCCGTTCAGGTCGGTCTCGATGAGGGTGCCCTTGGAGTCCGGCTGCGGGCCTGCCAGTGACGGCAGATCGAGCGTCGCGCTCGCGCCCGAATGCGTCGGATCCGGCGAAGCCTCCGCCGGTACGGAGGGATTGGCCCCCTCACCTTCCGAAGTGGACGGGTCCGGAGCCTCGTCGGAGGCGTCCGGGAGTACCTCGGCGGCCGTGTCTCCCGAGTCGACGTAGTCGGAGGTGTCGCTCGGCTCTGGGGACTCCGTCGGGGACTCGGATTCGTCGGGTGCGCTCGACTCGTCCTCGGACAGTGATTCCGAGGCGGTCGGCGATGCGCTGCTGCCGGCCTGGCCGTTGGTGAGCGCCGGGGTGCCCGAGCTGTCCCACATCAAGGGGGTGGGGGAGACCGCCACCTCATCGCCGGTGCTGTCCTCGGCGCTGATGATGCCGGTGGTCGGGTCCAGGGAGAAGCTGAGATCGGGGGAGGACAGGCCGTACGACAGCTGCGTCACGCGGGGGTCGGCCGCCGCCACACGGGTCTTCAGGACGAGCAATTGCGCGAAGCCCCCGTCGTCCGCCGTCAACACCAGGTCTGCGCCGGGCAGGATCTCCGGGTAGAGCGCTCGTGAGCCGTCGATGATCGGCGTGGGGATGTCGTACGGCCAGGTCAGGACGATGTCGTGACCGCCGGTGGTCAGGGTCACCAGTGCGTTACCGGTCGCGGCTGTGGCCGCTTGTGCCAGGAGCGGGACCCGGAGAGCGCCCGCTCCGCGATCGGCCCGGTCGTCCTGCCCGCGGCTGTCCGTGCCCGCCGAGAACTTCATCCGCGTGTTCGTCGCCCTGGGGGACCAGCCGTCCTTGGTGTGCCCGAGCGAGGTGTCGATCGCCCGCCATGTCCCGTCCACCTTGGCCCGGATGGGCGACGAGTGGATCCGTCGCTGCGTCAGACCGTCCGGCCGTGCCCACGTGGTCTCGTACGCCGTACGCAGGCTCGTGACCTCGACCGTCTTTCCGGTCCGCGCGGCCTTCGCGGCGGCCTCGGCGTGGCTCAACGGCGCGCTGTGCCGGGGCTTGGCCTCCGGCTGTGCACGCTCCCCGCTGTCGCTCAACCCGGCGTACGTCAGGCCGGAGGCCGCGATGGCGGCCACGACGGCCGCCGCGATGATCCGGCGACCGGGTCTGCGGCGCCATCTGCTCGGCCGTGTGCTCGACATGCGCGAGGTTTCCTTCCCCCCTGGGACAACGGGACCAGAGCATGGCCCAATGCGCGGCTGTCGTCACGTGCCGTTTTTCAACGACGAGTGGAGCACGGTCTCTTGGGACTCCCTAAAACAACGCTTTGGTGTGATTGACCCGTACATGATGTGATCATTACCACTAACCCACAGGGAACTCTGGCTTTCTCTACAAGTGAGACAAAGAATCTCCACGTTCTTTGACGTGGTTTTACCTGCGTGCGGCCTTCCCAGGCGGCCGCTCCATGCCGTCCGGGGGGATCAGCAGTGTCACTCTTTACGTCCGCGCGCCTCAGAGGCCGTCGGTCGGCCCTGCTCTCCACCCTGGTGCTGACGCTGTCGATCGCCATGTTGCCGACCCAGGCCCTGGCCCTGCCGCCGGATCCGGCGAGCGTGGAAGTACCTCGCGATGACGTTCCGTTGGAGGACCTTCCCGACGAACAACTCGTCACCGGTACCGACGCCAACCCCAAGCTCGACAAGATCGGCCTGTCCGCTCTGGCCAACCGGGACGAAGCCCCGGCCGGTACCACCACCCCGGCCACCTTCGGCACCCAACCGGTCGACTTCGGGAGCGCCACGTCAACGGCCGCTCTACAGACTGGCTCCGCCGTGGCCCAGGCCGCCTACAAGCCCGCCGGCAATCTGCCGGTGAAGCTGGGCCAGGCTCCGGACGCCGCCGCACCGACCGGCTCCTGGTCGGTCACCGTCGCCTCCCGTACAGCGCCCGTGTCGGCCGGCGTCGACGGCGCGGTGATCTCGGTGGCGGCGCCCGCCACCGGCTCGGTGCCGATCTCCGTCCAGCTCAGCTACAAGACGTTCGAGAATCTCTACGGGGCCGACTGGGCCTCCCGCCTGCACTTCGTCCAGTTCCCCGAGTGCTACCTCTCGACTCCCGATGTGGAGGAGTGCCAGGCGTACACCGAGCTGGACACGGACAACGACACCAGCACCAAGACCATCACCGCCACTGTCGATACGGCTGCCGACGGCACCGTCTTCACCTCCGCGGCCTCCGCAGCCCCAGTCGACTCCTCCGGTGTCATCCAGGCCTCGTACACCCGGGCCCGACCGGCAGCCGCCAGCGGCGACAAGGCGGTCATCGGTGCCGTGGACTCCGGTGGGAGCGCGGGCGGTTCGTTCAAGGCGACCCCGCTGGCCTCCAGCGGCAAATGGGCGGCCGGCAGTTCGTCAGGTGCGTTCACCTGGTCCTACCCGCTCACCGTCCCGCCCGCGCCCGCCGGTCCCGCCCCGCAGATCTCCTTCGGCTACAACTCGCAGACAGTGGACGGCAAGACCGCCACCTCCTCTCCGCAGGTGTCCTGGATCGGCGAGGGCTGGGACTACGACCCGGGCCACATCGAGCGCCGATACCGCACGTGCAAGGACGACCGCGACGACGTCCCGGACGGGGCGGCCAACAACAAGGAGAAGAAGTACAAGACCCCGGACCTGTGCTGGGTCTCGTACAACGCGGTCATGTCGCTCGGCGGCAGGACGGTCGAGCTGGTGCGGGCGAACTCCACGTCCGAGATCTACCGCCCCCAGAACGACGACGGCACCCGCGTCGAGTTGAGGACCGACGGCGACGGCGACAACAAGGACAACAACGACGAGTACTGGCTCGTCACCACTCCCGACGGCACGAAGTACTACTTCGGTCAGAACAAGGTGGGCGGCTCGCACGCCGCGACCGACTCCGTCTTCACCGTCCCGGTCTACGGCAACCACCCCGGTGAGCCCTGCCACCAGGCCGCCTTCGCCGACTCCCGCTGCGACCAGGCCTGGCACTGGGGTCTGGACAAGGTCGTCGACGTCAACGGCAACGCGATGATCGTCAACTGGAAGCGGGACACCAACTACTACGCGGCCAACAAGAAGTTCAAGACCCCGGTGGCGTACGACCGTGGTGGCTACCCCCTCTCCATCGAGTACGGCCTGCGCACCAGTGACCTCAACTCGCCCTCCGCGAGGGTCCTCTTCAACGCCGAGGAGCGTTGCCTGGAGACCGACGGTTCCTGCGCCGCCGCGAAGTTCGACGTCACCGACAACCCAGGCTCGTACCAACCCTGGTGGGACAGCCCCGGCAACCTCAACTGCAAGTCCACGTCCAAGCTCTGCCCGGCCTTCCCCTCCTTCTGGACCCGGATGCGTCTGGCATCCGTGACCACCGAGGCCGCCCGCCCCGGCACTTCCGGGCTGACCAAGGTCGACACGTACACGCTCCACCAGTCCTTCCCCCGTGACTGGTACGACACCTCACCCGCCCTCTGGCTCAACTCCATCACCCGTACCGGCTTCGCCCCTGGCGACACCTCCGGCACCGTGATGTCGACGGACGGCGTCAGCTTCGCCCCGTACTCCCCCGCCTCGAAGGGCGAGGCGCTGAGTGGCTACTTCGCCGACAACCAACTCCCCAACCTCGTCCCCCGCAGCAAGAACGACGCGCGTCCGGGCTTCATCCGTCCCCGTATCGGCAGTGTCCGCACCGAGCAGGGCGGCTCCATCGCGGTGACGTACGACGGTGGCTGCCGGACCCAGCCGACCGTCTCCCCCGAGGACAACCACGGCACCTGCTATCCGGTCCGGTGGTCCCCGGACGGTGACGTGGAAACCCCGAAGATCGCCTGGTTCAACAAGTACGTCGTCGACACGGTGACCGAGACGGACAGGATTTCAGGGGTCTCCGACGCGATCGTCACCGGGTACACCTACACGGACCCGGCTTGGGGCAAGGACGACGACGAGTTCTCCAAGCCGTCCCTGCGTACCTACGGTGTGTGGCGTGGCTACCAGAAGGTGGCCACGACCGAGGGGAAGAAGAGCGGCGGCACATCCGCTCAGACCCAGTCCTACTCGGTCGTCCGCTACTTCCGTGGCGCGGGCGGTGCCGTCAAGGACTCCAAGAACGAAAAGACGCTCCTCGCCGACGACGCACCCCAGTACGCGGGCATGGTCGCGGAGAGCATCAGCTACACGGGCAGCTTCCTGCATGTCGACGGCACCCCCGACCCCATCGTCAAGCGAACCCTCAACTACCCCTGGTCCAGACAGACCGCCTCCCGCACCCGGGACAACGACACCTCGCCCCTGCTGGCCCACCAGACGGGCATCCGGCGCACCGATGCCATCCAGATGCTCGGCACCGACAACTGGCAGGCCGTACGCACCGAGACCGAGGTCGACCCCGACTACGGACTCCCCGTCCAGGTACAGACATCCGTGGTCAAGCCCGGGTCCGGCGGCGCCGAGGCCTCCAGCGAGTACCGCTGCACCAAGACGGAATACGCCAACAACACGACGGCCGCCAACATCATCGGCCTGCCCACACAGGTCCGTACGACGGCGACCTCCTGCGCGGCCCACGACTCCGCGGACCCCGCGACCCAGTTGATCAGCGCCGCCCGGACCAGCTACGACAACCTCGCCTACGGCGCTCTCCCGGTCAGGGGCCTGCCCACCAGCGTGGCGACCAACCCGGCCTCGGGCTCCGGCTACTCCGTCGTCACCACCTCCACCTACGACGACCTGGGCCGGATCCGCTTCGTGACCGCCCCCGGCTCGGTCGGCGTGGTCAAGACCGAGACGCAGTACACCCCGTCCACGGGTGGCCCGGTGACCGCCGTCAAGACGATCAACCCGGCAGGCCACACCTCCCTCACCACCTTCGACCCGGGCCGCGGCCTTCCGCTCACCGTCACGGACACCAACAACCGGGTCACCCGCACCGAGTACGACGCGCTCGGCCGCCTGGTCAACGGCTGGTCCCCTTCCCGCTCCTCGGGAAGCCAGACCCCGAACGTCAAGATCACGTACCAGATGGCCAAGGCCACCACCAGCGTGACCACTCCCAGCACGGTGACCGTCGAGACCCTCCGTGACAACGGCACCTACGCCAAGCAGACCACCATCTACGACGGACTCTCGCGCCCCTTCCAGACCCAGGCCGAAGCCCACGGCCGGGGCCGCGTCATCACCGACACCCGCTACGACGACCACGGCCTGGTCAGGGAGCAGACCGGCGGCTACCTGGTCCAGGGCGAGCCGCAGGCCAAGCAGTTCAAGCGCAAGTCCGACTCGCTCGTACCCACCATGACCCGGAGCACGTACGACGGTCTGGAACGCGCGATCAAGACGACGACTCTCCACGGCGGCAAGGAGGTCTACTCCAGCACAGCCACCTATGGCGACGACTGGACGCTGACCCGCCCGGCCGGCGGCGCCACACCCCCCGTCAAGACCTGGACCGATGCTCTCGGACGCGTCAACCTCGTCCAGCACTACACCAACAGCGGCCTGAGCCACTGGCGCAACACCTGGTACTCCTACGACTCCCGTGGCAACCGCCAGCAGGTCAAGGACCCGGTCGGCAACCTGTGGACGTACAACTACGACTCCCGCGGCCGGATGACCGACTCCACCGACCCCGATGTCGGCGCGGCGTCCTTCGCCTACGACGACCTCGACCGCCGCACCAGCGTCACGGACTCCCGCAACCTCACCACCTTCACGGAGTACGACACGACCGGCCGGGTCAAGGCGGTCCGCGAGGGATCGGCGACCGCGTCCCCGATCATCGAGTACACGTACGACCCGACGGGCGCGCTGGGCCAGTTGTCGTCCACGACCCGCCATGACCGGACCGGCGACTACGTCGACCGGATCACCGGCTACGACACCGACTACCACCCCACGGGCCGTGAGGTGACCATCCCGGAGGGTGCCGCGACCAAGGGCCTATCGGGCAAGTACGGGTACGCCTACACGTACACACCCACAGGCAAGCCGTTGACGGCCACACTTCCGGCGGTAGGCGGACTGGCCCAGGAGAAGGTCGTCACCCGTTACGACAGCGACGGCCTGGCCGAGTCCACCTCCGGCGCCAGCTGGTACACGTCGGACGTCACCTACTCCCCGTACGGCGAGGTCCTGCGCACCGTCAGCGGCCCGCAGCCCTACCGCGTGTGGACCACCAACTTCGTCGACGAGCACACCGGCCGCGTCCAGCGCAGCGTCTGGGACCGTGAGACCGACGTGTCCCACCGCATCACCGACGCCTACTTCTCCTACGACCGGGCCGGCAACGTCACCTCCGCCGCCCGCCGCCAGATGGACGGCACCGTTGGTACGACCGACAACCAGTGCTTCACCTACGACCAGCTCGGCGAACTCGTCCACGCCTGGACCTCCAACGTCGCCATAGACACGGAGGCCGCCGGCGGTACCGGCTGCAAGTCCGCCTCCGGCACCAACTGGGGCTACCGCACGGACGGTCAGATCTCCGCCGGTCCCATCGCCGAGGCCGCCGACTCCGCGACGGACACCACGGCCCCGGACAGTGACCTCACGGCCTCGCTCTCCAGGACCGCCCCCGCGTCGGGCACGGTCTCCACCGGCACTACCGCCTACTGGGACGCCTACACCTTCGACTTCACCGGCAACCGCGCCTCGCTGACCGAACACGCGCTGGGCGCGACGGCCGCGACGGCGACCTCCGCTTACACATACGGCACCACAAACACGACCACGCGTCCCCACCTCCTCACCTCCCGCACAGTCACCAAGCCCAACACCACCCCTGTCACCAGCAGCTACGTCTACGACGCCACCGGCAACACCACCGCCCGCCCGGGCGCCGTCACCGGCCAGTCCCTCGTCTGGACCTCGCAGGGCAAGCTCGCCACGGCCTCCGACGGCAACGAGAACTCGGCCCCGATCACCAGCCTTGGCGGCCTCTGCCTCGACGTCCGCAACAGCGGCACCGCCGACGGCACCGTCATCCAGCTCTCGACTTGCAACGGCTCTGACGCCCAGAAATGGACGTTGGCCTTCAACGGCCAGCTCAAGGCGCTGGGCAAGTGCGCCACCGCCGTCGGAACCGCCGACGGCGGCGCCGTCCAGCTCTCGACCTGCGACAACTCCAACGCCCAGAAGTGGACGCAGGGAGCCAACGGCAGCCTCAAGAACACCGCCTCCGCCCGCTGCCTGGACATCTCCGACCCCAGCGCGTCCTCCGGTGCCGCCCTGCAGATCTTCACCTGCAGCACCTCCACCGCCCAGCGCTGGACCGTCACCGACCGCACCGACTACGTCTACGACGCGAGCGGCAACCGCCTCCTGGAGCGCACGAAGTCCGGCGCCACCCTGTTCCTCGGCGAAACCGAGGTGACCGTCAGCCCTGCCGGCACCATCACCCGCGCGGTTCGTGCCTATGCCCACCCGGGCGCCCCGACGGTCGTCCGCACGACCACAGGCGCGGTCACCGGCCACAAACTCACCGTCCTGCTCAACGACCCGCTCGGCACGGCCACCACCGCTGTCGACGAATCCGCGGGTCAGCCTCTGACCCGGCGTGCCTTCAAGCCGTACGGCGAATCCCGGGGCACTTCGGCCGCCGCCTGGCCCAACCGGCATACCTACCTGGGCGTGGGCATCGACGATGCGGCGACTACCGGGCTTACCCATATTGGGGCTCGGGAGTACGACCAAGCCATTGGCCGGTTCGTATCTGCCGACCCGGTCATGGATATAGCAGACCCGCTCCAGATGAACGGGTACACGTACGCGAACGGGAGCCCGATCTCCCACTCCGACCCGACGGGTCTGTGGATCGACGACGGAACCGGGCATAGCGAGCGACGCTCCGGCGGATCTTCTGGGTCCTCGAGCTCGGCCACTGCTTCCGTTGCTGGGGGGACCGGATCTGGTGGTAGCGGTAACACGACTGGGTTGGAACGCAACGGAGGCAGGACGAACCTCGGCAACTGTCTGTCGATGCAGTCGACCGCGCATGACGCGGCGGTTTGCACCACCGGGTTTGCTGCTGCGAGCTGGGCGCAGAAGAATAGTATCGAGGGATATCTGACGGTTGATATCGGCCTTGGTGGGAGGGATGCCAACATGATCCCAGAGGCCAAGGCAGATGGATCGGGGGGCAACGGTCACGCGGATGTGATCTTTTGGGCAAACGGAGAAGTCTATATCTGGGAAGTAAAGCCAAACGCCAGCAAGTTCTCGACGAATTCCAGGAAATATCAGTACGCGTTCGTGAAGGGCCCTGAGCAACTTGCACGTTACGCTGACAGGTTGGAGAGGCTTTTGGAGGGGCAAGGAGATGATCGAGTAGTCGACGTGGGTCCGGCGCTCTCTTCCGGGAGTTTTGTGTACGGGGCGAACCAGAAAGGCAGAGTGTGGTCCGAAAAGGACTATGCGGGAATGCGTTACTACGGAACCGACAGCGACAGGAAGAAGCAGCGGTCCGCAGTTCCGAGTCCCAAGCCAGGGGCCAGCCCGAACGCGGAGATTATTCCCCGCTCGTCGAGCCACCCAACTGCTGGTCCTTCGCCGTCAAACACGGGTTTCTACGAAACGCTTCCGCCGGGACAGGGATCGTTCTGGGGTACAGAGACTGGTCAGATTTTGTCGGCATTCGGGGGGTTTGCGATGGTGACTCCTGCGGGCCGCAGTATTGGCGCCGGGGCTACAGTCCTCTACGAACTCGCGGCTTAGGACCTTCCGGAGGCGTCTTGATCTGCCGCTGAGGCGCGGGGTGGTTCACGAGAAGCCGTCCCGTGTCCGCAGGGGCCGATTCAAGAGCTACCGAGTTCTATCGGCGGAGGTTTTTATTCGAAGATGGGCCGGGTGTGCACCGATGGCATACAGTGTGAGCGAAGGAGGTTTTCGGTGAGCTTACTGGCGAGTGTGACCCTCGATTCCAGGACGGAAGGCGGGGTCGGAAGCGGAATTGCGTCATGGTTCGAGGCCGCCTTCGCAGGGCCGCTGGCCAAGTTCTTGGATCTTGAGCGGAGAGGCGCCGCCACATCACTGGCTGCATCCCAGATGCGGGAGGGTGAGAGGCGTAAGGAATTCTTGATAGCCTCGGGTGAATGGGGCTCGATGCGTCAAGAGTTGATGATCGGCCCTGAAGTCGCGGATGTACTTGTTACGCGCTCAGACTCAGATCGTCCAGCAGTGCATGTGCATAGTTCGAGTATTCTGGTGAGGCGACCCAACGTCGAAGTTCAGCTTTTGCTGAGTCGAGATGATATGCAGAGAGATGACGAATTTTCACTTTGCGCCGACATTGTCAATTTCTTGGTTTCGGCGTTGGATTCGGCCAATCCTGCGTTCGGCCGGGTCTGTGTAGGTGAGCCTATGAAGGAAAAGACGAACCTCGATGCAGTCCTCAGGAGAAAGATTTGGAGGTCTGTTTCCGAGGCGCGGCATTTCCTACGTGGATACGCGTGGGTCACGGTGTGCCCTGAGGAACTCACCGAGGAGCTCGGTGGGGCTAATTCCCTGGAGCAAGCAGGTGTCTTCCATCGAGTTGTCCCGCTGGCGTCGGGTGGAACCGTGCTTCAGACGACCGAGACAATTTCGGGGTACTCGGACAAGGCAATGCGTAGGACGTTCCAGACCTTGGCCCCGGTCCTGCCCGCCGGCCTTCCGCGTTTCGACCCGGCAAATCCCGAGGTGCGGTATATTCCGGAAGACGCTGGTCAGTTTGGGCGGCGTCCCAGATAAGAGCATTTCTCAGGTGGCGTGATGTCTGTGCGGCATGATTCCAGTCTTGTGAGACCCGTCTGTTTCCCCAAGCTCCATGGCCTCCGATACTGTCCTCCGGATCTATCCCTGCAACAGCAGCGCCCCCGGCAGGCTCATCCATCGGCCTTGAGTATGCGGATGAGGTCGGTGAAGGTGTCGCGGCCGACCGAGAGGATGGACGATGGGTCAGGGGTCGCCGAATCGGAGAGCAGGATCGTTTCGCCGGTGACGGATATGTGGACGCAGGCGTCGCCTTCCTGGCAGCGGGACGACTTCCGCCAGATGTGCTGGGACATGTGGGCTCCTCTAGAGGTCCTGGGCGATGGCAAGGATGAGGTCCCGGGACTTCTCCGGGGTGAGCGCTGTGGCCTCGACGGTGTCCAGGAGGAGCCGATACTTCTCCAAGTGGACCTCTGCGTCGAGGAGTACGGGCCCGTGGAACTGGTCCAGTTGGGCGGTGTCCAGCTGAGGAACTGAGCCGTGCAGGTAGTTGATGGACTGGCCCGATCCCGGGAAGGCGCCCACGTCGAAGGGCAGTACGCGAACGGTGATGTGGTCCCGCTCGCTCATGTCGATCAGGTGCCGAAGCTGGTCGCGCGCCACATCCCGGCCGCCCACGCGCATGCGGAGGGCCGCTTCGTGGACGACGGTCCGGTAGGGGGTCGGGTCGGCTCCGTACAACACGCCCTGCCGCTTGACCCGGTGGGAGACGCGATGCTCCACCTCGGGCGGAGTGGGTGCCGGAATCACATGGCGGAAGATCTCCCGGGCATGGTCGGCGGTCTGGAGCAGGCCGGGCATGTGCGAGGTGTAGGCGGTGCGTACGGCGGTGGCGTGGTGCTCCAACTCGGCGAGGTCCAGCAGCCCGGACGGCAGCACTTCCCGGTACGACTCCCACCAGCCGAACGTCTTGTCGGTCGCCACGGTCACCAGGCACTCCACGAACCCCTGGTCGGGGCATGAGTAGATGCCGGCCAGCGCCCTGACGCGCTCGGGGCTCACCCCGAACCGGGCCGACTCCACATTGCTGAGCTGCCCTTGGCTGGTGCCCAACGCTCGTGCGGCCTCGGTCGCCGTCATGCCCGAGCGCTCGCGCATCTTGCGCAGCTCCGCGGCGAGCCGGAGGCGCCGGGCCGTCAGGCGGGGTCTTGCGGGCACGTGAACTCCTCCTGCACACATGTTCCGTCAGCGGGTCACTCACACGAGGGAATCGAGACCGGAAGTATCTCGATCCCAGGCAAATGTCATTTGCGAGACCGTATCTTCGTTCTCAGGCGCCCACCGCCCAGAAGCACCCCGCTCGACGGAGCGGCCACGGTCACTGGGCAACACCGTCCAACTCCCCTCCGTGATCGGAGACTTCCGATGGCCACCGTATCGCCGTCCTGGGCCTACGCCCTCCAGCTTCCGCACGATCCACGTGCACCGGGGATCGCCCGCGCGACCCTGCGGACCGTCCTGGCCGCCCACGACCTCGCCCACCTCACCGCCACAGCCGAACTCCTCGCCTCCGAACTGCTCACCAACGCCCACCTCCACACCAAGGGCCCCTATATCCTCCGGCTCCTATCCAACGAACCCGACCGCCTCCGCGTCGCCGTCTGGGACACCGACCCCCGGGTTCCGGCCGGCTTCCGGGAGAAGGGCGCCCTGGCAGCCGTACCCCCGGACGATGCCGAAGGGGGGCGCGGGCTGCATCTCGTACAGGCGTGCGCTGATGCGTGGGGGGTGTCCGTGCTGCGGGAGTTGGGGGCGTCGAAGGGCGGGAAGCTGCTGTGGGCCGAGTGCGGGCGGACGGGGGTGTCCGGGTGATCACGGTCTGTCGGCTCCGAGCGAGCGGCACCATACTGGGAGAAGGAGCCATGCCCGTTCAGCAGGAGCAGATCATGAGCGCACAGCCTGAGCACGGCTGGGGAGCGATGCCCCTCCCGGAGATCCGGACCGTGGACGACCTGCGCGGTGCGCTCAGCCGCTACGGCTTCCCGGGAGACCGGGAACGGTTCGAGGAGGAACTGGCGGCTGCCATAGGAGCCTCCCCGACCAACGACTTCGAGGGCGCCGCCGCCGTGGTCAGGGCCTACCGCCATCGCGTCCGGATCAGGAACTCGCCGGAGATCATGACCGCCCTTGAGGAAGCACGCGGTGGAGGCGGCAGTACGTGAACGAGGTCCCGTTGGAGGAGGCCGAACCCGCAAGGAAGACGTTCGGCGATCTGACGGAGGGGGAGCGGGAAGTCGTACGGGACGCGCTGGTGGCGATCCGGCGAGACCCAGGGGTCGGGCGGGAGATCCCCGGCTGGCGCCCTCCCTCCGTCGAGTACACCTACACCACGCCACTCGCGCGTGACTCTGCCGAGGCGATCACTGTTGTGTACACGCACACGCCCGGAATGGGTGTGACCGTCGTCTTCTACTCCCGTGATCCACAGGTGGTGGACTGAGCGCTACCTGCCGGTCCCCGGAGGTTGGAGGCGCGGTCATGACAGAGGCCCGGCGGCGAATGCCAGCAGGGCCGCCAGCAGAGTGAGGGTGCCTCCGAAGGCGACCCCCGCGCGGGTCGGCGCCGAGGAGAGAAGAACCGCACCTTTGAATCAGCCCTGACACGGCAGGTGTCCTGAGGCTCGATCACCCGCTTCGCGTCGCATGAAAGCGCCGATGTGCAGGGGGATTGTGGGTGCCCGGCGACTGCTTCGGGGGCGAGGATCGGCCGGGACCGGCCGGGATTCAGGCGGCCTTGGTCCCAGGGTGCCTGACGGTGGCGGATGACGAGCTGATCTAAGCCCGCGTCGCCGCGATCGCGTCGCGGACCACGTCCTGCATCGTCACGCTGTCCAGCTCGTCTTCGACGGCGCGCGCCGTGCGGCGTTCGAGGTCGGCGAGTGTGGAGTGCACCGACCGGCCGACGGTGCAGTCGGGGGCGGGGGTGTGCAGGGCGAGCACCGGGTCGGTCCCCTGGATCGCGCGCCATACGTCGCCGAGGGTGATGTCGGCGGGGGTGCGGGCGAGTGTCCAGCCGCCGTTCGGGCCGGAGCGGGACATCACGAGCCCGGCCTCGCGCAGCTGGCCGAGTACCCGGCGGACGTACACGGGGCTGGCGTTGACGCTGTCGGTCGTGGCGTCCGAGCTCATCGGCTGGTCGGGCCGGCCCGCGAGGAGCGTGAGCACGTGCACGCCGACGGCGAACTGGGTGTTGGTGGGGCGGCTCATCCAGCCATTCTCGCAGATTCGCATCCATGCCTGCTACAGTTCTATTCGTACTCACGGTGGCTACGAATATTCGCCTTCGTGTTGACTACGAATAGGAGCACCTCGTGAAGCTCGCTGTCTCCGGCGCCTCGGGCCACCTCGGCCGTCAGGTCACCGCCCTTCTGTTCGACCAGGTCTCGCCCGTCGACGTCGTCCTGCTCACGCGCAGTCCGGAGGGGCTCGCCGACGCCGCCGCTCGCGGCGCCGACGTCCGGCCGGCCGACTTCGACGATCCGGACGGACTGGCGGAAGCGCTCGCAGGCGTCGAGCGCCTGCTGCTCATCAGTACCGACGCGGTCGGCCAGAGCGTGACGCAGCACCGGGCGGCCATCGACGCCGCGGTCGCCGCAGGCGTCAAGCACGTCATCTACACGTCGCTGTACCGCCCGGACAAGGGCAACCCGGCCGGCGCCGCCGACGCACACCGGGAGACCGAAGAGGCCCTGACGGCGAGCCCGCTCGCGTGGACGTTCCTGCGCAACAACCTCTACGCCGAGAACCAGATCGCGACCGTCGCCCAGGCCGTCGCCTCGGGCCGGCTCGTCACCAACGCGGGAGACGGCGCCGTCGCCTACGTCGCCCGCGAGGACTGCGCCGCTGCGGCCGCCGCCGTACTGACGGGCGAGGGGCATGCCGGGCAGGCCTACGACATCACCGGGCCCGCCGCGCTCTCCGCCGCCGACCTCGCCGCACTGGGCACGACGCTCACCGGCGCACCGGTCGCGGTCGTCCAGGTCGACGACGACGCGCTGATCGCCGGGCTTGTCGCGGCCGGACTGCCCGAGCCGGTCGCCCCGTGGATCGCGTCCTTCGGGGTCGCCTCGCGCGAAGGCTGGCTCGATCAGCCGAGCAGTGCCGTCCAGGACCTCACCGGCCGCGCGCCGGTCTCCGTCCGCGACGTGCTGGAGGCTCACCGGGCGGAGCTCTCCGTGTAAGCGCGGCCGCAGCGTGCCGCCCAGGTCCCGATCGATAACCGACGACAACCGACGGAGAAGGAGAAAATCATGGCCTCACCGGTGAAGCTGGCGCACGTGGTCCTGTGGACGCGGCAGGGACGAGTTGCTCACCAGGCTCAGGGCCGGAGAGTCCGAAGCCGTACTGGTGACCCCGACATGGTGACCGCGTAGGTCGCGGTGGTCGGCCAGGAGCCCGACGCCGACGAAGCCGGACTCGTCAGGACAGCGGTGTCTCCCGGACCGTGAGCGGGCCGAGGATCGCGTCCAGTTCTGTGTCCGTGAGCCGGCCGCCGGTGCCCAGGCCCTCCCAGACCTCCAGTTCGCGGAGGCTCCTGACGGAGACGTGGTAGGCGCGGAAGAACTGGACCATGAGCGGGAAGACCCGGAAGTCGTCTCCCATCTCCCGCATCATCCAGCGCGCCGCCTCGGATGGCGGGCGGCCCTCCTCGCCGAGTCGACGCAGGCCGGCTGCGATCGCGTTCCAGTCCGTCACTCGCTGTCTCGGCCCTTCGAGGTCCGTCATCGGTGTGCTTCCTCCAGATCCACCCGCACCGTCAACAGCTGTGTCCCCAGGGTTCGTACGCCCGTGCTGTTCACGCGAGGCAGCGTCCGCAGCCGGGCGATCGGATCGTCGTCCGGCAGCAGGTGGGCCGTGCCCGGGTACCAGCGTCCGCGGATCCGCACCCGTACCCGGGGCTCGGCCTTGATGTTGCGTACGTAGTGCGACTTCTCGCCGAACTCCGAGACCAGCCAGAACGTGTCGCCGACGCGTCGCCCACCGAGCGGGGTGACGCGGGGGAGGCCCGAGGTGCGGCCCGTGGTCTCCAGGAGGGTCTGGAAGGGGAGGCGGCGTGTGACGGGATTGCCGATCCGGCGCTGGAAGGTGGTGGCGGCCTTGAACCTGAACTCTCTGAAGCGGGACATCGTCTACTTCTGCCTCCGGCGTTCGTGTCGCTGCTGCGCGTGTTCTTGAATGGTGTCCCAGAAGCTGGCAGTTGGGCGAGACGGGTGGGCGGTGGCGGGTATGCGTGTGGTGACCTGGAACCTGTGGTGGCGGTTCGGGCCCTGGGAAGCGCGGCGGAAGGCGATTCTGTCCGTGCTGCGGGAGCTGCGGCCGGACGTGGTCGGGCTTCAGGAGGTCTGGGAGTGCGACGGCGAGAACATCGCCGCCTGGATCGCCGACGAACTCGGACTGCACTGGACCTGGGCGCCCTCCGAGACACCCGAGCGTTGGCAGCGGCGTATCGGGGGCGAGAAGGTCGACGTGGGCAACGCGGTGCTGAGCCGCTGGCCCGTCGTCGAGAGCGAGGCGATGCGGCTGCCGGCCCCGGACGAGTTGGACGACGGTCGCCTGGCTCTCTACGCCCGGCTCGCCGCTGCCCCGGGCCACCACGTGCCCTTCTTCACGACCCACCTCACCTCCGCGGCCCACGCCTCGGAGGTCCGCCGTCAACAGGTCACCGCACTCGCGGAGTTCGTGGCGAAGCGACGTGTCGGCACCGCCTATCCGCCCGTCATCACCGGCGACTTCAACGCCTGGCCCGACTCCGACGAGATCCGTCTCTTCGGCGGCTACAAGACCGCCCCGGCCGTCCCCGGCCAAGTCCCCGGGTTCGGCCCCAGCGCGCGCATCGACTACGTCTTCGTCGGGCCGCCGGGACGGGGTGGGCTCGGGCATGTTCGGAAGGTGGAACGCGCCGGGCACGGGGCCGTGGACGGCATCTGGCCGTCCGATCACGCGGCGGTGGTGGCGGATCTCGCGTCCGCCTGAGGGCGAGCTGGACTGAACTGAGCTGAGTTGTGCTGCGAGTGGCGTCTCGCTACACCCATCGGGGCGCCACAGCGGTCACACCGGTGACATCAGAACTTGCGCGAGGACGTGCGCTTCGCGCTGCCGACATAGTTTCACTGGGGGCCTCTCTCATGAAATCTCGCCGTGCCCTGGCACGCCCGGCCCTGGCGGTCGCCGCCGCGCTGATTCCGGCGACGCTGCTGTCCGGAACGGTCGCGAGCACCTCGTACGCCACGGAGTCGCCGAGCCCGTCCGCCTCGGCGTCCGCGTCGGCCTCGGCGAGCGCTTCACCGTCGGTGTCCGCCTCCCCGTCCGTGTCCGTGACGCCCACCGGTGCGGAGCAGGAGTGCCCCAGTGAGCCGGGCAAGGACGACGAGATCCTGCGAACCACCATTTCCGCCAAGACCAACAAGCTTGTCGCGGACAGTGGTTGGCGCGAGATCACGTTCAAGCTGGAGAACCGCTCCGACATCGCCCTCAAGAACGTGCAGGTTGGGCTGAAGAGAATGGCGGACGGTAACGCCCCCGACAGCTCGCAGCAGCTTGAGGTGTTGGAGTACGTCAACCTCCAGGAGTGGGACGCCAAGTCCCGTACCTGGAAGAGTGTCTGGTGGGACGAGGTGCAGATCGGCGGCTCGCTGCTCGGCTACCACGACGTGGCCCCCCACAAGACGACGAACGTCGCCGTGCGCATCGCCGTCAGCAAGACCATGCCCTACGGCCGCTTCCCCGAGCTCGAACACGAGAACATCGGGTCCGGCTATATAGAGGTCCACAGCTATGGCATCCCCGAGGGCAAGGGTGTGTGCGAGTACGGGGACCACTGGGCCTTCACCATCCACAAGCCTGGCACGGACACCGGAGACGGTGATGGCGACGGAGCCACCTCCACGCCGACCACCGGACCCGGCGGCAACACCCCCACCCCCCAGACCGGCAGCACCGCACCGGTCACCCCTGACCCCACCCCCACCGGCGACCTCGCCCACACGGGCGCCTCCTCCGCGCTCCCGGTGATCGCCGGCGCGGGCACCGCCGCCGTGGCCCTCGGGGCCGGTGCCGTGTACGTCGTACGGCGCCGCAAGACCGGTACCGGCACCGAAGTTTCCTGACCGGACCGGTTGGGCCCGGCTACCGGCCCAGGAAGATCGGGTTGGTGAACGCCGCCAACGCGCCGGGCAGCGGCGCGAGTACGGCCTCGTGCCGCACCTCCGCCCGGACGTACGCCGCGTACTGGGCCGTCGTACGCCACTCCACGACCCCCGCGCCCGCCACCGGCAGGACCCCGCTGGTGAACAGGACGCCCTGGTCCGTGACGAAGCGGACCGTGCAGCGCGGGGCGCCGGACACCTCCAGGCGGACCGTGACCGGGGCGTCCTGCGCGACCTTCAACCGGCTCCCGATGTCCGCGTGTTCGCCCTTCGGGCCGGAGGCCGTGAAGGCGAGGGAGACCGACCTGGACTCGGCGACGTACGAGCGGCCCGCCCGCAGCCCCTCCTGGATCGCCTGCCGGGTCAGGTCCTCGGCGAGTACCACCGTCTGCGGGACGCCCACCGGGTCGGGGTCGCGGTGGGCGTCGCTGTTGCCCATGGCCGGAATCCAGCCACGGCTGCCCGCGCCCTCTCTCGCGGATCTCACGGACGCCACCAGCATGCCGTCCCAGTCCGCGAGCGCCACCTCGTCCTCGGGCGAGTAGGTGCCGTTCCACACCTCCACCGCGTCCGCCTCCGCGAAGCCGAACTTCCAGTTGCAGCCGACACAGGTGGCGTGCGGGTGGGCCGGGACCACCAGGCCGCCGGCTCGCCGGATCTGGCGCGCGTACTTGCCGAAGCGGTTGTCACGGGCCCGGTAGCGCCAGTCGACGAACGTACCCGGATCGGTGCCGAGCGCGACCACGTGACCGTTACGGGTCGTCACCTCCTCGCCCACCATGATCAGGAGGTCGTCACCCGCCTGGTCGGCCCAATGGGCGTGCGCGGAGTGGGTGTTGTGATCCGAGGAGTTGATGAAGTCCAGGCCCGCCGCCCGCGCGAGGGCCGCGATCTCGGCCGGGGTGCGGCGGCCGTCCGAGTACCAGGTGTGCAGATGGCAGTCACCCCGGTACCAGGCCCGGCCCCGCCCCTTGGCGCGCTCCGGCGGGTAGACCGGGTCGACGACGTCGCCGGGCTCGCCGTAGGTCAGGGTGATGGTGAGCTCGTACGCGAGGCCCTGCGGGGAGACCGTGTAGGGGCCCAGCGCGATGTGCCAGGTCCCCGCCTTCACCAAGCCGGGGATGTAGCCGGGCGTGGCGTCGTCCGCGCGGACGAAGAACTCCGTGCGCGCCCCGCCCGACCAGCCCCGGAAGCCCTTGCCGCCCAGTTCGGTGCCGCGCTGGTCGAAGACGCCGATGTCGAGCGCGTTGCCCGCGGTGCCGGCCGGGACGGACGGGCGGTCGTAGCTGTAGGCGACCTTCAACTCCCGTACACCGTGCGGGATTTCGACGGGCAGATAGACGAAGTCGGGGGAGCCGAGGGGCAGCGTGCCGCGCACGGTCCGGGTCTCCGACCGGGGCTCCGTCCGGTCGGCTCCGCCGTCCGCCGCTTCGGCCGGGGTGCCGTGGGAGAAGGTCACGCTTCCCAACGTAAGCGCGGCGGCGGCTCCCGTCGCGAAGAGGGCGCGTCTGGCCATGCTGTTTCCCGAACTCATTCCGTGGTCGTCTTCGCACATGCTGCTGCTCCCAGGGTGTCGGGGCGTGACGTGGGTGATGCAGTGGTGCTCAGTCCACCGTCGTACCCGGGAGTGAACTCCCGTACAAGACAAGGGAATCGCCATCTTTCGTGCGGGCAGCGCGCACGGGCGGCGAAACCGTGTCCCAGGTCGATGCATACCGGTCGGTATGGACAGACGGGGCACGGCCCGGTACAGATATGAAGATGCGCCTAGCCGTCACGATCTTCCTCACCGACGAGACGATCACCCCGACCCGGCTCGCCCGTGAGCTGGAACAGCGTGGGTTCGCCGGGCTGTATCTGCCCGAGCACACGCACATCCCGGTCGAGCGGACCAGCCCGTACCCGGCGGGCGGTGACCTGCCGCCCGAGTACGGCCGTACGCTCGACCCCTTCGTCGCGCTCGGTCAGGCCGCCGCCGTCACCGAGCGGCTCGCCCTCGGCACGGGCATCACGCTCGTCGCCCAGCACGACCCGATCGACCTCGCCAAGCAGATCGCGACCCTGGACCACCTCTCCGGCGGACGCTTCACCCTCGGTCTCGGCTACGGCTGGAACGTCGAGGAGGCCGCCGACCACGGGGTGGAGTGGCGCACGCGGCGCGACCTGACCCGGGACCGGATGGCGCTGATGCGCGCCCTGTGGGCGGACGAACCGACCGCGTACGAGGGGGAGTTCGGGAGGGTACGGGCCAGCACCGCTTACCCCAAGCCGGTCCAGAAGGCGCGCGGGCCGGTGAACGGCCCCCGCACCCTCATCGGCGGCTCGGCCGGGCCGAAACTGTTCGCTCACATCAGCGAGTACGCCGACGGCTGGCTGCCGATCGGCGGGCGCGGCCTGTCCGAGTCGCTGCCCGTGCTGCGGTCGGTGTGGGCGGACGCGGGCCGCGACCCGGCCGCGCTCCAGGTCGTCCCGTACGCCGTCCAGCCCAGCCCGGGGAAGCTCGCCCACTACGCGGAGCTGGGCATCGAGGAGTGTGTGGTGCAGCTGCCGCCGGCGGGAGAGGCCGAGGTGCTGGGCCTGCTGGACGGGTACGCGGAGTACGTGTAGACGCCAGTGCCGCCCTGTGACGTTCGGCACCCAGAACGGACAGGGCGGTCCTGTATGACCTGATCAAAGCGATCGTATGCTCGAAGGATGACGACTCCCGAGATTTCCGGAACCGGCCCCACCGAGCGCCCCGGCGGCGCCACCGGCCCGACCGAGAACTCCATGCGTCGCGCCCTCAAACGTGCCCGGGACGGCGTCGCCCTCGACGTCGGTGAGGCGGCGGTGCTGCTCCAGGCCCGTGGCGAGGCCCTCGACGACCTCACCGCGTCCGCGGCCCGCGTCCGGGACGCCGGCCTGGAGGCCGCGGGACGCCCCGGCGTCATCACGTACTCGAAGAGCGTCTTCATCCCTCTGACCCGGCTCTGCCGGGACAAGTGCCACTACTGCACCTTCGTGACCGTCCCGGGCAAGCTCCGCAGGGCCGGACACGGCATGTTCATGTCCCCGGACGAGGTTCTCGACATCGCCCGACGCGGCGCCGCCCTCGGCTGCAAGGAAGCGCTGATCACCCTCGGCGACAAGCCCGAGGACCGCTGGCCCGAGGCGCGCGAGTGGCTCGACGCGCACGGCTACGACGACACGATCGCGTACGTCCGCGCCATCTCGATCCGCATCCTGGAGGAGACGGGCCTGCTGCCCCACCTCAACCCGGGCGTGATGTCCTGGACCGACTTCCAGCGGCTGAAGCCCGTCGCCCCCTCCATGGGCATGATGCTGGAGACGACGGCCACCCGCCTCTGGTCCGAGCCGGGCGGCCCGCACTACGGCTCTCCGGACAAGGAACCCGCCGTACGGCTAAGGGTGTTGGAGGACGCGGGCCGGTCGTCCGTCCCCTTCACCTCGGGCCTCCTGATCGGGATCGGCGAGACGTACGAGGAGCGGGCGGAGTCGTTGTTCGCCCTCCGCAGGATCTCCCGCGCCTACCACTCCATCCAGGAGCTGATCATCCAGAACTTCCGCGCCAAGCCGGACACCGCGATGCGCGGTATGCCGGACGCGGAACTGGACGAGCTCGTCGCGACGGTGGCCGTGGCACGCCACATCATGGGCCCGAGCGCCTGCCTCCAAGCCCCGCCCAACCTCGTCGACTCCGAGTACGAGCGGCTGATCGGCGCCGGCATCGACGACTGGGGCGGGGTCTCCCCGCTCACCATCGACCACGTCAACCCGGAACGCCCCTGGCCCCAGATCGAGGAGTTGCGGGAAAAGTCGGCCACGGTCGGCTTCGAACTGCGCGAACGCCTCTGCGTCTACCCGGAGTTCGTGCAGCGGGGCGAGCCCTGGCTCGACCCGCGCCTGCTCCCTCACGTGCGAGCGCTCGCGGACCCGGAGACGGGCCTCGCCCGCGAGGACGCGGTCGTCGAGGGCCACCCGTGGCAGGAGCCGGAGGAGGTGTTCGTGTCGTCCGGCCGTACCGACCTGCACACCACGATCGACACCGACGGCCGTACGTCGGACCGGCGCGAGGACTTCGACGTGGTGTACGGCGACTGGGGCGCCCTGCGTGAGGCGGCGGCGCCCGGGATGGTGCCGGAGCGCATCGACACGGACGTACGGCAGGCGCTGCGCACGGCGGCCGACGACCCGACGAAGCTGACCGACGACGAGGCACTGGCGCTGTTCCACGCGGACGGCCCCGCCCTGGACGCCCTGTGCCAAGTCGCCGACGACGTACGGAAGTCGGCGGTCGGCGACGATGTCACCTACATCGTCACCCGGAACATCAACTTCACCAACGTCTGCTACACCGGCTGCCGTTTCTGCGCCTTCGCGCAGCGCAGGACCGACGCCGACGCGTACACGCTGTCCCTGGACCAGGTGGCGGACCGCGCCCAACAGGCCTGGGATCTCGGGGCAGTTGAGGTCTGTATGCAGGGCGGCATCCACCCCGACCTGCCGGGGACGGCGTACTTCGACATCGCGAAGGCGGTGAAGGAACGGGTACCCGGCATGCACGTACACGCCTTCTCGCCCATGGAAGTGGTGAACGGCGCGACCCGCACCGGGATGTCGATCCGCGAGTGGCTGACGGCCGCGAAGGAAGCCGGCCTCGACACGATCCCCGGCACGGCGGCGGAGATCCTCGACGACGAGGTCCGCTGGGTCCTCACCAAGGGCAAGCTGCCCACGGCCACCTGGATCGAGGTCGTGACGACCGCCCACGAGCTGGGCATCCGCTCCTCCTCCACGATGATGTACGGCCACGTCGACCAACCGCGCCACTGGCTCGGCCACTTCCGGACCCTGGCCCGCATCCAGCAACAGACGGGCGGCTTCACGGAGTTCGTCACCCTCCCCTTCATCCACACCAACGCACCGGTCTACCTCGCGGGCATCGCCCGCCCCGGCCCGACGATGCGCGACAACCGTGCGGTCATCGCCATGGCCCGCCTCCTCCTGCACACCCACATCCCCAACATCCAGACCAGCTGGGTGAAGTTGGGCACGGAGGGCGCGGCGGAAATGCTCCGCTCGGGCGCGAACGACCTGGGCGGCACGCTGATGGAGGAGACGATCTCGCGCATGGCCGGGTCGTCGTACGGCTCCTACAAGTCGGTCAAGGACCTGATCGCGGTGGCGGAGGCGGCCGGGCGGCCCGCAAAACCCCGGACCACCCTCTACGGGGAGGTCACGGAGGAACGGCAGCAGGCGGCGGCCTTGTCGGACGGCCATCTGCCGGAGCTGCTGCCTGTGCTGGACTGACGGCACGGGGGCAACGGCACGGGACCAACGGCACGGGACCAACTGCCACATGATCCCCCTCAATGCCCGAGGGTGCGAAACCGGCCATCGGCTGTGTTCTGCCGTAACCCGAGGTGAACGCCGGTATCGCCCCGGTCCGGGGCGTGTCGGAAGGGCGGACGGTGGTCTCCTCGCCGTACCGCCCGGGTGTCATCCACGCCGCTCGGAGCCGTGAGTCGCACGAATCCGAGGGCTGACTGCCGCACGGTCCCGCACGCCGAGAATGGCGCGTTGTGGAGTCGTCTTTTTCCATGTGGGAGCGCTCCCATTGGGACCGCTAGGGTCCGAATCAGAGCAGGTAGCCAGCAAATAGCCGGCAGGTAGTCAGCAGGCAGGCCAGGAGGAGACATGACGCACAGCCAGAACCAGCCCGTGAACGGGCGCCAGGGATCACCGAGCCGCAGGACCGTCCTGGCGACGATGGGGGCCCTGCCGGTCCTCACCGCCGCGGCGTCGGCCGCCGGTGCTTCGAGAGCCGCGGCGGCTCCGGCGACGGCCGCCGCCACGGTGGTCGTCGATCCGTCGGCGCGCCGCCAGACGATCCGGGGCTTCGGAGGCATGAACCACACGGCCTGGATCGGCGACCTCACAACTGCCCAGCGGGACACGGCATTCGGAACCGGAGAGGGGCGGCTCGGACTGTCGCTGCTGCGGATCCCGGTACCCGAGGACCGGGCGGCCTGGAACCGTGACCTGGCGACGGCGAAACGCGCGGCCGAACTCGGGGTGGCCGTCATCGCGTCGCCGTGGAATCCTCCCGCCTCCATGGTCGAGACCTTCGTCCACGGCAGCCAGACCAACGCCCGACGTCTCAGGTACGACATGTACGGCGCCTACGCCCAGCATCTCAACGACTTCACTACGTACCTGCGGAACAACGGAGTGAATCTGTACGCCATATCGGTGCAGAACGAGCCCGACTACGCGCAGGACTGGACGTGGTGGACCCCTGCGGAAATGGCCCGATTCCTGCGGGAGAACGCCGGCTCGATCGGCACCAAGGTCATCGCGCCGGAGTCCTTCCAGTACCTGAAGAACATGTCGGACCCGATCCTCAACGACACGGCGGCACTCGCGAACGTGGACGTGATCGGGGCCCACCTTTATGGCACGCCGTACGCGAACTTCCCCTATCCCCTGTTCAAACAGAAGGGCGCGGGCAAAGAACTCTGGATGACCGAGGTCTACTACCCCAACAGCACCGACTCGGCGGACCTCTGGCCCCAGGCGCTCGACGTGGGGGAGCACATCCACCACGCCATGGTGGACGCCGAGTTCCAGGCGTACATCTGGTGGTACATCCGGCGCGGCTACGGCCCCATGCGTGAGGACGGCGCGATCAGCAAGCGCGGTGCCTGCATGGCCCAGTTCGCCAGGTTCGTCCGGCCCGGATACGTACGGATCGAGGCGACGGCGAAACCGGCGTCGGACGTCTACGTCTCGGCGTACCGGGGCAGTGGCTCCACGGTCGTGGTGGTCGCCGTCAACAAGGGGGCCTCCGCGGTGAGTCAGCAGTTCACCCTGGCGAACAGCACACCGTCCAGCGTCTCGTCCTGGCTGACCGACGGGAGCAGGAACGTCGCGCCCCAGGGCGCATCCGGCGTGTCGAACGGCTCCTTCACCGCCACGCTGCCCGCTCGCAGCGTGCGGACGTTCGTGACGGGCTGACCGCCGCCCTGGAGGCGCGCAACGGCAAATAATGCCGCTCCAGCGGCAACAGGTTGGCGCTATGTGAGCGACGGCGACAGTCCAGAAATCGTCCAGCTTTTTCTGCGCCCCGGTCCTAGGGTCGCCTTGTTCCTGTTCCTGTTCCTGTTCCTGTTCCTGCTCCACTTTCTGTTCCCGTTTCTGTTCCTGAACCAGAAAGCAGGTCAGTCGCATGGGAAATCCCGACAGACGAATCCGTCGACTGGTGGTGTCCGCAACGGTTTCGGTGGTTTCGGCAGTACTGATCGCCACGCCGGCCATCGGTTTATCCGGTATAGCCTCGGCCGCCGCACCCGCGAAGGGCGTCACCCCCGCAGTCACGGTCTCCGCGTACGGCTCCTCCATAGCCTCCGCCCGGGACGCGGACGGGCGGCTGGAGCTCTTCGGAACCAACAGTGCCGACAACATCTACAACCGTTCGCAGACCACGATCGGCGGAGACTGGTCCAACTGGGCCCAGTTGGACGGCGGGCTGCGTTCCGTCGCGGCGGAGACGAACGCCGACGGGCGCGTCGAGCTGTTCGGCGTGAACGGCGCGGGGCAGGTGTGGCACCGTTCGCAGGTCACGCCTGGTGGCAGCTGGTCGGCCTGGGTTCAGTTCGACGGTGCGCTGACATCGATCGCGGCGGCCCGCAACGCCGACGGCCGCCTGCAGATCTTCGGGTCCAACAGTGCGGGGCAGATCTACACCCGCTCGCAGACGACCATCGGTGGTTCCTGGTCGGCCTGGGTCCAGCTCGACGGCGGGCTGTCACAGGTCGCGGCGGAGACGAACGCCGATGGGCGCATCGAGCTGTTCGGGGTGAACAGCGCGGGGCAGGTGTGGCACCGTTCGCAGGTCACGCCTGGTGGTAGCTGGTCGGCCTGGGTCCAGTTCGACGGTGCTTTGGACTCGATCGCGGCGGCTCGTAACGCGGACGGCCGGTTGCAGGTCTTCGGGTCCAACAGTGCGGGGCAGATCTACACCCGCTCACAGACCACTATCGGTGGTTCCTGGTCGGCCTGGGTCCAGCTCGACGGCGGACTGACACAGGTCGCGGCGGAGACCAACGCCAACGGCCGGATCGAGCTGTTCGGGGTGAACAGCGCGGGGCAGGTGTGGCATCGATCCCAGGCCAGCCCTGGCGGCAGCTGGTCGGCCTGGATCCAGTTCGACGGCGCACTGAGGCCGTAGCTCCGGCCCGGGTACACACCCGTTCGCACGCGGGGCAGTGTCAAGTGCCAGAGCCGCACTGCCCCGTAGGGCGCCCAGCAGCACATCTCCCAGCCCACCCGACCAACCAAGTCGCCCTTGGTACAGGGCGGTTGTGGTCGTCAGTGACGGCCGCGGAACCTACTCAGCAGGCGCTTGGCCTGGCTCCGCCGGCGGGGATCGGCGGCGGCCCGCCGCGCCTGCTCGACCGCACGACGCCCTTGAGGGCTCCGTGCGAACTGCTTGATACGTTCGATCATGCCTGGCATGCGACTCCATCCCTCGATACCGGCCGGCGCCGTCCACAGTTCTGCTACCCGTTGGGGGACGGTTCAGCCCTCCCGACTGCTGGGAGCGGTCAGGACGGCGACCATGCCGTTCGCGTCCCGGGCCACGATTACGGACGCGTCGCGCACAGCGTCCCCGTGGGGTGCGTCGGTCATGGCCGTCGGCGTAGGTGCCTACGCTGACGGCCAGGTCGCGAACGGCGACGAGAGTTACTGCCAGCCATGCTCGTTGAGGCGGTCGATGCCGTTCAGATAGCCGAGCAGGCCTGCTTCTGGGTACTCGATGATGTCCTCGGGCAGATCGTGCACGCTGAACCAGGCGAGCGCGAGGCACTTCTCGGGTTCCTGGTTGTGGGGCGTTCCCTCCCACTCGGTGGCCTCGAAGAAGAAGCCGATCCGCTCGACCTCCTCGTTCTGCCGGTGATGCACGACGTGCACGAGGCGAAGGTGGGCGGGGTCGACGGTGACGTCTGTCTCCTCATACAGCTCCCGAGCGGCGCCGGAACTCAACGGCTCGCCCTTGTCGAGCTTGCCCGAAGGCATGTGCCACCGATAGCGGCCGTAAGGGCCGCCGCGCTGCGACATGAGGATCTTGTCGCCGTCGCGGAGGATGACATGGGTGTCGATGACGGGCTGTGCGGGTTGCGCGCTCACGGTTCCTGGGGGTTCGGTTCGTCGGGTGTGGCGATCGACGCTAGCGGCAAAGGCGGGATGGCATCGGCGATTCGGCGCGCGACGCGTTCGGTCATGTCGGCGTCGGATCCGCTTGTCCATCTCCCTGAGGACACGGTCACTGCCGGACTCGATCCCGAGGGCGACCGCTCGTAGGCCGTTGGTGACGGGGCGGTCGAGTTGCCTGTCGGAGAGCCGGTCGAGGACGTTGATGCGACAACAGGGTTCCGCTTTTGTCGGGCTGTTGTGACCTGCTGGGCCAGCAGCAGTGCCAGTGGGCCCCCCTGAAGTAGGAAGCGTCCTTCGGTGGCGGCCTGGATCGCGTCAGGCATTGGCCACCATGCGAGTTTGAAGTGCTCTTCGCTGGGCGTGAGTTGTTGCGGGCCGCAGGTGAGGCCTTCGGCCAGGAAAAGGTGGATGCGGGCAGGAGAGTCCAGCGTGATGGCGTACGAGCCGAGGGGCCGCCAGGTCCGGGCGGTGACGCCGGCTTCCTCGAGCAGCTCGCGGCGCGCGCATTCTTCCGGTGTTTCGCCAGGCTCTCGGCGTCCCCCGGGCAGGAACACGTACTCGCCGCCGTGCTGCGGGAACACGGCGGCCAGGACGGCGACCGTGCCGTCCGCGTCTCGGGCCACGATTACGGAGGCGTCGCGCAGAGCGTCCCCTTGGGGTGAGTCGGTCATGGCCCGGGAGCGTAGCCGTCTACTCCGACAGCCAGGCCGCGAACGGCACGTTCAGCACGGTCGGGTGAGCAATGCCACGGCCGTGGTAGCCGTCCTCGCCGAATGCGTCACCGTGGTCGGCGCACATGATGATCAGCCACCGTTTCTTGCCGGTGAGCCCGTCGATCAGGCGGCCGAGGTGTGCGTCCGCGTACGCGAGCGCGGCAGCTTGGGATCGCCAGGAGTCGGCACTGTCGCCGATGTAGTGGCCGTGGGGGACATGAGTGGCGGAGACGTTGACAGCGGCCGGTCGGTGGACTGTTCGGCGATGGTCAGGGCGTGGTCTACCTGGTGCCGCGTGGAATCGGGCTCCGGGGAGCAGAACTCGGGACGCCAGTGGTCCTCGTCGAACATGTCGGGCAGCACCGACCCGAGTGGTGTCTCCCGTGAGAAGTAGGTCACGCCGCCGATGCACACCGTCCGGTATCCGTGCTGGGCGAGCCCGGCAAGAAGGCTCGGCGCGTCGAAGACGAACGTGCGCGGATCAACGGTCTTGAACGCGGGCGGGCGGCACTCCCACAGCCGGGGCGGCTGTACGGGCTGCGGAAGCTTGGGGAGGAAGCCGGAGAAGAAGGCGATGTGCGCGGGGAGGGTGAAGGTACCGGGAGTACGGCGTTCCTCCCACACCCCGCCCGGCAGGACGCTGGCCAGGCGCGGCGTCTGACCGGCGTGCAAGGCGGCTCGGGCGACATCGTGGCGCAGGGAGTCCAGGGTGACGAAGAGGATGCTGGTCTGGCTTTGGATGACCTCGGCCGTGTCGGTCACAGTGTCACCACCAGGCCGCGGCGGTCGGTGATGCGCCCCTTGGCCTGGTCGTTCACCGGGATGGGAATCCGGTCGGAGGCGATCACCTTTCGTAGCCTTGCCAGGCCCGTGTCTTCGGTGACCGGCCGGCCGTCCGCGTCGTAGAGGCGAATCGTGATCATCTGCCCGCCGCCGCCGCCGCTGTCGGTCGTGGTCAGCAGGGCTCCGGGGACGCCTCCTAGTTCCTTCATGGCGTGCAGGAGCTGGGCTTCGTCGGCCGTACCAAGACTGGAGACGTGGCAACCCCAGTGCTCGGCATTGACAGCCCCCCGGCAGAACCGTCGGTGGAACTCGGCCGTGACGGGGTGCTCGTCGTGGGCCACGGCCATCTGCCGGGCCTGGCTGATCAGGACGAAGCAGGCGGCGACCCACCAAGCCACGCCCTCGTGGATCTCGCCCGGGAACACCCCTGCGATGCGGCCGTCACGGATGACGGCGTCGCTGTCGATCGGATTAAGCACGCCTGTCCTCCAGGTACTTGACGATGGCATCCGCCAGGTCGTCCGGGCTGCGACCATCGGTGGGGAGCATGACTGCCGTGGGGTCCTCGTCGATGACGGCATGGAAGTTTTGCTGGAGCCTGGCAAGACGGCCGGGGATGTCGAACAGGTCGGTGTCGTCCTGCTTCACGTCCGTCTTGGTGCCCATCCGCTCTTTCAGCGAGCTGCCGGAGCTGACCAGGCAGAAGGTGGCGTCAGGCGCCACGAGGTACGGCAGGAACGGGGCGATCATTTCTTGCACCTGGCCCAGGCCGGCGTGGTTGACGGCGGCATGGCAGGCCATGACCGATACGACGTAGCGGTCCGCGACAACTGGTCCCACGCTGAGGGCCTGCCGTACGAGGTCGGAGACGTGCAGGAGACCGGAGAGGTAGAAGGCAATTTGCGGAAGCGGCCGAAGCTCCCGGTTGACCGAGTCGGACCAGTTGGTGTGCGGATCGGTGAGGGTATGGATCGTTGCGGCGCCGAGCCGCTTGGCCAACCTTCGGGCAAGCGTCGACTTCCCGACTCCGGAGACGCCTTCCAGGACCACGAACGGCCCCTGGCGTTCCGCAACCCCGGGCGTGTACGGGGCGGGCAGGGGGATCACAGGGTGCCCTCGGTGAAGGCCGAGACGTGCCGTGCGACGGCCGCGGGAAGCTGCTTCGGATCAGCCAGCAGAGGCCGGATGTCCATGCGGAGGTCGTCCCGCAACAGACAGGGTTGGACTCCGCCGGCGTGGTCGACGCGAAGGGACCAGAACCCCTCCACGCACTTGGACCTGACAGGGCAAGCGCCGCACTGGCCGACGTGGTGGCGCCCGAGTTCGCGATGGATGACGTCGATCTCGATGCCGTCGATGCGGAAGATCCGCCGTCCCTGCCCGACGCCGGAGACCTCGACCTCTTCGTCCCTGGTCAGGGTGCGCAGATGATCGATGATGCCTTGGGCGCCGATCGCGGAGTCCTTTCGCTTGGTGTTGAAGTCGGTGTCCACCAGCTCGATGAACTGGACAGGCATACGACGGTCGAGAGCGAAGGCCAGGATGTCGTGCAGCTCGTGTTCGTTCTCCCGCTGTACGAGCGTGTTCAGTTCCACTCGCTCGAACAGCTCGCGGGCCGCCTCGATCCCGTCGAGGATGGTCGCGATGCCGATGCGGGTATTGGCGATGGCCTTGAGCGACGCGTCCGAGAAGTAGTGGAGGGAAACCTTCACCTTGTCCAGGGCGGTCGTAGAGAGCCATTTCTGATGAGTGCGAACCAGCGTTCCGTTCGTGATCAGGGTGTAGCTCGTGTCCGGTCCGCGTTCGGGGAGTTGGGTGAGGATCGGCCGGGACAAGGGCGACATAAGCGGTTCCCCGCCTGTGAAGTACACCCGCTTGAGCCCCGCGTTCATCAGGGCGCCCAGGACGGTCAGGAAGTCCTCAGCGGTCATCTCGCGGTCGCGGGGCAGCGCATCGCGGTGCAGGTGTGTGAAGGGCGGCGGGACGTCACCCTCGTTGTGGCAGAACCAGCACTTCTCGTTGCATTTCGGGGTCAGGGAGACCCTGAGTTGGCCGCGCAGCATGGCGAAGTTCCGCAGCGCGGTCCAGTCCACGTCGTTGGTGTTCGAAAGCGGAATGGTCATGGTCTGGTGCTCCTTCCGTAGGTGCACTTCTGGTTTGGCGGCCGCTTGTCCGAAGGCGCGGATGAGCTTCTGCGGTGGCGCATGTCGCTCAGGGCGCGGCCGGAGCCAAACAGCAGCGAAGGCGCCGAGGGCTGCGGTCACTGGTCGGCCTCGGTGAGGAGCTCGGCCCACACCTCTTTGCCCCACGGGCGACGACCGGAGCCCCGCAGGTCATAGCCCCAGCGGTCCGCGAGTTCGTCGATCAGGAGCAGGCCACGGCCGGACTCGTCGTCGGCAGCGACAGGGTTGAACACCGGCAGACGCGTGGGCGCCCGGTCCACCACCCCGACGCGGACCAGCGCCGTACTCGGCCGTCGGACGAGCAGACGGATCGACTGGCCCGGGGTATGTCTGATGGCATTCGTGACCAGTTCCGAGATGATCAGCGCTGCGGGGTCGGCGAAGTCGTTCAGGTGCCATACGGCGAGGGCGTCGCGGACGAGCTTGCGGGCTATCGAGGCCGTCGTCGGCTCGCACGGGAAGGTCTGGCTGTAGGCGGGAGGCCCGGTCGGGGCAGCCTGAACTGGCGTACTGAGACTCGTCATTGGTGGAGCCCTTGTCGTTGTCTCGGTGCCCGGCCCGCCCCTTGGCGGACTCAGGAGCGGGCCGGGCCGTCAACAGCCGCCCGCACTCGGGGAGGAGCAGCCTGTGACCAGACAACTGCGAGTCGTAGCCAGCTGGTTAGGGCGGTCAGACGAGTGCCAGACGGTGAGGCCTAGGGCGATTTGACCTCGCCGTTACCTGACGGATGGGGGGTCGTGCGGCTACCGTGCGTGGATGGGCATCACGCGCAACACCGTTCTTGAGGCGTGGATGAACGAGCACGGTCACAGCTCCAACTCCCTTGCCGATGCGGTCAACACGGCCGTGGGGCGACTGACCGGACGGTCCGGCGGGCTGGACGGATCATCCGTCCGCTCCTGGAAAGCGGGGCGGGTACGGTGGCCGAAATCGGCTACCCGCAGGGCCCTTGAGGACGTCAGCGGCCTACCCGCCACGGCTTTAGGGTTCGTGCCACGGGGCCAGGCCCGGTCCACCCCAGCCGCATCGCAGGAGGACCTCGACATGAAGCGCCGTACCCTCGTCGGCGGCATCGCCGCCACTGCCGCAGCAGCAGCCGTGCCCGGCAGTGGATCGCCGCGCCGTATCGGCATGGGCGACGTCGACCGCCTGCAGCAACGCTTCGCGGAGATCATCGCCAGTGACCACCGCCACGGCGGCCAACTCGGCATCGAGCAGCGGGCCGCCGCGCTCGCCGACGAGGCGCTGAACCTACAGATTGCCGGCAGTGCCAGCCAGCGTGTACGCGGCAACCTGTATGCCTGCGCGGCTTCGTTCCGCTCCTCGGCGATGTGGGCGGCGATCGACGGCCGCCGCTACGAGGACGCGAAGACGCACATGCGAGAAGCACAGACCCTCGCCGAGATGTCCGGCGACCAGGCGATCAAGTTCCGCATCTGGAGTCACGCGGGGACCATGTACCGCCACATGAGGCGTCCTGCCGACGCGCTTGCCGCGAACGACGTTGCCCGCAACCTGCACCTCACCCGCCGCGACCCCTTGTTCGCGTCCCTCGGCCTGGCCCGACAGGCGGCCATCCATGGCGCGGCGCAGGACCGCAGCGGCACCCGGCGGGCGTTCGAGCAGGCACAGGACGCCATGCTGCGCGCCGACCCTGCCGACTATCGGCCGGTGTGGATGCTCGCCTTCTACGATCAGGCCGAGCTGGACTCCTTGGCCCTGTCGGCGTATCTGACGCTCGGCGACTACCCGACCGCCGAGTTCCATGCCCACCGTTGTCTGTCTGCCCTCCGGCCCCACATGGTCCGCTCCCGGGCCATCACGACCACCCGACTCGCACACGCCCAACTTGCCCAGGGCGACGGCGATGCCGCCACGGCTACGGCGATGAAAGTCCCCGTCGACGTTGCTACGCAACACGTCCGGGTAGCGCGCATGCTGCAGGAGTTCGGGGCCGCGCTACGAGCCACCGGACCGGACGGCACCACCGTGCACACCTGGACCGAGCACACCGCCGCCTGGAGGATGGCCGCGTGACCCCGGCGCCCGGCATCGAGTTGCGCACGTTCACCACCCTCTACACCGTCCGCGGTGACCTCCTCGATGTGTACGCCGACGTACGGGCCCCGCTGCTCCACCTGCCGAACTACGCGGTCACCGCGTTCGGGGAGCGCCTGGACCGGCATGGCGTCGAGTCGGGTTTCGGGGCTGTGCTCGCGTACGTAAACGGGCATCCGGTCGGATACGTCTACGGCAACACGATCGAGCACGGTAACCGGTACTGGCAGCGCACGGTCCCGGCGCCGGCGCACGAATACACAGAGCGTCCGGCCGTGGCCCTGAAGGAGATCGGCGTACGCACCCAGTGGCGGGGCACGGGTACCGCGCGACGCCTCCACGACGCCTTCCTCGCCACGCGCGACGAGCCGTACGTGACGCTCATGGTCAACCGGGCAGCGGGAGACGGGAAGGTCCACGCGCTCTACCGGTCGTGGGGCTACGAGGACATCGGTCAGAGCCAGCCGTCAGTAGCTTCGCCGAACCTGGTGGTGATGATCCGGACTACCTGCTGACCAGCACCTGTTTCTGGGGCGGCCTGCTCCTCATGCCGGGGACGAGCCGCCGCTGTATGCGAGGTCCTCCGTCCGCTCGCAGGCTTCCGGCACGTGCCCGTACCAAGCACCGGATCTCCTCGGAGACTTCCAGTCCCTGCGCAGCACTGTGAGAGTGGGCAGCAGCGCGACGGGTTAGAGCTCACGGGCTGGCCATGCGGAGACCATCGGGCGTCCGAAGCGCACGGTTGAGAACACCCCGCGAGTGGGGGAGCAGGCGACTGGCGTCCTCGATCAGGGAGCGGTTGAGATCCTCCCTGCGCGGGCGGGGATGGTCCCGGGCGCACGGGCGGGAGGACTTCCGCCTCCTGCTGCTCCCCGCACCGGCGGGGATGGTCCCAACGCGCCCACCATGCTGCCCCCGGATTCCGTCTGCTCCCCGCACGCGCGGGGATGGTCCCCCGTGCTCCCCGCCACGTAGTCCGGCGATTGGCTGCTCCCCGCACGCGCGGGGATGGTCCCGAATGCGGCTGTGCCGTCGAGACCGGTCCAGACTGCTCCCCGCACGCGCGGGGATGGTCCTGACCCGCACCTACCGCTGGACCGCCGATGTCACTGCTCCCCGCACGCGGGGATGGTCCCGGTCCGGGCACGGGCTGGATCGAACTGGATGCCTGCTCCCCGCACGTGCGGGGATGGTCCCGAAGTGAAGGCTCCGGCAATCGGGGCACTCTGCTGCTCCCTGCGCGCCCCCAGGGGCACCCTCTTACTCGTTCGGGCGCCACCCTTCAGCGTTTATGTCCTTCATCGCCCACCCGGACGTCGGAAGTTGTGACGATCAGCAGAACCCGAGAAGCAGGCGGGACAGCCCGTAGCCGTGCGCGGGACACTCACCCCCCGTCCAGCATCAGTACCCCACCCGGAACGTGGCGTCCTGCTTCTCCGTGGTCGTCGAGATCGGGTCGATGCGCAGGACGTAGTTCGAGTGGCGTATGTACCGCGTCGGGTTGTTGTACGAGCGGAAGGATGCCCAGGAGCTGTCCGCCAGGCCCGCCGTGCGGTAGAAGGTCGCGTCGCCGGCGAAGGTCGACGTGCCGTCGTTGACGTCGAGTTGGAGGGCGTAGTTGTAGTGGCGGAGATAGCGGGTGGGGTAGTTGACCGACTGGAAGGAGATGCCGGTGCTGTCCGCCAGGCCCGGGACGAGCTTCCACTCCGAGTCGGTGTACTGGTCGAAGGGGTATTCGTCGATGCGGCCGACGTAGTTGGCGTGGCGGACGTAACGGGCCGGGTAGTTGTACGACTTGAGGCGGTTCCAGGCCGGGGCGCCCCACTTGGTGAGCAGGTTGTTGTACTCGGTCGTCGTGATCGTCGTGATGCCGCAGTGCTTGGAGTTGACCGGCTGCGTGTAGGTCTTCTGGTCGAGCGCGGTCCAGGTGCCGGAGGCCAGGTCGGAGGTCTGCCAGGCGTAGAAGACACCGTTCGGGGTGTAGGTGTCGCCCCAGAGGTACCAGGTGTTCGACGACAGCGACTTGAAGACGGTCGGGGCTTCCGTGCCGCCGTGAGCCACGCCCGCGCTGTACTCGGTGAAGCTGCCCGGGTTGAGGGTCGTGGAGCGGGCGGAGACCAGGGTCTGGTTCTTCTTGAAGAAGAGGTAGTTGTAGCCGTTGACGCCGACCGCCATGTCACCGTCGATCACGTCGTAGCCGGGGTCGAAGAAGACCTGCGGAGCCGACGCCGTGACGAAGTCGCTGGTGTAGTTCACCATGATCACGTTGTGGCCGCTGGAGTTGACCGCCGAGTAGATCACCGCGTACTGGCCCCGGCCCGCGTCCCAGAACGCCTCGGGTGCCCAGCTGTGCGTGGTCATGTCGTGGAGTTTCAGGCGCCGGTAGCCGGTGAAGGTGCGCAGGTCGGCCGAGTCCCAGACATGGATGTACTGGCTGTTGTACGACCAGTCCGTGCTCTTGAGGTCGGTGGCGATGGCGACGAACGTGCCGTCCTGCTTGCGCATGAGGAACGGGTCGCGCAGTCCGAGGGCGCCTGCGGTGGGGGTGACCACGGGGTTGTTCTGGTTCAGTGGCGTCCAGTTGAGCGAGTCCGGGCTGACGGCCAGGTGGAGGCCGTAGTCGGTGCCGGCGCCGAGGCTCGTCGACTCGGTGAAGTAGCACATCACGTACGCGGAGTCGGCCGCGTGGGCGGTGCCGGCGCCGAGGGTCAGGACGCCGGACGCGGCGAGCGGGGCGGTGGCGGCCATGCCGAGGAAGAGACGGCGGGAGGGCTGGGGTCGTGCGCTCATCGGTGTCTCCAAGCGGGTGCGGCTACGGGGGTGTGCGGGTGCTGGTCCGGGAGCGGAGTGAGCGGCTGCACGCCACGTATGGAACGTATGGGGTGATGGGGGACATGAAAGTGCAGCCGGAGAAGCGAATTGGCCGAAATTTCGAACTAGGTTCGGAAAGTCGATCAGAAGGTAGATCGCCCCACCCTCCTCGTCAATCACTCTGGCAACGCTGTGCGGATTCTTTGTGCACAACCCTTTGCGCGCGCCGCGAGTCACCTGGGGGTGTCGAACCCGCTTGTCCCTCTTGAAGGCTGTGCAATGCCCGCTCGCTCCGCGAGTAGTCCCGTACGCCGGCTCGTCAGCCGCAAGGCGCTCCGCGTGGCCTCGGCACTGACCCTGACCGTCACCACCGGACTGACCGCCCTGGTCGCCCTGCCCGCCGGCGCCGCGGAACCGGTGGCCACCGTGACGATGGGCGCTGACGGCAAGTCCTTCGTCTACAAGGCGGCGCCGGGCCAGACCAACAAGGTGACAGTCGAGGCGTGGGAGGACGGTGGCGTGAATCTCTACTTCATGTACTTCATCCACGACGTCGTCCCGATCGAGGACCCCGGGCACGTCTGCAACTACCCCGACCCCGCAGACCGCACCAAGATCACCTGCAACCAGCACACCCCGGACGCCACCCACAAGTACGTAATGTTGACCATGAAACTCGGCGACGGCAACGACACCGTCACCTACAACAACCACACAAATTACGAATTCCCCACCGCAATCGAGCTGGGCGCCGGAAAGGACACGTCGACCCAGACCGGCAGCACCGACGTCAACCTCGTCTACGGCGGACCCGGCGACGACAACATCACCGTGCACGACCGGGGTAGGGCCTGGGGCCAGGACGGCAACGACACGATCTCCGCCGACGGCGAGGGGAGCCGCGTGGACGGGGGCACGGGCAATGACCTCATCTCCGGGGGTGCGGGCCGGCAGACCCTGACCGGCGGGACCGGCAACGACACGATCCGCGGTGGCACCGGCAACGACCTGATCTACGGCAGCCCGGGCGACGACATCCTCTACGGCAACAGCGGCAACGACACGATCCAGGGCAACAGCGGAAACGACAGGCTGTACGGCGGTCCTGGCAAGGACGCCCTCAGCGGCGGCCCCGGCCGCAACGTCGTCCACCAGAACTGACGCAAGGACTGATACCAGAACTGACACCGGGGCCCCGCCCACCCGGATGCCCTCCCCGCTCCTCGACCGTCCAGGGAGGGCACGCACGTCGGAGTACGATGATCCGACCCCCGGCGGAGTACCCGGCGGCGGGTTCCGTAGCTGAGGAGATGCGTGACCGTGGCTGCCCGACGGCTTCCCTCATCGGTCTGGGTCACCGGTCTGACCTTGGGCGCGGTCGCCGCCGTCGCCGTGCTGGCGGTGAAGGCCGAACAGGGTCCGCAGCCCCACGCCACCGCCGCCGCCAGGCCCAACGCCTCCGTCTCGGCGAAGCCCTCCGCCAAACCCAGCCAGGCCGTCGAGGCGGCCGTGCCGGACGGGTCGGGAACCGGGCGGCGGGTCGTCTACTCGCTCGGGCAGAAGCGGGTCTGGCTGGTCGACGCGAGTGAGCAGACCCGCCGTACGTTCGTGGTGTGGCCGGGCTCGGTGAGCCCGGACCCCGGAAAGTACACGGTCGGGCAGCGGGTCGAGGCCCGGACCGGCTCCGACGGCGTCGCGATCGAGCACGTCATGTTCTTCGCCACCGGTTCCGGGCTCTCGATCGCCTTCTCCAACGCCGTCGACGGCGCCTCACCGCAGCCCGCGTCCGGCGTCCAGACGGGCGGCATCCGCATGTCCAAGGCGGACGGCACCGCCCTCTGGGCCTTCGGGGACACGGGCACCGAGGTGACGGTCGTCAAGTAGTCGGCTTGGCGGTTGTCAGACAGTCGTCAGATAACCGCGCCGCTCCCTACGACTCCTCGGCCGCCGCTCGGGGCGCACCCGTGGGCAGGTGGAGCACCAGCAGCACCACCCCGCTCAGCAGGAACACCCGTGTCGCCGCGTCCAGGCCGTTCCAGTCGTCGGACTGCCACATGGCGAACCACTCGCCGCCGATCGCGATGAAACCGGCGCCGAACAGCAGCATCAGCATCAGCAGGCCGTACGTCGAGACGCTCCGCGCCCGTTCGAGGTCGCGGCGGACCCACAGCCACGTACCGGCGACGAGGACGAACGCGGCGAGTGTCTCCCACGCGATGATCGCCACGTACGCCGCGTCCGCCAGGCCCTTCGACGTGATGGCCCGCCACATCAGGTCGTCGTCCTTGAACGTGGTGTCCATCGCGAGGACATGGCGCACGAACTGCTGGTTCGAACCGAAGTCGGTGATGTTGCCGAGCGCCACGAGGGCGATGTAGAGCGCGACGGTCGCCGTCAATACCGTCGCGGCGAGGGTGAGCGCGGTATGTGTGGGGGGAGTGGTACGCGTGGAGTGGGGGGTACCTGTTGTGGTCATGAGGCAACTCTATGGATCGGCCCGGACGCCGTCTCCACGTCCCCTCCTCGGTTGACCTCCCGTTCACCGTAGGCGAGTTGGGGAGTTTGGTCAGACTGATGGATGCGGCACTGATGCGGCAGAAGGTTCGCCACGACACCGCCACGACACAGGGAGACGTACGGATGGCTCAGGCCCCGCGGCCGTCGATGCGGCAGCTGATCCAGCAGCGCGGACGCGCCGGGTTCGTCGGCCGGAGTGCCGAACGGGCGGCGTTCCGGGCCAACTTCGAGCTGCCGCCGGACGACGAACGCCACCACTTCCGCTTCCATGTGCACGGCAACGCCGGGGTCGGAAAGACCTTCCTGGTGAGGGAGTTGGAGCAGCAGGCCAAGGAACGCGGCGCGCTCACCGCGTACGTCGACGAGGGCGCCGGCAGCGTCCCGGAGGCGTTGGCGGTGATGTGCCGTCAGTTCGCCGCCCAGGGACGGCGGTTCAAGGAACTGGAGCGGCTCCTCGCGGCCCATCGTGAGCGGCGGCACGAGGCCGAGTCCGCCGTCGCGAGCCTCGAACCGCAGCCCGAAAGTCCCTCGGCCGGCAGTCTGACGGCCGCCCGGATCGGGCTCGTCGGCGCCGGACTCATCCCCGTCGTCGGACCGTTCGCCGGGGCACTCGACGCCGACCGGATCGCCCAGGGCGCCGACCGGGTACGGGCCGGGATCGCCGCCCGGCTGCGCAACCAGGACGACGTACAGCTCGTCCTCGCGCCCGAGCGCGTCCTCACGCCGGTGCTGCTCGCCGAGCTGGACGACATCTGCGCGGCCGTGCCCTGGATCGTCCTGTTCCTCGACACGTACGAGCGCACCGGCCCGTTCCTCGACGGCTGGCTGCACGACATCATGACCACCGACCGCTACGGCGACCTCTCCTTCCCCGCCAACCTCGTCCTCGTCACCGCAGGTCAGCGGCGATTCGACACGGGACGCTGGGGAGGCTTCGCCGACTTCGTCACCGAGGTGCCCCTCGGGCCGTTCACGGAGGCCGAGGCGCGCGGACTGCTCGCCGACAGGGGCGTGACGGACGAGCCGGTCGTCGAGGAGGTGCTGCGGCTCACCGGCGGACTGCCGGTGCTGGTGTCGACCCTCGCCGCGGCCCGCCCCGCCGACCCGGACGACATCGGCGACCCGAGCGCGACCGCCGTCGAACGGTTCCTGAAGTGGGAGTCCGACCCCCTGCGCCGGGCCGCCGCCCTCGCGTGCGCGCTGCCCCGGCGCCTGGACGCGGACATCTTCCGGGCCGCGCTCCCCGCCCCGGCGCAGGCGCGGAGCGAGGCCGAACTCGACGTGCTGTTCGGGTGGTTGAGGGCCCTGCCGTTCGTGAGCGACCGGGGTGACCGGGTCCAGTACCACGACGTCGTACGAGCACCCATGCTCCGTCTCCAGCGCCGCCGCTCCCCGCGCCGCTGGGCCGAGCAGCACACCTGGCTGGCGGACACCTTCGCCGGCTGGCGCGCCGAAGCCGAAGTGCCTCTCCACGCAGACGAGTTGTGGGCGACGGAGGAGTGGCGGGAGCTGCGGTTCGCGGAGTCGTACCACCTGCTGTGCGCGTCCCCCCGTACGGCGCTGCCCCTCGTCCTGCGGGACGTCGTCGACGCCTGCGACCACGGGGAGGTGGTCGCCCGGCGCCTGGCGCGGGTGCTGGTGGATGCCGGGGACGACAACGAGGCGTCGGCGGTACGGAGTTGGGGACACGACCTCCTCGAAGCGCTCACGGACGAAGGCGACGGCGGAGACGGCGGAGGGGAGAGCGGGGCCGGCGGGGTGCTCGGCGTGCTCGCGCTGCTGCTGGGCCGGGCCGGGCTCGACGCGCGGGGGCAGGCCGTCGCACGCATGCTGCGCGGCCGCGAACTGCGGCTGAGCGGGGAGTACGAGAGGGCACTCGGCGAGTACGAACAGGCCCTCGCCCTCGATCCCGAACTGGAGCGCGCCTACTACGGCCGGGGCGTCACCCGCGCCGAACAGCGTGACTACGCCGCCGCCATCACCGACCTCGACCGCGCCGACGAACTCGCCCCCGACACCGCCCGTGTCCTGTTCGCACGCGGCGACTACCACCGTGTCCTCGGCCACCACGAGGAGGCGATCCGTGACCTGGACCGGGCCGTCGTCCTCGGCCCCGACCTGGCCGGCGCCTGGGCCTCCCGCGGCGTCACCCGGCACGGCACCGGCGACATCGAGCAGGCCCTCGCCGACCTCGACCGAGCTCTGGAAGTGGACCCCGAGCATCTGTGGGCGCTGGTCCGGCGGGCCCGGGTGCACCGCTCGCGCGGGGAGCAGACCGCTCAGTTCGCCGACCTGGACCGGGCGGTGGCGCTCGGCCCCGAGGTGGCCTGGGTCGTGTGCCAGCGCGGCGACGCGCTGCGGGTCGCCGGCCGCGACGCCGAGGCCCTCGCCGACTACGACCGGGCCCTCGAACTCGCCCCGGCCTACGCGTCGGGATACGCCAGCCGGGGAGCCTCGCGCGGCCGGCTCGGTCGCCACGAGGAGGCGTTGGCCGACCTGGACAAGGCGCTGGAACTGAATCCGTCGTACCTCTGGGCGCTGGTGCAGCGCTCGGTGGTGCACCGGCGGATCGACGGATACGAGGCGTCGTACGAAGACGCCGACCGGGCGCTCGAGTTGGAGCCGGAGAGCGCCTTGGCGCTGTGGAACCGGGGCGAGGCGCTGCGCTGTCTGGGCCGGTTCGAAGAGGCGCGCGTCGACCTGGACCGGGTTCTGTCACTGTTCCCGGGCAGTGTGCGGGCGGTCGGCTGCCGTGGCGCCGTACTGCACGAACTGCGGCTGTACGGAGCGGCGTTGGCGGATCTGGACCGGGCGGTCGCGCTCGACCCGGACGGGGCCTGGCAGCTGATGCGGCGGATCATGACCCTGCTGGCGGTGGGCCGCCCCGAGGACGCACGTACCGATCTGCGCCGCTATCTCGTGATCGGCGACGACCTGGCCTGGGCGCACCACACCCTCGCGCGGCTCCACCTCCTGGACGGTCGCCCCGAGGACGCGGCGGCGGCGCTCGCGGAGGCCGCGCGGCTCGGGCTCGTGGAGCCGGCCGGCCTTGAGGAGCTGGCCCGCACCCAGCGCAAGGCGGGGGAGTGGCGGGCCGCCCGGGAGACGGCGGACCGGATGCGCGCCCTGCGCGAGGTCGGCGGCGTCTTCTGCCTCGCCCTCGCGGTCGCCGGGGAGCGGGGCCGGGACGCCGCGCGCCCGGTGTGGCGTGAGGCGGACCGGCTGGCCTCCGGCTGGGAGCCGACCGAGGGCGCCTCCGGCTTTCCGCACGCGGTGATCGCGGCGGGTCTCGGCGACTGGGCGGGACTGGACGAGCATCTCGCCGTCCTGCTCACGGGACCGCGGGAGTGGGTGGACGTGGCGTGGCTGGCCGACCTGATGGGCGAGCTGGCGCGGGCGCCGGGCGGTTCGCCGGAGGAGGCTGAGCGGCTCGCCGTACGGCTGGCGCGGGTGCGGGAGGCGCGGGAGACGATCAGCGGGCGGTACGCGCGCTGACGTAGGCGGGAGGCATGCAGGGCATGCAGGGCATGCAAGGCGGGTGAGGCGGGGGAACACGTGTGAGGGCTGTGAGGGGTGTGTGGAGACGGCGTAAGGCTCCCGATTGGTGACCAGCTGGGACCACTCATGCCCAGTCGGGCCAGATTCCGCATACCAATCCGGGCCCTGAGCAGACCGTTCCCGGTCGATTACAGTGCTGAGCTGTCAATCGTACGAACGGTGCTGTGAGGGAGGTCCGAGGTGGGCGTGATGACATCCGGTGGAGTGGCCGGTGCCGCGTCCGGCGCCATCTGGGGCCGCTCCGAACAGCAGGACTTCCGCAGCCGGGTCCGCGGCACACTGCTCGGCGCGGCTCTCGGTGACGCCCTGGGCGCGCCACTCGACGGACTCACCCTCGACTCCATCCACGAGGCGTACGGCGCGGAGGGCCTCACCGATCTGGCCTTCGCGTACGGCAGACGCGGTGCGATCACCGACATCACCCAGCTCACCCTCTTTACCCTGGACGGCCTGATCCGCGCCCAGGTCCGTCGCGACACCGGCGCCTGGCACCCGCCGACCGACCTGCACCGCGCCTACCGCCGCTGGGCGGCCACCCAGAGCGACTGGGGGCCCGACGAGCGGCGCAAGGAGGACGGCTGGCTGGCCCGCGAGGAGTGGCTGTACGCCCGTCGCGACCCGGCCCTCTCCTGTCTGCTCGGCCTCGGCGACGAGACGATGGGCACCCTGGACGCGCCCAAGAACCCCGGTGAGGGGGGCGTGGAGGCGGCGGCCCGCTCGGGCCCGTTCGGGCTTCTGGTCGGCTGGGAACCGCAGCTCGTGATGCAGCTGGCGGTGGAGTGCGCCGCGCAGACCCACGGCCACCCGACGGGTTACCTGGCGGCGGGCGCGTACGCCGTGATCGTGCACGGCCTGGCGCGCGGCGAGAGCCTCGACGCGGCGGTCCAGCGGGCGCTGGCCCTGCTGGCGGCGAGAGCCGGCCACCAGCAGGTGGCGGAGGCCCTCCAGCGTGCCCTGGGCGCCGTACGCCAGGGCATCCCGTCCCCCGCGCGGGTCGCGGACCTGGCCGGCGCCGGCACGGCGGAGGGCCTCCTGTCTGTGGCGGTGTACTGCGCGCTGGTCGGCGAGGACGTCCGCCACGGGCTGTCCCTGTCGGTCAACCACGGCGGCCCCTCGGCCGCGACGGGCGCCCTGACCGGCGGCCTGCTGGGCGCCCTGCACGGCGAGACGGCCCTCCCGCCCGCCTGGCTGGCGGAACTGGAGGGCCGACCGACGATGCTGGTCATCGCCGACGACTTCGCCATGGAGATGACCCAGGGACCGGCCCTCCACGGCCCGGCGGGATCTTCACCGGGGTGGCTCGCACGGTATCCACGGGCTTGACGGGTGAGGCGGGTCGGGTGACGCCGGGCGGATGACGCGGGACGGGTGACGCGGGACGGGTGACGCGGGTTGGGTGACACCGGGTGGGTGAGGCCGGGCGGGTGACGCGGGATGGGTGACGCCGGGCGGATGACGCGGGATGGGGTGACGCCGGGCGGATGACGCGGGACGGATGGTGCCGGGCCGATGACGCGGGACGGATGGTGCCGGGCCGATGACGCGGGACGGATGGTGCCGGGCCGATGACGTGGGACGGGTGACGCCGGGCCGATGACGTGGGACGGGTGACGCGGGTCGGATGGCGCCGGGCGGGTGACGTGGGTCGGATGGCGCCGGGCCGATGACCCGGGTCGGATGACGCCGGACGGATGACGCCGGACGGATGACGCCAGGCGGATGACGAGGGACGGGTGACCGCCATGGGACCGTCCCTCAGCCGCCTCAGCCGCCTCAGCCGCCTCAGCCGCCTCAGCCGCCTCAGCCGCCTCAGCCGCCTCAGTCCTTCGTCCAGCCCTTCCCCGGCGTCGCGTCCGCCGGCTCCGGGGTGGGGACGGACACCCGGACCGAGGTGGTGTCGTCGTCCCCGTCCGTGTTCACGGTCTCGATGATCGCCAACCGCTCCGGCGTGTCCTCGGGCCGCAGGAAGCCGATCAGGATGTAGAGCACCAGCGACACGGCCAGCGGGATCGACACCTGGTACTGGAGCGGCACCCCGCCGTCCACGCTCCAGTTGATCGGGTAGTTCACCAGCCAGAAGGCCAGCAGCCCCATCGACCAACTGCCCAGCGCCGCCGTCGGCCCCGACCGGCGGAACGGCCGCAGCAGGCCCAGCATCATCGGAATCGCCATCGGACCCATCAGGCCTGCCACCCACTTGATGACGACCGTGATGATGTCCTTGAACGCGGGGGAGTTGACCTGCGTCGCCGCGGCCATCGACAGCCCGAGGAAGACGACCGTCGTCACCCGCGCCGCGACCAGCCCCGACGAGTCCGTCCAGGTCCGCGCCCGCTTCCAGACCACCGGCGCGACGTCCCGGGTGAAGACGGCGGCGATGGCGTTCGCGTCGGACGAGCACATGGCCATCGTGTGGGAGAAGAAACCGACGATGACGAGCCCCAACAACCCGTGCGGCAGCAGCTGTTCGGTCATCAGGGCGTAGGAGTCGGAACCGTCCGGCTTCTGCGACTGGACCAGCAGCGGGGACATCCACATCGGGAAGAACAGCACCGACGGCCAGACCAGCCACAGGATCGCCGACAGCCGCGCGGACCGCTCGGCCTCCCGGGGAGTGGCCGTGGCCATGTACCGCTGCGCCTGGTTGAGCATGCCGCCGTTGTACTCGAACAGCTTGATGAAGAGGAACGCGAGCAGGAAGACCGTGCCGTACGGACCCACCAGCGGCTTCCCGTGGCCCTGCAGCGCGGGGTCGTCCCAGACCCCGAAGAACCCTCCGTGGTCGTCGAGTTTGCTGACGACGGCCACGAACATCGCGATACCGGCGAGGAGTTGGATGACGAACTGCCCCAACTCCGTGAGCGCGTCGGCCCAGAGACCGCCGATCGTGCAGTAGACGGCGGTGATCGCGCCGGTGATGAGGATGCCCTGGTTGAGGGACATCCCGGTGAAGACGGACAACAGGGTCGCGATGGCGGCCCACTTGGCGCCCACGTCCACGATCTTCAGCAGCATCCCGGACCAGGCCAGCGCCTGCTGTGTCTTCAGGTCGTACCGGTTCTTCAGGTACTCCAACGGGGACGCCACATGGAGCCGGGAGCGCAGCCGGTTGATGCGCGGCGCGAACAGCTTGGAGCCGATGGCGATGCCGAGGGCGATGGGGAAGGACCAGGTGACGAAGGACGTGACGCCGTACGTGTACGCGATACCGGCGTAACCCGTGAACATCACCGCGCTGTATCCGGACATGTGATGGGAGATGCCGGACAGCCACCAGGGCATCTTCCCGCCCGCGGTGAAGAAGTCGCTGACGTTGTCGACCCGTTTGTGGGACCAGACACCGATGGCGACCATCACACCGAAGTACGCGATGAGCACGGTCCAGTCGAGACCGTTCATGTGCTCCCTCCCAGGGGCGTCGAGCTGGTCGAGCGGGGTGTCGAGCGCCCGCTCATCGTCGATTCGCTGGCATGGCAGCGACAACAGCCCGTATGGTCAAGAGGGAGTAAAGAAGTTCGCCGCACTGACCTCGGTTCATGTCCATGAACTCAGCGCGACCACTGAAAGATTGGCGGAATATCAGCTACCGCATCAGCTCACCCGCGTTCACCAGCAAAGACTGTCCGGTGATGGCCCGAGCGCGTTCCGAAGCCAGGAACACCACAGCGTCCGCGACATCCCCGTCCGTGGCCAGCTCGGGCAACGCCATGCGCTCCGCGAGCCGCCGCCGCACCTCGGTCTCCGGCACCCCCTCCCCCTGAGCCGTGAACCGCACGTACGCCTCCACCGGCGGCCCCCACATCCACCCCGGCAGCACGGTGTTGACCCGTATCCGGTGCGGTCCCAGCTCCCGGGCCAGTGAGTACATCGCGCTCGTCAACGCCCCCTTGGAGGCGGCGTACGCGGCCTGCCGCACCTGTGAGGGCGCGGCCACGGCGGACTGCGTCCCGATGAACACCACGCTCCCGCCCCGCTCCTTCAGCGCCGGCAGACAGGCCCGCGTCATCCGCAGCGTGCCCAGCAGGTTCACGTCGACGACACCCGCCCAGCTCTCGAAGTCCGCGTCCTCGATCCCCCCGAAGTAGCTGTCCCAGGCGGCGACATGGACGGCCCCGTCGATCCGCCCGAACCGCTCGCACGCCAGCGCGGCCAGCGCCTGACACTGACCCTCGTCGGTGATGTCGGTCGACCGGTACGCAGTCCGAGCCCCGTCCGGATCCAGCTCGGCGACGGTCTTCACGAGGTGCACCTCGGTACGCGCCCCGAGCACGACGTTCCCCCCGTCCCGCAGGACAGCCGCCACGACCTGACGCCCCAGCCCGGCCCCGACACCGGAGACGACCACGGTCTTCCCTGTGAGCAGCGACATCGAAGCCCTCCTCGACTCTGGCGGATTACCTGACGGAGCGTCAGAGTATGGGCGTCCGAAGGAGGAAGGAAGAGGAAGGAAGAGGAGGAGAGGGGATGGGAATGGACAAGAAGGGAACGGCCGGGAAGGGAACGGTCGCGAACGAGAGGGCTGGCAACGGGAAGGTCGCGAATGGAACGGCTGAGGAGACCCGCAGCGAGGTGTACGCCGAACTCGCGGCCCTCGGCCCGTACGGTGTCCACCCGGGCCACGCGCTCATCACCATGGTCGAGCCGCACCCGGGGCACGAGCACGCGTACAACCGCTGGTACGAGGATGATCACTACATCGCCGGCGCGATGGCCATGCCCTGGATGTTCTCCGGCCGTCGCTGGGTCGCGACCCGGGACCTCCAACTCCTGCGCTACCCCGAGAAGTCGGCGGTGGCGCAGCCGGTCACGGCGGGCTGCTACCTCTCCACCTACTGGATCACGCAGGGCCGTTACGCCGACCACATGCGCTGGACCGTCGGCATCAACAAACGGCTGAATCGAGACGACCGCGTCTGTCAGGACCGTACCCACGTCTTCACCGCGTTCCAGGACCACGAGACGACGGTCTACCGGGACGGCGACACCGGCCCCCGTGACTTCCACGCCCTCGACCACCCGTACGCGGGCCTGGTGTTGCAGGTCGTCGACGCCGAAACCCCGGAGGCGCGGGGGGAGTTGCTGGAGTGGCTGCGGACCCGGTACCTGCCCGGGAAGCTGGCCGGGTCGCCTGCCGCGATGGTCACCGTCTTCCACCCGACCCCGCTGCCCGGTGACCGGATGACGTACGTGAAGCAGGTCGAGGGCGTGGACGTACGGCTGACGCTGCTGTGGTTCCTGGAGGCGGATCCACGGGACTGCTGGGAGGCGCACTTCACGGGACTAGGGGAGGCGGTCGGTGAAGGGGGCCTGGGGCGGGTGGAGTTGGTGGCGCCGTTCGTCCCCACGGTGCCGGGGACGGATCTGTACGTGGACCAGCTCAGGTGACTCTGGGCGGCTGAGGGTGGCCGGGGCCGGCCGGGCATGGCCGAGCCCCCTCGGCCAGGACGGCGGGCCAGTCGAGAGGGCTCTTCCTGTGCTGCTTATGGAGTTGTGAGAAGTGGCGGTGAAGCATCAGATGAGGTCGGACGCTCCCCGGCTGATCTCTGCCACGAACGAGTTCCATGAGTCGGCCGGGAAAGCCAGCGTCGGACCTGACGGGACCTTGGAGTCCCGGACCGACATCGCCGCGAGGACCGGGGACTTGACCTCGACACACGCGCCGTTGCCCGTGGAGTACGAGGACTTCGTCCAGGTGCTCGTGGCGCCTTGCTGAATTGCCATGTTCGCTCCGCTTTGACCAGGGGGTGAGTTGCTGTCGCCGACCGGAGGGCACCCTGCGGAGCCCTCGGCACGGTTTGCGCCAACGTTGTTCCTCGATGGCCTGATCGACGCTACTCGCCAACGCCCTTATGCGGACCAACCGTTCACTCGACCGGGTGGCATATACCAGCCGGGTCTTCCACTGGCGTGATGCGGAGGTGTAATGTGCGGCCCTTGCTTCTCCAGGGCGTCAGCGTGCGTACTCTTTCGCCAAGTCCGCGATGAATTGCCGGGATTGGTCCACGTTCAGGGCCTGTGCCCGCAAGTGTTCGTACATGACGCTGTACTTCTGAACGTCCTGCGCCTTCTCCAGATACAGGTCGCTGGTGACGCCCTCGATGTAGACCACGCTGGAATCGGCCGCGTCGGGGAACTCCAGGATCGCGTACTGGCCGTTGAGGCCCGGATGAGCCCCCATCTCGAAGGGGATGACCTGCACCGTGACGTGCGGCAGCTGCGACTGTTCGACCAGGGACTCCAACTGCTCCCGCATCAGCAGCTTGTTGCCCACGAGCCGGCGCAGCGCCGCCTCGTCGAGCACCGTCCACAGGCGCAGCGGGTTCTCCACCGCGGTGATTCGTTCCTGCCGACGCAGCCTGACCTGGACGCGGTTGTCGATGTCGCTGGAGGCCGTCTCCGGGAGCGCGCCCGTGATGAGCGCCTCCGCGTACGGACGGGTCTGCAACAGCCCCGGGATGACCTGGGGGTCGTAGACGCGCAGTGACGCCGCGTCCGTCTCCAGTCCGATGTACACGCTGTACGGGACGTCCCCGAACGCGTGCCACCAGCCTTGCTGTCGGGAGTCCTTGGCCATCTCCATCAGGGAGTCGACCATCCGCTGGTCCTCGACCTCGTACACCCCGCACAGGTCGCGGACATCGCGCTGACTGATGCTGCGGCGGCCGTTCTCCAGCCTGCTGATCTTCGACTGGGAGACCAGCAGCCGCTCGGCGACCTCTTCGGCCGTCATGCCCTTCTGTTCGCGCAGCCTGCGCAACTCCTGGCCGAGTCGGCGTCGCCTGACGGTGGGATTGACGTTGGACGCCATGGGACGTGCACCTCCGGCTGCGTGCCTGTACTTGCCACTTTCCGTATCTGCTGTTGAGCAGACTGCCACCAAGGTGCGTGGTACCGCTGGGAAACTGCGGATATGCGATGCCGAGACGGGAGATATGCGCGCGGTACACGCCAGTTCGGCGGATTCCGCTTATCCTGCCGGGCCCGTGTCCGGACGCCTCCGGACACGCATGTGCCGGACGCCATGTGCCGGATGCCCGCTCTGTGCCCGGCCGTCCGACCGGTCGTGCGCCCGTCGGGTGCGTGGCACTTCGGGCCGGGTGTCCGGTCCCGGACATGCGGCCGCGCGGGGCGGTGAGGGCCGTGTCGGAGTCCGTGCGGACATCCTTACGGTCCCTCACCGACCCGCGCGGGCCGACGGCTCCCGAACCGGTCTTGGGGACTGCGGTGCGGCGCTGTTGAGGTCCTGCGTGGTGCGCGTGCGAGTCGTACGGGGTGGTGCGAGGTCGTGCGGGGTCGTACGGGTGCCTCGTGGACCGGGCGTTCGCCGTGGGACTGCGGCTCAGTGAGCCACGGCGCGCGCCATGGATCCGCGGTGCGGCTGCATCGGAACGCCGCGTGCGGGCTCCGGTGCTGGCCTGGCTCCCGGGGTGGCCTGACGGCCGGCCGGTGCCGGGCTGCGGCGCGGCTGGACCGCGACGCCGTTCTGCACGTCCATGACAGCGTGGGCCACCAGACCGCCCATGGGGTCGTGCCGGATCAGGTCCCGCAGCCGGGAGCGGGACGAACGTCCCTCGTTACCCGGATACAGGTGCTTGCCGAGACCGACCGCATGGGCCAGGGCGGCGAGCGCTGCCGTCCGCGGGTCCGGCGGGACGCCGGTGCGGATGGCGGTGTCCAGTCGGGCTCTGATCTCCCGGCTGATCTCCGTGTCCGTCGCCTGGTAGCGAGTTGTCGGCAGCACCCCGCACATCTGTCCCGCCACGGCATGCACCATGCCGCACCGCTCGAGATGCGAGAGGTAGGTCTGACGCAGCCCCAGGCGGGGCCCGCCAATCCAGTTGACCGCGCGTACGGGTGCTCCGCGTCGGCGAAGCAGTTCCAACGCACTGTCCAGTGTTGGATCTCCAGTCGGCCGTGGAACGACCACGGCGATACGATCCCCGTCCGGGGCTATCCGTCCGGCCATCGCCAGCTCCACTAGCTGTGCTCCGGCCAGACCGAGGTCGAGCGACTGCGGCTGTGCGGTGGTACCCGTGGCCGGGTCCAACGCCAGCAGTAGAAGCTCTTCCGGAATTGATCTGCGGCTCCTGCCCATCCATGCCTCCCCGCGTGGATGAATGACAGGGTGACCCCTCTCACATTCATCTGTCGAGAGGGCGTGACCGGTTCGTTGTGGAACCAGTAGGTATGTCGTTCTCGTCTACCTCAGGAGTCAAGGTCGCGCACAGGACACTGGTAGGCGGTTCGGACAGTGTCGTCCGGGCGGCGATTGACGGTCCACGGTTCGGTACACGCACGGTGAGCGTGCGGCGCATCAAGGAGGCATCGGTGGCGGGCGAGTCCCCCGACAGGTCGAAGCAGCGCGAGTCGTCGGAAGACCCGACGTCGGGGAGCGCGGGTCCGGTTCCCGGGGCCAGGGGTGAATCAGGCGCCGGGGCCCGTGACCCACGGCTCGCGGTGGCCCGGGACCGGGAGTCCCCGGCGCGCGGTGGCGTGGACATGGCGACACGGGTGTTCCAGCGGCCGCAACTCCCGGCGGACGCGGGCGGCTCCGCCGATGACGTGAGTACGGCGGACACGGCCCCGGAGGCGGAGAGCGAGCCCGAGGCCGCGGCGGAGGCCGCCGAGTCCGGCTCGGCCGGCGGTACCGACGGCACGGGCAGCACCCGGTTGCGTGCGGCGGTGGCCGCGTGGGTCTCCGGCGCGGACGAGGGCGAGGGCGAGAACGAGGGCGTCGAGGGTGCCGCCAAGAAGCCCGGCCCCGATGCGGACGCCAACCCGACCCCGGACGCGGAGACTCCGGCCGACGCCCCTGAGGGCGACGAGAAGCCCGCGGCGGGTGCCGCAGGCGTCGCAGGGCCAGGCGAGCCCCCCGAGGCCGCAGAGGCGGCCCCTGAGGCCATTGACGGGGCATCCGCCGACGCCGCCGAGGTCTCCTCCGAGCCGGAGAGCACCCGGAAGAGCGAACCGGAAGAGAACCAGAACCCGGAAACCGGCAGCGATCCCGCGCCGAAAACCAGGTCCGAGTCCGCCGCCGGAACCGCAATCGGGGCCGATACCGCTCCGACGTCCGCGTCCGGCACGGCACCCCTCGCCGGGGCCGAGAAGCAGAAGGCGGCAACAGGCAACGGGTCCGCGCCGGAAGCCAAGTCCGGCACGGGGAAGGCAACCGGGGCCGACACCGCGCCCGCGTCTGCGCCCAGCACCGGCGCCGGGGCCGGCTCCGGGGCGAAGACCGAGCCCAAGTCCGGCTCTGCCGTCGGCGCGAGGTCCGGGAGCGTGAACAGCGCCGAGTCCGCGCCGGAAGCCAAGTCCGGTACGGGGATGGCAACCGGGGCCGACACCGCGCCCGCGTCTGCGCCCAGCACCGGCGCCGGGGCCGGCTCCGGGGCGAAGACCGAGCCCAAGTCCGGCTCTGCCGTCGGCGCGAGGTCCGGGAGCGTGAACAGCGCCGAGTCCGCGCCGGAAACCAAGTCCGGCACTGGTACGGCCGCCGGAACCGGCACAGCGTCTATGTCTACGTCTTCGCCCGTCACCGGGACCGGGCCCGGCTCTGGGTCGGGAGCCAGGTCCCAGCCGAAGACCGAGCCCGCGTCCGAGCCCACGCCCAAGTCCGGTTCCGTAGACGGAGCCGGGGCCGAGAACGTGGGCGGCGCCAAGTCCGAGTCCGGGACCAAGTCCGAGTCCGGCACCGGTGCCCAGTCCGGGAGCGCGGCCGATTCGGGGCCCGAGTCCGACGCGGAGGCCGACGCCAATGACGGCGGCAACTCCGCCGCCGGTGCTGACGATGCCGACGCCGAACCGGCCCCCGGCCCCGACAAGCCCACCGACGCTCCTGCCCCCGAGCCCCCCGTCGATCAGCCCACCGCCGTCTTCAAGGTTGCCCGGCCGCCCGTCGTGCCGGCGGTCGATCAGCCGACGACGATGCTCAAGCTGGGGGACCTCCCGGCCCACGCCGACAAGGGGGCCGGTGAGCCCAAGGCTGACGACTCGGGTGCGGAGGAGAAGGGTGAGTCCGTTGCTGAGCGCACCAGCAAATTCGTAGCGCTCAGGCAGCTGGACGATCCGGCCACCCGTAAGGCGCCGCCCGTTGTTCCGCCTGCCGGTGGGCCCGCCAAGGCTCCGCCCGCTGTTCCGCCTGCCGGTGGGCCCGCCAAGGCTCCGGCCGCGCAGTCGGCCAAGGTGACCCCCGCCGATGCCACTGCCGCGATCCCGCAGGTCGGGCCGGAGCGGACGACGCAGCAGCCGTTGCCGCCCCTGCCGCCGCTGGATCTGCTCGCCGAGCTGACGAACACGCCGCCGCCCCGGGACACCGCGGTGCGGACGATCGCGCGGCGCGTCAAGATCTGGACGCCGGTCGCCATCCTGTTGGCGATCGTCTTTGCAGTCGTACAGGCTCTGCGTCCGCTGCCGGCCCCCGAACTCACCCTGACCGCCAAGGACTCCTACACCTTCGACGGGACGGCCGCCGCGCTGCCGTGGCCGTCCGAGGGGCAGGGCTGGATGGATGTCAACGGCATCGGGACCATGGGGAAGTTCGGCGAGCAGAAGCCGGTCGCCATCGGTTCGGTCGCCAAGGCCATGACCGCGTACCTCGTCCTCAAGGACCACCCGCTGAAGGTCGGCGAGGAGGGTCCGAAGATCAAGATCGACGCGACCGCCGAGAAGGAGGGCGGCTACAACACGGACGGCAAGGGCGAGTCGACCCTGGACACCGTCAAGACGGGCGACACCCTCACCCTGAAGCAGGCGCTGTCGGCCGTCATGATCCCGTCCGCGAACAACATCGCCCGGTTGCTGGCGCGTTGGGACGACGGGACCGAGGCGGCGTTCATCAAGAAGATGAACGCCACCGCCAAGGAACTCGGGATGAAGAACACCACCTACACCGACGCCTCCGGCCTCAAGGAGACCACCGTCTCCACCGCCGAGGACCAGGTGAAGCTGGGCAACCAGTTGGTGAAGATGCCGGCCCTGATGGCCATCACCAGCCAGCCCTTCTGGGTCGACCCGACGGGCAAGAAGTGGCGGAACTGGAACGAGGTCATCCCGGCCGACGGCGGCATCGGCATCAAGACCGGCACCACCAGCGCGGCCGGCGGCAACCTGCTCTTCGCCGCCACGAAGGAGGTCGGCGGGGAGACGGCCATCGTCGTCGGCGCGGTCCTCGGCCAGCACACGGCGCCGATCATCGACACCGTCAACAACGTCAGCCGGACGGCGATGATCGCCGCCCGCGAGGCACTGCTCTCGTCGAAGATCCTGAAGAAGGGTGACGTCGTCGGGTACGTCGACGACGGGCTCGGCGGGCAGACACCGGTCGTGCTGTCGAAGGACGTCACGGCGATCGGCTGGGCCGGGCGGAAGGTCGAGTTGTCCTTCGCCGCCGCCGACGACCTGCCGCACTCCGCGAAGGCGGGCACCGCGGTGGGCACCCTCACCGTGGGCGACGGCGACGGCGGCGCCGTGAAGGTCCCCGTACAGCTCCAGAAGGACCTGGCCGAGCCCGGCTTCGACAAGAAGCTGACGCGCATCGGCTGAGCGGTACGCGGTACGCGGTACGCGCACCACGAGCACGGCACACAGGAACGCCCGCCCCAGGTCGTACGACCTGGGGCGGGCGTTGCTGTGTCTCTTCGCTTGTCTCTTCGCTTGCCTCGTCGTTATTTGTTCGCGTCCGCTTCCTTCTCGCACTGCAACGCCGTCTCCCGGGACGGGCCGCCGTACGTCGAGCTGATCCGGACGTCACCGGGCTGCTCGACGGTCAGCTTGGTGAACTCGCCCTCGTCCGTCAGGCAGCCGTCCTCCGCCCACAGCCACGGCGAGTACGCGATCCGTACGGTCACCGCGCCGGCCTTCGGCATCCGGACGACCATGTTGGCCCCGTCGGCGCTGACCACGGAGGCGGGCTTGTCGACCAGCGGGGTCGCGTTCTTGACCCGGTAGATCTTCCAGTTGGCGTCCTCCCAGACCGGCTGGAGATAGCTCGGCCCGCTGGTCACCAGGGCGTGTTCCAGCTTCGCCGGGCCGTCCGGTTCGCCGTTGACGAGGACGACGAAGCCCACCGCCCACTGGGAGAGCCAGGCCTTGTAGGCCGCGGCGGAGAAGCCGCCCTCGGGCTCCGCGGTGCCGGCGTGGCCCTCGTAGAAGAGCCGGCCCCGCTCGACGTCCGCCTGCCGGTTCCAGCCGCGGGCCATGTTGATGTACGGGGCGAGGATGGCGGCCTCGCGGTGGTCGCGGGCCGGTACGACCTCGACGCGCGTCTCCTCGGCGCCCAGCCGCTTCAGCTCGTTCACGACGCCGTCCGTCTTGACGGCCCACTCGGGCACCGTGGTGTTGGTGACGATGTCGGCGATGGTCTTGCTGGACAGCCAGCTCACGGAGATGGCCATCGCGAGCCCGAGGGCCACCATGCGCCGCCGGGCCGTGAACCAGGGGAGGGGCAGCCGGGGAACGGCGGCTTCCCCGAGACGGACCCCGTGGCCGTCCCCGTCCCGCTCCCCGCCGGGCTCCTCACCCTGCTGCTGCTCCTGGTGCTCCTGCTGTCGCCGCTCGGTCCGGTACATCATGATGGCGAGCAGTGTCGCCGGGGCCGCCAGCTCCGAGAGCCGCTCGACGTTCGTACCGATCGGAGTCGGGATCAGGTAGCAGAGGACCACACCGGCCGCGTACACCATGGCGCCCAGACGGAGTGTGCGCCAGGTGCTCGGGGCCGTCAGGACGACGATCGCGCACAGCACGACGGGCGGCCATATGCGGCTGAACGGCATGGGCTGCTCGCCCTCGAACGGGAACAGCAGTGTCGTGACGCCCACGACGGCCACCGGCGGCACGAGCAGGGCCGCGGCCCGGCCCCAGTCGCGCGACAGGAAGTAGGCGGCGCCGACGACGAGGACGAACAGACCGGCGACGGGGCTGCCGGTGGTGGCCAGCGTCGCGCACACGGCGGCCAAGCCGAGATGCCGTGCGCCGCGCCCGCTCACCACGGCCAGCACGGCCGCCATCCCGAAGGCCGTGCCCAGCACGAACGTCGAGCGCCCCGAGATCACCTGGCACCACAGCGAGAACCCCACCGCCAGGGCCGGCCACAGCGGCTTGCGTACGCCCGTCCGGGCCACGAGTTCCGCGCCGAGCAGCGTGGCCGCGACCCCCGACAGCATGGTGGCCGCGACGACCCCGATGGCGGCCATCAGATACGGCGACATCAGGCTGTAGTTGGCCGCGTGGAGTCCGCCGTACCAGAACAGGTTGTACGCGGAGTCCGGGTACATCTTCGCGAACTCGGCCCACGCCACCTGAGCGGCCAGGTCGCCGCCGCCGGTCGCGAACACCGCCCACCACACGAAGTACAACGGCACCGCGGACGCGGTCACCGTCAGTGCCACCCGGTGACGCTCGTGCCACACCTCACGTGCCTGCGTGGGCTTCTCGGCGCGCATGGCAGGTCGGCGTGGGGTCAGCTCGGCAAAGGCCACTGCAAGTTCCGTTTCCGTTCGGCTCGGGCGCGCGCGGACGACTGGTGGTGTCTGCCCTGTGGAGGTATCCAACGGGGTAGACGCTAATGGCACCCCGGCCGTTGGTTTGCAGGGCCCCACGTGACCGGGTGGTGACCGGGGCATGACGGGAAAGAGCTTTACCAGCTTCGGACGGTTCCCGGGCGGGCGCGACCGGATAATTCCGGCCGCGCCCTTCCGGACACCTGTCAGGACACATTCACGGGGAACGCGATGTCGCACACCGCGTCGTCCGGTCCCGCCGCGTCCCAGTCCGCGAAGTACACCTCGCGGCACGGCCCCGCCGGTTCGATTCCCCGCCCGGCCATCCACCGCTCCACGGCCTCGAAGGCGGCGATGATCTGCGGATGGGCCACCTGCGCCTTGGTGATCCGCGTGTACGCGAGCCGCCGGGCCGGTTCCACCCGTACCGCCGTCGCCCAGGACCGTCCGTGCGTCTTCGCCCAGGAGCGCGCGGCGGCCGCGTCGGCGACCGGAACGCACGACTCGGCCGGACCGTCGCTCTCCATGGACACCTCGGAGTGGTATACGACGAACGGCGCCGCACTCACACCCCCGCACTCCCGGGCCCCTGCCTCCAGGCGCCCCAGCGACGCCCCGATCCACGCGGGCAGCTCATCCACGAGAGTGTGCCGTTTCTCCGTCAGCACCACCCGCTCGGGTACGTCCACGGTCTCGACCACGAATGTTCCGTACAGCTCGTCCATCTCGGAGCTCCTCCCCGACAGTCGTCCACGGAGGTAGCCGGCGAGTGTGCGCTGACCCGCGATCCGCGCCTCGACGTCCGCCCAGTAGGCGGCGAGCCGCTCTGCGGCGGCGGGCCCGTCCAGCTCGGCCTGGGTCACCAGCTCGCCGATCAGGGCGAGTGGCATGTCCAGCTGCCGCAACAGGGCCACCAGCCGGGCGCGTTCGGTCTGCGCCGGCCGGTAGTAGCGGTAGCCGCTAGTCTCGTCGACGTACGCGGGGGCGAGCAGCCCGAGCCGGTCGTACAGCCGCAGAGCCTTGGCCGAGAGCCGGGCCCGCGCGGCGAACGCGCCGATGGTGAGCAGCTCGTCGTCCCGGTAGTCGTCCACGCCGCCATCCTCCGTCACCGGGCACGCTCGGCCCGGTGACACAGGACGCTCGACCCTGCCCCAGGGGCAAGGTCAACCTCGTACGGACGAGGGGCGCGGGCGGCGCTGTTCGTGCCGGTCAGCGGCTGGCGCCCTCAGGCCAAAGGACCGTCACGGGTACGCCGGTCCGCTCGGCGTAGGCAACCACATCCGCTGTCCCGCCATACCCCCGGGCCGGTTTCCCGTCCCACACGGCGATCAGCTCGTCCGCCAGGCCCACCAGGATCTCGCTGCCCGCCTGGTGCGCCCCGGAGGTCGACTCGGTCATGCCGGTCTCGTGGACATCGACCGCGCTGGCGTACAGCTCGTCATAGACGGGGTGGTGCCGCTCCGGGAGGGTCTCGCGGGACTCGGTGGCGGGGACGACGACTTCAAGCCGTCCGCCGTGCTTCAGAACCGCTTCGGCGAACCAGGAGTCGGGGCCGTCGGCGATGCACGACACGGCCGTCAGATCGGTGGCGTCAAAGCCGCGTACGGCCTCGTCGAGCATCGCGCGTACCTGTTGCTCTACGTCTTTGCTGAGTCCGCGGTGTCCGGTGATCCCTATGCGCATGCTGTGATCCCTCTTCTGATGTCAGGGGCGCGGCGCTCCGGCTACTGGCGCAGCGGGTCGCGCAGCATCGTGGCGAAAACCGGGGAGTCGTCGAACGGCTGCTGAGCGCCGATGTCCCGGTACCCCCACGACTCGTATACCGCTTTCAGTCGTCCCTCGGACCGCGTGGGATCGACCAGGAGCGTGGCGCGCTCCTCATCGCGCTCGGCGAGGAGCGTCTCGTGCAACAGCCGGGAGGTTCCTGCCCCTGCGGTGCCGCGGAATGCCTCGCGGACCAGGACCTCTTGGACGGCGAACGTCCGGCTTCCCGTTTCCCTAGTGAATTCATCCGGCTGGGGCTGTCGCATGGAGGACCACCACAGGGATCCGCGCATGAGTGGTGAGCCGAAGATGTAGCCGGCCGGCTCATCGGCCTGGTAGGCGATGACGACTTCCCAGCCGTCCCGGGACGCATAGCTGGCCAGGCGCTCGTCGAACCGTTCCACGGCGTTGAAGGGGTTGTCCATCAGCCCGAATTCGGTTCGGACTTCTACGTGGATGTCGAGAATGAGCTGGCGGTGCTTCTCCATGTCGCTGGTGCGGAGGAGTTTCAGGGAGCCGGTGTCCGTCATGCGACCGCCGTTCGGTAGAGGGCCTGCCAGTCGCGGGCCTCGTGATTGCGGGGAGCGAGAGTGGTGACCTGCTCAGTGAAGCGGTCCAGGAGTTCACGGACCCGGGCGTGCCTCATCATTCCCTCAGGGATGCGCTGAGCGGTGGCCACGGCCTGTTCGAGGTCTCTCTGGCCAAGTTGCGCACCCGCGAGGTTCGCGCGTACGAGGGCCATGTTGCGCTTCAGGTCGGGCCGTACGTACGCGAGGCTGCGGTGCGCATGCTTCTCGGCTTCGGGCCAGTGGGCCAGCCGCATGCTCGCCGCCATGGCGAGGTGGTCGAGTTCGGCCTGGTCGTAGTAGTCGATCCAGGTCGGGCGGTGCTTGTTCGGATCGGCGCGCTCGAGTGCCTTCTGCGCCAGGTCCAGATAGCGCATGGCGCTTCTGCCATCGCCGAGTTCGGCGTGGTTGAGCGCTATACGGGACATCGACAGCGAGGCGAACAGCGGGTCGCGCCGGGTGATGGAGCATGCCCGGGACTTCTCGGCTGCGGCCAAGGCATCGGCGGGGCGGCCGAGTTGCCGGAACAGAACGCTGGCGTGGCTCCATACGCGAAACTCGGTGGCCGGGTCGCCGGACAGACCGGCGAGGCGGATGGTTCTGTCCAGGTGGCGTTCGGCTGACTCGAAGCGCTGGCCGTCGATGGCCGCCCACATGGCGCTGTTGGAGAAGGCTGCGGCAACAGTGTAAAGCTCAGAGCGGATCCGCGCGGACGCGTTGTTCGCCTGCTGGAGGCTGATCACCTCGTCGGTGACGTCTTCGGCTCGTTTTTCCAGCTCCGAGGTACCGCCGTACATGCTCTCCGCTGTGGTCCAGGCCACGAGTTCGGCCTTCCACACCTCGACGTCATCGGAGTTGAGGCGGTGACGCCGGGTCCCTGTGACGGTCGGCGTGCTAGCAGAGACGCCTGCCGCGGTGACCGCGGCGAGGAAAGTGCGGCGATACAAGGGGTCGTCCTCGGGTGCGGGGCAAGGGTTTGACTTCTTACTCCCCCGAGGGGCAAAGCCTAACTCTGCGGTTGTCCGACCTGTGACCTTCTCAAGCGCCGCCCTCAATAGGGCGTTGGGCGAACGGTGTTCGCCACTGAGCAGCTTGAAGATGTGTCTCTCGTGGACCGTTCCGTAACGGTCCGTCAGATTCTCAATCTCTGTGTTGGCCAGGGAAGTCAGCTCGCTGACGAGCATTCCGTGCTTCTGCATCCATGATGCGAGCGCGTCGTTCCGTGTCCCTGGCATAACAGAACGTTAGAGGGCGTCGCCGAAGCGTCGAGTAAAGCGACAGTCAAAACGGCAGGGCGCTCGCGGGCAGTCCCCGGTCGATACGGCATCCCCACAGCGGCGGTACGGCGGTTGTCTTGGTACCCAGACGAGTACGACCGTGGACCAGGGAGCCCCCCATGCCCCACCCCAGAGACGCAGAATCCGCCGTCCCCCATGAAGTACTCACCCCCGTGGAGACCGGGGCGGGCGTGCTCGTGCACTCCCGCAAGGACCGAGAGTTCGCGGTGGGGACCTGGCTCCTGGCGGCAGTGAAGGAGGCCCGGGCGGCGTGGGAGCAGAGGAACGGCATCGCGCTTCTGCGGTGCGGTGGCCTCTTCGGTGCGGTCCGGCTCTCGACCGACCTGGTGTGCGCCGCGGCTGCCACGGAGAACACGGCAGAGGTCGACGACTTCCTCGCGGAGGCACTGCACGGCGCTCCCGTGTTCATGGACCAGTTCGCCCAGTCGTACTACGTCCTCGTCCCTGTGAGCACCGGGCAGCGCCGGGAGTGGAAGACCTCTCCCCTTGCCCCGAAGGCGGAGTTCCTCGGGAGTAACACCTTCCTCGGCGTGCCAAGGCCCGACGCGACCGAACCGGAGGGCGTGCGCTCGTACTGGTGCGTCTCGATGGACGGCCCCGGTGCCCTCGCGGTCCCGGACGTGGTGTCCCAGCTCGTCGCGGTCGGCCGGTTCCGGCAAGTGGCGGCGGACAACGCGCCGCCCACACCCGCCGCATAGACCGGCGCCGGCCGGTCCCCTCCCTCCGAGGCGGACCAACACGGGTCGCCCGCCGGTTCAGATGGCGGGCGGCCCTCTCAAAGCCCCCGGCCGGGGCTGCCTCGTCGCTCCACTCAGCCCCGGCCGGGTTTCCCTGGCAGACCAGACCGAAGGAGACACCTGTGACCACCACCCTGGACCGGGCGCGGGAAGCGTTCCCGCTCGCCGCCGGCAGGCTTCCGCTGAGCACCGAGGCGCCGTCCGGGCCGGACACGCGGCCTTGGGCCCTGCGGTTCGCCCGCACGCCGGACTCGACCGGAGCCGTCACCATCCCGGCCTCCTTTTACGACGCGGGACAACAGGTCAACGTGTCGTCTGACGGCGGCCTGTTGACCTGTATGGCCAACACCCACAGCCCGACTGTGCCGGACGGCTCGACAACGAACCCGCCGCCGCTGGACGAAGGACCGAAGGACTAGAACATGTCCCTGCCTGTCCTGGTGATCGCGGCCAACGACGATTGGCCGACCGATCGAGTAGTCACGGAGTTGACCGACCGACGGGTCGAGGTGTTCCGCATGGACACCGCGGACTTCCCTCAGCAGCTTTCGCTGACGGGCCGGATCGACCGGGGGCACGGATGGGCGGGTGAACTGGCCACCGCGCACCGCACGGTGGAGCTGTCCCGGGTCGGCGGGGTGTACTACCGCGCCCCCGGGGCATTCCAGTTCCCCGGCGGCATGACCGCCCCGGAAGAGCGGTTCGCCGCCGCGCAGGCCCGGTCCGGGCTCGGCGGCGTCCTGTCCGCGCTCGACTGCCGATGGGTCAACCACCCCACCTTCATGGCCCGGGCCGAGTACAAGCCGGTCCAACTCGACGCCGCCCGCGCCTGCGGGCTGCGCATCCCACCCACACTGATCACGAACCGGCCCGAGGCGGTACGGCAGTTCGCCGCCGAACTCCCCGGCCCGCTCATCTGCAAGCCCGTGTCGTCCCCGGTATTGATCGAGGACGGCCAGCTCAAAACCGTATACACCCGCCGCCTCACCCCGGAGGATCTCGCCGACCTACGCGGTATCGAGACGACCGCCCACCTCTTCCAAGCCTGGCTCGACAAGAGCCACGAGGTCCGCCTGACTGTCGTCGGCCGACGCATGTTCGCCGCCGAAATCCACGCTGACAGCGAGGCCGCACACGAGGACTGGCGATCCGACTACGGCTCGCTCGCCTACACCACCACGACGGTTCCTCCCGACGTGGTGGCCGGAATGCGCGGCCTGATGGACCGGCTCCACCTCCGTTACGGGGCCGCTGACCTCGTCGTTGACCCCTCCGGGAGGTGGTGGTTCCTTGAGGTGAATCCGTGCGGGCAATGGGACTGGATACAGGGCGCGACCGGGCAGCCGATCGCTGCGGCGATCGCTGATGAACTGCAAGGAGTCACCTGATGGACTGGCAGCAGCACGCCGCCGCGCTCGCCCGCGAGGTGGTGCACCCCACCTCCCCGCTGTACGGGCCGGTCATGGCCACGCCCCGGCACCTGTGCGTGCCCCGCTGGTACGCCGCCGGCCCCGAGGGCTGGACGCCTGCCGACGGCCCCGCGGACGAGGCGGAGTGGGCCGGCGCCTCGTACGCGGACCGGACCCTCGTGACGCGGGTCGGCCCGGTGCACGCCGACCACGCCCCCGACGGCGAGGCGGTGACCGGGCGGCCTACCTCCTCCAGCACCCTGCCGAGCCTGGTGGTCAGCATGCTCACGCACGGGAGGCTCAGCGAGTGCCGGGACTTCCTGGACGTGGCGACCGGCTCCGGGTACAGCGCCGCCCTGGCGTGCGCGTGGCTCGGGGACGACTACGTGACCACCGTGGACGTCGACGCCTACCTGACCGAGGCCGCCGCGGACCGGCTCGCCGCCATCGGCCACAACCCGAAGGTGCTCACCCAGGATGCCGCCGGGCCGCTTCCCGGCGAGTACGACGGGATCGTGTCCATGGTGTCCATGCCCCGCGTCCCGGCCTCCTGGCTGCGCGTGCTGCGGCCGGGCGGGCGCCTCGTGACCACCATCGCCGCAACCGGGCTGATCCTCACCGCCGACAAGCACGACGACGGCGGGGCCACCGGCCGGATCGAGTGGGACCGGGCCGCGTTCATGGCGACCCGCACGAGCGACGACTACCCGCCCCAGCTCGAAGAGCTGTACAAGCGGGTCAGCGACCAGGACGGGGACGAAGTCACCACATCCCCGTTCCCGGTGCTCGACGTCATGCAGGCATGGGAAGTGTGGTCGATGCTCTCCCTCACCGCCCCCGGCATCGAGCACCGCAACGGCACCGATGACGACGGCGGCCGGATGACGTGGATGTTGCACCCCGACGGGTCGTGGGCCCGCGCCCACACCACGCCCGGCAGCCGCACCACGACCGTCCACCAGGGCGGTCCGCGCCGCCTCTACACGATGCTCGAAGAGATCCGGTGGAGGTGGGTCGAGCACGGCGAACTGCCCGTGTACGGGGCAAGGGTCACCATCACCCCTGAGGGAGAGACGACGTTGGCGCGCGGCGGGTGGTCGGCAACGTTGTAAGCCCGTAAGGGTCCCGGCCGTGGCGCCGGCCCGGCAGACTGGACACAGCCGATGAGGAGGGAGCAACCCCCATGGACGACGAGCCCCTTGAGGAATGGGCGGCACGGCGCGAGGAACGCCGTCCCGTGCCCGGGGAGCGTCGGGCCACCCCGCTCGGCGAGGAACCGGACCAGGGGGCCCACGTCGCCCCGGACGCCCCGCGCGGCGTCCAGGAGTGGGACGGGCACCAGTGGACGCCGGCGGGTGTCGCAGCCGACTTCCAGGCCGCTGCGAGCGAGACCGGTGAGGATGCGGCATCCCTGGCTGAACGGGTCGCACTCTCCTCGTTCAGCAAGCTGCCCCCGATGCCCGAACCCTGGCGGCCGACCGAGGTGTTCCACCGGCGCTGACGAACGCACCAGGCCGGCCCCGGTCGTCCGCACCCCCGTGACGGATGGCCGGGCCCCCCTTGAGACTGGCAGGGGCCCGGCCTCTGGAGGGAGGGCGGACAGGGTCAGCCGATGGCCTTCTCCACCGCGCTCACCAGCTCGTCCGTCTCCGGCTCGGTCTGCGGGGAGAAGCGGGCGACGACCTGGCCGTCGCGGCCGACGAGGAACTTCTCGAAGTTCCAGCGGATGTCACCGGTGTGGCCCTCGCCGTCGGCGAAACCGACCAGACGGTCGTACAGGGCGTGCCGCGCGTCCCCGTTGACCTCGACCTTCTCGGTCATCGGGAAGGTCACGCCGTACGTCGCCGAGCAGAACTCGGCGATCTCCTCGGAGCTGCCGGGCTCCTGGCCCATGAACTGGTTGCAGGGCACCCCGAGCACGGTGAAGCCCTTGTCGGCGTACCGCGCCTGGAGCTTCTCCAGCCCCGCGTACTGCGGGGTCAGCCCGCACTTGGAGGCGACGTTGACGATGAGGACGGCCTTGCCCGCGTACTGGGCGAGGTCCGCGGAACCGCCCGTGAGGGCGCCGATCTCGACGGCGAGGGGGGAGTCGGGGGAGGGAGAGGAGGCGGGGGAAGTGGCATCTGTGGTCATAACCGGATGCTAGCTCCGGTAGGTGTCGGGCCCGGGCTCCGCCCCCGGAGCCTTGACCAAGACCTCACCGGAGGCCGTACGCGAGTACAGCACCGACCGCCCCGCCCGCCGCCGCTCCACCAGCCCGGCGTCCAGCAGCACCCGCAGATGCCGTCCGACCGAGCCGAGCGTCTGCCCGGTCACGGCGGTCAGCTGGGTGGTGCTGTGCGGCGAGCCGAGGAGTACGAGGACTGCGGCCCGGGCCGGTCCGAGAAGCGCCCCGAGCGCGGCGGACGCGGTGCCACGGCGACCGTCCCGGCCCGCCAGCGCGCCCGCGCACGGATAGATGACCGCGTACCGCTCCGGCGCCTCCCACGACACCCACCCCGCCTTCGGTGTCACGGGGACGAAGACCAGCTCGGCGCCGGAGATCTCCCGGGGCGGGTACTCGTGCACGTTCACCTGGAGCCGGTCGCCGTCGAGCCAGCGGGTGCCGGGGCGCAGGGCGTCCAGTACGGCGGCCCAGCCGTCCTGACCGACCCGCGCGGTCCGCGCGACCACGTCGGCTTCGAGGACGCGCCGACGCCGGTCCCAGTCCGGGAGTACGGCCTCCTCCCAGATGTGGGTGAGGAGGTCCGCGGCGCGTCGGGGGAGGTCGTCCCGGTCGGCGAGGGCGGCGGGGAGCGGGCCGGGGCGGGAGCGGACGAGGTGCGGCGGTACGCGGGCAGGTGGGCGGTCAGCCAGGCGTGCTCACGATGCAGGGCGTGAGCGCGGCCCTCGCGGGCACGATCGCTCAACTCACCTCTCCGGGAACGGCGATGACGGTGATGGCGGCGGGGTCGGTGTGCGTGACGGCGGGGCTGGTGGCGGCGGGGCGACGGGAGGGGCGCGGGACCGCGGTCCCCGGATCGGACGGCGAACTCCGGCAGGGGTGGTTCGGGGATGATCCGGCGGCTGCTGGAGGGGGTGATCGGGGGAGTTCGAACTGAGAACGGGTCCGTCGCCGGGTGCGCCGTGCGTGAGGCTGGGGAAGAACTGGGCGTGACCGTCTGACCGTTCACGAGCGACCGGTTCGCCAAGGGGGACCCACTCGGATGACGACGCGTGACGAACATACGGAACAACCCGCCTCCGACAAGCCCGGCACGGACGAACCGGCCTCCGACGAACCGGCCTCCGACGAACCGGCCTCCGACGAACCGGCCTCCGACGAACCCGGTGCCGACGACGACGGTGTCTCCGAGTCCGAACGGCTGCTCTTCGGGGGGCCGTTGAGGTACGACATGGGGTGGAACCAGCATCAGGGGTCGTTCCTGGAGCTGGGGCTGCGGACCATGGTCGCGCGGATGCCCCGGCTGATCGGCGCCACCGTCCGGCTCGCCCACCGGGCCGACCCGCGCGCCCTGCGCCGGGTGGCGGTCGCCGAGTTGGGCGGGGGAGTGGCGCAGGCGGTAGGGCTCGTCGCCGTCAACCGGGTGCTCACCCAGCTGCTCGGCGGCGGCGACACCACCGACCGACTGCGGGACGCCGTACCGGCGTTGGTGGTCGTCGCGGTCACCGCGATCGTCGGGGCACTGTTGCGGTCCGCGTCCACCGCCGGTACCGGGCGGCTGGAGCCGAAGGTGTTCCGGGTGGCGACCGAGGAGTACCTGGAGCGGGTGGCCCGGGTCGAGCTGGCCGCCGTGGAGGACGAGGAGTTCCACAAACTGCTCGACTCCGCCCAGTACGGAGCCGAGTCCGCGCGCCGCATGATCCGCTTCTGTACGTCCGTCATGACGGCGGGCATCGCGCTGGCCGCGGCCGCCGGGGTGCTCACCGTGCTGCATCCGGCCCTCCTCCCGCTCCTCGCGCTGATGACACTGCCCAGCGCCTGGAGCGCGCTCACCATCGCCCGCCGCCGGTACGTCTCCTTCCACACCTGGGTCCAACACGCGCGCGCGGGGCAGCTGTTGGGGCGGCTGCTGATCGACACGCAGGCCGCGTCCGAGGTGCGGGTGCACAACATCGGGCCGTTTCTGCTGCGGCACTTCAGGACCATGGCCGAGACGGGGGAGCGGGAACAGACCCGGCTCGCCTCACTGGCCGCCCGTACCGGGCTGATCGCGTCGGGGTGGACGGGCATCACGACGGCCGCCGCGTACGGCGTGCTCGGGCTGCTGCTGTGGACGGGGGCCATGGACCTGGCCGTCGCCGGTACGGCGGTCATCGCCATCCGGACCGGCTCCGCCAACCTGGAGGGACTGGTGGTCCAGCTCAACTACCTTTACGAGGAGAGCCTGTTCGTCGCCGACCTGGAGCGGCTGTGCCAGGAGGCGGACCGTCGGCTCATCCCGGAGACCGGTCGCCCGCTGCCCGCGCATGTGAACGCCATCCGCTTCGAGAACGTCTCCTTCACGTACCCGGGCACGGACACCGACCCCGCCCTCGACGCGGTGAACGTCACCATCCCCGCCGGCCGGATCATCGCGCTGGTCGGCAACAACGGTAGCGGGAAGAGCACTCTCGCCAAGTTGCTGTGCGGGCTGTACGCGCCCGACGCGGGCCGCATCCTCTGGGACGGGGTCGACTCCACCGAGCTCGACCGGGGTGACCTCTTCGACCGGATCGCCGTCGTGGCCCAGGACTTCTACCGCTGGCCCTTCACCGCCCGGGTCAACGTCGCCATCGGCCGGCCCGACGCCCCGCACGAGGACGAACTCCTGCACGCCGCCGCCGAGTACGCGGGCGCCGACGAGACCATCGCCGCCCTGCCCCGTGGTTGGGACACGCTCCTAGCCCGCGGTTACAAGGGCGGCCACCAGATCTCCGGCGGCCAGTGGCAGCGCCTCGGTATCGCCCGCGCCCGGCACCGGGACGCCCGCATCCTGGTCGTCGACGAACCGACGAGCGCCCTGGACGCGGAGACCGAGCAGCGCGTCTTCGACCAGATCCGCAGCCTTGCCGCGGCGGGCCAGACGATCATCCTGATCACCCACCGGCTGCACAGCGTCCGGCACGCGGACGAGATCTACGTCATGGAACGGGGCCGGGTCGCCGAACACGGCACGTTCGCGGACCTGTTGAGGGCCGACGGTGACGGGCCGGGGCTGTTCCGGCGGATGTATCTGGTGCAGTCGGAGCAGTACCGGCTGGACGGCGAACAGTGAGTCGGGAAGTGATCCACATCACAAGAGTGTGATGTGAGGAAAGTGAAGGAAGCGCACCTCGGGGATCGAGCGACGGGACGGGCTCGGCGTCCGGTTCCTGGGCCCTGTACGGGGGCGTGGACCTGTCGGGTGCCCTGCGGATCCAGCTGACCATCTTCGGTACGCACATGGGGTGGCCGTTGGCGAAGGGTGAGGCGTCGGCGACAACAGCGCCGGCGACGGTGAGACCGACCGCCTGACGCACCCCCCGGGGAGACGACGAGGGGCCCTTCCGTCCGGTCACCGGACGGAAGGGCCCCTCGGTCGTGTGCCCCTGGCGTCAGCCCAGGCGCTGTACCGTCGTCCAGCCGTCGGCGCCCAGCGTGTCCGGGGACGCGTCGTTGGCCGTGGCGGAGCCCGAGAACATGAGCAGGGCGCCGGCCGAGTTGGTCGCCAGCATGTCCGGGACACCGTCGCCGGAGATGTCCGGGCTGCCGTACAGCAGCGGGTAGGCGGCGGTCGTGAACGCGGTGGCGCCGTAGACGTAGTCGCCGTCCAGGCTGCCGCCCGAGGTGCCCAGGCTGCTGAGGACCGTGCTCACCCCGTCGCTGCCGAGGATGCCCTTGCGCAGCACGATGTTGCCCGCCGTGGTCCGGTACGTCAGGTCCATCGCCTTGTCGCCGTTGTAGTCGGCGATGGCCACGAAGTCGCGGCCCTCCCAGGAGGTGGTGGTGTGCTGGGTGGCGGTGGTGAAGGCGCCGCCCGTGTACCCGGAGAGGATCCACAGCTCGCCGCCGCCGACCCCGCCCGCGACGAACAGCTCGGGCCGGCCGTCGCCGGTGAGGTCGCCCGCTGCCTTCATCTCCGACCAGGTGGACGGGGCGGGCATGTTGGCGGGCAGCCGTACCTCGACGCGCTCCCTGACGTTGACGGCGCCGTAGCCGTCACCGGGGTAGATGAACAGCCGGTTGTCCGGGGTGCGCACGACCCAGTCGGTGACGCCGTCGCCGGGGGCGAAGTCGCCGTTGTGGGTCACCAGCGCGTACACGGGGTTCGCGGCGTCGCCGTTCCAGATGTGCGGGGCGGTGGCGGCGTCCGCCAGCAGCGTCCCGTTGGCGTGCGTGCCCCAGGTGCTGGCTCTCCACTTGCCGTTCTGGTCCGTCGTGTCGATCCAGAGGTTGCCCGCGGCGGTGACGTGCCCGTAGTCGGGGGAACCGTCGCCGTTGAGGTCACCGGCGCTGTCGGCGGTCGGGCGCGGGGTGACGTAGAAGGAGTGCTTGTACGGGTTGGGGGAGATGTTGCCCGCCGAGTCGACGGCCTTCACGTAGAGGGTGTTGGGGCCGGCCGAGGGCGGCTGCATCCCGGTGTAGTCCTCCGTCGACGTGATGACGGTGGTGCAGGTGGCCGCGCCCGTGCCCTGCTTGGTGCCCGCGCAGGCGTAGTGGTCGTAGGTGGTGTTGTTGATCGAGAAGACGAACTTCACGATGTCGCTGTCGGCGCCCTTGGTGAAGGTGAAGTTCCCGGCGGTGCCGAACTTGACCGTGGACCAGACCTCGCCGTTGTTGTCGTTGTCGCTGTCGGCGGGGAACTGCGCCGAGGTGACGTTGGTGGGCGAGTCGGGGAGATCGCTGTCGTAGTGGAAGCGGCAGAACCCGGAGCCGCTGGTGGGCGAGAACACGCTGCTGACCTTGGCGTCCCAGGAACGCACCCGCCACACGTAGTTGTTGCCGTTGGCCAGCGCGAACCTGGTGGAGTCGAGCTTGACCGAGGCGGTCTCGCCGTCGTCCACCGAGTCGGAGAAGTACTTGTGGGTGGTGTCGTACGACCCCTCGCGCCAGACCTCGAACTCCAGCCTGGCGAGGTCGCTGTCGGGGTCGGTGGCCTTGGCGCTGATCGTCGGAACGGTCTTGCCCAGGTTGATGTAGGGCGACGCGCTGGTGTCGCAGGAGCCGGGGCTCATGGTGACCGAGGTCGGGGCGTTCGGCTTGCGGTTGTAGGTGACGGCGATCGTCGGCGAACCATTGCCCTCCGCCTGGAACTTCTTCCAGGAGTACGTGTCCGTCTCCAGGCTCGACGCGGAGGTGGTCGGCGCGGAGGACGAGGTCGAGGCCACCATGCCCACGTTGAAGGAGCTCCACCCGTTGTCCGCGGCGTCCTGGAGCAGCGAGGTGACGGTGAAGTTGACGTTGGTGTCGGGGCAGGAGCTGTTGGACTTCCAGCCGTAGGCGAACGACTTGGACGTGATCTTCTTGCTCCAGCTGGGCTGCCTGTTCCAGGTGGTGCCGCTGGAGAAGGAACCGGTGCGCCACAGCTGCATCGTGCGCTTGCTGCACGACCAGGAGTGGGTCTCCAGGACCTTCAGGGTGGCGCTGGAGACGTCCGCGCCCGTGATGGTCTTCTGCAGCTTGAGCTTGAAGAACGAACGCGAGGTGCCCCAGGTGTCACGCTCGAAGCCGACGCGGGCCTCCTTGGTGTCCTGGTTGTAGTTGGCGCCGTCGTAGAAGCTGGAGCTGGGGTACTTCTTGTACACGCTGGTCCAGTTGGACCGTAGCGCGGAGGTCGAGGGGTCCAGGAACAGCGGGTAGACCGGCGCCTTGGCGCCCGTCCGGTCGAGGTAGTCGCCCGGCGGGGTGATGGTCAGGACGCGGCTGACCTGGTTCAGGGAAGCCCCGGCGGTGGTGGCGTGGCCGCCCTCGCCGGGACCGTTGACGGCGGGCAGCGCGAGGGTCTCGTTCGAGGCGGCGGCCGGGAGGGCGTAGGCGACGGGGTCGGCCTGCGCGACCGCTTCGGCCTTCTCGACGTCCTCGGGGTCCTCGTTGGTGCCGGTGGCGGCGTCCGGGTCGGCGGTCGGGGTGTCCGTGTCGTGCGTGCCCGCCGAGTCCCACAGGAACGGGGTGGGCGAGACGGTGATCTCGTTGCCGTCCTTGTCCTCGCCCCGCATGACGTCGGTGGACGGGTCGAGCGAGAACGCGAGCGTGGGTGAGGTGAAGCGGTAGCGGGGCGGGTTCGCGGCCAGCGCGGCGGCGGCCTCCGGGGTGTGGATGACCAGGACGTGGGTGTACCCGCTGTCCCGCGCGGTCAGCATCAGGTCGACGTCCGGGAACACCCCCTCGTACAGCGCCCGGTTGTCCTCGACGACCGGCTCCGGGAGTGTGCCGGGCCACTCGACCTGGACGTCGTGGCCCTCGACGGACATCGTCAGGAGCGAGGTCCAGGCGGGTTCGGCGTCGTCGGCGGCCGGTACGGCGACGGCCGCGCGATCGCTCGTGGCGCGATAGACGGCGGTGTTGACGGCCGACGCCCCGGCATTGACCGGCGATTTACCAGAAATACCCGCGCTGTTTACCTTGGATTTACTTTCACTTGGGGGGCGGCTCGGGTCTCCCGAACTGAAAGTCACGGGATGGGGGCTGTTCACGGTGGACCAGCCGGCCTTTCCCTCCCGCAGCGAGGTGTCGACCGGGGCCCACTTTCCCTGGGCGTTCTTCGCCCGCACCGGCGCCACGGAGGCCGTGTAGGTGAAGGAGCCGTCGGGATTGGCGAAGGTCCGGGAGAACTCGTCGGTCAGCGCGGCGACTTCGACCTTCTTGCCGGTCCTGCGCGCCTTTCGCTGGGCCGCGTCCTCGGCGCCGACCGCGCTCTTCGCCGGCTTGGCCTTCGCGTCCGCCCCGGGTGAGCTCTTCGTGGCCGGCGAGTCGTCGCTCAGGGCCAGGACGGTGGCCCCGCCGGCCAGTAGCGCGAGGGCGACCGCGATGGCTGCGCCGCGTCTAACTCCCCGTCTTCCAGGGGGTGTTGGTGCACTGGTGGTCGCTTCGCCGGATGCGGCGGCGGCGCTTTCGTGGTCGCTCAAGGAACCCTTCTCCAACACGCTGGGCCGCGTCGCGGTGAGGCCGCTGCGGCATGGCTCTTCGGGTTGTCCTCGGGCCTGGCTTGTCCCACCGTGCGAACGCGCGACCCCCCGTTTTCGGACGGTTGGAGTATGTGCAAGCCGACCCGTCGAGATCAACACCCCGATGCAGGCGGGGCGTAGGGGGGCCGTAAGCAGCATCCGGAAATGGAGATTCTTTGCCGTTCTTTGTCTGATTTTGGCTAGTGACATAGCTAACACAAACTTATCCGATCTTGACGCGGATCTCCGAAAGGGGTCAATTTCGACCCGTCATTGATCACCATGTGCCATCACTGCGACCGTTTCCGTCATGGGCCCGGACGTTGCCGATGGCGTGTGGTTACGGGGAGGGGTCGGTCGACCATGCGTGGGGGATTGTCGTGGTGCGGCAGAGGTTGGCTGACGGAGAGATCGCCGCGTGACCGGCTCCTGCGCCGAAGAGCGCGCCTCGGAGTCGTCGCCGTGCTGTTCCTCGCCCTCAACGTCACCTCGTTGCAGGGCGCTGTGGCGTTCGGCCCCGACAACGACGCCCGTACGACCGTCGAGTTGGACGATCCGCAGAAGACGGACGCCGTCCCGCTCGACGAGGCCAAGACCGACAACCTGGAGCAGCTCGAGGCGCCCGCGCTGGAGAAGCTGACGGACTACACCCCGGCCGCGGTGGTCGAGGTCCCGGCGGCCGTCGATCTGACCGCCCCGGTCGCCGACGTGACAGCGGGCGGCGCCCCCAAGCAGGTCGCCGCCTCCGCCGACGGCACCGTGACCGTCGGCGTCACCGCGCCCGCGGGCACCACGCAGGCGCAGGCAGACTCCCTCGAAGGCGCCTGGAACGTCTCGGTCAAGCCCGAGACGGAGGCCGTCGCCGCCGGCACGCAGGGCCTGCTGCTCCAGGTCGACGCCCCCGACACCGCCACCGGCGACGCGGTCGTCCAGATCGACGCGACGCGCTTCGCCGAGACGTACAGCGCGCAGTGGCTGGACCGGCTGTCCTTCGCCCTGATGCCCGCCTGCTACGCGACCACTCCTGAGCTGGAGGAGTGCTCGACGGGCCTCCCGGTGACCACCGAGGTCCAGCGCACCACCGACGAGGTGACCGTCTCGGTCGACGCGGGCGGCGACTCCTCCGGCTCGGACACGGACCCCGGCGAGGACGGCGCGACCGACGAGACCAGCGACTCCACCGACAAGACCAAGGACATCCAGGAGACGCTGCTCAACCTGACCGTCGACACCGCCGCCCTGGCATCGGTTTCCACGGCAACGGCCACGTCCTCGTCCACGAGCGCCTCCACCGCCGCGAGCACCGGCAAGGGCTCGGCCGAATCGGCGGTGTGGCGCGGCGACAGCCAGGCCGGTGTGCGGCAGGCGGCCGACTCCTCCGCCGGCGGGCTGCTGGTCGGCACCTCCTACGGAGCGGGCTCGGGCGGCGACTTCGCGGCGACCCCGCTGTCCTCGGCCGGTACCTGGTCGCAGGGCGGCTCCTCGGGCGCGTTCACCTACGCGTACACGATGGCGGGCCCGCAGGTCCCCTCCGGCCCGTCCCCGAACGTGACGCTCAGCTACAACTCGCAGTCCTCGGACGGCCGTACGTCCGCCACCAACAACCAGGTCTCCTGGATCGGCGAGGGCTGGGACTACAACCCGGGCGCGATCACCCGCACGTTCGTCGGCTGCGCGGCGGACACCGCCGACGCGAACAACGACAAGCACTTCACCGGCGACCAGTGCTGGGGCTCGAACAACGCGGTGCTGACGCTGAACGGCACCACCACCGAGCTGGTACGCAGCGACACCGACGGCACATGGACGACCTCGCGCGGCGACAACACCCGCGTGGAACTGCTGACTTCGGCCGACTACAAGACCCTCATCGGCGACCCCAACGCCACCTCCAACAACGGTGACAACAACGGGGAGTTCTGGCGGGCCACCACCAGCGACGGCACCCAGTACTACTTCGGCATGAACCGCCTGCCGGGCTGGACCTCCGGCAAGGAGGAGACCCAGTCGGTCCTGAAGGTGCCGGTCGCCGGCAACCACAGCAGCGATCCGTGCCACGCCACCAAGTTCGAGGACTCCTTCTGCGACCAGGGCTGGCGCTTCCAGCTCGACTACGTCGTCGACCTCAACGGCAACGCGATGTCGCTGTGGTGGAACAAGGAGACCAACGCCTACGCCAGGAACAACAAGGAAGCCAAGGCGGTCGAGTACGACCGGGCCGGCTACCTCTCCCGCATCGACTACGGCCAGCGCTCGAACACCCTCTACTCCACCGAGCCGCTGGGCCGGATGAAGTTCACGGCGCAGCAACGCTGCTTCGAGAAGGACGGCGACTGGAAGTGGAACTGCTCCGACGCCAACTTCGACTCCAAGCAGTCGTACCTCACCCGTCCGTGGTTCGACACCCCCGCCGACCTCGCCTGCAAGACGGGCGCGAAGTGCTCGACGTACGCCCCCACGTTCTGGTCGCGCAAGCGCCTGGCGACGGTCACGGCGTGCGCCCAGCGTGAGCAGGGTGTGCGGCTGACCGAGTACAACTCGGCGGACGACACCGGCTCCCGCAACGCCTGCGGCATCGACGACTCGACGTACGGCACCACCGCCCTCTCGAAGGTGGACGCCTGGAGCCTCGACCAGTCGTTCCCGTGGGGTCTGACCGGTGAGTACACCGCGCTGTGGCTGGAGTCCATCACCCGTACCGGTTACGCGGTCGACGGTTCGACCGCCCGCCTGAACCCGGTGGTCTTCGGCCGCAACAAGCTCGTCCTGCCCAACCGCGTGAAGAGGGCCACGGGCGACACCGACCCCCTCTTCGGCCGACTGCGCATCCAGGACGTGGTCTCCGAGTACGGAGGCCGCACCCACGTCACGTACCTGGCACCCGAGGACGCCTGCCTCACCGGCAAGGACTTCCCCGAGGTCGACGAGAACACCCTGCGCTGCTATCCGGCCTACTGGCACGCGGACGGCGAGCTGACCGACAAGCGGATCTCCTGGTTCCACAAGTACGTGGTCGGGTCGATCACCGAGTATCCGCAGCTGGCGGACGCCACGGACGTCACGACGACGTACGAGTACGAGACGAACACGTCCGACAGGACGGTCGGCGCCCTGTGGGCCAAGAACCAGGCGGAGTTCTCCCGCCCGAAGACCCGCACCTGGGACGACTGGCGCGGCTACCCCGTCATCACGACGATCTCGGGTGTCCCGTCGGCCCCTGACGGCAGCGTCGCCGCAAAGTCTGTCACCCGCTACTTCCGGGGCATGAGCGACGACGTCCTCGAGGACAACACGCCCGAGAAGCCCGACGACGACGTCAAGCGCTCCTTCAAGTTCAAGGACATCACCGGCGCGGACATCGCGGACGACCGCCAGGCGTACGCGGGCATGGTCGCCGAGTCGCTGACCTACCCCGACGCCGGCGCCGCCACGTCGTCGGGCTGGCTGTCGCGCACAGTCAACTACCCTGACGCGCCGGTGCGGTTGGCCACCCGTGACCGGAAGGACGGTCCGGACGTGGTGTCCGAGCGGGTGACGCTCGACACCGTCAAGACGATCACCAAGTCCTCGGGCACCCGGCCGGGAGACCCGGCGACGCTGCGCACGGTGAAGACGCAGACCGACTACGACTCGTACGGACTGCCGACCGTGGTCCGCGAGTACGGCGACGAGGCGAAGACCACCGACGACTCGTGCACCCGCACGTCCTACGTGAACAACGACTCCACCGCCACGGACAGCGTCCACCTGATCGGCCTGGTCAACCAGACGATCACGACGACCGGCACGACCGCCTGCTCGACGGCCCTGTCGGCATCCACGGCGTCGACGCTGGTCACCGGCTCGCGCGTCTACTACGACGGCTCCACCGACCTCGGGGCGGCGCCCACCAAGGGGCAGTCGACGCGTACCGAGACGCCTACGGGAGCGGGCACGGGCTGGGAGGCCACCAACCCCGAGTCGCGGACGACGTACGACGCCTTCGGCCGGGTCACCAAGGTGACGGACGCGAGCGGACTGACCAACCTCACGACCTACACGCCGGACTCCGGCCAGGTCTACGAGATCAAGACGGTGCAGGGCACCAAGCTCGACAGCGGCGGTGCGGAGACCGGCCTCGTCTCGACCACCAAGGTGGAGCCCGGCCGAGGCGCCACGCTGACCTCGACGGACGCCAACAACCGGGTCACGTCGTACGCGTACGACCCGCTGGGCCGCACCATCGAGGCCTGGGACCCGACCCAGCCGGCCACGGACGACCCGACCGTGCGCTACACGTACAACACGGTCGCCGAGAAGCCGGTGTCCGTGGTCACCGAGTCGCTCTCGGACAACCCCACCAGGGGCAAGGACGGGGAGAAGGCCGTCTACAAGGCCTCCACCACGATCTACGACGGCCTGGGCCGTGAACGCCAGTCCCAGACCCCGGCGGTCGGCGGCGGCAAGCTGATCACCGACACCTTCCACAACGCGGCCGGCCAGGTCAGGTTCACCCGCAACGCCTACTACATGGCGGACGACCCCGGCACCGACCTGATCGTGCCCGCCTCCGAGTCCCTCGTCCCCAACGCGACCACCTACACGTACGACGGTCTGGGCCGTGTGCTCACCGTCACCCCCGTCCACCACTCCTTCGCGCAGACGGGCTCCCCGGCCGCCGACGGCAACGCGACGGTGCAGACGACGGATCGCCGCACCCGCTACGAGTACGGCCTCGACTACACGATCGTCCGCCAGCCGAAGGGCACACCCGGCTCCCGGGTGTGGACGGACGCGCTGGGCCGCACGGTCCAGCAGGACACGTACAGCGACACGACGCTGACCGAGGCCGGCGCGATCAGCACGACGTACGACTACGACCTGCGCGGCGACATGACCACGTCCACGGACGAGGTCGGCCACACCCGCACCTGGAAGTACGACGCGCTCGGCCGGGTCACCGACACCACCGACCCGGACACCGGCGCCACGCACACGGACTACGACACCTACGGCCGCGTGGGCACGGCGACCGACGGCCTCGGCGGCAAGACCGGCTACAGCTACGAGCGCTACCACCGGGTGTCGGAGGTCAAGTACACCGCTCCGGGCGGGACTTCGGGCAGCACGGTCCAGTCGTACGGCTATGACTCGGCGCCCGGCGGCAAGGGCCAGCTGGCCTTCGCGACCCGCTACAACGACGGCGGCAAGGCGTACACGACGTCGGTCGCCGGTTACACGGCGGACTACCAGCCGACGTCGATGACGCTGAAGATGCCCGACGGCACCACCTCGGGCACGACCGCGGACGGCTTCAAGACCAACTACACGTACGACTACACGTACAACGACGACGGCCAGCTGGAGAAGTACACGACTCCGGAGGTCGGCGGTCTGACCGCCGAGACCGTGATCAACCGGTACAACGAGGCCGGACTCCCCACCACCGTCTCCGGCCGGGACTGGTACGTCGCCGAGACGTCCTACTCGCCCTACGGCCAGGTGATGCGCTCCACGGTCGGCGAGGTCGGCCACCGCGTCTGGCAGGACAGCAGCTTCGACGAGTCGACAGGTGAACTCCTCACCAGCAAGCTCGTCCGCGAGAACGCGACCGACACCAGCGTCACCGGCAACACGGTGAGCACGCGCGGGTACGCCTACGACCCGTCGGGCAACATCCTCTCGGTCGCGGACAAGATCGGCTCGGGCACCACGGCCCCCACCGACCAGCAGTGCTTCACGTACGACACGCTGGGCCAGCTGAAGACGGCGTGGACCACACCGAACGGCGGTGCCTGCACGGCCGCCGGCAAGACGACGGCCGAGCCGGTGTACTCCGACGGCAAGGTCAACGTCTCGTCCAACAACGACGGTTACTGGCAGTCCTACGACTACGACGTGCTGGGCAACCGGAAGTCGAAGACGGTCCACAAGGCGGACCCGACGGTCACGTCCGGGGTGGTCGACACCAAGAACGACGTGACCACCGCCTACAACTACGGCAAGAGCGAGGACACGGCGGTCAGGAACGACCAGCCGCACACCCTGACCTCGTACGACGCGACGAGCCACACGGCTGCCGGGGCCGAGGTGAAGACCCGCTCCACGCAGACGTACGACGCGGCGGGCAACCTCATCAACCGCACCACCGGCGGCGACACGTCCCAGGGCCTCACCTGGACGTGGGACGGCCAGATCGAGACGGTGACGGGCTTCGGCCCGGACGGCTCCGGGCCCTGGCTGGGCACGTCCGACATGTGCATGGACCTCTCCGGCGGCAACCCCGCGGCCGGCAGTGTCATCCAGATCTACGCCTGCAACGCGTCCAAGGCACAGAACTTCCGCCTCAAGGCCCTCGACGCCGACAACAACGGCACCGTCGAGAACGCGGCCATCGGCCAGTTCGTGGTCGCGGGTGCCTGCGCCCAGCCGACCAGCGCGGCGGCGGGCGCGGCGGTCCAGGTCCAGCCCTGCAACAAGGACACGGCGACGCAGCTCTGGGAGGTCCAGGACACGGGCCTCCTCAAGCTCAAGGGCACCACGCTGTGCATGAACGCCCCGTCGACCGCGAACAGCACCGACCTGGTCCTGGCGACCTGCTCGGCCTCGGCGACGGGCCAGGTGTTCAAGCCGGCCTCGAAGACGACGTACGTCTACGACGGCATGGGCGACCGCGTACTGGAGCGCTCGACCGCCGGTGCGGTCCTGCACCTGCCCGACACGACCGTCTCCCTGACGGTGTCGGGCAAGGTCCGCTCGGCGGAGCGCACCTACGGCCACGGCGGCGCCCCGACGGTGACGCGTTTCCGCGAGGCGTCCTCGACGACGGGCACCAGCGAACACCTCTTCGCCCAGGCCGTCGACAACAACGGCACCCCGCTGGCCGAGGTCCGGCTGGACGGCGGCCAGGCGGTACGGGTGACGAAGAAGGACCCGTGGGGCGAGGACCGCAAGGCCTACAACACGTCACGCTCGAACACGGCGTACGCCACGGGTGACGACGACAAGGCGGCCGGCCTGGTCCACCTGGGCGCCCGGGAGTACGACCCGGCGACCGGCCGCTTCATCTCGGCGGACCCGGTCCTGGACCAGAGCGACCCGCTCCAGGCGAACGGCTACTCCTACGCCAACAACAACCCGGTCACCCACTCGGACCCGTCGGGTCTGACGTCTTCGGCATCGAGCTTCGACGCGTCGATAGCGGCGCTGGACGCGAAGATCGCGGACTTCCAGCGCACCCTGTCGACGTCGATCGGCGACGTGATCCTGTCGGTCGGCTGGGCGGTGTTCAAGGAGTTCATCGGCTGGAACGACGTGGTCGGCTGCTTCTCCCAGGGCGACCTGTGGGCCTGCGGCAGCCTGCTGATGGACGCGATTCCGTGGACGAGCGTTTTCTCCAAGGGCAAGAAGATGTTCAAGGCCTTCAAGGCGACGATGGGCGCGGTGAAGGCCTGGAAGGCAGCGAAAGCCGCGGCGGAGATCGGCCTGAAGGCGGCGAAGGCGGCGAAGGCCGCCCTGATCAAGGCGAAGAAGGCGGCGGAGGCCGCCGCGGCAGAAGCAAAACGCAAGGCGCGGGAGGCGGCGAAGGCCGCAGCCGAGGCCGCGAAGAAGAAGGCCCACACAGGCTCCAAGGGCGCCCGGGGCAATACTCCGCAGGTTCAGGCTCGCAAGACGGCACAGTCGAAGGGGTCGTCGGGCGGGGGCCGGGCGGAGAACAAGTCCGGCGGGAAGCGGGGGGATTCGGGGCGGGAGGATTCGGGGGGCGGGTCCGACGGAGGTTCTGGCGAGGGCGCGAGCTGCTCGATCAACAGCTTCACCCCGGAGACCCGCGTCCTGATGGCCGACGGCTCGACCAAGGCGATCAAGGACGTCAAGGTCGGCGACAAGGTCATGGCCACCGATCCCGAAACGGGCGAGACCGAGACCGAGACGGTCACCGCCGAGATCAAGGGCAAGGGCCTCAAGCACCTGGTCAACGTCACCATCGACACCGACGGCAAGAAGGGGTCGAAGACCGCCGAGGTCACCGCGACCGAGGGCCATCCGTTCTGGGTCCCCGAACTCGGTGAGTGGATCGACGCGACTGACCTTACGGCTGGCCAGTGGCTCCAGACAGGATCCGGGACCCTCGTCCAGATCACCGCGGTCGAACGCTGGACGGGCCAGAACGCCACCGTCCACAACCTCACCGTCAGTAGCCTGCACACGTACTATGTGCTGGCAGGGGCCTCGCCTGTCCTGGTTCACAACTGCGGTTCCGCCGAAGAACAGGGAAGCGGCAACGTCTGGAAGAGCAGCGAAGAGCTCAGTAACGCCACCGGAAAAACGACAGCATCCAGGAATCGTGCCATTGATGCCATCATCAACGAAGATTTCCCGGACCTCGATCTCACCTTCCGCCCCGTTTACAGCTACGGGGTCAACTCCGGCATGGCGATGCCCAACACAGGAACGCAAATTGGATACAAGAGGTTTGGGAGCCGGGCGCTCCTTCGCACCACGGTGATCCACGAGGAACTGCACCACCGCTGGTTCGCGCGCGGTCTCCGCAACCATCATCCACGCGATGGCTCCGGGACATCGGATCGATTTTACGGAATCGTCGAACGCTACAAGTCGATCAGGGGCTGGCAATGACAGAACAGGCAGCTCAGCTACCCGGGCCGTGCCGCCAGTGCGGCGGGGTCGGCACGGAGTGGCTGGTTCAGTCCGCCAACAACGGGTCCCTCGGTTGGGAAGTCGAGTGGGATTGCGACACATGCGGGATTTCGCACGACTCGGGTGAGGGTTGGGCACCGTCAAGAGTGCGGAACGCGATCCTGGAGCAGCATGGACCCCATTGCCTGAAACTCGTCTATGCCGTAGCGCACGGGGGAACAATACTGAAGTCCTTCCGAGCAGCCTTCGGCACGTCAATTCAAGAAGCGAAGAGATTGTCGGATGAACTGAAACGATCTGGCTTTGAAGGCACACTGGTGGAAACCGCGCTCATCTCCGAGTTGTTGGAGAAATTCGGAATCTCCAGCGTGACGCAACCTGGTCGCTGCCGCTAGTAGAAGGACCAGCCCTGCCGGTTAGTCTCTGGCAGGGCTGCTTCGCTTAGTAACGTCCACACGTACTGTGTGCTGGCGGGGGCTACGCCGGTCCTGGTTCACAACTGCGATCTCGCTGACGCGGCGGCCAGCCACCGAGCCAATGCAAATGGCGGCCTCGGTGTTAGCGCAGGCAAGAATATCGCCGTGGCGCAGGTGCGGGTTGACGGTCGTGGCAGCGATAGCCATGTGTACTTCAGGAGCCCCAAACGATGACGGTCGAGGCTCCTGAAATTTGATCAGTCACAGTTCCCGTCGGTCGGCGAGGTGCCCAGTCGACGGCTTCATGCACGTTGGATCGTGTGGATCCGGGCACGCACCTGCCCGGCCAGAGCGCGCACGGTCGGATCGGGTCGGAGTGGTGATGGCTCAGACCTTCCCGTCCAACTCCCGTCCCGGCTCCGACACCCCCGGCAAAGCCCACCCGGCAAAGCCTCCGCCCGCCCAGGCACCCCGCACTCCGTGCACTCCATCAGCCGGGAGCGCCGAGGGCCAAGGGCGGCAGGAGCCGGCGGTACGACGATCCGCTCGGGCGGCATCTTGTCGAGCAACCGCGCCGGACGAGTGCTCGGGGCGAGTGCACGAGGTCCGGCAGTCCCGCGACCAGAGTGCGCGTGAGCAGGTCGGGCGTCGCCTCGTACAGGAAGCGTGCCACCGCGGACAGGTTTTCAGTCACCGTCGGACTCCTCTCACGCCTCGGCGAGGCGGATCGCGTACCGGGTGCTCTCCAACTGCCGGTTGTCCAACAGCACAGGCAGCCGGTCGCGTAGGACTCGGCCTGCTGCTCCGGACTGCTACAGGTCGGGAGGCACGTCCCCATCGGCGGGGATGGACAACGTCACGGGTGCCGCTTACGGCCCCCTCGTTCATGGCGGATGACGGCAGGAGCATGGAGATCCGCGTGGCTACGGTGAGGCATGAAACTCTCGCCGCTCGTCGCCCGGGAACGATTTGTCGCGTCGGCCGTCGCCCGGCTGGCGACGGCCGACCCCCAGGGGGTGCCTCACGCGGTACCCGTGACCTTCGTCGTCGTGAGCGACGTCCTGTACTTCGCCGTCGACCACAAGCCCAAAAGCACGTGGAACCTACGGCGGTTGCGCAACATCCGGGAGAATCCGTCGGTGACGGTACTGGTCGACCACTATGACGAGGACTGGTCGCGGTTGTGGTGGGCTCGCGCCGACGGTCGCGGGGAAGTCCTGGAGGACGGCGAGGAGCGGCTCCGCGCGGTGGAGTCGCTGTGTGGCAAGTACGACCGGTACGGCCAGTACAAGGACTCCCCTCCCCAGGGCCCTGTGGTCGCCGTTCGGGTGGAGAAGTGGAGCGGCTGGGCTTTCTCATAGCCTCGCCGAGACAGCCCGAGCCGGGGTGACGTCGATGCCCGGCCGAGATCTTCCCCCGTACCGCCAGATCGCCGGCGACCTGGTGAGGTGCTCCGGAGAACCCGCGGTCCTGTAAAAGAACGGGCCGCTCACCGCGTACGGACGGCGTGACCTGCTGAAGGAGCTGGTCGCGGTCGCCGGGATTCCGTCCGTTCAGGTTGGTCCGGCACCCCGGTCGGTCCGTCGCCCGTCGTCCGACAACCCGTGCGAGATGGTAGCGCTGGCGATAGTATCGCTATCGATACTATCGGCTACGGGGGTACCCTCATGCGTCGCTTCATCGGTCGGGACCGCGAGCTGAACGTGCTCGGCAACGCCCTTCAGGCCGTCGGCGCCGCCGCTTCCTCGGCGAAACCAGGCCAGTGCATCCTCATGCGCGGAAGGCGCCGGGTCGGCAAGTCCAGCCTCGTCGAGGAGTTTCTGCGGCGTACGGAGTCCGAGACGCCGTACCTCTTCTTCACGGCGGCCGGCGGCACCGCCGAGGATGAGCTGACGGAGCTTCTCGACTCCGTCGCCCGGTCCACCCTGCCGGGGCGGGAAACATTCTCGGAGGAGCCCCCGGCGCAGTGGAACGCGGCCTTCAGGCTCCTCGCGGAGATCCTGCCCGACGACACCCCCAGCGTCGTCGTCATCGATGAGGTGCCGTATCTCATGGACCGCATCGACGCCTTCGAGGGCATGCTCCAGCGGGCCTGGGACCGTCTGCTCAGCCGCAAGCCGGTACTCCTCCTCCTGGTCGGCTCCGATCTGTCGATGATGGAGGCGCTGAACAGCTACGACCGCCCCTTCCACCAGCGCGGGCGAGAGATGGTCGTGGGCCCGCTGAACCCGGCCGACATCGGCGAGATGCTCGCCCTGGCACCGGCAGCCGCCTTCGACGCCGCCCTGATCACCGGCGGTCTCCCGCTGATCTGCGCGGAATGGCGGCCCGGTGCGGACGTGTGGGAGTTCCTCCGCGACTCGCTCGACAACCCGATCTCGGCACTGCTGGTCTCCGCCGAGCGCTCGCTGGCGGCGGAGTTTCCGCCGCAGGCGATGAGCAGGGAGGTGCTGCGGGCCATCGGAAGCGGGGAGCGGACCTTCACCAACATCGCGCGGGCCGCCGGCGGCATCGCCCACACCACTCTCACCCGGGCCATGGACGTCCTGACCGAGAAGAGGGTGGTCGCGGCCGAACTGCCTCTCTCCCTGCGGCCGTCGAAGGAACGCCGCTACCGAGTGGCCGACCCCTATCTGCGGTTCTGGCTCGCGTTCCTGGATCCGCACATGGCGGAGATCGAGCGGCTGAGGGGAGATCTCACGCTGAGCCGGATCAGAGAGCAGTGGACGAGCTGGCGGGGACGCGCGATCGAACCCGTGGTCCGGGAATCCCTCGCCCGTCTCCTCCCGGACGGGTCCCTGCCCGCCACCCCGGCGATCGGCGGGTACTGGACCCGCGGCAACGACGTCGAGATCGACCTGGTGGGCGCCGACCGGCAGCCGGTGGCCAAGGAGTTGCTCTTCCTGGGGTCCGTGAAGTGGCTGGAGAACTCCGTGTTCGACAACCACGACCTGGCCGCGCTGCAGAAGCACCGGGCGGCGATCACCGACGAGCCCGTACCGCTGGTCGTGGTCTCCCGCAACGGGGTCAGCTGCTCCGGGCACCAGGCGGCGTACGGACCGGAGGAACTGCTCGCCGCCTGGCGCAGGACCTGAGACGGCCCGGGCGGGGTAGCGGGCCCGGCCCGCCTCCACGCCACGCCCGCCACCCCCTGCCTGGCGCAGGACCTGAGACGGCCCGGGCGGGGCAGTGGGCCCGGCCCGCCTCCACGCCACGCCCGCCACCCCCTGCCTGGCGCAGGACCTGAGACGGCCCGGGCGGGGTAGCGGGCCCGGCCCACCTCCCGCCCGCCCCGCTGCCCCCTACCGAACCAGCTCCAACGAGATGTGCGCGGACAGAGCGCCGAGGAAGTCGACCGCGTCGAAACCCGCACCGGCCGACACGACCCCCACCGCCCGAGTCCGCCCCGTCAGCACCCGCTCCACCGCCTCCACAGCCAGCGGCGCGCTGACCGCGTAGATGTCTTGCCCGCGCGCCACCGCTCGCCGTTCGGCCCCACCGACCCGTACGACGACGTCCACGACGAACGTCTGCGCGGACCGCCCGTCCTCGTCGACCGCGACCGGCGCCGGGGTGTCCGGCGCCGACAGTTCCCTGGCCGCCTCCGCCGCCATGTAGGACCGGACCTCGGGAATCGCCAGGTGACTCGGGACCGTGACCACGTCGGCCATCGAGAACTCGCCGATCACCTCCCGGGCGCCCATCGGCTCCGGGAAGGTCCACTTCTGGGTCGGCAGCGCGTCGTCGTGGTACTCCAGCCGCCCTCCGCTGAAACGGACCCGGCGGCCGTCCCGGCGCTCCCGGGACACCGCCCCCGCGACGCGCGTACCGGCGGTGGGGTGCCAACTGCTCAGGCCGTACGCGATGTGCGCCTCGTCGGCCGAGGTCCAGTCGCCCATCGCGGCGGTGACCAGCAGGTCGCTGAGGCCGCCGAAGAACGCCATCGCGGGGATCACCAGGGCGTTCGCGGCACGCGCACGCTCCCCGAAGTGCGTGAACGTGTCGACGTTGGCCTCGATCTCCGCCGCCACATCCACATAGGGGATCCCGGCCCGCAGCGCCGCCTCGATCACCGGCGCGGCCGTCGCCGCGAAGGGCCCGGCGCAGTTGATCACCGCCGACGCGCCGGCCAGCGCCCGGTCCAGCGAGCCCGGGTCGTCGACCGAGGCCGGGCGGGCGTCGAGCCCCGGATGGGAGGCCGCCAGCTTCCGCAACTGCTCCGGGTCCCGCCCCGAGAGGACCGGGACGAACCCGCGCGCCAGCAACTCCGCCACCACGAACCGCCCGGTGTGCCCGTACGCGCCGAACACCACGACTGTCTGCCCGGATGCCGATCCCATGAGTTCTCCCCGTTGCGTTCGAATGATCAACCACCACCATCCTGACGGCTGCGACCGATCGACACGAGTGTCCGGAACGACATGCCCCGTACAATTCCGGACATGGGTGTAGGGCAGAGGGAGGAGCCGGCATGGACGTGAGTACGGGCACGGCGGCGGGCACGGGGACGGGCACGAGGACCGTCGCGATCGCCGTCACCGACGGCATGCTCCACTTCGAGCTCGGCATCGCCTACGAGGTCTTCGGCGCCGATCTCACCCACCTCGTCGACCCCTGGTACGACGTCACCCTCTGCGGTCCGGGCCCGATCCGCGCCGGCAGATTCCTGCTGGAGCCCGACGCCGGCCTCGATCAACTCCCGTACGCCGACACGGTGATCGTCCCCGGCTGGGCCGACGTCGACCAGGCGCCGCCCGTCGAACTGGTCGACGCGGTACGCGCGGCCCATGAGGCGGGAGCGCGCGTCGCCTCCCTGTGCACCGGCGCGTTCGTGCTGGCCGCCGCCGGTCTGCTGGACGGCCGGCGCGCGACCACCCACTGGGGGCACACCGATGTCCTGGCCGCCCGCCATCCCCTCGTCGAGGTCGACCCGGACGTGCTGTACGTCGACAACGGCAGCGTGCTCACCTCCGCCGGCAAGGCGGCATCCATGGACCTGTGCCTGCATCTCGTACGACTCGACCACGGCTCGGCGATCGCCAACACCGTCGCTCGCCGCCTCGTCGTAGCTCCGCACCGGGCTGGCGGTCAGGCGCAGTTCGTCACCGCGCCGGTGCCCGCCCAGGACGACCATCCGCTCGCCGAACTGTTCCCCTGGGCGATCGAACGGCTCGACCGCGCCCTGACCGTGGAGGACCTGGCACGCCGGGCGAACATGAGCTCGCGCCACCTGGGCCGCCACTTCCGGACCGTCACCGGCACCACCCCGCTGCAGTGGCTGCTGACCCAGCGGATCCGGCGCGCCCAGGAGCTGCTGGAGGCCACCGGCGACAGTGTCGACGCCATCGCGGAGGCCGTCGGCATGGGCACCGCCACAACGCTGCGCCGCCACTTCAACCGCACGATCGGCGTGCCGCCGGACGCGTACCGACGTACGTTCCGCAGCACACGGTCCGGCATCGGCTGACCAACGGCCGATGTGCGTGCGACGCCTTGACGTGTCCCTGTCGTAGTGCGTTTTATGGGAGCGCTCCCACATTTCTGCTGATGCTGAAGTTTCTTGGCGCTCACTCCCTGGAGTCGCAGTGAGAACAACGAGAAGCACCACGCGAAAGAGCCCTCTGACCATCCTGCTGACCGCCTTGGTCACCCTCCTAGGCCTCCTGGTGCTCGCCCCGAGCCCCGCCCAGGCGCAGGCCGAGCCACCCCGTGCCGTCGCGGCCGCCGGCCTGCACATCTCCAACGGCCGTCTCCTCGAAGGCAACGGCAACGACTTCGTGATGCGGGGCGTCAACCACGCCTACACCTGGTACCCGACCCAGACCCAATCCCTCAGGGACGTCAAGGCGTTGGGCGCCAACACCGTCCGGGTCGTCCTCGCCGACGGGCATCGCTGGACCAGGAACACCGCCGACGAAGTCGCCGCGATCGTCGCGCAGTGCAAGGCGAACCGCCTGATCTGCGTACTGGAGGTGCACGACACCACCGGCTACGGCGAGGAGGCCGCCGCCGGGACACTCGACCAGGCCGCCGACTACTGGATCGGTCTCAAGAGCGTGCTCGCCGGCCAAGAGGACTACGTCGTCATCAACATCGGCAACGAGCCCTGGGGCAACACCGACCCGGCCGGCTGGACCGCCCCCACGATCGCCGCCGTACAGAAACTGCGTGCCGCCGGTTTCCAGCACACGATCATGGTGGACGCGCCCAACTGGGGTCAGGACTGGCAGGGTGTCATGCGCGCCAACGCCCAGTCCGTGTACAACGCCGACACCACCGGCAACCTGATCTTCTCCATCCACATGTACAGCGTCTTCGACACGGCGGCGGAGATCACCGACTACCTGAACGCCTTCGTCACGGCCAAACTCCCCATCCTGATCGGTGAGTTCGGTGGTCCGGCCGACCAGTACGGCGACCCTGACGAGGACACGATGATGGCGACCGCCCAGCAGCTGAAGCTGGGTTACCTGGCCTGGTCGTGGAGCGGCAACACGGACCCGGTCCTCGACCTGTCGATCGGCTTCGACCCCAAGCAGCTCAGCTCCTGGGGCCAGCGCATCTTCAACGGCGCCAACGGCATCGCCCAGACGTCCCGGGAAGCCACGGTCTACGGCGGCGGCACGGGCACCGACACCCAGGCCCCGACCGCCCCCGGCACCCCCAACGCGTCCGGAACCACGGCCACGTCGACCACCCTGACCTGGGCGGCGGCCACTGACAACGTTGGCGTCGCCGGCTACGACGTCGTCCGCGTGAGCGGCGGTACGGAGACCACGGCCGCCGCCTCCACCACCAACACCGTCACGGTCACCGGCCTCACCGCGGCCACGGCCTACACCTTCGCCGTGTACGCACGGGACGCGGCCGGCAACCGCTCGACCCGCTCGGCCACGGTGAACGTCACCACGTCCCCGGGCGGCGGCACCCCCGGGATCAGCTGCTCCGTCGCCTACCGGGTCGTCGGCGACTGGCAGGGCGGTTTCCAGGGCGACATCACCCTGCGCAACACGGGCACCACCGCCCTGACCACCTGGACGCTGGGCTTCAGCTTCGCGGGCGGCCAGACCATCAACAACATGTGGGGCGGGACGCCCACGCAGAGCGGCGCCGACGTGAGCGTCGTACCCGCCTCCTACACGGCCACGATCCCGGCCGCCGGCTCGGTCTCGGTCGGCTTCATCGGGACGAAGGGGGCGACGAACCCGGCGCCCACCACCTTCACCCTCAACGGCACGACCTGTACGACGAGTTGATCGACTCTGCCTGATCAGCACCGATCGCCGGAGGGCGGCGTTCCGTCACCGGAACGCCGCCCTCCGGCCTGCTGCTGACCGAGTCGGTCAGCCCTGTCCGTCGGCCCTGTCCGTCAGCCGTGCCCCGGTGGGCGAAGACCTTCCAGACCCGGTCGTGCGCCCGCCCGCCGTTGGCCACAGTGTCGGCCTGCAGGATGGCGTTGCGCCGGACGAGGAAGCCGGTTGCCTCTCGATGTACGCCCCGGCCGTGATGAGCTGGGGTGACCGGGGGATACCGATGACGCGGGAACACCCGACTGTGTCCTCGGCTCCGCCCCGCCCCGGCACGTTTCTCCGGCCTGCGGTGTGAGGGCGGCGCAATTCAACTCCGCACGGACTCTTACAGGTTGGAAACCGGCAGTCGCCGCAGTCGCACTAGCGTCGTGACATGAGGGTGTGGACGCCATTTCGGCCGCTGTTCGAGGTGCTCGACAGGCTTGGCAGGCGGTTTGGCGGTTCCGTCCGGCCTGGCAGGCTCGGCGTAGTCGGCAACGGCCCTTCCGGGAAAGCCGGTTCCCGTGCGGGTTCGGGACAACGTCACCGTGGCCGAACGACTCCCGGCCGCCGTCCGCTGCCCGGCTGGCGCAGCATCCGGGGCCGGGTGGCGGTGGTCATCACCGTCCCGATCTGCCTGCTGCTGACGGTCGCCGGACTGGCCGTGTACGGCCGCGCGGAGGCGCTCGGCGATGCCCGGACCACCCGGGACGAGGTCGGCCTCAGCCTGCGCGTCCAGGCGCTGGTGCACCAGCTGCAGCGTGAACGCGGCCTGACGAACGGCCTGTTGGGCGGCGAGAAGAGCTACCGCACACAACTCACCGCCACTCGCGGACGGGTCGACACGGCGCTGCGCGCGATGCGCCCCGAACAGGCGGTGCAGAACGTCATCCAGCGGTACCTGCGCCGCCTCGCCGCCGTCCGAGCCGCCGCCGACAGAGCGGCCGGGGGAAAGGCCACCGCCGACCGCACCGCCACCCTCACCTTCTACACCGCCGCCGTGGACGCCCTCAACGACGTCGACCCGGTGGCGGACACCGCCTCCAGCGCCGACCGCCAACTGCGGGACGGGCTGGACGCGTTGCGGGAACTGGCCACCGCCAAGGAGTCCGTCGCCCTCGAACGAGGCCTCCTCAACGGCGTGTTCGCCGAGGGTGCCTTCCACGGCCGCGAGTACCTCACCTTCACGGAGGTGCGCGCGGCCCGTGTCGCCGCCCTCGCCCGCTTCCGGGAGGTCGCGACCGCGCCCCAACTCACCGCCCTGAAGCACGCGTTCGCCACGGAGGACGCCGAACGCGCCACCACCTACGAGACCCGGGCGGAGGGCGCCGCCGACGGCTCCGCGCTGCGCGTCGACGCCGGCACCTGGTGGGACGGGATGACCGTGCTCGTAGACGATCTGTACGCCGTCCAGCAGTCGGTCGGTGACGACGTACGGGACCGGGCCGACCGCCTCAGTCACGACGCCGAACTCGCCCTCGCCGCTTACCTCCTGGCGGGCACGCTCATGGCCGCCCTCGTGGCGGGCCTCGCCGCTTTCGCCTCGCGTTCCCTCACCCGCCCGCTCGGCGCCCTCGCCGAGGCGGCCCACGACGTGGCCCGGCACCGGCTGCCCGCGACGGTCGCCCGGATCCAGCAGTCACCGCAGGACCAGGTGGAGTTCCCCGAGGCGCGAGCACTGGGCGGCGCGGCGGAGATCACCGAAGTCGCGGAGTCACTGCGCCTGGTGGAACACACCGCCCTCCAACTGGCCGCCCAGCAGGCCGGCCTGCGCCGCAACACCACCGAGTCGCTCGCCAACCTCGGCCGCCGCAACCAGAATCTCGTACGCCGGCAGCTCGGTCTCATCACGCGCCTGGAACGGCAGGAACTCGACCCGGACGCCCTCGCCGAGCTCTTCGAACTCGACCACCTCGCCACCCGGATGCGGCGCAACGCCGAAAGCCTGCTGGTCCTGGCCGGACAGAATCCGCCCCGGGCCACGGCGGCGCCCGCCGACGGCCTGGAAGTCGTCCAGTCGGCCGTCGCCGAGGTGGAGCAGTACCGGAGGGTCCTGATCGCGGCCGTGGAACCGGTGCGCGTCCGAGGCCACGCCGTTGCCGATGTCGCCCATCTCCTCGCCGAACTCATCGAGAACGGGCTGACGTTCTCGCCGCCGAACGAGCGGGTCGAGGTGCACGGCTGGTACGACACCGACGACGACACGTACAGCTTCGCCGTCGTCGACCACGGCGTCGGGATGTCCGCGACCGACAAGGAACGCGCGGGCGAACGCCTCTCCGGCTCCGGCGAGGACGCCTTCCTCGCCGCCCCCACCCGCTTCCTCGGCCATCTCGTCGTCGGCCGGCTCACCGACCGCCTCGGCGACGGCACGAAGGTCCACCTCTTCGACACCCCGGGCGGCGGCCTGTCCGCACTCCTCGTCCTGCCCGGCCGCCTGCTCGCCCCCGCACAGACCCAGCAGATCCTCGCGGCACCCCCGTCCGCACCCCCGTCGGGGCCGCCGACCCCGCCCACCGCACGTCCCGCTGTCTCCTCCCTGCTCAACGGCTTCCGAGCAGGTGTCGCCCGCGCCGAGGCCCGAAGCACACCCCGAAGCACCCAAGGAGCGTCATCGTGACCACCGCCGTCCAGAGTTTCGGCTGGCTCGTCTCGGAGTTCGTCCGCACCGCCGACGGCGTCACCGACGCGGTCGCCGTCTCCTCCGACGGCCTCCTCATGGCCGCCTCCGACAACCTCGGCCGAGACCGCGCCGACCACCTCGCCGCCGTCGTCTCCGGCATCACCAGCCTCGCCCAGAACGCGGCGACGACACACGGCTTCCGGGGCATGAAGCTCGTCATGATCGAAATGCTCGGCGGCTTCCTCATGGTCGGCCGCATCCGCGACGGCAGCTGCCTGGGCGTCCTGGCCGCCGAGGGCTGCGACGTGGGCCTGGTCGGCTACGAGATGGCCGTCCTCGCCGACCGCGCGGGCGAACTCCTCACCCCGCAGCTGGTACGCCAGCTGCATGCCGCACCACCGGCGGCGGGCTGACCGGACGGAAGGGCGCCTCCCCAACCGGGAAGACGCCCTGGATACCGAGAGAACCGCTGTGGGCGGAGGCCGGCCGGCGTCCGCCCACAGCCACTACTGACCTCGTGTCCTCCGCAGCCCCAGCAGCAGCGCCGCCGCCGACACGAGCAGCAACGCGACGCGGGCGTCCACCGCTGCCGAGCCGAGGCGGACCACCTCGTCGCGCAGCACCGGCAGCTGGGTGACGCAGAAGAGGCCGAGGCACATTGCCCACACGCCGAACAGCCGGGGCCGGTCGACGTGTCGCAGCCAGGACGGTGCCCGGCCGGAGAGGACGGAGACCAGCCCCGTCAGCGTGAGCACGCAGCCCAGCGCGAAGGCGGTGTAGTCCACAACCCTGTTCACGTTCACTCCCTGCTGATGCTGGGGTAGCCGAAGACGATCTTGAGCTTCACTCCCCGGTGAGGATTGGCGTACAGCACCGACTGCATCCTGGCACTCATGTACCAGTAGTAGGCGGCGAAGACCGCACCGAGCGCGGCTGCCAGCGCTCCCACACCCGTCGCCCAAGCGTAGGCGCCGATCATGGCGGCGACCAGGGCGGTTCCCGCGGCGTGCTCGTTGAACCGGTTGACCACGACCCACCCCCGGTGGTTGGTCATGTCCATCTCGTAGCCCCACCAGTGCCAGCCGTGCTTGTTGTAGTTGTGCTTGCTGAGACCGGAGAGGTCGAGGCAGGTGACCGGATTGCCGGAGCAGTAGTCGTAGGCGTTGGAGTTGCCGCCGTAGAGGGCGTCCCGGCTCAGGAAACGACCGGTCGTGGGGTCGTAGAGCCGCAGGCCCATGAGGGTGTAGCCGCTGAGCATGTTGCCCGAGCGCTGGTGGGCGCCCAGCCAGTCGTAACCGGTGCCGTCCGTGGAGTCGGCGAGCACGTTGCCGTACTCGTCGTAGTGGCGCACGGTGGTGGCCACCGTGGTGTCCAGCGGCTGCTGCACGGTGATGTCGCCGTGCAGGTCGGACAGTTGGAGGACGACCGCGCCGGACGCCGTGGTCGTAGCGGCGAGCCCCCCGGTGAGGTCATGCACGTATCGGGCGACCGTGCCGCCGCTCACGCTCCAGGAGGGGCTGTCCGACGGGTCGGCGTAGTGGCTGGTCGTGGTGGAGCCGGTGGTCCAGGTGCCGCCGGTGGCCTGGGTCTGGGCGTTCTGGACGGCGAGGCGTCCGGCGGCGTCCAGGGCCCAGGTGTTGCGGCTGGTGCCGAGGGTCTCGGTGGCGACCCGGTCGTTGGTGTAGTAGGCCAGCGCCGTGCTGCCGCTGGTGGTGGTGCGGCCGAAGGCGTCGTAGACGTAACCGCTGTTCACCAGACGGTCGGCCGTGTCGTAGGTGTACGACGCGGTGGCCGTGGTGGCGTCGGCGGTGCTGCTGTCGCAGTCGTCGGACGTGGTCGTCAGCGCCGTGCGGTTGCTGCTCGCGTCGAAGGTGTACGCGCGGGTCGTGCAGCCGTTCGTGGTGGAATCGGCGGCCTGGGTGAGGCGGCCGGCAGTGTCGTAGGTGTAGGCGGACCGGACGCTGGTGCCGTCGGTCTGCGTGTGGTCGGCCCGGCGGCCGTCGACCGTGTAGTCGGCGGTGTCGGAGGAGACCGTGGTGCCGTCGGACTTGGTGTAGGAACGGCCCGTCACCTGCCCCGCCGGGTCCGTGCCCACGGTCAGCGTGTAACCGCCGGGCAGGGTCTCGGAGGTCAGGGTGCCGTCGGCGTCGTAGGTGCCGGAGAAGGCGCCCGCCACCGAGTCGGTCACGGTGCCGATGGTTCCCACGGTGTTGTAGGCGTACGTCACCGTGGACGGTGCCGAGTCACCGCGCGTGACCGGGCGGTCCAGGACGTCGTACGAGGTGGTCGTGGTGTTGCCCGAGCCGTCGGCGTAGGAGATCTGACGGCCCAGGTCGTCGTAGCCGTAGGTGACGGTCTGGCCGTTGGACGACTGGGTGGCGACCTGACCGGTGTCCTGGTCGTAGGCCGTCGTGGTGGCCGGTGTGGCCGTGCCCGTGCCGCCGGTGATCGCTGTTCCGGTGCCGCGGCCCGCCGAGTCCACCGTGGTGGTGGTCGTACGGGTGACGCCGTTCGCGGTCTCGGCCTTGGTCGCGACCTGGCCCCAGCGGCCGTACGTGTAGACCGTGGTGACGGCGTCGGACGGATTGCTGCCGCCGCCGCTGATCGACGACGCGGGAGCGGTCCGGCACAGCAGGCCGTCCCACTCCGTGGAGGCGCAGGTGCCCGTGGCGGACGCGCTGTAGTACGTGCTGTTCAGCGTGTCCGCGTCCGAGCCGGAGGAGCCCGCGGTGCGGGTGCTCGCCACCCGGCCGACGCTGTCGTAGGTGGCGACGACGTCGGTGCTCGTGCCGCCCGTGGCGGACTTCTGCTGCCCCGTCGCCCAGTCGTAGGTGTAGGTCACCGTGCTGGTGTCGGCGTCGGTGGCGTAGCCCGGGAGCGCCGCGCCCGTCACCTTGGAGGTGAGCAGACCGGAGACCGCGGCGTCACCGGGACGGTTGGCGTCGTAGGTGAGCGCGGTGTGGCTGCGGGCGGGGACCACCGAGCCGGCGGGCTGGGTGGACTCGCTGGTGGAGCCGGTCAGTGTGTGGGCGAGGGTGACCTGGTGCAGCGGCCCGTAGATGTCGGTGACGCGTGTGCCGTCGGCCGAGTACTCCGAGACGGTGGCCAGCTGCTGGGCGCGGTCGGCCGTGGACAGGACGTCCAGGCCCAGCTCGGTCAGCTCGTCGGACGAACTGCTCAGCGCCAGCGCGCGGTTGGCGGCGGTGAGCTGTGCGGTGGTGTTGCCGAACACGTCGCGCTCGGTGGTGGTGATGCCGCCGCCGGGGCTCGCGGAGTTGGTCTCCTCCCCGTTCGCGTCGATGTAGGTGACAGTGGCCCGGCCGTACGAGGTGGCGGTCAGGTCGCTGCCGGTGCTGGAGGTGGGGACGGAGTCCGCCGGGAAGATCGCGGTCGCGTCGGTCGGTGCCTCGGCCTGAGCCCAGGTCGCCGTGGTCGTGGCGTCCATCTGGTGCGGGGCGGTGGTGCCGGAGAGCGGCACGTCGTAGACGACGGTGGTGGCCGCCGTGCCGGACGTGGTGCTCGCGGAGCCCGTGACGAGTGCCGGGCGGGAGGCCTTCAGCAGCATGCCCGTACCCGAGGTCAGGGCCGACCCGGCCTTGCCGTAGGTGAACGTCCAGGGCAACTCGCCGGGCGGGGTGTACGTGGCGACGCGGCCGTCGGTGTCGTAGGTGTACGCCGTCTTCAGCGCGGGGCTGATGCGCGGGTCCCAGGCCTGGGCGAGCCGCCCGGAGCTGTCGTACGCGTAGGACTCGACCGTCTCGGCGGTCGAGGCGGAGCCGCCGGGGCTGGTGGCCCACAGCTTGAGCGCCTTGACCTGGCCGGTGTAGTCGCCGACCGCGCCGGAAGTGGCCGTGGTGGAGGTCGCGTAGACGAACTCCAGGACGCGGCAGCCCTTGGTGGCCGGGTTTGCCTGGCAGGTGGCCGCGGTGACGGCGCCGGTCGGGGAGATCACGTACTTCGGACGGGCCAGCGTGCTGCTGCCCGAGGTGACCGTCTCGGAGGTGACCGTGACGGTGCTGTTGTCGACCGCCGTGGCGGAGGAGGACAGCGTCCAGGTCGTCGCCGCGGCGGCCGCCTTGGTGAACACCGTGGTGTCGGCGTCGGTGTCGTTCAGCGTGAACGCCGTACCGGTCAGGCTGCCTGTCAGCGTCAGGTCGGCGTCGTCGGCCTGCGGCTGCCAGCCGCCGTTCGACGTCGCGGTGAAGGCGACCGAGCTGCCGTCGCCGGACAGCAGTTCTACGGAGGCGGCGGAGGTCTTGCGGATCTGGGTGTACTCGCTCGACTCGGCCGAGACGGACGAAGTCCAGCCAGGCCCGAAGATCTGGGCCTGGCCTTCGGAGTCGTTGCTGTTCGCACGCGAGGAGAAGGTGCGCTCCACGTCGGCCGCGAACGCCGCGGCGTCGGTGGCGTTCAGCGTGTAGTCACCCGTGAGTTCGTTGACCGTGCCCGGCCCGACCTCGGCGCTCGGCGCGGTGCCCGCGTCGCGGTCCAGGGTGCTGTCGACGGTCTGCGAGTAGCCGGTGGTGGTGCCGTCGGTGAAGGCGGCGCGCAACTGGATGACGCCGTCCTCGGTGAGGCTGGCGACGGTGTTCCACACCAGGCTGGTGGTGGTACCGCCGCTGACGGCGACGGGCCAGGCGGAGACGGCGGAACCGGAGGCGGTCACGTCAGCGACGGGCACGGTGTGCCAGGTGTCTGTCTCGCCCCGCCGGTACTGCCAGGTCACACCGGTGTACGAGGTCAGACCCCTGGCATTGAGGGTGAGCCGTCGCGCGGTGGTGGTGTCTTCCCGCGGGGACAGGATCGCGGCGCCGTCCGTACCGACGCCGAAGCTGTAGGAGGTGGTGGCGGTGGAGAGGTTGCCGCCGGAGTCGATGGTGCGCGCGTACAGCGTGTGCCAGCCGTTGGCCGGGTTGATGCTGACGGTCTGGGCGTCGCCGCCGGTGCCGTTGGTGGTGTCGAGCTTCTTGTTCGGCATGGACGCGTCGTCCAGGCCCCACTGGAAGCCGGCTCCGTCGGTGGCGGCGGTGGACAGGGTGCAGTTCACGGCCGCGGAGGCCTTGGCGGTCCAACCGTTCTGCGTGTACGTGTCACAGGTGACGGTCGGCGCGGCCGGCTTGGCCGTGTTCAGCACGAACGTCGTGTAACCGGACCAGGCACCGAAGTCCGTACCGTCGTACGCCCGTACCCGGTAGCGCAGATGGCTGCCCGCGGGGAAGGCCGAGGCGGACGGAATGGCCCGGGTCGAAGTGGAACCGGAGGCCACCGTCGTGCCGTACCCGGTGTTCGTGTACGTGGTGTCGGCATACACCGGATCCGGCGTGATCTCGTACTGCGCCTGGGCGTTGGCCCCGTCCGCGTCCGTCACCTTCGACGAGAGCGTCGGGGTGAGCGAGGTGACGTACCGCTTGCCGTTGTAGGCGTTGACCTGCGAGGGCGTGATGGCCGTGCTCGCCGGCACCGCCGGGTACGAGTTGTAGGTCACCGACAGTTTCGGCGCATACCCGGACGTCGAGTAGTTCGCCGAGCGGAAGCGCCGCCAGGTGGTGGAGTCCGTCTCGGACGCGCCCGCGATCTGGACGCCCTGGTTGGTCGAACCGTCCGCCCACGCCTGGGTGATCGCCTGGAGGTTCCAGTTCGACCAGTTCGCCGCGCAGGTCGAGTCGAAGCCCCAGTGCCCGGTGTTGGAGGCGTCACCGGTCGTCGTGGTGGTCGGCTGCGCACCCCAGGTGATCGCGGAGGAGGTCCAGGTGGAGGTGACCCGCTTGGCGAGCGTGGCCGGACCTGAGGTCGAGCACGTGGCCGAGTAGTAGTTGTACAGCGACAGGTTCGCGGCGGTGATGTGCTTGCCCACGAACTTCGACACGTCGAACTTCAGATACGAGCGCGCGGTGTCGCTCCCGCCGTCGTACGTCCCCGACTTCAGCTCCTCCGAGCTGATCTGGGAGTCGGGGTAGTCGGGGTTCTGCACCCAGGTGTCGGTGGTGACGGCGAGGGTGGTGGTGGGGTCGACGGTCACCGGGTAGGTCGCGGTGGCCAGGAAGGACGTGTCCGGGGTCAGGACGAGGGTCTGGCTGCCGTCGGCGGCCGTCTCGACCTTCGTCGCCACCTGCTCCTGGTGCGCGGACTCACCGGAGGCCTTGTCCAGGCTGGCGTCCCACATCATCGGCGCGGGCGCCTCGGCGACCAGCTTGCCGCTGGTGTCGTTCAGCAGCAGGTGCCCGGAGGCGGCGCGGGACAGCTTCAGCCCGGCCAGGTTCATCGGGATGCGGTAGGTGACCGCCCCGTCGGCGGGCTTGCGGGCCAGCCGGATGTTCTCGGAGAAGCCCTGCGCGAGCGCGCTGACCGACAGGGTCTGGCCGCTGCCGAGCGCGTAGGACGCGGTGTTGGCCTTCACGGACGGCGTGGGCAGCTTGGCCGCCCAGCCGAGGCCGAAGGACTGCTTGCCCTTGCTCACCGACGCCAGGTGCGTGTCCCCGCCGTCGGAGACGGCCACATCGGCGGGCGCGGCAGCGGGCGTGAGATCGGCGCCGGTGTCGGAGAGCGAGGTGTCGATGTTCTTCCAGACGCCGTCCACCTTCGTCCGAACCGGCCCGGCGTACGCCTGCGTCTGCAGTTCCCCGCTCGCCAGTGCGAACGTCGACGAGTCCGTCGTACGGTCGGACAGGATCTCTATCTTCCGGTGCTGGAGCCGGGCCATCAGCATGGCGGAGGCCTCGTCCTGCACCTGGGCGGGCCCAAGGGCCTTCCCGGCGGACGCCTTCGCCTTCGCCGTCGCGCCCGTCGCGTCGCTGGCGAACGCCAGCCCGCTGCTGCCCGCGACCAGAGCGGTCTCGGCTGCCAGGGCCATCAGTGTGACGAGGGCTGTCTGCCGCAGTCGACGGGAACGGTAGTGGCGACGGGGCCGGTGGACACGTCCTGGCCGGGGGTTCTGAAAAACCCTGGGTCTGTGACGCACAGTCACTTTCCTCCAAAATCAGCGATGAACTCCGCGATCGGTCAACCGATCGAACTGATCTTGCAGGCAGGGCAGGAGAGCGTTCGAAACCGGCCATGGCTGGCCTAAAGAGATAGTTAAGAGCGAGTAATCGAGGTGGAACGGCTGGAGGTTGAGGCGGCGGCAGCAGCTGCGACTGGAGCGGGTTTGTGCCCTCGGTGGCGACTCCTGGGGGTGGTGGACGTTTCTGTGCGGTTCTGGTCGCAGGGGCAAGATTTTCAAAGAAATGAAGGAATATACGGATGCATACGCTGCAAGTGCGCACTTCGTGCGGCGGCAGCGGGCGCTGACTGTACGAGGGCATCGAGGGGCTCGCCGGGCGCGTGCGCGGTGAGCAGTAGGTCTGCGAAGCGCTGGTCATAGTGTGCGGACTGTGGCCAGACCGGCCGAGGACGTAGCCGGAACGCGAAAGGTCGAGGCTCAGGCCGGGGAATTCTCCGCGTGACCTGGGCCTCGACCTTGCTTGCCTTGTGCCCTCGGCAGGATTCGAACCTGCGACACCGGCTTTAGGAGAGCCGTGCTCTATCCCCTGAGCTACGAAGGCGAGGATCCCAACAGTGTTGTGGCGGCCCAGCCGACGCACGGCTGTGCCACCGCCGTAAGTGTAGCGCGTGGCACTTCGGCGGCTGGACGAGTACATGCTCGGTAAGATCAGCGCCCGAGCGCGCCGTGGCGTTTGCAGACTCTGGCGAGGAGCCGCCGCGAGTCAGGGAACCCGGCGGTGCTGCGCTGAAACCGGTGGAACGGCCGCGCGGGTCGTTGACGTGCTGCCGAACCGAGTCCGTCTGGGGCATAGCCCCCGGCGTCGGGAACTACCAGTTCCTCGAAAACGTCTCCACCACCGACCTCGCCGCCTTCTCCGGCCAGAGTTCCGGCCCGGCGTTCCCCTGCGCCCGCTGAGCCCACGCGGTCATAAGCCGATCCGGCATCAGGCCGGATCCCCCGGCGATCCATGGTCCTACCGCACCAGGCAAGGCCGCTTCCCGTCGAACTCCCACCCCGGTACCAGATACCGCATCCCGATCGCGTCGTCCCGCGCCCCCAACGCCCGCTCCTGGTACAGCTCGTGAGCCGCGAGCACCCGTTCCATGTCCACCTGGACGCCCAGTCCCGGCGCGTCCGGCACCGCGATCTCACCGTCGACGATCCGGGGCGGAGCGACCGTGAGGCGTTCCAGGCCCTCCTGCCAGATCCAGTGGGTGTCGAGGGCGTTGTACTCGCCCGGGGCCGCCGCCCCGCAGTGGGTGACCATGGCCAGGGAGATGTCGAAGTGGTTGTTGGAGTGACATCCCCAGGTCAGGCCCATCGCGTTGCACAGCTGGGCCACGCGTACCGAGCCGCGCATGGTCCAGAAGTGGGGGTCGGCCAGCGGGATGGAGACCGACTGGAGGGCCAGGGCGTGGGTCAGTTGCCGCCAGTCCGTGGCGATCATGTTGGTCGCCGTGGGCAGACCCGTCGCCCGGCGGAACTCGGCCAGGATCTCGCGCCCCGAGTAGCCGCCCTCCGCGCCGCAGGGATCCTCGGCGTAGGCGAGGGTGTCGGCCAGCGGGCGGCACAGCTCGATCGCCTCGGCCAGCGACCACGCGCCGTTCGGGTCGAGGGTGATCCGAGCCTCGGGGAAGCGGTCCTTCAGCGCCCGTACGGCCTTGACCTCCTCCGCGCCCTCCAGGACCCCGCCCTTGAGCTTGAAGTCGCGGAAGCCGTAGCGGGCGTGGGTGGCCTCGGCCTGGCGGACGATCGCCTCGGGAGTGAGGGCCTCCTCGTGCCGTACGCGGTACCAGTCCACCGGTGAGTCCGGCTCGCGGACGTAGTCCAGGTCGGTCCGGTCCGGGTCGCCGACGTAGAAGAGATAACCCAACACCCGTACGGAATCCCGCTGTTGGCCGTCGCCGAGCAGGGCCGCCACGGGTACGTCCAGGTGCTGGCCGAGAAGGTCGAGCAGCGCCGACTCGACCGCCGTCACCGCGTGCACGGTGGTGCGCAGGTCGAAGGTCTGGGCGCCGCGTCCGCCCGAGTCGCGGTCGGCGAAGCGGGCCCCGATCTCCCGCAGGACGCGCTGGTAGTCGCCCACCTTCGCCCCGACGACCAGGGACTCCGCGTCACGCAGCGTCCGCGTGATCTTCTCGCCGCCCGGCACCTCGCCGAGTCCCGTACGGCCCTCCGAGTCGGTGAGGATCACGATGTTGCGGGTGAAGTAGGGGCCGTGGGCGCCGGAGAGGTTCAGCTCCATGCTGTCGCGGCCGGCGACGGGGTAGACGGAGAGGGCGGTGACGGTCGGCTGACTCGTACGCGTACTCATGCTCATCGAGATCCTTGTGCGCGGGGAGAAAGGGGAGGGGGTCAGATGGTGAGGATGTCCAGGGCCCATTCCGTCGCCAGCACTCCGCCGAGGCCCAGCACCGCCAGAACGGTCGTGTAGCTCGTACGGACCTTGATGGCCTCGACGACGGACAGGTTGAAGTACTCCTTGAACAGCCAGAAGCCCGGGTCGTTGACGTGCGAGCAGGCGATCGAGCCGCAGGCGACGGCGAGCACCATGATCTCCGGGTGGACGCCGCTGCCCGCGAGGAGCGGCAGCACCACGCCGGAGGCGGTGACGACGGCGACCGTCGCCGAGCCGAGCGCGATGCGCAGGATGACGGCGATGAGCCAGGCGAGGACGATGGGGGAGACCGACCAGGAATCGGTGGCGTCCTTGATGTAGTCGGAGATACCGCCCTCCACCAGGACGTTCTTGAAGGCGCCGCCGGCGCCGATCACCAACAGGATCATCGCCATCGCCTGGGCCGCCGAGGTGCAGGACGCGCCGACCTCCTCCAGGCTCCGCCCGATGCGCGGACCGAACGCCCACACGGCCAGGCACAGGGTGAGCAGCAGCGCGATCGGGGCCGAGCCGACGAACGCGACGACGTTCAGGAACGGGCTCTCGGCGGAGGTGGCCAGGTCGGTCACCGCCGCCCCCGCTATCAGGACCACCGGGAACAGGGCCACCGACAGCGACCAGCCGAGGCCGGGCATCTCCTCGTCGGTGAACTCGCGCTCGCTGACCAGCCCCTTGGGGATGGACGGGTTCATCGCCTTGATGAACGGCAGCCGCGGCCACACCAGGGCGATGAGCGCGCCCACCGGGACGGCGATGAACAGGCCGTAGAACAGGGTCAGTCCGACGGAGGCGTGGAAGGTGGCCGCGACGGCGGTCGGGCCCGGGTGCGGGGGCAGGAAGCTGTGCATCGTGGAGAGGGTGATCGACATCGGCAGGCCGACCCAGAGCAGCTTCGCGCCGGTGACCCTGACCAGGGTGAACGCGATCGGCACGATGATGATGAAGGCGACCTCGTAGAACATGGTCACGCCGATGAGCATGGACGTGACCACCATGGCCACCTGGACCCCGCGCGGTCCGCCCGCGTCCAGCAGCTTCCCGGCGATCCGCTGGGCGGCCCCCGAGTCGCCCATGACGCGGCCGACCATGGCGCCGAGCCCGATGGTGAGCATCGTGTCGCCGATCTGACCCCCGATGCCTTCGGAGAGGACGTCCGGGATGGTCGCCACCGGGATACCCCGTACCAGCGCGACGCCGACCGCCACGAGGAGCAGGGCGGCGAAGCCGTTGAGTTTCAGCCTGGTCATGAGGAGCAGCAGAATCAGAACGCTGATGCCGACCACGAGGAGAGGCAAGACAGTTCCCCTTTGAACTGTGAGCTACTGAACTGGACTGAGCCGAACCGAACTGAGCCGAACTGGACTGAGGGAAGGGAAATGGCTGGTCAGGAGGTCGGCTGTCGTACCGCCCCCACCAGCCCCAGGCCGTGGTCCAGCACCTTGGCCAGGGTGGCGAGGTCGTCCGGGCCCGGGTCGGTGAGGGGGGCGCGGACCGGGCCGACCGGGAGGCCACGCAGCCGGGCCGCCGCCTTCACCAGGGACACGGCGTAGCCCGGCACCCGGTCGCGGAGTTCGACCAGCGGGACGTAGAACTCGCGCAGGAGCCGTGTCACGAGCGGGTCGTCCCCGTCCCGCAGCGCACCGAAGAAGGCGTTCGCGATCTCGGGGGCGAAGGCGTGGACGGCGGAGGAGTAGGCGGGGACACCGACCGTGGCGTAGGCGCGGGCCTGGATCTCGGCCGTCGAGGCGCCGTTGAAGAAGAGGAAGCCGTCGGGGGCGGCGAAGGTGAGGCGCTGGAGCCGGTCGAGGTCGCTGTGACCGTCCTTGAGGCCGACGACCCCCTCGATCGCCGCGATCCGCCGCACTCCCTCCGCCGTGAACGTGACCTGGCCGCGCTGGTACGCGATCAGCGGCAGCCGGGTCCCGGCGGCGATGCGGCGCAGCTGCTCCACCAGCCCGTCCTGCGGCGCCCCGACCAGATAGTGCGGCAGGACCAGCAGGGCGTCCGCGCCCGCCTCCTCCGCGATACGGGCGAACCGCAGCGCCTGCGCCCAGCCGTAGCCGATGCCCGCGACCACCGGCAGTCGACCGTCGGCGACCTCGACCGTGGTGGTGACGACCGCGCGGTACTCGTCCTCGTCGAGCGAGAAGAACTCGCCCGTTCCGCAGGCGGGGAACACCGCGCCGGGGGCGGCGGCCAGCCGGCCGGTCAGATACGCCCGGTACCCGTCCAGATCGAGACCGCCGTCGTCCCGGAAGCTCGTGAGGGGGAAGGACAGCACCCCGCCGGTCATCCCGTCACGGAGCCGCTGGACGACTCCCGCGACCTCCGAGTTGATCACTGCCATGAACTCTGTCTCCCTATGCAGATACCGTCTGCGTATGAAGATGGAGATTAGGTGGGTGAACGGACGAGGTCAATGCCAGCGGCAGTGGTAGTGGCAACAGCAAGGGCAGCGGCAGCGGCAGCGGCGGTGCGGATTCACGGTCCACACGGCCGACCTACGATGGAGCCCATGCCGGAGAAGAGAGGTGTCCGCAGCGTGAAGTCGGCGGCCCGGACCGTCGCGCTGCTGGAACTTCTCGCCGCCCGGGGCGAGCAGCCCTCGCGTCTGGACGAACTCGCCGAGGAACTGGAAGTGCCGCGCAGCAGCATGTACCAGCTGCTCCAGACCCTCGTCGACTGCGGCTGGGTCCGCTCCGACGCCACTGGCTCCCTCTACGGCATCGGCATCCGCGCCCTGCTCACCGGCACCGGCTATCTCGACGGCGACCGGCGTATCCGCGCGGCCCGTCCCCACCTCGACGAGGCCTCGGACGCGCTCGGCGAGACGATCCACCTCGCGCGTCTCGACGGACCGGACGTCGTCTACCTGGCCACCCGCGAGTCCCACGAGTACCCGCGCACCATAAGCCGCGTCGGCCGCCGCGTCCCGGCCCACGCCGGCGCCCTCGGCAAGGCGCTGCTCGCGGAGCGCCCCGACGACGAACTCCCGCTGCCTGGAGGGGAGTTGGTCGCGCTCACCGACAACACCCACACCACCCGGGCCGCCCTGCACGCCGATCTGGCCCAGGTCCGCGAGCGCGGGTACTCCGTCGACCGCGAGGAGACGGTGACCGGTATCGCGGGCTTCGGCTTCGCCCTGCGTTACGACACCCCGGCTACCGACGCCATCAGCTGCTCGGTGCCGGTGGCCCGGCTCACCCCGGAGCACGAACTGCGGATCGTCGCCGTCATGCGTGAGATCCGCGCGAAGATCGAGACCCAGCTGCACCTGGCCCCGGGTGCCCCCGACTGGCGCTGAGCCCCTACGGGACGAGCCCCTCGGCCCCTGAAGTCAGGCCAGCGGCACCCGGGTGAAGCGTCCCGCCGTCCGCAGTTCGCCCTCGATCCGTGACGCCGTCGCGTACAGCTCGGGCAGGATCTCCGTCACGCAGTTCTCCGCCGTACGCCGGGTCGTGTGCATCGCCACGTTCACCGCGGCGACCACCCGCCCCGTACGGTCCCGCACCGGGACGGCGATCGACCGCAGCCCCTCCTCCAACTCCTCGCTGACCAGGGCGTATCCCTGCTCCCGCACCACCGTCAGCACCCGGGCGAAGGCGGCCGGGTCCGTCACGGTGTGCGGCGTCAGCGGGGCCAGTGGAGGCAGGTCCCGCAGCTGCCGCTCCGCCTCCGGTGTGCCGGCCAGCAGCACCCGCCCCATCGAGGTCGGATACGCCGGAAGCCGCGTCCCGACGGTGATGTGCGCGCTCACGATGCGCCTCGCCGCCGCCCGCGCCGTGTACTGGATCTCCGCCCCCGAACCCGACCCTGAACCTGACCCCGATCCCGCCCCTGAACCTGACCCCGATCCTGCCCCCGAGTCCGTCGACAGGATGGCCAGTGACGCCGACTCCTGTACCCGGCCCGCGAGTTCGGCCAGGTGCGGGCCCGCGATCTCGGGCAGGGACGTACGGGAGAGGGGCGGGAAGCCGAGGGACAGGACCCGGGGGGTGAGGATGAAGGTGCGGCCGTGTGTCCGCACGTACCCCAGGTGCTCGTAGGTGATCAGGGCCCGGCGGGCGGTCGCCCTCGCCAGGCCCGTCGCCCGTGCGACCTCTGTCAGGGTCAGCTCGGCGCGGGACTCGCCGAAGGCCGTCAGGACGGTGAGGCCCCTGGCCAGGGACTCGATGAACTCGCGGCCCAGTTCCTGCTTCGAGGCACCGGTCCAGGCCGCGAGGCCCGAGGGAGCCGCCGGCGCCCCGGCGACCGGGCGCACCCGCAGCTCGGCCTCCATCGCGGTCACCGTCGAGCGCAGTCGCGGCAGCAGGTCGTCGCGCAGGTCGGTGACCGTTCGGCGGCTCGTGTGGCTGACGACGCTCGCGACACAGGCCACCCGACCCGTACGGGGGTCCCGTACGGGTACGGAGACGGCGACCAGCCCCGGTTCGATCAGCTGGTCGTCCAGTGCCCAGCCGTCGACGCGGGCCCGCTCCACGTACGCCTCGAAGTCGGCGCCCGAGTCGTCGGTCCGGGGCGGAACGGCGGGGAATCCGTGGTCGGCCGGGTCCGCCGCCCGGCGTTCGTGCCAGCGGCGCCAGTCGTCGACCGTCCACTCGGTGGCGAACAGCGGGCCGGGGGCGGTGCGTTCGGCGGGGAGGAGGTCGCCGATGCGGAAGCTGAGGGACATCGCGCGGCGGCGGGTGGCCTGGTGGATGAACCGGATGCCGTCACGGTCGCCGACCGCGAGCGACACCGACTCGTCCAGCTCGTCGGCGAGGGCGTCCGCGTGCGCGTCGAGCAGGGCGGGCAGCCCGAGGGCGGCCAGATAGGCGTTGCCGAGTTCCATCAGCCGAGGGGTGAGAACGGCGTCCCGGCCGTCGAGACGGACGTACCCCATGCGGGCGAGCGTCGCCGTGATCCGGTCGACCGTCGAACGGGCCAGGCCGGTCGCGCGCTCCAGCCCGCTCAGGCTCAACGTCCCGCCCGCCTCCGTCAGTTGCCGCAGCACGGCGATCCCGCGCATCAGCGGGGCGACGGCCTCGACGGGTACGGGACCGTCCAGGACCGGCGGGACATTCGTGACGGAGGCGACCATGGGCTCACCGTAATGCCCGCACGGAACCGCTGGCCGCCCGCCCGCGAGCACCACCCGGCTCCCCACCGGCGTATGGAACCGCTGACCGCCCGCCCGCGAGCACCGTGCTCCCCGCCCGCGAGCACCGTGCTCCCCACCGTGCTCCCCGCCCGGCTCCCCACCGGCTCCCCACCGTGCTCCCCGCCCGGCTCCCCACCGGCTCCCCGCCCGGCTCCCCACCGGCTCCCCGCCCGGCTCCCCACCGGCTCCCCGCCCGGCTCCTCGCCATGCTCCCCGCCCGGCTCCTCACCATGCTCCCCACCGGCTCCCCGCCCGGCTCCTCACCATGCTCCCCACCGGCTCCCCGCCCGGCTCCTCACCATGCTCCCCACCCGGCTCATCGCCGTGCTCCAACCCGGCTCCCGACGAGCCCCCGCCCGGCTCACCGTCGGGTGATCGCGACCCGGTAGTTCCCGTCGAGGTCCGCGCTCGCCACGGTGATGCGGACGCGGCGCCCCGGGTCCGTGAAGGACTCGCCGGGTGTGAAGGTCGCGTCGGAGAGTTCCGCGTGCACGTTCGGGCTGCGGGTACAGCCGCCGCTGCCCCGGCGGGAGTCGTACACCGTGACCGGACCGCGGCCGGTGTCGACTTTCGCGTCGACCCGGTAGATCAGCACGCCCGGCCGGCACACCGTCTCGTCGTTGCCCTCGCGGGTACGCAGTTCCACGGCGTATCCCGTACGGGAGGTCAGGGGTACGAACACGAGTTTCGCGCCGCCGGGACGGGCCAGCGGGGTGAGCGTGTACTCGCTCGTCCCGGCCGTCACCGCGCAGCCGACCTGCGAGGGGTCCAGCCAGCCGAGCTTCCACTTGTGCCAGCCGAGCAGGTCGTTGTTGGCCCCCCAGTCCTCGCTCATGATGTCCCAGTGGCCGACCGCGCCCCCGCCGGACTGTGTGTACAGGTCGGGCAGCCCGAACACATGGCCGTTCTCGTGCGGGAGGACGCGGTAGCCCGTGGTGTCGTACGAACCGGAGCCGTCGTCCTGGCGGGAGTAGACGAAGGACGCGTTGGCGACGGGTACGCCGTCCGCGACCGGTGCCTCGCGGTTGCCGGCGAAGGTGACGGACAGGACGGTGTCCAGAGCGGAGGGGCCCGCGTTCGGGGTGACCAGCACGTTCAGCAGGTCGTACGAGCGGAAGTCGACCGTCGGGTCGGCGGCGGCCACGATGTCGTGGACCAGCCGGCGGTAGCCGGGGTCGAAGGGGGCGCCGCGCTCTATGCCGTACGAGCGGAACGACCGGGGCATCCGCAGCCAGTCGGCGATGGGCGCCTCGGGGCGGTAGTCGAGGCGGCCGTAGGAACTGGTGGTGAACCAGTCCCGGGTCTGCGGGAAGAACTCCGCGAGCCGGTCGAGGGCGCTGCCCTGGCCCGGGGCGTCGGAGAAGTCGATCATCAGGTTCAGCGCGTGGACGGTGCCGGTGGAACGGGAGTAGCCGATCGGGGTGGGCAGTCCCTCGGACATCTGGACGCCGAGGCCGCCCCGGATCAGACACGGGCCGAGCGGCGAGGAGCGGGTCAGCGGGACGGAGCCCGCTGCCGTCGTGGCGCCCCGGTCGAGGCGCCCGGTGCCGGCCGAGGTGCCGACCGCCAGGATCAGCGCGGCCACGGACACCAGGGCGGCCATCCGGCGGGGGCGCGGTGGGCCGGGCGGGCGTATCCGACGTATCCGACGACGGCTGGTCGGCTGCTGCATGCACGGACCCTTCGCGCCACGGCAGCCGGCGGTGTCGGACTGCACCCTTCCGATCACCCTGGGTCGAGGTCGGCGCGGGCGCGCGCTGGAGGAGACCGATCGTGGATGTCCCGCCCGAGGACCGCCACGAGGGCTGCCGGAGGTCATGTGACTCAGGTCACAGAGAATCTCTTCGGTGGCGGGAAATAACCGGGGATCGTTTCCCCGTTTAGCCATGTGTCCGAGCGAAACGGGGACTGCTTCCCCGGATCGCGTCGCAAACGCCCTCTAGGAGACACCGTGCAGACCGCGATCCCCGCGCAGAAGGCGGCCCGGCCCCGCGCCGACGCCCTGCGCAACCGGGAGCGGATCGCCACCGCCGCCCGCGAGATGTTCGTCGAGTTCGGCCCCGAGGTGCCGATCGACGAGATCGCCCGCCGGGCCGGCGTCGGCAATGCCACGGTGTACCGCAACTTCCCGGACCGGGAGGCCCTCGTACGGGAAGTCGTCTGCTCGGTCATGGACCGTACGTCCGAGGCGGCGGAGCGGGCGCTCGCGGAGACCGGCGACGCCTTCGCGGCGCTGGAGCGCTTCGTGCACGTCTCCGCCGACGAACGGATCAGCGCGCTCTGCCCGATGATGTCCAGCACCTTCGACCAGAACCATCCGGACCTGGAGGCCGCGCGCAAGCGGATCGAAGAGTTCACCGCGGAGATCATGGAGCGCGCCATGGCGGCCGGTCAGCTGCGCACCGACGTGGGCGTGGGGGACGTGATGGTCGTCGTGTCCCAGCTCAGCCGCCCTCCGGCGGGGACGGCGTGCATGAACATCGACCGCTTCGTCCACCGGCACCTGCAGCTGTTCCTGGACGGACTGCGGGCCCCGGCCCACTCCGAACTGCCCGGCAAGGCCGCGACCATGGAGGACCTGCGCCGATCCTGACCGATTAGTTCATCGCGGTATCCGAGTCAGCACTCGCGACAGACGCAACAGCCTCACGCAACAGCCTCAACAGACTTTCGGCCGTCAGCGTTGACGAGCCGGTCCCCTTTCACACACTTTTCCGTCACGAAGTCCCGAAGTGGGTATCTCCATGTCCGAAACAGCCCAGGCTGCCGCCGCCAAGGCGCCGGCTCCCGACTCCAACCGCTGGAAGGCGCTCACGTTCATCGCGCTCGCCCAGCTGATGGTCGTGCTCGACGCGACCATCGTGAACATCGCCCTTCCCTCCGCCCAGCAGGACCTGGGGATATCCGACGGCAACCGCCAGTGGGTCATCACGGCCTACGCCCTGGCCTTCGGCGGACTGCTCCTCTTCGGTGGCCGGATCGCCGACATCTGGGGCCGCAGGAACACCTTCGTCACCGGTCTGATCGGCTTCGCCGCCGCCTCCGCCCTGGGTGGCGCGGCGCAGAACGAGGCGATGCTGCTCGGCTCCCGTGCGCTGCAGGGTGCCTTCGGCGCACTGCTGGCGCCCGCCGCGCTCTCCCTGCTCGCGGTGATGTTCACCGACGGCAAGGAGCGCGCCAAGGCGTTCGGCATCTACGGTGCGATCGCCGGTGGCGGTGGCGCCGTCGGTCTGATCCTCGGCGGCTTCCTCACCGAGTACCTGGACTGGCGCTGGACCTTCTTCGTGAACATCCCGTTCGCGATCGTCGCCGCCCTCGGCGCGTACTTCGTCATCCGTGAGCCGTCCGGCAGCCGCAACCGCTCGCCGCTCGACATCCCGGGCGTCGTCCTGTCCACCCTGGGTCTGGTCTCCCTCGTCTACGGCTTCACGCGGGCCGAGTCGGAAGGCTGGAGCGACTCGGTGACGATCGGCCTGTTCGTCGCCTCGGCGCTGCTTCTCGCGACCTTCGTGTTCGTCGAGTCCAAGGTCAAGGCCCCGCTGCTGCCCCTGCGCGTCATCACCGAGCGCAACCGCGGCGGTGTCTACCTCTCGCTCGGCCTCGCGATCATCGCGATGTTCGGCCTGTTCCTCTTCCTGACCTACTACCTGCAGATCGTGAAGGGCTACTCGCCTGTCAAGACCGGCTTCGCGTTCCTGCCGATGATCGCGGGCATGATCACGGGTTCCACGCAGATCGGCGCCCGACTGATGACCCGCGTCCCGGCGCGGCTGCTGATGGGCCCGGGCTTCCTGCTCGCCGCGCTCGGCATGCTGCTGCTGACCCAGATGGAGATCGGCTCCTCGTACGCGGCCCTGCTCCTGCCGGCCATGCTCCTGCTCGGCCTCGGTATGGGTACGGCGTTCATGCCGGCCATGTCCCTGGCCACGCTGGGCGTCGAGCCGCGTGACTCCGGTGTCGCCTCCGCGATGGTCAACACCTCGCAGCAGGTGGGCGGCGCGATCGGTACGGCTCTGCTGAACACCATCGCCGCCTCCGCCACCACGTCGTACGTCGCTGACCACATCGGCGGCGCGTCCTCCCGCTCCCAGCAGCAGCTGGTCCAGCTGAAGGGCATGGTCGAGGGTTACACCAGCGCCATCTGGTTCGCCGTCGGCATCCTGGTCGTCGCCGCGGGTATCGCCTTCACCTTCATCAACGCCGGTCGCCCGGACATGAGTTCGGTCAGCGGTGACAGTGCGGAGGAGGAGCTGAGGGTTCCGGTGGTCGCCCACTGACCCCGGCTCCCGCTCCGCCGGGACCCCTCTTACCCCTTCGGGCCACTCCGTACGTCACGCGGGGTGGGGACGCCTCGTGACGTACGACTCCAGGATCTGCCCTGGTTCCGCTCAGCGGAGCCAGGGCAGATCCGCGCCCGCGTCCTTCGGCTGAAGGCCCTGGGCGACGATCTCCATGACGTCGTGGAGCGTCTTGCGCTGCTCGTCACTGATCCGGTCGAACAGCGCCTGGCGTACGGCGGTCACATGGCCCGGTGCGGTGCGCCGGAGCACATCCTGGCCCGCGTCGGTCAGGACCGCGAACTGGCCGCGCTTGTCCGAGGGGCAGTCCTCGCGTCGTACCCAGCCGTTCTTCTCCAGCCGGGCGATGGCGTGCGAGAGGCGCGAGCGCGTGATCTTCGCCTTCATGGCCAGCTCGGTCATCCGCAGTCGTCGGCCGGGAGCGTCGGCGAGGCCGACGAGCAGGCCGTAGTAGACGTGCGGCATACCGGCGTCGCGCTGTAGCTGGCGGTCGAGATGGTCCTCGAGAAGGGTGACGGCGTGCACGTAGGCACGCCAGGTGCGCTGTTCCTCGTCGGTGAGCCAGCAGGGCTCCTCGTCGGATGTAGATGCCGTGTTCATGTACTCCACTCTACGTTCCCCGTCCTTGAATTTTAAACCAAAACGATGTATGTTCAGTGTGCAAGTAGCTTGAGACTTCAAGATGCAGACTTGAAGCAGGAGCGGTAAAAGTCCCGGGAAGGGAGCAGTCGTCATGTCGGCCGGCATCCAGGAGCGCATGCCCGCGCTCTACCTCAGTCACGGCGCGCCTCCTCTGGCGGACGACCCGATCTGGCCCGGCGAACTCGCCGCCTGGTCGGCGGACCTGCCCCGCCCCAAGGCGATCCTCATGGTCTCCGCCCACTGGGAGGAGGCCCCGCTCGCCATCGGCGCCATCGAAACGATCCCCCTCGTCTACGATTTCTGGGGCTTCCCGGAGCACTACTACCAGGTCGAGTACGCCGCCGCCGGCGCCCCCGAACTCGCCGAGTCCGTACGGAAGCTGCTGCGGGCCCCCGGCATGCCCGTCCAGGACGTCCCGGACCGCGGCCTCGACCACGGTGCGTACGTCCCGCTGGTGGAGATGTTCCCCGAGGCGGACATCCCTGTCCTGCAGATCTCGATGCCGACCCTCGACCCGGTGAAACTGATGGACATCGGGCGCAGGCTCGCCCCGCTGCGCGACGAGGGTGTGCTGATCGTCGGCTCCGGCTTCTTCACCCACAACCTGGCCGCCCTCAGGCACACCGGCCCCGGAGTGCCGACCTGGTCGAGCGAGTTCGACGACTGGGGCCACCGCGCGCTGGAGACACGCGACGTGGACGGCCTGCTGGACTTCCTGAACAAGGCTCCCGCGGGCCGGTACGCCCACCCGCGCACCGAGCACTTCGCGCCGCTCTTCGTGACGATGGGCGCGGCCGACCTGGCCGGGGAGCTGGACTCCCAGAGGTCGGTCATCGACGGCTTCTGGATGGGGATGGCCAAGCGCTCGGTGCAGTTCGGCTGACCCCTACGGGTCCCTGTTCGGCCCCTTCGGGCAGCCGCCCGAGGCTGAAAGGACCACCTGAGGGCCACGGAAAGGGCGCGCGGAGGGTACGGGAGGCGGCTCACAGCTCCTTCTCGTACCAGGCCACGTCCCAGTACCGGCCGAACTTGCGGCCCACCTCGCGGTACGTACCGACGTACCGGAACCCGAAGCGTTCGTGCAGCCGCACGGACGCTTCGTTCGGTGGCACGATCCCCGCGAGGGCGCGATGTACGTCCTCGCCGTCCAGCGCCTCGAAGAGGGCCTTGTAGAGCAGGGTGCCGACACCGCGCCCGCCCGCGTCCGGCGCGAGATAGACGGTGACCTCCACGGTGGTGCCGTAGGCCGGCTTCGGACGGAAGGCGCCCGACGTGGCGTACCCCAGAATCCGCTGTGAGTCCACATCCGTGGCAACCATCAGGCGGTGTGGGCCGTCTTGGGGGTAGGAGAGCAGCCAGGGGCGGCGCTCCTCCGGAGTGAAGATTTTGGTGTCGAAAGTCGTGGGTGTCTCGCGCACGTAGTGGTTGTAGACGTCGGTCAGGCCTTCGAGGTCATCCTCGACCCCCGGCCTGACCTGCACTTCTGCGGATTTCGACGACATCCCGCCTCCTCTGCGGCGGCACAGGGTACTGCAAGATCAGAAAAATAGGGGGACGGGTTGGGAATTCTGTCCTGATTCCAGTCGTTGTTTCCATCGGAAGCTGGGCACGCGAGGAGTGTGCTGAGCGTTCAGTAACCAACAGGGATCCCCAGGACCACCCGCTGGCCCTCCATCGCAAGGGAGCAAGCATGGCAACCCGTGCCGTCGCCCGTCGTACGTCGTCCGCCACCGGCGGGACCGTCGGCGGCGCACGCAGTGTTCGCGCCCATGGCGGCGAGATCGCCGACCGCGACCTGGTCGGCATGTACTTGGACGAGATAGCCCGCACCCCGCTGCTCGACGCCGCGAAGGAGGTCGAGCTGTCGCAGACCATCGAAGCCGGTGTCTTCGCCCGCCAGATCCTCGACGGCCAGGCGGAGGCCGAGGCGGACGCCACCGTCGACGAGCTGGAGGCGCTCTTCGCCGAGAGCGAGCGGGCCAAGGACGTCTTCATCCGCTCCAACCTCCGGCTGGTTGTCGCCGTGGCGCGCCGTTACCCCCGCAGCGGTCTGCCCCTTCTCGACCTGATCCAGGAGGGCAACGCCGGCCTGGTGCGCGCGGTCGAGAAGTTCGACTACCGCAAGGGCTTCAAGTTCTCGACGTACGCCACCTGGTGGATCCGTCAGGCCATCACCCGTTCCATCGCCGACCAGTCGCGCACGATCCGCCTTCCCGTCCACCTGGTCGAGGAGCTGGGCCGGATCCGGCGCGTGCAGCGCGAGTTCAACCGTAAGAACGGGCGGGACCCGGAACCCGCGGAGATCGCCGCCGAGCTGGACACCAACGCGGCGCGTGTGGTCGACGTACTGGACTGGGCCCGCGACCCGGTGTCGCTGAACATGGCGGTGGACGACGACGGCGACACCCAGTTCGGCGACCTCCTGGAGGACACGTCGGCGGTATCGCCCGAGCAGTCCGTCCTGACCCTGCTGCGCAGCGAGGAACTGGACGACCTGATCGGCCGCCTCGACCAGCGCACGGCCTCCATCATCAAGATGCGGTACGGCATCGTCGACGGCCGGGAGCGCACGCTGACGGAGGTCGGCAAGGAACACGGGCTGACCCGTGAGCGGATCAGGCAGATCGAGAAGCACGCGCTGCTGGAACTGAAGAAGCTGGCTCACGACACGGGTTTCGACGCGGCGGCGTAGTCGCCGTGTCGACGGCTGCGGCCGTCGACAGGCCCGATAGGCGTACCTGATCCGGCAGGTGGGGGCGCGCGGGAGCGCTCCGCGCGCCGGGCGGCGTACGACTGTTGGGGGTCGCGTGCGCGGGGTGGCGGAAGGCCGCGCAAAGACAGTGGTGCAAGGCTGCTTCAAACCACCGGGTCCGGGGCACAAGAACTCCGGGCCAGGACTTCGGGTCCGGACGGCAACGTCTCGGACCCCCTGAGCCGAGTCCCGACGCAACCCCCCCCAGCGTCGGGGCTCATCCCGAGCCGGGCTTCGGCACCTACCCCCCCAGGTGCCGGGGCCCGGCTCTTCTTCGCGCCCGGGCAGACTGAGGGCGGGGCACCCCGTACCTGAACCCCGGGGTGGCCCGCCGAATGGCAGATTGTGCCACAGCGGTACAAGGTGCGGTCCGTGTCCGGACGGAGATCGCCCGGGTGGGCGGGACGGCTCTTCGCGACCCACGGGCCGAGTGCCATCCGCGCCGAGGACATCGCCTGGGCGGCCGGCATCGCGCAGCGCACCCCGCTCCGGCCGGCGCAGGAGAGCCCCGGCCTGCTGCGGGTATGGGCGGAGGCACGCCACACCACACGCCGGAACCCGCACCGGCTGCCCGGCACGCAAGCCCGCAGGGGACAACCCCGCCCGACGCCCCGCCCGGTCCGGCGGCAGGCGCGGTGCGCAACTTGGGAACCCTGCGGGATTTTCAGTGGAGGGCGCAAGCCCCGCGGGGGGCACCCGGCCCGACGTCCCGACCGGTCCGGCGCCAGGCGCGGTGCGCAACTTGGGGACCCCGCGGGGCTTTCGGTGGAGCGGCGCGAGCCCGCAGGGGGCAACCCCGTCTGACGTCCCGACCGGTCCGGCGGCAGGCGCGGTGCGCAACCCGGGGACCCTGCGGGGCTTTCCGTGGAGCGGCGGGAGACCGCTGAGGGTGGCCGGTAGGTCGGTCGGTGGGGCCGTTGGTCAGTTGGTCGCCGCCCGGGTCATACGGGCGCCCAACTCCCTCAGCCGTACGACCAGTTCGGCGGGCTCCCGGACCGTGAACTCGCAGTCGACCGACGCGAGCCGCACCGCCAGCCACTCCACCGGATCACCGACCGAGGCACGGACGCGGCAGCGGTGCTCGTCGAGGGCTTCGGGGACGCCGAGCCACGCGGGGAGATGTGCGGAGACGAACGCGGCCGGGGCGGCGAACGTCGCCTCGAACACGTACACCTCCTGTCGCGCGTACATCGACTGGCGCAGGTACTCCGCCGCGTCGCCCGTAGGCAGCTCGCGCGCGGCGAAACGGGCGCCCGTCGCGAGGGGGTCGCTGACCCGGTCGACCCGGAAGGTGCGCCAGTCGGCGCGGTCGAGGTCGTAGGCGACGAGATACCAGCGGCGGCCGGTCGACACAAGCCGGTGCGGCTCGGTCAGCCGCTTGGTGGGGGTGCCGTCCTTGGCGCGGTAGGCGAACCGGAGCCGTTCCTGGCCGGCGATCGCCGAGGCCATCACGGTGAGCGTCTCGGGCGCGATGACCGCACCGTCTCCGCTGGTCAGCGGGGTGGTCGCGGCCTGGAGCGTGGAGACGCGCCGGCGCAGCCGGGACGGCAGGACCTGCTCCAGCTTGGCCAGCGCCCGCACGGAGGCCTCGTCCAGCCCCTCGACCGCGTGCCCGGCGCCCGCCCGCAGCCCGACCGCGATCGCCACCGCCTCCTCGTCGTCGAGCACCAGCGGCGGCATCGCCTTGCCCGCGACGAGCCGGTACCCGCCGTCGGAACCCTTGCTCGCCTGCACGGGATAGCCGAGTTCGCGAAGTCGGTCGATGTCCCGCCGGACGGTACGCCGGGACACCCGCAGCCGGTCGGCGAGCTCACCGCCGGGCCACTCACGGGGCGTCTGGAGGAGGGAGAGGAGCTGAAGGAGCCGGGCCGGGGTGTCCGTCGTCATGGATACGAGGATGCCGTACCACTAGGACACGATCTGACCTAATGGGGTCCTAGGTTGAGGCCATGAACTCCACCGAGACCCCTTTGGACACGCCCGCCCCGGCCGCCGTGCCGGACCGGCGGCGCTGGTTCGCCCTCGCCATCGTGATGACCGCGGCCTTCATGGACCTCGTCGACGTCACGATCGTCAACGTCGCGATCCCGTCGATCCAGCGCGAGGCCGGCGCCTCCTTCAGCCAGATCCAGTGGATCACCGCCGGCTACGCGCTCGCCTTCGCCGCAGGCCTCGTCACCGGCGGCCGGCTCGGTGACATCCACGGCCGCAAGCGGCTGTTCCTCGTCGGCATCGGCGGCTTCACCCTCGCCTCCGCCCTCTGCGGCTTCGCCGCGAACCCCGAGATGCTGGTCGCCTCCCGCATCCTCCAGGGCGCCATGGCGGCGATGATGGTGCCGCAGGTCCTGTCGATCGTTCACGCGACCTTCCCGGCGCACGAGCGCGGCAAGGTGTTCGGCCTCTTCGGCGCGATCGTGGGCCTGGGCGCGGTGACCGGCCCACTGCTGGGCGCCCTGCTGACGGAGTGGGACCTGTTCGGCCTCGGCTGGCGGCCGATCTTCCTGATCAACCTGCCGGTCGGCATCGCGGGACTTGTCCTCGGCCACCGCTTCATCACCGAGTCCAAGGCCCCGCGGGCGCTGAAGCTGGACCTCGTCGGCGTCACCCTGGTGACACTGGGCCTGCTGATGCTGCTCTACCCGCTGATCCGCGGGCGCGAGCTGGGCTGGCCGCTGTGGGGATACCTGTCGATGGCCGGCGCGCTCGGCGTCTTCGGCGCGCTGGTGGCGTACGAGAAGCGCAAGACGCGGATCGACGGTTCCCCGCTGATCGAGCTGTCGCTGTTCAGGGTGAAGAGCTTCGCCGCGGGCATCGCCGTACAGACCGTCTTCGGGGTCGGCCTCGGCGTCTTCTTCCTGGTCTGGACCCTGTACATGCAGACGGGGCTCGGCTGGAGCGCGCTGCGGGCCGGGCTGACCGGCGTGCCCTTCTCGATCGCGGTGTCGGTGGCGGCCGGGATGTCCGTCCAGAAACTGGTACCGCGCTTCGGCCGCAAGGTGCTCCAGGCTGGCGCTCTACTGATGGGCCTCGGTGTGCTGATCTACATCTGGGAGTCCGGCCGCTACGGCCTGGCCATCGCCTCCTGGCAGATGGCGCTCCCGCTGGTGGTCATGGGCGCCGGCATGGGCCTGATCGTCGCCCCGCTGACGGACGTGGTCCTCTCGGAGGTCCCGAAGGAACACGCCGGGTCGGCGTCCGGCCTGATCAACACCGTGCAGCAGATGGGGTACGCGCTGGGTCTCGGGCTGGTGTCGGTGGTCTTCTTCGGCACGATGAGCGGCCGACTGGCATCGACCGAGGTGGGCCCTGCGTTCGTGGACGCGTTCCAGAACGCGCTGGGCTGGGTGGCCGGGCTGATGGGCGTGATCTTCCTGGTGATGTTCGCTCTGCCGGGCCGGCCCTCGGCGGCGGACGGGCTGGAGGCGCCGACGACGGAGGAGAAGCGGGACAAGGTCCTCATCGGCTGACCTCGTCCGCTGAACGCGGACACCGACGGTGGAGCAGGGCCCCGGCACCTCATGTGCCGGGGCCCTTTCCGGCTGTACGTGTCCGCCGTCACGTCACCACAGCGCACGGTCCAGCCGGATGCCTGATTGTGTCCGTATCACGCCCGAACCTGTTTACTTTCCGGAAATCCGGGCGTAGCCTCCGAGTGAATCCACAAAATCGGGCATCGGGCGGAGGTAAACGGACATGTACGCACCGGAGCGGCAGCAGGAGATCCTGCGGCTCGCCCGTGACGGCGGGCGGGTGGACGTGCTGTCTCTCGCCGAGCAGTTCCAGGTCACCGCGGAGACCATCCGACGGGACCTGAAGGCGCTGGACCGCGCGGGCCTCCTACGGCGGGTGCACGGCGGGGCCATACCGGCCGGTCGCCTCGACTTCGAGCCGGACCTCACCGAGCGCGAGTCGACCTACGCCGACGAGAAGGACCGTATCGCCAAGGCCGCCCTCGCCGAGCTGCCCACCGAGGGCACCCTGATCCTCGACGCCGGCTCGACGGTCGCACGCCTCGCCGCCGCCATCCCGCTGGAGTCGACGCTCACCGTCGTCACGCACAGCCTCCCGATCGCGGCCCGGCTCGCCGACCACCCCGGCATCCAGCTGCACCTCGTCGGGGGGCGCGTCCGGCACCGTACGCGCGCCGCTGTGGACGCCTGGGCGCTGCGGGCCTACGGCGAGATCCGTGCCGACGTCCTGTTCGTGGCCGCCAACGGGTTCTCCGTCGAGCACGGGCTGACCACGCCCGACCTCGCCGAGGCCGCCGTGAAGCGGGCAGCCGTGGACGCCGCCCGGCGCGTGGTGCTCCTCGCCGACTCGACGAAGCACGGCCAGGAGCACTTCGCCCGCTTCGGCGCCCTGGGCGATGTGGACCTGCTGATCACCGACAGCGGTCTGAGCCCCGAGGACGCCAACGACATCGAGCGCGGCGGCACGGAAGTGCTGTATGTCTAGAAACGAGTGCGCATGATCCTCACCGTCACTCCCAACCCGTCCCTCGACCGTACGTACGAGGTCCCGTCCCTCGACCGCGGCGAGGTCATCCGGGCCACCGGCGAGCGGATGGACCCGGGCGGCAAGGGCGTCAACGTCTCGCGGGCCGTCGCCGCCGCCGGGCAGCGCACCGTGGCCGTACTGCCGCTGGGCGGCGCGCCCGGGGCGCTCGTCGCCGACCTGCTCCACGCCCAGGGGATCGAGGTCGCGCCGGTACCGGTCGCGGGCGGGACCCGGTCCAACATCGCCCTCGCCGAAGCCGACGGCGTCCTGACGAAGATCAACGCACCCGGTCCCGAACTCTCCGCCGCCGAGCAGGAGTCGCTCCTGGAGACCGTGCGCCGGCTGTCGGCCGACGCCGACTGGATCGCCTGCTGCGGCAGCCTCCCCCGGGGGCTCGGCCCGTCCTGGTACGCCGACCTCGTCGCCCGTACCCACGCCGCGGGTGCCCGGATCGCCCTCGACACCTCGGGGCCGGCCCTGCTGGCGGCCCTGCGTGAGCGGCCCGACGTCGTCAAGCCGAACGCCGAGGAACTGGCGGAGGCCGTGGGCCGCCCCCTCGCCACGATCGGCGACGCCGTGAAGGCCGCCGAGGAACTGCGCGAACTCGGCGCGGGCGCGGTCCTCGCCAGCCTCGGCGCCGACGGACAGTTGCTCGTCAACGGCACCGGTACCTGGTTCGGCAGCGCACGCGTCGACACCGTACGCAGCAATGTGGGCGCCGGTGACTCCTCGCTCGCCGGCTTCCTGATCGCCGGCGGCAGCGGCCCCCGGGCACTCGCCTCCGCCGTCGCACACGGCGCCGCCGCCGTCCAGTTGCCCGGCAGTGTGATGCCGACGCCCGCCGACCTCGACCCGTCCGCCGTGACGGTGACGAGCGAGGTGCCCGTGGACCGTGTACTGAGGGAGCCGGTGTCATGACGTCCCGCTCCCCGTACGGCTGTCCCCCTGAGCAGGCCCTGACGCGGCGGGGTTCCCCCGGCCCCGCCGCAGCCGCCCTCCTCCCCATGAACCCCAACCGCACCACCCCCGTCCCCAGCCCCGCCCACCCCTTTTCCCGGGCGATATGCGTGCGAAGGAGCCCGCGATGAGCGAGATGATCACCGCGGACCTGGTCGATCTCGACCTGTCCGCCCAGACCAAGGACGCGGCGGCCCGTGCCCTCGCCGAGCGCATGGTGGCGAAGGGCCGGGTGACCGACCTCGACGGTTTCCTCGCCGACGTGGCCGCCCGTGAGGCGCAGATGCCGACCGGCCTCGACGGCGGCATCGGCATCCCGCACTGCCGAAGCGAACACGTGACCGAGCCGACGCTCGCCTTCGGGCGCAGCGCCGCCGGGATCGACTTCGGCGCGGCCGACGGACCCGCCGACCTGATCTTCCTGATCGCGGCCCCGGCCGGCGCCGACGACGCCCATCTGACGATCCTCTCGTCGCTGGCCCGGCAGCTGATGAACGACGAGTTCACGGCCGCACTGCGCTCGGTGGGCGACGCGGCGAGCGCCGCCGCGCTGATCCGCGGCGACACGACCCCGGCCGCGGGCACCGAAGACTCCGCGGCGGCTTCGGCGGCGGCCTCCGCCGAAGTCGCCGCGGGTACGAGTACGAGTACCGGTGCGGGTACGGACGAGGGCGCCGGCGGGGGCGGGCGGCCGTTCCGTATCGTCGCCGTCACCTCCTGCCCCACCGGTATCGCGCACACGTACATGGCGGCCGAGTCCCTGGAGAACGCCGGCCGCGAGGCGGGCATCGAACTCGTCGTCGAGACGCAGGGCTCGGCCGGGTTCACCCGGCTCGACCCGGCGGCCATCGCCGACGCGGACGGCGTGATCTTCGCCCACGACGTACCCGTACGGGAGAAGGAACGCTTCGCCGGGAAGCCGACCGTCGACGTCGGCGTCAAGGCCGGCATCAACAAGCCCGCCCAGCTCATCGCCGACGTACGCGGCAAGGCCGAGCGCGGCGAGGTCACCGCGAGCGCCCAGGGCGGCGGTACGCCCGTCGAGCGGGCCGGCGACTCCGGCGACAGCTACGGCACCAAGCTGCGCAAGTGGCTGATGACCGGCGTGAGTTACATGGTCCCGTTCGTCGCAGCCGGCGGCCTGCTGCTCGCCCTCGGCTTCGCCATCGGCGGCTGGGAGATCGACAAGGCGCCCTCGGTCATGGAGCACTTCTCCTGGACCCAGGTCGACAGCTGGGGCGCACTGCTGTTCCAGATCGGCGGCGTCGCCTTCGGCTTCCTCATCCCGGTCCTCGCCGGCTACATCGCCTACGGCATGGCGGACCGACCCGGCCTCGTCCCCGGCTTCGTCGGCGGCATGATCGCCTACAACATCGGCGCCGGCTTCCTCGGCGGTCTCGTCGCCGGTCTGCTCGCGGGTGGCGTGGTCCTCGCGATCCAGCGGATCAAGATCCCGCCGGTGCTGCGCGGCATCATGCCCGTCGTCGTGATCCCGCTGATCTCCTCATTGGTCGTCGGCTTCCTGATGTTCGTCGTGGTCGGCAAGCCGATCGCCGAGGCCCAGAAGGGCATGACGGACTGGCTCTCCGGCCTCTCCGGCAGCAACGCCGTGCTGCTGGGCATCCTGCTCGGTCTGATGATGTGCTTCGACCTCGGCGGCCCCGTCAACAAGGTCGCCTACGCCTTCGCCACCGCCGGCATCGCCGTCCAGGACCCGAGCGACTCCGCGATGAAGGTCATGGCCGCCGTGATGGCCGCCGGCATGGTCCCTCCGCTGGGCATGGCGCTGGCCACCGTCGTCCGCCGGAAGCTCTTCACCCCGGCCGAGCGCGAGAACGGCAAGGCCGCCTGGGTACTGGGCGCCTCCTTCATCTCCGAGGGCGCGATCCCGTTCGCGGCGGCGGACCCGCTGCGCGTCATCCCGGCCTCGATGGCCGGCGGCGCGGTCACCGGCGCCCTGTCGATGGCCTTCGGCGCCACGCTGCGCGCCCCGCACGGCGGCATCTTCGTGGTCCCGCTGATCGGCAGCCCGTTCCTCTACCTGATCGCCATCGCGGCCGGCACCTGCGTCACGACGGCCCTGGTGATCCTCCTCAAGAGCATGCGCAAGCCCGCGCCGGGCGCCACAACCGCCGAGTCACCGGACGGCGCGACGGCTGCGGCGCCGACGAAGAAGGAGCCGGTGGCGGCGTAGGCGGAGCGACGAGCACGCCGGCACCCACCCGGTGGGCCGGTCGTCAAAACCCCGGTGGGCCGGTCGTCTCGACGACCGGCCCACCGGGGTTCTCGACTTCGGTTCGGGGGTTACGACGTCCGCGCCGCCCGGCGCTCCATCGCGTCCCGCGCCCGGTCCTCCGTCGGATACACCTCGCACATGTGCCGGCCGTCGGGCGTGGCCGTGTGCTCGATCTCCCAGAGGGAGACCTCCTCACCGCCGGGCAGCAGGAAGGCGTGCTCGTAGAGCGAGAAGCCGATACCGGCCCGGCCCGCGCGGCACGGCCGCCCGAACGCCTGCGTGATCTGGTGCGCGAACGCCTCACGCAGCAGCTCGGCGGTCTCAGCCCCCGGCCGGTCCGCGTTCTCCGCGCGCCTCAGTAACCGGCGCGCGTGGTCCGCAGAGTCGTCCGGAACGTACGTGTGCCGCGGCTGGACGACCGCGGCGAGCTGCACCGTCACCGGCAGCTCGAAGTCAGGAGTGTCCGCGGGCAGCGGGAGCCGGGCCGTGGCGGCGCGCAGCTCCTCCTCGTCGACGTACACCTCGGCCTGCGGACCCGCCCCGGGCGCCGTGTTGTGCACCAGCTCCCACAGGGTGAGCGCCGAACCGTCGGCGAGCAGCCAGGTGTGGCGGTACGTCTCGCGGTGCAGGCCCGCACTGTGGTGCGCGGAGTGCAGCGAACTGTCGTGCGCCAGCGCGCAGTCGAGCCGCCGTATCGCGTCGTCGGGCAGTTCGAAGGAGTTCAGCGCGCGACCCAGGAGCCGCTCGAGATGCTCCTCCGGAGACTCGGGCGACTCGGGTGGTTCGTACGCTGCCGTCTCGTACGGAACGCTCAAGGCTTCTCCCGGCGTTGCTGCATGTCACCTTGTGGGTGCATACCGTAGCTCCTCGGTCGGACATCATGTCCGGGAACCGAGAAAACGTACGTCCTGAAGACGCCGGGGCCGCACGAAAAGTTCCCGCACGGCCCCGAAAACCATCAAATGATCCGTCCAACGCGCCCTGCTCCGGCGGCACTTCAGACGCTACCGAACTTCAGCGTCCCTCAGGCATCGCTCGCCGCGGTCCACTCGCTCCACGACATGTTCCAGCCGTTGAGACCGTTGTCCGGCGCGACCTGCTTGTCGGCGGAGTTCTTGACGATGACGACGTCACCGATCGACGAGTGGTCGAAGAACCACTTGGCGGGCGTGTCCCCCTGACCCCCCTGCTCGTCCCGCAGCCCCACACAGCCGTGGCTCATGCCCGTGCGCCCGAAGGGCGGGTTGCTCTTCTTGTACCAGTAGTTGCCGTGGACGAAGGTCCCGGAGGTGGTCAACCGCATCGCGTTCGGTACGTCCTTGATGTCGTACGCGTTGGCCAGATCGACCGTCCGGCTGTCCATCCGCGTCTCCCGCAGCTTCTCGGAGATCACCATCTGCCCGTTGTACGTGGTGAACTCCGGGGCGCCGGCCGAGATCGGGATGCTCTTGACGGTCTGCCCGTCCCGTACGACCGTCATGGTCTGCGTGTTGACGTCGACCGTGGACACCTGCGAGCGCCCGATCGTGAAGCTCACGGTCTTCTTCTGCACCCCGACCGCGCCGTTGGCGCCCTTCACCCCGTCCAGGTCGATCTTCATCGTGACCTTGGAGCCGGCCTTCCAGTACTCCTCGGGACGGAAGTCGAGCCGCTGCGCCCCGAACCAGTGCCCCACCACCTCCTGCCCGCTGCTCGACGTCACCGTGATGTGCGACCGCACGGCCGCCTGGTCGCTGATGGCCTTGTCGAAGGTGAACGAGACCGGCATCCCCACCCCCACCGTCGTCCCGTTGTCCGGTGTGTACGTCCCGATGAAGCTGTTCGCCTTGGAAACCGTCGTGAAGGTCGAGTCGGCGGCCTGGGTCCGCCCGTCGGCGTCCTTCGCGGTCGCCGCTATTCGGTACCGCGTCCCACGTTCCAACTGCCGCGCCGGCTGCCAGCTGCGCCCGTCCGCGGAGACCGCCCCCGCCACGGCCGCCCCCGTCTCCGCGACGGTCATCCGCACGTCGGTCAGCGTGCCGCCGCTGACCTTCACACCGGTCGTGTTGACCGACGCGCCCGCCGAACCGTCCTTCGCGGAGATGGCGATCCGCACGGCCGACGTCGCGACGGAGTTGCTGCCCTTGCCGCTGCCACTACCGCCCTTGCCCCCCTTGCCGTCGTTGTCTCCGCTGTTGTTGCCACCGCACGCGGTGAGGCTCAGGGCGCCGACCATCAGGACGGCACATGCCCCCAGTGCGCGCCGAGCTGTTGTGTTCGGCGTTGTCACGGGCTGCTCCAGTTTTGTGTGATGTGGGTGATCCGTTCCGCTGCGTGAGGAAAGAGGGGATCACCCCAGGCCCGGGTTCCCGCCGATCATGTTCACGCCCATCACGTGACAGAACCGCGACAATCACACCTCAACCGAGAAGAAAGCGGCCGGAGTTACCGCCCCTCGGCGTCGGCGTCCCCGGCTCCCCTGGAGTCCCCGGACAGCACCCAGGCAGCTCCCCGTACAACTCCCTGTACGACGGCCACGCCCCACCCGGCCCCGCCACCGACTCCGCCGCCCGCACCGCCCGGACGATCGCCCGCGTCACAAGATCCGCACCCGCCTCCAGGATCTCGTTCAGCGCTAGCGGGTTGTCCTCGGCCAACGGACGTGCCCCCGTCGCCAACGTGAATACGGTGTCCCCGTCGGTGAGCAGATGCACCGGCCGTACGGCCCGCGCGATGCCGTCATGCGCCGTGCCGGCCACCTTCTGCGCCTGCGCCTTCGACAGTGCCGCGTCGGTCGCGACCACCGCCAGCGTGGTGTTCAGCGGCGGAAGAGGAGCCTGCGCGGCGACCTCGGCCAGCCGCCGCCGCGCCGCCTCGTGCACACCGGCCGCCGGGTACTCGACCCGCCGCCCCTCGAACAACTCCCCGTACAGCACCCCCGTTTCCGGATCCACCGAGAACCCCGCCGCGTTGGACACCACCAGCGCCGCCACCGTGATCCCTGAGGGGAGGACAGCGCTCGCGGTGCCGACCCCGCCCTTGAGATGCCCGACCACGGCCCCCGTACCGGCGCCCACGCACCCCTCCGGGACGGGCGCGCCGGGTTCGCTCGTGGCGGCCGCCTCGACGGCTGCCCGACCGGTGGCCGCGTCCGGCCGGGCCCGGAAGTCGCCTCCCCGGCCCAGGTCGAAGACGCAGGCGGCGGGCACCACCGGCACGACGTGCCCGGGACCGGGCCCGACCCGCACCCCGCGACCCCGCTCCTCCAGCCACGCCATCACTCCCGACGCCGAGTCCAGCCCGTACGCACTGCCGCCCGTCAGCACCACCGCCTCGACGGTCCGCACCACGTTTCGCGGATCCAGAGCGTCCGTCTCCTTGGTGCCGGGTCCGCCGCCCCGCACGTCCACAGCCGCCACGGCTCCACCCTCCGGTGCGAGCACGACCGTCGTCCCGGTGAGCCACCCGTCACCGGTACGGGTCGCGTGCCCCACCCGCAGGCCGGCGACATCTGTCAGAGCGTCAACTGTCATGACGCCCAGTGTTGTCCAGCGACCCCTTCTTCCGCCTCCTCAGCCTTCCTTCGTCGCTTCCGCGTCTCCCGCCCGGCGCTCCCCGGCTGCTGTCCGGGCGGTCAGCGTCACCCCGGTCGCCACCGCGAGCGCCGACACCTTGCCTTCAGGCAGGGTGCCCGGTCCTTCAATCCCGAGGCGAACGCCCGCTTCTGAGTGGCGGGGCAGCTTAGCCGGAACACTGCCAGGGCAATCCGGTGTGGCGACAGTGACGGCGCTGTGGCCGATCTCAAGCAGACGTACAGGGTCTCGGAGTTGAGGGCCCTGGAGCCGGTCTTCTGCCGGATTGGTAACCGGGAGCGGTCACTCACACAGGTGATGTTGATCGATTGCCTGCCCGATCAGGGAATGTGTTGGCTAGATTCACGGCATGTCCCGGTTTCGGATGTACCCGACGAGCGAGCAGTCGGGCATCATGCTCGACCACTGTGCGCACGCCCGGTACGTGTGGAACCTCGCTGTCGAGCAGCACGCGCACTGGTACAAGGGTCGTAGGGTCGCGCCCGGTTTTGCCGAGCAGTGCCGTCAGCTCACCGAAGCCCGGCGCGACAACGCATGGTTGGCGGCCGGGAACGCGGATGTGCAGCAGCAGGCCCTGAAGGACTTCGCCAGGGCCAAGAACGCCAGGTTCGCCTCCGGCTTCGGTGAGCCTAGATGGCGCAGGAAGCACGTACACGAGGGCTTCCGGGTCATTGGCACTGACCGGGTGCCGGAGTTCGCGCCGGACGGGTCGCCCAAGCTGAACGCCAGGGGCAAGCAGGTGATGGGCCGCTTGGTCGTGGTGCGTAAGCTCAACCGCACGTGGGCGCAAGTCAAGGTGCCCGGCTGCGGATGGGTGCGCTTCCGGCTCACCCGGCGCAAGCTGCCGGAGGCGAAGACGTTCCGCGTCACCTTCCGCAACGGGCAATGGCATGTGGCGTTCGCGGTCGTGCCCGCGCCGGTCGACGCGCCGGGCACGGGTGAGGTCATCGGCATTGATCGGGGCGTGAGAATCACCGCGGCTCTCTCGGACGGACGGAAGCTGAACTGTCCGCAGTTGACCGTCAGGGAACGTGCCCAGATCCGGAAGCACCAGCGCCGTGCGGCCCGCGCTCCGAAGGGCAGTGAGGCCAAAACCGCTGGGTACGCCATGGTCGCCAGGCTCAGGGCACGTGAAGTCGACCGGCGTAAGGACTGGTGTGAGAAGACCAGCACGATGCTCGCCCGTGACTATGACCTGGTGCGGTTCGAGAAGCTGAACATCGCGAACATGACCGCCTCAGCAAAGGGGACGGTCGAGCAGCCTGGGAAGCAGGTCAGGCAGAAGGCCGGGCTGAACCGGGCAATCCTGGCCCAGGGCTGGGGCTTGCTCCGTCGGCGCACCGAGCACAAGGCCCCTGGACGGGTCGAGGATGTACCTGCCCCCTTCACCTCTATGCGGTGCAGTGCCTGCGGATGGATCGAGAAGAAGTCGCGCAAGAGCCAAGCCGACTTCGTCTGTGTGTCCTGCGGGTTCACCTGCAACGCCGACGAGAACGCAGCAAACAACGTCGCGGCAGGACAGGGCGGGATCCCCCGCCCCCGGCACACTGCCGGTGTCGGAGGGACGACAAGGGCCACCAGCCCTTCGAGCGTCCGTGAACCTCAACCCATCTGGGTTGGAATCCCCCTCTTTTCTTTTGAGGACGGGGGAGGATGTCAAGAAGCAGAGGTCGAAGAAGACGTGATGCACCTTGTCGCACGTACGTGCGGTCACTCTGTGTACGGTGTAGGTATCGACCAAGGTGTCGTCAGCGTCGAGTTCGAGGAAGAAATCGACGTCATAATGAAACGGCAATGAGCCACCGCTCGCAGGCCGAAGGCCGGTGCCGGAGCGTGATCGTGATCCGGCGGACTCCCCACGGCCCGGACAGGGCCCGGCAGGCGGGACGTACCCTGGAGTCATGAGCAGCCCCGCCGCCCCCGGACCGCGCGAGCCGAAGCCCGCGCTGATCTTCGACGACCCACTGGACCAGCAGTCGTCGGACGACACCGACCGGGGGTGGGGCGAGCGCCCGGGCGACGGCGGCGACAGCGGCGACAGTGCGGCCGACCTGAAGCGCTTCCTCGACGAGAAGCCGCCCCACCACCTCTGAACCCGCCGAACCAGGCCGTCTCTTACCGCTCGTTGTGTCCGGTGCCCCGCTGGGCCACCAGGGCGTCGCGGATCTCCTTGAGGACCTCCAGCTCGCTCACCTCGATGACCTCCTGCGCGCCTTCCTTCGCCTTCTGGCGTGCGGACACCCTGGCCAGGTACTTCGCCATCGGCAGGACCATCAGGAAGTAGACGACGGCCGCGGTGATCAGGAAGGTGAGCGTGGAGCCCAGGACCGAGCCCCACATGATCCGGATGCCGGTCGCGGTGTCGCCGGTGCCGGTGCAGGGGTCCTTGATGCAGGAGCTGTAGTTGTCCAGGTTCTTGGTCCCGAATGCCCCCACCAGGGGGTTGATGACGCCCTTGACCACCGAGTTGACGATGTTGGTGAACGCGGTACCGATGACCACCGCTACCGCCAGATCGACGACGTTGCCGCGCGTCAGGAAGGCTTTGAAGCCGTCCCAGACGCTCGGTTTCTTCTTCTCGCTCACCGCGGGGCCTCTCCTCGTACACGTCGTACACGCAAATGGTGGAACAAACAGCTCCGCAACCTACGTCAACGCCCGGCAGGCCTGTCCAATTGGGTAACCCCGACGAGGGACTTGACAGCGGACGGTTCGAAAAGATCACGCGTCGGCTCACCACAGGGTCACCGCCAACCGCGCTGTCGCGCCCGCGCCGGCCAGCCGGGACGCCGTGGCGTGCGGCACCGAGAGCACGACCAGCGCCCCGCCCTCGGCCACGCTGTCCTGCGGCGTCGGGGCCTGCGGCACCTGCGTCACCCGTGCCCGGCGCGCGACCACCCTGGCGGCGGTGCCCGTCGGAGAGTCCTCGGCCGCGATGACGTCGACCCGGTCACCGGGCCGCAGCAACCGGACCGTGGCCGCGTCGGCGATCCGGACCGGCGCTGTCACCATCTCCACCGCCGGGCGTGCCCGTACGGGATCCGCCACGGGGTGACCCCGGACCCGGCCGACATCGGGCGGTGGCCCCGTCGTCTCGCGTGGGCCCGCCGCGACGATCGCCGCCGCCGTGACGGCGAGGCCGAGGGCGAGCACCCGCCTCCGGTGCCGTACCAGGCGCCGCAGTTGATACCGCCCGCCGCGCACCCGCACGGGGGCGAAGTGCGGCACCTCGCAGGGCGCGGGGACGAGCGGGACGGATCGCACGGAACGTACGGGATGCGCGATGGGCGCGGAGGGCGCAGCGGGTGCGGAATGTGCGGAAGGCACGGTGCGTACGTAGGACACGGGGACCACCACCTGTGACGAGGGATCTGCTTGCGCTCCCACGATGAGGCTTCTCGGCGAACCGTGCCGAGGCCTGTGTACTACTCGCCGGTTGTGGACAACTCGCTCACCCGAACGGGAGGTTTGGCCCCGCCGACCTCGTGTCCCGCCCCGTCGTCAGGGCAGTTCGAAGCCCGGATCCATCCCGCCCAGCGCCTTCGTGCACAGGCAGTCCCGTGTCTCGCCCGCCGGCAGCGCGGCCACCGCGTCGGACAGCACACCCCGCATCCGGTCCACGTTCTGCGCGAACACCTGGAGCACCTCCTCGTGGGAGACGCCCTCGCCGGTCTCCGCGCCCGCGTCGAGGTCGGTGACGAGGGCCAACGTCGTGTAGCAGAGCTCCAGTTCACGGGCCAGCGCCGCCTCGGGATGGCCCGTCATGCCCACCACCGACCAGCCCTGCGCCCGGTACCAGAGGGATTCGGCGCGGGTCGAAAACCGCGGCCCCTCGATCACGGCCAGCGTGCCGCCGTCCACCGGCGTCCAGTCACGCCCACGCGCCGCCTCCAGCGCGACCGCGCGGCCGACCGGGCAGTAGGGGTCGGCGAGAGACACGTGCACCACGTTCGGGACGGCACCGCCGGGCAGTGGCAGCCCGTCGAAGAACGTCCCCGCCCGGGACTTCGTACGGTCGACCAGCTGGTCCGGCACGAGCAGTGTGCCCGGGCCGTACTCGGGCCGCAGCCCGCCCACCGCGCACGGGGCGAGCACCTGGCGTACGCCGACCGAACGCAACGCCCAGAGGTTGGCGCGGTAGTTGATGCGGTGCGGCGGCAGATGGTGACCGCGTCCGTGCCGGGGCAGGAAGGCGACCCGGCGGCCGGCGAGCTCACCGAAGAACAGGGAGTCACTGGGGGAGCCGTACGGTGTGTCGACCTGTATCTCGGTCACGTCGTCGAGGAAGGAGTAGAAGCCGGAGCCACCGATCACACCGATCTCGGCACCCGCGGAATTCGCCTGATTCACCATGCCCGCACCCTAGCCCGCACCGAAAACCCCGCGAGCACGCGGAAACGCCGAAGGCCCCGTCGTCGTGCGACGACAGGGTCCAGTGGGCGAAGAGGCGGTGCTACGCGGCCGAGCTGGTGCTCGACGAGCTGCTGGAGCCCGACGAGGAGCTGGACGACGAGGACGAGCCCGACGACGAGGAGCTCGACGAACTCGACGACGAGTCCGAGGAGGACGACGTCGAAGAAGAGGCCGTCGACGGCTTCGACGCGGGCGCACTGCTCGACGACGAGCCGCGGCTGTCGTTGCGGTAGAAGCCGGAGCCCTTGAAGACGATGCCGACCGCGGAGAACACCTTCTTCAGGCGGCCGTTGCAGGCGGGGCACTCGGTCAGGGCGTCGTCCGTGAACTTCTGGACCGCTTCAAGGCCCTCGCCGCACTCGGTGCACTGGTACTGGTAGGTCGGCACTTTGTCTTCCTCCTGGCACTCTCACTCGATGAGTGCTAACGACGGTCCAGTGTGACGTATTCCCGGGGATCAGTCCACTGTCACCGGCACGCGGTGACCGACGCCACGTGCGAGCGTCCGGCTCGCCGGGCGGTTCGCCGGCTCCGGCGTGAGCCGTGAACGCAGGGACAAGAGGGTCGCGAGGGCCAGCAGGGTGCCGCCCATGGGGACCAGGAACCCGGCGCCGTCCCAGAGGTGGTCCTCCAGCTGACCGGCGACGGTGACGGCCGCCGCCTGGCCGAGGGCGACCGCGCCGGTCAGCCAGGTGAACGCCTCGGTACGGGCGCCCGCCGGGACCAGACTGTCGACCAGGGTGTAGCCGGTGATCAGCGCGGGCGCAATACACATGCCGACCAGCAGGCCCAGCCCGGCCAGCGTCAGCGCGGACTCCGCCGTCCACAGGCCGGAGGCGGTGACCGCGAGGGCCGTGTACCCGGCGACCAGGCGCCGCTGCGGGGCCATGCGCCAGGCGACGGCTCCGCAGACCAGGCCGGAAAGCATGTTGCCGGCGGCGAAGACCCCGTAAAGGACGCCGTTCAGGCCGGGGTTGCCGGTGGACTCGCTGAACGCGGCGAGCGAGACCTGCATCCCGCCGAAGACGGCCCCGATACCCAGGAAGGCGACGATCAGGACGCGTACCCCGGGGATGCCCAGTGCCGAAACACGTTCCCCGCGCGCGTGCCGTCCGCTGAGCGCGTTGTCGCCGGCCACCGGCGGCTGAGTGCTCTTCTGCGCCGCGAACAGGAGGCCGCCGAGAAGGGTCAGCGCGGCCTCGGTGACCAGGCCGGCGGCCGGGTCGAGGGCGGTGCACAGAGCGGTGGCGAGCAGCGGGCCGAAGACGAAGGTCAGCTCGTCGGTGACGGACTCGAAGGCCGCCGCCGTCGGCATGAGGGGCGAGTCCTGGAGCTTCGCCGCCCAGCGGGCGCGGACCATGGGGCCGATCTGGGGTGTGGTGGCGCCGGTCAGGGCGGCGGCGCTGAACAGCGTCCACAGGGGGGCGCCGGTCAGCGCCAGCGTCGTCAGGGTGAGGCCGGACAGGGTGTGCAGGACGACGCCGGGGACGAGGACCGTGCGCTGGCCGTGGCGGTCGGCCAGGCGGCCCCCGTAGGGCGCGCACAGGGCCATGGAGACGCCGGTGACAGCGGCCACGGCGCCGGCTGTCCCATATGAGCCGGTGGTGTGCTGGACGAGCAGCACGATGGAGATGGTGAGCATCGCGAACGGCTGTCGCGCGGCGAAACCGGGGAGCAGGAACGTCCAGGCGCCGGGGGTGCGGAGCAACTGTCCGTAGGTGACCGTGGATGCCACGGCCCATGCCTTTCTGCCGCCTGGTGGCGCGGCCCCTCTTTTCATGGCGGGCGGCGCCGAGAGCTGTCCTCTTGCGCGGACTGCGGTAGATGCCGACGCCCCTGTACGAGGATGTCCCGGCCGCCATACGGTCGCGCCAGCTCTGCTTCAGACAGAGTTGGTTCGATCAGGGTGCGCCTTCACTGTACAGGGCAAGTAGACCCGTGGGCCTGTGAAAGGAAGAAGCGAGGTGCGTCACGCCTCTGCTCCGTTCCCGCCCGTCCCCAGCCACTGCGCCAGCTTGCCGCCCTGTCCCACGGCCCGCAGCCGGCGTTCCGTGGCGTCGCGGACCGGGTCGGTGGTCACCACGAGGAGTTCGTCACCGCGGTGCAGGATGGTCGTCGGTAGCGGAACGAACGATTTTTCATCTCGGACGACGAGGGTGACCCCGGCGCCCGGTGGCAGCCTCAGCTCACCCACCTCGACGCCGTGCATCTTGGAGCCGTCGGGTATCGCGACGGACAGCAGATGCCCGTGCAGCCGCTCCAGGGGTGCTGATTCGATGCCGAGGTCGTCGGCCTCAGAGCCCTTGCCGAGGTGCAGTTGGCGGGCCAGCCAGGGGAGCGTCGGGCCCTGGACGAGGGTGTAGACGACGACCAGGACGAAGACGATGTTGAAGATGCGACGGCTGTCCTCGATGCCGCTCACCATGGGGATCGTCGCCAGGATGATGGGCACGGCTCCGCGCAGCCCGGCCCAGGACATCAGGGTCTGCTCCTGCCACGGCACGCGGAACGGCGTCAGGCTGACGATCACGCTGAGCGGGCGCGCCACCATGGTCAGGGCCAGTCCTATGACGAGCGCGGGCCAGATGTCGTCGCCCATCTCGTGCGGGGTCACCTGCAGGCCGAGCAGGACGAACATGCCGATCTGGGCGATCCAGCCGAGTCCGTCGGCGAAGCCGCGGGTGGCCGGCCAGTGCGGCAGCTTGGCGTTGCCGAGGACCATGGCGGCCAGGTAGACAGCGAGGAAGCCGCTGCCGTGGGCCATGGCGCCGGCCGCGTAGCCGGTGACCGCGATCGCCATCACGGCGATGGGGTAGAGGCCGGAGGCGGGCAGGGCCACGTGTCGGAGGCCCCAGGAGCCGAGCCAGCCGACCGCGATGCCGATGGCCGCGCCGATGGCCAGCTCCATGACGATCACGCCGAGCAGCTTGTACCAGTGCTCGACCGGGCCCGCCGTGGACAGTGAGACGACCAGGATGACCACCGGGGCGTCGTTGAAGCCCGACTCGGCCTCCAGGGTGCCTGTCACGCGCGCGGGGAGGGGGATTTTCCGCAGGACGGAGAAGACCGCCGCCGCGTCCGTCGAGGACACCACCGCGCCGATGATGAACGCCTGCCGCCACTCGAGCCCGACCAGGTAGTGCGCCGCCGTCGCCGTGATCCCGACGCTCACCGCGACGCCCGCCAGCGCCAGCGCGGAGGCGGCCGGGAGGGCCGGCTTGATCTCCTTCCACTTCGTGCCCAGGCCGCCCTCGGCCAGGATCACGACCAGGGCCGCGTACCCGATGACCTGGGTCAGTTCGGCGTTGTCGAAGTGGATGTCGCCGATGCCGTCCTGGCCCATGGCGATGCCGATCCCCAGGTACACGAGCAGGCTGGGGAGCCCGCTGCGCGAGGAGATCCGGACCGCTGCCACAGCGATGAGGAGGACGAGCGAGCAGACGAGCAGGAGCTGGTTGAGGTCGTGGACGTTCAGCGGGCCGTTCCCTTCCCTGGCCCGCGCACTGCACGCGCGCGGGTCACGTACATCGGACACGAGGTGAGGCCACCGCGTACCCAAGTACTTCGTTACCTTACCTAACTCTTGACGATTTCTTGACACTTCCACAGGCATGATCGAATGCCCGTCCGTTCGCGTACCCGACTCCGCGTCAAGTCGCGCCGGGCCCTGCGCCTATGGTTGCTCCAGCACTCCAGTACCGCCTGCCGCTCGCGTTAGGACAGCAAGGACAGCGATGCCCCCCACTACCACCAGCTCTTCCGGACACAAGCCCGGCAAGTCCGGCAGGAAGAAGGGGCGCAAAGCCCGACTGTTCGTGATTGTCCTGGTCCTGGCCATCATCGGAGGCGTGGCCTACGGCGCGTACTGGTCCGTCAGTACCGTCCGGGCCTCCTTCCCGCAGACCAAGGGCTCAATCACCCTCGAAGGCCTCTCGGGGCCCGTCGACGTCAAGCGCGACAGCTACGGAATCCCGCAGATCTACGCCTCCTCCGACGCCGACCTGTTCATGGCGCAGGGCTACGTCCAGGCGCAGGACCGCTTCTACGAGATGGACGTCCGCCGGCACATGACGTCGGGCCGCCTCTCCGAGATGTTCGGCAAGGGGCAGGTCAAGAACGACGAGTTCCTGCGCACGCTGGGCTGGGACCGGGTGGCCAAGGAGGAGTACGACAAGACCCTGTCGGCCGCCACCAAGAAGTACCTCCAGGCGTACGCCAAGGGAGTCAACGCCTACCTGAAGGGCAAGGACGGCGCGGACATCTCCCTGGAGTACGCGGCCCTCGGGTTCGAGAACGACTACAGGCCGCAGGAGTGGACCCCGGTCGACTCGGTCGCGTGGCTGAAGGCGATGGCCTGGGACCTGCGCGGCAACATGCAGGACGAGATCGACCGCGCCCTGCTGACCAGCCGCCTCGGACCGAAGCAGATCGCCGACCTGTACCCGGAGTACCCGTACAGCCGGAACAAGCCGATCGTCCAGGAAGGCGCGTACGACGCGGCGACCCAGACGTACGTCCAGGGCGGCAGCGGCACGAGCACGCAGTCGGGGTCCTCGGGCACGTCCGGGACGTCGTCCGTCGACTCCGCGGCCTTCCAGAGTCAGCTGGAGGGCCTCTACCGGGTCCTGGACGACGTCCCGACGGCCGTCGGGGTGAACGGCAACGGCATCGGCTCCAACTCCTGGGTCGTCTCGGGCGACCACACCATCACCGGAAAGCCTCTGCTGGCCAACGACCCGCACCTGTCGCCCGCGCTGCCGTCCGTCTGGTACCAGATGGGCCTGCACTGCCGCAGCGTCTCCGCCAAGTGCCAGTTCGACGTCTCCGGTTACACCTTCGCGGGCATGCCCGGTGTGATCATCGGGCACAACGGCGACATCGCCTGGGGCATGACGAACTCGGGCGCCGACGTCACCGATCTCTACCTGGAGAAGCTCTCCGGCGACGGTTACCTGTACGACGGCAAGACGAAGCCCTTCACCACGCGCGAGGAGACCATCAAGGTCGCCGGCGGCTCGTCCAAGGAGATCGTCGTCCGGGAGACCGAGAACGGGCCTCTGCTGTCCGACCGCGACGACGAGCTCGTCCAGGTCGGCAAAAAGGCCACGGTCGACACCGCGGCCCCCGACCGGGGCGACGGCTACGGCATCGCGCTGCGCTGGACCGCGCTGGACCCCGGCAACTCCATGGACGCCGTCTTCCTGATCGACAAGGCGTCGAACTGGACCGAGTTCCGCGCGGGCGCGGCCTCCTTCGACGTGCCCTCGCAGAACCTCGTCTACGCCGACACCGCGGGCAACATCGGCTACCAGATGCCGGGCCGCATCCCCACGCGCGCGGCGGGCGACGACGGCTCGCTCCCGGTCCCCGGCTGGGACTCCAAGTACCGCTGGAGGGGCTACCTCAAGCAGGCCGAACTGCCCTTCGAGTTCAACCCCGAGCGCGGCTACATCGTGACCGCCAACCAGGCCGTCGTCGACAAGGCCAAGTACCCCTACACGCTCACCACGGACTGGGGTTACGGCACCCGCAGCCAGCGCATCGCCGACCTGATCGCCTCGAAGATCAAGGGCGGCGGCAAGATCTCCACCGACGACATGCGCCAGATGCAGCTGGACAACAGCAGCGAGATCGCCAAGCTGCTGGTGCCCAAGCTGCTGGCGATCGACGTCGACGACAAGTCCGTCCGTGAGGCGCAGAAGCTCCTGGTGGGCTGGGACTACACCCAGGACGCCGACTCGGCCGCGGCGGCCTACTTCAACTCGGTCTGGCGCAACATCCTGAAGCTCGCCTTCGGCAACAAGCTGCCCAAGGAGGTGCGGGTCAAGGGCCAGTGCCTGTACGTCAGGCCCGTGAACAACACCGGCCCTGCCGACGCGGACCAGCCTGTGCTCGAATGCGGTCAGCGGGACGCGGACCAGGCGCAGCCGGACGGCGGCGACCGCTGGTTCGAGGTGGTCCGCAAGATCATCAACGACCAGGGCAACGACTGGTGGAGCTCGCCGAAGACGCGCACCCAGCCGGCCGTGACCAACCGCGACCAGCTGTTCGCGCGCGCCATGTCGGACGCCCGCTGGGAGCTGACCGCCAAGCTCGGCAAGGACATCGACACCTGGAGCTGGGGCCGGCTGCACCGCCTGTTCCTCAAGAACCAGACCCTGGGCACCGAGGGCCCCAGCTTCGTGCAGTACATCCTCAACCGCGGCCCCTGGAACCTCGGCGGCGGCGAGGCGACGGTCAACGCGACCGGCTGGAACGCGGCCGGCGGCTACGGCGTCGTCTGGGTGCCGTCGATGCGGATGGTGGTCAACCTCGGCGACCTCGACAAGTCGAAGTGGATCAACCTGACGGGCGCCTCCGGGCACGCCTTCAGCGACCACTACACCGACCAGACGGGCAAGTGGGTCAAGGGCGAACTGCTGGACTGGTCCTTCACGGACAAGGCTGTCGACGACAGCACGAGCGACACACTGCTGCTGAAACCGTCGTGAGCACCCAGTAACCCCCGAAAGTCCCCGAAGCAGCCCCGAACCGGCCCTCTACGCGCGCGTGGAGGGCCGGTTCGCTTCAGGAGAGACCGCGGAAGCGCCGTACCCCCGACGGAGTGACCACCGCGTGCACCGGCCGGTCGTGCGGCTCGGCCGGGACCCGCGCGACGACCTCCGAGTCGTACAGCAGCACCACCAGGGCCGGATCGACGCCCGAGCGCTCCAGCCGGGCCAGCACGCGGTCGTACGAACCCCCACCGCGCCCGAGGCGCAGACCGCGCTCGTCCACGGCCAGGCCGGGCAGCAGGACGGCGTCGGCGCCCGTCACGGCCTCCGCTCCGAGGCGGTCACCGGCCGGCTCCAGCAGGGCCATCCGCCCGCCGTGCCGCACCTCCACCAAGGACCCCTCACCGGCGTACGCGCCCCAGTCGAGGTCGTTGTCCGGGAGGAGGACCGGCAGCAGGACCCGTACCCCGCGCGCGTGGAGGGCGTCGAGCAGTGCCCGGGTGCCGGGTTCGGAGCCGACGGAGACGTACGCGGCCACCGTGCGCGCGTGCGCGAGCTCGGGCAGGCCGAGCGCGCGGGCGGCCAGGGCGGCCGCCGCCGCCTCGACGTCGGCGGCCGTCAGCCCGCCTCGCACCGCGAGGAGGCCCCGCCGTGACGTGCGCTTGTCGGGCTCTGCCCCCATGACGCTCCCTCTATCGTGTCCGGTGTTCTCATGTGCTTCATATGTGGATATGAGCATCAGTTGATCGGTGTCACAGAATCAGCACAAAGGCTCCGGATAAGGTTGCCGCCATGACTGAGTCGCACCCCAGGATCAGCAAGGCTGTCATCCCCGCAGCAGGCCTCGGCACCCGGTTCCTGCCGGCCACCAAGGCCACTCCCAAGGAGATGCTGCCGGTCGTCGACAAGCCGGCGATCCAGTACGTGGTCGAGGAGGCCGCGTCCGCGGGCCTCGACGACGTCCTCATGATCACGGGACGCAACAAGCGCCCCCTTGAGGACCACTTCGACCGCAACTACGAGCTGGAGTCCGCCCTTCAGAAGAAGGGCGACGCCGCGCGACTCGCCAAGGTCCAGGAGTCCAGCGACCTCGCGACCATGCACTACGTCCGCCAGGGCGACCCCAAGGGCCTTGGCCACGCCGTCCTGTGCGCGGCCCCGCACGTCGGCCACGAGCCCTTCGCCGTCCTCCTCGGCGACGACCTCATCGACCCCCGAGACCCCCTGCTCAAGCGCATGGTCGAGGTCCAGGAGCAGCACGGCGGCAGCGTGATCGCCCTCATGGAGGTCGCCTCCGAGCAGATCCACATGTACGGCTGCGCGGCCGTCGAGACCACCGACGACGGCGACGTCGTCAAGGTCACAGGGCTGGTCGAGAAGCCGGACGCCGCGGACGCACCGTCGAACTACGCGATCATCGGCCGCTACGTCCTCGACCCGCACATCTTCGGCATACTCCGCCAGACCGAGCCCGGCCGCGGTGGCGAGATCCAGCTCACCGACGCCCTCCAGCAGCTCGCCCAGGACGAGAAGATCGGCGGCCCCGTGCACGGCGTCGTCTTCAAGGGCCGCCGCTATGACACCGGGGACCGCGGCGACTACCTGCGTGCCATTGTCAGACTCGCATGCGAACGTGAGGACCTGGGCCCGGACTTCCGGACCTGGCTTCGCAGTTACGTAGCCGAGGAGATGTAGCAACGTTGAGCAGCGCCGCGCCCCGCACCGCCGGCCAGGACCACCTGTGGTCGGTGGACGAGCACCTGGAGGACATCCTCGCGACCGTCCGCCCCCTCGAACCCATCGAGCTGCAACTCCTCGACGCCCAGGGCTGTGTCCTGGTCGAGGACGTCACGGTGCAGGTCTCCCTGCCGCCGTTCGACAACAGCTCCATGGACGGGTACGCGGTCCGGGTCGCCGATGTCGCGGGCGCGAGCGAGGAGTACCCCGCCGCCCTGACCGTGATCGGGGACGTCGCGGCCGGCCAGGACGGCCTGCTCCACGTGGGCCCCGGCCAGGCCGCCCGCATCATGACCGGCGCCCCGCTGCCGCCCGGCGCCGAGACCGTCGTCCCCGTGGAATGGACCGACGGGGGCCTCGGCGAGGGCCCCGTCACCGGGATGCGCGCCCGCAGCGCCGACCCCGACGGCGCCTACGGCCAGGTGCGCGTGCACCGCCCGGCACCGGCACGCGCGCATGTGCGCGCGCGGGGCAGCGACGTCCAGGCCGGCGACCGCGCCCTCGCCGAGGGCACCATCCTCGGGCCGCCGCAGATCGCCCTCCTCGCCGCGATCGGCCGCGGCACCGTACGTGTGCGCCCGCGCCCGCGCGTGGTCGTCATGTCGACCGGCAGCGAGCTGATCCAGCCCGACGAGAAGCTCACGGGCGGCCAGATCTACGACTCCAACAGCTTCGCCCTCACCGCCGCCGCCCGGGACGCCGGGGCGATCGCCTACCGCGTGGGCGCGGTCGCCGACGACGCCGAGATCCTCCGCTCCACCATCGAGGACCAGCTCGTCCGCGCCGACCTCGTCGTCACCACCGGAGGCGTCAGCGTGGGCGCCTACGACGTGGTCAAAGAGGCCCTCTCGCATGTCGCCGACGAGGACGAGCCCGGCGCCGGCGTCGACTTCCGCAAGCTCGCCATGCAGCCCGGCAAGCCCCAGGGCTTCGGCACCGTCGGCCCCGACCACACCCCGCTGCTCGCCCTGCCGGGCAACCCCGTGTCGTCGTACGTCTCCTTCGAACTGTTCGTGCGGCCCGCGATCCGTGCCCTGATGGGCCTCACGGACATCCACCGGCCCACGACCAGGGCCGTACTGGCGACGGACAAGGCGCTGACCTCTCCGGCCGGGCGCCGCCAGTTCCTGCGCGGCACGTACGCGGACGGCCGGGTGACGCCGGTCGGCGGCGCCGGATCACACCTGATCGCGGCCCTCGCCCACGCCGACGCGCTGATCGTCGTACCTGAGGACAAGGAGTCCGTGGAGCCCGGCGCCGAGGTCGAGGTCGTGCTGCTCGGCTGACCGGGGCGGCGGGGGCCCGCCCGACCGGGTGGGCGGGGCGGCTGAGGGGCGCCGGTTGGGAGTACCGTGTCGCGCACAACAGGCCCGACCGGGAGCGCCGCAGCACATGAGCACGCAGGACGACCGACTGACGCACATCGACGAGACGGGCGCCGCCCGCATGGTCGACGTATCCGCCAAGGACGTGACCGCGCGCACCGCCCGCGCCAGCGGCCGTGTCCTGGTATCGCCGCGCGTGATCGAACTGCTGCGCGGGGAAGGGGTTCCCAAGGGAGACGCCCTGGCCACCGCGCGGATCGCGGGCATCATGGGCGCCAAGCGGACCCCGGATCTCATCCCGCTCTGCCACCCGTTGTCGGTGTCGGGTGTGAAACTGGACCTGTCGGTCGCGGACGACGCCGTCGAGATCCTGGCCACCGTGAAGACGACGGACCGCACGGGCGTCGAGATGGAGGCCCTCACGGCGGTCTCGGTCGCCGCGCTCACCGTGATCGACATGGTCAAGGCGGTCGACAAGGGGGCGGTCATCACGGACGTCCGGGTGGAGGAGAAAACCGGCGGCAAGTCGGGCACCTGGAGCAGGTCATGACACCGACGCTGCCCGAAGAGTTCGGGGGTCCGCTGCTCGCGCCCTACGCCGCCATGGTCGTCACCGCGTCGAACCGCGCGGCGGCGGGCGTCTACGAGGACAAGGGCGGCCCCCTGATCGCGGCGGGGCTGGAAAGGTTCGGCTTCGCCGTCGACGGACCGTGGGTCGTGCCCGACTGCGACCCGGTGGAGAACGCCCTGCGGGCCGGTGTCGAGGCCGGGTACGACGTCATCGTCACCACCGGCGGTACCGGCATCTCGCCCACCGACCGCACGCCGGAGGCGACCAGCGCGGTGCTCGACCGGGAGGTGCCGGGCATCGCAGAGGCCGTCCGGGCGTACGGCCGGGACAAGGTGCCGACCTCGGCGCTGTCGCGCGGACTCGCCGGAGTCGCGGGCGGGACGCTGATCGTCAATCTGCCGGGTTCCACCGGCGGGGTGAAGGACGGACTGGCCGTCCTGGAGCCCCTGTTGAAACACGCCGTGGACCAGATCCGGGGCGGCGATCACCCCAGACCCGCCGGAACCAGCGGGGGTGCGAGCTGAACAGCCCGTCCTGGCCCGTCGAGCTGGTGGAAGGCGATGTCGTCCTCCGGCCCGTCAGGCTGCGCGACCAGCGGATCTGGCGCGAGATCAACCGGCGCAACCGAGACTGGCTGCGGCCCTGGGAGGCGACGATCCCGCCGCCCACGCCCAGCGGCCCGATCGCCCACCGGCCGACCTACCGTCAGATGATCCGGCATCTGCGCGCGGAGGCGAACGCGGGCCGGATGCTGCCCTTCGCCATCGAGTACCAGGGGCAGTTGGTCGGCCAGTTGACGGTCGCCGGCATCACCTGGGGCTCGATGTGTTCGGGCCATGTCGGCTACTGGGTGGACGAGGCGGTCGCGGGCCGTGGCGTCATGCCGACGGCGGTCGCACTGGCGGTCGACCACTGTTTCCGCACGGTCGGACTGCACCGCGTCGAAGTCTGCATTCGCCCCGAGAACGCACCCAGCCGCCGGGTGGTGGAGAAACTCGGATTCCGCGAGGAGGGACTCAGGCCCCGCTATCTCCACATCGACGGGGCCTGGCGTGACCATCTCGTCTTCGCCCTCACCGCGGAAGAGGTGCCGGAAGGATTGCTGAGCCGCTGGCAGCGGGCGCGCTCACAGAACACGCCCAGGAATCCCGCGTAAATTGAATAAGTGTTCGAAAAGTATTCGACTGATGACTCTCAAACGACCGCGGACAGCCGCCTGACGACCGCCTCACGACCGACTGGCGTCCGTCTGACGATCGACTTGGGGCGCTAAATTCACGCCTTCGATGACCCGCTGATCGCATCGATCACAAAAAAAGCTCGAAATATCAGCCAGATCGTGCGACACACCGGCTCAATTGGCAGATGGCCTCACGCAAACCCCTCTACCGTGTGAGGCGTGAGCAGCAGCGGCCTCATCTACGCAGTCATTGTCGGGGCCTGGGCCGCCTACTTGGTGCCGATGTGGCTCCGTAGGCAGGACGAGCTGAACGAGGCTCGTCCGACGGAACGCTTCAGCACCGCCATCCGGCTTCTGTCCGGACGGGCGGGCATGGAGCGCCGATACGCCAAGGACCTGCAGGCGCGCTCCGCCGACGAGGAGGAGCACAGCGCCGGCGACCCGGAGGGTGCCACCGACTCGGTGGACGTCCGGGCCTTCGCCGCGCCCCCGACCCGCCCCAAGGCGAAGGTCCAGGTACAGGCACAGGAACAGGCGCACCAGGAGCAGTCACCGGCGCAGGCGCACGAACAGCCGAGGGCGCCGAAGCGGGAGCACCACGCACAGGCGTCGGCTCCGGCTCCGGCCCCGGCGAGGGAACGGAAGCGTGAGCGCGTGCCGGCGGCTCGTCGGAGCGCGGGCACCTCGGCGGAAGCCGCCGCGCGCGCCCGGCGCTCGAAGGTCCTCGCGCGCCGCCGGCGTACGACGGTGATGCTGTTCATCGCCTTCACGCTCGGCACGATCGTCGCGGCGGTCGGCGGACTCGCCCTTCTCTGGGCCCCCGCCGTCCCGGCGGTCATGCTGAGCGGATACATCGCCTATCTGCGTACGCAGGAACGGCGCCGTTTCACCTACCAGATGGACCGACGCCAGGCCGAGCTCGCCGCGCAGCGACTGCGTGAGCGCCAGCCCCGGCGGCGGCCGTCCACCGACCCCGGTGCCGAGGAGCAGGACGAGCACCCGGAGCCGGCGACGGACCCCGGGATGTCCGCGCTCGCCGCCGACAGGCGTGCGCTCGTCGAGCAGACCGACCACGCGGAGTGGGTCGACCAGCAGCGCGAACGCCAGCGCCGCCCCGGCCACGGCGACAGCTGGGACCCGGTCCCGGTACCGCTGCCGACGTACGTGACCGCCCCGGTCGCCCCCCGCGCCACCTCCGACGTCGACCTCGGCGCACCGGACGCCTGGAGCTCGGCACGGTCCAGCACGGTGGGCCGCGAGTCGGAGTCCTCGGCGGACGAGCCGCTGACGACGGAGGACGCGGCGGACGCGGAGGCGGACCTGTCGCCGGAGTCCGACGCGGAGCTGGGCCCGGAGGACGCGGACGGTCGCACCGACGCACGCCGCGCGGCATCCGCCCGCAGGGCCCGGGAGCGCGGCCGTACGCCCCTGTTCGACCAGTACGAGGACGGCGAGCGGCCCAGGGCCGCCAACGAGTAGCGAGCGCTCCCCGGCCGTTCCGGCCAGGTGGGAGACGTGCGCGGGCCCCGACTGACCAGCACGGAACGGATTTCCGAGCACCCGGATCGGGATGCTAGAGTTTCACTCGTTGCAAGGGCCTGTGGCGCAGTCTGGTAGCGCACCTCGTTCGCATCGAGGGGGTCTGGGGTTCAAATCCCCACAGGTCCACGCACGAGCCGTTCACGAGTTAACTCGTAGGCGGTTCACGAAATCCCGTCTGATCACTTTGATCGGGCGGGATTTCGTCGTTCTGGGTTCGTTGGGAGGTCTGGGTGCGCACGTCGTGGCGTCTTGGTCGGCGTCGCGGGGGTTGTGGCAGGTGTGCGGGCATGCCTGAGCACGCCGGCCTGGGAGGTCGGCGTGCGGTGGTCGGTTGTGGTTGTCGTGCGGGCTGGGCGTCAGGTCGTGCGCGGAGGCGGGTGCCGTCCGGTGAGGTCTGCCGACGGGGTGATGGCTGTGCCGGTGTTCGGGGGGAGGGAGCCTGCGGCCTCGAAGTCGGCATCGGTGAGTTCGTCGGGGCCGGCGCGTTCGGTGAGCCAGGTCTCCAGGACGGTCAGGTTGGCGACGGTGAGCATGACCGCGAGGAGGAGGGTCTGGGTGACCTGTCCGGGGGCGGGCCGGTGTTTGGGGTTGCCGATGTCGAGCGTCCCGCTCTTGAAACGGCCGTTGGCCCCCTCGTTGTGGCTACGAATGGGCCGGTAGGCGTTCAGCCAGGGCGTGTGGAGATAGGGGACATCCTGGCGGTACTTGGCCAGACGCCAGTCGGCCGCCTCGGCGTCGGCGGGCACGGTGATGGAGCCCGCGCAGCACACCTGGGGCATGGCCTCCGCCGGTGGGGGCGCGAAGTGTTCGGTTTCGGGGATGTGCACGGTGGGGCGGGCCGCTGCGGGGAGGGCCCGGCCCAGGGGGTTGCTGAGGTCGATCACTCGGGCGGGCATCACCGTGGGGGTAGGGGTGCGGGGCCGAAGCCGGTCACGCCGGGCGCAGTTGACCGACGGGGAGGGACCGGAAGCCGGGCACTGCAGGCGTATCGCCCCGCGGGCGTCAGGCCCTTCCTTGAGCTTGAAGTGGTAGGAGGCGCGGGCTTCGATCTTCTCGCGGAGTTCGTCGCTGCGAAGCCGGACGGTGTCGTCGTCGGCGCCGCTGGTGGCGTGGATGAGTGGGGCGGGGGTGAGCGGGCACATCAGCGATCCGTCGACGAGCGGGGCTCCTTGCCAACTGCCCTGCAGGCCACGTTCCTTGACCTTGTAGTCCAGGGCGAGGCGGTAGCCGAGGCGGCGGACGGGGGTCTGGAAGGTGGGCGGGCTGCAGCCGGTGTAGGCGCGGTCGGCGGCCAGGATTCCGGTGGGCAGGCCGAGTTCGGCGAGCTGGGTCAGGATCGTGACGGCGTTGGGGCCGGTGCGGACGGTGGGGGTGTCCAGTTCGAAGCCCAGGCACAGCTGGGGGTAGGCCTTGGGCGTCTCGTCGCCCGAGTCGCGGTGGTGGGCGGCGATGGCCAGGGCCGCGCTGTAGCCGAAGACCTTGTCCCCGGTGCCGCCCTTGAAGTGCCAGCCCGCGGTGATCTCCACCGAGGCGGTGCCGCGTCGGCGGCTGTCGGGGTGGGCACTCACGCGGATGTCGGTGGCGTCCACGCCGACGTCACCGTTCCAGCCGCGCAGGTGTCCGCGCTGGTGGGCCATCCGGACGGTGGCCAGGACCAGGCGGTTGGCCAGGGATTGGAGGCGGGCGGCGGCGGTGCGTCCTTCGGGGCTGTCCCAGATCGCGGCGTGGAAGTCGGCGTGGCTTTGGGGCAGACGGGAGCGCCGGTCGTGGCGGACCGGGTCCAGGACGGTGGTGATGGTGTCCAGGCCCCGGTAGAGCCGTTTGCTGGAGGCGATACGCGCGGCGGGCCCGGCCGGAGGCCGGTCGGGGATGCCCAGCCAGGTGCGGGCTCTGGGCTCAAGTCCGTAGTGCAGGATGCGCCAGGCATCGGCGACGGTGGCCCGGCCGGTGTAGTACGCCGACAGCAGCAGACCGGCCAGCACCACCCGGGGACGTACACCCTTGGGTCCGGGACGGTCCTTGAGGAGTTCTTCCAGTTCCTGGGGGATGCCGGAGCGGTCCAGGAGGGTCAGCAACTGGCCGACCTTGGAGTCGGGGATCTTCGCCGCCCCGCTCAACGGCGGCTTGGGCCGCAGCCACCGGATCCGGATCTCCGGATCGTCGGGGGCCTGCGGGCGGCGCATCACAGCCGGGGTCCGCGCAGCAGCGCGGCGGCCTGCTCGGGACCGAGCGGAGGTACCCAGTGGAAGTAGGGAGCCAGGCCCGCAGCCGAGCGCATGCCCGCGGCGTCCGCGACCAGGGCCGGATCGATCCGCTGCCGCAGCAGGTCCACGATCCACGTGGTCCGCAGCCGCCGCGCCGCCAGCGGGGGCAGGCCCGCGTGCGGCCGGTGGCGGGCGGGCCAGGAACTCACCAGGTTCTTCGCCGCCTCGACCTTGCGGCCGGGCCGGAACAGGTAGCCGTCCCCGGCGACCTGCGCGAGTTCGGCCAGCGTCTGCTCCCACTCGGATCGGCAGGCCACCAGCCGGCTCAGCCAGGGCGCGTCGAGAACGACCATGTTCTGGGCGGTGACGCGCAGATCGCCGCCCCGTACGGTCGGCACCTCGCCCGGGGCCAGGCCGCAGCCCGCAGTGAGCGCCATCAGCGCCAGCCCGTCCAGCCGGGCCCGGCCCGGCAACAACTCCACCCAGCTCCGCAACCGGCTCAACTCGCCCAGTTCATACGGTGGTTGGGGTCGGCGATCCGCAGCGATCCGGATCGGCGGGGCCTCCCCGCGCTGCACCCACACCAGCGCCTCGCGGGTGCGGCGCAGCCAGGTCCGGAAGGTCTGCGCCGTGCTGCCCGGCCTGCCCCTGAGCCCACGGAGGATGAACGCGTCGATGGTCTCGGTCCGCATCCACAGCCCCGGATCGCGCGGCAGACCGGTGCTGTCGGCCCACACGGCGAGGCGGCCCACCACATGCAGCAGATGCCCCGCCTCGTAACAAGTGGCCGGGGCCGCCGCCGTGACGGTGGCCCTCACCTGGTCCGCGACCGGCCCCCACCGCTCCGGCGGCAGTCGGGGGCGGTAGCGGCGGATACGGGCGGAGACCTGCGAGTTCAGCGTCACAGACCAATCCCACCGGCTGGTCAAGCAGCCAGTGAAGGGATTGAAGCCGATCTTCACGTAAAGGAGTGCATCAGCATGGTCGGAGGCATGGCCCGGCGAACACCGCCGCGCGAGCTTGCCCGCGATCCGGAAACCTGGCCCCACGCCGAGCTCACCGACCCCGGCGCCGCCGTCATCCAGGCCATCGCCCGAGCCCTCGAGAACGCCCTCAAGGCCCAGAAGCGGAGCCTGCGGCAAACTGCCGTCGGCGCCGGGGTCAACCGGCAGGCCATCGCCGACCTGCTTGCCGGACGCTGCTGGCCCGACGTCGCCACCGTCGCCCGCCTGGAGAACTTCCTTGCCGTGCCGCTGTATCCGCGCCGAAGCGGAACGTATCCCGACCACTGAAACCGGCCTTCCCGTCCCCGAATAACAGCAACTGCCGGGACGACGAAATAGGCCACGCACCCCCCGAGGCGAGCACGGTTGCTCTAACCTCGGGGGCAGCGTGAGCCACTACCAATGGGGTCCACGTCGAAGGTTCCGAAGAGGGTCCAAGCTCAACGGAACCCGTCCCCTCCTCCCCGTAACGGGAGGAGGGGACAGTTCTTGAGGCCGGCGTCGTTAGGCGGCTCCCTTCAGTCCGGCGTCACCCATGGGCCCCGGCTCATCGGCCGGCCCGGTCTCAGTAATCCGGGCGATCGCGAACACGGCTGTCTTGACCTCGGAGACCCGCCCGTGCCCGACCAGCCGTTTGCACGTCGCACGGATCGTCTCCACCGCAGCCGTCCCCGCTTTTCCGGCTGTTGGACGGCCAAGGGCCTCGGTGATCTTCGTGACGTGCATCGGTTCTCCGGACGTCGCCAGCAGCTGCTCGATGGCCTGCATCACAGAACCGGACTTCGCTTTCGACGCCGTCTTCTTCGCCGCCGAAGCACGCGGCCTGCCGGGCCCGCGTTCCTGTCGGCCGCCAGCTGCCCCATCGGCTGGCTCGGACTCTGCCGATGCGGGGGCGGCGGGATCGCTATCCTCATCAGTCGGGCTCTCCGCAGCCTCCTGCGCGTCGGCGTCCTGCTCCTGGCCGGGGCGCGAGGGCGGGGCGAGGATCTCGTCAAGTGCCCCGGCAAGCTGGTCGCATGTCGTGCATGTCTTGTCCAGCTCGGCTTGCACAGAGGCCAACTCAACCTCCAGGTCGTGCCGGCGCTGCCGCAGCCGATCTGCTTTGCGGGTGTAAAAGTCCACGGCCGTCCGCAACCCCGGCGCCGCAGCAGCCTCGTCCATGCCGGTGAAACCCATCTGCCCTCCCGACTCATCGGCGCCACAGGCGCGACGCCAGACATCGTGGGGAACGCCAGACGTCCCAGACACCCAAACGCCAAACCACGTCTGGCAGTTGAGTCGGCAGGTGCCGCCAGATGTGCCACCAGGATTCGTTCTCACCGGCTACGACTGGCACGCTCGCCGGCCAAGCGCAGTTCTCACAGAGCATCTCCACAACCATGAAGTTGCCGTGTCGGATCGGTCGGTGCGTGTAGTCCAGCTCGTGGACAAGACCTGGTCAGCAGCTGTGCGGAGCCTGTAGATCTCTCCTTATCGATCTCTTATGTGGAGATCTCTTGAAGGGGTCGTGATGGGTTCTTGGTTTACTAGCGGGCCTCCCGGTCCGTTCAGTGCGTCCGCCGAGCTCCGGGCGGGCAGACGATTGCGCCAGATAGCGGGGGCGCTGTCGCTGCTACTGGCTGTTGAGACGGCCATGGTCGTGGAGTTGGCTGGGCAGGCGATAGCCGTCACCGCCGCCGAATCCTCCACGACCACGACGACGTCGAAGCTGGCGAAGGTGTTGGGACCCCCGGAGGCGACCGATGGCGCGTCGGCGCTGTTGATGGCGCGGTTGCAGGACCGCAAGATTGAGGTGCTGTCGGAGCGGACCGCGGATTCGACGACATACGCCTTGCCGTCCGGGGAGTTGCAGACGGAGGCGTTCGCCGGTCCGGTCCGGGTGAAGCAGGAAGGAGCCTGGAAGGACATCGACACCTCGCTGTCCGACACCGGGTCCAGCCTGACCCCGGAGGCCACGGTCGCCGACATCTCCGTCTCGGACGGCGGCGACACGGCGCTGGCATCGGTGTCGAAGGGGGAGACGTCCTTTGGGATGGGCTGGGAGGACAAGCTCCCCACCCCTACGGTCAAGGACAACACGGCCTCCTACGACCTGGGCGACGGGCAGACGCTGACGGTCAGCGCGCTGGCGCAGGGCTTCTCCCAGAACGTCATCCTCGACCAGGCGCCGGACAGTGCGGTGTCGTACCGGATTCCGATGCACCTGGACGGGCTGAAACTGTCCCAGGCCGAGTCCGGACATCTGCTGCTCAAGGACTCCGGCGGCAAGCTGGTCGCCGAGGCCCCGGCACCCATGATGTGGGACTCCAGCAGAAACGATTCCTCAGGTGAACCGGAGTACCAGGCCCGGGTCGACACGAAGGTCGAGACTGCCACCGACGGCGCGCAGACGCTGGTCCTGACCCCGGACGCGGACTTCCTCGCCGATCCCGCCCTCACCTATCCGGTGACGGTCGACCCGACGTCCACCCTCGCGGTGACCACGGACACATGGATCCAGACCCCGGACTACCCGGACTCGCAGGTCTCCTCCCAGGAGCTGAAGTCGGGCACCTACGACGCCGGCGCGGACCTGGCGCGTTCGTACCTGAAGTTCGACATGTCGAAGTTCGCCGGCAAGCACATCACCGACACCAACTTCGCCCTCTACAGCTACTACTCCTCGACCTGTGCCACCAACGGAGCCGGCACCACGGTCCGCCGCATCACCTCCGACTGGTCCTCGACCTCGCTGACCTGGGGCACCCGCCCCTCCTCCTCCGGGACCGGCGCCGTCAACAACCTGGTGCCGCGCGGCTACTCCTCGGCCTGCCCGGCCGCCTGGTCCAACTGGGACATCGACGCCATCGTCCAGGCCTGGGCCGACGGCGCCACCAACTACGGCCTCATGGTCTACGGCACCAGCGAAACCGACTCCACCACCTGGCGCCGCTTCCGCTCCGCCAACTACACCACCACCGGCTACGCCCCGAAGCTGACGGTGACCTACAACTCGTACCCCACGAAGCCGACTTCGGTGGCGATTGCACCGTCGCAGGTCAACGGCGTCCGGTACGCGACCTCGCTCACCCCGACGCTGTCGGCGAAGGTGACCGACCCGGACGGGTCCAGCACCCGCGGCCAGTTCGAGGTCACCGCCGATCCGGCCTACGCCGACACCACGTACTCCTACACCGCCACCTCCGCCGCGGTGGCCTCCGGTTCCACGGCGAATCTGACCGTGCCCTCGGCCAGCGCGCTGCCGGCGGGCAAGCACCTGCGCTACCGGGTGCGCGCCTACGACGGGACCGACTACGGCTCCTGGACCGGCTACACCACGTTCACCATGGACACGGACAAGCCGAACGCTCCGACCGTCACGTGTGACACCTACACCCAGAACGACTGGACTGCCAAGGCCTCGGCCGCCGTGTCCTGCACGCTCGACACCACGTCCACGGACGGTGCCGGTTTCCAGTGGGGCCTGGACGACGCGTCCCTGCCGAACAAGAAACTGGACACCACCGACGGCACCGGCGGCGACGCGCAGACCATCAGCATCAACCCGGCCAACGGCTGGCACACGCTGTACGCCCGCACGATCGACTCCGGCGGCAACCTGTCGACGGCCACCACCTCCTACTCGTTCGGTGTCGGCGCCGACGGGGCCTCGATCCTCTCCCCTTCCGACGGTGACACCACAGCACGCCGACTGACGCTGTCCGCCAAGGGCTTCCCCACCTACACCGGGGTGACCTGGCAATACCGACGCGGTGAAACCGACTCCTGGCACACCGTGCCGGTCGGTGACGTGACCGCCGCCGGCGCCGCCGTCTCCGCCTGGCCGGTCGCCGTCACTGGCGGCGCCGCCACCAAGCTGGTGTGGAACACCGTCTCCAGCCTCGCCGAGGACGGCGTGATCCAGCTACGGGCCGCGTTCACCGACGGCACCACCACCGGCTACTCCCAGACCACCGAGGTCACCCTGGACCGGGACGCGGGCACCGCCCCCAGCGCCCAGGTCGGCCCGGGTTCCGTGAACCAGCTGACCGGCAACTACACCCTTTCGGCCACGGATGCCGCCGCGTTCAGCGCGAGCGTGGAGCGCATGTACTCCTCGCGCGCCAACAGCACCGACGCCGAGGGCCAAGCGGCCATCTTCGGCCCCGGCTGGACCTCCTCGATCGACGCCGCCGGCAGCGACTACACGCAGATCCGCAAGACCTCCGACACCTCGGTGGAACTGCTGCACGCGGACGGCAGTTCGGTCGCCTTCACCGCCACCGGCTCAGACAGCTGGCAGCCGGAGACCGGCGCCGAGCTCCTCACCCTGACGGGCACCCTGTCCGGGGCCTCGTTCACCCTCACCGACACCGACGCCAACACCACGGTGTTCACCAAGACGGCCACCGGCGTGGCCACCTGGACGCTCGCCTCCTCGGCGACAGCGGTCGACGACACCACTGTCACCGTCGCCTCGGAGACGGTCACGGTCGGCGGCAAGACGCTGGCCCGCCCGAAGTACGTGATCTCCCCGACCGGCGCGGTCACCGCGGCCACCTGCCAGGCCACCCCGGCCACCAAGGGCTGCCGCGTCCTGGAGTACGTCTACGCGCCCGCCACCACCGCCACTTCCAGCACGCTCGGCAACTACGCGGGCCAGGTCGCGTCGGTCAACCTGTGGGCCACCACTCCCAACGCCACCACCCCCGCCTCCGCCTCGACGTCCGAAACGATCGCCTCGTACGCCTACAACGCCTCCGGCCAGCTCCGCCAAGTGTGGGACCCCCGGATCAGCCCCGCGCTGAAGACGGAGTACACCTATGACACCAACGGCCGCGTCGCCACCTACACCCGGCCCGGTGAACTCCCCTGGACCTTCACCTACGGCACGGCCGGCTCCGCACTGACCTCGGGCACCGGCATGCTGCTCAAGGCCTCCCGCCCGGCACTCGCCGAAGGCTCCATGAGCACCACCTCCGGCACGGCGGCCACCACCGTCGTCTACGACGTACCGCTCTCCGGCACCGCTGCCCCCTACAAGATGGACACCACGACCGTCGGCACCTGGGCGCAGGACGAGGCACCCACCGACGCGACCGCCGTCTTCCCGCCGGCGGACACCGTCCCCACCTCCAACACCGGCAGCGACCTGACGGCCACCTCGTACGACCGCGCGAGCATCACCTACATCAACGCCAACGGCCAGGAGATCAACACCGCGAGCCCCGGTGGCTCGATCACCGCAACCGAATACGACGAGACCGGCAACCTCGTCACCGAACTCACCGCTGCCAACCGTGAGCTGGCACTGAGCAGCAGCAGCTCCGACCAACTGGCGACCCTGGGCCTGGCCGACCTGTCGACGGCCGACCGCGCCCAGCTCCTCAGCACGGTCTCCGAGTATTCATCCGACGGTGAGCTCCTCACCGACGAGTACGGCCCACTGCACGAGATCACACTCACAAAGGAACTTACCGGCACTACCACCGAGTCCACCCTGGCCGCTGGCACCGTGATCCCTGCTCGCGCCCACACCTCGTACACCTACGACGAGAACCGGCCCAGCGACGCGGCGGTCTCCGACCTGGTCACCTCTACGATCTCCGGCGCCGCTGTCGCGGGCTACGCCACCGACGCCGACACCGCCACGAGTACCACGACCTATGACTGGTCCACCGGCCAGGAAAAGACCACCGAAGGCGCCGACACCAGCTTTGTGGTGACGACGTACGACGACACGGGCCAGATCGCCAGTACCCGGACCGTCGGCTCTTCCGGCTCGGACGCGGGCACGCTGCGCTACACGTACTACGACGCGGCCACCACCGGCACCTGTGCCTCCGTCGAGTGGGACGGGATGCTGTGCAAGACCACGCCCGCGGCCGCCGTCACCGGCGGCGGAAACAACCCCACTGAGTCCGTCACCGCCGTTTACACCTACGACCGCTGGGGCCAGATCGCCACCCAGACGGAGACCGCCAACGGTGTGACCCGCACGGCCACCAACACGATCGACGCCGTCGGACGCACGACGATGAAGGCGGTCACCGGCGGCACCGGCAAGGCCACCCCGGCCACCACGTACACCTACGACGGGACCACCGGACAGCTCGCCACCCAGACGTCGAGCGGCCAGACCGTCACGTATGGCTATGACGCCCTCGGGCGCCAGACGTCGTACAACGACGGCACGGGCAGCACCACCAACTCGGCTTACAGCATCCTCGACCGCGTGGTGAGGGTGTCCGACTCGGTGCCCTCCACCTCCACCTACACCTACGACGGCACCACCGGTCGGGCCCTGTCCGTCACCGACTCCGTCGCCGGGACGTCCACCGCCACTGCCTACGACGCCGACGGCGCTCTGGTCGGCGAGTCCCTTCCCGGCGGCTACACCATGGCCACGACCTACGACACGGTGGGCAACCAGACCTCCGTGACCTACAAAGACTCCACAGGCGTCATCGTGCTGTCCGACGCCGCGGCCTACACGATCAACGACAAGCAGGCCGGCCACACCCAGACCGACGGAACGACCACTCAGTCCGACTACACCTACGACAGCAAAGGCAGACTCACAAAGGCCGCCGACAGCACGGCCAACGGCTGCACCACCCGCGCCTACACCTTCGACGCGAACAACAACCGCAAGTCCCTGACCGCGAGTTCGGACGACTGTGACAGCAGCACCTCCGACACCACCACGGCCACCACATCGTCCACCTACGACACGGTCGACCGCCTGGTGAACTCCGGCTACGCCTACGACGCCTTCGGCCGCACCACCACCAGCAGCGGCAACACCGGCCTCACCTACTACACCAACGACCTGGTCGCCTCGGAGACCCATGGGACCAGCCGCAAGACCCTGGACCTGGACGCCGCCGGCCGGCTGGCCTCCGCGACCACCGCGACCACCAGCGATAGCGGCACCACCTGGTCGACCACGAGCACCACGGTGAGCCACTACAGCTGTGGCTGTGACACCAGTTCGTGGACGGCAACCACCCCGGCCGCGGGCTCCGCCACGACCATCCAGCGCAACGTCTCCGACCTCGCCGGTGGCTTGGCCGTCACCACCAGCGCCACCGGCAACGCGGTCCTCCAACTGGCCAACCTGCACGGTGACATCTCCGTCCAGCTGAACCTGCAGACGGCCACCGCCACCGTCCAGCGGTACGACGAGTACGGCAACCCGCTGGACGCCACTGCCGCCGCAGCAGAGTACGGATCCCTGGGCGCCTACCAGCGAGCCGGCGACGGCCTGGCTGGGTACACCCTGATGGGCGTCCGCGTCTACGACCCGACCACCGGCCGCTTCCTCCAGGCCGACCCGGTCTACGGCGGCAACGCCAACGCCTACGTTTACCCTGCCGATCCGATCACGCAACTGGATACCAGCGGCAGTCGACTGAACTTTCGCGATCAGCAGAAGGCGACAAAAAACTACACGTTGTATCTCAGGCGGTCTTGCACCGGACACTCCAAGTGCAGTCTCACCTGGCGCCTGAAGCTGAAGAGCATATGGAAAAAGTACGGCGCCGTGAAATTGGTGTTCAGTATCGTCATTCCGGGGAAGCAGATCGTCAAAAACCAGAGCTACGGTCACGCGGAGGCCGGAGATTATTTCTTCCACGCCTCGTGGGGGGTTCCGAACGGGAAAAGCCGACTGGAGGCCGATCGGGGGAAGTATAGTGTGTACGGGCTCACGATGTGGTTCGACTGGACCGACAATGTCGAATGGTCCGGCACTGTCACCGTTCAGAACCTTTGCGTGAGGAATCCGAGGCTGAGCATCTACGCAGTGTTCACCTAAGGATCTCCAGATCGATCCAAGTGATCACGTGAAATGGAAATAGCATATCGCCGGAAGGGGTCTTTCCGGCGATATGCTATTTTGGGGCTGGACTCTCAACGGGTGAAGGTGAATACAATCGGAAGGATGTTGGCGATGTCGAACTTTCTGGACTGGCGCAACAGGATGCTGCAAGCCGTCTGGCGGCAAGGGGATCCCATCTCGGAGGAGGTGCTGGCGTGGATGTCCGAGCTATATGATGAATTCGAAAAAATGCCCGAAACTGAATTCTGCGAACTATGGACCACGCGAACATTTTCCATGGCGAGAACAGCCTTCGAGGTGATCGAAAAGTCGGTATTTGATGAAACAGGGAAAAGGGTCGCCGGGGAGGAATTTGACTACATCAATTATTTTCGCGACCCAGAATTTGGGCCGGTCGGTGTGGTTCGATTCAAGTCCACGGAAGTCTCGACGCCGGATTGGGCGGAGGTTTTGGGTGTCGTAGCGGAAGGAGTGCAGGAATTTGTTATGGATTATTATGCAACAGTCTGGCCTGTCTGTGGCCGCCACACCTTCGGCCTGCACGTAGATTATCTCCATGAGGCTGCGGTTTGGAAATGTAACGGGGGGCCTGCGGGTGGTCATGTGGTAAGGGCGGTTGATCCTACGATTCGGCTATAGGTCGTGGCGGATGGTGGCGCAATGCCACCTACGACCTCACCCGCGATTGAGTTCGGGGCGTGGTGGCCTGGCGGATTGGCTGGTGGGTGATCAGCAGGCGATGTCGCGGGCGAGGACGAGTTCGGTGCTGTACTCGCGGCGGGTGGGCCGTTTGGCGGCCCGGTCGGAGATCAGTGAGGCGATGACCCGCTGGGTCTCGGGGAAGGTTTCGCGGTCTCCGGTGAACCGCCTCATCGGTGCCCATTGCCGCAGCTCGGCGTTGGTGTGCTCGACGCAGATCCGGGCCGAGGTCTGCCGCCGCCTCGCCTCGCGCCAGGCGTATTTGTCGCCATCGCAGGCGTCCTCCTTCGGTTTCTTCGGCGGCGCGGTGACCTGGTGGGGGAACTCCTTGGCCAGGCCCTGGTAGCCGGAGTCGGCTTTCGCCTTCACGCTGGGACGGGTCCGGACCTGCTCGGCAATGCCCTCGGTGCGCACTGCGGTCTGGTCGTGCATCCGGCCGGGCCGTTCGACCCCGGAGTAGAGCAAGCGGCCCTGGCCGTAGCTGAACGTGGTGGTTTTGATGGTGTTCTGCCCGCGCTTGCCCGAGACGGATGCTCGGCGCCCGGGCCGGTCGGCCTTCAGACGGCGGACCTGGGTCTCCGCACCGTCGAGCCGCAGTTCGATGTTCTCGGCCTCGACGTAGGCGAACACGTCCTCCAACGTGCGCAAGCGCAGGCCGAGCCGGTCGGACGGCGAAGCCGCGGGCCGCGAGCACGGGCCTGACCTCTTGGACGGCCCGGCCGATGGTCGACGAGTCGACGTCGCAGACCACGGCGAGGGCGTCCTGGGGCAGACCGGTGCGCAGGGACGCCAGCGCCGCGGCCCTCACCGCCTTCTTCGTCCAGGCAATAGCGGAGAACCACGGCGCGATGGCCCGAACCGTCAGCGGCCTCCTCGCCCTGGCCGTCGGGTACGGACTGGGCCAGGCGCTGCGTGCCATCGGCCGCGGCCTCAGGGCTACGGTCTCCCTGGTGGCGGGGGCGGTGGTACTGATCGCGGCCGTGGACGAGTCCGCCGCCCCGCTATGGGGCTGGTACATGCCGGACCAGGTCGCCTGGCCCTTGACGGTCGCCGCCTACGTCGTGGGCGCGGCCCTGGCATTCGCGGTCCTCCCGGGCAGGGCCATTCCCACGCGCCCGGTGCACTGACACCGGACATGCTGGCGGACGGTGGGGAACGATCTATGGCGGCTCGGGGAACGATCAATGAGGGCATGAATGCCCGCACGTCAGCCCCACTCGTGAACACCCCACGCACAGCTCGAAGCCCCGGCGGGTTTTCCCGTCGGGGCTTCGGCATGTCCGGGGGCGTGCTGGGTGTCATTCCCGGAGTGCCGCCAGGTCCGTCGGGCTTCGCCGCAGGGACAGTGCCGCCGGGGCCAGGGCCGAGGTCACGGCCAGTGCCGCGCAGGCCGCTGTCGTCGTCGCGAGGGCCGGCCACGGGAGTTCGAGCGAGGTCCGTACGGACAGGACGTGCAGCGCGCTCGACATGCCCAGCAGGTTCAGCGCGGCGACCAGCAGGCCGATGATCGCACCCACCGTCACCACCAGCAGGGCCTCCGCGCCGACCGCTGCCAGTACCTGTCGGCGGGTGGCGCCGGCCAGGCGCAGCGCGGCCAGGTCGCGGGCCCGGTCGGACGTTGCCATGGTCATGGTGTTGGCGAGGGAGATGCCCGTGTAGGCGAGCGAGATGCCGAGAACCAGGAGGACGCCTATGCGGGTAGCGGGGGTCCTGGGGGAGGACTGGTGACCTGCGCTTGTCCATTGGGAGTTGGTGAGCAGCCGGCCGCCGGTTCTCGCGATCGTCTCGCGCAGGGACGCCGTCGTCGTGGTCGGGTCCGCGTCGGTCGTCAGCGTCACGTCCAGTCGGTCGGGCCGGGCGCCTCGCGCGGTGGCCGGGGTAACGTACGCGCCGTTGTTTCCCGTGCCGGTGGCCAGGGTCGCGGCGATTCGCAGTGAGCGCTTCGTGCCGTCGCCCAGCCACACCGTCACCTGCTCGCCCACCGCGTGCTTCTCCCACTCCTCGTTGACGATGATCGAGTCGTCGTCGAGGTCGGTCACCCGGCCCGAGGTCACTGGCAGGTGGGTCGTCGCGGCGAGGGGCGCCGGATCGGCCGCGCGCACCTCGGACTTGACGAGGGCCACGCCCTCCTCCAGGACGTACACGGCGGTCGGCGCTGTCGCGGAGACCTCGGCCACTCCCGGCAGCGCACGCAGGCGGGCCGCCAGTTGTGTGTCGAAGGGTGTGCCGGCGGGGGCGGTGGCGATGAGATCGGCTGTCGTCGCATGGCGCAGTTCGCTCGCCTTCGCCTCGGTGAGGGTCGCCGTGGCGCCCAGGAGTGAGCCCGCTAGGGCCACGGTGACCAGGACGGGGGCCGCGATCGCGGCGGTACGGCGGACGTTCGCGGTGGCGTTCTCGCGCGCCAACAGCACGGTGGCGCCCGGGAGTCGGGCCAGCGGCCGGGTGAGGAGACGGATCAGGGGCCTACGAGGGCCGGTGTGAGGAGTGCGGTCGCGGTGATCAGCAGCAGGGGGCGGCTCGTGTACGTCTTGCGGTGCAACAGATCGCCCGGCTCGGTGAACAGGGAGACGGCGAGGGTCAGTACGGCGGTGAGCAGCAGGGCCGCGCCGATCAGGAGGCGGGTGCGGGGCAGTCGGCGGGTGTTCGGCGCGGCCTCCCGTAGTGCCTCCGTCGGGGCGGTGCGGCCTGCCCGCCAGGAAGCGGTCACCACACCGCACAGGGCCACCAACAGGCCTGTCCAGAAAGCCAGATGGTACGGCCACAGATCGAGGAGTTCGTCGACGCGCTGCGGAGGGTCGCGGCCGGTGGGACGGTCGTCGACCCGGAAGTGGTACGGCAGTTGCTGCGCAGGCGCCGCGACCCGCTGGAGCGGCTGACCCCGCGTGAGCGTGAGGTGCTGGCGCTGATGGCGGAAGGGCGGTCCAACGGCTCGATAGCCCGTGAGCTGGTGGTCTCCGAGGCGGCCGTCGGCAAGCACATCGGCGGCATCCTCACCAAGCTGGATCTGCCTCCGGCGGACGAGACGCATCGCCGGGTACTGGCGGTGCTGGCCTTTCTGCGGGCGTGAGCGACCGGCCCCCAGAAGGAGGCCCCAGCGGGAGGCCGGAGGGACGCGGGGTGTTACAGGCTCTTGGCGAAGCAGATGCTCAGGTCATGGTGGCGGTAGTAGCCGAACTTGGTGCAGGGCGCGTAGCCGCTGGAGGTGTAGAGGGCGATGGCCTCCGGTTGCCTGGTGCCCGTCTCCAGGACCATGCGGGTGCGGCCGGCGGTGCGGGCATCCTCCTCCAGGGCGGCGAGTATGCGGCGGGCCAGGCCGAGTCCGCGCGCCTCCGCGACGACGTACATCCGCTTCAGCTCGGCGTCGCCGGTCAGATAGCCCTCGTCGTTCTCCTCGTCGTGGCCGCGCCAGCCGCCGGTGGCGACAGGGCGGTCCTGCCCGTCGTACGCGATCAGGTACAGGCCGGACGGCGGGTCGAACATCGCCGGGTCGAGGTGGGTGGCGTCGCCCTCGTCGTCGTAGCGGGCCGCGTACTCGGCCTGGACCTGGTCGTTGAGCTTGACGGCGTCGGGGTGGTCGTAGGCGACCCGGCGGATATTCATGCTGGATACGGTACATCTATGCATGTCGCGGTCGCCAGGGGTTTTCCGTCTCCGGGTATCGTGCCCGCGTGCTGACTGTGACCAGTGTGAATGTGAACGGACTCCGGGCCGCCGCGAAAAAGGGCTTCGTGGAGTGGCTGGCCGGAACCTCCGCCGACGTGCTGTGCCTCCAGGAGGTGCGCGCCGAACCGCAGCAGCTGCCGGACGAGGTCCGCGCGCCCGAGGGCTGGTACGTCACGCATGCACCGGCCGCCGCCAAGGGCCGCGCCGGTGTCTCCCTCTACAGCCGCCGCGAGCCCGACCGCGTCCAGGTCGGCTTCGGGTCGGAGGAGTTCGACGGCAGTGGGCGGTATGTCGAGGCCGATCTGCCCGGTGTCACCGTCGCCAGCCTGTATCTGCCCTCCGGTGAGGTCGGCACCGAACGCCAGGACGAGAAGATCCGCTTCATGGGCGAATTCCTCGCCTACCTGAAGGACCTGCGCGAGCGGGCCTCCGCCGATGGGCGCGAGGTCGTCGTCTGCGGCGACTGGAACATCGCCCACCAGCGGGCCGACCTCAAGAACTGGCGCGCCAACCAGAAGAGCTCCGGGTTCCTGCCGGAGGAGCGGGAGTGGCTCGGACGGGTGCTCGACGAGGGGGACGGCGGGTTCGTGGACGTCGTGCGGGCCCTGCATCCGGACGTCGAGGGGCCGTACTCGTGGTGGTCGTATCGGGGGCGGGCCTTCGACAGCGATTCAGGTTGGCGCATCGACTACGAGATCTCGACGCCGGGGCTCGCCGCCAAGGCGGTCAAGGGGTACGTCGAGCGCGCGGCGACGCACGCCGAGCGCTGGTCGGACCATGCGCCCGTCACGGTCGTCTACGACCTCTGAGCTGCCGGAGTCGCCACGGTCACGGGTTCTGGCGCATTCGGCGGTCCAGCGCCAGTGACAGTTCCGCCTCCACCACCCGTTGCGCCAGCGGGCGCAGGCGGGCCGGGTCCGGGTCCGTGGCGTGGGTGAGGATCACGTTCGTGAAGATCTCGGCCAGGGCGTCCGCGTGTTCGCGTACCCGTTTGCCCGCCGCCAGGACGGCTGACAGCGGGATGCCCTCCTGGACCAGCGCCGACGACGCGTCCAGGAGGCTGCGGCTGATGTGGACGATTTGCTCGCCGTCGGTGCCCAGGTAGCCGAGGTCCATCGAGGCCGCGAAGTTCTCGGGGGTGGCGTCCGGGCCGAAGCGGTCGGCGAGATCCTCGGGGGTGAGGCGGACCGGGGTCTCCTCGGTGGGGGCGCCGAGGCCGAGCAGGTCGGCGACGTCGCGGCCGTGGTCGAAGGCCTCGGCCAGTTCCGCGATGCCGTTGAGGGTGTGCCCGCGTTCCAGTAGCGCCGAGATCGTGCGCAGCCGGGCCAGATGGTGGTCGTCGTACCAGGCGATGCGGCCCTCGCGGCGGGGTGGCGGGATCAGTTTGCGTTCGCGATAGAAGCGCAGAGTGCGGACGGTGATGCCGGCCAGCCGGGCCAGCTCTTCCATCCGGTACTCCGTCCCGGAGCCGGGCCGTTCGGCGTTCTCTGTGTCTGCGTCTGCCACGTCGGAACCTTAAGTCGTACCGCCGGTACCCGCGGCGGAGCCGCTGATGTAAACGCCCCCCTTCCGGACCCTACCCATCGGTACGGACCTCCTCTACTCTCCCCATTGCGCCAGTGTTCACTGGCGCGGTCGCGCAGGGAAGGGCATCGGCATGGCCGAACAGGAAGCCGAACAGGAAGCCGAACACGAACATGTGCGGGTCGCGGTGATCGGGTCCGGGTTCGGGGGGCTCGGGGCCGCCGTGCGGCTGCGCCGCGAGGGGATCACCGACTTCGTCGTGCTGGAGCGGGCCGGCAGCGTCGGCGGGACCTGGCGCGACAACAGCTATCCGGGCTGCGCCTGTGACGTGCCGTCCCACCTGTACTCGTTCTCCTTCGCGCCCAATCCCGACTGGCCGCGCGCCTTCTCCGGGCAGGAGCACATCCGCGCCTATCTGGAGCACGTCACCGACGTCTTCGGGCTGCGGCCCCATCTCCGCCTCAACTCCGAGGTGAAGACGATGACTTGGGACGCGCGCCGGTTGGCGTGGGTCATCGAGACCAGTAGCGGGACCCTGCTCGCCGATCTCGTCGTCTCCGCCACCGGGCCGCTCTCCGACCCCAGGGTGCCGGACGTCCGGGGGCTCGACACCTTCCCCGGCAAGGTCTTCCACTCCGCCCGCTGGGACCACGACTACGACCTGCGCGGCAAGCGGGTCGCGATGGTCGGGACCGGCGCCTCCGCCATCCAGATCGTGCCCGCCATCCAGCCGGACGTCTCCCGCCTCACCCTCTTCCAGCGCACCCCGCCCTGGGTGATGCCCCGCATCGACCGGGCCATCGGCGGCGCCGAGCGGGCCGTGCACCGCGCGCTGCCCTTCACCACCCGGTTGCGGCGCGGACTCTCCTGGGGCGTAAGGGAGTTGCAGGTCCAGGCGTTCACCAAGCATCCGGGTGAGCTCGGGGCCGTGGAGGCGCTGGCCAAGCGCAACATGCACCGCGCGGTCAAGGATCCGGCCCTGCGCGCCAAACTCACCCCCGACTACCGCATCGGCTGCAAGCGCATCCTGCTGTCGAGCGCGTACTATCCGGCGCTCACCAGGCCCAACGTGGATGTCGTGGCCAGCGGGTTGAGCGAGGTGCGGGGTTCCACCGTCGTCGCCGCAGACGGCAGTACCGCCGAGGTCGACGCCATCGTCTTCGGTACGGGGTTCCACGTCACCGACATGCCCATCGCGGACCGGGTCGTCGGGGCCGACGGGCGGACGCTCGCCGAGGCCTGGGCGGAGAGCGGGATGCGGGCACTGCGCGGTGCCTCCGCCGCCGGATTCCCCAACTGGATGACGATCATCGGGCCCAACACCGGCCTCGGGAACTCCTCCATGATCCTCATGATCGAGTCGCAGTTGAGCTATATGGCCGACTACGTACGGCAGTTGGACGTTCTCGGGGGCCGGGTGGCCCTTGATGCCCGGCCCGCCGCCGTCGACGCCTGGAACCACCGGGTCCAGGAGCGGCTGCGGCGCACGGTGTGGAGCACGGGTGGGTGCAGCAGCTGGTACCTCGACGCGAACGGGCGCAACACCACCATCTGGCCCGGTACGACGTCCGAGTTCCGGCGGGCGACCCGGCGGGTGGATCTCGCCGAGTACGAGGTCCTGCGGGCGACCGGCGGTTCCGGAAACGGCACCGAGGACGCCAACTCCGCTGTGGAGGTGGGCGCGTGAGCCGCCTGACGCGGTCCGGGCGACCGCCGTCGTCCGTGACGGACGGTCCGTACACCCCGACCGTCCCCTCCCGTGAGCTGACCGCCGTCTCCGCCGACGGGGCCCGGCTGCATGTCGAGGTGCACGGCGTGGCCGACGGGCCCGTGGTCGTCCTCGCGCACGGCTGGACCTGCTCCACCGCCTTCTGGGCCGCCCAGATCCGCGAACTCGCCCCCGATCACCGGGTCGTCGCCTACGACCAGCGCGGCCACGGACGCAGCCCGGCGAGCCCCGTCTGCGGTACCGACCTCCTCGCCGACGACCTGGAAGCCGTCCTCGCGGCGACCCTGGCGCCCGGTGAGAAGGCCGTCGTCGTGGGCCATTCCATGGGCGGGATGACGGTGCTGGCCGCGTCCGCGCGGCCGGGGTTCCGGGAGCACACGGCGGCCGTACTGCTGTGCAGCACCGGCAGTTCGCGGCTTGTCGCCGAGTCGCTGGTCCTGCCGATGCGTGCCGGGCGGCTGCGCACCTGGCTCACCCGGCGGAGCCTCAGCTCACGCGCCCCGATGGGGCCGGTCACGCCGGTCTCCAAGCGCGTCCTCAAGTACGCGACGATGGGCGCCGGTTCGACGCCCGCCATGGTCGAGGCGTGCGCCCGGATCGTGCACGCGTGTCCGCGCAGGGTGCGGTACGCCTGGGCGCGGGTGCTGGACGGGGTGCAACTCGACGCTCAGGTAAGTGAGTTGACCGTGCCGACCGCAGTCGTCGTGGGTACGGCCGACCGGCTCACCCCGCCCGTTCACGCGCGGGCGCTGGCCGCCGTGCTGCCCCGGTGTCACAGCGTGACCGAGCTGCCCGGGCTCGGGCACATGACGCCGGTGGAGGCGCCGGGGGCGGTGACCGGGGTGATCCGTGAACTCGTGGCGCTGTACGGGCGGTTGGGCACACCCGGCACGCACGGCGCGGAGAGCGCGCAGGCCGACAGCAGTGTACGTATGGAGGAGAGCGCATGAGCAAGGTCAGTCTGGATGGGCAGGTCGCTGTCGTCACGGGGGCCGCTCGGGGGGTCGGTGAGCTGCTCGCGCGCAAGCTCTCCGCTCGCGGGGCCAGGGTCGCGCTGGTCGGGCTGGAGGCCGAGGTGCTCAAGGAGGTGGCCGGCCGGCTGCACACCGACAGCGCGTACTGGTACGCCGACGTCACCGATCACGAGGCGATGTCCCGGGTGGCGGCGGAGGTCAAGGAACGGTTCGGGAAGGTCGACATCGTCGTCGCCAACGCCGGGGTCGCGAGCGGCGGGCCCTTCGTCGACTCCGATCCGGAGTCGTGGCGGCGGGTCATCGAGGTCAATCTGATCGGGTCGGCGGTCACGGGCCGGGCGTTCCTGCCGGTGCTGACCGAGAGCCGCGGGTATCTCCTGCAGATCGCGTCCCTGGCCGCCATGACGCCGGCGCCGATGATGTCCGCGTACTGCGCGTCCAAGTCGGGCGTCGAGGCGTACGCGCACTGTCTGCGCGCCGAGGTCGGGTACAAGGGCGTCGGGGTGGGGGTCGCGTATCTGTCCTGGACCGACACCGACATGGTGCGCGGGGCCGACCAGGACGACGTCATGCGGGAGTTGCGGCAACGGCTGCCGTGGCCGGCCGGCAAGACGTATCCGCTGGGGCCGGCCGTCGACCGGCTCGTGGCGGGGATCGAACGACGGTCCAGCCATGTGTACGGGCAGTGGTGGCTGCGCGGGATGCAGGGCGTACGGGGGTATCTGCCGGGGCTGATCGGTGCGGTGGGGCAGCGGGAGGTCGGGCGGTTCTCCGGGCGGTTGCAGGGGATGGGTACCGGGCTGGTGGGCGCGGGTGGGGCGGCGGACGAGGAGGCTCGGGGGGTGGTGGTCGGGCGGGGGTCGGACGGGGTCGGTGACTGAACGTTACTGATCGAAATGCGCGCTTTGTCTGGGCGTGTAAATGTGGTCGAGCCCCCATCCCCTCACCCAATTACGGGAGTGAACCCACATGGGCATGAAGGACGAGATGCAGGACAAGGCCCGCCAGGCCAAGGAGAAGATGGAGCAGCAGGCCCGGAAGGGTCAGCAAGGCCAGCAGGGCCAGCGTCAGCCGGGTCAGCCGGGGCAGGAGGGGCAGCGCCGGCAGGGCGAGACTCCGGAGCGGGGGCGTCCTCGTGATGAGGAGACGGAGCGGGCGATGCGGGACGAAGAGGACCGTATGAACCAGGACTACGAGTCGTAGTCCTGCTTGAGTGCGGTTGCGTGGGGTGCCCTCGGTTTCTGTGAGGGCACCCTGCGTTTTTGTTTTGCGTGCGTTTTCGGGTGTGTTTTCGGGTGCGGGGCCGGTGGGGGCTTGTCGCGCAGTTCCCCGCGCCCCTGGGTAGGTGACCTGGGCGCCCGTCGAGAACTTGGCCCGCGCTTGTTCAAGAACAACTTGGCGCGCGTCTGGTCGAGAACCAACTGGCGCGCGTCTGGTCAAAGAAGAACCTGGGCGCGCGTCTGGTCAGGAACAACTTGGCCCCTGCTGTTGGTCAAGAACGTGGGGGGAGTTTTGGTCTGGTTCTGTTGGGGACCTTGTCGTAGGTCGGGGGGGTTGCCGCGGGGTGGGTTTCCAGGAGGGCCAGGGCCAGTTTGATGGCGTCGTCCGTTTCGACGTGGCGGCCCTCTGCCCAGTCCAGGGGGGTGCGCAGGACCTCCAGGTCCGGGGCGACGCCCTGGTTCTCGACCGTCCAGCCGTAGGTGTCGAACCAGGCCGCGTTCATCGGGACCGTGATCACCGTGCCGTCGCCCAGGCGGTGGCGGCCGGTCATGCCGACCACTCCGCCCCAGGTCCGCTGGCCGACCACCGGGCCGAGTTCCAGCAGCTTGAAGGCCGCCGTGATCATGTCGCCGTCGGAGGACGTCGCCTCGTCCGCGAGGGCGACCACCGGGCCCCGGGGGGCGTTCGAGGCGTACGAGACCGGCTGGGCGTTGCGTGTCAGGTCCCAGCCCAGGATCGTGCGCGTCAGCTTCTCCACCACCAGTTCGCTGATGTGGCCGCCCGCGTTGCCGCGCACGTCGACGATGAGGGCCGGCCTCGACACCTCCATGCGCAGGTCGCGGTTGAACTGGGCCCAGCCCGAGCCGCCCATGTCGGGGATGTGCAGGTAGCCGCACCGTCCGTCGCTCAACTCGCGTACCACTTCCCGGCGTTTGGCCACCCAGTCCTGGTAGCGCAACGGGCGTTCGTCGACAAGGGGGACCACCGCGACCCGCCTGGCCCGACCCTCACCCTCCGCCGCCGTGAACGTCAGCTCCACCGTCGTACCGCCCGCTCCCGCGAGCAACGGGAAGGGGCCCGTCACGGCGTCCACCGGGCGGCCGTCCACGTGGGTGAGCAGCGCGCCCTCCCGGATTCCCGAACCGGCCAGCGGGGAGCGGGCCTTGGAGTCGGAGGAGTCGCCGGGGAGGATCCGGTCCAGCAGCCAACCGCCCTCCCTGCGCACGAAGTTGGCGCCCAGCAGGCCCTGTCGGCGCTGGTAGTGGGGTGGGCCCTCGTTACGGCGGGCGGCTGTGACGTACGCGTGGGACGTGCCCAGCTCGCCCAGGACCTCGCGCAGGAGATCCGCGAACTCGTCGGGGGACGCGACCCGTTCGACGAGCGGGCGGTACTGCGCGAGCACCGCGTCCCAGTCGATGCCGCACATCCGGGGTTCCCAGAAGTAGGCGCGGATCAGGCGGCCCGCCTCCTCGTACGCCTGGCGCCATTCCGCCGGGGGGTCGACCTCGTGCAGGACCCGGCGCAGATCGATCCAGACGGTCGTGTCGGCGTCGCCCGGGTCGGTGGACGGCACCGCGCGCAGCTCGTCCTCGTCGACCACGACCAGCCGCGAGGCGTCGCCGCTCACCGCGAACCAGTCGAGGTGGTCGACGAGTTCGGACTTCTTGCCCTTGCTGAGGTTGAAGTGTTCGAGGGTGGGCCGGCCGCTCGTGTCGTCCGGGTTCGCGAACGTCTCGCCCAGCGCGCCCGAGATCGGCCAGCGCAGCCACACCAGGCCGCCGCCCGCGACCGGATACAGCGCCGAGTACTTGGAGGCGGCGACAGGGAAGGGCGTCACCCGGCTCTCCAGGCCCTCGACCTCGACGATCACCGTGCCGTCGGCGCCCTCGTCCTCGGCGGGGTCCAGGCCACCGGCGGCCGGCCTGCCGTCGGGGGACAGCGCGAAGGGGGAGGGCGTGGCGGAGGAGAGGGGGACGAGGTAGGGGCGGCAGCCGAGCGGGAAGGAGAGGTCGCCCGTGTGGACGTCGTACACGGGGTCGAAACCGCGCCAGGAGAGGAAGGCGAGATAGCGGCCGTCGCGCGTGAAGACCGGGTTCTCGTCCTCGAAGCGGCCGTTGGTCACGTCGACGATCAGGCGATCCTTTATCCGGGCCATCTTGATCTGGCGCAGGGAGCGGCCGATGCCCGGGTGCGACCAGGTCAGCCAGGCGCCGTCCGGGGAGAAGGCGAGATCCGTGACCGGGCCGTTGAGGGAGCAGATCAGCTCCGTCAGCTCCCCGTCCGACTCCCCACCCCCTTCCCCGTTCGACTCCCCGTCCGGCTCCTCCCTCGCGTCGATGAGGAGGAGGCGGCCGTCGTGGGCGGCGATGGCGAGGCGTTCGCCCGCCGGGTCGGACACCAGTTCCAGTACCCGGCCAAGGCCGCCGGACGCCAGCCGCCTCGGCTCCCGCTCCCCGCTGGCCCTCGGGAGGTAGGCGATCTCGATCGCGTCCTCGCCCTCCGCGTCCGTGACGTAGGCGACCTGCCCGCCCGAGCCGAGCATCTCGGGCAGCCGGACGCGTACCCCCGGGGTGTCCGTGATCGTCCGGGCCGGGCCGTCGCGGTGGGTCAGCCAGTACAGGCTGCCGCGTACGACGACGGCGCTCGCGCGGCCCGTCTCGTCGACCGAGATGCCGTCGACGTGCTGCGCGGCGGGCACCTGGTACGTACGACGGCCGGCGCGCGGTCCGCCGAGCCGTACGTCGAGGAGGCGGGGGAGGGAGTCGGCGGCGAGGTCGTCGACGATCCACAGGTCGCCCGCGCACTGGTACACGACGCGGGTGCCGTCGCTGGAGGCGTGCCGGGCGTAGAAGGCGTCGTGGTCGGTGTGGCGGCGCAGGCCGGAACCGTCGTACGCGCACGAGTACAGGTTCCCGATGCCCTCGTGGTCGGAGAGGAAGGCGATGCGGTCGCCGACGAACATCGGGGAGTGGAGGTGGCCGTCGAGGTCGGGCAGCAGACGCTCGCCGTGCAGCCAGAGACGGCCGGTCGCACCGCCCCGGTAGCGCTTCCAGGCGGCCGGTTCGTGCGGCGGGGTGCCGGTGAGGAGGAGGGTCTTGCGCTCTCCGGCGATGTCCGCGACCTGGATGTCGGAGACCGGGCCCCAGGGGAGCCGTCCGCCGGGCCCGCCGTCCGACGGCACGCTGTAGGCCCAGGTGAAGTAGGAGAAGGGCTGGCCGTGGGAGGCGACGGCGAGGATGCCGCCGTCCGGGGACCAGCCGCAGACCTGGGTGTCGGCGCTGCCCCAGTAGGTGAGCCGCCGCGCGGGGCCGCCGTCCACCGGGACCCGGTGGATCTCGGGCACGAGGCTGCGCCAGCTCGTGTACGCGATGTGCCGGCCGTCGGGCGAGAAGCGCGGGTGCCCGACCTTCGTACGGTCGACGGTGAGCCGCCAGGCCCGGCCGTCGGTACCGGGAGACCCCGGCCCCTCTTCTCCGTTGTCTCCGTTGTCTCCGTCGAGGCGGGCGAGCCAGAGGTCGTCCTCGGCGACGAAGCACAGCAGGTCGCCGCTGAGGTGGGGCAGGCGCAGATAGCTCACCTCCCCATGCTTTTCCGGGAACGGGGCCCCAGCAACTTCGGACCCGCTTCCCGTCCGGTCAATTTACGAAATGTCCGGTTCCTGAATGGTTCCCGATACCGTCCGTGAGTGACGACACGTACGAAACGGTTTCGTTTCTATTATTCTCGGGGTATGTTCATTGACGTACGGCGGAGCTGTACGAAACGGTGTCGTCCGATACCGGAGCCGGAAAGGGTGAGTGGCATGACCGAGGTCGCAACGGCGCGTCGTAGTCGGATCACGCCCGAGCGCGAGGCCGAGTTGTACGGCGCCACGCTCGACCTGCTCCGGGAAGTCGGCTACGAGGCCCTCACCATGGACGCCGTCGCCGCCCGTACGAAGTCCAGCAAGGCCACGCTCTACCGCCAGTGGGGCGGCAAGGCCGAACTGGTCGTCAGGGCGATGCGGCACTTCAAGCCGGGTGGTGTCCAGGTCTCAGACGTCGACACCGGGTCCCTGCGCGGCGACTTCCGCGCCCTGCTGGGCCGGGAGGACGACTGTGCCATGGAACAGAACTCCGCGCTGTTGCGAGCTCTGGGTATGGCGGCCCACGCGAACCCGGATCTCCTTCAGGCGTTGCGGGAACTGCTGGTCGAGCCGGAGTTGGTGGAGTTCAACAAGGTGCTCCACCGTGCCGTCGACCGTGGTGAGATCCGCGCGGACAATCCGGCTATCGGCTATGTGCTGCACATGATGGTCGGCGGCTTCATCGCTCGCACGCTCATCGACGAACTTCCCCCGACGCAGGCCTACTTGAGCTCGTACCTCGATGCCGTGGTGCTCCCCGCCCTCGGCGTCAGTACTAGTGACTGACCGGCCGCCTGACGTCTGCAGTACCCCGACACCCCTTGTAAGACAACCCACTTGTACCTGACGCGACTGCTCACGACGTCGGTCTGATCCCGCCTGCGCCCCAACAGGCCGGTCAAACACGCCCTGTTGCTGTTCAACGACCTGACCGGGAGTACGCCCTCGTGGCCACGTTCCTCTACAAACTCGGCCGGCTCGCCTTCAGGCGACGGCATTTCGTCGCCCTGATATGGGTGGCGCTGCTGACGCTCGCGGGAGTCGGCGCGGCCAGCGCGCCCGCCGCGGGCACCACCTCCTTCTCCATTCCGGGTACGGAGGCCCAGAAGGCCTTCGACCTGCTGGAACAGCGTTTCCCCGGCGCCAGCGCCGACGGAGCGACCGGCCGCATGGTCTTCAAGGCGCCCGAGGGCCAGAAGATGACGGACGCCGCCAACAAGGCGACCGTCGAGAAGACCGTCAAACAACTGGGCGACGGCTCCGAAGTCATCTCCGTCAGCGACCCGTTCACGACGCACGCCGTGAGCAGGGACGGGTCGGTCGCCTACACGTCGGTGAAGTACAAGCTTCCCGGCATGGAACTGGCGGACTCGACCAAGACCGCGCTGGAGAAGGCCGGGGACGAGGCGCGGGCCACCGGGCTGACCGTCGACGTCGGCGGTGACGCGCTGCAGGCGGCGGCCGAGCCGGGGGCTGTCGGTGAGGCCGTCGGTATCGCCATCGCCGCGATCGTCCTCGTCATCACCCTGGGCTCGCTGGTCGCGGCCGGTCTGCCGCTGCTGACGGCGATCATCGGCGTCGGTATCGCCGGCGCCACCATCACCTCTCTCGCCAACGCGCTCGACCTCGGCGACACCACGTCCACGCTCGCACTGATGATCGGTCTCGCGGTCGGTATCGACTACGCGCTGTTCATCGTCTCCCGCTACCGGGGCGAGCTGGCCGACGGCCGAGACCACGAGGAAGCGGCCGGCCGCGCCACCGGCACCGCCGGCTCGGCCGTGGTCTTCGCGGGCCTCACCGTCGTGATCGCCCTTGCGGGCCTCGCGGTCGTCAACGTCCCGATGCTGACCAAGATGGGCCTCGCCGCGTCCGGCACGGTCGTGGTCGCCGTCCTCATCGCACTGACCCTCATCCCGGCGCTCCTCGGCTACGCGGGCCGGAAGGTCCAGCCTGCGGGACAGAAGAAGAGCAGGCGGAACAAGAAGGGCGAGCAGCTCACCGACGCGCCGACCGCCGCGCTCTCCGACGCGAAGGGCGACACGTCCGAGAAGCCGGCCGGGCCCAACATGGGCACCCGCTGGGCGCGCTTCGTCATCCGCCGGCCGGTCGCCGTGCTGATGTTCGGCGTCCTCGGGCTCGGCGCGATCGCGCTCCCGGTCACCCAGCTGGAGCTGGGCCTGCCCGACGACGGCTCACAGTCGACGTCCACGACCCAGCGCAGGGCGTACGACCTGCTGTCGGAAGGCTTCGGCCCCGGCTTCAACGGTCCCCTGATGGTCGTCTACGACGCGCAGGGCGTCGCCGACCCCCAGGCAGGCGTCGACAAGCTGGCCGACAAAATCAAGGGTCTCAAGGACGTCGTCACGGTCACCCCGGCCCAGTTCAACCAGGCCGGCGACACCGCGACGATCACCGTGATCCCGAACTCCAAGCCGTCCTCGACGCAGACCGAGGGCCTGGTCCACGCGATCCGCGACGAGAGCGCCGGCGTCAAGGCCGAGACCGGCGCGACGGTGCTGGTCACGGGCACCACCGCGATGAACATCGACTTCTCGCAGAAGCTCAACGACGCCCTGATCCCGTACCTGGGCCTGGTGGTGGGCCTCGCCTTCCTGCTCCTCATCCTGGTCTTCCGCTCCATCCTGGTCCCGCTGAAGGCGGCCCTCGGCTTCCTGCTCAGCGTCCTCGCCGCGCTCGGTGCCGTGGTCGCGGTCTTCCAGTGGGGCTGGCTGAGCGGCCTGATCGGCGTCGACGAGACCGGCCCGATCATGTCGATGGTGCCGATCTTCATGGTCGGCGTGGTCTTCGGCCTCGCGATGGACTACGAGGTGTTCCTCGTGACCCGGATGCGGGAGGCGTACGTCCACGGCGAGTCGCCGTCCGACGCCGTGGTGACCGGCTTCAGGCACAGCGCCCGGGTCGTGGTCGCCGCCGCGATCATCATGATGGCCGTCTTCGGCGGCTTCATCAGCTCCAGCGAGTCGATGATCAAGCTGTTCGGCTTCGGCCTGGCGATCGCCGTCTTCTTCGACGCGTTCGTCGTCCGCATGGCGATCGTCCCGGCGGTACTGGCCCTGCTGGGCAAGCGGGCCTGGTGGCTGCCGAAGTGGCTGGACCGCGTCCTGCCCAACGTCGACGTCGAGGGCGAGGGCCTGCGCACGTTGGACGACGACAACCGTCCCAAGGACGAGGACCGGGAGCTGGTCGAGGTCTGACCGGCCTGAACAGGCCGAGCACGATGAAGAGGGGCACCCCGCGCAGCGCGGGGTGCCCCTCTTGCCCGTCGCCAGCGCTACTTCTGCTCGGCAGCCGGGTCTTCGGCGAACACCTCGGCCGTGGAGGTGGCGGTGATGGCGCGGTCGATCCAGCGGGTGAGGGTTTCGGGAGCCTCGCAGGTGGTGATGCGGTCCTGGTCGGCGTCGGAGACGGGGATGTCCCGACGTTCGAGGCGGTGGAGGAGGTAGTGGGCGAGGCCCTTGGCTTCTCCCTCGGCTCGGATTCCCTCGGCCACCAACGACGTGAAGAATGAGGTGTCGGTCTTCAAGAGTTCGCTCCAGATCTTGAATGCCTCGGTCCTGCCCAGGCCCTGGCTGGTGAATTCCGCGAGGAGCCCCGCTCGTTCCGGGTCACGGGCCTCCATGGCGCTCAGCGCTGCTGCGAGCAACTTAAGTGTGCCATCCGCCGACCGTTCGTCGGCGTGCAGAATGGCGGACAGAACGGCCATGGGTACGTCACGGGTCGCTTCGTCCAGCGATTCGACGGCGGGGATGTCGCGTGGTCCGATCACCAGCGGCTGCAGTGCGAGACTTGCCACTGCGGTGGGCCGAACTTCACGGGACGGGCTGCCCAGTCCGCGGTCCGCTGGTTCTTGCAGATGACGAGGAGCAGCGGCGGAAGCTTGTACTTTTCCTGAGCGAAGGTCATGTAGTACGCCCAGGTGCCGTGCTTGGACGCGTTGGGTTTCCCCTGCGCCTCGACCGCGAGGATGTAGCTGCTGTCCGCTTCGTCGATCCGTAACAGCGTGTCCACCCGTCGCTCCACGGGTTGGGTCTCACTGAGGTCGGTCGGGAGTTCGGTGACGGAGATCGGTGTTCCGAACGCCGGGATGTCGAGCTTGCGGGCGACGCGGGCGAAGAGCCCTGGTTCTTCGCGGAAGATCCGGTGCATCGCCTCGTGCGGGGAACTGACCATCGTGATGACGTCTGTCCTCTCGTGACGAACAGTCACGAGCATATGACTGGGGGGTATGCCTATTCGCGGCCAATCGGGTGATGATCACCCATGTGGGTGACCTCCCCGCTGTCTGTCCCGTCTGTCCTGCCTGTCCGGGGTGCCGTACGGGTACGGGTCGCCGTTGGAGGTGGGTATGAGCGAGGACGTGGACGAGGCGGGCTGGGCGATCGAACCCGGTGACGAGATGGCGCCGATGATCGAGGTTGTCGGCGGGGTGATCAAGTTCCACCGGGAGGCCGTCGGAATGTCGGTACCCGAGTTCGCGGGGGCCATGGGCTACGGCGAGGACCTGATCCGGAAGGTCGAACGGGGGTCACGGATTCCCCGGGTCGAATTCCTTTACAGCGCGGATGAGTTGCTGAACGCCGGAGGAGCGATTCGCGCTCTGCGCAAGTATGTGGAGGCGGCTCAGTATCCGAAGAAGGTGCGCAAGCTGAAGGAGTTGGAGGAGCGGGCGGTGGAGATGTTGCTGTACAGCAACCACAACATCCACGGCCTGTTGCAGACGCCGGAGTTCGCGAAGGCGTTGTTCGAGATGACGCAGCCTCCACTGTCCCGGGAAGTGATGGAGAGGGAGACTGCCGCGCGTATGGCTCGGAAGTCGGTCTTCGACGCGGACCCCGTGCCCTCGCTCAATTTCATCCAGGAGCAGGCGACGCTGGAGCGTCCCTACGGTGGGAAGCCGGTGTTGCGCCGCCAGCTTGAACACCTGCTGGAGGTAGGACGGTTGAGAAACGTCACCCTTCAGGTCATGCCGACCGACAGTGATGAGCACGCCGGGACGCAGGGCTTGATCGAGGTGCTGAAATTCGCTGACGGTACGGCGGTTGGGCGCTCCGACGGTGCGTTCAACGGCCGTCCGGTCTCAACTCCCAGGGACCTTCGGATCCTTGAACTGCGCTATGGGATGATTCGGGCACAGGCTCTCCCACCGAGGGAGTCGCTGGCCTTCATCGAGCAAGCGCTGGGAGCGTTATGAGCACCTCGGAACTGCACTGGTTCAAGAGCAGCTACAGCAGCAGTGGCGAACCCGGTGACTGCGTAGAGGTCGCCGCCACCCCCGTCACCATCCACATCCGGGACTCCAAGAGCCCCGTCGAGACCCCGCACCTGACCCTCGCGCCAACCAGCTGGAATTCGTTCGTGACGCATCTGTCCGCCCGCTAACGTGCCGGGCATGACCACGTCTACCCGTTTCGCCGAGGCCCTAGATGAGCTGGGCCTCAGTGAACTCACCTCCCGTATCCGCCGGTTCCCCGACGAGACCCGTACCGCCGCCGAGGCCGCCGCCGCGATCGGGTGTGAGCTGAGCCAGATCTGCAAGTCGCTGATCTTCTCAGCCGACGGGGTCCCGGTGCTCGTCCTCATGGACGGTGCCTCCCGGGTCGACGTCGAGCTCGTCCGGTTCGAGCTGTGCGCCGCGAAGGTCACCCGGGCCAAGGTGGACGTCGTACGGGAGACCACCGGGTACGCCATCGGGGGCGTGCCGCCCTTCGGGCACCGGACCAGGACGCGCGTCCTCGCCGACCGTTCGCTGCTGGAGCACGACCTCGTCTGGGCCGCCGCCGGCACCCCGTACACCGTGTTCCCCATGGAGCCGAAGGCCCTGATCGCCCACGCCGGTGCGACCCTCGTGGATGTGCGCGAGTCGGCGACCTCGTGACCCCGGCCGTCACCGCCGCCGTACTGCTCGCCGCCGTCACGCACGCCTGCTGGAACGCGCTCGCGCACCGCATCACCGACAAGCTGGTCGGGTTCACGCTCATCGCCGGCGGCGGGATGCTCTTCGGGCTGGTCGCTGTGCCGTTTCTGCCGGTGCCCGCCGCCGGGGCGTGGCCGTATCTCGTCGCGTCGGCCCTCATCCACATCGCGTACTTCGTGCTGCTCATCCGGTCGTTCCAGCTCGGTGACTTCGGGCAGGCCTATCCGATAGCGCGCGGTACCGCGCCTCTCGTCGTCACCGTTCTCGCCGCCGTGTTCGCGCACGAGGTGCCCGACGGCTGGGCGGCGGCAGGAATCGCCGTGTCCTGTGCGGGACTTACCGGTGTCGCTCTGTGGGGACTGCGCGGGCGGCGGCCCAACTGGGCGGCGATCGGCGCCGCGTTGGCGACCGGGCTCTCCATAGCCGCGTACACCGTCGTCGACGGGCTGGGCGTACGGGCCTCAGGGTCCGCGCTCGCCTACATCGCCTGGCTGATGGCCCTGGACGGGTTCGCCGTCCCCGCCTACGCGCTGTACAAGTGGCGGGGTCAATTCCTGGCGACGGTACGGCCGTTCGCCGCCGTCGGACTGCTCGGCGCCGCGCTGTCCGTGACGGCGTACGGGCTGGTGCTGTGGGCGCAGACCCGGGCCGAACTCGCCCCCGTGGCCGCACTCAGGGAATCGTCGATCATCGTCGGGGCTGCCATCGGGGCCGTGTTCTTCAAGGAGCGGTTCGGAGCACCCAGGATCGCCGCGGCCGGGCTGCTGGTCGTCGGCATCGGGCTGATGTTGCACGCGGGGTAGGCGGCCCCAGGCGGTCTACGGGCGTACCGCCACCGCGTCCACCTCGAACAGCATCCCCGGTAGGGCCAGTGCGGCGACACCGCTCAGCGTCTGGGCCGGGAGGCGGTCGCCGAAGCGGGTGTGCAGCGCCTTGCCGAGGGTTTCCAGCTTGTCGAGGTCGTGGTCGACGATGAACGTGCCGAGGCGTACGACGTGTTCGTACCCGAGGCCGACCCCTTCCAGCGCCTCGCGCAGCCGGTCGAACGCCAGGTCCACCTGGGCGGCGAAGTCACCGGGGACGGGTGCGCCGGTGGCGTCGGAGGCGTACTGCCCGCCGATGTACACGGCTTCGCCGGGCGCCGAGACGGCGTGGCTGTAGCCGAAGGGCGTCGGGTCGTGCAGGGCGGGCGGGTTGGTGATCGTGCGCTCGTCGGAGGTCATGACGTGGCCAACGCCCGGCGGGCACCGGTGATTCCGGTCAGGTGCCCGCAGGTACCTGCTCAGGACGTCGGGGCCGCGTAGGAGCGGAGCTTCACCCACTGGCCCGGCAGCCACTCCTGCTCCACCTCCGCCGCCAGCAGCGTCCAGCCCAGGCGCTCGTACAGGGCCGCGGCTGCCGTGGCCGTCGACGCCACGTCCAGGACGGGGTGCAGGGCGCGGGACTCCGCCTCCGCCACCGCCCGCGCCATCAGCTCCGCACCGACGCCCCGGCCCCGGGCCACGGGGTCGACGTACAGGCGGTTGATCACGGCGGTGGGACCGTCGGTCCAGAGGGCCGCCGCCGCGTTGCCCGCGTCGCTGTCGGCCAGGAGGACGTGACCGATGATCCCCTCTTCGCCCTCCCCTTCCGCCACCCACACCGCGAGGAGGGAGCGTGGGGTCAGCCAACCGGCAGGGTCGGTGGGCCAGTTGAGGGGGTACGCGTTCTCCTTGTGGACCGTCGCCAGCATCCGTACGCATGCGTCGAGGTCGGCCTCCGTGCGGGGGCGGATGCGGAACCGGGCTGTCTTCGCGGTGCTGTTGGCTGTCACACGGGTAGGTAAGCACGGACGCCGGACAGGTCGTGCGGGCGCATGCTGTTGCGGTCGGTCACCGAGCGGCCGAGGGCGTGGTGCGGCCACAGGCCACCCGCCGTGAGGCGGCTGCGCTCGACCCAGGCGCGGGCCGGAACGCTGCTGTTCTTGTAGTAGTTGAGGGCGTAGCCGCCGGTGTGGACGCGGAGCAGGCAGAAGCCGCCCGGGTAGTCCTTGACCGCGCTGACCTCCTGCTGGGTGACATGCGGGGCGCTGGTCAGGACCGTGCGCTTGTTGCGGTGGGTGTGGCCCGCGTGGTGGAGGAAGACACCGGGGGAGGCGGAGTAGGAGTCGACGATCGAGCGGGCCTGCCCCCGATCCAGACGCTGACCGCGTCCCATGGGAAACACCGAGTCCCGTGTCGTCAGCGGGTGATGGCCGAAGACGATCGTCGGCTGGTCCTTGTCCGTCCTCAACTCGCCCTGGAACCAGGCCAGTTGTTCAGGGCTCAGGCCGCCCGCGTCCCCGCCGTTGCCTTCCTTCTCGTAGGTGTCCAGGCCGAGCAGGCGCAGCCCGCCCAGATCGCGCGCGAAGTAGCCGGGGCCGTCGGCGCCGCCCAGGAAACCGTCGCGGAAGGCGTCGTCGGGGTGCCTGGGGCGGTCGTGGTTGCCGCGTACGACGAAGTAGTCCCGTCCGTGGGTGCCGAAGCCGTCCAGGATGCGGCGGGCCTCGGCCAGGTCCCGGGGTGCGCCGGCCGCCGAGATGTCCCCGGCGGCGAGCAGGACGTCCGCGCCGCGCCGGTGGGCCTCCTCGACCATCGCCACGCTCATGATCTCCGGGTACGGGTCCAGGCCTGGCTGCTGCGAGACCCCGCGCAGCATCGGGACGCCGGCCACCCGGCCCGCCGTGGTCTCGCCGAGGTGCAGGTCGTTGCAGAGCGCGATGGAGAGGAGGTGGCGGCCGGGGGGCGGCTGGGGTGTCGTGAAGGAGTACGGGCCGCCGTGCGAGCCCAGGCCGTGCAGCGAGGTGCCGACCGCGTTGCCGCGCACCAGGTGCAGCGGGGTCGGTGTGGCCGCCCGACCGCGCGAACGGGCCTGGTAGTAGTACGTCTGGCCCGGTTCCAGGTCCGTCAGCTCGACGTGGTGGTGGGCGGTCGGCCGGCCCTCGGACGCCGTGCGCGTGAGGTGGGCGGGGTGGGTGCCGTACACGACCTCGCCCTCGGTGACGGCGGGGAGGAGGTGGCCGAAACCGTCGTCCGTGCCCGGCACGGCCGTGTACCAGGTGATGACGGCGCTGTCCTCGGTGAGGGTGACCAGTTCCAGGTTGAGAGCCGTCACGACGTCGGCGCGCGTGACGCGTTCCCGGCGCGCGGCGAGCGCGGACCGCAGGACGGCGGGCGTGAGCAGCGCGCCGGACCGGACGAGGTCGCGGGGGTCGGGGAACGCCGCGAGGGCGGCGAGGGGAGCGGAGAGACAGCAGCGCATGATCGGAACGTGCCCGTGGCCCGTTAACGGCAGCCGTGGAGGCGGGGGCGGCCGAAGGTATGGGGCACGACAACTCCTTGGCGTCGGTGCGGTCGGTGCGGGGGTGCTTGCAGCGTACGACTGAGGGGAGAGCGCGCATCCCTCGCCCGGGGCGAACGCGACGAACGTCACACAACGGACGCGCCGGAGATACGCCGGACTCAGTACTCGCGGCACATGTGCGTGCGGAGGCCGACAGGAGCACCCTGGAAGCAGCGGTACCGGAGGTGATCGTCATGACGCACACCGCAGTGGGATGGCATGTAGAGCTGGAGTTCGAGGAGGACGAGCAGCGCACGCGGGCCGCCGCCCTCGTACGGCTCGCGGACGGGAGCGAGGTACGGGCCAACGGGTACGCCAGCCGTCACCGGTCCGACGAGAACCAGCCGCGCATCGGCGAGGAGATCGCCGGAGCGCGCGCCCTCAACGAACTGGCGATGAGGCTGCTGACGAAGGCCCACGACGAGATCGACGAGGCGTCGGGGCGCAGGTCGCGTTCACTGGCCCTCGGATAGGAGGACGGCCCGCACCGCCCGCACCAGCGCCTGCGCGCGCCCGTCCGCCGTCACGCTCTTGCGGAAGCCGTTCGTCACATAGCCGAACGCGATGCCCGACTCGGGGTCGGCGAAGCCGAGGGCGCCACCCCTGCCCGGGTGGCCGAAGGAGCCGGTGGAGAGGAGGGGCGCGGCCGTGCCATGGAGCATGTAGCCGAGGCCGAAGCGGGTGCCGATGACCAGTACGCGGTCCGGGCCGGCCGACTGCTCGCGCCGGGCCAGCTCGGCCGTCGCCGGGGTGAACAGACGTGCCCCGCCGTCGACTTGGCCGATCAGGGAGGCGTAGAAGCGGGCGAGTCCGTCGGCCGTGGCGATGCCGTTGGAGGCGGGGAGGGCAGCGGCCCGGTACGCGGGGTCGTTCTCGTCGGGCAGCGGGGTGATCGCGGCGAAGGCGCGGCTGGTGAGGGAGTCCGGGTCGGCGTAGGCGTCGGCGACGGACCGTTTGGGGCGGGTCCGGAGGCCCGGGCCGCCCGTCTCCGGGGTCTGGACCCGGCCCACCCGGCCCACGCGTCCCGCCTCCGCGTCCGGCAGCCCGAGCCACAGGTCGAGGCCGGCCGGTCCCGCGATCTCCGCCGCGACCCACTCCCCGATGGGGCGCCCGCCGACCCGCCGTACGAGCTCGCCCGTCAGCCAGCTGTACGTCTGCGCGTGGTACCCGTGGTCCGTCCCCGGCGCCCAGACCGGCGCTTGCGCCGCGACCGCCGCCGCGCCGAGGTCGGGATCGGCGGCCTGCGCGGGGGTGAGCGGCCGGTCGAGGACGGGGACGCCGGCGCGGTGCGCGAGCAGGTGCCGTACGAGGGTCCGCTCCTTGCCCGCCGCCTTGAACTCCGGCCAGTACTCGCCCACGGGCGCGTCCAGGTCCAGCTCGCCGCGCTCGGCCAGCATCAGGAGTGCGGCGGCGGCGACGCCCTTCGTCGCCGAGCGCACGATCTGCGCGGTGCCGTGCTCCCAGGGGGCGTCGCCGTCGACATCACGGGTACCGGCCCACAGGTCGACGACCCGGCGCCCGTCCCGGTACACGGTGACCGCGGCGCCGTGCTCGCCGCCGGTCGCGAAGTTCGCCGCGAACGCCGCTCGTACGGGCTCGAAGCCCGCTGCCACCGTGCCATTCACGTTCAGGTCCACGCGGCTGTAACGTCCGCTCACCCGCTCGCGATTCCTCAGCCCAGGATGATCGTCACGTCGATGTTGTCGCGGGTGGCGTTCGAGTACGGGCAGACCATGTGGGCCGCGTCGACCAGCTTGGCCGCGATGTCCTGGTCCAGGATCGGCAGCGAGACGCTCAGGGCGACCGCGAGCCCGTAGCCCTGCTGCTTGTTGGGGCCGATGCCGACCTTCGCGGCGACCGTGGAGCCCGACAGGTCGTAGCCCTCGCGGCGGCCGACCAGGACCAGCGCGTTGTGGAAGCAGGAGCTGTAACCGGCCGCGAACAACTGCTCCGGGTTGGTGCCGTTGCCGTCGCCGCCCAGCTGCGGAGGCATCGCCACCTTCAGGGCGATCTGGCCGTCCTGGCTGGTGACATCGCCGTTCCGGCCGCCGTGGGCGGTGGCCTCGGCGACGTACATGATCTTCGTCGGACGACTGTCTGTACGGGTATCTGTACGGGCCTCGACGTCGATACCGGCGTCAGTCACGGCAGAACCTCCCCCAAAGCGGACAACAGAAGCACGGAACCATGTGTAGAAACTGCGAAGAGCACAACTACATCGTGCACAAGGTACCGGCTGGTAGGGGTGCGTCCGTCATCCGGGGGTGGAGGTCGTGAGTAACCTCAGGTCAGACGGGCGCGGTCGGCCGCACCCTGCGCCCGTTCCGCCAGTGCCCACAGCTCGCCCCGCAGCCGCGCCACCTCGCCCCCGCTCAGCTCCGTCGCCGCGAGCAGCGCGCCCGGTACGCGCGCCGCACGCTCCCGGAGTTCCTCGCCGAGCGCGGTGACGCGGACGGACACCGACCGCTCGTCCAGCGCCGACCGCTCCCGGCGGACCAGCGCCGCCGCCTCCAGCCGCTTGAGCAGCGGCGAGACCGTGCCGTAGTCGAGGCACAGGGCGGCGCCCAGCTCCTTCACGGTCACCTCGCCGCGCTCCCACAGGACCAGCAGCACGAGGTACTGCGGGTAGGTGAGGCCCAGCTCGTCGAGGAGCGGGCGGTAGGCGGCGGTCATCGCGCGCTGGGCCGCGTACAGCGCGAAGCACAACTGGTCGTCGAGGCGCGGCGACGCGGGGTTGTGCGCGTCCTCTTGTTCGATCACGCGCCCATTGTCACGGACGCCACGGATGTTATGAACGTCACGGGGTGCGGATGGCGGAGACCGACCGTGGGTCGAACCCGAAGGGCAGTTCCAGACGGTGGGCGCGCATCAGGGCGTCGTCGGCCAGGAGGTCGCCGGTGGGGCCGTCGGCGGCGATGACGCCCTCGCTGAGGACCAGCGCGCGCGGGCACAGCTCCAGGGCGTACGGCAGATCGTGCGTGACCATGAGGACGGTGACGTCCAACGACCGCAGGATGTCGGCCAGTTCGCGGCGCGAGGCGGGGTCGAGGTTGGACGACGGCTCGTCGAGGACGAGGATCTCGGGCTCCATGGCGAGCACCGTCGCCACGGCCACCCGGCGTCGCTGCCCGAAGGAGAGATGGTGCGGCGGGCGGTTGGCGAAGTCCGCCATCCCGACCAGGTCGAGGGCCGTACGGACGCGCCGCTCCAGTTCCTCGCCCTTCATCCCGGCGGCGGCCGGTCCGAAGGCGACGTCCTCGCGCACGGTCGGCATGAAGAGCTGGTCGTCGGGGTCCTGGAAGACGATTCCGACCTTGCGTCGGATTTCGGCCATGTGCTGTTTGCCGACAGGCATCCCGGCGACGGTGACCGTCCCCGCCCCGCCGGTGAGGATGCCGTTGAGGTGCAGCACGAGGGTCGTCTTGCCGGCCCCGTTGGGCCCGAGCAGCGCCACCCGCTCACCGCGCCCGACCGTGAAGTCGACGCCGAAGAGGGCCTGATGGCCGTCGGGGTAGGCGTAGGCCAGCCCGGCCACTTCGAGTGAGGGGGAGGGTGAGGGGGGCGCCGGGGGTGGGGTCGAGGTTGTCACAGAGACCATCCCAGCAGACAGACGGCGAGCGCGGCGACGGGCAGGGCGAAGGCGTACGACCACTGTGCCCGGGACGCGGTCACCTCGTCGATGACGGGCATGGAACCGGCGTACCCCCGGCTCACCATGGCCAGATGTACGCGCTCGCCCCGCTCGTACGACCGGATGAACAGTGCCCCGGCGGACTTCGCCAGCACCCCCCAGTGCCGTACGCCCCGCGCCTCGAAGCCCCGGGACTCCCGGGCGATCCGCATCCGCCGCATCTCGTCGGCGATGACATCGCCGTACCGGATCATGAAGGAGGCGATCTGTACGAGCAGCGGCGGAAGCCTGAGGCGTTGGAGCCCGAGGAGCAGTTCGCGCAGTTCGGTGGTGGAGGCGAGGAGTACGGAGGTGGCGACGCCGAGGGTGCCCTTGGCGAGCACGTTCCAGGCGCCCCAGAGGCCGTTGACGCTCAGCGACATGCCCAGGACCTCCACCCGCTCGCCCTGTGCCACGAACGGCATGAGCACGGCGAAGGCGACGAAGGGGACCTCGATCAGCAGGCGCTTGAGCAGGAAGGCGGCGGGCACCTGGGCGGCGCGGGCCACGGTTCCCAGCAGTACGGCGTACACCGCGAAGGCCCACACCGCCTCGCGGGGGGTGGAGACGACCACGATCACGAAGGCGAACGCGGCGGCGAGCTTGGTGTGCGGCGGCAGCGCGTGCACGGGCGAGTGCGCGTGCCGGTAGAGCCGATGGGCGTGTCCGGCGCCCATGTCAGACGCTCGTGGGGGTGGTGTCGCTCGTGGCGCTGCGCCTGCGTACCGCCCAGAAGATCCCCGTCCCGGCGACGACCGTGACGCCGACGCCGATCACACCGGCGAGGCCGCCGGAGAGCCGCCCGTCGGTGATGCCCTCGACGCTGTAGTCGGCGAGCGGGGAGTCGGCGGCGGCGTGGTCCTCGGCCTTGGCGTCGATGCCCTTGTCGGCGGCGACCTTCTCCAGGCCGTCCGGGCTGGCGGAGGCGTAGAAGCTGACGACACCGGCGAGGACGAGGGAGGCGGCGAGGCCGGTGAGCCAGACCGCGCGGGTGCGGTGGGCGCCGGCGGGGGAGAGGGAGGGCACGGGGGTGAGCTGCGGCTGCTGCGGTGTCGCGTCCACCAGTTCGCCGCCGACCCGCAGTTGGAGCTTCTGGCGCAGGCCCCGGGCGCCGTACACGAGATCCGGCCGTACGGCGATGACGGCGCCGACCGTGAACGCGGTGATCGCGGCCTCGCCGAGCCCGATCAGCACGTGCACGCCCACCATCGCGGTGAGGACCCGGCCGATCGGTACGTCCGTCGTGCCGCCGATCGCGTAGACGAGCGTGAAGGCGAGGGCGGCGGCCGGTACGGAGAGCGCGGCGGCGACGAAGGCGGAGACGGTGACGGAACGGCGCTTCTTGGGCAGCACCTTCGCCAGGCCCCGGAAGGTGGCGTAGGCGACGACCGTCGTCACGACGGCCATCACCGTGATGTTCACGCCGAGCGCGGTGAGGCCGCCGTCCGCGAAGAGGATGCCCTGCATGAGCAGGACGACGGACACGCACAGGACCCCTGTGTAGGGGCCCACGAGTATCGCGGCGAGCGCGCCGCCCAGCAGGTGTCCGCTGGTTCCGGCGGCGACCGGGAAGTTCAGCATCTGCACGGCGAAGATGAACGCGGCCACCAGACCGGCGAGCGGCGCGATCCGTTCGTCCAGCTCGCGCCGGGCGCCGCGCAGGCTCACGGCGACGGCACCGGCGGCGACGACTCCGGCCGCTACGGAGACGGGGGCGTTGATGAATCCATCGGGCACATGCACCGTCTGATGATAGTGGCTTGTTGCGAACCTTTCGCAAGAGCGAGATGAAAGCAATCTGGGGCGTAAATGGGAAAATATGCGACATTGGAGAGGAAGTGGGAGCGGATCCACAGTTTCCGCACAGGTTACGCAGCGTAAGGGGCAGTCTGATGTCCGTAGTCGAGCAGTACGCGCGAGCCCATATCGTCACGGACACCGAGGACGACGACCGCGACGCGGTCCCGGTGGTCCTGCGCTACGACCCGGACACCGATCCGCGGGCGGTCCGCGTCGGGCTGCCCGGCTCCCACGAGTGGACGTTCTCCCGGTCCCTGCTGGAGGAGGGGCTGCGGGCGCCGGTGGGGTCCGGGGAGGTGCGGGTGTGGCCGTGCGGGCGGGTGCAGGCGGTGGTCGAGTTCCACTCGGCGGGGGGTGTGTCGGTGGTGCAGTTCGAGAGGAAGACGCTGATGCGGTTCTTGCGGCGTACGTATATGGCGGGGGCGCGGGTCAGCAGCTGAGGTCGGGTTTTCTCGCCCCCGCCGCCCCTACCCGTCCCATCCTGTACCTGGGGGCTGCGCCCCCAGACCCCGCTCCGGCCCTGAACGGGCCTTGTCCACAAACTCCCCCAGAGGGGGGACCCCCAACGGGCTGGAAATGCGGGTGGGTGGGAAAGAAGGTCGGGCTGGACGGGCCTTCTCCTCAGGCGCCACCCCGGTCGGTTACGAACCCGCCCGCAGCAGTGCCGCCACGATCGGGCCCGCCGTGCTGCCGCCGTGGCCGCCCTCGACGACCACGCCCGCGCCTGCCAGGTCTCCCCGGTACGCCGTGAACCAGCCGTTCGGCTTGTCCTGGCCGTCGACCTCCGCGGAGCCCGTCTTCGCGCCGTAGTTCGGGCCGAGTCCGGCCATCGCCTCGGCCGCGGTGCCGTACGCCGCCGTGTACTGCATCAGCTCCCGCAGCTGCGACAGCGTCGACGACGACATGGTCCGCGAGGCCGTCGCCAACGTACGGCCGTCCACGTCCGGGGAGACCAGATACGGCTGGCGGAAGACGCCGGATCCGACGGTCGCCGCCACCGACGCCATGTTCAGGGGGTTCATCCGCACCCCGCCCTGCCCGATCAGCGACGCCGCCATCTGGGCCTGCGACTGCACCGGCACCGAGCCGTCGAAGGTCGAGACGCCGATCGCCCAGTTGTCCATGCCGAGGCCGAACACCTGCTGCGCCTGCTTGGTCAGGCTGTCGTTGTCGAGTTTGGGCGCCTGGCTGATGAACGCCGTGTTGCAGGACCGCGCGAAACTCGCCTTGAACGTGCCGCCCTTGATCTCGAACTTGTCGTCGTTCTGGAACTTCCAGCCGCCGTACGTCGAGAACTTCGGGCACGGGTGCGGCTTGTCCGGTGATGCGAGGTTCTTCTCGATCAGCAGCGACGACGTGATGACCTTCATCGTCGAACCCGGCGCCAACGAGCCCTGGAACGCCGTGTTGAAGCCGTGCGACTGGTTCGCCACCGCCAGGATCTCGCCCGTCGAGGGGCGCAGCAGCACCACCGACGACTTCGGCTTCTTCACGACCTGGGCCTCAGCCGCCGTCTGCAGCGCCGGGCTCAGCGTCGTCTTCACGGTGCCCGGCGTGCCCTTGCTCAGCTCCAGCAGCGTCTTGTCGGCAGACTTGGCCGCCTTGGACGCCGTACCGCGCACGACGCGCAGTTCGATGCCCGCCTTGCCGCCGGCCTTCTTGCCGTACTTCTCCCTGAGGCTGTCCAGGACCGTGCCCAGGGAGGGGTACTTGGCGAGCGTCAGCTCACCGCCGTCCCGGTCGACGGCCTTGATCGGCGGGGTGCCGGACTCCCCGGTCAGGAGTTTGTCGCCGTCCGCCAGGTCGGGGTGGATCACCGACGCGTGCCAGTCGACCATCGGTTTCCCGTCGGACGGACGACGGACCACGGTCAGGGCGCTCTCGTAGGTGAGCGGCTTGCTCGTGCCGCCGTACTTCACCGTGCCCTTGACGGTGAAGGGGACCTTGGCGCCCGTCGCCGTGCCCGGGGTGATCGTCACGCCGGTGATGTGGGCGTCCTTGGTGTAGCCGGTGAGGAGGGTGGCCGACGATGCGGTGGTGTCGTTCGTCGACGCCACGGCCTGGGCGACCTTGCCTGTCTGCCAGGACGTCAGGAACCGCGTGGCGATCGCCTTGACCTGGGTGGCGGGCACCGGGCCCGTCGGTACCTTCGGCTTCTTGTCGGCCGTGGCGGCCGTGGAGGAGCCGTCCTCGGCCGCCGCTCCGCCGCCGTACAGCGCGTACACGCCGAAACCGGCGCCGCCGACGACCACGGCGATCATCCCGCCGATCACGGCGGGCCTGGTCTTGCGTGCACTCCGTCGCTCGGCGACGCGCCTTCTGTTGCCCACAGCTCCCGATCCTCCGCGAAATCCCCAGGGTCCCCGTTGCCCTCATCCACCTCAACGACGAGGACCACCCTAGAGTCCCGTCCCGCGCGGGTGAGTTCAGCCGCCGGTCCGTAGCACGGCTGCGACAATCGGGCCCGCCGCGTCGCCGCCGTGGCCGCCCTCCTGGGTCATGGCCGCCGCCGCGATGTCACCCCGGAATCCGGTGAACCAGCTGTTCGACTTGGTCTGGCCGTCCACCTCGGCGGACCCCGTCTTCGCCCCGATGTCCCCGCTCAGCCCGGCCATCGCCTGCGTCGCGGTGCCCTGCGTCGCCGTCATCCGCATCATCTCCTTGAGCTGCGCGGACGTACTCGCGGGCAGGCCCTTCGCCGTCGCCAGCTGACGCTTGTCCAGGTCGGGCGAGACGAGATACGGCTGCCGGAACTCACCCGTGATCGCCGTCGCCGTCACGGACGCCATGTTCAGCGGGCTCATCTGCACCTGGCCCTGGCCGATCGCGTTGGCCGCGCGGTCCGGACCGGGGGAGGCGGGGACGCTGCCGTCGAAGGAGGTGATCCCGGTCTTCCAGTCGTCCCGCCCGAGCCCGAACCGCTCCTGGGCCTCGGTCGTCAACGACTCGTCCGTGAGCGGGTTCGCCTCGGTGCCGTCGATCAGCTTGATGAAGCCCGTGTTGCAGGAGCGCAGGAAGTCGTTGGCGAGGGTGGCGCTCTCGTTCGGTGCCATGCCCTTGAGGTTGCTGAAGGTCTGGCTCTTCCAGACCGCGGTCGGCGTGCAGGGCGCCGGCCCGTTCATCGACGTCACGCCGTTGTCTATCAGCATCGCCGCCGTGACGATCTTCATCGTGGAGCCCGGCGCCAGCGTGCCCTCGAAGGCCGCGTTGAACTGGTCCTTACGGTGGTTGGCGACCGCCAGCACCTCACCCGTGCTCGGCTGTACGGCGACCACGGACGACTCGGAGAACTTGAGCACCGCCTTCTCGGCGGCGGCCTGCGCACTCGCGCTCAGCGTCGTCTCCAGCTTGCCCGGGGTGCCCTCGGCGAGGGTCACCAGCGAGGTGTCGGCGATGTTCGTGTCGGCGTGCCGGACCATCAGCTCGATACCCGGCCTACCGCCCGCCTTGTCGCCGTAGCGCGCCCGCAGGGTGTCCAGGATCGGCCCGAGGGAGGGGTACTTCTCCTTCGTCAGGACCTTGCCGTCGCGGTCCACGGCCTCGATCGGCGGGCTGCCGGCCTCCCCGGTGACCAGCGAGTCCCCGACGGCCTTGAGGCCGGGATGGACGACCGACGGCTTCCAGTCGACCAGCGCCCGCCCGGTCGTCGTACCCCGGACGATCGTCAGGCCGCTGGTGTAGGCGAGCGGCTTGCTCTTGCCCTGGAAGGACACCGTGGCCTTCACCGAGAAGGGCACGGTCGCTCCGGTGGCCGTCCCGGGGGTGATCTTCAGACCGGTGATGTGCGCGGTCGCCCTGTAGTCACTGATCAGCGTTGTCGCGGGCGCCGCGTTGTTGGTGAGGCCCCCGGCGGCCTCCGCCTGCCCTTTCTCCCAGGCCGCGAAGAACTTCTCGCTGACCTCCGCGATCTCGTCCTTCGACGGCGGCCCGGTCTTCACTGTCTCCGTACCGCCGCCGCTGTCCTCGTTGAGCGCGGACACGATGTTGAAGACGCCGTACCCGGCCCCTCCGACCATCACCGTGAACACGGACCCGACGATCGCGGCCTTTGCTCCCTTGCGCATGTGAGTTCCCCTCCCCGTAGGCCACTGCACTGTAAGTGGCCTACGGGGCTGCTGTGGGGGCTGATTCGGCCTCTTGTCCCAACTCTTGTCCGAAGAGTGATCAGAAATGTGATCCAGCGAGCGGTCAGACCCAGGTATCGAGCCACATCCGTGAACGCCAGGAGTCGATGGGAATCGCCGTCCCGGTGTAGAGCGGCCAGAAGTAGATGAAGTTCCACACGATCAGCAGCACCAGCACACCCGCGCCCGCCGCGCCCGCGACCCGGCGCCGTTCGCTCGATCCCGGTGGGCCGATGATCGCGCCGATCATCATCGCCACAGCCAGGCACAGGAACGGCAGGAAGACGATCGCGTAGAAGAAGAAGATCGTGCGCTCCTGGTACATGAACCAGGGGGCGTAGCCCGCCACGATCCCGCAGGCGATGGCGCCCGCTCGCCAGTCGCGCCGCAGCAGCCAGCGGTACAGCACGTACAGGACCGCGAAGCAGGCCGCCCACCACAGGAGGGGTGTGCCGATGGCCAGGACCTCGCGGGCGCACTGCTGGCCCGAGTTGGTGGGGCAGCCGTCCTTGCCGGGGGCCGGGGACTCGTAGAAGAACGAGACCGGGCGGCCCAGGACGAGCCAACTCCACGGGTTCGACTGGTAGTTGTGCGGGGTGTGCAGGCCCACGTGGAACTCGTACACCGCGTGCTCGTAGTGCCAGAGGCTGCGCCACCAGTCGGGGAACAGCCACGACCAGCTGCTGCCCTTGCCCTCGGTCGCGGCCCAGTTGCGGTAGTAGCCGCCGGTGCCGTCAGACGGGGAGAGGATCCAGGCCGTCCAGGAGACCAGGTACGTGACGACGGCCACCGGGACCGTCGCCAGGAACGCCCAGCCCAGGTCGTGCTTGATGACCGTCTCGTACGGGCGGCGGGCGCCGGCGACCTTGCGGGAGCCGACGTCCCACAGCACCGCCATCACGCAGAACGCGAGCAGGATGTACAGGCCGTTCCACTTCGTACCGATGGCCAGACCCAGCATCAGACCGGCGAGCCAGCGCCAGGGGCGTACACCGAAGCGGGTCGTCTCGGCGATGCGCGCGTCCGGTCGTACGGCACCGTCCGCGTCCGGGGGCAGCGCCGCCGCCAGCCGTTCGCGGGCCTTGTCACGGTCGATGACCAGGCAGCCGAAGGCGGCGAGGACGAAGAACTGGAGGACGCCGTCGAGCAGCGAGGTGCGGCTCATCACGAAGGCCAGGCCGTCCACCGCCATCAGCGTGCCCGCCAGGCAGCCGAGGAAGGTGGAGCGGAAGAGGCGACGCCCGAGGCGGCAAAGGATCAGGACCGACAGCGTGCCCAGCAGCGCCGTCATGAAGCGCCAGCCGAACGGATTGAACCCGAACATCCATTCGCCGAGCCCGATGACGTACTTCCCGACCGGCGGATGCACGACATAGGCCGGGTCGGTCGGGACGGGCACGTGCCCGTCGGTCTTCAGGATCAGGTCGTTGACGTCCTTGTCCCAGCCGACCTCGAAGCCGCGGTGGATGAGACCCCACGCGTCCTTCGCGTAGTACGTCTCGTCGAACATCACCCGCTTCGGACTGCCCAGGTCCCAGAAGCGCAGCAGCCCCGCCAGCAGTGTCACCAGCAGCGGGCCGCCCCAGCCGGACCAGCGCGTGATCCGGTCGGTGAGGGTCGGCGGCAGCCCGAAGGTCGCCCACAGACGGGGGCTCGGCTCCGTGTACGGCGGCACCAGCCGGTCCCGGACATCGCTTCTCGGCTTCGCCGTGTATCCGTAGCGGCGCAGTCGCTGCTGCCACGCCGGCCGCTGCTCTGGCGAGGGTGCGGTCTGCCGGGTGTCCGTGGAGGGCGCGGTACTGGTCACCGCGCCATCGTAGGGAACAGCGCTGTGTGCGTCCGGTGGAAGAGCCCTGCGAGGATGGAAACGTGACAGGAACACTGGTTTTGGCAGGCACTCCCATCGGCGACGTCACGGACGCGCCGCCCCGGCTCGCGGCGGAACTGGCGGGCGCCGACGTCATCGCGGCCGAGGACACCCGGCGGCTGCGCCGGCTCACCCAGGCGCTCGGGGTGCAGCCGAAGGGGCGGGTGGTGTCGTACTTCGAGGGCAACGAGGCGGCGCGCACCCCCGAACTGGTCGAGGCGCTGCTCGGCGGTTCGCGGGTGCTGCTGGTGACGGACGCGGGCATGCCGTCGGTGTCCGACCCCGGGTACCGGCTGGTCGCCGCCGCCGTGGAGAAGGACATCAGGGTGACGGCCGTCCCCGGCCCGTCCGCCGTGCTCACCGCGCTCGCACTGTCCGGGCTGCCCGTCGACCGGTTCTGCTTCGAGGGCTTCCTGCCGAGAAAGGCGGGCGAACGACTGTCGAGACTGAGGGAGGTGGCTGAGGAACGCCGCACCCTCGTCTACTTCGAGGCCCCGCACCGCCTCGACGACACCCTGGCCGCCATGGCGGAGGCGTTCGGCGCGGACCGACGGGCCGCCGTCTGCCGGGAGTTGACGAAGACGTACGAGGAGGTCAGGCGCGGTCCGCTGGCCGAGTTGGCCCAGTGGGCGGCCGAGGGCGTACGGGGTGAGATCACCGTCGTCGTCGAGGGCGCCCCCGAGAAGGCCGCCGGGGAGATCGGCGCCGAGGAACTGGTGCGGCGGGTGCGGGTGCGCGAGGAGGCGGGGGAGCGGCGCAAGGAGGCCATCGTGGCTGTCGCGGCCGAGGCGGGGCTGCCCAAGCGGGAGGTGTTCGACGCGGTCGTGGCGGCGAAGAACGCGCAGGGTGCGGGTGGTACGGGGACTGCGACGCCGGTCACGCCATAAGGGGGCAAAGGCGGGCGCCGAACGGCAAAGGCCAGCCCTCGGATCGGGGCCGTTCGCACAAGGAATGCCCAAAACGCCTTCAACAGTCGACAGGAGAGATGCCTTCACGGCGGTAGAGGCGTCCACTGGTTCACAGGGACGCACCCGTCCTGTGTCCAGCGGACCAGAGGAGCTGGCATGAGCGAGACCACCGGCCACCGCAGCACGGCCACCGCCGTCGTACACGAGTCGTATTCCTTCGCCTGCATGCGCTGCGGGCACGGCTGGGAACAGTCGTACGAGATCGAGCACCACACCGACACCGAGGGCGGTCAGATGGTGATGTACGTGGCGGACGGCCAGGTCGTACCGTCCCCACTGACCCGGCCCACCTGCCAGAACTGCGACGGCCATGTCGTACGCATCATGCGCGCGGGCCAGGTGTCGTCGGTACAGAACCTGATGCACAAGCAGCGCTCGGCTCCCAAAGCGGCGGCCCCGGACGGGAGCACCTCGGCGCAGCCCGGTGAGTCCGGCGAGCACGGGACGCCGAAGGAAGACCACCACTGGCACCTCTCGGATCTCCTGCACCCCTTCCACCGCAAGGCCAGTTAGGCTCCGCCGGCTGGGCGGTTCATCTGCTGCGGGCCGGTGGGGGCCGGCCGCGCCCACGCGGCGGAGCCGCAAATTGATGCAGCCCCGCGCCCCCCTTCGGGGCGCGGGTTTTTTGCTCTTCGTAAGATCGGGGGCATGCCCGCCAAGTCCGGAACCGCCGAAGCCCCGCCGCTGCCCGAACCCCTCCGGGTAGCGGTCGCCGACTCCCACACCCACCTCGACATGCAGTCCGGCACCGTCGCGGAGGGCCTCGCCAAGGCCGCGTCGGTCGGGGTGACGACGGTCGTCCAGGTCGGCTGCGACATCAAGGGCTCCCGCTGGGCGGCCGAGACGGCGGCCACGTACGGGAGCGTCCACGCGACCGTCGCCCTGCACCCGAACGAGGCCCCCCGCATCGTCCACGGCGACCCCGACGGCTGGTCCCGGCAGGGCGCCCGGGTGCCCGGCGGAGACGCCGCCCTCGACGACGCGCTCGCGGAGATCGACCGGCTGGCCGGACTCCCGCAGGTCAAGGGCGTCGGCGAGACGGGACTGGACTACTTCCGCACCGGGCCGGAGGGCAAGGCGGCCCAGGAGCGGTCCTTCCGGGCGCACATCGAGATCGCCAAGCGGCACGGCAAGGCGCTGGTCATCCACGACCGGGACGCCCACGCCGACGTCCTGCGGGTCCTGAAGGAGGAGGGCGCCCCCGAGCGGACCGTCTTCCACTGTTACTCCGGTGACGCGGAGATGGCCGAAGTCTGCGCCGCGAACGGCTACTTCATGTCCTTCGCCGGCAACATGACCTTCAAGAACGCCCAGCCGCTGCGCGACGCGCTCACCGTGGCCCCGTTGGAGCTGGTCCTCGTCGAGACGGACGCGCCCTTCCTCACTCCGGCGCCGTACCGGGGCCGGCCCAACGCTCCCTACCTCATCCCGGTCACCCTGCGTGCGATGGCCGAGGTGCGGGGTATCGACGAGGACACGCTGGCGACGGCGATCGCGACCAACACCGCACGTGCCTTCGATTACTGACAGCACTGACGTACGTTGACGCTCGGTAGCCGCGCCGCTTTGGAGAGTGACGGCCGCTCCGCTAAGTTCTGTGCCCGTCGCCGGAACCTGGAGCGTGTCGTCGTGAGCAGTTCGCCGCCGTACGAGACGTACAGCCCCGTGGGCGGGCCACAGCCGCCGTCGCCGTACGGGGGGTACGACCCGCACACCGCCGAGACGGTGGCGTACGGGGTGCCGTACGAGGACACGTACCGGCCCGCCTACGAGCACCCGGCGCCGCAGCTGTCGCCCACGCTGCCCCAGCAGCTGGCGGCGAACGGGCGGTCCCAGGAGGGGCGGGCGGCCAGGCGCCGCAAGGGCTCCGAACGGCCCGACGTCATCCGCCGGTTGCTGCCACAGGCACTCGTCGTGGCGTTCCTGGCGGGAGGTACGACGGCCTTCGTCGCCAAGGACAAGGCGATCGAACTGAACGTCGACGGCAAGCCGCGCACCCTGCACACCTTCGCCGACGACGTGACCGAACTGCTGGCCGACGAGGGGGTCGCGGTGGGCGCCCACGACGTCATCGCCCCCGCGCCGGGCACGGCACTGGCCAGCGGCGACGAGGTCCGTGTCCACTACGGGCGACCCGTACGGATCACTCTGGACGGTGAACGGCGTGAGGTGTGGACGACGGCACACACGGTGGAGGAAGCACTCAGACAGCTCGGGGTGCGCGCGGAGGGCGCGTACCTGTCGCTCGCGCGCTCCCAGAAGATCGGCAGGCAAGGGCTCACCATCGACGTCCGCACCGAGCGCACGGTGACGATCATGGCGGACGGCCGGGCCCGCATGATCCGCACGAACGCGGCGACGGTCGCCGAGGCGGTACAGGAGGCCGGGATCACCCTGCGAGGCGAGGACGCCCTCTCGGTGGCCGCCGCGAGCTTCCCGCGCGACGGCCAGACGGTGACGGTGCTACGGGTGACGGCCTCCAAGGAGGTACGCGAGGAGGTGATCCCCTTCGACACCCGTCGTACCCAGGACGCGACCCTGTTCAAGGGCACGGAGGTCATCGACCAGGCGGGCAGTGCGGGCCTGCGCCGGATCACCCTCGCCCTGCGCTCGGTCAACGGCGTGAAGCAGAAACCACGCTGGGTGCGCACCGAGGTGGTCCGCGAGCCCCGGGCCCAACTGGTGAGGGTCGGCACGAAACCCCTGCCGACCTCGGTGCAGGGGGCGGACCATCTGGACTGGGGCTCGCTGGCGGCCTGCGAGTCCGGGGGGCGCCCGAACGCGGTGGACCCGTCCGGGACTTACGGCGGCCTGTACCAGTTCGACACCCGGACCTGGCAGAACCTGGGCGGCTCCGGCCGCCCCCAGGACGCCACGGGCGAGGAGCAGACGCTGCGCGCGAAGAGGCTGTATGTGAAACGGGGGGCGGGGCCCTGGCCGCATTGCGGGGGGCGGTTGCATGGCTGAGTCCGGGCTCGCACGAACGGGTCACCCGGTTCTTCGGGAGTCGTGAGGGGGGCGCTCCCCACACGGACAGGCAGTCGTGAAAGCGCGTGGCCGGTGTTCAGCGTTGCGGGATGAGCTGCACCCGGATGTCGTCCGCGTAAGGCAGGACGATCGTCTGGTCCCGGCCGAGTTGCCACTGCGGGGTGACCAGAAACAGCCGTCCGCCGGACGACAGCAGCAGCCGGAAGCCCCGGTAGCGGTTGCGGTACTCCCGCCCGCTCTCGCCGGGCTTCCCGAGACGGGTCGCGGTCACCCCCGTCGGCAGCCCCTCCAGCGGTTCCTTGGAGTCGATGACGACCTCGGGGCGGCCCTCGAGAGCGGTCACGTCCTCCTCGCCCCGGCCTCTGCCGTACGCCCACGCCAACTGCGTGGATGCCCAGAACAGCCCGGCCACGCCCAGCGCGAGTACGCACATCACACCGTTCCTGGCCATACGCTGCGACAGCAGCGGACGCCCGCGCCGGCGGCCGTAGATCCAGATCCCGTACGCCGTCGCCGCAGGTCCGAACGCCAGGGCCAGCGGCACGATGCCGAACTTCACGCTCGTGTCGGAGTTCTGGACGAACATGCCGATGAGCGCCTCGCCGATCAGGATGACGCCGACGAGGAGGAAGCCGTACGCGAGGAAGACGGCGCCGAACGTGTCGTCCCCCGCGTCGCGGGCCAACACCCACGTCACGAGGGCGTGGATCGCCACGAGTGCCATGACGCCGAGGAAGATCATCGCCGCTGGGACGAAGACGACTTCCATGCCGTCCAGCATCAGGCCCTGATTGGACCGGCCGGTCATGTCCACGGGGACGCCGAAGTAGTCGTATCGCGCGCGAGTGGCGACATAGCCGAAGTAGATCAGCAGCGCGGTCGCCAACGTTGTCGGACCGAGTGCCTCCGCGAGGTGCCGGACCCGGGCGGAGACGGGCTGCTGGTCGGAGGGTTCGGGTGGCGGCGTGTGGCCGGCCGTCATCACTGCTCCGGGGGGCTGGCGGTGGTCGGGGTGTCGCCGGGGGGTGGGTTGACGGGCTGGGGCGGGTTGCCGGGATCGGTGTCGTCCGTCGGGGGTGTGTCGGGGGGTGTGCCCCCGACGTCGAGGCCCGTGTCGAGACGCTCGCTGTCGCCGGAGATCGACACGGGGTTCTGGGGAGTCGGGGGTGGGCCGCCCGCCTCCGACGCGCGATCGCACGGATTGATCTTGGCGTTGTCGCAGACGAAGGTGTAGCTGGCCACCGCCCCCACGGTGTAGTCCCCGCGGGCTCCTGGCCCGAGGACCGCTCCCGCCTGGCACTGGTTGCCCTCGATCAGCCGGAGGCCGTCGCACGGGGGGTCCGCGTCACCACCTTGCTGTCCATCGCAGTGGGCGGCGTTGTCGGAGCTGATCGTCGGATGGCCCGCTCCGGAGACCACAGTGAACGAGACGCCTGTGATGCGGGCGGGGGTGGCCGTCTTGTTGATGAAGGTCACACATCCGTCGCCGTTGCCGTTGCCGTCGAGGCGTAGGCCATTCACCTTGATCGACCGCCCACCCCCACCCCCACCAGGCGTCTTGTCACCACCCGGCGTACGGCCTCCGCCCCCGGTCGCGTTCCCCGTCGTCTTCCCGGACCCGGTCGTCTGGCCGGACCCCGTCGTCTCCCCGGACCCTGTTGTCGTCCCCGACCCCGTCGTTCCCCCGTCCGTGGCATCTGAACTCGCCGTGGAACGGGTTGCCGACGTGTCAGTGCCACTGCTACTCGTCTTCTGGGTGCCGGTGGTGGCCGACCTGACCAGCCATACGACCCCGAGCACCGCGACCAGGCCGAGGACCGTGACCATCACACTGAGACGGGTACGTGAAGTGGGCATATTCGGACAGTAGGACAGGTTATCAGCGCTTTCCTCCTGTATTACTCCACAGGGTTTCGCCAGGAGTCCCGCATCGCCCTCACCGACGTCTGAGAGTCGGTTCGAGGGGCGTGCATGGCTAGGCCGCCGGCAGGGGTGCTGCTGGACGGCTGCCGCTGACATCGCCGGCGGCGAGTTCGCACCAGGAACTGTGAGGCGTCCGGTGACCACCCCCGACAACTGGCGAAAGTCTTCCTACTCCGGCAGCGGCGACGGCAACGCCTGCCTGGAGATCGTCAACTTGCGCACTCGCAGAGCCATTCGCGACTCGAAGTCCGCGGCCCGAGAGGCGCTCAGCTTCCCAGCCGGCGTCTTCGCGCCCTTCGTCGAGTCCGTCAAGGTGCCTAACCGTAAAGCCACTTCCGCACGCTGAACTCGGTGTCACATCGCCGATGTCCGGGACGAGGCGGGAGCGCTTCCGGCCCATGGGTCTCCCACGCTGACCTGAAGAGAGTGGGGAGGTCGCTGCTCGGCCTCGGACGAGTCGTCGCTCAGCACCCAGATCGCGACCATGGCGATGAAGCCGACGACGAGAAGTGCCGGCAGACCCAGGATGAGGGCTACCACCCACCACCTGGTCCGTCCCGAGGGGACCTGGATGTCCTCGTGCCCCACCGGCGGGCCCTGTGTCGTTCCCATGAGATCCATCCTTCATCCGGCAGCGCCTGTCGCCGGCCCATCCAACCAGGAGCCGCACCCCGTCCCGCACTCAGTGTCCCTCAACTCGACCTGTACTCAATCAGGTTGGCAATCACGACGGCGGTTCGTCCGCAGCTGGACCCCGCTGCCGCATCTGTCCGAGGGGCAGGGTGCGGAGGGTGCCCCCTCCCTGAGTGACCGTGTCCGGCGTCGGCTGACCGGATCCGTCCGCTTCGGGACCCGATGCGGCCTGTCACCGCACCCTCCGCACGCCCGAAGCTAGGGACATGACCCGAGCACTGATCGTCATCGATGTCCAGGAGTCCTTCCGCGCCCACCCGCTGTGGGAGACCATCTCCGACCCGAAGATCGCCGACAAGGTGAACCGGCTGGTGAGGCGGGCCCGCCAGGCCGGAGACCTGGTGGTGTGGGTACTGCACTCCGAGCCGGGGAGTGGCGATGTCTTCGACCCGGCCCTCGGTCATGTGCGGCTGCTGGAGGAGCTGGGGCGGCCGGAGGACGGCGAGCCGCTGATCCACAAGACCTCGCACAACGCCTTCACCACCACCAACCTGCAACAACGCCTCACAGAGCACGGCGTCAGCGAACTCGCCGTCTGCGGCATCCGCACCGAGCAGTGCGTGGAGACCACCGCCCGCGTGGCGAGCGACCTCGGCTACCAGGTCACCTTCGTCGTCGACGCGACCGCCACCAACCCGATCCCGCACCGCGACGCCCCCGCCGACCAGAGCGTCGCGGAACTGCTCGCCGACCCCCGTACCCTGCCCGCCGACGAGATCATCCGGCGCACCGAGTACGCCCTCGCGGGCCGTTTCGCCACCATCGCGACGGTCGACGAGGTGGAGGCCGCGGCGGAATCTGCGGCACGATGACCGGTCTTCCGGCATGATGACCGAATCGTGAGCCACGTCGTCTTCTTCCTGGTACCCGGAGTCCATCTGCTGGACCTGGCCGGCCCCGCGCAGGTCTTCTCCACGGCAGCCGACTTCGGGCACCCCTACACCCTCACCTACGTCGCCGAGCAGCCGCAGGTCCCCACAGCCCAGGGGCTGCCCGTGCTGGCAAACTCCGACTGGCCCGACCTCGGGCCCGAGGACCTGATCGTGGTCCCCGGCTGGCGGGCGGTCACCCTGGCCGACTCGCCCGCCATCGCCGACACCTCCCTGAAGGTTCTGCGGGACCACCACACCAGGGGCGGAACGGTGGCCAGCGTCTGCGCCGGAGCGGAGGCACTCGGGCGGGCCGGCCTGCTGAGGGGCCGCCGCTGCACCACCCACCACGACGTGCAGGACGAGCTGGCCCTGCGCCACCCCGGGGCCGTCGTCGTCCGCGACGTCCTGTTCACCGCCGACGACCGGGTGATCACCTCCGCCGGTATCGCCAGCGGCATCGACCTGGCGCTCCACCTCGTCGCAAGCCGGCACGGGCCCGCCGTCGCCGCCCAGGTCGCCCGGGACATGGTCGTCTACGCCCGCCGCAACGGCCACGAGCCGCAGACCAGCGCGATGTTCCGGCACCGGTCCCACCTCGACGACACCGTGCACCGCGCCCAGGACCTCATCGACACCCGCTTCGACCGACCGCTGCCGCTGCCCCACCTGGCCTCGGCTGTCGGAGTCAGCGAACGCACCCTGACCCGGCTCTTCAGCCGCGCCACCGGTCTCACCCCGCTGCGTTACCAGCAGACCCTGCGGCTGGAACGCGCCGAGCACCTCATCAGCCACGGCGCCACGGTCGACGCCGCCGCACACTCGGTCGGCTTCGAGGACGCCCGCATGCTGCGCCGCCTGCGCAGCCGCGCGGCCTGACGGGACATGGTGCGCGAAAGCGCCGCGGCCGCTGTAAGCGCCGAGGCCGCCGTAAGTTGCGGGACCCCGGGACTCCGGGGCCCTCGCGAGCGTCGGAGCGGTCAGTCGATCCCAGCCCCGCACGACCACGCACCGCGTCCCACCCCCACCCCCCACCCCCGTACCCTGGACCCGTGAGTACCAGCCCCGCCCCCGATGCGCTCCCCACCTCCGATGCCCTGTTCGGCGCTGCCGACATCCGTGAGCTGGCCGGCGCCCTCGGCGTGCGGCCCACCAAGCAGCGCGGGCAGAACTTCGTCATCGACGCCAACACGGTCCGCCGTATCGTCCGCACCGCCGGTGTGCGGCCCGACGATGTGGTCGTCGAGGTCGGGCCGGGGCTCGGGTCCCTCACCCTCGCGCTGCTGGAGGCTGCCGACCGGGTCGTGGCCGTCGAGATCGACGACGTCCTCGCGGGCGCGCTGCCCGCCACCGTCGCCGCCCGGACGCCCACCCGCGCCGACCGGTTCTCGCTGGTGCACTCCGACGCCATGCGCGTCACCGAACTCCCCGGCCCCCCGCCCACCGCACTGGTCGCGAACCTCCCGTACAACGTCGCCGTGCCCGTGCTGCTGCACATGCTGGAGACGTTCCCGAGTATCGAGCGGACGCTCGTCATGGTGCAGGCGGAGGTCGCCGACCGGCTCGCCGCGCCGCCCGGGTCGAAGGTGTACGGCGTACCGTCCGTCAAGGCCAACTGGTACGCCGAGGTCAAGCGGGCCGGTTCCATCGGGCGCAACGTGTTCTGGCCCGCGCCCAACGTCGACAGCGGGCTCGTCTCGCTCGTCCGGCGTGCCGAGCCGCTGAAGACGACCGCCGATCGCCGCGAGGTCTTCGCGGTCGTGGACGCCGCCTTCGCCCAGCGCCGCAAGACCCTGCGCGCCGCGCTCGCAGGGTGGGCCGGATCCGCCGCCGCCGCCGAGAGCGCCCTCGTCGCCGCCGGTGTCTCCCCGCAGGCCCGCGGCGAGTCGTTGAGCGTCGAGGAGTTCGTCCGCATCGCCGAGAACAAGGTCCAACTGCACACTGGTGACGAGGAGTCCGGGCAGCTGTGAGCGTGACGGTACGGGTTCCCGCCAAGGTCAACGTCCAGCTCGCGGTGGGTGCCGCGCGCCCCGACGGCTTCCACGACCTCGCCAACGTCTTCCTCGCCGTCGGCCTCTTCGACGAGGTGACGGTGACTCCGGCCGACGAGCTCCGGATCACCTGCGAAGGGCCCGACGCCGCCCAAGTCCCCCTGGACGGTACGAATCTCGCCGCCCGTGCCGCCGTGGCGCTTGCCGAGCGGTACGGCCGTACGCCCGCCGTGCACATCCACATCGCCAAGGACATCCCCGTCGCCGGGGGCATGGCGGGCGGAAGTGCCGACGGCGCCGGTGCGCTGCTCGCCTGCGACGCGCTGTGGGGGACCGGCGCCTCGCGCGTCGAACTCCTCGACATCTGCGCCGAGTTGGGCAGCGATGTGCCGTTCAGCCTGGTGGGCGGGGCCGCGCTCGGGATCGGGCGCGGGGAGAAGCTGACGGTTCTGGAGACCGGCGGCACCTTCCACTGGGTGTTCGCGATGGCCGAGCGCGGGCTGTCGACGCCGGCCGTGTTCCGGGAGTTCGACCGGCTGGTCGCTGACATTGAGGTTCCGGTGCCCGTCGCCTCGCCCCAACTCCTCGACGCGCTCGCCAAGGGCGACCCCGAGGCGCTCGCCGCCACCGTCTCCAACGACCTCCAGCCTGCCGCCCTTTCGCTCTTCCCCGCCCTCGCCGACACCCTCGCGGCGGGCCGCGCGGCCGGCGCGTTGACCGCGCTGGTCTCGGGTTCCGGCCCGACGACGGCGTTTCTCGCCCGCGACGCGGAGGCCGCGCAGCGGGTGGCGCGGGCACTGTCGACGTCCGGTACGTGCCGGTTCGTACGGGTGGCAGCGGGACCGGTACCGGGCGCGACCGTGCTGTGACGGTGAACACACAGAGTTACTTCTGAGTTGACCCATTTCTCCGACCTCCACAGGGAATTCACCGTCCTTTGGCATGCGGAAGCACGGGTGGGGCGGACGTGACAGTAAGGTTTTTTCAACTTCAAGCACTCGCCGTCCGCCACAGATCTCCGCCAACTCCTCGGAGTTCACCGAATTCCGGAGTGCGCGCGGCGTGGGGTCCCCCTTGAGTTGCCAACTGCCCCAGTACTTCCGGAAGGCATCTCCGTGTCCGTACCTCCCCCCTCCTCTTCCTCTCCCTCTCCGGCTCCCTCCCATCGCCGGAAAGTGCCCCTCACCCGGCGCGGCATGATCGGCGCCGCGGGCGCTGTCGCCGTCGGGGGCGCGCTGACCCCGGTGGTCTTCGCGGCCACCAACGGCGAGGACTCCGCGTCCGGTACGACGGACAGCACGTCCGGCACGTCCGGCACCGCCGGTACCGAGCCGCAGAAGTTCCCGGCCACCCGTACCGAGGCCGCCACCGGCACCGCCGAGACAGGCGCCGCCTTCGCCATCTCGTACGTCGGGGTGCGCTGGACCGGCGCGGCGGACGGCGCCGGGATCAAGTTCGCGGACGGTGCCTCCGCGCCCGGCAAGTGGCAGGAGCTGAGCGGCGGTTGTGCGACCGTCGAGGGCGGCGGCACGGCGCTGGTGGCGGCGGGGGACGCCACCGCGTACGAGCTGAAGCTGCCCGACGGGGCGGGCGCGGGCGCGGCGCGGTCGCTGGCGATCGACACGACCGGCGGGGCGGGGAAGACCTTCCGGGTGCCGACCGAGCCGACCCGGGTGCGCGGGGTGCAGTACCTGTCGCGACCGGCGTGGGGCGCCGACGAGTCGAAGCGGTACAAGGACGGCAAGGTCAACTCGCCCGAGGTGTACTACCCGTTCCAGACGGTCACCGTCCACCACACGGACACCCCGAACGCCGACCCCGACCCGGCGTCGACCGTGCGCGGCATCTACGAGTACCACGCGATCACCCTCGACTGGGGCGACATCGGCTACCACTTCCTCATCGACGAGGCGGGTGCCGTCTACGAGGGCCGCTACTCCGGCGACGACCTGATCCCCGCCTTCGACAAGGACGGCAAGCTCGTCACCGCCTTCCACACCGGCGGCTTCAACTCCGGCAACCTCGGCATCGCCCTCATCGGCACGCTGGTCGGCCAGCCGCCGACGGACGCGGCCAAGGCGTCACTGATCCGCCTCATCAAGGTCATCGCCCGCTTCAAGGGCCTGGACCCGCAGGCCAAGTTGACCTATGTGAACCCGGTCAACGGGGTCACGAAGGACGTCAACGCGATCAGCGGCCACCGCGACTGGCTGTCGACCGACTGCCCCGGCCAGACGATGTACGACCTCCTCGGCGAGGTCCGTACGGCGGTCGCCGCCAAGCGGGGGTGACCAACGGGCTTGTACCCCGGCCGAGTTGGCGGCTTTCGCGATGTCGCCCCACAGGAAGTGACATTCAGTGCGCAGTGCCGACGAGTCCGACTTCGGTGTGATCTGGCTGATGAGCGTGTTCCACGAGGACTGGAGTCATCACGGGCCCACGCCCGCCGACGCGGCCAGGTACCACCTCTGGGACGAACTGGACCCGGAGTGGACGTCGATGAGGTCTCTGACGGCACCGCGATCGGCCAAGGCGCGGACCTTGGTTCCGACGACATCATGGAGGGCGAGGACCGGTCCGTGTTCGGTCAACTCGGGCGACGCCCAGAAGTTCTCCTTGAGGACGTCCACTTCGCATTTTTCGCCCGTGTCCGGACTGGCCACCAGCAGCCGAGCAGAGAGCGGGTCGACGCTGATGACGACGACCTGCCAGCCGCGGTGCGACAGACCCTGCCGCAGGGTCCTGAGCAATGACGGCCATGGGAGCCGGGTTCCCGGTCGCGACGTCGATGTCCTGGCTGAGCCGGTCGACGAGCCCGTGCGCCTGGACCGCGTATCCGCCGGTGATGACCAGCGGCTAAGGAGTGCCGGAAAGGATGTCGGCGAGGAGCCGACGGCGGAGGTCGCTGAGGTTCACGCCCCAGTTGATCCTTTTCGGCGCACGAGTTCGGGGAACGTGTCCGGCCGCCAGATCGTCCCGCTGTCCTTCGGCCAGGACCGTGCGGTACAGGCTCATGCACTGCCGGCGCCGGTCCAGGTCGTAGCTGCGCAGGCCTGACCAGGCGATATGGAGGGGAAGCGGAACCTGACCGTGAGTGGGACCAGTGAGGTCCTCGATGGAGCCAGGGAGCCGGTCCGCGTAGCGCGCTCGCAGCACATCGGCTGTGGAAGGTGAGGAACCGGACAAGGGCCGCGATGCCATAGCGGTGATTATTCCTCCTCGCCCGGGAGCGCGGCTACACGATGCCGCATGTCACTTCGAGGCCCCCGGGAATCCGCCCGCCACCCCCACCCACCCCGCCCACTATCCTGGAAGGTCGATCCACCCCACCTCAGGAGCGAAATGGCCGTCAACCTCGTCAATGTCGAGAACGTCAGCAAGGTGTACGGGACCCGTGCCCTGCTCGACGGGATCTCGCTCGGGGTGTCCGAGGGGGACCGGATCGGGGTCGTGGGTCGTAATGGCGACGGCAAGACCACCCTCATCCGGATGCTCGCCAAGCTGGAGGAGGCCGACACCGGGCGCGTGACCCACTCCGGGGGCCTGCGTCTCGGCGTGCTCACCCAGCACGATTCGCTCGACCCAACCGCCACCGTCCGCCACGAGGTCATCCGGGACATGGCGGACCACGAGTGGGCCGGGAACTCCAAGATCAGGGACGTACTCACCGGGTTGTTCGGCGGCCTCGACCTGCCCGGGTTCCCGCAGGGGCTCGACACCGTCATCGCGCCCCTCTCCGGTGGTGAGCGGCGGCGGATCGCGCTCGCCAAGCTGCTCATCGACGAGCCTGACCTGATCGTTCTCGACGAGCCCACCAACCACCTCGACGTCGAGGGCATCTCCTGGCTCGCCCGGCATCTGCGCGAGCGCCGCTCCGCGCTCGTCTGCGTCACCCACGACCGCTGGTTCCTCGACCAGGTCTGCACCAGCATGTGGGACGTGCAGAAGGGCGACGTGTTCGAGTACGAGGGCGGCTACACCGACTACGTCTTCGCCCGCGCCGAGCGTGAGCGCATCGCCGCCACCGAAGAGGTCAAGCGGCAGAACCTGGTCCGCAAGGAGCTGGCCTGGCTGCGGCGCGGGGCGCCCGCCCGTACGTCCAAGCCGCGCTTCCGCGTCGAGGCCGCCAACGAGCTGATCGCCGACGTACCGCCGCCCCGCGACAGCAGCGAGCTGATGAAGTTCGCCTCGACCCGGCTCGGCAAGACCGTGTTCGATCTTGAGGACGTGACCGTGCAGGCCGGGCCCAAGGTGCTCCTCAAGCACCTCACCTGGCAGCTCGGCCCCGGGGACCGCATCGGGCTCGTCGGCGTGAACGGCGCCGGCAAGACCTCCCTCCTGCGTGCGATGGCCGAGGCCGCCCGCAGCGGCGGCGAGAAGCAGCCCGCCGCCGGACGCGTCGCCGTCGGCAAGACCGTCAAGCTCGCCTACCTGTCCCAGGAGGTCGGCGAGCTCGACCCGAACCTGCGGGTGCTGGAGGCCGTGCAGCAGATCCGCGACCGCGTCGACCTCGGCAAGGGGCGCGAGCTGACCGCCGGACAGCTGTGCGAGACGTTCGGGTTCGGGAAGGAGAAGCAGTGGACCCCGGTCGGGGACCTCAGCGGTGGCGAGCGGCGGCGGCTGCAGATCCTGCGTCTCCTCATGGACGAGCCCAACGTCCTCTTCCTCGACGAGCCCACCAACGACCTCGACATCGAGACCCTCACCCAGCTCGAAGACCTCCTCGACGGCTGGCCCGGCTCCATGGTCGTCATCTCCCACGACCGGTTCTTCATCGAGCGGACCACCGACCGCGTCTTCGCCCTCCTCGGCGACGCCTCCCTCCGCATGCTGCCGCGCGGCATCGACGAGTACCTGGAGCGGCGCAAGCGGATGGAGGAGGTCGCAGCGGCGGCGATCCAGTCCGCGCCCTCCGCCACCAAGGCCGTCACCGAGAAGAGTGCCGCCGACGTCCGCGCCGCCAAGAAGGAACTCCAGAAGATCGAGCGGCAGTTGGACAAGATGTCCGAGCGCGAGAGCAAGCTGCACACCCAGATCGCCGACAACGCCACCGACTTCGCTAAGGTCGCCAAACTCGACGCCGAGCTGCGCGAACTCTCCGGCGAGCGCGACGACTTGGAACTGCGGTGGCTGGAACTCGCGGACGAGGCATAGCCGAAGGCGGACGAGGCCCAGTCGAAGGCACGCAAGGCGTGAAGTTCGCAGACATGGCGTGAAGGGCGCGTGAACGCGCATAACGGCGGTATCACGGGCCTGTTCGCCCTTGGGAACAGAGGTGGGCGGGGGCGGACACAGTCAGGTGCGGGGTGGCCACGGAGTGGTAGAAAGAGCTCTCTGAGAACTCCCCTGAGGACCTTTCCGAGTGCGTCCGCGCCCTCGTCGCGTTCCTCAGGGCGTGGCTAAAAATCAGCTGAAGGGGGAACGCGCTGATGACCCAGCCGCCCAGCCAACCACCCCAGGGCCAGCCCCAGGGTGGCTTCGGACCGCCGCCGGAGGTACCGCAGGGTGTGCCGCCGGGCGGGTCGCCGGATGCGTCGCCGGCCACGCCGTACGGGTCTCCGCCGCCCCTGCCGCACGGCGCGCCGCCACCCCTGCCGCCGGCCCCGCCCACGCCCCAGCCGGGCTACGGCCCTCCGCAGCAGTCCGGCCCCTACGCCCAACCGGGCCCGTACGGCGGCCAGTCCGGCCCTTACGCCCCCCAGCCCCCGGCGTACGGTGCCGCACCCGGGTACGGCTACCCAGGCCCGCAACCCCCGCAGTTCCCCGGCGCCCCCGTACCCCCGGCGCAGCTCCCGCCCGGCGGCGGTTCCCGCAGCCCCTTCAAGCGGCGGCCCGCGTTGATGCTCGGAGCGGCCGTCGCCGCGCTGCTCGTCATCGGGGGCACGGTGTACGCGGTGACCAGCGGCGGTGGCGACGACGACAAGCCCGGCGCGGCAGGCGGCCAGGCCGGCCCGGACCTCTCCCCGCCGGCCTCCGGCCCCGCCGACGCCGCCGGTGGCGACGACAAGGGTGGCGGCGGTACCGCCGGCGCTGACCCCGACAACCTCAACGCGGGGCGCAAGGCCGGCGACGCGAAGGTGCTCTGGTCCAAGGACGCGCCGGACGCGCCCGCCTCCGGCGCCAACGCCGACGGCATGTGGATCACCGACAAGGTGGCAGTGAAGACGGCGTACAAGGAGGTGTTCGCGTTCCGGGTCGGGGACGGGGGCACCGCGTGGGGGCCGATCACCTTCCCGCAGAAGATCTGCGCCGTCACCCCGCAGAAGTCGGCGGACGACAAGATCGTGGTCGCCTACATGAGCGGCGCCAGCGAGCGGGCCAAGTGCAACAAGCTCCAGACACTCGACCTGAACACGGGTGCGAAGGGCTGGAGCGGCGAGGTCGCCGACGGGGCCCTGTTCGACAGCTCGCTCAGCGTTGAACTGTCGCTCACCGGTACGACGCTGATGGTCGGGCGCTCGCAGTCCGGCACGGCGTACGACCTGAACACCGGCGCCAAACTGTTCGACAAGGTGAAGTACGGGGCCGCCTGCTTCCCCGCCGCCTTCGCGGGCGGCGCCAGGCTGATCGTCGTGTCGTCCTGCGGGGCGTCCACCTCCACGGAACACGACGAGGTGCAGGAACTGGACCCGAAGACCGGCGCGGCCCGCTGGACCCGGCCGATTCCCAAGGGCTGGGCGGTCGCGCGTACCTACTCCGTCGATCCTGTCGTCCTCTACCTCACCGACGAGGACAAGAAGTCGTGGAACATCTCCACGCTCAAGGACGACGGCAGCTTCCGCTCCGAGGTCTCCGTCGACGAGTCCTTCGCACCCGTGTGCGGCTGGGCGATCCTCGAACGCGACCTCCAGGGCTGCCAGGGCGTGGCCACCGACGCCGACACCCTCTATCTGCCGACCGAGGCCAACGAGGTCGTCGCGATCGACCTCGCCACCGGCAAGGAGAAGTGGCGCGTCAAGTCACCGGCCGAGCAGCCGATGCTGCCGCTGAAGGTCGAGGGCGGCCAGCTCATCGCGTACGTCGAGCCGCCGTACGACGCCGGCGGCCAGGTCGTGTCGATCCCCGTCACCGGCGCGAGCCACACCCCGACGAAGCTGCTCCAGAACCCGGCGGGCGCCGCCGAAGTGGAGAACGGCTTCTACTCCAAGGCGTACGACTGGGTGGACGGCCGCTTCTTTCTCTCCACCACCAGGCTGAGCGGCAAGGACGCGCTGAAGGAGAAACTGATGCTCGCCTACGGCAAGTAGGCCCCGCTCTCCCCTCCTTTCCCTTGTCTCCTTCCTCCTCTCTCCGCTCCCGAGGTACCCACGTCATGACCCAGCCGCCGCCCCCGCCCCCGCCCAACCAGCCTCCGCCGCCCCCCGGCTACGGCTATCCCCAGGGGCCGAACCCGTACACCCAGCAGCCGCAGCCCCAGCCGCCGTACGGACACGGCTACCCGCAGCACCCGCAGCCCGTCTATCCGCCTCAACCCCCTTCTCCGGCACGGAAGTCGAACGCGCAGGCGGTCATCATCGTCTCGGCCGTCGCCGCGATCGCGCTGATCATCGGCGGCGGTGTCTGGTACTCCTCCTCCGAGGGCGGCCGGAGCGACGGCAAGAACAACGCCTCCGGCACGACCGGCGGCACAGGCGGGACCGACAGTGGCGACGGCGGCGACGGCACGGACAAGGCGCCCGCGAACACCGCCTCCAAGGTCCTCTTCCAGGTCCCCGAGCCCGCCGTCAGCGCCGACGAGGGCAGCACCACCGTCGTCGGGTCCTGGCTCACCGACACGGTGTACGCCAAGACCGGTCGCGCCGAGATCGTCGGATACGACCCAGTGAAGGGCACCAAGCTCTGGACGGTCCCGCTGCCCGGTCCGGTGTGCGAGGCGAGCCGCCACATCACCGCCGACCATCGGACGGCGATCGTGTACGAGCCCGCCATGCCGACCAAGGACAAGCCGTCGCACGGCTGCAGCCAGGTCGCGGCGATCGACCTCGACGCCGGCAAGCAGCTGTGGACGCGGACGGTCAAGACCGGCGACCAGGTCATCAACCTCGACAACGTGACGGTCAGCGCGAACACGGTCGCCGTGGGCGGCACCAGCGGCGGCGCCGCCTTCGACATCACCGGCAAGGCCCTCTGGGCCCCGAAGCCGACCGACACCTGCTACGACGCGGGCTACGGCGGCGGCGAGAAGCTGGTCGCCGTACGCAAGTGCGGTTCCTACGGCGCCCGGCAGTTGAACATCCAGACCATCGACCCGGTCTCCGGCAAGGTGCTCTCCGAGTACGCGATGGCCAAGGGCATCGAGGACGCCAGCGTCGTGTCGACGAACCCGCTCGTCGTGGCCGCCGACATCAACCGCTCCGCGGGCGACGGCAGCGGCATCTCGGACTTCTTCTCCATCGACAACACGACCGGCCGGCTCCGTACGAAGATCTCGGCGCCCGGCGACAGGTACGCCGCCGAGTGCGAGGGCGTCACCAGGATCGAGTACTGCACCAAGCTGGCCGTCGGCAACGACAAGCTGTACCTCCCGACCGAGGACCACGACGGCAACGGCGAGTACAGCAAGACCAACGAGATCGTCGCCTTCGACCTCGCCACCGGCAAGCAGGACGGCCAGCGCGCGGACGCGGGCGACGGCTACACGATCTCCCCGCTGACCATGGACGGCGACAACGTGATCGCGTACAAGCGCCCGCCCTACGACAAGGGCGGCCAGGTCGTCAGCATCGACGGCGGTTCCTTCGCGCAGACGAAGCTGATGGAGAACCCGGCGACGAAGGCGATCCGCGAGGTCGAGTCCAGCATGCAGCCCGAGTACGCCGAACTCATCTACGCCGACGGCCGCCTCTACATGTCCCAGGTCTTCGCCCGCAAGCCCTCCACCACGGGGGAGAAGAGGTACCTGGCGATCGCGTACGGCACGAACTGATCACGTACGAACTGGCCACGCGTGAACCGAACTTGATCGCATCGAACACGATCGGCTGATCGCCGACCGCTGCCGTTGACGGCCCCGTCCCTGATCAGGGGCGGGGCCGTGCACGTACTACTCATCACCCTCGAATGAGAGGATTTTCGGCGATCCGGGGCACTTCTCTCCAGTAGGGGAAGCGCAACGTCGAACAAGCGTGTAGCTTCCGGGGGCATGAGAAGCGGGGGGAGCCGGGGGGCTCCCGTCCGTGGGGACCAATGGGCATCCAGAAGGGACAACCGTTGGGGGGACTGGGGGGTGGCTCGATGGGAGTGCGGCTGATGGTGGTCGACGACCACCGACTGCTCGCCGAGGCTCTTGCCTCGGCGTTGAAGCTGCGCGGGCACCGGGTGCTCGCCGCGGCGGCGCCCGCCGCGGGCGCGGCGGAACTGGTGATCACACGCGCGCCGGAGGTGTGCCTGCTGGGCACGGCGACACCGGCCGAGCCGGGCATGTTCGACCCGGTGGTACGGATCAAAAGAGAGCGTCCGCAGGTGGCGGTCCTGGTGCTGGGCCCGGTGCCCAACCCGCGCGGCATCGCCGCCGCCTTCGCCGCGGGCGCTTCCGGATACGTACGTCACGACGAGCGCATAGAAGGCGTCGAGCGCGCCATCATGAAGGCCAGAGCGGGCGAGGTGGCGGTCTCTCCGCAGCTGCTGCAGGGCGCGTTCAGCGAACTCCTCAACCCCGCCGCCCAGCCGGACGACGAGGGCCAGCGCCTGCTGCAGCTGCTCACGCCGAGGGAGGTCGAGGTCCTGGTCAGGGTCGCCGACGGCGAGGACACCCGGCTGATCGCGGCCGGCATGGGGATCGCGCCCAGTACCGCACGTACGCATGTGCAGCGGGTGCTGATGAAGCTGGGGGTCGGTTCGAGGCTGGAGGCGGCGGCGCTGGCGGCCCGGACGGGGCTGCTGGACCGGGCGGGCCCGCTCCCGTCGCACCAGACGCATCAGCCACACTCACCTCCGGAACCGGAGTTCTGACGAGGGACTTCACCTGTCACCTCAGTTGTCGCCTCGTCCGTCACCTCAGCTGCCCCGACCGCGGAGCCGGAGTTCCCGTGAACTCCGGCTCCGCTGACGTTTCACGGCTCGCCTGGGGATACCGGTGGTTGTGGATTTATGATTTGATGTGTTCGGTTCTGTTTGAAGCTTGTCTTGGCTTGTACTGGCTGGTTGTGGCCGGCTTTGTACGGATGGAGAGTCCGGCGTGAAGAAGACCTCGACGAGGCTCGCCGACGGTCGTGAGCTCATCTACTACGACCTGCGCGACGACACGGTGCGTGACGCGGTGGACCGGCGCCCTCTGGAGCGCACGGTCACCACGTCGCAGGTGCGCCGGGACCCGCTGCTCGGCGATGACGTGGCGATCGCCTCGCACCGCCAGGGCCGCATCTACCACCCCCCGGCCGACGAGTGCCCCCTCTGCCCGACCGAGGGCGACCGGCTGAGCGAGATCCCGGACTCGTCGTACGACGTGGTCGTCTTCGAGAACCGCTTCCCCTCCCTGGCCGGCGACTCCGGGCGCTGCGAGGTGGTCTGCTTCACCTCCGACCACAACTCGACCTTCGCCGAGCTCACCGAGGAGCAGACGCGGCTGGTCCTGGACGCGTGGACCGACCGGACGTCCGAGCTTTCGCACCTTCCCGCCGTCGAGCAGGTGTTCTGCTTCGAGAACCGCGGCGCCGAGATCGGCGTCACCCTCGGCCATCCGCACGGCCAGATCTACGCGTACCCCTTCACCACCCCCCGTACGGCCCTGATGCTCCGCTCGGTGGCCGCGCACAAGGAGGCGACGGGCGGCGAGAACCTCTTCGACTCGATCCTGGAGACGGAACTCGCGGGCGAGCGCCTCGTCCTGGCCACCGACCACTGGGTGGCCTTCGTGCCGTACGCCGCCCACTGGCCCTACGAGGTGCACCTGTACCCGCGTCGCCGGGTGCCGGACCTGCTGGCGCTCGACGAGGACGCCCGCACAGAGTTCCCCAAGGTCTACCTGGAACTCTTGAGGCGCTTCGACCGGATCTTCGGCGAGGGCGAGCCGCCGACGCCGTACATCGCGGCCTGGCACCAGGCGCCGTTCGGCACACTGGAGGAGTTCGAGGGCGTCAACCGCGACGACTTCGGCCTCCACCTCGAGCTTTTCACCATTCGCCGCACTTCCGGCAAGCTGAAGTTCCTCGCGGGCTCCGAGTCGGGGATGAGCGTGTTCATCAACGACATCCAGCCGGAATCCGCGGCCCAGCGACTGCGAGAGGTAGCGAGTTCATGAGCGGTAAGTACCTGGTCACCGGTGGTGCGGGCTATGTCGGTGGGGTGGTCGCCCAGCACCTTCTGCAGGCCGGCCACGAGGTCGTCGTCCTCGACAACCTCTCGACGGGCTTCCGGGAGGGCGTCCCGGCAGGTGCCACGTTCGTGGAGGGCGACATCAAGGACGCCGCCAAGTGGCTGGACGCCTCCTTCGACGGGGTGCTCCACTTCGCGGCCTCCTCCCAGGTCGGCGAGTCGGTCGTCAAGCCCGAGAAGTACTGGGACAACAACGTCGGCGGCTCGATGGCGCTGCTCACGGCGATGCGCGAGGCCGGCGTACGCAAGCTGGTCTTCTCCTCGACCGCCGCGACGTACGGCGAGCCGGAGACGACCCCGATCGTCGAGACGGCCCCGACCTCCCCGACGAACCCCTACGGGGCCACCAAGCTGGCCGTCGACCACATGATCACCAGCGAGGCGACGGCCCACGGCCTGGCCGCGGTGTCGCTGCGCTACTTCAACGTCGCCGGCGCGTACGCCACCCAGGGCGAGCGCCACGACCCCGAGTCCCACCTGATCCCCCTCGTCCTCCAGGTCGCCCAGGGCAAGCGGGACGCGATCTCGGTCTACGGCGAGGACTACCCGACCCCGGACGGCACCTGCGTACGGGACTACATCCACGTCGCCGACCTGGCGGACGCCCACCTGCTGGCCCTGACGGCCGCGACAGCGGGCGAACACCTGATCTGCAACCTCGGCAACGGCGAGGGTTTCTCGGTCCGCGAGGTCGTCGAGACGGTACGCCAGGTCACCGGGCACCCGATCCCGGAGGTCATCGCCCCGCGCAGGGGCGGCGACCCGGCGGTCCTGGTCGCCTCCGCCGACCGGGCCCGGACCCGCCTCGGCTGGAACCCGACCCGGTCCGACCTGTCGGGAATCGTCGCGGACGCGTGGGAGTTCGCGCAGCGGACCAGCGGCAACTAGCGGCAACCAGCGGTACTGGAACATACGAGAGGTAAGAGGTAGAGGGCATGACGACTGCGGATGTCGCCGAGGCTGCCGAGGTTGCCGAGGATTTCGAGGGGCTGTACGGATCGGCACCGGAGGGAGTGTGGGCGGCGCCGGGCCGGGTCAACCTGATCGGCGAGCACACCGACTACAACGACGGCTTCGTCATGCCCTTCGCCCTCCCGCACACGGCGCTGGCAGCGGTCTCCCGCCGCACGGACGGCGTCGTGCGCCTGCACTCGTCGGACATCGAGGGCGGGGTCGTAGAGCTGCGGGCCGACGCCCTGCTCCCCGAGTCCGACAAGAACTGGACGGCGTATCCGGCGGGCGTGATCTGGGCGCTGCTGGACGCCGGCCACGAGTCGGTCTCGTCCGGCGCGGACATCCACCTCACGTCGACGGTACCGACGGGCGCGGGCCTGTCGTCGTCGGCGGCGCTGGAGGTGGTGGTCGCCCTGGCGCTCAACGACCTCTACGAACTGGGCCTGGAACGCTGGCAGTTGGCCCGGCTGTGCCAGCGCGCGGAGAACGTGTACGTGGGCGCTCCGACCGGCATCATGGACCAGACGGCCTCAGCGTGCTGCACCGACGGGCACGCCCTCTTCCTGGACACCCGGGACCTCTCCCAGGACCAGATCCCCTTCGACCTCGCGGCCGAGGGCATGCGCCTGCTGGTCGTGGACACCCAGGTCAAGCACTCCCACAGCGAGGGCGAGTACGGCAAGCGCCGGGCGGGCTGCGAACGGGGCGCGGAACTCCTCGACGTGGACGCGCTGCGGGATGTCCCGTACGGCGACCTGGACGCGGCGCTGGTCCGGCTGACCGACGCGGGCGCCGACGAAGAGGTACACCGCCTGGTACGCCACGTGGTGACGGAGGACCACCGGGTCGAACGGGTTGTGGAGTTGCTGAAGTCGGGCGGCGACACCCGCGCCATCGGCCCGATCCTCACCGAGGGCCACGCCTCCCTCCGCGACGACTTCCAGGTGTCCTGCCCCGAACTCGACCTGGTGGTCGAATCCGCGGTCGAGACCGGCGCCCTGGGCGCCCGCATGACGGGCGGCGGCTTCGGCGGCTCGGCGATCGTCCTGGTCGAGGCGGAGGACGCGGACCGCGTCGCCAAGGCGGTCGAGGAGGCGTTCAGCGCCGCCGGGTACACGGCCCCCCGGGTGTTCGCGGCGGTGCCTTCGGCGGGGGCGCGGCGGATTCGCTGAGGACGGGGTCTCAACGGGTTGGGTGAGGAGGGGCCTGGGGTCTCAACGAGCGCGACGCAATGACCGCGTCCTCGTATCGTCGAGAGGTGCTCTTCCCCACCCCTGCCCTCACCCTCGACGACCACCGGGTGCTCGCGGAGATCGATCGGATGCGCGACGCTCTGCGGCACCAGGTGCATGCCTCCCCCGACGGACAGGCGGCTGATGTCCTCGGGCCGCATGGCCTTCTCGTACTCCGACACGGGTACCTCCTGAGGTCGGGTTCCGGTGCTTTCCAGCCTGGCCAGCCGCTCCGTCGTCCGCGCGTCCGCCATCACCGGCATCCACCACGACCACCTGAAGCTCACCGCGCTCTGAGCCCCCGCCCTCAGGACCCCGGCACCAGCCGCTTCGTCAGCGTGTACTCCGTCACCCCCGGCGGATAGTCCGGGATCACGCACACCACCTCGTACCCCTGCCTGCGGTAGAAGTCCGGCGCCTGGAAGTCCCACGTCTCCAGGCGTACGTTCGCGCACGCGCGCTCCTCCCGTGCCGTGTGCTCCGCTTTCGCGAGGAGGTGGGAGCCCAGGCCTCTGCCCCGGTGCGGGGTGTCGACCCAGAGGTACGTCACGTGCAGCCAGGTGGTCCAGGTGTGGCCGACCAGGCCGCCGGCCAGGTTTCCCTCTTCGTCCAACGCCCATACGTGGAGCGGGAGTTCGCGCTCGGCGGGGGTGCCACGCAGGGCGCGCAGGACAGGTGAGGCCGCCGTGTTCGCCTCGCGCAACCGCGACCGGAGAACGGAGAGCCATTCCTTGTCGACTTCTGTCTCAATACGAAACATGCGGCACACCATAAACGCGCTGGCCAATCAGTTCTGCGAATTGCCTTCCGCTCCTGCCTCCCAGCCGTACCCTGATGAACAGCACCGGTGGGGGCCGGTGCTGATCAGGGGGCGAGGCAACCGGGTACGACGCCCGGAGTGGGGGTAGCAGTCATCGCACGGCGACTGCCGTGCGCCGGTGACTGAGGCAGCCCCGTTCCAGGCCGGCAACAGCAGCCGGGGATTGCTCCGGGCGTCGTGTCCGCACGGGTTGTCCCCCCGACGATTGGGTGTCCCCAGCTCTTGAGGAGCTCGGGGAAGGGGGTTTCAGTGGTTCGCATCCGAGTCCTGGTCGTCGACGACCATCGCATCTTCGCCGAGTCGCTCGCCGCCGCGTTGGCCGCGGAGCCCGACGTCGACGTCTCCGCCGCCGGCAGCGGTCCCGCCGCGCTGCGCAGTATGGAGCGCGCGGTGGCAGAGGGCCGCCGGTTCGACGTCCTGCTCGTCGACTCCGAGCTGGGCGGCAACGTGCCCGGGGCGCGTCCGGCGGTGCCCGTGCAGGAGGGCAACGCGGAGGGCCTGGTCGACGGCATCTCGCTGGTCGCGGGCGTCCGTTCGGGCCATCCGCACGTACGGACCGTCGTCCTCGCCGAGAAGGACGACCCCCGCAGGGCCGCGCTCGCTCTGCAGGCGGGTGCCTCCGGGTGGGTCGCCAAGGACTGCTCGCTGTCCCGGCTGCTGACCGTCATACGGGGCGTACTGCGCGACGAGACGCATCTGCCGCCCGCCCTGCTCACCGGGGTGCTGCGCGAGCTGACCGCCGCCCGCAAGCACCGCACCGAGAGTGAACGGCTCGTCGAGTCGTTGACACCCCGGGAGCGGGAGGTGCTGCGGTGCATGGTCGCCGGGCTGGGCCGCAAGGCCGTCGCCGAACGGCTGTTCCTTTCCCCGCACACCGTGCGCACCCACATGCAGAACGTGCTGGGCAAGCTCGGCGTCCACTCCACCCTCGCCGCCGTCGCACTGGCCCGGCGGGCCGGCGTCGGACCCGTCGACCTGGGCCACGGCGGGCGGATCACGGTGGAGGAGAGCAGCAGCGCCTGACCGGCAGCAGAGAGCGGCAGCAGTGCGTGACCGGTCCGGCCGGTCCGACCCGTGCCCGAATCCGGATGTCAGCCGGGGATGTTGTCGAACGGCGCCGTCAACTGGCGCAGCAGCCCGGCCAGTTCGCCCCGCTGTCCGCGCGAGAGTTCCGCCAGGATCGCGCGCTCCTGGTCCAGCAGGCCCGCGAGAGCCTGATCCGCCCTTTCCTGCCCCTCCGTAGTGAGCCGGACCAGCACCCCTCGACGGTCGGTGGGGTCGGGGAGGCGCTCCACCAGGCCCTTCTTGGTCAGCCGGTCGATGCGGTTCGTCATCGTGCCGGAGGTGACCAGGGTCTGGGTGAGGAGCTGACCGGGGGAGAGCTGATACGGGTCTCCGGCGCGCCTGAGCGCGGTCAGGACGTCGAACTCCCAGGGCTCCAGCGCGTGCTCGGCGAACGCCAGCCTGCGCGCACGGTCCAGATGCCGGGCGAGCCTGCTGACCCGGCTGAGCACTTCGAGTGGTTCCACGTCGAGGTCCGGGCGCTCCCGGCGCCACGCAGCGACCAGCCGATCGACCTCGTCCTCCATGACGATCAGTGTAGTGGTTGTGTCGATGTGGAGTCTCTTGATGTCGAGCCTCTTGGTGTGAAGTCTCTTGACGTCGAGATATATCTCGCGGGAGGGTAGCCGTATGACCACACCCACCTGGGACCCCGCCCAGTACCTCCGCCACGCCGACCACCGCGCCCGCCCCTTCACCGACCTCCTCGCCCGCGTCCCCGACCTCCCCACGGTCCTGTCCGCAGGGCCTCCCCGCATCGCCGACCTCGGCTGCGGCCCCGGCAACGTCACCGCCGTACTCGCCGACCGCTGGCCCACCGCCCACATCACCGGGTACGACAACTCGGCGCCGATGCTGGAACAGGCGGCCCGTCACGCGGGTCCCACGGCCGGCGGCGGCCACCTCGACTTCGCCCACGCGGACGCCACGGCATGGGCGCCCTCCGAGACGTACGACCTGATCGTCTCCAACGCCGCCCTCCACTGGGTCGAAGGGCACCTCGACGCGTTCCCGGCCTGGCTGGACGCCGTCGCACCCGGCGGGACCTTCGCCTTCCAGGTGCCGAACAACCTCGACGCACCCCTGCACACATTGATGCGCGATCTCGCCGGCGGCGCCCGCTGGAACAGCCGCCTCGTCGAGGTACCGCGCCGCGAGGACTCCGTCCACCCACCCCTCGTCTACCTCGACCGGCTCGCCCGGCTCGGCTGCGAGACGGACGTGTGGGAGACGACGTATCTCCACGTCCTGCAGGGGGAGGACCCGGTGCTCGACTGGGCCAAGGGGACCGGTCTGCGGCCTGTGCTCACCGCCCTCGCGGACGACTCCGAGGCCCGGGACGCGTTCCTCACCGAGTACCGCGACCTGCTGCGCGCCGTGTATCCGACGGAGGCGTACGGCACCGTGCTGCCCTTCCAGCGGCTGTTCGCCGTGGCCCGGAAGGGCGGGGGACGAGGGGCAGGGAAGTGATCGTCGGCGTCGACCACGTACAGATGGCCGCGCCGCCCGGGGCGGAGGACGAGCTGCGCGCGTACTACGTCGACGTCCTCGGCATGACCGAGATCCCGAAGCCACCGGTACTGGCCGCAAGGGGCGGGTGCTGGTTCCGGGCGGGGGCCGCGCAGCTCCATCTGGGGGTGGAGGCCACCTTCCGAGCCGCCCGAAAGGCCCACCCCGGGCTGCGGGTCACGGACATCGAGGCGTACGCGGCCCGGCTGGAGGCTCGTGGGGTGCAGGTGACCTGGGACGGCGACCTGCCGGGCCACCTGCGCTTCTATGTCTCCGACCCCGTGGGCAACCGGCTGGAGTTCCTGGAGCCGGTCAGGCTGTCCGGCCCAGGTGGGTGATGAGGATGTGGATCACGTTGTCGTCGATCATGTAAACGACGCGGTAGGCGCCCACGCGAAGGCGCCGGATGTCCGGGCCGTACGGTGCCGTCCCTGAAGGGCGGGGGTCATGGGCCAGTTCGTCGATGGCGTCCAGGACCACGGCGAGCCCGGCGGGGTCCTCTTTCAGGAATCGTGTTGCGGCATCAAGGGCGTGAGGCTCGAAGATGATCTCGTAGGTCACTGCTTCTCAAGCCCCAGTCGCCTACGCACCTCGGCCATCGGGATTCCCTCACCCAGCGTGCCCTCGGCCTTGCGCCGTTGGTAGTCCGCGACGGCGAGCGAGTCTTCGAGATCCTCTATCACCTGGGGAGAGACGAGGAGTGCGGCAACGTGCCCATGGTCGGTGAGGGCGATGGTCTCGCGGCTGTGGGCCGCGCGGCGGACCAGGTCGCCGAGCTGGGAGCGGGCTGCGCTGATCGCGATCTCAGTCATGGGTGAATGATGCCACAAGCTTAATCTAGAGGAACGTTCATTCAGCTTTTCCGGCGCCCGATCAGGCGCGGCTTCGCCTCCAGGCCGTCCAGTCCGTGCCACGCCAGGTTCACCAGGTGGGCGGCCACCTCCGCCTTGCGCGGACGGCGTACGTCCAGCCACCACTGGCCCGTCAGCGCGACCATGCCGACCAGCGCCTGGGCGTACAGCGGGGCCAGCTTGGGGTCGAAGCCGCGGCGTTTGAACTCACGGCCCAGGATGTCCTCCACCTGGGTGGCGATGTCCGAGATCAGCGACGCGAAGGAACCCGTCGACTGGGGGATGGGGGAGTCGCGGACCAGGATGCGGAAGCCGTCCGTGTACTCCTCGATGTAGTCGAGGAGCGCGAACGCCGCCTGTTCGCACAGTTCGCGGGGGTGGCCGGCCGTCAACGAGCTCGTCACCATGTCCAGCAGGCGCCGCATCTCGCGGTCCACGACCACCGCGTACAGGCCCTCCTTGCCGCCGAAGTGCTCGTACACCACCGGCTTGGAGACACCGGCCTTGGCCGCGATCTCCTCCACCGACGTGGCCTCGAAGCCCTTCGTGGCGAACAGCGTGCGGCCGATCTCCAGCAACTGGGCCCGGCGCTCGGCACCCGTCATCCGGGTGCGGCGGGGACGCCGCGGTTTCTCATTGCTCTCAGTGCTGCTGGAATCGGTCACCACGCCGTCAATCATGCCGCCTTCGCCGGCTCCTTCCGCCGCCGAGAGCCGTCCAGGTCCGTGTTCCGGCGGGAATCGATACGCGAGCGTGACGGCCAGCGCACGTCATAGGCCCAGCCGAGCTTCTCGAACCAGCGGATCAGCCGCGCCGACGAGTCGACCTGCCCACGCATCACACCGTGCCGCGCCGACGTCGGGTCGGCATGGTGCAGGTTGTGCCAGGACTCGCCGCAGGAGAGCACGGCCAGCCACCACACGTTGCCCGAGCGGTCCCGCGACTTGAAGGGGCGCTTGCCCACCGCGTGGCAGATCGAGTTGATCGACCAGGTGACGTGATGGAGCAGGCAGACACGCACCAGCGAGCCCCAGAAGAAGCCCGTGAACGCGCCCCACCAGGACATCGTCACCAGACCGCCGATCAGCGCCGGCAGCGCCAGCGACAGCATCGCCCACCAGATGAACTGACGGGAGATCGCCCGGATGTCCGGGTCCTTGATCAGATCGGGCGCGTACTTGTCCTGCGGCGTCTGCTCCTCATCGAACATCCACTCGATGTGCGCCCACCACAGGCCACGCATCAGCGCCGGAACCGTCTCCCCGAACCGCCACGGCGAATGGGGATCGCCCTCCGCGTCCGAGAACTTGTGATGCTTGCGATGGTCGGCCACCCAACGCACCAGCGGACCCTCCACCGCCATCGAACCGGCGATGGCGAGAGCGATCCGCAGCGGCCGCCTGGCCTTGAACGCGCCGTGCGTGAAGTACCGGTGGAAGCCGATCGTGATGCCGTGGCAGCCCAGGTAGTAGAAGAAGACGAGCAGGCCGAGGTCCAGCCAGCTCACCCCCCAGCCCCACGCCAGCGGCACCGCCGCCAGCACCGCGAGGAACGGGACGATGATGAAGAGAAGAAGCGTGATCTGTTCGAGTGAACGCTTCTGTTCGCCACCCAGCGTGGCCGAGGGCATTGAGGAGTCGTCGGGCGTCTTCCCAGCGTCTTCGAGCGCGTCGGAAGGTGAGGTGGTCATGCGCATCCCCTGGGGGGTGATGGGTCTGGGCAGATACCGGGGGTACGGAATCCGAGGTCGCCCTCGGATTCAGGCTCCCTACGGATGCGTAACCTACGGCGTCGTAAGTATGTCAGCGCGTCGCCCGGCGGCAAGGGCCCGAAATTCGGCGCGTGCCCCTCGACACCTATCCTTGAGTCGGTCGGACAGCGCGGTCCGCTCTCTTTACTTCCCGGATGCCCCGCCCCTATGCCGCCCGGCACCCCGGATCCGGCGCGGCCTGCCCGCCCGGACACCCGCCGGGTACCCACCCGCCGAGCCTCCACACTGCAAGGAGCCGCACCTGTGAGCAGTGCCGACGACCATGGCCAGGCCACCACGACGACCAGCAGCGAACTGCGCGCCGACATCCGCCGCCTGGGCGACCTCCTCGGCGAGACCCTCGTCCGCCAGGAGGGCCCTGAGCTGCTGGAACTCGTGGAGAAGGTCCGCCAACTGACCCGCGAGGACGGCGAGGCCGCCGCCGAACTCCTGCGCGGCACCGAACTGGAGACGGCCGCCAAGCTCGTCCGCGCCTTCTCCACCTACTTCCACCTCGCCAACGTCACCGAGCAGGTCCACCGAGGCCGCGAACTACGCGCCAAGCGCGCCGCCGAAGGCAGCCTCCTCGCCCGAACGGCCGACCGCCTCAAGGACGCCGACCCCGACCACCTGCGCGCCACGGTCAAGAACCTCAACGTTCGCCCCGTCTTCACGGCCCACCCCACGGAAGCGGCCAGGCGCTCGGTCCTCAACAAGCTGCGCCGTATCGCCGCCCTGCTGGAGACCCCCGTCATCGAGGCGGACCGCCGCCGCTACGACACCCGTCTGGCCGAGAACATCGACCTCGTCTGGCAGACGGACGAACTGCGCGTCGTACGCCCCGAGCCCGCCGACGAGGCACGCAACGCCATCTACTACCTCGACGAACTGCACGCGGGTGCGGTCGGGGACGTGCTCGAAGACCTCACCGCCGAACTCGAACGCGTCGGAGTCCGTCTCCCCGACGACACCCGGCCCCTCACCTTCGGCACCTGGATCGGCGGCGACCGCGACGGCAACCCCAACGTGACCCCCCAGGTCACCTGGGACGTCCTCATCCTCCAGCACGAGCACGGCATCAACGACGCCCTGGAACTGATCGACGAACTGCGCGGCTTCCTCTCCAACTCCATCCGCTACACGGGCGCCACCGAGGAACTCCTCGAATCCCTCCGGGCCGACATCGAACTCCTGCCCGAGATCAGCCCCCGCTACAAGCGCCTCAACGCCGAAGAGCCCTACCGGCTCAAGGCCACCTGCATCCGCCAGAAGCTCGAAAACACCAAGCAGCGCCTCGCCAACGGCACCCCGCACGCCCCCGGCCGCGACTACCTCGGCACCGGCCAGCTCCTCGCCGACCTCACCCTCATCCAGACCTCCCTGCGCGAACACCGCGGCGGCCTCTTCGCCGACGGCCGCATGGACCGCACCATCCGCACCCTCGCCGCCTTCGGCCTCCAGCTCGCCACCATGGACGTACGCGAACACGCCGACGCCCACCACCACACCCTCGGCCAGCTCTTCGACCGCCTCGGCGAGGAATCCTGGCGCTACGAGGACATGCCCCGCGAGTACCGCAACAAGCTCCTCGCCAAGGAACTCCGGTCCCGCAGGCCCCTCGCCCCGACCCCCGCCCCGCTCGACGCGGCCGGGACCAAGACCCTCGGCGTGTTCGAGACCGTCAAGAAGGCCCTCGCCGTCTTCGGACCCGAGGTCATCGAGTCCTACATCATCTCGATGTGCCAGGGCTCCGACGACGTCTTCGCCGCCGCCGTACTCGCCCGCGAGGCCGGCCTCATCGACCTCCACGCCGGCTGGGCCAAGATCGGCATCGTGCCCCTCCTGGAGACCACCGACGAACTCAAGGCCGCCGACACCATCCTTGAGGACATGCTCTCCGACCCGTCCTACCGGCGCCTCGTCGCGCTCCGGGGCGACGTCCAGGAAGTCATGCTCGGCTACTCCGATTCCTCCAAGTTCGGCGGCATCACCACCAGCCAGTGGGAGATCCACCGCGCCCAGCGCCGCCTGCGCGACGTCGCCCACAGGTACGGAGTGCGGCTCCGCCTCTTCCACGGCCGCGGCGGCACCGTCGGCCGAGGCGGCGGCCCCTCCCACGACGCGATCCTCGCCCAGCCCTGGGGCACCCTGGAAGGCGAGATCAAGGTCACCGAACAGGGCGAGGTCATCTCCGACAAGTACCTCGTCCCCTCACTCGCCCGCGAAAACCTCGAACTGACGGTCGCCGCCACCCTCCAGGCCTCCGCCCTGCACACCTCGCCGCGCCAGTCCGACGAAGCGCTGGCCCGCTGGGACGCGGCCATGGACGTCGTCTCTGACGCCGCGCACGCCCGCTACCGGTCCCTGGTCGAGGACCCCGACCTGCCGACGTACTTCCTCGCGTCGACGCCGGTGGACCAGCTCGCCGACCTGCACCTGGGCTCGCGGCCCTCCCGCCGCCCCGGCTCCGGCGTCTCGCTCGACGGTCTGCGCGCCATCCCCTGGGTCTTCGGCTGGACCCAGTCACGCCAGATCGTCCCCGGCTGGTTCGGCGTCGGCTCCGGCCTGAAGGCCCTGCGCGAAGCGGGCCTCGACACCGTGCTCGACGAGATGCACGAACAGTGGCACTTCTTCCGCAACTTCATCTCCAACGTCGAGATGACCCTCGCCAAGACCGACCTCAGGATCGCCGCTCACTACGTCGACACCCTCGTACCCGACGACCTCAAGCACGTCTTCGACACCATCAGGACCGAACACGAGCTGACAGTCAAAGAGGTCCTGCGCGTCACCGGCGAGTCCGAACTCCTCGACGCCGCCCCCGTACTGAAGCAGACCTTCACCATCCGGGACGCCTACCTGGACCCCATCTCCTACCTCCAGGTGACCCTGCTCAAGCGCCAGCGCGACGCCGCGGCGGCCGGCACCGACCCCGACCCGCTCCTCGCCCGCGCCCTCCTCCTCACCGTCAACGGAGTCGCGGCAGGCCTGCGCAACACCGGCTGAGCCGGACGGCCGGACACGGCTGAGGGTGCCCTCGTACGCACGCGTACGAGGGCACCCTCATGTCCCCAAGTCCTCATGCCCTTCGTGGTCTCTACAACGCCGCCCAGGCCGCCGTCACCAGGGCCAACCCGCTCCCCGCCATCGCCCACCCCGTCCGCGTCAGCCCCAGCCCACCCGCCACCACGACCGACGCCAGCAGCAGCGCACCACCCAACGGCACCCACGCGTACAGAAAACCCGCCGGACCCGACCGCACGACATCACGGCTCCCCGGCTTCACGACCACCGAGTACGTCTCACCCGCGCGCACCCCCACCGACTGGTCCAGCACGACCCGGCTCCGCGCCGTCGACCCCACCGACACCGGCCGGTACGACCCCGTACAGACGCCGTCCTCACACCCCGCCACCGTCATCGTGCCCTGCTCACGCCCCTTGCTGAGCATCACGTGCTGAGCCGTCCCCCAGGACGCCCACACACCCGCGATAAGGATCAGCGCGGCGACCGTCCCCATCACCGCGAACCGCCCGAACCGCCCCAGACGCCCGAGCCGCGGCGAGGCGGAGGCGGACTTGCGACGACGGGCGGTGGCTGGCATGGCCGGGATCATTGGCCATGGTCGGGCGATCGGTCAACTCCTGCCCGACAAAGTCGGCAGTTGTACGCACGTATCCCCGGGCACCCACCGAACGGGCTCAGGAGTTGTACGAGCCCTGCGCCCGCTCCAGGCCCTCGGTCACCAGCGACTCCACCGCGTCCGTCGCCCGGTCCACGAAGTAGTCCAGCTCCTTGCGCTCCGCCGACGAGAAGTCCTTCAGCACGAAATCCGCCACCGGCATACGCCCCGGAGGACGCCCGATCCCGAACCGCACCCGGTGGTAGTCCGGACCCATCGCCTTCGTCATCGACTTCAGACCGTTGTGACCGTTGTCCCCGCCGCCCAGCTTCAGCCGCAGCACCCCGTAGTCGATGTCCAGCTCGTCATGGACCGCCACGACACGGCTCAGCGACACCTTGTAGAACTCCCGCAGCGCGTTCACCGGCCCGCCCGACAGGTTCATGTACGACATCGGCTTCGCCAGGATCACCCGACGGTTCGCCGGCCCCGGCGGCCCCACCCGCCCCTCGATGACCTGCGCCTGCGCCTTCCCGGCCCGCTTGAACTTCCCGCCGATCCGCTCCGCGAGCAGGTCGGCCACCATGAACCCCACGTTGTGCCGGTTCATCGCGTACTCCGGCCCGGGATTGCCGAGCCCCACGATCAGCCAGGGGCCGCCCGCGTCGGTCGTCACGTCCATCTCTCCTTGGATACACGCCGACCGCCGCTCCCGGTAGGAGCGGCGGCCGGCAAACGAAGTCTCCGGGGCGATCAGGCCTCGGTGGTCGCGGCGTCGCCGTCGGCGGGGGCCTCCTCCGCCTGCGCGGACAGAACCTGGAGGACGACCGCGTCCTCGTCGATCGCCAGCGTGGTGCCCTCGGGAAGCGGAATGTCCTTCGCGAGGATGGCGGCACCCGCCTCCAGGCCCGCGATGGAGACCGTGACGGACTCGGGGATGTGCGTGGCCTCGGCCTCGACCGTCAGCGTGCTCAGCACGTGCTCAAGCAGGAAGGCGCCCGGCGCCAGTTCGCCCTCGGTGTGGACGTAGACCTCGACGGTGACCTTCTCGCCGCTCTTCACGGTGAGCAGGTCGACGTGCTTGAGGAAGCCCTTGAGGGCGTCACGCTGCACGGCCTTCGGGATCACCAGCGCGGTACGGCCCTCGATGTCCAGCGTGAGCAGGACGTTCGGGGTACGCAGGGCGAGCTGGAGCTCGTGGCCCGGCAGCGAGATGTGCACGGACTCGGCACCGTGGCCGTAGACGACCGCGGGAACCTTGGCCTCGCGGCGGATGCGGCGGGAGGCGCCCTTGCCGAACTCGGTGCGGATCTCGGCGGTGAGCTTTACCTCGGACATGCTTTTCACTCCTCGTACGGGTGCGAGACGGACAGGTCACCCGGCCACGAACGGCCTGCTACGAAGAGCGCGTCGATAACGGAGCACCTGACCCGTGAATGACACGGGAACGGCCTCCCTCGCCGAGCAACTCCGACAGAGTACTCGCCAGGGGAGGCCGCAGAAAAATCGATCATGCAGAAGCGATCCAGCAGATCCAGCAGAGCTCGTAAGAAGCGGGAGACCCGGGGCCTACTGCTCGTCGAACAGGCTCGTCACCGAACCGTCCTCGAACACCTCACGCACCGCACTCGCGATCGTCGGCGCGATCGACAGCACCTTGATCTTGTCCAGGTCGGCACTCAGCTCACCCGGCGTCGGCAGCGTGTTCGTGAACACGAACTCACTCACCCGCGAGTTCTTCAGACGATCGGCGGCGGGACCCGACAGCACACCGTGCGTCGCCGTCACGATGACATCCTCCGCACCGTGCGCGAACAACGCGTCCGCCGCTGCCACGATCGTCCCACCCGTGTCGATCATGTCGTCGACCAGCACACACACACGACCCTTGACCTCACCCACGACCTCGTGGACGGTCACCTGGTTCGCCACGTCCTTGTCACGCCGCTTGTGCACGATCGCCAGCGGCGCACCCAGCCGGTCGCACCAGCGGTCGGCCACCCGCACCCGGCCCGCGTCCGGCGACACGACCGTCAGCTTGCCCTTGTCCACCTTCGCGCCCACATAGTCCGCGAGCAGCGGCAACGCGAAGAGATGATCCACCGGGCCGTCGAAGAAGCCCTGGATCTGGTCCGTGTGCAGATCCACCGTCAGGATGCGGTCCGCACCCGCCGTCGCCATCAGGTCCGCGACCAGACGCGCCGAGATCGGTTCACGCCCACGGTGCTTCTTGTCCTGCCGCGCGTAACCGTAGAACGGCACGATCACGGTGATGGACCTGGCCGACGCGCGCTTCAGCGCGTCGATCATGATCAACTGCTCCATGATCCACTGGTTGATCGGAGCCGTGTGGCTCTGGATCACGAAGCAGTCCGCGCCACGCGCCGACTCCTCGTAACGAACGTAGATCTCACCGTTCGCGAAGTCGAAGGCCTTCGTCGGCACCACGTCGACCCCCAACTGCAGGGCGACCTCCTGGGCGAGCTCGGGGTGGGCGCGGCCGGAGAAGAACATCATCTTCTTCTTCCCGGACTTCCCGCCGGTCGTCTTGGTCCCGGTCACAGCACTGTCTCCTCGGAGGTGTCTCAGCCGTGATCAGCCCTGAGAGGCCTGCTCAGCTGGGGGTGTGCGGGTGTGCGTCTATCACGGTAGCCCGAGTCGGACGGGAGTGTTTCCGGTCAGCTTTCGTCGCCCGGCTCCCGAGAAGCCGCCTCGGCCGCCTTCGCCGACGCGCTTCCCGGCCGCTTACGAGCCACCCAGCCCTCGATATTCCGCTGCTGGCCACGGGCCACGGCCAACGAACCGGGCGGCACATCCTTCGTGATCACCGACCCGGCAGCGGTGTACGCACCGTCCCCGACAGTGACAGGCGCCACAAACATGTTGTCCGAACCCGTCTTGCAGTGCGACCCGACAACGGTGTGATGCTTGTCCTGCCCGTCGTAGTTCACGAACACACTCGCGGCACCGATGTTCGTGAACTCACCGATCGTCGCGTCCCCGACATACGACAGATGCGGCACCTTCGTCCCGTCACCGATCGACGTGTTCTTGGTCTCGACGTACGTACCGATCTTGGACTTCACCCCGAGACGGCTTCCAGGACGCAGATAGGCGTACGGCCCCACATTCGCCTGAGCCCCCACCACGGCACCGTCGGCAACCGTGTTGTCCACCCGCGCCCCAGCACCCACCCGGGTGTCCTTCAGCCGCGAGTTGGGCCCGACCTCGGCACCCTCCGCGAGATGCGTGGACCCCTGGAGCAGCGTGTTCGGGTGGACGATCGCGTCCTGCTCGAAGGTGACCGTCACGTCGACCCACGTGCTGGCCGGGTCGATCACACTCACCCCCGCGAGCATGGCCTCGGTCAGCAGCCGGTCGTTCAGAATCCGACGCGCCTCCGCCAGCTGCACACGGTTGTTGATCCCCGCGATCTCCCGGTGGTCGCCGGCCACACAGGCCCCGACCCGGTGCCCGGCCTCACGCAGGATCCCGAGCACGTCGGTGAGGTACTCCTCACCCTGGCTGTTGTCCGTCCGCACCTTCCCCAGCGCGTCCGCGAGCAACCGCCCGTCGAACGCGAAGACACCGGAGTTGATCTCACGGATCGCCCGCTGCGCGTCGGTGGCGTCCTTGTGCTCCACGATCGCCGTCACGGCTCCCGAGGCGCCGTCCCGCACGATCCGCCCGTACCCCGTCGCGTCCGGCACCTCCGCCGTCAGCACGGTCACGGCGTTGCCGTCGCCGGAATGGGTCGCGGCGAGCGTGCGGAGGGTCGCGCCGGTGAGGAGCGGGGTGTCGCCACAGACGACCACCACAGTCCCGTCGACAGCCCCACCGAGCTCTTCGAGCCCCATGCGTACGGCGTGACCGGTGCCGTTCTGCTGCGCCTGGAAGGCGGTACGGATGCCGGTGCCGGCCTCCGTCAGATGCGCGGTGACCTGTTCACGGGCGTGCCCCACGACGACGACCAGGTTCTCGGGGCCCAACTCGCCTGCGGCGGCGAGCACATGGCCCACCAGGGAACGGCCACAGAGCTCGTGCAGGACCTTGGGTGTGGCCGACTTCATACGGGTGCCCTCACCCGCTGCGAGTACGACGACGGCGGCGGGGCGATTGGCGCTCACGGGTGTGCCCTTCGGCTGCGGAGGGGGGCGGGACGACATCCGCAGGATACCGGGGCGTTTCGTGGGGGACATGAGTAAGGGCCCTGACTGAGCAGTCAGGGCCCGAACCGAGCATTGCTCCCCCGCCAGGACTCGAACCCGGACAGATGGCACCAAAAGCCACAGTGCTTACCAATTACACCACGGGGGACTAAACCTGACTAAATCGGACATTTAGTCAGGTCGCCGAATTGGCACTCCCTACTATGCCGTACCAGGCACCCTCGATGCGACGGTACAAATCTGCTCCCTGCCGCACTCTGATGCCGAGGCACCCTCGGTAGGAGGCTCCCGTGTTCTTGCGCACGGTCGTCGGATTGTGTTTCTTGAGGATCGTCCTGCCGAGAGCTGACCTGTCGATGCCGACGAGGTCTGCCCAGTGGTGTTCGGCGGCGGCGACGTCCGCGGACTCGTGAATCATGACGCGGCAGTGCAGCCGATCCCGGCTTACCTCAAGCAGGTCCAGCCAGGCGAGGAAGACGCTGATCATTCCGGGGTCGCTGTTGACGAACTCCACGCACTCGCGGCGGGTGTGTGGCTTGTCCTTGGTTCCCTCGGCCCAGTAGAGCGCAACGCCTGTAAGGAACAACTCGCGATCCGACAGTTTGCCGACGGCTGTCGCTGCTGCTCGCTTCGTTGCCTCGCGCTCCTGCTGTCGAGAGGCTTGCAGCCGCGCGAGCCCCGCGTTCATCCGCTCCCGCTGTTCCTCCGGTGTGCACTTGGACTCCGGATGCGGCAGATCTCGCACCCAGAGCGAGACCGAACTCTTCGAGCAGCCCAGTTCTGCCTGGATCTGGTTGTACGTCCAGCCCTGCTGTCGCAGCTCCCGCGCCCTCTCGCGGACGTCGTCCTTCGCGCGTGGCCGCTTCGTCCACTCGGGAGGAGGCTCGCCCTCGACCAGCCGCTGGAGCGTCTCCTTGTTGTGGACCTGGAGCTCGTCGCGGATCTGTCGAAGGCTGTAGCCGTCCCGCCGCAACGTCAGCGCCCGCTCCCGCAGTGTCTCGAAGTCGGCGTACTTGCCACATGCATGTTCCATGGGCAAACCCTCCCGGCGGAATCGTCGCTTCCGGGGTCGAACGGTGCGCGGTTCAGCAGTTCGAGGGATTCTGGTGGGTTTCGCTTCTGTTCGATTGCGGTCGCGGGCGGTCCCGTGGTGCGGGGCGGTCGTCGAAACTCGCCGGAAAATGGGCGGCACCCGAACGTAGGCTGGGACGCATGACCACTACGGGGGATGAGCACGCCGCGGCCCTGACCGGGCCCTGGTGGTGGACCAGGTGGCGCGGTGCGGTGCTGGATGTGGGTCTCGCGTCGGTGTCCGCCGTGGAGTGCGCCGGGGAGGGCGTCCGGTTCGCTCGGGAGGCGGGGATCCCGGTGTCCGCCGGGATTTTGTTCGGGCTTGTCGCCGGGTCCGTGCTGGTGTTTCGGCGGCGGTGGCCGATCGCTGTCGTGCTGGTGTCGATCGCCGTCGGGCCGGCCCAGATGGGCTATCTGATGGGCGTCGTCGGGTTGTACACGCTCGCCGCCTCCGAGCTGCCCCGGCGGATCATCGGGGCGCTGGCGGGGATGGCGATGGTGGGGACGCTCATCGTGACGTTCGTGCGGTCGCACCAGGGTGTGGCGGACGGGGGTCTGAAGATCGGGGACTGGCTGGTCCCGATCGTCGCCATCCTCACGTCGTTGGGTGCGACCGCGCCGCCGTTGCTGCTCGGGTTGTACGTGGGGGCGCGGCGGCGGTTGATGGAGAGTCTTCGGGAGCGGGCGGACAGTCTGGAGCGGGAGCTTCAGTTGCTGGCGGAGCGGGCCGAGGAGCGGGCGGAGTGGGCGCGGAACGAGGAGCGGACGCGTATCGCCCGTGAGATGCACGACGTGGTGGCGCATCGGGTGAGTCTGATGGTGGTGCATGCGGCGGCTCTGCAGGCGATCGCCCGGAAGGATCCTGAGAAGGCTGTGCGGAATGCCGCTCTTGTGGGGGACATGGGGCGGCAGGCGTTGACCGAGTTGCGGGAGATGCTCGGGGTGTTGCGGTCGGGGGAGGGTTTGGAGCGGCGGGTGCAGGGTGTGCCGTTGGCGGCGGTGGGGGTGGCCGCGGCGGTGGCCGCGTCTCGTGCCGCGTCGGGTGGTGAGGGTGTGGGGGACGGGCCGTGTCTGTCCGAGTTGGAGGAGTTGATCGGGCAGTCGGCGGCCGCGGGGATGGTGGTGGCGCTGTCGGTCGAGGGGGAGGTGCGGTTGTACGGCGCGGAGGTGGAGCAGACGGCGTACCGGGTGGTGCAGGAGGCGTTGACGAACGTCCACAAGCACGCGGCGGGTGCGAAGACGCACGTACGGCTGGCGCATCGGGGTGACGAGATCGCGATGCAGGTGGAGAACGAGCCGCCGCCCGAGCCCGTGTCGGGCTCTTCGGTGCGGTTTCCGTCGGGGGGTAACGGTCTGCTCGGGATGAAGGAGCGGGTTGCCGCGTTGGGCGGGGTGTTCGTGTCCGGGTCGACGGAGGCGGGGGGGTTTCGGGTGTCGGCGGTCATCCCGACCTAGTGGTTTGGCCTGGGGTGTTGCCGGTGTTGCCCAGTGCGGGTGCCGGGGTGCCGGGGTGCCGGGGTGCCGGGGTGTGTGGGTTTCAGGGGGCTGTCAGGCGTGCGGGTTCCAGGCCGGTGATCAGGGTGGCGAGGGCCTGGTCGAGGTCGTGGCCGAGGTACCAGTCTCCGGTGTGGTCGAGGGCGTAGACGCGGCCTGACGTGTCGATGGCGAGGAGGGTCTGGGTCTCGGGTTCCTCGCCGAGGGGGCAGACCTCGGTGTCGAGGGCGCGGCCGAGGTCGGCGAGGGTGCGGGCCATGTGGAGGCCGTGGAGGGGGTCGAGGTGCAGGGCGGTGGGGGCGACCTGGCGGCCGGGGCCGGGGGGTGTGATGTGCAGGCCGCCGAACTCGGCCCAGGCTTCGACGGCGGCGGGGAAGACCGCGTGGCGGTGGCCGGCGGGGGAGGCGTGGCCGCGTAGGGCGTCGGCCCAGATCTCGGCCTGTTTTATGTCCCAGCGGCCTGGCTGCCAGCCGGCGGCGCGCAGCGCGGCGTCGACGGCTACGGGGAAGCGGGTGGTGGAGGTGCGGTCGGTGTGCATCTGCCGTTCGATCGTCGAGGTCATGGACCGGCGCGTGCCCGGTGCGGCGCCGTCGTGCGGTGGGGGGTCTGGGGAGGGGTGGGGGGCGTCAGTCGGTGGGGGGCGACGAGTCGACTATGCGGACGCCGAAGTGGGCGCTGAGTGCTGTGCAGGAGCGGCAGGGTGTGGCGAAGCTGCCGTGGAGGGGGTCGCCGTCCTCGCGGATGTGGCGGGCGGTGAGTTTGGCTTGTTTGAGTGCTCTGCGGGCTTCGCCGTTGGTCATGGGTTTGCGGGCGGCGCGTCGGCTGCGGGCTTCGTCGGCGAGGGTGATCTGCCGGGATATGAGGAGTGCCTCGGCGCAGCGGCCGGTGGAGCGGTCGCGGTGGGTGCTGGCGAGGGTGTCCAGGAAGTCCTGGACGAGGGGGTGCAGGGCGGGTGGCTGGTCGGCGCGTGCGGCGGTGCCGGTGAGGGTGGCGCCGCGTACGGAGAGGGCGGCGGCGACAGTGGGGAGTATGCCGTCGCGGCGGTGGCGGAGGGTCGGGACGCGGGGCGTCTCGTTGCTGCTCCAGCCGACGCGTGGGTCGCCGCCGGGTCTGCCGGTCGTACCGGGCATTTCGGGCGTGAGTGTTCTCGCTGGGTTGTCTGTCGGCCGTTCTGCCGGCCTTCCCGTCTGAGTCCCTGTCTGTGTCGCGTTCATGATCGTCATCCCCTCCGGTGTCTCCCCCGTACAACGCTCCGGCGGACACAGAGTGCCAAATAGCGCGCCTGGTGCGGTAGCTGGGGCGGTGTGACACGCCAGGGCTTCGTCGCACCGTCACGGCAGGGTGACGGCTGGTCACGGAAGCGGGGGGCCGGTGACCGGCGCCGGTGACCGGTGTCGGCGTACCGCATAGGCTGTCGGGCAGCCGCGATCCGCAGCGCCGTCCGGGTTGCTGTCCGCACTGATGTGCTGACAGGCGGGACGGCGGTGATGTGACGTGACGTGTTGTGACAGACGTACGGGTCGTACTGATGTACAGGCCTTTTTAAACGCCGCAGGGGGCAACCGCCATGACGACAGGTCGGCTCGGGCAGCGAGCCGTGCCGCCGAACGCGGCCTATGCCGGGCAGGTCGTGCACTTCCCGGACCCGGTACGGGCCACCCGGCACCCGAGAGGGGTGCGGGTCGACGAGCGCGGTTATCCCGACTTCTCGCTCTACGCGCGTGCGGTGGCGGAGATCGCGGAGCCGCCCGAGGGTTTCGGCGTCGACGAACTGCGGCTGACGGACTACGTGTCGGCGAACGCGGCGCTCGCCGCGTCCGGGCACGAGCTGTGGGACACGGTTCCGGCGGTGGCGACGCCGCACGGCTGGACCTGGCACCACGTACCCGGTGGGCGGCGGTTGGAGCTCGTGCCGGTCGAGGTGAAGGCGCTGCTGCGGCATCACGGCGGGATCGCGACGTCGGCCGTCGACCAGCACAAGCGCGGTACGCGGCCGCTGCAGGAGACGCGGCCCGCGCATTTCGCGTTGCCGAAGTCGGCGGTGGCGGTGACCGAGTCGCAGGTGCAGGGCGTCGAGGAGGACCTCGGCTACCGGCTGCCGGGGGCGTACCGGTCGTTCCTGAAGGCGGCGGGCGGGTGCGCGCCGGTGGGTGCGGCGCTCGACGCCGAGCTGGGGCTGCTGGTGGACCAGCCGTTCTTCACGGTGCGGGACGAGGCGGCGGTCAACGACCTCGTGTACGTCAACAAGTGTCTGCGTGATCATCTGACGAAGGACTATCTGTGCGTCGGTTTCGTGCAGGGTGGTCTGCTGGCTGTGCGGGTGAAGGGTGAGCGGCTCGGGTCGGTGTGGTTCTGCGCGTACGACGACGCGCGGGACGTCGATCCGACGTGGCCGCCGGCCGACCGGGTGGAGCGGCTGCTGCTGCCGTGCGGCGACGACTTCGACCAGTTCCTGTCCCGGCTCGCGGGCAATCCGCCGGAGCTGGAGACGGTGGCGAACCTGATGGTGGACGGCGGTTTCGCGCGTGCGGTTCCGGTGCCGTCCCAGGTGTCTTCGGCGTCTTCGGTGTCTTCGGTGGGGGAGTGACTGACCGATGGTGACGTTCGCGCAGGCGCAGGAGCACGCCGAGGAATGGGTCAACGGGGATGTGCCGTCGTATCAGCACCGGGAGGTGCGGGTACGGGAGTTCGAGCTCGGGTTCGTGGTCTGGGCGGAGGACCGCGCGGAGGGTCCGCGTTCGGACGGGGGCGCGCAGCGGCTGGTCCTGGCCCGGGACAGCGGCGAGGCCACGCTGTGGCCAGCCCTGCCGGTCGGTGAGGTGATCCGCCGGTACGAGGAGGAGTACGGCCGTGCGGCCTCGGTCGAGGACGCGGTACCGGCGCCTCCGGCCCGGGTCGACCTGAACCAGACGTCGTTCCTGCTGACTCCGCCGGAGTGGTTGCAGGAGGCGGCGGACAAGCTGGGGATCCAGCCTGACCGGCGGTCGGGCGCGGGTGCCTCCGGCGGTGGGGCGGCGTCGGGTTCCGGAGCCTCCTCGGGCGGGGGGCCGGTGGACTCGGTGCCGCCGGGGGCCACGCCCTGGACGGGGACCGACACGACGAGTGTGGACGCGGGCGAGGACCTTTCCGTGCCCCTGCCGGCGACCGTGTTCTCGCCGCCGCTCGGCGACGACGACCGCGACGCCCTCAACGGTGCCGCGGCGGCTTCGGGGCTCGCGGAGACCGCGGGGTACGGGTATCCGCAGGGGGCGCCCGGTGCGCCCACCCCTCCGGCGCGGGCGCTCGCGCCGAACGCCGGCGAGATCGCCGACGCGGCGACCAGCAAGGCCCCGCCGCCGCGCGGTGCCCGGGGTGCGAGCACCCCGCCTCCGCCGGGCGCACCTGGAACTCCGGGCGCCCGTCCGGGAGTTGCGCCTCCTCCTCCGCCGGGGCCCGGCCCCGCCGGTGGTTACGCGCCCACGCAGTTCGTTTCCGCCCTCGACGCCGAAGGGGCTGCCGGGGCTGCCGGGGTCGGCGGTCCGGATCCCGCGGGCGTGCAGAATCGGCCGGGGGCGCCTTCTGGGGGCGTTCATCAGGCCGCGACGATGTTCTCCGGTCCGGGTGGGACCGGCGGGGCCGGTGCGCCCCAGCCTCCGGCGGCTCCCGGGGTTCCGGGCGGGGGTGCGGGTCAGGTTCCGGGTGCGCCGGGTGCCCCTGGTGGGTCCGGTCGGCTCGGGGTGTCCGGTGCTCCTCGGCCTCCGGGTGCGCCGAACCCGCCCGGCGTTCCGTTGCCTCCGGGTCCGCCCGGAGCTCCGGGTGCCCCTGGTGCCTCGAACCGGCCCGGCGTTGCGCACTCGCCCGGGGGTACCCCTCCCGACGGTGTACACCAGGCCGCGACCATGTTCGCGGACCCCCAGGGCGGCGCCGCCAACGTGCCCCGTCCGCCGGGCGCGCCAGGGAGCCCTGGAGCTGCCCGGCCTACGGGTGCGCCGGGCGTACCGTCCGCTCCGTCCGCTCCGGGTGCTCCGGGCGTACCGTCCGCGCCTGGTGCTCCCCAGCCTCCCGGTGTTCCTGGGACCCCGGGTGCCGTGCACTATGCCGAGACCATGCTGGCCGGCCCCCCGGTCGCCGGTCCCGGCATGCCCCCGCCGCCTCCGGCCGTCGGTGTACCTGGTCCTCCCGGCCCCCCCAACGCACCGGGGTTCCCCGGCGCTCCGGGCGGCCATGGCGCGCCTGGCGGGCAGGGTGCCCCCGGTTTCGCGGGTGCTCAGGGCGCGCCGGGCGGGCAGGGTGCCCCCGGTGCGCCGGGCGGTTACCCCACCCCGGGCGCGCAAGGTGGTCCCGGGTTTCCTGGCGGCTCCGGGTTCCCCGGTTCGTCCGGCGTCCCGGGTGCCCACGGCACCCATGGAACCCCTGGCACCCCTGGCGCGCCTCCCGGCGTTCCTCAGCCCCCTGTGTCCCCCGGTGCGACGCCGCCGCCCGGTATGCACGCGCCGGGTGGTCCGCCTGTGCCCGGGATGGCGGCGCCCGGTTTCGCGGGGCACCCCCGGTCGGCGTCCGCCTCCGGGTTTCCGCCGCCTCCCGCGCCGAACCTCGCGGCCCCTCCCGGCGCTCAGCCCCCCTCGTACGGTTACCCCCCGCCCGGGCAGCCCACGGTCGGTCCCGGCTATCAGGCCGTTCTTCGTTACCGGGCGCCCGACGGGTCCGAGCAGCAGGTGATCCGGAGGTCCGCGCCGGGGACGCCGCATCCGGAGTGGCAGATCTTCCACGAGCTGCGGGCGATGAACATCCCGCCGGATCAGGTCCTCGAACTGCACACCGAGTTGGAGAGCTGTGAGCTGCCGGGTGCCTACTGCGCGCGCATGATCCGCGAGCAGTGGCCGAACGCCCGCATCACGAGCATCGCGCCCTACGGCACCGATCACGCGAGCCGTCAGCAGGGCATGGCCCAACTCCTCGCGCACCAGGGTGAGTTGCACCAGGTGGCGGATGGTCCGGCACGACCGGGGCCGGTGCGTACGCCGCTTCCGCCGGTGCAGCCCGCGCCGCCGATCCCCCCGGAGGGGGTCGCGCAGGAGCTGGCCGGTGCGTTCGGGCCCGGGGTGTTCCGGTTCGACCAGGCGGCGGTGTCGCGGCAGGGGGTGCCGCCGATCGTGGCGCACACGCTGGTCGTCGCCGGGCTGCCCGCCGACATGGGGCCGTTCTTCTGGGCGCAGGCCCAGCCGGGGCGGCCGGTGCCGACACTCGCGGAGCTGGCGCAGGAGCGTGGGGTGCGGCCGGCGTCGGACGCCGGGTCGTATCTCGTGATGGGCAGCGACTTCGGCAGGGCGGTCTGCGTGCAGTACGGGACGGCGAACATCGTCGCGGTGCCCGTGGAGGCGGGGCCGGGCGGAGCGCCCGTACCGCCGCAGTTCGTGAACACGGGGCTGCCGGAGTTCGCGCGCTGTCTCGCGCTGCTCGGCCGTATGTGGCGGCTGCGCCACGGCCTCAACCAGGAGCAGGCGGGCCGCTGGACCGTCGACTTCCAGGTTCAGCTCGCCTCCCTCGACCCGGCGGCGCTCGGCTCCCCGGAGAGCTGGTGGTCGGTGCTGCTGGAGCAGATGTGGGACGGGTTGCTCTAGCCGGCCGGCGGGGCTGTTTCGGAAGGGGGGTGGGTGACCGTACGACGTACGGTCACCCACCCCCCTTCCGCGTACCGGTCGTGACTCGGCCCGGAGTGTCGCGTTAGGCACATTTCATCCCAATCCATCAAGATGTGCGCGAATCATTACGTCGTACGCGGAGAGGGGTTGCAGGATGAGCGGCGCAGCGATGTCGTACGGTTTCGTGGCCGGTTTCGGGGCCGGACGGGGGCGCGGTTACCGGCCCGATCAGGTCGACGCGTACGCCGCCGCGCTCTCCGCGGAGCGGGACGCGGCCTGGGAGCGGGCCGCGCGGCTGACCGTGCTCGCCCGGGAGATGGACGCGGAGTCGGAGCGGCTGCGGGAGGTCGTGGCGGCGCTGGAGCCGCAGACGTACGACAGCCTCGGTGAACGCGCCCGGCAGCTCTTCGAGTTGGGCGTCGAGGAGGCCGGCGCGGTGCGGGAGCGGGGGCGGAGCGAGGCGCGGCAGCTGGTCGCGGCGGCCGAGGCCCGCGCCGACGCGCTGCTGGAGGCCGCGGGCGCCGCCGCCGAGACCGTACGGACCGAGGCCGAGGAACGTGCCCGGCACCGGCTGCTCGCCGCCCGCGCCGAGGCCGACGAGATCCGGATCGGCGCCCGGCGGGAGGTCAAGGAGGGCCGGGGGGAGGCGCTGGCCGCGTTGCGGGAGATGCGGCTGCGGACCTCGGGGCTGCTCGCCGAGCAGGAGAAGGAGTACGCCGAGCGGTGGGCCGCGGCGGAACGGCTCTCCGCCGAGCGTGAAGTCGCCCTGGAGGCACGGAACATGGAGCGGGTTGCGGCTGCCGAGGCCGCGCTGTCCGAGGCGGAGCGGGCCTTCGCGGAGGCCGAGGGATCGGTCGGGCGCACCGAGGAATACGCCCGGATCCGCGCCGCCGAGATCCTCGCCGAGGCCCGCGTCCAGGAGGACCGCGTCGCCCGCGAGACGGAGCGCCTGCTGCGGGAGCACGGGCAGGAGTGGGACGACGTACAGGCCCACATGGACCATGTACGCAGCAGCCTGACCACGCTCACGGGGCGGGCGGCGGCGGAGTAGAAACGGCTGAAGTCCCGCGCCACCCGTTCCGCTACCGGCCCCAACTGGTCCCTTTCCCCTACTGGTTCCTTTCCCCTGCCCGCCCCTACTGGTCCCTCTCCAGCACCGGAAACCTTCGCGGCGCCAGCACCAGCAGCACCACGAAGGCCAGTGCCGCCGCGCCCGCCGCTCCGAAGTACACCGAGTGCACCGCGTCCGCGATCGCCCGGCGGGTCGCCTCCGTCGCGGTGCTCGTGCCCAGCGACCTGGTCACCGAGTCCAGGTCGCCCGCGCCGCCCAGCCGGGACGCCAGTACGCCGTTGGCCACCGCGCCGAACAGGGCCGCGCCGATCGTCTGGCCGCTCTGGCGGCAGAACAGCACCGACGCCGTCGTCGTGCCGCGCTCCGACCAGCCGACCGTCGACTGGACGCCCACTATCAGCGGAAGTTGGAAGAGACCGAGAGCGCCGCCGAGCAGCAGCATCAGAAGCGTGGGCTGCCAGGGAGAGCCCGGGTAGGGGAGGTAGGGGAACGCCAGCAGGATCAGGGTCGCCGTGCCGATGCCGAGCACCGCCGTGTCGCGGAAGCCGATCCTGCGGTACACGTGCTGGCTCAGCGCCGCCGACACCGGCCAGCTCAACGTCCATACGGACAGCACGAATCCGGCCGCGATCGGGGTCAGGCCCAGCACCGACTGGGCGTACGTCGGCAGGAACACCGTCGGGGCCACCATCAGCAGGCCCAGCGCGCCCAGCGCCAGGTTGACCGCCGCGATCGTGGGGCGCCGCCACACCCACCCGGGGATGATCGGCTCGGCCGCGCGGCGTTCGATCACGACGACGAGCAGCACGAGCGCAAGTCCCGTACCGAAGAAGGCGGTTGACGGCCACGACAGCCAGGGCCAGGCCACGCCGCCCTGGACGAGGGCCGTCAGGAGTACGCCGCCGCACGCGAAGACCGCCAGCGCGCCGGCCCAGTCGATGCGCGGGCGGACGCCGGAGGTGTCACGCTGCGGTTCGTGGAGGTGGCGGGCCAGGAGCCACATCGCCACCGCGCCGACGGGGAGGTTGACGAGGAAGATCCAGCGCCAGTCGGCGTAGGCCGCCAGGATCCCGCCCACCGCGGGGCCCGCCACCGCCGAGGTCGCCCACACGGTCGACAACTTCGCCTGGATCTTGGGGCGTTGCTCCAGCGGGTAGAGGTCGGCGGCCAGCGTCTGGACCGTGCCCTGGAGGGCGCCGCCGCCGAGGCCCTGGATGATCCGGAACGCGATCAGCGCGCCCATGTTCCAGGCCAGCGCGCAGAGCAGCGAGCCGGCGAGAAACAGGGCACAGCCCGCTATCAGGACCGGTTTGCGGCCGAAGGTGTCGGAGAGCTTGCCGTAGACCGGGAGGGTGACCGTGACGGCCAGCAGGTAGCCCGAGAACAGCCAGGAGAAGACGGAGAAGCCGCCGAGGTCGCCGACGATCTGCGGTACGGCGGTGGACACGATGGTGGAGTCGAGCGCGGCCAGCGCCATCGCGAGCATCAGGGCGGCGACGACGGCCCCTCGTTTCCCGGTTCCGGTGCGCTGCGCGGTGTCGCGTGTCTCGGGTCTCGTACGGCGCCCACTGCCCACCAGGTTTCCTTTCCCCCTGCATCTATCTGCCGACGGTCACTCTGCCACTTGACCCTCACGCGGCGGGAGGGTGGAGCGTGGCCGGGCAGGAGGGTGGAGGCAACCCCGAGACCCGCTCCACCGAGGGGTGGACAGCCCCTAGGGGTACCTCCTTACTAAGGCTCGGGGAGGGTTCGTACCGACGGAGGACGAGACGGGGCGCCCCAGCTCCTTAACCTGGCTTTACGCCGCTGGGGACGGCGTTCCTGAACTTCGGGGGTGGGGTTTTCCCCCGCACAAGACTGCGCTGGGCACCAGAGACCCGGACCCCCTCCCACCAGCAGACTCATACACACAACGCAGGGCACGACGCGAAGACACGACGCGGGACAGTCCGTCCGGCGGATCAGCGAAGCATCACCCGGGATCAGTGCGCGCTCAGCACTGACCGACTTAGGAGACATACCGTGACATCGGCTGTGACAATCACCAGGCACGGGGGCACTGGAGGGCGTACGGCCGTTGCCGCACGGGCGCGGCAGGTCGTGAAGGCGTACGGGTCCGGTGAGACCCGTGTCGTCGCCCTGGACCAGGTCGACGTGGACATCGCGCGGGGACAGTTCACCGCGATCATGGGCCCTTCGGGCTCCGGCAAGTCCACCCTCATGCACTGCCTCGCCGGCCTCGACACCGTGACGTCCGGGCAGATCTACCTCGACGACACCGAGATCACCGGGCTCAAGGACAAGAAGCTGACGCAACTGCGCCGGGACCGGATCGGGTTCATCTTCCAGGCGTTCAACCTGCTGCCGACGCTCAGCGCGTTGGAGAACATCACGCTCCCCATGGACATCGCGGGCCGCAAGCCGGACAAGGGCTGGCTGGCCCAGGTCGTCGAGACCGTGGGACTGAAGGACCGGCTCAAGCACCGGCCCAACCAGCTCTCCGGCGGTCAGCAGCAACGCGTCGCCGTGGCAAGGGCGTTGGCCGCGCGTCCCGAGATCATCTTCGGTGACGAGCCGACCGGAAACCTCGACTCCCGTGCGGGCGCTGAGGTGTTGGGCTTCCTGCGCCGCTCGGTGGACGAGCTCGGCCAGACCATCGTGATGGTCACGCACGACCCGGTGGCCGCCTCGTACGCCGACCGGGTGCTGTATCTGGCGGACGGGCGGATCGTCGACGAGATGTTCCGGCCGACCGCCGACAGCGTCCTCGACCGTATGAAGGACTTCGACGCGCGGGGGCGTACGTCATGACTGTGCTGAAGACCTCGATGCGCAACTTCTTCGCGCACAAGGGCCGGATGGCTCTCTCGGCGGTGGCCGTGCTGCTGTCGGTGGGGTTCGTGTGCGGGACGCTCGTCTTCACCGACACCATGAACACGACGTTCGACAAGCTCTTCTCGACCACGTCGTCCGACGTCACGGTGTCGCCGAAGGCGGCCAAGAGCGACGACACCCCGCAGAACGGGGTGCCCGAGTCGCTGCCGGCCTCCGTGCTCGCCAAGGCGCAGCAGGCCGAGGGCGTCAAGTCGGCCGAGGGCTCGGTCAGTTCGATGAACGTGACGGTCGTCAACAGCGACAACGAGAACATGGGGTCCACCACCGGCGCTCCGACCATCGCGGGCAACTGGACACGCAACGACCTGCGTTCGATGGAGATCACCAGCGGTCACGCACCCCGCGGGCCCACCGAGGTGATGGTCGACGCCGACACCGCCGACAAGCACCATCTGAAGATGGGCGACGAGCTTCGTACCATCGCGCAGACCGGTGACATCCGGGCGCGGATCGTCGGCATAGCCACCTTCAAGGTGACCAATCCCGGTGCGGCCGTCGTCTACTTCGACACCGCCACCGCACAGCGCGAACTCCTCGGCGCCACCGGCCGGTTCACCCAGCTCAACGTCACGGCCGCCGGCGGGGTCACCGACACACAGCTCAAGCGGAACGTCACCCGGGCCCTGACGGCCGACGGTGTGTTCAAGGTGCAGACGCAGAAGGAGTTCTCCGACGAGAGCCGAGAAGGCATCGGCCAGTTCATGAACGTCATCAAGTACGCCATGCTCGGCTTCGCCGGAATCGCGTTCCTGGTCGGCATCTTCCTGATCATCAACACCTTCTCGATGCTGGTCGCCCAGCGGACCCGCGAGATCGGCCTGATGCGGGCGATCGGCTCCTCCCGCAAGCAGGTCAACCGGTCCGTGCTGGTGGAGGCGCTGCTGCTCGGCTTCGTCGGATCGATCCTCGGTGTCGGCGCGGGGGTCGGCATCGCGGTCGGCCTGATGAAGCTGATGGCGATGGCAGGCATGAACCTCTCCACCGAGGACCTCACCGTCAAGGCGACCACCCCGGTGATCGGTCTGGTCCTCGGCGTCGTCGTCACCGTCTTCGCCGCCTACCTCCCGGCACGCCGGGCGGGCAAGGTCTCCCCGATGGCCGCCCTGCGCGACGCCGGTACCCCGGCCGACGGCAAGGCGGGCCTCGTACGGGGACTCATCGGCCTCGTCCTGACGGGCGCCGGCGGCTTCGCCCTCTACCTGGCAGCCACCGCCGACAACGCCAGCGACGGCTCGCTGGTCCTCGGCGCGGGAGTCGTGCTCACGCTCCTCGGGTTCGTGATCATCGGCCCGCTCCTCGCCGGCGGTGTCGTACGGGTGCTCAGCGCCGTGCTGCTGCGAGGCTTCGGTCCCGTCGGCCGGCTGGCCGAGCGCAACGCCCTGCGCAACCCGCGCCGCACCGGCGCCACCGGCGCGGCCCTCATGATCGGCCTCGCCCTGGTCGCCTGTCTGTCGGTGGTCGGCTCGTCGATGGTCGCCTCGGCGACGAGCGAGCTGGACAAGTCGGTCGGCGCGGACTTCATCGTCGAGGGCAACCAGCGGATCGTGCCGCAGGCGGAGAAGGCGATGCAGAACTCGCCCGGCCTCACCCACGTCACCCGCTACAAGGAGGTCGAGGTCACCCTGACCCCGCCCACCGGCAAGGCCGAGAAGACCCAGCTGACGGCCGCCGACCCGACGTACGCCTCCGACCTGCGCCGCACCACCGTCTCGGGCTCGCTGAGCGCCGCGTACGGGCTGAACGCCATGTCCATCGGCTCCGAGTACGCCAAGGACCACGGGGTGAAGGTCGGCGACACGATGACCGTCGCCTTCAAGAGCGGCTTGACGGCGAAGCTCAAGGTCGCCGCCGTCACGGACGACGACGTGGCGATCGACAAGGGCTCGCGGTACCTGTCCATCGCGACGGTGGAGAAGTACCTGCCGGCCGACAAGATCCCGCCGAACAGCGTGATGTTCGCCTCGGCGAAGAAGGGCGAGCAGGAGGCCGCGTACGCGGCGCTGAAGAAGGCCCTCGACCCCTACCCGCAGTACCAGGTCCGCGACCAGACCGACTACAAGCAGGAACTGAAGGACCAGATCGGCCAGCTCCTGAACATGGTCTACGGTCTGCTCGCCCTGGCGATCGTGGTCGCGGTCCTGGGTGTGGTGAACACCCTGGCCCTGTCGGTGGTGGAGCGGACCCGGGAGATCGGCCTGATGCGGGCGATCGGTCTGTCGCGGCTGCAACTGCGCCGGATGATCCGGCTGGAGTCGGTCGTGATCGCCCTCTTCGGCGCGATGCTCGGCCTGGGCCTGGGAATGGGCTGGGGCGCGACGGCCCAGCGACTGCTGGCCCTGGAGGGCCTGAACGTCCTGGAGATCCCCTGGCCGACGATCATGGGCGTCTTCGTCGGCTCGGCCTTCGTGGGCCTGTTCGCGGCACTGGTACCGGCGTTCAGGGCAGGACGGATGAACGTGCTGAACGCCATCGCTACGGACTAACGGACTAACGGACTAGGGGGAGCACGGGGGAACGGGGGGTACGGGGGTGGGCCCGGCGTCGGGGAGTCTTGGGGGACTCCTCGGCGCCGGGCTCCGTGACGTTTCCCGCCCCACCCTGGGGGGCGCTGCCCCCGGAGGGGCTGATTTTCAGCCCGTCCGGCGTTTGAGGACGAGGCCCCTTCAGGGTCGAAAGGGGGGGCTGGGGGCGCAGCCCCCAGGGATGGGACGGGTAGGGGCGGCGGGGGCGAGAAACACCCCGGGGCGCACGTTGTCCACAGGCGCCGCACCGGCCGACGCGGCGACGTACGCTGGACACCCCCCCGGCCCGTCACACGTGTCGGGTGGTTCGCGTTGCCCACCCCTCACAGCCCGCCCCTCACGAAAGCTCTCTCATGAGTCTGCACGGTCTGCTCGACGTCGTAGTCAAGGACGCCGCCCTCGCGGAAGCGATCAAGGCCGCCGGCGACGGCAACCGTATGCACGTCGACCTGGTCGGACCACCCGCCGCCCGTCCGTTCGCCGTGGCCGCGCTGGCCAGGCAGTCCGGGCGCCCGGTGCTGGCCGTGACCGCGACCGGTCGTGAGGCCGAGGATCTCGCGGCCGCCCTCAGAACGCTGCTGCCGCCGGACACGGTCGCCGAGTACCCGGCCTGGGAGACCCTCCCGCACGAACGCCTCTCGCCCCGCAGCGACACCGTCGGCCGTCGCCTCGCCGTACTGCGCCGCCTGACCCACCCCAGTACCGACGACCCCGAGACCGGTCCCGTGTCGGTGGTCGTGGCCCCCATCCGCTCCGTACTCCAGCCACAGGTCAAGGGGCTCGGCGAGCTGGAGCCGGTCGCGTTGCGCACCGGCGCGACCGCCGACCTGGGCACCGTCGTCGAGGCGCTGGCAGCCGCCGCGTACTCGCGCGTCGAGCTGATCGAGAAGCGGGGGGAGTTCGCCGTACGCGGCGGCATGCTGGACGTGTTCCCGCCCACCGAGGAACACCCCCTCCGGGTGGAGTTCTGGGGCGACGACATCGAGGAGATCCGTTACTTCAAGGTCTCCGACCAGCGCTCCCTGGAAGTTGCCGAGCACGGGCTGTGGGCGCCGCCCTGCCGCGAGCTGCTGCTCACCGACGAGGTGCGGGAGCGGGCCGCGGCGCTCGCCGAGGCACACCCTGAGCTGGGAGAACTGCTCGGCAAGATCGCCGAGGGGATCGCGGTCGAGGGCATGGAGTCCCTCGCCCCGGTGCTCGTCGACGACATGGAACTGCTGCTCGACGTGCTGCCCAAGGGCTCCATGGCCGTGGTGTGCGACCCGGAGCGGGTCCGGACGCGGGCCGCCGACCTGGTGGCGACCAGCCAGGAGTTCCTCCAGGCCTCCTGGGCGGCCACCGCGGGCGGCGGCGAGGCACCCATCGACGTCGGCGCGGCCTCCCTGTGGTCCATCGCGGACGTACGGGACCGGGCGCGCGAGCTGGACATGATGTGGTGGTCCGTCTCGCCGTTCGCCGCCGACGAGACGCTCACCTCCGCCGACGCGGCGGCGGGCGACGCGGACACGCTCAAGCTGGGCATGCACGCGCCCGAGACCTACCGCGGGGACACCGCGAAGGCGCTCGCCGACACCAAGGGCTGGCTCGCGGACGGCTGGCGCACGGTGTTCGTCACCGAGGCGCACGGCCCGGCCGCCCGTACGGTCGAGGTGCTCGGCAGCGAGGGCATCGCGGCCCGCCTCGACGCCGACCTGACCGCCCTGAGCCCCTCCGTCGTGCATGTGGCGTGCGGCTCGATCGACTTCGGGTTCGTCGACCCGAAGCTGAAGCTCGCCGTGCTGACCGAGACCGACCTCTCCGGACAGAAGGCCGCCGGCAAGGACGGCGCCCGTATGCCCGCCCGGCGCCGCAAGACCATCGACCCGCTGACCCTCGAGACCGGCGACTACATCGTGCACGAGCAGCACGGTGTGGGCCGGTACATCGAGATGGTCCAGCGGACCGTGCAGGGCGCGACCCGCGAGTATCTCGTGGTCGAGTACGCGCCCGCCAAACGCGGCCAGCCCGGCGACCGCCTCTACATCCCCACCGACCAGCTGGAACAGATCACCAAGTACGTCGGCGGCGAGGCACCCACCCTCCACCGCCTCGGCGGCGCCGACTGGACGAAGACCAAGGCGCGCGCCAAGAAGGCCGTCAAGGAGATCGCCGCCGATCTGATCAAGCTGTACAGCGCACGCATGGCGGCCCCCGGGCACGCCTTCGGGCCCGACACGCCCTGGCAGCGCGAGCTGGAGGACGCCTTCCCGTACGTCGAGACGCCCGACCAGCTGACCACGATCGCCGAGGTCAAGGATGACATGGAGAAGACGGTCCCCATGGACCGCCTGATCTGCGGCGACGTCGGCTACGGCAAGACGGAGATCGCCGTCCGCGCCGCCTTCAAGGCCGTCCAGGACGGCAAGCAGGTCGCCGTCCTGGTGCCCACAACTCTCCTCGTACAGCAGCACTTTGGCACCTTCGGGGAGCGCTACTCCCAATTCCCCGTCAACGTACGGGCGTTGAGCCGCTTCCAGTCGGAGACCGAGTCGAAGGCCACCCTGGAGGGCCTGCGCGAGGGTTCGGTCGACGTCGTCATCGGCACCCACCGGCTCTTCTCCTCCGAGACCAAGTTCAAGGACCTCGGGCTCGTCATCGTCGACGAGGAGCAGCGGTTCGGCGTCGAGCACAAGGAGCAGCTGAAGAAGCTGCGCGCCAACGTCGACGTACTGACCATGTCCGCGACGCCCATCCCCCGTACGCTCGAAATGGCGGTCACCGGCATCCGCGAGATGTCGACGATCACCACCCCGCCGGAGGAACGCCACCCGGTGCTGACCTTCGTCGGCCCCTACGAGGAGAAGCAGATCGGCGCCGCGATCCGCCGCGAACTCCTGCGCGAGGGCCAGGTGTTCTACATCCACAACCGGGTCGAGTCCATCGACCGGGCGGCGGCCCGGCTGCGGGAGATCGTCCCCGAGGCGCGGATCGCGACCGCCCACGGCCAGATGTCCGAGCAGGCGCTGGAACAGGTCGTCGTCGACTTCTGGGAGAAGCGGTACGACGTCCTCGTCTCGACGACGATCGTCGAGTCCGGCATCGACATCTCCAACGCCAACACCCTCATCGTGGAGCGCGGCGACAACTTCGGCCTCTCCCAACTCCACCAGCTGCGCGGGCGAGTCGGCCGTGGCCGGGAACGCGGTTACGCCTACTTCCTCTACCCGCCGGAGAAGCCCCTCACGGAGACCGCCCACGAGCGGCTCGCGACCATCGCCCAGCACACCGAGATGGGCGCCGGCATGTACGTCGCCATGAAGGACCTGGAGATCCGCGGCGCCGGAAACCTCCTCGGCGGCGAACAGTCCGGCCACATCGCCGGAGTCGGCTTCGACCTCTACGTACGGATGGTCGGCGAGGCCGTCGCGGACTACCGGGCCTCGCTGGAGGGCGGGGTGGAGGAGGAGCCGCCGCTGGAGGTCAGGATCGAGCTCCCCGTCGACGCCCACGTCCCGCACGACTACGCACCCGGCGAGCGCCTGCGTCTCGCGGCCTACCGCGCCATCGCCTCCGCGAACACGGAGGCCGACATCAAGGCCGTACGGGAGGAACTCGTCGACCGCTACGGCAAGTTGCCCGAGCCGGTCGAGAACCTGCTGCTCGTGGCGGGGCTGCGGATGCTCGCGCGGGCCTGCGGCGTCGGCGACATCGTGCTCCAGGGCGTCAACATCCGCTTCTCACCGGTGGAGTTGAGGGAGTCGCAGGAGCTGCGGCTCAAGCGCCTCTACCCGGGGACGGTCATCAAGCCGACCGCGCACCAGATCCTCGTACCGCGCCCCAAGACGGCGAAGGTCGGCGGAAAGCCGGTGGCAGGGCGGGAGTTGCTGGGCTGGACCGGCGAGTTCCTGACCTCGATCCTGGGATCGTGAGCGAGCAGGCAGTGCAGTAGGGAACAGGCAGTAGGGAACAGGAAGCGGCAACGGAGAGCGGCAACGGAGAGCGGCAAAAGAGAGCGGCAACAGGGAGCCGCCCACGGCCCGTTGGGGGTCGTGGGCGGCTTCTCCTGCTGGTGAGCCGAGGATTCAGCCGGCCTCCGGCGCTCCTCTACGGCTGTTCGGGCGTGTCGCGATCACGATCCATGCCCATCGCGCCCTCGGCTCTCCGCTGCGCGTCGTCGACCTGGCTCGTGTACTTGTCGCCCGTCTTCTCGTTGACCTTCTTCTCCGCCGCGTCGGAGGCGTTGTGCCCCATCTTGCCGCGCATCTGGTCCTTGAACTTGTCGAGGATGCCCATCCAGGAGCTCCTTCCGGAGGTGAGTCAGCATCGACGATACGCCCGGTATGCGGAATACGCCCCTTGAGTGCCGGTGGGCGCCCTGTAGCGGGGAGAGCGCGCCCGCTAGCCTGTCGACCGGCGGAAATCCGCGGGCGGGGACGTGCACGGGGCAGTAGGGGAGGGACGTAACGTGGTGTGTCTGAGGGGTGGGGGCGTCACCGCCGCCGTACTCGTGGTGGTGTTCGGCGTCGGCGGTTGCAACGGCGAGACTCTCGGGTCCGCGGGGCCCGAGAAGAGCGCGAGCGGTGCGGCAGGCGGGGGAGGCGGCGGCGGTGGAGCGGCGCTCACGGCCGTCGACTCGCTGACCGTGAAGGGGCGGGCCCCCAAGACGGGTTACGCCCGGGACCGGTTCGGCACCGCGTGGGCGGACACCGACTCCAACAAATGTGACACCCGCGACGACATCCTCAAGCGGGACCTGGCCGACGTGAAGTTCCGCAGCGGCGGCTGCAAGGTGGCCGGGGGGAAACTGGAACCGGACCCCTACAGCGGCAAGGACGTGACGTTCACTCGGGGCCGCAGCGAGGTGGACATAGACCACATCGTCGCGCTCTCCGACGCCTGGCAGAAGGGCGCCAAGTACTGGGACGCCAGCAAGCGCATAGCCCTGGCCAACGACCCGCTCAACCTCCGTGCCGTCGACGCGAGCACCAACCGCAGCAAGGGTGACGGCGACACGGCGACCTGGCTGCCGCCCAACAAGGCGTACCGCTGCACGTATGTCGCCAACCAGGTCGCCGTGAAGAAGAAGTACGAACTGTGGGTCACGGAGGCGGAGAAGACCGCGATGAAGAAGGTGCTGTCGGGATGCGCCGGGGAGTCGCTGCCCACCGGCGGCAACCCGACGGAGGCGCCGGCGCGGTTCCACGCGAACTGAGGTTGAACGCGGGGGAGTTGTGAACCGGGGTGGGTGCGAGGTGGTGTCGGTGTGGGCGTCTGCTGGGGGTTGCCGCCCGGGGATGGGGAGTGCCGTCCGGAGCCGGATGATGTCGCCGGGGCTGGGGTGCGGACCGCGATCCCGTTACCGTGACGGCCATGGAGCTGAAGGTCTCGTCCCTCGCCGAGCGTCCCGAGATGTATCGCCAGGTCGTCGAAATGCCTGACACCTGGCCGGAGTTGATGCAGCACGACTTCACGGGCAACGCCCACTACGACCGCATCGCCACCGAACTCCCGCAGCACGTCCTGTTCGCCGAGGACGAGCGGGGCGAGATCGTCGCGCACGCCTACAGCGTCCCCTTCGCGCTCGCCGCCGAGGGACGGGGCGGGGGCCGACTGCCCGCCCGTGGCTGGGACCAGGTCCTCGTATGGGCGTTCCAGGACCTGCGTGCCGGTACGCGTCCGGACACGGTGAGCGCGATCTCGATCGTCGTCTCCCCGCACGCACAGGGCACGGGACTGTCCGGACGTATGCTCGCGGCGATGCGGGACAACGCCGCCGCGCACGGCTTCCGCGAGGTCGTCGCCCCCGTCCGGCCCAGCGCCAAACACCTGGAGCCTCGGACACCGATCACCGAGTACGCGTACCGGGTGCGCGAGGACGGACTGCCCTACGACCCCTGGCTGCGCGTGCACGCCCGTGCCGGCGCCACGATCGTCGCCATGGCACCGGCGTCGATGTGCGTCGCGGCCTCGCTGGAGGAGTGGCGCGCCTGGACCGGCCTGCCCTTCGACAGTGAGGGCGAGGTGGAGGTACCCGGCGCGCTGGCACCGGTGCGGTGCGACCTGGCACACGGGTTCGGGGTCTACGTGGAGCCCAACGTGTGGATGCGGCACACGCTGTGACCGTCCCTCCGGCCCCTGGCGCCCGGCGGTCCAGCGGTCCAGCGGTTGGGCTCAGCCGCCCAGCGCGTCCAGGTCGAGGATCTCGCCGGTGGGCTTCTGGACGGAGACCGGCTTGCCGTAGTCGCTGAAGACGACGGTCCCGGGGTCCTTCGCCGACTTGCTGTCGACGCGCAGGAGATAGGGCTTGCCCTCACCGGCGACGTACATCGTGTACGTGTCCTTGCCGTCCTTCTCCGTCACGACGACAGCGGACCTACCGTCGACGGTCGTGGTGGCGCCGCGCGTCACCCCGGAGTCGGTCCCGGAAGTGCCGTCCTTGAAATCGGCGAGCACGCTGTCCAGGTCGCAGAAGCCCGCGATGTCCTTGGCGTCTGAGCCGGTCGTGGCCATCTTGGTCCACTTACCGGCCAGCATCGCCACGACCCCGTCGGTCTCCGCCTTCGACGAACCCTCGCTCTGCGCCCGCAGGAACTTCTCGTCGTACTTCATGTACAGGGTGGTGCCGGACTTCACGAGGTCGGCCTTGCCCTGACCGTTCATGCTCATCGTCCCGGCGCACTCGCCCCGCTTGTCGAGGGCCATGTCGATTCGGATCGTGCCGCTGCTCTCGTCGTCCGGGACGTCGCCCGTCATACGGAGCGACGAGGCACCCGAGGTTGCCGTCAGCGCTCGTTCGGCAATCTCGCCCCCGGTCAGTCCGGCGAACGGGTCCTTCACCTTGTCGGCGGTGTCGGCCGCCGACTTGCCGGCCGCTTTGTCGGTCGTCCTGTCGCTCGTCTTGTTCTCGCCGGTCTGGCAGCCGGCGACCCCGGCGACAGTCACGGCGGTGAGGCAGAGGGCGGCAAGTGTGGTTCGGCGCATGGGAGTTCCTTCGAGGTTTCCTGGTGAGGACGAACTGAGCTGAGAGCACTGAGAGCACTGAGGGGGCTAAAAGCACTGAGAAACGCGGACAGGTGATGAAAAGCGCGGACAAGTGCTGAGAGGTGTGGGCGGCGGTGGCGCAGTCCCCGGCGCTTCGCCACCGCCGCCCTGGCCGCCTCTTTCTGACAGCTCCCTGTTCGCTGGGTCAATAAGAGCAGACCGTGTGAACCGAGTCAACACGATCCGTGCGGAGGTTCATGTACACGGCCGTGAAGCGGTAGATCTTGCGTGCATCGGTATGCTCGGCGTCACACGTTGAAGAGGGTGTACGTCCAGGGCTGTGTACGGGTGACCAGAGCCGCACGCAGGAGCATCGAGGCCGTGCACGGGACGAGGGGAGCGCGGCGCGTGCAGGACAACGCCACGGAAGTGACCGCCGCCGGTATCGCACGGCTCGCCGGCGTCGGCCGCGCCGCCGTCAGTAACTGGCGCCGCCGTCACGCCGACTTCCCCAAGCCGGTCGGCGGCACCGAGACCAGCCCCGCCTTCGCCCTCGCCGAGGTCGAGTCATGGCTCCGTCACCAGGGAAAACTTGCCGAAGTACCCCTCCGCGAACGCGTCTGGCAGCAACTCGTCGGCCACCCCGAGGGGCCGGCCACCGCCCTCGTCCACGCGGGCTGCGTCCTGCTGCTCATCCATGACCGCCCTACCGTCTGGCTCGAACTGGGCGCGGTCTCCGACGAACGCCTCGCCGCCCGCCTGCCCGCCACCCTGGAACAGGTGATCGCCCCGCGCTTCGGGGTCGCCCGGAAGCGCGGGGTTCACACCTCGCCGGCCGCGCGGGCAGTTCACACGGCGTCCGCCGTACAAGGGATTCACAGTCCGACTGACGTTCGGGGAGTTCACACTCCGCCGGGTGCGCGTGCCGAGTCGACTGTGAATGAGGCAGTCGGTGTGAACACCTCGGAGACCGTGAACACCCCAACCGGCGTACACGCCAGCCACCCCGCCCCCGGCGTTCACACCGCCCCCACCACACCCCGGGTACACAGCTCAGCCTCCGTACACACCAACCCCGCCGCTCCCGCCGTACACAGCCCGCCTGCCACTCCCTCCGTACACACAGGCCCCACCACCGCTTCCGTATACACCCACCCCGCGGTACACACCCCCACCGGCCCCGCACTCCTCCCCTCCGTCCCCCTCCTCCGTGGAGTCGCCGAGCTCGCGGCCGAGATGGGGGCGCGGCAGGCGTACGAGTTCCTGGTCGGGCGGCATCTCGACGCCAACCCGCGGCAGTACACGCTCACCCCGGCCGAACTCGCCCGCCTCATGGGGGACCTCGCCGGTCCCGCGCGCACCGTGCTCGATCCGGCGTGTGGCACCGGCGCACTGCTGCGCGCCGTTCCCGTGCGGGGTGCGCGGGAGGTCGAACGGGACGACTCGGAGCGGGAGTTGTACGGGCAGGACAGCGCCCCGGAGCTGGCCGCGCTCACCGCCCTCCGGCTCGCGCTCCAGGGCCGGAGCGTGGTGCGTACGGCGGTCGGGGACACGCTTCGCAGTGACGCGTATCCGGGGCTCAGGGCCGACGTGGTCCTCTGCCATCCGCCGTTCAACGAGCGCAACTGGGGGCACGACGAACTCGCGTACGACGCCCGCTGGGAGTACGGGTTCCCGGCCCGCAACGAGTCCGAGCTGGCCTGGGTGCAGCACGCGCTCGCGCGACTCAGGGACGGCGGCACCGCCGTACTGCTGATGCCGCCGGCCGCGGCCTCCCGGCGGTCGGGGCGCCGTATCCGCGCGGATCTGCTGCGACGCGGAGCGCTGCGCGCGGTGATCGCGCTGCCGGTCGGCGCGGCACCCCCGTACAACATCCCGCTGCACCTGTGGGTGCTGCGGAGGCCCGACAAGGCGCCTGCTCAGCCCGAGGTGCTGCTCGCCGACACCGGGAGCGCCGCCGAGCACACCGGGCGTGGCGGGCTCGACTGGGAGGCCCTGAGTACCGCCGTCCTCGACGCCTGGCGGCCCTTCGAGCGGGCCGGGACCGCGGTCGAGCGGCCCGGGGTGGCGCGTTCCGTGCCCGTCATCGAACTCCTCGACGACGACGTCGACCTCGCCCCCGCCCGTCACCTCCCGCCGCCCGCCGCGGGCGACGGTGAACACCTGAGCGACGTACGGGAGCGGCTCGGCGAGACCCTGCGGCTGACCGCGGACCTCACTCCGCCCGCCCCCGCCGGACCCACCGACGAGCAGCCCGGGCGCTGGCCGCTGATCACTATCGGTGAACTCGCGCGCGGGGGCGCCCTGGTGATGCGTACGGGCGGAAACGGCGGGCACGCGCGCGTGCCCGTGCTCACCGACCACGACGTCCTCGCCGGCACCGCTCCCTCCGGCTCACTGCCCGAGAGCGACGAGGAGGCCGTGCGGGTGGAGGCGGGTGACGTCGTCGTGCCGGTGCTGGGCGGCGGGTCCGTCGCACGGGTGGTCGACGAGGTCACCGCGGGGGCCGTTCTCGGCCGCAGCCTGGTCCTCCTCAGGCCCGATCCGGCCGCTCTCGACCCGTGGTTCCTCGCCGGATTCCTGCGCGGCACGGCCAACAACCGGCAGGCCAGCAGCTACGCGTCCACCGCGACCCGGCTCGACGTGCGCCGACTGCAGCTGCCGCGGCTGCCCCTGGACGAACAGCGGCGCTACGGCGCCCGGTTCAGGGCGCTCGCCGAGTTCGAGGAGGCCCTGCGGCAGGCGGGCCGTCTCGGCGGACAGCTCGTGCGGGGCATGTACGACGGGCTGACGGACGGGACCGTCGCGCCCGATTGAGTAGGCGGGAAACGCGTACCGGAGGGCACGCGGGCGCGTGCACGTGCGTACGCGGACGTATCAACTGATGAGTCGGACAACGGTTCGGTACAACCCGGGACCTGTTGTCGGTGTCGGCCTATACGCTCGACACGCTCGACGCGATATTCGTCCTCGTCAGGCGATCGGGTTCAGACCATCAGGAGCAACCATGTCAGGCCACGGCTACCCGCAGCCGGTGAAGCAGCCGCCCTCAAGCGGGTGGCGGGTCTTCCTGCGCGTGCTCTTCGTGGTGATCTCCGTCATGAGCTGCGGCCTCCTGACCTGGACGATGCTGCTGCGACTCGCCATCGTGACCCGCAAGGCGCTCGACTGGGGCCTGTTCGTCGCCGTACTCGCGGCCGACATCCTCAGCCTCGTCCTGCTGGGCAACGAGCCCGGTGAGGACATCCACACCGCGGGCGGCTACACGGGTCTCGTGCTGCTCCTCGGCACCCTGGCGATCGTGATCGGGTACTACCTCGCCGCGGACATACGCCACGTCAACAACCAGCTCCGTCATCCCGCCCCCACCGGCCCGCAGCATCCCGGGTACCTCCCGCAGCAGCCCCCGCACGCGTACGGCTACCCCCAGCCCGCAATGGGGTTCCAGCCGCAGTCGCAACCCCCGTCGCCGTACACCGCCACACCCCCGCCCCACACGCCGATACCCCAGCCCCCCGTAACCCGCCCGCCCGTCGACCCGCCGCGCCCGGCGCCCGCCCGTATCGACCAGGTTCGCGCCGAACTCGACGAGCTCAGCGACTTCCTGCGCCGCAACGACGGCAACGGCAGCGGCACCGGTGGCGGCAACGGCCACGAGGGCGGACGGTGAGCGTGGCGACGGGACGCGTCATCGCCGACCGGTACGAACTGTCCACGCTCATCGGACAGGGCGGCATGGGCCAGGTGTGGACGGCGTACGACCAGCGACTCGACCGGCGCGTCGCGGTCAAGCTGCTGCGCCCCGACAAGGTCGCCGGCCAGGAGGCGGACGAGCTGCGCCGCCGCTTCGTGCGCGAGTGCCGGGTGACCGCGCAGGTCGACCACCCCGGTCTGGTCACGGTCCACGACGCGGGCAGGGAGGGCGAGGAACTGTTCCTCGTCATGCAGTACGTCGACGGCGCCGACCTCTCCGACCACCTCGCCGAACACGACCCGTACCCCTGGCAGTGGGCGGTCGCCGTGGCCGCACAACTGTGCGCCGTACTGAGCGCCGTGCACGCCGTGCCGATCGTCCACCGCGACCTGAAGCCGCGCAACGTGATGGTGAAGCAGGACGGCACGGTCACCGTCCTCGACCTGGGCGTCGCCTCGGTCATGGACACGGACACGACCCGCCTCACGCACACCGGTTCGCCGATCGGCTCGCCCGCCTACATGGCCCCCGAGCAGGCGATGGGCGGCGCGGTCGGCCCGTACACGGACCTGTACGCACTCGGCGTACTCCTCCACGAACTCCTCAGCGGGGATGTGCCGTTCTCCGGCTCGACGGCCCTCGGAGTGCTCCACCGGCACCTCTACGAGCCGCCCCTGCCCGTGCGCCGACTGAGACCCGAGGTGCCGGAGGCGCTGGAAGCGCTCGTCCTGCGGCTGCTCGCCAAGGACCCGCAGCACCGGCCCGCCTCCGCGCAGGAGGTGTACGAACACCTGTCGCTGCTCCTCCCGGAGCGCGGGATGCCCACCGGAGCGCCCCTCGACCCCACGCGCCCCTTCCTACGCCCGCACGCCCCCTGGCCGGACCGCGCCCGCACCCCCGCGCCCCAGCCGACGGCCGCCCCGGTGGCCGAGCGACCCGACGTCGCCGGAGCCGTCGACGAGGTCAAACGCCTCCTCGGTGAGGGCCGGATCACCCAGGCCGTCGACATCCTCGGCGGGATCCTGCCCGCCGCCGCCGAACAGCACGGCGAGCACTCCCCGGTCGTCCGCACCCTGCGCAAGCAGTACGCGGCCACCCTCATGGACGACGGCCAGTACCGCCGCGCCCTGCCCGAACTGCGCCGCCTCGCCGACGAACGCGCCGCCGAGGCGGGCCAGGCCGACCCCCAGTCGCTGCGCTTCCGCTACGAGGCCGCCCAGTGCCTCGAACAGCTCGGCGAACCCGCGGCGGCCCTCGCCGAGTACCGCGCCCTGCTGCCGTACTACGAGAACCAGTACGTCGCCGGCGACCCGGAACTCTCCCTCGACGTCCGCCGCCGCATCGGCCACCTCCTCCTCGCCCTCGGCGACCGCACCGCCGCCCACGACACCCTCGCCCGCCTCCTCCACGACGTGGACCGCCTGCGCGGCCCGGGACATCCACTGGCGGCGGAGATCCGGCGCACCCTGGCATGGCTCGGACAGGTGCACGGATAGGGTTTGCGGTGTCTTGAGGGAATCTTGTGGGTCCGCGGGGCCGATGTTTCCCGAACACGGGAACGACGCCGGTTACGTTGCGACCGGCTTCCGTGCCACAGAACGTCATGCCACAGAACGTCTCGTCACAGAACGGGCATGTCACAGAACCGGCATGTCGCAGAACGCGATATCGCAGCACGTCATGCCGCAGAACCAGGGGTGGGTTACATGGTGTCCAGTCACCGGCAGTCCAAGAAGCGCAGGTACATCACCTGGGCGGTGGCCGGTACGGCCGTCGTCGCCGGGGCCGGGTTCGCCGCGCAGTCGTCGATGGCCGCAACCACCTGGCCCGCGCAGCGCACCTTCACCGGCCGCGCGTTCGACACCTGCACCGCACCCTCAGCCGCCGCGATGAAGGCCTGGCGCACCAACAACTTCTACGGCGCCGCCGCCGTCTACATCGGCGGCAAGAACCGCGGCTGCGCCCAGCCCAACCTCACCGCGTCCTGGGTGAAGTCGGTCAGCGCCCAGGGCTGGAAACTCATCCCCCTGTACGTCGGCGCCCAGCCGTCCTGCCAGACCGGTTCCAGCCCCGAGAAGCTCACCGCCGCCACGGCCGCCTCCCTCGGCGCGACGGACGCGGCGGACGCGGTGGCCAAGGCCTCGGCGCTCGGTATGAAGGCCGGCAGCCCGGTCTACCTCGACATGGAGTCGTACGACATCACGAACAAGGCGTGCAACGACGCCGTACTGACGTACGTACGCGCCTTCGACAAGGCACTGCAGGCCAAGACGTACCGCACCGGCTACTACGGCTTCACCAGCTCCAGCGCGAAGGCCATCGCCCAGGCCACCGACCGCACCAACCTGCCGGGCAACATGTGGTACGCGCTGTGGGACAAGCAGAACACCACCACCGCGGACTGGCCCTTCGGCGCCACGCAGTGGACCAACCACAGCCGGGCCCACCAGTACATGGTCAACAGCAAGGAGACCCGCGGCGGTTACACGATCACCGTGGACCGCGACGCGTGGGACGCGCCGGTGGCGATCACCGGCTGAGACGGCTGGAGACCCGTGGGGCAGCGAGGCGGTGCCCGAAGTCCCGGTGAATCGTTGGTCGAATGGCTTGGCCAGAGCTGAGCCACTGCCTAACATCGATCACCGCAAGACTTTGTGCACCGCCGCACAATCTCCTCGGGAGGCTTCCTTGCACCGCCGTCGTCGCACCGCGCTCTTCCTCTCCGCCGCGATCGTCGCCGCGGCCCCGCTCCTCACCGCCTGCGGAAGTGACGCGCATCCCGGCGCGGCGGCCGTCGTCGGCGGGCAGCGGATCACGGTCGCACAGCTGGAGAGCAGGGTGAACGAGGTACGCGCGGCGCAGCGGGCGGCCACCCCGGACCAGGCCCAGTACGCGCAGACCGTCGCCAGAACCGGCAGCCTCACCCGGGACACCCTGCACACCCTGGTTCTCGACCGCGTCCTGAACCAGGCCGCGAAGAACGCGGGCGTGACCGTGACCCGCAAGGACGTCCAGGGCCTGCGCGCCTCCCTGGAACAGCAGGCGGGCAACGAGAAGGCGCTCGAAGACGCCTGGCTCCAGCAGTACGGTGTCGCACCGGCCCGCCTCGACGACAGCCTCCACACCGAGATCGTGGCCCAGAAACTGGCCGCCGCCCTCGGCGCTGACATGAACTCGCCGGACGGCCAGGCCACGTTCTGGAAGGCGATGTCCGAGGCCTCGAAGACCCTCGACGTCGACCTGAACCCGCGCTACGGCACCTGGGACGTCAAGAAGAGCAGCCGCGTCGACGCGAAGACACCGTGGGTACGGGAGATCACGGCGCCGCAGACGGCCCAGGGGACGGCCTGACGGCTACGGCGTAACGGTTGTCCGTACGGGTGTGCGGCAGCCGTGGGGGTGCATGGGTGCCCGGCCTGTGGACAACCGGGAGGGCTGTGGACAACCGAGGGGTCTGTCGGTGGCGTGGGTTACGTTCGGAGGGTGAACGCAACCAGCAGCTTCGAGACAGCTCCGGAGACGGAGATGGGGACGGAGACCGACTCCGGTCGAGTCGTCCTGCTCACCACCAGCCACCGCGTGGCCCCCGGCCTGCTGTCCTGGCCCGCCTGGCAGACGCTGCACGCGGCCGACCGGGTGCTGTGCGCGGACGGTGCGCATCCGCAGCTGCCGTATCTGCGGGACGCCGGCATAACGGTCGAGGAGACCGCCCCGACCGCCGAGGACCTGCTCGACGCCTGCGCCGGCGGCCGGACGGTCGTCGTCGTGACGACGGGTGAGGGCGACCCGGCACTCACGGACGGCCTGGCACGCCTCGCCGGCTCCGGCCGCGTACGGATGCCGGACCTGGAACTCCTCCCCGCCTCCTACGACCTCCCCGGCGCCCGCCTCCTCGACCTCGTCCAGGTCATGGACCGCATCCGCCTGGAGTGCCCCTGGTCGTCCCGCCAGACCCACAAGGGCCTGGCGAAGTACGGCATCGAAGAGGCGTACGAACTCGTCGAGGCGATCGAGGAGGGCGACCGGGACGAGCTGCGCGAGGAACTGGGAGACGTCCTGCTCCAGGTCGTCTTCCACGCCCGCATCGCCGAGGAGGGCAGCGAGGAGGACGAAGACGCGGCCCCCTTCTCCATCGACGACGTGGCCGCCGGCATCGTCACGAAGCTCATCCACCGACACCCGCACGTCTTCGGCGACGAGACGGCGTCCACACCGGAGGACGTCAAGGAGCTCTGGCTGCGCACCAAGGCGGTCGAGAAGCGCCGGACCTCGGTGACGGAGGGCATCCCGCTCGGCCAGCCCGCCCTGGCCCTCACGGCGAAACTGGCGTCCCGCGTCCACACGGCGGGCCTGGACGTCCCGCTGCCGCAGGGCGCGGGCATCGGATACGAGCTGCTGGAGATGGCGATACGGGCGGAGCGCGAGGGCGTGGACCCGGAGGGGGCGCTGCGGGTTGCTGCGCGGGCTTATCGGGATGCGGTGCGGGTGAGTGAGGGGGCGCTGGAGCGCTGATGCGCCCCCGGATCAGTACGGTTGTCCCAGGGCCGGTGCTGAGGCGTGGGGGCGTGCGTGGACGAGAAGACGGATCAGCTGGCGGCCGAGGGCGCCGAGGCACTGGTCGCCGGACTCAGGTCGGCAGGCTGGGAACGGGTTCGGGACAGATTCACCGAGTGGTTCGACCGGCGTGGGCAGGATGAGTGCGTCCATGCCCTCCGCGCGCTGCGCGGACCGGCCGAGTTCGCCGACACGGAGAAGCCGATCTGGCGCGACCGGTTGAGCGAGGCACTCGCCGACGCGTGGGATCTGGACGGTGCGGATGAACTGGCGTCTGTCATGCAGGAGTTGAGCCTGCCCCCGACGGGCGAGGCACCGGCTGCGGATCTGACTCCGGCACCGGTTTCCGTTCCGGCTCCGGTTCCCGTACCGGTTCCCGCCCTGGCCTCCGCTCCGGATCCTGTCGTTCCGGGGGACCGCTTCGACTTCCAGGGGATCACGGTCAACGGCCAGTTCGTCGGTGTGCAGCACGTGCGGCAGACGGGCGGGGACGCCCCGGGGGGCGCTCCCCAGTCACCTTCGGTGGACTGGCCCTCGGCCCAGGACATGGATCCGCTGGCTTACGGGGTACGGCCGACACGGCGAGGCAACGGGCTTCCGCAACTCCCGCCGTATGTCGCTCGGGACGCCGATCCGGCGGTCAAATCGGCTCTGGAGCAGACGGCTTCGGAGGGCGGCCTGGTCGTCGTACGAGGGGACGCGTTTGCCGGGAAGTCGCGTACGGCGCTCGCTGCCATGGCCGAAGTGCTCCCCGACGTACGGGTGTTCGCGCCCGCCCGGCACGAGAACCTGCGGCAGTTGCCCGCCCTGTTGAGAAGCCTGCCCGGCGAACGCTGCGCGCTGTGGCTCGACGACCTCGACGGTCACCTCGGAGACGGGGGCCTGGAACCGAGGCTGTTGGCCCAGTTGACGGGACAGGGGGTGGCGGTGGTCGCCACGATGAGCGAGGACACGTATGACGAGTTCCGGAAGTCGTCCCGGGGCCGCGTTCTCGATCTGGCGCACATCGTCGAACTGCCCCGGGAGTGGAGCCACGGGGAGCGGAAGCGGGCGGGGGAGACCGAGGACCCCAGGCTGAAGGAGGCCGCGCGCCGGTCCGGCGCGGAGGGCGTGGCGGGGTATCTCGCGGTCGGGCCGATGCTGTGGGAGGAGTGGCAGCGGGCCCGGCGGGCGGACCGGCATCCGCGCGGGTACGCGCTGGTGCTGGCGGCGGTCGATCTGGCCCGGTGCGGGTTGCGCGGCCGGCTGCCGCAGGACCTGCTGGTGCAGGTGCACGAGGGGTACGAGGGCGTGGCGGGCCTGGACCGGGAGTCCGTGGACGACGCCCTGGCCTGGGCGGCGGAGAAACGCCACGGGGTACTGGGATTGCTGACGAGAAGCGGTGCCAGAACGTGGGAGGTGTCCCCTTGTCTGGTGGAGACCGCGTCCCAGGACGAGACGTTTCCGGCGGTGGACGGAGCGGTGTGGGGGGTTGCGCTGGAGGTGGCCCGGACGGACTCGGCGTACGACTCCAACGTGGTCGTGGCGGGGGCGCGGAGGGCGTTCCGGGTGGCTGCGGAAGCGGGGGGCAGGTGGGCCATGCACAGTCTCGGGCTGCTTGAGGAGAGTCTGGGGGACGCGGGCGAGGCCGAGACGTGGTTCCGGCGGGCGGCGGAGACTGGGCACGCGGAGGCTGCGGGGCGGTTGGGGCGGATGCTCGCGGAGCGCGGGAAGGGGAGGGAGGCAGAGCCGTTTCTGGAGGCGGCCGCCGAGGCCGGAGACCACATGGCGGCGACTCTCCTGGGCAGGCTGCTAGTGCATCGGGCGGAGGGATGGCTGGAGGCCGCGGCCAAGGCGGGGAATCCGGAGGCGGCACACCGGGCGGGAGATCTGTTCCTCGGGAAAGGCCAGCTCGATGTGGCTTACGTCTACTACGTGGTTGCGGAAAGGCTGGGACTTGCTGAGGCCGCCAGGAGCCTCGGTGCGTACAACCTGCTGATGAACAGGCCTGAGTTGGCCAACGTGTGGTTGACGCGTGCGATGAGCGCCGGGGACAGGGGCGCGGTCGCCCTGATGAGCTTCACGGGGCGCGCGTCGGAAACCCTGGACGACGCCGTGGAATACCTTGAGATGTTCTCTGACTATCTCCTGGACATCACTCACCTCGGCGTCGTGCGGGAAAAACAGGGTCGGCTCGCAGATGCTCGTCGGCAGTACGAGATGGGCTACGAGGCCGGTGATGCTTACGCCGCCTATCGCCTGGCAGTTCTCTACGAGAAGGAGAACCGGCCCGCCCAGGCCAATGCCTGGTACCGACTGGCCGCCGACATGAATCACCCCGCCGCCAAGAAGGCCCTCGGCGAGAAGCCCGAGACGCCGGATACCGTCACCGAGTGACCAATCAATGGCCGTACAAAGCGCTGTTGCACTCGTGGCGGCCGGAAGCTGCATCGACGTCATACGCGTGCTCTCGGCTGGCTCTGACGTGAAACCCGACGTCGGCGTACTGTCGATGGCGTGAGCGAGCATCTGGGAGACAAGCTGAGCCGGCTAAGGCGCTTGGCCAGCCTGACTCAGGAGGAGTTGGCCGCACGGTCGGACGTCTCTGTCGACGTCATCCGGAAGCTGGAGCAGAAGCGCAGGGGGTCGGCGACATTGCCCACCCTGCACAGCCTGGCGAAGGGACTGGGCGTCGAACTGACGTCGCTCTTGGGCGACCCTCCGGGGGTTCCTTCCAACGGTGAGGCCGATCCACCGCAGCTCGTCGCCGTGCGACGCGCTATCTCGCCTCCGCTCTTCGCCCCGCCTCCCGAGCCGCACCGCGCGGAGAAACTCACGCTTCCGCTGCTACGGGCCGAGATAGCCGACGCGTGGACGCTGTACCACGAAGCGGAGTTCGGGCGGCTGATGGAGGTTCTCCCTGACATCATCACGGACGCGCGCTTCGTGGCAGCCGTTGGCGGAGATGATGAACGAGCCGTCGGCCAGGCGGCATTGGGCAAGGCGCTCCAGCTCGGCGGACACCTCGCTATCCGCATGGGGAAAACCGACCTTTCCCTGTCGGCGCTGGAGCGCGCCATGAACGCCGCCGCGGACTCCTCCGACCCGCTGCTTCCCGCAATGATCAGTAACAGCGTTGCGTGGAACTATCAGCGGCAGAACCGGCTGGACGACGCGACCAACCTTGCCGTGTACGCCGCGGACAAAGTGGAGCGCGAACACACGACCGACGCGTCCGGCGTGCGTGTGTGGGGCGGACTAGTGATGTCGGCCGCGACGAGTTACGCCAGGAGCGGGCACTACGACCGAGCCGACGAGATGATGCTGACCGCCGAGAAGGCTGCGGGCCGAGTCGCGAAAATGTTGGCGCCGGAAGACGGGCGACTCGTCTCTGTGTTCAGCAAGTCGTCTGTCCGTATCGAGCGTGTTCGCCTGGCCGTCCAATACGGTCGGCCGGAAGAGGCGCTGATGCTCGCCAAGGGGATGCGGCTCTCGAAGGATATTCCGCCGTCATGGCGCACCTGGCTTCTGCTCGATGTGGCGCGGGCTCACACGGACACCGGGAACGCCGAGGGCGCGGTGAAAGCCCTGGAAAGCCTTCGCCGTGTAGCACCGACGTGGATGCGTCATCACACGCTCGCGGTCGCCATCGTGCGCGACCTCTGGGAACTGCCGACCCGCCCTCCGGGGCTACGTTCGATCGCCGAATTTCTGGGCGTCACCACTTAGCGTGTCGAGACTAGGACACTGCGTCCCTGTTGTCCCGCTCTGCCTCAGGGGACCCTGACTCCATCAGCAACAGTGCGGAGGTGCAGGGATGGCGCGGGAGACCACTCTCGGGGGACCGGTCCAGTTGTTTGATCCGCTGACCCTGAATGAGCCGGAACCGGTTCGTGGGTGTGACATCTGCGGCGCTCTGGCAGGTCAGCGGCGGGAGGCTCTGGACCCGAAAAGCCCTGCCTACGACCTGTCGCACGCAACGGATCTCGCTGTGGAGATCCAGCGTCATCCACACGACTGGAAGAAGGCGCAGCGATGACGACGGAACCCTTCCCCTGCCTATGGTCGTTCGCGGAGACGTCCGCCCTTCCGTCGCGTCGGTGGGTCGAGTGCGTGAACTGCATCGAGAACGTGTCACTCGACGACGGACGCACCGACCCGCAGGAATGGGCGGTTCTCCATACGGCTCTGCATCCGGATCACGTCCGTTATCGAGTAGTCAGTCAGGTCGGGTTCCGCCTCGACCCGACCTGGGTTCTGACTCCCTCACGGCCCGGCACTCCCGGGTCCGAGAGGCCGTGAGGGTACTCGCCTGATTCCTCGTGCACCGTCATCGGTCTTGGGGCGGTGCTCAGTCTGTGAGGGGCTCCCTGTACAGGGAAGCGCCTCCGGCTGCTGCATAGGGTCAACCCATGCGCTACGAGGAGCCCCCCGCCCCCGAACTCTTCACCTGGGAGTTCGCCACCGACCCCTACCCTGCCTACGCCTGGCTCCGTGAGCACGCGCCCGTGCACCGGACGAAGTTGCCCAGCGGGGTCGAGGCCTGGTTGGTCACGCGGTACGGGGATGCCAGGCAGGCGCTCGCCGATCCCCGGCTGTCCAAGAACCCGGCGCATCATGACGAGCCCGCGCACGCCAAGGGCAAGACCGGTATCCCCGGTGAGCGCAAGGCCGAGTTGATGACCCATCTGCTGAACATCGATCCGCCGGACCACACCAGGCTGCGGAGGCTGGTCGCCAAGGCGTTCACCCCGCGCCGGGTCGCCGAGTTCGCGCCCCGCGTCCAGGAACTCACCGATCAGCTGATCGACCGGTTCGCGGCGAGCGGCTCCGCCGATCTCATCCACGAGTTCGCCTTCCCGCTGCCCATCTACGCGATCTGCGACCTGCTGGGCGTACCCCGCGAGGACCAGGACGACTTCCGGGACTGGGCCGGGATGATGATCCGGCACGGGGGAGGGCCCCGGGGCGGGGTCGCGCGGTCGGTGAAGAAGATGCGGAGCTATCTCGCGGAGCTGATCCACCGCAAGCGCGAGGCGCTGTCCGATGTGCCCGAACCCGGTGAGGACCTCATCTCAGGGCTCATCCGCGCCTCCGACGAGGGCGAGCACCTCACCGAGAACGAGGTCGTCGCCATGAGTTTTATCCTACTTTTCGCTGGTTTTGAGACAACCGTCAACTTGATCGGCAACGGCGTCTACGCCCTTCTCACCCACCCCGAGCAGCGCGCCCGCCTCCAGACGTCCCTGGCCGACGAGAACTCCTCCCTCCTCGAAACCGGTATCGAGGAACTTCTCCGCTACGACGGCCCCGTCGAGCTGGCCACCTGGCGCTTCGCCACTCGTCCGCTCAGCATCGGAGGGCAGGACATCGCGGCCGGCGACCCCGTCCTCGTCGTCCTCGCCGCCGCCGACAGGGATCCGGCGCGGTTCGCCGACCCCGACACCCTCGATCTCGGCCGCCGGGACAACCAGCACCTCGGATACGGCCACGGCATCCACTACTGCCTGGGTGCCCCGCTCGCCCGTCTGGAGGGCCGGAGTGCGCTGGCCACCCTCCTCACTCGCCTCCCTGACCTGCAACTCGCCGCCGATCCTGCCGAGTTGCGATGGCGGGGCGGCCTCATCATGCGTGGACTGCGCACCCTGCCCGTCGAGTTCACGCCGGTGCGCGAATCCGGCCAGACCTTGTCGGCGGCGCCGTAGAAGATCACGAGAAGGTGACACTCCCTCAACAATGTGATCTTCACGTGATCTGTGCGGCATGAACTTGTGACAAGCGATCGCCTGCGGCTACGTTCGTGCACCAGTGCGATGCCCGGCATCACGCGTCGCGCTGATCCCCGCTGTCTCGCGAAAGGCAACCGCATGCTCTCCGGGAACGGTCGTCACCGTCGCCCCCGTCAGGCCCCGGCGCTGCTCGTCTCGGCCGGCGTCGCCGGCTCCGCCATCGCCATCCCGCTGCTCGCCGCGAGCGGCGCCAGTGCGGCCAGCGGCACCACCTGGGACAGGGTCGCGGAGTGCGAGAGCGGCGGCTCCTGGAGTGCCAGCCCCGGCAACGGGTTCTACGGCGGGCTCCAGTTGACCCAGGCGGACTGGGAGAAGTACGACGGTCTCTCCTACGCCCCGACCGCCGACCAGGCCAGCCGTTCGCAGCAGATCGCCGTCGGCGAGAAAATCCTCGCCGACCAGGGGGCCGGCGCCTGGGGGACCTGTGCGCTGCTGTCCGGGCTCGGTAAGGACACCGGCTCGGCCGACGTCGACACCGGCGTGGCCGCGGGCGACGCCGATGCGGCCAAGGGTGACGCCTCGGGCCTGGGCCTGGGAGTGATCTCGGGCACGGACTCGGACTCCTCTTCCTCCTCCTCGACTTCGGCGTCGCCCACGCCCTCGGCGTCCCCCTCCACCGGCTCCTCGGCCCTGACCGGGGCCTCCGTCCCGTCGCCGTCCCCGACGCCGTCCAGCGGGGCGACGAAGGGCTCCGCTGACCCCCGTGACTCTGCCGGGTCGGCCACTTCGCCGTCCCCGTCCGCCTCGTCGCCCGGTGCGGATGGCTCGAAGAAAAGCGACAGTTCACCTGTAGATGCCGCAACGGGTGAAGGGGCTGGCAAATCCGGTCAGAAGGCAGAAAAAGGGAGCGGTGTGAGCAGCGCCGAGACCTCTGCCGGTACCGGCCGTCACCGCGGCAAGGCCGAGGGGTCGTACACCGGCAGCATCGGAGACGCCCTCTGGGATGTCACCGGCTCTCTCGATCTCGTCGGCGGGCAGTCCGAACCCACCGCCGGGAGCGACCCCTTCCTTGACGGGGACTCGGGTCTCGTTCTCCCCGGTCAGATCCTTGCGGTAGGTAGCGAACCGGGGCAAAACTAACCGGAGTTCGCGTCCTGTTTTCGCGCTGAATGTCCGTTATCGATGCGGTGAGAGATAGGTCTCAGAAGCCCTGATCGTCTTTGTATTTCATCGGATCAGCTGTTTACGGTCGTCATCGCCCGCCACAGTGGGCCCCGCCGGTCGCAACGCCGAATCCTGCCAACGGCCGAACGGGAACAGTCGTCGCGTCAAGCGCCGTAGGCAGGAGCGGGGGACCCAAGGTAGGCGCCGCACCGGGCAGTTGTCCGGAGCGGCTCGGGGTGAAGTCGTACGCCGCCCGACAGGGGCGTACGGCCGGGCAACTCAACCGGCCCGAACCCGACAGCTCACCTCGCAGGCGTCGGTGAGGGGATCTTTCATGCTGTTTTCCGGCAAGGGCAAGCACCGTCGTCCGTCCAAGGCCACCCGCGTCGTCGCCATCGCCGGCGTGACCGGTGCCGCTGTCGCCGCTCCGCTGCTGGCGGCCGGCTCCGCCTCCGCCGCCACCTCCGCCGAGTGGGACACCGTCGCCCAGTGCGAGTCCGGCGGCAACTGGTCCATCAACACCGGCAACGGCTACTACGGCGGCCTGCAGTTCTCCGCCTCGACCTGGGCCGCGTACGGCGGCACGGCGTACGCCGGCACCGCCGACCAGGCCTCGAAGTCCCAGCAGATAACCATCGCCGAGAAGGTCCTCGCGGGCCAGGGCAAGGGCGCCTGGCCGGTCTGCGGCACGGGCCTGTCCAGCGCCTCCTACGACGGCGGTTCGGGCAGCGGCACGAGCACGGGCACGGGAGCCAGCGACAACAACTCGTCCAGCGGCTCCAGCTCCAGCGGCTCCAGCGAGACCTCCACCCGCTCCACCGACAACCAGCAGGCCTCCCGCTCGCAGGAGCGGCCGGCCGCGAAGAAGACCGTCACCACCCCGACCGGCAAGAAGGTCAAGAAGGGCGACGGCGAGTACAAGGTCGTCAAGGGCGACAGTCTCAGCGCGATCGCCGAGGCGCACCACGTCAAGGGCGGCTGGCAGAAGCTCTTCCAGCTGAACAAGGACATCATCGACGACGCCGACTTCATCTTCCCGGGCCAGCAGCTGCACCTCAGCTGACACGGCCGCACCTCGGCCGACCCAGCTGTACCGCGGCTGACCCCGGGTCACCGTCGGGCCGGAGCATCCCCCAGATCCCAGCCGGCCCGAAGGTGAACCACAGGACCCCCACAGCCGTGCCTTCCAGGGCGAAGGCCTCGTGCGGGTCACCCCCCGTCCCCCACGGGCTCCCCGCTCCGGTGCGTGTTCCCCCGTACGCACCGGAGCGGGGCTTTTTGTTCCCTGGGGGAACAATGTTTACCCTCGGTTCCGTTCATGTTCCGTCCATGGGGTGGTCGGACGGCTGGCCGATCCCCCGGAGCCGGTTAGGCTCATCAACGCGGAGCCGCCGCGGCCCCGTATTCGCGAGGCCTCAGCAGCCCCGCGTACCCGCGTCACATTCCATAAGGAGTCGCCAGTGCCGTCCATCGACGTCGTCGTAGCCCGGGAAATCCTCGACTCGCGAGGCAACCCCACCGTCGAGGTCGAGGTCGGCCTCGATGACGGCAGCACCGGTCGTGCCGCCGTCCCGTCCGGCGCCTCCACCGGAGCCTTCGAGGCCATCGAGCTGCGCGACGGTGACCCCAACCGCTACCTCGGCAAGGGTGTCGAGAAGGCCGTCCTCGCCGTCATCGAGCAGATCGGCCCGGAGCTCGTCGGCTACGACGCCACCGAGCAGCGCCTGATCGACCAGGCCATGTTCGACCTGGACGCCACCGACAACAAGGGCTCCCTCGGCGCGAACGCCATCCTCGGCGTCTCCCTCGCCGTCGCCCACGCCGCCTCCGAGGCCAGCGACCTGCCCCTCTTCCGCTACCTCGGCGGCCCGAACGCGCACCTGCTGCCGGTTCCGATGATGAACATCCTCAACGGTGGATCCCACGCGGACTCCAACGTCGACATCCAGGAGTTCATGATCGCCCCGATCGGCGCGGAGTCCTTCTCCGAGGCGCTGCGCTGGGGCGCCGAGATCTACCACACCCTCAAGAAGGTGCTGAAGACCAAGGGCCTGTCCACCGGTCTCGGCGACGAGGGCGGCTTCGCCCCGAACCTGGAGTCCAACCGCGCCGCGCTCGACCTCATCATCGAGGCCATCAAGCAGGCCGGTTACGTCCCCGGCGAGCAGATCGGCCTCGCGCTCGACGTCGCCGCGTCCGAGTTCTACAAGGACGGCAAGTACGAGTTCGAGGGCAAGTCCCGTACGGCCGCCGAGATGACCGAGTACTACGAGGAGCTCGTCTCCGCGTACCCGCTCATCTCCATCGAGGACCCGCTGTACGAGGACGACTGGGCCGGCTGGAAGACCATCACCGACAAGCTGGGCGACAAGGTCCAGATCGTCGGCGACGACCTCTTCGTCACCAACCCGGAGCGCCTCGCCCGTGGCATCGAAGAGGGTTCGGCCAACGCGCTGCTCGTCAAGGTCAACCAGATCGGTTCGCTGACCGAGACCCTGGACGCCGTCGAGATGGCGCAGCGCAACGGCTTCAAGTGCATGATGTCCCACCGTTCCGGCGAGACCGAGGACGTCACCATCGCCGACCTCGCCGTCGCCGTGAACTGCGGCCAGATCAAGACCGGCGCCCCGGCCCGCTCGGACCGCGTCGCCAAGTACAACCAGCTGCTGCGCATCGAGGAGATCCTCGACGACGCGGCGGTCTACGCCGGCCGCAGCGCTTTCCCCCGCTTCAAGGGCTGAGCTGAGCAGCTGTAGCGGCTTAGGCAGCGTCGTACGTACGTCCCCGTACCCGGTCCCGTACCGTGTGCGGGGACGTACGCGCGTGTGAACGGGAGGCGGGGAACATGGCCGTACTGTGCCATCCCGGGGGACAACCCCCGGACCCCCGGCCGAAAAGATCAGGCGCGCGAGCGTGACAGGCGCAGAGCTGCGAGGTGAGCATCAGTGACCAACCGGGACCGGTTCTCCACCGCGACCAGGATCAAGCTGCTCGGCGAGCAGACGGCGGCCCGCGTCTACCGTTCGCAGACCAGGCGCCAGGCCCGCCGCTCCCGCCTGACCGGCCGGGCGGCCCTGCTCGTCCTGGTGCTCTGCTCGCTGATCGTGGCCCTCGCCTATCCGATAAGGCAGTACGTCTCCCAGCGCGCCGACATCGCCGACCTGGAGCGCGAGCGCGACCAGGCCAGCCGGCGGGTCGAGCAGCTGCGCGACCTGAAGGCACGCTGGCAGGACGACGCGTACGCGGAGCAGCAGATCAGGCAGCGGCTGCACTATGTGATGCCGGGCGAGACCGGGTACGTCGTGATCGACCCGGACGCGGCGAAGCAGTCGCGCGTCGACCTGGGCGCGGCCGACCGCCCCTGGTACGCGAACGTCTGGGACGGCGTGGACAAGGCCGACGCCGCCGACCAGTGAACTGAACGGAACAGAGAAGACAGGTATGGACACGCCCCCGCCTCCCACCCCGCGCACCGAGCCGACCGACGCGGACGTCGAGGCCTTCCAACAGCAGCTGGGCCGCCCGCCGCGCGGGCTGCGCGCCATCGCGCACCGCTGTCCCTGCGGGCAGCCGGACGTCGTCGAGACGGCGCCGCGACTGCCGGACGGCACGCCCTTCCCCACGACGTACTACCTGACGTGCCCGCGCGCCGCCTCGGCGATCGGCACGCTGGAGGCGAACGGCGTGATGAAGGAGATGACGGAACGGCTCGCGACCGACCCCGAGCTGGCCGCGTCCTACCGCGCCGCGCACGAGGACTACATCGCCCGCCGTGACGCCATCGAGGTCCTGGAGGGCTTCCCGAGCGCCGGCGGCATGCCGGACCGCGTGAAGTGCCTGCACGTCCTCGTGGGCCACTCGCTGGCCGCCGGTCCCGGGGTGAACCCCCTGGGCGACGAGGCGATCGCGATGCTGCCGGAGTGGTGGGCGAAGGGGCCGTGCGTGGCGCCGACCGAGTGAGTTCCGCCCCCGCCGCCCCTACCTGTTCCCATCCCTGGGGGCGGCGCCCCCAGACCCCCCTTTCGCGCTGAAGGCGCTCGTCCTCAAACGCCGGACGGGCTGAAACGGACCGCCCCATGACCCGTGTCGCCGCCATCGACTGCGGTACGAACTCGATCCGCCTCCTCGTCGCCGACGCGGACCCGGCGACGGGCGAACTCGTCGACCTGGACCGCCGGATGACCATCGTCCGCCTCGGCCAGGGCGTCGACCGTACGGGTCGGCTGGCCCCCGAGGCGCTGGAGCGGACCTTCGCGGCCTGCCGGGAGTACGCCGGCGTCATCAAGGAGCACGGCGCCGAGCGGCTGCGCTTCGTCGCGACGTCCGCCTCGCGGGACGCGGAGAACCGGGACGAGTTCGTACGGGGGGTGCTGGACATCCTGGGTGTCGAGCCCGAGGTCATCTCGGGCGAGCAGGAGGCCGAGTTCTCCTTCACCGGCGCCACCAGGGAACTGACGGGGCGCGACGACCTCGACAAGCCCTACCTCGTCGTGGACATCGGCGGCGGCTCGACCGAGTTCGTGGTCGGCGACGACCAGGTGCGCGGGGCCCGGTCGGTGGACATCGGCTGCGTACGGATGACGGAACGGCACCTCGTACGCGACGGAGTGGTCACCGACCCGCCGTCCGAGGAGCAGATCGCTGCGGTACGGGCCGACATCGAGGCGGCTGTCGACCTGGCGGAGCGGAGCGTGCCGCTGAGTGAGGCGCGCACCCTGGTCGGGCTCGCGGGGTCGGTCACCACGGTGTCGGCGATCGCCCAGAACCTGGCCGCGTACGACTCCGAGGCCATCCACCACTCCCGGGTCTCCTACGACCGCGTCCGCGAGATCACCGAGACCCTGCTGCGGTCCACGCACGCCGAACGGGCGGCGATCCCGTCCATGCATCCGGGGCGGGTGGACGTGATCGGCGCGGGGGCTCTGGTGCTGCTGTCGATCATGGAACGGATCGGGGCGACGGAGGTCGTGGTGAGTGAGCACGACATCCTGGACGGCATCGCCTGGTCGGTCGCGTGACCCTCGACTGAGCAGGTCGGATTACGCATGAGCGCACTTGGGGGGCTGTTTGAGGCCCCCTGGTGACGCCCTCCCGGGAAAGTTCGTGAAGTTCTTCACAAGGAATTCGGTCCTGTTGGGCGACGAACGTGGTCCGGAGCACCCTTTCGGGGGCTCACCTGGGGTGGGAGCGTGCTCGGGGGAGCGTCGCGGTGGTGTTTCCAGGGGGTGTTGCGGGGCGCTGGTCCAGTCGCTCCGGAGACCCGGAAGAGCAGTTCACGCGGCATTGACATCGGGGCGTACCGCCCGCTGGTACCCCTCGCGAGACAGGGTCTCCGGCACGCGGGCGGCGCAGTGTAACAGAGGGGCTGGATAAGCTTGTGAAGGGGCGCACGAGCGACCCCCCTGGACCGGGTGGATACTCGATGGCATGAGCACCACGGAGCGTCCCAGGATCCTCGTAGTAGGCGGTGGGTACGTAGGCCTGTACGCAGCTCGGCGCATCCTCAAGAAGATGCGCTACGGCGAGGCGACCGTCACGGTCGTCGACCCCCGGTCGTACATGACCTACCAGCCCTTCCTCCCCGAAACCGCCGCCGGCAGCATTTCGCCGCGCCACGTCGTCGTACCGCTGCGACGTGTGCTGCCCAAGGCGGAAGTTCTCACCGGTCGGGTCACCACCATCGACCAGGACCGCAAGGTCGCCACGATCGCCCCCCTCGTGGGTGAGGCGTACGAGCTGCCTTTCGACTACCTCGTCATCGCCATGGGCGCGGTCTCCCGCACCTTCCCGATCCCCGGCCTCGCCGAACAGGGCATCGGTATGAAGGGCATCGAGGAGGCCATCGGCCTGCGGAACCACGTCCTGGAGCAGCTGGACAAGGCTGACTCCACGACCGACGAGGAGATCCGCCGCAAGGCGCTCACCTTCGTCTTCGTCGGCGGTGGCTTCGCGGGTGCGGAGACCATCGGCGAGGTCGAGGACATGGCTCGCGACGCGGCGAAGTACTACACCAGCGTGTCCCGCGAGGACATGCGGTTCATTCTCGTCGACGCCGCCGACAAGATCCTTCCCGAGGTCGGCCCGAAGCTGGGCCAGTACGGCAAGGAGCACCTGGAGAGCCGCGGGGTCGAGATCTACCTCTCGACGTCGATGGACTCGTGCGTGGACGGCCACGTCGTCCTGAAGAACGGCCTTGAGGTCGACTCCAGCACGATCGTGTGGACGGCGGGCGTCAAGCCCAACCCGGTGCTCTCCCGGTTCGGCCTGCCGCTGGGTCCGCGCGGTCACGTGGACGCGCAGCCGACGCTCCAGGTCACGGGTACGGACTACGTCTGGGCCGCGGGCGACAACGCCCAGGTGCCGGACGTGGCCGCCCGTAAGGCCGGCGTGGAGAACGCCTGGTGCCCGCCGAACGCGCAGCACGCGCTGCGGCAGGCGAAGGTGCTCGGCGACAACGTGGTCTCCGGTATGCGGGGCTTCCCGCAGAAGGACTACGCGCACTCCAACAAGGGCGCTGTCGCGGGTCTCGGCCTGCACAAGGGCGTCGCGATGATCGTCATGGGCAAGCTCAAGATCACGCTCAAGGGCCGGCTGGCGTGGTACATGCACCGCGGCTACCACGGTCTGGCGATGCCGACGTGGAACCGGAAGATCCGGGTGTTCGCGGACTGGACGCTGGCGATGTTCCTGAAGCGTGAGGTTGTGGCGCTGGGGGCGTTGGAGACTCCTCGTGAGGAGTTCTACGAGGCTGCGAAGCCGGCGCCGGTCGCCGCCGCGAAGAAGGCCGAGGAGAAGACAGAGGCCAAGGCCTCCTGACGTTCGCTCCTTTGACCTCCGGTCACTGAATCACCCCTGAAGGGGCTGCTCGCCATCCGTGGTGCGGGCGGCCCCTTTTGGCATTCGCCCCGGGCGCCCCTGTCTGGCGGACTGCACCAGTCCTGGCCTGGGCATGGAGCACCTCATGAGCGGAGCACAAGTGAGCTGGGCGCGCATGGTGGCCGAGAACGAGCTGAGGGGTGTGCTGCCTCGTCGTTGGGCACATTCGGAAGGCGTCGCACAGCGTGTGGTCGGTCTTGCACGAGTCCTGGGTGAAGATGCCGATCTCCTGGCTTCGGCTGCTGTGCTGCACGATGTGGGTTACGCGCCCAGGCTCGCTGAAACCGGCTTCCATCCCTTGGACGGTGCCCGTTTTCTCCGTGACGTCCACGGGGCGGACGAGCGGCTGGTTCGGCTGGTGGCAAACCATTCGTTCGCGCTGTTGGAGGCCGAGGAGCGCGGGTTGAGGGAGGTGCTGGAGGCGGAGTTCCCGCTGTTGGAACAGCCTTTGCTGGTGGACGCACTGGTCTACTGCGACATGACCACGACGCCGGACGGGGATCGCACCACTGTCAGGTTCCGGCTGGCCGAAATCCTCGGCCGTTATGGAACGGACGGTGTAGTGGGGCGGTTCATCCGTCGGGCGTCGCCTGAGATTCTGGCCGCTGTCGGAAGGACCGAGGCCGCCTTGGTGGCTCAGCCGAGGTAGGGATAGGCACCGGCAAGGAAATCGCCGATCTGCTGCCGCATACTGGGGTGAATATCGTACCGGTTGAAGTCGGCGGGCTGGACGAAGCGAACGCCGTCGGCCTCGTCGTTGATGGTGGGCTCGCCGCCGACGGGACGGCCGATGTAGGTGTTCTCGTACTGCTGGCGGACCTCGCCGTCGCTGTAGGCGACGATGTGTTTGGGGTTGGTGTAGACCCCGAGGAAGCCGGTGATCTCGGCGACGATGCCGGTCTCCTCCAGGCATTCACGTACCGCGCATTCGGCAGCGGTCTCGCCGATGTCCTGCGCACCGCCCGGAAGCGCCCACTGGCCGGTGTCGCGGCGACGCTGGAGGAGTATGGCGCCCTCGTCGTCGACGACCAGGAGGTTACTGGCGGGAATGAGGGTGTTGGCCTTGGGAGCCTTGGGATCGTTGAGGTATTCAGTCCTGCCCATTCGCGGGGGTCCCCTCCTGGTCGGGCTTCCATGCATGTGCGCCGGCCCAGACGGCTTCGAAGCTTTGAGCGTAGTTGTCGAACCATCCTGAGCTGTCGACCCTCTTGAGGTGCATCAAGGGGTTGGCGCTGGCCGGTTGGCCGTAGACATGCGAATTGACGAGCAGGTCGTTGTCGTAGCGGAACAGCGAGTTGTACAGGGTGGTGTCGTGCAGCCGTACCTCACAGCTCGGTGTCGATGGCAGCGGGCGATAGTACGTGAGGGACGCGCGGATCTTCGCGCCGAGCGTGTCGCCGATGCCTTCTTCACGGCCACGGCCGACCGCGGCCTTTCCAGCCGGATCGCCAAAGCACAACCGGACACGGACACCGAGTGACGCTCGCTCGGTCAACATGTGGGCGACGTGCGGGTTGGACTGGGCGAAGAAGGTGCCGGAGAAGACGAGCACATCGATCTGCTCCTTCGCTTCGCGGAGGAGGGAAAGCCAGGTCTCGCGGGGGACGCTGGCGCGGTTCTGATAGGTACCGACGAGCTCGGCGTCGGGGCCGTTCGGTCGGCCGCTACGACCCTGAGGTGCGGGCCACAGGAAGGTCTCCTCGACTCGGAGGTGGCGGGCGACGCGGAAACGGTGTCGTGGGTGGGGAAGTCGGCCGCTGATCCATCGACTGACGGTTTTGGGGTCCACCTCGCACACTTCGGCGAGCGATTCGGGTAAGACGCCGCGCTGGGCGAGTGCGGAATGGAGTCGCTCGTTCACGGTGGACATCCAAGCCGAGTCGCCGGAAGGTACGCAAGGACGTTCCCGGACGCCTGGCCACAACTCGCTGGTCTCGTGTCTGCTTACGCTGGGTGTATGGCGCTCATCATCCTCTGGGACATCGACCACACGCTCATCGACAACGCCGGTGTCAGCAAGGAGATTTACGCCGCTGCCTTCACAGCACTGGCGGGTGAGCCGCCGAAGTCCGCCGCTGTGACCGAAGGGCGTACGGACCATCTGATCATGCGTGAGATGTTCCTGCGGAACGGGTTTCCCGAGCCCGACTGGGCGGACACGGAGGAAGCCCTCGCCGGTGCCGGGCGGGAACGTCTTGGTGAACTGCGCGAGCGGGGCAGAGCTCTCCCCGGCGTACGCGAGGGGCTCAAGGAAGCGGCGGTTAGAGTGGAGTGGGTGTCGTCCGTCCTCACGGGCAATATCGCCGCGAACGCGCAGGTGAAACTGTCCGCGTTCGACCTGGACACGCTGGTCGATCTGAAGGTCGGCGCTTATGGCGCGGACTCCGTCGAACGGTCGGAGCTGGTCGATGTCGCTCGTCGGCGCGTTCGAGACCACCGCACCCTGCCGGACAACACACCTGTCGTCCTCGTCGGAGACACTCCGCGAGACGTCGAGGCAGCGCTCGCTTCCGGCGCGCACGTCATCGCCGTTGCCACGGGCGTCCACGGGAAACCTGAACTGAAAGCGGCCGGCGCCGACCTCGTCCTTCCCGACCTGACGGACACCATCGGTCTGCTCGGCCTTCTGGAGGACCTCGCCTGCGGCTGAAACGTCCCAGGGACGTCCTGCGTTCGTCCGCGTACGCGGTGACGCGGTCCTGGACGGGTCCATCACCATCAGAGCTCCCATCAGGCAACTGCCCGCAGGAGGTCGACGTGATCGGCGAAGTGACCGGCATCCGCAGGATCCGGATGCTCTATCTGCAACTGCTGTACCGCTGCAACTTCGAGTGCCTGCACTGTTTCCACGGCGAAAGGCTGAAGCACGCCGACGCGTTCACACTGGACGAGGCGATCAGCCTCATGGTTCTCATGCGTGACGAATACGGTACCGAGGCCGTCACCCTGCTCGGCGGCGAGCCGTTCGTCTACAAGCACCTCGCCGAGGTCGTCCGGTACGCCAAGCGAGAACTGCGCCAGCAGGTCGAGATCTGCACCAACGGCTACCGGATCGAGCGGCGGCTGACGGAGATCGCCCCGTACGTGGACCTGCTGCGAGTCTCGTTGGAGGGCATCGGCTCGACCAACGACCACATCCGCAAAGTGGGCAGCTATCAAAGCGCGCTCAGCGCCCTGGAACTCGCCCGGACACTCGACGTCCGCACGGGCGCGACCATGACGGTCACCTCCCGGAATATCGCCGAGGTGCTGCCCCTGGCCCGCACCCTGCAGGGTTTCGGCGTCGAGCAGCTCAAGCTCCACTGCCTGCGACCGGTCGGCAACGCTGCCGACCACCCCGAACTCCTGGTCACGGATACGGGCGCTTACGCCCGCCTACGGGAGCATTTGCAGTCGGCCGAACTGGCCATCGACGTGATCGTCGACGAGGACCTCTCCAAGCACGGTGCTCCAGAAGTCTGCGCCCCTGTAGACGGACCGACGGAGATCGAGCGCATCGAGGCCGACCCTCGCGGGGCGCTCACCATGTCCTGCAAGGCCGTTGGCAAGGACTCCCACGCCTTCTGGTACGACAAGCGCGCCGACCGAATCCTCCACCAGCCGTCGTCCACCGACGAGCTCACGCTCGCCGTCCCGGACGTGCTGTACGCCCATGTCTGAAGGCCCGCTCTTCGAGAGCCTGGAAGGGCTGCGTGGCACCGGGAAGTCGACGATCGCACCCTTGCTCGCACACGCACGAGGTGCCGTTGTCGTCCCTACGGTGCCGGTTTCCTTCCAGGCACTGCGACAACAGGTCGACAGGCGAACGAGCGCCGACGCGAGAATGTGCTTCTACCTCTCCGCGTTGTTCACCGCGACCGACGAGATCCAACGTCACCTCGACGCCGGGACATCCGTCGTCGTGGAGAGCTACTTCGCCCGGTGTCTGGCCAACCACCGCGCGCTAGGGGCCCGGCTCCACGTCACCTTGCCGGCCGATCTGCCGGAGCCGACCACGTACCAACTGACCTGCGCCGAGGACGAACGCCAACGCCGCCTCCTCGCACGGGACAAGCCGAACTCTCCCTGGGACCTGCTCAGCGAGGTGGTGCCCGACCGGATCAACGCGGCCTATGCCCAATTCCCGATGCGACCCATCGACACCACGGGCCTCGCACCGGAGCAGATCGTCACTGTCATCCTCACCACCGACAACGAAGGAGCTTGTGGTGGAAACACAGAGTCTGTGGGAGCACACCCTCACGTTCTTCCCGCAGTTCCTGGCCGCTCTGACGGAACGTGTTCCCGCTGAGTCCACTGTCGCGGTCATCGGGGCGAGCGACGGCAGGCTGGTGCTGCCCCTCGCCGCGGCCGGCTACCGCGTCCTCGCCTTCGAACGTGACCCACTCGCTTTGCATGGTGGAGAGGTCAGCCTTCCGGGGGACGTCTCCCCTCACGCGATGGGACTCATCGGCCGGCTCAAAATCGAAGGCCTCTATGACCAAGTGCAGATCGTGGAGGAGGACTTCCTGCAGACGCATGCCAATGACGCGAAGTGCGACGCCGTTTGGACAAGCTGCTCCTGGCACTACAGTGCCAACCATCATCGATCTCTCGCCGAGTTCGTCACGCGCATGCAGTCCTTGGTCCGGCCCGGCGGCCTGTTCGGGGCTGAATTCATGATGCCCATCGAGCCTCGCCAGGCCGGCATCGAGCACTACACCTCTCCGGAGAAACTCAGCTGCCACTTCAACGACCAGTGGCGCGTGCTACTGACGCTAAGCACAAACGAGTTCACGGAACGAGCCCACGCGGGCCAACTCCAGGACCACACCCACCGCATGGGCTTGTTCCTCGCTGCCCACGTGCCGACGTAACCATCGAACTGAAGGAAAACGGAGATCATGAAGCACGAGTACGAGGCCAAGTTCCTCGACATCGACGTCGACGCGCTCCAGGCCAAACTCACCGGCCTGGGCGCCACGCAGACCTTCCCCCGCACTCGCCTCACCCGGAAGATCTTCGAGAACGACGCCCTGGACGCCGGTCAGTGGATCCGGCTGCGCGACGAGGGCACGCGCTCCACGCTGACGCTCAAGCACGTCACCGACGCCACGCGTATCGACGGCACCACCGAGATCGAGACCGAAGTCGGCGACCTGCGGGCCATGGCCGAGATTCTGCGCGGCCTCGGCCTGCGAGAGGTCCGCTTCCAGGAGAACTACCGCGAGGAATGGCACCTGGGCGAGGTCGCCTTCGACTTCGACACCTGGCCGGAGCTGCCTACCTTCGTCGAGATCGAAGGACCCGACGAAGCATCGGTCCGGCAGGCAGCCGCACTGCTTGGCCTCGACTACACCGCTGCGCGCTTCGGCAGCGTCGACGAGATCTACAAGAGCGAATCCGGTCGCGACATTCTGGCCGAGCCCACGCTTCTCTTCGCCGACGCCGACAAGGCCGACGTCCCTGTGGCCGGGGGCCACACCAACTGAACGGAGGCAGCGCAGTGCTCAGGGGGCTTGCCCCGGTCGACGCACGCTCCTAGTCCTCGTCCGGGGGACTGTCCGCGACGAAGGAACCCTGCCCTACTTCCAGTCGTAGCCACCCCTCGGTACGCAGTGCCACTACGGCTTTCTGCGTTGTCGCCTGAGCTACGCCGTACTCAGCGGCCAGCGCCACCGTGCCGGGGAAACGCTCACCGGACGCCCACTCGCCGGCACCCAATCGGCGACGTAGGTCATCGGCGATCTGGGGCCAGAGATTCCGGGAACGATCAAGCTCAGCCATACGGCCAGCGTGCGCGGTATCGCGTTGATCTGCTACCGCGATACCGCGTAAGCGCGTAAGCTCGAAAAAAGCAGACCCCCGCACCGCTGTCACGGCCGGGGGCGTGGCCCACCAACTGTTGGGAGTTGATGAACATGGCCGAGCGTAGCGCTGCCGCGTTGCACTGGCTTGTGGTGGCCCTGGTTCTCTGGGGCAGTACCCGTCTGTTCCCGCCGACCGGTACCCGCCGGAAGGTGTCGACGGCATGGCGAACCGTCGTGACCGGTAAGAATGTGAATGATCATGCGTACCCGGTGGTGCGAGTGCCTGCTCAGCGCAGGTCGCCGTACAGCACCGATTGCGCACCCCTGGACGGTTCCGCGTCCCGACTGTCACGGCCCTACCTGCCCGCCTGCGTCGACGTGGCGCCCACGATGCCCCTGAGCCCGCGTACGGCGCGGGAGAGGGCGGCGCAATTCGGCAGGCGTACAGCCCTTGTCCTGGCCGCAGACTTCGGGCTCGACCTCGACGCCCGCAACATTCACGCTGTGCTGGACGGGGTGAGGGTCCGATGACAGGCGCGCGGGTCGGCGGATCCGTGCGGCCGGCCGAAGACGCCATGCTGCGCGCCTACCGGCTGTGGCACGAGCACACCCGCAGGTGCGCCGACGGCTGCAAGGACGTACGCAAGGCGCTGGACGGCTGCGAGAGCGGCCGGGAACTGTGGGCGGCCTACCGGCGTGCCTGCACCGGGGGGCCGCGATGACGACACCGAGCGCGGGCCGGTGCGGGAGAGTGCGCGCCTCCCTGTTCTACGGCGCCCCGATGCTCAGCGAGACCGGCGCGTGCGTCCTCTCCACGGGGCACAAGGGCGATCACAAGGACCCGCACGGCGGCACGTGGGGCGTGATCCCGCTCTACCTCCTGACCAACACCAGCGACGGGGCGGGGTGAATGAACAACGCCCTGGATCCGGCGTGGACGCCTGAACCTCCGTATGTTTCGGGGCGCTGCGCGATCGGCACCCATGACCGGTGCCGGGACGCGGAGCCCCGCGAGAGCGGCACTCCAGGTGTGCGCTACCTGGTGTGCGCGTGCTGCTGCCACCGACTCTCCCTGGCCCTGGTGACGGGGACCCGATCATGACCGACACCCCTGCAGGGAAAGCGACTCGGTACCGAGTCTGCTGGGAGATCACCCCGAGGTGAGGGTCTCCGCATGCGCCCGCCCTTACGACCCGGTCGTCCCGTAGGAGCCGGTAATCGGGCCGAGGCGGGTGGACGGGTGGGAAAAATGACCCGGGCTGGAAACGCGCTGAAGGTGAGCTTTGCTCAGTTGTGATCGGTATGGGGGACTGCGAGCCCGGGGCGTTGGTGTTTGGGTGGGTGTTGGACATTCTCGGTTGTGTCGTAACGGAGGTGTGAGCCATGCCCGGAGCCGCGTCGCGGCTGCAGAGCTTCGCCGAACAGTTGCTGGGGGTCCCGCTCCCGATGCGCATCCGCGCCTGGGACGGTTCGCAGGCCGGCCCGCCCGGCGCTCCCACACTGGTCGTCCGCAACCGCCGGGCCCTGCGCCGGCTGCTGTGGAAACCCGGCGAACTGGGTCTCGCCCGGGCCTGGGTCGCCGGTGACCTGGGCATCGAGGGGGATTTCTACGCGGCCCTCGATCTGCTGTCTGGGCTGGTCTGGGAGCGCGGGGAGGACGCCCGGAGCCTCACCGAGATCCTGCGCGATCCCGAGGCGCGGGCCGCGGTGCGTGGGCTCGTCGGGATGGCCGGGCTTCCTGTTCCTCCCTCTCCGCCCCGTGAAGAGGTGGCGCGGCGACGCCGGCACCTCCACACCAAGCGCACCGACAAGCGCGCCGTCAGCCACCACTACGACGTCGGCAACGACTTCTACGGACTCGTCCTGGGCCCGTCCATGGTGTACTCCTGCGCCTACTGGGAAGCCCCTGACCCAGTTGTCGGTGCCGGCACCCTCGAAGACGCCCAGCGCGACAAGCTCGAACTCATCTGCCGCAAGCTCGCCCTGACGCCCGGGCAACGGCTCCTCGACGTCGGCTGCGGCTGGGGCTCCCTCGCCGTCCATGCCGCCCGCGAGCACGGCGTCCACGTCGTCGGGGTCACCCTCTCGCAGGAACAGGCCGCGTACGCCCGTAAGCGCGTCGCGGACGAGGGGCTCACGGACCGGGTCGAGATCCGGGTGCAGGACTACCGGGACGTCACCGACGGGCCCTTCGACGCCGTCTCGTCCGTGGGGATGGCCGAGCATGTGGGCAGCGACCAGTATCTGACGTACGCGCGCGATCTGTACGCCCTGCTCAAGCCGGGCGGACGGCTGCTCAACCACCAGATCGCCCGTCGGCCGCAGTCGGACGAGGGCGCGTACAGCCTCGACGGGTTCATCGACGCGTATGTCTTTCCGGACGGCGAACTCGCGCCCGTCGGCACCACCGTCACCCAGCTCGAACGGGCCGGGTTCGAGGTGCGTGACGTCGAGTCGATCCGGGAGCACTACGCGCTGACCCTGCGTCGGTGGGTCGCCAATCTGGAGGCCGACTGGGAGCGGGCCCAGCGGCTCGCCGGTCCGGGGCGGGCCCGCGTCTGGCGGCTGTACATGGCCGCCTCCGCCCTCGCCTTCGAACACAACCGCCTCGGCGTCAACCAGGTCCTCGCCGTGCGGGCCGCCGAGTCCGGTACCTCCGGGATGCCCCTGCGGGCCCGTTCCTGGAACTGAGGCCGAGGAGACGGCAGTTGGGCCCCCCTCGGGGTGAGGGGGGACCAACTGACGTACCTCCTGAGGCTGTTGCTACTCGGACTTGATCGCCGTCAGCATGTTCAGGCCGGCCGCGCGGCGGGCCGGCCACAGGGCCGCGAGGACGCCCACCGTGGCGGCGAGGAGCAGGAAGAGCGCCATCCTGGCCCAGGGCAGGACGAGTTCGTACGTCGGCAGGCTCGTGCCCACCAGTTCGCCGGCCGCCCAGCCGAAGAACACGCCGAGCCCGATGCCCAGAACGCCGCCGAAGAGGGAGATCACCAGGGACTCCAGGCGGACCATCCGCTTGATGCCCTTGCGGTCGAGGCCGATCGCGCGGAGCATGCCGATCTCCTGGGAGCGTTCGAACACCGACATGGCCAGGGTGTTGATGACCCCGAGGACAGCGACCAGGATCGCCATCGCCAGCAGGCCGTAGAGCATGTTCAGCATCAGCGTGACATCCTTCGCGGTCTCGTTGGAGATGTCCTTCTTGTCCTGGATCTTGATGGCCGGGTTGGAGCCCAGGGCCTTCTCCAGCCTGTCCTTGGTCGCGCTCGTCGCGCCGTCCGACATCTTCACCATGACCTGCCGGTCGGACAGGTCGGACGCGTTCGTCTGGTGCGCGTCCAGCAGCGAGTTGTCGAGCAGGACGCCGCTCAGCAGCTCGTTGCCCTCGTACACGGCCGCCACCGTCAGCCGCTGCTTCTGGCCGTCTTCGTACGAGACCGTGAAGGTCGAACCCACCTTCCAGTGACGGTACTTGGCCGTGTCGTCGTCCACGACCACCTGGGTGGGGCTGACCTTGAACGTGCCGTCGTGGAGCGTCAGTTTCGTCAGCTCGCCGATCGCGCCGCCGGTGACGCCGGTCACGGACTCCGTCGTGCCTGCTATACCTACGGCGGCATAGCGTACGGAGCTGGCGGCGGTCACTTCGGACGTCTTCGCCAGCTTCGCGGCGACGTCGGGGGAGAGGTCGTTGCCGTTGGCCATCGAGATGACGTAGTCGGCCCTGACCGCGTCCGAGGCCATCTTGTCGATCGACTTCTGGACGCTGCCCGCCATCACCGTCATCCCGGTGATGAGGGTGAGCCCGATCATCAGCGCGGAGGCCGTGGCGGCCGTACGGCGGGGGTTGCGGACCGAGTTCTGGCGGGCCAGCTTCCCGGAGACGCCGAACAGGCGCATGAGCGGGGCGGCGGAGGCGATCATCGGGCGGGACAGGAGCGGGGTGAGGATGAAGACGCCGATGATGAGCAGGACCGCGCCGATGCCCATGGGGGCCTGGCCGTCCGAGCCGCTCATCGTCGTGGCCGCGAGGACCACGGCGACGCCCGCGCCCGAGAAGAGCGCGCCGAGCGTGTTGCGCAGCACCAGCGACTTGGTGGTCGCGGTCGCGTGGACGCTGCTCATGGCGGCGACCGGCGGGATCTTCGCGGCGCGGCGGCCGGGGAGCCAGGCCGCCAACATGGTGACCAGGATGCCGACCGCGAGGGCCGCGCCGACCGTGCCCGGGGTGACGATCAGCGGCCCGTCGGGCACGGTCGCGCCGAGCGTGCCAAGGAGGGCCTTCAGCCCCGCTCCGATCCCGATGCCCGTGACGAGCCCGGTCACCGCCGCCACCGCGCCGACCACGAACGCCTCGATCAGCACGGACCGCGTGATCTGCCGGCGTGAGGCACCGACCGCCCGCATCAGCGCCAGTTCCTTGGTGCGCTGGGCGACCAGCATGGTGAAGGTGTTGGCGATGATGAACGTACCGACGAAGAGCGAGATGCCCGCGAAGACCAGCAGGCCCTTCTTCATACCGCTCATCGACGCGGCGATGTTCCGTGCCTGGTCGTCGGCGAGCTGGGTGGCCGTCGTCGTCACGACGGCGCCTCGCGGCAACGCCTTGTCCAGGGCCGACTTGAGTGCGGCCTGACTCGTTCCGGCCGCCGCCTTGACGTCGATCTCGTCGTACGTGCCCGCTTTGCCGAACAGCCGCTGCGCGGTCGTCGTGTCGAACAGGGCGAGGCTGCCGCCGGCCGCGACGTTGCCGTCGTCCGTGGTGAAGATGCCGGAGACGGTGGGGGAGAGCACCGGGCCGTTCACCGAGAGGCGCACGGTGTCGCCGATCTTGTAGCCGGCCCGCTCGGCGGTCCTCGCGTCGAGGGCGACCTGGCCGGCGCCCTTCGGCGCGCTGCCGTCCTTCAGCGGGTACCGGGCGTCCTTGTCGCCCCAGTAGTTGCCACCCTGTGACTGGAATCCGCCGCCGATGAGCTGGCCGTCCTTGTCGGCGATGGCGGTGAAGCCGTTCACGACGCCGATGACCGAGCCTGCGCCCGGAACCTTCGCGGTCTTCTCCAGCAGGGCCTGCGTCAGCTCCGGGGTCTTGCCGATCTTGTCGCCCACGTCTTCCTGGTAGCCCGGCTCCACGGCGACGTCGACCTGGTCGAAGCCCTTGGCGGAGCTGTTCTGGAGGGCGTTGGAGAGCGTGTTGGTGAAGACCAGGGTCCCGGACACGAACGCGACGCCGAGCATCACGGCGAGCACGGTCATCAGAAGCCTGGCCTTGTGCGCGAGTACGTTGCGCAGGGCGGTACGGAACATGGGTGTCGTCTCAGTCCGTCGAGTCGAGGTCGTGATGAAAAGGGGTGCGGGGTACGGGAGTTGACCGGTCGTCAACTCCCGTACTGTGGCGGCGCGTCAGCTGGTGCGGACCGTCCTGGTGTCCAGCTGCTTCATGCGGTCCAGGACGCTGTCGGCCGTCGGGCCGTAGAGCTCGTCCACGATGCGTCCGTCCGCGAGGAAGACCACCCGGTCCGCGTACGCCGCCGCCACCGGGTCGTGGGTCACCATCACGACCGTCTGCCCCAGCTCCCGTACGGAGTTGCGCAGGAAGCCCAGTACCTCGGCGCCCGCGCGGGAGTCGAGGTTTCCGGTCGGTTCGTCGCCGAAGATGATGTCGGGGCGGGAGGCCAGTGCCCGGGCCACGGCGACGCGCTGCTGCTGGCCGCCGGAGAGCTGGGACGGACGGTGCCGGAGACGGTCGGCCAGGCCGATCATCGAGATCACCGAATCCAGCCACTCCTTGTCGGGCTTCCGGCCGGCGATGTCCATCGGGAGGGTGATGTTCTCCAGGGCGGTCAGCGTCGGCAGCAGGTTGAACGCCTGGAAGATGAAGCCGATCTTGTCCCGGCGGAGCTTGGTGAGCTGCTTGTCCTTGAGCGAGCCCAGCTCGGTGTCGCCGATGCGCACGGAGCCGGACGAGAACGAGTCCAGGCCCGCGACACAGTGCATCAGCGTGGACTTGCCGGAACCGGACGGGCCCATGATCGCGGTGAACTCGGCCTGCCGGAAGTCGACGGAGACCTGGTCGAGGGCGACGACCTGCGTCTCTCCCTGTCCGTAGACCTTGGACAGTTCCGTGGCGCGGGCGGCCACCGTGGTGGCGGTCCGGTCGGCGAGGGGAGTTGTGGTCACGGGTGGGGCTCCTGTCGGGACGGCGGCGCGAAGTCTGAGGCTCGTGAACCATCGTCGCGGCGGAAGGCCGCCGTGTAGTCAGCCGCTGTTCCGGTTCCGAAGGCAGACTCCGGACGGACCCGACGGGTCCGTGTCATACCTGGGGATGACGGTCGTCCCCTAGGTCCCGCCCGGACGGGTTATGACAAGAACAGGTGGAGCCCCCTTGTTCGAACGGTGAAATTCCGTCATTCCGCATGTGTGCCGAGCCGCCTCGCGAAAGGCTGGTGGCAAGTGCGGATGGCCAGTTCCAGGTGCTGATGCACCCTCAGAAGTCAATAAAATAAGACAACATCGGGGCCCTCACCCTCAGCACGGGTGGGGCGCCCCGATAGGCTCGGAACCTCGATGCGGAGCCCAGGGCCTGCCCGGATGGTGGAATGCAGACACGGCGAGCTTAAACCTCGCTGCCCCTTCGCGGGCGTGCCGGTTCAAGTCCGGCTCCGGGCACTTTCGACAGCCGTTTGCCGGATTTGTCGGTGCTGCCTTCATTGAGGTCTTCGTCGCGGAACCGTTGACAGCGGCCGCGTGCGGTCAGACACTCATCACAGTCAACTCGTGAAGGAAATTTCACTACACGAACATTGCTCGCTCTGCGAACATCACTGCGCGAACATCCTGAACGGATGTGTGAAGGGAAACGACCGATGCGTACCACCGTCGGCATCATCGGAGCCGGCCCCGCCGGGCTCCTGCTCGCCCGGCTGCTTCACAACGCCGGTATCGACTCGGTCGTCCTGGAGAGCCGCGACCGGGAGTACGTGGAGCGGCGGCAGCGGGCCGGGATCCTGGAGCAGGGGACCGTCGACGTGCTGCGCGAGGCCGGCGCCGGCGCGCGCATGGACCGGGAGGGGCTGCGCCACGACGGCATCGAGCTGCGCTTCGACAGGAAGCGTCACCGCGTGGACTTCCCCGCCCTCACCGGCGGCCGGTCCGTGATGGTGTACGCGCAGACCGAGGTCTGCAAGGACCTCATCGCCCTCCAGCTGGCGGACGGCGGCCCGCTCCTCTTCGAGGCGGAGGCGCTCGCCGTCGAGGACGCCGACAGTGACGGTCCGCGGGTGCGGTTCCGGCGCGAGGGGCGCGAGGACGTACTGGAGTGCGAGTACGTCGTCGGCTGTGACGGTTTCTGGGGGGTGGCCCGTACGGCGATCCCCGCCGAACTCACCCAGGTCTTCGAACGGACGTACCCCTTCGGCTGGCTCGGCATCCTCGCCGACGTACCGCCCTCGCACGACGAGCTGGTCTACGCCCGCCACGACCGCGGCTTCGCCCTTCTGTCCATGCGGTCCCCGTCCGTCTCCCGCCTCTACCTCCAGGTGCCGGACGGCACCGACGCCGAGGAGTGGGGCGACGAGGAGATCTGGGACGAGCTGGAGCGCCGCTTCGAGACCGCCGACGGCTGGAAGCTCGACCGGGGGCCCATCACCCAGAAGTCCGTGACACCGATGCGGAGTTACGTCCATGAGCCGATGCGCCACGGACGCCTGTTCCTGGCCGGGGACGCAGCGCACATCGTGCCGCCCACCGGTGCCAAGGGGCTCAACCTCGCCGTCGGTGACGTCGTGACCTTCGCGCGCGCACTGACGCACGAGAAGGAGACGGGGTCGGCGGAACTGCTCGACGCCTACTCCGAGACCTGTCTGCGCCGCGTCTGGCAGGCCGAGCGGTTCTCGTACGACATGACGACCCTCCTGCACCGGACCCCGGACGCCACCCCCTTCGAGGACCGGCTCCAGCTGGCCCGGCTGGAACGCATCGCCGGCGCCCCCTCGGCGGAGACCGACCTCGCCGAGGGGTACACGGGTTTCCCACTCGACTGACGGGACAGACGACGGAGATCGACGGAGACCAATGGGTCACGAGATCACGAGATCAGGGGCCGGTCTCGGCTCTGTACCGGGTTGGTCATGGTCCAGGGGCTCCGTGGCCGGGAATCAAGGGGGCGCGTAGCGTGTTCGCGACAGGACGAGGGAAAGATCCTCCCCAAGCACTAGGGTCAATCCTTTGCCCACCTATTACTCTTGAGCCCAAGACCACGCAGTGTGGCCATGGAGGAGTGCAATGAGGAGCAGCAACCCGGTCTTCTCGCGACGGGGGTTCAGCCGCGACAACGGCTACGCGGGCTTCAACACCGCGCCGCAGGCCGGGGGCGCAGCTGTCGGTACGCAGCCGGGCAACCCGTATGCGGACCCGCACGCCCAGCAGGGCGGCAACCCGTACGCGACCAACCCCTATGCCCAGCAGGGCCTTCAGCACGGCGCACCGCCGCAGGCCCCGGTCTCCACCGGCCGGATGACGATGGACGACGTCGTCATGCGGACGGCCACCACGCTCGGTGTGCTCGTCGTCACGGCGGCGCTCGCCTGGGCGCTGCTGCCCGTGGACGACGCGAACATCAGCAGGTCCTACGGCATCGCCATCGGCGCCGGTCTCGTCGCGATGGTGCTGGGCCTCGTCCAGTCCTTCAAGCGCAAGGCCTCGCCCGCGCTGATCGTGACGTACGCGGCGCTGGAGGGTGTCTTCCTCGGCGTCGTCTCCAGCGTCGTCGACAACCGCATCGCGAGCGGTGCGGCCATGCAGGCCGTGATCGGCACGCTGGCGGTCTTCACCGCCGTACTCGTGGCGTACAAGGCGGGCTGGATCCGCGTCAACCGCCGCTTCTACGGCTTCGTGATGGCGGCGGCGCTCGGCTTCGTGCTGCTGATGGCCGTGAACCTGCTGTTCGCGGTGTTCGGCGGCGGTGACGGCCTCGGCTTCCGCAGCGGCGGCCTCGGCATCATGTTCGGCATCATCGGCATCCTGCTCGGCGCGTGCTTCCTCGCCCTCGACTTCAAGCAGGTCGAGGACGGCATCGCCTACGGCGCGCCGCGCGAGGAGGCCTGGCTCGCCGCCTTCGGCCTCACGATGACGCTGGTCTGGATCTACCTGGAGTTCCTGCGGCTGATCGCCATCCTGCAGGGCAACGACTAGTAGTAGCCGGTACGTAGGCGGTAGAGCGGTAGAAGGGCCCCGGGATCACTCCCGGGGCCCTTCGTCGTGGTGTCGGTGCGCGCCTCGGTCTCTCAGAGGGGCGTGCCCTCAGAGAAACTTGCGCGCGGCCCTCCTCAGGTCGTACTCGTGAATGAGGGCTTTGGCATGGCCGTACGCGAGATTGTGCTCGTGCCGGAGCCAGCTGACCTTCTCCTCGAAGCAGAAGAGGGAGGGGCCTTCGTCTACGGTGCGCAACCAGTCGGAGATCTCACGACCGGTGCATTGGGGGATGCGGGCGAGCATGTTGCGGTGGGTCTCCTCGGAGAGGACGTGGGACATCGGCGCCTCCGGACGCAAAGGGGATGTAAGCCGGTCCTTCACGCCACGGTGCCTGAGGGTTGGGTTGTTGGCAACAGTCCGGTTGCGACGCGTAGTCTCGCGGCGTGCTGGATACCTCGCCTTTGACGCTCGCAGTGGATCACTTTGCCGACCGGTTGCGGGCAGCGCCGCAGAGTCGGTTGCAAAGAGGGGCCGCGACGGAGGCACTGGGCCTGGCCAGGGAGTTGGCACGGCGTGCGCAGCTTCTGGAGTCACCGGCGGACGAACCCCGGGTGATGCCCGACGCGGGGATGTTCGCCGCGGCGGACCAGGTGACGGTGGCCGCGCACGATCTGGCGCTGGTGCTGCGCGGTGAGGGGGAGTTGGCCTCGGCGCTCGCTCTGGTCGCGGAGGCTCAGCAGCGGGCCGGGGTGTAGGCGCGGCAGCGGGTTCGGTCCCGGCTGAGAGCTCGTCGTCAGCCGGAAGAAGGGCGCCTGAGCGGGCGCCTCACAGCGAGGCTATGACCCTGTCGGCCAGCACGTACACCGTTTCCTCGCCGCACTCGAAGGTCAGGGCGTAGGCGCCCGAGATGCCCGAGCCACCGAGGAGGACCGGGGCCGCGCCGGAGCGCAGGGCCGCGGAGAGGCGTTCGGCGGTTTCGCGGTGGCCCGGGGTCATACACAGGGTCGTGCCGTCGGTGAAGACGTACACGTCGAGGGTGCCCAGCGGGCCGGGGCGGACGTCGGACAGCGCGGTGCGGGAGTCGGCGAGGTCTTCGAGGCAGGCGACCGTGCGCTCGTGGTCGTTCACGACGGGCGACTGGGCCGGTACGAAGTCGGGGTGCGAGGGGTGCCGGCGACGGGCGGCGGCCAGTTCGGCGGACTCCCCGGCGAACTCGTCGGTGTCCGTGCTGGGCTCGGTCACCGGCTCCAGGGACTCCAGACCCGCGAAGTCCGCCGGGCGCGGCAGGAACAGCTCACTGTCGGGGAGGCCGAGCAGGGAGGGCGCGTCGGAGGAGTCACGGGCCTCCTGGGCGGCCCAGAAGGCACGCGCCTCGGCGAGCTCCCGCTCCCGCTCCTCGGCGAGCGCCTCGGCCACGGCGGCGCGTATCCGGTCGGTGTCACCGGCGGTGCGCGCCTGCGGTACGAGACCGTGCGCTCCGACGGCGAGACTCTGGGCGGCCAGTTCGGCGTGCAGGGCCGCGATCTGGCGACGCAGCCCCAGCAGGGTGCGCAGAACGGCGACGCCCACAGCCGTGGTGATGGTGGCTGTGGCGAGCAGCAGAGCAAGAGGCGTAGCGCTCACTGACGTACTCCCGGTTCAAAGTCGACCCCCGACTTCCTACATCAGCTTGAAGGATGGACTAACCACCTGTCAGTGCGTAACGTCACGAACCGGACAGGACTTTGGGCCCGGGGTTTGGTATCGAACCTGCCTTGACCTGCGCAAATACCTCGCCGGAGCGAGATAGGTCACATCCTGGGGGAGATTGGATCACAAATCGGCCCAGAACCCCGGTGGTTACAGGGTTCCGGGCCGCGTTCTCACTCAGTGCGTCCAGCCGATCACCGAAACGATTCCGCCAGTTGGGGATCGCGGGGGTCTCGGTCGGTCTCGGGGGCCGGGTCTAGCTCAGGCGCTCGATGACCATCGCCATGCCCTGGCCGCCGCCGACGCACATCGTCTCCAGGCCGAACTGCTTGTCGTGGAACTGGAGGGAGTTGATGAGCGTGCCGGTGATCCGGGCGCCCGTCATGCCGAAGGGGTGACCGACGGCGATGGCGCCGCCGTTCACGTTCACCTTCTCCAGCGGGATGCCCAGGTCGCGGTAGGAGGGGATCACCTGGGCGGCGAACGCCTCGTTGATCTCGGCAAGGTCGATGTCGTCGACGGTGAGGCCGGCCCGGCGCAGCGCCTGGCGGCTCGCCTCGACCGGGCCGAGGCCCATGATCTCGGGGGAGAGGCCGGAGACACCGGTCGACACGATGCGGGCCAGCGGGGTCAGACCCAGCTCGGCGGCCTTCGTGTCGCTCATGATCACGACGGCCGCGGCGCCGTCGTTCAGCGGGCAGCAGTTGCCGGCCGTGACCAGGCCGTCGGGACGGAACACCGGCTTGAGTCCCTGGGTGCCCTCCAGCGTCACGCCCGCACGCGGACCGTCGTCCTTGCTGACGACCGTGCCGTCGGGCAGCGTCACCGGGGTGATCTCGCGCTCCCAGAAGCCGTTCTTGATGGCTTCCTCGGCGAGGTTCTGCGAACGGACGCCGAACTCGTCCATGTCCTGACGGGTCACGCCCTTCACGCGGGCGAGGTTCTCGGCGGTCTGGCCCATCGAGATGTAGGCGTCCGGCACGAGGCCGTCCTCGCGCGGGTCGTGCCAGGAGGTGCCCTCCTGCTCGGCGACGGCGGCGGTACGCGCCTCGGCCTCCGCGAAGAGCGGGTTGCGCGTGTCGGGCAGCGAGTCCGAGTTGCCCTTCGTGAACCGGGAGACCATCTCGACACCGGCCGAGATGAAGACGTCGCCCTCGCCCGCCTTGATGGCGTGCAGTGCCATCCGGGACGTCTGGAGGGACGAGGAACAGTAACGGGTGACCGTGCAGCCCGGCAGGTGGTCCATGCCCATCTGTACGGCGACGATCCGCCCGAGGTTGTTGCCCTGCTCGCCGCCGGGCAGACCGCAGCCGAGCATCAGGTCCTCGATGTCCCGCGGGTCCAGCTCGGGGATCTTGGCCAGTGCGGCCTGGATGATCGTGGCGGTGAGGTCGTCGGCGCGCAGCTCCTTGAGGGAGCCCTTGAAGGCGCGTCCGATGGGGGAGCGGGCGGTCGAGACGATGACGGCTTCCGGCATGACGACTCCATTGGCGTTCGCGAGGGCGTTCTTACTTCTTGCGGGCGGACCTGCTTGGGAAGTTACCCGTACGTATGGCCCCGGTCACGGGTATCGCGGTGTGACTCGGGCCGCACTTGTCTAAGCGCTTGCTCAGAGGTGCGGCCCGGGTCTCCGGCCCGCCCGCGTCAGCCGCTCGACACGGCTCCCGGCGTGGTCGGCGAGGGCGCCGGGTCCGTCGCCGGGACGCGCCTGCGGCGCCTGCGCTTGAGGAGTGCCCAGGGGCCCCTGGGGCCGGTCGGCATCGCCGCCGCGACCTCCGTGCCCGCCTCCGACGCGGCCTCCGCCGCCGCCCGAGCCACCGGCAGGAAACCCTCGCGGCGGGAGACGTCCGGGCGCTCCTCGTCCGCCGGCCACAGGCCGAGCGCCGCGCACACCGTCGGGAGTACCGCCATCGCCGCCGTCGCGTAGCCCTCCGCCGACGGGTGGTAGTGGTCGGGGCCGAACAGTTCGCGCGGGTTGGCCTCGAACTCGGGGCCGAGCAGGTCGCCCAGCGACACCGTGCGACCCCCCTGCTCCACGACCCCGATCGTCTGTGCCGCCGCCAGTTGCCGGGACGCCCGCCGGGCCAGCCAGCGCAGCGGCTGCTGCACGTGTTCGACGGTGCCCAGGTCGGGACAGGTGCCCACGACCACCTCCGCACCCGCCGTACGCAGCCTGCGTACCGCCGAGGAGAGATGGCGGACGGAACGGGTGGGGGGCATCCGGTGCGTCACGTCGTTCGCGCCGACCATGATCACGCAGATGTCCGGGATCCGGTCGGACGCCGAGACGACTCGTCCCACCTGGCGGTCCAGGTCGTCGGACTGGGCGCCGGGCAGCGCCACGTTGCGCAGTTCCACCGGGCGTTCCGCGACCGCCGCCAGGCCCGACGCGAGCAGCGCGCCCGGGGTCAGCCGGGCCCGGTGGACGCCCTGGCCGGCCGCCGTGGAGTCGCCCAGCAGGACGAGTCTGAGTGGGGGTTCACCCGGGGTGGCGTACCCGCGTCCGTACAGGCCGTCCGCGCTCGGCGGGTGCGGACCGCGGCCATTGCCCACCTGGCGTTTCGCCATCCGCACCTCGGCCAGCACCAGCCCCACGGCCGCCACGCTCACCAGGCCGATCCCGCCACCGCCGTACGCCGCTCCGGCCGCGATCCGCCGGGCCACCCTTGCCCTGGACATGCTCGTCATACGTCGCCGCCACCTCCTCGTAGCCGTACACCCACTCCTTGCCCCGTACCGACCGCCCGCCAATCGTGACGTGAGGTGAATGCCGAGGTGGAGCCTTAGGCTGGCGGCACCAATGACAACCACATTTATGTGCGGCAACCGGAGACAACGGTGCAATTCCACGACTCGATGATCAGCCTCGTCGGCAACACCCCGCTGCTGAGGCTCAACAGTGTGACCGCGGGCATTCAGGCGACCGTCCTCGCGAAGGTCGAGTACTTCAACCCCGGCGGCTCCGTGAAGGACCGCATCGCCCTGCGCATGATCGAGGCGGCGGAGCAGAGCGGGGAGCTCAGGCCCGGCGGCACCATCGTCGAGCCGACCAGCGGAAACACCGGGGTCGGGCTGGCCATCGTGGCCCAGCAGAAGGGCTACAAGTGCATCTTCGTCTGCCCTGACAAGGTCTCCACCGACAAGATCAACGTGATGCGTGCGTACGGCGCGGACGTCGTGGTCTGCCCGACCGCCGTCGACCCCGAGCACCCGGACTCGTACTACAACGTCTCCGACCGGCTGGTGCGTGAGACGCCGGGCGCCTGGAAGCCCGACCAGTACTCCAACCCCCACAACCCCCTCTCGCACTATCACTCCACCGGCCCCGAGCTGTGGGAGCAGACCGAGGGGCGGATCACCCACTTCGTGGCGGGCGTCGGCACCGGCGGGACCATCTCCGGGACCGGGCGCTACCTGAAGGACGCCAGTGACGGGCGCGTCCAGGTCGTCGGGGCCGACCCGGAGGGGTCCGTGTACTCCGGGGGGTCCGGGCGGCCGTACCTGGTGGAGGGCGTGGGCGAGGACTTCTGGCCCACCGCCTACGACCGGACCGTCGCCGACGAGATCGTCGCCGTGTCCGACAAGGACTCCTTCCAGATGACCCGGCGGCTCGCCAAGGAGGAGGGCCTGCTGGTGGGCGGCTCCTGCGGGATGGCCGTCGTCGCCGCACTGCGGGTCGCCGAGCGGCTCGGGCCCGACGACGTGGTCGTCGTCCTGCTGCCCGACAGCGGGCGCGGGTACCTCAGCAAGATCTTCAACGACGAGTGGATGGCCGACTACGGCTTCCTGGAGGACACCGGGCCCTCCGCCCGCGTCGCCGACGTCCTCGACTACAAGGAGCACGGCCACATCCCCTCCCTCGTCCATATGCACCCGGACGAGACCGTGGGCCAGGCCATCGAGGTGCTGCGTGAGTACGGCGTCTCGCAGATGCCGATCGTGAAGCCCGGCGCCGGTCACCCGGACGTCATGGCGGCGGAGGTCGTCGGGTCGGTCGTCGAACGCGAGCTGCTCGACGCGCTGTTCACCCAGCGGGCCTCCCTCGACGACCCGCTGGAGAAGCACATGTCGGCGCCGCTGCCGCAGGTCGGCTCCGGCGAACCGGTCGGCGACCTGATGTCCGTACTGGGCGCCCACGACGCGGCGATCGTGCTGATCGAGGGCAAACCGACCGGTGTCGTCAGCCGGCAGGACCTGCTGGCCTTCCTGGCCAAGGGCGGCAACCAGTAGCGAACGTCCGGTGAACGGGGCGTGTCGGGACGGAACTTGCGGTGTCCGCCGCGATGTCCCGTTCCGATTCCTTTCCGACGGAGACTTCGTGGAAGTGGTACGAGGGCGTCACGTCCGCGCAGCACACGCTTAACACGAGTCCGGCACATTGGTGGATGTCGGCAAGGGCGGGAGCGGCTCCCCGCCCAGGCCGGCACCCAAACGGCGTCACGGACTTCCGGAGCGGCTCCCGGACCTCCACCGACGCCCAGGACGCGCCAGCCCGGCCTGACCCGGCCCGCGTCCCTCGCGGGGACCGCCGTCGTCCCGCCCCCCGGCAACGGGGGTGCGGCGGTCCCCGCGCACAGCTTTCTCACCCCGGAGTGTCCTCAGTCCTCCCAGCCGCTGCCCTGGCCGCCGGACCCGCGGTGCCTGCTGCCGAAGAGCCAGGCCGAACTGCGTGCCGCCTGGAACGCGTTGACACCCACGATGCCGCCCCAGGCGACCAGCAGACCGGGGAGGCCCGAGACGCCGCCGCCGATCGCGGACAGGGGTATCGCCAGCACCAGCGAGACGATGCCGAAGCCGAAACGCTCGCCGAAGGTGTCGGTGGACTTCGGCCCGCGCGAGTCACGCGCGACCACCATCTGCTGCTCGGCGAGCTGCCGCCGTACCCGGCGCTCCACCGAGCCGTCTATCCGCTGGTCGACCTTCTCGAGGAACGAGTCGACCAACGCGGACTCGTACTCGTCGCCCAGTTCCCTGCGGGCCTGCAGGGTGGCGTTGAGTTCCTTCTTCAGGTCGGCGTCGTGTGCGCCCGTCGCGTCCATACCGGTCATGCACACCACGGTAGGGAAACGGCATCCGCCTGGCACTGGGGTTAGCCCCCCTGTTGCCCCTGGGTCGGACCCTAGGGGTGGCGGAGGCCCTCATGCCGGGCCCTCATGTCACATGCATGAAAGTAAATCTCCCGTTGATTTAATTATATTTGAATCAGGTGGCGGCTGCTCGTAGTGTCGTGACATGACCTTTCATGTTTGTCCGTCACGCGAAGGAGATGTGAAGTGTCCACGAATTCCACGGTGATCGTCGGCGGTGGCCTGGTGGGGCTCACAGCTGCCGCCTCTCTCAAAATCATCGGCCATGAGGTGATCGTGCTGGAAAAGGCTCCACGAATTCGAGCTGCCGGCGCGGGAATCGGACTGTGGGCCAACGCGTTGAGGCAGTTCGACCACCTCGGTATCGGCCCGGAAATCCGTGCCATGGGAATCGACCAGAACATGTGGTTCTTCACCCCTGCCGGAGATCCGGTTCGCGCTCCGGGTCACACCGACAGCGATCACCAGTTCCTCCTCGTGCCGCGTCCCGAATTGAACAACCTGTTGGCCGACACCATCGGTCGCGACCGAATCCACGTCGACGCTCACGTGACCGGATATACCGAGACCGAGTCGGACGTCGTCGTGCACCTCGCGAACGGCGAGACAATCCGCGCGGGTCTTCTCATCGGCTCCGACGGCGTCCACTCGAATGTGCGCAAGCAGTTGGTGCCGGGGAGTGACGCCGTGAACCACTCCGGCCACTACGCCTGGCGCGCGATCGTGCCGACCGGAAACCAAAGGTCGGAGACCACCGTGCTCACCGTCGGCCATCGCCGAACCCGCGGCGGGTACGCGCGGGTCGCTCCTGGCCGGACCGTGTGGATGGTCAACCAGTTCGATGCCGGACCGCTCACCGGAAGCAAACGCGAACGGGCGCTGGAGCGTGGACGGCAGCTGGCCGAGGCGGGATGGAACGACGATCTGCTGTCCATGATCGCCGAAACGCCGGAGGAATCCATTCTGGAGAACCAGATCACGCTGGTCCCGGAACTGCCCCGTTGGACCAGCACCCGCGTCGCCCTGATCGGCGACGCCGCGCACGGGCTGTCCCCCCACATCGCTTCCGGCGGCACTCTCGGCATCGAAGACGTCGGCGTCCTGTGCGGCAGCCTGACGGCCGAGGCCGGCCTGGACAAGGCACTCGCCGCCTACGACCACGCCCGCGGTGCTCGTTTCCAAACGGTTCGCGAGCACTCCGCAGCCATCGAACACGCCGGCGACGCGGCTGAATTCGCGCGACGCTACGCCGCGTTCAGCCACTGGATGCTCACCACGGCACCCGTCACCTGACACCGGCCGACGGGGCAGCCCGCTCGCCTCGGAGTCCGGCCGTGCCGAACCGGATCCAGGGAATCGCCCATTAATTCCGTACCCATGAAGCAGGAGACGGTCAGCAGATGCCGGACTGGATAAATCTCGCAGAGTCCTTGATGGAATCGCCAGTGCTCTACGCCGTCCTCATCGCGGTATCCCTACTCGACTCTTTTCTTCCGTTGATCCCGAGCGAACCCGTCGTGATTCTCGCAGGAATCGCCGGTGCGACCGGGCAGACGAATATCCTGCTGGTCATCGCCGCGACGACGGTCGGTGCATTTCTCGGCGACCTGGTTCCCTATTCGATCGGCCGGTTGGTGGGGGAGCGTGTAATCGAACGTCTTCCGGTGGGCACCAAGCGCCGGACGGCGTACGACTGGTTCGAGCGTGAACTTGAATTACGCGGCGGGTTCGTGCTCGTCTCCACGCGATTCATTCCCGTCGGACGCTATCTCGCCACCGGGACCGCGGGGGTGGTGAGGTACCCGTTGCGAAAATTCATGCTGTACGTTGCCATTTCCACCGCCACATGGAGTGCCTATACCGCACTGTCGGGATATCTCGGTGGCGTCTTCTTCCAGGAGAACACGCTCCTGGCTGTCGCCGTCGGCGTCGGGCTCGCGTTCGCGGTGACCGGCACGGTGGAGCTTGCGCGATATGTTCGGCGGCGTCGATTGCGTTTGGGTAATTAACCAAGTCAGTTACTTGCACTTGATGTTAAGTGAGTTGCTCTCTAGCGTTCTCGGCATGAACCTCACCGTCCTCGCGGCCTCCGGTCAGACCGGAATCGCCCTCACCCGACAGGCGCTGCGACGTGGTCACACCGTGACCGCCATCGCACGTGATCCCGACCGAATCGCCCTGCCCGACTCCCCGCACCTGCGCAAAGTGGCGGGCGACGTGAACGACGCGGCCAGTATCGCCGCTGCGGTGGACGGGGATTCCGTGGTCCTCTCCGCGCTCGGTACGGACCGGGCGGGGATTCTCCTGACCGGCGCCCGGGCCGTCGTCGCCGCGGGCCCACGGCGCGTCATCTGGCTCGGTGCCTACGGCACGGGCAGGTCGGCCGAAGTGGCGGGGGAGGGCGCGGGCATGCTCGCCAAGGTGCTGGGCGACCGGCTCGCGGACAAGGTCGAGGCGGACGACACCGTTCTCGCGGCCGGGGGTACCGTCTTTCACGCCGGGATGCTCGCCGACGGGCCGGAAAGCCCCTCTCGTCGCACGGTCGGCCTGGAGGCCGCGCCGCCCTTCGACCTCGGTGCGAAAGTCAGCCGGGAAACCGTCGCCGCGGCGATGCTCGACGAAGCCGAGACGCCTGGTTTTCCCGGTGCGGTGGCCCTGCCGTTGGCGGAGTAGACGCAGTGGTCAGCAGGCGGTGATCTCCTCGAGCGACGCCCGGACCTGCTCACGGAGCCAGGCGTGCGCGGGGTCGGAATCGTAGCGCTGGTGCCAGTTGCAGTTGATCGTCGCCGCCGGAGACTCGATCGGCAGCGGCCGGGTGAGAAGCCCGAACGCCGTGATGAGCGGGCGGCTGAAGATCGCCGTGCAGGTGACCAGGGCGTCGCCACGGGCGGCGATCTGCAGGGCGCCTGACACCGTCGCCACCGCCGCCACCACCCGGCGCCGCAGACCTTCGGCGGCCAGCGCGTCATCGATCGGCGCGGTGAGGCGGCCACGCCGGGAGATCACCACATGCGGCTGCGCCGCGTAGGAGGCCAGGTCGAGTCCGGCGGCACAGGGGTGGTCCGCCCGCATCGCCACGACCAGCCGGTCGTCGCCGAGCGGCTCGGACCGGAACTCGGGCAGACCGGGCCTGCCGCCACCGAGTTCCAGATCGACGCGACCGTGTCGCAGGTCGTCGGTGTCGACGGTGTTCTCCGCCAGCACCCGCAACTGCACCCCGGGAGCCAGCTGCTGGATCCTCCCGACCAGTACCGGTACCAGCGACGCGGCCACCGCGTCGTGACACTGGATCGTGAAGGTGCGATCCAGCTCGGCCAGGTTCAGCTCACGGATCGGCGAGAGCACCTCACGCGCCTGCCTGACCAGCCGGTGCACGTCCTCCCGCACCGACACCGCGTACGGGGTGGGAGTCATCGAGTGGCCGGTGCGCACCAGGATGTCGTCCCCGGTGACCGCGCGGAGTCGGCCGAGGGTGCGGCTGACCGCGGGCGAGGACAGGTGCAGCCGCTCGGCCGCGCCCATCACGCTGCCCTCTTCGAGCAGGGCGTCCAGCACGGTCAGCAGATTCAAGTCCAATTGCATACAGGTAAATCCTTACACGTCGCAGATCCACTTCGATCAACTCCAGGAGCATCCCATGAGCCAGGAACTGCTTGCCGCCACCGTCGCCGCCGTCCGCCGGGCCGGCGCCCTGATGATGACGCGCTATTCCACCGAGTCCCGTCCTTCGGCACTTCCCGAACTGCTCGCGAACCTCCGGGCCAATGACGCGGCCGTTGTCGGCACGTTGCGCCCAGCGCTGACCGAGGCCCTGCCGAGCGCGGGCTGGCTCAACGACGAACACGGATCAGGACCGTTGGCCACGGGTGACTGGTGGCTCATCGACCCGGTCGGCGGCAATGTCAACGCCGTGCACGGCATGCCCGACTGGAACATCGGCGTGAGCCTCGTCCGCGACGGCCGCCCGGTGCTGGCGGTGCTCTACTTCCCGGTCCTCGACGAGATGTTCACCGCGACCGAGGGTGGCGGGGCGTTCCTCAACGGCGTACGGCTGCGGGTCTCGGCCAAGACGTCGCTGGACGGCGCACTGGCCGGGACCGGCCAGGCCCAGCCGGGTCACGACCCCGAGCTCGCCGAGCGGATGGGCTCCGCCTTCGCCGCGATGACGAACTCCGCCCTCCATGTGCGGATATCCGTACCGGTGACCCATCAGCTCGCCCAGGTCGCCGCGGGCCGGATGGACCTGCACTGGCAGTTCGACAACGTCCGGTCCCACGCGGCAGGTGTGCTGCTGGTCCAGGAGGCCGGAGGCATCGTGACCGACATCGACGGCAAGCCGTGGGACCTGGCCGACGGGAGCTACCTCGCCGCCGCACCGGGTGTGCACGCGGCCGCGCTGGAAGTCCTTACCGCCTGAGGCGCTCCTCGTCGGTGTCCGCCCGGATCACGGGGTGCCCCTTGCCGATCCTGTATAACGTCATGCAGCATCTGCCTTGCCTGAATGGATGGGCCATGCCTGGCTGCCGACCTGATCCGAGGCATCTGAGGTAACGGACGTCCGGCGAGCAGGACCGGGAGTCCGGGTCGCGTCCCGTTCGAGGGGAGTCTTCGCCTTATGTCGTCCCGGATCGTGGATGCGCCGTCCTCGGTGTCACCAGCCGCGTCACCCCCGATGTCCACCGGCATCGTCGTGCTGGACGGCGTCGGCCTCGGCGTCGACGACGTCGTACGCCTCGCCGACGGGGCCGCGCGGCCGGTCCCCGGCACCGACGCGATGAAGCGCGTCGAGGAGGTCTGGGACGTCGCCCGCCGGATCGCTGCGACCGGCCGCGTGTACGGCCGCTCCACCGGCGTCGGCGCCAACCGCAACGAGGACGTCCCCACCGAGGCCGCCGCCGACCACGGCCTGCGCCTGCTGCGCAGTCACGCCGGCGCCATCGGCGCGGAACTGCCGGCCCGGCAGGTACGGGCGATGCTCGCCGTCCGCGCCAACCAGCTGCTGGCGGGCGGCGCCGGACTACGGCCCGGAGTCGTCACCGCCCTGTGCGAGGCGCTGGAGAACGGCGCGTATCCCGTGGTCAACGAGTTCGGGTCGGTGGGCACCGGGGACATCGCGGCGCTGGCCCAGGTGGGGCTGGCGCTGGCGGGGGAGCACGACTGGATCGGGTCGGGGCAGGATCAGCGGTCAGGGCCAGGTGCGGGTGTGGGTGTGGGGTCGCGGCCGAGTGTGGGGTCAGGGTCGGAGGTGGGGGTAGGTGCCGGGCCGGGGCCGAGTGTGGGGTCAGCGTCGGAGGTCGGGGCAGGTGTGGGCTCGGAGGTCGGTGCGGGGTCGCGGCCGGGTGTGGGGTCGTGGGCCGGTGGGTCAGTGCTCCGGGGGCGTCGTGCCGTCGGCGCCCCCGCGCCCCAGGCCCTCGACAACAATGACGCCCTCGCCCTGATCAGCAGCAACGCGCTCACCCTCGGGCAGGCCGCGCTCGCCCTGCACGAACTGCGCGGGCTCATCGCCGCCACCCAGGTCGTCGCCGCGCTCTCGCTGCACGCCGTCGACGGATCCCACGAGGCGTACGCGGCGCCCGTGCACGCCGCCCGTCCGCACCGGGGGTCCGTCGAAGTCGCCCGCCGGATGCGGGAGTTGATCGGTTCCGCGGACCGGCCCACCCCTCCCCTCGGGCGCATCCAGGACCCGTACGGCTTCCGGTGCCTGCCGCAGATCCACGGGCCCGCCCATGACGCGGCGGACGCGCTGGAGGGAGTGCTCGCGATCGAGATCAACGCCGCCGCCGAGAACCCCCTCATCTCCCCCGAGGACCTCACCGCCTACCACCACGGCGGCTTCTACCAGGCCCAACTCGCCCTCGCCCTCGACCACTTCAGGCTGGCCATCACCCAGGTGGCGCGGCTGTCCACCTCACGCCTGTCCACCCTGAACGAGCCCGCCTTCACCCGACTGCGCCCCTTCCTCGCCGACCACGAGCCCGCCGCCTCCGGGGTGATGATCCTGGAGTACGCCGCCGGAGCGGCCCTCGGTGATCTGCGGGCCTTCTCCGCGCCCGCCTCGCTCGGGCACGCTGTACTCTCCCGGGGCGTCGAGGAACAGGCCAGTTTCGCCTCGCTCGCCGCCCGCCAGACACTGCGAGCGTGCGACGCGTACCGTCTCGTCGTCGGCTGCGAACTGGTCGCCGCCGTACGGGCGCTGCGCCAGCGCGACCTGCGGCCGGACCCCGAACTGCCGGCCGGACGGGCGCTGGAGCTGGCCGAGTCGGTCCTCGACGCCGACTCGGCCGACCGGCCGCTCACGGACGACGTGACAGCGGCATCGGCACTGTTGGACCGGTTCACGGAGATCTGGAGGGGGAGCGGGGAATGAGCACGCCGAACGCGGACGACAACAGGGACGCCAGTACGGGCGCGGAGGGCACGGAGAGGACGGAAAGGGTCGAGGGGGTGCAGGGCGCCGCAGGAGAGGTGGGCGCGAGCGGGCGCCTACCCGACAGCCCCGCCGCCCGGCTCCAGGCACTCTTCGAAGGGCACCGGCTCACCCCGACGCAGCGGCGCATCGCGCACAGCATGGTGCGCCGCGCCTCCGAGGTGCCCTTTCTCTCCAGTGTCGAGCTGGCTGAACTGGCCGGTGTCAGCCAGCCGTCCGTCACCCGCTTCGCCGTCGCCCTCGGCTTCGACGGCTACCCGGCGCTGCGCAAGCACCTGCGCGAGGTCGCCCCCACCGAACAGAGCGCCGAGCCGGGCTCGTACAACGAGTACCAGCAGGCCGTCGAGGCCGAGATCGAGAACCTGAGGCACCTGGCGGAGATCCTCGCCGACCCACGGCCGGTACGGCGGGCGGGTCAACTCCTCGCCGCTTCCCGCCCGTTGCCCGTCCTCGGGCTGCGCGCCGCCGCCTCCCAGGCCTACGGCTTCGCGTACTTCGCCGCCAAGGTCCACCCGGACGTACGGCTGCTCCATGAGGGCGGCACGATGATCCACGACCGTATCGACGCCGCCGTACGGGCGGGCGCCTCGGCCCTGCTGTGCTTCGCGCTGCCCCGGCATCCGCGCGAGGTCGTCGACACCCTCGCCTACGCCAAGGGGGCGGGGCTGACCGTCGTCACCGTCGCCGACTCGGCGTTCGCGCCGGTCGCGAAGGTCTCCGACCTGCTGCTGCCGGCCGCCGTCGGCACCGGCCTCGCCTTCGACACCGCCTGTGCGCCGATGCTGCTCGGCCGGGTGCTGCTGGAGGCCATGTGCGACGACCTGCCGGACGCCCAGGCCCGCCTGGAGGAGTTCGACGCGCGGGCGGCCGCCCGGGGGCTGTTCGTCGAGTAGGCCCGGGCGGGTACTTCGCGGGTCCTTCTCGTACCCGTCCCCCGTTCTCAGACTCGTCTCACGTTCGCTCGCTACTCTCCCGCTCCGGCAGGACTGTACGAGGTGGAGGAACCGGGAGGCGGACGTGGCGCGCGGAGGTCAGGGGCTGGCGCGGGTGGCTGTGGTCGTACGGGCCGGAGCGGCGCCCATGTGGTGGTTCGGGGTGTTCGCGGCGGGCATCGGCCTACTGGCGCCGGGGATCACCGGCCGCCGGATCGGGGTGATGGCGGGGGCCGCGCTGTTCATCATCACGGCCGGGGTCGTGGCGTACGCGCGGCGCCGGCGCTACACCGCGCTCGCCGCCGGTCCCGCCCGGGCCGGGCGGCACGATGTGCTCCAGGACCGCGCGGTGACGGTTCGCAACTGGCGCCGTGGCCACCGCTGGTGGCTGCTGCTCGCCTTCGCCGCCGCGCTGGGCAGCTCCCTCGCGGTGCCCGCGGCGGGCGGGCTGCTGCTCGCCGGGGCCGGTACCGGGCTGCGGCTGAAGGCGGCCTGGCTGGGCCGCCGTGAGCGTGCCGACGACGTGCTGCTCTGGGTGCGGGTCGACTGGCTCGGCCCGCGCTCCGGGGCCCCGGTGGGCAAGCCGGTCAAGGCCTACCGTGCCACGGGAATCGCCGCGGGCGACGCGACCCCGGGCGGGGCGCGCCGCCGCGGCGACGTACTGGTCCAGCCGGTCCGGCTCGGCTGGCTGGTCCGGCTCGCCGGCCGGGCTCAGACCTCGATGTCCGCCTCGATCCTCTTCAGCTGGTGGCGGGCCATCGCCAGGTTGGAACGGCTGATGTCGAGCACCAGGTAGAGGAAGAGGCCGTTGCCCCCGCGCCCCTTCATCATGCGGATCAGGTGGTACTGGCTGGACAGCGTGATCAGGATGTCCTCGATCTCACCCTTCAGACCGAGGTGTTCCATCGTCCGCATCTTGGCGCGTACGACATCGGTGTTGCCGGCGGCGGCGACGTTCAGGTCGAACGTCTTGCTGCCGCCCATCGTGCCCAGGGCCATGCCGCTGGTGTAGTCGACGAGTGCGACTCCGGTGGCGCCCTCGATGGAGGTCAGCGCCTCTTTGAGCGCGGTCTCGGTGTTGGCCATGACGGTGTTCCTCTCCTGCTTCCGGTTCAACTATCCGTGGTGGTACGCGCGTTGGGCGTGGTTGACGGTGTGCGTGCCGCGCGCGGGGTTCTGGTTCGAGTGGGCATGGGGGCGGGTGCGGGTGCGGTGGTGGGCATGGGGGGCGCCGTGGGCTCGGTGGCCGGTTCCGCCACGGCCGGCGGTGGCCGGGTCTCGGCCGCCGCGTCGACCAGCTCCCCGATACGCAGGCCGGCCCGGCGGCCCTCCAGGTGCAGCCGGCCGACGTTGACGCGGTCCTGGGCGAGCAGTGTCAGGACGGCGGTACGGCCCGCCGCGTACGTCGCCACATAGCCGTACACCCCCCGCACCAGCAGCTCGCGGAAGTCGCCCTGGCCGGTCGCGTCCGCCATCCGCACGGCGACGCTGAGCGCGGTGGCGGTGAGCGCCGCGACCGTCTCCGGTTCGACACCTGGGGTGTCCTGCACGATGACGAGACCGTCGACGCTGGCCGCGAGCGCGCCGGTGAGTTGGGGTACGCGGGCCCGCAACCTGCGCAGTTCGTCCATGACTTCGGCCTCGGCTGCCATGAGCTGTCTCCTCTCGGCACGCGGGCGCTGCCGTTCAAAGGGCCTCCAGCGCATCCCTGAGCCTCTTCAGCAGCGTGACGTTGGGGTCGGCGAACGACGGCGGCAGTGTCCCGGGGGGAGCCGGGGGAGCGGAGGACTCGGACGGTGGTGGCGGGGCGAGTGCGGGGGCGAGGTCGGCCGGCATCGGCATCGGCATCGGCATCGGGGTCGGGGTCGGGGTCGGGGTGGCCTCCGGGGCTATGACGCCCGCGGCTGCCAGTCGCCGTATGTCCACGAGGGCGTGGAACGTGGGGCGGGCCAGCGCCAGGGCGATGTCGGCCGCCGTACGGACCCCGTTCACCAGGGCCAGTACGGCGTGCTGGCGGGCGGTGACCGTCGGCGCGGCCGGGCTGCCGGAGAGGAGCAGGGGGGCGCTGTCGGGGGCCGGGTCGGGCCAGATGCGGTGCAGCAGGGCGCGCCTGCGCAGCGTCTCGTGCTCGACCGCCGCCACCGGCACCGGGCGCACCGGACCGAGCCAGTGCGTGTCCCCGTACCGGAAGTGTCCCGGCGTGCCGCTGGGCGAGAGGGCGAAGTACGCCGCGTCGTACAGCGCCCCCAGGTGGCACACCTCCAGGGCGCCCGCGCCGATCCGGCCGCTCTCGACCAGGAACCGCCCGACCCGGTGCAGCTCGCCGGCCGCGCCGACCGCGTCCCGCCAGCCGTCCGCGTCCAGCGTGCCGCGCGCCGTGAGCAGCACGTCGAGGCCGGGTACGGCCGGGCTCTCCGCGTGCACGACCTCGCCGTCGGCGAGATAGAGCGAGCCGCGCTCGCGGACCAGGACACCGGTGGCCCGCTCGGTGGCGAGCCGGGCGAGCATCGGCGAGACCCCGCCCCCCACCCGCTGCCGGGCCGCCGCCCTGTCCCGCACCGGCAGACGCGGGGGCGGGGTCGTCAGGTTCGTGCGCAGTGTCGTCATCCCAGCACCAGCCGTCCGGCCATCTCGCCGAGCCGGATGCGGGCCAGCGCGAGGTTGCCGTCCGCGCGGGCCAGCCACAGATGCAGGAACACACTGCTGTCGAAGCTCGTCCTGACGAACCGCAGGACGTGATAGCTGTCGCGGTTGCTGATGATCAGGTCCTCGACCGGAGGATCCTGCCCCGACCGACCGCCGGTGAACTCGTCGGCGTCGGCGTCGTAGTCCTCCTCCGGGGCGAACGCGCGGTGCTCGGCGGCCAGCCGGGCCAGCTCGGCCGCCTCGGCCGCCATCGTCTCCGGGTCACCGCCCGGGGATTCCCCTACGGTGCCCAGTGCCAGCCCGCTGGTCCAGTCGACCAGCGCGGCGCCCCGGGCACCGGGCAGCCGCATGGCTTCCAGTAAGCACTCGTCGATTCCGGGCACCCTGAGCCCCTCCCACCTGTCCCGCTCGCGTCTGTCCGGCTGGTGTTCGGCCGCCCCACCTGACGTTCGGCCGACTGATGTTCGGCCAGCCCGGTGTTCGGCTGAGTGACGCAGACGCTACGCAACGTGTGCGCGAGGAGTGAGAGATCTGGCATTTTCCAGTGGAACATGCGCCGGATGACTAAGGTGGGTCGACTGAGCCTGTTTTCAAGGCAGTTGACCTGCATGTTCCCCGGAGTCCGTCAAGGGCGCGCCGAGCGGGAGGCGGGCGTGGCGAGGGTGGTGAGCGCGGACGCGTGCGCCCCGCCGGATTCGGCCACGATCTCGGCGACGGTCTGCGGCTCCCGTACGACCGCGAAGGTGACGCCCCCATCCCTGCCGTCACCGCCCCTGCCGTCACCGCCCCCGGTCGACGCGAATCCGTAGATCCCCGGCCGGGCGAGGGAGTTGTACCCGTAGTGGTGCGCGAAGTAGTACGCGCCCGTGTCCAGCGCCGCCGCGTAGTCGCCCTGTTCGAGCAGTGGCAGCGCCCGCCCCTCGGCGAGCAGGTCGCCGGAGAAGCAGGCGGGCCCGGCCACGTCCTGCACCACGTCCGCCCCGGACTTGGGGCGCCCCCTCCCGTCGTACGCGGCGATCCTGAGCGGCCATGACCCCGGCGCGTACACCGTCCGGGTCGCGACCTGTACGCCCGCGTGCGTGACCGCGACCGGGCGTCCGCCGGCGCTCTTCGCGTACTCGACCCGGGCCACCACCGTGCCGTGCTTGGCCAGCAGCGACCGCCCGAACTCGGTCACCAGCCCGTACCGCCCCGCGAACAGCCCCGGCACCGCGTCACCCAGCAGCCGCGCGTACTGCGCGAACGTCGGACTCGTCGCGTCCGACGCGAAGTTGACCGGCAGCCCGCCGCCGATGTCGATCGTGTCGATCTGCCGCCGCCCGACCCGCCGGTTGATCTCCTCGGCGAGCGCGTACGTCTCCGCCACGCCCCGCACCATCAGCGACAGCGGGATGCCCTGCGACCCGGTGTGCGCGTGCAGCCTGGTCAGCCACGGGCGCTCGGCGTACGCCCCCACGATCCACTCGCGCGCCCCCTCGTCCTGGAGCGCCACCCCGAACTTCGAGGTCGCCGTGGCCGTGGACGTGGACCCGATCGACCCTCCGCCGATCTGCGGGTTCACCCTGATCCCGATCGGGGACCGGCTGGTCGCCGAGCCCATCAGCGCGTCGAGCCGGTGCAGCTCCTGCGGGTTGTCGGCGTTCACGGCGATGCCCAGTGCCAGCGCCTCGCGCAGTTCGGCGGGCGTCTTGGCCGGCGAGTCCAGCACCGTCCGGTGCGGTGGCACGCCCGCCGCCCGCGCCAGCGCCAGCTCCCCCGGGCTCGCCACCTCGGCCCCGATCCCCTCCTCGCGCAGCAGCCGCAGTACGGGCACCAGCGGGGTCGCCTTCACCGCGAAGGCGTGCAGTACGGGCGTGCCGGGCGCCAGGACCGCGTCGAAGGCGGCGCGCAGCTCGGCGACGGACTCGCGGATGCCGGTGACGTCGAGCAGACCGACGATGGGTGCGTGGGTGTGGAGCAGTCCCTGCTCCACGGCGGCGCGTACGGCTTCGTCCCGCCGGCTGATCCGATCCGACCTGTTGTGCTCCATGACATCCCCCGTGGTGTCGTTGTCCGTGCTGACGTATGTGTCGATGTCCGTATCGATGGGGCAAGCCAAACATCCGCGGCGCGTGCGTGCTGGCGCAAGAACGTATTGACTAGTTCTATTCAGAAGGCGAAGATGTGAATATCCACTGCAATAGTCGCTAGCAGTCCGCTGGGAGGCAGACCATGTCAGGACCCCGCCCCGTACGAGCCCCGCGCGGTACGGAACTGAGTGCCCTGGGATGGCAGCAGGAGGCCGCCCTGCGGATGCTGCAGAACAACCTGGACCCCGAGGTCGCCGAGCACCCCGACAAGCTCGTCGTCTACGGCGGCACCGGCAAGGCGGCCCGTGACTGGCGCTCCTTCGACGCCATGGTCCGCACCCTGCGCACCCTCAAGCAGGACGAGACGATGCTCGTCCAGTCGGGCCGCCCGGTCGGCGTCATGCAGACCCACGAGTGGGCCCCGCGCGTACTGATCGCCAACTCCAACCTGGTCGGCGACTGGGCCAACTGGGAGGAGTTCCGCCGTCTGGAGGCCCTCGGTCTGACCATGTACGGGCAGATGACGGCCGGCTCGTGGATCTACATCGGCACCCAGGGCATCCTCCAGGGCACCTACGAGACCTTCGCCGCCGTCGCCGCCAAGAAGTTCGGCGGCACCCTCGCCGGGACGATCACCCTCACCGCCGGCCTTGGCGGGATGGGCGGCGCCCAGCCGCTCGCCGTGACGATGAACGACGGCGTCGCGATCTGCATCGACGTCGACCCGCGTGCCATCGAGCGCCGCATCGAGCACCGGTACCTCGACGTGAAGGCCGACTCCCTGGAGCACGCCCTCCAGCTCGCGGTGGAGGCCCGGGACGCCCGCCGCCCGCTCTCCATCGGCCTGCTGGGCAACGCGGCCGAGCTGCTCCCGCGCATGCTCGCCGAGGGCGCCCCCATCGACATCGTCACCGACCAGACGTCGGCCCACGACCCGCTCTCCTACCTGCCGGTCGGCGTCGACTTCGACGACCTGGCCTCCTACGCGGCGAAGGACCCGGCCGGCTTCACGACCCGGGCGCGCGAGTCGATGGCACGGCACGTGGAGGCGATGGTCGGCTTCATGGACGCCGGCGCCGAGGTCTTCGACTACGGCAACTCCATCCGGGGAGAGGCCCAACTCGCCGGATACGAACGGGCGTTCGCCTTCCCCGGCTTCGTGCCCGCGTACATCCGCCCCCTCTTCTGCGAGGGCAAGGGCCCCTTCCGCTGGGCTGCCCTGTCGGGCGAGGCGTCCGACATCGCGAAGACGGACAAAGCGATGCTGGAGCTGTTCCCGGAGAACGAGTCACTGCACCGCTGGATCAAGATGGCCGGAGAGCGCGTCCACTTCCAGGGGCTGCCGGCCCGGATCTGCTGGCTCGGCTACGGCGAGCGGGACAAGGCGGGCGAGCGCTTCAACGACATGGTGGCGAGCGGAGAACTGGCCGCGCCGCTGGTCATCGGCCGCGACCACCTGGACAGCGGGTCCGTCGCGTCTCCCTACCGGGAGACGGAGGCCATGCTCGACGGCTCCGACGCGATCGCCGACTGGCCGCTGCTGAACGCGATGGTCAACGTGGCGTCCGGGGCGTCATGGGTCTCCATCCACCACGGAGGCGGAGTCGGCATGGGACGGTCGATCCACGCCGGGCAGGTGTGCGTGGCCGACGGCACGAAGCTGGCGGGCGAGAAGATCCGCCGGGTGCTGACCAATGACCCCGGTATGGGGGTGATCCGGCACGTGGACGCCGGGTACGACATCGCGGAGTCGGTCGCGGACGAGCGTGGCGTGCGGGTGCCGATGCGTGAGGGTGACGACGCGTGAGGGGTGTTTCTGGCGGGGGCGGCGACTCCTCGGTGGGGGCGGATGGTTCGTCGCCGACCACGGGTTCGGCCGCGCCCACCAGTTCCGCCCTGCGGAACAACCGCCCACAACCTGGCGCGCCCCAGCTTGGCGGCTCGCAGCCCGGCGCCCCGGTGGCTGGCGGCTCGCAGCCCAGTGGCCTGCAGTCCGGTGGCCCGGTGGCTGGCGGCGCGCAGTCCGGGGCCGCGGTGGCTGGCGCCCCGCAGCCCGGCGGCTCGCAGGCTGGCGGTCCGCGCTCCGGCGACCCACAGCTCGGCGGCCCGCAGTCCGGTGGGTCTTTCGGTGGGTCCTTTCTGGAGATGTGGCGGGAGCTCGCGCCCATCGGGCGGCATCCCGGTTCCGGGGGCTATCGCCGGTTCGCCTGGACCGGGGTGGATCTTGAGTGCCGGGCGTGGTTCAAGGAGCAGGCCGAGGCTCGGGGGCTCGTCTATGAGGTCGACCGGAACGGGAACCAGTGGGCCTGGCTCGGGGATCCCGGCGCCGGGGACGCCGTCGTCACCGGGTCGCATCTCGACTCCGTGCCCGATGGCGGAGCCTTCGACGGGCCCCTCGGTGTCGTCTCCTCCTTCGCCGCCCTCGACGAACTCCGGGGCCGGGGTGTGCGGTTCGGTAAGCCGCTGGCCATCGTCAACTTCGGGGACGAGGAAGGTGCCCGGTTCGGGCTCGCCTGTGTCGGGTCGCGGCTCACCGCCGGTGCCGTCACCGTCGAGCAGGCCCGGCTGCTGACCGACGGGGACGGTGTCACCCTGCCGCGCGCCATGGAGGCCGCCGGGTACGACCCGGACGCGATCGGGCCGGACCCCGAGCGGCTCGCCCGTATCGGCGCCTTCGTCGAGCTGCACGTCGAGCAGGGGCGGGCCCTCGACCTGAGCGGCGACCGCGTCGGCATCGCCAGTGCCATCTGGCCGCACGGGCGGTGGCGGTTCGACTTCCGGGGCGAGGCCAACCACGCCGGGACGACACGCCTCGTCGACCGCCGTGACCCCATGCTGTCGTACGCCGAGACCGTCCTCGCCGCCCGGCGCGAGGCGCGGCTGGCCGGCGCCGTCGCCACCTTCGGGAAGATCGCCGTCGAGCCCAACGGGGTCAACGCCATCCCCTCCCTCGTGCGCGGCTGGCTCGACTCCCGCGCCGCCGACCAGCACGCCCTCGACACCGTCGTCTCCGGCGTCGAGAAGGCGGCCCGCGAGTACGCCGAGGCGCACGGTGTCGATCTCGATGTCGTCCGGGAGTCGTTCACCCCCGTCGTCGAGTTCGACCACGCCCTGCGCGACGAACTGGCCCGACTGCTGGGCCGGGACGAAAAGGACGCCGCACTCACCGTCCCCGTCCTGGGCACCGGTGCCGGACACGACGCCGGGATCCTCTCCGGGAGCATCCCGACCGCCATGCTGTTCGTGCGCAACCCCACGGGCGTCTCGCACTCCCCGGCGGAGTACGCCGCCGAGGACGACTGCGTGGCCGGGGTGACCGCACTCGCCGACGTACTGGAAGGGCTGGCCCGCACGTGACGCACCCTCATCAGCACGCGCATCCGCAGCGCACCTACTGGCTGGAGCACGCCTGGCTCGACACCAACGTCGAGCCGGGCGTCGCCCTCGATGTGCGGGACGGCCGGATCACCGCCGTCCGCACCGGGGTCGACGCCCCGCCGCCCGGCACCGAGATCCTCCGCGGGCTCACCCTTCCCGGGCTCGCCAACGCCCACAGTCACGCCTTCCACCGCGCCCTGCGCGGCACCGTCCAGGTCGGCTCCGGCACCTTCTGGACCTGGCGCGAGATCATGTACTCCTTCGCCGACCGGCTGACCCCCGAGAGCTACCACGCCCTCGCCCGAGCCGTGTACGCCGAGATGGCCCTCGCCGGCATCACCGCCGTCGGCGAGTTCCACTACGTCCACCACGCCCCCGGCGGCACCCCGTACGCCGACCCGAACGCGATGGGCGAGGCCCTCCTCGCGGCGGCCTCCGACGCCGGAATCCGCATCACCCTCCTCGACACCGCCTACCTTTCCTCCGGGATCCACAACACGAGGAGCGGACAGCCCCCGGACCGTCACCAGCTCCGATTCTCCGACGGCACGGCCGACGCCTGGGCGGAACGCTGTTCAGTTCTCAAGGACCGGGATCACGCGCGGATCGGTGCCGCCATCCACTCCGTACGGGCCGTGCCCGCCGGCCAGTTGGCGATCGTGGCACGCTGGGCAGAGGAACGGCGGGCGCCCCTCCATGTGCATCTGTCCGAGCAGACGGCGGAGAACGACGCCTGCCTCGCCGCCCACGGATGCACCCCCACCCGCCTGCTCGCCGACCACGGGGTCCTCGGCCCCCGCACCACCGGCGTCCACAACACCCACCTCACCGACGACGACATCGCGCTTCTCGGCGGCAGCGGCACCGGCACCTGCATGTGCCCCACCACCGAACGCGACCTCGCCGACGGCATCGGCCCCGCCGTCGCCCTCCAGCGCGCGGGCTCACTCCTCTGTCTCGGCTCCGACAGCCACGCCGTCATCGACCTGCTCGAAGAGGCGCGCGCCATGGAGCTGAACGAGCGCCTGCGCACCCGCACCCGGGGCCACTGGACAGCGGCGGCCCTGCTCCGGGCGGCCTCCGCCGACGGTCACGCGGCCCTCGGCTGGGACGACGCGGGCACCCTTGAGGCGGGTGCGCTCGCCGACTTCACGACGATCGCGCTCGACTCGGTCAGAACAGCGGGGCCGGTGCCTCGTCTGGGAGCGGAGACCGCGGTATTCGCAGCGTCGGCAGCGGATGTGCGCCATACGGTCGTGGGCGGCCGGCACGTCGTGCGGGACGGGACGCACACCCTCGTGCCCGAGGTTCCGCAGGCCCTTGCGGCCGCTGTCGAAGCCCTGCGCGGCTGAACCCCGTACGCACCCCCGTACGTCCGCCCGCCCGCAGGCCCGCCACCCACGAGGACGCCATGAACAGCACCAGCACGCCGAGCAGTCCGGGCAGCCCGAACCGGACGAACAGCGCTATCGGCAGCACGACCGACACCACCACCGGCACGACGACTGTCATCACGAACATCGGCAGTCTGGTCACCAACGACCCCTCTCTCGGCGACGAATCTCCACTCGGGCTGGTCCTGGACGCGGCCGTCGTCATAGAGGGCGACCGCGTCGTCTGGACCGGTGAATCCAGCAAAGCACCCGCCACTGACAATCGGGTCGACGCCGGTGGCAGGGCCGTCCTCCCGGGCTTCGTCGACTCCCACTCCCACCTCGTCTTCGCGGGCGACCGGACCCAGGAGTTCAACGCCCGCATGTCAGGGCGCGGCTATACGGCGGGGGGTATCCGCACGACCGTCGCCGCGACCCGTGCCGCCACGGACGCGGAACTGGAGGCCAACCTCACCCGTTACCTCCGCGAGGCCCTCCACCAGGGCACGACGACCTTCGAGACCAAGTCGGGGTACGGCCTGACCGTCGAGGACGAGGCCCGCGCCCTGCGTATCGCCGCCGCCCACACCGACGAGGTCACCTACCTCGGCGCTCACATCGTGTCCCCGGACTACGCCGACGACCCGGCCGCCTATGTCGCCCTGGTCACCGGCGAGATGCTCGACGCCTGTGCCCCGTACGCCCGTTGGGTCGACGTCTTCTGCGAGAAGGGTGCCTTCGACGGCGATCAGGCGCGCGCGATCCTCACCGCGGGCAGGGCGAAGGGGCTGCACCCGCGCGTCCACGCCAACCAGCTCTCGTACGGCCCCGGCGTGCAGCTGGCCGTCGAACTCGACGCCGCCAGCGCCGACCACTGCACCCACCTCACCGACGCCGACGTGGACGCCCTCGCGAACAGCCGTACGGTCGCGACCCTGCTGCCCGGCGCCGAGTTCTCCACCCGTGCCCAGTGGCCGGACGGCCGCCGTCTCCTCGACGCGGGCGTCACGGTCGCGCTCTCCACGGACTGCAACCCGGGGTCGTCCTTCACCTCCTCCGTGCCCTTCTGTGTCGCGCTGGCGGTACGGGACATGGGCATGACCCCGGACGAGGCGGTCTGGTCGGCCACGGCGGGGGGCGCACGGGCCCTCCGACGCACCGACATCGGCCGCCTCACGCCCGGGGCGTACGCCGACCTGACGATCCTGGACGCCCCGAGCCACGTACACCTGGCCTACCGGCCGGGAGTTCCGCTGGTCAGCGGGGTGTGGCGGCGGGGCGTACAGGTCGTCTGAGCCGATCGGTCAAGCCGGTCGATCCCTCAGAGGCCGTAACGGTTCTTCAGGTGGCGCCAGAAGTCACGGAGCATCCACTTGTCGAACTCCGTGATCTGGGTCGCGCTGCCCGCGTTCATGATGAAGCAGCACTGGCCGGTCGGGGTCCAGTCGTAGAAGTCGTCGAGCCCGAAGGTATGGCCGACCTCGTGCAGGTAGATGTGGATGTTCTCCTGGTCGAGGGTGCTGGTGAAGTACTCCTGGCCGATCCGCTGGCCCCAGTCGCCGCCGGCACCGCCCTGGAAGCCCTTCGTCAGCCACAGCGACTGGTCGTAGTGGCGGGACGCGCCACCCGGGCACCGGGAGTAGTTGCCGTCCTGGTGGAAGAAGCGGCCGCAGTCGGGAGCGCACTGCGGGGCGCCGTCGCCGTCGAGGTTCCCGGCGTAGATGTCGACGGAGTTGTCGGTCCACTGCAGGGTCGAGCGGTTCTTCACCGCCCACCCGACGATGTTGACGGGAACGCTGGTGTACGGCCAGGCGTTGTGTCCCTTGCCGTTGTCGACCATGGCCGCCATCCACTTGGCGAACTGCTTCTTCAGCGCCGTGTGGATCCGGTCGCGCAGGGCGGTGCTGACGGGCGCGTCCGACTCCCAGCGGACGCAGTAGTTGACGCTTCCGCGGTTGGCCATGACCTGGTCCCAGCCATAGTTGCGGAAGCCGTAGAGGTCCGGATAGGTCGACGAGACGTGGTTCCAGACCTCGTTCAGTGGCTGTACGAGGTTGGCGGGCGGGTTCCAGTCGTCGGCGGCCCGGGTCTGTGCCGCCGTCACGGCGGGAGCGGCGAACGCCGCCGGCAGACCGGGAGCGGCGATCAGCGCCGCCAGCGAGGCGAGGACCGCCAGGAGGCGTGCGATACGTCTGCGCATGGGTGAACTCCTGTTGTGGGGAACGGGATTCACCCTCGGGTCGCCACCGGCCGCGCGCCGGGTTGCCGACAGGTCCCCGTCGGCGTTTCACTCCCTTCTCCCACGGCGGAGTGAAACGCCGGGCTCTCGCGGGAGGTTGGCGAGTACCGACTTTTCAGCTAGCGCCCGCGCGCCAGCGCTGCCCCGACCCGCCCGACAGCGGCGCGAGGGTCAGTCCGCCGTCGACGTCCGGACTGAGCGCCGTCGCGATGGCGATCGCCGGACGGATCACACCGTCGTCGTCCACGGTGAAACGCAGGTTGTCGCCGTTGTCGTCACTGTCCACCGACGCGCACTCCCAGATGCCGACGCCCTTGTCCACATCACCCCGGGTGTCCAGGCACAGACCGGTGTCGGCGGCCGACCGCAACAACCCCAAGTCCGCGTCCACACGCCAGCGTTGGGAATCGGCCGACACGGAACAGGGCGCCGTGACGACGTCCGTCCCCTTCTCTGTCACACCGTCCCGGATGTCCAGGCAGCGCCCCGAGGCGACGTTCACCACCTGGGCGTACGAGGCTCCGGGCGCCCGGAAGACGGACGTGGACGTGGGGCTGGGTGTGACGTCTGCCGTGGGCGTCGGCCTGGCAGTCGGTGTCGGAGTGGTCGGGGGTCGTGAAGTCGGCGGCGGGGAAGGGGACCCGGTGGCCGCCGACGCCGAGGGGGCCGCCGCCCCGGGGCCGCTCGGTACCGCGCTGAGCGGTGGCGCCTCCGGCCCACCCCGCTGGTTCGGCGAGCTGTCGCCCGACGAGAGCAGCACGATCAGCAGCGGGACCAGCGTCACACCGAGCGCCGCCGAGGCCAGCACGAACCGCCGACGGGACCGCCGGGCCGGCGACCAGAGCCAACTGGGCTCAGGCGTAGCGGCGTTGGCACGGGTGACCGTCGGCGCGTCCCTCGCGTACGCCGGACCGCACCACGGCAGCAGGCCCTCGCCCAGCGCCGTGCGCGGGTGGTCGCGCAGGGCGGAGAGTTCCTCGTAGGCCCCCGAGCAGTGCGGGCAGATGACCATGTGGGAGTTCAGGTCGGTGCTGTGGCGCGGGTTGACGGGACGGACCGACTCCTCGATCAGCCGGCGGAAGTCCTGGCAGCGCGGGTCGTCGGAGATGGCCAGCCGGGACCGCAGACAGGCCTGGGCCAGGGTCTGGAGCGCCGCCTGCGTCTCGTACGTCACGTCTTCGGGTGTCAGGCCGAGAAGTGCGGCGGTGCGGTCCTCGGACTCGCGCTCCACGATGCCGTACCAGATGAGGCCGCGCGTGCGGGCCGGCAGCGACTGGAACGGGCCCAGCATGGGCGGGGGCGGCCAACCGCCGCCGGCGGTGCTCAGGACGAGGAGCAGGCTCGCGTCGAGGCCCGCCGCGCGTTCGTCGGTGGCCCAGGTGGCCGCCAGACCGGTGGTCAGCAGCAGGAGTTGGTGGCGCCAGGGGACGCTCGGCTCGGTACCGCGTGCCGTGTCCCGGGCCGCCTCCGTGAACGCCTGGGCCGCCAACTGCCGTGCTGTGGAGTCGCTCACCGTGCACAGACGGGCGTAGGCGAGGACGGACGCGCGGTGCCGGCCACGGAGTTCCCGCAACGCGGGGTACGCAGTGGGGGAGTTGGTGCGCAGCAACTCGGTGAGGCGGGCGTCGGACGCGCCGGCGTACACCCCGTACCCCTCGCTGTCGTGGGTGTCCTGGGACATCCGTCCGCCTCCTCGCACCCCCGACTCCGGCCCCGTGCTGACGTATCGGCCAGTCTGATGGCGCGCCCGGTGACGCAGGGGGCCTTTGGGAAAAGAGAGGAGGGGTTTCCGTAGGTAACGGAAAACCCCTCCCGAACGGACGCCTGTCTCGCCGTCCCGACCCCGAACCCCGACCGTCACTCCTCGACGGTCAGGCCCTTCCGCAGGCGCTGCAACGTCCGTGACAGCAGCCGCGACACATGCATCTGGGAGATGCCGAGTTCCTCGCCGATCTCCGACTGGGTCATGTTCGCGACGAACCGCAGCGAGAGGATCTGCCGGTCCCTGGGCGGGAGTTCGGCGATCAGCGGCTTCAGGGACTCGACGTACTCGATGCCCTCGATGCCGTGGTCCTCGTAACCGATACGGTCCGCGAGCGCGCCCTCGGAGTCGTCCTCCTCGGGTTGCGCGTCAAGTGAGCTGGCGGTGTAGGCGTTCGAGGCCGCCATGCCTTCCACGACCTCGTCCTTGGAGAGGTCGAGCCGTGCGGCCAGCTCGCCCACGGTGGGGGCGCGGTCGAGCTGCTGGGCCAGTTCGTCGCCGGCCCGTGCCAGGTCCAGCCGCAGCTCCTGGAGCCGGCGTGGGACGCGGACGGACCACGACGTGTCGCGGAAGAAGCGCTTGATCTCGCCCACGATGGTGGGCAGGGCGAACGTCGGGAACTCGACGCCGCGGCTCAGTTCGAAGCGGTCGATCGCCTTGATCAGGCCGATGGTGCCGACCTGGATGATGTCCTCCATCGGTTCGCTGCGCGAACGGAAACGGGAGGCGGCGAACTTGACCAGCGCGAGGTTGAGCTCGACGAGCGTGTTACGGACGTACGCGTAGTCGTGCGTGCCCTCTTCGAGGGACTCGAGTCGCGCGAAGAGGGTTTTGGACAGGGCCCGGGCGTCGACCGCCCCCACCTCGTCGAACGGCGGGATCTCGGGGAGCCCGTTCAGGGCCTCCGGAACGCGCGGGCCGGGGAGGTGCTGGTCCTGTTGCTGGGAGTCCGTGTTTTCCGGAGGGGGTGTCGACGTCGCCCAGTGGGTATGCGATGCGTCGAGCCGGGGTGACATGGTGTCCTCCATGGTTCTCGGCATAAGGCTGCCGAAGCCGGGGCGTGCGGTGCGGTGTGCGGCGCCTCCAATGCCGGCCGTGTCGGGTGCGTGTCTCGGGCCGGCTCGCTGGGGGAACCGGCCCAGTACTAGGCCTACCCGGTTTCCTGAGCCCGCCGCAAGTGCGTTCCCTTCCTATATGTCCGCATTTGGGCTTTAGTTCAGGTGTCGGAGAGTGTGAGGAAGGCGTAGTGTTCGTGGACGTCAGTTGGGCGCGAGCAAGCGCCGGTAAGCAGCAGAGGCCTCGGAAGAGAGGGACGGCATGGACCGCGAGACGGTCGGCAGCGCACAGTCTGGCCGGCTTCTGGTGGAGGTTCGGCAGGACGGCCCCAGCGCCGTTGTGACGCCGACGGGTGAGCTCGATCACCACACCGCCGATCTGTTGCGTGAACCACTTGAGGACTGCCTCGCGAAGGGCATCGCGCGGCTGGTCGTCGACTGCGCACGGCTCGAGTTCTGTGACTCCACGGGCCTCAACGTGCTGCTCGGCGCCCGCCTGAAGGCGGAGGCCGCGGGTGGCGGGGTGCACCTCGCCGGAATGCAGCCAGTGGTCGCCCGGGTGTTCGAGATCACGGGCGCGGACGCCGTTTTCACCGTCCACGAGACGCTCGCCGACGCCCTCGCCGACGAGCCGCCCGAGTCGCCCGGGTCGCCTGAGCCCCTCGAATCCTCCTAGCCTTTCCGGCCGGGTCCTCCTGGCCGGCCGGGCCGGTTCCTGAGCGCGCTCTTTTTGGGGGGTGTTCTGTCGGTTCCGCCGGGCAGGAGACATCCTGAATATGCACACAAGGGCGTGCGTAAAGGAACTGTGTTGAATGACGACCGTGTACGCGCAACTGGTGAATCGGTGAGGTGAAGCGCTGATGAGCACCACCCGGCCCGACTCGCCGGGCTCCCCGGAGTCCCCCGAGTCCTCCGAGTGCGGTGGCGCCTCCGGGGGTCGTCAGACCCGCAATCTGAGTTTCGGGGGGCAGAGCGGTGTCGTTCCGCTCGCCCGTGACTTCGCCCGGCAGGCGCTGTACGCGTGGGGCTGGCTGCCCGCCGAGACCGCCGACCGGCGGGCCGCCGCCGAGGACGTACTGCTGGTCGTCTCCGAACTCGTCACCAACGCCTGTCTGCACGCCGAGGGCCCGGACGAGATGTGGATCACCTGCGACAACAAGGTGATCCGCGTCGAGGTCTCGGACCGGGGCACCGGCCAGCCCGCCCCGCGCACCCCGCACCGTGCCGGGCGCCCCGGCGGTCACGGGATGTTCATCGTGCAGCGCCTGTGCCTGGACTGGGGAGTCGTACGGATCCCCGGCGTCGCGGGCAAGAGGGTCTGGGCGGAGCTGGGCGCTCCGGCGTAGTTCCCGCCGTTCCGGCGGGATACGCACCACCGGGATCAGGCCGAATTACCGCCGATCCGGTGTGTGCTGTGTCTTCCAACTGTTGGTCCCCCGGCGTACCTTGACGGCCGATCCGCGATCTGATGTGCCGTCAGAAACGCTGCCGGGACCGCCAGGAATGGGGGACGACGATGTCGTACCACCGGACATGCCGCCGAACGCACCCGAAACGCGCCGCCGCGCTCGCGTCCGCCGCGGCCCTGGCCGGATCGGCGGTACTGCTGGCCGCTCCCGCCGCCCGGGCCGAGGTCGTGGACGTCAACTACCGTTGCGACACGCCGATCGGCGTGAAGAGCGCCCTCTCGTCCATCGACATCAAGGCCGTGAAGAGCGGCGCCGCCTACAAGGTGACGATGTCCTGGCAGAAGGGCGTCTCGTCCAGCCCGGTCGAGCTGGGCAAGGGCGCGATGAGCCCGAGCGCCACGATCAGACTCGGCGGCGCGGACAGCGGCACGCTGAACGTCAGCGGACCCGCGAACGAGGCAGCGCTCCCCGCCAACACCCCCATCAAGATCAATGACCTGAGCGGCACGTACACGCCGTCGAAGAACGGCAAGGTCACCTTCACGGCCGGCACCCTGACGATCAAGGCCGCCGGTACGACCACCACGTGCACGCCCACCAACAGCCCGGGGCCGTCCCTGACGCTCGACGTCACGGGAGCCTCCGGCGGCGGCGACACAGGCGGTACGAGCAGCACGGGCGGCAGCGGCGGCACGGGCGCACTCCCGCAGACCGGCCCCGAGGACTCCTTCGTGGCACTGGGCACGCTCGGCGGCACCGTGCTGCTCGCGGGCGCGGCGGGCACGCTGTGGCTGACCCGCAGGAACCAGCCGGGGACGGTACGACGGCAGTCGACGGCACGCCGCTGAGGCCCGTACGAGACCCGTACGACTTCCGGGAGCCGCCGATGCGTGTCCTCAGCCCCAGCCTCAGCCACCGCCGCCTTCTCGGGCTGCTCGGCCTCGTCGCGCTGCTGTCCACGGGGGCGCCGGCCGTCGCCGACGAGGGCTGGTCCGTCACGCCCCTGGGCACCGGCCGGCCGTACTTCTACGCCGAGGGCACGCCGAAGACGGTTCTCCAGGACACGCTCTCCGTCCGCAACCCGACGAAGCGGACCCTCGACGTACGGCTGACCGGCAGCGGTTGGATCACCCTCGCCGCCCCGGTGGTGGAGGTCCCCGCCCGGACGCGTGCCGACGTGCCGTTCACGGTGCGGGTCCCCGAGGGCACGCCTCCGGGTGACCGCACCGCGACGATCACTGCCCGGGCGTCGGGCCGGACCGCGACGGTACGGGTCCGACTCCGGGTCGGGGGACCCCGGTTGCCCGCGCTGACCGTCGAGCACGTGGCGGTACGCGGCGAGCGCATCGCCTACGAGCTGGTCAACCGCGGCACCACCGACCTGACCCCGACCCTCGCCGTCCGCGCGGACGGTGTCCTCGGCCCGCTCCTCGACCGGGCCCCGCGCACCCTCCCCGTACGCCTGCCTCCGGGCCGGCGCCTCGCCCTCACCGAACCCTGGTCCGAGCGCCCCGCGTTCGACGCCGTCGACGTCCGGCTGACGGTCACGGCGGCGGACGGGACGGTACGCGACGAGGCGGGCACGTCGGTGCGGTTCGTGCCGTGGGGCGGGGTGGCGGGGGTCGCCGGGGCGCTGACGGCGGGCGTGGCCCTCGTGGTCGTACGACGGCTCGGGCGCCGTAGGCGGGACGAACAGCCGTGTGCACGCCAGGAGTTGGCGGCCGAGACGGACGAACTGACGGGGGCGATGACGTGATGCGGCGGATTCCTGCACTGGTCGCGGCACTGGCGATCGCTCTGCTCTCGGTACCCACGACCACCGCGGCGGCGGCCGCCGACGGGCCGACCGTCAAGGTCTCCAAGCCCCAGGCGGGCACCGGCGGTTCCCTCGTCGTGACAGGGACGGGCTGGCAGCCGAAGACGCTGCTGATGATGCTGATCTGCGGCCGGTCCGCGCCGGGCCGCGGAGTGATCGGCGGCACCAACTCCTGTGCCAACGCGGACGGACGAGCCGTCACCACGGACGCGAACGGCGGCTTCAGCAAGAGCCTCCCGGTGGTCGAACCGCCCGTGCCGTGCCCGTGCGTGGTGCATGTGGTGACGGTGACGGGTTCGTCGCCGGCGGCGGGCGACGCGGCGTTCCAGGTGGCCGGGCACCCGGTCGAACCGTTGCCCGCGCAGGTCGGCACGGGCCGTCTCTCGGTCCTCACCGACCCGCGACTCGACGGGTCGAGCGGGCTGCTGACCTGGTTCGGGGCGCCTCCCTCACGGACGCTGGCGGTCACCGTCGGCAACCTCGGCACGGGGGCGGTCAAGAACCCGGTCTTCCGGATCGGCACCTCCCACGGGGTGTTCGCCCCGCAGTGGGACGAGCAGCAGTGGCGCGGCACGATCCCGCCGGGCGGGAAGGCGCGCGTCGAACTGCCGGTGACCCTGGCGAGCGGGGCGCACGGCGACTACACGGTCTCGCTGAAGTACGGCGGGAAGGTGCTCGCGGAGCAGCCGTGGGGCGTGGGCCGGCCGTGGGGCGTGACCCTGTTCTGGGTCCTGGCGGGTGTCGTCGTACCGGCGGCGCTGTTCCGCGTCGGGATGGCGGTTGTGGACCGGGTACGGCCACGCGGACCGGGCGGAGCCGGTGGAGCGGGCGCGCGGGCGTCGGCGCGCCGTGGCAGGGCGCTGCGGAGACCCGAACCGACCCTCCGGATGCCGAGGTTGGGCGCGCGGAAGGCCCATGGGCAGCCCGAGCCGGCGCCCGCTTCCTCGACCCTGCCGTGGTTCACCCCCGAGGCCGACCCGGGAGCGGGCACGGACGCGGGTATCGGCGCGGGCATCGACACGGGCGCGGGCACTGCGACGACCAACACGACGAAGACGAAGGGGAACACGTGAGAACGCAACGGAGACGGAGCGTGAGTGCGGCAGGGGCCCTGTTGCTGCTCGGCGGGGCGGGAGGTGTTCTGCTGGGCATGGCCGCGGCGGGGCCCGCCCAGGCCGCCGAGGTGTCGTACGCGACCAAGTGCGTGCCGCCGGCGGCCTCCGGGCTGGAGCCCGTCAACGGTACGACCAAGGTGCGGATCACCGCGCCGGCGACGGCGAAGGTGGGTGACGAGGTCGAGGTGGTCTGGCAGTTCACGCAGGCCGCGTCCAAGAACCCGGACCTGATCGACCTCCCGGCCAACTCGGTCCAGCCGAGCGGGGTGTTGAAGGTGGCGGGGGCGCAGACGGCCGACGTCGCGATGGTGGGCCCGCGCCAGAACCCGGCGATCCCCAAGGGCGCGGCGATGATCCTGTCCGCCATGGGGGGCAAGGTGAAACTGACGACGGCGGGAGACGTGACGCTGACGCCGGACGCGTACACGATCAACGCGTTCGGGACGGACACGAAGTGCACGCCGACCGAGCCGGTGCCGTCGTCGGCGACGATCAAGGTGACGGCAGGGGACGGCGGTTCACCGTCGACGTCCACCACACCGACACCGACACCGACGGATTCCACGTCCCCGACCCCGACCCCCACCCCGACCGATTCGGACGACAGCGCGTCGCCGAGCAGCACACCGAGTCCGACGGACGACGGCCAGACGGACTTCACCGGCAAACTCGTCGAGGTCCCGTACAAGTGCGTGACGCCCATCGGCGACAAGGACGTGACGTCCCCGATTCAGATCAACGCCAAGAAGAACGGCGGGAGTTACGCCATCACGGTGCAGTTCAAGGGCTCCGTGATGAACAGCCCGGCCGACCTGCCGGCGAACTCGGTGAACCCGTCCATGGACGTCGTTCTGGGTGGCTCCGACACGGGCAAGGTCCATGTCGTGGGCCCGGCCAACACGGAGCCGATCAAGACCGGTGACGCGATGACGATCTCCGACATGACGGGCACGTACAATCCGGGCGCGACGGGTCAATCGACCCTGTCGCCAGGCGTGTTGACGGTGAGCGCCCTCGGCACGACGACCACCTGCACCCCGAAGGCGTCCATGGTCTCCCTGACCCTGGACACGGAGGAACAGGCGAGCGGCGCGTCGGGTGGTTCCTCGACGTCGGGCGGCACGACGTCCGGCTCCGGCGGTACGTCCACCAGCGGCGGCCTGGCCAACACGGGCGCCGAGAACAACGGGGCCCTGAAGGCGCTGGGCCTGGTGTCCGGCACGGTGATCCTGGCGGGCGTGGCGGTGTTCACGTTCATGCCGGGTCGGCGGCGCCTGCGCTGAACGGTGAGGTCGGGACCCCGCTCCGGAGTGTGCGGGCGGGCGGGGTCCGGCGTTCTCCCGCGCCGTTCACGTGCGGTGCGTCCAGCGGACGGGCCTGGAGCCGTACGTTCGCGTCGCTGACCGCGAGGCGTGGAGCGGTGGGCGCGGAGTCATGACGAACTCCGCCGCCCGTGGTCGTCGTGCTCCCGCAACTCCCGCTCGCAGTCGCCGACTTCGCTCGTACGTCCGGCCTCGCGAGCCGCGTCCCGCTGTGCTGTCAGTGCCTCGCACACATCGCAGGGCGGCGTCTGGGCAGGCGTGGGGGACGGGGCGGCGGTGTTCACACCGACCACCGTGCGAGGGCGGCCTCCAGCGAGCGCAGGACCTCGGGGGTCGGCGCGGCCCAGGCGCCGGACGGGGTCCAGGAGGGGGCGGGAGTGGCGCGGTGGACGGTGGTGCGGGGGCGGCGGGGGAGACGGGGGAGGGAGTTCGTCGTCATTCGGTCACTCCTCGTGTGAAGGCTCCGGCGTCAGGACTGTGAGGCACGCGGTCGCCGGATTACGGTGCGTGTTCAGGCAGGTATGACGAGCATGCCGCGTCAGTAGGTCGGAAACCGTGTGGACAGGGCCGGATGCCCACGTTCGGCGGGGCCTATTTCCCCTACGCCCTTCATCGCCCTTCGATGACACACAGTCACCATGGTCCTACGCCGGGCCGAACTCCCCGCCCGCTGAGGCACGTACGCCCGAAACGACCGCCTGGCGCCGTACTCACCCCGGATGCGGCGGCTCACGCTGCCTGCACGGCGGTTCACGGCGAGGGCGGCGGGCGACGTTCGAGGGCTACACCGAGCAGGAGCTGGCACCGCTCGGCCGGTATATGTGCCGGACGGCCGAACTGGCCCAGCGGCAGATCGAGTACCTGCGCGCCCAGGCATGAAAAAGACCTTCGGCGGAAAATGCAGCAAGATCCATGAGTGCTGCGAAAGGCCTCTTTCCTCGCGCAATGGTTCACAGCCGTAAATAGGGGGACTTGAGACATGAATCACAGGTGGCTGGGGGGAGTCGGTCGCCCATTCCAAGGTAAGAGGCGGGTTCTTGTCGTAGGGGTACAGGTTTGGCCGGTGGTGGACGGCGAGTGCCGGCCGTGCGGTCCCGCATGCCCTTGGCCGGGCGTCCGAAGGTAAGAGGCAAGAACACCTGGTCACACCCCGGGCCGCGTCCAGGGCGGTCTACCATCAGGTCATGACCCGTGTACTGCTCGCTGAGGACGACGCGTCCATCTCGGAGCCGCTGGCCCGCGCACTGCGCCGGGAAGGTTACGAGGTCGAGGTGCGCGAGGACGGCCCGACCGCGCTCGACGCCGGCATCCAGGGTGGTATCGACCTGGTCGTGCTCGACCTGGGACTGCCCGGCATGGACGGCCTCGAAGTGGCCCGCCGGCTGCGTGCCGAGGGGCTGACCGTCCCGATCCTCATCCTGACCGCGCGCGCCGACGAGGTGGACACCGTCGTCGGCCTCGACGCGGGCGCCGACGACTACGTCACCAAGCCCTTCCGGCTCGCCGAACTGCTCGCCCGCGTCCGGGCCCTGCTGCGGCGCGGCGCGTCCGAGCCGCAGCAGCCGCCCGCCACGCACGGGGTGCGTATCGACGTCGAGTCGCACCGCGCGTGGATGGGCGACGAGGAACTCCAGCTCACGGCGAAGGAGTTCGACCTGCTGCGGGTGCTCGTGCGCGACGCGGGGCGGGTCGTGACCCGCGACCAGCTGATGCGCGAGGTGTGGGACACGACGTGGTGGTCGTCGACCAAGACGCTCGACATGCACATCTCCTGGCTGCGGAAGAAGCTGGGCGACGATGCGGCGAACCCTCGGTACATCGCGACTGTCCGGGGCGTCGGTTTCCGGTTCGAGAAGAGTTAGCCGACTACGCGCGTAACCCTCCGGGGGGCTTGCGGCTGTTGTGCGGCCGCGGGCGCGTGGGGGCTGGTCGCGCAGTTCCCCGCGCCCCTGGGAGCGCCCCTGCGGGGCGCCCAGGGTCCCAGGGCGTGTTCGTCGTTTGTCAGCCATCGCCCGGAGGGGCCGTGCGTCGTCGTCTTATCCAGTCCACCCTCGCTGTCGTGCTCGTGGTGATCGCCGTGTTCGGTGTGTCGCTCGTCATCGTCGAGACGCGGACCATCAGTTCCAGCGCACAGGAACGGGTGGACTCCGAGGCCGTGCGGCTGGCCAGCATCGTGGACAGCCGGATCCTCGGTGACGAGCAGATCAACTCCAAGGTGCTGGGCGGTCTCGTCACCGGCGACCGGTACGCCGTGGTGCGCATCCCCGGCCGCGCGCCCATCGAGGTCGGGGACCAGCCCGTCGGTGACGTCATCTCCGCCGAGGAGGACGGTGAGGAGGGCGAGACCGTCCGGGTCGAGGAATCGCGCTCCTCCGTGACCCGTGAGGTCGGCCGCACCCTGCTGATCATCGGCGCCGTCGCCCTGCTCGCCGTCATCGCCGCCGTCCTGCTCGCCGTACGGCAGGCCAACCGGCTCGCCTCGCCGCTCACCGACCTCGCCGAGACCGCCGAACGCCTCGGCTCGGGAGACCCGCGCCCCCGTCACAAGCGGTACGGCGTCCCGGAGCTCGACCGGGTCGCGGATGTGCTGGACAGCTCGGCGGAACGTATCGCCCGGATGCTCACCGCCGAACGCCGGCTGGCGGCGGACGCCTCGCACCAGCTGCGTACGCCCCTCACGGCCCTCTCCATGCGCCTTGAGGAGATCACCCTCACCGACGACCCGGACACGGTGAAGGAGGAGGCCACGATCGCGCTCACGCAGGTCGAACGCCTCACGGACGTCGTCCAGCGGCTTCTCACCAACGCCCGCGACCCGCGCACCGGCTCCGCCGTCACCTTCGACCTCGACGAGGTCATCCAGCAGCAGCTCGCCGAGTGGCGCCCCGCCTCCCGCAGCGCGGGCCGGGCCATCGTCAGCTCCGGCAAACGGCATCTGCAGGCCGTCGGCACCCCGGGCGCGGTCGCACAGGTGCTGGCCGCCCTGATCGAGAACTCCCTCATGCACGGCGGGGGCACGGTCGCGCTACGCACCCGCGTCATCGGCAACCAGGCCGTGATCGAGGTCACGGACGAGGGACCCGGCGTCCCGGCCGACCTCGGCGCCCGGATCTTCGAGCGGGCGATCAGCGGCCGCAACTCCACCGGCATCGGCCTCGCCGTCGCCCGCGACCTCGCGGAGGCCGACGCGGGCCGTCTGGAGATGCTTCAGGCCCAGCCACCGGTCTTCGGCCTCTTCCTGTCCCGGACGCCGCTGAAGAAGCCACCGGGCGACGACGAGGAGCGGACGGTCAGGTAGGCGCCCTCATAGGGGCGCGGGGCCGTATCGATATGCGGCTCCGCCGCGTGGGCGCGACAAGCCACGACGGTGCCGCACCGGACCGCTCAACCCACCCGCTGACGCTGATTCCGGCGCCCGGGAATCGTCCCACCCTTGGGGAGCTCCTCCAGGAACGATTCGGCGCTGGCGACCGCCTCACGCGCCGGAAGCGTACGGAACACCCACGTACGGTACGACCAGAACCGGAACAGGGTCGCGACACCGATCCCGACGAACTTGAAGACGTTGCTCTGCAGCGGGCTGTCCAGGCCGAAACCGTACGTCGCCGCGTAGAGCACGCCGTTCTCGATGACCAGCCCGACCGCGCTGAACAGCAGGAACAGGGTCAGTTCCTTCGTACGGCCGCTCTTGTCGCGGTCCCGGTACGTGAAGTAGCGGAAGCCGACGTAGTTCGAGCAGATCGCGACGACCGTGGCGGTCACACTGGCCCGGACCACCGGGAGATCGGTCGTGCCGCGCACCAGGTTGAACACGAGCAGGTTGACGAGAAGCCCCGCCGTGCCCACCGCCCCGAACTTCGCCACCTCGGCCGCGAACTGGTCGAACCGTCGGCGTACGGCGCTCCGGGGCGGGGTATGAAGCCCGTCGGAACCGTCTTTGGAACCACGTTTGGAACCATGTTCCATGGTCTGTCGGCCCCCGTCTGTGGGATCGCAGTGTGGGATTTCGTCAACCCGGCCATGCTAACCACCCCCTATGGGGCTTGCCTGTGCGCATCGGGTCACAGGCGTGTAATCGGGCCGCGATGGCCGGGCCGATACTCTTGGCGGGTGACGTTCCCGGTAGTCGGCATGGTCGGCGGGGGGCAGCTCGCTCGTATGACACACGAGGCGGGCATCCCGCTCGGCATCAAGTTCAAGGTCCTCAGTGACACCCCGCAGGATTCCGCGGCGCAGGTGGTCGGTGATGTCGTCATCGGCGACTACCGCGACCTGGAGACGCTGCGTGCGTTCGCGCAGGGGTGCGATGTGATCACTTTCGATCACGAGCACGTCCCGACCGAGCATCTTCGGGCGCTGGAGGCGGACGGTATCCCCGTCCGCCCCGGCCCCGACGCGCTCGTGCACGCCCAGGACAAGGGCGTGATGCGAGCGAAGCTCGACGAGATCGGGGTGCCGTGCCCGCGCCATCGCATCGTGCGCGATGTCGAGGACGTGGTGGCCTTCGCGGCCGAGGGCCTTTCCGAAGGTGCCCAGGGGGACGGCTTCCCGGTCGTCCTCAAGACGGTCCGCGGCGGCTACGACGGCAAGGGCGTGTGGGTCGTCCGCTCGGCGGCGGACGCCGCCGACCCCTTCCGGGCCGGCGTGCCGGTCCTGGCCGAGGAGAAGGTCGACTTCGTACGGGAGCTGGCGGCGAACGTCGTCCGCTCCCCGCACGGCCAGGCCGTCGCGTACCCGGTCGTCGAATCCCAGCAGGTCGACGGCGTGTGCGACACGGTCATCGCCCCGGCGCCCGGCATCGCGGAGGAGCTGGCCCTCCAGGCCCAGGAACTGGCCCTGGGCATCGCCAAGGAACTCGGCGTCGTCGGCCACCTCGCCGTCGAACTGTTCGAGACCCCTGACGGTCGCATCCTGGTCAACGAACTGGCGATGCGCCCGCACAACTCGGGCCACTGGACCCAGGACGGCGCGATCACCAGCCAGTTCGCCAACCACGTCCGCGCGGTCCTCGACCTCCCGCTCGGCGACCCGCGCCCCCGCGCCAGGTGGACGGTCATGGCGAACGTCCTGGGCGGCGACTACCCCGACATGTACTCCGCGTACCTGCACTGCATGGCCCGCGACCCGCAGCTGAAGATCCACATGTACGGCAAGGACGTGAAGCCCGGCCGCAAGGTCGGCCACGTCAACACCTACGGCGACGACCTGGACGACGTGCTGGAGCGCGCCCGTCACGCAGCCGGTTACCTGAGAGGCACGATCACCGAATGAGTTCCGTCGCAGGCCCCGTCGTGGGCATCGTCATGGGTTCGGACTCCGACTGGCCCGTCATGGAGGCAGCCGCCCAGGCCCTCGACGAGTTCGAGATCGCGTACGAGGTCGACGTCGTCTCCGCGCACCGCATGCCGCACGAGATGATCGCGTACGGCGAGCACGCCGCCGAGCGCGGACTGAAGGCGATCATCGCGGGCGCGGGCGGCGCCGCCCACCTGCCCGGCATGCTGGCCTCGGTGACCCCGCTCCCGGTGATCGGTGTCCCCGTCCCCCTCAAGTACCTCGACGGCATGGACTCGTTGCTGTCGATCGTCCAGATGCCGGCGGGCGTACCGGTCGCCACCGTCTCGGTCGGCGGCGCGCGCAACGCGGGCCTCCTGGCGGCGCGCATCCTGGCCTCGCACGACGAGGAACTCCTCGGCCGGATGCGGGAGTTCCAGCAGGAACTGAACGACCAGGCCACCGAGAAGGGCAAGCGGCTGCGCGCCAAGGTCGAGAGCGGCGCGGGCGGCGGCGGCTTCGGTTTCGGGAAGTGACGTCCGTGAGCTCACTGGAGCGGGCCCGGGAACTGCTGCGTGAGTTCCCGGTCGTCGACGGCCACAACGACCTTCCGTGGGCGCTGCGCGAGCAGGTCCGCTACGACCTCGACGCCCGCGACATCGCCACCGCCCAGAACACCCACCTGCACACCGACATCCCGCGCCTTCGCGAGGGCGGGGTCGGTGCGCAGTACTGGTCGGTGTACGTCCGCCCCGACCTGCCGGACGCGGTGCCCGCGACTCTCGAACAGATCGACTGCGTACGCCAGTTGATCGCGCGGTACGAGGATGATCTGCGGCCCGCGCTGACGGCCGCCGACATGGAGGCGGGCCGGCGTGAGGGCCGTATCGCCTCCCTCATGGGCGCCGAGGGCGGTCACTCGATCGCCAACTCTCTCGGCACCCTGCGGGGGTTGTACGCGCTGGGCGTGCGCTACATGACCCTCACCCACAACGACAACGTGGCGTGGGCGGACTCGGCGACGGACGAGCCGCGCGTCGGCGGTCTGTCGGAGTTCGGCCGCGAGGTGGTCCGGGAGATGAACCGCCTCGGCATGCTGGTCGACCTCTCGCATGTCGCCGCGACGACGATGCGGCACGCGCTGGACACGTCCGTCGCGCCGGTGATCTTCTCCCACTCCTCCTCGCGCGCGGTGTGCGACCACCCGCGCAACATCCCCGACGACGTACTGGAACGCCTGCCCGTCAACGGCGGGATGGCGATGGTGACGTTCGTACCGAAGTTCGTGCTCCAGGCCGCCGTCGACTGGACGGCCGCAGCGGACGACAACATGCGCGCCCACGGCTTCCACCATCTCGCCACGACCCCCGAGGCGATGAAGGTCCACCGGTCCTTCGAGGAGACCAACCCGCGCCCGGTCGCCACGGCCGCGACGGTCGCCGACCACCTGGACCACATGCGCGAGGTGGCCGGAATCGACCACCTGGGCATCGGCGGCGACTACGACGGCACGGCGTTCACCCCGGACGGGCTGTCGGACGTCTCCGGCTACCCGAACCTGATCGCGGAGCTGCTGGACCGGGGCTGGTCGAAGGGTGATCTTGCCAAGCTGACCTGGGGGAACGCGGTGCGGGTGCTGGGGGCTGCGGAGGATGTGGCACGGGAGGTACGGGAGGGGCGTGGGCCTTCCAACGCCACGCTGGAGCAACTGGACGGGTGAGGGGCGCCCGGACCCCCAGAACGCGCCAGAGGGGCGACCGTCTGTTGAACCGTGGCCACAACGGGTAAGAACCGTAGGCGCGTTCAGCGTTGCTCGGAGCGGGGCGAGATATCGAGGGGGCTGCGTTGGCCGGGGATCGGGGTGCGATTGTCTGGCGGAAGAGCAGCTACAGCGGCACTGATGATCAGGACTGCTGTGAGGTTGCCAGAGTGCCCGGGGTGGTTCGCGTCCGCGATTCCAAACGGCCGGACGGCGCGCCGGTGAGCTTCACAGCGGATGCCTGGCGGGTGGCGAAGACTCTGTTCCTCGCCCCGGATGTTACAGATCGGGACAAAGTGTAACTTCGAGTGGTGCGAACTGAGCACGGGATGTGAGATGAGCGGCGAACGCCGAGGGCAGACGGTGGCCAGGAATCCCGGGCTGGCCGGATACTGCGTGGTGACGGGCATGCTCGCCATGGCTGCCGGCGCGGGCGTCTCTCTGCTGGGCGGAAGCCTGTGGGTGCGGCTCGTGATGTGGCTGGCGGTGCTGGTCGCGGTGTCCGCCGCCGCGGGCTGGTGGTGGGTGCGCTCACCGGCTACGGCCCGCCACTGGACGGTGGACCTCCTCGTCCGTCCAGCAGCGAGGACTGCACCGCACCGAAGGCCATGACGAACGCCCAGATCGTGAGCGGGCCACCGCCGAAGGCGACGACAAGGCAGAACCACGGCGGTACGCCCATTCCGATGCCGGCGAAGGCCACGAGGGTGAGGGTGACCGAGGAGAACACGACCAGGGCGGCGAGGTTGCGCAGAAGCTTGATCGTGACGTCGACATCCACCTTCCCGCGCTGAGGCCCGGGCGGATACGGGTACGTCTCGTCCGATTCACCGGCAGCGGCTCCCGACTGCAGGAAGATGTTGTAGTCGGGCTCAGCGCGGCGCGAGCGGCGGGGGCCCAGCTCCGGTCCCTTGCGCTCGTCGTCGCTTGTCATGACGTCCCCCGGGCCTCAGTGCACGCTGACTGGACGTCAGGGGGTGCGGTGGAAGTTTTCGATGAGGTCGTCGAACAGTGCCATCGTGCTCTCCTCGTCGAGCGCCTTGTTCTGCAGGTCTTCGAAGCACTCCTGGTAGCGGGCGACCTTCTCCCGGTCGTCCCGGTTGGTGAGAACGCCGCCGGGTCCGGAGAGGTACAGGACGTCCTCGTCGTCATGGAAGCCCAGGAGGATGAAACTGCTGTCCATGCTGTCGTGGGCGCCGGCCGTGAAGGGCAGGACCCGCAGTTTGGTCTGGTCTCCGGACGCGAGCCTCTTGAGGTGGGCCAACTGACGGCGCATTACCCCGGGACCGCCGATCTGGCGGCGCAGCGCGGACTCGTCCAGAATCATCTCGACCTTGGGACCGCCGTCCTGGAAGACCCTTTCCTGTCGGGCCAGCCTCATGTCGATGAGGCGCCTGGCCCGGGGAGTCGGCTCACTGACCTCCCAGAGGGCGGTGATGTAGTCCGTGATCTGCAGCTGGCCCGGGATGAGACTCGGGTGGTAGCTCCGGATGAGGTTCGTCGCGCTCTCGTAGCCCAGGTACTGGGAGAAGGGCTGGCTGATGACGTCGTTGTACTCGGACCACCAGGACTGACCCTTGCTGCCCCGGGCCGCGTCTTCCAACTCCGCGACGGCATCGGGGTCGTTCACGCCGTATTCGATGAGCATCGCGCGCAGATCCGTGACGGACAGACTGACCGTGCCCGCCTCGATGCGGATCAGCTTGGACAGCGACCACTCCAGCGCGTCGGCCGCGTCCCGCTGCGTCAGACCGCGCTTGTCGCGGGCTGATTTCAGCGCCAGTCGCAGCTTGCGGCGATTGAGACTCGGGTCCACGGCCGTGGGCATGATGCTCCTAAGGATCTTGACAGCGGCGGTTGGGCACTGGTCGTGCCGAAACTTCGCCATCGTAGTAGGTCGACTCGCGTCACTCCCAATCGCGATAGGCCAACAGATGTAAGCCTCTGGCTGTCGTCAAATTGGGCTTACCCGAACGACACATGTCTAATCGACGGGAGCTGTTCGAGGGCGGCGAAGTTGCGTAGGTCACACACGCGTGTGGGTCTGCTGCGGCGGACGAGGTGAGTTGTGTCTTCTGTGGCGTCGGCCGGAACGCTTTCCGTCGTGCGCCCCACCGTGCGCCGAGCGCGCGCACACTCCCGAGCCCGGCGTACCCCCGAACGCCCCACCCACCAGGAAGCCCCCTCGCCCCCGTGCGACGGTGACCGTATTGCGATCACGAGGTAGATCACGACGTACGGGAGCCCGTCATGGCCGACCTGCAGGACGAACTGCGCACCACAGCCGAGGTCGGGAAACCCGACCCGTCGGCCGCCACGCCCGTCCCCGCGCCGGAGTCCGACGAGCACCCCGACGAGCACCCCGACGAGCCACCCGGCGACGCCACGGACGCGGAGCTCGCGCTCGCCCTCCTCCGCGACCCGGACGCCGATCCCCTCGACCGCGCCCACGCCCTCCTCGCCGCGAACCCCGTCGCCGACGGCTACAGCGGGCTGCCCTGGGCGTTGCGCCACCTGCCCTGGTACGACCTGGAGCTCGGTGAGAGCGCCGTCGACACCGACGTGCCCCGGATGCGACGCGGCCACGTTGGCGCACTGTTCTGGGCGCTGCACCTGCCGGAGGGCCTCGCCGGTGACCGTGCCGTGGGCGCCACCCTGGAACAGCTCGACCTGGTCAAGACGGTGGCCCGGAGCCACCCCGAGGGCCTGCGGCTCACCGGCACCGCCGGGCAGGTCACCGACGCGCGCAACTGCGGTCGGGTCGCCGTCGTCCTCGGGCCCGCCGCCGCGGCCGCCCTCGACGACTCGATCGGCATCCTGCGAGTCCTGCACTCCCTGGGCCTGCGCGTGCTCACCCTCGCCGGGACGTCCTGGGCGAGCGAGGCCGGGCTGACCCGGTTCGGCGAGGAGGTGGTCCGCGAGATGAACCGGCTCGGCGTGCTGGCCGACCTCTCGGGCGCCTCCCCGGCCACCATCAGCCGTGCCGTGACGATCTCCAAGGCGCCGGTCCTGTGCACCCGCTCCGCCGCCCGCGCCCTGCGTCCCCACCCCGCCAACCTCCCCGACGCGACGCTCGCCGAGCTGGGCGCGGCCAGAGGCCTGTGCCTGGTGCCGCTGACGGCGGAGCAGGCCGGGCCGTCCGTCCGTGACGTCGCCGACCATCTCGACCACGTCCGTGCGGTGGCGGGCCCGGAGTGTGTCGGGCTGTCCGGCACCTACGACGCCGGCAGCGCACACCCGCAGGAACTCGGCGACGCCTCCTGCTACCCGAACCTGATCGCCGAACTCCTGCGCCGAGGCTGGACCGAGCCCGACCTCACCCTTCTCACCTGGGGGAACGTCCAACGCGTGCTGCGCAGCGCCGACTTCACGGCCAAGGCGGCCCAGCAGCGCCGCGAGCCGTCGACGGCACGGATCGCGGAGCTGGACGGCTGACCTGCCTCAGTGGTTCGCGGGATTCAGGCGTGCTCGACCCGGCAGAGGCAGAACGGATGCCCCGCCGGATCGGCGTACACACGGAAGTCCCGCTTGCCGTCCTGGTCGTCCGAATCCAGCGGGCGGGCGCCCAGCGCGAGGACCGCCTCCTCGGCCGTGTCCAGCTCCGCCCAGGTGGAGCCGGCGTCCAGGTCGAGATGGAACTGCTGGGAGCCGTGGTCGGCCCGCGGCCACTCGGGCGGGGAGTACCCGGGCGCCTGCTGGAAGGCGAGGCGCGGGCCGCCGGGAACCTGGAGGACGACCCACTCGGGGTCCTCGTCCGCGGGCGTACCCCCGACGACCCGGGCGTAGAAGCGGGCCAGCGCGCGCGGCTCGGGACAGTCGACGACGACGGTACGGAAACGGGCTATGGGTGTCATGGGTTCCTCCGGTCGTTACGGCTGATGCGCCCTTGAGGGCTGTTCATCCCGCGCAGAGGCAGAACGGGTGCCCGGCCGGGTCCGCGTAAACCCTGAACGAGCGGTCCCGGTCCTCCGTGTCCAGCGGCTTCGCGCCCAGCGCGAGCACCTCCCGCTCGGCCGCGTCCAGGTCGGCCACGGTCACGTCCAGATGGAACTGCTGCGAGGCGTCGGTGGACGGCCACTGCGGGGGTACGTGGCCGGGAGCGGCCTGGAAGGCCAGCTGCGGCCCGTCCGGGATCCGCAGGTCGACCCAGTCCTCCTCGACCTCGGGTGTGCCGCCCAGCAGCCCGGCGTAGAAGGCGGCGAGGGCGCCGGGGTCCGGACAGTCCAGGACGACACTGTCGAACTTGGCGATGGCCATGGATTCCTCCGTTGTCACCTGTTGACGGTTACCCGTTGATGGGCTTCATACGGTAACGGTTACCGGATGCCCCCGCATAGGAGGTAACGCGAGGAGGTACCGTCGCCGGTATGAGCGAGATCGGGTCCGCGCCCGGAGGGCTGGCCCTCGTGGAGGCACTGGTGAACACCAGAGGCCTGGAATCGGGCCGGGACGCGCTGAACGCCGCCGAGGGGCGTGCCGCGTTCGGCATCGCGGAGATCACCGAACGGGAACTGGCCGCCGTCAAGGAACTGCGCGAGTCCCTGCGTGCCGTCTGCCTCGCGCACGCCGGGCATCCACCGCACGAGGCCGTCACACCCCTGGGCCAACTGCTGTCCCGCGCCCCGCTGTTGGTGACCGTCGACGAACGGGACGGCTCGGCCCGCCTGACCGCCGCCGAGGAGGGCCCGCTGCTCTCCCGCGTGGCGGCGGCCGTCGCCGAGGCGCTCACCGACGGCACCTGGCTGCGCCTCAAGGCCTGCGAACTGCCCGAGTGCCACTGGGCGTACTACGACCGCAGCCCCGCCCAGCGCCGGCGCTGGTGCTCCATGGCGGGGTGCGGGGCACGCGCGAAGATGCGGCGGTACCGCGCCAAGTAGGCTGCCGGGCGCAGGAGTTGGTCACGCGCCGATGGAACGGAGCCCCCTGCCGTGCCCGAGCGTCACCAAGGGCGCGAGCCCGGCGCGAGCGCGAGAGATCCGTGATGTCGTCGTCCACGACAGCGCCGACCCCGAGGTGATCACCGTCGAGCAGGTGGTCACCGGGACTACGCGACGGGTCGCCTGCCGGCCGTCGTCACGAGCCTCGGTGACCGCTCCTAGGCGTCGGCTTCGCCCCTCTCGCGCGGAGCGGCGGCCCGCGACCCCACCAGCAGCAGGCACAGGACGGCGGTCCCGGCGACGATCCCCGTCAGGAGGAGCAACGGGTCCAGTGGCCGTGCCGAGCCGACGGCGGCGGCGGACTGAGCCTGGGGAGCCGCCTCGGTGACCGGCGAGGCGGCTGGTGCTGTTGGTGCCGGGGAGGCCCGGCCGGGGGCTTTCGGCGCCGCTGCCGAGGCCGTGACCGGAGCTGTGTGTGTCGATGTGCGGCCGGTCGATGCCGTCGACTGGGTCATACCGGTCCCGGTCCCGGTCCCGGGCCCAGCCCCCGCCCCGGTCCCGTGGTGCTCCGATCCCGAGCCCGAGGTGGGTTCCGTGTGCGTGTGGGAGTGCGTCGGGGCCGCCGATGGCGCGGGCGCCGCCGCCTGTACCGCGATTCCGGCCGTCATGTTCGGATGGACGGTGCAGTAGTAGGCGTACGAACCCGCTGTCGTGAAGGTGAAGCTCCAGCTTTCGCCCTTGTTCAGCATGGGGGAGTGGATCTGGACCGGGCCCGAGGTGGTCTTCACGTCGTGCGGGGCCGTGTCCTGGTTGGTCCAGGTCACCGTGGAGCCGGCGGGGACGCTGAGGGTCGCCGGGGCGAAGGCGTACCCCTGCATGGTGACCCGGTAGGTGGCCGCCGATGCCTGCCCGGGCGCGGCCGACAGAAGTGCGACGAGGGCGAGTACGGCGAGTACGACGCGGAGGGCGGCCCGGTACAGCGGCTGGACCGGCCTCCCTGCCGTACTCACGCGAACTCCGCGGCGACCAGGAGCCGCAGCCGTGTCGCCGGGCGTGGCAGACGGCCGGCCCGGAAACCGGTCGCGCGGCGCAGCAGCCGGTAGGGCAGCCGGGCGGTGCCCACGACGAGCAGGCGGTCGTCGGCGCGCTCGACGACCCGGAGGCGCAGCAGGGCGGGGAAGCGGACTCCGCGCAGGTGCAGATCGCCGGTGAGCTGCAACTGCCTTCCGCCGCGCAGGAGTTCGACGGTGTCGGAGGTGAGGAGGGTGGGGGCGCCGTCCGTCCGGTCGAGGCCCTCGAACTCGAAGCGGAGGGTGGGGGTGGCGGCGGGGGCGGGGTGTTGGGGCTCGGTGGGATCGTCGGGCACGGTCAGGGCGGCGCCGGAGAGGGTGACGCGTCGGCGGTGGGTGGGGAACGGGCCGTACCAGGTGGTGAGTTCGACCAGTGAGCGGTCGGGGGCCACGGCGTACCGGCCGGGGCGTGGCAGTACGGCGGCGATGGCTGTGGCGGTGGGCAGGGTGACGGTTGTCATCCCGGGTCTCCTTGAAAGCGGTTCCCGAAGTGTGGCGGGGGTGTGGAGAATGAGGCGGGCGCCGGTCCGGCCGACTGAGCCTCGGCCGGACCGGCGTCCTTCCTCGGGGGCGAACCGTCAGCAGCTGCCGGTGAGGAAGTCCTCGGTGGGTGCGAGCAGGTGCTCGGCCCAGACCGTGTGCATCTTGGCGTAGCTGTCGACGTCGAGCAGATCGGTGATCTGCTGCCCGGGCGACTCCTCCAGGTGTGCCTTGTTGATGTGGTTCAGCAGGACACTGAGCGTTTCGTCGACAACCGTTCCGCCGCCGTTGACGGCGGGCGTCAGGATCGTCTCGATCCACACCGTGTGCAGCTTGATGTACGAGTCCAGCGCGAGCGCGTCCTGCACCTGCTGGCCCGGAGACCGCTCCAGGTGCGCGGCGTTGATGTGCTGGAGGATCGGCAGGAGCACGTCCTGGACGCTGGCGCACTGCTCACCGCTGCCGTCGCCGCCCCCGGAACCGCCGGTGCTGCCACCGGACGAGCCGCCCGAGGTGCTGCCGCCGGTGCCGCTACTGCCACCGGTGCTGCCGCCGCCGCTCGAACCCGAGCCGCCCGTCGAGCCGCCCGTCGACCCGCCCGACGTACCGCCGGTGGAGCCACCTGAGGACCCGCCGGTGGAGCCACCCGAGGAGCCACCCGAGGAGCCACCCGTGGACCCGCCTGTCGAACCACCGGTCGAACCACCGGTCGAACCACCGGTCGAACCGCCCGTCGAGCCGCTGTCGTCCGCGACGACCTTCACCGATCCGACCATGTCCGGGTGGACCGCGCAGTAGTACTCGTACGTCCCCGCCGTGGTGAAGGTGTACGACCAGGAGTCGCCCTGCGCGAGCGTGCCCGAGTCGAACTTCTTCGGGCCCTTGGTGGTGGTGACCGTGTGCGGGACGCTGTCGTGGTTCGTCCAGCGCACGGTCTCGCCGACCTTGACGACCAGTTGCGCGCCGTCGCCGAACTTGTAGTTCATGATGTCGACCTGGTGGTCGGGTGCCGCCGCGACGGCCGGCTGTACCTCGGCGGCCGCGGCCGCCACGGCTGCGGGCGCCTGAGCCGCGCCCGCTGCCGAGTCCGAGGTGGGGGTCGTGGTGCTGCCGGAGGCCGCCTGGAGCAGTCCCAGACTGAGCACGGCGGCGAAGGCCGCGCCGAGCCCCGCGATCAATAGGGACCGGTTCCCGGCGGGCGACCCGCGGCGCGGTGCGCGCTCGCCGGCCCCACCGGTTTCGTCGGTGCGTTTCAAAGCAACTCCTAGATTTTCAGGGGGAGTTCACTGGCCGGGATCGGCAGTGACCAGCAGACTCGTCACGGCGAGTACGACGAGGACGAGCCCCGTCTCGGCCGCGACCGAGTAACCGAAGGGCCGCACGGTGGCGGCGTCGCCGCGCAGCAGCACGGCGAGATCGAGGCGGGTGCGCACCCACTGACGGCTGCCCTGGGCGGCCACCAGGACGGTCCCGAGGACGGCGGTCTTGACCAGCAGCAGGTGCCCGTACGAGGTGTGCAGCAGGGCGTCGTACGACCCCACGACCTGCCAGGCGAGCACCAGCCCGGCGCCGACGATCGCGGCGACCGAGACGGCGGCGAGCCGCGAGTAACCGGGCACCACCGACGCCAGTTCGACGGGCCGGCGGCGCGGCAGCACGGCCACCGTCAGCATGACCAGGCCGCCGATCCACAGTGCGGCCCCGAGCAGATGGACGAGGTCGGCGACGGCGCCCCAGGCCGGCTCGCTGCCCTCGGAGCTGTGCCCTCGCATACCGGTGGTCCGCAGCAGCCCGAGAGCCACCGCGAGGGCGCCCACGCGCCAGCCGGGTGAGCGCGAGGTACTGGCCCCGCCCTGCAGCAGCGCGCTCAGCACCACAGCCGCGAGCACCCACAGCAGACCGCGCGCGGCGAGCGCGACACCGGGCTCGGTGGTGAGCACCTCGGTGTACGAGGCCGGGCGCAGCGCGTCCCGCAGACCGCCGAAGGAGACGTAGGCGCCCTGGAGCCCGATGCCCGCGACCGTCGACACCAGCCCGCACACCCACGCCAGCGAGAGCAGCGCCCGCGCCCGGGGTGTCTCCGCGCCGCGCGGCCACAGCAGCGCGACGAAGGCGAGCCCGCCGACGAACACGGCCAGCGCGAGATACCCGGCCCAGCGAGCGGCGACGAGGCCCTTCCGCACCAGGGGCGAGGGGGTGGGCGCGGTGGCCTCGTCGCCGCGGTCCGGGGCGCCCTGGGGGCTCTGGGCGCCATGGGCGGCCGCGGTGCCAGCCGTCGTGCCGATGGTGAAGGAGAGCCGGCCGGAGGAGGCGTGGCCGTCCTCCATGTCGACGACGGACCAGACGACGAAGAGCGTGCCGTTCGCCGGTCCAGCGGTGGCTATCCGCACGGTGTCGTCGCCGCCGTGCGGTGGGCGGGTCACCGGGAGCCGGTCGCCGTCGGGGGTCATGGCGCGGACGTCGGTGAGGTCGACGGGCTCGTCGAAGGTGAGGACGAGGTGGTCGGGGGCCTTCGCGAGCCGTGCGCCGTTCTTCGGGGTGGAGCTGACCAGCTCGGTGTGGGCCGCGGCCGGGGGCGCCCCGACCAGGCCGTAGATGAGGGCGCCGAGGAGGAGAGGGAAGAGGACGCGGAGGGTACGGCCGCGGGTCACGGCGTGACCTCCGGCAGCGGGGACGCGGAGGGGGAGACGGAGGGGACGGAGCCGCCGAGCAGGCCGGAGAGAGGAGCGAGTCCGATGCACGGGGCGGCCGTCGGGTCGGGGGTCTCGTCGACGTCCGTACCAGTGGCGTCCGTGCCGCCGAGGAGGCCGAACAAGGGCTGGGTGATGCCGGTGAGGAGCGGTGCCACGAGCCTTACCTCGCCGTCGGCGCAGCTGCCGTCGTCGGTGGGCGGCTCGGAGCCGGAGGGGGTCGGGGAAGGGGCGGGGGCGGGCGAGGTGCCGGAGGGAGGGGTGGGCGTCGGGGTGGGTGAGGTGCCGGGCCCGGCATGGCCCGTGTGACCCGGGGTGCCGGCCCCGGCCCCGGAGCCGGAGCCGGTGCCCGTGTCGCCGCCGTACACCGGCAACTCCCCGGTGCCCGCCGGTACTTGGCCCGTCCAGCCGCCGCTCGTGCCGCCGCCCGTGTCCCCGCCCGGCGCTTGCATGCCGGAGTCGCCCGGGGCGGCGGCCGGGGGTGCCGTCGCCACGGGCGGCGCCGGCGGGGGAGCGGCGGCCTCGGCGGCGCCGGAGGCGGTGGTCGCGCCGATGCCCGACGCGTAGCCGAGCACGATCACCACCGCCCCGACGAGAGCCCCCGCGACGAACTCGTCGCGGTGGTCACCCGGCCTACGGAACAAGGGCATGAGCACTCTCCTGGCATGGTCCGGTCATTCCGGTAGGTGAATGCGGACCATTGGAGGGCGGTGCGGATTCCGCTTGGCTACGCGCTCGTTAACTGCCTGTTGCCCACCTCTCTTTCGGGGGTACCCCCGCTGTGAGATGGGTCGAGAAGGCTGTCAATACGCGCAATATGGCCATGGAGAATTCGTGCCTATGGCACAGCAATTCCCACACATCGCTCGAATGGAATTCGAACCGGTTCTGGAGATTTGGAGGAGGGGGGGAGGAGGGGGTACAAGCTGGTGCGGGGCGCCGTCATCCCCGGCTCAGGCGCTCTCATGCGCGAGTGGGACGAGCCCCGGTGATGGATGTCCGTCCGGTCCCGTCACGCATTTCTCGAGGGAGGCATGCGCATCACATTTGTCGTCGCGCGCCGAATGCGACGGCCCCCCATTTTGCCTGCCGTTGGGATTTCCTCCCGAGTTCCTCCCGAGTTCCGGCGGGGGAGGAATTGCTCCTGACGACGCCGGTGCCCCGTCAGGCGGTAGGGCGCCCCATGGCCCGGTACGTCCACCCGGCCCGCCGCCACAGCTCCGGGTCGAGGGCGTTGCGCCCGTCCAGCACGAGCCGGTGGGCCACCGCCTCGCCCAGCGCCGCCGGGTCCAGCTCGCGGAACTCCCGCCACTCCGTCAGGTGCAGTACGGCGTCGGCGCCCCGGACCGCGTCCAGGGCCGTGTCGGCGTACGCGAGCGTCGGGAAGACCCGTCGTGCGTTGTCCATGCCCTTCGGGTCGTACACCGTCACCTGGCCGCCCTGGAGGTGGATCTGCCCGGCGACGTTGAGAGCCGGCGAGTCGCGGACGTCGTCCGAGTCGGGCTTGAAGGTGGCGCCGAGCACCGCGACCCGCTTCCCGAGGAACGGGCCGCCGCCCAGCGCCTGCCGGGCCAGCTCCACCATCTGGCCGCGCTGACGCATGTTGATCGAGTCGATCTCGCGCAGGAAGGTCAGCGCCTGGTCGGCGCCCAGCTCCCCGGCGCGCGCCATGAACGCCCGGATGTCCTTGGGCAGACAGCCGCCGCCGAAGCCGATCCCGGCCCGCAGGAACTTCTTGCCGATCCGGTCGTCGTACCCGATCGCCTCGGCGAGCTTCGCCACATCCCCGTCGGCGGCCTCGCAGACCTCGGCCATGGCGTTGATGAACGAGATCTTGGTGGCGAGGAAGGAGTTCGCGGAGGTCTTCACCAGCTCGGCGGTCGGGAAGTCGGTGACGACGAACGGCGTCCCCTCCTCGATCGGCGTGGCGTACACCTCGCGCAGCAGCTTCTCGGCCCGCTCGCTCCGTACGCCGACCACGAGCCGGTCGGGGTGCAGCGTGTCCTGGACGGCGAAGCCCTCGCGCAGGAACTCCGGGTTCCAGGCCAGCTCGGCATCCGCGCCGGCCGGCGCCAGTCCGGCGATCGTGCGGGCGAGCCGGTCCGCCGAGCCGACGGGCACGGTCGACTTGCCGACGACGAGGGCGGGGGCGGTCAGGTGCGGGGCGAGGGACTCGATCGCGGCGTCGACGTACGACATGTCGCTGGCGTACTCGCCGTGCTTCTGCGGGGTGTTCACACAGACGAAGTGGATGTCGCCGAAGGCGGCGACCTCGGCCCAGTCCATGGTGAAGCGCAGCCGCCCGGTGGAACCCTCGATCCCGGCGACGTGCTTGCGCAGCAGCTCGTCGAGCCCGGGCTCGTACATGGGAGCCCGGCCTTGCCGCAGCAGGTCGATCTTCTCCTCGACCACATCCAGTGCCAGCACTTCGAAACCGAGTTCGGCCATGGCGGCGGCGTGGGTGGCGCCGAGGTATCCGGTGCCGATCACGGTGATCTTGAGAGCCATGGGTGCCTGCTCCTGGGGTGTGGCCTGGGGGTGGTCGTGTGTGCGATGGCGAGCATAGTCGCGGGCCTGTTAGGGGCTGTTGCGGCCCCGGCCGGGCAGAATCCCCCTGTCGCCAAGCTCACGTCACACTGGGGTGGGCAGGCCCTTAAAATTTGGATTACCTACAGGGTTACTTAACGGTAGTTAGCGTCAGTCACACAGCGTCTTTGGAGCGTGAGAGACCTTGGCCGGATCGGCTGATTTCGACCTGTACCGCCCGTCGGAGGAGCACGACATGCTCCGCGACGCGATCCGCTCCCTGGCCGAGGCGAAGATCTTGCCGTACGCCGCCGCAGTGGACGAGGAAGCCCGCTTCCCCCAGGAGGCGCACGACGCGCTGGTGGCCAACGACCTGCACGCGGTGCACGTACCCGAGTCGTACGGCGGCGCCGGCGCCGACGCGCTGGCCACGGTGATCGTGATCGAGGAGGTCGCACGGGTGTGCGCGTCCTCGTCCCTGATCCCGGCGGTCAACAAGCTCGGCTCCCTCCCCGTCATCCTGTCCGGCTCGGAGGAGCTGAAGAAGAGGTACATGACACCGCTCGCCAAGGGCGACGGCATGTTCTCCTACTGCCTCTCGGAGCCCGACGCGGGCTCGGACGCGGCCGGTATGAAGACGAGGGCGGTCCGCGACGGCGACTTCTACGTCCTCAACGGCGTGAAGCGCTGGATCACCAACGCGGGCGAGTCCGAGTACTACACGGTGATGGCCGTGACCGACCCCACCAAGCGCAGCAAGGGCATCTCCGCGTTCGTCGTCGAGAAGTCCGACGAGGGCGTCTCCTTCGGCGCCCCGGAGAAGAAGCTCGGTATCAAGGGCAGCCCGACCCGTGAGGTCTACCTCGACAACGTGCGCATCCCGGCCGACCGCATGATCGGCGAGGAGGGCACCGGCTTCGCCACCGCCATGAAGACCCTGGACCACACCCGCATCACGATCGCCGCGCAGGCGCTGGGCATCGCGCAGGGCGCCCTCGACTACGCCAAGGGGTACGTCAAGGAGCGCAAGCAGTTCGGCAAGCCGATCGCCGACTTCCAGGGCATCCAGTTCATGCTCGCCGACATGGCCATGAAGATCGAGGCCGCCCGCGCCCTGACCTACCAGGCCGCGGCGAAGTCCGAGCGCGGCGACAAGGACCTCACCTTCCAGGGCGCGGCGGCGAAGTGCTTCGCGTCGGACGTGGCGATGGAGGTCACCACGGACGCGGTCCAGCTGCTCGGCGGTTACGGCTACACGCGCGACTACCCGGTGGAGAGGATGATGCGCGACGCCAAGATCACGCAGATCTACGAGGGCACGAACCAGGTCCAGCGGATCGTGATGGCGAGGAACCTGCCGTAGCAGGGTTTCGCACAGCGGAGGCTGTTTGCGGGCGGGGGCGTAGACCTCCCCCTCAAACAGCCGCCTGCGGCTCTGCGACTGGGCAGACCGGTCCGGCGTTCGCGCGATTCGGGGAACAGGTGACCACTGCCAGGGACAGGAACGAGGGACGTTCCAGGTAGAAGCCGTACGACACATCAGCACCGGAGTGCAGTCGCTCGGCCGCGGCGTTCACCAGTCGGCCCAGGCGCGCGGGGTCACGGTCCCCGTCTGACGCGAACCGAGGTGCGTACTCGGCCAGCCGCTCACCGAGCCATGACGCGGCCTCCTTCGCCTCCTCCCACGTCCCACGAACCAATGAACGGGGCTTGATCAGCCAGTACACCGTTTCCAGTGGCGGCAGATCCGAAGTGGGGAACTCCGCGGCCACCTCGCGGTACCGCTGAATCAGTTCCGGCCTGCTTCCGGGAGGGGGCGGCTCAGGGTGTGGGGGCCGTCGTAGTGCGTCCTGGTCGAAGCGCTCTTTCGGGCCGGTCCATAGGTAGCCGTGGTGGTGCACGAGTCGTTCCCGTTCGAGAGGCGCCAGTCGGGCCGGACCCAGGGACGGGTGATGGATCCGGCCCGACTGACGGGAAGGGGAGGATCAGACGTTCAGGCCGAAGCGCGCCGGGTCGATACCGGCCGAGTCCAGCTCCCCAGTGGTGAACCGCAGCGGCTGTGCCTCCGGCCGCTTGCTGTCACCGACCGCCCGGAGGCCGTCACCGATCCGGGCCAGGGTCACGCACGACTCGCCGTCGGGGTGGGTGTTTCCCCCGCACGCCTTCACGAACGAGGCTCCGTCGATGTCGAGCCCGTACAGGTCGGTTCCGTTCTGCATCTCTGCACCTTTCTGCTCACCTGTTCGCGGTCATGACCGACCGCCGCCGCCCGTTTCTGGGCGGGAGTTCAGGGATTCCACTGTTGGAGTGGGGCTTTACTCGGCTCGAACGACCATGGCGAACGAGGTTCTGACGCGTCGGAAACCGGCGTGCCCGGACCGGCCGGTGTGGTTCATGCACGCCACGTCGACGGGCGCCGAGTCATCCGTAGGAGTGGCCTTCCAGCCGCAGTGCGGGCACTCGGGCGGGACTTTGAAAGTCACCAGCGCCAGCCTTCGAGCTTTCCGCCCGCGCATTGAGGGCACGCGACCGTGAACTGTGGTTGCAGACGGAGCAGCCGTCAAATCCCGCACATTCGGGGCACCTCACAACCCGGTGTCCGATGCACGACCCGCATATGTCCGAGATCGAGTTCAGCCAGTCAAGCAAGCTGGGCGGACCGGGGTCGTACCCGCGTCGACTTGCCCGCTTCTTCGGCCGCTCAAGGGCCGACGTCATTCGATGGCATCGTGTGTGCAATGTCGGATGTTGCGGGCCGCCTCGAAGCGTGCGGTCGCATCGCCCTGCTTGGCGGCCCGGTCGAGCGCGGCCTTCAGTTCTGAGCACGCGGTGCAACCAGCCTTGGGCTTGGCCTCATACAGCCAATCGTCTATTGGCAGATCGACGGGCGGACCAGGAAAGTTCTGCGGAGCGGTCACGTCGCCACCCCCCAAACGGTCGCCACAGGCAGGTTCCTGCCTTTTCTCACTGCCGAGTGGGGGTGGTTACTGATCTCGCGGCTAGCACCCGCCACAGCCTCAACTACGTTTGCCTCACGAGCTACTTCGCGGGAAGTGGAGAGTGCGGCGCATGTCATGCATCCCTCGACCCCGATCGGTTCTGGGCCAGAAACCCTCGCAACCGGCATGGAACGGGATTCAGCTTGCGGATTGTGCTCAAGCATCGATCATCCCTCGGCTCTATGTGTGTCCGGCAATGGTGCCGGTAGCCGAAGGGCAGCGCGAGGATTATTGGTGTTGTCGGGTAAATATCACGGCCCAGTCGGCCAAAAGGGCCCGGCAGGCGTCGCCAAACACCGCGTATCGCTCGTAAGTTTCGAAGTCCCTGAGATAAGCCGTCACGTCTCTGTGGTCACGCAATATCAGGACGCCTGTGCCGGTTTCCACAGTGGCCAGGCGGCGGTCATAGAGCGTGAATGTGTTTAGCGGTCTCTCTGGAATGTGCCCGCCCAATGGGATCACCCCTAGGTGGACGTTCGGAAGGCGAGAGACGGATGCAAGTCGGTCGAGTTGGATGGCCATAGCCATTGGGGGCAGCAGCGGCCACCTGACCGCTTGCTCGGTCAGAATGAAGGTGAACGACTTCGAGTCGTCGTAAAGAACTTGTTGCCGTTCTAGCTTCTTTATAATGGTCTTCGACTGGTCACCAGAAACGTCGGCAATGCTCGCGCGCACGTATTCGGGTGTGGCGAGAAGCCCGGTGATCATCGAGAGTAGGAAGAATCGAAACTCTGTCGAGACCGCTTCGAGTCCAGCCAGCTCGTTCTGTTTCTTGTCCAGGCCTATACGACGAGAAGACCAGTGATCTTGCCATTCCGTGTTGGCTGTCCTGTCGAAGACCTCGGTCATTGTGTCCATCCCTTCGCAGTGCGTGCGGGGAATCGGTACCCCGTCGTCGTGCCACCCACCCGGCCGCTCGACCTGTCCAGGGTTTCCACCGCCGGGGCGCGGGCCTACTCGGCGCAAACCACCATTGCGAACGACGCACGAACGCGCCGAAAACCAACGTGGCCGGACCAGCCCGTGTGCTCCGTGATCTGGTGCGCCACATTCGGCATGACCGATCGCGTCCTCACGTTCCACCCCTACGACTCCGCCTGTTGGCCTCCGCGACCTTGGCGCTCAGTTCCTCGGCCGGCCGTTTCGGCACAGCCTCGTAGTCCGGGCACTTCGGGCCACCGCATCGGCACCCGGGCTTCAGGCCGCTGCCCGGGGCGACGTCCGCTTCCTCCGCGCCAGGCTCGGACTTGCGCACCAAGAGCACCCCGTCGACCCCGAAGGCCTCGAAGAGACCGGACAGGGACCGCCGGGCTTCGCTGCTGCCCGTGCGGTACACCACTTCGGTGCCCTGCGGCCTGATTTCTCCCGTCACATCGCGCCTTCCCGATCGATTCCGCGTTGATGTGACGACGGTAGAGAGCATCCAGCGCCTGGCTCCACAAACTTGCATGAGCTTGCACGCCAACTGGCTTGGAAAATAGCAGTATTGACACTGTCTCACCAGTTCAACGAAGCTCATGCAAGCCCGAGCAAGCACCTAGATCAGGGAGCCGGCCATGGCCGTAGAGTTCATCGGAATCGACCCCGACACCGACCGGGATCACTGCCCCACGGTGTGGGCGGATGCGAAAGCTCAGGAGATTTTGTTTCAGGGATGGAAGCCGAGCCCTGAGACTCAGGCGGAGTGCGAGGGGAGCAGCCCCGCGAATGGTTCGGTGCCCGACAGTGAAACCATCGTCAGGATTCCGGCCCGGATGATCCCGATGATCAGGGAGGCGTGTGATGCCGTCGAGCGTGCCCAGCTTCGCTGAGCTGCTTGGTCAGTGCGAGCGGTCCGCCGTCCACCTGGAACTGCGCGACTCCTATGCCTCCACGGACCGATTCGAGGCGTGGAAGCGGGGTGAACGGATCAATTGGGAGGACCGCGAATCCTGGTGGCACCCCTACGACCAGTTGATCACGGACACCGTGGCCCGGGGCGTGGCGATCCGCCGAGCCCGAGTGGTCTCCGAGCCGGTTTCGGACTACATCCGGTGGGAACATGACGTCACCCGTGCCAATGTCACGGCGGGTGAGGAAGTTCGCTGGCTGCCACGGCGACGGGCCACGAGTATCGCGCTGCCGGGCAACGACTTCTGGCTGTTCGATGACGCGCTGCTCCGGGTACACCACTTCTCTGGCGACGGTGTGGTGGTGGAGGATGAGATCAGGGCGGACCCTGGTGCTGTGAAGCTGTGCTCCACCGCCTTCGAAGCAGTCTGGGAGCGAGCGATCCCGCACCACCTGTACGAGATCTGACGAAAGCCAGCTCCATGCCCCCGCACTCCTCTTCACACGTTCAGAAGGCCCGCGAAGATCTTGCCGGGCGTCTGCGCGAGATCCGGAAGGACGCGGGGATCAGCGGGCGGGAGCTGGCTGTCAGGTGCGGCTGGTCGGAGTCGAAGTCATCCCGGATAGAGAACGCCAGGACCCCTCCCTCCGACGCGGACATCAGAGCGTGGTGCCGAGCCTGCCTCGCGGACGACCAGATCGCCGACTTGATCGCGGCAAACAGACAGTCCGCCGACGCACACGTGCAGTGGAGGCGACTTCAGCGGAGCGGTCTCCGCCGTCTGCAAGAGACCGCGGGGGATCTGTACCAGCAAACCAGAACCTTTCGCGTCTACGTCTCCGACGTGATCCCCGGTTTCCTCCAGACGTCCGGATACGCCACTGCTCTGTTGTCGTCCATCGCGGACTTCCGTGGAACCCCGGACGACGTGAGTGATGCTGTGGCGGCTCGCATGAGGCGTAACGCAGTGCTGAGCAACGGCGCACGCCGGTTCTCGTTCGTACTGGAGGAATCGGTGTTGCGCTACCGGCTGTGCGGCGCCGAAACCATGGCGGCACAGCTTGGCCACCTGCTTGGGGTCATGGATCTCCAGAACGTTGCCGTGGGTATCGTCCCGTTCTCGGCGCAACGGACCGTGTGGCCCATGCCCACCTTCACGATCTTCGACGACAGCAGGGTGCACGCGGACACGCTGGACGCCGCCTCCACGCTTACGCAGCCCAGCCAGGTCGAGCTGTACGCCCGAGCCTTTGATCGGCTTGCGAGGGGCGCCGCGAGGGGCGCCGAGGCGCGTTCGCTGATAGCGGGCGCGTTGGCGTCTCTGGACTGACCGAGTGTGGTTCCGAGTAAGTGGACTGTAAGGCAACGGGTTCAGCGGGCCGTTTCCGCCACGTACGGGACGAACTCGGCCCAGGCCGTGGGTGGGAGGGCGAGCTGGGGGCCGGTCGGGTTCTTGGAGTCGCGGAGGTGGATGGTGGTTGGCGTGGTGGCCATCTCAAGGCAGTTCGAACTGTCGCCGCTGTAAGCGGACTTCCGCCAGTTAAGGGTCTGCACGTTGGGTCTCTCTCAGATGTTCTGGACGAGGCGGTGGATGAAATCGCGTGAATCGGTGGGATCGAGGGCGCAGGACTCCATGTGGTCGAGCACCGTCCGGTACTTGCCCAACTGGGCCTCCGCGTCGAGGAAGCCACAGCCGCCGTGGTGGGTGTCGAGCTGCACGGTGTCGAGCTGCGGGACCGGACCCACGACGTAGTCGAAGGACTGGCCCGTGCTCGGGTAGTACTCCGTGTCGAAGGGGATCACCCGCACGGTGACGTTCCGCGCCTCGCTCATGTCGAGGATGTGCTTGAGCTGGCCGCGTCTCACGTCCGGGCCGCCGAATCCCATGCGCAGGGCGGACTCGTGGATGATCGCCGAGTAGGGGAGGGGGCCTGTCCGGTGCAGGATGCCTTGGCGCTTCATGCGGTGGGTGAGGCGGTGCTCGATCTCGTACTGCCGCATGGGTGGCACCACTGCGCGGAAGAGGGCGCGGGCGTGGTCCGTCGTCTGTAGCAGTGCCGGGATGTGCATCGCGAGGGCCACGCGCAGGCCGACGGCGTGATGTTCGAGTTCGGCCAGGTCGACCAGTGCGGAGGGTAGGTGATCTCTGCACTCCTCCCACCAACCGCGTGTCCGGCGTCCTGTCATCGCGGCCAGGGCGTCGATCAGGGCCTCGTCCGAACAGTCGTAGGTGGAGGCCACCGCGCGGACGCGGTCGGCGCTGAGGGGGCTGCGACCGGTCTCGATCATACTGACGCGTCCCTGGTTGACGCCCAGCTGTGCGGCGGCCTCCGTGACGGTGAACCCCGCGCGTTCGCGGAGTTTGCGCAGTTCGGTGCCGAGGCGCCGCTGGCGCAGGGTGGGGTTGCTGGTGGGCGGCAAGACGCCTCCATTCAAGCCGTGACGTGATGCTCGCATCACCCACAAGAGGGAGCTACGGGTCAATCTTCCAGTTTTGGGAGATGCATCTCCCGGCGAGGCTCTACGTTAGTACTCGTACCGCCCAACTCCCCCCACCCATAAGCCGGAAGCGCACCCCCTCAGGCAATGCCACCGCTCGGCGCGACGGTTGGGCAAGCTCGCAACCATTCCCCCTTCCCGCAGGAGGTTTTCATGGGCACCGTATCCCCGCCCCACACCTGGACGTACGCACTCCGGCTGCCCCATGACCCCAGAGCCGCACGCGTCGCACGCATGACCGTACGGTCGGTGCTGGAGAGTCACGGCCGCCCCGAGATCCTCGACGCCGTCGAGCTGCTGGCCTCGGAGCTGGTGACCAACGCCTACCTGCACACCGGCGGCCCTGCCTCCCTCCGTCTCACCGCTCTCGCGGACGGACGGCTGCGTGTCGGTGTCTGGGACAGTCACCCGTACATCCCGGCTCCCTTCGCCGAACCTCCTGGTGATCGTGTCCCGCTCGCTCAGGGCGGTGCCCTCGGTGGGAGAGGGCTGTTCCTCGTACAGGAGTACGCCGATTCGTGGGGCGGATGGGGGCTCGGCGACGGGCCGCTGGACCGGGGCACCGGAAAACTGCTCTGGTTCGAGATGAGGGACAAGGCCCTGTGCGCGGCAGGCTGAGGGCGGGGCGGAGATGACCGGAGAACGACGAAGGTCCGGCCCCGTTACGGAGCCGGACCTGCGGAGCGCGGCTCAGTTGCCCGAGACAGTCACCGTCTCGTCGTTCTTCAGTTCGTTCACCAGGGTCTTCATCTTCGTCTTGTCCCAGACGAGGTTGCTGCCGGTCGAGCCTGAGATCGGCATGTTCATGGACTTGCCGTCGCCGCCCGTGACGCCCTTCATCGCCCAGAACATGTCGCCCAGGTCGAACAGACCCATGTCCTTGTCGACGATCAGGGTGTCGAGGCCCGCGCTCATGGTCGGGTACAGCTTGAACGGGTTGAGGATCGTGCCCGGCGTCGCGGTCTGGCTCGCCAGCGCCGCCAGGAACTTCTGCTGGTTCTTCGTACGGTCGAGGTCGCTGCCCGCGAGGGCGTACCGGGTACGGACGAAGGCCAGGGCCTGCTCGCCGTTGAGGGTCTGCTTGCCCGCCGTGAAGTTCGCGCCGGACTTCTTGTCCTTCATCCCGCCCTTGGGGATGGTCAGCTCCACGCCGCCGACCGCGTCCACGATGTTCGCGAAGCCGGCGAAGCCGATCTCCACGTAGTGGTCGATGCGCAGACCGGTGTTGAACTCGACCGTACGGACGAGGAGTTCGGGCCCGTCCGTCGCGTACGCCGCGTTCAGCTTGGTGTGCTTGCCGGTGCCCTTGTACGTCTTGCCGGACTCGGAGCCCACGAACGTGGGGATCTCGACGTCCGAGTCACGAGGGAGGGAGACCAGCGTCGGGCCGTTGTCGCCGGTGTGCAGGATCATCATCGAGTCCGTGCGCTTGCCTTCGGCGGACCCGGTGTGGAGCGCCTTCTTCTCCTCGGCCGACATACCCGCACGGCTGTCGGAGCCGACGATCAGATAGTTGGTGCCCTTGCCGCCGTCCGGCCGGTCGATGACCTTGGACAGGTCGACCTGACGGTTCAGCTTGCCGTCGGCCCAGAAGTACGTACCGACGGTCACCACGACCAGCGCCGTGACCACGGTGATCGCGGTCCACTTGATGCGCTTGCGCCAGTCCGGGGCGGAGCGGGGGCCACTCATCGAACCGGGCCCGCCCGGCCCACCGCCAGGTCCGCCGCCGCCCGGGGCGCCGCCGTAGACCTGGCCGGTGTTATATCCGCTGTCATAGCCGTCCCCGCTTCCGTTTCCGTACGGGGCCTGACCCTGATCGCCGCCGTACGGCTGCTGCTGCGGGACCGCCCCGCCGTACGGCGGGGCGCTCGGATTCTGCCCGTACTGGCCGCCTTGGCCGCGCTGGACCTGCCGCATCACGCGCGCACCCTCGGGCTGTGCGTTCGCGCTGCCGCGTCCGTGCCGGTTGTTGCGGTTGTCGTCGGACCACGCGTCGGGCCAATCGTTCATGCCGACCAGTGTGCAGTGCCCGACTGTGCCCTTTACAAGGGTCGAGGGAAATTAGGAACAGTGCTGTTGCCAAGCTGACACAAATCGCCCACGGCCTCGCCGATCAACGGACCGCAAACGGGTGGGCGGGTGGGAAACACGACGTGAACCGCACCGACCCACCCAACTCACCGACACCCCACCTCATCCCCCGTACTCGCCCCGAACTCCCCGACCCGAACCTTCCGCACCCCCCGGTAATCGGCCCCGACAGTCACCTTCAGCAGCGCCCCCTGCCCCCGCACCACCCGCAACGAACTCCCCGGCAGCGCCGCCGCCAGCGACTTCGCGGACCGGTCCCACCGGGGGTCGTACGCGATCACCGTCCGCGTCGCCGCCCCCCGCTCCCGCGCGTTCACCGGCACCCGGGTCGTCCGGAATCCGGTCGCGGCAAGCTCCCGGTCCACCTTCCGGCCCAGCCCCGCCGTGAGCGTCCCGTTCTCGACCTGCACGCGAATCTGCTGCGGCGCCACCTCGACCCGCATCGGCGCACCCTTCTTACCGCCGCCGCCCCCGCCCTTGCGTACCGCCAGCGGCTCGTCCTCGCGCAGGGCCCGGAACAGCAGGCCCGCCTTCGCCTCGTCCCACTTCAGTGTCGAACCGATGCCCTTGACGACGAACCCCATCCGCCCGATCGGCACGGTCGTGAACTCGGACGACGAAGGGGAGAAGTCCCGCATGGCCCGCCCGAGGTCCAGCAGCTCACCCGTGCCGAACCCCTTGTCCGCCCGCACCGACCCGAGCACCGCCCGTGTGACGTCCCGGAACTTCATCGGATTCATCAGCACCCCGGACGACGTGGACTGTGCGATCAGCGCCGCCATGAAGCGCTGCTGACGCTGCATGCGCCCCAGGTCGGAGGACCCGTCGGCGTGCCGTGAACGGACGTACTGCAGGGCCTCCCCGCCGTTCAGCTCGTGCTTCCCTGCGGTCAGGTCCAGCCCCGTGTAGGAGTCCCGCAGCGGTCGCGGCGTACAGATCTCCACGCCGCCGAGCACATCGACCGTCTTCATGAAGCTGGTGAAGTCGATCTCCAGGTAGTGGTCGATCTTCACGTGCGTCATGCTCTCCACCGTCTGCACGGTGAGGTTCGGGCCGCCCTCCGCGTACGCCGCGTTCAGCTTAATGACATGTCCACCGTGCCGTCGCCCGGTGGTCCGGTCGATGTGCGGGGGCGTCACGGCGTACGAGTCGCGCGGCAGGCTGACCACGCTCGCGCGCTCCCGGCCCTCCGAGATGTGCGCGATCATCATCGTGTCGGTGCAGTGGCATGGCGCCCCGCCGAGCCGGTACTTCCGCCGCTCGGCCTCGCTGATCTTCTCCCGGCTGTCCGTGCCGACCAGCAGCACGTTCATACCGTGGCCGGCCTGCGGACGGTTCTTCATGTCCTTGAAGGGGTCGACCCGGGCGATGCCGGCGTCGAGGCTGGTGACCACCGCGTGCCCGATCCCGGCCGCGGCGAGCACCACGACGGACAGCGTCGTCACCGCCCGCATGGCCCAACGGGGCTTCTTGCGCCGTACGGGGGGACGCGGACGCCCGGACGACGGCCGTGGCCGGCGCTGCGGGGAACCGGGGGAGCGGGGGGATGCGGGGGAGACGGGCATGGGGGGACACCTCCGCGAAGGCTGGCCGGGGGGAGGGAAGGGGAGAGCGAGGGGAGGAGCGAGGGGGAGAGGAGAGGGCCGAACGTGGGATCCGTGAGCACCGTAGGCCCATACGATCTGCGGACCGGTTCGGCAAGCGGGCGGCGCGCGTCGGTGTCCCCCGTTCGCGGTAACGTGAGCCCCCTATGAACGCCAAGCCCGACGTGCAGCTGCCCGCCGTGTCCGTGATCATGCCCGTCCTCGACGAGGAGCGGCATCTGCGCGGAGCCGTCCAAGCGATCCTCGCCCAGGAGTACGCCGGCGAGATGGAGGTCGTCATCGCCCTCGGTCCGTCCACGGACCGCACGGACGAGATCGCCGCCGAGCTGGTACGGGAGACGGCCGGCACGAGCAAGCGCGTCCACACGGTCCCCAACCCGACCGGCCGTACGCCCGCCGCGCTGAACGCCGCGATCAAGGCCTCCCGCCACCCCGTCGTCGTACGCGTCGACGGACACGGCATGCTCTCGCCCGACTACATCGCGGCGGCCGTACGTCTCCTCGACGAGACCGGCGCGCAGAACGTCGGCGGGATCATGCACGCCGAGGGCGAGAACGACTGGGAGCACGCGGTGGCCGCCGCGATGACCTCGAAGATCGGGGTCGGCAACGCCGCCTTCCACACGGGAGGCACGGCCGGACCCGCCGAGACCGTGTACCTCGGAGTCTTCCGGCGCGCCGCTCTGGAGCAACAGGGCGGCTACAACGTGGAGTTCATCCGCGCCCAGGACTGGGAGCTGAACTTCCGGATCCGCGAGGCGGGCGGCCTCATCTGGTTCTCACCCGAGCTGCGGGTGTCGTACCGGCCGAGGCCCTCCGTGCGCGCGCTGGCCAAGCAGTACAAGGACTACGGCCGTTGGCGCCATGTCGTGGCCCGCTACCACGAGGGTTCCATCAACCTGCGCTACCTCGCCCCGCCCACCGCCGTGCTCGCGATAGCGGCGGGTGTGCTGCTGGGCGCCGTACTCACCCCATGGGCCTTCCTGGTGCCCGGCGGCTACCTCGCGGCGATCGCGGCGGGCTCGGTCCCGGCCGGCAAGGGACTCTCCCTGAAGGCCCGGCTGCAGATCCCCGTCGCCCTCGCCACCATGCACATGTGCTGGGGCTGGGGCTTCCTGACGAGCCCCAAGTCGCTTGCCAGGAAGGTGATCGCGGCCCGTCGGCCGGCGGTGCTGGACGGCGCGAACGCGGCCTGAACACATATGGGTGGGGGCCTGCCGTCAGTCACTGACGGCAGGCCCCCACCCATATGCGTGCCGCCTCTACCAGCGGTAGGGCGAGTAGACGTCCATGCACGCGCCGGTGTCCGAACCGACCACCTTGTCGGCGGTGGCGGGCAGTTGGCCGGCCTTCGGAGCCGCCTGCTTCGGATACGCCTCGCCCTCACGCCAGTCGGCGCCCACCATCACCGTCACACCGGAGACGTCCGTCGACTTCTTCACCGAACTCGCCGGAATTCCCAGGGACTTGGCGACCAGCTGGGCGTCGCCCGCCAGATCGGCGCTCGGGTAACGCACGACCGTCTTCTCCACGGACAGCGAACCGGACGTGTCCGCCGCCGCGTTCGTGAATCCCTTGCCCGACAGGACCCCGCTGATCGCGGCCGCGCGGTGGCCGACCGCGGCGAGTGTGGCTGTCCGGGTGCCGTTCTGCACGAGCACACCGATCTGGCCGGGGGCGGCCGCCGGGTCCGTCGGAACCGTCGCCGAGGCGGCGGCCGTCGGAGCCTTCGTCGCCGCCGCGCCGCCCTTGCCGTCGAACGCGATGTCGTCGCGAAGCATCGTCCACATCTGCTCGGCGTCCGCGTCGGCCGCCACGAGATGGTTGCGGTCCTGGGGGTCCTCGACGGTCGGCATCGTCGTCATCGTGATGCGGTCGGTCGGCACCGACTTGAGCTGCATGCCCAGGTCGTACAGCTCCTTGACCGTGCCCAGTTCCTCGGACACCGTCAGGGACTTCGTGGCCGCCTCGGCAAGACCGGTCAGCCGCCCGGCGTCCGTGAAGACGTTCTGCGCCTTCAGCGTGCGGATCATCGAGTTCATGTACATGTGCTGGGCCTTCGCGCGCCCCAGGTCGCTGTAGAAGGCGTGCCGGGTACGCAGCCACTGCAACGCCTGCTTGCCCTGGACCTTGTGCTTGCCGGCCGTGAGCTTGAGCCCGGAGCCGCCGGAGGCATCGGGCAGCGGGCGGTCCCACACGTTCTGCTTCACACAGACCTCGACGCCGCCGATGGCGTCGGCCATCTTCACCACGCCCGCGAAGTCGATCGTCATCCAGTGGTCGATGTAGACCCCGGTGAGGTTCTGCCAGGTGGCCAGCGTGCAGCCGGCGCCGCCCCGGGCCAGCGAGGTGTTGATGATCGCGTTGGTCGCCGCGAACTTCTCACCGGTGTCGGGGTCCGTGCACTTGGGTATGTCGACGCGGGTGTCACGCGGAATGCTCACCACGGACGCGCTCTTGCGGTCGGCGGAGACGTGGACCAGCATCTGGACATCGCCCAGCGGCGGGTTGCCGCGGTTGTCCCTGTCACCGCCCAGGGACACGTTGGCGTCGGAGTTACGGCTGTCCGAGCCGATCAGCAGGATGTTCAGCGGAGTCTGCCCGGCCGCGTTCGGTTCGCCCTTCGCCGCTTTCGAGTCGCCGCTGCTGCGCTTGCCCTTCTGGATGTTGCTGTTCAGGTGCTCGTAGTACAGGTATCCGACCCCGGCCGTGCCGAGTATCAGCACCGAGAGGGTGGCCGCTGACCAGCGCAGCACCTTGCGCTTGCCCGGCCGCCGCTGTCTTCCCGCCGAACCACCGCCACCGTTGCTGCTGCCGCCACCGCTGTCGCCGTCGCCGGAGTCGCCCTCCTGCTCGTGCGATCCGTCTCGCTGCCCCGGAACCCGAGCAGGCCGGACGCCTGGTCGCGTCCCCTCCCCGTGCACACTGCTCTGTGTCATTCCCTGCCTCCCCACCCTTGCGCCGCCGTCGAACAGGCCTGCCTCGCGTCCCGTAAGACGCGAGGCAGGCCTGTCAGGTCAACCGGCGCACCAAAAACATCTGGCGCAGACGCCCACTAGTCGATCGGTGTGCTCAGCTGGCGCACTGCGCCTTGTCCGCAGTGGACTTGTCCACAGTTGGTGCCTTCGCCGGCGCGGTGAGCGAGACGCCGGCCCCCTTGAAGTCCTTGCCCAGAGTCAGCGTCATGGTGGGCAGCCCCTGGGCGTTCGTCACACTCTTGCCGGGCTTCAGCGCCGCACCGGACAGCCCCATGATGGCGGCCAGCCGCCGGGCCTGGTCGGCCTGGTCGGGCGCGTACTCCAGCGTTGTCTTCGCGAGCTCCGTCGGAGCGTTGCCCGCGTTCTCGGACTTGGTCACGTCCTCATCATTCTGCAGGTAGGTGAGAGTCGCCTGTGCGGAGCCGCCGACGGCACCGCCGTTCATGATCCGCACCCGCACCTCGGAGGCGGCGGACTTGGTGCCCTTGAGACGGGCGGCGACGGCAGCCGCCTCCTTCGCCTTCTGCTGCTTGACCGCGGTGAACGACACGTCGTTGGCGATCGCGTTGAACACCTCGGGACCCGAGACCTGGTCGACGACAACCGTCGCTCGGACTTTCTCCGCCGGGTTGTCGCGCACCGGCACGGTCGTGAAGGTGATGTTCTTCGGCGGCACCTTCTTCAGCTCCAGGGCCACGTCCTTGAGCGTGGAGACCTTACCGAGACCGGTGTCCACGGTCAGCGCCTTGGTGGCCGCCTCCGCGAGCTTCAGCAGCTTGCCCGGGTCGGTCAGGGTGTCGCTGGAGGACATCTTGCGCATCAGCGAGCCGAGGAACTGCTGCTGCACCTTGATCCGGTCCAGGTCGCCCTGGTTGCCGAAGCTGTGCCGCGTACGGACGAAGGCGAGCGCCTGCTCCCCTTCGACCGTCGACTTGCCGGCCGGCAGCTTCAGCTTCGACTGCTTGTCGTTGACGGCCTTGGTGACACAGACCTCGACCCCGCCCACCGCCGTTGTCAGCGTCTTCACCGCGTTGAAGTCGGCCATCATGAAGTGGTCCGGCGAGATACCCGTGACCTCCTTCACCGTGCGCATGGTGCAGCCGGGGTCGCGCTCGTCCTGCCCGAGGCTGGTGTTGAAGCGGACGTCCTGCGTGCCCGCGATGATCTTCTCGGACCCGTCCTTCTGGATCGTCGGACAGTCCGGGACGTCGACGATCAGGTCACGCGGAATGCTCAGCGCGGTCGCGTTCGTCCGGTCCTTGGAGACGTGCAGCAGGATCGTCGTGTCCGCGTGCCCGACGCTGCCCGCGTCGCCGTACTTCTCGTTGCCCGCACCGGTGCGCTTGTCCGTGCCGATGATGAGGATGTTGAAGGCCTCGTCCTTGCTGAAGCCGGACTTGCCCGCCGTACCGACGTCCGTCGTCTGGACGTTGCCCTCAAGGTGCTTGAGGTAGAGGTAGCCGCCCGTCGCGGCGGCAACAAGGACGAAGGCCATGGTCCCGCCCGTCCAGAGCAGCACCTTCTTGGCCTTCGACTTCTTCTTCTGCGGGGCACGCGAACGGCGCCGCCCGGGCAGCGGATCCTCCTCGGGCACACCGCGACGCCGTCTCGGCGGCGGTACCTGCCCGGGTGTCCCGGGCACCCCGTGCGTCTCTCGGTCCTGCTCCCGCTCCGGTGCCGCCGAACGCCCGCGTCCCGTACCCGCGTTGGCGGGTGCGGCTCGACGAGGTCCCGGGACCGCTGATTGCGGTGCGGAGGGAGTCAGTCGCAGTTCGTATTCGCCGGTGCTCGGGTTGAGCACCCACTGGTCTGCGGGGTCGATGTCGCCCGCCTGCCCACGGCCTTGCGCGTCCACGGTTGTCTGCATCCTCCGTCGGGGCCACGCGGCGCCTTTCCCCCTCCAAAGGCGCTCGGGTCTCGGTCTGCCGGTGTGCACACGACACGTGTCCTGACGCACCGGATCGCTCACACTATCCGTCCAGTTGGGCGTCAAGTGACGGCGGTGACAAATTCCACGTCCCTACAACTGGGCAATCCGCCCATTTTCTTGAACTAAGGTTCGTCGACTTGGCAAGCGCTTTACCCGCAGAGGTCCTGGGCGGCCGTGGTCCCGCGAAAAACGGGTACGCGGGTGTGTTCGGGAGACGGGGTGGAGGCGTCGCCCCGAACCGGCTTCTCCGCCCTGACGGCGACCGGAGAATCCGTCCGCAGCCGCTTGAACAACCGCCCGGCGGCCGGCTCGATCAGCTGGTCGCGATTGGCGTCGTGGACATACGACTCGCGCGGAACGGTCAAGAACTGCATATGTTCGGTAGGAATGTCGCGCATACCGCGCACCAATTGATACAAACCACGCAGACTGGCCAGAGCGGGGTCCGTCGTGAGTGACGACGTCGCGGCGTCGAGGACCGGATAGAGCTTCACCGGGTTCAGCAGGACGTCATCGCTCCGCACCTTGTTGACGAGCGCCCCCAGAAACCGCTGCTGCCGGTCCATCCGCCCGGTGTCGCTCCCGTTGCCGAGGGACTTGCGCGCCCGCACGTACCCGAGCGCCTGTTCGCCGTCGAGAGTCACCTTCCCGGCGGGCAGCCGCAGCCTGGCCTCCCGGTCGTCGACCGGTTTCGCCAGACACACCTCGACCCCGTCGACGGCGTCGACCATGTCCTTGAAGCCGTGGAAGTCGACCACGATGTGATGGTCGATCCGGATGTCCGTCAGCTTTTCGACGGTACGGATCGTGCAGGCCGAACCCCCCTGCTGGAAGGCCTGGTTGAACATCGTGGACACCGGCCTGCCGCGACTCCCGTCCGGCCGCAGGCAACTCGGCACGTCCACCATCAGATCGCGCGGCAGGGACATGGCGGTGGCGCTGCGGCGGTCGGCGGCCAGATGCAAGAGGATCGTCGTGTCCGACCGCGCGGTCCCCGAGTCCCGCCCGTACTCACGGTTCCCGTCCCCGGCCCGTGAGTCGGACCCGATCAGCAGGATGTTCTGCGCCCCGCGCACGAGCGAGGTTGGCCGCTCCTTCTCGTACCGGGCGAGCTCCGCGGCGGCATCGTGATCCGGGGTGATGTTCCCGTCGAGCTTGGCATAGACCCCGGCCCCGACCCCGACGGTGACGATGGACAGGACTCCGACCCCGAGAACGGCCCGCCGAACCCAACGCCGCCGCACGAGCCGGGTGGCACCGGTACCCGGCCCGAGGACGCGCACGGTGTCGGTCACGACTGGCCCACCCCTCCATGGCGTGTACGTGTCCTACGACCATGTCCCGGCGGAGCGGCGAGGGCGCCCGCTGCTGGGCCGAACGACTTACCGCCGGGGAGGACACCACCTAGGGGTCACCTAGGGGCGCAAGGCTGTGACCTGTGCGGCTCCGCCGCGTGGGCGGGACAGGCCCGCACCGGCCCGCAGTCGGGGAGACGGCCCCCTATCCGTGGCGCGTAGCCGTAACGCGCTCGTCCTCGACCCGCTTGGCCACCACACCCTCGTCCGCCCGCTCAAGGTGCCGGCACAACACCACGGACCCCCCGGTCGCGAGCGGCGAGTACAACCCCGCGCTGACCCCGTCCCACGTGTCGTACCCCAGCCCCGACAGCAACCGCGACCCAGGACCCGTAAGCCCCAACGCCACCGCGTCCGCCTCTGCCCGTTCGACGACCTCCGCCCCCGTGAACTGCGCCCCGGCCACGATCAGCGAGGGCGCCTCCGGATCGACGGGCGCGTACGGCGCGAACCGGTCACCCTGCCCCGGCACCTCCACCGCGTAGTCGGCGAAGCCGGCCGGGGCCTGCGGAAACCGCCCGCCCAACGGCCGCAGCGCGAGGGCGATCCGCTCGCCGGAACACGCGCGCGCCGCGTCAAGCGTGTCGGGCCCGCTGACGACGATGTCGGCGGCGCCGGGTTCGCCCGCCAGGTCGGCGACGACACCCACCGACGAACACGCGAGCAGCCACACCGCCGTCTGCCAGTGCGCGGGCAGCAGCAGCGCGACCCGGTCACCGGGTTCGGCGGACAGCTCGCCCTGGAGGAGATTCGCGGTCTTGGCCACCCAATTGGCGAAGGTGGCCACGGACAATTCGACACGTTCGCCCGTGGCATCGTCGTAGAAGGTCACCAGGGGGCGCGCGGGGTCCGCGGCGAGCGCGGAACGCAGCAGGTGGGCAGGGGTGCGGTCGGTGGCGTTCACCCGCGCAAGAGTACGCAGGAGCGCGCGCGGCCGTGGGCTCGGGCCGCCCCGCGGAGCCACTGGTTCGGGTGAACGCGCCGGACTGTCCGTCAGTTCATCGTTGGACAGGTATGTATGACTATGTCCAGGATCAGGGGCATGCGTGGATACCTTTCTTCTTCCATCGGCGTCGCATGTGCAACAGCCCTGGCGCTTCCGTTGACCCTGCCCACAACCCCGGCTTCGGCTTCGGCCTCGACCTCGGCGAGACCCGCCGAGACGCGACCGGTAACAGCGGCCCCCATGGCGGCCCCCATCGCTGCCGCCGCGCCGGCCGTCCCCGGCAGCACCCAGTCGCTCCCGCTCGCCCCCCGCCCCGGCGACCGCACCCTCGGCCCTGCCGCCGAACAGGGCCTGTACCGTCCGGACGTACGGCACTTCTCACTGGTCGGCGTCGTCTGGGACAACCCGGACACCGAGCTGTACGGCCGGGTCCAGGTCCGCACCCGGGAGGCCGCCGACGGTCACTGGTCCGGCTGGCAGGACGTCGAGACGCACAACCACGAGCACGCGGCCGACCCCGACACCGCCGAACGCGTCTCGGGCCGGGTCCGCGGCTCCACGGCACCGCTGTGGGTGGGGGACTCGGACGGCGTCGAGGTGCGCGTAAGGGCGGACGGCGAGGGACGCGCCTCGGATGCGCGTTCCCCCCTCCCCGCAGGAATGCGCCTCGAACTGGTGGACCCGGGCACGGCGCCCGCCGAACCCGCAGGGCAGCCCACCCGCACCATGGGACCGGTGGGGCAAAGGGGACCGGGGGAAACGACGGAGACCGAGACCGAGTCCGAGTCCACGTCCGAGTCGGCGTTCGCGTCCGCGGAATCGGCGGCGGCCAACGCGGACCTCGCCCCTCCGGGCGCCACCGAGATCCCGGCACTGGACAGACAGCGGACGGAAGAAGAGGCGCTGAGGCTGCGGGGGCAGGAGGTGCGACCGGAGGGGCGGCGGGTGCAGCCGTACATCGGCCCGCGCCCACGGATCGTCACCCGTCGCGGCTGGGGTGCGGACGAGGGCCTGCGCGAACGCGGCTTCGTCTACACGAAGACGGTGAAGGCGGCCTTCGTGCACCACACGGCCTCGGGCAACAAGTACTGGTGCTCGGAGGTCCCGTCCCTCATCCGCGGCATCTACCGCTACCACGTGGTAAGCAGCGGCTGGCGGGACATCGGCTACAACTTCCTCGTCGACCGGTGCGGAAACATCTACGAGGGGCGCGCGGGCGGCCTGGCGAAGCCGGTGATGGGCGCACACACGCTCGGCTTCAACACCGACAGCATGGGAATCGCCGTCCTCGGAACTTTCGTCAACTCCAAGCCGTCAAAAGCGGCAGTGGGGGCGATCGCCCGGCTCACCGCCTGGAAACTCGGGCTGTACGGGGGCAATCCGAACGGAAAGACATACCTGAAGTCGGGTGGTGGCAATCTATACCCAAAGGGAAAGAACGTACGACTGAACGTGATCTCCGGCCACCGGGACGGCTTCGCCACCGAGTGCCCGGGCCGGCTGCTCTACGCGAGGCTCGGCTCGGCGCGCAAGACGGCGGCCAAATACCAGGGGCGCTGAGGACCTTCATACGGCCACCGGAGTTCGGTTCTGCATACAAACGGTCTGCATACACTGGCCGACCGAACGACGTTCGGTCGGTCCCGGCAGGAAGCAGAGACGACAGGTGACAGAAGCGATCCTCCTGGTCGGCGGCAAGGGCAGCCGGCTGCGTCCGCTCACCGTGCACACCCCGAAGCCGATGGTCCCGGCCGCCGGTGTCCCCTTCCTCACGCACCAGTTGGCGAGAGCGAGAGCGGCGGGGGTGGAGCACATCGTCCTGGCGACCTCCTACCTGGCCGAGGTCTTCGAACCGCACTTCGGTGACGGCTCGTCGCTCGGCCTCCATCTGGAGTACGTCACCGAGGACGAACCCCTCGGCACGGGCGGCGCGATCCGCAACGTGGCCTCGCGCCTGCACTCCGCGCCCGACGACCCCGTCCTTGTCTTCAACGGCGACATCCTCACGGGCCTGGACATCAGGGCCCTGGTCCGCACCCACGAGTCGACGCGGGCGGACGTCTCACTCCACCTCACCCGGGTGACGGACCCCAGGGCCTATGGCCTGGTCCCCACCGACGAAACAGGCCGGGTGACCGCGTTCCTGGAGAAGCCGCAGACCCCCGAGGAGATCGTCACCGACCAGATCAACGCGGGGGCGTACGTCTTCCGTCGCTCGGTCATCGACACGATCCCGGCGGGCCGCCCGGTGTCGGTGGAAAGAGAAACGTTCCCTGAACTCCTCTCCATCGGCGCCCACCTCCAGGGCCTGGTCGACTCGACGTACTGGCTGGACCTCGGCACCCCGGCGGCCTTCGTCCGCGGCTCGGCGGACCTGGTCCTGGGCCGGGCCCCGTCCCCAGCTGTCCCCGGCCGCTGCGGCGACCGACTGATCCTCCCCTCGGCCCGCGTGGCCCCCGACGCCAAGCTGACCGGCGGCACGGTGGTGGGCGAGGGCGCGTTCGTGGCGGAGGGGGCGCGCGTCTCGGGCAGCACGATCCTGGCGGGCGCGGTGGTCGAACCGGGCGCGGTCATCACCGACTCCCTGATCGGTACGAGGGCCCGCGTGGGCGAACGCTCGGTCCTCACCGGCACGGTCATCGGCGACGGCGCGATCATCGGCGCCGACAACGAACTGAGGGAGGGCGTACGGGTCTGGTGCGACGCCAGAATCCCAGCGGGGGCGCTCCGCTTCTCGTCGGACCAATAGAGCAACGGTGCTGCGGCGGGGCCAAGATTTCCCACCCACCCACTGGTTCACCGCATCCGTCCAGCCCAGGCGGTACCCCTCCGGCCCAGGCGGCGCCCCCACCAACACCGGCGACACCCACCAGCCCTGACGGCCCCCTCCCAGCACCGGCCCCGCAGCCCTGCCGCGTCCGGCGTCTTCCTCCACCGGCCCGCATTTCCAGCCGCTCCGGCGCCCCTTTCAGGCACCGGCCCGCACCCCTGTCGAGTCCGGCGCCTATCCAGCACCGGCCCGCACTTCAGCCCGGCCGGCGTTTGAGGACAAGGCCCGTTCAGGGCCGGAGCGGGGGTCTGGGGGGCGCAGCCCCCAGGAACGGGATGGGACGGGTAAGGGCGGCGGGGGCGAGGAAACGCACCGCCCCCTCAAAGCCGCCCGATATCCCTCTTATACATGCGCGGCGCCCGCCTCCCCGGCGTACGCCCACTCAACAGAATCAACCGAGCCACCCGATGCCGCTGCCCCGCATACGGCTCCAGCAACGACAACATCACCTCATCATCCGCATCCCGATCCCCCGCCAGCGCGAACCCGACGATCCCCGGCAGATGCAGATCCCCCACAGTCACCGCGTCCGCCGCCCCATGACTCCGCTGCACCACCTCCGCCGAGGTCCACGGCCCCACCCCCACAACCAGCTCCAGCCGAGCCCGCGCCCGCTCCGGATCCAGCGCGACAGCCTCCTCCAGCCGCCCCGCGACCCGAACCGCCCGCAGAATCGTCGACGCCCGCTTGTTGTCGACCCCGGCCCGATGCCACTCCCAGGACGGAATCAGAGCCCAGTCCCGAGCCGAGGGCACAACAAACAACCCTTGGCGCCCACCTGACACACCTGAGACACCTGCCACGCCTGCGGGCCCAGGCGCAGGCTCCCCGAACTTCCGTACGAGCAGCCGCCAGGCCCGATACGCCTCGTCGGCCGTGACCTTCTGCTCCAGCACGGACGGAATCAGCGACTCCATGACCAACCCGGTCCGCGTCAGCCGCAACCCGGGTCGCCGATGCCGTGCGAGCGCGACAATCCGATGCCGAGGCGCGAACGCCTCGGGATCATCGGCCGCCCCGAGCAACTCGGGCAGCTGCTCCAGCAGCCACTCGGCCCCGGGCCCCCACGCCTCCCCCCGGACCACCCCGTCCCGCAGCGCGACCCGCAGTGTCCCGGGCCCTGCGGGCGTACGGCAGGCCCGCCACACCGATCCGTCCGGCGCCGCCCGGAACGTGGGATCGCCCGGCCCCCGCCGCAACGGCCCCAGAACCAGCCCGAGGTCGAGCGCCACACCGGGCACCCAGGTCCGCGTCCGCCCCGGCGCGTCAGCCTGCCGCGGCACCCCACCGGGCACGGCGACATGCCCACCCCGCACAGTCGTACGAGTGGGCTGCGAAGGCTGCGAAGGATAGGAAGGCTGAGAACCGAACAAAGCGACCCTTCTGAATTAAACCGCCCGAATCAAGCGCCCCAACAAGACGAAAGCCCTCACGGACTCATCTCACCGCACCTCAATAAAAGCCCCCGCATCCCGATCCACGCGAGCCCGCGGCGCCTCCGCCGGATGCCCGACCGCGACCGCCCCCATCGGATCCCACCCCGCGGGCAGCCCCAGTACCTCCCGCACGACGTCCCGGCAGAACATCGTCGACGACACCCACGCCGACCCGAGGCGCTCCCCGGCCAGCGCGACGAGGAAGTTCTGCACCCCGGCCCCGGTCGCGACCACGAACATCTCCCGCTCGGCCCCGTCCCGCCGCGCGTCGCCGTACGAGTGGGACCCGTCCATCACCAGACAGGGCACCACCAGATAGGGCGCCCCTCGCAGCACGTCCCCACGCCGCACCCGCTTCTCGACGGACGACTCGCTCTTCCCGTCCCGCCGCAGATCCGCGATCCAGGCGTCCCGCATCGCATCGAGCAGCTCGGTCCGCGACCGCTCGGACTCCAGCAGTACGAAGCGCCAGGGCGTCGTGTGATGAGGAGCGGGCGCGGTCACCGCGGCGGCGACCGCCCGCCGTACCGCACCGGAGTCGACGGGCTCGTCCGTGAAGGCCCGCACAGTACGCCTCTGGGTCACGGCTTCCCGTACCGCCTCCGACGTACCGAGCCGGAACATGTCGTCGCGGGCGTCGCGCACCAGGTCCCGCGCCCCCGCCCCCTCGGCGTCATCGCCCGCGACCACCACATGCGGCAGTCCGCGTACGACGGCGACGGGCAGCCCTAAGGCCTTGCCCTTGACGAGATCCCCGGCGGCGGCCAGCTCGTCGGCGGTCGCCACGACCGTCGCGGAGAGCGGGTTGCCGTACGCGTCCGTGCCCCCGCGCAGATCGTCGAGCACACGTACGCCGGCGGCGCCGATCGCCACGTCCGTGAGCCCCGCGCGCCACGGTCGCCCGAAGGTGTCGGTCACGACGACGCCGATGTTGACGCCCAGCGCGTCCCTCAGCCCGTCCCGGACCGCACGCGCGGACGCGTCGGGATCCTCGGGCAGCAACAGCACCGTCCCGGACGGCGTGTTGGAGGCGTCGACGCCGGCCGCGGCCATCACCAGCCCCTGCCGGTTCTCCACGATGCGCAGGGCTCCGCGCCGGGCGACGACCCGCACGGTCTCGGCGTCGATGGCGGCCTCCCGGTCCGCCGCCTTGACGACGCGTCCCTCGGCCTTGGACACGATCTTCGAGGTGACAAGCAGCACGTCCCCGTCGAGCAGCCCGGGCTCGGCGGCGGCGATGAGCTTCGCGAGATCGTCCCCCCGCTGAACCTCAGGCAGCCCACCCACAGCCCAAACCCGGAACCCGCCACCCAAGCCGACACCACCGCCAGAGTCCCCCGGGACCCGACCACCCCCACCGTCGACGCCCATCTCGGAGACGCCCGGGACTCGACCGTCCCCGCCTCCGGCACCACTGTCAGAGGCGCCCGGGACGCGACCACCCCCACCTTCGACGCCCATCTCGGAGACGTCCGGGACTCGACCGTCCCCGCCTCCGGCACCACTGTCAGAGGCGCCCGGGACGCGACCACCCCCACCTTCGACGCCCATCTCGGAGACGCCCCGGACCGGACCGCCCCGACCTCCCACGCCACCTTCAGAGGCGCCCCTCACCGGACCCGCCCCGCCGCCGACGCCACTCTCAGAGGAGCCCGGGACCCGACCGTCCCCGCCACCCGCACCGGAAATCTCGCTGTTCACGCGCCCCGCACCTCCTCCGCCAGTGCCAGCGCCTCGCGCGCCATCTGTGCCGACGCGTCCACGTCCGTCATCATCAGCGGCACGGCACGGCAGCGGATGCCCGCCGACTCCACCCGCGCCACCGTGCCCGCGTCGACCGTGTCGACGAGCCAGCCGTCAAGCAGGCCCGAGCCGTAGTGCTCGGCGACGGCCGCCGCCGTGGCCTCCACGCCCACCGCCGCGAGCACCTTGTCGGCCATCCCGCGCACAGGCGCGTCCCCGACGATGGGGGAGAGGCCCACCACGGGCACCCCGGCCTCGGCGATCGCCTCGCGGATCCCGGGCACGGCCAGGATCGTGCCCACGGACACGACCGGGTTGGACGGCGGGAAGAGGATCACGTCGGCGTCGGCGATCGATTCCAGGACCCCCGGCGCGGGCTTCGCCTGCTCCGCGCCGACCGGCACGATGGCCTCGGCCGGAACGGAGGCCCGCAGCCGCACCCAGTACTCCTGGAAGTGGACGGCCTTGCGCTCGCCGTCCACCTCGACGGCGACATGCGTCTCCACGCGGTCGTCGGACATCGGGATGAGCCGCACCCCCGGCTTCCACCGGTCGCACAGCGCCTCGGTGACGGCGCTCAGCGGATAACCCGCGCCGAGCATCTGCGTCCGCACGATGTGAGTGGCGAAGTCCCGGTCGCCGAGACCGAACCACTCCGGCCCGACGCCGTACGCCGCGAGCTCCTCCTTCAGATGGAAGGTCTCGTCGGTCCGCCCCCAGCCCTGCTCCTCGTTGATGCCCCCGCCGAGGGTGTACATCACCGTGTCGAGGTCGGGGCAGACCTTCAGTCCGAAGAGGTGAATGTCGTCCCCGGTGTTGCCGATGACGGTGATGTCGGCGTCCGGCACGGCCCGCTGAAGACCGCGCAGGAACCGGGCACCGCCGATGCCGCCTGCCAGAACCACAATGCGCATGCCGCCAAGTCTTGCAGGCGGGTACGACAACGCGTCGACCGGTCGTCGAGCCGCCGGCCGGGACCCCGCCCTCAGCCGGTCACGGCCACCGCCGGCGCGCAGCGCGCCGCGTGCATCGGCATCTCCGTCAGACCCGGGAAGTAGACGTGCAGGCTCACGGCCGGTTCGAGGGTGTCGTTGACCACCTCGTGCACATAACCCGGAGCGAACGCCCTCTGCGCACCCGCCCGCAACGCGCGCGTCCCGCGCTCCGTCCGCTCGGTCAGCTGCCCGTCCAGGACCGTCAGGACGCCCGACGAACCGCCGTGGTCGTGCGACCCGCTGCCCTGCCCGGGGACCCACGACAGCAGCCACACCTCGTAGCCCGGGCCGGTGCGCAACCGGTGGTACCAGCGCGACGTCGCGTCGTACTGGACGAGATGCTCCCACTGGGAGCGGTCCCCGGCGATGGTGCGGGCCAGACCGACGAAGTCGGCGACGGTGGCCGGGTGCTCGCGCGGGGCCTGGAGGAGGTGCGGTACTTCGAGGATGTCGCCGGCGATCTGGAGGTCGCTGTCGCTGTTCATGGAGTGCGGAGGTCCTCGGCGGGAGAAGTGTGGGGGGTTGGCTGGGTGTCGCGTACCGTCCGCCCGGGTCGCGGGCGGGAAAGGCATCGCCCTGATGTGGGCTTCGAGGAAGCAGCAGCCGAGTCGCGGTGGACTCAGAGGCAGCCGGAGCGCGTTGGGCTCAACAGCTGGAACAGCGACAACAGCTACAGCGAGCACGAGCAGCACCGAGGGACCGCGCGGGGCGGGTCGAGGTGAATGCCGAGTTCGCGAGCATGCCCACAAGGACATCGGTTCACACCCGCACTGTCAACTCGACACCCGGTATGTGGGACGAGTTTCACCTCATCCGGTCCATCTCGCAGATGAAAGGTTTGTGCGTCCACCCCCGGGGACACATGGCGCACAACCGGGCGTACGGACCTCACCGCGGCCCAGCGATCCGCATGCGACCCGCAGGCGGTCCGATGTGATCCGGTTCGCTTCGGCGCGTACGTCGGAACGAGATCGAACTTCTGGGCGTCATCCCCTGTACAAGCTCTGTGCGGGGGTAGCCGCCTTCCGGGGCCTCTTCTGCCCTGTCAAGGTTTATGCCGATTTGAACACTTTCCGCATGGCCTTGGTTCCGCAGAGTGAATAAGGGGCCCAATAGCAGATCTCAGCTTGACTCGCCCGGAGCAGCACACTTGTAATTTCACTCGTGTCGTTCGGCCGATATCGGTTGACGGCAACCTCACGGGGACGCGAAAGACAGACGAGGGGCGCACATGACCGAGACGGTGCAGCAACTGCTGGTCGACGACGCGGACGAGGAACTCGGCTGGCAGGAGCGCGCACTGTGCGCCCAGACCGACCCCGAGTCCTTCTTTCCCGAGAAGGGCGGCTCGACCCGCGAGGCCAAGAAGGTCTGCCTCGCCTGCGAGGTCCGCTCCGAGTGCCTTGAGTACGCCCTCGCCAACGACGAACGCTTCGGTATCTGGGGCGGCCTGTCCGAGCGCGAACGCCGTCGGCTGAAGAAGGCCGCCGTCTGAGACGTACGGCACCGGGTTCCGCGTAACGCAATACACAACACAGCGCAACGCAGCGAACGGCCCGTCGCGGGTGGTTGTCCACAGGCGGCGGGCCGCCGTGCTGCCCAGCCGATAGTGTGGCTGCTCGTCCGAGACGCCCCGCCGCTCACATCAGGGCACAGGCGTCCACCGCAGTCCACCGAACCGGGGCCCGTACCTCGATGTCCGCGCACAGCCACACGGCAGCCGACTACGGCACTGCCACCACGCCCGAGTTCCCGCGTCACGTGGTGACCGCGGTACTCGTCTCCCACGACGGCGCCCGCTGGCTGCCCGAGGTGCTCGCCGGTCTGCTCGGGCAGGAGCGCCCGGTGCAGAACGTCATGGCGGCCGACACCGGTAGCGCGGACGACTCCGCCCAACTGGTCACCGACGCCCTCGGCGCCGACCGCGTCCTGCACCTCGCCCGCCGTACCGGCTTCGGCCAGGCGGTCGAGGAGGCCAACCGCACCGCGCCCGTCCTCACCCCGGACGAGCTGACGTACCTGAAGCGCCCCAGCGGCTGGGACCCCGTCACCCGCAGCTGGCGCGACGACGCGTACGACATGCCGGAGCTCCCCCACGGGGAACCGGTGCAATGGCTCTGGCTGCTCCACGACGACTGCGCCCCCGACCCGGACGCGCTGGCCCAGATGCTGCGGGTCGTGGAGGGCGAGCACGAGCTGGGCCGCGACGACATCGCGGTCGTCGGCCCCAAACTGCGCGGCTGGTACGACCGCAGGCAGCTCCTCGAAGTCGGCGTGACCATCGCCGACTCCGGCCGCCGCTGGACCGGCCTGGACCGCCGCGAGCAGGACCAGGGCCAGCACGACCACGTCCGCCCGGTGCTGTCCGTGTCCACCGCGGGCATGCTCGTCCGGCGCGACATCTTCGACGAGCTCGGCGGCTTCGACCGCCGGCTGCCCCTGATGCGCGACGACGTCGACCTGTGCTGGCGCGCCACCACCGCCGGGCACCGCGTCCTCGTCGCCCCCGAGGCGGTCGTACGGCATGCCGAGGCGTCCTCCCGCGAGCGCCGCACCGTCGACTGCGTGGGCCGCACCTCCGCGTCCCCGCACAAGGTCGACAAGGCCGGCGCCGTCTACACCCTGCTCGTCAACAGCCGTACGGCTCAGCTGCCCTGGGTGCTTTTGCGCGTGATCCTCGGCACGATGGTGCGCATGGTGGCGTATCTCGTCGGCAAGGCCCCCGGACAGGCCGTCGATGAGATCCGCGGCCTCCTGGGCACCCTGCTGCGACCTGAGCGGATCATCGCCGGACGCCGCCGACGAGGCGTTTCCCAGATCGACAAGGGCGAGCTGCGAGCCCTGTTCCCGCCGCCCGGCGCGACCGTGCGGGCCACCATCGAACAGGTCGCGGGCGACCTCCTCGGGCGCTCCGACCCCGAGGTCACCTCCGGCGCCGGCCGGCACGGCAACGCCGTGGAGTCCGGGCCCGGCGGCGACGACGCCGACTTCCTCGAGGTCGAGCAGTTCGTCCGGCTCAAGCGCATCGCCCGCAAGCCCGGGCCGGTGCTCTTCCTCGTACTCCTGCTCGTCTCACTCGTCGCCTGCCGCGAACTGCTCGGCGGCGGTGCCCTCGCGGGCGGCGCCCTGCTGCCCGCCCCGGCCGACTCCGCCGACCTCTGGGCGCGCTATCTGGACGCCTGGCATCCGGTGGGCGTGGGTGACACCTCGTCGGCGCCGCCCTATCTGGCGCTCGTCGCGATGCTCGCGTCCACCCTGTTCGGCTCGACGGGCCTCGCGGTCACCGTCCTGCTGATCGCCTCGGTGCCGCTGGCCGGCTTCACCGCGTACTTCGCCTCCCGCCCGCTCGTCGAATCACGGCTCCTGCGCGCGTGGGCGGCCGTCGTCTACGCCTTCCTGCCCGCCGCCACCGGCGCACTGGCGGGCGGCCGGATCGGCACCGCCGTACTCGCCGTCCTCCTCCCGCTGATGGCCCGCGCGGGCATCGCGGCAAGCGGCCTGACCCATGCGTCAGGAGCGCGCGGCAGCTGGCGCGCCACCTGGGCGTACACCCTGCTGCTGACGATCACGACCGCCTTCACACCGATCGTGTGGCCCATCGCCCTGCTGCTCGGCCTCGCGCTCCTCGTCGTACGGCGACGCGAGATCACCGCCTACGGGCTGCGCTTCCTGGCGCAGTTCGGCGTGCCCCTGCTGGTCCTCGCCCCCTGGTCGCTGTCCCTGCTCCCCTTCGGCTTCTTCCAGGAAGCCGGCCTGGAGTACGGGTCCGGCGCCGCCGGCGCCCTCGACCTCCTCAGCGCCAGCCCGGGCGGTCCCGGCACGGTCAGCGGGCTGATGCTCATCGGCGTCGTGCTGGCCGCACTGGCCGCCCTGCTGCGCACGGAGCGTCAGTTCGGCATCTGGACGGCCTGGACGGTCGCCCTGGTGGCGCTCGTCTTCGCGGTCCTCTCGAACAGTTCCGCGTGGGCCGGACCCGCCACCCTCGTCTACGGCCTCGCCCTGCTGGCCGCCGCCGCGCTCGGCGCCGACGGGGCACGCTCGCGCGTGGCCGAGCAGAGCTTCGGCTGGCGCCAGCCGGTCGCCGCCCTGATCGCGTTCGCCGCCGCAGCGGGCCCGCTGCTCCTGGCCGCCGGCTGGATGATCAGCGGCGCCGACGGCCCACTGGAACGGCGCGACCCGGTCCAGGTTCCCGCGTTCGTCGCCGAGGAGAGCGGCACCCGCGACCAGGCCCGCACCCTGGTCCTGGCCAGTGACTCCACCGCGCGCGTGGGCTACACCCTCGTCCGCGGCTCCGGTGCCCGCCTCGGCGACGGCGAACTCGCCGCCCAGAGCGGTGAGAACGCGTTGCTGGACAAGGTCGTCGCCAACCTCGTCGCGGGCTCCGGCGCCGACCAGGCCGACGAACTCGGTGGCTTCGCCGTGCGCTACGTCCTCGTCCACCGGGGAGCCCCACGCCAGATCAGCCGCGTCCTGGACGCCACGCCCGGCCTGAGCAGGCTCAGCCAGCAGGACGACGGCGCGCTGTGGCGCGTCGACCAGGAGGTCTCGCGCGCCGCCATCGTCCCGGCGTCCGGCTCCGGCGCCGCTCAGCCCGTCGCCGCCGGACCCGTCGACATCCACACCACGATCCCGGCCGGCTCCGGCAGCCGCGTCCTGCGCCTCGCCGACTCCGTCGACGAGGCATGGACGGCCACGCTGGACGGCGAACCCCTCACCCCCACCACCCTCGACGGCTGGGCCCAGGGCTTCGAGCTTCCCTCCTCCGGAGGGAAGCTGGACGTCACCTTCGACACCCCGATCGGCCACACCTCCTGGCTGTGGACACAGGGTGCGCTCGCCCTCGTCCTCGTCGTCATGGCCCTGCCGGGCCGACGCCGGGACGTCGACGACGACCTGCCCGAGGAAGAGCGCGAGATCCCCGCCCAGACCGCCACCGGCGAGGGCCGCCGTGCCCGCCGCCTGCGCGCCCAGGCGGAGACCGACCAGACCGAACAGACCGACGACCAGGCCGAGTTCCCCTCCGATACCGACACCCCTCCTTCGGAGGAGGCCCCGACCGCGATCCCGCAACAGCAGCCGTACGGCGACGAATGGAACTCCGCGGCCTACGCGGGCACGCAGTACGACGGCTACAGCGCCGACCAGTACCAGAACGCCCAGCAGTACCCGCCGGGCACCTACGACCCGGCGTACCAGGGGGATCCGTACCAGAACGGCCAGTACGACCCGTACGCGTACGGCGGTTCGCCACAGTCGACGGCGTACGACCAGACGTACACCCAGGGTTACGACCCCGCGTACGACCCGGCGCAGCCACAGCAGCCCCACCCGCAGGGTGAGCGCCCCGACGGGAGCCAGCAGTGAACCGCACCACCATCTCCCTGATCGCCGGCACGACCGTGCTCGCCGCCGTCACGGGGTTCGCCTCGCTCCACACGCCGGACACGGCCGACGCGGGCACGGCGAAAGCAGCCGCCCAGCTCCCCGTGGAGCGCACGAGCCTGCTCTGCCCGGCTCCCAGCACGTCCGACCTCGCGGAGACGACGTACACATCCTTCACTCCCGTCACGGAGGGCACCGGGAGCGGCGGCAAGGCCGAACTGGCCGCCGCCACCGCGGAGTCGGCGACCGGAGCGAAGGGGAAGGGCAAGGGCAAGGCGAAGACCGTCAAGCCTGTCCTCACTCCCAAGGAGCCCGGCAAGCCCGTCGCCGGGGACACCTCCGGCGGTGACTCGCCCGCACTCGTCGGCACCGCCGAGGGGAAGTTCGCGCCGGGCTGGACCGTGCAGGAGACCACCGAGGTCGCCGCGGGCACCGGACGTGGTCTGCTGGGCGTCAACTGCACCGTCCCGGACACCGAGTTCTGGTTCCCGGGCGCCAGCACCGCCGCCGGCCGCACGGACTACGTGCACCTGACCAACCCGGACGACTCCGCCGCGGTCGTCGACATCGAGCTGTACGGCAAGGACGGCAGCCTCAAGTCCGAGGTGGGCGAGGGCATCACGGTCCCGCCGCACGGCAGCGAGCCGATCCTGCTGTCCACGCTCACCGACGGACCGCAGCCCGACCTCACCGTGCACGTGAGCGTGCGCAGCGGCCGGGTCGGCGCCGCGGTCCAGGCCCTGGACGCCAAGACCGGCGGCGACTGGCTGAGCGCGTCCACCGAACCGGCGGGGAGTCTGGTTCTGCCTGGAATCCCCAAGGACGCCACCTCCGTGCGCCTGATCGCCTTCACACCCAGCGACAGCGACGCCGACCTGAAGGTCCGCCTCGCCTCCCCGACCGGCCTGATCACCCCGGTCGGCAACGAGACGCTGCACATCAAGGCGGGCATGACGGCCGCCGTCGACCTCGGTGACCTCACGCGTGGCGAGGCGGGCTCCCTGGTCCTCACTCCGACCGACAGGTCGGTGCCGTTCGTCGCCGCCCTGGAGGTCGTACGCGGCAAGGGCGCCAAGCAGGAGACCGCTTTCATCCCGGCCACGGGCCCGGTCTCCACACGCGCGACGGTCGTCGGCAACACCGCCAAGGGCACCACACTCTCCCTGACCGCCCCGGGGGGCGCCGCCGAGGTCAAGGTCACGGCGTCCGCGGGCAGTGAGGGCGGTACGGCGGCGACGAAGACGTACACGATCAAGGGCGGCACCACCCAGGACGTCGAACTCCCTGTCCCGGCCGGCCTGAAGGGCACGTACGCGCTGACGGTCGAACGGGTCTCCGGGGGAGACTTCTACGCCTCCCGGACCCTCGCGGCCCCGGCGGAGGGCATCCCGGCGTTCACGATCCAGACGCTGCCGGACGACCGGGGGACGGTGGCGGTACCGGACGCGGAGCAGGATCTGTCGGTCCTGCAGAAGTGACCGACCGAAGTGACCGACGGACGGAGGCGATCGCCCCGGGCAGGGGCGATCGGCTCCGTCATTCCTCGCCGTAGCGCGGGTCCACGGTGTCCGGGGTGAGTCCCAGCAGCTCGGCGACCTGCTCGACCACGACCTCGTGGACCAGGGCCGCGCGTTCGTCGCGGCCCTTGGTCCGGATCTCGACCGGGCGGCGATAGATCACCACGCGCGCGGGGTGCCCCTCACGGGCGGGAATCGTGCCCCCCAGGGGGACCGTCTCCTCGGCCCAGGCCTCAGGCGGGCCTTCGAGCTGGGGCACTTCGAGAACCAGGAAGTCGAAGTCAGCGAGCTGTGGCCACCGGCGCTCCAACCGCTCCACGGAGTCCTGCACCAGATCCGCGAACGCCTCGGCGCGGCTCGCGGAGAGCGGAACCTGCGGCGGCGCCACGGGGCCGCGCATGCCACGGCCGTGGCGATCACGGCGGCGGGGCCCGGGGCCTGCGGCGCGGGGCGGTACGGGGTTGTCCATCACTGACGAAGCGTAGTCCCCGCGACCGCCGCACGGGTGCCGGGCACGCTGCGTCGGTCGGCATCGCCCATCGGCATCACCCGCGGCCAACCGCCTGCCGCCGGACTGACACAGGATGATCATTCAAGCCAAGGTTGGGCTCGATTTCGTACATCCCCCGACCGTCAAGATCAGGGCAATTGGCATGGTTTTTACCAACTAAGGATCGGTATCAGGGTTGTTCGGTATCTCGTTACCCGATGTCGCCCCAGGTCAACGAGTTGTCGCGGCAGCCCGTGTGGGTGGTTTCACAGCACGACACGGGAGAGTGGCCTGCTGGGGAGTCGTCGCGGCCCGCTCAAGAGTGCGGTACCGTCCAACGTCGTGAGCCCTGTACGTCGCTGTTCGCGCACCGCTTGCGGCCGTCCGGCCGTCGCGACGCTGACGTACGTCTACGCCGACTCGACCGCGGTCCTCGGCCCCCTCGCGACCTACGCCGAACCCCACTGCTACGACCTGTGCGCCGAGCACTCCGCACGCCTCACCGCGCCACGCGGCTGGGAGGTCGTCCGGCTCCTCGACGCCTCCGCTCCCGCGCGGCCCAGCGGAGACGACCTGGAAGCGCTTGCCAACGCGGTCCGTGAAGCGGCCCGTCCGCCGGAGCGGGCGACCGACGCCGGCGGCAGGGCACGCACCGCGGACCCGCGCGAGGTCGCACGCCGCGGACACCTGAGAGTCCTGCGCTCGCCGGACAACTGAGCCCGCCCGCAAGGGGAGTGGCGCAGGCTCGTCGGCCGTGACACCGGCCCGGGTCACCGGCCTGGGCGGTCGGCTGTATGACGTCACCTGTGCCCAATTCGCCGCCTCCAACCATGGCTTCGTACAACTCGCCTACGCAGGGCGCCCCCTTGGTGGGCAGGGGCGCCCTGACGGCCGTACCGGGGCGGTCCGGCGGCACGTCCGGTCTCGGACAACCTTCGCGGTAGGGGCGGACACACCGGGCGTACGGGCGAGGCGCCACGCAGCGGGGATGTCAGTGGGGGCGGGTAGTTTGGGGCGAACGATGGGACTTCAAGAAGGGTTGGCCGTGTCTGCAGATCTGTCGCAGCTCGTGAAGGCGTACGACGTACGTGGTGTGGTCCCGGACCAGTGGGACGAGCCGCTGGCGGAACTGTTCGGCGCCGCCTTCGTCCAGGTGACCGGGGCGGACGCGATCGTGACCGGACACGACATGCGGCCCTCGTCGCCCGGCCTGTCGAGGGCCTTCGCGCGCGGGGCGGCGGCACGCGGCGTCGACGTGACCGAGATCGGACTGTGCTCCACGGACCAGCTCTACTACGCGTCGGGCGCGCTCGACCTGCCCGGCGCCATGTTCACCGCCTCGCACAACCCGGCCCAGTACAACGGCATCAAGATGTGCCGGGCGGGCGCCGCGCCGGTCGGTCAGGACACAGGCCTCACCGACATCCGTGAACTGGTCGAATCCTGGCTGGACGCTGGCACACCGGAACCTGAACCCGTGACCCCGGGGACGATCACGCGGCGGGACACGTTGGAGGAGTACGCGGCACACCTCCGCTCGCTCGTCGACCTGACCTCCGTCCGCCCCCTGAAGGTCGTCGTCGACGCGGGCAACGGCATGGGCGGGCACACGGTCCCGACGGTCTTCGCCGGCCTGCCCCTCACCGTCGTCCCCATGTACTTCGAACTGGACGGCACCTTCCCGAACCACGAGGCCAACCCACTCGACCCGGCGAACCTCGTGGACCTCCAGAAGCGCGCCCGCGAGGAGAACGCCGACCTCGGCATCGCGTTCGACGGCGACGCGGACCGCTGTTTCGTGGTCGACGAACACGGTGACCCGGTCTCGCCGTCGGCGATCACGGCCCTGGTGGCCTCACGTGAACTCGCCCGCAACGGCGGTTCCGGCACGGTCATCCACAACCTGATCACGTCCTGGTCGGTCCCGGAGGTCGTCCGCGAACAGGGCGGCACACCGGTACGCACGCGCGTGGGCCACTCCTTCATCAAGGCGGAGATGGCCCGCACGGGCGCGATCTTCGGCGGCGAGCACTCCGCGCACTACTACTTCAAGGACTTCTGGAACGCCGACACGGGCATGCTGGCCGCCCTGCACGTCCTCGCCGCGCTCGGCGGCCAGGACGGCCCCCTGTCGGCCATCGTCGCCCAGTACGACCGGTACACCGGCTCCGGCGAGATCAACTCCACGGTGGCCGACCAGACAGGCCGCCTGGCCGCGATCAAGGCGGCGTACGAGGGCCAGGAGGGCGTCGAACTCGACGAACTGGACGGCCTGACGGTCGCGGCCACCGACTGGTGGTTCAACGTCCGCCCGTCCAACACCGAGCCCCTGCTCCGCCTGAACGCGGAGGCACGCGACGAGGAAACGATGGCGAAGGTACGGGACGAGGTACTGGGCATCATCAGAGGATGAGCCCCTCCCTCCCCAGGTGGGAGGGGACAGGAGGCGACGGGTAAGGGCGGCGGGGGCGAAAACCCCTCCCACCCCCACCCACTCCACGGCGGTACCCTGACCAGGCCACATCAGCGCACCCCGAAGGGACACCACATGCCGCTCGAAGCCGGCCTCCTGGAGATCCTCGCCTGCCCGGCCTGTCACGCTCCCCTCAAGGAGCAGGACACCGAGCTGATCTGCACCGGCCAGGACTGCGGTCTGGCGTACCCCGTCCGGGACGGAATCCCCGTACTGCTCGTCGACGAGGCCCGCCGCCCCGCATAAGCCCGCCCCGGCGATCGGAGGTGCCACCCATGCTCGACGAATCGCTGCTCGACGCCCCCGAGGCGTTGGCGGACGCAGACCGTCGCGGCCTCCTGCGCGGTGCGGCCGAAGCGGGCGCCCGCGTCCGCACCGCCGCCCGCCACGCGGCGGAGGCGGGTATCAACGACCTGAAACCGGACGGCCGCCCCCGCGCCGTCCTGATCGCAGGTCCCGGCGCCGCCGCGACCTGCGTCGCCGACCTCCTCGGCACCCTCGCGGGCGCGGCCAGCCCCGTCACCCGTCTGGCCCCCACCGGCGTAGCCCCCGCGGCAGGCGCCCTGCGCTGGGAGCTGCCGGGCTGGGCCGGCTCCGTGGACCTGCTCCTGATCGCGACCCCCGACGGCACCGAACCGGGCCTGTCCCTGCTCGCCGAGCAGGCCTATCGCCGCGGCTGCACGGTCGTCGCCGTGGCCCCCGACGCCACCCCGCTCACCGAGACGGTGCAGGGCGCGGCCCATGGCCTGTTCGTACGGATGGCGACCGCCCCCTACGACCAGCAGGAGGCGGACCAGCCGCCCGCCGCGTCCGCCCCCGGCGTCCTGTGGGCGCTGCTCATCCCGCTGCTCGCCCTCCTCGACCGCACCGGCCTCCTCGCCGCCCCGCCGGAGGCGCTGGAGAAGGTCGCCGACCGCCTCGACCACATCGCCGAACGATGCGGCCCGACCGTCGCGACGTACAGCAATCCGGCCAAGACGCTCGCCGTCGAACTCGCGGACATGCTCCCGGTGATCTGGACGGAGGGGACGTCGGCCGGGCCCGCGGGCCGCCGGTTCGCCGCCGCCCTCGCCGAACTCGCCGGTCGCCCCGCACTCGCCGCCGAACTCCCCGAGGCGCTCGCCGCCCACGGTGCTCTGCTGGCGAGCCGGCTCGTCGCCGGCGCGGACCCCGACGACTTCTTCCGCGACCGCGTGAACGAGGCACCCGCCCTGCACGCGCGCGTGGTCCTGCTCCGCGACCGCCCGACCGGCGGCCTCAGCGCCGCCCCGGCCGCCCGCGAACTCGCCATCGGCCACGACACGGCGATCAGCGAGCTCGAACCGGAGGAGGGCGCCGAACTGGAGACCCTGGCGGAGCTGATCGCCACCACGGACTTCGCGGCGGTGTACCTCGCGCTGACCGCCGGCACCTGAACCGAACGACAGAGAACCGCCGGGACGACTCCCGCGCGGACCAGCGTCGCCCTCACCCTCTTCTCCACCTGCACGCAGAAAGACCGGTATGGACCGCCTCGACAACACCATCCGCCCCTACGCCTGGGGTTCCACCACCGCCATCGCGGAGCTCCTCGGCATCGAGCCGACCGGTGAACCGCAGGCGGAGATGTGGATGGGCGCCCACCCCGGCGCCCCCTCGCGCACCGGACGCGGCACGCTCGTCGAGGTCATCGACGCGGACCCGCAGGGCGAACTCGGCGCGGCGGCCGTCGCCAAGTTCGGCCCCCGCCTCCCCTTCCTCCTCAAGATCCTCGCGGCCGGCGCCCCCCTCTCCCTCCAGGTGCACCCCAACCTCGCCCAGGCGAAGGAGGGTTACGAGGACGAGGAGACCCGCGGGATCCCGGTCGACGCCGGGCACCGCAACTACAAGGACGCCAACCACAAGCCCGAACTGATCTGCGCCCTCACCGAGTTCGACGGCCTGTGCGGCTTCCGCGACCCCTCGCAGACCGCCGACCTCATGGCGGGCCTGGAAGTCGACTCCCTCAAGCCGTACGTCGACCTGCTGCGCGCCCACCCCGAGGAGGCGGCGCTGCGCGAGGTCCTGACGGCCGTACTCAGCGCCGACCGCGAGGACATGGCCCGCACGGTCACCGAGGCCGCGACCGCCTGCGCCCGCCTCGGCGGCGACTACGCCCCCTACGCGGACATCGCCCAGCACTACCCCGGCGACCCCGGCGTCATCGCCGCCATGCTCCTCAACCGCGTCCGACTCCAGCCGGGCGAGGCGCTGTTCCTGGGCGCCGGCATCCCGCACGCCTACCTCAACGGCCTCGGCGTCGAGATCATGGCCAACTCCGACAACGTCCTGCGCTGCGGCCTGACTCCCAAGCACGTCGACGTCCCCGAACTTCTGCGCGTCGTCCGCTTCGAGGCGAGCGGCCCCGGCGTACTGCGCCCGGAGGCCTCCGCCGACGGCGAGGAGGTCTACGAGACCCCCATCGACGAGTTCCGCCTCTCCCGCCTCGTCCTCCCGCAGAGCGCGCCCGCCCGCGACCTCACCCTCCCGACCCCGCAGATCCTGCTCTGCACGGCCGGCTCCGTCCGTACCGGAGACATCGAACTCGCCCCCGGCCAGTCCGTCTTCGTACCGGCGAACGAAAAGGCAGAGGTCTCCGGCTCCGGAACGGTGTTCCGGGCGACAGTCGTCGTCTGACACCCCCCGGAGACCCGGCGACCGGAGACTGCCCGAGCACATCCCGGGCACTGGTTGCCGGGGGCCGTGTGGCAACCTGGCCGGTTGTTGTCGGAGGGGGCTGCAACAATGACCCACCGGCAAAGGGCGGGCAAAGCCCGGGACAGCGAACGTACGAAGGGACAACGCGAACACATGAGCGCGTCAGGCGGCACCAGGGCGATCGTGGCGGCACTCGGCGCCAACCTCGCGATCGCGGCAGCGAAGTTCGTGGCGTTCCTCTTCAGCGGTTCGTCGTCGATGCTCGCCGAGTCCGTGCACTCGCTCGCCGACTCGGGCAACCAGGGACTGCTCCTCCTCGGTGGCAAGAAGTCCCAGCGCGAGGCAACCCCCCAACACCCGTTCGGCTACGGCCGCGAGCGGTACATCTACGCCTTTCTCGTCTCCATCGTGCTCTTCTCGGTCGGCGGCATGTTCGCGATCTACGAGGGCTACGAGAAGATCAAGCACCCGCACGACATCGAGCACTGGTACTGGCCCGTGGGCGTCCTCGTCTTCGCGATCATCGCCGAGGGCTTCTCCTTCCGTACGGCCATCAAGGAGTCCAACCCGCTGCGCGGCAAAGAGTCCTGGAAGGACTTCGTCCGCCATGCCAAGGCCCCTGAACTGCCCGTCGTCCTCCTGGAGGACCTCGGCGCGCTCGTCGGCCTGGTCCTGGCCCTCGGCGGCGTCGGCCTCGCCCTCGCCACCGGCGACGGCGTCTGGGACGGCATCGGCACTCTCTGTATCGGCATCCTGCTCATCCTGATCGCCCTGGTGCTGGCCGTGGAGACCAAGTCCCTGCTGCTGGGCGAGGCCGCGGGCCCGGAAGCGGTCATGAAGATCGAGAAGGCGATCGTCGACGGCGACACCGTCACCGGCATCATCCACATGCGCACGCTCCACCTCGGCCCCGAGGAACTCCTGGTCGCCGCCAAGATCGCCGTCCAGCACGACGACACCGCCGCAGAGGTGGCCACCGCGATCAACGCCGCCGAGTCCCGTATCCGCGCCGCCGTCCCGATCGCCCGCGTCATCTACCTGGAACCGGACATCTACAGCGACAAGGACGCCGCCCACGGTCCCGACCGCGAGGCCACCCCGGGCGGCCCGGCCCAGCCCGCCGCCCACTGAGTTCCCCTCCGCTCGGTGTGGATCTGTCCGGATGTGTTCGCAGGCGGACTGGGGACGGTCGGGCCGACAGGTGTAGCTTGGGACGGAGCCAGACGTCGCTGCTGATGGCGGTCGGGCGGTCCCACCGCGGACCGGCCGAGGGAGAGAGGGCCTCCGACGGACTGCGCTGCGCGTACCCGGGCATGTCTGTGCCCTCTTCGGGCACCCCTGTGTCCGCCGCCGCGCAGAACAGCCGTACCCACCTCACCCCTTCCTTGAGGAGCAGCCCGTAATGACGACTGTCGACAACCGACAGGACTTCAAGGTCGCCGATCTCTCCCTGGCCGAGTTCGGCCGCAAGGAGATCACCCTCGCCGAGCACGAGATGCCCGGCCTGATGTCGATCCGCCGGGAGTTCGCCGCCACCCAGCCGCTGGCCGGCGCCCGCATCATGGGCTCACTGCACATGACCGTGCAGACCGCCGTCCTGATCGAGACCCTGGTCGCCCTGGGCGCCGAGGTCCGCTGGGTGTCCTGCAACATCTTCTCGACCCAGGACCACGCGGCCGCCGCCATCGCGGTAGGCCCGAACGGAACGCCCGAGAACCCGCAGGGCATCCCGGTCTTCGCCTGGAAGGGCGAGACCCTGGAAGAGTACTGGTGGTGCACGGAGCAGGCCCTGACCTGGCCGAACACCCCCACCGGCGGACCGAACATGATCCTGGACGACGGCGGCGACGCCACCATGCTCGTCCACAAGGGCGTCGAGTACGAGAAGGCCGGCAAGGTCCCCTCGGCCGACACCGCCGAGTCCGACGAGCACCGCGTCGTCCTCGAACTCCTCGACCGCACCATCACCGAGGGTTCGCAGAAGTGGACCCAGGTCGCCTCGGAGATCCGCGGCGTGACCGAGGAGACCACGACCGGCGTTCACCGTCTGTACGAGATGCAGCGCGACGGCGCCCTCCTGTTCCCGGCGATCAACGTCAACGACGCCGTCACCAAGTCGAAGTTCGACAACAAGTACGGCTGCCGCCACTCCCTGATCGACGGCATCAACCGCGCCACCGACGTCCTCATCGGCGGCAAGACCGCGGTCGTCTTCGGCTACGGAGACGTGGGCAAGGGCTGCGCCGAGTCCCTGCGCGGACAGGGCGCCCGCGTCATCGTCACCGAGATCGACCCGATCTGCGCGCTCCAGGCGGCGATGGACGGCTACCAGGTCGCGACCCTCGACGACGTCGTCGACAAGGCCGACATCTTCATCACCACGACCGGCAACAAGGACATCATCATGGCCTCGGACATGGCCAAGATGAAGCACCAGGCGATCGTCGGCAACATCGGCCACTTCGACAACGAGATCGACATGGCCGGCCTGGCCAAGATCCCGGGCATCGTCAAGGACGAGGTCAAGCCGCAGGTCCACACCTGGAAGTTCCCCGACGGCAAGGTCCTCATCGTGCTGTCGGAGGGCCGCCTGCTGAACCTGGGCAACGCCACCGGTCACCCGTCGTTCGTGATGTCCAACTCCTTCGCGGACCAGACCCTGGCCCAGATCGAGCTGTTCACCAAGCCCGACGAGTACCCGACCGACGTCTACGTGCTGCCCAAGCACCTCGACGAGAAGGTCGCCCGTCTCCACCTCGACGCGCTCGGCGTGAAGCTGACGACGCTCCGCCCGGAGCAGGCCTCGTACATCGGGGTCGAGGTCGAGGGCCCGTACAAGCCGGACCACTACCGCTACTGAGCCGGCACCCAGCCAGTGGTGAGCACGTCAGCGCACTGACGCACTCACCACCAGCAGGACCTCCGAGGCAGGCCCCCGCACCCCCGTGCCGGGGGCCTGCCCCTTTTGCCGAGGCTCAGAGACTCGAAGTCTCAAGCGACACCGACAGTCCGAAAAACCCAGGACCCCCATGCCCCGCGGCCGCTATTCGCTCCACGATCCACACGATCACACACCCCTCGCAGAAGAGCACTTCCACTGCGCCCCCGGCCCCTCCGGCTGGCGCTACGTCTCCCAACTGACCACCCCCTCGGGCGACCACAGCGGCTCCGTCGACCTCACCCTCGACGACCTGGGCCGTCCGATCCGCCTCGAACTCCACGCGGCGAGCTGGCAGGTCCGAGGAGCCGCACTCGACGGCGTCACCTGGGTCCGCACCGACCCCACCGGCACTCACGCCACCGAAGGCAACGTCCGCGCCCATGCCTTCACCGGCACATCCCCCGGGTTCCTGGTCGCCACCGCCCGTCTACTGCGCCTCACCCCCTCCGCCGCCGCAACCCGCGTACGCCTCGTCGCCCTCACCGACCCGGTCCTCGCCCCCCGCACCGTGGACCAGTCCTGGGCCCTGGTGAAAAGAGAAGCACATGCCACTGACAACGGCCCCCTGACAGTGGACGAATACCAGGTCACAGCCCTGGACACGGGCGAACAGCACGCCGTGCACATCGCCGGCGACGTGGTCCTCGCCGCACCCGGACTCGAGCTGGAACACCTCGAGTCCCCGCCGTCCACGTTCGCCGACTAGGACTTGTCCGCCCGATCATGTGCGGAGCCAGATGACGAGGGCTGCGACGGTGGCGGTGCCGAGAAAGACGTATCTGCGTTTGTCGTAGCGGGTGGCCACGGCCCTGGCTTGCTTGAGCCTGTTGATCGCCCGCTCGACGGTGTTGCGCTTCTTGTATCGCTCTTCGTCGAAGCCGGGTGGCCGTCCGCCGCGCGAACCTTTGCGCCGGCGGGCGGCCTGGCTGTCGGTCTTCTCCGGGATGGTGTGCCGGATGCCCCTGCGGCGCAGGTACCGGCGGCACGGGCCGTTGCTGTAGGCCTTGTCCGCGGCGAGGCTGTCGGGCTTGGTGCGGGGCCTGCCCGGCCCGCCGCGGGGGACACGAATCTTCTCCAGGACGGCCTCGAACTGGGTGCAGTCCGCGCGCTGGCCGCCGGTGACGACCAGGGACAGCGGTCGGCAGCACCCGTCGGCGCTCAGGTGGAGCTTGCTGGTGAACCCGCCGCGCGAGCGGCCCAGGCCCTCACCTCCTGCACCACCTCCACCAGGCGGGCGAGCAGGCTCTGCCACGGCGTCTCGGCCTGGTGTTCTGGGACTTCGGCCCCCTTTGAGCCGGGGGCCGGCGGCGGATCGGTGCGAGCACCGGCCGCATGCTGGTGCGCACGCACGATGGTGGAGTCCACCGCGATGTCCCAGTCGATCTCACCGGCCGCGTCGGCCGCGGACTGGACCTGCTGCAGCAGACACTCCCAGGTGCCGTCGGCCGACCACAGCCGGTGGCGTTCATAGACCGTCTTCCACGGACCGAACCGCTCGGGCAGATCCCGCCACTGCACCCCGGTCCGCACCCGGTGCAGGATCCCGTCGATCACCTGCCGGTGATCCCGCCACCGGCCACAACGCCCGTTGCTGACCGGAAGGAACGGCCGCAGCCGTTCCCACTCGCCATCCGTCAAGTCACCCCGCCCCATGCCTGACACAACGAGCCAACAGTCAGACAGTCACATGATCGGGCGGACAAGTCCTAGGCGGGCGGCGCGAACCCGCCGGAGGAACGGCGACCACCGGCCTCGGCCTCATCCTGCGGCGCAGCTTCTACGACCGGGGCAGGGGCGGGGGCGGCGGCTTCGGCGACAGGGGGATAGGGGCCCCCAGCGGGCGGCTGCGGCAGCGGAGCCCCGAAGAACTGAGGCGCCCCGGGCCCGCTGCCCACCGGTGCGCTCCCGAACGCCCGCCGAGCCTCCCGTACCTGCCGCTCCTGCACCACGGCCGCGAGATAGGCGGCCGGTGGAACATCCGGCGGCGCCGGAGTCCCCGTACGCGCCGCCACATCGGCCGCGAGCCGCGCGGCCATGGCCCAGCCCACCTGCGGATCCAGCTGCCGCACACGCGTCAGATACTGACGTACGGCCAACCACAAGCCGTCGGGCACGGCCGACAGATCGAGCTCCGCGAACCGCCCGGACAACCAGGGCGGTGGCGGAGGAACGAAAGCGGTCTGACCGACGGGTACTCGCTCCCGTACGACGAGCGTGCCCGCGACAACATCGCCGAGCCGCCGTCCCCGCGCCGAAACGAGCGAGGCGATACAAGCCACGACCCCGAACGTCATCAGAATCTCGACCACTCCGACGGCGCCCCGTACCAGCGCATGCCGAAACCGGATCGGCCCCCCGTCGTCCCGCACGACCCGCAGACCGCACGCCATCTTGCCGAGCGAACGGCCGTGGCTGAGTGTCTCCACCGCGATCGGCGCACCCACCAGAACCAGAAGGAACGCGGCGATGGAGACAGCGACCTGCGCCGCCTCGTCCAGCGAGGCCGTGGATATCACCAGAACAATGGTGACCACGGTGTAGACCAGCCCGACCACAACAAGGTCCAGCAACACGGCAAGCGCCCTGCTGGGCAGTTTCGCGGGGCGCAACTCCAGCGCCACCGCCTCGCCCGTAACCAGCTCACTCACGCCTGCCGTCCTTCCCCTGACCTGCCCGTGGAACCGCCAGTCTGCCAAGCTGAAGGCGCATCGCGCCGCAGTACGACAAGCCGACACCCACGACGTGCAGTCGACGAACAGCCGAGGAGCAGGCAAAACGATGGACCTCGACGTCTTCGTCTCCGCCCACCGCGCCGAGTGGGACCGGTTGGACACACTGCTGCGCCGCCAGCGCCGCCTCAGCGGAGCCGAGGTGGACGAACTCGTGGCTCTCTACCAACGCACTGCCACCCATCTCTCGCTCATCCAGTCGAGCGCGCCGGATCCCCAGCTCACCGGCCGGCTCAGCCAACTGGTGGCACGCGCGCGTAGTGCCGTGACAGGAACCCGCCGCGCGTCCTGGCGTGACGTCACCCGCTTCCTCACACACGGCTTCCCCGCCGCGGTCTACCGATCGCGCCATTGGTGGGTCCCCACCGCGCTCATCTCCACGGCGGTGGCGGTCCTCCTGGGCTGGTGGATAGGTACGCACCCCGAAGTGCAGTCCTCCATAGCGGCCCCCGACGACCTGAGCGCCCTCACCCGTCCCGGCGGCGAGTACGAGACGTACTACTCCAGCCACCCCGCCGCTTCCTTCGCCGCCCAGGTGTGGACGAACAACGCCCAGGCCGCCGCGATGTGCCTGGTCCTGGGAGTCTTCCTCTGCTTTCCGGTCATCTGGATCCTCTTCCAGAACATGCTCAACGTGGGTGTCGGCCTCGGCCTGATGTCGTCGGCGGGCCGACTCGACACCTTCCTCGGCCTGATCCTGCCGCACGGCCTCCTGGAACTGACCGCGGTCTTCGTAGCGGCCGGTACGGGCCTGCGCCTCGGCTGGACCGTCATCGATCCGGGCCCACGTTCCCGCCGCGCGGCACTGGCCGAGGAAGGACGAGCCGCCCTGGGCATGGCGATAGGCCTGGCCCTCGTCCTCTTCGTCTCGGGCGCCATAGAAGGCTTCGTCACCCCGTCCGGCCTGCCCACATGGGCGCGCATCACGATCGGTGTCGTCGCCGAACTGGCCTTCCTCGCCTACGTATATGTCCTCGGCGGTCGAGCCGCCCGCGCCGGCGAGACGGGTGACCTGGAAGCGGCCGAGCGCAGCGCGGCTGTCCCCACAGCTGCCTGATGTGCGAACACGGCTGCCGGACTGCTAGTCTCCTCTTCGCCCCACAAGAGCCGTTGACGCGGAGCTGGTGGGGAGGTAGATTAGAGCAGTTGCCTAGAGCCGGACAGGCTCGGCGGTGGCAGTGAAAATCTACTGGTTTCTCGAGGACTTGGATTCTTGAGGGCCACATCCCGATGAATCTCAGGAATGAACAGCCGGTCAGTCCGGCCAAAAACTTCTGATAAAGTCGGACTCGCCGGAAAGGGAAACGCGAAAGCGGAAACCTGGAAAGCACCGAGGAAATCGGATACGGAAACGGTCTGATAGAGTCGGAAACGCAGGACAGCAAGACAAGCTAGACAGTAAAACAGTAGTACCGAAGGGAAACTGCCCGGAGGAAAGCCTGAGAGAGTCTCTTGGGTGAGTACGAAGGAAGCGTCCGTTCCTTGAGAACTCAACAGCGTGCCAAAAATCAACGCCAGATTTGTTGATACCCCGGCTCACAGAGTTATCTGTGGGTTGAGGTTCCTTTGAAGTAACACAAACACAGCGAGGACGCTGTGAACGGTCGGGCTTATTCCGCTTGACTGTTCCGCTCTCGTGTGTGTGCGCCGGCTGTATTAATTTACTGGCCGAGTAAACATTCACGGAGAGTTTGATCCTGGCTCAGGACGAACGCTGGCGGCGTGCTTAACACATGCAAGTCGAACGATGAAGCCTTTCGGGGTGGATTAGTGGCGAACGGGTGAGTAACACGTGGGCAATCTGCCCTGCACTCTGGGACAAGCCCTGGAAACGGGGTCTAATACCGGATAATACCTTTCCTCGCATGGGGGTGGGTTAAAAGCTCCGGCGGTGCAGGATGAGCCCGCGGCCTATCAGCTTGTTGGTGAGGTAGTGGCTCACCAAGGCGACGACGGGTAGCCGGCCTGAGAGGGCGACCGGCCACACTGGGACTGAGACACGGCCCAGACTCCTACGGGAGGCAGCAGTGGGGAATATTGCACAATGGGCGAAAGCCTGATGCAGCGACGCCGCGTGAGGGATGACGGCCTTCGGGTTGTAAACCTCTTTCAGCAGGGAAGAAGCGAAAGTGACGGTACCTGCAGAAGAAGCGCCGGCTAACTACGTGCCAGCAGCCGCGGTAATACGTAGGGCGCAAGCGTTGTCCGGAATTATTGGGCGTAAAGAGCTCGTAGGCGGTCTGTCGCGTCGGATGTGAAAGCCCGGGGCTTAACCCCGGGTCTGCATTCGATACGGGCAGACTAGAGTGTGGTAGGGGAGATCGGAATTCCTGGTGTAGCGGTGAAATGCGCAGATATCAGGAGGAACACCGGTGGCGAAGGCGGATCTCTGGGCCATTACTGACGCTGAGGAGCGAAAGCGTGGGGAGCGAACAGGATTAGATACCCTGGTAGTCCACGCCGTAAACGGTGGGAACTAGGTGTTGGCGACATTCCACGTCGTCGGTGCCGCAGCTAACGCATTAAGTTCCCCGCCTGGGGAGTACGGCCGCAAGGCTAAAACTCAAAGGAATTGACGGGGGCCCGCACAAGCAGCGGAGCATGTGGCTTAATTCGACGCAACGCGAAGAACCTTACCAAGGCTTGACATACACCGGAAACATCCAGAGATGGGTGCCCCCTTGTGGTCGGTGTACAGGTGGTGCATGGCTGTCGTCAGCTCGTGTCGTGAGATGTTGGGTTAAGTCCCGCAACGAGCGCAACCCTTGTTCTGTGTTGCCAGCATGCCCTTCGGGGTGATGGGGACTCACAGGAGACTGCCGGGGTCAACTCGGAGGAAGGTGGGGACGACGTCAAGTCATCATGCCCCTTATGTCTTGGGCTGCACACGTGCTACAATGGCCGGTACAATGAGCTGCGATGCCGTGAGGCGGAGCGAATCTCAAAAAGCCGGTCTCAGTTCGGATTGGGGTCTGCAACTCGACCCCATGAAGTCGGAGTTGCTAGTAATCGCAGATCAGCATTGCTGCGGTGAATACGTTCCCGGGCCTTGTACACACCGCCCGTCACGTCACGAAAGTCGGTAACACCCGAAGCCGGTGGCCCAACCCCTTACGGGGAGGGAGCTGTCGAAGGTGGGACTGGCGATTGGGACGAAGTCGTAACAAGGTAGCCGTACCGGAAGGTGCGGCTGGATCACCTCCTTTCTAAGGAGCATCTAGGCCGCCAAGCAAGCTTGGTGGTCCAGGGCCATTACGTCGGCATACGTCCGGCGGTGGTTGCTCATGGGTGGAACGTTGATTATTCGGCACCTCAGCCATCTCAGGCTGTGAGTACTGTCCTTCGGGGCGTGGAAAGCTGATCTGAGTGGTAAGGGGTGTCGGGCACGCTGTTGGGTGTCTGAGGGTATGGCCGTGAGGTTGTGTCTTCAGTGCCGGCCCCAGTGAACTCGCCTGTCAGGGTGGGGTGGTGGGTGGTTGGTCGTTGTTTGAGAACTGCACAGTGGACGCGAGCATCTGTGGCCAAGTTTTTAAGGGCGCACGGTGGATGCCTTGGCACCAGGAACCGATGAAGGACGTGGGAGGCCACGATAGTCCCCGGGGAGTCGTCAACCAGGCTTTGATCCGGGGGTTTCCGAATGGGGAAACCCGGCAGTCGTCATGGGCTGTCACCCACATCTGAACACATAGGGTGTGTGGAGGGAACGCGGGGAAGTGAAACATCTCAGTACCCGCAGGAAGAGAAAACAACCGTGATTCCGGGAGTAGTGGCGAGCGAAACCGGATGAGGCCAAACCGTATACGTGTGAGACCCGGCAGGGGTTGCGTATGCGGGGTTGTGGGATCTCTCTTTCACAGTCTGCCGGCTGTGAGGCGAGTCAGAAACCGTTGATGTAGGCGAAGGACATGCGAAAGGTCCGGCGTAGAGGGTAAGACCCCCGTAGTCGAAACATCAACGGCTCGTTTGAGAGACACCCAAGTAGCACGGGGCCCGAGAAATCCCGTGTGAATCTGGCGGGACCACCCGTTAAGCCTAAATATTCCCTGGTGACCGATAGCGGATAGTACCGTGAGGGAATGGTGAAAAGTACCGCGGGAGCGGAGTGAAATAGTACCTGAAACCGTGTGCCTACAAGCCGTGGGAGCGTCGCTCACAGAGTTTACTCTGTGGGTCGTGACTGCGTGCCTTTTGAAGAATGAGCCTGCGAGTTTGCGGTGTGTTGCGAGGTTAACCCGTGTGGGGAAGCCGTAGCGAAAGCGAGTCCGAATAGGGCGATTTAGTAGCGCGCTCAAGACCCGAAGCGGAGTGATCTAGCCATGGGCAGGTTGAAGCGGAGGTAAGACTTCGTGGAGGACCGAACCCACCAGGGTTGAAAACCTGGGGGATGACCTGTGGTTAGGGGTGAAAGGCCAATCAAACTCCGTGATAGCTGGTTCTCCCCGAAATGCATTTAGGTGCAGCGTCGTGTGTTTCTTGCCGGAGGTAGAGCACTGGATAGGCGATGGGCCCTACCGGGTTACTGACCTTAGCCAAACTCCGAATGCCGGTAAGTGAGAGCACGGCAGTGAGACTGTGGGGGATAAGCTCCATGGTCGAGAGGGAAACAGCCCAGAGCATCGACTAAGGCCCCTAAGCGTACGCTAAGTGGGAAAGGATGTGGAGTCGCACAGACAACCAGGAGGTTGGCTTAGAAGCAGCCACCCTTGAAAGAGTGCGTAATAGCTCACTGGTCTAGTGATTCCGCGCCGACAATGTAGCGGGGCTCAAGCGTACCGCCGAAGTCGTGTCATTCCAGCACATACCCCCAACGGGGGCTGGGATGGGTAGGGGAGCGTCGTGTGCCGGGTGAAGCTGCAGCGGAAGCTAGTGGTGGACGGTTCACGAGTGAGAATGCAGGCATGAGTAGCGATACACACGTGGGAAACGTGTGCGCCGATTGACTAAGGGTTCCTGGGTCAAGCTGATCTGCCCAGGGTAAGTCGGGACCTAAGGCGAGGCCGACAGGCGTAGTCGATGGATAACCGGTTGATATTCCGGTACCCGCTGTGAAGCGTCAAACATTGAACCAGGCGATGCTAAGTCCGTGAAGCCGCCCCGGAGCCTTCGGGCAAGGGGGAGTGGTGGAGCCGACGGACCAGACCTGCAGTAGGTGAGTGATGGGGTGACGCAGGAAGGTAGTCCATCCCGGGCGGTGGTTGTCCCGGGGTAAGGGTGTAGGACGGTGTGTAGGCAAATCCGCACACCACATAGTCTGAGACCTGATGCCGAGCCGATTGTGGTGAAGTGGATGATCCTATGCTGTCGAGAAAAGCCTCTAGCGAGTTTCATGGCGGCCCGTACCCTAAACCGACTCAGGTGGTCAGGTAGAGAATACCGAGGCGTTCGGGTGAACTATGGTTAAGGAACTCGGCAAAATGCCCCCGTAACTTCGGGAGAAGGGGGGCCATCACTGGTGAGGAGATTTACTCTCCGAGCTGGGGGTGGCCGCAGAGACCAGCGAGAAGCGACTGTTTACTAAAAACACAGGTCCGTGCGAAGCCGTAAGGCGATGTATACGGACTGACGCCTGCCCGGTGCTGGAACGTTAAGGGGACCGGTTAGTCCAACTTCGGTTGGGCGAAGCTGAGAACTTAAGCGCCAGTAAACGGCGGTGGTAACTATAACCATCCTAAGGTAGCGAAATTCCTTGTCGGGTAAGTTCCGACCTGCACGAATGGCGTAACGACTTCTCGACTGTCTCAACCATAGGCCCGGTGAAATTGCACTACGAGTAAAGATGCTCGTTTCGCGCAGCAGGACGGAAAGACCCCGGGACCTTTACTATAGTTTGATATTGGTGTTCGGTTCGGCTTGTGTAGGATAGCTGGGAGACTTTGAAGCGGGCACGCCAGTGTTTGTGGAGTCGTCGTTGAAATACCAGTCTGGTCGTGCTGGATGTCTAACCTGGGTCCGTGATCCGGATCAGGGACAGTGTCTGATGGGTAGTTTAACTGGGGCGGTTGCCTCCTAAAGAGTAACGGAGGCGCCCAAAGGTTCCCTCAGCCTGGTTGGCAATCAGGTGTTGAGTGTAAGTGCACAAGGGAGCTTGACTGTGAGACCGACGGGTCGAGCAGGGACGAAAGTCGGGACTAGTGATCCGGCGGTGGCTTGTGGAAGCGCCGTCGCTCAACGGATAAAAGGTACCCCGGGGATAACAGGCTGATCTTCCCCAAGAGTCCATATCGACGGGATGGTTTGGCACCTCGATGTCGGCTCGTCGCATCCTGGGGCTGGAGTCGGTCCCAAGGGTTGGGCTGTTCGCCCATTAAAGCGGTACGCGAGCTGGGTTTAGAACGTCGTGAGACAGTTCGGTCCCTATCCGCTGCGCGCGCAGGAACATTGAGAAGGGCTGTCCCTAGTACGAGAGGACCGGGACGGACGAACCTCTGGTGTGCCAGTTGTCCTGCCAAGGGCATGGCTGGTTGGCTACGTTCGGGAGGGATAACCGCTGAAAGCATCTAAGCGGGAAGCCTGCTTCAAGATGAGTGTTCCCACCCACTAGATGGGGTAAGGCTCCCAGTAGACGACTGGGTTGATAGGCCAGATCTGGAAGCCCGGTAACGGGTGGAGGTGACTGGTACTAATAGGCCGAGGGCTTGTCCTCAGTTGCTCGCGTCCACTGTGTTGGTTCTGAAACCACGAACAACCCCGCCCAAGGTCACGGGTGGTGCGGTTGATATGTGTTTCACCGTGTTTCGGTGGTCATAGCGTGAGGGAAACGCCCGGTTACATTCCGAACCCGGAAGCTAAGCCTCACAGCGCCGATGGTACTGCAGGGGGGACCCTGTGGGAGAGTAGGACACCGCCGAACAAATATTGCGAAAAGCCCCGTACCGGGAAACCGGTCCGGGGCTTTTCTGCGTTTACGGTGTTTCATGGCTGATTGAAAATGGTGTCTCTACTGGCAGGAGAGACACCATTCAGCAGTTCAAAGGCGTCCTGCAGCTTTCAGGGCCAGATAGGCGTCCGCCAGTGCCGGCGCCAGGGCATCTGGAGTGGCGTCGACGACCGTGACGCCGTGGCGGCGGAGTTGTTCGGCGGTTCGATGGCGTTCCGCCTGTGCCTGGGCGGCGGCTGCGGCCTCGTACACCGCGTCGGTGTTTCCTCGGGCTGTCGCCATGGTGGCGATGTGCGGGTCTGCCACCGCGGCCAGGAGGACGGTGTGGCGCTGGGTCAGTTGAGGGAGGACCGGGAGCAGGCCCTCTTCGACGGGGGCCGTGTCGAGGCTGGTGAGCAGCACGATCAGGGAGCGTCTGGGGGCCGTACGGAGCGCGGTCGCCGCGAGTCCACGGGCGTCCGTTTCGAGGAGCTCCGGTTCCACGGTGGCCATCGCGTTGACCAGGGACGGGAGCACGTCGCCTGCGGCGCGGCCCTGGACCAGGGCGCGAACCCGGCGGTCGTACGCGAGGAGATCCACGCGGTCGCCCGCGCGGGACGCCAGGGCTGCCAGGAGGAGTGCCGCGTCCATCGAGGCGTCCAGGCGGGGGACGTCGCCCACGCGGCCCGCCGACGTTCGGCCGGTGTCGAGGACCAGGAGGATGTGGCGGTCGCGTTCAGGGCGCCAGGTGCGTACCGCGACCGTGGTCTGGCGGGCGGTGGCGCGCCAGTCGATGGAACGGGTGTCGTCGCCGGGAACGTACTCGCGCAGGCTGTCGAATTCCGTGCCTTCGCCGCGGGTCAGGACGCTGGTGCGGCCGTCGAGTTCGCGCAGGCGGGCGAGCTTCGAGGGGAGGTGCTTGCGGCTGGTGAAAGGCGGGAGGACGCGCACCGTCCAGGGAACGTGGTGGCTGCCCTGGCGGGCGAAGAGGCCGAGAGGGCCGTACGAGCGGATGGTGACGCGGTCGGCCTGACGGTCGCCTCGGCGGGTGGGACGTAGACGGGTGATGACACGGCGGCGTTCACCGGCCGGGACCGTCAGGCGGTGACGGGAGGCCTCCACCTCGGTGCCGGACTGCCAGCTGCTGGGCGGCCAGGCGTCGCGTAGACGGGCGCGGAACAGACGGCCGGAGGGGTTGGTGACGGTGAGCGTGACGTCCGCTGGTTCGCCCAGGCGTGCGGATGTGTCGCCGGAGCGGCTCAGGCCGAGGCGGCGTACGGGCGCGGCCAGGGCGTAGTCGCAGGCACAGGCGATCGCCAGGGGGCCGTTGACGGCGAGGAAACCCGTCCAGCTCGGACCCCAGACGCCGACGGGGATCGAGCCCAGGGCTGCCACGAGGGCCGCGCGGCCGGTGAGTGGCATCAGCGCGGCACGGGGACGTGGGCGAGGATCGCGTTGATGACCGAGTCGGCCGTCACGCCCTCCATCTCGGCCTCTGGTCGCAGTTGCACGCGGTGGCGGAGGGTGGGCAGGGCGAGTGCCTTGACGTCGTCGGGGATGACGTAGTCGCGGCCTGTCAGCCAGGCCCAGGCGCGGGACGTCGCGAGGAGGGCCGTGGCGCCTCGGGGGGAGACGCCGAGCGTGAAGGACGGGGATTCGCGGGTGGCGCGGCAGATGTCCACCACATAGGCGGTGATCTCGGGGGAGATCGTCGTCTTGGCGACGGCCGTGCGGGCCGCTTCCAGGTCGGCCGGGCCTGCCACGGGGCGTATGCCGGCGGCGCGCAGGTCACGCGGGTTGAAGCCCTCGGCGTGGCGGGTCAGGACGTCGATCTCGTCCTGGCGGGAGGGGAGGGGGATCGTGAGCTTGAGGAGGAAACGGTCCAGCTGGGCTTCGGGGAGGGGATATGTGCCCTCGTACTCGACCGGGTTCTGGGTCGCCGCGACCAGGAACGGGTCGGGGAGGGGGCGGGGGGTGCCGTCGACCGTGACCTGGCGTTCCTCCATGGCTTCCAGGAGGGACGACTGGGTTTTCGGGGGCGTGCGGTTGATCTCGTCCGCGAGGAGGAGGTTGGTGAAGACCGGGCCCGGCTGGAAGGAGAACTCCGCGCTGCGGGTGTCGTAGACGAGGGAGCCCGTGATGTCGCTCGGCATCAGGTCCGGAGTGAACTGGACGCGCTTGGTGTCGAGTTCGAGTGCGGATGCGAGGGCCCGGACGAGCAACGTTTTGGCTACTCCAGGGACTCCTTCAAGGAGAACGTGTCCGCGGCAGAGGAGGGCGACGACGAGGCCGGTCACGGCGGGGTCCTGGCCGACCACGGCTTTGGCGATCTCGGCGCGCAGGGCTTCCAGGGAGGCCCGGGCGGTGTCCGGGTTCCCGGTGATCCCGGCGTTGTCAGTGGTCGGGTCCATCATGGACGGCGTACCTCTCTTTCGAGGGCGTCGAGTTGGTCGGCGAGGGAGATGAGGGCGGCGTCGTCGCGGGGCGGCGGGCCGAAGAGGAGGGAGTGCAGGGACTGTCCGTCTCCGTGGTCGTGGAGGTGGGCGGACAGAGCGGGGAGCAGGGCCTCGGGCGCGTGTGCCTGGGGCACGGGGACGCCTACCAAGGGGGCGAGGCGAATGCGGGTGGTGGAGCGAAGAGCGGCTGCCGCGCGGTCGCGGGCGTTGGTTTTGCGGTAGAGGCGGGCGCGGCCTTCGATGGTTTCGGAGGCGCGGATCGCCACCGGGAGACGTTCGGGTACGAGGGGGCCGAAGCGGCGTGCCCGCCAGAAGGCGGCCAGAGCTGCGGCGAAGAAGAGTTGCAGGGTGCCCCAGCCCCAGCCCGAAGGGAGCAGGTCGAACAGGCTGCGCTCACCGGATCCGGTGCGCGAGTCGTCGGAGAGCGAGGGGAGGTACCAGACCAAGTGGGGGCGGGAACCGAGCAGTTGGAGGGCGAGCGAGGCGTTGCCGTGCTCGTCGAGACGATCGTTGTACAGGATGTCGGGTGCGCCGAGGACGACGGTGTCGCCGTTCCCGGTGGGCGCGGGGACGCGTACGAGAGTGGGCAGGCCGTTGCTCGGGTAGCACGCGTCGGCGCCGGGGGCGGTGGTGTCGTAGCGGAAGCCACCCGTGTCGGCGGTGCCCGCGCGTCGCGCGGCGGGCAGGTCGCAGTGGGGGGAGAGCTTCGAGTCGAAGCTCATCGCGCGGTCGGCGGTGACGCCGGGGGCGAGTGTCTCGACGGACGGGCTGCTGGGGGCGACCAGGATCGTACGCCCGCCGGAGCTCTCCGTCGTCGTGTGCAGTTGCTTCTGTTGACGGTCGGTCAGCAGGTCGGGGGCCGCGAGTAGGAGCGTCGTGTCCGCGTCGGCCGCGGTGCTCGCCTCGGCGAGGGTGGTGACCACGCGCGTGGACACGCCTCGTTCGGCGAGGAGTGTGGCGACGGCGCGACTGCCTCGGGGGTCGGCGGAACGAGGGTCGAGGCCGCCGCGCCGGGTGCCGGAGTTGATCACGGCGAGCGTGACGGCACCCACCAGGAGGAGGACGACGCCGAGGACGACGCCTCGCGCGCGGGTCCACACCTGGCGGGCGGTGGGCGAGGTCGACGTGGTGGTGGGGAGGGGCGCGGTCTCGATGCTCATCCGGCGGCTCCCTGGTGGGACCTGGGGGCCGTGCTGGGGGCGCTGCTGATGTTCGCGAGGGCCGGTTTCGTACGTTCCAGGTCGTCGTCGAGTTCGGTGAGCCGGCGGTACATCTGGGGGGTCGCGGTGCGCCCGCCGTATGTCACGTCGTCGAAGTCGCGGGCCGCGGTGCGTAGGCGGTCGGTGTGCGCCGGCAGGGTGCGGCCCGCTTCGGCGGCTGCCTCGTCGGCGGTGCGGCCGGGGCGGGCATCGAGGAGCGCGCGTTCCTCCAGGGAGCGTACGACGGCACGCATCCGCTCCTGGACGGCGTGGTTCCAGTGGCCCTGGACGGCGTGCGCCTCGGCGGCGGCTCGGTGTTCGGCGGCGCTGCGGGGGCGGTCGTCGAAGAGCGCGGCGGACGAGGTGGGGCCGGTGCGCGGGCTGCCGAGGCGCCACCACAGGGCGCCGATCACGGCGACGACGGCCAGGAGGACGACCACCAGTCCGACCATTCCTCCTGGGGTCGCGGTCGAGGCCGCGTTGAACACCTTGTCGAGCCAGTCCCAGAAGGCGTCCATGGCCCGTTGGAACAGGCTTGGGTCGTTCTCGTGGTACATGCGCTTGGACAGCTCGCGTCGGGCTGCCTCGCGAGCGGGGTCACGCGGGATCGTCACCGGCGGGTTGTCGGCCGCCAGTGCCAGTACGGCGGTGTCGCCGGCGCGCAGCAGTGCTCGTACGGCTGCTTCGGCGGTGGGCGGCAGGGCCGGCACCGTGGTGAGGAATCCCCCCGTCAGGCTCACCGCATCAGCTCCCTGGGGTGGCGCCCGGGGCGCCGGAGCCGCTGTTCTGTACGCCTGCGGCGCGGGCCAGGTCGAGGTCGAGGGCCTCGCGGCGGATGCGCTGGTCGATGTACAGGAGCACGGTCACGCCCGCGGTGATGGGGAAGGTGATCATGGAGCCGATCACCGAGCCGATGCCGCTGACGACGAGGAACGTCCAGCCGACGCTGCCCGTGCCGTCGATGACGCCACTGATGCCGTCTCCGGTGAGGGCTCCGGCGATGAAGGTGAACGGCAGGACGACGATGCCCGCGACGATTCCCGCGATGAGCGAGGCGAGCAGTTGGATGCCGAAGACCCGCCACCACGAGCCGCTGACGAGCTTCGCGGAACGGCTGATCGACTTCACGATGCTCTGCTTCTCCAGCATCAGCGCCGGCGAGGCCAGGGAGAAGCGGATCATCAGCCACGCCGCGACGAGGCTCGCGCCGAGGCCGCCCAGCACGGCGAGTGCCAAACCGCCGCCCTCCGAAGCGGACACGGCCACGATGACGCCCGGTGCGATGCCGACGGTGACGACCACGACGACGGTGAGCAGCAGCAGGAAGATGAGGCCGAAGAGCTTCGGGATCTGCGGGCGGGCGTCCCGCCAGGCCTCGCCGATGGTGACCGGTTTGCCGAGCACGGCGCGGCTGGTCACGGTCGTGAGCAGTGCCGTCGCGATGACGGTGCCGATCAGGGAGATCACGAAGATGACGCCGGAGCCGAGCATCGCGTCCCCCATGGCGCGGCCCACCTCGTCGAGGCTCGCGCTGGAGCCGTCGAGGGTGTCGACGCTCGTGCTGTCGTCCAGGAAGAAGCCCTGGACGAGGACGGCGACGATCTCCGTGACGATCGCGACGGTGAGCGAAATGCCCAGCACGGTACGCCAGTAGGCGCGCATGGTGGAGACGGCTCCGTCGAGGATCTCGCCGACGCCGAGGGGGCGCAGCGGGATCACGCCGGGTTTGGCCGCGGGCGGGGGACCGCCCCAGTTACCTCCCCAACCGGGGTGGCCGCCGGGCGGGCCGTATCCGCCGTACCCTCCCGGGGCTCCCGGGCCGCCGCCGTATCCGCCGGGGGGTTGGCCGCCCCAGCCCGGGCCGGGAGGCGGGGTCTGGCCGGGGCCCTGGGGGCCGGTGGGCGCGGACCACTGGGCGGGTGGAGGCTGTTCCTGGGACCACTTCGGGCCGGAGCCGGTCGGGTCGGGGAGCGGCTGGTCCGCGGGTGCCGCGGGACCGGGGCGGTCGGCGGGGGCGGACGCGCCGGGCTGCTGCCCTTCGGAGGGGGCAGATCCGGGCGAGGCCCAGCCCGGAGTGTCGTTCATCGTCGCTCCTTCACGGTGCCCGTCCGCGTTCGCGGCAGGTTGGCAGCCATCGTGTCATGGGGAGCGTGCGGGAGATCAGCCCCCTGTATGGGCCGGGCTCCTTCAATTGTCCGACGGACAGGGGGCAGACTGGGTGGATGGCTGATCAGTACGCGCAATTGCGCGAGGACAACCGGCCCACCGAGATACCGGCGATCCGTTGGGAGGAACCTCCCGAGGGCCCGGTGCTGGTCCTTCTCGACCAGACGAGACTCCCGGCGGAGGAGGTCGAGCTGGTCTGTACGGACGCGCCCGCGCTGGTGGCGGCGATCCGTTCGCTGGCTGTGCGTGGGGCGCCGCTGCTCGGTATCGCGGGGGCGTACGGTGTCGCGCTCGCCGCCGTGCGCGGCTTCGACGTGGACGAGGCTGCCGTCGGGCTGGCGCAGGCCCGGCCCACCGCCGTCAACCTCGCTGTCGGGGTGCGCAGGGCGCGGGACGCGTACCGGGCGGAGCTTGCGAGGAGCGGTGACCGGGAGCAGGCGGCCGGGGCGGCGCTGGTCGCGGCTCGGGTGCTGCACAGGGAGGACGCCGAGGCCAGCGCACGGATGGCGGTGCACGGGCTGGCGCTGCTGGACGAGCTGCTGCCCGGCGGCGGACACCGGGTGCTCACGCACTGCAACACCGGGTCGCTGGTGTCGGGTGGGGAGGGGACGGCGTTCGCGGTGGCGTTGGCGGCGCACCGGGCGGGGCGGCTGCGCAGGCTCTGGGTGGACGAAACGCGTCCGTTGCTGCAAGGTGCTCGCCTGACAGCGTATGAGGCGGCGCGCAGCGGAATGGCGTACACCTTGCTCACGGACAACGCGGCGGGCTCCCTGTTCGCCGCCGGGGAGGTGGACGCGGTACTGATCGGTGCCGATCGGATCGCGGCCGACGGTTCGGTGGCGAACAAGGTGGGGAGCTATCCGCTCGCCGTGCTGGCCCGGTACCACCACGTGCCGTTCATCGTGGTGGCGCCGGTGACCACGGTGGATCCGGACACCCCCGACGGGGCGTCCATAGAGGTGGAACAGCGTGCCGGACATGAGGTGACGGAAATCGCCGCGCCTCAGGTGCCGGTGCCGGGAGCGGAGGCGGGAGGGGGGATTCCGGTGGCACCCTTGGGGACTCAGGCGTACAACCCGGCGTTCGATGTGACTCCTCCCGAGTTGGTGACGGCGATCGTCACCGAAGCGGGCGTTGTGTCGCCCGTTACGGCTGAGGCGCTGGCAGAGCTGTGTGACAGGTCACGACAGGTAACGATTTAGTTAATGGGATGATGTCGTTTATGAAGGGACGAGTCCTTGTCGTCGATGACGACACCGCACTGGCCGAGATGCTCGGCATTGTGTTGCGTGGTGAAGGTTTTGAGCCGTCTTTCGTAGCTGACGGCGACAAGGCGCTGGCCGCTTTCCGTGAGTCCAAGCCCGACCTGGTGCTCCTGGACCTGATGCTTCCCGGCCGGGACGGTATCGAGGTGTGCCGCCTGATCAGGGCGGAGTCCGGGGTACCGATCGTGATGCTCACGGCCAAGAGCGACACCGTCGACGTCGTCGTGGGCCTGGAGTCGGGTGCCGATGACTACATCGTGAAGCCGTTCAAGCCGAAGGAGCTGGTCGCCAGGATCCGGGCGCGGCTGCGGAGGTCGGAGGAGCCGGCGCCCGAACAGTTGGCCATAGGTGACCTCCTCATCGATGTCGCCGGCCACTCCGTGAAGCGGGACGGGCAGTCGATCGCGCTGACGCCTCTGGAGTTCGATCTGCTGGTCGCGCTCGCGCGCAAGCCGTGGCAGGTGTTCACGCGTGAGGTGCTTCTGGAGCAGGTCTGGGGGTACCGCCACGCGGCGGACACCCGGTTGGTCAACGTCCATGTGCAGCGGCTGCGCTCGAAGGTCGAGAAGGACCCGGAGCGGCCGGAGATCGTGGTGACCGTCCGTGGCGTCGGTTACAAGGCAGGACCGAGCTGACATGTCCGGGGACAGTGCCGCTTCGCCCCCCGGGCGTTCCGGGGGGCGTGCGGGGCGGCCTGTCGGGCGGCAGAGGGTGAGCAGGGCCGGCTCCGGCTGGCGGCAGTTCTTCGAGGGCGGGCTGCTCCAGGGCGGTGTCCAGGGCAGCCCGGTCCTTCGGTTGTTCATGCGCTGGGTGCGCCGGCCGCTGCTGCCGGTCATGCGGCTGTGGCGGCGCAACATCCAGCTCAAGGTCGTGGCCACGACGCTGCTGATGTCGCTCGGCGTCGTGCTGCTGCTCGGCTTCGTCGTCATCGGCCAGGTGCGCAACGGGCTCCTGGACGCCAAGGTGAAGGCGTCGCAGAGTCAGGCCGCGGGCGGGTTCGCGGCGGCCAAGCAGAACGCGGACACGGCGGCCAGCACCAGTGGGGACGACGGTTCCGGCACGGGCGGTCGTCCCGCGCAGACCCTCATCCCGTGGATGAGTGACCTGGTGGAGTCCCTCTCCAGTGGTGGCCAGGGTGCCTTCGACGTCGTGACGCTTCCGGTCGGTCCGGCGGGCGACGACGGTGGCAGCGGCCGTGGGCCGCGTGCCTCGGGCGGGGTGGACCCGACGGCGAGCGTGCCTGACGCGCTGCGCGCGCGGGCCGACAGCAGCCCCTTGATGGCCCAGAGCTATACCCGCATCATCTACACCAACGGCAGTGAGTCGCAGCCCGCGCTGGTCATCGGCAAGCAGGTCGACGACCCGAACGGGGATCCGTACCAGTTGTATTACCTCTTCCCGCTCACCCAGGAGGAGAAGTCGCTGAGCCTCGTCAAGGGGACGCTGGCGACGGCCGGGCTGTTCGTCGTCGTACTCCTGGGGGCTATCGCCTGGCTTGTGGTGCGGCAGGTCGTGACGCCGGTGCGGATGGCGGCGGGGATCGCCGAGCGGCTGTCCGCCGGGCGGCTGCAGGAGCGGATGAAGGTCACCGGTGAGGACGACATCGCGCGGCTCGGCGAGGCCTTCAACAAGATGGCGCAGAATCTCCAGCTGAAGATCCAGCAGCTGGAGGAGCTGTCGCGGATGCAGCGACGGTTCGTGTCCGACGTGTCGCACGAACTGCGGACGCCACTGACGACCGTACGGATGGCCGCCGATGTCATCCATGACGCGCGCGTGGACTTCGATCCGGTGACCGCGCGGTCGGCCGAACTGCTCGCCGATCAGCTGGACCGGTTCGAGACGCTGCTCGCGGACCTGCTGGAGATCAGCCGGTTCGACGCCGGCGCAGCGGCACTGGAGGCCGAGCCGATAGACCTCAGGGAGGTCGTACGGCGGGTGGTGAGCGGTGCCGCGCCGCTGGCCGAGCGCAAGGGGACGACGGTACGGGTCGTCGGCGATCAGCAGCCCGTGGTGGCGGAGGCCGACGCGCGGCGCGTGGAGCGGGTGCTGCGCAACCTCGTGGTCAACGCCGTGGAGCACGGCGAGGGCAAGGACGTCGTCGTGAAGCTGGCCGCCGCGGGCGGTGCGGTCGCGGTGGCGGTACGTGACTACGGGGTCGGGCTCAAGCCCGGTGAGGCGACCCGGGTCTTCAGCCGTTTCTGGCGGGCCGACCCGGCACGCGCGCGTACCACCGGCGGTACGGGTCTCGGCCTGTCCATCGCGCTGGAGGACGCCCGGCTGCACGGGGGCTGGCTGCAGGCGTGGGGTGAGCCGGGTGGCGGTTCGCAGTTCCGGATGACGCTGCCGCGCACCGCCGACGAGCCCCTGCGGGGCTCACCGATACCGCTGGAGCCCAAGGACTCACGCCGCCATCGGGGACTCAACGACGCGGGTCTGCCGCACGCGGGTGGCGACAAGCTGGCCACGGTGCCGGTGCGGACGGCGGCGGCCGAACAGCGGCCGATAGCGCCGCGCCTCGCGGCGGTCGCCCCTACGGCGGATCCCACGGCGCTGCCCGGCAACGGCTCCCGGGTGGTGCCGCGCCCGGTCGGCGGTGCGCGGTGGGACGGCATGTCCGGTACGGAGCCGCAGTCCTCGGACGGGGTGTCCTCGGAGGCCGGGTCGGAGCGGGTGGATGAGCAAGGGGAGGCATTTCGTGGGCCCTGACCGCGAGCGGGACGGTCGGCGGGACGGTCGGCGGCGGGAAACGGTTCGCGCGGTGGTGTACGCCGCCTGTGGCACCGTACTGCTGGCCGGATGCGCCTCGATGCCCGACAGCGGGGATCTGCGCGGAGTCGAGTCCACGCCCAGGCAGGACGCCCAGGTACGGGTCTTCGCCCTGCCGCCGCACGAGAACGCGCCGCCCGGACAGATCGTCCAGGGCTTCCTGGAAGCGCTGACCAGCGACGATCCGCACTATGAGACCGCGCTCAAGTACCTGACGGCACATGCCGCGAAGACATGGCGGCCCGACGCGTCGACCACGGTGCTGGACGGCGGGCCCACGGCATATCCCGTCCACGATGGCACCCGGGACGACTCCGAGGATTACGCGTCCACGCTGACCGGCGGCAGGTTCGCCACGCTGGACTCCCGGCAGTCGTACGATCCCGCCGACGGGCAGTACCGGGAGACGCTGCACCTCACGCGTGAGAAGAAGAGCGGGCAGTGGCGCATCGACGACCTGCCGCAGGGCATTGTCATGGGCAAGTCGGACTTCCTGCGCAACTACACGGCCGTCAACAAGTACTACTTCGCGTCGAACACGCCGACGGAGTCGAACGGACAGCCCGTGTCCGTCGCGGATCCGGTGTATGTCCGCAAGAAGGTCGACCCGATGACGCAGACGGTGAGTTCGCTGCTGGCGGGGCCCTCGCGCTGGCTGGGACCGGTCGTCAGGTCGAGTTTCCCCACCGGTACGGCGCTCAGGAAGGGCGTCACCTCGCTGACCCCCGACGACCAGAACCGGTTGACGGTGCCGCTCAACGACAAGGCGAGCCGGGTCGGGTCCGCCAAGTGCACCGAGATGGCCGCCCAACTCCTCTACACACTGCAGGACCTGACCCCCACGGGGGTCGACGAGGTCGCGCTGCAGCGCGCCAACGGCACCCAGCTGTGCGTCCTGCGCAAGGAACAGGTCGCGACCGTCGCCGCGCGTGGTGTGGTGGAGCACCCCGAGTTCCAGTACTTCATCGACGGCAAGCACCGCCTCGTACGCGTGGCGGGCGACAGTCTCGAAGCAGCCGCCGATGTCACGCCGGTGCCGGGCGCGCTCGGCGAGGGCGAGAAGCAACTGCGGTCCGCGGCGGTCTCGCGCGACGAGGGCAGCGCGGCCGGGGTCTCGCTGGACGGGGCCTCGCTCTACGTCGGGTCGCTGGTGTCGGGCGGGTCGCTCGGTGAGCCCGTGCTGACCAGTCAGGGCACCACCAAGGCCGACCGTCTGACCACACCCAGCTGGGACGGTGACGGCGACCTGTGGGTGGCCGACCGCGACCCCAAGAAGCCCCGGCTGCTGTTCCTGGAGAAGGGGGCGGGCGAGCCGCTGGAGGTGAGGACGCCGGGGCTCGACGGGCATGTCGAAGCGGTACGGGTGGCTGCCGACGGGGTGCGGATCGCGCTCATCGTAGAGAAGGACGGCCTGCGGTCCCTGTACATCGGGCGGATCGAGCGGGACGAGCGGTCGGCGCAGACGTCGGGCGGGTCGGCTCAGGAGAAGACGACGGCGCAGCAGACGAAGGGGCAGCGGACCGGGGAGCAGTCGGTCGTGTCGGTCCTCGAACTCCATTCCGTGACACCGCAGTTGGAGGAGGTCACCGCCATGTCGTGGGCCGGGGACAGTCGGCTCGTGGTGGTGGGGCGTGAGCAGGGCGGTGTTCAGCAGATGGGATACGTGCAGGTCGACGGCTCGACGCCGGTGGGGTCGGCGCCGGCCGCGCTGACCGGCGTGAAGAGCATCGCCGCGTCCGAGGACGAGCGGATGCCGCTGGTGGCGTACTCGGAGGAGGACGGGATCGTGCGGCTGCTGTCCGGGTCCAAGTGGCAGAAGCTGGTCAAGGAGGGGTCGGCTCCGGTGTATCCAGGGTGAGTCGCCGGCCTTTTCGGGGCGACGGCGCGACGGATCAACGGGTCGATGGTCTTCGGGGCTCGGGGCTCGGGGCTGGGCCGTGGATCCGGGTGGGGTGGTGGAGGGGACGGCTCGTCGGATGTCCGGCGGGCCGTCGGTGTTTTCGGGTGCTGTCCGTGGGGGGCGTGGAGTTGTCCACAGGGCGTTTTCCACAGGGGTGGCAGGGTGGTGCCGGTGTTGGCACAGTGGTGGGCATGCGGGGCTGGTGGCAGGATCTCGGCGACCTGGTGCTGCCGGCTGAGTGCGGGGGCTGCGGAAGGCCGCGTACGGTGCTCTGCCCGGAGTGCCGTGCCGCTCTGAACGGGGCCGCGTCCAGCAGGGTGCGACCGGTGCCGGAGCCGCTCGGGCTGCCGGTCGTGCACGCGGCGGTCCGGTACAAGGACGAGGTGCGCGCGGTACTCCTCGCGCACAAGGAAAGGGGTGCGCTGGCACTCGCGGGTCCGCTCGGGACGGCGCTGGCGGGAGCTGTGCGGGCGGGGCCGGCCGGGGCTCTGCGCGAGGGTACGGGCGTGCTGCTCGTCCCTGTACCGTCCGCGCGCCGGGCTGTGCGGGACCGGGGGCATGATCCGGCTCGGCGTATCGCGCTCGCCGCGGCGGGTGAGCTGCGCGGGTCCGGTACGTCGGCCCGGGTGCTGGCGGTATTGCGGCAGCGGCGTGCGGTGGCCGATCAGGCGGGCCTCAACTCCCGGGAGCGGCTGGACAATCTCGCGGGCGCCCTGAGCGTGGCCGCCGGGGGCGGGCGGCTGCTGGCCGGTGCGGGTGCGGTCGTCCTGGTCGACGACCTGATGACGACGGGAGCCTCGCTGGCCGAGGCCGCCCGTGCCGTGCGGGAAGCGGTCGGGTACGGGGAGACGGCAGGGGCGGACGGGGCGGGACGGTCGGGAGAGGTGGGAAAAGTGAGAGGAGTGAGAAATGCCGTGTACTCGGAAGCGGGACGGGAAGGCAGAGTGCAGCGGTGCACGGGAGTCACGGCCGTGGATGTGGAGCGGAGGTCAGGAGTGTCGGCAATGGTGGCGCCTGGCACCTTCGGAGGCATGATCTGCGCGGCTGTGGTCGCGGCGACGCCTGATTCTTTCGAAATAAACCGGAACTGACCGCGAACTTGCATCGTTGCAGGTAGTGAGAGGGCCAATTAACTGGAACGGAGGTACGCGGCAGTAGAGGGTGACGGCATCCGTCCGGGCGAGATATGTTCGGTTGTGAGGGAAAGCCGCAGGCCACACCTCGAAAATCCGAATGCCGTGCTGCGGGTTTTGCTTAATCACCCCGGCCTGCCGCGTGGGGATCTTGCCCATGGGGGAGGAGGAGGTGGAAGTCACCGAGTCCGAGGTTCCGGAGCACACCGGAGCCTGGTGCGAAAGGGAGACGCTTCGCCACTGAAGCGGAGCGATCCGGGAACGGAGTTCTGCGTGGACATCGTCGTCAAGGGACGCAAGACCGAGGTGCCCGAGCGGTTCCGGAAGCACGTCGCCGAGAAGTTGAAGCTGGACAGAATCCAGAAGCTCGACGGCAAGGTGATCAGCCTCGACGTAGAGGTGTCCAAGGAGCCCAACCCCCGGCAGGCCGACCGCTCCGACCGAGTGGAGATCACGCTCCACTCCCGCGGTCCGGTGATCCGGGCGGAAGCAGCGGCAAGCGACCCGTACGCGGCACTCGACCTCGCTGCGGACAAGCTCGAGGCCCGGCTGCGCAAGCAGCACGACAAGCGTTACACCCGCCGAGGCGCCGGCCGGCTGACAGCCGCCGAGGTCGCCGACCACGTCCCGGACGCGGCAACGCTGAACGGCAACGGTCACCCCGTCCACGAGGAAGACGCGGACGGCGTGCCCGTCAAGAGGATCGGCTCGCTGGAAGTGAAGGGCGAAGGCCCCCTCATCGTCCGCGAGAAGACCCACGTCGCCTCGCCGATGACGCTCGACCAGGCTCTCTACGAGATGGAACTGGTCGGGCACGACTTCTACCTGTTCGTCGACTCCGAGACCAAGGAACCGAGCGTCGTCTACCGGCGGCACGCCTACGACTACGGCGTGATCCACCTCAACACGGACCCGATGGTCGCCCACCAGGAGACGCACTCCCCGGCGGCGGGTGGCACGCTGGGCGGTTGACCGCCCCCGGTGACAGCCGAGCGGGTGCCCCTGGAGCGCGTGTGCGCCCCCAGGGGCACCCGTGTACGACCCCTTCGGGGCCCGCTCTGTCACTGCACTGTCGCCCGGGCATGGAATCATGGCCGCAACGGTCCAACCGGTGGGCCGTTGCCTTGGGTTGGCGATGGCACAGAACCACGGGCCACAGCCTTCAGGGGGAGGAACGATGGCGGACAGCTTCGGACCGATGCGGGTCGAGGATGCCGACGACGGCGTCACCGGCATGGGCCCGGACGCGGGCACCTCGCGCAAGGAGCCGATCAGGGTTCTTGTCGTGGACGACCACGCGCTCTTCCGCCGTGGACTGGAGATCGTGCTCGCGGCCGAGGAGGACATCCAGGTCGTCGGCGAGGCCGGGGACGGGGCGGAGGCTGTCGACAAGGCGGCCGACCTGTTGCCGGACATCGTCCTGATGGACGTACGGATGCCGAAGCGCGGCGGGATCGAGGCGTGCACCTCCATCAAGGAGGTCGTGCCCAGCGCCAAGATCATCATGTTGACGATCAGCGATGAGGAAGCAGATCTCTACGAGGCGATCAAGGCGGGTGCGACCGGCTATCTCCTCAAGGAGATCTCCACGGACGAGGTGGCCACGGCCATTCGTGCGGTGGCCGACGGGCAGTCGCAGATCAGCCCCTCGATGGCGTCAAAACTCCTCACCGAATTCAAGTCGATGATCCAGCGGACGGACGAGCGGCGACTGGTGCCGGCGCCCCGGCTCACGGAGCGCGAACTGGAAGTGCTCAAGCTCGTCGCCACCGGCATGAACAACCGTGACATCGCCAAGGAGTTGTTCATCTCCGAGAACACCGTGAAGAACCATGTGCGCAACATCCTGGAGAAGCTGCAGCTGCACTCCAGGATGGAGGCGGTGGTTTACGCGATGCGGGAGAAGATCCTCGAGATCCGGTAGAGCGACCGGTCACCGGTTATGCGAGGGCCTGGGTCAGTTCCCTGGTGAGGGGGGCGCGTAGGTCCGGGGCGTCCACCCGTTCCACTCGTACGTTCGTGCAGTTCACCCAGCTCGCCGCCTCCAGCAGGGCCTGAACCACCGCCGGGACCGCCTTCGGGCCGTTCAGGGTGACCTGCCTGGCCACCAGGGTGTTGCCCTCGCGGGCAGGGTCCACTCGGCCGACGAGGTGGCCGCCGGCGAGGACCGGCATCGCGAAGTAGCCGTGCACGCGCTTCGGCTTGGGGACGTAGGCCTCCAGGCGGTGGGTGAAACCGAAGATCCGTTCCGTGCGTGCCCGTTCCCAAATCAGGGAGTCGAACGGGGAGAGCAGAGTCGTGCGGTGGCGGCCTCGTACAGGTGTCTCCAGGGCTGCCGGGTCGGCCCAGGCCGGTTTGCCCCAGCCTTCGACCGTGACGGGGACCAGGCCCGAGTCCGCGATCACCGCGTCGACCTGCTCCGCCTTGAGGCGGTGGTAGTCGGCGATGTCCGCGCGGGTCCCGACGCCGAGGGACTGGCCCGCGAGGCCGACGAGGCGGCGCAGGCATTCGGCGTCGTTCAGCTCGTCGTGCAGCAGTGTGGCGGGGATGGCGCGCTCGGCCAGGTCGTACACCCGCTTCCAGCCTCGGCGCTCCACGCACACCACCTCGCCGTACATCAGGGCGCGTTCGACGGCGACCTTGGTGCCGGACCAGTCCCACCATTCGCTGGTGCGCTTAGCGCCGCCCAACTCCGTTGCTGTGAGCGGGCCTTGCGTGCGGAGCTGTTCGATGACCTGGTCGTAGACGCCGGGCGGGAGGTCGTGGTTCCACTGGGGGCGGGAGCGGTAGGCGCGGCGGCGGAAGGCGAAGTGGGGCCACTCCTCCACGGGGAGGATGCAGGCGGCGTGGGACCAGTACTCGAAGGCATGGGGGTTCGGCTGGGCCGGGTTCCAGTAGGCGTCTTCGATTTTCTTGCGCGGTATGGCGCCCAGGCGGGCGTACGGGATGAGTTCGTGGGAGCGGGCGAGTACGGAGATCGTGTCGAGCTGGACCGCGCCCAGGTGGCGGAGGAGGCCGCGAGTGCCGGCCTTGCGGTTGGGGGTGCCCAGGAAGCCCTGTGCGCGTAGGGCGATGCGGCGGGCTTCGTCGGCGGAGAGGTTGGTGTGGGGGGTGGGGTGCGGTGGGCTGCTCGTCATGTCTCCGCACGATAGGGGGTGGGACTGACAGTGGGGGTGAGCTGGGGGTTGGGGTGTGGGGAGTTCGCCCCCGCCGCCCCTACCCGTCCCATCCCGTTCCTGGGGGCTGCGCCCCCAGACCCCCCTGCCGGCCCTGAACGGGCCTTGTCCTCAAACGCCGGACGGGCTGGAGGTGCGGGCCTCGTCCTTGTACGTCGGACGGGTTGGAGTTGCGGGCCTCGTCCTTGTACGTCGGACGGGCTGGAGATGCGGGCTTCGTCCTCAGGCGTCGGACAGGTTGGAGTTGCGGGTCTCGTCCTCAGGTGGTGGGGAGTGGGAGGTATGGGGCCGAGGAAGGGAGGCCCAGGTCTGAGGGGAGTAGGGAAGCGACCCAGCAGTCTCGGCGTACTCCCTTGTTGTTGATCGCTGAGCGCAGGGTGCCCTCCATGGTGAAGCCGGCCCGTTCCGCCGCTGTCCGGGACGCCGTGTTGCCTACTTCCGCCCGCCACTCCACGCGGTCCACCGACATGTGGGTGAAGGCCCAGCGGGAGGCGGTGATCGTGGCCTCGGTGATGTAGCCGTTTCCCCGGTGGGCCTTGTCGGCCCAGAAGCCGACCTCGGCCACTCCCAGGGAGCGCATGGTCAGGGCGAGCATGCCCACCAGTTCCTCCCCTTCGGGGAGGAAGACGCCGAACGTGAACATCGAGCCGTCCGCCCAACCGTCGGGCACCAGCTGGGAGGTGAAGCCATGGGCGTGTTCGGGGAGGTAGGGCGACGGGATCGTCGTCCAGCGCTGGATGTCGGGGTCCTGCACCGCGGCGTACACGGCGTCCGTGTCGTGGGGGCCGACCGTGCGCAGGAGCAGACGGTCGGTGGCGAGAGTGACGGGGTCCATCGGCCGATTCTGCTCGGGGCGGGATGAGGGCGCCATCCCTTTTGCTGTGCGTGAGTTCGTGATCACAATTCGTGCAATTCGTGGGTGGGGCGCGGCACCATCCGTGACTCCCGGCCGTTCTCCTTATGGCTGTCCCGTCGGCAGACCTCCCGGCTTGGCGGGGTCCTCGCATACGATGGCCGTTGCTCAGTTAAGACAATGGAAACCGACCGTCCCGGCCCGACCGGCAAGGAGACCAACCCCCGTGTCCGTCCTCTCGAAGATCATGCGTGCAGGCGAAGGCAAAATCCTGCGCAAGCTGCACCGCATCGCGGACCAGGTCAACTCCATCGAAGAGGACTTCGTCGACCTCTCCGACGCCGAGCTGCGGGCCCTTACCGATGAGTACAAGCAGCGGTACGCCGACGGTGAGAGTCTGGACGACCTGTTGCCCGAGGCCTTCGCCACCGTGCGTGAGGCGGCCAAGCGCGCCCTCGGCCAGCGGCACTACGACGTCCAGATCATGGGCGGCGCCGCATTGCACCTCGGTTATGTCGCCGAGATGAAGACCGGTGAGGGCAAGACCCTGGTCGGCACGCTGCCCACGTATCTGAACGCCCTCTCCGGAGACGGCGTTCACCTCATCACGGTCAACGACTACCTGGCCGAGCGCGACTCCGAAATGATGGGCCGCGTCCACAAGTTCCTGGGCCTGACTGTTGGCTGCATCCTGGCCAACATGACGCCGGCCCAGCGCCGCGAGCAGTACGCCTGCGACATCACGTACGGCACGAACAACGAGTTCGGCTTCGACTACCTGCGCGACAACATGGCGTGGTCCCAGGACGAACTCGTCCAGCGCGGCCACAACTTCGCGGTGGTCGACGAGGTCGACTCGATCCTCATCGACGAGGCCCGTACGCCGCTGATCATCTCCGGCCCGGCCGACCAGGCCACCAAGTGGTACGGCGACTTCGCCAAGCTGGTCACGCGCCTCAAGCGCGGTGAGACGGGCAACCCCCTCAAGGGCATCGAGGAGACCGGCGACTACGACGTCGACGAGAAGAAGCGCACCGTCGCCATCCACGAGTCGGGTGTCGCCAAGGTCGAGGACTGGCTCGGCATCGACAACCTGTACGAGTCGGTGAACACGCCGCTGGTGGGCTACCTGAACAACGCCATCAAGGCCAAGGAGCTCTTCAAGAACGACAAGGACTACGTCGTCATCGACGGCGAAGTCATGATCGTCGATGAGCACACCGGCCGTATCCTCGCCGGCCGCCGCTACAACGAGGGTATGCACCAGGCGATCGAGGCGAAGGAAGGGGTGGACATCAAGGACGAGAACCAGACCCTGGCGACCATCACCCTTCAGAACTTCTTCCGCCTCTACGACAAGCTCTCCGGTATGACCGGTACGGCCATGACGGAGGCCGCCGAGTTCCACCAGATCTACAAGCTCGGTGTCGTCCCGATCCCGACCAACCGCGACATGGTCCGCAAGGACCAGTCCGACCTGATCTACCGCACCGAGGTCGCGAAGTTCGAGGCGGTCGTCGACGACATCGCCGAGAAGCACGAGAAGGGTCAGCCGATCCTCGTCGGCACGACCTCGGTGGAGAAGTCCGAGTACCTGTCGCAGCAGCTCTCGAAGCGCGGAATCCAGCACGAGGTGCTGAACGCCAAGCAGCACGACCGGGAGGCGACCATCGTCGCCCAGGCCGGCCGCAAGGGTGCCGTCACGGTCGCCACGAACATGGCCGGTCGTGGTACGGACATCAAGCTCGGCGGCAACCCCGACGACCTCGCCGAGGCGGAGCTGCGGCAGCGCGGCCTCGACCCGGAGGAGCACATCGAGGAGTGGGCCGCGGCCCTGCCGGCCGCCCTGGAGCGGGCCGAGAAGGCTGTGAAGGCCGAGTTCGAAGAGGTCAAGGACCTCGGCGGGCTCTACGTCCTCGGTACCGAGCGGCACGAGTCCCGGCGTATCGACAACCAGCTGCGCGGTCGTTCCGGACGCCAGGGCGACCCCGGTGAGTCGCGGTTCTACCTCTCCCTCGGTGACGATCTGATGCGGCTCTTCAAGGCCCAGATGGTCGAGCGCGTCATGTCGATGGCGAACGTTCCGGACGACGTGCCGATCGAGAACAAGATGGTCACCCGTGCCATCGCCTCCGCCCAGTCGCAGGTCGAGACGCAGAACTTCGAGACCCGCAAGAACGTCCTCAAGTACGACGAGGTCCTCAACCGGCAGCGCGAGGTCATCTACGGCGAGCGCCGCCGCGTCCTGGAGGGCGAGGACCTGCACGAGCAGGTCCAGCACTTCATGGACGACACCATCGACGCGTACATCGCCGCGGAGACCGCCGAAGGCTTCGCCGAGGAATGGGACGTGGACCGGCTGTGGGGCGCCTTCAAGCAGCTCTACCCGGTGAAGGTCACCGTCGACGAACTGGAGGAGGCGGCCGGCGACCGGGCCGGGCTGACCCCCGAGTTCATCTCCGAGTCGATCAAGGACGACATCCACGACCAGTACGCGTCGCGTGAGGAGCAGCTCGGCTCCGAGATCATGCGTGAGCTGGAGCGCCGGGTCGTGCTGTCGGTCCTCGACCGCAAGTGGCGCGAGCACCTCTACGAGATGGACTACCTCCAGGAGGGCATCGGCCTGCGCGCCATGGCGCAGAAGGACCCGCTGGTCGAGTACCAGCGCGAGGGCTTCGACATGTTCACCGCCATGATGGAGGGCATCAAGGAGGAGTCCGTCGGCTACCTGTTCAACCTGGAGGTCCAGGTCGAGCAGCAGGTCGAGGAGGTCCCGGTCGCGGACACCAGGCCGTCCCTGGACAAGGGTGCCGAGGACTCGGTGCCGGCGCAGGCGAGTGCCGGTTCCCGGCCCGAGATCCGCGCCAAGGGTCTCGACGCTCCGCAGCGGCCGGACCGGCTGCACTTCTCCGCGCCGACCGTGGACGGCGAGGGCGGCATCGTCGAGGGTGACCTCATCGGGGACGACGACGAGGTGCGGTCCGAGGCGGACGGGCTCACCCGCGCCGAGCGGCGCAAGCAGCGGAGCGGGCGGCGGCGTAAGAAGTAGGTAGTAGGTAGTAGAGCAGCGGTAGTTGTGGTGCGGCAGTGACTGTGGGTCGTCGCTGACGTGCTGTTCGAAGAGCCGGGCATCCTGCGGGGTGGCCGGCTCTTCGGTTTGAGGACTAGTCGTCCGCTGTGTGTGGCCTTCGGGGGCCGCCCAGTTCCACCGCCGTGCAGCGCCAGCGGAAGTCCCGGCCCAGTTCCAGGCGGAAGGCCATCGCGCGAAGCTGGTCGCCGGCGCCGATGCGGGCGAAGGCCTCCAGGGCGCCCCGGCTGGGCTCGTAGTAGCCCACGTCGCGGACGACGGGGCGGGTGCCGCGGGTGCGCAGAGGGCCGCGCTCCGCGAGCCAGGCCAGTTCGTCGTAGGCGCGGCCCACGGTGTGGCGGAGCATGCTGTGGACGGGGCGTTCGCCGCTCAGGACCGCCAGGAGGCGGTCGGCGAAGAGGTCGGTGGGTTGGAGCTGGGGAAGAGCTCGGGGCGGCTGGGAGGGGTTCTGGAGGGGGCGGGTGGGTGTCCTGTGCTGTTCGGGGTGCTGTCCCTGTCCCTGTGGCCGGCCCTGGGTGGGGACTCGGGGTTCCGGGTGGGTTTCGGTGGGGGCGGTGGCCTGGGGGAGGGGTGTACGAGGTGTGCCTCCGCCCGGGGTGGTGCGGTGCGGGGTGCTGCCGGGGCGGCGGGTGTCCCTGCGTACCGGCGGGTGGGACGGGGCGCGGCGGACCGTCCTTGTCATCACCTTGTTCATGGAATGTCCCCGTTCTCGAGGCCCGGCCAGATACCGGGCAGTAACTTTCTGTTGGGGATCTTGTACGGGGGGTAACCAGTCGCATGCAAGGAGAGACGGAGCGCGGATCGAGGGGGTCGGAGGTTCACTTATCAGGGTGATCCTCGGAGGGTAAAGACCTGGTGGGAGCCGTGGGCGGGGTGAATTTCGAGGAGCACTGTTGACCTCCGGAGAAGCCTGAGCGGGGACTCGAAAGGGGACGCCGCGACGTATCCTGAGGGCCTTCCCGGGCCGTCGGAAACGCCTTCTACGAACTACGAAAGCGGTCAGTTATGCGCGTCTACGTCCCTCTGACCCTCCCCGGCCTTGCCGAGGCGTACAAGACGGGTGAGTTGGGGGCGGGGCGGTTCGTCGCGTACGCCGTCACGCCCGCGTTGCGCGAGTGGTATCTGTCCGACGACATCGAGGAACTGGAGTACTCGGCGCTGAATCGGGCCGCGCTCGCGTCGCTGCGGCTGCTCGCGATGCAGCCGGAGGTGATGCGTCGGCGTGTGGTCGTCGCCCTGGAGGTCGCGGACGGGGTGGCGGTCGCCGACCCCGACCGGGGGCTTGATCCGGGCGCGCTGGGTGAGGTGCGGGTCGGGGGGCCTGTGTCGTTGGGGAAGGCGGCGGCTGTGCATGTCGACGCCGGGGATGCGGAGGGGGATGTCGCGGCGGCCGCGGCGGCGTTGGGGGCGGCGGATCGGGGGGATGACGATGCGCAGTTCACGGTGGACGGGGCTGAGGATCATGAGCTGCTCTGGTACGCCACACAGGAGATTCCTCAGTTGGTGGCGTTGTTGGGGTGAGCGGTGAGGTGGGGTGGGCGGTGGGTCGTCTCGCCCCGAAGGTGCTCCTCCTCAGACGCCGGACGGGCTGAAAGTGCGGGTCGGGGGCCGGGGTGAGGGGTACTTTCTCTTTATGGGGAAGCACGGAACGGCGCACATCGTGTGGGACTGGAACGGGACCCTGTTCCATGACACCGACGCCGTCATAGGGGCGACGAACGCCGCGTTCGCCGAGTTGGGCCTGGCGCCGATCACGCTGGCGCAGTACAGGCAGCTGTACTGCGTGCCGGTGCCGAGGTTCTACGAGCGGCTGCTCGGGCGGCTGCCCACGGACGCCGAGTGGGCTGTCATGGACGAGATCTTCCACCGGTACTACGCGGAGCACCGGGTGGCGTGTGAGCTTGCCGTGGGTGCGCGGGAGCTGTTGGCGGGGTGGCAGTCGGCGGGGCGCAGCCAGTCCATTCTCAGCATGTACGGGCATGCCGATCTCGTCCCGCTGGTCAGGGGATTCGGGATCGAGCCGCACTTCGTCCGGGTCGACGGGCGGACCGGGCCCTCCGGTGGCAGCAAGGCCGAGCACATGGTGCGCCATCTCGGGGCCCTCACCGGCGTCGAGGCCGCGCGCACGGTGGTCATCGGGGATGCCGCCGACGATGCGATCGCCGCCCTGCACGTGGGTGCGCTGGCCGTGCTCTACACCGGTGGCTCCCATGGCCGGGCCAGCCTCGAAGAGGTGGGCGTGCCGGTGGTGGACAGCCTGGCGGAGGCGGTCGCCGAGGCCGAGCGGCTGGCCGCGTAGTCGTCGTTCGGGGTGTTTGAAGACGTCCCTTTTTCTCCACTGTGCAGACTGGCAAACTTGCCGACCTGTTTTTGTACACAAATGGCGCATGACGTGGCCCCCGTCATGAGCGATAGCCTGGTGGCGTGATCAGCGCGATATGTCGCGGGGGCGCAGTCGTCCCTGCCTTGCGCCCGGAATGCACGGACCACATCCGTGCCCGGGTGGCGATCGCTGGTCGGCGCGGGCGGGACGGAACCCCGAGGGTTCCCAGGACGCCGTACGCATCCCACGGACCGGCGTTGCCGAGAGCAGCGTCACACTCCGCCGGGGTGCCGAGAATGGCTGATAACCCACCGCTCTTCCCCCCTTGCGGCATAGCGTCGGAACAGACCGGAGACCCCGCGTCGAGGCGTTGTACCGCGGGAGGGACCGTACTTCCTTCTACGTCACGCAACGGCGCGCGACAGGAGTCAGAGGACAATGCAGACCAAGCTGGACGAAGCCAAGGCCGAGCTGCTCGAAAGGGCCGCCCGGGTAGCTGAGAACAGCCCGGTCGGGGGGCACCTACCGACCGGGACGACACGTGCGACCATGCCCGGCGGAGACCCCGGCACCCCGGACCACGACACCGTGCTCGCGTTCCTCCAGCGCTACTACCTGCACACCGCCCCGGAGGACCTCCTCGGCCGCGAACCGGACGATGTCTTCGGCGCGGCCTTCTCGCACTACCGGCTGGGCGCGACCCGTCCGCAGGGCACGGCGAGCGTGCGGGTGCACACCCCGACCGTCGAGGAGAACGGCTGGACGTGCAGCCACTCCGTCGTCGAGGTCGTGACCGACGACATGCCCTTCCTCGTCGACTCGGTCACCAACGAACTGTCCCGGCAGGGTCGCGGCATCCATCTCGTCATCCATCCGCAGTTCGTCGTACGACGGGACCTCACCGGCCGGCTCATCGAGGTGCTGCCCGCCCCCGTCGCCGGGAGTGCGGTGGGCGGGAGCGCCGAGCTGCCGCACGACGCGCACGTCGAGTCGTGGATCCACGTCGAGATCGACCGCGAGACCGACCGCGCCGATCTGAAGCAGATCACCAACGACCTGCTGCGCGTGCTGTCCGACACCCGTGAGGCCGTCGAGGACTGGGACAAGATGCGTGAGGCCGCGCTGCGCATCGCCGAGGAACTGCCCAAGGAGCCGACCGCCGACGACCTGGTCGACCAGGACGTCGAGGAGGCGCGCGAACTGCTGCGCTGGCTGGCGCAGGACCACTTCACCTTCCTCGGCTACCGCGAGTACGAACTGCGCGGGGACGACTCGCTGGCCGCCGTGCCCGGGACCGGGCTCGGCATCCTGCGGGCCGATCCGCACCACTCCGAGGACGAGGGCCATCCGGTCAGCCCGTCCTTCGAGCGGCTGCCCGCCGACGCCCGGGCCAAGGCCCGCGAGCACAAGCTCCTCGTGCTGACGAAGGCCAACAGCCGCGCCACGGTGCACCGGCCGTCGTATCTCGACTACGTCGGGGTCAAGAAGTTCGACGAGAACGGTGACGTCGTCGGTGAGCGGCGGTTCCTGGGGCTGTTCTCCTCCGCCGCCTACACCGAGTCCGTACGCCGGGTGCCCGTCGTCCGCCGCAAGGTCGACGAGGTGCTGCGGGGTGCCGGGTTCGGGCCCAACAGCCACGACGGGCGCGACCTGCTCCAGATCATGGAGACCTACCCGCGCGACGAGATCTTCCAGACGCCGCCCGACGAACTCCGGGCGATCGTCACCTCGGTGCTCTACCTCCAGGAGCGGCGCCGGCTGCGGCTCTACCTCCGTCAGGACGAGTACGGGCGTTACTACTCCGCCCTCGTCTATCTGCCCCGCGACCGGTACACCACCGGCGTACGGCTGCGGATCATCGACATCCTGAAGGAGGAACTCGGCGGCACCAGCGTCGACTTCACCGCCTGGAACACCGAATCCATCCTGTCGCGGCTGCACTTCGTCGTCCGGGTTCCGCAGGGCACCGAACTGCCGCAGCTGTCCGACCAGGACAAGGAACGCATCGAGGCACGTCTCGTCGAGGCCGCCCGCTCCTGGGCCGACGGTTTCGCGGAGGCGCTCAACGCCGAGTGCGGCGAGGAGCGCGCGGCCGAGCTGCTGCGCCGGTACGGGAACGCCTTCCCCGAGGGTTACAAGGCCGACCACACCCCGCGCGCAGCCGTCGCCGACCTGGTCCACCTGGAAAAGCTGGGCGTCGGCACGAACTTCGCGCTGAGCCTCTACGAGCCGGTGAACGCCGTGCCCGGTGAGCGCCGCTTCAAGATCTACCGCACCGGCGAGTCCGTCTCGCTGTCCGCCGTGCTCCCCGTCCTCAACCGGCTCGGCGTCGAGGTGATCGACGAGCGGCCGTACGAGCTGCGCTGCTCGGACCGGAGCACCGCCTGGATCTACGACTTCGGGCTCCGGTTGCCCAAGTCGCTGAGCGGCGGCGGGGATTATCTCGGGGACGACGGCCGCGAGCGTTTCCAGGAGGCTTTCTCGGCCACCTGGACCGGCCAGGCCGAGAACGACGGCTTCAACGCGCTGGTGCTGAGCGCCGGCCTCGACTGGCGTCAGGCGCTGGTGCTGCGGGCGTACGCGAAGTACCTGCGGCAGGCGGGTTCCACGTTCAGCCAGGACTACATGGAGGACACCCTCCGCAACAACGTCCACACCACCCGGCTGCTCGTGTCGCTGTTCGAGGCGCGGATGTCGCCGGAGCGGCAGCGGGCGGGCGTCGAGCTGACCGACGCCCTCACGGAGGAGCTGGACGCGGCCCTCGACCAGGTGGCCTCCCTCGACGAGGACCGCATCCTGCGGTCCTTCCTCACCGTCATCAAGGCGACCCTCCGGACGAACTTCTACCAGGAGCGCGCGGGCGGCAAACCGCACGACTACGTCTCCATGAAGTTCGACCCGCAGGCCATCCCTGACCTGCCCGCGCCGCGTCCGGCGTACGAGATCTGGGTCTACTCGCCGAAGGTGGAAGGCGTCCATCTGCGGTTCGGGAAGGTCGCGCGCGGCGGGCTGCGCTGGTCGGACCGGCGCGAGGACTTCCGTACCGAGATCCTCGGGCTGGTCAAGGCGCAGATGGTGAAGAACACCGTCATCGTGCCGGTCGGCGCCAAGGGCGGGTTCGTCGCCAAGCAGCTGCCGGATCCGAGTGTGGACCGGGACGCGTGGCTCGCCGAGGGGGTCAGGAGCTACAAGACGTTCATCTCGGCGCTCCTCGACATCACCGACAACCTGGTGGCCGGCGAGGTCGTGCCGCCCGCCGACGTCGTACGGCACGACGAGGACGACACCTATCTCGTCGTCGCCGCCGACAAGGGCACGGCGACGTTCTCGGACATCGCCAACGAGGTCGCCCAGTCGTACAACTTCTGGCTCGGGGACGCCTTCGCGTCGGGCGGCTCGGCCGGGTACGACCACAAGGGCATGGGCATCACCGCGCGCGGCGCCTGGGAGTCCGTCAAGCGGCACTTCCGTGAGCTGGGCGTCGACACCCAGAGCGAGGACTTCACCGTCGTGGGCGTCGGTGACATGAGCGGTGACGTGTTCGGCAACGGGATGCTGCTGAGCGAGCACATCCGGCTCGTCGCCGCCTTCGACCACCGGCACATCTTCATCGACCCGAAGCCCGACGCGGCCACGTCGTACGCCGAGCGGCGGCGTCTGTTCGAGCTGCCGAGGTCCAGCTGGGCGGAGTACGACAGCCAGTTGCTCTCCCCCGGGGGCGGCATCTTCCCCCGCACCGCCAAGGCCATCCCGGTCAACTCGCACATCCGCGAGGCGCTCGGCATCGAGGGCGCCGTCGGCAAGATGACCCCGGCCGACCTGATGAAGGCGATCCTCCAGGCGCCGGTCGACCTGCTGTGGAACGGCGGCATCGGCACGTACGTCAAGTCGAGTACGGAGTCGCACGCGGACGTCGGTGACAAGGCCAACGACGCCATCCGTGTCGACGGCGGCGACCTGCGCGTCAGGGTCGTCGGTGAGGGCGGCAACCTCGGGCTCACCCAGCTCGGGCGAATCGAGTTCGCGCAGCGCGGCGGGAAGATCAACACCGACGCCATCGACAACAGCGCGGGTGTGGACACCTCCGACCACGAGGTGAACATCAAGATTCTGCTCAACTCCCTTGTCACCGAAGGTGACATGACCGTCAAGCAGCGCAACAAGCTGCTCGCCCAGATGACCGACGAGGTCGGCGGACTCGTCCTGCGCAACAACTACGCGCAGAACACGGCCATCGCCAACGCCCTCGCCCAGTCACCGGACATGCTCCACGCCCAGCAGCGCTTCATGCGCCACCTGGTGCGCGAAGGTCATCTGGACCGGGCCATCGAGTTCCTGCCGACCGACCGGCAGATCCGTGAACGGCTGAACACCGGGCAGGGGTTGACCGGTCCGGAGACGGCCGTGCTCCTCGCGTACACGAAGATCACGGTCTCGGACGAGCTGCTGCGTACCTCGCTGCCCGAAGACCCGTACCTGCGGCGCCTGTTGGACGCCTACTTCCCGAGCGCGCTGCGCAAGAAGTTCCCCGAGCAGATCGCCGGGCACGCGCTGCGCCGCGAGATCATCACGACCGTACTCGTCAACGACACGGTCAACACGGGCGGTACGAGCTTCCTGCACCGGCTGCGTGAGGAGACCGGTGCCTCGCTGGAGGAGGTGGTGCGGGCGCAGACCGCGGCTCGCGCGATCTTCAACTCCAGTGCGGTGTGGGACGCGGTCGAGGCGCTCGACAACACGGTCGAAGCCGCCGTCCAGACCCGGATCCGCCTCCACTCGCGGCGACTTGTGGAGCGCGGCACCCGGTGGCTGCTCAACAACCGGCCGCAGCCCGTGCAACTCACGGAGACCGTCGAGTTCTTCGGTGAGCGGGTCGGTCAGGTCTGGTCCCAGCTGGCCAGGTTGCTGAGCGGCGCGGATCTGGAGTGGTACCAGGAGATCTACGACGAGCTGACCGGCGCCGGCGTCCCCGACGAACTCGCCACCCGGGTCGCGGGGTTCTCGTCCGCCTTCCCGACGCTGGACATCGTCTCGGTGGCCGACCGGATGGGCCGCGACCCGATGGATGTCGCCGAGGTCTACTACGACCTCGCCGACCGTCTCCACATCACCCAGCTCATGGACCGCATCATCGAACTGCCGCGGGCCGACCGCTGGCAGTCCATGGCCCGCGCCTCCATCCGTGAGGACCTGTACGCGGCCCACGCGTCCCTCACGGCGGACGTCCTCGCGGTCGGCAACGGCTCGTCGACGCCCGAGCAGCGCTTCAAGGCGTGGGAGGAGAAGAACACCGCGCTCCTGGGTCGGGCGCGCACGACCCTGGACGAGATCCAGAGCTCGGACGCCTTCGACCTGGCGAACCTGTCGGTCGCGATGCGCACGATGCGGACGCTGCTGCGGGCCCACTCGTAGGCGGTACGTGAACGGCGGTATGTGAACGGCGGTTTGTGAACGAGCGCCCCCGGTCGTGACGGCCGGGGGCGCTCGTTTTCTTGACAACTGTTAGAGAAAAGCAGACAGAGAATTTACCCTTTTCTGCTAGACCGGACACCTCGGATAAAGTCGCGGGCGTGAGTGTGAATGTCTCCGAGAAGCGGCCGTCCGTTTCGGTCCGGTCGGTGCGGCGCGTAATCCTTGAAGCGGTGAAATTCGGGGCCGTCGGCGGCAGCGGCGTGCTCGTGAACTTCCTGTTCTTCAACCTGCTGCTGCACGGGCTCGGTTGGCGGGCGATGACGGCCACGGTGCTGGCCAGCCTCATCGCCATGGGCTCGAACTATCTGGGCTTCCGCTATTTCACGTACCGGGACAGGGCCTCACGTACCAGGCAGCAGATCGCGCTGTTCTTCGTGTTCAGCGCGATCGGCATCGCGATGGAAAGCGGGCTGTTCTACATCGGTTATCACGGTCTGGGATTGCATGGCCCGGTCGAGTCGAATGAGGTGAAGGGCGTCTCGATCGTGCTCGCTTCGGCGTTCCGCTTCCTCGTCTACCGCACCTGGGTATTCCGCCACTAGGACCTGTCCTAGGCGGCGCGGGCGGGCTTGGCCGCCGGGCGGTTCGTGAAGGCCTCGTACTCCTTCAGTACGTCGTCCGTCGGGCCGTCCATGCGCAGCTCGCCGCGTTCCAGCCACAGGACGCGGTCGCAGGTGTCGCGGATCGACTTGTTGTTGTGGCTGACCAGGAACACCGTGCCGGCGTGCTTGCGCAGCTCGCGGATGCGTTCCTCGGAGCGCATCTGGAAGGACCGGTCGCCGGTGGCCAGCGCCTCGTCGATCAGCAGTACGTCGTGGTCCTTGGCGGCGGCGATGGAGAAGCGCAGCCGGGCGCCCATGCCGGAGGAGTAGGTCCGCATCGGCAGGGTGATGAAGTCGCCCTTCTCGTTGATCCCCGAGAAGTCGACGATGCCCTGGTAGCGCTCCTTGATCTGCTCGCGGGTCATGCCCATCGCGAGACCGCCGAGGTAGACGTTGCGCTCGCCCGTCAGGTCGCCCATCAGGGCCGCGTTGACGCCGAGGAGGGAGGGCTGGCCGTCCGTGAAGATACTGCCGTTCTCCACGGGCAGCAGTCCGGCGACCGCCTTGAGCAGTGTGGACTTGCCGGAGCCGTTGGTGCCGATCAGGCCGACGGCCTCGCCGCGGTAGGCGACGAAGGAGACGTTCTTGACGGCGTGCACCTTGCGCACACCGGCCGCCTTCTCGCTCTGCTTGCGCCGCATCATGCGGTTGAGGGCGGCGGTCGCGGTACCGCGTCCGGCCCCCGTGCCGTTGACCCGGTACACGATGTCGACGCCGTTGGCGACGACGGTGGGAATCTGCTCGTTCGGGTTCTCAGCCACGGCCGTACGTCTCCTCAGCCTTCCAGAAGTAGATGAAGCCGCCGACGCCCGCGAGCAGCGCCCAGCCGGCCGCGATCGGCCAGACGTGCGCCGGGAGCTGGCTGGAGTGGTAGCTGTCGATCAGGGCGAAACGCATCAGGTCGATGTAGATCGCCGCCGGGTTGGTCTCCAGCATCACCACCACCACGTGCGGCAGGTTGTCCTTCTTCCCCAGCTTGTCGAGGCTCCACATGACCCCGGACACGTACATCCAGGTGCGCAGCACGAACGGCATCAGCTGGGCGATGTCCGGCGTCGAGGCGCCCATCCGGGCCATGATCATCGACACGCCCGCGTTGAACACGAACTGGAGTACGAGGGCGGGGATGACCAGCAGCCAGGAGGCGGTGACGGGGATCCCGAAGCAGAGCAGGATCACGATCAGCGCGCCCATCGAGAACAGCAGTTGCTGAAGCTGCTGGATACAGAACGAGATCGGCAGGGCCGCGCGCGGGAAGTGCAGGGCCCGGACGAGACCGAGGTTGCCGGCGATCGCGCGGGTGCCCGCCATGATCGAGCTCTGGGTGAACGTCCAGATGAACACGCCCGTGACCAGGAACGGGATGTAGTCCGGCACCCCGTGCTTGGTGCCCAGCAGGACGCCGAAGATGAAGTAGTAGACCGCCGCGTTGAGCAGCGGGGTCATCACCTGCCACACCTGGCCGAGCTTCGCCTGGCTGTACTGGGCGGTGAGCTTGGCGGTGGCGAACGCGGTGATGAAGTGGCGCCGTGCCCACAGCTGGCTGATGTACGTGCGCAGGGTGGGACGGGCGCCGCTGACCGACAGGCCGTGCCGGACGGCGAGCGCCGTGAGGTGGTCGCCGGCCTGTGTGACGCCTGGGAAAGGTGGCGTGGACTGGGGCGGTGTGTCGAGGGCCTGGCTCACATCCGCTGCTTTCGCTCGGGGGGAAGGGGGTGCGCGACCGGTTCCCGTCGCAGGCGTCCCCCGCCGGTTCCTTGGGGTTCCTTACGCGATTCTTGCCATACTCTTACGTCGGGACGGGACCGTATCGTCGTGACGGGAGCGTATTCCGATTCGGCGTCGGAACGCAACCGTTTCGTCGTCACGCCTCTATGCTGGTCCGTATGACGACGAACACCGACGAGCCCGGGACCGCACCGGCACGGACCCGCCGCCGGGCCCCCGCCGGAGCCGCCGTACTGCGCGAGGACGTGACGGAGGCGATCCGGGCGGCAGTGTTCGAGGAACTGGCGGCCGTCGGATACGCCCGGATGTCGATCGAGGGCATCGCGCGCCGGGCGGGGGTCGGCAAGACGGCGGTGTACCGGCGCTGGCGTTCGAAACTGCACCTCGTGCTGGACCTGGTCTCCGCGATCGCCGTGCAGGGGCTCCCGGCGCCGGACACCGGCACGCTGGAGGGTGATCTGCGGATGCTGTACGAGCTGACGTCCCGCGCGCTGCGCCACCCGGTGGCCTCGCAGGTCATCCCCGACCTCCAGGCGGAGGCGGCCCGCAACCCGGAGATCGCCGACGCCATGCAGAAGGCGCTGCGGGAGGGGCAGGAGGGCGTCGCCAGCGGGATCGTCGCGGCGGCGGAGCAGCGGGGCGAGGTCCGTTCGGGCATCGACCCCGACCTGGCCCTCGACCTGATCTCCGGGCCGCTCTACTGGCGCTCGGTGGTGATCCGGAACCCCAAGCTGCCGAAGGGCTATCTGGCGTCGCTGGCCCGGGCGACCGCGGCGGCGCTGCAGGCGCTGTGACGGTCTGACGGGTTGACGGTCTGATCCGTACGACCGAAGCGGGCGGGAAATCGGTGTGGCCGGCCACACCGGCACCCGGGAGCAGGCTCTCCCGTGCGCCTGCCGCCTCGTCGCCCGGCCTGATGACCATATGGAGGACGTCGCGGAGGACACTGCGGCAGGCGGCGCGGGCCACGGTCCGGTCGGGCCGCCGGGTCCTAGCCTGCGCGCATGGCGGATTCCCCAGCTTTCCCCGCCTCCGGATGCAGCCGGAGCCAGCCCGCCCACGCCGAGGTGATCATGTCCTGGACGTCGTGCTTGGCCTTCCAGCCCAGTTCCACGGCGATGCGGTCGGCCGAGGCCACGACTCGCGCCGGGTCGCCCGGGCGGCGCGGGGACACGATGGGCGGCAGCGTGTGGCCCGTCGTCTCGTTCACGCGCTCGATCAGCTCGCGGACCGAGACGCCCTCCCCCCGGCCGATGTTGAGGGTGAGATCGCGGCCGGGCGTCGCCTCCAGCGCCCTGGCGGTCGCCACATGGGCCTCCGCCAGGTCCGTCACGTGGATGTAGTCCCGTACGCAGGTGCCGTCCGGGGTCGGGTAGTCGTCGCCGAAGATGCGCGGGGGTTCATGGGCCGTCAGGCGTTCGAAGATCATGGGGATGATGTTGAAGACGCCCACGTCCGCAAGCTCCGGGGCCGCCGCGCCCGCCACGTTGAAGTAGCGCAGGCTCGCTGTCGACAGGCCCGTCGCTCTGCCCGTCGCGCGGACCAGCCACTCGCCCGCGAGCTTCGTCTCGCCGTACGGGCTCATCGGTGCGCACGGCGTGTCCTCCGCGACCAGGTCGCCGTCCCGCGCGGCTGACGGCATGCCGTACACCGCCGCCGAGGACGAGAACACGAAGGACGGGACGCGGGCCGCCGTGACCGCGTCCAGCAGGACGCGCAGCCCCTCCACGTTCTCCCGGTAGTAGTGCAGGGGGCGGTCCATCGACTCGCCCACCTGCTTCTTCGCCGCCAGATGGACCACGCCCGTCACCTCGTGGTCCCGCAGGGCCCGCGCCACCCGCTCTCCGTCCAGGGTCGAGCCGACCACCAGCGGGACGCCGTCCGGGACGCGCTCGGCGATACCGGTGGACAGGTCGTCGTACACCACGGCTCGGGTGCCCGCTTCGGTCATCGCGCGCACGACGTGCGCCCCGATGTAGCCGGCGCCGCCGGTGATCAGCCAGGTCATGTGCGGCCGTCCCCTCGTGTGGTGGTGTGGTCGGACGGGTCGAATGCTCGCTTCGACTTTGTCAGTTAACTCCCGTTAAGCCGCACTTGGTTCCCGCTCGGGGAGTGGACGGGCGGAAGAAGGCGACGGAAGCAGAACCCCGGCCGGGCGGGTCGAGCGCCACAGCCGTACGAAGGACAGGATCGCCGCCCCGCCGAGCAGACCGTTGCGTACGACCATCACCGTCACCCCCGTCCAGGTGCAGTGCGCGACCTCCGCGTACAGGACGGGATAGTCGAGGCCGCTGACCGCCGACGCCGCCACCAGCAGCCATGCCACCGGGCGCTGGCCGGTGTGCCGCGAGGTCAGGCACACGGCGGCGAGTCCGAGCAGCCAGACCATGTACTGCGGGCTGATGACCCTGCTGGTGACCGTGAAGAGGAGTACGGCGGTCAGCGCCGCGTCGAACGGCGTCGCCTCCGTCCAGTGCCCGGCCCGCACCCGCCACAGCAGCAGGAACCCGAACGCCACGGCGGTCAGGGCGAGGGACAGTGCCGCCACCGCCGAGACGTACGGGCCCACGAACTCCATCGCGCCGTACTGGTAGCGCACGCGCCCCTGCCATCCGGCGCGCGTGGCGAGGGAGAGCGCGGTGCCGCCGAACGACTCGATCTGCACGCCCCGCCCGCCCTGCTGGCGCAGAAAGGAGAAGGGGTTGCTGAAGACCGCCGCCAGGAGCGCCAGCGCGGCCGTCGCCGTGACCGCCCCGGACGTCCACGCCGACCGGCTCGTACGGCCCTTCGGCATCCCCAGCAGCACCAGCGCCGGCCAGACCTTCACCAGGGCGCCCAGCGCCGCGAACGCCCCGCACGCGCGCGGGGACCGCGACAACGTCAACAGGGAGATGACGGCGAAGGCCGTGACCTGCACGTCGTAACGCGCGAGCGGCACATGGAGGAGGAGTGGCAGGCTCGCCGTCCAGTACACGGCGCCGTGCAGGGAACGGCCCGGGCGCGTTCCCGCGCGCGTGAGGGCGAACAGGATCAGCGCGTCGGCGGCGAGCGTGAGCAGCACGAACGCCTCGAAATACGTCAGCGTCGGCAGCAGCGCGGGCGACAGGAGCACCGGACCCGCGCCCGGTGGGTACTGCCACAGCTTGTCGTCCACCGGGAACGCGCCCTGGGTGAGGACGCCGTACCAGCGGAAGTACAGCCGCTGCACCTCACGTGCCACGCCACCGCCGCCGAGCAGCGGGAGGCCGTCGTGAACCAGCAGCCACAGCATCAGGGCACGGGAGGCGGCCCAGCCGAAGGCGAGAGTGAGGAGGCGGGTGAGGGGGGTGGAGGTGGGGGGTCTCGTCACGGCCGGATCGTAAACCGGATGAATGCCGCATTCACGTCAATACATCATCGAACTGTCATTTATCTCCTATCAATCACCGTCAAAGATCCTTTAAGCGCACAAAATCAGGCCCGTGATCAACAAGCCGATGAACAAGGAGATGAACAAGAAGCCAGCCGCCGTCGCGGTCCCCGTGATCCCCATGGCCGTCATGCTGGTGATCGGCTGCTGGGGACTCGACCGGGGCGGCATGTGGCGTGACGAGGCGGCCACCTTCCAGGTCGCGCGGCGCACGGTGCCGCAGATCTGGCGGCTGCTGCACGAGGTCGACGCCGTGCATGGCCTGTACTACCTGCTCATGCGGCCCGTCCTCGCCGTCCACCCCGGCGAGGTCCTCCTGCGGCTCCCCTCGGTCCTCGCCGCAGCCGCCACCGCGGGCCTCGTCGCGGCCCTCGGCAGCCGCCTGGCACGCCCCCGCGTCGGCCTCTGGGCCGGGCTGCTGTACGCGGTCAATCCGATGGTCGGCCACTACGCCCAGGAGGGCCGGTCGTACGCGATGGTCGCCGCCGGCGCGACCGGCGCGACGCTGCTGCTCCTGCGGGCGGTCGGGGGCCGCTCCTGGATGCCGTACGGCGTGGTCCTCGCCTGCACCTGCCTCCTCCACGAGTTCGCCGTACTGCTGCTCCTCGCGCATGCCGCCACCCTCGCGCTCGCCCGCGTCCCACGGCGGGTGTGGGCCGGCTGGCTGTGCGCGGCGGGCGCCGTGACGTCGGTGCTGCTTCCGCTGGCGCTGCTCTCGCACTCCCAGTCGGCGCAGGTGGCCTGGCTGCGGCCGCCAGGACAGGGCAGTGTGGACCAGCTCGTACGCCAGTTCACCGGCCCGACGGACGGGGTCCTCGTGCCCTGTCTGGTCCTCATGTACGTGGCGCTGCTCCACCCCTGGAGCATCAGCCCCGGCCGGGGACCGTCCCTCCCCGCCGTCGCCCTCCCGCTGCTCATCGTGCCGCCCGCGATCCTCATGACCGTCTCGCAGTGGTCGCCCCTCTACGACGCCCGTTACGTCCTGTACGCCCTCGCCGGCGCCCCCCTCCTCGTCGCCGCCGGGGCCGATCGCGTCGCGCGGGCCCTGCCGCGTCCGCCCCGCGCGACCGTCGCCGCGGCCGGGGTGCTCGCGGTGGCCCTCGTCTGCGCGCACCAGCTGCCGCTGCTGCGGCAGGACCGTTCCATGGCCCAGCGCGGCGGCGACAACCTCGCCGTCGCCTCCGCGCTCGCCGCCCGTGAACTGCGCCCCGGCGACCCGGTGTTGTTCCTGCCGGCCATCGGACGGCGCTCGGCACTGGCGTACCCGAAGGGATTCCGAGGGACCCGGGACCTGGCCCTCGCCGAGTCCGCGCGCACGTCCGGCACGCTGTACGGCGTCGAGACGGGCCCGGCCGAGCTCCGGCGCCGGCTGGCGGGGCTGGACCATGTCTGGCTGGTCGCCGAGCCGTACACCCTCCGCCCCGGCTGGCACCCGGACAGCCCGACCGAACGGACCAAACTGGCGCTGGTGGAGAGGGAGTTCGAGCCGAGGAGGGAGCTGACGGGAAGCGGGGTGACGCTGCGCCTCTACGAACGCAGGCCCACGACAGCGCCCTAAAGGGGCGCGGGGAACCGCGCGACCAGCCACAACGGCGCCGCAGCCGCCCCACGAGCGAGCGCTACGCCCCCAGCGCTGCCGCGTCCAGAGCGACAGTGAGCTCGTCAAGACGGGCCCGCAGCGCGCGGATCTCGTCCACGTCGAAGCTGGTCGCGGCGACGATACGGCGCGGCACCTGAAGCGCCCGCTCGCGCAGCGCGAGGCCCTCCTCGGTCGGTCGCACCTCGACCGACCGCTCGTCCCGGGCGCTGCGCTCGCGCCGGACGAGACCGGCCGTCTCCAGCCGCTTGAGCAGCGGTGACAGGGTGCCGGAGTCGAGGCGCAGGTGTTCGCCGACCTTCTTCACGGGCAGTTGTCCGTGCTCCCACAGCACGAGCATCACCAGGTACTGCGGGTAGGTGAGCCCGAGGTCCTTGAGGACCACGCGGTAGACACCGTTGAAGGCGCGCGAGGCCGCGTTCAGGGAGAAGCAGATCTGCTGGTCGAGACGGAGGTAGTCCTCGGCGGAGGTTGCTGACATGGCTCCAGGATACCTCCTTGCCCGCCATCTAGTTGTGCACAATTAAATTGTGTGCTCTAATCATCTTCATCAAGGAACCCCGCAGGGGGCTCCCCGAGAAGCTCTGATGTTGATGAGTTCGATGAGAGGGACGGCTTCCATGGACGCGATCTACACCGCAGTCGCCACCGCCACGCACGGCCGGGAGGGCCGCGCGGTCAGCTCCGACGGCAAGGTCGACCTTGCGCTGGCCATGCCGGTGGAGCTGGGTGGCAACGGTGCCGGAACCAACCCGGAGCAGCTCTTCGCCGCTGGTTACGCCGCCTGTTTCGGCAGCGCGCTGGGCCTGGTCGGCCGCGGTGCCAAGGTCGACGTCAGCGACGCCGCCGTGACCGCCGAGGTCGGCATAGGCAAGCAGGGCGAGGGCTTCGGCCTCAAGGTCACCCTCCGCGTCGAGCTGCCCGACACCGTCGACGCGGAGACCGGCCGCAAGCTGGTCGAGCAGGCCCACCAGGTCTGCCCGTACTCCAACGCCACGCGCGGCAACATCGAGGTCGACCTCGTCATCGAGTAGTACCCGCCGAGTAGTACCGGTCGACGATACGTCGGTCAGGAGCCGTTGAGGACGGGCGTGCCGTCGGTGCTGGGCTGCGGGCGCGGCACGCTCGCGAGCGGAACGCTGGCGAACGCGTCCGCCGCCGACGGCACCGGGTGGCGCTCGGCGAGCGGAGTGACCGGCGCCTGCCCGGTCGTCCCGCCCAACACCAGTCGCTGCACGACCCGTTCGGCGGCGCGCCCGTCGTCGTACGGACAGAACCGCTCGCGGAACGCGGCCCGCAGCTGCGCGGAGCGCGACCCGCGCCAGTGGCCGGTCGCGAAGATGTCGATCAGCTCGTCCTCGCTGCGCGCGATCGCGCCCGGCGGGAAGGCCCGCAGGTCGAAGTACGTGCCACGGGCAGCCTCGTACGCCTCCCAGTCGTCCGAGTGGATCACGATCGGCCGGTTCAGGTTGGCGTAGTCGAACATCAGCGACGAGTAGTCGGTCACCAGCGCGTCCGAGGCCAGACACAGTGACTCGATGCTCGGATGGTCGGTCACGTCGATCAGCCGGCCGCCGGAGGCGGGTGCCGGCGGGGCGTCGTAGATGTGATGGGCGCGGGCCAGCAGTACGTAGCGCGGGCCGAGTTGGCGCAGGACGCGGTCCAGGTCGAGTGTGTGCCGGGGGCCGCGCAGATAGTCGCGGTGGGTGGGCGCGTACAGGATCGCGACCGAGCCCTCGGGGATGCCGAGCGACTCGCGCAGCCGGGCCACGTCCGCCGAAGTCGCCTGCTGGAACACGTCGTTGCGGGGCTGCCCGGTTTCGAGGGTGGTGTAGCCGCCGGGGAAGACCCGCTCCCATACGAGGGTCGAGTGGCGGTTGGCCGACAGGCAGTGGTCCCAGGTGTCGACGTCCGCGACGAGTTCCGTGAAGTCGGTGTCACGGGCGGCGGCCGGCCGGTCCTGGAGGTCGAGGCCCATGCGCTTCAGCGGGGTCCCGTACTGGGTCTGGATCACCGTCTGGCCGGCCCGCTTCACGAATCGACTGTCCCAACTCCCGTTGTTCACGAGGTACTTGGAGCGGGCCAGCGCCGTCCAGTAGGCGGCGGTGCCCGGACGTACCCGGGCGGTCGCCGTCGGGAGCGTGTGATGGTGCTCGGGGCGCGCCACCCACGCCGTCCGCATGCCCGGCACGAAGGAACGGAACGCGGCTTCCAGTGCGCCGGGGTTGCAGCCGTACCCGCGCCCGGAGTGACTGCTGAATACGGCCCGGTCGTACCGCACCGGCAGCCGCCGCTGAACCCGGTAGTGCAGTCGCAGCGCGGCCGAACGGACGCCGCGCGCAAGGGACTTGACGAAACGGGTGAGGTTCCTGCGCAGGGCGGACGCGAGCCGGACCACCCGATACGTGCGATAACTGCCCGTCCGGACGAGCAGGTGCCGGAGCCGGGCGTGCAGCGGTACGGCCGCGCCCGGGGTGCGGTAACGGCGGTAGTGGTCCCGGGACCTGCGCAGGAACTCGGCGCGGGCGGTGCGCGGCAGCCGGTCGGGGCGGGCCAGCACCGACATCAGCTGGTCGACCATCCGGCGGAACAACACCGGCCGCCAACGCGTGAGTTCGGGGCGCTCGTCGACGAACGCGAAGACACGGTCGTACTGCTCGTGGATGTCGAAGTGCCCCTGAGCCGAGGGAGTGCTGCCGATCTGCCGCTGCCTGCGGTGGTGGACGCACACCCGGTCCAGGGTCGCCATCGACTCGGCGGCGAGCAGCGAGGGGACCGTCCAGGGGATGTCCGCACAGGCACCCGCCGGGAAGGTGAGGCCCTCGCGCTCGACGAACTCCCGCCGGTAGGCCTTGTTCCAGGCCACCAGCGGGAGTTTGAGCAGCAACGGCCGGTCGTCGAGCCGGAACGGGACGGGGCCCTGCTCGGTGAGCTGATGGAGGAACGGGCTGCGGACGGTCTCGCCGGTCCAGAGGGCGTGCGCGTGGTCGTAGACGAGAACGTCCGGGTCACCCGCCTCCTTGATCCGGTCGGCGATCGCCCGCAGGGCGTCGGGGGCGAGGGTGTCGTCGCCGTCGACGAAGACGAGATAGTCGCCGGTCGCGCGCTCGACGCCCGCGTTGCGCGCCGCGCCCACCCCGCCGTTCTCCGGGAGGTGGACGGGGCGCACGCGGCCGTCGCGCGCCGCGAACTCGTCGACGAGCGCACCACAGGCGTCGGGCGAGCAGTCGTCGACGGCGATGACTTCGAGATCCGGATACGACTGGCCGAGCACCGATTCCAGGCACTCCTGCAGATACGCCTGAACCTTGTACGCGGGGACGATGACACTGAACCTGGGCAAGGCACATCCATGGGTCGGTGGGTCGACGCGGGCCTACTGCCCGGGAACGGCCGATGGAGTGACTTGGTTACGCCGATTGCGGCATGTGGGGGACAAGGGTGTTTGGACCCGTAACCCCCCAAGTGGGATGCTTATCCGTTTACTTACTCCCTCGCTTACTTGACCGCGCCCGCCATCACCCCCGACACGAACTGCCGCTGGAACGCGAAGAACACTGCCAGCGGAATCACCATCGAGATGAACGCGCCCGGCGCCAGTACCTCGATGTTGCTGCCGAACTGACGTACCTGCTGCTGGAGCGCGACCGTCAGCGGCTGCGACTGCGAGTCCGAGAACACCAGCGCGACCAGCATGTCGTTCCACACCCACAGGAACTGGAAGATCCCCAGGGACGCGATGGCGGGCGCGGCGAGTGGCAGGACGACGGTCGCGAACAGCCGCATCTCGCCCGCGCCGTCCAGCCGGGCCGCCTCCAACAGCTCGCGCGGGATCTCCGCGAAGAAGTTCCGCAGCAGGAAGATCGCGAACGGCAGCCCGAACCCCACATGGAACAGCACCACCCCGATGATGTCGCCGAAGATCCCGATCTTCCCGAACAGGTCGGACAGCGGGATCAGCGCCACCTGCACGGGTACGACGAGCAGCGCGACGACGACCAGGAACCACCAGTCGCGCCCACGGAAGTCCATCCACGCGAAGGCGTAGCCGGCCATCGCGCCGATCATGACGACCAGAAGGGTCGCCGGGACCGTGATCCAGATGGTGTTGAGGAGCGAGCTGGTGATCGCGTCGTTCTCCAGCAGCGTCCTGTAGCTCTTCGCGGTCAGCTGCCCGGGAGCCGTGAAGACCTTCCACCACCCGGAGGTGGAGATGTCCGTCGGGTCGCGGAACGACGACACGAGCAGCCCGAACGTCGGCACCATCCAGACGAGCGCGACGAGGATGAGGAAGAACCGCATCACCCCGCCCGCGGCGCCGGCGGCCACACGGGCGGCGACGGAGCGCCTGGCGCGTACGGGCCGGTCGAGGTGGGGATCATGGGTCGGGTCGAGGGTCGGGTCGAGAGCCGTCACCGCTGGCGCTCCTTCCTGAGTCGACGCAGATTGACGAACATCACCGGCAGGACGAGCAGCAGCAGAATGACGCCGATCGCGCTGCCGACGCCGTAGTTGCCGCCCCCGCCGAACGACGACAGGAACAACTGGAGCGCGAGGACGTTGGCATCGTCCTGACTGGGCTGTGGGGCGATGATGTATACGAGGTCGAACACCTTCATCACGTTGATCATCAGCGTGACGAGCACGACGACCAGCACGGGTGCGAGCAGCGGCACGGTGACCCGCCGGAACACCTGCCACTCGTTGGCGCCGTCGACCCGCGCCGCCTCCAGCAGATTCCGGTCCACACCCGCGAGGCCCGCCGCGATGAGAACCATCGCGAACCCGGCCCACATCCAGGTGTAGCTGCCGATGATGGCCGGGGTGACCAGGGTCGGCCCGAGCCAGTCGATCCCGTTGTAGGAGGCGGCGAAGTTCGAGCCCGGCAGGCGTAGTTGGGCCCCGTCGGCGTCGGCGGGCAGAGTGAACGTCCCGTCGGCGCCGCTGGTCGCCGAGGCGACGACCTTCCCGTCCTTCACGGCCTCGACCTTGACGCCCTTCAGCGCCTTCTCGCCCGGGTCGACCTGACCCTTCGTACCGCCACCGCCGAGCTTGAAGTCCAGCCAGACGGTGCCGCTGATCCCGGAACCGGAGGCGCCGGCCGCCTTCGCGTTCTCGGGCGTGCCGGGGAGCTTGTTGGGGGCGATGCCCACGAGGGGCAGCAGCGCCGGGGTGCCCGGGCTGACGGTTCCGGTGGAGGTGAACGAGCCGCCCCCGGACGACTTGAGGTCGCTCGCCTGCGCGTTCGGGCGGGCCTTCGGATAGACGGAGGAGTCCACGAAGGCGTCGTGCACGGACGTCACGATCGCGTTGGCGACGCCCTGGTCCGGGTCCTGCTCGTAGACCAGGCGGAAGATGATGCCCGCCGCGAGCATCGAGATCGCCATCGGCATGAAGACGATCAGCTTGAACGCCGTACCCCAGCGCACCCGTTCGGTCAGCACCGCGAAGATCAGACCGAGCGCGGTGACGAGGGCGGGCGCGACGGCCACCCAGATCGCCGTGTTGCGTACGGCGGTCAGCGTGGCGTCGTTCGTGAAGATGTCGCCGTAGTTCTCCAGGCCGACGAAACCCGATCCGTCGGCGTCGTACAGGCTGCGCCAGACGGAGTAACCGATCGGGTAGACGACGAGCGAGCCGAGCAGGACCAGGGCGGGCAACAGGAACAGACCTGCCACCCACCAGCGGGTGCCGGTGACGCTCTTGGCCTTGACCGGGGCCGGGTTCGTGATGACGGCCGTATTCGTGGTGACGGTCGGCTTGTTGTCTCTCTGCGACTCCATGCCGGTGCCGTCAGCCGTTCTTGTACGCCTTGGCGGCGTCGGCCTCTAGTTGCTTCTGGGTGCCCGCGACGTCCTTCGGGTTCTTCAGGAAGTCCTGGAGGTCCTTCCACTCGCCGACGCCCTGGGTACCGCCGAAGGCGGCCGGGGCCTGGTCGGACATGTCGAAGCGGAAGTCGTCGCCGGCCGCGATGAGGGCCTTGGCGATGTCCCGGGTGACCTGGTCCTTGTACGTCGACTGGTCCATCGCCTTGCTGGGCGAGAGGAAGCCGCCCTGCGCCGCCCAGATCTCCGCCGCGTCCGTCGAACCCAGGAACGTCAGCAGGGCCTGGGCGCCCGCGCCGCCCTTCAGGGCCACGGCGACGTCGCCGCCGCTGACGACGGGTGCCTGGTCGCCGACCGCCGGGAACGGGAAGACCTTCGCGTCCGTGCCGAGCTTCGCCTTCGTGTCCGCGTTGATGTTGGCGGCCACGAAGTCGCCCTCGAAGACCATCGCCGCCGGGGTGTCACCGGAGAAGGTCTGGGTGACCGACTTCGGGAACTCGGTCGCCAGCGCGCCGGAACGACCGCCCGCGAGGAGATCGTCCTTGCCCCAGAGCTCGGCGAGGGTGGTCAGGGCGTCCTTGACGGAGGGATCGGTCCACTTGATCTTGTGCTGGGCGAGCTGGTCGTACTTCTCCGGCCCGGCCTGCGACAGATAGACGTTCTCGAACCAGTCGGTGAGGGTCCAGCCGTCGGCGCCGCCCACGGAGACGGCGGGAGAACCGGCGTCGGAGAGCGTCTGCGCGGTGGCGATGAAGTCCTTCCAGGTGGTGGGGGTGTCCGTGATGCCCGCGGCCTCGAACGCGGCGGTGTTGTACCAGACCAGGGACTTGTTGGCGGCCTTGACGTAGATGCCGTACTGCTTGCCCTCGAAGGCGCCGAGTTCCTTCCAGCCGGCGTCGAAGTTCTTGTCGAGCTGGGCCTGGGCGTCCGCGCCGAGCGGCTTGAGCCAGCCCTTCTCGGCGAACTGGTGCAGTACGCCCACCTGGGGCAGGAACGCGACGTCCGGGGGCTTGCCGCCCTGGATCTTCGTACCGAGGAACGTCGAGGTGTTGTTGCCGGTCGGCACGAAGTTGACCTTCGCGCCCGTTCGCTTCTCGAACTCCTTCAGGACCTTGGTGAAGTTGTCCTGCTCGGGTCCCGTCCAGACGGCGGCGACTTCTAACGTCTGGCCGTCCAGTTTGGGGAGCTTGACGGAGGCGGAGGTGTCACCGCCGGTGCCCGTGCTGGTGTCGGCTTTGCCGCCCGGGTCGTCGTCGGAGCCGCAGGAGGCGAGGGTGAGGGCGAGGGCGGTGGCGGAGAGGGCGGTCAGGGTGCGTGTACGAAGGATGCTGCGCATGTCTGCCCCGTTCGTCGTTCGGCGTTGAACGTGTTCGGCGCTGTCCGTGCGGTCTGGTCTACGCCGGGTCGTGGGGGTCGGCAAGTGCGCCTGGGGTGTCAAGCGGGTGATCGTGACCGCGTCGTGTCCTTTGTTCCCACCCACCCACCCGTCTCGGCCCGTTAGCAAGGTGCCCCCGAAACGCCTTCCCACGCACCCGGCGTCCAGCCCAGGCAGAGTTTTTCCCACCCACCCGCCCGTTCACCGCATCTGTCCAGCCCAGGCCCCACCCTCAGCCTGTTGGGGGTCCCCCCTCTGGGGGAGTTTGAGGACAAGGCCCCGTTCAGGGCCGTAGCCCCCGGGTCACAACAGTGACGGCACTTCTGTCGCCGACACCGAGCGGGCCGCTCGTTCCAGGGCGCTGGCCAGCAGGGCCAGGTCCGTGGGCCCGTTGCCCAGCTCACGCACCGGCCGCCGCGCCGGCGGATCCCCCATCCGCTGCCAGTCCAGCGCGGCGACGGTCGGCCGCAGCGTCGCCGTACGCGGGATACGCCCCGTCACCCGCCCCCCTTGGAACGGGATGCCCCTTCCGTCCGCCCCGCTCAACCGCCCCCGCCCGGCCGCGGGTTCGTCCGGCCCCGGCGCGGGCGCGTCCAGTACGACCCGCAGCGACGCCCCCCGGGCCAGTTCCGTCTCCGCGGTACGCCCACCGACGCCCGCTGCGGCCACCAGATGCACCCCGAGCCGCTCGCCCTCCCGGGCCACCGCCTCCAACGCCCGCACCACGGACCCCGCCGACGGCCGCCCCGGCGACCCGAGCGCCGGCGACACCAACGCGTCCAGATCGTCCACGACCACCACGAGACGGGCCAGGGGCGGTGTCTCCGTACGCCGCCGACTCGCCGCCGGCCGCAGACGCAACGTCGAACTGGGGGGCGTGTCGAGATCCCCGGCCCCGCCCCCGGACATCTCCACCCTCGCACCCGCACTCGCGCCCGCGTTCGAGCCATGAGTGCCCGACCCCGACCCCGACCGCTGCGGCCCGATCCGGCCGGACAGTTCGCGCCCGGTGTGCCACTCGGCGAATCCGACCCGCCCGAGCAGCTCGGCCCGGCGCTTCAGCTCGGCGCTGAGCGACTGGGCGAACTCCCGCATGCGGACAGGGTCGTTGGCCGTGAGGTGAGTGCTGACATGCGGAAGCTCGGTGCACACCCGCAGACCCTCGCCGTGCTGCGCGCCCCCGCTTCCACCTGTGCCGTCCCGGCCGTCCATCAGCACGATGCCCAGCCGGTCGGGCCGCTCGGCGGCGGCCAGCGACGCGACGACCGCCCGCAGCAACTCCGTACGCCCGCTGCCGGGCGGCCCCTCGATCAGCAGGTGGGGTCCCTCTGCCGCGAGATCCACGCCGACGGGCCCGCGCGGACCGGCGCCGAGGACGGCCCAGGCCCGGCCGCCGAGGGTCTCCTTGTCGTCGGCCGCGTCCGCCCAACGGGCCATCAGGGACGCCGGGGTGGCCCGGGCGAGCCCCAACTCGTCGAGCAGCCGGGCCGCTTGCGGCAAGGGTGCCGAGACGCGTTGCTGCCGTGCCCCGGCGGCACCGTCGGTGCGCAGCGGAGCCAGCGCCCGCGCGAACCGTTCGGCCCAGGCCAGAGACACGGCGTCCACGGCGGCGACGGAGCCCTGTCCGACCAACCCGGCGCGCCCGGCGCTGCCGGCGGTCGAGGGGACCTCCGCGCCAGGCATGTCCACCTCGGCGGCGCCGGTGCGCCCAGGAGTGTTCGCTCCCGCCCGGGCCACCCGCATCACATGCAGCGCGGTGGCCACGTCGCCGCTGAGCAGCGCCACCGCCCCGCACTGACGGAACGGGGGCGAGGCCGCGCACGCCGCCTCGTACGTCTCCGTCACCGGGGACGCGGGCGACGCCGCCTCCGTCTCCGCGAGGCACAGGACGTGGATCCCGGCCCGCGGTCCTTCCTGCGCCAGTCGCGCCACGGCCTCCCGGACCGCAGCGCCGCCAGGGTCCCCGTCCACGACGACCACGGTGTACGGGCCCGCGAAACCGTCCGCCGACTCGGCGGGGTCGTCGTCCCGGGCCCAGGAGGGCCGCCGGGCCGCTCCCCGGTCACCCGGGGCACTGACGTCCGGTTCTCCGTTGGCCTCGGCGGGGCCGGCGGGGCTTTTCGCCGCCGCCTCCGCGTCGTGGTCCTCCAGGCGCCGCAGGAGTTCGTCGGCGCGGGCCGTGGCCTGTTCGCGGTCGTAGGCGAGGAGGAGACGGCAGTCCTGGCCGTGCCCTGGGCGCAGATGCGGGAGCCAGCCGAGCCAGGCCCACTCGGCGGTGCGCTCCTCGGGAGTGCGCGAACGGTCCGTGCTGATCAGGACGATTTCGAGGGCCTCGGGGGAGTGCAGCGCCGTCAGTTGGGCCACCACCGCGCGGGCCAGCCCCGCGAGCCGCGCCCGTGGCCCCGCCAGCCCCAGCGCCCCGACCTCACGCAGACCGGCGGTCACCGGTACGGCGGGCAACAGCCCGGAGCCGTCGGGCGCGGCCCGGTCCGCCGTACCGAGCCGGACCGTGAGCGTTTCCGGGTGTCCCGGGCCGCGCTCCCAGAGCCGGGGGCCGGGGCCGAGGGCCGTGAGCAGCAGCGCCGCCGGGTCGGGCCAGCTCTCCGGTGCCTGCGCCGGGGCCTCCGCGAACGCCGGGGCCTCCTGGTCGGACGCCGGCTCCTGGTCGTCGTACGCCTCGCCCTCGGACGGCTCCTGCTCCGCGCGCCCGCCGGTCAGCCGGCGCGCCCACTTGGAAAGCCCACCGCGCTTGCGCACGCCCTGCGGGATGTCCGTCCCCCGGAGGGGCGTCCCCTTGCGCCCGCTGCCCGCGGCAGCCTCCGCGTCCGGCGGGTCGGCCGCGTCTGCCCTGGCTGCCCTGTCTGCGTCCGTCTCCTCGTGAGCGCGGGCTCGCGGTACCGCCGTAGCGCCGGACATCGACCCCGGCAAGAAGAGCCCGGCGCCGTGGGTCTCCCCGGCACCGCCCGATGCCCTGGCCGTGCCCGCCGCGCCGGTGGAGCCCCGGTTCTCGATCCGCGGGGCCGGGCCCTGCCCCGGGACGAGCGGCTGCGCGGCCTGCGCCGAGCCCCGCGCACCGGGTGCCTCGGACATGCCCCCGGCCGCTCCCCAGCTCGCCGAACCGTAGGCGTGACGGGTCTCACCGGAGGGCGGCTTCGTTGTGCCGCCCGGCTGCACGCGCGCGTGGGACGGATGGGACGCGGACGGAGACGGGGACGGGGAAGAGGAAGAAGAGGGGGGCGAGGATGTCGTGGCGGAGGCCGCCGTGCTCCCCGAAGCCCTCGCGTGCCCTTCGGCGACGCTCACGCGTATGTGGCCCTCGCCGTCAGGGGTCGTGTCCACGCGGGCGCCCGCGTCGCCGGGCGGCGTCAGCCGCAGGGCCGACTCGCCGATGCGCAGCAGCGCGCCCGGTGCGAGGCGGACCGGGCGGGTGCCGAGGCGGGCGCCGGACAGCGTCGTGCCGTTCGTCGAGTCGAGGTCCGCGACCGCTATGCGGCCGTCCTCCGAGACCGTGACCGCGCAGTGCAGCCGGGAGACGTCCGGGTCGTCCAGGGGGACGTCGGCGTCGGCGGAGCGGCCGATGGTGATCTGGCCGCCGTGCAGAAGATGGACCCCGCCCGCGTCCGGACCCGCGACCACGTGCAGCTGGGCCGCCACCTCGTCCGCCTCGGGGTGCGGCTCCGGCTCGGCCGGGGTGCCCAGGGCGAGGACGGCGCCGTCGACCAACGGGGGCTCGCCGAGGGTGCAGCGCTGGGTGTCGAGGCGCTGGTCGCCCGCGTAGAGCACCACCGCGCCGCCGCTCTCACGCTCCCGGCCGCGCTCGGGCAGGGCCGAACCCCCGTCACCCGCGACCACCGATGCCAGGGCCGAGGCGACCGTGGCCAGCGCCGTGCCGGCGGGGGCGGTGATCACCACGTCGCAGCTCGCGGTACGCGCCCACGGCTCCGAGGGCGGCCCCAGCGGGTCTACGACGGTCAGCCGGATCTGCATCGCCGTCAGCGGTCCCTTCTGCACGGACACCCGTAAAGGAGGACGAAGCCACGCCACGGGTCCCACCACCGCGGACTTCCCCCACCGCACACGAGCACGTAGGCCAGTACTGGAGGCATCCTCGCACCTGCCACTGACAACGCGCCCGCCCCCCACCCATAAGTGATCTTGAATGGTCGCCTCTGCCCGTAAAAGTGCCTGCCCAGTGACCGGCGACTGTCCGTTTGGGATCGGTTTGGTAATCGATTTGAGATCGGTCACGTTCGGGATTAGGCAACCGGGGGGACCGATCGAGACGTCTTTCCCATCGACTTTCCGACGACTTTCCGGCTTCTTTCCGTCGAACGCGCGAAGGAGGCCGTACGTAGCCGTCTGTGGAGGCGGCCGTTGCCCAGGGCGTCCTGAGGGCGCGGCACTACAGTGGGACGGAAACACCGTGTACGGGATGTACGTATGTAAGGGAGCCACGACGTGCGGCCGGTAGGGAGCAAGTACCTCCTTGAGGAGCCGCTGGGACGCGGCGCCACAGGCACCGTCTGGCGTGCCCGCCAGAGGGAGACCGCGGGAGCCGAGGCGGCCGTGCCCGGCCAGCCCGGCGAGGCCGTCGCGATCAAGGTCCTCAAGGAGGAGCTCGCCAACGACGCGGACATCGTGATGCGCTTCCTGCGCGAGCGGTCCGTGCTGCTGCGGCTGATCCACCCGAACATCGTCCGCGTCCGGGACCTGGTGGTCGAGGGCGATCTGCTGGCGCTGGTCATGGACCTCATCGACGGCCCCGACCTGCACAAATACCTGCGCGAGAACGGTCCGTTCACGCCCGTCGCCGCCGCCCTGCTCACCGCCCAGATCGCCGACGCGCTCGCCGTCAGCCACGCCGACGGTGTCGTGCACCGGGACCTGAAGCCGGCCAACGTCCTGCTCATGCAGGACAACGGCCGGATGCACCCGATGCTCACCGACTTCGGCATCGCCCGCCTCGCCGACTCCCCGGGCCTCACCCGCACCCACGAGTTCGTCGGCACGCCCGCGTACGTCGCCCCGGAGTCCGCCGAAGGCCGTCCGCAGACCTCCGCCGTCGACATCTACGGCGCCGGCATCCTGATGTACGAGCTGGTCACCGGCCGTCCGCCGTTCGGTGGCGGGTCCGCCCTCGAAGTGCTGCACCAGCACCTCACCGCCGAACCGCGCCGCCCGTCGACCGTGCCCGAACCCCTGTGGACGGTCATCGAGCGCTGCCTGCGCAAGAACCCGGACGAAAGGCCCAGCGCGGAGAACCTCGCGCGCGGGCTGCGTGTGGTCGCCGAGGGCATCGGCGTCCACGCCAACTCGATGCAGATCGCGGCGGCCGAAGGGGTCGTCCACCTGCTCGCGCCGGATCCGGCGCCGACCGCGGTGCCCGGGTCGGGCGACCCGACGCAGGTGCTGCCGTACGGGGCGGGCGCCCCGGCGGCGTACGACCCGAACGGCGCCACCAGCGTGCTGCCGCACACCGGGGGGCCGGGTGGGGCGGGGGCGATGGGCGCCATGGGCGCCGCTGACCCCACAGCCGTCATGCCGCCCGTGCCGCAGAACCAGCCTGGCGGCCCCGGCGGATCCGGCGGGCCCGAGGAGCCGCACCCCTGGCAGAACCAGCTGCGTGCCGCCCGGGACCGCAACGAGCAGACGCAGGTCCAGTACCTGGACCCCGGCGAGGACCCCCTGCGCCGCCGGCCCCAGCGGCAGCCGGGCCGGCCGCCGCAGCAACAGCCCCAGCAGCCGCCGTACCAGCAGCAGCAGCCGTCGCGTCAGCAGCAGCGGGGCCCGCAGCCCCAGCCCGGTTACGGCTATCCGCAGGGGCCGGGACAGGGCCAGCCGCCCCAGCACCAGCAGTACGCGCCCCAGCGTCAGCAACAGCCGCAGCAGCCCCAGCAGCGGTATGCGCCCCCAGCGCCTCAGCAGCCCCAGCGCCCTCAGCAGCCCGAGGGCCGGCCGCCGCGCGAGCCGAGGGAACCCCGGCAGCGCAGCGCCAACCGGATGAAGATCCCGGGGCTCGGCTGCCTCAAGGGGTGCCTGTTCACGATCGTCATCCTGTTCATCGCCGCGTGGCTGATCTGGGAACTGAGCCCGCTGCAGGGGTGGATCGGGTCGACGAAGGGGTTCTTCGATCAACTCGGCGACTGGATCAACACGGTCAGCGGGTGGATAGGGGACCTGGGTGGGGGCTCCGGAGGCTCCGGGAACTGAGGGACTCGCCTGGGCGGTGATCCCCGGTGGGTTCGCGGGTCCGTGGGTCTCTGGGTCTGCGGGCCCGGTGGCGCGGTGAGTGGTGGCCCCGCGCCCGGGCGGCCCGTTGCGCGGTGGGGGTTCGGGCAATCAGGGAGCAGTCGGGCTATTTGTGGAGCAGGCGGGCGGCGCTCCGGGCGTGATTCGGGGGCGACTCTGGGGATTTGTCGACACCTGGCGGGTGATTTCCGTCCCGGCGGTGAAGGTTAGGGCTCCGGACGCGTAGTTTTATCGGCTGAGGTCGAGGTCTGTCGGCTGGGGGTCCGGGGAGAGTGCCCTGGATCGGCGCAGCGTAGGCAATACGCGTCTGTAGGAGCAGTCTTGGCACGGAAGATCGGCAGCCGGTACACCGCCAACCAGATCCTGGGGCGGGGCAGCGCCGGCACGGTGTGGCTGGGTGAGGGTCCCGAGGGGCCCGTCGCCGTCAAGCTGTTGCGCGAGGACCTGGCGTCGGACCAAGAGCTCGTCGGACGCTTCGTGCAGGAGCGGACCGCGTTGCTCGGCCTCGAACACCCGAACATCGTGTCCGTACGGGACCTGGTGGTCGACGGCAACGACCTCGCGCTCGTCATGGACCTGGTGCGGGGTACGGACCTGCGCACCCGGCTCGACCGCGAGCGCCGGCTCGCCCCCGAGGCCGCGGTCGCGATAGTGGCCGACATCGCGGACGGCCTGGCCGCCGCACACGCCGCCGGGGTCGTGCACCGCGACGTGAAGCCGGAGAACGTGCTGCTGGACATGCAGGGCCCTCTGGGCCCCGGCGGCTCGCACCCCGCCCTTCTGACGGACTTCGGCGTCGCGAAACTCATCGACTCACCGCGGCGTACCCGGGCCACGAAGATCATCGGTACGCCGGACTATCTGGCGCCGGAGATCGTCGAGGGCCTGCCTCCGCGCGCGGCCGTCGACATCTACGCGCTCGCGACGGTTCTGTACGAACTGCTGGCCGGTTTCACGCCCTTCGGCGGCGGCCACCCCGGCGCGGTCCTGCGCCGGCATGTCACGGAGACGGTGGTCCCCCTTCCGGGGATCCCCGAGGAACTGTGGCAGCTGCTCGTGCAGTGCCTGGCGAAGGCACCGGCGTCGCGGCTGCGGGCGTCCGAGCTGGGGGCCCGGCTGCGGGAGCAGTTGCCGTTGCTGGTGGGGATGCCGCCGCTGGACGTGGACGAGCCGGACTCGGAGGACGGGGAGGAGTCCGGCCAGGGTCCGAGCCCGGGTCAAGGCCATGGCTCCGGGCAGGGTTCGCGGGACGAGGCGTACGACGAGGCGACCGTGCCGGCGGGGGAGCGGGTGCGGCGGGGTGCGGTGCCTCTGGTGCGAGGCGCCAAGCCGGACTCCAACCGGGACACGCACACGTCGATGCGGGTGCCGGGGCCGGACGAGCTGGCGGGCGGGGCGCTGGGCACGGCCCGCGTGCCGCGTCCGGCGGGCGCCCCGCGGCCCGGCTCCGCGCGGCACCGGGCTTCGGCGCGGCGGCGCAGGGTGACGTTGGGGACGGCCGCGGTGGTGCTGGTGGCGGTGGTGGGGGTCGGTACGTGGGTGGCCGTGTCGGGTGACGACGCGGGGGCGACGCCCCAGGACACGAACAGCTCCGCACCGGCCTCACCTTGACCCTGGGGGCTCCGCCCTCAGACCCCCGCTCCGGCCCTGAACGGGCCTTGTCCCCAATCGCCGGACGGGCTGAGAGTGCGGGCCTGCGCTGGTCAGGGGTGGTGCACCGGTGGGTGGGCGGGAAACCCCCGGGAACCCCGTCCCCTCCCGGACCCGGCGCCGAAAGTCTGCCGCTCCGGCGGAGCCGTTACGCTGGTGTCGTGGCAGTCGTCGATGTATCCGAAGAGCTCAAGTCCCTCTCCTCGACCATGGAGTCGATCGAGGCCGTCCTGGACCTCGACAAGTTGAGGGCAGATGTCGTCGTGCTCGAGGAGCAGGCGGCAGCGCCGTCCCTGTGGGACGACCCGGAGGAAGCGCAGAAGATCACCAGCAAGCTCTCTCACCTCCAGGCGGAGGTGAGGAAGGCCGAAACGCTGCGCGGACGGATCGACGATCTGAGCGTGCTCTTCGAGATGGCCGAGGAGGAGGACGACCCGGACACCCGCGCCGAGGCGGAGTCCGAGCTCACCTCCGTGAGGAAGGCCCTCGACGAGATGGAGGTCCGTACCCTCCTCTCCGGCGAGTACGACGCCCGTGAGGCCCTCGTCAACATCCGCGCGGAGGCCGGTGGCGTGGACGCCGCCGACTTCGCCGAGAAGCTGCAGCGCATGTACCTGCGGTGGGCGGAGCAGAAGGGCTACAAGACCGAGATCTACGAGACGTCGTACGCCGAAGAGGCCGGCATCAAGTCGACCACCTTCGCCGTCAACGTGCCGTACGCCTACGGCACGCTCTCCGTCGAACAGGGCACCCACCGGCTCGTCCGGATCTCGCCCTTCGACAACCAGGGCCGTCGCCAGACCTCGTTCGCCGGTGTGGAGATCCTGCCGGTCGTCGAGCAGACCGACCACATCGAGATCGACGAGTCCGAGCTGCGCGTCGACGTGTACCGCTCCTCCGGCCCCGGCGGCCAGGGCGTCAACACCACCGACTCCGCGGTCCGCCTGACCCACCTCCCCACCGGCATCGTCGTCTCCTGCCAGAACGAGCGCTCGCAGATCCAGAACAAGGCCAGCGCGATGAACGTGCTCCAGGCCAAGCTGCTGGAGCGCCGCCGTCAGGAGGAGCAGGCCAAGATGAACGCCCTCAAGGGAGACGGCGGCAACTCCTGGGGCAACCAGATGCGTTCGTACGTCCTGCACCCGTACCAGATGGTCAAGGACCTGCGTACGGAGTTCGAAGTCGGCAACCCCGAGGCCGTGTTCAACGGTGAGATCGACGGATTCCTCGAAGCCGGAATTCGCTGGCGCAAGCAGCAGGAGAAGTAGCACTCCGCAGGACCCGCCCGAAGAGCTCCTTGTCGACAAAGCAACCGCCGCCCACCGGACGGCGGTTGCTCTGTGTCTGAGGATGTCTGGGTTTTACATCACACTCACAGGGTCCGATGTGCGGCAAGCGAGGAGCAAGGGGACATTGCGCGCGCAACGACCTTGACGTGCTCTTGGAAAATCGAAAAGGTAAAGCTCGGCATGCGTATCTCTGGGGCGCATGTGAACCGGGGGCGCTCTCTGCCGCCCCTGTCGATCACGGCCCCGAGCGCAGCTCCAATGACGAATTCAGCTACTGGGGGTACCAGCCATATGACGAACAAGACGCGGATACGGGTCGCGCGGATCGCGGCCGGAGCGGTCATCGCCGCCGGCGCGTCGTTCACCGCCGCCGGCATAGCCTCCGCGGACGAGTGCGACCTGCTCGCGATCTGCGCCGGCACGCCGAGCCCGGACCCGACCCCGACCGCGCCCGACCCGAGCAGTCTTCCGACCGAGCCGGACCCCACCCCGTCGGCTCCGGAGCCCACCCTGCCCGACCCGGACCCGACCACGGCCGCCCCGGAGCCCTCGGAGCCGGATGAGCCCTCCACCGAGCCGAGCGAGCCGACCGACGAGGACCCGACCGACACCCCGACCGACACCCCGTCCGACGACCCGACGGACGGCGGCGGCACGGGCACCGGCGACGGCAACGGCGGTGGAAACAGCAACACCAACCCCGACGGCGGCGGCTCGAACACCTCCGTCCAGGAGGAGGGCTCCTCGGCCCTCACCGACACGGGCTCGGAGACCGCGGCCCAGGGTTCGGGCGCCGAGCTCGCCGAGACCGGTGCCGCCGAGACGACCTTCCTGATCATCGGTGCCGCCACGATGATCGCCGGCGGTATCGCCTTCCGCGTCCTCCCGCGTCTCGTGGGTGGCCGTGGCGGCGCAGCGGCCTAGTAGCACCCGCCGTACCCGGTGGTACGTACGCCCTGCGTACGCACGAAGGGCCCGGAGCTTCGTCGCTCCGGGCCCTTCGTGTGTCATGTGACTCCTGTGTCCAGTGACGGTTCGCCGGCGTCTCGCCGTGCCGTCGCGCCCGCGCTGTTCGGCCTATGCCGTCTGGTGAGCCACCAGTGCCAGTGCCGCTATCAGCACCGCGAGCAGCGCGATCAGCGCCATCGGGTTCAGTCCGGCGAACGGGCCCTCCTGTTGCAGCCGCTCGCGGTTGGCCCGGCAGACGGGACAGCGTCCCTCACTCACGGGCGCCGCGCAGTTCGCGCACACCAATCGGTCGTACGTCATGCGCCTTGCCCTCCTTGCGCCGCTTCCACTTACACAACGCTTTCGGGAACGCGACCGTTCCCCACTCCACGCTCCACTGTGCCAGGTTCCACGGATTTCGGCGCGGTTCGCCTTATCCTGCCCAGCGCTCACACGGGTCAGTCGAGGACCCCGGGCCGCTGCCGACCGTCATAAATGGGCACAACCCTTGCGCAAAGCACTCCCGCGCCTGCGCTCGCGTCCCCGGTTCGCGTATGGTCACGGTCACCTGCCCCCGATGGTCCGTGGTGTATCCGTGATCCGATTCGACAGCGTCTCCAAGGTCTACCCCAAGCAGAATCACCCCGCCCTCCGGGATGTCACCCTGGAGGTCGAGAAGGGTGAGTTCGTCTTCCTCGTCGGGTCCTCCGGCTCCGGAAAGTCCACCTTCCTGAGGCTGATCCTCCGCGAGGAGCGCGCCAGCCACGGTCAGGTGCACGTCCTGGGCAAGGACCTCGCGCGCCTCTCCAACTGGAAGGTGCCGCAGATGCGGCGCCAGCTGGGGACCGTGTTCCAGGACTTCCGGCTGCTGCCGAACAAGACGGTCGCCGAGAACGTCGCCTTCGCGCAGGAGGTCATCGGCAAGTCGAAGGGCGAGATCCGCAAGTCCGTGCCCCAGGTGCTCGACCTCGTCGGCCTCGGCGGCAAGGAGGAGCGGATGCCCGGTGAGCTGTCCGGCGGTGAGCAGCAGCGTGTCGCCATCGCGCGGGCCTTCGTGAACCGGCCCAAGCTGCTGATCGCCGACGAACCGACCGGCAACCTCGACCCGCAGACCTCCGTCGGCATCATGAAGCTGCTCGACCGGATCAACCGGACGGGCACGACCGTGGTGATGGCGACGCACGACCAGAACATCGTCGACCAGATGCGCAAGCGCGTCATCGAGCTGGAGAAGGGCCGTCTCGTCCGCGACCAGGCGCGCGGCGTCTACGGCTACCAGCACTGACGGTCAATGTCGGTCGGTCACTGGCGATCACTGGTGGTCAGTGACGTCGACGGTCCTCGGAGTTCCCGGAAAGGCTTGAGCTCGCCATGCGCGCCCAGTTCGTACTGTCGGAGATCGGTGTCGGTCTCCGTCGCAATCTGACGATGACCTTCGCCGTCATCGTCTCCGTCGCCCTGTCGCTCGCCCTGTTCGGCGGGTCGCTCCTGATGAGTGACCAGGTCAGCACGATGAAGGGCTACTGGTACGACAAGGTCAACGTCTCGGTGTTCCTCTGCAACAAGAGCGACGCCGAGTCCGACCCGAACTGTGCCAAGGGCGCGGTGACCAGCGACCAGAAGAAGCAGATCCTCGGCGATCTGGAGAAGATGGACTCCGTCGTGGAGAAGGTCACGTACGAGTCCGCGGACGAGGCCTACAAGCACTACAAGGAGCAGTTCGGCGACTCCCCGCTGGCCAGTTCGCTCACCCCGGACCAGATGCAGGAGTCGTACCGGATCAAGCTCAAGGACCCGGAGAAGTACCAGGTCATCGCGACCGCCTTCGACGGGCGTGACGGTGTGCAGTCCGTGCAGGACCAGAAGGGCATCCTCGACAACCTCTTCGGGTTGCTCAACGGCATGAACTGGGCCGCCCGCGCGGTGATGGCCCTGATGCTCGTCGTCGCGCTGATGCTGATCGTCAACACGGTGCGTGTGTCCGCGTTCAGCCGTCGGCGTGAGACCGGGATCATGCGCCTCGTCGGTGCCTCCGGGTTCTACATCCAGGCGCCGTTCATCATGGAGGCCGCCGTCGCCGGGCTGATCGGTGGCGGTGTCGCCTGTGCCTTCCTGCTGGTCGGGCGGTACTTCATCATCGATCACGGGCTGGCCCTGTCCGAGAAGCTGAACCTGATCACCTTCATCGGCTGGGACGCCGTACTCACCAAGCTTCCGCTCATCCTCGCGACGAGTCTGCTGATGCCCGCGTTGGCCGCTTTCTTCGCGTTGCGCAAGTACCTGAAGGTGTGACGCATGCCAAGGGGGCCGTTCGGACATCCGACCGTACGGCCCTTCGGCTTGTCCTAGACTCACCGGCATGTCGGGCCGAGCACTGTTCACACAGCCCCGCCGAGCGGGCCGCGGGGCGGCTCTGACGTTGCTCTTCGCCAGTGTCCTGGTCGCCGGCGCGGCCACCGGCTCGTTCCCCGATCCGGCCGAGCGCGAGACCGCCCTCCCGGACAGGGCCCGCTCCACCACCCCCGCAGGGAGCCACGAGGACGTCGCCGAGGCTGCCGCCGCGGCCATGGCCGACGGCAAGTCCCCCATGGAGGCCGCCGAGCGCGCCGTAAGCCGCAGCGGGGACCGCTGGGGAGCGGTGTACTCCCCGGGGGAGTACGAGGAGTTCGAGGAAGCCCTCGACGGCCGGTACACGGGCGTCGGACTGTGGGCGCGGCGCGAGCGGGACGGCCGTATCGAGGTCACCAGGGTGCGGTCCGGGTCGCCCGCGGACGGCGCCGGGATCCGTAGCGGAGACCGGTTGCGGAGCGTGGACGGCCGCGCGGTCGACGGGCAGCCGGTCACCGAGGTCGTCTCCTTACTGCGCGGTGACGCGCAGGACGCCGCCGCCGGTACGACCGTCCGGCTCGGGCTGGAGCGCGGCACGCGCGCGTGGAGCGAGACCGTACGCCGGGCGCGGCTCTCCACGGACTCCGCGACCGTCCGGCAGGTCGCCGAGAGCAGGGTCACCGTCATCCGGGTCGCCGCCTTCACCAAGGGTGTCGGTGAGGTGGTGCGCGGCGCGGTACGGGACGCCCCGGCCGGCGCCGGGATCATTCTCGACCTGCGAGGCAACTCCGGCGGGCTGGTCACCGAGGCCGTCACCGCCGCCTCCGCCTTCCTCGACGGCGGCCTCGTCGCCACGTACGACGTCAACGGCGAGCAGCGCGCCCTGCACGCCGAACCGGGCGGCGACACCACCCGGCCGCTGGTCGCGCTGGTCGACGGCGGCACGATGAGCGCGGCCGAGCTGCTCACCGGCGCGCTCCAGGACCGTGGCCGGGCGGTCGTCGTGGGCTCCAGGACCTTCGGCAAGGGCTCGGTGCAGATGCCGAGCCGGCTGCCCGACGGCTCCGTCGCCGAGCTGACCGTCGGCCACTACCGCACTCCTTCGGGGCGCGGCGTCGACGGCGTGGGCCTCACGCCCGACCTCGACGCCGACCGGGGAGCACTGGAACAGGCGGAGACGGTACTCAGCGGGCTGGGCGATCCCTCGTAGTCCCCCGCAGTCCGCCGTGGTCCTCCGTGGTCTCCCGCAGTCCTCCGTGGTCTCCCGGTAATCGACTTTCCTTTCAGCACCCTCATAGTGCGAAAATGGCCGCACTATGGCTAAGGAAACAGGGCGCAAGCTGGTCGCCCAGAACAAGAAGGCGCGCCACGACTACGCCATCATCGACACCTACGAGGCCGGTCTGGTCCTCACCGGTACCGAGGTGAAGTCGCTGCGTCAGGGGCGGGCCTCGCTCGTCGACGGCTTCGTGCAGCTCGACGGGCACGAGGCGTGGCTGCACAACGTGCACGTGCCGGAGTACAGCCAGGGCACCTGGACCAACCACAGCGCCCGGCGCAAGCGGAAGCTGCTGCTGCACCGCGCGGAGATCGAGAAGCTGGAGTCGAAGTCGCAGGAGTCGGGCCACGCGATCGTGCCCCTCGCCCTGTACTTCAAGGACGGCCGGGCGAAGATCGAGATCGCGCTGGCGCGAGGCAAGAAGGAGTACGACAAGCGACAGACACTGCGGGAGAAGCAGGACCGGCGTGAGACGGACCGGGCGGTCTCGGCGGTGCGGCGCAAGCAGCAGCACGGGTAGCGACGGGATATTCGGTGGCATCGGTGCGCGTCGGTCACGTACGATGGTGACTGCACCTCACCGAGGGTGCGCCTCCCTCCTCGGAGGGCTTGAAAAAACAACATGGGGATGATCGGTTTCGACAGCGGCTGTCGAAGCAGGTGAAGCGTGTCGAGGAAGCGGCCATGATCTCGTAAACCACAGGCCGAAAAAAATAATCGCCAATTCAAACAGCGATTCTTCCGCGCAGTTCTCTCTCGCCGCCTGATTTAGGGTAGCGACGAGCGTTCTCCGCATTAATGGGAGTGTCAGCCCGGGAGTGTTCCCGACCCGGATCCTGGCATCAGCTAGGGGACTAAACCTTGATCCCGGTCACGGGGTGAAGAGGGAAATCTAACAGTGACTGGGCCCGTCGGCGACTTGTTCGCGTGATTGCCGGGGCCGAGAAAAGCACAGCGAACTGCACACGGAGAAGCCCTGATTCCGCACCGTTGGACGCGGGTTCGATTCCCGCCATCTCCACAATTCCCATGTTATGCAGTACCTGGGGCCCCGTCGCTTTCGAGCGGCGGGGCCCCAGGTGTTTCCCCCCGATTCCCTGGTGAGCCTGCGCGTCGTCATACGTTTGTGCCTTGTGTGGCGCGTGTGACATGTCTATGGTGATCCCGCGCGCCAGGCGGACCCGACCCGTTCGCCATCGCGCACATCAGACTGCGCACGGGGGGAACCGCCGCCAGGTCTGCCTCTTCGGACGGGCAGGACAGGTGACCCCTGCCTGCATGTGTTCACGAGGGGGATGTTCTCTTTGTTGTTGCGAAGATCGACGACACGCTTCGCGCGTGTGGTTCCGGTCGTTCTCTCCATAGCCGTCCTGAGCGCGGTCGTCGCCCGGCCCGAGCTCGCCGCCCGGTACGCCGACGACGCCGCGCCCGTGGCCGCCGCCACCGACAGCTACGACGGATTCGACGCCGCCGCCGCGCAGCAACTGCGCCAGGACCAGTGCCTGATGGCCGACGCGCTGCGGCTCGGCGGCCCGGGCATGTTCACCACCGCGCAGGACGCGCTCAACCAGACCCCGGACAAGCTGCACACGGCGGCGAACCGGGAGTACTGGACCAGCACTCCGCTGGCGACGGCGTTCCAGCAGGACAGGGCCGCCGCGGACAAGGAGGGCACCGCCCTCCACGACCGCCTCGACGTGTGGAAGAAACCGGTGACGGGGCTGCCCACGCCGGGCGGGTTCAAGAGCGTCGCCGACTTCCAGGACCCGCCGGGGCTGCCCGGCGGCACGGAGAAGGACTTCTTCCAGCAGACGGGTATCTCCCAGTGGATCTGGGAGCAGTTCTGGAAGTCCGAGGGCGATCTGTACGAGGATCCGACCCCGCCGGCCGACGCGGCCACGGTGACGGCCGTCAAGAACCTCGGTACCCCGCTCTACGGCGCGAGCCCGTCCGGCTCGGATCCGAACTGGAACCAGGCCTACGAGGAGCACCAGGCGTGGGACAACCTGGTCAACTGGAGCCTGGAGCCGACGGGTTCGGACAACGCCCGTCTCTTCCTGGCGTCGGGCGGCTTCCCGCGTACGGCGGCCGAACCGGGCACCGTCGAGTACCGGCTCGCCGTCGAGGACCTGAAGACACGGTTCGCGGCGTGCGGTTGGCGCGGGCCGGTCGACCCGAACAAGGTGCTCGGCAAGCAGGTCGCCGCGGCGTCGGCGGAGTGGCAGCAGGAGATCGCCGCACAGGCCGCGCCGCGCAACCAGATCCTGACCGCCAACCGTGACGCGGTGAAGGCGCTCGCGACCGGTTCGAAGGCGCTCGGCGAGATGCTGGGCCAGTCCTGGATCGCCGATCACCTGACCCGCTGGCAGAGTTACTGGTCCGCCGGTGGTCCCGGCTGGATCGGCACCAGCCCGATGGTCATCCACGCGAACGGCGCCGCCGACAAGTGCCTCGAAGTCGCGGGCGCGGGCAAGACCAACGGCTCGATCGTGCAGATCTACACCTGCAACGGCGGCGCCGGGCAGAAGTGGCAGATCAGCGGCGACACGCTCGTCAACGTCAACTCCGGCAAGTGCCTGGAGGTGAAGGGCGCCGGTACCGCCAACGGGACCGCCGTCCAGATCGGGACGTGCAGCGACAAGAACGCCGCGCAGAAGTGGGCGTACGACACCCACGCCACCACGCGGCTGTTCAACCCGGGCACCGGCAACTGCCTCGACCTCGCGTCGTACGCCAACAGCCGCGACGGCCGGATGTGGGACTGCGCGGGCACCGTCCCGCAGAAGTTCGACTTCAGCCCGTCCGGACACCAGGGCACCGACGACCTGGACTACCCGACGACGGCCCAGTTCACCAAGGTGACGGCGAGCATCGCCACCGCCCGGGCGGCGTCGGCCAACCAGCTCGCGGTGATCAAGGCGCAGGCGGCTGCCGCGAAGAAGTCGGCCACGGCGACGGACACGGCTCAGCAGGCGGCGTACGCGATCGCCGACCAGGCCGGTGCCCCCAGAGGCCGCGGTCTGCTGGTCGGTCTGCAGAAGGCGCAGGTCACGAAGGCTTCGTCGGCCGCGCTGGACGCGCTGGTGAAGGCCGGTGAGACCGCTGACGCGGCCACCCGTGCCGCCGCCGGGGACAGCGCGACGATCGCCGCGCGCGCGGTGACGCAGACCGCCGCGTCGAAGGCGGCGTTCCGTACGGCCGCCGCGCAGCAGGCAAGGGAGCAGGCGAAGGCCGCCGCCGACGCCGCCGCCGTACAGGCGCAGGCCGCGAAGACGGCCCGGGACCTGGCCAAGGCGAAGCTCGTCGAGACGCAGGCGGCGGAGGCGGACGCGAAGGCGGCGGCTGCCGAGGCGCACGCGCAGCGGCTGAACGCGGAGAAGGAGGAGCTGACGGCGAAGGCGGAGAAGGAGACCGCCGCGCAGAAGCAGGCCGAGGCCGCGCAGCACCGGCAGAACGCCGAGGGATACGCGACGGAGGCCAACAACGCGAAGGGCCGTGCCGAGGCCTCCGAGACGACGGCGCGTGAGCGTCGACAGGACGCGGAGACGGCGCGGGACAACGCCAAGGGCAAGCGGGACGACGCCTGGGACGCCGAGAGCCGGGCCGACACGGCGCGGGCGAAGGCCGACGCGAAGGAGGCGTACGCCCAGGCGCACGACGCCGACGACCAGGCGACGGCGTCGCGGTCCGCGGCCGACGCGGCTGATGCTGCCGCGACGGACGCGGAGTCGGCGGCGGCGTCGGCCCGTGGCGAGGCGAACGCGGCGACGCAAGCGGCGGCCGACGCCGACGCGGCGGCGACGCGCGCCGAGGCCGCCGCCAAGCGGGCCCGTGCCGCCTCGGACGCGGCGAACGCGGCCAAGCTGAAGGCCGACGCGGCGGTCCGTACGGCGACGGCCTCGGCGGCCGACGCCATCAAGGCCTCGCAGGTGGCCGCCCAGGCGGCCAGTGCCGCGGTCAAGCTGGCCGACGAGGCCGAGAAGCACGCGCTGGAGGCGAAGGCGCACGCCGACGTGGCCAGGGCCGAGGCCGTCAAGGCGGTCGCGGGTGCGGCGGAGGCCGTCGGTCACGCGTACGCCACCGCGCAGGCGGCGGAGGACGCCCGTAACTCGGCGCAGCAGGTGGCCGCACCGGCGAACGACGCGATCCAGCTCGGTTCGCCGTACGTCACGACGGACTCGGCGGCGGGACTCGCGGTCCTGACCGGTCAGTCGACGAAGACGATCGCCGAGCAGCAGGTGGCGGTGGCCGAGGCGCACGCGGCGAACGCGGCGCAGGTCGCGACGCAGGCGCAGAGCACCGCGAACGCGGCGACGGGTGACGCGAAGGCGGCCCTGGTGCTGGCCGGCGAGGCCGCCGGGTTCGCGGCGCAGGCCCGCAAGTCGGCCACGGAGGCGCTGGGTTACTCGGCGGAGGCGTCGACGTACGCCGCCGAGGCCCAGAAGTCACTGGCCCGCACCATCGAGTACGACCAGCAGGCCACGCAGGAAGCGGCAGCGGCCGACAAGGCGGCGGGCCGGGCCGAGGGCTACGCCAAGGACGCCCGCGCCTCCGCCGACCAGGCGGCCCTGGACGCGGCAGCGGCCCGCCAGGCGGCCTCGGAGGCCGAGCAGGCGGCGACGGACGCCCGCGCGGCGGCCACCCGGGCGGACGCCGAGGCGACCCTCGCGGAGGAGGCGGCGAAGGACGCGCAGAAGTACGCGGACTCGGCGCAGGAGGCGGCGGACTCGTCGGAGCGCAAGGAGGCGAACGAGCAGGTCGCCTCGGGCGCCGGCTCCGGAATCGAGGGTGTCTTCTCGGTCATCGACAAGATGACCGACGCGGCACCGGCCGAGCAGCTCAACAAGTGCGACTACGTGCCCCAGGGCTGCACGGTGACGTGGCAGCTGCACCTCAACCTCACGGTCAGCTACTACTACTGCGCCAACCCCGATGTCCCCGCCACCGAGACGGGCTGTCCCAAGGCGGACTGGGTATACCTCGACACGAAGTTGCTCGAGGACCAGGACCAGAAGTGGACCCACCACTTCAGCTTCGGGGACATCACTCGGATCGGCTGGCAGGCACTCTTCGGTGAGAAGGCCGGTGCGATCCTCTACGAGATCGTGCTGGGTGACGTCGCCAAGTGCCGCCACGGCGACAAGTCCAGCTGCGCCTGGGCTGCCGCGCTCGTCGTGCCGTCGTCGATGTTCACGAAGCTTGCGGAGGCGGTCAAGCTCGCCGAGGGCGTCGAAAAAGCCGTCAAGACCGGTGAGAACGCCGCCAAGATTCTCGCGGACCTGAAGAAGATCTACGGCGAGAAGGGCGCCCTCGACGTCGCCAATGCCACCAGCGCGGCGGGCATGGGGCTGCGTGTGGCGACCGCGGTGGCGGAACGGGCGAAGATCGCCCGGGGCGCCCTCGATGCCAAGCTGCTGGACAAGCTCAAGGACGCCGGCGTCAAGATCGACAGGGCGAACACGATCTGGGTGATCAACTACGCCAAGCCCGGTGTGCCCATCGCCTGGCTCGAGAAGGGCACCGTCAACGCGGGCCTGACCCACATCATGTTCCGGCACGCTGGAGAGTTCGCGAACGCGGGAGTCCGGTTGGAGGACATCCCGAACCTCGTGCAGAAGGCCCTGACCGAGGGCACGAGGGTCGGTACTCAGGGAGCGGGCAGGCCGATCCTCGAAGTCACCTTCAACGGCAAGGTCCAGCGCGTGGCCGTTAGCGTGGGCGACAACGGATTCGTGATCGGAGCGAACATCGCATGACCTTCGAAGAACCGCAGCACCTGCTGGTGCAGGGACGGGGTGAACCGTCTCCGCTGTACGAGACGGAGGATCCCTGGGCCTACGACGACCTCGGCGCCTTCACCCGTTCCGTCCCGCTGGACGACGAGCGGCTGCTTCTCCCCGGGGAGCTGGCGGAGGCGTTGCGTTCCTGGTCGTCGGCCCGTCCTTCGGAGGGTTTCGCCGCCCGCCCGAAACTGCGCGAGCACGTCAAGCGGGGACTCGCGCTCGCCCAGCGGCTGGCCAAGCAACTCGGGCCGGGGTGGTCGGTGCGGTTCTGGGACGAGGGGCATGGTTCGGCGAAGTGGGTGTGCTGGGGGTGCGACCGGTTCCACTGGGAGCGTGACAGCCACGGCACGCCTCCGCACCCGGTCGACCTCACGGTCGAGGGCGAGTTCAAGTTCGGTCCACTGCGCTCGGAGGGGTTCGGGGACTTCTTCCCGGATGACCCTGCCGCAGCGCTTGCCTTGTCCGACGACCTTGTCACCCACCTGTACGAGTGGGCGCGGGCCATCGACACCACGGTGAACCTGGACCTGCGGGACCGGGTGGAAGACAAGTACGCCGACGTGTGGGAGCGGCTGTTCCGCGAAGGGGCGGAGCTGGCGAGACGTGTCGCACACGAGGTGGGCCCGGATCGGACAGTGACCTACAAGGGCGTGGCCCATGGTGGTCTGGCCGCGCTGACGTCGGTCAGCTGGAGGGGAGACAGTCAGGTGTGACGGCACGTGCGGCCCACGTGAGGGCGTGCGGTGGGTGTGGCCGGTGGGGCGGGGAGGAACGATGAACCTCCGCTTCACCGGCCACGCCGTGTTTCAGCGGAGGGAAGAGGCTTGTGCGGGGGGTGACTTGAGGGCGCCGAGGAAGGGGGCGAAGGCGGAGGGCGGGAAGGTGAGGGTGCGGGCTGTCGGGGCCTTGGAGTCGCGGATGGCTGTGTGGGTGGGGGTGGTGGCGATCTCTACGCAGTCGTCACCTTCGCCGTCGCCAGAGTAGGACGACTTCCGCCACATGCCGGGGGCGGTCATAAGGTGCCTCACAATTCCTTCGCCAGCCGGTGGATGAAGTCACGCGATCGTTCCCGTTCGAGTGACATGGCCTTCGTTTTCTCGAAGCGAGCCTGGTAGGTGGCGAGTTCGGTTTCGGAGTCGACGTAGAGCGCACCGTGCGGTGCGTCGCGGATCACGGTATCCAGCTTGGGTACACCGCCCCCCACGTAGGTCATCGGACTACTGCCGGTGGAGAACTCCAGATCGAAGGGGATGACTCGTACGCTGACGTGGTTCGCTTCGGACTGCTCCAGGATATGGGTGAGTTGGGCTCGGGCAGCGGCCCGGTCGCTGACCATGATGCGTAGAGCCGCTTCATGGATCACTGCGTCGAAGGGGACGGGCGAGGTGCGCTCGATGATCACGCGGCGCGCGATGCGGTGGCGCACACGCAACTCGATCTGGTCTTCAGCGAGTTCGGGGACCCTGGTCGAATACACGGCACGGGCGTAGTCCGCCGTCTGCAAGAGACCCGGCACGAACAGGAAGCCTGCGTTGCGCTGAAACCGAGCGTGGTGATCCAACTCGGACAGGTCCAGGAACGGTGTCGGCAGCAGGCCCCGGTACTCCTCCCACCAGCCCCGCGTCCGGTCCGTGGCCATCGCAACCAGGGCATTGATGAACTCCTCGTCCGTGCAGGCGTAGTGGGATGCGAGGCGGCGGAGTCGTTGCTCGCTCACCCCTGCGAGTGCGGACTCGATGTGGGTGATCTGCGCGGGGCTCACTCCGAGCAGCGCTGCCGCCTGGCGGGAGTTGAGGCCCGCCGCCTCACGAAGTCTGCGCAGCTCGGTAGCCAGACGCGCCTGGCGAGCCGTTGGTTCGCGCCTCAAAGCTCTCGACCACTCCTTGATTCAACGCGCCTGAGGGCGCGACCCGTTCGGGGTCAGATTACGCGACCGGCTTGCCGTATCTCTACATTTAGATCTACTGTCGGTGACGCAACGTACACCCTGCGGAACGCTGGGGCCTCTGGAAGCGCACCACTCCGTCCTGCCACGACGGCTGCGGCATGCCACCACCCGCCCGACCGCAACCCCCACCACCGAACGGGAGTTGACGCATGCCCGAAATCGATGCCGAACCCGAATTCACGTCCGATCCTGAGTCCTGGGAGTACTCCCTCTACATCCCCAACGACCCCCGAGCCGTCACCGTCTGCCGCCGCACCCTCCGCCTGATCCTCACCATGCATGGACTGATCGGCCTCGTCGACGTCGCCGAACTCCTCGCCAGCGAGCTGGTGTCCAACGCCGTACGCCACACCAAGGGCCCCGCCGCTCTGCGCGTCCGCTGGTCGGCCGGTGTGCTGCGGATCGGAGCCTGGGACGCGGATCCCCGGCCGCCGGAGCCGCCACGGGAGTTGGGGCAGCTCGTCGAATCGGAGGACGGGCGCGGGCTCGGAATGGTGCGGGCCTGTTCCGATCTGTGGGGATGGCAGCCGCTGTCCCGATTCGGGAATCGCGGCAAATTCGTGTGGTGCGAGCTGACCTCGGCGGCGTGAACGTTTTTTCGTAACTCGAAAGAGCGAACGAATCGCGAATGCCTAGAAACCCCTCCCTCCGCTGAAGCAAGGTTGCGCACATGGTCACATCAGCTCACGAGGGCTTGCACCGCATCTTTCAGGAGCGGCCCGAGATCCTGGCTCCCGTGTTCGGGGTATTGGGGGTCCCGTTTTCCGCGAAGGCGACCGTGGACGCCGTCACCACGGACGTGACGGAATCCCGTCCGCTGGAGCGACGCGTGGACACCGTGCTGCGCATCGGTCCGTCCGACGGTGAGGACTTTCTGCTCGCCATCGAGTCGCAGTCGGGCAAGGTCGCGGGCAAGGCGCGGAGCTGGGCGTATTACGTCAGCTACCTCCAGGCGAAGTACGAACTGCCTGTACTGCTGCTCGTGGTCTGCCAGGACACGGCCACCGCCAAGTGGGCCGTCGGCCCCTTCGAGTGCGGCACGCGCGGCTGGACGGCTCTGCGCGTGTATCCGTTGGTTGCCGGGCCTGACAACCTGCCGGTGATCACGGATGTCAGGACCGTGGCCAAGAACCTCCCACTGGCCGTACTTTCCGCCCTGGCACATGCCCGCAGCCGCGACGGCGACGCCATACTGGAGGCAATCGGCACCGCTCTGCAGGAACTGCGGCAAACCGATCCCGATACCGCCGAGTACTTCTTCGACTTCCTGGAAGTCACCCTGGGTAAGACACCAGCCGGAATGAAATGGAGGGACATCATGTCGTTCGTCAGCTACTTCCCGGGCCGAGGGACGGTTCGTGAGACGGCCTATCTCGAAGGCGAGGCCAAGGGCGAGGCGAAGGGGATCCTGCTGGTCTTGGAGGTGCGTGGCATTCCAGTACCAGCTGATGTGCGCGAACGCATCACTACCTGCACTGATCTCGACCGGGTCGACACCTGGCTGGAGCGTTCACGTACGGTCATGCGCGCGGAGGACCTGTTCGCCGAGGACCCGGACGCGGTACCGAGCACTCCCGAACAGGACTGACCGATGGACGCTTCCCAGACGGACAGCGCTCAGGACGAACCGTCGGAGTTGCTCGACCGCCGTATGCGCTGATTCCACGGGCCGCCCGGCGATGTCAGTGCCCGTGTCTAGGGTGCTCCACATGACCGACTGGATACATGGTCCCTTTCCGGGCCGCGATGTGAACGTCGTCTTCGCGCGGCGTATGCCCCTGCGTGTGCTCAGCCAGGCGTTGGACGCTCTGCATCGCGAACCCCTCGCGTACGGCGAGGGGGACGGGTGGGTGTGGGCGGTGCACGACATGCACAACTGGGAGATCGACGACTACGACTCGGTCCGCTACAGCGATCTCTGTCCGCGTGGCGTGGAGATCGTCGTGTTCGTCGTCGAGCCGTGCAGCGCGAAGGCGTTCCCGCCCGAGTTCGAGTACTACCGGGACGGCCGGTTCGTCCTCGGCTTCAGTTTCGAGAGCATCGGGCAGCGGGTTGGCGACAACCCCGACTACCTGTCGGAGGAGCTGCTCGCCGCGAATCTCATCGGCCCCGACGCGCTGTACGAGGGTCATGACGATCACGAGCGCCTCGTGCGAACGATCGCCGACTTCTTCGAACTGCCCTCCCTGTCCGTGGCATCCCTGGCAGCAGCGTCCGCAGGGGCGGTGGGCGAGTGAGCTGGCTCGCCCCGAACACGTTCGTCACCTTCTGCAAGGGCATGGCCATGCCCACCGTCGTCGACATCTTCGAGGAAGCGGGACGTCCTCCCGGCCTCGTAGGGGAGGCGGACGGTTGGGTGTGGGTGGTGCACGACGCCTACACCGCCCCGAACGCGTGCGAGGCCGGGCAGAGTGGTTGGGATCTCGCACGAAGCATCACGGCCGTCATGGGGCGTTACCACCACGCGCAGCGGGCCGGCGATCCGGAGCGCGTGGAGACCGTGTTCCTCGCCTCCACACCCGCGTGCGCGTGCCCGCACGGGCAGAACTACATGGTCCCGCACTGCGAGGAGCACCCGTTCCAGTTCGTCTACAGCCGTGGCGGGTTCGAGAGGATCGTGTTCAACCTCGGTGGGCGCCGCGAGTCACGACGCTCCGGAGGCATGGCCGACCTGCTCGTCCGTGAACTGCTGGACGCCGGGATCGTCGGCCGGGACACCCCGAGGTACGACGCCGAGCCCGGGTTCAACGCCGACGGCACGCACACCGTACGGATCATCGCCGAGCACTTCGGGCTGCCCTCACCACCGCTTGAACTCGTCGTCCCGAGGCGCTCACCTTAGGGTTCTCGGCATGAGCATCATCGGAGTGGGGATCGACGTCGCCGAGATCGAGCGGTTCCGGGCCTCGTTGGAGCGGACGCCCGGGCTGGCTCAACGGCTGTTCCTGGACAGTGAGTTGCTGCTGCCGAGCGGTGAGCGGCGCGGCGCTGCCTCGCTCGCTGCCCGGTTCGCCGCGAAGGAGGCGGTCGCCAAGGCGCTGGGTGCTCCGGCCGGGCTGCTCTGGACGGACGCGGAGGTCTGCGTCGAGGACAGCGGGCGGCCCTGGCTGCGTGTGACGGGGACCGTGGCCGCGCGCGCGGCGGAACTCGGGGTGCGGTCATGGCATGTGTCGCTCAGTCATGACGCCGGGGTGGCTTCGGCTGTGGTGATCGCCGAGGCGTAGGGCACCTGACGGGGGTAGGGCCCGTGTACGGCTGCTCGGCGGGCCGGTCGGCCGGGTGTGCGGGAGACTCGGAGTATGCGAACTGCGTACAGCGTGGAGACGGTACGGGCGGCCGAGCGGGAGCTGATGGCGCGGTTGCCGGAGGGTGCGCTCATGCAGCGTGCGGCGGCCGGACTGGCCGTCGCCTGCGGCCAGTTGATGGGGCGGGTGTACGGCAGCCGGGTCGTCCTGCTCGTCGGCAGCGGCGACAACGGGGGCGACGCCCTGTACGCCGGGGCCAGGCTCGCCCGGCGCGGAGCGGGCGTCACGGCGGTGCTGCTCGCCCCGGAGCGCACCCACGCCGGGGGGCTCGCGGCGCTGCGGGCAGCGGGCGGGACGGTGGTTTCCGGGTCCGGTGACGTAGAAGGGGCGATCCGTCGCGCCCACCTCGTCGTCGACGGCATCGTCGGGATCGGCGGGCGGGGTGGGCTGCGGGGCGACGCCGTGCCGTTGGCCGAGGTGGTCCGGGAGTCGGGGGTCGCCGTCGTCGCCGTCGATCTGCCCAGCGGGGTCGACGCCGACAGCGGTGAGGTGCCCGGGGCGGCGATCCGGGCCGATCTGACCGTGACCTTCGGGACCCACAAGCCGGGTCTGCTCATCGATCCCGCGCGTGAGTACGCCGGGACCGTGCGGCTCGTCGACATCGGGCTCGGGGAGGTCCTTCCCGGGCGGGCCGAGCTGGAGGCGTTGCAACACGCGGACGTCGCGCGGCTGTTGCCGGTGCCCGGTGTCGAGAGCGACAAGTACCGGCGGGGCGTCGTCGGTATCGCGGCGGGCTCGGCACGGTATCCGGGGGCCGCCGTGCTCGCCGTGGCGGGAGCCCTGCGGGGCGGCGCCGGAGCCGTGCGGTACGTGGGGCCCGCCGCCGACGCGGTGATCGCCCGCTTTCCCGAGGTGCTCGTGTCCGACCAGGGGCCGCACAAGGCCGGGCGCGTCCAGGCGTGGGTCGTGGGGCCCGGGGCCGGGGACGACGCCGCGACGGTCGCCGAGGTGCTGGAGGCGGACGTAGCCGTGCTGATCGACGCGGACGGGCTGCGGCTGGCGGACCGGGACGCGGTGCGGGGGCGTACCGCGCCGACGCTGATGACCCCGCACGCCGGGGAGGCCGCCGCGCTGCTCGGAGTGGGGCGTGGGGAGGTGGAGGGGGGCCGGTTGTCGGCCGTGCGTGAGCTTGCCGCACGGTATGGGGCGACTGTTCTGCTCAAGGGCTCCACCACGCTGATCGCCGATTCGGAGGGGGGCGCTGTGCGGGTGAACGCGACCGGCACCGGGTGGCTTGCCACCGCCGGCAGCGGTGACGTGCTGTCGGGGCTGGGCGGGTCGCTGCTGGCGGCGGGGCTGTCGGCGTTGGACGCGGGGAGCGTGGGGGCGTATCTGCACGGTCTGGCCGGGAGGCTGGCGGCCGAGGGGGCGCCGGTGGGGGCGCAGGATGTCGCGGAGGGGGTGCGGATGGCCTGGCGGGATGTTCGGGCTGCGGGGGACGGTCGGGGTCGGCGGGGTGCGCCGGGCCTCTGAGGCGCACGCTCGTATGACGCATGGCCGGGAGGCTGGGGGCCGAGGGGGCGCCGGTGGGGGCGCAGGATGTCGCGGAGGGGGTGCGGATGGCCTGGCGGGATGTTCGGGCTGCGGGGGACGGTCGGGGTCGGCGGGGTGCGCCGGGCCTCTGAGGCGCACGCTCGTATGACGCATGGCCGGGAGGCTGGGGGCCGAGGGGGCGCCGGTGGGGGCGCAGGATGTCGCGGAGGGGGTGCGGATGGCCTGGCGGGATGTTCGGGCTGCGGGGGACGGTCGGGGTCGGCGGGGTGCGCCGGGCCTCTGAGGCGCACGCTCGAATGGCGCACGGCCGAATGACGCATGGCCGGTGACGCATGGCCGGTGACCGCACGGCCGATGACGCATGGCCGGTCAGAGGAGTGCGCGGAGTGACGCGCGGTCGGGTGGCGCACCGCCGGGTGACGCGCGGTCGGGTGACCCCGCCGCGCGGCTGACCCCGGCGGCGTCGACCCCACGTTCTCCTGATCGCATGATCAGTCGACCGTTCGTCCTGCGAGGGCTCACCGCGCTGCTCGTCGCGAGTGCCGTGCTGCCCGTCGGCCCCGCCGTCGCGGATCCCGTGCCACCGCCCGCCCCCGGCCCGGAGGGCGTCCTCGTCCCCGGCGTACCCCCCGCTCCCTCCCAGCCCTGGACCTTCGACACCCCGGACCAACTGCTCGCGCCGCAGGTGTACACGCCGAGCCGTAAAGAGGACGCCGTCGAGCCGGCCGAGGCCGCGCGGGGGACGTACGACCTCATCGAGTACGTACCGTTGCGTGAGGCCGCGAGCAGAGTGGCCTGTTCCAAACTGGCCGGGCCCTACCAGCGGCAGGTCGAGTTCTGGCTGAAGCTGAGGGTGGACGGCAAGCAGTCCGCCGCCGACTGCCGGGCCATCCGCGCGTTCCAGCGCACGTACAAGATCAAGCCGGCCAGCGGATTCGCCGGGCCCGTCACCTGGTCCCGTATGCAGCTGCTGTCCGCGAAGAAGAATCCGAACGCGGCGGGTAAATGCCCTGTACGGACCTACCGCGTCGCCTGTGTCGATCTCGGGCGGCAGCTGACCTGGGTGCAGAAGGGGAAGAAGGTCGTCTACGGGCCCGTGCCCGTGCGGACCGGACGTACCGCCTATCCGACGCGTGGCGGGTGGCACAAGGTGTACTGGAAGCACAAGAACCACCACTCCACCCTCTACGACACCCCCATGCCCTACGCCCAGTTCTTCAGCGGGGGCCAGGCCTTCCACGCCGTCTACGGCAGCATCTACACCACCGTCGGCTCCATGGGCTGCGTCAATATGCGGCTCGCCGACGCCCGTACCCTCTGGGGCGTTCTGAAGACGGGTGATCACGTGTACGTGTGGGGACGACGGGCCGCGGGGTAGCCGCGGGTGTGCTCCGCGGTCCCTCTGAGACACTGGGGGCGCCATGAGTGAGACAGCAGCCCCACCGGCCGCCGCCCTGCGCGCCCGCGCCGAGATCGACCTGGCCGCCCTGCGGGCCAACGTACGGACCCTGCGTGCCCGCGCGCGCGGGGCGGCCCTGATGGCCGTCGTCAAGTCCGACGCGTACGGCCACGGGGCGCTCCGATGTGCTCGGGCGGCCGTCGACGCGGGCGCCGAGTGGCTCGGCACCGCCACCCCGGAGGAGGCCCTCGCCCTGCGCCGGCCGGACTCCGGGATTCCCCGCCATGTCCGGGTCATGTGCTGGCTCTGGACGCCGGGCGGGCCGTGGCAGGAGGCCGTCGAGGCCGACATCGACGTGTCGGTGGGCGGGATGTGGGCCCTGCGGGAGGTCGCCGAGGCCGCTGCCGCCGCCCGGCGGCCCGCCCGTGTCCAGCTGAAGGCCGACACCGGGCTCGGCCGCGGCGGCTGTCAGCCGGGGGACGACTGGTGCGCCCTCGTCGCCGCCGCGCTGCGCGCCGAGCGGGACGGGCTGATCCGCGTCACCGGGCTCTGGTCCCACCTCGCCTGCGCCGACGAACCCGAACACCCCTCCATCGACGCCCAGCTCACCCGCTTCCACGACATGGTCGCGTACGCCGAACGGCACGGACTGCGGCCCGAGGTGCGGCATCTCGCCAACTCGCCCGCCGTGCTCAGCCGTCCGGACACGCACTTCGACCTCGTACGGACGGGCGTGGCCGTCTACGGCATCTCGCCGAGCCCGGAGATCGGGACCTCCGCCGACCTCGGTCTTCGCCCGGTGATGACGCTGGCCGCCTCGCTCGCGCTGGTCAAGCACGTACCGGGCGGCCACGGCGTCAGTTACGGGCACCACTACGTCACCCCCGGCGCCACCACCCTGGGCCTCGTCCCCGTCGGCTACGCGGACGGCATCCCGCGCCACGCCTCCGGCACCGGTCCCGTCCTGATCGGCGGCAAGTGGCGGACCGTGGCAGGGCGGGTCGCCATGGACCAGTTCGTCGTCGACCTGGGGGGCGACGAGCCCGAGGCGGGTGCGGAGGTCCTGCTCTTCGGGCCCGGCGACCGGGGTGAGCCCACCGCCGAGGACTGGGCACAGGCGGCCGGGACGATCGCGTACGAAATCGTCACCCGCATCGGAACCCGGGTGCCGCGCGTCTACGTGAATGAGTAACAAGAGGGCGGTCGGGGGTAGTCGCCCGAAAGGCTCTTCGGCCCGGCGGCACGAGTAACCCGACAACTCCGCCTTCCTCTTCCCCCGTCAGCGGGGCCGGCAACTCAGACCAACACACCGACAGAGACCAACACACACCAACTTCAGTGGTATCTCCAGCGAGGAGCGGTACGTGAGCGAGAGCAGTGCGGAGGTCGTCGCGAGCGTCGCCACGGCGGCCGTGGCCTCCGCCGCGGAGGCGACGGCCGGGGGCTGGCGCCGGGCGACCGGCATCGCGGGCGTCGCCATAGGGGTGGTCGCCGCCGGTGCCGCCGCGGGCGTCGCCGTCGAGCGGCTCACCGTGGGGCGCGGTATGCGCGAGCGGGCGCGGCTCGTGCTCGACTCGGCGGGCCCCTACGGCGCGCTGCGCGGCACCCCGGGCAAGGCGTACGCCGACGACGGCACCGAGCTGTACTACGAGGTCGACGACGTCGACCCGGAGGCCGCGCCCGCGCTCACCCCGCGCCGTCGGCGGCTCTTCGGGCGCAAGGCCCCGGCGCCCGTCACGGTCGTCTTCAGCCACGGCTACTGCCTCAACCAGGACTCCTGGCACTTCCAGCGGACCGCCCTGCGCGGTGTCGTGCGCAGCGTCTACTGGGACCAGCGCAGCCATGGGCGGTCCGGGCGCGGGGCCGCCCAGCTCAACGACAAGACGCCCGTCTCCATCGACCAGCTCGGGCAGGACCTGAAAGCCGTCCTCGACGCCGCCGTCCCCGAAGGGCCGATCGTGCTCGTCGGGCACTCCATGGGCGGGATGACCGTCATGGCCTTCGCCGACGAGTACCCGGACGTCGTAAGGGAGCGGGTCGTCGGGATCGCCTTCGTGGGTACGTCGTCGGGGCGGCTCGGCGAGGTCAACTTCGGGCTGCCCGTCGCGGGCGTGAACGCCGTTCGGCGCGTGCTGCCCGGCGTACTGAAGGCGCTGGGGCAACAGGCCGAGTGGGTGGAGCGGGGGCGGCGGGCCACCGCCGATCTCTTCACCGGCATCATCAAGCGGTACTCGTTCGCGTCGCGGGACGTCGATCCCGCCGTCGCCCGGTTCGCCGAGCGGATGATCGAGGGCACGCCCATCGATGTCGTCGCCGAGTTCTACCCGGCCTTCACCGAGCACGACAAGACCGAGGCCCTCGTCCACTTCAGGGACCTGCCCGTCCTCGTGCTGGCCGGGGTCGGGGATCTCGTCACGCCGAGCGAGCACAGCGAGGCCATCGCCGACCTGCTGCCGGACGCCGAGCTGGTCCTCGTGCCGGACGCCGGGCACCTGGTGATGCTGGAACACCCCGAGGTGGTCACCGACCGGCTCGCCGACCTGCTCACCCGCGCGGGTGCCGTGCCGGCAGGGGCTACGGTTTCCGGTTATGGAAGCACCAGCAGCAGCGCACGACGGCCCGGCTGAGTTCCCCACCGAGGCCCCCTCGCGCCCCACGTCCTCCCTGTCGTCCGAGCTCATCGTCAACTCACCCGACGAGATGCGGGAGTTGGGCCGGAGGCTCGCCGGGCTGCTCCGGGCCGGCGACCTCGTCATGCTCACCGGTGAGCTGGGCGCGGGCAAGACGACGCTGACGCGCGGGCTCGGCGAGGGGCTCGGGGTCCGGGGTGCGGTCACCTCGCCCACCTTCGTGATCGCCCGCGTCCACCCCTCCCTCGGCGACGGGCCGCCGCTCGTCCACGTGGACGCGTACCGGCTGGCCGGCGGTCTCGACGACATGGAGGATCTCGACCTCGACGTCTCGCTGCCCGAGTCCGTCATCGTCGTGGAGTGGGGTGAGGGCAAGGTCGAGGAGCTGACCGACGACCGGCTCCATCTCCTCATCCACCGGGCCGTCGGAGACACCACGGACGAGGTGCGGCACGTCACCCTCACGGGGGTGGGGGAGCGGTGGGCGCCGGTTGACCTGAGCGCAGTGGGAACGTTCGCGTGAATGTTCCGACAATCCGTCGGCAAGATGTTGCGTCGGGTGTCTCGCCCGTGGTCACATGGTACCCAGCTCGTGGTTAGGTTTACCTAACTACGTCCGCCCCCGGACCTCAGGAGGCGCCCATGTCGGCTACCGAGAGCGCGAGCGCGAGCATGAGCATGAACGCGCCCGAGCCGAAGCCGTACGCGGTCCCCGGGGTGTCCATGCGTGATCTGCTGGCGTCCTGCGCCGCCGCCCGCGCGGTCTCGACACCGCCGCGTCCGCCCGAGGTGTCCGTCCGCCGGCGGCCCGAAGCCGCCTAGAGTCTGGCTGTCGTCGCGCGTTCAGCGGATCACGACGACCTTCTCGCCGACCGTCGCGAACTCCCACATCGCGTCCCCGTCGGTCCGCGTCTCCCGGATGCCGCCCGTGCGCGTCTCGGGGTCGGCCTGCGGAACCGCGCCGTCGTCCACCGCCGCGCTGAAGCCGATGGCCACGCCGTCCACGCCCGTGAACCGCACGACGTGCTCGATCGGGATGCCGTCGGTCCCCGTGATCGAGTTCGAGCGGGACGTGACCAGATAGCTGCCCGGCGCCGGATCGACCGTGCCCGGCGTGACCGTGAACGAGCGGCGCGCCCTGCCGGCCGTGCCCACCAGCCACACCCGGTCGTCCTCCAGGGAGTACACGACCCGCCTGCCCGCGCCGGAGCCGGCCGGCAGCGCCCCCGGGTGCCGGGTGTCCCGGGGGACCTTCGACGTGGTCACCGGCGTCGAGGAGGACAGGCGCTCGGCGCCCGGACGCAGGGGGACGTTCGCCGAGGCCTGGTAGGCGAGGAAGCCGACCCCGGCGAGAGCCGCCGCGGTGAGCCCGGCCACGAATCCCGAGCTGCTCCTGGTCACCAGTGCCCACCTCTTCGTCAGTTACGTCCCGTTTTGCGGTGACGGTAGCAGCAGCCGTACCGCCGACCGGAGCGGCCGTACGCGGGGCGCGGGCGCCGTAGGCTGTTCGCGTGCTCTTGCTCGCTCTGGATACCGCCACCCCGGCCGTCACGGTCGCCCTGCACGACGGGACGGCCGTCGTCGCCGCGTCGAGCCAGGTCGACGCGCGCCGGCACGGGGAACTGCTGCTGCCCGCCGTCGACCGGATCCTCGCCGAGGCGGGCACGGGCCTCGACGCCGTCACCGGCATCGTCGTCGGCATCGGCCCCGGCCCTTACACCGGGCTGCGCGTCGGCCTGATGACCGCCGACACCTTCGGACTGGCGCTCGGCGTCCCCGTCCACGGCGTCTGCACGCTGGACGGCCTCGCGTACGCCGCCGACGTCCCGGAGGGCCCCTTCGTCGTGGCGACCGACGCCCGCCGCAAGGAGGTCTACTGGGCGCGCTACAGCGACTCCCGTACGAGGGTCACGGAGCCGTCCGTCGACCGGCCGGCGGACATCGCCGACCAGGTCGCGGGCCTGCCGGCTGTCGGCGCGGGCGCCCTGCTCTACCCGGACACCTTCCCGAGCGCGCACGCGCCCGAGCACGTGTCCGCGGCGGCCCTCGCCTCGCTGGCCGCCGAACGGCTGGCGGCGGGCGTCGAACTGCCCGAACCCCGGCCCCTCTACCTGCGCCGCCCCGACGCCCAGGTCCCCAAGAACTACAAGGTGGTCACCCCCAAGTGACGACTGCCGTGCTGCGCGAGATGCGCTGGTGGGACATCGAGCCCGTGCTGGAGCTGGAGAAGGACCTCTTCCCCGAGGACGCCTGGTCGCGGGGCATGTTCTGGTCGGACCTGGCCCACGCGCGGGGACCGGACGCGACCCGGCGGTACTTCGTCGCCGAGGAGGTGGACCCGGAGGGCGGCAGGCGGATCATCGGGTACGGCGGTCTCGCCACCGCCGGTACCGAATCCGACAGCGGCTCCGCCACGGGGGCCGACGTCCAGACGATCGCCGTCGCCCGCGAGCACTGGGGCACGGGTCTCGGCGCCCTGCTGCTGACCGAACTGCTGCGGGCGGCCACCGCGTTCGAGTGCGCCGAGGTGATGCTGGAGTGCCGGGTGGACAACGTGCGCGCGCAGAAGCTGTACGAGAGGTTCGGCTTCGAGCCGATCGGCTTCCGGCGCGGCTACTACCAGCCGGGGAACGTCGACGCCCTGGTGATGCGCCTGCGTGACCCCTCGGCATCGGTGCCGGCGCGCGAGGCCGACGAGCAGCAGACAGGCGTACAGGCAACCGACGTACAAGGAACCCAGAGCAATGGCTGACTCCAAGGACGTTCCGCTCGTCCTCGGCATCGAGACCTCCTGTGACGAGACCGGTGTCGGTGTCGTGCGCGGGACCACGCTCCTCGCGGACGCCATCGCGTCCAGCGTCGACGAGCACGCCCGGTTCGGGGGTGTCGTGCCCGAGGTGGCGTCCCGTGCGCACCTCGAAGCCATGGTGCCCACCATCGAGCGGGCGCTGAAGGAAGCCGGGGTGAGCGCGAAGGACCTCGACGGCATCGCCGTCACCGCCGGTCCCGGGCTCGCGGGCGCGCTGCTGGTCGGGGTCTCGGCGGCGAAGGCGTACGCCTACGCGCTGGGCAAGCCGCTGTACGGCGTGAACCATCTCGCCTCCCACATCTGCGTCGACCAGCTGGAACACGGGCCGCTGCCCGAGCCGACGATGGCCCTGCTGGTCAGCGGCGGCCACTCCTCGCTCCTTCTCTCCGCCGACATCACCTCGGACGTACGGCCGCTGGGCGCGACCATCGACGACGCGGCCGGCGAGGCCTTCGACAAGATCGCCCGGGTGCTGAACCTCGGCTTCCCCGGCGGTCCGGTCATCGACCGGTACGCGCGCGAGGGCGACCCGAAGGCCATCGCGTTCCCGCGCGGACTGACGGGGCCGCGCGATCCGGCGTACGACTTCTCCTTCTCCGGGCTCAAGACGTCCGTGGCCCGCTGGATCGAGGCGAAGCGGGCGGCGGGGGAGGAGGTACCGGTGCGTGACGTGTCGGCCTCCTTCCAGGAGGCGGTGGTGGACGTACTGACCCGGAAGGCGGTGCGGGCCTGCAAGGACGAGGGCGTCGACCACCTGATGATCGGCGGAGGAGTGGCCGCCAACTCCCGGCTGCGGGCGCTCGCCCAGGAACGCTGCGAGGCGGCCGGTATCCGCCTGAGGGTGCCCCGGCCCAAGTTGTGCACGGACAACGGCGCGATGGTGGCCGCGCTGGGCGCCGAGATGGTCGCCCGCAACCGGGCTCCCTCCGACTGGGACCTGTCGGCGGACTCGTCGCTACCGGTGACGGACCCGCACGTGCCCGGCCGTTCCCACGCGGTGAGCAAGGGGAACCTGTACCCGTGACCGTCGCGTTGATGTGGGAGGCGCGGGCCGTCGAGGGGCGCGGGGACGCACTCCTCGCCTGGGCACGGGCGCAGGCACTGCCGACGGAACCCCTGCGCCGCGAGACACTCCGAGCACCGCAGGACCGCGTCCTCGTCATCACATGGTGGGACGCGGAATACGAGGCCGAACTCCCCGAACTCGCCGAGCCGGACGCGGGGTTGGTGGCGAGGGCGGTGCACCGGTGGCGGTTTGAGGTGGTGAGCGAGTGATGTACCCCTCTCCCTTCGAGGATTGGGCAACGCTTGTTCCGCCCGCGCGAGGGTGAACACCCTGGTGGGGTTCGCCATCGCCGTGGCACTCGTCGGCCAAGGGGCTGTCCAGCTTTTCCGGCGCGGAACTCCGGCGGAGCCGCCGGAGCGCCGGGGCAGGACGGGCGCGTGGTCGGACATTCTGTTCGGCGTCGGGCTCGCGCTCGGTACCGCGGCGCGCATCCCTCACGGACACCGTCACGGGTGGGACGACGTGCTTCTCGGACCGGCCTTCGGCTGCCTACTCGTCGGGGCCCTGCTGTACGTGGGGCCACGGCGGGCGAGCCGGTGAGCGGTCGGCTGTTCCGTGGGGAACCGGGTAGCTCCGGGCGTCGCGACCGAGTCGCCCTGGTCGCCACCCTGACCTTCTTCGGCGCGCTCTCGGCCTGGCTGCTGCCCGACGGCTGGAGACTGGCCTCCCTGCCCCTCGCCCTGATCTGTGCGACGATCGCCCAGCGGTACGTGGGAAGGCGCGCGGCGAAGGACATGCCGGAGGCGGCGGCGGAGGAAACGGCCACGAGTGACGTGAGTGAACCGTCCTGGTACCGGGCGAGGCGATCGCCCCCGGTGACGCGGAGGCCGTCGCAGCCATGACTGTTGACCCGAGTTCCGTCCGGGGCCGCATCGTCTACGCGTCTCCCGCCAACTCCCGGGCGCTGCTGGTGTTCCGCCTGCTCTTCTGGGGCACCGGATCGGCCCTCGCCGCGCTCACCCCCGCCAACAACGGCGGTGCCCCGGTGTGGATCTGGCCGCCGGCCCTCGTGGCCTGTCTCCTCATGGCCGGGCAGACGCTGGGGGCGATGCGGCGTCGGGCGTCCGGGGCGCCGTGATCGCCACCGTCGTGTAGTTCACCGTGAAGTCGCCGCCCAGCGCGTCGAGCGCGGTGCCGGTCACGGTCAGGAGCTCCGTCAGCCGGGCGGGCGGGAGTTGGGCGGTGCGGCCGTGGGTGGGGAGCAGGTCCAGCCACTCGTCGCGGGTGTACGTGTGCTCCCACTCGTGCCGCCACTCCTCAGGCTCGCCGAACGCGCCGCCCGCCTGCCGTATCCCGTCGGTCGCCTCGGCGAACAGGGGCGCGTACGTGTCGAGGGCGGGCCTCGTCCAGAGGTTCGGGGTGTCCGGGAGGACCCGGTCATGGACCTCGGCGAAGGCGTCGGTGACTGCGGACGAGGGCTGGAACACGTTCCAGAACAGGGCGAGTCGGCCTCCGGGACGGAGGGTCCGAGCCGCCTTCGCGGCGCCGGCGACCGCGTCCACCCAGTGCCAGGCCTGCGCGGAGACCACCGCGTCGAAGGCGCGCCCGGCGGGGTCCCACTCCTCGAACGCCGCCACCTCCACCTCGACCCCGCTCCGCCGGGCCAACTCGGCCATCCGCGCGTCCACCTCCACCCCGAGCACCCGGCACCCAGCCGCCCGGAACTGCCGGGCGACGATGCCGGTGCCGACCCCGACGTCCAGGAGGTCCGGGCCCGGTGCCGCGGCGGCGATCCGGTGCACCAGGGCGTCGGGGTAGCGGGGGCGGGCCCGGTCGTAACGGTCGGCGTCGGCGCCGAACGACCTCGCTGTCGGCCGGAGTTGACGGGACTCTCCGTTCGCGCTGCCCATGTCCGCGTCCTTTCCACTCGGTTGATCGGAGTGCTCCATGCCGGCGCAACGACTCGACGAGGGCGACCGCTCCGGTGAGGTCGCCCCGGAGACGGCCTGACCGCACCGCGAGAAATTTCCCCGAACCCCTTCAACCTTTCCGCCCCGAGCACGCTCAAGAACAGGTGAGACCGAGACCTGTGAGGCGTGTGAGGGGCGTGATGCGTATGAGGCACGTGTGCCTTTGCGGCATGTGAGCTCCACAGCCATACGCGGGACGGGAAAGGGGAGGGTGGATGTCGGCGACGGTCCGGCAGCGGGACTTCGAGGAGTATGCGCGGGCAGGTGGCCAGCGGCTGTACCGGACGGCGTATCTGCTCTGCGGTGACCGCGAGCACGCCCGTGACCTGGTGCAGTCCACGCTGGCCCGGCTCTTCCAGCACTGGCACCGGGCGAGCCGCGCCGAGCACCTCGACGCCTACGCCCGTACCGTCTTGACCCGACTGTTCCTGCACGAGCGGCGCCGCCGGCTGCGCGACCTGCTCGCCCACGCCCGCCCCGACCCCGCACCAGCCGCACCCAGACCCGATCTGCGCGTCACCCTCATGGCCGCGCTCGGCCAACTCCCGCCCAGGGCAAGGGCGATGGTCGTCCTGCGCTACTGGGAGGACCTGAGCGTGTCGGAGGTGGCCGCACAGCTGCGGTGCAGCGAGTCCACCGTCAAGAGCCAGTGCTCCCGTTCGCTGACCCGGCTGCGCGCGGTGCTGGGGGAAGCCCATGTGTACACCGCCGAGTACTGAATCCCCGTGACCCCGTGACCCCGTGACCCGGGACCCCGTATCCCCCGCCCCCGTATCCCCCGTACGCCGCCAGTGCTGAGAGGAGCATCCGTGCACGACACGCCACCCGGCCGCCCGCACGGGCCCGAGCCGGACGCCGGGCCCGACGACGCGGTCGTCGGAGAGCTGAGGGACCTGATGGAGCGGGCCGCCGCCGGACTCGCCCCGCTGCCCGATCTGACGCAGGAGGCGATACGCCTCGGCAGGCGTCGCCGGGTCCGGGCGCGGGCCGCCGTGGCCGGTGCGGTGACCGGGGTCCTCGCGATCGGCGGCGTCGGCTCGGCCGTGCTCGGCGGCCTGGGGGACCACGCGTCCGCGCCCGTCAGCCCGGCGGTCGCACCGCCCGCCGTCCCCTCCGCGACGCCACCGTCACCCTCACCGGCATCGACCGTGCCGGTGCCGGTGGCCTCGGACATGTCGGAGACCGCCCGCAGGATGCGCATGGCCAAGGCGCTGACCCGGGCGCTGGGCCAACTGATCGGGACCGTGTCCGTGGACGACAAGGGTCTCTTCGCCGGTCGGGTCGGCGGGCACACCTTCCCCGTGACCTTGCGGGTCGAGCCCGGGTCGGACGCCCTCGTCGTATGCCCGGACCCGCCCGAGACGGCCATGACCTGCCGTACGGCGTGGCTGTCCGGCCGGATCGAGGCGCGGGTCGTCGTGGCGGGCGGCGCCCTGTGGGGCGGCCAGTCCGTCAGCGTCAGCTACCTCTACGCGGACAGCACCGTGGAGCTGACCGTCGGCCCGGACACCGACGCGAGGGTCTCCCCACCCGTGAGCGCCGACCAGTTGGTGGCGGCGGCGGGCACCCCGGCCCTGCTGTCCGAGGTGAAGGCCGAGATGGAGGCCCAGGCGCTGTACGGAGCGGAGGAGCAGGGGGCGAACCCCACGGACGGGGCATCCCTCGCGCCGCCCGACAGGACCCGGACCCCCAAACCCCGGGCCCCCACACGCCAGGCCCGCACACCCCAGCCCTTCACACCCCAGCCCTCCACCGCCGAGTCCTCCTCGGCGATCGACTTGAGCAATGTCCTCGGTACGAGTGAGACAGGCGGTTCCCCCCGATGAGTGAGCAACGACGTGCGGTGAACCGGACGGGCCGCCTGATCGCGTTACGGCGGCGGCGCAGGCGCCGGACCCGTATCGGGGCGATCGGCGCCACGGTCTGCCTCGCCGCGCTCGGTACGGCGGCGGTGCCGGTCCTTTTGCCCCGGCTGCTGCCGGACAGCGCGTCGCAGTCCCGCTCCCCGGAGGCGGCCCGGACACCGGCCGAGCCCACCCCGGGTGCGGGGGCGGACGGCGCGAGTCAGCCCCCGGACGACTCCACCGCCGGCGCGGCTCCCGAGCCGTCCGAGTCACCCAAGTCCCCTGACGGCAGCGGCACTTCCGGGTCCGGGAAAGGGCCAGGGAAGGGCGCCGGGACCGGTTCCTCCTCGCAGCCCGCCATCCCCGCCTCCGGCCCCGGCACCTTCGACACGGCACCGGTCACCGTCACCGGGCCCGCCTCCGGGACGCCCTTCCGCGTCCAGGTCGAGAAGGGTGCGGGCGTCGACCCGGCGGACGCCGCCCGGCAGATCGGCGTCATCCTGGGCGACGGGCGCGGCTGGGGCCGGGCCGGTGCCCGCTTCCGCCAAGTCACCGGACCAGAAGCGGAGTTGACGTTCCGCGTCGCCACCGCGTCCACCACCGACAAGCTGTGCGACGTACGGCAGGCGGACCACATAGGCGAGGTCAACTGCCGTACGGGCTCCGACGTCGTGATCAACCTCAAGCGCTGGCAGCTGGGTTCCCCCGAGTTCGACGGACCGCCGGTCGAGTACCGCGCCCTCATCGTCAACCACGAGGTCGGCCACTGGCTGGGCCGCGGCCACGAGACATGCCCGGGTCCCGGCCGCCCCGCGCCCGCGATGATGCAGCAGATCGACGGCCTCAAGGGCTGCGTGTCCAACGCCTGGCCGTACGACACGCGGGGCCGCTACCTGAGCGGCCCCGCCGTCCCGTGAGCCGACCGGGCGGGGCCGGTCCCTGTCGTCGAATTCCCGTCTGCCCGGCGACGCCACGCACGCTCCGCCACTGCCTTGTGGGCGTGGGAGGTGCCCCCGGTCACCAGCCTGACGCCGCCGGGCCGCCCGCTGGGCGACGACGGGAATTCGACGACAGGGCCTACCCCGCCGGGGCGGTCGACGTCTCGCACCGCAGCCGCCGGTCCACCCCCAACTCCCTCACCTCACCGACCAGTCGCACCTGAGCCGCGTGCCGCACGTCCGCACTCGACGCCCCCAACCGCAGCTCCAGCACGCCCGGTTCGACGATCCGGCGTCCCGAACGGTCCGTGAACGCCGACAGGTCCGCGTGGAAGCGGAACGTGACCCGGCTCGCCGCCCCCGGCGCCAACTCCAGCCGCTCGTAACCGATCAGGCGCACATCCGGCCGGGTCACCGAGGCCACCGGGTCGTGCAGATACAGCTGGACGACCTCCGCCCCGGCCCGCGCACCCGTGTTGCGGACGGTCACCGACACCTCGTACGAACCGTCCGTCCCGATCTGCGCCGCGCCGCCCGCGCCCGCGACCCCCTCCTCGAAGCCCTCCCAGGCGAAAGAGGTGTACGACAGGCCGTGCCCGAAGGGATACAGCGGCGTCGGGTCCAGGCTGCTCACCCCGTCCGCCAGTCCCAGCGGCGGCTGGAGGTACGTCCACGGCTGGCCCCCGCGCTCCCGCGGCACACTCACCGGCAGCCGGCCCGACGGGGTGACGCGGCCCGACAGTACTCCCGCGACTGCCGGGCCGCCCTCCTCCCCGGGGAAGAACGCCTGTACCACCGCCGCCAGTCGGCCGTGCCAACGGCCCAGCGCGTACGGGCGGCCGGTGAGCAGTACAAGCACCACAGGGACGTCCGTCGACACCAGTGAGTCCAGCAACTCCGCCTGCACACCGGGCAGTTGCAGTTCCGCCACATCGCAGCCCTCACCCGACGTGCCCGCGCCGAACAGGCCGGCCCGGTCGCCGAGTACCGCCACGCACACATCCGCCTCGGCAGTGCGGGCCACCGCCTCCGCGAAGCCCGCGTCGCCCGGCTCCGAGGTGTCGCAGCCCTGCGCGAACGTCACCTTGGCGTCCGGGAGTTCGGCGCGCAGGGAGTCAAGGAGCGTGGCGATGTCGATGCCCACCGGGGACTCCGGATGGCTCGGCAGGACATGCGAGGGGAACGAGTAGCAGCCCAGCATCGCCAGCGCGTCCGCCGCCCGGGGCCCGACGACGGCGATCCGCGTGTCCGGCGCCAGCGGGAGCAGCCCGTCCGGGTTGTCCAGCAGTACCACCGACTCCTCCGCCAACCGGCGGGCTAGCGCCCGGTTTCCGGCCGAGTCCAGGTCGATCGGCCCGCCGTCCGGCTCCGGCCGCCAGTCCTCGTCCAGGAGACCCAGCTCGCACTTCTGCGTCAGGACGCGGTGCGCCGCCCGGTCCACCAGCGACTCCGGTACGTCCCCTGCCCGTACCGCCGTCACCAGCGCGTCGCCGTAACTCCCGATCGACGGCAGCTCGACATCGATGCCGGCTGCCAGTGCCAGGTGGGCCGACTCGGCCGGTGTCCCCGCGACCCGGTGCAGGGTCTCCAGGAAGGCGATGCCGAAGTAGTCCGAGACGACCGTTCCCGTGAACCCCCAGGTCTCGCGCAGGAGTTGGGTGAGAAGGTATGGGTCGGCGGAGGCCGGGACGCCGTCCGTCTCGTTGTAGGCGGCCATCACCGAACGCGACCCGCCCTCACGCAGCGCCATCTCGAACGGCGGCAGGGTCACGTCCGCGAACTCCCGCACTCCCGCCCGGACGGGAGCGAGATTGCGGGCGCCGGCCGAGGACGCGTATCCCGCGAAGTGCTTCAGGGTGGCGATGATCCCCGCCGACTGCAGACCCCGCACATACGCCGACCCGATCGTCCCCACCAGGTACGGGTCCTCCCCGATCGTCTCCTCCACCCGGCCCCAGCGCGCATCCCGTACGACGTCCAGGACCGGGGCGAGGCCCTGGTGCACGCCGACCGAGGCGAGGTCGTGGCCGATGCGGGCCGCCATCTCCTCCACCAGCTCGGGGTGGAAGGTGGCGCCCCAGGCCAGCGGGACCGGGTAGGCGGTCGCGCGCCAGGCCGTGAAGCCCGCCAGGCACTCCTCGTGGGCCAGCGCCGGGATGCCGAAGCGGCCCGCCTCGGCGATCCGGCGCTGGGCGCGGGCCAGCGCCTGCGCGCCCAGCGCCGGGTCAACGGGGGCCGTACCGAAGGGGCGTGTGAGCTGGCCGAGGCCCAGGGGGATGAGGTCGTCCAACTGGAAGGCCGGGGTCAGGTCGTGCTGGTGCGGGGCGACCCCGTGGCCGTCCGTCGAGGCGCCCACCCACAGGCCGTACAGCTGGGCGGTCTTCTCCTCCAGGGTCATCCGGGAGAGCAGGTCGTCGACGCGGGCGTCGGCGGACAGGGCGCGGTCACGCCAGGGGGCGGTCGTCATGGAACTCCTGTCAGAGTCAGAGTCTGCGAGTTCGGTGTCTGCGTGGTCGCCGGTGGTCACTTGCCCCCCACGCCCATCAGGCCGCCGATCAGCGCCCGCCGGGCCACCAGGTAGACGGCGAAGATCGGGATGCCGGAGAGGACGACCGACGCGAGCAGGGCGGGGATGTTCACGCCGAACTGGCTCACGAAGTTGAAGAGGCCGAGGGTGAGCACGCGGGGTTCGTCGGACTGGGTGAAGATCAGCGGGAAGAGGAAGCCGTTCCAGGCCTGCAGGGCCGAGAAGATCACGACGGTGCTGATGCCGCCCTTGGCCAGGGGGACGGTCAGCTGGAACAGCATGCGGACGGGGGAGGCGCCGTCGAGGGCCATCGCCTCGTACAGGTCCTCCGAGATGTCCCGCAGGGTGCCCGTGAGGACCAGCACCGAGACCGGCATCGCGAAGGCCGCCGTCGGCAGGATCACCGCCAACAGGCTGTCGTACAGGTCGAGTTTGGCGATCAGGAGATAGAGCGGGACCACCACCGCCTGGGCCGGGATCGCCACCCCGAGCAGGAACAGCCGGAAGGCCGCCCCCGACCAGCGGGTGCGGGTGCGCACGGCCACGTACGCCAGCGGGACACAGAGCACGAGGACGATGACCACGACCGTGACGGCGACGATCACCGTGTTGCTCAGCAGATGCCAGAAGCCGGAGTGGAGAACGGTGTTGTAGTTGTCGAGGGTCGGATCGGTGGGCGGCTTCAGGGGGTTGCCGGTGAGCGCCTTGTCGGGTCCGGTGAGCGAGGCCGACAGCATGGCGTAGATCGGGACGAGGACGATCACCAGCCAGATGATCGAGCCCAGTCCCGCCAGCGGGTTGGCCCGCCTCGACCAGTGCCTGCGCCGACGGTGAGCGTCGGTCCGCGGCCGGTCCGGGCGCTTGTCGGTCGTCGTGGGACGAGGAAGCGTGTCGTGTGACACTCCGTCACATCCCTTCACGCGTACTGCGCATGCCGCCGAAGCCGGTCAGTCGCACAAGGAGCACGGACAGTCCCGTCGCGGTCACGACCAGGAAGGACGCGATGGCGCTCGCGTAGCCGAAGTCGTAACTCTTGAAACCGGCTTCGTACATCAGGTACGGCAGGATCGCCGTGTCCGTGCCTGGGCCGCCTTTGGTGAGGATGAGCACGGTCTCGAAGTACGTCAGCAGGCCGACGACCATCAGGATGGTGGACGTGGTGATGGTGTGCCGTAGCTGCGGGAGCGTGATCGAGAAGAACTGGCGGTAGCGGCCGGCGCCGTCGATCGCCGCCGCCTGGTAGAGGACCTCGGGTATCTGGCGGGCCCCGCCCTGGTAGATCAGGGTGTGGAAGGGGATGAACTGCCAGGCGCCGACGAAGACGATCACGAGGAAGGCGCCGCTCGACGAGCCGAGGATGTTCTCCCGGATGATGCCGAAGTTCGGGTCCAGCAGGGCGTAGAAGAGCAGCCCGATCGCCGTCGAGGAGAGCAGGAACGGGACGAAGAAGATCCCGGAGAGGATGGCCCGGTTGCGCTGCCGGCCCGCCGCCCATACGCCGAGCAACAGGGAGATCACCGTCTGGAAGACCCAACTTGTCACCATCAGAAGGACGGTGATCCCCAGCGACTGGGTCAGCCGTGGATCGTCCAGCAGCTTCTGCCAGTTGGCGAGACCCACCGGCTTCGGGTCGCCGAGGCCGTCCCACTTGGTGAAGGAGAGATAGAAGGCGAGGCCCATCGGGACGACCGCGAAGAAGGTGAAGAAGAGGACCGCGGGGAGCGCCCAGACGGCATTCGGCCGCCCGGCCCGCGCCTTCACCGTTCTTCCGCCCCCGGAGGTGACCGTGGAGCTCACTTCAACTCCTTGCAGGCCGACACGAACTCACTGGGCGTCGACTTGCCAGTGAAGAGCTTTCCGATCTCCGTGTGCATCTTCGTGCCCAGCTCGTCGCCGAGTGCCTGGTCCCAGGAGAGCGTGAACGCGGGCGCCTGCTGGACCATCTCGTACTGGAACTTCGCGTACTCCGGGTTGGGCGCGGACGACAGCAGCGCCGCCGCGTTCGAGGTGGTCGGTACGTCGCCGAGGGCGACCAGGTCCTTCGCGTACGCCTCGGACGCGCAGTCCTTGAGGAAGGCGATCGCCGCGTCCTTGTTCTTCGTACGGGGGTTGATCGACCAGTAGTTGGTGGGGTTGCCGACGACGTTGCGGACGTCGCCGACGCCGTCCTCGATCTTCGGGAAGGCCGCCCAGCCCAGGCTCGACTTGGCGAAGTCGGGGAACTTGCCGAGCTGCGTCGAGTACTCCCACGAGCCCATCAGATGCATCGCCGCCTTGCCCTTGGCGAACACCGCCGGAGCGCCGCCGTTGACATACGACACGGAGGTGAACTTGTCGCCGAAGGCGCCGTCGTCGATGAGTTCCTTCACCATCTCGGCGGCCTTCAGGACCGCCGGGTCGCCCCAGCCTTCGGCGTCACCGTCCTGGATGCGCTTGAAGACCTCGGGGCCGCCGATACGGTCCACCAGGTACTCCAGCCACATCAGTTCGGGCCAGAGATCGGAGCCGCCGAGGGCGAAGGGGGTGATCTTCGCCTTCTTCAGCTTGCTGTTGACGGCGAGCAACTCGTCCCAGGTGGTGGGCGGTTGGATTTTCTGCTCGGCGAACACGGACTTGTTGTAGAAGAGGATCACCGGCTGCATACCGCGCATCGGTATCCCGTAGTGACGGCCCTTGAGATCACCGGCGGCGAGCACGGACGGCAGGAAGCCGTTCTTCAGCACCGGGTCGTTCTCGATGATGTCGGTCAGGTCGACGATCTTGCCGGCCTCCTGGTACGCCTTGATGGAGCCGCCGCCCCAGTTGAAGAAGACGTCCGGGGCGCTGGGCGAGCCCATCGCCGTGCGCAGCTTCGCGGAGTAGTCCGACCCCGGGATCTTCTCCAGTTTGACCTTGCCCTTGGCCGTCTTCGCGGCCGCCGACTTGTTGAACCGCGTGGCAGCCGCGGCCTGGACCTTCACGGCGTCGTCCCCGTACACGAACGCGGTGACCGTGTCCCCGCCACCGCCCGAACCCTCACCCGAGCCGCAGGCGCTGAGGCCGGTGGTGAGCAGGGCGGACGCGCCGGCGCCGAGCACCCAGCGCCTGCTGAACGCCGTACCGGTGGGCCGGGTGGACCGCCCTCTGTTCGACTCCATGACAGCACCTCTCGCGAATGTTCTGAACGAAACCTGAACGAGTCTCTGTACGAATCTTTCGGGTGGTACTTCGAATGTTCCGGGAACTTATGGTGGGACAGGGTCTTCGTCAAGAGGGCGCGCAGGGATACGATCGCCGCCATGAGACCCTCGAAACCCGCTGAAACGCAGACGACACCGCAGTCCACGCAGACCGCGACGCTCGCCGAGATCGCCCGCGAGGCAGGCGTCTCCGCTCCGACTGTTTCGAAGGTGCTCAACGGCCGTGCCGATGTCGCCCCCGCGACCCGGACCCGCGTCGAGGACCTGCTGCGGTCCTACGGCTACCGTCGCCGCCGCGCCGAGGCGACCCGCTCCCCGCTGATCGACCTGGTCTTCCACGAGTTCGAGAGCGCGTGGGCGATGGAGGTCATCCGGGGTGTGGAGAACGCGGCGCGGGAGGAGGGGCTGAGCGTCGTCCTCTCCGAGAGCGCGGGTCGCCTCACCCCGGGCCGCACCTGGGCCGACCAGGTCGCGGCTCGCCGCCCGCACGGCGTGATCCTCGTCCTCTCGGGCCTCGACGAGTCCCAGCGGGCGCTGCTGACCAGCCGTTCCATCCCGTTCGTGGTGATGGACCCGGCGGGCGACCCGGGCGACGACGTGCCCTCGGTCGGCGCGACCAACTGGCAGGGCGGCCTGGCGGCCACCCGCCACCTCGTCGAGCTGGGCCACACCCGCATCGCGGCGATCAGCGGCCCCTCCCGGATGATGTGCAGCCGCGCCCGCGTCGACGGCTACCGCGCGGCGCTGGAGACGGCCGGCCTGCCGGTCGAGCCCGCCCTCATCAAGGTGGGCGACTTCCACCACGAGACGGGCTACCGCGCCGGCCTCGAACTCCTGCGCTCCCCCGACCGCCCGACCGCCGTCTTCGCCGGCAACGACCTCCAGGCCCTGGGCCTGTACGAGGCCGCCCGCGAACTGGGCCTGCGTATCCCCGAGGACCTCAGCGTCGTCGGCTTCGACGACCTGCCGGTCACCCGCTGGGTCGGCCCCCCGCTGACGACCGTCCGCCAGCCCCTCATGGAAATGGCGGAAACGGCAGCCAAGCTGGTCCTGAACCTCGGCCGCGAGGACGGCACCTCAGGAGCCACAAGGGTAGAACTGGCAACAAGCCTGGTGGTACGCAACAGCACAGCACCACCGTCAACCGTGTAGTAGGGGCTCAGGGCAGCTCCCTAGGGGCGAGGGGAACTGCGCGACAAGCCACGACGCCCCCGCAGCCGACCCACACACCTCCGCACCCCATCTCTATTGACGAGCACCCCAACACCCCCCAAACTGCTCCGAAGTCAATCGGTTGAACAACCGAAACTTTCGGAGGCCCCCGCAATGAGCCCCTCCAGAACAGCACCACACCCCCGCCTGCTAGCCGTCCTCACGGCCGCAGCCACCACCGCCACCCTGCTCCTCGGCCTCGCCGGGACGGCAACCGCGGCAGACCCCCCACTGCGCGACCTAGCCACCACCAAGGGCAAAGTCATAGGCACAGCCGTCACCGGCTCCAAGCTCACCGGCACGTACGGCGACCTCGCCGGCGCCCAGTTCAACTCCCTCACCCCCGGCAACGCCATGAAGTGGGAGTCCGTGGAGCCCACCCGGGGCACCTACAACTGGACCGAGGCCGACCAGATCGTCGCCTTCGCCCAGGCCCACAACCAGCAGGTGCGCGGCCACACCCTGGTCTGGCACAGCCAGAACCCCGGCTGGCTGGCGAACGGCACCTGGACGCCGGCCCAGCTCAGCACCATCCTCCAGGACCACATCACCACCGAAGTCACGCGCTACAAGGGCAAGTTGGCGGCCTGGGACGTGGTGAACGAGCCCTTCAACGAGGACGGCACCTACCGCTCGACGCTCTGGTCGAACAACCTCGGCACCGACTACATCGCCCAGGCCCTGACCTGGGCGCGGGCGGCCGACCCGGCGGCGAAGCTCTACATCAACGACTACAACGTCGAGGGCGTCAACGCGAAGAGCACGGCCCTCTACAACCTGGTCAAGTCCCTGAAGGAGCGCGGGATCCCGATCGACGGAGTGGGCCTGCAGGCTCACCTGATCCTCGGTCAGTACCCCTCGACCCTCCAGCAGAACATCCAGCGGTTCGCCGATCTGGGCGTCGACGTGGCGATCACGGAACTGGACATCCGTATGCAACTTCCCGTCACGGACGCCAAGTTGACCCAGCAGGCGGCCGACTACAAGGCCGTCATGGGCGCCTGCGTGGCCGTGACCCGGTGCGTCGGCGTGACGGTCTGGGGCTTCACCGACGCCGACTCGTGGATCCCGGACGTCTTCGACGGATACGGCGCGGCGACCCCGTACACGGAGAGCTTCGCCCCGAAACCGGCGTACTACGCCATCGCCCAGTCGTTCGGCGGCACCCCGTCGACGGAGGGCTGCACGGCGACGTACAGCGTCCCGAGCCAGTGGAACACCGGGTTCACCGGGCAGGTGACGATCGCCTGTTCCGCGGGCCGCTCGCTGTCGTCGTGGAAGGTGAGCTGGACGTACGGCGGGGGTCAGCAGGTCACACAGGCCTGGAACGCGACCTGCACCCAGGCCGGGGCGGCGGTGACCTGCGCGAACGCCTCGTACAACGGGACGGTGCCGAGCGGCGGTTCCGTGAGCTTCGGCTTCAACGGGACATGGAGCGGGAGCAACGCCGTACCGACGGTCACGCTGGGCTGAGAAGTGTGAGATTTTCCGAAGAATGCCGGGCATGCGCCCCTGCTCGTAATAATTCGGACGTACGTTCTTCCGTGTGACGGGAGACGAGGGAAAGACGTCGGATGACGACGGGGGCGCGGAAAGACAAGCGGAAAGACAGGTGGCCGGGCAGGCGGGCCGACGGTCGTCGCGCTGGATGAAGGCCGTCGGTTTCACCCTGGCCGGCACCCTGGTGCTCGCCGCCGGGGGCGCGGGCTACGCCTACTGGCACCTGAACGACAACATCAAGAGCGTCGACATCGACAGCGCGCTCGGCGACAACCGCCCGGCGAAGACGCGGTCGTTGCCCTCGGCAGGCGCGTCCGCCTCGGCGACACCGCTGCCGAGCGAGGCGCTGAACATTCTGGTCCTGGGGTCGGACTCGCGCACCGGCAAGCGGAACCAGGCACTCGGCGGCGGCAGCAGTGAGGGCGCGCGGTCCGACACCGCGATGGTCGTCCACCTGGACGCGGGCCGCACGAAGGCGACGATCGTGAGCATCCCGCGCGACACGCTGGTCACGCGCCCGCCCTGCCCCCTGCCGGACGGGGGTTCGACGGCGGAGGCGTACGGCGCCATGTTCAACACGGCGTACTCGGTCGGCGGCCCGGTCTGCGCGGTCAAGACCGTGGAAGCGATGACGAACGTCCGCATGGACCACTACCTGGAGGTCGACTTCGCCGGCTTCGCGGACCTGGTGGACGCGCTCGGCGGCGTCACGGTGACGACGGACGAGGACATCCACGACGACGACAGCCACCTCGACCTGACGGCGGGCGAACACCACCTCGACGGCACCCAGGCCCTCGCCCTCGCCCGCACCCGGCACGGCATAGGCGACGGCAGCGACCTGGGCCGAATAGGTCTCCAGCAGAAACTGGTCAAGGCCCTCCTCCAGCAGATCTCCTCGACGAACCTGCTGACCAGCCCGGCCAAGCTGTACAAGGTCGCCGACGTGGCCACGGCCGGCCTGACCACGGACACCGGCCTGAACTCGCTCAGCGAGCTGACGAGCCTGGGCCAGAGCATGCAGGGCCTGTCGGCGGACGAGCTGGCGACGGTGACGATGCCGGTGGTGACAGCGGCGTCCAACGCCAACCGGGTGGTCGCCCAGGAGCCGGAGGCGGCGGAGTTGTGGGCGACCTTGCGTTGATCACGTAGATCACGTAGATCACGTAGATCGTGAGATCGCGTTGATCATGCTGAGAGGAAGCCTCTGAGCTGCGGAAACACCTCCCGGGAAAATTTCCCGAAGAAGTTTCCGCAGCCGTGTCGATCCCGGCCCTCCCCGTTCGACGCACAGGTGAGAGCCCGGAAGGAACCGGGCCCCGCCCAAGGAGGAACCCGATGCCCCGCTACCTGTCCCTCGTGAAGATCGACGAAGCCACCGCCCCCGCCGAGGGCCCCAGCCCCGAGCTGATGCAGCGCATGGGCGAGCTGATCGAGGAGATCACCAAGGCCGGCGTGATGCTCGACACCGCCGGTCTCACCCCCACCTCGCAGGGCGCCCGCGTGCACTGGCAGGACGGCAAGCTCTCCGTCACCGACGGCCCCTTCACCGAGTCCAAGGAGATCATCGGCGGTTACGCGGTCATGCAGTGCAAGGACATGGCCGAGGCCCTGGAGTGGACCAAGCGCTTCCTGAAGGTCCACGAGGAGCACTGGACGGTCACCTGCGAGGTACGGGAGATCGCGGAGGGCTGAGCAAAGCCCCCCCTGGCCTCGTTGCGTCCCTCATTGCTCTCCCGGCTTCCTTGGCCGATCGCCGCCGACGGTGTCTGATGGTGGGCTGTGACCCAGCAGCCCACCTCCGACTCCGTGACCGAGCGATCCGTCGAGACGGTCTTCCGCCTCGAATACCCCCGCATCATCGCGGCCGTCACCCGTACCGTCCGGGACATAGGCATCGCCGAGGAACTCGCTCAGGACGCGCTGGTCGCCGCCCTCGAACAGTGGCCCCGCGACGGCGTCCCCGACAACCCGGGCGCCTGGCTCATGGCCACCGCCAAACACCGCGCCGTCGACATGGTCCGCCGCCGCGAGACCTACGCCCGCAAGCTGGCGGAGATCGGCCGGACCCTGGAGACGACCGCCCCGCCCGTCGAGCCGTCCGCCCCCGACGACATCGACGACGACCTGCTGCGTCTCGTCTTCACCGCCTGCCACCCGGTGCTGTCCGCCGAGGCCCGTATCGCCCTCACCCTCCGCCTCCTCGGCGGCCTCACCACCCCCGAGATCGCCCGCGCCTTCCTGGTCCCCGAGGCGACGGTCGCCCAGCGGATCGTCCGCGCCAAACGAACCCTCGCGACGAAGAACGTCGCCTTCGAGGTCCCGTACGGCCCACAGCGCGAGGCCCGTCTCGGCTCGGTGCTGGAGGTCATCTACCTGATCTTCAACGAGGGGTACGCGGCCACGGCAGGCGACGACCTGCTGCGGCCGGCCCTCTGCGAGGACGCCCTGCGCCTCGCCCGCGTGCTGTCGGGCCTGATGCCCAAGGAACCCGAAGTGCACGCGCTGACGGCCCTGTTGGAGCTTCAGGCGTCCCGATCGGCGGCCCGCACGGGCCCGACCGGCGAACCGGTGCTCCTCAAGGACCAGAACCGCTCCCGCTGGAACCGCATGCTGATCGCCCGCGGCTTCACAGCCCTGGCCCGAGCCGAAGCGGCCGGCGCCACGACCACCACGTCGGGCCCGGGCCCGTACGCCCTCCAGGCCACCATCGCCGCCTGCCACGCCCACGCCCACTCCTACGACGCCACGGACTGGCCCCGCATCGCCGCCCTGTACGCGGCCCTGGCCGTCCGATCCCCGTCCCCGGTGGTGGAGTTGAACCGAGCGGTGGCCGTCTCGATGGCCGAGGGTCCGGCCCCCGCCCTCCAGATCATCGACACCCTGACAGCCGAACCGGCCCTGCAGGACTACCACTTGCTCCCCAGCGTAAGAGGCGACCTCCTCCTCCGCCTGGGCCGCGCAAAGGAGGCAGCAGCGGAATTCCTCAGAGCAGCAGACCTGACACAGAACGAACAAGAACGGAACTGGCTAAGAACCAGAGCGAAGGAGTGCGCCCCCTAGCGGCGCGAGGAACTGCGCGACAAGCCCCCACCGGACCGGCAGCGTAAAGAACCGCCCAACCAGCGGAGCTCACCGCACGGGATGCCCAACAAGCATCGCCGGCGCCCCCGCCACCCGAGTAAGAAAAACCGTCGCGGAGTTGGCCCCCCGAGGCTTCACCATCTTCCGGAGCTCCTCGGGCTCGACCGCCGACCCCCGCTTCTTCACGGTCAGCACCCCGACCTCCCGCTCCCGCAGCAGCGCCTTCAACTTCTTCACCCCGAAAGGCAGTTGATCGGTGATCTCGTAAGCGGAGGCATAGGAAGTGGTGCGCAGCTCATCCGCCGTCACATAGGCGATCGTCTCGTCGACGAGCCCCCCACCGACCTCCTCGGCCACCTCCGCCACCAGATGTGCCCGGATGACGGCGCCGTCGGGCTCGTACAAGTACCGCCCCACCGGGCGCACCTGAGGGTCCGGCAGCCCCCGCCCGACCAGAACACGCGGTCCGGGCAGCAGAGTTGCCCGAATTACGCCGGGCTCGGTCCCGAACCACAGCACCGCTTCCTTCACGTCCCCGCCGTCCGAGATCCACTCGGCCCCGGCGTCGGCGGGAATCGCCTCGTGCGGCACACCGGGAGCGATCTTCAGCGCGGCCAGCGGAGCCTTCCGCGCCGCCTCCACGGCCCACGACAGCGGCGGTGAGTACGCCTCGGGATCGAAGATCCTCCCGCGCCCCCCGCGTCGCGCGGGATCGACGAACACCGCGTCGTACGCCGTCGTGTCGACATCGGTGACATCCGCCTCCCGTACCTCCACGAGATCACCGATGCCCAGCGCGTCGACGTTCGCGCGTGCGACGGCGGCCGTGAGTGGATCCCGGTCCACGGCGAGGACACGGATGCCGGCCCGGGCGAGTGCGAGCGCGTCGCCGCCGATCCCGCAGCACAGGTCGGCGACCGAGGTCACGCCCAACTCCGCGAACCGCCCCGCCCGGTACGCGGCCACGCTCGCCCGTGTCGACTGTTCGACCCCGTTGGGCGTGAAGAACATCCGCCCGGCGTCCTCGGTGTCGAACTTCGCCACCGCCCGCTGTCGCAGGCGCTCCTGTCCGAGCGCCGCCGAGACCAGCTCGGCGGGGTGCTCGCGGCGCAGCCGGGTGGCGACGGCCAGCTCACGGGCCGGCTCGGTACCGCGCACCTCGTCGAGGAGGGCGCGGCCCACCGGAGTGAGCAGGGCGGCGAAGGCGGAGAGGGGTGCGGCGAGGTCGTTCACCGGGTCATTGTGGGCCAGCCGGTGGACGGCGTGCTTCCCGCGGCGGTGTCGGCCGAGTTCCGCGGCCCCGCGCTGGGAAGATCCGGCACCATGCGGACAGTAGGACAAAATTACAAAAACAGGTCAATGGTCCGGGCCGGGATCATCGCGCTCGCCATGGCCGCGCTCGCCTCAGGCTGCGCGCAAGGGGCCGCCCCGCCGAAGAGAGGCCGCCCCGCCCCGGGCCAGGAACTGCGCCTCCACGCACCCCCGGCGCGTGCCCTCGACGCGTACGCCCGGAACCTGCGCCGCTCCGCCGCGGCCCGGGTCGCCGCCGCCAGGCACTGGGGCCTGGCCGCGCCCCCACTGACCGCACCAGCACCCCCCACCCGCAAACCGAGGCTCACCACCCGTAAGGGCTTCGAGGTGGACGACCACGAGGCACGCGGGCTGCCGCCCGTCTTCACCACGATCCCCACCCGCGACAAGGTCGTCTTCCTCACCATCGACGACGGCGCCGAGAAGGACCCGGCGTTCCTGCGGATGATGAGCGAACTGAAGATCCCGTACACCGCCTTCCTCAGCGACTACCTGGTCAACGAGGACTACGGCTACTTCAGAAAGATGCGCGACCGGGGTGTCGTACTCGACAACCACACCCTCCATCACCGCTACCTGCCGGCCCTCTCCTACGAGCGCCAGAAGGCCGAGATCTGCGGCATGCAGGACGTGATCAGGAAGCAGTACGGCACCCGCCCGGCCCTCTTCCGCCCGCCCTACGGCAACTACGACGAGGACAGTCTCCGCGCGGCGAAGTCGTGCGGCGTGAAGTACGTCCCACTCTGGAACGAGGAGGTCTTCGCCGACCACTGGGACTACCGGGAAGGGGACCGGGACCTCCACCCCGGCGACATCGTCCTCAGCCACTTCCGGGGCAAGGACGACGGAAAGGGCACGATGCCCGACATGGTCCGCCGCTTCATGAAGCTCGTCACCGCCAAGGGATACGCGGTAGCCCGTCTGGAGGACTACCTGTGACCGCGCGCCCCCTGGCCGCCGCCGCACTCGCCGCCGCGCTCCTGGCGACGACCGCCACCGGCTGCGCCCAGTCCGTGGACCCCATCGAACGCCTCGGCAGAAAAGCGGCCCACGCGGCCCACCACACCCGCACACACCCCTCCCCGGCCACCGACACGCCCGCGTACCGCCGCTGGGGCCTGTCGTCCCCCGTGCGCCTGGCCCCGCCCCCGCACCCCCGCAGGATTCGCACGGCAGGCCCCGGTCTCCCCCCGGTCGTCGACCGCGTCCCGACCCACGACAAGGTCGTCTTCCTCACCTACGACGACGGCGCCGAACGCGACCCCCGCTTCGTCGACCTGGTCCGCGAACTGCGCCTCCCGGTCAGCATGTTCCTCACGGCAAGCGTTGTGGGCCCGGGCTACGCCCACTTCGCCCGCCTGCGCGAGGTCGGCGCGAGCGTCCAGAACCACACCCTGCACCATCAGTCCCTACGGGGCCTGCCGTACGCCGGCCAGCGCGCCGAGATCTGCGGCCAACAGGACAGACTCCGCGAACGCTTCGGCCTCCGCCCCCGCCTCTTCCGCCCGCCCTACGGCACCTACGACACGACCACCCTCAGAGCGGCCTCGGACTGCGGGGCCTCGGCGCTGGTGCTGTGGACACCGGGGGAGGAGCCCCTCGGGCCGGGCACCATCGCCCTGGTAGGCCCGGACGACGACCTGAACGCCCCACCCCTGGTCGAACGAACGGTGCAGCTCCTCCGGGAGGTACAGAGGAGAGGCCTGAGCGTGGGCCGTCTGGAGGACTATCTCTGACCCGAGCGCCTTTCCCAGCTGCCACCTCGGGCCCGGGCCGGCACCTTCAGCCCGTCCGGCGTTTGAGGACAAGGCCCGTTCAGGGCCGTAGGGGTTTCTGGGGGCACAGCCCCCAGAAACCGGCGCCCACCCCGACAAACGGCACCTCACCTGAACCCACGATCACACGCCCCCCGCCCGCCGAACCGTCGGCGACATTGGCACTCCGCTTGACCGAGTGCTAATCGCAGCCATAGTCTCAGTTCTGGCACTCCCCCCTGGAGAGTGCCAACAGCGACGGGCAGGTCCGGCACCCGCGACGACGGATCGACCTGGTCGCCACCTCAGACAGTTAACCCCGTGAGATCTCCGAAGGGGGAGGTCGGATCGTGACGACCACCAGCTCCAAGGTTGCCATCAAGCCGCTCGAGGACCGCATTGTGGTCCAGCCGCTCGAAGCCGAGCAGACCACGGCCTCTGGCCTGGTCATTCCGGACACCGCCAAGGAGAAGCCCCAGGAGGGCGTTGTCCTGGCAGTTGGCCCGGGCCGCTTCGAGAACGGCGAGCGCCTGCCGCTCGACGTGAAGACCGGCGACATCGTGCTGTACAGCAAGTACGGCGGCACCGAAGTGAAGTACAACGGCGAGGAGTACCTCGTCCTCTCGGCTCGCGACGTGCTCGCGATCGTCGAGAAGTAATTCACCCGGTTCCATCAGCATTACCAGCATTGCAGTGAACTGCGCCCCTGGCCCCCGCGACTCTCAACAAGCCGGGTGCTGGGGGCGCAGTTCGTTTCTCCCAAGTTTCCGAGAGGGCTGAACCGCTCCCATGGCGAAGATCCTGAAGTTCGACGAGGACGCCCGTCGCGCCCTTGAGCGCGGCGTCAACAAGCTTGCCGACACGGTGAAGGTGACGATCGGCCCCAAGGGCCGCAACGTCGTCATCGACAAGAAGTTCGGCGCTCCCACCATCACCAACGACGGCGTCACCATCGCCCGCGAGGTCGAGCTCGACGACCCGTTCGAGAACCTCGGCGCCCAGCTGGTGAAGGAGGTGGCGACCAAGACCAACGACATCGCGGGTGACGGTACGACCACCGCCACCGTGCTGGCCCAGGCGCTCGTCCGCGAGGGCCTGAAGAACGTCGCCGCCGGCGCCTCCCCGGCCGCCCTGAAGAAGGGCATCGACGCGGCGGTCAAGGCCGTGTCCGAGGAACTCCTCGCGACCGCCCGCCCGATCGAGGAGAAGTCCGACATCGCCGCCGTGGCCGCGCTCTCCGCGCAGGACACGCAGGTCGGCGAGCTCATCGCCGAGGCGATGGACAAGGTCGGCAAGGACGGTGTCATCACCGTCGAGGAGTCCAACACCTTCGGCCTGGAGCTCGACTTCACCGAGGGCATGGCCTTCGACAAGGGCTACCTGTCCCCGTACATGGTGTCCGACCAGGAGCGTATGGAGGCCGTCCTCGACGACCCGTACATCCTGATCCACCAGGGCAAGATCGCCTCCATCCAGGACCTGCTGCCGCTGCTGGAGAAGGTCATCCAGACCAACTCCTCCAAGCCGCTGCTGATCATCGCCGAGGACGTCGAGGGCGAGGCCCTGTCGACCCTGGTCGTGAACAAGATCCGCGGCACGTTCAACGCGGTCGCGGTCAAGGCCCCCGGCTTCGGTGACCGCCGCAAGGCGATGCTCGGCGACATGGCCGCGCTCACCGGCGCCGAGGTCATCGCCGAGGAGGTCGGCCTCAAGCTCGACCAGGTCGGCCTCGACGTGCTGGGCACCGCCCGCCGCGTCACCATCTCGAAGGACGACACGGTCATCGTCGACGGCGGTGGCGACAAGGGTGCCGTGGCCGGCCGTGTCAACCAGATCAAGGCCGAGATCGAGAACACCGACTCCGACTGGGACCGCGAGAAGCTCCAGGAGCGCCTCGCGAAGCTGGCCGGCGGCGTGTGCGTGATCAAGGTCGGCGCCGCCACCGAGGTGGAGCTGAAGGAGAAGAAGCACCGTCTCGAGGACGCGATCTCCGCGACCCGCGCCGCGGTCGAGGAGGGCATCGTCTCCGGCGGTGGCTCCGCGCTCGTCCACGCCGTGAAGATCCTCGAAGGCAACCTCGGCAAGACCGGCGACGAGGCGACGGGTGTCGCGGTCGTCCGCAAGGCCGCCGTCGAGCCGCTGCGCTGGATCGCCGAGAACGCCGGCCTGGAGGGTTACGTCATCACCGCCAAGGTCGCCGAGCTCGACAAGGGCCAGGGCTTCAACGCCGCCACCGGCGAGTACGGCGACCTGGTCAAGTCCGGCGTCATCGACCCGGTCAAGGTCACCCGCTCCGCCCTGGAGAACGCGGCCTCGATCGCCTCCCTCCTCCTCACGACCGAGACCCTGGTCGTCGAGAAGAAGGAAGAGGAAGAGCCGGCCGCGGCCGGTGGCCACGGCCACTCCCACTGAGCCAACAGCTCACGCGGCACGAAGAAGCCCCCCGTTCCTGGCTGGAACGGGGGGCTTCTCCCTTCGCGGGCGGTCCGATGCTCTCTACTGCTCCAAGGAGTCCAGCACTCCGAGCTGCCCCATCAGCCCCAGCCGGTCGTACTCCCACCAGCCCTCGACGATCTTCCCGTCAGCGTCGAACCGGTGGATGGTCATGCCGGTCATCGAGGCCTGCCTGCCACTGCTGGGAATCCCGAGGAAGTCGCCGCGCTGGGTCCCGTTCCACGTCCAGCGGGTGCAGACCCGGTCGCCCTGGGCGATCTGGTCGTGCACGGTGAACGCGAAGTCGAAGCCCTCACGCCACATCTCGATAACGCGCCGGGCCGCGTCCAGCCCGATGGCATCCTGCTCGTTCGACGGATCGTGCTCGTGATAGCTCTCCACGAACAGGTCGTTGAGCGGGGGCAGTTCACCCCGGATGGCGATCACCTCGAAGAAGCGCCGCGAGGAGTCCGCGCACAACTGCTCGTCCCGCACCACGTCCAGATCCGTGAACGTCGGCATCTCGTCGCACAGGGCGACCATCTCCCGGAAGATCCGGTCCGTCTCCGGAAGATTCGAGTTCCGCATCGCCTCCTCGTACGAGGGGAACTCCACGATCTCGACGAAGTGCGACGAGTCCGAGAGATCCTTGCCGATCAGCGTGTGCGTCGCGCTCCGCTTGCCCTGGGTCTGCTCGACCCAGGTGTCCATCAACCGGTTCATCTCGTCGAACCGACTGGTCTTGCAGTCAATCAGCTGTACGAATGTCATGGCGCCGCCTCCGGCCCCCCTGGGTCCGGTACCTCTCTCCATACTCCCACCGGAGTCGCGGCACCACCTCCTTCACACCGGCCCGTAAACGTGTCACTGAGGCCCGTACTTCCGCCCCGTCTTCGACGAGATCCCGCCCAGCAGGGCACGCGGCGTCACCTTCACCACGCCCATCAGCGCCTTGTAGCGCGGGTCCGGAATCGACAGCGACTTGCCCCGGGCCAGATCGGCGAGCGCCGCCGCGACCAGCTTGTCCGCGTCCAGCCACATCCAGTTCGGGATGTTGTCCGTCCCCATCCCGGCCCGCTCGTGGAACTCCGTACGTACGAAACCGGGAGCCAGCGCCATCAGCCGCACCCCGCTCCCCGCCAGATCCTTCGCCGCCCCCTGCGTGAACTGCACGACCCAGGCCTTCGACGCCCCGTACGTCCCGCGCGGCACGAATGCGGCGACGGACGCCACATTGACGACACCCCCGCGCCTCCGCTCCCGCATGGCCTCGGCCGCCGCACTGGTCAGCCGCAGCACCGCCTCGCAGTGCACCTTGAGCATCCGCAGCTCGTCCTCCATCGAGACGTCGAGATAGCGGCCCTTGTTGCCGAAGCCCGCGTTGTTGACCAGCAGGTCGACGGGGTTCTTGCGGTCCCCGAGGCGTGCGGCCACCGCCTCGATACCGGCGTCCGTCGCGAGGTCGGCGCTCAGCACCTCCGCCTCGATGCCGTGCCGGTCGTGCAGTTCGGTCGCCTGCTCGCCGAGCCGTTTGGCGTCGCGCGCCACCAGGACGAGGTTGTGGCCGTCGGCCGCCAGCCGCCGCGCGAACGCGGCGCCGATACCCGCGGTGGATCCCGTAATCAAAGCCGTTGTCATGGCGCAAGATTAGTGACCCCGGCTGTGCCCGTCCGCCCCCTGCACGCTCTCTCCCGATCGTGAAGTCCCCGCCCGGAGACCTCAGGTAATCCCTTGTCAGCGACCGTGCCCCGCCCGCGCGTCAGCCGTACTTCCTCACATACGCGTCAGCTGCTGTCGCCGCCTCCGAATGCAGCGCCGCACCGGCCATGAGCAGCCGTGGCAGCAGAGTCCGCTCCGTCGTCAGGGCCCGGAAACACAGGGCGACCGTCACCTCGTGATCCGGCCGGTGCACGATGGCCACCGAGTCGCCCGCCTGTATCTCGCCCGGCGCGATCACCCGCAGATAGGCGCCCGGCGCACCCCGCTCCGTGAACCGCCGCACCCACTTTTTCTCACCCAGATGGCCCTGGAACGTCCCACAGGGGATACGGCCGCTGGTGACCTCAAGGACCAGTTCGGATCCGATCCGCCAGCGCTCGCCGATCAGCGCACCGGACACGTCCAGGCCTCGCGTGGTGATGTTCTCGCCGAACATCCCGTCACGCAGTGGGCGGCCCAGCTCGCGTTCCCATGCGTCGAGATCCTCGCGCGCGACCGCGTACACCGCCTGTTCGTCGCCGCCGTGGTGCTCCTTCGCGCACACCGTGTCCCCGGCCAGACCGCTGCCGCCGATCCCCTTGGGCCCGGGCGCCGCCACCCGCACCGGCCCGTCCACCGGCCGCTTGTCGATACCCGTGCCCTGCGGATGGTCCGTGTACGGCACGGCCCTCGCACGACCCACGTTCACGGACAACACCTTCATCACGACACTCGCCCCCGTACTCGCCACTTCGCCGGCGCATTCATGACCACGACCACACGCTAAGTCACTCATCCCCAAAGCGTCGACGCATTATTCACCACAACGTCAAAGAATCACTTATGATCGAAGAATGATCGAAGCCCGTCATCTCCGTGTCCTGCGTGCCGTGGCCGCCACCGGCTCCTTCTCGGCGGCGGGCCGCGAACTGGGCTGCACCCAGCCCGCCGTGAGCCAGCAGATGAAAGCGCTGGAAGCCTCGGTCGGCACCCCGCTGCTCATCCGCAGCGGGCGCGAGATGCGCCTGACCCAGGCGGGCGAGGCCCTCGTGCGACACGCGGCCGGCATCCTCTCGGGCCTCACGGCGGCGGAGGAGGAGGTCGCGGCGATCGCCGGACTGCGGGCCGGCCGGGTCCGGCTGGTCTCCTTCCCCAGCGGCAGCTCCACCCTCGTGCCGCAGGCCCTCGCCGCCCTGCGCGCCGCCCACCCCGGCACCCGCGTCTCCCTGGAGGAGGCCGAACCCCCGCACTCGGTCGAACTGCTGCGCGAGGGCGACTGCGACGTGGCGCTCGCTTTCCGTTACGAGGGAGCGGCCGGCGCCGGTGAGTGGGACGACCTGGTGGTCCGCCCCCTCCTCACCGACCGGCTCGTCGGCCTCGTGCCCGAAGGGCACCGGCTGTCCCGCGCCGAGTCGGTCGCCCTCGGCGAACTCGCCGCCGAGCCCTGGATCGCCGGCTGCCCGCGCTGCCGGGGTCAGCTGGTCGAGGCGTGCGAGAGCGCGGGCTTCACCCCTCGCATCGACTTCGCGACCGACGACTACCCCGCGGTGGTCGGCCTGGTGGGCGCGGGTCTGGGTGTGGCGGTCCTGCCTTGGCTCGCCGTCGAGTCCGTACGGCCGCGGGGTGTGCGCACCCTGACGCTGGAACCGGCGGTCCGGCGGGAGATCGTCGCGCTGACCCTGCCCGACCTGGCGCAGGTGCCGGCGGTGGTGGCGACGCTGGACCAGCTCACGCGGGCGGCGGACCGGGTCTGAGGCAGGTGGGCACGCGTGCGCGTGCCCGTGCGGGCCGCGCTGAAGAAACGTTCCTTCAGTTGTTCGAGTCGAGGTCCCCGCCACCGGCCGACGCCGACACCAGCCGGTTGCGGGCCCGCCCCATCAGCTCTTCGCGTTCGTCCTCGGTCAATCCGCCCCACACGCCGTACGGCTCGCGCACCGCCAGCGCGTGTGCCGCGCACTGCGCGCGGACCGGGCATCGCATGCAGACCTCCTTGGCCGAGTTCTCGCGAGCGCTCCGTGCCGCACCGCGCTCTCCCTCCGGATGGAAGAAGAGCGAGCTGTCGACCCCACGGCAGGCCGCGAGGAGCTGCCAGTCCCAGAGGTCCGCGTTCGGACCGGGAAGGCGGGAGAAATCTGCCATTGTTTGTCCCCTTGTTGCCGTTCTGGGCTGAGTTGGTGCCCCTGACCGTACAACTACGATCTAAGGAGATGAAAATATGACTCATTGCGAATCTAGCCTCAGACACCAATAAAAGGGAAGAAAAACGGCTAAATGGGGCATAGGTTGTGATGAAACGTTGAGGGTCTGTTGCGCATGTCTGCACCGTGTCCACGCCCTCACGTAGAGTGCCGAAGACGACACACAGCCCCGTAACTCTTTCGAGTGACCGTCGTTGAGAGTGCGGAGGCGGTTGGAGGAACAAGCGCTCGGACGGGCGGCAGTACCCACTGCCGAGAATTCGGTCGAGTGTCAACCGCACAGGTGACAATTCTGTACCAGCCTGGAGGCTCAAGGTGACGCGCATCAGCTGCGGAGGGCGGCCATGACATCCGTCCTCGTCTGCGACGACTCCCCGCTTGCCCGAGAGGCGCTCCGCCGCGCGGTCGCGACCGTGCCCGGTGTCGAGCGCGTGACCACGGCGGCCAACGGCGAGGAAGTCCTCCGCCGCTGGGGTGCCGACCGTTCGGACCTGATTCTGATGGACGTGCGCATGCCCGGTCTGGGCGGCGTCGAGACGGTCCGGCGGCTGCTGTCCGCCGACCCCGGAGCGCGCATCATCATGCTCACCGTCGCCGAGGACCTGGACGGCGTGGCGCTCGCCGTCGCCGCCGGTGCCCGCGGCTATCTGCACAAGGACGCCTCGCGCGCCGAACTGCGGGCCACGGTGACGCAGGCGCTGGCCGACCCGACCTGGCGGCTCGCGCCGCGCAGACTGCGCTCGGCCGAGATGGGCGCCGCGCCCACGCTCACCGCGCGTGAGATCCAGGTCCTGGAAGGCATGAGCCACGGCCGGTCGAACGCCGAGATCGGACGCGAACTGTTCCTCTCCGAGGACACGGTGAAGACGCATGCCAGGCGCCTTTTCAAGAAGCTCGGCGCCTCGGACCGCGCGCACGCGGTGGCGCTCGGTTTCCGGTGGGGTCTGGTCCGTTAGGTGGACCTCACCGGGGGTGAGAAAGTCCCCGCCTACCGCATGGTGGGCGGGGGGTGCAAAACGGTCCGCCGGACAACCGCTGCTCGTTTCGCCGCGGATGCCGCATCCTTGAGGTGTGGAGTTCCTCGGGGACGAGTCGGTCGAGCGGAAGGGGAGGGCGCAGGATATGAGTTCCGGCGCACCTGCTCATAACGCTTCGGTGCACAACAACGGACGCGGTGCCACGGAGAGAGCGGCGCCAAGGCACCATGGTCCGATGCGTGACGACGAGGCGGCTTATGCCCATGGGGTGATTGGTTCGCTCGTCCATCGCGCCGTCGACGGGGACGAGCAGGCGACGCACGACCTGCTCGCCCATGTCCACCCCCTCGCCCTGCGCTACTGCCGCACCCGGCTGTCCCGACTGCCGGGCGACGCGCGGCACTTCGTGGAGGACCTGGCGCAGGAGGTCTGCGTCGCCGTACTCCTCGCCCTGCCGCGCTACCGCGACACCGGACGCCCGTTCGAGGCGTTCGTCTTCGCGATCGCAGCGCACAAGGTCGCCGACCTCCAGCGCGCCGCGATGCGCCACCCGGGTTCGACCGCGGTCCCCTCGGACGAGATGCCGGAACGCCCCGACGACTCCCTGGGCCCCGAGGAACGGGCCCTCCTCAGCAGTGACGCCGAATGGGCCAAGAAACTCATGGCCAACCTCCCCGAGAACCAGCGTGAACTGCTTCTGCTGCGCATCGCGGTGGGCCTCACGGCGGAGGAGACGGGCCAGATGTTGGGAATGTCACCCGGCGCGGTGCGCGTGGCCCAGCACCGCGCCTTGAGCCGGCTGCGAGCACTGGCGGAGCAGTAGAGGCCGCAGCGCCGGGCCCCACCCTTTTCCCGGCCCTGTATGAACGACCGGGGCGCCGACTCCGTACGAACAGTCGATTCCGTACGAACATACGAAGCCCCGGGCATCCCGCATCGTGGAATTCGGGACCCGTGCTTCCCGTTAGCATGGACATCCGCACCGAGCAAGGCCATTTGGGGAAGGTGTCATGACTGCCAACGTCGACGGAGTGCCCGCCAAGTTCGCGACACTCGGGCTTACCTACGACGACGTGCTGCTGCTGCCGGGCGCATCGGAAGTGCTGCCCAACGCGGTCGACACCTCGTCCCGCATCTCCCGCAACGTCCGCGTCAACATCCCGCTGCTGTCCGCGGCGATGGACAAGGTGACCGAGTCGCGCATGGCGATCGCCATGGCCCGGCAGGGTGGCGTCGGCGTGTTGCACCGCAACCTCTCCATCGAGGACCAGGTCAACCAGGTCGACCTCGTGAAGCGCTCCGAGTCCGGCATGGTCACCGACCCGATCACGGTGCACCCGGACGCGACGCTGGGTGAGGCGGACGCGCTGTGTGCCAAGTTCCGCATCAGCGGCGTCCCGGTGACCGACGGCAACGGCAAGCTGCTCGGCATCGTCACCAACCGCGACATGGCCTTCGAGACCGACCGCTCGCGTCAGGTCCGTGAGGTCATGACACCGATGCCGCTGGTCACGGGCAAGGTCGGCATCTCCGGCACCGAGGCCATGGAGCTGCTGCGCCGTCACAAGATCGAGAAGCTTCCCCTGGTCGACGACTCCGGCCTCCTCAAGGGTCTGATCACGGTCAAGGACTTCGTCAAGGCCGAGAAGTACCCGAGTGCCGCCAAGGACGCCGAGGGCCGGCTGCTCGTCGGCGCGGCCGTCGGTGCGAGCCCCGAGGCGCTGGAGCGCGCCCAGGCGCTCGCCGAGGCCGGCGTGGACTTCCTGGTCGTCGACACCTCGCACGGGCACAACAGCAACGCCCTGAGCTGGATGTCGAAGATCAAGTCGAGCGTCCACGTCGACGTGATCGGCGGCAACGTGGCCACGCGTGACGGCGCCCAGGCCCTGATCGACGCGGGCGTCGACGGCATCAAGGTGGGCGTCGGACCCGGCTCCATCTGCACCACCCGCGTGGTCGCCGGCATCGGCGTACCCCAGGTGACGGCGATCTACGAGGCGGCCCTCGCGGCCCGCGTCGCGGGTATCCCGGTGATCGGCGACGGTGGCCTGCAGTACTCCGGCGACATCGGTAAGGCGCTCGCCGCCGGCGCCGACTCCGTGATGCTGGGCAGCCTCCTGGCGGGCTGCGAGGAGTCCCCGGGCGAGCTGCAGTTCATCAACGGCAAGCAGTTCAAGTCGTACCGCGGGATGGGCTCGCTGGGCGCCATGCAGTCGCGCGGCCAGGCGAAGTCGTACTCCAAGGACCGTTACTTCCAGGCCGACGTCGGCTCGGACGACAAGCTCGTCCCCGAGGGCATCGAGGGCCAGGTGCCCTACCGCGGTCCCCTGGCGAACGTGCTGCACCAGCTCGTCGGCGGTCTGCGCCAGACCATGGGATACGTCGGTGCGGCCACCGTCGGCGAGATGGAGACCAAGGGCCGGTTCGTCCGCATCACGTCGGCGGGCCTCAAGGAGAGCCACCCGCACGACATCCAGATGACGGTCGAGGCGCCCAACTACAGCCGTAAGTAGGCGCGAGCGGTAACCGGACGTGCGAGAGGCGGTCCCGGAGGCACTCCGGGGCCGCCTTTGTCGTACCCGTCGGGGATACTGGGACGCGCACAGCCAAGGATGGAAAGGCCACACACGTGACTGAGATCGAGATCGGGCGCGGCAAGCGCGGCCGTAGGGCGTACGCCTTCGACGACATCGCCGTCGTCCCCAGCCGTCGTACGCGCGACCCGAAGGAGGTCTCGATCGCCTGGCAGATCGACGCCTACCGCTTCGAGCTGCCCTTCCTGGCGGCCCCCATGGACTCGGTCGTCTCCCCGGCCACCGCGATCCGCATCGGCGAGCTGGGCGGCCTCGGCGTCCTCAACCTCGAAGGCCTCTGGACCCGGTACGAGGACCCGCAGCCGCTGCTCGACGAGATCGCCGAGCTGGACGTGGACACCGCGACCCGCCGTCTCCAGGAGATCTACGCGGCTCCCATCAAGGAGGAGCTGATCGGCGCGCGCATCAAGGAGGTGCGCGACTCGGGCGTGGTCACCGCCGCCGCGCTCTCCCCGCAGCGCACGGCCCAGTTCTCCAAGGCCGTCGTCGACGCGGGCGTGGACATCTTCGTCATCCGCGGTACGACGGTCTCCGCGGAGCACGTCTCCGGTGCCGCCGAACCGCTGAACCTGAAGCAGTTCATCTACGAGCTGGATGTCCCGGTGATCGTCGGCGGCTGCGCCACCTACACCGCGGCCCTGCACCTGATGCGCACCGGCGCGGCCGGCGTGCTGGTCGGCTTCGGCGGCGGCGCCGCGCACACCACCCGCAACGTGCTGGGCATCCGCGTCCCGATGGCCACCTCGGTCGCCGATGTGGCCGCCGCCCGCCGCGACTACATGGACGAGTCCGGCGGCCGGTACGTGCACGTGATCGCGGACGGCGGCGTCGGCTGGTCCGGCGACCTCCCGAAGGCGATCGCCTGTGGCGCCGACGCGGTCATGATGGGCTCCCCGCTGGCCCGCGCCACGGACGCGCCCGGCAAGGGCCACCACTGGGGCATGGAGGCCGTCAACGAGGAGCTGCCGCGCGGCAAGAAGGTCGACCTCGGCACGGTCGGCACGATCGAGGAGGTCCTCATGGGCCCGTCGCACACGCCCGACGGCTCGATGAACTTCTTCGGCGCCCTGCGCCGCGCCATGTCCACCACGGGCTACAGCGACCTCAAGGAGTTCCAGCGCGTCGAGGTGACGGTGGCGGACTCGCAGCACATGCGATGAGATGACGCCGCGCTCGGCTTGAGCGAGGTCGAAGGGGCCCGGTTACCCGTAGGGGTGGCCGGGCCCCTTCGTGTGTCCAAGTGGCGCTGGTGGGGCGCGTTTCGCGAGCGGGGGCGCACGGTTGCGTTCGGGGCGAATGCGCGCCGATCAGGGGTGGCGAGGCCGCTAGCGTGTGTGTCGGCGCCCCAGTTCTCTGGAGCGCCCCCTTCCAAGGACATGTTTCCGGACCCCCACCCATCGGGGCCCGGCCCGAGTTCCAGCAAGCCGCCTACCGGGTCTATGGGCGGTGTCGCGGAAGGGGGCGCCCATGGGTCGCCACCGCAAGCCCACCCGCTGGGACCGGCTCCGTCTTCGGGCGGTCAAGTTCCGGAGGAGGTGCCTCTTGCGGACATATGGATGGTGAGCGGCCGCCCCCAAAAGAACTAGGGGCGGACACTCGTGAACCATCCAGGAGCCTGCCGCAGTGCCCCTGCGGTGGGCTCCACCTCTTTATAAGGTACCGGACTCGCCGTGGGGCGGCCCGGTGCCGGAGGTGGTGCATCTTGTGGACCTACGGATGGTGAGCGGCCGCCCGAACAAGAACTAGGGGCGGACACCCGTGAACCATCCCGGAGGCTGCCGCAGTAACCCCTGCAGCGGGCTCCACCTGCCTGTACGGTACCGACGCGAGAGCCCCCGCGCCACCGGCCTCCGAGGCTCAGCGACTCGCACGCGCCCCCCTTCACAACCGATGCGCCGCCCCCGTAGGAGTCGCCCCCCGGGTGTCCAGCAGCAGCTGTGCCTTCACCGACAGGCCTTGGAGGTCGTACGTGCGGTGCTGCTGGAGGAGGATCGTCAGGTCGGCGTCGGCTGCCGCCTCGTAGAGGGAGTCCGCGCGGGGGAGGGGGCGCTCCAGGACGCTCCAGGACGGGATGTGCGGGTCGTGGTAGCTGACCGAGGCGCCCAGTTCCATCAGGCGGATCGCGATCTCCTGGGCGGGGGAACCCTGCTGGTCGGCGAGGTCGGGCTTGTAGGTGACCCCCAGCAGCAGTACGCGTGCGCCCCGGGCCGATTTGCCGTGCTCGTTCAGGAGGGTGGCCGCGCGCTGGATGACGTACTGGGGCATGTGGTCGTTGACCTGCTGGGCGAGTTCCACCATGCGCAGGGCGCGGCCCGTGCGGCCGGTGTGGCCCGTGTGGTTGTGCAGGTCCTGGGGGACGGCGTGGCCGCCCACACCCGGGCCTGGGCGGAATGCCTGGAAGCCGAACGGCTTGGTCTCCGCGCAGCGGATGACGTCCCACAGGTCGACGCCCAGGTCGTGGCAGAGGACGGCCATCTCATTGACGAGGGCGATGTTGACATGCCGGAAGTTGGTCTCCAGGAGCTGCACCGTTTCCGCTTCCCGGGGTCCACGCGCGCGGACGACCTTGTCGGTGAGCCTGCCGTAGAAGGCGGCGGCCGACTCGGTGCACGCGGGGGTGAGGCCGCCGATGACCTTCGGGGTGTTGGCGGGGGTGAAGTCGCGGTTGCCGGGGTCGACGCGGCTGGGGGAGTAGGCGAGGTGGAAGTCGCGGCCCGCCCGCAGTCCGGAGCCCTCTTCGAGGAGAGGGCGCAGGAACTCCTCCGTCGTTCCCGGGTGGACGGGCGACTCAAGGATCACCGTGGTGTGCGGGCGCAGGCGCGCGGCGAGGGTGCGGGCGGCGGCCTCCACCTGGCTCAGGTCAAGGGTTCCGTCGGCGCCGCGTGGTGTGGGCGCGCAGATGACGGCGGTGCGTACACGGCCGAGTTCGGCGGGGCCGGCGGCTGTCCGGAAGCCCTTGGAGAGCATGCGGCGCAGTTCGGCGGCGGTGAGGGAACCGGCCTCGGGGCCGGTCTTGTATCCGAGGGTGGGGATGCCTGCGGCGACGGCCGCCTGGGCCAGTGGCAGGCCGAGATGTCCGAGTCCGATGACGGCGAGGTCTGCGGGCATGCGTGGGCCGTCCTTCCCAGTAGCCGAAGCGGGACAGGTGCGCAAGCCCTGTGGACAGAACGAGCGAGCGCAATGTCAGACTAGGAGTAAATATGACCGATATGCGTGATTGGGTGGGCGAGTTTCCACAGGTGTTTCTGCGTGGGTTGTCCACAGACTGAGGGCGGGTGGTGGCCGAAGTCGGGCGACCCGGTCAGAATTCGGGCAGGGGGATCCGGGCAGGCGCAGTCGTACGGCGTGAACCACAGTCGGCCGCTCGTGCGGAGACGGCCGGCGCGACCGACAGCTGGAGGCAGCGATGAGGACAGCGGCACTGGGACCGGCGGAGCGTGCCGAGTCACTGGCAGCAATGGCCGAGCGTGAGCTGGATGTGCTGGTCGTGGGCGCCGGCGTGGTCGGAGCGGGCACCGCGCTCGACTCCGTGACCCGCGGTCTGTCCACGGGACTGGTGGAGGCCCGTGACTGGGCGTCGGGCACGTCGAGCAGGTCCAGCAAACTCATCCACGGTGGCCTGCGCTATCTGGAGATGCTCGACTTCGCCCTGGTCAGGGAGGCGCTGAAGGAACGCGGGCTGTTGCTGGAGCGGCTCGCGCCGCACCTGGTCAAGCCGGTGGCGTTCCTGTACCCGCTGCAGCACCAGGGCTGGGAGCGGCTGTACGCCGGAGCGGGCGTCGCGCTCTACGACGCGATGTCGATGGCCCGCGGGCATGGGCGGGGTCTGCCGACACACCGTCACCTGAGCCGTCGTCACGCCCTGCGTGTCGCGCCCGCCTTGAAGAAGGACGCGCTGGTCGGAGCGTTGCAGTATTACGACGCGCAGATGGACGACGCCCGCTTCGTGGCCACCCTGGTGCGCACGGCGGCGGCGTACGGCGCGAAGGTCGCCAACCGCGCGCGGGTGACGGGCTTCCTGCGGGAGGGGGAGCGGGTCGTCGGTGCGCGGGTGCGGGATGTCGAGGGCGGCGGGGAGTACGAGATCCGCGCCCGGCAGATCGTCAACGCCACCGGGGTGTGGACCGACGACACCCAGGGGATGGTCGGCGAGCGGGGCCGGTTCCACGTCCGGGCGTCCAAGGGCATCCATCTGGTCGTGCCCAAGGACCGGATCCACTCGACGACCGGGCTGATCCTGCGCACCGAGAAGTCCGTGCTGTTCGTGATCCCCTGGGGCCGGCACTGGATCGTCGGGACGACGGACACCGACTGGGACCTGGACAAGGCCCACCCGGCGGCCTCCAGCGCCGACATCGACTATCTGCTGGAACACGTGAACTCGGTACTCGCGGTGCCGCTGACGAGGGACGACGTCCAGGGCGTGTACGCGGGCCTGCGGCCCCTGCTCGCCGGGGAGTCCGACGCCACCAGCAAGCTGTCGCGCGAGCACACGGTGGCGCATCCGGTGCCCGGGCTCGTGGTCGTGGCGGGCGGCAAGTACACGACCTATCGGGTGATGGCGAAGGACGCGGTCGACGCGGCGGTGCACGGGCTCGACCAGCGGGTCGCCGAGTGCGTGACGGAGGACGTGCCGCTGCTGGGTGCCGAGGGCTACCGCGCGCTGTGGAACGCCCGGGCGCGGACGGCCGCGCGCACCGGCCTCCATGTGGTGCGCGTGGAGCACCTGCTGAACCGGTACGGCTCACTGGCCCAGGAGGTCCTCGATCTGATCGCCGCGGACTCCGCGCTCGGCGAGCCGCTGCAGGCCGCCGAGGACTATCTGCGGGCGGAGATCGTGTACGCGGCCTCGCACGAGGGTGCGCGGCATCTGGACGACGTGCTGACCCGGCGGACCAGGATCTCGATCGAGACGTTCGACCGGGGGACGCGCAGTTCGCGTGAGGCGGCGGAGCTGATGGCGCCCGTCCTCGGCTGGGACAAGGGTCGGATCGAGCGTGAGGTCGAGCACTACGACAAGCGCGTGGAGGCGGAACGCGAGTCGCAGCGGCAGCCGGACGACCTCACGGCGGACGCGGCACGGCTGGGTGCGCCGGACATCGTGCCGCTCTGACGCCTTCGCAACTTCCGGTCTCGAACCGCTGGTTTCGGACTTCCGGCGGCTTCCCGGCCACCCTCCTCGAACTCCTGACCGTCACTCGAACGAGTGTCGTGAGCTGGGACCTTTGCCCGGCACCCGTCCGTTCTACGGGGTGCGGGGGCAGAAGTCGGCGGCGAGCGGGGCCGGTTCGGGACCGGGGCCCGCGCTCGCGACGGGGTTCGTCAGGGAGGGGGGGATGGCAGTGACAGCAGGTGAGGCGGGGGATCGGTTGCGCCACGCGGCCTTCCTTCCCACGGGCCGCCGTCCGTCCCGAGGGGCACCCGGGGCATCGGCCGGTTGTCGGGTGAGGGACAATGGAGGCTCTGTCAGGGCGGGTTGCTTGAGGGGACGCATGTCGGAGGCGGAGCGGGCGGGAGCATCCCGTCAGGACAGGAGTGAGCGTCTCCTCGCCGGGCGGTACCGGCTGGGAGGAGTCCTCGGCCGCGGCGGCATGGGCACCGTCTGGCGCGCGGAGGACGAGACCCTCGGCCGGACGGTCGCCGTCAAGGAGCTGAGGTTCCCGGGGAGCATCGACGAGGACGAGAAGCGGCGGCTGATCACGCGGACGCTGCGCGAGGCCAAGGCGATCGCGCGGATCCGCAACAACAGTGCCGTGACCGTCTTCGACGTGGTCGAGGAGGACGACCGGCCGTGGATCGTGATGGAGCTCGTCGAGGGCAAGTCGCTCGCCGAGGTCATCCGTGAGGACGGGCTGCTGGAGCCGCGGCGCGCGGCCGAGGTCGGCCTCGCGATCCTCGACGTGCTCAGGTCCGCGCACCGCGAGGGCATCCTGCACCGCGATGTGAAACCGTCGAACGTGCTGATGTCCGAGGACGGCCGGGTCGTCCTCACCGACTTCGGTATCGCGCAGGTCGAGGGCGACCCTTCGATCACCTCGACCGGCATGCTCGTCGGCGCGCCCTCCTACATCTCGCCTGAGCGGGCCCGAGGCCACAAGCCCGGCCCCGCCGCCGACCTCTGGTCGCTCGGCGGTCTGCTGTACGCGTCGGTCGAGGGTGTGCCGCCGTACGACAAGGGGTCCGCGATCGCGACGCTGACCGCCGTGATGACGGAGCAGCTGGAGGAGCCGAAGAACGCGGGCCCGCTGAAGGACGTGATCTACGGGCTGCTCAACAAGGATCCCGCCAAGCGGCTCGACGACGCCGGTGCGCGCAGGATGCTCAACGGGGTGATCCACGCTCCCGAGCCCAAGCCGGCCGCGCCGGAACCGATGGACACCACGAAGGTCGTGCCGTTGCCGGTCCTGCCGGGCAAGGGCAAGGAAGCCGGTAAGAGCGCGGAGAGCGGGAGCCCGGCCGAATCGGGTTCCGGGGGCAAGCGGGTCGAAGAGGCCGGCGAGCGGTTCCGGGGGGCGTTCCGGTCCGTGAAGAAGGCGGCCGTCGCGGCGAGTGCCGGGGCGGGAGCGGCGGTCCGTACGAAGTCCGCCGGCTCTGCCGGGACCGCCGGTTCCTCCGAGTCCGCGGGAGCGGCCGGGGCCGACGCGGCCTCGGGGACCGCGGGTTCCACGAGCGCGGCGTCGGGGAGTGTGGCTTCCGCCGGTGTGGCGGACAAGGGTGCGAAGAGCGGCGGTGCGCCGGAGACCGGAAAGCGGACCGGCGGTACCGCGCAGGGGGCTGTCGTTCCCGGCGCTCGGGACGGCCAGGCTCGGGACAGGGGAGCGCCGGGGGGTAACTCCGGTGCCGGGGGGCGTAGCTCGGGGTGGCCCGTGGTGCCGCCGCCGGATCTGCCGCCGCGGTCCGTGCCCAGGGCGCCGCTCACCGACGTGGTGCCGAAGCGCACGCTGGTGCTCATCGCGGTGGTCGTCGCCGTCATCGTGCTCGGTGTGGTGCTGGCCCTCGTCCTCGGGGGCGACGGCTCCACCGACAGTTCCGCCGGCGGGGCGAAGAGCGGCGGGGACAAGGTGACGTCCACGTCCTCCGACTCCGCCGCGACCAAGGAGGACAAGGACGACGGCACCCGTACGGACGGTGGGCAGAGCGCCGACACCCCGACCGGCACGGAGACGGGAACCGGGACAGGCACGGGAGCGGGCGAGGGGAACTCACCCAGTGCGTCGGCGAGTGCGTCCGGTAAGTCCGCCGGCTCCGCGGGAGTGTCCACGTACAAGGGCGGGCAGGGGTTCTCCATCGGACTGCCCGCCGGGTGGAAGTACGAGTCCACGGGGGCCGCGGGGGCCCGCTTCGCGGGGCCCGACGGACAGAGGCTGCTCGTGGGGTGGACCACCACACCCAAGAGTGATCCCGTGGCGGACTGGAAGAACCAAGAGCAGTACATGACGCGTTCGCAGTACGACCGGATCCGAATAGCGAAGGTGAGCTACCGCGGCTGGAACACGGCCGACTGGGAGTTCACCTACTCGGAGGGCGGGACGAAGTACCGGTCGGTGGACCGGGGGTTCGTCGTCAACGGCCAACTCGGGTATGGGCTCATGTTCACGGCGAAAGCGTCGAATTGGGACAGTGAGCTGCGCAAGGAGACATGGCGGACCTTCACGGAGACGTTCGAGCCGAAATCGTGATGCGCGCGCTTCCGAGTTGAGGCCGTGAGATCTCGAATCCCCTCTTTGTGAGTTGCCTCCGGCACGTATCGTGAGTGGTTGCGGACCGTACGCATGCAGAACGGGACGTATGGCGAACGGAATTGAGCAGCCGGACGGCCGGGGGAGGCATCGTGGAGGAATATGCGGGGCGGGTACTCGCAGACCGCTACCGCCTGCCGCTGCCGCCGTCCGATGAGTTCGAACAGCGCGAGACCCGGGCCTTCGACACCTACAGCGGGCAGGAAGTCCTGGTCAGGCAGGTGCCGTTGCCCGAAGTCGTCGAGGCCGAGGTGCTCGACGCGGACGGGCTGCCGGACGGGTTCGTGGCACGGGACGGGCGTCGGGTGCGAGGCGCTGCCGCGCGGTCCGCGGCCACCCGCCGACCCAGCGATCCGACCGTACTGCGCGCCATGGAGGCCGCGCAGGCCGCCGCGTCCATCCCTGATCACCCACGGCTCGACCAGGTCTTCGACGTGTTCGCCCAGGGGGGCTCACTGTGGATAGTGAGTGAACTGGTGCCGGCCAGGTCCCTGGAGGCGCTGCTCGCCGAGAAGCCGCTGACGCCGTATCGCGCGGCCGAGGTCGCCGCCGACGTCCTCATGGCCCTGCGGGTGCTGCACGCCCACGGCTGGGTGCACCGCAACATCACCGAGCGCACGGTGCTCGTCTGCGACGACGGACGCGTGATGCTCACGGGGCTGGCGGCCGGGGCGGCGGAAGAGGCGCTGTGCGGGTACGACCCGGTACCCGGCCAGGGCGGGCCTGGGGCGGCCGGCGCGCCGGGGGACGCGAGCGTGGCGGTCGACGCTTCCGGGACGGGTGGCGGTGCGGGTCGTCCCGGTGGAGGCGGCGGGGGTTACGGGGTTGCCGGGGGGAGGTTCGCCGGGGATTCCGGCGTGGATGCCGAGGCTGCTCGGCGGGCCGCCATCGAGGCGCGCGTCGGCGGTGGTGCGGGCTCGGGGAGCGGTAGCGACGGAGGCGGTGGTTACGGACAGTCACCGGCTTCGTCGGCGGGAGGACAGGCCGTGGCGAGGCCGCAGGGCTTGACCGGCGGTGGGGGCGGAGGTCCCGGACGTTCCGGCGGGGGTTACGGGGTTGCCGGGGGGACGTTCGGCGGGGATTCCGGTGTGGATCCCGAGGCTGCCCGGCGTGCCGCCATCGAGGCGCGGGCGGGTGGAGGGATGCCGGGGACCGGCGTCGAGGGGAGCGGCGGAGGCTCCGGCGAGCGGCGGGCGTCGGAGACAGAGGGGGACATCCGGGCGGCGCGGGCCGGGGCCATCGCCGCATATCGGGCGGGGGCCCGGGCAGCGGCCCGGGTTCAGGAGGCCGAGCAGAGCGGGCGCATGGCGCTGCCCGGCGCCCGGCCTTCGATCGAGGCGGCCGGTGACGCGGGTACCGGTGTGCACGACGCCGGTGTGGAGCGGGCTCCGGCCACTCCGCCTCCGGGGCAGATCGCCGACCCCTACGGCGTGCGCAACACGTCTGCCTGGAACGGTGTCGCCCTCCCCGCGAGCGGGGTCGCCGGACCTGCCGGACAGGCGCGTACCGCTCTCCCCGCCGGAGGGAACGGCGCCGCGGCGAACGGGTTGGCCGACAGCATTCCGCACCAGCAGCACCGCCCGCTCACCCACGCCGCGCCTCAGGAGCAACTCCAGGACCAGCCCCACGTCCAGCCGCAGGACCAGCGTCCGCCGGTCGACCGTGTCCCCGGTGGGCCTTCGGGGCGCTGGGACGGCACGGCTGTCGCCGACGCGCCCAGGCGTGGGCCCGCCACCGCGCTGGCCGCCGAGCGGGCACGGCAGGCACGGATGGCTGTCGTCGGGGCGGTGACCGAGCGCTGGGCGCCCGAGCAGGCCGGGCCCGTCCACGAGAACTGGCAGCTGGCCGCGCCCATCGGTCCCGCGACGGACCTGTGGGCGCTCGGCGCGCTGCTCTTCAGGGCCGTACAGGGTCATGCGCCCTATCCCGAGGAGTCGACGGCCGAGCTGGTGCAGCTGGTGTGTGCCGAGCCGCCCGCCTTCGCCGAGGAGTGCGGGCCCCTGCGGCCCGTCGTGGAGTCGCTGCTGCGTCAGGACCCCACCGAGCGGCTCGACTTCGAGGAGTTGAACGGCTGGCTGCGCTCCCTCGTCAGGTCGGCGCCCGAGCCGGAGGCGGGCGCGCACGTCGTCGCCGCGCCACCCACCGATCCGCGCCGGCTGCCGATCGTGCGCCGCCGGGGCGAACTGGTGCGCAGGCGTAAGGCCGGCCTGCCCGCCACCGGTCCGCACGGCCGGCACAAGCGGGCCAGGCAGGAGCAGCGGGCGCCCCGCAAACTGGGCCGCAACCTGCTCCTGCTGATACTGCTGGCGCTGGCCGCGGCGATCGCGTACGCCCTGTTCTTCATGCCGAAGGCCAACAGCGACGGAGCGCGGGACGGGGAGCGGACCGGTTCCGCCGGGAAGGTCAGTGCGGCGCCGGAGCAGTCGTCCGACACTCCGGACGCGAGCAGCGAACCGAGGCCCGAGCAGACCTCGCCCGGCGGCGGAAAGGGCAACAGCGCCTCCCCGTCGGCGGGTTCGTCCGAAACGACGCCGGCCGGCGGGCCCGATGCCGCAGCCGGTTTCACCGTGCACACCGACCCTGCGGGCTTCCGCGTCGCCGTGGCCGACGGCTGGGACCGGGCCGGTAAGAACGGGCGCGGCCAAGTCGTGTACTCGCACGGCTCGTTCCAGCTGATCGTCGTACCGGGCCGGGACACCACCAAGACGTCCGGCGCCGATCCGATGGCGTACCAGCGGGAGCGGGAGTACGAGTTGCAGCCGTTCCGCGACTCGACCTGGGCCACGTCCAGCGGGATGCGGACCATCGAGGTGGGCGGACGGACCATGGTCGAGGGGCAGTTCACCTGGCAGAACAGCTCCGGCAGCGAGGTGTTCGTACGCAATCTCGCGATAGTCGTCGACGGCCGGTACCACGTGGTCCAGGTGCGCGGACCGGAGGCCGAGCGGGACGAGGTGACCCGGCTGTACGAGCAGGCGGCGGCGACCTATCAGCCCACCGGCTGACCGTGGGGTCGTGCCCGGCGGGCAGAACCGTCACAGTGCTGTCTCCGTAGGGCCCCCTGCGGTTCCCTCCGGCGAGGGCGCTCCTTAGTCTTGCCCCTGTCAAGACCATTGCGGGGAAACGTGAATCAGATGCAGGGCCAGCTCCTCGCGGGCCGCTACCGGCTCGTCGACGTCATCGGCAGCGGTGGCATGGGCCGGGTGTGGCGTGCGCACGACGAGCTGCTGCACCGTGCCGTCGCCGTCAAGGAGTTGACGGCCGCGCTGTACGTGTCCGAGAGCGAGCAGGCCGTCCTGCTCGCCCGGACGCGGGCCGAGGCGCGCGCGGCGGCGCGGATCAACCACTCCGCCGTCGTCACCCTGCACGACGTGCTCGACCACGACGGCCGGCCGTGGATCGTGATGGAACTCGTCGAGGGCAACTCGCTGGCCGACGCGGTCAAGGAGGCCGGGCGCGTCGAGCCGCGTGAGGCCGCCAGGATCGGTCTGTGGGTGCTGCGCGCACTGACCGCCGCGCACGCCGCCGGTGTACTGCACCGCGATATCAAGCCCGGCAACGTCCTCCTCTCCCAGGACGGCCGCGTCCTGCTCACCGACTTCGGCATAGCCCAGGTCGAGGGGGACACGACCATCACCCGTACCGGAGAGATCGTCGGCTCGGTCGACTACCTCGCCCCGGAACGGCTGCGCGGCGACGACCCGGGACCGTCCTCCGACCTGTGGGCGCTCGGCGCCACGCTGTACACGGCCGTCGAGGGCCGGTCCCCGTTCCGCCGGACCTCCCCGCTGACCACCATGCAGGCGGTCGTCGAGGACGAGCCCGCCGAGCCGCGGTACGCCGGTCCGCTCGGGCCCGTCATCACGGCCCTGCTTCTCAAGGATCCCGCCGTACGGCCCGGAGCCGCCGAGGCCGAGCAGATGCTCGCGGAGGCGGCGGAGGGGCGACGGCCCCGCGCGGCCGAGCAGTACGTGCCGACGCTGCGCAGCCGGTCGGTGCGGGCGCCGGCGGCAGGGGAGGTCGGGACCTTCCGCATAGGCGGCGCGGCAGCCGCTTCCACCACGGCTCAGCAGGGAACCGTCGTCGGTCCTGCCGCCCCGGGACGGCCGAGCCGCCGGGGTCGGACGATCGCCCTCGTGGCCGCGCTGGTCGTGCTCGTCGGAGTGGGTGGAGCGGTCGAGCTGCACCAGTGGAACTCGCGGTCGCAGGAGGTGGGTTCCGGCGGCGCGGCGACTCCGTCCGGCGCCGCGTCCGGCGAGGCCTCTGCCACGCCCTCCACTTCCACTGCCGCCGCCACCGACGTGCCGAAGGGCTGGGCGCGGGTCGAGGATCCGGCCGGTTTCAGCCTCCCGCTGCCCCAGGGGTGGACGCGGACGGTGACGAACGGGCAGATCGACTACACACCTGACGGCGGGAAGCACTTCCTGCGCATCGCCATCGACAAGGACCCGGACTTCGACGACCCCTACCTCCACCAGCTCGACCTGGAGCTGCAGCTCAAGCGGCTCAGCGAGTACAGCAGGGTGAGCCTGGAGTCGAACATCTACCGCGACCGCAAGGGCGCGCTCTGGGACTTCACCTGGACAGCCCTGGCCAAGGACTCGGAGTTCCCAGGACCGCGGCGGGCCATCGAGCAGGCGTATCTCGGCCGGGACGGAGCCGAGTACGTGATCTACATGTCCGCCCCGGCGGCCGACTGGGTGACCGCGCGTGAGCAGTTCACGACGGTGCTGCGAGGGTGGCGGCCGAACTCCGGCTGACCGCGCCCCCGCCCTGCGGGCCGGGTACGGCGGTTGTCGGTCATCCGCCGCCCACCGTCCCGGAGTCGCGTCCTCCGGTGGGGCATGATGAGGCTCATGGGGACCGAGGGGGAGAGCTTCCGAGTGATCGCCGGGCGGTACCGCCTGGAGGCGAGGGTCGGCCGGGGCGGTATGGGCGTCGTCTGGCGGGCGACCGACCAGCTGCTCGAACGGCGGGTCGCCGTCAAGGAGCTGACGCAGGACACCTCCCTCGCGACGGACGAGGCCCGGCTGCGGCGCGACCGCAGCCTGCGCGAGGCACGCGCGGTCGCCCAGTTGCACCACCCGCACATCATCGTCGTGCACGACGTCGTCGAGGACGACGAACGCCCGTACATCGTCATGGAGTTGATCGACGGCAGCTCGCTCGCCGACCAGATCTCCCGGCGCGGCCCCGTCGACGCAGACGAGGCCGCCCGGATCGGCATCGCCCTGCTCGGCGCCCTGGGGACCGCCCATGCCGCCGGTGTTCTGCACCGGGACGTCAAGCCCGCGAACGTCCTCCTTGAGGACGGAACCGACCGGATCGTCCTCACCGACTTCGGTATCGCCCAGGTCGCGGGCGCGACCACGCTCACCGAGAGCGGCTCCTTCGTCGGCTCGCCCGAGTACACCGCGCCCGAGCGGATGTCCGGCGTCAGGACCGGGCCGGAGTCCGACCTGTGGTCGCTCGGCGCGCTGCTGTGCACGGCGCTGAGCGGCGAATCACCGTTCCGGCGCGACTCGTTGGGCGGCATCCTGCACGCCGTCGTGATCGACGAGGTACGGCCGCCGGCGCAGGCCGCGCCGCTGCTGCCCGTCGTACGGGGCCTCCTGGAACGCGATCCCGAGCGCCGCCTCGACGCGGCCGAGGCGGAGCGGATGCTGCGGGTGTTCCGCGCGACCGGGCGGACACCGAAGCTGTCGGCCGGGTACACCCCGGGCCGGTCGCAGACCCAGCGGCGCGAGGAATCCGGCGGCCGGGAGTCGACGCCGACGGTTTCCCTCCGCAAGGCCTCCTCCCGTGCGGCGGGCCGGCCACCGAGGCCCTCGGGGCGGGCCGTGCTCATCGCCGCGGTACTCGTCGCGGCGCTGGCCGGGGCGGGGGTGTCCGCGGCGGCGCTGCTGATGCACTCGGGCGGCGGCAAGGGCGACGCGCCGAGGAGCTCGGCGCCGGCGACGTCGACGGTGTCGGGGGCGTCGCAGGTGTCACCCGGCAGGACGGGAGCGGCGCCCGGTACGTCGACCAGGTCGCCCGGTGAGGCAGGGGCGCTGCCGAGTACGTCGACGGTGTCGCCCGGTGTGGGTGCGACGGCCGGGGCCACCCCTTCTGCCGCGACCCCCCCCTCCGGCTACCGTCTGGCACGTGACCCGCGCGGTTTCTCGCTCGCCGTTCCGGACGGGTTCACGCGGACCGAGCAGAAGGAGCGGGTCTTCTATCTGTCGCCGGGGGAGATCTTCCGGCTCGGGATCAAGGTCGTCGACCCCCAACCGGGCGGCCCTCTCGCGGTGATGGAGCGGGCGGACGCCAACGGGACCTCCACGAACCCGGGTTACCGCGACGGGCGGGTCAGCGAGACCGTGCATGCCCGACATGCCGCCGCACTCTGGGAGTTCACCTGGGACGGCTTCAGCGCGGCCGAGGGGCCCCGGCACACGTACGACCTGTGCTGGGAGGAGGGCGGGCGGATGTACGACGTGTGGGTGTCGGCGCCCGTCGGCAAGGTGCGGGAGGCGAAGGAGTATTTCGATGTCGCCCTCGACACCTTCGCCGCCGGTGGATGACCGGAAAGAGGGGGAAAGGGAGTGAGGTGGCGATCCTCAGAAACGGAGAGCTGTCCGGAGAATCGCCCGGAGAAGTCCCCTTTTACCGGTCCGGCCCACCCGGAGAGTGAATCCGTCACCGGGACGGGAAACCGGCTTCGCGTACCAAAGCCCCGTCCGACGCCACCACTTGGCAGCCGCCAGCCGTTTCGGTAGCGGCGGCAAAGGCAACACCCGTTCCCCGAGCCGGAGTTCGCCGCTCCACACGCCCCGGTCCAGCTCGGCGACGGGCACGGACACGGTGAACTGCTCGCCGTGCGGGGGCCGTACGGCGGTGAAGACCGCCGCCCCGCCCGGCTCCTCCTCGTTGCGCAGGTGCACGGTCAGTGCCCCGCGCGGGCATGCCCCGAGAGCGCAGCGGCCGGTGATCAGCAGCTCGGTGGGCCGGCCGGCGTGCCAGCGGACGTCTCCGAACGTGATCCGCTTCAGCACCGGGTGCTTCCGCTCGCCGAGGTCGATCGTGTAGTTGCCGTACGGGACGGTGGTGTAGAGCGTGACGGCACGCCGACCACGTACGGTCTCCGTGATCCGCACGTCGGGACGGCCGGGCAGCCGGTCGGCCCGGCTGCTGCCTATGCGCACCTCACGCGTGTGTCCCTGGGCGCAGACGGCGAGGGAGATGTCCCACAGCCCGTCGTCGAGAGGCGATCCGTCGGCGACGGTGTCGATGTCGAAGTCGGCCTCGAAGCCGGCGCTCTCGTACGAGTACCGCCCCTCGTCCTCCTCGGCGCCCAGGCACGAGGACGGGGCGCTCGTGACGGGCAGCCGGTACTCCGTGCCCGACTCCCGCTCCCGCAGGACGAGTTGAGTGGTGACGTCGGGCGCCGCCACCCGGCGCGGATACGCGTACCCGGCCAACCGCACCCGGGTGCCCCGCAGTTCGGCCCGCGAGACGTGATGGCGTATCTCTGCCTCTGCCTCTGCCTCTATCTCTGTCACAGTCCCTGTTCCGTGCTGCTTCAGGGAATCCGTCTCGGGCACGGCCATCGTCACGTTCTCCAGAAGGTGGGAAGTGTGAAGTGCGAATACGCGCGCCGATACCGGGTCTGCGTGGCGACTGGCTCGTGAAGATACCGTGACCCGATCGTGTCTTCAAGGTAAGAGCACCGTGATCGTCCTGCTCGGCGGGGTGAGCCGGGTCACCGTTGAATCCCGCTTTGTTCCACCTGTGAGCAGGCTGAATACGAACTCTGCTAAAACGTCGACATGGACATGGGTACCGGCGTGAGCAACGAGCTGTTCGGGCGTGCGCACGCCCGGCAGCGCTGGGCGGCGCGCGGTGCGCTCGGAGCCGCCGGACTGGCGGTACTGCTGCCGATCGGCTACGCGGGCATGGGCAGCCTGCTGCTCGCGCTGGTCGGCGTGGGCGGAGCCGTGCTCACCGCGTCCAGCCTGTGGTGGGCGCTCGCCCGGCGCGGTTTCGTGCGGGGTGTGGGGGTGGTGCTCGCCGTCGCCACTCCCGTCGGCGTCGTCGCCCTCTTCGCCGCCGCCAACCTGCTGTGGCCCGCGACAGCCTCCCTAGCCCTGTGGGGCGCCGCCGTGTGGGCCGGGAAATTCGCGCTGAGCAGCACCAGGTCACATGTCATTCCGGTCCGCGAGTACGAGTCGCCCGCACCCCTGCGGCCGTTCCTCCTCATGAACCCGCGTTCCGGCGACGGAAAGGTCGAGCGTTTCCGGCTGCGGGAGAAGGCGGAGCGGCTCGGCGCGCGCGTCCATCTGATCGACCCCGGCAAACCGGAACCCGAGGACGTCGTCGCCCTGGCCCGCGAGGCCGTCGCGGCGGGCGCGGACCTGCTCGGCGTGGCCGGCGGCGACGGCACCCAGGCCCTAGTCGCGGGCGTCGCCGCCGAACACGACCTGCCCTTCCTGGTCGTGTCCGCCGGAACGCGCAACCACTTCGCCATGGACCTCGGCCTCGACCGGGACGACCCGGCGACCTGCCTCGACGCCCTCACGGACGCGGGCGGGGTGGAACTGAGGGTGGACCTGGGCTTCCTCGACAGCGGCACGGGCGGGACCGGCGGCGCCGACGGTACGGCGGACAGCCGGCCCTTCGTCAACAACGCCTCCTTCGGCGCGTACGCCTCGATCGTGCAGAGCCCCGCCTACCGCGACGACAAGGTCGGCACCACCCTGGGGCTTCTGCCCGAGCTCCTCACCTTCGAGCGCGGTGCGACGCTGACCGCCCGCGCCTACCCCCAGGCACGAGCGCGGGCGGGGGAGCAGCCGGGTGAGACGGTCATCCACGCGCCGCAGGCCGTCCTGGTCAGCAACAACCCATACCGCATGGACGACTTCGCCGGTCTCGGCCGCCGTGAGCGGCTGGACGCCGGTGCCCTCGGGGTGCTCGGCATCAAGGTCGAGGACGCGGCCCAGGCCGCCGAACTGCTGCTCGGCCGGTACGCCACAGGGCTGACCGTCGTCACCGCCCACGAGGTCGTCGTCGAGGCCGACCTGCCCGAGATCGAGGTCGGCCTCGACGGCGAGGCCCTGGTCCTGCCCACCCCCGTCCGCTGTCGCGTCGAACCGGGCGCCCTGCGCGTCCGCGTCCCCCGCGGGCGGCCCGGGGTGCCCGCCCCCACGCCCCCCATGGACTGGCGGCGACTGCGCAAACTGGCCGCGACGGTGGGCCGTACGGCACTGCCCCGCCGTACGACGGACGCCCTGAACCGGCGTCGACAGGCGTCCGCCCCGCAGGGTAGGGATGACGCATGAGCAGCGGCGCGGAAGTCGGCCCGAACAGGGGCGGGGGGAACGGGAACGGGGGCAACAAGGGCGATGTGGGGCGGCTCGTCGGCGGTCGGTACCGGCTGACCGAGCGCATCGGATCCGGCGGCATGGGCACCGTGTGGCGGGCCCATGACGAACTCGTCGAGCGTGAGGTCGCCGTCAAGCAGCCGAGGCTGCCCGGGGACCCGCAGGACGCCGCCCATCAGCGGATAGCGCACCGCCTTCACCGGGAGGCGCGGGCCGCCGCGCGCGTCGACCATCCCTCGGCCGTCTCCGTCCACGATGTCGTCGTCGAGGACGGACTCCCCTGGATCGTCATGGAGTTGGTGCGCGGCGAGTCGCTGCACGAGGTGCTTCGGCGCGGCGCCGTCAAGCCCGCCGAGTCCGCGCGTATCGGCCTCGCCGTGGTCGGCGCGCTGAGCGCCGCGCACTCCGTCGGGATCGTCCACCGGGACGTGAAACCCGCCAACGTCCTGCTCGGCCCGCACGGTCGGGTCGTCCTCACAGACTTCGGTATCGCCCACATCATGGGCGAGGAATCCCTCACGATGAGCGGGGAGTTCGTCGGCTCCCTGGAGTTCATCGCGCCCGAGCGCATGTCCGGCCGGGGTGCCGGCCCCTCCTCCGACCTGTGGTCGCTCGGCGTACTCCTCTACGCGGCGGTCGAGGGCTGGTCCCCGTTCCGCCGTACGACCGTGGAGTCCACGCTCGCCGCGATTCTCGCCGCCGAGCCGGTCAAGCCCGAACAGGCGGGCCCGCTCGGCCCGTTGCTCGTACGACTGCTGGTGAAGGACCCCGCCGAGCGCCCCGACGCGGACGAGGTCACCGCCGCCCTGGAAGCGGTCGCCAAGGGCTGGCCACTGCCGAAGGCGCCGGAGCGTGTCGAGTTGACGAAGGCTCAGGAGCCGTCCGCGATCAGGGAGTTGGCGGACGACGCGGGGACGGTACGCCTGAGGGCGGAGGGCCGGGCATCCGAGTCCGGACCCGAGCCCCCTTCCGCTTCCGTTTCCGGGCCCGAGACGGTCGTACCCGGCAATCCCGTGCCCGGGACGCCCGGCCCCGAGACCCGCGCCGCCTCGCTGCCCGCCCCGAAGACGCCGCGTCGCGGCCGTTCCCGGCGGGTGGTCCTCGGGGTCCTGGGCGGCGCGGTCGCGATTGTGGCCGTGGGCTTGGTCTTCGGGGGCGCGGTCGTCGAGACCGGCGGCGAGGACGCGGCGGTCGCGGTGGAGGAGCCGGGGCCGCGCGCCTCGGAAGCCGTACCCTCCGTCGCCGTACCGCCGGCGGCGGCCGAGCCCACCCTCGACGGCTGGACGGCCCACGAGGAGAAGGACCTGAGAGCGGTCCTCGCCCTTCCCCGCCAGTACGTCCGTTTCCACGAGCAGGGCGACGCCGGCGACCAGCCGCGGATGGCGATCTACGACAACGACGCGGTCATCCAGGTCCGCCTCACCCTGTGGGACAAGGCGCCCCGCTCGCCCCTGGGGCAGGCGAAGGAGGCCGCCGACACCTGGGCTGGATACGGCGAGTCCACCACCCAGTACACCGACACGACGGTCGGCGGCTACAAATCGGTCCAGGCCGACACCACCTACGACACAGAGGGCAGGCTCGTCCGGGTCATGCAGGTGGAGATCCTGACCGACGACGGCAGACTGTACGAGCTGCGCGTGGACATGCCCAAGGGGACGCCGGACGAGAAGCGGGGGGCGGACGTCTTCAAGGAGGCGCGCGACCGGCTCGCAATCGACAGGACGTGACTCCCGGCCGGGAAAAGTGACGCATCCCGCTGTCCTCCGGGTGAGCGTGCGACGCCCAACGCCCTGATCAGCGGATTCGTTGCCAGTACCTACTGGCGGCATGCCGCTGGGGGCCGACGCCGTGTGCGTACTCGGTGAATCCGGGTTACCCATGGGTACCCAAAGCCTCCGAGCCGTCATACCCTGCGGCTCATGACGGACTCGCAGGCCCCGGTAAAGCCCGGCACCGACGCCCCCACCGGTACGAACCCCCTGGCACCCGCGCCCACAGGCGCCCGCACCGCCGCCGACGTGGTCACCCCCGAGCTGGTCGCCCAGCTCACCAAGGGTGTCGTCGGCTCCGGTCGCACCGCCAACCACACCCCGTTCACCGGCGAGAAGCTGGCCGACCTGCCCGAGTCCACTCCCGAGGACGTGGAGAAGGCGTACGAACGGGCCCGCACCGCCCAGGCCGTGTGGGAGCAGACCCCGGTACGGCAGCGCGCGGCCGTGCTGCTGCGCTTCCACGACCTGGTGCTGGCCCGCCAGGCGGAGGTTCTCGACCTCATCCAGCTGGAGACCGGCAAGGCCCGGCTGCACGCCCACGAGGAGGTCCAGGCCGTCGCCGTGGCCGCCCGCCACTACGGCCGCATGGCACCCCGGTACCTCAAGCCCAAGCGGCACGCGGGCGCGATGCCCACCCTCACCAAGGTCACCGAACTGCGCCACCCGCGCGGGGTGGTCGGCCAGATCGCCCCCTGGAACTATCCGCTGGAACTGTCGGTCGGCGACGCGATCCCCGCCTTCGTCGCGGGCAACGCGGTCGTGATGAAGCCGGACACGGAGACCTGCCTGACGGCACTGTGGGCCCGGGACCTGCTCATCGAGGCCGGCCTGCCCGCCGACGTCTTCCAGGTCGTCCTCGGCGAGGGCCCGGTCATCGGCCCCGAGGTCGTCAAGCACGCCGACTACGTCTCCTTCACCGGCTCCACCCGCACCGGCCGCGAGGTCGCGCAGGGCGCCGCCGCACGCCTGGTCGGCGTGTCCCTCGAACTCGGCGGCAAGAACGCCATGTTGGTCCTGGACGACGCCGACATCGAGAAGGCGGCGGCGGGCGCGGTCCGGGCCTGCTTCTCCTCCGCCGGGCAACTCTGCATCTCCATCGAGCGGTTGTACGTCCACGAGTCGATCGCGGACGCGTTCGTCGAGCGCTTCGCGGCCCGCACGAAGGCGATGCGGCTCGGCAAGTCCCTCGCGTACGGCGCCGACATGGGCTCACTCGTCGGTGCACGCCAGCTGGAGACGGTGGCGAAGCACGTCGACGAGGCGGTCGCCAAGGGCGCGAAGGTCATCGCGGGCGGCACGGCCCGCCCGGACATCGGCCCGTACTTCTACGAGCCGACGATCCTCGACGGCGTCGAGACCCCGATGGCCGTCTGCTCGGAGGAGACCTTCGGCCCGGTCGTCTCGATCTACCGGTTCAAGACCGACGACGAGGCGGTGACCCTCGCCAACTCCACGCCGTACGGCCTCAATTCCTCGGTGTGGACGAAGAACGGCGCCCGTGGCCGCGCTGTCGCCGCCCGCGTGCGCTGCGGCACGGTCAACGTCAACGAGGGCTACGCGTCCGCGTACGGCAGCGTCCAGTCGCCCATGGGCGGCATGAAGGACTCCGGCCTCGGCCGCCGCCACGGCTCCGAGGGCATCCTCAAGTACACCGAGGCCCAGACGGTCGCCCAGCAGCGCCTGCTGCCGATGGCCCCGGCCCTGGGGATGGACGACGAGAAGTACGCGGAGTTCATGAGCCGGAGCCTGAAGGTCATGAAGGCCCTGAGGCTGCGGTAACCGACGTTTTCTGTTCTCAACGAGGAGAGCACGTGTCGTACGACCACGACGACGACCAGAAATACGACTACGACGTCATCGTCGTGGGCTCCGGCTTCGGCGGCTCTGTCACCGCCCTGCGGCTGACCGAGAAGGGGTACCGGGTCGGCGTACTGGAAGCGGGCCGCCGCTTCACGCGCGACACGCTCCCCAAGAACTCCTGGGACCTGAAGAACTACCTCTGGGCGCCCAGGCTCGGTCTGTTCGGGATCCAGCGCATCCATCTGCTGGGCAACGTGATGGTGTTGGCGGGCGCGGGTGTCGGCGGCGGTTCGCTGAACTACGCCAACACCCTCTACGTACCGCCGAAGCCGTTCTTCGACGACCCCCAGTGGCGTGACATCACGGACTGGCAGGAGGAGCTCGGCCCGTACTACGACCAGGCCCGGCGCATGCTCGGCGTACGGCTCAACCCGACGATGACCCCCTCCGACGTCCATCTGAAGTCGGCGGCCGAGCGGATGGGCGTCGGGGACACGTTCCACATGGCGCCGGTGGGCGTCTTCTTCGGAGACGGTGAGGACGCGGAGGGCAAGGTGAGGGCGGCGCCGGGGGAGCAGGCCCCCGACCCCTACTTCGGGGGCGCCGGGCCCGCGCGCAAGGCGTGCACCGAGTGCGGTGAGTGCATGACCGGGTGCCGGCACGGGGCGAAGAACACCCTCAACGAGAACTACCTCTACCTCGCGGAGAAGGCGGGCGCGGTCGTCCACCCCCTGACGACGGTCGTGTCCGTCACGGACGACTCGCGTGGCGGCTACGCGGTCACCACGCTCCCGACGGACGCGAAGCGGAAGGGCGCGGGCCGCACCCTCACGGCCCGCCGGGTCGTCCTCGCGGCCGGCACGTACGGCACCCAGACCCTGCTGCACCGGATGAAGGCGGGCGGCCAACTCCCGTACCTCTCCGACCGGTTGGGCGAGCTGACCCGTACCAACTCGGAGGCGCTGGTCGGCGCCCAGACCGACGACCGCCGCTACCGCAAGGTGACCGGGGAGGCGAAGGTCGACTTCACGCGCGGAGTCGCCATCACGTCCTCGGTCCACCCCGACGCGAACACCCACATCGAACCGGTCCGCTACGGCAAGGGCTCGAACTCGATGGGCGGTCTGTCGATCCTCCAGGTCCCGTACGCGGAAGGGTCGTCGAGGGCCCTGGGCTGGCTGGCGAACGCCGCCCGCCACCCCCTGCTGGTCCTGCGCTCCATCTCCAACCGGCACTGGTCGGAGCGGACCATCATCGGCCTGGTGATGCAGTCCCTGGACAACTCCCTGACCACCTACCTGAAGCCCAAGGGTGCGGGCAAGGGCCTGCTCACCGCCCGTCAGGGGCATGGCTCCCCCAACCCCAAGCAGATCAGGGCGGCGACGGAGAGCGCCTCGGCGCTCGCCGCCGAGATCAACGGCTTCGCCGGCAGCAACGTGGGCGAACTGATGGGCATGCCGCTGACCGCGCACTTCCTCGGCGGCTGTCCGATCGGCGACTCACGGGAGACGGGCGTGATCGACCCGTACCACCGTCTGTACGGCCATCCCGGGATCTCGGTGGTCGACGGCGCCGCGGTCTCCGCGAACCTGGGCGTCAACCCGTCCCTCACGATCACCGCCCAGGCGGAACGCGCGGTGTCGTACTGGCCGAACAACGGCGAGGCGGACCCGCGTCCGGCTCAGGGCGCGGCGTACGAACGTCTGCAGCCGGTCGAACCGAAGTCACCGGCGGTCCCGGCGGAGGCGTTCGGCGCGCTGCGCCTGCCGTTCCTGGGGATACCGACGGTGCCGAAGAAACAATAAAAAGGCCGAAGAAAATAAGAGAAGGACCCGCGCCCCCCTCCGAGCGCAGGTCCTTCTCTTGTCCTTGCCGGAGGCTTACGCCTCCGTGCCCGCCTTCCGGCGACGCATCGCGAACACCGCACCCGCACCGGCGACGACGGCGACACCGCCGACCAGGCCGATCATCGGCAGGGCGGAACTGGAGCCGGTGTCGGCGAGGTTGCCGGTCGGCAGGTCGGAGACGTTGCCCTGGGGCTTGTGGACCGGGTCCTTGGAGCCGTTGTCGCTCGGCGTGGCCGAACCCGGGTCGGTGTTCGAGGAGCCGGACTTCAGGACCTTGAAGTCGTACTGGGCCCAGCCCTCGGCGATGCAGTCCTGGCCGTCGACGTTGTCGATGTAGGCGCCGGAGCCGAAGGAGTAGGCGTCGCCCGCGGGGGCCTGCTTGTCGATGCTGACGCGCAGGTCGACGGACTCGCTGGCCCCGGCTTTCAGCTTGTCGACGTAGAAGAAGTAGTCGCCGGCCCAGTCGTCGTCGCCGATCCGGTCCCACTTGCCGGTCTCGGGGTTCTTGAACTCCAGGTCGACGTACGGGCTGAGGAACTTCGCCTCGTCGAACTCGTAGTTCTCGATCTCGGCGTAGAAGGCGACACCCTTGATGTCGGCCTTCGAGTCGTTCGTGACGACCAGCTTGAAGCCGTGGAAGCCGTCACCCGCGACGATCTTGCCGGGCAGGCCCTTGATGTCGGCGGACACCTGGGCGTCGCTGTAGTCCTCGTCGAGGTCCTCGCAGAACGGGACGTCCGGGTCCGTCGGGTTCTCGCTCGGCTCGGCGGACACCGAGGGGGAGGCGGAGACGGAGGCAGAGGGCGAGGCGGAGTCGCTGATGCTCGCGCTCGGCGAGGCGCTGTCGGACGGCACGTCCGACGGCAGACCGGTGTCGGAGGGCGCGGGGTCCGAGGGGGTCGCCGACGTGGAGTCGCTCGGGGTCTGCGACGGCGTCTCGGTGACGGTCTCGCTCGGGGTGGCCGAGGGCGACCCGTCGGCGAACGCGACCGGCGCGGACAGCAGGGCCAGCGGGGTTATGACAGCCGTCGCCGCTGCGGCGACCATGGCACGGCGAAGCTTCATGAAGACCTCAAGACCTCGGAACATCCAGGTGACGGGGCACGGGCGTGGCCCCTGGTTCTGAACGTGTGACATGCGGCGGCTGTGAATGGTTGCCCTTTGCTCACAGAAAACTTATGTGTGCTGGGTCACATCTGGACTGCCCTCTCGGGTTTTGGGTACGAGCGTGGGGGTTTGAGTGTGGGCTGGTTGTGGAGACACTTGCGGATCACTTAGGAATATCCCTCGTGTCTGACAACCAGCCCGGCGGTAAGCCGGCCGAAGAGCCCGAGCCGTCGGTTCCCGATGACATATGGGAGCAGTTCACCCGCGACACCGAGCGGGACATCCGTGCCTCCGCTCCGAAGGAACCGTCCGCACGGGCGCGAATGGTCACCGAACGGCTGCGCCAGCAGGACGCGCGGGGCGAACAGCCCACGGGCTGGCGCACCGACCCCGCCCGCCAGAAGGCCGACGACCGCGCGGTGAGGCGCCGACGGTGGTGGGCGGTGATCGGCGCACCACTGGCGATCGCCGTGGCGGTGGTGGCCATGAAGCCGTCTCTGCTCCCCGGCGACCCCTTCGGTTCCGCCGGGTCGGACGAGACCTACGCCGCCACCCCGCTCCCCGAGGAGACGGCAGCGCCGTCCGCGGCGCCGTCGACGGCGGACCCCGATGTCCCCACCCTCACCAGGCCGTTCGCCGGATCACCAGCTGTGCGGTACTCGAACGGTGCGGCCGGAATCGTCCTGCCGACGGCCAAGGCGGTGGGCTCGTTCTCGAAGGCCCAGGTGCAACGGGCGCTTCAGCAGACCAAGCGGCTCCTGGTCAACGCGAACCTCGACCCCGCCACCCTGCGCGGCGGGCGCCCCGAAGCGGCACTCAAGGTGATCGACCCCAGCCAGAAGGATCTGCTCCGCCTGCTGAACACCGGCCTGAGCCGACCGGACGAGAAGCATGATCCGCTGCGGATGTTCAGTAGGTTCAACCCCGCCGAACTGCGCCTGGTCGGTGACGTGGTCAAGATCCGCGGACGGATGACGTTCGAGGCGGGCAGGCAGGAGACCGTCGTCGTGCACGCCGACTACACCTTCGTCTATCCGCTGACGCACGCCGACCCGGGCGCGACCGAGGTGGCCCGCACGATCGTGCGCCGGGTCCTCGACATCAGGCTCTACGACCCGGCCAAGTACCAGGTCACACCAGGTCGGATCAGCATCGCGAACTACGACAGTTCGCTCGGCAACTCGGCCTGCGACGTGTACGACGGCTATCTCCACCCCGGGTTCGACTCGGACGCCGACTCGACGGGCGCCAGCCCCACCGGCCCCGCCGTCGACCCCTACGACCGCAGCGGTGAAGTCGACACCAAGAGCTGCGGCATCGTGACACGTTCCTGAGAGTGGGCGCCGGACACGGCAAAGGGCCCCGCGGGGCGGAGCCGCAGGGCCCTTCTCCGTCAGCACCGGCGTCAGGGCAGCGCCGGTGCCTGGGGGAAAGCGGCGCCGGGGGGTTGCGCCGCGTTGTTGGTCTGTACCCACGGTCGGCGCCCCGGCGTACAGGAGGCGCACGCCTGGTCTGGACCAATGGCAGTCGGGGATCGCGAGGCAATGCACTTGCCTGCTAAGGGATGTGGAGCTGTTCCTGCATCGTGCTGGAAGGTCACCGAGTACGCAACCTTTTGACCCGGACTCGTACTCTTTGGCCCTTGTACCGCAGTCGACTGTGCTGTCCTGTGTCGGCCGGCCCCGGGCGTCCCCGGGGCCGACCGTTCTCTGGGTTGACCGGGCTGCTGTCCCCTGCCGTCCGGTCGCAACCCTGGAGCCACGCGTGGTTTGTGCGGGCCCGCCCCTGGCTGGCGCGGACACCGGTACCAACGAGGACGGCGTACGGCGGTCACGCGCCGGACGGGTGAGACGGCGCCCGAACTCAGATACGACCCCGGCACAGCTCCAGCAACGTCATCGCGAGGGACGTGCCGGGCCTGCCCAGCGCGTCCCGGTAGTGGCTGAGGACGTCCATCTCGCGGGACAGGTTCACGCGCCGTCCGCCGGAGGTGATCCGCGACTCCTGGATCACGGCGGACACGGCCATCCGTTCCTGGACGAGACCGATGATCCGGTCGTCGAGGGCGTCGATGCGTTCCCGTGCGCCGGTGATCACATCGGCGGCCTCAGGGGTGCGGGCGCCGGTCACATCGAGAGAGGTCATACGGGGCTCCTTGTCGGAAGGATCCAAAGGATCGGAAGGAGGTGCCCCGGACCGGCAGAACCCGGAAACGGCAGGCGCCCCGGGCCTTGTCGGCCCGGGGCGCCTGGGAAGTCGCTTGTCAGTTGCTCAAGCAGCACGACCATGGCAGCCGGTGGGCCGGTTGCCATAGGTAAAGACGAAGGTCGGGTGCGTGAGCATGGGGGTCAGTATGCACGGGGAGGGCCGCCTTTCCAAGGCGGCATCCTTTTCAGCGCCGGTCGGCACCTTCAGCCCGTCCGGCGTTCGAGGACGAGGCCCGTTCAGGGCCGTGGCGGGGGTCTGGGGGCGGCAGCCCCCGGTCGACGGCGCGGTGTCCCACAGCCACCCCGGTAGAATTGCCCACACAGACCCCCGCCCAACCGCCGGAAGGCCCCCGTGTCAGCAGCGACCCCCGCCCCCGACACCGTCCTGGTCGTCGACTTCGGTGCGCAGTACGCCCAGCTCATCGCCCGCCGAGTCCGCGAGGCCAGGGTCTACAGCGAGATCGTGCCGAGCACGATGTCGGTAGAGGAGATGCTCGCCAAGAACCCGGCGGCGATCATCCTCTCCGGTGGCCCCTCGTCGGTCTACGCGGAGGGCGCCCCGCGCCTGGACCGCGCGATCTTCGAGGCCGGCGTCCCCGTCTTCGGCATGTGCTACGGCTTCCAGCTGATGGCGACCACCCTCGGCGGCACGGTCGACAACTCCGGAGCGCGCGAGTACGGCCGTACACAGCTGGCCGTCACAAAGCCGTCCTCCACCCTCTTCGAGGGCACCCCGGCGGACCAGTCGGTGTGGATGTCCCACGGGGACGCCTGCTCCGCCGCACCCGAGGGCTTCTCGGTCACGGCGTCCACGGACGTCGTCCCGGTCGCCGCCTTCGAGAACGACGAGAAGAAGCTGTACGGGGTCCAGTACCACCCCGAGGTCATGCACTCCACGCACGGCCAGCAGGTCCTCGAACACTTCCTCTACCGGGGCGCGGGCCTGACCCCGTCCTGGACCACCGGCAACGTCATCGACGAGCAGGTGGCGCTGATCCGCGAGCAGGTCGGCGACAAGCGCGCCGTCTGCGGTCTCTCCGGCGGCGTGGACTCGGCGGTCGCCGCAGCCCTCGTACAGAAGGCCATCGGCTCCCAGCTGACCTGCGTGTATGTCGACCACGGGCTGATGCGCAAGGGTGAGACCGAGCAGGTCGAGAAGGACTTCGTCGCCTCGACCGGCGTCACCCTGAAGGTCGTCGACGCCGAGGAGCGCTTCCTGAACGCGCTCGCCGGGGTCTCCGACCCCGAGGAGAAGCGGAAGATCATCGGGCGCGAGTTCATCCGCGTCTTCGAACAGGCACAGGCCGAGATCATCGCGGACGAGGGTCCGGAGGTCGCGTTCCTGGTGCAGGGCACCCTCTACCCCGATGTGGTCGAGTCCGGTGGCGGTACCGGCACCGCCAACATCAAGTCCCACCACAACGTGGGCGGACTGCCCGAAGACCTCGAGTTCGAGCTGATCGAGCCGTTGCGCAAGCTCTTCAAGGACGAGGTCAGGATGGTCGGCCAGGAGCTGGGCCTGCCGGACGAGATCGTCCAGCGCCAGCCGTTCCCCGGCCCCGGCCTCGGCATCCGCATCGTCGGCGAGGTCACCAAGGACCGCCTCGACCTCCTCCGTGAGGCCGACGCTATCGCCCGCGAGGAACTGACGGCCGCCGGCCTCGACCGCGACATCTGGCAGTGCCCGGTGGTCCTCCTCGCGGACGTGCGCAGCGTGGGCGTCCAGGGCGACGGCCGTACGTACGGCCACCCGATCGTCCTGCGCCCGGTCTCCTCCGAGGACGCGATGACCGCGGACTGGTCCCGCCTCCCGTACGAGGTCCTGGCGAAGATCTCGACGCGCATCACCAACGAGGTCGCCGACGTCAACCGGGTCGTCCTCGACGTGACGAGCAAGCCGCCGGGCACCATCGAGTGGGAGTAGTCCCAGAGGCGGTGCGGCTCACGTCCGCCTGAGAGTGCGCACCGGCTCTCCGGGCTGCCAGACCTGGACGACCAGATACTTGTCGTCCTCGACGTACGTCCGCACGACCTCCGTCAGCTCGGTGCGGAAGAGGTGGAACGGCTCCGGCGGTTTCACCTCTTCGACGTACGCGGCCTTGGTGGCCGGATCCTCGGCCTCGTACGCGCGTCCGCTGACGCGTACGTCGCCGCCGGCCGTGTCCGTCCCCGGGCCGGGGTTCGTCTGGAGGGCGAAGCGGGGGTCGCGGCGCAGGTCCAGTGCCTTGAGCGAGTCCGGCATCATGGCGAGCCACAACTCTCCGTACAGGAAGCGAACCTCGAGGCCGGAGGTGCGAGGCGACCCGTCCTTGCGGAGGGTGGCGAGATTGTGGTGATCGAAGGCCCGGAAGCGTTTTTCGACGGTAGCGGCCAGGTCGGGTTCCGCGGTGGTGAATACTGCCCAGTTCATGGGGCCGAGTCTGACGCGGATACCCGACATCCTGTGACGTGTATTCGCCGGCGTCCTGTCACTGTCTCGTCGGAGTCTTGGGTCCCTGGCTCAGATATCTCTTTCATCTCGTCGTACATCTCTTCGCAAACATCCCTGTTCTCCTACGCGGACCGACGGTAACTTCCGCTCCGTAAAGGAACCCAGTGCTGGAGGACCTATGCACGGGCCCACTCCGCCCCTGCCGTTGCCCACCGACCAGCTGCAGTTCGCGATGCCCCCGATGTACGAGTCGCTCGACGACGAGCGCAGGCACCGCAAGGAACGGCTGGCCGGGGCGATCAGGCTGTTCGGGCGCTTCGGCTTCGAGGACGGTGTCTCGGGCCACATCACGGCACGCGACCCGGAGTACAGCAACTGCTTCTGGGTGAACCCCTTCGGGATTCCCTTCAAGCAGGTCACCGTGAGCGACCTCGTCATGGCCAACCAGGACGGCCAGGTCATCGAGGGCCGCTACCACATCAACCAGGCGGCCTTCACCGTGCACGCCCAGGTGCACGCCGCCCGCCCGGACGTCGTCGCCGTGGCCCACTGCCACTCGGTGCACGGCCGCGCCCTCTCGGCCCTCGGCGACCTCCTCGACCCGATCACCCAGGAGAGCTGCGCCTTCTACGAGGACCACGCGCTGTACGACACGTACACCGGCGTCGCCGTGGACGCCGACGAGGGTCGGCGGATCGCGTCCGCGCTGGGCTCCCGCAAGGCTCTCGTGCTGCGCAACCACGGGTTGCTCACGGTGGGCGACTCGGTGGACGCGGCGGCCTGGTGGTTCGTGTCGATGGAACGGTCGAGTCAGGTCCAGCTGACGGCGCGGGCGGCGGGCCGGCCCATCCTGATCGACCACAAGCAGGCGGTCGCGACACGGGAGCAGCTCGGCGGTGACCTGGTCGCGTGGATCAACTACCAGCCCCTGTGGCGGGACATCAGCAGAAGCGAACCGGATCTGCTGAGCTGACGACCGGCTCGGCGACCTCGACCGGCTCGGCGACCCCGGCCGGGGCCCGATCCCCGCACGGCTCAGAAACCCCGTAGGACGGCCGCCTTGGTGGTCGCGAACTCCTCGTCCGTGAGCATGCCCTCGCGGTGCAGCTCGCCCAACTCGCGGAGCCTGCGCAGGAGTACGTCGTGATGGTCGGACCGGGGCGGGACCGCGGGCGTGAGCCGGGGCGGGTCCATGTGGTCGACCGCCCGGGTGGAGGGGTGCGGCAGACGTGCGGTGACGGCGGTCGCGACGAGCGCCGTCAGCAGGTCGCGGCGGGTGCTGCCCCACAGGTCGAGGGCGTAGGGGTCCTTCCCGGGCGGCAACTTGGAGAACACCGTCTCGCGGGTCACGAAGCGCATGAAGCCGTCCTCGTACCCGGAGTTGGGCAGCCAGTCGACCCGCACGAGATCGTGGCTGGAGAGCATGCGAGGGCCGGTGGCCCGCTTGACCCGGTCGGAGGTGTCGGCCCAGTCGATACGGACCCGCGTACCGTCGAACGACACCATGCCGTCGCTGGACCGCACCGACACCGGCACGGGCGGCCCCGGAAGCAGATACGCCATGGCCGGTTCCCTGGGAACCTGGTCGAGGAGCAGGGCGTGCCGGATCTCCTCGGCGACGTACTCGGCGACTCCGGACCGGTCGATGTCCACGGTCAGCCGGTACGGGTCGGCCGCGTCCGGCAGTCGTCCGCCGGTCGCCTGGAGCAGCGGGTCGGCGCCCTCGCGGAGCCTGAGCCGCAGCCTCCCGTGCTTGCGTTCGGGTTCGTAGACGATGCCGGAGACCGCCTCCAGGGGCACCGCGACCTCGCCGTACGTCTGCCGGAACAGCGGCACGGAACGGTGGAGCCCCGGCGTGATCCTGACCGTGCTGCCGTCGAAGACCCAGGTCCCGTCGCGCTGGATGATCTCGGCCATACGCGAATTCTCGCAGCCGGGTCAACAAGGAGGCCGCGGTTTCACTCGCCTTTTCCCCTGCCGGGGCCGACCTGCCGCACACAACGAGTGTTAGGTAGGGCACAATTCGCTCTCGTCGTAGGGGAGTTGCGTGAGCCACGTTTGAGGCTTCCGGAGTCCCTTTCTGCCCCGGTTTGTTCCGGTGAGTGGATGTCCTGGTTCGTGATGTGTCGTGTCGGGTGTGTGGAAGGCGGGCGTCGGGCGTGGCGGTGCAGGAGGCGAGGCAAGGTGTGCTGCCCGGGGAACACGGGGGTGGCTGCGCCTGTGGGGACTGCCCGCACGGGGCGCGTACGGGGCACCGGCGCGCGGTCGCCGAGTTCCTGCTCATGCGGGAGGGATTCGCGGCCGGGCAGGGGTTGCCGGCCGCGGTGGCCCATTCGGCCTCGGCCTCCCGCCAGTGGGTCTCCGACGAACTGACCCAGTCCGCGGCGGTCGTCGCCGAGCGCGGCCGGGCCGAGGGCGAGGTGTGGCTCGCACGGCTGTGGCGCCGTACGGCGTTCACGGTGTGGGCGCTGATCGGCGTGCTGCTGCTCGTGCAGGCGCTCACCGCGATCGGGGCGGGCTGGACCGCCGCCCGGACAGCAGGGCTGGTGGCCGCCGTACTCGTCGGAGGCGTGCTGACCGCCGCGTCCTGGTTCCACCGGGCGCGGGGCGGGGCGCTGGCGCCCCTGATCGGCGAGGACAACCGCCTGTCGACCTCCCGTGTGGTGGCGGCGAGCTGGGTGCTGTTCCTGGCGTACGCCGTACTCGTCCTGGTGGGCCGGCTCGCGGGGGCCTCCGGCCACGAGGAGCGCGACGCGCTGATCGCGGGCCTCGACCTCGCCCGGGGCGCGGGTGTCGTGACCGTCCTCGCGGTGGTGTGCGCCATCGCGGTGCTCGTCCGCAGGGTCGTCGGCCTGCGCGTCCTCGGCCAGCGCCTGCAGAAGGTCCGCGCGGACCGTCCCCGCGCGGCCGACCTCCTCACCGACGACGCCGGCCGCGGCACCTTCGCGGACATCCAGTACGTGATGATCGGCACGGTCGCTCTCCTGTTCGCTGTCGTACGGCTGGCCCGGCGCCCGGCTCAGCTGCCGGACCTGCCGTGGGGGCTGGCGGTGGTGGTCCTGGTGTCGGCCGCGACCTATGTGGCCGGCAAGTACGCGGAGGGCGGCCGACCGGTGATCCTCTCGGTCGTCCGCTCCCGCGAGGCGGGCGACCTGGACGCCCCGATCCGCACCGGCGACGACATCGAGATCCGCGGCGCCGGCTTCGTGCCCCCGGGCGCGGGCACCGCCGACCGGCTGTCCCGCATGGTCGTCCGCATCGGCCCGGTCCACGTCCACGTCCCCTTGGTCCCGGTGCCCGGCGGCTTCAGCAACCCCCGCGACGAGGTACTGACGGTGCCCGTCCCGGCGGACGTGGAGCCCGGCCGGGTGGAGGTACAGGTGGTGACCGCGGCGGGCGTGGAGACGAACCGGTGCGTGATCGACGTGACGGACTGAACGGACCGGAGAGGCTGACGGACCGGAGAGGCTGACGGACCGGAGAGGCTGAGGACCGCACAGGCTGTATGGACCGCGGACCGAGCGGGCTGATGGACTCGCCGAGCGAGCGGGACTGGGTGTACGTCCTCGGCCGGGTGGGAGAACGGTCGGTCACCGACGGGAAAAAATCCCGTGCCGGGGGTGAGCGAGATCACGTTGTCGTACGTATGGTCTGCTGAGGGGTCAACGTATGGCAGGCGAGAGGCGGCTCAGGGCGATGACTCACAGCACTCGAACGGATACGCACTCCCCTTATCTCGACGGCGACCGGGACTGGCGGGACACCGCGACCCGCTACGCCCTGCTGCCCCTGCGCGTCTTCCTCGGCGTCACCTTCATCTACGCCGGCCTGGACAAACTCACCACCAGCTCCTTCTTCGCCGACTCCGGATCAGGCTCTGTCGGTGACCTGATGCGCAGCGTCCGGGACTCCTCCGCGATCCCGGCCCTGGTGGACCTCGCCCTCAAGAGCCCCGCCGGCTTCGGCTACGCCATCGCCTTCGGCGAGCTGGCCGTCGGTATCGGCACGCTGCTGGGGCTGCTGGCCCGGCTGGCGGCGGTCGGCGGAGCACTGATCTCGCTCAGCCTCTGGCTGACCGTGAGCTGGGCCTCCACCCCGTACTACTACGGCAATGACCTCCCCTATCTGATGGCCTGGCTTCCCCTGGTCCTCGCCGGCGCGTCCGTCTTCTCCGTGGACGCCGCCCTGCGGTCGCGACGGCGGCAGCGGTCCGGCGGCTATCGGTAGCGCAGCGGGTGGTTGAGAGCCGGTGCGCGTGGTCGGGTGCCCGCCGCCGGTGCGGTGGGCGGCCAGTCGGTTGGGCATCTCCGGCAGCCTTCACCCAGGTTCTGCCGTCTCCGTTCTGTTGTCGTCGGTGAGCGTCGCCGCGTGGCGGGATGTCCGGCGGCGGCGTATCGCCCCGGTCAGCAGGGCCACCGCGCCTGCCAGGGCCAGACCGAACACCAGGAGCGGGATCACCGCGAACCAGGGTGTCTCCCAGGCGTCGCCCGCGTCGCCCAGGTAGGTGATACCGGCGACGGTGACGAAGAGGCCGGCGATCAGCTTTCCGGGTTGGAACTCATGACGAGGCACGGGTCACCTCCGCCTGTCCCACGCCGACTCCGAGGTCCAGGTCGACCGTGCCAGCGTTGCCGCCGCCGGCCGGCGACAGCGTGACCTGTTGGTGCTTGCCGGGTGCCACGTCCACGTCCTGCTTTCCTTCGCCTGGCAACTGGATGTCACCTATGCCCACCTTGATCTCCGCCTCCACCGTCACACCCTTCGGCACGATCACCTCGATCCTGCCCACGCCCACCTCGACCGCGGTCGTCACCGTCTGCCCGCTGGTGAGGCGCAGTCCGGTCAGGTCCAGCGTGGCGACACCCGTACCGAGGTCGTACCTCGGCCGTACGTCCGCCACCGCGGCCGGTGTCCACTCCGTGCGCACCCAGTGCGTACTGACGTCCTTGGGCAGTGCGGCCGAGCCTGCGAGCAGGGCCGCCGTGATGATCGCCAGGAAGATCGAGCCGGCTCCCGTACGGCCGAGGAACGCGCTGACCGCGATGCCGACACCGAACACGATGAGAGCGCAGGCCAGGCCGGTCTGCAAGCTGGTGGCGAGTGCCTCGTCGTCCCATCTCGCGGCCGTGCCGAGGAAACCGGCGAGGAGGGCGAGCAGAAATATCCAGCCGCCGATCCAGCGTGGGCCGCGCGGCTTCGGCTGGCTGGGCCAGGAGGTCCGTATGCCCGGGTGCGGTCCCCCGTGGTTGCCGTGGGTGATGTTGACCGCTGCCGCGATGTCCCGGTCGCGGATGTCGGGAGGGCCCCACAGATAGCCCGTACCGCCGACGTGGGTGCCGTCCTTGACGATGGGGTCGCGCCACCAGGAGGGATAGGCGGACGGGACCGGGGGCGCCTTGGCCTCCGGTGGGGCGTCGGCGACGGCCTGGGCGGCCAGCGGGTCGGGGTCGGGGGCGCCGCGGTTGCGCGACCAGTACCCGGCGCCCGCGAGGAGGATGGACAGTATGACGGCGAAGGAGAGCACCCCGCCGTTCTTCAGCATCGTCAGGAACACACCGCAGCCGACCAGAGCGAAGAGCACGGCCGTCAGTGCCTGGCCGTCCACGCGGCCGGTGAGCAGCTTGCGGACCTCGTTCTCCTCCTCGTCGTCGTACGGCACGAACAGCCAGGCGAAGCCGTAGAAGATGAGGCCGATGCCGCCGGTCGCGGAGAGCACGGCGAGCGTGATCCGGAAGATCACCGGGTCCATGTCGCACGTCCGCCCGAGGCCGGCGCACACCCCGCCGAGCGTCTTCTGCCGTCGGTCGCGCCGGAACCTGACCGGCAGCTGCTCGTCCGTGTCCGCATGCTCGGGCGCGCGCGGTTCCCCTTTCTCCGTGGGCGGGGTCGCCGCGGCGGGCGCGGCATCCTGCGGCCCGGCGCCCGGGGTGGGGCGTGGGCCGGAGCCGGGTCCCGGACCCGTCGCGGCGTGTGCGTGATCTGTCATGAGTCCATGGTGGCGCTTGAGGCGGCCCGGCGGCAGTCGGTACGACCCTGGACGAACCCTGATATCGGCCCTGAGACGGGGCGGGGGAAGCGTTCGACGGCAGCTGGGCTCGAAGATCAGGGGAGTCTCGGGGGCCGACCCTGATGCCCGGGCCCGCCGGGCGTGTGAACATCGATGGCATGCCCGAAGCCGCAGCGTTGCCCCTCGTCGAACCGCGGCCCCCGCGCAAGCTCTACCGCAGCAGCGACGGACGCTGGCTCGGAGGCGTGGCGCGGGGGCTCGCCGGGCATCTCGGGCTGCCCGTGATCTGGCTGCGTCTCATGTTCGTCGGCCTGTTCATGGCGGACGGACTCGGTGCGCTGCTGTATGCAGCCTTCTGGTTCTTCGTGCCGCTCGGGGTCGGCGGCGTCGAGGCCCAGCGGCCCCCGTCTCTCGTCAGCACGGAGACCTCACCCGACGGGCGCCGCAGACTTGTCGCCCGTAAGCCGGACAAGGGGCAGATGGTCGCCCTGCTCCTCATGGTCGTCGTGGCGATGGTCTTCGTCGGCAACGTGAATCTGGGCGGCGGTGCCAAGGCCTATCTGTTCCCGACGGTGCTCGTCGCCGCCGGCGTCGCCCTGGTCTGGCGCCAGGCGGACAACGCACGGCGGGCCCGCTGGATGGAGGTCGGCAGCCGCCGGCGCACCCTCACCCTCGTCCGAGCCGCGGCCGGCGTCATGCTGGTCACTGCGGGGGTGTCCGGCGTCTTCGTCCTGCAGGGCTCCGCCGCCCACCTCGGCTCGGTTCTGCAGGCGGCGCTCGCTGTACTGGTCGGGACAGCGCTGCTGGCCGGTCCGTATCTCGTCCGGATGACCCAGGACCTCTCCGAGGAGCGCCTGATGCGCATCCGTGCCCAGGAGCGCGCGGAGGTCGCCGCCCATGTGCACGACTCGGTGCTGCACACCCTGACCCTGATCCAGCGCAACGCGGAGAGCCCGAACGAGGTGCGTCGTCTCGCCCGCGCCCAGGAACGCGAACTGCGCAACTGGCTCTACAAACCGGAGGGCACCGGAAAGGACGAGGCCGACGAGCCGGGCACCCTCGCCGAGGCGGTGCGGCGCAGTGCGGCCGAGGTGGAGGACAAGCACGGCGTCCCCATAGAGGTCGTGGTCGTCGGCGACTGCCCGCTCGACGACAGAACCGGCGCACAGATGCAGGCCGCGCGGGAAGCGATGGTGAACGCCGCCAAGTACGGTGGCGAAGGCGGCGCGGTGCAGGTCTATGCCGAGGTCGAGGGCAGGACGGTCTTCGTATCCGTCCGGGACCGGGGACCCGGCTTCGACCTCGACTCCATACCCGCCGACCGCATGGGCGTCAGAGAATCGATCATCGGCCGTATGGAGCGCAACGGCGGTACGGCGCGGCTACGCGCGGTACCGAGCGGCGGCACGGAGGTCGAGCTGGAGATGGAGAGGGCGGAGAACACGTCATGAGCGAGGCGCACGGGGACAACAGGCTGACCGGGGCGGCCGGTTCGGCGGAGTCGGCCGAACCGGCAGCACCTGCCGGACCGGCCGAACCGACGGCATCCGCCCCAGCCGCAGAGGCAGGCCGGTCCGCCACCGACAGCGGCGGCAGCGGTGGCAGTGGTGACGCGGGCGGCCGACGGGTGCGTGTGGTTCTCGTCGACGACCACCGTATGTTCCGTACGGGTGTCCAGGCCGAGATCGGGGAGACCGAGCGGACCGGCGTCGAGGTGGTCGGTGAGGCCGCCGACGTCGACCAGGCGGTCACGGTCATCACCGCCACCCGGCCCGAGGTGGTCCTTCTCGACGTCCATCTGCCGGGCGGTGGAGGGGTCGAAGTCCTGCGCCGCTGTGCGCCGTTGATGGGCGACGCCACTCAGCCGGTGCGCTTTCTGGCGTTGTCCGTCTCGGATGCCGCCGAGGACGTCATCGGTGTGATCCGCGGTGGCGCGCGCGGTTACGTGACGAAGACGATCACCGGCACGGACCTGGTCGACTCCGTCTTCCGTGTCCAGGACGGCGACGCGGTGTTCTCGCCGCGCCTCGCCGGGTTCGTCCTGGACGCGTTCGCGTCCACGGACGCCCCACCGGTGGACGAGGACCTCGACCGCCTCACCCAGCGCGAGCGAGAGGTACTGCGGCTGATCGCCAGGGGCTATGCGTACAAGGAGATCGCCAAGCAGCTCTTCATCTCCGTGAAGACGGTGGAGTCGCATGTGTCGGCGGTGCTCAGGAAGCTCCAGTTGTCGAACCGGCACGAGCTGACGAGGTGGGCCACGGCACGGCGGCTGGTCTAGGGGGAGAGGGGCCGCATGGTCGGGGTTGTCTCAGACCACCCTCGTGGCGCCCGCGAGCGGCATCTCGTCCAGAGGTGCCACCCGTACCGGCGCCGACGGGTTCGGGGCGTGGATCATCTGGCCGTGGCCGATGTAGATGCCCACATGGCTGATGCCCGAGTAGAAGAACACCAGGTCGCCGGGGAGGAGTTCGGACGATGAGACCCGCTGGCCGGCGTTGATCTGGGCGTAGGTGGTGCGGGGCAGGGAGATCCCCGCGGAGCGGTACGCGGCCTGGATGAGGCCTGAGCAGTCGAAGGCGTCCGGCCCGGTGGCACCCCACACATAGGGGCTGCCGAGCTTCTGATAGGCATAGGCGACAGCCGCCGCGGCACGAGAGTTGGGTGCCTCGGCCACTCCGGAAGTCCCGGCCGCACCGGGGGCCCCAGCGGCTCCGGTCGCTCCTGGTGACGTCAGGCCGTCCCGCGCGCTCCCCGATGACCGTGAAGCGTGCCTGCCGCCCCAGCCGCCGCCCCAACTGCCACTGCCGCCCTCCGCCGCGAGCCGGGCGCGTTCCTCCTTGGTGAGGCGGGACAGCAGTTGGCGGGCCTCGCCCAGCTTTCCCGTCACGGTCTTCTTGAGGCGGTTCAGCTCGGCCTGGCGGGACTTGAGGGTGTCCAGCTCGACGTGGGCGGCCCCGCGCAGCTGCTCGATCTCACGCAGCTGCTTGTGTACGCGAGTCACGTTCGACGCCTGTCTGGTGCCCGCCCGTTCGGCGAACGCGGCGCCGTCCAGATAGCTGTCGGGGTCGTCGGAGAGGGCGAGTTGCAGCGCGGGATCGAGTCCGCCGGAGCGGTACTGCGCCGCGGCCATCGAACCCAGCGACTCCCGCGCCGAGTTGAGCCGCTCCTCCTTGCGTGCCGCCTCGTCCCGCAGGGTGCCCAGCCGCCGCTCCGCCCGCTCGGCCTTCTCCTTCGAGCCGTTGTACTTCTCGGTGGCGACCTCCGCCTCCTCGTACAGTTTGTTCACCTTGGCCTCGACCTGCGCCGATGTCAGCTGTGGTTCGGCGTACCCGATGCCGTCGAAGCCGGTCGCCGTCGCCGCGCCCGCGAGGGCGATCGTCGCGGCGGTACGAGCCGTATTGCCGTTGAGTGAGCGCTGTCGGGGCTTGCGGTGCGCGGCCACGGGGGCGTCACGTCCTTTCGTACGACCGCCACTACGACGACCGCCGGAAGGCTGCCCGGGAAGCGGACCCAGGAGGGCGGTTGCGCGTCCGGCGACGGCTCGCACAGGGGGAGCGGTCCGCCGCCGGACTTTCTCGGCGGTGGTGTCCGACTGCCGCCCCTGGCCCGGGCGGCGGTGGGGAGCCGGTCACCTGGTGAAGGACGCTAAACCTGAGGGTGCGGTGGGGTAACGCCATGTACGGAACTGGTCTCAGCCGACCGTCGGGTGACCGCATGCGACCGCGATCCTCTTGTGGCGTCGCCGACTCGCGCAGAGGGCTGACCGATGCGGCGGTTCACGGGGCACGTGGGGGTCACGGGGTGCTATGGGGCGCATATATGCAATGCGCCTTCGGCCACAGGCCGCCGGGCGGGCACCTCACGAACGCCGTACGCCCGGCCCGGTGTCGTACGGCGCGGGCGCCGCTGGCTAGGCTCCGGCTCATGGACGTACTCATCCATCTCTGCGTCGGCCTGCACATCATCGGCATCGCCTCACTCCTGGGCGGGTTTCTCACCCAGCTGAAGGCGATGGGACAGGGCACGGCCCGCTTCGTGCCGGCGATGCTGCACGGGGCGTTCACCATGCTGGTCACCGGGGTCGCCCTGGTGGGCCTCAACCAGGCCGACGACCAGCCGGTCGACAACGTCAAGATCGGCGTGAAGCTGGCCCTGCTGATCGTGATCCTCGGCCTCGTCTATGTGAAGCGGGACGACGAGACCGTGGACAAGCGGCTGTTCGCCCTGGTGGGTCTGTTCACCACGGCGAACATCTTCATCGCCGTGCTCTGGACCTGACCCCGAGGCTTCCCCCTCGGGTGTGCGTCAGGCCGGGCGCACCACGCTGTGGATCGCCGACTCACCGTCGTAGAAGATCGATTCCTCACGGACGTAGGCACCCGGCTTCGGTGCGTGGATCATCATGCCGTTGCCGATGTACAGGCCGACATGGCTGATGCCTTCGTAGAAGAAGACCAGGTCACCGGGTTGGATGTCGGAGAGCGAGACGGTGGTGCCCGCGTTCACCTGGTCGTAGGTGGTGCGTGGAAGGCTGACTCCGGCGGCCCGCCAAGCGGCCTGGGTAAGACTCGAACAGTCGTATGAATCTGGCCCTGTCGCACCCCAGACATACGGCTTGCCGACCTGTGCGCGTGCGAAGGTGAGGGCCTTCTCGGCCTTACCGGCGTACGAGGGGTCGGGGACCCCCGGTGTGGAGGGGGCCGAGGCGGTGGTGCCCGGCGACTGCTGTGCCGCCGCTGCCGCGTCCTGCTGACGTCGCTGCTCCGCGTCCTGCTGCTGCCGGGCGAGTTCCTGCGCCTGGCGGCGGGCGTCCGCCTGCTTCTCGCGTTCGATCGCCGCGAGCCGCAGTTTCTCCTCGGCGGTGAGGCGGGAGAGCAGCCGGCGGGCCTCCACCAGCTTCGTCTGCACGGCCGTCTTGGTCGTCTGCAGCTCGTCCTGGGACTCCGTGAGCGCGTCGAGACTCGCGGCGGCCTCCTGGCGCTGCCGCGTCGTCTCGGCCCGCTGGGTGATGTACTCGTCGACCGTGTCCTTCTGGCGGGCGGTCAGGCGGTCCATCAACTGGTTCTGGTCAAAGTAGTCCTGCGGGTCGTCCGCGAGCAGGAACGTCGCCGTTCCGGGGGCGACGGATCCCGTGCGGTACTGGGCCGCGGCGAAGGAACCCAGCTCCTCGCGCGCGTCGTTGAGCTTCTGGGTGCGCCGGGCCATGTCGTCCATCAAGGTGTCGACGCGACCCTGCTGCTTGGCGGCTCTCTCCTTGGCGGCGTTGTACACGTCGGCGGCCGACTCGGCCTGGTGGTAGAGGTCGTCGACCTGCGCCTCGACCTCCTCCACGCTCGGCTTGTCGTCGGCCGAGGGCGCCGGGGGAGTGGTGGGCTCCGTGGGCGCGGCGTTGGCGGTCTGGGTCAGCAGGGCGACGGAAGCGGTCAGGGCCGCCGTGGCGAAGGCCGGGGTCCGTATGCCTGCTACGCGCGTTCCCGTAGGACGCGACTTGCGGTGCGACGACGCCAAGGGAGGCGACTCCTTCCACGTTCCGCCTACCGGGTTAGCTGTCGGGTTCGGGCGGGTAATTCGGAAGGGTTGCCCTACGGTCCCTGCCCTGGACGGCAGTCGGACCGATTCACCCCAAATGCTCGGTGGGTCCCCGGCTCCTGCCGCACAGGGCGGCACGATCGGACTCGGCGGAGGCCGCGCGGCCCGGCGATGTTCGCCGGTGGAGATCGAGCGGCCTTACGGCACGCTAACCAACGCGTGTGGCTCCTGTGAAGGTTGATGACCGCTTTGTCCGATACGTTTTTGTGACCTCGGTCCTAAACATGGCTCTATGGAGTCGATTCGGAATTGTCTGGGGATATTCATTGCGAATGACGTAATACACCCCGGTATGTGTGCGTGGTGGGACTGGGATTCCGGGATGTTTTCGGGGTGGCGGCGGGTTGTCAGTGGGGGCGCCTAGACTCGGAGAGCGATGAGCAGCCTCTTTGACGACAGCTTCCTGGCGGACCTCCAGGGCCCTCGGGCCCACGCGGAGGAACCCCCGCCACCGCCCGAGGACGAGCATGCGCCGGAGACCGTTCCGGACGATCTGTTCGGCGGGAAGTTCGACGCGCCGCCGGACCGGGACGCGTACTATCGCGACGGCGCCCCACGTCCTTTGGTGGACCCGGCCGCGCTCCTGGACGGGCTGAACGAGAACCAGCGCGCGGCCGTCGTGCACGCCGACACCCCCCTGCTCATCGTGGCGGGCGCCGGCTCCGGCAAGACACGTGTGCTCACGCACCGCATCGCGTATCTGCTCGGTGAGCGGAGCGTCCATCCCGGCCAGATCCTCGCGATCACCTTCACCAACAAGGCCGCCGGGGAGATGAAGGAACGCGTCGAGCAGCTCGTCGGCCCGCGCGCGAACGCGATGTGGGTGATGACCTTCCACAGCGCGTGCGTGCGGATCCTCCGGAGGGAGAGCAAGAGGCTCGGCTTCACCTCCTCCTTCTCGATCTACGACGCCGCCGACAGCAAGCGGCTGATGGCGCTCGTCTGCCGTGATCTGGACCTGGACCCCAAGCGCTTCCCGCCCAAGTCCTTCAGCGCGAAGATCTCCAACCTGAAGAACGAGCTGATCGACGAGGAGGACTTCGCCGCCCAGGCGAGCGACGGTTTCGAGAAGACCCTCGCTCAGGCGTACGCGATGTACCAGTCGCGGCTGCGTGAGGCCAACGCGCTCGACTTCGACGACCTGATCATGACGACGGTCAACCTGCTGCGCGCCTTCCCGGACGTCGCCGAGCACTACCGCCGCCGCTTCCGGCACGTCCTCGTCGACGAGTACCAGGACACCAACCACGCCCAGTACGCCCTCGTACGGGAACTCGTCGGCACCTCCGAGCACCCGGTGGACGTACCGCCCAGCGAGCACGATCTGCCTCCCGCCGAGCTGTGCGTCGTGGGTGACGCCGACCAGTCGATCTACGCCTTCCGGGGCGCGACGATCCGCAACATCCTCCAGTTCGAGGAGGACTACGCGGACGCGACGACGATCATGCTCGAACAGAACTACCGTTCCACGCAGACGATCCTGAGCGCCGCCAACGCGGTCATCGAGCGCAACGAGTCCCGCCGCCCCAAGAACCTGTGGACCAACGCGGGCGCGGGCGCGCGCATCACCGGTTATGTCGCCGACACCGAGCACGACGAGGCGCAGTTCGTCGCCGAGGAGATAGACCGACTGACGGACGCGGGCGACGCGAAGGCGGGTGACGTCGCCGTCTTCTACCGGACGAACGCGCAGTCGCGTGTCTTCGAGGAGATCTTCATCCGCGTCGGCCTGCCCTACAAGGTCGTCGGCGGTGTCCGCTTCTACGAGCGCAAGGAGGTCCGGGACGTCCTGGCCTACCTGCGCGTCCTCGCCAACCCGGAGGACTCGGTGCCGCTGCGCCGCATCCTCAACGTGCCCAAGCGCGGCATCGGCGACCGCGCGGAGGCGATGATCGACGCGCTGTCCCAGCGCGAGAAGATCAGCTTCCCGCAGGCGCTGAAGCGGGTGGACGAGGCCTATGGCATGGCCTCGCGGTCGACCAACGCCGTCAAGCGGTTCAACACGCTGATGGAGGACCTGAGGACGATCGTGGAGTCGGGCGCCGGCCCGGCGACCGTCCTCGAAGCGGTTCTCGAACGCACGGGCTACCTCGCCGAGTTGCAGGCGTCGACCGACCCGCAGGACGAGACCCGGATCGAGAACCTCCAGGAACTCGCAGCGGTGGCCCTGGAGTTCGAACAGGAGTCAGGAGCGGCCGTGGAGGCGGGGGAGGCCGACCAGCCCGCCGAGGGCGACGCGCCGGCCCCGGTCGGGCTCCCCGCGTTCCTGGAGCGGGTCGCCCTGGTCGCCGACTCCGACCAGATCCCCGACGAGGACGACGACGGCTCGGGCGTCATCACCCTGATGACCCTGCATACCGCCAAGGGCCTTGAGTTTCCTGTGGTGTTCCTGACCGGCATGGAGGACGGCGTCTTCCCGCACATGCGTGCCCTGGGCCAGGCCAAGGAACTGGAGGAGGAGCGACGGCTCGCGTACGTCGGCATCACGCGCGCGCGGGAACGCCTGTATCTGACGCGGTCGTCGCTGCGCAGCGCGTGGGGCCAGCCCTCGTACAACCCGCCCTCGCGTTTCCTGGAGGAGATCCCGGCCGCACATCTGGAGTGGAAGCGCACGGGCGCGATGGCTCCGGCGACGTCCTCGGGCCCGGCCTCCGGGGTGGCGTCCTCGCTGTCGTCCTCGCGCTCGCGCACCGCGGCCTCGGGTGCGTCCGGCTTCGCCACGCGCCGGGGCGGTGTCGAGAAGCCGGTGGTCGCGCTGGCCGTGGGGGACAGGGTCACGCACGACCAGTTCGGTCTGGGGACCGTGGTGGGTGTGAAGGGTACGGGCTCGAACGCCGAGGCGACCGTCGACTTCGGCGAGGACAAGCCGAAGCGACTGCTGCTGCGGTACGCGCCGGTGGAGAAGCTCTGACCGGACACCCGGGCATCGTCGAGATGCCCGGGTCACGCCGGTGACGCAGGTGTAAGGGGTTGGAACCGGACGGGAACTACGTCGGGTCGAGGCCGTGGCTGCGCAGCCACGGGAGCGGGTCGATCGCCGAGCCGCCGGCGGGCCGAACCTCGAAGTGCAGGTGCGGCCCGGTCGAGTTGCCGGAGTTCCCGGAGTACGCGATGGGGTCGCCGGCCTTGACGGTCGTACCGGACGCGACCTGGTAGCTGGAGAGGTGGCAGTACCACGTCTCCGTGCCGTCCTTGTCGGTCAGGATCAGCATGTTGCCGTAGGCGCTGTTCCACTGGGTCCGGACGGTGCCGTCGGTCGCGGCCATCACCGTCGTGCCGTACGAGACCGGGAAGTCGATGCCCGTGTGCACGGACATCCAGTTGATGCCGGCCTGGCCGAAGTAGGCGCTGAGGCCGCGCTGTGCGACCGGAAGGGCGTACTTGGGGCGCAGTCGCTCCTTGCGGGCCGCCTCCGCCGCCGCTGCCTTCTTGTCGGCGACCTGCTGGGCCTTGAGGTCGATACGTTCCTGCGTCCGGCTGGCCCGGTCGGCGAAGTCGTCGGCGCCCGCGGAGAGGCTCTCCAGCTGGGAGTCCAGCTTGTTGTTCGCGGTGGACGGCTTCACGGCGACACCGTCGGGCGCCGATGCCGTCGTGTTCTGCGTCTCGTCACCGTTCAGCCCGCCCACGGAGGCGGCGGCGATACCCGCGACCCCCATCACACAGGCGGACGGGACGGCGATGGTCAGCAGAGCGGAACGTTTGGCCGGGGTGCGACGTCGGGACCGGCCCGCGTCGCGCGCCGCCGTACGGGACGCCGCGCGCCCGGCTCCGGGCGCCATGCCCGGGGCGAACTCTTCCTGCCCGTCGAGCAGCGGGGCCTCGGCGGGGAGTTCGCCGTCGGTGACGAGGTCCGACTCGTCGTGGGCGAGCGCGTGAAGGTCGTACTCCGGTACGTCCGCCATGTCCGTGAGCTGCTCGAACATCGCGGTGGCCTGCTGGTCGTACTCGTGCTCATGGTGGTACTCGGCGGACGGGGCGGGCGTGTTGTCCGGGCCGCTGTCCGAGTTCCACTGCGTGGCGTCGTACACACCGGTGTCGGAGACCTGCGTGCCCCATTCCCACTGCTGGGTCTGGTCGGCCGTGCCGGTCTGCTCGGGCGGGGTCCAGCTGCCGGCGTCCTGCTCCCAGAGGGGGGACCCCCAGCCGTTGGTCTCGCTGCCCGGGGGCGGTGACTGCGCGGGGATTTCGGCGAGTTGCTGGTAGCCGGGCGCCCAGGTGGTGGTGTCGTACGCCCCGGTGTCGTAGGCGGCGTGGTGCTGGGCCGCGTACGCGTCGTAGTTCAGGGTGTGGTGACTGCCGGTGGACCACTGGGAGTTGTCGTAGGAACCGGTGGTGTCGCCGCCCGGCATATTGCCGAAGAGCGGGTCGGTTTCGAAATTTCCCGTGGTGGTACCCGTGCCCAAGTCCGCGTCCAAACCGTTGGCGAAGGTGGGGTCGTACGTGGTGAAGTCACCAAAAGGGACTTCCTCTGTGCCGTACGACGCGTACTGAGCCGTCGCGGCATCGGAAGCCGGAGCCGGGGCGGTCATCGCTCCCGACGGGTGACGATCGTTCACCAACTTCTCTTTCGCCTCGACAACAGGGGCTGGCAGAGCAGTGCGGCGACTGTACCCGGCGGTATGCGGGCGCGACAATCTTCTGCAGGTTTCGTGCTTGAGGGAAACGGGCAATCGGCCGTGTTTCGGGGGACTGCGGGCATGGGTTTGGCCTGGCGTTCGATGATTGTTCGAATTTTGGGGGCTGCTCGACGCTCATGACCCGCCTGTGGCAGGTGTTGTGGCGGGCCCTACGCCACGGTCAGCCCGCCGGTTCGCGCCCGGTCGGACCGCGCTCCGGCGGAGTGGACGTCGTCGCTCTGGTCCAGGGCCTCCCGTATCCCGGTCGCGACGGCCGGGTGCACGGGCAGGGCGAGGTGACCGACGCCGGTGACCCGCACGTTCTGCGTCGACAGGTCCGGGTGGTCGACGCAGGCCGTCTCCGGCGGGTCCATCAGGTGGTCCAGATCGCTCCAGAAGCCGACGAAGCGCGTACGGCAGTCGGGTGCGGGCAGGCGCAGTTCCTCGATGACATCCGAGCCGGGGCGCATCTGCCGGACGATCGGATGCGCGTCCGCCAGCGGAACGACGCGGGTGCCGGAGTGCGGGGTGCCGAGGGTGACGAGCGTACGGACGCGGAGATCACCGCCGAGGCGCTGTACGTAATAGCGCGCGATCAGGCCGCCCAGGCTGTGCCCGACGATGTCCACCCGCGGCTGGCCCGTGCGCCGGCATGTCTCCTCTATGTGCCGGCCGAGCAGCTCCGCCGCGGTGCGGATGTCGCAGGTCAGCGGGGAGTAGTTGAGCGACTCGATCTGCTGTCGGCCGTGCTGGGCGAGGGAGCGGCGCAGCAGGACGAAGACGGAGCGGTTGTCGATGAAACCGTGGAGGAGGACGACCGGAGGTTTCGGCTCCACCGGCAGGTGCGCGGTCCGGGCTTCGGGGAGCGTGGTGGGGTCCGGGGCGGTCGTGGCCCGGCGCTCCTGCGCGATGCCCGACGGATAGAGGAGCAGGTGTCCCGCCAGGATCGCCAATTCCAGGGCCGTCGCCTTGAGGATGGCGGCCGAGAGCCCCGTCAGGCTGCTCGGCAGGACGCGCCGGCAGAGCGGAAGCAGGGGCAGTGCTGCCCGTGTGACCTTCATGGCCGACCTCCTGTCGGCACGCGGAGGACTTCTCCGGCCCCCGTGTGCCCTCGTGGGGGTCGCGACGAGGGCGGCCGGTGGTGGTGGCGTCGGTGGTGGTGCACGAGTGGGCGTGCGGCGGGTGGGACGCCAGGGGGGTGCTGAAGCTCCTTGCCGTACGGCGACGAAGCTCCCCGCTGTCGTGCCCTGCTGCCCTTCGTTGCCATCTCCGACACACCGCCCCGCCTTGCCCGCCCCGGCGCGTGGCTCGCGACGCGGTGGTGCGACGACCTCGATGCGGCTCCCCTTGCGCCGGTCCCGCCGGTGCGCGGCGAACGTGTCCCACCGTGTGATTTCCCCCTCGGCACCGGTCGCGAAACTGCCGGTTGCGGGATGCTTGACATAACGTTCGTTCACTTCAGGGAGGCGGCGATGGGTGCGGCAGCCGGTCCGATCCGCGTGGTGGTGGCGAAGCCGGGGCTCGACGGTGACGACCGCGGAGACGAGGTGCTCGCGCGGGCGTTGCGTGACGCCGGTATGGAGGTCATCTACACGGGCCTTCACCAGACGCCCGAGCACGTCGTCGGCACCGCGATCCAGGAGGACGCCGACGCGATCGGGCTCTCCGTCCCCTCCGGCGCCCACAACACCCTTTTCCCGGCAGTGATCGACCTTCTGCGGAAGCACGACGCGGCCGACATCAAGGTCTTCGGCGCCGGGATCATCCCCGAGGCGGACATCGCCGCGCTGAAGGAGAAGGGGGTCGCGGAGATCTTCACGCCGGAGGCGACCAGCGCATCGGTCGTGGAGTGGGTACGGGGACACGTACGGGAGTCGGCGGGGGCGTAGGGCCTGGGTGCGGGTGGCTCTCGGCCGCGGTTCAGGCATTGCCCGCCGACCGGCCCGGCGCCAGTTCTTCCGCCATCGCCGCGCGCAGGCGCAAGGTGCCCACGAGGCGCTGGAATGCCTCCGCCCAGTAGCTTCCCGCGCCCGGCGACGCGTCCTCCCCTTCGTCCGGGATCGCCAGCAGGCCGTCGAGGCGGCCGGCCTCGGAGGGGTCCAGGCAGCGTTCCGCCAGCCCCATCACTCCGCTGAAGCTCCATGGGTAACTCCCCGCGTCCCGCGCGATATTGAGCGCGTCGACCACTGCCCGCCCGAGCGGCGGAGCCCACGGCACCGCGCACACCCCGAGCAGCTGGAAGGCCTCGGACAGTCCGTGCGTTGCGATGAACCCCGCTACCCACTCGGCCCGTTCGGCGGAGTCCAGCGTGGCGAGCAGCTTCGCCCGCTCCGCCAGGGACACCGCTCCGGGCCCGCCGGCCTCGGGTGTCGAGGGCCCGCCGAGGAGCGCCCGGGACCAGTCGGCGTCCCGCTGCCGCACCGCCGCCCGACACCACGCGGCGTGCAGCTCACCCTGCCAGTCGTCGGCCACCGGCAGCGCCACGATCTCCTCAGGCGTACGTCCACCGAGCCGCGCCGACCACGAGCCGAGCGGGGTGGCCTCCACCAACTGGCCGAGCCACCAGGACCGTTCGCCCCGACCTGCCGGGGCCTTGGCCACGACACCGTCTCGCTCCATGCCCGCGTCGCACTCGTGCGGTGCCTCGACGACGAGCGCGGGCCCGCCTTTCGTACCGTCACCGCCGCTGTTCGTGACGTCTGTGCTGTTCGTGTGGTCGAGGGCCACACACGCTCCCGCCCGGACCGCCATCCGGGCGGCGAGCGCCGAATCAGGCAGGGCGGACAGCAACTCGGCAGCTGTGGCCCGGACGTTGCGGCTGCGGTCGGCCAACGCCCGTTCCAGGAAGGGCTCGTCCTCGGCGTGCAGTCCCATGCGGAGCGAGTCGAGGAACATCAGCCGGTCCTCGGCCCGCTCCGTCGACCAGGTCGTCTCCAGCAACTCCCGGGCGGCGGCGGGCTCTCGCGCGCGAATCGCCGCGAGGAGGGAGACGCGTTCGGCGAACAGGCCCTCCTGCCACAGCCGCCGGATCCGATCCGACTCCTCGACGCCGGGCAGGGCCGCGCCGCCGCCCGGGGTCGAGCGCAGGGCGAACCGCCAGTCCGTGTTCAGCCGGGCGAGCCACAGCGCGCGCGGGCCCGCGAACGCCAACGCCGCCGGGCGTAGATCCGTACGCCCCCTGGCCGCGTCGAGCAGCGCGGGCAGCGTCTGGGGTGGGGCCGCGTAGCCATGTGTGTTCGCCGCCGCGAGCCATTGGGGCAACAACTCCATCAGATCCGGCGCTGTCCCCCGGCGACCGCTGCCGCCGGGAGTGCCTGCCCGGTCGGCCAGCAGCAGCGCGAGCCTGCGGGCGGCGGCCGGCGGCAGCGACGGTCGAGGGTCCGCCGCCGCGGGTTCCGGTCGCGTCGCCGCCCGGGCCGGCCGCAGCCCCGCCCGCCGCCGTACGGTCTCCACGGCCGCCGCGCCGAGCAGCGCGACCGGTGCCTGCCTGCCGGGCGGGCAACCCGCGGGTGTACGCCGCTCCGTGCCGAGCAGCGCCGCGGTGACCAACTCCTCCCAGGCACCTGCGGAGGGCGAGCCCACGGAGGATGAGCCTGCGGGGGAGGAGCCTGCCTGGGAGTTAGCGCTGCTGCCGGTCATGGCATTCCCTTCGTCGGGAGTCGGGAGTCGGGGCAGGAGTGGAGCCGTAGCGAGTCGTCGTGGCGTGAGCCCTGGGGCGTCCCGTCGCCTCAGCACAGTGGGACCGCCTGTCCGGCCGTCCCCTCAGGCCAGGCGGTCAGAGGGGTGAAACCCCGGTGACCGCACTCGCCGAAGACCGTGACGGGCGCCCCGCCCGACAGGGCGACGAGGCGCCACAGGCCCGGGTGGGCGACGGCGGAGGGGGCCAGAGGCAGCGCCAAGTCGGTGTCGGTGTCGGCCAGTTGCCAGGATCTGCCGTCCGGGACGGGTATGACCCGGTCCAGCGTCACCGGGACGGAGTCCAGCCAGGGGTCGCCCTGGAGTGCCTCCCCGTAGCGCTCGGCCGCGCGTGTGGTCGTCGTCCCCGGCGGCCGTACGTCCGTCGGTGCGGGCGCTGTGAACCGTTCGCCCAGGGCCGCCCTGAGCTGTCCGGCACCTGGGTACACGGACACCTCTGCCTCGAACGCCAGACCGACCGGCAGTGCCAGTTCGGGGGCGCGGCCGGCCGCCCCGTAAGAGAGGAGCAGGGCCGTGCGGCCCGACTCCGCACCGTGCAGCCAGATCCGGCGGGTCGTCAGACGGGCGTCCGCCGTCTCGTACTGGGCGAGGACCAGCCAGTGGTCGCGCACCGGCGGGCCGTCCGCCGAACCGGGCAGGCCGATCCGGGACCGTACTGTCGCCGCCAGACCCTCCGGCAGCTCGTCCCGGCGCAGCCAGCCCCGGTCGAGGAGATGGAGCAGCGCGCACTCCTCCAGCAGTCGCACCGGCCAGCCCGGACCGGACGCCGGGATCGCCCCCAACTCCCTTACCCGCGCCGCCAGTCCGGGCGTCTGTGCGTCGACCATGCGGGCCGCAGTCTCCTCCCACAGCCCGTATCCCGCCTGCTCGGCGGTGGCCAGGCCGCCGCGCAACAGGTCGGCGAGGCGCTGCTCCAACTCTGTTGCCCCCGCCGTGATCCGCTCGGCCCGGCGCTCCGCCCTGCGCCGTGCCGCCTCCGGATCACCGGACCCGGTCGGGGAACCGGCCGCCCCCGCCGCCCGTTTCTCCTCCGCACGCTTCCGCCGCCCCGCCAGCCATTCCTCCGCCCAGCCCGGCGCCTCCCCTCGCGGCACCGCGCCGTCCCCGCCCGCCCAGAGCAGCAGCAGGCCGAGCGCGTGCTTGCACGGGAACTTGCGGCTCGGACAACTGCACTTGTACGCGGGCCCGGTGGCGTCCGCGATGTCGACGACCGTCTGATACGGCTTGCTGCCACTGCCCTTGCACAGTCCCCACACCGTCCCCTCGTCGGTACTGCCGGCCTCCGACCACGGTCCGGCCGCGCCGAGTTTGCTTCCCGCTTTGCGTGACGAGACGTCAGGCGCCAGTGCCAGCACCTGATCCGCTGTCCAGCGCACCCCCTGCTGAGTCATGACATCGAAGGTAGATCCCGGCACTGACAATCGGTCCTCGCAGCGATCCCCGCCCAGCCCGCAAAACCACATACCAGCAGGTCAGAACGCGTTGTCAGTGGCGTGGTGCAGTGTGGTCACCAGATCCGAACGGGCCAAGACCGGCCGAGCTGGAGGGGGACCGAGCCATGCCTGTTTCCGCTGAACCGACATCCGTCGACCCGCGTCACGAGCAGTCCGCTCACGCGAACGGCACGGACGAACTGACCACGGATGAATTGGGCACGGAGGAACTGCGCCCGCACGCCGAGGACGCCTTCGCCGCCGAACTCGCGGCGCTGGCCGCGCAGGACGACCGTCCGCGCCCGGCCCGCTGGAAACTGTCGCCGTGGGCCGTCGCCATGTACCTGCAGGGCGGCACGCTGGCCGACGGCACGGTGATCACCCCGAAGTACGTGGGTCCGCGCCGCATCGTCGAGGTCGCCGTCACCACCCTCGCGACCGACCGTGCCCTGCTGCTGCTCGGCGTGCCCGGCACGGCGAAGACCTGGGTGTCCGAGCATCTGGCGGCGGCGGTCAGCGGCAACTCGACACTGCTGGTCCAGGGCACGGCCGGCACACCGGAGGAGGCGATCCGGTACGGCTGGAACTACGCCCGGTTGCTCGCGCACGGCCCGAGCCGCGAGGCCCTCGTGCCCAGCCCCGTCATGCGGGCGATGGCGGAGGGGATGACGGCCCGCGTCGAGGAGCTGACCCGCATCCCGGCCGACGTGCAGGACACGCTGATCACGATCCTGTCGGAAAAGAACCTGCCGATACCGGAGTTGGGGCAGGAGGTGCAGGCGGTCCGGGGGTTCAACCTGATCGCGACGGCCAACGACCGCGACCGCGGGGTCAACGAGCTGTCCAGCGCCCTGCGCCGCCGGTTCAACACGGTGGTGCTGCCGCTGCCGGAGAGCGCCGACGCCGAGGTCGACATCGTCTCGCGCCGGGTCGACCAGATCGGCCGCTCGCTCGACCTGCCGGCCGTACCGGACGGTGTCGACGAGATCCGCCGTGTCGTGACCGTCTTCCGCGAACTGCGTGACGGCATCACGTCGGACGGCCGGACGAAGCTGAAGTCGCCCAGCGGAACCCTGTCCACCGCCGAGGCGATCTCCGTCGTCACCAGCGGCCTGGCCCTGGCGGCCCACTTCGGCGACGGCGTCCTGCGGGCCTCCGACGTCGCCGCGGGCATCCTCGGCGCGGTGGTCCGTGATCCGGCGGCCGACCGGGTCGTCTGGCAGGAGTACCTGGAGGCGGTGGTCCGCGAACGCGACGGCTGGAAGGACTTCTACCGGGCGTGCCGGGAGGTGAGCGCGTGAGCGGGCGCAGGGGCAGGGGCAGGGGTGCGGGTGCGGGCGTGGATGTGCAGAGGTGTGTGTACGGGTTGTCGATGGGAGGCGGTTCGGTGTCCATGCGGGTCGGGGGCGTGAGTGCGGCGGTCGGCGACGGTGACTCGACTTGGCGCAGGAGGCGAGTGGCGTGACCGACGTCGAGGGTGGCGCCGGGCCGTTGCTGCTCGGCGTGCGTCATCACGGGCCCGGGTCGGCGCGGGCGGTACGGGCCGCGTTGGCGGCGGCGCGGCCGGCGGTCGTACTGATCGAGGGGCCGCCCGAGGCCGACGCCCTGATCCCGCTGGCCGCCGACGAGGACATGCGACCGCCGGTCGCCCTGCTGGCCCACGCAGTGGACGAACCCGGCCGCTCGGCGTTCTGGCCGCTGGCCGAGTTCTCCCCGGAGTGGGTGGCGATCCGCTGGGCCCTGGAACACGGGGTTCCCGCCCGGTTCATCGACCTCCCCGCCACACACACGCTGGCGTGGGAAAAGGAGGACGAGGGCGGAGCCGGGGGTGAGGGCGACGGCCAGGAGGGGGGAGACGAGGGCCGGGTGCCGGAAGCGGATACGGATGCGGATACCGCTCGGGAGGCCGCCCCTGATGCCGACCCGGATATTGCCCCGGGTGCCGACGTGCGGGTCGATCCGCTCGCCGTGCTCGCGCGGACCGGCGGTTACGACGATCCGGAGCGCTGGTGGGAGGACGTAGTCGAACACCGGGGGACGGGGGAGGGAGACGCGTTCGCTCCCTTCGAGGTGCTCGAAGAGGCCATGGGCGCGCTCCGGGAGGTGTACGGGACCGGGGGCCACGACCGGGACCCGGTGCGGGAGGCATACATGCGCCTCCAAGTACGGGCGGCACAGCGAGAGTTCGGGGATGCCGCAGTGGCCGTGGTGTGCGGCGCCTGGCATGTGCCCGCGCTGCGTCAGAAGGTCGGCGTCGGCGCCGACCGGGCACTGCTGAAGGGTCTGCCCAAGGTCAAGGTGGACGTGACCTGGGTGCCGTGGACGCATCGCAGGCTCGCGCGGGCGAGCGGTTACGGGGCGGGCATCGACTCGCCCGGCTGGTACGGGCATCTGTTCGGTGCGCGGGACCGGCCGGTCGAGCGGTGGATGACCAAGGTGGCCGGGCTGCTGCGCGACGAGGACAGGATGGTCTCCTCGGCGCACGTCATCGAGGCGGTGCGGCTGGCGGAGACGCTCGGCGCGATGCGGGGCCGCCCGCTGCCGGGGCTGACCGAGACGACCGACGCCGTGCGGGCGGTGATGTGCGAGGGCTCGGATGTCCCGCTGGCCCTGGTGCACGACCGGCTCGTCGTCGGGGACGTGCTCGGGGAGGTTCCCGAGTCGGCGCCCGCTGTCCCGTTGCAGCGTGACCTGACGCGGCTCCAGCGCCGGTTGCGGCTCAAACCGGATGCGCTGGAGCGGGAGTTGGAGCTCGACCTGCGCAAGGACACCGACGCGGAGCGCAGTCGGCTGCTGCACCGGCTGCGGCTGCTCGGGGTCGGGTGGGGTGAGCCGGCGGCGACGCGTGGCAGCACGGGTACCTTCCGGGAGACGTGGCGGCTGCGGTGGGAGCCGGAGTTGGCGGTACGGATCGCCGAGGCCGGTGTGTGGGGGACGACCGTGCTCTCGGCGGCGACCGCCAGGGCGGAGGCCGACGCCGTGGGGGCGGGTTCGCTGGCCGGCGTGACCGCTCTCGCCGAGCGCTGTCTGCTCGCCGAACTGTCCGACGCGCTCCCCGTGGTGATGCGCGTCCTCGCCGACCGCGCGGCCCTGGACGCCGACGTGGGCCATCTGGCCCAGGCACTGCCGGCGCTGGTCCGGTCCCTGCGCTACGGCGACGTACGCGGCACGGACACCCGGGCGCTGACCGAGGTCGCGGCGGGCCTCGCAGAGCGCGTCTTCGTCGGCCTGCCCCCGGCCTGCGCCGCTCTCGACACGGAGGCCGCCGAGGAGATGCGGCGCCATGTGGACGCGGTGCACGGGGCGGTGGGGCTGCTCGGCGAGACCGCGCGCCCGGATCCCGTCTCAGGTACTCCCGTCACAGGTAGTCCCGTCTCGAGTACTCCCGCGAGCGGCCCCGCGGACGCGGAGGCGAGCAGCTGCGCTGATGTCGCCGTGCCGGGACGCCACAGTGAGCTGCGGCGCCGCTGGCACTCCGTGCTCCGGGTGCTGTCCGGGCGGGACAGCGTGGCCGGGGTCGTGCGCGGGCGGGCCGTACGACTGCTGCTGGACGACGGGGAGTTGGCGCACGACGAGGCGGCCGTGCTCATGGGCCTCGTGCTGTCACCGGGGACGGGGCCCGGGGACGCGGCAGCGTGGATCGAGGGGTTCGTCGGGGGCGGCTCCGGGGGCGGGATGCTGCTCGTCCACGACGAACGGCTGCTCGGGCTGGTCGACGACTGGCTGACCCGGGTGCCGGCGGAGGCGTTCACCGACGTGCTGCCCCTGCTGAGGCGCACGTTCTCGGCGTACGAGCCCGGAGTGCGCAGAACGCTGGGGGAACTGGTCCGGCGCGGTCCGGGAAAGCGGGGGAGCGCGGTGACCGGCGCAGCCGGTATGCCGGGCTTCGCACCCGACCTGGACGCCCGGCGAGCGGACGCCGTGCTGCCGGTGCTGCGGCTGCTGCTGGGGCCGACGGGCGCGGGTGAAGGGGGCGTCGACGACAACAACCTGGTGGGGGTGGGGACATGACGACGGCGACGGAGTCGGCGGATCCGGCACGGGAGCGGTTGCGGCGGTGGCGCCTCGTACTCGGAGGTGACTCGGCGGACGGTATCGGCTGCGCGCTGTCCAAACAGGACGCGGCGATGGACGGGGCGCTCACCGCGCTCTACGGAAGAGGCGACGGGGGCAAGGACCGGGCGGGGCGGGACCGTTCGGCGGGGCTCGGGGCATCCGCGCCGTCGGTCGCGCGGTGGCTCGGCGACATCCGGACGTACTTCCCGTCGTCCGTCGTCCAGGTCATGCAGCGGGACGCCATCGACAGGCTCGGGCTCTCCGCCCTTCTGCTGGAGCCCGAGATGCTGGAGGCGGTCGAGGCGGACGTCCACCTCGTCGGCACACTGCTCTCCCTCAACAAGGCGATGCCGGAGACGACGAAGGAGACGGCAAGAGCAGTCGTACGCAAGGTCGTCGAGGACCTGGAGAAGCGGCTCGCCACGCGGACCCGGGCCACGCTCACCGGTGCGCTGGACCGCAGTGCCCGTATCAGCAGGCCGCGCCATCACGACATCGACTGGAACCGCACGATCGCGGCCAACCTCAAGCACTACCTCCCCGAGTACCGCACGATCGTGCCGGAGCGGCTCATCGGCTACGGGCGCGCCTCCCAGTCGGTGAAGAAGGAGGTCGTCCTCTGCATCGACCAGTCCGGTTCGATGGCGGCGTCGGTGGTGTACGCGTCGGTGTTCGGGGCGGTGCTGGCGTCCATGCGGACGATCGACACCCGGCTCGTGGTCTTCGACACGGCGGTCGTCGACCTCACCGACCAGCTCGACGACCCGGTGGACGTGCTGTTCGGTACGCAGCTCGGCGGCGGTACGGACATCAACAGGGCGCTCGCGTACTGCCAGTCGCAGATCACCCGGCCCGCCGAGACCGTCGTCGTGCTGATCAGCGACCTCTACGAGGGAGGCATACGCGACGAGATGCTGAAGCGGGTCGCCGCGATGAAGGCCTCCGGGGTGCAGTTCGTGACGCTGCTCGCGCTGTCGGACGAGGGGGCGCCGGCGTACGACAGGGAGCACGCGGCGGCACTCGCGGCGCTGGGCGCACCGGCGTTAGCCTGCACGCCCGATCTGTTCCCGGACATCATGGCCGCGGCGATCGAGAAGCGCCCGCTGCCGATACCCGACGCCGCGTGAACCGGGTCAACCGCGTCAACCGCATGACGTGAGTGTCATGAGGGCGGCTTCGGTCGGCAAAAAGGACATGAGGGCGCATCGGTAACGGGGGACTTGCGCGACCTCGGGAGGGCCGTGCGAGGATCGGCGCCGCCTCGCCCTGCTCCTCGCTGATCCATGGCGTTCGTCGTCGTATCGCCGCCCGGGAGAGTTTTTCCTCTTGAACTGGCCAGCCGCCCTGCCCGTCGCCGTACTGCGTGTGACGCGTGCGGTGGCGGGGCGGCGCGCGCTGCGAGTGGCGGTGCTGGTGGGCGGGTTGTTCGTGTTCGGGTTCCTCTGCGGGGAGCGGGCGCACGCGGCGGAGGGTGCGCCGTCGCTCCGAGGGGTGGGCGGTGCGGTTCGGCCGGTGGTCGAGAAGGCCGGGCCACTGGTCGCTGGGTCGGTGGCGGCCGTCACCGAGGAGTTGGCGGAGGTGTCACCACCGGCGCCGACGTTGCCCCCAGTGCCGGCCCTCCCTGAACTCCCCGTGGTACCTGAACTCCCCGAACTTTGTGCGGTGCCCGGGGTGCCCGGGGTGCCTGCGGTGCCCGCCGTGCCTGCGGTGCCCGGGGTGCCCGGGGTGCCCGGGGTGCCCGCCGTGCCCGCCGTGCCTGCGGTGCCTGCGGTGCCCGGGGTGCCCGGGGTGCCCGGGGTGCCCGCCGTGCCCGCCGTGCCTGCGGTGCCTGCGGTGCCTGCGGTGCCTGCGGTGCCCGGGGTGCCTGTGGTTCCGGAAGTTCCGGGACTCCCTCAGCTGCCGGTGGTTTCTGAGCTGCCCGGGCTTCCGGGCGTCCCCGCCTCGCCCACCGTCCCGTCATCTCCCACACGTCCCACACCCCAGGCCTCTCCCACCTCCCCCTTATCCCCGGCCGCTCACTCGTCGCCGGAGAAGGCGTCGCAGGTGTCCGCTGCTGTGGAGGTCCGGAACGGGCCGGCGGCGGGTGAGTGGGGTGGCGGTGGCGTGGTCGTCTCGCGGGCGTCTGTGCGTCCGGCGCGCGGTCTGCCGGACGGGGTGCCCCACGGGGCGCTCGGTGATCGGGTCGTCGTCGACGGTGCTGGTTTCCGGCACGGTGGGCACGGCGATGCGTATGCCGTCGGGTCGAACCAGCGAGCGCCGGTGTGCCTCATGCCGGGGATCGCCCCGGGCGCGGCCGGTGTCGAGGCCAGGAACAGGTACCGGGACATCCCGGTCTTCCCCGCCTGACAGGGCCTCCTCGTTCCGTCGCCGGGCGCGAATTCGCCGGGGCCGTGACGGCGTGCGACCACTGCACGGAGTGCCAGCCGGGTGCCCGTCCTCCGCGCACCCGAGCCGCACTCGAGCCGCGTCCGAGCCGCACTCGAGCCGCGTCCGAGCCGCACTCGAGCCGCGTCCGAGCCGCACTCGAGCCGCGTCCGAGCCGCACCCGAGCCGCACCCGAGCCGCTCCGCGATCGGACACTCGCGCCCCCGATCTCCGCACGCCTCCTGACGTGCGGATCATGCGGACTCCGCCGGGAAGACCCCCGTACGGCCGAATGCCATCGGTCCGGTCAGGGCGTGCCCGGCGGAGGGCGGTGAGCGGCTCCCCAGGGGAGGGGACCGCTTGCCGGAGGACCGTCAACACCGTTGGCGGACCTTCCGGAGGCCTCACCGGGCTCACCCCGGCCCGGTGAGGCCTCACCTTTGCCCCCTATGCGTCCCTAACGCGTCTTTACGCCCCCAGCGAGGGGCGAGCGAGGGCTGATTTGGGGCCGAGAGTGGCACTCTGTGACAGGTATCACCGCTCAGGTGTGATTCCTGATTTAGGGACCTGCGGGGTGCGGCGATAACCTGCGGGACGGACATGCCGCGCACTCGGTCATCGTGTGCGCCACCCTTGTGACACAGCGGACGTCACGTTGCCCTTCGCGGCACGCCCACGCAGACAACGAACCGCGAGATCACTGATAGGGACGGACGCGCGTGGACCTGTTCGAGTACCAGGCGAGGGACCTCTTCGCCAAGCACGGTGTACCGGTGCTGGCCGGTGAAGTCATCGACACGCCTGAGGCGGCCCGCGCGGCGACGGAGCGTCTTGGCGGCAAGTCCGTCATCAAGGCGCAGGTGAAGGTCGGTGGGCGTGGCAAGGCCGGCGGCGTGAAGCTCGCCGCCACCCCGGACGAGGCCGTCGCCCGGGCGACGGACATCCTCGGCATGGACATCAAGGGCCACACGGTCCACAAGGTGATGATCGCCGAGACCGCGCCCGAGATCGTCGAGGAGTACTACGTCTCGTACCTCCTCGACCGCACCAACCGCACCTTCCTCGCCATGGCGTCCGTCCAGGGCGGCGTGGAGATCGAGGTCGTCGCGGAGGAGAACCCCGAGGCCCTCGCGAAGGTCCCGGTCGACGCCAACGAGGGCGTGAGCATCGAGAAGGCCCGCGAGATCGTCGCCCAGGCGAAGTTCCCGGCCGAGGTCGCCGAGCAGGTCGCGGAGATCCTCGTGACGCTGTGGGACACCTTCATCAAGGAGGACGCCCTCCTCGTCGAGGTCAACCCCCTCGCGAAGGTCGCCTCCGGCAAGGTCATCGCCCTCGACGGCAAGGTGTCCCTCGACGAGAACGCCGAGTTCCGCCAGCCGGAGCACGCGGCGCTTGAGGACAAGGACGCGGCCAACCCGCTCGAGGCCGCCGCGAAGGCCAAGAACCTCAACTACGTCAAGCTCGACGGTGAGGTCGGCATCATCGGCAACGGCGCGGGGCTCGTCATGAGCACCCTCGACGTCGTCGCGTACGCCGGTGAGGCGCACGGTGGGGTCAAGCCCGCCAACTTCCTCGACATCGGCGGTGGCGCCTCCGCCGCCGTCATGGCGAACGGCCTGGAGATCATCCTCGGCGACCCGGACGTCAAGTCCGTCTTCGTCAACGTCTTCGGCGGCATCACCGCCTGCGACGAGGTCGCCAACGGCATCGTGCAGGCGCTGCAGCTGCTCGCGGACAAGGGCGAGGAAGTCACCAAGCCCCTCGTCGTCCGCCTCGACGGCAACAACGCCGAGCTGGGTCGCAAGATCCTCTCCGACGCCAACCACCCGCTGGTCCAGCGCGTGGACACCATGGACGGCGCGGCCGACAAGGCCGCCGAGCTCGCGGCTGCGAAGTAAGGGAAGAGGGACAGAACAGCCATGGCTATCTTCCTGAACAAGGACAGCAAGATCATCGTCCAGGGCATGACCGGTGCCACGGGCATGAAGCACACCAAGCTCATGCTGGCGGACGGCTCCAACATCGTCGGCGGTGTGAACCCGCGCAAGGCGGGTACCTCCGTCGACATCGACGGTACCGAGATCCCGGTCTTCGGCACGGTCGCCGAGGCGATCGAGAAGACGGGCGCGAACGTATCGGTCCTCTTCGTACCGCCGGCCTTCGCCAAGGCCGCCGTGGTCGAGGCGATCGACGCGGAGATCCCCCTCGCGGTCGTCATCACCGAGGGCATCGCCGTCCACGACTCCGCCGCCTTCTGGGCGTACGCGAAGTCGAAGGGCAACAAGACCCGCATCATCGGCCCGAACTGCCCCGGTCTCATCACGCCGGGCCAGTCGAACGCCGGCATCATCCCGGGCGACATCACGAAGCCGGGCCGTATCGGTCTGGTCTCGAAGTCGGGCACGCTGACGTACCAGATGATGTACGAGCTGCGTGACATCGGCTTCTCGTCGGCCGTCGGTATCGGTGGCGACCCGGTCATCGGTACGACGCACATCGACGCGCTGGCCGCGTTCGAGGCGGACCCCGACACCGAGCTGATCGTGATGATCGGTGAGATCGGGGGTGACGCGGAGGAGCGTGCCGCGGACTTCATCGCGAAGAACGTGACGAAGCCGGTCGTCGGTTACGTCGCGGGCTTCACCGCGCCCGAGGGCAAGACGATGGGCCACGCCGGCGCCATCGTCTCCGGCTCCTCCGGCACGGCCGCCGCGAAGAAGGAAGCCCTTGAGGCCGCCGGTGTGAAGGTCGGCAAGACGCCGACCGAGACGGCGAAGCTGGCGCGCGAGATCCTCGCCGGCTGAGTCGGTCAGCTGAACCTTGGTGGGCCCGTTCCCCTTGTCGGGGCGGGCCCACTGGCGTTGGCGCGGGGGCACCTCACCTCACCTCGGCTCTCACCTCGGCTCCGGCAGAACTCTTTCCGGACCGGTCGGTGTCGTGCTCTGCAGCAGCTTCTTGCGCAGCTTCAGTTCCGTCCGGGACAGCGGTCCCGGGGCCGCCTGTGGTGGCACCCCCCGCACGGTCGCCCCCGGGGCCACCGGTGGCTCGTAGCGCGTCGGGGCCGTGTGGAGGGTGAACGCGGTGGCGCCGATCAGCGCGACGGTGAACGCGATCGCCGCCTGCGTCCAGTTCCGGGCGCGCCGTTCGCTGCCCGCGCGGACGGTCGACGCGCGGGCGGCACGCAGCCGGGCGTGGGTGGCCAGGCCCGCAAGGCGGGACGCGAGGCGGACCGGGTCCTGGAGGTCCGGCAGGCGGGTCGCCACCGTCTCGCGGGCGTGCAGAAGCCGGTTCGCCGCCGCGCGGGTGCTCGCCTCCGTCTCCGCCGCCGTCTCGGCCAGGCCGAGGCCCACGCCGTCGTGGAGGAGCAGGGTGCGCCGGTACGGCGGGGGGAGTTTCAGGAGGACGGACAGCAGCGCGCGGTCCGACGCGTCGGCGGGCGGGGCCTCCGGGTGGCGGTGCCGGGCGCGGAAGCGATGCCAGGGGGAGAGGGCACACTCGTACGCTGTCGCGCGCACCCACCCCGCAGGGTCCGGGTCCACGGCCACCTCGGGCCAGCGGTGCCAGGCCAGCTGGAACGCACGCTCGACGGACTCGCGCGCCAACTCCCGCCGCCCGGTGAGGAGATAGGTCTGCCGTACGAGGGCCGGGGCGCAGAACGCGTAGAGCGCGTCGAAGGCCTGAGCGGGCGTCAGCGGGACGGCGGCGACGGCAGCGGTGGCCGTCGTCGAGGCGGTGGTCGCGGCGGTGCGCGTCGGGGCCGCTGCCAGCAGGCTCGCGTACGTGTGGGCCCTGCGTCCGCGCGGTGTCGTGCGGCCGGTCTCCCACGCGCGTACCGTCTCGCGGCTGACGCCCACCCGTTGGGCGACCTGAGCCTGCGTCAGCGACTGGGACTCGCGCAGACGTCGGCGTTCGGCGGGCGGGGGCAGCGGGATGGCGGGGCTCTGCGTCACCGGGTGCCTCTTCGCACGTAAAAGTACATAAAACGTATATTGAGTGACACGTCGTAAGTTCACCTGTTACGGCGGGAAAGCGCGTGTCGTTGGCAGCATGGCGTTCGTGACCCAGACGACCGACCGCCGGCTTCCCTTCCCGCTCCTGCGTACCCGGGTCCGTGACCGGATCCGCGACCGAGTGCGTGACCGCTCTCCCGGACTGGGTGCCGGCCTGCTCGGCGGCGCGGTCGCGGCCGGGCTCGGGCTCGGTTCGTTCGCCGTGCTCGTCATGGTGCTGTGGATCAGCTCGCCGTACCCGGACAGCGGCCCCGACGGTGCCCTGCACATCGCCGCCGCGCTCTGGCTGCTCGCCCACGGAGTCGAACTCGTCCGGGTGGACGGCCTGTCCGGCGCCCCCGCCCCCGTCGGCGTCACCCCCCTTCTGCTGCTCGCGCTTCCGGTCTGGCTGCTGCACCGCGCCGCCCGCGACGCGACGGAGGGCCCGGAGGAGGAGGGGGCGGCACCGGACGCGCCTCCCCTTCCAGCCCGCCCCGTCTGGCTCGGTGTCGTCGCCGGCTATCTGGCCGTCGGCGGGTGTGTCGCGCTGTACGCGTCCGGGGGCGGCCTGCGGCCCGACTGGGTGTCGACGGTCGTCCGCGTGCCGCTGCTCACCATGGCGGCGGCGGGCGCCGGCGTGTGGACGGCGTACGGCCGCCCGCACGGACCCGTGTCACCCCGGGTGCTGCGTCTGCTGCCCAGGCCGGTACGCCGGCCGGTCCTGGACCCGGATGCCCGTGGTCGCTTCCTGGCCGCCGGCCGGGCCGCCAGTGCCGGTACCGCCGTGTTCGTCGGGGGCGGGGCACTGCTCGTCGCGGTGTCGCTGGTGGGACACGGCGGGGCCGCCCGGACCTCCTTCCTCCAGCTCACGGAGGCGTGGTCGGGCCGGATCGCCGTACTGCTGCTGTGTCTGGCCCTGATCCCCAACGCGGCGCTGTGGGGTGCGGCCTACGCCCTCGGCCCGGGCTTCACCCTCGGCGCGGACCATGTCACGGGACCGCTGGCCTCCGACCCGGCGCCGCTGTTGCCGCCCTTCCCGCTGCTGTCGGCGGTACCTGGTGCCGGACCGGGCACCCCGCTGGCCTGGGCGGTCATCGCCGTGCCGGTGGCGGCCGGACTGACGCTGGCATGGTTCACGGCGCGGGCGGCGGCAGGCCCCGGCAAGGGGAGAACGCCCTGGTCGGGCGGGCGTACCGCCGCGAACGCGGGTCTTGCCGCCGCCCTGTGCGCGGGCGCGCTCGCGGCGCTGGCCGCTCTGGCGGGCGGGCCGCTCGGAAGTGGCGCCCTCGCACATGTCGGGCCGGTGTGGTGGCAGACGGGCGCGGCGACGCTGGCGTGGACGGCGGCCGTCGCCGTCCCGACGGCCCTGGGGCTGCGCGCCTGGCGGCTGCGGAAGCGGCCGAAGGGCTCGGGCGCCGACACCGGCACGCTGAAGCTGAGGCCCACAGCGGCACCCGCCGGGACGCGGAAGCCGCAGGGGAGCACGGCCGACGACGCGTATGAGGTGTACGGGGCGTACGAGGCGAGCGACCCCTACGGGCTGGAGGCCGTCTACGACTTCCTGCCCACCGACCTGCCGTCAGCATCAGCGTCACCGTCCGGGTCACCTTCGCCCTGGTACGGCGACACCGCGTCCCGAGAGGCCCGCTGGGCGGCGCTGAAGGAGGCCTCGTCGACGCCGCCGCAGGAACAGGAACCGCAACAGGAACCGAAAGAGACGTAGCCGTAGCTGTACCGAGGCCCCTCCCCGTCGCGGGCCCGGTCCTAGCTGTTCGTGCCGAACACCTTCCGGAGTGGCTGCGGGAGCAGGTCGTTGCAGGCCTTCTGGGAGGTGGTCGTGAGCGCGTCGTTCGCGCACGTGTAGTAGTCGCGGTACACGAACTGGAGGGCGATCGTCCCGGCGACCATGGCGAGGGCGAGGGATGCCGTGACCAGGCCGCTGATCGCGGCCGTCCGCTGCTGCCGCTTCACGCCGCCCGTGCCCGGTGAGGGCGCCGGGGCGTCCGGGTTCGGCGTGCGGGGCTTGGCGCGCAGGGCGCTGATGCCCCAGTTCAGGGCGAGCGCGCCGAGCAGCAGTGCCACGTAGGGCCAGCCGAAGAGGGCGAAGAAGAAGGCCCACATACCGCACAACAGTGCGAACCGCGCGTGGCGCTGGGCCGGGTCCGTCGGGTCCCAGCGGGGGTCGGTGCCCGATCCGTCGCCCGCACCCTCGGGGCCGCCCTGTCCGCCGGCCCGGCCGGAGCGGTCGCCGAAGCCGCCCGGGGAACGACCGGGCTGCCGGTCGCTCCACTGGCTGCCCCACGGGGAGTGACCGGCGTCGCCCGAGGCGTCGTCGCCCGCCGGACGCCGGGGCTGCCACGGCTTGTCCGGTGTGCCCTCCGGCGGCGGGGCGAACGGGTTGTCGTCCTGGGCCGCGCTTCCCTGCCCGTCGCCGTTCGCGCCGGAGTCGCCGGTCTTCTTGCCCGAGGGCGCGTCGGGCGGCGACGCGGGGCGCTCCCGCAGCAGCACCGACTGCGGGGTGAGCGTGAGGAGTCGCAGGCTGCGGTCGGACATCAAGTGAGCGTCTTCCCCTTGTTGATCACGGTTGATCACGGTTGATCACAGCCGTTGGTTCACGGCTGCCGATTAAGGCTGTCCCGGCATGAGCCGTCACCCCGTGAACGCACCGCATGACGACCGCGTTCCCGAACCGGCTCCTCCCAGACGCTACCTTCCGGCCACGCCCCCGTCCCGTGGGGGCTGTCCGGAGTGCCGGTATCGTTGCTGCCGGTCGGCCGCTTCGTAGACTTCCCCGTATCCCGGGGCGCGAAGCATTCGTACGACCGTACAAACGCTCCCCCGAGAAAGGGCCCCGCCGTGGCCGAGTCCCAGGCCGCCAAGCGCCTTGTCGTGCTGGTCTCCGGATCCGGTACGAATCTGCAGGCGCTCCTCGACACCATCGCGGCCACCGGCACCGAGGCCTACGGGGCCGAGATCGTCGCCGTCGGGGCCGACCGCGACGGCATCGAGGGGCTCGCGCGCGCGGAGCGTGCCGGGCTGCCGACCTTCGTGTGCCGGGTGAAGGACCACGGCACCCGGGCGGAGTGGGACGCGGCGCTCGCCGGGGCGGTGGCCGCGTACGAACCCGATCTGGTCGTCTCCGCCGGGTTCATGAAGATCGTGGGCAAGGAGTTCCTGGCCCTGTTCGGCGGGCGGTTCGTCAACACGCATCCCGCCCTGCTGCCCAGTTTTCCGGGGGCCCACGGCGTTCGCGACGCGCTCGCGTACGGCGCCAGGGTCACCGGCTGCACCGTCCACTTCGTCGACGACGGTGTCGACACCGGTCCGATCATCGCTCAGGGCGTGGTGGAGATCCGGGACGAGGACGACGAGAGCGCTCTGCACGAGCGCATCAAGGAAGTCGAGCGAACGCTGCTCGTCGATGTCGTGGGGCGGCTCGCCCGCAACGGCTATCGCATTGAGGGACGAAAGGTAGTTATCCAGTGACCGCCGACATCACTGTCACCGCCGAGAGCAACAAGCGGGCCCTTCGCCGGGCGCTCGTCAGCGTCTACGACAAGACCGGTCTGGAAGAGCTGGCCCGTGGTCTGCACGAGGCCGGTGTGGAACTCGTCTCCACCGGATCGACGGCGGGCCGGATCGCCGCCGCCGGCGTCCCTGTCACGAAGGTCGAGGAGCTCACCGGCTTCCCCGAGTGCCTGGACGGCCGGGTCAAGACCCTGCACCCCAAGGTGCACGCGGGCATCCTCGCCGACCTGCGCCTGGAGGACCACCGCAACCAGCTCGCCGAGCTGGGCGTCGAGCCCTTCGACCTGGTCGTCGTCAACCTGTACCCGTTCCGCGAGACGGTCGCCTCCGGCGCCTCGCCCGACGAGTGCGTGGAGCAGATCGACATCGGCGGCCCGTCGATGGTCCGCGCCGCCGCCAAGAACCACCCGTCGGTGGCCGTGGTCACCAGCCCGGAGCGGTACGCCGACGTCCTGGCCGCGGTCAAGGACGGCGGCTTCGACCTCACCGCCCGCAAGCGGCTGGCCGCCGAGGCCTTCCGGCACACCGCCGAGTACGACATCGCTGTCTCCAGTTGGTTCGCGAGCGCCTACGCGCCCGCCGACGACTCCCCGTTCCCCGAGTTCATCGCCGCCGCCCTGGAGCGCAAGAGCACCCTGCGCTACGGCGAGAACCCGCACCAGCCCGCCGCGCTCTACGTCGACGGCACGGGTACCGGTCTCGCCGAGGCCGAGCAGCTGCACGGCAAGGAGATGTCGTACAACAACTACACGGACACGGACGCCGCCCGCCGTGCCGCGTACGACCACGACGAGCCCTGCGTCGCGATCATCAAGCACGCCAACCCCTGCGGTATCGCGGTCGGTTCGGACGTCGCCGAGGCGCATCGCAAGGCCCACGCGTGTGACCCGCTGTCGGCGTTCGGCGGGGTCATCGCCGTCAACCGGCCGGTCAGCAAGGAGTTGGCCGAGCAGGTCGCCGAGATCTTCACCGAGGTCATCGTCGCGCCCGACTACGAGGACGGCGCCCTCGAAGCCCTCGCCAAGAAGAAGAACATCCGCGTCCTGAAGGCCCCGGCCGCGCCCTCGCACCCCGCCGAGGTCAAGCCCATCGACGGCGGCGCCCTCCTCCAGGTGACGGACCGTCTCCAGGCGGACGGCGACGACCCGGCCAACTGGACCCTGGCGACGGGCGAGGCGCTGTCCGCGTCCGAGCTCGCGGAACTCGCCTTCGCCTGGAAGGCGTGCCGCGCGGTCAAGTCCAACGCCATCCTCCTCGCCAAGGACGGCGCCTCGGTCGGCGTCGGCATGGGCCAGGTCAACCGCGTCGACTCGGCGAAGCTCGCGGTCGAGCGGGCCGGGGAGGAGCGGGCGCGCGGCGCGTACGCGGCCTCGGACGCGTTCTTCCCGTTCCCGGACGGGCTGGAGATCCTCACGGCGGCCGGCGTCAAGGCGATCGTGCAGCCCGGCGGTTCGATGCGCGACGAGCTGGTGGTCGAGGCGGCGCAGAAGGCGGGCGTCACCATGTACTTCACGGGGACGCGGCACTTCTTCCACTGAGTCATGTGTGTCTTGTGCGTGCTGCGGCCCACCGGAATCCGTTCCGGTGGGCCGCGGGCGTTTTCGTGAGCGGGATCGCGCATACGCGGGCTGCCCCGACCGGTCAGGGGTGTTGCGTGGGCGACGCCGTGTCGCCGACGGCTCGTTCGCAGTTCGGCCAGTCGTGGAAGTCGTGGTCCTTGTCCCACAGGCGCTTGGCCGCCGTGATGTTCCACGCCGGGTCCAGCGCCAGCAGCGGTGTGCCGCCCAGCTCGCGCAGCCGGGCGTCGGAGATCTGGAACACGCCCCAGTTACGGGTGCCGTTGGTGTTGGGCAGGATGTGCAGCGGGTCCAGGAAGGACTGGCAGTCCGCGATGGCGACGGCCTTGGCGGGCGCCTCCTTGAACACCGTACGGATGCGCTGCCGCACCTTCTCCGGCGACCACACGTTCATGCGCACCCTCGGCGACGAGTACAGCGCCTTCTTCGTCGCGTCGTCCACGATCCCGTTGGGCGGGAGGCCGGCGAACACCTGGAACGCGGTGACCCGGCGCAGGGTCTGCGGCCCGAAGTCCGAGTCGACGCCGATGTCCGCGCCCCTGTCGTGCAGCAACTGCTGCACCTCGTGGACGCAGGTGTCGTGCTCGCCCATGGCCACCACCGAACGACAGCCCGCAGAGAACAGCACGCGGTCGTCATGGCTGTCGGACGACGCCTCCTCCGTCGACAGGACCCAGGCGGAGACGCCGAGCGTCACGACCGCGGCCACCGCGGCGGCGACGACGGAGTAGCGGGAGCGGCGCACCGGGGCGGGGGCCGGCGTCACGGGTACCTCGTCGCCCGGCTCCGTCACCGTGTCCCCGGTCTCCCCGTTCGCCTCTCCGTCCGCTTCCGCATACGCCTCCGCGCTCGCCTCCACATTCGGCTCCCCGCTCTCCTTGAGCCGGGCCGTGTCCGCGAGCGCCCAGAGCCGGTGCAGCGAGCGCAGTTCGTCCGGGGCCGCGCCGCAGACGGTGCCGAGGCGGTGGACGCTTCCGTAGTCCTGCGGCACCGAGGTGCCCTTGCAGTAGCGGTGCAGTGTCGAGCCGGCGATGTCGGTCCGCTTCGCGAGTGCTTCGTAGCTGAGTCCTGATCTGTTCTTCAACGCGCGCAGCATCGCGGCGAGTTGTTCTGATTCCGGGTGTGCGGGCATGGTTTCCCCCCATGGCACGTTGGTCAGACGCTCCAGTAGCCGGGCCACTGTGCCATGAGGGCCGTCCCATGGCCGTTCCAACGATCTCGGAACGTGCCAGGCGAACGGCGTCCCCCAGTCCCGGCATCCCAGCGGGCCCGATTTCTTGCCCGGCGAGTGCGTGCCTTGTCAGCGTCTGGCTGTCCGAGCACCGGTCGACGCAGTGGTCGATGCGGTGGTCGACCCACCGGTCGGCATCTCGGTCGACGAACTCAAGGAGATCAGTCCCATGAAGTTTTCCGTACGCGGCGACGTCTGTTTCTGGACGGGCGCCAACTTCACCGGGCAGAAGTGTTCGTGGGACGCCGCCGACCCCGACTGGCAGGGCGGCTCGATCCGTTGCTCATGGGCCGCCACGACGAACGTGAAGTCGGTGTGGAACGCCGGCACCTACAAGGTCCGCTCCCACAAGTGGATCAGCGGCAGCTGCGGCTGAGCCCGCGAGCGCGACTTCGGGCGCGGGGCGACGCACCAGGGCCGTGTCTCCCCCGGGAAGGGTGAGACACGGCCCTGGACGACGAACGGCGTGAACGCGACGCCTTGCGGTCAGTGCTACCTCTGGATGACCATCGTGCTCGCGGCCTTGTCGTGCCAGCCCTGCTGGCGGCCCGACTTGTCCCAGAACGGGGACAGGAACACGATGAGCTGGCCGATGCCGCAGGCGAGGCTGCCGACGATCGGAATGATCCAGCGGATGAACGCCGCGCCCAGCCCGGGCTTCTGGCCGGTCTCGACCTTCACGACGCGGATGCCGACGGCCATCTTGCCGAGCGTCGCGCCGAGCAGGCCGGTCATCAGCCACTCGTAGAGCAGGCCGGCGAGAGCGAGGAAGCCGAACACGGCGCCGAGCTTGCCCATCATGTCCGCGCTCGCGTTGTTCATGCAGGTGTTGTAGTCGGCGGCGTTGACGTCGCAGTCCTTGGCCGAGTTGATGAAGCTCGCGATGCCCGCGAAGCTCAGCGCGAAGTAGACGACACCGAGGACCAGCCAGTCGATCACACGGGCACCGAAGCGCCGGCCCATCGAGGCGACCTTGGGGCCGGGGCCGCCGGGGTATCCGGGCTGCTGGGGGTAGCCGGGCTGCTGCGGGTAGCCGTAGCCCTGCTGCGGAACCCCCTGGGGGGCCTGCGGGTAGCCGTAACCGGGCTGACCCGGCTGACCCGGCTGGCCGGGCTGCTGCTGGGGATAGCCGTAACCCTGCTGGGGATCCTGGGGTTGGCCGTAGGGGTTTTGCGGCGAGCCGAAACTCATGGCTGGTTTTCCTCCGTTGCACTGCGGGGACGACGCGGATGGCATGGAGGAACATCAGGAAATGAGCGGTTTGCCCCCCAACGCGGACCGCGAGACTGCGCCGTTCATCGTCGTTGGCCAGGTAAGCCCTTGTCCAGCCGCATCCGGCAGGAGTTGTGCAAGTGCAACATCGGTGATCATGGGCGTACGAGGGATGAAACCGGAATACGGTGCACAGACGGCCCCGGAAGGGACCCTGATTGGAACCGGGACCCCGTAATCCGCGAGGATGGGGGCATGACCGCCCAGATTCTCGATGGCAAGGCCACCGCAACCGCGATCAAGTCCGATCTGACCGCCCGCGTGGCGGCGCTGAAGGAGAAGGGCGTCACGCCCGGCCTCGGCACGATCCTCGTCGGGGAAGACCCCGGCAGCCAGAAGTACGTCGCCGGCAAGCACCGCGACTGCGCGCAGGTGGGCATCGCCTCCATCCAGCGCGAACTGCCCGCCACGGCCACCCAGGAGGAGATCGAGGCGGCGGTCCGCGAGCTGAACGAGGACCCCGCCTGCACCGGTTACATCGTCCAGCTGCCCCTGCCCAAGGGCATCGACGAGAACCGCATCCTCGAACTGATGGACCCCGACAAGGACGCCGACGGCCTTCACCCGATGAACCTCGGCCGCCTCGTCCTGAACGAGCCGGCCCCGCTTCCCTGCACCCCCAACGGCATCCTCACCCTGCTCCGCGCCCACGGCGTCGAGATCAAGGGCGCGGAGGTCGTGGTCGTCGGCCGCGGTGTCACCATCGGCCGCCCGATGCCGCTGCTGCTCACCCGGCGCAGCGAGAACGCGACGGTGACGCAGTGCCACACCGGTACGCGTGACCTGTCCTCGCACCTGAAGCGGGCGGACATCATCGTCGCCGCCGCGGGCTCGGCCCACCTCGTCCGCCCCGAGGACGTGAAGCCGGGCGCCGCCGTCCTCGACGTCGGTGTCTCACGCAACGCCGAGGGCAAGATCGTGGGCGACGTCCACCCGGGCGTGGCCGAGGTCGCGGCCTGGATCTCCCCGAACCCCGGCGGAGTCGGCCCGATGACCCGCGCCCAGCTGCTCGTCAACGTGGTCGAGGCGGCGGAGCGCAGTGTCGGCTGAGGCGGAGGACAGGCGGGCGGAGCCCGCGACGGAGTCCGGCGCGGAGCCCGGTGAGGTGCCCGAGCCCACCGCCGTCGACCCCGTCAGCGCGCCGGACGCCCATGGGCGCCCCCGGCGTACGACGCGGCGCTTCCCCCTCTTCACGCGGGACACCGCGCGACCCGAGGGCGGCGGCCGGGCGGCTCCCGGGGACGCGCCCGCGCCCGCCCGGCAGTGGCCGATCCTCGCCGTACTGAGCACGGTCGGACTCGGCCTGCTGCTGACCGCGCTCGACGTGTTCCGGTACGGGACGCTGCTGATCGGGGCCGCGCTGCTGGCCGGTGCGGTGCTGCGCTGGGTGGTGCCGGACGTGGGGATGCTCGCCGTCCGCTCCCGGTTCACGGACATGGTGACGTACACGCTGCTGGGCACCGCCATCGTGCTGCTGTCGATGATGGCGCAGCCGCAGCCGTGGCTGACGATCCCGTTCCTGGACGACACGCTGCACTACACGATCAGCGGCCAGGGCGGGTAGGAACGCGCGCAGGCCATGGAGGACCGGACCGCGGAGGACCGTACTTCGCCCCGGTGGGAACCGATCCGCCCTCTGACGTCGTCAAACGCCTCGGACCGGCCGACGAACGTCGAGGAGGACGCCCGATGAGCGCCTGGCAGCCGCTGCCGGACGACCTGCCGCCCGAGGTGCGGCACTTCGTGGAGCAGGTGCGGCTCCTCAAGGACCGCACCGGGCTCAGTCTGGCCGCGCTCGGGGCGCGTACCGCGTACAGCAAGTCCTCCTGGCAGCGGTACCTCAACGCGACCCAGCCGCCGCCCCGGCAGGCGATAGCCGCCCTGTGCCGGGTCGCGGACCTCACCCCGGCCGATGCCGAGCGCTTCGCCGTCCGCCGGGAGCTGGCGGTACAGGTCTGGCCCCGCCCACCGGCCCCGGATCCGGCGAAGCCGGAGCAGCGGGGCGGGGTGGACGGGGGCGACGGGGTGTACGAGGAGGAGGTGCCCACCCTTCCGTGGTGGGTGGAGTCCGGGTCCGCCGGGGGTTCCGCGGCCTCCGGGCAGAAATCCGTGGACTCTTCCCGGCGGGTGCTTCTCGTCGCCGTACTCCTCGCGCTGGCCCTGGCGCTTGTCACGGTGGTCGGCGCTGTCGCTTTTGGTTGATGCTGTTGAGGGAATTTGACACAAGAGCGCCCGATGTGACCGTTCTTGTGCTTTCCGTGTGGCGATGTGTCGATAAGTTCGAGGATTTACAACCGGGGTGCAACACGCCCGGGTTAATGTGGGCAATCGGGACGGTCCGGGGCGTCCCGTGCACCAGCCAGAGGTTCGGCCGACCGGGAGGGTTGTCGGTGGAACCTGGAACACTGGACCGTGAGCCAGGGGCGTGCAACGGTGCACCTCCAGGCCCGACAATGCTCCCGTGCGCCCCCACCCCGGGAACCGAGATCCGTACCGGGCGCATCCGTGTGGGTAGCCAGGACGAGGGTTCGGCCAAGGGGATCCAAGGCACCACGCACGGGAGAACAGCCAGCACGACCGGGGGGAAGAGGGGGGAAGCAATGCCTCGTTGGAGGGCCTTGCCGGATGAACTGGATCCGCAGGTCAAGGAGTTCGCGAGCCAGCTGCGCAGGCTCGTGGACCGCAGCGGCCTGAACATCGCGGCGGTGGCCGACCGCACGGGCTACAGCAAGACGTCATGGGAGCGCTATCTGGGCGGCCGGCTGCTCGCGCCCAAGGGCGCGATCGTCGCCCTGGCCGAGGTCACCGGTACCAACCCGGTGCACCTGACCACGATGTGGGAGCTGGCCGAGCGCGCCTGGAGCCGCTCGGAGATGCGTCACGACATGACGATGGAGGCGATACGGATCTCCCAGGCGCGCGCCGCACTGGGTGAGTTCGGGGCACCTGCCGTCGAGACGAAGAACGGGAGCGGCAAGAACGGGAGCGGCAAGAACGGGCGGGCCGCCCGGAGCGCGACGGTGACTCCGGGGATCGCCGGACCCGCGGGCGTCTCACCGACCGTGCCGCCGCAGCCGACACCCCCGGAGGCCCGGGACTCGGTGGGCGACGTACGGGCGGGCGCGGCGCGGGGCGGTGTGTCCGGCGGCTCGGTGAGTTCCGCGAGTTCGTCGAGTTCCGTCTCGGCCGAGAGCAACTCGTGGGGCATAGCCGGGTACCAGGGACCGGCGGTGAGGGGTGGTGCCGGGGGGCGCCAGGCCCCGCCCGCGGATCCGGTCGGACCGGTCGGGCCCTCCGGAGCGTCGGGGGTGCCCGGATATCCGGGCGCGGCGCCCTGGACTCCCGGTACGCCCGTACCGGCGCAGGGCGGTCAGCCGCAGGACGCCCGGCCGGGCGCCGGCGGGGGATCCGGCGGTTCGCGGCGTAAGCGGCGGCTCACGATGTTCCTCGCGGGCGTCGTGGGGGCGTCGGTCGTGGTCGCGGCGGCCCTGATCCTCATGAACCGGGGCGATGACACGCCGGAGGCCAAGCCGAGCGCGTCGCCGAACACCTCGGCAGCCCCGAATCCCGACCTGCCGGTCGGCGTGGAGTGCAGCGGCGCCGCGTGCACCGGTAAGGACCCGGAGAACATGGGCTGCGGCGGCGAGTTGGCGCAGACCGCCAACAGTGTCACCGTCGGCACCACGCTCGTCGAGGTCCGCTACAGCAAGACCTGCCAGGCGGCCTGGGCGCGCATCACCCAGGCGGCCCCGGGCGACCAGGTCGACGTCACCGCCTCGGGCGCGGCGAAGCAGACCGGCACCGTCGACACGGACACCGACGCGTACACGCCGATGGTGGCCGTGAAGGACGCGGGCGACGCGACGGCGTGCGTCACGCTCAAGGCGACCGGGCTGAAGGGCTGCACGCAGTAGCCCGGGCAGTCCGAGCACTCGGGGTGGCCCGAGCACTCCGGGTGGCCCGGGTGGCCAGGGTCGTCCGGCGCGATGTCCCTCGGGGACCCTCGTACGCCTGATTTTCATCAATCGGCGTACGAGGGGAATGCCCGCGCCGGTTCGGGGCAGGCGGTCAGATACCCCCACGGGAGTCCGGCAGAGTCGGTCCCCGGGCGGCGGCCGCCCCTCACTCCTCTCCCGGGGCGGCCGTCGCCGTTCGTGACGCGGTGAGCGGGCTCTGAGGTCGGCTCTGTGGGGTGGGCCACACGGGACCCGGACGTCCGGGATCCCGGATGCGCGATAGCCTGACGGCCGGATCTCTCTTGACGCCAAGAGATCGATCATCCGAACCCCGGGGCAGCGACGCCCCACCGCCAGCTGTCATACGGAGAACGCCATGACCCGCACTCCCGTGAACGTCACCGTCACCGGCGCGGCCGGCCAGATCGGTTACGCCCTCCTCTTCCGCATCGCCTCCGGCCAGCTGCTCGGCGCGGACGTGCCGGTCAGGCTCCGCCTCCTGGAGATCACCCCGGCGCTCAAGGCCGCCGAGGGCACCGCCATGGAGCTGGACGACTGCGCCTTCCCGCTGCTTCAGGGCATCGACATCACGGACGACCCGAACGTGGCCTTCGACGGCGCGAACGTGGGCCTGCTGGTCGGCGCCCGCCCCCGTAGCAAGGGCATGGAGCGCGGTGACCTCCTGGAGGCCAACGGCGGCATCTTCAAGCCCCAGGGCAAGGCCATCAACGACAACGCCGCGGACGACATCAAGGTCCTCGTCGTCGGCAACCCGGCCAACACCAACGCGCTGATCGCCCAGGCCGCCGCTCCGGACGTACCGGCCGAGCGTTTCACCGCGATGACCCGCCTGGACCACAACCGCGCGCTCACGCAGCTCGCGAAGAAGACGGGCTCGACGGTCGCCGACATCAAGCGCCTGACGATCTGGGGCAACCACTCCGCCACCCAGTACCCCGACATCTTCCACGCCACCGTCGGCGGCAAGAACGCCGCCGAGGTCGTCAGCGACGAGAAGTGGCTCGCGGAGGACTTCATCCCGACCGTCGCCAAGCGCGGCGCCGCGATCATCGAGGCCCGTGGCGCGTCCTCGGCCGCCTCCGCCGCCAACGCCGCCATCGACCACGTGTACACGTGGGTCAACGGCACGGCGGACGGCGACTGGGCCTCCATGGGCATCCCGTCCGACGGCTCGTACGGCGTCCCGGAGGGCCTCATCTCCTCCTTCCCGGTCACCACGAAGGACGGCGTCTACGAGATCGTCCAGGGCCTGGACATCAACGAGTTCTCCCGCGCCCGCATCGACGCCTCGGTGCAGGAGCTGTCCGAGGAGCGCGACGCGGTCCGCGCCCTCGGTCTCATCTAGTCCTGGTCCCACAGCCCCAACGGCTTTGCACCCGGGCCCCGTTCAGCCTTCGGCCGGACGGGGCCCGGGTGCGTCCGGCTCCGTCCCGGAGAGCCGCTTCTCGAACCAGTACCCCGCGTACGGGTTGTCGTCGTACCGCGGGATCTCCGCGTAGCCGCACGCCAGATACATCGCCCGCGCCTCCGTGAGCACGGTGTGCGTGTCCAGCCGTACGACGGTCAAGTGCCGTTCCGCCGCCGCCTGTTCGAGGGCGTCGAGCAGGCGCCGGGCGAGGCCGAGACGGCGCGAGCCGGGGTGCACCCAGACATGGCGGATCTCGCCGACCCCCGGACCGAGCCGCCGCAACGCCCCACAGCCCACCGGGCGTTGCTCCTCGTACGCCACGAAGAAGGCACCCGCCGGCCCCGACACCTCCTCCGGGCGGACCAGCGCCGAGGAGTCGAAACCCTCGGGAAAGCGGGCGTCGAGGTCCGCGGCGTACGCCTCCAGGCAGGCGCGGGCGTCCGGTGCGGCGCCGTCGACGAGGTCGACGGTGACGGCGGCGAGGCGCAGCAGGCGGCGTGCGGTGCCGAGGGCGGACGTCAGTTCGTCGCGCTGTGGTCCGGTGAGCCCGGTGACGAGGCTCTCGGCGAGGGCGTCGGCGCGCCGGTTCTGCTCCTCGATCTCGGCCCGGCCGGCCGGGGTCAGTCGCACGAGCCGCCGCCGGCTGTCCGAGGAGTGCGCGCTCACCTCCACCAGGTCCTGTGCGGTGAGCGAGCGCACCAGCCGGCTCAGATACCCGGCGTCCAGGGTGAGCCGGCTCCGCAGCTCCCGCAGCGAGGTGCCGTCCCCGATCTCGAACAGCAGACGGGCTTCGCCGAGGGGCCGGTCCTGGCCCAGGTAATGGTCGTCGAGGGCGCCGATGCGCCGAGTGAAGTACCGGTTGAACTGCCGGAGGGCGTTCACGTCGTTCATGGTTCCGTGGTCCACGGTTCCGTCGTCCATAGTTCTTTGACTCTAGTCAAAGAACTGGCGGGATTCCACAGGATTCCACGCCTGAGCCCGGCGGATTCGGTGAAATCGGATGTCTGGCACGTCCGTTGTGTGCACGCTCGGTACATGAACGACTACAGGGGCGACTACCGGGGTGACTACAGGGACGATGTCCCGACGTATCTGACGGTCCGGGTCACCGCGCAGGACGGCCCGATCGCCGCCTTCGCCGAACAGGAGGCGGGGGAGGCCGCGCAGCGGTACCCCGACCTGATGGGGGTGGGCATCCCTGAGTTCTTCCACGCCAGGGAGTGCGAGACGGGCGGCTGGGAGCTCTACGGCTACGGCAGCGACACACCACAGGGCTCCCGGGACGCGCTCGGCTCCGTGTTCCGGATGCGGGCGGGCGATGCGCACGAGGCCGGGGACGAGGTCGCCCGGCGCAAGTGGACGGCGGCGGCCGAGCGTATGGACCGTGAGGTGGTGAACGACGTACGGGTGCGCGGCGAGCGCTTCCGGATCGTACGAGCCTCACGCTTCGTCCGGATGGGACCGAACGGGCCCGAGCCGCCCCGCCCCTCCGACCCGGACCCGGCGGAGGTCGGCGAGGCGTACCGGGTGGGACCGGGCACCAAGGGCTTCGTGGTCGACCCCATCACCGGAACGGGGCTGTCCGACGGCATCCTCAAGCTGGACCTCATCCAGTTCGTCGGCGTCGCCCCCGGCGCGCCGCCGGAGGTCCGGGACGAGGCGCGGCGGGCGATCCACACGCATCCGGGCGGGGTGCTGCTGCCCGCCGTCTACATGATCTCCGAGCGGGTGGACGGGAGTTGGCGCGCGCACAACCCCGGCGCCTCCGACTCCACCCCCCAGGGCGCGCGGGACTCCCTCGCCTACTGGCTGCGCGTGATGGCTCCCTTCACCCTGCGGCTGAGCGAGGAGAAGGCCGCGGAGTACGCCCTGGCCGCCGACCGCGTCGACGAGCGGCGCTCCAACGTCGCGACCGTCGACGGCATCCGCTACCGCGTCACCCGGGTCGAACGCCTCGTCAGGGTCGGCCCCGACGGCCCCGAGGGCCCACGCCCCTCCGACTTCGACCCCGACCCGCCCGTCGACGTACAGACACGCCGGCTCAAGGAACAGGGCTTGTGGCGGGAGGAGGACGACGAGCCGGTCCAACTCAGCGAACGCACGCTGGAGTTGAAGCGCCGATGGGATGCGGAGGAGGCGCGGAGACAGGCGGTGCGCGAGAGCAGGAAGAAGGGACAGGGGGAGGAGAAGGGGACGGGCGGCGCGTAACCGGCATCGGGTGGTGACGGGCGGCGGGTCCGGTCCCCTACGCCCGCTGCCTGAGCCCGCCCGCGATGTCCCGCAGTGCCTCGGTGGTCCGCCGCAGCAGGCCCGGGCCGAAGGTGACGCGGGTGGCGCCGAGGGCGCCCAGTTCGGCCGGTGAGGGACCGTCGAGCGTGGCGAACACGTTGAGCGGCCCCTCGAAGACGGACCGCAGCAGCGGCAGTACGGCGGTCGGGGCGGCGATGGGATACAGGCGGTCGGCGCCGGCCGCCATGTACAACACGGCCCGCTCGACAGCCCGTTCGGGACTCGACGACCGAACGGACCGACCTCTTGGTCGTGGGGTACGGGACACCGGCGGACCACGGGTGGGCGGGGGCGCTGGAGGAGTTGTGCGCGACGGTTGCCTTGGCGGGTTCCCAGCCGTCGTCGGGGCGGGCAGGTCAGTAGGCGACTGCGGGTGGGGCGAGCGGAGCGATTTCCCGGTCGAAGAAGCTGTGGAATTCCTCCCCGCGCTCGTACAACGCCTCGAATCCGGCCAGCGTCTCCTCGATCAGCGCTCGGTCGGCGAAGCGATTGGCTCCCGCCGCGTTCCCGTCGTCGTCGTACTGGACCTCGTACATGACGACGTCTCCGAGGATCACCACTTCCGGCACGGTGCGTTGGTTCTCGATGTCCGAGATCTTGCGGGCGTCGAGCACTCTGATATTCTCGCCCAATTCCACGCGCAAACGCAGAACGAACATCTCCCATTGCACGTACGGGGTGATGGGGAAATCCACCACGCGAAGGCGACGCTCCAGGATGTGCAGCTGTGCCGCCTCGCGGAACTGTCGCGTATAGATTTCGCGCTTCTCGTCGACGAGGGAAAGTGCGCTTTCCCAGTTTCCGGCGGCGAAGGCCTCCCAGCTGGGGAACCCGCGTTCCTTGAAGTTCTGTCCCCGTTCGAGCTTGTTCTGTCGGCGAATGCCGCTCTCGCGGATTCGATAGAAGTCCGCGTGATACGTGGGGCGGTCCATACGTTCGAAAGTACCGCTGGGGAAGGAATCAAACACTGGGGATATCCGGTTTCGCCGTAACCAACATGTTCCTTGGGATGACAACGAGCCGCTCATCGGGCCCGATTGAGACGCCCGCCGGTAACTTCCCGCCGAGTGACTCCGTGAGATCCCGGCCGATGACGGCGATGTCCCCGTTCGTAAGCTCCCAGATGTCGGGGCAGTCGGGGGCGCCGGTCGTGTTTCCCAGTTCCTGAGGTGATTTCCCGAGGCGCCGTTTGAACGTAGTATCCGGATCGGCTTCCCAAGGCCTGGCCATGGACATCGCCCCCTCGATAGAATCGCAATTTGATCAATCTAGCACTTGGCTAGTCTGGTTGACCAGGCGAAAATCAGACTTGCCGGAGAGTGATAGATGTCGACGGTTTGACGTGGTCGGCGTATCTTCGGAAGATCTGTAAAGACTTATTCAGGGGGGACTGTGGATCCGGAGACGGCCCTTCTCGCGCAAAGCGCGGGAGCTACGCTCGTCACTTTGATGACAACTGATGCCTGGAATCGCACCCGGGGTGGGATTGCGCAACTTTGGCGCCGAGCACAGCCGGACCGTGCCGAGGCTGTCGTCGCGGAATTGGAAGCCACCCGCGAAGACGCGCTGGCGGCAGGCGAGGCCGACGATCAGGAAGCACTCGGCGAACTGCGTCTGGAGTGGCAGGGGCGGCTCCGGCGTCTGCTCGCCGCCCAGCCCGACGTCGCCGTGGAACTGCGCCGACTCCTCGACGAACTTGAGCCGAGCGGCTCGACCGCCCCCTCGGCCAAGGCGATCCACCAGCATGCCACCGCGTCCGGCCGGGCCCGGGTCTATCAGGCGGGCCGAGACCAGCACAACACGCAGCGATGACACGTGAGATGGACGGCTACGCCGAGGACCGTGGCCGCGTCTACCAGGCGTCGGGTGATCAGCACATCAGCGAACACCACCACTACGGCGAGGAGTTGGCTGCCCCGGGAGGGCCCGACTCGGTTCGCCGTCCGGCGGTCGGCCGGCCTCCGGTCGTGCTGCGGGATCGCCTCGACGTACTGGAACGTCTGCGAGCAGGTGTGCGGGTGGGACATGGCGGCGAGGCCTATGTGCTGTACGGCATGGGCGGCTGCGGCAAGACCGCGGTCGCCTACACGTTCTTCCAACTGGCCGTCGACGAGTGCGAAAGGGTAGGCCTGTGGGTCAGCGCCTCCGACCGCGCGAGTCTGCGCGCCGGTATGCTCGCGGTCGCCGCCGACAGAGGCGCGAACGACGGTGAACTGCTGGCCGCCCGCAACGGACTGCGCGCCGCCGCCGATCTCGTCTGGCAGTACCTCGACCGCTCCGCCGAGCCCTGGCTGCTGGTGCTCGACAACGCCGACCAGCCCGAGATCCTCCGAGACGGCAATTGGCTGCGGACCAGCCCCCGAGGCACGGTCGTGGTGACCACGCGCCGGTCGGCCGCCCGCTGGTGGCCGGGAGCGGAGTTGCAGCACATCGGCGTACTGCCGCGTGAGGACGCAGCGCGCGTGCTTCACGATCTCGCCCCCCACAGCGGTACGAGGGAGGAGGCGGCACAGATCGCGGAACGCCTCGGCAGGCTGCCGCTGGCCCTCACGCTGGCAGGCGGCTTCCTCTCCCAACAAGTGCTCGACCCCTGGACGCTGGAGGCCTATGGGCGCCGTCTCGACGAAGGCGGAGACGAAGGGGAACGAGTCGGGCTCATCGACCAAGGAGCCGATGCCTTGTCCCAACAGGATCCCCGGCACACGGTGGGACTGACGTGGCAACTGACACTCGACGCGTTCGAGGAACGAGGGCTGCCCGAAGCGACCGCGCTGCTGCGGCTGCTGGCCCGTTTCGCCCCCGAACCGTTGCCGCTGTCCCTGCTGAACCGGGCCGAGATCGACGCTGTTCTTCCTCTCGCGCGCTGCGAAACCGCCCTGCGAGCGCTGCTCGACCAGTCGCTCACCGAACTGGTCGACGTCGGTGTGCGGTGCGCGCAGACCCATGGGGTGCTGCTCGACAGTGTCGCGGCGGCGACCCCGGCCGAGAAGGTTCCGATGCTCGACACCACGGCCGTCCGTCTCCTCGACGCGGCCTTTCCCGCTCTCCCCGACGCGGGCCCGCACGATCCGCTGCTCCGGCTGCTCGTTCCCCATGCGGTGGCCCTGATGCGACGCATCGAGGACCCGGCGACGTCCGCCGACGCGCTCGCTGTGGCGACCCGGCTGGCCGTCGCCCTGTACCGCACCGGGGACTACCTCTCCGCCTGGGAGACCGCGAGCGCGGCAGCGGACTTCGGCGAACGGCGGCTCGGCGCGGAGCACCGGTCCGTACTCGCCGCCCGCTCCAGGGCAGGCCGCGCGCTCTTCCGGCTGGGCAGGTACGCGGACGCCGAGTCGCTGCTCGATCGCGTCCGCGCCGCTCAGGTCCGCCTGTTCGGGGCCGACGATCCCGACACCCTGGACAGCGCCCATGGCCTGCATCTCGTACTGGCCAATCTCGGCAGACGGGACGAGGCCCTCTCGCTCCTCCGGGCCACGGTCGCGGGCCGTCGCCTGGCGCTGGGCCCTGAGCACCCGTTGACCTTGCGCTCACGCACAAGTCTGCTGGAACTGCTGTCCGCCGCCGACGTCGTCACCGAAGAGGATGGCGCCCTGCTCGACCTGCCCTCGGAATGCGACCGACTTCTCGGCCCGGACCACACGGTCACCCTGGGCGCCCACCACAATCACGCCTGGGTGCTGTACCTGTTGGGCCGCTTCGACCAGGCAGGCCAGGAGATACGACAGGTCACCGAGGCCTACCGGCGCCGCTTCGGCCCCGACTATCCGATCGCACTCGCGGCCCAGCAGCTTCTCTCCCGGACCCAGGTCGCGCTGGGTCGAGTCGACGCGGGGACCCAGCTGATGACGGATGTCGTAGCCCGGCGGGAACGCAGCCTGGGGACCGACCATCCGTTCACGGTTGCCAGCAGGCAGCTGTTGGACGCGTTCGCGTCGGGACGATGGCGCCCGCCTGAGGCGTGACGGGGGTACGGGGGTGCGGGAGTTCAGCCGTCCTTGACCTCGGCGACGAAGGACGCCCAGGCGGCGGACGCGAAGAGGACGGCCGGGCCGTGGGGGGCCTTGGAATCGCGGACGGGGACGATGGTGGGCACCCCGTCACCGACTTCGAGGCAGTCGCCGCCGTTGGTGCTGTGGCTGCTCTTGCGCCAGGTGACGGGGAGTTCGCTCGCGCTGATGGTTCCGCCGACTTCCAGGCAGTTGCCGCCGTTGGTGCTGTAGCTGCTCTTTCGCCACACAACAGACAGCTCGCTTGCGCTGATCATGTGTCTAGCTCCTTCAGATGCCTGCGGATCAACTCGGCTGACGCGTCGGGCGACAGGGCAACCGCCCTTAGCAGATCATAGGCTCGGATTCCCTCCGTCACCTCGTCCTGGCCAAGGGCCGTTCGACCCTGGGAGAAACCGTCCACGAAGAGCACGTCCGGCCCTTCGTCGAAGCCGAGCACGGTGAACGGACCCGCGAGCCCAGGATGCGCGACAACCGTCCGAGGGATGATCTGGATCACCGTGCGGGGATGTTGGCCCGCCTCCAGCAGACGCTCGAACTGCTCGCGCATCACGGCCTCACCGCCGATGTGCCGCATGAGGACGTACTCGTCCACGATGAACCACGTCCTGGGGCGTTCCTCGCGTTCGAAGATCTCCTGCCGGGTCATCCGGGCGGCGACCAGATCGTCGAGGTTGTCCGGCCGGACCGCGAGCAGCATCGAGCGGGCGTACTTTTCGGTCTGCAGCAGGCCGGGGATGATCTGGTTCTCAAACACCCGGATGGACACAGCCTCTCCTTCCAGCTCCACGAACGGCAGGAACCAGGACGGATACGCATAACTGACGACGAGCGGGTGCAGCCTCGCGAAGTGGCCGTCCGTCTTCAGCGCTACATCGAGGTCGCGCGCGAGGTCCAGGGAGGGAACCCGATTCGCCGACTCGATCTTGGAGATCATGGACTGAGTGGTGTGGGCGAGACGTGCCGTCTGCTCCTGGGACAACCCCGCATTTGTGCGGAGGCGGGTCAACTCCGTGCCGAAGAAGGCCAGGAGGGACTTCGTGGGGTCGGGTGCGGTGTCGGTCTCGACGGTCATGCGCAAACCTCCTCCGTCATGACCGGGAGGCGGTCATGGCGACCTCCCATGACCTCGGTCAGGTCATGGCGTTCTCCCTGGTGAAGCTACCCAACGGAGCGCAACGCTGTCTCCACAACCGGTAGTTGCCCACCCCAAAGGGGCACAGGAACACATCGACGTGGAGAAGCGCGTGGAGACAGACAAGTGTGCGGGTACGGCCCCGGAGGCCGGAGCGGTCCTGTTCGACGTGGAGTCGGAGAAGGTCGGGGAGTACCGGGCGAAGGTCGGTCCCTATCTGCTGCTCCGCCCGCTCGGCGGCGGCCGGGAATGGGAGGCGGTTCCGGCGGACGTACGCCCCGCGACTCCCGCCGAGCAACTGAGCGCCAAGGTGCGGGCGGTGAACGACCAGGCCGTGCGCAACCGGGCGGAACCGGTGAACGGCCCGAGCCGCGAGGTGTGCCACCCGCCGGTGCCGGTCCCCGGTTGTACGGAGTGCGCCGGACTCGGTGACCGACGCGCCACCGCCCGCGCCGGGTTCGACTGGAGCGGGGAGACGGACGCGAACGTACTGCTCCGCTCCCATCAGCTCCGGGACCACGGCGCATGACCCGCCGGGTGTTCCGCTACGTGCCCTACCTGATCGTCCAGGACCCCACCGCCGAACCGGAGTACGCGGCGCGCTGTGTGTCGGGCGAGGAGAGCGACTGCGGGGCCGAGTCCGGCGTACGACAGGGCCCGGCCGACGTGGAGGAGTGGCAGCGCAGGCACACGCAGGACACGCGGCACACCCGGTACCGGCGTACGTTCGCGGACTACGCGGTCCTGGAGCCCCAAGGCGGCGGATATTCCGAGGTGTCTCCCTGTGTCGTCGAATTCACGATCCCGGGGTCCTCGTCAACGGTTACAGTAATCCCATGACCACCACTGAATCCGTATCCCGTGTCGCCCTGAAGAAAATCACCCCCGACGTCTCCGCCTCCATGGGCGCCCTGCATGGCGCCGCTGTATCCGCCGCGCAGGATGCCAAGGTCGAACCCGAAATCCTGGAGCTGATCCGGATTCGCGCCTCCCAGCTCAACGGCTGCGCCTTCTGCCTCGACATGCACACCAAGGACGCCCGTGCCCAGGGTGAGACCGAGCAGCGGATCTACGCCCTGAACGCCTGGCGGGAGACCCCCTTCTTCACCGAACGGGAGCGCGCCGCACTGGCGTTGACCGAGGCCGTGACCCTGGTGCACGACGGGCACGTCCCCGACGACGTGTACGCCGAGGCCGCCGCCGTCTTCGACGAGGCGCAGGTCGCCGCGCTGATCTGGGTGGCCACCGTCATCAACGCGTACAACCGGATCGCCATCGCGACACGCATGGTTCCCGGTGGTTATCAGCCGGTGCAGAAGACCGGCTGAAATTGCTGAAATTGGAAATGGAAAATCAGGGCAGGGCGATTTCGGATCGTCCTGCCCTGTCTTTTTCCCTTGCTTGTCGCAGGTTTACTCCAGCGGCTCCATGAGGCTTTCCAGCCATTGTCGCCATTCGGTCGCCCGTATCGCGCGGCCCGCTCGCAGAATCGGTTTCGTTCCGCCCGTCCATTCCGTCACCGGGCGGATTCCGTGCAGGGCGTTCACCAGCCACACCTCGCGGTCCTCCAGGTCGGCGAGGGTGCGTTCGCGGTGGGCGACGCGGACGCCGGTGCGCTGGGCCCGCTCCTGGATGAGGGCGGCCGTGACTCCGGCCAGGACGGGGAGTTGCGGCGAGGGCAGACACAGGGTGTCGTCCTCCCACCACAGGAGGCTGGAGGTGGCGCCCTCCAGGACCACGCCCGACGGCGTGATCAGCACCGCCTCGTCGGCGCCCTCGGTGGACGCCCGCTGCCGGACCCGGCCCAGGATGTCCAGGTCGGGCCCCTTGCGGCGAGGGACGGTACGCGGGTCGGTCTGGCCCGCCGCCCAGACCCGTACGCCCGTGCCGAGCTGCGGAGCGTGCCGGAGCAGGAGCCTCAACTCCCGTGATTCGGCGCCCAGTTCCACCCGGGGAAACCACTCCCCGGCGCGGGGCAGCGCGTCGGCCATGTCCCGCCAGAAGTCCACCAGTTGGCGCGGCGAGGGGCCACCGGAGTCGCCGCACGCCCGCAGGAAACGCTCCCGGTGCCTGCCCAGGGCGCGTACCCGGCCGTCGCGCAGCAGCCATGAGTCGGCGACCGCCAGTCGCTCACCGAGCGTCGGCACGGAACCGACGGAGTCCGCCCCGGTCAGACCCCGGCGCGGCGACCACGCCAACCGCCCTTCCGTGGGCGCCGCTTGTGTTGCTGTTCGCGTCATCGAGTGCTCTTCCTTGATACCGCTGGTACGTCTGATACCTCGGTCAGTACTTGCGGCCCGCCACCGCCGGTGCCCCGGTCCGGGGGCCGTAGGGTGCGTGCTCCAGCCACGATCCGCACCACGGCAGCACCGGGGCGAGGGCCGCCGCCGCGCGCTGCTTGGCCCGGACGATCCGGCGCCGTGGCCGCAGGTGGTCCAGCGCGTTGCCGGCGGCGGCGCTGTTGAACACGGCCGCCGCATGCCGTACTTCGGCGAACTCGGCGACAGCTCCCACCAGCCCCGTCCTGGCCACCGCCGCGATCGCCTCCGCCGCTGCGGCCGCGTCCGCGATCCCGCTGTTCATCCCGCGCGCCCCGAACGGCGGGAACAGATGCGCCGCCTCACCGACGAGCAGTACCCGCCGGTGCCGGTCGGTGAAGGCGTCCGCGACCTTGCGCAGGAAGCGGTACGTCGACACCCACAGGATCTGGTTCCCGTACCCGGGCGCCTCCAGCACCCCCGGCAGCCAGTTCCGTACGGCCTCCTCCGTGCCGTACGCCTCCTGCGGGTCGTCGTCGCGACACTGGAGGTCGACCTGGAAGCCGCCGGTGAACGGCACCCGCATCACGCTTCGGCCGCCCGCGCCCGGGTGTTCGTAGTGGAAGACGCGCTCCAGGGGGAGTTCGGCGCCGGGGATGTCGGCGACGTCCACGACCACATGGAACCCCTCCGAGCGCGTCCCCTCCATGGTGATCCCCAGCTCCGCCCGTACGGCGGAACGGGCGCCGTCGGCCGCCACGACGTAAGTGCCGTGCCAGACGCCGCCGTCGGAGTCGGTGAGGGTGACCCCGGTCGGCGAGGACCGCACGCCCGTCACCCGTACGCCCCACGCGAACCGAACGCCCGCGTCCCGGCAGGCGGCGCGCAGGAAGCGCTCGGTGTCCACCTGGCGCAGGCTGGTGAAGGGCGGGGTGGTCGCGGACGCCTTCGGCTGCTCGGGGAAGGTGCGGGAGTAGACCTCGCGGCCCCGGTACAGCGTGCGCCGGGTGTGCCACGTACGTCCGTACGACGCGAACTCGGCGGCCAGGCCCGGGCGCATCCCGTCCAGCAGGCGCAGGGTCTCGCGGTGCACGAACAGGGCGCGGCTGCCCGGGCGTTGACGGTCCTCGGGGTCCGCCTCCAGGACGACGACGGGCAGTCCGTGGGCGCGCAGCCCGAGGGCGGCGGACAGACCGACGGGACCTGCCCCGACGACCAGTACCTGCCCCGTCACCCGCCCCGTCACCTGCTCCGAGGAGGTCATGCGCGCGCGCCCTCGGCCAGCATGCGGGTGATCTCCACCCGTTTCACCTTCCACGTCGCCGTCATCGGCAGCTCCTCGAACCGCCACTGCCGGGGCTCGGCCATCGTCGGCAGATCGGCGGTCGCCTGGCGCCAGCGGTCCGGGTCCAACGGCAGCTCGTCCCGTACGCAGACCACGGGCACCGGCTCACGGTCGGCGCCCGGCACGATGACGACCTCGCGCAGCTCCTCCAGCCGGTCCATCAGCGTGTCCTCGACCTCCAGGTTGCTGTGCACGGAGTCGATCTGGTCGACCTCGCGGTCGATGAGATACAGCGCGCCGAGCCTGCTCCGGTAGCCCATGTCGCCCATCTGCCACCATCCCCCGCCGTCGAGCTGGCGCTGGTACTGCTCGCGTGCCCCGAGGTAGGTGAGGATGCGTCCGCGTGTACGGGCCTCGATGCGCCCCGGCTTTCCGGGCGCGGCGGGCCTGCCGTCGTCGTCCGTGACCCGGACCCGGGTGAAGCCGGGTATCCCGATCCCGACCCGGCGGCCGTCCATCTTCGCGACACTGCGCCGGGTGAACCACTGGAAGGCGACGGGCCCGGTCTCGCTCTGCCCGTACAGCTGGATCAGCCAGGGGCTACGGCGCTTCGAGGCGTTCAGCAATCGTCGTACGGTCCGGGGGTGGATCGCGTCGAACGTCGAGCCGTACGACCGTACGCGCGAAAGGGGTTGGCCCGGCGCGTCCGCCAACTCCTCCCACAGGACGAAGGTGTTGGGGTGCGTCTCGACGATCCCCGGGCGGTGGCGGGCGAGCAGCGGGCCCACGGCGGCCGGGGTCGGGTCGGTGATCAGGAGCAGTGGGCTGCCGAAGTGCAGGAGCACGCCGAGGAGATGGTAGAAGCGCGAGTGCACGAACGACATGTGCAGCGCGGCCGTCTCACCGCGTGTGGGCCAGCCCATCGCCTGCTGCGGTACGAGACGGTTCCACATGGTGTTCGCGCAGTGCACGGCGAGCTTGGGGATGCCGGTGGTGCCCGAGCTGTGGGTGATCAGGGCGGGTTCGCGAGGGTGGAGGCGGACCGGGGCGGCGGGTTCGGCACCCGCGTACATCGCCAGCGGCTCGGCGTCGGGCGCGTCGGCGCCGGCGTCGGCGTTCACGGCGAGAGTCCGGCGTACCAGCGGGGAGATGTCCAACTCGCGCAGCGGGCCGGTGAGTTTGGCGCTGTCGGTGAGCAACCAGGGGCGGTGCAGACGGGCCAGCAGCTGGCCGACGACCGGTCCGGCGAGGCCGGGGGAGAGCAGCACGGGGACCGCGCCGATACGGGAGACGGCGCAGGTCAGCAGCACGATGTCGACGTTGTCCGTCTTGTGGACGACCACCTGCTCCGAGGGTCGCACCCCGGCCGCCCACAACCGGGCCGACAACTCCTCGATCACATCGGCCAGTTGGGTGTAGTTGAGATCGACTCCGAGGTCGGGGCTGACGTCGAGCGGACGGTCCAGGGTGACGAAGACGGCTCCGTGGCGGTCGGCGGCCCGCCGGAACATCGGGCCCAGATAGAAACCGCGGTCGGCGAGCAGGGGCTGCGGCTGTGGCATGCGCCCGTTCCCTTCTGAAGTACGGCTGGTGGTCGCGGCGGTCCCCGTGTTCACCAGGCGCCCTGGCGGACCAGATGGCGGCGGAGCTTCCCCGTCGAGGTGCGAGGCAGCGACGGGACGAAGCTGACGCTCCGGGGGACCTTGAAAGCGGCGAGACGGGCGCGGGCGAGCTCGATCAGTTCGGTCTCCAGCCCTGCCCTGGCCGGGCCGACGGGGACGACGAAGGCACGCAGTCTGCTGAAGCCCCGCTCGTCGGTGAGTGCGGCGACGGCGATCTCCCGCACCGCCGGGTGGGTGCGCAGTACGGCCTCCACCTCCAGCGGCGAGATCGTGATGCCGCCGACCATCTCCATGTCGTCGGCGCGGCCCAGATGCCGGTAGCTGCCGTCCGGTTCACGCACCGCCCGGTCCCGGGTCGCCAGCCAGCCGCCGACCAGTGAACGGGCGTTCTCGTCGGGCCGGTTGAGGTACCCGCTCGTCAACGTGGGTCCCCGCACCCAGAGTTCGCCCTCACCTCCGTCGGCGGCCTCGGCGTCGGACAACGGAAGCCCGGCACGGTCCCGCAGTTCGACCTCGAACCCGGGGACGGGACGACCGACCGTGCCGGGGTGGTTGTGGTCGAGGCTGTTGGCGCAGAAGGCGTGTCCGGCCTCCGTCGAGCCGATCTGCTGCAGCACCGGCGCGCCGAGCAGCTCACCGACCTGCTGCCCGAGCCCGTCCGGCAGCCCCTCACCGGCCGATACGGCGGCCCGTACGGAGGCGAAGCAGGCCTGGTGGCCGTTGCCCCGGTCGGCGACCAGGGCCGCGTAGGCGGACGGCACGGAGTAGAGCAGCGTCACCCGGTGCCGGGCCACGAGTTCGTCGACGGCGGCCGGGGCCGGACGCCGGTCGACCAGGACGGCCGACGAGCCGGAGAAGAGCGGGAAGACGAAGGCGTTGCCGAAGCCGTAGGCGAAGTACAGCTTGGAGACGGAGAGGGTGACGTCGTCCTGGGTTATCCGCAGCAGACGGTGCCCGATGAGGTCGTGGTAGGTCTTCGGGTCGCCATGACAGTGCACAACTCCCTTGGGACGCCCGGTGGTTCCGGACGTGTACTGCACGTACAGGGGAGTGTGCGCGTCCACCGGGTGGGCGTCGGTGGCCGGTTCGGCGGTGGGGGCGAGGGCGGTGAGCTGGTCGGCGCCGAGGAGGGGCCGGCCCGCGAAACGTCCCGCGTCTCCGGCGGCCTCCTCCAGCCCCGGTCCGGTCACGCACAGCACGGCCTCGGCGTCCTCGGTCATGAACGCGTGGTCGGTGGGCGGGAGTTCGGGGTTGACCAGGACGGCCACGGCACCGAGCCGGGCCAAGGCGAGGAAGGCGGTCACCCAGGTGATGCCGTCGGGCAGCGCGAGGACCACCCGGTCGCCGGCGCCCACCCCGTGCCGGGCGAGCACCGTCGCCGTACGGGCGGCCAGGTCGTGCACCTCCCCGTGCGTCCAGGACCTGTGCCCCTGCTGGCTCTGGTGGAAGGCGGGCCGGTCACTCCAGCCGCGCCCCTCGGCGAGGGCGACGAGATGGGCGGCGAGGTTGCCGGGGGCGCCGGCATCGGGGGGTAAGGGCGCGGACAGGGATGTGGGCGCGGGGGGAGCGGTGGTGGTGGACGGGTGCGTCGTCATCGGGCGGCCTCCTCGGCGGCGGCCGACAGCGACGAGGACCGCTCGTACTCCGGGTACTCCGAATACCTCTGGTACTTCTGGTGCTCCGGATACTTCTCATGCGCCCGGTCGCCCTCGTGCCGCTGCTGGTACTCCTCGTAGGCGCGCATCTGTGCGGCCGTCTTCAGCAGCATCTCGTCGTACTCCGCGACCGGGTCCGAGCCGAGGACGATCGCGCCGCCCGCGCCCAACTGCATCTCGTCGCCGGCGATCACGGCAGTCCGGATGACGATGCTGAGATCGGCGCCGCCGCTGCATCCCAGATAGCCGAGGGCCCCCGAGTACACGCCACGGGCCTCGGTCTCCAGCGAGTCGATGATCTCCATCGTGCGGAGCTTGGGCGCGCCGGTCATGGAGCCGCCGGGGAAGCAGGCGCGGACCGCGTCGACCGCGCCGGTGCCCTCACGCAGCCGTCCCTCGACGTAGGAGACGAGCTGGTGCACGGTGGCGTACGTCTCGGCGACCATGAGCCGGGAGACACGGACCGTGCCGGTGCGGCAGACCTGGCCCAGGTCGTTGCGGAGCAGGTCGACGATCATCAGGTTCTCGGCGCGCGTCTTGTCGTCGGCGGCGAGCGAGTCGCGGAGCCGGTCGTCCTCCGCCGGTTCGTGGCCGCGCGGGGCGGTGCCCTTGATGGGCCTTGCCTCGGCCATGCCGTCCCGGGTGATCCGCAGGAACCGCTCGGGGGAGGAGCCGGCCACATCGAGGTCCCCGAACCGAAGGAAGGCCGAGTACGGAGCCGGGTTGACCCGGCGCAGGACCCGGTAGTAGTCGTACGCGTCCCGCGGGGCCGGCATCCGCGCGGCGTTGGTCAGACAGACCTCGTAACTCGTGCCGGCCGTCAACTCCCGTCGGCAGGCCGCGATGTCGGCGAGATAGGTGGCCCGGTCGCGCACCAGCCACGGTTCGGCGGCGGCGAGGTCCGGCTCGGCGGCCGGTACGGGCGGCGACGGCTGTTCCCCGGACACGAAGGAGAGCTGGGCCAAGGCGCTGTCGAGCCAGTCGGCGGCCTCCAGTGTGGCCTGCGGAGTGTCCTCGGCGACACAGACCGCGTACGTGTAGCCCTCCTGGTGGTCGACCGCGATCAGCCGGTCGGCGAACAGCCAGCAGGCGTCCGGGGTCTGGGCCCGGTGGACGTTGGGCGAGGCTCCGCAGTCGGCCTTCGTCTCGTACCCGAAGTAGCCGACGTAGCCGCCGGTGAAGTCGAACGGCAGGCCGGTGGCGTCGACATGACGGTTCGTCAACTGCCGCTTCAGGTAGTCGAAGACGCTCGCCCTGACCTTGCGTGTCGGCCGTCCGTCCCGCTCGATCTCACAGACGCCGCTCGTGACGTCGTAGCGCACGAACTCGGCGAGCGGGCCGGACCCGTCCCCGAAGAACGAGAACCGTGACCGCCCCTTCTCGACCTGCGAACTGTCCAGCCAGAACGCGCGCGGCGAGCCGGCGTACATCCGGCCGAACGCGGCCTCCGTGTCCACGGCGGTGGCGATCCGGCGGGTGTGGAGACGGTGGGTGGGACGCTGCTGGGGGGAGCGGCGCTGGGCGGGAACACGGGTGGTCCGGGGGACGAGCACCGGGGAGGAGAACTCGGGCATCGCGGCCGCGGTACGGGTGACGGCCGTGTTCTTGGCACGGAGCTTGCGGGCGCGTTCCGCCGTGAGGTTGCGGAAGTTCATGAGCATGCGGCGTCCGTACTCGGTCAGGACCGACTCCGGGTGGAACTGCACTCCCCACAGGGGGCGCGTTCGGTGCCGCAGGCCCATCAGCACGCCGTCCTCGGCCCAGGCGGTGGCCTCAAGGGTGTCGGGCAGCGGCTCGCGCACGGCGAGGGAGTGGTAGCGCACGGCGGTGAAGTTCTGCGGCAGGCCCTTGAAGAGGTCCCGCTCGTCGTGCCGGATCGTCGAGAGATACCCGTGGCGGGGCTCAGGGGCGGGCTCGATCCCGCCGCGCTCGCCGAGCGCGATGCCCTGATGGCCCAGGCAGACGCCCAGGACGGGTATCCGGGACTCGGCCAGTACACGTGCGCTGATCCCGAAATCGCGGGGGGTGGCGGGGTGCCCGGGTCCCGGGGAGACGACCACGTTGTCGAACTTGTCGAATTCCAGCAGACTGTCGACTCTGCTGGTCAGCGCGTCGTTGCGGATCACCGACGGCTCCTCGCCGTTGACCTCCGCGATCAGCTGGAACAGGTTGTACGTGTACGAGTCATAATTGTCGATGAGCAGGGTCTTCACCCGCCCACCTCCCTTGCATCGTTCATGCCGTCGTTCAGGCCGTCGTCAGGCGGTACGCCGTTTGTGCCGTCCACGAAGTGCCTGGAGCGGCGGATACAGCCATTTCTTGAAAAAGCGCTGAAGGCGCGGCATGAGAATCCAGGTGACGAGTGCCGTCACGGCCAGACAGAGCAATAAAGTGCGAATGAGCGGATTGACGCCGCCGAGGAACGGGAGAATGGTCAGATTGAATATGAGCACGGGTGGAAAAACCGCGCTCATATTCACGAACCACAGCTTCCACTTGTCCGGGGGACGCGGTGGAGTGGGCGCTGCGGCGGCCGGCGGTGAGTCGGCCTGGGAGTCGAACCACACCCTCGATCCCTGGACGCTACGACGCCCGGTCTCCCGGGCGAGCCCCTCGACCCTGGCTCCCCACTGAGCCCAACTGGCGGAGTTCTCCCAGGCCAGGGCCGTACTCTCGCTGTCGAAGCGGTAGACCACATGCCACTCAGCCTCTCCGTCGACAAGCACACCACCCCCTAGAAATCCCGGCTCACGCGCACTCGCACGCAGCACGGCCCACCCCCAGGAGTGGAACTCGGTCTCGCGGCCCGGGATCACTTGATACGCCACCGTGACGGTGACGGGATTCCTGGTCACCCCGTCGTATACGCAGCAGGAACCGGTCGCGCTCAAATATTCAACGAAGATTTTCGAAATCTCCTCCCGGATGTCCGGAAGGTTGGTTTTTATCAGGCTTTAGGGCGGCTTTCGGGGTTCTTTCAGTGATACTCGGGGTAACTTTCCCGGAATTCAGGAAAGGGCTTGCCCAGGAGGGTGGAATAGCTGCACGATCGCCATTCGACCGACGCGAGGGAGATTTCATGTCCAGGTACGACTGGGATATGACCCACGAGGGAATCGAACGGGCCCGGTCCGTGATCGAACCGGTGCGTAAAGAAGTGACCGCTCACCCGATTTACCAGCTGATAAACACCAGGGAACACCTGGCGACGTTCATGGAACACCATGTTTTCGCGGTGTGGGACTTCATGTCCCTGCTCAAGTCGCTGCAGCGCGAGCTGACCTGTGTCGACGTCCCCTGGGTGCCGCGCGGGTCGGAGGTGAGCCGGCGCCTCATCAACGACATCGTGCTCGTGGAGGAGAGCGACGAGCTGAACGGCGGCTTCACCAGCCACTTCGAGCTCTACCGGGCCGGCATGAGCGAGGCGACGGCGGACACGTCCCGTATCGACACGTTCATCGCCCTGGTGGGGGAGGGGCACGACGTGGACTCGGCGTTACGGGTCGCCCAAGTCCCCGCTCCCGCAGCCGAGTTCGTCCGCGCCACGTTCGAGATCATCAAGGACCGTCCACTGCACTGCCGGGCCGCGGCCTTCGCCTTCTCCCGCGAGGATCTGATCCCGGACATGTTCGACCAGGTGATCAAGGAGGAGGGCACCGACAGCTTCCCCCTGTTCCGCGACTACCTCTCCCGCCACATCGAGGTCGACGGCGAGCAGCACACGCCCATGGCGATGCAGATGGTCGCGGACCTGTGCGGTACGAGCGACACCCACTGGGCGGAGGCGGCGGAGACGGCGACGGACGCCCTGGAGGCGAGGGTGCGGTTGTGGGACGGGGTGGTCGGCGCGATGGGGTGAACCGGGCCTTCTCCCCGCCGGCCCACCCCTTCAGCCCGTCCGGGGGTCCCCCTCTGGGGGAGTTTGAGGACAAGCGCCTTCAGCGCGGTGGGGGGTCTGGGGGCGCAGCCCCCAGGAACGGGACGGGACGGGTAAGGGCGCCGGGGGCGTGACCTATTCCGGCGCCTCACCGAACCGGGCCAACGCCAACGCCCCCACCACGGCGACCGCGAACCCCGCGACCGCCAGCCACCCCAGCCCCTCCCGGGTACGGTCCCCCAGCCACACCACCCCGATCAGCGCGGGCCCGATCGTCTCCCCGATCACCATCCCCGCCGTCGGCACGGTCACAGCCCCCCGCTGCAACGCCGACGTGAGCGCCAGAAACGCCGCCCCGCCTCCCACCACCAGCGCGTACACCGCCGCGTTGCTCACCAGCGCCCCCACCGACACGTCATCGATGAGCCGCACCGACACCTCGACCACCCCGAACCCGAACCCGGCCGCCAACCCGAGCGCCAGCCCCCGTCCCCGCTCCGGCAACCTCCCGCCCAGCAGACCCAGGACCAGCACGCCCACGCCGGTCGCGAGCATCGCGTACCTCAGCGTGTCCGTCCCCGCACGGTCCCCCTCCGTGCCCGACGCCAGCCCCAGCATTCCCAGCCCGGCGCACACCACCCCCACCGAGGCCCACTCCACCCCGCTCAGACGCACACGCAGCAGCCGGGCGGCGACCACCGCGGTGACGGCGAGACTCGCGGCAAGCGCCGCGCCGACGGCGTAGATCGGAAGGGACCGCAGGGCGGCGATCTGGAAGACGAAGCCGAGCCCGTCCAGGGCCAGTCCGGCGATGTACCGCCACTGCCGCAACGCCCGCAGCAACAACGCCGCGTCGTCACCCGGACCACCGCCCCCGGCCGGGTCGGTTCCGGCCGTCGCCGCGCGCGCGGCCACCGCCTGCAACACCGTCGCCGTACCGAAGCAGACCGCCGCGCTGAGCGCGCACACCATTCCAAAGAGCACAAAGTGACTCTAGGCGGGAGAGGTACGGGCGGGAGGAGCAGGGGGGCAGGCCGACATGCTCCTCGGACGATCCTTAAACTGCACGGAAAACTGCACGAAAAACTGCGAAACGCCAACGGGGAGACACGACATGGCCGACGCCAGCAGAAGAACGCGCGGACAGCTCCGCTCGGGAACCGTCGTCCTCGGCGGCATGGGCCTGCTCGCCGCCGCCCTCACCGCCTGCTCCTCCGACGACCCCGACAAGCGCTGCGTCGACCGCGACAGCTACCGCGCCGCCAAGGGTTACAAGGTCGTCGCCGAGAAGAACTGCAAGACCACCACGGCCGTCAACGGCGCCCACTACTACGGCGGCAAGAAGAAGTCGGGCTGGGTGAAGGGCGGCTCGTTCACCAAGTCCGGTGAGAGCGGCGGCGGTTCCGGGAGCAGCGACGACGACCGCAGCGGCACCGGCGTCCACCGCGGCGGCTTCGGCGGCGGCGACAGCAGTTCGGGCGGCTGAGCCCCGACATGCGGCGCCGCACGATCGAGCCCCGCCCCGACTGGCAGCGGACCGTCGAGGAGCAGGGGCTCATCTACCCGCTCACCCTCCCCCAGTCTCGGCTTCGCTCGACCGGGGGGACCCCCATCCCCGACGACTCCCTGCGCCCCTACTGGGACGAGAGCGCGTACTACGTCTTCTCGCTCCCCGAGGTGGAGGCGCTGGAGGAGACCGTCGAGGAACTCCACGCCATGTGCCTCGCGGCGGCCGACCACATCGTCACCGCGAACCGCTTCGCCGACCTCGGCATCACCGACCCGCGCATCGCGGAAGCGGTCGCCGAGGCCTGGCACCGCCGGGCCGAACTCCCCTCCGTCTACGGCAGGTTCGACCTCCGCTACGACGGGACGGGCCCCGCGAAGCTCATCGAGTACAACGCGGACACCCCCACCTCCCTCGTCGAGGCCGCCGCCCCACAGTGGTTCTGGATGGAGGACCGCTTCCCCGGCGCCGACCAGTGGAACTCCCTCCACGAACGCCTCGTCGCCGCCTGGAAGAAGCAGGCGGCCCTCCTTCCGCCCGGCAGCCCTCTCCACTTCGCGCACTCCGCCGCCGACGAGATCGGCGAGGACCTGATGACCGTCGCGTATCTGAAGGAGACGGCGGGGCTGGACACCGAGTGGATCGCCATGGAGGAGATCGGCTGGGACCCGCTCTCGGGCCGTTTCGTCGACAACCAACTCCGGTTCATCCGCAGTTGCTTCAAGCTCTACCCGTGGGAGTGGCTCACCGCCGACGAGTTCGCCGGCCACGTCCTCGACACCCTGGACAACGGCGGCGGCACGGGCAGCACCCTGTGGATCGAACCGGCCTGGAAGATGCTCCTCAGCAACAAGGCCCTCCTCGCCATCCTCTGGGAACTCCACCCGGGCCACCCCAACCTCCTCCCCGCCTACCTGGACGGCCCCCGGGAGCTGGCACACACCACCGGCTACGTCGCCAAGCCGCTGCTGGGCCGCGAGGGCGCCGGCGTGACGGTCCACGAGCGGGGCACCACGCCCGCATCCGCCCTCGCTTCCCCCGCCGTACCCGGCCCCGAAAACCCCTGCTGCTACCAGGAGTTGGCGCCCCTGCCCACCTTCGACGGCAACCACGTCGTCCTCGGCGCCTGGGTCGTCGAGGACGAGTCGGCGGGCCTCGGTATCCGTGAGTCGGCCGGCCTGATCACGGACGAGTACGCCCGCTTCCTGCCCCACGTCATCCTCTGACGCCCTCCGAGGACCTCCGACGCTCCCGCTGACACCCGTGCGGGTGGCGTCGCTCGCATGGTGGACAGCGCGGCTCGGCCCTCCGGCCTGCCCGGTAGGCTGACCGGCGGGCCGTGACTGGCGCGCTGGGATGGGACCGACCATCGGGAAGCGGCCCCAGGACCGTCGCAACCCGTTGCCGGGGTCCGTGAGTGAGTGCCGTGCGCCTGGGCCGAGCCGTGAACGCCGAACGCCACGTCCGGAGGTCCCCATGTCAGCCGAGCCCCTCAACACCGAGCACCTCTCCACCGAATCCACCGCCTTCCGCAGCGCCCTCGACGTGATCCGCGCCGTCGAGCCGCGCGTCGCCGACGCCATCGGCCAGGAAGTCGCCGACCAGCGCGAGATGCTCAAGCTGATCGCCTCCGAGAACTACGCCTCCCCGGCCACCCTCCTGGCCATGGGCAACTGGTTCAGCGACAAGTACGCCGAGGGCACGATCGGCCGCCGCTTCTACGCCGGCTGCCGCAACGTCGACACCGTCGAGTCCCTCGCCGCCGAGCACGCCCGCGAGCTCTTCGGCGCCCGGCACGCCTACGTCCAGCCGCACTCCGGCATCGACGCCAACCTCGTCGCGTTCTGGTCCGTCCTCGCCGACCGTGTCGAGGTCCCGTTCCTGGAGAAGACCGGCGCCCGCCAGGTCAACGACCTCTCCGACGCCGACTGGGCCGAGCTGCGCCAGGCCTTCGGCAACCAGCGCATGCTCGGCATGTCCCTGGACGCCGGCGGCCACCTCACCCACGGCTTCCGCCCGAACATCTCCGGCAAGATGTTCGACCAGCGCTCCTACGGCACCGACCCGGCGACCGGCCTCATCGACTACGAGGCGCTGCGTACGTCGGCCCGTGACTTCAAGCCGCTGATCATCGTCGCGGGCTACTCCGCGTACCCCCGCCTGGTGAACTTCCGGATCATGCGTGAGATCGCCGACGAGGTCGGCGCGACGCTCATGGTCGACATGGCCCACTTCGCGGGTCTGGTCGCGGGCAAGGTCCTGACCGGCGACTTCGACCCGGTTCCGCACGCCCAGATCGTGACGACCACCACGCACAAGTCCCTGCGCGGCCCGCGCGGCGGCATGGTCCTTTGCGACGACTCGCTCAAGGACCAGGTCGACCGAGGCTGCCCGATGGTCCTCGGCGGTCCCCTCCCGCACGTCATGGCCGCCAAGGCCGTCGCCCTCGCCGAGGCCCGGCAGCCCGCCTTCCAGGACTACGCCCAGCGCATCGTCGACAACGCCCGCGCACTCGCCGAGGGCCTGATGAGCCGGGGTGCCACCCTCGTCACCGGCGGCACCGACAACCACCTCAACCTGATCGACGTCGCCTCGTCCTACGGCCTCACGGGCCGCCAGGCGGAGACCGCGCTCCTCGACTCGGGCATCGTCACCAACCGCAACGCCATCCCGGCCGACCCGAACGGCGCCTGGTACACGTCGGGCATCCGCATCGGCACCCCCGCCCTCACCACGCGGGGCCTGGGCACGGCGGAGATGGACGAGGTGGCCGGCCTGATCGACCGCGTCCTCACCGCCGCCGAGCCGGGCACCACGAAGTCGGGCGCCACCTCCAAGGCGTCCCACGTCCTGGACGCGAAATTCTCCGACGAGATCTCCCGCCGCGCGACCGACCTGGTCGCCGGCTTCCCGCTGTACCCGGAGATCGACCTCGGCTGACCCCGACCGCGGACGGGCGGGTCGCCCCTCACAGGTCGGCCAGTTCCTGGCGTGGCCCCTGCGGCGGCCCGGCCTCACGCCGGTCCGCCGTTCGTCGCGTCGGCAGTTGATCGGCCTTTGTCGGCCCAGGTCCCGGGCGGGCAGGCCGACGTCACAGGTCGATCAGCCCCTGCGGCGGCCCGGCCTCACGCCGGTCCGCCGTTCGTCGCGTCAGCAGCGCGCCCCCGGCGCCGATCCCCAGCCCCACGGCCAGCCCCGCCGCCGCCCACCGGAGTTCGTCCCCGGCCCCCGCACGCCCCGTACCGGCCGAGCCCTCCTGTGTTCCTCGTCTCATTGTCCGACGCTGTTTCCGATCGGTGGTCGACCCGTGTCCCTACCCGTACCGGACCGGGCCCCGAGACCTGAGAGAATGGTGAACATGGCCTCTGACCGTCCCCGCGTGCTCTCCGGAATCCAGCCCACCGCAGGCTCGTTCCACCTCGGCAACTACCTCGGTGCCGTGCGCCAGTGGGTGGCCCTGCAGGAATCCCACGACGCGTTCTACATGGTCGTGGACCTGCACGCGATCACGCTCCCGCAGGACCCGAAGGAGCTCACGGCCAACACCCGACTGGCCGCCGCCCAGCTCCTCGCCGCCGGGCTCGACCCGGACCGCTGCACGCTGTTCGTCCAGAGCCATGTCCCCGAGCACGCCCAGCTCGCCTGGATCATGAACTGCCTCACCGGTTTCGGCGAGGCGTCCCGGATGACCCAGTTCAAGGACAAGTCCGCCAAGCAGGGTGCCGACCGGGCGAGCGTCGGGCTGTTCACGTACCCGATCCTCCAGGTCGCCGACATCCTGCTCTACCAGGCGCACGAGGTGCCGGTCGGCGAGGACCAGCGCCAGCACATCGAGCTGACCCGTGACCTCGCCGAGCGCTTCAACGGCCGCTTCGGCGAGACCTTCACGATCCCGAAGCCGTACATCCTGAAGGAGACGGCGAAGATCTACGACCTTCAGGACCCGTCGATCAAGATGAGCAAGTCGGCGTCCACGCCCAAGGGCCTCATCAACCTCCTCGACGACCCGAAGACCACCGCCAAGAAGGTCAAGAGCGCGGTCACGGACACGGACACCGTGATCCGCTTCGACCGCGAGGAGAAGCCCGGCATCAGCAACCTGCTCGGCATCTACTCCACCCTCACCGGCACGGACATCGCCGAACTTGAGCGGAAATACGACGGCAAGGGCTACGGTGCGCTGAAGGTGGACCTCGCCGACGTCGTGGTCGACTTCGTGACGCCGTTCCGGGAGCGCACCCAGCAGTATCTGGACGACCCGGAGACGCTCGACTCGATCCTCGCCAAGGGCGCGGAGAAGGCACGGGCCGTCGCCGCGGAGACCCTCGCCCAGGCCTACGGAAAAGTCGGCTTCCTGCCCGCCAAGCACTGATCCGAAGTCGCCTGGGTACCTGTACCACCGCACGGCGCACGAAGCGGCACCAGAGCGCTGCACATCACTACGGTTGCGCCTGCCCGCAGACCCGCCGTGGCCGTACAGTCGATAGCCGACCGGTACGAGCAACAGCCGATATGAGCAACACCGAGACGACGAACAGGAGACGACGTGGGGACCGTAACGATCGGTGTGTCGATCGCGGTCCCGGAGCCCCACGGCAGCCAGCTCCAGGAGCGGCGTGCGGGCTTCGGCGACGCCGCTGCGCACGGTATCCCCACCCACGTCACCCTGTTGCCGCCCACGCAAGTCGACTCCGAGGCGCTGCCCGCCATCAAGGCACACCTCGTCGAGGTGGCCGCCGCGGGCCGGCCGTTCCCGCTGCGGCTCTCCGGAACCGGCACCTTCCGGCCGGTGTCGCCCGTCGTGTTCGTCCAGATCGTCGAGGGCGCGGAGGCCTGCACCTGGCTGCAGAAGCAGGTCCGGGACGCCTCCGGACCCGTGGCGCGCGAACTGCAGTTCCCGTACCACCCGCATGTGACGGTCGCGCACAGCATCGCCGAGGAGGCGATGGACCGCGCCTACGCGGAACTCGCCGACTACGAGGCCGCCTGGCCCTGCACCGGCTTCGCGCTCTACGAGCAGGGGCCCGACGCGGTGTGGCGCAAGTTGCGCGAGTTCACCTTCGGCGGGACCGTCGTGCCGCCGCAGGCCGCCCATGTGGAGCGCGGCCCGCTTCCGACCAGGTAGAACGACGAGGATCCGGCGCCCGCAGGGTACAAGCTCACTATGGACTGGCTGAAGAAGCTCCCCGGCGTCGGACGGATCGTCGTCCGCCTGACCGCCACACACGTATGGCGGTCGTACGAGCGACTCGACCGGGTGAAGTGGTCGCGTCTCGCCGCGGCGATGACCTTCATCAGCTTCGTCGCACTGTTCCCGCTGCTCACCGTGGCCGCCGCGATCGCCGCCGCCACCCTCAGCACCAGTCGGCAGAACGAGTTGCAGGACAAGCTCTCCGAGCAGGTGCCCGGCATCTCCGAGCAGTTGGACATCAACGGTCTCGTCCAGAACGCCGGCACGATCGGGGTGATCGCCGGCGCCGTGCTGCTGATCACCGGCATCGGCTGGGTCGGCTCGATGCGGGAGTGTCTGCGGGCGGTGTGGGAGGTGCCCGAGGACGAGGGGAACCCCGTCCTGCGCAAGGTCAAGGACACCGGGGTGCTGGTCGGGCTCGGCGGGGCCGTCCTCGTCACGATCGCCGCGTCCACCGTCGCCTCGGCGGCGGTCGGCCGGGTGGCACGGGGACTCGGCATCGACGAGGCCGGCTGGAGTGCGGTCCTGCTGCGCCTCGCCGCGTTCGCCGTCGCCGTACTCGCCGACTTCCTGCTGCTCCTGTACGTCCTCACCCTGCTGCCCGGCGTGGAGCCGACCCGGCGCCGGCTGGTCGTCGCCGCGCTGATGGGTGCGGCGGGGTTCGAGCTGCTGAAGTTGCTGCTGAGCGGCTATATGCAGGGCGTGGCGGCGAAGAGTATGTACGGCGCGTTCGGCGTCCCTGTCGCTCTGTTGCTGTGGATCAACCTGACGTCGAAGCTGGTGCTGTTCTGCGCGTCGTGGACGGCGACCCGTCCGGAGAGCGAGGGGTGAACGCGGCTTCAGCCCAGGTCACGTTTCCCGCCCGCCCACCCGTTTGCTGTCTCTGTCCAGCGCGGGCCCAGGTGTCTCAGCCGTGCCGGCGTGCACAGATCGAGCCGGTTCCGCCGCCTGTTTGCCGCATCTGTCCAGCGCACCCCCGCACCTCCCAGCCTGTCCGGCGTTTGAGGACGAGCGCGTTCAGCGCGAAGGGGGGTTCGGGGGCGCAGCCCCCGAGGATGGGACGGGTAGGGGCGGCGGGGGCGAAACAAACCCCGGCCCACCCCGGCCTCACCGCTGACGGCGTCGTACCAGCTCCGGCAGGGGCCACCGTCGGTTGACCAGGAACGCGGCCCCGGCCAGCAGCACCAGCACACCCCCGGCGATCCCGAGCGCGACGCCCATCCCGCGCCCGTCGGCTTCGGACGCGGTGGACGCGTTCGCGACCGGCGACGCGGAGGAGCCGCCCGTGGCGGACCCGTCGCCGGAGCCGCCACCCGCCTCTCCGGACTCGTCGCCGGAGCCCGCGGGCTCGGCCGACTCCGTCGCGCCCTTGGGAGCGACCAGCTCGCCCACCGGCTGCACCTTCCCGGCGGCCCGGAAACCCCAGTCGAGCAGCTGGGCGGTCTCCTTGTAGACCTCGTTGTGCTCGGCCTTCTCCGGGTTCATGACCGTGACCAGCAGCACCTTGCCGCCCCGCTCGGCGACCCCCGTGAACGTGGCGCCCGCGTTGGTGGTGTTGCCGTTCTTCACCCCCGCGATGCCCTGGTACACGGAGATGTCCGAGTCACCGGCGAGCAGCCGGTTGGTGTTCTGGATCTCGAAGGACCCGCGCACCGGTTTGCCCTGCTTGTTCTTCTTCGTCTCGCCCGGGAACTTGGCCGAAACGGTCGAGCAGTACTCGCGGAAGTCCTTCTTCTGCAGCCCCGAGCGCGCGAACAGCGTCAGGTCGTACGCCGACGACACCTGCCCCTTCTCGTCGTAGCCGTCCGGGCTGACCACGTTCGTGTCGAGGGCCTGGAGCTCCTCGGCGTGCTCGTTCATCTCCTTGACCGTGGCCGCGACGCCGCCGTTCATGTGGGACAGCACGTGCACCGCGTCGTTGCCGGAGCGCAGGAAGACACCGAGCCACAGGTCATGGACCGTGTACGTCTCCTTCTCCTTTATGCCGACCATGCTGGACCCGGCGCCGACGTCCGCCAGATCGGCGGGCGCGACCTTGTGCTTCAGCGTCCTCGGGAACTTGGGCAGCACGGTGTCGGCGAACAGCATCTTCAGCGTGCTGGCCGGGGGCAGCCGCCAGTGCGCGTTGTGGGAGGCGAGCACATCCCCGGACTCGGCGTCCGAGACGATCCACGAGCGGGCGCTGATGTCCTTGGGGATCACCGGCACCCCGTCGGAGAGGTTCACCTGCGTCCCGGCCAGGCCGAGCCGCTCCCCGCCCACGCTCGACATCTTCGCCGGGGGAGTCACCGACGGCGTGGCACTCGGCGTCGGCTTGGGAGCCGCGAACGCGGGTACGGGCGCGATCAGCGCGGCGGACAGCAGGGTGGCGGAGGTGACCAGCAAGGAGCGCTTGGCGGTCTTTTTCGAGGCGGGCACGATCGAGAACGTACATGTACCGGCCCGGGAAGTCGTACCGCCCTGCCCACCCCGGCCGAAGGACCCGGAGGACGGCGGCGATACTGGCCTCATGAAGCTCAGCCGCCCCGTCTCCTGGTTCCTGCTCGCCTTCGGGGTGTGGAGCTGGGTCATCTGGGTCACTTTCATCAAGAATCTGGTCAAGGACGGCAGCGGGCTCGCGTTCGACGACGCCGGCAGCCCGACGGCGTACTTCTGGGTGCATCTGGTGCTCGCGGTCGTCTCCTTCGTATTGGGGACGGTCGTCGGGGGCATCGGGTTGCGCGGACTGCGCGCTTTGCGTCAGACCTCGTAACGGGAGACGCACCCCCGATAACGGGAGCCACACCCCCCAATAACGCGAGCCACACCCCCGATAACGGGAGACACCCGCAACAACGGGAGACACACCCGCATGGTCATCGTCTTTCTGCTCGCCGGGCTCGCGGCGCTCGCCGCTCTTGTCGGTCTGCACTGGTATGTCTGGCGCCGTCTGGTGCGCGACACGACAGCGGGCCCTGGCCTCGCCCGCCGGGCCGGCACGGTCGTGTTCGTCGCCCTGCCCGTGATGATGGTCGCGGCCCTGGCCGCCGAGCGCGGTGGCGCGCCTTTCTGGCTCCAGCGCACGCTGGCCTGGCCGGGCTTCCTGTGGCTCGCCCTGTTCATGTATCTGGTGCTGGCCCTGATCGCGGGCGAGGTCGTACGGCCGCTGCTGCGACGCTTCCTGGAGCGGCGCGGGCCGGCCCGGGCTCCCGTACCGCCCCTGCGGCTTCGGAAGACGGAGACCGTCCCGGCGGGGGCACCCGAGAGCCCGGAAGCCGCCAAGGGGGCCACGGACACCCCCGACACCCCCGACACGCCCGGCACCCCCGACACGCCCGACACGCCCGGCACCCCCGGCACGCCCGGCACCCCCGGGACCCCCGGGACCCCCGGGACTCCAGGTACCGCCGCCCCCCGCGCCCCGGCTGTACCCCGTCTCCTCGTCGCGCCCTCCCGGCGTCTCTTCGTCTCCCGGGTGGTCGCCGGCTCGGCCGCCGCCGTGGCCGCCGGGACCGTCGGCTACGGCACGTACGGCGTCCTGCGCGGCCCCCGCGTGAAGCGCGTCACCGTGCCGCTGGCCAAACTGCCGCGCGGCGCCCACGGGTTCAGGATCGCCGTCGTCAGCGACATCCACCTCGGGCCCGTACTCGGCCGGGGTTTCGCGCAGAAGGTCGTCGACACGATCAACTCGACCCAGCCCGATCTGATCGCCGTCGTCGGTGACCTGGTCGACGGCAGCGTCAAGGACCTCGGCCCGGCCGCCGCCCCCCTCGCCCAACTCCGGGCGCGGCACGGCGCGTTCTTCGTGACGGGGAACCACGAGTACTTCTCCGGCGCCGAACAGTGGGTCGAGGAGGTACGGCGGCTCGGTCTGCGCCTGCTGGAGAACGCCCGCGTCGAACTGCCCGCCTTCGACCTCGCCGGGGTCAACGACCTCGCCGGGGAGAGCGAGGGCCAGGGCCCCGACTTCACCAAGGCGCTCGGCGGCCGGGACACCTCACGGGCGAGCGTGCTGCTGGCCCACCAGCCGGTGCAGATCCATGACGCCGTCGAGCACGGCGTCGACCTGCAGCTTTCCGGCCACACCCACGGCGGCCAGCTGTGGCCCGGCAACTTCGTCGCCGACCTCGCCAACCCCACTCTCGCGGGTCTGGAACGGTACGGCGACACGCAGTTGTACGTCTCCCGGGGCGCAGGCGCCTGGGGTCCGCCCACGCGCGTGGGGGCGCCGTCGGACATCACCGTCGTGGAACTGGCGTCCAGACAGGCCTGATCACACCCAGTGAAGATCACGGGTCGAGGTGGGGCCTGGACGACGCGTCCCTGCCCGGCAAGAAGCTCGACACCACCAACGGCACCGGCGGCGACACGCAGACCAGCAGCATCAACCCGGCCAACGGCTGGCACACGCTGTACGCGCGCACCATCGACTCCGGCGGGATCGGCGCGGACGGCGGTTCGGTCGCGTTCACCGCGACCAGCGGCGGCGGCTGGGAACCGCAGACCGGCGCGGGGTCCCTGACCCTGACGGGCTCGCTCACCGGCACCACCTTCACGCTGAAGAACGACGACGCGGACGTCACCGTCCTCACCAAGGCGGCCACCGCCGCCGCGACCTGGACCCTCACCTCCTCGGCGACCGCGGTCGACGACACCACGGTCACCGTCGCCTCGGAGACGGCCACGGTCGGCGGCAAGACGCCGGCCCGTCGACAGCACCCCGCACACCATCAAGAAGGCGCAGACCCCTGTGGTCGCCGAGGTGCTGGAGTTGGGGCACGGAAAGGTCTCCCTGATCTGCAGGACGCCGTACGGGCCTCAGGTCCAGGTGTCCATCGATCTCGCCGTCACCGAGGGCAGGGCCGTCGCCGTCATCACCTGCCGGCCGACGAGTAGCTGGAAACGCCTTGACGGCGGGGCGAGTTGGGCGATTGCGGGTACCTTGGAGCGCCATGTGCGAGCGGCACTGGACGAGGTCTGAAACCGGTCGGCAACAGGGCGTCGGTAACGTCTTTCCCATCTCGCAAGAAGTCCCTTCCCCCACACGAAACACCTGTGCTTAGGTGATCACCGCCACAGGGGAGTCGCCTGCGGCAGGGGGCCTGGGGAGGCACACCGATGCGCTCGGTACGCATGCGGATTCTCGCGGCGCTGCTCATTGTGGCGGCAGCGGGCGCGGTCGGCTGGCAGTTGATGCCGAAAGGATCCGACCACGGCAGGACGATCACCGTCGGCACCACCGACGCCGTGACCTCCCTCGACCCGGCCGGCGCCTACGACGCCGGCTCCTGGGCCCTGTTCAGCAACGTCTTCCAGACCCTGCTGACCTACCGGGCGGACGGCACGGCCCCCATCGAGGACGCGGCGAAGAGCTGTGACTTCAAGGGTTCCGACCTGCGCACCTACGTCTGCGTCGTGCGCGACGACCTCGCCTTTCCGAGCGGCCGGAAGATGACCGCCGAGGACGTGAAGTTCTCCTTCGAACGCGTCAAGCGCATCAACACCGACGTCGGCCCCGCGTCCCTGCTCGGCACCCTCGCCTCGGTCGACGCCAAGGGCCTGACGGTCACCTTCCACCTCAACTCGCCCGACGCCACCTTCCCGTTCAAGGTGGCCACCGGAGCCGGCGCGATCGTCGACCACGAGCGCTACCCCAAGAGCGGCCTGCGCACCGACAACGGCGCCGACGGCACCGGACCGTACCTCCTGAAGACGTATACGAAGGAGAAGCAGGCCCTCCTCGAACCCAACGACCACTACAAGGGCGCCGTGAAGAGCACCGGCCGCCCCATCCACCTGCGCTACTACGCCGATCCGCCGGCCCTCGACAAGGGGTGGAAGGCCAAGCGGATCGACGTCGCAACCCGTCAGCTGCCGCCCGCAGTCCTCGCCGGCCTCTCGCCCAGCGACCCCGGCCAGCAGGTCGTCGAGAACGACAGCGCCGAGACCCGCAACCTCGTCCTCAACCTCCGCGCGGACTCCCCCCTCCACGACCCGCTCGTCCGCCGCGCCCTGGCCTGGCTGGTCAACCGGGAGGAACTCGCCGCCACGGTCTACAAGGGGACGGCCGCCCCCCTCTACTCACTGATCCCGGCAGGCCTCACCGGCCACACCACCTCGTTCTTCGACGACTACCCCGAGCCCAGCGTCACCCAGGCCCGCGACCTGCTCACCGAGGCAGGCGTGAAGCTCCCCGTCCGCTTCACCTACGGCTACGCCAAGGGGCGCGGCGCCGCCGCCGAGGAGGCGGCCCTGCTCAAGCGGCAACTGGAGAAGGGCGGCCTGTTCGAGGTCACCGTCAAGGGCTACGAGTGGACCGACTACCAAAAGCGCTACGCGGCAGGGAAGTTGGACGCCTACGCCGTCGGCTGGGTCGCCGACTTCCCCGACCCGGACACCTTCACCGGCCCACTGGTCGGCACCGGGAACAGCATGAAGAACGAGTACAGCAACAAGAAGGTGGACCGGCTGATCCTGGACAGCCGCCGGTACGCCGACCGCAATCGCGCCGCCCAGGACTTCCGCGCACTCCAGCAACTGATCGCCCAGGACGTGCCCGTGATCCCGCTGTGGCAGCGCAAGGAGTACACGGTCAGCAGCGAGGACGTCAGCGGCGGCCAGTACCTCTCGGACGGCACCGGGGTCTTCCGCCTCTGGAGCCTCGACTGGATCTGACGCCGACCGTCCGAGGAGCGTGGAACCTACTCAGCCACCTTTCTCGTCATCCCGCCGCTCGGGTACGGGAAGGGCGTTGGTCATCCCCGGCAGGAAGTCGCTGAACAGGTCGTGGACCTCGCGGACCAGCGGGCGCAGCACCCGGAAACGGGCCAGGGTCACTCCGCGCGCGGTCAGCCGGGCGCCGCGCCCGGCGAGCCGGTAGGTGCGCTCACGACCCTCCGTACGGTCGTAGATCCAGTACATGACCATGCCCATCTGGGACAGCCACATCAACTCGGGCAGAATGTCCCGGAGTTCCTCGGGCACCTTCGCCTTCGACCCGGCGAGCACTTCCCGGTGCACCTCGATGGCCTGCGTGCGCGCGTGTTCCGACTCGGGGGAGAAGGGGCTGAGCGGACTGTTCGGGTCGGCGGCGGTCTTGAAGAACTGCACGGCGAACTCGTGGTACGGAGCGGCCACATCGAGCCAGGCCCGGTGCACCCCGGCGAGCCGGGCCTCCAGGTCGGTCTCCCGGTCCAGGACCTCCCGCGCGACCACCTGGTAGTCGCGGGCGAGCTGGTCGTAGAAGCCCTGGATCAGGTGCTCCTTGCCGGCGAAATAGTAGTACGCGTTGCCGACGGAGACACCGGCCTCCTGAGCGATGGCCCGCATGGTCGTCTTCTCGTACCCGCGTTCCTTGAACAGCCGCATGGCCGTCTCCAGGATCAGCGCACGGGTCTGCTCACTCTTGGCGGGAGTACGCGTGGAGGGCTCGGCGGACTCGGGCGACTCGGGGCTGTCTTTCGCTGCTGGCACGGAACGAGCCTAACCAGTGGAGCAGGTGCCACTGTCACAGCCGGGCGGGCTGTGGACCCACCCGAACCGTGGGTCGTACGACCATCCGTCCGCCCGCCGGTACACCGGGCGCCCACTCCTGTCGGTGCCCCACTGGCTCCCGCGCCACTTGGCTGCGGCGAGCACGGCACCCTTGGCGAGCCGGGCCCCGGCCGGGGTGGCGAACCGGTGGGCGAGCGGCCGGTACTCACGCAACGCCCACAGCACGACGACCCAGGCACCGGTGCCGCGATAGATCTGCCCGGAGTCCCCGACGACGGTGATGTCGTCGAGGGTGGCGGCGTGATCGAGGCCGGGGAAGAGCTCCCGAGCCCGCGGCGAACCCGCCGGAACCATCGCCAGCGGCACCAACTGCGGCTGCCGTACGAGCCAGCCGCGCACGAAGGTGCACAGCGCGCAGTCGGCGTCGTACAGGACGGTGAGCCGGCGGACCGGGACGCCCCCCGTGGCATCCCGGTCCGCGCGGGCGGTGGTGTCCCCCGGCCCCACCGCGTTCAGGTGGCTCATCGTGCTCACGCCCCGACAGTGGGGGCGACCCAGCCCTGCGGCGCGACGGGCGGTACCTGCTCCCGCTCCATGACACCGCGCCGACGGATCTTGCTGAGCACGAACACGTTGGCGAGATGCATGACACCGAGCACCAGCAGCACGACCCCGAGCTTGGTGGAGAGCGCCTCGAACACCTCCCGGGTGCTGCCGATGTCCCCGTCCCCGCTCAGATAGAGGGCGACGAACCCGAGGTTGACGAGATAGAAGCCGACGACGAGCAGATGGTTGACGGCATCGGCGAGCTTCTCGTTCCCACGCAGCACATCGGCGAGAAAGACCCGCCCGTTGGTACTGAGGGTGCGGGCCACCCAGACGGTCAACGCGACGCTGACCAGCAGGTAGATGACGTATGCGACGACTGTGAGGTCCATGTCTTAGTCCTTGTCCCCGTGCTCCTTGAACGACTTGAACGCGTTCAAAAGTGCTTACGGAGGAGACTGTAGACCTATTTTTGAACACGTTCAAGCAGTAACTGGGCTGGGTTGGCTGCGTTGTTCCGCCGACGGGGTTCTGTCTGAAGGAGCCGAAGGGGGAGGCTGTGAGCACGCGGGACGAGCGGGACAGACGCGCTTCCACACCCGCACGCTGCGCCTGCTTGAGCGGACCGCGAACACAGGCCCGGACCAGACCTGGTACGAACCGGAGGGCGTCGCCCTTGTCGTCGAGGTCGTCGCCGCCGACACACTGGAACGCGACCGCGAGGGCAAGCCCCGCAAGTACGCGGCGGCAGGAGACCCACATTTCTGGCGGGTCGAGGCGGACGGCGAGGAGGGCCCGCCGGTCGTGTACGTCTACGAGCGCGACCCGGCCACGAAGACGTACATGCTCACCGGCATCCTCCGCGACCGCCTGAAGGTCGCGGTGCCGTACGAGATCGAGATCGACCTGACGGCAGTCAACCGCCGGCCGGGCTCATGAACGTGCCAGCTCCGGCCGCTTCGTGTAGTCCGTGAACCCGATGACGTTCCCCCACGGATCCGCGATCTCGACGGTCCAGCCCGTGGCCACGGAGAGCGGGGTGTCGAGCGGGGTGATCCCGGCCGCGGACATGGCGCGGAACGCGGCCTTGGCATCCGGCACCTCAAGCCAGATCCGGGGCGAGGCCCACGGCGGCGACCGGTGCCCGAGAGCTTCCTCGACGCGCAGCAACAATCCAGGAGTCTCCGCGCCGACCTTCAGCACGGCGATCCCGGCCTCGTCGAGCCGGGCGTTGACACCGAACCCGGCCCGCTCGTAGAAGTCGACCGCCTCCCCGAGATCCCCGACAGGCAGCAGCACGTTGTCGAACCCGAGCAGTTCGTACGACTCGTCATCTGACATGGCGTCAGGGTAAGGGGATGGTCGGCGGAATCGGGGGAGGCGGGTGAGGCGAACGGGGGAGGCCGTGACCGGGCCGTGCTGGTCAGGGTGCGCTGACCGGGAGGTGCTGATCAGAGAGTCGGCTTCGACTGTCCGGCGTCGAGGATCTCCGCCAGAAGGGTCGGCCCAAGGGCGCCTGACGGCAGGCAGTGAAAGTCCCCGGAGAGCCATGGCTTCCCGGGGATTTCCGCTGCGGCCCGATCCGGCCGGGTGCGGCGGGCGCCCGCCCAAGCGGGAGATCGTGATGGGCGGTCAGTCGAGCGGGACGGGACCGGGGCTGTCCCGCTCCTCGTCCCCGGTCTCCAGGTCGTCCAGGTCCAGGGTGTCAAGGTCGTCGTAGGCGGGCGCGGGCAGGCAGGCACCCCGGCTCACCGCGATCCGGTGAATGTTCGTCAATGCCTCGGTCAACTGGACTGCCAGCAGGTGTAGTTCGCCAGGAGTCCACCGGCGCCCGTCCAGAGTGTGCTGTGCCTCCTGAACGAGTTCACCGGCCAGGCCGAGTTGGGCCGACTCCATGTTGTCGGCGAGGCGTGACAGGTATCCGGTCCGGGGTGCTCCGACTCAACACCCGCCCGTACGCCGCGAACTCACCACCACGTCGTCCATCCGCACGTCGTACGACGACGGCGACGGGTTGGCCTGGTACAGCTGCCAGCCCAGCTTCAGCTTGTCGAACGTCGGGAAGACGAAGTCGGAGTCCTGGGCGCCGCCGTGGTGCTTGGTGTCGACCGTCAGGTCCGACTGCTCGACCCCGTCGAAGTACACCGTGACCCGGTTGTCAGCGGCGTCCAGATGGAACTCCACGCAACTCCAACTACCCGCGACCGCCGGGGCCGACGTCTTCCATGACGTCCAGTCGCCCGTGAGACCCAGGTCGGAACCGACGCCCCAGAAGTTGCCCTTGTCCGTGGGGGCGTACTGACCGCCCAACGGGCGTACGAGGGTGGGGGAGTCGGAGCCGGAGGCCTCCGCGGCCGTCCAGTGGGCCCAGTCGGGGGCCGTGGGGACGGCGTCCAGGCGTAGGCGCAGGCGGGCCCAGTAGCTGTTGCCGGGCGGGGCGAGGTCGGGGAAGACGAGGAAGGCGCGGCCGTTGCCCTCCGTATGGACACGGAGTTCGCGGCCCTTGCCGGTCGAGCTGCGGGCGATGGTCAGGGTGCCGTTGGAGGTGTCCGTCGTCCAGCCGTGGCCTGCGGTGACCGGGCCGAGCGGAAGGTGGTCGAAGTTCTCGCGTGCGAGGGGCCGTTGGCCAAACACTGTTCCGTGCGCGGGAGTTGCCGAGGTTGCCGAGGCGGTGGGGGGTATCGCGAGCAGCGTGGCAGCCATTGCCGCGGCGGCCGACAGTGCTGCGATCGATTTCCTCAGGATGGTCATGTGCCCAGTCTGTAACGGGAGTTGACCGAGTTCCTAATGGTGCAGACGGGCCGAAACGCCCGAGGGCCCTGTTTCCGCATCCGCAGAAACAGGGCCCTCGGGTGAACTCAACAACACCGGAAGATCAGAACCGGCGCGTGATCAGCGCCCGCTTCACTTCCTGGATCGCCTTCGTGACCTCGATGCCGCGAGGGCACGCGTCCGTGCAGTTGAACGTCGTCCGGCAGCGCCAGACACCGTCACGGTCGTTCAGGATCTCCAGCCGCTGCTCGCCGGCCTCGTCACGCGAGTCGAAGATGAAGCGGTGGGCGTTGACGATCGCGGCCGGGCCGAAGTACTGGCCGTCGTTCCAGAAGACCGGGCACGACGACGTGCACGCCGCGCACAGGATGCACTTCGTGGTGTCGTCGAACCGTTCCCGGTCCTCCGCAGTCTGGAAGCGCTCGCGCGTCGGCTCGTTGGTGTCCTTCGTGATGAGGAAGGGCATCACATCGCGGTACGCCTGGAAGAACGGCTCCATGTCGACGACGAGGTCCTTCAGGACCGTCAGGCCCTTGATGGCCTCGACCGTGATCGGCTTGGCGGGGTTGATGTCCTTGATCAGGGTCTTGCAGGCAAGACGGTTCTTGCCGTTGATCCGCATGGCGTCCGAACCGCAGATGCCGTGCGCGCAGGAGCGACGGAACGTCAGCGAACCGTCCTGGTCCCACTTGATCTTGTGGAGGGCGTCGAGGACGCGCTCCTTGGGGTCGATCTCCAGCTGGAAGTCTTCCCAGACCGCCTCGGCCGCCAGCTCCGGGTTGAAGCGGCGGATGCGGAAGGTGACCGTGATGTACGGGGAGTCGGCGAAGCCGGGCTCGGGCTCGCCGGCCGCTTCCGCCTTGTCCAGAACAGGGGTTGCCATCAGTACTTACGCTCCATCGGCTGGTAGCGGGTCTGGACGACCGGCTTGTAGTCGAGACGGATGGACTCGGTGCCGTCGTCGCCCACCTCGCGGTACGCCATGGTGTGGCGCATGAAGTTGACGTCGTCGCGGGTCGGGTAGTCCTCGCGGTAGTGACCGCCGCGCGACTCCTTGCGGGCCAGCGCGGAGACCGCCATGACCTCGGCCAGGTCGAGCAGGTTGCCCAGCTCGATGGCCTCCAGGAGGTCGGTGTTGAAGCGCCGGCCCTTGTCCTGGATCGAGACGTTGCGGTAGCGCTCGCGCAGCTCCGCGATCTTCTCCACCGCCGTCTTGATCGTCTGCTCGGTACGGAACACCATCACGTTGGCGTCCATGCACTCCTGCAGCTCCAGACGCAGCGCGGCGACCCGCTCCGTGCCCGTGGACTCACGCAGGCGCTCCACCTGGGAGACCACCAACTCCGCCGGGTTCTCGGGGAGTTCGACGAAGTCGGCCTTCTGGCTGTACTCCGCCGCCGCGATACCGGCCCGCTTCCCGAACACGTTGATGTCCAGGAGGCTGTTCGTGCCCAGACGGTTGGCGCCGTGCACCGACACACACGCGACCTCGCCGGCCGCGTACAGGCCCGGTACCACCGTCGTGTTGTCGGAGAGCACCTCACCCTGGACGTTGGTCGGGATGCCGCCCATCGCGTAGTGCGCGGTGGGCTGGATCGGGATCGGGTCCGTGTACGGCTCGATACCGAGGTAGGTGCGCGCGAACTCGGTGATGTCGGGCAGCTTGGCGTCCAGCTGCTCCGGCGGGAGATGGGTGAGGTCGAGGTAGACGTGGTCGCCCTCGGGTCCGCAGCCGCGTCCCTCGCGGATCTCCGTGTAGATGGAGCGGGACACGACGTCACGCGACGCCAGGTCCTTCATCACCGGCGCGTACTTCTCCATGAAGCGCTCGCCGTCCTTGTTGCGGAGGATGCCGCCCTCACCACGGGCGCCCTCCGTCAGCAGGATGCCCATGCGCCAGATGCCGGTCGGGTGGAACTGGAAGAACTCCATGTCCTCCAGCGGTAGCCCGCGACGGTAGACCGCCGCCTGGCCGTCACCCGTGAGCGTGTGGGCGTTCGACGTCACCTTGAAGAACTTGCCGGTGCCGCCGGACGCGTAGATCACGGCCTTCGCCTGGAAGACGTGGATCTCACCGGTGGCGAGTTCGTAGGCGATGACGCCCGCGGACCGCTTCACGCCGTCGATCTCGACGATCAGCTGGTCGAGGACGTAGAACTCGTTGAAGAACTCCACGCCCTCTTTCACACAGTTCTGGTACAGCGTCTGGAGGATCATGTGACCGGTGCGGTCGGCCGCGTAGCAGGACCGGCGGACCGGCGCCTCGCCGTGGTTGCGGCTGTGACCGCCGAAGCGGCGCTGGTCGATCGTCCCGTTGGGCGTCCGGTTGAACGGCAGGCCCATCTTCTCCAGGTCGAGGACCGAGTCGATGGCCTCCTTCGCCAGGATCTCGGCGGCGTCCTGGTCGACCAGGTAGTCACCGCCCTTGATCGTGTCGAAGGTGTGCCACTCCCAGTTGTCCTCCTCCACGTTGGCGAGCGCGGCGGCCATACCGCCCTGCGCGGCGCCCGTGTGGGACCTGGTCGGGTAGAGCTTCGTCAGTACGGCGGTACGGCTGCGCTTCGTCGACTCGATGGCCGCGCGCATGCCGGCGCCGCCCGCGCCGACGATGACGGTGTCGTACTTGTGGATCTTCATCAGAATTACCTCAGCCCCTTGTGACCCGGTGGCCTAGCGGATGTTCGGGTCGAAGGTGAAGATCACCAGCGTGCCCAGCAGGATCGTGAACACCGTGGCGGTGTAGAGCAGGCCCTTGAGCCACAGCCGGGTGTTCGCGCGCTCCGCGTAGTCGTTGATGACGGTGCGCAGGCCGTTGGCGCCGTGCAGCATCGCCAGCCACAGCATCAGCAGGTCCCAGACCTGCCAGAACGGGGAGGCCCAGCGGCCGGCCACGAAGGCGAAGCCGATCTTGGAGACGCCGCCGTCCAGCACCAGCTGGATGAGGAGGTGGCCCAGGACCAGCACGACCAGGACGATGCCGGACAGCCGCATGAACAGCCAGCCGTACATCTCGAAGTTGCCACGGGTGGACTTCGGGGTCTTCTTGGTGCGCTTGCGCGGGGCCTCGATCAGGGGCGCCGGGTTGTCGGCGTCGTAGCCCGGATACGTGCCCGCGCCTTCGACGGGGCCGATGCCCGAGGCGGTGGTTTCAGTCGTCGCCATGTGGGTCAGCTCCCGAACAGTTCACGAGCGGCGTGGCCGAGGACGGGGTAGATCGCCCCGATCATCAGCACGATCCACAGGCCGACGACGGTCCACAGCATCTGCTTCTGGAAGCGCGGGCCCTTCGACCAGAAGTCGACGGCGATGACGCGGAGGCCGTTGAGCGCGTGGAAGAGGATGGCGGCGACGAGGCCGTACTCCAGCACGGCGACGATCGGGTTCTTGTACGTGGCCACGACGCCGTCGTATGCCTCGGGGGAGACACGGACGAGAGCGGTGTCCAGGACGTGTACGAACAGGAAGAAGAAGATGAGGACGCCGGTGACTCGATGAGCCACCCAGGACCACATTCCTTCCCGGCCGCGGTACAGCGTTCCAGCCGGCACGGAAAACCCTCCGGGAGCGGGGATCTGGAGCCGCGCCGGCTTCGGGTGTCGGACGGGCCCGGCCGGGTACGGTCCACCGGCCCTGGCCATCGTAGCGACGTGTTGTCGGAACGCTTACAGCGGGCCTACCGATGTGATCAAACAGGCTCGTACGGGCTACTGCGTGCGGCTACTGGGGGAGGTGCTTGCGGTTGTTTCGCCGGGTGCGGGTCAGTTGCGGCTGGTCGCGCAGTTCCCCGCGCCCCTGAGGTGACTCGCCAGCCGTTTTCTTGCCAGGCGCCGGAGTTCCTCTGCCGCGACCACCCGTTCCTCCTCCGGATCGTTCGTCAGACGTGACCGGATGCCTGACAGGACCTGGTTGAGGGCCTCGTCCGGGGAAATGTGGTCGACGCAGATGACGAACACGTGGCCGAATCGGCTCTCGTACGCCGCATGCGCCGCCCCCAGGGCCATGTGGGCCGCCGAGTACACCCCGTCAGGCAGCGCCGGCAGAGCCTCGGCGGCCAGGGCCTCGGAGAGGTCGCCCGGGGTCAGGTCGTACGCCGCCTCGTCCGCTGCGGCGAGCAGGGAGTCCAGGTCGGGGTAGGGGCGGTGGTCCGTGAGGCGGCGGGCCCAGCGGAGGCTGTGCAGGCAGCTGAGGAGCGTGCGCTCGATGTCCTCGGCGGGCTCGGTGTTGAACCGCTCCAGGCTCGGCGGCGTAGGAGAGGGGGACTCGGCGCGCGTCTGGGCCGGCATGGCGAGCGGGCCGGAGAGGTGGGGAAGACGGTGCGCGGACAGCGTGAGTCCTCGGTGTTCTGGGGAGGCGGGTGGGGAGATGTGCGGGAGAAGCGTGGGACGAGTGTGAGAGAAGTACCGCTCACATTATCGAGAAGTGGTCAGTAGCTGTCCGACGGACGTCTGAATTTCACCCGAACGGGAGAGTTTCGGAACGTACGGTGGACCACTTCGGTGGGGTGCGGTCGTAGGTTTCAGAGGTGGAGGCGAATCAGGAGGTGCGTGGCATGCGGGCGATACGTGAGGCTCGGGCAGGTGGAGACCGGTGACCGGGCGCAGGCGTCGGGCTCCCGAGCGGAAACGGGGTCTGGGGAGGAAGACGTACGGGCAGGGGCCCGGGTTGCTTCTCGGGGCCGGTGTTCTCGTGGCGGCCGGTGCGGTGGGCGTGACCGTCGCCCTCTGGCCGGTCGGCGACGCGGGCCCCGACACCGGCGCCGGCAGTGACATCGCGTCGACCGGCGCCGCGCGTTCCTCGGACGCGGCCGGGGCGGCCAGCTCCCCGTCCACCTCGTCCCGCGCCCAGGCCCCCGCCCCGCCCTCCCCGTCTCCGGCCCGCGTCTACCCGCTCTCCAAGACGCCCCGCACCATCCCCGCCGTACGCGAGCACATACCCGCCCGGGGTCCGGGCTGGCGCCCAGCGTCGGCGTCCCGGGTGGTCGTCGGCGCCGGCGCACTCGCCGACGAGGGGAAGCTGCTCGCCGGTGAGCTGAGGATGACGTACGGCGGGACGGCCGCCCCGCGTGCCGGGGACGTCCAGCTCAAGCTGGACCCGGGTCAGGCCGCGAAGGGCCCCGAGTCCTACACCCTCACCGTCACCAACGGCCGCGTCACCGTCGCCGGCCCCGCCGAAGCCGGCGTCTTCTACGGCACCCGCACCCTCAAGCAGGAGGTGAGCGGCGGGAGCACCGCCCCCGAGGGCGTCGTGCGCGACCGGCCGGCCAAGGCGCAGCGCGGGTTCATGCTGGACATCGCCCGCAAGCCCTTCACGGCGTCGTGGATCAAGGACCGCGTCCGTGAGCTGGGCGACCTCAAGTTCAACGAGCTGGGCCTGCACTTCTCCGACGACCAGGGCTTCCGGATCGCCTCCGACACCCACCCGGAGATCGTGTCCAGCGACCACCTCACCAAGGCCGAGGTCCGCGGCATCGTCGCCCTCGCCGCGAGCCGCCACATCACCGTCGTACCCGAGATCGACAGCCCGGGGCACCTCGGCGCGGTCCTCGCCGCCCACCCCGACCTCCAGCTGAGAAACGCGCAGGGCACGCCGGCCCGCGGGGCGATCGACATCTCCAAGCCGGAGTCCGCGAAGATCGTCGACGATCTGCTGGGCGAGTACGCCGACCTCTTCCCCGGCGCGTCCTGGAACCTGGGCGGCGACGAGTACCGGGCCCTGACGGTCTCCAGTCCGGCGACCTCCTACCCCCAGCTCGCCGCCGCGGCCGCCCAGAAGTACGGGTCCGGCGCCGGTGTCTCCGACCTCGCTACGGGCTGGCTCAACGACCGGGCCGCCACTGTCCGCGCCCACGGCCGGACAGCCATGCGCGCCTGGAACGACGGCTTCTACCAGTCGAGTTCCGTGCAGCCGGGCAAGAACATCCAGGTCGCCTACTGGACCGGCAAGGAGATCGGCGCCCGGCAGCCGGCCGGGTATCTGAGCGCCGGCCGCAAGGTCGTCAACTACAACGACGAGTACCTCTACTACGTGCTCGGGCAGCCGAACACCTTCGTCTACCCCACCGGCGAGCGGATCTACAAGCAGTGGACGCCCCGGGTGCTGCGCGGCAGTACGGCCGTCTCCTCGGCGTACGACGGGCAGATACTCGGCGGGGTCTTCGCCGTCTGGTGCGACCTCGCCGGATCGCAGACACAGAACCAGGTGGCCGCCGGGATACGGATGCCGCTGCGGGCGACCGTGCAGAAGCTGTGGGACCCCCGCGCCCAGCCGCCCCTGTCCTGGACCGACTTCAGGAAGCTGGCGGGAAGGTTGGGCTGAAACGGGGTGGACGTACGGGCCCGGTGCGCCATAGGTTCCGCACGACTAGTACATGTATTCGTCTGTCTGTCGGGCGTGGCCCTGGGGAGGGGCGGCGCCCGCTTTCTCGTTTCCGGGGGATCCGTATGTTGTGCAAGCACTGCAAGCTGTCCACGGCCGCTTCACCCGAGGGCCTGTGCTGGGACTGCGCCGACGCCGCCGACGAGCCCACGTCCGGGCGCACGTTCGTGTCCCAGCCCGTGCTCTCGCCGCCGACCGCGCCCACCGGGCCCGTCGTCCAGCCGCACGGACCGGCCTGGCTGCGTTCGCCGGTCGGACTCGGCAAGGCCGTCGCCGTGATGCTCGGCGTGGTCCTCGCCGCCGACCTCTTCTCCGTCTACGCCGGCCTCACCATGTACGACGCGATGGGCTCCCTCGCGGACGACGGCCTCGGCGTCGGCGGTTACAACGCCCTCATGCGCCGCGCCGACCACGCGGACACGCTCTACGCCGCCGCCGGGGTCGCGCAGACGGTGACCTTCGTCGCGACGGCCGTCTTCTACCTCGTCTGGTTCCTGCGCGTGCGGGTCAACGCCGAGGTGTTCGATCCGTTCGGGCACAGCATGAAGCGCGGCTGGGCGGGCTGGGGCTGGTTCGTGCCGGTCGTCTGCCTGTGGTTCCCGCGCCGGATCATGCTGGACATCTGGGACGCGAGCAGCGCCGCCGGAACCCGCGCCTCGCACGCACTCGTCAACGCCTGGTGGACGCTGTGGCTCATCGCGCTCTTCACCGACAGTTTCGGGTCCAGAGCGTACGACCGGGCCGACACGGCAGAGGAGATCCAGGACGCCACCGGCCAGGTGCTCTTCTCCGACGCCGTCGACCTGGTGGCAGCCGTGCTCGCGATCCTCGTCGTGCTCCGGCTGACCCGTATGCAGCACGAGAAGGCCCTGCAGGGCCCCGCCTCCGTGGGCGTCTGACGTCCGATTGTCGGATCCCTGGCCAACCCGCCGCTGTCTGTGGTGTATTCGGCGCGGGCAGTGCGAGCAGAACCAAAAGGCCAGGGGGATGGCATTGGGTTACTGGGGCTACTTGATCGTGGGCAGGAGCGCGCGGCCGCTCGCCGAGACCGACGCGCTGCGTGCGGTGCGCGACGGGCTGACCTCGCGCGAACGGCGCGACGACGGCTGGCAGGTGTGGGAGTACCCGAGCGGCGGCGCCGACATCGGCAGCATGAACACCCTCGCCCTGGAGACCGGCGCGCCCGCGCTCTTCGGGTACGTCATGGACAGCCACTGCGTGGTGCTGGAGGCGGCGGCGCCCGAGAGCGGGGCGTGGACCACCTGTCTGGCGCGCGACGCCATGGCCGGATACCTGGGCGCCGGGCAGGGCGACGACGGGGAGAACGGGTCGGATGAATCGGACGAGGGGCTCACGCTCACCCTCGACGACTACTTCCTCGAACCCGGCGACGCGGCCGAACGCGCGGTCGACTGGGCGGCCGAGGCCGGCCACACCGTGAACGCCGGGCCGCTTCTGGACGTACTGACTTCGGAACCCGACCCGTTGGCCGAAAACCTGTTCTTCAGGTTCCTCGACCGGCTCGGCGTTCTGCCTCTGTGACGCTCCGGGTACGTTGCACGCAGTAGGGGAGAGTACGGGCTCCGTAAGGGATGGCGCCCTGGGAGGGGATGCCTGCATGAGCCTGGTGGAACTGATCGCCGATGCCGACGAGCGTGCCCTGACAGCCGGCGGACTGGCTTGTTTGGATCGGTGCGTGTCCCTCCTGGGAGGGGACGACGAGATCCTGCGCCCCCTGTGGGCCGGCCTTGCCGACGGCAGCGACGCGGAGGACTGGGCGACCCGTCTGGAACAGGCCCGCGCCAAGCTCGACACCGACGGCGGACCGGACGCCCCAGCCCCCGCCCCCGCGCTCTCCCCCGAGGGTGAGGCCGCCCTCCTCGCCCGGTGGATGCTCGCCGCCGCCCCCGCCGTCCGGTCCGCGGCCGGAGTGCGCGAATGGGCCGACGCCTGCTCCGTCGCCGCCCTCCGCATCCACCAACTCCTGGACGCCTCCGCCGCTTCCGCCGCCTCCGCCACCGGTCCGTCCTCGGTCGAGTCCTACCGCGCGGGCGCCACGGAGGGCATGTCGCCCCTCGTGGCGGCCGAACTGCGGCGGCAGATCACCGTCCTGGAACTGCTCGCCGGGCACGGTTCCGGCGGACTGCGGCAGGCGCTGGCGGTGTCGACGGAGGGGCGGCGCGTGCTGCGCGCGGTGGTGTCGCGACGGGCACGGGGACGGGCGTGACCCTCAAAGGAGGGTGAGCCCTGTGGCTTTCCTGTGGTCGTCCTGGGGTGGACGTGGGGCGGTCCCGCGCTGATCCCCGTCAGCCGCCGGAATCGGGTGACACCGATCGCCACCTGCGCGCTTTCCTGGACTGTGACCGCACACCGAGCAGCACACCGAGCACCAGCCCGCCCGCAGGCCGCCGCCAAACCCGTGCGCTGGGCCGCCGACACCGTCGCGACGATGCGCGAGGGCGCGCGGCTGCGCCTCGACTACTCGACCCAGAGCCTGTGGCGCGTCGACCGGATGATCGAGGAACTCCGCCGCGAGCAGACGCCGTACGCCGCCGTGGAGTCGGTGCTGCGCGGCTTCGGGGCGTACGCGGGCGAGGTGATCGTGCGCCGGACCGAGGGCGGCGCGGAGTGGCTGGAGGCGGACGGCGGGCACTGGATCCGCACGGCCGACGGACGGTTGTGGGACCCCGCCGACGAAGCCCGCCGCTGTTTCGCCGGCCACGGTTCGCTGCGACTGCTGTGCCGGGACGCCACGGCGATCTGAACCCCGTCGAGCAGTGACGTTTCCGTGCCGGGCGACGCAGATGCCCATGGGGACGGGGAGTCGAACCCGCACTCGCACTCGATACGCCGTTACGGACGAGGACAGCGCTTGGGTCAGGGACGACGGGAACCCCGCCGTGTACAGCTGTACGACGAGCAGTTGGGCGACGCGGTCGCGCGGGCCCAGGACGGGGACGAGGCCGCCTTCGCGGTCGCGTACCGGCTGGTCCAGCCCGGACTCCTCGGCTATCTGCGGGGGCTCGTCGGCGACGAGGCGGAGGACGTGGCGTCCGACACCTGGCTGGAGATCTCCCGCGACCTGGGCCGGTTCAGGGGTGACGGCCCCGGTTTCCGCGGCTGGACGGCGACCATCGCCCGCCACCGCGCCCTCGACCTGCTGCGCCGAAGACGGGTGAGGCCTCAGGGAACGGCGCTCGAACAGGACGTACTCGACCTGCCCGGCCCGCACAGCACCGCCGACCAGGCACTGGAGACCCTCTCCACGGAGTACGCCCTCGGGCTGATCGCCGGGCTCCCGCGCGACCAGGCCGAGGCGGTCCTGCTCCGCGTGGTCGTCGGCCTCGACGCCCCCGCCGCCGCCCGCGTCCTCGGCAAACGCCCCGGCGCGGTACGCACGGCGGCACACCGGGGACTGAAACGCCTCGCCCGGCAGCTGGGGGAACCGACATGAACGGCGACGACATGACCGGCAGCCGGAGGCGGGGCCGCCCGCGCCTGGCGGGACTGCTCGCCGCCGTCCTGCGCGAACGCTCCCGGGACGAGGACATCACCGGTGACGCGGAACGGAGGGCGGTCACCGCGTTTCTCGCGGCCCGGGACTCCGGCGCGCACAAGGTGACCCGCACCCGGCGCCGGGACGACTGGCGGTGACCGGGGCCGCCGTCGCGGAGACGGCCGGAGCCGCCACCCCCCACAGGAGAGGCCCCGGCCGTCGCGCGGCACGGGCCGCGCGGCGGCCCGTATCTCCTACAGCGCCGTGCGTGCTGTTTCTGTCACACCGTCACTCCGTCACGAGTCGGTTGCACGTTTGTACGGACATGGACGAGGAGCGCTTTCACGCCGTAACGTGCCTTTCGTTACAGGCTGCGACGTCGGGCACCCACGTCCACCGAGGCCTGGGACCGCGGCCATTCATGGAGAACCACGACGGCGAGAACCAGCTCCGCCAGAGCGGCGCCGGTTCAGGTGCAAAGAGGTGTGGTGCAGGGGGACGACGCGGAGCTGACCACCGCGGTGCTTGCGGCACAGGCTGGGGACGAGACCGCGTTCCGGACTGTGTACCGCGCGGTGCACCCACGGCTGCTCGGATACGTGCGGACGCTGGTCGGCGACCCCGACGCCGAGGACGTGACGTCCGAGGCCTGGCTGCAGATCGCCCGTGACCTGGACCGGTTCAGCGGGGACGCGGACCGGTTCCGGGGCTGGGCCGCGCGGATAGCCCGTAACCGTGCCCTGGACCACGTACGGATGCGCGGACGCCGCCCCGCCATAGGCGGCGACGAGACCGAGCTGTCCGGCCGGGCCGCCGACTCCGACACGGCGGGCGAGGCCATGGAGTCGCTGGCCACCGACAGCACCCTCTCCCTCATCGCCCGGTTGCCGCAGGACCAGGCCGAGGCCGTCGTCCTGCGGGTGGTCGTCGGCCTCGACGCCAAGACCGCCGCCGAGACCCTCGGCAAACGCCCCGGAGCCGTACGCACGGCGGCGCACCGCGGTCTGCGGCGGCTCGCGGAGTTGCTCGGGGAGGACCCGGACGCGACCGCCGCGCTCGACGCGCTGCCACCCCCACGGGAACCGCACGGACGTGCGGTGACGTCGGCCGGTGTGACGCATACGCGTTCGCGGACGCAGAAGGACATGTGATGGCCGACGACGACCGGTACAGGTGGCTGGACCGCGCTGCGGCGGAACGCCTGCTGAGCGGGGAGCCGCTGGAGGCTTCACTGACGTCCGCGGGCCCCGAGGCCCGCGACCGGGCGGAGCGGCTCGCCAAGACCCTGGGCGCGCTCTCCGTGGACCCCCCGCGGAGCGGCGCCGAACTCCCCGGCGAGGCCGCGGCGCTGGCCGCCTTCCGCAAGGCGCGCCCGGCCCCGGACCTCACCGCCGTCGCACCCGCGTCGGACATGGGATCCGACATGGGCCTCGTACGCGTAGGAGGGGCCGGGCGTTCCGGTGCCTCCCACCGGAGGGGCGTCCGCGCGGCCCGCTGGGGCCGCCCCCTGCGGCTGGGGCTCGGTGCCGCGCTGGCCGCCGGTATGGCCGGTTCGGTCGCGATGGCCGCCGGTGTCGGCGTCCTGCCGAACCCTTTCCGCGGCGACGAGCCCGGCCGCCCCACCGCCACCGTCTCGGCCGCCGAGTCGCGCGACCCCATGCTGGCCTCGCCGTCGCCGGACGGCACCCGGGGCAGAAGCGTCCCGTCCCTCAGACCCGGCGGCGCGCCCGGGGGTTCCTTCGGCAACGGTTCCCCGGAACCCGAGGAGAGCAGGAAGGGCCCGGCGGACGGGGGCCACGGGTCCCGCTCCGACATGGGCCTGCCCGGCGGCCGGCGGGGCGGACTCGCCTCGTCCTGCCGCGACATGCGCAGCGGCAAGAAGCTGGAGGCGGAGCGCAGCCGGGCCCTGGAGAAGGCGGCCAAGGGTGTCAAGAAGGTGCCGCAGTACTGCGAGACCGCCCTGAAGGACGATCCGGGCGTCCACTCGAACGCCGACACGGGAACGGGTACAGGCACCGGGTCGGGCAAGGGAGACACCGGCGCCGAGGGCGGCCAGAACGGCGCCGGTGACAACGGTGGCAAGGGGAACGGCGCCGGCGGCAACAGCAACGGCGGCGGCGGTGGAAACGGCCACGGCAATGGCAATGGCAACGGCGGCAGCCACGGCGGACGTGCCGCGACGAGGCCGACTCCCACACCGACGTCCTTCGCCGCGCGCGGATCGCACAGACCCCAGAACGACCCGGCCCCGGCCGCCGCCCCCTCGTACGGCGCCCTGCCGCTGCCGACGGCCACCTGACCACCCTCACTCCCGCCTTCTCGCGGGGCCGGGTGTGACACTTTCGGCGGCGTCGGCGCAGTAGACAGTGAGCCGACTGGTCATCGGTTCCTCGCACAGAGCCGGGGGTTCCCCCCGTACCTTCGGCTCGTGCACCTGGCGCGGGCGGGACACGTTCCCCCGGTCCCGTCCGCGCCCCGAACACCCCCTCGCCGCCGCAGGCTCACCAATAGATGACGACCTTGTCGCCGGTGCTCACCTCGGCGAAGATCGCGGCGATGGCCGTCTCGTCCCGGACGTTCACGCAGCCGTGCGAGGCGCCGCCGTAGCCGCGGGCCGCGAAGTCGGCGGAGTAGTGGACGGCCTGGCCGCCGCTGAAGAACATCGCGTAGGGCATCGGGGAGTCGTAGAGCGTCGACACGTGGTGCCGTGACTTCCAGTAGACGCTGAAGACGCCTTCCCTGGTCGGCGTGTACTGGCTGCCGAACCGCACGGCCACCGTCGACACGGTCCGGCCGTCGATCATCCAGCGCAGCGTCCGGCTCGACTTGCTGATGCACAGCACCCGGCCCCTGAGGCAGCGCGGGTCGGGATAGGCGGCCGGCTGCCCGCCGGTCAGATACAGCTCCCACTGTCCGGGTTCGTGTGTCATCCGCAGCAGCCGCTGCCAGGTGACGGTGTCGGTCCTCCCGGTGCGGGGCAGCCCGCGCTTGCCCTGGAAGCCCCTGACGGCGTTCTCCGTCAGGTCGTCGTACGACCCGGTCGGCCCGTCGTAGAGCCAGGCGACCTGGTGCAGCCGCGCCTGCAGCTCACGCACGTCCCGTCCGCTGTCCCCGCGCGACCAGAGGACGGGGGCGGGCGGTGCGGGAGCGGGCGCCTTCTTCGGCCTCGGAGCCGGGGTCGGTGCCGACCTCGGTGTGGCCGTGGCGCCGGGTTTGTCGTCGGCGGGCGGGTGCGAGACCTGCATGTGCACGGGCGACCGAGGGCTACCGCCCGGATCGGTGGTCCGCACCGTGCAGCCGCCCACGGCGAGAGCCGCGAGAACGACGAAAATCACCTTTCGCATGTCCGTAGTACGCAAGCCGGACCCCCCGAAGCTCAGCATCTGACCCCCATCCGTCCGTCCCGCCGATTCGATGCCTGCCGCACTTGCTCGGGGGACGGACTCCGCTGCGTTGTCGTGTACGGCGACTGGCAAGTTACGCGCCGCCGTCCACCATGACCCGCGAGTCGCAGCCGGGACTACCCGTCGAACCGGTGTACAGCCCCGACGCGCTGAGGGCTCGGGAGGACCGAGGGTGAGGTGTGCGCGGTTCCCGTGCCGTCGGATGGCTTCCGACCTGGGCGATTCCCTCTAAGGGGTGATCGAGGGCGGAAGAGGTACGCCCCCGGTTACTCTCGTGAAGAGTGACCCCTGAAAAGGAGGATGCCGTGGCCGTACTGCAACACGAGCTGACGTTGAGCGAAGCCGCCGACCAGCTTTCCCGTGCACTGCCTGGGCACCGCGTGGAGATTCTCCAGGGAAGGCTCACTGTGACACCGCCACCGGACGGCTCGCATGCGCTGTCGTTGACGAAACTGGGCAGGGAATTTGATCGGGCGGGCATCGTTGAGGCGGGCTGCGAGTACGTCCAAGGCGTGGGTCTTTGGTTGCCCGCGCTGCCCGAGGACTTCGCGATCCCTGACTTCTCGGTCGTCAACGAGGACTTCCGCGACGCCCACGTCACGAAGAACTACTACGCTCCGAACGTCTTCCGCCTGGTCGTCGAAGTGACCTCCTCGTCCAACTGGTCCGACGACCTCTACATCAAGGTCGAGTGCTACGCACAGGCCGGCATCCCCGCCTACCTCATCGCGGACCGCAAGCACGGCGAGGTGCTCCTCTACTCCGACCCGGTCGACGGCAAGTATCCAGACCCGCAGCGCTTCAAGCGGGGCCAGAGCGTCCCCGTTCCGGAGTCTGTCGGTGTTCACGTCGAACTCTCCGTGGACACCCTTCTTGACGGCTGACGGCCCTCTGCCGTGAAGAATCGCCCGCGCAGCCCCTTCCCGGCGAGCGCCGGTGGGGGTGCGACGTCGAGGAGCGGGCCCGGCGGATGGCAGACTTTCCCTTGTCGGCCGCGGCCGGCGCCGAGGTCTTCCAGGACTACGACCGACAGTTCGAGGAAGGGCTGGAGCTGGTGCTCGCAGGAATCGGGACGGCGTACGCGATGACGTACGGCAAGTCGTCGTGATGCGCTGGGAGTTCGGCCCGGTCCTCATCCATCGAGCACTGTCCGGTCCCGTTCGGGTTGACACGCGGCGCCGAATACCTCTTACTGTCGCGGAATCTGCAGCTGAGAGAGCCCAGGTGTGCGCGTGACCAATCGTCCCCCGATACTGTCCGTCATCGTCCCTTGTTACAACATCGAGACCTATGTCTCGGACACAGTGACGAGTCTCGTCAACAACGACCAGGACGACTTCGAGTTCATCTTCGTCGAGGACCGCTCGACGAAGGACAAGACCTACGAGGCGTTGCTGGAGCTGACGAAGCGGCTGAAGCACGGCAGGGTGATCCAGCACGAGCACAACGGCGGTCTGGCCACCGCCCGCAACACCGGCATCGACGCGGCCGAAGGCACCTACCTCACCTTCCTCGACGGTGACGACTGGCTGGCCCCGGGCTATCTGAAGGACCTCGTGGACGCCGTCCAGCGCCACGACGTCGACTTCGTCCGCACCGACCACGTCCAGGTCAACGGCATCGAGCGGGCCGTCCACCGGGCCCCCGAGGGCCGCCGGAACGTCCCGCTGGACCCGCGCACCTCGATCCTCCCGGTCGACGACACCACGATGGTCGACTACCCCTACGCCTGGGCCGGCGTCTACCACCGCCGCCTCCTCGACAAGGGCATGCTGCGCTTCCACGACGGTCTGAAGACCGCCGAGGACCGCCCCTGGATCTGGGACCTGCACCGCAGGGCCGAGTCCTACGCCGTCGCCAGCCTGCGCGGGGTCTTCTACCGCCGGGGAGTCACCACCTCTCTCACCCAGATCGGAGACGTCCGTCAGCTGGACTTCTTCCGGTCCTTCGACCTCGTACTCGCCGAACTGGCGAACGACCCCGAGGTCGGGCTGCTGCGCAAGAAGGCGCTGCGCAACTACTGCGTCGTCATCGCGCACCAGCTCCTCCAGCGCAGCCGGTTCGACCGGCCCACCGCCGCCAAGCTGCGGCAGATGAGCGCCGACGCCCTGAACAAGATGACCGAGGACGAGCTGCAGGCCGCCCTCATCGGGATGGGCGAGCAGCGTGTACACCTGCTGCGGCGCGTGCGCGGCGGTATGAAGGGAATCGCGGCATGATCCAGATCTTCTTCTCGGCGACGCAGTACGCCGCGGCGACCGTCACGGCCGCCATCCGAGCAGGGCTCTTCGGCCCGCGCGAGGACCACCGCCGCATCCTGGTCGTCAGCAACACGGCCGCCATCCCGGAGGTGGGCACCCCGCTCGACCGGATGTCCGGCTTCGAGAAGCTGCGGCCCGAGTTCGACGAGGTGCGCTCGTGGAACGAGTTCATCTCCCCGCACCACCCGGCCGGCTGGTCCCCGCGCGCGCAGGACGCGATCATGTGGGAGAAGGCCGTACGCCTGGCCTGGGACCTCGGTGACGAGCCCGTGGAGATCGCCTGCGAGTCGATCCAGGCGAACCCCTCCCGCGCGGTCGCCGAGATCTTCGCCGACAGCCCGATCCATGTGTACGCGGACGGCCTGATGAGCTACGGCCCCACTCGCAACCGCGTCCCGCACGGCATGAGCAGCCGCATCGCGCGGGTGCTGCACCTCGACCTCATACCGGGCCTTCGGCCCCTGCTGCTCGCCGAGTACGGCGTGGAGCCGGTGCCGATCCCCAACGAGCCGATCGTCGGCGTGCTCAACGAGATCGGGGAGCAGGGCGTCGACATCCTGGCCGCCCGTATCCCGGCCGAGAACCGTCCGACGGCCGTGCTCCTCGGCCAGTACCTGTCCGCCATCAACCTCATCACCCAGGAGGAAGAGGAGGAGCTGCACGTCCGGATGCTCCGGGCCGCCGCGAAGGCCGGTCACACGGCCGTCCTGTTCAAGCCGCATCCGAGCGCCCCGGCCGCGTACTCCACGTCCCTGCAGAGCGCCGCCACGGAACTCGGCGTGCATCTGAGCGTGCTGAACGAACCGGTGCTCGCCGAGACGGTGTTCGCGTATCTGAAGCCGCAGCTCGTCATCGGCTGCTTCTCCACCGCGCTGATGACCGCCGCGACCTTCTACGGCATCCCGGTCGCCCGGGTCGGCACGGACTCGCTCCTCGACGCCATCACGCCGTACGAGAACAGCAACCGCATCCCGCTCACCATCATCGACGCGGCCCTGCCCGACGCCGAACGCGATCTCGCGTCCGCCATCGGCACCCCGTCCGACGACCCCGGGCTCGTCGAGCGGCTGTCGCCGCTGGTGAAGGCGGTCGGGTACTGCATGCAGTCCCGTAAGCACCCGCAGCTGCGCGACGAGGTCGCCGCCTGGCTGTCGGTCCATCTGTCGGAGAACGCGCACTACTTCAAGCGCCGTCGCCTGACCAGCCTCCGCCTCCCCGGCGGCAGCACGGTCCGCGCGGAGACGCTGCGGCGCAACCCGACGGTCCGCAAGGTCGTGAAGAGGATCAGGGCCGCACAGTCCTGACGGGTACAGGCAGATGAGAGGGCCCGGAGTCGGATTCCGACTCCGGGCCCTCTCACGTCACCGCGTTCACATCGGCGGGACCGCTACCGAAGCTTCAGCTTCTCGCCCAGCTGCTTCGACTGCAGCGTCATCGTCCGCTTCAGTCGGGAGCCGAACGGCTTCTCGATGAACCTGTGCATCAGATAGGCCAGCGTCAGCAGGCTCGCCACCGACGCGAGGATCGTCAGGTAGGGGTCGAGGCCCCAACCGCGGTGCAGGACGCGGATGAAGAACCAGCCCAGGTGCTCGTGGATCAGGTAGAAGGGGTACGTCAGCGCGCCCGCGAGTGTCAGCCAGTTCCAGTTCGCCCAGCTCGTCCAGCCCAGTGCCACCACCGCGACGGACACGAAGGCGAGCAGCACGATCAGCTGGATGACGTACGGGCTGCGGACGAAGTCGCCCTGCGCGCCCGGGTGCCACAGTGCCGTCACCGCGTAGCGCTGGCCCAGCAGGTACGACATGCCGACGATTCCCCACAGGAGCAGGTCGCTGCCGTAACGGTGGATCAGGTAGAGGGCCAGGCCGCCGATGAAGAAGGGGGCGTGGTCGCGGAAGGTGAGTTCGGAGATCAGCGGGTTGTCCGCGACCCGGGCGAAGGCGCCGGCCAGCGTCCACAGGATGCAGAAGGTCACCACACGGCGGTAGGTGACGCCCTTCCAGACCACGAACAGCGCGAACAGCACGTAGAACTTGAGCTCCACCCACAGCGTCCAGCACACGCCCAGGACGCGCGGCACGCCCAGCGGCTGCTGCATCATCGTGAGGTTGACCAGGAACTCGTCGCCGCGCACATGGTGCACGACCACCGGCATCAGGAACGAGGCGGCGGTGACCATGACGATCGCCACCCAGTACGCCGGGTAGAGACGGGCGATACGCGAGCGGAAGAAGTCGCCCAGCGTCTTGCCCCAGCTGCTCATGCAGATGACGAAGCCACTGATGACGAAGAAGAACTGCACTCCGAGGCTGCCGTAGGTGGCGAACCGGGACAGGGTCGGGAACATCACACCGGGCGACTGGTGCCAGGACTCGGCGACCTGGCCGTTCTTGCCGGCGAAGTGGTACATGCAGACCATCAGCGCGGCCACCAGCCGCAGCCCGTCCAGCGCCTTCAGCCGGCTGACCGGGCGACGGGGCTTGGCACCCTCGGCGGCGGGCGGGACGGCCGGTTCGGCACTCCCGGACCGCGGACCCGGCGGCGGGGCCGGGAGCGGGGGGGCCATGGTCTGGTCGGCCGCGGTCATCGAGTGGCCTTTCGCAGCGGGAACTCGGAAAGAGGAGAAGCTGACTCGTCGACGGTAGCCACGAGAGTCAGGGGCAACCCAAAGAGGTAGCACACAACTCTCACGGATGAACAACCGGTCAGCTCATTGACGTCTGACGGACACGGATGGATGCACGCGGACGCCAACGCGCCGCCACCCGTCCGTATACGAACCGGGAGACGACGCGTTTGGCAGATTAAATCTTCGCAGTGCCCCTTGTCACCGCTTCACCGTGTCAGCGCTTCACCGCTTCACCGTTTTGCTCAACGCCCGGGCCCGGCGCGCGATCCGGCGCACGGTCGCGTTGCGCGGGATGAACGACAGCTGGGACGGGAGGGCTCCGGGCAGTGCCAGCGAGGTCAGCCGGCGGCGCTTGAAGTAGCGCCAGGTCTGCTCGGTGAGGTGCTTGGAGAGGTAGCTCTCCGCCTCCGGGCGCAGCCGGGGATAGATCCGGGGCTGCATGCAGAAGCCGATCGCCTTGATCAGCCCGGCCAGGTTCTTGCCGACCTGCTTGTCCGACGGCATCGACCACTTCTTGACGGCCTTGGCGTCCGCGAGGTCCGGCAGCAGCATGTCCACGATGGTCAGGGGCACGCGGTTGCTGTTCTGGTACGGCGCGATCTTCTCCAGCACGGTGTCCGTGCCGACCCGGGCGACCGGGATGCCGTACAGACCGGCCGCCGTGAACAGGCCGGTCGAGAAGCAGCCGACGACCAGCGCGGGGCGCAGCCGCTGGAAGAGGACCTCGGCGAGCACGGGCCGGTCCAGGACGGTGAGTTCGGCGCCGAGCTTCTTCGCCTCCGTCTCCAGGGACCGCGACCAGGCCGTGGGCGCGGTCGGGTGCGGCTTGAAGACGAGCGAGAGGTGCCCGGCCTTCACCGCGCCGCGCACCATGCGCAGATGCAGTTCCTCCTCCTCGTGCGGGGTGAGGATGCCGAGCGCGGAGAGGTACTGGCCGAGGAGCAGCGCGGGCTGTCCCTTCGGGGGAGTCGCCCAGGTCTCCGTCTCGTCCCCGGCCTCGGCGAGTTCGCCGAGCACCTTCAGGAACGCCTCGGACGGCACGAGTTCGGCGGGCACACCGAACTCGGTGAGCAGCAGCGGGGTGAGGCCCGGGACGAGGTCGAGGTGGAGCAGGCGCCCGATACGGGTCCCGACCAGCGCGTCGATCTTGTCGCGCGTGGGGCCGTAACTTATGAGGCCGTCCGCGTAGACGTCCACGGGCGCGCCGGTGAACAACTGGCACAGCGCGAGGGCCGGGTTGACCTGCACGGACTCGACGGCCAGCTCGATGTTGTCGTCACCGAGGTTCCACAGCAGCCGCAGATGCCGCTCCCACAGCGGGACGTCGTCGGCGCGCGGGCCCCAGCCGCTGGGGTGGAACGGGGCGATCGTCTCGTTCCAGGACAGGACCTCGTCGAACCGCCCGCTCACCCGGTCGAAGCCGGACATCGCGTCGACCCCGGGGGTGATCTCGGGGTTGGCGGCGTTGTTGGTGATCAGCAGCAGCCGTCGGTCGGCCGGCCCGAAGAGGCCGGCGTCGAGGGCGGCGGCCAGCGTCGCGGCGCCGTAGAGCGTCGACGCGCAGAAGATCTGAGTGGTGCGGGCCTGAGTGGTACGGGTCCGCGCGGGGCGGGTCTTGTCGCTGCCGGACATCAGACGGACACCGTCCCGGCGGACGCGGAGACGGGCCTGCGCCGTACCTTCCGCAGCCGGTTGGCCCGCTGGACGTCCATCGAGTCGATGGCCTCCGCGAGTACGTCCTGCGGCATCCGCTTCAGCGCGGCGGCGCTCAGCGAGCGCAGTTTTCGGGCCACGGCCGGTTCGAACCTCTCGATCGCTCCGAGATGATGAGCCATGATCGCGCAGTAGGTGCGCACTGCTTTCGGCAGCAGCCTATCCGCCTCGGGGTCCCGGGCCGTCTCCTCGATGACCTGGTCGAAGGCCCGGATGAAGTCGAGTTGGCGAACATCACCGATTTGGGTGAGCGAGGAGGCGACCCCACGCCGGTAGAAGACCCCGAGCAGCCCCACCGCGGCGAACGACTCCGCCTCCCGGTGCAGCTTCCAGATCCACGGCCGGTCCTCCGCCGTACGCAGCCCGTCGGTGAAGTGCAGGATGCCGCGGTCGACGAGCCGGCGGTGGTAGATGCCCGCCCAGGCGTAGGCGTAGTCGACGGAGGTGGTGCGGTCGGTGGGCAGGATCGCGTCCCGCGGCGACATCACGACCCCGCGCCTGCCGTGCGGGACCCGATGGATCGCGCGCGCCCGACCGGTGCACTGGACATGGTCCGTACGAACGAAATCGCAGCCCAACTCCTCAATAGCGGCGAGAAGTTGGGGGAAATAGTCGGGAGCGAGCCAGTCGTCGCCGTCGAGGAACGTGAGGTATTCGCCACGCGCTTTGTCGATACCGGTGTTGCGGGCGGTGGCCAGGCCTCCGTTCTTCTCGTGGCTGACCAGCACGGCGCCCGGCAGCTCGCGCTCTGCGCGCGCGAGGATGTCCGGAGTCTCGTCGCTCGAACAGTCGTCGACGAGGATGAACTCGAAGTCCTCACGCGCGTTGGCACGCAGGCTCTTCAGAGTGTCGGGCGCGTATTGCTGCACGTTGTAGAACGGCACGATGACGGAGAGCTTGACCACGAGTCCGAGGTTAGAGCCTCTCCGGTGGTCTCACTTTACCCGGGGTTTGATGTCGGGTGAACTACATGTGTCCGACCGGTGAATCAAGGGGGTTTCTGCACGTATGGCGTCTTGATTCAAGTCGACGCGGCCCTTTGTTAACCCTTTGTTGCCTTGGGATTGGGTGGAAGCACCCCATGTCGGCTTAAGGTCTTGGGCGTGCCAGCCAGTACCACGAGCCCCATGAGGGTCGCCGTCCTCGCCGATTCCGACACTCGGTGGAAATGGGGTGCGCTCACCGCCAGTCGTATTTCTCCTGATAATTCGGACATTCATCTCGACGGCTACCTCCTCAGAGGCAGGGCCACCCCCACCGCCCGCCAGCTCCAGGAGGTCGGCGTCACCGCGGACTCGCTGCGCGAGGTGACCGCCCTGGAGTTCCTGCGGGCCATGGACCAGGAGGAGCCGTACGACATCCTCGTGCTCGCCCTGGTCGGCGGCGGCGTCCAGGCGATGCTGCACGGCCTGGCGCAGGTGTGGGACGACACGGCCCTGCGCCCTGTCGTCGTCACCGGCTATGTCGGGGTCGTGTACGAAAAGCTCGCCGACGGACTCCTGCTGCGCCACGGCGCCGACCTGGTCCTCGCGAACTCCCGTCAGGACGCCGACCGTTTCAAGGCCGTGTACGACGGAGTGGGCGCCGATTCGTCCTCTGTGACCGAGATCGCACTCCCTTTTCTGGGTGGCGCGACTTACACAGGTGAGCATGGTCACCCGTACACGGTGGTGTTCGCCGCTCAGCCCTCCGTCCCGGAGAGCCGCAAGGACCGTACGTATCTCCTCGACCGGCTCGTGCAGCACGCCAAGCTGCACCCCGAGCGCGAGGTGCTCCTCAAGCTGCGCTCCAAGCCCGGCGAGCACACCACGCACATCGAGGAACTGCCGTACCAGAAACTGGCCCAGCGCGCCGACCTTCCGCCCAACTTCAAGCTCGTCTACGGGCACATGGGCGAGGTCCTGGACCGCACGGACCTGCTGGTCACCATCAGCTCCACGGCCGCCCTGGAGTCCCTGCACCGCAGCATCCCGACCGTCGTGCTGAGCGACCTGGGCGTGCGCGAGGCGCTCGGCAACCACCACTTCGTGGGCTCCGGTTGCCTCGCCTCCTGGGAGCAGCTCGACGCCGGTCACCAGCCCGTTCCCGACGCGTCGTGGGTGGCCCGGCAGGGCGTGGCTGCGGATGGCTCGTACGAGACGGCCTTCGACGCCGCACGCGACAGGATCGACCGACTTCTGGGATCCTCGAAGCTTCCGCCCCTGGCCCCGTACTACACACCGATGACGGCTCCCGGATATTTGCCGGGTATTCTCGCTCGGCACCACCTCGGCCCCGACGGCGTTCCGCTGCCCGGAGCGCCGGCCGCCGACAAGGAGCCGGGAGCGGTGCGGCAGATCGTGCGTCGCGCGGCCCGCGGCGCCTACCGGCACGGCGTGCAGCGCGTCGCGCCCGTGATCCGGCGGATGGGGGAGCTGTGACCCATCGGATCCCCCGTCAGACACGCGAAGAGCGTCAAGGAGTGCAGGCAATGTCCAACCCGGAGTCCAACCCGGAAGCGGGCCGAGCGACCGCGCGGCCCCGCGTGCTCGCAGTGATCCCCGCGAGAGGGGGCTCCAAGGGCGTGCCCGCGAAGAACCTGCTGCCTGTCGGCGGGGTCCCGCTGGTCGCCCGCGCGGTGCGCGAGTGCCTCGCCGCCAAGCTGGTCACGGACGTCGTCGTCTCCACCGACGACCAGGCGATCGCCGCCGCGGCCCGCCAGGCCGGCGCCGAGGTCGTGCTGCGTCCCGCCGCCATCGCCGGTGACACCGCGACCTCCGAGGCCGCCGTCCTGCACGCCATGGACGCCCACGAGACGCTGCACGGCGCCAAGGTCGACGTGGTCCTGCTCGTGCAGTGCACCAGCCCGTTCATCATCCGCGAGGACGTCGACGGCGTCGTCAACGCCGTCGTGCACAACGGCGCCGACAGCGCGCTGACCGTCGCCCCCTTCCACGGCTTCATCTGGCGCGACGCCGCCGACGACCCGCAGCCGGTACCCGGCGAGCGCACGGCCGTCGAGGGCGGCACCGGATCCGTGGCCACCGAGACGGTGACCGTCGGAGGTGGTGGCTATGGCGTGAATCACGACAAGTCCTTCCGGCCCCGCCGTCAGGACCGCCCCCAGGACCTCCTGGAGACCGGCGCCGTCTACGCCATGGACGCGACGGGTTTCCGCCAGTCGAAGCACCGTTTCTTCGGTCACACCGAACCCGTGCGTACCGACCCGGCCCGTGTGCTGGAGATCGACGACCCGCACGACCTCGCCCGCGCCCGGGCCCTCGCGACGCTCTTCGACGCGGAACGCCCCGGCGCCCTCCCGACCGCCGACGACATCGACGCGGTCGTACTCGACTTCGACGGCACCCAGACAGACGACAGGGTGCTGATCGACTCCGAAGGACGGGAGTTCGTCTCCGTGCACCGCGGTGACGGCCTCGGAATCGCAGCGTTGCGCAAGAGCAGCCTCAAAATGCTGATCCTGTCCTCGGAACAGAACCCGGTCGTCGCCGCCCGCGCACGGAAGCTACAGCTGCCCGTGCTGCACGGCATCGACCGGAAAGACCTCGCGCTGAAGCAGTGGTGCGAGGAGCAGGGCATCGCGCCGGAGCGCGTGCTCTACGTCGGCAACGACGTCAACGACCTCCCGTGCTTCGCCCTCGTGGGCTGGCCCGTGGCGGTCGCGAGCGCCCACGACGTTGTGCGCGGCGCCGCACGCGCGGTCACCACCGTTCCCGGCGGCGACGGCGCGATCCGAGAGATCGCCAGCTGGATCCTCGGCCCCTCTCTCGACCCCCTCAACAAGAAGTAAGGAACCCCCAGAATGACCTCCACCCGCTTGCGCTCGTTCGGCTCGAAGACCGCCGGCCCCGGCCAGCCCGTCTACATCTGCGGCGAGATCGGCATCAACCACAACGGTGACCTTGAGAACGCCTTCAAGCTGATCGACGTGGCCGCCGAAGCCGGCTGCGACGCGGTCAAGTTCCAGAAGCGCACCCCGGAGATCTGCACCCCGCGCGACCAGTGGGACATCGAGCGCGACACCCCCTGGGGCCGCATGACCTACATCGACTACCGCCACCGTGTGGAGTTCGGTGAGGACGACTACCGCAAGATCGACGAGCACTGCAAGAAGCGCGGCATCGACTGGTTCGCCTCCCCGTGGGACACCGAGGCCGTCGCGTTCCTGGAGAAGTTCGACGTCCCGGCCCACAAGGTCGCCTCCGCGTCCCTGACGGACGACGAGCTGCTCGTCGCCCTCCGCCAGACCGGCCGTACGGTCATCCTGTCGACGGGTATGTCCACCCCGAAGCAGATCCGTCACGCGGTCGAGGTGCTGGGCAGCGACAACATCCTGCTCTGCCACGCGACGTCGACCTACCCGGCGAAGGCCGAGGAGCTCAACCTCCGTGTGATCAACACGCTGGAGAAGGAGTACCCGAACGTCCCGATCGGCTACTCCGGCCACGAGACGGGCCTGCAGACCACGCTGGCCGCGGTCGCCCTCGGCGCCACCTTCGTCGAGCGTCACATCACCCTCGACCGTGCGATGTGGGGCTCCGACCAGGCCGCCTCCGTCGAGCCGCAGGGTCTGACCCGCCTCGTCCGTGACATCCGGACCATCTCCGAGTCCCTCGGCGACGGTGTCAAGAAGGTCTACGAGTCCGAGATCGGCCCGATGAAGAAGCTCCGTCGTGTCTCCGGCGTCATCGCCGACGCGGAGATCGCGGCTGCCGCGGGCGAGCCCGTCACCGCCTGATCCACACCACTCAGCGGCTTCACCGGCGCCAGCCGGTGACCACTCCGTCCACGCGGATTCCCCAGTCCGTACTCACGGAAGCGACGGTCGTACGTCGATGAGCCCACGCGCCGGTACCACCGGCCCCCACACTCTCGCCTTCGTCGAGAGCCCGGTCCAGCTTCTGAACGTGCTGGAATGGGCGCATGTGCACGCGCACGCGCTCAGCCCGGAGGGGGCCGGCGGTCCGGCGTCGGCCGTTTCCGCCCGCGCCGGTTCCACTCGCAACGGCGGCAAAGTCCCCGGACAGGCGTTGCGCCGCTGGCGCAGGGGCCAGAGCCGGGCGACGCGCCATGCGGGCAGTACGGCGAGTTCGGCGGCTTCCGTCGGCGGACTGACCCTGGTCGTCCTCTCCCCGGTCGACCCGATGACCCGGGGCCAGCTGCGCCGCATGGCCGAGCTCGCCCGCGAGGAGGGCCACGAGGTCCGCTGGGAGGACGCGCGAGCCGGCACCTCGGCCCCGTTCCGCACGATCGGCGGCCTGGCCCCGTTGCTGCGCCGCACCCGCCGCATCGTCATGGGGGACCCGTTCTCCCGTTACGTACAGGTACTTCTCAACATCACCAAGGCCCGTGACCTCGTCGTCGTCGACGACGGCACGGCGACCATGGAGTTCGTCTCCCAGCTCGCCCGCGGTGAGCGCCTGGTGCGCTGGCACCGCAAGGCCCAGCGCCCCGGAGCGCGGGACCTGCTGTTCATCCCGGTGTCGTCGAAGGCCCGCCGCCGGCTGACCCCGGGCGGCAGGCGCCGGGTCGAGATCTTCTCCTCGATGCCGATCGAGGACACCCCCGAGGGCGTCGAGGTCACGTACAACGACTTCGCCTGGACCCGTTCCCGGTTCGGCCCCCCGCACATCGCCGAGGGCGCGGACATGGTCGGTACGTCGCTCGTGGAGACCGGCGTGGTCGACGCCGACCGCTACCGTGACGCGGTCCGCGCCCTGGCCAAGGCCCACGGTGTGACGCGCTACTTCGCCCACCGCCGCGAGAGCCCCGAGAAACTCCAGGACCTGGCGGCCTGCACGGGCCTGGAGATGGTCCGCCCGGACCTCCCCCTCGAACTGATCGCCCGCCGCGGCCCCATCGGCCGTACGATCCTCAGCTTCCCCTCGACGGTCGTCCACACCCTTCCGCTGGCCCTGGCGGGCACGGACGTGAAGGTCGCGGTCTGCGACATCGACCCGGCCTGGCTGACCGCGAACGCGTCGCCGAGGGCCCAGGGGTTCCTGTCGGGCGTCACGGGCTCCGCCCGGGACGTACAGCGCGTGTCGACGGACTCGGGCCGCCCGACAAAGGAAGCGAAGGCGACGGGCTGACGCCCGGAGCCCCGTCTCCGCCGAGCCGTACTCACGTCGGTCCCCGGCACGCCGCAGCCTCCCCATGAGGCATCGCCGCACGAATCTCTTCGTCGTCCGGCTCCGGCGGGGTTCAGCGGGCCTCGGAGTCCCGTCAGGTGCGCCCGGTCGTCGGCTCACCCGGGTTCCCGGACGAGCCGGACGAACAGACGTGGCTGTCGCTGTCTCCCGGTCCCCGAACACCTCGGCGCGTCCCAGGGGCCGTCGATCCCCCTGGTGGGCGCCCGGTTGAGTTCACCCTTCCGTACGCCCCCGTCAGCGCGTGCGGGCGGGCCGGCGCCAGCCCTCGTCCCCGCCGCCCCCGGCCCTCACACCCCACTACCCCGGCTTGCGTGCCAAAAGATACGCGCGCTGCCGGGTCTCGTCCTCGTACGGCTCCCGGATCGTTTGCGCGTGCAGGGTCAGGCCCGCCTTGGTCAGGAGTTCGGTCACCCGGTCCGGGGTGCGGAACCAGTAGTCCAGTGACATCTCGTGGCCGAAGCGTTCGCCGAGGTGCAGGTGGTGGTCGGCCGAACCCGTCTGGAAGGCGAGCAGTACGTGGCCACCGGGGGCCAGGACGCGGTGGAACTCCGCGAACACCGTGGGCAGCGCTGCGTCCGGGATGTGGATGATCGAGTAGAGGGCCAGGACCCCGCCCAGCGTCTCGTCGGGGAGGTCCAGGGACGTCATCGAGCCGACGTGGAACCGCAGTCCGGGGTGGGCCCGGCGGGCCAGCGTCACCATGCGCGGGGACAGGTCCACGCCGAACACCGGCACACCGAGGGCGTGCAGTCTCGCGGCGACGTGCCCGGGGCCCGAGCCGATGTCCGCGACGGGCGCGGAGCCCTGGGCACGCACCAGCTCGGCGAAGGCGGCGAGAAGGGCGCGGTCCAGCGGGAGGTCCGCCAGGTGGTCCGCGTATCGCTCTGTGTAGTCGGCGGCCATGGCGTCGTACGACGCGCGGGTGGCGTGGAGGAAGTCCGGCGGGTCCGGTACGGCTGCCTGTATGAGGTCCGTCACGGACGTCTGGTTCGGGGCGGTCACGGAGGTGCACGTTACCCGGGGGCGGCGCGTGGGAAGGCGCGTTCACGCGGACGACGGCGGGCGTCAGCAGATGTTCATGCCGGTGACCGTGGCTGTTTCGGTACGTGGACAGGTCCGTCGACGCGGTGTACGGCGTGGCATCGTGGACAGGGGTGGACAGAAGTGGCTGCCGGGAAAGACCGGCGAGTTTACCCATCCCAGTTCGCGAGTATGCCTTCGGCGGTAGGAATTTCTCCCCTGACAGGTGGAAATTTTGTTGATCGTGGGTCCTTCGACCGCCCGGGCGTCCTACCCTTCAAAGGGTGAACCACATGATGTTCCGAGAGTCCGAGGCCGATCTCCCCGGGGAAGCCGCGCTTCCCGGCACGCTGCCGGAGGGATTGCGCGCCGAGCTCGTCGCGTTCCGCCGCGACATGCACATGCACCCGGAGCTCGGAAACCAGGAGTTCCGCACCACCGCCGCGATCAGGACACGGCTCGAGAAGGCCGGCCTCCGGCCGCGCGTGCTCGCCACCGGAACCGGGCTCATCTGTGACATCGGTGACATCGGCGTCGACCCCGAGGATCAGGGCGGCGGCACCGCTGTGCCCGTCCTTGCCCTGCGCGCCGACATCGACGCCCTTCCCATCCCGGACACGAAGAGTGACTGCGCGTACCGCTCCACCGTGCCCGACCGCGCCCACGCCTGCGGCCACGACGTGCACACCACCGTCGTGCTCGGCGCCGGGCTCGTCCTCGCCGAACTGCACCGGCAGGGCCTCCTGCCGAGGCCGGTGCGGCTGATCTTCCAGCCCGCCGAAGAGGTGCTGCCCGGCGGCGCCGCCGACGCGATCGAGTGCGGCGCGCTCGACGGGGTCGGCCGGATCATCGCCGTGCACTGCGACCCGAGGGTCGACGCCGGGCGGATCGGGCTGCGCCACGGGCCCATCACCTCCGCCTGCGACCGGCTGGAGATCTCGCTCGACGGCGCCGGCGGCCACACCGCGCGCCCCCACCTCACCACCGACCTCGTCACCGCCGCGGCCCGGGTCGCCACCGACGTGCCCGCGCTCGTGTCCCGGCGCGTCGACGCCCGCAGCGGCCTCTCCGTGACCTGGGGCCGGATCGAGTCGGGCCACGCCTGCAACGTGATCCCGCAGCACGCCGAGCTGTCCGGGACCGTACGGTGTCTCGACCTCGACACCTGGCACCAGGCCCCCGACCTCGTCCACGCGGCTGTCGACGAGATCGCCAACCTGTACCGGGCCAAGTCCGAGATCACCTACGTGCGAGGCGTGCCGCCCGTCGTCAACGACGCGGACGTCACCGAACTGCTGCGCGACGCGATGACCTCCCGGCGCGGCGCCCACTCCGTCGAGGACACCGCCCAGAGCCTCGGCGGCGAGGACTTCTCCTGGTACCTGGAGCACGTCCCCGGCGCGATGGCCCGCCTCGGCGTGCGCAGGCCGGGCGAGCGCGGGGTACGCGACCTGCACCAGGGCGACTTCGACGCCGACGAGCACGCGATCACGGTCGGCGTGGAACTGTTCACGGCCGCGGCGCTGCTCGACGCGCGGGAGCGGTAGGCGTAGGAAGGCGGGGGAGGGGTCCTTTGTGGAAGTGAAAAGGGGCTCACGCCATCCAGAAGAAGACGGCCGTCATCCGCTTCTCCTCCAGTGTCGTCCCGCAGTAACCGGTCGCGCTGTGTACGAGGTTGGCGTTGTAGAGGAGCAGGCGGTTGTACCTGTGCGGGACGCGTACGTCCTCCTCGAAGGCGTCCGGGGACACGAACCGGGTGCCCAGCGCCTCGACGAGGTTGTTGTGCGGGGCCTGGACCGTGTTGCCGCCGAGCCGGCCGCCGGGCAGGGACTGGCGGAAGAAGCTGGTGCCGCAGTCCTTGGGGACGCCAGGGTTGAGGTAGAGCACGGCCGCGTACCGGCACAGTGCCCGTGAGTCCGTGTGCGGGCGGGGAGTGCTCTCGCCCTCGCCCACCACCTGGACGCAGTTGTGGTTGAGGGTGCCGCCGCCGGGGGCCTTCTGCACCCGGAGTTCCTTCGCGCCGGTCGCCTGCTTCACCAGCCGCTCGATCCGCCCCAGCTCGGCGGGTTCGAGACCCGGCATGGCACGCAGCCCCGGCCAGCTCTCCGAGGTGTAGGGGTGGCCCTCGGTCCAGTCGTCCTTGGCGAGACACCGCTCGCGTACGGCGTCCACGGTGGGCAGGACGTCGTCGAGGACCCAGTAGTCGCGGCCCTTGGTGGGCTTGCGGTAGGGCAGCACGGGCAGCGGGGCGCGGGAGGCCTGAGCCGTGCGGGTGAGGGGAGTCCTGGGGAAAGGGGGTGGCTGTGGGGGCATGGGCCAGAACGTAGGGCGGGCTTGGTTTTGTCTGTGTCTGTACTCGGTCAACTTTCCCCCGGCTTTGGTCAACCTTCGGTCAGTGGACCGCTGTCCCGACCGCCCTCGATACGCCCGGCCGGGCATCGTTCCTGCACATAAGCCCCTCGGGTTCCGCGCGCAGCACCTTCCTGTTCGTAACGTGAGCCGCGATTGCGGCCACAGTCATGAGATCGACGGGTCTCGGTCATGACTCGAAGCCCTGGCCGCACGGCGTCGACGGTGTCGGCCTTCAAGTCCGGAATCACGACTTGAAGGCCGACATCGAACAGGCTCCGCATCACCCGACAGCGGTCTGACGGGTTACTGGGCTACCTCGTCGTTTCAGAGCCTGTCCGTCTCGACGCTGATCTTGAACACTGCGACGCCACTGTTGCCCGGGTCGTCACTGCAGACGGCCTTCGAGGTCTTGCCGCTGCGGGTGTTGACCCACGGGCCGAACCTGGTGGCCTGTATGCCGCGGGAGTCGATGCACACCACCTTCACCCGATGGTCGTCGAACCGGGTGTCACCTCCGGTGCACTTCGCGAAACCGGTCCCCTGGTTACTGGAGATCCAGGTGGTGCAGTTCGTCGCGGCCATGGCGGGCGTCGCCACGGCGAGGACGGTGCCTGCCAGGGCGACACCGACTCCCGCAGAGGCGGCGACCAGCTTCTTGAATTTCATGATTCTCCCCGGTTTGGGTGTGTCTCTGCATGTTCGGTTCGGTCTGCGGAGACACACGTCTTGATCGCGAGTATTTGTGGTGAGGTCCACCAGCTGGGCGAAGTTGGGAAGATCTTGAGGGGGTGATGGTCAGATGCATGACAAGTTGATAGTTGATCATGGAATGGAGGGCGGCCGGGTAACACTGCCAGGCGGACTTCTCTGGCATATCTACGCGCGTTACGCTGTGCCGGAACAAGCATCTGGTGCGGACGCCCGCACAGTGGAGTCCCGTTCATGCGCCGCGTGCCCCGTGTCGCCGTGGCGGGTGCCGCAGTCGCAGCCCTCGCCGTCACTGGGTCCGCTTGTAGTGGTTCGTCCGGCGAGTCCACCGGCAATGGCGGCAAGAACCTGGGGCCGGCCCTGGCCTGCGACATCGGTGGCAACGGTGACCGGTCCTTGTCCGCACCAGGACGACTTCGACGCCGACGAGTGCGCGGTCACGGTCGGCGTGGAGATGTTCACGGCCGTGGCGCTGACCGGCGCGGCGGACCGCTGAGACGGGCGGCGGCTCCTTCGTGGGCCGCTCCGCCGATTGGCGCAACACGGTTGTGAGTCAATCGTGCACTATCGGAAACCATCGGTCCGAAAGCCGCAAGAGCACGAGTTCAGAAGGCGTTTGCCTCGAATCGATAACGGCTTCCGCACGGGTTATTTTCTGACATCTACGCGCGTTACGATGCCGCGAAGCCGACGCCACTGGGGCGTCCAGGCCCGGGCACTGGCATGGTGCTCACATGAAGCGCCGACATGGCGCTCAGGTCAGGTGAAGGAGCCCCCCGTGCGCCGGGTAGCCAAGCTTTCCGCTGCGTGTATCGCGACCGCAGCTCTCGCAATGACTGCCACTGCCTGTGGCAGCACCTCCTCCGAGAAGGACAGCTCGTCCTCGTCCTCGTCGTCGGACGGCGCCAAGGGCGGCATCAAGATCGGCCTCGCCTACGACGTCGGCGGCCGTGGTGACCGCTCCTTCAACGACTCCGCCGCCCGCGGCGCCGACAAGGCGGAGAAGGAGTTCGGCGGTTCCATCAAGGAGCTGACCGCCAAGTCCTCCGACACCGAGGCCGACCGTGAGCAGCGCCTGACCGACCTGGCGGACGCCGGCTACAACCCGATCGTCGCTATCGGTTACACGTATGCCAGCTCCGTGGGCAAGGTCGCCGCGAAGTACCCGAAGGTCAACTTCGGCCTCATCGACTCGGTCGTGGACGCCAAGAACGTCGACAGCATCACCTTCACGGAGGAGCAGGGCTCCTACCTCGCGGGTGTCGCCGCCGCGCTGAAGACCAAGAAGGACCACGTCGGCTTCATCGGTGGCGTGGACACTCCGCTGATCAAGAAGTTCGCGGCGGGCTACGTCCAGGGCGTGCACGACACCAACCCCAAGGTCAAGGTGGACGTTCAGTACCTGACCCACGGCTCCGACACCTCCGGCTTCGCGAGCCCCGACAAGGGCAAGGAGGCCGCGTCCGGCCAGCTCGACAAGGGTGCCGACGTGATCTACGCCGCGGCCGGCTCCTCCGGCAACGGCGCGATCGAGGCCGTCTCCGGCGTCAAGGGCGCCTGGGCCATCGGCGTGGACTCGGACCAGTACAACATCCCGGGTCTGAGCAAGTACAAGAACTCGATCCTGACCTCGATGGTCAAGAACGTCGACACCGGCGTCTACGACTTCGTCAAGTCCGTCCACGGCGGCACGCCGCTGACCGGCAACCAAATCTACTCGCTCGCCAAGGGCGGTGTCGGCCTGGCCACCAGCGGTGGCTTCATCGACGACATCCAGACCCAGCTGGACGCCGCGAAGAAGAAGATCGTCGACGGCACCATCACGGTCAAGACCACCCCGTGATCTGACGGTTCCCGCGGGAACCCCGGCTCGGCGAGACGGTGCACCTCGACCCTCTCGCCGAGCCATAACAATGTGTCAACTCTACGCGTGTAGCATGGAGTTGCCGCGCTAGCGTCACCGACGCCTGCCCTCCCCTACGCAGCCCCTTTTCCCCGAGGAGAGTGCGCCATCAACGCGTCCAGCCCTCCCGCTGCCGTCGAACTGCGCGGCATCACCAAGCGATTCCCCGGCATCGTCGCCAACCGTGACATCGACATCACCGTCCGCACCGGCACCGTGCACGCCCTGTGTGGTGAGAACGGCGCCGGCAAGTCCACCCTGATGAAGATCCTCTACGGCATGCAGCAGCCGGACGAGGGCACCATCACGGTGAAGGGTGAGACGGTCACCTTCCCCAGCCCCGCCGACGCCATCGCCCGCGGCATCGGCATGGTGCACCAGCACTTCATGCTCGCCGACAATCTCACCGTCCTGGAGAACGTCGTCCTGGGCGCGGAGAAGCTGTACGGCATCGGCGCCAAGGCCCGCGCGAAGATCAGGGAGATCTCCGACGCGTACAGCCTGAACGTCCGGACCGACGTCCTCCTGGAGGAACTCGGCGTCGCCGACCGCCAGCGCGTGGAGATCCTCAAGGTCCTCTACCGCGGCGCCAAGACCCTCATCCTCGACGAGCCCACGGCCGTCCTCGTGCCGCAGGAGGTCGACGCCCTCTTCGACAACCTGCGCGAGCTCAAGGCCGAGGGCCTCACCGTCATCTTCATCTCCCACAAGCTGGGCGAAGTCCTGTCCGTCGCCGACGAGATCACCGTCATTCGCCGCGGCACCACCGTCGGCACGGTCGAGCCCGCCGGTACGACTCCCAAGCAGCTCGCCGAGCTGATGGTCGGCAGCGAACTGCCCACCCCGGAGACCGAGGAGTCCACGGTCACCGACGTCCCGCTGCTCAGGCTGGAGGGACTGCGCCTGGCCCAGACCGACCTCGACGGCGTCGAGCGGATCATCCTCGACGACATCTCCTTCACCATCCACCAGGGCGAGGTCCTCGGCATCGCCGGTGTGGAGGGCAACGGCCAGTCCGAACTGGTCGAGGCGATCATGGGTATCCGTGACCTCGACGCCGGCGTCATCACACTCGCCGACACCGACATCTCCCACGCGCCCACCCGCCGCCGCCGCGAGGCCGGTGTCGGCTACATCCCCGAGGACCGCCACCGCCACGGCCTGCTCCTCGAGGCCCCGCTGTGGGAGAACCGCATCCTCGGCCACGTCACCGAGAAGCCCAACTCCCGTGGCCAGCTCCTCGACATCAAGGGCGCCCGCACCGACACCGAGCGCATCATCCAGGCGTACGACGTCCGCACCCCCGGCATCGACGTCACCGCCGCCTCCCTCTCTGGCGGCAACCAGCAGAAGCTGATCGTCGGCCGCGAGATGAGCCACGCGCCCAAGCTGCTCATCGCAGCCCACCCCACCCGCGGTGTGGACGTCGGCGCGCAGGCCGCGATCTGGGACCACATCCGCGAGGCCCGCCGAGAGGGCCTGGCCGTGCTGCTGATCTCCGCAGACCTGGACGAGCTCATCGGGCTCTCCGACACCCTGCGGGTGATGTACCGCGGCCGTCTGGTCGCCGACGCCGACCCCGCCACGATCACCCCCGAGGAGCTGGGCTCCGCCATGACGGGCGCGGCCACCGGCCACCTGGAGCACACAGAGGCCTCCGGCCCGGAGAGCACAGAGGACGACGCCCGATGAAGAAGCTGACGCAACGCATCGACAGGGAGCGGCTGCTCCTCGGCATTGCGGCGCCGCTGCTGGCGGTCGTCGCCGCGCTCGTCGTCACCACCCTGGTGATCCTCGCCACCGGCAAGAACCCGGGCGCCGCCTTCAGCGACATGGTGACCTACGGCTCCGCCAGCGACAGCCAGATCTACATCCTGAACAAGGCGACGACGTACTACCTGGCGGGTGTCTCGGTGGCCATCGGCTTCCGGATGAACCTGTTCAACATCGGCGTCGACGGCCAGTACCGGATCGCCGCGTTCGTCGCCGCCGTCCTCGGTGGCGCGCTGACCACGCCGGGCTGGATCTCCATCCCGCTGATCATCCTGTGCGCGATGGCGACCGGCGCCCTGTGGGCGGCCATCGCGGGCATCCTGAAGGTGACCCGCGGGGTCAGCGAGGTCATCTCGACGATCATGCTCAACTCGATCGCCACCGCGATCATCGCCTACCTGCTCCAGCCCGGAAAGCTCGCCGAGCTCCAGGCCGGCGGCACGGTCGTCTCCACCAAGCCGCTGCCGTCGTCCTCGTACTTCTTCCAGATCGACACCGGTGCCGCGGGCGAGCTGTGGGGCTTCATCGTCATCGCCGTGCTCGTCGGCGTCGCGTACTGGTTCGTGCTCGGCCGTACCCGGTTCGGCTTCGACCTGCGCACCGTCGGCCAGTCCGAGAGCGCCGCCGCCGCGAGCGGTGTCTCGGTGAAGAAGATGGTCGCAACCAGCATGGTGATCTCCGGCGCGGTGGCCGGTCTGATCGGCATGCCGACCCTCCTCAACGACAGCCACCAGTTCAGCAACGACTTCCCCGTGGGCATCGGCTTCACCGGCATCGCCATCGCGCTGCTCGGCCGCAACAACCCGATCGGCATCGCGCTGGGCGCCCTGCTGTGGGGCTTCCTGGAACGCACCACCAACCACCTGGAGTTCGAGGGCTACGACAAGGAGATCCTCGGCGTCATCCAGGGCGTCATCGTCCTGTGCGTCGTCATCGCCTACGAAGTCGTACGACGCTACGGACTCAAGCGCCAGCAGCAGCGGGTCGGCGCCGAGCTCGCCGCCCAGGCCGCAGCCCCCACCCAGAAGCAGGAGGTGGCGTGATGACTGCCACGATGACCGACACGCCGCCCCCCGCGGCACCCAAGGCGGACACCGCCACCCGGTCGGGCCGTTCGCTCGGCCAGATCCTGCTGATCGTCGCGGGTGCACTGCTGCTCGTCGCAGCGGTCCGGGTCATCTCCGGCTCCGACCAGCTCACCTCCGAGGGCCAGGTCTCCGCCGCGTTCAGCCTCGCCGTGCCGATCGGCCTCGCCGGCCTCGCCGGTCTGTGGTCCGAGCGGTCCGGCGTGGTCAACATCGGCCTCGAAGGCATGATGATCCTCGGCACCTTCGGCGCCGGCTGGATCGGCTGGCAGTCCAGTCCCTGGCTCGGCCTGCTGTGCGGTATCGGCTTCGGTGTCCTGGGCGGCCTGCTGCACGCGGTCGCGACCGTCACCTTCGGCGTCGACCACATCGTCTCCGGCGTCGCGATCAACCTGCTCGCGCTCGGGACCACCCAGTACCTCGCCAAGCTCTTCTTCGTGGACGGCAAGGCGGCCGAAGCAGGCGGCAACCCCAAGCAGTCCCCGCCCGTGGACTCGCTGCCCAGCTTCGACGTCCCGGGCCTGTCCAGTGGACTGCACTCCGTCGAGGCCCACCACTGGTTCCTGATCTCCGACATCGCCGGCATCCTCGGCGGTCTGGTCACTGACATGTCCGTGGTGACGGTCCTGGCGATCGCTCTGTTCGTGGCCAGCTGGTGGCTGCTGTGGCGCACCCCGTTCGGCCTGCGTCTGCGCTCCTGCGGTGAGAACCCGATCGCCGCGGAGTCCCTTGGCGTCAACGTCTACAAGTACAAGTACGCGGCCGTGGCCGTCTCCGGCGGCCTCGCCGGTCTCGGCGGCGCCTTCCTCGCGCTGGTCACCTCGCACACCTACCTGGAGAATCAGACCGGTGGGCGGGGCTACATCGGTCTCGCCGCGATGATCTTCGGTAACTGGCGGCCCGGCGGTCTGGCCATGGGCGCGGGCCTGTTCGGCTACTCCGACGCGCTTCAGCTGCGCAGCGGGGGTGAGACCGTCCACGCGCTGCTCCTGCTGCTGTTCGTGCTCCTCTTGGCGATGGCCGGCTGGAAGCTGTACAAGAAGGCAATCGTCCAGGGTGCCGTCAGTGCCGTCGTGGCCGTGGCGGTCCTGGTCTGGTACCTGACCACCGACGAGGTCCCGAGCGACTTCGTGGGCGCCACCCCGTACGTCGTCACGCTGCTGGTGCTGTCGCTGTCCGCGCAGCGTCTGCGAATGCCCAAGGCGGACGGCATGCGCTACCGGAAGGGCCAGGGCAAGTGACCGGCGTCGACTGGGGCGCGCTGCGCGCGGTGGCCCGGGACGCGATGTCCCACGCGTACGCCCCCTACTCCGGTTACCCGGTCGGTGTCGCCGCCCTGGTCGACGACGGCCGCACGGTCTCGGGCTGCAACGTCGAGAACGCGTCGTACGGGCTCGGCCTGTGCGCCGAGTGCGGTCTGGTCTCCGAGCTGCAGCGCACCGGCGGCGGCCGGCTGACGCACTTCACGTGTGTGGACGGCAAGGGCGACATCCTCGTCCCGTGCGGTCGCTGCCGGCAGCTGCTGTTCGAGTTCGGCGGCGCGACCCTGCTCCTGGAGACCCCGGCGGGCATCCTGCCCCTCTCCGAGATGCTTCCCCAGGCCTTCGGTCCGGACCATCTCACCAAGTAACTCCCGTACGGCCCCCCGGAGTTGGTCGAGCACCTACTCCGGGGGGCCGCACCGTTTCGCAGAACAACCGGTTCTCAGAACCACCGGAAGGAAGCCAAGCCATGACGCTCCTGTCGATGGATGTCATCTCCGTCATCCGCACCAAGCGGGACCGTGGTGAACTCAGTGACGAGCAGATCGACTGGGTCATCGACGCGTACACGCGCGGCGAGGTCGCCGACGAGCAGATGTCCGCGCTCGCCATGGCGATCCTGCTGAACGGCATGAACCGCCGCGAGATCGCCCGCTGGACGGCGGCGATGATCGCGTCCGGCGAGCGCATGAACTTCGCCTCGCTGTCCCGCCCCACGGCAGACAAGCACTCCACGGGCGGCGTCGGCGACAAGATCACCCTCCCGCTGGCCCCCCTGGTCGCGGCGTGCGGCGCCGCCGTACCGCAGCTCTCGGGCCGCGGCCTCGGCCACACGGGCGGCACCCTGGACAAGCTGGAGTCGATCCCCGGCTGGCGGGCGCTGCTCTCCAACGAGGAGATGCTGCACGTCCTGGACACGACGGGCGCCGTGATCTGCGCGGCGGGCGACGGCCTGGCCCCCGCCGACAAGAAGCTGTACGCGCTGCGCGACGTCACCGGCACGGTGGAAGCCATCCCGCTGATCGCCTCCTCGATCATGTCGAAGAAGATCGCGGAGGGCACGGGCTCGCTGGTCCTGGACGTGAAGGTCGGCACGGGCGCCTTCATGAAGACGATCGAGGACGCGCGGGAACTGGCGTCCACGATGGTGGGCCTGGGCACGGACCATGGGGTGAGGACGGTCGCGCTGCTGACCGACATGTCGACGCCGCTCGGCCTGACGGCGGGCAACGCGCTGGAGGTACGGGAGTCGGTCGAGGTCCTGGCGGGCGGCGGCCCCGCCGACGTGGTCGAGCTGACGCTCGCCCTGGCCCGCGAGATGCTGGACGCGGCCGGCGTTCGCGACGCCGACCCGGCGAAGGCGCTGGCCGACGGCTCCGCGATGGACGTGTGGCGTCGGATGATCGCGGCCCAGGGCGGCGACCCGGACGCCCCGCTGCCCACGTCGAGGGAACAGCACGTCATCAAGGCGCCGTCCTCGGGCGTCCTGACCCGCCTCGACGCGTACGGCGTCGGCGTCGCCGCCTGGCGCCTCGGCGCGGGGCGTGCGCGCAAGGAGGACCCGGTGCAGGCGGGCGCGGGCGTCGAGCTCCACGCCAAGCCGGGCGACACGGTCACGGCCGGCCAGCCCCTCATGACCCTCCACACGGACACCCCGGAGCGCTTCGAGTACGCGCTCCAGGCGGTCGAGGGTTCGTACGACATCGGGGCGACGGGTACCGAGTTCACGGCGGCGCCGGTGGTGCTGGAGCGGATCGCCTGAGTCGGTGGCGAGGCGCGTTGCGGTGCGGCGCGCTCGGGTGGGGGAGTCCTGCCCGGGCGCGCCGTTGTCGGTTCGGGCAGGGCCGCCACTACTGACAGCGCCGGTACCGACAGGTCGGCCGACAGTGGGCGATGAGTTACGGGGGGCCGCCCGGTCTACCGTTCGTGGACGCAATGACACCCGCTGTACTCGTGCTGGCCGGCCCCGTCACCCGCGAGGAGGTGCCGGGGCTGTGCGAGGACGTGCGCGCACTGTTCGGGACGGGCTGCGGCGGTGGTCGTGACCCGGTCGTCGTGTGTGATGTGGCGGGGCTCGGGCCCCCGGGCCTGGGCACGGTGGAGCTGTTGGCCCGGCTCCAGCTGACCGCCCGCCGGGCCGGAGGCCGGATACGCCTCCGGGATCCGGCGCCCGCCCTACTCGCCTTCCTGGACCTGGTCGGGCTCAGCTTCGACGTCGAGGTCGCGGGGGAGGGACAGGGGGAGGTCGAACAGCGGGAACCAGCGCTTCGTGTCGAGGAAGCAGTGGAAACCGGTGATCCGGCCGTCTGAGATCTCCAGCACCTGGACCGCCCAGGGGGAGTAGCCGCCCGTCTCCTCGTCCGGCTTGTACTGGGCGAAGCCCGGCAGCCCGTTGACGGCGACCGGCACGAGGTGCGAGCCCGCGCAGGCGGCGCCGAGTGTCGTCATGAAGCCGGTGATGTCCTCCGGCCCGGTCAGCCACAGGTCGAACGGCGGCATCGTCATGACGGCGTCCTCGTGCAGCAGCGCGGTGAGCGCCGTCATGTCGTACCCCTCGAACGCGGCGACGTAGCGCTCCAGCAGTTTCTGCTGCTCCTCGCTGAGCGGGTCGGAGACGGCGGCCCCGGCACCGGCCGGCGCGTTGGCCTTGGCAGCGCTGTCCCGCTCGGCGAGGGTCGCCCGGGCCCGCTGGAGGGCACTGTTGACGGACGCGACCGACGTTTCGAGGAGCTCGGCGACCTCGCTCGCCTTCCAGGCCAGCACCTCGCGGAGGATCAGCACGGCCCGCTGCTTCGCCGGGAGTTGCTGGAGCGCCGCCATGAAGGCGAGCCGCACGGACTCCTTCGCCACGGCGGCCTCCGCCGGGTCCTCGACGGTGGGCAGCACGCGGGCGTCCGGCATCGGTTCCAGCCAGGTGTTGTCGGGGCGGGGGGAGAGGGCGGCCCGGGCGAGGGGGGTGGATTCGGTGAGGTCCATGGGACGGGCGCGCTTGTTGCCGGCGGTCAGCATGTCCAGGCAGACGTTCGTGGCGATGCGGTACAGCCAGGAGCGGAGGCTGGAGCGGCCCTCGAACTTCTCGTAGTTCCGCCAGGCGCGGACCATGGTGTCCTGGACGGCGTCCTCGGCCTCGAAGGAGGAGCCGAGCATGCGGTAGCAGTACCCGGTCAGTTCGACGCGGTGCCGTTCCAGTTGCACGTCGAGGTCTGTCGCAGTAGCCGTACTGTCACCCATCGCCAACCCACCCCATGGCTGCCTTCGTCGCACCATCGCGACCCAACACGAGAAAGCTAGCGCAGCCCACTGACAACGGCTCGTGGAGTGAAGAAAGGTGCAGGTGAGAAGGGTTTTCGCCCCCGACGCCCCTACCCGTCCCATCCTGTCCCTGGGGGCTGCGCCCCCAGACCCCCCTACGGCCCTGAACGGGCCTTGTCCTCAAACGCCGGACGGGCTGAGGGTGCGGGCCCGGGCTGGAGGGGCCGGCCTGCGTTGGAAGGGGTGTCGCCTTGGCTGGACACACGGAGTAGACAGGCGGGTGGGTGGGAAACCAGGTCTGGGCTGTACGGGCCCGTCCTCAGGCGCCGGACGGCACCGGGAGGGTCGAGGGTGACCTTCGTGCCGCCCTGGACCCCAGCACCGTGACCGTCACCACGCCGAGTACCGCCAGCAGGCCCATCCCCACGGTTCCCGACCAGCCACTCGCGTGGAACGCCACCGCGCCCAACGTACTGCCGGCGCTTGAGCCGATGTAGTACGCCGACTGGTACAGCGCCGACGCCTGCGCCCGGCCCACCTTCGCCGCGTGGCTCACCGCCGACGACGCCACCGCGTGCCCCGCGAAGAACCCCGCCGTGATCAGCACCAGGCCCAGCAGAACCAGCGCCAGGGTGTCCGACAGCGACAGCAGCAGGCCCGTCGTCGTCGTGCCGCCGGCCAGGTACAGGGCGCCCCGGCGACCCAGGCGGGCCACCAGCCTGCCCGCCGTCGACGCCGACACCGTACCCACCAGGTAGACCAGGAAGATCGAGCCGACCACACCCTGGGGCAGGCTGAACGGGGCCTCCGTCAGGCGGTACCCGATCACCGTGTAGACCCCGCCGAACACCGTCATGAACAGGGCGCCGATCGCGTACAGCCGCCGTAGCAACGGGTTCGCCAGATGCGTACGGACCGTGCGCGCAAGGACCCGGGGCCGCAGTGAGCCCGTCCGGAAGTGACGCGGCGCGGGGAGCAGCAGCCGGAAGGCCACCGCGCAGCCCACCGCCACTACACCGATCACGGCGACCGCGACCCGCCAGCCCCACTCCTGCGCGACCCAGCCCGTGATGACCCGGCCGCTCATCCCGCCCACGCTGTTGCCGGCCACGAACAGGCCGATCGCGGTGATCAGCGCCTTGGGACGGACCTCCTCGGCCAGGTAGGCGGTGGCCGACGCCGGCAGCCCGGCCAGGGCGGCGCCCTGTACCGCCCGCAGCGCGATCAGCGCGCCCAGCGACGGGGCGAAGGGCACCAGCATCCCGACCGTCACGGCCACGGCGAGCGATGCCGTCATGACCGTACGCCGCCCGAACCGTTCCGACAGGGCGCTCATCGGGAGGACGAACAGGGCCAGCGCACCGGTCGCCGCCGACACCGTCCAGCTCGCGTCGCTCGCCGGTACCCCGAACTCGCCGGAGATCAACGGCAGCAGTGCCTGCGTGGAGTAGAGGAGGGCGAAGGTCGCGACGCCCGCGAGGAAGAGCGCGAAGCTCATCCGCCGGTAGCCGGGCCCGCCCGGGGCCATACGGAGGTCGGCGGCGGGGAGCGAGGGGAGCGACGGAGGGGTGGCGGCCACGATCGTGGCCGCCCCGGTACTGGCAGCAGGCATGCCTCGAAGTTACGTACGACCCCGTTCATCCGTCCAATGCATGGAAACCCCATAATTGTTCCCATGGTGCATCAGCAGAGGTCAGAAGCCCGTCTGTCACCGTCCGGTGACACAGAAGACATCGTCACCGCTCTCGCTCCACGCCTCGCCTACTTCGCCGGAGTCGCCCGCACGGAACACGTCACCCGTGCCGCCCAGGAGATGCAGGTGCCGCAGTCGACGCTCTCCCGGGCGATGGTCCGCCTCGAACAGGATCTGGGCGTCGACCTGTTCGCCCGACGAGGGCGCACCGTCTCGCTCACCCCCGCGGGGCGTACGTTCCTCGCCTCCGTCGAGCGGGCCCTCGCCGAGATCGGGCGGGCCGCCGACGAGGTGCGCGCCGACGCCGACCCCGCCGCCGGCAAGGTCGCCTTCGGCTTTCTGCACACCATGGGCGCCGAGACCGTGCCCGGCCTGCTGCACGCCTTCCGCGCCGACCATCCCCGCGTCCGCTTCACCCTCGTACAGAACTACGGCGAGGCCATGCTCGAGCGCCTGCGCTCCGGCGAACTGGACCTCTGCCTGACCTCGCCCGTCCCCGACGCCCCCGACCTGGTCGCGCGCCGCCTCGACGAACAGAAACTCCGTCTCGTGGTCCCGGCCGACCACCGCCTCGCCACCCGCAGACGCGTCCGCCTCGCGGAAGCGGCCGACGAAACCTTCGTCACCCTGGAACCCGGCTACGGCCTCCGCCGCATCACCGACGACCTGTGCAAGCAGGCCGGCTTCCGCCCCCGCATCGCCTTCGAGGGAGAGGAGGCGGAGACACTGCGGGGCCTGGTGGCGGCCGGGCTGGGGGTAGCCCTCCTCCCACCCCCGGCCGTCCCCCGCCCAGGAGTCGCGGAACTGACGGTCACCTCACCAAGAGCGGCAAGGGAGATCGGCGTGGCCTGGCTCGACGGCCACCCGGACACGCCACCGGTGGCAGCCTTCAAGAAATTCCTGCTCTCACGTAGGGGCAACTTGCTCCCTACGTGAGGACAGACGGACCTGCCTTTACGGGCGCGGGGAACTGCGCGACCAGCCACACACAACCCGCACCCCGAACACAACCGATCCGCCCCGAACCTACCGCCGCAAAGACCGCCCGAACCCCGCAGCCAGCGGCATCCTCAACCCCAGCGGCGGCGGAGCCATCAACGCGTCCTGCACAGGCCGGGAGAACCCCCGCCCGAACAGCACCCCCATCACGAAGTCCTCCGCCAGCGCGTGCACTTCCTGCCGGTACTGATGCAACCCGTGTCCGTCCGCGTGCACTTCGAACCGGCAGATGTCCCGGTTCGCCTTCTTCGCCCGCGCCGCGAACCGGAACGACAGTTCGGGATCGGTCCGTGCGTCGTTCGTGCCGTGCACGATCAGCACCCGCCGTCCCGTCAGCTGCCGTACCGGTTCGGGCGGCGCCGCCACGTCCTCCTCGGGCAGCCAAGGTGCCAGCGCCAGTACGGAGTTGACGGCCTCGTGGTCCGCCGCGCGCAGCGCCGCCCGGCCGCCCATGTCGACGCCGGCGAGGCATACGGAGACGTCGCCGTACCGCCGTACGATCTCGTCGACGGCCCATCGCGCGTCGTGCGCGAGCTGCGCCTCGCTGCCGTTCCAGCCGCGGTAGCGGTAGTGGACGACATGCACGGCCAGTCCGTCCGCACGGCCCGCGCGGGCGAGCCGGCGGCCCAACGCCCTTACGGAGGCGGCCGCCAGGAGGGGCGACGGCCTGCGGGTCGATACCTCGTCACCGCCGGGCAGCAGCAGGACCGCGCCGCTGACCGACGTCGGCTCCGGACCCAGTGCCCTCCCGAGCCGGGCCTGACGTACCGGCGTCACTTGGTGTGCCATGACAGAACAGTGTCAGAAGCATCGGTGTACGCGACCTGTCCTCGCGGTCACCGTTACGTATCGGCGGAAACGTACAGGCGAAGAAAGGGAAAAAGAAAGAGAAAAGAGGACAGGCGTTCTACGCGCGTAGGAGTTAGAGTGCGGAAATGACGAGCCAGAGTGATCGGACGACGAGTCGGAAGACTGCCCGGAGCGCATCCACCGCGAGCGCCTCACCCGCCGCGAGCACCGCATCGACCGCGAGCACCCCGAGTCCCGGTCCCACCCCGGACCAGATTCGGCGCGCCCCCAAGGTCCTGTTGCACGACCATCTCGACGGCGGCCTGCGTCCCGGCACGATCGTCGACCTCGCGCGTGACACGGGGTACACCCAACTGCCCCAGACCGACCCCGACAAGCTCGGTGCCTGGTTCCGTGACGCCGCCGACTCCGGTTCGCTGGAACGGTACTTGGAGACCTTCGCCCACACCTGCGCCGTCATGCAGACCCGCGACGCCCTCGTCAGGGTCGCCGCCGAGTGCGCCGAGGACCTCGCCGAAGACGGTGTCGTCTACGCCGAGGTGCGGTACGCGCCCGAGCAGCACCTCCAGGCCGGCCTCACCCTCGAAGAGGTCGTCGAGGCAGTCAACGAGGGCTTCCGGGAAGGTGAGCGGCGGGCCAGGGAGAGCGGTCACCGCATCCGGGTCGGCGCCCTGCTCACCGCGATGCGGCACGCCGCCCGTTCGCTGGAGATCGCCGAACTGGCGAACCGCTACCGCGATCTGGGCGTCGTCGGCTTCGACATCGCCGGTGCCGAGGCCGGCTTCCCGCCCACCCGGCACCTCGACGCCTTCGAGTACCTCAAGCGCGAGAACAACCACTTCACCATCCACGCCGGCGAGGCCTTCGGGCTCCCCTCCATCTGGCAGGCACTCCAGTGGTGCGGCGCCGACCGGCTCGGTCACGGCGTGCGGATCATCGACGACATCCAGGTCCAGGACGACGGCTCGGTGAAGCTCGGCCGCCTGGCCTCCTACGTACGGGACAAGCGCGTTCCCCTGGAGCTGTGCCCCAGCTCCAACCTCCAGACCGGCGCCGCCACCTCCTACGCCGAGCACCCGATCGGGCTGCTGCGGAAGCTGCACTTCCGTGCGACGGTGAACACCGACAACCGGCTGATGTCGGGCACCTCGATGAGCCGGGAATTCGAGCATCTTGTCGAAGCGTTCGGTTATTCGCTCGATGACATGCAATGGTTCTCCGTCAATGCTATGAAGTCAGCATTCATTCCTTTCGATGAACGACTGGCGATGATCAATGACGTCATCAAGCCCGGATATGCCGAGCTGAAATCCGAATGGCTGTTCCGGCAGACCGCCTCCACCAGCGGTTCTGTCGAGGCGTAGGGCTGATCCGGGGAGTCGGGAAGCGGTCGGGCCGGTGCGGTTCGGCCGCTTTTCGATGTTTGCGGCGGGCGGCTTCCCGTGTTTACGGTCGTGGACCGCTCACATCCCCGTCTCGCATTCAAGGACGCATTCACTATGAAGCAGTCTGCTGCCAAGACCCTCGGTGTCGCCGCTCTCGGTGCCGCCTTCGCCGCGGCGGGTGCGGGTGCCGCCAACGCCGCCCCGGCCCTCCCCGCCCTCCCGGACTCCGCCGCGCTGAGCTCCGTGACCCAGACGCTGCCCGTGGAGAGCGCGTCGAAGGCGCTGCCGGGTGCCGCCGAGGCCGTGGCCCAGGGTCAGGGCGCGCTCGGCGCGGGCGTGGCCGCCGCGCAGCCTGCCGTCACGAAGCTGCTGTCCGAGGGCCCCACGGCGCCGGTCTCCGGCCTGCTCGGCGGTCTCCCGCTGCAGGGCCTGCCCACGCACGGCCTCCCGCTGAACGGCATCCCGCTCGGCTGACCCACCCTGTGAACGCGCCGATGGGGCGCACCCCTGATGTGAAGGGGTGCGCCCCATCGGCATGCGGGCGGGCCGTCCGAGGGGCTCCGACTACCAGGCGGCGCCGGCCTTCGCCGCGTGCTGCTCGGAGGGCAGCAGGACCCACAGGGCTATGTAGAGCACGAACTGCGGGCCGGGCAGCAGACAGGAGAGCACGAAGATCACGCGCATCGTCGTCGTGGAGATGCCGAAGCGCCGTGCCAGCGCGGCACACACTCCGCCGATCATGCGGCCGTTGGTGGGGCGGGCAAGGGCGGTCATGGCGTCTCCTCGGTGAGTACGGTGTCGGCTGCGATGTCGGGACCGGCTTGTCCGGCCCCCTCATCTGTACTCAACGTTACGGACGCACAACGGGCGAAGCATCGCTCTACGGGGCGATCCCGACCCTGGGAATCGTCGGGGTCCTACCCTGAGTCGCGTCCTGGGTGCGGATGGCCGCCCGGTGCCTGCGGTCGCTCCTGCGGCGTAGGCAGGACCGTACGGCGGGCACCACGGCGACATGCGCGAGGCCCACGCCCACGGTGTTCAGCAGCAGCGAGTCGACGTCCACGACCTGACCGGGTACGCCGGTCTGCAACAGCTCGATGCCGAGCGAGATCATGGCACCGGCGATGACCGTACGGACGAGCGAGGCGAGCGGCGAGACATCGAGCCGTCCGCCCGCCATCGGCAGCAGCACCCCCAGCGGAGCCAGCAGCGCGAGCCCCTGCGTGATGCGCCGGGCGGCCTCGAGCCAGCCGAGGGTCAGATCAGCGCGTATGCCCGCGAAGGGCTGCAGGTTGGGTGGCAGTTGCCACGGGATGTCGAGCGGACGCAGCGTGATCCAGGCGACGAGCGCGAGATGGGCGACGAGGAGGACACCTCCCGCCGCGCGGATGCGATTCGCGGCACTTTCGCCGCCCGAGCGTTGACGCTGCACGCCCCCCAAGACGCGAGGGTCGGCACGATCGGTTCCGGGTTGCCCCATTGCAGGGGGGTGAGTCATGTGCCACACGGGGCGGAGCGCTCCGCCAGGAGTGCAGTGACAGGCCGTCGGTCGGCTGCGGGGGCGTCGTGGCTGGTCGCGCAGTTCCCCGCGCCCCTACAGGGGCGCCCCCTACGGGAAGGAGTGCTCAGCCGCCGTCCACCCCCGACGACGGCGGCACCTGCGCCCCGGGCCGGGAGCGGACCTCCGGCGTGCACGCGTACCGGCGCGGCGGGCCGGCGGCCGGGCCGCCCAGGACGACGGAACCGTCCCCCTCGGCGGCGGCGGAGTCGGAGAACGTGCAGACGATCTGGGCGAGGGCGTACGACGAGAGGTCCGCCGGGGGCGTGCTCAGGCGCAGGGTGTCCTCGGGGTCCCGCGGGTCCGGGCCGCGCACGCTCATCCCGCCGCGCACGTCCGTCGTGTAACCGGCCTGCGTCTCACTGGCCCGCGGCGTCCTGGCCAGCTCGTCCAGCAGCCCCTGGGCCACCAGGACGCGCCGCTCCGCCTCCGCCGTGCCGTCCGGGACGCGCACCGCGCGGTCGACGGTCACCAGCTGGGAGGCGCACAGCAGGAACACCTGGACCGGCACGCCCGCGGACGTCCGCGGGGCGCCGCCCGACGCGGAGGGACCGGAGACGTCGGAGAGGGAGCACGGGACGCGGGAGGGCGCCGGACCGAAGTCCGTCGGGACCTCGGTGGCCCGGATCCCGCAGCCGGCGAGCAGCACCGCGAGCAGCGGCACGGCCAGCAGCACGGCCAGCCAGGGCCGTGCGGCACGTACGCCACGTGCGCCGGGTGAGTCAGGTATGCCGTGTATGTCTGTCGCGCCCCGCACGTTCCGTAGCCTCCGTACGTTCGTCACACGCTCTCCCCGTCGACGTTCGCGCCGTTCGGCTCGGCCGGGGTCTCCGTCAGGGCCGACGGGTCCCTGGGCAGCCGCAGGGTGAACACCGCGCCGCCCTTCGGAGAGTTCGCGGCGGTGATCTCGCCGCCGTGGATGTGGGCGTTCTCCAGGGCGATGGACAGGCCCAGGCCGCTGCCCTCGGAGCGGGGGCGGGAGGCACTCGCCTTGTAGAAGCGGTCGAAGACGTGCGGCAGCACGTCCTCGGGGATGCCCGGACCGTGGTCCTGCACCTCGATCAGCAGGTCGGCGTCGGCGGCAGCGTCATCGGACGCGCGCACCGACACCCGTACCGGCGAACCGCCGTGCTTGAGGGCGTTGCCGATGAGATTGGCCAGGATGACGTCCAGGCGGCGCGGGTCGAGCAGGGACATGATGCCGCGCTCGGCGTCCAGTTCGACGGCGTCCAGCCAGGCGCGGGCGTCGATGCAGGCCGTGATCTGGTCGGCGATGTCGACGTTGTCCAGGACCAGCCGGGCGGTGCCCGCGTCGAAGCGGGTGACCTCCATCAGGTTCTCCACCAGCGAGTTGAGCCGCCGGGTCTCGCTGACCACCAGTTTCACCGCGGGTTCGATCATCGGGTCGATGCTGCCGGTCTCGGCGTCCAGTTCCTCTTCGAGGATCTCCGTCACGGCGGTGATCGCGGTGAGCGGCGTACGCAGCTCGTGGGACATGTCCGCCACGAACCGTCGCGAGGCCTCGTCACGCGCGCTCATGTCGGCCACCCGGGTCTCCAGCGCCTCCGCCGTGTGGTTGAACGTCCGGGCGAGATCGGCCAGTTCGTCCGTGCCCGACACCCGCAACCGGGTGTCCAGCTTCCCCTCGCCGAGCCGCCGGGCCGCGATACCGAGACGCTGCACCGGCTTCAGTACGGTCGTGGCGGCGGCCTGCGCGAGCAGCGCCGAGCCGATCAGCGCGAGGCCGGTGGCGATGCCCAGCGACCAGGCGAGCGAGTTGAGGTCCTTCTCCTCGGGCTCCAGCGACTTCAGCATGTAGCCGGCCGGACCGCCGCCGATCACCTTCGTGCCCGCGACCAGATAGGGCTTGTCGCCGTCGATGATCCGCTGCCAGTACAGGTGGTACGGGTACTTGTTGTTCGAGGTGATCGACTGCTGCCTGCCGACCGCCGTACGCAGCGACTTGGGCACGTCGGCCAGCGAGAAGGTGTCCAGCGCACCGGAGTTGCCGACGACCGTCCGCCCGCTCCCGTCCTCGGCGACCAGCAGCACACTGAACCGCTGGCTGCTGGCGGCCATCTGGCCCGCCGTGTGCTGGAGTTCGTCCTGCGTGGGACTGGCCGGGAGCACCCCGGCGCGGTTCTGCATCTCCTGCTGGAAGTCGCGCAGTACCGCGTCCTGCGTACGCGTGAGCACCGCCTCGCGGTTGAGCCAGTACGCGATCCCGGACGCCGACACGGCCGCCGTCAGCGCGACCAGGCCGAAGACCACGACGAGCCGCAGTCGCAGGCTGGTGAAGCGCAGCCCGGAAAGTATCGCCCTGCGCGCCGCGGCCCAGCCACGGAGCTTGTCCTGCGGTTTCGTCACTGAGGCGAGTCCAGCCGGTAGCCGACCCCGCGGACGGTACGGATCAACGTCGGCGACGACGGCACGTCCTCGACCTTGGCGCGCAGCCGCTGGACACACGCGTCCACCAGCCGTGAGTCGCCCAGGTAGTCGTGCTCCCACACCAGACGCAGCAACTGCTGGCGGGACAGCGCCTGACCGGGCCGCCGGCTCAGCTCAAGCAGCAGCCGCAGCTCGGTGGGCGTCAGCTGCAGGTCCTCGCCGTTCTTCGTCACCGTCATCGCCGAGCGGTCGATGACCAGCGAACCGTAGGTCGCCGAGTCGTTGGACTCCCGCTCCCCGCGCCGCAGCACGGCCCGGATCCGGGCGTCGAGCACCCGGCCCTGCACGGGTTTGACGACATAGTCGTCGGCGCCGGACTCCAGCCCGACGACCACGTCGATGTCGTCGCTGCGCGCGGTGAGCAGAATGATCGGCAGCTGGTCCGTGCGCCGGATGCGCCGGCACACCTCGAACCCGTCGATACCGGGCAGCATCACATCAAGGACGATCAGATCCGGCCGCTGCTCGCGCAACAGCTTCAGACCGTCCTCACCGGTGGCAGCGGTGGCAACCCGATGTCCCTGGCGCGTCAAAGACAGCTCCAGGGCCGTACGGATGGCGTCGTCGTCCTCGATCAGCAACAGGGAAGGCACGGATGCATTCTGGCCCATGGCCGGGCCGGGCTGCGACTGTCAGGGGCTTGTGGGGTGTTTTCGGGGTGTCGGAGGGCCCCTACCGCGCCTTTCTGTAACCCTCCTGTGTTGTTCGGCGCGCTGTTCCTGAGAACGGGCCCTGTTGCACGCCTGTGACAGTCGGCGGACACCCTCATGAAGTGGCTTGGGCAAGCTTCTCGGCACAGGCGAGGGAGCACCAGGAACCGAGCCGAACACCGGGAAGTCCACGACGGGGGGCGCGAGATGAGCACGCTGCACAGCACAAGCGCGAACGCAGTGATCACGCGTCTGCACGACGTCACCCGGACCACCGAGAAGTCCGGTGCTGCAAACGGGCGGGGGTGCGTTCGCGGCACCGGGCGTCAGCACACCACGTACATGTCGGTGGTTGACGCGCACACAGGGGGAAGCACCAGCGGTACCACGGGGGTTACGGGGGCCGCGTACAGGGAGTCCACGGGGGAGCGCTGTTCGCTGTCGGAGGCGGAGTTCACCGCCTACGTCCAGGAGCGTCGTGCCTCCCTGTACGCAACCGCCTACCACCTCACCGGTGACCGCTTCGAGGCCGAGGACCTGCTCCAGAGCGCGCTGTTCTCGACGTACCGGGCCTGGGACCGGATCAGCGACAAGGCGGCGGTCGGGGGCTACCTGCGCCGCACCATGACGAATCTGCACATCAGCGCGTGGCGTCGCCGCAAGCTGAACGAGTACCCGACCGAGGAGCTGCCGGAGACGGCCGGCGACACGGACGCGATGCGCGGCACGGAGCTGCGCGCGGTCCTGTGGCAGGCGCTCGCCCGGCTCCCCGAACTCCAGCGGACGATGCTGGTCCTTCGTTACTACGAGGGCCGCACCGACCCGGAGATCGCGGAGATCCTCGACATCAGTGTCGGCACGGTGAAGTCCAGCATCTGGCGGTCGCTCCGCCGGATGCGTGAGGACGAGGTCCTCAGCTTCGGCCGTGACGAGGAGGAATCCTTCGGGGAGCTTGTGGCCTGAGGGTGTGGGGGAAAAGCCGCTCAACGGGGGAGCGGTGACGGGGGAAAGTACGGGGGAGCACCACCAGGGGGGAAACCACCGGGGCCGGGGGGCCTCGGGGGTGGCACCACACGGGGGAAGCACAAAAAGAGCGGGGCTGGAGGGCCGGGGGGTCCATCCAGTCCCGCTTTTCGTGTACGTACGTGTGCGTGTACGGGGGTTCAGGCTGCCGTGCTCGGCTGCACGCGGCGTCCCGCCGCCGCGTCGGCCAGCCTGCCCATCGCCTCGTCCCGGTCGCACGCGTGGGCGCCCAGGGCCGTCTGGCGGGCCACGATGGAACGCTCGGCGCGCATCAGCCGCCAGCCGCGGCGCAGCAGGAACGGCACCGACTTGCGGCCCTCACGCAGATCCCGCAGGAAACGCCGGCGGAACGTCCTGATCGGTCCCCGGCTCAGACAGAGCGCGTCCGCGAGGACGCCCTCCTCCCGGCAGCGCCCGACGATCTCGGCGGCGAAGATGCCCTCCGCGATGAACAACGGGGTCCGGCCGATGTCTACGCGCTCCTCGCCCGTGCGGGCGCTGCGCGAGATGTCGTACACGGGCACGTTCGTACGACCCGTGCGGCACAGCTCGGTGATCGCGGTGACCGCCGTGTCCGCGTCCCACGACTCCGGGTGGTCCCAGTCGATGTCGGTGCTTCCCAGAACCTGCGGCAGCGTCGGGTCGACGCCCTCCTTGTAGAAGTCGTCGAGCCGCAGGACCGGGAGTCCGGAACGGGCCGCGAGGAGGGACTTGCCGGAGCCGGAAGGGCCGCAGAGCAGCACGACTCGCGTGGGTATGGGCGGGTGGGAGGTCACGAGACACCAGTGTGGGGCATCGGGCGCCCCCCTGCCGACCCCGCGGGTCGACTTTGGAAGGTGCGTCACATGTCAACTACCCTTCGTGTCGACCCGATTACCCAGTGCACCAGAAGGCGGCACCAGTCATGGCACGACACACGTCCATCCAGAACCAGACCGCCCAGCGCGCCCTGATCGCCCTCGCGGCCACCGGCGCGGCCCTGGGGGCGGGTGCCGCGACGGCCTCCGCCGCCGAGGGTGGCCCCGCGGTGGACGTCATTCGCATGACCCCCACCACCTCGTTGGGCAAGATCGACCCGCAGAACGGCCTGGCGGCGCTCACCGGCACGGTCGGCTATGTCACGGGCCCGGTCGCGGGCCTCAAGCCCAACCCCCTCGCCGGTACGGGTGTCGACCCGCTCGACAACGGCGTGGGCACCCAGCTCGCCGACTTCCAGCCCCTGACCTCCCAGGCCCTCACCGGTCCGGTCGCGCAGGCGCAGTCGATCGGGCGCATTCCGGTGCTGGGGGAGGCCTTGGGGGTCCTGGGCGGTTGAGGCGCGGGGAGGGGGCGGGGAGCTGCTGACCGATGTCGGGTGCGCGTGCGTCGTGGCTCGTCGCGCAGTTCCCCGCGCCCCTACCAGGCGGCCTGCGGCCGGCCTAGTAGGAGGAGCCCGACGCGCCCAGCGAACCCGTCGGATGCCAGACCGTCTTCGTCTCCAGGAAGGCCGTCATGCGTTCGGTGCCCGGGGTGGCGAACCACTGGGCGTTGTCCACAGTCTGTGGACGCAGGACGCGCTTGAGGTTGTCGGCCGCCGCGACCTCCAGCTCCTTCGCGAGGCCGTCGTCGGCGCCCGCGCCCGCCAGGTCGATCGCGTTGACGTCCTGGTGCGCGGCCAGCGACGGGCTGATCTCCGCCGTACGGCCGGAGAGGATGTTTACGACTCCGCCGGGTACGTCAGAGGTGGCCAGCACCTCGCCGAGGGAGAGCGCGGGGAGCGGTGACTTCTCGCTGGCGATCACGATCGCCGTGTTGCCGGTGGCGATCACCGGGGCGAGCACCGACACCAGACCCAGGAACGACGACTCCTGGGGGGCGAGGACCACGACCACGCCGGTCGGCTCGGGCGAGGACAGGTTGAAGTACGGTCCCGCGACCGGGTTTCCGCCCCCGACGACCTGGGCGATCTTGTCGGTCCAGCCCGCGTACCAGACCCAGCGGTCGATCGCCGCGTCCACCTGGGCGGTGGCCTTCGACTTCGACAGGCCCTCCGCCTCCGCGACCTCCCGGACGAACTGCTCCCGGCGGCCCTCCAGCATCTCGGCGACGCGGTAGAGGATCTGACCCCGGTTGTACGCCGTGGCCCCGGCCCAGCCGCCGAACGCCTTGCGCGCGGCGACGACCGCGTCACGGGCGTCCTTGCGGGAGGAAAGGGGCGCGTTCGCCAGCCAGTTGCCCTTAGCGTCGCTCACCTCGTACACCCGGCCGCTCTCGGAACGCGGGAACTTCCCGCCCACGTACAGCTTGTAGGTCTTGAAGACGGACAGACGTGCGTCCGACCGTGTGTCCGGTCGTGTGTCCACTTTTGCGTCAGACATCGAGGTACGCCTCCAGGCCGTGGCGACCGCCCTCGCGGCCGAAGCCCGACTCCTTGTAGCCGCCGAACGGCGAGGTGGGGTCGAACTTGTTGAACGTGTTGGACCAGACGACGCCGGCGCGGAGCTTGTTGGCGACGGCGAGGATCCGCGACCCCTTCTCCGTCCAGATGCCCGCCGACAGGCCGTACTGGGTGTTGTTGGCCTTGGCGACGGCCTCGTCCGGGGTGCGGAAGGTGAGGACCGAGAGCACCGGGCCGAAGATCTCGTCGCGGGCGATGGTGTGCGCCTGGGTGACGTTCGTGAACAGCGTCGGGGCGAACCAGTAGCCGGCCGACGGGAGTTCGCAGGCCGGGGACCAGCGCTCGGCGCCCTCCGCCTCGCCCGCCTCGACGAGCGAGGTGATCCGGGAGAGCTGCTCGGCGGAGTTGATCGCGCCGATGTCCGTGTTCTTGTCCAGCGGGTCGCCGAGGCGCAGCGTGGACAGACGGCGCTTGAGCGAGTCGAGCAACTCGTCCTGGATCGACTCCTGTACGAGGAGCCGGGAGCCCGCGCAGCAGACCTGGCCCTGGTTGAAGAAGATGCCGGTGACGATGCCCTCGACGGCCTGGTCGATCGGCGCGTCGTCGAAGACGATGTTGGCGCCCTTGCCGCCCAGCTCCAGGGTGACCTTCTTGCGGGTGCCGGCGACGGTGCGCGCGATCGCCTTGCCGACGGCCGTCGACCCGGTGAACGCGACCTTGTTGACGTCCGGGTGCGCGACGAGCGCGGCTCCCGTGTCGCCGTAGCCGGGAAGGATGTTGACGACGCCCTTGGGGAGACCGGCCTGGCGGCAGATGTCCGCGAAGAAGAGCGCGGACAGGGGGGTCGTCTCGGCGGGCTTCAGTACGACCGTGTTGCCGGTCGCGAGGGCCGGGGCGATCTTCCACGCCAGCATCAGGAGCGGGAAGTTCCAGGGGATGACCTGTCCCGCGACACCCAGCGGCCTCGGGTTCGCGCCGAAGCCCGCGTGACCGAGCTTGTCCGCCCAGCCCGCGTAGTAGAAGAAGTGGGCCGCCACGAGGGGCAGGTCGGCGTCCCTCGTCTCCTTGATGGGCTTGCCGTTGTCCAGGGTCTCCAGGACGGCCAGCTCGCGGGAGCGCTCCTGGATGATGCGGGCGATACGGAAGAGGTACTTGGCGCGCTCGGAGCCGGGCAGTGCCGACCACTTCTCGAAGGCCTTGCGGGCAGCCTTGACGGCACGCTCGACGTCCGCCTCGCCCGCCTGGGCGACCTCGGAGAGGACCTCCTCGGTGGAGGGGGAGACCGTCTTGAAGACCCTGCCGTCGGCGGCCTCCACGAACTCGCCGTCGATGAACAGGCCGTAGGAGGGCGCGATGTCGACGACCGAGCGGGACTCGGGCGCCGGGGCGTACTCGAACGCGGAGGTGAATGCGGATACGGATGCGGATGCCATGGTGATCAGTCCACCGTCACGTAGTCGGGGCCGGAGTAGCGGCCGGTGGCCAGCTTCTGACGCTGCATCAGCAGATCGTTCAGGAGCGAGGAGGCGCCGAAGCGGAACCAGTGGTTGTCGAGCCAGTCCTCGCCCGCCGTCTCGTTGACCAGGACCAGGAACTTCACCGCGTCCTTGGTGGTGCGGATACCGCCGGCCGGCTTCACGCCCACCTGGATGCCGGTCTGGGCGCGGAAGTCGCGTACGGCCTCCAGCATCAGGAGGGTGTTCGCGGGCGTCGCGTTCACGGCGACCTTGCCGGTCGACGTCTTGATGAAGTCGGCCCCGGCGATCATGCCGAGCCAGGAGGCGCGCCGGATGTTGTCGTACGTCGACAGTTCGCCGGTCTCGAAGATGACCTTGAGCCGGGCGGACGCCCCGCAGGCCTCCTTCACGGCGACGATCTCCTCGTACACCTTCAGGTAGTTGCCCGCGAGGAACGCGCCGCGGTCGATGACCATGTCGATCTCGTCCGCACCGGCGGCGACGGCGTCACGCACGTCGGCCAGCTTCACGGCGAGGGCGGCGCGGCCGGCGGGGAAGGCGGTGGCGACGGAGGCGACCTTGACGGTGGACCCGGCGACGGCCTCCTTCGCGACGGCCACCATGTCGGGGTAGACGCAGACCGCGGCCGTGGCGGGCGCCGTACGGTCGGTCGGGTCGGGGCGGACCGCCTTGGCGCCCAGCGACCGGACCTTGCCGGCGGTGTCGGCGCCTTCCAGCGTCGTCAGGTCGACCATCGAGATGGCGAGGTCGATGGCGTACGCCTTCGCGGTGGTCTTGATGGAACGCGTACCGAGAGAGGCGGCGCGCGCCTCCAGGCCGACCGCGTCGACGCCGGGCAGCCCGTGAAGGTAGCGGCGCAGCGTGCTGTCGGACGCGGTCACGTCCTTGAGCGGGAGTGCGGTTGATGCAGTGGTGGGCATGGTCACAAGCCGAGCATATCTACGCGCGTAGCGGCTGTACAGCCCTCGGGATTTTGCCTTAGGGGGTGCTGGGGTGGGTGCTGTGCTGGGTGGGCGTCGGATTGGTTCGCCCCCGCCGCCCCTACCCGTCCCATCACCAGGGGCTCCGCCCCTTCGACCCCGCCAGGGGCTGTGCCCCCTGGACCCCCCTTCGGCCTGCACGGCCTCGTCCTCAAACGCCGGACGGGCTGGGAAGGCGAACGCCGGACGGGCTGGGAGGCGGGCACCGGACGGGCTGGGAGGCGGGCACCGGCGGCAGGGCGCGTTCGAGGTGTCGGGCAGAATCGGGGGCATGACGACCCCGGACCACCCGTCGCCCGCGCAGGGCCCTACGCCACCCGTGTCTCCCGACCGGGTCTACCGGTCACCCTCCGCCCTCCTGGCCGGAGTGCTGCTGCTCGGGCTCGCGGGCTGGCTCGGCGGTGACGCGCTGTTCGCCGGCCAGGGGCGGACGCCGTGGCTGGCGCTCGCCACGCTCCTCCTCGTCGTCCCGCTGGTGATCGGCTTCACGCTGCGGCCCGCCGTGCTCGCCGACGACCACCGGCTGCGCGTGCGCAACCCGTTCCGGGTCATCGTGGTGCCCTGGGGCGCCGTCGCCGGGTTCCGGTCGGGCTTCTCCAACGAGGTCCTCGTCGAGTCCGGCGCCAAGTACCAGCTGTGGGCCATCCCCGTCTCGCTGCGCGCCCGCAAGCGGGCCAACCGGGCCAGGATGCGCGAGGCCCGCGACGCGGGCGGAGGCCGCGGCCGGATGTCCCTGGTGCCGCCCGGACCCACCCGCGCCCAGAACGACCGGACCATGGACGACCTGGGCCACCTCTGGGAGGCCCGCGAGAAGGCGCTCACCTCACAGGGTGAGGTCACCGTGAAATGGGCGTACGAGATCATGGCGCCCGCTGCCGCCGGTGCGGTCCTGCTGGCGATTCTGCTCGCGGTCGGCTGAGCCGCGTGGCCCTCCCCGACGAGTCGCTGCGGCTGCCCGGCGCCTCCATACCCGACGGCTGCCAGGACTGGACCACCTCCCGCGCGGCCGAGTGGTCGGCCGCGCTGCCGCCCCGCTGGACCTTCCTCCGGGTGCGCCGGTCGGTCGCGGCCGGTGCCGCCACCCTGGTGCTGTGCGTGGGCGCCCTGGTGGCGATGGCCGGCGGCCTGTGGCCGTTCGTCGCCGCCGGGTTCGCGGTGTACGTCCTGTGGGTCCTCGCCCGGCCCGAACTCGTGTGGGTCGGCGCACCTCTGTTACTGCTCGCCCTCACCACGGAGGCCTCCTCCATGCCGTGGGCGCTGACCGGCTTCGGCGTGGTCGTCGTGCTGGGTTCCTGGGCCGTAGTGGCGCTACGGCTGCGAGCGCGCGGTGAGCAGCTGGAACGGGCCGTGGCCGCCGCCGGGGGCGTCGCCGTGCTCGTGCCGGGCGCCGACGCTCCCGTACGGCGTGGGCGGCTGTTGTTCGGCCTGGGGTCCTTCGTGCTCGCGCTCGCCGTGCTGACCGGCGCCACCGCCGGGCTCTGGGGCTCGGCCGAGGACCAGGAGGGCGCCTGGGTCTTCACCGTCTTCCTGGCCGGCCTCGGGGCGACCGCGCTGACCTCGGGATGGCTCGGCCGGCGACGGGCGGGCGCGCTGCGCGGAACTCCGGTGCCGGTGCTGCGTGTGCTCGTACGGGACGACGCGCAGGGCAGTACGGAGGTGTACGCCGCCGACGATCTCTCCGCCGAGCGGCCCCTCTTCACCGTCGAGCTCAGCTCCTTCGACGAGGACGACGATGACGATGACGATGACGATGACGAAGGGGATGGGGGTGGGGGCGGGGAGGATCGCGCTGGTGAGGACGAGGAAGGTGTCGACGAGCTTCGGCGGGCCCTGCTCGGCCTCGACGACGACACCCTCGGGCCGGTCCGGGAGGCCGTTCTCTACGGTGCGCCCTTCGACGGCGCCGAGATCCTCGTCGTCAGCGCCGATGAGGATCCCGAGCAGCCGCCGCTGACGGAGTGGTCGGCGGGACCGGTCCGGCCGCTGTCGCCGTACGCGAGTCGCAGGCGCGTCGCCCGGCACCGAGTACAGGCCGCGGACAGCCTCCAACTGGAGCTGCAGGGGCGGGAGTTGGTCGAGCAGCAGGCGACTGTCGGCCAGGTGCGGCGATGGCGGGCGGGGTGGCTGGACTGGCTGGGGACCGTGCTTGTCGTGCTGTGGTGCCTGTGGCCCGTCCGAAACTGGTTCGACGACCCCGACCTCGCGACATGGAAGCTGGTGGCCCTCCCCCTGCTCGGACTGTTCGGCGCGGCCGCCGTCCCCATGAAGCTGGCCTGGCGCGTCACCGCCGACCGGTCCGGTATCTGGATCAATGGGCTGCGCGGCCCCCTGCATGTGCCCTGGGACGACCTCCGTTTCGTACGGCGCCGGTCCCTGGAGCTGAAGATCGACTGGCAGAACGGCAACTGGGCGGTCTCCGCACCCCGCTGGGGCCGGCTCCAGCGGCGCCGGGGGCTGACCCACCCGTACGACGCCCTGGCCGCCGAACTGACCGCCATGCGCCTCGACACCGAGCTGCGGCCGACCGGCGAGAGTGACGCGGCGGAACGGGGACGGCCGCTCTGGCCGCTGGCCGTGGTACTGGCGGCGGTGTGGGCGGTGGTATTGGTGGCGGCGCGCTGAAGGATGAGGGGCGCGTCCGCCTCCGTCTGTGGATCACTCGATGGGGTGCCTCCGGCCGGGGTCACCCCATCGAGTGCGGTTCTCGTACGGCTGCGGGTCAGATGCCCGCCGCTGCGGAGAGGTCCCGCTTGATCGTCTCCAGCAGGTCCGTCGCCTTCGCCCGGGCCGCCGGGAGATCCGCGTGCGTGGGCACCGGGAGGACGACCTCCAGGTAGCACTTCAGTTTGGGCTCCGTGCCGCTGGGGCGGACGATGACGCGGGCGCCGTCGAGCGTGTAGCGCAGGCCGTCCGTGGGCGGAAGCGTCTCGGTGCCCCGGGTGAGGTCCTCGGCCTTCGTGATCGGCAGGCCCGCGAGGTGCGTCGGGGGCCGCTCACGCAGCCGGCTCATGGCGTTCGCGATGACCGACAGGTCCTCGACGCGGACCGAGAGCTGGTCCGTGGCATGCAGACCGTGGTCGACCGCGATGTCGTCGAGCAGGTCGAGCAGCGTACGGCCCTCGGCCTTCAGCTCGGAGGCGAGTTCCGTCATGACGAGCGCGGCCGTGATGCCGTCCTTGTCGCGCACGCCGTCGGGGTCCACGCAGTAGCCGAGGGCCTCCTCGTAGCCGTAGCGCAGGCCGTCGACGCGGGCGATCCACTTGAAGCCGGTGAGGGTCTCCTCGTAGGGCAGTCCCGCCTTCTCGGCGATCCGGCCGAGGAGGGACGAGGAGACGATCGACTCGGCGAACGTGCCCCGCGCTCCATGCCGGACCAGCTGGGTGGCGAGGAGGGCGCCGACCTCGTCGCCGCGCAGCATGCGCCAGCCGTCGACGCCGGGTACGGCCACCGCGCAGCGGTCCGCGTCCGGGTCGTTCGCGATGATCAGGTCCGGGTTCGTCTCGCGGGCCTTCGCGAAGGCGAGGTCCATCGCGCCGGGCTCTTCCGGGTTGGGGAAGGCGACGGTCGGGAAGTCCGGGTCGGGGTCGGCCTGTTCGGCGACCAGCTCGGGGGCGGGGAAACCGGCCCGGGCGAAGGCCGCGAGGAGGGTCTCACGGCCGACGCCGTGCATCGCGGTGTAGACCGTACGGGCCGTACGGGGGGAGCCGGGGGTGAGGACCGCGTCCGTACGGGCCAGGTAGGCGTTCAGGACGGTGTCGTCGAGGGTTTCCCAGCCGGTGGTGGGGCGGGGCACGTCGGCGAGGGCCCGGACGGCGTCGATCTCGGCGGCGATCTCGGCGTCGGCGGGCGGGACGATCTGGGAGCCGTCGCCCAGGTACACCTTGTAGCCGTTGTCGCGGGGCGGGTTGTGGCTGGCGGTGACCTCCACGCCCGCGACGGCGCCGAGATGCCTTATGGCGAACGCCAGTACGGGGGTGGGGAGGGGGCGGGGGAGTACGGCGGCCCTGAGACCCGCGCCGGTCATCACGGCGGCGGTGTCCTGGGCGAAGTCCGCCGACTTGTGGCGGGCGTCGTAGCCGATGACGACGAGGCCGTCCGTCTGGCCCTTGGCCTTGAGGTACGCGGCGAGGCCGGCGGCGGCGCGGATGACGACCGAGCGGTTCATGCGCATGGGGCCGGCGCCGAGTTCGCCTCGGAGGCCCGCGGTGCCGAACTGGAGGGTGCCGGTGAAGCGGATGGTGAGTTCGGGGAGGTCGTGGGCGTCGATGAGCTTGGCGAGTTCCTCACGGGTTTCGGCGTCGGGGTCCTCGGCCAGCCAGGCCTTGGCCCGGGCGATGAGTTCGTCGTCGTGCACGTCGGGTGCCTCTCGTCGGTGTCGTGCGGTGTCGTGCGGTGCGGTGCGTGTCGGGTGCGGCCCATTGTTGTCGCCCCCGCCGCCCCTACCCGTCCCATCGCGTTCCTGGGGGCTGCGCCCCCAGACCCCCCTCCGGCCCTGAAGGGGCCTTGTCCTCAAACGCCGGACGGGCTGGAGGTGCGGGCCGGCGCGAAGGGTGCGGTGGACGGGTGGGGCTCGGTTGCGGGGTCGGGGTCCTCGCCGGAGCTACAGGCGGTCCAGGACCCGGGTCAGCAGGGCGCCCATGCGGGTCGCGCTGTCGCGGCCCGCCTGGAGGACCTCCTCGTGGTTCAGGGGCTCGCCCGTCATCCCGGCCGCGAGGTTCGTCACCAGCGAGATGCCCAGGATCTCGGCGCCGGCCTCCCGCGCCGCGATCGCCTCCAGCACCGTCGACATCCCGACCAGGTCCGCGCCGATGGTCCGCGCCATCCGGATCTCCGCCGGCGTCTCGTAGTGCGGGCCCGTGAACTGGGCGTACACGCCCTCCTCAAGGCTGGGGTCGATCTCCTTGCACAGGGCACGCAGCCGCGGCGAGTACAGGTCCGTCAGGTCGACGAAGTTCGCGCCGACGATCGGGGACGTCGCCGTGAGGTTGATGTGGTCGCTGATCAGGACCGGCTGGCCGGGGCGCATGTCGGCGCGCAGGCCGCCGCAGCCGTTGGTCAGGACGATGGTCTTGCAGCCGGCGGCCACGGCGGTACGGACACCGTGCGCCACGGACGCGACGCCACGGCCCTCGTAGTAGTGCGTGCGGCCCAGGAAGACCAGCGCGCGCTTGTCGCCGATCCGGTACGAGCGGATCTTGCCGCCGTGGCCCTCGACGGCCGGCGGGGGGAATCCGGGCAGCTCGGTGACCTGGAGCTCGGCCTCGGGGGTGCCCAGGGCGTCCACGGCCGGAGCCCAGCCGGAGCCCATCACGAGGGCGACGTCGTGGGTCTCGGCACCCGTGAGCTCCCTCAGGCGCGCGGCGGCGGTGTCGGCGGCGGAGTAGGGGTCGCCCTGGATGTCGTCCGGAAGAAGAGATGCGTTCACGCGCATGAGGGTATCCGCTTCGAGCCTACGCGCGTAGATGACGGAGGTCACGGGATGGCGATCGTTGTCTTGTCGTTTCCGGCCAACGTTTCCGACCAACGTCTCCAACCATGGAGCGGGCAGCCGGTGGGAAGTCGGTGGACAGTCGGCTGCCGCTGCTCAACAGGGACGTTTTCTCAGTTCCATCACGTAGTCGTGCGGCGCCCCCGCCGACTCCGCCGCGTCGGCGATCTCGCCCAGGTACCGCGCCGACGGCAAGCCGCCCTCGTACCCGTTGAGGACGTACGCCCACGCGGGTTCCTCGCCCTCCAGCGTGTCGACGCGCAGCCGCATCCGGCGGTAGATGTCGAGGCCCACGCCCTCCCAGCGGTCCAGCGAGTCCTCGTCGAGCGGGGCGATCTCGTACAGGGCGACGAAGACCTGGGAACGGGGTGCCTCGACGATCGTCGGGAGTGCGCCCTCCCAGCCCATGTGCTCGCCGGCGAACGTCAGCCGCCACCCGGTCAGCCAGCCGGTGGCGCGCAGCGGCGAGTGCGGGGCGCGGCGCGTCATGAGCCGCGCGTCGAGATTGCCGGCGTAGGCGGCGTAGAGCGACATGGATCGAGAGTACGGCAGCGGACCCGGCCGCCACTCCGGCAGCACACGCCCCTTTCGTACCCGCACAGGTGTCCGCCCCGAGCCCGCCCGGAGTCTGCCCCGGACCCGTGGCGGCCCCCGGGGCGTCGGCACCTCGGCGCGTACGGGACAATGGGGTATGTGACTCGGATCGTGATCATTGGTGGCGGACCCGGCGGCTACGAAGCGGCGCTGGTGGCAGCGCAGCTCGGCGCGGAGGTGACCGTCGTCGACTGCGACGGTCTGGGCGGGGCGTCGGTGCTCACCGACTGCGTACCGTCGAAGACTCTGATCGCCACGGCCGAGGTGATGACGACCTTCGACTCCAGTTACGAGGAGTTGGGGATCATCGTCGCCGATGACACCCCACCCGACAAGCAGGCCGCCCGCGTCGTCGGTGTCGACCTCGGCAAGGTCAACCGACGGGTGAAGCGCCTCGCCCTCGCCCAGTCGCACGACATCACCGCCTCCGTCACCCGGGCCGGCGCGCGCGTCCTGCGCGGGCGCGGCCGGCTCGACGGCATGCAGGGCATGGACGGCTCCCGCAAGGTCGTCGTCCGGGCCGTGGACGGCAGCGAGGAGACCCTCGTCGCCGACGCCGTACTGATCGCCACCGGCGGACACCCGCGTGAGCTGCCCGACGCGCAGCCCGACGGTGAGCGCATCCTCAACTGGACCCAGGTGTACGACCTCACCGAGCTGCCCGAGGAGCTCATCGTGGTCGGCTCCGGTGTCACCGGAGCCGAGTTCGCGGGCGCCTACCAGGCCCTCGGGTCCAAGGTCACCCTCGTGTCGTCGCGCGACCGCGTGCTGCCCGGCGAGGACCCCGACGCCGCCGCCGTCCTCGAAGAGGTCTTCCGGCGCCGTGGCATGAACGTCATGGCCCGCTCCCGCGCCGAGTCCGCCAAGCGCGTCGGCGACCGGGTCGAGGTCACCCTCTCCGACGGGCGCGTCATCAGCGGCTCGCACTGCCTCATGGCCGTCGGCGCGATTCCCAACAGCGCCGGGATGGGGCTGGAGGAGGCCGGGGTCAAGCTGCGCGACTCCGGGCACATCTGGACCGACAAGGTGTCGAGGACGACCGCCCCCGGGGTGTACGCCGCCGGCGACGTGACCGGCGTCTTCGCCCTCGCGTCCGTCGCCGCCATGCAGGGCCGTATCGCCATGTACCACTTCCTCGGCGACGCGGTGGCCCCGCTGAACCTGAAGACCGTCTCGTCGAACGTGTTCACCGACCCCGAGATCGCCACCGTCGGCTACACCCAGGCCGATGTCGACGGCGGCAAGATCGACGCCGTCGTCGTCAAACTGCCGTTGCTGCGCAATCCGCGCGCGAAGATGCAGGGCATCCGCGACGGCTTCGTCAAGCTCATGTGCCGGCCGGGCACCGGGATTGTCGTGGGCGGGTGCGTCGTGTCGCCGCGCGCCTCCGAACTCATCCACCCGATCTCGATCGCCGTCGACAACAATCTGACGGTCGAGCAGATCGCGAACGCGTTCACGGTCTATCCCTCTCTTTCGGGATCGATCGCCGAGGTCGCCCGGCAGCTTCACACACGCAAGGCGTCGGCCGAGGCCTGACAGCCGGGCGACGGCAAGGGTGGCAACTTCCCGCAGGTCACGGGGATTTGCCACCCATTCCCCCGGCATAAGCAGGGGGGATGGCGCGTATACCACTTCCCGTACCCGCTTGCGAACAACTTCTGTTATTCGGCGCATACTGCTGAAAGCAGACGGTCGTTGGGGTTACTGTCAGTTTCGTGTTCGCTGCAGAACGTCGTCAATTGATCCTCGAAATGGTGCGTGCCAATGGAGCCGTGTCGCTCCGTGAGCTCGCCCGCGTCGTCCAGACCTCCGAAGTGACCGTACGGCGGGACGTGCGCGCACTGGAGGCAGAAGGACTCCTCGACCGCCGGCATGGCGGTGCGGTATTGCCGGGCGGGTTCACGCGGGAGTCCGGCTTTCCGCAGAAATCTCATCTCGCGACCGCCGAGAAGACGGCCATCGCCGACCTCGCCGCGAGCTTCGTCGAAGAGGGCGAGGCCATCGTGGTCGGGGCGGGGACCACCACGCAGGAGCTGGCACGCCGGCTCGCGCGGGTCCCCGGGCTGACCGTCGTCACCAACTCCCTGTTGGTGGCCCAGGCGCTGGCCCACGCGAACAGAGTGGAGGTCGTGATGACCGGCGGCACTCTGCGCGGTTCCAACTACGCCCTGGTCGGCAGTGGCGCCGAGCAGTCCCTGCACGGGCTGCGGGTGTCCAAGGCCTTCCTCTCCGGAAGCGGGCTCACCGCCGAACGCGGGCTGTCCACCTCCAACATGCTGTCGGCGTCCGTCGACCGCGCGTTGGTGCAGGCCGCCGCCGAGGTCGTCGTGCTCGCCGATCACACCAAACTCGGTTCGGACACCATGTTCCAGACCGTGCCCACGGATGTGATCACCCGCCTCGTCACCGACGAACCGCCCGTCCACGACGACCGTGCGGGTACGGAACTCCAGGCCCTGGCCGACCAGGGCGTGCAGATCGCCGTGGCCGGCTCGTCGGGCTCGGGAAACGGTTCCCCGGGGAACGGGCAGCAGGGCGGTGAGCAGGTCCCGACGCGCCAACAGCGTCGCGACGTGCCGCTTCCCAACCCGCGCCGGGGACAACTGCCCGGCGGGGCGGCGGGTCATCCGCTGCGCGGCACGATGCTGGGCGAGCAGTCCGGCGGACCCGGCGATCGTGAGCGGGAACGGACCCGGGTGGCGGACCTCCGCCGCCGCTGACCGTCGTAGGAAGCACGCGACCGAGTTCGCGATGAGTTACTGAGACGGTGCTGCCTTCAGGCCCCGCAGCGTCAGGGTCAGGAGGCGGTCGGCCAGGTCCGGGTCGTCCGGGGTCGCCTCGGCCGCCAGCGCGATGGCGTTGGTGAGCTGGAGCAGGTCGCCGATGGAGACGTCGGCGCGGAGGGTGCCGGCCTGCTGGGCGCGGGTGAGCAGGGCCGCGCCCGCCGACCGCATCGGGTTGCTGCACCTGGCCAGGTCCGAGTCGGCGTCGTACGACACCGTCATGAGCGCCTGTGCCAGGCCGCGGTACTCACCGGCGTGCGTGACGATCTCGCGCAGCCAGGTCACCAGTGCGGCGCACGGCTCCGGGTCGGTCAGCAGTTCGCGGGAGCGGGCCAGCAGGTCGCTCACCGAGTCCTCGAAGACCGCGCTCATCAGGGCGTGCCGGTTGGGGAAGTGACGGTAGAGCGTGCCGATGCCCACGCCGGCGCGCCGGGCCACGTCCTCCAGGGAGGCGTCCGTCCCGTGCTCGGCGAAGGTGGAGCGCGCCTGTGCGACGAGCCGTTCGTAGTTGCGGCGGGCATCGGCACGGAGGCCTGCCGGCGGCTGGGCCATGGGGTCACCTGCCCTTCCTTCACTTGTTCTGGGAGTTCAGCATGCCATCGGGCGGGCGCCGTTTGGGTGCGTGGGTGTTGCCGGGTGCGGGCCGTGGGGTCGCGCAGTTCCCCGCGCCCCTGAGGGACGGGCGCTGCGCGCCCAGTACCTCAGGAAAAGAATCGCGCCCGGCGGGACTGAGTGATCAGTCCCGCCGGGCGCTTCCTGCGTTGTACGGGTCAGTCCTTGATCTCGCAGATGGGGGCGCCGGAGGTGAGGGAGGCGCCGACCTCGGCGGCGAGGCCCTTGACGGTGCCTGCCTTGTGGGCGTTGAGGGGTTGTTCCATCTTCATGGCTTCGAGGACGACGATCAGGTCGCCTTCCTTGACTTCCTGGCCTTCCTCGACGGCGACCTTGACGATGGTGCCCTGCATGGGGGAGGCGAGGGTGTCGCCGGAGGCGGCCGGGCCCGACTTCTTCGCGGCGCGGCGTTTGGGTTTGGCGCCGGCGGCGAGGCCGGTGCGGGCCAGGGACATGCCCAGCGAGATGGGGAGGGAGACTTCCAGGCGTTTGCCGCCGACCTCGACGACGACGGTCTCGCGGCCGGCTTCCTCGTCGGCCTCGGTATCGGCGGGTGTGGCGAAGGCGGGGATGTCGTTGACGAACTCGGTCTCGATCCAGCGGGTGTGGACGGTGAACGGGTCGGTGGAGCCGGTGAGTTCGGGGGCGAAGGCGGGGTCGGTGACGACCTTGCGGTGGAAGGTGATGGCGGTGGCCATGCCTTCGACCTGGAACTCGGCAAGGGCTCGGGCGGCGCGTTGGAGGGCCTGTTCGCGGGTGGCGCCGGTGACGATCAGCTTGGCGAGCAGGGAGTCCCAGGCGGGGCCGATCACGCTGCCGGATTCGACGCCGGCGTCGAGGCGGACGCCGGGGCCGGAGGGTGGGGTGAAGGTGGTGACGGTGCCGGGGGCGGGGAGGAAGCCGCGGCCGGGGTCCTCGCCGTTGATGCGGAACTCGATGGAGTGGCCGCGCAGTTCGGGGTCGCCGTAGCCGAGGGGTTCGCCGTCGGCGATGCGGAACATCTCGCGTACGAGGTCGATGCCGGCGACTTCCTCGGTGACGGGGTGTTCGACCTGGAGGCGGGTGTTGACCTCCAGGAAGGAGATCGTGCCGTCGGTGCCGACGAGGAACTCGACGGTTCCGGCGCCGACGTAGCCGGCTTCCTTGAGGATGGCTTTGGAGGACGCGTACAGCTCGGCGACCTGTGTGTCGGAGAGGAAGGGTGCGGGGGCCTCTTCGACGAGTTTTTGGTGGCGGCGCTGGAGGGAGCAGTCGCGGGTGGAGACGACGACCACGTTGCCGTGGGTGTCGGCCAGGCACTGGGTCTCGACGTGGCGGGGTTTGTCGAGGTAGCGCTCGACGAAGCATTCGCCGCGTCCGAACGCGGCGACGGCCTCGCGGACCGCGGAGTCGTACAGCTCGGGGACTTCTTCGAGGGTGCGGGCGACCTTGAGGCCGCGTCCGCCGCCGCCGAAGGCGGCTTTGATCGCGATGGGCAGGCCGTGTTCCTGGGCGAAGGCGACGACCTCGTCCGAGCCGGAGACGGGGTCGGGGGTGCCGGCGACCAGGGGGGCGCCGGCGCGTTGGGCGATGTGGCGGGCGGCGACCTTGTCGCCGAGGTCGCGGATGGCCTGTGGGGGCGGGCCGATCCAGGTCAGGTCGGCGTCGAGGACGGCCTGGGCGAAGTCGGCGTTCTCGGAGAGGAAGCCGTATCCGGGGTGGATGGCGTCCGCTCCGGAGTCCTTGGCGGCCTGCAGCACCTTGGCGATGTCGAGATAGCTGGTCGCCGGGGTGTCACCGCCCAAAGCGAACGCCTCGTCGGCGGCACGCACATGGAGCGCGTCCCGGTCCGGGTCGGCGTACACGGCCACGCTCGCGATCCCGGCATCCTGGCAGGCCCGGGCAACGCGGACAGCGATTTCGCCACGGTTGGCGATGAGCACCTTGCGCACGATTGAGGCTCCCTCCTTGAAACAAGCCGAGTTTAGGGACTGCCGACACGGCGCATCGACCCGTCCCCACTGGTGAGCTTGCCCACACGGAGCGTGATGCGAGGCTCGCCCTACCCGTGAAATCCCTTGTCGCACCTATGTACGCGGGACTCCTTCCGGAAACCCTAGCCCCCTGATGTGGTCAAGGTCTCTGTGAGAGCGTGCTGCGGCCCACTCGGTTTCTTTGTGGAGTCCCTACGAACGGCCCAATGATTTTTTGCCCGCCGAGGAACCTTCGCCGAACCCTTGTCCGAGCGTTTACCCGTTAGTAGCGTTCAAGATGTACCGAACGTACGAGTGGTGCAGTCGAAAGTGGGTGGGGGCCGGTGGTCCGCAGACCGGTGGCATGGATCGTCGCGATCATCCTCTTCGTTGAGGCGTTCGGCATAGCCGCGCTGAACTGGTTCATGGGGATCGTCGTCGACAACCAGAAGATGTCCCTCGCCGGCCTCGACCCGGACGTGATGTCCATGTCCTCGAAGATCGGCGGCCTGGTCTTCGGCGCCTACTTCGCGCTGTGCGGCGTGGTGGCCCTGCTCGTCGCCCTGCGCGACCGCTCCCCGGCCGGCCTCGGCCGCGTCCTGCTGATCAGCGTCGCCGTGGTGCACGCGCTGCTCGGGGCGTTCGCCTGGGGGCTGGTGGGCGTGCCGGCGTTCCTGACGATGGTCGTGGTGCTGGCGCTGGTGGTGCTCCTGCTGATGACGTACGACAGGCAGAACGGCAACGGCACCGCGGCCGTGGAACCCGAGGACGGCCGGGACGGGACCGGCGGCGGCTCCCCGGCCGTGGGCAACGGCGGCTCCCCGCTGACGCCCCCGCCGACCCCCAGCACCCCCTGACCGAGACCGCTTCTGGCTACTTCTCCCTGGGCGTCCACAACTCCGTGATGCCGACTCCCAGTTCGGCGAGGAGCTTGCGGAGCAGGGGCAGGCTGATACCGATGACGTTGCCGTGGCCGCCGTCGATGCCGTCGATGAACGGTGCCGAGCGGCCGTCGAGCGTGAACGCCCCGGCGACATGGAGGGGCTCGCCCGAGGCGACGTACGCGGCGATCTCCTCGTCCGTCGGCTCGCCGAAGCGGACCACGGTGGACGCGGTCGCCGAGACCTGACGTCCCGTCGCCGTGTCGTGGACGCAGTGCCCTGTCCGGAGGGTGCCCTCCCGGCCGCGCATCGACTTCCAGCGGGCGGTCGCCTCCTCGGCGTCGGCGGGCTTGCCGTACGCCTCGCCGTCCAGGTCTAGGACGGAGTCGCAGCCGATCACCAGGGCGCCGTGCACCTCGGGCCGGGCGGCGACCACGGCGGTCTTGGCCTCGGCGAGCGCGAGGGCCAGTTCGGCCGGGGACGGCGCGGTCACCGCGTCCTCGTCGAACCCGCTGACGATCACCTCGGGGTCGAGTCCGGCCTGCCGGAGCAGATTGAGCCGGGCGGGGGACTGGGAGGCGAGCACGAGACGGCGGCGCGACTGATCATCGGTCATACGGTCAGGGTATCGGCGGGCCGCGGGCCCCGGACAGGTCCTACCGCGCGCCGAGGACGATCATCGCGACCACCATGGCAAGCGCCAGGAGAAGGCTGAGCCGCCGAAGCATCCGCTGCGCGTCGCGCAGTTCCTTCGGCGGCTCGTTCTCGGGATCGGACCACAACATTCCACTAGCGTCCCGCTCGGCGGAGCGGGGCGCCTGAGTAGGCGTACTCAAATCGGGCCCGTAGTTTCCTCCAAGACCTACCCGGGCCAGAAGGTGCGGGTCCACGATGTCGGGCTCGGCTGCGGGATCCGGTGGGACGCGATCCTCGCCGGGTCCGCCCACGCGTCCTTCGTGCCGGGTGCGCCGGGCGCCGTGGAGGACGCCGCCACGGCGCGGGCTCGGACCACCGCCAGGGCGGCGGCCAGCTCCTCGGGGGTCGGGTTGCCCCGTACGACCTTGATCGTCATGACGCCGGCTCCTTACAGCGGGATGTTGCCGTGCTTCTTCGGGGGCAGGGACTCGCGCTTCGTACGGAGCTGGCGCAGCCCTCGTACGACATGGCGGCGGGTGTCGGACGGCAGGATCACCGCGTCGACGTAGCCGCGTTCGGCCGCGATGTAGGGGTTGAGGAGGGTGTCCTCGTACTCCCGGATCAGCCGGGCGCGGACCACCTCCGGGTCCTCCCCGTTCGCCTCGGCCTCGGTGATCGTGCGGCGGTGCAGGATGTTGACCGCGCCCTGGGCGCCCATCACGGCGATCTGGGCGGTCGGCCAGGCGAGGTTGAGGTCGGCACCCAGGTGCTTGGAACCCATGACGTCGTAGGCGCCGCCGAAGGCCTTGCGGGTGATGACCGTGATGAGCGGGACGGTCGCCTCCGCGTAGGCGTAGATCAGCTTGGCGCCCCGGCGGATGATGCCGTCGTGCTCCTGGTCGACGCCGGGGAGGAAGCCGGGGACGTCCACGAAGGTGAGGACGGGCACGTTGAAGGCGTCGCAGGTACGGACGAAGCGCGCCGCCTTCTCCGACGCGGCGATGTCGAGGCACCCCGCGAACTGCATCGGCTGGTTGGCGACGACCCCGACCGGACGCCCCTCCACCCGGCCGAACCCGGTGAGGATGTTGGGCGCGAAGAGGGACTGCGTCTCGAAGAACTCGGCGTCGTCCAGGACGTGTTCGATCACCGTGTGCATGTCGTACGGCTGGTTCGCGCTGTCCGGGATCAGGACGTCCAGCTCGCGGTCCTCGTCCGTGACGGCGAGGTCCGCCTCCTCCGGGAAGAGCGGGGGCTCGCTGAGGTTGTTGGACGGCAGGTACGACAGCAGTTGCTTGACGTACTCGATGGCGTCCTTCTCGTCGCCGGCCATGTGATGGGCCACGCCGGACGCGGAGTTGTGCGTACGGGCGCCGCCCAGCTCCTCCATGCCGACGTCCTCGCCGGTGACCGTCTTGATGACGTCCGGGCCGGTGATGAACATGTGCGAGGTCTGGTCGACCATGACCGTGAAGTCGGTGATGGCCGGGGAGTACACGGCACCGCCGGCGCACGGCCCCACGACGAGGCTGATCTGCGGGATGACCCCGGACGCGTGCGTGTTGCGGCGGAAGATCTCGCCGTACGCGCCCAGGGACGCCACGCCCTCCTGGATACGGGCGCCGCCCGAGTCGTTGATGCCGATGACCGGGCAGCCGGTCTTCAGCGCGAAGTCCATGACCTTGACGATCTTCTGGCCGTACACCTCGCCCAGCGCGCCGCCGAAGACGGTGAAGTCCTGGGAGAACACGGCGACCGGACGGCCGTCGACGGTGCCGTAACCGGTCACCACACCGTCTCCGTACGGGCGGTTGTGCTCCAGCCCGAAGTTGGTCGAGCGGTGCGTGGCGAACTCGTCCAGCTCGACGAACGAGTCCTCGTCGAGGAGCAGTTCGATCCGCTCACGGGCCGTCAACTTCCCCTTGGCGTGCTGCTTCTCGACAGCCCGCTCCGATCCGGCGTGCGTGGCCGCCTCGACGCGGCGCTGCAGGTCCGCGAGCTTGCCAGCGGTGGTGTGGATGTCGGTCTGCTGCGGCTGTACCGGCTCGGCCATCGGGATGCGGCTCCCTGCAAAGTGTGACGTGCTCAGAAGGGGGATTGGCTACTCATCCGTAGCGTAGTGGCGTGCCTACCCATCGGCAGTGCGGCGTTTACCACACTCCTCTCCTCTTCACAGAGGGGCAGGGAAGATCCCCGGAAGATGTCACGCGAACACGCGGCCACGCATATGCTCAAGATGTCGCGGCGGGACACGCCGGAGAGGTGACATCGCGAGAGCGGTCGAGCGCCTGTGAACCTCAGCCCTCAGGGGCTGAAATCCATCCCGCTCTGCGGGACGGAGGATGTCAAATCTAGTGTGGCTTGCATGACGGAGATGCCACCGAACGGTGAAGGTAACCCGCCCGACGGGCACGGTGAGTCGAGGTCGGACCGCTGGTCCGACCTCGGCCGCCCCCCTCTGAATGCCGCTGGCCTGCGCAGGGCCCTCGTGCGCGAGGGCAGCCTGTGGTCCGACGTGAACGTGGTGCGGAGTACCGGCTCAACCAACGCTGACCTGGTCGCCCTGGCGACTGCGGGCAAAGCAGCCGAGGGGCTGGTCCTGCTCGCCGAGGAGCAGACCGCCGGACGCGGTCGGCTGGACCGGCAGTGGACGGCGCCGGCCCGTTCCGGGCTGTTCTTCTCCGTGCTGCTGAAGCCGACGGAGGTGCCGGTGACCCGCTGGGGCTGGCTGCCACTGCTCACCGGGGTCGCGGTGGCGACGGGCCTGTCCCGCGCCGCGGGCGTCGACACGTCCCTCAAGTGGCCCAACGACCTGCTGGTGAGTGTGGGGGGCGCGGAGCGCAAGGCGGGCGGGATCCTCGCGGAGCGGGCCGGTACGGACGCGGTGGTGATCGGCATCGGCATCAACGTCACCCTGCGCGAGGACGAGCTCCCGGTGCCGACGGCCGGGTCGCTGGTGCTGGCGGGGGCCGCGGGGACCGACCGGGACCCGCTGCTGCGGGCGGTGCTGCGGTCGCTGGAGCAGTGGTACGTGCGGTGGCGGGCGGTGGAGGGGGACCCGGTGTCGTCCGGGCTGCAGGAGACGTATGCGGCGGGGTGCGCGACATTGGGGCGGACGGTGCGGGCGGAGTTGCCGGGGGACCGGAGTGTGGTCGGGGAGGCGGTGGCCGTCGACGGTGACGGGCGGCTGGTCCTTGCCACCGGGGACGGGGTGCAGGAGCCGGTGGGGGCGGGGGATGTGGTGCATCTGCGGCCGGCGTGAGGCGGATTTTCAGCCCGTCCGGCGTTCGAGGACGAGGCCCGCTCAGGGCCGAAGCGGGGGTCTGGGGGCGCAGCCCCCAGGGAGGCTCACACCAACTCCGGCACGTCGTCCCTGCTGAACCCAGCGGAGCGAGGCCGTATCGTTGAGGGCGGTCGATATCTGACCGTGACAGATCGGAAGGGCAGCAGGCGTGACCGTCGACGACACGGGCTCCGACGCGGCGGGCAGCCGGGTGGATGGGCATATCGCCGACCCCGGTGAGGACCCACTCGCCCTGCGTCTCGAACAGCTCATCCTCGGTGCCGAGCGGCGCTACACCCCCTTTCAGGCCGCCCGCAGCGCCGGTGTCTCCATGGAACTGGCGTCCCGTTTCTGGCGGGCGATGGGCTTCGCCGACATCGGGCAGGCCAAGGCGCTGACCGAGGCGGACGTACTCGCGCTGCGCCGGCTCGCCGGTCTCGTCGAGGCGGGGCTGCTGAGCGAGGCGATGGCTGTGCAGGTGGCGCGCTCCACGGGGCAGACCACCGCCCGTTTGGCCGAGTGGCAGATCGACTCCTTCCTGGAGGGGCTGACCGAGCCGCCCGAGCCCGGAATGACGCGCACCGAGGTGACGTATCCGCTGATCGAGCTGCTCCTGCCCGAGCTGGAGGAGTTCATCGTGTACGTCTGGCGGCGCCAGCTCGCCGCCGCGACCGGGCGGGTCGTGCAGGCCGCCGACGACGAGGAGATGGTCGACCGGCGGCTGGCCGTCTGCTTCGCGGACCTGGTCGGGTTCACCCGGCTGACCCGGCGTATGGAGGAGGAGGAGCTCGGCGAACTCGTCGAGGCCTTCGAGACCACGGCCGCCGACCTGGTGGCGGCGAACGGCGGGCGGCTCGTCAAGACGCTCGGCGACGAGGTGCTGTACGCGGCGGACGAGCCGGGCGTGGCCGCCGAGATCGCGCTGCGGCTGATCGAGACGATGGCGCACGACGAGACGATGCCCGAGCTGCGGGTCGGGATGGCGTTCGGCACGGTGACCACCCGTATGGGTGATGTGTTCGGGTCGACGGTGAATCTCGCCTCGCGGTTGACGTCGATAGCGCCACGGGACGCGGTGCTCGTCGACGCGGCGTTCGCGGAGGAGCTGATCCGTACCGGGGACGCGCCCGCCTCCGAGGCGGAGGCGGCCGAGGCCGCCGCCACCGCGGAGAAGGAGGGCGAGGAGCCGCCGGTGTACCGCTTCGCACTCCAGCCGATGTGGCAGCGGCCCGTGCGCGGGCTCGGCGTGGTCGAGCCCTGGCTGCTGACCCGGCGGACGCAGCCGGTCACGTAGAACCGGCGGGTCGGCCACCCGTTCGCGGCCCCGGGGTGCTCAGTGGTGGTGGTTCAGTGCGTCCACGCACAGGCCGACGCCCCGGGGTTCGCTGCCCAGGTCTGCCGCACGGCGCCGCGCCGGTGGTGGCAGGTCCCGGGGTGCTCAGTGGTGGTGGTTCAGTGCGTCCACGCACAGGCCGATGATCGGTACGCACACTCCGCCGGGTTTTGCGGGCTGCGCGGCCGGTGCCGGAGGCTCTGGCGTCGGTGCGGGGGGCGGGGTCGTCTGCTGTGGGGGCTGGGGCGCTGCCGGGGCCGGTGTCGAGGTCCCCGGTCGTGGCTCGCCGGGGATGGTGGCGGGCGTCGGGGTGCTGGGCTGCTGCGGGATCGTGGTGGCGTCGGCTGTGGGGCCGAGGGGTGTTGTGGGGAGTGTGCCCACGGGGAACAGCCGCAGTGGGCCCGTGGCGCTCGGCAGGGCGGTCGGGAGCGCTGTCGGGGGTGTGGTCGGGACGGGGGTCTCACCGCCCATGGGGGCGCTCACCGACGGGTTCGGCGTGGGGACGCCGCCGACCGTGGCCGCCGTGTTGCCGGTGCGGTCGGCCGAGGTGCCCGTGTCCGTATCCGCGTTCGTGTGCGCGCTGGTGTCCGCGTCCAGGTCCGACTGGGCCTGTGCCCTGCCGACACCGCCCGCTCCGCCGTCAGGCGTCAGCCGTACGAGGCTCAGGACCCCGGCGGCCAGCGCGAAGCCGCCCGCCGCGAGCAGGACCTTGCGGGGGCGGGGCTTGCGGTGCCGGCCTCGCGGGCGGTTGACGAGGGGGTCGGGCGGGGACTGGGGGGCCGGAGGCGCGGCAGGGGACGGGGGAGGGGTCCAGGTCCGGGGAGGGGTCGTGAACCGCGGCGGGGCCCACGGCTGGGCCTGGGGAGGGACCCGGTGGGGGGTCTGTGCTCGCCTTGGTGTGCCTGTGTCGACAGGCCTTGTCGTGGTGTCCGTCATCGCGATCCCTACCCGTTGCGCTCGCGCCCCGGGTGCGCCGCTGCGGAGCGCACGTTATGCGCTACCCGGAGGAAAATTTCGGGAGATCGGCGCCATGTCACCCGAACGAGGAGAGGGGCCCTTCTCCGCCGCTTCTCCGGGCCCTTCTCGGTTCCTGCTCCGCTCGTTCTTCCCCTGGGCGCGGGCGGGCTGCGATGATCGGGGCGATCGTAGTTAACCTGCGTTAACCAGGAGGGTGTCATGGGCGAGGAACGGTCCGAGGAGCGGCCGGAGGAGCGGTTCGGGGAGTTCGTCGTGGTCCGGCGGCACGGGTACGTCGCAGAGCTGGTCCTCGATCGGCCGAAGGCCATGAACGCGGTCTCCTCCGCCATGGCCCGGTCCGTCGCCGGTGCGTGTGCCGCGCTGGCCGCCGACCGTGATGTACGCGCGGTGGTGCTGACCTCCACCCATGACCGGGCGTTCTGTGTCGGGGCCGACCTCAAGGAGCGGAACTCGATGTCCGACGCCGAGCTGGTCCGGCAGCGGCCGGTGGCGCGGGGGGCGTACACGGGTGTGCTGGAGCTGCCGATGCCCACCATCGCCGCGGTGCACGGGTTCGCGCTGGGGGGCGGGTTCGAGCTGGCGCTGTCCTGCGATCTGATCGTGGCGGACGGTACGGCGGTGGTGGGGTTGCCGGAGGTGTCCGTGGGGGTGATTCCGGGGGGCGGCGGTACGCAGTTGCTGCCCCGGCGGGTGGGCGCGGCACGGGCCGCCGAGCTGATCTTCACCGCGCGGCGGGTGGCGGCGGACGAGGCGCGCGCCCTGGGGCTGGTGGACGTCCTGGTCGAGGTGGGGCGCGACCGGGAGGAGGCGCTGGCGCTGGCGTCCCGGATCGCGGCGCACTCTCCGGTGGGCGTACGGGCGGCCAAGCGGGCGTTGCGGGTGGGCTTCGGGCTGGATCTGAAGGCGGGGCTGGAGGTGGAGGACGCGGCGTGGCGTGCCGTGGCCTTCTCGGGCGACCGGGCGGAAGGAGTCGCGGCGTTCGCCGAGAAGAGGGCCCCGGTCTGGCCGGGGGAGTAGGCGGCCCGGCTTTCGCGGCCGTACCAAGTCCCTCCCGTAGGGGACACCTCTTTCGCCCGCTCGATGTCTCAAATCCTCCCAAACCTTCCTAACCTGGATCAATGGGTGAGGAAAGCCGGCTCCACGCCGTCGTGACGCTCGCGCAGGGCATGGCCGCCGCGCAGAGCCCGCGCGAGACCTGGCGTGCCGCCGCGCTCGGTGCCTGCCATGCCCTGACCGGGAACTTCGCCGCGCTGTCGGTGTGGGAGCGGGAACTCGGGCGGCTGCGGGTCCTCGCGAACGTGGGGGAGCGGGCCCCCGACGAGGAGGAGTTCCCGGAAGGGGAGGCCTATCCCGTGCACCAGTTCCCGGAGATCACCGAGTTCCTGCACGAGCGATGGGCGGGCGGCGGTGAGCCCAACGCCTGGGTCGAGACCGCGGAGGGGCCCGCGCGCGGACCGTCGGCGGGGCGCGCCGGGTACTGCCATCAGCGCGTCGCCGCGCTACGGCGCCGGAAGCGCGGCTGCTGTGTCGTCGCCCCCGTCGTGCTGCACGGCCGGGCCTGGGGCGAGCTGTACGTCGCCCGGCCCGTCGGCGCCCCCGTCTTCGGCCGCGCGGACGCCGACTTCGCCACTGTCCTGGCGTCCGTCGTCGCCGCCGGGATCGCGCAGACCGAGCGGCTGGAGGAGGCCCGGCGGCTCGCCTTCACCGACGCGCTCACCGGGCTCGCCAACCGGCGGGCCGTGGACGCCCACCTCGACGAGGCGATCGAACGGCACCGGCGGGACGGTGCCGTGGTCAGCCTGGTCGTCTGCGACCTGAACGGCCTCAAGCGCGTCAACGACACCCTGGGGCACGCGGTCGGCGACCGGCTCCTCGAACGGTTCGGGTCGGTGCTGTCGCTGTGCGGAGCGATGCTGCCCGGCGCTCTCGCCGCCCGTCTCGGCGGTGACGAGTTCTGTCTGCTGGTGGTCGGCGCGCCCGTCGAGGACGTGGTGCGGGCGGCGGGTGAACTGTGCCGTCGCGCCGGTGAGTTGGAGCTCGGGGAGGGGGTCGCCTGTGGGGTCGCCTCGACCGCCGACGCGATCGGGCCGGTGGGGACGGCTCGCCGGTTGTTCCGGCTCGCCGACGCCGCGCAGTACCGGGCGAAGGCGGTTCACGCGGACCGGCCGGTGGTCGCGGGGCGCGAGGGCCCCGACGATCCGGTGGTGCGGCTCGCCGAGGAGCCCTTCGGGGAGGGGGTTGTGGAGCGGCGGCGGTTCCGTGGGCGTCGGTCGTGAGGTGGAGGCGGGTGAGGTTGAGGCGGGTGCGGCGCGGGGGTGTAAGGGGTGTACCGGCCACCCGGTAGTGACATCCTGGAATTCACTGCGTACGCTCCTGAATATGGATATGCACACTGTGGTGGTGGGGACGTCCGGGACGACCGCGGCCGACGTGCTCGCCGTGGCGCGTGGCGGGGCCCGGATCGAGTTGTCCGGAGAGGCCGTCGCCGCCCTCTCCAAGGCCCGCGGGATCATCGACGCGCTCGCCGCCAAGCCCGAGCCCGTGTACGGCGTGAGCACCGGGTTCGGTGCCCTGGCGTCCCGGCACATCAGCCCCGAACTCCGCGCCCAGCTCCAGCGCAACATCGTCCGCTCGCACGCCGCCGGCATGGGGCCGCGGGTCGAGCGCGAGGTCGTACGGGCGCTGATGTTCCTGCGGCTCAAGACCGTCTGTTCGGGACACACGGGCGTGCGGCCCGAGGTCGCGCAGACCATGGCGGACCTGCTCAACGCCGGGATCACCCCCGTCGTGCACGAGTACGGGTCCCTCGGCTGCTCCGGTGACCTCGCCCCCCTCTCCCACTGCGCGCTCACGCTCATGGGCGAGGGTGACGCGGAAGGGCCCGACGGGGTCGTACGGCCGGCCGCCGAACTTCTCACCGAGCACGGCATCGCGCCCGTCGAGCTGCGCGAGAAGGAGGGCCTCGCCCTTCTCAACGGCACCGACGGCATGCTCGGCATGCTGATCATGGCTCTTGCCGACCTCGACACCCTCTACAAGTCCGCCGACGTCACCGCCGCGCTCTCCCTGGAGGCGCTCCTCGGCACCGAGAAGGTGCTCGCGCCCGAGCTGCACGCCATCCGGCCGCACCCGGGGCAGGGGGCCAGCGCCGCCAACATGCTCGCCGTACTCAAGGGCTCCGAACTCACCGGGCACCACCAGGACGGCGCGCCCCGCGTCCAGGACGCCTACTCCGTGCGCTGCGCCCCGCAGGTCGCCGGCGCCGGGCGGGACACCATGGCGCACGCCCGGCTCGTCGCCGAGCGGGAGCTTGCCTCGTCCGTCGACAACCCCGTCGTCCTGCCTGACGGGCGGGTCGAGTCCAACGGGAACTTCCACGGCGCTCCGGTGGCGTACGTCCTCGACTTCCTCGCCATCGCCGTCGCCGACCTGGGGTCCATCGCCGAGCGGCGCACGGACCGCCTCCTCGACAAGAACCGCTCCCACGGGCTGCCGCCGTTCCTCGCGGACGACGCCGGTGTGGACAGCGGGCTGATGATCGCCCAGTACACGCAGGCCGCCCTGGTCAGCGAGTTGAAGCGGCTCGCCGTGCCTGCCTCGGCGGACTCGATCCCGTCCTCCGCGATGCAGGAGGACCACGTCTCGATGGGCTGGTCGGCGGCGCGCAAGCTCCGTACGGCCGTCGACAACCTGGCCCGGATCATCGCCGTCGAGCTGTACGCGGCCACGCGCGCCATCGAGCTGCGGGAGGGCCTGACGCCAGCACCCGCGTCCCGGGCCGTCATCGACGCCGTACGGGCGGCGGGCGTCGAGGGACCCGGCCCGGACCGGTTCCTGGCGCCAGACCTCGCCGCGGCGGACGTGTTCGTGCGGGGCGGGCACCTGGTCGCCGCGGTGGAGCCGGTGACCGGGCCGCTGCAGTAGTCACTGGCAGGGCAGGGCAGGGGCGGCGGCAGGGGCGGTAGCAGCCGTTGCTCGTGGCGCCCCGAGACGTTTCTCCGTCGTCTCGGGGTTCCGCTCAGAATTCCAGGCGCTCCCGGCGCAGCGAATACGCCACGAACGCGGCGCCCAGGGCGAGGCTGAACGTGCCGCCGACGACGTACGGCGTGGTGTCGAAGCTGCCGGTGTCGGCGAGACGGGTGCCGTCGGCGGACGAGTCCGAGGTCGTGGTGGCCGAGGTGGCGGTCGTACTCGTGCTGGTGTTGGTGCTCACCCGCGTACTCGTACTCACGCTCGTACTTCCGGTGGTGCTCGTCAGGGAGATCTGCCGGGTGTGCTCCGACATCGTGGACATGGACGTGTCCGCTCTGTGTCGCTGCTCCACCGACTTCTCGGCCGTCGCGTTGGCGGACGGGACAAACCACAGCGCACCCAGGAGGGTGCCCGCGGCGGTGGCGGTCAACAACGATCGACGTGCGGCTGACACGGAATATCGATCCCCTTGTGGCGCTGGCGAATTGGCCGTGACCCCGATGTTAATGACAGGCGTGGGTCGTGGGAAAGTTGCGGGAGCCGTGAGCCGTACGCTCTTCGACCATGAGCACATCAGAGACATCACGTTTTGTACGGCTTCGAGTGGAACTGGTCGTCGAGGTCGACGACGTGAACGCCCTGACGAAGGCCGCGTTGCAGCGGATCGCCGCTGACACCGAGATGCCGGCCGACGAGCGGGTGCACGCCGAGGACACTGTGACGGAAGACACCGCCGAGGCGCTCGCCTACCTCGTGGACCCGTTCGACCTGGTCGGTGAGGTGCCGGGCACCGAACTGGCACAGGCGTCCTGGAGCAGCGAGGAGATCGACTACGACCCGGATTCGCCGGATTGGGATCTCGACGAGGATGATGAGGCGGACGGCGACGAAGTCGTCGGGGGACGGGTCGACGGCTGACCCGGCTGGGGAAATTCGTGACCCCGGTCGGCAACCGCCGGCCGGGGTTTCGTCGTCTCAGGAGAAGCAGTGACCGGCAGTGGCATCACGCGACCCGGTGGAGTGCGGGACGGGCGGACAGCCCCCTGTGACCCAGGCGACGTGGTGTGCCCCACACGCTGAGCGAATGTGGAACGAGGCGAACCGGTCGTAGCGTTGAAGATTGTCAAGGGGACTTGCAGGTTCCAGGTTCCGTACGGGGACTCGTGGTTTTGGGATACGGCAACGATGGAGAAGCGTGTGATGAGGGACAGTAGGCGGCGCAAGGGTCTGACGGCCGCGTCCGCCCTGCTCGGTGGTGTGCTGGTGCTCTCTGCGTGCAGCGGAGGCGACAGCGACAGTGCCTCCAAGGGCGACAGCGGTACCGACACCTCACAGGCCAAGGCCGACGAGGCGGCGGCCGAGAAGACCTCCGAGGCCCAGATCAAGATCACACCCGGGGACGGTTCCAACAACGCCTCCATCAACAACGCGGCCCAGGTGGCGGTGGCCAAGGGCACCCTCACGGCCGTGGAGATGACGACGGCGGACGGCAAGGCGGTCGCCGGCGAGATATCGGCGGACAAGACCAGCTGGAAGCCGAGCGGCCAGCTGGAGCGCGCCACCACCTACAAGGTGACGGCGACGGCGGCGGACGCCAAGGGCCGCGCCGCGCACGAGAACGCCTCGTTCACCACGGTCGCCGCCGCGAACAGCTTCGTCGGCTACTTCACCCCCGAGGACGGCTCGACCGTCGGTGTGGGCATGCCCGTGTCGATCAACTTCGACAAGGCGATCACCGACAAGGCGGCCGTGCAGAAGGCCGTCACGGTCAATTCGACCAGCGGGCAGGAGGTCGTCTGCCACTGGTTCAACGACACCCGCATGGACTGCCGGCCCGACGACTACTGGCAGGAGAACTCCACCGTCACGCTGAAGCTGGCGCTCGACGGCGTGGAGGGCGCGAAGGGTGTCTACGGCGTCCAGCAGAAGACGGTCACCTTCAAGATCGGCCGTAACCAGGTCTCCATCGTCGACGCCAAGACGAAGACGATGAAGATCACCCACAACGGCACGGTCATCAAGACCATCCCGATCTCCGCCGGTTCGCCCGACAACAAGACGTACGAAGGCAAGATGGTGATGTCGGAGAAGTTCAAGGAGACGCGCATGAACGGCGCGACCGTGGGCTTCACCGACGACGACGGCAAGGGCGAGTACGACATCAAGGACGTGCCGCACGCCATCCGGCTGACCACGTCCGGCACCTTCGTGCACGGCAACTACTGGGCCGCCGACTCCATCTTCGGCAGCGTCAACACCAGCCACGGCTGTGTCGGCCTGAACGACACCAAGGGTGCCAACGACCCGAACAGCGAAGGCTCCTGGTTCTACAACCACTCGATCATCGGTGACGTCGTCGACGTCCGGAACACCGGCGACAAGACCGTCGACCCGGCCAACGGACTCAACGGCTGGAACCTGAACTGGGCTGACTGGAAGGCGGGTTCGGCGGTCTGATCCGTCGGTACTTCCGTCGGTACTCCGCTGTCCCCGATTGTCTGGCTCTGACTCCCTGGTTTTCGAGGGCGGTTGCTCATCCGAGCAACCGCCCTCGGTGTTTTCCGGGGTTTCCAGGGCTCCTCAAGCTTCTGAAACCGTTTTCCGAGGGTGATCACAGCCTTCTCATGCTTCTTTTATGCGGGACTTATCGCGTCGTCACGTGGTGTCCCTAGCTTGCGGCCATGTTCTTCACCTACCTGAGGCGCGAACTGCGCCGCCGCAGAAAAGCGGCACTCGTCGTCGCCTCCGGGCTCGCGCTCGGCATCGCCCTGGTCATCGTGGTCACCTCGGTCTCCGCGGGCATGTCGAAGGCGCAGGACAAGGTCCTGGAGTCGCTGTACGGGCTCGGCACCGACATGACCGTCACCAAGGCCGCCGCGGCCCAGACGGGCACCGGTGACACCCAGCGGCGGCGCTTCCAGTTCGACGCGCGGAACAACGACTCCGCCGCCGAGCAGAGCAGCGACCGGGTGTTGGTCCAGGGCTTCCAGACCCTGGCCGCCTCCACGGTCACCAAGGTCGATACGCAGAAGGGCGTCTCGGACGCCGTCGGCGGACTGAGCCTCCAGGTCATCAAGGTCAGCGGTCAGTTCCGGCAGGGCCAGTTCCGGCAGGACCAGCAGAGCGGCGGCGGCAACCAGGGCGGCGGATACCCGCGCGGCGGCTCAACCGGCGCTCCGCAGGGGCGTGTCGAGGGCGGCGGCGCCAACTTCGACGTCAACAACTACTCGGTGTACGGCACCGACGTCACCAAGCCGGCCCTCGGCCCGCTGACCTCCTCGAAGATCACCAGCGGCCGTACGTTCACGACCGCCGAGACGAACGCCAAGGTCGTGGTCGTCGACGCCTCCTACGCCAAGGAGAAGAAGCTCAAGGTCGGCAGCACGGTCACCATCAAGAGCGTCAAGTACCAGGCCATCGGCATCGCGACCCCCGAGAGCGGCGACTCGGCGGCCAACCTCTACATCCCGCTGCAGCAGGCCCAGACCCTCAGCGACTCCAAGGGCAAGGTCACCACGATCTACGTCCAGGCGACCGACTCCCAGCAGATCAGCGCGGTCAAGTCGACGATCCAGAAGAACATCTCGGGTACGACGGTCACGACGTCCGCCGATCTCGCCAGCACCGTCTCCGGGTCCCTGTCCACCGCGTCCGACCTGGCCTCCAACGTCGGTAAGTGGCTGTCCATCGCGGTGCTCGTCGCCGCCTTCCTGGTCGCCGGCCTGCTCACCTCCGCGGCCGTCTCCCGGCGGGTGCGCGAGTTCGGCACGCTGAAGGCGCTCGGCTGGAAGTCGGGCCGGGTCACCCGGCAGGTCGTCGGCGAGGCCGTCGTCAACGGGCTGGTGGGCGGCGCCCTCGGTATCGCGCTCGGCCTCGCAGGCGCGTATGTCGTCACCGCGATCAGCCCGGAACTCCAGGCGGAGGTGGGCAGTTCGGGCGGCAACGGCGGTCCCGGCGGCGGGGGCGGCTTCCCCGGCGGCGGCTTCGGCCGACAGGCCGCGGCCAAGGCCCTGACGGTCGCGCTCACCGCGCCCGTCGCACTCTCCACCATCGCCCTCGCGGTCGGCCTCGCGGTCGCCGGCGGCCTGATCGCCGGCGCCTTCGGCGGCTGGCGCGCGTCCAGGCTGCGCCCGGCGGACGCGTTGAGGCGAGTCGAGTAGGTCGGCCTTTGGCCGGCGGGGCTGGATTTCCTCAGGGGCGCGGGGCTGCATCCATATGCGGCTCCGCCGCGTGAGCGCGACCAGCCCCCACCCGCCGGCAGCCGGCAGACGACAGCTTGCCCCCCAACCCCACTCAGGAGTCACCCACATGTATGAACTCAAAGGCGTGGTCAAGCGCTACACCCGAGGCAGGGAAACCATCGACGCCCTCGCCGGCATCGACCTGACCATCGCCGACGGCGACCGTCTGGTCATCCAGGGCCCCACCGGCGGCGGCAAGTCGACGCTGCTGCAAATGCTCGGCGGCCTCGACCGGCCCACCGAGGGAATTATCGATCTCGACGGAACAGATCTCGCCAAACTGTCCGAGAGCCGCCTCACCAAAGTCCGCAGCGAGAACATCGGCTTCGTCTTCCAGAGTTTCAATCTCATTCCGACCCTGTCCGCCCAGGAAAACGTCGAGACCGCTCTCGTGCCGCTGGGCGTGAAGGGTGGGGAACGGCGTGACCGGGCCGCCGAGGCGCTGAAGTCGGTGGGGCTCGGGGAGCGGCTCGGGCATCTGCCGGGGGAGATGTCCGGTGGTCAGCAGCAGCGTGTCGCCATCGCTCGTGCGCTGGTCAAGCAGCCGAAGGTGCTGCTCGCCGACGAGCCCACCGGCAACCTCGACGAGTCGATGCGCGACGAGATCATGGACGTACTCGAAACCATGTGGAAGGAGCTCGGGCTCACTTTCATCATGGTCACGCACGATTCGGCGATCGCGAAGAAAGCCCCGAGGGTGGCGACCATCCGTAAGGGAAAGATCACTGTGAAGGAGAACGCCGGTACGTAAAGCGCGCAAGATTTCGTAACTGGCTCGTAACAGCCAACGCGTAATCGTCCAGTCTATTGAGCGGCTGATCACCCCTCGGCATAATCCCGGTCGGGGGGTGTGCGCTCACGCGTACGGGACTCCCCCTTGCCGGGTGAACGGGGAACTGCCCGGTACTCAGCCAGCGCTCCTGGGGGAGACTTGCGCACAAAAGTGAGAAAGGCATGCGTGGCAACCATCGCCACGGCAGCCACAGTTGCTCTCGCGGCGGGCATGACCAGCCCGGCTTCCGCGAAGGCCGACGCGAAGGGTGAGCAGCGCGTGACCAGCGCTGCCCAGAAGCTCAAGCCCACGCACCGCATCACACTCATCACCGGCGACCGGGTCGCCGTCGACGCCAAGGGCCGTGTCGTCGGCCTGGAGCGGGCGGCGGGCCGCGACAAGATACCGGTACAGATCCGCAAGATCGACGGGCACACCCTCGTCATACCGGCCGACGCCGCCCGGCTCGTGTCGAGCGGCAAGCTCGACCAACGCCTGTTCGACGTGACGGAGTTGAACAAGGCGGCGGCCCGGAGGTCCCAGCAGAAGGGACTGAAGGTCATCGTCGGCTACTCGGGGGCGGCGACCGCCACCAAGGCCGACGTCCGCCAGGCCGGCACCCTCCGTCAGACCCTGAAGTCCCTGAACGCGGACGCCGTGCAGACACCGCAGAAGGACACTCCCGAACTCTGGGACGCGGTGACCAACGGCGACAAGACCGCCGCCGGGATCGCACACATCTGGCTCGACGGCACCCGTACGGCCAGCCTCGACAAGTCCGTCCCGCAGATCGGCGCGCCGAAGGCGTGGGCGGCCGGCTACGACGGCAAGGGCGTCAAGATCGCCGTCCTGGACACGGGGGTCGACGCCACCCACCCGGACCTCAAGAACCAGGTGATCGAGGCCAAGAACTTCTCCACGGCCGCCACCACCGCCGACAAGGTCGGGCACGGCACGCACGTCGCGTCCATCGCGGCGGGCACGGGAGCCAAGTCCGGCGGCAAGTACAAGGGCGTCGCACCCGGCGCCAAGATCATCAGCGGCAAGGTCCTGGACGACACCGGTTCCGGTGACGACTCGGGCATCCTCGCCGGTATGGAGTGGGCGGCCGCGGAGGGCGCCCAGGTCGTCAACCTCAGCCTCGGCGGCCAGGACACCCCCGAGGTGGACCCGCTGGAGGCGATGGTCAACAAGCTGTCCGCCGAGAAGGGCATCCTCTTCGCGATCGCGGCGGGCAACTCCGGTCCGGAATCGGTCGGTTCACCGGGCAGCGCCGACGCGGCGCTCACCGTCGGCGCCGTCGACGACAAGGACCTGCTGGCCGACTTCTCCAGCACCGGCCCGCGCCTCGGCGACGGCGCCATCAAGCCGGACGTGACCGCGCCCGGCGTGGACATCACGGCCGCGGCGGCCCCGGGCAGTCTCATCGATGAGGAGGTCGGCGAGAAGCCGCCCGGCTACCTCACCATCTCGGGTACGTCGATGGCGACGCCGCATGTGGCGGGCGCGGCGGCGATCCTCAAGCAGGAGCACCCGACCTGGACGTACGCCGAGCTCAAGGGCGCGCTCACCGGGTCCGCGAAGGGCGGCAAGTACACGCCGTTCCAGCAGGGTTCGGGCCGGATCCAGGTCGACAAGGCCATCAAGCAGACCGTGATCGCCGACCCCGTGTCGCTGAGCTTCGGCACGCAGGCATGGCCGCACACCGACGACACCCCGGTCACCAAGCAGCTGACGTATCGCAACCTCGGCACGGCCGACGTCACGCTGAAGCTGGCGGCGACCGCGACCAACCCGAAGGGCCAGGCCGCTCCGGCCGGCTTCTTCAAGCTGGCCGCGACGACCCTGAAGGTCCCGGCGGGCGGCAAGGCCGCGGTCGGCTACACCGTCAACACCAAGCTCGGCGGCACCCTCGACGGCGCGTACTCCTCGTACGTGACGGCGACGGTCGGCGCCCAGAGCGTCCGTACGGCGGCGGCGGTCAACCGCGAGGTCGAGTCGTACGACGTCACGATCAAGCACATCGACAAGGCCGGTCAGCCGACAGGCGAGTACAACACGGTCGTCATCGGCTACGCGGGTCTGGCCCAGGACCGCTACTACCAGGTTCCGACGGCCACCACCGGTACCACGACCATGCGTCTGCCCAAGGGCACGTACCTCCTGGACGGGTGGATCGCGAAGGACTTCACCAAGCCCGACCTGGGCGGTGAGGGCCTCGACTGGGTGGTCCAGCCGAAGCTGGCGGTCACCAAGAACACCTCGGTGACGATCGACGCCCGTACCACCAAGGCGGCGGACATCACGGTGCCGGACGCCGACGCCAAGCCGCTGAGCGTGATGGTCGACTACATGTACGACTCGCCGGGCATCGGCATCGGTGTGTCCCTCGACTCCTTCGCGAACGTGCGGATGGCCCACCTCGGCGCGGAGGTCACCGGCCTCTCGCAGACCTGGTTCGGCCAGTTCAGCAAGGGTGCGGGCGCGGAGTACGACGCGATCACCACCGCCAAGGTCAAGAAGATCACCGGCGACAAGGTCCGCCACTTCAAGGCGAGCGACTTCGCCACGGTGTCGAACCGACTCGGTGGCGGAGCGCCGGGCAGGACCGGCGCGCTCAGCGCGACCGCCTTCCTGCCCGAGGACTTCGCCTTCGGCACCCTCGTCGAGCAGGCGCTGCCGGGCACCCGTACCCAGTACGTGTCCACGGGCGAGAAGGTCCAGTGGCTGTTCGACTTCACCCAGTTCAACGGCAAGGACGCGGACGGCTTCTCGATCCCCGAGGCCTACTACACGCTCGGTACCCCGCAGACGCTGAAGGGTGGCGGCACGTACGCGCGCACCTGGAACACCGCCGTCTTCGGGCCTCGGCTGCTCCCGGACTACGGCATCTACCGTGACGGCAACTCCATCTACGGTCTGGTGCCGCTGTTCTCCGACGGCGCGGGCCACCCCGGCTCGTCCGACTTCACGTCGGTGGCGACGACGCTCTACCGCAACGGCCAGAAGGTCGGCACGAACGACGACCCGATGTTCGGCGGCAAGGTGTTCACGGTTCCGGCGGGCGACGCCGCGTACAAGCTGACGACGTCCGTCAAGCGCAGCGTCAAGGTCGCTCAGGCGTCCACGCGGATCGACGCGAGCTGGACGTTCCGGTCGAAGAAGCCGGGGGTGGACGGGGCCAAGCTCCCGGCGTCCTCGGTGCGCTTCAACGCGCCGGTCGGCCTGGACAACAAGGTCACGGCCGGTACGAAGGTCACGTTCCCGGTCGTCGTCGAGGGCGCGGCGCGCGGCAGCAACCTGAAGACGCTGTCCGTGTACGCGTCGTACGACTACGGCAAGACCTGGAAGAAGCTGACGGTGAAGAACGGCAAGGTCACCGTCGTGAACCCGGCGAAGGGGGCGGCGATCTCCTTCCACGCCAAGATCAGCGACAAGCAGGGCAACAAGTCGACGATCTCGATCTACAACGCGTACTACGGCAAGTGAGCCGCCGGTGACGTGCTGACGCCACGGCCCGTCGGGGGGACTCCTCCGGCGGGCCGTTCGCCTGCACGGAGACGTGGAGGAGCGAGGAGAACGGCGAGGGGAAGGGCGAGGAACGGAGTGGCGGCCGGGTCAGGAACCCGTACCCGCCCTCGTCGCGTCCCGGCCCCAGCTGGCCAGCAGGCGCAGGCCCTCCGCCGAGGGTGACCCCGGTTCCGCGTGGTAGACGATCAGGGTCTGGTCGCTGTCGTCCGGGAGTCTCAACGACTCGTAGTTCAGGGTCAGTTCACCCACCAGGGGGTGCCGGAACCGCTTCACCCCGTGGCTCTTCTCCTTGACGTCGTGGGTCGCCCACAGCCGCCGGAACTCCTCGCTCTTCACCGACAGCTCACCCACCAGCGCGGCCAGCCGAGGGTCCTCCGGATAGCAGCCGGCGTCCATCCGCAGATAGGAGACGATGTCGATCGCCTTCTGCTCCCAGTCCAGGAACAGCTCGTGGTACTCGGGCCGCAGGAACACCAGCCGCGCCCAGTTCCGGTCCTGCGGCTGCAGCTCGGTCCAGTCCCCGAAGAGGGACGCGGCCATCGCGTTCCACGCCAGGATGTCCGAACGCCGCCCGGCGACGTACGCCGGTACGCCGTCCATCGTGTCGAGCAGCTGCAGCAGCGTCCCCCGTACGACCTGCGCCCGCACCGACGGCTTCTTCTTGTGCTGCTTCGGCTTGGCGAGGTGGGTGAGGTGGGCGTGCTCGGCGCCCGTAAGCCGCAGCGCGCGGGCGATGGCGTCCAGGACCTCCGCGGAGACATTCAGCCCGTTGCCCTGTTCGAGGCGGGTGTAGTAGGCCACCGACACCCCGGCCAGCTGCGCCAGCTCCTCCCGGCGCAGCCCCGGTACCCGGCGGTGCCGTCCGAGGTCCGGCAGCCCCACGTCCTCCGGCTTGAGCCGGGCCCGCCGGGTGCGCAGGAACTCACTGAGCTCGGCACGCCGGTCCAGAGCCCCGGGGGTGTTCGCCGGATACGCGGATTCGGGCTGTTCGTCCATACGGTCCAGTATCGCCGGTCGTACGAACACGAGCCTGACCCCGCCAGTGGTAGGACCGCTGGACGTACGCAAAGGCGTGGACTGGGTGAACGGGGGAACGTTCGGCAGACTGGTCGTCGTGCGCGGTCAGAAGGCGGCCGGGCACGCAATACCCCTAGGAGAACTCCCGGCATGACCACTGTCGCTGCATACGCCGCCCCCTCCTCCAAGGCTCCCCTGGAGCGCACCACCATCGAGCGTCGAGAGGTCGGCGAGTTCGATGTCCTGATCGACATCAAGTTCGCCGGTATCTGCCACTCCGACATCCACCAGGCCCGCGAGGGCTGGGGCGAGGCGATCTTCCCGATGGTGCCCGGCCACGAGATCGCCGGTGTCGTCGAGGCGGTCGGTTCCGGTGTCACCAAGTTCGCGGTCGGCGACCACGTGGGTGTCGGCTGTCTGGTCGACTCGTGCCGCGAGTGCGAGAACTGCGAGGCCGGCCTGGAGCAGTACTGCACCGGTGGCAGCGTCGGCACGTACAACGCCCTCGACAAGAAGGGTGAGCCGACGTACGGCGGCTACTCCGAGAAGATCGTCGTGGACGAGAGCTTCACCGTCCGCATCCCCGACGGCCTCTCCCTCGACGTGGCCGCGCCGCTGCTCTGCGCCGGCATCACCACGTACTCCCCGCTGAAGCACTGGAACGCCGGCCCGGGCAAGAAGGTCGCGATCCTCGGCATGGGCGGCCTCGGCCACATGGGCGTCAAGATCGCGCACGCGCTCGGCGCCGAGGTCACGGTCCTCTCGCAGTCCCTGCGCAAGAAGGAGGACGGCCTGAAGCTGGGCGCGGCCCACTACTACGCGACCAGCGACAAGGCCACCTTCAAGGAGCTGCGCGGCACCTTCGACATCATCCTGTCGACGGTCTCGGCCCCGCTGAACCTGGACGCCTACCTGGCCCTCCTCAAGACGGACGGCGCGTTCGTGAACGTGGGCGCCCCCGAGGAGCCCGTCGCACTGAACCTCTTCTCGGTGATCGCCGGCCGTAAGACCCTCGCCGGCTCCGGCATCGGCGGCATCCAGGAGACCCAGGAGATGCTGGACTTCTGCGCCGAGCACGGCCTGGGCTCGGAGATCGAGCTGATCAGCGCCTCGGAGATCAACGAGGCGTACGAGCGGGTCCTGGCGAGCGACGTCCGCTACCGCTTCGTGATCGACACGGCGACGATCTGACGTCCTGTGCGTCCTGCACGTCCTGACGTCTGGATGTTCGCGTGATGCTCGGTCGAGGGCCCCGGCGAGTGGTTGGCGCCGGGGTCCTCGACGCTGTCGGGATCTGGGAAGAGGGAGAGCCCCCTCGGTCAGCCGGTCAGCCGGTCAGCCGGTTCCGCTGGTGTCGGCGAATGTCCACACCGCGTGGGCGCCCGGGCCGACGGTGAGGGTCGAGTGGCCGAGTTGTTCCTCGTGGCGGTAGGACACGGGGTGGTTGAGGGACATCTCGACGCGCCGCATTCCCGCGTGTTCGCGCGTGACGACGTCGTAGCGGATCGTCGTGCCGCCGCCCTGGGCGACGATGCCGCCGTTCGCCACCGATCTGACGGCGAAGCCGCCGGCCCGCAGCAGTGGCACGGTGGATGCGAGGTCGCGTGCGGTGACCGCCAGGCGGACCGAGGTGATGTTCCGCATCAGGTGGTCGCGGTAGAGGTCGGACAGATAGCGTTCCCGGCCGACGTCACCGGGGAAGGCGGCCGGCTCGGTGTTGCTGCGTGGGTCGGCGAAGTACTCGGGCGTGTACTCCATCGCCCAGGCACCGTACGCGTCGTACTCGACCGTGGTGAGGACCGCGTCGAACCACGGCACCGGGACGCCGTCGCCGAAGTCCCGCGTCTGCTGGAACAGGACCGGGTCGGTGACGCCCTGCTCCCGCAACCGCTGGATCACGGTGGCCTGATCGCCGTCGCGCTCGGTCGACAGTCCGGTGCCGGCGGAGCCGAGGGTGCCGTCCTGGCCGGGTACGTCGCCGACGCCGAACAGTTCGAGGTAGGTTTCGCGGCCCATCAGATAGCGGCCGGTCCAGGTCTCGCCGCCGGCGCCGGTCGTGGTGCGGACCTGGAAGTTGGCGAACTCCCGAAGGTAGGCGGAGTGTTCGACGGCGTCGGCGGTCTCCCGGTCGAACACCCCGTAGGCGTGGTTGTAGTAGAGCAACTGCCGTTCAGGTGACGGTGGTTGGTTCTCCTGGGCGGGCGCCGCGTTCGCGGCACCTCCCTGCACCGCCGCTGCGAGGGCCACAGCGATGACCATGATCATCCGTAACGTTCTTCGAAGCAGCATGTGAGCGATCGTAGGACGGAGGATTTGCGTCCGCTGGTGATTTCCGGGACGCCTGTGCCCGCGTCCTCGATCGACGCTGACGCACAATGGGGCGGTGATCGACGGTACTTCGCCGGCAACGGCCGTCCCCCCGCCGCCTCGGTTGATCGGCGACGACCGACTGACCGGGCACTCCGTCGTGGCCAACAGCACGATGAACCGGGAACGGGTCCTGACCGGCGTCAACAGCTACGCGCGTGAACTCGGCTTCGACCCGGCCGAGTTCCTCGACGGTCGCGGCCCGGCCCCCTCCTGGCTCGACCTGTGCAGCGGCGAAGGCCAGGCCCTCCGCGCGGCCGCCCGCCAGCTTCCCCGGGCCGTGATCACCGGCGTGGACCTGGTCGGCCCGCTCCGGCGGACAGTCCTTCCCGACGGCCTCGAACTCATCACCGCCGATCTCGGCCAGTGGTCCCCGGCCCGCCGGTACGACCTCGTCACCTGCGTCCATGGCCTCCACTACATCGGCGACCGCCTCGCCCTCCTGGAACGGGCGGCCTCCTGGCTCACCGACACCGGCCTCCTGGTCGCCCACCTGGACCCGGCGACCCTGCGGCGTCCCGACGGCACCGACGCCTCCCGCCCCGTCCTCGCGGCCCTGCGCGCCGCCGGCTTCGACTACTCGGCCCGGCACCATCGGTTGAGCCTGCGGGGCGGGAGGTCGGTCAGGCTTCCCTTCACCTACCTCGGGGCCGATCCCGACGCGGGCCCCAACTACACCGGGCAGCCGGCCGTCGCGTCGTACTACCGCGACGGCGGACCGTAGGCGTCGTACGGCTGGCTGTGCGGTCTCCTCAGCGTGGGGACCGCACGGCCGTGGGTCTGACCGTAGGGCCGTGGGTCTCCTCAGCGCGGGGCGTCGCCGACGAGCACGAACGGGGCGCGGCCCTCGCCGCCGTCCGGCAGACGCCAGCCGGCGGTGATCTGTCCCCGGGCCCCGGTCGGGTCGAGACCCTCGGCCCGCTCCTCCGGCGGCGCGAGGATTCGCGTCACCTGAAGGGCCAGGGCGCTCGCCGGCCCACTGTCCGCCCCGGTTTCCCCTACGACTTCAACTACGACGGCGGTGCCGTCCTGACCGTCGGTGACGGCGAGGGACCCGACCTCGGCGGAGAAGCCCGCCGCCGTGAAGTGACCGACGACCGTGGGGTCAGGAGCGCCGCTCACACTCTGGGCCTGCGCCACCGCGCGGCCCTGGAGCAGCGCGAGCAGCTCGGCCACGAGCACCGGGTCATGGGCCCCGTCGTAGATCCAGCGCTTGCCCAGCACCCCGTGCTCGGACGTCCCCACGAGTGCCTGATCGGCTCCGCCCAGCGGCGCGTCCCGGTAGCTGAGCGGCACGTGGTAGGAGACCGGGGTGTCACCGGAGGTGTCCGTGACCACCATGAACTCGATACCCACCTCCCCTTCCGGGTCGTCGAGCCGAAAACCCCCGGCCTTGGTCAACTCCGGCTCCCGATCTGATGCGACATACCAGGGCCGGGTGGGCAGCCAGGCCGCGAGCAGCTCCAGCTTGCCGGGGGACATGGTCGTGTTGTGGATGACAGCCATGCCTCGTGAACCGGCCTGGGGGGCCGATGATTCCCCGGCCGGGGCCGGCGTCCGCCGGTCAGGTGCGGGCCCCGAGTGCGCGGCGGCGTGCCCGTGCGGGTGCCCCGTAGGTCCTCGTCCAGCCGGAACCCGTACGGCGATACTTCCCTCCTTGTGAGACGTGATGATCTCCGCCGAGCAGTCCCGGCCGACCGGGGGTCACGTGGTCGTCACGCTCAACTCGGCTGCGGTGCACACGACTTGTTCACGTTCTTGTCGCTGATCCTCACGGCTCGGCGTGGGGCGGAGGGCGCGGGAGCAATTACCGTGCCCGGAAGATCGACGGAGCGCACAGTTCCGGCACAGGGGGATGCGTGACAGCCGTGCCGTACCCGCGACCTGATTCAGAGTTCACCGTTCATGGTTCAGCGTTCAGAAAACGTTCTGGAGACAAGCCCGATGAAACTCGCCAAGCGACTCGTCCTCGCCACCACAGCTCTCGCCGCCGTAGCCGCCGGCACGCTCGCGAGCGCGACGGTCGGCCAGGCCGCCGTCTCGCAGCCCGCCCGGCACGGCGTCGACGCCCCTGCCGCGCTGAAGGTCCCCGCCGGCAACAGACTCACCGGTGTCTTCTCCGCCGCGGGCGTCCAGACCTACACCTGCAGCGACGGCGCCTGGAAGCTGCTGGAACCCGCCGCCACCCTGTGGGCCAGGAACGACCGTTCCCACCGCCCCGTCGCCCTCCACTCCCGTGGCCCGGTCTGGGTGTCCACGGTGGACGGCAGCGCGGTCAACGCCGCCGCCGTCGCCAACTCCCCCAAGACGGGCACGATCCCTGAGCTCCTCCTGAAGTCCACCACCACGCGCGGCGCGGGCGTCTTCGCCGACGTCTCCTACATCCAGCGCCTCGACACCCACGGCGGCGTCGCCCCTGCCGCCGCCTGCACCGGTACCGACCAGGTGAGCGTTCCCTACTCCGCGACGTACGCGTTCTACAAGCCGGCCAAGTAGTTGTGGATTAGTCGTGGATCGTCAACTTCCATGATTTCAGGGTCAGAAGCGACCTGACACGACGGGCCCCGGTGCTATCAGCCATCGGGGCCCGCAGCGTCCCCTGCCGGATCGTCCGAGGCGGCGACCCGGCGTCTGTCAGGCCGAGTACGCGGTCCTCAGTTCGTCGAGATCGAAACGGCACCACACCGTCTTGCCGCCTCTGATCCCCGCTGACCACCACACCGACTCGGCCAGTCGCTGGGCGATCAGCAGTCCGCTCCCCCGGTCGGGCAACAGCGCGTCGGCGAAATCGTCCGCTGCCGCAGGCGACACGAACTCGCCCGGCGGAAGCTCGGGCGGAGTCGAGTCCTCGTCGGAGACTCCGAGTACGAGGATCTCGGGGTGCGTCATCAGCGAGACATCGATGCGTCGTCCGGTGCCCGAACGCGCGAGACAGCCGTCCGGCACCGCGTGATGCACGATGTTGCCCACCAGCTCCGACACGACGAGCCGCACTGCGTCAACTGCGTGCGGCAGCCCCCATGTTCGGAAGTACGAGCCGACCATGTCGCGCGCGGCTTTGGCGCAGTTCGGGGATTCCGCCGAGAGGGTCAACGCCCGGAAGTGCCCATTCGCGGGATCGTGCACCGAGCGAGCCGTGGCGCCCACCGGCGAGGCGTGGGCCGGGGTCGCCGCAGCCCTGCTGCTTTGAGTCGTCATGCCGATCACGCTAGGCAGTAGAGCGATTACGCATCAATGGCACTTTGGTGAGGCCGCAGCGCGAAGTGCCACGCGGCGTTACGCGGCGAACTACAGAGCTACGCCGACCGCGTCGGCAAGGCTCCGCATCTCCGGAGTCAGTGTGCGACGACGGGCGATCACCCGACTGAAGATGTCCCGCGCGTACCGCTGGTTGGGAAGCCATTGAGGAGCGTCCGCCCGGATTCTTTGCAGGACCTCGATGTGAACTCTCCATGTAGAGGGGCGCGTACTCGGCGGTCGTCAGCAGTTCGTTGCGCTCGCGCAGCGGCAGTTCCAGCGACTCGGCCAGGCGTACCACCATGTTCCGGCCTGGAGCGGACCTGCCTGACTCCATGAAACCGACGTGCCGTTGGGTGGTCCCCGCCCGTAGCGCCAGATCGAGTTGGCTGGACCGACGGCGGGTGCGGCGTTCGCGTAGAGCGCTGGGGAAGTCCATGACATCCGTTGTAACGGGGGCCGCGGGGCCCGGCCATTCGAGGACACGTTGAAATCGGTGGGCGCGTCGGACGGCGTACTCGACGGGACGACGTTGATCGATCCCACGAACGCTGTGGCACATGGTGTCGGCACGCTGCTCACCGGACAGGGGGAGTCCCCGCCGACCGGTGGACGAGCCCGCCCGATGGCGGCCGGTCCCGGGTGACGGTGGCGATGTGCGGCGACGATACGGCGGCACTGCGCGTCGTCGGTGAACTGGTGCGGGACGTCGGCGGTGTCCCGGCGACTCTGGGCGCCCTCGATCCCGTCCGTCAGCCGGAGGAGGTGGCGGGGTTCGTCATCGGCCTGGCTTTCGCGGGCTTCGACCCCAACTCCGCCGTCCCCCAGGTCCCCGTAGCCGACCATCGCGGCAGCGCACAGCGGTAGCCGTACCTCCAGTGCCGTGCGGAATTGCCCGGAACCCTCGTGCGTTGAGAAAGCGGGCGAGGGCTGCCGGTGGTTTGTGGGCCGAGTAGCCCGAGTGAACGAGCCGACACGAATTGGAGGGCTGCAATGGCTGCGCAGACGCAGAGGGCCGTGCTGGCGGGCGGATGCTTCTGGGGGATGGAGGAGTTGATCCGCCGTCTTCCGGGCGTGACGGCGACCCGGGTCGGCTACACCGGTGGTGATGTGCCGAACGCCACGTACCGCAACCACGGCACGCACGCGGAGGCCATTGAGATCCTTTTCGACCCCGAGGCGACCGACTTCCGCGCGATCCTGGAGCTGTTCTTCCAGATCCACGACCCGAGCACCAAGAACCGCCAGGGCAACGACATCGGCCTCAGCTACCGTTCGGCGATCTACTACGTGGACGACGAGCAGAAGCGGATCGCCGAGGACACGATCGCGGACGTGGACGCCTCCGGCCTCTGGCCCGGCAAGGTCGTCACCGAGGTGGAGCCGGTCGGCCCCTTCTGGGAGGCCGAGCCCGAGCACCAGGACTACCTGCAGCACTACCCGAACGGCTACACCTGCCACTTCCCGCGCCCGGGATGGCGGCTGCCCGCCCGCACGGAGGGCTGACCGCGAGAGGGGGGGAGGGGGGAGGCCGCGGGAGGTGGACCTCCCGTGGCCTGCCCGCCAAGGGGGCCCCAGCTCACCCCAGCCGCCGCCCCCGCCGACTCCTGTCCCGTCTCCGGCGCTACGACCGCCCGCGCCGTCGTAGCGCCACGGCAAGGCTCTCACGTACCCGTCGACCAGCCTGAACTGCTCGATCGCGGCCTCGTCGCGGAAACAGGACGTCAAAAGGGGCGCTCTTCTCCCGCTTCTCCACCCCCGGGGCGCCTCCGCCCGCCGCTGTCACATCACCGGCGCCGTCCCCACGCTCACCGCAGCAGCGACGCCGGGCTTCCGCCGTTCGCCTCGTACCCCGCGACCGCCAGCGCCCGGTACACCGCGAACTCCGACGCCGGGTCGGCGGTGAGGGTCCAGGGGAGGGCGCCCACGTGGCCGTCCACGTGCACCAGCTGGCTCATGGCCTCCGCCCAGCGCTCGGAGCGCACCAGGAAGAAGATCAGCAGATGGCGTACGTGCGCGAGCATCGGGTCGTCGGGGCGGGCCGCGTGGACCGCGAACAGCGCGCCGTGGATCGACTTCGTCACCACCTCGCTCTGGTAGAAGCCGCTGACCAGGTTCACCTCGGGAAGATGCTCGAAGACCGCGAACAGCGGCAGCGCCGCGAGCAGCGAACCCTCGGGAGCCCGGGCCGCCGCCGCTTCCGTGAACGACATCGCCAGCGCGCGCGAGCCGTGCCACTTCTCGCACCAGTAGTGCAGCGCCGCGAGATGCGCCCCCATGTGTTCCGGAGCCCGGTCGAGGATCTTCAGCCAGAGCTGCTCGAACTCCGGCCGGGAGTACGCCAGCCCGCGCGCGACCGACAGCTCCACGATGTACGGGACCGGGTCACCGGGGGAGAGGAGCGCCGCGTCGCCGCACGCCGCCTTCGCCTCCTCCATGATGATCCGGAACTCGTCCGTCCCGGGCGTCGACGTCCGCCACGCCTGCTGCACCAGGAACTCCGCGTGCACCGCCGCGCCGCCCGCGTCCTTGGGCATCTCCGTCCGCCACACCCGCAGCCACTGGCCGCCCGGCGTCTCGCTCACCCCGCCGGGGCGCTGCCGCAGCTCCAGCGACGCGGCGCCCGCGAAGGCCTGCACGCGCTGCCAGCGCCGCTCGCCGTCCTTCTCCGTGCCGGCGAGGAGCTGCGCCGCCGCTCTGTAGTCCTGGGTGCGCTGCACGACGTCCAGGACGTCCAACAGGTCCTGGTCGGGGCCGGGCATGCGGATGTCCAGCGCCTCCTGCCGCACGAAGCCGTAGTTCGCCGGGTCCGCGGCGTCCGGGTCCCCGGGGGCGACCTGCTGAATACCGGCACTTCTGCGCCGCATGAACGGCAACACCACGAAGCCCAGCATGACCAGCGCCATCAGGACCCAGAGAATCTCCATGCCCCAAGCGAACCAGACGCCTCTGACAATTGGCGAACCAGGCCCGTCCCGGCCCGCCCCTCGCCCGCCCCGCACCCGGCCCCACCGGCGGAGGGCGTCATCGAACCCACGAGCGCACTACCCTCGGTCCACATGAGCGACAGGCACATCAGTCAGCACTTCGAGACCCTCGCGATCCACGCGGGCAACACCGCGGATCCCCTCACCGGCGCGGTCGTCCCGCCGATCTACCAGGTCTCGACCTACAAGCAGGACGGCGTCGGCGGGCTGCGCGGCGGATACGAGTACAGCCGCAGCGCCAATCCGACCCGCACCGCCCTCGAAGAGAACCTCGCGGCCCTGGAGGGCGGTCGCCGCGGTCTCGCGTTCGCGTCCGGACTGGCGGCCGAGGACTGCCTGTTGCGTACGCTGCTCAGCCCCGGCGACCACGTGGTCATCCCCAACGACGCCTACGGCGGCACGTTCCGGCTTTTCGCGAAGGTCGTCGCCCGGTGGGGCGTGGAATGGTCGGTCGCCGACACCAGCGACCCCGCCGCCGTACGGGCCGCGCTCACCCCGAAGACCAAGGCCGTGTGGGTGGAGACCCCCTCCAACCCGCTCCTCGGCATCACCGACATCGCCGCCGTCGCCCAGATCGCCCGCGGCGCGGGCGCCCGGCTCGTCGTCGACAACACCTTCGCCACGCCCTACCTCCAGCAGCCGCTGGCCCTCGGCGCGGACGTCGTCGTGCACTCCCTGACCAAGTACATGGGCGGCCACTCCGACGTCGTCGGCGGCGCCCTGGTCACCGGCGACCAGGAACTCGGCGAGGAACTGGCGTACCACCAGAACGCGATGGGCGCGGTCGCCGGGCCCTTCGACTCCTGGCTGGTGCTGCGCGGCGCCAAGACGCTCGCCGTGCGGATGGACCGCCACAGCGAGAACGCCACCCGGATCGCCGACATGCTCACCCGGCACGCGCGCGTGACGCGAGTTCTGTACCCCGGGCTGCCCGAGCACCCCGGTCACGAGGTCGCCGCCAAGCAGATGCGGGCGTTCGGCGGCATGATCTCGTTCCAGGTCCAGGGCGGCGAGGAGGCGGCCGTCGAGGTCTGCAACCGCGCCAAGGTGTTCACGCTCGGCGAGTCCCTCGGCGGCGTGGAGTCCCTGATCGAGCACCCGGGGCGCATGACGCACGCGTCCGTCGCCGGGTCGGCCCTGGAGGTGCCGGGCGACCTCGTACGCCTCTCCGTGGGCATCGAGAACGTCGACGACCTCCTGGAGGACCTCCAGCAGGCCCTCGGCTAGGCGAGCCGGAGACCCGGTCACCGAGACCGGGTCTCACCAGCCGTTCACGGGTGGAGTCGTCTGCGACGGCGGCACCACCCACGGCTGGACCGTCGCCGCCCACACGCTGAACACGAGCACCGCCGCGATCAGCAGCAGCCACATCAGCCGCCGCGCCGCCTGCCTGCGCCGCAGCATGCGGCCGCCGCGCCGTACGACCTCCACGTACAGGTCGGGCGGCACCGGGGGCGGCCTGCCCTCCATGATCTGCCGCGCGGCGACCTCCCGGTCCCGCCGGCTCATGACGGCACCACCTTCGGCCCGGCCACGACCGGCGGCGCCGGGCCCCGCGGCGGGTGCAGCAGCAGCGCCGTCGCACGGTCACAGATCGCGTGGACACGCTCCGTGGGCAGGCCCAGCAGCGCAGCCGTCTGCTCCTCGCCGACCCCCTCGTACAGCCGCAGGACCAGGATCAGCCGCTGCTGGGGGGTGAGTACGGCCAGGGCGCTGCCGGGGTGCGAGCGGGCCCGGCCGAGGCCGCCGTACTGGTGCCATGCCTCGCGCGCGAAGCGCACGGCGAGGTACTGGCGGGCCCGGTCGTACGGGTCCTCGCCGCGCATCCGGTCCCAGCTCGCGTACGTGTGCGCGAAGGCATGCGTGAGCAGGCGCCGCGCGCGCGGGTTGTCCTGCGGCGCCTCCGCCGTGAGCAGCGTGGCCGTGTGCAGCAGCCGCCCGGCCGCGCCCGCGACGAACGCCTCGAAGTCCCGACCCGGTCCGGCACCGGGGGACGCCTGCCGTTCTCGCACCGTGCCTCCCGCCGTACGACAAGGACCCGGTCTCATCTGAGGCCAGGTGCCGCCCGCCGGTCAAGAGCCAGGAAGCAGCAGTCCGCCGAGCGGCGGCCCCGCGCGCGTGGGCAAGGGCCTGTCGTCGCGTTCCCCGTCGTCCGGCCGAAGGGCGGGTTCGGTGCCCGCCGCGGTGAGAGCACGCGCACGGCGTCGCCGCAGGCGGGAACTCGACGACAGGCCCCAGGGTCTCGGCACCGGTGTCAGGAGGCGGGTCCCGGGTCCCCCACCGGGATGCCCTGGGCGGCCTGACGGGCGGAGAGCGCGGTGTTGAAGCGCGTGAGGAGCGTGCAGAACACCTCGCGCTCCTCAGGCGCCCACTCGTGCGTCAGCTCGGCCATCAACTGGCGCCTGGACGACCGCACTTCCTCCAGCCGCGAGAGCCCGCGCGGAGACAGCTGGAGGACCACGGCACGGCCGTCCTCGGGGTGCGAGGTGCGCTTGACGAGGCCCGTGTCGACGAGCGGAGCCACCTGCCGGGTGACCGTCGACGAGTCGATGCCCATGCTCGCCGCGAGCGCCTTGACGCCCATCGGGCCTTCCTTGTCGAGGCGGTTGAGCAGCAGATACGCGGCGCGGTCCATCGAGTTGCGCACCTGCCCGACTCCCCCGAGCCGGGTCTGTTCGGCACGGCGCGCGAACACCGCGACCTCGTGCTGCAACGTGTCGAGGAGACCGGTGTCACCGACGGTCGTCATGTCCATCGACATTTCAGGTGTTGTGGGCATGGCCGGGGGCTCGCTTCATGAAAGGGGGTGCTGGGTTGGGGGACAGGGTACGCGGCCGGAAGGCGGGCCGTACCGACGCTGCGTAAACAGGTCTCGGAGCTTGGTCACACCGCGAGTCCGCGCCTGTGAACTGCGAGACTTGAGTCATGAGCTACAGCACGGCTGACTCCTTGCACTCCTTGCGGCCCGTCACGCTCGACGACGTACGCGGTGCCCGGAAGATGCTCCTGGGCGTGGCGCGGATGACGGCCATGGAGGGCAGCCGGCACCTGTCCCAGCTGGTGGGCGCGCCGGTGCACCTCAAGTGCGAGAACCTCCAGCGGACCGGGTCCTTCAAGCTGCGGGGCGCGTACGTCCGTATCGCCGGGCTGCTGCCCGAGGAGCGGGCCGCCGGTGTCGTCGCGGCCAGTGCCGGCAACCACGCGCAGGGGGTCGCGCTGGCATCGGCGCTGCTGGGGGTGAACGCCACGGTGTTCATGCCTCAGGGCGCGCCGCTGCCCAAGATCAGCGCCACCCGCGAGTACGGCGCCGAGGTGAGGCTGTCCGGGCAGGTCGTCGACGAGACGCTGGCCGCCGCCCAGGAGTACGCGGACCGGACGGGCGCGGTGTTCATCCACCCCTTCGACCACGCCGACATCATCGCCGGGCAGGGCACGGTGGGCCTGGAGATCCTGGAGCAGTGCCCCGAGGTCCGTACGATCCTCGTCGGGATCGGCGGGGGCGGCCTGGCCGCCGGGATCGCGGTCGCCGTGAAGTCGGTGCGCCCCGACGTGCGGATCGTGGGGGTGCAGGCGGCGGGCGCGGCGGCGTATCCGCCCTCGCTGGCGGCGGGGCGGCCGGTGTCGGTCGCGAACCCGGTCACGATGGCCGACGGGATCAAGGTCGGGCGGCCCGGCGACGTGCCGTTCGGGATCATCGGCGAGCTGGTCGACGAGGTCCGCACGGTCAGCGAGGACGAGCTGTCGGCCGCGCTGCTGCTCTGCCTGGAGCGCGCCAAGCTCGTCGTGGAACCGGCGGGGGCGAGCCCGGTCGCCGCGCTGCTGAGCCGGCCCGGGTCTTTCGAGGGGCCGGTCGTCGCGGTGCTGTCCGGCGGCAACGTCGACCCGGTGCTGCTGGAGCGCATCCTGCGCCACGGCATGGCCGCACAGGGCCGCTACCTGGCGGTTCGGCTGCGTCTGACGGACCGGCCGGGCGCCCTCGCGACACTTCTCGGGGTGTTGTCAGTGGTCGACGTTAATGTCCTCGACGTGAGCCACGTCCGGACCGACCCGCGACTCGGTCTCACGGAGGCGGAGGTCGAACTGCACCTGGAGACGAAGGGGCCGGCGCACTGCGCCGAGGTCGGTCTGGCGCTGCGCGAAGCCGGATACACCGTCATCGGCTGAGTCCGGAGCCACGGCCGTCGGCCGTTGTCACTCGGACGGGTGGCTCTGGAAAAATACATTGAGAGACGCGATACATCGCGTTATGGTGTGTGTCGGGCCACCGCACTCGCCGTACGACGCGGCAATCCCCAACGACGTGGAGAACTGATATGCCAGGCGCCATCTATGCCGAAGGTCTGGTGAAGACCTTCGGGGACGTAAAAGCTCTGGACGGCGTCGATCTGGACGTCCCGGAGGGCACGGTCCTCGGCCTCCTCGGGCCGAACGGGGCGGGCAAGACCACTGCCGTCCGCTGTCTGACGACCCTGCTGCGGCCGGACCGCGGCACGGCGGTCGTCGCGGGCATCGACGTCCTGAAGAACCCCGACGCCGTCCGCCGCTCGATCGGCCTCTCCGGCCAGTTCGCGGCGGTCGACGAGTATCTGACCGGTCGCGAGAACCTGCAGATGGTCGGTCAGCTGTACCAGATGAAGGCGAAGCCGGCGAAGGCCCGCGCGGCCGAACTGCTGGAGCAGTTCCACCTCACGGACGCCGCCGACCGCCCCGCGAAGACCTACTCCGGAGGAATGCGCCGCCGGCTCGACCTCGCGGCGGCCCTGGTCGTCTCACCGCCGGTGATGTTCATGGACGAACCGACGACCGGCCTGGACCCGCGCAACCGCCAGCAACTGTGGGAAGTCATCAAGCAGTTGGTCTCCGGGGGGACGACCCTGCTGCTGACCACGCAGTATCTGGAGGAGGCCGACCATCTCGCGCACGACATCGCGGTGGTCGACCACGGCCGCGTCATCGCGCGCGGCACCTCCGACCAGCTCAAGGCCCGCACCGGCGGCGAGCGTGTCGAGGTCGTCGTGCACGAGCGCGAACACATAGGAGCCGCGTCCGAGGTGCTCAACGCCTTCGGCAAGGGCCAGGGCGAGGTCACCGTCCAGGAGCACATGCGCAAGCTCACCGTGCCCGTCACCGGCGGCGCGAAGCTCCTCGCCGAGGTCATCCGCGAACTGGACTCCCGCGGCATCGAGATCGACGACATCGGGCTGCGCCGCCCGACCCTCGACGACGTCTTCCTCTCCCTGACGGGCCACGTGGCCGAGGCGAAGGACGGCGAGAACGGCGGGGACAGCGAGAAGAGCGACAAGGAGACCGCCAAGTGAGCGCCGTCAGTGATTCGATGATCATCGCCCGCCGGAACCTGATCCGGATGGGCCGCATTCCCGAGATGATCATTTTCGGGCTGTTCCAGCCCATCATGTTCGTCGTGTTGTTCACCTATGTGTTCGGCGGCTCGATCCAGGTGGGTTCGTCCATCTCCACTCAGGACTACCGCGAGTTCCTGATGGCGGGCATCTTCGCGCAGACCGTCACCTTCGCCACCGCGGGCGCGGGTGCGGGCATCGCCGACGACATGCACAAGGGGCTCATCGACAGATTCCGGTCGCTGCCCATGGCCCGGGGGGCCGTGCTGACGGGCCGCACGGTGGCCGACCTGGTGCAGACGGCGCTCACTCTCGTCGTCCTGTCGATCGTGGCCCTGATCATCGGCTGGCGTACGCACGAGAACATCGGCAAGGTGCTCGCCGGATTCGGCCTGCTTCTGCTGCTCGGTTACGCGTTCTCGTGGATCGGCGCGCTCATCGGCCTGTCCGTGCGCACGCCCGAGGCGGCGACCTCGGGCGGGCTGATCTGGCTGTTCCCGCTGACGTTCATCTCGAACGCGTTCGTGGACGCCAACCAGATGCCGACATTTCTGCGGCACATAGCGGAGTGGAACCCCTTCAGCGCCACCGTGCAGGCCGCGCGGGAGCTGTTCGGAAACCTTCCCCCGGGCTTCGAGGCGTCCAGCGCCTGGCCCATGCAGCATCCGGTGTGGGCGTCGCTGATCTGGTCGGTCGTGATCATCGTCGTCTTCCGGTCGCTCGCGGTCCGCAAGTACCGCCGGGTGGAGAGCTGACATGACGATGCCCCCGGCGCCAGGAGGGCGCCGGGGGCTCGCAAGGGCCGAAGCAAGGGATCCCGAAGGACCGGAAGGGTCGGATCCGAAAGGTCAGGACTGGTAGGGCACGGCCTTGAGGATCTTCACCGTGGCGAGCTTGCCGTTGGGCAGCTCGTACTGGGCGTCCGCGCCGACCTTCTTGTCGCTCACTCCCCGGCCCAGCGGGGACTGCGGCGAGTAGGTCTCGATGTCGGAGCTGGCGTACTCGCGGGAGGCGAGCAGGAAGGTCAGCGTGTCGTCCTCGTCGCCGTCGAAGGCGATGGTCACGACCATGCCGGGCGCGACCGTGCCGTTCGCCGCCGGAGCCTCGCCGACCTTCGCGTTCTCCAGGAGCTGGGTCAGCTGGCGCACACGGAGCTCCTGCTTGCCCTGCTCCTCCTTGGCCGCGTGGTACCCGCCGTTCTCGCGCAGGTCGCCCTCCTCACGCGCGGCGGCGATCTTGGCGGAGATCTCCGTGCGCGCAGGACCAGTAAGGTGCTCAAGCTCGTCCCTGAGCTTGTTGTACGCCTCCTGGGTCAGCCAGGTGACGTTCTCGCTGGTCTGGGTCACAGGTGCTCCTCGTAGTTACTGGGAATACAAAGCAACGCCCTACCAAGAAGAATGTTCCTTCACGGATGGGCGAAACCACGAGCCTAACAATTCAGCGGCGGCAGGGGGAGGACATAAGCCGTCAGAAGTATGTCGACGCAGGTCAGTGGTTGTGTGATGAGAGTGACCCCGCCGATTTCCCGGCGGCGGCCTCAGTCGGCGTGGCAGCCGAGCAGCTCGGCGGTGGTGCCCTGGGACGTCGTACGGAGCGTGACGGCCTTGTCGATGCGGGTGGCGTCGCCGTCGAAGCGGAAGTCGGCGCGGCCGACCTCGGCGCCGTTCTCGGCCTGGGAGCGGACCGTGCAGTAGCCGTTGGTACCGGAGTCCTTGCGGACCTCCAGATGAACCCTGACCGAGTCCTCGTACGTCTTGAAGGTGATGATCTCGGCACTGATCCTGGTGCCGACGACGTAGTGGTAGCCGAACCAGCCGACCACGACGAGCAGTACCGCTCCGAGCGCGGTGGCGGCGATCTTGAGTGTGCGGTCGGCACGCTCGTCCGTGGAGCGGCCGTACCGTCCCTCGGGCAGTGGCGTGGTCGCCGTACTCATGATCGTCCTCTCCGCGAGAGCCCTGGAAAGCCGGGCCCCGGAATTATTGGCCGCTCTGTTCGGTCACTATAGAAGCCGCACATCGCACCCGCTCACACCGGGCGCCGACTTACTGAGGATTGAGTCTTGACTGACCAGCTGCGACTGATGGCCGTGCACGCGCACCCCGACGACGAGTCGAGCAAGGGTGCGGCCACCATGGCGAAGTACGTGTCCGAGGGGGTGGACGTGCACGTCGTGACCTGCACGGGCGGGGAGCGCGGATCCATCCTCAACCCGAAGCTGCAGGGCGACAAGTACATCGAGGAGCACATCCACGAGGTACGCAAGAAGGAGATGGACGAGGCCCGCGAGATCCTCGGCATCAAGCAGGAGTGGCTCGGCTTCGTCGACTCCGGCCTCCCGGAGGGCGACCCGCTGCCCCCGCTCCCCGAGGGCTGCTTCGCCCTGGAGGACGTGGACAAGGCGGCCGGGGAGTTGGTGAAGCAGATCCGCGCGTTCCGTCCGCAGGTGATCACCACCTACGACGAGAACGGCGGGTACCCGCACCCGGACCACATCATGACCCACAAGATCTCGATGGTGGCCTTCGAGGGCGCGGCGGACACCGAGAAGTACCCGGAGTCGGAGTTCGGCCCGGCGTACCAGCCGCAGAAGCTGTACTACAACCAGGGCTTCAACCGGCCGCGCACCGAGGCGCTGCACAACGCGCTGATCGAGCGCGGGATGGAGTCGCCGTACGGGGACTGGCTGAAGCGGTGGTCGGAGTTCGAGCGCACCGAACGCACGCTGACCACGCATGTCCCGTGCGCGGAGTTCTTCGAGATCCGGGACAAGGCGCTGATCGCCCACGCCACGCAGATCGACCCCGACGGGGGCTGGTTCCGGGTGCCGATGGAGCTTCAGAAGGAGGTCTGGCCGACGGAGGAGTACGAGCTGGCGAAGTCGCTCGTGGACACTTCCCTCCCCGAGGACGACCTCTTTGCGGGCATCCGCGACAATGCCTGACATGAGCGCAAGCGCAAGCCTGGCAATGACGCACCTCGTCTCCTTCGCGGCGGAGGTCGACGAGGACAAGGTGACCCCTGGTGTCCTCGGCTTCATCGTGTTCGCGGTGATGGCTCTCGCCGTGTGGGCCCTGATGAAGTCCATGAACAAGCAGATGGGCAGGATCGAGTTCAAGGAGGCGCCGGACCCTGGGAAGACCCCCGGCGCCGCCGACGAAGCGGCCAAGGCAGAGGCCAAGGAAACGGTCGACGGAGCCGCCAAGGGGTCCGCCAAAGGATCCGCGCGGGAGTGAGGCCGCACCGGGTGGCCGGCACCCGGTGACCGCACCTCCCGCCCACCGCCGGCCTACCGCCGGCCGGCCGCCGCCACCGGCACTCCCATGACCTCCCGGGCGTGCCGGTTCGGGATCATGCCCAGACGCCATGCCTGCCAGCCCGACTCCAGGGCCACGCCGCGCTCCAGGAGAAGCTGGTAGGCGTCGACGTAGTCGTCGAGCTTCTCGTCGCGGGACGGGTGGCGGCCACGCGAGAGCTGGGTCAGCTCCTCCTGGGCCACCGCCGTGCCGATGTCGACGCCGCCGGGGGCCGCGTACGGCAGGAGAGTGCAGCGCAGGAAGCGCGCCCAGTCCTCGCCGCGCCGGTCGCCGTACGAGGTGAACAGGCCGATCGCCTCGTCGCAGAGGGCCAGCGCCTGCTGGGTCCGGGTGTTGCCCGCGTCGACCACCGCCAGCTCCAGACAGGTCCAGGCCTCGCCGTGGGCCACCCCGATGCGCTGGAAGTCGGCGCGGGCGTCCACCAGGAGCTGGCGGGCGAACCCCGAGTTGCGCAGCGAGCCCGTCTGGACCGCCCGCTGGTCACGGGTGACGCGCGCCGAGTGATGGCGTGCGCAGGCCAGTCCGTAGACGTCCCGGATGCGGGAGAACATCGTGCGCGAACGTTCCAGCTCGCGAACGGCCAGATCCAGGTTGCCGGTCTCCTCCAGGGACTGGCCCAGGTAGTAGACCGACCACGCCTCACCGCGCGCGTCCTCGTTGTCCCGGTGGACCGCCGCCGCCCGCCGCAGCCCGTCCACCGCCGCCGACGCGTCCCCGGCGACCAGCCGGGCCCGGGCCAGCTGGGTCAGCGCCCAGGCCTCGCCACGGGCGTCGCGCGTACGGCCGTACAGATCGAGGGCCGTACGCAGTTCGGACTCGGCACGCGGTACGTCGCCCATCCGCAGGCCCAGCTGGCCGAGCTGGAAGTGGGCCCATGCCTCGCCGTGGAGCGACTCGCCCTCGCGGTGCAGGACCAGGGAACGGGTCAGCAGGTCCCAGGCCTCGGCGAGGCGGGAGCGGTCGCGTTCGACGGCGGCGAGGGCGTGCATCGTCCAGGCGCGGTCGGTCGCCAGTTCGGGGGCCTGCTGGAGATCCAGGGCCTCCTGGAGCTTCGCCGCCGCCTCGACCAGGTTGCCCTGGTGGTGCAGCGTGATGCCCAACGAGCACAGCGCCCGGGCGGCGCCCGCGTCGTGATGGGCCTCCATATACAGCTCGACGACCGAGGTGAGCGTCGTACGCGCCTTGTCCAGCTCGCCCAGCTGACGTGCCGCGATACCCGTACGCCACTGCACGGAACGGACCAGCAGCCCCTGGTCCACCGACTCCGCGAGCTCGCTGATCTCGCCGAGCCGGTAGAGGTCGCCGCGCAGCAGGCAGTAGTCGCACAGGGCGCCCAGCAGGTTGAGTACGGCGGCCTGGTTGACGCCCTCCGCGTGGCGCAGCGTCGCCGTGATGAAGCTCGACTCGTCGTCCAGCCAGCGCAGCGCCTCGTCGAGGGAGGTGAAGCCGTGCGGGCTGAAGCGGTCCGAGCGGGTCGACATGTTGCCGTCGACCAGGCGCAGCACCGAGTCGGCCAGCTCGCCGTAGCTGACGATCAGGCGTTCCTGCGCGGCCGTGCGCTCCGCCGGTTCCTCCTCGTCCAGGAGACGGGCCTGCGCGAAGGCGCGGACCAGGTCGTGCAGACGGTAACGGCTGCCCCGGACATGGTCGATCAGGCCCGCGCGGGCGAGCGCGTCCAGCTGACGGGTCGCCTCCGTCCGGTCCGTGGCCAGCAGGGACGCCGCCGCGGCGGCGCCGAGCGAGGCCCGCCCGGCCAGCGCCAGCCTGCGCAGCAGCCGCCGCCCCTGTTCCGACTGGTCGGTGTAGCGCAGCCACAGCACCCGCTCGACCGGCTCCACCGGGCCGTACGCGCCCAGGTCCGTGGCCAGTTGACGCCGGCTGCGCGACCCGAGGGAGGAGCCCGCGATACGCAGGGCGAGAGGCAACCCGCCGCACAACTCCCGTATCCGCTCTTCGGATTCGGCGTCGTACGGATCCGGCCCCGGCCCCGGCCCTCCCCCCGCACCTGCCCCTGCCGCAGACCCGGATGTCGGTCCCGGCCCCGGTTCCGATTGCGCGGACGCGTTCAGCAGTTCCTCCGCGCCCGCCGCGTCCAGGGCCTCGACGGGCAGCTGATGCACCCAGAAGGGCAGGTCGTCCGGGAGGGCGAGGGGCTCGCGGGCGGTGACGATGACGAGGCTGTCGGAGCGCTCCGGGACGAGGGTGCGGACCTGCTCGGGGTCCTGGGCGTCGTCCAGGACGATCGTCACCGGGACACTGGTGAGATGCTGGTTGTACAGCTCGCTCAGCCTTCTGACCTGCTGCTCCGGTGACGAACGCTCACGGAACAGCAACTGCTCGCGGGACGCGCCGAGCCGGTTCAGCAGATGCAGCAGGGCGTCCCGGGTGGGCAGCGGTGCCTCCTCCGGGCTGTCGCCGCGCAGATCCACCACGCACGCGCCCCGGAACTGGTCCCGCAGATCGTGCGCCGCGTGGATCGCGAGTGCGCTGCGGCCACTGCCGGACGCGCCGTGCAGGACGACCAGGGTCGGCCGGGTCTCCGTACTCGCGCGGGCCGCGTGCACCCACTGCCGGATACGGGCCAGTTCCTGCCGCCGGCCAGCGAACGGCTCGTCCGGATCAGGGAGTTGGGCGAACGACTGCTCCAGGACGCTGCGACTGCGGGCCGCCGCGCTCTTGTCGCTGCCGCGCAGCTTCGGCCCCGCCTTCTTCGGCCCGGTGGACGCGCTGAGCACCCGCTGCTGGTCGAGGAACGGGCGGATACCGCGTACCTCCAGCGCCGTCAGCCAGCTCAGCCGCAGCTGCTCGGGACCACCGGGCTGACTCACCGCGCCGGCGCGACGGTGAGCGGCCGGCACATGGGAGGCGGTCACCTTCAGGACGGTCGCGACGGCGCCCACCACGCCCACGGTCAGCGCCGCGCCCACGGCGGTGCCCGTCCCGGTGCCGAGGGCAAGGTCGGCGATGGCCGCCGCGAGCGCGGCGACAGCCGCCACCAGCAGGGGAGTTCCGGCCCCCTCCCGGGCGTAGCGCTGCCCGAAGGTGAGCTGCCCGGCCTTCGCCTCGTCGAGCGCCCGCGTGTACGCCTCGTACTCCTCAGCGGACGACTGCGCCATGGCGTCCAGCGCCCCGCGCGCCCGCGTGAGCAGCACACTCCCGTCGGTACGCCCCCCGGATCGCCGTACCTCTTCCTCCACGGCCCGGCCCAACAGCCGCTCGGCTTCCGCCCGGTGGCTGTCCCGCATGGTGTGTCCCCCTCTGGCAGCGATCTGACTGGCAGCAATCTGACGGCTCTTCGGCAGCAACGGCTTGTCGTCGGTGGTTCCTTGGTCAAGTGTCCTGCGGACGGCGCATCGGGGCGAGGGGGCGTGGGGCCCCGATCGCCGTGCCGGTCACTCCGGTTGACGCGGCAGATGGAACTGATGCGGCAGATGTGGCTGCTGCGGGAGGTTCGCCGCACGGCTATCGTGATCGCAGACATCGAACGGGGAGATCAGGACATGAGCAGCGTGAACCCGCCACCCGGCGGTCCGCCGCACGGGCAGTGGTACACGACACCGCAGGCACCGCCGCCCCCACCGCCGCAGCCGCCGCGCTGGGCCTGGTGGGTCGTCGGCATCGTCATCCCTGTCGTGGGACTGCTCGTCACGTTGCTGGTGAGCCGGCCGAACTCGTCCGACGACAGGGCCGACGAGAACGTGGCGCCGACGCCGACCCGGTCGTCCGCGTCGGCGGATGCCACCGGCCAGGAGCAGCCGGCTCCGGCGCCCCCGAAGACCCCTGAGGCGCAGACGGCGCAGAAGGCGCTGTACGGGCCGGAGACCGTCGATGCCGATATGACCGACACGGGGTCGTACATCGACCTGGACGGGTCCGGACCGATCGTGATGGGCAACTCCAACAAGAGCGCGGACATCATCTTCGGCACGTCCCTCGGTCTGTTCGTGCCGGACTCCGCGTCCAACCTGGCTCCCCTGCCCGACTCCGGCGCCGCCCCGACAGCCGGTGAGTGTGCCGACGCCGTGCAGGAGGCGGGCAGTTACACGGCGGACGCGAAGCCAGGTGGCCGCTTCTGCCTGATGACCGGCAAAGGCCGCGTCGCCTACCTGAAAGTCGTCACCGCGCCGACCACCGGCACCGGAAAACTGAACATCACCGTCTGGGACACGCCTGGCGCCTGACGCGTCGGGTCCTGCGGCAGGATGGACCCCATGGCGAACCGACTGGCCCATGAGACCTCCCCCTATCTCCTCCAGCACGCCGACAACCCGGTCGACTGGTGGCCCTGGTCGGAAGAGGCGTTCACGGAGGCGCGGAGCAGCGGCAAACCGGTCCTGCTGAGCGTCGGGTACAGCAGCTGCCACTGGTGCCATGTCATGGCGCACGAGTCCTTCGAGGACCAGGCCACCGCCGACTACCTCAACGAGCACTTCGTCAGCGTCAAGGTCGACCGCGAGGAGCGCCCCGACGTCGACGCCGTCTACATGGAGGCCGTCCAGGCGGCCACCGGCCAGGGCGGCTGGCCCATGACGGTGTTCCTCACGCCCGACGCCGAACCCTTCTACTTCGGCACCTACTTCCCGCCCGAGCCCCGCAGCGGTATGCCCTCCTTCCGGGAGGTGCTGGAAGGGGTCCGGGGAGCCTGGACCGACCGGCGCGACGAGGTCGCCGAGGTCGCGCAGAAGATCGTGCGGGATCTGGCCGGGCGGGAGATCGGGTACGGAGACACCGAGTCCCCCGGCGAGGAGGACCAGGCGCGTGCGCTGCTCGGGTTGACCCGGGAGTACGACGCGCAGCGCGGCGGATTCGGCGGCGCCCCCAAGTTCCCGCCGTCCATGGTCCTGGAGTTCCTGCTGCGGCACGGCGCCCGTACGGGGTCCGAGGGGGCGCTGCAGATGGCCCAGGACACCTGTGAGCGCATGGCCCGGGGCGGGATCTACGACCAGCTCGGCGGCGGCTTCGCCCGGTACTCCGTCGACCGGGAGTGGGTCGTGCCCCACTTCGAGAAGATGCTGTACGACAACGCGCTGCTGTGCCGCGTCTACGCCCACCTCTGGCGAGCCACCGGTTCCGAACTCGCCCGGCGCGTCGCCCTGGAGACCGCCGACTTCCTGGTGCGTGAACTCCGCACCGCCGAAGGGGGGTTCGCTTCCGCGCTCGACGCCGACAGCGACGACGGGACCGGCAAGCACGTCGAAGGCGCCTACTACGTCTGGACACCGGCCCAGCTCACCGAGGTGCTGGGCGCCGAGGACGCGGAGCTCGCCGCGCAGTACTTCGGGGTCACGGCGGACGGCACCTTCGAGGAGGGCGCCTCGGTTCTCCAACTCCCGCAGCACGAGGGCGTGTTCGACGCCGAGAAGGTCGACTCCGTCAAGGCGCGGTTGCTCGCAGCTCGCCGTGAGCGGCCCGCGCCCGGGCGGGACGACAAGGTGGTCGCCGCCTGGAACGGGCTCACGATCGCCGCGCTCGCCGAGACCGGCGCCTACTTCGAGCGGCCCGACCTCGTCGACGCCGCCCTCGCCGCCGCCGACCTTCTCGTACGGGTTCACCTGGACGACCGGGCCCACCTCGCCCGCACCAGCAAGGACGGCCAAGTCGGGGCGAACGCCGGGGTGTTGGAGGACTACGCCGATGTCGCCGAAGGGTTCCTCGCCCTCGCCTCCGTGACGGGGGAGGGGGTGTGGCTGGAGTTCGCCGGGTTCCTGCTCGACCATGTGCTCGTGCGGTTCGTCGACGCGGAGTCGGGGTCCCTGTACGACACGGCCAGCGATGCCGAGCAGCTCATCCGGCGGCCTCAGGACCCGACCGACAACGCGGTGCCCTCCGGGTGGACCGCGGCGGCGGGGGCGCTGCTCGGGTATGCGGCGCAGACCGGTGCCGCGCCTCATCGGGCCGCCGCCGAACGGGCGCTCGGGGTGGTGAAGGCGCTCGGGCCGCGTGTGCCCCGGTTCATCGGGTGGGGGCTCGCTGTCGCGGAGGCGCTGCTCGACGGGCCTCGGGAGGTCGCGGTGGTGGGGCCGTCGCTCGGTGATCCGGCCACCGTCGCGCTGCACCGTACGGCACTGCTCGCTACCGCTCCGGGGGCCGTGGTCGCGGTGGGGAGCGTGGACAGTGAGGAGTTGCCGTTGCTGGCCGGGAGGCCGCTCGTCGGGGGTGAGCCGGCCGCGTATGTCTGCCGGAACTTCACCTGTGATGCTCCGACGACGGATCCGGAGCGGTTGCGTATCGCGCTGCGTGGTTGATTCGGGGGCGGGTGGATCGAGGGGGCAGGTTTTCGCCCCCGCCGCCCCTACCCGTCCCATCCTGTCCCTGGGGGCTGCGCCCCCAGACCCCCCGCTTCGGCCCTGAAGGGGCCTCGTCCTCAAACGCCGGACGGGCTGGGGGGGGGGTGCGAGCCTGCGGACCGTCAACGCCCTGACGGACCCGACGGGCCTCGAGCCGGTGATCGCCGGTGATCGCCGGTGGGGCCGCGGGCTCAAAAGGGCGGGCACAGTGTCGCCGGTCGGGTGCCTGTCCATGGGGCAGTGGGGCTGCCGCATGGACAGGCGTGACCGTGGGCCTCAAGCCGTTTCGAGGAAGGGGTAGTCGGTGTAGCCCTCGGCGCCCGGCCCGTAGAACAGTTCCGGCCGCGGCTCGTTCTCCGGGTGGCCACCCTGCCAGCGCTCGACCAGGTCGGGGTTGGCGATGAGGGCCCGGCCCACGACCACGGCGTCGGCGTGGTCGGCCTCGATCTGCTGGAGCGCCTGCTCGCGGGTGGTCTGCCCCCCGAAGGGGCCGCTGTTGACGATCAGCTTGCCGTCGAAGCGCCGCCGCAGCTCCTGTACCAGGTCGCCGCCCGGCTCGGCGTGCAGTACGGAGAGATAGGCCAGGCCCAGCGGGCGCAGTTGGTCGAGCAGGGTGCCGTAGGTGGCCAGGACGTCGTCCCGGTCGGTCTCGAAGACGTCCCCGAGGTCGACCTCCGGCGAGATCCGCAGCCCGACCCGCTCGGCACCGACGGCCTGGGCGACCGCCGTGACGACCTCGACGACGAAGCGGGTGCGGTTCTGCGGCGAGCCGCCGTATCCGTCGGTGCGCTGGTTGGCCGCCGGGGAGAGGAACTCCTGGAGCAGGTAGCCGTTGGCGCCGTGGATTTCCACGCCGTCCGCTCCCGCCTCGATGGCCCGGCGAGCCGCGGCGACGAAGTCCTCCACGGCTGCCCGGATCTCTGCGGTGGTCATCGCTTCCGGTACGGGGTAGGGCTGCTCGCCCTTCTCGGTGAACGTCTTGTTGTCGATGGCGATCGCGCTGGGGGCGAGGACGCGGCGTCCGCCGTTGATGTCGGGGTGGGTGCCGCGGCCGGCGTGCATGATCTGCAGGACGATGCGGCCGCCGTTGGCGTGCACCGCCTCGAACACCCGCTGCCAGCCGGCCGCCTGCTCGTCGGTGGCGATGCCCGGCTCACCGACATACCCCTGCGACGCGTGGTCGGGGTAGGTGCCCTCGGTGATGATCATTCCGGCGCTCGCCCGCTGCCGGTAGTACTCGACCATCAGGTCCCCGGGGATGCCGGAGGAACCGGCCCGGACCCGGGTCACCGGTGCCATGACGATGCGGTTGGCGAGCTCGATCTTCCCGAGGGCGACGGGGGAGAAAAGCGAGGGAACGGACGAAACGTCTGAAATGTTGACAGTCATGGGTTTCTTTCTTTCTGTAATACGGAGAAAAACGGGATGAAGGTCCACTGACGGTGACGCGGTTCCAGGACCGCGATCGGGGTGTGGGTGGTGTCGGCGGCGAACGCGGTGAGAGCCCACATGCCGTCGGCGTCGGCGTCGACGCCGGTCAGGCGCAACTGCCCGCCGGAGTCGGTACGGATCGGTTTCTGCCGACCGCGCCCCGACCGACTCCCTCGACGCGCCCCCGCGAAGAGGCGCTGAGAGGCGCGAAGAGGACCGATACACGGCTCACCTGGAACGCGATCGCCCATCGGGCCGCCTGCTTCACGAAAGCGCGAGGCTAGCTGAGCGGCACGTCCGCGACACCCTTGAGGTGGCTGAACGTCTCGAGGGAGTATCGACCGTGGTACCGGCCCGTGCCGCTTTCGCCGACGCCACCGAAAGGCAGGCCGGGCATGAGCAGTTGCATCACCGGCTGGCCCCAGGCCACGCCGCCGGAGGACGTCTCGTTCACGAGGCGCGACTTGGTGGCCTCGGACGTGGTGAAGGCGTAGAGCGCGAGGGGCTTGTCGCGTTCGTTGATGAAGCCGATGGCGGCATCGAGGTCGGCGACTTCGACGACGGGGAGGATCGGGCCGAAGATCTCCTCCTGCATGACCGGGGATGCGGGGTCGACGTCGGTGAGCACGGTCGGTGCGATGAACAGGTCGTCGCGGTCGTGCCGGCCTCCCACCGCCGCCCGGCCGGAATCCAGCAGACGCGTGAGCCGGTCGAAGTGCCGCTCGTTGATGATCCGGCCGAAGCCGGCCGCGGTCTGCGGGGTGGAGCCGAACTGAGCTTCGACCGCCGCGCGGAGGGCGGGAACCAGTGCGGCGGCGGTGGCAGGATCGGCCAGTACGTAGTCGGGGGCTATGCACTGCTGCCCCGCGTTGCCGAACTTGGCGCCGACCAGCCGCTTGGCGGTCTCGTCCACGTCGGCCTCAGGTGCCACGAAGACCGGTGACTTGCCTCCGAGTTCGAGCGTGACGGGGGTGAGGTTCTTGGCGGCGGCGGCCATGACGATCCGGCCGACCGTGCCATTGCCCGTGTAGAAGATGTGGTCGAAACGCTGTGCCAGGAGGTCCGTGGTCTCCTCGGCGCCTCCCTCGACCACGGTGAGCACGGCGGCGTCGAAGTACTGGCGCAGAAGGCGTGAAGCCACTGCCGATGTGTGCACCGACATCTCGCTCGGCTTGGCCACCACGGTGTTTCCGGCGGCCAGTGCGCCGATGATGGGGTCGATGAGAAGGTGCAGCGGGAAATTCCACGGAGCGATCACCAGGACGACCCCGAGCGGGTCGTACGTGGTGTAAGCCGTTGTCGTGGGGCCGAAGTGGGCAGGAACCTCCACCGGACGAGGCTCAAGCCAGCTCTCGAGATTCGCCAGCGTCTCGTCGATGTCGGCAACGGTGAAGTCGATCTCCTGCATCTTCGCCTCGGCGGCGTTCTTCCTCAGATCCGCCCAGAGCGCATCGAGCAGCTCCTGCTCGTTTTCGACCAGCAGGGCCCGCAGTCGCTGCAGCTGGTCGACGCGCCAGTCCAGTCCGCGGGTGACGCCGGTGTTGAACGTCGCACGAAGGCGGCCGACCACCTCCGCGGCCGTTTCGGTCCGGTGCGTCCTCGACTCGGTCCCCTGTGTTGCGGTCATGGGGTGTGCTCCGTTCTTGATGCAAGCCACGCCCCGGCTGCCTTCCAGCCGGGCTCGGTCTCCAGCGTGCTGGACGCTCCGGTATTCACCCAGGTCACGGCCTTGTGTACATCCGCTGTGCCTACCACTGGCTGGGGCAGGCTGGTGTGTGTCCGACCGTGGATACTCGGAGGCATGGACGAATACCCCGAACCGGTGCACGAGCCCGTCGACGGCGCTCTGGACCCGCGTGCCGAGCTCAGTGAGTTCTTGCGCACCCGGCGGGCCCGGCTGAAGCCGGAGGACGTGGGCCTGCCGGACTTCGGACGGTACCGGCGGGTGCCGGGGCTGCGCCGCGAGGAGCTGGCGCAGCTGGCCGGGGTGTCGGTGGGGTACTACACGCGACTGGAGCAGGGCAACGGGCAGCACGTGTCGGCGGAGGTCCTCGACGCCATCTCCCGCGCCCTCAGGCTGAGCGACGCCGAGCACGCCCACCTCACACACCTGGCGAAGCCGAAACAGCAGAAGAAGAAGCCGGCCGGCCGCACCCAGCAGGTGCGGGGCCCCCTGCGGACGCTGCTGGACACCATGGAGGGCGGCCCGGCGATCCTCGTCGGGCGGCGCTCGGACATCCTCGCCTGGAACCGGATGGCCGCGGCGGTCTTCGGCGACTGGGCCGAGCTGCCCGCGCACGAGCGGAACTGGGCGCGGCTGGTGTTCCTCAGGCCCGAGTACCGCGACCTGTTCGTGGACTGGGACCACAAAGCGAACGACGTCGTCTCTCAGCTACGCATGGACGCCGGCTCCCATCCCAACGACCCCCGGCTGTCCGCGCTGGTGGGCGAACTCTCCGTGAAGAGCGAGGAGTTCAGGAGGCTGTGGGCCGCCCACGACGTCAAGGACAAGTGCCACAGCATCCAGCGCCTGCACCACCCGCTCGTCGGCGAACTCGACCTCCGCCTCGAGTCGTTCCACCTGGCCGACGACCACGAACAGACGCTGGCGACGTACCACGCCGAACCCGGTTCCCCGTCGGCGGAGGCACTACGACTGCTGGCCAGCTGGGGCACCGACGCGACAAGGGCGGGAGCCGGGATGCCGCCGGCACGCACGGCTCGATGAACTTCCCTTGATCATCGGTAGTCGGCCGCGCGCCACGCCCAGCGTCCTTTCGCCCGCCAGACGCCTCCGGGGGCGGTGTCGGATTCAGGACGGCGCGGGCGTGCTGCGGGTAGGCAGTGGAGAGAACGGCGCCGCCGCTGCGCAGGTCGGTGTTTCCCTTCCGTAGTCGCAACGGGGTCGCTTCGCGCGGCCACGCCAGTTCTCGGCGAGTGAAACGCACCCGCCAACCCGTGATCGACATGACGTCGGACGATTGCCGGTGGACTGCTCAACGGCGCATGACCGAAGTCGGACGGATGCAGTAAACGGGTGGGTGGGTGGCACGAACCCGGGCCGGCGCCGAAAGCACCGCAGGTCACCGCAGGGTCGGCAAGCCCTGTTCGAAGACGTTCACCGCGCGGTCCACCAGGTCGGGCAGGCTGTCCCTGAACTCGTTCTGCGCCCAGTAGACGGTGATCTCGGCCAGGCCGCCGATCAGGGACATGGCGTAGACGCGGACCTCCAGGTCGGCGGGGTCGCGGCCGGTGCGCTCCGCGATGACGCGGCAGAGGAGGCGCCCGGTTTCGGACATGCTCTCGATCATGCGGGAGCGGACCGCCGGGACCTCCACCATCAGCCGACTGCGCAGCCGGGTCACCTCGGGCTCCTCGGCCCTGCTGAGGCCGACGGCCTTCTTCAGGATGTACCGCAGTGAGTCGAGCCATGGTTCGTCCGCCGGGCGCCTGCGCAGTTCCTCCTCCATCACGGCGTCGTACTCGTCGGTGAGCACGATGTCCTCCTTGGTGGGGAAGTAGCGGAAGACGGTGGACTGCGACACCTCGGCGCGCTCGGCGATCTGCTCGACCGTCGTGGCGTCGTACCCCTGGTTCCCGATCAGTTCGTACGTCGCGGCACGGATCGCCATCCGGGTCTTGATCTTCTTCCGCTCACGGAGTCCCAGCTGGGGGCGGTCGGCGAGGGGGGAGGTGCGTGCGGCCGTCATGCGCTCATTGTCGGCCATCGGGTGAGTCGGCCGCCATGTCCGGGTCGGCGGCCCCGGTGTGCGGCGGGGTGTTGGGGAGGAACGCCCCCGCCAGCAGCGCCGCCACCAGAGCCGCTACTCCGCTCACCAGCAGGACGACGCCCATGCCATGGACGTACGCACTGTTCGCGGAGGTCAGGAGCCGCGCCGACCCCGTCCTCCCGGCGATCAGATGGGCCGCCACCACCGAGTCGCCGGCCGTGTCCGCCAGGCGGGCGGGCAGGCCCGTGACGTCGAGGCGGTCGCGGAAGGTGCTCGCCAGCAGGCTGCCCAGCAGCGCGATACCGATCGCGCCGCCGACCTGGCGCAGCGTCATCAGGAGCCCGGAACCGCTGCCCGCGCGGTCGGAGGGCAGCGCGGCAAGGGCGCCGTCCATGGCCGGGACGACCGCGAAGCCGAAGCCGAGGCCGGCGATGGTCAGCCACAGGGCGGTGTAGCCGTAGCCCGAGTCGACCGTCGTACGGCTGCCGAGGATCGCCGAGAAGGCCAGGACCACCAGACCTGCGGTCACGGTCGCCCGCGAGCCGAACCGGGCGTTCACGGGCTGGGCCGCCCGTGCGGCCACCGACAGGCCGGCCATCAGCGGCAGCAGCCGTACGCCCGTCCCCAGGGCGTCCGTGCCCAGGACCGCCTGGAGATACGGCGGCAGGACGAACATCAGGCCGGAGAGGACGAACATCACCAGCGTCGACGCGACCGCGTTCAGCAGGAAGCCCCGATGGGAGAGCAGTGTCATGTCGAGCATGGGGCGGGTGGCGCGGCGCTCGCGCAGGACGAGGGCCGTGAGGAGTACGACGGCCGCGGTGAACAGGGCGACGACCAGGGCGTTCGTCCAGCCTCGGGTCGGGGCCTCGATGATCGCGTAGATGAGCGCGCCCAGGCCCGTCGCCGTGAGCGCGGTGGAGGCCACGTCCACCTTGGGGGAGGCCGGGTCGCGGGTCTCGGGGAGAAGGAACACGCAGGCCGCGATGCCGATGGCGACCATCGGGACGTTGATCAGGAAGACCGAGCCCCACCAGAAGTGGTTGAGCAGCCAGCCGCCGATGATCGGGCCCAGCGGCATGCCGAGCGCGGAGCCGGCCGAGATGACGCCGACGGCCTTGGTGCGCTCGTGGGACGGGAAGAGCGAGGGCAGGACGGAGAGGGCCAGGGGCATGACCAGGGCCGCGCCCACACCCATCAGCGCGCGGGCCGCGACGATCCAGTTGACGTCACCCGCCAGCGCGCCGACGAGTGACCCCGCGAGGAAGACCCCGAGCCCGGCGATGAGCATCCGGCGCCGCCCGAAGCGGTCGCCGAGAAGACCGGCGGGGAGCATGAGCGCCGCGAACACGACGATGTAGGCGTCCGCCATCCATTGCTGTTCCCCGGTGCCGGCGCCGAGCTGCGCGGCCATGGTCGGCAGCGCCACGTTGAGGATCGTCATGTCGAAGCCGAGGACGAGCATGCTCGCGACCAGGGCACCCAGGGCCCACCAGCGACGGGGGTCGAGGGGTGGGGTGGTGTCTGTGCCGGTGTCTGCGTCAGTGACAGTAGCCATGAAATGAGAGTAACTCTCAAAAGGTGGAGACTGTCAATTCGTTCGGTGTGAGGGCATGCAGAAGACGGCCGCGACTCGGAAGTCGTGGCCGTCCGGGGGGAGGGAAGGTCAGGGATTACCCGTGCTGGTACGCCACCATCGAGATGCCGATGTAGTGCGCGACGAAGGCCGCCAGGGTGAGGGAGTGGAACACCTCGTGGAAGCCGAAATACCGCGGTGACGGGTTGGGACGCTTGAGCCCGTAGATCACGCCGCCCGCGCTGTAGAGGAGCCCGCCGACGATGACCAGCACCAGGACGGCGATACCGCCCGCGCGCATGAAGTCCGGCAGGAAGAAGACGGCGGCCCAGCCCATCGCGATGTAGCAGGGGGTGTAGAGCCAGCGCGGGGCGCCGACCCAGAACACACGGAAGGCGATGCCGGCCACGGCCGCGCCCCAGATGCCCCACAGGAGCCACTGCCCCTGGCTCGCCGGGAGCAGCAGCATCGTCAGCGGGGTGTACGTGCCCGCGATGATCAGGAAGATGTTCGCGTGGTCGAGTCTGCGCAGGACACCGTCCATGCGCGGGCTCCAGGTGCCCCGGTGGTAGAGCGCGCTCACGCCGAACAGCAGGCAGGCGGTGAGGGTGAAGATGCCGCAGGCGATGCGCGCCCGGCTCGAACTGGCGAGCGCGGTGAGCACCAGGCCCGAGATCAGCACGGCCGGAAACATGCCGAGATGGAGCCAGCCTCGCAGCTTGGGCTTGATCTCATCGGAATGTGGCAGCGAGAGCGCCAGGGGACCGCGGCCGGCGGCCGGCGAGTCCAGAGGCGCATCGGGGGCGGACGCAGTCATGACGGCCATCGTACCTACGTAACCGTAAGTTACGCGTCAGCCCGGCGGCGGGAGGGGGTGGAAGTGGCCGGCCTCTCATGTGCGTTGAGTCTCGGATCGTGGACACCGAGTCCCGGACGCTCCAGGTGAATACGTGATGACCCGGAGGAAACGTACGGGTGGGCGCGGGGTGAGTGGCGATGGTCACGTCGCTCAGGTGTGAGGCCCTATGGACAGATGGGCGCTCCAGTCGGATGATCAAATGAGTGCAGTCGGCACCGGATGAGCGCCATTGATCATCACCGTGAAGCATCCGGGTCGCGGCCCCCAAGGGGCAGTCAACAAAAAAACCCTCATTCAAGGAGCAATCGTGGCGCGCGACATCGCGGCTCCCGTTCTTTCTGGCACCTTCCTCTCCGACACCGTCCCGACGAACCACAAGCAACTGGTCTCGTGGGTCAACGAGATCGCAGAACTGACGCAGCCGGACAACGTGGTCTGGTGTGACGGATCCGAGACCGAGTACGAGCGACTGTGCGAAGAGCTCGTCCAAAAGGGCACCTTCAGGAAACTGGACCCGGTCAAACGCCCCAACTCCTACTACGCGGCCTCCGACCCGACCGATGTCGCGCGTGTCGAGGACCGCACCTTCATCTGCTCCGAGAAGGAGCAGGACGCGGGACCGACCAACCACTGGAAGGATCCCGCCGAGATGCGGGACATCTTCGCGGGGGAGAAGGGGGTCTTCCGCGGCTCGATGAAGGGCCGGACGATGTACGTCGTCCCGTTCTGCATGGGTCCGCTGGGTTCGGACCTCTCCGCGATCGGCGTGGAGATCACCGACTCGGCGTACGTCGCCGTCTCCATGCGCACGATGACGCGCATGGGCAGCGCGGTCCTCGACGAACTCGGCAGTGACGGTTTCTTCGTGCGTGCTGTGCACACGCTCGGGGCGCCGCTGGCCGAGGGCGAGGCCGACGTGCCGTGGCCGTGCAACTCCACGAAGTACATCTCACACTTCCCGGAGAGCCGCGAGATCTGGTCGTACGGCTCCGGGTACGGCGGCAACGCGCTGCTCGGCAAGAAGTGCTACGCCCTGCGCATCGCGTCCGTCATGGCGCGCGACGAGGGCTGGCTCGCCGAGCACATGCTGATCCTCAAGCTCACGCCCCCGCAGGGCGAGTCGAAGTACGTGGCGGCGGCCTTCCCGTCGGCCTGCGGCAAGACGAACCTCGCGATGCTGGAGCCGACGGTCAGTGGCTGGACCGTCGAGACGATCGGCGACGACATCGCCTGGATGCGCTTCGGTGAGGACGGCCGGCTCTACGCCATCAACCCCGAGGCCGGTTTCTTCGGCGTCGCGCCCGGCACCGGTGAGCACACCAACGCCAACGCGATGAAGACGCTGTGGGGGAACTCGGTCTTCACGAACGTGGCGCTGACCGACGACGGCGACGTCTGGTGGGAGGGCATGACGGAGGAGACTCCGGCCCATCTGACCGACTGGAAGGGCAACGAGTGGACGCCGTCCACAGGCGTTCCGGCCGCCCATCCCAACGCCCGGTTCACCACCCCGGCCGCCCAGTGCCCGATCATCGCGCCCGAGTGGGAGGACCCGCGGGGTGTGCCGATCTCGGCGATCCTGTTCGGCGGGCGGCGCGCCACCGCCGTACCCCTCGTCACGGAGTCCTTCGACTGGAACCACGGTGTCTTCCTGGGCGCGAACGTGGCCTCCGAGAAGACGGCCGCCGCCGAGGGCAAGGTCGGCGAGCTGCGCCGCGACCCCTTCGCCATGCTGCCGTTCTGCGGCTACAACATGGGCGACTACATGGCGCACTGGATCGACGTGGCGAAGGACAAGGACCAGTCCAAGCTGCCGAAGATCTACTACGTCAACTGGTTCCGCAAGAACGACGAGGGCAAGTTCGTGTGGCCCGGCTTCGGTGAGAACAGCCGGGTCCTGAAGTGGATCGTGGACCGGCTGGACGGCAGGGCCGAGGGTGTCGCCACGCCGATCGGTGTGCTGCCGGCCAAGGGCGCGCTCGACACGGACGGTCTCGAACTCTCCGAGTCCGACCTCGACTTCCTGCTCACGGTCGACAAGGACGTGTGGCGCGAGGAGGCGGCCCTGGTTCCCGACCACCTCAACACGTTCGGCGACCACACCCCGAAGGAGCTGTGGGACGAGTACCGGGCGCTGGTGCGGCGCCTGGGTTAGGACCCAGCTCTCTCTGCAACTCTCTGTAACTCCGCGGCCGGTCGGACTTGCCCTGACCTGCGACGTCGTCACGACCAGCCGCGGTATCAACGTCCTTGCCGATGTCCCGAAATCGCCCATTCGTGCGGTTGATCACTCGTGGTGATGGTTCTTCGGCGGCCAGAGAGCGCAATACGGCCCTGGGGCGGCCGCAACGCCGTGTGTCCGGCGCGATGCTGCCGACATGCCCACCTCACTCACCTCGCTCACCTCACTCACCTCTCGCCTGAGACCGGCCCAGTTCCGGCGCCGGGACGGAGGCCGCCGGTCACGGGTGGCCCGCACCGGCTTCGTGGCGGCCATCGGCCTGGCGCTCGTACTGACCCTTCCGGGCACCGCGATCGCGGCCCCGGGCGACCTGGATCCCACCTTCAGCGGCGACGGCAGGGTGCTCACCAACCTCGCCGACGACGACCAGGCCCGTGACGTGGCGGTGCAGTCCGACGGGAAGATCGTCTCTGTCGGCGCCTCCGCCGACTACTCGACGCTGGAAAGCCGCTTCGCGCTGACCCGCCACAACACCGACGGCACCCCCGACAGCAGCTTCGGCGGCGCCGCCGGCGACGCGCCCGGCACGGTGACGACGGCCATCAACAACATGGGCCCGAGCTTCCAGTGGAGCGAGGCCAACGCCGTGGCGCTGCAGGCCGACGGCAAGATCGTCGTGGTGGGTATGAGCTGGCGCGAGTACGAGGACTGCTGCTGGTTCGTGGTGGCCCGCTACAACGCCGACGGCACCCTGGACAACACCTTCAGCGACGACGGCAGGGTCTTCGCCGACATCGCCGGCCCGACCGAGGCCCGCGACGTGGCGATCGACTCCACCGGCAGGATCGTCGCGGCCGGCTACACAGGCGGCGAGATGGCGGTGCTCCGCCTGAACAGTGACGGCACCCCGGACACCACGTTCGGCGGTGACGGCACGGTCACCGCCAATCCGGCGGGGCCGGTCCCGCAGGAGGGCGGCGACGGCCGCGCCCTGGCGTTGCAGCCGGACGGGAAGATCGTCGTCGGGGGCGAGGTCGGTTCGACCCGTTTCGACTTCGCCCTGATGCGCTTCAACACCGACGGCAGCGTGGACACGAGCTTCGACGGCGACGGCATCGTCCGCACCGACTTCGGCGGCTACGAGGCCGTGGAGTCCCTGGCCGTCCAGCCCGACGGCAAGATCGTCGCGGCCGGCTCCAGCGACGACCGGGCCGCGCTCGCCCGCTACAACACCAACGGCAGCCTGGACACCAGCTTCGACGGCAACGGCCAGGCCGTCACGCCCGCGGCCGGCGCCGCCGACATGGTGCTCCAGCCGGACGGGCGGATCGTCACCGCAGGTGGCAGCGGCGGCAACTTCTCGATCCTGCGGTACACCACCGGAGGCAGCCTCGACAGTGGCTTCGGCACCGGCGGCCGGGCCGTCGCGGACTTCGGCGGCTCCGACACGGCGTACGGCGTGAAGCTCGACTCCGCGGGCAGGATCGTCGCCGCCGGCGCGGGCGGACCGAACAGCGACTTCGCCCTGGCCCGCTTCGAGGGGGGCGGCAGCACACCGCCGCCACCCCCGACCGGCCCGGACCTGTCGGTCACGAAGAGCGGCACCAGTACGGTGAGCATCGGTGACCGTGCCACGTACACCGTGACGGTCACCAACACCACCGCCGGCACCACGGCGACCGGCGTCACCCTCACCGACACCCTGAGCGGCCCCGCCGCCTCGGTCGTCTCCGCCACCACCACCCTGGGCACCTGCACGACCAGCGCCACCGGCGCCTCCTGCAGCCTCGGAACCCTCACCCCCGGCACCCCCGGCGCCACGGTGACGGTCGTCGTGGAACCCCGCGCCACCGGCACCCTCAGGAACACCGCCACGGCCACCGCCAGCCAGAACGACCCCGCCCCGGCCAACAACACCGCCACGGCGACCACCACCGTGAACAACTCCCGGGGCTGCACGATCATCGGCACCAGCGCCGCCGAGACCCTCAACGGGACCGCCGGCAACGACGTGATCTGCGGCCTCGGCGGCAACGACATCATCCGGGCCGCGAACGGCAACGACACCGCTTACGGCAACTACGGCGACGACAACATCGACGGCGGCTCGGGCGACGACACCCTGAACGGCGGCCCGGGCAACGACACCCTGACCGGCTACATCGGCAACGACCGGCTCAACACCGCCGACGGCGTCAGCGGCAACGACACCGCAAACGGCGGCGCGGGCTTCGACACCTGCACCACCGACCCGGGCGACACCCGCATCAGCTGCCCCTGAGCACCCCTACGCAGCCTGATCGCCACGGTGTCCTCAGTCGCTGAGCCCGCCGCTCCCGGGCCCCCGGCCTTCCAGGTAGCGGGTGTGCGACTCCTGGCGGCGGGCCTCGATCTCCCTGAGGCCCGCCGCCAGCCCCTCCGCCTCCTGCCTCAGCAGCCCGAGCTGCCGCTCCAGATGCCGTTCCGGCGGCTCCTGCCCCGGCGCCAGCCGCGTCCACCAGCGCGCCCGTACGAAGCTGTCGACGGCCTCGGGCAGGTCCTGCCGCACGATCCGCGAGAGCACGTGCACCCCCTCCGGATCCTGGGCCAGCACCTCCGTCACCCACCCGGGCTCCAGCAACGCGCCGACGAGTCCGCTCAGTTCGGTGACCTGCCCGGCCGCTGCGGGCGGCAACCCGACCTGGCCCAGATACTCCTCAAGCCGCTCGAAGTTCCCCCGCAACTCGTCGAGTTGGGCGGAGAGCCGCGCGGAGGGGTCCGGGAAGTCCGGCAGCGGCTGTCGCTCCGGCGGGGCGATCAGCGCGCCCGCACCATAAAGCCCGGCGACGACGACAGGCCAGTACGGCCCCGCCAGACCGGTGAAGGTCAGCACCAGGCCCCCCAGTCCGCACACGCTGCCGGCGATGTTCTTGCGGGACTCCACGAACCCCATGAACCCCACAGACTTACTGGTAGCCACGGATCTCCTTGAACGCGCCGTCGAGCGAGCCCTGCTGGGCGTCGAAGAGACGGCCGCCGGTCAGCTCGGCGATGTGCGCCAGCTCGGCGCGGTCGGAGTCACCGAAGAGAATGGGGAACGCGGGTATCTCCCGCTGCCGGCCGGTGAGTCGCTGGTAGAAGCCGTCGAACTCCGCCGCCTTCGCGCCCGCCGTGTTCTCGCCGTCCGTCATCAGCACGATCGACGTGAACGTGTCGCGGTCGGCGCGGAGTCGCTCGTACGGCCTTCTCCAGCGAGGTGTAGATCGCGGTGTCGCCGTCCGCCGCCAGCGCGTCAGTGTCCCGGCGGATCGCGTCGAGTCCGCTCCGCGGATCGGTGGGGCTCACGACATGGGTCCGCACACTCTTCACGTCCGACCCGAACGACATCAGCGTGACCTCCTCGCGGTGCCGGAAGTCCCCGGTCAGCCCGCGCAGCACCTCCTTGAGGCCGGACAGCCGGTCGCCCTCCATCGAGCCCGAGGTGTCGAGGACGTACACGGTCCGGGAGGGGCGGCGCAGCTTGTTCTCGTAGGCGTCGAGCAGACCGTCGGCGACGGACCGGCTGCCGGGGAAGGGGAGTTCACGGCGGCGTGAGATGTCCAGGCCGGTCGCGGGCGGTACGGAGGCGACGACCGGGCGGCGGTGCGTGACGTCCGTGATCCGGCGCTGCGTCGCCGGGGTGCGCAGGGCCTCCGTCAGCCGGCGGACGCTCTCCCGGGTCCCGGCGCCGGTCGATGCGAGCGAGGTGATCGGGTAGTCGGCGGTGACGACCCCGTCGCGGGGGCGGATCACCGTGAGACCGGGGATGCCCTTGAGGACGGACTCGTAGTTGAGCAGGGCGTCGACGGTGCCGCGCCGGTCGTAGGCGGCGGCCAGCCAGCCCGACGAACTGGACGTCAGCTTCTGCCCCTTGAAGAGCTCCTTCAGCCGAGGGGAGGCCTTCTTCACGTCCGCGTCGGTCAGCGCGGACTGCGCCCCTGAGAGCCCCGAGGCGACCGAGATCAGCGTGGAGAAGCCGGAGTTGGAGCGCGCCGGGTCGGTCATGCCGTACGTCAGCTTCCTGTCCCGTACCGCCATCTCCACCTGGGACCAGGTGACCTGGTCGGGCTTCCAGCCCAACTCTTTCACGGTGGCGGCCTTGACGCCGATGGCGACCGGGCTCGACATGATCGGCGTCTCGGACACGACCTTCTTCGCCGCGTCGGGACGCAGCCGCAGATAGTCGTTGGAGGACAGCCACAGGGCGTCGTACCGCCCGTCCGTCTTCCCCGTCGCCAGCATGTCGATCGCGTCGAGAGTGCCCATGTAGGTGGGCCGGACCCTGATGCCGGTGTCCTTCTCGACCCGGTCGAGGACGGGCTTCATGTCGGAGAGCTCGCTGGACGCGAGGACGCGGAGGGTGCCGGGCTCGGGAGAGCCGTTGTCGAGCAGCGGTTCGGGGTCCTGCTGTGCCGTGCAGGCGGTCAGAAGGGCGAGCAGCAGAGCGGCTGTCGCTGTTGCTGTGCCTGTTGCTGTGAACCGGCCTCAAGGGCCGCGGGGAACTGCGCGACAAGCCACGACGCACCCGCAGCCGCTCACAACAGAAGCTGACCACTTGAATGAGAACGCTCACGGCAACCCCCAGGGGCGCGGGGAACTGCGCGACAAGCCACGACGCACCCGCACTCGCCTAACAACCTGAACCCCTACGGCGAAGGGCGCCCCGGTCCAAGCGAACGCAGTGCTGTGGCACCCGGTCCGCGCGTCGCTGCGGGAGCGCGCGGACCGGGGCCGTCGAGGGGAGCCCGGCGGGAGGAGCGGGGCTCAGCGGGACGCGAGCGCGCGGGGCTCGATGGCCTCCGCGTGGGCGTCCATACGTTCGGCGGCAAGGATCGCCGCGGCCGTGTCGGCACGGGAGGCCGCGACGACCAGGGCACGTCCGGCGAGCGCGTGGGCGCGCTGGTGCAGGGCGCCGAGGTCGGGGGCGCCGGTCACGGCGGGGGCCGAGGCGCGGACCGGCGTACGGCCACCACGCAGCCTGCTCACCTCGCCGGCCAGGCGCTCCGCGGCGGTGTCCAGGTCGGCGGAGGGCGCGAGGGCGCGCAGTTCGTCGGTCGCCGTGAGGAGTGCGGCGAGGTGACCGGCCAGCTGGATGTCCAGCTCCTCCTCGCGCGACCTGTGGGGGAAGTCGGAGGCGGTGCCGGCCGGCGCGCTGCGGCTGCTGTGGACCGAGGGAGTGCGGATCGGTTCGTACATGGGGAGACAGGCCTCCTGTGCGCTGGCAGGAAACCATCCTAGCTTAGATTCAGTCTAAAGTTGAGCCCGATCGTGGAAAGTGGTTCCAGGTAGGTTTAGGGCTGGCTGTAGCCGTCCAGGAAGGTGCCGATGCGGGTCACCGCGTCGCGCAGGTCACCGACCGTGGGCAGCGTCACGACGCGGAAGTGGTCCTGCTCGGGCCAGTTGAAGCCCGTACCGTGCACGACCATGATCTTCTCGCGGCGCAGCAGATCCAGGACCATGCGCCGGTCGTCCTTGATCTTGAAGACGTTCGGGTCGAGGCGCGGGAAGAGATAGAGCGCGCCCTTCGGCTTCACACAGCTGACGCCGGGGATCTGCGTGAGCAGCTCGTACGCGACGTCCATCTGCTCCTTGAGCCGCCCGCCCGGCAGCACCAGGTCGTTGATGGTCTGGCGCCCGCTGAGCGCGGCGACGACGCCGTGCTGTCCCGGCATGTTGGCGCACAGGCGCATGTTCGCCAGGATCGTCAGGCCCTCGATGTACGAGTCGGCGTGCGCGCGGGGCCCGGAGATCGACATCCAGCCGACCCGGTAACCGGCCACGCGGTACGCCTTCGACATGCCGTTGAAGGTGAGCGTGAGGAGGTCGGGGGCGATCTTCGCGGTCGAGGTGTGCGTGGTGCCGTCGTAAAGGATCTTGTCGTAGATCTCGTCCGAGCAGACGAGGAGGTTGTGGCGGCGGGCGATGTCCGTCAGACCCCGGAGCATGGCGTCGTCGTACACCGCGCCCGTCGGGTTGTTCGGGTTGATGATGACGATCGCCTTGGTGCGGTCGGTGACCTTGCGCTCGATGTCCGCGAGGTCCGGCATCCAGTCGGCCTGCTCGTCGCAGCGGTAGTGGACCGCCGTACCGCCGGAGAGGGAGACCGCCGCCGTCCACAGGGGGTAGTCGGGGGCGGGGACCAGCACCTCGTCGCCGTCGTCCAGGAGGGCCTGCATCGCCATCACGATCAGCTCGGAGACGCCGTTGCCGACGAACACGTGTTCGACGTCCGTCTCGATACCGAGGGTCTGGTTGTGCATGACGACCGCCCGGCGCGCCGCCAGGAGCCCCTTCGCGTCGCCGTAGCCGTGGGCCGACGACACGTTCCGGAGGATGTCCTCCAGGATCTCGGGCGGGGCCTCGAAGCCGAAGGCCGCCGGGTTGCCGGTGTTCAGCTTGAGGATGCGGTGCCCCGCTGCCTCCAGCCGCATCGCCTCTTCGAGAACCGGGCCCCGGATCTCGTAACAGACGTTGGCGAGCTTGGTCGACTGGATCAGCTGCATGTTCGCGAGCTTACGGCCGGGTAACGCGTGCCGCGTCGTGTTTTCCACCACTTGGGACGGGGAAGGGCGGGCCGGGCGGGTCGCCGGGCAGATCATCGGCCCGCATCGTGCTGGTCAAGAGCGCCTCTCCCTGACCGCGCGGACGGGGCGACCGGTGGGCATGGCGACTCTGGTCGGGCTTCATGATCCTCAAGCCCGGTGCGCACACGGATGAGGCGACGAGTTCCCCGACACCGAACGGCGGCAGCGCGCCGGCAGGTGGGAGCGCGACACCGACGGGCGACGCCCTCGCCGAGACCGGTTCCTCCTCTTCCTCCTCTTCCTCCTCGGACCCCGCGCTGCCGGCCGGTGCCGGCGGCGCGGCTCTCGAGGTCGGTGCCGGGCGCGGTGTACGCCGCACGGCGTCGGAGGTTCACCAGGGCCTGACCGGGCAGAGGAAAACCGGCGCGCACCCGTGGTCGGCTCCCCGGGAGTGTGAGCCGCGCCCTCTACGGCGATCCGGTCCCTAGTGACGCCCGGTGCACACAATCCCGCCAACTCCCGGCCGGAAACGATTCCTTGCCCCAGTCACCCCTCCCGCATCACAATGCGCATGACAAAAAGCGAGCGGCCGGAAAACCTCCGGTCGCTCCCTCGTACGAGGGGACCCCCACACATGAACAAGCCTCTCCTTGCCGCGCTCGCAGCCCTGGTGATCACCGGGTCGGGAGCCGCGCCCGCGGTCGCCGCGCACGCCGACACGGCCGCGCCCGCCGCGAAGAGCGCCGCGGTCAAGGTAGCCGCCGCGCCGGCCGTCAAGGCCGTCAACTTCGCCGGCACCGTCTCGCTCTCCAACTGTTCCGGCTCGCTCGTCCGCTTCCCGAACTCCGAGGCCGACGACCCGGCGCTGGTCATGTCCAACGGGCACTGCCTGGAGACCGGCTTCCCGGCCGCCGGTGAGGTCATCGTCGACCAGGCGTCCACCCGTACCTTCGGGCTGCTCAACGCCTCGGCCACCCGCGTCGCCACCCTGCGCGCCAGCAAGATCGCGTACGCCACGATGACCGATACGGACGTGTCGATCTACCAGCTCACGACCACCTACGCGGCGATCAAGAGCTCGTACAACATCAACGCGCTCACGCTCAACACGACCCACCCCGTCGCCGGCACCGCGATCACCGTCGTCTCCGGCTACTGGAAGCGGACGTACGCCTGCAACGTCGACGGCTTCGCCTACCGCCTCAAGGAAGGCGAGTGGACCTGGAAGGACTCGGTCCGCTACACCTCCGCCTGCCAGACCATCGGCGGCACCTCGGGCTCGCCGGTCGTCGACAACGCCACCGGCAACGTCGTCGCCGTCAACAACACCGGCAACGAGGACGGTGCGCGCTGCACCGACAACAACCCCTGCGAGGTCGACGCCAACGGCGCGGTGACCGTGCGCGAGGGCATCAACTACGCGCAGGAGACCTACCAGATCCCCGCCTGCTTCGGCCTCGACAACAAGCTCGACCTGAGCCGCAGCGGGTGCGTTCTGCCTAAGCCGTAGCGCTCCGCGGGGGGCTTGATCGGTTGTCGCGCGATCTGCTGCGTCGTTGTGGCTGGTCGCGCAGTTCCCCGCGCCCCTAGGGGGTGGGGTGGGAGGTCCGTTACATGGGAGTGTGGCGGACCGCCCGGCCCGCCAGCACGTCCGTCCTGCGGCCGTCCTCCATCACGAAGCGGCCGTCGATCAGCACGTACGGGATGCCCGTCGGCGGCGTGCGCGGCGCCTCGAAGGTGGAGCCGGCCGCCACCGTCGCCGCGTCGAAAAGGACCAGGTCGGCCCGGTATCCCTCGCGGACCAGGCCCCGGTCGGGCAGTCGTAGCCGCGCCGCCGGGCGCGAGGTCAGGTGGGCCACACACTCCTCCAGGGAGAGCACCTCCAACTCCCGTACGTACCGCCCGAGATACCGAGGGAACGTGCCGTACGCGCGTGGATGCGGCTTCGTGCCCTGGAGGATGCCGTCCGAGCCGCCCGTGTGGACGCGGTGGCGCATGATCGCGCGGACGTTCTCCTCGTGGCCCACGTGCTGGAGGATCGTCGTGCCCAGTCGGTCGGCCAGGAGAAGGTGGCGGGCCGTCGTCCAGGGGGTCTCGCCCCGCCCGGTCGCCGAATCCCGCACCGTACGGCCCACGAAACCGCTCAGCGCCGGGTCCGTCACGCCGGAGATCTCGATCGTGTCCCAGTCGATCGGTACGCCGTGGCAGCCGTCCGCGCCGACGACCTCCAGATGGTGCCGGACACGTTCGGCGGTGACGGGGTCCATCAGGCGTTCCAGGATCGCCTCCGGGCCGCCTTCGCTCGCCCAACTCGGCAGCAGCGCCACAAGCGTTGTCGAGCCGGGAGTGTAGGGATACGTGTCCAGGGTCAGGTCGGCTCCGGCCGCCAGCGCCTCGTCGAGGAGGGTCAGCAGTTCCGGCGCCCGGCCCTCGTTCACGCCGAAGTTCATCGTGGCGTGGGCGAGATGGAGCGGGCAGCCCGCCTCGCGGGTCAGCTCCACCATCTCCGCGTACGCCTCCAGTGCCCCCGCCCCGTACGAGCGGTGGTGCGGGCAGTAGTAGCCGCCGTACGACGCCACCACCCGGCACAGCTCGGTCAGTTCGGCGTCCTTGGCGTACATGCCGGGCGTGTAGGTCAGGCCCGACGACATGCCGACCGCCCCCTGTTCCATGCCCTCGGCCACCAACCGCCGCATACGGTCCAGCTCTTGCGGAGTCGCCTCGCGGTCCTCCCAGCCGACGGCGAGCATCCGTACCGTGCCCTGGGGGATGAGGTAGGCCGCGTTCACGGCGATGCCCTCGCCGTCGAAACCATGGTCCAGGCGGTCCAGGTACTCGCCCACGGAACGCCAGTCGAAGTCGATGTCGTCGCCGTGGCCGTTCCAGCCGGTGATCGTGCGGCGGACCTCGGCGAGGGTGTGGTCGTCGACGGGGGCGTACGACAGCCCGTCCTGGCCCAGGACTTCGAGGGTCACCCCTTGTGCGGCCTTCGCACTGTGGTCGGGGTCGCGCAGCAGGGACAGGTCGCTGTGGGCGTGCATGTCGATGAAGCCGGGCGAGAGGGTAAGGCCCTCCGCGTCCAACTCCCTGCGCGCCTCCGGGCGTTGACAGCCCGCAGCGGCGGCCTCCTGGACGATCGCGACGATCCGGCCACCGTCCACGACCACATCCGCGCGGTAGGACGGACCGCCGGAGCCGTCCACGACGTCCGCGTCCCGAATGACGAGTTCTTCCACGCCGGGCCTCCTGAGAAAGGGGAAGTCAGAAAAACGTGCGGATGTATTCGACGACCGTGCCGTCCGCCTCGGTGACCGGGATCAGTTGCCACTTGTCGAAGGACGTACAAGGGTGGGACAGGCCCAGCCCCAGCCAGTCGCCGACCTCCAGATCCGCCCCGGGGTCCGTACGCAGCCAGGCGTGCTGGTCGGACAGGCCGGTGACCGAGATCCCGGTGGCGGCCCGCTCGCCGGCGCCCTCCGTATCGTTCTCCCGCCGGACGACCTGGGCGACGGGCAGGTCCAGGTCGTAGGCGGCGTCCCGCTTGCCCGCGTTCGTGAAGGCCTGCTCGGGGGAGGGGCGGGAGACGACCTGCGTCCACAGGCGGAAGGCGGGCTCCAGCGACCCCTCCTCGGGGACCCGGTTGAACGGCGTGACCTCGCGATAGCGGCCGTCGTCGTGTGAGACGTACGCCCCCGAGCGCAGCAACTTGCATACGGGGAGCGACAGTTCGGGGATCTCCACGAACACGTCGGCGACCGCGTCGAACCAGGCGCTGCCGCCGGCGCTCACGATGATCTGCTCGACGGACACTCCGGCGAACCGCCCCGCCTTGTCGAAGTCCACCGCCAGCGCCACCAGCCGCCGCAGCCATGCCCGCACCCGCTCCGGGTCGGCCCGCGGCACCTCGCCCTCGTACCCCGCGACCCCGACCAGCCGCAGGGTCCTGGCGGCGGCCACCGCGTCCGCGACCGCCGCGCACTCCGCCTCCGTGCGCACGCCGGTCCGGGCACCCTCACCGGCGCCGAGTTCGACGACCACGTCCAGCGGACGGGTCCCCGCGCCCGTGAGAGCCGCGTCCATCAGTTCCACCCCGCGCACGGAGTCGACGTAACAGACGAAGCGGAAGTCCGGGTCGGCGGCCAGCTCCGCCGCGATCCAGCGCAGGGCCGCCGGGTCCACCAACTCGTTGGCCAGAAAGACCCGTTGGATGCCGAAGGCGCGGGCGACGCGCACCTGGTGGGGGACCGCGAGGGTGATGCCCCAGGCGCCGTGCTCGAGCTGGCGGTGGAAGAGCTGGGGGGCCATGGAGGTCTTGCCGTGCGGGGCGAAGACGAGGCCGTGGCGGGCCGCGTACGTCTCCATCAGCTCCAGGTTGTGGGTGAGCCGCTCGGCGGAGAGGGCGAGTACGGGGGTGGTGAAGCCGCCCGTGAAGAGGTTGCGGCGCTGTGCGGCCAGCTCGCCGACGGTCAGACCGTCCGCGTCCGGCGGGAGGCCCTTGAATCGGGCGTCGACGCGTTCGGCGGCCAGCCGGGCGAGCACCCCGGCGCTGTCAGAGCTGCCGACGCTCGCGGTGCCCTCGATCTCCTCGGTGCCCATGCAGCCTCCCTCGTCCCAGCTCGTTGCACTCCTTGCAACGAGCATTGCGTATATCGCTTAACGCTGTCTAACATCTCGCCATCGCGGGGTCAACGGAGCCGCCGCCTCCCCCGCACCACCGAGGAGCTACGACGATCGTGACCATCACGGGACCCTGCGACGCCCCCGACGTCGTGGACGTCGTCGCGCTCGGCGAGTCCATGGTCACCTTCCTTCCCTCCAGGCCGGGCCGCCTCGCCGACGTACCGTCCTTCGAGCGTGCCATCGGCGGCGCCGAGTCCAACGTGGCATGCGCCCTCGCCGCCGCCGGCCACACCACCCGCTGGATCAGCCGCGTCGGCGACGACGGCTTCGGCGACCACCTGGTCGAGGCGATCGGGTCGTACGGCGTGGACGTGGCCTCCGTACGGCGGGATCCGGCGCGTCCGACGGGTGTCTACTTCCGTACGGCGGCGGACCGGGCGACCGACGCGCACGAGGTGGCGTACTACCGGGCCGGGTCGGCGGCCTCGGTGATGTCGGCGGACACCGTGGAGGTGGCGGCGGCGCGCGCCGGGCGGGTGCTGCATCTGTCCGGGATCACGGCCGCCCTGTCCGGCGACTGTCTCGACCTGCTGTGGGAGCTGACCGAGCCCCGGCCCGGGCGGCCACTCGTCTCCTTCGACGTCAACTTCCGCCCGGGACTGTGGGCCGACACCGACGACCCCCGGGTCCTGCTCGACCTCGCCCGCCGCGCCGACCTCGTCTTCGTCGGCGCCGACGAGGCGGAGGCCGCGTGGGGGCTGCGCGGCGCGGACGGCATCGCGGGGGCGCTGCCCGAGCCGCGGCTCGTCGTCGTCAAGAAGGGCGGGGGCGGGGCCGTCGCCTTCGACAGGCGCGATCGTGTCGATACGGGGGACGGCCGGCGCGTCACCGACTCCGTCCACGTCCCCGCGCCCCGCGTCGACATCGTCGCGGCAGTGGGCGCCGGCGACGCCTTCGCCGCCGGGTTCCTCTCCGCCACCCTGCGCGCCCTCCCCGTACGGGACCGCATCCGGCACGGTCACCTCATGGCCGCCGCCGTCCTCACCGCCCCCGGCGACCTCGCCCCGCCGCCCGCCCGGGACCACGCCGACCGGCTGACCGCTCTCGACGGGCAGGCGTGGGAGACACTTCGACTCGGCCCCGGCTGGACGCAAGCCGCGCAGGCCCCCGAGGAGGTACGCACCCCATGAGCCAGACCGTCGACCGCGCGCTGAGCATCCTGCCGTTGCTCGCGGAGGGCCCCGCCGACCTCGGCCAGGTCGCCGACCGGCTCGGCGTCCACAAGTCCACCGCCCTGCGGCTGCTGCGCACGCTGCACGAGCACGGACTCGTCTACCGCCAGTCCGACCAGCGCTACCGTCTCGGCGCCCGCCTCTTCGCCCTCGCCCAGGAAGCCGTCGAGAACCTCGACATCCGCGAGATCGCCCACCCCCACCTCGTACGCCTCAACGAGAGTTGCGGCCACACCGTCCACCTCGCCGTGTACGAGGAGGGCGAGGTCCTCTACATCGACAAGGTCGAGAGCCGCTACCCGGTGCGCATGTACTCCCGGATCGGGAAGCCCGTCGCCATCACCGTCGCCGCCGTCGCCAAGCTGCTCCTCGCCGACCTGCCGGAGACCGAGCGGCGGACCGTCGCCGACAAGCTCGACTACCCGATGTACACCTCCCGCTCGACCCCCAACGCCCCTGCGTTCCTGCGCGAGTTGGAGAAGGTGCGCGAGCAGGGCTGGGCCACCGACCTCGGCGGTCACGAGGAGTCCATCAACTGCGTCGCGGCCCCCCTCACCGGCACCGACGGACGGGTCGTCGCCGCCATGTCCGTCTCCGCCCCCAACGTCGTCGTCACCGCCGACGAACTCCTCACCCTGCTTCCGCTGGTGCGCCGTACGGCGGATGCCATCAGTGGTGAGTACTCCGGCAGGACCCCCACGCCCGCGAAGGACAACGGTTCATGACAGACAAGATCGCCCTCACCCCCAAGACCCACACCACCCCGCCCGCCAGGTTCTCCCACGGCGTACGCAAGGGGAACATCCTGCAAGTCGCCGGCCAGGTCGGCTTCCTGCCCGCCGTCGAGGGACAGCCCCCCACGCCCGCCGGCCCGACCCTGGCCGAGCAGACCCTCCAGACGCTCGCCAACGTCAAGTCCATCCTGGAGGAGGGCGGCGCGAGCTGGGACGACGTGATGATGATCCGCGTCTATCTGACGGACGTGGACCACTTCGCCGAGATGAACGCGATCTACAACGAGTACTTCGGCAAGCAGGGCCTCACCGCGCCCCCGGCCGCCCGCACCACCGTCTACGTCGGTCTGCCTGCCGGGCTCCTCGTCGAGATCGACGCGCTGGCGGTACTCGGCTGACGGCCGTCCGGTGAGCTGACGCTTCCTCAACTCAATGACATCTGCCTGTTGGGGATCGTTCTCGCCTATCTGTCGTGGCGGCCGTACTGAACGTCTCTGATCAACTTGGTGATCCATGTCTGACCTAGTGTCTGGCAAGGGAGTTTCCCATCGTGGAGGGGTGGCGTGAGCGTGCAGGTGGAAGCCCGCGCCCAGTGCTGCTCCTCGTGGCCGGTGGCCGGTGGTGGGTGTGCTGATCGTCGTCACGTCCTGGTTCCGGTGGGCTGCGCTGGGCAGCCGGGTCCGGTCCGTTGGTGCGCGTCCCTCCGGACGCTTGCCCGCCGGACTCGCAGGTGTTCGCTGTGTCGGCGTAGCCGGTGCTGTTTGGCCAACACTCCGGCGGCCCGGAACTGGGCTCCGGTCCCCAGAGCGGTGATACGCCCGTTGTCGTGCAACCGTGCGGCCCCTGCGGAGAGCAGGGTGTTGAGACCCCAGTCCACGCCAAGGGCGACGGCGTGCCCGGTGCGCCGGGTCTGGGGGACGGGGTGGGTGTAGGTGAGATCGGCCCGCACCCGGTCACCGTCCACGCGGAGGGTGGGCAGGTGCAACACCGCGTTGGCGGGAATCGTCGGGGGCAGGGCGATAGGGCAAGCGACCCATGTCCAGTCCGCGTAGGAGCGTGGGTCGGGACGGGTGGGCAGTTGCAGGCGCAGTAGCGCCCGCGTGGTGTCGTTGGCGCGTTCGAGGGTGGCCTGCTGTCCGTCGCACGCCGACAGCAGCAGCATTTGCGCCGCACGGGGAGCGGGCTCCAACTCGAACACATCGACCGGAAGCCGCCCGTGCTTCTGCCGGAAGACAACTGCCTGCCGGGTACGGGACCTAATCACGCTGGATGGCAGGAACTGCCCGCCGGGCACCGCTTCGCGGACCTGCTCCCACTCCTCGGCGGTTCGCCTCTTCGGATCGACGGGCCATGTGGCCAAGACTCCGGTTGTCAGGTCGGCACGCCACTTCGCCGATCGCAAGGTCCACCCGGCCGCCTCTTGGGCCATGCGCACGATCCGGTCGTTGACCTTCACACCCTCAGGCGAGGTGACCGTCCAGCTCAAACGCCGCAAGCCATCCACGCGTTCGACGGTAGCTTGCGGCCTCGGGAATCCTCACCGGAGGCCGGCCGGTCCACATCGGCCGTGTTCCAATGCCCGGTGACCAGCGCCTCGACTATGCCGGACACCAGGCTGGCAGCCCAACTGGCCCGCTCCGCCAGCACAGGCGCGGCCACCAAGGCGCCAGTCTTCTCCTCAACCGCCGTGCGCAGGACAGTGCGGGCGCGTGCGGTCCTGCCGGTCTCGCCTTCACCGAACGGCGGCCTCCGGCTCATCAATCCCCCTTTCCCACCCCTGATGCTGTCATCCGATCAACGACATTCCTGCGGAAAGGTCACGCATTCGATCCACGCACACGCCTACGACACCGACATCGACACCGAGCTCACGGCAGGGCATCCATGCGAGATCTGGCAGCTGTCGGATCTCTCAGGCCCCTGCTGTCCCATGACACAGCAATGTCCGCCATACTTCCGCCTGTGGAGCAGCGCATAGGTTCGAGCAGCAAGCCCCTGGAAACCGCCGCGGTAGACCCGGCGGCCATCCCCGGGCTCACGTCACCCGTGCCGGCCGAGCCGGAGGACGGGGTCCCGGAGCCGGGGGAGGAGTCCGCCCCGGAGGAGGCAACGTCGGCGGCCGAAGCGGAAGCGGAATCGGAGCCGGAGACGGAGCCCGAGGCGGAGCCGGCGACCGAGGAAGAGGCCCCGGAGGGCCCCGTCTTCGAGGCGTCCGACCGCCGGGCGAAGATCATCGCCGACCACAGCGGAGTACGGCTCCACCTGGACGACCAGGAGTGCGAGTTCCGCTGGGACGAGATCGGGGCCGTCGAGACGGAGACGTCACGCTTCGGCAAGCGGTTCACGGTGACGGTCCACACCCCGGACCGCCGCTGGTACCCGGTCGAGATCGAGGCGAAGGCCAAGTCCCAGCACCAGGAGTGGGAAACGGAGCTGGACAAGGTCCTCGACACCTACTTCGAGGACGCGGAAGCCACGGACGCGGAAGCCACGGACGCGGAAGACGCTGAGGAGAGCGCCCCTTAAGGGGCGCGGGGAACTGCGCGACCAGCCACAGCGGCCCCGCAGTTCCCCACCACCTCAACAACTCACTCCGCTTCAGACCCCGCTCAGCAGTACTGCGCCTGCTTCCCGATGGACCGGTACATACAGTCCGAGTTCTCCAGCAACTGCAGAACCGCGTCCCGGTTACGGGCGGTCTCCCGGTCGATCACCTCGTCGGGCGGGTAGAAGCCGCCACCCGAGCTGGACGACGGATACATCTCGAACGTGTAGGAGAAGATCTTCTGACTGCCCCAGAGGTAGTCGTCGATCGAACCGTCCGTGATGTACAGGTCGCTGGACTGCTCCGGCGTGTAGCCGTTGCTCGCGGCCATCTTCCCGCCGACCGTGGCGAAGGCGTCCCGGTCGTCCTGGGTCATACCCGTCGTGGTGTTGGCGGTCGTGTACCCGAAGGGCCACAGCAACAGCTCGCTGTACGTGTGGAAGTCGATGCCCGTCTTGATCTGCTGGACGCCGCCGACGACCCGGCTGCGGACGAAGTCGCCGACCACCTTGACCTCGGGCGCGGACTCGGCCGACGCGCCTCGGTACGTCTCCGACGAGGTCGAGCCGGAGGAGCCGCCGCAGCAGCCCCAGCGGTAGTTCCAGTTGCGGTTGAGGTCCGTGCCGACGTTCGAGGAACCGCTGTTGGGCTGGCGGTTCTTGCGCCATGAACGGTACGAGCCGGTCGCGATGTCGTACTCGCCGCCGTCCGGGTTGAGGTCCGGGATGATCCAGATCTCACGGGAGTCGATCATGGCCTTGACCCGGGAGTCGGTGGCGTAGGTGGAGGTCAGGTTGCGCAGCAGGTAGAGCGCCATCTCGACGGTGAGGTGCTCACGGGCGTGCTGGTGGTGGGTGAACAGCACCTCAGGTTCGGCCTCGTCGGTGCCGACGTTGTCGCTGAGCTTGATGGCGACGATGTTCCGGCCCGAGTACGAGGTCCCGATGACCCGCTGGCTGGCGATGGAGGGGTTGGCCGAGACGAGGGAGTTGATCTCCGTCGTCATCTCCGCGTAGTTGTGATAGCGGGAGTCGGCCGTGGGGAAGTCGAGCAGCCGTACGTCGTCGGCGCTGCCGGAGCGGTCGGGAGCCGAGCCCAACGGGGTGATCTCGTAGCCGCGTTGGGCCAGCTTCCTGGCCTGGTCGGCGCGGCCGGAGACCACGACGGTCTCCTCGTCGGCCTCGTCCACGGTCACACCCGACGCCATGATGTCGGTTCGGACGTCGGACGTGGAGTTCGCGAAGTTGATCTCGTACTGGCGGATGTCGTCCGCCGAGGCAGCAGGGCGCTTGGCGCTGGTCGCGGTGGCGTCGGGGGTGGTGGAGGCGACGCCCACGGCGAGGGCGAGGGACAGCAGCCCGAGGGCGGCGGCGGACCGTCTGCCGCCGAGGGCACCTGAGCCTCGTATACGAAGTCGCATGAAGTCTCCTGATTTCTCCGGGAGTTCCGGGCTCTCCGGAAGTGGGGGAGTGGAGCGGGGGTGGTTCTTCCGTGCGACGGACTGGTGCGGGTGTGGCGCCATGGTGCGGCCATGACATGAGCAGGTCAAGAGCGCATAAAGAGTCATTCAGGATCACCGTCACACTGGAGGGCGCGACGGGCAGGACCCGCGACCACTTCACCTTCACAGCGCGCCCACCCTCGGTGATCTTCCAGCGGGCGTTCGCCGTGAACCGGATCGACTGCCAGGTGTCCCCGCGCGACCTGAAACGCGGCGCACCCCCCGCTTCCCCTTACGCTCCCCCTTCAGCGAGGCGAAGAAGTTCCGGTACGCGGCCTCCACACCCCGCCCACAGTCGCGAGACCGGCTTCACCGTCGACGTGAACGCCGGTGCACTTCCGATGAGATTCGGTAGCGGCCCGCGTGTTCCGGACGCCGGATGCCCCGGCCGTCCACGTCCGGCTCCGGAACGCCCTCTTGTGCGACCAGCCCCTTTGCGCTTTCTTGACGTACATGGCGGACACCACAGGAAACTCCACAGAAGCAAACGGACCAGCGGCGACGGGAGCCACGGCCGACATCAAAGCCACGGTCACCTCTGCTTCCTCAAACCTCAACTCGGCACCCCGTAAGTCCAGTTGGAAGTACATCGGACCGGGCATCGTGGTCGCCGCGACCGGCGTCGGCGCCGGTGACCTGGTGGCGACACTCATCGCGGGCAGCAACTTCGGCTACACCCTCCTGTGGGCCGCCGTACTCGGATGTCTGGTGAAGATCTCCCTCGCCGAGGCGGCCGGCCGCTGGCACCTCTCCACCGGCCGCACCCTCTTCGACGGCTGGGCGAGCCTCGGCCGCTGGACGACGTACTTCTTCGTCGCGTACGTCGTGATCTGGGGCTTCGTCTACGGCGCGGCGGCGATGTCGTCGAGCGCGCTGCCGCTGCAGGCACTGTTCCCGGACGTCATGGACCTCAAGTCGTGGGCGATCCTGTGCGGGTTGTCGGGCCTGGTCTTCGTGTGGTTCAACAAGTACGAGGTCTTCGAGAAGGTCATGACCGTGCTGGTGGGCGTGATGTTCGTCGTCACGGTCTACCTGGCGATCCGGGTCACCCCCAACCTCGGGGACGCCTTCGCCGGCCTGCTGCCCGTCCTCCCCGACGAGAAGGACTCGATCCTCAACACGCTGGGCCTGGTCGGCGGTGTGGGCGGCACCATCACCCTTGCGGCGTACGGGTATTGGGTCAACGCCAAGGGCTGGACCAACACCGGCTGGATGAAGGTGATGCGCCTCGACAACCGCGTCGCGTACGTGACGACGGGCATCTTCGTGGTGTCGATGCTGTTCGTCGGCGCGGAGTTGCTGCATTCGGCCGGCGTGGCGATCGCGAGCGGCGACAAGGGCCTGATCCAGCTGAGCGACATCCTGGCGGACAAGTACGGCTCGGCGACCGCGAAGTTCTTCCTGATCGGCTTCTTCGCCACCTCCTACACCTCGCTGATCGGCGTCTGGCACGGCGTGAGCCTGATGTTCGCCGACTTCGTGGAACGCTTCCGCGGCACCCGGACAACGGGCGAGGAGGTCGCCTCCGGCACCCGCGAACGGTCCTGGCCGTTCCGCGCGTACCTGCTGTGGCTGACCTTCCCGCCCATCGTCCTGCTCTTCCAGGGCCAGCCCTTCCGCCTGATCATCCTGTACGGCGTCCTGGGCGCGGCCTTCCTTCCCTTCCTGGCCGGCACGCTGCTGGTCCTGCTCAACTCCTCCCGCACGCCTGCCGAATGGCGCAACCGGATGCTGAGCAACACGATGCTGGTGATCGCGGGTCTGCTCTTCCTGGTGCTGTGCGTGAAGCAGATCTGGGACCAGCCGTGGTCGGAGTTCTTCTAGGTCCTTCTCTCCGAATCCCCTTGACGGAGGCTCAGTTGGGGACTGGCTGCAGCTGCAGCCACTTCGAGTCGGTGGCGATCGTCTTGAGCTGGTCGAGGGTGAGGGCGGGATTCGCGCGGGTCGGGCCGGTGATCTGACTGGCGGAGTTGAAAGCCCTGATGGCCACGCGTGAACCGTCGGGCCAGAGGACGTCCGCGATCCGCATGACGAGCCCCTTGCCCTTGTCGTCGCCAGGGCCCTGACGGACGACGACCTTGACGCCGTCGGGCAGGGTCACGGCTCCCGAGCCCTCGCCGAAGAGCTCCTTGTCGAGGTCCTGCTGGTTGAACTGCACATCGACCTGGATGAAGCTCTTGCCCTTGCCGTCGTCAACGACGACGTACCCGAGTCCGATGTCCGGTCGGCTCTTCCCGCGCACCGTGAGCCCCTTCGGGAGCAGCCCGATGAGTGTCGTCGTGATGGCGTCGCTCTCGACCTCGGCGGGCGCACTCGATGTCGGAGGTGTCTCGTCCTTGTCGGGCTCGGGGAGGGCGTTGACGGCCCTGAGCCATGCGGGGGCGGTGACCAGGGCCTTCAACTGGGCGTTGTCCAGCGGGGGTTCGGGGCGGCTGATGGGCGCGTCCTTCTCGGCGGCGGCGTTCCACTCCATCACCGCCACACGCGCTCCATCGGCGGTGACCAGGTCCGCCGTCCACAGCTTGGTGTCGACGCGCCGGTCCGGATACTCGTACCCCTTGACGATCCTGAGCAGCGCGCCGCCGGGCAGCGTGCTTGTCACGCAGTCGTCGTAGGGGATGAACGCCTTGTCCGGGCACTCGGCGATCTCCCGGGCCTGCTGCCCTCCCGGCTCGATCCGCGCGAGGCTGACGGAGAGAGCCGCGGCGCCCTTCCCATCGTCGAACACGCCATACGCGTACGGCCCCAGCTGCGAGTCGGTGCCGCGCGACCTCTGTTCGCTGAGCTTGCCCGCAGGGAGCAACCCCTTGAGTGTCCTGAGCAGTTGGGCGCCCGAGACGGGGGACGCAGCGACCGTGGGCGTGGCGGTGGGCGTGGCGCTGTCCGTCCCGGGTCCGACGGTCGTCCCGCCGGCCCCGACGGCCCGCTGTCCGGTGCCGTCTCCTCCCCAGGGTGCGACCAGCGCGCCGCCCACACCCACCAGGGCGATCGCGGCGGCGCCGCTCACAACAGCGGTCCGGCGCCGCATCCGCAGCCGACGCCCCCGGCTCTCGCCACCGGCGACGAGGGCGGCACGATCGACGTCGAAGGTGCCACCGGCGTTGCGCAGTGCGGCGCCGAGCCGGTCCTCGAACTGGTCGTCTCGATGTTCAACGGACATGGCGAACCACCACTTCTGCTGTGTAGGGGCAATTGTGTACCGGGACGGGGAGGAGTGTCCGGGCCGGGGAGGAGAGGCGGGCCTCAGCGCACCGCGTACTCACCGAGTTCCTCACCGAGGAGGACACGCAGCCGGGCGAGGGCACGGAGACAACGGGACCGTACGGCGGCCGAGGTGACGTTCATCGCGCCCGCCGTCTCCTCGATGGAACGGTCCTCCCAATAGCGCAGGACGACCACCGCCCGGTCCTTGGGCGGGAGTTGGGCGAGCGCCTCGACCAGGGTGAGCCGCATGGTCACGTCGGTTCCGGCGGAGGGGACGGCCGCGTCGGGCAGCACGTCGGTGGCGCGCTCGGTACTGCTGCGGCGCCGCTGATGCGTGAGAAAGGTGCGGGTGAGCACGGTCTGCGCATACCCCGCCGGGTTGTTGGCCCGGGAGACGCGCCCCCAGTTGACGTACAACCGCCCGAGCGTCTCCTGCACCAGGTCCTCGGCGAGATACGTGTCCCCGGCGGTGAGCAGACACGCGGAACGATACAGATGCCCGGCGCGCGCCGCCGCGAACTCCACGTACTCGTCCGAGCGGACCTTTCTCATACGTTCCCCCTGAGCCTGCGGCACCCTGACATCCGGCGCGCGTGAACTGCCTTCACCTCACTGACGCGGTGGGCGGGGGGAAATGTTGCAGAGCTCAGGGGAGACGATCAGAGGAGGTGGTCAGCCTTGCCCGCCTTGATGTCCCGGATGAGCGTAGGGAGCGCTTCCCGGATGAATTCGCGGGAGGCGTCCGCCGAGAGGGCGATGCGCTCCAGCCAGTCCAGGTGGGTACGGTACCTGGCCAACTGCGCTTCCTCGCTCAGGAATCCGGCCCGTGGGTACAGTCGACCTGGGCGGTGTCGAGCCGGGGGACGGGACCCTCCAGGTAGTTGACGGTCTGCCCGGCGCGTTCGGCCAGCTCCCGCGCGGAAACGTACCGGCGGCGAACGGAATCACCAACAGCCGCACGGCAGGACGCTCGGACACGGTGAGCAGATGCTTCAGCTGGGCACGAGCGACGCAGGGCCCGCCGAACCGCATGCGCAGCGCCGCCTCGTGCACTACGCCGACGTACTCGGGCGGATTCTCGGCTTCGAGGACCTGCTGTCGCTCCACGCGGTACGCGAGCCGCAGGGCGAACTCGTGCGCGGGCAGTCGCGGCAGCACGGCCCTGAAGAGTTCGAGGGCATGGTCGCTTGTCTGGAGCAGGCCGTTGAATGTGCGCGATGGGGGCGGTACGCATCCGCACCGCGTCGCACTCCAGCTCGGCGATGTCGAGCAACCCCGGGGCGAGCGAGCCCCGGTACCGCTCCCACCAGCCTCGCCCACGTGGCTGAGCCATGCTCACCAGGGCCTCCACGTAAGCCTTGTCCGAGCAGTCGCAGTTGCGGGCGAGGGTGCGCAGCCGGCCGGAACTGATGGTGCGGATACCCGTCACGAGCGACGACTACCTGCCCGGCCTCGAACCGTTCCTCAGACGAAACGGAACGTGCTGGTCACCGCGTCGAAGATGTCGTGGAACGCTTCCGCGAGGTCCAGGACGGGGCTGGCACCCGAGACGAGGACGACCTGGTCTGTGCTCCCTGGGATGGGAATGTAGGTCTGGGTGAGAGCCATGCGCAGGGTACGGCTGTCACCTTGCGCGACGGGCACGTCCTCGACCCCGAACGTCCGCGCGACCGTACCCACGTCGGGGATCTCGACAGTGGTGACCGTCCGCCAGACGTCGCCTTCACGGCGGGGCGTGATGGTGCGCAGGCTGTCGGCGATGGCGCGCGGGTCGGTGGACAGCGCGGCGCCCTGCTTGTTCTTCGCGCCGAGGACGGAAACCGTGACGGTGGCGGAGAGAGGTACGCCGTCGAAGTTCTCGGCCATGCAGCCCAGGTAGACGGCACCGGAATCGTGGGCGTCCTTGGCCATTTTGCGGAGCATGGCTGCGAGGTCGGAGCGGTAGGGGACGAGTTCGGGAACCTCGCGGACACGTTCGTCGACGAGGGTCCGGACGGTGGACTCCCGACCCTCGGGACGGATGTCGAACTCCCACCAGGAATCGGGGACGGACAAGGCTATGCCGACAGGCGTGTTGTGCATGCTGCTATCCGATCAGGCAAAGAACTTGCGGATTTCCTGTGGGGGGTTTCCCTGCTTCTTCCACTGCATAAGCAGATGGGCAGCCATCAATGGGAACCCTTTGGTCATGTTGGGATCATCAGTCGTCCCGGAAATGTTTCCGTCGCCGATATTCATGTGGATCGATGTGATGCGATTACCGTTGGAATCCGACGGGTGAATCGAGCCGGCTTCTTCATCGAGTACGAGGAAGATCTCATGCGTGCCATCGACTTCGCCTCTGTAGAGGAAGGGTGGGGAAGGCGGCTCCTGGATGAGGGTCAACCGGAAGAAGTAGGTCACCTGAATCTCCGTCCTGGGGTGATGGGAATTCGATGCATGCTGCTAGCCGGCCATTGGGGGATATCCTAGGCCATCTCGCGCGGCTGCTTCCTCGTCCCAGGTGTGGCCGGCGTCGAGCGCGGCCTGGTGAGCTTCCCGGTAGCTGTCATTTCCCGTGGTCTTCATGTGGTTCGACTCGAAGAGCTCGTGGCGGAGGAGGGAGATGTCCGAGCCGTGCGGGTTTCCTTCGCGAAGCCGGGTCCATGCTTCAGCAATTCGTGGATTCGAATCGAATCTGCCGCGATAGGCGTCGCCGAAGTAGTCGAGGGTGTGCTCGTCGTGAAAGAGATGATTCTTGATCTGTTCGACGTCAGGTCGTGTGAACCCATGTTCCGCGGCGTTGGCTGCCACGCTGTCGATGTCATCTGCGGCACGAATGGAGTCGTAGGCCTCGTCTGCCCATTCGGTGCCAAAATCGGCGGCACCTCGAATTCGCCGTAGTGACCCACCGGTCTGTAGCACACGCTCGATTCGAGTAAGGCTGCCCAGTGTGTCACGCAGTCCACGGAGTCCGCTTGCGACGTTCTTCAGTCCGCCACCGATCCCGCCCATGAATCCGGCACCGAGGGCGCGTAGTCCGCCCACCTTCCACAGCTTGCCGATTTTGGCGAGGCTGGTGAAGCCTTTCGTAGCCGGTATGCAGTCCAGCAGTGCCCAGGCGAGATCGCCCCACCCAGCTGTCCCGTTGTGCATTTTCCTGACGGTGTCAGCAAGTACCACGAGCGCCGCGGCGAACACCAGCCACCCCAGCGGCCCGCCGATGATCATCACGATGATCCCGACGACGGTCACGACCCACTTGCAGACCGTGACGATCTCGTCCCAGTTGTCGGTGACCCAGTCGCCGATCTCCTCCCACCAGTGGCGGTTGGGAATGCCGGCGTCGGAGGCCTCCTCCAGCTTCTTGACCGTGCGACGGGCGGCCTCTTCGCGCAATCCCTTTGCCTGATTGGCGAGCTTCTTCGCCGCGTCCAGGGCGCTCTGGGCGGCGCCGACGTCGCGCTGGGCGGCGGACTGCTTCGCCTTGGCATGCTGGGCGTTGCGCGTGGCACGGCGCACCTCGGCCTCATCCGGCGGGGGTACGTTCTTGGCGCCGCCGACGGCCCTGTCCGGATCGTAGGAGTCCGACTTCTCGGTCGCCGTACGCACCCAGTCGTCGGCGCCTGACAGGGCCGTCTGCGCGGTGGCGAGATCGGCGTGAGCCGCACGGCCGTCACGCAGTGCCTTGTCGGCCTTGTCCTGTGCGTCCTCCAAGTCAGGCCAGAAGGAGGACAGGGCATCGCCGGCGATGTCGTACGACTTCTTGAGCTTCTTCAACTTGCCCGGGGCGGTAGCGAATTCCTCGGCGAAGACTTCCGCCGTCTTGCCCGCCCAGGAGAGCATCTCGTCTTCCTTGGCCAGCCCCTTGAAGGCTCTCAGCGCTTCGGAGACGTCGTCGGCGAAGTCGTGCAACGTGCCGGCCAGCTTGCGAATGCGCTGGGGGTCGCCCGGGGTGGGATCCTTGTCCAGGTCGAGTATGTGCCAGTCGGCAGGACGTTGCGACACGCGTTTCCCCCGTGAACACCTGCTATGTCAGCGGTAGTTGGTAGTACGCAGTACAACCGACCGAATCGTGGCACCGCTTTGGGCGCGTCGTCGGGGCCTATGGAGGCCTACCTGGCCCCCATAGGCACCCCTCAGCGGTTGACGGCTTGGATCTCCTGGACGACGACGGCCTGTTCGGCGCCGAACTCGCCGTCGGGCAGTGCCTGGGGGGCGTTGACGCCGGTGCCGGTCCAGTGGATCTTCCAGGTGATGGTGGCGCGGAGCGGGTAGGACCCGTTGCCGGACGAGCGCAGGTACTTCACCCCGCAGGTCGGGGTCTGACCCGCCTTCCCGGTGGCGTACGGCTCCCCGATGCGCCCGTTGACGAACGTGCACACACCGGACGCGGGGTAGACCTGCGCGTCGGCGGTACCGGGCTCGATCCGCAGGGAAACGGGTTCGGCGACGGTGGTGGCAGTCATACCGAGCACCGGGACGGACGCGGTGACGGAGACCGGCTTGAACTGCGCCGCGTCGAGCCAGGCCCAGGTCGGGAGATTGACCTTGGTGGCACCGGCGGGAGCGAGGGTCACCTTGGTGCCCGGTACGCGGATCTCGTTGTAGGCCAGTCCGGCCAGGATCTCGGGGGTGATGACGTTCTGGATGCCCGCGGGCGGTGCGGCGCCGGTGTCCACCCAGAAGTAGTCCTCCTTGCAGGCGTCCCAGCCCGGCGGATAGGACTTGTTGACGTAGGACCCCCACCAGTAACCCTTGCCGGTCTTGTCCTTGTTGAAGTCCTTCGAGTGATCGTCCTCGTCGAGGTACTTCTTCCGCTGCTCGGCATCCCACTGATACCCCGTGGAATCGGCCTCCCAGACCGGCTCCTTGACCTTCTGCAACTCCGCGGGCGTATACGTCGGCGCATACCAACAAGCAGGCGGCGTCCAGGCCGTGGTAGCCGCAACAGGCCCGGCCGACTGCCCGGACCCATTCTTGGAACGGTCGTAGACGACAGCACCAGCGGTTGCCGAGAGGGTGTCGCCGTCCCGTCCGCCCGCGGTGTTCGTGTTCGGGTCATTACCGACCGACCCCCGGGAGGAGGAGTCTTGTTTGCCATGGCGGAGGGGGCTACGGACACGCAGATCGCTCCTGCGATCAGCATGGTCACGCCAAGTCGAAGGAGTCGGGTCATGGCTGGCACCTGTCAGCTCCACGAGTTGACTGAATCTTCAAGGTTTCCCACACGCCGTCTTTGTTCTTCTGCACCTGAACGCCGTAGACGACGTAACTGTCCTTGCTGACGGGCGTTTTCTTGATCTCGTTGGTCTTGATGACCTTGCTGAAACCCTTGCTCTCATCGGCGCAGTAGCTCAGCGAAGCGGATTCCTTGGAGCTGATGGTGACCTGGCGGTCGAAGTAGCGAACGGCGCCGGTGACCGTCCATTTGGCATCCGTGAACTCCTTCACCCACTGCTGGGCGGCCACGGCACCTTCGCCCTCTGTGTAGAACTCCAGGGCGGGAAGCCGAGGGTTCTGGGCGACGATGGCTGCGTCGAGCGCGCGAATCATCTCCGCGTTGTCCTTGAGGACAGCGTCCTTGACGGCGTCACCGGTCTCCTCCGGAGTGAAGGAGTACGACAGATCCGCCGGCAGCTCGATCTTCGGCCGACCGGCGGAGGCAGCCGACGCGGAGGCGGACGCCGTCGGCGATGCCGAGGTCTCGCCGGTGTCGGCCCCGGCGATCTTGTCGTTGTCCTTCGACTCGCCCTCGTCGCCGCCACAGGCGGTCAGTAGCAGGGCGGCGGACGCGACCAGCGCGGCAGCAACGGGCAAAGAGCGGCGCTTCACAGTGGACTCCCCGTGAGACAGATGTACTAGCAAAATCAAGACGCTATCGGTGGGACCGGTGGTTCCGCCAGGTTGTCAAGGTTGCGCTGTGGCAACGGCAAAGTTCGACCGCCGGTCCTGCGGGCGCGCTAGCCGCTCGCCCGTGCCCCGATCCCTGCCTACGGGCACCACGGCCGCACTCTCAGGGCTGGCAGACAGAACTTCCCCGTTGGGATGTGAGGGTCTCCGTGACCCAGATGCCACTCCCCTTGACCCGTAGCCGGCTGCTGTAGAGGACGTAGCTGTCCTTCGACGCCACGGTCACATTCGTCTTGCCGGTCTTGAGGTCCATGTTGTACGCCTTGCTCTGGTCTTCGCAGTAGACAAGGCCAGCCGTTCTGCCGCTGGTTACGTTCACCTTGGCGGCGAAGTACCGCTTGGTGCCTGTGATGCGGTCCCTGTAGTCCACGAACTCCCGGATGAACTTCTCACTCCCGGCGGCCGCTTCGCCCTCGGAGTAGACGAGGTACGCCTCGTTGAGTGGGTCCTGCTTGGCGATGGCCATGTCCACCGCCTTGATGAACTGCTTGCTGTCCCTCAGGACCGCGTCCCTGTCCGCGTCGCCTGTCTTGGGCCAGTCGAAGACGTATCTGGACCCGGCGCTGAGCAAGGCGTCCGACGGATTCGTCAGGCCAGCGCGTGGACGACGAGCCGGTTCTGCTGTCCGTCAAAGATGCTGGCCAGGATGTTGGCGTCCTGCCGGTGCCCGTCGAAGAGGCCCTGCTGGTCGACATGCACGATCAGGATGTCGTGGCTGTCGATCACCTCAGAGATACCCCGGGTCTCAATCGTGTCCGACCACGCGTCCAGGTTCCGGCCGAACCACTCTGGCAGCCCGCACGGCTCGGCAACTGCATCCCAGAAGTCGTCGAGTGTCTCGATCAACCGACCGCGCAGGTCAACGATCAGCTCGCTGTCCGTCATCGCATCAGGCTAACCAGTCCATCACGAGTCACTGACCGGTCAAAGAGACAGGCTCTAGCCGGCCCTGACTCTGCTCAACCCGCTTACGCGGCGCAGGTCCTGTCCCCCCGCTTCGAGGTCAGACTGCTGGTCTGCCACACGCCCCGCCCGCTCTTCCGCAGATGTGTGGTGTACAGCACGTACGGGCTCTCGTTCGAAGGGCGCCGGTCGACCCTGTTGGTCTTCCGGTCCTTGTTGAAGCCCTTGCTCTCATCGGCGCAGTAGACGACGGACGCCTCCGAGTTGCCCGACAAGGTCACCTTGGGCGCGTAATAGCGAGTCGTCCCGGTGAAGGTCATGTCGGCGTCGAGATACGCCTGCACCCATTCGAGCGCGTCGTCGAGTGCCTTGTCCCGGTAGTAGAGGGAGAGGGTCGGCGCGCCGGTGTCGCCACGCAGGATGGCATCGTTCGTCGCATCGATACGCCGGGCGGTCTCCGCGAGGGCGGCGTCCTTGGCCTCGTCGCCGGTCTGCCAGTTCTCGAACTTGTCTGTGACATCCGACGGAAGCTCGATCTTAGGACGCCCGACGGAGGTCGGCGCACTCATGCTTGGCGACGCCGACGACTCGACTACGGTGTCGGACCCGGAGCTCTTGTCAGTGGCTTCGGACTTGCCGTCACTGTCGCTGCAGGCGGTCAGGAGCAGGGCTCCTGCCGTGGCGACTGCGGTTGCAACGGCCAGTGAACGGCACTTCACGGCAGCCTCCCCCGTGTGGCAGTTGTGCTGACGGGCCAGACGAAATCCGTCGCACCGGAGGGTTCGCCAGGTTGGCGAGGTTGCACACTGTGTCAACGGCCATGCCCCGGTCACGGCCTGGTAGCCGTGCCGACCCGTAGGTGTCGCCCGGCTCACCCCCGAGGCAAGCGTCAACCGCCGTCGCTCACAGCAGGAGCCGGAGCGGCAGTGCCCTTCCTGGCCGCCCGCCACGATCTCAACTCCCCTCTGAGGATGACCCCCCGGAGGACCGCGATGGCGAGAAACAGGACGCCGAAGCCGAATCTGGCCCACCCTCCGTCCTGGATGGTCCAGTAGAAGGAGGCGCCGCAGAGGGTGAGGCAGATGGAGATGGCCACGGGCTCGCGGATGTACCAGGGCAGGACGCGGAGTATCAGACCGATCATCCGGTCAGTGGATCAGGTGCGAACCCCTCGCGCTGTGATGGAGGCCACAGTTCCGGCGCCGAGGTTTACCCGTGAAGTTGTCGAAGGTGTGAAGAATTCTGGCAGACCTGCCCCCGGAGAGGGCGTCGGCTTCGGTGTGGGCGCCTCGGCAACTACTCTCCCCGGCACCCGACTTGTGGCATATTCGCCTTACTCTCCGTCGATCAAGCTCCACCTTCCGTTAGTTGATCTCGAAGATTCGGTGTTGAGCGGGCCATGCCGTGGATAAGGTGCTGATGCAAGAGGACGTCACAGGGGCGATCTGAGGCGGTGGCCGACCACCCCGCCGCAGTGAACGGGGTGGTGTGCAGCGTGCCGACCGCGATAGCCGTCACCAGTTCCGATCTGGTGCTCCCACCGCATGACCGGCAGACCCCGCCAGCCGCCGTCCCGTCTCTCGACAGCCTCGACGGCGCCCTCATGGGGATGCACACACTCATCGAACAGCACGGGTACGTCATCGCCCTCTACCCGGCGTCCACGGACGCGGCCGTCACCCGGCGGCTGCACACCGTGCGTTCCGTCCTGGAGAGCGACCGGATCGCGCTGCTCGCCGTCGATCTGCCGCCCCTCGGAGTCGCCCTGCTCGCCCAGCAGTTGAGGCAGCTCTCCATGTGCGACTTCAGCCCCGGCGTGCTGGCCTCGTCCGCCCGGCTGCTCGCCCACTACATCTACGCGGGCGCCCATCTCGGCTCCGTCGCCAAGCTCGACCGGGTGCCGGTGTCACTGAAGTCGCACGCCAAGTCCTGGGTGCCGGGCGCGCAGTTCGCCGTACTGGCCAATCCGCGAGCCCAGCTCGTACGGGTGGGCCAGGAGGAGTTGGCCGGGCCCGAGTTCGGGACGCGGCTGCTCGTCGCGCAGGGGCAGGCGCCCTCCGACTGGGTCACCTCGACCCTCGCACCCGCCTGGCGGGTGCAGGGAGTCGCCCCCGTTCCGCTGCCCGCGGAGTCCCCGCGCTGGTGGGGAACCGGGAAGATCGTCGAGTTCGCGGCGGGGCTGCACGACGTCTCCGTGCTCTACCAACTGGTCTCCTCCGTACGCCGCGAGGAGTGTCACTGGTGCGGCCTCGAACTCATCGGGGACCGCTGCGGATTCTGCGCCGCATCACTCGCCCCGCCTCCGGAGCTTCCCGCGGCCCTCGAACGGGCAGGAACCCCGGCAGGAGCAACAGGAACAACAGTACGAGCACTGCCCCGAGGTACGACGTAAGAGACGTACAAGACGTGTCCGTCCCCACCCCCGATCGAGGTTGTCCGCGTGATGCTGCATCCCCCTGGGGGGCAACCCCCGGACCCCCGGCAGACAAAGCAGGCCCGCCCCACTACCCGGTAAGCCCCCCCATGAGGTGAGATCTAGTGAACTCGCGCCAGCGCCGCGGCGTCATCCTGCTGGTCCTCTCGGTCCTGTGCGCCATCGGCGCCTTCGTCGGAGTGCTCTCGGTGATCCGCGACGTGAACTCCAAGGTCGGCCCGGAGGTGACGGCGTACCGCCTCAGGAGCGACATCGCGCCCTACAAGGAGCTCACGGCCGACCAGTTCGAGAAGATCTCCATGCCGAAGCGGTGGCTGTCGGAGACCGCCGTCACGCGTGTCTCCCAGATCCGCGGCAAGGTCGCGGTGACCCGGCTGGAAAAGGGCTCCCTGCTGCAGACGGACATGATCGTCGACCGGCCCGCGCTGGCCGCCGGTGAGCAGGAGATCGCGATCATGATCGACGCGTCGACGGGTGTGGCCGGAAAGATCGACCCGGGGTCGCTCGTCAACATCTACGCCACCTTCGAGTCCAAGGACAGCGAGAAGGGCGTCGACGAGGCCAAGCTGCTCGTCACGAACGCGCGGGTCATCGACGTCGGCAAGATCACCGCCCTCGAACCGGGACAGTCGAGCAACGAACGCCAGCGGACGTCGACGGAGGCCGTCCCGATCACCTTCGCGCTCAAGACGCCGGACGCCCAACGTGTCGCGTACGCCGAGTCGTTTGCCCAGCACGTCCGACTGTCCCTCGTCGCGGGCGGCGAACTGACGGCCGTTCCCGGGGCCGCCGACCGTACGTACACCCTCGAGAAGGACAAGTAGGAGGCCGGCATGAGGTCCGTACGTACGAAGCCGAAGCCGCAGTCGCACTCACAGCCCCGACGACGGTCGCAGCGACAGCCCCGGTCCCAGTCGCAGACAGGCCTGCCGAGGGCGCGCCGATGACCATCCGCATCCTTCCCGCGACCGCCGACGTCGAGTCCGCCCGCGCCCTGAGCACCCTCCTCAGCCGGCTCCCGGACGCCGAACCCGCCCCGCCCGTCGGCGACTCGACCGCGCTGCTCGACACGCTGGCCCGGCTGGCCGCCGAGTCCCTCGACGAGCTGCCGGAAGTCGTCCTCGTGCACGAGCGGATAGGGCCGGTCCCGGCCCTCGACCTCGTACGCGACCTCGTGATGCGCTTCCCGGCGGTCGGGGTCGTCCTCATCACCGCCGACCCCAGCACCGGCGTCCTCACCGCCGCCATGGACTCCGGCGCCCGGGGAATCGTCCAACTCCCGCTCGGCTACGAGGCGTTGGCCGAGCGCGTACAGGCGGCGGCGGCCTGGTCGTCGGGTATGCGGCGCCATCTCGGCAGCAGCGCACCGGAGTTGTACGCGGGTCCTGGCGGTACGGTCGTCACCGTGACCGGCGCGAAGGGTGGCGTCGGCGCCACCGTCACAGCCGTCCAACTCGCCCTCGCGGCACGGGCGTCGGGGCATACGGTCGCCCTGCTCGACCTCGACCTCCAGTCGGGGGACGTGGCCTCCTACCTGGACGTCCAGTTCCGCAGGTCGGTCGCCGACCTGGCCGCGATCACGGACATCAACCCACGCGTCCTCCAGGACGCCGTCTTCACCCACGACACCGGTATCGGCCTGCTCCTCGCCCCCGCCGAGGGCGAACGCGGCGAGGAGGTCACCGACCGCGTGACCCGCCAGATCCTCGGCGTCCTGCGCTCCCGCCACGACGTCGTGATCGTCGACTGCGGCGCCCGGATGGACTCGGCCACGGCCGCCGCCGTCGAGATGGCCGACCACGCCTTGCTCCTCGTCACCCCGGACGTCGTCGCCGTCCGCGCCGCCAAACGCATGGTCCGTCTCTGGGACCGCCTCCAGATCCGTAAGGCCGAGGAGACGTTGACTGTCGTCAACAGGCAGTCCAAGGGTACGGAGATCCAGCCCTCGCTCGTCGAGAAGGTCACCGGCACCAAGGTCGCCCGCGCGTCGATTCCCGCCGCGTTCAAGGAACTTCAGGGCGTCGTGGACGCCGGACGGCTCCAGGACCTGGACAGCAGGTCGACGGTCAAGCAGGCGCTGTGGGCGCTGGCGGCGGAGTTGGGGCTCGTCGTCGTCCATGAGGGGGGCGGTGGCAGACGGCGTAAGTCTTCGTCGACGTCCGACCGGGGCTCACTGACGCTCCGGCGGCGAGCGGAGAAGGGCGGCGACCGAGGGGCGATCACCCTCGAATTCGCGGGCATGTTCCCGCTGTTGCTCGTCGTCATGAGCATCCTGTGGCAGTGCGTGCTGTACGGCTACACGTACTCGTTGGCCGGGAACGCGGCCGACGAGGCGGCTCGCGCGGCCACAGCGGCGTACGCCCTCGACCCCGGCGGCTACGAGGGAGCCTGCGAGAGCGCGGGCGGCGAGCATCTCCCCGGCGCCTGGAACGGCGCCGCCATCAACTGCGGCCCCCAGGGCGAGGTCATGAAGGCCACCGTCAGTGCCCAAGTTCCGCTGTTCTTCCCAGGGTTCGACGTCAACTGGACGGTTGACGGCGAAGCGGGGGCGGCGCTGGAGGGAGACGGGGACGGATGAGGACGAGGAGCCTTCGGGGCCGACTCACGAACCGCGTCCGGGAAGAGAGAGACCGGGGTTCCTCCATTCTGGAGTTCACCGGTTTCCTCCCGATCCTCATCGTCATCGGCCTGGCCTGCATCCAGCTCGGCCTGATCGGCTACGGCATCAACCAAGCCGGTACGGGGGCCCGCGCGGCGGCCCGGGCGACCTCTCTCGGGGGCGACGGACAGGCGGCGGGTATCGCCTCCGTCAGCGACTGGCTCAACCCCCAGGTGGACGCACCGCTGGGCGCGGGGGACACGACCACCGCGACCGTGACCGTGACCGTCCCCGCGATCATCCCGATCTTCGACTCCTGGCCTGTGACCCGCAGAGCCACCATGCCCAACGACGAAGACGGCTGACCTCAGACCACTGACCGACCGACCGAGCAACACATGCTGACTGGAGAGGAGTTGAGACCGAGACCATGAGCCTGCGCTCCCGCATAGCCTCCGCCGACGACCACGGCAACGGAACCGCGCGCGAGGACGGCCACCTCGTCGCCGTCTACCGTGCCAAGCTCCTCGAAGAGATCGACCTCGCGGAGATGTCGAGCCTCGCGGCGGCCGAACGCCGCGTCCGCCTGGAACGCGTCCTCGGCCACATCATCAGCCGTGAGGGCCCGGTCCTCTCCTCCGCCGAACGCTCGCAGCTCATCCGGCGGGTGGTCGACGAAGCCCTCGGCCTGGGCGTCCTCGAACCGCTCCTCGCCGACGCGTCGATCACCGAGATCATGGTCAACGGCCCGGACTCGATCTTCGTGGAACGAGCGGGTCGCGTCGAACAACTCCCCATGCGCTTCGCGTCGAGCGAGCAGCTGATGCAGACCATCGAGCGGATCGTCTCGACGGTCAACAGGCGTGTGGACGAGTCGAATCCGATGGTCGACGCCCGTCTGCCCACCGGCGAACGAGTCAACGTCGTCATCCCGCCCCTCTCCCTCACCGGCCCGACCCTCACGATCCGCCGCTTCCCCCGCGCCTACACACTCCCCGAGTTGATCGGCCTCGGTTCGCTCGACGAGCAGATGCTGATGCTTCTCGCGGCGTTCGTCCGGGCCCGCTTCAACGTCATCGTCAGCGGCGGCACGGGCACCGGCAAGACCACGCTCCTCAACGCCCTCTCCGGCCTGGTCCCCGCCCACGAACGCATCATCACCATCGAGGACTCGGCCGAACTCCAGCTCCAGCAGGAACACGTGATCCGCCTCGAATCGCGCCCGCCGAACGTGGAGGGCAAGGGCCAGGTCACCATCCGCGACCTGGTCCGCAACTCCCTGCGTATGCGCCCCGACCGCATCATCGTCGGTGAGGTCCGAGGCGGTGAGACCCTCGACATGCTCCAGGCGATGTCCACCGGCCACGACGGCTCCCTGGCCACCGTCCACGCCAACTCGGCGGAGGACGCGCTGATGCGGCTGCAGACCCTGGGCTCGATGTCCGAAGTCATGATCCCCTTCGAGGCGTTGAAGGACCAGATCAACTCGGCGGTCGACGTGGTCGTCCAACTCGCCCGCCACGTCGACGGTTCCCGCCGCGTGGCGGAGATCGCCCTGCTCGTCTCCCACGGCCGCGAACAGTTCCGCATCGTGACCGTCTCCCGCTACGTCACCCGTCCGACCGGCCCCGACCGCCGCGCCCAGGGCTACTTCGAACACCTTCCGGTGCCGCGCCCGGTCGCCGAGAAGCTGTACCTGGCGAACGAGTCGCTGCCACCGGCGTTCGGAGTGGCCGAGGTGCTCGACGTGACGGACACGAGGCAGGCCATCGGATGAACCCCCGGACGACGAAGCCGACGAAACCCCGGCCCACCCCGCGCCTGACCATGCGCCCCACCACACCTACGACCACCACACCTACGACCACCAGGACGACCGTGCGGAGCGAGAAGCCATGAACAACTCGGTCCCGCTCGCGTTGGGCGCCACCATGCTGTGCTGCACACTCGCCGTCGCGGGCGTGCACACGTACGCCACCGGCCGCGCCCAGCGCCAGGAGCTCGAAGACCGTCTCTCCGGCGGCGGCGCGCTGCACACGGCGGCAGGCCGCGTACGCCGGTTCGCGACCGTCGACCGCCGGCTGCGCCGCACCCGCCTCGGCCGCACGATCCACCTGCGCCTCTCGGCGACCGGACTCGACCTGACAGCAGGCGAGTTCTTCACATACGTCACCGCGGTCGGCGTAGCGCTGTGGCTGCTGGCAGCAGCCGTACTGGCCCCCTTCTTCGGCCCGATCGCCGCGCTGGTGACGATCTGGGGCGCGGCGATCTTCCTCAACTGGCAACGCCAGAAACGCATCGAGGCGTTCATCAACCAACTCCCCGACGTGGCACGCCTGCTGGCCAATGCGACAGCGGCCGGCCTCGCACTGCGTACGTCGCTGGCTATGGCGGCGGAGGAACTGGAAGCACCCGCGGGCGAGGAACTGGCACGCGTGGCCGACCAGTTGAGCCTGGGCCGGACGGTCGACGACGCACTGGGCGAGCTGGCGGAACGACTCCCGTCCCGCGAACTGGTCGTACTCGTCACCACGTTGGTGTTGGCCAACAAGGCGGGCGGATCGGTGGTCAGCTCGCTGCGCAACCTCACCCAGACCCTCGAAGACCGCAAGGAGACGCGTCGAGAGGTCCGCACGATGCTGTCGGAAGTCAACGCCACGGCCTTCACGGTCCCTTGCCTCGGCCTCGGCTCCCTCCTCCTCATCAACTCCTCGAACGAGGGCGCGTTGGAGAAGGTGACCGGCTCCGCCCTGGGCCAGGGCCTGATCCTTCTCTCCCTGGGTCTGTACACGGTCGGCTTCTTCCTCATCCGCCGCCTGGGCAAGATCGAAGTGTGAGGGGGGAGTTCACTGTGCTGCTGCCACTGCTACTGGCCCTGTTGATGGCGATCGCGGTCGCGGGCGCCCTGCTGGGCATCCGCATGATCCGAGCCGACGTCAAACTCCCCTCCGACCTGCTCCTCGCCCTGGAGGTGGGCGGCACCCGGGTCTCTAAAGCGGACTCGGCGGTCGACCGCATGGGCATGCGCTTCGCGCCCCTCGTCCTCCGCCTGATGGGCCCCCGCCGGGTCGACGCGAAACGCCTCCGCATCGACATGGCGGGCAACCCCGGCGGCCTGACCATCACCCGCTACGCGGCCCGCCGGGCGGTCTACGTCTCCTTCGGCGTCCTCATGGGCCTGATCTTCCTCTCGAACGGCCAACTGCTCCTCGCTGCTGTCACGTTCGCGTTCGGGGCGACCGCGTCGGACCTGGCGATCTGGCAGGCGGTACGGGAACGCAAGGAGGTAATCGACCGCACACTCCCCGACTTCCTGGACGTGCTCGCGGTCGTTGTCTCGGCGGGCCTGGGCTTCCGTCAGGCCCTGGACAGGGTGGCGGAGAAGTACGAGGGCCCGTGGGCGGACGAACTGCGCATCACCCTGCGCCAGATGGACATGGGCGTCAGCCGCCGCCAGGCCTTCGACCAGCTCCGCAAGCGCAACTCCAGTGAGCAGGTGGCCCAGTTCGTCTCGGCGCTCCAACAGGGCGAGGAACTCGGCTCCCCGATCGCCGAGACCCTGATCCAGATCGCCGCCGACATGCGCCGCACGGACGCCCAGGAATCCCGCCGCCGCGCCGCGAAGACGATCCCCAAGGCAACTCTCGTCACCCTGGTGTTCATGCTCCCGGCGACGATGATCCTCATCGCGACCGGCATGTTCCTCGGCTCGGGTACGAACTTCGGCTCGATCCTGGGACGTTGAGGGCGATGCCGATGAAGGCGTGGGTGACGGACATGCGACGTCGTGTGAAGCGCGGCCGGGGCTACGACCCGACCGCCGGCTACCTGGCCGACGACGCCCCGGCCCCCGCCACCGTCCGCCTCCAACTGAACGCCCTCCAGGCCCTGTGCCGCCAGACGTTCGCCGTACGCATGACGATGCTGGCCCTCGGCACCCCCTTCGCCATGACCAACACGGCGGATGGGCCCCCGCGTTACGCGGTCCTGGCGGCGGCGGTCCTGGGCATCACCGCTTCGTACGCGATGTACCGGGACTGGGACCGGCTGGCCCCCCGCCTCCTGGCCCACCCCGCCCTCATGGCGGCGGACCTGACGTTCGCGGCGATACTCCTCCTCACCGCGTCCCCCGCCTCACCTCTCGCCTACGCCACGGTCTGCACCCCTCTCCTCGCGGGCCTCCTCTACGGCTGGCGCGGCTCGGGCGTCTTCACGGGCCTGCAACTGGTGGCACTCCTCACGGTCCACCGAGCCTGGGAACACCGCCCGGGCACCGGCACCAGCACCCTGCTCATAGCGGGCTTCTGCATCGGCGCCGGCATCATCGGCGTCACGCTGCGCAACCTGATGTTCCGCTTCGGTACGGCGAGCGAGGCACTGGCGGAGGCGAACTCCCGGCTGGCGGTTGCCGAGGCGGTGGATTCGGAACGGGCCCGCCTGGCACGGGAGATGCACGACTCGGTGGCCAAGACCCTGCACGGCCTGGCACTGGCGGCGGAGGCCCTGTCGGCAACCTCGTCGGGCGACGGGGCGAACCCGGAGGTGGTGAGCCGCCAGGCGACCCTGGTGGCCTCGGCGGCCCGCCGCGCCGCAGCGGAGTCGCGCGAACTCCTCACCGACCTGCGCCACCACACGGACCTGACGGCACCGGACGTAGACCTGACCGCTGAACTGGCCCACAGGGCAGCGGAGTTCGAGCGGAACACGGGAATTTGTACAACCCTGGTGCCCCGGCCCGGACAGCTCGCCACCCTCCCGCACCGAACCGCCCACCACCTCCTGGCGATCGTGTCGGAGGCACTGGAGAACACGCGCAGGCACGCCGACGCGACGAGGGTGACCCTGGAGGCGAAGTCGTCCGGGGAGGGCATGACGCTCCACATCCGGGACAACGGAGTGGGCCTCCCGGCCCCCCTGGACCTCGAAGAGAGCGCCAGATCAGGCCACTTCGGCGTGCTGGGCATGGTGGAACGGGCGAGGACGCTGGGCGCCGTGATTCACCTGAGCCGGTGCGAGGAAGGAGGCACGGAGATCCGCGTGGACGTGCGGTCTCCCGGCCTTGACTACGTACCCAGCCCCCGGCCCCGGAAGGAGGCCGCATCCCATGTCCACAGGTGAACGGCGGCCGGACCCGCTGAGAGTTCTGGTGGCGGACGACAACCCGGTGGTGCGGGCGGGACTGGCCGCGCTGCTCGGCGGCCACCAGGACATCGAGGTGGTCGCGGAGGCGTCCAACGGCACCGAAGCGGTGTCGGCGGCGGAGCGAGCGCACCCCGACGTGGTCCTGCTCGACGTACGCATGCCCGGCACGGATGGCCTCACAGCCCTACCCCAACTGGCGCGACTGGCCCCCGTGATGATGCTGACGTACAGCAGCGAGCCGGAGGTGGTGAGACAGGCGCTGAGCAGGGGCGCGTCGGGCTACCTGGTCCACGGAGGCTTTACGACGGAGGAGTTGACGGAGGCCGTACGGGCGGTGGGAAGAGGAGCCCGGTTGACGGCACAGCCGGCGAAGGGTCCGCATACCTCACCCCCGGGCCCGGCGGTGGCGGATTCGCTCGGCGTTTCCTACGAACCGAACGAAGTCTCTTCGCACCTGCAACCAGCTATGGCAGTCTTGCGGCAGACTCCAAAGACCCGGCTGGGCCACGCGACGACACTTGCTGTCCGTGACCGCAACCGCCCGGACTTCGGCCTGAGTTCAAGGGAGGTGGAGGTCATGGATCTCATCGCGGCAGGGGTGAACAACCAGCAAATCGCCGCCACTTGTTTCATCAGCGAGAAGACCGTCAAGAACCACATCAACCGCATCTTCGCAAAGCTGCACAGTACGACACGGAGCGAAGCGATCGCCCGATGGCTGGGTACGGCTCGGGAGGGGTGGGAGTGATGGGGCGTACCGCGGGGGGAAGTTGGGCCCATGGGCCCACGCGGAGTAGAGGGTCTTTCACGTACGGTGGCCGGGTCGGTAGTGGTGTTCGGCGGAAGGGCAGGCGCAGTGGACAGGTTCAACAGGTGGACGTGGACTGTCGTCTCTCGGATGCAGGGCAGGCAGCGGGACGCGGGAGCCGGGTTCGTGGAGTACGCGGGCCTGATGATCATCATTGCGGGGATCTTTACGCTGATCGACCAAATCGGACTGGACGGCATGATCTCGGGGGCGATTCGGACCGCGGTCACCAGCGTGACAGGCGGCTGACCGCCGCACGGCTTCTGGGTGATCGTGGGCAGACTCTGCCGATCTACATCTGGCTTACGGGGATTCTGCTCTTCGCCGCCGTCGCGTTCTTTGTGTTCGCCCAAGCAGCGTCCGTCCGCAATGGAGCTCAATCCGCGGCGGACGCTGCTGCGTTGGCGGCGGCACAGGACGCCCGGGATGAGCTGGTGGACACGTTGACGGGCACGATCGGACAGGGCGGCGACTGGCTCGACTGGCTGAACGGCAAGCATCCGCCGGCTGTCGGGGCCACCGAGGCCGCGCAGACACTGGCTGCCGCGAACGACTCAACTGTCCAGGGCGGCGCCGAACCCGTCGTGATGGACGGCTACCCCGGATTCCGGGTCGCCGTGGAGACCACCAACACGGTCGGGGCGTCGATCATTCCGGGCACGGAGGACATGCACGCCAAGGCCCATGCCGTCGCCGTCATCCAGCCCCGCTGCGATTTCGACCCGGCTGCGGATCCCACGAAGCCGATCGAGCTGGACTGTGACGGCCAGATCGTGAACATCGACCCCGTAGATTTCGATCCGGACGACTTCCCCGACGCGTCCGTGCTGTTCTCCGTGCATCTGGCCGAGTGAGAGGAAGTCGTACCGATGAAGTTTCGGCACACCATGAAGAGCCGTAGGGCAGTGACCGCGGTGGCGATCGCGACCGGGTTGCTCATCACGGTGGCCGGCTGTGGGGGAGGAGACGGCGACAAGACGGACAGCAAGGCGTCTTCATCGGCACCGAGCCGGACCGAGGGCGGCGGAGAAAAGAAGACGGACACTCCGGCACCGGCCGCTGAGCCGGCGCTGGCCGAAGTGAAGAACGGCGACATCACACTCACTGTCACCTCGGCCGTTCGGGACCAGGGTGGCTTTGTCACGGTGAACGGCACGGTCACCAACAACGGCGGGGAGTTCTGGATCGCGGCGGACTGGCGCGGTGACGAACGTGAGTTGAGTAAGAACGGTTCCTCCCTCGCCGGAGCGGCACTGGTGGACAGCAAGGCCAAGAAGAAGTACCTCGTCCTTCGGGACACCGATGGGCGCTGCCTGTGCACGAAGTTCGAGGGAGGCGGCGTAGACGCAGGACAGACGACCGACTGGTTCGCCCAGTTCCCCGCCCCTCCGGAGGACTCCACTCAGGTCGACTTCCTGGTAGGCACGATGCCTCCGGCGTCGATCGAAATCTCCGAAGGCGAGTGACCATGGCCGTCACCGGGCGCCCCACCTCGACGGTACTCACGGCCTTGGCCGTACTCGCCACCCTTTCCCTGGCGGGTCCGCCTGCTGCCGCGGACGATCCCAGCGCGCCCCCGGGCTCGGTCACGACCTCTCCACCACCAGAGTTGGATGCGAACAGCCCCGGCCTCAAACTGGCCGACGGCGCCACGCTCGCCGCAGCCAAGGTCGTCGACATCAAGTCGGTCGTGGAGGACATGGGTGGCGAGGAACGTCGCGTCGACACGAGCGAGACGGTGACGTTCGCCCTTCAGGCGGAGGTCCTCTTCCCGAAGGACAGCTCGAAGCTCAACCCGGAGGCCCGCTCCCGCATCCAGGCGATCGCGGACGAGATAAAGGCACAGAAGGCGACGAACGTCAGGGTCTTCGGCTTCACCGACAACCTCGGCTCGTACGCCCACGGCCTGACCCTCTCCAAGAACCGAGCGGAGATGGTCCACGACGTACTGGCCGCCGGCCTGGGCGGAGACGTCACCTTCCAGGTGCGCGGCTACAGCGAGGACTACCCCATCGCCGACAACACCTCGGAACAGGGCCGACGCAAGAACCGGCGGGTGGAGGTGACGTTCCAGAAGGGGGAGTGAGGTCTCTTCCGCCGAGACCTCCACCTTGCGGAGGAGCCGCAGTGGGGCGTCGGTACCGGATAGCGGCTTCTACATGTCACACCCTGGGGTCTCCTTTCCTGGATCTCCGAGAGATAGCGCAGCGTTGCCGTCCTAGTCGGTCGATGCCAGTCACGATCTCTTCCCTAAAGGTCGTGGGCGAGTTGGTGGATCAGGTCGCGGGAGGCCGCAGGGGTCAGTGCCGCGTTGGCGTACATCCCTTGACCTACGTCAATCATGCGCCGGGCGAACGCCTCGGAATGACCGCCGATGCGGTGGTAGCGCTGGAACCGGGCGGGATCCTGCCTGTCACTGCTGACCTTCTGGTCCGTCTGGCAGGTGAGCTGGACGGACCAGTAGAGCTGCACGTAGTGGCCGGCGGCGGCACGACGGTGGCCTTCGGTGAGCGCGCTGCGTAAGCCGGAGCGCCAAGTTTGCCACGCGGACGATGCCACGATTCTGCTCAACGGCCCGCTCGTCGCGCACTGTGGTGAGCAGGCCGCCGCACTATGTAACCGTTACCGGCCAAGTGGGTTACGTGGTGGTCGATTTGAGGCTGTACGTCCCGGTGATTGACGGGTCGACCTGGGTGTCGATGGATAGCTTTGGTTCGCGCAAGAGAACCCTCGCCTCACCGGGAGTCGACCGTGAACCGCCGCCTCACCCTGCTCGCAGCGCTCGCACTGACCGCCGCTGCGGCTTTGTCGCTGTCTGCGTGCGGTAGCGATGACAGCTTCAAGGGCAAGGTCAACGACAAGATCGCGGGATCCGACACCGGGAGTGAAGCGCCAGTATTCCCCAGTCCGAGCGCGTCGGACTCCGCCGGGCGTCCGAAGATCACCTTCCCGCCCGACGCTAAAAATGTCTTCGAATACCAGAAGTCGGGCGACGCAGTGAAAGACGCGGCCCTCGCGGACAGCACGCTTAGTGTCAACTCTGTGGATGAAGCGATCTTCGAGGGGAGTGCAGACACCAAGGCCCTTGGCTTCTACAACACCGACAAGGCTCTGAGCGGGTCGATCACCTATGTGCTGGGATATATCAAGAAGAACCACACATGGGTTGGTGAGACCCGCTACTTCGACTACAAGGTGACCGTTCCTGGGGGCGGAGGGGTGTATGTCACCTATTGCTCCGACGAGAGTAAATCGTTCATCAAAAACAAGAAGACAGGAAAGATCCAGAATACGCCGACAACGGCGAACAGCTACGTGCTCTACAACACCAAGCTTGCCAAGAATGCCGAGGGTGTCTGGCAGACTACCGCCGTCGCGTCGAACCGGGGGAACAAGGCGTGCCAGCCGTAAGCAAATTGGTAAGAATCGCGACGCTCTTTACGCTTATCTCTGTGCCCGTGTGTGCAGCCCCCGTGGCCTACGCCGGAGGACGTGAAGAGGGTGGCAGCCGTGATAGCACAGAACAGGAAGCCAATGCCGACGCTGACGGCAACCTTTCTGTGTCCGTCGGTGATGCCATCTTCGACCGTTCGAAGAACGGTAAGGGCAATTCCACGGGTGCGCTGACGCCGACGACGTCCTGGACGCCGCCCGCCTGCTGGTATGCCCCGACGTATACGCCTGAGCAGTTACAGAAGGTCAAGGAGCCGGTCTGGGCGGCGGAGTCCACGGGCTATGAGTGGGATGCCGAGCAGCGGAAGACGTTCCTCAACGCGGACGACCACTCGAAGGATTTCAACAAGGACAAGACCGGCAAGGGCTATTGGTGGGGCTCCTACGTCAACAAGTCCTACCCGCCGGGCTGGGACGCCTGCAAACGTGACTACTTCTGGGTGGACACCGGCGACGCACCGCCCGCCAACGTCGAGAACGTCATCACCCCGGAGATCCTCGCCGGACTCGCCTACAACGAGATCCGCGTTCCGGGCACCGAAGTGGCCCTCGCCCCCGCCGGCCCCACCAAGGTCAACCTCCCCACCTGGGCCTGGCTCGACGGTGCCGCCTTCAAGGCGGTATCCGTGTCAGCGTCCGTGCCGGTGCTCAATATGTATGCGACCGCGACGGCGGAACCGGTCTCTCTCAGGATCGAGCCGGGCACCGCGGAGGCGGCGACCTACCCGGCATCCGGCGTTTGCGCGATCAGTAACGGCAGCATCGGCGAGCCCTACGCCGAGGGCAAGGCCAAAGAGACCCCGCCCTGTGGTGTGAAGTACTTGCGCTCCTCGGGCGACGGTACGTATCCGCTCCAGGCGACGGTCACCTGGAAGACCACCTGGACCGGTTCCGGCGGCGCAGGCGGTGACCTTCCCGACGGCAGCTTTGGCGCAACTCAGGACGTCGTCGTACAAGAGATCCAGGCCGTAAACCGCTGACAGCACCGGCGAGTTGAGACCTTGGGCGCTTGCCCTCCTGGCGCGGTCGCCCCGGGCGGTGCGACAGGCGGCATGGGTACAGCCGCTTGCTCGTGGCAGCTGGAAACGGGGAGAGGGAACGGGAGCATGGCGGAGCGTCTGGCGGTCGACGGTGATGAACTCGCGCGGTTCATGAGGATGTTGAGCAAGTCCACCGACTCGCTCAAGGGTGTCCGTAAAGCGCTGTCGGACGCGACGATCACCGGACTCGGCACGGACGATCTGGACTCTGCGTGCCAAGAGTTCCAGGAGGACTGGAAGTACGGCAGCGAGGAGATCGGCAAGCAGACCGATGACCTTGCCGACATCATCGGGAAGAGCAAGGACAGCTACCGCGAGGTCGACAAGGCGCTTGAGGAAGCTTTGAAAAAGGCCCGGGATGGCAAGGGCGGAGGAAAAAAGTGAGCGTTGCTCCAGGTGTCGAACCGTCGCCGTACCCAGATTCCCAGGCGCGTAGGAACGGAGACCTTCCGCAGGGGCTGAAGTCCTATCGGCCCGGCCCGGACATTGGCTACCAGCACCTGGGGTTCAACCCCGTGCCGGGCTCCACTGAGACCGTGCGGGGGCTGTACAAGAAGCTCGCTGGTTGCGCGAAGGTCCTTGAAACGACACATGAGCTCGTCACCAAGCTGATGGACGGCAGCTACTGGGAAGGTGATGCGGCCGTAGCCTTCCGGGAGCAGCTCGACGGTGGCCCGCTGCCGCTCAACCTGAAGAACGCGGCGCACTCCATCCGTAAGGCGGCCAAGCAACTCGACCGTTGGGAAGGCGAACTCGACGACTTCCAGCGTCGAGCCAAGCGTCTCGAAGAGGACGCAAGGGAAGCCCAGGGTGTGGTCGACCGGGCGAAGGGGCGCGCAACCGAGGCCGGCGACGATCCGGGCCTGGACAAGAAAGGCGCGGATCACGACGCCGCGAAGAAGGCACTGACCCGCGCGAACACAGATGTGGAAGGGGCCGAGGCCGAGCTGGAGAAGATCCGGGGCAGGGCTCGGACGCTGGCTGAAGAGCACGAGGACAGGGCGAAGTACCGGGCAACGAAGATCCGTGACGCTACGAAAAAGCTGGCGCCGCACGAGCCGGGATGGTTCGACGAGGCGCTCGACTGGCTCGGGGACAACCTGCCGGACATCTTGAGTTTCGTGGCCGGTGTCGTTGGATTGGTAGCGATCATCTTCGCCGGTCCGTTGGGAGTCGCGATGGTGGCCGCGTTGCTGCTCGCAGCGTCTGTGCTGAGTGCAACAGCGTTGGGAGTTCGCCTCTATGCGAAACCTGAAGTTTGGGAGTCCCTGAAAGATGGCTTCATCAAGGGCGAGTTCGACGTCGATTTCTGGAGTAACGCGGTCACTGTCGGGGCTGACGCAATGGGTACGCTCCCGGGGCTAGGGGCAGCAGTCGTTGGGGTTAAAGGGACGGTAAATGCCGTCAGGGTCGGGGGGGAAGCCCTCTCCCTCGGTCAGAAGATGGCAATGTTCGGCACCAGGACGATGGACAGCATGCAGGGCGTCGCCCAGTTGGACAACCCGCTTGTCGCGCGGGCGGTGAGGGGTGTCAGCAATCCTGAAGCCGTAGCTAAAGCTGTGGCAGTGACGTCGAGCGCGGTCGGCGTCGGTACCGGTGGCTTCGGCCTGTATAGCAAAATGGTGGACGCGGACGACAGTGAGGTCAAGGACGGGACGGTCGCAGGTATTGATGGCACGCGCCTCATCCTGGACAACGGTGGGATCCTCGACCTTGCCCGCCATGTCTTCTGACGCTTACCGATCGGAGAGGTACAGTCCATGAGCCCCACTCACTACCCGATTGCCTGGGAGCATCCAGCCACCCGTCGGGCCTGGACGGCACACATGGTGATGAATGTTGTTGGCTTCATCGGCTGGCTTGCCGTTTGGGTCGGCCTGCTTTATGTGCTTGTTGTGTTCTTGTCGCCGGGGTTCGTTTTTCTTTTCGTGCTGCCTCTTGGATATTGCTTCTATCGAGCCGTGACTCAGTTGCGCTACTTTTCTCCGGCTTTCCGCATGCGACGCATCTTGCAGACGTATCCATGGCAGGTGCTGCGCGATGTTTCACATGGACTGAATAATCATCCGAACGTCTCTGGTAAACATTACGGTTGGTTCGAGTTCTCCAATCCTGCACGCCTTGATCAGCCACTTCCCCTTGTTTTCTCTCAGCATATCCGTACGGAATGGTGGCACCGCCGGATGGCTCCCCGTACCAAGGTGGTGCTAAAGTCGCAGATTGGTGTTATCTGGTTCGCTGGTGATCCTCGTTTCATCGGTCTTATCGCTACGTCCACGCAAGACGGAGATAGGCCTCGCCGCATGCAAGTTCTTGAACAGCGGGCAGAGGTAAAAGATGGTCAGAGCTTCACGGACTGGGGTGCTACTTCGGAGGACATCGAGCGCGGTCGACGCGTCGGCATTTACCCTGCCCATTCTTGAGATGTATTCGGAATGCACCGTGAAGACTGTCGCTTTTGTCCTGCATGATTCCGTCAATGATCCAAAAGCGGAACTCTGGTTTGCTGAGCCCGCTGGCTTCACCGCCCTTCCCTTCGAAGTTTTCCTCTCCGAGCCCGGCTCCCCGGCGGCCGACGACCTGCATGCTGCTGTCGCCCCCTTCCTCGACTCGGCACCTGACGAGTTGCTCCGCCAGCAGTTCATCGCCAATGTCGCTTCTGGACAGCAACTGTTGGGGACGCTGCGTGAGTTCGGTACGGTGCACTGCTCCATCGGCCTGCATCGCGACGACGTGGACGAGACAGGCGCAAACAGCAGCCAGCCGCTGCTCTCCTTCTTTACGATCGCCTGGCGTGACACGGCAGTCGCGCCGCGAGGCGTCACCGCCGCCCGTGCGGTGACGTCCGCCGACGGGCATACGGGTATCGAATTCCTCGAACTTCCTTGTGGGCCTGCGACGCTCAGCGAGAGCACGCTGACTCCGTCAGCCGAAAGCGGTCTTCAACAGCAGCCGCTCATTCAGATCCACGCGCACCTGCCTCATCCAGACTGCAAGCGCTTGGCTGTTTTGACGGTCAGTACGACAGCGGTGGCTCGCAGAGCGGAGTATCGCGGAATCATCCAGCAGATTGCCGAGACAGTCAGCTTCGAGAATCCGCTGAACTTCGTGGCGAGTAAAAATCTTTGAGGTTGCACCTGCGGCCTTCTGGCGCCAGCAACACGTAAGCGTGCGTGGCAACAGTTCCTTGGGTGGCGCCGGGTGAGTACCGTGAGTTTCAGCCGCAGCCCAGACATCGATGAGGAATGTTCCATGCGAAAAGTCATCCTGATGATGTCCGTCTCCCTCGATGGCTACTTCGAGGGACTCAATCGTGAGATCGACTGGCACATGGTCGACGACGAGCGCTTCACCGGTACTTCAATCAGCGGACCAAGGCCATGGGGGCCTTTCTCAGTGGGCGTTTGACCCATCAGCTCATGGCCGACTTCTGGCCCACCGCTGACTCCGACCCCGACTGCCCCGCAGTCGTCGTCGAGTTCGCCGGGATCTGGCGGGACATGCCGAAGTACGTGTTCTCCCGGACGCTGGAGCATGCCGACTGGAACACCACCGTCGTGCGAGAAGTCGTCCCGGAGCACATCCGGGCGCTGAAGGAGCAGGCCGGCGGGGATCTCGCGGTCAGTGGTGCCGAGCTTGCCGCCGAGTTCATGCGGCACGACCTCCTCGACGAGTTTCATCTCTGCGTCCATCCCGTGCTGCTCGGACGCGGCAGACCGCTCTTCCTCGAGGCCGACCGCCTCACCCGGCTTCGGCATGCCGAGACACGTACCTTCGGCAACGGCGTCGTCCTCCTGCGGTACGAGCGTGTCAGTAGCCACGGCCAGTAATGGTGTTGTACAACCGCGGCCACGCTCGATAGGAAGGCACCATGACCATTCTCGGCGTCGTCTTCCGCCCCCAACTCCCGCCCGAGCGGCTGCGCGCCCTCGCTCAGCTCGCCGACGCCACCGGGATCGAGGAGCTGTGGCTCTGGGAGGACTGTTTCCGTGAAGGGGGTGTCTCCGCCGCCGCGGCTGCCCTCGCCTGGACCGAGCGCGTCCGGGTCGGGGTCGGCCTGCTCCCCGTACCACTCCGGAATGTCGCCCTGACCGCGATGGAGGCCGCCACCCTGCACCGTCTGTTTCCGGGGCGGGCCGTTCTCGGCCTCGGGCACGGGGTGCAGGACTGGATGGGGCAGGTCGGGGTGCGGGTCGCGTCGCCGCTCACTCTGTTGCGGGAGCATCTGCTCGCGTTGCGCGCACTGCTCGACGGTGAACGGGTCACCGTAGAGGGGCGGTACGTGAAGTTGGACGACGTCGGCCTCGACTGGCCCCCCGAGCCCGGGCTGCCCCTGCTCGCCGGGGCCACCGGGCCCCGTTCACTCCGGCTGGCCGGGGAAGTGGCGGACGGGACCGTTCTCCACGCCGGTACTGCGCCCGACGGGGTGCGTCGGGCCCGGCAGCTGATCGAGGAGGGGCGGGTGGCCGCAGGCCGGACGGACGCCGCGGGGCAGACCCACCGTGTCGTCGTCTATCTCATCGCTGCCACCGGGGCCGACGCCGACGAGCGGCTCCGTCTCGAATTGGTCGCCGAGGGGCTGGCCTCCGTACCTGGTCTCGGCGTCGCCGGGGACGCCGGTGCTGTTGCCAAGGCCGTGGGGAGTCTCGTAGAGGCTGGGGCCGACACCGTCATTCTTCAGCCGACCGGCGACGAGCCCGACCACGAGGGCTTCGTACGGTTCGTCGCCGAGGAAGTCCGGGCGCTCGTCCCCTGACTCCGCGTGCCGCCCTCCCCGGGAAATGTCAGTGCCCCCTGCCACACTCCCCACCATGACCGACAACGTCACCAACAACGTCACTGACAACTTCACCGGCAATGACGACGTGCGACTCCGTGACGTCACCGAAGCCGACCTGGAGTTCCTGGTTCTCTGTGAGCACGATCCCGAAGCCGGCCGGCGGTCGCGGTTCACTCCTCGGCCGCGGGACGCCTTCATGAAGCACTGGAAGTCGAGGATCCTCGGCGACAGCACCGTGTTCGTGCAGATGGTCACCGTGGACGGTGAACCCGCCGGCAGCATCGTCGCCTGGTGGGCGGGCGAACAGGGTGTCGGTGGAGATCGCTTCGTCGGGTACTGGCTCGGGCGGCCGTACTGGGGGAGAGGCGTCGGTACCGTCGCCCTGGGTCAGTTTCTGCGGCGGGAGACCCACCGGCCCCTGTACGCCGACCCCTTCGCCGGGAACACCGCCTCCGTCCGCCTCCTGGAAAAGCACGGCTTCCGTCACACCGGTACCGTCCGCCACGGCGAGGACGAGCACGTCCTGCTGGTCCTCGGCAACCAGGAGAGCCCAGTCGGGTCATGACGGGCGGTACTCCCCGGTTCCCCCGTCGATCAACTCCCGCACGATGTCCATGTGCCCCGCGTGCCGTGCCGTCTCCGCCGTCATACGTACCAGGACCCAGCGCAGGGAGCACTCGTCGTCCCGCCATGCCGGCTTGCCCACGGTGTCCAGCGGGAGTTCCGTCAGTACACGGTCGGCGGCGGCGCGGGCGCGGCCGTAGAAGTCGGTGATCCGGGCCCTGGTCTCGTCCGGGCCGGCGGTCATGTCCTCCCCGAGGTACGGGTCGAACCAGAGGGGTTTGGAGCTGTTGTCGCTGGAGTGTGTTCGAGAGCGTCTAGTGAGTGGGAGTGAGTGTGGATGGTTTGTGCCGTGCTGCGCTCCTCGGCTGTGTGTCGGCTTTCGGTTGCGGAACTGACGTTCTCTCATCGAATGTGTGACCTTCTCGGGTGGTGGTCGTTTCCCCTGGCGACGGGATCTTCGGGCGGGGTCGGTTGGGGGTGGCGGGGTGGGTGGGCTGAGGAGTATCGCGGTGCCGTTCGTCGCGTCCGGTCCGTCCGGTGTGGCGATCCGGACCCGCCTCAAGCAGCTGACGCCGGGCGATGAGAAGGTGCTGCGGCTGGTGGGAGCGCATCTGGGGTCGCTGGCGTCGAGGGATCTTAAGGCACGCTGCCGGGATGGTCTGGAGCATTCCGGTGCGGCGTGGGCGGTGCGGAAGCGGGAGTTGACCCCGGTCTCGTCGTCGCGGTGGGCTGGCAGTATCACCAAGGCCACGCATGATCTGTGGGCGCTGGCCCGGCGCTGTCAGTCGGCGCATGTCCAGAATCTGGAAGCGGGCGTCCGCACCCTCACGCATCGGCTGTCGCTGCCGGTCGGGCAGAAGGGGAGCAAGAAGGCGCCTGGTGGTTACCGGTCCCAGCGGGAGTGGCATGCGAAGTCCCGGCGGCTGCGCGTGCTTCAGGACCGGCTGGCCGTCGCGCGGGCCGACCGCGAGGCCGGTGTCGTGCATGTCGTGCGGGGCGGGAAGCAACTGGCCCGTACCCGGCACCACCTGCCCGAGGCCGGTCTGACGGAGTCCGGGTGGCGTGGGCGGTGGGAGGCGGAGCGCTGGTTCTGCCAGGCGGACGGGGAGTCCGGGAAGCGCTACGGCAACGAGACCATCCGTATCAGCCCCGACGGCGAGGTCAGCATCAAACTCCCCGCACCGCTGGGGTATTTGGCGAACGCCCCGCACGGCCGGTACGTCCTCGCCTGCCGGGTCGTGTTCGCGCACCGGGGCGGCGAGTGGGCGGACCGCGTCGCGGCGAACCGGGCGATCGCCTACCGCATCCACCTGGACACGGGCCGGGACCGCTGGTACGTGACAGCGTCCTGGCAGATCCCGCCCACCTCGACCGTGCCGATGGAGGCCGCGCTCGCCCACGGGGTGATCGGCGTCGACATGAACGCCGACCACCTGGCCGCCTGGCACCTCGACACCCACGGCAACCCCACCGGCAGCCCGCGCCGCTTCTCCTACGACCTGACCGGTACCGCCGGACACCGCGACGCCCAGGTCCGGCACGCTCTCACCCGCCTCCTGCACTGGGCCCGAACGTGTGGTGTGAAGGCGATCGCGGTGGAGGACCTGGACTTCGGTGGGGAGAAGACCCGGGAGAAGCACGGACGCAGGAAACGCTTCCGGCAGCTGATCTCCGGCATGCCCACCGGCAAACTCCGCGCCCGGCTGTCCTCGATGGCCGACCAGTCGGGTATCGCGGTCATCGCCGTGGACCCCGCCTACACCAGCCGGTGGGGTGCCCAGCACTGGCAGAAGCCCCTCACCACAACCACCTGTAAGACAACTCGCCATGATGCTGCTGCCGTGGCGATCGGAAGGCGCGCCCAGGGACACCCGATCCGGCGACGGACGGCACCGCCCCCAGCTCACCGGAGTGATGAGCAGGGGCATCGGACCGTCCAGGCCGGTCGGCGTGTTCCTGGGCGTGAGGGAACCCGCCCCCGCATCCCCGGACCACGGACACGATCCGTCCGGCCCGGACGCGGAGCGAACGCGGGCAACCAGAACGCCCAACACCGTCCGGGGCGTTCGGCCGAGCATGAGACCTGGCAACAGGACTCACTTCCGCTCAGTCCCTAGGAACGGTTCCGTCTCCCGGCCGAACGTCGCCACGAACCAGCCGTACTCGACCGACGCCAGATGTTTCACCAGGCCCAGCAGACTCGTTCCCGAGGGTGTCATCGGCCTGCGGACCTGCTCCTCGTCCAGGCCCTCCAGTTTCCACAGCGCCGCGTCCCGCTCCTGGTCGAGCTTCGCGCGCAGCGTTGTCGTCTCGTCATCGGCGTACAGCATGTCCCGCACCACCTTCCCGCTCCCGGCCCTCCAGCGCTTCATACCGCTTCGTGCCGCCTCGGAATTATCAGCGGCCACTGACATCCGCCTGCGAACATCACTTCCATGTCCGTGCCTACGCCCGCGCCCGCACCCACGTCTCCGCCCACCTTCGAGCAACTCCTCGCCGAAGGCGCCGCCGTGCCCACCGACGGCTGGGACTTCTCCTGGTTCGACGGGCGGGCCACCGAGGCGCGGCCCTCCTGGGGATACGCCCGGGCCATGGGGGAGCGGCTGGCCCGCGTGTCCGCCGCGCTCGACGTGCACACCGGGGGCGGAGAGGTGCTCAACACCGCCCCGAAGCTGCCCCCGCTCACCGTCGCCACCGAGGGCTGGCCGCCGAACGTCGCCAAGGCCACCGCCCTGCTCCACCCGCGCGGCGCGGCGGTCGTCGCCGTACCGGACGACGCGCCGCTGCCCTTCACCGCCGAGGCCTTCGACCTGGTCGTGAGCCGGCACCCCGTCGCTCCGCACTGGACCGAGATCGCCCGCGTCCTGCGACCCGGCGGTACGTACTTCGCCCAGCACGTCGGGCCCGCCAGCGCGTACGAACTCGTCGAGCACTTCCTCGGGCCCCAGCCGGACGAGGGGCGCAACGCCCGCCATCCCGACCGTGAGCGGGCCGGCGCGGAGGCCGCCGGGCTGGAGATCGTCGAACTGCGCGCCGAGCGACTGAGGATGGAGTTCTACGACATCGCCGCCGTCGTGCACTTCCTGCGCAAGGTGATCTGGATGGTGCCGGGGTTCACTGTCGACGCCTACCGGCCCCAACTCCGGTCCCTGCACGAGCTGATCGAGGCCGAGGGCTCATTCGTGGCGCACAGCAGCCGCCATCTCTTCGAGGCCCACAAGCCTTCCGACTGAGCTGCCCCTCAATCGGAGACCTGGGTGGCTAATTCGGGTTATTTGTTACATAACGCAACATGCTGCCCATGGGCATCCGGATATCGCTCGCCCTCGTCCGAATATTGGCGAAAATCCAGCGGAAGGAGGGCTGTCCTCCGACCGTCCTGCTGCCGCCCGTGCGACATGTGTGTGTATGCCCGAAAAGGTTTCACGAGGTTTCCACATCGTTATCGCTGGGGTTCGTGGGCACGGGTCGGCGTCGCGTAAATTAAGGCAAAGGTAATTCGCGTCAGCAAAGCTGCGTGGACGGTACCGCGCAGAGGAGGGGTCTGCGCGGTGCCGTGTCCGTCTGTCCCGGGCTGGCGCGAGCCCGTCCCGCCGCCCGCTCAGTAGTCCTCGGGTGTCGCGCCGTCGGCCTGGATCGTGAGTCGTACGCCCCGCCGAACTCCCCACCTGTCCAGGGCTCCGGCCTCCGCCTCCAGGACCGACCGGACCCAGGGACGGGGGAGTCCAACTCGGCCCGGACGCATGGTTCTTACCGCCCGGACCCGCGACTTTCCGTCGAGATAGGCGACGTCGATCGCGAATCGCATTCCGAACGTGTGGACCGAACTCGCGGGCGTCAGCAGCAGTGCGCCCTCGATTCCGTCCCGGCCCAGCAGTCCGCGTCGGCGTGCCCGACCCGACTCGGCGAGCTCCAGTGGAATCGGCTCCGGTGTCTCTGTGGTGGTGAACGTGGCCATGGCTGCGAAGTTAACGACGGCGTCAAGCAAGCGTTCGCGACAGGGTCGCCCTGGGGAGGGGTGACGGGTTCGGAACCCCCTCGGAACCTTCCTGGCGCCCGTCCGGCACCCGGATGGCTCCGGGGTTGACGGGCAGTGCCGGACCAGGGGATGAAACCCGCTGGATGCCTCCGGATCACCCAGAATCTCGCGCTATTTCCTGGGAATCAGCTGTTTTCCAGCCATGATCCGGTCGTGAAAACGGGCTTCCGAGGCCATCCGCGCGTTGCCGGGTGACTTCGGAGAGTAGTTGTTCCGCGTCGATGTACGCAGCATCACTCACGAAGGGTTATGGTGGAAGCCCCCCCTCGGGCCGGTCCGTCTCCCCCCCACGGACCGGCCCGTTTTTTGTGCCCGGCCGGAGCCAGCCGGATACCGCCGCTCTCCGAGCCCGCCTTCCGCACGCTTCTCGACCACCTCCCTCACGCACTACCTGGCCCCCTTGCTCCCCCTGCTCCGCGCCCCCTCCTCTCGTGGAAGCAAGGTCCTGGAGGTCCTGGAGGCAAGGTCTTGGTGGCAAGGTCCCCTTTGCCCTCCGATGGCCCCCTGAGCGCACCGCCCCTGTTCCCGCGCGCAGGACCCCCCGTCCCGCAGCGGTACGCTTCCCTTCCGGGGATCGCCACCCCGAGGACCACCACACGGGCAGGAAATCGCGCCAGGGATCGCGCCGGCCGCGCCTGTCCGATCCGTACGGAGGGGCTGACAAACACGTGAACCTGCGCGACAACCTGCGCCGACTGCTGGTCAGGGTCTACACACGCAGGGTGGAGGGCCACCTCGACCACGACCAGGTGCCCAAGCACATCGGCGTCATCGTGGACGGCAACCGCCGCTGGGCGAAGGCGGCCGGCTCCACCACCGCCCAGGGGCACCGGGCCGGCGCGGACAAGATCGAGGAGTTCCTCGGCTGGTGCTCCGAGACCGACGTCGAGGTCGTCACCCTCTGGCTGCTCTCCACGGACAACGTCAACCGTCCGCAGGAGGAGTTGGCGCCGCTTCTCGAGATCATCGAGAACGTCGTGACCTCTCTCGCCGCCGACGGCCGCTGGCGTGTCCACCACGTGGGCAACCTCGACCTGCTCCCCGGGCAGTTGCAGACCCAGCTCAAGGAGGCCGAAGAGGCCACCGCGCACGTGTCGGGCGGGATACTGGTCAACGTCGCCATCGGCTACGGCGGCCGGCAGGAGATCGCCGACGCGGTGCGCTCGATGATGCTCGACGCCCATGACAAGGGCACCTCGCTGGAGGAACTCGCCGAGAGCGTCGACGTCGACATGATCGGCAAGCACCTCTACACCAGCGACCAGCCCGACCCCGACCTCGTCATCCGCACCAGCGGCGAGCAGCGGCTCTCCGGGTTCATGCTCTGGCAGACGGCCCACTCGGAGTACTACTTCTGCGAGGTCTTCTGGCCGGCCTTCCGCAAGGTCGACTTCCTGCGTGCCCTGCGTGACTACGCGGCCCGCCACCGGCGCTTCGGCGGCTGACCCGGGGCCGGAGCCGAACCGGCTCCGAGTGGGCACGGAATGGGCCCACGGAGTGAAATTCGCCCTCCCTGGGACGGATGTAACAAGGAGTTCACCAGCGCGCCGCCGTTTGTCGTGGCATGGCCGCGCACGTTCGAGGGCATAAGCCAAGCAGGTCGACACCCGAACCACGGGTGTCGTATCTCAGCGGACGGCACGGGGCCGTCCGCCCGGGAGGCCCTTTGCACCAGCCCGACCGTGTGGTCACAGCACGGGCGAACAGGCGGAGGGCCGGTTCTCGGCCCGCGCACTGGGGCCGTCGACCGGTCCAGATCTCCTTCGTCGCTCCCCGACCTCATCCGAGGGGGTACGTCCTTCCGTGGTGACCAGCACAAAGCGCCGTATGCCAGACCGGCGCACCTATGTTCTCGACACCAGCGTCCTGCTGGCCGATCCAGGCGCCCTGAACCGCTTCGAGGAGCACGAAGTCGTGCTGCCGATCGTCGTGGTCACGGAGCTGGAGGCCAAGCGGCACCATCCCGAACTCGGGTACTTCGCCCGGCAGGCCCTGCGCCTGCTGGACGAGTTCCGCGTCCGGTTCGGTCGTCTCGACGCCCCGATTCCGATCGGGGAGCTCGGTGGGACCGTCCGTGTCGAGCTCAACCACTCGGACCCCAGCGTGCTGCCAAGTGGCTATCGCCTGGGGGACAACGACTCCCGCATCCTCGCGGTCGCCCGCAATCTGCAGGCCGAGGGATACGACGTCACGGTCGTGTCGAAGGACCTACCACTCAGGATCAAGGCCTCGTCCGTAGGTCTCCTCGCCGAGGAGTACCGCGCGGAGTTGGCCATCACGGGCTCGTCCGGCTGGACCGGAATGTCCGAACTGACCCTGCCGGGCGAGCAGGTGGACCTCCTCTTCGAGGACGGTCACACCTACGTCCCCGAGGCCTCCGAGCTGCCGGTACACACTGGGCTGATGATCCAGTCGGAGCGCGGCAAGGCGCTCGGGCGCGTCACGGCCGACGGCAACGTCCGCCTCGTACGCGGGGATCGCGAGGCGTTCGGTATCAAGGGGAGGAGCGCTGAGCAGCGGATCGCGCTCGACATCCTTCTCGATCCGGACATCGGGATCGTGTCGATGGGCGGCCGGGCCGGCACCGGCAAGTCGGCGCTCGCGCTGTGCGCGGGGCTGGAAGCCGTGCTGGAACGGCGGCAGCACCAGAAGGTGATGGTCTTCCGGCCGCTGTACGCGGTGGGCGGACAGGAACTCGGCTATCTGCCCGGTTCCGAGTCCGAGAAGATGGGCCCCTGGGCGCAGGCGGTCTTCGACACGCTGTCCGCGGTCACCAGCCGCGAGGTCATCGAGGAGATCACCGCACGCGGCATGCTCGAAGTGCTGCCACTCACCCACATCCGCGGCCGGTCGCTCCACGACGCGTTCGTGATCGTGGACGAGGCACAGTCGCTGGAGCGGAACGTCCTGCTCACCGTGCTGTCCCGCATCGGCTCCAACTCGCGGGTGATTCTCACCCATGACGTGGCGCAACGGGACAATCTGCGGGTCGGCCGGTACGACGGTGTCGTGGCGGTCGTCGAGAAGCTGAAGGGGCACCCGCTCTTCGCGCACGTCACCCTCACCCGGTCCGAGCGATCCCAGATCGCCGCACTGGTGACCGAAATGCTGGAGGACGGGCAGATCTGACCCTGGTTGGGCAGATAGGAACTCGCTCGGGCGATTGGGTAATTGCGTCCGGTTACCGCGTAGTTCAAGTGTTTCACGAAAGAGGCGCCGTCCGGCAAAGGCGAAGAGCCTAGCCGGGCGGCGCTTCCGCGTCTGCGGCTTTCCTGAAATCACCGGGGGCAAACGAGGTGTGAGCTTTCACACGCAACTCAGAATTGCCACCCGCGTCCGGGTGCGGCAGAGTCTCACTCCTGTCAGGCCCCGCATACGACACATCTGTACCCCCAGTAGTACGGCACCACCGAAGCACCGCCTTCAACTCCATACCGTCGTCGTATGCCGCCCGTGCACCACGCGGCGCTCCCCGCAAAGGAGTTGCCCACCGGGCCCGTGTCTCCCGTGACCCCGCAGTTGGGAGGCCAGCGTCTTGGGGGCAAGATTGCGTCCGCCAGGGTCACCGAAGCGGGCGATGCTGGAAGGAAACCGTGTGAGCCGGATTTCGGTCCGGGGACTCGCAGTGGCTTCGGCCACCGCGGTCACCGCTGTCGGCGCAGTTACGGGTGTGGCCTCGGGCGACACCGGGACCCCCAACAACGCCGAGGCACTGGTAGGCGACACCACGCTGCTCACGGACATTCCCGTGGGTTCCCAGGCCGAGGTGCAGACCGCGTCCCTGACGCAGCAGGCCGATGTCCAGGCCATCGCCGCAGACGCCACCGCCAAGAAGGACGCCGAGGAGTCTGCTCGTAAGCAGGCGGCCAAGGACGCGGTGGCCAAGCAGAAGGCGGCCGAGAAGGCCGAGGCCGAGGCGAAGGCACGCAAGGAAGCGGAAGAGGCGGCCAGCCGTTCCGCGACGCGTGACGCCTCCAGCTTCCCGCTGCAGAACTCGTACTCGATCGCCGATGTGCAGGAGATGGCCCGCCAGATCGTCCCGGCGGACCAGTTCCAGTGCTTCAGCAACATCGTGGACCACGAGTCCAGCTGGAACTACCAGGCGGACAACCCCAGTTCGGACGCGTTCGGCCTGGTGCAGGCGCTTCCGGGTTCCAAGATGTCCTCGGCGGGCGCCGACTGGGCGACGAACCCGGCAACCCAGATCAAATGGGGCCTGAGCTACATGAACGACCGCTACGACAGCCCGTGCGGCGCGTGGAACTTCTGGCAGGCCAACAACTACTACTAAGCCTGCTACTACTGAGCCTGCTGCGACTGTTGCGGATTCCGCGCTCAGTTGTCTCAGCTCAGTTGTCTCAACCTTTCCGAGCCCCTCACCGTCCTTCGGTGAGGGGCTTCGGCCATGTACGGTCGGACGTGGACCGCTGCTCCCGAGGCTCTGGAGGCTTGGGGGGAGATCGATGGGCAGAGGGAGAGACGGGGGACGAGGGCGGATCATGTCGCGAGTGCCGCATTTGCTCGGCCGGATCGGTGGCCGACTCACCGAGCTGGGTGAGCGGTTGGACGCACGCCGGGCCGAGGTGGAGAAGGAGCACACGGACGACGGAGACTCGCCGCGAGGCACTCCGTCACGGCCGGACGCCTCACCGCCCGACCACGGGGACGAGCATGGGCGCGGGCACGAGCACGGACCCCGGGTCGAATCCGACGAGCGCGAGCACGATGAGCCCGAACAGCTTCCCCGGGCCCGCACCACGACCACCCCCACCGGCCCCGGCGTGATCGCCGTGCGGCCCGAGCCCGCCTCCGTCGTCCCGTGGGGCGTACGGGTCGCGGCCGAGGCGGGCTGGCGGCTGCTGGTGCTCGCCGGCACGCTCTGGGTGCTGATGCGGGTCATCGGCGCGGTCCAACTCGTCGTCTTCGCCTTCGTGGTGGCGCTGCTCATCACCGCGCTGCTCCAGCCCGCGGTCGCCCGCCTCACCCGGTGGGGCATGCCGCGTGGGCCCGCGACCGCGCTCACCGCGATCCTCGGGTTCGTCGTGATGGGGCTGATCGGCTGGTTCGTGACCTGGCAGGTCATAGAGAACACCGACCAGCTCTCCAACCAGGTCCAGGACGGCATCGACGAACTGCGCAACTGGCTGCTCAACAGCCCCTTCCACGTCACCGACAAGCAGATCAACAAGATCGCCGAAAATCTGCGCAACGCGATCGGCGCCAACACGGACTCGATCACGTCGGTGGGCCTGGAGGGCGTCACCGTCATCGTCGAGGCGCTGACCGGCATACTGCTGGCCGCCTTCTCGACCCTCTTCCTCCTCTACGACGGCAGGCGCATCTGGGAGTGGACGCTGAAGCTGGTCCCGGCGGCGGCCAGGCCCGGTGTCGCCGGCGCGGGACCGCGAGCGTGGCGCACGCTGACGGCGTATGTGCGGGGCACGGTGATAGTGGCTCTGATCGACGCCATCTTCATCGGCCTCGGCATCTACTTCCTGGACGTGCCGATGGCCGTCCCGCTGGCCGTCTTCATCTTCCTGTTCTCCTTCATCCCGCTGGTGGGCGCGGTCGCCTCGGGCGCTCTGGCGGTGGTGGTGGCGCTGGTGACCCAGGGCGTCTTCACGGCGGTGCTGGTGGTCGCGGTGGTGCTGGCCGTACAGCAGATCGAGGGTCACGTCCTGCAGCCGTTCATCCTGGGCCGGGCGGTCCGGGTCCACCCGCTGGCGGTGGTGCTGTCCGTGGCGGCGGGCGGCATGGTGGCGGGGATCGGCGGCGCGGTGGTCGCCGTACCGCTGGTCGCGGTGACGAACACGGTCGTCGGCTATCTGCGCGTGTACTCCCATGCCCACACCCAGGACTCGGCGGCGCTGCACCACGCACCGAAGCCGCGCGGGGCGACATCGTCGGAGATCGCGCTGACACGGTCGCAACGGCGAACCGAGCGAACCCAACAGCCCGAGCGGACCGGGCAGGCCGAAGACAGTCCGCCGCCGTCGCCGCCGTCCGACTCGGATTCGGGCTCGGCGCACTAGTCTGCTGCGCCTGAAATCCGTAGGTAGATTTCTCTCGTCTCGGTGGTCGCGTTCCCACCACCGCTGAGGCGCGTTGACGGCCCGCGACTCAGCCGGAACTGCCTGGAAACTCAGGCGCACGACACCGGACGGTCGGCCGAGCGCCGCGGGCGGGCGGTTCGGAACGCGCCCTCCGGGTCGCTCAGTTGAGGACCTTCAGCGCCGGGCCCAGAGCGATGAGCAACGGGATCAGCGGGGCCACCGTGGCGGCCAGGAGGGCGGCGGCGCGGTACGGGGCGTCCAGACGCGGCGGAGGCGCCAGGAGTCGCTCGACCCGGTCGCCGAGCTGCCCGCGGGTACACGCGCAGGACAACACGCCCCGGTGCCGGTTGAGTTCGATCAGGGCGAGCGCGGTGGTGCGGTGGCCGCAGCGCCGGGACGCGGTGTCGTCGGCGGCCAGTTCGACCAGGCGGTGCGTCTGGTCCCGGAAGTGCGCGAAGACGGGGACGCGCGGGAAGCCGGTGGCCAGCGCCTGCGAGAGATGCAGCAGCCAGTCGTGGCGGGCACGGGCATGACCGAGTTCATGGGCGAGTACGGCGTCCAGCTCGTGGTCGGACAGTCGGCGCAACGCGCCCGTGGTGACGACGAGTTGGGGCGTCGGGCCGGGCAGCAGCCAGGCGTCGGGATACTCGTCCTCCAGGACCAGCAGCGGCCCCCGGGCGGCCGGGAAACCGGCGGGCAGGTCCGGCGCGCGCTCCCGCAGATGGACGCGCCGCAGTCGACGCCGCCTGCGTGCCTCGGCGAGTTCCCGGGCGAGCATCGCGACCGTCCAGGCCGCCCCGCAGGCCAGCAGCAGCGTCAGTACGGTGAGCCAGACGGGCGCCCGCCCCAGTTGGTAGGCGGCGGTGACCGAGGGCGGCGCCGGCGCGAAGGCGTGGGCCCCAGCCGTCCCGAACGCCGCCGTCGTGCCCAGCAGCAGCGCGGCGAGGCAGCACACCAGCACGGTCGCGACCAGGCACTGCCACACCCACAGCCCCAGCACCGGCTCCCGGTCGGGCCAGCCGGCCCGGGTCAGCACACGCGGCAGGACAGCGGCGGCGGTCAGGGCGACGGCGGCCATCAGTACCAGGACGACGGTCATTGCGGGTGGCTCCCTCAATCGGAGAAGGACGGTCCTCGCGGCCGGTACGACGAAGGCGGCGACGAACGGAGAGAGGGTGCGCCCATTGTCGGACGTACCGCTCGCCGCGTCCAGTCACCCACTGGGACCCCTCGGTCACCCACGCGACCGCGCGACGGTTACTCGGAGAGGATCGCCTCCGCGTCCAGCGTGGTGGCGACGGCATGGACGACCGCCGCGATCCTGAACGCCTCCTGCACCGTCTCCCGGTCGACGTCCGCCGCGCGGAGCACCCGCTCGTGGGCGTCCAGACAGGCGCCGCAGGCGTTGACGGCGGACACCGCCACCGACCACAGCTCGACGTCGGTCCGCTCCACGCCCGGGTCGCCGAGCACGTTCGCCCGCAGCCCGGCGCGCAGCCGCCCGTACTCCGGGTCGGAGAGCAGATGGCGAGTGCGGTGGAAGACGTTGCTCATCGCCATCGCGGCGGCGGTGGAGCGCGCGGCCGTGTACGCCTCCGGGGAGAGACGCGCCCTGGCCTCCGGCCCCAGCTCGCGCAGCACACGCGGCGAGCGGGACGCGATCGCGCAGACCAGCACCGTGCCCCACAGCTGCTGCCCGGTGAGACGGGAGCCGTCGACGACCTTCGCCAGGTTGAGGCGCAGGTCCGCCGCGTAGTCCGGCAGGGCGGACTTCAGTTCCGCGAGGCCCATACCCACTCACCACCATTGATCAGACGAATCCCCACACTCTGCCATGTCGATCCACGACCAGCTCCGCACCGGCCACTTCGCCGCCCCGGCCCCGACCCGCCGGATCGGCCTCGCGACGCGCGCGGGCGCCGTGCGGGACGCGGAGTACGCCCGTACGGGTGGTGGGTGAGAAAACAGGTGACCGTTCGATCAAATGAGCGTCGAACAAAGCCCGTCGAACGGCGAGAGATCTCAACTTCCGTCAGGTAAGGAGACCCCGGTCTGAATATGCGCCCGGACTGATACACATACCCCCTCAGTGCTACGCGTCAGGCGTATGTGCGAAATGCCGGTGAGCAAGGCCAAGGGGAGTGATGTCGGTCATCCGCGATTCCGTCTCCCCGGATTCCCTCGGCCGCGTCGGCTACGGCCTGCTGCTCGACGCCCTCGCCGAGTGCGGTCAGGAGGAGTACACCGGGGCACTGCGCGCGGCCGGCAGCCCCGGCGGGGCCTTCCACTTCCGGCGCGGACTGGTCGTCGGCGCCGAGAGCCCCGGCGCCCCGGGCCCTGAGGCGTTGCTCCTGCGCTCCCGCCGGATCAGTGGCGAGGAGTGGGCCGAGCTGGTGCGGGAGGCCGTGGGAGCGCGCTGGCCGCGGGCGCGACCCTCGACCTGTTCCAGGGCCGTACGGTCGTGATGATCGAGGACGTGTTCAAGGAACGGCGGGGCACCCAGAGCGACCAGCACTTCTTCCAGGAGATCCTCGTCAACAGCGAAAACCTCACTCACCTGTTCGTGCGGCTGAACGAGCAGCAGGACGTCGTCGCCGTGGTCGTCTGCCGCAAGGCGGTCAACGTCGGCATGGTCTATCGCCCAGGTGCGGCGGGTGGTCAAGGAGTACAGCCTCTGAACATCCGCCGAGCGGACCGTCAGACCGCGCACGGGCCCCTCCCCCGGAAACCGAGGTCCGGGGGAGGGGCCCGTGCGATGGGCAGGCGCGCGTGGAGCTATTCCGCTACTCCGTCCGCAGGCCGTCCGGCCGCATCATCCGCAGCAGCGGCGGCAGACTCAGCACCGTCACCAGCAGCACGACGCCCGCGCCGATGCCGGTCATCGCCAGTACGGCCGCCCAGTCGACGTGGACCGACGAGTTCGTCATCTTCAGCAGGACGACGCCCAGCGCCAGCCCCACCCCCGACGACAGCACCAGACCCAGCCCGATCGGGATGGCCGTCTGCCACAGCACCGACAGACTCAGCGTGCGACGCCGGGTGCCGAAGGCGACCAGGGACGACAGCAGCTTCCGGCGCTCGCGCAGCTGCTCCAGCTGGGAGACCAGCAGGCTCACCCCGATCAGCAGCAGGACGCAGGCGGAGCCGACGAACAGACCGGTGCGGATCGAGTTGAACTGCTTGGAGCGGTTGGTGGCCGCGTAGGTCGCGGGATCCGAGAGGGGATCGATCCGCGCCGCCGTGTTGCGGACCAGGTCGCGGGCGTCCGCCACGCCGGGATCGAGGGCGACGAAGATGCGTCCGGCGGCCTGCGCCACGACCTCCTTGGGCAGGGCGCCCGGTGTGACGAGGACGCCACCGCGCTCGACCCCGGACGGGTCCTCGCGCGGCTCGACCTGCCGGAGGCTCGCCGGCACCGTCCAGGCGACCGCCGGTTTCTCGCTCTGCGAATAGCTCGGGCTGACCCACAGTTTCCGGCCCGGCTTGACCAGCAGGGATGTGTCATGGTCGTACTCGACACCCCGCACGGTGAAGACGTCGCCGTCCCGGCACGAGGGGATCGCGCCCACCTCACGCAGCGCCGCGCAGTCGCCGATGGTCACCTCGGCGTACTTCTTGGGGGACTTGGCCTTCTCGCCCACCGAACCGTAGGACAGCACGGTGACCTTCTGGACGCCCTCGGTCCTCGCGAGCTGTCGGCCCGCCGGGAGGAGCGGGACGTCGTCGGGAACGCCGACCTCCATCTGGGCCCGGTCGACATCCTGCTTCGACGCGGTCGTGTAGCCGCCGGCGACCCCGTAGAAGAACATCTGCAGCGCGATCGCCCCGGCCACCGCAACCGCGATGCCGTTCACCATGCGGGCGGCCGTACCGCTGCTCAACTGAAGCCGTCGGACAGCCAGTTGCCAGGCGACCCCGCCGGAGCCGAGCCGGGCGACCGCCGCCTCGACGACCCAGGGCAGCAGCGCGGTCACCCCGGTGAGCAGCAGCGAGACACCGGCGATGACGAGAAGGTCGTTGAACTGCCCGGAGTCGTTGCCCTGCCCGATCATCGGGGCGAGCGCCGCGACCCCGCCCAGCGGCATCAGCAGCCGCCACCACAGCCGGCGGCGCGGGGGCCGGGCCGTACGCACCACACCGAGCGGTTCGATCACCACACCGCGCAGCGCGAACAGGGTGACCAGCACGGCGGCCACCGGCACGACGACCCCGACCAGGACGGCCAGCGCGGGCGCCGGATTCAGATCGCTGGGGAACACGCTCACGTCGAGGAGCTCGACGTAACCCGCGGCCTGGCGGCCGATCAGGAAGAAGACGGTGCCGAAGACGAGCCCGACCGCGGCGCCGGCGAACGCCTCGCCCGCGGCGATCCGCCGGGCCATCATGCCGTCGGCCCCGACCAGCCGCAGCGCGGCCAGCCGCCGGTCGCGCCGCTCACCGCCGAACCGTACGGCCGTGGCGATGAAGACACCGACCGGCATCAGCAGCACGATGAAGACGACGAGGGTGAGCAGGATCAGGACGGGATCCATCCCCTCGGACGTCGGATGCGGATCCCCGAACCGGTCTATCCGCGCCACCACACCACCGTTGAAATGGTGTTCGAGCCCCTCGCCCCCTCGGTAGAAGGAGAGTTCGGCGGGGCCGACGAGTCCGGTTTCGCCTATGGTGCCGATGATCCGGTCCGGCAGCCGCTTCCGCAGCAGCTTGCCGTCGTCGGACGTCAGCAGCCGTTCGAGAGCGGGCGAGACGATCATCTCCCCGACCGCGGGGAGCCTGTCGACCCCCGGCGGCAAGGGCGCTCGTAGCCCTTCGGGTTCCAGCTCCCGGCCGCGTATGTCGTCCGTACGGAAGGTCGTGTCGACTACGGCGGCGATCAGTGTGTTGTCGGCCTTCGGCATCTGCTTGTCGACGAACATGACGTCCTTGCGGGCGTCGTTGCGCTCGCCCCGGGCCGCCAGCGCGCTGGGGATGGCGGTCGTCAGCAGCAGCAACGCCACCCCCAGCCCGACCCCGACGGCCGTCAGCAGGACCCGTCCCCAGCCCTCGCGCCCGCCCGTGAAGGCGAACCGGACCCCCATGCCCAGGTCCCTGAACCTCCCCCACGCTCGGCTTCGCTCGCGCGGGAGGTGCCCCCATCGCAGATTCATACGACGCGCTCCATGTCCCGCGACTTCCCGTCCCGTACGACGATCTCGCGGTCCGAGTAGGCGGCCACCCGTGCCTCGTGCGTGACGAGCACGACGGCCGCGTTGGTCGACCGGGCCGCCTCGGTGAGCAGCTCCATCACTCGCTCGCCGTTGAGCGAGTCGAGGGCGCCGGTGGGCTCGTCGGCGAACAGCACCCGGGGGCTGGTGACCAACGACCGTGCCACGGCCACCCGTTGACCCTGGCCGCCGGACACCTCGCCGGGCCGCTTGCCCTTGAGGTCGTCGACCTCCAGCCGTTCCATCCAGGACAGCGCGGTCCGCTCGGCCTCCTTGCGGGAGGTGCCGTTCAGGCGGAGCGGGAGGGCCACGTTCTCGACGCAGGTGAGTTCCGGCACGAGCTGCCCGAACTGGAACACGAACCCGAACTCGGTGCGCCGCAGCTGACTGCGCTGGCCGTCGCTCATCCCGGCCATCTCCCGCCCGTTGTACGTGATCGAGCCGGAGTCGGGCGGGACGATCCCGGCGAGACAGTGCAGCAGGGTCGACTTGCCGGACCCGGACGGGCCCATCACGGCGACGACCTCGCCGGGGTGGATCGAGAACTCGGCGCCGTCGAGCGCGTTGGTCGGACCGTAGGCCTTGCGCAGGTCGGTCGCGACGAGCAGGGAACCGGGAGGAGGAGTCATCGGGTCGTCACCACCAGAGCGAGTTTGTCGAGGCGCGCGGAGGTCAGTTCCAGCCAGCGCAGATCGGCTTCGAGGTGGAACAGGGCGTGGTCGCAGATGAGCTGGTCCGCGAGGTCGCCCTTGCGCTTGCGTTCGGTCAGCATGCGCATCATCCGCAGATGCTCGGCGCGCTGCGTGTCGAGGATGTCACCGGCGTCGCGGTGGGTGAGCAGCGCGAGGACGACCTTCGTGTAGAGGGTCGACTGCAGATACGGCTCGGGCTTCTCGGGTGTCGCGAGCCACCGCTGTACGTCGGTGATCCCGGAGTCGGTGATCGCGTACCGCTTCCGCTCGGGACCGTCGCCGGCCTCGATGCCGTCGACCTCGACGAGCCCGTGCTTCAGCAGCCGGGACATCGTCGAGTAGACCTGCCCGTAGTGCAGCGGGCGATCGTGACCGAACTTCTCGTCGAAGGCCCGCTTCAGGTCGTAGCCGTGTCGGGGGCCGGACTCCAGGAGTCCTAGAAGGGTGTGACCGATGGACATGGGGAGGACTATACGCACGGGGTATACGTGGTGTGTATACCCGCCGTGTATAGATCATGGTGATGGCTGACTGCGGGCGATGGGTGCGCAGGTGGGAGCCGGTTGTCACGGTTCTGTCACCGGGCTGCCGGACGGGCACGTCCAGCCCGTTGGGGGTCCCCCTCTGGGGGAGTTTGAGGACGAGGCCCTTCAGGCCGACGGGGGTCTGGGGACGGAGCCCCCAGGTGGCCGCCCACGACGCGGGATGGGACCCGTCTCCCCGGGCAACCTCCCCGCCTCCGCCAGAGCCCGCCGCAACAGAAACTCGATCTGCGCGTTGGCCGAGCGCAGCTCGTCCCCCGCCCAGCGGGCCAGTGCGTCGTACACGGCGGGGTCCAGCCGCAGCAGCACCTGCTTGCGCTGCTGCCGCGGCCGGCGCTCGGCGCGTTCGGGGTTCTCGGCGGCCGAACCCGCGGAGGGATCACTCACTGGTACAAGGACCCCGTGTTCACGACCGGCTGGGCCGCGCGGTCGCCGCACAGCACCACCAGGAGGTTCGACACCATCGCCGCCTTCCGTTCCGAGTCCAGCTCCACGATGTCCTGCTCGGCGATCCGGGCGAGCGCGGCCTCGACCATCCCCACCGCGCCGTCGACGATCAGCCGCCGCGCCGCGACGACCGCCCCCGCCTGCTGCCGCTGGAGCATCGCCGAGGCGATCTCGGGAGCGTACGCGAGGTGGGTGAAGCGGGACTCGATGATCTGGACACCGGCCGCCTGCACGCGCGCGTGCAGCTCGACGGCCAGCTTCTCGGTGATCTCCTCGGCGTTGCCGCGCAGCGAGAGCCCGCCCTCGTCATGGGCGTCGTACGGGTACTCGATGGCGATGTGCCGGACGGCCGCCTCGGTCTGCGTGGCCACGAACTCCAGGAAGTCGTCGACCTCGAAGCTGGCCTGCGCGGTGTCCTTGACCTTCCAGACCACGACGGCCGCGAGTTCGATCGGGTTGCCGTAGGCGTCGTTCACCTTGAGGACGGCGGTCTCGTGGTTGCGTACCCGCGTCGAGATCTTCGAGCGCGAGGTGAGCGGGTTCACCCAGCGCAGCCCGTCCTGCCGGATCGTCCCCCGGTACCGCCCGAAGAGCTGGACCACCCGGGCCTCGCCCGGCGCGACCATGTTCAGGCCGCACATCGCGATGAAGGCGGAGAGGCTGATCAGGACTCCGGGGATGATCATGGCCGCCTTGGCTCCGCCGCCGGAGACGGCTGTCGCGCCGACGATCATGCCGACGCCGAGTACGAGTCCGAGCAGCCCCAGCAGCAGAGCGGCGCCGCCGCCGATGCTGCGCGCCGGGAACTCCCGGACCTGCGGATCGGGCATGTCGGGCAGATCGACCGCGGGATCGGCGGTCGGAGTGGAGCCGTGTGTGGTCATGGACGGTGCCCCCGTTTCGTGCCTGTCGTCTGTGTCGTCTCTGTCGTGGCCGAGTAGTACTGGCCGCCGACGACCTAGCAGCGTTCTAGCTAAGTGATAGCACTTTAGCGGCTGCGGCAACCTTCCGCACCCCCCGGTAGTCGGTTCCAGTGGGGCGGGTGCTGATTGTCACGTCCGGAAAAGGGGGCCTCGAAAGCTCGTCGTCTTATCCGCCGGTGTTAGTTTTCTGAGCTGACCTGAGCCATGAACCTGTGCGAAGAAGGAAGCGGAGCGAAGCGACCCATGGGACGAGCGGACGAGAGACGAGCGCGGCAGCATCGCGGTGGCCGCCGCGCGGCGCCCAAGAGCTCCTCCAGGGATGCCTCGACCGAGACCGGAGCGGAGACCGGTACCGAGGGCGGGACCGCGACCGCGACCTTGGCTCCGGGCAGGGCGGCAAGCAGGGCGGCGGCGCGCGGCAAGACCGCCAAGAACGGCAAAGAAGGTAAGAGTTTCCTACGTCGGCTCTTCACCTGGAAGAAGATCCTCGGCGCGTTCTTCGGCTTCCTGCTGCTCGGCATGGGTGCCTTCGTCGTGATGTACCTGATGATCGACGTGCCCGCCGGCAACGCCGCCGCGGAGAAGCAGAGCAACGTCTACAAGTACAGCGACGGCGCAGTCCTCGCCCGCACCGGCACGGTCAACCGCGAGATCGTGGACCTGGACGAGGTGCCCAAGAAGGTCCAGCTGACCTTCGTCGCCGCCGAGAACAAGTCCTTCTACAAGGACGCCGGCGTCGACTTCAAGGGCACCGCCCGCGGTCTGATCAACACGCTCTCCGGCAAGGGCAAGCAGGGTGGTTCGACGATCACCCAGCAGTACGTCAAGAACTACTACCTGGAGCAGGACCAGACCATCACGCGCAAGCTGAAGGAACTGGTCATCTCGCTGAAGGTGGACCAGAAGAGGACCAAGGACTACATCCTCGCGGGATACATCAACACCAACTACTACGGCCGCGACTCCTACGGCATCCAGGCCGCCGCGCAGGCCTACTACCGTGTCGACGCCAAGGACCTCAGCGTCGCGCAGGGCGCGTACCTCGCCGCGCTGCTCCAGGCGCCGAGCCAGTACGACTGGTCGGCCGCCACCGACACCGGCAAGAAGCTCGTGACGGCCCGCTGGAACTACGTACTCGACAACATGGTCGGCGAGGGCTGGCTCGACAAGACCGAGCGCGACGCCATGAAGTTCCCGTACCCGAAGGACCCGAAGGGCGCCCCGGGCCTGGAGGGCCAGACCGGATACCTCGTCGACGCGGCCAGGGCCGAGCTGGCCAGGCAACTCGTCGCCCAGGGCACGGCCGACGACACCAACAGCGCCAACGCGCTGGTCGACAAGGGCGGTTGGACGATCACGCTCAACGTCGACCGGAAGAAGCAGACCGCGCTGGAGCAGGCCGTCAAGAGCCAGCTCACCAGCAAGCTCGACGCGAAGAAGCGCAAGGTCGACGGCATGGTCCAGGCCGGTGCCGCGTCCGTCGACCCGAAGACCGGTCGGGTGCTCGCGCTGTACGGCGGCACCGACTACTTCAAGCACTACATCAGCAACGCGACCCGGCGCGACTACCAGCCCGCGTCCACCTTCAAGCCGATCATCCTCGCGGCGGCCATGGAGGAGCAGGCGCGTACGCAGGACGGCGACGTGATCAACCCGAACACGATCTACGACGGCACGAGCGGCCGGCAGGTCGTCTCCGACGGCAAGAAGGTCGGCTTCGGCCCGCCGAACGAGGACGACGCGGACTACGGCGACGTCACCGTCCAGACCGCGATGAACAAGTCGATCAACTCGGTGTTCGCGCAGATGGGCGTCGACGTCGGGATGTCCGAGGTCATGAAGGTCGCGGACGAACTCGGCCTGGACACCACCGGGTTGCAGGCGGTGCCCGCACAGACCCTCGGCACGATGGGCGCGAGCCCACTGGAGATGGCCGGCGTCTACGCCACCCTCGACAACCATGGCCGCAAGGTCACCCCGGCCATCGTGAAGTCGGCCGAACACAAGGACCGTACGGTCGAGATGCCTTCGCCGCTCGGCGAGCAGATCATCACCCCCGAGGCCGCCGACGCGGTCACGTCGGTGCTCACAGGCGTGGTCGACGACGGTACGGCCCGGGCGTCGGTGGCCCAGGCGGAGAACCGCAAGGGCCAGCAGGTGGCAGGCAAGACGGGTACGTCCGACGAGAACAAGTCGGCCTGGTTCACCGGCTACACGCCCGGTCTGGTCACCTCGGTCGGCCTGTTCGGCGAGGACACGAAGGCCAAACGACAGGTCTCCCTCAAGGGCGCCACGGGTCTCATCACCGCGGGCGGCGGCCGGATCAACGGCGGTGGCTACCCGGCGAAGATCTGGGCGACGTACACGTTCGGCACGATGGGCAAGGTGACCAAGTTCGACCTGGACACCTCGTTCGGAGCGGCCGTGAAACCGACGCCGACGCCGACGCCCACCCCGACCCCGTCCGACACCACCTCGGAGTCGCCGTCGCCGACCCCGACGCCGACTCCCACCCCGACCCCGACGCCGACCCCGACGCCGACCCCGACTCCCACGCCGACCCCCACTCCCACGCCGACCCCGACGCCGACCCCGACTCCGACGCCCGACGACGGCGGCGGCGTCATCCCTGATCCGCCCGGGGGCGGCGGGCAGTAGCCGTGCACGACGTGAGGGCACCCCGCATACGCGGGGTGCCCTCACGGTTCAGCGTCGGCTCAGGTCCGGCCCAGCTCGAACCAGACCACCTTCCCCGTGCTCAGCCGGGTCGCACCCCAGCGCCGGGCCAGCCGGTTGACGAGATACAGTCCCCGCCCACCCTCGTCCGTGGCCCGTGCCTGCCGCAGCCGTGGCAGCTGCGGCACGTCGTCGCCGACCTCGCAGCGCAGTACGTCGGTCCGCAGCAGCCGGAGGGTGATCGGCCGGGACGCGTAGCGCACCGCGTTGGTCACGACCTCGCTGACCAGCAGCTCCACCGAGTCCGTCATCTCCTCCAGACCCCAGCGGGACAGCGCGCGCCGGGCGAGCCGACGGGCCCGGCCGGGCGCCGCGTCCTCCGGGTCCAGGTACCAGTACGCGACGTCGCTCGGCGCGATGCCGTCGAAGCGGGCGGCGAGCAGCGCGATGTCGTCGTCCCGGTCACCCGGGCCGAGCATGTCGAGCACCTCGTCGCACAGCGCTTCGAGGGGCGGCGGATGGTCCGGCCCGGTCAGCTGGGCGGTCGCGGCGAGCTTCTCGCGCAGCTGCTCTATGCCGGTCCAGACGTCCCGCAGCCGGGACTCGACGAGCCCGTCCGTGTAGAGGAACAGGGTGGCACCGGCGGGCGCGTCCAGTTCCACGGCCTCGAAGTCGACACCGCCGACCCCGATGGGCGCGCCGGACGGCACCTTGAGCACCTCGGCCCGGCCGCCCAGGTGCAGCAGGACGGGCGGCGGATGGCCGGCGTTGGCGATGGTGATCCGGTGCGACACCGGGTCGTACACCGCGTAGAGGCAGGTCGCCATGCGGTCCGTACCGAGCCGCTGGGCCTGCTCGTCGAGGTGGTGCAGGACCTCCTGCGGGGGCAGGTCGAGCCCGGCGAGGGTCTGCGCCGTCGTCCGCAGCTGGCCCATGATGGCCGCGCTGGTCATGGAGTGCCCCATGACGTCACCGACGACGAGCGCGACCCGGCTGCCCGGCAGCGGGATGGCGTCGTACCAGTCACCGCCGACGCGGGCCGTCTCCGCGGCCGGGAGATAACGGGACGCGAGCCGTACGCCGGTCGGGCGCGGCAGGGTCTCCGGCAGCATCGTGCGCTGCAGCTCGTCGGCGATGTAGGCCTCGCGGCCGTACAGCACCGCCTTGTCGATGCCGAGGGCGCTGTGGGTGGCGAGCTGGGCGGCGACCAGCAGATCGTCCGTCTCGAAGGGGATCCGCTCCGGCCGGCGCAGGAAGAGCGCGGCTCCGATGACGCGTCGCCGGCCGCGCAGCGGAGCGAGGATCGCGCGCTGGCCGTCCGGGACCTCCAGATCGCAGCCCTCGCCGAGGAGTTCGGGCAGGGCGGCGCGGGCGGCGGGCGCGTCCGCGAAGACGGGCCGGACACCGCGCAGCACCTCGGCGAGCGCGCCGCCGGGACGCACCTCGCACAGTTCGGCGCTGACCGGGGACAGCTCGGGCAGCGGCTGCGGGACGGCGGAGGTGGCCAGGAAGCCGTTCTCGGTGTCCCGCTCCTGCGGCAGCCGGTCGGTACGGCGCAGCCGCAGCACCAGCGGGCCGGTGGGCCGCTCGTCGCCGACGGGCAGCGGGTCGCGCAGATAGACCAGGATCGTGTCGGAGAACGTCGGCACGGTGGCCCGGCACAGCCCCATCACGATCTCGTCGAGGTCGATGCCCCGGGCGATCCGCCGGGTGGCGGCGCCGACGAACCGCAGCCGGTCGCCGTCCCGCCGCATCGGCAGGGGAGTGCCGGCCGCGTTGCCCTGCCCGGAACGCCGCTCCCTGCCCGCGAGATCGCTCGCGGCCGGGTCGGCGCCGGCGCCCTCGTCGGGGCCGTTCGGGCTCGGGTGGGTCTCCGTGGCGTGCTGCTCCGTCGCGTGGTTCTCCGTGCCCGGGCGGCCCGTCTCGGCGCCCGGCTGGACCGGGATGCTGTCCGGCGCCGGACGCGGGCGGTGCGCGTCGGGTTCGGTCGAGGACGGCTGGTCGGACTGCGAGTGCTCCGGCCCGGGGGTGGCCGGGGGACCGGCGGGGTTGGGCCCCGTGGAGCCTGACGTACCGGTTCCCGTACTCGAGCTGGATGCCATCGCGCCTGTTCCCGCCTCTGTTCCCGCTGTTCCCGCGTCGTGCGCGGTCGTACCGGCGCCGCCGACGGTCTCGGGGCTCTCGGAGCCTGTCCCGGGGCAGGCGGCGGCCTCCGGTCCACCGGCGGCGCCTTTCTGCCCTGTCGTCTGCTTCGGCAGCGGCACAGCCGCCGCCTCCGGGGAACGCAGCAGCGCCCCGCGGGTATCCGCGGGGATGTCCGGCCGGCCGGTGCCCGGCCGACGGCGCTCGTGCGAGGTGGGTTGCTCCGTCACGCGTGTCGAATCCATCCGTCCGGGGCTGCGCGTTGTACACGCAGTTGGTCCCGCCGACTTCCCGATACCCGGAATACGTGCCCCAGGAACGGAAAACCGGCGTGGTCAGAGGTTGTTCCTGATGCACCGGCGAGCCCTGGTCGGCCCTGACCGGTGTTGCCCTCGTACCCCTCGCTCACGTCCTGCCGCCCCTCGGTGACGTATGGTCAGGCTCAGCGCATGTTCCGGGAGTTACGGTTGTGCGCCCTTGCGGAGGACGATCCTACGGTTGCGTACCGGGGGCGCATCAAGGGTCTCATGACGACATGTGCGCGGGCGTACGGTCCCAGTCCTCCGGCAGTGACGGTACAGCCCAGGACGGATCCGGGCGCCAGTGCTGCCAGCCATCCGCGAACGGCGCCCCCCAGGCCTGGATGACCTCCACCGCACGACGCCCCGCTTTCCGTACCCTTTCGGCGAGTTGGGCGTCCATCAGTCCGGCCTGCTGGGCCTGCGCGAACTCGTCCTCGTCGCGCCACTCCCAAGTGCGGTCGGGATTCACGGTGATGTCGAGAAAATGGTCCTCGGAGTCGACGCCGCCGGCCCAACGGGCAAGCGGCTCCTCCAGGTTCACGTACCAGTTCTTGAACTGCCAGCCCGGCTCCCAGAAAAGCCACACCGACCACGGCTCACCGGGCCGCGCCAGCTTCAGCACCCCGGTGCCGAACCAGCGGTCGCGCTGTACGGTCCTGGGCTTGGTGTACCGCGACTCCAGCGGCTCCACATGCACGGGCGTACCGTCCGCCAGCACAGGCTTGACGCACTCGGTGCCCGGCGCCATCCACACCGCGAGCAGCTCGGAGTCGTCCCGCACGACGGTGACGGGACGCACGATGTGGAAGCGGTCCCCGGAGTTCTCACGGTACCGCCACAGGATCTGACTCCCGGGGGACCAGTACGCCGCTGATCCGCCCGCTTCCACTCGTCTCAACGCTCCGTCGTCTGCCATGAAGAGATATTAGGTGCCACAGGCATACGACGCCGCAGTGCGTGTCACGGTTCACGCCAGTGGCCGGATGACGTTACGGGCGCGTCATCCGCAGGACATCCAGCGCGCTGTCGAGCTGCTCGACGGAGAGATCACCACGCTCCACATACCCACCTTCCAGGACGACTTGGCGAATCGTCTTCTTCTCGGCGAGCGACTTCTTGGCCACCTTGGCCGCTTCCTCGTACCCGATGTACTTGTTGAGCGGCGTGACGACGGACGGCGAGGACTCGGCGTACTCGCGTGCCCGTTCCCGGTGGGCGACGATCCCGTCGACGGTCCGGTCGGCGAGCAGCCGCGAGACGTTGGCGAGCAGCCGTACGGACTCGAGAACGTTCTTCGCGATCACGGGCAGCATGACATTGAGCTCGAAGTTCCCGGCGGCACCGGCGGTGGTGACGGTGAGGTCGTTGCCGATGACCTGCGCGGAGACCATCAGTACGGCCTCGGGGATCACGGGATTGACCTTGCCGGGCATGATGGACGACCCCGGCTGGAGATCGGGCAGGCTGATCTCGGCGAGCCCGGTGCGCGGTCCGGAGGCCATCCACCGCAGATCGTTGGCGATCTTGGTGAGCGAGACAGCCACGGTCCGCAACTGCCCACTGGTCTCGACGATCCCGTCCCGGGCCCCCTGTGCCTCGAAGTGATCGCGAGCCTCGGTCAGGGGCAACCCGGTGGTGCGGGCGACTTCCTCGATCACGGCGGCGGAGAACCCGGGAGGCGTGTTGATCCCGGTGCCGACGGCCGTGCCACCGAGGGGCAGTTCGGCGAGCCGGGGGAGCGAGGCGCGCAGCCGCTCCACGCCGTACCGCACCTGGGCCGCGTACCCGCCGAACTCCTGTCCGAGTGTCACGGGTGTGGCATCCATGAGATGCGTACGCCCCGACTTCACGACGTCGGCGAACTCCTCGGACTTGCGCGTGAGGGCGTCGGCGAGGTGTTCGAGGGCGGGGATCAGCTCGCGGGTGACGGCGGCGGTGGCGGCGATGTGGATGGAGGAGGGGAACACGTCGTTGGACGACTGCGAGGCGTTGACGTGGTCATTGGGGTGTACGTCCCTGCCGAGCCGCTCACTGGCGAGGCTCGCGATGACCTCGTTGGCGTTCATGTTGGACGAGGTACCGGAGCCGGTCTGGAACACGTCGACGGGAAAGTGCTCGTCCCAACGGCCCCCGGCGACCTCGTCCGCGGCCTCCTGAATGGCGTCGGCGATGTCCGTGTCGACCACACCGAGCCGCGCGTTGACCTTCGCGGCGGCACCCTTGATCCGCGCGAGCGCCTCGATATGGGCACGCTCGATACGTTGCCCGGAGACAGGGAAGTTCTCGACGGCACGCTGAGTCTGGGCCCGCCACTTGGCATGAACGGGGACACGGACCTCCCCCATGGAGTCATGCTCGGTCCGGAACTCCTGCGGATGCTGATGCGGATGCTGGTCGGGCGTAGTCATCGTCGTACCTCCGGAAGGGACAGCGCGGGTCTGGAAGGACGTATTCCCCCGAAGCCGAGCACAAGCGCGACGGCTCCTCCACCTCGGGCCTGGACACACGGGCCTTCTTTCCCCACCCAGCCGCCCTTGCCTTCTGCAGCCGGGGTCGGGGTACGTGGGCCTTCTTTCCCACCCACCCGCCCTCGCCGTTTCTGCAGCCGGGGTGGGGACACGCGGGCCTTCTTTTCCCACCCACCCGCCCTTGCCTTCTGCAGCCGGGGTCGGGACACGCGGGCCCTCTTTCCCACCCACCCGCCCCCGCCGCTTCCGCGGCCCAGGTCGCCCGCCCGGCTGCTCCGGCGCCGGAGCAGCGCGGCCGGTGCCGCGCAGGTCGCGTTTCCCGCCCGCCCACCCGCTCCGCTTCCCAGCCCGTCCGGCGTTTGAGGACGAGGCCGTTCAGGCCGAAGGGGGTCCAGGGGCACAGCCCCTGGCGGGGTCGAAGGGGCGGAGCCCCTGGGGATGGGACGGGTAGGGGCGGCGGGGGCGAAACACCCCGACGCCCACCTCACTCACCCCACACCCCCACCCCGACTACACCAACCCCAGCCCCGGCCCCCGCACCGGAATACTCGTGAACGTAGGCGCCGGCGCCGGATCCTTGAAGAAGTCGTTGCCCTTGTCGTCGACCACGATGAACGCCGGGAAGTCCTCCACCTCGATCTTCCACACCGCCTCCATCCCGAGTTCCTCGTACTCGACGACCTCGACCTTCTTGATGCAGTCCTGGGCCAGCCGCGCGGCAGGCCCCCCGATCGACCCGAGATAGAACCCACCGTGCGCGTCACACGCGTCGGTGACCTGCGCCGACCGGTTCCCCTTCGCCAGCATCACCTTGGACCCGCCCGCCGCCTGGAACTGCTCGACGTAGGAGTCCATGCGCCCGGCGGTGGTCGGCCCGAACGACCCCGACGCGTACCCCTCGGGCGTCTTCGCCGGCCCGGCGTAGTACACCGGGTGGTCCTTCAGGTACTGCGGCATCTCCTCACCCGCGTCCAGCCGCTCCTTGATCTTGGCGTGCGCGATGTCACGCGCCACGACCAGCGGCCCGGAGAGCGACAACCGCGTCTTCACGGGGTACTTGCTCAGCTCGGCGAGGATGTCGTCCATCGGCTGGTTGAGGTCGATCCTGACCACGTCCGACGCCTCGTCGAGATGCTCGTCCGTCGTCTCCGGCAGGAACCGCGCCGGGTCGGTCTCCAACTGCTCAAGGAAGACACCCTCGGCCGTGATCTTCGCGACGGCCTGCCGGTCGGCCGAGCAGGACACGGCGATGGCGACGGGACACGAGGCACCGTGCCTCGGCAGCCGCACCACCCGCACGTCGTGGCAGAAGTACTTGCCGCCGAACTGCGCCCCGATCCCGATCCGCTGCGTCAGCTCGAAGACCTTCTCCTCCAGCTCCTTGTCCCGGAAGCCGTGACCGAGCGGCGAACCCTCGGCGGGAATCTCGTCCAGGTAGTGCGCGGAGGCGTACTTGGCGGTCTTTAGCGCGTACTCGGCGCTCGTGCCGCCCACCACGATCGCCAGGTGGTACGGCGGACAGGCGGCCGTACCCAGCGAACGGATCTTCTCCTCCAGGAACTTCATCATGGAGGCCTCGTTCAGGACGGCCTTCGTCTCCTGGTAGAGGAACGACTTGTTGGCCGAGCCGCCGCCCTTGGCCATGAAGAGGAACTTGTAGGCGCCGCCGTCGGTGGCGTACAGCTCTATCTGGGCCGGCAGGTTGGAGCCGGTGTTCTTCTCCTCCCACATGGTGAGCGGAGCCATCTGCGAGTAGCGCAGGTTCAGGTTCAGATAGGCGTCGTAGATGCCCTGGGACAGGGCCGCCTCGTCCCCACCCGTCGTGAGGACGTTCTGCCCGCGCTTGCCCATGACGATCGCCGTACCGGTGTCCTGGCACATGGGGAGCACGCCGGCCGCCGCGATGTTGGCGTTCTTCAGCAGGTCCAGCGCCACGAACTTGTCGTTGTTCGACGCCTCGGGGTCGTCGATGATCCGCCGCAGCTGCGCCAGGTGGGCCGGCCGCAGATAGTGCTGGATGTCGTGGATGGCCTCCGAGGCGAGCTTGCGCAGCGCCTCCGGCTCGACCTTGAGGAACGTCCGCCCGTCGGCCTCGAAGGTGGAGACACCCTCGGAGGTCACCAGCCGGTACGGGGTGGTGTCCTCTCCCATGGGGAGCAGATCGGTGTACGCGAACTCAGGCATCTCGCCCATTCCTCACTCGACGAAGACAGCGGCCTGCCTTCATCGGCGGGCGCCCACCAGCGTATGACCTGCCGGCAGAGAACAGCTTGTTAGGTAAGACTCAGTTGAGAGGGAGGTGGCTCGAACGAGTTTGCCCGCCGTCGTCGGCTCCGCGAGTCCACTCCGTCCGTCCCTCCACACCCCTAGTCGCGATCTATCGCGTTTGGGTACGCTGCTCCCGTGGACCTTCAGAAGCACACCGAACCGCGCGTCGGCGAACTCCGCGCGTCGGACGCCGACCGTGACCGCATCGCGGACCTGCTGCGCGAGGCGCTGGCCGAGGGCCGCCTCACGCCCGACGAGCACGCCGAGCGCGTCGAGGGCGTCCTGAGCGCCAAGACGGTCGGCGAACTGGAGGTCTTCGTCCGGGACCTCCCCGCCGGCCACCAGCCCCACCCATCCCACCAGTCCCACGCACCCAGGGCCGCCGCCGGGTGGGGATACACCCCCGCCCCCAACCACCCCACCCCGGGCGCGATCCCGCTCGACCCGGACGACAACGTGGTGGCGGTCTTCAGCAGCGCCGTCCGCAAGGGCCGCTGGCGCGCGGGCCGCCGTATGCACGCGTACGCGATCTTCGGCAGCGTCGAGATCGACCTCAGCGAGGCGATGTTCGAGTACCAGCAGGTGGTGATCAAGGCGATCTCGGTCTTCGGGAGCGTCGAGATCCGCGTCCCGGAGAACGTCTCGTTGCGCGGCACGGGCGGCGGTGTGCTCGGCAACTTCGAGGTGAGCACGCTGGATTCGGGTGATCCCGACGCACCCGTGGTCTACGTGGACGGTCTGGCCATACTCGGCAACGTCGAGGCGAAACCCAAGCGGGGCAAGATGATCGAGAACATCCTCGACCACGTCTCCCGCAAGGTCGACAGGGGTTTGCGCAAACACCTGGGTCATTGACGGTGGTGAATTCGGTCGCACCCGAAGGGATTCGGTCAGGTCGCGACGCCTCGGCAGGCCCTGGAGCCTCAGCGGTCGGGAACTCAGTGCATAGGCGCGCGCACAGCGGGTAGGGCTTGCTGCATCGTCTCTTGGAGGGTGCCGTGGGCTTCACGCGGAACCCGGTACGCCCGGCACGCGCGCGCCTTGCGATCGCACGCCCCGGACGCTCCGGACCCGTCGCCCCGGCCCACGTGGGCCCCACGGCTCCCTCCAGCTCGCGAAGAAGCCGTCGTCAGGAGTAGACCGTGCTGCAACCGCCGCATTCGTCCCTGCAGGTCGCTGCCGTTCCGCCCCAGCGGGTGCCAGTGCGAGAGAGGGACCAGGACGCCCCGTGGCACACCGAGGCGGTGTGCCGGCGCGACGAGGCGGGTCTCTTCTTCGCACCGTCCAAGGAACCGACCGCGGCCCGGCTGTCCCGGGAGCAGGCGGCCAAGCGGGTGTGCGGTGGCTGTCCGGTCATGGTCGAGTGCCGAGAACACGCGCTGCTGCAACCCGAGCCGTACGGCGTCTGGGGCGGCCTCACCGCCGCCGAACGCCGCGTGGTCCTGGCCAGGCGCCGACGCCGCGAAATAGAACTCAACAAGGCCGCCCGCGGCCCCATAGCCGCAGCGGGCTGACCAGCCTCGGCCACGCCGGTCAGCGAAACAGGGGGCGCCCCTCCGCACAGAGGCACCCCCTGCTTCTGCATGGCCTCCGCGGCACGAGAATCCGGCGCGAGCCTGCTGGGGTCGTCCACGGGGGCGCCCCTTAGGTAGGGGCGCGGGGAACCGTGCGACCGCCCCCACCGACCCGGGGTCGCCCGTGGCCCGTGGCCCGAACGAACTTACAGCCGGCCGCAGGCCCTACTTGGCGCGGTCGAAGTCGATCGCGCTGTACGCCCGCAGCTTGCTGAGCCGATGCTCGGACGAGATCTGCCGCACCGTCCCCGACTTCGACCGCATCACGATCGACTCCGTCGTCGCCGTCTCCGACCGATAACGAACCCCGCGCAGCAACTCGCCGTCGGTGATCCCGGTGGCGACGAAGAACACGTTCTCGCCGGAGACCAGGTCGTCGGTCGTCAGCACGCGGTCGAGGTCGTGCCCCGCGTCCACCGCCCGCTGCCGCTCCTGGTCGTCCTTCGGCCACAGCTTGCCCTGGATGGTGCCGCCGAGGCACTTCACGGCGCAGGCCGAGATGATGCCCTCGGGCGTGCCGCCGATGCCCAGCAGCAGATCGACGCCGGTGCCCTCGCGCAGGGCGAGGATCGAACCGGCGACATCGCCGTCGGAGATCAGCTTCATACGAGCGCCGGTCTCCCGGATCTCCTTGATGATGCCGACGTGGCGCGGCCGGTCGAGGATGACGACGGTGACGTCCTCGGGCGTGACCCGCTTGGCCTTGGCGACCCGGCGGATGTTCACGGACACGGGCGCGTTGATGTCGACGAAGTCGGCGGCGTCCGGCCCGGTGACCAGCTTGTCCATGTAGAACACGGCGGACGGGTCGAACATCGACCCGCGGTCGGCCGCCGCGAGGACCGCGATGGCGTTCGTCATGCCGTTGGCGGTCAGGGTCGTACCGTCGATCGGGTCGACGGCGATGTCGCACTCGGGCCCGGTCCCGTCGCCGACCTGCTCTCCGTTGAACAGCATGGGCGCCTCGTCCTTCTCGCCCTCTCCGATGACGACGACGCCGTTCATCGAGACGGTCGAGACGAGGGTCCGCATGGCGCGTACCGCGGCACCATCGGCGCCGTTCTTGTCACCGCGGCCGACCCAGCGGCCCGCGGCCATCGCGGCGGCCTCGGTCACCCGGACGAGTTCCAGGGCGAGGTTGCGGTCGGGAGCCTCGGAGGGGACTTCGAGTTCGGACGGCAGATGATGATGCTCGGTCATCGAGACGCACCTTTCTGATACGGCGACGGCCGGATGAGGGTGTGGGTCCCGACTCTATCGCCAGGCAGACAAAATGAGCAGGGGGCCCCACGGATGAGCGGGCGGGTGCACCTGCGACGATAGGGGGCGTGGCAGGTTCGAACGGTAGGAACGGCAAGCAGAAGTCGGCCCGGGACATGATTCTTTCCCTGGGCCTCATCAGTCTCGCGGCGGGAGTGATCTATGTCTTCGTCCCGCACGACGACTCCACTCCCGACGTCAAAAGGGTCGACTACCGCGTCGAGTTGCTGACGGCTCGCCGCGCGGCGAGCTACCCGGTGGCCGCGCCCCAGGGCCTGCCGGCCGACTGGAAGGCGACGTCGGTGCGTTTCTCCGGCGACAACTTCGACGCGTGGCACCTGGGTTTCCACGACTCCGAGGGTGAGTACGTGGCGGTGGAGCAGTCCGCTCAGAAGCCGGCCGTCTTCATCGACGAAGCCACCCAGAAGGCCCGGGAGACGAAGGTCACCCAGCGCATCGGTGACGCGACGTGGACGCGGTACGAGGGCGAGAAGTACGACGCGCTGGTGCTGCGCGAGAAGGGTTCCACCACGGTGGTGGCGGGCACGGCGCCCTTCGACCGCCTGACGAAGATGGCCCAGGCCCTGAAGACGACGTAGGAATCGGCTTTGAAGACGACGTAGGAATCCGGATGGGCACGACTCATGACTGAGGCCCCCGGCTCGATCGAGCCGGGGGCCTCAGTCATGAACGCGTCGCTATGCGCCCGTACGTCGGCGTGGGACGTCAGACGGTGGTGATGACCTCGTCGTACGCCAGACGGGGGGAGCGCGGGTACCAGGCGTCGGCGCCCGGCTTGCCGATGTTGATGACCATCAGCGGGGTGTGGTCACCGTCCAGGAACTCCTTCTGGACGCCCGCGAAGTCCAGGCCGGTCATCGGGCCGGCGGCGAGGCCGGCGGCGCGCACGCCGATGATGAAGTACGCGGCCTGCAGGGCGGCGTTGAGACCGGCGGCACCCTCACGGGAGGAACGCTCGGCGAAGAAGAGGTCCTTGGCCTGGGGGAAGGCCGGGAAGAGGGCCGGCAGCTCCTCGTGGAACTCGTTGTCGGCGGAGAGGATCGCGACCAGCGGCGCGGTGGCGGTCTTCGCCTGGTTGCCCTCGGCCATGTGCTGCACGAGGCGCTCGCGGGCCTCGGCGGAGCGGACCAGGGTGATGCGCAGCGGGGTCTGGTTGAACGCGGTCGGGCCGTACTTGACCAGGTCGTAGATCGCCTGCATCTGCTCGTCCGACACCGGCTCGTCGGTGAACGTGTTGGCGGTACGGGCCTCGCGGAACAGGAGGTCCTGGGCGGCGGGGTCAAGAACGAGAGACATGGCAGACCTTCTGTAGACGTGCGTCGGATCCGGCGGGATCAGCTGACGACATCGACAGTACAAAGAAGAAGTTCAAGGTTCAACAAAAGGTGATGGATGGTGATCCTCTTCACAGAAAACGAGACGGGACCACCACCAGGTCACTCGGAGCCGGAGCCGGAGCCGGAGGAAGAGTCGTCCTCCTCGCGGTCCCCCGCCGACGATCCCTCGGCCAGGGCCGCGTCGAGCCGCTTGCGCGCCCCCTCCAGCCACTGCCGGCACACCTTGGCCAGTTCCTCGCCGCGCTCCCAGAGGGCGAGGGACTCCTCCAGCGTCGTACCGCCCACCTCCAGCCGCCGTACGACCTCGATCAGCTCGTCCCGCGCCTGCTCGTAGCCGAGCGCCTCACTCACGTTGCTGGTCATGCGCACACCCTAAACATCGGCAACATCGGCAACATCGGCAACATCGGCAACATCGACCCGGACAGTGAACTCGCCCTCGGCGACCCGCGCCCGCAACGTCTCGTCGGCCGCCACCTCGTCCGGATCCCGGACCACGTGTCCGTCGGGCCGCTGCAGCACGGCGTACCCGCGCCGCAGGGTCGAGGCGGGGGAGAGGCCCACCACGCGCGCGTGGGTGTGCGACAGCTCGGAATCGGCGCGGTCGAGGAGATGGCCGAGGGTGCGCCGCGCCCGTTCGGTGAGGGAGGCGACATGGTCGGCCCGTTCGTCGATCATCCGGTGCGGATCCTCCATGGCCGGCCGGGCAAGGGCGTGCGCGAGCCCTCGCTCCTCCCGCTCGACGAAGGCGTGGACGGACCGCCGGGCCCGATCGAGCAGCAACCGCACCCGCTCGTACTCCTCGCCCACGTCGGGTACGACCTTCTTGGCGGCGTCGGTGGGAGTGGACGCCCGCAGATCCGCCACGTAGTCGAGGAGCGGATGGTCGGGTTCGTGCCCGATGGCGGAGACGACGGGCGTACGACAGGCGGCGACCGCCCGTACGAGCTGCTCGTCGGAGAAGGGCAGCAGATCCTCCACGCTCCCGCCACCGCGAGCCACGACAATCACATCCACCTCGTCGAGGTCGTCGAGCTCCTTCACGGCCTGGACGACCTGCGGTACGGCGTGCACGCCCTGTACGGCGACGTTGCGCACCTCGAAACGGACGGCGGGCCAGCGTCGGCGGGCGTTCTCCAGGACGTCCCGCTCGGCCGCGGAGGCGCGCCCGCACACGAGCCCGACGAGGTGCGGCAGAAAGGGCAGCGCCTTCTTCCGCTCGGCGGCGAACAGCCCCTCGTTGCCCAGGGCCTTCTTCAACTGCTCCAGGCGGACGAGCAGTTCCCCGACCCCCACGGGCCGTATCTCGGTGGCCCGCAGTGACAACTGCCCTCGCGGCGCGTACCACTCGGGCTTGGCGAGTACGACGACACGGGCCCCTTCGCTCACCACATCCGCGACGTCGTCGAACACCTGCCGAAAGCAGGTGACGGCGACGGAGATGTCGTGCGAGGGGTCACGCAACGTCAGAAACACCACGCCGGCGCCCGGCCGCCGCGACAGCTGGGTGATCTGCCCCTCGACCCACACGGCGCCGAGCCGGTCGATCCACCTCCCGATGAGCCGCGACACCTCACCGACAGGCAGCGGAGCGTCAGCGGATGTGTTGAGAGCCATACCGCGAGACTAACGGCCAGGACTGACAACGACCGGCCCGCACCTCCAGCGGCGAAATCCACACAATCGTTGCCGCACCTGGCCTTACGATGGTTCACATGACCGCTTCGTCTGGCCGCCGTGTCCTGCTCGCCGCCCCCCGGGGCTACTGCGCGGGCGTGGACCGCGCCGTGATCGCCGTCGAGAAGGCCCTCGAACAGTACGGGGCGCCCATCTACGTCCGGCACGAGATCGTGCACAACAAATACGTCGTACAAACCCTCGAAAAGAAGGGCGCGATCTTCGTCGAGCGGACCGCGGAGGTCCCCGAGGGGTCCATCGTCATGTTCTCCGCGCACGGTGTCGCCCCCGTCGTCCACGACGAGGCCGCCGCCGGCAAACTCGCGACCATCGACGCGACCTGCCCCCTCGTCACCAAGGTCCACAAGGAAGCCGTCCGCTTCGCGAGCGAGGACTACGACATCCTCCTGATCGGTCACGAGGGCCACGAGGAGGTCATCGGCACCTCCGGCGAGGCCCCCGACCACATCACCCTGGTCGACGGTCCGAAGGACGTCGCCAAGGTCGAGGTCCGCGACGAGTCGAAGGTCGTCTGGCTGTCCCAGACCACCCTCTCCGTGGACGAGACGATGGAGACCGTCGACGCCCTCAAGGAGAAGTTCCCGCTGCTCATCTCCCCGCCCAGCGACGACATCTGCTACGCCACCCAGAACCGTCAGCTCGCGGTGAAGCAGATGGGCGAGGAGGCGGAGCTGGTGATCGTCGTCGGCTCCAAGAACTCCTCGAACTCGGTCCGGCTGGTCGAGGTCGCGAAGCTCGCCGGCTCCCGCGAGGCGTACCTCGTGGACTTCGCCGACGAGATCGACGAGGCCTGGCTGGACGGCGTGTCGACGGTCGGCGTCACCTCGGGCGCGTCGGTCCCCGAGATCCTCGTCGAGCAGGTCCTGGAGTGGCTGTCGACGCGTGGCTTCGAGGACGTGGAGCTCGTCAAGGCGGCCGAGGAGTCCATCACGTTCTCGCTGCCGAAGGAGCTGCGCCGCGACCTGCGGGCGGAGGCGGCCGAGCTGGTGGCCCGCCGCACGGGCGCGGCGCCCGCGACCACCCCCTCGGGTGAGTGACTGTCAGTCGTACGCCGTAACGTAGAGCCATGCACATCTTCGGCGTGGACATCGGTGGGTCAGGGATCAAGGGCGCCCCTGTGGACCTGGACAGGGGCGACCTCGCGGAGGAGCGCTTCAAGGTGCTGACCCCGCACCCGGCCACCCCCGACGCGGTGGCGGACGGCGTGAAGGAGGTCGTCGACCACTTCGGGTGGACGGGCCCGGTCGGGATCACGTTCCCGGGCGTGGTCACGGGCGGCTCGACGATCCGTACGGCGGCGAACGTCGACAAGAACTGGATCGACAGGGACGCGCGCGCGTTGCTGAGCGACCGCCTGGGCGGCCTCCCGGTGACGGTGCTGAACGACGCGGACGCGGCGGGCGTCGCCGAGATGCAGTTCGGCGCGGGCCGCGACCGCAGAGGCACGGTCGCCCTCCTCACCTTCGGTACGGGCATCGGCAGCGCCCTCTTCGTCGAGGGTGTCCTGGTTCCGAACACGGAACTGGGCCACCTGGAACTGCACGGCCACGACGCGGAGACCCGGGCGTCCACCAAGGCCAAGGACGACAACGAACTGACGTGGGAACACTGGGCCCACCGTGTCCAGAAGTACCTGGCCCATGTGGAGATGCTGTTCTCCCCCGAGCTGTTCATCATCGGCGGCGGCGTCAGCCGCAAGTCGCAGAAGTTCCTGCCGCTGATCGAGGGCATCAGGGCGGAGATCGTCCCCGCGCAGCTCCAGAACAACGCCGGGATCGTGGGCGCGGCGATGCGGGCGGCGAAGGAGTCGTAAAGGGAGTCGTAACGGAGTCGTGACCGGAGAACTCCGGCCCCCTTGGTCCCTGGGGAAGCCAGGCGACCGAGGGGGCGGCTCACACCGGCATACGGGTCCGTCCCGGCCGGCGGTTCATCAGGCGGATCTTCCGTACGGTCGCGATGACACCCGCGACGAGCGTCCCCCCGTACAACCAGCCGGCCTGGGTGGCGAGCGCGGTGACGATGCCCATCAGTTGGGAGAAGAACCCGCCGTCGCCGTCGGCCACGGGGAGCAGGCCCACGGTGAAGGCGATGGGTACGACGACGGGCGCGATCACCAGGTCGGCGCCCCGTACCCATGCCGCGGTCAGTGCGCACACCGGCAGGAACAGCACTCCGTACGCAGTCAGGGACGCCTCGAAAAGCAACTGGTCGAGACAGCCGAGCGCGAACATCACCGCGGCACAGAACAGCCCGCCGCCGAGCCCGGTGAGCCGGGGGTTGGGCATCCGGCGCAGGGCCCGCACGACCGGCGGGGCGGAGCGCCGCGCGGTGGCCGGGGGACGCCGGGATCCGGCCGCCGCCTGCCCGCCGGCCCGGCCGCCGCGCGGGTCCGCCGAGGCGCCGCGGCCGGGCCGGGCGGGGCCGGAGTGCGGGGGACGGTGTCGGATCCTGTGTTGCTCCACTGGACCAACCTAGGTCGGCCCGTACATGGAACGGCCCCTCAGACACGCCGACAGAGGGACTCTCGGACAGACCTTGTCCAAGCGTTCGACAGGGCGCCGGGTGGGGGTTTCGTCAGCCCGTAGACTGAGGGATCGTCTCCACCCTCCTCACCCTCCTCTCGTACGGGAAGTCGCAACGTGTCGCTCACGATCGGAATCGTCGGTCTGCCGAATGTCGGCAAGTCGACCATGTTCAACGCCCTGACCAAGAACGACGTGCTGGCGGCCAACTACCCGTTCGCCACGATCGAACCGAACGTCGGCGTGGTCGGTGTCCCGGACGCGCGTCTCGCGAAGTTGGCCGAGATCTTCGGCTCGCAGAAGATCCTTCCGGCGACGGTCGACTTCGTCGACATCGCGGGCATCGTGAAGGGCGCCTCGGAGGGCGAGGGCCTGGGCAACAAGTTCCTCGCGAACATCCGCGAGTCGGACGCGATCTGCCAGGTCATCCGCGCCTTCCAGGACGAGAACGTCGTGCATGTCGACGGCAAGGTCTCGCCGAAGGACGACATCGAGACGATCAACACCGAGCTGATCCTCGCGGACCTCCAGACGATCGAGAAGGTCCTGCCGCGCCTCCAGCGGGAGTCGCGCATCAAGAAGGACATCGGTCCGAAGGTCGCCGCGGTCGAGGCGGCGAAGGACATCCTGGAGCGAGGCGACACCCTGTTCTCCGCGGGCATCGTCCAGGGCTCCGGCAACGAGGAACTCCTCCACGACCTGCACCTCCTCACCACCAAGCCCTTCCTCTACGTCTTCAACGTCGACGAGGACGAACTGGTCGACGAGGCCTTCAAGGCCGAGCAGCGCGCCCTGGTCGCCCCCGCCGAGGCGATCTTCCTCAACGCCAAGCTGGAGGCGGACCTCGCCGAGCTCGACGAGGAGGAGGCTATGGAGCTTCTGGAGTCGGTGGGTGTCGAGGAGCCCGGCATGGCCACCCTGGCCCGCGTCGGCTTCGACACCCTGGGCCTGCAGACCTACCTGACGGCCGGCCCCAAGGAATCCCGCGCCTGGACCATCAAGAAGGGCGCCACCGCCCCCGAGGCCGCCGGAGTCATCCACACCGACTTCCAGAAGGGTTTCATCAAGGCGGAGGTCATCTCCTTCGAGGACCTGGTGGAAATGGGCTCGGTCGCCGAGGCCCGCGCCAAGGGCAAGGCCCGCATGGAGGGCAAGGAGTACGTGATGCAGGACGGGGACGTGGTGGAGTTCCGGTTCAACGTCTAGGCGCGATTCCAGCACGTCGCCTTTGTTGAATGCGCAGGTCAGGAGGGGTCCGGCTCATCGGAGTCGGGCCCTTCACTCTTTGCTTCGTCTCCGCCGAGGACTACGCGGCGCTGCGCGAGGGCTCGTATCTGCTGCGTTCACCCGTGAACGCCCGGCGGCTGCTCAAGGCGTACGAGAATGCGCTGAGCAACGTCGACGTGTCGGAGCGCGAGCTGATCGACCCGGATGCGGTGGAACCGGCTGTGGGTACCGAGTGAGGCTTGTCTTCGAGGATCAGGGCTGGGAGGACCACACGTCCTGGCTCAAGAACGACCGCAAGATGCTCGCTCGGATCAACAAGCTCATCGAAGACGTCAAGCGTGACCCCTTCACGGGGATCGGCAAGCCCGAGCCGCTCAAAGACCACTTGCCCGGGGTGTGGTCGAGACGGATCGACGACGAGCACCGCCTTGTCTATCTAGTGACGGACAAGGAGATCGTGATCCTCGCAGCCCGTTATCACTACTGACTGCCGCAGGAGGCGCTGTCCGCCAGCCGTCCGACGGCGAACGCGACGGCGTCAGCGAGGTCGAACAGCCGGCAGTGGGCATGACCGACCAGGCCCGAGCGCACCGCTCCGGTCGCCTCGTAGGCGGCCCCCACCGCCGCGAACGGGGAGGAGTCCAGGAGTGTTCCGGCACCTTCGTGGGAGCCCGTAAGACGGCTCGGGATGCGGTACTCCGCCAGGTGGAACGCGGTGCACGCCTCGAAACCGACGCCCATCAACAGCACTCGGGCGTCGAGCTTCTCCAGTCTGCCGAGCGGTGACTCCTCGCCCAGGGAGCAGTCGGGGGAGTGGTCGGAGGTGATGTGGTCCGCCTGGGCGCCCAGCGCCGTGAAGGCACTCCACGGATGAGCGCTGTGCAGGGCGGCGGACCGGGTCCGTACCGTCTCGGCCAGGACGCCGACGCCGACGCCGAAGCCCGGTGCGGTGTACGGGGCGGACGAGGGCGTCCGGGCGCGGGCGCCGGCGGGTGTCGGGGTGTGCATCACGAGCGTCCCGTCGGGTCCGAGGACTTCCGACAGCGCGCTCACCATGGTGTCCGCGCCGCCTGAGACGGGCCCGACGGTACTCAGGGCGGAGTGCACGAGGACGGTGTCTCCGGCCCGGAGTCCCAGTCCGCGAAGGTCATGGACGAGGTCCGCTCTGCCGCGCAGCGCCCCGGCCGGCCCGAGCCGACGACGCACGGCCTCACGCAGCTCCGTCACGAACCGCCTGCCTGCGGGCAGAAGTTCGCCGCTTTCGAGCAGAGTGCGGGCGGCGGTGTCGGTGTGCTCGCGCCAGGTGTCGTACTCACGTCGGGCACGCTCGTCTCCCGTCCCGGAGGCGAGTTCGGTGCGCCAGAAGTCCGTCACGCCCAGATGCGCGTACGTCCCCTGGAGCAGCGCTCCGACGGGCCGCTGATCGAGCCGCCACGGGGCGTGGTAGCGGGCGTCCGTCGGAGGGCCGTGCAGCGGCAACAGGTCGAGCAGCGCGCCGAGTTGGACGTGCAGAAACTCGTGCACGAGAGTCAGTGCGAGAAGCACCGGGTCGTCGGGGAGGGAGGCGGCGACGGCTCCGAAGGCGCGACGGGCCGCCGAACTCACCTCGGTGCCGTCGTGGTCGGGAAGCAGCGGGACCACGGTGGTCAGGCCGGCGGCGATGGTCTGCGCGTGCCAGGGGTGCCGCCGCACGAGCACGGTCCAGGCGGCACGCAGCGCCTGTGTCCACTCTCGTGTCTGTGCGGCCGTGAGTGGTTCGGCGAGTTCGTGACCGTGTGCCTCACGGAAGGGGCCGTGGTCGGCGAGTCGCAGTTCGAGCGCCATGCCGTCACAGACGGCGTCGACGCGGTGCCATGCCCGCCGGTCTGGGTCCGCCGTCAGTTGTTCCAACCACCGCAGATCAGCGGGCAGTCCGCGCTCCAGCGCGGTGAGAGTGCGGGTCAGTCCCTCGTCCAGGTAGGGGTGCAGCATGACCTCGCGCCAAGCCGCGCGGTCCCGCCGGTTCAGTTCGACCAGGCCGCGGTACGCCGCTTCTGCCGCGCCCTCCTCCGGGCGCCCGTCTGCCGCCTGGCGCAGGGCCCGCGCCATCAGCATGCGTTTGCTCAGCTGCCCGCTCCGGAGCAGGTCCACGGCGGTCGCACCGCCGCGGGCGCGGGCCAGGGCTCTGAAGACGAGGTCGGGGACGGTGTGCGGGACGAGATCCTGGCCGGGGCGTGGTGCGAAACCAGCCCCCTGCCCCGTCGCTGCTCTCATCGGGACGCCTTCGGTCGGGGCACGGTCAGTGCGGCGATGTCCCGGCGCAGCCGGGCGCCGATGTGGTCGACCAGTACCGCCAGGTCGTCGCAGTACACGGAGGGAGCCGAGAAGACCGGGGTGGCTTCGGGAAAGTATCTGTGGGCGTACAGGCCGCCGCCGCACACGCGGGAGCGGGCGCAGGAGCGGCAGACGGGGCCGAGCCCGCTCAAGCCGCGCTGCCGGGCGCGGAAGGCGGGATGCGCGGCGGCGTCGGCGAAGGTGTCGCGGAACACGTGCAACCCGGTCTCGGGCGCCCCGGGATAGCTCACCTTGAGCGAGTCGGCCTGCTCGATCGCCCCGTCGGTCTCCACGACGACGAGGTCGACGGGTGTGAGACCGACCACCTCGCTACGGGCGGTACCGCCGAGCAGCAGCACCATGATCTCCTCGAACAGCCGGATGCCGGTCTCCCGGCTCGGGGCGCCGTACCAGCGGTCGAAGACCACGCGCAGCCAGTCGGCGTACGGAGCCGGACGCGTGGCGCCCGGTGCGGGCGGAGCCGTGGGCGGAGAGATCCGCGCGGCGAGCCCGGGCGGCGGAGCCTGCCAGGTCCCATGGGGGAGTAACAGGTCCAGCCGGGGCGGAGTGAACCGCAGGAGCGCGTCGTACGTCTCCAGCGGATCGGTGGTGGGGTCGATCACGCACAACAGGCCGGCGAACAGGTGCCGGTGGGCCGGTTCCATCAGCAGTTCGAGCGCGCGGACGGTGGCGGCGTGGCTGCCTCGCCCGTCGGCCCGCCGGCGATGCCGGTCGTGTGCGGCGGGGGTGCCGTCCAGGCTCACCCCGATCCGGACCCCGTGACGGTCAAGGACGGGGAGCAGCCGCGGGTCCTCGGCGAGCCGGATGCCGTTGGTCTGCAGGGTGAAGCGCGGCGTGGCGATTCCGGCCAGCGCGTCCGTGACGGTCCCGAGGAGGGCTTCCAGGCGCTCCGCCCCGACCAGGAGGGGCTCGCCCCCGTGCAGCACCACGTGCACCTCGGACAGTCCGTGCTCCGCGGCGTGTTCGGCCATCAACCGCGACGCCCGCCGCACCGTCGCCGGAGTCATGCTCCTGGGCTTTTGCCGCCAGCTCTGGTCGGCCGCCTCGTACATGTAGCAGTACGTGCAGGCCAGGTTGCACCGGCTGTGGATCTTCAGCAGGAACTGTCGGAAGGGCACGGACTCCGCCCCGCTGTCCGGGGTGGCGGGCGGGGCGTTGGTGGCGGACATCGGCATCGATCGCTCTGGTATGGCGGTGGAGGAAAGAGCCCATCATAGGTACCCCGTGAGGGCTGTGTGGCTCTCGGCGCGAATGACGTCGCCTGATCAGGTGGTCGGCGGTTCGATGTCCGAATCGAGCCGTTTTCCGGACAGTATTGTCCGGGTCGTGGGATGCGCCTCTCCCAGCTTGTCCCGGGCCCTTCGCGCGGCCTCCACCGCCAACTGCCCCGCCTCCTCGGTCTGGCCGATCGCGGCCAGGCTCAGACCCAGGTTGGCGGTGATGTTGATGGTGTCGTAGTGGTCGGGGCCCAGGATGTCGAGGAAGTACCGTCGCGCACGCCGGTCCAGCTCGGCGGCCTCTTCCAGGTCGCCGGCCAGGGCGAGGTCGTTCGCGTGATTGATCATGCAGCTGAGGCTGTACGGGTGACTCGTCCCGACGATCTGTGCCATCTGGTGCAGAGCTTTGTGGGACAACTCGCGTGCGGAGTCCGGACTGCCCGTCAACCGCCGGTAGACCGAGAGGTTGGTGGAGCAGGCCAGAGTGACGGGATGTTCCGCCCCCAGGTAGGTGCTGTAGCGGTCCTTCGCCCGTTCGGCCAGCTGCCGTGCTCGATCCGGCTCGCCGAGCGCCGCCAGATCGCAGGCGAGACCGACGGCCGCGGCGAGCGTGTCCGTGTGCTCGGTGCCGTGTGCCTCGACGTACCGCGAGTGGATGTCCTCGTCGATCTTTCTCGCCTGTTCGTAGTCCCCGGCCCGGCGCAGGGCCACGGCGAGGTTGCGGCGCGTCCTCAGCGTCTCCATGTGACCCTCGCCGAGGGTCTGCTCGTACCACTGGACGGTGGTGCGCAGCAGTTCCAGGGCTTCCCTCAGACTGCCCGTCTCGCGCAGGTCCCGGGCGTAGTTGCTGGCGAACAGCAGGGAGTAGAAGTTGTCCCGGCCGCGTGTCTCGCTCTGTTGCCGGTAGGCGTGTTCGTGGAGGGCCAGGGCCGCCCGGCGATCGCCAGCGAGGTACTCCGACATACCGAGGTTGTTGGTGTACATGAGGGTGCGCGGGTGGTCGTCGCCCAGTGTCCGCAGGGCCCCGTCGAGGGTATGTCGGTCGAGTTCCCGGGCCTCCAGGTAGCGGCCCAGCGCGCGCAGGTCGGCGGCGACGTTCCCGGCGGCCGCGAGCGTGTGCGCGTAGTCCGGGCCCTTGGTGCGGTGGAACCGCTCGAAGGTGTCCTGGTCGGTCTCGTAGGCCTTTCCCAGCTGCCCTCTCGAGCGGCGGAGGTTGCCGAGCTGGATGCGCAGCATCAGGGTCTGGGGGTCGTCGGGGTGCCCGATGCCGCATTCCTCCCAGCGGTCCAGTGTGCTTTCCGCGAGCTCTTGGCCGTCGGTGTGCAGGCCGCGTTTCCACAGGTAGCGCACCGAGTCGGTGACCCACTTGCGCACCTCGGGGTCCGGACTCTCGGCGGCCAGGCTGGGCCGCAGATGGGGCAACAGTTCCGCATAGCGGTCCCAGTCCCCGGGTACGTCGGGGTCGCCCGGGTCGGCGTCGACCAGCGCGGCGTGCACCACACCGCGGGCCTGCGGTGTGCGTTCGTCGTCGACCTGTTCGCGGATGACGGCCTGCACCAGCCGGTGCACCGTGAGGGTCGCACTGCTCTGGTCGCTCTTGGCGAGGCCGAACCGATTGATGGCACGCACCAGTTGGGCGACGGCCATCTCGTCGCGGGGCTCACCCGAGGGCAGGGTCAGCGCCTTGGTGACGGCTTTGCTGTACAGGAGTCGCAGGGGAATGGGGTCAGGTCCGAAGAAGGAGCAGATCTCCAGCATCTCGGCCGCCGCCTGGTTGACCCGGCGTAGTTCGTCCACCGCCAGAAGCCAGGTCGCAGCGGCGGAGTGGGGATAGTCCCGTGCCGGTAACTGGGTGGTCTGCAACACCTCGGTGAGGCGGTCCTTGAGCAGCGCCAGATAGGTGGCCACCGGCATGCTGCTCTCGCTCAGCCAGACCGCGGCCTGGGCCACGGCCAGCGGCAGGTCGCCCAGTTCCCTGGCCACCCTTTCCGCGTCGGAGGCTGTGAGCCCGGTGTTGAGGCGGTGCAGCAGGTCGGTGCTCTCCTGACGCTGGAACACCTCGACCTCGACCAGCCCCGCGTCGTTCACCCAGGTCCGGTCGCGGGAACTGAGCAGGACGTGCCCGCCGGGCGGCCCGGTCGGGATGAACTCCGCAAGCTGTTCGGGGCGTCCGGCGTTGTCGTAGACCAGAAGCCAGCGGTCGAACGGCTCACCCCGTCGCAGCGCCCTCAGCACCGACTCCGCTGTGCTCGTCATGTCCTCGCCGACCTCCAGGCCGAGGCGCGGCGCGAGATCGGCGAGGGCCGGGCGGATCAGACCGGGTTGCGCGGCGGTGACCCACCAGACCACGTCATAGGCCGCTTTGAATCGATGTGCGTATTCCTGGGCGATCTGGGTTTTACCCACCCCGCCGAGCCCGTAGAGAACCTGTGTCGTACTGCCGGAGGTGAAGCCGTTGCGCAGCCTCTCCAGCAGGAAACCCCGGCCGGTGAACGAGACGTTCCTGGAGGGAACGCGCTGCACTGTGGGGGACGTACCAGGAAACGGCGGTACCGCTGTGCCGGTGACCGTCACGCCGCCGTCCGGGACGCGCGTGCGGCGGACCGGGCCGACGGCCGACAGCAACTGGGTCTCCGCCTCCTCGGGAGTGCAATGGGTGAGGTCGGCGGCGAAGCGACCCCTGAAGGGGTCCCGGGCCGTGGGTTCGAACTCCTGGACGCGTACCGCCAGCAGCGCCCCCTTGGCGCTCTCGTGGCCTTTCAACTGGGTCCAGATGTCCTGAGTGCGCCGCTGGGCCAGGTACTCGGGGGAGAGCAGGGCGAGCAGCCTTCCCCGTCCCTTCAGCACCGGGACGACCTCGGGCAGCGTCCCGGTGCCCGGCTCGGCGGTGCTGTGCAGCGAAACCTGGTATCCGGTGGCTTCCAGCCGGGCCGCGACCCATTCCGCCCACATGCGGTCGGCCGGTGCGTAGCTGACGTGGATGCGCGGCCATGACGTCCTGGGGTCGAGGTAGACGGCACGCATCCGCAGCCGTTCTTCCTCCGGATGGGGGACGAGGGAGCGCACCTGGCCGTCGGTGATCCACGCGGTGAGTCGCTCGAAGGCCGCGAGCAGGTTGCCCGGCTGGGAGGGCCGGTCCCGGACCGTGGACGGGATCTCGGCGTAGGCGTAGTACTTCTTGTAGGGGATCTCGACATCTCCCCAGTACTGGTCGTGCTCCGGTTCGACGAGCCAGGAGAGGAACGGTCCGAACTCCGCGCGAGCCAGGTCGCGGCCCCATTCGAGCAGTTCCTGCTCGCCGTCCTCGACGCGCATGGGCACGGGGAGGATACGCACGGGGTGGCGCACCTCCGCCGCCACGGACTGGGCGACATCCAGGCCGCCCTCGATGCTCTGGTGGTTCAGGACGAACCCGTCGACGAGGACGTCCGGCATCAGGGTGGTGCAGATCCCCGAGATGTCGCTGACGCCCGTGCGACTGTCGATGAGGACGTAGTCGTACGACGCCTTCATCTCCTCCCGCAGCGCCTGAAGGAACGAGCCGCCACCCAGACGCTCGTAGAACGCGCGCCAGTTGAAGCTGGTGACGTCCGCCGAGTACGAGGGGGACATCCGCCCCGCAGGCAGGAAGTCGAGCCGGCCGCCCGCCGGGAACCGCAGGTCCAGGCCGGTGACGCGAGGGCCGAGCCGTGCGTGGGAACGCAGTTCTTCGTCACTCATCACGGTGGTCCCGGCGCCGGGTTCCAGCGGCCCGGGGCGCATCACCTGTCCGACGAAGGAGTTCACCATGTTGATCAGGCCGTCGGTGTCCCGCAGCTTCGGATCGAGGAGGAAGGGGCGCAGGTAGCGGTGCAGTCCGGGGGCCTCCAGGTCCCAGTCGACCAGCAGCACCCTCTTGCCGTTGCTGGCCATGATCCAGCCGACGTTGACCAAAGCCATCGTGCGGCCTGTGCCACCTTTGTACGAATAGAAGGTGACAATCCTGCCGGTGTCCTGAGCCTCGGCCTCAGTGCTCATCGTCCTGATCCTTCTGCAGGGGCGTACGACCCGGCGGATCGGTCGGGTCGTCGGTGCGGGACGCTGGTGTGAACGGGACGCTGAGGCCCGGCATGGGCGGTGCCGACAGCCCGACGGGCAGCCGGCGCGGGACGGCCTTCTCCATGAGACGGTTCTGCGCGACGACCACCATCCGGGCCAGCCGGTCCTCGAACCGGTGTCTTTCGACCTGGACCTGGAACAGCGGATCGTAGGGGTCGTTGCGTCGCATCCAGTTGCGTCTGAAGACCTGCTGAACGTCGGTCCACAGCTCCTCGTCGCCGGATTCCTCGTCCGTGTCGTGACACGGGACGAGTACTCCGGTGACGGGGTGGTTCTGCCGGTCGTAGTCGGACAGCGGTGCGCGGTACTGGCTTTCCCGGGCGGCCCACGCATCGACCAGCAGTACGGACGTCTGGTTGTGGTGCATGGCCTCGTCGAGCTTCTCGCCGAGACCGCCGTCGACGACTTCGAGGCTGCTCGTGCACCCCTCGTCTATGATCACGCGCTGAGCCCGGTAGGCCACGGTGGGGTGGATCGGAGGGTGGTACGGGGTCCAGTCGAGTGGTGAGGGCCCGTAGTACTCGCGCCGCTGCCGGCCCGTGGGCAGGGGGTCGGTGACGCCGGCGGCGATGAACACCCGGACGTGACCCGTCGTACGCCCTCCCGGTCCCGCGAGCTCTCGTCCTTCGAAGGGGCTGCGCACGGTACGGAGGTCGAGCCCCTGCGCGCGGGGCAGCCGGAAGAGATCGGCGACGTGCCGCACCCGCTTCGCCACAAGTTCCAGGACGGCCCGGTAGGCCCGGCCCCCGGGAGCGGAACGCAGCAGTCCCATCAGCCCCTGCTCCAGGTACTCCTGACCCATCGCCGGTTCGAAGTACTGGTACTTGCTGATCTCCGGCGGCATGGCGTGGTGCAGGGGGACCCACAGGACCGGTATGAGCGCCGGTACCTCTATGTCGGTCTGCTCGCGGTACTTCAGCAGCCTGGATTCGAAGGCGGCCCATTCCTTGCCGCAGTAAAGACTGTTGACGTACGCGGGCGAGCACAGGGCGACCAAGGCCCGGCAGTTCCCGATCTCACTGCCGAGCGTGCTCTCCCAGTCCATGCCCAGGCCGATGCGTTCGATGTCGAGGAACGGCTGCTGTCCGCTGCAGTCCGCGCCCAGACGGTCCAGTTCCTCGACCAGGTCGTCGTAGAAACGGCCCACGAAGGCGCTGCCACGGTCGTCCCCGCGCGCATAGCTGAGGAAGAAGTACGGCTCTCGCTCCAAAGCACCCCCCCGGCTGCCGTATTCGGCCGCAGGCGTTTCACCGCGCCTTCGAGCCGGGATATGTGCGTGGCAACGTGATACCCCGATGGGTCGGGGCTCAACTCACAGCGGGGGGACGGATCATAGTTGGCCGAAAGGTGGCGAGAAGGGTCTCGGCGTGTCAGAGAAGTGCCGAGGAGAACGCGGCGAAGCTCTCGCCCGACGGGAATCGCACGTCGTGGAGCACTGACGCCAGCACGGTGTCCGGCAGGTCTTCCAGGGCGTCCATGGGCAGGTCGGTGATGTCCACCAGGTCCGAGACGTACTCGGGACCGCTTGTCTCTCTCAGCACCTGCAGTGCCTTTCTACCCCGCACGCGCCGACTGTGGGGGCGTGCTTGTTGTCCGGTGCCACTCCGGGGCACCGGGCGACGGGACAGAGCCTAGTGGCAGAGCAGCTTCGTTACGCAGTCAGGAGGCTCAGTACGAGGGAAATTCGTGCCCTTTGTCAATGGTGACCGGTGACAGCGACCCGCTGCGGCAACCCCTACGTGAACTCGCCGGCGGCTCCCTCGGCTCGTCGAGGGTCCTGAGGCTCGGGCTCGGTCGATTCAGGCCATGCGCGCAACAGAGTTGTGCATTATGTTGACGGCCGTAAGAAAACAGCCCTACATTCCTGTCCGTCTTCGTTCAGTGCACTGAGTATCTGATCGCACATGTCCGGACCCGCTCCCCGAGCCGCCTCCCCCCACCAGGAGCCCGCCCATGCCCGGTACCCGCTCGCGCATCGCCCTCGCCGTCCTCGCCACGCTCACCTCGGTCGCGCTCACCACCCTTCCCTCCTCGGCCGCCCAGTCCGACGCGGCTGTCGCCGGGCATCTCACCGGCACCCTTTCCGACGGCGCCACCTGGATCGCGGACGTGCCCGACGGCTGGAACGGCACCCTGCTGCTGTTCAGTCACGGCTTCGGGCCCACCGTCGCCAGGAACGCGCCCACCGAGGCCGTACGCGTCGAACTGCTCGCCAAGGGATATGCGCTGGCCGGGTCGTCGTACGACCCGAACGGCTCGATGTGGGCCCTGAACAGCGCCGAACGCGGCCAGTTCGCCACCATCGACGCAGTCACCGCGAAGATCGGCGAACCCTCGCGCACGCTGGCCATCGGCAGTTCGATGGGCGGGCTCGTCAACGCGCAGCTGGCCCGGGACGGCGGCGGGCGTATCGACGGCGCGCTCGGCCAGTGCGGGCTGGTCGCCGGGGCCACGGACCTGGACAACTACCAGCTGGACGCCGAGTACACGATCGCCCGCCTGCTGCTGCCCGGACAGGAGGTGAAGCTCGTACGGTTCGGCACCTCGGCCGAGGCCGCCGCCACCGCCGATTTGCTCACCAAGGCGGTCACCGCCGCCCAGGCCACCCCGCAGGGCCGCGCCCGGATAGCGCTGGCCGCCGCCTTCCTCAACCTGCCCGCGTGGGCGCCCGGGAAGGACCGGCCCGCCGCGACCGACTGGGCGGGGCAACAGGAGCAGCAGTACGCGTGGTTCGCGCAGGGCATCCTGTCGTTCGTCGAGGGCGGCCGGTACGCCATCGAGCAGTCCGTCGGCGGCAACAACTCCTGGAACAGGGGCGTCGACTACGCCGACCTGCTCGCCGATTCCCAGCACGCGCCCCAGGTCCGCGCCCTGTACAAGGCGGCCGGCCTCGATCTGCGCGCGGACCTGCGCACACTGACCCGGGGGGCCACGATCACCGCCGATCCCGCCGCCGTCCGCACCGCGCAGAGGACGTCCTCCGCCGGACAGGGACTCGACGTGCCCCTGCTCGACGTCCACACCACCGCCGACAACCTCGTTCCGGTGGAACAGGAGACCCGCTTCGCCGCCCGTGTGCGTGCCTCGGGCGACGGTGCGCTGCTGCGGCAGGCCTACGTCGAGCGGCAGGGCCACTGCACGTTCACCACCGCCGAGACCGTGGCCGCCCTGCACGCCCTCGAACACCGAGTCGACACCGGCCGCTGGGACGACGTGGCGACCCCGGCCGCGCTCCAGAAGTCGGCCACCGCGCTCGGTCTGGACGGGGCCGCGTACGTCCCGTACCGCCCGGCGCAACTGTCGGTCGGCCGCGACGGATCGGCGCACCCGACAGCTCGGGCAGCTCGGCACTGACGACGGTGGCCGGGGCGTGTTCGCTCAGGAGCGCGCCCCCTGGCCTGCGGTGAGGGCCTCGGCCCGGGGCTGGAACGTCGCGTCGGCCTGGCGAAGGCGCAGCTGTTCCAGGACCTGCAGTTGCCGGTCGGCGCGTCCGAGGAGGCCGTCGAGGTGCACGGTGTCGAGGCGGTCGTCGGTGTCGGCCAGGCGGCGCAGCGTCCGCCAGGCGGCGGCCTTTCCCTCCACGCCCAGCCGCAGCAGCTCCAGCTCCAGCATGGGGGCGAGCGGCGACCGCCGGACGATCCGGCCGTTGGGCTTGAGGCGCCCGGCCCGCTCGGCCAGCCGGCCCGCGACGATCTTGTAGCGCCGTACCGGGACATCGAGCGACCGCATGATCCGCAACAGGTCGGCGCGGTCCTCGGCTATCTCGTCGGACACCGGCCCCACGGCGTCGGCGAGCGCCGGGTCCCGCTCGGCCTCGGCCTCGGCCAGCGACCGGGCCCGTTCCGTGCCGAGGGTGGCTCCGGCGAGATGGTCGTTGAGGTAGATGCCGAGCAGGTCCGTGTCGGTTCGGTTCGGCCGGTCGTGCATGGGATCACTTCCCTTGGACTGACATGAAATGACTTGGATCGGTTTGGAATCGGATTGAGGAGAGGGGAGAGGGCGAGTACCCCCGGCAGGCCGCTCACACCGCCTCGGGAGGTCGGTCAGGTCGTGGACGTTTCCCGAGCCGCGCCGCTGGCCGGTTCGTGCTGAGGTGGGACGAGGGGAGCGAGGTCGGCCAGGAGGCGCTGTGTGTCCGCCGTCAGGCCACCCAGCTCGGGTGTTGTCGCGGAGTGGACGTCGGCCAGTACGTGGGTCAGCCGGTGGTGAGCCGCCGCTCCCGTCGCCGCGGCCTCGGCCTGGCGGCGATCGCCGGCGTCGCCGTCGCTGCCCTGGAGGTCGAGGACGTCGCCGGCGGCCCGCAGCAGCGTCGCGAGGATGTCCGGCACGCCGTCCGGGAGCACCGCGGCCTCGGTCAACGTACGCATGGTCGCCCTGATGTCCTCGGCGATACGGTCCCAGGTGAGATCCCAGCCCGCCCGTGGGGGCGTGGACACCGAGCGGCGCAGCCGGTACCCGGGATTGAGCCGGTGGCCCTCCTCCGACCAGCGCCGCGCGGTCCGCAGGTCCGTCACCACGTCGGTGAGCCGTACCGCCCTGTCGTACCAGCCGTGGGCCTCCTCCCGGTCGTACGGTTCCCGGAGGCCGTCGGCGGCGGTGTGCAGCAGGGCGGCGCACTCCTCGGGCAGTCGCCCCCGCAGGTCATGGACGTCGCGGGAGTGGACCGGCGGGAGGACGAAGGCGTTCACGCAGATGCCGATGACCGCGCCCAGCAGGGTCTCCAGAAGCCGGTGCAGGATGTCGGCGCCCGTGTACGAACCGTAGCCGAGGACGAAGAGGGCGGCCGTGGGCGCGTACAGGCCCTGCGCGCCGAAACGCGCGTAGTTCCCGAGCAGCACGGTGAGCGGTAGCGCCAATGCCATCGCGGCCATGGTGTCGTGCGTCAGCGCACCCGCCCCGGCGGCCAGGAGAGTGCCCGCCACCACCACGGCGAACTGCTGCAGCGCCGACAGCAACGAGCGGTAGACGGTGCGCTCGACGAGAAACAGCGCTGTCCATGGCGCCAGCAGAGCCATGGGCGCGTTCCACCACCAGCCCGCTACCGCCCAGGCCAGCAGCGCGGCGCCCGCCGCTTTGAGGGACTGCACGGCGGTGTCCCGCTCAGGCCCGGCCTCGGAAACGCACCTGCGAGCAGAGCGCCGCACGGCGTCGACCTCCCGAGTGACCGACCGCCAGGCGAAGGAACTCGCCCTGCTCGCCCTACTGGCCTTACTCGTCTTCTTCGAGTTCTCCGGTTCCCCTGTTTTCTGCGATTTCCTCAATTCCCTCCCCTTCCAGCTCCTTTCCCGGCCTCGCTCGGAGGGTGTCGGGCCACTTCTCGGAGTGCCCCCGCCGACGTGATCCACGCGGGCACGTCCGGCGCAGGTACGTGGTGACAGCATCTGGTCTCCGCAGGGCCTGTTTGAGAGCTGTGACCTGGGGCACTTGGTTGCGCAGGTGCTTGGGATCACAGGCCCACCGCGGGAGCGGCCGAACACCGGCCGGCCTCGGGTGCGTGCCACCCGAGCTCTCCCGCCGTAACCCCCCGCCTCGTCAAGGGAGAGCTCTCGTGTTGATGGCCCACCCCACCGTCCTCGCCGACCTGCTCCAGCAGTACGAAGTTCTCCGGGCCCGCCACGCCCAGGAGGGCGGCGCCCAACTGCTCCAGCGGCTGAACGACGTCTCCTACACCCTGTGCGTCGCCACCGGCACCCGCGACATCGACGCCGCCCTGACAGCCGCCCGCCGCCGGCTCTCGGGAGCCCGAACCGAGGAACACGCCGTCGGAGCCGACAGCTGACGAGCCTGCGACCTGACGAGGGCCGCCGGCGCCGAGAGGCATGGCATGGACGCGGGCACGAGCCGTGGCCCCGAGCCGGGGCTGCTGCTCATGCGCGATCTACGGGACCTGCGCCCTGGCCACGACGAGGGTTTCCCTTTGTGCGGCGCGGGGACTCGGGGACATGACCGGGCGAACCGGTGACAGCAGACCTACCCGGTCCCCAACAGGCCGGACGCAGAAGGAAGATGAAGCACCGTGAGTGCGGAAGTCAAGGAGACGAGGACCACCGTGCGCAGGGCCGAGACCGGCTGGGCGAGGGCCCGCCGACTGCGCGGATGCGGCCTGCGTACGTATGTACGGGCGACGCTCGACGGAGACGCGGGGAACGCCGGGGAGACCGGGCGGGGGACCGAGGGAAACGTCTTCAGGGGTGAGGACTGAGCCCCTGGGCCGGCCCTCCGACAGTCCTGCTCCTGGGGTCCCCTTTCGGCCTTGTGCAGGTGTACCTCGCCCTGGGGAAGTCGCTGTCCGTCTAGGCTGCTGCCCGAGTGTCCGAGCGGGTCGGCGCAGTGGCGGACAGCGGTCTACGGGAGGGCTGACCTCATGAGCAGGGTCTGGTTCATCACCGGTGCGAGCAGTGGCTTCGGGCGGGCGATCGCCGAGGCGGCGGTGGCCGCGGGCGACGTGGTCGTGGGCGCCGCGCGACGGCCGGGCGCGCTGGACGCCTTCGTCGCCGCCCACCCCAGGCAGGTCCAGGCGCTGCGCCTGGACGTCACCGACCTGGCCGCGGTCGAGACCGCCGTGGAGGACGTCCTCGCGTGGCACGGACGGATCGACGTCCTCGTCAACAACGCGGGACGTACGCACGTCGGCGCCGTCGAGGAGACCACCGACGCCGAACTGCGCGACCTGTTCGCCCTTCACGTGTTCGGCCCCGCCGCCCTCGTACGGGCCGTGCTGCCGCACATGCGCCAGCGCGGCTCGGGCGTGATCGTGCAGATGAGCAGCGTGGGCGGGCAGCTCTCCGCCCCGGGCTTCGGCGCGTACAGCGCGACGAAGTTCGCACTGGAGGGCATGTCCGAGGCGCTCGCGGCGGAGGTCCGGCAGTTCGGGATCAAGGTGCTGATCGTCGAACCGGGCGCTTTCCGGACCGAGTTGTTCGACCGCGGCCGAGCCGGCGCCAGCCGGGACCTCGGCGTCTACACCGGTACGGTCGGCGCGACCCGCCGGATGGTCGCGCAGGGCGACGGCTCCCAGAGCGGCGACCCGGCGAAGGCGGCGGCCCTGATCCTCGCCGCGCTGGACGCCGACGCCGAGCACACCCCGCTGCGCCTGCCACTCGGCGACGACGCGGTCACCGGCGTACTCGGCCATCTGGAGCAGGTACGGGGTGATGTCGCCGGCTGGGAGAAGCGCGCGCGGGCGACGGGCTTCGACGACGCCTGACCCGGTGGTGACCGGCTGTCAGGCCGGTGACGCCAGCCCCGTCTTGAGTCCGGCCCCGCACAACGGCACCACCGCCGTCCGGGTCCCGAGCGCCCCCTCCCGGACCGCCGCCCAGCAGGCCACCCCGGTCGACTCCACGTACAGCCCCTGGGACGCCAGGTCCCGCTGCGCGTGCCGGAGCTGATCCTCCGTCACCGTCAGGAACGTACCGCCCGAGTCACGGACCGCGCGCAGGATCTGGCGGGCCCGGGGCGGGTCGGGGATCGCGATGCCCTCCGCGAGGGTGGGGGACACCGGGGGCGGGGTGACGCCGGTCAGGTCGGGGACGCCCTCCGCCCAGGCGTGCGCCAGCGGGGCGACCGCCGCCGACTGGACGGCGTACAGGGCGGGCCGTCGGTCGATCAGTCCCGCCGAGTGCAGCTCGGAGACGGCGAGTGCCGCGCCCAGCAGCAGGGTGCCGTTGCCGACCGGCACGACGATGACGTCCGGGAGGCGGCCTCCCATGTCCTCCCACAGCTCGTGGACGTACGTCTTCGTGCCGTGCAGGAAGTACGGGTTGTAGACGTGGGAGGCGTAGAACGTGCCCGGCGTGTCCGCCGCCTCGCGCGCCGCTGCCGCCGCGGCCTCCCGGTCACCGTCGATCACCCGCACCCTCGCCCCGTGGGCCTCGATCTGCTCCAGCTTCTTCGCGGAGGTGCCCTCCGGGACGTACACCGTGCAGGGCAGTCGGGCTCGGGTGCAGTACGCGGCGATCGCCGTACCCGCGTTGCCGCTGCTGTCGGCGACCACCTGATCCGGCATCAGCCGGAGAGCCAGCTCGGCCAGGAGCACCGCGCCCCGGTCCTTGAAGGAGAGGGTCGGCATGAGGAAGTCGAGCTTGGCCGAGATGCCGTCGCGCAGCTCTACGAGGGGGGTGCGGCCCTCGCCGAGAGTGGTCGTGGGGGCGGCGAGGGGGAGTGTCTCCGCGTAGCGCCAGAGGGAGTTGACCCTGCCGGTGAGGGACTTGAGGGGCGCCGGGGTGGGGGCGAAGTCGAGGTTTAGGGGACCTCGGCACAGGGGGCAGCACCAGGTGAGGGTGCCTCCGGGGACGCGGGTGCCGTCCACGGGGCAGTAACAGTCCGGCAGAGGGGTCATGTACGCAGAGTAGTTGGGTACGTGGTTTCCCACCCGCCCGCCCGTTCACCGCGTCTGTCCAGCGCGGCTCGGGGTCTGTCTGTCTCGTCCGGGGCTTGGCAGCGGGGCTCTGTCCGGCCGAGGCCGCCTTTCCCACCCACCCACCCGTTTACTGCATCCGCCCAGCGCGGGTCGGGGCCTCTCGACCGGCCCGGCGCCTGAGGTGAGAGGCCTGCTTGGTCCAAACTCCTTTCCCGCCCATCCGCCACCGCCATCCCCGCAGCCCAGACAGCACCCCTCCGGCCCGGGCCGCACCTCCGAGGTTGAGGCAGCACCCCTCCGGCTCGGGCCGCACCTCCGAGGTTGAGGCAGCACCCCTCCGGCTCGGGCCGCACCTCCGAGGTTGAGGCAGCACCCCTCCGGCCCGGGCCGCACCTCCGAGGTTGAGACAGCACCCCTCCGGCCCGGGCCGCACCTCCGAGGTTGAGGCAGCACGCCTCCGGCTCGGGCCCGGCCCCTCCGCAGCCTGGCAGCACACCCCCGCAACGCCAGACGCACCCCGCACCCCAAGCCGCGTCCCCTCCAGCCCCGGCCCGCATTTCCAGCCTGTCCGGCGTTTGAGGACAAGGCCCGTTCAGGGCCGGCAGCGGGGGTCTGGGGGCGCAGCCCTCAGGGATGGGACGGGTAGGGGCGGCGGGGGCGAAACTCCCCTACCATGCGCCAAGTCGCACGCCAGTTCACATCACCCGACGAGGAGCCCGGCACTCGTGGCCATACCCCCGCCCCCTGGACCCGACCAGCCGCCGTACCCCTCGTATCCGGGCCACTCCCAGAACCCCCAGGGCTACCCCCAGAACTACCCTCAGCAATACCCCCAAGGCCCATACGCCCCCTGGCCCCAGGGCTACTCCCCGTACAACCGCCCGACCCCCGTCAACGGCGTCGCCATCGCCTCCCTCGTCCTCGGCATCCTCTGCTTCCTGCCCGCCCTCGGCCTGATCCTCGGAATCGTCGCGCTCGTGCAGCTCCGGAAGAACGGCGAGCGCGGAAAGGGCATGGCGATCACCGGATCCGCGTTGTCGACCGTCGGGCTCGTGCTCTGGGCCCTGCTGCTCGGCACCGGCGGCCTGTCCTCCGCCTGGGACGGCTTCAAGGGCGCCGCCAAGGAGGACAACAGCAGCTTCTCCCTGACCAAGGGCGACTGCTTCGACTCCCTGGACGGCTCCCTGGAGGGCCTGGCGTACGACGTGGACCCCGTCCCCTGCGCCGGCGCACACGACGGCGAGGTGTTCGCCAGTTTCCGCATGCCGGCCGGTTCCTACCCCGGCGACGACCGCGTCACCGAGGTCGCCGACGACAAGTGCTACGCCCTGGAGGACCGGTACGCGATGGACGCCTGGGCCGTGCCCGACGACGTCGACGTCTACTACCTCACCCCGACCCGCCAGAGCTGGGGCCTCGGCGACCACGAGGTCACCTGCGTCTTCGGCAGCGTCGACACGAACGGCAGCCTCACCGGCTCGCTGCGCAAGGACGAGACGACGCTCGACGCCGACCAGTTGACGTACCTCAAGGCCGCCCACATCCTCAACACGGCGATGGACACGGCGCCCGACGCGGAGTTCGTCGAGGACGACCTGCCGGGACACAAGAAGTGGGCCCGGCGGGTGACCGACGCCCTCGACGAGCAGACGCGCCTGCTCACCGCACACCGGTTCGCCGCCACCGCCTCACCCAGCGTCGCGGCGCTCGTGAAGGACCTGCGCGGCGCACGCCAGGAATGGGCGAAGGCGGCCCGCGCCACCGACGCCGACACCTTCTACGACCACTACGACACCGGCAGCGAACTGCTCGACGTGAACCGCACGGTCACCCCGCGCAAGGCTCTGGGGCTGGCGACGACCCCACCCCCGTACGAGCAGAACGGTGGCAGCGGTGGTGGCGGTGGTGGCACCGGGGACGGCGGGGAGGCGGACGCAGGGATCGAGGTGTGACGGCGAGAGAGGGGAGAGCGGCGAGCGCGGCGAGAAGGACGAGAGCCGCGAGAAGGGCGAGAGCGGCAACGGGGAAAGAGCGCGCCTGCGCCCTAACCTGCGTATCTGCCTGCCTCGTGCCTGCTTGATGTCATCCGGCGGGACGCGTCATCACATCGAGTGATTCTCTGGCCTTCGCTTGCATGTCACAACCCATGGTTGCCACGCTGTTGCTGTCTGTACAGCCTGATGGGAGCGGCCCGTGACATTCGGTGAACAGCCGGCCTACCTGCGTGTCGCGGGTGATCTACGAAAGCAGATCGTCGACGGTTCACTCCCACCGCACACCCGCCTCCCCTCCCAGGCCAGGATCCGGGAGGAGTACGGCGTTTCGGACACGGTCGCGCTGGAGGCACGCAAGGTGCTCATGGCCGAGGGCCTTGTCGAGGGCCGTTCCGGGTCGGGCACTTATGTGCGAGAGCGGCTCGTGCCGCGCCGGATCGCCCGCTCCGGCTTCCGTCCGGACGGCGGCGCCACACCGTTCCGCCAGGAGCAGGCCGACGCGGAGGCGCGCGGTACCTGGGAGTCCAGCAGCGCGCAGGCCGCGGCGAGCGGCGCCATCGCCGAGCGACTCAGCCTGCTGCCCGGCGACCGCGTGATGTGCACGAAGTACGTCTTCCGGGACGCCGGCGAGGTGATGATGCTGTCCACCTCCTGGGAGCCCCTGGCCGTCACGGGTCGTACGCCGGTGATGCTCCCCGAGGAGGGCCCGCTCGGCGGGATGGGTGTCGTCGAGCGCATGGCGGCCATCGACGTGATCGTCGACAACGTCACGGAGGAGGTCGGCGCCCGCCCCGGCCTCGCCGAGGAACTCCACGCTCTGGGCGGTGTCCCCGGTCATGTGGTGATCGTCGTGCAGCGCACGTACTACGCCTCGGGGCGCCCGGTCGAGACGGCCGACGTCGTGATCCCCGCGGACCGCTACCAGGTGGCGTACCACCTGCCGGTGAAGTGACCCCGCCGCCCCCGGACTTGGTGAAGTAGCCCACACCCGGGGGCGGTTGATCTCCCGAGCGCTCCCCCCTCCACCGCCGCCCCGCCGACCACCGCAGCCCACCGGGCCGGTGGATTCTGGCCGTTCTCGCAGGTCGTCCCAAGGGGCGCGGTGTGCCGCTGACCGGACACACCGTGCTCTTTCGGCGGCGCGTTCGACGTTGTGCGCCCCTCACCCCTGGCCGGTTGGCGTACCTCTTTGTGAAAAGCCGTATTCGCTGCGTGAAGGTTAGGCGTAGGGTCGGGCATATGCGGATTGCGGTTTCCTTGGCGGGTGGGGCGCGGCGCAAGCCGGGGGCGGGAAGTGGAGGGGCGCCATGAGCGACGGGACGATCACTCTTCCCTGGCTCGTCATACGGCAGGACGACAACGGCAATCGCTACCGCGTGGGCCGGTACGCGACCCGTGCGGAAGCCCAGAAGATCGCCGACAGCCTCGACGAGCGCGGCAACAAGCAGCTCTACTGGGTCGAGCGGATCGGGCAGAACTGAACCCGGCGATCCGGCTCCCGTAGGCTCCGGCCCATGACCGAACGGACGGAACCGGCGACGGCGCGAGCCGAGCAGCCGGGTGCGGGGCCGGCGGCGGAACCAGCCACCGAATCAGCCACGGAATCGGCGGCTGAGCCGGCGCCTGTGGTCGAGCACGTCGTGGTCGTGGGCGCCGCCCTGCTGCGCGACGGACTCCTCCTCGCCGCCCGCCGCAGTGCGCCCCCCGAGCTGGCCGGCCGCTGGGAGCTGCCCGGCGGCAAGGTCGAACCGGGTGAGGTGCCGGAGGACGCCCTCGTGCGCGAGTTGCGCGAGGAGCTGGGCGTCGACGCGGAACCCGTAGAGCGCATCCCGGGGGAGTGGCCGCTGAGGGCGCCGTACGTCCTGCGTGTCTGGACCGCGCGGCTCCCGGCCGGCTCGGCCGAGCCGAAGCCCCTCCAGGACCACGACGAACTGCGCTGGCTGACCCGGGCCGAGATCTGGGACGTGGACTGGCTGGATCAGGACGTTCCGGCGGTGCGGGAAGCGGCCCTCCGGATGGAGTGACGCCCGCGGGCCGATGCGGAGCCGACGCGGGGCGATGTGCGGCCCGGTGCGGATTGATGTGCGGGCTCGTGAACCGTGTGAGGCGCGTGAGGTCGGTGGGGCGCCCGATGCGCGCGCCCCATACGCCGTTCGTGCCACAGTGCGCCCTCTAGGGCGGTAATCGGCGTCCAATACCGGGTATGTGCCCATTAACCCCACGAAAACGGACATGTGTGGGTCGGGTGGCCTGGGAAGTGATCGGCGTGATCGACACCGAAGGCGACTGTGTCGAGTGGAGCTTTCCCGCCGAGCCCGGCGCAGTCCGTGGAGCCCGCGCGGTCGTCCGCGGACAACTGTGCGGCTGGGGGCTCGAATCCCTCGGTGATCTCGCCGCGCTGCTGGTCAGCGAGCTGGTGACCAACTCGCTGAGGCACGCCACGGGGCCCATCGGGGTACGGCTGGTGCGGCCCGCCGGGATCGCGGCCACGCTGCTGGTGGAGGTCTCCGACCCGCTGCCCGACCCGCCCCGCGAGCGGACGGCCCGCCCCGACGAGGAGGGCGGCAGGGGGCTCCAGCTGGTCGCCCACTCGTCCAGCCGCTGGGGCACCCGCCCCGCCGACGAGGGCAAGACGGTGTGGTTCGAACTGCCCGTGCCGGGATGAGATCCGGCCGGGCGGGAACCCGGCGTGACGACGACCGTGAACCGTGCGCCGGAGTGAACTGCGGCTGTACGTCCGCCCTTGCTCTGTCGACCATGTGGTTCAGGCCACTGGCAGTTGTCATGGATCGAGGTTCGACCGGTGTTCCCCTGGTTAGAAGACTGGGAGTGTTGTCGCGGGCCGGTCCGAAAAGCATCGGGATCGTCCTGTGATCGTGAACACCGTGTTGTGGGGCGCCGTAGTGCTGGATACTGCGGGCAGCCGCCCCCGGTGACTGGTGCCGGACGCGGTGAGCTGGAGGGGACGGTTCGCGTGAGCGAGATACCAGCGAAGGCCACGGAGTCCAAGGACCCGTCGGGCGGCGCGAGTGCGAGGGCCACGGGTGACGCCGCGGCCGGTGTGCCACGCCGTGCGTCGGGTGCCAGGGGTCCCGCCGACGGGGACGCGATACGCGATGAGACACGTGAAACCACGCGTGGCACCATGGGCGATCCGGTGCGCGATTCGACACGTGACACCGCGCAGGACCACGCGCGTGATGTGACAGGTGACCCCATGTGGCAGAGCAGCCCACCCGGCTCGATCTACGACTACATCAAGGTGGCGTCGTTCTCCATCGGCGCCGACGGTCTCGTCGACCAGTGGAGCCTGCGTGCCGAGAAGATCTTCGGCATCCCCGCCGCGCGAGCCGTGGGTATGGACCCCATCGAAGCCTTCATCGACCCCGATCTGCGGGAGCGCGGCCAGCGGAAGATGGCGGAGATCCTCGACGGCCGGGAGTGGACCGGCGTCGTCCCGTTCCGCGTCCGCGTGCCCGAGCTGGGCGAGGAGGGCCGGCGGGAGGGGCTCGCCGAGGTCTATGTGATGCCGACGCGGACGGAGGAGGGCGAGAAGGCCGCCGTATGCATCGTCGTCGATGTCCGTACGCTGCGTCAGATCGAGACCGACCTTGCCGCCTCGCAGGCGATTTTCGGACAATCGCCGTTCGGTTTCCTGCTGATCGACACCGATCTCCGGGTCCGGCGCGCCAACGAGCGCTTCGCCTCCATCTACGGCGGCACGGTCGATGACCACCGGGGCCGCGGCGTGTACGACTACCTGATCTCTCCCGAGGCCGAGCGGGTGTCGGCGACGCTCCGCCGGGTCCTGGAGACCGGTGACTCGATAACGGACATGCACATCACCGGCCTCGTGCCCGGCTCCGACGAGCGCCGGCACTGGTCGATCAACCTGTACCGCGTGCACAGCGGCACCGGCCGCCCCATCGGCGTCGCCTGGCTGGGTCTCGACATCACCGCCCGCCGCGCCGCCGCCCGCGAGGCCGCCGCCGCACGGCGCAATCTCGCCCTTCTGAACGAGGCCGGTTCCCGCATCGGGAACTCCCTGGACCTGGAGACGACAGCGCGCGAACTCCTCGACGTCGTCGTCCCCGGCTTCTGCGACCTCGCGACCGTCGACCTCTACCAGGGGCTGCTGGCCGGCGACGAGACCCCGCCCGGGCTCGCCGACGGCAGCGCCGAACTGCGCCGCGTCGCCTTCGCCAGCGCCGTCTCCGACGCGCCCTTCGCGGGCGGCGGAGACCCGGTCTCCATGGGCGCCGTACACCACTTCCCGTTCAACTCGCCCTGCGCGGACGCCCTGCGCACGGCCCGCCCGCAGCTCGTCCCCGCCGAGGACAACGGCGCCATCCAGTCCACGCTGGCCGTCCCGATGGTCGCCCACGACACCGTGGTGGGCCTCGCGCAGTTCTCCCGCACGAAGGGCAGCGAGCCGTTCGGGGAGCGGGACCGGGCGCTGGCCTGGGAGTTGGCCGCGCGGACCGCCGTCAGCATCGACAACGCCCGGCTGTACCGGCGTGAGCACGAGCGGGCGCTGATCCTCCAGCGCTCCCTGCTGCCGCCCGGCGACCCGGAGGCCTCCGGCCTCGACATCGCCTGCCGCTACCTGCCGGGCAACGCGGCCACCGAGGTCGGCGGCGACTGGTTCGACGTCATCGAACTCCCCGGCAACCGCACCGCCTTGGTGGTCGGCGACGTGATGGGACGGGGGCTGCGCGCCGCCGTCGCCATGGGTGAACTCCGTACCGCCGTCCGCACCCTGGCCCTCCTCGACCTCGAACCGGCGGAGGTCCTCTCCGCGTTGGACGAGATCGCGCGCGGCCTCGGCACGCCCGGCGGCGTCCAGCAGGCCACCCGCGCCGCCCGCCAGCCCCGCGACGCCGACCTCTCCGAGGTGTACCTCGCGACCTGCATCTACGCGGTCTACGACTCGGTGACCCGCAGGTGCACCTTCGCCAACGCCGGCCATCTGCCGCCCGTGCTCGTCGAACCGGGCGAGGACGCGCTGATGCTCGACGTGCCGCCGGGCATGCCGCTCGGCGTCGGCGGGGAGCCCTTCGAGGAGGTGGAGGTCGAACTACCCGAAGGCTCGCTGTTGGCGCTCTACACGGATGGACTGGTCGAATCCCGCGACCATCCCCTCGACGAGGGACTGCAGGCGTTCGTCGGCGCACTCCGTGACCCCTCCCAGCAGCTGGAGGACGTCTGCGACCACGTCCTCAGCACCCTCGACACCCACCACGGCGAGGATGACATCGCCCTGCTGATGGCCCGTGTCCAGGGTCTGCCCGCCGATTCCGTCGGCGACTGGACGCTGCCGCGCGAACCGCGCAGCGTGGGCCGCGCCCGCGAGTACACCCGCACCCAGCTCACCGCCTGGGGCCTCGAACCCCTCATCGACACCACGGAGTTGCTGGTCAGCGAGCTGGTCACCAACGCCCTGCGCTACGGCGAGGGCGAGATCCGGCTCCGGCTCCTCCTCGACCGCATGCTGGTGTGCGAGGTGTGGGACGCCGGCCTCGTCCAGCCGCGCCGCCGCCGAGCCCGCGACACCGACGAGGGCGGACGCGGCCTCCAGCTGGTCGGCCTGCTCAGCACGGCATGGGGCTCCCGCCGGACTCCGCGTGGCAAGACGGTGTGGTTCGAACTCCCGCTGCCGGACGGCGGAACGGTCCTCGCGGACCCGGCGGAGGCACTCCTGAGCCTGTTCTGACGGGGCACGCCCGTCTCCGCCCGGCCTCCTTATGGAACTCACGGTGAGTTCTTACGGAGCGAGACCCCGCCGCGCACGCGTGGCGGGCCCGCCGAACGAACCCGGCGCGCCGCCGGTCAGCGCCTCGGCCTCCGCGTCGGGCAGATCGCCGAGCAGGATCCCGCCGAGGACCGCCCCGGCGACCCCGTTCGTGTGCTCGGGCCGCCCACCGTACGGATTGCCGTGCGCGCGGACGTCCCGCTCGGCCAGTTCCCGGGCCTGCCGGGCGAAGGCGTCGCCCTCCGCCGGGTCCTGGTCCAGCAGCCGTCGGGCCTCGGCCAGCCGGGTCCGGGCCTCGGCGCCCACCGCGCCCCGGTGCGTGCCCACGAAACCGTCCGCCGCTTCGGTGGCCCGGCGCGCGACGAGCCGGACAGCGCCGGGCACCGTCCCGAGGGGCGCGGACACCACCGCGATCCGGTGCAGGGCCTCCAGGGGGTCGTAGGGCCCGGCGGCGGCCTCTTCCCGTACGGCGGCCAGCGTGGCCCGGGCGCGGCTGACATGCCCCTCCAGCTCACCGACAGGCACCCCCTCCGCCGTACCCTCGGCCAACCGCTCCCGTGCCTCCACGACGGCCGCCTCCGCCTCGTCCAGCGCCTCCGGAACAGCCTGTGCGGCGGCGGCCAGCGCGGACGCGAGGCGGTCGACGCCGTCCACGAACACCTCGGCCTGCGCGATCGCGCCCTCGGCGGCGCGCAGTTGCAGCACAGCCCTGTCCGGGTCGGCCAGGTCGGCGGACTGACGGGCCCGGTTGAGCCCGGTCGTGGCGAACACCAGCCGGTCCTTCGCCTGTTCGACCTGGCCGGAGACGAGGAGCGAGGCGCTCGGCGCATACCGCTCGCCGAGATCGGCGAGGGTCGCCTCCGCCGCACTCGTCCGACCGGTCAGCTCCCGGAAGCGCACCTCGGCGTGTCTGAGCGCACCACTCATGTCCTGCTCCAGAGCGCGCAGTTGGTCGAACCCGGCGGCCTCCGCGTCCAGTCGCCTACCTGCGTCCACACAGCGGGCGACGATCTGGTCGAGGCCGGCCCGGGAGGCGTCCGTCGGGCTGTCGTCGTACGCCTGGCGCAGTTGGAAGGCGGCCGACAGCTCGGCCTCGGCACAGCGCACGGCCTCCGTGAAGGGCGCGACGGCCTCGCTCCCGAACAGCCCCTCCACGAAGCCGAGTTCCTCCCGGCTGGTGCGTACACAGTCGTCTGCGGCGACCAGCGACTTGCGGGCCTGCCGGTCGAGCTCGGGGGTCGTGGGCCGCGCGACAGGAGGCAGGGCGGAGGGAATCGTAGGGGTTCCGCTGCGGCGCCTGCGCCGGGCGTAGCTGTACCCGGCCACCGCGACGGCCACACCCGCCACCACGAGCGGCAGGACCAGATCACCGGCGGAGGTCTTCTCCCGCGCGTCCGCGACCGCCGGGGCATCGGACACGGCCGTCGCGGACGCGGAGACGGCCGGCGCGCTGCCGACCGCCGACACGGGGGCCTCGTAGCCCTCCTGATCCGCTGTCGCTCCGGGCAGCACCAGCCACAGCACACCGATCACCCCGCCGAGCGCGGTGTGTGCCACGCGCACGGGTATGTGGGAGGCGGCTCGCCGCGGCCGGCCCCTGGTAAGGGAGGGCGTCACATTTGCGAGCGTATGGGGGCGATCGCGGTCCCGCGACCGGGATGGGGCAGGGGTGGCGGGAGAGGAGGAGTGGGTAGGGTCCCCGTAGGCGTGTTCGAAGGGGGCGGGGGATGTTTGACTCGTATCTGCTGGGAACGGCCGGGCTGCTGATGGCCGGCCTGGTGGTGATCGGTGCGGTTGCGGTCAGGACCGCCTGGCTGCTGCCATGGCTGCGGTACCGCACTGTGCGCCCCGAGCTGTGGGGCTACGGATCGATGTCCTTCGGCACGGGCATGTTCCTGCTCATGTCGTGGGGGGCATTGGACGCGTTCGGCGGCACCCGTGTCCTCCACGGGGCCATGGGAATCATCGGCGTGCTGATGATGACGGCGGGCGCCTACCTCCAGTCGCGTTCCGCGCGCCCCCGCCTCGACGCATGAGCGGCACAACCCGCAGAGAGCTCACCGCCACCGACCTCACCCCCCTCGCCCGCGCCGCCCTCGGCCGAAACCGTCTCCTGACCGGGGTCACCCGGGTGCGCGGTGGCAGCAAGAAGGGGGTCTACCGGCTCGCCCTCGACGACGGCACGACGGTGATCGCGTACGTCTGGTCGCCGGACGAGGACCTGTGGGACGCCGGTCCGATCGACCACCGCGACCCCCTCGCCCACGCCACCGGTCTCGACCTGTTCACGGCGTGCCACGACCGCCTCGCGGCCGTCGGTGTCCGCACCCCGCGCCTCCTGTACGCCGACCCCGCGCACACCCATCTCCCGGCGGACGCGGCGGTCGTCGAGGACGTGCGGGGACACCCGGGCGGCGGCAACCTGGAGGTGCTCCTCGAACGCGATCCGGAGACCGGCGCCGAGGTCCTGGACCGCCTCGGTGACCTGCTCGGCGCGCTGCACAGCGCCACCGGGCCCCGTCTCGGCAAGGTCGGCCTCGTCGACAAGGGCGGGGTGTCCCACGGGAGTTCGTGCGAGCGGATCATCACGGACCGCGCCCTGCACGACCTCGACGACCTCGTCGTACGGCAGCCGCGAGCCGCCCCGCTGGTACGGCACCTGGCAGCCGAAATCCGCCCCCGGACCGGCCCGCTGTCCCTCATCCACGGCGAACTCGGCCCGGACCACGTCCTGGTGACCCCGGACGGCGAACCGGCGCTCATCGACATCGAGGGCCTGCTGTACTTCGACGCCGAGTGGGAGCACGTGTTCCTGCGCCAGCGGTTCGGGACGCTGTACGAGAGCCTGGCCGCCCCGGACCTCGACCCGAACCGCCTCCGCCTCTACCGGCTCGCCATGCACCTCTCCCTGGCCACCGGCCCGCTGCGACTGCTCGACGTCGGCGCGTTCCCGGACCCCGCCTTCATGCGCGGGATCGCCGAGCACAGCCTCGAACAGGTCATGAGCTTTCCGACCGTCTCCTGATCTTCGAGCCCAGCCACACCAGCGGGTCGTACTTGCGGTCGACCGCCCGTTCCTTCAGGGGGATCAGCGCGTTGTCCGTGATGTGGATGCCCTCCGGGCACACCTCGCTGCAGCACTTGGTGATGTTGCAGTAGCCGAGGCCGTGTTCTTCCTGGGCGGTGCGCTTACGGTCCAGGCCCGACTCCGCCGCCGCGTCCAGGGGGTGCATGTCCAGCTCCGCGACGCGCATCAGGAAGCGGGGTCCGGCGAACGCGGGCTTGTTCTCCTCGTGGTCGCGGACCACATGGCAGGTGTCCTGGCACAGGAAGCACTCGATGCACTTGCGGAACTCCTGCGACCGGTCCACGTCCTCCTGCATCATCCGGTACTCGCCGGGGCCCACTCCCTCCGGCGGCACGAAGGCCGGCACCTCGCGGGCCTTGGCGTAGTTGAACCCGACGTCGGTGACGAGGTCCCGGACAACGGGGAAGGCCCGCAGGGGAGTCACCGTGATCGTCTCCTCGCGGGTGAACACCGACATCCGGGTCATGCACAGCAGCCGGGGACGCCCGTTGATCTCCGCCGAACACGAACCGCACTTGCCCGCCTTGCAGTTCCAGCGGACGGCGAGGTCCGGGGCCTGGGTCGCCTGGAGCCGGTGGATGATGTCGAGGACGACCTCACCGTCGTTCACCTCGACGGCGAAGTCCTTCAGCCCGCCGCCCTTCACATCACCGCGCCAGACCTTGAAACGGGCCTCGTAGCTGCTGCTCACGCTGCTGCTCACTCGTACAGCTCCTCGTCGGTGAGGTACTTGACCAGCTCCTCTTTCTCGAAGAGGGCGAGCAGGTCGGGGCGGACGGGGTCGGTGGTCTCGCGGGTGAGGGCGATCAGGCCGCTCGCCGGGTCGGTCGCCGCCAACCCACCGGCAGGGTCGGAGAGTCGGCACAGCAGGTTCACGTTGCGCCACCCACGGTCCATCACCGGATGGTCCTCACGGGTGTGGCCGCCCCGCGACTCGGTGCGCTCCAGCGCCGCCAGCGCCACGCACTCGCTGACCAGCAGCATGTTCCGCAGGTCCAGGGCGAGATGCCAGCCCGGGTTGAACTGGCGGTGCCCCTCGACTCCGGCGCGGTGGGCTCGTACCCGCAGCTCGGCCAGCTTCTCCAGCGCCTGCTCCATCTCGCCCTCGCGGCGGATGATGCCGACCAGGTCGTTCATGGTCTGCTGGAGCTCCTGGTGGAGGGTGTACGGGTTCTCCGCCGGGCGGCTGTTCTCCCCGCCGGGGGTCGGTTCCTCCGCCGAGAAGGGGCGCAGGGCCTCCGCCGCGGCCGTGTCGATCTGGTCGTCGTCCACGGGGGAGCGGGCGCCGGCCGAGTTCGCGTACTCGGCGGCGTGCAGGCCCGCACGGCGGCCGAACACCAGCAGGTCGGAGAGGGAGTTGCCGCCGAGCCGGTTGGAGCCGTGCATGCCGCCCGCGACCTCGCCGGCGGCGAAGAGGCCTGGTACGCCGCGTGCGGCGGCGGTGTCAGAATCGACAGCGATACCGCCCATCACGTAGTGGCAGGTGGGCCCGACCTCCATCGCCTCGGCGGTGATGTCGACGTCCGCCAGCTCCTTGAACTGGTGGTACATGGACGGCAGCCGGCGCCGGATCACCTCCGCGGGCATCCGGGTCGAGACGTCCAGGAAGACACCGCCGTGCGGGGAGCCCCGGCCCGCCTTGACCTCGGAGTTGATGGCGCGGGCCACCTCGTCCCGGGGGAGCAGTTCGGGCGGCCGGCGGTTGTTGTCCGGGTCCTCGTACCAGCGGTCGCCCTCGGCCTCCGACTGGGCGTACTTCTCCTTGAAGACGTCCGGGATGTAGTCGAACATGAAGCGTTTTCCGTCGGAGTTGCGCAGCACACCGCCGTCGCCGCGGACGGATTCCGTGACGAGGATGCCTTTGACCGACGGCGGCCAGACCATGCCCGTCGGGTGGAACTGCACGAACTCCATGTTGAGCAGCGGTGCCCCGGCGAGCAGCGCCAGCGCGTGGCCGTCGCCGGTGTACTCCCACGAGTTCGACGTCACCTTGAAGGACTTGCCGATCCCGCCGGTCGCGATCACGACGGACGGGGCTTCGAGGGTGAAGAAACGGCCCGACTCACGCTCGTAGGCGAAGACACCGGAGACGGCGTCACCGTTCTTGAGGACGCGGGTGACCGTGCACTCCTGGAAGACCTTCAGCCGGGACTCGTAGTCGCCGGTCTCCTTCTTGTCCTGCTGCTGGAGGGAGACGATCTTCTGCTGGAGGGTGCGGATGAGTTCGAGTCCGGTGCGGTCGCCGACGTGGGCGAGACGCGGGTACTCGTGGCCGCCGAAGTTGCGCTGGGAGATCCGGCCGTCGCGGGTGCGGTCGAAGAGGGCGCCCCAGGTCTCAAGTTCCCAGACCCGGTCGGGGGCCTCCTGAGCGTGCAGCTCCGCCATCCGCCACTGGTTGAGGAACTTGCCGCCGCGCATGGTGTCGCGGAAGTGGACCTGCCAGTTGTCACCCGAGTTGACGTTGCCCATGGCGGCGGCGATCCCGCCCTCGGCCATCACCGTGTGCGCCTTGCCGAACAGCGACTTGCAGATCACCGCCGTACGGGCGCCACGCTCGCGTGCCTCGATGGCGGCGCGCAGTCCGGCGCCACCGGCGCCGACCACGACAACGTCCCACTCCTGGCGGTCGACCACGGACATCAGAAGCTGTTCCCTTTTCTCTAGAAGAAGGTCGGATCGTCGAAAGCGCCGGAAGCGACCAGGTACACGTAGAAGTCGGCCAGCGCCACGCTCACCAGCGACGCCCAGGCGAGCTGCATGTGGCGGGCGTTGAGTTTCCCGACCCACTGCCAGGCGCGGTACCGCACGGGATGCTTGGAGAAGTGCTTCAGCTTGCCGCCGACGATGTGCCGGCAGGAGTGGCAGGAGAGCGTGTACGCCCAGATCAGCGTGATGTTGAGCAGGAAGACCAGGCTGCCGAGGCCCATGTGGCCCCACTCGTAGTGCTCGTCACGGAAGGAGAGCGCCGTGTCGTAGGTGAGGATGCAGGCGACCAGCAGCGCCGCGTAGAAGAAGTAGCGGTGGATGTTCTGCAGGACGAGCGGGAAGCGCGTCTCACCCGTGTACTTCTTGTGCGGCTCGGCCACCGCGCAGGCGGGCGGGGACGCCCAGAAGCCGCGGTAGTAGGCCTTCCGGTAGTAGTAGCAGGTCAGACGGAAGCCCAGCGGGAAGATCAGGATGATGATCGCCGGGGAGATGCCCCACCAGCTGCCGAACAGGTCGGCGTTGGGGCCGTGCCGCATGGGGGCGCAGTTGTCCGCCAGACAGGGCGAGTAGAACGGCGAGACGTACGGGGCCGCGTAGTAGTCGGCGTTCGCGAACGCCCGCCAGGTCGAGTACACGATGAACGCCAGCAGACCGGCGGCGGTGGCGGCGGGCGCCAGCCACCAGCGGTCGGTCCGCAGATGCGGGGCGTCGATGGCGGCGCGTGTAGGGGTCCGTACGCCGCCGCCCTTCTGCTGGGGGTCCGTGTCCGGTGGTTCGGTACCAGTGGCCAAGGAGAGCTCCGGTCGGATTCTCAGGGGGCGTGCCGGTCGCGGGCGCCGAGTCCTTCGTCGTCCGAGTCCGTCCACAGCGAGTTGTCGTACGGGGTGTCGGAGATCGACACGAGGTCGGGGCGTCGGGATTCCGCGAGCCCAGGGGCGGCCTCGCGGAGCAGCGCGAGGCTTTCGCGCAGATGGTTGGCGTCGCTGCGGAGGCGACGCAGTTCCAGGCTGCCCTTGCCGATCTGCTGTTCCAGGCGGCCCATTGAGCGCAACAGGTCGTCGAGGCTGCGCTGGATGGATGTCAGTTCGTCGTTCACGGACATGACGTGACCTCACTTCGTAGGCCGGGGCCTTGGACGGCAACGTTCATGCGCCTGCGAGTGTTGCGCGTCACACCTGTCGGTGGGAAGGGATGTGCACCGATTGGCCGAGGCGCATCGGTGCATCCCGTGGTGCGCTGCGCCGCACGGGTGGGCTTCCCGGCCGTTGCCGCCGTGTCGCCGCCGGTTGCCGAACCCTTTCCTCTTCAGTGGCCGGATACATGCGATCAGCTCCATATCCCACCAAAAGTGATCATAACGCCCGCGGCTCCCGGAGGTAAGCAGAGATGTCCCACCATGGCGTCGGACTGCGCGCGGTCACGCGCTCGGTCGCCTTCCTCACCGCCGGCGTACTCGCCGTGCCCCTGCTCACCGCGTGCAGCGGTGACCCGGACGAAGAGAGCAAGCCGCTCGCCGGGCAGGACATCGCCCCCGCGGATCGCGCCCAGCTCGCCGACGGCGGCACACTGCGCTGGGCCGTGGACTCCGTACCGGAGACGCTCAACACCTTCCAGGCGGACGCCGACGCGACGACCACCCGTGTCGCGGAGGCCGTGCTGCCGTCGATGTACCGGCTCGACGCGAACGGGCGGGTCAAGCGCAACGCGGACTTCCTGGAGTCCGCCAAGGTCGTCGAGACCGAGCCCAAGCAGGTCGTCCTCTACAAGCTGCACCAGCAGGCGGTCTGGAGCGACGGCCGGGAGATCGGCGCCGCCGACTTCGCCGCCCAGTGGCGTGCCCTGTCCGGCAAGGACTCGGCGTACTGGACCGCCCGCAACGCCGGGTACGACCGCATCGAGAAGGTGCAGCGCGGCGCGAACGACCTTGAGGTCAAGGTCACTTTCAGCCGGCCCTACGCCGACTGGAAGTCGCTGTTCTCGCCCCTGTACCCCAAGGAGGTCATGGGGACCCCGGACTCCTTCAACGACGGAGCGCGGCGCAAGCTCAAGGTCACCGCCGGGCCGTTCAACCTCAAGAAGGTCGCCAAGGCGGAGGGCGATGTCGTCCTCGTCCGCAACCCGCGCTGGTGGGGGCGTACTCCCCGGCTCGACGGGATCGTGCTGCACGCCGTACCGCGCGACAAGCGCACCGAGGCGCTCGCCGGGGGCAAGGTGGACGTGGCCGAGATCGATGCCGCCGAGGCCGAGCGCATCACGCTCGCCGCACGCGGAAAGTCCACCCCCCTCCAGGGCCCCGGCGCCGCGCTCACCCCGGCCCGCGCCCTGCGTTCCTGGGCCCTCGCGCACGGTTCCGACGACGAGGCCGCCGGCGCGGAGAACAGCGCCCGGCGCAAGCAGCGGGACGCGGTCACCGAGTACGCCGAGCAGCAGCGGTCGCTCAGCGCGTTCGAGGTGCGCAAGTCCCTCGAACCGGCCTACACGCAGCTCGCCCTCAACGGCGCCGACGGTCCCCTCGCCGACGAGCGGGTCCGTCGGGCCGTCGCCCGTGCGCTGGACCGTGAGGCGCTCGTCGGCCTCGTACTCAAACCGCTGGGGCTGCCCGCCGTACCGGTCGGCAGTCATCTCGCGCTCTCCGGACAGGCCGCCTACGCCGACAACAGCGGCGCGCTCGGCGGCCAGGACACCGACGAGGCCGAGGCGCTGCTCGCCGACGCGGGGTGGGTGCAGGGCGGCCCGCTCGGGAAACCGAAGAAGAAGGACGGCGAGAAGGTCGCCGGGGGAGAGGGCAAGAAGGCCGGCACCCAGTCCGCCAAGCCAGAGGCCAAGCCCACGACCAAGGCTTCCCAGGAGGACGGCAAGGACAGTGGCACCGACGACGGGACCTATGTCCTCGGCGACGACGACAAGCCGTACGGCGAGCCCGTCCGTGAGAACCACCAGGACCCGCAGGGGCACCAGGGGCACCAGGACAGCGCGGGGAAGAGAAATCTCGCCCAGGACGGTAAGCAGTCGCTGCGGAAGCACCCCGAGCAGGGTGGTGCGCCCGGCGCCTACGCGCCCAAGGGCACGCCCGCTCCCGCCGGGGCCGCCGGGGCGCTCGCCAAGGACGGCAAGCCGCTGACCCTGCGGTTCGTGCTGCCCTCGGGGCCGGGGTCCGCCACACTGCGGGCCGTGGGCGACCGGATCGCGCGGATGCTGGACCGGGTCGGTATCCGTACCGCCGTCACCAAGGTGTCCGACGACAGCTACTTCAAGGATCACATCGCCAGCGGCCAGTACGACCTGGCGCTGTACTCGTGGCCCGCGTCCGCTTTCCCCGCCACCGACGCGCGGCCCATCTACGCCAAGCCGGTGCCCGCGGCCGACGGGTCGCTCAACGTCGAGCAGAACTACACCCGCGTCGGCACCGACCAGGTGGACCAACTCTTCGACAAGGCCCTCACCACCCTGGACGAGGGCAGGTCGGCCTCGCTGGTGCGGAAGGCCGACGCCCGGATCTGGGCGGCCGGCGGTTCCATCCCGCTCTTCCAGCGACCCCAGCTCACGGCCGTGCGGAAGAACGTCGCCAACGTGGGAGCCTTCGGTTTCCAGACCCCCCTCTACGAGGACATGGGCTTCCTGAAGAAGGGCGTGACCCCCGGCAGCAAGGCCTCGCCCCGACCGTGACGGTCGCCTCACCCGGACGGCCCGGCGAGCCCCTACCGCGCCGGGCCCGTACCATGGGGTAAGGCCGTGGCATGTTCAGCCCGGCAGGGTCCGCGTAACACAGATGTACGCGCAGGCCATCCACTCAAGCCGGGAGTACGCCGCAATATGGCCACGCGCCACGACATCCGCAACGTCGCCATCGTCGCCCACGTCGACCACGGGAAGACGACCCTGGTCGACGCCATGCTGAAGCAGGCCGGTGCCTTCGCCGCGCACGCCGCCGAGTCGCTCGACGACCGCATGATGGACTCGAACGACCTGGAACGTGAAAAGGGCATCACGATCCTCGCCAAGAACACGGCGGTGAAATACCACCCGAAGAGCGGGGGGGACGTCATCACCATCAACATCATCGACACCCCTGGCCACGCCGACTTCGGCGGTGAGGTCGAGCGCGGTCTGTCGATGGTGGACGCCGTGGTCCTGCTCGTCGACGCCTCCGAAGGGCCGTTGCCGCAGACCCGGTTCGTCCTGCGCAAGGCGCTCCAGCAGCGCCTGCCGGTCATCCTGTGCATCAACAAGACGGACCGCCCGGACTCCAGGATCGACGAGGTCGTCAACGAGACGTACGACCTCTTCCTGGACCTGGACGCGGACGAGGAGCAGATCGAGTTCCCCATCGTCTACGCGTGTGCGCGTGCCGGTGTGGCCTCGCTAACCAAGCCGGAGAACGGTACCGTCCCGGCCGACAGCGACAGCCTGGAGCCGTTCTTCTCCACGATCCTCTCGCACGTCCCGGCTCCGGAGTTCGACACGGAGGCGCCCCTCCAGGCGCACGTGACGAACCTGGACGCCGACAACTTCCTCGGCCGTATCGCGCTGCTCCGCGTCGAGCAGGGCGAGCTGCGCAAGGGCCAGACCGTCACCTGGATCAAGCGTGACGGCACGATGTCCAACGTGCGCATCACCGAGCTGCTGATGACCGAGGCGCTCACCCGCAAGCCCGCCGAGATGGCCGGCCCGGGTGACATCTGTGCGGTCGCCGGTATCCCGGACATCATGATCGGTGAGACCCTCGCCGACCCCGAGAACCCGATCGCGCTGCCGCTCATCACGGTCGACGAGCCGGCGATCTCCATGACCATCGGTACGAACACCTCGCCGATGGTCGGTCGCGGCGCCACCGGCAAGGGCGCGGACGCCAAGGCCGCGGTCAAGGACCGCAAGGTCACGGCCCGTCAGGTCAAGGACCGTCTGGACCGTGAGCTGGTCGGCAACGTCTCGCTCCGCGTGCTCGACACCGAGCGCCCGGACGCGTGGGAGGTCCAGGGCCGTGGTGAGCTCGCGCTCGCCATCCTGGTCGAGCAGATGCGCCGCGAGGGCTTCGAGCTGACCATCGGCAAGCCGCAGGTCGTCACCCAGGTGATCGACGGCAAGGTCCACGAGCCCGTCGAACGCATGACGATCGACGTGCCCGAGGAGCACATGGGTGCGGTCACGCAGCTCATGGGCGTCCGCAAGGGCCGGATGGACAACATGTCGAACCACGGCTCCGGCTGGGTCCGTCTGGAGTTCGTCGTCCCCTCCCGCGGCCTCATCGGCTTCCGTACGGAGTTCCTGACCGGTACGCGCGGCACGGGCATCGCGCACTCCATCCACGAGGGCCACGAGCCGTGGTTCGGCGAGCTGAAGACCCGTAACAACGGTTCGCTGGTCGCCGACCGCGCGGGCGCCGTGACCGCCTTCGCGATGACGAACCTCCAGGAGCGCGGTGTGCTGTTCACCGACCCCGGCACCGAGGTGTACGAGGGCATGATCGTCGGCGAGAACTCGCGCGCCGACGACATGGACGTGAACATCACCAAGGAGAAGAAGCTCACCAACATGCGCTCGGCCGCCGCCGACTCGTTCGAGGCGATCGTGCCGCCGCGCAAGCTCTCCCTGGAGCAGTCCCTGGAGTTCTGCCGCGACGACGAGTGCGTCGAGGTGACTCCGGAGGCCGTGCGTATCCGCAAGGTCGTGCTGGACCAGAAGGAGCGCGGTCGCACCGCGAGCCGCGCCAAGCACGGCTAGCACCATCGGGCACCGCTGATGCCGGGCCCTCATCGAACGCACCGGGTACACCCGCTTCACGGTGGGGGTGCCCGGTGCCGTCGTAGAGGCGGGCACAGGGGGAAAACCCTTCAATCGAAGCGGTGTGCCCTCCTGCACGCGGTGCCCGCACTACCCTGCTGCTGGAGGAGGCCAACCGGTGGGCATGGAACACGTTTCTGTGTGCCCGCTGTGCCGCCGTCCGTCCACCGGGGGAGGACTTGTGGGGCCGCGGCCCCCGACAGACCCTGTCGCGGCCGCGGGCTGCTGACGCGCCGGGCGATGTCACTCCCCGCGTCCGAAGCCTGAGGGCGCAGCTTGGGGACGTACACACGGCGGCTATGGCGTACGCAACTCTTTTTCCGCTCAACCATGTCCGGAATGCGGACACTCGTTTCCGATAGATGTGTAACAAGTCCGTTTCGCAGGGATCTTTCGGCAAACTGTTTGTCCGGATTTTGGAAGAAGTACGTGCCAGGTGTGATCGAACCGAGACCTTGTGGGTGTGGTTCGGATATGGCGCATGGCAGATAGTTAGGCGCGTAGAGCTCGGACCACGGGTCACGCACAGCGAACTGTGTCGACTCGCGAGCGTGGGGGGCATTGGCTTTCTCGGTACCGGCAACGGTGGCGGTGGTGTGTCGTCTGCTCTCTTTTTTTGCGGTGAACCAATGGACTCATGAGGAGGAACCCATGCGCGGTGCCAGAAGCGCCAAGTGGGTCGCGATAGCTGCGGTTGTGGCACTGAGTGCGACGGCCTGCGGCGGTGGCAGCGGTGACGGCGGCAGTGACGGTGGCAACAAGGCCGCGATCGACCCGAACGGTACGTTCACGGTCGAGTCCGGTGAGCCGGAGAACCCGCTGCAGCCGGCCAACACCATGGAGTCCTACGGCAGCATCGTGATCAACTCGTTGTTCACCGGCCTGGTGGACTACGACTCGAGCGGCAAGATCGTCTACATGAACGCCGAGTCGGTGGACACCAAGGACAGCAAGACCTTCACGGTCAAGCTCAAGTCCGGCTGGAAGTTCCACGACGGCACCCCGGTCACCGCCGAGTCCTACGTCAAGGCCTGGAACTGGGCCGCGGCCCCGGCCAACAAGCAGACCAACAGCTTCTGGTTCTCGGACATCAAGGGCTACGACCAGGTCGCCCCCGAGTCGGGTGCCCCCAAGGCCAAGGAGCTGTCCGGCCTTAAGGTCGTCGACGACACCACCTTCACCATCGAGCTGACCAAGGCGATTCCGTACTTCGTCTACAAGCTCGGGTACCAGGTCTTCTCCCCGCTTCCCGAGTCGTTCTACGCGGACCCCAAGGCGGCCGGCGAGAAGCCGATCGGTAACGGCCCGTACAAGTTCGTCAGCTGGGACCACAAGAAGGCGATCACGGTCGCCAAGAACGCCGACTACAAGGGTTCGAACGCGGCGAAGAACGGTGGCGTGGTCTTCAAGAACTACTCCACCCCCGAGACGGCGTACGAGGACCTGAAGTCCGGCAACCTGGACGTCATCACCCAGGTCGCGCCGAAGGACCTGCCGGTCTACAAGCAGGACCTCGGCGACCGCGCTGTGGACCAGGCCTACTCGGCGATCCAGAGCATCGCGCCGGCCTTCTACTCGAAGCAGTTCAAGGACATCAACCCGAAGGTCATCCAGGGCCTGTCGAGGGCGATCGACCGCGACACCATCACCAAGACCGTGCTCCAGGGCACCCGTGAGCCCGCCACCGGCTGGGTGGCGAAGGGCGTTCTCGGCTACGAGCCGGACGCCGCGGGTGACGTCACCAAGTACGACCCGGCTGCGGCCAAGGCGCTCATCAAGGAGGGTGGCGGCGTTCCGGGCAACGCCATCACCATCCAGTTCAACGCCGACGGCGGTCACAAGGAGTGGGTGGAGGCGGTCTGCAACTCGATCACCAACGCCACCGGTGTCAAGTGCTCCGGCGACTCGAAGGCCGACTTCCAGGCCGACCTCCAGGCCCGTAAGGCGAAGGAAGTCAAGTCCTTCTACCGCTCGGGCTGGGTGCTGGACTTCCCGATGAACGCCAACTTCATCCGGGACCTGTTCGGCACCAAGTCGGACGGTAACCAGAGCGGCTTCTCCAACAAGACGCTCGACGCGTCGATCGCCGCCGCCGACAGCGCTCCCACGCTGGACGAGTCCGTGAAGAAGTACCAGGAGATCGAGAAGCAGCTCCCGAACTACATGCCGAGCATTCCGCTCTGGTACTACAAGATCAACGCGGGCTACTCGGAGAAGGTCTCGGGCGTCCAGTTCGGCCAGGACGGCGACCCCATCCTGACCGGCGTCCAGGTCAAGAAGAAGTAACCGCAGACAGCCCGTTGTCCGGGGCGCCCACAACGAGTCCCGGACAGCAGCGGCAGCGGCCGGGGGGCCCTTTCCACGCGCACCGCCAGGCGGTGTGCGTGGAAAGGGCCCGCCTGCTTGCCCGCTGTGACTTTTTTTGGAGGCACGATGGGGCGCTACGTCGCACGACGACTGCTCCAGATGATCCCGGTGTTCTTCGGGACGACCCTGCTGATCTTTCTGATGGTCTACGCGCTGCCCGGTGACCCGGTCCAAGGGCTGTTCGGCGACAAGGGCGGCAGCCCTCAGGTGATCGCCGCGCTGCGGCACGAGTACGGCCTGGATCAGAACATCTTTGTGCAGTACTTCAATTACATGAAGGGCATCATCCTGCACGCCGACTTCGGCACGCAGATCGCCAGCGGACGCCCCGTCACCGACGTGCTCGGCGACGCCTTCCCGGTGACCCTGCGCCTGGGTGGTTTCGCCTTCGCCATTGAGATCGTCATCGGGGTCAGCCTCGGAGTATTCGCCGGCCTGCACGCCGGGCGCGCCGCCGACACCGCGGTGCTGCTGATCACGCTGCTGCTGATCTCGGTCCCGGTGTTCGTCCTCGGCTTCCTCCTCAAGTGGATCTTCGCAGACGAACTCCAGTTGCTGGAACCGAACGTCAACGACCCCACGAACTACGGTCAGTTGCTGATGCCGGCCATAGTCCTGGCCACGGCGTCGCTCGCCTATGTGTCCCGGCTGACCCGAACGTCGATCGCGGAGAACATGCGTGCCGACTACGTCCGTACGGCGATCGCGAAGGGCCTGCCCCGGCGCCGGGTGGTGACCGTCCACCTGATGCGCAACTCGATGATCCCCGTGGTCACCTACCTGGGCACGGACATCGGCGGCCTGCTCGGCGGTGCCGTCATCACCGAGGGCATCTTCAACATCCAGGGCATCGGCGGCACGATCTACCAGTCGATCATCCGCCGGGAAGGCACCACCCTGGTGGGCCTGGTCACCATCCTCGTGCTCGTGTACCTCGTTGCCAGCCTCCTTGTCGACCTGCTTTACGCGGTCCTTGACCCGAGGATTCGCTATGCCTGACCTGACCAAAACCGATGTCGCCGCGCCCGACGACGTCAACGCGGCCGACCGCGCCCCGCAACCGGTCGAGGCCGAGAAGGCCCGCAGTCTGTGGGGCGACGCCTGGCAGGACCTGCGGCGCAACAAGGTCTTCATCGTCTCGTCGGTGCTGATCCTGCTGCTGCTGACGATCACGTTCTTCCCCGGCCTGTTCACCAGCGCCAACCCGGCCTACGGCGATCTGGCCAAGCACTACCTGCAGAAGCCGCAGCTCGGAAAGGTCTTCTCGGCCGAATGGCTGGGCTACGACCAGCAGGGCCGCAGCGTCTACGCCCGGCTCATCCACGGTGCCCGTGCCTCCATCGCGGTCGGCTTCGGCACCACGCTCATCGTGACCGTCACGGGCGGCCTGATCGGCATGATCGCCGGTTACTTCGGCGGGATCGTCGACTCGGTCCTGTCGCGCCTCGTGGACGTGTTCTTCGGTATCCCGTTCCTGCTGGGTACCATGGTCGTCCTCAACTCCTTCCAGAACCGGACGATCTGGGTCGTCATGGGCGCCCTGGGCTTCTTCGGCTGGACCCAGCTGGCCCGCGTCATGCGCGGTGCGGTGATCACCACCAAGCAGTCCGACTACGTCCAGGCGGCGAAGGCGCTGGGTGCGAGCACCCCGCGCATCCTGTTCCGGCACATCCTGCCGAACACCCTGGCCCCGGTGATCGTCGTCGCGACCATCTCGCTCGGCGTCTACATCGGCGCGGAGGCTACCCTGTCGTTCCTGGGTCTCGGCCTCAACGGCGTCTCGTGGGGCAACGACATCTCCGACGGCGGCTCCCAGATCCGGGTGGCCCAGTGGATCATGCTCTACCCGTCGATCATGCTCACCATCACGGTGCTGGCGTTCATCATGCTCGGCGAAGCGGTCCGCAACGCCCTTGACCCGAAGACACGCTGAGGGAGGCGTACATGACCACCATCGAACAAGTAGCTCCGGTACCGGGGCCCCGCGACGGCGAGGACGCCCCCCTGCTCGAAGTGCGTGACCTGCACGTCGAGTTCGCCACCCGTGAGGGAGTCGTACGAGCCGTCAACGGTGTCAACTACAACGTGCACGCGGGCGAGACGCTCGCCGTGCTCGGCGAGTCCGGCTCCGGCAAGTCGGTGACCGCGCAGGCGATCATGGGCATTCTCGACATGCCGCCGGCGCGGATCCCCCAGGGGGAGATCCTCTTCCAGGGCCAGGACATGCTCAAGATGTCCGACGAGGAGCGCCGCCGCATCCGCGGTCAGGGCATCGCCATGATCTTCCAGGACGCGCTCAGCTCGCTCAACCCGGTGCTCAGCGTCGGTTACCAGCTGGGCGAGATGTTCCGCGTCCACCACGGCATGTCCAAGAAGGACGCCAAGCTCAAGTCGATCGAGCTGATGGACCGGGTGAAGATCCCGGCCGCCGCCGCCCGTGTGAACGACTACGCGCACCAGTTCTCCGGGGGCATGCGTCAGCGCATCATGATCGCCATGGCGCTGGCCCTGGAGCCGGATCTGATCATCGCCGACGAGCCCACGACGGCCCTCGACGTGACGGTCCAGGCCCAGGTCATGGACCTGCTCGCCGAGTTGCAGCGCGAGTACAACATGGGCCTCATCCTGATCACCCACGACCTGGGCGTGGTCGCCGACGTCGCGGACAAGATCGCGGTGATGTACGCGGGCCGGATCGTGGAGCGTGCCCCGGTCCACGAGCTGTACAAGCGGCCGGCGCACCCGTACACCCGCGGCCTGCTGGACTCGATCCCGCGCCTGGACCAGAAGGGCCAGGAGCTGTACGCGATCAAGGGCCTGCCGCCCAACCTGCTGCGTGTTCCGACTGGTTGCGCCTTCAACCCGCGCTGTCCCAGGGCCGAGGACATCTGCCGTACGCAGGTCCCGGACCTGCTTCAAGTCACGGAGCGGGACGGCACCGAGCTGGCCGGCCGCGGTTCGGCGTGCCACTTCTGGACGGAGACGATCCATGGCTGAGCTCAGCAAGAACGAGGAGCCGCAGGACGTAACGCCGAACGTCTCCGACGTCGAGGTGGTGGAAGCCCGCTCCGGAACGGAGTCGGTCGCCGCGATCGAAGCACCCGTCGAGCGGGGCGAACCGATCCTCCAGGTGCGCAACCTGGTGAAGCACTTCCCGCTGACCATGGGCGTCCTGTTCAAGAAGCAGGTCGGCGCCGTCAAGGCGGTCGACGGCATCTCCTTCGACCTGTACCAGGGCGAGACCCTGGGCATCGTGGGAGAGTCCGGCTGCGGCAAGTCCACCGTGGCCAAGCTTCTGATGACCCTGGAGCGGGCGACGGCCGGCGAGGTCTTCTACAAGGGCCAGGACATCACCAAGCTGTCCGGGCGCGCGCTGAAGGCTGTGCGACGCAATATCCAGATGGTCTTCCAGGACCCGTACACCTCGCTCAACCCGCGTATGACGGTCGGCGACATCATCGGGGAGCCCTTCGACATCCACCCCGAGGTGGCCCCCAAGGGCGACCGTCGCCGCAAGGTGCAGGAACTGCTCGACGTCGTCGGCCTCAACCCCGAGTACGTCAACCGGTATCCGCACCAGTTCTCCGGCGGCCAGCGTCAGCGCATCGGTATCGCGCGCGGTCTGGCCCTGAACCCGGAGATCATCATCTGTGACGAGCCGGTGTCGGCGCTCGACGTGTCCGTCCAGGCACAGGTCATCAACCTGATGGAGCGACTGCAGGACGAGTTCAACCTCTCCTACATCTTCATCGCCCACGACCTGTCGATCGTCCGGCACATCTCGGACCGTGTGGGGGTGATGTACCTCGGCAAGATGGCCGAGATCGGCACCGACGAGCAGATCTACGACCACCCGACACACCCCTACACCCAGGCGTTGCTGTCGGCGGTCCCGGTGCCCGACCCGGACGCCCGTGAGGGCCGGGAGCGGATCATCCTGACCGGTGACGTGCCGTCGCCCGCCAACCCGCCGTCCGGCTGCAGCTTCCGGACCCGGTGCTGGAAGGCGCAGGACAAGTGTGCCGAGGAGACGCCGCTGCTGGCGGTCCCCGAGCGCTTCAGGGGCTCGGACTCCAACGCGGCTCACGAGTCGGCGTGCCACTTCGCCGAGGAGAAGGACGTCGTGCACGCGGCCTGAGGTCTTCCTGGTTCGCACCGGTTCCCGGTACCCCGATGGGGTGCCGGGAACCGGCTTTTCACCAGCGGTCGCGCTGCTTTCCCGTATGACCCGCGCCGCTCAGTCGCCCGTCACGCCGTCGATCAGTTCACGGACGATGTCGATGTGACCGTTGTGGCGGGCGGTCTCCTCGATGAGGTGGAGGATCACCCAGCGGAGGTTCACGTGGAGGCCGTCGCGGACGGGCCGCTCGGCCAACTCGTCGAGGTCGCGGGTCGCGATCAACTCCCGGTAACGGGCGCTCTGTTCCTCGTACTCGGCGAGGAGCTGAGCGAGCGGGAACTCCACGGCCAGCCGCATCTCCGGATCCGGGTCGTCGTCCGTTTCCTCCAGGAGCGGGCCCGCGAGCTCTTCGCCCAGGAACACCGCCTGGAACCACCAGAACTCCACCCACCGCAGATGGTTGATCAGCCCGCACAGGGTCATCAACGGCGATCCCGGCAGCGGCGCCTTGACGGCGTCCTCCGGGGACACGCCCTCGCACTTGGCGCGGGCGGTGTCACGTACGTAGTCGAGGAAGGTGGACAACTGGGTGCGCTCGTCCCACGCGGGAGGCGTATCGGTTCGGGTCATCGCCGGTGAGCATCCCGGATCGGCGGTCGGCTGTCGAACGAATAAACCGCCGTCCGCCGCGCAAGACCTCGGCGAGGTCGAGGCGGCGACCATGACGGTGCCACCGTTCACGACATCAGTCGGGGACTCTCGCTCGCGCCCAGTGGCACGCCACCTGTTCCCCTCTGCCGCCGCCCAGCACCTCCAGATCCTGGGTCCGGCAGTCGTCCGCGACGCCCGCTCGCTCCGCCTCCCCGTTCGCCAGGATCTGGCAGCGGACATGGAAGCGGCAACCGGTGGGGACACGTGAGGGGTCGGGGGGTTCGCCGGTGAGAATCACGGGGTCGCCCGGTGCCTCCGGGAGGACCGACAACAGGGCCTGGGTGTAGGGGTGCCGAGGTGCCGCGAGGACCTGTTCGACGTCCCCCGTCTCCACGATCCGGCCCAGGTACATCACCGCGACCCGGTCGGCGATGTTCCACGCCAGGCCCAGATCGTGGGTCACCACCAGGGCGGACAGGCCCAGTTCGGCCCGCAGGCGCAGCAGCAGGGCAAGGATCTCGCCGCGCACGGAGGCGTCCAGCGAGGCCACCGGCTCATCGGCGACGATGAGTTCGGGCTCCAGGACCAGGGCACCGGCGATGACCACGCGCTGACGCTGGCCTCCGGACAGCTCGTGCGGGTAGCTCAGGAAGAAGCGCTCGGGCGGTCGCAGGCCCGCTCGGGAAAGGGCTCCCGCGACCGCCGCCCGCTCGTCTCCGGCGTATCTGTGGATTCGCAGTCCCTCGGCCACCGCGTCGTACACCGTGTGCCGCGGGTTCAGCGATCCGGTCGGATCCTGGAGCACCAGCTGCACGCGCTTTCGGTACGCCTTCAGCCCCCGAGAGGAGTACTCCAGCGGCTTCCCGCCGAAGCTGACGCGGCCCCCGGTCGGCCGAACCAGGCCGAGGAGCGAGCGGGCCAGCGTCGTCTTGCCGCAGCCGGACTCACCGACCAGCGCGATGATCTCGCCCGGGCGGATGTCGAGGTCGACCCCATCGACAGCACGGGCGCTCGGAGCACCCTGCCGGCCGGGGAAAACGACGTGGAGGCCCTCGGCGGCCAGCAGCGGCGGGACGGTGTCCGGCGGAGTGGAGGCCGGCGCGTGCCGGTCCTCCGTCAGGGGCTGGTGGTCCTCACTCACGGCGCGCTGCTCCTCAGGTCTTCCCCCTCGTGTCTCTCCACGGGCACCGCCGTGCCCGACGCCACCCGCACGCACGCCGCCCGTCTGCCCGCGCCCGCGTCCCGCAGCTCCTGGTCCTGTACCGAGCAGGACTCCAGCGCCATCGGACAGCGCGGGTGGAAGGCGCAGCCGGTGGGGAGCGCGGCCGGATCCGGTGGATCACCCGGCAGGCCACGCGGTGCGAACCGCGATGTCAGGTCTCCGATGCGGGGGAACGCCGCCGAGAGGGCCGCCGCGTACGGGTGCCGGGCACCCGCCGGTACCTCCCGGGCCGGCCCCTCCTCGACCACCCGGCCCGCGTACATCACGGCAAGCCGGTCGCAGGTGTCGGCGAGGACCGCCAGGTCGTGACTGATCATGATCAGGCCCAGGTCCTGCTCGGTGACGAGCTGCTCGATCAGCCTCAGGATCTGTGCCTGGATCATCACGTCCAGGGCTGTCGTGGGCTCGTCGGCGATGATCAGCTGCGGGTCGCAGGCCAGAGCCATGGCGATCATGACCCGCTGGCGCTGGCCGCCGGAGAGTTCGTGTGGATACGCCGAAGCCCGCGCCGTCGGCAGGCCTACGTGCTCCAGCAGTTCACCCACTCTCCTCCGCGCCGCGGTCGGGGTCGCCTTGCGGTGCAGCAGAATCGGCTCCGCGATCTGGTCGCCCACGCGGTGCACGGCGTTGAGCGAGTGCATCGCCCCCTGGAAGACGATCGACGCTCCTGCCCAGCGGATGGCCCGTACCTGTCCCCACCGCATTGTCAGGATGTCCTCACCGTCCAGCAGGATCTCCCCGCCGATCCGGGTCCCGGCCGGCAGCAGCCTGAGCAGCGCGAGCGCCAACGTCGACTTGCCGCAGCCCGACTCGCCCGCGATGCCGAGTTTCTGGCCGACCGGCAGCGACAGGTCCACACCGCGTAGGGCGGCTGCCCCGCCCGCGTAGGTGACAGTGAGGTTCCGGACCTCCAGCAGATTCAACGGGCCACGCCCAGCCTGGGGTTGAGAACGGATTCCACCGCGCGCCCGCACAGGGTGAACGCCAGCGCGACGACGGCGATCGCGATGCCCGGCGGTACCAGATACCACCAGTCGCCGGAGCTGACCGCGCCCGCCTCGCGTGCCTCCTGGAGCAGGCCGCCCCAGGACACGACCGTCGGATCGCCGAGTCCGAGGAAGGCGAGGGTCGCCTCGGCGAGGATGGAGGAGGAGATGATCAGTGTGGCCTGTGCCAGCACCAGCGGCATCACGTTGGGCAGCACATGCCGGGACATGACGTGCCAGTGCCCACCGCCGAGCGCCTTCGCGCGTTCGATGTACGGCCGCGACTCCACCGCCAGCGTCTGCGCCCGCACCAGCCGGGCCGTGGTCGGCCAGGACGTCACGCCGATCGCCAGCACCACCGTGCCCAGCGAGCGGGACATGACGGTGGCCAGCGCGATGGCGAGCACGAGTGTCGGCATCACCAGGAACCAGTCGGTGACCCGCATGATCACAGACGCGTACACCCCACGGAAGTGTCCGGCGGTGATCCCGACCAGTGCCCCGATCACCACGGAGAGCAGCGCCGCGAGGAGCCCGATGAGCAGGGAGACCCGCGTGCCCCAGACGAGCAGGCCCAGCAGATCGCGCCCGAACCGGTCGGTGCCCAGCGGGAACGCACCGCTCGGGCTCTCCATCGGCTGTCCTGGCGCGTCCGTCACGCTTGAGACGTCCGAACCGACCGTCAGTGGCGCGGTCAGCGCGGCCAGCGCGAAGAGGGCGAGCAGCGCCAGGCCCAGAAGTCCGGCGCGGTGGCTTCGGTACCGATTCCAGAACCGGAAGACGGAGGCGCGGCGCCGCTGCCGGGCAAGTCGCCGCGGACCGGCCGGAGCGCGCGCCGCCGGGGAAGTCGCTTCGGCGGTCATCGGCCCACCCTGGGATCGAGGAGCGGATAGAGCAGATCGGCCAGCGTGTTCATCACGATCACCGCCGTGGCGAAGACGAAGAACAGCCCCTGGACGAGCGGGAGATCGGGCACGCTCAGGGCTTGGTAGAAGAGCCCTCCGAGGCCCGGCCAGGAGAAGACGGTCTCTACGAGGATCACGCCCGCGACGGTCCGGCCGAGGTTGACGAAGATCAGCGTCATGGTCGGCAGCATGGCGTTCGGCACGGCATGCCGACGCCGGACCAGGTCGTCCCTGAGGCCCTTCGCGCGGGCGGTCGTCAGATAGTCGCCGCCCATCTCGTCGAGCAGCGCCGAGCGGGTGACGAGCAGGGTCTGTCCGTACTCGACGGCGACCAGCGTCACCACCGGCAGGACGAGATGGTGGGCGACATCGAGGACGTACGCGAATCCTGTCTCACCGCCCGACTCCATGCCGCCGGTCGGGAAGAGCCCCGGGATCGGGCCGATCCCCACCGAGAAGACGATGATGAGCAGCAGCCCGAGCCAGAACGACGGAATCGAGTAGAGAGCGAGCGCGAGACCGGTGTTGAGCCGGTCACCTGTTCCGCCACTCCGCCACGCCGCACGGGTGCCCAGGAAGACGCCGAGCGCGGTGTACAGGACGAACGCGGTGCCTGTGAGAATCAGGGTGTTCGGCAGTGCCTCGGTGATCTTGTCGATCACAGGCGCCCGGAACTGGTACGACGTGCCGAGGTCGCCGGTCAGAGCCTTGCCGCAGTAGTCCGTGAACTGCTGCCACAGCGGCAGATCCAGACCGAACTCCCGCCGGTATGAGGCCAGTTGGGCAGCCGACACCTGGCGTCCACCCGTCATGGTCTTGACCGGGTCGCCGGGGATCAGCCGGAAGAGGAAGAAGCTGGTGACGAGGACGGCGAGCAGGGAGACGACAGCGCCGCCCAGCTTGCCCGCCCCGTACCGGAGGTAGGCGGCCCGGGCGCGGCGGGGACCGCGGTCCGGCGGGGCGGCGACGGCCGCCCCGCCGGCCTCCGCGACCGACGCCGATACTGCGTCAGCGGTCATCGACAGCCCCTCAGGGCACAGTCGTTCATCGGTTACTCGCGATCCTCTGCACCGGCTCGGCGGCGCATCACGAAGAACACCACGGCACCGAGGACGACCGCGAGACCTCCGACAGTGCCTGCGATGACCCCCGCCGGGCCGGAGTCGTCGGACGAGTTGTCGGCGGAAGCGGGAACCGCCGACCACCAACTCCAGTAGCCGTCCTGGCCGTAGATGTTGCCCGCCTTCTCCGGCATGGTGGTGATCGACTTGATCTGGTCCGTGCGGTAGGCCTCGACCGCGTTCGGGTACGCCATGACGTTCATGTACCCCAGGTCGTACAGCCGTGACTCCATCTGTTGGACGATGTTCGCCCGTTCGGCGGAGTCGTACTCGGCGAGCTGCCGCGCGTACAGGTCGTCGTACTTCTTGTCGCAGACGAAGTTGTCGGTTGCGCCCACGTCCTTGGGCGTGGCGGGCAGGGCCCCGCAGGTGTGGATCGACAGGACGAAATCCGGGTCGGGGTTGACGGACCAGCCGTCGAAGGCCAGGTCGTAGGTGCCGGCGAGCCACGGATCGCTCACGTTGTCCAGGCAGTCGAGCTTCACACCGATGCCGAGGTCGCTCCACCACTCCTGGAGGTACTGGCCGACGGCCTTGTCATTCGGGTCGGTCGCGTGGCACAGGATGCGATAGGTGATCGGCTTGCCGTCCTTGCCGACCCGTTTGCCGTCGCCGTTCTTCCGGTAGCCGGCCTGGTCGAGGAGTTGGGCCGCCTTCGCGGGGTCGTAGGCGAGTTTCTGGCTTGCCGAGGGTTTCCAGAAATACGTCGAGAAGCGCGGCGGGATGTAGCCCTCGCCCTCGACCGCGTGGCCCTGGAAGACCCTGTCGACGAGAGTTGTACGGTCAACGGCCATGAACAGGGCGTGCCGCACCCGCTCGTCGAGGAGCGAGGGGTCTCCGTCACCGAACTTCCGGCCGTTCGCGGCCTTCGCGCCCGGGTTGACGGCGAGGGCGTAGAAGCGGCGGCCGGGCGCTTCGTTGACGTGGATGTTCTTGACGCTCTTGAGGGACTCGGCTTGAGCGGGCGTCAGGGCGGGGGCCCCGGCGACGAAGGAGACCTCACCCTTGCGCAGTGCGGCGACGGCCGCGTCCTGGTCCTTGTAGTACCGGAAGACCAGCTCGTCGAATTTCGGGGCGCCGCGCCAGAAACTCTTATTGGCCTTGAGGCGGACGTAGCTGTCGGCCTTGTAGCCGGTGAGGACGAACGGCCCGTTGCCGACAATGGGGAAGCTCTTGTCGTTGTTGAACCCGGAGAGGTCCCCGACCTTCTCCCAGACGTGCTTGGGCACGATCGGCACGTCGAGGGCGGCCATCGTGGCCTGCGGCTTCTTCAGTTCGATGACGAGCTGGGTCGGGCTCGGAGCCGTCACCTTCTCGAAGTTGCCGACGTAGCTGCCGTTCGCGGTGGCGGCCCCCTCGTCGGTCATCATCTTGTTGAACGTCCACGCCGCGTCCTCGGCTGTGGTCTGCTGCCCGTCCGACCACTTGGAGTCGGAGCGGATCGTGTACGTCCAGGTGAGCTTGTCGGCGGACGGCGTCCACTTGGTGGCGAGCCCCGGAACCGGGTGGGCGTCCTTGGGGTCGTAGTTGGTCAGATACTCGTACATCAGCCGGTGGATGCTGGTGCTGACCAGCCTGGACGCGAGGAACGGGCTCAGGGAGTCGACGCTCTGGGCGACGGCGACGGTGAGGACCTTGTCGCCCTCCGCCGCAGCCGCGTCCTGTGGCGTGAGGCTGAGCGGAGCCGAGACAGCGGCCGAGAGCGCCAGGGCGGCGGTGAGGAGCCGGCGCGCACCGCTCCTCTGGCTTCGGTTCCCTCTCATGCGTCGGTCGTGAGCATTCATAGAACCTGACCTCGTGTCATCGCTCGCACAGGGACGGCTGGGTGGGGGGCGCCGGGCCCGGCTCGACCGGGTGGGCGAAGTGGGTTGATCAGGTATCTATCAGTGGTGGTCTGTGCCCGTCAACGGTGCGCCAACCCGGCGTGGCCTGCGGAAACGTGACGTTGACGCGAGAGTGGAGCCGCTATTGGTCCAGACCGGTGACGCACCCCTGGTGGGAGCGTGACAGCCCCCGAACGAGTGCGGCCCGCACCTCGGCGGTTGAGGTCGCGTTGCGCTGAAGTGAGTCGACGCAGGCCTGCTCCTGTCGGCCGGCATCGTCTGTGCGTACCGCGACAGGCGTACCGCAGAAGTCCGTTGGCTCATGAATGCCTTGCATCCGGAATCGCCGCCTGCCCGCCTTCACGGCCTGGCACGGAATGTTCTTACCGACGTCCTGTATGCCTATGTCGACCTGCAGGTTCGGCACTCCCAGGAAGAGCGAACCACCGTGACCACACTGACCAAGCCCGAGGGCGCACCGGCCCCGACCGGTCCGGACAGCTTCCTCTCGGTCCGCGATCTCAAGGTGCAGTTCTCCACCGAGGACGGCATCGTCAAGGCGGTCGACGGACTCTCCTTCGACGTCGAGCGCGGCAAGACCCTGGGCATCGTGGGCGAGTCCGGATCGGGCAAGTCCGTCACGAACCTGACGATCCTCGGTCTGCACAACCCGATGAGCACGACCGTCGACGGCGAGATCATTCTCGACGGCAAGGAACTCGTCACCGCCACGGAGAAGGAGCTCGAACAGCTCCGCGGCAACAAGATGGCGATGATCTTCCAGGACCCGCTGACCGCGCTCTCCCCCTACTACACGGTGGGCCGCCAGCTGTCCGAGCCCTACATGAAGCACCGGGGCGCCTCCAAGAAGGAGGCGAAGGACCGGGCCGTGCAGATGCTGGAGAAGGTCGGCATCCCGCAGCCCAAGACGCGCTTCGACGACTATCCGCACCAGTTCTCCGGCGGTATGCGTCAGCGCGCGATGATCGCCATGGCGCTGATGTGCGACCCCGACCTGCTGATCGCCGACGAGCCCACCACCGCGCTGGATGTGACGGTGCAGGCCCAGATCCTTGACCTGCTCAAGGACCTCCAGCAGGAGTTCGGCTCCGCGATCATCTTCATCACGCACGACCTCGGCGTCATCTCGAACATGGCCGACGACCTGCTGGTGATGTACGCCGGCCGGGCCGTGGAGCGCGGCTCCGTGAAGGAAGTACTCCGCACGCCGCAGCACCCGTACGCCTGGGGTCTGCTCACCTCCATGCCGCGCCTGGACGGTGACATCAACGAGGCGCTGATGCCGATCCCCGGCTCACCGCCGTCACTGCTCAACCCGCCCTCGGGCTGCCCCTTCCACCCGCGCTGCGCGTTCACCAGCGAGGTGTCGGGCAGCCTCTGCACCGACGTACGGCCGTCGCTGGGGGACGGGCGCGACTCCGCGTGCCATCTGTCGGCGGAGCAGAAGCAGACCATCTTCATCGACAAGATCCAGCCCCGGCTGCGCTAGGGAGCACCGAGACATGAGCGACAACCTCACCCTCCCCACACAGGAGGGTTCCACCGGTACGTCGACCGAGGAACTGCTCAAGGTCGAGGGACTCACGAAGCACTTCCCGATCTACGGCGGCTTCCCGATCAAACGGAAGGTCGGCGCCGTTCAGGCGGTCGACGGCATCGATCTGACCATCAATGTCGCCGAGAGCGTCGGCATGGTGGGCGAGTCGGGCTGCGGCAAGTCGACCGCGGGCCGGCTCCTCACCCGTCTCCTGGAGCCGACCGGCGGCAAGATCACGTACTCCGGTCAGGACATCACGCACGCCTCGCGCAGGCAGCTGGCGCCGGTCCGTTCCGAGATCCAGATGATCTTCCAGGACCCGTACAGCTCGCTGAACCCGCGCCAGACCGTCGGTACGATCATCAAGTCGCCGATGGAGGTCAACGGGATCGAGCCGTCGGGCGGCCGGGAGAACCGGGTCCGGGAGCTGCTGGAGCTGGTCGGGCTCAACCCCGAGCACTACAACCGCTTCCCGCACGAGTTCTCCGGCGGTCAGCGGCAGCGCATCGGGGTGGCCCGCGCGCTGGCCCTGAAGCCGAAGCTGATCGTGGCGGACGAGCCGGTCTCCGCGCTGGACGTCTCCATCCAGGCCCAGGTGGTGAACCTCCTCAAGAAGGTCCAGGAGGAGATGGGCATCGCGTTCCTGTTCATCGCCCACGACCTGGCCATCGTGCGGCACTTCTCGCAGCGGGTCGCGGTGATGTACCTCGGCAAGATCGTCGAGGTCGGCGACCGGGAGTCGATCTACGACCGCCCGCGTCACCCGTACACGCACGCTCTGCTGTCCGCCGTCCCCGAGGTGGCGATGGACGACGAGACGGAGTCCCGCGAGCGCATCCGCCTCGCCGGTGACGTCCCCTCGCCGATACACCCGCCGTCCGGCTGCCGTTTCCGTACGCGCTGCTGGAAGGCGCAGGACAAGTGCGCGAGCGAGGAGCCCCCGCTGGTCCAGATCTCCGGCAACCGCGAGGGTCACCTGACGGCCTGTCATTTCCCGGAGGACCCGACGACGGAGGCGCGAGACGCGGATGTCGTCCTGGACCCGGCGCTGAAGGCGCTGGAGGGGGACGCGGGCTGACCGGAGTCGCGCCCGTCGGGCGACGATGGCGAACTCGAAGTAGAGAGGCGGGGGTCACGGGCCCTCGCCCCTCCCTCGTTGAAGGGAACTCGGGACCGAGAGTGTTCCACCACATCGAGCTGTGGGTGCCGGACCTGAACCGTGCGATCACCTCCTGGGGCTGGCTCCTGGAGCGACTGGGGTGCGTCCCGTACCAGAGCTGGCCACGAGGGAGCAGTTGGCGGTACGGGGACACGTATCTGGTGGTCGAGCAGTCGCCGGCCCTGCACGGAGACCACCACGACCGCATGCGTCCAGGTCTCAACCACCTTGCCTTCCACGCCCCTTCGCGTCCGGCTTTGGACGCCCTGGTGACCGAGGCCCCGGCTCACGGCTGGACCCTGCTCTTCCCCGACCGACATCCGTATGCGGGCGGGGCAGAGCACTACGCGGCGTACCTGGAGAACGAGGACGGGTTCGAGGTGGAACTCGTGGCGGGGGGCGATGGACACTCCGGTGTGTCTGCCTCGTGACTTAATCGTTCGACATCGTCGGTGAGCTCGGGGAGGCTGCGGGGCGTTGACCCTCACACGGCCTGGAGGCCTAGGTTGTCCTTCTCCACCATCCACAGCATCACCTTCGACTGCACCGGCGACCCCTACGATCTCGGGCTGTTCTGGAGCGAGTTGCTCGGCCGCCCGCTGGCCGACGACGACAAACCCGGCGACCCGGAGGCGCTGATCGAGGACCCGGACGGTGGCCCGAGGCTGCTCTTCGTCCGGGTGCCGGAGGGCAAGACGGCCAAGAACCGCGTCCACCTCGACCTGCGTCCGCACGGGCGCACCCGAGACGAGGAGGTCGAGCGCGTCGTCTCCCTCGGCGCCCGGGTCGTCGCGGACCACCGCAGGCCGGACGGGAGCGGCTGGGTCCTGATGGCCGACCCGGAGGGCAACGAGTTCTGCGTGGAGCGCGGGGAACTGGGCTGACCGCCGACGGCGTTCAGCTCGGGGCGTTCCCGGCCCTGCCGTAACGGCGGAACGCGTGTGTCTCCGCCGTCCAGGGGCCGACCGGCACCGAGTCGCCGAAGATGAACGGGTCCTTTCGCTGGTAACGGCCCTTGCACGGGTCGGAGTGCACCTCGATGGTGCCCGTGCGGGGATCGACGATCATGTAGTGGGCGATGCCCATCGCGGGGTACTCGGTGAGCTTCTCGCCGTAGTCGTTGTTCGGGTCGGACGGCGAGACGATTTCGATGACCGCCAGCACCTGGGTCGCGTCGACGGCGAGTCCCTCCTCATCGAGGACGTCCTCGGGGATGACGACGGCATCGGGGCGACGCATGCGGCTTATGGCCGGGTGCTCGATCTCGGGACCGCTCGCGCAGATGTAGCCGGGGTGCGTGGTGAGGAGCTGCTCGTCCAGCTGGTTGCGGATGCGCCGGACCGTACCCTCGCGACGCTTCGACGGGCTGATCATAGCCAGGAAGGGGCCCGAAGGGCCGACCTCGACCTTCCAGGTCCCTTCGAGCGATTCGGCGTAGGCCGTGAGCTCCTCGGCGATCGCGCGCATCTTCGCGTAGTCCATCCCCGGAGAGTAGCGATCAGGTCCTTCGCGTCATCTTGTGTCCGCACCCACATAGTCCAGGTAGTACTCCCCGCGTTGGACCGCCGTCAGATGGCAGGCCGCGCCATGGACGGCGGTAGGGGGCAGGAAGGGGCGTCGGCTCGCGCAGCGGCCTGCCGGGACCTGTTCCGTGAAGGCGCAGCGGGGGTGGAAGCGGCATCCGGGGGGCGGGTCGAGGAGGGACGGGGGTGTGCCCGGGATCGGGGACAGGGGGATGTCCACCGGGGCGTTCAGGGTGGGCATCGCGCCCAACAGCCCCCAGGTGTACGGGTGTTGGGGCGCCCTCAGTACCTCGTTGCGGGTGCCCCGCTCCACCGCCCGGCCCCCGTACATCACCAGGATGTCGTCCGCCATACGGGAGATGACGCCCAGGTCGTGCGTGATGAAGACGATCGACGTGCCGAACTTTTGCTGGAGGTCCCTCAGCAGGTCCATGATCTGGGCCTGGACCGTGACGTCCAGGGAGGTCGTCGGTTCGTCGGCGATGAGGAGTTCCGGGTCGCAGACCAACGCCATGGCGATCATGACCCGTTGACGCATGCCGCCCGAGAACTGGTGGGGGTAGTCGTCGGCCCGGAGCGCCGGCTGCGGGATGCCCACGCGCCTCAGCATCTCCACCGCACGGGCCCTGGACTCCCCGCGGGACGCGCCCGTGTGCTTGGTGTACGTCTCGGCGATCTGCCGGCCCACCGTGTGGAACGGCGACAGGGACGCCAGTGCGTCCTGGAAGATCATCGCCATCTTGCTGCCGCGGAGCTTCTCCAGCTCCCGTTCCCGCGCCGTCAGCAACTCCTTGCCGTCCAGCACGATCTCCCCGGTCAGCGTCGTACGCCTGCGGTCGTGCAGGCCGAGGATCGCCAGGTTCGTCACCGACTTGCCCGAGCCGGACTCGCCGACGATACCCAGGGTCCGGCCGCGCCCCACGTCGAAGGAGAGGCCGTCGACGGCCCGCACCACCCCGTCGTCGGTGGCGAACTGCACCGTCAAGTCCCGTACGGACAGGAAGGGTTCGGCGGCGACGTCGACGGCGGCGGCGACGGTCGGCTCAGGCATCAGGGTCACCCGGCATTTCTAAGCGAGCCTGATCCGCGGGTCGATCAGCGCGTACACCGCGTCCACCACGATGTTGGCCACGACGATCGCCGCCGCGGCCACCAGGACCACCCCCAGCAGCAGCGGCAGGTCGTTGTCCCGTACCGCCTTGATGGACAGGGCGCCGATGCCGTGCAGGCCGAAGGTCTCCTCCGTGATGATCGCGCCGCCGAGCAGATAGCCGATGTCGAGGCCCAGGATCGTGACGATCGGGCCCATGGCGCCCCGCCAGGCGAACCGGAAGAACACCGTGCGCCGGGACAGGCCCTTGGCGCGGGCCGTACGGACGTAGTCCTCGGCGAGGGTCTCCACGAGCTGGGAGCGGGTCATCCGGGTGTAGTTGGCGGTGAAGATGATCGCGAGGACGAACCAGGGCAGCAGCAGGCCCTTGAACCAGGCCACCGGGTCCTGGCTGAAGCCGACGCTGTCCTGGGGGCGGGGGAGGATGCCCCACTGGTCGGAGAGGTAGTACATGGCGACCACGCCGACGATGTAGATCTGCAGGGACGAGCCGATCAGCGAGACCGACGACGCGATCTTGTCCAGGGCCCGGCCCTGCTTCACCGCGGCGAGCATGCCCGTACCGACACCGAGGACCACGAACACCACCGTGCTGCCCAGGGTGAGGGAGAGGGTGGTGGGGAAGCGGTTGGTGATCAGGCCGAGGACCGGCTCGTGGTTGGTGAAGGAGTAGCCCAGGCAGGGCGCCGAACAGTGGCCGAGGCCGGCGTAGTCGCGGCCCACGAACACGCCGGCCAGCCAGTGCCAGTACTGCAAGGGCAGCGGGTCGTCGATGCCGAGGTTGCGCCGGACGAGCGCGAGCGTCTCCGGGGTGCAGAGCTTGCCGCAGGCGCTGCGGGCCGGGTCGCGCGGGGCGACGTAGAAGAGGACGAAGGTGATCGCGCTGATGACGAGGAGGATCATCAGCGCGCTGAGTGTCCGGCGGAGGATGAAGCGGTACATGGCGATCGGATTCCCTGGCGGAACCCCCGGCACCGGTCCCTGGTGGGCGGGACCGGTGCCGGAGTGGTCGGGTGGGAGGGGGCGGTGGTATCGATGAATGCCGGTGCGGTAACGCGCCCTTTTAGGGGCGCGGGGAACTGCGCGACCAGCCCCCACCGGCCCGCAGCCGAAGAACCGCAGTTCCAGCTCTACTTCGCGTACAGCTTGTAAAGCACGAACGACGAGTTCAGGGGGTCGTACTCGGTGCCGCCGACCTTGCTGCCGTACAGGTAGAAGCGGCGCTGGTACGTCTCGGGGATGATCGGCGCCTCCTTCTCCATGAGCTGCTTGTCCAGGGCCGTCCACGCCGCGTCGGCCTGCGTCGGGTCGGTGATGGCGGCGGCCTTGTCGATCGCGGCGTCCACCCAGCTCGCCTTCAGCTGGGAGACGTTGTTGGCGCCGTTGGCGATCGTGCGGCCGTCGAAGAGGGGCTGGAGCATGGTGTAGCCGGTGGGCCAGTCGGGGGCCCAGCCGAACCACATCACGTCGAACGAGTTGTCGATCTGCTGGACCTGGTCGTAGTAGCTGGTCGACTCCACCGGCTTGATCACCGGGTCGAAGCCCGCCTCCTTCAGGGCGTTGGCGATGACGACCTTCGTCTTCTCGTAGGCGTCGTTGCCACCCTGCGGGTAGGTGTAGACGATCTTCTGGCCGAGCTTGCCGGCCTCCTTGAGCAGCGCCTTGGCCTTCGCGGTGTCGCCCTGCGGCTTCGTCAGCTTGCCGTAGATGTCGAACTTCACCCGGCCGGCCATGTCGGGGCCGAGGATCGTGGTCGCGTAGTCGCCGGCGGAGGGCCCGCCGTAGATCGTCCGGATCTGCTGCAACGGCCAGGCGTAGTTGAGCGCCTGACGAACCCTCACGTCGGTGATCCGCTTGCAGTTGATGGCGTAGTAGTACAGACCCGTGAGCAGCCCGTCGACGGTACGGCTCTTCAGCGCGGGTGTCGTCAGTACCTTCTGGATGCGCTCGGCGGGGACCCCGCTGTACGCCATCACCGCGTACTGGTCGGTCCCGGAGTCCGCGATCAGCCGGTCGGTGCTCTGCAGCGCCTCGGGGCCGAACTCGAAGGCGAACGTGTCCGGGTAGGCGTTGCGGATCGGGTCGGTCGCCGGGTCCCAGTGGGTGTTGCGGACCATCGTCAGCGACTTGTCGACGGAGTGCGCGGAGAGTCGGTAGGGCCCGCAGGAGAACGGATCCTTGTCGTACTTCTCCTTGGTGTCGTGCTTGGCGGACACCGCTCCGTACGACTGCATGGCCAGCGTCCAGTTGAGGTCCGGGCGGGCCGTCTTGAGGTGGAAGGTGATCGTCTTCTTCGCGGTGTCCGTGACGACCGAGTCGAGGTGCTTGCCGTCGTACGGGCCCTTGTAGACCGAGCGGAAGTCGTTGGTGCCGGTCAGCGCGGCCTGGAGGTAGGTGGCGCCCTCGGTGGTGAAGGTGGCGAAGCCGCGCTCGATGCCGTGCCGTACGTCGTCGACGGTCAGCTCACTGCCGTCCTCCCACTTCAGCCCGTCCTTCAGGGTGTACGTCCAGGTCTTGCCGCCGTCCGACATGGTGCCGGTGTCGGTGGCGAGGTCGCCGACGAGCTTCATCGCGCCGCCGTCGATGCGATAGCCGGTCAGGCAGCGGATGTAGAGGTTGCCGATCTCGGAGTTCCACGAGTAGTAGATGCGCTGCGGGTCGAGGTGCGAGAAGTCCTGCGGGCCGATCGGCCGGATCGTGCCGCCCTTCTTCGCCCCCGGGATCTCCGGCGCGGGACCCGTGGAGTCCTTCGCGGTGCCGATGCTGACCGACGCGAACTTGCTGGTCCCGGCCGCGCCGCCCCCCGACGTGCCGCCACCACCCCCACCACCGCTGCTGCACGCGGACAGAACCATGGAGCCGCCGGCGGCGACCGTGGTGGCGATGACGAAGTTTCTGCGGGAGAGAGACATGGGGTGTCCTGCCTGAATCAGGGAGAAGGGGTGTTCCCGGTGGTTCCGGTTGTTCCGGTGTTTCCGGATTTCTGCGGTGCGGGGTGCGGGTGCGGGTGCGGGTGCGGGCGGGGGCAGCGCTGTTGCTCAGCGCCTGGTCTTCGGGTCCAGTGCGTCGCGCACGGAGTCGCCGAGGAGGTTGAAGGCGATCACGAAGATCACCATCGCCAGGCCGGGGAAGAGCATGTACGTGATGTCGTTCTGGTAGACCTGCGCCCCGCGCTGGATCATCACGCCCCAGTCGGGCGTGGGGTCGCTGAGCCCGACCCCGAGGAAGGCGAGCGCCGCCTCGGTGGTCACGTACATCGGCAGCGCGAGGGTGGCCTGGATGAGGATCGGCGTCCACAGGTTGGGCAGCAGTTCCCGGAAGACGATCCGGGCCGGGGAGGCTCCGGTGACCTTGGCGGACTCGACGAACTCCCGTTCGCGCAGGGCGAGTACCTCCCCGCGCAGCAGCCGGGCGAGGGGCGCCCAGCCGAACGCGGTCATCACGGAGATGAGGCTGACGACGGTCAGCCAGGTCGGGGTGTTCTCCTCCGGTGACACGAAGATCGAGATCATCACCGGCCAGAAGGCGATGAAGAACAGGGTGGAGGGGAACGCCAGCAGGATGTCGATGACCCGGCCGACGAAACTGTCGATCCGTCCGCCCAGATAGCCGGCCGTGAGACCGACGGCGATGCCGAACAGGGTGACCAGGACGGTCGTGACCGTGGCGATGAGCAGCGAGTTGCGGATGCCGTAGAGCAGCAGGGTGAAGACGTCCCGGCCGAGTTGGGGCTCGACTCCGAACCAGAAGTCGCCGCTGATGCCGCCGTTGGGCCGGATCGGGAAACCGAACTCGTTGAGCAGGCCGGTGCCGTTCTGGCCGTACGTGGTGTACGGGTCCTTGCCGTAGAGCTTGGAGATCAGCGGGGCTCCGATGCCCGCGACGAAGAACACCACGACCACGACGGCCGAGACGACACCGGTGCGGTCGCGGCGGAAGCGCAGCCAGGCGATCCGGCCCGGCGAGCGGCCGGTGCCGCCGCGGGCCGGCGCGGTGGGCGTCGGCGGAACGGCTCCGGAATCGGCCGCCACCTGGGGTGCGGTGGCGGAAGGTATAGGCGAGGTCACATTGGGGACTTTTCAGCGCCGCTTCAGTCGCCGTCAATGTTTTGTTGACGCCTTTGATGTGGACTTTTGCCCTTTGACTCAGGGGTGGGGCGCCACTTGGGTCAGCTTTGGACGGCCATGACCAAAGCGGGAGGGAAGCCGGGGAGGGGGCGGGGGAAGCCGAGGGGCGGCCGGGCGTGGCCGAGGTGGTCCGGAATCCGGGACGATCTTACCGACGGGTAGGAATAACCGTACAAACACACATGAACCGCGTTAACATGCAGGCAACTTGGCCGACCCGGTCTCGATATATGGACGGGCCACTCTGAGGAACGTACGGCCGTGCGGGTGCCGTAAACGGGCCGGGGCTCGCCATGTAGCCCCGGCCCGTTGCCGTGCCCGCACGAGATCCGCGCGAGATGTGTGCGGGGCCTACGAGAGCCCCAACGCCCGCTTCAGGAAGTCCACTTGGAGCAGCAGCAGGTTCTCCGCGACCTGTTCCTGCGGGGTCATGTGGGTGACGCCCGACAATGGGAGTACCTCGTGCGGGCGGCCCGCGGCCAGCAGGGCCGAGGACAGGCGCAGGGCGTGCGCGAAGACCACGTTGTCGTCGGCGGTGCCGTGGACGACCATCAGCGGGCGGTGCGGGTCCGCGGGCGAGGACAGCCCGGCCTCCGTCACCAGCGAGCTGTTCGCGTACGCCTCCGGTGCCGTGGCCGGGTCGCCGAGGTATCGCTCCGTGTAGTGCGTGTCGTACAGCCGCCAGTCCGTCACCGGGGCGCCCGCGATGCCCGCGTGGAAGACGTCGGGGCGCCGCAGCACCGCCAGCCCCGCGAGCCAGCCGCCGTACGACCAGCCCCGGATCGCCACCCGGGAGAGGTCGAGCGGGTGGTGTTCGGCGAGGCCGTGCAGGGCCTCGATCTGGTCGTCGAGGGAGACGGTGAAGTCCCCGTGCACCGCCTTCTCCCAGGCCGGCGAGCGTCCCGGAGTGCCCCGGCCGTCCGCGACGACCACCGCGAAACCCTGGTCGGCGAACCACTGCGAGGTGAGGTGCGCGTTGTGCGCGGCGACCACTCGGGGGCCGTGCGGACCACCGTAGGGGTCCATGAGGACAGGGAGGCGAGTGACGCCGTCGTAGTCGGTCGGCATAAGCAGGGCGCATGGAATTCGGCGTGCGCCCCCCTCGGTGAGGGTGATGCGCGGGGACAAACCGGGGTCTTCGGCGTACGAGGCGACGCTCGCCACCTGCTTCCCGTCGCGCAGCACCTGCACCTGGGTCCCCGGCCGGTCCGGCACCGCCGACAGGAGCACGGTCACGCCCCCGGCGCGAACTGCCGAGTGCACGCCGGGCTCTTGCGAGACGCGCTCCGACCCGAGCTCGTTCACTCGATAGACGTGTACTTCGCCGATCTCGGTGCCGACCGCAGCCTCACCTGCCGAGGCCGACACGAGCACGTCGTCGGCGGTGACATCGAGCACTGCCCGGATGTGCAACTGGGCGCCCGTCAGGGGTCGTTCACCGACCGCCAGCACCCTGGCGCCGCCCTCGTCGGCGATCCGTACGAGCTGTCCGGAGGGGCTCCAGCAGGGCACACCAGGGAAAAGATCAAGCCAATGTGGATCTTCCTCCGCGTGCACCATCCGGGTCGCCCCCGTGTCCGGGTCCACGGCCAGGAAGAGCTGCCCGCGCTGGTCCCGCGACTGCACCAGAATCAGCGGCGCTCCTGCCCCTGACCAGTGCACACGCGCCAGATACGGGTACCGCGCCCGGTCCCAGACGACCTCGGTGCGCACCCCGCTGAGAGTGAGTACGAAGAGCCGCACCTCGGCGTTCAGGGTCCCCGCCGCCGGATACGCGACGCGCTGCGGCTCACGTTCCGGATGCGCCGGATCGGAGATCCACCAGCGGTCCACGGGCGCGTCGTCGGCCCGCGCGACCAGCAGCCGATCGGACTCCGAGGACCACCAGAAGCCGCGTGAACGGGACATCTCCTCGGCCGCGATGAACTCCGCCAGCCCGTACGTCACCGTCTCCGACTCGGGCTCCGCGAGCACGCGGGACTGCCCGCCGGCCAGGTCGGCGAGGCGCAGGGCACCGTCCGCGACGTACGCGACGAGCCGCCCGTCGGGGGAGGGGCGAGGGTCGAGAACGGCCTTCGCGGCGGGGATCTCGCGCACTGTCCCGGCCTGCAGTTCGGCCACGAAAAGCCGCCCGGACAAGGCGAAGGCGGCCACTTCCACGGCCGAGTCGGTGGCGTAACCGACGATTCCGGCGCTTCCCTCACGGCTGCGCTCCCGACGCGCCCGCTCCTCGACGGACAGCTTCTCGCCGGCCCCGCCGAGAAGCGCGAACGGGTCGGCTGCCACGCGCTCGCCGCCGTCCGGGAGGTCGAGCACCCAGAGCTTGTTCGCCCGGTCGGTGCCGGCGGAGGACCGCAGGTAGACGACCCGTGAACCGTCGGGCGCCACGCTGAAGGCGCGGGGCGCGCCGAGCGTGAATCGCTGGGTTCGGGCGTGCCGACGGGGGAAGGAGACGGGCTCGATAGTCATGGCTCGACCATATTGGCCATGCGCCCCCTTGTGCGGCCGTGCGCCGACCGATGCGCGCGGGCGAATAGTTATGATCACTGGCGGCGAGTGGGTATGAACCTGCTGGCCACTGTATGGATCTACTGCCCCCATAGTCAGACCCCCTGCATCCCTGGGCCCCTTGGAGGTGAGCCGCCGTGGCACTTTCGATTTCGGCGGTCGTGCTGCTGGCGATCATCGTCTTCTTGCTGATCAAGAAGTCAGGGCTCAAGGGAGGGCATGCGGTGGTGTGCATGCTGCTGGGGTTCTACATGGCCTCATCAACCTTCGCCCCGACCATCAGCGACCTGACGACAAGCATCGCGGGCATGATCGGCGACCTGAAGTTCTGAACCCTCACTCCGCTCGCCGGGCAGCGCCTTGGGTGGGCTGCCGGTGGGTTGCTGATGGGCTGTGGCGGGCTCCGGGGGGTGGGTGACCGGAGCCCGGCTTCGGCAGACGCGTCTCCGCGTCTCTGCCGCCTAGGCGCGCCCCTGAACAACTCGCTCTTCGCATGAGAGCGCGGCTAGGGTCGTGACGAGCAGCGTCGAAGGGAGCAACGCATGAGTGCACAGCACGCCGAAACACGGCCACCGCTCATCCCGCAGCCGCCGACCACCCGTGATGCCCTCCGCGAGGCCGTCAAGCAGATCGCACTCTCCCGGCTACCCGAGTTCGACCGCGACCTTGGAGAAGCCTTCGACCAGGCCATCCAGCTCTCGTCGATCACACCTATGCGGCTGTTCCTGGAGAAGTGGGCCACACTCGTTGCCATCGAGCGTCACCCTGAGCAGGCGCGGATGATGCGTGAGGCTGAGCGGACCATCGCCGACCCGAGCGCTCCGCAGGACGCTTTCCAGCAGGCCCAGGCTGCGGTCACCCGCATACTCGACGCGGCGTCCGAGGAGGCCGGAGTCGGTCTGCGGTGAACGAACGGCAAGAAGGTATTGAGGACGACGTCACCGGGTGGGCCTGGGAGTACGATCCGGACGCCGAGTGGGTGGTCGGCGGTATGAAGGCCCCAGACCGGGAGTCGGTCGCTGTCATCGCGTCAGCCTTGGCCGACCTCGCCGCATACGGTCTCGATCCGGAGGGCCGCCTCGACGAGGACCCGAATCCCATGCGGCTGCGCACCTACAGCACCGGCACGATCCTCGTCTGGTATCAGGTCGTTCCGTACCGCAAGCGCGTGTACGTGAAGCGCGTCAATCTGTGAGAAGGCGGTCTGGCCGGGCCAACGCGGTCTCCGAACCTGAGTGACGCGGCACCCTGTCAGTGCGTCAAAGTGAGGAGCTGCGGGAATGTGACACTCCCGCAGCTCCTCACTTGCCGGGCGTCGAGTGTCCCCGAGTATCGCTCGAATACGAAGAGCCGCCAACGACGGAACCGTGCCCCGGCAGAGTCGTCCCCGCTTGGAGATCGCTTGGACGGCCACCAGGCCCCGGCCGAAATGGTATGCAGAGCTGGTCGGTTCAGTGGTTCACGGCCTGGATTTCCTTGACGGCCACGTTCTGCTCGTACGTGGACAGTCCGTCTGGCAACCTCGGCTGCCGCGTCGGACCGTCCGGATCGGCCGAATCTGTCCAGGTCACCCGCCAGGTGATCGACGCCTTGAAGGGGTATGTACCAGTGCCCGACGAACGGCGGTACGTGACATTGCAGCCCGTATCCATGCTGTGGACCGTATAACCGCTCCTTCCCCGCACCAGGTCGTACGTGCACGATTGCGGGTCGGCTTCCGCGGTGCCGGCCTCGACCCTGAGCGCCACAGGGGTCGCGACAGTGGTCGCGGCCATCTGGATACCCTTGTAGTTGATGCTGGCCGTCGTCCAGACGCGGTCGAAGTCACCTTCGAATGCCACTCGCGTACCCAGATTGACGATGAGTCGATCCGCGCTCGGGCTCAGCTTCACGGGTGGAATGGGCAACTTGGTGGAGTTATACGCCAGTTCGGAGAGAATCTCCGGGGTGAGCTTGTTGGGGTCGGGCTGGGGATCGGCCGGGGGGACCCAGATTTCCCAGCTGTTGGTGGTGACAGGGCATACGTCGGTGTAGTTGTCGTTCCGGAACTTCACCTGCCACCACAATCCCTCGTCGCCCTTGTGGTACTTCTCCTCGTCCCGCTTCCTCGCGTAGCTGGCCGCAGGCTCCCCCGCCCCTCCGTAGGAGGATTTGATGAACTCCTCATACTCCTCCGCCGTGTACATGGGCTCGTACCAGCAGACCGGAGGCTTCCAATTGGCGTTCGAGGACGTGGCGGTCGTGGTCGAGCCGCTCGCACTGGGGCGGCTCTGACTGATACGAATGTTGGCACCAACTGTGCCGTTGCCGGATTCGCCGCCGCTGCTCTTGTCCGGCTGGGTGGGCGCTGTGGTCCCTTCATCGCCGCTAGTGGTCTCGCCTGCATACGCTGGGAGGCCTGTCCCCAGCACTAGCACCAGACCTGTGGTCGCCGCCGCCCGGACACTATGACGAGCAGCACCTGCCCCTACCCCTGTACGCACGACGCGTCCCCCTTTTTCCAACTCTGCTGCGTCACCTGCCAGTCACCGGCGGAGTCCAGCGCGGTCTGGAACGTGTACAGGACGAAGTCCTTGTCACTCGGTTGGGTGCGCTGCACTGTGTTGGTCTTGATCTCCTTGTTGTATGCCTTGCTCTGGTCCTCGCAGTAGCGGACCGCTGCCTGACCGCTCACGACATCCGTGACTTCAAAGCCGAAGTACCGGTAGGCACCTGAGACGGTGAGCCCTTCCTTCTCGAACGTCGAGACCCGCTCGGCCCAGTAGGTGAGGGCATTGGCCGCGAAGTAGCGGCTCATGTTGGCGGTCTGGCCCTTCCCTTGGGTGAACGCCTCCACGCGAGCCTGGGCCGCGTACGCCGCGTCCCGCAGAATCGCGTCCTTCTTCGCATCCCCGGTCGGGTCCTTCTTCACTGTCACCTTGATGTCCGACGGGAAGTCGAAGGTCGGTGCGTTCTTTTCGGCCGCAGCGGAGACAGCGGCCGAGGGCGTCGCGGAACCCGACTCACCCGTATCCGCTCCGGCGATCTTGTCGTTGCCCGATCCGTCGGCCGAATCGTTGCTGCAACCAGTCATAGACAGGATGGCGGCAGCAAAGAGGCAGGTCGCAGACGCCCGTCGCATGGTCAGCATGTGCTTGTCCCCGAGGTAGATGATCGACGTGCTTGGCGATGATGGCATGCTCGGCGTGCCGTGGGCCAAAGTACTCGGTGCCGGAAGTGGGTCAGGAGTACTCGACAAAGTGGGCAGAGAGACGAAGGCATGGCCCTGAATATCCCGGATATCATGCTCACCCTCGCCGTGCCTCCGCCCGGCTCTTACCCTTCTTACGCATCTTGCGCACACGTTCGCGCTCTTGCGTCCGACGCTCCTCTGTTCGCGCGTTACTCACGCGGTGGATGAGCCACCCGACGAGGGTCGTAGCGCCCGCGTATGCAATGAGTGCGCTGTCCGTGTCGGGAATGTATGCACATGACCTGTACGACGAGCAGTTCCTGCCAGGCAGAGATCCCAGCACGTAGCTCAGGGATGCCAATTCCACACTCCAGCAGACAGCCGTCGCGACGGAGCGGGCCACGCGTCGAATCCACGCCTCTCCGTATGGGCCGGCCACGAGGAGACGGTGCCCAGAGAACACCCCGAAGACCGAGATCAGACCGCAGAGAATCCCAAAGGTCCAGGCGTCGCCAGGCAAGTCCAGCACCAAAGGCGCCGTTTTTCGCACAAATATTTTCTAGGCACCCAGAACGAGCACAAGAACAGCACCGGCGCCTACCAGAACGATCACGAACCCGGCGATCCCAAGTCCTTTACGCAGCTGGGATCCTCCGCTCTGATTCCCCGTCATCGCCTCAGCCCCAATGCAAGGTCCCTGCCACCGTGTCGAACAGTGCCACCATTTGATCCGCCAGAGGATCCATTGGCGTGGAGAAGTTCAACATCAGCCAGCGAGTGGTGGCGGGAATGGGTACGTAGTACGTGAGCGTCGTGGTCGGCAGGGTGTTGCCCATCTGCGCCTCAGGAGCAGCCGCCTCCCGGCGACGCTGGCGCACTGCCTTGCCCGCCACGGCCAACTCGACAACGCCAACCTCGATGTCGTCGGCGTTCTGGCCGGCCAGGTGTTCCGCGAGTTCTTCGGCGTCCGAGCAATTGGGCCACTCGTCAGGCGCTGGAACGCTGATCAGCAGGGACGAGGCCAGCGGCACTGGTCCGATAGCTAGGGTGGAGATATAGAGTTCCGTGCCGCCGGCGTTGTAGGCGTTTTTCGCCTGCCTCTGTAGATCCCGCATGAACTGCTCCTTCAAATGAGGAGCGTTGTCCACACCGCGGAACTGTCGATCAGTCAGGGCGACGATGCCGCGATCCCGATCGTCGGGGTCCAGTGCGAGTTGGAACCAGCCGTCCGGCACGACAACGTTGTAGTCCTGGGGAGGAGAAGTGAACTCGTTGGCTGTCTTCACTCGGTGTCTCCTGAGGCGAGCAGGGTGATCCGCAGAGTCTGGACCGCCTCGTCGGCCAGCTCCGTGATTTCCTCCGTGCGAGCGATCGCCTCCCAAGTCACCGTCACGACAATGAGACTCGTCATTCCGGGCGGGAAAACGGCGTACTTGATGAATTCGGTCAACTTCCGCCCGAATCCGAACATACGCTTCACCTGGAGCATCGACTGCACCCGAACGGCTGGTCCGGCAGGCAACTCCAGATATGTCACCTGCGGCTCACCCTTGGGCTCGGCGTTCCCCCACTCCAGGAGCAGCGGCTGAACTTCTTCCCGGGTGGGGCGGTTTACACCCTCATCGCCGTAGGAATCGACCATCAGATTGGCGAGTGCCTCGCCGTTCTCGGCGTAGTACGCAGCAGCAAGGGTCGGGACGTCGTCGTTCAGGTCTACGGCCCGCTCGACCATGTCGTCGAAGACCGCGCTTTTCTCGATCTCCAGAGCGAGTGGATTGAGTGTGTTGACAACTTCTGTGGCCAGCGCTTTGGCTTCGGCTTTCGTGCCCTCTTTGAGCGTCAGGTCGATCCATCCGGGCTGAAAGTCGAATCGGCACTCGAATGCCTCGACCAGGGGAGCGCCATCGTCTGGTGTGGTCATGTCGTTCCTTTCGCGCAGGGGCGCGGTCGCTGGGCTCAGCCCAGGAGCGGGTTGAGGTTACCGTCCAGAAACAGGCCGCCCAGCGTAATGCCAGCGCCGATGCCGGACATACGGCTAGCCGTCTTGGAGATCGCGTTGACGGCGTTCGTGTCGAATTGGCCGCCGAGTGCCGAAGTGCCCATTTTGATGGACTTGAGATCGGAGGCAACTCCGGGATCGGCGATGGAGAACGAATTACCCAGCCCCTTGAAGGAGCTTCCCCCGCCACGCGCAGTGATTTCGTTGCGTGCCGCGACGTAGTTGCCGCTTCCGGGCTTCAGAGCCTTGAGGTTGTTACTCCACGCGCTCTTCGAGAACGGCTCGGTGAAGGGTTCCTTCATCGACTTCCACACATCACCCTTGCCGAGCTTGAACGACTTCCCGGAGAGCTTCCTGAGGTTCTTGTTGGCTCGGCTCAGCTGGCGGGCGGTACTCGCGGCCCCGGCCCTGCCCAACTTGCCGAGCGCACCCTTCGCGAACTTTCCGGCAATTTTGGAGAATCCCTTGCCAACACCCATCATCAAGAATCCGAGCGCGGAAATTCCCAGATCCAGCCATTCGGCGTTCCCCTGGAGGACCATCACGAAGGTCGCCAAGAAATTTATCAAGGTGGCGATCATTGCGATGGCGCCCAGGACTCCGGCCAGCGCTTGCCCGATCACTGGGATCCAGCCCACAACGAGGGAGAGAATCCCGCACACCGTGGCAATGACAGACGTGACGTCGGCGATGGCCTTGACCAACGTCTCCCAGAATCCGTCTTTCAACGAGTCATGGTCGACGACTGCTTCAATCGACTCCCGGGCACGCTTTGCCGCATCATCCCGGATCTGCTTGGCTTCGTTGATCTTCTCCCTGGCCGTCTCGATTTCATCTTTTGCGGCATCCCGCTGCGCTTCGGCTTTCTTACGGTGTTGATCGTCGGAACTCTTTTCCGACTTCTTGCCGGTGAAGCCGTCCAGGCTCTTCTGTGCCGCTTCCTTGCGATCATCCGCATCCCTGGCATCCTTGAGGGCCGCATCGGCAATTTCTTGGGCGCGGTTCAGGTCGGAAGCGTAGTTCTTGGGCCTGGCATGCAACTTGTCCTGGTAGCCGCCGCCGACCTCTGTCACCTCGGCACCGATGACATCAGCTGCTGTGTCATACCGTTTGAAGGCGGCTTCGAGCTTCTTTGTGTTGCCTTTTGCCCTCTCCCGGAACTCCTCGCCAGCCTTGCTGTCCCAGGCGTCGACCTCAGTAACAGCTTTTAGATTCTTGATCTGACGCTCAAGTTCATCGGCAGTCTTGCGTAGTTTCCTACCCAGCGATGCCATCTGGTCGGGGTCCCCGGGAATGGGGTCACCTTCCGCCACTGGATGCCAGTCGCGCGGCCGTCCCCCCATGAACTATTTCCCCTTTTTCTTGGTGCTTTGAGCGCCCCGGATTGCCTCAGCCAGCTGGTGATCAATATCTTCGTACGCCTGCGCCGCCGCCTTGGCGATCTCGGCCATCGCGCCGACCTCTTCCGTCAGCTTCTCGCGACTGATTTCCCAGTTGTCTATAAAGTCTTCGAATTTATCGGCGAGGTCGCCGTCGCCGAAGTCCTCCAGGTATTGCCCAAGCTTATCTATTCCGTCGAATGCCTTCTTCACATTGTTCAGCCCCGTACCCATGCCTCTGATCGCGTCGAGATCGAGCCGAACGCGCTCGTCTTCGCCGGACATTGCACCCCCGTGTGTTGATCTGCTGGAATCAAGCCGACATTGGCTGGAATGGGTCTGGCGCGAAAGGGTGGTCGTTCGGGCCGTCGCAGCGCATGACTTGTGGCTCCGTCGTTTGGAGCTCTTGACCATCCGCATGAGCAAAGATCTTACGGGTGGGGCCGTTGGGATCCCATAGCTGTAGGGCAACAAGGCCGCGAGCCGCGCACACTCTGTTTCCACGGGCTGTTGTCCGTCTGGGCCTCACGGCCGGCTTGTCTGCCCCATCTGGAACGACAATGCCAGCTGAGGCCGACGCCGTAGCGGGAGCGTCTCCGAACTGCGAACCAGCCACTCGATCTTCTTCCGCCAACCACACGTTGACGCGCCTGGGGTAATACGCGTTGGGCTACGGAAAGACCTGGTGTCAGACGAGGATCGTTCCCATGCTGGGGAAGGTGTCGAGCCTGCCTCTGGTCTGCGCGATCGATCAGTGGGAGGCCCAGACTTGCCGCGTCCGCGCGGCAAGCTGGTCAGGTCGCGTACGGAACGAACTTGGCCCAGCTGGTGGGGGTGAAGGCAAGGCGGGGGCCGGCGGCTGTGTGCTTGGAGTCGCGGACGTGGATGGTGCCGAGGGTCGTGGCGATCTCGACGCAGGAGTCGCCCTCGCTGCCGCTGCTGTAGCTGCTCTTGAACCACGTCGGGCCGGAGGCGCCCTCGGGCGAGATGTTGCGGTTCATGTTTCCCCCAGCAGTTGTTCGAGGAAGGCCGCTGACTCACGCGGGGTGAGAGCTTGGCCTCGGATGATGCCGTAGCGCAGTTCAAGGATACGGAGCTGCCTCGCATCGGAGACCGGTCGGCCGTTTGCCAGCGCTGGCGAACGCCCTACCGCCGAACCGTCCGCGAACTTCAGCACTTCGATGCTGCCGTCCACACCGGCGTGCTCCTCCCGGTCCATCGGCATAACTTGAAGCTCGGTGCCTCGCAACTGTCCTGCCTCCAAAAGGTGTTCGAGCTGACGGCGCAGCAGCGCCTTCCCTCCAAGGGGACGCCGCAGTGTCCACTCCTCCACCACGAACCCGAGTTCAGGTGCCGGATCCCGCTCGAAGACCGACTTGCGGGCCACGCGCGCGGCGAAGAACCGCTCCACCTCGCTTGCGGTGTACGCGGGGCGCCGCATCATCAGCAGTGTGCGTGCGTACTCCGGGGTCTGCAGCAAGCCGTGGATATTCAGCGGGTCGTAGAGCTGAAGCTCCACCGCCTTCGCCTCCATGTTCGCCAGGGCTCGAATCTTCTTCGGGTACTGGACCTTCTCCAGGTCCTCCTTCATGGCGGAGATCAGCCCATCCGCCCCCAACACCTCGTCGGCCTTGTCCATGTACTCGGGGCGGGCGATCCGCTTACCGCCCTCGATCTTGTAGACCTCGCCCAGCACCCCGAGCTGTCGCTGCTCGCCATCGGGCTGGCCGTGCACATCCAGTCGCTGCCTGCCGGTGCCCTCGTCGACATCAAGACGCTCGCCAGGAAGTTCCCGGAGGGGGCGGACCGTATCGCCGCCGCCCTGCGTGAACTGGAGACCCACGGTTATCTGCGCCGCTCACGCGAACGCGTCCCGGACGGTCGGATCGTCACCCGCACGACCTCGTGCAACCAGCCCGCACGCCATACGGGGAGCCACGCCGATCGCCGTACCGAGCCGAGGCCGAGTAGGCGACTGCAGCCGCAGCCGCAGCCGCAGCCGCAGCCGCAGCCGCAGCCGCAGCCGCAGCCGCAGCCGCAGCCGCAGCCGCAGCCCGACCCCGACCCCGACCCCGCTCCCGCTCCCGCTCCCGCTCCCGCTCCCGCTCCCGAGCTGGGACTCCCTGGCGACCACGCCCCCACACCCGAACCTCCCGCTCGACCCGCACAACCCACCAACCCCGGCCCGCCCCAGAAACGCACTCCCCGCAAGCCCCTCCCCGCCGTACCGCAGCCCGCGTACAAGGGGCCGGGCCTCCTCCAGGCCGCCACCGAGCTTCTCGCCGGGCTCCGCCGCCGCGATCCCGACCTGCTTCTGTCGGTCTGCGACACGGCCCACCTCGCGCCCGGCGTCGCCGCCTGGCTTGAGCGAGACGTCAGCCCCACGGCCGTACGGCACGCGCTGACCCGCGACCTGCCACCCGAGGGCATGCGCCGCCCGGCCGCCTTCCTGGCCCACCGCCTCACCGCCCAGCTGCCACCCCCGGCGCCGTACCGCGCACCGGCGGCCTCGCCACCGGCCGTCCAGAGCCCGCTCCAGACCTGCGACGGCTGCGAGCGTGCCTTCCGCGCGCCAGAGCCAGGTCGCTGCCGCGACTGCCGAGCCGCCGTACCCATGGCCGCCTGACGCACACCGGCGTACGTCATCGCCTTCCCGACACGAAAGACTCAGGGTGTCGTCATGGTCAGCTCGTCCCCCTTGAAAAGGTTCTCCGCCGACGCGTTGGCCGCCTCGTCCCGAGGCTCGCTCGGCCGCCGCTCCGGCTCGATACGCTGGCGGGGGCATCCCCAGGAGGACACGATGAGCACCCAGTCTGACCATGGACACGAGCTGATCCCCCGTCCCGAGCACACCCCAGACGCTCTGCGCGCGGCCCTCGCGGCCGTCGAACCGGGACGTCTGGAGGAGATGCAGGCTCAGAAGGACGAGGCCTTCGCCAAGGCGGTGGAGTGGCAGTCCCTCAGCCCCGTGTAGAGCTGGGTCCTGACCTGGGCCAGGAACATCGAAATCGCGCGCCGACCCGAGCTGGCCGCCCGTTACGCGCATGCGAAGAGCTGTCTGGAGCACGAAGATCCGGTCACCGCTCGGGAAGCCCTGCGGGAACTGGGTTCCGTCCTGGACGAGGCCATGGAAGCAGCTCGCGAGTGAGCTGGAAGTGGGAGTACGCGTTCGGCGCCGAGGATGCCGCTCGTACCGCTCCGGTCGCTGCCGTGACTGCCGATCCGATCTCCTGGGGGCCGCCACGCATGCAAATGACGAGGAGCGAGTGCGATGACCACGGGCCCGGACAGCGCACAGCGGAGCATCTCCCACGTGTACCGGACCATGCGGGACTTCGTTCAGGCGATGGGCGACACGCTTCCCGGGAAGTTCGAGGTCACCAAGGAGGGGATCGTCCACGACCTGGTGCGGCCCAACGGTCCTCACGAACTGACTGTGGCGCGCCTGCGGAGACGGCTTGAGCAGGTCATGCCGGAAGGGCTCGTGGCTCACACCGGGACCCCGGACGTGGAGGATGAATCCGAGGGGATCATGCGCCGCCCCGACGTCATGCTGATCGCCGAGACGGCCATGGAGGGTGAACGTGCGTTCGATCCCCGTACCCTCATCGCCGCGATCGAGGTCGTGTCCAGCTCGAACCCGGCCAACGACTGGCTCGGCAAGATGCGCGACTATCCCATGATCGGCATTCCGGTCTACGCGATCTTCGACCCACGTACCGGAACCGGCGCCGTCCTCACCGGCATCCACCCCACCCCCGGCGGCCCCCGCTACGCCACCCGCAAGGACTTCGTCTACGGCGAGGACGTCACCATCGCCGACTGGACGATCCCGACGACCGGCCTGCCGCGTTACCCCGAGGAGTGACCGCCAGGCAGGCGGCAGCAGCCCCGCCCCCCGCGCCTCGTAGGCTGACCCCATGACGGAACTGCCCGACCGGCGTCTTCTTCTGGTGCACGCGCACCCGGACGACGAGTCGATCAACAACGGCGCGACCATGGCCCGGTACGCGGCAGAGGGGGCCCGGGTGACTCTCGTCACCTGCACCCTCGGTGAGCGTGGTGAGGTCATTCCGCCCGAGCTCGCGCATCTCAGCGGGGCCGCCCTCGGCGAGTACCGGCTCAGGGAGCTGGCGGAGGCGATGAGCGCTCTCGGTGTCGCCGATCACCGGCTGCTCGGCGGGCCGGGCAGATACGGGGACTCCGGGATGATGGGGCTCGCCGACAACGACGACCCCGGCTGCTTCTGGCAGGCGGATGTCGACGAGGCGGCCGGGTACCTCGTCGAGGTGATTCTCGAAGTCCGGCCCCAGGTCGTCGTGACGTACGACCCCGACGGCGGATACGGCCACCCCGACCACATCCAGGCACACCGTGTCGCCATGCGCGCCGTGGAGCTGGCCGCCGAGGCCGGCTGGAGTGTGCCCAAGGTGTACTGGAACCGGGTGCCCCGCCCGGTCGCCGAGGACGGCTTCGCCCGGCTTCGGGAGGCGCTGCCCGGGTTGCCCTTCCTCAAGGCCGGGGTGATCGACGACGTACCGGGTGTCGTGGACGAGGAGTTCATCACAACGGTCATCGACGGTACCTCGTACGCCGCCGCGAAGGCCGCCGCGATGCGTGCCCACGCCACGCAGATCGAGGTGGCCGAGCCCTGGTTCGCACTCTCCAACCAGCAGGCACAGCCGCTCTTCGTGGATGAGTACTACGAATTGGTGCGGGGGGAGCGCGTTGAGCACGTTGATGGTGTTGAGCGTATTTCTGTGCGTGAGACCGATCTGTTCGACGGGATCGCAGCGAACGGGGAGGGTGGTGCGCGATGAGTGCGAACGGGAAGGCACCCGCGGGTGATGCCCGGGGGAAGGCCGCGGCAGGGGGCGGCAGTGTGCTGGCCCAGCCGCTCGTGGTGCCCTCTCCGGGGCGTGCGGTGGGCTTCCTGGGGCTCTTCGTCCTCGGGGCCGTCGTGGGGGCCGCGGGCGCGCTCGTCCAGGCCGCGTGGTTCCCGGGTGGGCTGCTGCTCGCGCTGGGCGGCGCGGCCGGGCTGTTCCTCGGCGGGGCGCGTGCCGTCGGTACTCGCGCCGGGGCGGTCGCGCCCGCGGTCGGGTGGATGGTCGCCGTCGTCCTGCTCACCGCCAGCCGTCCGGAGGGGGACTTCCTGTTCGCCGCAGGAGTCGGCTCGTACCTCTTCCTTCTCGGCGGTATGGCTGTCGCTGTGATGTGTGCCACGCTCGCCCGGACGCGGCAACCGGACGGTCCCGCCGTCCGACTTGGCAAGTGACGTACTACTTCGCCGCCGCAACCGCGTGGGGGTCCAGTGATGGTTTCTCCGGCGGTCGTGGGATACGCGCCAGACGTGGCCAGTATGGTGGTGCGCGCCGCCGAGCTGCCCGCGTGAGGTCGCGTCGGGCGGCGGAGCCAACCGGGAGAACCTGCCTTGAGTCGTGAAACTGACAGTCCGTCCTCCGGGCCCAACGGGCGCGGAGGTGCCGCCTACCCCTCGGGGACACCGCCGTACGGCACGCCCATGGCGTCCGACGGCGGTGCGGACGCGGGCCGTTCGGCCGCGGAGCCGGACGGGCCCAAGACCGAGACCACGCTGACGACCCGGATCCGGATCAACATCCCCGGATCCCGGCCGATTCCGCCGGTCGTCGTCCGGACACCCGTCGCGGACACCGAGTCCTCCGAGACCACCGGGACCCATCGGCGGCCCCAGACGGGAGGCGACGGCAGAACGCCGGACGCGCCCCCGTCCAACGGTGTCGCGGAGGCCTCCGCCGAAGGCCCGGGCCAGCCCGGTGAGAAGACCAGCGACTGGTTCGCGCCGCGCAAGTCCGGCGCGCCCGCAGGTGGTCCGGGCGGTGGCGCGAGCAACGGGGCGGGTATGCCCGGCGCTTCGGGCCCCACACCCGCGGGCCCCCGCCCGGGCGGCCCCAACGGCACAGGACCGGCGGGCGCTTCACGCCCCGGCAGTCCCAACAGTGGCGGTTCCACGGGCTCTTCGCGCCCCGGTCTGGGCGTCATGGGCGCCGCGGGCAACGCGGGCGGTCCCCGCGCCGCCGGTGGTCCCAGCAGCAGCGGCGGCGGTACGAAGGGTGCCGGGCTCCCCGGTGCCACCGGCGCCGGTCCCGTGGCGCCGGGGCACGGCGGCGGCACCGGTTCCTTCGACGTGACCGGTGCGTTCGCGGTCGGCGCGGGACCGGCGGGCGGGTCTTCCTACCCGCCGGGCGGCAACCCCCGTACCCAGGGTGGTCCGGGCACAGGCGTCGGGCCTGCCGACGGCCGTGGTGAACCGCGACGCGACGACCTGCCGTTCTTCTCGGACAACGGGCAGGGCGGCCCAGTCGGCGCGAACGGCCAGGGTGGCCCCAACGGGCAAGGCGGCCCCAACGGGCAAGGCGGCCCCAACGGGCAGGGCGGGCATAACGGGCAGAGTGGTTTCGTTGGGCAGGCCGGCGGATTCGGTCCCCAGCACGACTTCTCGGCCCAGAACGACTTCGCGGCCCCCAATGACTTCGCGACGCCCAACGACTTCGGTGACTTCGGCGGCCAGAACGGCCAGAACGGCTTCGGTGGGCCCGGCGGTCCGCGCGGACGCGGCCCCGCCGGGCCGACCGGCGGTCCCGTCACCGGAGACGGCCCGGTCATCCCGCCCGTGGTGGGCGACCCCTCCGCCGCCGGTGTCGCCGGCACCGGCCGGCTCGCCGGTGGGCTCAGCGACGACACCGCGATCCTGACCCCGCAGAAGCACGCCCCCGGCCCGGGAGGCGTCGGCGGCTACGGCGGCTCCGTGGACAACATCTCCAGCTCCACCCTCACCAGCGGCATGCCCGTCGTCCCGACCGACCGGAACACCCCGTTCGGGCCGGGCACCCGCTCCGACGGACCGCTTCCGCACACCCCGCCGAAGCTGCCCGAGCCGGTGTCGCCGAGCGCGCCCGCCGCCGCCGCGCCCAAGAAGGGCAAGAAGGCGAAGAAGAAGGGCCGCAGCAAGCTGACGCTGCTGTTCGTCGCCGTCTTCCTCATCGCCGGTGGCGCCTACGGCGCCGGGCTGCTGATGAACCACTCCGACGTGCCCAAGGGCACCACCGTGTTCGGCGTCGACATCGGCGGCGGCACCCGTGACGACGCCGTCAAGAAGCTCGACGACGCCTTCGACGACCGGATGAACCAGCCGCTCAAGCTGTCCGTCGACGGCAGGACGGTCGACCTCAAGCCCGACCAGGCGGGGCTCCAGTTCGACACCCAGGCCACGGTCCGGGCGGCGGCCGTCAGCGACTACAACCCGATGTCGGTGATCGGCGCGCTCTTCGGGCAGCAGCGGGTCGTCGAACCCGACATGCCGGTCGACGAGGAGAAGCTCGCCGCCGCACTCCAGCGGGTGGCGGGCGGAGCCGGCTCGGCGAGCGACGGCACGATCAAGTTCGTGTCCGGCAAGGCCGTCGCCGTCTACGGCAAGGCGGGCAAGGGCATCGACGCCGCCGCGGCCGCCGAGTCCGTCGAGAACGCCTACCGCAGCCAGGTGGAGAGCGGCACGAGCACGCCGGTCCAGGTCCCCACCAAGACGCAGGAGCCGACGATCTCGAACGCCGAGGTCGACCGCATGATGAAGAAGTTCGCCACGCCGGCGATGTCCGCGAACGTCACCGTCCGTGTGGGAACCGGTGAGCCGAGCGTGGAGTTCAGCCCGAAGAACTCCCTGTGGAAGTTCCTCCAGGTGAAGCCGATCAACGGCAAGCTCGTCGAGGCGTACGACAAGGAAGCGCTCAAGGCGCTGTACGGCGCCACCTTCGACCAGGTCCTCATCGCCCGTGGCAACGGCAACAAGACCCCGGTCACCGTCGAGGACGTGATCGGCGCGATGCGCCCCGCGCTGGTCAGCACGACCAACCGGGTGGGCAGCATCGAGATTAACCCGACGTAAGCGCTCCGCCGGGTACGCAGTTCTTTGGCTGCGGCCCGGTGGGGGCTGGTCGCGCAGTTCCCCGCGCCCCTTAGGGGGCGCGGGCCCGCGCACTCATGACATCTGTCATCCGCGAGTCAGGACCCTCGGCACTGCCGGGCGGACCTGGCTCGCGGCCACGATGGACCTCATGGAAACCACCACCGTGGTCGAGTTCGACCAGGTCACCAAGAGCTACGGCGAGGTACGGGCCGTCGACGGGCTCGCGCTCACCCTCCGGCCCGGCGAGACCGTGGCCCTCCTGGGCCCCAACGGCGCCGGCAAGTCGACCACCCTCGACCTGCTCCTCGGCCTCAAGCAGCCCGACAGCGGCACGGTCCGCGTCCTCGGCAAGAGCCCCCGCGAGGCCATCGTCGGCGGCCACGTCGGCGCCATGCTCCAGAGCGGCGGCCTGATGGACGAGGTCACCGTCCGCGAACTCGTGTCGCTGGTCTGCGGTCTGCACCCGCGACCCTTCCCGGTCGGCGAGGTCCTCTCCCGGGCCGGGATCACCCAGCTCGCCGACCGCAAGGTCAACAAGCTGTCCGGCGGCCAGGAGCAGCGCGTCCGGTTCGCGCTCGCCACGGCCGGGGACAGCGCCCTGATCGTCCTGGACGAGCCCACGACCGGCATGGACGTCACCGCCCGCCAGGCCTTCTGGGCGACCATGCGCGAGCAGGCGGACCAGGGCCGTACGGTCCTGTTCGCCACCCACTACCTGGAGGAGGCGGACGCGATAGCGGACCGCGTCCTCGTCCTGCACCGGGGCTGCCTGCTGGCCGACGGCACGGCCGCCGAGATCAAGGCGAAGGCGGGCGCGCGCCGGATCTCCTTCGACCTGGAGACCGGGGAGTCTCCGGTGGAGGAGGAGGTCCTGCGGGCCCTGCCCTTCCTCACCGCCCTCGACGTGTCCGGGCAGACCGTCCGCATCCAGTCCTCCGACGCCGACGCGACCGTCCACGCCGTGTACGGGCTCGGCCTCTACCCGCGCAACCTCGAAGTGGCCGGCCTGGGCCTTGAGCAGGCGTTCGTCACCCTCACCGCCGCAGCCGAGGAGGCGCGCACAGCATGAACGACCTCATCCGACTCGAAATCACCCGGGCCCTGCGCAACCGCAAGTTCCTGTTCTTCTCGGTGATCTACCCCTCCGCGCTGTTCCTGCTGATCGCGGGCAGCGCGGACAGCACCACGAAGGTGACGGGCACCCATCTCAACCTCCCGACCTTCTTCATGGTCTCCATGGCCTCCTTCGGCGCCCTGACGGCCGTCCTGATGGGCAACAGCGAGCGCATCGCCAAGGAGCGCGAGAGCGGCTGGGTACGGCAGCTGCGGCTCACCCCGCTGCCGGGCCGGGGCTATGTGCTGGCGAAGACGGCGAGCGCGGCCGTGATCAGCCTCCCGTCGATCGTGATCGTCTTCGCCGTCGCGGCGGCTGTGAAGAACGTCCGCCTGGACGCGTGGCAGTGGCTGGCGCTGACCGGGGCGATCTGGGTCGGCAGCCTGGTCTTCGCCGCGCTCGGGGTGGCCATCGGCTATCTGGCGAGCGGGGACGCGGTCCGCCCGATCACGATGATCGTCTACTTCGGCCTCTCCATGCTCGGTGGCCTGTGGGTGCCGACGACGACCTTCCCCGACTGGCTCCAGAACATCGCGAAGTGGCTGCCCACGCACGCGTACGCTGCGCTGGGGCAATCCATCGAGTTGGGCGACGCCCCGCAGATGAAGGATGTGGCGATCCTGGCCGTCTCGTTCGTCCTCTTCGCGGGCGGCGCGGCCTGGCTGTACCGGAAGGACACGCTGAAGGCGTGAGCGGCATCGGCATCGGGCAGCGCCCGACGAACCGTAAGACGCGGCTGATGAAGTCCCTGTGGATCGGGGTCTGGCTGGTCTACCTGGGCGCACCGGTCAGCGACCTCCTGCACGGCGGCCACAGCAAGGGCGTACAAGTCCTCGGCTGGCTGGGCCTGGTGGCCTTCGTCGCCTATTACGCGTCCCTGGTCTTCCGCACGGGCCGCGGCGAGACGACCCGCCTGGTGGTGGCCTCCCTGGCGCTCCTCGCGGCCCAGTCGACCGTCCTGGCCCTCTCCCTGGGCCGTGAGTGGCTGGTCCTGTTCGTGTACGTGTCCACCTCGTCCGGCGCCGCCCTGCCGCTCCGCATGTCCCGCTGGGCGATCGCCGCCAACGCGGCCCTGATGACGGGCGTCGCGCTGGTGGTCCCCGGCGGCCACTCCTACCTGGCCGGCCTCATCGTCCCGGCCCTGCTCGGCGGTGCCGCCATGGCGGGCGTACGGCAACTCGTGCGCACGACGATCGAGTTGAGGGAGGCCCGGGCCACGGTCGCCCAACTCGCGGCGAACGAGGAACGGCTGCGGCTGGCGCGGGACCTGCACGACCTGCTGGGTCACTCCCTCTCCCTGATCACCCTGAAGAGCGAGCTGGCGGGCCGGATGCTCCCCGCCCACCCCGAGAAGGCGGCCCAGCAGGTGGCCGACATCGAGCAGGTGAGCCGCCAGGCCCTGGTCGACGTACGCGAGGCGGTCAGCGGCTACCGTCGCCCCCGGCTGGCCGGTGAACTGGCGGGCGCGCAGGTCGCGTTGACGGCGGCGGGCATCACGGCCGGCCTTCCGGAGGACCCGGTCACGGCCGACGTCGACGAGGACGCGGAGGCGACCCTCGCCTGGGCGCTGCGCGAGGCGGTGACGAACGTCGTACGGCACAGCGGGGCCCGGCGCTGCACGGTGGAGGTGCTGAGCCGGCAGACCCTGGACGGCCCGGTGCTCGAACTGTCCGTCGCGGACGACGGCCCGGGCGCCGGTTCGGTCGGCACTCCCGGCAACGGTCTCACCGGCCTGGCGGAACGCCTGGAGAAGGCGGGCGGCTCCCTGGAGACGTCCCGCACGAAACGCGGCTTCCGCCTGGTGGCCAGGGTGCCGACGGGCACCGCGTCGGCTGCGGCGGACGTAGGATCCGCTTCATGACCCGCATGATCAAGGTCCTGTTGGCGGAGGACCAGTCGATGGTCCGTGAGGCGCTGGCCGCGCTGCTCGGCCTGGAGCCCGACATCGAGGTCGTGACCCAAGTGGCGCGCGGCGACGAGGTGTTGCAGGCCGCCCGTGCCCACGCCGACCTGGACGTGGCCCTCCTGGACATCGAGATGCCGGGTGCGACCGGCATCGAGGCGGCGGCCCAGCTCCACCGGGAGTTCCCGTCTCTGAAGCTGGTCATCCTCACGACCTTCGGCCGCCCCGGCTACCTCCGCGCCGCCATGGAGTCCGGGGCGGACGCCTTCCTCGTCAAGGACGCCCCCGCCGCCCAACTCGCGGCAGCGGTACGCAAGGTGCTGGCCGGAGAGCGCGTCATCGACCCGACCCTGGCGGCAGCCGCACTGGCGGACGGCGCCAACCCGCTGACGGACCGCGAACGCGAGGTGCTGCGCGCGGCGGCGGACGGCGCGACGAACGCGGAGCTGGCGAAGACCCTGCACCTCTCCCAGGGAACGGTCCGCAACTACCTCTCCACAGCCATCCAGAAACTGACGGCACGGAACAGAACAGAAGCGGTACGGATAGCGAGAGAGAAGGGCTGGTTGTAAGAGGCCTCGCGGTAGCGGACCTAGGGGCGCGGGGAACTGCGCGACCAGCCACGACGCACCCGCACCCGCACCCGCACCCGCACCCGCACCCGAAACACCCACCTCAGTTCAACCTGGCCCGAGCCGCTCGGGCCTGCCCCCGCATCCGATCCGCCGCCGGCGGATCGAACGTGGACACGATCTCCGCGTACCCCTCGAGCTCCGCCGCCCCCGCCACGAACTCCCCCCGCCGCACCAGCAACTGAGCCCGCTCGTACCGCAGCCGAGCCGGATGCGACGGCAGCAGCAACGCCAACTCCACCGCCCACAGGGACACTTCCGACCGCTCCGGCCGAGCCGCTCCCCACGCCCGTACGTTGTTCAGCACCCGCAGCATCACATCCAGCGGATCCGCCGGCATCAGCATCGATGGTTCCAACGCCTCGCCCGTGGCCCCCGCCACCAGCAACTCCGCGTCGCTCCCGCTCAGCACCCGCCCTCCGTCGAAGGGATCGGCGAGCACCTGCTCGTCGACCGGCCCGAACCCCACGACGAAGTGCCCGGGCAGCGCCACCCCGTGCACCGGAGCCCCTGCCCGCCGGGCGACCTCCATCCACAGCACGGACAGCAGAATCGGCAACCCCCGCCGCCGTACCAGCACTTCGTGCAGCAGCGAGGACTCCAGTCGCTGGTAGTCGGCGGGGCCGCCCCGGAACCCGTGGCGCTCGCCCAGGAGTTCGCGCAGGGCTGTCGCCCAGGCGCGTGGGCCGCCCGGCCGGAACGGCAACTGCCCGGCCAGCCGGTCGAGTTCCATGTGCACGGCGTCGACGCCGGCCTCGTCGAGCGCCCGGTCCGCGACCGAGCCCATCAGCAGACACAGCGTCGTCAGATCGGGCCGCCCGGACCTGGCCTCGTCGGCGAACAGCTGCCGCAGCTCGGCGGACCGTCCGGGCTCCGGAGGATATGGCGGGGGATGAGGGAAACGCATGACAGGCCCTGCCCTCTCACGCCGATCGATAGTGGTGGTAGGAGTGATGCGCCGCGAACCCCATCCCGGCGTAGAGGGCCCGTGCCCCCGCATTGTCGGCCTCCACCTGGAGCCAGGCAGCCGAGGCCCCCTCCTCCAGCGCCCGCTCGGCCAGCGCGGCCATGACAGCCGAGGCCAGCCCCTGCCGCCGCCTGCCGGGATCCACCTCGACGGCGGCGAACCCGGCCCAGCGCCCGTCCACGACACACCGCCCGATGGCAGCCGGAGCCGCGCCCTCACCTCCCGGCACGGTCGCGAACCACACCGACGGCCCGCTCCCGAGCACCGCCAGCGCCACGTCACTCACGCCCTTGCGCTGGTACCGCGCGAGCCACGCCTCGTCGGCCTCCCGGGACAGTACGACGTCCGCCGCGCCGGTGCCGAGATCGGCGACGGGCGCCAGTCCCCCGACCCACAGCTCGGCCGTCACCTCACGCGTCCACCCGCGCTCCTCCAGCTGGGCGCACAGCAGCTCCTGCGTGCCCTCGGCGCCGGTGGCGGTCTGGACGTAGGCGGGCAGGCCGCGCTCGCCGTACCAGCGCCGTACGACGGTCAGCGCCTCGTCGAGCGGCAGGCCGGGGTCGCCGACCGGCAGCACCGAGTTGGCCCGCCGGGTGAACCCGGAAGCGGCCCGCAGCTCCCACTCACCCAGCCGCTCGCTCTCCACCGGCTGCCAGGCACGCGCGGAGACCCGCGCCAGCTCCTCGTACGCGGCGGCGGGACCGCGGCGACGGGCGGGGGCCGCCGGCACGACCTTGCCCGCCACCAGGGACGTTTCCGCGACCTGAACACGCTCCCCGTTCCGGCGTGTGATCAGAAGCACACCGGCGTCTTCGTCCCATGATGTGAGAACACCGACCGTGTCGGTGAATTTCTCATTACCGGGAGCTTCTTCGTTCAGCCGTCGAACAGAGACACGTTTGCCCACGTCAGCAGTGGTAATACGGACCTCAAGACGGCCTGCCGCGGAGATTTCCACAGGTCAGTTCACCCCTCCTGTATGGATCATGCCCGGGAACGGAGATACTAGGTGCGGGCATCGACGACGCCGCGCTCCCGCGCGCCAGGTGGCGGAGCCTGAAGACGGCTCGCCAGCGCCCTATCGAGGAGGAACGACAGCGTGACCTACGTCATCGCGCAGCCTTGTGTCGACGTCAAGGACAAGGCGTGCATCGAAGAGTGCCCGGTCGACTGCATCTACGAGGGCTCCCGGTCCTTGTACATCCACCCGGACGAATGTGTCGACTGTGGCGCCTGTGAGCCGGTCTGCCCGGTCGAGGCGATCTTCTACGAGGACGACACTCCGGAGGAGTGGAAGGACTACTACAAGGCGAACGTCGAGTACTTCGACGAGCTCGGCTCGCCCGGTGGCGCCAGCAAGCTGGGACTGATCGAGCGCGATCACCCCTTCATCGCCGCGCTGCCGCCGCAGAACCAGACCGGCTGAGAGCGGCCCGCAGAACCCGCGCCGCCTCGGTCCCGTACGGCCTGATCACTCCCGTCATGTGATCGCCGTACGGGACCGAGGCGTTTGCCGTACGCAGGTACGTACCCGAAAGTGAGCGAGATCCCGTGTCCGCAGTCTCCGACCGCCTCCCCACCTTCCCCTGGGACAAGCTGGAGCCGTACAAGAAGACGGCCGCCGCGCACCCGGACGGCATCGTCGACCTGTCGGTCGGCACGCCGGTGGACCCGGTCCCCGAGCTGATCCAGAAGGCGCTGGTCGCGGCCGCCGACTCGCCGGGCTACCCGACCGTCTGGGGCACGCCCGAGCTGCGTGACGCGCTCACCGCCTGGGTCGAACGGCGAGTGGGCGCCCGGGGCATCACCCACCACCACGTCCTGCCGATCGTCGGCTCCAAGGAACTGGTCGCCTGGCTCCCGACGCAGCTGGGCCTGGGCCCCGGCGACAAGGTCGCCTACCCGCGCCTCGCCTACCCGACCTACGAGGTGGGCGCCCGGCTGGCCCGCGCCGAGTACGAGGTCTACGACGACCCGACCGAGCTGGACCCGACGAACCTGAAGCTGCTCTGGCTCAACTCGCCCTCGAACCCCACGGGCCGGGTGCTGAGCAAGGAGGAGCTGACCAGGACGGTCGCCTGGGCCCGCGAGCACGGCGTGCTGATCTTCTCCGACGAGTGCTACTTCGAGCTGGGCTGGGAGGCCGACCCGGTCTCCGTACTGCACCCGGACGTGTGCGGCGGCTCCTACGAGGGGATCGTGTCCGTCCACTCCCTCTCCAAGCGCTCCAACCTGGCCGGCTACCGCGCCGCCTTCCTCGCGGGTGACCCGGCGGTCCTCGGCCCGCTCCTGCAGATCCGCAAGCACGGCGGCATGATGACCTCGGCGCCCACCCAGGCGGCGGTCGTGGCCGCGCTCGGCGACGACACGCATGTGCGCGAGCAGCGCGAACGGTACGTGGCCCGTCGTACGGCCCTGCGTGAGGCCCTGGTGCGGCACGGCTTCCGTATCGAACACAGCGAGGCCAGCCTCTACCTGTGGGCGACCCGGGGCGAGTCCTGCTGGGACACCGTCGCCCACCTCGCCGACCTGGGCATCCTGGTGGCCCCGGGCGACTTCTACGGCACGGCGGGCGACACGTTCGTGCGCGTGGCCCTGACGGCGACGGACGAGCGGGTGGCGGCGGCCGTCGCCCGCCTGTAGGCGGTAGGACGGTCCGTACGACAGACAGCGCGACGGAGGGGCCCGGGGAAGATCCCCGGGCCCCTCCGCCATCACCTGGTCACCGCTGCTCGGGTCAGCCCAGCGGCAGGCCCTGGAGGGGCAGCTGGCCGGCGCCGGGCAGGCCCTTCGTGGGGAGCGCGTCCGTGGGCAGGCCGCCCTTCGTGGCCGTCTCCGCGGTGTCGCCGAGGAGGCCACCGGCGTCGCCCGCCGCTCCACCGGCCGTCTTCTGCGCGGCGGGCGTGGCCTTCTTGGCCACCTGGCCGCCGGTCGCGGCCGCCGCCGGCACGGACTTCTTGACCGCGTCGCCACCGGCTTGGCCCGCGAGCCCGGAGACGTTCTGAGCCGCGCCGTCGACGGTGTTGCCGACGTTCGCCCCGTCCAGGGCGGTCAGGCCGCTCAGGTTCGGAGTGGCGGGCAGCCCGGCGGGCGCCGCGCTGGCGGCGCCGGCCGCACCGACCCCGGCTGCCGCTCCCGCCGCGACGAGCAGCGCTGCACGGGCGATCCGGCGGGTCAGGGGGAGGGTCATGTTGCTCCTGAGTTTCGGTTGACTGTTGATCGTCCGGACTCGGACGCAGTGACTACCGCTCGAAGGCCCCTGAAGGTTGCGGCGCCCCAACGTAAAGAGTTGGCAATGCGTCGCATTATCGGCTGCGGATAAAAACGGGCAAAGGCCACCCGGTCCGAAAGTCGGGTGAATCCTTGTGGCGCGTTGCAGCCCTTTGTTCGCAAGGGTTCTGACGGACAGTGCACGGATGGAGGAGCGACTCGCTGAAAACCCGCGCAGACTTCCACCGCGATCCGACAGGAGTAACCCTCGCGGGTGACACCCCGCACCCCTGTCCGTACTACTGGGTGGTGACGATACGGACCGCGTCCGTGCCCCCGCCCGAGCCCTTCTCCGTCCCGACCGGACGCCACTCGCTGTCGGTGTTGCCGGCCGTCCAGCGGCGGCCCGCGTACGAGACGTTCTCGATGTGCAGCGCGGAGGAGTTGGCCACCGCCCAGTGCGCCAGTTGCCAGCCGCGCTCGCGGACCGTCAGCCCGGCGGCCCTTCCGGTGTCCGAGGACACCGGAAGGGTCACGGTCCGCCGGTCGGCGGCCGTCGTCGCGGTGGGGGCGGGCGTGGGCTTGGCGGCGGTCTTCCGGCCCACCTCGGCCACGGCCACCGCGAGCACGTCGCGGCCGAAGTCCCGTACGAGCGCCGCCCGTACGGCGTCCGTGCCGCCGGCCGGGGTGGTCTCCGGGCGGCCCTCGCAGGTCAGGGTGGCCGCCGCACGGCCGGTCAGGGCCGCCGCCAGCAGTGTCGCGTCCTGCTCGTGCTTCGCGTACGCCTCCGGATAGCCGCTGCGCTGCACGCGCTGCGCCGCCTCGGTGAGAGGGAGTCGCGCATAGCCGGAGACCTTGACGAGATGGTCGTAGAACTCGCCTGCCGAGTAGGTCGGGTCCTGGATCTGCTTCGCCGTACCCCAGCCCTGCGAGGGCCGTTGCTGGAACAGGCCGAGCGAGTCCCGGTCACCATGGGTGATGTTGCGCAGCCCCGACTCCTGGAGGGAGGTCGCCAGCGCGATGGCGACGGCCCGTTCGGGCAGCCCGCGCGCGGTGCCGACCGCGGTGATCGTCGCCGCGTTGACCGCCTGCTCCGGCGTGAACTCGTACGCGGCTCCGTCGCCGCCCGCCGAGACGACCTCGCAGGCCGGATCCCCGGTGCCGCCGGTGACGTACTGCACCGCGAGATAGCCCGCGACGGCGAGCAGGACCACGAAGGACGCCCCACGACGGAGAAGGCGGCCACGACGTGTGCGAGTGGGGGACGGCTCCGGCATCCGTACAAGGTACTGGAGAGTAGGGAGTGCGGCTCGCGTGTCGGGTGAGGACGGGGTTCGGAAGAGGGTGAGGAGACGGTGTGGGGTGGCACGGTAAGGCGGAGGGGCGGTGCGCGGCGGCCCGGCGGGACGGCGAGTTAGGGTCGTCGGCATGGCCGATACCCCGCTTGACCTCACGTTGGACGCCGCCCTCCTGACCGCGTGGCTCGTCGACTTCCCGTCGGAGAGCGGCAGCGAGAAGCCACTCGCGGACGCGATCGAGAGCGCCCTGCGTGCCCTCCCGCACCTCACGGTCGAGCGGTACGGCAACAACGTCGTCGCCCGGACGCACCTGGGCCGCGCGCAGCGCGTGATCCTGGCCGGCCACATCGACACGGTCCCGATCGCCGACAACGTGCCGTCGAGGCTGGACGACGACGGGGTCCTGTGGGGCTGCGGCACCTGCGACATGAAGTCAGGGGTCGCGGTCCAACTCCGGATCGCGGCCACGGTGCCGGAACCGAACCGGGACCTGACGTTCGTCTTCTACGACCAGGAAGAGGTCGCCGCCGAGCTGAACGGCCTCAAGCACATGGCCGAGGCCCACCCGGACTGGCTGGAGGGCGACTTCGCGGTACTGCTGGAGCCGTCCGACGGCCAGGTGGAGGGCGGCTGCCAGGGCACGCTGAGGGTGCTGCTGAAGACGTCGGGGGAGCGGGCCCACTCCGCGCGCAGCTGGATGGGCTCCAACGCGATCCACGCGGCGGCCCCGATCCTGGCCAAGCTGGCCTCCTACCAGCCGCGTTACCCGGTGATCGACGGCCTGGAGTACCGGGAGGGGTTGAACGCCGTCCGGATCGGGGGCGGGGTGGCGGGCAACGTCATCCCCGACGAGTGCGTGGTGACGGTCAACTTCCGCTACGCGCCCGACCGTTCGGAGGCCGAGGCCCTCGCGCACGTACGGGAGGTGTTCGCGGACTGCGGGGTCACGGAGTTCGTCGTCGACGACCACAGCGGCGCGGCCCTCCCGGGTCTCTCCCACCCCGCGGCGGCGGCCTTCATCGAGGCGGTGGGCGGCACCCCGCAGCCCAAGTACGGCTGGACGGACGTGTCGCGTTTCAGCGCGCTCGGTATCCCCGCGGTCAACTACGGCCCGGGAAACCCGCACTTGGCGCACAAGCGGGACGAACGGGTGGAAACCGGAAAGATCCTGGCGGGTGAGGAACGGCTGCGGGCCTGGCTGACGTCATGACCCGGCAAGGGTTCCGGCGTCGCCGGGAAGCGGCGCTTCACGGCGGACATCCTCACGTCCCCCGCCCGTAACCGGCGGAGATCTACGCTGAGGTGGAACGACAGTAGGTGGAGGAAGGGAGCGGCCATGGCTACCGGCAACCCCGAGGGCAAGAAGCAACCCCCGGAGGAGCAGCGGCTCGGACCGGTGCTGCGCAGACGCGAGCAGGTCCAGGCGAGCACGACCGACCAGCGTCTCCTCGACGCGGGCGGCCCCTCCGACTGGGTCCACACGGACCCCTGGCGGGTGCTGCGCATCCAGTCGGAGTTCATCGAGGGCTTCGGCACCCTGGCCGAACTCCCGCCCGCGATCAGTGTGTTCGGCTCGGCGCGGACGAAGACGGACTCCCCGGAGTACGAGGCGGGCGTCCGGCTCGGACGGGGCCTGGTGGAGGCCGGGTTCGCGGTGATCACGGGCGGTGGCCCGGGCGCGATGGAGGCGGCCAACAAGGGCGCGTGCGAGGCGAAGGGCGTCTCGGTGGGGCTGGGCATCGAGCTGCCCTTCGAACAGGGGCTCAACCCCTACGTCGACATCGGCCTGAACTTCCGCTACTTCTTCGTCCGCAAGATGATGTTCGTGAAGTACGCGCAGGGCTTCGTGGTCCTGCCCGGGGGCCTGGGCACCCTGGACGAACTCTTCGAGGCGCTCACCCTCGTCCAGACGCAGAAGGTAACGCGCTTCCCGATCGTCCTGTTCGGAAGCGAGTACTGGGGCGGTCTGGTCGACTGGCTGACCAACACGCTGATCGCCCAGGGCAAGGCGTCGGAGAAGGACCTGATGCTGTTCCACGTCACGGACGACGTGGACGAGGCGGTGGCCTTGGTGTCCAAGGAGGCGGGACGCTGAGCGCTGGGCTCGGACGGGCGGATCTTCGCCCCCGCCGCCCAGAGGGGGACCCCCACTGGGGGCTGCGCCCCCAGACCCCCCTACGGCCCTGAACGGGCCTCGTCCTCAAACGCCGGACGGGCTGAATCCAGCCCGTCCGGCGTCACGCCAGCCCCCGCCGCGCCACCGCCGGAGGGCGATGTCCCGCGATCGACATCACCATGTCCAGGACCTGCCGGGTCTCCGCGACCTCGTGGACGCGGTACACCCGCGCCCCCAGCCACATCGACACCGCCGTCGTCGCCAGCGTCCCCACCAGCCGTTCCTTCAGCGGCCTGTCCAGCGTCTCGCCCACGAAGTCCTTGTTGGACAGGGACACCAGCACCGGCCACCCCGTCTCCACCATCTCCCCGAGCCGCCGCGTCGCCTCCAGGCTGTGCCGCGTGTTCTTCCCGAAGTCGTGCCCGGGATCGATTATCACCGACTCCCGCGGCACCCCCAGCGACACCGCCCGCTCGGCCAGCCCGACGGTCACCCGCAGGATGTCGGCCATGACGTCCTCGTACGCCACCCGGTGCGGCCGTGTCCGAGGCTCCGCACCGCCCGCGTGCGTGCACACCAGCCCCACCCCGAACCGTCCCGCGACTTCCGCGAGACCCGGGTCCACGCCGCCCCACGCGTCGTTCAGCAGATCCGCGCCGGCCTCGCACACGGCCTCGCCCACCTCGGCCCGCCAGGTGTCCACGCTGATGATCACCTCGGGGAAGCGGCGCCGTACCTCCGCCACGAAGCCGACCGTCCGCCGCGCCTCCTCCGCCGCCGTCACCTCTTCGCCGGGCCCCGCCTTCACGCCGCCGATGTCGATGATGGCGGCACCCTCGGACACCGCCTGCTCCACGCGTGCGAGCGCCGGCTCGTCGCGGAAGGTGGCTCCCTGGTCGTAGAACGAGTCCGGGGTCCGGTTCACGATCGCCATGATCACAGGCTCGTGCGCGCCGAACTCACGCCCTCCCAGTCTGAGCATCGCCTGTGACCTCTCCTTGTGCGTTTCCCGGAACGGTTCCTGTGCCCGGCCAGGCAATCAGCCCTGTATTCGGCCGCCTGCGACCCTAACTGCCAGACTCGCATGGCACGATCGGAGCCTGCCGCAACAGGCACCGCAGTTCCGATCAACCCGATCCAGCCGAATCCCGTGGGGACCCAGCGATGTTGATGTTCTTGTTCCTGGTCGTCGCGCTCGCCGTCGTGGTCACCGCGGTGACGCTGGCCGTGGTGGGCGGCGGTGACAGCGCCGTCCTGCCGGAGGCCGCTCCCGAGCGACTCCAGGACCTCCTGCCGCTCGACCGCCCGGTCGGCCGCGACGACGTCGAGTCCCTCAGGTTCCCGCTCGCGGCCCGCGGCTACCGCATGTCGGACGTCGACGACGCCCTCACCCGCCTCGGCGCCGAACTCGCCGAACGGGACGCCCGTATCACCGACCTGGAGTCCGCGCTGGCCGGCGCCCAGGCCGCGCCCCGGATCACCATGGACAAGCCGGTCGAGGGGAACGAGCAGTGAGCGACCCCGGCGTGGCCCTGGCAGGCCCGGACGGGGCGCTGCGCTGCCCCTGGGCGCTGTCCACGGCGGACTACGTGATCTACCACGACGAGGAGTGGGGCCGCCCGGTCCACGGCGACGACGCCCTCTTCGAGAGGCTCTCCCTGGAGGCCTTCCAGTCCGGCCTCTCCTGGATCACCATCCTGCGCCGCCGGGCGGGCTTCCGTACCGCCTTCGCCGACTTCAAGATCTCGTCCGTCGCGGTCTTCACGGACGCCGACCGTGAACGGCTCCTCGCCGACGCCGGCATCATCCGCAACCGCGCCAAGGTCGACGCGACGATCGCCAACGCGCGCGTGCTGGCCGACTGGGCGCCGGGGGACCTGGACGAGCTGATCTGGTCCCACGCCCCGGACCCGGCCTCCCGGCCCGCTCCCCGGACCCTTGCCGACGTACCGGCGGTCACCGACGCGTCGACCGCCCTGTCCAAGGCCCTGAAGAAGCGCGGCCTGCGCTTCGTCGGCCCCACGACCGCGTACGCGCTGATGCAGGCGTGCGGCCTGGTGGACGACCACCTGGAGACGTGCGTGGCGAGGAGCGCCCCATAGGGGACGCGTCGGACGCGTGGAAGGCGCTCCCCGGCAGTGCTCCCGCCCCGGCCTAACGCCCCAGGAACTTCGGCTTCTCCTTGTTGACGAACGCCCGCACCGCGATCGCGTGGTCCTCCGACTCGCCCGCGCGGGCCTGCAGTTCGTCCTCCTTCTCCAGGGTTTCGGTGAGGGAGTGGGTGAAGCCGTACGCCATGGCCTCCTTGAGGGCCGCGTACGCCACCGTCGGGCCGTTCGCCAGCGCCCGTGCCGTCTTCTCGGCCTCGGCCCGCAGCTCCGCCGCCGGGACGACCCGGTTCGCGATGCCCAGTTCGTACGCCTCCTGCGCCTTGACGCTGCGCGGGAACAGCAGCAGGTCGGCGGCCCGGCCGGGGCCGACCACGCGCGGGAGTGTCCAGGAGACGCCCGAGTCGGCGGTCAGGGCCACGCCCGCGAACGACGTGTTGAAGGCCGCGGTGTCCGCGACGACCCGGTAGTCGGCGGCGAGCGCGAAGCCGAAGCCCGCCCCGGCCGCGACGCCGTTCACGCCCGCCACCACCGGCTTGGGCATGCCCGTCAGAGCCCGCACGATGGGGTTGTAGTGCTCGCGGACCGTCGTCATGGTCTCGCCCGTGCCGGCCTCCTGGTCGGCGGCCAGCAGCCCGATGTGCTCCTTCAGGTCCTGGCCCACGCAGAACGCCCGGTCACCGGCGGCCGTCAGCAGCACCGCCCTTACGGCGTCGTCCGTGGCCGCCGCCTGGACCGCCTCCCGGAGCGCGACCTTGGTCGCGATGCTCAACGCGTTCATCGCCTCGGGGCGGTTCAGCGTGATCGTCGCCAGCCCGTCGTGCACCTCGTAGAGCACGGTGTCGGCCATGGGGGTCCCCTCCGGTGTCGCGGCTGCGTCGTCCTGCGTACTGGTCAGTACGTACTCGTCCCATGACAGCATGGCGGAGATCACGCGCCGAGGAGGGGGCCGGTCATGTGACCTGCGTCAAAGATTTCCGGCTCGGCGGCGGTGGGCCGAGAGTCCGCGCGGCGGCGAAGTATCGCAGTCACATCGCCGAATTGAGTGGTTTTGATCGCGCGCGTTGCCCAAGCGATGCCGACTGATGTTGGTCATAGGGTCCTGAGATGCGGGATAATGGCTGGGAAGCAATGTGTTCGATGCCGGTGACGTGCGTCCCATGAGGGGATACGCGTGCCCTCCTAAGGGGCCGTCGGCGACGATGAGCTGGTTTCAGGAAGGGGAACGAGCATGGCGGCCATGAAGCCGCGGACGGGCGATGGCCCGCTCGAGGTGACAAAGGAGGGGCGGGGCATCGTCATGCGCGTTCCGCTCGAAGGCGGCGGTCGACTCGTCGTCGAGCTGACCCCTGACGAGGCCGACGCTCTGGGCGATGCCCTCAAGAAGGTCGTCGGCTGACGCGCGGACGCGTCCAAACCCTTTCAGTCGCCCCGGCACCGTGAACGTACGGTGCCGGGGCGCTGTTTTGCCCTCGACCTGGGCTCAGCGCTTGACCGCGCACAGCAGGCCGTCGCCCACCGGCAGCAGGGACGGCACCAGTTCCTGGCTCTCGCGCACCGCGCGCAGCAGCTCCCGAAGCCGTATGACCTCGGTGGGCTGCGGCCCCGAATCGACCGTCCTGCCATTGGCGAAGACGCCCTCGAAAACCACCAGACCACCCGTACGGAGCAGACGCAACGATTCAGCTAGGTAGTCCAGGCTCTCCAGCCGGTCACCGTCGCAGAAGACGAGGTCGTAGCCGGCGTCCGCGAGCCGGGGCAGCACGTCCAGGGCGCGGCCCGGGATGAAACGGGCGCGGTTGCTGGCGAAGCCGCACGCGCGGAAGGCCTGGCGGGCGAACTGCTGGTGGTCCGGCTCGGGGTCGACCGTCGTCAGGACTCCGTCCGGGCGCATGCCGTGCAGGAGATACATGCCCGAGACGCCCGTCCCGGTCCCGATCTCCGCCACCGCCTTCGCGTCCACGGAGGCGGCCAGCAGCCGTAGCGCGGCGCCCGTGCTGGGCGCCACCGAGCGCAGCCCTGCCTCGCGGGCCCGGTCCCTGGCCCAGCGCAGTGCCTCGTCCTCGGCGACAAAGGCGTCGGCGAACGCCCAGCTCGTCTGCCGGTTGCCGGTAATGACCCTCTCCTGTCCCCGCAGTTGCCTGGGCGTGACTGTATCCGTTGAGCTCGGGAACCCGCAGATGGGACCAGTCGTTTAGAGGGGTGCGGGACGAGGTGGGGCAGACACGGTGAGACATGGGGGACCAGCGGATGGACCAGAACACCGGGAACACCGAGAACAGCGGCAACGCCGTGCAGGTGCTGACGCGGCCGTGGGACCCGGATCGGCGCACATCAATTCCTCGTAAAACCGCTTATCCGGAGCTAACGGGCGGGGTGGCTAGGGTAGGGGCTCCGCTGGACACCACCAGAGCCGACAGGGGAGGTGCGGCTGCGCCTGTGGATCGGGGAGGAGCGCTGAGGCGCCTTCTCGGATCAGGGGGTAGGCCGAAATCCGTGAACAACACTGCTGCTGACCCGAGCCACGCCGCTGACCGAGCCCAGACCGCGACCTTCTCCACCGACGCGGACGGGCAGGCGTGGACTCCGCCCTCGTGGGAGGAGATCGTCAGCACGCACAGCGGCCGCGTCTACCGCCTGGCATACCGCCTGACCGGCAACCAGCACGACGCCGAGGACCTCACACAGGAAGTCTTCGTCCGCGTCTTCCGCTCGCTGTCGACATACACGCCCGGCACCTTCGAGGGCTGGCTGCACCGCATCACCACCAATCTCTTCCTGGACATGGTCCGGCGCAAGCAGCGCATCCGTTTCGACGCCCTCGGCGACGACGCGGCCGAGCGACTGCCCAGCCGTGAGCCGTCCCCGCAGCAGGTCTTCAACGACGCGCACTTCGACGCGGACGTCCAGCAGGCGCTGGACACCCTCGCGCCCGAGTTCCGCGCCGCCGTCGTCCTCTGTGACATCGAGGGACTGTCGTACGAGGAGATCGCCGCGACTCTCGGCGTGAAGCTCGGCACCGTCCGCTCCCGTATCCACCGAGGCCGATCCCAGCTCCGCAAGGCCCTCGCGCACCGCTCTCCGGAGGCCCGTGCCGAGCGTCGTTTCGCGGTGCCACGGGTGGCCGCGCTGGGAGGGAGGGGCGCGTCCGCGTGAGTGGATCACGGCCGTACTCGGCCGAGCGTCGTCTCGCCGAGCAGCATCTGGGAGACCGGCTCTCCGCCCTTGTGGACGGAGAACTCGGTCATGAGACGCGTGAGCGCGTCCTGGCGCACCTGGCCACCTGTCCGAAGTGCAAGGCGGAGGCCGACGCACAGCGCCGTCTGAAGAACGTGTTCGCGGAGATGGCCCCGCCGCCGCCCTCCGAGAGTTTCCTGGCCCGCCTTCAGGGCCTTCCCGGAGGAGGTGATTCCGACTCCGGCGGCTCACCGCTGGGCGGGGGAGGATTCACCGACGGCCTCTCCGGGTTCCCCGGGGGCCCAGGAGTCGGCTCAGGAGTCTTCGGGGTGAAAGGGGAGGGCTTCGGGTACGTTCCGACCCGCCCGCACACCTCCGTGCTCCCGCCCGCGCCTGGCCGGGGTTTCCGTATCCATGACGTCGGCCGTCATGACACCGACCGGTCGTCCTCGCGCGGACTGCGGTTCGCGTTCGCCGCCGCCGGCGCGGTGTCGCTGGCGGCGATCGCGCTGGGCGGGGTGTCGACGGGCGTTCCCGCCGACACGACGGACGCCCGGGGCACCTCCGGTGGCAGCAATGTGACGCCGATGCGGCCACAGGGCGGTGGGACCTCGACGGCGCCCGACAGTCAGCGGCGCCGCTCCGTCGGTCCGCTGTTCTCACCGGGAACGGGTCAGGGGACGTTCGGCCGGACGCCGGTGGCGTCGACGGAGGCCTCGGCGCCGCTGCTGCCGGGCATCCCGGCACCGCCCCCCGGGGGCCGGGAGCGCGCGGCCGTGCATCCGCTGACCGCGCCGGTGGTGGCCGCCGCCGCGGTGCTGTCCCCGCTCATACGCCCGCTGGAGGCCCCGCAGGTCGCCCTGACCTCCTGGTCGACGGCGCCCGAGGTGGTGCTCCAGGGCCTGCTCATGGCGCCGACGACCGACTCGTCCTACCCGCCGTCCCCGTCCACGCCGGACACGGTCCGCTGACCCCACGAACCTGGTTGAATCCGAGGTGCGGGCCGCGTATCGGCGGTCCGCGCAACAGCGGTCGGTGGAGCGGTGGTTCACCGCGTCAGTGACCCCGCGGACACCGCCGACGAGCTGTCGGGCGGGCCAGGTGTGGGGAGAGCATGAACGAGGGGAAGCCCGCGAAGGCCAACTGGTGGAGCCGGTCCAGCGGGGAATCGGCGCCCGGTCAGGAGGCGTCGGACTCGACCGGAGCCGGCGCCGACGCCGGCACTGACGTCCGCGCTGACACCGCAGGCGACTTCGAGTTGGAGCGGCCTCGGGCGATACCCGGCCCGGCCGAGGGAGACACAGGCGACGACGGGGACGGAAACGACGGGGACTTCGAGCTTCCGCTGCCCGTCGGCGTGCCCGAACCCGTGGCTGCCGTCGCGGCGGACTCCCCGCCCGTCCCCGATGCCGACCCCTCCGATCCCTACAGCACGCCTCCGTACGGTCATCCCGGCCCCTGGGCGCCCGCTCCGCCCGTCCAGCACCCGGCGCCGACCCAGGTGACCCCGGCGGACGGTACGGCCGTAGCGGAGCCCCTGACGCCCGCCGAAGACCCCTGGCGGCGCTACGACCCATGGGCGGCTCGCACCGCCTCCCCTCCCCAGCAGACCGGGGCCGTCCCTGTCGGCGGCCGGCCGGGGGCGCGGAAGCGGGGGCTCGTCACCGGGGCCCTGGTGCTCGCGCTGCTCTCCGGGGGCGTCGGTGGGATCGTCGGGTCGTATCTGGAGCGCCATGGCGCGGACGGCGACCGGGTGCGGCTGTCGCAGGCCGCGAAGGACGAGTCCCTCGGGCGGGCTCCGGGCAGTGTGGCCGGGATCGCCGCGCGTGCCCTGCCCAGCGTGGTGACACTGCATGTACGCGGCGCCGGGGCGGAGGGCACCGGAACCGGGTTCGTACTCGACGGCCGGGGACACATCCTGACCAACAACCACGTCGTCGAGGCCGCCGGCGCGGACGGCAGGGTGACGGTGACGTTCAGCGGCGGCGAGACCGCCGAGGCCGAGATCGTCGGACGGGACAGCGGATACGATCTCGCCGTCGTCAGGGTGAGCGGAGTCGACGGACTGCGGCCCGTGGTCCTCGGGAACTCCGACAACGTGGCGGTCGGTGATCCCGTCGTCGCCATCGGAGCGCCCTTCGACCTCCCCAACACCGTCACGTCCGGCATCGTCAGCGCCAAGGAACGGCCCATCACCGCCGGGGGCGGGGACGGGGACGGGGGCGACGTGTCGTACGTCGACGCGCTCCAGACCGACGCGTCCATCAACCCGGGCAACTCCGGCGGGCCGCTGCTCGACGCCGAGGCCAGGGTCATCGGGATCAACTCCGCGATCCGCTCCGCCGACGGCGCCTCGGGCCTGGAGGGAACCCAGTCCGGGTCGATCGGGCTCGGGTTCGCCATCCCCATCAACCAAGGCAGGCGCGTCGCCGAGGAACTGATCAACACCGGTCGGGCGACCCACCCCGTCATCGGCGCCAGCCTCGACATGGACTACAGCGGCGACGGTGCCCGCGTGGGCACCAAGGGCAACGACGGCGGGCCCGCGGTCACCACCGGCGGCCCCGGCGACCGGGCGGGCCTGGCGGCGGGCGACGTCATCACCGGGGTCGACGGCCGGCGCGTGCACTCCGGCGAGGAACTGATCGTCAGGATCCGCGCCCACCGCCCCGGCGACCGGCTGAAGCTGTCCCTGGTGCGCGGCGGCAGCGAGCGGACGATCTCCCTCGTTCTGGGCTCCGCCGGCGGCAACTGACAGAAACCTCACAGGTGGCGGGCCCCGACCGGGCCCCGTTAGGCAAACATCCCGGAAAACCGGTGGCGTACACCCACTCTTGGCCCCCCGGACGGTACCGGTGGGACAGGATGGCCGGGTACCGTGGAACCGGCCCGGACCACGGAAGACCGCGAAGACCGCACGGACCACCGAGGGCCGAGGACCGAGGACATCGCAAGGAGCTTCAGGTGTTCAATGACATAGGACCGCTCGAGCTGGTGACGCTCGTGCTCCTCGCCGTGCTCGTCTTCGGTCCGGAGAAGCTTCCGAAGATGATCCAGGACGTCACGCGCACCATCCGCAAGATCCGGGAGTTCTCGGACAGCGCGAAGGAAGACATCCGCACGGAGCTGGGCCCCGAGTTCAAGGACTTCGAGTTCGAGGACCTGAACCCCAAGACGTTCATCCGCAAGCACCTGGACAACGACGAGCTGGGGCTCAAGGAGATCCGCAACGGCTTCGACCTGAAGAAGGAGATGGCCGACGTCACGGACGCGGTTCAGGGCCGCGAGTCGGACTCGTCCACCTCGTCTTCGTCCTCGGGTTCCTCCGGTGGCACCGTCGACATGACGAAGAAGCCCGAGCCGGACGAGCGCCCGCCGTTCGACGCGGACGCCACCTGAGCGTCGTAGGTCCGCGCGTGACGTGATTCATACTCCGACCGGGCCCCGGACGGCCCGATAAGGACGTCTGCGCGGCCCACGCGCCGGGCGCTTTCCCTGCTGCCCCGATCGGTGTGGATATGCTGCCGAGTTGTTGTGGGGCCGTACATGGGCGAACAACGCCGCCCGAAGGGGGGCGGGCCGCTCCGGTCCGACGAGAACGAGGAGGCGTCCGGGTACATGGAGACGACAAGTCGGGTGGGCGCGCAGGCGCCGGCCGCGGAGGGCGGACAACAGGTCCCCTTCGCCCGGCGCACGGTCGACGGCTATCTGCTGGCGCCCTTCCCTTGGTACGGCCTCGACGAGGCCTTCACGGGACCGCGCTGGCTGATGCAGGTGGGTACGGCGGCCGACGGCGCCGTCGAGCACGGTTCGATCGGGCACGGCGACGAACCCTCCGTGCGGCACGAGGCGATGGGGGAGGACAAGGAGCGGTTCGCGGTGGTGGTCACCGTGGCCGCCAACCCCGTACGGCGCAGTGCGGACGGCACGGGGCTGCTGGAGGCCACCTCGGTCTCGTCGGCGGCCTGGCTGGCGGGGGTGGGGCTGCTGTCGTTCACCTGGCCCGGTCAGATGGACCACACTCTCCGCGACGACTGGCTGGACCAGCAGACCGAGACGGCGTGGGTCCTCGCGGACGATCTCGCCGGTGGCGACTGGTCCACGTTGTCGCTGCCGGTCGACGGGGTGCCTACGCCGTTCCACTACCGGGAGTCGGAGTTCGGGTGGGTTCTCGCCGGGTCGACCCAGGCGGGTGTGCACGTGGGGGCGTACGGGCGGGGGATGAGCGCGTATGGGCTCGGCTTCGCCGTGATCAAGGACATCGGCGTGTACGCGTGAGGTTCGGGGCGCCGTTTGTTCGCGGCGCCCCATCGCCGTAGGGGGATGCGTTGCGTGGCGGGTGCCGCGCCGTCGTGGCTTGTCGCGCCCCGCGGCGGAGCCGCAATCAGATACAGCCCCGCGCCCCTAAAAGCAAAGACCCGGCTGTCCCCCCGTCAGAATTTGTTCCGTGGGGTGATGCCCAGCGACAGTCCCGAAAGGCCCCGCTGCCTGCCGCCCAGTTTGCCCGCGATCGCTCGCAGGGCCGAGCCCGCCGGGGAGTCGGGGTCTGTCAGGACGACCGGCCTGCCGTCGTCGCCGCCCTCGCGCAGGCGGACGTCGATCGGGATGGAGCCGAGGACCGACACCGTCGCTCCCGTCGTCCTGGTGAGGCCGTCCGCGACGCTCTGGCCGCCGCCCGTGCCGAAGACGTCGACCATCTCGCCGCAGTGCGGGCAGGGCAGGCCTGCCATGTTCTCGACCACGCCGACGATCTTCTGGTGGGTCTGTACGGCGATGGCGCCCGCGCGCTCGGCCACCTCGGCCGCCGCCTGCTGAGGCGTCGTCACGACCAGGATCTCGGCGTTCGGGACCAGCTGGGCCACCGAGATCGCGATGTCGCCCGTGCCCGGCGGGAGGTCCAGCAGAAGCACGTCCAGGTCACCCCAGAACACGTCCGCCAGGAACTGCTGGAGGGCCCTGTGGAGCATCGGGCCGCGCCAGACGACCGGGGCGTTGCCCGGGGTGAACATGCCGATGGAGATGACCTTCACGCCGTTCGACGACGGCGGCATGATCATGTTCTCGACCTGGGTCGGACGGCCCTCGACGCCGAGCATGCGCGGCACGCTGTGGCCGTAGATGTCGGCGTCGACCACGCCCACCTTGAGGCCGTCGGCCGCCATCGCCGCCGCCAGGTTGACGGTGACCGACGACTTGCCGACGCCGCCCTTGCCGGACGCGACCGCGTACACGCGCGTGAGGGAGCCCGGTTTCGCGAAGGGGACCTCGCGATCGGCCTGGCCGCCGCGCAGGGCGGACGCCAGTTCCTTGCGCTGGGTGTCGCTCATGACGTCCAGCTCGACGTCGACGCGCGTGACACCCTCGACCCGCGAGACCGCCTCCGTCACGTTCTTCGTGATCGTGTCGCGCATCGGGCAGCCGGAGACCGTGAGATACACGGCCACCGCGACCGCTCCGTCCGCGCCGATCTCCACCGACTTCACCATCCCGAGTTCGGTGATGGGTCGCTGGATCTCGGGGTCGTTCACCGTCGCCAGTGCTTCACGCACCGCGTCTTCCGTAGCCATGACCCCGATGGTACGGGGCCGAACACCGCCTCCGGAAAGCCCGTCACCGGTCTTCTGCGTCACGCCCCCGAGGCCGTTCTGCCGGGAATGCGTCGGGTTTGTCGGAGTGGTGCCCGTCCTGGTGCCGTTCCGCGTACCGGTCCTCCAGCTCCTTGACGAGGTCCTGGAGCTCGGAACGGATCCAGTCCCGCGTCGCGACCTCGCCGAGCCCGGCGCGCAGCGAGGCGATCTCGCGGGTCAGGTACTCCGTGTCGGCGATCGACCGCTCGTTCTGCTTGCGGTCCTGTTCGAGGTTGACCCGGTCGCGGTCGTCCTGCCGGTTCTGTGCGAGCAGGATCAGCGGGGCCGCGTAGGACGCCTGGAGCGACAGCATCAGCGTCAGGAAGATGAACGGGTAGTGGTCGAAGCGCAGGTCGGCCGGCGCGCTCACGTTCCACACCACCCACAGGATGATGACGACCGTCATCCAGACGATGAACCGTCCGGTGCCGAGGAAACGCGCGATGCGTTCGGACATGCGTCCGAAGGCCTCCGGGTCGTACTCGGGCAGCAGCCGCCGCCGGGGCGCACGCGGCTGGTCGAGTCGCACCCGGGGGCGGGAGGCCGCCGTGGCGCCGGTGGCCGCGCGCTCGCGGGCGCCCGCCTCGCGCTCAGGAGTCATGGTCACCCGCTTCCCAGGCCTCGGCGTCGATCTCCCTCTCGGCGTCGACCTCGTTCTCGCCTTCGCCCTCACGCTCGCTGTCGTTCCCGGTCCCGGTCCCGGTCCCGGTCTCGTCGAGGTGGAACTCCGTCTCCCGCCAGTCCTCGGGCAGCATGTGGTCGAGGACGTCGTCCACGGTCACCGCGCCCAGCAGCGACCCGCTCTCGTCGACCACCGGCGCCGCCACCATGTCGTACGTCGCGAAGAAACCGGCGACGACCGGCAGTTCGGCGTCCGGGGAGAGCGGTTGCAGGTCGTCGTCGACGAGGGAGCCGACCAGCGTGTACGGCGGGTCACGCAGCAGCCGCTGGAAGTGGACGGCGCCCAGGTACTTGCCCGTCGGCGTCTCGTCCGGCGGACGGCACACGTACACCTGGGCGGCGAGCGCGGGGGAGAGGTCGGGCTCGCGGATCCGGGCCAGCGCGTCCGCGACGGTCGCGTCGGGGCGCAGCACGATCGGCTCGGTCGTCATCAGACCGCCCGCCGTGTCCTCCCGGTAGGCCATCAGCCGGCGCATGTCGGCGGCGTCGGCGGGCTGCATCAGGCTCAGCAGCCGCTCCTTGTCCTCCTCGGGCAGTTCGCCGAGCAGGTCGGCGGCGTCGTCCGGGTCCATCGCCTCCAGGACGTCGGCGGCGCGCTCCTCCTTGAGCTTGCCGAGGATCTCGATCTGGTCGTCCTCGGGCAGCTCTTCGAGTACGTCGGCCAGCCGGTCGTCGTCGAGGGCGGCGGCCACCTCCGCGCGCCGCTTGGGCGAGAGGTGGTGCAGGACGTTCGCGAGGTCGGCGGGGCGCAGCTGCTCGAAGGTGGCGAGGAGGCTCTCGGCGCCCTGTCCGTCCTCCTCCAGGGAGAAGCCGGTGACGGCGGACCAGTCGACGGTCAGCGTCTCGCCGTTGCTGCGCCGGAAGGCACCGCCGCGGCCCTTCTTCCGTACGAACACCCGCTCGATCTCCCAGTCGCGCCGGGCCGGCAGCTGTCGTACCGCCACATCCAGGACCGTGACCTCCTCGCCGGTCTCGCCGAGGATGACGCGCCGGTCGAGGAGTTCACCGAGGACGAGGCGCTCGGTGGGGCGCTGTTCGAAGCGCCGGACGTTCAGCACGCCCGTCGTGATGACCTGGCCGGACTCGATGCCGGTGACGCGGGTCATGGGGATGAAGACACGGCGCCGGGTGGTGAGTTCGACGACGAGGCCGAGGAGCCGGGGCGGACGGCGGCCCACGCGCAGCATCGCGACGAGGTCGCGCACCCGGCCCACCTGGTCGCCGTTCGGGTCGAAGACGGCCATACCGGCGAGGTGCGAGACGAAGACACGGGGCGAGCCTGCAGCCATGCCACGCCTCCTGCCTCGGGGTGCGCTGCGGGGAGCGCGTCGGATTGCGTCCAGGGGTACCGAATTGCCTGCTCGGGTGCGCTTCAGGCTAGCCCGTCCCGTTCCGCCGCGCCCTGGTGGGGGGTCCGGACGGACTGGCTCCGCAGGGGGCCGACGGCACCGGTACGCTGCCGTCCACACCCCTCAGGACACCCGTACGAGAGGCAGCCCCACCTGTGTCTGCGATTCCCCGTGGCCGTACCCGCAGCGCCGGACTGGTGAGCGCGATGTGCGCCCTGCTCGTGACGGGGACAGGGCTGACGGGATGCGGCGCCGACCCTGACGAGGGCACCAACGGGGTCGGCAAACTCGCGGCCGGCACCATCCAGACCAAGACGCGTACGGCGGCCGCTTCCTCCGACGCCGTACGGCTCTCCGGGACCGTGGTGACCAGCGGGACCACCTACACCCTCGACATGCGCCTCAAGGGCGACGGCGGCACCGGCTCGGTCACCGCGAAGGGGGCGACGTTCCGGCTGCTGCGGGTCGGGGAGCACCTGTTCCTGAAGGCCGACGCCGCGTTCTGGAGCCATGAGAGCACCGGCAAGGCCGAGGACAGCGAGTCGGACGCGGCAGCCGCCCAGAAGCTTGGCGGCCTGTTCGTGAAGGTGCCGACGGGCGACCCCTCGTACAAGAAGTTCAGCGGGTTCACCGACAAGGACGTGCTCCTGGACGGCCTGCTCACCCTGCACGGCAGCCTCGCCACGGACGGCCACCACAAGCAGTCGGGCGTCCGCACGATCCGCATCACCGGCGACGACGGCTCAGGCGGCACCCTGGACGTCTCCCTGGAGGGATCCCCCTACCCGCTGCGCCTCGTCCGCGCGGGCGGCGCGGGCACCCTGCTGCTGAGCGACTGGGGCAAGGACTTCCCCCTGGAGGAACCGTCGAAGGACGAGACGGTCGACTACGGTCAACAACTACCGACGTCCTGAGAGGGAGGGCGGCCAAGAGGGGCCCGTTGAACTCCGGCGCGGCAGAGCGCGCCCCTTAAGGGGCGCGGGGAACTGCGCGACCAGCCCCCACCGGGCCCGCAGCAAAGAACTCACCCCGCAGACCGCCTACGCCTCTTGAACAGCAGCCGCGGCAACCCCGCAGGGATCGGCTCCCGCGTAGTAGCCGCGCTCGGCAGCGGCGGCACCGACAGCGAGCCCTCCGGCAGAGGGGGCGTCTCCCCGGCGCGCGGAACCAACCGCACCACCCGGCATTCACGCGCCCACCGGTCCGGCATGGCCTCGCCGTCCGGCGCGTTCAGCCGCTTCCCCTTCAGCTCGGCGACCGCGGCCTCCCACTCCGGGGAGTGCGGGGCCAGCTCCTCGACCGTCGCCGGCCAGGTGAGGAGCCGCCCGCCCTTGTCCTTGCTGCGGACGGTGACCTCCGCGTCGGCCCCCTCGATCAGGCCGGGCAGCGGCTGCTCGCCGGGCCCGTCGCCGACCAGGACGGCCGCGCCCTCGTGCCAGACGTGCCACATCGCACGGGCCGGGATGCCGTGGCCCGCGACGTGCAGCGCGGGCACACCGTTGCCCTTGACCCAGATGAGGCCGGACTTCTTGGTGGCCTCCTCGACGAGGGCCCGGTCGAGCAGCGTGTCAGTCATGGGCAGAAGGGTAGCGATGCCCTCCGATGACGCGGCTCGCCGTCACAGCCAGCCGTTGCGCTTCAGCGTGCGGTGGATGCCCACACACATGCCGATCATGGCCGTCATGACCACGGGGTAGCCGAACTTCCAGTGCAGTTCCGGCATGTAGTCGAAGTTCATGCCGTAGACGCCGCACACCATCGTCGGTACGGCGATGATCGCCGCCCAGGACGTGATCTTCCGCATGTCCTCGTTCTGCGCGACGGACGCCTGGGCGAGGTTGGCCTGGAGGATCGAGTTGAGCAGCTCGTCGAAGCCGATCACCTGCTCCTGCACGCGCGCGAGATGGTCGGCGACGTCGCGGAAGTACTTCTGGATGTCCGGGTCGATCAGCCGCATCGGGCGCTCGCTCAGCAGCTGCATGGGCCGCAGGAGCGGCGACACGGCGCGCTTGAACTCCAGGACCTCACGCTTGAGCTGGTAGATCCGACCGGCGTCCGTACCGCGCGGAGTGCCCTTGCGGCCCGGCGAGAACACCTCCGTCTCGACCTCGTCGATGTCGTCCTGCATGGCGTCCGCGACCGCGACATAGCCGTCGACGACATGGTCGGCGATGGCGTGCAGCACGGCGGAGGGGCCCTTGGCGAGCAGCTCGGGGTCGTCCTGGAGGCGGTGGCGCAGCGCGCGCAGGGAACCCTGGCCGCCGTGCCGGACGGTGATGAAGAAGTCCCGCCCGGTGAAGCACATCACCTCGCCGGTCTCCACGACCTCACTGCTCGCGGTGAGTTCGGTGTGGTCGATGTAGTGGATGGTCTTGAAGACGGTGAAGAGCGTGTCGTCGTACCGCTCCAGCTTGGGCCGCTGGTGGGCCTGGATCGCGTCCTCGACGGCGAGCGGGTGCAGCCCGAACTCGCTGGCGATACCGGAGAACTCCGCCTCCGTCGGCTCGTGCAGACCGATCCACACGAAGCCGCCGTCGCGGCGCACCTTGCGCATCGCCTCGTGCGGGGTGAGCCCCTTCGAGGGGTTCGGGTTGTCGACCCGGGCGCCGTCGCGGTAGACGGCGCAGTCGACGACGGCGGAGGGGGTCGAGGGGTCGCGGGTGGTGTCGTAGGTGCCGCCGTCCTTGCGCAGGGAGGGACGGGACGGGCGGACGGCGGCACGCAGGCTGTGGATCATCGACATGTGGCAGGTTCCTTCGCTACAGGCAACGAAAGACCGCCGACAACGGCTGGAACTGCCCGGAATGGGGACGTCCTGACTGAGGATGTTTGGCACGTCCACAAAGCGGGGAGCACCGCACCGTCGCGGTGGTGAGCTTCGCTACTGATTCAGAACTGACTCAGATCACATGGATCAGGCAAAACGAAACCAAGTGCTCTTCCGCGATGACGCGAATGCGAGAGGTGACAGCCAGCCGGATAAGCCGGAGTGACTACATCAGCGGGCGGAAGAGCGGGTGCTACTGCACGGATGACTTCGATCCATTGCAGCCCCACCTCCTCCGGCCGGTCCCTCGTGAGGGACGATCCTTTCCCCTACAAGGGGAGCCCCCGAGGGGGAACTTCAGCGGTGTCGGGACTCGATCGCGACGCTTCTGCGTGCTGCCCCGAACCCGGCCTAGGGTAACAGTCGACTGAACTGTCAAGGTGCGCGTTTGCCCGTACCTGACGAGTTCTATGCTCGCCGCATGTCTGATGTTCTTCCTCTGGTCGAGGCCCGGCTGCGTACGACGCTGGGCGAACCGGACGCGCGCGCCGCGGTCACCTTCCTCGGTACGGATCGCGTCGAGGTGCTGCGCTTCCCGGGCCAGGACCGGGACGGGGAGGACGGGGAGATCGTCCGCTACGCCACCCTCGGCATGTCCGCGCAGCCGATGGCCGACCCCGCCGAGCTGCTCGCCGACCCGGTGAAGGGCCCGCGCGCCGAACTGGTCATCTCCGTCCGGGCCGGCCTCGCCGACACCGACAAGCTGCTGCGCCCCCTCGCGGTTCTCGCCGCTTCCCCGCAGGTCGAGGGTGTGATCGTGGCCCCGGGCGCGTCGCTCGACGTCGGGGAGCCGCTGTGGCCCGGGGCGCCCTTCACCTCGGTCCTGGTCGCGGAACCAGGCGGCCTGGTCGAGGACCTGGAGCTCGACGCGCCCCTGGACCCGGTGCGCTTCCTGCCCCTGCTCCCGATGACCGCGAACGAGGCCGCCTGGAAGCGCGTCCACGGCGCCCAGGCCCTCCAGGAACGCTGGCTCACGAACGGGACGGACCTGCGGGACCCGGCCCGCAGGTCCGTCCCGCTGGACTGACCCTCGTACGCGACTGCGGAGTGACCGATGTCACCAACCGGCGTCCACAGAACGCCAGTTGGCCGGGCCCCTAGCTCGCGAAGACGGCGACACTGTCCTCGGTCGCGTGCGCGGTCTCCAGCTCCTCCGCGATGGGGGTCCCCCCGGTCGAGCGAAGTCGAGAGTGGGGGAGGGTGAGCGACTTCCGCCGTACGACGACCACCACGGCGCCGAGCACGGCGGTGACCGCCGCGACCACGAACGGCATGTGGATGTCGCTCCACCCCTCGATCTTCGGCGCGAAGTACGGGGCCGCGGCCGCCGCGAACCAGCGCACGAAGTTGTAACCGGCGCTCGCCACCGGGCGCGGCGCGTCCGAGACGCCCAGGGCCAGCTCGGTGTAGACGGTGTTGTTCACGCCGATGAACGCGCCGGACAGGATCGTGCAGACGACGGCGACGTTGTGGCTGCCGTAACCGAGGGCCAGTACGTCGACGGCGAGCAGGACGAGCGAGCCGCCGAGGACTGTCAGCGAGCCGAAGCGCCGCTGGAGACGCGGCGCGACGAGCACCGACGAGACGGCCAGCAGCAGACCCCAGGCGAAGAACACGGCCCCCGACCTGTAGGGCGTCATGTCGAGCACGAACGGGGTGAAGGCCAGCACGGTGAAGAACGTGTAGTTGTAGAAGAAGGACGAGATGGCGGCGGAGGCCAGGCCACCGTGGCTGAGCGCCTTGATCGGGTCGAGCAGTGAGGTCTTCTGGGCCGGCTTCGGCTGTTCCTTCAGGAACACCGTGACGCACAGGAAGCCGACGGCCATCAGGAACGCGGTGCCGAAGAACGGGTAGCGCCAACTGGCGTTGCCGAGCAGCGCGCCCAGCAGGGGGCCGCACGCCATACCGAGGCCCAGGGCGGATTCGTACAGCAGGATCGCCGCCGCGCTGCCACCGGCCGCCGCCCCGACGATGACCGCGAGGGCCGTCGAGACGAAGAGCGCGTTGCCGAGGCCCCAGCCGGCCCGGAAGCCGACCAGTTCGGAGACCGAGCCCGAGGTGCCGGCCAGACCCGCGAAGACCACGACCAGCGCGAGGCCGACCAGCAGGGTCTTCTTGCCGCCGATCCGGCTGGACACGAAGCCGGTGACCAGCATCGCCACGGCGGTGATCAGGAAGTACGACGTGAAGAGCAGGGAGACCTGGCCCGCTGTGGCGTCCAGGCCCTTGGCGATGGACGGCAGGATCGGGTCGACGAGGCCGATGCCCATGAAGGCGACGACGGACGCGCCGGCGGTCGCCCAGACGGCCTTCGGCTGCCGGAGGAGTCCACCGGCTCCCGCGTCGAAGGGATCCGCTTCGGCGGGGCCTCCCGTGCTTCCCGCTCCGGTGTTCGTTGCGCTGCTGTGCATGCCTGCTCCTTCACGACTCGCGGGCCCAACCCGCGGATGGGTCGTTGGTGTATGCACATAGTAAGTTAGAGTAGCTAATTAATGCAAGCTACATCTAATTTCACCTGGTGGAAGGGGTGGAAAATCGTGTCACTCCGGACGGGTGATCGTCCTTGACGGGAGCAGGGACGGGGAGGACCGTGGGGCTTTATGAGGGGCGAACCCAGTTGCCCGAAGTGTGGTGGCCGGGTCAGGGCTCCCGGACTCTTTGCCGATTCCTGGCAGTGCGATGCGCACGGGACGGTGCATCCGCTGCAGCCTGTGATCCCGCCCAGCGTCGAGGCCCTCAGCGTCGTGGTGCACCGCACCCAGGTGCCCGTGTGGATGCCGTGGCCGCTGCCGGTCGGCTGGCTCTTCACGGGCGTGGGCTGCGCGGGCGACGACCGCAGTGGCGGCCGTGCGACGGCGGTGGCCTGCACAGGTCCCGGCCCACTCGGAGGCATGGGTGAGCTGATCCTGGTCGCCGAGGAACTCGGCGTCGGACTCGGTGCGCGGTACGCGGGGATCGACGGGCCCGACCCTGGGCCGTACATGAACGTCGAGAAGCCCGCCGAGGCGAAGGTGCTGGCGGCTGGGCGGCCCACTCCGCTGTGGCATGTCGCGGGCGGGCCCGACGACCGTGCGGTGTTCGCGGGCGAGGCGCTCGGGCTGTGGCTGTGGGCGGTGGTGTGGCCCGAGCAGTCCGGGCTGCTGATGTATGACGAGCTGGTGCTCACGGATCTGCGGGACGCGGGGGCCGAGGTGGAGCTGGTGCCTTGCGGGGCGCTGTCGCCCCGGTTGCTTCGGCCTTAGCGTTCCCGTGGTTCTGCGGGGTGCGGGGTGCGGGGTGCGGGGTGCTGGTGTGTTTGGGGTGTCTGAGGTTTGTGGCGGGGTGCCGGTCGGTGGGGGCTTGTCGCGCAGTTCCTCGCGCCCCTGAAACGGGTCCGCTTCCGTAAGGGGTGTTAGGGGGTTTCAGGTGTGACGGGCTGGTCCTCGGGGCCGTTATGCTTGACGCGTTCCTGTCCGTCCCCGTCGTCGCCTGGAGTCCGCACCGTGCGCATCGATCTGCACTGCCACTCCACCGCGTCCGACGGTACGGACACGCCTGCCGAGCTGGTGCGCAACGCCGCTGCGGCCGGACTCGACGTCGTCGCGCTGACCGATCACGACACGACCCGGGGATACGCAGAGGCGATCGCCGCGTTGCCCGCCGGGCTCACGCTGGTCACCGGGGCCGAGCTGTCCTGCCGGCTCGACGGGGTCAGCATGCACATGCTGGCCTACCTGTTCGACCCCGAGGAGCCCGCGCTGTTCGCCGAGCGTGAGCTCGTGCGCGACGACCGGGTGCCGCGGGCCCAGGGGATGGTGGCCAAGCTCCGGGAGCTGGGCGTGCCCATCACCTGGGAGCAGGTCGCGCGGATCGCCGGTGACGGGTCAGTGGGCCGGCCTCATGTCGCGACCGCGCTGGTCGAGCTGGGCGTCGTACCGACCGTGAACGACGCCTTCACCGGGGACTGGCTGGCCGACGGCGCCCGGGCCTACGTACCGAAGCACGAGACCGACCCCTTCGAGGCGCTGCGGCTGATCAAGGGGGCCGGCGGGGTGGCCGTGTTCGCGCACCCGGCCGCGAGCAAGCGGGGGCTGACGGTCCCGGAGTCCGCGATCGCGGAGCTGGCCGCCGCCGGGCTCGACGGCATCGAGGTCGACCACATGGACCACGAGCCGCAGACCCGGGCGCGACTGCGCGGCCTCGCGGCGGAGCTGGGACTGCTGGGCACCGGCTCCTCCGACTATCACGGCAGCCGCAAGACCTGCGTCCTCGGGGAGTACACGACAGACCCCGAGGTGTACGGGGAGATCACGCGACGGGCCACCGGGGCGTTCCCGGTACCGGGGACCGGCGGAGACGGAGCCTGAGGCCTCGGCCCCGGCTCCCCTTCCCTCTCGCTTCCTCCGTCCCCTCCCCGCATCTCCCTCTACGCAAGGCTCGCTCACCCATGTTCGACGTCGCTGTCTTCGGCTCGCTCTTTCTCACTCTCTTCGTGATCATGGATCCCCCCGGGATCACCCCGATCTTCCTCGCGCTCACCGCCGGCCGGCCCGCCCGCGTACAGAAGCGGATGGCCTTCCAGGCCGTCTGTGTGGCCGGCGGTGTGATCACCGTGTTCGGGCTGCTCGGACACCAGATCCTGGACTATCTGCATGTCTCCGTGCCCGCCCTGATGATCGCCGGCGGGCTGCTGCTCCTGCTGATCGCCCTCGACCTGCTCACGGGCAAGACGGACGAGCCCAAGCAGACCAAGGACGTGAACGTCGCCCTCGTACCGCTCGGCATGCCCCTGCTCGCCGGGCCCGGCGCCATCGTGTCGGTCATCCTGGCCGTGCAGAAGGCGGACGGCGTGGCCACGCAGGTCTCGGTGTGGGCGGCGATCCTGGCCGTCCATGTCGTGCTGTGGGTGGTCATGCGGTACTCGCTGCTGATCATCCGGGTCATCAAGGACGGGGGCGTGGTCCTGGTGACCCGGCTCGCGGGGATGATGCTGTCGGCCATCGCCGTGCAGCAGATCATCAACGGCGTCACCCAGGTGATCCAGCAGAGCTGACGGCTGTCACGCCCAGGACGTATGCCAGACGTATACGCAGAACCCCCGCACGGCATCGGTGCCGTACGGGGGTTCTGAAGTCTGCTCGTCTTCGTGGGCGAGCGTCGTCCGCGCGTTATGAGGCCGAGGTGTCGGCCGGGCGGATCCAGAGGCGCTGCCCTATCGAGGCTGCTTGCTGCACGATCCGGTTGACGGAGGCGGCGTCCACGACCGTACTGTCCACGGGGGTTCCGTCGACGTCGTCGAGACGCATGATTTCGAAGCGCATGGGCTTCTCCCTTCGTCTGGTCATCCTCCTGAGGAGAACTACTTGGTTACGTACCTAGTCAACTACCCGCGTGTTACGAACATTCCCTACGCTAAGGAAATTTTTCGCACGTCTAACTACCGGCAGGTTAAAACCGTGCTCGGACACGATCAGGAGACTGACCGGGGCCGGTTGTGTTCGAAGCGTGACCGCCGAGACAATGGAGGTATATGAACAACGACGACCACGCGGAGCTGAGCGCCCGCATCGACCGTACGAACGAGCTGCTCCACCGCATGCTCACCGAGGTGGCGAAGACGCCCTCGACCCATGCGATCTTCGTCGACGCGGGCTATCTGTACGCGGCGGCGGGACGGCTCGTCGCCGGGACCGAAGACCGCCGCTCCTATGAGCTGGACGCGGAGGGTCTCATCGAGGCGCTCATCGACAAGGCTCGCACGATCTTCGCGGACAGCCGCCTGCTGCGGGTCTACTGGTACGACGGCGCCCGGCGCCGCATCCACACCATCGAGCAGCAGTCCATCGCCGAACTCCCCGATGTGAAGGTTCGCCTGGGCAACCTCAACGCGAACAACCAGCAGAAGGGCGTCGACTCGCTGATCCGCACCGACCTGGAGTCCCTGGCCCGGCACCGCGCGATCAGCGACGCCGCGCTCATCGGCGGCGACGAGGACCTGGTGTCGGCGGTCGAGGCCGCGCAGGGGTACGGGGCGCGCGTCCACCTGTGGGGCATCGAGGCGCCCGACGGCCGCAACCAGGCCGAGCCGCTGCTGTGGGAGGTCGACAGCCAGCGCACGTTCGACCTCGACTTCTTCAAGCCGTACGTCGCCCGGCGCACGGCCGCGTCCTACGAGGGGTCGGGTGGAGCGCGGCCCGCGCGCGAGGACGTGCGGTTCGTGGGTGCGCAGATCGCGGCGAAGTGGCTGGCGGCGCGTGGGCGGGAGTCCCTGGTCGAGCTGCTCCCCGGGCATCCGTATCTGCCCGGGTCCGTCGACCAGGATCTGCTGGTCGAGGCGGAGGGACTGCTCCAGTACTCGCTGCGCGGCCAGTCCGAACTGAGAAGGGCGCTGCGGGACGGCTTCTGGGAGCACCTGCAGGCGCAGTACTAGGCCATTGGGGTGGTTGACCCGACCGCTGCTACCGCCCGACGCCGTCCCAGAAGTCGGCCAGGGCGCGGGCGGTCTCCAGCGGGCGGTCCGTGTTGGGGGAGTGCTCGGCTCCCGCGATGACGGTCCGGTGCGCCCGCAGTCGTACGGCCATGTCGTCGAAGAGCGGGACGGCCCATGTGCCGTCCTCCGAGCCGGACAGCACGTGGAAGGGCAGCGGTACGGCGGCGAGTTCCGCCACCCGGTCCGGCTCGGTGCACAACTGACGTCCCGTGGCGACCAGTTGGGCCGGGCTGTTGCCCATCCAGCGGCGACGCAGATCCTCGCGGTCGTCGAGCCCGGCGTCCACGGCGTCCACCGAGTCGAGGTCGCCGCCGCCGGTCTGAGGGTCGTCGATGGCCTGGATGGCCTCCCAGACCTGGGCCATGCTCATCACGGCGAGCGCGTCCCGCAGCAGTTTCGCGCGCTGCTGCTGGGCCGGGGAGATCTCGGCGGGGCCCGAGGAGATGAGGGTCAGCGAGACGAACGGGGAGTGGTCCAGGAGGAGGGCGGCCCGGGCGATCTGCCCGCCGAGCGAGTGCCCGACGAGGTGCACGGGGGTGCCGACGGCCACCGCCTGGGCGAGCACGTCCTGCGCCAACTCGGCCTGAGCGTAAGCCGATTCGTCGTCCCGTGGGCCGGGCGACTCGAACTGCCCGCGCCCGTCCACGGCGACGGTACGGTACCCGCGCGCGGCCAGCGGCTCGTGCATCGAGATGAAGTCCTCCTTGCTGCCGGTGAACCCGGGCAGCAGCAGAACGGTCCCTCTCGGCTCGACGCCGGCCTTCACGGAGGCATCGACGACGGCGAACTCACCACGCGCGGTACGCAGGGCGTACGCACGGGCGCCGGGGGGCGGGGTGAAGGTCGAAGGCCTGCTCATGTGCCGAGGTTATCCGGCGTACCTGAGGGGGAGGGTGGCGGCTCGGGCGAGGGTGCGGCTGGGGGCTCCCGTCGGGCGGTCGTGACGCGGGCGGCTGCTGAGCGGGGAGGAGATGCTGACAGCAGGGGCAGGGGCCACAAGGGCTGTCGCGATGGGGGCGCGTGGTGGCCTCCTCAGCGGCGTGTGTGGTCGGCGTCTCGGCGTGGTCCGCCGGACGGGTACCCGGAAAACCCCGACGGCCCGGCCACCTGGTGGGGTGGGCCGGGCCGTCGGGGTGTGGCCGGTACTGCAGAGGACCGGGGCCCTCGGGGGTCAGGCCTCCACGGCGTCCGTGGCCGGTGCGCTGACCGTGGCCTTGCGGGTGGCGCGGCGCCTGGGCTTCGCCTCGACGGCCTCCGGGGCCGTCTCCACCACGACCGCCGGTTCGGCGGCCTTGCGGACCCGGCGACGCGGCTTGGCCTCCGCGTCGTCCGCCGCCTGGGCGGGGATGGCAGGGATGTCCGCGACGACCTCGACGGCCTTGCGTGCCGTACGCCGACGCGGCTTCGCCTCGACCGCCTCGGCGGTGTCGACTGCGGCTTCGGCGGCGGGTGCGGTCGCTGCGACGGCCTTGCGGGCGGTCGTCCGGCGCGGCTTGGCCTCGGCCGCCTCGGCGGTGTCGACAGCGGCCTCAGCGGCCGTCGCCGTCGCCTTGCGGGCCGTGCGGCGCGGCTTCGGCTCCGTGACGTCCGTCGTCGCCGCGACGGCGGGGGCCTCGGCGGTCTTGCGTGCCGTACGGCGACGCGGCTTGGCCTCGACGCCTTCCGCGGTGTCCACGGCTGCCTCGGCGGCCGGTGCCGTCGCCTTGCGCGTCGTACGGCGCTTCGGCTCCGGGGCGTCGGCCGGGGTGGGCTGGGCCGGGATGTCGATCGTCGCCGCCACGACCGCCGGTTCGGCGGCCTTGCGTGCCGTACGCCGACGTGGCTTCGCCTCGACCGCCTCGGCGGTGTCGACTGCGGCTTCGGCGGCGGGTGCGGTCGCTGCGACGGCCTTGCGGGTCGTCCGGCGCGGCTTGGCCTCGGTCACCTCGGCCGTCTCGACGGCGGTCACCGCGGCCTTGCGCGTCCGGCGGGGCTTCGTGGCCTCGGGCTCCGGAGTCACCGGGGCGGCCTCGACCACGGCCGCGACGGGCTCGGCGGCCTTGCGTGCCGTACGGCGGCGGGGCTTCGCCTCGACCGCCTCGGCGGTGTCGACGGCGGCTTCGGCGGCCGGGACGGTGGCGGTCGCCTTGCGGGCGGCCGTCCGGCGCGGCTTAACCTCGACGCCTTCCGCGGTGTCCACGGCGGCCTCGGCGGTCGCCGTCGCGGCAGCGCTCTTGCGGGGGGCGCGGCGCGCCTTGGTCTCAGTGACGACCTCGACCTCGGTGGCGCCGACGACCGGCTCCGCCGCCTTGCGGGTCCGAGCGCGGCGCGGCTGTTCCTCCGGCGCCTCGGCCTCGGGAACGACCGGGCTGACCTGGGCCGGGGCGGTCGGCGCGGACTCCGTCGCCTTGCGGGTACGGCGGCGGCGCGGCTGTTCCTCCGGCGTTTCCGCCTCGGGGACGACCGGGGCCTCGACCGGGGCGACCTCGACCGGAGTGGCCGACGCGGACTCCGTCGCTTTGCGGGTACGGCGGCGGCGCGGCTGCTCCTCCGGCGTTCCCGCCTCGGGGACGACCGGGGCCTCGACCGGGGCGACCTCGACCGGAGTGGCCAACGCGAGCTCCTGCGTCCTGCGGGTCCGGCGGCGGCGCGGCTGCTCAGTGGCCGGGGCCGTGCCCTCTGCCGTCGCGACGGCGGCCTCGGCCGACGGCTCGACGAACGTCGTCGTGGGGGCCGGCACCGACTCCGGTGCGGCACCGCGCGTACGGCGACGGCGGCGCGGCGTACGGCGCTCGGTGGGCTGCTCGGACGGGGCGAGTGCGTCGCCGACCGAGGTGACCGGAGCGGCCGACACGGTCGGAGTCGTCGGCGCGTCCGAGGCGGCACCGCCACGGGTACGGCGGCGACTGCGCGGCGTACGAGCCGGGCGCTCACGCTCCGCTGCCGGCGCGGAGGCGACCGCCGGGCCGGAGGAGTGGCCGGAGCGGCCACCGCGACCGCGCGGGCCACCGCGTCCGCCCGTCTCACCGAGGTCTTCGACCTCCTCGGCGCCCAGGCCGGCACGCGTGCGCTCCGAGCGCGGCAGGACACCCTTGGTGCCGACCGGGATGCTCAGTTCCTCGAACAGGTGCGGAGACGTGGAGTACGTCTCCGGCGGGTCGTTGAACTTCAGCTCCAGCGCCTTGTTGATCAGCTGCCAGCGCGGGATGTCGTCCCAGTCGACCAGCGTGATCGCGATGCCCTTGGCGCCCGCGCGGCCCGTACGGCCGATGCGGTGCAGGTACGTCTTCTCCTCTTCGGGAGACTGGTAGTTGATGACGTGCGTGACGCCCTCGACGTCGATACCGCGCGCGGCCACGTCCGTGCAGACGAGGACGTCCACCTTGCCGTTACGGAAGGCGCGCAGCGCCTGCTCACGGGCGCCCTGGCCGAGGTCGCCGTGGACGGCGCCGGAGGCGAAGCCGCGCTGTGCGAGCTGGTCGGCGAGATCGGCCGCCGTACGCTTCGTGCGGCAGAAGACCATGGCCAGTCCCCGGCCGTCGGCCTGCAGTATCCGCGCCACCAGCTCGGGCTTGTCCATGTTGTGCGCGCGGTAGACGTACTGCGCGGTGTTCGCGACCGTCTTGCCCTCGTCGTCCGGCGCCGCGGCGCGGATGTGCGTGGGCTGCGACATGTAGCGGCGCGCGAGACCGATGACGGCGCCCGGCATGGTCGCCGAGAACAGCATCGTCTGGCGGCGCGCCGGCAGCATGTTCATGATCTTCTCGACGTCGGGCAGGAAGCCCAGGTCGAGCATCTCGTCGGCCTCGTCGAGGACGAGCGCGCGGATGTGCTTCAGGTCCAGCTTCTTCTGGCCCGCGAGGTCGAGAAGACGCCCCGGGGTGCCGACGATCACGTCGACGCCCTTCTTGAGGGCCTCGACCTGCGGCTCGTACGCCCGGCCGCCGTAGATGGCGAGAACGCGCACGTTACGCACCTTGCCGGCGGTCAGCAGGTCGTTCGTCACCTGCTGGCACAGCTCGCGCGTCGGGACGACGACGAGGGCCTGCGGGGCGTCGGTGAGCTGCTCGGGCTTGGCGCGGCCGGCCTCGACGTCGGCGGGGACGGTCACGCGCTCAAGGAGCGGGAGGCCGAAGCCGAGTGTCTTGCCGGTGCCGGTCTTGGCCTGGCCGATGACGTCCGTGCCGGTGAGGGCGACGGGGAGTGTCATCTCCTGGATGGGAAAGGGGGTGATGATGCCGACGGCTTCGAGCGCCTCGGCGGTCTCGGGAAGAATTCCGAGATCCCGGAAAGTCGTAGTCAGGGCAATGCCTCTTCTGTGTACGCGGTGCGAGGCGAGCGCGGGGGTCGTGTCGGGACCGTGCCGGAAACTTCGGCCGCCTCACGGGCGGGCCGAGTGGCACAGGACCACTGCCGACGCTCGAGCGCTCGTACCGCTGAGGGTCTCTCCGGATTCCGTACGCATCGTGCCGTACGGACGAGGAGAGCTGTCGGGTCGGAGCCGATCGGGCCACCGACCGGGCATCCTCATTCGTGTGGCCCGTCGAGATACGTCTGTCAACTCAGCGGGCGCATTACCACCATACCCCGGAATCGCGCACATGCGATGGCCGATTCGGTCACGTAGTGGTCGTCACACTGACTGAGCAGGAACTTACGCCTTGCGGCCAGCGGGCTATTGTGCGCTTCATGACGACGCCTGACAACGCCTCCGGTACCCCCGAAACGCCCGCAGAGACTGCGGCCGACACCACTCCCGCACTCACCGGAATCGCCGCCCAGGACTGGGCACAGGCGGCCGTCGACCCGCAGTACCGTGCCGCGGTCGTGGACCTGCTCGGGGCCCTCGCGTACGGCGAACTGGCCGCGTTCGAGCGGCTCGCCGAGGACGCCAAGCTGGCGCCGACACTCGTCGACAAGTCGGAACTGGCCAAGATGGCGTCGGCGGAGTTCCACCACTTCGAACAGATCAGGAACCGGCTCACGGAGATCGGCGCCGACGCGACGCAGGCCATGCAGCCGTTCGTCGCCGCCCTCGACGGCTTCCACAAGCAGACGGCGCCCTCCGACTGGCTGGAAGGCCTTGTCAAGGCGTACGTCGGTGACTCGATCGCCAGTGACTTCTACCGCGAGGTCGCGGCCCGCCTCGACGGGGACACCCGGCAGTTGGTGCTCGCTGTCCTCGACGACACCGGGCACGCGAGCTTCGCCGTGGAGAAGGTTCGCGGCGCGATCGACGCGGACCCGCGCGTCGGCGGGCGGCTCGCGCTGTGGGCACGGCGGCTGATGGGCGAGGCGCTGTCACAGTCGCAGCGCGTCGTGGCCGACCGGGACGCGCTGTCCACGATGCTCGTCGGCGGCGTCGCGGACGGGTTCGATCTCGCGGAGGTCGGCCGGATGTTCTCCCGGATCACCGAGGCGCACACGAAGCGGATGGCTGCGCTGGGGTTGGCGGCGTAGCGCTCCGCTGGGTGCCGGGATCGTCGTTGTTCGGTTGTCCGCGCCGCCGTTGTGGCTTGTCGCGCAGTTCCTCGCGTCCCTGTCGGGGCGCTCTTCTCACGCCGTTGCCGATGACCGACGGAGTCTGGTCTTAGGGCGGAGCAGCAGGGAGAGGGAGGCGGCGGACACGGCTGCCGCGCCCAGCAGGATCAGCACGAAGTGGCCGGCGCTCAGCGCGCTGTGCGTGAGGAAGGCGCCGAAAAGGGCTCCGGCCACACCGGTGGACAGGACCAGATGGCGTGCGGGGAGGCGGTCGGGCAGCCGGTGGGCCGCCGCCCATGCCAGGGCGAGGCCGAGGATCGCGGAGCCGAGCGCTTCCAAGAACATGTCGGGGTCCCTCCCACAGTCTGCCTGCGCGTGACGTTCTCAGCCCGTCATACCCGTGACCTGCGCAGGGCAACCCACTTGTAAGGGTGACGTGTGGTCAACCTGTGAATACGGACCGCCGGTAGGACATGGCCGCGGACATGGGTGGGGCCCGGCGGTTCGACACCGCCGGGCCCCACCCGCATATCTGTCGATATGTGTCCTGCTCTGTCCTACAGCGCGCTGAAGCCCACCTTGCGGACCGTCGGCTCGCCCAGCTCGACGTACGCGAGACGGTCGGCCGGTACCAGGACCTTGCGGCCGTGGTCGTCCACGAGGCTCAGGAGCGCCGACTTGCCGGCCAGTGCCTCGGACACCGCCCGCTCGACCTCTTCAGCGCTCTGACCGCTCTCCAGAACGATCTCGCGGGGCGCGTGCTGCACGCCGATCTTGACCTCCACGGCTATGTCCCTCCGACGGTCAGTGAAGTGCGCGGGCGTCCGCGCCGTACCCAGCACACATTAGCCCGGTGAGGGGACGTACATGTTCCGCCTGGGAACGCCAGGAGCGAACAGCGGGCGGGAACAAACCGGCGGTCAGTGGTGCTCGGTGCCGTGCAGCGGGAAGCCGGCGATGCCGCGCCACGCCAGGGAGGCCAGCAACTGGACCGCCTGATCGCGCGGCACACTGCGGTCGCTGTGCAGCCAGGACCGGGCCACCACCTGGGAGAGTCCGCCCAGGCCGGAGGCGAGCAGCATCGACTCCGAGCGGGAGAGACCGGTGTCCTCGGCGATGACCTCGCAGATCGCCTCCGCGCACTCGTTCGCCACCTTGTCGACGCGCTCGCGTACGGCGGGCTCGTTCGTCAGGTCGGACTCGAAGACCAGGCGGAAGGCGCCGCCGTCGTCCTCCACGTACGCGAAGTACGCGTCCATCGTCGCCCGGACGCGCTGCTTGTTGTCGGAGGTCGACGCGAGGGCCGCGCGGACCGACCCGATCAGGGCCTCGCAGTGCTGGTCGAGCAGGGCGAGGTAGAGGTCGAGCTTGCCGGGGAAGTGCTGGTAGAGCACCGGCTTGCTGACTCCGGCCCGTTCGGCGATGTCGTCCATCGCGGCGGAGTGGTAGCCCTGCGCCACGAACACTTCCTGGGCGGCGCCCAGCAGCTGGTTCCGTCGGGCGCGACGCGGCAACCGCGTGCCCCGCGGGCGTGCCGCCTCAGTTTGCTCGATGGCTGTCACGCCGCCTCCCAATTTCGTCCACATGCGGTGTGCGCCGCGCCGCCATCGTACTTTTCGGTAACCCTGCTGTGCGCGGTACGAGCGCAGAAATTCCTCGACCGAGCGACTGTATGTTCCGGCCTATTTGCTCAAATAGCAATAAATCCGGTGCGGAGCGTGCGAGGTACGGGTTGTGGTGGCGGTTAGCGGTAGTCGTCCTCGTCGAGTTTCACGACGCGGGCCTGTTCCGCGAGGTCGGCCTCGTCGGCGCGGTCGGTGTTCTCGCCGGTCAGTGGGGCATCGCGCTGCGGGGCGACGTCAGTACGCTGCTCGACGGCGTCGTCCGTGGGGGCTTCGACGTCGAACTCGGTGGCGTTGTCCTCGCCCTCGTAGTCCTCGTGGTCCTTCGTCGCGAAGGTCTCGGGGTCGGTGGGGTCGACGGCCATGGTGGGCTCCCTTCCCGGGGATACGGTTTTCCTGCGGGTGCCCACTTACGAGCCTAGGAGACGCGGGATCGGGACGCCAGGTGATCTGAGCCGCGGGAAACCGGCACACCATCCCCTGTGATGCCGAACACACGAACCACTGCGTGATCGTCTCGTAACATTGCCGCATGTCTTCGACCGAGCTGCCGTACGTGCCGGCCACAACTGTGCTCCCGAAGGTGGCGCCCGTCAGGGTCGCGGAGGGTGAGCGGCTGCGCTCGGTCGGTCTGCCGGGCATCACCCTGACCGTGCGTTCGCGGCCCCCCGCGCGCGAGGGACTGCCGCCCGCGCTGTACGTCCACGGCCTGGGCGGTTCCTCGCAGAACTGGTCGGCGCTCATGCCGCTGAACGACGAGCTCGTCGACAGCGAGGCGCTCGACCTGCCGGGCTTCGGCGACTCCCCGCCGCCGGACGACGGCGACTACTCGGTCACCGGGCACGCGCGTGCCGTCATCCGCTACCTGGACGCGTCCGGGCGCGGTCCCGTGCACCTCTTCGGCAACTCGCTGGGCGGTGCGGTGTCGACCCGTGTCGCGGCGGTGCGGCCCGACCTCGTCAGGACGCTCACGCTGGTCTCGCCCGCGCTGCCGGAGATCCGTGTCCAGCGCACCGCGGTGCCGACCGCCCTGCTCGCCCTGCCCGGTGTGGCCCGTCTGTTCACCCGGCTGACCGAGCAGTGGAGCGCCGAACAGCGCGTCCGCGGGGTCACGGCGCTCTGTTACGGGGATCCTGAACAGGTGACGCCCGAGGGATTCCGCAACGCGGTCGAGGAGATGGAGAGACGGCTCCAACTGCCGTACTTCTGGGATGCGCTGGCGCGTTCCGCGCGCGGGGTCGTGAACGCGTACACGCTGGGCGGTCAGCACGGGCTGTGGCGTCAGGCCGAGCGCGTGCTCGCCCCGACGCTTCTCGTCTACGGCGGCCGGGACCAGCTCGTCTCCTACCGCATGGCCCAGCGCGCGGCGCGTGCCTTCCGCGACTCGCGGCTGCTCTCGCTGCCGGACGCCGGACATGTGGCGATGATGGAGTACCCGGAGACGGTGGCCTCGGCGTTCCGTGAACTGCTCGATGACGCAGGTGAGTTGCCGGCGGATGCCGGTACTGTGGCAGCGAGGACGGTCGGCAGCAGGGTCGACGCCGCGAATGCGGGGAGCTGAGACGCGAGGTGGGACGTCACAGCCGCCGTGGGCGAACAGGCGGCAGCGCGAGTACGGGCGACACGGCGAACACCCCCGTGGGTCAACAGGGTCAGAAACCTCAACAGGGGCAGGGTCAAGGGCAGGTTCAGGGGCAGAGTCAGGGACGACAGGGGCAAGGGGGACCGCGGTTCGCCGACGGTACTCCGGCTCACGGGATGCCCCGTTTCCCGGTTCCCGACGGCACTCCCGCTCATGGCTTCCCGCGCCTTTCCGAGGGCGCCCCCGCGCACGGGACGCAGCGTCCCGCGGACGGCACCCCCGCGCACGGCTTCCCCCGTGTCCGGGGAGGCGGACATCCCGAGCAGCGTGAATCCGGCGGCGGCTGGGGCGAGTTCGGCACGCGTGCCGGGGCGGGCCCGGCCATACCGCGTCAGCGTCCCGCGCCCGCACCCACGAACGGTTCCGGCCCCCGGCAGGCGTACGTCGATGCCTTCGAGGAAGCCGGCACGGCCGGCGGTTCCTTCACGGGTGGCGGCCTCCCCACACCCCGCGCCCGGACATCGCATCCGGCCGACACGCCCATCCCGCCCGCCGAGGTGGCGGGCAAGGGCAGGAGCGGCAAGGGGCGGGCGTTCACCGGGATCGCGGCTGCCGCCGTCACCACCGTGCTGGCGGTCGTCGTGGCCGGACAGGTCACCCAGGGTCAGGACGACGACGGGGGCGTGCGGACGCAGACCGCGCTCGGCTCGGGCCAGGACGTCCAGGGTTCCGGGGACTCCGCGGCGCGTACCGACGGTCTCCCCGCCGCGTCCGACGCGCCGGCCGTCGAGACGGCACTGACGTACGACCAGAAGATGGCCAGAACGTACGCGCTCGGGGCGGCCCTCAAGGGCTCGGGGAAGTTCGACGCGATCCGCGGCTTCGCCAAGGCGCCGGGGGCGGGGCAGAAGTACACGTACCGGGTGGACGTCGAGCAGGGGCTCGGGCTCGACGGGCAACTGTTCGCGCAGGCCGTGCAGAAGACGCTCAACGACAAGCGGAGTTGGGCCCACAGCGGCGGTCGGACGTTCGAGCGGATCTCCTCGGGCAAGCCCGATTTCGTGATCACACTGGCGAGCCCGGGCACCACCGCCTTCTGGTGCGAGAAGTCGGGGCTCGACACCACCGAGGACAACGTGTCCTGCGACTCGGCCGCCACCGACCGCGTGATGATCAACGCCTACCGGTGGGCGCAGGGGTCCGTGACCTACGGCGACAAGATCTACGCGTACCGGCAGATGCTGATCAACCACGAGGTCGGCCATCGTCTCGGCTACGGGCACGTGACCTGCGACAAGGACGGGGACCTCGCCCCGGTCATGCAGCAGCAGACCAAGTTCCTCAACCACGACGGGATCCACTGCCGAGCCAATCCCTGGCCGTATCCGGGGAGTTGACGCAGTTCACACCGGTCCCGAAGGCCAGGGACATCGGTACGAAGTACGAGGAGCACCCGGTCTCGTCGGGCCCGTACAAGGTCGTCAGCAACGAAAGTGACGGCGAGCGGCTGATCCTTGAGCGCAACACCTACTGGTCGGCCGCCACGGACGCGGAGCGCAAGGCGTACCCGGACAGGATCGAAGTACGGTCCGGGCTCGACTCGTCGGTGATCAACCAGCGGCTGTCGGCGTCCCAAGGGGCGGACGCCGCGTCCGTCACCACGGACACCAACCTCGGCCCGGCCGAGCTCGCCAAGGTCTCCGGCGACAAGGAACTGGCCGCGCGCGTCGGCACCGGGCACTTCGGCTACATCAACTACCTGGCGTTCAACTTGAAGATCAAGCCGTTCGACAACATCAGGGTGCGGGAGGCGATCTCGTACGCCATCGACCGTACGAGCGTCATCAACGCGGCCGGCGGCTCGTCGCTCGCCGAGCCCGCCACCACCTATCTGCCGAACCAGAAGTCCTTCGGGTACACGCCCTACGACCACTTCCCGGCGGGTGCGTCGGGGGACCCGGCGAAGGCCAAGGAGGTGCTGAAGGAGGCCGGTTACCCGAACGGGCTGACCGTCACCCTGACGCACTCCAACTCCAAGGACTTCGAGACCAGCCCGGAGATCGCGACCGCCGCCCACCCTGCTCGCCGTGGACGGGCTGTCGTTCCGGCTGGCGAAGGGCGCCGCGCTGGGCCTGGTCGGCGAGTCCGGCTCGGGCAAGTCGACGGTCGCGTCCGCTCTGCTGGGGCTGCACCGCGGCACGGGAGCGGAGGTCGGCGGCACGGTCAGCGTCGCCGGAACCGACGTACGGCGGGCGTCCGAGGCCGAGCTGCGGCGGCTGCGCGGGGCGGAGGCGGCGATGGTCTTCCAGGACCCGCTGTCCTCCCTCGACCCCTACTACGCGGTGGGCGACCAGATCGCGAAGGTCTACCGGGTGCACACGAAGGCGTCCAGGCGGCCCGCACGCGCGCGCGGCGTCGACGTACTGGACCGGGTCGGAATTCCGGACGCCCTGCGGCGGTCCCGGTCCCGGCCGCACGAGTTCAGCGGCGGGATGCGCCAGCGCGCGCTGATCGCCATGGCGCTCGCCTGCGAGCCCGACCTGCTGGTCGCCGACGAGCCCACGACCGCGCTGGACGTCACCGTCCAGGCCCAGATTCTCGACCTGCTGCACACGCTGCGCGCGGAGACCGGAATGGGGCTGCTGCTCGTCACGCACGACGTCGGGGTGGCGGCGGAGAGCGTCGACGACGTGCTGGTGATGCGGCACGGGCGCCCCGTCGAGCACGGCCCGGTCGCCGCCGTACTGGGGGCGCCCGCCCAGGCGTACACGCGTGAACTGCTCGCGGCGGTACCGCGCGTGGACGTGAGACGGGTCCCCCAGGACGCCTCCGACGCCCACGAGGTGGTGCTGGAGGCCGCCGGCCTGCGGCGCGAGTTCGGGCGCGGGAAGCGGGCGTTCGCGGCCGTGGACGATGTGTCGCTGACCGTGCGCCGGGGTGAGACCCTCGGGATCGTCGGCGAGAGCGGCAGCGGCAAGACGACCCTCGGACGGATGCTGGTCGGGCTGCTGGAGCCGACGGCCGGCGAGGTGCGCTACGAGGGGCGCGTGCGATCCGGGGCCGGCCCGGCCGTGCAGATGGTGTTCCAGGACCCGGTCTCCTCCCTCAATCCCCGCCGCAGTGTGCCCGCAGGCGATCGCCGATCCCCTGCGGGCACGCGGCGAGAAGGACGAGGGGCGTGTCCGCAGGCGCGTGGGGGAGCGGGTGGGGCTTCGACCCGGCGCTCTACGACCGCTATCCGCACGAGTTCAGCGGCGGCCAACGCCAACGCGTGGGTATCGCACGGGCACTGGCCGCCGAACCCCGCGTCATCGTCTGCGACGAGCCCGTCTCGGCGCTCGACGTCACGACCCAGGCCCAGGTGGTCGCCCTGCTCGGCGAGTTGCAGCGCGAACTCGGCCTCGCGCTGGTGTTCGTCGCCCACGATCTCGCCGTGGTACGCCAGGTCAGCGACCGGGTCGCGGTGATGCGGCGGGGCCGGATCGTCGAATCGGGGCCCGCCGACGAGGTGTACGACAATCCGAGGGCCCCCTACACCCGGCAGTTGCTGGCCGCCGTACCCGCTCTGGACCCGGAGATCGCTGCCCGCCGTCGTGCCGCCCGCCAGGAGTTGACACCCGTCTGACCACACAGGTGTTCGTCACGACTCGTGCGCGAATGATCTCTTAGCGCGACGGAACGCGATCCGCGCGGGAAAGTTACGACCGTTCACCCCTTTTGGTGGTGTGACGGACAACCGTCCGTCACACCACCGTCATGTCCGCATACGTTCGTCCCGCTGCGAGCCGCCGGGTCAACGGCGGCTCCCCACAAGGGAGATCGGGGGTGTGCTCGTGCGCATCGGACTGCTGACGGAGGGTGGCTATCCGTATGTGAGCGGTGACGCCAGACTCTGGTGCGACCGGCTCGTGCGCGGGCTCGACGGACACGAGTTCGACATCTACGCGCTCAGCCGCAGTGAGCGGCAGGAGGACGAGGGCTGGATCGAACTCCCGTCGCAGGTCAGCCGGGTGAGGACCGCGCCACTGTGGACGGCCGAGGACGACGGGGTGGTGTACGGCCGCCGCGCCCGCCGACGGTTCGCCGAGGCCTACGGCGAGTTGGCCGCGGCGCTGTGCGGCGGGCCCGACACGCGGAGGGCGCCGGACGGATCGGCCCCGTCCACCGCTGGGGCGGACCGTTTCGGCAGCGCGCTGTACGGGCTCGCCGAACTCGCCCGGGACGAGGGCGGACTGGTGGGAGCGCTGCGCTCCGAAGCCGCCGTACGCGCCCTGGAGCGCGCCTGTCGTGCGCCCGGCGCCCTGGGAGCGGCGCGCGAGGCGCGCGTCCCGGACCTGCTCACCGTCGCCGCGCAACTGGAACGCGCTCTGCGCCCCCTCTCGCTCGACTGGTACGAGGACGACGGGCTCGGCTCGGTCGACCTCTGCCACGCCGCGGCCGGCGGCCCGGCGGCACTCCCCGGACTGCTCGCCCACCACTTCTCCGGCGTCCCGCTCCTGGTCACCGAGTACGGAGTCCCGCTGCGGGCGCACTACCTGGCCTCGGGCGCCGACGACAGCGCCCCGGCCGTACGGTCCCTGCTGGCGGCCTTTCACGGCCATCTGGCCTCGGAGGTCTACCGGCGGGCCGCGCTCGTCACCCCCGGCAACACGCACACCCGCCGCTGGCAGGAGAGATGCGGGGCCGACCGGGAGAAGCTGCGGACCGTGTACCCGGGCATGGACGCGTCCCACTTCGCGGAAGTGGGCGAGTCACCGGAGACCGCGGACCCCGACACGCTGATCTGGGTCGGCCGTATCGAGCCCGCCAAGGACCTGATCTCCCTCCTGCACGCCTTCGCGGAGGTCCGCAAGGAGGAGCCGAAGACCCGCCTGCGCGTCATCGGCGCGGCCACGGGAGCCGAGAGCGAGGCGTATCTCGGTCACTGCCGGGCGCTGGCAGCGCAGCTCTTCCCCGACGAGGCCGAAGGCATGCACGCGGTCGGCGACAACCCGGTGTCGTTCGAGGAGATCGGCGGCCCCGAGGCGCCGAACCTCACTGAGGCGTACGGGGCGGGCGCGGTCGTCGTTCTGTCGAGCGTCGTCGAGGGCTTCCCGATCAGCCTGGTCGAGGCCATGTTCTGCGGTCGGGCGACCGTGTCGACGGACGTGGGTGCGGTGGTCGAGATCATCGGTGGAACGGGGCTCGTGGTGCCCCCGCGCAACCCGCGGGCGCTCGCCGAGGCGTGCGTGGCGCTGCTGCGCGACCCGGCGCGCCGCGAACGCCTGGGCGCCGCCGCCCGCGCCCGTGCCCTCGAACTGTTCACCGTCGAGCAGAACGTCGAGGCATTTCGCGGCATTTACCTGGAGGTCGTCTCGCGCTGTCCCGTCAGCAGAGTGGTCCTCGACCACACCGGTGAACCGCTCCCGTTCGCCGTCCCGGCGGAGGCCCACGTCGCCGGCCGCTGGACGCAGGCCGGCATAGGCGTGGTGGCCCGTGGCGGGCCCAGCTGGGCGACAGGACGCGCTTCCGCACCGGTACAGGCGACCCCCGTACCGGCCGGGGAGGGCGTGCGATGAGCGAGCTGGGAGAACTGGACCGCCCCGGGACACCGGACAGCCCCGGAGGCTGGGACGAAAACTCGGAGGAGTGGCTCACGGGCGCCGCCGAGACGAACGTACGGGAGACGCGGGAGCACACGCAGACGACCACACCCGCCGCCCGTGCCGCGCGCCGAGGGACCGGAGACCCCGTGAAGGCGCTCATGCACCGACACCGTGAGCTGTGCGAGCGGGCGGTGGATCCCCTGGAGATCGCCGCCGGCCTGGAGGCCCACGGCATGACTGACCGAACGGCCGCCCGCTTCCGACACCGGGACGTGTTCTCGCTGGCCGAGGAGTTGTACGCCCGCGTCTCCCGGGAAACGGAAACGGCACCGCGGCCCACCCCGACGCCCGCACCCCGCGTCCGGGCCGACTGGGTCCTGCTCTCCCTGCTGCCGGGCGCCCTGTGCGCGGCGACGGTGACGGGCCTGCACCTCACCGGCGGCCGGGTCCGGCTGGCCGTGGCGACGCTGGGCGCCCTGGCCGTGACATTCGCCGTACGCGCGGCACTGGGCCGGGGGCCACTGGGCCCGAGGTCCCACCCGGCGCTCCCCGGCACGTACGGCAGCCACACCCCGCCCTTCACGCGCGCGTGGACCTACTGGCTCCTCGCGTACGCCCTCCTGGGCGACGACCTGCTCACCGCCGCGCTGACGGGCGGCCCCGGTGGATTCCCGACGGCCGTCCGGAACCTGTCCACCGCCCCTGTACTGGCCCTCACGCTGGCCTGTGCACCGGCGGCCTGGTGCGCCCACCTCTTCGCGGCGGGAGCCCGTCGCAAGCTGGCCGCCAGCCGTGGCCTGGCGGACTTCACCGCAGCCGTGAAACCCCTCCTCCTGGGCGCCTTCGCGCTGTTCCTCTGCGCGTCGGCGACGCTCGTCGCGCTCTCCGCGACGGTCCTGCGCGAACCGGCGGCCTACACCACGACGGTCAGCCTCGGTGCCCTGCTCCTGCTGGCCCGCCTCCTCACGGCACACGGCTTCACCCACGCCCCGGCAGTGGTCCTCGGCGCGGCGACCGCGACGGAGACGGCGGCCCTGGCCACCGCCTTCGCGTCGCATCTGCCCGGATGCGCCTTCCTGGCCGCCCCCGTGGACGCGGTCGTGGCCGCCTGGGGTCCTGCGGGCATCCCGGCCGCGACCTGCGCGGGGGCCGCCCTGGTCCTCCTGTTCCACGCCACCCGCACGCTGACCAGGGCGTCGGCGCACGCGATGCCGGGTGAGGCCGGATGACGTCCCGGACCACGACCACGGCAGGTGCCCGCTTCCGCGATGCCCGGCCCTCCACCACGAACGACACCCGTAACCCCCGAAGGAGTACACCGATGATCACCTCCCGACCCGGAGCCGGAGAATCCGCCGAGGGAGCCGTCCGATGAGGGTTCTGCTGATCGGAGCCAACGGCTACCTCGGCCGCTTCGTCGCCGACCGACTGCTCGCCGACCCGGCCGTGCAACTCACCGTCCTCGGTCGCGGCGACGACGCCGACGTCCGGTTCGACCTGGCGTCCGGCAGCCCCGGCGCACTCACCCGCTTCCTCGACGCCGTCCACCCCGGAGTGGTCGTCAACTGCGCGGGCGCCACCCGCGGCGGGGCCCGCGAACTCACCCGGCACAACACCGTCGCCGTCGCCACCGTCTGCGAGGCACTGCGGCGCAGCGGCTGCGGCGCCCGTCTCGTCCAGCTCGGCTGCGGCGCCGAGTACGGCCCCAGCCAGCCCGGTTCCTCCACGGCCGAGGACGCCGTCCCCCGCCCCGGCGGCCCGTACGGCGTCAGCAAACTCGCCGCCACCGAACTGGTCCTGGGTTCCGGTCTCGACGCCGTCGTCCTGCGCGTCTTCTCGCCGGCCGGGCCCGGCACGCCCGCCGGCTCCCCGCTCGGTCGCCTCGCCGAGGCGATGCGCCGCGCGATGCAGTCCGGCGACGGCGAGCTCAAGCTCGGCGGCCTGGGCGCGCAGCGCGACTTCATCGACGTACGGGACGTCGCACGCGCCGTCCACGCCGCGTCGCTCTCGGCCGCGCAGGGTGTCATCAACATCGGCTCCGGCCGTGCCGTGCGCCTGCGGGACGCCGCGTCCGTCCTCGCCCGCGTGGCCGGGTACGGCGGCGCGCTGCACGAACTCGACGGCCCGCCCGGCCCCCTGAGGGCGTCCATCGGCCACCCCCGACCCGACCCGGACCACGCGGCCCCCGTCGCGTATCCGTACCCGGACGGCTGCGGCAGCTGGCAGCAGGCCGATGTACGCACCGCACGCGACCGGCTCGGCTGGCGCCCCCGGATCAACCTGGAGGAGTCCCTCGCCGACATCTGGATGGAGGCGGCATGCCGCATCTGACCAGCGCCAAGGCCGGCACCGCGAGCACCGGGGTACGCACCGGCTTCGGCGTCCCGGGCTTCGCGCATCCCCTCGTCGCGCCGACCGAGTGGGGTGAACTCGCCCGACCGGGCACGCCCCTGCACTGGGTCGTCCTCAGCGTCGCCGACGGCCCGGGAAGCCGCCCCGATCCGCACTGTCTGGAGGCCGTCGGCCGCCTGCGCAACGCGGGTGTCCGTGTCCTCGGTCACCTCGACACGGCTCACGGGGCTCGCACGCACGGTGAACTGAGCGCAGAGGCGCAGCGATACCGCGACTGGTACAAGGCGGACGGCTTCCTCCTGGACCGCTGTCCGACCGACCGCGCCGCGCTCCCGGAGATCCGGCGCATGGTCGGCACGCTCCGCGCGGCGGACGGCGACGCGCACATCGTCCTTGGCCACGGCACCCATCCGCACCCGGACTACGCGGAGCTCGCTGACCAACTCGTCACGTTCTCCGGCCACTGGAGTGACTACCGCTGGTCGCAGGTCGCCGAGTGGACCGCCGACCATCCGCCCGAGCGCTTCTGCCACTTCGTGCACGGACTGCCGCTCGGCCATCTCGACGAGGCGCTGCGTATCGCCCGCTGGCAGGGCGCGGCCACGATCTACTTCACCGACCGCACGCACCGCGATGGCCGCGACGACCCCTGGGAGACCATGCCCGGCTACTGGGACGACATCGTCTCGCGCCTCGGAACGGGTGTCTCGGAATGAAGAAGGGCGTGGCAGTGTTACGGGGAGAACAACTGTAGTGATTGACCGACCAACGGAGTCCCCGTGTCGCTGCCACCCCTGGTTGAGCCCGCTGCCGAGCTCACCGTAGACGAGGTCCGCAGGTACTCCCGCCACCTGATCATCCCCGATGTCGGGATGGACGGGCAGAAGCGGCTGAAGAACGCCAAGGTGCTCTGTGTGGGCGCCGGCGGCCTGGGTTCGCCGGCGCTGATGTACCTGGCCGCGGCGGGCGTGGGCACGCTCGGCATCGTGGAGTTCGACGAGGTCGACGAGTCGAACCTGCAGCGCCAGATCATCCACAGCCAGGCGGACATCGGCCGCTCCAAGGCCCAGTCCGCCCGCGACTCGGTGCTGGGCATCAACCCGTACGTCGACGTGGTCCTTCACGAAGAGCGGCTCGAAGCCGAGAACGTGATGGAGATCTTCAGCCAGTACGACCTGATCGTCGACGGCACGGACAACTTCGCGACCCGCTACCTGGTCAACGACGCGTGCGTGCTGCTGAACAAGCCGTACGTGTGGGGTTCGATCTACCGCTTCGACGGCCAGGCCTCCGTCTTCTGGTCCGAGCACGGCCCCTGCTACCGCTGCCTCTACCCGGAGCCCCCGCCCCCCGGCATGGTTCCCTCCTGCGCCGAGGGCGGCGTCCTGGGCGTGCTGTGCGCGTCCATCGGCTCCATCCAGGTCAACGAGGCCATCAAGCTCCTCGCGGGCATCGGCGAGCCTCTCGTCGGCCGTCTGATGATCTACGACGCCCTGGAGATGCAGTACCGCCAGGTCAAGGTCCGCAAGGACCCCGACTGCGCGGTCTGCGGTGAGAACCCGACCGTCACCGAGCTCATCGACTACGAGGCCTTCTGCGGTGTCGTGTCCGAGGAGGCCCAGCAGGCGGCGGCCGGCGCGACGATCACTCCCAAGCAGCTCAAGGAGTGGATCGACGACGGCGAGAACATCGAGATCATCGACGTCCGCGAGATCAACGAGTACGAGATCGTCTCGATCCCCGGCGCCAAGCTGATCCCGAAGAACGAGTTCCTCATGGGCACCGCCCTGGCGACACTTCCGCAGGACAAGAAGATCGTCCTGCACTGCAAGACGGGTGTCCGCAGTGCGGAGGTCCTCGCGGTCCTGAAGTCCGCCGGCTTCTCGGACGCGGTCCACGTCGGCGGCGGTGTGATCGGCTGGGTCAACCAGATCGAGCCGCACAAGCCGGTGTACTGACCCGCGGTTCACCACCCCGTTCGTCGTGTTCGGCCGGCGGGGGTCTCGCGCACCACAGGTGCCCGGGGCACCCGCCACCGTCATGAACAGACCTTGCCGTCCCGCGGCACCGTCCCGTCCAGCAGATACGCGTTCACCGTGGAATCGACACAGTCGCTCCCACTGCCGTACGCCCCGTGCCCCTCGCCCTGCCACGTCAGCACCACGCCGACGCCCTTGCCCAGCTCGTCGGCCATCTTGCGCGTGCCCTCGTACGGAGTCGCCGGGTCCCCGGTGTTGCCGACCACCAGGACGGGCGCCGCGCCGGGCGCGCCGACCTCCGGTGTGTCGTACTGACCGGCCACCGGCCAGTCGTGGCACCAGCCGGCCGTGTCCCAGCCCATGTACTCCCCGAACACGGTCGAGATCTTCCGGAATTCGGGCAGCAGCTTCCTGGTCTGCGCCGCGGTCGGCCGCTGCTTGTCGTCCAAGCACGATATGACTCGTTGGGCGTGCGTCGTCGTGCCGTAGTGGCCTGACGCGTCACGGTCGTTGTAGCCGTCGGCGAGCGCCAGCAGGTCCGATCCGTCGCCCTGCTCGGCCGCGTCCAGTGCGCTGGTCAGTGCCGGCCAGCTCTGCTTGCTGTAGAGCGGTACGAGGACTCCGGTGAGCGCCAGGCCCTGGGTCAGCTTCCGGCCGGAGGACGTGGGCAGCGGCTCGGCGTCGATCCGTTTCAGCAGGGCCGAGATCTTCCGCGAACCCTCCTCCGGGTTCTGGCCCGTCGACTTCAGGTAGTCGTCGAGGGCGCGCTGGAAGCCCCGGGCCTGGTTCTTCGCGTGTCCCACCATGTCGGCGCTCGGGTCGACCACGGCGTCGAGGATCAGCCGACCCACGTTCTTCGGGAACAGGTGGGCGTACACACCGCCGAGTTCGGTTCCGTACGAAATACCGAAGTAGTGCGTCTTCGTGTCGCCGAGGATCTGCCGCATCAGGTCCATGTCGCGGGCGGAGTCGGTCGTCGAGACATGGGCGACGAGGTTTCCGGCGGCCTTCGCGCAGCCCTTGCCGAAGTCGGCCGCGTCCTGGAGGTACGCCTTCTCCTCGGCGGCGTCGTCCGGCGACGGGTCCACCGCCTCGGCGGCCTGGATCTCCTTGTCGCCGCGGCAGCGCACACCTTCGCTGGCCCCGACCCCGCGAGGGTCCCAGCTCACCAGGTCGTAGCGCCTGCGGAGTTCGGAGACCGTGCCGGCGTACGAGGGCATCACGGAGATGCCCGACTGGCCGGGTCCGCCGAAGTTGAACGGGAGGGACCCGATGCGGCTGCCTCCGGTGGCCTTGGCGCGGATGAGTGCCAGACCGATGGTCCCGCCGTCCGGCTTCGCGTAGTCCAGTGGCACCTTGATCGTCGCGCACTGCCAGTCGCTGCCCGGTGTGGGGGAGTCCGACGTGCCTTCGCAGCGGCCCCAGTCGGGCTTCTGCGAGGTCAGCGAGGCCGGTAGCCCGGGCCCGGCCCGCGATGAGGACGTGGCCGACGGTGGCGTGGCGGCGCCGGACCCCTTGCCGTCATCGCTGTCGGATGTGCCGCTGCCGCAGCCGGCCACCAGCAGTGCGGCGGCGGCAGCGGCCGTCCAGCGTACGAAACGAGGCATGTGTGCTTCCCCCCTGCGAGCCTCCGCTCGGATCAGCGGATGGCGGTCCGGCCATAGTAGGCGGATCACGCCGAGGCCGTATCAGCCTGTGGATAACCGTCTGACCTGCACTTTCTAGGAGCAGAGGGTCCCGGTCGCCGGAACCTTCCCGTCCAGCAGATAGCCGTTGACCGCCTTGCGGACACATCGGTTCCCGCTGTCGTACGCGCCGTGCCCCTGCCCCTTGTACGTCAGTTCGACGCCCACGCCCGCGCCCAGCGCCCTCACCATTTTCCGGGCGCCCTCGTACGGCGTGGCCGGGTCGCCGGTGTTGCCGATGACGAGGATCGGCGCCGACCCCGTGGCACTGACGTCGGGGTGGTCGGCGGCGCCCCGTACCGCCCAGTCGGTACAGCTGACCATGGACCAGGCCATGAAGTCGCCGAACAGGGGCGAGGCGGCGCGGAACCCCGGCAGCCTCGACTCGACGTCCGCGACGCTGTAACGCGGCCTCGCGTCGGAGCAGTTGATGGCGATGTTGGCCGCGGTGATGTTGCTGTACTCGCCGTTCCGGTTGCGCCCGTTCATCGAGTCGGACAGCAGCATCAGAACCGTGCCGTCACCGTCGTACGCCTGTTCAAGGCCGTTGGTGAGGTAGGGCCAGAACTCCTGGGAGTACAGCGCCTGCGCGATGCCGTTGGCCGCCGCGCTCTGGGTCAGCTCGCGCGGGAAGATGCCGGGGATCGGCTTGGTGTCGAGATCCTTGAGGAGCTTGCTGATCCGGTCCTCGACGTCCTGTGCCTTGTCGCCGACCGGGCAGTCCTCGGTCTTGGACGTGCAGTCCTCGGCGAAGTTGCCGAGCGCGAGCTGGAAGCCCTTGGCCTGCCCGAGTGAGCCCTGTTCGGGTGTCTGGGTCGGGTCGACGACCGCGTCGAAGACGGCTCGGCCCACCTTTTTGGGGAACAGATGTGCGTAGACGCCGCCGAGTTCGGTGCCGTACGAGATGCCGAAGTAGTGCAGCTTGTCGTCGCCGAGCACCTGGCGCATCAGATCCATGTCGCGGGCCGCTTCGGTGGTGCGGACATGCGGGAGCACCCTTGTGGAGTGCTTCTCGCAGGCGGCGTTGAACTTCCGGGTGTTGTCCAGAAGTTCGGCGCGTTCGGTGGCGTCGTCGGGCGTCGCGTCCTGCTGGAAGTACACGTCGAGCTGCTCGCTGTCCTCGCATCGCACGCCGGCGCTGCGGCCGACCCCGCGAGGGTCGAAACTCACCAGGTCGTAGCGCGGGCGCAGGGTCGCGTAGTCCGTACCGAAGGCAGGGAGCGAGCCGACTCCCGAGCCACCGGGCCCGCCGAAGTTGAAGATCAGGGACCCGATACGCCTGCTCGCGCCGCCGCTCGACTTCGCCCGGATCAGCGCGAGCCCGATCGTGTCGCCCTTCGGCTCGGCCCAGTCCAGGGGTGCCTTCATGGTGGCGCACTGCCAGCCGTCGCCTCCCGGAAGCGGCGACGGCGCCTCACCGCCTCCCTCCGACTCGGACGGCGCCGGACAGTCCCGCCAACTCAGCTTCTGGACCGACAGGTCCTCGTCCGCGGAGCCGGAATCGTCGCTGCACCCCGCCATCACGGACGACAGCAGCAGGGCGGTGACCGTCAGGGCAGCGGCACGCGGCCGGAAGGGGTGGGGCATGCCCCCATCCTGCGGTCGTACCCGGTGGTGCGCTCGGGGCGCGAGCCGTACGAGGTACCGCGTCCGCGCGGAGGCGGACCCGGCCCGGGCCGGGTCCTCTACAGGGAGCCCTTCCGCGTCAGGTGATTGAAGAACAGCCAGCCCGGGAGCACCGGGATCCAGAGGGTCAGCAGCCGGTAGAGGAGCACGGCCGGGGCTGCGACCTCCTTGGGGAGGCCGACGGCGATCAGACCGACCGTCAGGGTCGCCTCGACCGCGCCCACACCACCGGGGGTGGGGGCCGCGGAGCCCAACGCGTTGCCGGCGAGGAAGACGACGGCCACGCTGGCGAGGCTGAGTGAGGTCGACTCGTCGCCGAACGCGCGGATCGACGCGTCCAGGCACATCACGAAGCACGCGGTCAGCAACAGCATGCCGCCGATACCCGTGACCAGCTTCTGGGGCCGCTGGAGAACGTCCAGCATGCGCGGTACGACACCGGCGAACAGCGACCTCACGCGCGTGACGACGAACTTCCGCAGGAACGGCACCGAGGTCACCACGAGGACGAGCACCGCGACCGTCAGCAGGCCCGCGATGACCGTCCGGGACGGCGACAGGGAGGGCGTCTTCTCGGTGCCCGTCAGATAGCCGAACGACAGCAGCATCAGGATGTGGCAGCCGAGCCCGAACAACTGCGACGCGCCGACACTGGCCACCGCGAGTCCGGGACGTACGCCCGCGCGCTGCAGGAAACGTGTGTTGAGGGCGACACCGCCCACCGCCGCGGGTGCCACGATCTTCACGAACGATCCGGCGACCTGCGCGGCCACGGTCCGCATGAACGGCACCCGCTCCGGGACGAACCCGAGCAGACTCATCGCCGCGGCGAAGTAACTCAGCGCCGAGAACAGGACGGCCGCGATGACCCAGCCCCACTCGGCGTTGTCGATCAGAGTGGCGAACTCGATGTGGGTGAGCTGGGTGAGCAGGAAGTACGCGCCGAACGCGCCCGCGATGAAACTGATCAGGGTGCGCGGTCTCACCCGTTCCAGCCGGGCCGGTTCGACCGGTGCCTGCGGTCTGATCAGCAGCACCTGGTGACGGATCTGGGTGAGCAGATCCTCCTCGCGGGCCCCCTCCAACGCCTCGTCGATGGCCCGCTTCTCGGCCTGCTTCTCCGCGCGTACCGCCTTCTTGTCGGGCTTCTCCAGGACGACGGGCCCGGTGTCCGTGTGGTGGGCTGCCTCCAGCCGGTCCTGCCTGGCCTGCTGGGACGCCTCCAGGACCGCCTCGCGCTGACGCTGGGCACGCTCGCGGGCGAGTTTGCGCAGCGTCGCGCGCGTGGAGCGCGACAGCGCGATGGGCTGGAGCATCGGCAGACAGTCCGCCACCGCGTCCGGGCCGAGCACGCCGACCGCGGACGCCACAGCGCGTTCGGCGCCCACACGCAGGCCCAGCGTCGACACCAGCTGGGCGATGTCCATGCGCAGCAACAGGTCCCCGGCCGCGATCTCGCCGACCCGGAGGTCGGTGAGGATCACCTTGCCGGAACGATCCACCAGAATCGCCTCGCCGACGAGCCTGCGATGCGCGATGCGCCGCGACTGCAGGGCCTTCACCTGGTGCCAGGTGTTGCGCAGCAACTCGTCGGTGATGTCCTCGTCGTCCAGGGAGTCGAGTGTGTGACCACCGGTGTGCTCGTAGACGAGCATCACGGCGTCGGGGCCGAGCTCCGAGGTCGCGATCAGCTTGGGCGCGTTGGCCCCGGCGGCGATCGCCGCGTACGCGAGGAGAGCCTCCTGCTCCAGCGCCTGGCGCAGCGACTGGAGACTGCTGCGGGTGGCCAGACCGCGCAACGTGATGTTGCGCCACATGCGGTAGAAGAAGTGCTGCGCCTGTTGCTCGCGGTCGACCACGGTGACGTCCAGCGGGGGGCCGTCCTCCAGGGTGACGAAGTAGCGCCGGCCGCGGTCACCGCTGTCCGCCGTCTCCGGCACCTCCTCACGGGCCGCGCTCACCGGGCGGAAACCGACGTGCCGCAGTCCCGCCATCAGGTTGCGCCCGGTAGGACGCACGTTCGGTGAGCCGACCGCGTACAGCGTTCCGTACGCCACCGACCAGCCGATCAGCACCGTCAGGATGATCGAGAACGGTGTCGTGTAGCCGGTGACCAGCATCGAGAAGGCGTCGAGCAGCAGCACCACCCACAGCACGGCGCGCCAGCGTGGCCGACGGGACATGCCGACGGCCGTCATGTACGCGATGACCGGCGCGAGGTAGCCGTGCACAGGGTCGGTGAGGGCGTGGATGTCGCCGGGAGAGGGCTGGGTCAGCGCCTCCTGGATGGAGCCAGGGGCGGCCTTGGCCACCCACAGGTCGGTGGCGAGGGTCACCCCGTGCGCGAGGACTGCCGCGAGGACACCGTCGGCGATGCGCAGGCCGTCCCGCTTGATCAGCCGCTCGATCGCGAAGGCGACCGGCACCAGCAGGATCGCGATGCTCGACGCCAGACCCGCGATCTTGATCAGCAGGTCGGGCGCCTGGCCGGTGCCCTTGTTGATGTCCTGTTCGAGCCCCGAGGTGGTGCCGTGCGCGAACGCGGCGATCGCGAGCAGGACGACGATCGCGACGACGCCCGCCAGGAGTCGCATGAGATCGGAGGGGCGGTGCACGCGCGCGGGGAGCAGCGGTTCGTCGCCCTCGACCTCCTCGGCATGGGCGTCGTCGTCCACACAGTCGGCGGTCGTCCCGGCCGGTGTCCGCTCGTGTTCGTGGCCGGTGCCGTCCGCATCGGGGCGCGACGAGTCCTCAGAGGTGTCCTCCGCGCCTTCGGGATGCACGCCCTGCTGGTTCATGGTCTCTTCTTGGTCTCGTATCACCGGTCACCGCCCGCACGATGGTGGCATGCCCCACTGACACACAGGGGCATCAGGGTGCGGTGCGGGGGCGCACAGTCTGCCGCAAGCTCCGCTCCGGGGCGAGAGACACCCACGGTGGCCGCCTCGTCACATTGTCGGTGGGGTGGGGCAGGATGGGCCGGATGAGCGACGAGAGCCTTCCGGCGGACGCCCTGCCGGAGTACGCCGAGCGGGCCTTGGAGGCCGCTGAGCTGATCCCGCCCGGGCGTGTCATGACGTATGGCGATGTGGCCGAGTGGCTGGAGGAGGGCGGACCGCGCCAGGTCGGACGCGTGATGGCCCTCTACGGAGGGGCTGTTCCGTGGTGGCGGGTCGTCCGCGCCGACGGTGTGCTGCTCCCGGGCCACGAACTGGCGGCCCTCGACCACTACCGCTCGGAGGGCACGCCCCTGAAGGAGGCGAGCAGGGCCGCCGAAGGGCATCTGCCGCGCCTCGACATGAGACGGGCGCGGTGGGACGGCGGCGGGCGGGCGGAGGGTCACACCTGACAGCTTCCGCCATCGGGCGGGCATCAGGGGGACCTGTGGCCCGTACGGGGTAAACCGGGCACGTCCGTGCCATGGCGTACGTTCGTGGGGCGAGGGGCCCGGGTGACGCTCGGGGCGGGTGGGAACAAGCGGAAGTCCTGCTTCCGAACCGCCTGTCGGCGTACCGTCGGCAGCACCCACCCCCCTCACCCCCCGGCCACCGTCCTCCACGCGGTCAGCCAACCAGCACACCCACCAGGACCGGCGAACCACGTGAGCTCCTCTTCCTCCACCAGGCGCCTGTCGCACCCCAAGGGGCGACAGGGGAACCGTGGCGCTTACCGACTGGTGCGCACCCCGCCACCGCGGCAGGATCCCCCTCGTCTTGACGCCGCACAGCGCGCGGTGGTTGACCACACGCGGGGCCCACTGCTCGTCCTCGCGGGCCCGGGTACCGGGAAGACCACCACCCTCGTCGAGTCCGTGGCGGCCCGCATCGCCCAAGGCGGGGACCCCGAGCGGATCCTCGTGCTGACGTTCAGCCGCAAGGCGGCCGTCGAACTGCGCGACCGGATGGCTCTGCGCATCGGAGCCGCCCACGCTCCTCGCGCGACCACCTTCCACTCCTTCTGCTACGCGCTGGTCCGCGCCCATCAGGACAGCGACCTGTTCGTGGAACCCCTGCGGCTGCTCTCCGGCCCCGAGCAGGACGTGGCCGTACGCGGACTGCTCGCCGGCCAGCCCGACCTGGAACGGCTCGGCCTGGCCCATGTGCGCTGGCCGGACGAACTGCGCGCCTGCCTCACCACCCGCGGCTTCGCCGACGAGGTCCGCGCGGTCCTCGCCCGCAGCCGCGAACTGGGCCTCGGCCCGGACGCCCTGGATGCCTTCGCCCGGCGCATCGGCCGCCCCGACTGGCGTGCCGCCGCCGCCTTCCTGGCCGAGTACCTCGACGTCCTCGACATGCAGGGAGTGCTCGACTACGCGGAACTCGTGCACCGCGCGGTGCTCCTCGCGGGGCGCCCCGACACCGCCGGGCAGCTCGCCGCCCGCTACGACGCCGTCTACGTGGACGAGTACCAGGACACCGACCCGGCCCAGGTCAGACTGCTGCACGCGCTCGCCGGAGGCGGCCGGACGCTCGTCGCCCTAGGCGACCCCGACCAGTCGATCTACGCGTTCCGCGGCGCGGACGTCAACGGCATTCTGGACTTCCCGCAGGCCTTCCCGCGCGCGGACGGCCGCCCTGCCCCGGTCGAGGTCCTCAGGACGTCCCGCCGCTCCGCCGCCACCCCACTGACCGCCACCCGCCTCCTCACCCAGCGCATGCCCCTGAGCCGCCTCCCGGCCGAGAAGGTCCGCGCCCACCGGGGACTCGTCCCGCTCCGCGACGGAGGCAGCGTCGAGGTCTGCACGTACCCGACGTCCGGCACGGAGCTCGACAACATCGCCGACATCCTCCGCCGCGCCCACCTGGAGGACGGTGTCCCCTGGGGCGAGATGGCCGTCCTCGTGCGCGCGGGCGGCCGTACGATCCCGACACTCCGGCGCGCCCTCACTGCCGCCGGCGTCCCCCTGGACATCGACGGCGACGACCTGCCCCTGCGCCACGAACCGGCGGTGGCGCCGCTCCTGACGGCGCTCCGGGCGGTGGCGACCGCGGAGGCGTCCGGAGCGGGCGAGGAGACGGGCACCCACACGGCGAGGGACGGCGAGTCCGATGACGCCGACGTCGCCCTGCCCGGAGCCGCCGCCTGGCTCGGCACCGAAACCGCCCTGGCCCTCCTCACCTCCCCCCTCGCCGGCATGGACGCCGCCGATCTGCGCCGCCTCGGCCGCGCCCTCCGGGAGGAGGAACGAACCGCCGGCAACCCCGTCCCGCCGCCCTCGGACGAACTCCTGGCCCGCGCGCTGGCCGAACCCGAACGCCTGGTCGCCCACGACCCGACATACGCGCGGGGCGCCCAGCGCCTCGGCGCGCTCCTCAGAAAGGCACGGGAGCGCCTCGCGGGGGGCGGCACGGCCGAGGAGGCCCTCTGGGACCTCTGGAACGGCACACCCTGGCCAGGACGCCTGGAGCGGGCCGCCCGGCGTGGCGGCGCGGGCGGGCGCAACGCCGACCGCGACCTCGACGCCGTGTGCGCGCTGTTCGCGACCGCCGCGCGCGCGGAGGAGCGAACCGGCGGCCGGGGCACCCTGAACTTCCTGGAGGAGATCGACGCCGAGGACATCGCCGCGGACACCCTCACCCGCCGCGCCGTGCGCCCCGACGCCGTACGCCTGATGACCGCGCACCGCTCGAAGGGCCTGCAGTGGCGCCTCGTGGTCGTCGCCGGCGTCCAGGAGGGGCTGTGGCCCGACCTGCGCCGCCGGGGCTCCCTCCTGGAGGCCGACCGCATCGGCCGTGACGGCCTCGCCGAACCGCTGACCCCGGGAGCCCTGCTCGCCGAGGAACGGCGGCTGTTCTACGTCGCCGCCACGCGCGCGCGGGAACGCCTGGTCGTCACCGCTGTGAAGGCTCCCGCCGACGACGGAGACCAGCCCTCCCGCTTCGTCACCGAACTCGGTGTCGAACCCAAGGACGTGACGGGCCGCCCACGTCGCCCTCTCTCCGTCGCGGCCCTCGTCGCCGAACTGCGCGCCACCACGGTCGACCCGTGCGTCTCCGCCTCCCTCAGAGAGGCCGCCGCCCGCCGCCTGGCCCGGCTCGCCGCGCTCACCGACGAGGAGAGCCGCCCGCTCGTGCCGTCTGCCCACCCCCACCGCTGGTGGGGCATGTACGAGCCGACCGAGAGCAAGGTCCCGCTGCGTGACCGCGACCAGCCCGTCGTGCTCTCCGGCAGTGCCCTCGACCAACTCGCCAACACCTGCGCCCTGCAGTGGTTCCTGGGCCGCGAGGTGAAGGCCGACGCCCCCGCGACCGCCGCCCAGGGCTTCGGCAACGTGGTGCATGTCCTCGCCGACGAGGTCGCCTCCGGACACACCCCCGCCGACCTCGACGTCCTCATGGAACGCCTCGACTCCGTGTGGAACGCGCTCGCCTTCGACGCGCCCTGGAAGTCCGAGCAGGAGAAGGAGCACGCGCGCGTGGCGCTCGAACGCTTCCTGACCTGGCACGTCGACTCCAGGCGAACCGGCCGCACCCCCGTGGCCAGCGAGCACGACTTCGACGTGACCCTCGAAGCCGGCGACTACGAAGTGCGCATCCGCGGTTCCATGGACCGCGTCGAGGCCGACGGCGAGGGCCGCGCCTACGTGGTCGACTTCAAGACCGGCAAACAGACGCCCACCGCCGCCGAGGTGGCCCGCCACCCCCAGCTCGCCGTCTACCAGCTCGCCGTCCGCGAAGGTGCCGTCGACGACGCCTTCGACGGCGTACGCCCCGAACCGGGCGGTGCCGAACTCGTCCAGCTGCGCCAGGGCGCCGCCAAACGGGACGGCGGCGAGACGCTGCCCAAGGTGCAGGCCCAGGCCCCCCTCGACGGAGGGGCGGAGGCAGGGGCGGAGGGCGAGTGGGTCGGCGACCTGCTGGCCACCGCAGCGGGCAAGGTGCTCGACGAACGCTTCACTCCGACGACGGGCCAGCACTGCGCCCACTGCTCCTTCCGGGCGTCGTGCAGCGCCCGTCCCGAAGGCCGGCAAGTGGTCGAGTGACACGCGCTGTCAGTGTCCGCCGCTAGCCTCTCTGACGTGCCAGCCACCATCAGCGACCCCGAGCAGCTCAAAGAGCTCCTCGGTATCCCGTTCACCCCGGAGCAGACGGCCTGCATCGTCGCGCCGCCCGCTCCCCAGGTGATCGTGGCAGGAGCGGGGTCGGGCAAGACGACGGTGATGGCGGCACGCGTGGTGTGGCTTGTCGGCACCGGCCAGGTCGCCCCCGAACAGGTGCTCGGCCTCACCTTCACCAACAAGGCCGCCGGTGAACTCGCCGAGCGCGTCCGCAAGGCACTCGTCAGGGCGGGTGTCACCGACCCGGACGTCATCGACCCCGACAACCCGCCCGGCGAACCGGTCATCTCGACCTATCACGCCTTCGCGGGCCGTCTGCTGAAGGACCACGGTCTGCGCCTCGGCCTCGAACCGACGGCCCGTCTCCTCGCCGACGCGACCCGCTTCCAGCTGGCCGCGCGCGTACTGCGCGAAGCCCCCGGCCCCTACCCCGCGCTCACACGCTCCTTCCCGGACCTCGTCAGCGACCTCCTGACCCTCGACGCCGAACTCGCCGAACACCTCGTGCGCCCCGAGGACCTGCGCGCGTACGACGCCGAGCTGCTGCGCACCCTCGAGGGCGCCAAACTCACCAACGCGGACCTGCGCAAGGTCCCCGAGACGGCCGCCGCCCGCCGCGAGCTCGCCGAACTGGTGACCCGCTACCGGGCCGCCAAGCGCGAGCGCGACCTCCTCGACTTCGGCGACCAGATCGCCCTGTCCGCCGCGCTCGCCCGTGTCCCCGAAGTGGGCCGCCTTCTGCGCGAGGAGTTCCGGGTGGTGCTCCTCGACGAGTACCAGGACACCTCGGTGGCACAACGCGTCCTCCTGGCAGGCCTGTTCGGTGGCGGCACCGGCCACCCGGTGACCGCGGTCGGTGACCCCTGTCAGGCGATCTACGGCTGGCGCGGCGCTTCCGTCGCCAACCTCGACGACTTCCCCGAGCACTTCGCCCACACCGACGGCGGCTCGGCGGCCCGCCAGTCGCTCAGTGAGAACCGCCGCAGCGGAGGCCGCCTCCTCGACCTCGCCAACGGCCTCGCGGAGCCCCTGCGCGCCATGCACGCGGGCGTGGAGGCACTCCGCCCCGCACCCGGCGCCGAGCGCGACGGCCAGGTGCGCTGCGCGCTGCTGCGCACCCACGCCGAGGAGATCGGCTGGCTCGCCGACTCCATCGCCCACCTCGTACGCACCGGCAACGCACCCGGCGAGATCGCCGTCCTGTGCCGCACCGCCACCGACTTCGCCGAGATCCAGGGCGCGCTCGTCGCACGGGACATCCCCGTCGAGGTCGTCGGGCTCTCCGGGCTGCTGCACCTGCCCGAGGTCGCCGACCTGGTGTCCGTCTGCGAGGTCCTCCAGGACCCGGGGGCCAACGCCTCCCTGGTGCGGCTGCTGACCGGCCCGCGCTGGCGCATCGGCCCGCGCGACCTCGCCCTCCTCGGCCGCCGGGCCCGCCTTCTCGTGTCCCACGCGCGCGTGGGCGACGCCGACGACCCGGACCGCCGGCTCGCCGAGGCGGTCGAGGGGGTCGATCCCGCCGAGGTGATATCGCTCGCGGACGCCCTCGACACCTTCCTGGAGACATCGCTGAGGGGCGAGGGCGACGACGACGGGCTGCCCTTCTCGCCGGACGCGCGCGTGCGCTTCGCCAGGCTCGCCACCGAACTGCGCGACCTGCGCCGCTCCCTCGCCGACCCGCTGATGGACGTACTGCACCGCGTGCTCGCCGTCACCGGTCTGGAGGTGGAACTTTCGGCGTCCCCGCACGCCCTGGCGGCCCGCCGCCGCGAGACCCTCTCCAACTTCCTCGACATCGCCGCCTCGTTCGCCGCCAACGAGAGCGAGGCCGGCCTGCTCGCCTTCCTCGGCTTCCTGCGCACGGCCGCGCAGTACGAGAAGGGCCTCGACAACGCCCTTCCCGGCGGCGAGAACACCGTCAAGGTGCTCACCGCCCACAAGTCCAAGGGCCTGGAGTGGGACGTCGTGGCCGTCCCCGGTCTGGTCACCGGCACATTCCCCAGCGCCCAGGGCCGCGAGAAATGGACCTCACAGGCGAAGGTCCTGCCGCACGAGCTGCGCGGCGACACCGACACGCTGCCCGACATCGAGGCCTGGGACTCCCGGGGAATGAAGGCCTTCCAGGAAGCGATGAAGGACCATCAGCACACCGAGGAACTCCGCCTCGGCTATGTCACCTTCACCCGCCCCCGCTCCCTTCTGCTCGGCTCCGGCCACTGGTGGGGCCCCTCCCAGAAGAAGCCACGCGGCCCCTCCGACTTCCTGCAAGCCCTCCACGACCACTGCACGGCCGGACACGGCGAGATCGAGGTCTGGGCGGACGAACCGGAGGAGGGCGAGGAGAATCCCGCCCTGCACGCGTCCACCGCCGACCAGCTGTGGCCCCTGCCTTTGGACGACACCGCGTTCCGCCGCCGCCGGGCCGCCGCCGAGACGGTCCTCGCCCACCTGGAGACCCTCGCCTCCCACGAGGACGGCCACCCCACCGCCACTCACGACCCCGACGCGTACGACGACCCGGACTGGCCCCCTCCGCCGGACGACGAGCCTCCGTACGAGGGCGACGAACCCCTCGACGACGGTCCTGTGGACCACGACGACGCTTCCCCCGCGGAGGACGACGCCGACTGGGACGCCTGGACCACAGACCGTCCCGAACCGCCCGCGCAGACCCCACCCCGCGCGCGGGCGCACCGCACCGGACACGGCCACGACCGCCCGGCCACCGTGCCCCACGCCCGCAGACACCCCGCCGAGGCGGATCTCACGCCGGAGGAGGCCCGTTCCGTCGCCTCCTGGGACCGCGACCTCGACGCGCTCACCGGGGAACTCCTGCGCGCGCGGCAGACCGTCACCGATGTCCCCCTGCCACCGACACTGACCGCGTCCCAGCTGATGCTCCTGGCCGCCGACCCGGACGCCCTCGCGCAGGAACTCGCCCGCCCCATGCCACGCCCACCGCAGCCCGCCGCCCGCCGGGGCACCCGCTTCCACGCCTGGGTCGAGGCCCGCTTCGAGGAACTCCGGCTCCCGATGCTGGAGCCCGACGAACTGCCCGGCAGCGACGCCGAGATCGCCGACGAACGCGACCTGGAAACCCTCAAGGACGCCTTCGAACACACCGCGTACGCACACCGCACGCCCTACCGGGTCGAAGCCCCCTTCCAGCTCGACATCGCGGGACGCGTCGTACGCGGCCGGATCGACGCCGTCTACAAAGAAGGCGACGGCGAGGAAACGACGTACGAGATCCTCGACTGGAAGACCCACCGCGCCCGCACCGCGGACCCGCTCCAGCTCGCGATCTACCGGCTTGCCTGGGCCGAGCAGCAGGGCGTGCCACTGGCGGCCGTCAAAGCCGCCTTCCTGTACGTGCGCAGCGGCGAGACCGTCCGGCCGGACGGTCTCCCGGACCGGGCCGCGCTGGAACGGCTGCTCCTGGAGGAGCCTGCCGTGTTCGAAGTACCGGACGAGGATGTCAGTGCGGGCCGATAAGCTCATGACCATGAGCCAGGCCCCGGACAACGCCGTCCGTAAGTACATCGAACAGCACCGCGCCGCCTTCCTCGACGACCTCGCCGAGTGGCTGCGCATCCCCTCCGTGTCGGCCCAGCCCGACCACGCAGCCGATGTACGCCGCAGCGCCGACTGGCTCGCCGCCAAACTCCGGGAAACCGGCTTCCCCACCGTCGAGGTCTGGGCGACACCGGGCGCCCCGGCGGTCTTCGCGGAGTGGCCCGCCGACGATCCCGCCGCTCCCACCGTCCTCGTCTACGGACATCACGACGTGCAGCCCGCGGCCCGCGAGGACGGCTGGGACACCGACCCCTTCGAACCGGTCGTCCGGGGAAACCGTCTCCACGCGCGCGGGGCCGCCGACGACAAAGGCCAGGTGTTCTTCCACACACTCGGCGTCCGCGCCCACCTCGCCACCACCGGCCGCACCGCACCCGCCGTCCATCTGAAAATGCTCGTCGAGGGCGAGGAGGAGTCCGGTTCCATCCACTTCCGGTCCCTCGTCGAGGAGCACGTCGACCGGCTCGCCGCCGACGCGGTGATCGTCTCCGACACCGGCATGTGGGCCGAGGACACCCCCACGGTGTGCACCGGCATGCGCGGCCTCGCCGAGTGCGAGATCCAGTTCCACGGCCCCGACCAGGACATCCACTCCGGCTCCTTCGGCGGCGCCGTCCCCAACCCGGCGACCGCCGTCGCCCGCCTCGTCGCCGCACTGCACGACGAGCACGCGCGGGTGACGATCCCCGGCTTCTACGACGGCGTCACCGCACTCACCGACCGAGAGCGCGAACTCCTCGCCGAACTCCCCTTCGACGAGGAGCAGTGGCTGCGCACCGCCAAGTCATATGCCACCCACGGCGAAACCGGACACACCACCCTGGAGCGCGTCTGGACGCGCCCCACCGCAGAGGTCAACGGCATCGGCGGCGGCTACCAGGGCCCCGGCAGCAAGACGATCGTCCCGGCCTCGGCCATGGTGAAACTCTCCTTCCGGCTCGTCGCCGGACAGGACCCCGACCACATCGAGAAGATCGTCCGCGACTGGACCGCGCCCCGCGTTCCCCCGGGATCCGGTACGAGATCACCTTCGCGGCGGCCACGCGCCCGTGCCTGACCCCGCTGGATCATCCCGCCCTGCAGTCCGTCGTCCGTGCCATGAGCCGCGCCTTCGACAAGCCCGTCCGCTACACGCGTGAGGGCGGCAGCGGCCCGGCCGCCGACCTCCAGGACGTCCTCGGTGCCCCGGTGCTCTTCCTGGGCATCTCCGTCCCCTCCGACGGCTGGCACGCCCCCAACGAGAAGGTGGAGATCGACCTGCTCCTCAAAGGCGTCGAGACCACCGCCTACCTGTGGGGCGACCTGGCAGGGAGCTGGCGAGATGAGTCCTGACGACCCTGGGCGACCCGGACCGGCAGCCGCCCCGGGGCACACTGGAAGCACCGCCCCACACCCGCTTGAAGTCACCCGAAACCCGCCGTCCCCCACCAGTCCCCACCCACGTCCCGCTGAACCGCCCGCAGAAATATCCGTTCCACCGGGGGAGTTGGAAGCACCTGTGACCACCTGGACCGACCGCGCCGCCGACCGTCCCATCTCGCTCACCGCCCCCAGCGGCATCGACCGGTCCGCGCACCACCGGCTCGACGAGGCATGGCTCGCCGCAGCATGGAGCCACCCCACAACCCGCTGCTTCGTGGTGTCCGGCGGCCAGGTCCTCATCGACGAGACGCCCGACGGGCGTACCGAACTCGTCATGACCCCCTCCTTCGAGGCCCCCCTGACCGAGGCGCACCGCTACTTCCTCGGCAATGACGACGAAGGCACCAGCTACTTCGCCCTTCAGAAGGACGCCCTGCCCGGCCGTATGGACCAGTCCGCGCGCTCTGCTGGCCTGCGCGAGGCCGGCCTGCTCCTGTCGCCCCGCGACGCGGGTCTGATGGTGCACGCCGTCGCCCTGGAGAACTGGCAGCGACTGCACCGCTTCTGCTCTCGCTGCGGCGAGCGCACCGTCATCGCCGCCGCCGGCCATATCCGCCGCTGCCAGGCCTGCGGCGCGGAGCACTACCCGCGCACCGACCCTGCCGTGATCATGGCCGTCACCGACGAGGAGGACCGCATCCTCCTGGGCCGCCAGGTCCACTGGCCCGAGGGCCGCTTCTCGACGCTCGCCGGTTTCGTCGAGCCGGGCGAGTCCATCGAACAGTCGGTCCGCCGCGAGGTGTTCGAGGAGGCCGGAATCATGGTCGGCCAGGTCGAGTACGTCGCCAGCCAGCCCTGGCCGTTCCCGTCCAGCCTCATGCTCGGCTTCATGGCCCGTGCCGTGTCCACCGACATCGAGGTCGACGGGGACGAGATCCACGAGGCCCGCTGGTTCTCCCGGGAGGACCTGCGCGCAGGGTTCGAATCCGGCGAGGTCCTCCCGCCGTACGGCATCTCGATCGCGGCCCGCCTGATCGAACTCTGGTACGGCAAGCCGCTGCCGAAGCCGGGCAGCGCGCTCTGACACCCGAGGCCGGCCCCTGAACCGGTCGCGTGGACGGGCCGGACACGCCAAGACCCCCGCACACGGCCGCCGGGCCGGTCGGGGGTCAGGGACACAGGGGTCAGGCGCCGAGAGCCTGCTTCACCTGCGCGAGGCTCGGGTTCGTCATCACGACCTCCGGGCCGTCGTTGGAGGGAACCACCAGCACCGTCGGAACCGTCTGGTTGCCACCGTTCGCCTTCTCCACGAACGCTGCGGAGTCCGGGTCGTGCTCGATGTTGATCTCGTTGTACGCGATGCCCTCGCGGTCCATCTGGCTCTTCAGCCGACGGCAGTATCCGCACCACGTGGTGCTGTACATCGTCACAGTGCCCGGCATGTCTCTCGCTCTCCTCAGCAGTTCGGGGGACGGGTGCTCGCTGAGGGGGAACGTACGGCACCCGGCCACCATTCCCGCCGCCGGTGTCCGAGGGGACGCCTGCCTTATTAGTACGACTGCAAGGGGGTGCCTGTGGACAACCGGCTCACCCGTCTCCGGCGACCTGGCAGCATGGCCGTGTGACAGCAGCAACGCACTCCACCCTCTTCCCGCAGGTTCCGGACTCGGCCGACGCGGTGCTCGACGGACTCGATCCCGAGCAGCGCGAAGTGGCCACGGCCCTGCACGGTCCGGTGTGCGTGCTGGCAGGTGCCGGCACGGGAAAGACACGGGCGATCACCCACCGCATCGCCTACGGCGTACGCGCGGGAATCCTCCAGCCTTCCAGCGTGCTCGCCGTCACCTTCACCAACCGCGCGGCCGGTGAGATGCGCGGGCGACTGCGCCAGCTCGGCGCCGGCGGAGTCCAGGCGCGCACCTTCCACTCGGCGGCGCTGCGCCAGCTTCAATACTTCTGGCCGAAGGCCGTCGGCGGCTCCATGCCCCGCCTCGTCGACCGCAAGATCCAGCTCGTCGCCGATGCCGCCGCGGCCTGCCGCATCCGCCTCGACCGGGGCGAACTGCGGGACGCCACCGCCGAGATCGAATGGTCCAAGGTCACCCAGACCGTCCCCGCCGACTACGTGCCCGCAGTCACAAAGTCCGGTCGCGTCGCGCCCCGCGACCCCGCCGAGATCGCCCAGCTCTACGCCGCCTACGAGGACCTCAAACGGGATCGCTCCCTGATCGACTTCGAGGACGTCCTGCTGCTCACCGTCGCGGTGCTCCAGGACCGGCGCGACATCGCCGAACAGGTCCGTTCCCAGTACCAGCACTTCGTGGTCGACGAGTACCAGGACGTCAGCCCGCTCCAGCAGCGGCTGCTGGAGCTGTGGCTCGGGGAGCGAGACAACCTGTGCGTGGTCGGTGACGCCAGCCAGACGATCTATTCGTTCACAGGAGCAACTCCTGACCATCTGCTCGACTTCCGCACCCGCCACCCCGGTGCCACCGTCGTCAAGCTGGTCCGCGACTACCGCTCCACCCCTCAGGTCGTCCACCTCGCCAACGGTTTGCTCGCCCAGGCCCGGGGCCGCGCCGCGGAACACCGGCTGGAACTGATCTCCCAGCGCGGCCCCGGACCCGAACCCGGCTACACCGAGTACGCCGACGAACCCGCGGAGGCCGAGGGCGCCGCCCGCCGCATCAGGGACCTCGTCGCCGCCGGGGTGCCGGCCGGCGAGATCGCCATCCTGTTCCGGACGAACGCCCAGTCCGAGACATACGAACAGGCTCTCGCCGACGCCGGAGTCCCCTACCAGCTGCGCGGCGCCGAAAGGTTCTTCGACCGGCCCGAGGTGCGCAAGGCCATCAGCGCGCTGCGCGCCGCCGCCCGCTTCGGAGGCAACGACTCCCTCCTGGACGACGTCGTCGACCTGCCCTCCCAGGTGCGTGCCGTGCTGTCGGGAGAGGGCTGGACCAGTACGCCGCCCGCGGGCTCCGGGGCCGTCCGGGAACGCTGGGAGTCGCTGGCCGCGCTGGTGAACCTCGCGCAGGACTTCACCGTTGCGAAACCGGGCACCACGCTCGCCGACCTCGTCGCCGAACTCGACGAGCGGGCGAACACTCAGCACGCCCCGACCGTGCAGGGCGTCACCCTTGCCTCCCTCCACTCGGCCAAGGGTCTGGAATGGGAGGTCGTCTTCCTGGTCGGAGTCGCCGAGGGGATGATGCCGATCAGCTACGCGAAGACCGATGAACAGATCGAGGAGGAACGTCGCCTCCTGTATGTCGGAGTGACCCGCGCGCGAGAACGCCTCCACGTCTCCTGGTCCCTCTCCCGCGCGCCCGGGGGCCGGCCGAACCGCCGCCCCAGCCGCTTCCTCGACGGCCTGCGTCCAGGCTCCGTCAGCACCGCCATCCGGGCGGGCACGGCCGGTCCTGGTGGCATCGAGCGCGGCTTCGGAGGCAGCCCCGGAGCCGCCCCGCGCCGAACCCAGAGGACCCCAGCCCGCTGCCGGGTCTGCGGGCGCACACTGACCGACGCCGGCGAGATGAAGCTGATGCGCTGCGACGAGTGCCCCTCCGACATGGATGAGGGCCTCTACGAGCGCCTGCGCGAGTGGCGAGCGGTCCAGGCCGCGCGCAGCGGGCAGCCGGCCTTCTGCGTCTTCACCGACAGGACCCTGATGGCGATCGCGGAGACCGTCCCGGACGAAGAAGGGGACCTGGCCCGTATCCCCGGCGTCGGAGTGCGCAAGCTCAACCGGTACGGAGCCGACGTTCTGGCCATCTGCGCAGGTCAGGTAGTCGACGGGGAGAGCGGCAGCGGCTGATTCAAACTCGTCGGAAAAATAGTTTGCGCATGCCCCGGCAATCCCCATAGGTTCTTAGCCACGGGAACAGAGTCTTCTCAGAAGGTCTGGCCCTGTGCTGTACTTCATAGTCGTATATCCGTTGGACCGGTTCGCACCGGTCCCCTCAAGACGCCGAGAGGAGGCGAGTCCAGTGATCAGCATCAACACCAGCTCTGTCAGCGCGGTCAAAATGACCGATCTCTCGACCGTCTCCCTGTGCATGCTCGGCGTCTCGAACCTGGGCACCGGTCTGTCCGGCATTCCTGCCGTCCGGCCGGCCTCCCCCGTGTCTCTCGCGACTCTCCCTGTCCGCGAGCGCAATGAGCGACCGAGTAAGGCACTGGAAGCAGGAGCAGTAGAGGCACAGGCCCCGGCCTATGCCTTTGCGGCCGGTGCCGGATCCCTCAAGCAGACGACGCAGCACCACACGATGTGGGCCTTCCGTGGGCCAGAACCCTGGAGTGATCCAGCCTGATTGATCAGGCCGGCGCCTTCAGGGCCGCGGAACCCCATCCGGGATCCGCGGCCCTTCTGTTTTCCCCGAACGGGGACGACGGAGTGAAGGGGCCTCGGGACAAGAGAAAACCCGCCGGTACCAGCCGCACCCGGCCCAACAGGGCCGGAACGACCAGACGAGGAAAACAACCCGTGCAACTCGAAGCGCACGCCCCGTCAGTACCGCCTTCCGAAACGATCCCCCCGCCCGGCCTCACGGAGGACTGCACCTTGATCCCGCTCACTGCGCTCACCGCGCTCGACGACGCCATCGAGAACCTCGGCGTACCCGTCCCCTGCCGTTCCTACGACCCGGAGGTCTTCTTCGCCGAGTCGCCGGCCGATGTCGAGTACGCCAAGTCCCTCTGCCGCACCTGCCCGCTGATGGAGGCCTGCCTCGCCGGCGCCAAGGAGCGGCGTGAGCCCTGGGGCGTCTGGGGTGGCGAACTGTTCGTCCAGGGTGTCGTTGTGGCCCGCAAGCGGCCCCGTGGCCGTCCGCGCAAGAACCCGGTCTCAGCATGAACATCGTAGGAACAATCGATCGCCCCTTCACGCACGACCCCGAGAAGCAGGTCCCGATGACGCCGTCCGCCAGCGAGCCCGTCGGCTCCGCGACCGAAGACTTCACCACCACCGGTGCGAACGACTCGCGCCAGAACAGGACCCGAGAGATGCAACTCATCCCAGAAGCCCTGGCTCGTGCGCATATGCACGACCGCCTTCAGGAGGCCGAGCGGGAACGCCGCGCGCACCGCGTGGTGACCGCCCGTCGGCTCCAGCGCCGAGCCGAGCGCGCCTCGCTGCGTGCCCGCCGTGCGCTCGCCATGGCGGTCATGCAGTAACGATCACGGCAACTCGGCAGTAACAGCAGTCGCTTCCCGCGGGGGCCGGTCCGAACGGACCGGCCCCCGCAGTGCGTTGCGCCGGCCCGGCCGCCGGCCACGGCTTGGTGTGACGCCGGTTCACGCCTCGGCAGCCGTGGCCTCCTCCTCGGCCTCCGGCAGGAATCCCGGCAGCCACTCCTCCAGCTCCGCGCGCATGCGGACCGTCGCCCCCAGTTGGCACAGGACACCGATGGTGCTCAAGGTCACCCGGTGTATCAGGAGGTACGAGGGGGGCAGGTTCAGGCGCTTGCCCAGTTGATGCGCCGGGGAGCGTGGATCGGCTATACGGGCCGCCTGGCTGCGCATCCAGCCGCGGGTGAAGGTGAACTCGTCCGCCTCGGCCGGTTCGATGATCGGCAGAAGGTAGTCGAGTACCGACTCGGGGTCCAGGTCGATCGAGTCCTTGACGAAGCCTTCCGCGCAGAGAGCCTCGTAGACCGCCTCGGCCTCGCCGTCCAGGGTCAGACGCAGTGAGCGGCCGATCGTCGGAGGCAGTCCGCCCGGGAGACGGTCGACCGTACCGAAGTCCAGCACGCCCAGGCGCCAGTCGTCCTTGCCGGTGGGGCCGCCGGGCAGCAGGCGGAAGTTGCCGGGGTGGGGGTCGGCGTGCAGGAGGCCGGTGCGGGCAGGGCCCGAGAAGAGGAACCGGGCCAGCAGCTGGCCCGCGCGGTCGCGTTGCTCCTGCGTTCCGGCGTTGATCACCTCCGACAACGGTATGCCGTCGATCCACTCCGTCACCAGGATCTGCTCACACTGGTGGACGACGGCCGGTACCACGACGTCCGGATCGTCCGTGAACTCCGCCGCGTGGGCCTGCTGGGCCTGAGCCTCAAGGCCGTAGTCGAGCTCTTCCGAGACACGGTCCCGGAGTTCGGTGATGAGCGGTTTGATGTCCATTCCGGGGATGAGAGGCCCCAACAGGCGGGCGAAGCGGCTCAGCTGGGTCAGGTCCGAGAGCAGTGCCTCGCCGGCGCCCGGATACTGCACCTTGACCGCGACCTCGCGTCCGTCGTGCCAAAGCCCCCGGTGCACCTGGCCGATCGAGGCGGCGGCGGACGGCTTGTCCTCGAACTCCAGGAACAGGTCCTGCCAGTCCGCGCCGAGCCGAGCCTCCAGCACCGAGTGCACCGTGCGGGTCGGCATCGGAGGGGCCGCTTCCTGGAGCTTCGTCAGCGCCGCGCGGTAGGGGCCCGCGACCTCCTCGGGCAGAGCCGACTCGAAGACGGACAGTGCCTGCCCGAACTTCATCGCACCACCCTTGAGCTCGCCGAGCACTTTGAACAGCTGTTCCGCCGTGCGCTGTTGGAGTTCGCGGCCGACGATGTCCGCCGACTCGCCGACGATCCGTTTGCCGAGTCCCCAGGTGGCCCGCCCGGCGATGCCGAGCGGGAGCGCGGCGAGCTTGGCGGTACGGGTGACCGCCTTCCGGGGAAGATCAGACATGAGCCCTCCAGGTTCCGGACAGCCGCGCCGTGTGTGCCTTACGGCGTAACTCCGTCGACGGCCGTTGCTCCGCCATTGTCTCGCGCGATCCCCCGTCCTCCGGAGTGTGTTCCTCCTTACTCTTCTCCTCGGCACCGCACGGGCATGCGGGATGTGCCCAGACGGGGCGGGCGTGCCAGTCGAGCCCGGGTACCGAGACCTCCCAGCGGGCGCCCGTGGTGGACGGGGTTCCGCCGTCCAGGAAGGTGAGCGCGTGGCTCGCGGTCAGCCCCGCGACCGTCGTCGCCAGGGTCAGGTCACAGGCCCTGACCTGGCGTGGCCGCGCCGAACGCCACTGCGCCACCAGACGTGGCCAGACGGGGTCCCGGTCGACGCGCCACCGTTCCAGACAGCCGACGCAGGCCGTCTCGCCCGGCAGGACCAGAGGGCCCACGATGCCGGTTCCTTCCACGACGCCCGCGTACAGATGGGGTGTGCCCGAGTTCACCAGTTCTTCGGCGGCGGCCGGATCGGGGGCGTGCACGGCGAGATCGTCGCGTGGGGCGATGATCACCAGGGAGAGACCGGGGCCGCTTCCGTCCGGCGGCGGCTGAGCCGCCGTACGCCGTGGTGGGCGGTCCGGGGCCGCCCGCCGGGCAGCGCGCCGCGCGGACTCGTCACGGCGTTCGCCGATGGAGTCGACGGGCAGGCCACCGGGTGCGACGTCCCACGGCTCGACAACGCCGCCGTCGCGCACATCGACGTGACCCACGCCCGCGCCCGCCAGCAGCGAGGCGATCACCGCGCCCACCCGGCCCGCGCCCCGGACCTGTACGCGCAGCGACCGTCGAGCGGCCAGCCGCGCCATCGCCTCGCCCGGAGCCCGTGCGACCAAAGAGAGGGAGGCCAGATCGGGGCCCAGCCGCTCCAGGACCTTCTTCTTGCCGCGCAGCGTCTCGACGGCCGGACCGCCGCCTGTCGCGTCGTCGAGGAGACCGGCCTCGCTCAGCCGTTCCACCAGGCCGTCGACATGGGCGGCCGGCAGGTCCATGCGGTGCCCTTCCTCATGGAGGCGCGGGAGTCCGCGAGTGCCGTCGAGCAGGCTCAGGAAACTGCCCGTCGCCGTGTCCATCGGGCCGAGTGTCATCGCATGGGCGGGTGTCATCCCGAACTGCACGGTGTTCAGATCTCGCCAGCCGCTGCGCAGCGCGCCCTTCATCACCGGGTGAGCGACACCCGGGTGGGCCTCACCCGAGTGGGTTGTCGTCGGCGGAGCGACCGCTGTGTCCGATGCGGGCGCGGGTGTGGTGGTTGATCGCATGGCAGGCCCCCGTAGCCAGAGAAAATTCCCGTTGTAAGTCCTTGTTTGTCGGTGGATGTCAGTGCTCGTTCCGCCGACGGGTGTCAGCATGACCGGTTTGCTCATCGGGCGTCGAAAGTTGTCCACAGGCGGTGGGTATTCGTCGTACAAATCAAACGCATGGTGGGGATCGCCGCCGAACCGCGCCGGAGTCAAGACTTCCTCCATGCACAGCGGGTAACGTCGTGCCGTGCCCGCCGACCCACTGCACCGCGCCAAAAACCCACAGCGCAGCACGACGAGCCAGCCGCCGAGCGGCTCGGGGGCGAGCGCGATCGAGGTTCGCAGGAGTGACCGGCGACGCCGGACAGTCTCCGCCTACCGCGAGGGCGATCGCACCGTCGTGCTCATCCCCGCCCGGATGTCCGAGGCCGAGGAGCAGCGCTGGGTGACCGTCATGCTCGACAAACTGGCCGCCCAGGAGAGCAAGACGAAACGGGTGCCCGGCGACAGCGAGCTGGCCGAGCACGCCGAGCGGCTGTCGGCCCAGTACTTCGACGGCCGCGCCCGGCCCGCCTCCGTGCGCTGGGTCACCAACCAGAACACCCGCTGGGGCTCGTGCACCCCGGCGGAGGCCAGCATCCGCCTCTCGCACCGGTTGCAGGGCATGCCCGAGTACGTCGTCGACTACGTCCTCCTCCATGAGCTGGCGCATCTGCTGGTGCCCGGGCACGGGCCCCGTTTCTGGCGGCTCCTGGACGCGTATCCACGGACCGAACGGGCCCGCGGCTACCTCGAAGGAGTCGTCGCCGCCGACCGGCAGCCGCAATCGCCCCCCGCGCGCGGGGACTGACCTCCGGGCGGCAGGCATGCGGCGGTCGCGCAGCGTTGTGTACCGGGTTTGTACCGGCTCTGACCACGTCCGGAATTAGCCGTTAGCCTGACCCGACGCATCAGGCATTCGGGATGGGGGACGGTCGTTACGCATGGCCAGGGAATTCCAACGCGGTCACAAGGCCAGGATCAGTGATCTCACGGCGGGTACGGATCTGTACGTAGGCGTACAGATCTCCGGACCGGGGCTCACCTTCGACATCAGCTGCTTCGGCCTCGACGCCGACGAGCGGCTCTCGGACGACCGGTACTTCATCTTCTTCAACCAGCCGAAGTCCCCCGAGGAGTCCATCCAGATCCTGGGCGCTCAGGCGGGCGACACGGAGTCCTTCCGCGTCACGCTCGACCGGATCCCGCCGCAGATCCAGAAACTGTCGTTCACAGCAACACTCGACGGCGCGGGGCAGATGTCGCAGATCGCCCCCGGGTACATCCGCGTCGTCGCCGGCGGCGAGGAGGTGGCCCGCTACTCCTTCAACGGTTCGGAGTTCTCCACGGAGCGAGCCGTGATGCTGGGCGACTTCTATCTGAAGGACGTGTGGCGGTTCGCCGCCGTCGGACAGGGCTTCGACGGTGGCCTCGACGCGCTGCTGAAGAACTTCGGCGGAGAGGTCGCCGAGGAGGAGGAGCCCGCCGCGCAGCAGCCCCAGACCGGTGCCGCTCCCGGCTTCGCGCCGCCCGCGTTCGGCGCTCCGGCGCCGGCCGCTCCGCAGCCCGCCGCTCAGGGTTTCGCGCCTCCGCCCGGAGCCCCCGCGCCGCCGGCTCCGGCGCCCGCGCCGTCGATGCACGCGGCCCCCACCATCGTCGCGCCCCTGACACCGCCCGGCGGTGCCCAGGTACCGCCTCCGGCTCCGGCGCCCGCGCCCTATGGACAACCGGCGGCCCCGCAGGCTCCGTACGGACAGGTACCTGGCCAGCCAGGGTCGCTGCCGCCCGGCTACGGTCAGCCGCAGGCGCCCCAGGCCCCGCCCGGCCCGCCCGGATACGGGCAGCCGACCCCGCCCCCGGGATACGGGCAGCAGCCCCCGTTCGGGCAGGTCCCCGGCCAGCAGGCCCCCTACGGGGTGCCGCAGGGTGCACCCCAGGGCGGTGGGCAGGGTGCCGGTGTGACGGCCGCGCTCCAGCAGTTCAAGGAGACGCCGACCGGGCAGCGCTGGACACAGCAGAACAAGAAGCTGATCCGCGTCGACCTGGGTATGGGCGGTCAGCCCGTGCTGGCCCGACAGGGCAGCATGGTGCTCTACCAGGGCAAGGTCGACTTCAGCTACAAGGGCGCCGGATTCGCCGGCCGGGTCGTGGGCAACGCGACCGGTCAGGAGATGCAGCTGATGCGCTGTACCGGCCAGGGCCAGGTGTTCCTCGCCGACAACGCCACGATGCTGCACCCCATCGAGCTCCAGGGGGACGGTATCTGCGTGTCCGCCGAGAACGTCCTCGCGTTCGACGAGAGCCTGCAGTACGAGGTCCGTCGCGTCGAGGGACACGGCATCCCCGGTGGTGCGCTGTTCACCATGCAGTTCACGGGTACCGGCACCATCGTCGTGAAGACGCACGGCGTCCCCGTCGTTCTGCCGGTCACGCCCACCACGTTCGCCGACTGCAACGCCGTGGTCGCCTGGTCGGCCGCCTCCCAGGTGGTCGTCTCCAGCCAGGTTCGGATGCGTCGCAACGCCTATCCCGGCGACACCGGAGAGGGTGTCAACCTCCAGTTCCGAGGCGCGCCCGGCAACTTCATCGTCGTCCAGCCGTACGAGATCTGAGGGAGCCCGCCATGAACCAGCCGCTCGCGGGCTACGCTCCCGCACCCGTCACCGCCCGCATGGAAAACCACGGCAACCACATGCTGAAGGTCGCCATGCAGACCGGAAACGACCTCCTCGCGCGCGTGGGGTCGATGGTCGCCTACGAAGGCTTCGTCCAGTACGAGCCCAACCCGCCGGCCGTGCGCCAGATCGCCAAGGACTGGATGACCGGCGAGGGCGCGCCCCTGATGAAGTGTTCGGGGGACGGTCTGCTCTATCTCGCGGACTACGGCGCGAACGTGATCGTGATCAACCTCAACGGCGATGGCATCTCCGTCAACGCCACCAACCTGCTCGCCTTCGACGCACACCTCACCTGGGGCGTCGAGCGGGTCAAGGGGCTGGCGAAGTTCGCCGGGCAGGGCCTGTGGAACACCAAGATCTCCGGGCAGGGCTGGGTCGCGCTGACCTCCCGGGGCAAGCCGATCGTCGTCGACTGCGGCGGCGGCGAGGACGAGACGTACGTCGACCCGGACGCGCTCGTCGCCTGGTCACCGAACCTCAAGGTGAAGGGCAAGCGCAGCTTCAAGGCGCAGTCACTCATCGGCCGCGGCAGTGGCGAGGCCTTCCAGATGGCCTTCTCCGGCCAGGGCATCGTCGTCGTCCAGCCCAGCGAGGACAGCACCGACCGCCTCCGGTTCCGGGGCTGAGGGGAAGCCAGAACGCCATGCAGAGCCCACTTTTCGCGCACAACGACTCGCAGACCCAGGAACGCTGGAGTCTGCAGAACAAGCAGATGCTCCGGATCACCCTGGAGGGCCACGACGACATCCTCGCCCGCAAGGGCACGATGGTCGCCTACCAGGGTCTGATGGAGTTCGACGCCGAGTACCAGAGCAGCAACCAGGGCCGCTCACGCGCGCACACGGGCGAGGGCCTGGACCTGATGCGCTGCCACGGGCAGGGCACGGTCTATCTCGCCAACCTCGCCCAGCACATCCACTTCGTGGACGTGGAACAGGACGGGCTGACCGTCGACAGCAGTTACGTGCTGGCGATGGATTCAGGGCTGCACCACGAGGTCATCGCCGTGGACAGCCTCTACGGCATCTCCGGTTCCGGGAAGTACCAGCTCAACATCACCGGCCGCGGCAGGGTCGCCCTGATGACCTCGGGCGCGCCGCTGATGATGCAGGTGACTCCGGACAAGTACGTCAACTGCGACGCCGACGCGATCGTCGCCTGGTCGACCGGCCTGCGTGTGCAGATGCAGGCCCAGACACACACCTCCGGTGTGTGGCGGCGCCGCGGCAACACCGGCGAGGGCTGGGAGCTCAGCTTCATGGGCAGCGGCTTCGCGCTGGTCCAGCCCAGCGAGTTGCTGCCGCCGCAGAACGCCCAGATCGGCCAGGGCGCCGCGGCCCAGTTCGGCATGGGACAGCACGGGGCCCGGGCGCAGAACCAGGGCAACGTCTGGAGCTAGCAGCACCGGACCGGTAAGGGGCGACCACCATGGGCGGTCGCCCCTTACGCGTTCACGGACTGGCCTTACCCGTTCACAGCCGGGCGCGGGTTGCTTCGAGCAGGCGTACGACCGAGTCGTCCGCTACGTCCGCCACCTCGGCGTAGGCGAACCAGCGCAGGTCCAGGGACTCGTCACTGATCGCCTCCACGGCTCCCCGCGGGGCCACGGCGGCGTACTGCACGTCCAGGTGCCAGGCACAGGGCGTGTGGTGCCGGTCCAGACGGACCGGAGTGCTCTGCAACAGACGCAGCGACGGGATGCCGGACTCCTCCGTGGCCTCGCGGAGCGCGGCACCGGCAAGCGTGTTGTCGCTCTGTTCGCAGTGGCCGCCCATCTGGAGCCACATCCGCAGCTTCTTGTGGAGCGTGAGCAGGACCCGCTCACGCTCCGGGTCGATCACCAGAGCGCTGGCTGTGATGTGTCCGACCTCGCAGGCCTTCCACATCCCGTCAGGACGGGCGTCCAGATGGTCCAGGTAGACCTGACGGAGATCCTGCTGATCCTCGTACTTCTCCAGTACCAGGACCGCGTTGCCGTGGAGAGTCACTCGGAGTCGTCGTCCTTCTTCAGGTTCGGCTTCTCCAGGTTCGGCTTCTCGGCGGAGCCGCCCGCAGCCTCGCCGAGCATCTTGTCCAGCTCGGAGAAGTCGAGCTGTTCACGGTGCACGAAGCCGTCCGGATCGTCCAGGTCGGACGCCGTCGGCAACATGTCCGGGTGGGCCCACAGGCCGTCCCGGCCGTCGACACCGCGCGCGTCTGTCAGCGACGCCCACAGTCGCGAGGCGTCGCGCAGTCGGCGCGGGCGCAGCTCCAGACCGATCAGGGTGGCGAAGGTCTGCTCGGCGGGGCCGCCCGAGGCGCGCCGGCGGCGCAACGTCTCGCGCAGCGCGTCCGCGGACGTCAGCCGGGGCTTCGCCGCCGCGTGGACCACCGCGTCCACCCAGCCCTCCACCAGGGCCAGCGCCGTCTCCAGACGGGCCAGGGCGACCTTCTGTTCCGGGGTGTCCTCCGGCTGGAACATGCCCTGCTGCAGCGCGTCCTGCAACTGCTCCGGGTTCTGCGGGTCGAACTGGCCGACCACGTCCTCCAGCTTGGCCGTGTCGACCTTGATCCCGCGCGCGTACCCGTCGACCGCGCCGAACAGGTGCGAGCGCAGCCACGGCACGTGGGCGAACAGGCGCTGGTGGGCGGCCTCGCGCAGGGCGAGATACAGCCGCACCTCCTCCTGCGGGACACTCAGGTCCTTGCCGAACGCCTCGATGTTCGCCGGCAGCAGCGCGGCCCGGCCCGTCGGCCCCAGCGGCAGACCGATGTCCGTCGAGCCGACGACCTCACCCGCGAGCACCCCGACGGCCTGCCCGATCTGCGTACCGAACATGGCGCCGCCCATGGAGCGCATCATGCCGATCAGCGGGCCCGCCATGGCCTGCATCTCCTCGGGCAGGACATCGCCCATGGCCGCGCCGACGCGCTCGGCGACCGGGTCGACCAGCTCCTTCCAGGCGGGCAGGGTCGCCTCGACCCACTCCGCGCGGCTCCACGCCACGGCGGAACCGGCGCCGGACGGCAGCGAAGTCGCGTCGTCCAGCCACAGGTCCGCCAGCCGGACGGCCTCCTCGACCGCGGTGCGCTCGGAGGGACCGATGCTGGAGTCCTTGACGCCGTCGGACGTCCCCTGGGAGACCGTCTGGCGGGCGATCTGCTTGGCCATGTCCCAGTTCACCGGACCGCCCTCGTACGAGAGCATCTGGCCCAGTTGCTGGAACGCGGCGCCCAGGTCGTTGGGGTTCATGGAACCGAACATGGCTGCGAGTGGATTGTCGCCTCCGGGACCACCGAAGCCGGGGAGTCCGAAACCGAACGGTCCCTGACCACCACCGCCCTGCTGATCCTCCTGCTTGCCCTCGTCGCCGTTCTCCGGCTCCTCCGGCGGAAGGCCGAATCCGAATGGGGTGTCACTCACGGGATTCCTCGGCTGGTAAGGCCGTCGGCTCTTTCGACGGCGGCTGCCCGACAACATCCCCCAGCCTAGACACCGCAGCCGGTTGGGGGCTCGGTGCTTCGCCGACTCCTGGGCTGCGGCAGGATGGATGTCACCTGGTACGTACGCGTCACGCGCGTCCTTACTGAAGACAACCGCTGGAGACGCCGGTGAGTTCCCCAGATCCGCAGGTTCGCGCAGCGCGAAACCACTCAACCAACCCGGCCCTACGCGGGCCCGTCGTCGCGGTCACCGGCGCCGCGACGGGCATCGGAGCGCTGCTCACCGAGCGGCTCGCCGCGTCCGAGGAGATCAAGCAGGTCGTCGCCATCGACGAGCGCCGCGGCGAGTGCGCGGCCGCGCAGTGGCACATCCTCGATGTGCGGGATCCCGCCATCGCGGAGAAGCTGCGGGGCGCCGACGTCGTGGTGCACCTGGCCCTCGATCTGAACCTGGAGACGGACGGCGCGGCCCGTACGGCCTACAACGTACGAGGGACGCAGACCGTGCTCACGGCCGCCGCCGCGGCCGGGGTGCACCGCGTCGTGCTCTGTACGTCAGCGATGGTCTACGGGGCGCTGCCGGACAACGAACTGCCGCTGGCGGAGGACGCCGAGCTGCGTGCGACGGCCGAGGCGACCGGGGTCGGGGACCTGCTGGAGATCGAGCGGCTCGCTCGGCGCGCACCGCGGGCGCATCCCGGGCTCAATGTGACGGTGGTACGGCCCGCGGTACTGATCGGAGGCACGGACACCGCTCTGACCAGGTACTTCGAGTCACCCCGGCTGCTTGTCGTAGCCGGGTCACGGCCCGCCTGGCAGTTCTGTCACGTCGAGGATCTGTGCAGCGCCCTCGAGTACGCGGTGCTGGAGAAGGTCGACGGGGAGCTGGCCGTCGGCTGCGACGGATGGCTGGAGCAGGAGGAGGTCGAGGAGCTCAGCGGGATCCGCCGTATGGAGCTGCCGTCCGCTGTCGCTCTGGGCGCGGCGGCCAGGCTGCACAGGATCGGGCTGACGCCCTCTCCGGCCGGGGATCTGGCGTACACGATGTATCCCTGGGTGGTGAGCGGGAGCCGGCTGCACGATGCCGGATGGCGGCCTCAGTGGAGCAACGAGGAGGTGCTCGCGGAGCTGCTGGAGGAGGTTGCCGGGCGGCACACGGTGGTGGGTCGGCGGCTCGGGCGCAAGGACGCCACCGCGGCGGGGGCAGCGGGGGCGACGGTGGCTCTGTTGGGTACGGCCGCCTTGGTGCGACGGGCTCGGAAGGCTCGGCGGCGGATCTGAGGAGCGGGGGCGGGGTGGGGCCGTTTCACCCCCGTCGCCCCTACGGGCTGGAGGCGCCGGGCGTGGCACGATGGGGATATGGCACCCCTCAGTGATCATCCCGGTGAGCAGGCGGCTCTGGAGCCCATCAAGCTGGTTGCCGTCCGGGAGACGGCCCTCTCCCTGGACGAGGTTTTCCGGGCTGTCGGGGACGACTCCGCCGGGGGGACCGCCCTGTTCGTGGGGACCGTGCGGAACCACGACGGGGGCGCCGATGTCGACGCGCTCGGCTATTCGTGTCACCCCAGCGCCGAGGCCGAGATGCGGCGTGTCGCCGAGAAGGTCGTCGCAGAGTTTCCGGTGCGGGCGCTCGCCGCTGTGCATCGGATCGGGGACCTGGCCGTGGGTGACCTCGCCGTCGTCGTCGCCGTGTCCTGCCCGCACCGGGGGGAGGCCTTCGAGGCCTGCCGGAAGTTGATCGACGACCTCAAGCACGAGGTGCCCATCTGGAAGCACCAGACGTTCTCCGACGGGACCGAAGAATGGGTCGGCGCGTAGCGCCGTCGTTGAGGGGTGGTGGTCGGGCGACGGGAGGGCGGGTTGGCGCCTGTTGATGCCTCTCCGGTTGCGTAACCGGCCCCCGCGCGTGAGCGTTGACACGGCGGAGGTTAATCTGCTGATCAGTCAGTTGCGGTGGCTCTTTGGGGTTGGGAGGTCGGCATGGCGGCACTCGCCTGGTTGCTGATTCCGCTGGTGGCTGCGGTCGGCGCCGGTCTGTGGGGCAGTTGGGCCAACCGGACGCGCAGAACGCGCGGTGACGGGCCCGAGCTCGACGGCTACGAGCGGTTCCGCGAGGCCATGGAGAAGTCCCGTACCTGAGACACCGTACGGGCGGCCCTGACGGTGTGCCGACAGGACCGTCCCGTACTGTCGTGCCATGCCACGCCGCACCGCGACGATGCTCGCCTCCACCCTGATGCTGATCGCGCTCCTGTGCGCCGGAGTGTTCATCACCGTGCCGTATTCGGAGCTGTCGCCGGGGCCGACCGTGAACACTCTCGGGGACCACGGTGGCGAGCCGGTGCTGCAGATCTCCGGGCGTAAGACCTACGCGACCACCGGTCACCTGAACATGACCACCGTTCGGGTCACCAGCGCCGACTACAAGATGAACCTTGTCGAGGCGGTGTACGGGTGGCTCTCGCACGACAACAAGGTCGTGCCGCACGACACGCTCTACCCGGACGGCAAGACCGAGGAGCAGTCGACCCAGGAGAACGCGGAGGAGTTCAGCCAGTCCCAGGAGAGCGCCAAGGTCGCGGCGCTGGACAAACTCGGTGTTCCGGTGCAGTCCTGGGTGATCGTCGCCACTGTCGTGAAGGGGTCCCCCTCAGAGGGCGTGCTGCACGCCGGTGATGTCATCAAGGCCGTCGACGGTACGGCGGTCAAGGTGCCCACCGACGTCGCCAAGCTGGTGACCAAGCACAAGGCCGGTGAGAAGGTCGTCTTCACCATCGTGCCCGCCGCGGAGCAGGCCGCCGCCGAGAAGGCGAACCGGGCGGCCACCAAGGCGCGGGACATCACCATCACGACCACCAGGTCGGACGACGAGAATGCCGAGCGGGCCATCGTCGGGATCTCCGCCGGGACCGACCACACCTTCCCGTTCACCATCGACATCAAGCTCGCCGATGTCGGAGGGCCCAGCGCGGGGCTCATGTTCGCCCTCGGCATCTACGACAAGCTGACGCCCGGAAGCCTCACCGGCGGCAAGTTCGTGGCCGGCACCGGCACCATCGACGACGACGGCGTGGTCGGCCCCATCGGCGGGATCGAGATGAAGACCGTCGGCGCCCGGGACAAGGGGGCTCAGTACTTCCTGACGCCGGCCGACAACTGCGCGGCCGCCGCCTCGGACACCCCCGACGGGCTGACGCTCGTCAAGGTGGGCACCATCGGCGACGCGTTGAACGCGCTCAAGGACATCCGCTCCGGCGACACCGGTGATCTGCCGAAGTGCAGCACCAAGTAAGCGGCATGGAGTAAGCGGCACCGAGTGAGCGGGTGCGCGGTCCTGTGGACCGCGCACCCGCTCACTCGTTCCTCCGTCAGTCCGCGAACGTCGCCGACAGTGCCTCCGCCAGGCCCGGCACCAGGCCCGAGCCCGTGAGCACCTCCGTCGCCGCGTCCTTCTCGCGCAGGCGCACCGCCGAGTCACGTGTGCCGTCGCGCAGGACCGCGACCGTCATCCGGACCTCCTGACGGTCGGGGTGCGCGGCGACCCAGGCCGCCAGCTTCTTGTCGCTCAGCCCCTGCGGGACCGCCGCCTCCGCGGACGGCGGGAGCATCAGGCGCTCGACGGTGAGGGCGCAACCGACCACCGAGTCCGGCCAGGCGATGGTGGCGAGGAACTCGTCCAGCGGCTTGCCCGCCGGGATCTCGTCCTGTTCGATCGGGGTGAGACCAGTGGTCGCCTGCTCGTCGGCCAGGCCGAGCTGGGCGGCGAGAGCGGGTTCCTGGACCCGCAAACGGGCGGTGTCTACGAGGGCGAAGAGACGAGCCGGCTGGTCCCAGCCGAGGCCGGAGGCGTACTCGTCGATCTCGAGTACGGCCCGGGTGAGCGGGTTCGCCGCCATGGGAGTGTTGGACATGGTCACAATCCTGCCTCGTTCATGGCCCGAAACGGGAACCGAGTAAAGCGTGAGTAAGTTGCATAGGTGAGGCCCCTACGATCACGGGCCTGACGGATGGTCCGCGATCACGGGGGCCTGACGGACCGACAGCGACTTTTGAGGTGCCAACCTTGGCTTTCCAGATGCCGGACCGCGGCGGAGGCCCGCAGGGGCCACGGATCAGAGTGGGCCGCCCGTCCCGGCGCGTCCGGACCCTGCTCATGACACTGGGTGTCCTTGCCGTACTCGGCATGGCGTTCATCATGTTCGCGGGCTTCTGGACGGAGTGGCTCTGGTACCGCTCGGTCGACTACTCATCTGTCTTCACGACCACGCTGTGGACCAAGATCGGTCTTTTCCTCGTCTTCGGTCTGCTGATGGCCACAGCGGTGGGGGTGAACATCTGGCTGGCGCACCGGCTGCGCCCGCCGCTGAGTGCCATGTCGATGGAGCAGCAGAGCCTTGACCGGTACCGCATGGGCATCGCCCCTTACAAGAAGTGGCTGTTGCTCGGTATCACCGCCCTGGTCGGTCTCATCGCGGGCGCGTCGGCGTCCGGGCAGTGGCGGACCTGGCTGATGTGGGTCAACGGGGTGTCCTTCGGACAGAAGGACCCCCAGTTCGGTCTGGACGTGTCCTTCTACGCCTTCGACCTGCCCTGGTACCGCTTCCTGATGGGCTTCGGCTTCGCGGCCACGATCCTCTCCCTGATCGCCGCCGCCCTCACCCACTATCTGTACGGCGGGCTGCGCGTCACCAGCCCGGGTGCCCGTGCCACGGCCGCGGCGACCGGGCATCTGTCCGTGCTGCTGGGTATCTTCGTCGCCCTCAAGGCGGTCGCGTACTGGCTCGACCGGTACGGCCTCGCGGTGAAGTCGAGCGACTTCAAGGCGACCGGCAACTGGACGGGTCTGCGGTACGTCGACGCCAACGCCTACCTGCCGGCCAAGACGATCCTGTTCTGCATCGCCATCATCTGCTCGCTGCTGTTCTTCGCGACCCTGTGGCGGCGCACCTGGCAGTTGCCCGTCATCGGCTTCGGACTGATGGTCCTCTCGGCCATCCTCATCGGCGGGCTGTACCCGGCGATCGTGCAGAAGTTCCAGGTCCAGCCGAACGAGCAGGCGAAGGAAGCCCCGTACGTCGAGAAGAACCTGAAGGCGACGCGCGAGGCGTACGGCATCGACGGCGCCAAGGTCAGCGAGTACGCCGGCCGCAGTGACACGGAGGACAAGACCAAGCTGCGGGACGACGTGGACGCCACGGCGAGCATCCGCATCATGGACCCGAACATCGTGTCGCCGACGTTCCAGCAGCTCCAGCAGATGCGTAACTACTACGCGTTCCCGACCAACCTGGATGTCGACCGGTACAGCAAGGACGGCAAGGACCAGGACACGGTCATCGGTCTGCGCGAGCTGAACCTCAACGGCATTCCGAAGAACAACTGGATCAACGACCACTTCCGTTACACGCACGGATTCGGTGTGGTCGCGGCCAAGGGCACCACGGCGGACGCCGAGGGACGCCCGGTCTTCACCGAGTCCGACCTGCCGTCCACGGGTGACCTCGGGACGTACCAGCAGCGGATCTACTACGGCGAGAAGACCAGCCAGTACTCGATCGTCGGCGGTCCCCAGAAGGAGATCGACTACTCCGACGACGCCGGTGAGAAGACCACCAGCTACAAGGCGAAGAGCGGTGTCAGCCTCTCCAGCCCGATAAACCGCGCAGCGTACGCCGTCGCGTTCAGCGAGCCGCAGATCCTCTACTCCGGTGCCATCGGCGAGGGTTCGCGGATTCTGTACAACCGCACACCCAAGGAGCGGGTCGAGGCGGTCGCGCCCTGGCTGACCATCGACGGCGACGCCTACCCGGCCGTCGTCGACGGTGAGATCCAGTGGATCGTCGACGCGTACACGACGACGAACGGCTATCCGTACGCCTCCCGCACCACCCTGGGTGACACGACGGCCGACTCGCTCACCGCCAACAACAACCAGCGTGCGGTGGTGGCCCAGCAGAACCAGGTCAACTACATCCGCAACTCGGTGAAGGCGACCGTCGACGCGTACACCGGCGAGGTCAAGCTCTACCAGTGGGACACCAAGGACCCGGTCCTGAAGACCTGGATGAAGGCGTTCCCGAACACGGTCGAACCGAAGAGCGACATCTCGGCCTCGCTGATGGCCCATCTCCGGTATCCGCAGGACCTGTTCAAGGTTCAGCGCGAGCTGCTCACCCGCTACCACGTGGCGAGTGCCTCGACGTTCCTCAGCGGCTCCGAGGTGTGGCAGGTGCCGGACGACCCGAGCAACAAGTCGGGCGACGCGGTGCCGCCGTACTACCTGAGCATGAAGATGCCCGACCAGCAGGCCCAGGCGTTCTCCCTGACGACGACGTTCACGCCGAACGGCCGGGACAACCTGAGCGCCTTCATGTCGGTCAACGCCGAGGCGGGCACGAGCGATTACGGCAGGATCAGAATCCTGAAACTGCCGACGAGCAGAACCGTCGACGGACCCAAACAGGTCCAGAGCCAGTTCAACTCCGAACAGGACATCGCCGAGTCCATCAGGCTGCTGAGAGGCGGGGACTCGGAGATCGAGTACGGCAACCTGCTGACAGTGCCTCTCGACGGCGGGCTGCTCTACGTGGAACCCGTCTACGTACGCGGCAGCGGACTCAAGTACCCGCTGTTGCGCAAGGTGTTGGTGACCTACGGCGGCCAGACCGCCTTCGAGGACACACTCGACGCCGCGCTCAACAAGGTCTTCGGGGCGGAGGGCACGACCACCGCGCCACCGGACGAGGGCGACGGTACGACGACACCGCCGCCGACGTCCGACAACCCGACGGTCCAACAGGCGCTCACCGACGCACAGAAGGCCTTCGCCGATGGGCAGACGGCCCTCCAGAAGGGCGACTGGGAGGCGTACGGCAAGGCGCAGGCAAACCTTGAGGACGCCCTCAAGCGGGCCGAGGAGGCGCAGTCCGCGGCCGACAAGGCCGGTAAGACGAGCCCCAGTCCCAGCGGCAGCCCAAGTAGCAGTCCCAGTAGCAGTCCCAGCAGCGGTTAGTGCTGGTCGGCCCTGCTGAGGCTGCGGCCTCCGCTCCTCCCGCACCGTGGTACGGTTAGAACACAACGGCGCGGGGTGGAGCAGCTCGGTAGCTCGCTGGGCTCATAACCCAGAGGTCGCAGGTTCAAATCCTGTCCCCGCTACTGATCGCGAAGGCCCGGATCCTTAAAGGATCCGGGCCTTCGTGGTGTGCGAACGCATGTGCCGACCAGGTTAAGGTCGCGCCTTCCAGGGGCACTTGAGGGGAACTGTGTTTGACTTGTCTCTCTGTGGGCATGTCGACAAAACGCTGAATTGACCTCACTGGCTGCGGTATACCAGGTGTACCCAGGTTGCAGGTGGTGCGACGATGGACGTTATGGGGGACAAGGCAACTCTGTTGGAGACAGGGCGATTTGTGCAGCCTTCCGACCGGGACGAAACCGGCGAGGCGGTAGAAGAGGCACGCCAACGGCTCGCCGCCGAGGCCGGCGACGTCGAGGCGATGAGTGTCCTCGGAGCCATGCTGCTGCGCCGCGGTGATCTCGACGGAGCCGAGCCTCAGCTGCGTGCCGCCACCGCCGCCGGTGACCGTGCCGCGGCCAACAACCTTGGCGTTCTCCTCCACCAGCGCGGGTACGCGGACGACGCCGCCGGCTGGTGGCGGATCGCCGCCGTCGCGGGATCGGCTCCCGCCGCGCACGCACTCGGCCGTCACCACCGTGAGCGCGGCGACGAGCCGGCCGCCGAGTACTGGCTGCGCCAGTCCGCCGAGCAGGGGCACGTGCTGGGCGCGTACGCCCTCGCCGATCTGATGGAACACCGCGGGGACGCGGCCACGGAGCAGTGGATGCGCGTCGCCGCCGAACGAGGGCACCGGGAGGCCGCGTACCGGATGGCCCGCGCGCTCGACCGCAAGGCCGTGGCCGACGCCGGTGCCGAGGAGGGTGCGGGCGCCGGTGGTGCCGGGGAGGCCGAGCAGTGGTACCGGCAGGCTGCCGCCCGGGGACATCAGCGGGCCGCGCTGCATCTCGGGGCCATTCTGGAGAAGCGCGGTGAGCTCAAGGAGGCCGGACGCTGGTATCTGACGTCCGCCAAGGACGGCGAGGCCCGGGCCGCGTGCGCGCTCGGATTCCTGCTGCGCGACGCGGGCGACTCCGAGAGCGCCGCCGTGTGGTGGCTGCGTGCTGCCCAGGACGGGGACGGCAACGCCGCCAACGCGCTGGGAGCGCTGCACGCCGAGCGGGGCGAGACCCAGACCGCCGAGCGCTGGTACCGAGCGGCCATGGATGCCGGGGATGTGAACGGCGCGTACAACCTCGGGCTGCTCTGCGCCGAGCAGTCGCGTACCGCGCAGGCCGAACAGTGGTACCGGCGGGCCGCGTACGCCGGACACCGCGAGGCCGCGAACGCGCTCGCCATTCTGCTGCTGCAGGGCGGGGACGCGGCCGGGGCCGAGCCGTGGTTCTCCAAGGCGGCCGAGGCGGGAAGTGTGGACGCGGCCTTCAACCTGGGGATCCTGCACGCCGGACGGGGCGAGGAAGCGGCTGCGCTGCGCTGGTACGAGCGGGCCGCCGGCGCCGGGCACACCGAGGCGGCGCTGCAGGTCGGCATCGCCCGGCTCCGCGACGGGGACGAGCGGGAAGCCGAGCGGTATCTGCGGTGTGCGGCGGGCGGGGGCAGCCCCGAGGCGGCGTATCGGCTGGCCTCGGTGCTCGACTCGCGGCGCCCGCAGGCGCCCGCGCATGAGCTGGGCGAGATCGCGCACGAGAAGACGGAGTGTGAGGAGTGGTACGAGCGGGCGGCTTCCCAGGGGCATCGGCGGGCGCAGGTGCGGGTGGGGATGCTGGCGTCGGCTCGCGGGGACGTGGTGGAGGCGGCTCGGTGGTATCGGGCCGCCGCTGAGGCAGGGTCTCGAAACGGGGCGTTCAACCTGGGGCTGTTGCTGGCCCGGGAGGGGAGCGAGCCGGAGGCCGCGGTGTGGTGGGCTCGGGCGGCTGAGGCGGGGCATGGGCGGGCCGCGTTGCGGCTGGCGCTGGTGTATGCGCGGCGGGGGGAGTTGGCGGAGGGGCAGCGGTGGGCTGATCTGGCGGTTTCGCTGGGGCCGGGGGAGGTTGCGGAGCGGGCGGCTCGGTTGCGGGATGCGTTGCGGGAGGAGTTGTCCGCGTGAGCCTCCGGGTGGGCGCCTGGATTTTCTCGCCCCCGCCGCCCTTACCCGTCCCATCCCGTTCCTGGGGGCTGCGCCCCCAGACCTCCGCTGCCGGCCCTGAACGGGCCTTGTCCTCAAGCGGCGGAAGTGCCGAAGGGCCGCGAACTATGGCGCGAAGAACTCACCCCGGCCGACACCCCGCCCACGGTCGCCGCACCCGTCAATCGCTGGCTGGCCGGACGCCTCCAGAGCACCGACCGGGCCGAATCCGTGCGCAACGCTCGCGACGCCTTCCGCTACCACTGTCAGTGGGGACCCGCTACGGCTACATCAGCCCGCTGCTGCGATTCTTCCGCGAGAGCAGTCAGTGGGGATGGACCGACGTCCCCGCCCGGCCTCTGCTCGGCCGCTCGGACCTGCCAACACTTCCCATGCGGCTGCCCCGCTTCATCCCCAGGGACGAGTCGGACCGGCTCAACGGGCTGCCCTGTTCGTCCTGCGCTGGAGCGGGGTCAGCCGTGGAGAGATCGCCCGGCTCACCCATGACTGCCTCGACGCTACTGCCTGCGGGCACCCGCCGAAGGGCCCTGCGAGTGCGATCTCTACCTCCGATGCTCGAAGTTCCTCACCACCGGTGAGTACGCACCGCGCCTGCGATCCCGGCTCGCCCGTGAGCAGCAACTCGCTCAGGATGCCGTCGAGCGCGGCCGGCCCCGCGAGGTCGAACGGCACAACGCCATCGCCGACCGGATCCGTGGCCTCCTCGCAGAGCTCGGCGAGAGGGCTGAGCCCAGCCCTGACGATCACTGCTGAGCAGTTCGTTTCGGCAACCTGAACGAGAGCCTCGACGGATACTTTTCAGATGGATGGATCAAGTGCCTCTTGGGTCAACACCACGCACGATTGGGCTGGCATCGTGAACGCGGACCATCTCGCTCAAATCCACCAGGAACCAGCACAGTTCGCTCCGTGCGGGCCGGGACACCTTGTTCTTGAGGTCGTTGCTTATGCCGCTGACGAGGCAGCGAGCCGGGGTGGTGGACGCTGCGTGATCACGCTGCATACCGACGGCTCCTTGTCGGTGAAGGATGACGGACGGGGCACCGACACTCGGGTCGACGCGCATGGCCGGGTGGTGAAGAAGCCGGTCATGGCCACGAAGGACCTCCGGTTCTTCGACCTCCCAGAGGCGGAAAGGCTTCCGGACGGACATCCGCGTCGCGGCATGTCCGTCGTCGCAGCACTCAGCGAGTGGCTGATTCATACCAACCGGCGTCTCAACGGATCCTGGAACCAGCGCTATGAGCACGGCATCCCGGTGACCGATCTGGAGCCCATCGAGTCCAACGGCACCACGGGAACCTGCGTCCGCTTCCTGCCGGACAAAGCCCTGCGTTCGCAGTGGTCCCTGACCGCTGGTGACCTGGCGGGCTGGGCCAAGCACTGGCCTGACCTCACTGTCCGCATCGAGGATCAGCGCGACGGCGGGGGCCGGCCAGGTCGGTGACCGCAGGCGTTACGACCGGGCAGAGCGGCTCGGTCGACTTCCCATCCGCGGTCCCAGTGCTCGGCCTCGGTGGCCTGGAGGCGGAAGAGCGAGGACGGCGAGGACGGCGAGGAGAACTGACGGCGTCAGTGCCGACCAGGCGCGCCGATCAGCTTGTGGGCCGCCCTTGGGCAGCCGCTTCGCAGCTGTGGCGTTCTGCTCGCCCAGCGGCCTCGCGGCCACCGCAGAGTGGCTGTATCCGTTGACGGGAGGCGTGCCTCGGGGCGTTCGCCGGGGCGCATCGTCCCGTCCTACTCATCCGGGTCCCAGGCGCTGAGCTGGTCGAAGATACGTCGGTCGCCGTCGAGCTTCAGGGAGTTGATCGGGATACGGTCGTACAGGATGAGGACCAGCTCGTCGGCCGTGCCCCGGGCGGAGAAGTTGGCGGCGTCCGGATCCTGGTCTGCAGCGGTGGCCGATATGGTGCCGGGCCCGGGGAGACGGGCGGTCCGTGCGCCGTCGGCGGAGAGCGAGAGGCGCCAGGAGCGCCCCTCGGAGGCGTGGAAGTCGACGACAGCGGGCTCGTGTGGCCAGGCACTCGTCGTTGCGACGCAGGTGGACAGGAACTCGTCGACACCATCGAGTGCCACCTCGGCCGGCAGCGGCTGCGGGGCACCCACGGTGATCTGGGCGTCGTAGGTGTGCACCGCCAGCTGCTGGAGCTGGTGCCGAGCTACGGCACCGGAGGTCTGCGGCGACTGCGACGTGTCCCACCACGTCCAGCAACCGCGATCAGGGCCGGCCTTCCGCAGTGCGTCCAGCAGTCGTTCCGTGGACTCCGCCAACCAGGCCAGCAGCGCCTCGCGCTCCCGAGGTGCGGCGGGAGCGCCCTCCGCTGCCGATTTGGCCGGAGCAGGCCCGGCGGCGACGGTGGCGGCCCAGTCGCGGCGCCCCTCGCCGATGTGCTGTGCCAGATCGAACAGCGTCCACTCGGGGCAGGTCGGCACCTGCACGTCGAGGCTGGGCGCGGAGGCGACCGCGGCGCGGAAGGCGGTCGACCGTTCGTCGATCAGGCGCAGCAGCACGGGGAACTCAAGTGTCGTTGTCACCCGGACTCTCTATCACCGCCTTCCGACAATCGGACAGCGATTTTCACAGCTGCCGCAGGCGGCCCGCCCCCAGCACGGAGTAACGATGAAAGACCCCTCCACTGGCCGACCGGCATCCTGGCCGCGTGTGGAAGCAGGGCCCGGCGCTCGCCGTGGTTCCCGCGCCCCACGCCGAGCGCCCGGTCCGCATCGGCTACGCCAGGACGTTCTGGGTGCACGAGCTCAAGCGCCTCGCGCGCAACGCGGCCGAGCCGGGCACCACGGAGGACGGCCGAAGGCCGTCGACGGCGACATGCTCACCTTCGCCGTCGCGGTGGACAAGGGCCTGCCCCTTCGCCTCAACCTCGTAGGCATCCGCCAGCCCGGGGAGCCGCTCAAGGCCGAGGAGGTTGACCTGCGCGAACGGCTCCAGGCCCAGCCGCACCCGAACACCGCACTGCCGTAGCCCCCGTGACCTGCATCGAGCTCGTGATCACCGCTTGGCGTTCACGGCTGTACCCCCGTACCGCCGTACCGCTGTGCCCCCAGGCCGGGTAAGCGATTTGCCTCGGTGGGTGGGGCTGGCGTAACGTCGGGTTTACCGACGCGGGGTGGAGCAGCTCGGTAGCTCGCTGGGCTCATAACCCAGAGGTCGCAGGTTCAAATCCTGTCCCCGCTACTTGAGGCCGAGGGCCGGAGTCCGACAAAGGACTTCGGCCCTCGGTGTTTTCCCCGGTCAGGCGGTCGCGTGCTGCCGCGCGGCGCGGCGTACCGGGGCCCAGCAGCGGATGATGTCGCGGACCGAGACGATGCCCACGGGCTCGCCGCCGTCCAGGACGATGAGATGGCGGAAGCCGCCGTGGGCCATCGCGTGCGCGGCGTCCTCCAGGGTCCAGGAGGGGGCGGCGAAGACGACGTCGTCGGTGGTGTGGGCGTGGGTGCGTTCCGTGTCGGGGCTCTGGCCGAGGCCTACGGAGTTGAGGATGTCGCGTTCGGTCAGGATGCCGATTCCGCCGGCGTCCGGGTCGAGGACCACCGCCGCGCCGACCCGCCGCGCGGCCATCAGAGTGGCGGCCTGGCGGAGTGTGTGATCGGGGCCGATGGTGAGGACCACGGAGCTCATGGCGTCGCGTACGAGCATGGGGTGGAGCCACCTCCTAGAGAGTTCCCTCCCCTGGACACCTGGTCACTGTCTTGTTCAGGATTTCACAAGTTCACAAGTGGGGGGAACTTCAGAGTGGCAGGTAAAGCGACGGTCAACAAGGGGGCAGGGGAAGGATCAGTAGCGCTGGTTCAGGTATCCCAGCATCTCGTCGTGAAGGTGGCCGTTGGATGCCGCCGCGTCTCCGCTGTGGGGGCCCGGGCGGCCGTCGAGGCCGGTGAAGGTGCCGCCGGCCTCCGTGACGATGATCGCGTTGGCCGCCATGTCCCACAGGGACAGCTCCGGCTCCGCGCAGATGTCGATCGAGCCCTCGGCGACCATCATGTACGGCCAGAAGTCGCCGTACGCGCGCGTGCGCCACACCTCGCGGGTCAGGTCGAGGAAGCCGCCCAGTGCACCGCGGTCCTCCCAGCCGGTCAGTGACGAGTACGCGAACGACGCGTCCGTCATCTTCGAGACGTCCGAGACGCGCAGCCGGGACGACGAGGAGAGACTGCGGCCGGTGAAGGCGCCGTGGCCCTTCGCCGCCCACCAGCGGCGGCCCAGAGCGGGCGCGGAGACCAGGCCGACCACCGGCTGGAAGCCGCCCTCGCCCGCCTCCATCAGAGAGATCAGCGTGGCCCAGACGGGCACCCCGCGGACGTAGTTCTTGGTGCCGTCGATCGGGTCGATCACCCAGCGGCGCGGGCCGGTGCCCTCGACGCCGTACTCCTCGCCGAGGATCGCGTCGCGCGGGCGGGCGCGCTGCAACTGGCCCCGGATCAGTTCCTCGGTCGATTTGTCCGCCTCGCTGACCGGCGTCATGTCCGGCTTCGTCTCGACCTTGAGGTCGAGTGCCTTGAACCGGCCCATGGTCGTGGCGTCGGCAGCGTCCGCGAGGACGTGGGCAAGGCGCAGGTCATCGAGATAGTCGGGCATAGGCGAACCGTATCTTTCGAGGCTGTCGCAGGGCTACAGGGGGCAGCGGGTGCGATTGCCCCCGGTTGACCGGTGCTCCCGGTGCTCCCCGCTGTCGGCAGCTGTCGGCTCGGGGGCGGGGTGCGAATGTCGATACGCGCCCCCCGGTGCTGTCGCGAACCCTTGACAGTGACTCCGTGCGCGTCAAACCTGGGCCCAGAGCCGCTCGACCCTGGGAGGCGGATCATGCCTGCAGCGCGGGATTCCTTGCTGGACGCCGCATACACGGCGCTCGCGCGCCGTCCGTGGTCCGCGGTGCGCATGGTCGACGTCGCGGCGGCGGCCGGAGTGTCCAGGCAGACGCTGTACAACGAGTTCGGCAGCAAGGAGGGGCTCGCCCGGGCCCTGGTCCGCAGAGAGGCCGACGCCTACCTCGCGGGCGTCGAGCGGGCGCTGACCGGGCCCGCCGACCCGGGTGCCGGAGCGCGGGAACGGCTCACCGCGGCCGCCGAGTGGACCGCGTCGGCCGCCCGCGACAGCGTCCTGGTGCGGGCCCTGCTGACCGGCTGCTGGAGTGAACGGCTGCCCTCGCCGACGCTGTCCGCCGTGCCGTCCGCCGCCGCCGTGCCCGCGCAGCGGCGGGCCGACGGGCCGTTGCCCTCGCCCGGTGACTTCGTGGCGCTCGTCCGGGACCGTGCCGTGACCGTGCTGTCCGGCGTCGGCGCGGCCAAGGCGGACGTCGCCGAGATGTCCCGTACCTGCGAACTGGCCGTCAGGCTCGCCCTGTCCTGCGTCGCCGCGCCCCCGGGGGAGGGTGGTGTCGCCGATCTCGTACGGAGCGTGTTACAGCCCTCGGACGTTGTTGTGTGGCACTGAGGGGGCGGGTGCGGCCGGTGCGGTCAGTGGGACGAGCCCGACAGCTGCAGGCCGATCACGCCGATGATCACCAGGCTGATCGAGACGATCTTCAGGACGGACACCAGGTCGTCGAGGAAGATCATCCCGTAGATCGTGGTGCCCGCCGCGCCGATGCCGGTCCACACCGCGTACGCCGGGCCCACGTCGAGCTTCTTCAGGGAGAGCGTCAGCAGGCCGAAGCTGCCGAGGGCGAACACGCAGAACGCGACCGTCGGCCACAGACGGGTGAAACCGTGGGACAGCTTCAGGCAGACGGCGAAGCCGGTTTCGAGGAGTCCCGCCACAACGACCAGCAGCCACGCCATGTCCTGTCCTCCCGTGTACCACGTCGACCGCTTCGTCACGCTCGGATCCGGCTCGGTGCGATTATGCACTTACCGGCTCTCGCCGCGGCCAAACAACGCGGAGGTCAGTCGCCCTCTGTTCGCTCCCTTGTCGACAGCAGTCGCCGCAGGGAGTAGAGGCGTGCAGGGTCGGCGTGCCCCTTCTCCACCCACTCGTCCAGCGCGCAGTCGGGCTCGTCGTGACTGCACGCGCGCGGGCAGCCCTCCGTACCCGGTTCCAGGTCGGGGAAGGCGTGGATCACGAGGGACGGGTCGACATGGTGCAGCCCGAACGAACGTACGCCCGGGGTGTCGACCACCCAGCCCGCGTCGCCCGAGAGGGGAAGGGCGAGGGCGGAGGTGGTGGTGTGCCGGCCCCGGCCCGTGACCGCGTTGACGTGTCCTGTCGAGCGCCGCTGGTCGTTCGGCACCAGGGCGTTGACCAGGGTCGTCTTGCCCACGCCTGAGTGGCCGACGAACGCCGTGATCTTGCCGTCCAGCTGCTCGCGTACGCGGGCCACGGCGGCCCCGCTCTCCAGCTCCGGGCGGCTCGTGACGACGTACGGGATGTCCAGGGCGCCGTACAGCTCCAGGAGCTTGTCGGGCGGGGACAGGTCCGACTTGGTCAGGACCAGGAGCGGGGTCAGGCCGCCGGCGTAGGCCGCCACCAGGCAGCGGTCGATCAGACGGGGGCGGGGTTCCGGGTCGGCCAGGGCGGTGACGATGGCCAGTTGGTCGGCGTTGGCCACGACCACCCGCTCGTAGGGGTCGTCGTCGTCCGCCGTGCGGCGCAGGAGCGAGGTGCGCTCCCCGATACGGACGATACGGGCCAGGGTGTCCTTCTTGCCGGAGAGGTCGCCGATGACGGCAACGTGGTCGCCGACCACCGCGGCCTTTCGGCCCAGTTCGCGGGCCTTCATCGCCATGACGATCCGGTCGTCGACCAGGACGGTCAGCCGGCCCCGGTCGACGGTGAGGACCATGCCGTCGGCCGCGTCCTCGTGCTTCGGGCGGATGTTCGTACGGGGTCGGTTGCCCTTGCGGTTCGGGCGGGAGCGGATGTCGTCCTCGTCGGTGTTCTTGCCGTAGCGGCGCATGATTCCGGTCCGCCCGTCAGTTCCCGAGCATTCCGGCCCACAGATCGGGGAAGTCCGGGAGGGTCTTCGCCGTCGTCGCCACGTTCTCGATCCGTACGCCCTTCACCGCCAGACCGATGATCGCGCCGGCCGTCGCCATCCGGTGGTCCTCGTACGTGTGGAAGGTGCCGCCGTGCAGGGGGCGCGGGCGGATGTGCAGGCCGTCGGCCGTCTCGGTCACGTCGCCGCCGAGTTCGTTGATCTCCTTGGTCAGGGCCGCGAGGCGGTCCGTCTCGTGGAGGCGCAGATGGGCCACCCCTGTGAGGGTGGAGGGGGAGTCCGCGAGGGCGGCGACCGCCGCGATGCCCGGGGTCAGCTCGCCGACCTCGCTCAGGTCCACGTCGATGCCGTGGATCGACCCGGAGCCCGTGAACTCCAGCCCGTACTCGGTGAGTTCGCAGGAGCCGCCCATCTCCGTGAAGATCTCGCGGAGCCGGTCGCCGGGCTGGGTGGTGCGGGCCGGCCAGTCGGGGATCGTCACCCTGCCGCCGGTCACCAGGGCCGCCGCCAGGAACGGCTGGGCGTTGGAGAGGTCCGGCTCGATGGTCAGGTCCCGGCCGAGCAGCGCGCCCGGGGTGACCCGCCAGACGTTCGGCTCGCCGCCCGACTCGGGGGTGTCCACCTGGGCGCCGACCGCGCGCAGCATGTCGACGGTCATACGGATGTGGGGGAGCGAGGGCAGGGTCGCGCCGGTGTGGCGGACCTCTACGCCCTGGTTGAAGCGCGGCGCGGAGAGGAGCAGGGCGCTCACGAACTGGGACGACGAGGACGCGTCGATCGACACCGGGCCGCCGTCGAGGGCGCCGCTGCCGTGCACCGTCAGCGGGAGCGCGCCGCGCCCGTCGTCGTCGATGCGGGCGCCGAGGGCGCGCAGGCCGTCGATCACGCCGTGCAGCGGACGCTCGTACGAACGTGGATCGCCGTCGAAGCGGATGGGGCCGTCGGCGAGGGCGGCGACCGGGGGCAGGAAGCGCATCACGGTGCCGGCGTTGCCGACGTCGACGGTGGCGGGGCCGTGCAGACCGGAGGGGATCACGCGCCAGGCCTCGCCGGAACCGCCGGGGTCTCCCGGGCCTCCCGCGACGGAGGAACTCGATGACACCGTCTCCTCGATGCCGACGCCCATCGTGCGCAGGGCGCCCGCCATCAGGAGGGTGTCGCGGGAACGGAGCGGGCGGCGCAGCCAGCCGGGCTCCGAGGCGAGGGCGGCGAGGATGAGGGCGCGGTTGGTGACGGACTTGGACCCGGGCACGTGGACCGTCGCGTCGACGGCTCCGGTCGCGTGCGGGGCGGGCCAGAGGGCGGTGTCTGCGGGGTTCGGGGCCATAGGTTTACTTTAGTGGGCGGTCGTTCTTCGGGTGCGGCGCCGTTGTGGCTGGTCGTGCCCCGCGGCGGAGCCGCAAACAGACACAGCCCCGCGCCCCTGAGCGCCTGCCCCTGCGGGGCGGCGTCATAGCCCGTCGGCCCGTCTACACCTCCAGCAGCCACCTGGCTCCGCCTATCAGTGAGCACAGGCTCACCGCGTGGAACAGGAAGAGCCACAGGCCCGCCGGTACGTGTGTCAGTCGGGACAACTGGTCCGCGTCCGAGTCGCCCGCTCCGCCCCTCCTGCGCTTGGCCTGGAGTTCGAAGGCCGGGCGGACTCCGCCCAGGAGCAGGAACCACACGACCGCGTAGGCGAACGCCGCCTGCACCTGGGGGCCGGCGAGCCAGGACACCACCACGAAGGTGCCGCCGGTGACGAACACCGTGAGGGCGCCGTACGCGTTGCGGATCATCACCAGCATCGCCACCAGCAGCACCGTGGCCAGCCACAGGAGGGCCGTGATGTGGCCGGCGGCGAGGAGCGCGGCGCCGCCGAGGCCGAGCAGCGGGGGAGCGGTGTAGCCGAAGGCGGCCGTGAGGATCATGCCGAGGCCGTGCGGCTTGCCCCGGCTGACCGTGAGGCCGCTGGTGTCGGAGTGCAGGCGTATGCCGGTGAGGGTGCGGCCGGTCAGCAGCGCGACCAGACCGTGGCCGCCCTCGTGCGCGATGGTGATCGCGTTGCGCGAGAGGCGCCACAGGGGATGCGGGACGATCACGGCGAGCGCGGCCACCATCGTCGCGATCACCACCCACAGGTCGGGGTCGGGCTGGCTGCCGAATATCTCGTCCCAGAGGCCGGCCAGCGAGGTGGATGCGGTGCTGGTCATTGTCTGCGGAGGCTCCCTAGCGTCGCGTCGAATCAGGCAGTGTGGCACGTATGTACGGCCACTGGCTGAGACGCCGTGATGCCACCGATCGTTCCTGGCAGTGAACGCGCAGGTCACCGAGAGCGAGAGCTGCGGAGTGATCCGGAGTGATCCGGACCGATCCCCGCACGGCCGGTATCTCCCGGCCTGCCGGGTCGCGTTCGCGCGCCGGGGCGGGGAGCGAGCGGATCGCGTCGCGGCCGACCGGGCTGCGGCCCACCGCATTCGCCTGGAGACGGGCCGGGATCGCCGGTGGACGGGCGGCGCCTTCGTCGCCACAGCAGCGCGCCCCCGATCGCCGTCAGGGCCACCAGGGCGAGGGCGGGACCGCCCAGGGTGAGGACGCGCTGGAGAGAGGTCGCGGTGGCGTAGCCGACTCCCGTCTCCGCCGTGGCCCATGTGCAGGCCGCGATGACGCTGTACGGGGCGATGCGGCGGTAGGGCAGACGGGTGGCGCCCGCGAGGTGCGGGGCGAGGGTGCGCACCACCGGCAGGAAGCGGGCCAGGAACACCGCTCGGCCGCCGTGACGGATCATCAGCGTCTCCGTCTGCTGCCAGGCGGCCCCCGGTATCCGACGGCCCATGCCTCCGCCGCGCAGCCGGTCGCTCAGGAACCCGCCGGTGCGGTGGGCGAGGAAGTCACCCGCCACCACGGCGCCGGCCGCGGCGGCGATGACGAGGGGAAGGCTGATGTGGCCGGCGCGGGCCAGCGCGCCGGCGGTCAGCAGCAGGGTCAGCCTCGGGATGAAGGCACCGACGAGAAGGACCGACTCGGCCAGGACCGCGGCGGCCACCACCGCGTACGCCGCGGGCGGGGAGAGGTGGCCGAGGAAGTCGGAGAGCGCGTTCACCGGCTCGCTCTGTCCGGCCGCGGCTCGGACCGGTCCTGTGCCGCGTCGACGAGGGGGTGGCCGAGGATGTCGGAGAGCGCGTTCACCGGCTCGATCTGTCCGGCCGCGGCTCGAACCGGGCCTGCGCCGCGTCGACGAGGGGGCGGCGCAGCTGCCAGACGTAGGCGGGCGGAATGTTGGCCCACACCGTCCTCCGGCCGGTGGCGTAGGTGCGCTGGTAGGTGCGCATGATCTCGTCCACGGCGGCGTGGCGGCGGGCTTCGGCCCGCGATGCCGTCAGGGCGCGGGCCCTGCGGGTGCCGAGGTAGGCGAAGTAGGTCAGCGTGCCGCCGGGGTGCAGGAGTTCCAGGTAGCGGGCCATGATGCGCTCGACCTGCGGGGGCGCGAAGTTGGTCAGGGGCAGCCCGGAGACGATGACGTCGTACCGCTGGTCGGTGTCGAGCCGCTCGATGTAGGTCTCGTACACGTTCACCTGCGCTGTCCTGTCCGTCAGGTCGGTCAGGGCCGGGTGCGTGGTGACGAGTCGGCGCAGTCGCGCGGCGAAACGCGGGTTGGCCTCGACGATGTCCAGGCGGCCGCCCCGGGACAGCCGCGGTATCAGGGCCCGGGTGACAGGGCCGGTGCCGGCGCCGACTTCCAGGACTGCCAGTGGGTGGGGTGCCTGTGCCCGTACGGGGTCGGTGAGGACCCGGGCCAGGGCCTTGCCGCTGGGGGCGATGGCACCGGTGGTGCGCAGATCACGAGCCGCCTCAAGCAGGAACATCCAGTTCTCGGCGTTGCGCCGCGTCGGGGCACGGTCGTGGGAGGCACGGGAGGCGGCTCGGTCGGTCATGGAATTGACGCTAGGAAGTTGCGTCCGGCATGGGATCCATCCATCGGCGACGGCTTCCACCTACGAAAGTAGGGGGTGGACGTCGTCGATCGTCAGAAGGAACAGGGCGCCCGGCTGCGTAGGGCGACGCGGGTGATCAGCACCGGGGCCTCACCGTGGGCGGCCACCGCCGCACGCGTGGGACTCGTGATGGTGTTCGCGCTGTCCGCCCCGGTAGGTGACCAACCGCGTCCAGGCCGCCCTCATGGCCCGCGAGGCTGGTCTCATCACCTGACCGGAACGAAACCGGCCACGGTCGACGACGGAGTGGAGCGTCCGGTCGAGGGTGCAGGGCGGTCGTGACGGGCGGGAACGGGACCTGCGAGACTTGTTCGCCATGACCGCGCTCAGTGACGGCGCCCAGGCTGACCGGTGGCGGCTGAAGCGGCATGATCTGGCGTTTCCGCAGGTCGGAGGGGTGGTTGCAGATGTGCGGACGGTATGCGGCGAGTCGGGCGCCCGAGGATCTCGCGGGAGTCTTCGAGGTCGAACACTGGGAGCCGGAGGAGACACTCGCCCCTGACTACAACGTGGCCCCGACCAAAGAGGTCTACGCGGTCCTCGACCGTCCCCTCAAGGACGCCGAGGACCCGAAACCGGTGCGGCAGCTGCGGAAGCTCAAGTGGGGCCTCGTGCCGTCCTGGGCCAAGACGCCCGAGGGCGGCGCCCGGATGATCAACGCCCGCGCGGAGACCGTCCACGAGAAGCCCTCGTACCGTCGCGCCTTCACCACCCGGCGCTGCATCCTGCCGGCGGACGGCTACTACGAGTGGGTCACCGCGGCCGGCGAGCGCGAGCTGGAGGTCGAGGGCAAGAAGAAGCGACCGCGCAAGCAGCCGTACTTCGTGGCGCCCGCCGATGGGTCGGTCTTCGCGATGGCGGGCCTGTACGAGTTCTGGCGGGACCGGACCCTGCCCGACGAGCACCCGCTGGCCTGGTGGGTGACCTGCTCGGTCATCACCACCGAGGCCGAGACCTCCCCGCTCGCGGCAGCCCCCGCCGAGGGCCCGCGCGCCCTGGCCGACATCCACCCCCGGATGCCCCTGATGCTCACCCCGGACCACTGGGACGCCTGGCTTGATCCGGCCCGTACGGATGTGGACGAACTGCGCGGGCTGCTCGCGCCGCCGCCCACCGGGCTGCTGCGCGCCTACCCCGTCTCCACGGCCGTCAGCAACGTCCGCAACAACGGACCGGAGCTGCTGACCGAGCTGGAGGGCCCCGAGGAGGGCACACTCTTCTGACGTGAGCACCGAGAACACCACCAAGGCCGTCGAGACCGTCGAGACCGACGCGGGCACCGCTCGCATCACCTGGCGTCCCGCCGCGCGGCCCCGGCTCGTCCTGGCCTTCAGCCATGGCGCAGGCGGGGGCATCGAGGCGCGGGACCTCCAGGCACTCGCCGGGGAGCTGCCCGCACACGGTGCCACCGTGGCGCTCGTCGAGCAGCCCTGGCGGGTGGCCGGAAAGAAGCTGGCGCCCGCGCCGAAGACCCTGGACGTGGGGTGGCGGGGAATCTGGCCCGCGCTCGCGAAGCCGGGACTGCCGGTGATCGCGGGCGGGCGCAGCGCCGGAGCCCGCGTGGCCTGTCGTACGGCCGGGGAACTGGGCGCCGTGGCCGTGCTCGCGCTCTCCTTCCCGCTGCACCCTCCGGGCAGGCCCGAGAAGTCGCGGGCCGCCGAACTGCTCGGGGCCGGGGTACCCACCCTCGTCGTCCAGGGCGGCAACGATCCGTTCGGGAAACCGGCCGAGTTCCCGCCGGGGGAGCACGAGTTGGTGGAGGTGCCGTACGGCGATCATGGTTTCGCCGTACCGAAACGGGCACCCATCGGGCAGGAGGAAGCCATGGCGGTGATCACGGGCCGGGTCGTGGAGTGGATCGCGTCACTCGGGCCGTCGCTCGGGTGAGGGCCGGGAATGCCGGGCGGTGAGCCACTGTTGTGCGGATCAGACGCCACGAACGTGGGGTGACCGTTCGTACGAGAGGAAGTCCGCCGCATGGGTTCGACCATCTGCCCGAATCGCCGCAGCAGCGCTGACCTGGACTGGACGGTGCTGCACGCGTCGAAGACCGCCCCTATTCGGGCGGCGGGCGGACACGATGTTCGTCTATCCTCCGATTCGAGTGGGATCGGTTTCGGTCCCATCACGTCGCTGGAGGAGGTGGGTCCGGTCACTGGGACCGACGCAGGGACCGAACACGGCCAGGCGGAGCAGCCCGAGGGTCCGGGCAGGAGTGAGTCGACCGCCGAGCGCAGTGCGCGCTTCGAGCGGGACGCGCTCGAATTCCTCGACCAGATGTACTCGGCCGCGCTGCGCATGACACGCAATCCGGCCGACGCCGAGGACCTGGTGCAGGAGACGTACGCCAAGGCGTACGCGTCCTTCCACCAGTTCCGTGAGGGCACCAACCTCAAGGCGTGGCTGTACCGGATTCTCACGAACACGTTCATCAACTCGTACCGCAAGAAGCAGCGCGAGCCCCAGCGCAGCGCTGCCGAGGAGATCGAGGACTGGCAGCTCGCGCGTGCCGAGTCGCACATGTCGACCGGTCTGCGTTCCGCCGAGGCGCAGGCGCTCGACCACCTGCCCGACTCGGACGTCAAGGAAGCGCTGCAGGCCATCCCGGAGGAATTCCGGATCGCGGTCTATCTCGCGGACGTAGAGGGCTTTGCGTACAAGGAGATCGCGGACATCATGGGGACACCCATCGGTACGGTGATGTCCCGGCTGCACCGCGGCCGTCGTCAGCTGCGCGGCATGCTGGAGGACTACGCCCGTGACCGTGGCCTGGTCCCGGCCGGTGCCGGAGAGTCGAACGAAGCGAAAGGCTCGGGCTCATGAGCTGCGGAGAGCCGCACGAGACGGACTGCAGTGAAGTACTCGATCATCTCTACGAGTTCCTCGACCGGGAGATGCCGGACTCGGACTGCACCAAGTTCGAGGTCCACTTCGACGAGTGCTCTCCGTGCCTGGAGAAGTACGGGCTCGAACAGGCGGTGAAGAAGCTCGTCAAGCGCTGCTGCGGTCAGGACGACGTGCCGACCGACCTGCGCGCGAAGGTCATGGGGCGGCTCGACATGATCCGCTCCGGGCAGGCCGTGCCCGACCACGACGTGGCTGCCGAGAGCTGACCCCGCCGGACACCGCCAGACGTCGTCGGCCCCGCGAGAGCGGGGCCGATCGCCGTTTCTCTGCCTGCCTGCCTGCCTGCCTGCCTGTCGGTTCGGGGCTGGGACCTCAGATGTCCAGGCCGTTCTCGATCCTCTTCAGGCTGTGCCGGGCCAGCGCCAGGTTGCTGCGCGACCGGTCGAGCGCGACGTACAGGAAGAGCGCGCCCTTGCTGCTGGCCAGCGGGCGGATCAGGTGGTACTGCCTGCCCAGCGTGATCAGGATGTCCTCGATGGTGTCATCCATGTCCAGCGAGGCCAGCGTGCGCATCTTCGCCCGTACGACCTCGGTGTTTCCCGCCGCCGCGAGCTCCAGGTCGAGGCCCGGGCCGCCGCCGAGGGTGCCGAGCGACATACCGCTGTCGTAGTCGACGAGCGCCACTCCGAGCGCCCCGTCCACGGTCATGGCTTCCTTGAGCGCTGTCTCGATGTTCATTCTGCTGCCCCAATTCCTCAGTGACGCTGACCGGTCGCTGTCCGTGCAACTACGATCGAACTCAAGCGACTTGCGGGTCACAAAACATCAACTTCGGTGTGCGTTACGAAAGTTGTCGCTCAAAGTACTGTGCAGCGGTCGTACGCGAAGGGGGAATGGCGAAATGTCGACGGCAGTTGAGGCTTCACTGGCCCGGTTCCTCGACTCCCCCGGCGTCACCGGTGTCGCCCTCGTCGACGCCGTCACCGGCCTCACCTACGGAGTGGCGGGGGACACCACCGAGGCCGGGGACGGTTCGGAGAGTTCCGAGTTCGCCGCGCTCGTCACCGAACGGCTGGGCCGGGCGGGCGCCGAGGGCGAGCTGGAGAGCGTCGTCACGACCAGCGTGCACCGCCATCAGGTCCTGCTGACGGTGGGCCGCCCGGCCGGCGACCCGCTGCTGCTGACGGCCGGACTCGACCGGCAGCGGGTCAACCTCGCGCTCGCCGCGCGCAGCATGGGCGACCTGGCCGGCGAGGTGCTGGCATGACGGACCCCGCCGACAGATCCGACCCCACCCGTACGACCGGCACGAGAGCGCGGGTGAGTGCATGAGGGCATCCGCCGCGCGCAATCTGCCCGCGCTCCTGCTGGGGCTGCGCGAGGAGGGGTTCAGCGGCACGGTGCGGGTCGCGGGCACCCCGGGCGGCACGCTCCACCTGCGCGACGGCCTCGTGGGCGCGATCGAGACACCGGGGGCGCCGACCGCCACCTCGGCACTGCTGACCTCGGGCCGGATCGGCGACGAGGACTGGCTCGCAGCGTGCGCCGCACAGCGCGACGCGGAACTGCTCGGTGAACACCTGGTCGCCGACAAACTGGTGGGCGCCGTCGAGCTCGAAGTCATCTGCACGGCCGCCGTGTTCGACGCGGCCTTCGCCATGTCACTGGGCGGGCCCGGTAGTTGGGAGCTGAGTGACCGGGAGCCGGCGCTTCTCGCCCGACCGGGCGTGGAACCACGGCAGTTGACCGACGAGACCACGCGTCGGATCGCGCTGCTCACCCGCCTGTGGGGAACCCCGGGCGAACTGGCCCGCGTGCGGCCCGTACCCGGTACGGGGGTTGTCGAGGGGCCGCTGTCCGCTCGGCACGAGAACATCCTGAACCAGGTCAACGGGCGCCGTACGGCCCGGGACCTCGCTTTCGCGCTGGGGCGCGGGCTGTACGCCGTGATGCTGGACCTGGTCCGCATGGAGTCGTACGGGTTGCTCCGGTGGGAGACCCCGACCGTCCCCGGCGGCCGGCCCAGCACGGCGCCACGCGTCACCCCCGGCCGTACGCCGGCCGCCGGGCCGCCGGCGCCGTCGAGAACCGAGCCGCTGCCGAGGCGGATGCCCCGTGGCGGAGAGAAAGGGGGGAAGTGAGTGCGGACGATGGAAGAGATGACCCAGGCACCGACCGACGTGCTGACGAAAGCACCGACCGATGCGCTGATGAGAACGAAGAGGGAAACGGCGAGCGAAACGGCGAGGGAAACGCGTCGGAGGGCGCGGACCAGGAACACGACGACCAAGGGGTGAGCACACCCCCTCTGCCCGTACGGAAGCCCCTTCCCGTACGGGGTGCGGCAAACCCCGCCCTGCTGGGCCCCTCGGCCGAAGAACTGGCCGCCGACCAACCCTCTGTCGAGACGCTGCGGCGGGTCCGCCATGCGTTGCGCGCTCTTCCTGAGCCCGACTGACCGCAAGGAGTACGTCCCATGGGTCCCTTGAGCCCCCCGAGCCCCTCGAATCCCCAGAGCGACGATCCCCAGTCTGCCCAGGCATCCCAGCTGACCGACATCCTGACCGCGTTGCGGGAGCGGGTGATGGGAGTCTCCGAGAGTGTCCTGTCCACGGTGGACGGCCTTCTCGTCGTGGCCGACGCGGACACCGTGCACCCCGAGTCGGTCGCCGCGCTCGCCGCCGCGACGCTCGGGGTGAGCCGCCGTATCGCCGAGCAGGCGAAGGTCGGCGCCCTGCGCGAGGTGGTCGCCCGGTGCGGCTCCGGGCACGTGATCGTGCTGGCCGTCGGCGAACGCGCCCTGCTGACCGTCGTGGGCGACGACGGGCTGGACATCGCCGCGTTCCAGCGTGAGTCCCCGGCCGCGGTCGAGGACTTGGCCAAGGTCCTGGCGGCGGACGTGGCGTACTGAGGCGGAAGCCGCGCGAGGGTGGAGGCCGTCCGCGAAGGTCTCGTACGTCTCGTACCGTCGCCGGTTACGTCTGATACGCCCGCTTCCCTCTAACGGGCTAATCTGCGGCTCCTGAGGCCTGAGATTCGCCCAATGCCTCCGTACGGCCGCTGCCGGTCGCCCTATCCTCCATGTCCCGGGGCCTGGTCAGGCTCGCGCCGAACGCCCGGTCGGCGCCGGTCCGGGACACGGGGGAGGGAGCGCCATGCGGTCGATCACACCGTGGGCGCGTGTCTACGTCATCGCCGTCGCCGCCGGGGCCGTCCTCTGCGCGGCGCCCGTCCGGTACGCGCACGCCCCCTGGGGCGCCGTGGCGCTGTTCGCCGCGCTGTGCGCGGCGTGCGAGCAGCTCGCGGTCGGCCGGTTCGGCGGCGGCGCGGGGTACGAGGGGCCGGGTGCCGCCGGTCCCGGTGGCACCGGCGGCGGACCGCCCCGCTGGCACACGCCCGTCCTGCTCGCCGGCGCCTTCCTGCTGCCGCCCGCCGCCGCCGCCCTCGTGCCACTGCCGGGCGCGCTCCTCGTGCGGGGCACGGAACGGACACCCTGGCCACGTCGGCTCTGGCGGGCCGGACAGCTCGGGATCGGCGCCTGGACGGCCTCGCGGGTGCACTGGTCGCTCGGCGGCCCCGACACGGTCGTCTCGTCCTACTTCCCGTACGCCCTGGCCGCCGCCGGAGCGGCCGTGGTCGCGTTCTGCCTGGTCCTGGCCCTGCTCGACGGCGGCATCCTGGCGCTCGCCGAACGGGTGCCGATACGGCTGGCCTGGCGGGGACTGTTCGTACGGTCCCTGGTGCCGGTCGGGGTGCACGGGCTCGCCGGGCTCATGATGGCCGTCCTGTGGCGCAGCCCGTACGGGCCCCTCGCCGCGCTGCTCGTGCTGCTCCCCATGTGGGTGTCGTGGTGGGTGTTCGCCCAGTACCACCGGGAGCGGGCGGCGCATCAGGCGACGATCAGGGCGCTCGTGCAGGCCGTCGACATCAAGGACGGGTACACGCGCGGGCACAGCGAGCGGGTCGGACAGGCGTCGATGGTGATCGCGCGGGAACTGGGCATGGACGACGAGCGGGTGGAAGTGCTGCGGTTCGCCGGGATCCTGCACGACGTCGGCAAGCTGGGCGTTCCCACGAGGCTGCTGCGCAAGGACGGGCCGCTGACCCCCGAGGAGCGGCGCGTGATCGAGCTGCACCCGGAGTACGGCCACGAGATGGTCCGGGGGATCGGCTTCCTCGGGGAGGCCCGGTCGGCGATCCTGCACCATCACGAACGGCTGGACGGGAGCGGGTACCCCTACGGGCTCGTCGGCAGCCAGATCCCGGAGTTCGCGCGGGTGGTCGCCGTCGCCGACGCGTTCGACGCGATGACGTCGACGCGGTCGTACAGCAGGGCGCGACCGGTGCGGGTCGCTCTCGCGGAGCTCGAACGGTGCGCGGGGACGCAGTTCGATCCGGTGATGGTGGGGGCGTTGGTGCGGGGGTTGGAGCGGCGGGGTGGATGGCATCCGGCGGTCACAGCCGACTCCGCCCCACCTGTTCGCAGCCGGACAACAATGCGCCCCGACGGCATCCCCGGCCAGGTCGGCAGTGAAGGCAGGGTGCGATGAGGGTCCTCGTCCGTGTCGCCGCCGCCCTGCTCGTCGCCGTCTCCCTTGCCCACACGCTCTGGTCCGGGCTCGACGAACGTGCCGTCGCGCTCTCCTTCGGGCTGCTCGTCATCGCCGGGGAGCTGACCCGGTGGAGCGGGCCCGGGGCGCGGGAGGCGGCGCCGCTCGCCGCCGCCGGGGCCCTGTCGTACGCGCTGCTCGGGGAGGACGCGGGACGGGCCACCCACCACGGCGCGCTCCAGGTGGTCACCGTCGTCGTCGCGGCCACCCTCGTCGGCTGTGTGCCGCACGTCGCGCGGGGACAGGGGCCGACCACCGACCACCTCGCCCGCCGGGTGCTCACCGCCGGGTTCGCCGCCATCTGTTTCCAACCCCTCTACAACCAGGGCGTGTTCGAGGCCTGGGGTGGCCCCGCCTACGTCCTCCTGCTGGTCGCGCTGCTCGTGCTCACCGCCCTCTGCGACGCCGTACTCGCCGCCGCGCTCACGCACGCGCGCACCGGCTGGCCCTTCGGCCCACTGCTGCGGGACGAGCTGCGGGCCACGCTGGGGATCGGGACGGCCGTGTGTGCCACCGGGATCGTCATGGCGCTCGCCGTCGCCGTCGTCGGGCTCTGGGCGCTGCCCGTCTTCTCGCTGCCCTTGCTCCTCACCCAGTTCGCCTTCCGGCGGTACGCGGCCGTGCGGGCCACCTACCGGCAGACCATCGCCTCCCTGGCCCGAGCCACCGAGATCGCCGGGTACACGCCGGCCGGCCACGCCCGGCGCGTCGCGGTGCTCAGCGGGGCGGTGGGCCGGGAGCTGGGGCTCTCCGAGCCGGAGCTGACCGTGCTGGAGTACGCGGCCCTCATGCACGACATCGGGCAGCTCAGCCTGGTCGACCCGGTACCGGCCGGCGCCACCGCCGTACTCCCGGTGGCGGAACAGCGCCGGATCGCGCTGCTCGGCGGGGCCGTCGTACGGCAGACGGGGGTGGCCGCGGCCGTCGCCGTGGTCGTCGAGCGGCAGGCCGATCCGTACCGGGAACAGCCCGTATCCGCGCGTATCGTGCGGGCCGTCAACGCCTACGACGAGAAGGTGCGGGACGCCGGAGCGGGCGGCCCGCTGCGGGCGCTGGAGGAGCTGCGGCTCGGTACCGGCCGGGACTATCAGCCCGAGGTGGTGGAATCCCTCGCGCGGGTACTCGCCAGGAATGGCGGCGTCGTCCGGGAGCGCATCGGTTGAAGATGGTGGTGGGAGAGGGGTGGACGGTCTTACGCTGCCCTCGGTTGGGTAACCCATGGGTAATGAGCGCCCCTCCAGCGGTCCGTGGTTGGATGCGAGGGAGAGGCTGTACGGGGGCAGAAGCCGGCCCACTCCACGGCACTGGCAGGCGGGAATCGTGAGGATCTTCGGCAAGGGGCGGCACCGGCCCTCCGCCTCATGGCGGCAGGCCACCGACCGGGCGTTCACGCTGATCGGCGACGGGCGGTACGAGGACGCGGGCGCGTTGCTGACACGTGCCGCCGATCTGGAACCCTGGCTGTCCGAGTCCTGGTTCAACCTGGCCCTGCTGCACAAGTTCCGGCACGACTGGGAACAGGCGAGGGCGGCCGGCCTGCGCGCCATCGCCCTGCTCGACCGGGAGACCGGGGCCCCCGACTGGTGGAACGTGGGCATCGCGGCCACGGCTCTGCAGGACTGGCCGCTGGCCCGTCGGGCCTGGCAGGCGTACGGGCTGCGGGTGCCCGGGGGCGCCGCTGCCGCCGGTGAGCCCGTCGGTATGGACCTGGGCAGCGCGGCCGTACGGCTGTCGCCGGAGGGCGAGGCCGAGGTCGTGTGGGGGCGGCGGCTCGACCCCGCGCGCGTCGAGGTGCTGTCGATTCCGCTGCCGTCCTCCGGGCGGCGCTGGGGCGAGGTCGTGCTGCACGACGGGGTGCCCCACGGGGAGCGGACCACCGTGGCCGGGCACTCCTACCCCGTCTTCGACGAGATCGAGCTGTGGGCGCCCTCGCCGGTGCCCACCTGGGTGGTCCTCCTGGAGGCCGCCGCCGAGGACGACAGGGACGCCCTGGAGCGGCTGGCGTCCGACGCGGGGTTCGCCGCGGAGGACTGGTCGTCGTCGGTGCGGTTGCTGTGCCGGATGTGTTCGGAGTCACGGATGCCGTCCGACGAGGGTGATGGGGAGCATCTCGATCCGCACGATCACAGTGAGCCGGGGCATCCCGGGCCGCTGGGGCACCGTACGGACGGGCAGTTCTGGGCGCCTGAGCGGGAGTGTGGCCTTGCGGCCCCGGCGTCTCTCGTGCGAGGGCTGCTGGACGGGTGGGTCGCCGACAGTCCGGATACTCGGGACTGGCGGGATCTGGAAGAGGTCTGCTGAGGCTCGTTGCCGGGTGCGGGGCCGTCGTGGCTTGTCGCGCAGTTCCCCGCGCCCCTAGGGGCGCCCCTGCGGGGCGGCTCCTACAGGGCGCTTCCCCGTACCCTGTATCAGCAACTCACCACCCCGGATTTTGTAGGAAGGCATCGTCGGCATGGCGCAGCAGGACACCGATCAGCAGCACGTGGGCGTGCTTCCCGTGGACGACGAGGGGTTCGTCGTCGACACCGAGGACGGCGAGGAGCGTGAGGCGGCCTGGCGTGAGCGGGGGACCTCGCGGCCCATCACGGTCGTCGGCAACCCGGTGCTGCACAAGGAGTGCCAGGACGTCACCGAGTTCGGCCCGGAACTGGACCAGTTGGTCGCGGACATGTTCGCCAGCCAGCGCACCGCCGAGGGCGTGGGTCTGGCCGCCAACCAGGTCGGTGTCGACCTTAAGGTCTTCATCTACGACTGCCCCGACGACGACGGCGCCCGGCACACGGGTGTCATCTGCAACCCGAAGCTGGTCGAGCTGTCCGCCGACCGGCGTCGGCTGGACGACAGCAACGAGGGCTGCCTCTCGGTGCCGACCGCGTACGCGCCGCTGGCCCGGCCCGACTACGCCGAGGTGACCGGGCAGGACGAGAAGGGCAACCCCATCAAGGTGCGGGGCACCGGCTACTTCGCGCGCTGTCTGCAGCACGAGACCGATCACCTGTACGGATACCTGTACATCGACCGGCTCTCCAAGCGCGAGCGCAAGGACGCCCTGCGGCAGATGGCCGAGAACGAGCCCCGGTACCCCGTGGTCGCGAACGACTGACAACTTCTGACAACGCCTGAGGCAGGCGTACACCCGAACGGCTCCTGGTCAGGACGATGCCTGACCAGGAGCCGTTCGCATGTCCGTCGCACGTTCGATCGAAACCTGGACTCAAGTGCGCATACCGTGATCCGTAACCAGTCAAGTGAGCGGCGAATCTCGGCAGCTTGGGGTAGTGAAGGAAGCAAATGCGTTCCCAGAACGGTCAGTTGTGGTGCTGAATGGGAACTGCGGGGATACGCAACGGCGCACGCCCGGCACGGCGGGAGGGGTGTTGCGCCAACTCGCGGCTGAGAGGGGTTTGTTCGTGCCTGCTTTCCCACACAGCACCTCACCGGCGACACCAGCGGTAGCGATCCCACCATCACTGGCCTTACCGGTGATCGAGGCGGCGTTTCCCCGGCAACTGCACCCGTATTGGCCCCGACTGCAGGAGAAGACCAGGGCCTGGCTGCTGGAAAAACGCCTCATGCCACCGGACAAGGTCGCAGAATATGCCGACGGCCTTTGCTACACCGACCTCATGGCCGGGTACTACCTCGGCGCCCCGGACGACGTTCTCCAGGCGATAGCGGACTACAGCGCCTGGTTCTTCGTCTGGGACGACCGCCACGACCGTGACATCGTGCACGGCCGGCCCGCCGCCTGGCGGCAACTCAAGGAACTGCTCCATTCCGCGCTGGACGAACCCGGGCCCTATCTCCACCACCCGGATCCGCTGGTCGCGGGGTTCGCGGACAGCCTGCTGCGCCTGTACTCGTTCCTGGGCAGGAGGTGGAACGCCCGCTTCGCGCGGCACTTCCACGCGGTGATCAACGCGTACGACCGCGAATTCCGCAACCGTACAAACGGAACGGTGCCAAAAGTCGAGGAATACCTCGAACTGCGACGGCTCACCTTCGCGCACTGGATCTGGACCGATCTTCTGGAACCGAGCGCGGGATGCGAACTCCCCAACGTGGTGAGGAAGAACTCCGCATTCCGCCGGGCGGCTCTCCTGAGCCAGGAATTCGCCGCCTGGTACAACGACCTCTGCTCGCTTCCGAAGGAGATCGCGGGGGACGAGGTACACAATCTCGGGATCAGTCTCATCCGGCACGAGGGACTGACACTCGAGGAGGCCGTCGCGGAAATCAGGAGGCGGGTCGAGGGTGCCGTCCACGAATTCCTCGCGGCGGAAAAAGATGTGCGCCGTCTCGCCGCGTCACTCGACGACGGCAGCGTGCGAGGAAAAGAAACGAGCAGGGCCCTGAGTGCCTGTCTCGACAATATGCGGAACTGGTTCAGTTCCGTCTACTGGTTCCACCACGAGTCCGGCCGTTACATGGTCGACAACTGGGACGACCGCGCCACACCCCCGTACGTCAACAACGAAGCGGCAGGTGAGAAATGACCGTCGAATCAGTACGCCCCGCGTCCCCGGACACCAGGGAGCTGCCCGATCCGCCCTTCGCGGGCGGCGGTGTCCCGCTCCTCGGCCACGGCTGGCAGCTGGTCCGCGACCCGCTGGGCTACTTCGCCCGGCTCCGCGACCACGGCGACGTCGTACGGCTGAAACTCGGCCCCAAGACGGTGTACGCCGCCACCGCGCCGGACCTGGTCGGGGAACTCGCCCTCAACCCGGACTACATCATCGGCGGCCCGCTGTGGGAGTCCCTCGAAGGGCTGCTCGGCAAGCAGGGCGTGGCCACCGCCAACGGGCCCACCCACCGGCGTCAACGGCGCACCATCCAGCCCGCGTTCAGGCTGGACGTCCTCCCCGAGTACGGGCCGATCATGGAGGAGGAGGCGCAGGCGTTCGCCCGGCGCTGGCAGCCCGGCAAGATCATCGACTGCACCTCGGAGGCCTTCCGGGTCGCCGTGCGCATCGCGGCGCGCTGTCTGCTGCGCGGCGATTACATGGACGAGCGCGCCGAACGACTGTGCGCCGCGCTCGCCACGGTGTTCCTGGGGATGTACCGGCGCATGGTGATCCCGGCGGGACCGCTCTACCGGCTTCCCCTGCCTGCCAACCGCAAATTCGACCGGGCTCTGGCCGATATGCATCTCGTCGTCGACGAGATCGTGGCCGAACGCCGGGCATCCGGTCAGAATCCGGACGATCTGCTGACGGCGCTGCTGACAGCGAAGGACGAGAATGGCGACCCCATAGGCGAACAGGAGATCCACGATCAGGTCGTCGCCATAGTCACCCCGGGCGCCGAAACCGTCGCCTCCACGATCATGTCGCTGCTCCAGGTACTCGCCGAGCAGCCGGAACACGCGGACAAGGTGGCCGAGGAGGGAGAATCCGTCGCGGGCGACCGTCCGGTCGCATTCGCTGACGTCCGCGAGCTGGGGCACACGAACAATGTCGTCGTCGAGACGATGCGTTTGCAGCCACCCGTATGGATATTGACCCGGAGGGCGGTGGCCGAGACCGAGCTGGGCGGCTATCGGATTCCGTCCGGTGCCGATCTCGTGTACAGCCCGTACGCGATACAGCGCGATCCGCGTTCGTACGAGCGGAACACCGAGTTCGACCCCGACCGCTGGCTTCCGGAACGCGTCAAGGACCTGCCCAAGTACGCGATGACCCCGTTCGGTGTGGGCAATCGCAAGTGTCCGAGTGACCACTTCTCGATGGCCATGCTGACCATTCTCACGGCAGAGCTGGCGAGGAAGTGGCGTTTCGAACGGGTGCCCGAATCGCGGGACGCGCTCCGCGTGGGCATCACCCTGCACCCGGACCGGATGCTCCTGCGGGCGATACCCCGCTGAAGCGGCCCGGGTGGTCGCGCGGGCGTGCGTTCAGGCGGCCTCCGGGCCCTTGAACGTACGCCGGTACGCCTGCGGGGTCGTGCCCAGCGACCGTACGAACTGATGGCGCAGCGCCGCCGCGTTGCCGAACCCGGTGCGCCAGGCGATCGCGTCCATCGTCTCGTCCGTCGCCTCCAGCAACTGCTGGGCCAGCAGCACGCGTTGCCGCAGAATCCAGCGGTAGGGCGTGGTGCCGGTCTCCTGCTGGAAGCGGCGGGCGAAGGTTCGGGGCGACATGTGGGCGCGCTCGGCGAGCTGCTCGACGGTCACCTCCTCGTCGAGATGGCGCTCCATCCACACCAGCACCTCCCCGACCGTGTCGCACCGCGACCGGGGCAGGGGCCGCTCGATGTACTGGGCCTGTCCGCCGTCCCGGTGCGGCGGTACGACCATCCGCCGGGCGATGGCGTTGGCGACCTCGGGCCCGTGCTCCAGGCGTACGAGGTGCAGACAGGCGTCGATCCCGGCGGCCGTACCGGCGGAGGTGATCACCAGCCCGGTGTCGACGTACAGCACGTCCGGCTCGACCAGGACCCGCGGATAGCGCCGGGCCAGTTCCTCCGCGTGCCGCCAGTGCACCGCGCAGCGCAGGCCGTCCAGCAGTCCCGCGGCGGCGAGCACGAAGGCGCCGGAACACACGCTGAGCACCCGGGCGCCGCGCTCCACGGCCCGCCGCAGCGCGTCCAGCAGCTCCGGCGGGTACTCCCGGTTCACATAGGTCTCCCCGGCCGGTACGGCGATCAGATCGGCCGTCTCCAGCCGCTCCAGCCCGTGTTCCGTACCCACGGTGAAGCCCGCGTGGGTGGTCAGGGTCGGACCCTCGGCCGAGGCGACGGCGAAGTCGTACACCGGCAGGCCCTCGTCGCCGCGGTCCAGACCGAAGACCTCGCAGACGACACCGAGTTCAAAGGGATGCACTCCGTCGAGCAGGACGACGGCCACGTTTTCGAGCATGCTGCCAGTGTGCCTCGCCTTTGGCAGGAAATCGAGGGTGTGCGGCAGTCCTGCCACTGACGGTCAGGAGTGTTCGGGTCGAGACTGATGTCCATGAACACAGCAACGGACAACATCGTCGGAATCCTCGTCGTCGTCGCGATCTTCGCGGCCCTCGCCCTTCCGTCCCTGATCGGCATCGCCAAGGACCGTCGCATCGACCATCAGATCCGCGAGGCCGAGCGGGTTCGAGGGGAGGACGGGCCGATCGGCCCCACGGAGCGTCCCGCGCGGTGGCGCCTCTACTTCACCACCACGGCGACCCACCACTCCTGAATCCCCCGGCACGAGACCTGGCCTGGCCGGGCGGCGGCGCACAGCGGCCGCGTGGACTCCAGCCGGGTCCTGCCCGCCGATACGGCCTTGAAGGCGGCGCTCGCGTCGCCGGCTCGCAGCACGACCCCGCTGTTGGCCGCCTCCAGGCCGGCGCCGCTCGCCGTGAGCGGCTTCCAGGGCCGCTCGGAGGTTCCGTCGAGGCTGATGCGGACCGTGTCGCCCACCGTCAGGCACACCGTACGGCCGCTGTCGCGGGCGCCGAGCGTCGTCGTTGCCGCACAGCCCGCAGGACTGGGGGTCGGGCTCGCGCTCGTGTTCGGGCTCGTGCTCGCCGTGGAGGGGGCCGACACGCTGCTGCCGCCGTCCCTGCCGCTGTCACTCCGGTCGGCGCAGCCTGCGAGGGCGATGGTGAGAGTGAGTACCGGGAGGGCGAGGGTCGCGTGCCGGCGGATCGTTCGACGCATGGGGGAGCCTCCTTCTTCCGTTCGACGGGTGACCCGCACGTCCGGATCCCACACCGAAGCCCCGGCCGCGAAGGGCGGCGACCGGGGCTGGGTGCGAAGCGGTGATCAGCTGGTCGTGACGGCTGTGTCGTCGAGGACGAAGCTGGTCTGGAGCGAGGAGTCCTCGACACCGCTGAACTTCAGGGTGACGGTGGAGCCGGCGTACGAGGAGAGGTCGAAGGACTTCTGCGCGTAGCCCGAGGCGGCGTTGACGTTCGAGTACGTCGCCAGGGTGGTCGATCCGGCGGTGACCGTCAGCTTGTCGTAGGCGGTGCTGGTGGAGGTCTCCTTGGTGTCGACGTGCAGGTAGAAGGTGAAGGTGGCCTTGCAGCCGCTGGGCACGGTCACCGACTGGGACAGCGTGTCGGTGTGCGCGGAGCCGTACCCGTCCAGCCACGCGTAGTAGGACCCGGCGTGCGCCGACTCACTGGTGGAGTTGCTGATGACGCTGGTGGAGGCGGTCCAGGTGGTGTTGCCCGACTCGAAGCCGGGGTTGCCGAGCAGCTGGGACGAGGTGCAGGTGCCGCTGCTCGACCCGACGGTCCAGCTGAAGGAGGCTGAGCCGGAGGCGCCGGTGCTGTCCTTCGCGGTCACGGTGACCTGGTAGGTGCCCGCGGTGGACGCCGTACCGGAGATCAGGCCGGTCGAGCCGCTGATCGACAGCCCGGTCGGCAGACCGCTCGCGCTGTAGGTGAGGGTCGCCCCCGCGCTGTCGGACGCGCTGATCTGCAGGCTGACCGCGCCGCCGGTCGTGGTCGACCGACTGCCCGGGTTGGTGACGGTCACCGTGTTGCCCGTGCTGCTGCCCGAGGTGAAGGCGGTGGTGCCGTTGGGGGTGCCCCAGCCGGTCGGACCGTCGTAGCCGGTGGTCGCGGTGCAGAAGTACGAGGTCGAGCACGAGCCGTTGTTGCCGCTGGTGACGTCGTACAGGTTGCTCGTGTGGCTGTACGGGTACTTCGCCGGGTAGTCACTGGAACCCGGGGTGCCGGCCAGCGCGTACACGCCCGCGATGATCGGCGCCGAGGCGCTCGTACCACCGTAGACGGCCCAGCCGGAGCCGCCGTAGGTGTCGTAGACGGCCACACCGGTGGCGGGGTCGGCGACGGCCGAGACATCCGACTCCATGCGCTTGGCGCACCCGGTGTCGGTCTGCCAGCTCGGCTTGGCGTCGTACGCCGAGCAGCCGGACCCGGTCCCCTCCGTGCTGTTGGTCTTCCACACGGACTCGGTCCAGCCGCGGGAGTTGGAGGAGGTGGAGAGGGCGGTGCCGCCGACCGCGGTCACGTACTGGGAGGTTGCCGGGTACTCGGCGCCGTAGGCGCTGTCACCCGAGCTGACCGTGATCGCGACACCGGGGTGCTTGAAGTACGAGGTGTCCTCGGTGGTCTGGGATGACGCCTCGGCGCCGCCCCAGCTGTTGGAGACGAACTTCGCGCCGAGCGCCACGGCCTCGTTCTCGGCGATGCCGAGGTCGGAGTCGTTGGCGGAGCCGGCCTCGACAAGGATGATGTTGCAGTTGGGGCAGACGGCGCTGACCATGTCGAGGTCGAGCGCCTCTTCGCCGGCCCAGCCGGTGTCGTTGGTCGGCAGCGAGGTCGTCGAACCGGTCTGACTGACCTGCTTGAAGCAGCCGCTTGCCTTGGTGCAGGCGGACAGGCCGTACTGCGAACGGTAAGTGGCGAGGTCCGACTCGGCGTTGGGGTCGTTGTACGCGTCCACGACGGCGACTGTCAGGCCGGAGCCGCCGGTCGACGGGAGGTTGTAGGCGCTGTGCAGGTTGGCCGGGCTGAGCCCGGAGGGCGCGGCGGCAGCGGCCGCGGCGGCCAGCCGCTGCTTGATGTCGGTCCGGCGCTGGGCGAAACAGGAGGCTTGACCGGGCTCGGCGGTGGCGCACAGATGCGTGGTCGGCACCTTCTGGCCGGCCTTGCCGGTCGAGTGGAACGTCTGCCGGTCCGGGGAGGTGAGGGCCTTGGAGTTCTGGGTGACGTGCGAGGTGGGCGCGGGCGCGTGCACTGCCGGAGCGGCGTGCGCCGGTGCCGCGACGAGTCCGGCGAGGCTGAGGGCGAGGGCGGGTGCGGCGGCGACCAGGAGTCTTCGCAGGCTCCGCCGGGGCTTGTCGGTGCGTGTCTTACGCATGGGGGTACTGCCTCCGTCGTTGGAGTGGGGTTCTCGACGCGGGTGGCAGGCCTGTGACGCGCGTAGCGGCAGCAGTGCGCGATTTCGTCAGGGGCATGACACATTGAACGTTCTGTGATGCCGATGTGCGCATGACAGGATCGCCAGAAAAGTAGCCGGGGCCGACGAGACCGGAACAGATGTGCCGGAAGAACTTTGCCGCTCCATAGGAGGTCCATGGACGGCCGATGAGCGGTCCATGGGCGAAGCCGAGGTCTGGATGGTGCCGCACTTACTGTTCGGTAAGCCCGGCACCATCAGTGACAAGGCGTCAGAAATCCTCGTCGAGGTCGACCGTGCCCTCCACGGCCACCTGGTACGCCGACGGGCGGCGCTCGAAGAAGTTGGTCAGCTCCTGGACCCCTTGCAGCTCCATGAAGGAGAAGGGATTCTCGGAGCCGTACACCGGGGCGAAGCCCAGGCGCGCCAGCCGCTGGTCGGCGACGCACTCCAGGTACTGGCGCATCGACTCGGTGTTCATGCCCGGCAGGCCCTCACCGCACAGGTCCCGGCCGAACTGGAGTTCCGCCTCGACCGCCTCCCGCATCATGTCGGTCACCTGCTGCTGGAGCTGCTCGTCGAACAGCTCCGGCTCCTCCTTGCGGACGGTGTCGACCACCTCGAACGCGAAGCTCATGTGCATCGTCTCGTCCCGGAACACCCAGTTGGTGCCGGTGGCCAGACCGTGCAGCAGACCCCGGCTGCGGAACCAGTAGACGTACGCGAAAGCACCGTAGAAGAACAGGCCCTCGATGCACGCGGCGAAGCAGATGAGGTTGAGGAGGAAACGACGGCGGTCGGCCTTGGTCTCCAGCCGGTCGAGCTTCTCGACCTCGTTGATCCACCGGAAGCAGAACTCGGCCTTCTCGCGGATGGACGGGATGTTCTCCACCGCGTCGAAGGCGGCGGCCCGGTCCGCCGGGTCGGGGAGATAGGTGTCGAGCAGGGTCAGATAGAACTGGACGTGCACGGCCTCCTCGAACAGCTGGCGACTCAGATACAGCCGCGCCTCGGGGGAGTTGATGTGCTTGTAGAGCGTGAGCACCAGGTTGTTCGAGACGATCGAGTCGCCCGTCGCGAAGAACGCGACCAGCCGGCCGATCATGTGCCGCTCACCCTCGGACAGCTTCGCCAGGTCGGAGACGTCCGAGTGGAGGTCGACCTCCTCGACGGTCCAGGTGTTCTTGATGGCGTCCCGGTAGCGCTCGTAGAAGTCCGGATAACGCATGGGGCGGAGGGTCAGCTCGAAGCCCGGGTCGAGAAGGTTCTTCTCGGTCTTCTCAGGTGCGGTGGTCATTACTGGCAGGCCTCGCAGGACTCGGGGTTCTCAAGGGAGCAGGCGACGGCGTCTTCGGGCGACGGCTGCTGGACGGGGACAGCCGCCTGCGCGGCCCGGGCGATACGCGTCGCCGGGCGCGAGCGCAGGTAGTACGTCGTCTTCAGGCCCGACTTCCAGGCGTACGCGTACATCGAGGAGAGCTTGCCGATCGTCGGCGTCTCCAGGAACAGGTTCAGGGACTGCGACTGGTCCAGGAACGGGGTCCGCGCGGCGGCCATGTCGATGAGGCCGCGCTGCGGGATCTCCCACGCCGTGCGGTACAACGCCCGTACGTCGGCCGGGATCCAGGCGAAGCCCTGCACCGAGCCGTTCGACTCACGCAGCGCCTCGCGGGTGCGGGCATCCCACACGCCGAGGTCCTTGAGCTCCCGCACCAGGTACGAGTTGACCTGGAGGAACTCGCCGGAAAGCGTCTCGCGCTTGAACAGGTTGGACACCTGCGGCTCGATGCACTCGTACACCCCGGCGATCGAGGCGATGGTCGCGGTGGGCGCGATCGCCAGGAGCAGGGAGTTGCGCATCCCGGTCGAGGCGATCCGCTCGCGCAGCGCCGACCAGCGCTCGGGCCAGTTCAGCTCCACGTCGTAGTGGTCGGGGTGCAGCACACCCCGGGCCGTACGGGTCTTCTCCCAGGCCGGCAGCGGGCCGCTGCGCTCGGCGAGGTCGGCGGAGGCCTCGTACGCGGCGAGCATCACTCGCTCGGCGATGCGCGTGGACAGGGCCCTGGCCTCGGGCGAGTCGAAGGGGACGCGCAGCTTGAAGAAGACGTCCTGGAGGCCCATCGCGCCCAGGCCGACCGGGCGCCACCGGGCGTTCGAGCGGCCCGCCTGCTCGGTCGGGTAGAAGTTGATGTCGACGACCCGGTCGAGGAAGGTGACGGCGGTACGGACCGTGGCGTCCAGCCGCTCCCAGTCGATGTCCCCGGCCGCCGTGTCGACGAACGCGCCGAGGTTCACGGAACCCAGGTTGCAGACCGCCGTCTCCCCGTCGTCCGTGACCTCCAGGATCTCGGTGCACAGGTTCGAGGAGTGGACGACACTGCCCGGCTCCGCCGTCTGGTTGGCGGTGCGGTTGGCCGCGTCCTTGAACGTCATCCAGCCGTTGCCGGTCTGCGCGAGGGTACGCATCATGCGGCCGTACAGATCGCGGGCCGGGATGGTCTTCCGGGCGAGCCCGGACTCCTCGGCCGCGCGGTAGGCGGCGTCGAACCCGTCGCCCCACAGGTCGACCAGTTCGGGCACGTCGGAGGGGGAGAAGAGCGACCAGAGCGCGTCCGAGTCCACCCGGCGCATGAACTCGTCCGGGATCCAGTGCGCGAGGTTCAGGTTGTGCGTACGACGGGCGTCCTCACCCGTGTTGTCGCGCAGCTCCAGGAACTCCTCGATGTCCGAGTGCCAGGTCTCCAGGTAGACCGCGGCGGCGCCCTTGCGTCGGCCGCCCTGGTTCACGGCGGCGACGGAGGCGTCCAGCGTCTTCAGGAACGGGACGATGCCGTTGGAGTGCCCGTTGGTACCCCGGATCAGCGAACCGCGGCTGCGGATACGGGAGTACGACAGTCCGATGCCCCCGGCGTGCTTGGAGAGCCGGGCGACCTGGTGGTAGCGGTCGTAGATGGAGTCCAACTCGTCCAGGGGCGAGTCGAGGAGGTAGCAGGACGACATCTGGGGGTGCCGGGTACCGGAGTTGAAGAGGGTGGGGGAGGAGGGGAGGTAGTCGAGGTGGCTCATCAGCCGGTAGAGCGCGGCGACTTCGTCCAGCGCCCGAACGCCCGTTTTCGAATCAAGCGCAGTGTCCTCGGCGAGGCCGCTCGCCACCCGCAGCATGAAGTGCTGGGGCGTCTCGATGACCCGGCGGGTGATCGGGTGGCGCAGGAGATAGCGACTGTGGAGCGTCCGCAGCCCGAAGTATCCGAAGCGGTCGTCGCCCTCGACGTCGATCAGGGCGTCGAGACGGTCCGTGTGCAGCCGTACGAACTCGGCGGTGCGGTCGGCGATCAGGCCCTCCCGGTGCCCGACCGCGACCGACTCGGAGAAGGAGGTGACGCCCTGTGAGGCGGCCTCCGCGGCGACGGTGATGGTCAGCAGCCGGGCGGCCAGCCGGGAGTAGGAGGGGTCCTCGGAGATGAGGCCGGCCGCGGCTTCGGTGGCCAGCTCGCGCAGCTCCGACACATCGGCCCGTGCGGACCGGCCGCGCAGCGCGGCGGCGGCGACCCGTCCGGGGTCGGCGTCGGGAAGGTCGGCGGTCAGCTCGGTCAGGGTCCGCAGCAGCGCGGTTCCGGGACCGTCCGTCTCCACTGGGGCCACTGGGGTCGCTGAAGCCGGTTCGGCTGGCGCGATGGTCACAGGGGGGCTCTCCCTCGCTCGGCACGGGGCCTTGCGGAGGGCAGCGGGGCACACGGACGCCTTACGGGTACGCGTGCGTCCACCGGCCCACTCCACGAGGCCCGGACGTCAGGCGCCCGGACCGGTCGGCCGGGCACACCGTCGGCAGGTCCTCGGACTGGCCACGCGCACAAACATGCACGAGTACACCGTTGCGGGACAGTTCCGGATTCGCACCGGATTCCCCTGCGGCGACAGCGAGCATGAGCATACATCTTGTGCCGGGCCCTGAAGACACCCCCACATGTTGTGTCATGGCGGGAGTTGAGCGCCCCTCAGGGGCGCGGGGAACGGCGCGACAAGCCCCCACCGGGCCCGCGGACGAAGAACCGCGGACCCGGCGGAGCCCTCAGTGGGCGGAGCCCGCCGTCGCAGGCGGCAGTTCCACCGCCACGCCCGGATCTCCCGCGTCCGCCGTGTAGTCGGACGGCTTCGTCTCGTCCACGCCGTCCGGGGCCTTCAGCGCCTTCAGCACGAAGGTGAGGACCACCGTGACGGCGACGTTCAGGACGAACGCCGTCAGGCCGATGTAACCGATCTCACCGATCCCGGGGATCTCCTTCGAGCTGCCGCCGAAGTGCTTCTGCGTCGGAGACGCGACCCCGTAGGCCGCCAGCGTGCCGTACAGCATGCCGACCGCCCAGCCGGCCAGCAGGGCCCAGCGGTGGAACCAGCGGGTGAACAGGCCGCCGACGAGGGCCGGGAAGGTCTGCAGGATCCAGATGCCGCCCAGGAGCTGGAAGTTGATGGCGACCGTCTTGTCCATCGTCAGGACGAAGGCCAGCGCGCCCACCTTCACCAGGAGCGAGACCAGCTTGGAGACCTTGGTCTCCTGCGCCGGTGTCGCGTCGGGCTTGATGAAGTCCTTGTAGATGTTGCGGGTGAAGAGGTTCGCCGCCGCGATGGACATGATGGCCGCCGGGACGAGCGCCCCGATGCCGATCGCCGCGAAGGCCACACCGGCGAACCAGGACGGGAACATGTCCTCGAAGAGCTGCGGGATCGCCAACTGGGGGTTGGTGACCTTGACTCCGGCCGCGATCGCCATGAAGCCCAGCAGGGCGAGCAGCCCGAGCATCAGGGAGTACAGCGGCAGGATCGTCGTGTTGCGGCGGATCACCTCACGGCTCCTGGAGGAGAGCGTCGCCGTGATCGAGTGCGGGTACATGAACAGCGCGAGCGCGGAACCCAGCGCCAGCGTCGCGTAGGTCCACTGGCCGGCCTCGGCCGGGACCAGTGCGCCCGCCTTGGCGGCGGTGTACTTCTCGCTCGCCGCGCCGAAGACCTCGTCGAACCCGCCCAGTTTGATCGGGATGTAGATGATCGCCACCGCGATGACGATGTAGATCAGCGTGTCCTTCACGAACGCGATCAGAGCGGGGGCCCTGAGGCCGGAGGAGTATGTGTAGGCCGCCAGCACGCCGAACGCGATCAGCAGCGGGAGGTCCTTCACGAACCAGTTGGTGTTCTCGCCGCCGCCGACGCCCATGACGTCGAGGACCGCCTGGATGCCGACCAGTTGGAGCGCGATGTACGGCATGGTCGCGAGGATGCCGGTGACCGCCACCGCCAGCGAGAGGCCCTTCGAGCCGAAGCGGCCGCGCACGAAGTCCGAGGTCGTCACGTAGCCGTGCTTGTGGGAGACCGACCACAGGCGGGGCAGGAACGTGAAGATCAGCGGGTACACCAGGATCGTGTAGGGCACCGCGAAGAAGCCGGCCGCGCCCGCCGCGTAGATCGCCGCCGGTACGGCTACGAAGGTGTACGCGGTGTAGAGGTCGCCGCCGAGCAGGAACCAGGTGACCCAGGTGCCGAACGACCGTCCGCCCAGGCCCCATTCGTCGAGGCTGTGCTCGTTCTCGGCCTTGCGCCAGCGCGCGGCCATGAAGCCGACGACCGTGACGGCCAGGAAGAAGATGATGAAAACGGTGAGAGCCACGCCGTTCACGCCGTCGTTCACGCGTCCGCACCACCCTTCGCGGAGGCACGGGCGCGCTGGTCACGCCGCCAGAGCTGGTAGGCGGTCATCGTCAGCGCGGTGGACACGAGCACCCACAGCATCTGGTACCAGTAGAAGAACGGGATGCCGATGAACGTCGGATCGACCTTCGCGTACGAGCCCACCCACAGCATCGCGACGAAGGGTGCGAAGAGGCAGAGCCCGATGACGACGCGCATCGGAGTCACCACCGGTGGTTCCGCCACCGGTTGTCTCACTTCTGGCGCTTCTGACATGTCACAGCTCCGTCCCCTCACTGACTGCCTGCGAATACTGGTGATCACTTGTGCAACGCGCAGGAAATCTACGGGACGGCTTCGCTTTATGGAACCGTGCCGGGAGGTCGGGCGGGAGAGTGTTCTGTCGTCGGCAGGCCCTACTTGACAGGCCCTACTCGACGGGCCGCTTGAGTCGTGCCACGAACTTGTACCGGTCACCCCGGTAGACGGACCGCACCCACTCCACCGGCTGCCCGGTCCTGTCGAGCGAGTGCCGGGACAGCATCAGCATCGGCAGGCCCACGTCGGTGCCGAGCAGACCGGCCTCGCGCGGGGTGGCCAGGGAGGTCTCGATGGTCTCCTCGGCCTCCGCGAGATGGACGTCGTACACCTCGGCGAGGGCCGTGTAGAGGGACGTGTACTTGACGAGTGACCTGCGCAGGGCGGGGAAGCGCTTCGCGGAGAGGTGGGTGGTCTCTATGGCCATCGGCTCGCCGTTCGCCATCCGCAGCCGCTCGATGCGCAGGACGCGCCCGCCCGCCGTGATGTCGAGCAGTTCGGCCAGGGTGTCGTCGGCGGTGATGTAGCCGATGTCGAGTAGCTGCGAGGTGGGTTCGAGGCCCTGGGCGCGCATGTCCTCGGTGTACGAGGTGAGTTGCAGCGTCTGGGAGACCTTCGGCTTGGCGACGAAGGTGCCCTTGCCCTGGATCCGTTCGAGCCGGCCCTCGACGACCAGTTCCTGGAGGGCCTGGCGGACGGTCGTGCGGGAGGTGTCGAACTCCGCCGCCAGCGTGCGCTCGGGCGGGACCGGGGTGCCGGGCGCCTGGGTCTCCGTCATGTCGAGCAGATGCTTCTTCAGACGGTAGTACTTGGGCACGCGCGCGGTACGGACGGTGGGCCCACCCTCGTTCTCCGCACTGCTCACCTCGGTGCTCATGCTCCGCCTTCCCGGCTTCTGTCGCCGCTACGGCCGGCGCCCCGCCGGTCCACGTTCACATCGTGGCACGCCCGGCACCGCGATTGACCTGTGAATGGTCTCCTCGGGCCTTCGCGTGCTCCGTGATCCCTCTGTATACCTTCACGCCCCTCGCTGGTCTAGTCCACCGCAGGGAAAGTCCCGCCCAAGCTCGCGTCCCCGTGCTCCTTGGAAGTGGTCTACCTCGATTCGGAGAGATGTGCAGGCTATTTCCGCCACTTTCTTACTTAAAGGTTCCTGCATATGTAGGTCGCATAACGGCTGGTCAAAGCCATTCCCGCCCCCTTGACACCCTGTTTGGTCTGAGCCAAGCTCCGCCTACTGGTCTACACCATTGGTCCAGCTCCCTGAGGAGGTTGGCGTGAAGCGCAAGCTGATAGCCGCGATCGGTATCGCGGGCATGATGGTCTCCATCGCGGCATGCGGGAACAGTGACGGCGGAAGCTCGGACAACACCGGCGCCGACGCCAAGGAGCTGACCGTCTGGTTGACCGTGGACGCGCAGAACAACTGGCCCGAGCTGGTCAAGGCCGCCGACGCCACGCTGACGAAGGCGCACCCCGGCATCAAGATCAACCACGAGTACTACGGCTGGCCCGACAAGAACGCCAAGCTCGACGCCGTCCTGGCCACCGACAAGGCCCCCGACGTGGTCGAGATGGGCAACACCGAGATGCTCAGCTACATGGTCAAGGGCGCCTTCGCCCCCCTCGACCGGGCGAAGTTCGAGAACTCGGCCGCCTGGCTGGACGGCCTCAAGGCCTCCGTCACCTACGACGGCAAGACTTACGGCGTCCCGTACTACGCCGGTGGCCGCGTCGCCAACTGGCGCAAGGACGTGGCGGCTTCGGTCGGCATCACGTCGGTGCCGAAGACGTACACCGAACTCACCTCCGACCTGGACAAGATCCAGAAGAAGGAGGGCGGCAAGTACAACGCCTGGTACCAGCCCACCCGCGACTGGTACGCCGGTATGTCCTTCGTGTACGACGCCGGCGGCTCGATCGCCGAGGAGTCGGGCGGCCAGTGGAAGGCGACTCTCTCCTCACCGGAGTCCGTCAAGGGCCTCACCGAGTTCAGACACGTCATCGACAAGTACATGCACGGTGACAAGACCAAGGACGAGTCCGACCGCTACATCGTCTACGGCCAGGGCAGGACGAGCATGATCTTCGCCGCGGCCTGGGAGGGCGCGACCGCGGCGACGCCGGAGAACGACAAGACCGGCAAGCTCAAGGACAACCTGGTGAACTTCGTGATGCCCGGCCCGTCCGGCAAGAACATGCCGGTGTTCCTGGGCGGTTCGGACCTCGCCGTACCGGTGAAGTCGAAGGCGCAGACGGTCGCCGCCGAGTGGATCAACGCCTACACCGGAGCGAGCGGCCAGAAGGGCCTGATGGCCAAGGGCAACCTGCCCAACAACAAGACCGACCTCGCCACCCTGAAGAACGACCCGGCGACGGCGGTCCCGGCCACGGCGGCGGAGTCCAACTGGTTCGTGCCGATGGCACCGGGCTGGGGCCAGGTCGAGAAGGCCCAGATCCTCCAGACGATGCTGCAGAACATCGGCACCGGCAAGGAGACGGTCGAGGCCGCCGCGAAGGAAGCGGACGCGGCGATCGACAAGGTCATCAACACCAAGTAGCGACCCGACGCGGGGCCCTGTCACGGGGAGGGCCCCGCTCGCCCGCCACCTGAAGAACCTGTTCGACCGCAACGACCGTACGACCTGAGGGACCGCTGAGGAGCGCGCGGATGAGTGCCGCTGATACGACCACACCTGCCAAGCTGCCGCCGTCGACACGGTACGCGCCGCCATCGCCGCCGACCGGCCCGCAAGCCCCGCCGAGAAGGCGGACCCCGAAGGCCACCGCCGCGATTCCGTGGGCCCTGCTGGCGCCCTGTCTGCTGATCCTCGCGCTGGTCCTCGGCTATCCCCTCGTACGTCTGGTCACCCTGTCCTTCCAGAAGTTCGGGCAGTCCCAGCTGTGGGGCTTCCAGCCGGCCGAGTCGGTGGGCTTCGACAACTTCAGCGCGGTGCTCGGCGACAGCGAGTTCTGGGACGTAGTCGTCCGCACCATCGTCTTCGCCGGCGGCTCCGTGGTCCTCACGATGGTCGGCGGCATGCTGATCGCACTGCTGCTCCAGCGGGTCAGCGGCTGGATGAAGACACTCATCAACATCGTCCTGGTGGCCAGTTGGGGCATGCCGATCATCGTGGCGACCACCGTCTTCAAGTGGCTGTTCGACTCCGACTACGGGATCGTCAACGCCCTGCTGAGCAAGCTGCCGGGCGTCGAGCTGATCGGCCACAACTGGTTCGCGAGCGGACCGCAGGGTCTGGCCGTGATCATGCTGCTCGTCGTCTGGGGCGCGGTGCCGTTCGTGGTCATCACGCTCGGCGCGGGGCTGACCCAGGTCCCGAAGGAACTGGAGGAGGCGGCCCGGCTGGACGGCGCGGGCGCCTGGGGCGTCTTCCGTTACGTCACCCTCCCCATCCTCAAGCCGATCATCGTGATGCTCACGACCCTGTCGGTCATCTGGGACATGGGCGTGTTCCCCCAGGTGTTCGTCATGCGGGGCGGTCACCCGGAGGCCGAGTTCCAGCTCCTGACCACCTACTCCTACGACCGCGCCTTCGCCGTCAACGACTACGCCCAGGGCTCCGCGATCGCCCTGCTCACCGTGGTGCTGCTGCTCGGTGTCGTCGCTGTCTACATGCGCCAGATGCTGAAGATCGGAGAGGTCGAATGAGCACTGCCACTGTCTCCGGTCCCCGGAAGTCCAAACTCGGCTGGAACCTGCTGGGCCTGTTCGTCTTCCTGACGGCCGGCTTCCCCGTCTACTGGATGCTGAACACGGCGTTCAAACCGGCGAAGGACGCGATCGACCCCGATCCGAGCCTGTTCCCGACGGGCTTCACCCTCGCCAACTTCCGCCGCGCGCTGAACATCGCCGACTTCTGGGGCCCGGTCGGCCGCAGCCTGATCGTGTCCCTGACGGTGGTCGTGATCGGCATCGTGGTGGGCATGCTGGCGGCCCTCGCCATCTCCCGCTTCGCCTTCCGCGGCCGGAAGATCGTCATCGTCGGCATTCTGGCCGTGCAGATGGTCCCCCTGGTCGCGATGATCATCCCCGTGTTCCTGCTTCTCAACGACCTCGACCAGTACGACCGGCTGTCCGGCCTGATCATCACCTACCTCACCTTCATCCTTCCGTTCACGGTGTGGACCCTGCGCGGCTTCATCGTCAACATCCCGAAGGAACTGGAGGAGGCCGCGATGGTCGACGGCTGCTCCCGCACCACCGCATTCCTCCGCGTGGTCTTCCCCCTCCTCGCCCCCGGCCTGGTCGCCACCTCGGTCTACGGCTTCATCCAGGCCTGGAACGAGTACCTGTACGCCCTGATGCTGATGAGCCAGAAGAACCAGACCGCCACCGTCTGGCTCGGCAACTTCACCACCAAGCACGGCACCGAGTACGCCCCGATGATGGCCGGCTCCACGATGATGGCCGTGCCGATCGTCGTCCTCTTCCTCCTCGTCCAGCGCAAGATGGCCGCGGGCCTGACCGCGGGCGCCGTGAAGGGATAACCCCACCCGATGACGACACTCGCCCGCCGCCCCGACACGCTGACCCGCGACGCGCTCACCGTCCTCCAGCCCGGCTTCACCGGCACCACCGCCCCCGACTGGCTGCTGCGCCGCCTCGGCGAAGGCCTCGCCTCCGTGGGCCTGTTCGGCCGCAACATCACCTCCCCGGAGCAACTGGCCGCCCTCACTGCCCAGTTGCGCGCCGAGCGCGACGACGTCCTGGTCGCGATCGACGAGGAGGGCGGCGACGTCACCCGGCTGGAGGTCCGCACCGGCTCCTCCTTCCCCGGCAACCACGCCCTGGGCGCCGTCGACGACGTCGAGCTGACGCGTGCGGTGGCCCACGAACTCGGCCACCGTCTCCGCGCCTGCGGGGTCAACCTCAACTGGGCCCCGTCGGCGGACGTCAACTCCAACCCCGCCAACCCCGTCATCGGCGTCCGCTCCTTCGGCGCCGACCCGGAGCTGGTCGCCCGCCACACCGCGGCCTACGTCACCGGTCTCCAGGCCGCGGGCGTCGCCGCCTGCACGAAGCACTTCCCGGGTCACGGCGACACGTCGGTCGACTCCCACCACGCCCTGCCTCGCATCGACGCGAGCCGCTCGGTGGTCCTCGACCGCGAGCTGTCCCCGTTCCGCGCGGCGATCGCCGCCGGCACCAGGGCGGTGATGAGCGCCCACATCCTGATCCCGTCGCTGGACCCCGACCGCCCGGCCACCCTCTCCCGTCCCGTCCTCACCGACCTCCTCCGGGGTGAACTCGGCTACACCGGCCTGATCGTCACCGACGGCATGGAGATGCAGGCCATCGCGGGCACGTACGGCATCGAACGAGGCAGCGTCCTCGCCATCGCCGCCGGCGCCGACGCCATCTGCGTGGGCGGCGGCCTCTCGGACGACGAGACGGTACGCCGTCTGCGCGACGCCCTGATCAAGGCCGTACGCGCCGGTGACCTCCCGGAGGACCGTCTGGCGGACGCGGCGGAACGCGTCAGGACCCTGGCTCGCTGGACGACGGCACCGCGAGAGCCCTCTGCCACGGAGCCCACGGAGCCCACGGACATCGGCCTCCAGGCCGCCCGTCGCGCCGTGGAGACGACGTACCCGGCGGGCTCCGCCCCCCTCGAACCCCTCCGGGAACCCCCGTACGTGGCCGCCTTCACCCCGGTGGCGAACTTCGCCGTCGGCAACGAGACACCCTGGGGTGTGGCGGCCGAACTGGTACGCCTCCTGCCCGGCACCCGCACCGGCACCTTCACCGGCGAGGGGGCGGCCCGGGCGGCCCTCACCGAGGCGGGCCCGAGCCGCATCGTCGCCGTGGTCCGTGACGAACACCGCCACCCGTGGATGTCGGCGGCCCTTGACACCCTCCTCACCGCCCGCCCCGACACGATCGTCGTCGAGATGGGCGTCCCCCAGTCCCCCCGCCGAGGCGCCGCCCATCTGGCGACCCACGGCGCGGCCAGAGTCTGCGGACGCGCGGCGGCGGAGATCATCGCGGGGGAATGAGCCGTACGACGACGAAGGCGCCGGTCCCCTGTGGAGGGGACCGGCGCCTTCGTCGTCAGGCATCCGCAGCCGGGCCCGCCACTACGGCCCTACATCGACGCGGTACCGACCTGTTCTCTCAGTGCCAGCCACTCCTGCAGCTCGATCAGGTTCCCTTCCGGGTCCGCCAGGTGGGCGACCCGCATCCGGTCGCCCATCGGACCCGGACCCCGGAGGAATTCCGCGCCCCGTGCGGTGAGCTCGGCGTGGGCGGCGTCCAGGTCGTCCACTCGCAGCACCAATAGCACGCGGTGTCCGTCCGGCTCCGTGCCCAGCCGTTCCAGGACGCCGGCCATCTGCGCCCGGTCCTGGAGTGCGATCGCGGCGTGCCCGGTGTCGGGGCTGAGCTTGGCGTACGGACCGCTCTCGGCCTCGAACTGCGGCTTGAGCCCGAGCACGTCCCGGTAGAAGCGGTAGACAGCGGGGAAGTCGGACACCAACAGGCGTATCTGGGTGAGTTCCATACAGATCTTTCTAGCCCGGTCGGCCTGGTTCTGCCGCGTCGGAGACCTTGAAGACCTAGATACCTTGCCAGTCGGGCTTGTTGACGAAGGTGTGCCGGAAGTAGTCGGCCAGCTTCAGCTTGGAAGCGGCTGCCTCGTCGACCACCACCGTCGCATGCGGGTGCAACTGGAGCGCCGACGCCGGACACACCGCGGCCACGGGCCCCTCCACCGTCGCCGCCACCGCGTCCGCCTTGCCCTCGCCCGTCGCGAGCAGCACCAGGTGCCGCGCCTCCAGGATCGTGCCGATGCCCTGCGTGATGACGTGCTGCGGGACCTGGCCGATGTCGCCGTCGAAGAACCGCGCGTTGTCGATCCGGGTCTGCTCGGTCAACGTCTTGATCCGGGTCCGCGAGGCGAGCGAGGAGCACGGCTCGTTGAACCCGATGTGTCCGTCGGTCCCGATCCCCAGCAACTGGAGGTCGACCCCGCCGGCCTCCGCCAGCGCCCTGTCGTACGCCTCGCACGCCCCCCGTACGTCCTCGGCGGTCCCGTCGGGCCCGATGAACGCGTCCATCCCGATCCCGAGCGGCTCCAGCACCTCGCGCCGCAGCACCGAACGGTACGACTCCGGATGGTCGGCCGGCAGCCCCACGTACTCGTCGAGCTGGGCTATGCGCGCTCGGGACATCTCCACGGCACCGGAGGCCGCCCGGGCCGAAAGTGCCTGGTAGACGGGCAGCGGGGTCGAGCCGGTGGCCACGCCGAGCAGCGCGGTCGCCTTGTGCCGGAGCAGCTGTGCGATGGCCCCGGCGATGAGCTCGCCACCCGCCTTGGCGTCCGGAACGATGACAACTTCCACGCTGGCCTGCCGATCTGGAGAAGCGCTCAAGAGACGTACGGGGGAACGATGTGGTTTAGACCAATCTAACAGAACGGGGTTTCCCGGCCCAGGTTCCCGGCCGGTGAACCTCGCCGCCACGGTGCTCGCGGAAATTGCCCTGGCGATCCGGCCCCGCACATGAACCAACAAGGCTAGGCTGCATGGTGGATGCTGGGACGTCCGAGTAGTTCCAACGGGCGACCTTGAGGCATCCGAACTACTCGCGAACCCACAGCGACAAACAATCTCCAACGCATGGACACGGTTTGTGGTCTAGTCCACAATGCGTAGAGAAGCGTACGATCGATCAGCTGTACGCACGACCAGAGCCTCCGTCTTCCCCGCACAGGAAGACGGATCGAGGAACCGGGGCTCTCTGCCCTGACTGCGCCGGCTCCTCATCCATCGGCCGACCGGGACCGCACACCCCACGGCCGTTGCTGCTCCGGGCTGCGGTGCCGGGAGGGCTGAGGGTCCCTCTCAGGCGCCGCGGCCCGCGGGTGCTTCCGGGCCACTTCGAGCCCCGCCCCCAGCCACGGTTTCCGGCCAGGTCCGGACCGGCGGGTACGCTCGCACACGTGCCCTCCATGAACGAACTCGTACGCCAGCACACCGCGCTCAGCGACTCCGACCTGGAGTGGCTGCACCTGCTGGTGTCGGAGTGGCAACTGCTCTCCGACCTCTCCTTCGCCGACCTCGTCCTGTGGGTTCCCACCCGCGACGGCACCCGCTATGTCTCGGTCGCCCAGATGCGGCCGAACACCGGTCCGACCTCGTACCAGGACGACATGGTCGGCCATCTCGTCCCCCGTGGCCGCCGCCCCCTGCTGGACGCGGCTCTGGACGAGGGCCGGATCGTGCGCGAGGGCGACCCGGAATGGCGCGAAGAGGTCCCTGTCCGTGTCGAGTCGATCCCCGTCCGCAGGGAAGGACGCGTCCTCGGGGTCATCGCGCGCAACACCAACCTCCTCACCGTCCGGACCCCGAGCCGCCTGGAACTGACGTATCTCCAGAGCGCCTCCGACCTCGCCCAGATGATCGCCGCCGGATCGTTCCCCTTCTCCAACCAGGTGGTCGACATGGACGCCTCGCCGCGGGTCGGCGACGGACTGATCCGGCTCGACGCCGACGGCATCGTCCAGTACGCCTCGCCCAACGCGCTGTCCGCGTACCACCGGCTCGGTCTCGCCTCCGACCTCGTCGGCCAGCACCTGGGCGTCACCACGGCCGAACTCGCCCCGTCCCGGGGGCCGGTGGACGAGGCGCTCTCCAAGGTCGCCAGCGGCTGGGCGCCGCGCGAGTTCGAGATCGAGTCCGTCGACGGGGTCATCCAGTTCCGCGCCATCCCCCTCAAACCCAAGGGCACGCGCATCGGTTCACTCGTCCTGCTCCGCGACGTCACCGAACTGCGCCGCCGTGAACGCGAGTTGATCACCAAGGACGCGACCATCCGGGAGATCCACCACCGGGTCAAGAACAACCTCCAGACGGTGGCCGCCCTGTTGCGCCTTCAGGCCCGGCGTATCGAGTCGGAGCGTGGGCGCGAGGCCCTGGAAGAGGCCGTACGGCGGGTCGGGTCCATCGCGATCGTGCACGAGACGCTCTCCCAGAACCTGGACGAACGGGTGGAGTTCGACGAGATCGCCGACCGCGTGCTCGCCATGGTCTCCGAGATCTCGCCGGGCACGGTCACCGGCCGGCGCACCGGCCGCTTCGGCATTCTGGACGCCGAGGTCGCCACCCCGCTCTCCATGGTGCTGACCGAGATCCTGCAGAACGCCCTGGAACACGGCTTCGGACCGGGCGACACCGGCTCGGTCGAGGTCTCGGCGGTCCGGGGTGGCACGACCAAGGAGTCCCGCCTCCTCGTCACCGTGCAGGACGACGGCGTCGGTCTCCCCGAGGGCTTCGACCCGCACCGCTCGGGCAACCTGGGCCTGCAGATCGTACGGACGCTGGTGGAGGGGGAGTTGGGCGGCACGTTCGACATGGTGCCCGCTCCCGAGCGGGGTACGCAGGTGATCCTCGACATCCCGGTGCGCGCCAACAAGTAGTCCGCGCACCGCGATCGGCCCTTACACAGCGATGAGCCCCGGACCATGGAACGGTCCGGGGCTCATATGCTTGTTCGCGCTGTTGCTATGCGCATCGGGGGCACTGCGCGCTGCGGCTCGGGGGCGGGAGATGCGTACTCGCTGTACGCGCCGCCAAGCTCAGGCTGTTACGGGGTGGGTTGTCAGGCGGTTGCCTGGCGGGCCCGGTTGCGGGCGGCGCGACGCTTCATGGCACGGCGCTCGTCCTCGCTGAGACCACCCCAGACGCCCGAGTCCTGGCCGGACTCAAGCGCCCACTGCAAACACTGCTCCATGACGGGGCAGCGGCGGCAGACGGCCTTGGCTTCCTCGATCTGCAGCAGCGCAGGACCGGTGTTGCCGATGGGGAAGAAGAGTTCCGGGTCTTCCTCGCGGCAAACGGCGTTGTGACGCCAGTCCATGGCTGCTACCTCTCCTTGGTATTACATGCACGTTGCTTGTGAATGTGAACGCTTTCACGAATCCCTCAACAAGTGAAGGGCCGATCATCAGACGGACTGATGTCGTCCTGAAGTGAGGAGGGGTTCTGGCTCTCTGTGGGGGCCGGTGTTGCGGGCCGTCCCGATCGCCACTTAGAGACTCGCAAACCTCAGCGGCGGATACAACCCCTACCGGAAAGTTTTTTTTGATTCCTCGGTGTCGGCTCGGTCACAGCCGTACTTCCATGGGGTGGACCCTGGTCTAAACGTTCGAGTGGAAGGACTTTAGCCCGTTCCGCTCACACAATCACACGCAGTGCACGGCGTACGCCTGTGAACGTCACGCTCGTTCGCAGTCCCAGGTGGTCGCCGTCCATCTGGAGGGGCAGAGGGACCTTCGAATGCAAGGTGAAGTCCGTCAGGTCATGCAGGGCCTTGACGTGCCTGCCATGGGGTCCCCGTTCGGGGGACGAAGTGAGCAACTGCATGCCATACCGGGCAACCGCACCCGTCGACATACGACTGAGACCGAGTACGTCGAGCCCGGTATCGAACGAGGCCTTAGGTGAGGCGTACACCGGACGATTACCCAGATACGTCCAAGGGGACGTGTTGCAGACTATGGACAGCACCAGATCCGTCATCGGGTCGGCGCCCGGCTGTTCCAGCGTGATCGTGCCGTGCCGGCGATTGGCCTCGCCCAGGAATTGCCGCACAACTTGCCGCAGGTAAAGGGAATGTGTGGATTTACGGCCGCGTTCCCGCTGTTGCTCCACGCGCCCGATCACGCCGGCGTCGAATCCCAGCCCCGCACAGAACGTGAACCAGCGCTCCGGAACCGACTCGTCCTCGGTCCCCGGGGTGCCCTTCGCCACACCGAGGCCCACTGTGCGTTCCCGGTCCTCGCGCAGGGCGTCCAGCAGGACGCCGGTGGCCTCAACGGCGTCGTTGGGCAGACCGAGGGCGCGGGCGAAGACGTTCGTGGAGCCGCCGGGGACCACCGCGAGGCGGGGCAGCCGGTCCGGGTCGGGCCCGTTGTGCAGCAGGCCGTTCACGACCTCGTTGACCGTCCCGTCGCCACCGAGAGCGACGACCAGCTCGATGTCCTTGCTCTCCGCCGCCTGCCGGCCGAGGTCACGCGCGTGGCCCCGGTACTCGGTGGTGACCGCCTCGAGTTTCATCTCGCTCGCGAGAGCATGGGTCAGCACATCGCGCGTACGTGCGCTTGTGGTGGTAGCCGCCGGATTGACCACGAGAAGTGCACGCATGCGAAGCAGGGTACCTACTGGGTGGTACTCGGCCCAGGGCAGGTTAGGGCTCAGTAAGAAAAGCGGACGTGAGCCGGGCGCTCCCAGCGCCCCTTCAGGGCCCGGCCGAGCGCCGTGGAGCCCGCGGCTACCCTTTGGTGGTGAGCGCTGAGCAGACCCCCACCCCGGAAACCACCGAAGAGCCGCGGCCCCTGCGGCTGACCGCTGCGGCCGTGCTCGCCGCGCTGGAGGGGCTCGCCCTGGTGACCGGCGGGGCCTTCATCCTCGTACTGGGGCTGACGGGCGATCCGGACGACCGGCAACAGGCCGTCACCGGTGGTGTCACGCTGATCGTGCTCGCGCTGCTGCCGCTGCTCGCCGCGCGCGGGCTGCTGGGGCGGCGAAGCTGGAGCAGGGGGCCCGCCGTCATCACGCAGATCATGGCGCTGCCCGTCGCCTTCAACCTGCTCCAGGCCGACAGCATGGCCATTCCGGGCGGGATCGCGCTGGGTGCGGTGGCGGTCACCGCGCTGGTGCTGCTGGTGAACCAGAAGACGACCCGGGCCCTCGGGATCCGGGGGCCCGGCAACGCGTCGGAGTGATTCCGAGGGGGGCTACTCCTCCACCAGCAGCCGCTCCCGCAACTGGGCGAGCGTCCGCGCCAGCAGCCGGGAGACGTGCATCTGGGAGATGCCGACCTCCTGCGCGATCTGCGACTGCGTCATGTTGCCGAAGAAGCGCAGCAGCAGGATCCGCTTCTCCCGGGGCGGGAGATCCTCAAGAAGCGGCTTGAGCGACTCGCGGTACTCGACGCCCTCCAGGGCCTCGTCGTACGAACCCAGGGTGTCCGCGACCGCGGGGGACTCGTCGTCCGTGTCGGGGACGTCCAGGGACAGCGTGGAGTAGGCGTTGGCCGACTCCAGGCCCTCCAGGACCTCCTCCTCCGAGATGCCCAGCTTCTCGGCCAGCTCATGGACCGTGGGGGAGCGGCCGTGCAGCTGCGAAAGCTCCGCCGTCGCCGTGGTGAGCGAGAGACGCAGCTCCTGCAGCCTGCGCGGAACGCGGACCGCCCAGCCCTTGTCACGGAAGTGCCGCTTGATCTCGCCGACGACCGTAGGGGTCGCGTACGTCGAGAACTCGACGCCGCGGTCCGGGTCGAAGCGGTCGACCGACTTGATCAGACCGATGGTCGCGACCTGGGTCAGGTCGTCCAACGGCTCACCGCGGTTGCGGAAGCGGCGCGCGAGGTGCTCGACGAGCGGGAGATGCATACGCACCAGCCGGTTGCGAAGCTCCGCGTACTCGGCACTGCCGTTCTCCAGCGCGCGCAGCTCGTAGAACAGGGCGCGCGCTCCGCTGCGGTCCGTCGGGGAGTGCTGGGTGGCCTGCACCGTCGGCTGTGCGCTTGGCGCGTCGTCTCGTTCGTGCTCGCTCATCGTCCCGCCTGTCGCCCTTCCCTGAGCCCCCGCCTCGGCGGGGACAGGGGAGACCTCACTCGGCCCTTCCAGGGGCGCACTCTGCACGGCACCTTCCCGATCCAGCTGCCCGTCGTCCATGAAGCCGGCCTCCGGGGGGTTGTCCTCCGGGTGCGGCCGGGCCTGCTCGGGGATGCCGGAGATACCGGCGATACCGGAAATGGCGTCCGCCGTGCCCCGCGGCCCGTCCGGGCCGCCGCTGCCCGCCCCGGGCAGCTCCCGTGTGCCGCGCTCTTCGTCCCGCACCGGCCCGTCCCCGTTCCTCACGCCGGCCCGGGTCCCGCGCCGCGCTTCTTGTGGAGACTGATCGACACGGTCTTGTCCTCGGCGACGGTCGAGTCGACCTGGCCCGCGAGGGCCGACAGGACGGTCCAGGCGAAGGTGTCGCGCGCGGGGGCGTGACCATCCGTGGTCGGGGCCGAGACCGTGACCTCCAGGGAGTCGTCGATCAGTCGGAACACACAGCTGAGTACGGAGCCGGGCACGGCCTGCTGAAGCAGGATCGCGCAGGCTTCGTCCACCGCGATGCGCAGGTCCTCGATCTCGTCGAGGGTGAAGTCCAAACGGGCCGCGAGGCCGGCCGTAGCCGTACGCAGCACCGACAGGTAGGCACCCGCGGCCGGCAGCCGGACTTCCACGAAGTCCTGGGTCGCGGGCTCGCCTGCGAACTGGGACACCCTCACCTCCAAGGTGGTACAAGCTCTTTCGGGGGCCGAGGGTCGCCCCCCGGGATAACGCGATACGTGGTTCAGCGGTGACGCTACCGCGCTCGGGACTTTCCTGTCCCGGGACCCCAGCCCCTTGCTGTCACTCATAGTAAACCTATGGATACGCACAGTGGCTAGGGGTCTGGCGAGCCCAATTGGGAAGAGCGCGCGCCGGGTTGACGTACCCAGGCGTCAGACGGTCGAACCGTCCGGATCCAGGGTCACACGAGGACGCCCTCGGTCACCAATGCCCCTGCTCACACGGGTGCGGGGCCGGGTGTGCGGCGATTCGGGGCTTCCGCGCCTTCATACGAGGACGTGGTCGACGAAGCACCAGCGCCAGCTCTCGCCGGGTTCGAAGGTCCGCATCACCGGGTGCCCGGTCTCCTTGTGGTGTTCTGTCGCGTGGCGGTTCGGCGAGGAGTCGCAGCAGCCGACATGGCCGCATTCCAGGCACAGGCGCAACTGCACCGGGTGGGTGCCGGACGCCAGGCACTCCGGACAGGTCTCGCTCTTGGGCTCTGGTTCCGGGAGGGGCAGCGCGTCGGCATGCGTGCACTGTTTCATGATTGCCAGGTTACGACGGCTGTGCGGAAAGCCGCGCGGAAGCCGGAGCACACGAAAAACAAAGTGGGCGCGGAACAAGAGTGGGCGGAACAAGAGTGAGCGGAACGAGAGTGGGCCGAAACCGATGCATGTGATGCCACTGCTCCTGCTGGTCGCGGGGAGCGCCGCCATTGCCGCCGCGGCCCGCCGCACCCCCGTCCCGCCCCCGCTGCTGCTGGTCGCGGCCGGACTGCTGTTCGCGTACGTCCCCGGGGTGCCCGACTACGCGCTCGACCCGCATGTCGTCCTGCCGCTGATGCTGCCCCCGCTGCTGTACACGGCGGCCGTCGACAGCTCGTACCTCGATCTGCGCGCGCAACTGCGGCCCGTGGCACTGCTGTCCGTGGGGTACGTGCTCTTCGCGACGCTCGCCGTCGGCTGGGCGGCCTATCTGATCGTGCCCGGTCTGCCCCTCACCGCCGCGCTGGTGCTCGGCGCGGTCGTGGCGCCCCCGGACGCCGTGGCGGCCACGGCGATCGCCCGCCGGGTCGGGCTGCCGTCGCGGGTCACCACCATCCTCCAGGGCGAGTCCCTGGTGAACGACGCCACCGCGATCACCGCCTACCGCGTCGCCCTCGCGGCGGCTGTGGGGGAGGGCGCGACCTGGGCGGGCGGGATCGGCGAGTTCCTGCTCGCGGCTGTCGGCGGCGTCGGCATCGGACTGCTCCTGATGGTGCCGATCCACTGGCTGCGCAGGTGCCTGAAAGAAGCCCTGCTGCAGAACACGATGTCCCTGCTGATCCCGTTCGCCGCGTACGCGGTCGCCGAGGAGGTGCACGCGTCCGGGGTCCTCGCCGTGGTCGTCGTCGCGCTCTATCTGGGACATCGCGCGTGGGAGGTCGATTTCGCGACCCGCCTCCAGGAGGAGGCGGTCTGGAAAATGGTTGCCTTCGTTCTCGAATCGGCTGTCTTCGCCCTGATCGGGCTGCAACTGCCCGTCGTCATGAAGGGGCTCGGGGCGTACGAGGGTGTCGATGCCGCCTGGTACGCGATCGCCGTCTTCCTCGCGGTCGTCGTCACCCGGTTCGCCTGGGTCTATCCCGGGACGTTCGTGCCCCGGCTGCTGTCGGCGCGGATCCGGGAACGGGAGCCGAATCCGACCTGGAAGGGCGCGTTCGTCATCTCCTGGGCCGGGATGAGGGGGGTCGTCTCGCTGGCCATCGCCTTCTCGATCCCGCTCACCATGGAGGGCGGCGAGGCGTTCCCGGAACGGAACCTGATCCTCTTCCTGACCTTCACGACAGTCATCGGCACGCTGGTCGTCCAGGGGCTGACGCTGCCCCCGCTGATCCGGCTGCTGAAGGTGCCCGGGCGTGACACACAGGCCGAGACGCTCGCGGAGGCCAACGCCCAGGCGCAGGCGTCCAGGGCCGCACAGGGGCGCCTGGAAGGCCTGCTGGAGGACGAACGCAACGCGCTGCCCCCTCCGCTGGCCGACCGGCTGCGCATGGTGCTGGAACGCCGCCAGAACGCCGTCTGGGAGCGGCTGGGCTCGGTCAACCCCGTGACCGGCGAGACGGTGGACGACACCTACCGGCGGCTGTCCCGCGAGATGATCAGCGCGGAGCGGGAGGTGTTCGTGCGGCTGCGGGACGGGCGCTACATAGACGACGAGATGCTGCGGACCCTGCTGCGACGGCTGGACCTGGAGGAGGCGGCGGCGTTCCGGGAGGCGGAGTAGGACGGGTGCCGCGCCCGGCTCGCGGCCCGGTGGTTCAGGGGAACGGGCGCCCCGTGATCACCGCCGCGATGGTGGTCCCGTTCGCGAACGCGCCCTCCTGTGCGAGGGCGACAAGTCCGTACAGCATCTTGGCGACATAGAGACGTTCCACGGGGACGCCGTGACGGGCCTCGAAGTCGTCGGCGAAGGCGTGCAGTTCGGGGGGCGTACGGGCGTAGCCGCCGAAATGGAAGCGGTGGTCGAGGGTCCACGAGCCGCGGGGCCCGTCGAAGGCGAGGTCCTGAAGGGCACGTATCTCCGCGTCCAGGAAGCCCCCTCTGAGGACCGGGACGCCGAGGGCGCGCTGCTCGGGAGCGAGGCCCGCGGCGAGGCCGGCGAGGGTGCCCCCGGTGCCGCAGGCGATCGCGACGACATCGGCGTGGCCGCGCAGCTCCTCACCGAGGGCGCGGCAGCCGCGTACGGCGAGCGGGTTGCTGCCGCCTTCCGGCACGACGTGCGTGTCCTCGGCCCCGGCCGCCCGGCGGATGGTGGCGAGGGTGTCAGGGTCGGCCTTGTGCCGGTAGGTCGATCTGTCGACGAAGTGCAGCCGCATGCCGTCGGCCACGCAGTGCGCCAGTGAGGGGTTGAGGGGGCGGTCGGCGAGTTCCTGACCTCGGACCACACCGACCGTGGGCAGGCCCAGGATGCGGCCGGCGGTGGCTGTGGCGCGCAGATGGTTGGAGTAGGCGCCGCCGAAGGTGAGGATCGGGCGTCCGGCGGCGGCTTCCAGGTTGGGGACCAGCTTGCGCCACTTGTTGCCGATCAGGTCCGGGTGGATGAGGTCGTCGCGCTTGAGCAGCAGACGCAGACCGTGGCGGGAGAACCGGCGGTCCGCGAGTTCCTGGAGGGGACTGGGCAGAGACACGGGACCATTGTCCCTACCAGCCCGTTGGGGGTTTCCCTTCTGGGGGAGTGCGAGGACAAGGCCCGTTCAGGGCCGGCGGGGGCGAGGAAACTCCTACTTCAGACGGTCCCGCACCCGTTCCCTCAGCCACTGCATGCCGAAGCCCCGGGGATCGACCTTGCCGGGCTGCCATTCGAGGTGGCCGATGACCGACCGTTCCGTCCAGCCGTGGTGACGGCACAGTGCGGCGGCGACCTTCTCGACGGCGTCGAGCTGGGCCGGCGGCCAGGGATCCTCGCCGTCGCCGAGGTTCTCGCACTCGAAGCCGTAGAAGTGACGGTTCCCGTCCGTGTTGGCCTCGTTGTCCGGCGGCAGCGCCTTCTCCGCGATCACCGCCCGCAGCACGTCGTCGTCACCCAGGCCCGCGTGGTTGGCCCTGCCGTAACCGACCAGATGGACGCGCCCGTCCTTGGTGATGACGCCGTGGCACAGGGGGCCCGGCAGCTCGGCGTAACCCTCGCGGCAGAGTTCCACCGTGTACTCGCTGCCCCGGGTCGCCGTGTGATGGATCATCACGCCGTGGACCGGGCCCCAGGGACCTTTGTGGTTGCGGTTGTGGTGGACCCAGTCGCCCACTTCGACGACGTCGACGCCTTCTTCCCTGAGCCGGTCCAGAAAGTCGCCGGCGGACATGGGTGGGGCCATGACCGTCTCCTTCGCTGCGCGACGGCCACCGGTCGTGACCGCCTCGTACCGCAGCTTGTACCGGAATCCGACGGTCGAGGTCGAATTGTTCGCACGGCGTGCGAGCCGATCCGGCCGATCCGGCTGTCCCGGCCTTTCCCGTCATCCCGCTGTCCCGCTGTCCCGCTGTCCGGTCGGTGACGCCGATACGGAGTCACCGGCCGTCACTGGCGCAGAAACGCGTCCCCGTTCACCGCGATGTGGCTCTCCAGAGCTTGCAGGGCCCGCTGTGTCGCGTCGGGGGAGCCGCTGCCGCGCCGCTCCGCGTAGTACGCCGCGCCCACTTTCTTGAGCAGGTCGGCGCCGGCCCGCTGGGCCTGTACCTCGTCGAGCTTCTGCTTGCCCTGCGTCAGGCCGCGCTGTGCCTGTTCCTTGGCGCGGTCCAGGAAGCCTGCCATCGGTCTCTCCTGTTCGTCGTCCGTCGAATGCTCAAACGGCCCGCCCGATCTTGAAGTTCCCCGTACGAGGTAATTCTCGTTCGCCGGGTCGAACGAGGGGGCGAAGAACCTCTTTGTGCCCACTTCGGAGATGATCCATTCCCGCTCATTCGTGTAATAGCACTGCCCCGTTCGGTACGGAAGGCTGGTGCGCGCAGGCGTCCGACGCGGAGCACACCCGAGAGGGGGCGACGTGGCGGCGCATTACGCGTTAGTGGGGAGGCAGTTCTTTATGTCGGTAGGCGAAGAGATCCGCACGGAGCAGGACAAGCCGCAGCAGAGTCTCGGCACAACGGCCGCGCGGAATCTGGCCACCACCACCAAGTCCGTACCCCAGATGCAGGAGATCAGCTCGCGCTGGCTGCTGCGCATGCTCCCCTGGGTGAACGTGCAGGGTGGTACATACCGTGTGAACCGGCGGCTCACCTACTCCGTGGGAGACGGCCGTCTGACGTTCGTGAAGACGGGTGACCGCGTGGAAGTGGTCCCCGCCGAACTGTCCGAGTTGCCGGCCCTGCGGTCCTACGAGGACGAGGAAGTGCTCTCGGAGCTCGCCCGGCGCTGCCAGCAGCGGGAGTTCACCCCCGGTTCGGAGATCGCCTCGTTCGGCAGCCCGAACGACGAGGTGTTCCTGCTGGTGCACGGCAAGGTCGAGAAGATCGGCACGGGTCCGTACGGCGACGACACCGAGCTCGGCATGCTGGCCGACGGGGCGTACTTCGGGGACCAGGCGCTGCTCGACCCCGACGCCCTCTGGGAGTACACGGCCCGCGCGGTCACCGCGGTCACCGTGCTGACACTCACCCGTCAGCACTTCGAGCAGGTCGCCGAGCGCGCCGACTCGCTGAGCGGGCACCTTCAGGAGCTGCGATCGATCCCGGAGCAGAACGCCAACAAATACGGTGAGCGGGAGATCGACCTCGCGGCCGGTCACCGCGGCGAGGCGGACATCCCGCGCACGTTCGTCGACTACGAGGCCAGCCCCCGCGAGTACGAACTGAGCATCGCCCAGACCGTACTGCGCATCCACTCGCGCGTCGCCGACCTCTACAACCAGCCGATGAACCAGACCGAGCAGCAGCTCCGGCTCACGGTCGAGGCCCTGAAGGAGCGCCAGGAGCACGAACTCGTCAACAACCGGGAGTTCGGACTGCTCAGCAACTGCGAGTACGACCAGCGGCTCCAGCCGCACGACGGTGTACCCAGCCCCGACGACCTGGACGAACTGCTCAGCAGGCGGCGCGGGACCAAGTTCCTGCTGGCGCATCCGCGGGCGATCTCCGCGATCGGCCGTGAGCTGAACAAGCGCGGCCTCGTCCCCGAGACGATCGACATGAGCGGCAACCGCATCCCCACCTGGCGTGGGGTGCCGATCTACCCGTGCAACAAGATCCCGGTCACCGAGGCCCGTACGACCTCGATCATCGCCATGCGTACCGGCGAGGCCGAACAGGGGGTCATCGGGCTCCAGCAGGCCGGAATCCCCGACGAGATCGAGCCCAGCCTGTCCGTGCGGTTCATGGGCATCAACGAACAGGCGGTCATCAACTACCTGGTGACGGCCTACTACTCGGCGGCCGTCCTGGTGCCGGACGCCCTCGGCGTGCTGGAGAACGTCGAGATCGGCCGCTGGCGATGACCCCGCCCCACGGCCCGGCCGAGACCGTCGGGACTCTGGACCCGGAGAGGCGGAACTCCATCGGCGGTCCGACTCGAAGGCGTTCGGAGAGATACCCGGAGTCCGGGGGACGGGAGCGGCCGGCCGTGGGCGCAAGGCACGACGCGGGGCAGGAGGACCTCCCCGTACAGGTGCGGGGGAAGGGCGAGGAACGCGGTCCGCTCGCCGGGGCGGACGGGCAGGACGCCGATCTCATCCTGGAGCAGGCCCGGGCCGTGGTCGATCCCGAGCTGCGCCGGGCGATCGAATCGCTTCCCGGGGCCATGCGCCGCGTCGCGCGCTACCACTTCGGGTGGGAGCACGCGGACGGTAGTCCGGCGGCGGGCAACGCGGGCAAGGCGATCCGCCCCGCGCTCGTGCTGACCGCGGCCGCGGCACTCGGCGGCCGCCGGGAAACTGCGGTACGGGCGGCCGCCGCGGTGGAACTGGTCCACAACTTCACCCTGCTGCACGACGACGTCATGGACCGGGACACCACCCGCAGACACCGGCCCACCGCGTGGACCGTGTTCGGTGACGCCGACGCGATCCTCACGGGGGACGCCCTGCACGCCCTGGCGATGCGGCTGCTCGCCGAGGACCCGCACCCGGCGTCCGCCACCGCCGCCGCCCGGCTCGCGTCCTGCGTCGTCGAGCTGTGCGAGGGGCAGCACGCGGACACGGCCATGGAGAAACGGGGCCCTGGCGAGGTCACCCTCGACGAGTGCCTCGTCATGGCCGAGGCCAAGACGGGCGCACTGCTCGGCTGCGCCTGCGCCCTCGGGGCGCTCTACGCGGGCGGATCGGCCGGGGACGTCGAGGCGATGGACGCGTTCGGCCGGGAGGCCGGGCTCGCCTTTCAGCTCATCGACGACGTGATCGGGATATGGGGGGACCCGAGCCGCACCGGCAAGCCGGCCGGGGCGGATCTGGTCGCCCGCAAGAAGTCGCTGCCCGTGGTGGCCGCACTGGCCTCCGGCACACCGGCGGCCACGGAACTGGCCGAGTTGTACGCGGTTCCGTACGACGAGGGGGTGGAAGGGGCACTGGAGCGGACGGTGCTCGCCGTCGAGCGGGCGGGCGGCCGGGACTGGGCGCAGCTCCAGGCGGCCGACCGGATGGCCCGCGCGATACACGAGCTGTCCCGCGCGGTCCCCGACCCGGAGGCGGCCGGCGGTCTCCTGTCGTTGGCCGAGTTCGTGACCCGCCGCACCACCTGAGGCCCCGGAGCCACCCGCCATCCGCGGCGGGGCGCACGGCCCTGACTCCGTGCGCCCCGAGGCGGCGCTCCGGCGGCGGGACCCGCACATCCCCACGGTGTGCGGGGCCCGTCACATCCCGCACACCGGTTACGCTCAACCGCCATACGATCAGCGGTGGTTGAGACAAAAGGGGCGGGCATGGGCGTGGCGATACGTACGGCGGGCGAGGACGACCGGGAGCTGGTGGTCCGACTGCTGGACGAGGCGTTCCAGGACGACCCGGTGAGCGGCTGGGTATTCCCGGACCAGCAACACCGCCGCGTGACGCATCCCAAACTGATGGCCGCCTTCCTCGACATCGTGCTCGCCGAGGGCCGCGTCGACCTCGCCGAGGACGGCACGGGGTGCGCCCTGTGGCTGTCCGTCCCCGCCGCCCACCCGGAGAACGAAGGGGAGGCGGAGGAGAACGGCGACGCGGCCCAGTTGCGGGAGGCCGTCGATCCCGCCAACGAGCGCGTGGAACTGATCGGGCAGCTCACGGCCGCGATACACCCCGTCGGCCGGGCCCACGAATACCTGTGGATGATCGGCGTCGCGCCGGACAGCCAGGGCCAGGGGTTGGGCGCGGCCCTCATCCAGCACGTCCTGGACCGCTGCGACCGCGAGGGAGTGGCCGCCTATCTGGAGGCGAGCAGCGCCCGCAGCTTCACGCTGTACGAGCGGCTCGGCTTCGCCCTCCTCGATCGCCCCCTCGACCTCCCGGACGGCCCCCGGATGTGGCCCATGTGGCGCGAGCCCCAGGCCTGATCCCGGCTCACCTACGTCGACGACCTGCGCCCGTTCAGGAACGGAGTGCTCGTGCGGACGTACCGCAGAAAGCGCTGAACCGGTGGGGAGCGCCCCGGTCGGTCCCGCAATACGCTGAGGGCATGGGCAGAGACGAGCACGACTGTCCCGTCTGCGGACAGCCCGTGACCACGGTGGTACGGCGGTACAAGACCCTGGGCGCGTGGGTGCCGAAGTGGGTCGCCGGGCCGTGCCGGAACACCGCGTGCGAGGCGTACGTCGATCCGGCCGCCGATGCCGATGCCGAGGACGGCTCCGGGGGCGTCGGCATACCGCCGCGGCCCGAGCCGTAGGAGCGGGTGAGCGTTCGCGTCCGCGGCGCTATTTTGGCCTCATGTCCGAATCCCCGCTCCCACACATACTCCACATCACCGAACGCGCCCTCTGGGAAGCGGCCCGCGCGCGTGGCACGTACGAGATGTCGACGCGTGGCCGCACCCTCCGGGAGGAGGGCTTCATCCACTGCTCGACGCGTGACCAACTCCCGCGTGTGGCAGCGTTCCTGTACGGCTCCTACGACGGCCCCGACGACCTGGTGGTGCTGGTCGTGGACCCCGCGCGACTCGACGTACCGCTGAAGTACGAGGCCCCGAAGCCGGGCGCCGAGGAATTCCCGCACGTGTACGGACCGATCCCGGTGACCGCCGTGGTGGACGTCGAGGTGTGGGGGTGAGCCGCCGGGTGTGGCGGTGGGCCGTGCTCGTGTGGGTGGTCACCGTGGCTGTAGGTGGCGCCCTCACGGTGTGGCTGCAGGACTCGGCGGAGCCGCCGGAGACGCCCGCCTGGCACAGGACGGACGACAGTGGGCCGGCACCGCTGGTGGGGCAGAACGCGGACGACCTGAAGGACCTGGCCCGCCTGTGCTCGGCGACACCGGGGGCTTCCCCGACACCGGTGGAGACGCCCAACGCGATAGTGGTGTGTCTGAGCGAGACCCCTCGTCCCTAGGCGGGATCGTCTGTCGCTGTCGCCGTCCGCTTCGACGGCAGGCCGCCCGTCTCGGGGTCGCGGCCGGTGAGGCAGTACGTGCCGCCCGCCGGGTCGCGCATGACCGTCCAGTGGGGGTGGTGGGCGACGACCTTGGCGCCCAGGCGCTCATGACGGGCGCGGGTCGCCGCGATGTCGGCGCAGGCCAGGTCGAGGTGCGCACGGGCGGCGGCCCGTTCGGTGGCGAGGCGCTGGAGGAGGACACGGATCGGGAGGCCGGCCGGGGGTCTGAGGACGTGGAACTCCGGCAGGGAGCCCACGAGCGAGTCCCAGCCGGTGAGGCGCTCCCAGAAGGCGACTTCCGTGTCGTACGCGGCGGGCGGGATGTCGATGGACACCTGGTCGAGGCGGCTGCCGTCCACCACGGCGGGCCGTACCGTCTCCCCGTGCCAGGGCACGGCGCAGAACAGCTGCCCGGCGGGTGAGCTCAGCACGGCCCAGTCGGCGTGCGAGCCGACGACCGTCGCCCCGAGCCCCGACGCCGATCCGACGAAGGCGTCGACGTCCTCGACGGCGAAGTCGAGATGGGCGCCGCCGTCCGCGGAGGCCACCCCCTGGACCTTGACGCAGGGGTCGCCCGCGTCCGGCAGCAGGGTCACGAACTCGCCCTGCTCACCCCGGGCCTCGGAGACCCGGGTGCCCGTGACGGCGGTCCAGAACGCGTGGGCCGGGGCGAGGAGTCCGGCGGGCCGGTCGACGAAGGCAGAGGTCCAGCGGATGCCGCTCCCGGGACCGATGCCGGTGCCTGTACCTGGGCCTTTACCTGGGCCCGTACCTGGGCCTGTGCCTGTGCTCATGGGGTGATCGTAGGGCGGCGGTCGTCCACGGCACCCGCGTTTTTTCCAGGAACAGGCTTTGCCCGCAGTTCGCCGCGAATCTGTCTGCGCTTGCTTCCATGGAGCCGCATGAAGCTGGACTGGACAGCACAGGGCCAGGTCGCCGCCGTGAGCCTCGGGGGGACCGTCGCCGTGGTCGTCGTCTTCGCCCTCGGCGTCCTCGGACTCGCACGGGTCGAAGGTGCGCGCGAGAATGACGAAGGTACCCACGCGCTCGGGTTCACCCAGGCCGGGCTGTGCTTTCTGGCGTGCGCGGCGGTGGTGGCGTACGGCATCTATCTGATCGTGCCGCAGTTCCACTGAACGCCACTGAACGCCGTACGACCGCGAATGATCGCCATTGGCCGCTGATGCCGATGCCAAGGAGGCCTTGGGTATGACACCACTGATGTCCGGACTGAAGGTCGACTACAGCGACCTCGACGAACCCGTCCTCGTCCGGCCGGACGGTACGCCGGTCGAGACCTGGCGGGAGAACTACCCGTACCCCGAGCGCATGGACCGTAGGGAGTACGAGTTGCACAAGAGGCTTCAGCAGATCGAACTGCTGAAGCTGCAGAGCTGGATCAAGCGGACCGGCCGCCGGCTGGTCGTCGTCTTCGAGGGCCGGGACGCGGCCGGAAAAGGCGGCACGATCAAGCGTTTCACGGAGCATCTCAACCCGCGCGGCGCCCGCGTGGTGGCACTGGAGAAGCCCACCGAACGCGAACGCGGCCAGTGGTACTTCCAGCGGTACGTCGAACACCTCCCGACCGCCGGCGAGATAGTCCTCTTCGACCGCTCCTGGTACAACCGGGCCGGCGTCGAACGCGTCATGGGCTTCTGTACGGACGACGAGTACCGCCGCTTCACCCGCCAGGCCCCGCTGTTCGAGCGCATGCTCGCCGATGACGGCGTCGACCTGATCAAGTTCTGGTTCTCGGTCTCCCAGGGCGAGCAGCGCACGCGTTTCACGATCCGCCAGGTCGACCCCGTACGGCAGTGGAAGCTGAGCCCCATGGACCTCGCCTCCCTGGACCGCTGGGACGACTACACGGCGGCCAAGGTCGCCATGTTCCGCGCGACGGACACCGAACAGGCCCCATGGACGGTGGTGAAGAGCAACGACAAGAAGCGGGCGCGGGTGGAGGCGATGCGCAGCGTCCTGGCCCGCTTCGACTACACGGACAAGGACGAGGAGGTCGTGGGCAGGCCCGACCCGCGCATCGTGGGTGCGGCGGCGAACCTGCTGGAGGCGGGGGAGGATGACGACGGCGTGTGAGCGCCACGCGCCTGACCCCACCGGGAGCCGCTGACGTGACCGCCCGCACCCCCTCCTCCACCTCCGCCGCCACCGACCGCACCCGCCTCGCCGACAGTGCGTACAGCAGCGACCGGGACCTGGCCGCCCGTCAGTCGATCTACCGATGGCAGACCCCCCGTCACGACCTGCCGGGCATCGTCGCCGGACAGTTGGACGGGGTACGGGGCGGCGGGCGCGTGGTCGACGTGGGCTGCGGCAACGGTACGTATCTCCAGCGGCTGCGAGCGGAGCGGCCCGAGCTGTCCCTGCTCGGCCTGGACATCTCGCCCGGCATCCTCGCCACCGTCCCCGGCCCGGTCGCCGTGGCCGACGTCACGCGGCTGCCGCTGGCCAGGGGGAGCGTGGACGCGGCCCTGGCGCTGCACATGCTGTACCACGTGCCCGACATCCCCCAGGCGGTACGGGAGCTGTCGCGCGTGATCGCTCCGGACGGACTGGTGATCGTCTCCACCAATGGTGCCGATGACAAGGCCGAACTCGACGACCTGTTCCACCGGGCCGCGAGCGACGTGCTCGGCGCCGGACGGGAGCCGTCCCGGTTCTCGATCGGCACCCGCTTCTCGCTGGAGAAGGCCCCGGCCTTCCTCGGGGAGCAGTTCGGCCGGGTGCGGACGATCGAACTCCTCAGCACCGTCACGGTCCGCGACCCCGGGCCGGTCGTCGCGTACCTGGCGTCGTACCGGGCCTGGGCGGACCAGTACGACGCGCCCTTCGACGAGACGATCGAGCGGGCCCGCGCCATCGCGACCGAACGGATCTCGCGCCAAGGGGCGTTCGAGATCGGCTGCCGGGCGGGCATCCTCGTGTGCCGACGCTGAGCGGGCTCGCACGGCAGCGCGGGGAGGACAGCGAACGAGGACAGCGAACGAAGACAGTGAAGGGGACAGCGAAAAGGGCCGGTCGACCTCGACCGGCCCTTCACCGAAGGCTTGTTCAGGCCTTCTTGTACATCAGCCACAGCCGTTCATGATCGCGGGTTCGGTGGCCCTCCGTGGCTCTGGCACGGAAAGTGATCCAAAACCACGATTCACCCGTCGCCGACAGCCCGCGGACTTCCTGGCGAATCAAAGTACCAACGAGCAACTGCTGGATGTCATCGAGGCGACGCTGCGATTGAGCGTGTCGCGACAGTGTCGTGGTCGGGTTTCCCTTCGGGCGGAACCGGGCAATCTCCGTGTCTGGGCTCTTCTGCTGGAGAGCCGGGGTGGATCGCCCCTGGGGGTGGGGGAATATGCAAGATCATGGCCTTGTGCTCGCTAGTGTTGATCGAGATTTGCCAGATCTAGATCACGATCAAGCGCAACTGGATGTGCGTGCTGCGCTGACTCACCACCACGCTCAATTGGTCGCACTCATTCCTGTGGGTCTCTCCGCGGTCTACGTTTCCTTTGTGACGCAGGATGCGTTTCTCTCGCAGGCCGCGGCTGAACGGATTGTTGCGGAATTATCCGGCATCCTGCGGATCGCAGAGGGAAGCTGTGAGTGGACGACTGGCGGCCCCCGTGGCCTTGGCCGTGAGGGCCGCTGGTGCGGCCTTTGCGGCGGGCTCGACGGCGAACATCTACAAGGCTGCGTCCGTGCCGAGGCGCCGTGAGCGGCGCCAGGGCACCCCGCCCCGCCCCCCGCCTCGGCCGTGACGTGTGGACTCAGCCGGTGCCGACCGGCTATCTAAATAGCATAACTGTTGGTGGCGGGGTGGCAGCTCCGCTTCTGGCGGGGACGAGTTTTACGCTGGCCGTGCTCATCTTGCAGACTGCACCGAATGCCAAGGACGCCTTCAGCCGATGGCCCGAAGCTGCTCTGGCCTGCTATATCGGCGCCGGCCTCGCCCAGATGGCCGCCGTGCAAGCGACGGCCTGGGCTCAGCGCTACGTATGCACTCCGGATGAGCTCAAGCAGTGGTATCCGGGCGAGTTCCGCAAAGATCAACCGAGCAAGTGGCTCCGGAATCTTCAATACTCCCACTATCGACAGGCCGCCCTCTGGGCGGGACGGGCGCGGGCGGCTTACCACCTGGGTATCGTCCTCCTGCTGTTCGGCATCCTCCTGGCATGTGTACCCCCAGGCCCGGTCAGTGCGTCCAGGGGAATCGTCATCGTGCTGGCAGGTACCGGATTCGTCGGAGAGATCTACTGGTTGGCGCGGGCGGAGGTCCTCACACCGCGACTGCGTGGACAGATGCACGCTCACCTCACGGCGTGGCTCCTGGCAGTCGGCATGCAGGCATTCATCGTCCTCCGGGCAGTCGGCGCCAGCGTCGTGATTCTCTCGTCGACGGTGGCGGTGTGTCATCTCTTCTGGTCCTGGGGCGCGTTCCACCCCCACACGTGGGTGGGACAGCTGAACGCACGCTTGTCGACACCAAGTCGATTGTCCGCCGCACATGTACTCGTGGCTGCCGCGACCGCCGTCGTTCCCCTGGCCTTCGTCGTATTACCGCCGCTGAGTTCCGTGACGTACCGCATGGCACTAGCTGCTGTTTGTCTGCCAGCACTTCTGCTCAGCGGCGGGTGCTGCGTGTGGCTGTGCCTCCAGGACAGGCGCCGCGAGACCTGACCGCCTTTGACTCGTTCTCGGGTCGCCCCTGACCATCTGTCGCGCTCACGTGGAAGGGACTCCTCGCATGGAGTTTGTCGATCGTCTCTCGTACGTACAGCGCCGACTCGCGCAAGCTTTGGCCAGTACGGATGGCATGGCGGTACTCGACTCGCCGGAAACATACTCCGCTGTCGAGCATCTGACGCGGCTCTGTGCTCGTCCAGACGAGGCCGACGGGATTTCTGTGCAAGAGCGGGCAGATGCCTGGTTGGTACTTTCGAATTACCATTACTTTCTTTTCGCCTGGCTCCCGGCAGGGCGTGACCGAGAGGCACTCCCAGGTCTGTTGGCATCGGGTGCAGAACTCTATCGGCTCGCGCCTGAGCGCGTGCCTTCCGGCTTCCTTCCGTTGTGCGGTCCCTTCATCGCCCGAACCTCCAACCCGTTCGACGTGCACCTGTGGAAAGTCGTCGCTCAAAGGGATCTCGGGCACGCCATGCAAGGCGATCACGCAGAACTCGACCGAGTCATACGCCTCCTTCATTCCGTTCTGTTGTCCCGGACGCCAGAGGACGGTTCTGCGAGCAACTTCGTGCGCGATCTTGGCGTGGCATTCTTGCTTAAATTTGAAATCACCCGACAGGGCGACGACATTCGCGAGGCGATCGGCTACTCGGCGCAAGCGGCAGCTGCTATCCATGATGATGTCAGTCTTCGCGGAGAGTATGTGGGCGCTTTGAGTAATTCCTTGAAAGCTTGGGTGTCCTCGCTGTGCACTGATGAGGACTTCCGATACCTAGAGGAGACCATTTCATGGCTCGATCCCAGGAATTCTAATCATGCGGAACCCAGCCTGCATGCGCAGGCGTTCCTGATTCTGTTGTCTCTGACGGCAGGGCGCAGGTACGGGTTTGGTGCCCCTGGTCTCGCACATGTCGACAGTGATTTCTTCGGCAACCTATCCGCATTCCTTACAGAGTGTTTGGCAGGTACGGTGACGAGTGGCCGCCTGTCCTGGCGCATCCGCTTGTGGACGATCATCTGCGAACTGGCGCGCGACGACGGCGGGCGGGAAGCGGTCGAGTGCACATTCATACTCGCGCTCACGTACGGGGTGAGTTATCAAGCGCATGGCGACACGGCTGACCTGGAACGTGCCATAGCTGTCGGCTATGAGGTGCTGTCCCTCTGCCGTCTGGACGATCCAGAGGCTCCCAGGTACTGGGCAAACCTCGGTGACGATCTCAGGACGCGCCATTATCTAACGGGTCGAGCCTCCGATATCGAGGAGGCATTGGCTGCGGGTGCAGCCTCTGTCACCGCTTCCGCAATGCACCATGATGAGGCGGCGTTACATTTGTCCTTGTATAGTGCGTCGCTCAAGCAAGCTTACCGGATGCTGGGAAAGGAGCATTATCTGGACGCCTCGATCGAGCGATCTCGGTCGGCGGCTTCTCTTGTCCGGGACGGCGGAGCGCTCGAGTCCAGGATTCTTACGAATCTTAGCCACGCACTCCAGGACAGGTACCTGGAGACGGGTTCTCCAGGGGACGCCGACGAGGCTGTGGAGCATGCATTACGAGCCGTGGACGCGGCGGCGGAAGATCTTTTTTCGCAACATATTGCATTTGCTTGCCTCGGAGAAGCTCTACAGAACAGGAGTGTGGGCACCCAGCGGCTTTCGGATCTGGACGACGCCATAAAGTATCTAGTAGAGGCGGCGAAGATTGCTCGTCAATTCCCTCCGGAAATGGAGCACTCCGCAAAGAGTTCGGAGGCGGTTACCAGGTCGAACCTCACCAACGCTCTCGTTACTCGCTTTGAACGTACAGGGGACCGGCGCGACCTGGAACGAGCGATAAACGAGAGTCACCGCGCTCTTGATCTCGTGGACAGTGAGGACGTGCCTGACCTCGCCCGTATGAAGTCGAACCTTGCATCCGCGTACTCATCCATTTTTCGGATCACGCGAGACCGGGCCGACATCGACATGTCCATCCGGCTACACAAAGCTGCCCTGTCCGACACCAGTGAGGAAAGCCTACTCTTCTCCCGACATTGGGCGAACTATGCTGCGAGTCTAATTGAACGTCACCGTTTCACCGGTGAATTGACCGACCTCCAAGAAAGCGTTCGGTCCCTGGAAAAAGCACTGTCTTTCATGGACCGAGGATCCTTGATGGGAGTGCGGTTCTCGGTCGCCTACTGTCGAGCCCTGCTTGCGCTCGATGGTCCGTCGGCAAACGCGGAGACGCTGGCGAAGGTCAGCGCTCTGTTAAAGGGCATTCTGGATGAAGGGAGCGGATCGCTCTCCAGCCGAATCCAGTGTGCACACCTCCTGGGAGTCGCACGGATCGAGGCCCATGATCCCCAAGGAGCCTTTGAGGCATTGCGCTACGCCCTGACCCTGCTTCCTCGGCTTGTGCCTCGGTGGGCGGTCCGTCAGGACGCCCACCATTGGCTGCAGGATTTCGCCGGACTGGCGTCTCTGGCTGCAGCCTGTGCGGTAGTTGCCGGCAGGACCGACGAGGAAGCCCTGGCGGTGCTGGAGTCGGGGCGAGGGATTCTCATGGCGCAGGCTCTCATGGTGCGTGGCCGGCTCGACGAGCTCCGTCGCGAGCATCCAAAACTTGTGGAGCGGCTGATGTGGTTGTCGAATCGGCTGGAGACAGATCCCGCGTTGGATTCCTCTTCCTCCCTTGCGGAAGCTCGGTTGGCCGTCAACGGTCTTCGTGACAGAGAGCACCGGGCCCGCTTGGAGCGAGATCTCGAGGACGTCATCAGCAGCATTCGACGGATCGAGGGCTTTTCAGGGTTCGGCACGCTTCCACCGCTGGTCGAAATTATGGATTCTCTGCCCGGAACGGCTGCGGTGGTGAACGTCAGCGAGGTTGGGTGTGACGCCTTCGTGGTCGACGCTGGGAGGGTCGTCAGGGTCCCGCTCGGTGGTCTGACGAAAGAGCGCGTGGAAGCCTCTGCGGAACGGTTCATGCGTGCGCGGATGTCTCTGCAGGGTCCGGACAGGTCTGCGGAGGGCCGAGCTTTGAGTGAACTGAAAGAGGTTATGACTTGGTGTTGGCGCAATGTGGCGGAGCCCGTTCTGCGAACCGTCCGCCGTCTCCACGAGGATCGGCACTCCGAGCCTGAAGCGCCGATCCGGCTCTGGTGGGTGCCTACCGGGACGCTGTCGTTGCTGCCTCTGCATGCTGTCGGTGACTACAGCTCTTGTGGAGGTGAACAGGGTCAAGAGAATGTGCTGGACCAGGTCATTTCTTCGTATTCTCCCACCCTGTACTCGCTCAGTCATCACGCCCGGAATCTGCCAGTTCGACCCTCGATCGAGGCGTTGCACGTCGGAGTCGTAGCCATGCCGTTCACTCCCGGGCATCCGGTGGAACTCCCCGGCTCTAGCGTGGAAGCGCGTCTGCTGCGCGGAATGTTCGGTGCAGCTGTCCAGACACTGGCGGGAGAGAAGGCTGTCAATGAGTCGGTGCTGGCAGCGATAAGTGGATCGCATGTGATGCACTTTGCCTGCCACTCACAGACTGACCCTCGGAACCCCGGGTCCAGCCGGCTGCTCTTGCATGATCATCGGGCCCACCCTCTGACGATGACTCAGATCGCGGCGCTGCGCACCGACAAGAGCCTGCTGGCCTTCCTGTCGGCCTGCAGCACGAGCAGTACCTCAGCGGCTCTCGCCGACGAATTCGTTCACATCACCGGAGCCTTCCATGTCGCGGGCTACCCTCATGTAATTGGGAGCCTGTGGCCCATATCCGACACGCTTACCCCCGTCCTGGTGTACGGTTTCTATAAAGAGGCATTTCGCGCTCGTGGCCTTCCGTTCGCAGATATGGCAGAAGCATTGAACAAGGCGATCAACACCCTCCGTCGTTCTATCCCGGACCGGCCCGACATTTGGGCTGCATACGTGCATGTCGGTATCTGAGGAGGATGCGTCACCGATCGGGAGTTCTCTGATGATCGTGGGCCCTGCGTATGCTGGGCCCTAGAGTTCGGGCCTAATTTGGTTCTCGATAATAGTGACCCGTTGGCCGGGCTGGCAATTCAGGGCGTTGTGCGAGAGTGATCTCGATGGCGAGGGTACCGAGGGCTTCTTTCTGGGGCTGGTAGATGGTGCGGATGTTGGTCAATTGCTGGTCGCGAGTGGCGGTGGGTTGACATTGGAGGGTCCCTCGCCGTCGAGCAGAGACTCGAAGTCGGCGTATTCGGTGACCTGTTTGACGTACACCTCGCAGGTTTCGTCGGTGCCCTTGATGCGGAAGCGGATGATGTCACCGGCGGCGAGGTCGGCGAGTGCGGGTATTTGACCCGCGCCTCGATTGTCTTGGTGCCCGCGGCGACGAGGTCGAAGTACTGGCGGTAGAGGTTGAGCTCGTGGACGCGGGCGGTGGTGTCGGTCATGGGGCGGGAACGCTCCTGCGGGCTGGTGCGGTCATCATGCGGCCGATCTTGGCGGCCGAGTACGAGCGGAAGAATTGGCGGGGGTCGGACAGCAACGTATCGGTCATGGCCAGCAGTTGCTCGTACTCGGCGATGGTGCCGGGACTGCGAGACACGCGAGGCCGAAGACCGCCTGCACCACGCTGTCGTCGGCATCGCTGAGCACATTCAGACCCACCCCGACAGCTCACAAGCCATTCACGAGCAGTGCCTCCGCCTGATGGGCGACGAGCGCGACGCCCGCACCCTCACCGAGCACATCGAGAGCGGCGGCTACCACCGATAGCCAACCCAAGGGAGAAGCCACTTGGCGAACATTCAAAAGCAACCCAACGGCAAATGGCGGCCCGCTACCGCGACCTCGACGGCAAGGAGCACGCCCGCCACTTCGACCGCGAGCTCGACGCCCAGCGCTGGCTTGACGAGGTCACGGCCAGCGTGGTCACCGGCCTGTACGTCGACCCGCGCGCCGCCAGGATCTCATTCGACAAGTACGCGACGAAGTGGGAGGGCGAGCAGATCGCCGGTGAGGCGGGCACCCGTATCACCGACAACGCCCTGCGGGTTCACCTGATACCCGCGCTCGGCTCCTACGCCATGGCGTCCCTGCGCCGCAGCCACATCCAGGCCCTCTTCAAGAAGCTCTCCGAGTAACTGCGCCCCGGCAGCGCACGTCTATACATCCGAACGGCGATCGTCGTCCTGGCCGGATCAGGCTTGCGCATAGGCGAGTTGCTCGGCCTGAATGTCTCGGACGTCGACTTCAAGAGCGGTTCGATCCGTGTCGAGCGTCAGCATCTCCAGTCCGGCCTGATCGGTCCGCCGAAGACCGGCAAGTCCCGGCGTACGGTCCCGGTCGGCGAGGTCGTTACAGACGTGCTCCTCACGCACCTCGCGGCACGGCCCTCGAAGGAGTGGCTGTTCACGATGGAGGAGGGCGAGCCCCTCAACTACCGCCGCTGGAAGACAGAATGGAACTGCGCCCGCAAGGCGCTCCAGGCGGCGGAGAACGAGGCGGCCGGGCGTGAGGGCCGCAAACCCGTCGAACACCCGCACGTGGTGACCCACGACCTGCGCCACTTCTACGCCTCCGCCCTCATCGCCGGCGGAGCGAGCGTCAAGCAGGTCCAGCTCGTTCTCGGCCACGCGTCCGCCGTCATCACGCTGCGGATCTACGCGCACTTGTGGCCGGGCGAAAAAGACCGCACCCGCTCCGTCATGGACGCCGTTCTCGGCGGCCTGCGGACCGGGTGCGGACAGGTAGGCGATGCGACCCGCGAAACCGCAGGTCAGACGGCCTAGCCATAGATCAAGCCTTCTTGGTCTCCCAGAAGATCTTGTCGATCTGGGCGATGTAGTCCAGCGCCTTCTGGCCCGTCGCCGGGTCCGTGGATGCCTTGGCGGCCGAGAGGGCCTTCAGGGCGTCGTTGACCAGCTGGTGCAGCTCCGGGTACTTCTCGAAGTGCGGGGGCTTGAAGTAGTCGCTCCACAGGACCGACACGTGGTGCTTGGCGAGCTCTGCGCGCTGCTCCTTGATGACGGTGGCGCGCGCCTGGAAGTGAGGGTCGTCGTTGGCGGCCATCTTGTCCTGCACGGCCTTCACCGACTCCGCCTCGATGCGGGCCTGGGCCGGGTCGTACACACCGCAGGGCAGGTCGCAGTGTGCGCTGACCTTGACCTTGGGGGCAAACAGGCGGGAAAGCATGGAGCGTTCCTTCCTCGTGATCGTCTTCTCAGGTTGGACATTACTCCTTGGGAGACGGCTTTTCGCGAGTGCCCCCATGGGCTTAGGACAAAAGTAGGGGGCCAGACTGGGACTGGTGGAGGATGGAACCGGGGAGGTGCCGCGATGCCGGAGCTGTCGCAGGAGAGCGAACACGGAAGCGAACGCGAGAGCGAGCGTGAGAGTGAGCACGGAGGGGCCGCGAAGCTCTTCGGGTGGGTCGCCGTGACCGGGCCGTCGATGGTGCCCACGCTGTATCACGGCGATTTTCTCGTCGTGCGGTACGGCGGCCGGGTCAGGGCCGGGGACATCGTCGTCCTGCGCCATCCGTTCCAGCAGGACCTGCTGGTCGTCAAGCGGGCCACGGAGCGCCGTGAGGGCGGCTGGTGGGTGCTCGGGGACAACTCCTTCGCCGGCGGCGACAGCACCGACTACGGCACCGTGCCGCACGAGCTGATCCTGGGCCGGGTGCGGTTCCGGTACCGGCCGCTCAAGCCCGGTCAGCGTTCGCCGCTGGCGCTGCTGCGCTGGGCCGTGTCGGCCGCCAGGCTCGTCTTCTCGGACCGGTCGGCCTCCAGCCGTTTGCGGGCGCGGTAGGCGGCCACGTTGGCCCGGGTCGCGCAGCGGTCCGAGCAGTAGCGCCGGGAGCGGTTCGTCGAGGTGTCGAGGTAGGCGTTGCGGCAGGGCGGTGCCTCGCACAGGCCCAGCCGGTCCACCCCGTACTCGGTGAGGTGGAAGGCCAGGCCCATCGCGGCGATGGCCGCGTAGCCCGCCGTCGCGTTCGACGGATGGTCGGCCAGGTGCATGTGCCACAGCGGACGGCCGTCGTCGTCCCGGAAGTCGTGCCCCGAGATCTGCGGGCTCACCGGGAACTCCAGCAGGAGCGAGTTCAGCAGGTCCACCGAGAGCGTCTCGTCGCCCGTGTCGGCCGCCTCGAAGACGGCGCGCAGACGGGCCCGTACGGAGCGGAACCGCGTCACGTCGGCGTCGGTGGCGCGACGGCCTGCCTGCTGGTTGGCGCCGAACAGACCGCGGACGGCGTCGATCGAGGTCAGCGAGTCCTTGCCGCGCGCCGGTTCCTCGGTGTTGACGAGACGCAAGGCGTAGTCCGAGTAATAGGCCAGTTCCACTTGTAGTCCTTACGAGGGCGTTCTATGGTCGTGGATGCGAGGAAGTAACGGCTGACATTGCTTCCAGGGTATTACGCATGTGTTCAGAAGCGGGCGAGCGAGCAGCTGACAAGAGGGGGTTTCCATGACCACCACTACCGGTACGAACGCCGGAACCGACTGGAATGCCTGGCAGACGAGCTGGGACAGGCAGCAGGAGTGGTATATGCCGGACCGCGAGGAACGGTTCCGGATCATGCTCGACATGGTCGAGGCCCTCGTCGGCCCCGCCCCACGCGTGCTCGACCTGGCGTGCGGCACGGGAAGTATCACGTCCCGGCTGCTCGACCGGTTCCCGCAGGCCACCAGCGTCGGCGTCGACCTCGACCCGGCGCTCCTCGCCATCGCCCAGGGCACCTTCGCGGGCGACGACCGCGTCACCTTCGTCACGGCCGACCTCAAGGACCCGCGGTGGCCGAGCGGGCTGCCGTACGACTCGTACGACGCCGTCCTGACCGCCACCGCCCTGCACTGGCTGCACAGCGAACCCCTCGCGGACCTCTACGGGCGGATCGCGGAGCTCGTCCGCGACGGCGGTCTGTTCATGAACGCGGACCACATGATCGACGACAGCACGCCCCGGATCAACGCGGCGGAGCGCGCACTGCGCCACACCCGTATGGATCAGGCCAAACACGACGGCGCCGTCGACTGGGCCGAATGGTGGCAGCTCGCCGCCCAGGATCCCGCCCTCGCCGGGCCGACCGCCCGCCGTTTCGAGATCTACGGCGAACACGCCGAGGGCGACATGCCCTCCGCCGGGTGGCACGCGCGCGTGCTGCGCGAGAAGGGGTTCGGGGAGGCGCGCCCGGTGTGGTGCTCACCTTCGGACACGCTGCTGCTCGCGCTCAAGTAGCCCGGCAGGGCGGAAGGTTCTGGCGGTACGGGAAATCCGTACTGCCATTTCCGTGTGCGCCGCGTCCTGGCCGGGGCCCCACCGCACTGGAGAGGGTGAGACGGTCTTCGCCCAAGGGGCCGGGAGAGGGGGAAGGATGAGGCGGGGCGCGGACGCGGCTCTGCACGCCTTCGTGGAGGGCAGACGCACGGCGCTGTTCCGGAGCGCCTATCTGCTCTGCGGCAACCGTGACGAGGCGGAGGATCTCGTCCAGACGACGCTCGTGAAGGTCGTCCTCGGGGCACGCAGGTACGAGCGGCTGGACAATCTTGAGGCCTATGCCCGGCAGACGCTGATCAACACGTTCATCGCGGGGCGCCGACGCTTCTGGCGGCGCGAACACGCGTACGGCGAACTGCCGGAGACGCCCGTCGAGTCGGCGGACAGCGACACGGGCCTGATGGTGCGCGCGGCGCTGGCGAAGCTCGCGCCCAAGCAGCGGGCGGTGCTGGTGCTGCGCTACTGGGAGGACCTCAGCGTCAACGACACCGCGGACCTGCTCGGTATGCGGGTCAGCACGGTGAAGAGCCACACGGCCAGGGGAATCGCGGCGATGCGGGCCGCGGTGCGGGAGGAGCACGTATGAGCGCCGACATCGACGAGGTCGAGACATGGCTGGAGGGGCGTGAGCTTCTCGGCCGGGCCGTGGGCGGGGTCACCGTTCCCACGGGAGGCGGCACGGAGGCGGTGTTCGCGCGTGCGGCGCGGACACGGCGGCGCCGATGGGGCGCGGTGACGGTCGTCGCGGCGGTCGGGGTCGCGGCGGGGGTGGTCGCGGGGCCGGGGTGGCTGACGTACGACGAGGGCGGTGGCCGCGCCGCGAACACGGGGACAACCCAGCCTCCCGGCCGGGCCACCGCTCTGGCGGCCGAGTTCGCGAAGCTGCTGCCGACCGGTGTCGGTGCGATCCGTGAAGTGGACATGGACTACCTCCTGTTCCGGGAGCCGGAGCATCCGGAGGCCGGCCCCTTCGGCAAGTACTACGGCTCCTACACGGTCACCAGGGACGGCGGGGTCGGGTACCTCCGGGTCATCAACACGTTCAGCAAGGTTCAGAGCCCGAGCTGGAAGAGTCCTTGTTCGCTGCCGGGCAAGGAGGACGGGCAGGAGTGCACCTTCGAGAGGCTGCCGAACGGCAACGTCCTCGAATTCCGGAAGGGCTGGAAGCACGGCAGCGTCTTCATGGACAAGCGCCGCACCTGGGGTGAGTACCTCATCGCCACGCTCTACCTGAAGACCGGCGGCACGGTCGAGGTCCACGACACCACCGGCTTCACGGGCAGGTACTCCCTGGGGCCACTGCTCAGGACCGCGCCGCTGACCAAGAGCCAGCTGCGTGAACTGGCCCTCACGCCCGAGCTGTTGAAGACGAGGAGAAACTAGGGAAACGCGGAAGGGGCGGTACGAGGATCTCGTACCGCCCCTTCCGTACGTACCCGTACCTCGGCTCAGAGCACCTTGGACAGGAACGACTGCGTGCGCTCGTGCTGCGGGTTCGTCAGGACGTCGCGGGGGTTGCCGGACTCGACGACCACGCCTCCGTCCATGAAGACGAGACTGTCGCCCACCTCGCGGGCGAAGCCCATCTCGTGGGTGACGACGACCATCGTCATACCGGACTCGGCCAGGTCGCGCATGACGTCGAGGACGTCACCGACCAGCTCCGGGTCCAGCGCCGAGGTCGGCTCGTCGAACAGCATCAGCTTCGGGTCCATCGCCAGGGCCCGGGCGATGGCGACGCGCTGCTGCTGGCCGCCGGAGAGCTGCGAGGGGTAGTTGGCGGCCTTGTCGGCCAGGCCCACGCGCTCCAGGAGTTGGCCGGCGCGTTCGCGGGCCTGTGCCTTGCTGGCGCCCTTGACCTGGACCGGGGCCTCCATGACGTTCTCCAGCGCCGTCATGTGCGGGAACAGGTTGAAGCGCTGGAACACCATGCCGATGTCCCGTCGCTTCAGCGCGACCTCGCTGTCCTTCAGCTCGTAGAGCTTGTCGCCCTTCTGGCGGTAGCCGACCAGCTCCCCGTCGACGTACAGGCGCCCCGCGTTGACCTTCTCCAGGTGGTTGATGCACCTGAGGAACGTCGACTTGCCGGAGCCGGAGGGGCCGATGAGGCAGAACACCTCGCCCGACTTCACCTCCAGGTCGATGCCCTTGAGGACTTCGACGGGGCCGAAGGACTTGTGTACGCCTTCTGACTTGACCATGGCGTTGATGCTGGTGCCGTCGGTCTTCTCCACTGAGGTCATGGGATCACCGCCGGTAGCCGGAGAGGGAGAGCATGTTCGCCTTGATCTTCTGGAACGGTGTGGCCGGGAGGAGACGGCTGGAACCGCGCGAGTAGTACCGCTCGATGTAGTACTGGCCGACGCTGAGGACCGAGGTGAGGATCAGGTACCAGGCCGCCGCGAGGAAGTACATCTCCACCGGGGCACCGGACGTCTGCCCGATGTCCTGGGCGTAGCGGAACAGTTCGGCGAACTGGACCACCGATACCAGCGAGGTCGTCTTCAGCATGTTGATGACCTCGTTGCCCGTGGGCGGCACGATCACGCGCATCGCCTGCGGGATCACGATCCGGCGCAGGGTCTTGGCGTGGCTCATGCCCAGGGCGTGCGAGGCCTCCGTCTGGCCCTCGTCGACCGACAGAAGGCCGGCGCGGCAGATCTCCGCCATGTAGGCGGCCTCGTTCAGGCCCAGGCCCAGGAGCGCCGTCAGCAGCGGCGTCATGAAGCTGGACCAGTAGTCCTTGTAGATCGGACCGAGGTTGATGTACGTGAAGACCAGGCCCAGGTTGAACCAGACGACGAGCTGGACCAGGACCGGGGTGCCGCGGAAGAACCAGATGTAGAACCAGGCGATGGTCGAGGTCACCGGGTTCTTCGACAGCCGCATGACGGCGAGCAGGATGCCGCCGACGATGCCGATCACCATCGAGAGGACCGTCAGCAGGAGGGTCTTCCCGACGCCCGCGATGATGCGGTCGTCGAAGAAGTAGTCCGGTACGGCGCCCCAGTTGATGTTGCCCTGGGCGAACGCGGAGATGATCGCGACGAAGAGCGCGATCGCGACGACGGCCGAGACGTACCGCCCGTAGTGCCGGACCGGGATGGCCTTGATGGCCTCCGGTCCGGCCGGGGGAGTGTCCGCCGGTCCTGTCGCCTTGTCGATGTCAACAGTCACGGATGTTGCCTTTCAGCGCCCGTAGCTTCGGTGAGCCGGGGTCACTTGCCGCCGTTGACGGTGGCCGAGGTCACGGCGCCGTCCTCGACGCCCCACTTGGCGATGATCTTGCCGTACTCGCCGTTCTTGATGATCGCGTCGAGCGCGGCCTGCAGGGCGTCCCGCAGCTGCGTGTTCGTCTTGGCGACCGCGATGCCGTACGGCGCCGCCTCGACCTGCTCGCCGACGACCTGGAAGTCGTTGCCGCCGCCCGAGGTCTTCACCGCGTACGCCGTGACCGGGAAGTCGGAGGAACCGGCGTTGGCGCCGCCCGCGCGCACCCGGGTCTGGGCCTGCTGGTCGTTGTCGTACGACTCGATGGCGATCTTCTTGCCACCCGTGCACTTCTTCGTCTCGGCCTTGGCGAGGTCCTCGGAGACCGTGCCGCGCTGGACCGCGATCTTCTTGCCACACAGGTCGGCCCAGGTCTTGATGCCCTGGTCGTCGCCCTTCTTGGTGTAGATCGAGACACCGGCGGTGAAGTAGTCGACGAAGTCGACGCCCTCGCCGACCTTCTTGCCGTTCTCGGTGCCCTCCTGGCGGTCCTTGGTGTCGGTCATCGCGGACATGGCGATGTCGTACCGCTTGGAGCGCAGGCCCGTGATCAGGGTGTCGAAGGTGCCGTTCTCGAACTTGAACGTCACACCGAGCTGCTTGCCCATGGCGTCCGCGAGGTCCGGGTCGATACCGACCGTCTTGCCGGAGTCGTCCTTGAACTCGACCGGCGCGTACGCGATGTCCGAGCCGACCGTGACAACGCCCTTGTCCCGGATGGCCTGGGGCAGCTTGGCGGCCAGCGGGGCGGAGCTCGTCGAGGCGGTGTCCGAGCCCGTGCCCTTGTCCTTGGTCTGGTCACCGCATCCGGTGAGCAGCAGGGCGCCCGCGACCGCGATCGCACCGACCGCGGCTAGCCGGTTGTGCGCGGCGGTCGTACGAAGGGTGGAGCTTGCGGTCATGGTGGGTTCCTCCGGCGGGTGATGGTGTGCCATTGGGGCCGGCGCCTGCCCCGGAGGGCGGACGATTCCGGCGGGTCGGCTGGTGCACGCATCTTTGAGTGTCGCGACCTTGTGTGATTACGGCATCTTGCCATTCGGACTGAGGCATTCAGACGACCGGCCATGTCAAAATCGGATAACGGGTGACCCCCGTGCGGCGTCAGGTCGGTGCACCAGAGCCGGACCTTCCCGGATCTTCTACGGGAATCATTCGTTCCGGCCGGAAGATCTTCGGTGCATCTCGCCAGGTGAGCGGCTGTTGCATCCGTACGTACAGCCGAGTGAGGACCCCGCCCCGACTTGATCCCGACCCGCTCCCGGCCTGATCCCGTCTTGATGCCGTCCAGATCGCGTCGGCTTGCGCCTTGCTTGCGATTCGGGCCCTGTACGCCTCTCGATTTGATCGATCATGCCCGAGTATGTGGCCATGTGTAGGGATGAGTCGTGCCGCCCCCGTGTGACCTTCGCGTTATGGGGTCGTCGTCGGTGTCCTCCGTCCGGTAAGAAGGTTCTTTACACCCCTCATCCGGGGCTCAGGGCGCGTGTGCGGCGCGCCCGTCGCGCTCGTGCCCGTGCGCATCACTCACCGGGGCCTTGCGCGGTGCCCGCCCACCCCTCACCAGGAGTGGTCACCCTCCAACCTTGAAGACTTAAGGGGTAACAAAGTGGCAGCGGAGATCGTCAATCCTCGCAGCGACATCGTCACCGACAGTGACGCCGGTGAGTTCGACCCGGCGTTCGCTCTGCACCGGGGCGGCAAGATGGCCGTGCAGGCCACCGTGCCCATCCGTGACAAGGACGACCTGTCCCTCGCGTACACGCCCGGTGTGGCCCGGGTGTGCACCGCCATCGCCGAGCAGCCCGACCTCGTCAACGACTACACCTGGAAGTCGTCCGTCGTCGCGGTCGTGACGGACGGTACGGCGGTCCTCGGGCTCGGGGACATCGGTCCCGAGGCATCCCTCCCGGTGATGGAGGGCAAGGCGATCCTGTTCAAGCAGTTCGGCGGTGTGGACGCGGTCCCGATCGCGCTGGCCTGCACGGGCGTCGACGAGATCATCGAGACGGTGGTCCGACTGGCGCCGTCCTTCGGTGGGGTCAACCTGGAGGACATCTCGGCACCCCGCTGCTTCGAGATCGAGCGGCGGCTCCAGGAGCAGCTGGACATCCCCGTGTTCCACGACGACCAGCACGGCACGGCGGTCGTGACGCTGGCGGCCCTGCGCAACGCGGCGCGGCTGACCGGGCGGGGGCTCGGGGAGCTGCGGGGAGTGATCTCGGGCGCGGGTGCGGCGGGCGTCGCCATCGCGAAGTTCCTCCTTGAGGCGGGCCTCGGCGATGTCGCCGTCGCCGACCGCAAGGGCATCGTCTCGGCGGACCGGGACGACCTCACGCCGGTCAAGCGCGAGCTGGCCGAGCTGACGAACAAGGCCGGTCTGACGGGGTCGCTGGAGAGCGCCCTCGCGGGCGCCGACGTCTTCATCGGCGTCTCCGGCGGTACGGTCCCGGAGGCGGCGGTGGCTTCGATGGCCAAGGACGCGTTCGTGTTCGCGATGGCCAACCCGGACCCCGAGGTGCACCCCGATGTGGCGCACAAGTACGCGGCGGTTGTCGCGACCGGGCGCTCGGACTTCCCGAACCAGATCAACAACGTGCTGGCGTTCCCGGGGATCTTCGCGGGGGCGCTGCAGGTGCGGGCGTCCCGGATCACGGAGGGGATGAAGATCGCGGCGGCGGACGCGCTCGCGGCTGTCGTCGGTGACGATCTGGCCGCCGATTACGTGATTCCGTCGCCGTTCGACCCGCGGGTGGCTCCTGCCGTTACCGCGGCGGTCGCCGCGGCGGCTCGGGCCGAGGGTGTCGCTCGGCGCTGAGGGTTGTTTTCAGGGGTGGCTCCGTCCGTGGCGGCGGGGTCATCTCGCCCCCGCCGCCCCTACCCGTCCCATCCCTGGGGGCTGCGCCCCCAGACCCCCCTGTCGTCCCTGAACGGGCCTCGTCCTCAAACGCCGGACGGGCTGGGGGTGCGGGCTTTGTCCTCAAGCGCCGGACGGGCTGGGGGTGCGGGCCTCGTCCTCAAGCGCCGGACGGGTTTGGGGGTGCGGGCCGGGGCTGGAGAGGTGCCGGACGGGCTGGGGGTGCGGGGCCGTGCTGGGATTGGTAAGGGTGGCGGGGGCGAAACTCAACAGGGCGTGTGTCACAGCGCCGTGTCGTTCCCCCGGCCCGCCACGCCCCCTATCGTCAAGGTCATGTTCGCTGCCTACGCCGCCCGCATCGACCCCGACCATCCGCTCGACGGGCTGGAGTTGGGTGACCGCCCAGCCCCCGAGGCGCGTCCCGGCTGGACGACGGTCGACGTCAGGGCCGCCTCGCTCAACCACCACGACCTCTGGTCCCTGCGTGGAGTCGGACTCCCCGAGGACCGTCTGCCGATGATCCTCGGCTGTGACGCCGCCGGCGTCGACGCGGACGGCAACGAGGTCGTCCTGCACTCCGTCATCGGCCAGACCGGCCACGGCGTCGGCCCCAAGGAACCCCGTTCCATCCTCACCGAGCGCTACCAGGGCACCTTCGCCGAGCAGGTCGCCGTACCGGCCTGGAACGTCCTGCCCAAGCCCAAGGAGCTCTCCTTCGCGGAGGCGGCCTGTCTGCCCACGGCCTGGCTGACGGCGTACCGCATGCTCTTCACCAACGCTGGCGTACGCCCCGGCGACTCGGTACTGGTGCAGGGCGCCGGTGGCGGTGTCGCGACCGCCGCGATCGTGCTCGGCAAGGCGGCGGGGCTGCGGGTCTTCGCAACCAGCCGGGACGAGGCGAAGCGGAAGCGGGCGCTGGAGCTGGGCGCCGTCGAGGCGGTGGAGTCCGGGGCGCGGCTGCCGCAGCGCGTGGACGCCGTGATCGAGACGGTCGGGGCGGCCACCTGGTCGCACTCGGTCAAGTCGCTGCGGCCCGGCGGCACCCTCGTCATCTCCGGCGCCACCAGCGGGGACCGCCCCTCGCACGCCGAACTGACCCGCATCTTCTTCCTCGAACTCAAGGTCGTCGGCTCGACGATGGGTACGAAGGACGAACTGGAGGACCTGCTGTCCTTCTGCGCCGCCACCGGCGTACGCCCCGTCATCGACGAGGTGCTTCCGCTGGACCGGGCCCGCGAGGGCTTCGAACGCCTCGAATCCGGCGACCAGTTCGGCAAGATCGTCCTGACCATGTCCTGATCACCGGCATGTGCTGACCTCCGTTCGGCTGCGGCGGGCCCGGGTCTCCGGGCCCGCCGTTCGCATGTTCGCGACACCCCGAGATGCCGAGATGTCAACCAGGGTTGACGGGCTCGATAGTGTCAACCTATGTTGACGTCATGACCGAAGCAACAGATCTCGCCGAGCGCGCGGGTGACCGTGACCCGCGGATCGGACTGCGAGCCGTCTCCGCGCTGCGGAAGCTGGTCGAGCAGTTGGAGTCCGTGCAGGTGCGCAGTGCGCGCAACCAGGGCTGGTCGTGGCAGGAGATCGCCGCGGAACTCGGTGTCAGCAGGCAGGCCGTCCACAAGAAACACGGGAGGCAGTGATGTTCGAACGGTTCACGAGCGATGCGCGCGCTGTGGTGCAGGGTGCCGTCGAGCACTCCGAGCGCGTCGGCAGTCGGTCTGTCGACGCCGAGCACCTGCTGCTCGCATTGCTCGACCGGGAAGCCGGCAGGGCCTCCTTCGCGCTGGCCTCGCTCGGCCTCGCCGACCGCAAGGAGTCGGTCAAGGCTGCCCTGGCCGACGCCCGGCGCCGCGCCGGACTGTCCCAGGCCGAGGCCGATGCCCTCGCCGGGCTCGGAATCGATGTGTCCGACATCGTCTCCCGCGTCGAGGAGGTGCACGGCGTCGGCGCGATGTCGGGCGACCCTCAGGGCAGGGGGTGGTTGTCGTCGGGGCGCCGATCCTTCAGCCGGGACGCCAAGGAGGTGCTGGAGAGGTGCCTGCGCATCGCCGTGGCCCGTCGGGACCGCCGGATCGGCGACGAACACATCCTCCTCGCCCTGACGGTCCGCCCGGGTGTGCCGTCAGAGGTCCTCGCCGATCAGGGAGTCACGTACGGCGGTCTGAGCCGGGTGCTGTACGGCGAGGGCGAGGCGAAGGCGGGCTGAGGAGGGAGCCTCCCTCCTCTCCTTTTTCCCTTATGGCTTCGGTGTCCGCAGGGTCGCCTCCACCAGTGCCGCCGCCGCGGACAGGTGGCTGCGGATCTCGTGGACCTGGGGTTCCGTGACACCGTGGTCGCGGGCCGTGTCCCGGATGTCGTCGCGGAAGCGGTCTAGGAGGCGGTCCAGGTCGCGGGCCGGGTTGCCGGTGGAGTCCTCGTGGGCCCAGGTCGGCGGTTCGTAGCCGGCCGGGAAGTCCGGGGGAGTGTCCGTGTACTCCGGGTGCTCCCGTTCCGGTGCTGCGGGGGCCGTGGTGCCGCCGGCGCGGGGGAAACCGAAGTCCTTGCCCAGGCCCTGGCCGATGTCCTTGCCGAGGTTCTTGCCGAAGTCCTTTCCGAACTCGCCGAACTCCTTGGCCAGTTCGGTCAGGCCCTCTCGGACGCCTGTCGGCCAGTCGCCCCTCGTGAAGTGGTCCTGGACCTGCTCTTGGACGCGCCTGGCGATGCGCTGGACCTCCTCCTGGGCCTGGGCGCGGGCGTGTTCCTGGGCCTCCTTGGCCTGGCGCCTGGCCCGCTGGGCCTCCTCACGGGCCCGGCGGCTCTCGTCCTTCGCGCGCCGGGCCTGCTCCTTCCACTCCTGCTTGGCTCGCCGCATCTCCTCCTTCGCGGCGCGCCACGCCTCCTTGTCGCCGACGTCCGCGTGGTCCCCGAACGGGGCGCCCTGCGCGGCTCCGGGGCCTCTGCGGGCCTCGCTCGCCGCCGCGCGCACCTCCCGGCGCAGATCGCCCGCCGCGCCCCGGACGTCGGCCCGGATCTCGGCGGCGAGTTCGGCCACCGACTCGCGGATCTCCAGTTCCAGGTCGGCCAGTTCACCGCTGCGGTCGGCCAGCTCGGCGCGGCCCGCGTCCGTGATCGCGTACACCTTTCGGCCGCCCTCGGTGGTGTGTGTGACCAGGCCCTCGGTCTCCAGCTTGGCCAGGCGCGGGTACACGGTGCCCGCAGACGGCGCGTACAGCCCCTGGAAGCGCTCCTCCAGGAGGCGGATCACCTCGTAGCCGTGGCGGGGAGCCTCGTCCAGCAGCTTCAGCAGGTAGAGGCGCAGGCGGCCGTGGGCGAAGACGGGAGGCATGTCAGAGCACCTTCTTGTTCGTGGATCCTGAATCGTCCCCCGGGGCGGACTGGTTCTCGGTGGGGGTGGGGTCGGCCGGGGTGGGGTCGGTCTGCTCGTCCTCCTGCTGGGGGCGGCGGAGCAGGGCGATGGACCCGGAGACCGTCGTCGCCCGCAGCTTGCCCGTGCCCGCGCCCAGTCGGCCCGTGACGCGGTGGGCGCCCCACTGGCCGTGGACGCGGAGGCCGTCGAAGGCGTTCGAGATCTTGCCGCTCGCCGTGTTCGCCTCCACGTCGGCGTCCGCCGGGTGAGGGAGCCGGATGGCGATCTCGCCCGAGACGTTCGTCAGCTGCACGTCCGTCGGCCCCTCCGGGTCGAGGTCGACGATCATGGAGCCGCTCACCGACTCCGCGCGGACGGAGGGTCCGGAGCCCTCGACGACGGTGAGGTCACCGGAGACCGAGTTGAATCGCAGGTCGCCCGTGACCGCCTGGGCCTCCAGGTTGCCCGAGACCGTGTCGGCGCGGACCGGGCCGGACAGGCCGACGAGAGTCGTGTCGCCGGTGACGCCCTTCACCACCGTCGGTCCGTCGACCCCCGAGACCACCGCGCCCGCGCCGACCACGCCCACCTCCACACGCGTGTGGGCCGGGACGGCCAGGGAGACGACCGCGCTGCGGCGCCAGCCCTTGCGGTCAAGCCATTTGAGGAGGCCCTTCCAGGGCAGGTCCTCGTACGCCACTGTCAGGACGCCGTTCTCCTGGGTCACCACCAGGGGTGGGCCCTCGATCTCGGAGACCTCCAGGCGGGCGGAACTGTCCTCGGTGCCCACGACGTTCACCGTTCCGTTGACGATGCGTACGTGCAGGCCTGTGACCGGTTCGTCGAAGGTGAGCTTTCCGGGCTCTTTGACGGACCACTCGGACGTGGTGGACATAATGCGGACCCCCTGGGTGAACGGACATGCTCGACAGCCGAAGGCGACAGAACGCAACGCGCCATATCGCGTCTTCTGCTATTCACGATATATCGCGCTCACGGGAAGTCAAGACACTCGTTCGGGGACGCGGCCCACCCCGTTCCGGCCTGCTCCGGTCCGGCCTACTCGTCGTCCTCGTCGTCCAGCCGTGCCAGCCAGGTCGCCAGGCGCTCCACCGGTACCTCGAAGTCGGGATTGAGGTCGACGAAGGTCCGCAGCTGCTCGGCGAGCCACTCGAAGGTGACCTCCTCCTCGCCGCGCCGCTTCTCCAGTTCTTCGATGCCTCGGTCGGTGAAGTACACGGATGTTCTCCTGGGGACTGCTGGGGCCGGTGGTGGGGACTGGCGATCGGGGCCGCGGCCACCGTTCGTACCTCTCAAGGTTATGCGGAGCCGCACGGACGGCACATGACGAAGGCCCGGCACCGAATTCCGGTGCCGGGCCCTGTGCCGTCAGGCGTGTTCAGAGGCTCAGGCCTCGAACACCTCACGCACCAGCTGCTCCTGCTCCGCCTGGTGACGCTTCGCCGAACCCACGGCCGGAGACGAGCCCGCCGGGCGCGAGATGCGCCTCAGGCGCTCGCCGTGCGGGATGTCCGCGCCGACCGCGAGGTCCAGGTGGTCGATCAGGTTGAGGGCGATGAAGGGCCACGCGCCCTGGTTCGCCGGCTCCTCCTGCGCCCACAGGTACTTCTCGGCGTTCGGGTACTTGGCGATCTCCGCCTGGAGCTCCGCACCCGGGAGCGGGTACAGGCGCTCGATGCGGATGATCGCCGTGTCCGTGTTGCCGCGCTTCTTCCGCTCGGCCTCAAGGTCGTAGTACAGCTTGCCGGCGCAGAAGACGACCCTGCGGACGTCGGCCGCGGCGACGGACTCGTCACCGATGACCGGGCGGAAGGCGCCCGACGTGAACTCCTCCGCCTTCGACGCCGCCGCCTTGAGACGCAGCATCGACTTCGGGGTGAAGACCACCAGCGGCTTGTGGTGCGGGTTGTGCACCTGCCACCGCAGAAGGTGGAAGTAGTTCGACGGGAGCGTCGGCTGCGCGACCGTCATGTTGTTCTGGGCGCACAGCTGGAGGAACCGCTCGATGCGGGCGGAAGAGTGGTCCGGGCCCTGGCCCTCGTAGCCGTGGGGGAGCAGGAGCGTGACGCCGGACGTCTGGCCCCACTTCTGCTCCGCCGCCGAGATGTACTCGTCGACCACCGTCTGCGCGCCGTTGACGAAGTCGCCGAACTGCGCCTCCCACATCACCAGGGACTCGGGACGGGCCAGCGAGTAGCCGTACTCGAAGCCCATGACCGCGTACTCGGAGAGCAGCGAGTCGTAGACGTTGTAGCGGGCCTGGTCGTCCGAGAGGTACTGGAGCGGGGTGTAGTCCCCGCCCGTGACCCGGTCGATCAGCACCGCGTGGCGCTGGCCGAACGTGCCTCGGCGGGAGTCCTGGCCGGAGAGGCGGACGGGAGTGCCTTCGAGGAGCAGCGAACCGATGGCGAGGGTCTCGCCCATGCCCCAGTCGATCGTGCCGTCCTCGATCATCGCCGCGCGGCGCTGCAGTTGCGGCAGCAGTCGCGGGTGGACGGTGACCTGGTCGGGGATGTTGACCTGGGACTCGGCGATGCGCTTGACGACCTCCTGGGAGATCGCGGTCTGCACGGCCACGGGGAACTCGGCCTGCGGGTCCGGGACATGTGCCTCGGCCGGAGCCGACACGGCCTCGCGGACCTCCGTGAAGACCTTCTCCAGCTGGCCCTGGAAGTCCTGCAGCGCCTGCTCGGCCTCTTCCAGGGTGATGTCGCCGCGGCCGATGAGGGACTCGGTGTAGAGCTTGCGCACCGAGCGCTTCTTGTCGATCAGGTCGTACATCAGGGGCTGCGTGAACGCCGGGTTGTCCGACTCGTTGTGGCCGCGGCGGCGGTAGCAGATGAGGTCGATGACGACGTCCTTGTTGAACGCCTGTCGGAACTCGAAGGCCAGCCGAGCGATGCGGACGACTGCCTCGGGGTCGTCGCCGTTCACGTGGAAGATCGGCGCCTCGATCATGCGGGCCACGTCGGTGGCGTACATGGAGGAGCGCGACGACTCCGGGGCGGCGGTGAAGCCGACCTGGTTGTTGATGACGATGTGGACCGTGCCGCCGGTGCGGTAGCCCCGCAGCTGCGACATGTTGAGGGTCTCGGCCACGACGCCCTGGCCTGCGAAGGCCGCGTCACCGTGCAGGGCGACCGGCAGGACCGTGAAGTCCGTGCCGCCCTTGTTGATGATGTCCTGCTTGGCGCGGGCGATGCCCTCGATGACCGGGTCGACCGTCTCCAGGTGGGACGGGTTGGCGGCCAGCGAGACGTTGATCTGCTCGCCGTCCAGGCCGGTGAACACGCCCTGGGCGCCCAGGTGGTACTTCACGTCGCCGGAGCCGTGCATCGACTTCGGGTCGAGGTTGCCCTCGAACTCCCGGAAGATCTGGGCGTACGACTTGCCGACGATGTTCGCCAGGACGTTCAGCCGGCCGCGGTGGGCCATGCCGATGACGACCTCGTCGAGGCGCGACTCGGCCGCGCTGTCGATGACCGCGTCGAGCAGCGGGATGACGGACTCGCCGCCCTCCAGCGAGAAGCGCTTCTGGCCGACGTACTTCGTCTGCAGGAAGGTCTCGAAGGCCTCCGCCGCGTTCAGGCGGCGCAGGATGCGCAGCTGCTCCTCGCGCTCCGGGTTGGAGTGCGGGCGCTCGATGCGGTCCTGGATCCACTTGCGCTGCTTCGGGTCCTGGATGTGCATGAACTCGACGCCCGTGGTGCGGCAGTACGAGTCGCGCAGCACGCCGAGGATGTCGCGCAGCTTCATCAGGGACTTGCCCGCGAAGCCGCCGACCGCGAACTCGCGCTCCAGGTCCCAGAGGGTGAGCCCGTGCTCGGTGATGTCCAGGTCGGGGTGCTTGCGCTGGCGGTACTCCAGCGGGTCTGTGTCGGCCATGACGTGGCCGCGGACCCGGTAGGAGTGGATCAGCTCGAAGACGCGGGCGGCCTTCGTGACGTCGTCGTCGTGGCTGGCGTCGATGTCCTTGAGCCAGCGGACCGGCTCGTAGGGGATGCGCAGCGCCTCGAAGATCTCGTCGTAGAAGCCGTTCTCCCCGAGGAGGGAGTTCGCGACGACACGCAGGAACTCGCCCGACGCCGCACCCTGGATGACCCGGTGGTCGTAGGTCGACGTGAGCGTCATGACCTTCGCGATGCCGAGCTTGTTCAGGGTGTCCTGGGACGTGCCCTGGAACTCCGCCGGGTAGTCCATGGAACCGACGCCCATGATGACCGACTGACCGGGCATCAGACGCGGGACCGAGTGAACGGTGCCGAGGCCGCCGGGGTTGGTCAGGGAGACCGTGACGCCGGTGAAGTCGTCCATCGTCAGCTTGCCGTCGCGGGCGCGGCGGACGATGTCCTCGTAGGCCTGCCAGAACTCGAAGAAGTTCAGCGTCTCGGCCTTCTTGATGCCGGCCACGACGAGTTGGCGGTCGCCGTTGGGCTTCACCAGGTCGATGGCCAGGCCGAAGTTGATGTGCGCCGGCTTGACGAGGGTCGGCTTGCCGTCCTTCTCCTGGAAGGAGTAGTTCATCGACGGCATGGCCTTGATGGCCTGGACCATCGCGTAGCCGATGAGGTGGGTGAAGGAGATCTTCCCGCCCCGGGCACGCTTCAGGTGGTTGTTGATGACGATGCGGTTGTCGAAGAGCAGCTTCACCGGGACCGCGCGCACGGACGTGGCCGTGGGCACCTCGATCGAGGCGTTCATGTTCTTCGCCACGGCCGCGGACGGGCCGCGCAGCGTCACGAACTCCGGGCCGTCCGCGGCCTGAGGAGCAGACGTTCGCGCGGCGTTGGCCGCTCCGGTGGAGCCGGTGCTTGCACCGGGCTGCGGCTTGGCGGCGGCCGGTGCGGGCGCCGCTGCTGCGGGCTTCGCGACCGGAGCCGCCGGAGCGGCTGCCGGAGCGGCCGCGGCGGGCCTGGGAGCGGCCGCAGGGGCCGGCGCCGGCACGGTCGGGGTCACGGTGGCCGTGGGGGCGGCCGGGGGGGTCGGGGTGGTCTCTGCGGCCCCCGCGGCCGCAGTACCCGCCGTAGCCGTGGGGACGGCGGCCGCCCCGGGCTTGTAGTCGGCGAAGAAGTCCCACCAGGCACGGTCTACGGAATTCGGGTCCTGGAGGTACTGCTGATAGATCTCGTCGACGAGCCACTCGTTGGGTCCGAACGCGGCCGCAGGGTTACCTGGGGCCTCGTCGGTCGAGATGCTCGATGAGTTACTGGGGGACTGTGGCGACACGGCGGCAACCGCCCTCTTCCGCTTCACATGGTGGCTTCACAAGGTGATGGACAGCGGGAATCAAGGCTACGCCCCTGTGGCCGAAAGGTCAGTCCGGGCCCGTTCAACGTCGCGTAAGTCACATCAAGAATCGAGTTTCGGGGGGTGAAATGGCGGGAAACAAGCGGGGTTCCGGTCCGAAAAGGACATGTGGGGGAAACGCAAATTGTCGCCTCGGCGCACGAAATGCGCGGGCCTGTGAGCAATCACACGTGTCCACGCGCGTCCGTCAGCGGGGATGTCAGGTGGATCTTGCGGCTCCGCTTCGAACTTTACGTCAACTTGGGACGGATGACTCTCCCGGAAGGGTGACCAAAATCCGGCAACCCCGCTCGGATTCGGCCACACCGATCCGGCCGCCGTGCAGATCGACCGCCCAGCGGGCGATCGCCAGCCCGAGTCCCGTACCGCCGTCGCTGCCCGGCCCGTGCGGTGAGCTGACGCCGCCGCGGTTGAACCGCTCGAAGACCCGGTGCCACTCCGAGCGCGGAATGCCCGGACCCTCGTCCAGGATCTCCAGCTCCAGCGACTCGGCCGGCGTCCCGCGCCGCGCCTTCACCGTGACCCGGCCGTGCGGGGGGCTGTGCTTGACCGCGTTGTCGATCAGGTTGGCGACGACCTGGTGCAGACGCTCCGGGTCCGCGTGCGCGACCAGCTCGGGCGGGTTGACGTCGAGGTGCAGATGGACGTCGTTACGGGTGTGACCGCCGGAGCCGGACGCGATGCCCGCGCGCGTGGAGGCCAGCATGTTGGCCTCCTTGAGCACGCCGGAGAGATACGGCCAGACCTCGAACCGGCGCGTGCGCAGCGGTACGACCCCGTTGTCGAGCCGGGAGAGGTCCAGCAGGGTCTCCACCAGCCGGCCGAGGCGCTCGGTCTGCTTGAGCGCCGTACGCATGGTCTCCGGATCGGCGGCCGAGACCCCGTCCACGACGTTCTCCAGCACCGCGCGCAGACCCGCGATGGGGGTGCGCAGCTCGTGCGAGACGTTCGCCACCAGCTCCTTGCGCTGCCGGTCCTGGGCCTCCAGCTCGTCCGCCATGACGTTGATCGTCTGGGCCAGGTCACCCAGTTCGTCCCAGCGGTTCTCGCGCACCCGGCGTGTGTAGTCGCCCTGCGAGATGGAGCGGGCCACCGCGTTCATGTCGTCGAGCGGCGCGGTGAGCGAATGGGCCACGAACTGCGTTATCAACAGTGTGGCGATCATCGAGAAGACCGTGATGAAGCGGAGCTCCGTCTTGGTGTGCACCGCGATCATCGACAGACCTGTGGTGATCAGCACCGAGACGACGACCAGTGCGCCCAGCTTGGTCTTGATCGAGAACGGGCGTACGCCGCCCCAGGGTTCCCCGGGGCTCCTCCGTGCGGCCGGCCGCCCCAGGTTCATGGCGTCGGTGTCTCCAGTGCGTAGCCGACCCCGTGCACCGTACGGATCCGCTCGGCGCCGATCTTCCGGCGCAGCGCCTTGATGTGGCTGTCGACGGTCCGGGTGCCGGAGGCGTCCGCCCAGTCCCAGACCTCGGCGAGCAGCTGCTCGCGAGAGAGGACGGCGCGGGGCGTGTTGGCGAGACAGACGAGCAGGTCGAACTCGGTGGGCGTGAGATGCACGTCCTCGGAGCGCACCCGCACCCGTCGCTGCGCGTGGTCGATCTCCAGCTCGCCGAGGCGCAGGATGCCGGAGCGCGGTGTCGACGCGGCGATGGCGGCCCGCTCGACCCGGCGCAGCAGCACGTGCACCCGCGCGGCCAGTTCACGCATGGAGAAGGGCTTCGTCATGTAGTCGTCGGCGCCGACACCGAGCCCGACCAGCATGTCGGTCTCGTCGTCGCGCGCGGTGAGCATCAGGACGGGCACGGCCCGCTGGGCCTGCACCCGCCTGCATACTTCGAGCCCGTCGAAGCCGGGCAGCATGATGTCGAGGATCAGCAGATCGGGCTGCCAGGCCTCGGCGGTGTCGACGGCGGCCGGCCCGTCGCCGGCGGTCTGCACGAGAAATCCCTCGGCGCGCAGACGGGCCGCGATGGCGTCGACGATCGTCGGATCGTCCTCGACCACGAGTACCCGGCGCTGGGCGCCAGGTGTCGCCGTCGCGCCGTTCTGGGAGGTGTGTGTCTGCTCCATCGCCCGTCCCTGAAGTGTGCTTTTCGGAACCAGTGGGGTGGTTCCTTGGCTGCGCTTGTCCGCGCATGACTGCGGTTGACGCACGACTGATCGGATGAGTGATCGGCGTCAGGGAAGCAGAGTACGGGCAGTCACCGCGTGGGGGCTATCCAGGCCGGACGGCGAGATGGACGACGTCGGGGACTCCTCGGGCAACGGGGATCTCTTCGGTGCGTACTGCCCGGAATCCGGCATTCCGTAGAGTTTGCTCAAATTCCCGGGAAGGTTGCGCGGACCACACCGCGAGCACCCCGTCCGGCCTCAACACCCTTGCGCAGCTTGCGAGTCCGGCCTGTGAATACAGGCTCTGGTTGTCCTCCGTGACAGTCCAGTCGGGGCCGTTGTCGATGTCGAGACACAGGGCGTCGAATGTGGCGGAGGTCTCATTGACGTATCTCACCAGGTCAGCTGCGACGACCTCGGTGCGCGGATCGGAGAGGGCCGGGGCCGAAAGCTCCGACAGCGGCCCGTCGCGATGCCATCCGATGATCGCCGGTTCACGTTCGACGACGGTGATGCCACCCCAGCGGGGGTCGGACGCGGCATGCGCGAGCGAGAACCCGACGCCCAGACCGCCGATGAGGACGTGCGGGAAGGAGCCCCGGGAATCGGGGGTGAGCGCGTCGAGGGCGGCGTCGACGAGCAGGCGCTCGGACCGGCCGTCCGAAGTGTCCATCAGGAAGCATCCGTTGGCGATGATCTGCAGTAACTCTCCGTGCCGCCGCAGCACGACTTCGCCGTACGGCCCCTCCTGCCGGTCCAGGACTTCGGGGGCTCCGTAGGAGGCGGTCGGATGGGTCATGGGGACATCTTGGCGCAGTGCGGCTCGGATGAGCGCGGCCTTTATGGGTCCTGTCGGCTTGCTGTGAATCGGCCTTCGCGTGGCGCGGGTCACAGACAACCGCGAGGGTGGAGGCGAAGGGTGGGGCGAAGCGGAAGGAGCGCCTCACTGTGGAACGGATCGATGCGAAGGGCGACGTGACGTCGGGTTCACCGGCGCTCTCGGGCGTGCCCGTCGCGGAGGGCGTGCGGCTGCTGGACGGGATGCCGAGGCAGCGGGGACCGGCGGAAGCGGTGTCCGCGCGGCCCGTGGTTCCGGCGACCGCTGTCCCCGGGAGGCGGGTTTTCCGCCCCTGGCACCTTCTCCCCACGCCCACGGGCACACCGTTCACCTTCACGTACGCGGCTGTCCTGCTGGTCACGGCATATGTGGCCGAACATGCGGACCCCGCCCTGGTGCACGCCCTCCATCAGGGCACCAGCACGGATGTCGCCCACCTCCTGCGGGCGCCCGTGGTCGTGCTGATCACCAGCGCGCTGTGGGTCGCGGGAGGCGTGACCTCGCCGTACGGCGTTGTCTTCCTCCTTGTTCTTACGGCGCTGGAGCGGCGGATCGGCGGAGCGCGTACCGCCTGGGTGTTCGCGCTCGGGCATGTACTGGCCACCCTCGCGACCGAGGTGCCGGTGGGGCTCGGGGTGCTGGTGGGGTGGCTGCCCGACAGTTCGCTGCACCGGCTCGACTACGGCATCAGTTTCGGGGTCGCGGCGAGTGTGGGGGCGTTGGCGGGACTGCTGCGGCCCTGGCTGGGATGGCCGATGCTGGCGGTGTTCGGCGGGTCGCTGGTGCAGGACCTGATCGCCTACACCGACCCGATGACCAACTGGGGTCATGTGACGGCGCTTGCCATCGGGGTCGCCACCTGGCCCTGGGTGCGACGGTGGCGGAGGCCGGTCCAGGGCAGGTCTAGGGCAGGTGTCCAGGGCCTGCCGTCACATTCCCGTCGTCCGCCCGGAGGGCGGGCCTGGTGCCCGCCGCGGCGGGCGGCTGACGTCCGAGTGGGCGGCGAGTGGGGGCACCTCCCACGCCCACCAGGCAGTGGGGGAGCGTGCACGGCGTCGCGAGGCAGGCGGGAATGTGACGACAGGCCTACGTCCCGTCGACGGCCGTCCCCATGAACGTCGCGCTCGTCAGGGGTGCCTCCACGTGCCAGCCCAGTGACTCGTACAGGGCCCGTCCCTCGGGTGTTCCGGCCAGTACGCCTCTCTCCGCGCCCTGGGTGAACGCCTCCCGTGCGAGCGTTCGCATCACGAAGGCGCCGAGGCCTCGGCGTCGGTGTGCGGGGGAGGTCTCCACCTGGTCGACGACCGCCGTCCGACCGGTGGGGGCGATCTGGCCGCGGGCGGCCCAGGAACCGTCGGCCGCCGCGAGCATCACGCGCGTCACGCCGCCGCGTGTCCAGGTGCGGACCCGGTAGCCGGCGGGGGCGGCCGGCGCCTGCGCGGCGGTCAGCGGGACCGACATGAGGTACCCCGGCTCCGGGCCGACCGACCAGCGTTCGCCGAGCCACCCGCCGACCGTCGCCGGGTCGTCGAACACCTTGAGCCACACGCCCGCCCCGGTCACGGCGTCGGCCACCTTCCGGACGGTCCGTTCCTCGACGCCGTTGTTCACCGCGCCCAGGACGTGCCGGGTGACGGCTCGGGCCGTGCCCACGTCGACCGTGTATCCCCAGGGCTCGACCACCGGCGGCGACGCCCCGCGGGAGACCACCCAGCCGTCGACCCAGGCCCGCACGGTTCCGTCCACCCGAACTCCTGTAATAGTTGATATGCGGTAATGAGTATTACGTGGGTGACTGTATGCGGGTTTTCGGCCGCCGCGGCAGAGGTGATCGCTCACGGCGAACACGCCTCGGGGAACATTCGGCCCCCGCCAAGCATTGAGTCGGCATAGCTCAACTTGAGTGCCGAAGGGGAGATCATGGCTTCGACGTCCACACCGCTCACACTGCCCGTGCTGCCGCTCGACGACGAGGTCGTGCTGCCCGGCATGGTTGTTCCGCTGGACCTGAACGACGCCGATGTGCGGGCCGCGGTGGAAGCCGCCCAGGCCGCCGCGCGCACCGAGGCCGGCAAGCCCAGGGTGCTGCTCGTGCCGCGCATCGACGGGACCTACGCGAGTACCGGTGTCCTCGGCACCGTGGAGCAGGTCGGCCGGCTGGCCGACGGGGACCCGGGGGCCCTCATCCGAGCCCGGGGCCGTGTGCGGATCGGCGCCGGGACCACCGGCCCGGGTGCCGCCCTGTGGGTCGAGGGCATCCGGATCGACGAGACCGTCCCGGACCCGGTACCCGGTCACATCACCGAACTCGCCAAGGAATACAAGGCCCTTGCCACTGCCTGGCTGCGCAAGCGCGGCGCCTGGCAGGTCGTCGACCGCGTACAGGCCATCGATGACGTCTCCACCCTTGCCGACAATTCCGGTTACTCACCCTTCCTCAGCACCGACCAGAAGATCGAGCTGCTGGAGACCACCGACCCGGTGGCCCGGCTGAAGCTCGCCACCCAGCAGCTGCGCGACCACCTCGCCGAGCAGGACGTCGCAGAGACCATCGCGAAGGACGTCCAGGAGGGCGTCGACAAGCAGCAGCGGGAGTTCCTCCTGCGCAAGCAGCTGGAAGCCGTACGCAAGGAACTGCGCGAGATCAACGGCGAGCAGGACGGTGAGGAGTCCGACGACTACCGGACCCGCGTCGAGGCCGCCGATCTGCCGGAGAAGGTGCGCGAGGCGGCTCTCAAGGAGGTCGACAAGCTGGAGCGGTCCTCCGACCAGTCGCCCGAGGGCGGCTGGATCAGGACCTGGCTCGACACCGTCCTCGAACTCCCCTGGAACGAGCGGACCGAGGACGCGTACGACATCCAGGGCGCCCAGACCGTGCTCGACGCCGAGCACGCGGGCCTGCAGGACGTGAAGGAGCGCATCACCGAGTACCTCGCCGTGCGCAAGCGGCGTGCCGAGCGTGGCCTCGGGGTCGTCGGCGGGCGCCGTGGTGGCGCCGTGCTCGCGCTCGTCGGACCGCCCGGGGTCGGGAAGACCAGCCTCGGTGAGTCCGTCGCGCACGCCATGGGGCGGAAGTTCGTCCGCGTGGCGCTGGGCGGGGTCAGGGACGAGGCCGAGATCCGCGGGCACCGGCGTACGTATGTCGGCGCGCTGCCCGGCCGTATCGTGCGGGCCATCAAGGAGGCCGGGTCGATGAACCCCGTCGTCCTCCTCGACGAGATCGACAAGGTCGGCTCCGACTTCCGGGGCGACCCCGCCGCCGCGCTGCTCGAGGTCCTCGACCCGGCGCAGAACCACACCTTCCGCGACCACTACCTCGAAGTCGAACTCGACCTCAGCGACGTCGTGTTCCTCGCCACCGCCAACGTCCTCGAAGCCATTCCCGAGGCCCTGCTCGACCGGATGGAACTCGTCCGGCTGGACGGGTACACGGAGGACGAGAAGGTCGTCATCGCCCGGGACCACCTGCTGCCACGGCAGTTGGAGCGGGCCGGCCTGGAGAGTCCCGAAGTCACCCTCGACGAGGGCGCGTTGCGCAAGCTCGCCGGGGAGTACACCCGGGAGGCCGGCGTCCGCAACCTGGAACGGTCCATCGCGCGACTGCTGCGGAAGGTCGCCGCACAGCACGAACTCGGCGAGCGGAAGCTGCCGTTCACCGTCACGGAGGACGACCTGCGCGCCCTCATCGGGCGGCCCCACCACGTGCCCGAGTCCGCCACGGACCCGGCCGAGCGGCGCACCGCCGTGCCGGGGGTCGCGACCGGGCTCGCGGTCACCGGGGCCGGGGGCGACGTCCTCTATGTCGAGGCCTCGCTCGCCGACCCGGAGACCGGGGCGGCGGGGCTCACGCTCACCGGGCAGCTGGGTGACGTGATGAAGGAGTCCGCGCAGATCGCGCTCTCCTTCCTGCGCTCGCACGGCGCCGAACTGGAGCTGCCCGTGGGCGACCTGAAGGACCGGGGCGTGCACATCCACTTCCCGGCGGGCGCCGTGCCCAAGGACGGTCCCAGCGCGGGCGTCACCATGACGACCGCCCTCGCGTCGCTGCTCAGCGGACGGCTCGTCCGCACGGACGTCGCCATGACCGGCGAGGTCTCGCTGACCGGGCGGGTGCTGCCCATCGGCGGTGTGAAGCAGAAGCTGCTCGCCGCGCACCGGGCCGGCGTCACCACCGTGATCATCCCCAAGCGCAACGAGGCCGACCTGGACGACGTCCCGGCCGAGGTCCTGGAGAAGCTCGACGTCCACGCCGTCACGGACGTCCGCCAGGTCCTCGAACTGGCGCTCACCCCGGCGGAGAACCCGGCGGAGGTGAGGGTTCCGGCAGCGGCGTGACGGACGCTGCCGGTCGGGTAGGGCCTGTCGTTTGGATCACGCTGGTTTCGGGCTGCGGCGCCTTTGACCGCGGCCCAGGCGTGATCCAAACGGCAGGCCCTAGGGCCCGGGTCCCGGAAGGGGCCCGGGTCTTCCCGTGCGCGGAGCCGGGCTTGGCGGGGACCCTGGATGACGTCGTCCCGCCGGTCCTGCGAAATACTGTCCGAGCTGCGGCGATGGCCGTGTTCGACGGAGACTTTCCGAGCGGTGTGACCGGATCAGGGGTGCTGACGTGCACGAGGACGGCAACGGCGGGGGACGCCTCGACGGGCGGCGTGTCGAGTCCCCGACGCCCGGGAGCGGGGTCGAGCGGGAATTCCTCGCCCTGGAGCGCGAGTTGACGGTGTTCCTGCGGCGCGCCAGGGCCAACTCCGGGGAGATGGCCCGCGAGGTCCATCCCGACCTGGAGTCGTCGGCGTACGGGCTGCTGGTGCGGCTCGACGAGTGCGGGCGTCAGCGGGCCACCGAGCTCGCGGCCTACATCGGCGTCGGCAAGGCCACCATGTCCCGCCAGCTGCGCGCCCTGGAGGAGCTGGGCCTCGTCGCCCGCGAACCGGACCCGGCCGACGGTCGCGCCTGGCTCGTCCACCTCACGGACGAGGGCCGCGCCCGCTTCCGTACCGTCCGGGAGGCGCGACGGGCGCGGTACGTGCGTGAGCTGGCCGCCTGGGACCGCGTCGAGGTGGCCGAACTGGCCCGGCTGCTGCATCAGCTGAACCTCGGGATGGAGAAGTAGGTCCCACAGGTTCGGCCGGTTCAGCCCATTCGTCGTCGTCGGGCGTCACAGCTCCACGTACACGACCGTCGCGTCGTCGTGCGTCTTGCTGCGGCGCAGGCGCGGCCGGCCCGCGTCCGCGTCCGCCCGTTCCAGCTCCCGTACGCGATGCACCAGCGCCCCCGCGCCCTCCTTACGGACGGTGGTGAAGCAGGCCGTCCAGTCGCCCTCGGCGAACTTCTCCACCCAGCGGGTCGCCCCGTCCGTCAGAGCGGCCAGGGCGCGCACCTCGGCGCGCGGGATCGTGCCCGCGACCGCGCGGGCGGCCACCGACGGATCGGCCGCCGCCGTGAAGAAGCCGCCCTCCTTGTTGCGTACCGTCGCGTCGGCGATCGCGTCCGTGGCAAGCGATGACCGGGGGACGTGGGACAGCCGGTCGTCCAGGTGGGCCGTGACCGTGCCGTCCGGGGACTCGGTCAGCAGAGCCGAGTCGGACAGGACCAGGTGCTCGACGGTCTCCGGTGACCAGCGGGCGAGAACCACGGTCGCCTGGGGTGTACGCGGGTGAGAAAGGTCACAGGTTTGCGCGTGGGCCCCGGCGGTACGGGTGAGAGCGGCGGCCAGTACCTCGGCGAGGGTCATATCCCGTTGTGAAACAGACAGTTCGGTCAGCGCACCGCCGAGCCGGGCCGTGAACCAGGGGACGGAATGCAGACAACCCGTCCCCGCCCCGGGTGGCGTCACCCCGTCGAGGAGCACGAGCGAACCGCCCTGCCCGGAGGCGGGAAGCCCGATCGCCGCGAAGTCCTCATTGGGGCGGCCCGGATCGCCGGGCTCCGTGACGAGTTCAGTGCGCATCCGGCCAGTCTGCACGAGCCCTTCACAGGCTTCTCAAAAGGCTGGCAACGATTGCCGAAACAGCATGTAGCCGCTGGTCAGGCGCCTGGTTTGGGAGGGAATGATCTACTCCGTGAAGACGTCGCTGCGGATAATGTCAAAGCCCGCCGCCCACGTCCAACCGGCCCGCCGCGCGGGGTGGGGGCACAGGCCAACGGAACTTGCCGCCAACTCCCCGCCGATGTTGACTCCTTGATGTTCACTCCTTCGAGTGGCGGGTCGGGTGACGCGCGCTCCCTGCCCACCGGCATGGGAGGGTCGGGAGCCGGACCGTGCCGGAGCACCGGAACCGTACCGGGTGAGCGGCAGGCCAGAACCATCCGGGCGGCCATGCAGTTGACGGAACGTCATCCGGGTCCCGACGGATCGTCACCCGGGCCATGGGCACACGAGTCAGGAATGCGAGCACCGGTGCAGAAGACGCGGCCTCGGCGCACAGGCAGGCAGACAGCTCCCGCAGGGGGCGCTACCGGTGACGCCCCGACCGATCCCGCGGGCCGGGGTCGCCCCGGCCACGTCCGCAACCGGCTCATCGTGGCCGTCGCCGTAGTGGCCGCCGCGATCGCCGGGGCCGGAGCCCCGTCCGTCATCGCCGCCTCCTCCCAGCTCCACGACTCCCAGGACCTGGTGACGCTCGCGACGCGGACCCAGGACGCCCTGACCCTCGCCCACTCGCTCGCCGACGAGCGTGACGAGGTCACCGTCTACATCGCCGCCGGCCGTCCCAAGGCGAAGGCGCCCTCCGACCAGCGCGCCGCCCGCGTCGACCGCGAGGTCGGCGACCTGCGCGCCAACCCGGACACCCCGGCCGCGCTCCGAGCGGACCTCGACGACATCGCCACGCTGCGCCAAGCGGCGCTCACCGGCAAGAGCACCGCTCTCCAGTCGCACGAGACCTACTCGGCCGCCATCGCCGGGCTGCACCGCCTCGCCGAGCAACTGGCCGAGAAGCAGCCGCCCCGAGCGGGCGCAGGCGCCTACGCCCTCGCCGAACTCGACGCAGCCGTCCAGCAGGCCGCCGCCGCCCGGGGGCTCCTCCTCGCCGCGCTCAGCGTGCCGACGTCCACCGAGAGCGACTACGACCCGTTCACCGGGCTGACGTCCGAGCAGACCGTCACCTCACCGGCCGACGCCAAGACGCGGAACGCGCTCAGCGCCGCCGCACAGCAGGCCCGGCTGCGCTCGGACGCGGCGCTCGCCGACTTCCGCGAGACGGCCCCCGAGGCCGCCGTCGGCAGCTACGACTCCACGGTCACCGGACCCGAGGTCGACACCGCCGACAAGTACCTCGCGTCGCTCACCGACCAGGCCACGCTGTCCACGAGCGAGCTCGCCACCAGCCTCAGCGGTGTGGACGCGGCAGTCTCCGCCCGCGTCGAACTGATGCGCGGCGTCGAGGCCTCCCTCTACGACCGGCGCACCAAGGCCCTCACCCAGCTCCGGGACGACGACGTCACCGAGCTGGAGATCAGGATCGCCGTCCTCGGCGCCCTCCTCCTGGTCGCCGTCGGTATCGCCACCGCCATGGCCCGCACCCTCACCCGCCCGCTCTCCGTGCTGCGCCGGGGCACCGCCAGGCTGGCCGAGGCCGCCGACCCGCTCGCCGAGGAACCCATCAAGTTCACCGGCCGCAACGACGAGTTCGCCCAGGTCGTCCGCTCCGTCAACGCCCTGCACGCCCGCGCCCTCGCCGTCCACGACCGCATCGCCACCCTGGAGTCCGACCGCAAGCACCTGGTCGGCCAGCGCCAGAAGATGGCCGACGCCCGCGAGGAACTGCGCACCGAACTCGCCGACGCCGCGACCCAGTTGGCGCGCACCCGGCACAGCATCCACGGCACCTTCGTGAACCTCGCGCTGCGCACCCTCGGCCTCGTCGAGCGTCAACTCGCGGTCATCGAGAGTCTGGAGGAGCGCGAACAGGACCCGGACCGTCTCGCCACCCTCTTCAAGCTCGACCACTTCGCCACCGTCATGCGCCGGCACAGCGAGAACCTCCTCGTCCTCGCCGGCGCCGAACACGGCCACCAGCACGCGGGTCCCGTCCCGCTCGTCGACGTCGTCCGCGCCGCGGTGAGCGAGATCGAGCGGTACGAGCGGGTGCGTATCTCCGCGCTGCCGCCGCACGCGCATCTCGCCGGGTTCGCCGCCGACGACGTCAGCCATCTGCTGGCCGAACTCCTGGAGAACGCGACCTCGTTCACCCCGCCCGAGCTGCCGGTGGAGATCTCCGGCTGGCTCCTGGAGAGCGGCGAGGTCATGCTCTCCGTCCAGGACGAGGGCATCGGTATGACCGCCGAGCGTCTGGTCCGCCTCAACTCCCGCCTCGCCGACTTCGACCCGGACACCCCGCACGACGCCTACGAGACGGGCGGCGGCGCCGAGCAGGACGACGGCGACGGGATCGGGCTCGGCCTGTACGTCGTCGCGCGGCTCGCCCATCGGCACGGGGTGCGGGTGCAGTTGCGGGAGCAGAAGCAGGGCGGGGTCGCGGCTGTCGTCGTCCTGCCGACGACGCTGCTGGCGGCGGACCCGGCCGCCGGACCGCCGTCGGCCGCCTCGACGCCCGGTGGCACCCCGGCGCTCTCGTTCCCGGGTGCCGACGCCGAGGTCAACTCCAATGTCCTGCAAGGGCGTTCGGAGGCCGAGGAGCCGGTTGTCGAGCCCGAGGGTGAGCCGGCTGAGGCGCCGGCCGACACTCCGATCCCGGCCGACGCGCCCGACCCGATGATCGCCCTGGCGGAACGGGCCGTACGCGACGCGGAGGCCGAGGCGGACCCGGCGACGGACACGGACGCGGACACGGACACGGACACGAACACGGATGTGTCGGCCCCGGCACCCGCGCCCCTTCCCGCGTCCGAGATCACCATGGAGCTGCTTCTGCCGGTGCCCCCGGCCGAGGACACCACCGAGCCGACCGTCCCCACGGCTCCCGACACCGACGCCCCGTCCGCGCCCGTGACCGGAACCGCCGCCCCGGACCCCTACGCCATCGGCCCCGACACGCATGAGCGAGTCGAGGAGGAACCGGTCACGGACAAGGGACTGCCCAAGCGGACCCCGAAGATCACCGCGCCCGCCGAACCGCCGAGACAGCGCACCGCTTCCGTCGACGCCGAGGCACTGCGCCGCCGGCTCGGCGGATTCCAGCGCGGTGCACGCGACGGACACCGTGACGTGGAGGCGGAGATCGCGGAGCGGACGGGACAGACGGCGCGTACGGCAGAGCCGGCACGTGCCGAAGAAACCACGGGGGGAACTGTCGAGGAGGCAAGCAGTTGACCGCGCCCAGTACCTTCGGCCTGAGTAGTGAAGCCCGCAACCTGCACTGGCTGCTGAGCAATCTCGTCGAGGAGGTGCCGGGACTGACGTCGGTCGCGGTGGTCTCCTCGGACGGTCTGCTCCTGCTCTCGTCCGACCCAGACAGGAACGCGGAACGCCGGCCCGACCGGCCGACCGGCCCCAGAGGCTCCGCCGCCGACCTCGCCACCATCGTCTCCGGCATCGGCAGCCTCACCATCGGCGCCGCCAAGCTGATGGACTACGGCGCCGTCAAGCAGACCATGGTCGCGATGGAGGACGGCACCCTCTTCGTGATGTCGATCAGCGACGGCTCGCTGCTCGGTGTGCACGGCTCCCCGGACTGCGACATGAGCGTGGTGGCGTACCACATGGCGCTCTTCGTGGGCCGCGCCGGGCATGTCCTGACCCCCGAACTCCGCAGTGAGCTACGGGAGTCGATCGAACGCGGGACGCCGGCCGAAGAACCCGCGGCGGTCGGCCCGATGGCCGTCCGGCCCGGGCGGGGCCGTTCGGCGGAGGGTGCCAAGTGAGTACGCCGGGCACGCCCAAGCTTCCTGTCCGGGGCGGCGACCGCAAACCGGCCCGGGTACGCCCGTACTCGCTGACCGGCGGCCGGACCCGCTTCGGCCATGTCCTCCTCGTCGAGACGTTCGTCGCCGCGATCGAAGCGGCCGAGGAGCGCAAGGAGTTGGAGAATGGTTCCCTCAGCACCCGGGTCATGCCGGAGCTGCGGGCCATCGTCGAACTGTGCCGCCGGATGCGTACGGTGGCCGAGATCGCCGCGCTGCTGAAGATGCCGCTGGGCGTGGTCCGCGTGCTCCTCAGCGACCTCGCGGACCAGGGAAAGATCCGTGTGTACGGAACCGGTCACGGGCCGGGGCAGCCGGACCGCGCGCTGCTGGAAAGGGTGCTGAGTGGACTCCGTCGTCTCTGACGTCGCCCGTGGTGTGTCCCCGCTTCTCCACCTTCCACCGGAAGGTCGACGTCCCCTGGAGGACGAAGAGTTGCGGCCGTGGCAGGAGGACCGCACCCGTGCGCCGATCGCCACGAAGATCGTGATCGCGGGCGGCTTCGGCGTCGGCAAGACCACGATGGTCGGCACCATCTCGGAGATCGAGCCCCTCCAGACGGAGGCGCTCATGACCGAGGCGAGCGAGGGCACCGACGACCTCACCGCCACCCCGGAGAAGCGCACGACCACCGTGGCCATGGACTACGGCCGCGTCACGCTCGACGACGACCTGGTCCTCTACCTCTTCGGCACGCCGGGCCAGCAACGGTTCTGGTTCATGTGGGACGACCTGGTGCGCGGCGCGATCGGCGCGGTCGTGCTGGCCGACACCCGGCGGCTGAAGGAGTGCTTCCCCGCGCTCGACTACTTCGAGAGCTGCGGGCTGCCGTACATCGTGGCCGTCAACCACTTCGACGGCAGCGCCAAGTTCGAGGCGGAGGACGTGCGGGAGGCCCTCACGGTGCCCGACCACATACCTGTCATGATCATGGATGCGCGGCGCCGTCTCCCGGTGATCGAGACCCTGCTCGCCCTGGTGGGGCACGCGTTGGACGTCAGTCCCGAGTAACAGCGGCAGCTACACAGCGACATGGGGAGAGAGCAGACCGTATGCGGAAGATACTCGTCGTCGGAGCCGGTCAGGCCGGACTCCAGATAGCCCTCGGACTCCAGTCGCACGGGTACGAGGTCACCCTGATGTCCAACCGGACCTCGGACGAGATCCGGTCCGGCCGGGTCATGTCCACGCAGTGCATGTTCCATACGGCCCTCCAGCACGAGCGCGATCTCCAGCTGAACTTCTGGGAGTCCCAGGCCCCGAAGATCGAAGGGCTCGGCGTCTCGGTCGCCGCCCCCGGCTCGCACGACCCGGGCCCGACCCAGCGCGCGATCGACTGGGTCGGCAAGCTCGACGGGCACGCCCAGTCGGTCGACCAGCGGGTGAAGATGGCCGGCTGGATGGAGACGTTCGCCCAGCGCGGCGGCCAACTGGTCATCCACGGCGCGGCGGTCGGCGACCTCGACTACTTCTACCGTACGTACGACCTGGTCCTGGTCGCCGCGGGCAAGGGCGAACTGGTGTCGATGTTCGCCCGCGACCCCGAGCGCTCCCCCTACCGTGAGCCGCAGCGCGCGTTGGCCGTCTCCTACGTCCACGGCCTGGGCCCGCGCCCCGAGCATCCCGACATGGAAGCGGTGCGCTGCAACCTGGTCCCGGGTGTCGGTGAGCTGTTCGTCATGCCGACGTTCACCACCTCGGGCCGCGCCGACATCCTGTTCTGGGAGGGCATACCCGGCGGCCCCCTCGACGTCTTCAACGGCGTCCGCGACCCCGCCGAACACCTCTCCCTGACCCTGGAACTCATGGAGCGGTTCACGCCGTGGGAGTACGCTCGGGCCACCAAGGCCGAACTCACCGACGGGGGCGGCACGTTGGCCGGCCGTTACGCGCCCACCGTCCGCAACCCGGTCGGCCGTCTCCCCGGCGGCGGCCTGGTCCTCGGCGTGGCAGACGTGGTCGTGGCCAACGACCCGATCACCGGCCAGGGCTCCAACTCGGCCTCGAAGTGCGCGGCTTCGTATCTCGCCTCGATCCTCGAACAGGGCGAGAAGGAGTTCGACGAGACCTGGATGCGGGCCACCTTCGACCGCTACTGGGACACCGCCCAGCACGTCACCAAGTGGACCAACGCGATGCTCGCCCCGCCGCCGGAGCACATCATCAACCTCCTGGGCGCGGCAGGTCAGTTGCCCCCGGCCGCCGACCGCTTCGCCAACGCCTTCGACGACCCGTCGGACTTCGAGAACTTCTTCTACGAACCGGAGCAGACGGCCGCCTATCTGGGCTCGGTCGCGGGCACGGGCGCGTAGGAATCCGCGGGCGAATCCGCGGGCCTCGTGGCGAGGGAGTAGCCCTCGTCCGAGCCCGCCGTCGCGTCGGCGGGGAGCTTAGGCGGTGTGTACCGCCGCAGCGGCTCCCCGTCCGGGTCCGGCCGTACGGCGCCCAGCACCGGGTTGGCCGAGAGCGGTGACACCTTCACCTTCGCACCCGGACGCGGCGCCTGTACGACCATGCCGTCCCCGAGGTAGAGCGCCACGTGCGTCGCCTCGGGGAAGTAGACGACCAGGTCACCGGGGCGCAGCTCGGCCAGCGGGATGTGCGGCAGCCGCGCCCACTGCTCCTGGCTGGTCCGGGGGATGGGCCGACCCGCCGCCTCCCAGGCCTGCGAGGTCAGCCCCGAGCAGTCGAACGACGCCGGCCCCTCGGCACCCCACTCGTACGGCTTCCCGAGCTGCGCCACCGCCTGCCGCAGAGCGCGCTCACCTTCCTCGGACGGCTTCCGGCCCGCGCTGAGCGCTCCAGAGGTGATGAACTCCCTCTCTTTCCCGGCCACTTCGCCCTGCTCCAACTCGGCCAGCCCGGCGAGCTGTTCGGTGCTGAGGGTGGCGAGCAGCTCCTCGACCCGCTTCAGCCGATCCCGTACGGCGTCCCGGTCCCGCTTCTGCTGTTCGGCGAGGGTGAGTTGCTGGTCCAGGGCGGCACGGGCCGCGCGCGCCAGACCGTCGGTGCGCCGCTCGCCGCCGACCAGCCGGCCCACCGTCTCGGCCCGTTCCAGCGCCAACTGCCGGATCATATGACCCTGTTCGAGCGCGTGCTGCGGATCGCGGGCCAGCAGCAGCTGTACGTACGGGGAGATGCCACTGCTGCTCTGGTACTGCTGCCGGGCGAGCCGGCCGAGGGCGCCGCGCCGCTCGTGCAGGGAGAGCCGGGCGCGCACGAGCTGCCCGTCCAGCCGCCGGACCTCGGCGCGCTGCCGCTTCAGCCGTTCGGCGGTGGCGTCGTAGGTCTCGGTGGCCTGCTCGGCCTCGCGGTACAGCCGCTGAAGGTCTGTCAGAAGGGCGGCGATGGAGGGTTCTTCCGCTGGGGCGGGATCACTGGCGGACTGGGTCGCCGAGGGGCTCGGGGCCGGTGCGGCCAGGGCGGGGACGGGTGCGAGGAGTGTGCCGGCGGCCATCGCCGCCGTACAGACCAGACGTAGAAGCCTTCCTGACACGTCATCACCTCCGGTGCGGGGCAGCCCTTCCGCCCGCACCGCGAGCTTGTGACGCGGGCGCGAGGTCCGCGCGCCGAGCGTGCGCGGTTCGGCCCAACCTCGTCACCCGTCGGTGTCGTCCGGCTTGCCCTGCGGCGTGGCGCCTGGTCCGGTGGCCGGTTTCGACCACGGCCAGCGCAGCCTGCCGTCGCCGCCCTGGTCGCCGCCCTGGTCGCCGTCCGGGTCGTAGGCGTACTTCCAGCCCGGGTGCAGGCCCAGCTTTCCCGGCGGGCCCTTGGGGACGCGGCGGTAGACCAGGACGGTCGGCAGGCCGCCGGCCGCGTCCGGTACCGGCACCTTGTACGTCTTCGGGGGGTGCCCGGTCGGGCCGAGCAGGATGGGCAGCACACGGCCGTCCAGGGGGCCGCCCTCGAAGGCGGTGTCTTGGCTCTTCACGGGATCAGTTTCCGGTACGGGGCAGCCGGGGGCGGCGTCAGGTCGTGGTCGAGCCGAGTGCGTCGCGTACGACGGCCGCGGTCTGCGGGTCGCGGCCGGCGGTCACCGTGAGCACCGCCATGAACTGTTCCACCAGCCAGTCCCGCAGCTCGTCGACCGGCGGCTCCTTGCCCTCGTCCAGCCAGATCAGCGAGGCCGCCTCGACCGCGGTGATCCACATCCGTACGGTCATCCGCAGCCGGGGGCCCGGTTCCGCGACCTCCAGATGGCTGAGGATGTGCTCGGCGGCGGTACGGCGTACCCGGTCCACTATGGCCGTCGTACGGGACGTCTCGACGACGCTGCCGCCCTGGAGGAGGGCGCTGAAACCGGCGTCGTGCCCGTCGACGAAGGTGAGATAGCGGTCGAGGGCGCGGGCGAGGCGCTGGGGGAGCGGGCCCTCCGGGGGTTCGTCGAAGCAGAGTTCGAGTTCCTCGGCGGCGGAGCGGAGCGCGGCCTCGTACAGCTGCTGCTTGCCACCGGGGAAGTAGCGGTACACGAGGGGGCGGGAGACTCCGGCGGCCTCGGCGACGTCGTCGAGCGAGACGTCTTCCGGGGTCCGGTGGGCGAAGAGGGAGAGGGCGGCTTCCAGGAGCTGGTGTCTCCGTTCCTCGACGCCGAGTCGTCGGTATGCGGGGGCGGCGGGGGGCATGTGTGCAGGGTAGTCGGGCGGGTGGGTGGGTGCGGGTGCGGCCGCGCGTACGGGTGCGGGTGCGTCGTGGCTGGTCGCGCAGTTCCCCGCGCCCCTGACAGGCAGGGGCTGCGCCCCGTGCCTCCTTGAGAGGCGCCGGGGACTGCGCGACCAGCCCCCCACCGGGCCGCACTCCGCAATCACGCCAGCAGCCCCGAAGACCTCCACAGCCGTCGGCCGACACCCCGCAACACCCCGATGTCGTCCAGGAAGTCCGTGAGCTTCTTCGCGCCGGTCTGCATGACCTCCCGGCGGTGGCCGCTGGCCCGTACCTGGGCCACCGCCTGCGCCCTGTCCAGGCCGACGTTCGTGTAGACGTCCGGGTTGACGAAGGCGACCGAGAACACGCGGGCGAACTCGCCGGATGTGACGCGGGTGTACTCCTGGGACCATCTCGGGGCCGTCACCATCTGGCGGCGGAGTTCTTCGCGGGCGTAGCGGACGTGGCGGGCCTCCTCCACCACATGGATTCTCGTCACGCCCCTGATCAGCGGCTGGACGCGCTCGTCCGGGAACGTCAGGCGCTGCATCCAGTCGAGGACCTCCTCGCCGAGCAGGGTCGCCGTGAAGGAACCGGGGGTGGTGGACACCGTCTTGAAGAAGCGGCCGAGGTTCTGGTGCGCCCGGCTGACCTGGTAGTACGGGGTGCCGCCGCGGCTGATCAGACGGGCGAACATCTTCGAGTGACGGCACTCGTCCTCGATCTCCGTCAGGGCGTAACGGACGTGCGCGCTCGTCGCCGCCTTGTCGTAGATGTGCCGTACGAGAAGCTGCATCAGGATGATCTCGAACCAGATGCCGAGCGAGGCGAGCGCCGCCGCCTCGTGCTGGGAGAGCAGGATGCGCTGCTCCTCGCTCATCCGTTTCCACAGCGGAGTGCCGTACAGGGAGACCAGCTCGGGCGGCCAGAACCACTTGCCGTCCTCGAAGGGGGCGTCCCAGTCCAGTTCCTTGTCGGGGTCGAAGGAGTGCTTCGCGGACGCGTCGAGGAGCCGTTCGGCCACCTGCTCGCGGTCCTTGAGCACACCGAGGGCGTCGCGGAGTATCTCGGCTTCCGTCACTGTCGTCACATTCTTATGAGACCGCTTGTCAGCAAGTCGGTCAATCCCCTGGACGTACTCGCGCGTAGCCTTGTGCGAGGCTTACGCGGTCACCCGAGTGCAGTAGCGTTCTGGCGTGTCCACGACTCCGCCGCCCCAGCCGCCCGAGAACCCCTACGGCCCGCCCCCGACGTCGGGCCCCTACGGCCAGCAGCCGCCTCCGCCGCCGTATCAGGCCCCGCAGCCGGGTCCGTACGGCCAACAGCAGCCTCCGCCCCCGTCCCCCTACGGGCAGCAGCCCTACGGCGCGCCCGCCCCCGCTGCCTGGGGTGCGCCGGTGCTGCCGCCCAAGAAGAGCCGGCTCGGTCTGATCCTCGGCATCATCGGCGGTGTCGTCGTGCTGGCCGTGGCGGGCGTGGCCGGCCTCTACTGGATCGGCGCGAAGTCCGACACCGGGTTTCCCGACGCCCAGTACAAGCTGACGCTGCCCCAGAAGGTCCTCGACGAGAAGTACGAACTCGCGAGCGACCTCTCCGGCGCCGAGGGCAAGACCATCGAGGACGAGGCCGACGGTGCCTGGGACGCCCGGGACACCAAGGCGGTGGTCGGTCAGTACAGCCTCGGCGGCGACCAGGCGCAGGGCACGCTGGTGATCTCCGGCATGTACGGACGGTTCAAGAACACCGGCCTGGCCCGCGACAACATGATGGACGGCGCGGCCGGCGGCAAGGGTGCCAAGGTCGCCGTCAAGCCCAAGGACTTCAAGCCGGCCGGCTCCGACGTGACCGTGACCTGCGAGGTGCTCGTCCAGACCCAGCTCGGTACGGAGATCACGATCCCCGTCTGCGGCTGGGTGGACGGCAACACCGGTGCCTCCATCGCCGAGATCACCGCCGACACGGTCACGAAGAAGCCCGCTCAGGTGGACCTCGCGGCCGCGGCCGAGACCGCCGTCAAGATCCGCGAGGAGATCAGGAAGCCGATCGGCTGAGCGGTGCCGGCAGCGGTAGCGGGTCCGCGGGGCCCGGCGGGAACGACGTGCGCAACGTGAACGCGTACTCCGTCGGGCCGTGCGCACGCAGATGGAGGAGGCGGGTCTCCGCCTCCTCCACCGTCGGACGGTGTCCCGCCGGCACCCACCACAGCGTCGTGACCGCCTCCTCCAGCCGTTCGAAGAACTCCCGGCGGCGCGCCAGCAACTCCCGGTGCCGGCCCTGGTACATGAACGCCGTGAGGGCGTCCGTGTCCCGCCACACCGACATGTTGACGAGGGTCCATTCGTCGAACACGCGCATGTCGGTCGCGTCGCCCGTCTCGTCCTGCAGCCTCCAGACGAATCCGTCCGAGGCGTCGGCGGCGGCGTTCACCGGCGCGAGGCCGTCGGCGAACGGCTTCAACTGGGCCGAATCCAGCGGGGCTTTGAGGCGGCCGATGTTGACCTGGGCGAGTTCGTACGCGGCTTCGGGAGATGGCGTCATGGCCGCACGGTAGGTCGGGGGCACGGCCCCCGCATCCCCTTTTACTCACCCACCGAGCACCGCCTCCATCACCGCCCGGGCGATCGGCGCCGCCGTCCCGCCCCCGCTGATGTCCGTACGGTCGGCGGAGGCGTCCTCGACCACCACCGCGACGGCCACCGTCGGCTCGGCGTCCCCTCCGCCCTGCGCCCAGGACACGAACCAGGCGTACGGCGTACCGGAGTTGCCGATGCCGTGCTGGGCGGTGCCGGTCTTGCCGCCGACCACGGCCCCGGGGATCGCCGCGTTCGTGCCGGTACCCCGCTCCACGACGTCCCGCATCAGCTCCCGCATCCGTACGGCCGTCGACGGACTCATCGCCCGGAGCCGACTCCGTACACCCGCGGTGGCAACTGTCGTCCCATGTGCGGTGGTTGTCCGCTCCACCAGGTAAGGAGTGGGCACCTGACCGCCGTTGGCGACCGCCGCCGCGACCAGCGCCATCTGCAACGGCGTGGCCCGCGTGTTGTACTGGCCGATCGCGGACAGCGCCAACTGCGCCCTGTCGACGTGCCGGTCCAGGGTGCTCCGCGCGACCGAGAAGGGGATGCGCAGCCCCGCGTCGTTGAAGCCGAAGCCGTCCGCCGTGGCCGCCAGATCGGCGGCACCCACGTCCACGCCCAGCTTGGCGAAGACCGTGTTGCAGGACCAGGTGAACGCGTCCCGCAGCGAGGCGTCCGCACAGCCGTCGCCCTCGTTCGTCAACACCGTGGACGTACCGGGGAGGCGGTACGGGTCGGGGGAGCGGGTCGGCTCGTCCAGATCGGTGACCACCCCGGTGTCGAGCGCCGCCGCCGCCGTGACCACCTTGAACGTCGAACCCGGCGGATACGTCTGCCGTGCCGCCCGGTTGAGCATCGGCTTGTCGGGATCACCGTTCAGCCGCCGCCAACTCCGTTCCACGGAACGTCTGTTGCCGGACAGTACCGCGGGGTCGTACGACGGCGCGGAGACCAGAGCGAGGATGCGCCCGGTCGACGGCTCCACGGCCGCCACCGCACCCTTGTGCCCGGCGAGACCCTGGAAGGCGGCCTGCTGGGCTGCCGGGTCGATGGTCGTCACCACCTTGCCGCCGGGATTCCGCGCCCGCGTCACGTCGTTCCACAGCGGGAACGGGGAGAGCAGCGGATCGGTGCCCGCCAGGACGCCGTCCTCCGCGTGCTCCAGGAACGTCGTGCCGTACACCTGGGAGGCGAAGCCGGTGACCGGCGCGTACAACGGGCCGTTCTTGTACGTCCGTTCGTAGCGGAGCTGCTCCCCGGTGTCGATGGACCCGGTGACCGGCCGGCCGCCGACCAGGATGGTCCCGCGCGGCTGGCCGTAACGGGCGATCACCTGGCGGCGGTTGGCCGGGTTGTCGTCGTAGCGCTGGGCCTGGACGACCTGCACGCGGGTGACGTTGACGAGAAGGGCCAGGAGCAGCAGGGCGCAGAAGAGGGCGGCGTGTTTGATGCAGCGAGTCATCTGCCGTGGTTTTCTCGCCAGTTCGGGCTGCCTCGTCATGGTGTGGGCCGCCCGTCGTCGTCTTTGTGCCGGCGGCGGGCGGAGTCGCTGATCCGGATCAGCAGCGCCACGATGATCCAGTTGGTGACGACGGACGAACCTCCCTGCGCCAGGAACGGCATCGCCATACCGGTGAGCGGGATGAGGCCCGACACCCCGCCCGCGATCACGAACACCTGGAGCGCCACGATCGAGGCGAGCCCGACCGCGAGCAGCCGGCCGAAGGGGTCGCGCAGCGAGAGGCCGGCCCGGTAGCCGCGCTCCACCAGCAGGGCGTACAGGATGACGATCGCGCCGAGGCCGGCCAGCCCGAGTTCCTCGCCAGCCGTCGCCAGGATGAAGTCCGACTTGGCCGCGAAGCCGATCAGGACCGAGTGGCCGAGACCCAGTCCGGTGCCGAGCATGCCGCCCGCCGCGAACGCGAACAACGACTGGGAGAGCTGGTTGGGCCCCTGCCCCGCCTCGATCGTCGCGAACGGGTGCAGCCAGTCCTCGACCCGGCTGTGGACGTGCGGTTCGAGGGTGCCGACGGCGAAGGCGCCCAGCGCGGCCAGCAGCAGACCGACCGCGATCCAGCCGGTGCGGCCGGTGGCGACGTACAGGAGGACCACGAAGAGGCCGAAGAAGAGGAGCGAGGTGCCGAGATCGCGCTCCAGCACCAGTACGCCGACGCTGATCAGCCAGATCGACACGATCGGGCCGAGGACCCGCCCGGTGGGAAGCTGGAGACGGCGCAGCCGCCAGATCTGGCGGCCGGTGTACGCCAGCGCGTTCCGGTTGGCGGCGAGATACGCGGCGAAGAAGACCGCCAGCAGCACCTTCGCGAACTCGCCCGGCTGGATGGAGAATCCGGCGATCCGGATCCAGATGCGGGCCCCGTTCACCGACGGGAAGAAGATCGGGAGGGTCAGCAGGACGAGGGCGGCGGCCACACAGACGTACGCGTACCGCTGGAGGACCCGGTGGTCGCGCAGCAGGACGACCACCACGATGAACAGCGCCACGCCGACCGTGGACCAGACGAGTTGGGCGGGGGCGGCCCGGGGCCCCGGCGTCTCCAGGTCGAGCCGGTGGATGAGGACCAGGCCGAGGCCGTTGAGCAGCACGCCGATGGGCAGCAGGAGCGGGTCGGCGCAGGGGGCGCGTCGGCGCACCGCGACATGGGCGAGGAGCGCGAGCACGCCGAGCCCGGCGCCGTAGCCGGCGGCGCCGGGCGGGACGGTGCCGTTCCTCGCGAGGCCCACATCGCAGTAGCCGTACACGCAGAGGAGGACGGCGACGACGATGAGGGCCAGCTCGATGCCACGGCGCCGGGGGACGCGCGGGGCGGGATCGGAGGGATCGGCGGGCTCCGAGAGCCAGGGCTTCGGGGATTCCTCGTACTCCGCCGCCACGGTGGTTCCGGGCTTCGTCATGTCCGGAATCTACCCAAAGCTCACTACTTATTGGTCAGCAGAAGCGTGGCGCGGCGCCGATGTTGTCGATGTAGCGGGCGGCGCCCCAGGCCCAGGTGCCGTCCGTGAGGAGGTACCAGAGCGAGTTGCCGTCGACGTTCTCGCCGCCGACCTTGCAGAAGATGGTGACGATCGCGCCCTTGGGGACGACCCGGATGATGGCGCTGCCGCGATTCGGCGCGCTGCGCAGCCGCAGCCCGCCGTTGGCGGTGACGATCCCCTTGTAGAGGACGGCGTTGCTGCTGGTGTTGTTGTGCTGGTCCCAGTCGCCGTTGCCGCCCTGCTGGTTGCTGTTCTGCTGGTTCCAGCCGCTGTTGCTCGGCTGTTGCTGCCCGCCGCCGTCGTTGTTGTTCGGGTTGTTCTGGTTCTGATTCGGGTTGTTCGGCGGCTGCTGCTGCTGGTTCTGGTTCCAGCTGCTGCCCCAGTCGTCGTCGGCGGGGCTCGCGAGTGCCGGGGTGACGGCGCCGAGGGAGAGTGCGGTGGCGGCGGCTGTTATGCCGAGGAGGGTCAGGGTGGTCCGCGGTGACATGTGGGCTCCTTTGGCCGGACAGAGCTGACTAACCGCCACGCTAGGAGCCGGTCGTGTAAGGCGCCCGTCACGCTGGGCCGTTGGTGGCGAATACCTGCGATTCGGCCAGGGTGAGCGTCGCCAGAGCGCCCCCGCCCGCGCTCCGGGGCACGTTGGTGAAGGTGAGCCGGGCGCCCAGTACCTCCGCCTGGCCCAACGCGATCGTCAGCCCAAGGCCGTGCCCGGTCGCCCCGCCCTCCGTACGGAACCGCTGCGGCCCGTGCTCCACCACGTAGTCCGGGTAACCGTCACCGTGGTCCCGCACGGTCACGACCGGCCCGTCGATGGTCAGCGTCACGGGCGTACGGCCGTGCCGGTGGGCGTTGGCGACGAGATTGCCGAGCACCCGTTCGAGCCGACGCCGGTCGGTGTCGACGCGGGCGTCACGGACGACGACGATCTCCGTGTCGGACGCGGGCGTCCCCGAACTCCCGGAGTTTCCCGGCTGCGCCGAGTTTCCCGAGGCCCGCAGGACCCGTACGACCCGTTCCGCGAGGGCGCCGAGCGCCTCGGTGTCGACCTCCAGCCGCTCCTTGCCCGTGTCCAGCCGGGAGATTTCGAGCAGGTCCTCGGTGAGCGTACGCAGGGCGGCGACCCGGTCCCTGACCAGCTCGGTCGGCCGCCCGGGCGGCAGCAGTTCGGCCGCCGCGTGCAGCCCGGTGAGCGGGGTGCGCAGCTCATGGGCCACGTCGGCGGTGAAGCGCTGCTCGCTGAGCAGTTTGCGCTGCAGCGAGGCGGCCATCGTGTCGAGCGCGGCGGCGACGGCGGCGACCTCGTCCGGCGGACGGCTCGGATCCTGCGTACGGGCGTCGCCGACGCGGGCGTCCAGGTCGCCGGCGCTGATCCGGCGGGCCACCTGGGCGGTCGCGTGCAGCCGGCGGGTCACCCGGGTCACCGCGAACGCGCCGACCAGCAGCGTCGCGCCGATGGCGAGGCCCGACGACCACAGGATGGCCCGGTCGAGGCCCTCGATCGTACGGGCGCTCTGCGAGTAGTCGAGCGCCACGGCGAGCGCGTGCCCGCCGTCCGCCGGGCCGGCCGCCCACATCGTCGGCACCCCGTCGTGGTCGGTGACCATCGTGCCGCGCTCCCCGGCCGCCGCGAGCGTCCGCAGCGCCTTCGGCAGCCCCTCGGGATCTATACCGGCGTGCTGCCGGAGGGCGTCCCCCGCCTCGTACGCGGCCGTGGCCTCCACGAGCCGCGACAGGGCGCGGTCACGGGCCTGGTCGACGGTCTGATGGGTCACCGAGACATGCACGAGGACGCCGAGCAGGGCGGCGAGCGCGCAGCACATCCCGGTGATGAACAGCGCGGCCTTGGCGGCGAGGGTCCCTGCCCACCCGGGCAGCGCGACCCTCATCGGGCACTCGCGGACGAGGAGACCGAGGAGGAGGCGGCGGAGGAGGTGGAGGCCGAGGATGATGCACGGGGAGCGTGGGTGCGCTTGGGTTTGCCGGTGCGCAGGAACTCGTCCCGGGTGAGCAGCATCGCCTTCTGGTCGGCGTCCCAGGTCCACTGGGTGCGGTACTCGTACCCCGGGATCTGCGACGGCGAGCGGATGATCACGGCCCGGCCGGCCAGTTCCACGGCGGTCACGGCGTCGTCGTTGGCCATGATCTGCACCAGCCTGTGCCGCTGGAAGGTGTACACGCGTACGGCCGTCCCGTTGCCCGGCAGCAGCCGGAAACCGAGGGCCATGTCGTCGCGGCCGTCGCCGGTGAGGTCGCGGTAGTAGGCCCTGAGGACGGGACAGGCGCCGGTTCCGCTGCCGCCGGTTCTGCCGGTTCCGCTGCGGCCCTTCCGGCCGCAGGCGGCCATACCGGCGGCCGTCCCGGTGTACGGGGAGTTGTCGGCGGTGTACACGTCGGGGTGGGTGGCGATCTCCGCCCGTACGACGGCAACCGGGTCGACCTTGTGGATGTCGTCGCCGGGGGCGGTGACGCCCTTCACGGTCTCGGTCTCGGCCTCGCCGTAGTACCAGGCGGGGCTGGAGGCGGCGGGCAGCTCCGGCCAGAGCCGGGCGGGGCTGATGGCGGTGGCGGTCGGCCCGGCACCACGCAGCCCACCGGCGTCCCCGCAGCCGGCGGCGAGGACGGCGAGGGCCAGAGCCAGAGCGGCGAGGGGGACACGGGAGGTGCGGCTGGGATTCACTGCACTCCTGCGTCGGGGCCGGGACGGGTGTGGCGGGCGGGGTCGCCTCGTCCACGACACCTTATTCGCAGGGAAGTCGCATTTTCCGGGCGGGCCGCTCGGGCCGCTCGGGCGGACCGGGCTGACCAGGCCGAGGGCGGCTCCGGTGGTTCTTCCGTTGCGGGACGGCCTGTTCGGCCTACTCGGCAAGTTCCTCCAGCAGTCGGGCCGTGGGCAGGCCCGTCCGCAGGTACTCGACGAACAGTTGGTTGTGCAGGGCCCAGGGGGAGCGGCGGGATCTGACGAGACGGATCGCCTCGTCGGTGCTGTGTCCGTCGTGGACGAGGGCGTGCGCGACGACGAGCCCCGAGCGGTTGTACCCGCTGTAACAGCGCACCAGGACGCTGCGCCCGTCCTCCAGCGCGGTGCACACGGTCTCCGCGAGCCGGATCACCCCGGCGAGCTGGGTCCCGTCGAGCGGTCCGTCCGGAATCGACCACACGTGATGCTCGACGCCGGGATCGGGCCCGTACCCGGGCAGCTTCAGCAGGGTCACGACCAGGTCGAACTCATCGTGCACGACGGCGAACTCGATCTCCCCCGGGCGACTCGTGAACTCGTGTCCGCCCATCCACAGCCCGGGCACGATCTCGCTCCATGGCTCGCCCGGAGCCGGTACGTCGGGCTGCTTCCTGCGGGTCCGCAACTACTCCGCCTCCCCACTCGGGCAACCGACTCCGCCCCAACTTCCTCCAAAGGTAGCCGGGTTCTTGCCCCCGCAGCACCCCGCCTGTTCCCATGGCCATGCGGGGATTGGGGTGATGGTGGATGAGCGGACTGCGCGTCGTACCGGCCTGGCGCCAAGGCCACGAACGGCTGTACGTGTGTCTGACGGACGGGCGGAACATCGCCTGGTACGACCGTGAGTCGTCCCGGGTCAACCTGCTGAGCGACGACCTCAGAGGGGACGTACTGGAAGCCCTGGGCCCGTTCCTGACGGGCCCGGTGACGGTGGGCCCGCCCCCGGTCCCGACCCCGGCGGAGCTGGCCCGCCTCTCCCTCCACCCCGATGACGACCTGGCTCCCAACCGCCCCGGCGAGGCCCTCCAGGTCGCCCTGGACCGTGACCCGGGCCCACCTCACCGCCTCCGCCCGGACCCCCGAAGGCGTGCGCTGGCGGCGGAGCAGGCGGTGGGCGGGGCCCTGGAGGCGCTGGAGGGCGCGGGCTGGCACACCCTCCACTCGATCCTGCTCCCCGGCGGCGACCGGGTCCACCACCTCGTGATCGGCCCGGGCGGCCTGTTCGCGGTCCACACCCTGTACGCCCGTAAGCAGCGGGTCCTGGTGGCCGACCCGATGGTCTCCCTGGGCCGCCGCGACCCCCGCCCCCTCCTCCGTCGGGTCCGCTCGTACGCCGACCGGGCCTCGTACGCCCTGACGGCGGAGGTCCACCCCGTCCTGGCCCTGGCAGGCCCGGCCGACCTGAAGGTGACGGTGCCGCTGAGAGAGGTCAGGGTCCTTGCCGACACGGACCTGTCGGGGCTGGCGCGACTGGGGGGCGTACTGAAGCCGGCGGACGTGGAAGCGCTGCACGCGGTGGCCCGGGACCGGGGGACCTGGGCGCGGGTGTGACGGCGGCCGGAACGGGCGGTACTTCTGCTCGGGCACTGCTCGGCACCACCAACTCGCCGTAAACGGGGCGCCCTTGATATTCGAGTGAACTTACGGGACGGGCTGCGTAGGGTGCCGGACGTGGACCCAGCTGACTTCTACACCGGCATCGTCGCGGAGCTCTACGCACCGCTGAAATCCTTCTCCCAGGACCCCGAGCCCTATGCGGCCTTCATCCAGCGAGCCGGCGTGCCGGCACTGGAGCTGGGGTGCGGAGACGGTGATCCCCTGCTCGAACTGCGCCGGCGCGGTCTGGACGTCGACGGCGTCGACTCCTCCGCGGACATGCTCGAACGCCTCGGCCGCCGGGCGGACGAACAAGGCATCGCCACGACCGTGTTCCATCAGCGCATGGAAGCTCTGGACCTGCCCCGCCGCTACCGGGCGATCTTCCTCGCCGGACCGACCTTCAACCTGCTTCCCGACGACGACGCGGCACTGGCCGCCCTCCGCGGTGTCCGCGCCCACCTGGCGGAGGGAGGCACCGCCCTGGTGCCCCTGTTCACCCCCACGCCGACCCCGGCCGAACAGCTCGGCGGCGTGCGCACGGCCGTCGCACCCGACGGCGCGGAGCTCCGCTTCTCCGTCGTCGCCGAGCAACGCGACGAGACGGCCCGGACACAGACGACGCTTCTGCGCTACGAACGCCACCTCGGCTCGGACAGCAGCGTCGTGGACCGCCCGTGGGTCCTGCACTGGTACACCCGGGACAGGTTCGAGAAACTGGCCACGACCGCCGGCCTGACCGTGACCACGGTCACCGACCCGGACGGCAAGCCCACCCCCGCCGCCGACACCGACCTGCTGCACTTCTGGCTCCAGGCGACCTGACGGCCTTTCCCTCGTGATGGTCAGTGACGGCCCACGATGCGCGCGGTACCCGGTGATGTCTGGACGGTTCTGCGGCAGTCGGGTACGGACGGAGGCGCTGGCTGGTCATCGAGGGCGCGGCACAGGGCGGCGTGCAGGTGTTCGGCTTCGGCTGGGGTGAGGGTCATGGTCGTGTCGGTGGGGTGGTCGCCGTTGTGGGTCAGTCGTAGGGGGAGGGCGTAGTGGCCGTCGTCGGTGCGGTGGAGGGGGAGTCCGGGGGTGCGCTCGACCTTCCAGGTCATGATGGTTGCCTCTTCTCCTCGGGGTGCCCGATCCGTGCGAGGCGGTAGGTGCCCCACAGCTCCTGTCCGTCCTCGCAGCCGTCCCGTGCGCTGGTCACGCGCTTGCAGGTGTCGCATTTGCGGGCGTGCTCGAACCAGAGGCGGTAGTCGCGCAGCATGGCGTCCTCGACCTGCTGAGTGGCGGCCCTGATCTTCCCCGTGCTCATCGGCCGACTCCGTTCGACTGCCTTGGAAACGGTGTGGTCATGGCGTTAATGGTGGTCGTGCAAAGTCCCTAAAACTAGGACTTCCAGAGGGCTTTGTGTTGCCGCTTAAGGGACTTTCTGTGCCCCTTTCGAGTGAAGGCAGGCCCGAGCAAGGGCTTGCTGTGACACTGTCGGTGGTGCTCAACAGGAGGTGGAACAGTGGCCCGGTCCGTAGGAAACACCCGGCTGAAGTCGGCCCGTCTGGCTGCGGGGTACGCGTCGCAGCAGGCACTCGCCGATGCTCTCGGCGTGGGCGTACGGCAGGTGCGGCGCTGGGAGTCGCCGAACCCGCCGTGGCCGCAACCGGATGTACAGCAGGTGCTCACCCGTACGCTCGGCCAGGACCTCGAATCGCTGGGGTTCACGGCACCGGACGGCATGGTCGTGAGTGGACGGCGTCGCACGGCGCCGGTTCCCACGCCTGCGGCAGCCAGCCTTGCCACGATCCCTGCTCAGGCCGTCGCCCCGCTTCAGCCCGCCACCGTCGCAGCGGACTTCGTGGCGGTGACACGCTCGCATCGGCGCCTCTACTGGTCGGTCGCTCCGGCCACGCTGCATCCGCCGGTGATCGCGCACGCGACCCTTGGGTGCGCGCTGCTGCCGGAGACGGCTGGGCAGACGCGTACGGTCGTTGCCGCGTCGCTTGCCGAGACCTTCATGCTCGCGGGGCGGATCGAGTTCTTCGACCTTCGTGAGCCGGAGCGCGCCGCGCAGACGCTGCTCCGCGCTCTGCAGGCCGCAGCCGAGGCGGATGACCCGCTGCTCGGGTCCGCGATTCTTGCGCACACCGCGTTCATTCCGGGGTGGGACGGCCGCCGGGACGAGGCTGTCGAGCGAATGACCGCCTCCCGCACCTATGCGCGCCGTGGTGCCGCTTCGGCGGAACTCCTCGCGTGGCTCGATGCGGTGGAAGCCGAATGTGAGACGCGCTGCGGCAACTCCCGTACCGCACTGAATCTGATCGGGCATGCCGAGGACGTTCTGGCCGCAGGCTCCGGCCCCGCTTCGCCCGAATGGCTGGACTGGTTCAGCGCGGTGCGGTTGGCCGCCTTCAAGGGCAACACGCAGCTGATGGCGGGGCACCTGCCGCAAGCCCGTGAAACGCTGCTCGGTGTCCTCGACTCGCTCACCTCCGGCGAGGAGAAACAGACCACCGTCGTCCTGGGCGACCTGGCCGCCGTCGAGACCGTCGCCAACGCCCCTGAGGCAGCGTGTCGTTATGCGCTGCGGGCGCTCGACCAGTTGGAACGTACCTGGTACGCGACGGGTATGGATCGAGTGCGCGAGGTGCGGCGGGCGTTGGTCCCGCATCAGCACGAGCCATGCGTAAGGGAGTTGGACGACCGGCTCTACGGATGGGCGACGACGGTCAGCGCGCTGGCTCGCTGATGGCGTTGAAGTCCCGGATCAGGGCGGGCAGTTCGTTGAGGCTCTCGATCCTGAACGTCGGGAGCTGCTGCGCCTCCTCGGTCCGCCACTGGATCATCGCCCAAGGCCCGCGACGGACCAACGCGGCGTGCATGCCTGCCGCGACGGCCGGACGCAGGTCGTTGTCGGCCCGATCACCGACGTAAAGGATCTCGTCGTCGGCGAACGGGACGACTTCGGCGACGCGGTGGAAGAACTCGGGGTCCGGTTTGCTCGCGCCCCAGTCGTCCGACGTCCCGATCAGATCGACGTCGTCGCTGAACAGTCCGCGGAGGATCTTCCCGGCCCGGACCGTCTGGTTGCCCGCGATGCCCAGCCAGAGTCCGTCGGCCCGGAGTTGGGTGAGTGTCGGCCGCACGTCGCTATAGAGGTCCGCCTCGTCGAATGCTTCGGGATGTCCGGCGGCGGCACGCTTCTCGCGCTCCACGTCCAGGTCGAAACCGGGCCGGAACTCCTCGAATGTCTCCCGGTAGTCACGCCCTTGGGCGATGACCGCACCGAACACGGCGGCGAAAGTGTGGCGGGGCACCTGGAGCCAGTCGGCCCAAGTGCCGTACTCCCTGGTCTCGTCCACGAGACACTCGCCGACGTCGAAGACCACTGCGCGAATCATGAGCGTAAGTATCCACTACGTGACCCGCCTCGCCGTGAGGCGTGAAAGGAAACCGACGGTGTGCGACGAGATGGTGAGGGCCGAACTGGTGGAGGTGGCAGGGTTCCTGTATGAGACTCTCGGAAGCTTGCGCCTGCGCCTGCGACGAGACGGTGAGAGAAGTCAATCCGCCGTGCCCATGTGGTGATGCCGGGCCTGCCCCGAGGCGGCCAGCCGCTTCCCGGTGTCGGGCCCTGGAGCCTGCCATTGTCCCCGCGATGCACGATGGCCGCCAGGCGGACACCGACCGCCGCCAGCGGGTGACCACAGCGGTGGCGAACGCCGCCAAGAGCGGCACCCCGATCAGTGCCTCCGCCATCGCCGGGCAGCCTAGGTAGACCACAGCGGCCTCTACCGGCACCGCGACTTCCTCGAAATCATCCATGCTGGCGCGCTCGAACCGGCAGCCCAGGACCCGCCCGGAGGATCGCCGGTCAGCCGGCCTTGCTCCAGGCCGACCTCACCAACGCCCAGGCCAGCAAGACCCCCTTGGCCGGGCGCGTTGCTGGTGCAGCGCACTCGTTCCATGGCTGTCGTTCGTCTGGCCAAGAAGGTCCGCGACCCCTCGTACGTGATCCTGCGCCGTGCGCATTTGCTGGTGGAGAGAGGGGTCCGTGCGGGAAGCTGCGTGCGTGATCGAGCGAGAGGCCGCCGTTCAGGCTGTCGAGGACCAGTTGGAGCGCGACTATCGGACGTGGCGGGCTGCGGGTGTGGGCGCGATGCGGATGGCTGTGGTCGACGTCGAGGAGCACGAGCTGGTGTGGATCGTCTGCTGGACCTCCGAGGAGTTCGTACGCACCCGGAACCCGGAGTTCATGCTGGCCGGTAACGGGCCGTACCTGGTCGACCGTGTCGACGGCGGACTGCACCGGATCGGCGTCGTCTCCGCGGTGACCGGGGAGTGGGAGGCCGACTATCGAGCCCGGATACGTGGGCTGCCGGTGCGCACCGCAGTAGACGATCTACACGATGCGCTGTGCGAAGTCGCCGCTGCGCGCGGACGCATGCACGCGGTGCGGACGCTGCGCCAAAGGCTGCCTGTGCTCTCGCCTGCGGAGGCCATCGAATACGTGAGTGCGTTGCTGGACGGTGATGTACCCGCGCGTCTGCTGGCCGTCGCCACCAAAGAGCTCGTGGAGCCTTTCAACCCGGTACTTGCTGTAGAGACGATTCTGAGCGGGGCGGCGATCCAAGCCGGTCAGAGACCTGCGGGATGACTGGAAAGCCAGTCGGCATGCCGATCGCGGATCCGGTCCCGTTCCTCCGACGTGGCGAGGAAGACGTCGGCGCCACCGTCGTAGGGGTGGTGGATGCGCTGCATTCGGGTGTCGGTGATGAGGACTCCCGCCACCTTGTCGTCGGCGATGTCTCGGAGCAACTCGTCGGCGCAGCCACGCCGCCAGGGCCGGCGGACGACGAAGAGGTGGCAATACGTGCGGAAGTCAGGGTCAGGATCGTTCTCTACCAGCAGGCTCTGCCAGTACCCCGTGACGGGTTGCAGTGACGGAACCTCGGCTTCGGTCGTCCAGAGCGGAGTGATCACATACACGTCCGCACCAGCGAACAACTCATCGAGGACGGTGTTGTAACGCTCCAGGACAATGGTGTACTCGCTCTCGTCCTCCGCGTACCGCTTCGACTTCGGCAGGCTGTGAAAACGTACCCAGACATTCCGATACGGGTCACGGAGCTTGTACCCAACCGGTGGGCAACTGGGCCAACGCTGCTGCCACAGCTCCGTCAGATCGGTCTGCCCGTCTCCAGACACCCGCCGCACTCGTTCGTCCTCTCACATATGAACCTACCGACGACCATGATGCCGGGGCTCAACCACGAGAGAAACCGACTTCTTAGCTGTCGCTTCGCCGGCTGCTGATGTAGCCAGTCCAGTCAGGCTTGACGAAGTTCATCCAGGCCGTCCCATTGTCGACGGGTCTCGGTGAGAGCAGTGAGGATTGAGGCCGAAACGACGTCCGCCAGTGCGAGGCGGGGCAGCGTTGTGGCCTGCAGGGCCTGGCCGGGCGGCGCGGCGTCAAAAGAGGTGGCCTCGTCGCGCACCTAGAGGCAGGATCGACCCTGTGATGCGCCATGCCCACGAGGATCCCGAACTGCTGGCTCTGGTTCGCCGCTATGTCACCCCCGAGCGGCGCTACATGAAGCTCGGCGGCGGCTTGCTGCGCATGCGGAGTCCTGAGTACGACCAATTCCTGCGACAGCTGAGCGAGGACGCGGGAGTCATCACCGCGAAGGAGATCACCACCCTCCTTGAGGGCGGGTGGCGCGAGCGGAGAACCGCGGCGTGGCTCGTGGCTGTCTCGCGTCGGACCGAGTTCCGTGAGCGCCTCGGGGAGCTCCTGCTGGCCAGCGAGGTCTGCTGCGCCGGCCTGGCCTACTGCGTGGGTCTGGCCAGTTTCGGAACGCCGCGCGACGCCGAACTACTGGTCGCCTACCTTGATCGCTACCTTCGGCGACCCGACCTCGCATACGACCAGACTGTGGCCATGGGCGCTCTCTTGTTCATCGACCTGAATCTCAAAGGCGACCAGGTAGCCCGTTTCCTGGCCCCGGGTGCCCTGTGGCAACAGTGGCTCCAGGGTGCATCGCACATGCAGGCCACCACGTACCCCGCCTCCTACCTGAGCCTCATTCGTCGGCTTTGCGCCTTCGTTGAAGAGTGTGTCGAAGCGAGTTGACGACAACCGTTCCTAGAGACTGAGCGGAAGTGAGTCCTGTTGCCAAAACTCATGCTCAGTCGAACGCCCCGGACGGTGTTGGGCGTTCTGGTTGCCCGCGTTCGCTCCGCGTCCGGGCGGCACGGATCGTGTCCGTGGTCCGGGGATGCGGGGGCGGGGTTCCTCACGTCCAGGGATGCCTGGTCCGGCCTGGACGGTCCGATGCCCCGCACGATCACTCCGGTCGTGTGGGGGCGGTGTCGTCCGTCGCCGGATCGGGTGTCCCTGGGCGCGCCTTCCGATCGCCACGGCAGCAGCATCATGGCGAGTGGTTGTACGGGTGGTTGTGGTGAGGGGTTTCTGCCAGTGCTGGGCACCCCACCGGCTGGTGTAGGCGGGGTCGACGGCGATGACCGTGATACCGGTCTGGTCGGCCATCGAGGCCAGCCGGGCGCGGAGTTTGCCGGTGGGCATGCCGGAGATCAGCTGGCGGAAGCGTCTCCTGCGGCCGTGTTTCTCCCGGGTCTTCTCCGCCGTGAAGTCCAGGTCTTCCACCGCGATCGCCTTCACGCCGCACGTTCGGGCCCAGTGCAGGAGGCCGGTGAGGGCGTGGCGGACCTGCGCGTCGCGGTGTCCGGCGGTGCCGGTCAGGTCGTAGGAGAAGCGGCGCGGGCTGCCGGTCGGGTTGCCGTGGATGTCGAGGCGCCAGGCGGCGAGGTGGTCGGCGTTCATGTCGACGCCGATCACCCCGTGGGCGAGCGCGGCCTCCATCGGCAGGGTCGGGGTGGGCGGGATCTGCCAGGACGCTGTCACGTACCAGCGGTCCCGGCCCGTATCGAGGTGGATGCGGTAGGCGATCGCCCGGTTCGCCGCGACGCGGTCCGCCCACTCGCCGCCCCGGTGCGCGAACACGACCCGGCAGGCGAGGACGTACCGCCCGTGCGGGGCGTTCGCCAGATACCCCAGCGGTGCGGGGAGTTTGATGCTCACCTCGCCGTCCGGGCTGATACGGATGGTTTCGTTGCCGTAGCGCTTGCCGGACTCCCCGTCCGCCTGGCAGAACCAGCGCTCCGCCTCCCACCGCCCACGCCACTCAGGTTCCGTGAGCTGGGCAGCCTCCAGGTGATGCCTGGCGCGGGCCAGCCGCTTCCCGCCGCGCACGACATGCACGACACCGGCCTCGCGGTCGGCCCGCGCGACGGCCAGCCGGTCCTGAAGCACGCGCAGCCGCCGGGACTTCGCATGCCACTCCCGCTGGGACCGGTAACCACCAGGCGCCTTCTTGCTCCCCTTCTGCCCGACCGGCAGCGACAGCCGATGCGTGAGGGTGCGGACGCCCGCTTCCAGATTCTGAACATGCGCCGACTGACAGCGCCGGGCCAGCGCCCACAGATCATGCGTGGCCTTGGTGATACTGCCAGCCCACCGCGACGACGAGACCGGGGTCAGCTCCCGCTTCCGCACCGCCCACGCCGCACCGGAATGCTCCAGACCATCCCGGCAGCGTGCCTTGAGATCCCTCGACGCCAGCGACCCCAGATGCGCTCCCACCAGCCGCAGCACCTTCTCATCGCCCGGCGTCAGGAGTTTGAGGCGGGTCCGGATCGCCACACCGGACGGACCGGACGCGACGAACGACGCCGCGATACTCCTCAGCCCACCCACCCCGCCACCCCCAACCGACCCCGCCCGAAGATCCCGTCGCCAGGGGAAACGAGCACCACCCGAGAAGGTCACGCATTCGATGAGAGAACGTCAGTTCCTCACCAAACCGACCCCACGACCGAGGTACGCGACACGACACACGCAGACCAGCAGCACTCACTCCCGCTCACCAGATCGCTCTTGAACGCACTCCAGCGGCAGCAGCTCCAAACCCTCTGTGCGCAGGGCGCATGTCCGTGACCGCGGCGTTCCTGGCCGTGAGTCGTAGATCGGGCCCCTTGACTTTCGTCGCGACGAATCGCGATGTAGCCCGTCCGGTCCGCCGCGTTGTCGACGCTGATCCCGGTCAGAGCGGCGAGGGTTGAGGCAGGAACGTCTGCCGCCCGCGCAAGGCGGCCAGTATTGCGGCCGACGAGTCCCGAACAGCCACGGGGTCGTGCTGGCAGCACGGTTGGAGTCCCAGGCAGCCTCGGCATGCTCACGATGCTTCAGGGCCAGTTGAGGAAGCCTGACCGGGATGGTGAGGTCCGGGGTAAGGCCTCGTTGCTGAGTCCCTTCCGGTTCGACGGCCCGCTGCTTGCCGGAGGTCCGGCAGCTCGATGCCCTGTTCGTCGAACCAGGTGAGGAGTTCCAGCGCGCGTCTGATCTGCGGGCGCCGGTGACCGTCTCTGACGGCTTGGCCGGTGCGTCGACGAGGGCGTCAACGAGTTCGCGTTCGGTGGTGGAGGGGCGGTCGGCGCAACCCTCCGGCGATGGGGGTGCGCGGCGGCGGCAGGCGGGACATCCGCCTGCTCATGTCGGCCGCGGCAGCACGAGCGGCGCCAGCAGGTCCCCGTGCGCATCGAGCCGGGCCGCGATGTCCCCCGCCCCGAACGTGAGTTGGGCCGGGTTCGTGCACCCCGCGACCTCCTCCCACGTCACTGGTGTCGACACTGTCGGCTCGGTGCGGGCGCGGAGGGTGTACGGGGTCGCCGTGGTTTTTCGGGCCGCGTTCTGGCTGTAGTCGACGAAGACCTTTCCGGGGCGCAGGCTGCGGGTCATGCGGTGGACGACGAGGTGGGGGAGGGTGCGTTCCGCCTCGACCGCCAGTTCCTTCGCGTACGCCGTGATCTCGCCGGACGGGGTGCGGGTCGCCGGCGCCGTCAGGAGGTGCAGGCCCTTCGAGCCGGACGTCTTCGCGTACGCCTCGATCCCGTCCGCCGCCAGCCGCTCCCGTAGCCAGAGCGCCACCTCGCAGCACTCCACGATCGTCGCCGGATGGCCGGGGTCCAGGTCGAGGACCATACGGTCGGCCTCGCCGGGGGCGTCGATCAGCCACTGCGGGGTGTGGAACTCCGTGACCAGGTTCGCCGCCCACATCAGCGAGGGCAGGTCCTGGATCAGAACCATGCGTGCCGGCCCCTCCGAGCGCGGAACGTGCGCCGTCGTTACCCAGTCGGGCGTACCCGGCGGCACGTTCTTGGCGAAGAAGACCTGGCCGTCGGGACCGTCCGGGTAGCGCAGGAAAGACACCGGGCGGTCGCGGAGGTGGGGGAGGAGAACGTCGGCCGTGGTGGCGTAGTAGTGCAGCAGCTCACCCTTGGTGAAGCCTGTCGCCGGGTGGATCACCTTCTCCAGGTTGGAGAGGGCCACCCTTCGCCCCGCCACCTCCGTGATCGGCGTCATACGATGAGAATCCCACGAAAACAGGGCAAAGACGTCACCGGAGGAAGGTTCACCACGTGCGATCCATATGGAACGGCGCCATCTCCTTCGGGCTGGTCAGCATCCCGATCAAGCTCGTCAACGCCACCGAGAGCCACTCGATCTCCTTCCGCCAGATCCACGTCGAGGACGGCGGGCGCATCCGCTATCGCAAGGTGTGCGAACTGGAGGACCGCGAGGTCAGAGGCGATGAGATCGGAAAGGCGTACGAGGGTGCCGACGGGGCGATGATCCCGATCACGGACGAGGATCTGGGGTCGCTGCCCCTGCCCACCGCCAAGACCATCGAGATCGTCGCCTTCGTGCCCGGCGACCGTATCGATCCGCTGCAGATGGACACCGCCTACTACCTCTCCGCGAACGGGGTCCCGGCCGCGAAGCCCTACACCCTGCTGCGTGAGGCGCTGAAGCGCAGCCAGAAGGTCGCCATCGCCAAGTTCGCGCTCCGGGGGCGGGAGCGGCTCGGCATGCTGCGGGTCGTCGACGACGTCATCGCCATGCACGGGCTGCTCTGGCCCGACGAGATCCGGGCCACGGACGGTGTCGCGCCGGATACCGGCGTCACCGTACGGGACCAGGAACTCGATCTCGCCGACGCCCTCATGGCGACCCTCGGCGAGGTCGATCTCGCCGACCTCCACGACGACTACCGCGAGGCCGTCGAGGAACTCATCGCCGCGAAGGCCTCCGGCGAGGAGGCCCCGCACGCCCCGGCGCCCAGCGGTGGCGGCAAGGTGCTCGACCTGATGGCCGCGCTGGAGAAGAGCGTGCGGGAGGCCAAGGAATCAAGGGGGGAGAAGGTCGAGGAGGCCGCGGAGGACGTGGCGGAAGGGGAGGTCAAGCCCCTGCGCGGGCGTCGTACGGCTTCGGCTTCGGCTTCAAAGGCGGCGCCCAGGGCGGCTTCCAAGGCGACTTCCAAGGGTGAGGTCGGAAAGAAGTCGACCTCTACAGCCAAGAAGGCCGCCTCCAAGAAGGCCACGGCCACCAAGGAGTCGACCGGCGCCGTGAAGAAGAGCACGGCCAAGGGCAGTACCGCCAAGGCCAGTACCGCCAAGGCCGGTTCAGCCAAAACGACCACTGCCAAGAAGACCGCCGCCCGAAAGCGCTCGGCGTGACCTCCCACCCCCAGTAACCCCCTCTCCGCCTCGCGCTACCCCACCCGCCGTAGCGCCAGCACCGCGTTGTGACCGCCGAACCCGAACGAGTTGCTGAGGGCCAGATCGCCGTGGTCGGGCAGCGGGCGTGGGCCGCCCCGCACCACGTCCAGGTCGATCGCCTCGTCCTGCTCGCCCTCCGCGCAACCGATCGTCGGCGGGATCGTGCCGTGGTGCAGGGTCAAGGCCGTGGCCACCGCCTCCACCCCGCCCGCGGCGCCCTGGAGATGGCCGAGGTGGCCCTTGAGGGCCGTGACGGGGACGCGGAGCGTGCCCACCGCGCCCAGTACCGCCCGCAGTGCGTTCGCCTCCGCGAGGTCGCCGTCGATCGTGGCCGTGGCGTGGGCGTTGACGTGGATCACGTCGGCGGGACGGCCTCCGGCGTCGCGCAGGGCACGGTGGAGGGCCAGGGCCACGCCGGTGCCCGAGGGGTCCGGTGCCGCCATGTGGTGGGCGTCGGCCGACAGGCCCCAGCCGGCTGCCTCGCAGTAGACGCGGGCGCCCCTCGCCCGGGCGTGCTCCTCGGACTCCAGGAGCAGGAAACCCGCGCCCTCACCGTTGACGAAACCGTCCCGGTCCCTGGCGAAGGGGCGGGACGGCAGGTCCCCGGCGGGATATGTCGACAGGGCGCGCATCGCGGCGAACGACGCCATGATCGCCGGTGTGACGACAGCCTCGGCGCCTCCCGCGAGGGCGACGTCGACATGGCCGTACCGTATGCGGTCGATCGCCTGGCCGATCGCCTCCGTGCCCGACGCGCAGGCGCTGGTCACCGTGCGGGCCTCGCCCGTGATGCGCAGGTCCAGCGAGATCTGGGACGCCGCCTGCGACGGCACCGTCATCGGGGTGGTGAGCGGCGAGACCGCTCGGGGACCCTTGTCGCGGAGCCTGCGGTCGCCGCCGACGAGGACCGAGGCGTCACCCAGGATCGCGCCCACCGAGACCCCCACACGCTCGGGTGACAGACCGCTCGCCTCCGTGCCCGAACCGTCGAACCCGGCGTCCCGCCAGGCCTCCCGCGCTGCCAGTACGCCGAACTGCGCGGCCCGGTTCATCCGGCGGGCCTGGGGGCGGGGGAGCAGCCCGGCCAGGTCCACCGGAACCGTGCCGGCCACCCGGACCGGCAGGTCGCTGAACTCCTCGCCGGTCAACTCCCTTATGCCGCACCGGCCTTCGAGGAGCCCTCGCCAGAGGTCGGGGACTCCGACGCCGAGCGGGGTGACAGCGCCCAGACCGGTGACGACGACCCGGCGGGGGGCAGGGTGGTGGGAAGGGCGGCGGGTACGGGGGTCCGGCTCGGGGTGCATGACTGGGCTGCCTCCCGAAGTGCGGCGCGGGACGGTCGGCGCACCTCAACTCTGCCCATGTCAGGGGCAATTCATGCCGAGATGGTTCACTCTTCAAGTGTGAACGATCGTTCACCGCTTGTCGGTGGCGCCGTTCGGTCGCGCGGCCACGGCCGGCCGTCCAGTCGCTCCACGTCACGGTTGAGGCGGCTCAGGTGGGCGGCGAAGTCCGCGACCTCCTCGGCCGTCCAGTCGACCACCACCTTGGCCAGGCCCTCCCGGTTCCCCGTACGGTCGGCCGCCAGGCGGCGCTCGCCCTCCCCCGTCATCGCGAACTTGCGCGCGATGCCCCCCTCGGGGTCGGGGATGCGTTCGACGATTCCGGCGCGGACCATCGCGGCGGTCTGCCGGTTGAGCGTGGACACGTCCAGGCCGAACGCGGCGCTGAGCTGGCCGATGGACATCGGCCCCTCCACCTGGATACGGCTGAGGACGATGTACGCGCTGCGGTCGAGCCGTCCCACCGCGCCCCGCGCCGTCGGTGAGAGCAGATGCATGTACCGACCGAGCAGCATCATCTCGAACTCGACCAGATCAACGGGTTTGTCCATGCGGCTGCTTCCTTCGGCTCTGAACGGGCCTTCCCCTCGGTGGGCCCCCTCCAAAGTTAGTGCGTTCGCCGACGATATGTATGATGCACTCCTCGTGCATTATGCACATCGTGTCATCTGCATCCTCTCCGAGGGAGTGACCCAGTGGACAGTTCCAAGCCCGACGCCGGCTCCGGCAGAGTTGTCGGCATCCTTGCCTTCGCCGGCATCGTGGCCGCGGTCACGCAGACCCTCGTGGTCCCGCTGATCGGGGAGCTGCCGACCCTGCTCGACACCTCCGCCTCGAACGCCTCCTGGGTGATCACCGCCACCCTGCTGGCCGCTGCGGTCGTGACGCCGGTCGCCGGCCGGCTCGGCGACATGTACGGCAAGAAGCGCATGCTGCTCGCCTCGCTCGTGCCGCTCGTCCTGGGCTCCGTCCTCTGCGCGCTGTCCTCCTCCGTGCTCCCGATGATCGCCGGGCGCGGACTGCAGGGCATGGGCATGGGCGTCGTCCCGCTGGGCATCAGCCTGATGCGTGACGTCGTACCGGCGGAGAAACTCGGTTCGTCCATCGCGATCATGAGCGCCTCCATGGGGGTCGGCGGCGCGCTCGGGCTGCCGTTCTCCGCGGCGATCGCCGAGAACGCCAGTTGGCGGGTGCTGTTCTGGGTCGTGGCCGCGCTGGCCCTCGCCGTCGCCACGCTGATCTCGGTCTTCGTGCCCGACGGGCGCGAGAACATCGCCGCCGGGCGCTTCGACGTGCTCGGCGCGATCGGGCTCGGCACCGCGCTGGTCTGCCTCCTCCTCGCCGTGTCGAAGGGCGCCGACTGGGGCTGGGGCAGTGGCACCACCCTCGGGCTGTTCGCCGTCGCCGTGGTCGTGCTGCTGGCCTGGGGCCGGTGGGAGCTGCGCAACGCCGAGCCGCTGGTCGACCTCCGGGTGACCGCCCGTCCGCAGGTGCTGATGACCAACGCGGCCTCGATCCTCGTCGGGTTCGCGATGTACGCGCAGGCCCTGGTCATCCCCCAGCTGATGCAGCTGCCCAAGGAGACCGGCTACGGGCTCGGCGAGTCCATGCTCGCCATGGGGCTGTGGATGGCTCCGGCCGGCCTGATGATGATGGTCATGTCGCCGCTCGGCGCCATGCTCTCCGCCAAGTCCGGTCCCAGGATCACGCTCTCCCTCGGCAGCCTGGTCATCGCCATCGGGTACGGCATCTCGCTGCCGATCGTCGGCACCGGCTCCACGTGGGGTCTGCTCGCGGTGACCATCGTCTGCAACACGGGTGTCGGCTTCGCCTACGGCGCCATGCCGGCGCTCATCATGGGCGCCGTCCCGCAGTCCGAGACCGCCTCCGCCAACAGCTTCAACACCCTGATGCGTTCGATCGGCAGCTCGGTCTCGGCCGCTGTCATCGGGGTCGTCCTGGCCCAGATGACCAACGACTTCGGTGGCTTCGCGCTGCCCTCCGAGGCCGGTTTCCGGGCCGCCATGATGATCGGCTGCGGTATCGGCCTCGCGGCCGCGGTCGTCGCCTTCCTCATCCCGGTCCGCCCGCTGGAGGTCGCCGAGGTAACCGAGCCGGCTCCGGAGGCCCCCGCTCCGGAGGTGTCCGAGACGAAGGCCTGACCGCCGCTGGGCCCTCGTAGCGAGCCGACCTTCCGGGTTTTGCCGGGAGGTCGGCTCGTTCTGTCGTGTCCTGCCTCTTGTTCCGGCAGGGGGTGTGGAATTAGATGGTCTGTCAGTGTCGCCGGGCAGCGGCCTTTGGCCGTGCCGAAGCGGCGACTTCGGCATGCCCGGATTCGGCCGTCGCGATGTGCTCGCGAGGAATTTACAAGGTTTTTATCCCCTGTCCGCCGTGTTTCCGAGGCGTGAGGCGGAAGTGAATTCGACCGGTTGTCTGACGGCTTGCTGACATCCAGAGGCACCCCGCCGGTCTGCGGCGACGTCGAAACTTATTGGAATTGGGCGGTTTTTCGGGACTTGGGGTGGCTCGGCGGTGGTGGCCGAATGGAATCGGCCGCATACGGAATGTTCCACGCCATGTTGACTCGTGAGTAATGTCGGCGCTAGCTTCCCCGTGGTTTCCCTCTGAGGTGAAGTGCTTCCGCGCCACACAAAACCCCCACCGTGCAGTTTCACCGAGTATTTCGGAGAATCATGACGTCTGCCGTGCGCGCCGCTGACATGATCATTGGAGTCACCCCCTTCGGCGAGCCCGACGCACGGCTCGCCGCCGCGGTCAGCCGTGCGGGCGGCCTGGGCGTACTCGACCTGGGCCTCGGCGACCGGAGAGCCAGAGACGCGCTGGCCCGAATACGCCACCTCGCAGCCCCCTCCGCCTCCGGCTTCCGCTACGGCGTACGGATCGGGCCGCACTGCCGGCTCACCCCCGCCGACCTGGTCGGCGACGGGGGACCCGACACCGTGATCCTCGCCCCCGATGCCGCCGACGCGTTCCGGCCGGTCGCCGCGCTCGCCGCCCACCACCGCGTCCTCGTCGAGGTCACCGACCTGGAGGAGGCCCTCGCGGCCGTCCGCGCCGGTGCGCACGGGCTGATCGCCCGGGGCAGCGACGGCGGCGGCCGGATCGGCGACCTCAGCACCTTCGTCCTCCTGCAACGGCTCCTCGCCGAACCCGGCATCGGCCTCCCCGTCTGGGCGCGTGGCGGCATCGGCCCCCGTACGGCCGCCGCCGCCGTCGCCGGGGGAGCGGCGGGCATCGTGCTCGACAGCCAACTCGCCCTGCTCGCCGAGTCCTCACTGCCGGAGGCGACGGCAGCCGCCCTGCGCTCGATGGACGGCTCGGAGACCGTCGTCCTGGCCGGTCACCGCGTACTGCACCGGCGTGGCCCCGACGCCCCGTCCGTCCCGGCCGGTGATCCGGCGGCGGTCGCGGCGATGCTCGGCGCCCAGAACCCGCGCACCCAGCTCCTCCCGGTCGGCCAGGACGGCTTCCTCGCCGCCCGCTTCGCCGACCACTGGGGCGACACCGCCCGCACGGTCCGCGCCCTCACCGACGCGGTCCGCGACGTCGTACGAGACGTCGTACGGGACGGTGTACAGGACGACGTATGGGATGGCGAACGGGATGGCGTGCGGGGTGCGGGGCCCCTGCGGGCGCTGCGCGCCGGTTCTCCGATGAGCCGGGCCCTGGGTACTCAACTCCCGCTCGCCCAGGGGCCGATGACCCGAGTCAGTGACCAGGCGCGGTTCGCCGCAGCCGTCGCCCGGGGTGGTGCGCTGCCGTTTGTCGCGCTGGCCCTCGCCAGTGGCGAGCAGAGCCGGGCCATGCTGGCCGAGACCCGGGAAGCCGTCGGGGACGACCGGCCCTGGGGTGTCGGCGTGCTCGGGTTCGCGCCCGAGGAACTGCGAAACGCCCAGCTCGAAGCCGTACGGGAGCTGCGGCCGACGCACGCCGTCATCGCGGGCGGCCGACCCGCCCAGGCCGAGGCGCTGGAGCGGGCCGGGATCAGCACCTTCCTGCACGTGCCCTCGCCGGGACTGCTGAAGCAGTTCCTGGAGGCCGGGGCACGCCGGTTCGTGTTCGAGGGGTCGGAGTGCGGCGGGCATGTCGGACCGCGCGGCAGCTTTCCGCTCTGGGAGGCCCAACTCGCCGTCATCGAGGACTACCTGGCCGGTGCGGGGGAGGGTGCCGCCGAGCGGATCGAGGTGTTCTTCGCGGGTGGCATCCATGACGAGCGGTCGGCCGCGATGGTCGCCGCCCTCGCCGCCCCACTGACCGCGCGCGGTGCGTCCGTGGGCGTACTGATGGGCACCGCCTACCTGTTCACCGACGAGGCGGTGGCCTGCGGAGCGGTCCAGCCGCTCTTCCAGCGCCAGGTCGTCGACGCGACCAGTACCGCGCTGCTGGAGACGGCGCCCGGTCATGCCACCCGGTGCGTACCCAGCCCGTTCAGCGACAACTACCGCGATTTCGAGGCGGAGTTGCGGGCGAGCGGGGTGCCCGAGCGGCAGATCTGGGAGCGCCTGGAGCGGCTGAACGTCGGGCGGCTGCGGATCGCCAGCAAGGGCGTCGAGCGGGACGTGGAGGGCGAGTTGGCGGCCGTGGACGAGCAACGGCAGCTCGCCGAGGGCATGTTCATGGCCGGGGAAGTGGCCGTACTGCGCTCGGCGACCACCACCATCGAGGCGCTGCACCACTCCGTGGCCGACGGCGCCGCCGACTTCCTCACCGGGCGGGCGGCCCAGCTGCGGGAGCGGCTCGGTGTGCCGGCGGCCGAGGAGGACACCGAAGCCCCGCCGCCCGCGCCCCTCGACGTCGCCGTGGTGGGCATGGCCTGTATGTTCCCGGACGCCCCCGACCTCGCCGCCTTCTGGGCGAACGTCCTCGGCGGTCACGACGCGGTGGCGGAGGTGCCGGCCGACCGCTGGGACCCCGCCGTGCACTACTCGGCCGAGGACGGGGACGGTGGCGTCACGTCCTCCAAGTGGGGCGGCTTCCTGCCCCGCATCCCCTTCGACCCGCTGTCCTACGGCATTCCGCCCACCTCGCTCGGCAGCATCGAGCCCGTCCAGCTGCTGGCCCTCGAAGCCGCCCGCCGGGCCCTGGCGCATGCCGGATACGGCGAGCGGGGGCGGGAGTTCGACCGCTCACGCACCTCGGTCGTCTTCGGCGCGGAGGCGGGCAGTGACCTGTCCAACGCGGGCACGCTGCGCGCCGTACTGCCGTCGTACTACGGCAAGGTGCCGGACGGGCTCGTGGATCAGCTGCCCCGGCTCACCGAGGACTCCTTCCCCGGCATGCTCTCCAACGTGATCTCCGGCCGGATCGCCAACCGCCTCGACCTCGGCGGCGCCAACTACACGGTCGACGCCGCGTGCGCCTCCTCGCTGGCCGCCGTCGACGTGGCCTGCAAGGAACTGGTCGGCGGGACCAGCGACGTCGTGCTGTGCGGCGGCGCCGACCTGCACAACGGCATCAACGACTACGTGCTCTTCTCCTCCGTGCACGCCCTGTCCCCGACCGGGCGTTCGCGCGCCTTCGACAGCTCGGCGGACGGGATCGCGCTGGGGGAGGGCGTCGCGTGTGTCGTGCTGAAGCGGCTGTCGGACGCCGAGCGTGACGGCGACCGGATCTACGGCGTCATCAAGGGAGTCGGCAGTTCCAGCGACGGGCGTTCCCTCGGGCTGACCGCTCCCCGGCCCGAGGGCCAGCGGGCCGCGCTGCAGCGGGCGTACCGCAACGCAGGGGTCTCGCCCGCCGAGGTCGGGCTCGTCGAGGCGCACGGCACCGGAACCGTGGTCGGTGACCGCACCGAACTCACCATCCTCAGCGAGGTGTTCAGCGAAGCCGGGGCCAAACCGGGGGCTGTCGCGCTCGGTTCGGTCAAGTCGCAGATCGGGCACACCAAGTGCGCCGCCGGACTGGCCGGCCTCATCAAGACCGTGCTCGCCCTGCACACCGGGGTCAAGCCACCCACCCTGCACGTCAGCAAGCCCAACGCCGCCTGGGACGAGACCAGTAGCCCGTTCGTGTTCCACGGGCGGACCCGGCCCTGGGCGGCTCCGGCACGCGAACGACGAGCGGGGCTCAGCGCGTTCGGCTTCGGCGGCACCAACTTCCATGTGGTGCTGGAGGCCTACGCCGACTCCGCCCCGCCCGCGCACACCCTCGACGCCTGGCCCGCCGAACTGTTCACGTTCCGGGCGGCCGATCCGGCCGGGGCACGCCGAGCCATCGAGGACGTGCTGAAAGCAGCCCAGGACGGGCAGTCCTCCTGGCGGCTGCGCGACCTCGCGCTCGCCGCCTCGCGCCGCTCCGACGCCCGCCACGAGCCCGTACAGGTGGCGGTCGTCGCGACGGACACGGCGGGCCTCGTCGGACAGTTGCGGCGGGCACTGGCGGGGGAGCACGATCCCCGCGCCGGCGTCCACCTCGCGCAGCACCAGCAGCAGGAGGAGGCGGCGGGCCAGGCGCCGGGCCAGGTCGCCTTCCTCTTCCCCGGGCAGGGCAGCCAGCGGACCGGGATGCTCGCCGACGTGTTCGTCGCTCTCCCCGAACTCCAGTACTACCTGGAACTCGGCCGCGACCACGCCGACCTCCTCTACCCGCCCACCGCCTTCGACGACACCACCCGCGACCGCCAGCACACCGCGCTCACCGACACCCGGACCGCCCAGCCGGCCCTGGGCATCGCCGGCCTCGCCGCCCACGCCCTCCTCACCACGGCCGGCGTACGTCCCGACATGGCCGCCGGACACAGCTACGGCGAACTCGTCGCCCTCAGCGCGGCCGGCGCCCTCGACCCGGAAACCCTTCTCGCCCTGAGCGCGGAACGCGCGACCGCGATCCTCTCGGCGGCAGCGCGGGCCAACAGCGACGACCCGGGCACCATGGCGGCGGTGTCGGCGGGAGCCGAGGACGTCACGGCGGCCCTGCGCGCGGCGGACGCGCCCACCTCGGTGGTCATCGCCAACCACAACTCGCCCAAGCAGACGGTGATTTCAGGCCCGACGGAGGCGGTCGACGAGGCGGTACGGCTGCTGCGCGCCGCCGGACTCGGCGCGAAGCGCATCCCCGTCGCCTGTGCCTTCCACAGCCCGCTGGTCGCCGGGGCAGGCGAGCGCTTCGCGAACGCGCTGGCCCAACAGCCCGTGCGCGCTCCGGAGTTCCCGGTGTGGTCCAACCGTACGGCGGCCCCCTATGGCCCCGACGCCGACGCGGTGCGTGCCGAACTGGCCGCCCAGATCGGTGCCCCGGTCGGTTTCGTCGCCCAGATCGAGGCCATGTACGAGGCGGGCGCCCGGACCTTCGTCGAGGCGGGGCCCGGTTCCGTACTGACCCGGCTGGTCGGCCAGATTCTCGGCGACCGCCCGCACCGCACGGTCGCCTGCGAACCGCGTCCGGACAGCGGACTGCACGGCTGGCTGGACGCGCTGGCCCAACTGGCCGTCGCGGGGCTGCCGGTGCGCACCGGATGGCTGTTCCACGGGCGCGACGCGGTCGACGCGACCCGGACCAAGGCGCCCAAGCGGCCCGGCTGGACGGTCGACGGCCACCTGGTCCGCACCGCCGCCGGCGAACTTCTCCCCGGTGCCCTCGCACCGGCCCGACGCGTAGTGGAGACGACGACAGTGACCGCGAATCACCAGGACGGCACCCCGGTCGGTGGCAGGGACGCGCTGATCTCCGAGTTCCTGCGCACCAGCCGCGAGATGGTCGCGGCCCAACGGGACGTACTTCTCACGTACTTCGGCGCGGCACCGGGCCAGTGGATACCCGGCCCGACGGCACCGGAGACCCTGCGGGCGGTTCAGACCCAGGTCCAGCAGCCGGCGCCGGAGACTGCGCCCGCCTACCCGCCCGCGCTCTACGCCGTGCCCGCTCCTGCTTCCGTCTCCACCGCTGAGGGGTTCACGGAGGCGGAGGTGTTGGGGGTGGTGCTGGAGATCATCAGTGAGCGCACCGGTTATCCGGTGGACATGATCGAGCCGGATCTCGATCTGGAAGCGGACTTGAGTGTCGACTCGATCAAGCGGGCTGAGATCGCTGGTGAGTTGGCGCAGCGGTTGGGTGTCGGGGGTGGCGGTGACCTCACGGTGCTCGGGGATGCCGAGTTGGAGGATCTCGCCAAGGCCCGTACGGCGGCCGGGGTGACGGCATGGCTGGCGGCGCGGCTCACGACAGCCGGGCCCGAGCCCGTGCCCGCTCCTGCTTCCGTCTCCACCGCTGAGGGGTTCACGGAGGCGGAGGTGTTGGGGGTGGTGCTGGAGATCATCGGTGAGCGCACCGGTTACCCCGTGGACATGATCGAGCCGGATCTCGATCTGGAAGCCGACTTGAGTATCGACTCGATCAAGCGGGCTGAGATCGCTGGTGAGTTGGCGCAGCGGCTGGGCATTGGAGGTGGCGGTGACCTCACTGTGCTCGGGGATGCCGAGTTGGAGGATCTCGCCAAGGCCCGTACGGCGGCTGCGGTGACGGCGTGGCTGGCGGCGCGGCTCACCGGCCCTGACGAAGTCGAGCAGCAGGGAGCGGCAGGAGTGGTGGGAGCGGCAGCGCAGCCCCTCCCGACGGAGGTGGCCGCCGTATCCCCCTCCCCGGAGGTCATCGGTGAGGCGCCGAAGCGCTTCCAGTTGCGGCCTGTGCTGCTGGAACAGCAGGACGGGAACGGGACCCTGAACGGGACCCTGAACGGGTCCGGACCCGGGAGCGTCGGCCCCGCCGCCGTACTGGCCGGAAAGCGGTTCGCGATCCTGGGCGACGACGACGGCGGTGCGGTGGCCCAGGAGGTCGTGGCACGGCTTGCCGGACACGGCGCCGGCGCGTTCGTGCTCGACGCCGAGCACCTGCTGACGGGGGCGGACGGGCCCATCGACGGGGTCCTGTACCTCGACCCGCTGGCCTCGTCCCGGCCGCCGGTGCTGCCCGAGGCGTTCCCCGTGTTCAAGGCGGCCCTGGGGCTCGCCCCGCGCTGGCTGTTCGCCGTACGGGTGACCACCGAAGGGGGTACGGAGACCGCCGAGTTGAGGTCCGCCGGACTCCACGGGTTCATCCGGACGGTCGCCCGGGAGTACCCGGAGACGGACGCACGCGTCATCGACCTCGTCGGCGACGACACGGGTGCCGCCGCTGTCGCAGACGCCCTGCTCGGCGAGTTGCTCGCCCCGGACCGCACCCCGGTCGTCCTGCGAACGGCCGCCGGACGCCACGGACTTGAGCTGATCGAAACCCCGCTGGGCGCACTCGGCACCACCGGCGCCGGACCCGCCGGGGCCGGGGCCGCCGAGGCCGCCGCCCTCGGGCTGGACCGCGACAGCGTGGTCCTGCTGGTCGGCGGGGCCCGTGGCATCACCGCGAAGTTCGCCGCCGCGCTGGCCTCCGCCTCCCGCTGCCGGATCGAACTGCTCGGCCGGACCCCCGCAGCGGAAGGCCCGGAGGACGCGGCCACGGCAGCCGCCGGAACCCGGACGGAACTGCGCGCGGCCCTCGCCGGCCGGGGCGGACTGACCCCGGCCGCGATCAACCGTGAGGCCGAACTCCTGCTGGCCCAGCGGGAGATCACCACCACGCTCGACGAACTGGCGGCCCTCGGCAGCCAGGCCCGCTACCACTCCGTCGACTTCCGCGAACAGGACGCGGCGCTCCAGGCCGTGAAGGAGATCCACGCCGAACACGGCCGTCTCGACGGCGTCGTCTACGCGGCCGGGGTCATCGAGGACCGGCTCATCGCCGAGAAGACCAGCGAGTCCTTCCAGCGTGTGTACGGGACCAAGACCACCGGCGCCGAAACCCTGCTCGCCGCGCTGGAACAGCTCCCCAACAGGCCTGCCTTCGCCGTCCTGTTCGGCAGCATCTCCGCCGTCCTCGGCAACCGGGGCCAGGTCGACTACGCCGCCGCCAACGACGCCCTCCAGAGCCTCGGTGCGGCCTGGGCGGCCCGAACCGGGCAGCGGGCCCTGACCGTGCACTGGGGGCCGTGGGCGCCGACCGGCGGCCACACCGGCATGGTGACCCCCGAACTCGGGCGCGAGTACGCCCGGCGCGGGGTAAGGCTCATCGACCCCGAGGAGGGCACGGCCGCGCTGCTCCGTGAACTGGCCTGGGGCGCGGAGTCGGCAGGCGCCGTCGTCTACACCTCGTCGGGCTGGTAAGCGACATGACGGATCGTCACGCGCTGGGCGCACCGAGCGACGCACCGGTCGGCCCGTCGGCGAGCCCGGTGGCCATCGTGGGCATGTCGGTGCTGCTGCCGGGCGCCGCCGACCTCGACACCTACTGGCGGAACCTGCTCGCCGGCACGGACGCCATCACCGAGGTACCGGCAGGGCGTTGGGACGAGGACGCCTACTACCGGCCCGACTCCGCCGGTGGCCGTGCCGTCGCCGACCAGGTGTACTGCCGGCGCGGCGGGTTCGTGGACGGGCTGGCGGAGGTGGAGGTGACCCGGTTCGGGATCATGCCGAACTCCGTCTCCGGAACCGAGCCCGACCAGCTGATCGCGCTCAACGTGGCCGCCGCCGCCCTCGCCGACGCCGGAGGAGGCGCAGGCTGGGGCGGGGCCGGAGGCCGCGGAGAGCTGGACAGCTGGCTGCCCGACCGGCATCGCGTCGGCGTGGTCCTGGGCCGGGGCGGCTACCTCACCCCCGGCCTCGTCCGGCTCGACCAGCGGGTGCGTACCGCCGGTCAACTCGTCCGGACACTGGGCGAGTTGCTGCCCGACCTGGACTCCGCCCAACTCGACAGCATCCGTACGGCGTTCACGGACACCCTCGGTCCCGACAGCCCCGAGTCGGCGATCGGGCTCGTGCCCAACCTCGCCGCCTCCCGGGTCGCCAACCGCCTCGACCTGCGTGGACCCGCGTACACCGTGGACGCGGCCTGTGCCTCCTCGCTGGTGGCCGTGGACCAGGCGGTGAACGAGCTCGCCTCCGGGCGCTGCGACGTGATGTTGGCCGGCGGAGTCCACCACTGCCACGACATCACCCTGTGGAGCGTCTTCTCGCAGCTCCGAGCCCTCTCGCCCAGCCAGCGCATCCGCCCCTTCCACCGGGGTGCCGACGGCATCCTGATCGGTGAGGGCACCGGCGTGGTCGTCCTCAAGCGCCTCGCGGACGCCGAGCGCGACGGAGACCGGATCTACGCCGTCATCCGGGGCACCGGCGTGGCCAGTGACGGCCGCGCCGCCGGGCTCGTCAACCCCGACCCCGGCGGCCAGGCCCACGCCGTACGCCAGGCCTGGCGGGCCGCCGGACTCGACCCCGCCCAGCCCGGTTCCATCGGCCTCCTGGAAGCCCACGGCACGGCGACCCCCGCCGGTGACAACGCCGAACTGGCCACGCTGGCGGAGGTGTTCGGGCCGGGAGACGCGGGCAGCCTGGGTGGCGCCGGTACGGCGGTGATCGGGTCCGTGAAGTCGATGATCGGGCACACCATGCCCGCCGCCGGTGTCGCGGGCCTCGTCAAGGCCGCCCTCGCCGTCCACCACGGCATGCTCCTGCCCACCCTCCATTGCGACGACCCGAACCCGGCCCTCGCGGCCACCCGTTTCCGCCCCCTGGACCGGGCCGCGCCCTGGGAGACCACGGCCGAGCAGCCGGTACGACGGGCGGCGGTCAACGCGTTCGGGTTCGGCGGCATCAACGCCCATGTGGTGCTGGAGGAGGCGCCGGGGGCGCGTATGAGGACGACCGTGTCCCCGGCGCCTTCCCCCGGGCCGAGGGTCACTGTTGCCGAGCCCGAGCGTGTCCTGCTGCTCGCCGCCGACACCCCCGAGGCCCTCGCCGCCCTCCTCGACACGGGCGACAGCTCCGTACTCGCAGCCGGACTTGACGCCACCCGCCCAGATCCGCAGACCGGACGTACCCGGCTCGGCATCGTCGATCCGACGGCGAAGCGACTCACCCTGGCGCGCCGGGCCGTCGCCAAGGGACGTGCGTGGCAGGGCCGTAGCGACGTCTGGTTCCGGCCCGAGTCGCTACAAGCGGACGGGGGGACGGAGTTGGGGGGCCTCGCCTTCGTCTTCCCCGGCCTCGAAGGGGACTTCGAACCCCGCGTCGACGACATCGCCGCCCACTTCGGTCTCACCGACGTCCTGCCGGCCGGTGAACGAGCCGAGGTCGGGGACGTGGGCCGGCACGGGTTCGGGGTTGTCGGGGTCGGGCTGCTGCTCGACCGGGCACTGCGCCGTATGGGCGTCGTCCCGGACGCGGTGGCCGGGCACAGCGTCGGCGAATGGACGGCGATGGTGGCCGCCGGACTGTACGACGGTGACGAGGTCGGCGCCTTCATGGCGACCTTCGACCCCGACACGGTCAGTGTGCCGGGGCTGGCCTTCGGGGCAGTCGGCGCGCCCGCCGAACGGGTACTCACGGCGCTCGCCGAGGAGGGCTGGGCGGACGCCGGGATCGTGCTCTCGCACGACAACGCGCCGGGCCAGTCGATGGTGTGCGGCCCTGACGCGGCGGTCGAGGCGTTCGTCCGGGCGTTCCGTGCCCGGGGTGTGCTCAGTCAGGTGCTGCCCTTCCAATCCGGCTTCCACACACCGATGTTGGCGCCCTACCTGGCCCCCATCGAGCAGGCCGCGAGCAGCTTCCGGCTCCGGCCGCCGACGGTTCCCGTCTGGTCGGGGACGACTGCGGCGCCCTTCCCTTCGGGTGAGTCGGCGGTGCGTGAACTGTTCGTACGGCATCTCCTGGAACCGGTGCGCTTCCGGCAGCTGGTCGAGGCGATGTACGCGGCCGGCCACCGGACCTTCGTCCAGGTGGGCACCGGCCAACTCGGCTCTCTCATCGGCGACACGCTGGCGGGGCGCGATCATCTGGTCATAGCCGCGAACTCCCCGCACCGCGGCGGCCTGGCACAACTCCGGCGTGTGGCAACGGCGTTGTGGGTTTCCGGCCGGACGACATCACCGGCGCTTCCACCCACCGCCGCCACCGCCGCCACCGTCGGCACCGCTGGCAGCGCCGACGTCTCCGCCGCCCCGGCACCCCGCGCCGCCGGCCCCTCCGACCGCTCCACGGCACCGGCCGACACGCCGGCCTCCGTGCGGAGGGGCCGGCCGTCCACCCGCCCGCCCGTCCGCCTCGACCTGGGTGGCGCCCTCGTCTCCCTCGACGAAGGGACGCTCACGCGACTGCGGGCGGAGTTGGGTTCGAGGCCGGGTTCGAGGCCGGGTTCCGTGAGCAACCCCGCACGGCCTTCGGCCACCGAGGTCCCGGCCGCCGCCGCGCCGCGAGGTGCCGGTCCGTCGCGGGTCGCCGCCTCGGCCGCCGCCGCAGCACAACAGGCTGATGCTGCCCCGGCGTTGGGCATCGTGCGGACACCTGGTTGCGCCGCGCTCCCGGCCGCCGGGCTGGCGTCGCCGCTGGACGCACTCGCGGCCCGCTTCCCGGCCGCCGCCGAACTCAGCGCCCTGCTACGGGAGACGGCCGACACCGCCGCCGAACTGATCGGCGCGGGCCATCGCCGACCGGGCTCCACCGGGGCCTACGCGGGCGGCGCCGTGCAGGGGTCGGGCGGGTCCGCCGGGGATGCTTCGCGGGGGCCGGGCGGGCCCGCAGGGGGCGCCGTCCCGGCCGGTCAGGCAGGGGTCATGCCGTCCACCACTCAGGCCGCCCCAGCCCCTTGGCGCGGTCAGGAAGGGGTCATGCCTCCCGCCACTCAGGCCGCCCCAGCCCCTTGGCGCGGTCAGGAAGGGGTCGCGCCTCCCGCCACTCAGGCCGCCCCAGCCCCTTGGCGCGGTCAGGAAGGGGTCATGCCTCCCGCCACTCAGGCCGCCCCACCCCCTTGGCGCGGTCAGGAAGGGGTCATGCCTCCCGCCACTCAGGCCGCCCCACCCCCTTGGCGCGGTCAGGAAGGGGTCGCGCCTTCCAGCGCCCAGGCCGCCCCGGCCCCCTGGCGCACCACGGTCCACGTCTCGCCGGACACCATGCCGTACCTCCTCGACCACTGTTTCTTCCCTCAGCGCCCCGGCTGGCCGGACGTGGCCGACCGGTGGCCGGTGGTCCCGGCGACGACGATCGTGCAGCACATGATGGAAGCGGCCCAGCTCTCGGCGGCGCGGACGCACCCCGGAACCCGAGCCGTACCTGTACCTGTACCTGTACCCGTACCCGTACCCGTGGCCGTGCACGGCGCCCGCTTCGACCAGTGGCTCACGGCCACCCCGCCCGTCGACGTGGACGTGACCGTCACCCCCGTCCCCGGATCGCCCACCCACCGGGCCGTCTCATTCGGCCCCCGCGCCCGAGCCACCGTAGAACTCGCCGACAACTACCCGGAGTTGACGGCCCGCCCCACCCCCTGGCCCACAACCTCCGCCACCGAACGCGCCCCCGACCACACCGCCGCCCAGCTCTACGCCGAGCGCTGGATGTTCCACGGCCCGGCGTTCCAGGGGGTCACCGAACTCACCGCGCTGGGCGAGGCGCACGTACGGGGAGTCATCACGACCCCGCCCGCGCCCGGCTCGCTCCTCGACAACGTCGGGCAGATCCTCGGGTACTGGATCATGGCGACACGCACCTCGCGGACGGTCGTGTTCCCGGTCGGGATGCGAACGATGAGGTTCTACGGGCCGCACCCCGAACCCGGCACCGACGTCGACTGCTTCGTGAGGATCACCTCGCTCACCGACACCGTCCTCGAAGCGGACGTCCAACTGGCCGTCGGCGGCGAGGTCTGGGCCGAGCTGAGCGGCTGGCAGGACCGGCGCTTCGACAACGACCCGCAGACCAGGCCCGTCGAACGCTTCCCCGAGCGCAACACCCTCTCCCAGGCCCGGCCGGGCGGCTGGGTGCTCCTCCACGAACGCTGGCCCGACCTCGCCTCGCGCGACCTCATCATGCGCAACTCCCTTGGTGGGGAGGAGCGTTCCCAGTACGAGCGGCACGCCCCGCGCGGTCGCAGACAGTGGCTGCTCGGACGGATCGCCGCCAAGGACGCCGTGCGCCGGTGGCTCTGGGAACGGGAGGGCGAGGGTGATGTGTTCCCGGCGGAGCTGCGGGTGCACAACGACGCGACCGGGCGGCCGTACGTCACCGGGACGCACGGCCGGACCCTGCCCCCGCTGGACGTCTCGCTCGCCCATCGGGCAGAGGCGGGCGTGGCGATCGTACGGCCGTCCCGGCCGGGGCCGGCCTCCGGCGCCCGTCCGGATACAGGGCAAGGGCCCGGCATCGACATCGAGGAAGTCGTCGAGCGGGACGCCTCCACCCTCACCACCGCCCTCGGCCCGGCCGAACTCGCCCTGCTGCGGGCCAGGTCGGACGCCGACGGCGAGTCCGAGGCGCTCTGGTTCACCCGCTTCTGGGCGGCCAAGGAGGCCGTCGCGAAGGCGGAGGGCACCGGATTCGGCGGCCGGCCAAGGGACTTCGCGGTGCGGGAGGCCACGGACGCGGGCGACCGGCTCACCGTCTCCGGCCGGCTCGCGCCCGCCTACACCGTGCACTGCGAGCAGACGGGCAATCCCCCGGACTGCCCGACAGGGAGTACGTCGTGGCCTGGACAACCGGACCGGCCGAAGAAGTCGCAGCAGAACAAGGAGAGTTGGACCGATGACCAGCCTCAACGGGCACACGACCAGAACCGGTGTCGTCAGTGAGGAGGCGGTGCTCGCCGACATCAGGGGCATGCTCGCGGCCCTCCTGGACGAGTACGGCCTCGACGACGTCGAGATCCGGATGGACACCACCTTCAACCGCGACCTGGAGCTGGAGAGCATCGACCTGGTGACGCTGGCGGGGATGCTGGAGGAGAAGTACGGCAACCGGGTCAACTTCGCCGAGTTCCTGGCCGACATGGACTTCGACGAGATCATCGAACTCACCGTCGGCCGGCTCGTCGAGCACGTCGTCGCCAGTCTCAAAGCGGCGGAGGCGGGCTGACCATGGGACACGTCGACATCGGCGGCGGCCTCCGGCTGCACGCCCAGCGCATCGGCCCGCGCGGCGGACGGCCGGTCGCCGCGACCGCCGTCCTCGTGCACGGCCTGCTCACCGACAGTCTGGCCAGCTACTACTTCACCGTGGCACCGGCGTTCGCCGCCTCCGGCATCGACGTCGTCATGTACGACCTGCGCGGCCACGGCCGCTCCAGCCGCCCCGCCACCGGCTACACGCTCGACGACAACATCGACGACCTGGAGGCCCTCCTCGACCGTCTGGAGGTGACCGGCCCGGTCCATCTCGTCGGCAACTCCTACGGCGGGACAGTCGCGTTCGGATACGCCGCCCGCCACCCGGAGCGGGCCGCCAGCGTCTCCCTCATCGAGTCGGAACCGGCGACCGCCGCCTGGGCGGGCAAACTCGACGGCATCCTCGGCCGGGTCATGCACGAACTCGCGCACAACGAGGCCGACGCCATCGCCTGGATCACCGCCAACCGAGGCCAGAACACCGCCCGCCTAGCCAAGGGCGCCGCCCGGCTGGCCCGCGAGACGACCCTGGCCCAGGACATCCCGGCCAGCCGTGTCCTGACCGACGACGAGACCGGTTCCGTACGCTGCCCGGTACTCGGTGTGTACGGGGGCGACTCGGACCTCGCCGGACTCGCGCCCTGGCTGGAGTCGGTGCTGCCCGACTGCCGGACCGTCGTCGTGCCGGGACACGAACACTCCGTGCTCGTCGAGGCGTCGGGGACGGTCGGCGGGCACATCCTGTCGCTCATCCTCGGTGCGGCAGCCCCGGTTCCACTGGCGGGGGCGGAAGCGCGGTGAGCCGGTTCCTGTTCGTCGTGCCGCCGCTCGTCGGGCACATCAACCCGGCTGTCGGGGTCGCCGCCGAACTCGCCTCGCGCGGCCACGAGTCGGCCTGGGTGTGCGCGGATCCGGGACTCGTGGGGAAGCTCGTCGGTGAGGACGTCACCGTCTTCCCGTGCGCCGGGCCCGTCCCCGGCTCCGGTGACGGCGTACGACCGCCGGACATGCGGGGGCCCGAGGCGCTGAAGTTCCTCTGGGAACACTTCCTCGCCCCGCTCGCCGAGGAGATGGCTCCCGGAGTCGCCGCCGCCGTGGGGGAGTTCGGGCCGGACGTGGTCGTCGCCGACCAACAGGCCCTCGCCGGTGGCCTCGTCGCCGAGCGGCTGGGACTGCCGTGGGCGACCTCGGCGACCACCTCCGCCGAGTTCACCGACGTACTGTCCGGCATGCCCAAGGTCGCCGAGTGGCTGGACGAGCTGCTCGCGGGCCTCCGGGACCGCGTCGGTGATCCCGCCGGCACCGCAGACCCACGGTTCTCCCCGCACCTCGTACTCGCTTTCAGCACCCCGGAGTTCGTCGGCCCGGATGCCCGGACGGGCGACCAGATCCGATACGTCGGCCCGTCCGTCGCCGACCGGCCCGCCGCGCCCGGCTTCCCCTGGGACTGGCTCGACCCGGCCCGCGCCACCGTCCTCGTCACCCTCGGCACCGCCAACACCGATGTCGGAGCACGTTTTCTGTCGGAGTGTCAGGTCGCCGCACGAGAGCGGGCGGAGCGGGTGCAGACGGTGATCGTCGATCCGGCGGGCGTACTCGGAAGCACCCCGGGCGGGGACGACGACAAAGATGTCCTGATCGTCCCCTCCGCGCCCCAACTCCCGCTCCTGGAACGGGTCGACGCCGTCGTCTGCCACGCCGGGCACAACAGCGTGTGCGAGGCGCTCTGGCACGGGGTACCGCTTGTCGTCGCGCCTATCCGGGACGACCAGCCCGTGGTCGCCGGTCAGGTCGTGGCGGCCGGGGCGGGCATCCGGGTGCGGTTCGGGCGGGTCACCGCGCCGAAACTGGGCGCGGCGATCGACGCCGTACTGCACGAGCCCGGCCACCGCCTCGCGGCGAGCCGGATCCGTACCGCGTTCCGGGCCGCCGGAGGTGCCTCGGCGGCGGCCACCCATCTTGAGCAACTCGCCATCGGCGCGCCCGCCAAGGAGACGGTATGAGAGACGACGAGCACGGGACCAGCACAGCGGATGCGCCGGAAGCGGCAGTAACGCCGGATGCGCCGGACGGGCCGGCGGCTCCGAGCCGTGCCGAGCAGGTGTCCGCCCTCCGGCCCACCTACCAGACCGACCTGGCCCACGGCCTCGACCGGTTCTTCGAACCCCCGCGCACCAGTTGCCCCTGGTGCGGCTCGGCCCGGCTCACGACCCGGCTGCGGACCACCGACCTGCTCCAGCACAAGCCCGGACGGTTCGTGCTAGACCGCTGCGAGGACTGCCGGCACACCTTCCAGAACCCCCGGCTCAACCCCGCCGGGCTGGAGTTCTACTACCGCGACTTCTACGACGGGCTCGGCGAGAAGCAGCTCGGCAACACCTTCGCGGGCCGCACCAAAATGTACGAGCAGCGGGCCCGAGCCCTGCTCCCCTTCGACGACGCGCCGAAAAACTGGCTCGACGTCGGCACCGGCCACGGCCACTTCTGTGAGTCGGCCCGGGTCGTCCACACCGGCACGACCTTCGACGGGCTTGACTTCACCGACGGCGCCGAACTCGCCGAGCGGGCGGGACGCGTCGAACACGGCTACCGGGGCAGCTTCACCGAGCTGGCCCCCGAACTGGCCGCCCACTACGACGTCGTCAGCATGTTCCACTACCTGGAGCACAGCACCGAGCCCCCGCTCGAACTGGAGGCCGCCCGGCAGGCCATCCGACCCGGCGGACACCTGGTGATCGAGGTCCCCGACCCCGACAGCCGCTACGCCCGGCTGCTCGGCCGTTGGTGGCTGCCCTGGCTCCAGCCCCAGCACCTGCACTTCGTGCCCGTCGACAACCTCCGGCAGCGGCTCACCGAGCTGGGCTTCACCGTCGTCCTGGAGCAGCACGCCGAGCCGCACGACCCCGTCGACCTGCTCGCCGCCGTCTGGCTGGCCCTCGACAACGCCGCCCCGCGCGACAACCTCCCGTGGCTTCCGCAGCCGCCGAACGCCCTGCGCCGCACCCTGCGCGGAGCCCTGCTGCTGGCCGGCGTCCCCGCGCTGATCCTGGGCACCCTGCTGGACCGCTTCGCCGTCCGCCCGATCTCCCACCGCGTGGGCGTCTCCAACGCGTACCGCCTGGTGGCCCGCCGGGACTGACGCGTTTCCCCCCGGGGGGGCTGTCAACACCAGTGGCCTCCCCGGCGGACCCCGGGGACGCGCCCGGCGCCCACCTCGCGCCGCAAGCCGGGGTGAAGGCGGCGTGCGGCGTGATACGCCAGGATCACCGCACCGGGCGCGTGCCGCCGCACCTTGACGCGCACCGGCATCGAAGCGCGAGGGCGCCCGGCGCCGGCTCCGCGCGGCAGGCCCGAGCGAGCATGACGTACAGCACGCCACCCCGGCGGATCAGCTCGGCGCATCACGCACCGGGTGCGCGTCACAGCACCTTGGCGCGCACCGGCATCGACGCACGTGGGCGGCCGGTGCCGACCTTGAGCGCAGGCCGGGGTGAGGACGGTGTGCGGCACCTTACGCGGGGTTCACCGCACCGGGCGCGTGCCGCCGCACCTTGACGCGCACCGGCATCGAAGCGCGAGGGCGCCCGGCGCCGGCCCCGCAGGGCAGGCTGGGGTGAGGACGGCGTGCGGCACGCCACCCCGGCGGATCACCCTGGCAAGTCACCGCACCGGGCGCGTGCCCCCCGCCTTGATGCGCGCCCGGTATCGAAGCGCGAGGGCGCCCGGCGCCGGCCCCGCAGGGCAGGCTGGGGTGAGGACGGCGTGCGGCACGCCACCCCGGCGGATCACCCTGGCAAGTCACCGCACCGGGTGTGTGCCCCGCGCCTTGATGCGCGCCCGGCATCGAAGCGCGAGGGCGCCCGGCGCCGGCCCCGCAGGGCAGGCTGGGGTGAGGACGGCGTGCGGCGCGTTGCGCGGGGTTCAGCGGCCCGTGTGGTGTCGCCGCGGCTTGCGCGCGCCCGGCATCGAAGCGCGAAGGCGCCCCGCGCTGGCCTCGCGGGGCAGGCTCGGGTGAGCCGGGTGCGCGGTACGGCGCCCGGGCGGATCAACCCGGCGTACCTCCACACCAGCGGCGCGTCACAGCACCTTGGCGCGCACCAGCAACGACAGGACGAGGGCGCCCGGCAGCAGCGGCAGCCAGACCGTCAGGACACGGAAGCCGACGACGGTCGCGGCGGCCAGGGACATCGGGGCGCCCATCGCGGCCAGCGTGAACACCAGGGCCGCGTCGACGGGGCCGATCCCGGCCGGCGCGGGCACGGCGCCGACAGCGGCGCTCGCGGCGAGGTAGGCGAAGACCACGTCGGGCCAGGCGATCGGCAGCCCGAGCGAGGCCCCGACGCAGGCCAGCACCGCGGCCTGGCACAGGGAGAAGCCCGCGGCGCCGCCCCATAGTGCGGCGACCCGGACAGGCCGGGTGTGCAGCCGGCGCGCGTCCGTCAGGGCGGTGCGCAGACCGTCGAGCAGGGGGCGCCGCAACGGACGTACGAGGGCCAGAACGAGCGTCACGACGATCACCGTGCCGGCCACGCCGACGACGATGGGCAGCAGTGTGCCCTGGTCGGGGAGGACGTCGGCGGTGGCCAGGGAGGTCGGGAAGGTCGCCAGGAGCGCGAGGATCAGCAGCAGCTTCGCCACCGGTTTGACCAGCGAGTAAAGGGCGAGGGACGCGGTGGCGCGGGCCAGCGGGATGCCACGGCCGGTCAGGAAGCGCAGGGTGACCGCGTGGGCGCCGAGACCGGCCGGGAGAACGTTGTTCGCGGCTCCGGCGGCGAACTGCGAGGCCAGCAGCAGCCCGGGCGGCAGCCGCTCCGGGATCGCCCCCTGGCGGGCGAAGGCCGCGGAAACCCAGCACAGGAACGTGAACGCGGCACCGATCGCCAGCCAGCCGGGGTCGGCCGTGGTGAGCCGCCGGGCACCGTCGTGCAGCACCGGCCAGTTGTCCGCCGCCCAGATCCCGATGAGCAGGAGCGGCAGCAGACAGAGCACGCGGCGGGCGTACCGCGCGCCGGGGAACCGGCGGGCACGGGAGGCCGGTGAGGGACAGTCCGAGATGCCCTGGAGAGGCGACTGGACCGTCGGAGCGGGCGGAGCTATGGGAACTATCGGAAATGAGGACACAGCGCGCGTCGTCCTTCCACGTTGCGCCCACGCGCTGCGGGGGCGGACGGGGGGAAATGAAGAGCGAGGCAAGGGGGACACCAGGAGCGTTCCCAGTCCGCGTGACGGGGTGGTGGCCAGGAAGAGAAGAGGTGAGGGCGGACGGGCGACACAGATGATGCCTGAAGCTTCAGTCAGAGTCTCCCCTTATCGCCTCCTGTCAATACGTCCATCGCACCGCGTCTGTTCAACGCCTTCGTGTCACCGTCGGTTCCCGCCCTCCCTCACAGGTGCCTCACAGGTGCCTCAGCGGGCGCGGTGCGGGCCGAACTCGCTCAGCGCGCCCTCGACGATCGCCTCCAGCCGCGCGTGGTGCGCGCCCCGCCAGTACAGCCGCGCACAGTCCGCACACTGCGCGAAGACGTCGTACGTCCGCCGGGTCCCGTCCTCCAGCCGGTCGCCGACCGTCTGCTTGTCGGCCCGCGACAGCCGTCCGTTGCAGGCGGTGCACCGGGTCCAGGGAGCGAGCAGGGGCGCGAAGCGGCCGAGTACGTCCCGGAGCTGGTCGTCGGGACGGTCGCTGTACACGTACGCCCCCGCCCACAGCTCCCGGCGCCGCAGCAGCCCCCGGTCCCGGGAGAGCAGCACTCGTCGCTCGGCCGCCGACAACGCGGCCAGCGCCGGATCGCCGATGTCCTCGCTCTCGTACGCCGCGTCGACGCCCAGGAGCCGCAACCGGCGGGCGAGCGTGCCCAGATGAACGTCGAGCAAAAACCGCAGCGGCGCCCCGGGCACCGACTGCGGTCTGACGACGGCACCGACCTCCACCGTCTCGCCCGCGCCCGGCACATGGGACACCGGCACCTCCCGGCCGTCGACCAGCAGCCGCCCGGCCTCGGTGAGGGGTACGCCCAGCGACTCCACCACGTGCCCCAACGAGGACGATCCGTCGGTGACCAAGGCCGTCGGCCCCGCACGTCGCTCCGACGGGACGAAAAGCCGCAGCTCAGGGGCGAAACTGATGACGATCTCCGGTCTGCTCACGCGGCCAGCATGTCATCGCCCCGGCCGGGAACGCCCGCCGGTTTCCCGTGCACTACTGTCGGCGCTCTCAACACCCCGGCCCGGTACCCCGACCGGGACGGTCGGCCTCGCTGGTGGGGGAGTACGGCAGCATGCAGTTCGAACGCACGGGCGTGCCCGGTTACGAGGTCGTCGAGGTGCTCGGCCAGGGCGGGTTCGCGACCGTGTACCGGGCCCGCCAACTGGCCGTGGGCCGCGAGGTCGCCCTCAAGATGGACAGCCGCGTCCTGGCCACCGACCGCGACCGGCAGCGGTTCCTGCGCGAGGTCACCGCGGCCGGTCAACTGTCCGGCCACCCGCACGTGGTCGCGGTCCACGACGCCGGGGTGCTCGACGACGGCCGCCCGTACATGGTCCTGGAGCTGTGCCCCGGCGGTTCGCTCGGCGACCGCCTCCAACGGCAGGGCCCGCTCCCGGCCGCCGAGGCGCGGGACATCGGCGTACGCATCGCCGACGCGCTGGCCGCGGCCCACGCCGGTGGCGTACTGCACCGCGACATCAAACCGGGCAACATCATGATCGACCGGTACGGGAATGTCGGCCTCGCCGACTTCGGGCTGGCCGCGATGCCCCGGCCCGGTCAGGAACTGTCCGTCACCCGGGAGGCGTTGACGCCCGCGTACGCCCCACCGGAGGCGTTCCGGCTGGCCGAACCCACACCCGCCGGGGACGTGTACTCCCTCGCCGCCACGATCTACGCCCTGGTGCACGGCAGGCCCCCGCACTTCCCGACGGAGGGCAGCCTCGGCATCGCGGAGGTCATCGTCCGGCACACCTGGCCCCTGCCGGACCTCCCCGGAGTGCACCCGCGCTTCACCGAGGTCCTCCGCCACGCCATGGCCCCCGACCCGGCCGACCGGCTGCCGAGCGCGGCGGCGCTCCGGGACGCGCTGGCCGCCGTGGACCTGGCGGGCCCGGAAGACCCGGCGGGCACTGCCGCCGTCCCGATTCCCGTGCCGGTGGCCGTGCCCGCCGCCGTTCCGCCCTTCGTTCCACCCTCCGCGCCGCCGACCACAGTCCAGCCGCCCGCCACCTCCTCGCGCCGCAGATCGGTGCGCGTGCGGCTGTCCGTCGCGGCCGTGGCCGTGGTCGTCGTCGGTACGGGCGGGACAGTGGCGTACCAGTACCTGCCCCCGTCGACGACGGCCGCGCCCACCACCGGTCCCTCCACCCCCGCTTCCATCCCCGCGTCCGCCTCCGCTTCGGGCGGGGCGACCCAGGCCACGATCGCTGGTTACGGCGTACCGACGACGACCGAGAACTGCCCGGCGACCGACGTCGCCGGCATGCACGGCCGCTGCACCACGACCGCCGAATGCTGGGGTGGCCTGGTCGTCATCGTCGGGATCGTCAGCGTGAACCGCTCCGACTGTCTGGTCTCCCACCCGTGGGAGACCTTCGCGATAGCCCCGCTCCCGTCCGACGGGATGACCGACAACCAGCGGGAGCTGAAGAACCACCCGGGCGTCCGCGAACTCTGCTCCCGCTCGGTCCTCGCCAAGTCCAGACAGGGCGACGCGCGCGAGATCGACCCGTCCCGCTGGACCGTCGACGTACTCCCGCCCACCCAGACCGAGTACGCCGACGGTCTGCGCGTCCTGCGCTGCGTGGCCACGGTCACCGGTGAGGAGTCGACAGGGGCGCACTTCCGGCCCCGGGCGTGAGCTCCGCGCCGAGTCGCTGATAGCGAGCCGACCACCGCCGCCGCCACCGCCCTGCCCCAGCCTGTCCGGCATCCGGGCGGTGGTTGACGTACGGGGAGACGTACTGCTCAATTGTTCGCATGGATGCCCAGCAGCAGCGCTTGGTTACGCGCGGCCACATCGACCTCTGTCGAGTGTGCTCCGCCGCGTGTCGCGCCTGACTCGGCAACGGGCCGTCTGACCGGCCTTCACCTTCTTCTCTTCCTCAGGTGCTTTCCGCACCCCTTTTCGCGTTCTCCTTCTCGTCTTCCCCTTTTTCTCTCTTCCTGACGTGCCGTCAAGTGCCGCCGTACGCAGGGAGGTTCCGCCATGCCCGCGTACGGGGCCCGCCGGCCGAGACGGCGTGGGGAACCTCAGAAAGGCCCTGTTCCATGCCTGTGGAGTTCCTTGGCATCGCCGCGACCGACGACGGCTCCGAGACCACCCCGCGCTCCGGCGCCGCCTTCGACAGGGAGCACACGCTCCGGCTCGCCCGGGCACACGAGGACCATGGCTGGGACCGGGTGCTGTTCGCCTACGGGTCAGGACCGCCCGACCCCGCGCCGGCCGCCGCGTACATCGCGAGCAGGCCGGAGCGCCTGCAGATCCTGCGCGCACCGCCCCAACGTGTCCTACCCGACCTTCGCCGCCAAGACGTTCGCCACCGCCCTGGTCGGCACCCCCGAGACCGTGGCCCAGGCACTCCTCGACTACTACGACCTCGGCGTCGACATCCTCTCCGCCCGCGGCTACGACCTGCTGGGCGACGCCATCGACTTCGGCCGGTATGTGATCCCGATCGTCCGCGAGGAGGTCGCCAAACGCGACGCCAAGCGTGACGCCGAGCGCGCGGTACAGGGCACGCGAGCACTGGCGTCGGCGGTGACCGGGTGACCTCCCTCACGCAACCCACGTCAACAGCAAGGCAATTGACGATACGTCACGTCACCGTGTCCGACCCGCTCGTGGAACCGCTGCTGCGCGAACTCGGCGACGAGTACTCCTCCCGCTACGGCAACGACGCCCACGCCGAACTCGCCCGCTACCCGGCCGAGGAGTTCACGGCGGCGTACGGCGGTGTCCTGCTCCTGCTCCTCGAAAGCGGCGAACCGGTCGCGGGCGGCGCGTTCCGCCGGTACGACGCGGACACGGCGGAGTTGAAGCGCATCTGGACGCACTCCGCACACCGGCGACGCGGCCTGGCCTGCCGGGTCGTCGACGAACTGGAGCGCGCGGCGGGCGCCCGAGGCTACCGGCGGATCCAGCTCACCACCGGCCCTCGCCAGCCCGAAGCCCGCGGCCTTTACCTGGCCACCGGCTACACACCGCTCTTCGACACGGCGGCCGACCCGGAATCCATCGGCAAGCTGCCGTTCGAAAAACACCTCACGGCACACCCGGCCCCAAAGCCCGCCTAAGGGCCATGGGAGAGGGCGCGCACCAGCGCCCCATAAAGGGGCGCGGGGAACTGCGCGACAAGCTCCCACCGGCCCGCGGTAAACCCGTCAAGCCCCGACCACCCCTCAACCCCGGACAGGACCCCCACCATGGGCCTCACCACCGACTCCGCCGCGAAAGCCCAGCGGCACCGAGGCCTCGTCAGCCTCGCCACCCCCGCCCCGTCCGGAGGACCCCGCCTCGCTCAAGGTCGTCCCCGTCCGCCACTACGCCCGATGGGCGGCGGCCGTCGTCGTGGTCGTCCTGGTCGCGCAGTTCGCACATGGGCTGGTCACCAACCCCGTGTGGGAGTGGGGCGTCTTCAGCGACTACGTGCTGTCCGAGACGATCGTCGCGGCAGTCGGCGTGACCCTCCAACTCACCGCCTACGCGGCGGTGCTGGGCTTTCTCCTCGGCACGGTACTGGCCTTCATGCGGCTGTCCCGGAGCCCGGTGCTGCAGACCGTCGCCTGGACCTACATCTGGATCTTCCGCTCGATCCCGATGATCGTCCAGCTGGTCTTCTGGTTCAACCTGGGTGCCCTGTACGACCGGTTGGGCGTCGGCATCCCCCCTTCGGGCCGGTGTTCTGGTCCGTCGACAGCAACACCCTGATCGGCACCATCGGCGCGGCGATCATCGGACTGACGCTGCACCAGGCCGCGTACTCCGCCGAGATCGTCCGGGGCGGGGTCATCGCCGTCGACCAGGGCCAGTTGGAGGCCGCTGCCGCGCTCGGCATCCCCAGGCTGCGGCAGATCCGGCGGATCGTGCTCCCGCAGGCCATGCGCGCCATCCTGCCCACCGCGGGCAACGAGATCGTCGGCCTGCTCAAGGGCACGTCGGTGGTCTACGTGATGGCGATCGGCGAGCTCTTCTACCAGGTCCAGGTGGTCTACGGCCGCAACGGCCGGGTGATCCCGCTGCTGCTGGTCGCCACCGCCTGGTACGTCGTCCTCACCTCCCTGCTGACGGTCGCCCAGTACTACGTGGAACGCCGCTACGCCCGAGGCGCCGACCGCACCCGACACCTACCTCGCCCTCCAGTCCGGCCGTATCGACCTCTACCTGGGCCCCAACCCGACCGCCGCCTACCACGCGGCCGGCACCGGCAGGACGGAGGTCGTCGGCACCTACTCGGGCGCCGGCGCCACCCTCCAGGGCCTCATCGCGGCCACCACCAAGAAGGACAGCGGCCTGGTCGAGCCGCTCGCGGCCGCCCTCGACGATCATCGAGAACGGTACGTACGGCAAGGTCCTGAAGCGCTGGGGTCTGTCCGACGAGGCGGTGGCCAAGTCGGAGATCAACCCGCCGGGGCTGCCCCGGACCAACCAGTAGGCGATCAGGGCGCGGAGACCGAGGCGTCAGGTCGACGCGCCCTGGACCAGCCTCACTTGAGGGCACCCATGGTGACGCCGGTGCGCCAGTAGCGGCGCATCGCGATCATCATGATCGCCATCGGGACGATGGAGAGGAGGGCGCCGGTCAGGACCAGACTGGTGAGGTCGATGCCCGACTCCGCGCGTTTGCCGGACCAGTTGTACAGGCCCAGATTGAGCGTCCAGTTGTTCTCGCCGCGCAGGACGGTCAGGGGGAGGAAGAAGGCGTTCCAGGTGTTGACGAAGGCCAGCAGGAAGACCGTCGCGCCGCCCGTCGTCATCATCCGCAGCACGATGCTGAAGAAGATCCGCAGCTCCCCGGCACCGTCGATACGGGCCGCCTCCAGAAGTTCGAAGGGGATCGTCGCCTCGGTGTACACCTTGGCCAGGTACACGCTGAACGGGTTGATCAGGCAGGGGATCAGCATCGCCCACGGGGTGTCGACCAGCCCGATCTCCGAGAACAGCAGGTACAGCGGGAGCGTGAGCAGCGCGATCGGGATGAGGAACGAGCCCACCACAGCCGCGAACACCGCACCGCGCCCGGGGAAGTCGAAGCGGGCGAGGCCGTAGCCGGTCGCGAGGGCGATCAGCGTGCCACCGGCGGAGCCGACACCGGCGTACAGGAACGAGTTGGCCGTCCAGCGCAGGAAGATACCGTTCTCGTAGGTGAACACCTGACGCAGGTTGTCCCACAGGTGCCAGCCGGAGAACCACAGGCCGTTGCTCTGGTAGAGGCCCGTACGGTCCTTGGTGGCGGCGATGATCAGCCAGTACACCGGGAACAGGCTGTACGCGCTCGCCAGCACCAGTCCGACCAGGACGAACCGCTGCCCACCGCGCGAACGGCCCCTGGAATCAGGGCGGTTGAGGCGCCGCGCGGCCGGCGCCTGGGACCGCTTCGGGGACTCGGCGGTGGGGGTCGTGGTCGTGGCCATCAGTCGGTCTCCTTCGAGGTCAGCCGGTAGAAGAGGAAGGAGGCGACGCCCAGGATGAGGGCGAGCAGCACCGACAGGGCCGCGGCGTAGTGGTAGTTGCCGGCGTTGAACGCCTGGTTGTAGATGATCATGATCGGGGTGAAACTGTCGTCGACCGTCTGCGGAGTGATGTTCCTGAACAGCGCGGGCTCGTTGAAGAGCTGCAGCATCTGGATGATCGAGAGCATCCCGGTCAGCACCAACGCCCCTCGTACGAACGGGATCTTGATGCTCAGCGCGACCCGCCACTCGGTCGCGCCGTCGAGCCGCGCGGCCTCGAACAGCTCGCGCGGTACACCCTGCAGCGCCGAGTAGATGATCACCATGTTGTAGCCGATGCCGTGCCAGGTCAGCAGGTTGCCGATGGACGGCCACACCATTGACGGCGCGAAGAAGTTCCAGGCGAGACCGAACACGTCGCCCAGCGGGGTGAGCGGGCCGACGTCGGGGCTGTACAGGTTGATCCAGACGACCGCGGCGACCACACCCGGGATCATGTACGGGACCAGCAGCATGATCCGGAACCGGCTCGCCGCCCGTGAGGTGAGCGAGTCCAGCAACAGGGCGAGGACCAGGCTGACCACCAGCATCACCGGGATCTGCACGCAGGCGAACAGCACCACCCGCAGCACGGAGCCCATGAACTTCGGGTCTGTCAGGCCCTGTTGGTAGTTGTCGAGGCCGGAGAACTCGTCGGTCGTGCCGCCCAGGCCCAGTCCGGAGGACTGCGAGTGGTACAGCGACTGGTAGACGGCGTACCCGATCGGCAGCAGGTAGAGGAAGACGAAGCCGAGCTGGAAGGGCACCGTGAAGGCGGCGCCCTTCCAGCGCAGGGAGCGAATCATCGGGATGTGCCTCAGCCCTTGACGTTGATACCGCGGGACTTGAGGTCCTTGACCGTCCACTCCTGCATGTGCGCCAGGAGTCCGGCGACCGTCTGCTTCTTGCTGACCACCTGACCCCACTGGCTCTGCATCTCGGAGAACATCGCGGTCCAGTCCGGACCGAAGGTCCAGTCGGTCGTCACGGTCTTCAGACTGTCCTTCACGATCTGCTGCGCCGGCTGGTAGTTCGAGCCGAGCAGCTTCTCGGAGATCGCCTCGGCCACGTACGCGTCACTGTCGGCCAGCGCCGGCATCACTCCGCTGCCGGTCTCCGGGCTCGCCATGGTCTTGACCGCGCCGGCGTCGGTCGACATCCACAACGCCGCCTCGGCCGCCTGCTTCTGGCTCTTGCACTGCTTCGACACCAGCGTCAGGTTGCCGCTCTGGTTGGTGCCGGCCGGCGTCTTCGCGGCCTCGCCCTGGTACGTCGGCCACGGCGCGAGCGCCCACTTGCCGAAGGAGTCCGTGAAGTTCTGCACCATCCCGGACATCTGCCAGGTGGAGATCTGCCGGGTCGCGGTGCCACCCTTGTCGTAGTTGCGCTGCACGGCCGCGTAGTCGGCGAACGACAGCTTCGAGTTCAGGTCGTTGTCGATGATCTCCTGGATCACCTTCGCCGCCTTGAGGGAGCCGGCGTCCTGGAAATCCACCTTCCAGGAGTCGCCGTCGATGGAGTACCAGTGGGCGCCCGCCTGCATGGCCAGCACCTCCACGGTGCTCGGGTCCTCACCGGCGTAGTTGGTGATCTTGACACCGTGCTTGGCGAGAACCTTGCCCGCAGCGATGAACTCGTCCCAGGTCGTGGGGGCCTTGAGCCCGTACTTCTTGAAGATGTCGGTGCGGAGAATCGTGAACGCGGGCGCGGAGGCGGTGGGCACACCGTACGTTCTGCCCTGGACCTGGCCGACGGCCCACGAGCCCGGGTTGAACTTGTCCTTGCTCGACCCGACGTACTGAGTGATGTCGGCCAGCGCGCCCTGCGCCACCCAGCTCGTCACGTACTCACCGGTGTTCTGCAGCAGACAGGGGGCGTTCTCGGCCTTGACCGCGTTGCTCAGCTGCTTCTGCATCGTGAGCTGATCAGTCACCTTGGTGTACTTCAGCTGGATGTCCTTGTGCGAGGCGTTGAACGCCTTGACGACCGCCTCCTGGCCGTTGGCCCAGCCCCAGAAGTCGAGGGTGACCGGCCCGGAGGACCCCGAAGCGTCGTCGCCGGAGCCGGACCCGCCGCAGGCGGAGACGGTGAGCGCGAGAGCGCAGACAACTCCGGCGAGTGCGGGGCGCCTGAATCTGACGGACATGAGGGTGCTCCTTAGGGCGGGCCATGTAACCGTTTGCCGTGCTGGACGGTAGGCCGCGACCGGTCGGGGCGCAAGAGGTCGAGAGATTCCTGTTTCGCACACCTTGCTCACAGGTAACGATTAAACGTCGATGACCTGCGAGTTTTGCTTCGATATCAGTCAGGAAAAGTGGCAGGCCGCTGATCGCACCTCCCGTGATGCCATTGACCGACTCGGAGTCTGCGGCCTAGCGTGGAATACGTTTACATCGCCCGCCCGCTCTACCGTTCCCGCCCCGCCCCTTACGCCCCGCCCCGTCCCGGTCCCAGTGCGCCTTCGCAGCGAAGCAGGAGTCCCATGCCCTCCGCGCCCCCCAAGCCCCCCGTGGTCCCGCCCCGCCTCCCGGTCGCCGTGTTCGCGATGGACCCGGTGCACCTGCCCGAACTCTTCCCGCCCGCCCTGATGGAACGGCTGGGGGAGCTGGCGCGGATCGATCCCACACTGATCGTCCAGGACTTCACCGATCCCCGGGCCGCCGCCGCACTGGCCGAGGCGGAAGTACTGATCACCGGCTGGGGCTGCCCGCACATCGGCGCCGACGTCCTGGCCGCCGCACCCCGGCTGCACACGGTCCTGCACGCGGCGGGCAGTGTCCGCAGCCTGCTCGGCGACGCCGTCTGGGAGCGCGGTCTCACCGTCTCCAGCGCGGTACAGGCCAACGCGCTGCCGGTGGCCGAGTACACCCTGGCCGCCGTCCTCCTGGCCGGCAAGGACGCCTTCGGCCTGCGCGAACGCTTCCGCCGCGAGCGGGTCCACCCGGCCCCGCACGACTACACCCACGTGGGCAACCTCGGTCGCCGGGTCGGGGTGATCGGGGCCTCGCGGGTCGGCCGCCGGGTACTGGAACTGCTGCGCCCGTTCGAGCTGACGCTCACGCTGTACGACCCGTACGTGGACGCCGAAGGGGCCGAGGCGCTGGGCGCGACCTCTCTCTCCCTGGAGGAACTGCTGCGCACCAGCGACATCGTCACCCTGCACGCCCCGGACATCCCGGAGACATACCGCATGCTCGACCGCGACCGGCTCGCCCTCATTCCGGACGGCGGCGTCCTGATCAACACCTCGCGGGGTGCCCTGGTGGACCACGACGCGCTCACCGCGGAACTCGTCTCCGGGCGGCTCGGCGCCGTACTCGACGTCACGGAACCGGAGCCGCTGCCCGCCGCCTCCCCCCTCTACGACCTGCCCAACGTGTTCCTCACCCCGCACATCGCCGGCTCCCTGGGCAACGAACTCGCGCGGCTGGGCCGGACGGTGGTGGACGAACTCGCCCTGCTCGACGCGGGGCTGCGGCCCGCCCACCAGATACGGCACAGCGATCTGGCGAGGAGCGCGTGACGGGAGGGCCGAGCTCGGCCCTCCCGGTCACCGCGTACGGCGAATGTAATCGCTTCCATTCACAAGGGGGGAAGTTGCTGCACAGTCACCGGTCGGCATACCGGCGATGCAGTAACGTCGGAACGTGACGGAGAACGGAACCGAAGCCCGGAAACCGGGCCCTAGCGCCACCTCGGGCAAGCGCAGACGGAACGGCGCCGACGGTGACCGGCCCAGCACGATCCGCGACGTCGCGGCCCAGGCGGGCGTATCCGTGGCAACCGTTTCCAGGGCCCTGGCCGGCAGTCACCCCGTCTCCGTCGCCACCCGGGCCCGGGTCATGGCTGCGGTCGAGTCACTGCACTACGTCGTGAACGTGCACGCCAAGGCCCTGTCCGGCGGGGTCGCCGGCCCCGTCGCCCTCGTCATGGAACAGATGATCGGCCCCTCGTTCGCCGATGTGGCCTCCGGAGTCGAACAGGAGGCGGCGGCCCGGGGCCGGCTGAGCCTCGTCTGCACCACGCACGGCGACCAGAACCGCGAGCACGACCTGGTCCAGCTGATGCGGGAGCAGCACGCGGCGGCGGTCATCCTCGTCGGCGGCGCGGTGCTCGACGAGGCGTACCACGAACGCATGGCCGAGTACGCCAGGGCACTGGACGCCGTCGGCTCCCGCCTGGTGCTGTGCGGGCGCCCACCCCTGCCGGGCGACCTGCCGGTCACGGTCGTGGAGTACGACAACCGGGGCGGCGCCTTCCAGGCAGGTGACCATCTGCTCACCGCGGGCCACCGGCGCATCCTCTTCCTGGGCGGCGACCCCACGATGAGCACCGCCGAACAGCGCCGCGCGGGCTACCTCCAGGCGCTGCGCGCCCACGGCGTCCCGTACGCCGAGGAGTTGGACATCCCCGGCACCTACACCCGCGCCTCGGGCTACGACCGGATGCGGGACGCCCTGAAGGCGGGCCTGGAGTTCACGGCGGTCTTCGCGGGCACGGACATGGTGGCCACGGGGGTACTGGCGGCCCTGCGCGAGTCGGGCCTGGACGTCCCCGGCGACATCTCGATCATGGGCTTCGACGACGTCCCCTTCGCGGCCGACCTGTCGACGTCGCTCACCACACTCCGGGTGCCGTACGAGGACCTGGGACGCACGGCCGTACGGCTGGCCCTGGACGGGGAGCGGCGCACCGCGGGCGGCGACCACGTGATCCTGGGAACCCAGCTGGTGATCCGGCAGTCGGTACGGGCACCGGGCGCGGGACGGGGGCGGAAGAAGCGAACGTGACGGGGGACCGGGACGACGACACGTAACCGAACCAACCTGTGCGTCCTCGGAGAAAAGCATTGGCCTCTGGTCGTGGGCCAGGCGACCATGACCCCGTGAAACGGTTGCGGATAGTCGCGGGTGACGCGACCAACCCCCAGGCCAGGGGCCCGAAGATCATCGCTCATATCTGCAACGACCTCGGCGGATGGGGCAAGGGATTCGTCCTGGCGGTCTCGCGTCACTGGCCCGAACCGGAGCGCGAGTACCGCCGCTGGCACCGCGAGCGCGCCGGCAACGACTTCGCCCTCGGCGCGGTACAGATGGTCCGCGTCCGATCCGACATCTGGGTCGCGAACATGGTCGCGCAGCGCGGGATGAAGAGGGGAAGCGGCGGTCCGCCCATCCGGTACGACGCCGTCGAACGTTGCCTTCAAGCCGTCGCCGACCACGCCCTCGCCGACAAGGCCTCTGTGCACATGCCCCGCATCGGCTGCGGCCTCGCCGGCGGCAAGTGGGAACGCATCGAGCCGATCATCGGCAAAACCCTGAGCGCCCGCGACATCGCCGCCACCGTCTACGACCACTCATGAGACACCTTGTCCAACTGATCGGCCGAGCCGCGGATCCCCAGTCCCTTCACGGACGCGCGCATCCTCGACTTCGCCTCAGCGGACCCCCGAGTTCCCGCCGTACCGCAAGACTCCCCGCGCGTGATCGGCCTGCTCGCCAAGAGGCGCGCCCGTGATCGCACCCAGTCGGTGATCATCGTCCACGAGAACGACCTCGCCGGGGTCCTGCTCGACCTCGGGCTTCCCGACACGGACGGCCTGGACGTCTGCCGCAGCCCGCGCGCCCGCTCCGCCGTCCCCATCATCATGATCACCGCCCGGCGTGAGCAGGCCGACCGTATCGCCGGCCTCGAACTCGACGCCGACGACAATCTCGCCAAGCCCTTCGGCGTGCGGGAGTTGATCGCCCGCATCCGCGCGGCCACCCGGCGCGCCCGAGCACCCGCGCACGCGTCGGCCGCCCCCGCGGAAGCGCCCGAAAACCACCAACCCGCCTCCGGCGCACAGACGTTGGGGGCCTTCGCCCTCAACCGCCGCACCCGCTAGGTCCACCTCGACGGCACCGGCCTCGGCCTGCCCATCGTCCGCCACCTCGTCGACCCCTCCGGCGGCACCATCACCCTCGCCCCGCCCCCGGCACCGGCCTCGACGCCCGCATCCGACCCCACCCGCCACCGCGCGTCCGAGCGAAGTACAGCCGAGGGCAGAGGACTTCGGTTCACGCCACAGTCGCGGCCGTCGAACGCAGGCAGGGGGTCACCGGTGAGATCGTGCGGCGGGCGCGCTCACGCCCCGCAAGACGGAACCCGCGGCGGGGTGAGGTCGTCGCGCGGCCACAGGAAGCGCACATGATCACCACGGCCTACGGCGAAATCATCGGGCAGAGGACCTGTCGGCGATCGACCGCTACTACGCGCCCGACCTCATCCAGCACAACCCGAACTCCCCCAACGGGGCGGACGGCGCGAAGGCAGGGCTCGGTGCGTACTTCAAGGCGTTCCCGGAGCTGACATTCTGACCGAAGCGAGGCTGGGCTGCCGCAGGTCGGGGGACCTCAGCGCGCTCGGGGGAAAAGCCGTTCGACAGCGGTCACCACCGCGGCGCGGCGGGCGGCGGTGGTGGGGTCCACGGCGTGTGCGGCGGCGGCCTCGCTGAGTTCGGGTTGCGACGCCCAGGTCATGGCGATCTGGTTGACCAGGGCGAGGACGTCGGCCGGGTCCCAGGCGGGGTCGAGCTGTCCAGCCTGCTGCACCTGACGGAGCTGGTCGATTTTGCGGGCGAGCACTGCCTGGGCGGGATCGTCGGCAACGGCTGTGGTGCCCGGCAGTTCGAGGCGGCCCCAGGTGATCAGGCGGTGGTGGTCCGGACGGGCGACGAAGTAGTCGAACAGACGGCCCGCGTAGCCAGGGAGGTCGGAGGGGTCCAGCTGGGTGGCCTCGGCGATGACGACGTACTCCCGTGCGGCGACGTCGGCATAGAGCGCGTCTTTGCCGCGGAAGTAGGCGTAGACGCGTTCCTTGCTGGTCCTGGCGAGTTTGGCGATGCGATCCACGCGGGCGCCGGCGATGCCGTGGCGGGCGAACTCCTCCATGGCAGCGGCAAGAATGCGCTCGCGCGTGGTGTCGCCGGCGGCTGCTGCGGGCGCTGCGGGCTGGCCGGAGTCGCGGGACTGGGACATAGCTCCAGGATAGGGCACCAAACCGTTTGGTTTGGCAGCGCGGGTGATCGGGCGTACAGTCAAACGGAACAGTTCGGTTTGACCCTGCGGGTGAAACCGGCGAAACACTGAGGGAGTGAACTCATGCAGCACCGCGATCTGGGCTCTCAGGGTCTGCGCGTCTCGGCGCTCGGCCTGGGGATCATGGGCATGTCCATGGCCTACGGCGCCTCGAACAACGACGAGAGCATCGCGACCATCCGCCGCGCCCACGAACTCGGCATCGACTTCTTCGACACCGCCGAGCTGTACGGCGCCGGTACCGGCAGCAACGAGATCCTCCTGGGCGAGGCGGTCAAGGACTTCCGCGACGAGGTGGTCCTTGCCACCAAGTTCGGCTTCGACATGACCGCCCAGCCGCTCGGCTCCGGCTTCGACAGCCGCCCGGAAAACATCCGCAAGGTCGCCGAGAACAGCCTGCGCTACCTGCGGAGCGAGCACATCGACCTCTTCTACCAGCACATCTCCGACCCCGACGTTCCGGTCGAGGAGGTCGCCGGCGTGGTCGGCGAACTGATCACCGAGGGCAAGGTGAAGTATTTCGGCCTGAGCAACGTCGGCCCCCAGTACATCCGCCGCGCCCACGCCGTCACCCCAGTCTCCGTGCTCCAGTACGAGTACTCGCTCTTCGAGCGGGAGGTCGAGGAGAAGATCCTTCCCGTTCTGCGGGAACTCGGCATCGGCCTGGTGCCCTACTCACCGCTCGGCCGCGGCTTCCTCACCGGCCAGGTCAAGCCCGCGAGCGAGTACGCCGCGGACGACATGCGCAGCTGGGACGAGCGCTGGCAGGGCGAGAACTACACGTACAACCTGCACGCCACCGAACAGCTCAAGAATCTGGCCGCCAGCAGGGGCATCACCACCGCCCAACTCGCGCTGGCCTGGCTGCTCGCCCAGGGCGAGGACATCGCGCCCATTCCCGGCACCCGCAGCACCAAGCGCCTTGAGGAGAACGCCGGCGCCACCGACGTCCAGCTCTCCGCCGCCGATCTGGCCCGCATCACGGAGATCCTTCCCCACGGCTCGGCAGGCAGCCGCCTCCCGGCCGCGATCCTGTCCAGCTTCACCACGGACTGACCGCCGGCACCCGCGCATGCGCGGCTGGGCCCGTCCGCCAAAGGCGGCACGCGGGCCGGTGTCGACGGCAGGGGGTATCGGGCGGGTGGGGGACAAGCCTTTTCCGAGAGGGGAGCTCGAGTGCGCCGAGCGGCAGTAACCCGCGCCTCAGCAAGGCGACAAGCCACGCGCACCGCCGTACCGCTTACTCGACCGGGCCACTGACCGGCTATACGCAGGGGTGCGTCACTTCAGCGACGCCAAGTATTCGGACCAGTTCTCGTCGGCGAGGGTGGCCCAGCGTTCGGCTGTCTTGGCGTGGATGCCGAGCAGGTCGGTGATGGCTTTCTTCGGTGCCCCGTCGGACGACACACCGTGGCCGATGCTGTCCGCCGGCCTGTTCGGCTTCACCTGCGCGGGGCTGCGGTACGCGATCGGTTCGGTCTGGCCGATGGTCGCCGTCCACGGGCTGGACGACTTCCGCCAGATCCGCTCGCCGGGTGCGGCGCCGGACCGATGGCAGGTGTCCTTCCTCGGCACCTTGTGACCCTGCCGACGGTTCATCGGCTCATCGTGCGGGCCACAACCTCGAGGTGCGCCCGGGCCTACAGGCGGTCGCGGCAGGCGGCAAGGCCCGGCGCCCCGAAGCCGGGATGCCGGGCCTTGCCGCAGTTGCGGGATCAGACGGGGCGGATGTTCTCCGCCTGCGGGCCCTTCTGGCCCTGGGTGACGTCGAACTCGACGTTCTGGCCTTCCTGCAGCTCGCGGAAGCCCTGGGCAGCGATGTTGGAGTAGTGGGCGAAGACGTCAGGACCGCCGCCCTCCTGCTCGATGAAGCCGAAGCCCTTCTCGCTGTTGAACCACTTGACTGTGCCCTTGGCCATGACTGTCTCCTTCGAGGGAAACCGGGCCGCACTTTGCGTGCCCGGGAGGTGATCGCCCTGGTCCGGAGAGGCGCTGAAAACGCAAGAACGCCCGTGATTGCGATCACGGGCGAACGGGACTTCGGAACCACGACTGCTAGATCACTAGGCTACACCCGCAGGGGTGGCAGCCGCTAGAATCCGCTGCCCTGCCGGCCGGTGTTGCTGAGGTCCCCCGGTCTGGTGCGTCACGTTGCGAATCCAGCCATGCCAGGAGCGAGCTGCCGAGTGCCGGGGAGCATGCTCCTTTCGGCTGGACTGCGGAGTCCCTCAACAGCCAGGACATCGAAGGGTTCCTGAGTGTCTACGGCCGCCCGGTTCGGATCAGTTGCGTTCGGGGCGAAGCGGTGACCGCTGTGGCGCGTCGTGATGGGGACGGAGCTGAGTCAGATCTTGATGACGGTGGCCCGTCCGCCGCACAGCGCGATGAGGTCCTCCTGGTCAGAGGTGAGGATGGTGACGGGGCCGGGGGCGGCGAGGGCGGTGGCGCCGAGCATGGCGTCGATGGCGTACTTGTGGCCGTGCAGGCCGGCGTCGGCGAGAAGGGAGGCGGCGTGCCGGGCGATGGGCTCGGTGACCGGTTGGACGACGACGAGTGAGAGGGTCCACTCCAGGGCCGGGCGGTTGATCCGCGGGTGGACGACTTCCGCCAGGGCGGCCGGGGAGGTGATCACCCGTAGGTCGTCGGCTCGGGCCAGGGCGAGCCAGGAGGCCGGCTGCTGGTCCGGACGCGGGCCGGTACTGGCGGCTCGGTGCGGTCGTCACTGTGTCGTCACTGAACAGCCCACGGCTGTCGCGATGAGCCCGGCGTGGATGAACGTAAGGGTGCGAGGCTCTTGGCCCGCGGCGCCTACCACGTCCTGCTCAGCCTCTCTCCCGCCCTCAAGCGGGAGCGTGTCGTCTTCGCCAACCCGCTCGCCAGGCTCTTCCTTGCAGCCCCTGTACAGCTGCCCGGACCTCTCCCCGGACACCGGCTGCGCGGACTGCTGGACTCCATCGGCAGCCCGTCGGGGCATCTGGCCGGCAGCCTGGTGGCCGTTCTCATCAAACGTCCACGCCGAACACCCCGACAAGGCGCTGCCTTGCATCCGCTGAAGCAGGTCAGGTCAGGCAAGGCAAGGCAGGGCAGCGCAACGGGCGTGTCGGCTGTGGTTACGGCCGGGCTTGAGGAGCCACGGAAGCCAACGTCCTGTCGAGGGCGGCGGCGAAGGTGCCACTGGATCCGCTTTCGAGCCAGGCTTGCTGCGCCGCGACGAGACAGCCCACAGCGGAACCATCGTCAACATCAGCTCCATGGGCGGCAAGCGCGCCACGCCCCTGGGGGGCTGGTACCACGCCGCCGAGGCGCTCAGCGACGCCTGCGCATGGAGACACGGCAGTTCGGTATCGACGTCGTCGTCGTCGAACCCGGATCGATCCGCACCGAATGGGGTGCCATCGCCGCCGAGACACTCAAGGAGACCTCCAGCAAGGGCGCGTACTCGACCCTGGCCGAAGGGGTCGCCAAGATGCTCGCCGCGAGCTCGCAGCCCGACGCACGCATGATCTCGGCGCCGTCGGTCATCGGCAAGACCATCGTCAAGATCGCCAAGGCGCGCCGCCCGCACATGCGCTACCGGGTCGGTTTCGGGGCCGCCCCACCATGTTCCTGCGCTGGCTGCTGCCGGACCGCGCCTTCGACCTCGTCATCCGCAGTGCCTTCGACGTCTGATCCAACTCTGGTCTCAGGAGAGATCGGCCCTCTGTGGGCCCGCGCCCCAACGCGCCGCAGGGGGGGCGTTATCCACGGCATGTGGAGCGGGATGTGCGCCTCGATAAGAGCAACGATCAAAAGACCGTCTGCGTTGTGACGTGAACGCAAAAACTCCCGACCTGCATTTCTGCAGGTCAGGAGTTTTTTTCCGGAGTGCCCCCGGCAGGATCCGAACCTGCGCACACGGCTCCGGAGCACATTCGGAGTTCGGCTTGCGTATTGGCTCTGACTAGCGGGTTCCTTGATCACGGATGGCGGACGAAGACGTCCTGTATCGCAGATAATGCGTAGAGGCGGGAAACTGCGGCCGTGCGCGCTCGGAGAGCTCCCGCCGCGCGGGGTTACAGGTCGTACGGCAGCAGCTCGAATGAGGGCACGTGGTTGGGTCGTACGACGCTGAAATGCCGTCGGTCGACGGTGGCCACCTGCTTCGCCTGCCAGCGTTCCGCGATGGCGACGACACACGCGTCCGTGCCCCCGAGCGGGAGGCTGGCGTACTGCCGTACGAGGTGGGCCATGCGCTCGATGTCGTCGGGCATGACACCCGTGACGGTGCCGAGCTGTCCGGACGCGAGCGCGTCGAGGAACGCGGCCTCGACCTGGGCTCCGCATCGGGTGCCGATCAGGTGGCAGGCTTCCGCGATGACCGGTGCGGGGATCACGAGGTTGCGGGGGTGGACGCTGTCGTACCAGCGGGCGCATGCCGCGTGGTGGTTGTCGTCGGCGTCCGCCAGGGCCACGAGCGGGCCCGTGTCGACCACGATCACTCGCCGAACCCTGTTTCCCGCAGAATCTCATCCGCGCGGGCGGCCGTGTCGGAGTGCCCGGAGCGGCCCATGCCGATGAACGAGGGCCGCGCCGGACGGGACGCGGGCCCTATGAACGGCCGCAGGGTCTGCACCACGGCGTCCAAGTCGTCATCCTGCACGCGGTCGATGAGCGCGTGCAGCTCTTCCCGTGTCGTCATGGTCCCAGGGTAGCCATGGGGCCCGCCGGCGGTTCGGCTCTCACCGTTGAAGAGCTACCGCGACAGCTCTCGTTCCGCCCTCGAATCGGCTGCAATAGGTTCCGTTTCTACGGGGAAGCGGCGGGGGAGGCGCCAGGGAGGCGGGGAGTTCTCCCTGAGTGCCTCCCTGGGGTGCCTCCCTGTATCTGACCTGTGTAGATCGACGATCAGGGAGGCGGGGAGGCGCGCAGGTCAGCCCCCGAAAACCCCTCTCTGGAGGCATCCGGCAGGGGGTGCCTTTGCCTCCCTGGACCGTTCTCCGGCTCATTCCGCTTACTCCGGTACTTGCCCGAGTCATCCCCCTGGCGTCGCCCACGGGTAGAGGGGGGCCCGCGCTACCGGTTGCGGTCCGGCGCGCCGCCGCCCCGGGTCAGAGCGGTCTGTGGGAGGGGCCGTGAGATTGAGGGAGGTCCTTACCCCGGTAAGGGGGTAGGTAGGGCCGTCTGACCTGCGGGGTAAGGCGGGTAGAGGGGGGCTCCCGCCCTCTACCGGGAGGTCCGCCACGCCGCCACAGTGCCGGTCAGAGGGGGTGATCACGTGGCGGATCGCTCCCACGTGGCGGATCGGTGCCGCCACAAGCCTCTAAGAGCAATGAGGACCGCCCTGCCGGGCGGGCAACCTTCGGGCGCCCACTCGTCTGGGAGGTCCCGCCGGACCGCGACCACCGCTGGACACGGTCCCTGCGGGCGGACTGGTGACCGCGACCACGGCCGCTCGCCGGATCAAGACTGAGACGCGCCGCTTGCGTCGACGGCAGCTCGCTGAGCGCCACGGGCTGCGCTGCGCCTACTGCCGTCGCCCGTTCGCCACCGTGCGGGAAGCGACGCTCGATCACATCGTGCCCAACTCGCTGTGGCGCACGGCCACGGTCACCGCGCTCGTGCTGGCCTGCCTGGACTGCAACCACCGCAAAGGTGACCGCTTCCCGCTCTCCCTGGCTCTGTTGCTGCTGCGCCAGATCGACCCGACTCGCCCCGTCATCCGCCCGACCGGCCTCCCGGTACTGGCCCGACTCGCACACGCCAACCACCCGATCTACGCCGCCAGTAGGCTGCCCGACTCGACTGCGCATCGGTCGCCCCGTGGCCTGCCCGAATCGGTCCTGAACGACCCGATCGAATCCGAAAGGACGGCGGCATGAGCGCCCGCCCGATGGACGAGAAAATGACCGTTTCCGAGGTGCTCGCGGACCTGAAGGTTGCCCCGTCGACCTTCTACCGGTGGCGCCAACTCGGGAAGGGACCCCGCGCCATCAAGCTGCCGAACGGTGACGTGCGTATCCGCCGATCCGAGTACGAGCGCTGGCTTAACGAGCGGGAGGACGCTGCGTGAGCACGACGGAAGACGTCACCACCCCGGCCGTCCGCCCGCACGGGTCGGCCCGATCGGGGTACTCCCTCGATGTCCGGCTGTGGAAGGTCACGAGGGTTGACCGGAAGGCGCGTCCGTATCAACTCCGTTGGGTCGTAGGCGGGAAGGTGAGCAGCGCGACGTTCGCCACGTCTGCACTTGCCGAGAGCCGACGTTCGGAGCTCCGGCAGGCCATGCGTCGGGGGGAAGCGTTCGAGATCTCCAGTGGACAGCCTGAGTCCGAAGTCCGTGCGGTGACTGAGGCGGCGGCAACGGCGGCTGAGGCCAAGCCGTCGCTGCGGTGGTTCGAGTTCTGCCGGAAGTACCTGGCAGGGCGGTGGCGCATGAGCGCTGCGAAGACACGTGAGGGCATGGCGGACGGGCTTGCGGCGGTGGCGCTGGCCATGGTGAAGCGCGAGGGGGCCCCTGACGACACGCTCCTACGGCTCGCGTTCCGGTGGGGGATCGTGCCCGCGAACGCGGGGGACGATCCGCCGGCCGAACTGAAGGCCGCGTACGAGTGGCTCACGACGGAGGATCGGCCGGTTGCCGACCTGGTCGACGCAGGGGTGTTCGAGGACGTGCTGTACCGCCTCAGCTATCGACTGGACGGAACCCCGGCGGCGGGGGAGACGCACAAGCGGCGGCGCCGCGCCCTGAACACCGCCCTCGAACACGCGGTGGCCACCAAGGAACTCCCGGAGAACCCCCTGCAAGGGGCCCACAAGAAGCGCGTAGGCTCCGGAGCGGTGGTGGACCGACGTGTCCTCGTGAACGCCGTACAGGGGCGCCAGTTGCTCACCGCCGTCTCGTACGTCGGCTCATGGGACCGCAACCGTGGGCGGCGCCTGACGGCGTTCTACGGGGTGCTCTACTACGCGGGGCTCCGACCCGCTGAGGCGGTGGGACTGAGGCTCTCTGACTGCCACCTACCGGAGTCGGGTTGGGGCACGCTGACGCTGCGGGAGACGCGTCCCGTCTCCGGGAAGCAGTGGACCGACTCGGGGGAGCGGCACGACCGCCGGGGCCTGAAGGCGCGTGAGGCAGACACGGACCGTCCGGTCCCCATCCCGCCCGTCCTGGTCGCCATCCTTCAGGCCCACCTGAAGGAGTTCGGGACCGCCAAGGAGGGGCGGGTGTTCGGGAACGAGCGCGGGGGAGTCGTCGGCTCATCCACGTACTGGCGCGTGTGGGAGGAGGCACGACTGTTCGCCCTCCCGCCGGACCGCGTCGACTCGCCGCTCGCCGGGCGCCCCTACGACCTGCGGCACGCATGCATCACGCGATGGCTCAACGCGGGAGTACCGATCGCTGAGGTGGCCCGGCGCGTCGGCAACTCCCCGGAAGTGATCCACCGCCGCTACCACGGCTGTATCGACGGACACGAGGAAGCGGCCAACGAGAAGATCGCAAGGGCGCTGGAAGAAGAGGGCGACTAGACACGGCGTGTGAATGGGGCGCTCAGGCGCGTTCTACTTACGATCGCCTGTTCCATCGTCAGCGAGAGCCTCCCGTGCAGCGGTGATGAAGTCTGCCAGTAGGCCCGGGAGTTCTTCAGGCGTGTGACGGGTCGGGATCAAAAAGAATGAGGATGAGGTGTGGGCCCGAACTAGTTCCGCGCAAGCCTTCGAACTCCGCTCGATGTCGCAGGCTATTCGTTCGACCTCTGGTGGCCCAACCAACGCAACGTCTATCCATGCCTCTCGCACTCTGTGGGCGGCGCGTGCGACTACGGCGGGGTACTGGCTTACGTCTAGATCATCCTCAGGTCTGGCCACGAGAGGAGGATCAAGCTGTGTGTGATGCTCCATTTCCCTAGCGGCGTCGATGAAACGCTTGTAGATGTCGTTACGGGGCTCTCGTCTTTGGCGTCGGTCTTCGGCACGTGCCGCGATCCTGGTTTGCTCACGCGCAGCCCACCCAGTGGCGAAGGCGGCTCCCGTCGTTGCGAGGGAGCCTGCGACCGCACCGAGCACCGCAGCCAATCCTGCATCCATGCCACATAGCCTCTCGCGAACGCGTCGGACGGGTGTCTCGTGTATCGCAGATAGTGCGTGGACAGTGAGAGAGAGCAAGAAAGAGCGGGAGTCAGTGAGACTGACTCCCGCTCTCTCAAGTCGGCATCCGCCCAGCTCAGCGCATGATTCGTGCTGGCTGTATGGCGAGTGCCCCCGGCAGGATTCGAACCTGCGCACACGGCTCCGGAGGCCGTTGCTCTATCCCCTGAGCTACGGGGGCGTGTCTGGCGCGTTGCGCTGTGACGGGTAGAACCCTACCAGCTCGTTCGGGGTGATCAGGAACGGGTTTCGGGAGCCTGCGGCGGACCCGGCCGGTGTTCGATCGGGGCTGTGGAAGTAGGCAAAAGCCGGACGCGGTGGCCGGTCTCGACCTACCCTCGACTTGTGCCAGGCGTGTCCGGCCGGGTGCTTGTTGTGGACGACAACAAGGTCATCCGGCAGCTGATCAGGGTCAACCTCGAACTGGAGGGTTTCGAGGTCGTGACCGCGGCTGATGGTGCCGAGTGTCTGGATGTCGTTCATCAGGTCTGCCCCGATGTGGTCACCCTCGACGTCGCGATGCCCCGGCTCGACGGTCTGCGCACCGCCGCCCGGCTGCGTGCCGATCCCCGTACCCGCGACCTGCCCCTCGCCATCATCAGCGCCTGTACGGAGTACGAGGTCGAGGCGGGGCTGGAGGTCGGCGTCGACGCGTTTCTCGCCAAGCCCTTCGACCCTTCCGAACTCATCAGCCTCGTACAGCAGTTGGCCGAGCGTGGGCGGGACGGCGCCTCCCTTGGGAGCGCCCTCGGGCCTCCCCTCGAACCTGCGGCCGTGCCGCCCCTCGGATCCGTTGACCCCCTCGGCGCCCCCGGAGAAGCCGAGCGTGCCGGCCGGGGTGTCGGCGGCTGAGACCGGCATTCGCCGTTCCCTCTGTTCGTTCCACCCCTTCTCTTCCCCTCTCCACCTCATTCTCTTCCCCTCTCCTCCTCCCCCTCCGTCCACATGCCGGACGCACCGCAAACCCAGTCGCCTACCCACCCCCCTCCTCCCATACGCTGGTCCCGTGACCCCCGTCGAGCTCTCCCGTACCGTGCTGTGCGCGGTACGTCGTGCTGTCGACGCGGGAGAACTGACCGTCGCCGTCCCCGCACGCGCCGTCGTCGCGGCGCCAAGGCCCGGCGGCTCCGGGGACTACGCCACGAACATCGCGCTGCAGCTGGCCCGGCCCGCCGGCCGCACCCCCCGATACGTCGCCGAGGTCCTGTGCGAGCGGATCAGCGCCGCACCCGGCGTCCGTGGCGTCGAGATCACCGGGCCCGGATTCCTCAACATCAGCCTCGACAGCGCCGCCCCCGCAGCCCTCGTACGGGAGATCCTCAGCCAGGGCCTGCGCTACGGACACGGCGACGCCCTCGCCGGACAGTTGCTGTCGGTACGGCTGCCCCTCGCCCACGAACCCCGAGCCGAAGCCGTCGCCGACGCGGTCGCACGGATCGTCGCCACCCAAGGCGCCCGCGTTCAGTTCCACCGCGGCGGCACCGGAGAACAGGGCGACCGAGGCGAGCGGTACGTCGAGGTCCTTGACCTCCGCAACCTTCCCCCCGCCCGCAGCGACCCCGCCCCCCTCGGCCCCGACGCCGCCCGCTGGGCGCTTCTTCATCCCGCCCCGCACGACCGGGTCCGGGTCGGCGCCGAGCATCTGGTCCAGCGGGAGAGCAACCCCCTCTTCCGGGTGCGTTACGCCTACGCCCGTACCCGCGCCCTCGGCCGGAACGCCGCCGACCTCGGCTTCGCCGCGTACGCCGGTGACCTGGACGACGTACCGGCCCCCCTTCACGTCGTCCTCGCCGACCACCCCCGTCTGCTCCTCGGCGCCGCCACCCACCGCGCCCCGGACCGGCTCGCCCGGCATCTCGTCACCCTTGCCGATGCCACGCTCGCCTTCCTCCCCATCGTGCTGCCGCTCGGCGACGAGAAACCCTCGGCCGCCCACCGAGCCCGGCTCGCGCTCGCCGAAGCCGCCGGGACGGTGCTGGCCGGCGGCCTGTCCCTGCTCGGTATCGACGCACCCGAATATCTTTGAATCACCTCTGACACCTCTGAGGAAGCACGCAGTCATGAGCCGTTCCGCACACCCCGCCGGGCCCCGTCACGCCGATGTGCTGCCCGAGGGCCACCCCTCCGCGCCGCCCGCCGACCTCAACCACCTGGACCCGAAGGTCTGGGCGTCGACCGTCGCCCGTACGCCCGACGGTGTCGTCACCGTCGGAGGGGTCGAGGTCACGGCGCTCGCCGAGGAGTTCGGCACCCCGGCCTACCTCATCGACGAGGTCGACTTCCGGGAGCGCGCCCGTGCGTGGCGTACCGCCTTCGGGGCCGACGCCGACGTCTTCTATGCCGGCAAGGCGTTTCTCTCCCGGGCCGTCGTGCGCTGGCTGCACGACGAAGGGCTCAACCTCGATGTCTGTTCCGGGGGCGAGCTCACCACCGCTCTCTCCGCGGGGATGCCCGCCGACCGCATCGCCTTCCACGGCAACAACAAGTCCGTTGACGAGATCGAGACCGCCATCCGCGCCGGTGTCGGGCGGATCGTGCTCGACTCCTTCCAGGAGATCGTGCGCGTCGCCCACATCGCGCAGTCCCTCGGTAAGCGGCAGCGCGTGCAGATCCGTATCACCGTGGGCGTGGAAGCCCATACTCACGAATTCATCGCCACCGCCCACGAGGACCAGAAGTTCGGCATTCCGCTGGCCGGCGGACAGGCCGCCGAGGCCGTGCGGCGGGCTCTTCAGCTCGATGGACTCGAGCTGATCGGCATTCACTCGCACATCGGGTCGCAGATCTTCGACATGTCCGGGTTCGAGGTCGCCGCCCATCGCGTCGTGGGGCTGCTCAAGGACATTCGTGACGAGCACGGGATCGAGCTGCCCGAGATCGACCTCGGGGGTGGGCTCGGTATCGCCTACACCAGCGCCGACGACCCGCGCGAGCCGCACGAGATCGCCAAGGCGCTCCACGAGATCGTCAGCCGGGAGTGTGAGGGCGCTCGGCTCCGTACTCCCCGTATCTCCGTCGAGCCCGGGCGCGCCATCGTCGGGCCCACCGCCTTCACCCTCTACGAGGTCGGCACCATCAAGCCTCTCGACGGGCTGCGCACGTATGTCTCCGTCGACGGCGGGATGTCGGACAACATCCGGACCGCGTTGTACGACGCCGAATACAGCGTCGCGCTCGTCTCCCGGACCTCCGAGGCCGCGCCCATGCTGGTGCGGGTCGTCGGCAAGCACTGTGAGAGCGGGGACATCGTCGTCAAGGACGCCTTCCTGCCCGCCGACCTGGCACCGGGTGACCTGATCGCGGTGCCGGCGACCGGCGCGTACTGCCGGTCCATGGCCAGCAACTACAACCACGCCCTGCGCCCGCCCGTCGTCGCCGTGCGGGAGGGGGAGGCCCGGGTGATCGTCCGGCGGGAGACCGAGGAGGATCTGCTCCGGCTCGACGTGGGATGACGGCAGAATCTCCGAAGGCGGCGGAAGATCTCCTGTCTTCCGCCGCCCGGAAAACGAAATAGACATCTCACGATCCGGACGATGGATAGAAAGTTCAGTCCGGTGAGTGAGACTTATGAACCGTAGACGGTATGAGGAAACGAGGTCGGATGATGCGTACGCGTCCGCTGAAGGTGGCGCTGCTGGGCTGTGGGGTCGTCGGCTCAGAGGTGGCGCGCATCATGACGACGCACGCCGACGATCTCGCCGCCAGGATCGGCGCTCCCGTCGAGCTCGCGGGCGTCGCCGTACGGCGGCCCTCCAAGGTCCGTGAAGGCATCGACCCGGCCCTCGTCACCACCGACGCCACCGCCCTCGTCAAACGAGGCGACATCGACGTCGTCGTCGAGGTCATCGGCGGTATCGAACCCGCGCGGTCCCTCATCACCGCCGCCTTCGAGCACGGCGCGTCCGTCGTCTCCGCCAACAAGGCCCTCCTCGCCCAGGACGGCGCCGCCCTCCACGCCGCCGCCGAGGAGCACGACGCGGACCTCTACTACGAGGCCGCCGTCGCCGGTGCCATCCCCCTCATCCGGCCGCTGCGCGAGTCCCTCGCCGGCGACAAGGTGAACCGGGTCCTCGGGATCGTCAACGGCACCACCAACTTCATCCTCGACAAGATGGACTCGACCGGCGCCGGTTATCAGGAGGCCCTCGACGAGGCCACCGCCCTGGGCTACGCGGAAGCCGACCCCACCGCCGACGTCGAGGCGTTCGACGCCGCCGCCAAGGCCGCCATCCTCGCCGGAATCGCCTTCCACACGCGCGTGCGCCTCGACGACGTCTACCGCGAGGGCATGACCGAGGTCACCGCCTCCGACTTCGCCTCCGCCAGGAACATGGGCTGCACCATCAAACTGCTCGCCATCTGCGAGCGGGCCGGGGACGGTCGGTCCGTCACCGCGCGCGTGCACCCGGCCATGATCCCGCTGACGCACCCGCTCGCCTCCGTGCGCGGCGCCTACAACGCCGTGTTCGTCGAGTCCGACGCCTCCGGTCAGCTGATGTTCTACGGGCCCGGAGCCGGCGGTGCGCCGACGGCCTCCGCCGTGCTCGGTGACCTCGTCGCCGTGTGCCGCAACCGGCTCAGCGGGACCACCGGTCCCGGCGAGTCGGCGTATGCCGCGCTGCCCGTCTCGGGCATGGGCGATGTGGTCACCCGCTATCACATCAGCCTCGACGTCGCCGACAAACCGGGCGTTCTCGCCCAGGTGGCCACCGTGTTCGCCGAGCACGGTGTTTCCATCGATACGGTTCGGCAGACGGGCAAGGACGGCGAGGCCTCCCTTGTCGTCGTCACCCATCGTGCGTCCGACGCCGCCCTGGGCGGAACCGTCGAGGCGTTGCGCAAGCTCGACACCGTGCGGGGTGTCGCAAGCATCATGCGGGTTGAAGGAGAGTAACCAGCAATGACCCACCAGTGGCGCGGAATCATCGAGGAGTACCGGGACCGGCTGCCCGTCTCCGCCAGCACACCGGTCGTGACGCTTCGCGAGGGCGGCACGCCTCTCGTCCCCGCGCAGGTGCTCTCCGAGCGCACGGGCTGCGAGGTCCACCTCAAGGTGGAGGGCGCCAACCCGACCGGGTCCTTCAAGGACCGCGGAATGACCATGGCCATCACCCGGGCCAAGGAGGAGGGCGCCAAGGCGGTCATCTGTGCCTCCACGGGCAACACGTCTGCCTCCGCCGCCGCGTACGCCGTGCGCGCGGGCATGGTCTCGGCCGTCCTCGTGCCGCAGGGCAAGATCGCCCTCGGCAAGATGGGGCAGGCGCTCGTCCACGGCGCCAAGATCCTCCAGGTCGACGGCAACTTCGACGACTGCCTCACCCTCGCCCGCTCCCTGAGCGACAACTACCCTGTGGCGCTGGTGAATTCGGTCAACCCGGTGCGTATCGAGGGCCAGAAGACGGCCGCCTTCGAGATCGTCGACATGCTCGGCGACGCGCCCGACATCCACGTCCTGCCGGTCGGCAACGCGGGCAACATCACCGCGTACTGGAAGGGCTACACCGAGTACGCCGTCGACGGCATCGCCCGGCGCACCCCGCGCATGTGGGGGTTCCAGGCGGCCGGCAGTGCGCCGATCGTGCGCGGCGAGATCGTCAAGGACCCCTCGACGCTCGCCACCGCGATCCGCATCGGCAACCCGGCCTCCTGGAAGCAGGCGCTGGCCGCGCGCGACGAGTCGGGCGGCCTCATCGACGAGGTGACGGACCGTGAGATCCTGCGCGCCTACCGGCTGTTGGCCGCGCAGGAGGGTGTTTTCGTCGAGCCGGCGTCCGCCGCGTCCGTCGCCGGTCTGCTGAAGCTGGCCGAGCAGGGCAAGGTCGACCCGGGCCAGACCATCGTCTGCACGGTCACCGGCAACGGCCTGAAGGACCCGGGCTGGGCCACCGAGGGCGCACCGAAGCCGGTCGTCGTCCCGGTGGACGCCGCGACCGCCGCCGAGCGACTCGGACTCGCGTAGACCGGGTACTGAAACGCCGGAAGTGGGGTACTCCCCACGTCGGGTGCACAGGGGGCTTACGACACGCATCGTGCGCCTCCTGTGCGCCCTATGTCGCCACAGAACCTTCCTTCGATAAGCTGGGGTGAACCCGCCCGCCGCATATGCCCCCGCGTATGGCGCGGTGCCGCGTTGCCTCAGCGGCCGAGGGTCTCCCCGTAGGTCTCCAGCCGTTCTTCCAGTAGCCGTTTCCCGCCGTTTCCCAGTGCCGTATCGAACGTCTTCGACGAAATCGCAGCTCAAGGAGAGTCATCGAGCGATGGCCGGTCCAGCGTTCCGTGCCGCCGCCGTCCGGGTGCGCGTCCCCGCCACCAGCGCCAATCTCGGTCCGGGCTTCGACGCCCTCGGCCTGTCGCTGGCGTTGTACGACGACGTGGTCGTCCGGGTGGCCGACTCCGGGCTGCACATCGACATCGCGGGTGAGGGCAGCGAGACCCTCCCGCGCGACGAGAACCACCTGCTCGTACGGTCCCTGCGCACCGCCTTCGACCTGCTGGGCGGACAGCCCCGCGGCCTGGAGATCGTGTGCGCCAACCGGATCCCGCACGGACGGGGACTCGGCTCCTCCTCGGCGGCCATCTGCGCCGGCATCGTCGCCGCGCGGGCCGTCACCATAGGCGGCGACAGCCGGCTCGACGACGAGGCGCTGCTCGAACTCGCCACCGAGATCGAGGGACACCCGGACAACGTCGCGGCCTGTCTGCTCGGTGGGTTCACGCTCTCCTGGATGGAGGCCGGCGCCGCCCGGGCGATCAGGATGGAGCCCGCCGGTTCAGTCGTCCCGGTGGTGTTCGTCCCCGGGAAGGCGGTGCTCACGGAGACCGCGCGAGGCCTCCTGCCGCGCACCGTCCCGCATGTCGACGCCGCCACCAACGCGGGACGCGCGGCCCTGCTCGTCGAGGCTCTGACCAGGCGTCCCGAGCTGCTGCTGCCGGCCACCGAGGACCGGCTGCACCAGGACTACCGCGCCCCGGCCATGCCGGAGAGCACGGCGCTGGTGGAGCGGCTGCGGGCCGACGGCATCCCGGCGGTGATCTCCGGCGCCGGACCCACGGTCCTGGCGCTGGCCGACGAGGCGACCGCCGACAAGGTCTCCCGGCTGGCGGGCGAGGGCTGGGCCGCCAACCGGCTCGGCCTCGACGCCCGGGGCGCGAGCGTTCTGCCGCTCGCGGCACCCGGAGAGAGTTAGGGCGACGACATCAACGGGGCGCGCACCAGGGAACTTGCGGCATTAGACGCCGCGGCGATCGAGGCCGCGACATTTAACGCTGCGACATCCAACGCTGTGACATTCAACTACATACGGTTGCCGGATTTGGAGAGGGGGAATGTTTGTTGGATCCGGTAGTGTTAACCTCAAGTCTGCACCCGACCCCACCATGGCGAGGTGCTTTCTGTCCCCGTCCGGGACAGACATTCTTCCGGGAGCCCCCCAAGCCACTCTGTGTTTCATGCGGCGTTCGATTCGTCGTGTGCAGGCGCTGAGCGGCATTCAGGGCACGCTCCGGAACCGGTGTGACCAAGCCGCCTGACACGGACAGTCAGTGTCACGGTTTTGGGAAGCGCCATCACCAGAAACCTCTTCCGCCGCTTCGGCGGACCACCGCCCCGGCACGGTCCACTCATGAAGGATCGCAGCCGGACAGCAAAACCGGTCGCCGTGCCAGACAGGCCGACGTCCGCTCCAGGGAAGGACCCTTCGTGAGCGACACCACCGATCTGATGGGCGCACGTGTCGAGGAGACCGCTGCGGCGCCCTCCACGGACGCCTCCGCGCCTGCCACGGGTGCCGGCTCCCGGCGGCGCCGCGGTACCGGCCTCGACGGCATGGTGCTGGCCGAACTGCAGCAGGTCGCATCCGGCCTCGGGATCAAGGGCACCGCGCGGATGCGCAAGAGCCAGCTGATCGAGGTCATCAAGGAGGCGCAGGCCGGGGGCGGGACCCCCAAGGCCGCAGCCGCCCCCGCCGGGGACGCCGTCGAGACCAAGCCCAGGCGCCGCGCCACCTCCAAGGCCCGCACGGGTGAGGACACCGCGCCCGCCGCCGAGAAGAAGGCGGCCGTACAGGTCGTCGAGGCGCCCGCCGAGAAGGCCGTGGCCCAGCAGCAGATCGAGATCCCCGGCCAGCCTGCCAGCGACGACGCCCCGGCCGAGCGCCGCCGGCGCCGTGCCACCGCCGAGGTCGGCAGCCCCGAGACGGTCGTAGCCGAGGCGAAGAGCGAGCCGAAGGGCGAGACGCAGGCCGACACCGGTGACGGCGACGGCCGCCAGGGCCGCCGTGACCGCCGGGACCGTAGCGACCGCGGTGACCGCGGCCGGGACCGCGACCGCCGTGGCGCCAAGGGCGACGAGCAGCAGCCGGCCGGTGCCCAGCAGCGCGCCGCCCAGCAGGGTGGCCAGCAGCAGACCGGCGGCCGTCCGGACCGCCAGGAGCGGCAGGACCGGCAGCAGCGCGACCAGCGTGACCAGCGGGACAGCCAGCCGCGCGACAACGGCCCGCGCGACAACGGGCCGCAGGACGACGACGACTTCGACGGCGGACGCCGTGGCCGTCGCGGTCGCTACCGCGACCGCCGTGGCCGTCGTGGGCGCGAGGAGTTCGGCCCGAACGAGCCGCAGGTCGCCGACGACGACGTCCTGATCCCCGTCGCGGGCATCCTGGACATCCTCGACAACTACGCCTTCATCCGTACGTCGGGCTACCTGCCGGGTCCCAACGACGTGTATGTCTCCCTCGCCCAGGTCCGCAAGAACGGCCTGCGTAAGGGCGACCACGTCACCGGTGCCGTGCGTCAGCCCAAGGACGGCGAGCGCCGCGAGAAGTTCAACGCGCTGGTGCGTCTCGACTCGGCCAACGGCATGGCGGCCGAATCCGGGCGCGGGCGGCCGGAGTTCAACAAGCTGACCCCGCTCTACCCGCAGGACCGCCTCCGTCTGGAGACCGACCCGGGCATCCTCACCACCCGCATCATCGACCTCGTCGCGCCGATCGGTAAGGGCCAGCGCGGTCTGATCGTGGCCCCGCCGAAGACCGGCAAGACCATGATCATGCAGGCGATCGCCAACGCGATCACCACCAACAACCCCGAGTGCCACCTGATGGTCGTCCTGGTCGACGAGCGTCCGGAAGAGGTCACCGACATGCAGCGGTCGGTGAAGGGCGAGGTCATCTCCTCGACCTTCGACCGCCCGGCCGAGGACCACACCACGGTCGCCGAGCTGGCCATCGAGCGCGCCAAGCGCCTGGTGGAACTGGGCCACGACGTCGTCGTACTCCTGGACTCGATCACACGTCTGGGCCGTGCGTACAACCTCGCCGCCCCGGCCTCCGGCCGCATCCTGTCCGGTGGTGTCGACTCGACCGCCCTGTACCCGCCGAAGCGCTTCTTCGGTGCGGCCCGAAACATCGAGGACGGCGGCTCGCTGACCATCCTCGCCACCGCGCTGGTGGACACCGGGTCCCGCATGGACGAGGTCATCTTCGAGGAGTTCAAGGGCACCGGCAACGCCGAGCTCAAGCTCGACCGGAAGCTCGCCGACAAGCGCATCTTCCCGGCGGTGGACGTCGACGCGTCCGGTACCCGTAAGGAAGAGATCCTGCTCGGCAGCGACGAACTCGCCGTCACCTGGAAGCTGCGCCGGGTGCTGCACGCGCTCGACCAGCAGCAGGCGATCGAACTGCTCCTCGACAAAATGAAGCAGACGAAGTCGAACGCCGAGTTCCTGCTCCAGATCCAGAAGACCACGCCGGGCAACAACAACGACTGACGGTCGGTAAGTAGTTCGGGCAGTTACAGCAGTTCCAGCGGTTCACGTAGTTCGAGCAGTTCATAAAGGGCCATCCCCTGTTAGGGGGGTGGCCCTTTATGGTGTATGCGACAGGTGTACGATCGCGCTCTTCGGGCCGATTCTCGTGGTGTGCCCGAACTAACGATCCCTAGGGGGGACTTGAGTGGGTATATCCCTGTCCGGTGAGGGCCGCCACAGACGACGTGTGCGGATCGCCGTTCCTGCGGTCGCCGTCGGCCTCGCCGCCGCGGTCACCGGTGCGCTGATGATGTCGTCCGCGAACGCCGCCACGGCCCTGCCGCGGCCCACCGCCGACCTCAGTCGCAGCACGACCAGCAGCACCGAGCTGGAGAAGCGCGTCGCGGACGCGGCCACCAGTGACGACACCCTGGCTTCCAAGAAGACGACGTTCACCGCGGGCACCGTCGCGGGCACCAAGGACGCCAAGATCATCGGTGGTTCGACGACCACCATCTCGTCGGCGCCGTACATGGCCCAGCTCTGGTACGCCGACGACAAGGGCACGACCGCGACCGGCGACGACGTCGACTTCTTCTGCGGCGGCGCCGTCATCGCGCCGACGAAGATCCTCACCGCCGCGCACTGCGTCAAGGGCTACAACTGGAAGGCCAACGGCGCCGTCATCACCGGCACCACCACGCTTCCGGACGCCGACGGAAACACGGACGGCACCGTCTCGGGCGTCTGGCGCCAGTGGAACAACCCGTCGTACAGCTCGGTGACGTTCGACAACGACATCGCCGTCCTGACGCTCGCGTATCCCGTCAAGGCCGCGCCGATCCGGATGACGACGTCCGGTGACACCACGTCCTACAAGGCGCTCACCAACGCCAAGGTCTACGGCTGGGGGCGCACCAGCTCCACCACCCAGGACATCTCCGCGACCCTCAAGACGGCCACGCTGCCCATCCAGTCCGACGCCACCTGCACGGGCGCGTACGGCAGCGACTACGTCAAGGGCCACATGGTCTGCGCGGGCAAGCCCGCCACCGGCAGCGACACCGGTACCACCACGACCTGCAACGGCGACTCCGGCGGGCCGCTCGTGGTCGCCGGCAAGGTCGTCGGCGTCGTCTCGTGGGGTGTGACGGACTGCGTGGAGAAGGGCGCCTACAGCGTCTTCTCGAAGGTCACCTCGTACGTCGGCGCCGTGTACCCGCGGGTCGAGGACGCGAACCTCAGCGGTGACCAGATGGCCGACCTGTGGCTGCGCCGCGCTTCCACGAAGGTCGCCTACGAGAAGGACTCCAAGGGCACCAGCTTCGGCGCCAGCGAGCCCTGGGGCAACTGGGACGGCGTCAACGTCGTCCTGCAGACCGACCTGAACCGGGACGACTACCAGGACCTGGTGATCCGTGACAGCGCCTCTGGCGCCGTCTACTGGATGCACTACGTGCCCACGTCCGACGGCAGCGGCGGCGCCTGGGACACGAAGCAGATCTTCGCCAACTGGAAGAGCCGCACCCGGATCATCACCCCCGGCGACGTCACCGGCGACTACAAGCCCGACGTCCTCTCGGTCGACTCCGCGGGTGTCCTGTGGATCTACCCGGGCAACGGCAACGGCACCTTCGGGGCGCCGTCGAAGGTCTCCAGCGGCTGGAACCAGTACAACTCGATCGTCGGCCACGGCGACTTCAACGGCGACGGCAAGGCCGACCTGCTCGCCCGCACCAAGACCGGCGGCGTCGGCTACCTCCTCAAGGGCAACGGCAAGACCGGCTCCCAGGCCTTCGTCCCCCGGGTCAAGGTGCGCACCTGGAGCGGCTTCAACACCCTCGTCACGCCGGGCGACGTGACCGGCGACGGAAAGGCCGACTTCCTGGCCCGTACGCCCGCCGGGACGATGTACCTCTACCCGGGCACCGGCAAGGGTACGAGCGAGATCTTCGGCACACCGAAGTCCGTCGGAACCGACTACAAGCAGTGGGACATCATCAGCTGAACCCGCAGGTGATAGGGGTCTTCTGGGTGATTCACGAGGAAGATCCCGCCCGTCCGGTCACGCACTGTGCCCTTCGCGCCACGCGAAGGGCACAGTGCGTTGTGCAACCCTTTTTCCGTAATGACCGTCTGACTGACCGAGTTACGACGGAAAAGGACTGGCCCTGAAAGCAGGGGGTAACCGACCGGACGAGACCGAGGGAAGCGCATGTCCGCCGAGAGCAATCCGCTTGATCCAGCGAAGCGACGCAGCCGCCGCAAGCCCCGTGGCAAGCACTCCAGGGCGCTCCTGATCACCGCATGGGTCGCCGCGGCCATCGTCGTGCTCGGCGGCACCGGCCTCGGTTACGTGTACTTCAAGCTCAACGGCAACATCAAGAGCGTCGACATCAACCAGGTCCTCGGCACCGACCGCCCCGCCGACGTCGACAACGGCTCCGAGGACATCCTGGTCCTGGGCTCAGACACCCGCTCCGGCGCCAACAAGAAGCTCGGCGGCGGCACGGACGACGGCAGCGCCCGCTCGGACACCGCGATGATCGTCCACGTCTACGAGGGTCACAAGAAGGCCAGTGTGGTCTCCATACCCCGGGACACCCTCGTCGACCGTCCCGAGTGCACGGACGTCAAGGGCGTCACGCACGACGCGGCCTCCGGCGTGATGTTCAACTCCGCGTACTCCACGGGGGGCGCCGCCTGCGCGGTGAAGACCGTCGAGTCGCTCTCCGGGATCCGCATGGACCACTACGTCGAGGTCGACTTCACCGGCTTCCAGAAGCTCGTCGACGAGCTGGGCGGCGTCAAGGTGACCACGACGAAGGACATCGAGGACTCCGACAGCCACCTGAACCTCAAGGCCGGCACGCACAAGCTGAACGGCCGGCAGGCCCTCGGGCTGGTCCGCACCCGTCACGGCGTCGGCGACGGCTCCGACCTGGGCCGCATCCAGCTCCAGCAGGCGTTCATCAAGGCCCTCGTCGACCAGATCAAGCATGTGGGCGTCCTGACGAACCCCAAGAAGCTCTTCGACCTGGCGGACACCGCCACCAAGGCCGTCACGACCGACTCCGACCTGGGCTCCGTACGCACCCTCACCTCCTTCGCGACGGGCCTCAAGAGCATCAGCTCCGCCCACATGACCATGATCACCATGCCGGTCGAATACGACCCGGCCAACCCCAACAGGGTCATGGTCGACAAGACCAAGGCACGGCTGGTCTGGAACGCCCTGAAGGCCGACCGCCCCGTCCCGGCAGCCGCCACCAAGGGCACGGCAAAGGGCGACGCGGCAGGCGTGGTGAGCTGAGAAAGCAGGGGCGCAGCCCCCTGCTTTCTCAGGGGCGCGGGTAACTGCGCGACAAGCCACGACGCACCCGCAGGGAATACTCGAGGCGAACCCCCGGTTTGGGGAGATGCGCCCAGTCCTGGCAGACTGGTACGTCGGCCCCGGTTCACGCACCCGCATCCCGCGGAGGCGACCCGGAGCCCTCCCGAAACTAGGAGAACCCCTTGAAGCGCGAAGTCCACCCCGAGTACGTCGAGACGCAGGTCAGCTGCACCTGTGGCGCGTCGTTCACCACCCGCAGCACGATCACGAGCGGCAACATCCGCGCCGAGGTCTGCTCCGAGTGCCACCCGTTCTACACGGGCAAGCAGAAGATCCTCGACACCGGTGGCCGCGTGGCCCGCTTCGAGGCCCGCTTCGGCAAGGCCGCTGCCGGCTCCAAGAAGTAGCGAGGCACCAGCGCCGGTCCACGTTCGCCCTCCGGGGCGTACCTGGACCGGCGTTTTTGGTCGCCCCACTTCCCCCACGTACAGAACGTACAGACGTTTTCAGGAGCCCCCATGTTCGAGGCCGTCGAGGATCTGCTCACCGAGCACGCCGACCTGGAGAAGAAGCTCGCCGACCCGTCGGTGCACGCCGACCAGGCCAACGCGCGCAAGCTCAACAAGCGCTACGCCGAGCTGACCCCGATCGTCGGGACGTACCGCTCCTGGAAGCAGACCGGGGAGGACGTCGGCACGGCGAAGGAGTACGCCCTCGACGACCCCGACTTCGCCGCCGAGGTCAAGGAACTGGAGAAGCTGCGCGAGGAGCTCACCGAGAAGCTGCGCCTGCTGCTCGTTCCGCGTGACCCCAACGACGACAAGGACGTCATCCTGGAGGTCAAGGCCGGCGCCGGCGGCGACGAGTCCGCCCTGTTCGCCGGGGACCTCCTGCGCATGTACCTCCGGTACGCCGAGCGCGTCGGGTGGAAGACCGAGATCATCGACGCCACCGAGTCCGAGCTGGGCGGCTACAAGGACGTCCAGGTCGCCGTGAAGACCAAGGGCGGCCAGGGTGCCACCGAGCCCGGCCAGGGCGTCTGGGCCCGTCTGAAGTACGAGGGCGGGGTGCACCGCGTCCAGCGCGTGCCCGCGACCGAGTCCCAGGGCCGTATCCACACCTCCGCGGCCGGTGTCCTGGTCACCCCCGAGGCGGAGGAGGTCGACGTGGAGATCAACCCGAACGACCTCCGCATCGACGTGTACCGCTCCTCGGGGCCCGGCGGCCAGTCCGTCAACACGACCGACTCTGCGGTGCGCATCACGCACGTTCCGACCGGAGTCGTCGCCTCCTGCCAGAACGAGAAGAGCCAGCTGCAGAACAAGGAGCAGGCGATGCGTATCCTGCGCTCCAGGCTCCTCGCGGCAGCCGTGGAGGAAGCGGAGAAGGAGGCCGCCGACGCCCGCCGCAGCCAGGTCCGCACCGTCGACCGCTCCGAGAAGATCCGTACGTACAACTTCCCGGAGAATCGCCTCTCGGACCACCGTGTCGGCTTCAAGTCCTACAACCTCGACCAGGTACTGGACGGCGACCTCGACGCGGTCATCCAGGCGTGTGTCGACGCGGACTCCGCAGCGAAGCTCGCGGCGGCGTAACACCCGTACGAGCCCAGTACGAGCAAGCCCAGTACGGCCCCGTACGAGTCACGAGTACCGGAGGACCAGCGTGCAGCAGAACATTGGGGGACGGCCCCCGAGCCCCCGCAGCTTGCTGCTCGCGGAGGTGGCCCAGGCCACCCAGCGGCTCGCCGACGCGGGCGTGCCCTCGCCGCGCAACGACGCGGAGGAGCTCGCCGCGTTCGTGCACGGCGTGAAGCGGGGCACGCTGCACACCGTCAAGGACATCGACTTCGACGCCCGCTACTGGGAGGTCATCGCCCGCCGCGAGGCCCGCGAACCGCTCCAGCACATCACCGGGCGCGCCTTCTTCCGCTACCTGGAACTCCAGGTCGGGCCAGGCGTGTTCGTGCCGCGTCCCGAGACCGAGTCGGTCGTCGGCTGGGCCATAGACGCCGTCCGCGCGATGGACGTCGTCGAGCCCCTGATCGTCGACCTGTGCACCGGATCCGGCGCCATCGCGCTGGCCCTCGCCCAGGAGGTCCCGCGCTCCCGGGTGCACGCCGTGGAGCTGTCCGAGGACGCCCTGGCGTGGACCCGCAAGAACATGGAGGGGTCCAGGGTCGACCTGCGTCAGGGCAACGCCCTGGACGCCTTCCCGGACCTCGACGGCCAGGTCGACCTGGTCATCTCCAACCCGCCGTACATCCCGCTCACGGAGTGGGAGTACGTCGCCCCCGAGGCCCGGGACCACGATCCCGAACTCGCCCTGTTCTCGGGCGAGGACGGTCTCGACCTCATCCGGGGTCTGGAACGCACCGCCCACCGGCTGCTGCGTCCCGGCGGCGTCGTCGTCGTCGAGCACGCGGACACCCAGGGCGGCCAGGTGCCGTGGATCTTCACCGAGGAACGCGGCTGGGCCGACGCGGCCGACCACCCGGACCTCAACAACCGCCCGCGCTTCGCGACCGCCCGCAGGGCCACGCCGTGAGCAGCACCCAGACTCTCTACCCCCAGCAGTACGTGTACGAGGAGGCCCGCTAAATGGCTCGGCGATACGACACCAACGACGCGACCGACCGCACGACCGGTCTGCGCGAGGCAGCGTCCGCCGTCCGCCGCGGCGAGCTGGTGGTCCTCCCGACCGACACGGTCTACGGCATCGGCGCCGACGCGTTCTCCTCCGAGGCCGTCAACGACCTGCTGGCGGCCAAGGGCCGTGGCCGTGGCATGCCCACGCCCGTCCTGATCGGTTCCCCGAACACCCTGCACGGCCTCGTCACGGACTTCTCCGAGATGGCCTGGGAACTCGTCGACGCCTTCTGGCCGGGCGCCCTCACGCTCGTCGCCAAGCACCAGCCGTCCCTCCAGTGGGACCTGGGCGACACCCGGGGCACGGTCGCCGTGCGCATGCCGCTGCACCCGGTGGCCATCGAGCTGCTGACCGAGGTCGGCCCCATGGCGGTCTCCTCCGCCAACCTGACCGGCCACCCGTCCCCCGAGGACTGCGACGCCGCCCAGGAGATGCTCGGCGACTCCGTCTCCGTCTACCTGGACGGCGGCCCCACGCCCGGCATCGTCCCCTCGTCGATCGTCGACGTCACGGGCAAGGTTCCGGTCCTGCTCCGTGCGGGCGCGCTGTCGGCCGAGGAGCTGCGCAAGGTGGTCCCCGACCTCGAGGTGGCGAATTGACAGCCCCTGACGCGGGGCGTGGCATAGGCACGCGTCAGGGGGTCACGGGGGCTCAGCAGTGGAACGGGGCCTCGCGGGACGCCTTCCGCATCCTCCATGTCAGCACCGGCAACGTATGCCGCTCACCGATCACCGAGCGGCTGACCCGTCATGCCCTGGCGGACCGGCTCGGCGACCCCCTGTGGGGCGGCCTGATCGTGGAGAGCGCCGGTACGTGGGGCCACGAGGGCGCGCCCATGGAGGCCAACGCGGAGGCGGTCCTCGCGGAGTTCGGCGCGGACCCCTCCGGCTTCACCGGGCGCGAACTGCTCGACGAGCACGTGATCCGGGCGGACCTGGTGCTGACGGCCACGCGGGACCACCGCGCGCAGGTCATCTCCATGGGGCACTCGGCGGGCCTGCGCACCTTCACGCTGAAGGAGTTCACGCGCCTGGTGAAGGCGATAGACCCGGCCACGCTGCCCCCGCTGGACGACGGCATGATCGAACGGGCGCGCGCCCTGGTCCGCGCCGCGGCGGCTCTACGCGGGTGGCTCCTGGCGCCCACGGCGGAGGCGGACGAGGTGTACGACCCGTACGGGGCGCCCCTGACGTTCTTCCGGTCGATCGGGGACGAGATACAGCTCGCGCTGGATCCGGTGGTGACCGCGCTGACCGGGGTGCCTGCGAAGGCATGAACGCCCGCTGTCCTGCCCCTGGGTGTCGTTGTGCGCCTGCCGGTCCGTCGTGGCTGGTCGCGCAGTTCCCCGCGCCCCTGTAGGGCCTTACGGCCTACATTGGACGTACGTCATCGTCGACGTCCGGAGTTCGCCATGTCGGTCGTACATGCCCTTGAGAGCGATGCCGCCGTCGATGTGCTGCGTCGGCAGGACCCCGAGCTTGCCGAGGTGATCCTCGGGGAAGCCGAGCGGCAGGCGACGACGTTGCAGCTGATCGCCGCCGAGAACTTCACCTCGCCCGCCGTGCTGGCCGCGCTCGGCTCGCCGCTCGCCAACAAGTACGCCGAGGGGTATCCGGGCGCCCGGCACCACGGCGGCTGCGAGATCGTCGACGTCGCCGAGCGCGTCGCCGTGCGGCGGGCCAGGGCCCTGTTCGGCGCCGAACACGCCAACGTCCAGTCCCACTCCGGGTCTTCGGCCGTGCTGGCCGCCTACGCCGCCCTGCTGCGCCCCGGTGACACCGTCCTCGCCCTCGGCCTGCCCTACGGCGGCCACCTGACCCACGGGTCGCCCGCCAACTTCTCCGGGCGCTGGTTCGACTTCGTCCCCTACGGGGTGGACGCGGAGAGCGGGCTCATCGACTACGAGCAGGTGCGCGCCCTCGCCCGTACGCATCGCCCCAAGGCGATCGTCTGCGGGTCGATCGCCTATCCCCGGCACATCGACTACGCCGTCTTCCGCGAGATCGCCGACGAGGCCGGCGCGTACCTCATCGCGGACGCCGCCCACCCCATCGGGCTCGTCGCCGGGGGAGCGGCGCCGAGTCCGGTGCCGTACGCCGATGTCGTCTGCGCGACCACGCACAAGGTGCTGCGCGGGCCGCGCGGTGGGCTGCTGCTGTGCGGCGCGGAGCTGGCAGAACGGGTCGACCGGGCGGTTTTCCCGTTCACGCAGGGGGGCGCGCAGATGCACACGATCGCCGCCAAGGCGGTCGCCTTCGGCGAGGCGGCGACCCCGGCCTTCACGGCGTACGCCCATCAGGTGGTCGCCAACGCACGGGTGCTGGCGGCGGGGCTGGCCGCCGAGGGACCTGTCGTCACCACGGGCGGGACCGACACGCATCTCATCACGGTCGATCCGGCACCCCTGGGCGTGGACGGACATACCGCGCGGGGGCTGCTTTCCGCCGCCGGAGTGGTTCTGGACTGCTGTGCGCTGCCCCACGGGGAGGGCCGTGGGCTGCGGCTAGGGACAGCGGCGCTGACCACACAGGGGATGGGGGAGGCCGAGATGGCGCGGATCGCGGTGCTGTTCGCGAGCGTGCTGCGTGGGGCTGCCGGGAGCGGTGGGGCGCGTGAAGAAGTGCGGGAGCTGGCCGGTAGATTTCCGCCGTATCCCGGGCGGTGAGGGGTAGACGGCAACTCGTGCACAGCCGTACGTGCAACCATCGTCGCTACCCGGAAGTCCCCATCCTTATGCGTCCCTCGCTAGGGTGTGGGGCCTGGATGACCAGCGAGACCTGTGGGGAAGCCCGTGCGTGAATACCTGCTGACGCTCTGCATCACGGCCGCGGTGACGTATCTGCTGACAGGGCCGGTACGGAAGTTCGCGATCGTGGCCGGAGCGATGCCGGAGATCAGGGCCCGTGACGTGCACCGGGAGCCCACTCCGCGGCTCGGCGGGATCGCGATGTTCTTCGGGCTGTGCGCCGGACTGCTGGTCGCCGACCACCTCACCAACCTGCACGAGGTCTTCAGCAAGTCGAACGAGCCGAGGGCGCTGCTCTCCGGCGCCGCGCTGATCTGGCTGATCGGCGTTCTGGACGACAAGTTCGAGATCGACGCCCTGATCAAGCTCGGCGGGCAGATGATCGCCGCCGGCGTCATGGTCATGCAGGGTCTGACGATCCTTTGGCTGCCGATCCCGTCCGTGGGCAACGTCGCGCTGACCCAGTGGCAGGGCACCCTGCTGACGGTCGCGCTGGTCGTGATCACCATCAACGCGGTGAACTTCGTCGACGGCCTGGACGGCCTCGCGGCCGGCATGGTGTGCATCGCGTCGGCGGCGTTCTTCCTCTACGCCTACCGGATCTGGGTCTCGTACGGCATCGAGGCCGCCGCCCCGGCCACCCTGTTCGCCGTGATCCTGATGGGCATGTGCCTCGGCTTCCTGCCGCACAACATGCACCCCGCGCGGATCTTCATGGGGGACTCCGGGTCGATGCTCATCGGGCTGGTGCTGGCCGCCGGCGCGATCTCCATCACCGGACAGATGGACCCGGACGCGATGAACCTGTTCTCCGGGTCAGAGCGCAACACCGTGCACCAGATGGTGCCGGTGTACATCCCGCTGCTGATGCCGCTCACCATCATCGCGATCCCGGCCGCCGACCTGGTGCTGGCCATCGTGCGGCGCACCTGGCGCGGACAGTCGCCGTTCGCCGCCGACCGGGGGCATCTGCACCACCGGCTCCTGGAGGTCGGGCACTCGCACAGCAGGGCCGTCCTGATCATGTACTTCTGGTCGGCGCTCATCGGCTTCGGAGCCCTGTCCTACTCGGTCAACAACGCGTCCATGTGGATCGTCCTCAGCGTGGTGGTCCTGAGCGCGATCGGACTCGTCCTCCTGCTGCTGCCGCGCTTCACGCCGCGCACCCCGCGCTGGGCCGAGCGGTTCGTGCCGCCGCGCTACCGGCGCAGCCGGACGGCCGAGGCCGAGGCGACGGCCCCTGCCGCCTCGGTGCCCGCTCTGGCGGCCGAGGTCGGGGAGACGGCTCCGGACCACCGTGCTCCGGTGCGGGCCGGGGTCTCGGGAGTCAACGGGGCGACCGCGATCAGCGCCCGTTCGCGGCGTCTGGAGCAGCGCAAGGCGGGGTCGTCGCGCTGACCGCAAGGTAAGAATCTGACTAACGCTTTGCTTGAAACAGAGAGAGCGTAGGGGTAGTAGGGGGTGGGTAAAGCGCTCAATACCAGACAAGTCGGCGCTGATACTGCACAGACGTGCAGGTTCACTCTCATGTGTGACACCGAGCACACCTTCGAGGTAAAGACCTCATCAAATAGTTTGTGATACGGTTCACGAGAACCCCGGACAGAGCCGAAGGACCGCAGTGCGACGGTCGGTTGGCGTGAGTTTCACCGCTCGAACCGGGGTCTACGCTCGTCCATGACGACACCCCACGCCCCCTGCGAAAGCGGAGTTGCCGCCATGCCGTCCAATGACGTCCGGAACCTTTTGCATACCGCTGCCCCTACAGCTGCTGTCGGCGCGATTGTCATCGCCGTCAGCGCCGGGGTCGTCGGCGGCAAGGGTGCGCTCGGCGCCGCGGTCGGCACGGTCCTCGCGATCGTCTTCATGGGTGCTGGGTTGTACGTCTTGCAGTGGACGGCAAAAACGCTCCCGCACTTGTTTCAGGCCATGGGGCTGATGCTCTATGTCGCCCAGCTCCTGCTTTTGCTGATCTTCGTGGGCCTGTTCCAGGACACCGAGGCCTTCAATCCGAAGGCCTTCGCGGTCGCCCTGGTCGTGTCGACCGTCGCGTGGATGGCGGCGCAGGCCCGCGCACACATGAAGGCCAAGCTCTTCTACATCGATCCGGACTACTCGGCGAAGACTGACAAGTCCGAGAAGTCCGGGTCGCCGTCGTGAGAGGTAGGGCCGGGATAAAGGCAGTCGGGTTCTCCTGCTATCGTCCGGTGCCAACTGCGGCATCGCGGGCGCGGGCATCTGAGCTGACGCCTGCTCAATCGCGAGGCTCGATGCCCCAAAGCCGCCCCCACATTCGTTTCACCAGTCCAGTGCCGACCAGCGGCTGTGTGCCGCGCCGACACAACGAGGTTGCCGTACCCATGCGTCACGCCGAAGGAGCCCGTGGTGAGTGCTGACCAGACCCAGCTCGCCTTTGAGTGGAACTGTCGGATCATGGCCGACAACGGCTGCGGCTTCCCGGCACCGGGCCTGCACTCGTTCCTCTTCCAGCCGATCGCCACGGTCGGAGGGTTCGAGTTCAACAAGGTGATGCTGCTCGCGATCATCACCACTCTCTTGGTCATCACCTTCTTCACTCTTGCTTTCGGCAAGGCCAAGGTGGTCCCGGGCAAGCTGCAGATGGTGGGCGAGGCCGGTTACGACTTCGTACGCCGCGGCATCGTCTACGAGACGCTCGGCAAGAAGGAGGGCGAGAAGTACGTCCCCCTGATGGTCTCGCTCTTCTTCTTCATCTGGATCATGAACATCTGGTCCGTGATTCCGCTGGCCCAGTTCCCGGTCTCGTCGGTCATCGCGTTTCCGATGGTGCTGGCCGCCATCGTCTACGTTGTCTGGGTTTCGCTGACCTTCAAGAAGCACGGCTTTGTCGGCTTCTTCAAGAACGTCACCGGCTACGACAAGTCGCTCGGCGCGGTACTGCCGCTCGTGATGGTCATCGAGTTCTTCTCGAACCTGATCGTCCGGCCGTTCACGCACGCGGTGCGACTGTTCGCCAACATGTTCGCCGGTCACCTGATGCTGGTGATGTTCACCGTTGCCTCCTGGTACCTGCTGAACGGTGCGATGGTTCCGGCGGCCGGCGTCTCCTTCGTGATGACCGTCGTCATGATCCTCTTCGAGCTTTTCGTGCAGGCGGTCCAGGCGTACGTCTTCGTGCTCCTCGCCTGCTCGTACATTCAGGGCGCTCTCGCCGAGCACCACTGAGCATCCCTCCCGCAAGCCCTTAAGCGTCCGGTGGCCAACCCCCGCCGGTCCATGAAACAGAAGGAAGATTCAGCATGGCTGCCACTGAGACCCTTGCCGCTGTCTCCGGTTCGCTCGGTTCCATCGGCTACGGCCTTGCCGCCATCGGCCCCGGCGTCGGCGTCGGCATCATCTTCGGTAACGGCACCCAGGCCCTCGCCCGTCAGCCCGAAGCTGCCGGTCTGATCCGTGCCAACCAGATCCTCGGCTTCGCTTTCTGTGAGGCGCTCGCCCTCATCGGCATCGTTATGCCGTTCGTGTTCGGTAAGTAATTCCTCCTTACTGACACGCATCGACGAAAGGCACTGATGTGATCGCCAACCTGATTCAGCTGGCGGCCGAGGAAGAGCAGAACCCGCTCGTTCCGCCCGGCCCCGAGCTGCTCGTCGGCACCATCGCCTTCGCCATCGTGTTCTTCTTCTTCTGGAAGAAGCTGCTTCCGAACATCAACAAGGTTCTGGAGGAGCGTCGCGCGGCGATCGAAGGCGGCATCGAAGAGGCCGACGCCATGAAGGTCGAGGCCCAGAGCGTCCTTGAGCAGTACAAGGCACAGCTCGCCGAGGCTCGGCACGAGGCCGCGCGGCTGCGCCAGGAGGCGCAGGAGCAGGGCGCCACGCTCATCGCCGAGATGCGCGCGGAAGGCCAGCGGCAGCGCGAGGAGATCGTCGCCGCCGGTCACTCCCAGCTCGACGCCGACCGCAAGGCCGCCTCGTCCGCGCTCCGTCAGGACGTCGGCAAGCTCGCGACCGAGCTGGCCGGCAAGCTCGTCGGCGAGTCCCTTGAGGACCACGCCCGGCAGAGCCGCGTGATCGACCGCTTCCTCGACGGCCTCGACGAGACCGCCGCGAAGGCCGAGGCGACTCGATGACCGTGCACGGAGCCAGTCGCGAGGCTGCCGCCGCCGCACGGGAGCGTCTCGACGCGCTGACGGACTCGACGTCCGCCGACGCGAAGAAGCTGTCCGACGAGCTGGCTTCGGTCACCGCGCTGCTGCACCGCGAGGTGTCGCTGCGCCGGGTCCTCACCGACCCGGCGCAGTCCGGGGAGGCCAAGGCCGAGCTGGCCCAGCGTCTCCTCGGCAGCCAGGTCGGCGGGCCCACCACCGACCTGGTGTCCGGCATGGTGCGCTCCCGCTGGTCGCGTTCGCGTGACCTGGTGGACGCGCTGGAGGAGCTGGCGGACCTCGCCGACCTCACGGCCGCCCAGCAGGCGGGCGCGCTCGACAACGTCGAGGACGAGCTGTTCCGGTTCGGCCGGATCGTCTCCTCGAACACCGAGCTGCGCGCCGCGCTGACCGACCGTGCCGCGACGACCGGCGCCAAGAGCGAGCTGCTGCGCAGCCTGCTCGGGGGCCGGGCCGCCGTCACGACCGAGCGCCTGGTGGCCCGCCTGGTGACCGCGCCTCGGGGACGTAGCCTGGAAGCGGGACTCGAGTCCCTGTCCAAGCTCGCCGCCGAGCGCCGGGACCGCATGGTCGCCGTCGTCACCTCCGCGGTCCCGCTGAGCGACCCGCAGAAGCAGCGCCTCGGCGCCGCCCTCGCGAAGCTCTACGGCCGTCAGATGCACCTGAACCTGGACGTGGACCCCGAGGTCCTCGGCGGGATCCGGGTGCTGGTCGGCGACGAGGTCATCAACGGCAGCATCGCGGACCGCATCGAGGACGCCGGCCGCCGCATGGCGGGCTAGCTCGTCCGGCGGTCACGCAGCACAGCAACTCAATACTCGTAGTACGTACTTGACTGCGGCCCTGGTTGGGCCGTGCAGAGGATTCACCTCTTTTTGGGGGGAGTCCCCATCCCCCCAAGTGAAACTTCGGGCCCAACAAGGAGAGCAGGGAACCCAGATGGCGGAGCTCACGATCCGGCCGGAGGAGATCCGGGACGCACTGGAGAACTTCGTCCAGTCGTACAAGCCGGACGCGGCCTCGCGCGAGGAGGTCGGAACGGTCACCCTCGCCGGTGACGGCATCGCGAAGGTCGAGGGCCTCCCCTCGGCCATGGCCAACGAACTGCTGAAGTTCGAGGACGGCACCCTCGGTCTCGCGCTCAACCTCGAAGAGCGCGAGATCGGTACCGTCATCCTCGGCGAGTTCAGCGGCATCGAGGAGGGCCAGCCGGTCACCCGTACCGGCGAGGTCCTTTCCGTGGCCGTCGGCGAGGGCTACCTCGGCCGCGTCGTCGACCCGCTCGGCAACCCGATCGACGGCCTCGGTGAGATCGAGACCAGCGGTCGTCGCGCTCTGGAGCTGCAGGCTCCGGGCGTCATGGTGCGCAAGTCGGTGCACGAGCCCATGGAGACGGGCTACAAGGCTGTCGACGCGATGACCCCGATCGGCCGTGGCCAGCGTCAGCTGATCATCGGCGACCGTCAGACCGGCAAGACCGCTCTGGCCGTCGACACGATCATCAACCAGCGCGACAACTGGCGCACCGGTGACGTCAACAAGCAGGTTCGCTGCGTGTACGTCGCCATCGGTCAGAAGGGTTCGACCATCGCCTCCGTGCGTGGCGCCCTCGAAGAGGCCGGCGCGCTGGAGTACACGACCATCGTCGCCGCCCCGGCGTCCGACCCGGCCGGCTTCAAGTACCTTGCGCCGTACACCGGTTCGGCCATCGGTCAGCAGTGGATGTACGAGGGCAAGCACGTCCTCATCATCTTCGACGACCTCTCGAAGCAGGCCGACGCCTACCGCGCCGTGTCCCTGCTGCTGCGCCGCCCGCCGGGGCGCGAGGCCTACCCCGGTGACGTCTTCTACCTGCACTCCCGCCTCCTGGAGCGCTGCGCGAAGCTCTCCGACGAGCTGGGCAAGGGCTCGATGACCGGTCTGCCGATCGTCGAGACCAAGGCCAACGACGTCTCGGCGTTCATCCCGACCAACGTCATCTCCATCACCGACGGCCAGTGCTTCCTGGAGTCGGACCTGTTCAACGCCGGTCAGCGCCCCGCGCTGAACGTCGGTATCTCCGTCTCCCGAGTCGGTGGTTCCGCGCAGCACAAGGCGATGCGCCAGGTGTCCGGCCGACTGCGCCTCGACCTCGCCCAGTACCGTGAGCTGGAGGCGTTCGCCGCCTTCGGTTCCGACCTGGACGCCGCGTCGAAGTCGCAGCTGGAGCGCGGTCAGCGACTCGTCGAGCTGCTCAAGCAGGCTCAGTACGAGCCGATGGCCACCGAGGACCAGGTCGTCTCCATCTGGACCGGCACCACCGGCCGTATGGATGAGGTACCGGTCGCCGACATCCGTCGCTTCGAGAAGGAGCTCCTGGAGTACCTGCACCGCAAGGAGCAGGGCCTCATGACCTCCATCAAGGAGGGCGCCAAGATGTCGGACGACACCATCACCGCCATCGGCGACGCTGTCGCGGAGTTCAAGAAGCAGTTCGAGACGTCGGACGGCAAGCTGCTCGGCGAGGACACCCCTGCCGCTGCGGGCAAGTGACGACGGAAGGGACCTGACTCATGGGAGCCCAGCTCCGGGTCTACAAGCGTCGCATCAAATCCGTCACCGCGACCAAGAAGATCACCAAGGCGATGGAGATGATCGCCGCCTCGCGCGTCGTCAAGGCGCAGCGCAAGGTGGCGGCCTCCGCGCCGTACGCGACCGAGCTCACCCGCGCGGTCACGGCGGTCGGCACGGGCTCGAACACCAGGCACCCGCTGACCACCGAGGCCGAGACGCCGACCCGTTCCGCGGTACTGCTCCTTTCGAGCGACCGCGGTCTGGCCGGCGCGTTCAACGCCAACGCGATCAAGGCCGCCGAGAAGCTGACGGCGCGACTTGAGGCGGAGGGCAAGGAGGTCGACACGTACATCGTCGGCCGCCGCGGTCTGGCCCACTACAACTTCCGCGAGCGCAAGGTCGTGGAATCGTGGTCGGGCTTCACCGACGAGCCCACGTACGCGGACGCCAAGAAGGTCGCGGCTCCGCTCATCGAGGCCATCGAGAAGGAGACGGCGGACGGCGGCGTGGACGAACTCCACATCGTCTACACCGAGTACGTCTCGATGATGACGCAGAACGCGGTCGACGGCCGTCTGCTGCCGCTCCGCCTCGACGAGGTCGCGGCAGAGACGAGCGGCAAGGGCGAGATCCTTCCGCTGTACGACTTCGAGCCGTCGGCGGAGGACGTCCTCGACGCCCTGCTGCCGCGGTACGTCGAGAGCCGTATCTACAACGCGATGCTCCAGTCGGCTGCTTCCAAGCACGCCGCCACGCGCCGCGCGATGAAGTCGGCCACCGACAACGCGGGAGACCTCATCACGACGCTCTCCCGACTTGCCAATGCGGCCCGACAGGCCGAAATCACCCAGGAAATCAGCGAGATCGTCGGTGGCACCGCAGCCCTGGCCGACGCGACCGCGGGGAGTGACAGGTAATGACGACGACAGTTGAGACGGCCGTTGCCACGGGCCGCGTCGCCCGGGTCATCGGCCCGGTCGTCGACGTGGAATTCCCCGTCGACGCCATGCCGGAGATCTACAACGCCCTTCACGTCGAGGTGGCCGACCCGGCCCTGGACGGCGCGAAGAAGACGCTGACCCTGGAGGTCGCCCAGCACCTGGGTGACGGCCTGGTCCGCACCATCTCCATGCAGCCCACCGACGGTCTGGTCCGCCAGGCCGTGGTCACCAACACGGGTACGGGCATCACCGTCCCCGTCGGTGACTTCACCAAGGGCAAGGTGTTCAACACCCTCGGTGAGGTACTGAACTCCGAGGACAAGTACGAGGGCGAGCGCTGGTCCATCCACCGCAAGGCCCCGCGCTTCGACGAGCTCGAGTCGAAGACCGAGATGTTCGAGACCGGCGTCAAGGTCATCGACCTTCTCACCCCGTACGTCAAGGGTGGAAAGATCGGTCTGTTCGGCGGTGCCGGCGTCGGCAAGACGGTGCTCATCCAGGAGATGATCTACCGCGTAGCCAACAACCACGACGGTGTCTCCGTGTTCGCCGGTGTCGGCGAGCGCACCCGTGAGGGCAACGACCTCATCGAGGAGATGTCGGAGTCCGGCGTCATCGACAAGACCGCCCTGGTCTTCGGTCAGATGGACGAGCCCCCGGGCACCCGTCTGCGCGTGGCCCTGGCCGGTCTGACCATGGCGGAGTACTTCCGCGATGTGCAGAAGCAGGACGTGCTGTTCTTCATCGACAACATCTTCCGCTTCACGCAGGCCGGTTCCGAGGTCTCGACCCTGCTCGGCCGTATGCCCTCCGCGGTGGGCTACCAGCCGAACCTGGCCGACGAGATGGGTCTCCTCCAGGAGCGCATCACCTCGACCCGTGGTCACTCGATCACCTCGATGCAGGCGATCTACGTCCCCGCGGACGACCTGACCGACCCGGCCCCGGCCACCACGTTCGCCCACCTCGACGCGACGACGGTTCTCTCCCGTCCGATCTCCGAGAAGGGCATCTACCCGGCCGTGGACCCGCTGGACTCCACGTCCCGGATCCTGGACCCCCGCTACATCGCGGCGGACCACTACAACACCGCGATGCGCGTCAAGACGGTCCTCCAGAAGTACAAGGACCTTCAGGACATCATCGCGATCCTCGGTATCGACGAGCTGGGCGAGGAAGACAAGCTCGTCGTCCACCGCGCCCGTCGCGTGGAGCGCTTCCTGTCCCAGAACACCCACGTCGCCAAGCAGTTCACCGGCGTCGACGGGTCGGACGTGCCGTTGGACGAGTCGATCACCGCGTTCAACGCGATCATCGACGGCGACTACGACCACTTCCCGGAGCAGGCGTTCTTCCTCTGCGGTGGCATCGAGGACCTCACGGCCAACGCCAAGGAGCTGGGCGTCTCCTGACCCCCGCGCTCTTGAAAGAGGGGCAGGGGAGCACCCTTCGCGGGGTGCGTCCTGCCCCTCTCCGCACTACCACTAGAATTGACCCCAACACCCGGTACAACAGCCGGGTGGTGACCCGAGGAGCCAACCTTGGCTGCTGAGCTGCACGTCGAGCTGGTCGCTGCCGACCGTAAGGTCTGGTCCGGCGCGGCCACCCTGGTCGTCGCGCGCACCACGTCCGGCGACATCGGCGTCATGCCCGGTCACCAGCCGCTGCTCGGTGTGCTGGAGTCGGGCCCGGTGACCATCCGTACGAGTGATGGTGGAACGGTCGTCGCCGCGGCGCACGGCGGGTTCATCTCGTTCGCGGACAACAAGCTGTCGCTGCTGGCGGAGATCGCCGAGCTGGCGGACGAGATCGACGTCCAGCGCGTGGAGCGAGAGCTCGAGCGCGCGAAGGCGGAGGGCGACGCCTCTGCCGAGCGGCGTGCGGACGTCCGACTGCGGGCCGTGGCGGCGCGCTGACCACAGCGCCCCAGTGTGATGCTTTGCCTCAGCCGCGGCTGGGACCGGTTAGCGCCGGTCCTGGCCGCGGCTGAGGCAAATCCGGATGTTTTTTCCTTTCCGTTACCTAGGAGACGAGGAGGTCGGTGTCGATGTTCCTCGCTCTGACTGTGTGCGGCTTGGTAGTGGCGTTCGTGGTGGTGGGCCTGTTCGTCTTCGGGCTGCGCCGCCGGCTCATCCAACGCTCCGGCGGTACGTTCGACTGCAGCCTGCGCTGGGACGTACCGGAGAAACCCGACCCCAGCGGGAAGGGCTGGGGCTACGGTGTCGCCCGCTACAACGGCGACCGCATCCAGTGGTACCGCGTCTTCTCCTACTCCCTCCGCCCGCGCCGCGTCCTGGATCGCTCGGCGATCGAGGTGGCAGGCCGCCGATCCCCCGACGGCGAGGAGGAGCTGGCCCTCCTCTCGGACGCGGTGGTGCTGGCCTGTCTCCATCGGGGGACGAGGCTGGAGCTGGCGATGAGCGACGACGCGCTGACCGGTTTCCTCGCCTGGCTGGAGGCGGCGCCTCCCGGACAACAGGTGAACGTGGCCTGACCCTGACATACAAGGGTGGCGGGGCGGGGTCCGAAACCTACGGACCCCGCCCCGCCGCTTTTCATGCCGTCATGCCGTTGGCTACGCCAGGCCGCCGCTGATGGCGTTCACCAGCTCCCCGTTGCTCGTGTCGCCGCTGAACTCCCAGAAGAACGCGCCGCCCAGGGACTGGTTCCTGGCCCAGGTCATCTTTGTGGCGATCGTCGCGGGGGTGTCGTACGACCACCAGTTGTTGCCGCAGTACGCGTACGCGGTGCCGGCGATCGTGCCGGTGGCCGGGCAGGACGTCTTCAGGACCTTGTAGTCCTCGATGCCCGCCTCGTACGTGCCCGGTGCAGCGCCGGTCGCCGTGCCGCCGGGGGCGGACTGGGTGACGCCGGTCCAGCCGCGGCCGTAGAAGCCGATGCCCAGCAGGAGCTTCGCCGCCGGGACGCCCTTCGCCTTCAGCTTGGCGATGGCGTCGGCGGAGTTGAAGCCGGCGGCCGGGATACCGGCGTACGAGGTGAGCGGCGAGTGCGGGGCGGTCGGGCCGTCCGCGTCGAAGGCGCCGAAGTAGTCGTACGTCATCACGTTGTACCAGTCGGCGTAGGCGGAGGCGCCGCCGTAGTCGGCCGCGTCGAGCTTGCCGCCGGAGGAGCCGTCGGCGGTGATGGCCGCGGTGACCAGGTAGTTCGCCCCGAACGTCGTACGCAGCGCCGACAGCAGGTTCTTGAAGGCCGGCGCACCTGAGGTGTCACAGGTCAGGCCGCAGGCGTTCGGGTACTCCCAGTCGATGTCGATGCCGTCGAAGACGTCCGCCCAGCGCGGGTCCTCGACGACCGCCTTGCAGGAGGCGGCGAAGGCGGCCGGGTTGGCGGCGGCCTGCGCGAAGCCGCCGGAGTAGGTCCAGCCGCCGAAGGAGTACAGCACCTTGATGTTCGGGTACTTGGCCTTCAGCTCCCGGAGCTGGTTGAAGTTGCCGCGCAGTGGCTGGTCCCAGGTGTCGGCCACGCCGGAGACCGACTGGTCGGCGGTGTAGGCCTTGTCGTAGGCGGCGTAGGTGTCGTCGACGGTGCACTTGCCGTCCTTGACGTTGCCGAACGCGTAGTTGATGTGGGTGATCTTGGACGCCGAGCCGGAGGTCACCAGGTTCTTGACGTGGTAGTTGCGGCCGTAGACGCCCCACTCGGTGAAGTAGCCGAGCTTGACCTTGTTCCCGGTCGGCGGCTCGGTGGTCCCGCCGGTGGTGTGCACGGCGACCGCGCCGCTCACCGGACCGGTCTGGTCGGCGGTGTCCCGGGCCTGGACGGTGTACGAGTAGTCCGTACCGGCGGTCAGACCCGTGTCCGTGTACGAGGTGGCCGTCACCGTCGCGACCTTGGTGCCGCCGCGCAGGACGTCGTAGTCCTTGATGCCCTTGTCGTCGGTGGCCGCGCTCCAACTCAGCTTCACCGAGGTGTTGGTGACGCCGGAGGCGGTGGGAGTGCCGGGCGCGGAGGGGGCGTTGTCGCCGGGTACCGAGCCGCCGTCGCAACTGCCGCCGTTCAGCTTGCAGTTGGCGGGGGAGCCGGAGCCGCTGCCGTTGAAGCCGAAGGAGACGGTGGCGCCGGGGGCGAGGGTGCCGTTCCAGGACTTGTTCTTGGCGGTCCAGTGGGCGCCACTGGACGTGACGTCCGCGTCCCAGGCCGAGGCGACGGACGTACCGGAGGGGAAGTCCCACTCGACCGTCCACGAACTGATCGACGTGGTACCGGTGTTGGTGACCGACCACTTGCCCTCGAAGCCGCTTCCCCAGTCCTGGGTCTTGGCATAGGTCGCGGTGGCCGAGGTGGCCGCCTGTGCCGGGCTCGCGAGGCCCACCAGGGCGGCGAGAGGAAGCAGCAGGGTTGTCAGGCCTGCCGTACATCTTTGTCCGAAGCGCATGCCGCGCCTCCTTGGAGGTGTCAGGGGGCGCGACTGAGCCTTCGCACCCACAGTGCCGCGAGAATAGGAAGGTCTGGACCACGGGTCAATAGGTCTGGACCACTTCGCGGAAAGCCTCCGTCGAGTCGCTAAACCCCCAACTCCTGCGCCAGCACCGCCGCTTGCACTCGGCTGCGCAGTTCCAGCTTGCCCAACAGACGGCTGACGTGCGTCTTCACCGTCGCCTCGGCCATGTCGAGACGGATCGCGACATCCGCGTTGGACAGTCCCTCGCCGAGACACGACAGCACCTCGCGCTCGCGCCGGGTGAGGGCGTCCAGGACGGCGGGGTCGGCCCTCGGCTCCCGGACCGGCCCGGAAGCGAACTCGGCGATCAGGCGCCGGGTGACCGCCGGGGCGATCAGACCCTCGCCGCGTGCCACCGTCCGGACGGCGTCGATAAGGTCCTTCGCCTCCGTGTTCTTCAGGAGGAAGCCGGAAGCTCCGGCGCGCAGCGCCCCGAAGACGTACTCGTCGAGGTCGAAGGTGGTCAGGACGAGCACGTCCGCCAGTCCCTCCGCGACCACCTGCCGGGTCGCCGACACCCCGTCCAGGCGCGGCATCTGAATGTCCATCAGCACCAGATCCGGCCGCAGTTCACGGGCCAGCGTCACCGCCTGTTCCCCGTCCGACGCCTCCCCGGCCACCTCGATGCCGGGCGCGCTGCCCAGGATGAGGACGAGCCCGGCCCGTACCGCCGACTGGTCCTCGGCGACGAGCACCCGGATCGCCCGGTCCACCCCTTCTGGTTCCGTCATACGCCTTCTCCTCCTCCTTCTCGTTCTGCCTCGGTGAGGGGCAGCACCGCTCGCACGGCCCAGCGGGCGCCGTCCGGCCCCGCCGTGAAGGTGCCGCCCAGCAGCGCGACCCGCTCCCGCATCCCGACCAGACCGGCGCCGGAGCCGGGGGCGCGAGGGCTGTCGTGATCGCCGTACGGGCTGGTCACGGCGACGCTGAGCGAACAGTCCCGCCGGGTCAACGCCACCGAGACCCGGCCGGGGGAGGCGTGCTTGAGGGCGTTGGTCAGGGACTCCTGGACGATGCGGTACGCGGCCAGCTCGACCGGCGCCGGCAGGGCGGCGTGGTCGGTATCGGTGCCCAGGGTGACGTCGAGGCCGTTGGTGCGGGCACCGTCGACGAGAGCGCCGAGGCCGTCGAGCGTCGGGGCCGCCGCCGGTTCCAGATCGCCGCCGCTGTCGCGCAGGATGCCGATCAGGCGGCGCATCTCGGCCAGTCCCGCGACGCTGTTCTCGCGGATGACACCGAGAGCCCTCTTCGAGGTGTCCGGGTCGTCGAGGGAGAGCGCGGCCGTGGAGTGGATCGCGATCGCGGACAGGTGGTTGGCGACCAGATCGTGCAACTCCCTTGCCATTCGCGCCCGTTCGGAGGTCATCGCCTGGGTGCGGTCCAACTCGGCCAGCAGCGCGGTCTGTTCGGCGCGAAGCCGGGCGGAGACGGCGGCGTCGCGGTGGTCGCGCACGATCAGGCCGGTGGCGGCGGGGGTGAACGCCACGATGCCGACGACCACACCGATGAGCAGCGCCTGAGGTACCCGCCAGACGGCGAAGGGCACGATCGCGGTGGCCACCGAGAGCAGCCCGGTGATCCAGGGGACACGGCGGGCGGTGGCGGGCGGCCCGTACAGCACGGCCGCGTACACGAGGTCCGTGAACATCACGACGGTGACCAGGTTGCCCTGTGTGAGGACGTCCACGGTCAGCGCGGCCATACCGACCAGCAGACCCGTACGCGGCCGGATCCGCCGGAGCAGCTCGCAGCCGGCGGTCACTACCAGCGGCAGCAGGATCGGCCAGCGCGCGTCCAGGAGGACGAGCGGGTCACCGGCCGCGCGGGTGCTGAGACCGACGCCCCAGATCAACAGACCGCCGAGCAGCCCCGCGAGCGCGATGCGCACGTCGTCGCGGTGCGGGCGGGGGAGTCGCTGGGCCATGCCTCCATCCAACACGGCCCGGGCGCCGCCCGCCTGATCCCCGGGAAGGGTCCCGAACTGCATCTTTCGATGTACCGGGACTTCCTCACCGCCGACGACGAATCCGGCCCGTCCCGCCGGGAGCCTGGAAGGAGAGGGAATCCCCCTGAGCGGATTCCCCGGTTTCCCCGGTTTCCCCGGTTTCCGCTGTGAGGAGCGAGTCGTGATCGTCGCGTTGATCATCGCCTGCGAGGTCGGCTTCTGGGTGCTGCTGGCGCTCGGCCTGACCGCCCGCTACGTGCTGCACTGGCGCCGCATCAGCGTGGCACTGCTGCTCTGCGAGCCGCTGCTGGAACTGGTGCTGTTCGTCGTGACGGCGATCGACCTGAGGAACGGCGCCGAACCCGGCTGGGAACACGGCCTGGCCGCGCTCTACATCGGCTTCACGGTGGGGTACGGCCACTACACGATCCGCTGGCTCGACGGCCACGCCGCCCACCGGCTGGCCGGCGGCCCGCCCCCGCCGAAGCCGCCCCGGTACGGCATGGCGCGGGCCCGCCACGAGGGCCGCCTGTGGCTGCGCACGGTCGTCATGGCCGCGGTCGCGTGCGCGCTGCTCCAGGGCGCCGTCTGGTACGTCGGCCACGGCGACACGTCGTCCCTGCGGTCCACGCAGTGGGCGGCGCTCCGGATGGCCGGCATCCACGGTCTGATCGCACTGACGTACACGATCTGGCCGAAGAAGGACCCTGGCGGGCCCGGAGCGGCCGAGAGCGCCGGCCGGGTCACCTTCGAGAAGCAGGGCGCGCGCCGATGAGCGGGGCGACGAAGAACCTGCTGGAGGGCGCCGTCACCCTGGTGATCGGTCTGGCGCTGTGGCTGTTCGCCGGGGGAGTCGCGCTCCCCTTCGTCACCCTGACGAAGGTGGGCCTGGTCATGACGTGCGTCGGCGGAGCACTGCTCCTGACGGGACTGTTCCAGAGGGCACGCCCACCGAGGCGCAAGCCGTAGGGAGATGAGGTCGCCGACCTCCTCAGCGTTCCCCGCCCGGGACCCAGAGCACGTCCCCGACCGCCTTGTTGGCCGTCCGGGCAAGGATGAAGAGCAGGTCCGACAGGCGGTTCAGGTAGGTCGCGGTGAGGGGGTTCATCACCTCCGCGTGGGCCTCCAGCGCCGTCCACGTGGAGCGTTCGGCCCGGCGTACGACCGTGCACGCCTGGTGCAGCAGGGCCGCGCCGGGGGTGCCGCCGGGCAGGATGAACGAGCGCAGTTTCTCCAGGTCTTCGAGGAACCGGTCGCAGTCCGCCTCCAGCTTGTCGATGTAGGACTGCTCGACCCGCAGCGGCGGGAACTCCGGGTTCTCGGCCACCGGCGTCGCCAGGTCCGCGCCCACGTCGAACAGGTCGTTCTGCACGCGGGTCAGCACCTTGACGACCTCCACCTCCAGCCCGCCCAGCGCGACGGCGGTCCCGATCACCGCGTTCGCCTCGTTGGCGTCGGCGTACGCCGAGATCCGCAGATCGGTCTTGGCGACCCTGCTCATGTCCCCGAGGGCGGTAGTGCCCTGGTCGCCGGTCCTGGTGTAGATGCGCGTCAGATTGACCATGCGGCCAGGGTAGTGACGACCTTCCGCGACTGCCCAACTAGGCCGTACGAGTAGTCGAATGAGCCACGTCCGTGTGATGTCCGCCAGATGAGACGTGACGCGCGTTACTTACCGGTCACACAGCCCCTCACGAGCGCTAGGGTCCGCCGAAGAGGCCCAATACACGAGGCACATAAACAGCGCGTCAGGGGAGTCGCACAGTGGCACGGAAGCTTGCCGTCATCGGAGCCGGCCTGATGGGTTCCGGCATTGCCCAGGTCTCCGCCCAGGCGGGCTGGGACGTCGTGCTGCGCGATGTCACCGACGAAGCGCTCACCCGTGGCACCGACGGCATCAAATCCTCGTACGACCGGTTCGTGGGCAAGGGCAAACTGACCGAGGCCGACGCCGAGGCCGCCCTCGGACGCATCACCGCGACCACCGACCTGGACGCGGTCGGCGACGCCGACATCGTCGTCGAGGCCGTCTTCGAGAAACTTGAGGTCAAGCACGAGATCTTCCGCGCGCTCGACAGGATCGCGCGCGAGGACGCCGTGCTCGCCTCGAACACCTCCGCCATCCCGATCACCAAGATCGCCGCCGTCACCGACCGCCCGGACCGGGTCGTCGGTGCGCACTTCTTCTCACCGGTGCCGATGATGCAGCTCTGCGAGCTGGTCCGCGGCTACAAGACGAGCGACGAAACCCTCGCCACCGCACGGGAGTTCGCCGAGTCGGTCGGCAAGACCTGCATCGTCGTCAACCGGGATGTCGCCGGTTTCGTGACGACCCGGCTGATCTCGGCGCTCGTCGTCGAGGCGGCCAAGCTGTACGAGTCCGGTGTCGCCACCGCCGAGGACATCGACCTCGCCTGCAAGCTCGGCTTCGGGCACGCCATGGGCCCGCTAACCACCGCCGACCTCACCGGGGTCGACATCCTGCTGCACGCCACCAGCAACATCTACACCGAGTCCCAGGACGAGAAGTTCGCTCCTCCGGAGCTGATGCGCCGGATGGTTGACGCCGGTGACATAGGCCGAAAGAGCGGGCAGGGCTTCTACAAGCACTGAGCAGTACCGGGCGGTACCGACAAGCGACGAGACGTACCGCCGCCCAGCAGTACCGCACGTAGTCAACAGGTACGGAAACCGCACGAACCCCTGGGGTATCACCCTGTGGGGTGAATTGAGTACCGGTTCGCTCACAGACGGCAACCTGACCGCCTCAAAGGCAGTCAGACGTTGCATCACCTACCGACGCGGAGCACGACCCACGCACTCACGGGAGCGCATATGTACATCAGGGGCGACCACGCCGAGCTGGTCGTCGGGGGCCGCCTCGACGTCCGCAGCGCGGCGGACGCCCGTACGGTCCTGCATACGGCCGTCGACACAGGCGTCGGCGATCTGGTGCTGGATCTGTCCGAGCTGGACTCCTGGGACGCCACCGGGCTCGGGGTGATCATGGGAGCCCACCGGCGGTGCGGGCGGTGCGGCCGGCGGCTGGTGCTGCGTGACGTACCGGCGCAGATGCAACGTTTGCTGGTGGCCACCCGGCTGCACCGGATCCTGGCGATCGAGGGGGGCATCGGGGTGGAGTCGCTGCCCAGAGTGTGAAAACGCGCTTCGCGCACAATCCTCACGACACTGTGACGTCTCGGACGGCGCGGTACCCCGGCCTGTCATAGATACTGTGCGAAGGTTTAGGGTTCGGTCGCCCGCTGCCTGACATCCCGCGAGCGGGCCCGGACCAGAAGCGACAGCTCAGTGTGCAGCAAGGCCGGGAGGGGCCTGGGTCCCGTCGACCCGCACACGACGCTTTTGGGGGGCTTGAACCTTATGGACCCGAACAACCAGGGCTCCGAGGAGTACGGCCATGACGCCGACGGCAGCACGCCGCGTCAGCGCCCGCCTCGCGACGCCCTCACATCCGACTTCGGCCAGCACACGCCGGCGCTCGCCCGCACGGCGCAGCTCGTCTCGGGTGACTACCTGCTCACCGTCAACCCGGTCGACGGCAGCGAGATAGAGGTCTGCCCGCCCGGCGAACGGCCCGGCCGGCCCGTCAAGCTCACGGCGGCCGAGCGCACCGAGATCGCCCGCGCCACCCGGCCACCCGTACCGCCCGGGCCCCCGCGGCCCGAACTGCCGCTCCTGGAGCGCGACGGCGAGCGCGAACGGCTGGTGCGGCTGCTGGCCCGCGGCCGTTCCGTACGCCTCACCGGCCCGGCCGGCTCCGGCCGCACCACGCTCCTCGACGCCGTGGCCGCCGACTGCGCCGACCTCGCCCCCGACGGCGTGGTCCGCCTCACCGGCCTCCACCGCACCCAGACCGACCTGCTCTACGACCTCTTCTACGCCGTCTACAGCGCCCCTCTGTACCGGCCGGAACCGGACGAACTGCGCGCCCTCGTCCGGGAGGCCGGCGCGGTCGTCGTCCTCGACGACGTGGAGTTCGGCGGCGCCGCGCTCGACGAACTCCTCGACGCGACCCCCGAGTGCGCCTTCCTGATCAGCGCCACCCCCGACGTACCCGCCCCGTCCGCCGACGCGCTGATCGAGGAGCTGTTCCTCGACGGCCTCGACCGGGCGGGCGGCCTGGAACTCCTTGAGCGCGCCGTCGGCCGTGTTCTCACCGAGGAGGAATCCAACTGGGCCGGTGACCTCTGGTTCGAGTCCGAGGGCCTGCCCCTGCGGTTCGTCCAGGCCGGCGCCCTGCTCAGGCAGCGCGACGGACTGCGGGCCCGCGCGAACGCGTTCGACGAGTTCGGCGTCTTCGAGGACGTCCCGGCCGACACCCCGGCCGACGCGCCCTTCGACTCCGGTGACGAGGACGACGTACCGCTGCCTTCGCTCGCCGAGGGTGCCGCGCCCGCGCCGCTGCTCGCGTCCCGGCTCAGCGCGTCCGCGCGGGACACCCTGCGGTTCGCCGTCGCGCTCGGCGGTGAGGTGCCCCACCAGGCGCATCTGCCCGCGCTGGTCGGCGACACCCACGCGGACGCCGCCCTCGGTGAGCTGCTCGGCTGCGCCCTGGTGTCCCCGGTCGGCTCCCACTACCGGCTCGCCGCCGGGGTGCGGACCCAGCTGGAGGCCGCCGGATACGGCGAGGGCGCCCAGGACCGGGCGTTCACCGCCGCCCAGCACTACGCCTGGTGGGCCGGGCACCCGTCCGTGACCCCCGAGCGGGTGAGCGCCGAGGCCGACGCCCTGCTCGCCGCACTGGCCGTCCTGGTCCCCGAGACCACGCCGCCGGGGGAGGGCGAGGAGAGCACGGCCGTGCAGCTGGCCCGCACGGCGGCGCCCGCCTTCGCGGCCGGTCTGTACTGGAGCGCCTGGGAACACGTCCTACTGCTCGGCGCCGAGGCCGCCCGGCTCGCCGGGGAGGTATCGGAACAGGCCTATTTCCACCACGAGTTGGGCATCCTCGCGCTCTGCGGCGAACAGCTCGACCAGGCCCGTACGGAGCTGGAGGCCGCCATCGGCCTGCGCGGCGCCGTCGCCGACAAGCGCGGCACGGTCGCGGGCCGCCGCGCCCTCACCCTGGTCGCCGACATGGCCGGTGACACCCCCGGCCTCGGCTCCGGCCCGGGTTCCACGGCGGGCGAGGAGGTACCGGACGCGCGGTACGAGGAGTCGGCGTCGCCGCACGGTGGCGTCCCGGCCGTCTTCGGGGCCGCCGGTTACCCGCCGCCGCAGTCGTCGGGCAGCGGATCCGGTTCGGCTTCCGGTACCGGTCCCGGCTACGGAGGCGGTGACTTCGCGCCGACCGTGATCGCGTCCCGGTCCGGCGGCGCCGCGCACAAGATCTCGGGCGTCCAGCGGCTCGTGGGCGGTGCCCGGCGCAACCTCGTGGCGGTCGGCGCGGGCGCCCTGCTCGCGGCCGTGCTCGGCACGGTGGTGACGCTGGGCGCGACCTCGAACCCGGGTGACACGCCGTCCGACCAGGTGGGCGTCAACCCGTCCGCCAGCGCGGGCAGCGACGACGACAGCCTGGGCGCCGACAAGGCCGGCAACGGCGAGGGCGACAGCAACGGCGACGACACCGGTACGGCCACCAGCCGCCCGACCGACCCGGGCCCCGACGGCACGATGGGCACCTCGGACGACCCGACCCCGCCGCCCACGGACGGCGCGGAGCCGTCGGACGACCCGACAGGGACGAACACGCCGGGGGGTGGGAACACCGGCGGCGGGAGTGCGCCGTCCTCGCCGTCCGCTTCTCCGTCTCCGTCGCCCACCTCCAAGCCGTCGACGCCGGCCTCCCCGTCGGCGACAGCGTCCGACTCGGCGACGCCGACAGGGTCCCCGAGCGGCGGGCCGACCGACGAGCCGACGCCGTCGCCGTCCACCCCGGACACCAGCGACACGGCGAGCGGCCCGGCCTCCAGCCCCGCCCAGACGGTTGTCGCGAGTGATCCGGCGAGCGCCCCCGCCGACACCACCGCACCCGCGACGACGGCCGTCACGGCGCCGGTGATCTGACGGCACGACGACACGGCGAAGGGGGGCGGGCCCGTGACAACGGACCCGCCCCCCTTCGCCGTACAGCCAAGCCGTGCACTGGGCCCCGCAGCCCTGAACCGGCCTCAGAACAACCGGAGTTTGTCGTCCTCGATGCCGCGCAGGGCGTTGTAGTCGAGGACCGCGCAGCCGATGCCCCGGTCCGTGGCGAGGACGCGGGCCTGGGGCTTGATCTCCTGGGCGGCGAAGATGCCGCGTACCGGAGCGAGGTGCGGGTCGCGGTTCAACAGCTCGAGATAGCGCGTGAGTTGCTCCACGCCGTCGATCTCGCCGCGCCGTTTGATCTCGACAGCGACCGTCGCGCCGTCGCCGTCCCGGCACAGGATGTCGACCGGGCCGATGGCCGTCATGTACTCGCGGCGGATGAGGGTGTAGCCGTCGCCGAGGGTGTCGATGCGGTCGGCGAGGAGTTCCTGGAGGTGCGCTTCCACGCCGTCCTTGATCAGGCCCGGATCCACGCCCAGTTCGTGCGAGGAGTCGTGAAGAATCTCCTCCATCGTGATGATGAGCTTCTCGCCCGCCTTGTTGATGACGGTCCAGATCCCCTTCTCTTCTCCGGTCCCCTCCTTCAACGTGCAGGGCGGAGACATCCAGTTGAGAGGCTTGTAGGCGCGGTCGTCCGCGTGGATCGAGACGCTGCCGTCAGCCTTCACCAGGATGAGACGGGGGGCCGACGGGAGATGAGCGGTGAGCCGGCCCGCGTAGTCCACGGAACAGCGCGCAATGACGAGACGCATGGTCGGCAACGCTACTCGACGGGCGGCGGTCCACGCGATTCGCCCACCTCACAGTGCTGACGCGCGCTCGGTGGGCCCACGGAACATGCCAGAGGCAACTGTTCATTGTTGGCTGATTGTGTGCCTACGGGGACGGTTTTGACCGGTCCTGTATCCGCGTTTTCCTGGTGCGGTCACGGTCCGTTGCCTACCGTAGTAAACGGGAGGTCGCGATGCGTGTACGGAGCGTGCTCGGTGTCGCGGGCTCTCTTTCCCTGTCAGGCAACCCCCGTGACCCGGGGGTGCGAGAGGAGAACTCATGTCGCTCGACGTCTCACCGGCCCTACTCGAACAGGCCGAGCGAGGCGAGGTCGACGAAGCTGAATTCGTCGACTGCGTCCGGACCTCCCTGCCCTACGCATGGGAGATGATCAGCTCCCTGGTGGCCCAGCTGAAGGTGGACGGCGGAGACTTCGCCGACAACCAGACGCCGCCGCCGGACGAGCAGGCACGTGGCCAACTGCTGCGTGCGCTGGCGAGTGACGCGATACGCGGCGCGCTGCAGCGGCACTTCGGTGTGCGGCTGGCCTTCCAGAACTGCCACCGGGTGGCGGTGTTCCCGCTGGACTCCTCGGTGGACGTCAAGCTGGCCCGCTTCACCTCGGTACGCAGTCAGTTGCTGAACCAGTCCCCGGAATTCCGGGACTGCTGAGGCGGAGGGCGACTGGCCCTCAGGGGCAACGGCTTGCCGCTCCCGTGCGCGGGAGGTGTTTCTGTACGGGGCGGCAAGCTCCCTGGGGCAGTGTGGTCGGGCGCGTCAGCGCAGCTGGGTGAGCACCTCGGTGCCCAGCCGCCGTACGTTCTCCTCCGTGGCCGCCAGGTCGCCTGACCCCTCGACGAGCAGGGCGAAGCGTGAGATGCCTGTCCGTTCGGAGGTCGCCGCGAGCCGGTCGGCGCACAGCCTGGCCGTGCCCACCGGGTGCAGTCCGCAGAGGAGTTCGGTGTACGCCACCGGGTCCCGCATCGAACGCTCCCGGCCATCGACCGTGACATGTGCTTCCAGCCCCTGTCGCAGCCAGCCCGGCATCGCCTTCATCAGCGTCTCCACCGCGTCCGTACGCCGGTCCGCGATCTGGCAGATGCCGGCCGACACATGGGCGGCGCCCCGGATCTCGTCCGCCGGACGCCCCGCCGCACGCGCGTACTGCCGCCACAGGGTGACCATCTCGGCCTTCTCCTCGTCCCCGACATGCATCCCGAGGAGCATCGGCAGGCCCCGCTCGGCGGCCAGCCGCACACTCGACGGCGAGGTGCAGGCGACCACGACCTCCGGCCCCGCCGTCTCCGTCAGCGACTCCGACGGGCTGGGCACGACGGGCACCTCACGGAACCTGAACCGGTCGCCGGCCGCCGCCACGGACGGTTCACGCAGCCAGCGGACCAGTAGATCGAGTGATTCCGGGAACGCCTTCTCGTACGCCTCCAGGCCCGTCCCGAACACCTCCAGGTCGACCCACGGCCCGCCGCGCCCCACGCCCAGCGTGAACCGCCCGCCGGACGTCAGGTGCAGCAGCGCCGCCTGTTCGCCGAGCGCCACGGGGTGGGTGGTGGGCAGGACGCTCACCGCCGTACCGATCCGGATGCGCCGGGTGCGGCCCAGCAGCAGGGCGGCCAGGGTCGTCGCGGACGGGCAGGTGCCGTACGGGACGAAGTGGTGCTCCGCCAGCCAGACCGTGTCGAGACCCGCCTCCTCGGCGACCTCGGCGGACCGGACCGCTCGGTGCAGCGCCTCCCCCTGGCCCTGGCCCGGGAACTGGGCCGCCAGCACAAAACTTCCTACGCGCATGCTCTTTCCTGCTTCCTAGGCCCCGACACGGAGCTCCCCCGCACGGCATAACCGCACGACACGTGCCGAAGTCACGGCTTGGCGGAGAGATTGGCGGATTGTCTGCAGAATCGGGCGGCCGGGCGGGGGGCTTCCTGCGGTCCGGCGGGGGTCTGCCTCGAAGCGGCCCGAGAGTCGACGACATGATTCGGGCGGGAGTTCGAGAGTGTTCGAGGGGAGTGGTGCGGAGGTGGTTACTTACATCTACCCAGGATCGCGCCGCGTAGGCTGGAGAGCATCCGTGCTCCTTGACCCGCTCCGTGAGGTGTCCTGTGTCCCCGCGTCGCAACCGCCCCCAAGGCCCCGGCGGCTCGTCGTCCGGCCGGAGTGCCGACGGGGACGACTCCGGCCGCTACGGCGGCTTCCAGTCCTCGGAGAGCTGGCAGGGCGAGAACTGGAACGTCCGGCATGTGGCCGGAGCCAGCGCCCAGGGCAAGACGTACCGCTGCCCCGGCTGCGACCAGCTGATCCCGTCCGGCGTCCCGCATGTCGTCGCGTGGGCCGAGCACGCGGGCGTGGACGACCGCCGGCACTGGCACAAGGCGTGCTGGAACGCGAAGGACCGCCGCACCACGCGGGTGCAGCGGTCCCGTAACGCGCCGAGGTTCTGACCGGGTACACCCGAACTCGCCCGGTGGTCAGGGCAGTTCACGCGTCCGGGTGAATCACACGTCCCGGCGGTCGAGCAGCACGAAGGCGCCGGCGATCGCCGCGGCGGTCACCCCGGCGAGCAGACCGAGCTGGGCGCCGCCGCCACTGCCGTTTTCCTCGCTGATCCCGAAGATCTTGGCGAGGGCGTTGGGGGCGTTGTAGTCCATCATCTTCTCGCCGATCGTCCGCATGCTGTCGGACAGCATCAGGAACGCGGGGAGGATCGCCGGCACGAGGACGAGCCCCAGCATCGCGGTGATCGCGCCCGCCGAGTGACGCAGCATCGAGCCGACCGCGAGGGCGAGCACCCCGAGCAGCGAGACGTACAGCGCGGCCTTGACGACCGTGCCGCCCCACGCCCCACCCTCACCGCCGCTGTGCATGGACTCGGTCACCAGCCCGATGAAACCGATCGCGAACGCGGACACCACGAAAGCGACAGCGAAGAAGATGATCAGCTTGGCGGCGAGCACCCGGTGGCGCTGCGGCGAGGCGGTGAACGTCGTACGGATCATGCCCGTGCCGTACTCCGAGGAGACGACCAGCACGCCCAGCGTGATCAGGCAGATCTGTCCGAGGATCAGCCCGAAGAACGCGGGGAGGGTGTACGGCACCTTCCCGAAGTCCTCGTCGGTCGTCTGCGCGGCGACCAGCAGGCCGATGCCGATGACGAGGAGCAGGAAGACCCCGAGCGTCCAGATCGTGGAGCGCACCGACTTGATCTTCGTCCACTCGGAGGTGAGGGCGTGACCGAGGTGCGTGCGGGTGACCGGGATGGGCGAGGTGTAGGCAGCGTACGAAGTGCCGGGCGCCGCCTGCCAGTTGGGCGCGGCCTGCGGCTGCAGCGCATGCGTCGGGGGCTGCTGGGGCGTGCTCATCGGGCGTCCTCGGGCTTGGTCAGGGCGGGAGCGGCGGCAGCGGGGGGAGCGGCGGGCGCCTGCTGAGGGGCGCCGACGGGCTGCGCGTAAGGGTTCGGGTGGCCGCCGGCCGGAGCGCCGGGGCCGCCAGGGGCGCCGTACGGGCCCGCGGGCTGTCCGGGATGGCTGTGCTGACCGGGGTCCCCGAACGGCGGCTGGCCGCCCTGCTGGGGCGGCGGCGGGGCGTACCAGTCCGGCTGACCCTGCCCCGCTACCGGCATCTGCACCGGCGGCTGCGCGCCCGGCGGCAGCTGCTGCTGGAGGCCGGCCTTCTGGTCGACGGTCGAGCGGTAGTCGACGGCGCCCTGCGTCATACGCATGTACGCCTCCTCCAGCGACGCCTGGTGCGGCGACAGCTCCCACAGGCGTACGTCGGCGGTGTGCGCGAGGTCGCTGATGCGGGGCAGCGGCAGCCCGGTCACGCGCAGCCCGCCGTCCGGCTCGGGCAGCACCTGGCCGCCCGCCTCGGTCAGCGCGGCCGTCAGCTTCTCGCGCTGCTGCGGCTCGGTGTCGGGGGTGCGCACGCGCGCGAAGTCGGCCGAGTTGGTGGAGATGAAGTCCTTGATGCTCATGTCGGACAGCAGCTGGCCGCGCCCGATCACGATGAGGTGGTCGGCGGTCAGCGCCATCTCGCTCATCAGGTGGGAGGAGACGAACACGGTCCGCCCCTCCGCCGCGAGCGCCTTCATCAGGTTGCGCACCCAGAGGATGCCCTCGGGGTCGAGGCCGTTGACCGGCTCGTCGAAGAGCAGCACCTGGGGGTCGCCGAGCAGCGCGGCGGCGATGCCGAGCCGCTGTCCCATGCCGAGCGAGAACCCCTTGGAGCGCTTGCGGGCCACGTCCTGCAGTCCGACGACGCCCAGCACCTCGTCCACGCGCCGCGCCGGGATGCCCGACAACTGGGCCAGGCACAGCAGGTGGCTACGGGCGGACCGGCCGCCGTGCACCGCCTTGGCGTCGAGCAGCGCGCCGACCTGCCGGGGGGCGTTGGGCAGCTTGCGGTAGGGGAAGCCGCCGATCGTCACCTGGCCCGAGGTCGGCTGGTCCAGGCCGAGGATCATCCTCATCGTCGTCGACTTGCCCGACCCGTTGGGGCCCAGGAAGCCGGTGACGGCCCCCGGCCGCACCTGGAAGGAAAGGTTGTACACGGCCGTCTTGTCGCCGTAGCGCTTCGTCAGGCCGACTGCCTCGATCATGCTCCGCACCCATCGAAAAATTCAGGACAGCGGGGCACACGCCCCCGTAAGGGTTAGGAGCTTATCCGGGCGCTGACGGTTCCCTTCAAGACGCGGTAAAAATGTCGGGTCCATGACCGGGATGATCCACGGCCCCCGGGTGAGGGGGCGCGGTTCAGGCGTCCCGCTTCTTCAGCAGCGCATAGCCGCCCAGCAGGGCCACCGCGACCCACCCCACCATGATCGCGAGCCCGCCCCAGGGACCGTACGGAGTGTCGTTGTCGATCGGCGTGACCACCTGCATGATCTTGCTGCCGGCCTGGTCGGGCAGATAGCGGGCGACCTTCTTCGTCGCCGAGACGGCGCCCAGGATGTTGGAGATCAGGAAGAAGAACGGCATCAGGACACCGAGCGACAGCATCGGGCTGCGCAGCATCGCGGCCACGCCCATGGAGAACAGGGCGATGAGCGTCATGTAGAGGGCCCCGCCGATGACCGCGCGCAGCACGCCCGGATCGCCGATGGACGTCGAACGGTCGCCCAGCATCGCCTGTCCGAGGGAGAACGCGGCGAAGCTGGTGACGACGCCGACGGCGAAGGCGAGCCCGGCCGCCACCGTGAGCTTGCCGGCGAGGAACGTGCCGCGCTGCGGTACGGCGGCCAGCGAGGTGCGGATCATGCCGGTGCTGTACTCGTTCGACACGACGAGAACCCCGAACACGATCATCGCGAGCTGTCCCAGACTCATCCCCGCGAAACTGGTGTACGTCGGGTCGAAGGAGAGCCGGTCCTTCTCGCTGAGGTCGCTCCACTGGTTCTTGAACAGCAGCGAGATCAGCGCGCCGAGCGCGATCGTCACCACGGCCGCGAGACCGAGTGTCCACACCGTGGACGCCACCGACCGGATCTTGGTCCACTCGGACCGGATGACCTGAGCCGCCGTCATGACCGTCCTTTCTGCCAGCCGTCGCCCCATGCCCCGGCCGACGAATCGGGCGCGGGCGGGGAGACCGGCGGGGACATGGGTGCGGAGCCCGCCGGGAGGCCGGCCGGGGCCAGGGTGTCGGAGTGCGCGTGGTACTCGACCGACTCGGCGGTCAGCTGCATGAACGCCTCCTCCAGGGAGGCCTGCTGAGGGCTCAGCTCGTGCAGCACGAGGTGGTGCTGCGCGGCCAGTTCACCGATCAGCTCGGCCTTTCCGCCGTCCACTTCGAGCGTCTCGCCGCCGGCCTGCACCGCGGTGATCCCCGCGGCGTACAGGACATCGAGCAGCCGTTCGCGCTGGGGGGAGCGGATACGGACGTACGAACGCGAGTTCTGCTCGATGAAGTCCGCCATGGAGGTGTCGGCGAGCAGCCGCCCCTGCCCGATGACGACCAGGTGATCGGCGGTCAGCGCCATCTCGCTCATGAGATGCGAGGAGACGAAGACGGTCCGGCCCTGACCGGCCAGTGACTTCATCAGATTGCGGATCCAGTGGATGCCCTCGGGGTCGAGGCCGTTGACCGGCTCGTCGAACATCAGGATCCGCGGGTCACCGAGGAGCGCGCCCGCGATACCGAGCCGCTGCCCCATGCCGAGGGAGAACCCCTTCGCCTTCTTCCGGGCGACCGACGTGAGCCCGACGGTGTCGAGCACCTCGTCCACGCGCGCGCGGGGGATGCCGTTGCTCTGGGCGAGACAGAGGAGGTGGTTGAACGCGCTGCGCCCGCCGTGCATGGCCTTGGCGTCGAGCAGGGCGCCGATGTACTTGAAGGGGTCCTTGAGCCGGTCGTAGTGCTGACCGTCGATCCGGACGTCACCCGCGGTGGGGCGGTCGAGGCCGAGCATCATCCGCATGGTGGTGGACTTGCCGGCGCCGTTGGGGCCGAGGAAGCCGGTCACGATGCCGGGTCTCACGGTGAACGTCAGATGGTTGACCGCCATCTTCTCGCCGTACCGCTTGGTCAGCCCCTCTAGCTCGATCATGCGGCCACGCTAGTTCGGGGGGTCAGGGGGTGCCAGTTGGCTTCGCCGGGCGGGGGATCCGGTGGGCGGCGAGTATCGGTGACCGGGGTTCGTTTTTTGGGGGGTGATCGACGGTGGGTGTGTGCCGCGCCGTCGTGGCTTGTCGCGCAGTTCCCCGCGCCCCTAAGGCGGATGCCCGCACCCCTCGTCGAGGGGTGCGGGCATCCGCCTTCACCTGCTTACCGGGACTGCTGGGCCGGGACTCCGCGGGTGATGGGCTCGTCGTCCGTGACCGGGGCGCTGGCGGCGGCGACCGCGGCTCCTGTCAGGGTGGCGAGCATCTCGCGGACGTTCGTCAGCTGGGCGTTGATCGAGTCGCGGCGGTTGGTGAGAGCCGCCAGCTCGCGCTCCGATTCCGAACGGATCCGGTCGGCCTTGGCGTTCGCGTCGGCCACGATGTCCTCGGCCTGGCGCTGGGCCGTCTCGACGGTCTGGCGGGCGCGGCGCTCGGCGTCCGTGCGCAGCTTCTCGGCCTCCAGGCGGAGCTGCTCCGCGCGGTGCTCGATCTCCGCGAGGCGCTTCTCGGCCTTGGCCTGACGGGACGCGAGGTCGCGCTCCGACTGCTCACGGCGCTTGGCGAGGTTCGTCTCGAAGTCCGCGGCGGCCTGGGCGGCCTTGGCGCGGGTCTCCTCGAAGAGGGCGTCCGCCTCCTCACGCTTGGACTGCGCGTCCTTCGTAGCCTCCTGACGGAGCTGCGAGGCGTCGCTCTTGGCCTTCTCGACGATCCGGACGCCCTCGTCCTCCGCCTTGGACTTGCGGTCCGCAGCGAACGATTCTGCGTCGTTGCGCACCTGCTGGGCCGCCGACTCGGCGAGCTCGCGGTGCTGCTCGGCCGCGCGACGGGCCTCCTCGCGCAGGTCCTTCGCCTCCTCCTCGGCGAGACGAAGGATCTTCTCGACGCGCGCGCCGAGACCGGCGTACGACGGCTCTGCGTCGCTGACCTGGGCCTGGGCGTTCTGCGTTTCGAGGTGGAGCTCCTCGATGCGCTTTTCCAGAGCAGTGATGCGGGCCAGAGCGCTGTCACGGTCGGAGACGAGCTTCGAGATGCGTTCGTCCACCTGAGCGCGGTCGTACCCACGCCGCACAAGCTCGAAGCCGTAGGGGGAAGTGTCGCTCATGGGGTTCCTGTCGAATGAGACCGGTGAGGTGATAGGGGGAATCCTAGGGGTCCAAGCGGCGTGTCATCGAGCAGTCACCCGATTGATATGGAGAATGAGACCCCTTTTGAGTGGCTAACCGGCGGACTGCTTGCCAAAGAATTGGTCAAAGACGCCAGAAAGCCCCACAGAGTGCACACAGCGCACCCTCCGCCTTAACCCTCAAGGGGCCCTCCGCGCTAGCTCTCTGACGACTTGCCACCCGATCGAGTTACGCCGACGGCAGCGCCCGCCTTGACGCCGCCGTCCTTGGTCACCGACGGGGCCTCAAAAGACTCCAACGCTTCCAGGACGTCCTGGACACGGGAGATCTCCGCCTGAATGTCCTCCCGGCGCCGGACGAGGATCTCGAGCTCGCGCTTGCCCTCCTCGACCGTGGCCTTCGCCTCGCGGATCGCCTCGGCCCGCAGTTCCTCGGCCTCCCGGATCAGCGAGGACTTCTTCTGCTCGGCCTCCTTCAGGAGCCCCTCGGCCTTCTTGACGGCGGCGATCCGGACCTTGCCCGCCTCGGAGTTGGCCTCCGAGACCAGGTCCCGGGCCTTCGTCTCCGCCTTGACGAGCTGCTCCTCGGCGGCCGTGATCAGCGCGTCGCAGCGGTCGCCGGTTGACCTCATGGTCTCGGCGGCCTCACGGCGGGCCCGCTCGTGCAGGCTCTCGATCTCGGCCGTGATGCGGTCGCGCAGCTCCTCCGCGCGCTCCCTTATGGCGGTGGCGTCCCGACGCGCGCCGACAAGCAGCTCGTCCGCGTCCGCACGGGCCTTCTCCACCGTCGCGTTGCCCCGCGCCGTCGCCTGTCCCACCAGCCGGTCGGCCTCGGTGCGGGCCGCGCCCACCATCGAGTCGGCCTGCGCCTCCGCCTCCGCGGTCGTCTTCTGCGCGGCCTGCTGCGACTCCGACAGCAGCTTGTCGACCTCGGCGGCCGTCTCCGTGATGAGGGTGTCGACCTGCTCGGCCGCCTCGGAGCGCCGCTTGTTGGCCTCCTTGCGGGCCTCGTCCAGCGTGGTGTCGGCCTCGTCGCGCGCGGTCGACATGAGCCGGTCGGCCTCCGCCGCCGCCTCGGCCTTGACCCGCTCCGACTCGGCACGGACGCGCTCCGCGTGCTGCTGCGCCGAACCGACCGTGTCGGCGGCCTCGGCCCGCAGCCGCTCCGCCTCCCCGGTCGCCTCGGAGAGCAGCTGGTCGGCCTTGGCCACGGACTCGGCCCGGACCCGCTCCGCCTCGGCGTTGGTCTCCTCGGTGAGCCGCTCCGCCTCCGCCGTCACCTCGGTGATCAGCGTGTCGGCCTGCGTCGCCGCGTCCGAACGGATCCGGTTCGCGTCCTCGCGGGCCTCCGCACGGCTGCGCGCCGCGTCCTGCTCGGCGCCCGCGATGGTGTCCGACGCCTCCGTACGCACCCGCTGGGCGTGCGCGGCGGCTTCCTGACGCAGCCGCTCCGCCTCGGCGATGGCGTCGCCCACCGTGCGCTCGGCGAGCGACTTGGCGTGCTCCGACGCCTCCGCCGCCTCGCGCCGCACCCGGCTCGCGTCCTCGGAGGCCCGCTCCCGCTCGGAGTAGGCGTCCGCGCGGACCCGGTCCGACTCCTCCTGCGCCTCGCGGCGCATCCGGTCCGCGACGTGCTCGGCCGCTGACCGCAGCCCCTGGATCTCCTCCTGGGCCTGCTCGTGCAGCCCGGACACCGACTCCCGCACCTGCTGGGCGTGCTGCTCGGCCGCCGACACCATCTCGTTGGCGCGCCGGTCCGCCTCCTCGACCAGCCGTACGGCCTCCGCCTGGGCGTCCTCCACACGCCTGCGCGCCGACGCCAGCAGCTCCTCGCTCTGCTCGCGGGCCCGCTCACGCTCCTGGTCGGCCTCCTGACGGGCGGAACCGAGGGTCTCCTCGGCCTCGCGGCGCCGCCGGGCGGCCTCCTCCTGCGCGGCGGCCAGCGTCTCCGACGCCTCCGTCGCCAGCCGCTCGGCGGCGGCCTGCGCCTCCGTCCGTACCCGGTCGGCGGTGTCCTGGGCCTCCGTCTTCAGCCGCTCGGCCTCGGCGACCGCCTCGGACCGCAGGCGTACGGCGATGGCCTCGCCCTCCGCCCGGGACGCCGCCGCGTCCGCCGCTGCCTCGTCGCGCAGCCGCTGGATCTCCGCGTCGGCCTGCGCCTGGAGACTGCGGACGCGCTCGGCGGCCTCGGAACGCAGCCGCTCCGCCTCCTCGGACCCCTCGCGGCGGACCCGGTCGGCCTCCGCGCGGGCGTCGGTGAGCGCCTCCTCGGCGGCGGTGAGGCGGTCCTCGGCCTCCGAGTGCAGCCGGGTGAGCTCGGCGGACGCCTCGTCGCGGCGCGTCTCTATGGCCCGCTCGGTCTCCTCGCGCAGCTCGCGCGCGGCCTGCTCGGCGCCCGCCGTGATGCCCTCGGCCTGCTCGACGGCCTCCGCGCGGTGCCGCTCGGCCTCCTTGCGGGTGCGCTCCAGCGTCTCCTCGGCCTGCCGGCGCAGTGTCGTCGCGCGTTCGATGGCCTCCGTACGGACCTTCTCGCTGTCCGTCTGGGCGATCTGGCGCAGCTCGTCCGCGTCCGCCTTCGCCTTGGCGAGCAGGTCCTCGGCGGTCCTGGCCGCCTCCTCGATCTGCTGGACGGCCTCGCGGCGCGCCTCCGCGCGGATGCGCTCGCCCTCCGCGACCGCGTCGGCGCGCAGCTGCTCGGCCTCGCCGCGCAGCCGCCGGGCCTCCTCCTGGAGCTCGACCGTCTTGGCGCGGTACTCCTTGGTGTCGTCCTTCGCCGTGCCCTTGAGCTGCTCGGCGATGTCGTGCGCCTCGGCGCGCAGCCGGTCCGCCTCGGCCTCGGCCTCGGCGCGGATGCGCTCGGCCTCCTCGGTGGCCGCCTTGGTGGTCGACTTCGCTTCCTCGGACGCCTTGTTGAGGACGTCCTCGGCGGTGCGGGCCGCCTTGGCGAGTTGGGAGGCGGTCTCCTCGGCGGTGAGACTGCGGGCGGTCTCCTCGGCCTCCGCGACGATCTTCTCGGCCTTGGCCTTGGCGTCGGCGACGACCTCCTCGGCGGACGCCTTGGTGGCCTCGGCCTCCTGGCTGGCCTCGGTGACCAGCCGGGCGACCTGCTCCTTCGCCGTACGGGTGCGCTGCTCGTTGGCGGACTCGGCGCCGGCGGTCGTCTTGGCGGCGGCCTCCTTCGCCTCGGTGACGACCTTCTCCGCCTCGGCGCGTGCCTCGCGCAGCGCGGTCTCGGCCTCCTGCATCCGCTGCTCGGCGGCGCGGCTCAGCTCGGTGGCCTGCCGGCGGGCGCTGTCCGACTCGGTCACCGTGGAGCTGCGCAGCTGCTCGGCGTGGTCGGCGGCCTCGCGGGCCTCGGAGGTCGCGCTGTTCAGGAGGCGCTCGGCCTCGGCGCGGGCCCGGCGCAGCAGCTGGTCGGCCTCCGCGCGGGCGGACTCGCCCTCGCTCTGCAGCCGCTGCCTGGCCTCGGTGGCGACCCGCTCGGCCTCGGCGCGCGCGGCGGCCAGCGCCTGCTCGGCCTCGGCCCGCGACTCGTCGACGAGCCGGCGCGCCTGGGACTCGCTGCGGGCCCGCAGCTGCTCGGCCCACGCCACGTTCTCGTTGACGTGCGACTCGACGGTCTGGCGCCGCTCGGAAAGCTCCTGATCGAGCTGCTGGCGACGGGTGACCGCCTCCTGGTGCAGCTCGGCCTGCAACCGGGCCGCCTGCTCGGCGTGCTCCTGCAGGATGCGCTGCGTCTGGGCGCGCGCCTGGGAGATCTCGCGCTCGGCGTCCTGGCGGAGCTGATCCGCCTGGACCTGCGCGTTGCGGAGCAACTGCTCGGCCTGATATCCGATGTCACCGCCGTCATAGGCGGGCCGGGACATGAGGGTTCGGCGCGCCTCGTGAAGCTTGGCGCGCAGCACCTCAACCTGGTAGCCGAGGTCCTCGGCGTGCTGAATCGCCTTTTCCCGCTCGGTCTTCAGCCGCTCCATCTCGGCCTCGAACCGAGAGAGGTGGTCGACGTCAGCCGCCGGCTCTCGCTCCTGGCGTTCGTAGCCCCGCACTGCGCGGTCCCATCCGTCCCTGGTCGCAACCTTCTCCGAACGAGCCACGTCCATCCGCCGAACGGGGCTCCCGGGGAATGGTGTCAGATCAACGGCGAAGCACGGACTCCCGCCCTCGCCCTCGCCCCCCGAAACCTGTACCCCGGCCCTCGGATCCCGCACCGCAACACACCAGGACCCGGGCCGCTTCCCGACAACACGGCAGCGGCCGTCCCCAACCCTACCGGCCCATATGTACGAGGGTCAGTGCTCAGGTGACTCAACAGCCGCCGAAGTGACCAGTTCTGTCAGTACTCCGTGGCAATCCTTCGGGTGCAGGAAGGTGATCCGCGACCCCATGGAGCCGCGCCGCGGCTCCTCGTACAGAACGCGTACGCCCTTCTCGCGGATGTCCGCGGCCTCGGTGTCCACATCCGCCGTACCGAAGGCGATGTGGTGCACTCCCTCCCCGTTCTTGGCCAGCCACTTGCCCACGGCCGAGTCCTCCCGGGTCGGCTCCAGGAGCTGGAGGAACGAGGCGCCGCCGTCGCCGGCGTCGTTGATCTTCAACATGGCCTCGCGGACGCCCTGCTCCTCGTTGACCTCGGAGTGGAACACCTCGAAGCCGTACGTGGCCCGGTAGAACTCGACGGTCTTGTCGAGGTCGAAACAGGCGATCCCGATGTGGTCGATTCGCGTCAACATGGAGTCAGTGCAGCGCGCCCGAGGTGGTTACGCAACGTGCGCGCCATCACACCGACGGCCCGATGACGGAGGAGCTACCGCTCAGTACATTCAAGTGCACCCTCATCTGGGGGGATCCCCCAGACCCCCCAACTCGTTCACACACTCCTCAGCTGTGCAGCTGAAAGGGGATCGCACCTCATGTCAGGAACGAACAGCAGTACCTCGGTGATCGTCGCGGGCGCGCGCACGCCCATGGGACGGTTGCTGGGCTCGCTGAAGACCTTCTCCGGAGCCGACCTCGGTGGCTTCGCGATCAAGGCCGCCCTCGACCGTGCGGGAATCAGTGGCGACCAGGTGCAGTACGTGATCATGGGCCAGGTCCTCCAGGCCGGCGCGGGCCAGATCCCGGCCCGCCAGGCCGCGGTCAAGGCCGGCATCCCGATGAACGTCCCGGCGCTGACCATCAACAAGGTGTGTCTCTCGGGCCTGGACGCGATCGCGCTCGCCGACCAGCTGATCCGTGCCGGCGAGTTCGACATCGTCGTGGCAGGCGGCCAGGAGTCCATGACGAACGCCCCCCACCTGCTCCCCAAGTCCCGTGAGGGCTTCAAGTACGGCGCGATCGAGATGCTCGACGCGATGGCGTACGACGGGCTGACCGACGCCTTCGAGAACATCGCCATGGGCGAGTCGACGGAGAAGCACAACACCCGTCTGGGCCTGCTGCGCCCCGAGCAGGACGAGATCGGCGCCCTCTCCCACCAGCGCGCGGCGGCGGCCCAGAAGAACGGCGTCTTCGAGGCGGAGATCACCCCGGTCGAGATCCCGCAGCGCAAGGGCGAACCGATCGTTTTCAGCCAGGACGAGGGTATCCGGGCGGAGACGACGACGGAGTCCCTCGGCAAGCTGCGCCCGGCCTTCACGAAGGACGGCACGATCACCGCGGGCACGTCGTCACAGATCTCGGACGGCGCGGCGGCCGTGGTCGTCATGAGCAGGGCGAAGGCCGAGGAACTCGGTCTGGAGTGGATCGCGGAGATCGGCGCCCACGGCAATGTGGCGGGCCCGGACAACTCCCTCCAGTCCCAGCCCTCCAACGCGATCCTGCACGCCCTCAAGAAGGAGGGCCTGGGCGTCGAGGATCTTGACCTGATCGAGATCAACGAGGCCTTCGCGGCGGTCGCGGTCCAGTCAATCAAGGACCTCGGGGTGTCCACTGATCGGGTGAACGTCAACGGCGGCGCGATCGCCCTGGGCCACCCGATCGGCATGTCCGGCGCACGGCTCGTCCTGCACCTGGCCCTGGAACTGAAGCGGCGCGGCGGCGGCGTCGGCGCGGCGGCCCTGTGCGGGGGCGGCGGCCAGGGTGACGCGCTGATCGTGCGGGTACCCAAGGCGTAGGCGGTCGCGAGCGGGCCCGCCGTACGGCTGTGATCGGAACGGAGTTTTGATGGAGGACGTCCCCACGCTGGTCGCGCAGGCCAGGGAAGGCCGGCCGCGGGCCGTGGCCCGGCTGATCTCCCTGGTAGAGGGGGCGTCCGAGCAACTTCGCGAGGTCATGGCCGCGCTGGCCCCGCTGGCGGGCAACGCGTACGTGGTCGGCCTCACGGGATCACCGGGCGTGGGCAAGTCGACCTCGACCTCGGCGCTGGTGACCGCGTACCGGCGCCAGGGCAGGCGGGTCGGCGTACTCGCCGTCGACCCGTCGTCGCCGTTCTCCGGTGGCGCGCTGCTCGGCGACCGGGTGCGGATGTCGGACCACGCGTCGGACCCGGGCGTCTACATCCGCTCGATGGCGACCCGCGGCCACCTCGGCGGACTGGCCTGGGCGGCCCCGCAGGCGATCCGCGTCCTGGACGCGGCCGGCTGCGACGTGATCCTCGTCGAGACCGTGGGCGTGGGCCAGTCCGAGGTCGAGATCGCCGCGCAGGCCGACACCAGCGTAGTACTCCTCGCGCCGGGGATGGGCGACGGCGTCCAGGCGGCCAAGGCGGGAATCCTCGAGATCGGCGACGTGTACGTCGTCAACAAGGCGGACCGGGACGGCGCGGACTCCACCGCCCGCGAGCTGAACCACATGCTCGGCCTCGGCGCGGCCAGGGCGCCCGGCGACTGGCGGCCCCCGATCGTGAAGACGGTCGCCTCCAGGGAAGAGGGCGTCGACGAGCTGGTGGAGGCCCTGGAGAAGCACCGCGCGTGGATGGACGAGCACGGCGTCCTCACCGAGCGCCGCCGCGCCCGCGCGTCCCACGAGGTCGAGACCATCGCCGTCACGACCCTCCGTGAACGCATCGGCGACCTCCACGGCGACCGGCGCCTGAGCGCCCTGGCGGAGCGGATCGTGGCGGGCGAGCTGGACCCGTACCGGGCGGCGGACGAGCTGGTCGCGGGCCTGACGGAGAAGTGAACGGCGAAGTGAAGAGACAGGCAGCGGGCGGGATTTCACGGTGGTCGTGGTCGACTCCCGGGCCACGCTGATACGTTGACCGGCATGTTCCTCCTCTTGGCATAGGTGCCGCCCCACACCACCGCGACCGGCCCGCGCACGCGGCGTGGTCGACGTGGTGATCCGGCGTCCCTTTCTGCCACGGCGCTCGCTCAACGCGCCGCCTCCCAGAGGAACTTCGCATGTCCGCGACCTCGGCGCGGCCTTCCTATGCCGCCGTCCTGCGTATCCCGTACGCCCGCCGCACCTTCGCCACCGCCCTGCTCGGCAGGCTGTCCTACGGCATCGTCCCGCTGTCCGTGATGCTCGCCGTGACCCGGGCCTCCGGCTCCTACGCCGTGGCCGGCGCCGCGATGGCGCTCTTCGGCGCCACCGTCGTCCTCCTGGCGCCCGCCAGGGCCGCCCTCATCGACCGGTACGGGCCGCGCCGGGCGCTCGTCCCCCTGCTGCTCGCCCATCTCACCGCGCTCGGGCTGCTGACGGTGGCCGTCTGGCGCCCCCGTACGCCCGCGGTCGTGCTGGGCTCCCTCACCCTCCTCGCGGGTGCCTGCGTCCCGCCGCTCGGGCCGACCATGCGGGCCGTGTGGAGCACCCTCGCCGATGACCGGCAACTGCTGCAGCGGGCGTACAGCCTCGACGGTGTCGCCGAGGAACTGCTGTTCGTGTCGGGGCCGTTGCTGGTCGGTGTCCTCGCCGGGTTCACCGTGCCGGCCGTCGGCATCGTCGTCGGGGCGGCCCTGATGGCGACGGGCACCGCCGGTTTCGTGACCTCGCCGGCGCTACGGGGGATGCGTCCCAGGGCGCGCGCGGCCGGCCGGGGGACAGACGGCGGCCGACGCGTACTTCGCCGCATCCGGGGTCCGGTCGGCGCCGTCGCCGGTGTCGGACTCGGCCTCGGCTCCCTCGACCTCCTGGTCGTGGTGTTCGCCGGGCAGCACGGCCATGGCGCGGCGAGCGCGGCCTGGGTCCTGGCCGCGCTGTCCGCCGGAAGCGCCGTCGGGGGGCTGCTCAACGGGGCCGTGGCGTGGCGCCGGCCGGCCCGGATCCGGCTCACCCTGCTGGCGTTCGGCCTGGGCCTGGCGCTCCTCGGCGCGGGACTCGCCCCCGGCCTCGGCACCCTCGCGGTCGCCATGACGGTGGCCGGGGTCTTCGTGGCCCCGGCCATCACCACCGCGTATCTCATCGCCGACGAGACGGTGGCGTCCGAGGCGCGTGTCCGGGCCGGGGCGTGGGTCAACACGGCGACCAACGCGGGCAGCACGGTCGGCTCCGCCGGGGCGGGGGTTGTTGCGGGGTACTTGCCGGTGGGCGTCTGCTTCGCGCTGACCGGGGTGGTGGTGCTGGTCGCGAGCTTTTTTCCCGCCCGCCCACCCGTTTACGGTCCGCTTTCCGAGTGACCCTCGAACGTTCTCAGTGCTGCTCAGTCCTCGTCGGAGTGGACCCGGGTGATCTTGCCCGTGTCGAGCGCCACCCTCCACTCACTCGTCGTACCGGCCTTCACCGTCTCCACGTTCCAGGCCACCGCACCGTTGTCGTCGTCCGCGTCGACCTCGGTGACGGTGCCCTTCGCGGCGGCTGCGAGGGCGGCCTCGTGGGCGTCGAACTTCGCGCCCTTCAGGGCGGCCGACTCGGCGCGGTCCTCGCTGTCGTTGTCGTCGTCACCCTCGTCGTCGCGGTGCGCGCCCAGCACCTTCCCGGCGCCGGAGACGTTCACGTCGTACTCGGTGCCGTCGCCCCGTACGACGTCCACGCTCCACGTACCGGCGTCGGCGCCGTCGTCCTCCAGGTCGGCGGAGACGGCGGTGCCCGGGGTGTGCCGCAGCGCGGCGGCGACGGCCTCGGCGGCGGAGACACCGCTCCCGCGAACGGCCGTACGGTCCGCGGCGTCGTCGCTCCGGTCGTCCCTGTCGTCGTCCCGGTCGGCGGCGACCCGCACGGTCGTGCCCGTCCCGGGCCGCGCCGCCGTCCCGGCGTCGTTCGCCGCGAACGCCGCTACGGTGCCACCGGCCAGGGCGGCGGCGGTGAGGGCGGCGATGACGGTGTTCCGCTTCATGGTCATGGTGTTCCTGCCTCTTTGCTCGGTTCGTGGCGATCGACTCGCTCCGATGACGAGAACCAAGCTGCCCGACGGCGGCTGAAGCAGGGCTGAAGTCACCTGAAGGCGTCTTCAGCTTCCGTTTGCGACGCTGTACGCATGCGTCTGTTGATCGTCGAGGACGAGAAGCGACTGGCCCTGTCGCTCGCCAAGGGCCTGACGGCCGAGGGATACGCCGTGGACGTCGTCCACGACGGCCGCGAGGGCCTGCACCGGGCCACCGAGACGCCGTACGACCTGGTGATCCTCGACATCATGCTGCCCGGCCTCAACGGTTACCGCGTCTGCGCGGCCCTGCGCGCCGCCGGACACGACGTACCGATCCTCATGCTCACCGCCAAGGACGGCGAGTACGACGAGGCGGAGGGCCTGGACACCGGCGCCGACGACTATCTGACCAAGCCCTTCTCCTACGTCGTCCTGGTCGCCCGAGTGAAGGCGCTGCTGCGCCGGAGCGGGCCGGCGGGGGCCTCGCCCGTCCATGTGGTCGGCGAGCTGACGGTCGACACCGCGGCCCACCGCGTCCATGTCGGCGAGCACGAAGTCACCCTCACAGCGAAGGAGTTCGCCGTGCTGGAGCAACTCGTCGTGCGGGCCGGTGAGGTGGTGTCCAAGGGGCGGATCCTGGAGCACGTCTGGGACTTCGCGTTCGACGGCGACCCGAACATCGTCGAGGTCTACGTCAGCACACTGCGCCGGAAGCTCGGCGCCCCCCTGATCCGGACCGTGCGGGGCGCCGGCTACCGGCTGGAGGTACCGCGGTGAGACGCGCTCTCGGCTCCGTACGGGCCCGGGCGACCCTCGGTGCCACCGTCGTCGTCGCGGTCGCACTGGTCGCCGCCGGGACCGCCGTACTGCTCTCCCTGTGGTCCAACCTCAGCGGCCAGGCGGGTACACAGGCCGAGCGGACCGCGCGGGCGGTCGCCGCCGACCTCGCGGCCGGGACGGCGTACGACAAGCTGTCGCTCGACGCCGACGACCGTCCCGTCCAGGTCGTCGACGCGTCCCGGCGGCTGGTCGCGGCCAGCGAGGACCTGGAGCGGATCAGCGGCACGGGTGTGACGGCGGTGCGCCCGCAGGTGACGGCGGACGCAGGCCGTACCGGCAGCGGGGCCGGGGACGACGATGACGACGCCTCGCTGTCGCCCGGCGAGATCGACGACGACGTCTCCTTCACCGACGGATCCGCGACCGTCGAGGGCGACGAGGCCGACTACCGGTTCGCCGCCGTACGCGTCGAGGCCGACGACAGAGGCACGCTCACCGTGTACGCGGGAGCGCCGCTCTCCGCCGAACAGAGCGCCGTCAGCACCGCGTTGACCGTCATGCTGATCGGATTCCCCCTGCTCCTCGGTGTCGTCGCGGGCGTCACCTGGCTGGTCACCCGGCGCGCGCTGCGCCCGGTCGAGGGCATCCGCGCCGAGATGGCCGCGATCACCGCCTCGCAGGACCTCGGCCGCCGCGTCCCGGTGCCGGACACCCACGACGAGGTGGCCAGGCTCGCCCGGACCACGAACGAGACCCTGGCCGCCCTGGAGACCTCCGTGGAACGCCAGCGCCGGTTCGTCGCCGACGCCTCCCACGAACTGCGCAGCCCCATCGCCTCCCTGCGCACCCAGCTCGAAGTCGGCGCCGCACACCCGGAGTTGCTGGACGTCGAGGGCGCGGTCGAGGACACCGTACGGCTCCAGCGCCTCGCCGCCGACCTGCTGCTGCTCGCCCGGCTGGACGCGGGGGAGCGGCCCGCCGACACGCGCTTCGACCTCGCGGAGCTGGTCCGGGAGCAGGCGGAAGGCCGGGCAGGACTGACGGTCGAGGCAGGCACCGTAAGCACCGTGGAAGTGGCCGTGGAAGTGACCGGGTCCCGGGGGCAACTGGGGCGGCTGGTCGCCAATCTGCTGGACAACGCGCAACGGCACGCCCGGTCGGCGGTCACCGTGTCCGTACGGCGGGAGGGGGCGCGGGCCGTGGTCGAGGTCGCCGACGACGGGGAGGGGGTGCCCGAGGCGGACCGGGAGCGGGTGTTCGAGCGGTTCGTACGACTCGACGCCGCCCGCAGTCGCGACGACGGGGGCGCCGGGCTCGGACTCGCCATCGCCCGGGACGTCGCCGTACGGCACGGCGGCACCCTGACCGTGCGTGAAACGGCGACAGGCGGAGCCCTGTTCGAGCTCCGCCTGCCGGTCATCTGATCAGTCGAGGAGGACCTACGGCCGGCCCCGGTGGCCGCGCAGGTGCTGAGCGATCGGCTTGAGCGACGTGCTGAGCTGGGCCAGCGCCTCGGGGGTCAGCAGTTCGATGAAGTGCCGCCGCACGGACGCCACATGATGAGGCGCGACCTTGTTCATCGTGTCCATGCCCTGCTCGGTGAGCACCGCGTACAGACCCCGCCGGTCGGACTCGCAGTTCTCGCGGCGGACCAGGTTCGCGTTCTCCATGCGGGTGATCTGGTGGGAGAGCCGGCTCTTGGACTGGAGGGTGGCGGACGCGAGGTCGCTCATCCGCATGCGGACGCCCTCGGACTCGGAGAGGTTCACGAGGATCTCGTAGTCGTTCATCGTCAGGCCGAACGGTTGCAGGTCCCTTTCGAGCTGGTAGGTCAAGAGCCTGTTGACCTCCAGGTGGGTGCGCCAGGCGCACTGCTCCGCGTCGGTCAGCCAGCTTGTGGCCGTCTCGGTCTCCATGAATGAAGTCTACCTAAAAGGTTGAAAGGCGAACTAGTGAGGGTGGCGTGACGGCGCGCACATGTTCGACGTCACACTCCGCAGACTACCGCTCACAGCCCGAAGCGACGCTGGAGGTCGCCGAGCTGTCCGGGAAGGCGCGGTACGCCCGGTTGCTGTGGATGGCCAGCGGGAGCCCCGCCGCCACCCGGCACCCCGGGCTCGGGCGGAACCACCCCGGTGGCCTGCTCCGCCATCAGTGTCTCGCTCGACTGGAGCAGCACCGTGCCGGCCCCGACGAACTCGAACTGGTGCTCCTCGCCGGAGGCCCCGCCGATGCCCGTCATCGCACGTAGACCGCCCATGAGGCCTGTCATGTACCCATGGTCGTAGTGGTGGCAGGGGGAGGGGCAGTCGGCCCAGCCGACCAGGGCCTGCGGGTCAACCCGGATCGGGGGTTCCATGAACACCACCGGGCCGTTCGACGCGGCCACGAACTTGCCCGTACCGATGAGGGTCAGGAAGCCCGGCACGATCGACTGCTTCAGCGCGAGACTTGGCTGAAAAGCAAGAAGGTTGCCGGAGCGAATGGTCAGGTTGCCCTCCTCCAGATCGTATGAATTCACGTCGAAGGCCCGGTCGGCGAGGAGCATCTTGCCCGAACCCTCGGCGACGACCCAGTCGCTCGCGTGCAGAGGCGAATGAAAGGACGTACGGACGAGACGGTCCAGACGGCCGTGTCCGACGCCGTTGAAGTCGATCGTCCCGTAGTAGGCGATCATCTTCCCCTTCTGCAGGAACCACTGGCTCCCCTTGAGCTCCACGCAGAAGGTGTAGTTGTTCACGTTGTCGTCGGACGGCAGCGTCATCGGGTCGTGGACGACGGGCCCCGCGCCCGGGTAGGTGGTCACCTGCGACCTCCGAGGGTGCCCCGGTCTTCAGCAGGCCGGGGAAACGCCCACGCGGTCGGGTAGGCTGACGGCCGTGCGTTGCGAGAACCAAGCGCGTACGCCGTGCTGATCGAGAACCAAGACAGCACATGCACCTCCAAGCTTTGCGGTACAAACCGGGCTGGTTTCAACCCGGCTGGTGTTGATCGTGGAAGACCTGTCGAGTCGCTGACCCGCAGGCGGTGTGAGCCAGGAATCCCCCTGCTTCAGTTGGGGGAGGATTCAAAGCTTCTCCTCCGACGCCTGGACGTAGACCGCACCGCTGCCGCTGAGCTCCAGCTGGAACGCCTCGCCCGAGCCGCGGCCCACCATGTCGCGCCAGCCGAGCGCGGTGGACAGCTTGTTGCGGACGTCGCCGTGGTGCGCGACATACGCCTGCGGGTCGACGTGGACCGGGCGCTGAGGGGTGATCGGCACCTCGATGACCCCGCCGTGGGCCATGACGGCGACCGCGCCGTGTCCCTTGAGGGTGGTGGTGAACAGTCCCTGTCCCGTCACCTGGCCCCGGACCATGCCCATGACGCCGCCCTGCGAGCCCATGAACATCGTGCCCTGCTGGAGCGTGCCGTCGAAGGCGAGGAGGCGGTCCGCCTCGACGCACAGCGTGTCCCCGGTGAGGTTGACGACCTGGATGTGGTGGCCGCCGTGCCCGAAGAGGACCGTGCCGCTGCCCTCGACCGTCATCAGCGGGGTGGCCTCGTTGGCGACCCTGCGGCCGATCATCGACATGATCCCGCCCTGGCCGCCCTGCACGTTGGGCGTGAAGGACACCTCGCCTTTGTAGGCGAGCATCGCCCCGCGCTGACTGAACAGGCGCTGGCCGGGCATGAGGGTCGCCTCGACCATCTTGGAGTTGATCTCACGGAAGGGCATGTCACACGTCCCCGGCGATCGTGTTGCGCTCACTGGGCTGGACGTACACCAGGCCGTCGCCCTCGAAGCGGATCTGGAAGGCCTCGCCACCGCCCTCGCCCATGAACGTGCGAAACGTCACGCCGGACTGGAAGGACTGCCGGACGTTGCCCTGGTGCGCGATGTACGCCCCCGGGTCGACGGTCAGCGGGAACTGAGGGCTCACACGCAGCACCACCGCCGGCCCGTCCGACATGATCGCCGCCTGGCCGTGCCCCTCGACGGTCGTCGTGAACAGACCGTTGCCCTGCGAGGCGCCGCGCATCCCGGTGAACGACGTGCCCGTACGCAGGCCCGCGTCGGTCGCCAGCAGGTTGCTCGACTCGACGTACAGCTTGTCCCCCTGGAGGCCGACAAGGTTGATCTCGGAGGCGCGGTCGGCGAACCAGCACGTCCCGTGCCCCTTCACCTCCATCAGTGTCATCTGCTCGCCGGTGATCCGCCGGGTGACCATCCCCCGGATGCCCTCGCCGCCGCCGCTGAGCTTCTTGAAGTCCATCTGGCCGTCGTACGCCACCATCGAGCCGTTCTTCGCCTTCACGGCGTCCCCGGTCATGTCGATGGCCAGCACCTTGCTGCCTTGAAGTCGAAACATCGCCACGTGGCGAAGGTAGCCCGCCGGGCACCCCCGGCAACAGATCCCGAAGGTGGAGATCGCCCCCGAATCTCCCCCTAGGGGCCGCGTCGCCGTCCGTACCACTGGTCACGCCGCCGTCCACACCCCCGTCCCGTTCGCCCGAGCCGGGACTGTCACAATGGGCAAACGTTTGTGCATTCATTCACAAAGCGCCCTCCTCGTAACGCGACCCACCGAAGGTGACCCGTGGACATCAAGACCGCCTCCGCCCTCCGCCGTCTGCGGCTGGTCTCGGCCCCCGAAGCCGTTTCCTTCCTCCTCCTGCTGGTCTGCTCGGTGCTGAAGCGGACCACGGACTTCAACGCGGTGCCCGTCATGGGCATGGTCCACGGCGTTCTCTTCGTCCTCTACGTGATCTTCTGGGCGGACGCCTGGAGCCGCGCCAAGTGGTCCCCGAAGACCGCCGTCCTCTACTTCGTCCTCTCCGTCCTGCCGACCGGCGGCTTCTTCGCCGAGCGCAAACTGCGCCGCGAGGCGGAGAACGCGGTCAACGCGGCCATCGCCGCCCGTGCCCGTCAGGAGCAGCAGGAGCAGCAGGAGCAGGACGGGGCGGTCCAGGCATGATCGTCGCCTTCTCCGTGACGCCCCTCGGCGTCGGCGAGGACGTGGGGGAGTACGTCGCCGAGGCCGTCCGAGTCGTCCGCGACTCCGGCCTCCCCAACCGCACCGACGCCATGTTCACGTCCATCGAGGGCGACTGGGACGAGGTCATGGACGTCGTCAGACGTGCCGTGGCCGCCGTCGAGGAACGCGCGCCACGTGTCTCCCTCGTCCTCAAGGCGGACATCCGCCCCGGCGTCACCGACGGTCTGACCTCCAAGGTCGAGACGGTGGAACGCCACCTCGCCCGCTGACCTCATCCGTCCTCCCCCTGTGGGAGGCGGACCGAAGGGCGAGACGGGGCTGACCACCATGTGACCGGCCGGTAAGGTCTGGTGCCGTGCCGAAGCCGCTCAGTCTCCCCTTCGACCCCATCGCACGCGCCGACGAACTGTGGAAGCAGCGCTGGGGCAACGTCCCGTCCATGGCCGCCATCACCTCGATCATGCGCGCGCAGCAGATCCTCCTCGCGGAGGTCGACGCGGTGGTGAAACCGTACGGTCTGACGTTCGCGCGGTACGAGGCGCTGGTGCTGCTCACCTTCTCCAAGGCGGGCGAGCTGCCGATGTCCAAGATCGGCGAGCGTCTGATGGTCCACCCGACGTCGGTCACGAACACGGTGGACCGCCTGGTGAAGTCGGGCCTGGTCGCCAGGCGCCCCAACCCGAACGACGGCCGCGGCACCCTCGCCACGATCACCGAGAAGGGCCGCGAGGCGGTCGACGCGGCGACCCGCGACCTGATGGCGATGGACTTCGGCCTCGGGACGTACGACGCGGAGGAGTGCGCGGAGATCTTCGCGATGCTCCGGCCGTTGCGGGTGGCGGCGAGCGACTTCGCCGAGGAGTAGGCGGGGTCGGTGGGGTCGGCGGAAGATCGCCGGAAACGGGTGGTTACGCTCATACGCATGAAAAAGAGCGTGCTGACCCGCTACCGCGTCATGGCCTACGTCACCGGTGTCCTGCTCGTACTGCTGACCCTCGGCGTGTTCGCCAAGTACGTCCTGGACCTCAAGGGCGCCGACAGCTTCACCAGCGTCGTCGGTATCGCGCACGGCTGGCTGTACGTCGTGTACCTGGTCTTCGCCTTCGACCTGGGCTCCAAGGCGAAGTGGCCGGTCAGCAAGCAGCTGTGGGTCCTGCTCGCCGGCACCATCCCCACAGCCGCGTTCTTCGTGGAGCGCAGGGTCAGCCACGAGCTGGCGGCGCAGCTCGCGGAGCCGACGCCGGTGGCCGCCAAGGCATAGCCGCTACGGGTTGCCGCGCAGCCCCAGCAGCAGCACCCGCGTGAACGCCTCCGCCCACTCGGGGTCGACCGGCTCCGCGCTCACCAGCGTGCGGTGCACCACCGCCCCCGCCACCATGTCGAAGATCAGGTCCACCGTGCGGGCGGCCTCCTCCGGGTCTGTTTCCGCGGGGAGTTCGCCGCGCTGCTGCGCGCGGGAGCGGCCTTCCAGGACCAGGCGCTTCTGCCGGTCCACGATCGAGGCACGGATACGTTCGCGCAGCGCGTCGTCGTGCGTCGACTCCGCGACCACCGCCATCAGGCCGCTCTTCGTGTCCGGGCGCACGAGGATCGCCGCGAACTGGAGGACGACGCCCTCGATGTCGGCGGCGAGACTGCCCCGGTCGGGCAGCTCCAGTTCGTCGAAGAGGACCGCCACCGCGTCGACGACCAGTTCGTTCTTTCCGGGCCACCGGCGGTAGAGAGTCGTCTTCGCCACTCCCGCGCGCGTGGCCACGTCCCCCAAGGTCAGCTTGGACCAGCCCAGTTCGACCAGGGCGTCCCGCGTCGCCGCCAGGATCGCCGCGTCCGCGGTGGCGCTGCGAGGGCGTCCCGTACGGCTGACGGGGTTGCGGCTCTGCATGGCATGACCATAACGGCGGTTCCTGCCCTGTGAGGCCGTGAGGGAGGTCACTCAAAGGTGCTTCCCAGGGGGCTGCCACTCCCGTTACGCTACGGCTCGTAGCGAAAGCGGCGCCCATCGACCAGGACCTCTTTTCACTACGCCTTTCACATGTGCGCGCCGGACGGGGGAGGATAGACGCATGCAGCCACGGAACATGTCCATGAGCGGGGTCGTCGACCTCGCCGCGGTGAAGGCGGCCCAGGAGGCCAAGTCGAAGGCGGAGCAGGCGCGCGCCGAATCCGCCCGGCAGGGCGGGGGAGGTGCCGTCGCGCCGGCCGACCTCGTCATCGACGTCGATGAGGCCGGGTTCGAACTCGAAGTCCTGCAGCGGTCCACCGAGGTCCCCGTCGTCATCGACTTCTGGGCCGAGTGGTGCGAGCCGTGCAAGCAACTGAGCCCCGTTCTCGAACGGCTGGCCGTCGAGTACAACGGCCGTTTCCTCCTCGCCAAGATCGACGTCGACGCCAACCAGATGCTGATGCAGCAGTTCGGCATCCAGGGGATTCCGGCCGTCTTCGCCGTCGTCGCCGGGCAGGCCCTGCCGCTCTTCCAGGGTGCCGCCGGTGAACAGCAGATCCGCGAGACCCTCGATCAGCTGGTGCAGGTCGCCGAGCAGCGCTTCGGCCTCACCGGCCTTGTCGTCGACGCGGACGCCGAACCCGGCGCCCAGCCCGTCGCGGCCCCCCAGGCCCCGGTCGGGCCGTACGACGCGCTCCTCGAAGCCGCCGTGCAGGCCCTGGACGCGGGGGACTTGGGTGGTGCGGTGCAGGCGTACAAGAACGTACTGAGCGACGACCCCGGCAACACGGAGGCCAAACTCGGGCTCGTGCAGGCCGAGTTGCTCCAGCGGGTGCAGGACGTCGACCCGCAGCAGGTGCGCAAGGACGCCGCCGAGAAGCCGGGTGACCCGATGGCGCAGATCCTCGCGGCCGACCTGGATCTGGTGGGCGGCCATGTCGAGGACGCGTTCGGGCGGCTCATCGAGACGGTGGCACGTACGGCGGGCGACGACCGGGATGCCGTACGGCTGCGGCTGCTGGAGCTGTTCGAGGTCGTCGGCGCGGATGATCCACGGGTCGCACTGGCCCGACGGGCGCTGGCGAGGGCGTTGTTCTGAGCGGTCGGACGGCGGCCGGGCAGGGGGGCCGGCGGGGCCGCTGTTCGATCAGTGGGCTGACCTGTCGCTAAACACCGCGGCGGGTGTTCTCCAGGTGAAGAATTTGCCGATCGAGTGCGCAAGCGGTCGCGCTTTACCAAATCTTGGTAATCGCGGCCGCTGTTACTTGGAGTAAGCCAAGGGCGTCGTCCTGTCGGAGTTGGGGCGGGAAGTAAACGTTTTGTCACCCCCCTGAGGGCCACCCAGCGTTGTCGTACGACCCCCGCGGGTCGCCGCACGGTTATCTGCCCGTTACTAGCCAGTAACGAACCCCCTTGTGCGGGGGCCGAGAATGCACCACGATCGGCGACGCTCGGTCCTATCCCGTACGCCGACAGCCAGTCGGCCGGACGGGAGTTGTTGGGTCCCCACCGGGCAGAGTCGGCAGCAGTGGTGCCGGCTCTCGGACAGGGGGGTCTTCGCCCTTCGGGGTGGAGCCTGTCCGGCAAGGTTGTGCGTGATGTGCGTCAGGCGCGACCAGTGATTGTCGCTCGGGGGTGATCGCCGGTGACTCGGGCGCTGTTCGCGCCGTCGAGTGCGGGCGCTCTCCTTACCGAGGACGTAGCACTTCTCCCATCCCTGCCCGGCTGAGCCGCCGTCATTGGGGCAGTCAGGGCCAGGAGATGTACGTCCGAGAAGGAGGAAATATGGAGTCCCAGGTGCGTGGCGGGACAAGATGGAAGCGCTTCGCTGTGGTCATGGTGCCCAGCGTCGCCGCTACGGCATGTATAGGTGTCGCCCTCGCGCAGGGTGCCCTCGCCGCTTCGTTCAGCGTGTCCGGCCAGTCGTTCAAGGTCCGCGCTGACTACATCCATGGCGACGGCTTCTCGCAGTACGGCGCCGTCGACATGGACGACTCGAAGAGCGAGAAGGGCACCCACCCGGTTGCGGTGTCGGCGTTCGCCGATGCCCGTATCCAGAACATGTGCCAGTCGGTCGTCACGCCGAGAATCCCGTTTTTCGGCACTGCCACGCTGCTGCTGAATGCGGGCGACAGTGACGACAAGAACAAGCAGGTCACTGCCAAGAACCTGTACATCGACGTCGAGAAGCTCGAGGCCGACAAGGCTGTGTTCGGCGACATGGACATCGGCGTCGCCGCCAAGTCTCTGCAGGACCCGGCCATGAAGGGCGGCGGGGAGCTGTCGGACCCCAACGGCTTCGGCCAGGGGGCGAAGACAGTGGACCTGTACGGAGTGAAGCAGACGGCGTGGGCCACCACCGCCGGAACCTTCACGCTGCCCGGTCTGAGCATGAAGGTCGTCACAGGTACCCACGAGTGCTACTAAGCACTCGGTGACGGGTGGGGGAGGCCGTGAGGCGCCCCCACCCGCTCCACTCCGATCGGGTCTTCGCGCACCGCGCCCTGTCACGGGCGAACGACCCTCTTACCACAGCAACACCGCACCAGGGAGCTGTTTCCATGAGCGCCGAGACTCCTGCCGCCCCCAGTCTGCCCACCCGCTGGAGGCTGCAGTTCCGCGCCTGGCGGGGTACGAGGCCGTTCTGGGCCGGCGTACTTGTCATGATCGGCGGTGTCCCGATCATGTACTTCCCTTACGCGCACCTCACGATCGGTCAGCTGACGATCCGCATGGCCACAACGGCCGGCGCGGGATCACTGATCATCGGAGTCCTGCTCGTGGTCCTGGGCATCAGCCTCTGGTTCCAGAAGCACGTACGGACCTTCGCCGGCACCGCCGCGATCCTGCTGGGACTGGTGTCCCTCCCGGTCTCCAACTTCGGCGGGTTCATCGTCGGCTTCGTGCTGGCCCTGGTCGGCGGCGCGCTGGCCATCGCCTGGGCGCCCGGTGTGGCGGAGTCGACGAAGTACGGCGAGCCCGAGGGAGACGGCACGGATGCGGCACCCGCTGGTTCGGAGCCTGCACTCCCGGTGTACGCCGAGGCCGGCGACGGCACGGATCCGGCGGCCCAGCCGGGCGGACTGAACATGAGCAAGTCGAACGAGCCGTACGAGCCGAACGATCTGTCAGGAACGAGCCCGGTGAACGGGGCGAACGGGAGGCACAGTGCCGGCTGACGAGGTGACCCACGGGACTGACGTGGAAGCGTCCCGCGGGAGAACCGGGCCGCGGCACGCGGCCCCGAGGAAGCCGCTGTTCACCAGGTTCCATATGCCTGCCGGAAAGGCGATAGCCCTGGCGGCTATGCCCACCGCGGTGCTCATGGGCATGGGGTTCACGCCGACGCTCGCACGTGCCGATGGCCAGCCGCCGACGAACAGCATGACGGCTGAGGAATACCAGAAGTGCGTCGAGGTGGTGACCGGCGCCGCGAGCGGTACGGACACGGCGGCGACGCCCTCCCCGTCCACCAGCTCCTCGGCGTCGTCCGACGACGGAGACACGACGACGAAGCCGTCCCCCTCGGCCACCGCCACGGACTCGGGCTCCGGTCCCTCGGACGACTCGTCGGATTCAGGTTCCGACGACGCGGCCGAGCCGACTCCGACGCCGTCCGCGAGCAAGACGACGTCCAGTGGCAGCACCGGCGACGACAGCGACAAGGCCACGCCCACCCCCTCGGCGAGCGCGAGCGCCACCGAGGAGAGCGGCGGCCTGCTGGACACCATCGGCGACGCGATCACGGGCATCTTCACGGGCGGCAACGACTCGTCGAGCGACACGGCTTCCTCGACGAGTACGGAGTCGACGGAGACCACCGAGGCCGCCGCCGGCGCCACTCCGACGCCGACCGCGTCACCGGCGCCGACCGCGGAAGCGGCCGGCAAGGGCACGACCGGCAGCACCACGGTGAAGGACACGACGGCGAAGGTCACCGGCGTCCTCAAGGACACCGCCAAGGACACGACCAAGGCGGCCGAGACCACCACGGAGACGCCAGAGAAGGCGGTCACTGCCGCCACCGCGTCACCGAGCCCCTCGGCCAGTTCGACCGTGGACCCCGCCGACTGCCCCGCCGAAGCCACCGACGACCAGGGCGGCGTCGACAACTCGACCAGGCTGCCTGTCGACCCGTGGATCCTGCAGGCCAGTTCGTTGACGCTCGACGGCGCGGATTATCAGGGCATAGTCAAGGTGCGCACCGCCGACGGCACGGTCAAGGAGGTCCTCAAGTACGTGATCTCCAAAGGCACGACGATCGGTGACCTGCACCAGATCGTCAAGGACCCCCTGTCCGGCAAGACCTACCACGCGCAGGCGGCCAAGGGCACGGACTCAACGATCGACGGCGGCAAGACGATCATGTACACGGAGAGCATCTCCGGCAACCTGCTCGGCTTGATCCCGGTGACGTTCAGCCCGAAGAGCCCGCCTCCCCTGAACATCCCGTGGATCTACTTCACGAATGTGAAGGTCGTCCAGGCGGGCCAGTTCGGCGGCACGCTGACGATCCCGGGCCTGCACCAGTACACGACCTGAGCATCCAGAACCCCGTCCGGGAGCCGCACCGAGGCCTGTGGCCCGGCCGTACCGCTGTTGTCAGCGGGGGCCGGGCCACAGGTCTGTGCTGGGTACGGCTAGCGGTCGAACGAAATGGCGAATTAAAGGTTCCTCAAAAGCTTTCCCAATGTCATGATGATCCGGTCCCTGCGGGAAGAGGGGCACGGGGGGCGCGTGTTGACCGCACGGGCAGCAGAGACGGGGGTCTCAGAACTTCCTGACTTTTCCTACGCGGCAGGCCGCCGGTGACGCCACCGGTCGGCTGCGGCCGAGTGTTCGTTGTGCTTTCTTCCTGCCGGACGAGACCGTTCATCCGGATCGACCATCCAGGCAGGCATCTACGTGCGAAAAACTTCAAGAAGACCTCAACGAAGCCGTCCGCGAAGAGCGTTCGCGGCCATCGCGCTCGCGACTGCCACCGCTGTGCTCGGCGGACTGGTGTCCGCCGCCCCTGCGGCCGCCGACGAGCCGGGGGACAACCCGACCGACCCGTGGCTGCGCAGCCTCCGCCTCAGCCTCGGTGAGCAGGCCCGCCAGGACCGCTGCCAGGCGGGGCAGGCCGTGCACTTCGGCGGGCCCTCGCTGGATTCGGTCGCGGCGAGCCTGCTCACCGGCCCGGACGCCAGGCTGCGTGCGTTCGTGGACCCGGCAGAGTTCGGCAGCGAGTGGTACAAGGCCCGCGCCCGGGACTCGGACGTGGCTACCGCCGACATGCATGCTTTCTGGGACCGCCAGGACAAGCTGAATGCCGCCAACGAGCCCTACGCCTCCGTGAACTCCTCCGGGGGGCGAGACTATTGGGCGCCCGAGTTCGGCAAGGACATTGTCTACTTCACTCTTGGCGCGCAGCAGGACCTGTACAACAAGGCGAGGGAGAACCCGGCTCCGAGGCCGGGCCAGACCGCGCTGGACGCGGCCAAGAAAGTGTTCGACGGGTTCGACACCGGCGACGACACTTGGGCAGCCGTGTACAAGGATGTCGCCGGAAGGGCATTGCTCGATCCGGAGAACCTGGGCAACTCGTCGGCCAACGACATAGCGACCTTCCTGCGCTTCGGCGGTTTCCCGACCCGGGCCCCCGAGCCGGACTCGTTGGAGTTCCGCAACGAGGTCGAGGCGCTCAAGACGGCCTGGGCCGGCTGCGACAGTGCCAATCCGATCGACCACTACCGGGCCCTGACCGGCCCAGTGGTGCAGGCGTACTCGGAGTGGGAGGCGGAGTACGCCGGGCAGGCCGAGCAGCGGAAGGCGATTGTCACCGCCAAGGCCGCCGCGGCGAAGGAGACGCGGGTCGCCACGGACGCGATGATCGAGGCGGTCCGGCAGGCCTGGCAGGCGGATCAGATCCTTTACTGGCAGAAGTACTGGGCCGCGAACAAGGGATCCGCTTCTTATCCAAAGCCTGCGGTCTTCACCAAGGCGACGGCGGATCTGAACGCTGCGAAGGCGGCAGCCGCCAAGCAGGTGCCTCTGGCGGACGCGGCGGCCACCCGTGCCAAGACGGCCGCGGCCACGGCGGGCGCTCAGCAGACGAAGGCGTGGGAGATCGCCGACGCCGCGAGGCTGCCCCGAGGCCGTGGGCTGCTCTACGCGCAGCAGTCAGTGCAGGTCGCCAAGGCATCGGCTGCGGCCACCCTGGCGGCGGCGAAGGCGACGCTGACGGCGTCGAACGCCGCCAAGGCCACGGTGGCCGACTCCCAGACGCTGTTGGCGCTGGCGAAGACCCAGACGCACGCGCTGAACACCGAGTTCCGCAAGTCGGCGGCGCTGGAGGCCAAGGCGCAGGCGAAGGCTGCGGCAGAGTCCGCCGCCAAGCTGGCCACCGAGGCGGCGGCCAACGCCGCCACCGCGAAGACTGCCCGCGCGACCGCTGAGAAGGCGGAGCAGACGGCCAAGACCCAGGCTGCCGAGGCTAAGCGCCAGCGCGGCATAGCGGAGACCGAGAGGGCCACCGCAGAGCGGGAGCGTGACCTCGCGGCGAGCGAGCGCGCGAAGGCAGGCGATACTGAGGAGCGCGCGAAGAGCGAGCAGGCCAAGGCCGGCCAGGCCCGCACGGCCGCGGAGACGGCCGGCGCGACGGCGACGGAGAAGCTGGCAGCGGCGGTGGACGCCGAACTGCGCGCGCGCCTGGCCCGTGACAAGGCGGTGGAGGCCGAGAGCGACAAGAACGCCACCGAGTCCCGTGCTGCAGCCCTGGAGTCGGCCGCCGCCGCAGACGAGGGGACCAGCGCCGCGGAGGAGACCCAGCAGGCGGCCACCGAGGCGCGCTCCGCCGCCACCGACGCGGCAGGCGCGGCGACCCGGGCCCGTACTGCGGCGAACGAGGCGACCACGGCAGCGGTGAACGCCCGAGCGGCGGCCACCCGTGCGGAAGGCGCGGCAAAGCGTTCCCGGTCCGCCGCCGACGCGGCCCAGTCGGCGTACGCCAAGACGCACGCGGCTGCCACGACCGCGCACGCCTCTGCTGCCGAGGCGATTGACGCGGCAGCAGCCGCGAAGGAGAACGCCAAACAGGCGGACGTCGAGGCGAAGAAGGCCCAGGCCGCATCGATCACCGCGCGCAAGGAGGCCACCGCAGCAGTCGCCGAGGCTGTCAAGACGGCCGCCTGGTCGGCGAAGACCGCCGGGTACGCTCTCGCCACGGCCCAGTACGCGCAGGGAGCCAGGGACGCCGCGACCGCGACGACCAAGGCGGCCGACGAGGCGATCTCCGTCGGCTCCCCGTACCGCGAGACCGACGCCTCGGCGGCGTACGCGGTGCTGATCGGACAGACCTCCAAGACCCTCGCCCAGCAGCAGGCCTCCGCGGCCAAGGCGAAGTCGGACGAGGCGAAGAAGGCGGCCGCCACGGCCAAGGCGCTCGCAGACAAGGCCGCCGGCGACGCGAAGATCGCCCTCCAGGCGGCAGCTGACGCAGCGGACTACGCGGTACAGGCGGTCAACTCCGCGGCGGCGGCCAACGCTTCCGCAGTCGCGGCGGCGACCGACTCGGCAGCCGCGAAGAAGGCCGACGCGAACGCCCAGAAGTACGACGCGCAGGCGGGCACGGACGCGTTCTACGCCAACTCCGCCGCGAATGACGCAGAGTCCGCGGCGGCACAGGCCGACCGTGACGCCTCGGAAGCCGAGAAGGACGCTGCCGGCGCCCGCTCTGCGGCTTCCGCGGCCGAGTCCGACGCATCTGCGGCGGACCGAGTCGCCACCGATGCCGAGTCGGACGCGGTCAAGGCCGAGAAGGCTGCGTCCAACGCCCAGAACTCGGCGAAGGAGGCTCAAGACGCCGCCACCCGCGCCGAGGACGACAAAGCGCGCGACGAGCTGACCAAGGGCGGCGCGACCGGTATCGGCGGATTGTTCACCAGGCAGAAGATCACGCCGCTGGGCGACCCGGAGGCGATGAACGACTGCGAACTGAACGGCACCGCCTGGGACAGCTGCGAAGTCAAGTTCAAGCTGCGGTACGACGTTAAGGTCGACTTCTACCTGTGCCAGGGCTCCGACGACCCCAACGTGTCAGCGGCGACCTGCCCGATCGAGAACGTGACCTGGCTCGGCAGCGAGACATACGCGAACCAGACGGGGTCCATGACGAGGACGTTCACCGCCTGGGACGTCACCAAGATGGTGGACCGGGTCTTCCTCGCCCTCCTGTGGGACATGTTCGTCCAGGACTTCGTTGACTGCGCCAACGGCAGCGGTAGCGGTTGCGCCTGGGCGGCGAGCAATTTCGTCCCCGGCAAGAAGATCGGGGACGCGGTCGATGCGATCCGCGGCCTGGACGCGGCCCTGAAGACCGGCGTCGGTGTGGGCGACGCCATCAAGGCGTTGAAGAAGCTGGAGCTGGATCCGCAGGTACTGAAGTCCATCGAGCGGCAGACCGACATCATTGAGGAGGCCTTCACCGCGTGCCGGGCGAACAGCTTCCCCGCCGGTACTGGCGTACTGATGACGGACGGGACACGTAAGGCGATCAGTGAAGTACGGGAGGGCGACCTGCTATTGGCGGCCGATCCGGACACGGGAGAGCTGCGGCCCCAGCCAGTCACCGACACATTCCGGCACGACACCAATCGACTGGTGGACATCACCGTGGCCGGCGACGGCCTGCTGTCCAGCACGGTGGGACACCGCTTCTTCGTCACTGGCCGTGGCTGGACGCTGGTGTCCGACCTGCGCGTCGGCGACCGGCTGCGCACTCCTGATGGCTCCGTCCGTGCAGTGACGGCTCTGCAGGACCGATCAGGTCTGGTCCCGCAGGAGGTCTACGACCTGACGGTCGGCGGCCTGCACACGTTCTTCGTGCGCACCGGTGGCGCACGGCCGCAGGACGTGCTCGTACACAACTGCACCAACATCCTTGCCGACGAGGGCATCGAGGGTGCGCACACCCTCGAGGAGCATGTGGACCTCAGCCCTCAGAAGCTGGCCAATAAACTGGACAAGGACGGCGTGGCGACACAGTGGGCCAGCAGGGACATCGCCGTCGCGGCGGTCGACCAGGCCATGGTCGACTGGATCAAGCTGCCAGGCAATGTGAAGAAGCTGGAGGCCTGGCGCATCAGGCAGGCCCAGAGGGTTGGCAAAAACATCGGCTTCGACTCAAAAAGGGACCTGCTGTCTATCCGCATGCCGTTCACCGGGCACGGCCCCTCGCTCGGTACGAAGTGGGTGAGCGGCGGCAGCTCGGCAGGGCAGGCCGTCGGAAACACGGTGGTGATCCAGCTGAAGTTCGCCAAGGGACACATGAAGCCCAAGACCTGGGTCGTCTTCACCGCCTACCCGGAGTAGATATGACCTACGAGACTGGCCTCACCTGGCTCTCCGAGCAGTGCGATGAGCTGGCGGACCTGCCTCCTGCGGAGATGGACTGCCTTATCGAGCGGGGGCCGGTCTCGGCCATGCTCTTGATCACCGAACGGTCGGTCCGGGAGCTCGGCCACCCGGCATCCCTGCAGCTGGGCCGTGACGTACGGCGACTACTGGACTCCGGCTTGGAGCACGACACGATCCGCACGGCCTGGGTCGGCTCAACCGACCACGCGTTCGACCCGGCCAAGCAGCAGGTCGGAGCGCGGGAGTGGCTGGAGCAGATCGAGTCGGCCTGGCTCGCGGCAGAATCCCGCCGTGACCCCGGCTTCTCCCCGCCCCCGGCCGACCCCGTGACAGACGAGTCGCTGTGCGCCGCGGTGCACAGGGCGATGGCCCCGGTGGCCGCCGCGCTGACGCGGGCGCACGAGGAAGGAGAGGTGTTCAACCCGCTGCCGCTGCCCGCCCCCCTGGTACCGGCGCTGGAGTATGTGATCACCGGGGCGTGCGCCGACCTCGGTTTCCGGCTCTTCCTGCGCGCGGTCAAACGCTACGCGCTGCCGCTGGACGGCCCGTGCCGGGAAGCGCTGGTGACACTCGGCGAACGTCTCGGCTATCCGGAAGGTGCAGTCGACCAGGGCCTTCAGAGGGACTGACGTTACGAGGGGTGGGCGGGACACACGTCCCGCCCACCCCTCGCAGCAGACGTCAGTTCACCGGTTCAGCCTCGTCCATCCGTCCACCGGCACCGTCTTCAGCTCGGTGACCCGCGACGGTGAGGCCCTTCTCGCCCGGCTCACCCGGCCCAGGCCGAGGCACGCCACCGGGCGCCCTCCTTTTTGTACGACTGGAATCCAGGGGCAACGGCCCGGGGTCCAGTTCGGCGCGGACCCGAAGGCCGTCGGCTCACTCACCGAACGCCTCGCGGGCGAGCACAAGGAGTCCTTCGAACTCCGGCTCACCCTCCACGAGTTGCACATCCTGCACAGCGCGTTGACCGCCACCGCGGTCATGTGCGTGGAACGCGGCGCGTTCTCGCAGGAGGAGTTCTACCGGCGGACGACCTTCTACCGGGAGAACTTCGACGCCTTGGCACGCGGCATCGTCGAGGCGGCCGCGCAGGTGTGAGACACCGCGGACGCCTCGAAGGGCTCGGTTCCTGAGGGATGCTGCTGGTTGATCCGGGTCCGGCTACTTCGCCCCGTTGAGCTGACGCTCGGCGGGGCGAAGTGCTGCGCAGTGGCTGGTGCGGGTGCGGACCTGGGTGTTTCGGTGAGGTGGGCGAGGTTCATGGCGGCGCCCGTAACCGTCCCACCGCCGCTTCACCTGCTCACGCGCTCGCCCCCGCGAACTCCCGAGCCCCTTGCCAAGGCAGCACAGCCCACATCCGCGTCCCACCCCCCGGCTCCCGAGCCTCTCCGAACCCCCACTCCCCGCCGCACGCTTCCACCACGCACCCCAACACCCGCAACGCATCCCCCCTCCGCTCATCACAAGCCGCAGCCAGCCGGGGATGCACATGCCTCCGGTGACCGTCATAAAGCACCACCTGCAGCTCCCCCTCCCACCACCGCAACGACACGTACACCGACGCGTCCGCAGCGAACCGGAAAGCGCACGCCGTCAACTCCCCCACCACCTGTACCGCAGCGTCCGCCATCGCCTCCAGCCCATGCGTCTGGAGAACAACCCGAGTCGTAGCCCGGGCAACCCGCGAACTCACCGCCTCGGCAGGCAGGGTGAAGCCGTACGTGAGCGTGTCCGGGCCGGGCGGCGGCGCCTTGGTGAGGTCGGTCGAGATGGGACAGGCCGAGACGGCCAGCGATGCGGACATGGCGAACTCCCTTGCTGAACAACGGACATGACGGCGTTGACGTACGCCCCGACCAGTGGCCTGTCTCCCTGACGCGAGCGCGCCCCTCCCAGGGAAGGAGAAGGCGGGCAGGCTCGCGCGATGCACTTCCGGACGATGTCGGAGCGTAAGAAACTAGTTACCGACTGTAGATGAGTGAGGTGGTCTTTTGCCACTACTCCAACAGAATTACCACTAGCCAAGTGGACCAACCCGGCGCCGAAAGGGCAGACTTGCGCCGCACCCGCTGGAGGAAATGACACATGCCACCGAGGTCAACGCCGACGGAGCGACAGAAGCGCCTGGGCGCCGAGCTGCGCAAAATGCGTCTGGCAGCAGACGTGACGACCGAGTACGCCGCAGGGCTGCTCGGGCTGGACAGGGCGAAGGTGTCCAACATCGAGTCCGGGGTCCGGGCCATCAACGCAGACCGTCTGAGAACCCTGGCCTGCAACTACGCCTGCCGCGACGAGGCGTACATCGATGCTCTGGTCGACATGGTCGGGACACGCACACGCAGCTGGTGGGAGGTGTATCGGGGGCAAATCCCCGCAGGGCTCCTCGACATCGCGGAACTGGAATGGCACTCCAAGAGCGTGCGCGTGGGCCTGGCCATGATCTTGCCAGGCCTGCTGCAGACCGACGGTTACGCCCGCACCCTCTTCGGCGCCGCGCTTCCGCCCCTGTCACCGGCGGAAGTCGAGCTACGCGTGGCTCTCCGCCTGCAACGCCAGCAGGTGCTGTACCGGGACAAGCCGATCACGTATGTCGGATACGTGCACGAGGCCGCCCTGCGCGTCGAGTTCGGCGGTGTGAAGGTGATGCGTATGCAACTGGACCGCCTCTGCGAAGTGTCCGAGCACGACAACATCGGCGTACGCGTGATCCCCTTCAAGGCAGGGGCGTTTCCCGGCGCCGGGCAAGCGGTGATCTACGTCGAAGGTCCTGTCCCCCAGCTCGACACCGTGGAGTTGGACTCCGCGCACGGCCCCGAGTTCACCCACGGTCAGTCCCAACTCGACAAGTACCGTGCTCACTTGGACTGGATGGAAGCCGCGTCACTCACGCCCAGCGCGTCACGCGACTTCATCCACGCGATCGCCCGCCAACTCTGAGGAGTTACGTTGCCCGAAATCACCTGGGAAGAGCCCTACTGCGCCGAAGGCGCCAACTGCTTCCGCATAGGCACCGACCCCACCGGCAACGCCTACATCGCCATCGCCGGCCAAGAAGACACCTACCTCACCGACACCCGAGAAGCCCTTCGCACCCTCATCCAGGACATCAAGGCCGGCAAAGCAGACCACCTCCTCTGACGCGAGGTGGGGAAGCCACGGGCTGTTCGTCGGCGTCGTGTGATCCAGCGTCGGTGAGGCCGCAGCTGGTTCGGCCGGCCCGGGGACGGCGGAGGGCGTCCCCTGTGAGCACAGGGGACGCCCTCGAAGCCGTATGAGCGAGCGCCGATCAGGCGAGTTCGCCCTCGCCCAAGTGGTGCACCCGGACCATGTTCGTCGTGCCCGGGACGCCGGGCGGGGAGCCTGCCGTCATGACGACGACCTCGCCGACCTTGAAGCGGCCCAGCTTGAGCATCTCCTGGTCGACCAGGGAGACCATCTCGTCCGTGCTGTTGACGAACGGGACGACGTACGAGTCGACGCCCCAGCTCAGGGAGAGCTGGTTGCGGGTGCCCTCGTCGGTGGTGAAGGCGACGATGGGCTGGGCCGCGCGGTAGCGGGAGAGGCGGCGGGCCGTGTCGCCGGACTTGGTGAAGGCCACCAGGCCCCTGCCGCCGAGGAAGTCGGCGATCTCGCAGGCCGCGCGGGCGACCGAGCCGCCCTGCGTCTTCGGCTTCTTGCCGGGGACGAGGGGCTGGAGGCCCTTGGAGAGGAGCTCCTCCTCCGCCGCGACGACGATCTTCGACATCGTGCGGACCGTTTCGAGCGGGTACGCGCCGACCGAGGACTCCGCGGACAGCATGACCGCGTCCGCTCCGTCCAGGATCGCGTTCGCCACGTCGGACGCCTCGGCGCGGGTCGGGCGGGAGTTGGTGATCATCGACTCCATCATCTGGGTCGCGACGATCACCGGCTTCGCGTTGCGCCGGCACAGCTCCACCAGGCGCTTCTGCACCATCGGGACCTTTTCGAGGGGGTACTCGACGGCGAGGTCACCGCGGGCCACCATCACACCGTCGAAGGCCGCGACGACGGCGTCCATGTTGTCCACCGCCTGCGGCTTCTCCACCTTGGCGATGACGGGGACGCGGCGACCCTCCTCGTCCATGATCTTGTGGACGTCGTCCACGTCACCGGCGTCGCGGACGAACGAGAGGGCGACCAGGTCGCAGCCCATGCGCAGGGCGAAGCGCAGGTCGTCGATGTCCTTCTCGGAGAGGGCCGGGACGTTCACGGCCGCACCGGGCAGGTTGATGCCCTTGTGGTCAGAGATGACGCCGCCCTCGATGACGATCGACCTCACCCGCGGACCCTCGACGGCCAGGACCTTCAGCTCGACGTTGCCGTCGTTGATCAGGATCTGGTCGCCGGTCGACACATCACCCGGGAGGCCCTTGTACGTCGTACCGCAGATGGTCTTGTCACCGGGGACGTCCTCGGTGGTGATGACGAACTCGTCGCCCCGCACCAGCTCGACGGGGCCCTCCGCGAAGGTCTCCAGGCGGATCTTCGGGCCCTGCAGGTCGGCCAGGACGCCGATCGCTCGGCCCGTCTCCTTGGCGGCGGCCCGGACCCGGTCGTACCGGCCCTGGTGCTCGGCGTGCGAGCCGTGGCTGAAGTTGAACCGGGCCACGTTCATGCCGGCCTCGATCAGCGAGACGAGCATTTCATGGGAGTCGACCGCGGGGCCGAGAGTGCAAACGATTTTCGAACGGCGCATGGGGCGATCCTATCGGTTTGTTTCGCTTCGGAATATTCCGCCTGGTGGACGACGTAGAAGCATGGACTGGACACAAAGGGGCGGGATAGCGCTCAGGTGAGGCTCTTCCGTCGGAGTCGGCCAATGTCCTCCCAATGTTCGTCCAATATCCGTTAAGTGTCTTCAGTTGTCCGATCTCACCAGCGCGTACGTCTGTGTCGCGATCTCCAGCTCCTCGTCCGTCGGTACGACGGCCACCGCGACCCGGGAGCCCGCGGGGGAGATCAGCCGGGCCTCCTGGCCCCGTACGGCGTTCAGGGTGCCGTCCACGGCCACCCCGAGGCCCTCCAGGCCCGCCACCGCCGCCTCGCGCACCGGCGCCGCGTTCTCGCCGACCCCGGCCGTGAACGCGATGGCGTCCACCCGGCCGAGTACCGCGTAATAGGCGCCGATGTACTTCTTCAGACGGTGGATGTAGATGTCGAAGGCCAGCCGGGCCGCCGGGGCGTCCGCGCCGCCCTCGTCGATACGGCGGCGGATTTCCCGCATGTCGTTGTCTCCGCACAGACCGAGCAGGCCGCTCTTCTTGTTGAGAAGAGTGTCGATCTCGTCCGTGGACATTCCGCCAACACGCGTCAAATGGAAGATGACGGCCGGGTCCAGGTCACCGGAGCGGGTTCCCATGACCAGCCCCTCCAGTGGCGTCAGCCCCATGGACGTGTCCACACACCTGCCGCCCTGGACGGCGGACGCGGACGCCCCGTTGCCCAGGTGCAGCACGATCACGTTCACGTCCTCGGGCGCCCGGCCCAGGAGCCGGGCCGTCTCCCGCGACACGTACGCGTGGGACGTGCCGTGGAACCCGTACCGCCGGATGCGGTGCTCGTCGGCCGTCGCGACGTCGATCGCGTAGCGGGCCGCCGACTCCGGCATGGTGGTGTGGAAGGCCGTGTCGAAGACCGCGACCTGGGGGAGGTCGGGGCGCAGCGACTGGGCGGTACGGATGCCGGTGAGGTTCGCCGGATTGTGCAGCGGGGCCACCGGGATCAGGCGCTCGATCTCCGCGAGGACCGTGTCGTCGACGACCGTCGGCTCGGTGAAAGCCTGGCCGCCGTGCACGACCCGGTGCCCGATGGCCGCCAACTCGGGGGAGTCAAGGCCGAGTTCATCACTCGTCAGCTCCTCCGCCACCGCCTTCAAGGCCGCCTCGTGGTCGGCGATCGGGCCCGTACGCTCACGGGACGCGCCGCCGGTCGCCAGCGGGGTGTGCTTCAGGCGGGAGATCTCCTCGCCGATGCGTTCCACCAGGCCCACGGCGAGCCGGCTGCTGTCGCGCATGTCGAGCAGCTGGTACTTCAGCGAGGACGAACCGGAGTTGAGGACGAGGACGCGGGTCGCGGTCACTGCGCGGATGCCTTTTCGGTAGGGGTGGTGAGAGCGGTTGTCACGGTCTGGGCCTGGATCGCCGTGATCGCGACCGTGGTGACGATGTCCGTGACCAGGGCGCCCCGGGACAGGTCGTTGACCGGCTTGCGCAGGCCCTGGAGGACCGGGCCGACGGCGATCGCGCCGGCCGAACGCTGCACGGCCTTGTAGGTGTTGTTGCCGGTGTTGAGGTCAGGGAAGATCAACACGCTTGCCTGGCCCGCGACTTCGGAGCCGGGGAGTTTGGTGGCGGCCACGGTCGGCTCCACCGCCGCGTCGTACTGGATCGGGCCCTCGATACGCAGGTCCGCGCGCCGGGAGCGCACCAGCTCCGTCGCCTCCCGCACCTTGTCGACGTCCGCGCCCGAACCCGACGTACCCGTGGAGTACGACAGCATCGCGATCCTCGGCCGTACGCCGAACTGCTCGGCGGTGGCGGCCGACTGGATGGCGATGTCGGCCAACTGCTCGGCGTTCGGGTCGGGGTTGACCGCGCAGTCGCCGTAGACGAGGACCTTGTCGGCCAGGCACATGAAGAAGACGGACGAGACGATCGAGGCGTCCGGCTTCGTCTTGATGATCTCGAAGGCGGGGCGGATCGTCGCGGCCGTGGAGTGGACGGAACCCGACACCATGCCGTCGGCCATGCCCTCCTCGACCATCAGGGTGCCGAAGTAGTTGACGTCCGAGACGACGTCGTAGGCCAGCTCGACGGTGACGCCCCGGTGGGCGCGGAGCTGGGCGTACTTCTCGGCGAACCGGTCCCGCAGCTCGGAGGTGTGCGGGTCGATCAGCTGGCATTCGCCGAGGTCTATGCCCAGGTCGGCGGCCTTCTTGCGGATGGCGTCGACCGGGCCGAGCAGCGTCAGGTCGCACACGCCCCGCCGCAGCAGCACCTCGGCGGCGCGCAGGACGCGTTCCTCGGTGCCCTCGGGGAGGACGACCCGGCGCTTGTCGGCGCGGGCGCGTTCGAGGAGCTTGTGCTCGAACATCATGGGCGTGACACGGTCGCTGCTGGGCGCGGAGACGCGTCCGAGCAGCTCGGTCGTGTCCACATGACGTTCGAAGAGGCCGAGTGCCGTCTCCGCCTTGCGCGGGGTGGCCGCGTTCAACTTCCCCTCCAGGGAGAAGAGTTGGGCGGCGGTGGGGAAGCTCGTGCCGGCCACGGAGATGACCGGGGTGCCCGGGGCGAGCCGGGCGGCGAGGGTGAGGACCTCGTCGCTGGGGCGCTCGTCCAGGGTCAGCAGGACGCCCGCGATGGGCGGCGTACCGGCGCTGTGCGCGGCCAGGGCACCGACGACCAGGTCGGCGCGGTCGCCGGGCGTGACGACCAGACAGCCCGGGGTCAGCGCGGTCAGGAAGTTGGGCAGCATCGCGCCGCCGAAGACGAAGTCCAGCGCGTCGCGGGCGAGGCCCGAGTCGTCGCCGAGCAGCACCGTGCCGCCGAGCGCGTGGGTGATCTGGGCGACCGTCGGCGCGGCGAGGGCCGGCTCGTCGGGGAGGACGTAACAGGGCACGGGGAGACGGGAGCCGAGGCCCTCGGCGATCGCGGTGCGGTCCTCGCGGGCCACGCGGTTGGCGACCATGGCGAGGACGTCGCAGCCGAGCGCCTCGTACGCGCGGTACGCGTTGCGGGTCTCGGCGAGCACCGACTCGGCGGTCTGGTCGCGTCCGCCGACGACCGCGACGACGGACGCGCCGAACTCGTTCGCGAGGCGGGCGTTGAGGGCCAGCTCGTCCGGGAACTGGGTGGCGGCGAAGTCGGTGCCGAGGACCAGGACGACGTCGTACTCGCGGGCGACGCGCAGAAAGCGGTCGACGAGGGTCGAGACGAGCTCGTCGGTGCCCCGCTCGGCCTGGAGCGCGGACGCCTCCGGGTAGTCCATGCCGTACACGGTCGCCGGGTCCTGGGAGAGGCGGTAGCGGGCGCGCAGCAGCTCGAAGAGACGGTCCGGGTTGTCGTGCACCAGGGGGCGGAAGACGCCCACGCGGTCGACCTGCCGGGTCAGGAGTTCCATGACTCCCAGCTCGACGACCTGGCGGCCGTCGCCCCGGTCGATCCCGGTCACGTACACGCTGCGGGTCGTCACGCGTGCTCTCCGTTTCAGCTGGACTGTTCGGGCCTCTTGACAGTACCCGCGCCGCTGGTTAAGGCGCCGGTCAGCCCGGTGGGGGGCGGTCAGGATCGAGGGTCCGGCCGGGGCGTGGAACAATTGGGGTGACTCACAGGTATCAAAAGCGATCAGAACGATCAGAGCCATCAGCGTTAGCACCGCGCTCACAGTGATCACAGCGAGCAGGAGACACAGCACGATGCGTATCGGAGTTCTCACCGCAGGCGGCGACTGCCCCGGCCTGAACGCAGTGATCCGGTCGGTCGTCCACCGGGCGGTCACGCAGTACGACGACGAGGTCATCGGCTTCGAGGACGGTTACGCGGGGCTGCTCGACGGCCGCTACCGCGCCCTCGACCTCGACGACGTCAGCGGCATCCTCGCCCGCGGCGGCACCATCCTCGGCTCCTCCCGCCTGCAGCGCGACCGGCTGCGCGAGGCCTGCGAGAACGCCTCCGACATGATCCACGAGTTCGGCATCGACGCGCTGATCCCGATCGGCGGCGAGGGCACCCTGACGGCGGCGAGGATGCTGAGCGACGCGGGCCTGCCGGTCGTCGGCGTCCCGAAGACGATCGACAACGACATCTCGTCGACGGACCGTACGTTCGGCTTCGACACGGCGGTGGGTGTCGCGACGGAGGCGATGGACCGCCTCAAGACCACCGCCGAGTCGCATCAGCGCGTGATGGTCGTCGAGGTCATGGGCCGGCACGCCGGCTGGATCGCCCTGGAGTCCGGCATGGCGGCCGGCGCCCACGGCATCTGCCTCCCCGAGCGACCCTTCGACCCCGCGCTACTCGTGAAGATGGTCGAGGAGCGGTTCGCGCGCGGCAAGAAGTTCGCCGTCATCTGCGTCGCCGAGGGCGCGCACCCCGCCGAGGGCAGCATGGACTACGGCCACGGCGCAATCGACCAGTTCGGCCACGAGCGCTTCCAGGGCATCGGTACGGCACTGGCGTACGAGCTGGAACGACGGCTCGGCAAGGAGGCCAAGCCGGTCATCCTGGGCCACATCCAGCGCGGCGGCACGCCCACCGCGTACGACCGCGTCCTCGCGACCCGGTTCGGCTGGCACGCGGTGGAGGCCGCGCACCAGGGCCAGTTCGGGCGGATGACGGCACTGCGCGGGACGGACGTGGTGATGGTGCCGCTGGCGGAGGCGGTCATGGAACTGAAGACGGTCCCGAAGGACCGGATGGACGAGGCGGAGTCGGTTTTCTAGTGCGGTGACCGAGTTTTCGGTGCTGTGACCGAGAGGGCCCGCCGGATTGGCGGATTGCCGGGTCGGTTTCTGTGCGCGACCACGGTCTCTGCTGGAATACGGCAGGTCGGTGGTCGGTTGCACCGGGACGTGCGACGCGATCTGGAACCGACCGGCGGTATCCATCCTCTGTTGGCAGGACGGTTCAGCCCCTACAAGTTCGACCCGTCGGCCACCGTCGACGACCACACTCTCAGCCTGCTGCTGGAAGCCGCGCGGTGGGCGCCGTCAGCCGGGAACTCCCAGCCTTGGGGGTTCTTCACGAGTCGGCCCGGTGAGCCGGAGCACGAGCGCGTGGTGCGCCACCTCGCGCCCAGCTCGGCCCGGTGGGCGACGGACGCGTCCCTGCTCGTCGTCGCCCTGGCACACCGCCACGTCGGTGACACGCAGTTGCTGTACTCCGAGTTCGCGGACTACGACCTCGGCCAGGCCGTCGCCCACCTGACAGTCCAGGCCCAGGCGATGGGGCTGGACGCCCACCAGTTCCGGGCGTTCGACCTGGAAGGCCTCACCGAGGAACTGCGCCCGAACCGGGGATGGGTGATCGTCTCCATGATCGCGCTCGGCAAGGCCGCCGGAGGGCCGCCGGTGAGCCGCGACCGGCGCAGCATCGCCGACCTGCGTGCCGCTCCCTGGTCGCTGTCGGAGTAGGGCGCGTGCCGGAGCAGGTTCCGGGTACGACGTCGGCCTACGAGGCCTACGGGCGATCGGCGCCGGGGCCTCTGACCGCGCACCATGTGACCTGGCTCCGCTACGAGCTGTTGTCCGTCACGAAGCGCAGGTACCGTTCCGCGGAACGTCGGACCGCGGCCGCCCCGTCGGCGCTGACCACGCGTCCCCAGAACGCGCCGTAGATGCGTTCGAACGCGAAAGGCTCGACCAGCTCAAGCGCGCGGCGGATGGTGCTCGGTCGCTCCGGGATGAAGTTGGGGATGCTGTACATGAAGCTGACCCAACGCCGGTCCATCACCACCATGAAAATGTCGCCGCTGAACAGCGCGCCGCGCCCCTCCGGGTCGTCCGCCCAGTGCAGCACGGTGCCTCCGGCGAAGTGCGTGCCCGCGTTGATCAGCGTCATGCCGGGCGCGATCTCGTGGGTGTCGCCCGTCCAGTACTCGATCACGGGATCGGGCCGCGCGACCCAGTCGCGGTCCGCCGCATGGACGTACACCGGAACGTCGAAGGCCCGGCCCCACTCGGTCATCACGCCGTAGAAGTGCGGATGGCTGACGGCGATCGCGCTGATCCCACCCAGTTCCTCGATCTCGGCGGCAAGGTCGTCATCGAGGTAGCCCACGCAGTCCCACAGCACATTGCCGGACGGTGAGCGGATCAGCAGCGCGCGCTGGCCGACAGCCACCGACGGCACCGCACCGACCCCGATCACACCGGGTCCCTCCTCGTTGAGCCGACCGCGACGGCCGCTGGCGCTCAACTCGGCCAACGAGGTCCACTGTTGGCCCTCCCAACCGACGTACTGCCGCTCGTCCAGGCAGATCGGGCAATCAGCCCGCGGCGCCCCGTACTGAACGCCGCAAGTACTGCAGATGGGAAGCCGCACACCCGTGACCGGCGCGACCCGCTTGGCAGAGGACACCAGGACCTACCTCTCCATCAACTCACCACTTGATCATTATTTGAGCGATGCCGACATCAACAGCCGAGGCGGTGGGCCTCTTCCCGAAGCGGACGCGGCTCGACGAGACAATCGCTGAAACAGTTCTCCCGCTGCTGCCTGTGGGTTTCAGGGGGCGCTGCTCTCGACCCTCGCCCAGAAGTGCTCCACGATCCGGTCGAGGAAGTCGCGTCCGATGCGGCTCGCCTCGGTCGTTGCGGAGCCGTCCGCCCAGGTCAGGGTGGCGGCCATCTGCCCCTGGTAGTAGCGGTGCAGCTCCTGGAGGGTGCTCTCCAGGACGCGCCGGTTCAGCGGCACCATCTTGTTGACGGGACGGACGTACGCCTGCCAGCGCGTCGTGACCGCGCTGCGCAGCAGGCCGGCGAGCCTGCCGTCGAGGCCGGTGAGGGTGATGAAGTCGGGGGGCGGGAGTTCGAGCACCTCGGCGAGAATCGCGGACTGCCGCTCGCTGCCGCGCCACTCGCCGCTCTCCTCCATCCGTGCGTAGACGAGGAGTTCGAGCCCGACGGCCCGGGCGACGTCCTCGGCGCTGAGTCCCCGTGCGGCCCGGTGCTCGCGCAAGGTGTGCGGGCGGCCCATGAGTTCGCAGGGCGAACACCACAACACCCCTGCGAGAGCGGCTAGTTCATGCGCGCCGGGAGCCATGATGTTGCGTTCCCAGGCGATCACGTGGTCGGGCGTGATGTACGGCAGCCCGTACGACACCCGCATCCCGTACGCGACGTGTTCGGGGCCCATTCCGAGGGCCGTACGGAGTCTGCGGGCGGCGTGGGCGTCGAAGGGCGGGGTCGGCGGCATGGGCGGTGGGGACGGAACTGAGGGTCGGCGCACGCGCCACAAGCTAGGGGCGCCGGGCGACGATGACTACGTTCTGTTCGGCCACAATCACGGATTGTATGAAGCTACGGGTGGGCGGGGGTTCCGGGGGTGATGCGGGCGGTACGCCGAGGCGACTGAAGGCTGGGGGGTGACGCCTGGGCGGCGACTCGGCCGGAGTTCTCCGCGGCGGCGAATCATGCGAACGGCAAGGTGGCGGGGCATATGCGCGCGTGTCTGTCGGTCGTGTGTGCGGCGTCGGGGTGCTTCGGGGTGGCGGGGGCCGTCGAGCGTGAGGGCGTGCGTCGAAGGCCCGTGCGGTACGGTCGGGGGCTCGGCTGGGCGGGTAACTGGCCGGTACTGGCGAGTAGTTGCGGCGCGATCCTTGCGGTGCGGGGGTGGCGGACACGGTGAGGCCGGGTGGGCGGCTTCGGAGGGCGGTGGTCGCGTGAGCGGCGAGATGGAGCAGGGGCAAGGGGTAGCGGCAGGGGTGCGGAAGGTGGAGGGGCATATACGGGAGCGGCTGCTGGCCCCGAACTTCTGGCACCTCGCTACGGTCGGCGCCGACGGCATGCCGCAGGTGTCGCCGATGTGGGTGGACATGGAGGGCGATCACGTCATGGTCAACACGGCCATCGGCCGCGTGAAGGAGGAGAACCTCCGCCGCAACCCGAACGTCTCCCTCTCCCACCACGACCCCGAGAACCCGTACGACCGTGCGGAGATCCGGGGGCGCGTGGTGCGGTTCGTGGAGGGCGAGGAGGCGGAACGTTCCATGGACCGGCTCACCCGGAAGTACATCGGCGAGGACAGGTATCCGTGGCTGCTGCCGGGGGAGCGACGCGTGATGCTGCTCATCGAGGTGACGCGGGTGCGGCGGGTTGTGGGGGTGGAGCCGTTCCGGCCCGGGGTGCTGCCTGAGGTGTAGGCGGGGCCGGGCGCCGTCAGAGGAGGTGGTCTGCTTTGCCGTCCTTGATGTCCTGGATGAGGGTGCGGAGAGCGTCTCGGGTGTCGGTGAGGTAGGTGTCTTCCTGGCCGGCGATGGCGATGTAGGCGTTGCCGGTGGGGTCGGTGCCTATGCGGAAGCAGTTGGCGCCTTCGGCGCAGTAGGGCTCTTCCCAGGTGATGTCGGGCTTGGTGACTCTCCTCAGAGTTGCTGTGCGATGGCGTGAATGAGGTCGCGCGAGTCCTGGGTGCTGAGGGCGTGGGTGAGGCGCCGTCATCCCCGCTTGGCTGTGGCTTGCGCTAAGCGGAGGGGGGCGTCATTCCCAGCCCCAATTGGCGGCACGGGTTCGAGCTAGGGCGGCTTGGTCGGGGGCGTCAGCTCGGTCAAAGACGTCAGCTGCCTTGAGCCAGTACGTGCGGGCCTTCGCAGGGTCGTAGCCTGCACTGTGGGCGGCGGCCAGGTTTCCAAGTGTCTGACCCATCCGGTAGAGGTCTCCGAGCTCTTCGTGAATCTCCAGCGCCCTGTGAAATGCCTCTGTCTCTTCCCCCACTCGACCTGCCTCCCACAGGACCAGGCCGAGGTTGTTCCATGCAAGGGCTTCACGGTGGCGATCACCAGCGTCCTGGTACAGGTCCCGGGCGCGTGTGAGGTCGTCGATGGCCATCTCTGCCTGGCCTGCTTCCTCAAGGTTTCGAGTGTTGCCGAGGCTGTTCCACGCATCGGCCTCGCCGAGACGGTCTCCGCTTTTCTGACTCAGGTCACGAGCGCGAGTCAGTACATCGATCGCGTCCTCTGCCCTGTCCGCATGTCGCAGAGCGATCCCCAGGCCGTTGCAGGCTACGGCCTGGCCGAGATGGTCCCCCGCATCCCGGTAGAGATCGTGGGCGCGGGTGAGGGCGTCGATCGCCTTCTGCGTGCGGCCCGTGCTTCGTAGGGCGTTGCCGAGATCGTTCAGCGCCCAAGCCTCGCCGAGGTGGTCCCCGATGCGGTTGGCCGCCTCCTGCGCGGCTCCGCTCACCGATATCCAGTCGTCGTAGTGCCGCCGCCACAGCAGGTACTCGGCCAGATGCACGGCCAATCGCAGCGCCGATTTGGCGTGCTGCTCCTCCCGAGCCCACTGCATGGCCGAGACCAGACCCGCCCGCTCGCCGTCCATCCACGTCAACGCCTGTATTCGGTGAGCGAACTGTTCTGCATCCGAATTGCCTGGTCGGGACCGCAGCCGCGCATCGGCCGCCCCTGCCCAGCGGCAGTAGAACCCCAGGAGTCGCTTGCGAGCTGACTGTCCTTCCATCGCCAACCCGACATCACTGGCCACTACGCCCGCCATGAATACGCGCACCAAGTCATGCAATCGCCACTTCTCGACGGATTTCGAACCATCGCCTACCCGTACTGGTGAGACAAGGTGGGTGGCAGCCAATTCCTCCAGGAGGGTCAGGGTCGTGTCCGTGTCGAGGCCGGCCAGGGCGGCTACCGCCTCGGGGGTGGTCTCTGCGGCCGGAGCCAGGGACAGGAATCGGAGCAGGCGGGCCTGGTCGGCTGGGAGGCGGCGGTACGAGGTTTCCAGGACCGGGCGCAGGGCCAGGGAGCGCCCGTATTGATCTGTACCGTTGGTGCCGTTGTCGAGTATGGCCATGGCGTCGCCGGCCTTCTCGATCTCGGTGACCAGCCAGGCGATGTCGCGGTGGAGAGGTTTGCGCAGCATCGCCGCGGCGATCAGGAGTGCGAGTGGCAAGTGGCCGCAGAGAGAGGTCAGTTCGCGCAGAGCCTCGGGTTCGCGAGTTGGGCGGTCGTCGCGCTCGTCGGCGTCGTGCAGAGCGCGGGTGATGAGCGCGGCTGAGTCGTCCGGCGGCAGCGATTCCAGATTGATGAGGCGAACGGGGAGAGAGTCGGGGCGGTCGCGCGAGGTGATCAGGACTTGGTGGCCGTCCACGCCGGGCAGCAGGGGCAGGTACTGGGCTGGGTCGGAGGCGTTGTCCAGAATCAGCAGCATGCGGTGCTGCCGGTCCGCCAGGAGGGTGCTGAACATGTCGTACTGGCGTGCTGCCGTCGGCGGCAGATCCGGGCCCGGAACGCCTAGTGCGTCGAGCAGGGCTTGGACTGCCTGTTCGGCGGTGACAGGGTTGTCGTCGTAGCCACGGAGATCGACGAAGAGGGTCCCACCGGGGAACCAGCCCTTAGCGCGGGCTTGGTGGGCCGCCTCGATCGCCAACGCCGTTTTGCCAATGCCGCCCATGCCGGTGGCGCAGATGAGGAGAGGGCGCGCGGCGGCACCGGCCGGGTCGGGTTCCAGGCGGGGCAGCAGGCGGTCCAATTCGGCCGAACGGCCGGTGAAGCCCAGCGGACGGGGCGGGAGCGTGGCCGTCGCGACCGGGACCGGGCCGTGGGAGTGGCCCGCGCCGAGCCCGCCGGGTCCCGTCTCCGGGCTATCGCCCGTCCTCGTCGCCGGGACGGTGTCCGACGAACTTCGCGACGAAGGAGCCGTTGAACGTGCTCTTTCGGAAGTCGTAGTGGTCCCCACCGTATGTCTCGCCGCGAAAGGGACCCTCCCGGGGATCGGTGGCTGCCTGGCCGGGTACCGGCTTCGGGTCCAGCTCGCGGAGGATGGCGACGGCCGCGGCTGCCGCGTTCGCTGCTGCCCGGGGTTGCGAACCCGTCTCGTCGTCACCGGACTTGTTCGGGTCGGCCTTGTCGCTGATGCCCCGGATGATCAAAGCGCCCGCCTCACCGGCGAGATGGACGGCCTGGGTCACGCCGGAACTCTCCATCTCGATGGCGGCGGCGTCGTTGTAGTGCGTGTGGATGTGCTCGGCGAGCTCGGACTTCCTGTCCGCGAGGACCACGTCGCCCACGGCGATCGGTTTGAAGTACGTCTGGAAGTCCGTCGTATCGCCCAGTGCCTCCTTGGCCGCCTGTTCCAGGCGGTGCGAGGCCCGCCACGCCTCCGGGCGGACCAGGAAACCGTCGGGGGTCTGCTTACCGCCGTGGATCGAGTACACCTTGGTCGCGATCACGACGTCACCGATCCCGATGTCGTCCTTGAGACCGCCCGCGACACCGACGAGCAGTACGGCCTCGGGGTCGAGCCAGGTCAGCACGCGCTCGGTGAGTGTGGCTGCGGTGAGTGTGCCCTCGCCCATGTTGATGACGGCTACCTGCCAAGGCGAGTCCGGGAGTTGGCCCAGCTTGGCCTTTGTTCCGTAGCGCGGGTGGGTGAGCGTCTCGACGTCCGTGAGATGGGCCCGCACCGCGTTGTACTCCAGCGACAGCGCGGTGAGGACGGCCACGGTTCTCTTTGTCTCCGGCACCCTTCTACGGTACTTGGCGGACGCACGTCGATGTCACGCGATGCCCGAAGGCGACACGAGGACGGGGGACGGGGGACGGTGCGGGGCGCGGGTGACCGCGCCTGCCTCCACGCTGTAGTCCCCTGGATCACCCCTTGACAGCCCCACCCAAAGCAAACCCCCCACCCACCCGCCTCGCCACCAGCACATACAGCAAAATCACCGGCGTCGAGTAGATAGCCGAGAACGCGGCCAACTGCCCATAGACAACCGTCCCCCGATTCCCGAAGAAGTCGTTGATACTCACGCTCGCCGGCATCTGGTCCGGTGTGAGCAGCAGCATGAACGGGACGAAGAAGTTGCCCCACATCATCACGAACGAGAACACCGTCACCACGGCCACCCCCGGACCCATCAGCGGCAGCACGATCCGTATCAGGGACTGGAACGACGATGCCCCGTCCGTCCACGCCGCCTCCTCCAGTTCCCTCGGGACTCCGTCCATGAAGTTCTTCATCAGCCAGACGGCGAACGGGAGTTGGGAAGCCGCGAAGAAGAAGATCGTGCCCTGCATGGTGTCGATCAGGTTCACCCGCACGAAGAGCGCGTACACCGGCACCATGATCGCCGTGATGGGGAGACAGGTTGCGAACAGAATCGTCAGCAGGAACGGGCGATTGAAACGCGACCGGAACCGCGACAGCGGATACGCCGCCAGCGCCGCGCACACCACCGTCAGCAGCGTGCCGCCCCCGCACAGGATCAGGCTGTTGAGCAGGGGCGTGAAGGTGATCTCGTCCGTCAGTACCGCGTCGAAGTTCCCGAACGTCAGACTGTCCGGGACTCTCACCCGCAGGTCCGCGTGCGGGTCCAGCGCCGACAGGACCACCCACGCAAGGGGGAGTACGAAGGCCGCCGCGACGGTCAGGAGGCCCGCGTCGGCTGCCAAGCGGCGGTTCGTGCGGCGGGATTTCATCGTCACCCCCCTCACCGTCGTGACGCCGGGCATCTCACACCTCCGTCCGTAGCAGCCGCATGTACACCAGCGAGAACAGTGAGCCGACCACCAGCAACAGCAGTGCCACCGCCGTGCCGTAGCCGATCATGCTTTTCTGGAAGGCCTGTTCGTACATGAAGAGGGGGAGCGTCTGGCTCCGATTCCCTGGGCCGCCCCTCGTCATCACCCAGATCAGCCCGAAGACCGACAGGGTCTGCAGCGTGTTGAGCATCAGGTTCGTGCCGATCGAGCGGCGGATCATCGGGAGCGTGATGTGCCACATCCGGCGCCAGCCGCCCGCGCCGTCGACCTCCGCCGCCTCTGTGATCTCCTTCGGGATCTCGTTCAGCGCCGCCGAGTACACCAGCATCGAGAACGCCGTACCCCGCCACACGTTCGCGAACGACACCGCCAGGATCGGCAGCGTGAACAGCCAGTTCTGGGACGGGAGATGGAGCCAGTCCAGGATGGCGTTGAGGGTGCCCTCCCTTCGGAAGAAGGCGTACAGCAGGAAGCCCGCCACCACCTCCGGCAGCACCCACGCCGTGATCACGATCCCGCCCACCAGCGTCCGCACCGGCTTCGACGCGCGCTGCATCAGCGACGCCAGCGCCAGCCCCAGGGTGTTCTGGCCGATCAGGGACGAGATGACCGTGAACACGAGCGTCAGCCATACGGCGTTCAGGAACGCCTTGTCCTTGAACGCCGTACGGAAGTTCTCGAAGCCGACGAAGGAGGATGCGGCCTGGCCCGTCAACTGCAGGTCGGTGAACGCGATGTAGGCGCAGTACGCGATCGGGCCGGCGAGGAAGAGGAGAAGCAGGATCACCGCCGGTGCGACCGGAAGGGCACGGGCCAGTGTCCGGGTCAGCGTTTTGGACAGGGAGCGACTGGTCACACTTGCCCCGGCGCCCACACCTGTACTCGCACTCACCGTTTCTCTACCACCTGGTCGTCCGTCGCCGACTTCAGTGCCTCGTCGTACGCGCTCGCCGCCTCCGCTACCGATGCGTCGCCCGTCGTCACGCCCTCCATCGCCTCCTGGACGGCCGTCGAGACCTTCGGGTACGCCGGATACGCCGGGCGGTAGTGCGTGCTCGCGACCAGGTCCGTGAAGAACTTGATGCCGGGCTGGGCGTCGACGTAGGCCGGGTCCGCCGCTACGTCCTTGCGGACGGCGATGCCCGAGTTGGCGATGTACCACTTCTGGGCGTTCGCCTTCGTCTGCATCGCCTTGATGAACTCGAACGACAGGTCAGGGTTGTTCGCCTTCGCCGGGATCGCCCAGGTCCAGCCGCCCGACATGCTCACCTTGCCCGGCGCCTGGCCGTGCTGGGTCGGCATCGCCGCCAGGCCCAGCTTCGTCGACCACTCGGGCCATTCGTGGCCGCTGCCCGGCAGCCAGTCCTGGGGGAGCCAGGAGCCGTCGAGGTTGATGCCCAGCTTGCCCTGGGGAAGCCACTCGCCCCGGGCGCGGGTGGCCACGTTGGGGTCCAGCGCGTCCGACACGTCCGGGCCCAGCTTCTCCTTGTACACCGTCTCGACGAACGTCAACGTGTCCTTGAAGGCCTGGCTCCCCGCGATCCACTTCTTCGACGAGCCGTCGTACAGGGGGTCCGAAGCCGCCGAGCCCTCCGTTCCGTACAGCAGCATCTCGAAGCCCTGCATCGTGGCCGCCTCGCCCACCGGTTTGCCCGTGTAGACGTTCAGGGGGATGACGTCCGGGACCTTCTCCTTGATCGCGCGGGCGGCGGACAGCACCTCGTCCCACGTCTTCGGCTGCCAGGCCTCCGGAAGCCCGGCCTTCTTGAAGATGCCCTTGTCGAACCACAACCCCCGTGTGTCCGTGCCGTCCGGGACGCCGTACGTCTTGCCGTCCTCGGCCCTGGCCGCCGTCTTCGCCGTGTCGATGAACTGGTTCCAGTCCGGCCACTTGGCGAGATAGGCGTCCAGCGGCTTCAAGTACCCGCTGGTGATGTCCGAGTTGATGAGGAACGTGTCCTCGTAGACCAGGTCGGGGGCCGTCTTGGGGGAGCGGAGCATCTGCTGGACCTTGGTGTAGTACTCCGAGTCCGGGGCCTTGATCGGGACCAACTCGACCTTCTTGCCCGGGTTGGCCTTCTCGAACTGCTTCTTGATGTCCGCCAGGTACTCGTCCATCACCTTGACCGAGTTGTCGGTCGACTGCTTGAACGAGATCTTCACCGTGTCCGGATCACTTCCGGAGCCGCCGCCGCACGCGGTGAGGGAGCCGGCGGCGAGGGTGAGGGTGGCGGTAAAGAGCAGGGAGAATGGTGCAGTTGGGCGGGCGGCGGTGGGGCGCACGAGCACGACCTCCTACTGGCTTGGAAAGCCTGTACGGCTGCCTCGCGAACGTAAGAGGAGTGGTCTAGTCAGGTCAATGACCCTGCAGCGTCTACCGTTTGCCTTGTACGGGCATCGAAGATCACGGGAGGAAGAGCGTGCCGGAATCACCGGGAACAGACGTCACCCTGGGGCAGCTCCTGCTCGCCGAGTACACGACCCTCAAGGACGAGCAGAAGTCCCGCATCGGATTCCGCGACAACCTCCTCTACGTCACCCTCACCGTCGTCGCCGCCGTCATCGCGGCCGCCGCGCAGGCCAGGCAGCCCGTCATGCTGCTCGCGCTCCCGCCCGTGTGTGTCGTCCTCGGCTGGACCTACCTCATCAACGACGAGAAGATCTCCGCGATCGGGGCGTATGTGCGGGGCGAGTTGGGGCCTCGGCTCGCCCAACTCGCCCAGGTCGAGGCGGCCTTCGGCTGGGAGTCGGCGCACCGGTCCGATGCCCGGCGCCGATCCCGCAAGGCCGTTCAACTCGCCGTGGATCTCCTCGCGTTCTGCGTCGTCCCGCTCGCCGGACTCGCCCTCTACTGGGGCTCGCATGACACCGGCGGCCCGGGGCTGCTCGTGCTCTCCGTCATCGAGGCGCTCGGCGTCGCCGGGCTCGCCGCCCAGGTGGTGGGATACGCCCGCCCCCATGTGACCCCTACTGCCCCCGCACCCACCGGTACTGCAACTCCGGCCGCCCCACCTGCCCGTACTGGGGGCTCCGCGCCGCCCGTCCCGCCTCCACCAGGTGTTCCAGGTAGCGCCGGGCCGTGATGCGCGAGATGCCGACCTCCTCGGCGACCCCGGCCGCGGTGAGCCCTTCGGCGCTGGCCCGGAGGGTCACCGTGACCCGTTCCAGGGTGGGGGCGCTCAGGCCCTTGGGGAGCGCGGCGGGGCCCGGGGCGCGCAGGGTCGCCAGCGCGCGGTCGACCTCGTCCTGGCCGCTCGCCTCGCCCGCCGACGCGTGGAACTCCGCGTACCGCACCAGCCGGTCCCGGAGGGTCGCGAAGGTGAACGGCTTCAGTACGTACTGCACGACCCCCAGCGAGACCCCCTCCCGGACCACCGCCAGGTCCCGCGCGGACGTCACCGCTATCACGTCCGCGTGGTAGCCCGCCGCCCGCAGCGAGCGGGCCAGTTGCAGCCCGTGTCCGTCGGGGAGGTGGAAGTCGAGCAGAAGCAGGTCCACCGGCGTACGGTCCAGCGCGCGCCGCGCCTCCGCGCCCGTGTGCGCCTTGCCCACGACCGTGAACCCGGGCACCCGGCCCACGTACATGACGTGCGCGTCGGCGGCGACCGGGTCGTCCTCCACGACGAGGACGCGGATGGGGTCGGTCGTCGTGTCCCTGCGCGGGGTGTCTCTCGGGTCGGTCATACGTCGCCTCCAGGCAAGGCGGGCTCGGCGGGCTCGGCGTGCTCAGTCGGCTCGGTCGGCGCGGCCGGTTCAGTGGGCTCGGCGGGGGCGCGGCGCCCCGAAGCGTTCGCCGAGCCCGAAGCCGTCACGGGCGCCGGCACCTTGGGCAACGGCAGCCGTACCTCGAACTCCGCCCCGCCGCACGCCGCCTCGGCCACCGTCAGTGTCCCCTCGTGCCGGGCCACCGCCTGGCGTACGAGCGCAAGCCCGAGACCCCGGCCGCCCGGCCCCGCCGGTTTGGTCGTGAAGCCCCGCTGGAAGACCGCCTCCGTGTGGGCCGGGTCGACTCCCGCGCCCGTGTCCGAGACCCGCAGGACCAGCAGGGAGTCCTCCGTCAGGGCCGTCACCGTCACCCGGGAGGGCCCCAGACCGCTCTCCGCGCTTCCCTGCGCCGCGTCCACCGCGTTGTCGATGAGGTTGCCCAGAATGGTGACCAGGTCGCGGGCCGGGAGTGTGTCGGGGAGGAGACCGTCGTCGAGGCTGCTGTCCTCCGACACCACCAGCTCCACGCCCCGCTCGTTCGCCTGCGCCGTCTTGCCGAGCAGTAGCGCGGCCAGCACCGGTTCGCTGACCGCCGCGACCACCTGGTCGGTGAGCGCCTGGGCCAGTTCCAGTTCGGCGGTCGCGAAGTCCACGGCCTCCTCCGCCCGGCCCAGCTCGATCAGGGAGACGACGGTGTGCAAACGGTTCGCCGCCTCGTGCGCCTGTGAGCGCAGGGCCTGCGTGAAACCCCGCTCGGAGTCCAATTCGCCCATCAGGGACTGGAGTTCCGTCACATCGCGCAGGGTGACGACCGTGCCACGGCGCTCGCCGCTCGACACCGTGGAGGTGTTGACGACCAGGACCCGGTCGGCGGTCAGATGCACCTCGTCGACGCGCGGCTCGGCCGACAGCAGCGCGCCCGTCAGCGGCGCGGGCAGCCCCAGCTCGGCCACCGACCGGCCGACGACCTCGCCCTCGTCGGTGACGCCCAGCAGCTCCCGCCCGCCGTCGTTCATCAGCGCCACCCTGTACTGCCCGTCGAGCATCAGCAGCCCCTCGCGTACGGCGTGCAGGGCGGCCTGGTGGTAGTCGTGCATGCGGCTCAGCTCGGCCGCGTTCATCCCGTGGGTGTGGCGGCGCAGGCGCGCGTTGACGACGTACGTGCCGATCGCGCCCAGCGCCAGCGCGCCCGCCGCGACCCCGAACAGTGCCGTGACCTGGTCCTGGACCCGGGCGCTTATCTCCTCGACCCGGATACCCGCGCTGACCAGCCCGATGATCTCGCTGTTGGCGCCCCCGGCGTGGATCGGCGTGACCGCGCGGACCGACGGGCCGAGGGTGCCGGAGAAGACCTCCGTGAACGACTCGCCGCGCAACGCGCGCTCCCGGTGCCCGAGGAAGCGCTGACCGATCTGCTCCTTGTCGGGGTGGGTCCAGCGGATGCCGTCGGGGTTCATGATCGTGACGAAGTCGACGTCTGTGTGGTGCTGCACCTGGAGGGCGTACGGCTGGAGCAGGGTCGTCGGCTTCGGGGCGGTCAGGATCGCCTCCCGCACCGAGGGGGCGTCCGCGACGGAACGGGCCACGGCCATCGCCTGGCGGCCCGCGGCGTCCTCGGCCTGGCTGCGGTCGCTGAGGTACGTGAACAGCGCACATCCGGCCACCACGACCGCGATCAGCACTGCCTGCATGGCGAACAGCTGAGCGGCCAGGCTGCGGGGTCCGGGAACGCGGGGGAAGCGCATGGTGTCAGTCTGCCTCTCCTTATAAGCGTGAACTAAATGAACGGAAGGGTGACCGCCCTCACAGGGCGGGGGATAGTCACGGCATCGCAGGGACGCGACTCACGGGCCATGGCCTGTTTTCGGTCGCCGCCCGCGACCCCGCACCACCCGCAGCACCATCGCACCCCGAGCACCATCGCACTCCCCGCACAACCGCATCCCCAGCACAACTTTCTCCCCATCCCCCGGACGTGAGCCGCACGCCGGTGATGCCGACGACGACGTCAAGGAGGGCAGCCGTGGCCACCTCATCCTCAACGGCACCTGCCGCACCCGCCGCCAAGCGGGACCGTACCCACTACCTCTACATCGCGGTCATCGCCGCGGTGGCCGCCGGTATCGCCGTTGGTCTGATCGCCCCGGACTTCGCCGTCGAGCTGAAGCCGATCGGAACCGGCTTCGTCAACCTGATCAAGATGATGATCTCGCCGATCATCTTCTGCACGATCGTGCTCGGTATCGGCTCGGTACGGAAGGCCGCGAAGGTCGGCAAGGTCGGCGGGATCGCGCTCGGCTACTTCGTGCTCATGTCGTTCGTCGCGCTCGGCATCGGCCTGGTCGTCGGCAACATCATCGAGCCGGGCACCGGCCTCGCGCTGACCGACGCCGTCAAGGAGACCGGCCAGGCGCAGGTCTCGGCCGAGGCCAAGGACACCACCGAGTTCCTCCTCGGGATCATCCCGACGACGTTCGTCTCCGCCTTCACCGTCCCCGAGGTCCTCCAGACGCTGCTCATCGCCCTGCTCGCCGGGTTCGCCCTGCAGGCCATGGGCCCGGCCGGCCAGCCGATCATGCGCGGCGTGGAGCACATCCAGCGCCTGGTCTTCCGCATCCTCGGCATGGTGATGTGGGCGGCGCCCGTCGGCGCGTTCGGTGCCATGGCCGCGGTGACCGGGTCCGCCGGCGTCGACGCGCTCAAGCAGCTCGCCATCCTGATGCTGTCCTTCTACCTCACCTGTTTCCTCTTCGTCTTCCTGGTGCTCGGCGCGCTGCTGCGGGTCTTCACGGGCCTCAACATCTTCTCGCTCCTCAAGTACCTGGGCCGCGAGTTCCTGCTGATCCTCTCGACCTCCTCCTCCGAGTCCGCGCTGCCGCGCCTCATCGCGAAGATGGAGCACCTGGGCGTCAGCAAGCCCGTGGTGGGCATCACCGTCCCCACCGGCTACTCGTTCAACCTCGACGGCACCATGATCTACATGACCATGGCGTCCCTGTTCATCGCCGACGCCATGGGTACGCCGATGGCGGTCAGTGAGCAGATCCCCCTGCTGCTCTTCCTGCTCGTCGCCTCGAAGGGCGCGGCGGGTGTCACCGGCGCCGGTCTCGCGACCCTGGCCGGCGGTCTCGCGTCGCACAAGCCCGCGCTGGTGGACGGACTCGGTCTGATCGTCGGCATCGACCGCTTCATGAGCGAGGCCCGCGCCCTCACCAACTTCGCGGGCAACGCGGTCGCCACGGTCCTGATCGGCACCTGGACCAAGGAGATCGACAAGCAGCGCGTCGCGGAGGTCCTCGCCGGCCAGCACCCGTTCGACGAGAAGACGCTCATCGACGAGAACGACGGTTTCCACCCGGACACCGACGCCGACGCGGCGGACGTCCCCGAGCAGGGCGGCGAGAAGGAACTCGCCAAGGCCTGACGCGGAACACCCGTCCCGGAAGACTCCGGGTGGCTGGACACTCCCCCGTAGTCCAGCCGCCCGGCCTGGGGCACCCGGCAGGTCCGCCGGGTGCCCCAGGACCCCGAAAAACGCCGAGCGGCCAGGCTCTCCCCCGTAGCCTGGCCGCTCGGCCATTTCTGCGTTCTCTCGACATCTGCGGGGCATCCGGAGAGGTGATCCCCTGAGCTTCCTCGGCGCCGAGCGCGCCGCCCTGCCCGCCGGCTCCGCCGCGGTCCACCGGCTCCGCCGCGGTCCACCGGCTCCCGGCACTCACCGGCTGGCTGGACCACCTGGTGTCCCTCGGCTGCAACGGGCTGGCGCTCGGTCCGGTGTTCGCCGCCGAGACCCACGGTTACGACACCGTGGACCACTTCCGGATCGATCCCCGCCTCGGCACCGAGGGCGATCTGGCCGAGTTGGTCGAACGGGCCGGCGAGCGCGGAGTACGAGTCCTGCTGGACGGCGTGTTCAACCACGTCGGCCGGTCCTTCGGGCCGTTCGCCGATGTCACGGCCTGCGGCGCCCGATCCCCGTACGCCGCCTGGTTCGTCCCGGAGGGGGAGGACTACAAAGTGTTCGAGGGCCACCGTCACCTGGTCGCCCTCGAACACGCCGCACCGGCCGTCGCCGACCACGTCGCCTCCGTCATGGAGTACTGGCTGGACCGGGGGATCGCCGGCTGGCGCCTCGACGCCGCCTACGCCGTGCCGCGCCCCTTCTGGCGCGCCGTCACCGACCGGGTCCGGCGAAGCCATCCCGGCGCCTGGTTCAGCGGCGAGGCCATCCAGGGCGACTACACCGCGTACGTCACCGAGGGCGGCCTCGACACCGTCACCCAGTACGAACTGTGGAAGGCGGTCTGGAGCTCCCTCAACGACACGAACCCGCACGAACTGGCCTGGGCGCTCAAACGCCACAACGCCCTCCTCGACGCCTTCGCTCCCCAGACCTTCGTCGGCAACCACGACGTCACCCGCATCGCCAGTCGGCTGCGCGAACCACGCCACCTCGCGCACGCGCTCACGCTGCTGTTCACCCTCGGCGGCGTGCCGTCCGTGTACGCGGGGGACGAACGGGCGATGCGCGCCGTCAAGGAGGACCGGCCGGGCGGCGATGACGCGATCCGGCCCGCCTTCCCCGCGGATCCGGCCGGGCTGGGGGAGGACGGGCTCGACGTCCAACGGCTGCACCAGGCGCTGATCGGGCTGCGCCGCCGCCACCCCTGGCTGGTGCGCGCCCACACCCGGGTCCACACCCTGGGGAACGCCGCGCTCTCCTACACCGCCGTCCCCGCCCAGGTCGAGCGGATCGCCGCCCGGCTGCGGGCCGGTGCCAAGGCGCCGATCTGGGTCGCCAACCTCAACGGCCCTGCCCAGGTCGTGGTCTCCGGCACCGCCGACGCCGTCGCGGCACTGGTCGAGGAGGCGGAGGCCGCGGGCGCGCGGGCGGTCCGCATCCCGGTCGGCGGGGCCTTCCACACCCCGCTGATGGCGGCGGCGCGCCCCCGCTTCGCCGCCATGGTCTCCACCGTCGCGCTGCACCCCGCGCGCTGCCCGGTGATCGCCGACGTCGACGCCCGCGCGCACCGGGGCGACCCCGAACGCCGGCGAGACCTGATGCTGCGTCACCTGGTCATGCCAGTGCGCTGGGCGGGCTCGATACGCACCCTCGCCGCGGTGGCCAGGGGCCCGCTGCGGCTGGCCGAACTCGGTCCCGGCAACACGCTCGGCGGACTCACCCGCCGCCTGCTGCCCCCGGGGGTGCCGGTCCGCTCCGTCGCCACCCCGGACCAGCTGGCGGCCCTGGTCTCCGACTGGTGGCCGGCGGACATGGTCTGACCGGGTCCGGCGCCCGGGTGCGCCTGGGCCTTTCGCCCGTCCTCGCGCTGGTTCTGGTGTCCGGCGGACGCGGTCTGACCGGGTCCGGCGCCCGGGTGCGCCTGGGCCTTTCGCCCGTCCTCGCGCTGGTTCTGGTGTCCGGCTGGTGGCCGGCGGGTGCGGTCTGAGGGAGCCCGCCGCCCGAGTCCGCCCGTGCCGCTCACCTGCCCACACGTGGGCGCGCCGGACAACGCCACGGTCAGCGTGCGCCGCCCCCGCGGCATCGGCCTCGGCTTCCTAGCCCGCCGCGGCGCGTTCGTCCGGCGCTCGTGCCGGCCTCCTACTGGTTGATCGCCGCTCTGCTCAGCTCGGCCACCAGCGCGGTGGCCCGGGCGACGGGTACCCCCGCCGTGGTCAGCAGGGTGACCGCGGCCGAGGGGCCCGCCTCCTCCGCTGACAGCAGCCCGTCGTTCACCGCCTCCATCAGCGCGAACAGCATCTGCTCGTGCACGTACGCCAGTGCCGGTGCCGGCAGCGGTGAGCTGAACACGCCCTCCTCCAGGCCCCGCCGGAGCATCTCTATGCAGGCCTCGCGGACCGGCGTGAACCGGTCACGGATGCCCTGCACGGTGACGCTGCGCTGGGCGAGCCCGACGAGGATGCGGTAGCGGTCGGCGACCCGCCAGACCGCGAGCGTGGACCGGGCCACGCACTCCGCCGGATCCTCGGTGCCGCCCCTGAGTCCCTCCGCGTGCGCGCCGGCCACCGCCTCGACGGCGCCGTCGAGCAGCGTGCTGATCAGCGCCTCTCGGTTCGGGAAATGCCCGTACACAGTCCGTCGTACGACACCTGCGGCGCGCGCGATCTGGTCCATCGAGGCGTCGGGGTCCCGCAACAGCTCGGCGAGGGCGACGTCGAGGATGCGGCGGCGGTTCGTGTCGGCGCGGCTGGAGGTTCCCGTGGTCATGGCTGACATTGTGCCTTCCCTTCCTTCTATTTGCACAGTGCTGTGCATCCGAGTACATTGCACATTGTTGTGCAACTGCACGGCGCTGTGCAAAAGGATCAACGACAGCCAGTCAGGGAGGCGACCCGTAGCCATGCGATCCATGCGACTTGGACGACTTGTCCGTACGGAACCCGTCGAGGGGATGAAGGCCCCCTACGCCCGGCGCTGGTGGGCGCTCCTCGTGCTCTGCCTGAGCCTGCTGATCATCGTGATGGCGAACACCGCCCTCACCGTCGCCGCCCCCGACATGACCCAGGACCTGGGCCTGTCCAGCGCCGACCTCCAGTGGGTCATCGACGGCTACACCGTTCCGTACGCGGCGCTGATGCTGCTGCTCGGCGCGATCGGCGACAAGTACAGCCGGCGCGGGGCGCTCGTCCTCGGTCTGGTCGTCTTCGGCGCCGGGTCGGTCGCGGGCTCGCTGGTCGGCTCGGCCACCGGGGTCATCGCGGCCCGTGCCGTCATGGGCGTGGGCGCCGCGCTGATCATGCCCGCGACGCTCTCCCTCCTCGCGGCGACCTTCCCGCGCGCCGAGCGCGCCAAGGCGATCACTCTGTGGACCGCCACCGCCGGCCTCGCCATCGCGGCCGGTCCGCTGGTCGCGGGCGCGCTGCTGGAGAACCGCGGCTGGTCCTCGACGTTCCTGATCAACGTGCCGATCGCCGCACTCGCGATCATCGGCGCCTTCGTCCTCGTGCCGCCGTCCAGGGCGGGTCACCACGACCGGATCGACTACGTCGGCGGCCTGCTGTCGGTCGTGTGGATCGGCGCGCTCGTCTACATGATCATCGAGGGGCCGCACTTCGGCTGGGGCGTCAAGGCGATCACGGCGGCCGTCGCGGCAGGCCTGGGCCTGGTCCTCTTCGTCGTGTGGGAACTGCGTCACCCGCGCCCGGTCCTCGACGTACGCCGCTTCACGCAGCGCCGGTTCGCGGGCTCGAACCTCGCGGTCGCCCTGTTCTTCCTGGCGGTCTTCGGCGCGTTCTACTACCTCACCCAGCACCTCCAGTTCGTGCTCGGCTACGACGCCCTGGACACCGGCCTGCGCATGCTGCCGCTGGCGGGCGCGGTCTTCGTCGGCTCCGCCCTCACCGGCTACTTCACCCCGCGCGTCGGCATGAAGGTCACGGTCACGGCGGGCATGGTCGGCGGTACGGCGGCCCTCGCACTGCTCTCACAGGTGGACTCCGGTTCGTCGTACGGGACCTTCGTCACCCCTCTCGTCATCCTCGGCCTCGCGATCGGTCTCGCTCTCTCCCCGTGCACGGACGCGATCATGGGGGCGTTCCCCGAGGCCGAACTGGGCGTCGGCGGCGCGGTGAACGACACCTCGCTGGAGCTGGGCGGCTCGCTCGGCATCGCGATCCTCGGCTCCCTTCTCTCCACGTCGTACGCCTCCCACCTCACCGACGCGACGAACGGGAGCAAGCTGCCGGCGGGCGCCCTGAACCAGGCCCAGGACTCGGTCGGCGCGGGCTACCAGGTGGCCCAGGCGATCGGTGAACGGGCCCAGCAGCTCGCCGCACAGGCGTCGCAGGCGGCGAGCGCGGGGAAGCCGGAACAGGCGGCCGAGCTGAAGGCGCAGGCCGGCCAACTCGCCCAGGGAGCACGCCAGATGGCGGACGCGGTCGGCTCGTCCTTCTCGGACGCGGTGGCCCACACCAGCCTGATCGGCGCGCTGATCCTGGGCGTGGGGACGGTACTGGTCGCTGTCCTGCTGCCGGGCAAGGGGCACGGCAGCGGTCGTACGGAGGACACGGAGCCGGCGGCGGACGTGACCGCGCGGCCGGTCGAGGCCGACGAGCCCGACGACGTCGACGACGTCGAGGGGATCGCCGAGTCGCCCGAGTTCACCCGTACAGGTCGGTGATCTCCCTCAACCGCGTGAGCGGGACAACCGCTACGGCCGGAGGTCGGTCACGAGGCGGAAGCGTTCCAGGACCGTCAGGGTCGTGTCGGTCACGGTGAACCCGGGATCATCCAGCGCGGCCCGCATCTCCGCGCTGTGCCAGAACCGTTCGTGACCTGCCCGCCAGGCGGCCACATCGGTGTACCCTTCGCCCTCGTCGAGGGCGTGGGCGAGATCCACCGCGGCCAGCGGAACGACCCGTACTCCGGTGATCTCGATGATCCCGACCGGCCGGTCCTCGGAGTCGACGACCACCGAACGGCCGCCGACCTCCGGCAGAGCCTCACCCTCGTGCTCGTAGTCGACCACGAGCCCGGTGGTGGACGTCTTCGAGCCGTCGAGGATCGCGGCGACGAGCTGGTCGCGCAGCGGACCGGGAAACGCGAACTCGGCCTTGGGAAGACCCTCGGCCGTCGGGAGGTCTTCGGGCTTCGGGCGGATCACGGGTTGCGGCGGCTGCTGCGGCTGCGAGGTGGTCGTCATGGGATCACGGTAGGGCGAACACCCCTTTCCGGGCACGCCGATTACGCGCCGAACCGCACGTCAGCCGCCCGGCCCCGGCCCCGCCCCCCTGTCCGAGCCCAAGGTCTCGGCGACGGCTCGGGGCAGCCACTCCTGTACGTGGCCGAAGGTGAACCCGAGTTCGGTGGCACGGGAGTTGTCCATGCCGTACGAGCGCGCGAAGGAGAACGGGGAGACCTTGCCGACGTCGACGTTCTGGAAGACGGTCCTGCCGTCCGGGATGTGCCAGGCCACGACCGCGCACAACTCCTCGGTGGTCAGCAGGCCGTGGGACGCGGCGTTGACCGGCCCGGTGAACTCCTCACCCACCACCCAGAAGAGGAAGTCGGCGATCTCCTCGACATGGATGTAGGTCGCCGGCCGGTTCTCGGTCGGTACGGCGATCGGTGTGCCGGTACGGATGCGCTGGGCGTAGTGGTCGAGCCGGCCGGTGAAGTCGTCGTCCCCGCCCAGGACATGGGCCACGCGTACGGCGGTGTACGGGAACTTCGTACCGTCGGCCACCGGGTCGCCGTAGTCGCCCGCGTCGCGGGAATCGCCGGTGACGTCGTCCGCCGCGAAGACCGCCTCGGCCTGGCGTTTGCCCTCGCCGTAGTGCGTCTCGCGGAACTCCGGCTTGTGCCAGGGGAGTTCGAGGCGGACAGGGACGGTCAGCGGATCGACGGCGTCCTCGCGCACGGGCACGACGGTGTCCTCGTAGACGAGGGAGTCCTCGTACTCGTACACCTCGACCGTGGACGTCATCACATAGCGGCGGGAACGGCCGCCACCGAACACGCGCCGGGCGATCGCCGCCTGGCGGGGCGTATAGCAGACCTGGTCGACGACGACGTCGAAGGTACGGTCGCCGAGAGCGGAATTCAGTGCGGCCTCGTCGTCGCGGTCGGCGACGAGGTGAATTACGCCGGCGGGCGGGGGCGCGGAGCCCCGGTTGAGAACGGTCACCCGGTCTCCGGCGGCGGTCAGCCGGTCGATGAGCCGCTTTCCGAAATAGCGGTTGCCGCCGATGACCAATACGTCGCGCATGATGTTCCTCCCCGTTGCGGACCTTGTGATCATAATTGTTCTGGCGTACGAGTCATCTTCCCCCGTGGCGGGAAAGCCGCCGCCACCGGGCCGACCTGACGTGACCGACCCGACCCGACCTTGCCTTGACGTCGGCGTCAAGGACTACGTTCGTACCCATGCGAATCGGCATGCGAATCGGCGAGCTGGCGGCGCGGGCCGGGACCACCACACGGACCCTGCGGTACTACGAGTCGCGGGGGCTGCTGCCCGCGCGGCGCATGGACAACGGCTACCGCGCCTACGACGAGGACGACCTGAAGCTGCTCCGGCAGATCCGGACGCTCCAGGACTTCGGGTTCGACCTGGAGGAGACGCGGCCCTTCGTGGACTGTCTGCGGGCGGGCCACCCGGAGGGCGACTCCTGTCCCGCGTCGCTCGCCGTCTACCGCCGCAAGCTGGACGAACTCGACGCGCTGATCGGCGAGTTGCAGTCGGTACGGGCGAAGGTCGGTGAGCAGCTGACGCGGGCCGAGCGGGCCCGCGACGCGTTGGCGGCCGAGGCGACGGTGCCGGGCGGTCCGGAACCGGAATGCGAGTGGGGAGGACGGACGCGATGATCAAGGCAGCGGGTGTGGCCGAGGTGACGGACGCGGACTTCGAGGCGGAGGTGATCGGGGCCGAACTGCCGGTCCTGGTGGAGTTCACGGCTGACTGGTGCCCGCCGTGCCGGCAGATGGCTCCGGTGCTGAGCGCCCTCGCGGCGGAGGAGTCCGACCGGCTGAAGGTGGTGCAGCTGAACGTCGACATGAACCCCCTGACGACGAACGCCTACCGGGTCCTGTCCATGCCGACGTTCATGGTGTTCCGGGGCGGGGAGCCGGTGCGGTCGATGGTGGGGGCACGGCCCAAAAGGCGACTGCTGGAGGAGCTGTCCGACGTCCTCTGACGCGCGCCGACAAAAGAAATCCCCCGAGCGATTGCGCTCGGGGGATTTCTTTGCGTATATTCAATGGTTCGCGACTTTGTGGAAGTCAGGTCGCGAGAAGTCGATGAGCAGAGTATATCCGAGCGGGAGCGGAATTGTCAAACAGGGGCGCAAACACGGAATCAACTCACGATGAATTGCGGAGTGAGCAGGAATTCGTCGACGGGCTCTACGCCCGCGTCGACGCCCTGCGCGGCGACACCGAGCACTCCGTCACGGACGCGCTCGCGCAGGGCAGCACGCCGATGCAGGCGCGGCTCGAACGGGATGTGCTCGTCGCCGAGCGGTCGGGACTGCTCGCCGCGCTGAACGCCGTCGACGGGTCGCTCTGCTTCGGGCGGATCGATCTCACCTCCGGTGTCACCCACCACATCGGCCGTATCGGACTGCGCGCCGACGACGCCGAGCGCACCCCGATGCTCATCGACTGGCGGGCCGAGGTCTCCCGGCCCTTCTATCTCGCCACCGGGCACACCACGATGGGGCTGCGCCGGCGTCGGCACATCAGTACGGACGGGCGGCGCGTCACCGGACTGCACGACGAGATCCTCGATCTCGGGGACGAGACGCGGACCGGCTACGAGGACCCCTCCGGCGACGCCGTGCTGCTCGCCGCGCTCGACTCCGCCCGCACCGGGCGGATGAACGACATCGTGCAGACCATCCAGGCGGAGCAGGACGAGATCATCCGTGCCCCGCATCGAGGCGTACTGGTGGTGGAGGGTGGGCCCGGCACCGGCAAGACCGCCGTCGCGCTCCACCGGGCCGCCTATCTCCTCTACGAACACCGCGAACTCCTCGCCAAACGAGCCGTGTTGATCGTCGGCCCCAACCCCGCCTTCCTCGGCTACATCGGCGAGGTGCTGCCCTCGCTCGGTGAGACCGGGGTGCTGCTGGCGACCGTCGGCGAGCTGTTCCCGGGTGTGAAGGCCACCGCCGCCGACTCGGCACGGGCCGCCGCTGTCAAGGGGCGGACCGAGATGGCCGACGTGCTCGCAGCCGTCGTACGGGACCGGCAGGGACTGCCCGACCCCGTCATCGCCATCGAGCACGACCGGGACATCCTCATGCTCGACGCCGGGCTGGTGAACATGGCTCGGGAGCGGACGCGCGAGGCGAAACTGCCGCACAACGTCGCCCGCGAACACTTCGAGGGGCACATCCTCAACACCCTGACCGAGATGGTGGCCGAGCGCATCGGCACCGACCCCTACGACGGCAGCAACCTCCTCGACCCCAGCGACATCACCCAGATCCGCGACGACCTGGCCGAGAACCGTGAAGTCTGGGCCGCCATCGAGCAGTTGTGGCCCCGCATCGGCCCGAGGCGACTGGTCGCGGACTTCCTCGCCGCGCCCGAGGGGTACGTGTCCGAGGCCGACGCCGATGCCATTCGGCGGCCCGTGAGCCGTACCTGGACGACGGCCGACGTACCGCTGCTCGACGAGGCGGCGGAGCTGCTCGGCGAGGACGAGCGGGTCGCCCGGGCGCGCGCCGAGCGCGAGCGCAGTAACCAAGTCGCTTACGCGCAAGGTGTGTTGGACGTGTCGTACGCGTCCCGTACGTATGAGTTCGAGGACCTGGACGCGGAGGAGTCCGAGGTGCTGTCCGCGCACGACATCATCGACGCGGAGCGGTTCGCCGAGCGGCACGAGGAGGGCGACCTGCGCAGCGCCGCCGAGCGGGCGGCGGCCGACCGGACCTGGGCGTTCGGCCACATCATCGTCGACGAGGCGCAGGAGTTGTCGCCGATGGCGTGGCGGCTCCTCATGCGGCGCAGCCCGACCCGGTCGATGACGCTGGTCGGCGATCCGGCGCAGACCGCCGAGCCGGGTGGGGTCGGGGCCTGGGCGGACATCCTCGCGCCGTACGTCCAAGGCCGCTGGGAGCATGCCCGGCTGGGCGTCAACTACCGGACACCGGCCGAGATCATGGACGTGGCGGCGGCCGTGGTGAGGGCGGAGCGGTCGGACTTCGAGCCGCCGAAATCCGTACGGTCGACCGGGGTTCGGCCATGGGTGCGGGCAGTGGAGGATGACGATCTCGCGGGAGCCGTGGCGAAGGCGGCCCGCGAGCTGGCGCCCGTGGAGGGGCGGCTCGCCGTGATCGCGCCGCGCGAGCTGCACGGCGAGTTGGCCGCGCGGCTGGACGACGTGGAGGCGGGGGCGGAGCCCGATCTCACGCGGGCTGTCGTGCTGCTCGATCCCCGGCAGGCCAAGGGGCTGGAATTCGACTCCGTGCTGGTGGTCGAACCGGGGGCCTTCGGCACGAGTGACCTGTACGTGGCACTCACCCGGGCCACGCAGCGCGTCGGTGTGCTGTACCGGGGGGAGTTGCCGGTGGCGTTGGCCGCGACCGCCGACGCCGAGGGGGTCTGAGGACGGTCCGTGAGCACCGGCGGATCGCGTGCACCCAGGGTCACCAAGACGTAACAGTTCGCGCCATGGTCACCGCAGGTGCACGGTCGGTGCGGTATGCGTGTGCGTATGGAAGCCCATCCGTTCGCGACCGCGCCGGTCGACAGCCCGGCGCTGGAGTCGTTGCCCGTGGAACCGCTGCTGACGTCGGAGTTCGACGCCGACCCGGGCGGGGTCTACGCACGACTGCGGCGCACCTACGGACCCGTGGCACCGGTGGGGCTGATGGGCGTACCGGTGTGGCTGGTTCTCGACTACCGCGAGGTGCTGGAGGTACTGCGGAACGAGAGTGTGTGGCGGCGGGACGTGCGGTACTGGCGGGCCCGGGCGCAGGGCCGGCTGCCACCGGACTGGCCGCTGCTCGCGGGCTACGAGGTGCGGCAGACGATGTTCATGGACGACGAGGAGCACCTCGCCGCCCGGCACACGCATCACACGGCGCTGCGGCCGTTCCAGGACGGGCACACCCCGCAGGGCTGGGAGCTGCGGGCGACGGTCGCGCGGTACGCCGACGAGCTGATCGCCATGCTGGCGGCCGAGTCGGGCACGGCGGGGTTCGCCGACCTGGGGGCCCAGTACACGCGGCCGTTGCTGCTGATGGTCACCACGAAGCTTTTCGGGTGCCCGGTGGAGCTCGGGGACGAGCTGGTCATGGACCTGTGGCGGATGCTGGACGGCGGACCCGACGCGGGACCGGCGACGGGACGGGCGCTGGCCGCGATGACCCGGCTGGCGGCGCATCGGCGGGCGCGGCCCGGGGACGACCTGACGTCGTACATGCTGCTGGCCGACCCGGAGCTGTCGGACGAGCAGTTGGGACGTGAGCTGTTCATGAACGCCGTGTACCTGAACGACATCACCGGGAACATGGTGCTCAACACGCTCCTGGAAGTGCTGCGGGGGAACGCGACGGTGCGGCGCAGTCTGTCGGCCGGACAGCTCGGGGAGACCGTGAACCGGGCGGCGCTGGTGAATCCGCCGGTCGCCAACATGTGCTTCCGGTTCGCCGCACGGGATGTGGCGCTGGGGAAATTCTGGATCCGGGCCGGGGACATCGTCTCGCCGTCGGCCGCGGCGGCGCACGGGGACCTGATGGCGATCGGGGCGTCCCACTTGGTCGGGTCGGCCGTGAGCACGCGGGCGCACCTGGGGTGGGGAGCCGGACCGCATCAGTGCCCCAGTGCGGCACGGGAGTTGGGCGGAATGATCGTGAGCACGGCGGTGGGACGCATCTTCGACCATCTGACCAAGGCCGAACTCACTTTGCCGGTCGACCAGTTGCCGTGGCGATCCGGGCCGGTGGTGCGGGGGCTGCGGCTGTTGCCGGTCCGCTACGAGCTGAGTGGGCGTGGGAGCGGAGTGGGGCGGGGGAGCGCTGGAGGTGGTGTCGGCGAGATGCTGTCGGGAGAGACGGTGGTGTCCGGTGGGGACGGGCAGGTGAAGAGCCTGTTGGGGGCATTGCGGAGGCTGATGTTCGGGGGACGGTGAGGTGGGGGTGCGCGGTGGGGGTTTTCGCCCCCGCCGCCCTTACCCGTCCCATCCCGTTCCTGGGGGCTGCGCCCCCAGACCCCCACCGCCGGCCCTGAACGGGCCATGTCCTCGAACTCCCCCAGAGGGGGGACCCCCAACGGGCTGGAAAGATCGGGTGGTTACGCCGGGCGCAGCCACACCGTCGCCAGCGGGGGCAGGGTCACGCGGATGCTGGCCGCGCGGCCGTGCCAGGACTGGGGGTCGGGCTTGAGCGAGTCCGGGTTGTGGATGTCGGCGCCGCCGTAACGGGACGCGTCCGTGTTCAGCGTCTCGTGCCAGGCCGGGACCGTGTCCGGGACGCCTATGCGGTAGTCGTCGCGGACGACGGGGGAGAAGTTGCTGAGCGACAGGAGCGGGGTGCCCTCCGCGTCGTAGCGGACGAAGGCGAAGACGTTGTCCTCCGCCGCGTCACCCACCAGCCACTCGAAGCCCGACGGCTGCGTGTCCAGTTGCCAGAGGGCCGGGGTGTCGCGGTACACCGTGTTCAGGTCGCGGACCAGGTCCCGTACGCCCCTGTGGTCCGCCTCCGCGCCGTACGCGGGGTCGAGCAGCCACCAGTCGGGACCATGGGCCTCCGACCACTCCGCGCCCTGGGCGAACTCCTGTCCCATGAACAGGAGTTGCTTGCCGGGGTGGGACCACATGAAGGCCAGGTACGCCCGCTCGGTCGCCCGTTGCTGCCACCAGTCGCCCGGCATCTTCGACACCAACGACCGCTTGCCGTGGACCACTTCGTCGTGGGAGATGGGCAGGACGTAGTTCTCGCTGTACGCGTACACCATGGAGAACGTCATCTCGTGGTGGTGGTGCTTGCGGTGGACCGGGTCGTGCTGGACGTAGCCGAGCGAGTCGTGCATCCAGCCCATGTTCCACTTCAGGCCGAAGCCCAGGCCGCCGAAACCGCCAGGACCGGTGTGGTGCGTGGCCCGGGTCACGCCGTCCCACGCCGTCGACTCCTCGGCGATCGTCACGACCCCCGGGACCCTCCGGTACACCGTCGCGTTCATCTCCTGGAGGAAGGCGACCGCGTCCAGGTTCTCCCGGCCGCCGTGCTCGTTCGGTGTCCACTGGCCCGGCTCACGCGAGTAGTCGAGGTAGAGCATCGAGGCGACCGCGTCGACCCGCAGGCCGTCTATGTGGAACTCCTGGCACCAGTAAACGGCGTTCGCCACAAGGAAGTTGCGGACCTCCCGCCTGCCGTAGTCGAACTCCAAGGTGCCCCAGTCGGGGTGGGCGGCACGCAGCGGGTCCTCGTGCTCGTACAGCGGGCGCCCGTCGAACTCGGCCAACGCCCACTCGTCGCGCGGGAAGTGCGCCGGCACCCAGTCCATCAGTACGCCGATACCGGCCCGATGGAGGGCGTCCACGAGGTACTTGAAGTCGTCAGGGGTGCCCAACCGAGCCGTGGGTGCGTAGAAACCGGTGACCTGATAGCCCCACGAGCCGCCGAAGGGATGCTCCGCCACCGGCATCAGCTCCACGTGTGTGAAGCCCAGATCCCTTACGTAGGCGGGCAGTTGCTCCGCCAGCTGGCGGTATGTCAGGCCTGGTCGCCAGGACGCCAGATGGAGCTCGTAGATCGACATCGGAGCCTCGTGCGCCGGGACCGCCGCCCGGCGTGCCAGCCACTCCGCGTCCTCCCACTCGTGGTGTGAACGGTGCACGACGGACGATGTGTTGGGCGGGATCTCGGTCCGGCGGGCCATCGGGTCCGCGCGCTGCGTCTTCGAGCCGTCCGCGCGCGTGATCTCGAACTTGTACAGCTCACCCTCACCGACGCCCGGCACGAACAGTTCCCACACCCCGGTGCCGCCGAGGGAACGCATCGGATACGCCGTACCGTCCCAGAAGTTGAAGCCCCCGATCACCCGTACTCCGCGCGCGTTCGGCGCCCAGACAGCGAAACGGGTGCCGGTGACGCCCTGGTGGGTCATCGGCTCCGAGCCCAGCGCCCGCCACAGCTCCTCGTGCCGGCCCTCGCCGATCAGATGCAGGTCCAGGTCACCGAGCGCGGGCAGCAGCCGGTACGCGTCCTCGGTCTCCTGCACCTGCTCCTCGTACGCGATGACGAGCCGGTACTCCGGGACTCCCCGCAGGGGCAGCGCGCCCGAGAAGAAACCGTCCCCGTCGGCGTGCAGCTCGGCCCGCAGATCCCCGGCCACGACCGTCACCGAGTCGGCGTACGGCCGCAGCACCCGGAAGGCGACCCCGCCGGGCAGCGAATGCGCGCCCAGGACGGAGTGCGGGTCGTGGTGCGTGCCCGCGAGCAACCGTTCGCGGTCGGAGGCGTCCAGCGCGGGGGAGGGGAGCAGAGTGGTCTCCTTCGGAGCGGCCTCGACCGGAGCGGCCTCGACCGGTTGAGGGGCAGACGCCTCCGTCACGGGGCCCGGCTCCGTCACCGGCTCTGTCTCCGGCGTGATCTCCAACTTTTTCACCGACTCCTTCACCGACTCCTTCGCGGCCTCTTTGGCTGCCTGCTTTGCCGCCTTCTTCCCGGGGTCCTTCTTCGCGGACGTCTTCTTCTTCGGGTTCTTCGAGCCGCTGGACGGGGAATGCGGGGTCACGGGCGGGGGCCTTTCGGAGGTGAGGCAGGGCGAGAGAGGTGACGCGGGGCGGGGTGACGCGGGGGTCAGTCGGGTGCGGCCAGGCGGTGTATCGCAGACATCGGTACCGGGAGCCAGTCCGGGCGGTGCCGTGCCTCGTACACCACCTCGTACACCGCCTTGTCCGTCTCGTACGCCCGCAGCAGTACGGGATCGGTACGCGGGTCCCGGCCGGCGGTCTCCGCGTACCCGGCGCAGTACGCGGCCCGGCACACCGCTGCCCAGTCGGGCAGCCGGGGGTGGAGCGAGTGGGCCGCGTAGTCGAACGAGCGGAGCATGCCCGCGACGTCCCGTACCGCCGGCTGCGGCAGCCGGCGTTCCGCGAGGGGCTTGGACGGCTCGCCCTCGAAGTCGATCAGCGACCACTCCCCGGACGGCGAACGCAGGCACTGTCCGAGGTGCAGATCGCCGTGGATACGCTGCGCCGTCCAGGTCTGGCCCTCGGCGGCGAGGTCGGCCAGCGCCTCGTACGCCGAGCGCAGGCCGGGCGCGTAGGGGTGGAGGGCCGGTACCGCCTGGACCGCCGCGTCCAGGCGTTCGATCATGCCGTCGACCAGCGGGCCCAGCTGCGCGTGGCCCATGGTCACCGTGGGCAGCGCGCGGGCGAGAGCCATGTGCACCTCGGCGGTGGCCCGTCCCAGCGCCCGCGCCTCCGCGCTGAAGTCCTCCCCCTTGGCCAGCTCGCGCAACGCCAGTTCCCAGCCGTCGGCGGCACCCCGCACGAAGGGCTGGAGGACGCCGAGTACGTAACGGTCCTCGGCGCTCGTCTCCGCGTCGGGGTCGAGGACGTGGTCGGTCGTCCCGGCGGCGTCGGCGCAGATCCACGCCACCGGGGCCGGGACCCGGGGGCAGCCCTCGCGGGCGAGCGCCAGGGGCAGTTCCAGGTCGGGGTTGACGCCCGGTGCGACCCTGCGGAGCAGCTTCAGGATGAACGTGTCGCCGTAGACGATCGACGAGTTGGACTGCTCCGCGGTCACCATCCGGGCCGCCAGCCCCGACGGTATGTCGCCCTCCCCGTCGTCCCCGGCGCCGCCCTTGTCGTCACGGCCCCGGTCGAAGCGCAGGGCGCCGATCCGCGCCCGGGTGCGCATCGCCTCCAGGAGCACTTCGGCGGCCCGGGCGTCGTACAGGGCGTCGTACACCGTCCGTCCGGTCAGCGGGCCCCGGTCCACGTGTCCGATCAGCGCGGGCGCCAGCCGGGGCGGCAGCGCCTCGCGCGCGCCTATGAGGAGCTGGTAGCAGTCTCCGGGGCCCTGGAGTGCGGGCTGATGGGCGCGCACGAGGAGGTGGTACAGGCCCGACTGCGCGGTGGCGGGCAGCAGTTCGGTGGCCGCCACCAGGGAGAAGTCGGTGACCGGGCGTCCCTTGCCGGCGAACCAGCGCTGTCTCGGCAGCCATTCGCGCAGCAGTGGTTCAAGGGACGCGAGGAGGTCCGGACTTGTCGTGGCGGAGCGGGTGGCGGCTTCCGACATGGCGTCGCGTCCTTTCCCCGAGGGGGCGGAGTGTGACTGATGCGTGCCCCGGGCGGGACGGGAGAAACCGGCCCGCCGGGGTTCGGCACGTACGACCTTGTACGTGTCCAGGTACGACCGTGTTCTACCCGGCGTCCTTGGCGTTCTTGGCGTCCTTGATGTCCTTCGCGTCCTTCGCGTCCTTCGCGTCCTTCGCGTCCTTGCGCAGCCGGAACCAGTAGAAGCCGTGGCCTGCGAGGGTGAGGAGGTAGGGGAGTTCACCGATGGCGGGGAAGCGGACTCCGCCGATGAGTTCGACGGGGTGTGCGCCGCTGAAGGTTTGCAGGTCGAGTTCGGTGGGCTGGGCGAAGCGGGAGAAGTTGTGGACGCACAGGACGAGGTCGTCCTTGTGTTCGCGCAGGAAGGCGATCACGGCCGGGTTGGAGGAGGGGAGTTCGGTGTAGGAGCCGAGGCCGAAGGCGGGGTTCTGTTTGCGGATCTCGATCATGCGCCGGGTCCAGTGCAGGAGCGAGGAGGGGGACGACATGGATGCTTCGACGTTGGTGACCTGGTAGCCGTAGACGGGGTCCATGATCGTGGGCAGGACGAGGCGGCCGGGGTCGCAGGAGGAGAAACCGGCGTTGCGGTCGGGGGTCCATTGCATGGGGGTGCGGACGGCGTCGCGGTCGCCGAGCCAGATGTTGTCGCCCATGCCGATCTCGTCGCCGTAGTAGAGGATCGGCGAGCCGGGCAGGGAGAGCAGGAGGGCGGTGAAGAGTTCGATCTGGTTGCGGTCGTTGTCGAGGAGGGGGGCGAGGCGGCGTCGGATGCCGATGTTGGCGCGCATGCGGGGGTCTTTGGCGTATTCGGCCCACATGTAGTCGCGTTCTTCGTCGGTGACCATTTCGAGGGTGAGCTCGTCGTGGTTGCGCAGGAAGATTCCCCACTGGCAGTTGTTGGGGATGGCCGGTGTCTTGGCGAGGATTTCGGAGACCGGGTAACGCGATTCGCGGCGTACTGCCATGAAGATGCGGGGCATGACGGGGAAGTGGAATGCCATGTGGCATTCGTCGCCGCCGCTGGCGAAGTCGCCGAAGTAGTCGACGACGTCTTCTGGCCACTGGTTGGCTTCCGCGAGCAGGACCGTGTCGGGGTAGTGGGCGTCGATTTCCTTGCGGACGTGTTTGAGGAAGTCGTGGGTGGCGGGGAGGTTTTCGCAGTTGGTGCCTTCGGCTTGGTAGAGGTAGGGGACGGCGTCGAGGCGGAAGCCGTCGATGCCGAGGTCGAGCCAGAATTTGAGGGCGGAGAGGATTTCTTCCTGGACTGCGGGGTTTTCGTAGTTGAGGTCGGGTTGGTGGGAGAAGAAGCGGTGCCAGTAGTACTGCTTGCGGACGGGGTCGAAGGTCCAGTTGGAGGCTTCGGTGTCGACGAAGATGATGCGGGCGTCTGGGTATTGTTCGTCTTTGTCGGCCCAGACGTAGTAGTCGCCGTAGGGGCCTTGGGGGTTGTTTCTGGATTCCTGGAACCAGGGGTGTTGGTCGCTGGTGTGGTTCATGACGAAGTCGATGATGACGCGCATGCCGCGTTGGTGGGCGGCGTCGACGAATTCGACGAAGTCGGCGAGGTCGCCGAATTCGGGGAGGACGGCGGTGTAGTCGGAGACGTCGTAGCCGCCGTCGCGGAGGGGGGATTTGAAGAAGGGGGGGAGCCAGAGGCAGTCGATGCCGAGCCATTGGAGGTAGTCGAGTTTGGCGGTGAGGCCTTTGAGGTCGCCGATGCCGTCGCCGTTGCTGTCCTGGAAGGAGCGGACGAGGACCTCGTAGAAGACGGCGCGTTTGAACCACTCGGGGTCCCGGTCCTTGGCGGGAGTGTCCTCGAAGGTGTCCGGAACAGGCTCGTTGACGATCATGTGGTGGGTGACCCTCCGATCTGCGGGGTGGACGGTCGCAGGACGGTCAGAACGTGCGCGGGGCGAGTACCCGGTTCCAGGCGCACATAATTCGTCCTGCCCCATTCGTAGGTCTCGCCGGTGAGCTCGTCGCGCACCAACGCGGGCTCGTGCCAGTCCAGGCCGAGTTGCGGCATGTCCAACGAGACCGTCGCCTCCTGGGTGTGGTGAGGGTCGAGGTTCACGACCACCAGAACCGTGTTCGATCCCCGGCGCTTCGAATAGACGATCACCGCCTCCTGGTCCGCGTGATGGAAGTGGAGGTCACGCAACTGCCGCAGGGCCGGACTGCGTCGCCGGACCGCGTTGAGCGTGGCTATCAATGGCGCGATGCTACGTCCGTCACGCTCCGCGGACTCCCAGTCGCGGGTAAGCAGTTGGTATTTCTCGGAGTCCAGGTATTCTTCGCTGCTCTCGCGCAGCGGGGTGTTCTCGCACAGTTCGTAGCCGCTGTACACGCCCCAGGTCGGGGAGAGTGTCGCGGCGAGCACGGCTCGTACCTCGAAGGCGGGGCGTCCGCCCTGCTGAAGGTACGCGTGCAGGATGTCGGGGGTGTTGACGAAGAAATTCGGGCGCATGTACGCGGCTGCCTCACCGGACAACTCGGTCAGGTAGTCGGTGAGTTCCGTTTTGGTGGTACGCCAGGTGAAGTAGGTGTACGACTGCTGGAAGCCGACCTGGGCCAGGGTGTGCATCATCGCCGGGCGGGTGAACGCCTCCGCCAGGAAGATCACGTCCGGGTCGGTGCGGTTGATGTCCGCGATCACCTGTTCCCAGAAGACGACCGGTTTGGTGTGCGGGTTGTCGACCCGGAAGATCCGCACCCCGTGGTCCATCCAGTGCCGCAGCACCCGCACCGTCTCCGCGACCAGACCGGGCAGGTCGGCGTCGAAGGCGATGGGGTAGATGTCCTGGTACTTCTTGGGCGGGTTCTCCGCGTAGGCGATCGTCCCGTCGGGGCGGTGATGGAACCACTGCGGATACTTCTGCACCCAGGGATGGTCCGGCGAGCACTGCAGTGCGAAGTCCAGCGCCACTTCCAGCCCGTGCCGGGCGGCCTCGGCGACGAAGAAGTCGAAGTCCTCCAGTGTGCCCAGATCGGGGTGGACGGCGTCATGGCCGCCCGCCTCGGAACCGATCGCCCATGGCACCCCCACATCCTGCGCCGACGCGGACAGGGTGTTGTTGGGGCCCTTGCGGAAGGTGTGGCCGATCGGATGGATCGGCGGCAGGTACAGGACGTCGAAGCCCATCGCGGCGATCGCCGGCAACCGCCGCGCCGCCGTCCGGAACGTGCCGTGCGGCTGCTCGCGCGTGCCCTCCGAACGCGGGAAGAACTCGTACCAGGCCCCGTACAGGGCCCGTTCCCGCTCCACCACCAGCGCCGACGGCTCACTGGAGGTGAGCGGCTCACGCAGCGGATACCGGCGCAACACCTTGTCCACCGCCGGAGTCAGCGCCGCCGACAGCCGGGCCGGAGCCGGGCGTCCGACGTCCCGGAGTGCCTCGACGGCGGCCAGGAGCACATCCCGTTTGCCCTTGTTCTTCGGTACGCCGGCGGCGGCACGCTCGTAGAGCTGCGCGCCCTCCTCCAGCACCAGTTCCGTGTCCATCCCCGCCGGGATCTTGATGCCCGCGTGGTGCCGCCAGGTGCCGATCGGATCGCCCCACGCCTCCACGGTGTACGTCCACTCACCGGGCGCGTCGGCCTCGACGGTGGCGCCCCAGCGGTCGGTGCCCGGGGCCAGTTCACGCATCGGCGTCCAGCGGCCCGGACGGCCCTTCGGGTCGCGGAGTACGACGTTGGCGGCGACCGCGTCATGACCCTCGCGGAAGACAGTGGCCGAGACCTCGAAGGCCTCCCCGACCACCGCCTTCGCCGGACGGCGCCCGCCCATGACGAGGGGCCGGACGTCCAGGACGGGGATACGGCCGACCGCGGTGCCCTCGGGGACGGGGACGGGGACTGTGACGGCGAGGGGCGGCGGAGCCGCTACCGGGGCCGAGCGTTTGGCCGAGGCCGGCGGGACGGCGGTGTCCGTCTGAAGTATCGGTGGTGTGCCGGAGGTGGGTGTCGGTGGTGCTGACGAGTGGTGCGTGGCGGGCATGACCGCTCCTGTCCGCGTCAACGTGGGTGGGCGGATGGATGTGGGGAGGGTGTCCTGCTTGCTGTGCCTGGTTGCTGTGTCTGTGCCGTGTGTCTGTCGGGTGTACCTGGGTCGTGTACCGGGGGAGCCTTCCCACCCTATTCGGGTAGGCAATCCGGCACTTTGCTAACTACTCACGCGTATGTCTGCACCCAGGATCAGCCAGGTCGGGGAACGAGGTCGGCCCCGTCCGGTGGACGGGGCCGACCACGGCACAGAGCTCCTAGGGATGCGGTATCCGCAGGAGTTTGTTCGGTGAACCGTCCTTCTTGTCGAAGACTTTCCCGGGCGTCGCCAGCGTCGTCAGCGCCTTGGCGACCTGAGCCGGACGGGATTTCGGTCGTTCCGCCAAGTAGAGGGCCGCCGCCCCCGCGACGTGCGGCGCCGCCATCGACGTACCCGAGTAGGTCGCCCGTCCGGTGTCGTCGGCATATGACGCCGAGGTGATGGCGACGCCCGGGGCGAACAGGTCGAGAGCCGGGCCCCAGTTCGAGAAGTCGGCCCGGGCGTCCGTCCGCCCGGTCGCGCCGACCGTGATCGCCTCCCTGACGTCGGCGGGGGAGTAACCCGCCGCCGGCTGCCCGTCGTTCCCGGCCGCGACCGTGTATGTCACCCCGGACGCGATCGAGTTCCGTACGGCAGCGTCGAGTGGGGCGTTGCGGTTGCCGCCGAGGCTCACATTGGCGACCGCCGGCTTCCTCGCGTGTCTCGTCACCCAGTCGATACCCGCGATGACCTGCGCCGTCGTGCCGCCGCCCGCGTTGTCGAGGACACGTACGGAGACGACCCTGGCCTTCTTCGCGACGCCGAAGGTCGTGCCCGCGATCGTCGCCGCGACATGCGTGCCGTGCCCGTTTCCGTCGCCGGCCCCGCGGTCGTCGCCGACGAAGTCCCAGCCGTAACTCGCGCGCCCCCCGAAGTCCTTGTGGGAGATACGGATGCCCGTGTCGATCACGTACACGGTGACGCCCTTGCCCTCCGAAACCGGCGAGGTGTAGGTGTCGTCGAGCGGCAGTCCGGCCTGGTCGATCCGGTCCAGGCCCCAGTACGGCGGGTCCTGCGGGGCGCGTTCGTGGGCGCCGTCGTACGTGATCCGGGTGTCCTGGGAGACCGAGGCCACGCGGGAGTCCGCCGCGAGACGCCTGGCCTGGGTCTCGTCGGCCCGCACGGCGTAGCCGTTGAGGGCGGTGCTGTAGATGTGGCCGATTCTCGCCCCGTATCTCGCGGCGAGGCTCCTGCCGTCCGCCGACGACGCCGCCCTTCCCTCCTTGAGCGTCACCAGGTAGCTTCCGCCGACGGAACCGGGTTCACCGGCGCCGGCTATGCGCCCCTCCGGGGCGGCCTGCGCGGGAGCGGTGACCGACAGGACGGCGGCTGTGATTGCCGCCGTCAGGCCCGCCGCCCAGCGCGGACGTCTGGGCCGTGTGCGCGTCCGTTTCATGGTTGGAGTTCCCCCTCCCCGGCCGCCAACGCCCGGCGGCCTTCCGGGCAGCCTCTCGTGCGGGTCGAAGTGTCACAAGGTGGCCTACGGGGGTGGAATCGGCCATATCGGCAGTCGGTCCGCGGTGGGGGCGCGCAATACGCGCCATGGTTACCGCGCTCCCGCCCCGATACCGTCAAGGGGATGATGACGGGACGCACATGGCCGTGCGTCCTGGTATGTACAGGTTTGATACATCACGCACGACCACCGAGGTGGAATGTGAAGGCGATCCGTCGGTTCACCGTCCGTCCCGTTCTCCCCGAGCCGCTCAGGCCGCTCAGCGATCTGGCCCGCAATCTGCGCTGGTCCTGGCATGCGGAGACCCGCGAACTCTTCCAGTCCGTCGACCCCGAGCGCTGGACCGACTCGGACTGCGACCCCGTACGGCTCCTCGGCAGCCTCTCGCCCGAGCGGCTCACCGAACTCACCGAGGACCATCGCTTCCTGCGCCGCCTCACCGCGGTCGCCGACGACCTGCACGACTACGTCAACGGCACCCGCTGGTACCAGACGCAGACGCAGACCCAGGGGGCCGAACTCCCCGCCGCCGTCGCCTACTTCTCCCCCGAGTTCGGTATCACGGCCGCCCTGCCGCAGTACTCCGGCGGGCTCGGCATCCTCGCCGGGGACCATCTGAAGTCGGCCAGCGACCTCGGCGTACCGCTGATCGGCGTCGGACTCATGTACCGGCACGGCTACTTCCGCCAGTCGCTGTCCCGGGACGGCTGGCAGCAGGAGCACTATCCCGTCCTCGACCCCAACGAGCTCCCCGTCACCCTCCTCAAGGAACCCGACGGCACCCCGGCCCAGGTCTCCCTTGCCCTGCCCGGCGGCCGGTCGCTGCGGGCCCGGGTCTGGCTGGCCCAGGTGGGACGCGTACCACTGCTGCTCCTCGACTCGGACGTGGAGGAGAACGACCTCGGCGAACGGGGCGTCACGGACCGGCTGTACGGAGGCGGCAGCGAACACCGCCTCCTCCAGGAGATGCTGCTCGGCATAGGAGGAGTGCGCGCGGTCCGGACGTACTGCCGCCTCACCGGACATCCCGCCCCCGAGGTGTTCCACACCAACGAGGGCCACGCGGGCTTCCTCGGCCTGGAGCGGATCGCCGAACTCTGCGACGCGGGGCTGGACTTCGACGCCGGACTGGAGGCGGTCCGGGCGGGCACGGTCTTCACGACGCACACGCCCGTCCCGGCCGGCATCGACCGCTTCGACCGTGAACTGGTCGCCCACCACTTCGGCCCCGACGCCGAACTCCCGCGCATCGACGTGGAACGCGTGTTGAGCCTGGGCATGGAGACCTACCCCGGCGGTGAGCCGAACCTCTTCAACATGGCGGTGATGGGCCTGCGGTTGGGCCGCCAGGCGAACGGTGTGTCCCTTCTCCACGGCCAGGTGAGCAGGGAGATGTTCGCGGGACTGTGGCCGGGCTTCGACCCCGCCGAGGTCCCGATCACCTCGGTCACCAACGGTGTGCACGCGCCCACTTGGGTCGCGCCGGAGGTGTTCAGGCTCGGTGCCCGCCAGATAGGCGCGGATCGCACCGAGGACGCGCTGACGGTGGGCGCCTCGGACCGATGGGACGTGGTCACGGACATCCCCGACCAGGACATCTGGGAGCTACGACGGTCCCTGCGCGAGCAGTTGGTGGCGGAGGTACGGGAACGGCTGCGGGCGTCCTGGCGTCAACGCGGCGCGGGTACGGCGGAGTTGGGCTGGATCGACGGGGTGCTCGACCCGGACGTCCTGACCATCGGATTCGCGCGCCGTGTCCCCTCGTACAAGCGCCTGACCCTGATGCTGCGCGACCGCGACCGTCTCCTCGGCCTGCTCCTGCACCCCGAACGCCCCATCCAGATCGTGATCGCGGGCAAGGCGCACCCGGCGGACGACGGCGGCAAGCGGCTCATCCAGGAGCTGGTGCGTTTCGCGGACGACCCGCGCGTCCGCCACCGCATCGTCTTCCTCCCCGACTACGGCATGGCGATGGCGCAGAAGCTGTACCCCGGCTGCGACATCTGGCTCAACAACCCTCTGCGCCCGTTGGAGGCGTGCGGGACGAGCGGGATGAAGGCGGCACTGAACGGCTGCCTCAACCTCTCGGTCCTGGACGGCTGGTGGGACGAATGGTTCCGGCCGGAGTTCGGCTGGGCGATCCCCACTGCGGACGGCGTCGCCGGCACGGACCCCGACCACCGGGACGACGTGGAGGCGGCGGCCCTGTACGACCTCCTCGAACAACGGGTCACCCCGCGCTTCTACGAGCATGGCGAGACCGGCCTGCCCGACCGCTGGATCGAGATGGTCCGCGAGACCCTCACCCACCTGGGTCCGAAGGTCCTGGCCGGCCGGATGGTCCGCGAGTACGTGGAACGCCTCTACGCCCCCGCGGCCCGCGCCCACCGCGCCATGACCCCAGACACGGCAAGGGAGTTGGCGGCCTGGAAGTCCCGGGTCCGCTCCGCCTGGCACAAGGTGACCGTCGACCACGTCGAGACCTCGGCGGCGACGGCCCCCGCCCTGACGGCGGAACTGGGGTCCACGCTCTCGCTCCGCGTACGGGTGGGCCTGGGCGACCTGGTGCCGGACGACGTCGAGGTCCAGGCGGTCTCGGGGCGGGTCGACTCGCAGGACAGCATCACCGACGCGACGACGGTCCCGCTGAAGGCGGTCGGCGGCCCGGACCCGGAAGGGCGCTGGCAGTACGAGGGCCCCCTGTCCCTGCACCGGACGGGACCCTACGGGTACACCGTGCGGATCCTGCCGTCGCACCGGTTGCTCGCGTCGAGCGCGGAGATGGGGCTGGTGGCGGTGCCTTCGGAGGAAGTGGGGGAGGGGGCGGGGGTGTTGATGCGGTGACTCGCGAGCCCTGACCGGTCCCTGCGGCTGGTCCTGGCGTTGCGCCAGGACCAGTTCCAGCCAATCGCCTGTGGCTGCTTGTGGCTGTCTTGTGGCCGCGTCGGGCCGCCTCAGTCCTCCCCGAACTCCCCGCACAGTCGCCGCAGCACGACCCCGCACCGCCGTGCGTAGGCATGCTGCAAGCCCCGCGTCGCGGGTCCGCCCGCCTTGGCGTACCACTTCGCGGGGCGGCTGAACGCGCTGATCGTCAGCCACACCGTGCCGTCGCCGGTGCGGTCCACGACGAACGACTCCTCGCCGCACTCCGGGTGACCGGCCAGGGTGCCGTACGCCCAGCCGGCGCGGCGGTGTTCCTCCACCGTCCAGACCACGCGGCAGGGCGCCTTGATGACGCCGGCGAGGGTGACGGTCACGTCGACGTCGGGGGCCGCGCGTTCGGCGCCGGCGTCGATGCCCACGCCCATCGCGCGGTGCATCTCCCAGGTGAGGACGGCCTCGGAGGCGCGCCGGAAGACCTCCTCGCCCTCGCCGATGCGGGTGCGCACATGCATGGGGTGGAAGCCGGGCGGGCAACGGAAGCCGCGCTCGCGGGTCGCGCCGACCTCCGCGTACGTGAAGGACATGGGACCCAAGGGTAGGGCGGGGGGTGGGAGTGGCTGTGCGGCGGGGTGCGGGATGCGGACACACGTACGACGGGACGGTCCCCGGAAATGCCTTCGTTCCGGGTACCGCCCCGCCGGTCACTCGCTCACCTACCGCTCATACCGCGCGGCACGTGTCATGCGTCGTGCGTCACGCCTTGACGTTGACCGCCGCCCAGGCCGCGTTCACCGCCGCGTACTCCGTGCTGCTGGCGCCGTACAGGGCCGAGGCCGCCGACAGGGTCGCCGTGCGGGCACCCTTGTAGTTGGTCGTCGACGTCATGTACGTGGTCAGCGCCTTGTACCAGATCTGGACGGCCTTGGCGCGGCCGATGCCCGTGACCGTGGAGCCGTTGGACGTCGGGGAGTTGTAGCTGACCCCGTTGATCGTCTTGGCGCCGCTGCCCTCGGAGAGCAGGTAGAAGAAGTGGTTCGCGGGGCCCGACGAGTAGTGGACGTCGAGGTTGCCCAGGGTCGAGGACCAGGCGTCCTTCGAGCCGCCGTCCTTGCTCGGCTTGTCCATGTAACGCAGCGGCGAGCCGTCGCCGTTGATGTCGATCTCCTCGCCGATGAGGTAGTCACCGACGTCGGAGGCGTTCGCCGCGTAGAACTCGACGGCCGTGCCGAAGATGTCGGACGTCGCCTCGTTCAGGCCGCCGGACTCGCCCGAGTAGTTCAGGCCCGCCGTGTTGGAGGTGACGCCGTGCGTCATCTCGTGGCCGGCCACGTCCAGCGAGGTCAGCGGGCTGACGTTGCCCTCGCCGTCGCCGTACGTCATGCAGAAGCAGCTGTCGTCCCAGAACGCGTTGACGTACGCGTTGCCGTAGTGGACGCGGGAGTAGGCGGCGACACCGTTGTTCTTGATGCCGGAGCGGCCGAACGTCGACTTGTAGAAGTCCCACGTCTTCTGCGCGCCGTACGCGGCGTCGACGGCCGCGGTCTGGTCGGTGGTCGAGCTGGAGGCGGCGCCGGTGCCCCAGGTGTCGTCGGCGTCGGTGAACAGGGTGCCGGCCGAAGAGCTGGTGCCGTGCGACTTGTTGTACGTCTTGTGGCCGCCGCGCGTGCCGTCGGTCAGCTGGTACGTCGAGCCGGACAGCGTCGTGTTCAGCGTGACCGTGCCGGAGTACAGGCTCTTGCCGGTGCCGGTCTCGATGCCCTGGTACTCGTACAGCTTCTTGCCGGTGGCCGCGTCGGTGATGACGTGCAGCTCGTTCGGGGTGCCGTCCTCCTGGAGGCCGCCGACGACGGTCTCGTAGGCGAGGGTCGGGGTGCCCGAGGCGGCCCAGATCACCTTGCGGGGCGCGCTGGACGCCGCCGACTTGCTGGAACCGGCCTTCTTGGCGAGCGTGACGGCCTGCTTCTCGACGGCGGCCGTGGTGACCTCGGGGGTGAGGTCGGTGACCTTGATGGCCGCCTTCTGCGCCTTGGTCACGCTCCGGGTCGTGCCGGCCGCGTTCTCGTGCACGACGAGGTCGCCGCCGAGGACCGGCAGGCCCGCGTAGGTGCGCTCGTAGCGGGTGTGCAGGGTGCCGTCGGCGTCCTTGACGACGTCACGGACGACGAGCTTCTCCTTGGCGCCGAGGCCTATCTCGTCGGCGGTCGCCGGGGCTTCGGCGGCGGCTTCCTTGATGAGGGCGGTGCGCGTGGCGGGGGACAGCGTCATCGGAACGGCGGAGACTCTGGCCGAGGTGCCGGCCGGCTCGCTCTCCGCGGAGGCGCCGGTGGTCAGACCGGTGGTGAGGAGTGCCCCGGCAGCGACGGCGGTGGCGATGGCGAGGGTGGTGCGCTTGTGACGCGCGTAGAGGGGGGTCACGCGGACTCCTTTGTGGGGGTTCCTGACGGTCTTGGGGTGACTGTCGGGAGGTGGTGGTGAAGCTGGAGTACTGCTGCGGCGTGCCGTCGAAGACTGACATTGAGGGCCTGTACATGTCAGGACCCCGAAGTGATGTTGGCTGAAAATCGACCACAGGCCAAACGTTTCGTGTATGTAACGCGGCGCGATCTCGGTAAAGCGACGACAAAGACCAGGCACGTTGCCGACAAAGGCCCAGTACGTGAGCGGTAAAGGCGGTGCCGCCCCGGGGAGTTGCTCCACCGGGGCGGCGCCCTGCCACTCATGGGTCCTGAACGGTGTTCGAACGGGCCCTTAAGTGCCGGGTGTTCAGGCCGACGGGAAGGTGATCTTCCAGCCGTTGATCCTGCCGGTGTCCTGAGCCGCCTTGTCCTGAACCCGCAGCTGCCAGGTCCCGTTGGCGACCTCGGAGGAGGCGTTGACCGTGTAGGGCTCGTTCACGTTGTCCGCCGAGTCCGAGGAGCTGAACGGCTTCAGGTTGTAGACCGAGCCGTCCGGCGCCACCAGGTCGACGACGAGGTCACCGCGCCAGGTGTGCGTGATGTTCGGCGTGACCACCAGGTTGGTGGGCGCGTTGCCGGTGATGCCGGTGACCGCGAGCGACGAGGTCACGGCAGCGCCGTTGTCCGGAATCGACACGACGGTCGCGGACTCGAAGGAGGTGCCGGTGCCGCCGCCACCGCCGCCCGGACGCGTACCGACGTTGATCCCGGCCCACGCGTTCTGCACGGCCGTGTACTCGGCGCTCGTCGTCCCGTACAGCTCACCGGCGGCCGCGAGGGTGCCGGTGCGGGCCCCCGCGTAGTTGGTGTTCGTCGTGAACTTCGTGCTGAGCGCGCGGAACCAGATCTTCTCCGCCTTGTCCCGGCCGATGCCGGTCACCGGCAGCCCGTCCGAGGTGGCCGAGTTGTAGCTGACGCCGTTGATGGTCTTGGCGCCGCTGCCCTCGCTCAGCAGATAGAAGAAGTGGTTCGCCGGACCGGACGAGTAGTGGACGTCGACCCCACCGACACCCGAGTACCAACTGTCCTTGGACGCACCGTCCTTGCTCGGCTTGTCCATGTAACGCAGCGGCGTGCCGTCGCCGTTGATGTTGATCTCCTCGCCGATGAGGTAGTCACCGACGTCGGAGGGGTTGTTGGCGTAGAACTCGACGGCGGTGCCGAAGATGTCGGAGGTCGCCTCGTTGAGGCCGCCGGACTCACCCGAGTAGAGCAGGCCCGCCGTGTTGGCGGTGACGCCGTGCGTCATCTCGTGGCCGGCCACGTCGATCGCGGTCAGCGGGTTGGCGTTGCCCGACCCGTCGCCGTACGTCATGCAGAAGCAGGCGTCCTGCCAGAAGGCGTTGACGTAGGCGTTGCCGTAGTGGACGCGCGAGTACGCGGCCACGCCGTCGCCCTTGATGCCGGTGCGGCCCTGGACGTTCTTGTAGTAGTCCCAGGTGAGCGCCGCGCCGTAGTGGGCGTCGGCGCCGGCCGACTCCAGGTTGGAGGCGAGGCCGTTGCCCCAGACGTCGTCCGGGCCCGAGAAGAGGGTGCCGGTGCCGGAGGAGCCGCGGTTCAGGTTGTACGTCTTGTGGCCGCCGCGCGCGCCGTCGGTCAGGTTGTACGTCGAGCCCGACTGCGTGGTGGTGAGGTCGACCGCACCGCTGTACACCGTGTTGCCGATGCCGGTCTCGACGGCCTGGTACTCGAAGAGCTTCTTGCCGGTGGCCGCGTCGGTGATGACGTGCAGCTCGTTCGGGGTGCCGTCGTGCTGGAGGCCGCCGACGACCGTCTCGAACGCGAGCACCGGGGTGCCGGAGGCGGCCCAGATGACCTTCCTCGGCTCCTTGCTCAGCTTCGGGCTCTTCGACTCGGCCTTCGCGGCGGTCAGCGCCTGCTTCTCAGCCTTCGCGACGGGCAGGGAGGCCGTCGTCGTCGCCACCTTGATGGTGGCCCGCGTCGCCTTGACGACACCCTTCGTGGCACCCGACTTGGCGGTGTCGACCACCAGGTCGCCGCCGAGGACGGGAAGTCCCTCGTACGTGCGCTCGTACCGTGTGTGCACGGTGCCGTTGCCGTCCTTGACGACGTCACGGACGACGAGCTTCTCCTTGGCGCCCAGGCCGAGTTCCCTGGCCGTCTCCACCTTGGTGGAGTTGGCCTCGGCCAGCAGTGCGGCGCGCTGCGCGGGGGACAGCTTGACGGACTCCGCGCCCGGTATGACCTTGCCCGCGGCCGACGGTGCCTTCTCCGGGGCCGCGGTGGCGGCACCGGACTGAACTGCCGCTACCAGTAGGGCGGTTACCGCGACGAGGGCGCCGGTGGCAACCCGTCGCTGGGTGGAGCGGGAGAACTCGGTGGCGCTGGTGTGGGAGGAGGTGTGGGGGGTGCGTCTGTGGGACAGGCGTCTCAACACTGACTCCTTCTGCGTGGCCGCTGATCGAACGGCCAGGGGGGACCGAACGGTGGTCGTCCGTTCGGGGCAGAACAGGTGCGTGCGGATGCGCGGCGAAGATCACAGCGGTGTGGCTGTGGAGTCGCTGTGAAGGTGCCGTGGGAAGAGTGGCAGTCGCACCCACGCGCTGTCAGGACCGCGTCAAGAAGTTGGCTGGAAAAGGTTCGTTGACCGGTTGGTCATGTTCGCTATACGGGCTATTCATTCTTTTGCATCGAACCGATCTTTTCTGTTGAAGTCGGTTGCTGCTCCCCGTGCCACGACCGCCACAGCGCCGCGTACGCCCCGCCCGCCGTCACCAGCCCCTCGTGCGTGCCGAGTTCGGTGATCAGCCCCTCCTCCATCACGGCCACCCGGTCCGCGTCGTGCGCGGTGTGCAGCCGGTGCGCGATGGCGATCACCGTCCGCCCTTCGAGTACGGCGGCCAGCGCGCGCTCCGTGTGACGGGCGGTCGTCGGATCGAGCAACGCCGTCGCCTCGTCCAGGATCAGGGTGTGCGGGTCGGCCAACACCACACGGGCCAGGGCTAGTTGCTGGGCCCGTGAACCGTCGGTCGACTCCCCGTCGGGGCCCAGCGCGGTGTCCAGCCCGGCCGGCAGCTCACGCACCCAGTCTGCGGCGCCGACAGCGGCCAGCGCGGCCCACAACTCGACGTCCGTGGCCGCCGGTTCGGCGATCAGCAGATTGTCCCGGACCGTGCCCAGGAAGACATGGTGCTCCTGCGTGACCAGCACGACCTGCCTCCGCAGCTCCTCGGGCCCGAGTGAGGAGACCGGCACTCCGCCCACGGTCACCGTGCCCGAACGCGGCTCGTCGATCCCGGCGAGCAGTCGGCACAGCGTCGTCTTGCCCGCACCCGACGGCCCCACCACCGCGAGCCGTTCACCCGGCCGCACCGTCAGATCGACCCCGCGCAGCACCTCGCCCCCACGGTCGTACGCGTACCGCACCCCCGTCACATCGATCCGGTCGCCCTCCGGCACGGGCACCGGCGACGCCTCCGACCCGCCCCTCGGCGCCCGCCCGAGCCCCTCCACCCGCGCGAACGAGGCGCCGCTGGACTGCAGTTGCTCCGTCCAGGTCAGCACCTCGTCGAGCGGCGCCTCCAACTGCCGCAGATACAGGGCAGCCGCCACGACCGCGCCCAGACTGATCGTCCCCTGCCCGTGCAACGCGCCGCCCACCACCAGCACGACGACCACGGGAAGGACGTACGACACCTCCACGGGCGGAAAGAACACCGTCCGCAGATACAGCGTGTGCAGGCGTCTGCTGCGGGAGTTGTCCAGCGCATCCCGGCTCACCGCGACCCGTCGCTCCGCCAGCCCGAACGCCTCGACCGTGCGCGCCCCCGAGGCGGTCGCCGAGAGAATTTCGGCCACCTCGGAGTTGGCGGAACCCTCGGCGAGGTACGCGGTGCGCGCCCGGCGCAGATACCAGCGCAGCGCGAACCAGATGCCGGTCTGCGCGAGTACCGCCGACAGGCCGAGCAGCGGGTCCAGCGCGAACACGGCGCCGATGATGAACAGACACTGCACCGAGGCGATCAGCAGCTCCGGCCCGGCGTCGCGCAAGGTCGTGCCGACCGCGCTGACGTCGGCCGTCCCCCGGGCCGTCAGATCACCGGTCCCGGCCCGCTCCACCACCGACGCGGGAAGCGCGAGCGCCCGGTCCACGAACTCCTCCCGCACCCGCGCGAGCGTCCGCTCCCCGAACCGGTACCCGACGTACCGCGCCCAGCGCGCCAGCAGCAACTGGGCCACCGCGCACACCACGATGACCAGCCCGAGCCGGTCCACGGCCGAGACCCCGGCGCCCGCCCGCACCTCGTCGATGATCCGCCCGAGCAGCCACGGCGCGACGAGTCCGGCACCGGCGGCAGCCGAGTTCAGCAGCAGCACGGCGACGAAGGCACGGACGTCGGCACGGATCAGCCGGACGGCGGCCCGGCGTACGTCGGCCGCGGTGGCGACGGGGAGTTGGGTCGCGCTCACCGTACGGGCTCCTTGATGTTCGCCGGGTTTTCGTCGTTGTCGGCCGAGGTGCGGGTGTCGGCCCGTGCGTGGTCGGTGATCCGGGCGAGGGGTTGTGGTGCGACGAGCCCGGTTGCGGGAGTGGTGGCACGGGCGTCGGCCCGGCGTGCGTCGGCCGCGGTGGCGACGGGGAGTTGGGCCGCAGTCACCGTGCGGACTCCTCGACGTTCTCCAGGCCTTCTTCACCCGTCAGCTCCGCCGGGCGCTCTTCCTTGTCCGGCTCGTCCGGGTCGTCCGCGTCGCGTGCCACCAGGGCCCGGTAGCCCGGTTCCTCCGCGAGCAGCCGCTGGTGGCTGCCGACGGCCGCTGTCTTGCCGTCGACCAGGTAGTACACGGTGTCCGCCCGGTCCAGCATCAGCGGCGAGGTGGACGCCACGACGGTCGAGCGGTCCGCGCGCTCGCCGCGCTCGGCACGCAGCCGGTCCGCGACGGCGGCCTCGGTGTGCGCGTCCAGTGCCGACGTCGGCTCGACGGCGAGCAGCACCTCGGGATCGGCGAGCAGCGCCCGCACCAGCCGTACGCGCTGGCGCTGGCCGCCGGACAGGTTGCGGCCCTGGGCGTCGATCGCCGAGTCCAGCCCGTCCGGCAGCCCGAGGACGATGTCGTCGGCGACGGCCGCTCGCACCGCCCGCGCGATGGCCTCCTCGCCGAACTCCCCGCGCCCGGAGACCAGTTCACGCAGGGTCCCGGCGAACAGGTCGGCCTCGTTGTCGGCTACCAGGATGCGGGCGCGCACCTGGGCGAGGGCGATCTCGTCCAGCCGTACGTCACCCCAGGTCGCCGCCGACGGCGCGAACCGGCCGAGCCGGTCGACGACGGCGGCGGCATCGGCGGACCGGGCACCGGCGAGCGCGGTCAGCCGCCCCGGTACGACTCGCACACCGGAGTCGGGGTCGTGGAGCGCGGCGGGGGACACGGGCGCGTCCAGCCCCCGGTCACCCGCACCGCCGCCGTCGTCGGGGTCGAGCGCCAGGAACCGTGCGACCCGCCGGGCGGCCACCAGAGCGCGGCTGATCTGGAATCCGCACTCGATGAAGAACGCCACCGGCACGACCAGCACGGCGACATAGCCGTACACCGACACCAACTCGCCCACGGTGATGGACCCTTGGGCAGCCAGCCGGGCCGCGAGCCAGGTCACCACCGCGAGGAACAGCGTCGGCAGCCCGACCCCGAGGGCCTGGATCCAGCTGCTCACCGCCCCGACCCGGTACCCCTGTTCCTGGAGGCGGCGCGAGTCATGGCGGAAGGCGTCCGCGAACAGCCCTTTGCCGCCGAGCCCGTTCAGGACACGCAGTCCGCCCGAGAGGTCCCCGATCCGGGCGGTCAGGACACCCTGACGCTCACGGTACGACGACTCCACTCCCTGCAGCCGGCCGAGCAACGGTCCGATGAGGACGGCGACCACGGGCACGCCGAGCAGGATCACGGCGGCCAGCGTCGGGGACACCGACAGGAGCAGTCCGGCGACCACGCTGTAGGAGACGATCGCGCCGACGCCCGGTCCGACGAAGGTCAGCGACTGGGCGATCGTCGACACATCGCCGACGCCGATCGTGACGACCTCCCCGGCCCCGACCTGCCGGGGCAGCGCGGCCCCCAGCCGCACGGCCTGCCCGATCACCACCTTCACCGTACGGAAGTTGGCGTCCATCCGGACCCGGGTCATCGTGCGGTGCCGCATGATGCTCAGCCACGCGCTGAACGTCCCGGCGGCGAGGATCGCGCCCGCCCAGCCGGCCAGCACGGCCTGGTCGCCCGGTTCGAGACCGTCGTCCACGGCCCGGGACAGCAGATACGGCGACAGCGCCATCAGCGTCGTCCAGGCGCTGCCGAGCAGCGCCCCCATCGCACACCGCCGCCACTGCTGCCGCACCAGCCACACCAGATAACGGGCGGGGCCACGGGAGTCGGGCGTGCCGGGATCCTCGTACGCGTCGATCATCGTTCTCTCGTCCCCCGCTCCGTGCTGTGTTGCCGGTTCCGGTTCTGGTGCTTGCAGGGAGCGCGGGATCGTGAGCACGAACGTCGAGTGCGGTCACTGTGGTGGCGGCAGCTCCGTGATCGGCATTCTATGACGTTCGACCTGGGCGCCTGGGCGGGTAGGTCGGCCCGGCCTCGGGCTCAGTCGGGCCGGCGGACCAGGTGGGGAGGGGCGGCGGGGTTCTGGGTCCCGGGGGGTTCGGTGAGGGCGGGAGCCGGGGGCTCCAGTTGGCGCATGGCCGGGGCGACCAGGAGCAGCAGGGAGACGGCGCCCCACGTGATTCCGATGATCAGGCCCGTCTCGCGCAACCCGATCCCTTCCACCAGCAGGCCCGCCAGGAAGGTGCTCGCCGGGACCGCGGACATGGAGACGGCATTCTGCATACCGAGAACGCGGCCCCGGACCTCCTCGGGCACACGCTCGGTGACCAGGACCAGGAAGAGCGCGGGCAGCGGGCCCGCTCCGATGCCGGTGAGGACGGCGCAGGCCACGAGCACCGGTACCGACGGAAGCAGTGACATCCCGGCCACGCCGACCGACGAGATCAGCTGGGACACCACGAAGACGGTTCGCCGCGACAGCTTCGCCCCGAGCGCCGCATACGCGATGGACCCCGCGATGCCGCCTACGGCCAGGCAGGAGATGACCAGGCCGTAGCCACCGGGAGAGTCCTCACCCACCAGGTAGACCGGGAGGACCAGGTTCTGGAGCGGGGCGAGGACGGCGATGCCGGCTGACGACAGCAGGGTGACGGTCGTGACCGTGCGGTCACCGCGCAGGACGGAGAACCCGTGCCGGACGTCCGCCCACGGGCCGCGAGGGGTCTCGCCGCTCGGCGCGGTGCGGCGCCCGAGCCGGCGGGGCAGGACGAGACCACCGATGCCCGCGAGGGCGGAGCAGGCTGCCGTGACCCACAGCACGGTGCTCGGCTCGACCAGGACGATCAGGAAGCCGGCGGCGGCCGGGGCGACGACCACCACCGCGCCGCTGACACTCTCGCGCAGCCCGGCCAGGCGGGCCAGGTCCATGCCACTGGCCTTGGCGATGTCGGGGGCGAGCGCCTCGCGAGCGGTCATGCCGGGAACGTCGATCAGGGCTCCGGCGACGCCGAGGACGACGAACCACGCCAGGGTCAGGCCGATCAGGCCGTCCACGACAGGCAGGGCCGCGACGCAGGCGGCCGAGGCGAAGTCGGCGCAGACGGAGAGGCGACGGCGGCCGAATCGATCGATCAGCACGCCACCGACGACGGCGGAGAGCAGTACCGGAACGGCGGAGGCGGCGGCCACCAGGCCTACGGCCGAGGCGTCATCGGTGCGCTGAAGCACGAGCCAGGGCAGGGCGATGGCCGCCACGGTGTTGCCCAGCAGGGAAAGCCCGTGGGACAGCAGGTATGCGATCAGCATGGATCTGTTTTTTCCAGAGATCGGCGGCCTGAGGGTACGGCCGAGGGGCATGGGCGGGATACCGAAGGGGGGCGAACGGAGGGTGGCCGGTCAGACGGTGGTGTTCGCGCCGAACGCGTGGCGTGAGAGGTGACCGACGCTGCCCAGCACCGGCAGCCGTGCCATGACCTGGGTGTCGAGCAGTATGCGAGCGCGCAACCGTGGAGGCAGTCCACGGAGATCCACTCCCTTGGCGGTGCCGTAGGCGCTGATGGACTCGACGAGCCGCAGACCGGCTGTTTCCCGGTCGAGTTCACGCGGGTCGTCGACACCCCAGGCGAGCTGGGCGCCGGTGCGGCGGAAGAGGGCGAAGCGGCGGGTGGAGCCGACGGCGAACCGGGAGTAGGTGTCGAGCACGAGTTGGCCCTGCGGGAACCGTTCGACGATCCGACGCAGAACCTGCGGGCCGTCTTCGGCCCGCAGGTACATGGACAGGCCCTCGGCCACGACGAAGACAGGGGTGTCGGCCGGGATCCGCGCCGTCCAGTCCGGGTCGGTGACCGACGCGGCGACGGTCTGCCGGGCGGGGTGGGCGGGATACACGGTGCGATGAAGGTCGATGACCTCGGGCTGGTCGAGGTCGTACCACCGGACGTCCGGGCCGGGCGCGAGTCGGCTGAACCGGTCGTCGAGGCCGCAGCCCAGATGGACGACGGCGGCGCGTGGGTGGTCCGCGAGGAAGCGCCGGACCTGACGGTCGAACCACCGGGTGCGCAGGGCGACACCCACGGCGTTGGTCTCGTTGATGCCGAGGCGGCCGAAATCGTACTCCGTCCGGGCCACCAGCGCGGCGGCGGCCCGGTCCCCGAGAAGGGGCCGCGGGGACCGGGCGTCCAGCGCCCGTGCGTACAGCGGGGCGAGCAGGGTCGCGGCGGCGCCGGTCAGGGAGATCCGTAAGGGGGACACGGACGGATCGTCGTTCTCACCGGCCGACCGGCTTCTACGCAACGGCTCGGACATGAGTTCTCCTCCATGCTCATGGCCGGCCGAGTGCGGACGGCGAAAAATAGTCGCACTTAAAGCAAGGGTAAAGGGAGAGCTTGTAGTGCGTCGGCCGGTGGACCCTATGAGGCATTCCTCGGGCTTGCAACCCCATATCTCCCCGGGAGCTCGTCACGGGCGTCCTCGAACACACTTACAGTGGCGTCTGACCTGGGGAGACGAGGGGATGGCGGGGGTTCCGGAGTCGGGCGAACCGCGCCATCTTCACGCTTCCCGCACATACGTCGACAAGCGGCTGCGATCATATCCAGCCAAACCCCGCGACTCCTTTGCCAGTTGTTGACATTACGCATTCGTTATTTGAGGCTTCTTAGCAGAGCCGCAACCGGTGCCTGCGAAGGGAGATTCCGTGTCTGCTGATCGAAAGGTCGCGCTGGTTTCCATGCCGTGGAACAGCACAGTGCGTCCCTCGATTCAAGTAGGAATTCTTCGTTCGGTGGCCGAGGCTGACGGGTGGAGCGCCTTTCCGTATTACGCATACCTGAAGTTCTACAGTCTCGCCCGGTCGGCTCTCGGGCTTTCCGGCGAGGTGTGGGCAGACGCCTACGAAACCGTGTCGGAGAAGCTGTACCACCTCGCGGCCGGCGATTGGGTGTTCGCCCGGCGTCATGCTGTGTCGGCCCAACGCGACGCCTATTACGCCGTGTTGCGTGAACATCGGGTCGACGAGCACTCCATCGCGCTGATCGACTCCCTGCGGTCCGTGGCCGAGACCCATGTGGAGCACACGGCCCGCGCCCTGCTGGCGGACGCCCCCGACGTCATCGGCTTCACCTCGATGTTCAGCCAGAACGGGCCGACGTTGGCGGTGGCGGAGCGGTTGCGGGAGCACGGTTACGGCGGGGTGATCGTGATGGGGGGCAGTAACTGCGAGGGGTCGATGGGGCGGACGTTGCTGGCGCGGTATCCGGCGTTGGACGCGGTGGTGGACGGTCCGGGGGAGGACGCGTTCCTGTCGTTGTTGGGGTCGGTGTCGGCGGGTGGTCCGGTGGTGGACGTGGGGCGGTTGCGGACGCGGGCGGGGGCGGGGGCGGCTGCGGGGGATGTGTCGGCTCCTGCGGTGCCTGGTCGGGGTGGTCCGTTGGCGGTGCCGGTGCCGAACTATGACGGGTTCTTCGAGCAGTTGGCGGATGCGGGGTTGGGGGATCTGGAGCCGGAGATCACTTTGCCGGTGGAGTTCTCGCGGGGGTGTTGGTGGGGTGCGAAGACGCATTGCACGTTCTGTGGGTTGAACGGTGCGACGATGAACTATCGGAGTAAGCATCCGGATTCGGTGGCGGATGAATTGAGTCACCTGATGAACCGGTATGGTGTGCTGGACTTTTTCGCGGTGGACAACATTCTTGATCTGAAGTATCTGGACACGGCGTTGCCGAAGATCGAGAAACTGGGGACCGATCATTCCTTGTTCTTCGAGGTGAAGGCGAACATGGAGTGGGCGGACATTCGGGCCATGCGGCGGGCGGGTATCCGTTCGGTGCAGCCGGGAATCGAGAGTCTCAGCACGGAGGGTCTGCGTCTCCTGCGCAAGGGAGCCACGGCCTACCAGAACATCAGGTTCCTCCTGGGCTGCGCCGAGTACGGGGTGCGGGCGGACTGGAACATCCTCACCGGCTACCCGGACGAGACGCCGGAGTCGCTCACCGCGCAGTTGGATGCCGTGGCCTCGCTGACGCACCTCACACCGCCGCACATCACCCTGATCCGCTTCGACCGCTTCAGCCCCTACGTGGAAAACCCCGAACGCTACGGCTTGGCGCTGTCCCGCCCCCTGCCCGGCTACCAGCATGTCTACCCGGACCTCACCCCCGGGGAGTTGTGGGACATCGCCTACCACTTCGAGGGGGAGTTCACCGACGGAGCCGCGAACGCTCCGATCCGGCGGCGGCTCGCTGCCCGGGTCAGGCTCTGGCGGGCGCACCACGGGGAGTCCTCGTTCACCTACCGGCTGGGCTTCGACTCCGTCACCCTGTCCGACCGGCGCCCCGGACTGCCCGGCGGTGACATCCGGCTCTCGGGCGACGACGCCCGGCTCTACCGCGCCGTCATCGGCGGAACCCGCCATCGAGATCTTCAAGAGCTCGGGTGGTCGGGGGACCGCTGGGACCAGGCCCAGGAAACGCTGCGCGACTGGCAGCGGCGCCGATGGGTGTACGCGGAAGGCACCAAGGTCATCGCCCTGGCCATCAGGGCTGTGCCGTCCGCCTACCGCACCCCACCGGCCAAGGGCACTCCCCGGCGGGCCCGAACCCCCGTCCCGCTCACGCTCACCGCCCGACCGTAGGGAGGCAACGGCACCGCGCACCCGGGCCCGCGGACCCGAGGGAAGCCCACAGCGCGGGCTACCCGCGGAGCACGATCACACCTGTTCGCCCGTACAGCACGAACCGACGAAAGGAACACCCTCATGGGACCCGTGGTCGTTTTCGACTGCATGACGGCTGACTTCCTCAACGACGACCCGAACAACGCGGAACTCAGCGCCCTCGAACTCGCGGAGCTGGAGTCCTGGGGCGTCTGGTCCGAGGACGACACCAGCGTCTGATGTTCCGCGCCGAGTACCGGCATGGGACTCGGTGACGGCTCTGCCGTGACCGACGGCCCGGGCGCGCACCAGCGTCCGGGCCGGCCATGCCCCGCACCGGACTTCGACACCGGTGGGCGGACCACGGCGATGAGCGCGACTGAGGGGCGAAGAGGTGACCGTACGAAGCACATCGGCCGGCCGGTGCGAACTGAGTGAGGTCGATTACCAGGCATGGCCCGCCCCGGCCACCGTGACAGTGCGGTGCCGGATCAGGACGGTGTCCGGCGCGACCGCAGAGGGCCACGGAACGGACGGGCAGGAGCCCCTGGCCCGCCGAAAGGCCTTCTCCGAGGCCGTCGAACGCCTGGCGGCCTGCTCCCCGTTGGCCCCGGTCGTCCGTCCGCCCACTCCCACGGTCGGCGACCGTGGAGGGCTCGTCAGCGGGCCGTCCGGGCTGCGCGCGGCGCCCCCTGACTGCCTGCTGCGCCGCTATCACCCGCCGGCCGGCGGCCGCGACCGCGAGGTGCCGATGTTCTGGTCCTCACCCTGGATAGCGGGGGAGGAACTGCGCACGGGCACGCTGCGCTCCACCGATGCCCGGCTGGCCAGCACCATCGGCTGGGCCGCGGCGCCCGATGCCGAGGCGGCACTCAGCGGTGCCCTTCTGGAGTTGACGGAATCCGTCGATTACGGGGTGCACCTGTACCGCGGGCTGGCGGCACCGCCGTACCGGCCACCCGCCTCGCAGGCGCCGCCCACGGACGGCGCGAGGACTCTCTCCCGCGTCACGCCGGAACCCGAGCCCGAACTGATCCTGCTGCGAGGGATCACCGCGACGCCCACGGTCCTCGCCGTCGCCCGCAGCGAGGACCGGTCGATGCCCGCGACCGGCCTCGGCAGCGGGCCGGACCTCCAACAGGCCGGTGAGCGCGCCCTGATGGAACTCGAACAGGCACGGACGTTGTGGCGTCTGAACCTGACGGCCGAATCCGCTGAACGGGAGTTCCTCCGCCGGTTCGAGAGATGGCCCGCCCTGATGCGGTGTGTCTGTCTCGACTTCGACCTGCGGGACCCCGACGGCCCGGCCGGCACACCGCGCGCCGTCCCGCCCCGCGCTCCGCTGCGGGAACTGACCGACCGATCCCTCTCCGTCTGGGCCGACCGGATCTCGGTCGACCTCTTCGGCCCCGACCTTCCGCCGACCAGGCTCCACCTCGCCCACGTGGTGACGGATCCACAGCCTCTGCTGGGCCTGGTCCGAGCAGGAATTCCCGTGTTCGACACGGGCGAAGTGAGGAGAACCCTTGCCCCGGACCGCACCCCACGACCTGCTGACAGCAGCGATCTCCGGCCCGACCCACTCGGACGACATACCACCCGAGCGTGAGACCTCCCTTACCACCGCCCTGACCACGGTCGGGGACTGGCTGGCCGACCGGAGCCTGACCGCCGACATCAACCGCTACGGGATCGACAGCGCCCCCACCTACGAAGTGCGCCTGACCGATGCCGGTGGCGCGCTGTGCTCGCGCAGTTCGGGCAAGGGGCTCGGCCACCGCAGTCTGGCCAGCGCCCTGTACGAGAGTGCCGAGCACTACCACCTGGACTGGCGGCGCGATCACCGGGCGGACGAGGCGGCGTTCCTGACCGCCGGAGCCGTGGCCGGTCAGCCGTCCGCCGAACCGTCCGCGCTGTTGCGACGGCTGGCCGGAATCGACGACGGTGGCGAGATCCTGACCCGGGCCTACCGCCCGGTCGCCGAGGTGTTCGGGGAGGCGGTCGTTCCGGCCGTCCATCGCCATCCGGTCTTCCTCCGTGACGGTGGCTACCGCAACTGGCCCCACCCCGCGGACACGGGGGTGTTCGCCCCGCTGTGGCACTACACCTCCAGCGCCGGCTACGCCGCGGGGGCCACCCTGGCGGAGGCACTGGTGCACGCGGTCAACGAGGCCATCGAGCGCGACGCGTGGTCGCACCTGCTCGCCGACGTGTACTTCGGGAGCGGCCGCGCGCTGCCCGTCGTCGAACCCGAGAGCCTTCCCGCCGAGCTCCGGGAGCTGACGGCCGAGGTCGCACGGGCCTGTGGCGCCCAGCTCCTGATCGTCTCCCTCACCTGTGACACCCGGGTACCCAGCTACCTGGTCTGCGACGCGGTCGCCGACGAACCGGTCCGGCTGGTCGGCAGCGGCTCGTCCCCGGTGCCCGAATACGCCCTCCAACGAGCCCTCCTGGAGTACCTCCAGGTAAGGACGATGTACCGGCACGGCCCGGTGGACGCGGGCAGCGAGTCCGAGCAGATCGCCCGCGCCCTCGCGCGCTGGCCGCGCCATCTGGCGGCGGCCCGGTTCGACGTACGGGCCCTGACGCACAGGCCGGTGCCCTTCGACACCACCGACGCACTGCCCGCCGCGGCCTCCCCCGAGCAGCTGCTGCGGCGCCTGGTCGAGCGGCTGCGCGCGGTGGGTCTGGAGCCGTACCACCGAGTCCTCACCGAGCCGGGGCCGGTGACGGTGGTCGATGTGGTCGTCCCCGGGCTGGAGATGCTGGACAAGGCGCGCGCGGGTTACCCGGTGCTGCCCACAGGCCGGCTCGACGCCCGGCTGCGGCCCAGGAAGGGCAGTCCGCGGTGAAGCTCGTACTGATCGCACCGCCCTGGAACAGCCTGTACCGGCCGTCGATCCAGATCGCCACCCTGGCAGCGCTGGCCGACCACACTCCGGGTGATCCGGTCATCCCGGTCTACGGATACCTGGACTGGTCGCAGTACGCCGTGGAGACCCTCGGGTGGGACCCAACGGAGTTCGTGTCGGTCTACGACACCATCGGTGAGGAACTGTACGGCTTCGGTGTCGGCGACTGGATCTTCGGAGGGCCGGCGGACGGACCTCGCGCATCGGACGCCGGTCCCGACGCCGAGGAGACGGCATCAGCCGATTACGCGGCCTTCCTCACGTCGCGCGGAGTCTCGGAGGAGATGGTGCGCCGGGTCCTGGACCTGCGTGCGATCGCACCCGACTTCGTGGCCGGTTTCGCCGAGCGGATGCTCGAACTGGACGCACCGATGTACGGGTTCACCACCTCGTTCAGCCAACTCGTCCCTTCGCTGGCCATCGGGCGAGCCCTGAAGGAACGGGATCCGCGGCGCCACGTCGTGCTCGGAGGCGCCAACTGCGACCGGCCGATGGGGCAGGCCGTGATGGTCGCCTACCCGTTCGTCGACGCCGTGGTGCAGGGCGAGGGCGAGGCGGCGGTCACGGCACTCCGGGCGGCCGGGAGCCTCGCCGATCTCGCGGGCGTCCCCGGTCTGGCGCTGCGCGCCGAGGACGGGATACGGGCGGGGCTGCCGGTGGCTCAGGACGCGGACTCGGCCCCGGTGCCCCGCTACGACGAGTACTTCGCGCGGTTGCGGGACCTGCCGTGGCGCGATCTCATCACCCCACATGTGGCTCTGCCGTTCCAGATGTCACGCGGTTGCTGGTGGGGCGAGAAGCTCCAGTGCACCTTCTGCGGCGAGAACGGCAGCGGGATGGTCTACCGCAGCAAACCGGGGCGCAGGCTGACCGACACGCTGCGGCAACTGACCGAGAAGCACGGGGTGTTCGACACCTACGCGGTCGACACCATCCTCGCCAAGCGGGACAACGGTCTGGCCGAGCTGGCCGCGTCCGAGGTCGACGTCACGACCTTCTTCGAGGTCAAGGCGAATCTCGGGCCCCGGGAGGTCGGCGAGATGCGGGCCGCCGGAGTGACCATGGTGCAACCCGGCATCGAAAGCCTGAGCAGCGGGGCGCTCCGGCTGCTGCGCAAGGGTGCCACCGCCTTCCACAATCTGCGGTTCCTGGTTCTCTGCGCCGAGCTGGGCATCGACGCGCGGTGGAACCTTCTGTCGGCGATGCCGATGGAGACGCCCCGGATGCTGGAGGAACAGCTCGCACTGTTCCCGTTCATCACCCATCTGGCGCCCCCGTCGACGGTCAGCCGGGTCCGCGTGGACCGTTACAGCCCGTACCACGAGAGGCCCGACGAATTCCGGATCGCGCTGAACGGGCCGGAGCCCAAGTACAGGTTCATCCACCCGTCCCCCGCCGCCGACCAGGCCGCGCTCGCCTACTCCTTCTCGCACACCGAGACCGAGGAACGGACGGACGCGGACGAGCTACTGGCACTGCGACGGCGGCTGGGCGCGCGGGTGGGGCTGTGGAAGAAGCTGCACGCGCAGTCCCGGTTCACCTACCGGCTGGGCCCCGACCTGACCGTCCTGCAGGACCATCGGCCGCACGTGGCCACCGGCCGCCACGTGCTGCGCGGTGCCGACGACCAGCTGTTCCGGTCGATGGCGCACGGCGGACGAATCGACCAGACCGTGGAAAGGGTGTTCGACATGACGGGCGTGCCCCAGGCCGAACTCCGGGGCCGGCTGCGGACCTGGAGCCGACGGGGGTGGCTGCACATCGAGGCCCGCCGGGGACTGATCCTGGCCACCCGGGACGGCATGCCCGACGAACTGGGAAGGGCGGCGGAACTCCGTGACGAGGGACTCGCCGACGAGCTGCGGGACCGCGACACGCCGGACACGAAGGACGCGAGCCCGGACCAGGTCACCGTGGCAGGCGGCAGCCGGACAGGGGGAGACGCGCGTGGATGAGGTCGAACAGTTCACCGTGGTGTCGGAGGACGGCACGGTGATAGCCGCCGAACGCCGACCCGGCCCCGGGCAGGCGGTGCTGCTGGTGCACGGCGTGGCCATGGACCGGCGGGTGTGGACGGACTCCGGCTTCCTGGCGGCGCTCCCCGCCGACGCCGACGTCACCTCCGTGGATCTGCGCGGACGCGGTGACAGCGGGCCCGGCGGCGCCGCCGCGGCACACGCCCCCCACCGGTACACGGCGGACCTGCGGGCCGTCCTGGACCACCTCGGGCATCGCCGTTGCACGGTGATCGGCCTGTACTACGGCGGTCGGGTCGCGCTGTCGGTGGCCGCCGCCGACGCCCGGATCAGCCGAGTGGTGTCCTTCTGCGCCCACGCGGAGGCCGTCGTGATCCCGGGCGATGCCGTGGAAGAGGAGGCCCGGGCTGTCGAAGGGCCTGACGGCGCCGAGTACCTGAGAGACAACTTCGTCGCGAAGGGCGCACCGCCCTGGATGGTCGATGCCTGTGACCGGGTGGACCGCCGGGAACTGGGACACGCCACCCGGGGCCTGCTGCTCGGCGGTGAACGAGAGGTGCCGAGAGGCTTCCCCGACCAGGAAGTGGTCCTGGTCGGCGCCTCCGGCGACGCGGACCTCGCACCGTTCAGGGCCGGCGAACGCCGACTCGGCGCCCAGCTGTGGCTGCTCGACGCCGAGAGCCGGGTGAAGGCGGCGGCACAGCTCGCGGAAGTGGCCCGGGTGATACCGGCCGGCACCGCGGCGACGGGGCGGGCACCGGGATGAGCAGCGGACTGGAAGAGGCCCAGTGGCGGTGGCGGCGCAACCTGCTGCCCGAGGGCGATCCCCTGGTGACGGCTCTGGAGGAGTTCGCGGCCCGGCCTCGGAATCACATCCTCCGGGAGGTACGGCAGGTCGACCCGGTCACGGGTGAACCCGGGCCCGTGCAGGATCTGACCGTCACCGACGGCCGCTGCACGACGGGGCCCTCGCCCTACTCGGGCCCCCGGCAGCCGGAGCGCAAACGGCCCTGCGCCTGGTACGCGGTCTCCGGGATGGTCGACGCCCACGCGCACGTGTCCTCGCTCGCGGACCTGGTCGGTCTCCTGGTGCACGGGGTGACGGGCTGTCGGCAGTTGTGGGGTGAACCGGCCCACCTCCTGGCGGAAGGCGCGCGGCGGGCCCGGCATGTGGTGCTGCCCCGGCTGTGGGTCACCGCGGGAGTCGTGGACGGGCCGGCGACCAGGCTGCCCGACGCGGTGACGGTGCTGGCCGACGACAAGGCGGTCCGCCGAGTGATCGAGGAGTCGCTCGCGTTCGGGTACCACGGGCTCAAGATCTACGACGACATCGAACCCGCCGTCATGGACCGGCTGGCGAATGCCTGCCGGCGGGCCGGGATCCCGGTGGTCGGCCATGTGCCCGAACGGGTCCCGTTCGCGACGGCGGCCCGTGTGCTGCGGACCAGCGAGCACCTCTACGGCGTCGTGCCGAACGTGTTCCGGCTGCCGCAGGACCGGCGCTGGCCCTCCCTGGCGGGTGCGTTGTCCGCGACCGGGGTCAGGGAGCGGGCGGCGGAGATGAGTGACGCGCTCGCCGGGTCCGGCCCGCACCGGCACCTGATCTGCCCGACCCTGGTGTGCTGGCGTGCCCGCAGTGGTGAGCGGCACAGGACCAGGCACTCCCGGACGGCGCTGGCCGCGGCTACCCCGAGCAGACGGCGGGCCTGGCAACACGCCGCGCGGGAGGCGCTGCGGCTGGACCCCGTGGAGGCCCGCCTGCGGGGCGCCACCGTGGACCGTCTGGGCGAGCTGGTGGCGCGCACCGAAGGCGTCGCCGCCCGGCTCCTGGTCGGCACCGACTGCGGCAACCCGTTCGTGCTGGCGGGTCCCTCCTTCCACAAGGAGTTGGCGGAGCTCGAGCGGGCCGGGTTGAGCTTCGGGGCGCTGCTGCGGGCGGCCACGGTCAACGCGTACCGCGCGATGACCCCCGCCCTGCCGGGAACGGGCAGGACCGCGGCCGTCCCCGCCTCCTCCGACCTGGTTCTCTACCGCCGGCATCCGAACGACCGGGTGGCGGGGCTGGCGAGGCCGGACGCGGTGCTCATCGACGGCGTCCTGCTCGACGAGGCGGATCTGGACCGCTTGTGGGCCCTGAGGCTGTCAGTTTCGGGGCTGACCGCCTCGGACTGGCCACGTGGCGAACTCGATCCGCCGATACCCGGCGATCGACCGACCGAAGGGATGAGTGTCCTTGCGGAACGAACAACTCAGTGAGACGGACGCACCGGCCCGGGCTTCCGGGGGCTGCCCGGTGTCGGTCGACTTCGACTTCTTCAACGCCCCCGAGGAATACCGGCGCGCGGCCGCGATGTACGCCCGCGACGGTGCCTTCCACAGCGACCGGGGCCCCGGCTTCTGGGTGCTCTCCTCCTACGAGGGCATCTGTGAGGCGTTCCGGGACGAGGACACGTTCACCGTGGGGCGGGTCAGCGCGGCCGAGGGGGCACAGGAGGAGCGGTGGGTCCCCCTCACTGTGGAAGGTGCCGAGCACACGGAGTGGCGTCGTCGGCTGGCCTCCTGGTTCACCCCGCAGCGGGTCCGCGACCTGACCCCAGGAGTGCGTGGCCGTGCCCGGGCACGGATCGGCGGCCTCCTCGAACGCGGCGAGATCTCCTTCAACGAGGACTTCGCCCGGCCGTTCGTGATGGAGAATCTGATGGAGGCTGTGGGCTGGCCCGCCGAGCGCCTCGACCTCCTGCTCGCCATCGACCGGGCCATGATCGACTCGCGGTCGGAGCCCGACCCCCGCGAAGCCGCGTACGGAGAACTGGGCCTGCCCGCCCTGGAACGGTTCGCACGGGAGCACATCGCTCTGCGAAGGGCGGAGCCGGCCGGGGACCTGACGACGGCGAGCCTGACGTGGACGATCGGCGGCGAGCCGGTCGGGGACGACGACCGGGCCTCGCTGCTGTGCGTGATCTTCCTGGCAGGCGTGGACTCCACCGTGAATCATCTGGCCAACGCGGTCCAGTACTTCGCCTATCACGAGGCCGACCGGACCCGCTTCCTGACCGAGCGGGACATCAGGCCGGTGGCGGTGGAGGAGTTCCTGCGCGTCAACTCCTGTATGTACCCCGGGCGGATGGCGGTACGGCCGGGGGCAGCGGGGGTCACGGACCAGGGCGATACGGTGCTGCTGCCCCTGGCCCTCGCCAATCACGACCCGGCGGTCTTCGACCGTCCGGAGCAGGTGGACTTCGACCGGGAACGCAACCCCCACATCGCCTTCGGTACCGGTGCCCACCAGTGTCTGGGAGCGGCGTTCGCCCGCGCCCAGATCCTCACGGCGCTGGAGGAATGGCACCGGGCGGTGCCGCGCTACGAGGTGCCGGCCGCGCTCCGCCAGGACCCGCCGCCGTTCCTGCGCAACTCCTACGACCTTCGGCTGACCTGGTGAGGGTGGTGTCATGACGGAGCGCCCTCGGGTCGCACTGGTCTCCATGCCCTGGAACAACGTTCGGCGCCCCTCGATCCAGGTGGGCGCGCTGCGAGCCGTTGCCGAGGCGGGGGGCTGGGAGGCCGAGTCCCACTACGCGTACCTCGACTTCTACGGGCTCGCGCGCGCGGCGGGTCCCCTGCCGGGCATGGACCGCAAGGAGTGGTCCGAGGCGTACCGGATGGTGTCCGAGGAGCTGTACCACCTCGCGGTGGGCGACTGGATCTTCGCACGGCGTCACGCCGACGCGGACGAACGCGACGCCTACCACGCCGAGTTGCGCGCTCATGGTGTCGGCGACACCACGATCGCCCTGGTGGACGCGCTCCGTGGGCCGGCCGAGCTGCACGTGGAACGGACCGTACGCAGGCTGCTCACCGGTCGGCCCGACGTCATCGGGTTCACCAGCACTTTCAGCCAGAACGGGCCGACGTTGGCGGTGGCGGAGCGGTTGCGGGAGCACGGTTACGGCGGGGTGATCGTGATGGGGGGCAGTAACTGCGAGGGGTCGATGGGGCGGACGTTGCTGGCGCGGTATCCGGCGTTGGACGCGGTGGTGGACGGTCCGGGGGAGGACGCGTTCCTGTCGTTGCTGCGGTCGGTGTCGGCGGGTGGTCCGGTGGTGGACGTGGGGCGGTTGCGGACGCGGGCGGGGGCGGGGGCGGCTGCGGGGGATGTGTCGGCTCCTGCGGTGCCTGGTCGGGGTGGTCCGTTGGCGGTGCCGGTGCCGAACTATGACGGGTTCTTCGAGCAGTTGGCGGATGCGGGGTTGGGGGATCTGGAGCCGGAGATCACTTTGCCGGTGGAGTTCTCGCGGGGGTGTTGGTGGGGTGCGAAGACGCATTGCACGTTCTGTGGGTTGAACGGTGCGACGATGAACTATCGGAGTAAGCATCCGGATTCGGTGGCGGATGAATTGAGTCACCTGATGAACCGGTATGGTGTGCTGGACTTTTTCGCGGTGGACAACATTCTTGATCTGAAGTATCTGGACACGGCGTTGCCGAAGATCGAGAAACTGGGGACCGATCATTCCTTGTTCTTCGAGGTGAAGGCGAACATGGAGTGGGCGGACATTCGGGCCATGCGGCGGGCGGGTATCCGTTCGGTGCAGCCGGGAATCGAGAGTCTCAGCACGGAGGGTCTGCGTCTCCTGCGCAAGGGAGCCACGGCCTACCAGAACATCAGGTTCCTCCTGGGCTGCGCCGAGTACGGGGTGCTGCCGGTCTGGAACATCCTCACCGGCTACCCGGACGAAACTCCCGCATCCCTCCGGGAGCAGGTCGAGCTGGTTTCCTCGCTGACTCATCTGCAGGCCCCTGACAACGACATCCTGGCTGTGCACTTCGACCGGTTCAGCCCGTACGTGGAGCGTCCCGAGCAATTCGGTCTGACGCTCACCAGGCCGTTGGCGGGGTATCGATACGTCTATCCGCAGCTCACTCCCGGGGAGTTGTGGGACATCGCCTACCACTTCGAAGGTGATTTCACCGACGCCGCCGAGAACGAGGAATTACGGCGGCTGCTGGCGGCCAGGATCAGCTTGTGGCGGGCCCAGTACCGCCGGGCGCACTTCACCTACCGCCTCGGCTTCGAATCCGTGGTCCTCGACGAGGGCAGGCCCGGTCTGCCGGCGGGTCGGACGGTGCTCACGGACGCGGAGGCCCGCCTGTACCGGGCTCTGATCGGCGGGGCCCGCCACCGCGACCTGTTCGTTCCCGGAGGGCCCGGTACCGACGTGGACCGGACCGCACGGACCCTCGCGGAATGGGAGCGCCGACGCTGGATCCACAGCGAGGGCACGAAGGTGATCGCCCTGGCCACCCGGGCCGTCCCCTCTGCCTATCGCACACCGCCGCCCAAAGGCACCCCGCGCCGCGCCCGTCCAGCCGTGGCGCTGTCGCTCGGCCCCGTCCACAGGCTCGGGGACCCCTCGGCGGCCGACTGGCCGGAAACATCCGAAAGCGCGTGATAGGCACCTTGCCGCAGCCCACCGGGGCGGGATAGTCGTGAGGCCCCCGGGCCGTACCCCCTGCGGAATTCACCCCAGAGAACCCCAGAGAACCCCAGAGAACAGAGAGAGCAGTTGACTGCCACCGACTCCCCCCGATCCGCCACCTCCGAAATCGCCTCGGAGCGGGACACCGTCGACGACGGGTCTGCCACCAGGACACACGAGCGACCGCCGTCCTGTCGCGACCTGGTCGGACTTCTCGCGCAGGAGGACCGCCGGTCCGCCTACGCGGCGCTCGCGCTGGGCGCCGTCACCGTGGCCGAGGTGGCCGAGCGGACCGGGCTGCGGCCCACCGCCGCCGCGATGGCACTGCAGAAGTTGGCCCAGGGGCGAATCGCCTCCCACGACCCGGACCGGGGCACGTACAACCTCGTCGACGACACCTTCCGGCTGGCAGTGCGCGAAGAGGTGCGGCTGACCGGACGGGACGCAGGGGACGGCGCCGGAGCCTATTTCCGCAAAGGCCGTCTGGCTTCCATCCCCGGCAACGCGAAGACCCGCAAACGTGTGCTGACAGTGGTCGCCGAGTCCTTCGAGAAGGGCGTGACCTATGACGAGCCCAAGGTGAACGCCATCTGCGGCGGTTGGCTGGACGACTGGGTCAGCCTGCGCCGGGCCCTCGTCGACGAGGGGCTGCTGACCCGGGACAGCACCGCCCGCTACGAGCGGGCCTGAGAGAGTGACGACGCCGTGACCACCTTCCGCGCCGGGACGCCCGACGAACACGCCGATGTGATCGTCCGGCCCTGGCACTCCGCCGCGGGCGCGAGCGCCTTCGTACGCAGGCGCGGCTTCCTCGCCCGGGCCGGGCAGGTGGTGGCCGAACCGGCCGAGAGCGGTCGCGGCGTCCTCCTCAACGTCGGCCTGGGGCCCGCCGACACGCTCACCCCGGCCGTCCTGCGCGAGGCGGCCGCTGTCGCCACCCGGGCCCTCGGGCCGGCCCGGACCGTGCGCATGGATCTCGCGGTCCCGGTCGGCGGCCGCCTCGCGCCGGACGATCGGGTCCACGCGGTCGCGGAAGGTGCCAGGCTGGCCCTGTACCGGTACGACGCCTATCGCAGCTCCCAGGGCCTGCCGCCCCCCGCTGAGGTCCGGATCACGGGCGCGGACCCGGGGGCCCTCGCGGAGGCGCTGGCCGCGGCCGACGGCACCTGCCTGGCCAGGGACCTCGTCAACGCCCCAGCCTGCGAACTGACTCCGACCGTCTTCGCCGACCGGGTCGCGGCGGCCGCCGCCGAGGCCGGGCTGGCCCACACCGTCCACAGAGAAGCCGAACTGGAACGGCTGGGTCTGGCGGGTCTGGCCGCCGTCGGCCGGGGATCGTCGGAGCCCCCACGCTACGTGGAATGCGTCTACGAACCCGACGGCCCGGCGGCGCTCACCGTGGCCCTGATCGGCAAGGGAGTCACCTTCGACTCCGGCGGGCTGTCCCTCAAGCCCTCTGGTGAACTGCACACGATGAAGGCGGACATGGGCGGAGCCGCAGCCGTCGTCGGTGCGGTGCTGGCCCTTCCCCGGCTGGGCCTGCCGCTCCGGGTCCGCGCCCACCTGCCCCTGGCCGAGAACATGCCGGACGGTGGGGCTCTGCGCGTCGGGGACGTGGTGCGGCACCGTGACGGCACCAGCACCGAGGTCACACACACCGACAACGAGGGCCGGGTCCTGCTCGCTGACGTTCTGTCGCTGGCGAGCGAACCGGGCCGGGCCGATGTCGTCATCGACGTGGCCACGCTCACCTCGGCGGCCGGCCATGCCCTGGGCACGCGAACGGGCGCGGTCTTCTCACCCGACGATGCGTTGGCCGACCTCCTGGTGGAGGCCGGACAGCGGGCCGGTGAGTCGTTGTGGCGGCTGCCCCTGCTCGCGCACGAGCGACGGCACCTGCGCTCGGCAGTCGCCGACCGCGTCAACTGCTCACACCGTCGTGGCGACAGCGTGCAGGCCGCCCTGTTCCTGGCCGACTTCGTCACCCCCGGCACGCGCTGGGCGCACCTGGACGTCGCCGCACCGGTGTGGAACGACGAGTCGGCGTACGGGGAAGTGCCGCACGGGGCCACCGGGTTCGGGGTGCGCACCTTGTTGGAGGCGCTGCGGGCGCTGGCCGCCGACGTCCAGAACTGACGGGCGGAAATTCACCGTCCCCGCACGGGGCAGGCTGGCGTGATGCCGTCCGGGCCGGTCTCGACGCGGCTGGTGAGAACTCACGCCAGGCTGTCCCGCCAGGCCCGGTGCAGATCCGCGAACCGGCCCGTACCGGCGATGAGTTCGGCCGGGGCTCCGTCCTCGACGACCCGCCCGTGCTCCATCACCAGCACCCGGTCGGCGATCTCGACGGTCGACAGCCGGTGCGCGATCACGACGGCCGTACGCCCCTTCAGGACCGTCGACATCGCACGCTGCACGGCCCGTTCACCCGGGATGTCGAGCGAACTGGTCGCCTCGTCGAGGATCAGCACCGCCGGATCGGCGAGCAACGCCCGCGCGAACGCGACCAGTTGGCGCTGCCCAGCGGAGATACGGCCGCCTCGTTTGCGTACGTCCGTGTCGTAGCCGTCGGGCAGCGCGGTGATGAAGTCATGGGCGCCGATCGCCTTCGCCGCACGCTCGATCTCCTCGCGCTCGGCGTCCGGGCGGCCTATGGCGATGTTGTCGGCGACGCTGCCGGAGAACAGGAAGGCCTCCTGCGTCACCATCACGACCCCGCGCCGCAGATCGGTGGCCGCCAGGTCGCGCAGATCGACGTCGTCGAGGAGGACGTGCCCCTCGGTGGGGTCGTAGAAGCGGGCGAGCAGCTTGGCCAGGGTGGACTTGCCGGCGCCGGTCGAGCCGACGACCGCGACGGTCTGCCCGGCCGGGAGGCTGAGGTCGAAGCGGGGCAGCACCTCGCCGCCGGTGCGGTAGGCGAACCGGACTCCGTCGAAGACGACCGCGCGGCCCGGGTGCTCGGACTCACGTACCGGAAGGGGCCGGGGAGCCGAGGGTTCCGGGACGGACGGCGTCTGGGCGAGGAGACCGGAGATCTTCTCCAGGGAGGCGGTGGCCGACTGGTAGGAGTTGAGGAACATACCGAGCCGGTCGATGGGGTCGTACAGCCGCCGCAGGTACAGCACGGCGGCGGCCAGCACACCCAGCTCCAGCGAGCCGTTCGCGACCCGGTGGGCGCCCCACAACACCATCGCCGCGACAGCGGAGTTGGCCACCACCCGGGAGCCGACGACGTAACGCGCCATCTCCAGGATCGCGTCGCCGTTCTTCCGCTCGTGGTCCCGGTTGAGGGCCTCGAACTCCGCGTCGTTGGCCGCCTCGCGGCGGAACGCGCGCACCGGCCGGATGCCGTTCATCGTCTCGACGAACTTGACGATGACGGCCGCGATCGCGGTGGACCGCAGCGCGTACACCCGGCCGGCCCGGCGCTGGTAGAGCCGGACGAGGAGGTAGAGGGGCACGAAGGAGACGATGGCGAGAGTGCCGAGGCTCAGATCCAGCCAGAGCAGGACGGCCGAGATGTAGGCGAAGGACAGGGCGATGGTGACGAGTTCCTGGAGCCCGTCGTTCAGCAGCTCGCGCAGCGACTCGACGTCTGCCGTGGAACGGGAGATGAGCCGGCCCGAGGTGTAACGCTCGTGGAAGTCGAGGCTGAGTGCCTGCGCGTGCCGGAAGATACGCCCGCGCAGATCGAGCAGCGCGTCCTGACTGACCCGGGCGGCGGCGGAGATGAACCAGTACTGCAGCCCGCCCGACGCCAGCGCGCAGAGCAGATAGCCGACGCCGACGGCGACCAGCGGCCCGTTGTCGTGGTCCCGGAAGGCCGGCACACCCCGGTCGATGGCGTACGCGACGAGCAGCGGGCCCGCCTGGACGGCCGCCTGCTGCAGCAGCAGAAGTACGGCGGTGAGGGCGACCCGGCCCCTCATCGGGGCGAGGAGGGAGCGAAGCAGGGTCGCGGTGGCGCCTTTGGGGGTGGGCAGGTCGTCCTGGTCGAAGGGGTCACCGGGGGCGGGGGGCCGGGGAGCCGCAGTCGCCGCCTCGGCGTCCGGTCCGGCGTCGGGTCCGGCGTCGGGTCCGGCGTCCGGTTCCGCGTGGGGTCCGGCGTCGGGTCCGGCGTCAGGTTCCGCGTGGGGTCCGGTGTCTGCTCCCGCCTTGGATTCCCCGTGGGGTCCGTTGCCTGGCCCGGTGCCCGGGTTGGGGGGCTGTTCGTCGTCCGGGGGCGGCGCGGTGGTTGTGGGCGCCGTCATCGGGCGGCCTCCTCGAAGCTGTCGGTGGTGCCGTGGGGGGAGTTGCCGCGGTCGGTCTCCTCGTCCGCGCCGGCCATCAGCCAGGCGTACTCGGCGTTCGTCCGCAGGAGTTCGTGATGCGTGCCCACGGCGGTGATCCGGCCGCCGGAGAGGAGGGCGACGCGGTCGGCGAGCAGGACCGTGGACGGGCGGTGCGCCACGATCAGGGCCGTGGTGTCGGCGAGGACCCTGCGCAGCGCGGCCTCGACGGCGGCCTCCGTGTGCACGTCCAGCGCGGACAGCGGGTCGTCGAGGACGAGGAACCTGGGCCCGCCCACGACCGCCCGGGCCAGCGCGAGCCGTTGCCGCTGGCCACCGGAGAGGCTGAGGCCCTGTTCACCGACCTGGGTGTCCGAGCCCTGCGGCAGCGCGTGCACGAAATCGGCCTGCGCCACGGCAAGGGCGTGCCGCAGCTCGGCCTCGCCCGCCGAGTCCCCGGCGCCCATGAGGACGTTCTCGCCGACGCTCGCCGAGAAGAGGGTGGGCTCCTCGAAGGCGACGGCGACCAGGGCACGCAGCTCATCCCTGGGCAGGGCGGAGATGTCGTGGCCGTCGAGGGTGATGCGCCCCGAGGTCACCTCGTGCAGCCGGGGGACGAGCGCCGTGAGCGTGGTCTTGCCGCTGCCGGTCGTACCGACGAGGGCCAGCGACTCGCCCGACCGGATGTGGAGGTCGACGCGGTCGAGGACCGGCGGGGAGTCGGCGGGCGCGTCCGGATACCGGAAGGAGACCTCGTGGAAGCGCAGCCCACGGTCGGCGCCCGAGGAACCGGAGACATCGGACACATCCGAGGAAGGTGACCCGGCACCGGGGAGGGCGGTCTCCTTATCCCCTTCCGGATCCTCGTCCATCACCTCGAAGTACCGCTCTGTGGCGGTGGCCGCGTCCTGGCTCATCGCGAGCAGGAAGCCGATGGAGTCGACGGGCCAGCGCAGGGCCAGAGCCGTGGACAGGAAGGCGACCAGCGTGCCCGCCGACAGATCACCGTTCGCGACCTGCACGGTCCCCAGCACGAGCGCCGCCCCGATCGCCAGCTCCGGCAGCGTGACGATCGCCGCCCAGATCGCCGACAGCAGCCGGGCCTTGTGCAACTCGGTCCCGCGCAAGGTCCCCGACAGCTCACGGAACGCCCGCGCCTGACTGCGGTGCCGCCCGAACCCCTTGATGATCCGGATGCCCAGCACGCTCTCCTCGACGACCGTCGTCAGGTCGCCGACCTGGTCCTGCGCACGCCGGGCCACCAGGTGGTAGCGCCGCTCGAAGACGATGCACACCACCAGGACGGGGACGGCGGGCCCCAGGATCACCAGCCCGAGCGACCAGTCCTGGACCAGCATGATGATCACGCCGACCAGGATCGTCACCGCGTTGACGAACAGGAACGTCAGCGGAAAGGCGAGGAACATCCGCAGCAGCTGCAGGTCCGACGTCGCCCGGGACAGCAGCTGACCGGACGGCCACCGGTCGTGGAAGGCGACCGGCAGCCGCTGGAGCCGCCGGTACAGCGCCGCCCGCATCGCCGCCTCGACCCCGGCCAGCGGTCTGGCCACCAGCCACCGCCGCAGCCCGAACAGCAGCGCCTCTCCGAGCCCGAGCAGCAGCAGCCACAGCGCCCCGAACCACACACCGCGGGAGTCACGGTCGGCGATCGGCCCGTCCACCATCCATTTCAGGACGAGCGGGATCACCAGCCCCATGCACGAGGCGAGGACGGCGACGAGCGCGGCGACGGACAATCGGGCGCGAACCGGCCGCACAAAGGGCCACAGGCGCAGCAGAGTGCGTACGGCGGAACGGCCGGCCTGGGCCCCGGGGTCGTTTGCGGTTGCACGTGTCGTGGACATCATCCCGAGCCTACAAACCACCACTGACAGTGCCTACCGAGTTTTGGCCCGGATCGGGTCAGGCGCAGGTCCTACGACCTGCGTGTTCGAATTACCGTAAACGCGTTCGTACGTGTGGTCGTACATGCGTATCAACCGATCGGTTGATGCCGTTCCGAGCGCGTCGGCCGATGTGCCGCCCCCTCCCGCAGCGCGACGCTGATCGCATGTCCGTCATCGAAGTGCACGACCTGCGCAAGTCCTACGGCGGCCGTCCCGTCGTGGACGGCATCTCCTTCGCCGTCGAGGAGGGCGAGATCTTCGGCATCCTCGGCCCGAACGGCGCCGGCAAGACCACCACCGTCGAATGCGTCGAAGGCCTGCGCGTGCCCGACGGCGGCCGGATCCGGGTCGCCGGCCTCGACCCGGTCACCGACCGCCAGGCCACCAGCCGGGTCCTCGGCGCCCAGCTCCAGCAGAGCGAACTGCAGGCCAAGCTGACGGTCCGCGAGGCACTGGAGCTGTACGCGGCCTTCTATCCACGCCCCGCCGACTGGCGCCCACTGGCCGAGCGCCTCGGCCTGACCGACCGGCTCGACACCAGGTTCGGCAAGCTCTCCGGTGGCCAGAAACAGCGCCTGTTCATCGCGCTCGCCCTCATCGGCGGCCCCCGGGTCGTCGTCCTCGACGAGCTGACCACGGGCCTCGACCCCCGCGCCCGCCGGGACACCTGGCAGCTCATCGAGGACGTACGGGCGAGCGGGGTGACCGTCCTTGTGGTCACGCACTTCATGGAGGAGGCGCAACGGCTGTGCGACCGGATCGCCGTGATCGACAAGGGGCGGATCGCCGCCCTGGACACCCCGGCGGGCCTGATCCGCCGCTCGGCGGGCGCCACGGTGATCAGCTTCACGCCGTCCGAGCCCTTGGCCGAGGACGCCTTGAGCGCGCTTCCGGCGCTCGCGTCGGTCGAGTACCGGGACAGCCGCGTCACCCTCTCCGGCACGGACGAGACCGTCAACGCCGTCATCAGCCTCCTCGCCCGAAGCCATGTCACTGCCCTCCAACTCCGCGTCACCGAAGCCACGTTGGACGACGCGTTCCTCGACCTCACGAAGGAGGAAGCGGCATGAGCGCCATGAACACATCCATCGCCGACACTGCCGTACTGAGGACCGAGATCCGGCTCCTGAGCCGCGAACCCGGCTCCCTCTTCTGGATCCTGTTGTTCCCGGTCCTCCTCCTGGTGATCCTCGGCTCGATCCCCTCCTTCGGCGACCCCCAGACCGACCTGGGCGGCCTACGGACGATCGACGTGTACGTACCGGTGGCCGTGCTGCTCGGCCCGATCGTCGGCGGCCTCCAGGCCATGCCGCAGACCCTCACCGGCTACCGCGAGCGCGGCATCCTGCGCCGGATGTCCACCACCCCGGTCCGCCCGGCCGCCCTCCTCCGGGCACAGATGCTGGTGTACGGCGGGGCGGCCCTGACATCGTCGCTTCTCACCCTCGCGGTCGGACGCCTCGCCTTCGACGTACGACTGGCCCGGCAGCCCCTCGGCTACGCCCTGGCCCTCGTCCTGACCGTGCTGGTCGCCCTCGCGCTCGGCGCCGTGGTCTCCGCGCTGTCCCGGACGACGAAGGTCGCGGGCGCGATCGGGTCGGCCGTGTTCTTCCCGTCGATGTTCTCCGCGGGCGTGTGGGCGCCGGTGCAGACCATGCCGGACGTGCTGGCCAGGATCGTCGGCTGGACCCCGTTCGGCGCGGCGGCCGAGGCGCTGAACCGGGCGGCGGCGGGGGACTGGCCCGGCTGGGACCACCTGGGCGTGCTGGTGGCCTGGACGGTACTGCTGACGGCCGGTGCCGCACGCTGGTTCCGGTGGGAGTAGGGGACGGGCGACGGTCCGTGCAGACTGGGGGCATGACCGCGGCGGACTCACAGCTCGACCGGCGCATGGAGCAACTGCACATCTGGGGGCCGTACGGGCTGCTCGGCGTCAGCGCGGTCCTCGCGGCCGTCTCCGCCGAGCTGATCGACGGCCCCATCGAATGGCAGGCCGCCGGGGCCCTCGTCGGCGCCGCGCTCGCGCTCCAGCTCTGGTGGCACGGCACCCGCCCCCGTCGGGCCGAGCGGGGCCGGACCCCGTCCCGGGCGGGGACCGCGTACTACGTCGTCCGCTGGGCGATCGCCTTCCTGCTCACCTGGGTCAACCCGTTCTTCGCGTTCTACGCCGCCGCCGGCTACATGGACGCCGACGAGCTGATCCCGGGTATGTGGCGGCGGCTCGGGCTGTTCGCCAGCGCGGTCACGGTGGCCGCCGCACAGGCTGGCGGGCTGCCGTTCGGAAGCGGGGGGCAGTGGGCGGCGTTCGCCGGGCTGCTGGTCGTCAACTTCGGCCTGCAGGCGCTGGTTGCCCACGCCACCGAGCAGGAAGTGCAGCGCTCCCGCGACCGGGACCTCACCATCACCGAACTCGAACGCACCAACACGGCGTTGCAACAGGCCCTCGACGAGAACGCCGCCCTGCACGCCCAACTCCTCCTCCAGGCAAGGGAAGCGGGCGTCGCGGACGAGCGCCGCCGACTGGCCGCCGAGATCCACGACACCATCGCCCAGGGCCTGACCGGGATCATCGCCCAGCTCCAGGTGGTGACGAACACCCCGGACCGCGTCCTGGCGCGCGAACACACGGACCGCGCCATGAAGTTGGCCCGCCACAGCCTCGGTGAGGCCCGCCGCTCCGTACAGAACCTCGCCCCCGTGGCCCTGGAGAGCGACGACCTGCCGGAAGCCCTGAAGAAGACGGTCGCCGACTGGGCCGAACGGACGGGCGTACGCGCCGAGTTCACGGTCACGGGCCCGGCGGAACAACTCCACGCGGAACTCGCGGCGACCCTTCTGCGCATCGCCCAGGAAGCCCTGTCGAACACGTCCCGCCACGCCCGCGCGTCACGGGCCGGCGTCACCCTGACCTTCCTCGGCGACGAGGTGATCCTCGACATCCGCGACGACGGTGAGGGCTTCGACCTGCTCGCGGCCCGCGCACGCACGGGCACCGGTGGCTTCGGCCTCGACGGCATGCGCGCCCGCGCCGAACGGATCGCGGGCGCCCTCACCCTGGAGTCCGAACCAGGTCAGGGCACGGCCGTCTCGGCACGCGTACCGTTGGTCCCCCATGACCACTGACGCACCCATCACCCTCCTGATCGTCGACGACCACCCCGTCGTACGGGACGGTCTGCGCGGCATGTTCGAGTCGGCGCCGGACTTCACGGTCCTCGGCGAGGCATCGAACGGCGTCGAGGCGGTCGAACTGGCCGCCACGCTCGCCCCCGACGTCGTCCTGATGGACCTGCGGATGCCGGGCGGCGGCGGAGTCGACGCGATCGCCGAACTGACCCGCCGCCGGTCCCGGGCGAAGATCCTCGTCCTGACGACGTACGACACGGACTCCGACACCCTTCCCGCGATCGAGGCGGGCGCGACCGGCTACCTCCTGAAGGACGCCCCGAGGGACGAACTCTTCACGGCGGTACGGGCGGCTGCCCAGGGCCGCACGGTCCTCTCCCCGGCGGTGGCCTCCCGCCTGGTCTCGGCGGTGCGCACCCCGGGCAACGAGCCCCTCTCGGCCCGCGAACGCGAGGTTCTGGCCCTGGTCGCCAAGGGCACGTCGAACCGGGAGATCGCCCGCGTCCTGTTCATCAGCGAGGCCACGGTGAAGACCCATCTCACCCACCTGTACACCAAGTTGGGCGTCAAGGACCGCGCGGCGGCGGTGGCGACGGCGTATCAGCGGGGCATCCTGGGCTGACCCGACCCGGCGGACGGGCCCCGATCCCTCATCTCTAATCACGTTGAGGGTCCCGTGGCGCCGCCATAAGGTCAGGCGCATGTCTCTACGTCTTCGTATGCGCCAAGCGCTGCCCGACGCGATGCGCGCTCGTGACAAGGTCGCGGTCAGTGCCCTGCGCGCGACACTCGGTGCGCTGGACAACGCCGAGGCGGTGCCCGTGGACGAGGCCGAACTGCGAGGCATGGCCCTTGAGTTGTCGCCGGTGGGCGCCGGCGTCACCGAAGCGGCTCGGCGCGAGCTGAGCGAGGGCGCCGTGGTCGACGTCGTACGCGCCGAGGCCGCCGAACGACTGGACGCGGCGGCGCAGTTGACCGCGCCCGCGCATGCCGACCGGGCCGCGCGCCTCCGGGCGGAGGCCACCGTACTGCTCCGCTTCCTCGACGACGACGTGAGCCCGCAGGGAATCGGGGAACGATGAGTTCCACACTGGACGGACCCGTCCTGGAGGGCTCACTCGTGCGCCTGGAGCCACTGGACCACCGGCACGCGCCGGACCTGGCCGCCGCGGCGGAGGAGGACCGCGGCTCGTACCGGTTCACGTGGGTGCCGAGGGCGGCCGAGGTCGGCGAGTACATCGACGCCCAGCACGCCCGCGCCGCCGCGGGGCAACTGGCTCCGTACGCGCAGGTGGACCGGGCGTCGGGCCGCGCGGTCGGGGCCACGGCCTACTGGGATCCGCGACGGTGGCTGGAGGGCGACGGTCTCTCCGCGATCGAGGTCGGCTTCACCTGGCTCGCGGCCTCCGCCCAGGGCACCGGGCTGAACACCGAGGCCAAGTACCTGCTGTTCCGGCACGCGTTCGAGAACTGGGACGTGGCACGCGTCGACCTGAAGACGGACGCCCGCAACGGCCGTTCACGGGCCGCGATCGAGAGGACGGGCGCGCGCTTCGAGGGCGTACTGCGGAACTGGTCCCGCTCCTGGGCACCCGGCGAGGACGGCCGGCTGCGCGACTCCGCGATCTTCTCGATCACCAGCGAGGAATGGCCGGCCTGCCGGACGGGGCTCGAACAGCGCATCACGCGCGCTCGCGAACACGGCGGCCCGAGTTGACCGAGTTCACCGGTCGGGCGATGTCCGAACTGAAGCGGCTGGACGCTGGTCATGCGCCGGCGGTCCTGGCCTTCGAGCTGGCCAACCGCACCTACTTCGCCGCCTCGGTCTCCGACCGCGGCGACGCCTACTTCGACCGGTTCGCCGACCGGTACGACGCTCTGCTGGCCGAGCAGGAGGCCGGCATCTGCGCCTTCTACGTGCTCGTCGCCGAGGACGGTTCGGTACTCGGCAGGTTCAACCTGTACGACTTGGAGGACGGCACTGCCGGACTCGGCTACCGGGTCGCCCAGCGGGTCGCCGGCCGTGGCGTGGCGACCGCGACCGTCCGGGAACTGTGCCGCCTGGCGGCCTCGCGGCACGGCCTGCGCACACTGAGGGCGGCGGCCGCCCACGAGAACGCCGCGTCCCAGAAGGTGCTGACCAACGCCGGATTCGTCCCGGTCGGCCCAGCCGACCCGGCCGACCTCGGCGGAAAGCCAGGCGTCTGGTACCAACGCGACCTGACACTCCGGCAGCCGCAGTCCGCCGTCTCGCCGACCGGGTAGACCGGCCCGCCGGCCGAGCTGAGCTTGAACATCCCCACGTACCCGCGCAGGTCAAGCCATGAGCAGTGCCGTGTCCCAAGCGCCGCGGTCCGGGAGTCTCCCGCCCCGGGCATCGACGTAGGAAAGCAACGTCAGAGCTACACCAGCGGCCCCTTGAAGCAGCCCGGGCTCGTCGACCGCAGGAGCATTCACCGCGGGAGACAGTGGGTAGCGATAGCCGAACGCGGTGCTGGGGTCGAAGCTCCGAGCGAGGTCCGTGGCCAGTCGGTCAGCCCCTTCCCACAGTTCTGAATGCCCCGTGTCCGCTGCCATCCGCACCGCTGTCAGCAACACGCCGGCTCGACCGTGGCAGAAGGTCGCATCCGGCATCTCAGCACTTCCGTACGGCCGCTGGAAGACGGACCGCATCGCGTCGATGCCGGCCTCTGTCAGATCGGGGTCGCCGAGCGAACGTCCGGCCAGCTGCAGTGACCGTGCCACGCCGGCAGTCCCGTAGCACCAGTCCGACCTGGGCGCGACCGGCACTTCCGGGCTTCGGGAGCGGCCGGTCTCGTCCTCGAAAGCGACGCGGCCGGGCCAGTACGTGCCTTGTCTTCCCGCCCTGCGTTTCCGCATCACCCAGTCCGCCATGGTGCGCGTGGCGTCGAGCATGTCAGGGACGCGATGTCCGGCCTGGTGTGCCAGGGCCAGCAGCGACAGGGGTCCGCAGATGCCATGCGCGATACCGAGGTTGAACTCGCCGAGGGGGTAGGCCACGCGGTCTGCTTCCGGCGCGAGGTCCGGTCCTGGGTCCGTCCACCAACCCGGTACCCACTCACCGTGGACCTGTATCGGGCGGGCCATCTCGACCAGCAGGGCGAGCAACTTCCGCAAGACGTCCGAGGACTCGGCGTGACCCAGCGTGGCGCCGGCCATCAAGCCGCGTCCGCCGCGAGCAAGCCCGTTGACGAAGTCGTATTCCGCGTTCGCCAGTCCAGGTCCCTTTTCCCGCAACCGCCGGCCGATCGCGTCAAGAGACGTTCGTATCGCGGATACATGCGCTGGAGCGGCCCGTTTCAGGAAATTGGCGTAGCCACCGTGTTCCTGGGCGTGCAGAGACGCGGCGAGAAGCACATCGCCGACGGTGTCCGTGGTGACGGTCTGGAGGGCCGCCGAGAAATGGGCGTGGGCCGTTCTGCCCCAGTCGGCGTCGTCCGAGGTGAGACGACTGTAGAGCATGGCGATACCGGTGTGCCCGATGAGCAACTGTGCGGGTTGCCAACCAGGGAACCGGACATCGGGAGGAATCCGCGCACGTGATTCTCGGGTGAGCCGGTCCACCTCTTCCGGTACACGAAGCCGCTCGGCCACGGCGTGAGCGGAAGCGAGTGGGCCGGTCATCGACCGTGTCGCACTCTGTCGACACGCAGGGCGAGGGACTCGCGGGCTGTCGCATAGGCAAGAGCCTCTTTTTCCCGGCCCACTCCTAGGAGCCGGTTGCAGTGCATGTGTGCCAAACTCATCGCTATGGCTCCGGTATCCGCCTCCGCGGATCTCCCCGGAATCGGAGTGTTGTTCCGCAGCGTTTCACGAAGCGCGAGGAGAGCCGTGCGCCGAGTTCGCCAATGATCGTCAACCACTGAATTCACCGCTCTGCCGTGCTCGTCCATCAGCATGCTCAGCGACTGCTTGTCGGCCCTCGGTACGCGACCTCGGAGGGCCATGACGGGCGCGCCGCCGAGTTGCCGCAGCACCTCGGAGGTCGTGCCGCAGAGATGGGACAGGATGTCCAGGACGCCCAAGGCGGCCGGCGACACGTCGGAGATGTCCGCCAACGGACCGTCCGGGGAGCTCAATTGCCGCAGTACGGCCTGACTGTCGGCGTGGAAGCTCTGCTCGGCGCCGACGATGGCCGCTGCTCCGCCGTAGCGGTGGACCTCGGGTTCGTAGGTGTCGAGTGCCAGTCGGGACAGAAGTCCCGCGTCACCCAGTTCTGCTGCCCAGGAACGCAGTTCGGGCAGCAGTTCCCCCCACAGCGACTTCGCCCCGCCGTGGAACCGCAGGCGTAGATGAGGGTCGGGGTCTGCGTAGCGCAGGAAGAACCAGGTGTCGGTGAGAGGGCCTGAGACCCGGTCGATCAGTCGGCCGAGGTGGCGGGTGAGCACTGCGGGCTGATGGCGTTCGGGGACATAGAGCTTCGCGTACAGCCATTCGCCGCCGGGCAGGTGGCTGGACACGCCGTACGGTGCGAGATCCTTGGCCGGTGCCGCATCGCTTCGCGACCGTGGGGCACGTGGGCGAGAGCCACGGTTGGCCTGGTGGCCCTTCCTCAGAACGGGAAAGACGAACTCGCAGGCGTGCGATCCGTCCCGGCTCTGGAACCAGTCGTTGCGCGGAGCGCCGCCGAAGCGTTCGATGACGGCCAGGCCTGAGCCGCGGCGCACTTCGCCGCGGAAGACAAGAAGGTGGAGCGGGTCGTCGAGGTCCACGGCGATACGGTGGTCCCCCCTGCCCAGCAGGACGTCCCGGGGGACAGCCCACCGTTGCCGCCACCGGGCCACTTGCGCGGCCCACTGGGAGTCGCAGGCGGACGACGCGGCGAACAGCTCCTCGTCGGGCCTCCAGTGCGCGGGGCACAGCACCGACCGGCCGTACCTCACCCGGGGCAGCGCAGGCGTTGTCGACCAGACGCCCCAGCTCCAGCCCCCGGGAGGCCGCTCCTCCTGCTGGCCCAGTTCGAGCAGAAAACGGGCCACGTTCGGCACATGGCCGCTGTGCGGATCGATCATGGAGTACGTGACAGGGCGCACCCGCTGCCCGGTCGCCGTCCACACGAGTTCCAGGCAGCTGCTGGTGGCCCGAACTCCGAGATGCTCCAGGCTCAGGTCATCCACTGCGTCTGTCGCGGCCGGGCCCACGCCGAGCGGGATCCTGTGCCGCAGCCACTGAGGAACGCCGGTCACGTTGGCCGAGCGAGCCACCGAGGGGCGGAAGGCGACGAGTGCGGCAAGCTCTTCCGTGTCGTTCATGGCCTCGGCGTCGTCGACCAGTTGCTGTACTCGGGCCTGCGCGGGTGCAGCGAGTGCGAACAGGAAACGTCCGAAGGCTGCCCCAGCCATGGGGGAGACCGGGCTCAGCCCCAGCACGAGGCGGAAGTCGCCCGCGCAGAGCGCTTCCCAGCTGGCCGCCACCACCTCAGCACCGATGTCCGCTGATCGTGGTCCCTGGCTGTGGCTGTCAGAGGTGAGCCGTCGTACGGCCGCGTCATCCAGGATGATCTCCTGTGCGCCGCGGTGCATGGCGTCGCAGAGAAGTTCACCGAGCAGCCGGTCCCGCTTGTCCGCGGCAACCGCCCGATGCCCGGTGGTGCTTCCCTGCTCGGTCAGTGGCAGACCGAGTCCACGCACCTCGTCGAGGAGTTCCAGTACGGGCACCGTGCGTTCCGTTCCGTACCGTTCGAGGAAACGCCCGTGATAGGCACGCATGCGTTCCTTGGCCGGGTGCTCGGACGCGAGCCTCCACAACACGTCCGCGACACCGGCCACCTCTTTCCCCACAGTTGGGGGAAGGGTCACGCGGGCGTCGAACAGCAGATCGCACTGAAGAGGGTGCTCGGCCGGGACGAGCGCCCTCATCCTGTTCCTGGCAGCGACCAACGCGGTGAGCCGGTCTCCCGGCGCCGCGGAATCGAGGGCGTTCAGCGCCTTCTGGATCCCGCGCAGTTCCCGGACGACGGGGTGGTCGAGTCCGTCCAGCCGGTGCAGGAGGTAGGTGAGGGGATCACCGCAGTCGGGCGGAGGCATCAGGTCGGTGAGCAGGAAGTGGCTTCCTACCAGCTGGTCGAGACAACGCTCGACCGCTTCCTCGGAAGCCCGCGGGAACTGGTCGCGCACCGTCTTCAGTACGTGCTCCCACGTCGCGGGCTCCCTTGTGGCACCCAGGACCGCACCGACGACGGAGGTGTAGCGGACCGAGGGTGTCAACTCCTGCCCAGAACCGTTGTGGAAGTCGATCAGTACCAGTCGCCCGTCGCGCACAGTGCACAGATTGTTGGCCACCAGGCGAGCACGTCTCAGCACAGGCCGCACGGTCAGGACGGACATCAGGACCTCGAGCAGCCATCCCGCGTCCGGCCGGCTCACAGTCCGGTGTTCACGGCCGACGTCCAACTGGGGTCGCCGTCCTGGATCCGACAGGGCTACACCGGCGAACAGACCGAAGGGCGTGGGGCGTTGGGCCATACGCAGGTGATATTTGGTGAGAGCAGTGGTGACGCGCCGCAGAACCTTGCGCCTGACCGGTCGCCCTTCCGCCACACGCCGCACGTCATCTGCCAGGCTGGGGCTCGCGAGTTCGACTGCCGTCATGAGTTCGGAAATCGACGCCAGCGCGGCCACGCGTTCGCGCATTCCTGATTCGTCGTCCGGGCCGGCCACAGGTGGCAGGGAAGATGCTTCGGGTTCTTTCAGTGCGGAATCGATGTTGCCTGGTGGAAAAGGCAGAGCCGCAGCACGTAACAATACTGGCCCAGAACACTCGAATGACGGACTCGCGTCCTCTTGCGCGGCCACAGCTCTCCCCATTGCCGGTGCCGGGCGGGGCTCAGCACCCCGCCCGGCACACTGTTATTCACTCACCGGTGAAACAGAACCCGCCGCAGGAGACCCAGCAGAAGGTGGCGCTTGTCGCACGTGAGACCTGAACCGAGTTCTCCAGTGCTTCGACGTTCAGATCCAGGTCGAATTCCTCTTCGATCACAACGGTGGGCATATACAACCTCCAGAATGAGATCTGCCGGATCAATCAATCGGTGACGCGGAATCCACCCTGATGCCACTGCCTGTTGCGTCACAAGCCTTACATGGGGGCGGACTTTTTCCGTTCGCGCGCCGGGGCAGTCAGTTGATGGGCGTGGCAGTCAATACCGCCCGGAACGTGGCCAGTCGCCGGCGCCACCCGGCTTTGCCGTAGTGCGCCGGTTCCGGCGTCGTATCGGAAATCCTGCGGCTGCGTGCCGGTCGGCGGTGGACAGCCGCGGGAACGGATTTCAGTAGATTCCCGCCGAGGAGGACGGTCACACAACCGCAAGTGGACAGGCAGTACTCGATGTCGCCTTGGGAAGTCCGGTGCCGAGACAGCAGGACCCACTGGGCACTGTCCGTGACCGGTGACCAGCAGACGGGGCAGGAGTCGATGCCGGTGTCATCCATGCACCCACGCTGACGCAATGGCCTAAGTCATTTCAACCATTACATCGTACGAGTGGCACGTGTCAGACAGTCGCTTGGTGCGGCAGGGACAGACGGCTGAGTCGACTGGACACGTCGCACAGCGGGCGGCGCCGGGGCCCGGATGTCCGGATCTCGGCCGTACCGATGTACAGCCACCCCAGCAGTTCCTCCCCGTCCCGCAGGCCCAGCAACTGCCGTACCTGCGGCGAACACACGGCAGCCCCGGTCCGCCAGATGCTGCCGAAGCCCCGCGAGTGCAGCAACAGCATCATCGAGTGAGTCACGGCGCTGGTCGCCGCCAACTGCTCCCATTCGGGAACCTTGTGCCCCTGGGTCGGGGTGAACACCAACGATGCCAGCAACGGGGCACGCTGGGGCTTGGCCGCGGCCTGGGTGCGGCGTTCGGCCGGGGCTTCCTCGGCGAAGCGGGCTCCGAGCTCGTCGCGGCCGTCGCCGCGGATGAGTATCCAACGCCACGGACGGAGCAGACCGTGGTCCGGAGCTGTCGCGGCCACCTTCAACAGGTAGGCGAACTCCTCGTCACTGGGGGCAGGTTCGACCAGGTGGTGCTCACTGCGACGGGTCAGCATCGCCGTGGTGAGGTCCATGAGAAGCAGTTCCTCTCTGTCGGATGGATACCGGTCCCTCAACGGCCTGTCGTGGAACGTCAGGCGTTGGGCGTTTCGGCCTCCGACTCCGTGGGAGATCCCGTCTGCGCGCGACCGGTGCTGCCTCTGGGCGACTGGACCGACCACGCGGTGGCGACGACGACCAGTGCGATGGCCGCGCCCTGACGCGCCGTCATGTGCTCGCCGAGCACGACGTAACCGACGCCGGCGCCGACGGCAGGGCTCATGGCCAGCAGAATGCCGAACGCCCGCACGTCGATACGCCGCAGCGCCGTCAGATCGAGGGAGTACGGGATCAATGAGGAGAGGAGGGCCACGAGAAGGCCGGTGAGGAGAAGATGCGGATGCCGTGCGATCACCGCACCTTGTGTGGCGGCTGCCACCGGGGTCAGCAGGCAGGCGCCGATGGCCAGAGCGACGGCCAGTCCGCTCCAGTCGTCGAAGAGGCGCCCTACCCGACGACTGAGAAGGACGTAGGACGCGCGACAGATGGCAGCCAGACCCCCCAGCAGCAGACCGGCCACGGGAAGAGCGGCGCCGGGAGAGGCGAGCAACAAGACGCCCGTCAGGGCCATGAGGGTGCCTGCCAGGTCCTTCCAGTGCCGTGACATCGCGACGGCCACGATCAAGGGGCCCAGGAGCTCGATGGTCGAGGCGATGCCGATCGGCAGATACTTGATCGTCTGGAAGTAGGCCACGTTCATGGCGGCGAAGACCACGCCCAGTGCGATGGCGGTCCACCGTTGGCGGCTCGACATCGCACTGGGGCGAGGGCGGACGAGCACCCACACGATGACGGCGGAGAAGAGCAGGCGCATACCGGCCAGGGCCGTCGCGCCCACCTCGTCGTAGGCGCTCTTGGCAACCGCCGATCCGACTTGCAGGCTACTGATCTGTGCCAGCACCAGCAGCGGAGGAACCATGCGGTCGCGATGGGCCTGTTGCGCTTTCAAGGTAACTCCGCGCTCCCCGTCGCCCGTTCGGTCAGGCTGCCGCAGCTCGCCGGGTCATCTCCGAGGCGACACCGCGCCAGTAGTCGGCCGTGAGGTTCACGAACTGTGTGAAGCCCTCGGTCACGACCGCCAGGTCGTCCTCATCCTGGCAGACCGCGGCCGCGGAGATCACGGCCTGAGCCTTGTGGTCCTTCTCGGCTTCCCCGATGTGCACGTAGAAGTACTCGCAGGCCTCGTGGAAGTCGTCGTCCGTCTCGTAGACGCTCTTGTAGTTACGCACCCCCTCGTACAGGCGGGTGAGCATCGAGTAGGCGAGGTGCTCCTGAGCCAGCAGGGCACCCTGCACCGTGCGCTGGTCATCGGACTCGAACAGCGCACGCTGTTCGGTGCTGAACGCGTGCGTGGTGGGCAGCGTCGGCGCGCCGCGCACGTCCTCGGCGGACACCGGCGCTCCCCTGAGCCGAGTCAGCAGGTCGCTGAGGAAGGTCTCGAGCAGGACGAGGTGGGCCTTCGACGCGTCTCCGTTGCCGTACTCGGAATAGAGGTTCTTCACGCACTCCACGCGTGCGTGAAGATCCCTGGTGTTGAGCACCGACAAGGCCACCATGACGCTCGTGTTGACCGTGCGCGCCAGGTACTGCTCGGCAAACACACTGACTTCGGGGTAGGTCAGTGGCCCACCCATCCAGCGTGCGTAGAATTCGTTGTTCAGCGCCTCACTGGAGTGCACCGAGGCGGCCAGTTTCTCCACGGACTGATCGATGAACTGACGAGTGTGTTCCTGGGTGAGAACAGACATGTGCTGAGTTGACACCTGCTTCGGTCGGTTGCCTTCTGCACGTGCTGAACCGACTGCCACCACTCATCGAGTAATAGCCGTTCGGCCCGCAAACGAGCGTGCTTTACTACTGCTATGCAATTCAACCCTTACGGTGGCGAAGCCGCGCGGCTCGCCGCGGATCTCGTCAACAGCACCGCCCTCTGGACGCCACGCGAACTGGAGCAGATCCTGGCCGTGCACGGCATCGCGCAGCGCGTGCTGGACCCGCCGCAGACGTTAGAGATATGGGAGTGGAGCCGGCGGCTCGCCCACTGTTTCGGCGCCCAGCCGCTGGACGAACGGTGCGAAATGATCAATATGCTGCTGGCGGAGGCCGCCAGTTCGCCGCGTATCTCGCTGCACGACGGAACGCCGCACATGCACTACAGCGCTCCGGGCTCCGCCCCTGCCGCCCACATCAAGGCAGTCACCGCGACCGGCCTGTCGTACGTCGTCTGCTCGGCTTCTCCGACTCGGCTTGGTCGATGTGCACGAAGCGTATGCAAAATGGCCTTCGTGGACACGTCCCGAAATGGGCGCCGCGCCTACTGTTCGGTGAGATGCGCCAACAACGACGCGGTAGCCCGCCACCGGGCCGTCGGATCCCTCGGCGCAGGCAGATCCGATCGTGCTCGCCACGTCGGTGTCCGTAGGGCGGGTGCATAGGTGATCTGGACGCATCGGTCATGTCGTGAAGCGCCTGGAATGCCGGGCCGCCGAAAAATGGCCGAAATGGCAAGTGTAAAGGCGAGCGTGGGTCGTCGAAAGTTTCGAATTCGCTTGCTGGGAAGACTTTGATGGTCGTCGGGACCGCAATACAGCGGGGCGAGAACAGCTTGTGCCGCGACCCGTCGCCGACGGGCTGCGACAGGAGGGTGTGGCCGGGGTCATCGGTCCTGTTGATGAGCGCGGAATTGGCCAAGGTGCCATGCGAAGCCCCCGCCCCTCACCCCACCACCCGCAACAACAGGACAGCCCGCCCCGGCACCCCGATCTCCTCACCGGCCCGGTACTCGACCCGGGGTGCCGCCCCCTGGTCCTCGCGGGACGTGTCGACGACGACCTCGTAGCGGTCGGCCCAGGGTGCCCCCGGGAGTACGAAGCTCGTCGGGCGGTCGCCCGCGTGGAGTACGGCCAGGAAGCTGTCGTCGATGATCGGGGCGCCCCGGGCGTCCCGGCCCGGGATGTCGCGGCCCGAGAGGTACATGCCCAGGGTCGCCGCCGGCGCGTACCAGTCCCCTTCCGTCATCTCCGCGCCCCGAGCCGTGAACCAGGCCAGGTCCCGGAGTCCGTCCGTCGAGCGGGCCCGGCCGGAGAAGAACGCCCGGCGGCGCAGTACGGGATGCCGGTGCCGCAACTCGATGAGGCGGGCGGTGAGTTCGGTCAGGGCGCGCCAGCCCGGGTCCTCCAGCAGGCTCCAGTCCAGCCAGCTGATCTCGTTGTCCTGGCAGTACGCGTTGTTGTTGCCGCCCTGGGTGCGCCCCAGTTCGTCACCCGCGACCAGCATCGGAACGCCCGTCGACAGCAGCAGGGTTGTCAGCAGGTTCCGCAACTGGCGTCGCCGCAGCGCCCGTACGCGCTCGTCGTCCGTCTCACCCTCGGTGCCGCAGTTCCAGGCGCGGTTGTCGTCCGTGCCGTCCCGGTTCCCCTCCCCGTTGGCCTCGTTGTGCTTGCGCTCGTACGACACCATGTCCCGGAGGGTGAAACCGTCGTGCGCCGTGACGAAGTTGACCGAGGCGTAGGGGCGCCGGCCGCCCCACGCGTACAGGTCGCTCGACCCCGACAGGCGGTACCCGAGGTCCCGTACGTCCGGCAGCGCGCCCCGCCAGAAGTCCCGTACCGCGTTGCGATAGCGGTCGTTCCACTCCGTCCACAGGGGTGGGAACGCACCGACCTGGTAGCCGCCCGAACCGACGTCCCACGGCTCCGCGATCAGCTTCACCCTCCTCAGCACCGGGTCCTGGGCGATCACCGCCAGGAAGGGGGAGAGCATGTCGACGTCGTGCATCGAGCGGGCCAGGGCCGCCGCCAGGTCGAACCGGAAGCCGTCCACCCCCATCTCCGTCACCCAGTACCGCAACGAGTCGGTGATCAGGCGCAGTACGTGCGGCTGGACCACGTGGAGCGTGTTGCCGCAGCCCGTGTAGTCCGCGTAGCGGCGGGCGTCGTTCTGCAGCCGGTAGTAACCCCGGTTGTCCATGCCGCGCAGGGACAGCGTCGGGCCGTGTTCGTCGGCCTCCGCCGTGTGGTTGTAGACCACGTCGAGGATGACCTCGATGCCCGCCGCGTGCAGTGCGCGCACCATGCGCTTGAACTCGCCGACCTGCTGGCCCGCCGTACCCGTCGCCGCGTAACCCGCGTGCGGGGCGAAGTAGCCGATCGAGTTGTAGCCCCAGTAGTTCTTCATGCCCCGGCGCAGGAGATGGTCCTCGTGCGCGAACTGGTGCACGGGCAGCAGTTCCACCGCCGTCACGCCCAGCTTCGTCAGATGCTCGATCGCCGCCGGGTGCGCCAGGCCCGCGTAGGTGCCCCGGAGCTCTTCGGGGATGCCGGGGTGCAGCTTGGTGAACCCCTTGACGTGGACCTCGTAGATCACCGAGTCCGCCCACGGCGTTTTCGGGCGGCGGTCGTCCGCCCACTCGTCGTCGGGGGCGTCGTCGTGGACGACGACTCCCTTCGGGACGTACGGCGCCGAGTCCCGGTCGTCGCGCACGGTGTCCGCGACCTGCTGCTGGGGCCAGTCGCGGACATGCCCGTACACCTCGGGGGGCAGCTCGAAATCGCCGTCCACCGCACGGGCGTACGGGTCCAGGAGCAGCTTCGCCGGGTTCCAGCGGGCGCCGGTCCACGGGTCCCAGCGGCCGTGCACGCGGTAGCCGTACCGCTGGCCCGGCATGACCCCGGGCACGAAGCCGTGCCAGATCTCGTGCGTCAGTTCGGTGAGGGAGACGCGGGTCTCCACCTCCCCGCCGCCCCCGTCACCGTCCCCGACCTCGCCGAACAGGCACAGCTCCACCGCCTCCGCCCCACCCGCCCACAGCGCGAAGTTGGTGCCCGACACCCCGTCCGGGCCGGTGCGAAAACGCGCGCCCAGCGGCATGGGCGTCCCCGGCCACACGGGTACGGAGGGCAGCGCGGCGCGTGGCACGCCGTTCCGCGCGGGGTCGGTGGTGACGTCGGTGGTGGCATCGATGTCTGGCAACACGGCTTCGGGGCGCCTCTCCTCGACGGCGCGCTCGTTCGCGACCGCCTTCTGCTCGGCTGCGCTGGACACCTCTCCGCCTCCCGCGACTCGTGGAACGGGTGAAACCGGTGGAACGAGTGAAACTGAGCCAGCACAACGAGAACAAGTGTGCGGTGTCCCGGCCGCAGAGCCCTGTCGCGTCGCTCTTCGCGTCGTTTCTCCCCCCTGTTCTGCCCAGAGCGTGGCTCGCACTCACGTTTCCCCAGGGCGGGCCGCGTCGTTGGGGTCTTCGTGAGGCACGTAACTGGGCGCGCTCGGCGCGCGAGGGCCGGGCTGGCCGCCGTACTGACATGGGCAGGACTGCTGGCCGGAGCAGCCGGCTGCACTTCGGAGGGGGTGGGAGGAGTGGACTCGGTGTTCGGGAAACCCGGGGCACCGCTGGACGCGATCCGCGTCTCGCCGGACGACGGGAGCCGCGCCGTGCGCCCCGACAACCCCCTTCTCGTACGGGTGCCCAGCGGGCGCCTGGAGTCCGTGAAGGTCGTCCGGGCCCAGGACGCGCAGGAGTCGGCGGTGGCCGGACGGATCTCCGAGGACGGGTTGTCCTGGCGGCCCGACGACGCGCGGCTCGCGCTGGCCGCCAGATACACGGTCGACGCCGTGGCGCTCGACGCCCACGGCCGCCGTTCGGCCCGGCACACGACCTTCACGACGTACGTGCCCGATGAGCGTTTCATCGGATACGTCACCCCGGAGAACCGTGCCACCGTCGGCACCGGAATGATCGTGTCGCTGGAGTTCAACCGGGGGATCCGCAACCGCGCGGCCGTCGAACGCGCGATCCATGTCACCGCCGAACCGGCCGTCGAGGTCCGCCCGCACTGGTTCGGCGACGACCGCCTCGACTTCCGGCCGGAGGAGTACTGGGCGCCGGGTACCAAGGTCACCGTCGACCTGGCGCTGCGGGACGTCGAGGGGGCGCCGGGGGTGTACGGGATCCAGCGCAAGACGTTCACGTTCACCGTCGGCCGCAGTCAGGTCTCGCTCGTCGACGCCGCCGCGCACACCATGGAGGTGCGGCGCGACGGCGCACTGCTGGCCACGGTGCCGATCACGGCGGGGGCGCCGAAGTCCACGACGTACAACGGGAAAATGGTGGTCACGGAGATGCTGGAGCTGACCCGGATGAACGGTGCCACGGTCGGCTTCAAGAAGAAGGACGGCAGGGGCGAGTACGACATCCCGGACGTGCCGCACGCGATGCGGCTGACCACCTCCGGGACCTTCCTGCACGGCAACTACTGGGCGCCGGACGCCTTCGGCAACACCAACGTCAGTCACGGCTGCGTCGGGCTGAAGGATGTGAAGGGCGGGAGTTCGGACAGTCCGGCGGGCTGGTTCTTCGACCGGAGCCTTGTCGGCGACGTCATCGAGGTCGTCCACAGCAAGGACAAGAACGTCGCTCCCGACAACGGGCTCGGCGGCTGGAACATGGACTGGAAGGAGTGGCAGGCGGGCACTGCCGTGAAATAGCCGGGAGTTGCGGGAGTCGAGGTTCGTGGCGGTCGCCGGCGCGCTGTGACGGTCACGGGGGTGACGTAAACAGTCGGGTCCGACAATCTGATGATGTTGGGACGAAACAGTGACCTTCTGGGGCCGCCGGGGGGTGTGACCTTGTGCTTAATATGCGCCCGGGTGCGTGGGACGCGCCGGGGAAGCGGGCCTGGAACAGGCCACGGGGAGGGGAGACCAGCTTGAACGCGCGACCGATATCGGGGGCTTCGGCTGCGGCACGACGGGGCGGGGCAAGGGTAAGCGGGATACGGGGGAGCAGAGGGCCACTGGCGCTGCTCGCCGGGGTCGTGCTCGTCGCCGTCACCGCGTGCGGCGGGGGCGGCGGCTCGAACTCCGGGTCCGACGACGCCAAGCCCCAGGGCAAGGACTCCACCACAGCGCAGACCCAGCAGTCGCAGGCGGTCGTCACCATCGCGCCCAAGGACGGCGCGAAGTCCGTGGACACCAGCGGCGCGCTCACCGTCAGCGCCGCGAAGGGCAAGCTGACCGAGGTCAAGGTCGAGGACTCCAAGGGCAACGCGGTCGCGGGCGCGCTGACCGCCGGTGACACCAAGTGGGCGCCCGCGACGCATCTCGCCGCGTCGACCACGTACAAGGTGCACGTCGTGGCGAAGGACAGTCAGGGGCGTACGGCGGCGGAGGAGTCGTCCTTCACCACCCTCACCCCGAAGAACACGTTCGTCGGTACGTTCACGCCCGAGGACGGTACGAAGGTCGGCGTGGGCATGCCGTTCTCGGTCCGCTTCACCCGGGGCATCACGCACCCCGACGACGTCGAGAAGGCCATCACCGTCAAGACCGAGCCGGCCGTCGACGTCGAGGGTCACTGGTTCGGCAACGACCGCCTCGACTTCCGGCCGGAGAAGTACTGGGCGCCGGGCACGAAGGTCACCGTCACCCTCGCCCTCGACGGCGTCGAGGGACGCCCCGGCGTCTACGGCAAGCAGGCCAAGCAGGTCTCCTTCACCATCGGCCGCAGCCAGGTCTCCACGGTCGACGTCAAGACCAAGAAGATGGTCGTACGACGGGACGGCAAGGTCGTCAAGACCATCCCCGTCACCACCGGCAAGCCCGGCTACGACACCTGGAACGGCCAGATGGTCATCACCGAGCGCCTCGAAGTGACCCGGATGAACGGCGAGACGGTCGGCTACGGCGGCGAGTACGACATCAAGGACGTCCCGCACGCCCAGCGCCTGACCGACTCCGGCACCTTCATCCACGGCAACTACTGGGGCGGCGACGCCTTCGGCAACTACAACGCCAGCCACGGCTGCATCGGCCTGCGGGATGTGCGCGGTGGCTACGACAGCGGGGTGTCGGCGGCCTGGTTCTTCAACCGGTCGATGATCGGCGACGTGGTCATCGTGAAGAACTCCAACGACCGGATCGTCGACCCGGACAACGGCCTCAACGCCTGGAACATGTCCTGGGAGAAGTGGAAGGCGTAGTCCCGGTTACGTTGTCGCGGGCCCGGTGCGACTGCCAGCACCGGGCCCGTTGTCGTCAGCCCCCGTGCTGTGTCTGCCCGGGGGACAACCCCCGGACCCCCGGCCGGGTGTGACGGGCCGCACCGGTCCAGTGGCCGTTAGTCCCCGTGCTGTGTCTGCCCGGGGGACAACCCCCGGACCCCCGGCCGGGTGTGACGGGCCGCACCGGTCCAGTGGCCGTTAGTCCCCGTGCTGTGTCTGCCTGGGGGGGCAACCCCCTGACCCCCGCCGGGTGTGACCGACCGCATCGGTCAGCAGCCGTTAGTCCCCGTTAACCTGCCTGCATGACCGTGAATCTCGAAGTCGCCGAAGGTGTGGGCACGCTCCGGTTGGACCGGCCGCCCATGAACGCGCTGGACGTCGCCACCCAGGACCGCCTCAAGGAGCTCGCGGAGGAGGCCACCCGTCGGGACGACGTACGGGCGGTCGTCGTGTACGGCGGGGAGAAGGTGTTCGCGGCCGGCGCGGACATCAAGGAGATGCAGGCCATGGACCACGCGGCGATGGTCGCCCGGGCACGGGCACTGCAGGACTCCTTCACCGCCGTCGCCCGTATCCCCAAGCCCGTCGTCGCCGCGGTGACCGGCTACGCGCTCGGCGGCGGCTGCGAGTTGGCGCTCTGCGCGGACTACCGCATCGCCGGCGACAATGCGAAACTCGGTCAGCCGGAGATCCTGCTGGGGGTGATCCCCGGCGCGGGCGGTACGCAGCGACTCTCCCGGCTGATCGGCCCCTCCAGGGCCAAGGACCTGATCTTCACCGGACGGATGGTCAAGGCGGACGAAGCGCTGTCACTCGGTCTGGTGGACCGCGTGGTACCGGCCGCCGACGTGTACACCGAGGCGCATGCCTGGGCGGCGAAGCTCGCGCAGGGACCGGCGATCGCACTGCGCGCGGCGAAGGAGTCGATCGACGCGGGTCTGGAGACGGACCTGGAGACGGGGCTCACGATCGAACGGAACTGGTTCGCGGGCCTGTTCGCGACGGAGGACCGGGAGATCGGGATGCGGAGCTTCGTGGAGGAGGGCCCCGGCAAGGCGAAGTTTCTCTGACTTCCGCCGATTTCTGCGTTCCGTAAGTTCCGTCAAGGCACTTGCGGTTGACGCGATGTTTTGTACGGGTCCCTCGAAGGAGCGGTTTATGGGAGCCTTGAGCCAGTCTTGAGCCTGTGATGACGAGGGGGCCTGTCGCTTGCCCGAAAGTGAGCTTCCGCCGCAGGTCAAAGGGGCTGTGGAAGCCACCGAAATGCCATCGACATATGCCGGACGGCCTAATCGGAATGACGCGTTCCGGGGGGCGTATTCCTCCGGAACGGCCCCCGAGGACGGCGTGGGCGGCCATGATGGGGGCATGGCGGGGCTGGAGGGCATGGAACAGCCGCGGGGACACGGCCGTGCGACGGCGGCGCGGTGGTCGCCTGCGGTCGAGGACGAACGGGCACTCAAGGCGCTCGAGTTGTTCGGAAACCCGACGGAAGCCGAGGTTCCGCTGCCGTCCCGCCCCGAATCCGCCGCCACCGCGCGCCGCCTCGCCCAGGTCATCGTGCTGCGCCAGTGGGGGCTGAGCCCCAAAATGACGGAGGACGCGGTCCTGCTCGTCTCCGAACTGGTCGGCAACGCGGTCCGCCACACCGGCGCGCGGGTGTTCGGCCTGCGGATGCACCGACGCCGCGGATGGATCCGGGTAGAGGTCCGGGACCCCTCGCGAGGACTGCCCTGTCTGATGCCGGTTCAGGAGATGGACATCAGCGGGCGAGGGCTGATGCTGGTGGACAAGCTCTCCGACCGATGGGGCGTCGACCTGCTGCCGCGCGGCAAGACGACATGGTTCGAGATGAGGGTCGCCGACCGGTAGGCAGTACGACCGGGCCTGAGGCTGCCGGGTCCGAGATGGCCGAGGCTGAGACTGCCGGGTCCGGGATACCGGGCTGGGGCTGTCGGGTCGGAGGTCGTCGGGGCTAGGACTGCCGCTGGCCGTACGCGGCGAGCCAGGGGCTGTCGGGTCCGAGATCACCGGGCCCGAGATTGCCGGGCCCGAGATTGCCGGGCCCGAGGCTGCTGGGCCCGAGGCTGCTGGGCCCGAGGCTGCTGGGTCCGAGGCTGCTGGGTCCGAGGCTGCTGGGCGAGGCCGCCGGGCCCGAGACCGCCCGGTCCGGGACAGTCGGGCCTGCCGCTGCCGCTGCCGCTGCCCGGTCCGGGATACCGGGCTATGGCTGTCGGGTCGGAGATCGTTGGGGCTGGGACCGCCGCTGGCCGTACGCCGGCGGACCTGGGGCTGTCGGGCCCGAGGCCGCCGGGTCCGAGATCGCCGGGCCTGGGACTGCCGGGCCGGGGCTGTCGGGTCCAGGATCGCCGGGCCTGGGACTGTCGGGGTCGGTGTTGTCGGGGCTGAGGTTTGTCTTCTTTGGGGGTGCCGGGGGAGGTGGGCGGGCCGTCGATCGGGCTAATCGGCGGTTTTCTGGGCCAACTCCCCTTAAATGGTGCGGGTGACCACGAACGACCGCCGGGCAGTGCTGCGCGCGGGTGCCGGGATCGTCGCCTCGGGGGTGCTGACCGCCGGGTGCGCGACCGGTGCCGGCACCGGCGGTGCCGCCGCTCATCCGGCCGCCCTCCCGTCCCGTACGCCGGCAACCCGTGCCCCCGCCGCCGCCCCTGCCCCGCTTCTCCACTACCCCGCACAGATCTCCCACGGACCCCGCGACCGCCCCCGTGTCGCCCTCACCTTCCACGGCAACGGCGACCCCGCCACCGCCCACGCCCTGCTCTCCGCCGCCGAGAAACACGGCTCCCGCGTCACCGTGCTCGCCGTCGGGACCTGGCTCGACGCGCATCCCGGCCTAGCTCGCCGCGTCCTCGATGGCGGTCATGAACTCGGCAACCACACCCTGCGGCACCTCGACATCAACAACATGCCGGAGGCGGACGCCGATGCCGAGATCAGGGGGTGCGCCGAGCGGCTGAAGAGGCTCACCGGGTCCGTCGGCACCTGGTTCAGGCCCTCGCGCGCGCCCCGCGCCTCCCCGCTCGTCGAACGGCTCGCCCGCCGGGCCGGCTACCCGCACGTCCTGTCGTACGACGTCGACCCCCTCGACTTCACGTCGCCCGGCGCCCCCGCCGTCGTACGCAACGTCATGGCCGGCGTCCGCGCCGGATCGATCGTGAGCCTGCACTTCGGCTACGCGGACACGGTTGCCGCGTTCCCCGGCCTCCTCCACGAACTCGACCGTCGCGGCCTGCGCGCGGTGACCACCACGGAGTTGCTGACCTGATGCCCCCCACCGCCATCACCCGCGCCCTCGTCACGGGGGCCGCACTCACCCTCCTCGCCGGACTCGCCGGCTGCGGCACCCAGGCCCCGGACCAGCCTCACCGCGCCCTCGGCACGGTCAAGCCCGCCAGGCCCGCCGTACCCGCCAAGCCCCTTGCCCGGGGGCTGCCCGGGATGCCGCCCGTCCTCGACCCCCGCGACGTCTACGCCGCCGACCGGCCGGGCCGACTCTCCCCGGTCGTCCGGGACTTCCCGTCCCGCGTCTACGTGCCCAACACCGAGTCCGACACCGTCTCCGTCATCGACCCGAAGACGTACGAGGTCATCGAGACGATCCACGTCGGCCGCCAGCCCCAACACGTCGTCCCCTCCTGGGACTTGAGGACTCTCTGGGTCAACAACGACCGCGGCAACACCCTCACGCCCATCGACCCGAGGACCGGGAAGGCGGGCGAGCCGGTCGACGTCCACGACCCGTACAACCTCTACTTCACGCCGAACGGCAAATACGCCGTCGTCATGGCCTCCCTCGACCGCGAGCTGGTCTTCCGAGACCCGCACACGATGAGGATCGCCAAGACCGTGCCCGTCAGCTGCTACGGCGTCAACCACGCGGACTTCTCCCTCGACGGCCGGTACTTCATCGTGTCCTGCGAGTTCAGCGGCGAGCTGCTGAAGGTCGACACGGAGAAGATGAAGGTCGTCGGACAGCAGAAGCTGCCGTTCGAGGGCGCGATGCCGCAGGACGTCAAGATCTCGCCGGACGGCAAACGGTTCTACATCGCCGACATGATGGCCGACGGCATGTGGGTCCTGGACGGCGACAAGTTCACCCGGCCCACCCTCCTGCCCACCGGCAAGGGCACCCACGGGCTGTACGTCAGCCGCGACTCCCGCGAGATGTACGTGTCCAACCGGGGCGAGGGCAGCGTCTCCGTCTTCGACTTCGACAAGGGCGAGGTCACGAGGAAGTGGCATCTGCCCGACGGCGGCAGCCCCGACATGGGCGGCGTCTCCGCGGACGGCAAGGTCCTCTGGCTGTCCGGCCGTTACAACGCCGAGGTCTACGCCATCGACACCCGGACCGGGAAGCAGCTCGCCCGTATCAAGGTGGGCAGGGGCCCGCACGGACTCGCCGTCTACCCGCAGCCCGGCCGCTATTCGCTCGGCCACACCGGCATCTTCCGCTGATCCCGGCCCAGTTGGCCCGCCGTCCTCACCTCGTGTGACACGCCGCCGATCGAGTGACGATCCCCGACCCGCCGCCGCAGACCCGACAGGGTGCATCCATGATCACAACTCGCCTGCGGCGGCGGACCGCTGCCGTCGCCCTCTCCCTGGCCGCCGTCTTCGCGACCTCGGCCGCCACCCCGCCCGCCGCCGCCCCGAAGGCCTTCACGAGGGCAGCTGCCCCGAGCTGCCCCCAGTTCGACGACCCGATCAAGGCCGCCGTGGACCGCCGCGTCGACGTCGACCGCATCACGCCCGAGCCGGTCTGGCGCAAGACCTGCGGCACCCTCTACCGCAGCGACGGCCGCGGCCCCGAGATCGTCTTCGCGGAGGGCCTCAAGCCGAGGGACGTCGTCAACGGCCAGTACGACATCGAGAAGTACGTCCTGGTCAACCAGCCCTCCCCGTACGTCTCCACGACGTACGACCACGACCTGTACAAGACATGGTGGAAGTCGGGCTACAACTACTACATCGACGCCCCGGGCGGCGTGGACGTCAACAAGACCATCGGCGACACCCACAAATGGGCCGACCAGGTCGAGGTGGCCTTCCCCGGCGGTATCGAGCGGAAGTACATCATCGGCGTCTGCCCGGTGAACAAGACCACCAAGGTCGAGATCATGAGCGGCTGCGAGAGCAACCCGCACTTCGAGGCGTGGCACTGAGTCCGGCCTAGGCACCTGGGAACCTAGGGCGCGAGCAGCAACGCCTCTCCGCCCACCGGTACGAACCCCGCCGCCTGGAACGCCCGTACGCTGCGGGCGTTCCCCGGGGCCAGTTGGGCCCAGACCGGCTCGCCGTCGCTCAGGTGGCGTGCCGAGGACGCCAGGGCCCGGCCCAGACCCCGGTGCCGTACCGCCTCCGGCACCTCGACCGCGGCCTCCAGCCGGCCCGAGACGCCGCGACCGAGGATGAGGAGCCCGCCGTCGGCGGCCCACACCCTGACGTCGTCGCGGTGCTTGTGGGCCCGGGCGATCCGGTGATGGCCGGGGTCGTCGAACTCAGTCAGCGTCAGGGGCGGGTCCCCCTGGAGCGGGGCGGCGACCGCGAGGAGATCGATCGTCTCGTTCGAGCGGCCCGTGCGGTCCATGAGGGCGGTCAGGAAGCGCGGGTTCATCGGAGCGGAGAGCGCGTCGCTGTTGACGCCGGCCAGGGTCCGGCGTACCCAGTCCGGGTCCTCGTCGGTGAAGACGACCGCGTGCGCGGTGAAGGCCAGGACCCCGGCGTCGCGGTGGGACGCCTGGGGCACGATGGTCGTACGGCCGTCGGGGGGCGGGAAGACACCCCGCGCCACGGCGTCGAGAATGTCCTGCAGCGTTTCCCCCACGGTGCTCCTCCCGGCCGCTTGAGTCTCCACCCACTGGAAGGCCCAGACTCGCCATCATGATCGACGACGGCACCGGATATCTCACCATCGGCGAGCTGGCCCGGGCCACCGGACTGACCGTACGCACCATCCGTTACTGGTCGGACGAGGGGGCCCTGCCGCCCGTGACCAGGTCGTCCGGCGGCTACCGGCTGTACGACGCCGGCTCCGTGGCCCGCCTCGAACTGATCCGCACCCTGCGTGAGCTGGGCCTCGGCCTGGACCACGTACGCGCGGTGCTGGCCGGGGAGACGACGGTCGCGGAGGTGGCCGCCACGCATGTGTCGGCGCTGGACGCGCAGATCCGGACGCTGCGGGTGACCCGTGCGGTGCTGTCTTCCGTCGCGAGACGCGGTTCCACCGCGGAGGAGATGACGCTCATGAACAAACTGGCGCGGCTGTCGGCCGCCGAACGCAAGCGGATCATGGAGGAGTTCGTGGACGAGATGTTCCACGGCCTCGACACGGCGGACCCGGTGATCCGTGAGCGGATGCGGAACATCGCCGCCGACCTGCCGGACGACCCGACGCCCGAACAGGTCGACGCCTGGGTGGAGTTGGCCGAGCTGTTGCGGGACCCGGAGTTCAAGGCGCGGATGCGGGCGGTGGCGGAGTTCAACGCCGCCGACCGGGGCCATGACATCGAGGACGGCGCGTCCCTGTGGTTCGCCCAGCGGATGATCAAGCTGGCGGTCGATGCCCGGGCGCGGGGCGTCGACCCCGGCGACCCGGAGGCCGAGGAGGTCCTGCGGGACCTGCTGGGCGACGCCCACCCCGCCGACGTACTCGCCCGTCTGGAGTCGCCCGCGAACGAAACGGTCGCCCGCTATCGCGAGTTGCTGCTCGCGGTGAAGGGCCAGGAACCGCCCGCCGCGCACCGTGCGGAGTTCGCGTGGGTGGTCGCGGCGCTGCGCGCCCACTTGGCCAGCTAATCTGACCCCGTCAGCAGTACGTACATGAAGGGGCGGGTCCCGGTGGCGGACATCGAGGAAGCACGCAAGCAGTTCGAGCGTATCGACACGAACGGTGACGGGGTCATCACGGCCGCCGAGTTCAAGACCGCCCTGGCACAGGCGGGCGACTGGAACGTCACCGAGTCCGTGGCCGAGGTCATCATCGCCTCCCGCGACCTCGACGGCGACAAGCTCCTGTCGTTCGACGAGTTCTGGACGTACCTGAACAAGTGACGCGAAGCGGTACGTAGGAGTACGAAGCGGTACGTGTGTGGGCGCCCGCCGGTCATCGGCGGGCGCCTCTCATGTCTCCGCGAGTGCGCGGGCCACGAACGTGTCCAGGACGCCCGCACCGACCTCGACCTCGCGGGTGCGGCCCTGCCAGTTGAGGACCGTGTGGGCGCGGGCGGCGGCGCGCAGGGCCCTGACCTCGGAGCGGCTGCCCCCGCCCTCGTGGACGGCCATCGCGCCCAGCGCGGCCCGTGCCCAGTCGCTAGCGCAGGCCAGCCACGGTGACGCCGCCGAGCGGAAGGCGGCCGGGACGGTGTCGCGGGCCGCGGCCAGCACCGTCAGCCGGTTGCGCAGGGCCTTTTCGGCGGTGGCGCCGCCCCGCCAGTACGCCGCCGTCAGCGCCGCCAGCTGGGGCGCCTGTACGGCGTTGACGCGGGAGGCGCGGTTGACGTCGGCGAAGGCGCGCAGGGCCGTCAGGGCGCGGGTGTCGCCGGCGGCCAGGGTGGCGAGGCCCGCGTCGAGGGCGGCCTCGGGGCGGTACCTCGCCGGGTTCCAGGTGTAGGCCGCCAGGGAGAACAGGGCCGGGGCGGAGGCGCTGGCCTGGTTCATCGGGTTGGCGGTGAGGCCGGCGACCGTGCCCGGCAGTGTGCGGTCGCGGCCCTCGTAGGGGCCCAGCAGAAGGTGGCCCGGGGTGTAGTCGTTGACCGGGTAGTTGTCCCAGACCAGCACCGGGTGGGCGTAGGTGCTCCGGGCCTCGCGGGCCTGGACGGTGCGCAGCGTGGGGGAGACGGCCTGGGCGCCGGTCCACATCACGGTGACGGCCGGGTCGAGGCGGGCGGCGAGGGTGCGCTTGTACGCGCTGGACCGACCCCCTGTGTACTCCGTGGGCACGGTGATGAGCGGCGCCGCCCCTCGGTGCGTGCCGACGAACGCGCGCTGGACCCGGTTGAGGAGATCGGCCTGCGCGCGTGCGACGGCCGCCTTGCCGGCGCCGTACGCCGACTGGTCGCGGGAGCAGTTCCAGCGGCTGATGTCGATGTCGTCGAGGGGCACGGCGAACGCCCGCACCCCGATGTCCCACAGCTGCCGGAACTTGCGGGTGAGCGCGGCGGTGTCGGTGGGGGAGGAGTAACAGACGGTGGGGCCGGGGGAGATGGCATGGACGAAGGTGATGTGGTCGGTGGTGGCCCGCTGGACCAGGGTGCGTAACACGGTCAGCCGGTAGGCGGGGTACGGGTCGCGCCAGCGGGCGCGCAGATAGGGGTCGTCCTTCGGTGTGTAGATGTACGTGTTCAGCTTCCAGCGGGCCGCGAAGTCCAGCTGCTCCAGGCGCTGTCGCTGGGTCCAGGGGGTTCCGTAGAAACCCTCGACGATGCCCCGGGTCGTGGTGGCGGGCCAGTCGCGGATGTGTACGGCGGGCAGTTCGGTGCGGGGTGCGGAGGAGTCGACGGGACGCACCAGCTGGGCCAGGGTCTGGGCCGCGTAAAAGGCGCCGGCCGGGTCGGCGCCGGCGAGCACGATGCGGGGGCGGCCCTTGTCGTCGGCTCCGGCGGCGAGGACGTAGCCGGACGGCGGCAGTGTCTTCGGTGGCTCAAATCCGAGGGTATGTAACGTTGTTGACGCTTCGTCAGAGTCCTGGGTGACGCTGGAGGCGATGGTGAGCAGCAGTTCGTTCCGCTGTGCGCGGTCGCCGTAACGGACCTGGTGGACGCCCGCCTCACGGAGGGTCCGGGCGACCGTGTCGAGGGTCGCCGCGTCCGTCCCGGAGTCGGAGTGCAGGGCCACCGTTCCACCGATCCGCACCGTGCCCCGGCCGGGACGCACGCTTCGCGGGGCGGGCCACAACGCGGGTACCCGGGACGGGAGTTGGGCCACCGTTTCGTCCTCCGGGGCCGGTGGGGCGGAGGTGGACGACCGGTTGCTTCCCGTGGTGCTTTCGGGGGCGGCGGGGTCCTGGGAGCCGTCGGTGAGGACGCTCGCCAGGAGCAGGCCGAGCAGGGCCAGCGCGGCGCCTAGCAACAGCGCTGGAGGGGTGGGCCATTGACGCACAGAGTCCCCCTCGGTGTCCCGACCGCTGTCTCGTCCGTCCGTGCCGACCCTCCCCCTACCCCGTCCGGGAGACGGTTATGACGGATCGTCCGATACCGCCCGATGCTCGTGAGAACCGGGCAAGCGCCCTCTTACCTGTTTGTGTGTCGTCATGTCGGAAAAGATGCCGATGTGTCAAATCAGCCACGCTGTGCGCCAGTTGGCGTAGACACTGTCGATGAACGGCCCTTGCATGGAAGGGCCGGGGCGCTCGTGGCCCCGGCCCGGAGCACAGGAGGACGGACATGGTGTCGCCGGACCCCGTCAGCTACTGGATCGTGCTGCTCGACATCGAGGATTTCAGTCCGCGCCCGGAGAACGCCCAGGCCACCCTGCACGACGAGCTCTACGAGGTGGTCGCGTTCGCACTCCGCAGAGCCGGCCTGGGCTTCGGTGACTGCCGGGTCCAGGACCGCGGCGACGGAATGCTGATCCTGGTCCCCGTGGCCACCAGCCCGGTCAGGCTGCTGCGGGAACTCCAGCGCGGGCTGGACGACGCCCTGCTGGCGCACCGGAAGAAGTACAACGAGAACCACCGGATGCGGTTGCGGGTCGGCCTCAACCAGGGGCTCGTGATCCGGAAGGGCAAGCGCTGGACCGGCAACGCCATCAACGACGTGGCCCGGCTGGTGGACGCGGGCCCCGTCAAGCGGGTCCTCACCGAGGCGCGGCGGGCCCAGCTCGTGGTGGTGGTCTCGGAGAACGTCCACAAGACGGTCGTGCTGGGCGGCTACCCGGGCATCGACCCGGCTGCCTATCTGCCCGCCGACTTCGTCACCAAGCACGGCGAACCGCGCCGCGGGTGGGTCACCGTCCCCGGCTACGCGGCGCCGCCAGGACTTCCCGCGAATCCGGGGGAGCCGCCCGGCCGGGCCACTGGGGGAGCTCCGGCCCCGGGCGGCGGAGCGGGAAGAGCCGGCGGCGGAACCGGCACGGGGAGCCCGGTTCCGCCGCCCACGCTCACCGCACGGGACGTGACCGGCAGTCAGATCGCCATCGGCGAGGGGGCCAGAGCCGTCGGCCGTGACGACGTGGCGGGCAACGTGTACTACATCAACTCGCCCGTGGACCAGCCGTGAGCACCCCCGGCGCCCCGGCGCCCGGACCGGCGCCCGCCGCGGCCCCCGCGCCGTCCTCCGCCGGTCCGACGCCCGCGGCTGCGCCCGGGTCGCCGCCCGGCGGCACCCCGGGTGACGGCGGCGCCCCTCCGGCGGGCGGCGACGGACCGGGCGGAGCGCCGGGCGACGGCGGGGCCCAGCCGGGGGACGGAGGCGGCGGCGCTGACAACGTCGGCGCCGGATCGCGGGCCAGAGGGGCCACCAACCGCACCGGACAGGGCAGTCTGCGCGCCGGGACACTGCGCGAGGCGTGGACGCACATCGGCGGGGACCGGGTCCAGGGCGACAAGATCGTCGTCCAGGTGCGGGCCGGTGAGCGGGACGTCGTCATGCGGGCGCTGTCCGCGACCACCGTCGAGACCGTCCGGCACGCCTTCCAGGCACCGCCCCGCTGGGACGACGTACTGGCCGACGCCTGGCAGCGCCGGTCGGTCGTGCTGCGGGGACCCGGCGGCGCGGGCAAGACCGCGGCCGGAGTACGGCTGCTGATCGCCGCCCAGGTGAAGACCTGGTACCTGCTGGACTCCGTCGCCGAACTGAGCCGGCTCACCGACCTCAGGCAACTCGGCAGCGGAGCGGGCCTGTTGCTCGACCGGCCGCCCGACCTCGACGAACTGAGCGGCTCCCTCCTCCAGGGGCTGGAGGAGCTGCTGCGCCTCGCCGACGCCAGGCTCGTCCTGATCGCCGGACCCGAGGCCGAACTGGGGCGCGGTGCAGGCGAGTACGTACGGCGGATCGACCGCCCCGGCACCCTGAACACCGTCCTGGAAGCCCATCTCGCGCATCTCCTGGGTGAGTTGGAGGCCGAACGCGCACTCGCCGCCACCGGTGTCGGCGACCTCGCCACCGAACTCCTCGACGACCACGCCGCCTGCCGGGACGCCGCCCGCCTCGCCGAGGTGCTGGCGCACGAGCACAAGGCCGGCGCCATCGACACCGACCATGTGCGCACCCGGATGGACCGGGCCGGCGGCGAGAGCCCCGAGGAGTGGTTCGAGGGGCTCGGCGACACCGTGCTGCGCACCCAGGCCGTCGCCCTCGCCGTCCTCGGCGGACTGCCCCAGGAGGACGTGGCACTCGCCGCGACCCTGCTCCTGGAGTGGTTCCGCAGCGAACGCGGCATCCTCACGCCCAGCGTCGAGCACGGTCCCGTACCGCTGCGGCACGATCCCTTCGCGCAGTCCCGGCGGCTGCTCGCCGAGAAGCTGCGCGCCCGCACCGTCGCCGCGGTCACCAAGGGCGCCCTCGGACGGCTGCCGTGCACGGTCGCCGAGTACCGCGACCCCGCCTACCCGCCCCGGATCATCCGGCACGTCTGGTCCGAGTACCGCATCCAGCGCGAACTCATCGGCTGGCTCGCGGAGTTGGTCGACTCGCCCTCCCTGCAGGTGCGCAGCTTCGCCGGGACCGCCCTTGGACTGATCGCCACCGAGGCCTTCGAGTACATCGCCGACCAGGTCTTCGCCGGCTGGGCCATGGACGAGGACAACGGCTGGCAGCGCCGCGAGGCCATCGGGTACGCACTCAAGGTCTGTGCCCGCGAACCCGCCCTGCGCGGCGGCGTCCGGGCACTCGTCGACGGCTGGTACCTCAGCGACGTCTGGCAGTTCCAGGCGGCTGCCGCCCGCGCCTACGGGCTCTGTCTGGGCGGCGCGGACCTCACCGCCGCCGTCGCCGCGCTCACCCGGCTCGGGACCGTCGACAACATCCAGGTCGCCATCGCGATCGGCGACAGCTTCGCCGACCTGCTGGAGGAGGACCTCGCCGCGCACGCCCTCGTCGTACTGCGCGCCGTGGCCGAGATGGCGCACACCGCCGAGAGCCGCGCCTGCGGACACCTGGTCTTCCTGATCCTCGCCGACACCCTCCTCTCCGAGGAACCCGCGACCCCCGGCATCGCGCCGCGCAGCTGTCCCACCCTGCTTCGGCTGGCCGCCAAGGACCCGCCGGGCGGTGAACTGCGGCGGCTGCTCGGCTACTTGTGGGCCGAGGTGATCGGCGGCGAACTCTTCGGCGAGGAGGCGGAGAGCGTGCTCCAGAAATGGGCCGCCCAGGCCGAGAACGATCCGCTCCTCCTGGACGACCTGGTCCGCATCCTCGTCGACGACGTCGCCGCCCGCAGTCCCCGCGCGGGCCGGCTCCTCGAACGCCATGTCACCCACTGGAACGAACGCGACAACTTCCGTCCCCTGCCCCGCTCCGCAGCCGTCATCGGCACCGCTCTACGACTGAGACCGCCCGCTCCGCCCGCTCGGCCAGGAGGTGCCCGGTGACCCAGCCGGTGTCCAGATTCGTCAACCAGTCCCCGGTGCCGCGCTTCGCCGTCGGCCCCACCAAGGCGCGCGAACCCCACCTCGCCGTCGTCTACGCCACCGCCTCCGGCGAAGTGGTCTGCGTCGACGGCCGTCCGCTCACCCCCGGCCAGCAGGTCTTCTCCCGTTACCGCACGCGGTACGAGGTCGACATGCGCCCCCAGCACCGCAGCGCGGTCCTGCGCAACAACCCGCTGGTCTCCCGGGACGGTGTCCACGCCTTCGAGGTCACCCTCTCCTTCACCTTCCGCGTCGACGGCTGGACGGGCGCCGAGGAATTCGTACGGGCGGGCCTCACCGACCCGCTGCCCCTCGTCCACGGGCACCTGATCAGCCTGTTCCACGGCGCCGGCCAACTGTTCTCCATCGAGGACTCCTTCGGCCTCCAGCGCCATCTGAACCAGCTCTGCGCCGCCCCCGCCCACCTGCCCCAGGGGCTCGTCGTGGACGGCTGCCGGGCGTCCGTACGCCCCGACACCAAGGCGCTGGCCTTCCTGGAGTCGCTGATCGACGCAGACTGGAAGGAACGCCAGGACGCCGCCGCACACATGCCCGCGGTCGGCGGCGCCCACCGGGGTGGCCAGCTCGACGCCATCAAACAGGGCTACGAGATCGAGTCCACGAAACGGCAGGCCGACTCCTTCGCCGGCATGCTGACCAACAGCGAGGGCCTGATCCGGCACTACCTGGTCACGCACCCGGGCGACGCCGCCGGCGCTTTCGAGATGAGCCGCCAGCTGGAGTCGGCCCGGATGGCCACCGCCGAACTCCAGAACCAGCGCGCCCTGGGCCTGTTCCAGGTGATGGCCGAGAAAGGGCTGATCGTCGCCGGTGACCTCGACCTGCTGCGCCAACAGCTCACCGGGCAGGTCGGCATGGCCACCGGCGGCCACGTCCCCCTCTCGGCCACGGCACCTACCGCCCTGCCGGGCGCCCGCCCGTGGGACGCCCCGGCGGCGGCCCCGGCCCAGCTCACGGCGGGGGCCCCGCAGCAGGCGCCGGCACCCGCGCCCGCACACCAGCAGACGGCGCCGGGACAGCCGCAGCCGGGACAGACGGTTCCGGGACAGCCGCAGGTGTACGAACCCACGTTGGTGGTGCCGGTCCAGCCGCACACGGCTGCCGCCCCGGCCGCCTTCTCCGGCGCCGCGCTCATCTATCTCGTCCTGGACGAGTCCCTCGACCGGGGCTCCGTCGACGAACTCAACCGGGGCCTCGCCTCGCTGCACTCCGCGCTCTCCGGCGCCCCGGGCGTCTCCGCCGCGCTGCGGTTGTGCGTGCTGGGCATGGCCGCCGCCACGGAACTGAGGCTGCCCCTGGACACGGTGCTGCCCAGCACCCGCACCCCGATCCTCACCGGGCGCCCCGGACTGTCGTACACCCACGCCTTCCGCACCCTCCAGGCGCTGCTGCGGCAGGACGTCGCCCTGGTGAAGACGCAGCGTACGCAGGTGCTGCGGCCGATCGTCTTCTTCCTCACCGGCGGTGTCCCCGACGAGGGCACCGGCTGGCGGACCGCGTACGCCGAACTCGTCGACCAGGACGGCAGCTCGGTGGCCCCCCACCTGATCGCCCTCGGACTGGGCGGCGCCGAGGCATCGACGGTACGGACGCTGGCCACCCGTCCCGAGTTCGGCTTCATGGCTGCCCCGCACCAGGACGCGGCCTCGGCCGCCCACAGCGTCGCCGCCTTCCTGCGGGACACGATCGTCGGCTACGGACAGCGACTCGGCGCGGGCGACCCGCAGTTCGCCCTCGCGGCGCCGGACGGGTTCCGGTCGGCGGAGGACGCGCTGTGACGGCGGCGGCGAAAACCGCGGCAGAGCACGGTTCGAGATCAAGATCAAGATCAGACAAGCACAGGTAAGGACAAGTGACGATGATCGAAAGCAACCGGGGGCACTTGCTTCCCGTCTATGTCCTGGCCGACGAGTCGGGGTCGATGATCAACCACATCGGCGACCTCAACGACGGCCTGAGGTCCCTGCACCAGGCGTTGCTCGGTGAGCCGATGGCCGCGGCCAAGGTGCGCTTCTCCGTACTGGGCTTCTCGGACGACGTGATCGAGCGGGTCCACCTCGTCGATCTGCGCGGCGCCGGCGAGTTCCCGCTTCTGACCACCCGCGGTATGACGAGCTACGCCACCGCCTTCGAGGACCTGATCACCCGCATCCCCGCCGACATCCAGGGCCTCAAGGCCGAGGGATACCAGGTGCACCGGCCCGCCGTGTTCCTCTTCAGCGACGGACTGCCCAACAGAGGGGAGGACTGGCGCAGCGCCCACCGCCGGCTCACCGACCGGCAGTCGACCCTCGGGGCGCCCAACATCATCGCTGTCGGCATCGTGGACGCCGACCCGCACATCATCAACGAGGTCGCCACCCAGCCGGAGTTCGGGTTCATCGTGAACAAGGGTGTCGACGTCGGCGACGCCATCGCCAAGTTCTGCACCGCCCTCACCAGGAGCGTCATCGCCTCGGGCCGTTCGCTCGGTTCGGCCAGTCCCCAACTCACCGTCGACAAGCCGGAAGGCTTCACCGTCGCGATCGACGTGATCTGACGTGGCCCTGTTCGGCAAGCGGCAGAGCGAGACGGAGCGACGACCCGACCGGTCGGACCCGGCGCGGCGCCCGGACTCCGTACAGCGCCCGGACTCCCTGCAACGGCCCGACCCTGCGCAGCAGTCCGACCCGGCGCAGCAAACCGATCCGGTACAACAGCCCTACCCGGTACGGCAGTCCGGTGCTCAGCACGGCAACGGCACGGGAGTCCCCGGCCCCGGAACGGCCCCTGGCGCGGCCCCCGGCAGGGAGAAGGCACCGGAGCCGGCCCCCGACTCGGTAGTGGCGGTACCGGTGGAGGCACCGGCAGCGGCACCGGTGGGGATGAACATCGCCGGGCACTGGCGGCCCATCGTCGTCGGCAAACCCGTACCGCCGTTCGACATTGTGCCGCCGCGCGGGCTGTCCTACCGCCCGGACACCGTCTGCGACGGCTGGCAGACGGGGAAGATGGCCCTGCGCCTCGCCTCCGTACGCGGCTATCAGCACCGTTACGAGGGCCGCCCCCGCGAGGACGACGCGGCGGCGGCCTGGGACGAGGGCACCGGAACCGTGGTGTTCGCCGTCGCCGACGGGGTCTCCAGCGCACGCCAGCCCCACATCGGGTCCCAACTGGCCTGCCGCAGCGCCGTGGACGAGATGCTCAGCCAGGTCCGGGGCGAGGGCGCCGGGTATGTCGCCGACTGGGACAAGCTGCTGTCCACGGTCCACTGGCAGCTCGTCGAACAGGCCCGCCGGATCCTGCACCGTCCCGACGCGGGCCCCGAGGAGACGGCCGGACTGCTGGCGACCACCCTGGTGGCCGGGACGGCGACGCCCACCGACCAGGGCGTCTTCGTCCACCTGATCTCGATCGGCGACTCGGGCGCCTGGCAGATCAAGCACGACACGTTCTACCGGCTGACAGGCGGCAAGGGAGCCGGCACGGACGGGCTGTACTCCTCGACGGTGGACCCGCTGCCCTTCCTCCCCGGAGTCATCCGTCCGCTCTCCTTCGCCCTGGAACAGCAGACGGTCCTGCTGGTCGGCACGGACGGGTTCGGCGACCCGCTCGGCGACGGAAAGGGGGCCGTGGCCCGCCACTTCTACTACGGACTGCTGAGCCCCGTACCGCCGTTGGGCTTCGCCCACCTGCTCGACTTCTCCCGTGAGACCTACGACGACGACCGCACGCTCATCGCCCTGTGGCCGTGGAACGACGCACCGGGGGGCCCGAGTTGCTGACGATCTCCTGGGTCGGGCGCGACAGGCTCGGCGACCTCCCAGCGAACCGGTTGGGCGACGGCGGACAGGGCGTCGTGTACGCGGTGCCCGACCCGCCCGGGAAGTTCGCCGGCGAGTATCTCGCGTACAAGGAGTACCTGCCGGCGGTGACCAGCGATGCCGACGCGCTCTACGAACTGGTCAGTTTCTTCGACGAGTTGGGCCGCACCGACCGACACGACCACTCCTACCTCGACAAGCGGCTGACCTGGCCGACCGCGCTCGTCTACACCGGCGCCCGGCCGACACGGCCGCTGCCGCGCGACAATCCCGGCACCACCGTGACCGGGTTCCTGATGCAGCGGATCACCGAGGAGTTCGAGCTCGACAGCACCCGGCTGGGCAAGGTGAAGCCGCAGGGCATGGAGTTCCTGCTCAACGACGACGGGTTCACCCGGTCCCTGGGGCTGGACGTCGACGACGGGCGCCGGCTGCGGCTGCTCATCGACCTCGCGGCGATCCTCAACCGGCTGCACCGGCACCGGGTGACCGTGGGCGACCTCTCGCCGAAGAACGTCCTGTTCATGCTGGACCCCTCTCCCAAGTGCCTGCTGATCGACTGCGACTCGATGCGGCTGGCCGGGAAGGACGTCCTGCCCCAGGTGGAGACTGACGACTGGGCGGTGCCCGAGGCGGCGAAGGCGTCGCCGGCCTCGGACACGTACAAGTTCGGCCTGATCGCCACCAGGCTCTTCAACCGGCACCAGACGAGCACCGACCTCACCGGACTGCGGAACGTGTCGTCCGCTCTGGCGAACCTCGCCGAACGCAGCAGGGCCTCCGATCCGGGCGCGCGTCCCCCGATGGCGGAGTGGCTGCGGGTTCTGGAGCAGGCGCGCGGTCAGCTGAAGCAGAGGCCGCCGGCGCCTCCGCGTCAGCGGCAGTCGCCACCGGGTCCGCCGGTCACGCCTCAGCAGCAGCCGGTGACGCGGCCGAACGGCGGGTTCCAGTTTCCCTCCCCGGGGTCGAACCCTCCGTCGAACCGGCCGCGCCAGAGCCCGGTGACGCCCTTCCCGCAGCCGGCCGCTCAGCCCAACCAGCCCACGCAGTCCACCCCTTACACGCCGTACGCCCCCTATCCGGCCCCTCAGCGGCGGGCCTCCCATCCGGGCCTCTCGGCAGCCGCCCGTGCGGTCGGGGTGGTCGTGGTCCTGCTCGTCGTCGCGGGAGCGTGGCTGGCCACGACGCGGTACTCCCCGTTCGGCGACACCGCGGCCCCCGGCGACTCCTCCACGGACTCGTACTCGTCCTCGGGCTCGGGCTCGACCTCAGGCTCGTCGTCGGACACGTCCGTCAAGTCGGCCCCCGATCCCACCGTTTCGTCCGAGACGCCGGCAAAACCGGTCGTGGTGGACCGGGCGGTGGCTCCCGGAGCGACCGTCGACTTCTCGCAGGTCGTCGACGATCCGAGGGCGCGCGGAGTGGCGACGATGTTCGCCCACTTCTACGGGGCGGTCAACGAGCGCGACTACGCGAAGGCGATGCGCCGCTACGACCCCCACTCCAAGGTGGTGAACACCGATTCCGCCAAGAGCCGGCAGGGGTGGACGCACGACATGAGCACCACACGGGAGTCCGGCATCGCCCTCACCGGTCTGTCCGGCGACGGCACGTACACCCTCGCCACGGTCAGCTTCCGCAGCAACCAGGACCCCGGGTTCGGGCCCGCCTCGGACCCCGAAGACACCTGCGACGACTGGACGATCACGTACCAGCTGACCAACACGAAGGGCTACCGCATCTTCAAGGCCCCCAAGGAGGGGGTGAGTTACACGTCCTGCTGAGTGGATGGGGTTGAGGATGGCGCTGAGGGCGGGGCCGGTTGTGCGTGAAACCCCTCAGCCGCCGAACGCCTGTCCCTTCAGGTGGTCCACCGATCGGATCAGCAGCGCCTGACGTCCCGTCACGATCCAGCCCTGTCCCCGCCATTGCTCCAGCACCCGGCTCACCGTACGGCGCGAGCTGAGCACCAGGCCCGCCAGGTCGTCCTGGGAGAGCGGCAGGGTGATGCGTACGCCGGTGCCGTCCGGGTCGGGGTGGCCGCAGCGTTCGGCCAGGTCGAGGAGGAGGGCGGCGAGGCGCATCGGAACCGGTTCGGTGATGCCGGTGCGCTGGATGTCGGCCTCGCGCAGCCGCCCGGACAGTGTCTGTTCCAGCGCGGCGGCCACTCCGTCGCTGGAGCGGGCCAGCGCCTGGAAGCGGACGGCCGGCAGATGCAGCAGGTCGACCGTCGTCGCCGTGTGGAGCGAGGCCGACCGGCGCCTGCGCTCCAACCCGGCCTGCTCGCCGAGGAGTTCGCCGGGACCCCGCAGGGCGAGCAGCGCGCGGTAACCGGCGTGGGACTGGGCGACGACCTTGACCCAGCCGCGCAGCAGCACCACAAGATGGTCGGAGTCCTCGCCCTGCGTCAGGAACTGCTCGTCTGCGGGCAGCGACACCCGGGTCGCCCCCCGGACCACCGCGGCCCGGTCCGCGGGCGCCAGCGCCTCCCAGAAGGTGGCCGGACGACGGCTGCCTGTTCCCGTCTCGGCCATGGAGTGCCCCCGGTCCAGGTGTGCGGCTGTGCAGAGGATATGTCGGCCGTACCCGTCAGTTGAAGGCTGCCCACTCCTGCAGTGCCTTCTTGGTGGCGAAGTCGCCGACGTTCGTGTCGACCGGGTCGTCGGTGTACTGGTGGAAGCGCCACGTCGCCTCGATGCGGGGCTCGCCGGCCGTCACGTAGTCGGCTATCCACAGTCCGTCGCCCGCGTAGGAGGTCGTGTCGACGTTCAGCCAGTAGCTTCTGTTGCAGTAGAGGACGACCCGGATGTCCGGCCGCAGCTCCTTGAGCTTGCGTATGAAGGCGTCCTTCTCGGCGCTCGGCGCGCGGGTGCCGTCGCCCGTCGTCTCCCAGTCGACTGCGAGGATGTCGGCGCTGTCCCTCGCCGAGGCGTTGCCGAGGAAATACTCGGCCTGGGCGGTCAGGTTGCCGGGCCACAGGAAGTGGTAGAAGCCGACCACGCAGCCGGCGTCGCGGGCCCGCTGTGTCTGCGCCGCGAGCTTGGGATTGACGTACGAACGGCCCTCCGTCGCCTTGATGAAGACGAAGGAGAGGCCGTCCGTGTCGAAGGTGGAGGACTGGTACGCGCTCACGTCTATGCCGCGCAGCATGGGGTTCTCCCTGAAGTGCCGTCGGGGGGACAGGGGTTGCGGATTTTCCACCTTTGCACAAGTGATTCCGCGTGCACAAACCCCCGACTCCGCTGATGAGTGACACCTTCGAGGACCATGACGCGGTCATTCCGTATCTGCCGCGGGTGGAGAAGGGCGAGGCGGGCCCGGAGGAACTCGCCGCGGTCACCGCGGCGCTTCTCGCGCGTGCGGCCGGAGCCGCCGACGCGATGCGCCACGCCACCGCGCGCCGCGAACGCGCGGTGGCCCACTGGCGCCGCCCCGAACACGCCCCGGGCTTCACGGGCCGCACACCTGGAGCGGGGCACGCGCCGAGCGCGACTGAGACGGGGTGTGTACGGGGGCGGACCGCGTCGTTCCGCCCCACCCCCGTACACACCCCGTCTCACACCGCCGCGGGCTGCCCCAGGACCGTGCGCATCGCTTCCGCCACCAGCCGTCTGGAGCCGCTCTCCCTCGTCCTCGACAGCGCCTGACCGGTCGGGACCCACGGGGAAACGGCTCGTTCCGCACCGAGGTGCCCTCCCGCCGCCCACGCGCCAACACACCACACCACGCCACATCGCGCGGGCGGGCACCCCGGCGCTCCGACGCGCACGGAGGAGCAGGCGGAGGACCTTCGGGCCGGCACTCGACGGGGACCATTCCCATGAGCTGGCCTCGCGCCCCCGATACCCTGTCGGTTCGATTTCGCGGCTACGGGGGTCAGTTGTGACAGGTGGCTATGACGCCGTCCGTGAGTTGTCGGTGCCACGCGGCTTGGGAGCGGTCACCGATCTGGCGCCGGTGCGCGACTGCGAGCGGCCGGTGTGGCTGGCGCTGGGCGAGGACGGAACGATCAGCCGGTGGGACGTGGCATCCGGTGATCACGAGGCTGTCGGGACCACGACCGTGCCGGCGGAACCCGACCACGAACCATGGAACGATCGCCGACTTCGCAGGCGCCTCCATGCCTCCCACGACGGCATGTTCGCCGCGGTGGTCAACGACTACGGCCGATTCGGCGAGGTGATCGACCTGCGGACCGGCGAGGTCACGCTGACCTTGGACAACCAGGGTGACGAGGAAGAAACCGTGCCGTTCTCGCTGGCGTTCGGACAGAGCCGTGGGCGGTGCGTCGTGATCCACCGCACGGACTGGAACCGGCTCGACGTGTCGGACGCGCGAACGGGCTCGCTGCTGACCGATCGGTCGTCGCCCGCGCCCGTAAAGGGAGTCGCCCGGCCGGAGCATGACCTCGACTACTTCCACGGTGCGCTGTATGTGAGCCCCGATGGCAGGCGGATCCTGGACGACGGCTGGATATGGCATCCCATCGGAATCCCCTCGACGTGGGATCTTGACCGATGTATCGAGGGCAACGTGTGGGAGTCCGAGGACGGTCCGAGCCGCGTCGTTCTGTGTGACCGGGGGGACTACTGGGATCACGGCATGACCTGGATCGACTCGGTCCGGGTCGCCGTAGAGGGTGTCGGTGATGACATCACCCTGATACGGCCCGGGGCACGGATCTTCGATACGAGTCGAACCGGTCAGAACGGAAGGGCCGTGGAACTCCCCGCGTTCGAGGGCCCGGCCGGGCCTTTCTTCAGCGACGGCACCCGTCTGTTCAGTCGCGGCGACACCGGTCTGTCGATATGGGATCCGGTCGAAGGGAAACTCCTGGGCGTCGTTCCCGGAATGTCCCCCACACATCACCACTCAGGCGCCCGGCAGTTCCTGCAGCTCGCTGACGGCATGGTCCGGCTGTGGACCATGTGACCGGCTGTGGCTGATCACCTGTAGATCTTGCCGGGCTCGGCTCTGCCCGGAGCGAGCAGCTGGGAGACGGTCACAAAGGTGTAGCCCTGGTTGCTGAGCGCCTTCAGGATGGAAGGCACGGCCGGCACGGTGCCCTTGTGCAGCGGGTGGAGCAGGATGATCCCGTCGCGGTCGGCGCCGTCGAGCACGCGCTTGGTGATCAGCGCGGAGTCGTCCGTCTCGTAGTCCTTCGCGGTCACCGTCCACAGCACCTGCGCCATCCCCAGTTCCTTCGAGACCTTGGAGACACGGTCGTCGGTGCGGCCCTGGGGCGGGCGCATCAGCGTCGGCTCGCTGCCGGTGATGCCGGAGATGGCCCGTGCCGTGCGGCGCAGCTCGTCGCGGATCTGCGCATCGGAAACATCGGTCAGCCTCGGGTGCGTCCAGGTGTGGTCCCCGATCTCGTGACCGTCCTCGGCCATCCGCCGCACCACATCCGGGAACTTGTCGATGCGCCGGCCCTCAAGGAAGAACGTCGACGGCGCCTTGTACTCCTTCAGGACGTCCATCAGCCGGTCGGTGGGTTCGCCCGGGTTGCCGTCGAAGGTGAGCGCGACGCACTTGGCCTTCCGGCAGTCCACCTGCCCCGCCCGTACGCCGGCTCCGGACGCGGCCTGGTCACGTGCCTCGCGCGGGGAGAGCGTCTCCATCTTGTACGCCTGGATGACCATGACGACGGTCACCGTCGCGGCCGCCACCACGGCCAGGGAAACAAGTATGAGCCGACGAGCCCGTCTCTTCGAAATCTTCACCTCAGGGAGAAGACGTCAGCACCGGAGGCGTTGCCCAGCGGCCTCGATAGTGACGCAGGACACCTGTGTGCAGCACGTTTCAGGAGATTTGCGATGCCATCTCGGAGCGTCGGCCGGGGGGCCGCTCGCGTCAGGCTCGCCTTGAGTTGCGTCGGGGACTTTTCGGGGACTTCTTGTGAAGGGTCGTCTTCTGGCAGTTCGCAGGACCGAACACGGTGTCATGACGGGCCTCACGCCAGTGTGTTCGGCGGAGCAACATCGGATGTACGGCAGCAGGACATGGACAGGGGAGGCTCCGGGCGACGGGGCGCTGGTCATGGGAGGGCGCTGGTCATGACGACGTCCCCGTCGGACCGGCAGCTGAGCTGCCGGCTGTCGAGGGGCCGTCGCCTCACACACGGAATGTCACTGGATGGTCTACCGGAGTCCGCGGTGGTGAAGTCGACCGGGCTGGTGAGGGGGTACGTGCCCCCGCGCAGGTTCACGACGATGTCCCCGGACATGGCCGAGTTGACCGTGCGGACCGCGTTGCGGGCCTTCTCGATCGTCTTGAACGCGGATGTCGTGCTGGTTCCCGAATTGCTGTCACTGCCACCTGAGGGATCGACGTAGAAATTGGCGTCGGCCGCGTGCGCCGACCGCGCGGGCAGCACCACGAACGATGCCACCAGCAACGTCTGAAACACTCCCATGACAACCCGTGCGGGTCTTCTCATCAGGTTCTTCTCCTTTTCTGTCGCGCGAGGTCACCCGGCGGCGGTGGACCGCAGCCCCGGGACCCTCTGCGCGGTCAGCAGAGCCCGCCTGGGCCCGACTCGTTGAGCTGCCAGATCTCGGACAAGTCCGACCACTGGCCCTGTGTGCCCCCATCGGGCCACGGTTCCTGGCATGGGCCCGGTGAGTTGCCATCACTCGCGGCCCTCGCGATCCGACCCGATGGCTGCCAGGTCGGCGTCGAAGTCCTCCACACCATCCGCTCGGTGCGCTGCACCACCTGCGTCGACGACTCGTGGGTCTGGGAGCTGTACGACTACGGGCACGGGGACCCGGTGGCCACCGAAACCGAGATGCTCGTCGGCGGCCACGGACTCACGGTCCGGCTCCCCGCCCCACGCGGGTACGGCTCACCCTCCGGCTGGAGCCGCGCACACGGACTCCCAGCTACGACACGCCCCTTCGCCGACAGGCCCACGGACGAAAGGAACGCGACGTGAGGCGCATCGCCCGGACCCTCGGACTCCGCCCGCACGTGCCGTCCTTCTGGCGTGTTGGGCGAAACCGTCTTTCGCGATCGGTGAACGACTTCCTTGTGGCCACGAGTACTCCACTAGTTGTGCGCGCCTTGAGCGAGGCGGCGGCCGAGGCACTTCGGCTTGCGGAAGAAATTAGGCGCTCTATCGCAAGCCTGGTCAAGGGGATGTGCGGACACAATTTCTAGAGTAGCGCGACCTTTTGAGACGATTTTGGTGTCATGTCGGAGATTTAAGTGCCCCGCAGTGAGTGGTGATTCGGACTACCGAAGTGGTTTTCTTCAATGAGTACTACTTATGGAGGGATGTTGGCGCAGGCCAGATGTGCGGCAGCCGCGTCGGCAAGGCAGCCGGGGATGAGCACGCACGGCCTCCCAAGGCGCCTTCAGGCGCTGAACACCATGCGGCGCACGGTCCGTCACACCGTCGCCCGCCTCCCCGCAGTGGTCTGGGAAACATCCCCGCGACGGAACGGCGAGGGTCAGGAGGGCTATGTCGTCGCCGAGCCGACCGCGTTCGGGCACTCGATAAGGCTGACCCGGGGCATGCGGCTCTCCGTCCGCCCGGCACGGAGGGGCCGTGCCCTACTGGAGTTCCTCGACCTGGTCCTTGGCCCACCACAGGAACGCCGCAGAGTGCTGTTGGTTGGCGAAGCCCTCGCCGACGAGGTCATGCAAGAGATCATTGCTCCAGAGAATGAGCCGACCGAGGGTCCAGTTCACCGACTCGGGCGCCGGCAGCTCCAGTCCGTAGACCATCCGCGCGATCTCACGCTTGCCGTCCGCCTCCGTCGTGTACTTGAGGATGGTCAGGAACCGGCCGGGGTACATCACGCAGAGAGCCCTCGTGAGGAGGGCCTCCTTGAAACCGGTCATGGCGAATGGTTTGGTGCCGTCCAACAGATGCTGGAGCCGGTCTTCGAGCGGCACGTCGGCAGGCTCGTGCAGCAGGTACTCGATCGTCTTGCCGGTCGCCTCTCCGGCCGCGGCGTCGCCCATGTCGTTCCACGCGGAGTTGAATGTGGCCTGGTTGCCGGGGTGGGCTCCGACGTCGGAGTTGGCGAAATCCTTGAGGGCTCTGGGGTCGCACGTCCACAGTCCGTCGGGGGAGAAGATGTGCTGGTACTTCGACCAGTAGGCCGCCACGTCGGGGTCGAAGTCCGGTTTGACGGCGAGGTACTGCTCCTTCAGCCGGGTCACGCGCTCCAACCGCTCGGGATCGACGTCCTCGGGTTTCGGGAAACGGGCTTTGAGGTCGTCGAAGGAGCGGGGCGGGTTCCTCTGCGGGACGGTGGGCTCCTTGTGCTCCCATGCATAGCCGCACCGGTGCTTCACGAGCCGACGTCCGCCGTCAAATGTGCGGATCACCTCGATGTCTTCGTCGTCGCTGCACAGTGGACACATGGCCAACGCCATGGCTACCCCCGTTCCCACAGTGCTCGTGCCCGCCCGGGCCGATGCACTCCTCCACCCAAGGGCCGCATTCTTGCATTCGGCAAGGGAAGCGGGGATGTGGCCCCATCCGGCGGGACTTGGGTCGGGGACCTCCTGTCCGTCGGATCCGTCCATCCCCGGCTACGACCCGTACCGGCCCTCGGCGTCCCACGGCAGCCTGGCAGCGCGCCGCCCTGCCGTCGCACAACGCATCTGAGCGGGGGCGCCTCTCGCTGAGAGAGCCGCCGGGAGTGGCGGTGGGGCGGATTCGGGCATCCCGCATCAGCCACGCCGGCCAGCCCCGTACCTTCGCCGCGCTGGAGGGGCTGATGACGAGCGCGCCGTCCCGTGCGTTCGGCGGCTGCCTTCACGGCTGTTTGTGATGCGGGGAGCGGTTTACGAACCCGTCTGTCTGTCAGGCAGCGCGGACACCCAGTCGGCAGCTCTCACGAGGATCGGTCCGGTGACCTCGTCGGCGCCGGAGGCGTAGGCCGCCCAGCGGAGTTCGTCGCACGCGAAGAAGGATTCGCCCCAGGTGTCCACCCAGACGCGTGCTGTGTCGCTGCCGGACCGCGTCAGGTCCCACCAGGCCCAGCCGCGAAATTCGGACTCGGGATCGAACTGGTACAGCCACTCCTGCAGATCCCACGGCCTTCGACCGAGCGCGGCCTCATAGCGCTCCGTGCCCCGAGTCACGAACTCGGGGACCGGCGCCGAGGCTCCTCGGGCGGCGGCGACGAACCAGTCGGGAAGCGTGTCGACCGGGAGGTCGCCTCCGTCGAACGGGTGAGAGACCGCCAGTTGGAGAGCAGGGGTCAGCACGGATCGCAGTCTCTCCTCGAACTCCGCGACCGAACCGCTCGTCCGTACGTCGAAGGTGCACAGGACGGGAGGTGCCTCTTCCGCGGACGGTCGGTGCGACAGCCGGTGTCTCTCCTGCTCGATGTCCTCGATTTCGTGAAACATCTCAGTGGTGCCCCATCAGCCTTCCTTGACTACCCTGCCCGGGTACTTTGCCACTTCTTCCCTGAACTCGTTGAGCATGCCGCTCGGGATCCCGTAGAGGTCGTCTCCCATGGTCGGGTCCGAGATCTCGGGACAGATCTTCTTGAGCTTCCTCCACTCCTCCTTGGTGAACCCGAGTCCGTCCGGCTGCTCCTGAGGTATCGCGGTTCTTCTGATCTTTTCCCTGAACTCAGCCGAAACCTGGAACTCCACGATCTGTCCGCCCTCACCACGGAACCGAACCGTGTGGCCGATGTCCCCGCTCAGGTTGACGTACAGCGCTCCCTTGCCGGTGATGGTCACCGAGCCGTCCTCGCCGATGTGGATGCGCTTGCTCAGCGGGTGATCGGTCTGCTTGCGGTACGCGTTGATGAGGTCGTCATCGCAGCGCGGGGCGAGACCGAGCGGGTCGGTCCAGATGTGCGGGTTGCGGACGTACGTGGAGGGGTTGGGAGCCGGGGCGAGACCGAGAGGATCGGGGGTGAGGTAGCGCGCGGTCTCCGGGTCGTAGTGCCGGTGGTAGTTGTAGTGGAGGCCCGTTTCCGGGTCGAAGTACTGGCCGGGGAACCGCAGCGGGGTGTAAGTGGTGCTGTCGGCCGTCCAGGACGTCGCGCCCCAGAGCGTGGTGCGCGTGCGCCAGGCGATGGTGCCGGATTCGTCTATGAGTTCGGTGGGGGTGCCGACGAGGTCGGTGACGATCGCAAAGAAGCGGGAGTCGATCACGTCCTGCGGCGCGTCGAGGGCGCCCACGCGCTCGGTCTGCGCGATGGGGTGCAGGCTTTGGTGGTCCCAGGTGAGGGTGACAGTCCGGGGCAACTCGTCTGCGGTGGTGGTCTGTTCGCAGAGGGTGGCGCCATCCCAGGTGAAGTGCGTCTGTTCGGTCACCGTTACGCCGTCCGCAGCCAGGCGTTGCTTTGCGATGCGGCGCCCGAGCGGGTCATAGAGGTAACGCCAGTGGGTGCCGTCCGGGGTGACGACGGAGGTGAGACGGTCCTCGGAGTTCCAGGTGTAGTGCCAGGTGTCGGGTTTCCGGGACAGGCGGGTTTTCTGGCGCAGCGTGATGCGGCCCGCCGCGTCGTGTTCGTAACGGATGCTCCCGGCGCGGGTGAGGCGTGTGCCGGCGTAGGCACGGGGGCCGGTGGCTTCTTGGCCGGGGTGGGTGGCGGGCCAGGAGGCATCGGTCTGGTTGCCGGCCTCGTCGTAGGCGTAGCGCTCGGTCCAGTCCGTGGCGTGGACCCCGGTGACACGGCCTGCCCCGTCGAGGTCGAAGTGCCGTGTGCCGTTCAGCTGGTCGTCCAGCCGGATGAGGCTGTTGTCACCTCGGTAGGTGTAGCCCCGCCGCTGGATGTCTTCGCCGGCCGCGTCGCGTACGTACTGGGACGTGAGGCGGCCCCGGTCGTCGAACGTGTGGGCCAGGGTGGTGGTCGTGTCGATGAGGCGGCTCAGTTCCCGGCCGCCCGCGTCGTACGCGAAGTCGATCCGGTGGCCGCCGCTGTCCAGCAGCGTGCGGCGGTCCGCCGCGTCGTAACTCCAGCGGCTGGTCGCGCCGGTGGGGGTGGTGCGCTGGGTGCGGCGCCCCAGCAGGTCGTATTCGTACGCGGTGGTGCGGTCGTTGACCGTTTCGGACAGCAGCCGGCCGGCGATGTCATGTTCGAGCAGGAGCGTGGCGTCGGGGGTGGTCGCCGTGGCGAGTCGGCCTGTGAGGGTGTAGCCGAATGAGGTGACCTGGTCCGGGGCGCTCTTCCGGGTGACCTGGCCGAGTTTGTCGCGCTCGAAGTGGCTGGTCTGGCCGAGTGCGTTGGTGCAGGCGGAGAGTCGGCCTGCCGCGTCGTGACGGTAGGTGATGGAACGGCCGTCGAAGTCCGTCTCGGATGTGAGGTTTCCGGCCGGGTCGTAGAAGTAACTCCAGGACAGGTCCTGGGGGTTGGTGACGCTCGTGATGCGGAGTTCGGTGTCGTACGTGAAGGCGTGGCGCACGCCGTCCGGGCTGGTGCGAGCCGTGAGCAGGTCGAAGTGGGTGTATTCGAAGCGGGTGACGGCGCCCAGGGCGTCGATGTGCGCGACGCAGTTGCCCTCGGCGTCGTACTCCCATGACTCGCTCGTGCCGTCGGCCGCGATGCGACGGGTGGGCTTGCCTTCCGTCGACCACTCCAGACGGGTCACGTTCCCGAGGGCGTCGGTGATCGTCCCGGGACGGCCGAAGATGTCGCGGGTGTAGCGGGTGGCCGCTCCCAGCGCGTCGGTGATCTCGACGGGGAGTCCGGCCCGGTCACAGCGGACGCGCGTGGTGTGGCCCAGCGCGTCGGTGGCGGACGTCAGGTGCCCCGCCCTGTTGTAGGTGAAGCGGGTGATCGCTCCTGCCGGGTCGGTCACCGCGATGCGGTCGCCGTGCTCGTCGTACTCCTGGCGCCAGACCGCGCCGTCAGGGCCCGTGATGGTCGTGGGCAGACCGAGTGCGTCGTACTCGGAGGCGAGCTCCTGGCCGTCCGGGCGGACGACCGCGACGACCCGGCCGTTGTCGTCGTAGCGGTAGCGCGTGGCGTGGCCGAGCGGGTTGACGATGGCCGTCAGCTGGTGGTCGCCGTCCCACTCCTGCCAGGTGCTCGCGCCGAGCGGGTCCGTGTGCCGGACGACGCGGTATGCCTCGTTGTACTCGTACTGGTTGGTGTGCCCCAGGGAGTTGGTGGCGGTGGTGGTGCGAGTGGTCTCGTCGTAGGTGAGGGTGCCGGAGAGGAACCCGTCGCTGCCTTCCGTACGGACGACACGTCCCTGTTCGTCGTACGTGTAGCGGTAGTCGGTGCCGTTCCGGTCGGACCAGGAGGTGATCCGGCCGGCCTCGTCGTAGGCGAACCGCATGGGAACGCCGGACGAGTTGCTGAGCTCGGTGAGATGTCCGGCCTCGTCGTAGCCGTAGGAGACGATTCTCGTGCCCTGGGCCTCGGGGTGCTCGGGGTCGAGGAGGCGCAGGGCGGCGATACGGGGCTGATCGGGGTGCCGGTCGAGCGCGATGCGGTAACCGCCGCTGTGGGTGACCTCGGTGGGGGTGCCGTCGTCGCCGTACTGGACGGTGATGCGCTGACCGTTACGGTCCACGATCGTCTGCAGGGGCAGGTCCACCGCGGTGTCGTCGTCGGTGGGGCGGGGACTGTGGAAGACGTAGGCGAAGCCGGTGTCCGGGTCCGTGATGCGCAGGGCACCGTCAACCTCGTCGTCCCAGGCCAGGGCCAGGCGTGCCCCGGATTCCGGGTGGACGGGTTCCGCGGTGTCGGGGGCGGGGTACGGGAAGATCAGCCGTGCGCCGTCTGGTGCGGCATAGATGATGCCGTCGTCGTCGGCCTGGAGGCGCTGGTCGAGTGTGGAGGCCCAGGACGGGCCGAACCAGCCGCCCCACCGGTAGGACGAGAGATGCGTCCGTTCGAGGACCAGCGGCAGCGTGCCGGGCAGTCGCACATCTGTCTGCCGGAGCAGCATGTCGCCGCTGACCACGTCGATCGGGTCGAACTCGCACTTCTTGAACATGGCCCGGATGGAGGCGGGGAGTTTCTCCCATTCGCCGGGCCGTAGCTTGAGCCCGGACAGGCCGGAGCCGTCGAGTTTCAACGCCTTGCTGAGCTTGGCGAGTTCGCTGGGCTTGAGGGCCTTGAGTCCTTTGCCGAGGCCCTTGGCGAGTACGCCGGCGCCGACGCCCAGGATGGCGCCCTCGGCGAGGAGGGTGGCGAGTTTCTGCGGGTCCTTGAACGCGCCCGGATCGTCGAGGGCGGCGGCGAAGGCGGAGAACTTCATGCCGTCCGCGGCCAGCTTGCCGACCGTGGCGATCGCCTTGATCTCCTTGAGAGCCTTCAGCGCGCGTTCCAGACCGCGGATGGCCTCCATGACGGTGCGGACGACGGATCCCATCCGGGTGCCGGCCTGCTCGATCCTGGCGACCAACGCCACGATCTTCACCGCGCGTTCGCCGGCTGCCAGGCTGGAAGCGATCGAGGAGAGGCCGGCGGTGAGGACGTCCAGGGCCAGGCCGGCGAGTTCGAACTCGATGATCTCGGCGAGGACGACGCCGATCTCGGAGAGCAACTCGTGTGCCTCGTCGGCGAACTCGTCCAGCGCCTTGGCCCCCTCGCGCAGCGCGTGCGCGGTGTCGTCGGCCTGCTTGCGCACGGTCTTGGCCCGTTTGTGGAAAGCCTTGGCCGCCTTGCCCTCCCACTCGACGTCCCGCAGCGCCTTCTCGGCGTCACCGCTCGCGTCTTCCAGAGCCTTGGCCATGGTCCGCCACTTCTTGGCGATCTCCCGGATGCCGTCGGGGTCGACGGCCGGGTCGGTGATGCCGAGGAACTCCAGGCCGCTGGCCAGCGTGTCACCGAAGGCGTGGTTGGCCTTGCTGATCCAGTGCAGCGGGTTGAGGTCGACCACGAGCCGCTCAGCCCTTCTTTGCGCGGGCAGCCGCGGCGAGCAGGATGTCGAGCAGGTCGAAGGCGTCTGATATCTCACCGATCAGCTTGGCCTCGTCGTTCCATTCGTCTGCCAAACCCTGGGTGACCTTGGCGATCGTCTCCATGCCGTCGCGGATGTCGTCGGTGGCGCTGAGCAGGGAGCCGAGGGCGCCGAACGCGGACAGGTCGTGCGAGGCGGCCTTGAACTCCTGCAACGGCTTCGTGGTGTGGTGGTGCAGGTGGCGCAGCTCTGAGGCTGCCTTGTGCAGCGACGCTGCGTCCTTCGCCAGGTCCGACACGACGCCTGCCCGCCCCCGTGATTCACCGTGTGCACATGCCAACCGATAGACCGTAGCGAGACAGGTTCTGCGGAAGGCATGGACAACGCCAAGACCGAGTAAAGCCGATGCTGGGTGAGGAGTGTCGGGCGGGGCGGTGCCTCGCCCGACAGTGGTTGTTCAGCGGGTTTCCGCCTGGATCTCCTGCAAGCGGCAAGCAGATCGCGCGGCTGAGGCAGGGCTACCTGCGGCTCGCCGCGGGTGAGGCGCCGGTCTGGAGCGACGCGCGGGGCGGCCGGAGCACGACCCTCCAGAGCGTCGCGGGATCGAATACGACTCCGTCGTCGATCTCGGTAGCGGCGATGACCGCGATCCTGTGGACGATCTCGGTTTCGGTGCCGGGGAACGAGCGGCCGAGGATGTCGATGTCGCGGGTCATCCGGCGTGCGCCGAACTGGGCGAGGAGTAGGCCGCCCTTGAGAACGAAGTGGTCCCGGCCAAGGGGCGATGCGGCCAAGCGATAGAGGAACCGTTCCAGGACGTACTCGACCATGATCTCGTCCGTGGACCGGCTGGTGCGGCGGGCCAGGTTGCGCAGGTCGTTGTAGACGCGGCCGGCGGTGGTGTCACGCGCGGGGTCGGCCATCAGGCGAGCACCGCCTCAACGGCGGGACGGATGACGGAGAGAGCATCCAACTCGCGTGCGACTTCCTGGAGTTCGCCGATGTCGCTGCGTCCGCCCCGGCGCAGATAGCGACCGAGCGCGGACAGTGCGAGGGTTTCGCCGATGCGGCTGCGGTGGCGCATCGCGTCGACGACGCTGCGGGCGGCGTTGTACACGGGGATGGATTCTCCCGGGGCTGCTTCGAACCGTTCGGCGCCGAGGGCGAAGGTCTTCGAGGCGTACTGCGCCACCACGGTCGGCGGGTAGTGGATCGTGGGGCGGCGTGTACCGCGCGGCACGGCGATGTGTACCGCTGCCGGGATGTCGTCGATGAGTTCATGCAGCGCCAGGGCGGACTCACCGCATACGACGGCACGTGGAGCCCGTGCGCACACGGCCAGCAGATCTGCGTGCGCGGTCTCCGGTGCGTCTGCCCGTCGGTAGACCCCCCGGGACAGTTCGTCTGTCTCTCCCCTCGCAACCAAGGACGCCAGATCACGAGGGGAGAGCAGGACCTGACGTGCCTGGCCGTCGTGAACGTGGGGGAGAGGCTGGTCAGCCGCTGCTCCAGGCGCGAACTCTCCGCAGCCCCGGGGCGGATGGGAACGGTGATTGAGGATGTCACGGACCCCCAGGTCAGTGCCCATCCCCTCAGCACTCGATGATGTTCACCGCCAGCCCGCCCCGAGCCGTCTCCTTGTACTTGACGCTCATGTCGGCGGCTTTTAATCATGGCGTTGACCCGCGGATTTGTTCTGGACGGGCTTGCCTTGAGTCCCGTCGGGGACTTTTCGGGGACTTCTTGCCGAGGGCAGCCTGCGATGTGTCCGATGGTACGTGACGTGCCTGCGAGAGTCGGGTCGTTGGTTTCGTGCAGGCATCCGATCGCTTCGTTGGGCCCCGTACTCGTAATGCGTAGGTCTCGGGTTCGAATCCCGAAGGCGGCTCCATGGTGAACCCCAGGTCGGGCCTCTGACCTGGGGTTTTCCTTTTCGGGTGACTGTGCAAAATCGGATGAATAGGGCACCTGAAGTCTGTGTGCCGTAATGCGTAGGTCGGGGCTTCGGTTTCTGTGACGAGATCCGCAGCCTGAGTCTCTGACCTGGTCTTTTGTCTTTTCGGGGAGTCGGGCCTGGCGCGCGGGAGACTCTATGGTGGACAGCCGGTGGACAGCTGTGCTTGATGCCTCGTCAGAAGCTTCCTGCTCGTCCCGAACGCTGCCGCTGCTCGGGTGATCGCAGGAGCGTGTTCAGTGGCGTTGGACTTGTGCTGTTCCTGCAGACAATGGCGAGGGGTCTCGATCTCTGTGTTCATGGCGCGCAGGGTGGGCGTGCCGACTGGAGGGGGACGCCGTTCACTGTGGCGTACGTGGACAGGACCGCAACCTCGCCACGGCTCCGGCGCCTCGATCTCACAGTTGCAGTGATTTCGTCTGGAGGTACTCCATCAGGCCGTGCCGGCCCAGTTCGCGGCCGATGCCGGACTGCTTCCAGCCGCCGAAGGGGGCCAGGGGATTGAAGCGAGCGCCGTTGATGTCCACCTGGCCTGTGTTCAGGCGGCGGGCGAAGGCCACCGCTTCGGGCGTTTCGGCTGACCACACTGCGCCGGAGAGCCCGTACACGGAGTGGTTTGCCGTGCGTACGGCGTCGTCCTCGTCCTCGTACTTCATGATCGAGAGAACAGGGCCGAAGATCTCCTCCTGGGCGACGGACATGTCCGGGGTGACGTCGGCAAAGATCGTGGGGCGTACGAAGTAGCCCCGTGGAAGGCCATCGGGCGCCTCGGGTCCGCCGGTGACCAGGCGTGCGCCCTCCTTGATTCCGCGCCGTACGCAGTCGAGTACGCGGGCGCGTTGACGGGCGCTGACCAGCGGGCCCATGCGGGTCGCGGGGTCCACAGGGTCGCCCGGGGCGTACTCGGCGGCGGCGTCGGCGGCCAGCGTGACGGCCTCCTCGTACCGGCTGCGGTGGACCAGCATGCGGGTCCAGGCGCTGCACGTCTGTCCGGAGTTGGTGAAGACGTTGGTGACGCCGGTGCGGACGGCCGTGGTGTGGTCCGCACTCGGCAGGATCACGTTCGGGGACTTGCCGCCGAGTTCCAGGGCGACGGGCCTGATCATGCGGGCGGCGTGCGCGGCGACCTCCTTGCCGACGGCGGTGGAGCCCGTGAAGGACACCATGTCCACGTCCGGATGTTCGGCCAGGGCCCGGCCCGCCACCTCGCCCACCCCTGTGACCAGGTTGAAGACGCCGGGCGGCAGTCCCGCGGCGGCCACGCACTCGGCCAGCAGTCGGGCGGTGAGTGGGGTTTCCTCCGCCGGCTTGACGACGATCGTGCAGCCTGCGGCGAGGGCGGGCGCCACCTTGGACACCATCTGGTGCAGCGGATAATTCCACGGCGTGATCGCGCCGACCACGCCGACCGGCTCCAGCAGGACCGTGGAACGGCCGATCCGCTCCTCGAAGGGGTGCCGGGCGGCCAGTTCCGCGTAGGAGTCGAGGACGGCGAGCGGGGTGCGGACGTGCGCCAGCCGACTCAGCGCCAGCGGGGACCCCAGCTCCGCTGTGATCGTCTCGGCGAACTCCCTGACACGCGCCCGCAGTTCGCGCCCCAGGGCGGTCAGGGCCGCCGCCCGTTCGGCCGGGGCTGTCGTGGCCCAACCGGGGAGCGCCGACCGCGCGGCGGACACGGCGGCGTCGACGTCGTGCGCGGTGCCGGCCGGCACCGTGGCGATGACACGCTCGTCGGCCGGGTTCACCACGTCGGTCGACTCGTCCGTGGCCGCCGGCCGCCACGCTCCGGCCGTGTACATCCCGTGGTGTTCGTAGACCTTCATCGCGTCCGGTTCCCGCCCTTCGCTCGGTTCCTCGCGCCGTCCCTCATCGGGCCGCCGGTACCGCTCCGCCGTCCGTGACGCGCAGCGGTGCGCCCGCCTTGCGGCGCGTCATGACCACGTGCTGCACGGCGAGCGTGACGCCCATGCCGAGCCAGAGCGCGTCGGCGTTGAACGGTTCGTGGAACGCGACGGCTCCAATGCCGCCGAAGACCAGCCGCGCGGCCACGGTCAGGAGCCACAGGAAGAGGATCCGCCGGTCGCCCTTGCGGAAGACGCGTCCTTCGGCGTCCCGCCACATGGGGAAGGCCGCTCCACGCCAGAGGCCGAAGGCGACCGAGGCGAGCAGGGAGAGGACGAGCAGGGTGATGCTCGCCGGCTTCATCTCCGCGGGTCCCGGCGGAACGCAGCCGCGGACGATGAGCACGGCTACCCAGAAGAACATGCGGTTCGTGACCTGCTGGGCGGTGAACTGGCGTATGACGATGATCGTCGTGATGCCGACGATGAGGAGGGTGTTGAAGTAGGTGGTGAAGTTGCTGCCGTCGTCCTTTGCGGCGAGCTCGCCCGCCAGAGTCAGCCCGGCGTGCAGGGTGTGGGGGTCGGTCACGGTCGTTCCTCCTCGGGGGTCCCGCCGGCCGGCAGGATCTCCCGCACGAATTCCATCAGTTGGGGGGCGTGCGTCTGGTGATAGGAGTGACCGCCCGGCATGACCGTGAAGGAATGGTCGCCCGCCGCGCACTCCTTCCAGTGCCGGACCTGCTCTGCGGTGACGACCTGGTCCTCCTCACCGCAGAGCGCGTGCAACGGGGTGCGCACCGGTCTCGGATCGGTTACAAGATACCGTTCGGCGAAAGCTATGTCGGTGCGTATCGTGCGTAGCAAATAGGCCACATAGTCCGAGTAGTTCAGCAGTTCACGGGGCAGCCCGTCGCTGTTCACCAGCCACGCAAGCAGCTCCTTGTCGGGGGCGTCCGAGATGGTGCCCGTGGGGGGTGTCTGCGGAGCGCGCGAGGCGGAGACCAGGGTTGCGAGAGGCGCCGGCGCGCCCTGTTCCTCGATGCGGAGCGTGAGCTCGTAGGCGAGGGCGCCGCCGAAGCTGTGACCGAACAGGACGTAGGGCACGTCCAGTTCGGGCAGGAGCCCTTGGTACAGGGCGTCCACCAGGTCGTCGAACCGGGCCGGCATCGGGTCGGCCTCGCGGGTGCCGCGGCCCGGCAGTTCCACCGGCGCCAGTTCGACGCCCTCGGGCAGGTGCGCGCGCCAGCTGGAGAAGGCGCCGGCGCCCCCTCCCGCCTGCGGCAGGCAGATCAGACGTACGCGCGGTGCACCCGCCGTGAGGCGCCCTGTGATCCAGCGGTTCTCCATGCCGGGCATGGTGTCCCGCCGTCGAGGGCCGGGACCAGGCAGGATCTCCGGCAGTCTCGCGGCAATTGGCGCCGGGCAGGCCGCGCGCGGGCAGGTGTCCGCTTGCCGGTCGGCTTGCCTGGTGAGCGGGCACCGCGCCCCGGCACGATGACGCACGCCGAGCCTCGACACCCGGCTCGCACGTCGTCAGAAAGAGAGCTCGCACATGTCCGAAACCGATGTCGTGGTGAGTCCGGCGGAGATTCCCGACCTGGTCTGCACACTCGTTCGCCTGGTCGCTCCGCAGAAGGTCGACAAGGTCACCCCCGGCCTCCGCCTGATCGGAGACCTCGGCTTCCACTCACTGGCGCTGGCCGAGCTCGGCTTCACCATCGAGGACCTGTTCAAGCTGGAGGCGATGACCCCCGAGGTCGCGATGTCCCTGGAGCGGGTCGAGGACATCGTCCGGCTGATCGACGGCCATGTGGAGGACGGCTCCATCTCGCTGCCGGACACCTTCGAGGTGAACTCCATCTGCGCGCGCTACGGAGCGTCCTGGCCGGCCCAGGGCTGAGGCCGCGCCGGCCGCGCGGCGTACGGCGCGGAACACGGCGGTGGCGCCGACGGGGAGCAACTACCCGTCGGCGCCACCGTGCTTGTGCCTTCGTGCGCGCTACTCGGCCTCCCTCTCCCGTGCCGAGGTCCGCGGCGCCGGCGCATGGCCCGCCGCCCCCGTCCAGGGAAGCAGCACGGCCCGCGTCAGCTCCCACGCGGACGCCAGGTTCATCAGGTCCGGGTCGCCGGACGTCTCCTGGGGCGCGGTGCCCTCCGCGGCACTCACGCGTGGTCCCGGAAGGCGAGGACGACGTTGTGGCCGCCGAAGCCCGCCGAGTTGCTCACGCCCGCGAGGGCGCCCCTGGGAAGGGTCCGCGGCTGGTCTCGTACGACGTCGAGGCCGATCCGTGGGTCGAGGTGCTCGATGTTCATCGTCGGCGGCGCCGTCCTGTCGCGGAGCGCCAGCACGCTGACGAGTGCGGCCAACGCCCCCGAGGCGCCCATGAGATGACCCGCGGTCGACTTGATCGCGGAGACCGCGTAGCCGGCGCCCGCGCCTCCGTCGTCGCCGAGGACGGAGCGGATCGCCAGGCTCTCGGCGAGGTCGCCCTGCGGGGTCGAGGTGGCGTGCGCGTTGACGTGGGCGATGTCCTGCGGAGTCAGGTCGGCGTCGGCCAGCGCCTTGCGCAGGGCGGCGGCCGCGCCCCGGCCGCCCGGCTCGGGCGCCACGATGTGGTGGCCGTCGGCGCTGATGCCCGCCCCGGCCAACTCGGCGTGGACGTGGGCTCCTCGGGCCCGAGCGTGCCGTGCCGACTCGAGGATCAGGACGGCGGCGCCCTCGCCCATGACGAAACCGTCGCGCTGCGTGTCGTAGGGGCGGGAGGCGTGCTCGGGGTCGTCGTTCCTGCGGGACATCGCCTTCATGCTGGTGAACGCCGCGACGGTCAGCGGATGGATGATCGCCTCGGTGCCTCCGACTGCCACGACGTCGGCGCGGCCGAGCCGGATCATGTCCAGGCCCGCGGCGATGGCCTCGGCGCCGGCCGCGCAGGCGGAAGTGGGGGCGTGCACCCCGGCCCGCGCGTTGATCTCCAGACCGACCTGTCCGGCGGAGCCGTTGATCATCATCTTCGGCATGGTGTGGGGCGACAGGCGCCGGGCTCCCCGGGCGCGCATCTGCTCGTAGCCGTCGACGAGGGTGCGCAGCCCGCCGATGCCGCTGCCGAGGACGACCCCCACGCGTTCCGCGTCCGGCTGGCCGGTCTCCCCGGCCCGGCCGAAGAAGCCGGCGTCCGACCAGGCCTCCCGGACGGCGATCAGCGCGAACTGGCCGGCCCGGTCCAGTCGGCGCAGTTCTATGCGGTCCAGTACGGCGTCGGGGTCCGTGGCGGCGCGCGCCGCGATGCGGACGGGCAGATCCTCCGGCCAGTCGTCGTCGAGGCGTACGGCCACCCGGCGGCCGTTGAGCAGTGCGGCCCAGCTGGACTTCACGTCCCCGCCGAGCGGTGTCGTGGCGCCCATTCCGGTGACGACAACGTCGTCGACGCGGGCCCGTTCGGTCGCAGACATAAGAAGTCCCCCAGCCGTTCGGCGAATGCGATGGGAAAGGAATCCGGCTGGACAGTGCGCCCCGTGGAGAATCCCCTTGAATCTCGTCGTGGGTCGGCTGCCATCCGATCATCTCGCATCATGACCGTGTTCCGATGCGCGGGACAGGTATCGGTTCCGGCAAATGGGTCGATGCCGTCGAAACGTCAGCGGCAACATTGCGGCAACCCGTCAGCAATTACGGCCGTATCCATTCCGCGTCCCACTCGGCCGCGCCAATCATGGAATTCCCATCCGCGAGGAAGACACCGAGGAAGATACCTATGACTCCAGCCATCCGTGCGGAGGGCCTGGTCAAGACGTACCAGGGCAGGACACCGGTACGAGCCCTGGACGGCCTGGATCTCGAAGTGCCCGCAGGCACGCTGCTCGGGCTGCTCGGGCCCAACGGCGCGGGCAAGACGACCACGGTGCGTGTGCTGACCAGCCTGCTCAAGGTGGACGCGGGCCGCGCCACCGTCCTGGGCCGGGACGTCACCACCCAGCCGGACGAGGTGCGCCGCACCATCGGACTGTCCGGCCAGTACGCGGCCGTGGACGAGACCCTGACCGGGCGCGAGAACCTCGTCATGGTGGGGCGCCTCTACCACCTCGGGCGGAAGGCCGCGCAGGCCAGAGCCGCCGAACTGCTGGACCGCTTCACGCTCACCGGCTCCGCCGACCGCCAGGCACGGACGTACTCCGGAGGCATGCGCCGCAGGCTCGACCTGGCCGCGTCCCTGGTCGCGGCGCCGCCCGTGCTGTTCCTCGACGAACCCACCACCGGCCTCGACCCGAGCAGCCGGATCAACATGTGGGAGGTCATCGGCGACCTGGTGCGGGACGGGACCACCGTGCTGCTCACCACGCAGTACCTGGAGGAGGCTGACCGGCTCGCCGACTCCATCGCCGTCGTGGACGGCGGGAAGGTGATCGCGCGCGGCACCGCCGACGAGCTGAAGCGGCAGACCGGCGGGGAGCGGATCCGCCTGGTGGTCCGTGATCCGCGGCGGCTGCCCGAGGCCGCCGAGGTGCTCACCGGGCTCGGTGCGCGCCCCGCCGAGTACGACGAACGCAGCCGCGAGGTGGCCGTCGCCGTGCACGGCGGCACTGCGGTGCTGGCCCGCGCGCTGCGGCTGCTGGAGGACGCGGGGATCGCCCTGGAGGACGCCGGGCTGTCCCGGCCGACGCTGGACGACGTCTTCCTCAGCCTCACCGGCGACGGCGGGCGGCGTCGCGACGGCGACGTGGCCGCGAGGGACGACCTGGTGCCGGCCGACGCGTGAGGTGTCCCGGCCGGGTCGGTACGCGCTGGGCGTCCGCACGAGGAAAGGAACCGGGTTCCGTACCGGCGGAGAGTGCGCCGATACGGAACCCGGTTCCTTTCCTCGTGCGGTGAGGACCGGGCTCAGGCGAGGTTGCGGAACGCCTCGGGCCGCGCCAGGTTCTCCGTCAGGAACAGGTCCCTGAGCTTCGGGGTGAGCAGCCCCAGCTGCCGCAGCAGATGGATGACCTGCTGGAAGAGGAGCTGGCGGTAACCGAACATCATCGGGTCCGTCTGCGCGAACTTCACACCCTTCTCGACGTCGAGCTCCATGCGCTCCCAGACCTCGCGGAGCAGAAAGCGCCGGGACATCAGGTGGACCGCCTCCAGCAGGAACTTCTCCCGCTCGTCGAGTTCCTTGGAGGTCATCCCGTCGTACAGGCCCGCGAGCGCGACCGAGCCGAACCCGACGTGCCGTGCCTCGTCCCGGGCGATCATCTTGGTGATCGAGGTGATGATGGGGTCGCCGAAACCGCTGCCCGCGAGCCGGGTCGCGGCCAGTGCCAGCCCTTCGACGATGACCTGCATCCCCAGGTAGACGACGTCCCAGTTGGACTCCGCGAGCAGGTCCCGCAGCAGGGCCTTGAGGCCCGGGTTGATGACATAGGACTCGCCGAGTTTCTCGTCGATGTACTTGGCGTACGCCTCCACGTGCCGTGCCTCGTCCGCGACCTGGGAGGCCGCGTAGATCTTCGACTCCATGTCGGGGACCGTCTCGACGAGCCGGGCGGTGGTGACCAGGGCGCCCTGTTCACCGTGCAGGAACTGGCTCACCATCCACGCCTGGTACTGCCAGCGGAACTCGTTCAGGAGCTCCTTCGGTACGGGGCTCTCGTTGCCCACCACGAAAGTGGCCACGCCCGCGCTGTACGCGTCGTCGAGAGGGGCACCGAACCGGACGTCGTAGTTCCAGTCGATGGTGGTCTCGGCATCCCACTGGGATTTCTTGTTCTTCTGATAAAGGCTCCAGATACGGTTGTCTCGTTCGCCGTAGTCCCAGTTGAGGCAGGCTCGGATCGATGCGTCCACCTCCATGAGATCCGTCCTGGTCTGCTCCAGGGTGACGAGAGTCGGGTCCGTCTCGGATTCCGACTCGCTGTGGGATATGTCAGCCATCGATGTGGGGTCCCCTTTCCCTGCCGCTGCCCAGCAGCCGACAGGACGACTCAGTTCGCGCCAGGCACACTTTCCGGTTTCCCGTGTCCGGTCAGCCAGGTACGGGCCGGGCAACTTCACGGCAGCCTCAGTTGCCGGTGCCCTGCCTGGAATCGCCGTCCGCGCGCACGCGAAAATGGCCGGTAAACCGAACGGCATGGCCGATGTCGGCGAACCACATTCCCCGTAATTCAGGAGATGCCCTTATGGCGCAGGCAGCGAACAATCGGCCGACTCATGAAATCGTCGCGGATCTGGAACGCACGCTGGGCGACCCGATGGAGGGCGACGGCCCCTTCAGCTTCGCGTCGATCGTGGCCCACGAGGAGCGGGAGGAGCTGCCGCCGGGCGCGACGGAGTTGGCCCGGGAGTGGGGGTTCCCCCAGTTCCTGGTGCCGCGTGCGTTCGGCGGCAGACTGAACAACCTCGAAGAGGTCTTCGTCCTGACGCGCTCGCTCGCCCGCCGGAACCTGACGGTCGCGGTGATGTTCGGTTCCGCGCTGCTGGGTGTCAACCCGGTCTGGCTGTGGGGCGACGAGGAGCAGCGCAGGCGGGTGGCCGACGGGCTGCTCGCCGGTGAACTCGCCTGCTTCGCGGTGTCGGAGCCCGACCACGGAAGCGATCTGCAGGGCAACGCGACGACGGCGCTCGCCGAGGGCGACACGTTCGTGCTCACCGGTGAGAAGTGGCCGGTCGGCAACGCCACCCGCGGCCGCTTCGTGACGGTGTTCGCCACGGTGGAGGGCCGCGGCCAGACTCTGCTCCTGGTCGACAAGGAGCAGCTGGAGCCGGGCAGCTGGAGCAACCACCCGTTCGTGCGGACGGCTGGTCTGCGCGGGCACGACCTGAGCGGCATCGTCTTCGACGGCGCCAGGGTCCCGCGCGGCGCGGTGCTCGGGCGCAACGGCGCCGGTCTGGTCGAGGTGCTCAAGGCGCTGCAGATCACCCGTACCGCGATCGGCGCGCTGTCGATCGGGACCATGGACTCCGTCCTGCGCATCGGCCTCCAGTACGCGCACGAGCGCTCCCTGTACGGCACCGAGATCTACCAGTTGCCCGTCATCCGCCGGCACCTCGTCCACGCGCACCTCGATCTGCTGATCGCGGAGTGCACGGCGCTGCCGGTCGCCCGGGCGCTGTCGGTGGCACCGTCCCGGCTGAGCATGTGGTCGTCCGTGGTCAAGTACCTGGTCCCGGTGATCGGCGAGGAGGTGATCCAGGACATGGCGCGGGTGCTGGGCGCCCGCAGCTATCTGCGTGAGGGGGTCGCCTCCGGCATCTTCCAGAAGCTCCAGCGCGATCACGCCATCGCGAGCATCTTCGAGGGCACGACCCACGTCAACCTGCACAACATCGCGGCACAGTTGCCCAACCTGGCGCCGCACGCGCAGGACGCGCAGAGCGGGGGGGAAGACGTCCTGGAGGCCCTCTTCGACTGGAGCGCGGAGGCCCCGGCCTGGCAGCCCGCGCACCATGTCCTGCAGCTGACGAACGCCGTCGAGGACGAGATCACGCGCGGCTGGAACGACGCTGTGGCGGAGGCGGCCCGGATCGCCGCGGAGTGTCTGGAACCGGCCGAGGCCGCCGATCTGGCGAAGGTGCTGGACGCGTTCGGCTCCCGCCGAGCCGTGTTCTACACCCGTCTGGCGGCCGCGCCCTCCGACGCCGCGTCGGTGGCGGGCCAGGACCACGCGGCCGAGCACTGCGTGCATCACGCGGCCGCGTCCTGCCTCTACACGTGGCTCCACACCTTCCGCTCCGTGCACGGCGCGCCGTCGACCACCGGCTGGCTGATCCTCGCCCTGCAGCGGCTGCTCCAGCGGCTGGAGCCGGCCACGGAGCTCGCGCCGGACTATCTGCCGGAGATCGAGTACGCGATGGACGAGAGCCTGAAGACCCCGTACCGCTTCTCGGTCGGGTTCTTCAAGGAGGCCGCAGGCCGTTGAACGCGAACGGTGGTGCCCGGGTCCGCCACGGACCCGGGCACCACCGCGCACCCTACGACGCCTGCGGCATCAGCAGGCCGTCCGGTTCGAGCGACTGGCACAGCTCGTCCTCCCGCAGAGCGGCGAGGTATTCGCGGACGAGCGAGAAGGTCTCGTACTCGTAGCGGCGTCCGCGGCGGATGCGTACGAGCGAGGCGTCGGCGAGTTCACCGAGCAGGCCGATGACACGCTCCGGCTCGCCCTCGTCGTCCACCCGGTGGCCGCGCAGCACCTCCTCTGCCGTGAACACCCCGCGTATGGCGGCAATGTGACGGAGCATCAGCCACTGCTCGGAGGTGAGTGGCTCCAGGCTCCAGCGCATGCTGTCGGTCAGCGTCCGGTGCCGGGACAGTCCGCTCGTGTCGATCCGGTCCAGCAGGTGCAGCGACGACTCCGTGCTCACCAGCAGTTCGGCCGGCACCGACCGGACCCGGCGCGCGGCCAGTTCGATCGACAGCGGCAGTCCGTCCAGGCGCGCGCACAGCGCCGACACCAGGGGCAGCCGGCCGCTGAGGTCCAGGGTGGGCACACCCGAGCCGACCCGGCGCAGAAACAGCTCGACGGCCGCGGGCATGCCGTCGTCCTCCGCGGCCTCCGCGGCCTCCGCGGCCTCCGTGGCCAGCGGCTCCACCTCCCAGGTGTCCGCGGAGGGAGCGGTCAGCGGCCGGCGGGAGGTGACGACGAAGTGCGGCCGGGGGTGGTACTCCATGAGCTCCCGGGTGAGCCGGGACACAGCCCCCACCACGTGCTCCGCGCCGTCCAGGACGACGAGCAACTGCCCCTCCGTGTCGCCGGACCCGGTGGGCGCCAGGCCGGTCTCGCGCAGTACGGCGGAGCGCACTGTCTCGTAGGCCCGGGCCGCGCCCTGCTGCTCGCCGGGGCAGGCGGCGAGGTCGACGACCACGACGCCGTCCCGGCACAGCGGTTGCAGGCGGGAGGCGGCCGCGAGAGCGAGGCGCGTCTTGCCCACCCCACCCGGCCCCGTGAGCACCAGTAGCCGGCTGCGCCGGGCGGTGCCGACCGCATGGCGCAGGTCGCCCTCCCTGCCCACGAAGGCGTCGAGCGGAGGGCGGGTGCCGCGCCAGCGGGCGGGGTCGACCGTGTCCGCACCACGGTCCCGGTCGCCGCGCTGCGCGGGGATCCAGACCTGGGGCGGCGCGCCGCCGCCGGTGGACAGGCCCGACTGCGACAGCGAGGACAGCGTCGTGCCGAACGCCTTCAGCAGCAGCTCGATCGATGTCCGGCGCGGATTGGTGTTGGCGCCCGTCTCCAGATTGCGGATGGTGCGTACGCTCACTCCGGAGCGCTCGGCCAGCTCCTCCTGTGTCCAGCCGACCGCCCTGCGCCGTCCGATCAGGTACTCGCAGATCTGACGGACATCCATCAGCTCGACCATTCCCAGGTCAGCGGAGTGCACCATGGAATGAACCCCTCCCCCATGCCGTCCAACACTTTTCGTCAGTCACGTCACACACGTGTGTACGCCGCAGGGGGAGCGGGGCCGTGACCCCGCCCCCCTGCCGGACCCTCCGTCTCCCCGCCCGGCACCCGCCCGCGGGGTCGCTCACCTGCTACGCGGCGGGGTCGTTGCCCACCTTGACGATGTCGTTCTCGCTGTTCACGAAGACCACGCGCGGTTCGAGCTTCGCGGCTTCCGCGTCGTCCACCGTGGCGTATCCGATGATGATGACGATGTCTCCCGGGTGGACCAGCCGGGCCGCGGCCCCGTTGATGCACACGACTCCGGACCCCCGCTCGCCTTCGATCACATAGGTTTCGAGACGGGCGCCGTTGTTCACGTCGACGATGTGGACGAGCTCGCCCGGCAGCAGGTCGGCCTCGTCCATGAGGGTCGGATCGAGCGTCAGTGAGCCCACGTAGTTGAGGTCGGCCTCGGTGACGGTGGCTCTGTGGATCTTCGACTTGAGCATGGTGCGCTGCATGGTCCGGCTCCTTCAGTGGGCTGTCATTGGCGACGAAGCACACGGAGGGCAGGCCGCGTCCAGAACTGCGTCCCCGCCCCCCCCGTAGCGCTGGATGAAAGCGGTCAGCCGAGCCGACCGGAAATCACACAAATGGGCACCAGGTCCCAGCCCAGTGAGTCCGTGCTTCCCCCGCTGCCGTCCGTGCGGCAGGTGATCTCGATGCCGGACGATGAATCGGCCTGAGCGGTTCCCCCAAACGCTGCCAGGGAAAGCAGCATGAGGCTTGCCATGGCACCGACGACTCTGGCTGTTCTGAACACGACTCCACTCCCGATTGAACATTCGATGGACTGGTCGGGACGTCGCGATTCTCCCCCGCGATCCCCCGACCTGAATCTTGCTCGAATGCCCTGCCGAATCGGAAGGGAATTCCGTGGCAGGAAATACCGGCTGTCGTAAGTGCGCCACAAGGTGAAAGGAAGGTAAGGAGCGGCCGATGGACCGTCAGTCTCCCTGTGGACGCGGTGAGTTCGGCAGCGCGATGGCGCTCAGCAGCAGGCCGCGGGCGGCACGCCAGCGGCCCGTCAGGGTCTCCAGGCCCTCCAGTCGTACGCCGTCGGCCGTCCGCGCGGGCACCAGGATCCGCGCGGTGAAGGTGCCGTCCGGCCGCAACTGGACGTCGGCGTCCTCGTAACCGAGCCAGCTGCCGGCCAGCGGGGACCAGACCTTGTAGACGGTCTCCTTGACGCAGAAGAGGAGCCGGTCCCAGGCGATGGTCGCATCGTGGCTGGTCATCCGGGTCAGTCGTGCCCGCTCCTCGGGGGACATCACCTTGGCGGCGACGGCTCGGGGCAGTGGCTCGTCGGGCTCGGCATCGATGCCGAGGGCCCGGAAGCGGAAGGCGTGGCCCACCGCGGCGGCCCGGTACCCCTGGCAGTGGGTCATGCTGCCGACGGCTCCTTCCGGCCATCGGGGCGCGCCCCTGTGGCCGGGCAGCAGCGGGGCGGCGGGCAGTCCGAGGGCGGTCAGGGCCAGCCGGGCGCAGCCGCGCACGGTGGTGAACTCGCGACGCCTTTCCGCCAAAACTTGATTTATCAGACCGACCTCTTCGGGATGCAGCGCCATCGCCGCGGCCGGGCCGGAGTCGCCGAAGTCGTCCACGGCCTCGACGCCCGAGGGGAACAGCCCCCTGAGCAAACCCCCCTGTGTCGCGTCAATGTTCTTGGTCAAGTCATTGCCGATTCTTTTAAGTTGCCCATCGGTCCAGCTTGGCCCGTATGCCCGCACCATCACTGGGTAAACTGTCGTTGCGGCAAGCCTTTCGCTGGGCGTGGCGCGTTGCAAAATCACTCACTCGGGCCGCACCCCGAGCATGAGAGACGTTTTGCCGGTGCGACGCTCCACAGAGCGGCAAGGCGGAACACGGGGGGAAGTCATGGATCATGGGTAGCTTTTTGGACGGGTTGGGGCTCGACGAATCGGCGGAAGCGGTCTATCGGGTGATCCTCGGCCGCAAGCGCTGGCATGTCGAGGAAATAGCCGAACACCTTTCAGAGCCGGTCAGTCATATACAGGAAACAGTGGAGCAGTTGGCCGAGTTGGAACTCGTGCAGCTCCCCGACGGCCATCAGAGCACGGTGCTCCCCGAGGATCCACAGCTCGGACTCCAGGCCTTGCTCCTGCGTGACGCGGCCGAACTGCGCACCAGGCACGAGCAGTTCGAGCTGCATCGGGCCGCGGTGTCCGACCTGCTCGACGAGTTCGCCGACCTGTACCCGTCGGTGGACCAGAAACACGTCGAAAACCTTGTGGGTGTGGACGCGATCCGTGAACGCCTTGTGGAACTGGCGCGTTCCGCGACGCGCGAATGCCTTGCATTCAATCCCGGCGGGGCTCAGTCGGAAAGCAGCCTTGCCGCAAGTATGCCTCTGGACAAGGAGGTTATCAGCAGGGGAGTGTCGATGCGCACGGTGTATTTAGACAGTGCGCGCACGCATCCCCCGACAGCGCGGTATGCGTACTGGTTGACCGAATTGGGCGGCCAGGTGCGAACGGTTCCCACACTGCCCCTTCGCATGATCCTCATAGACGGGGAAACGGCGCTGCTTCCCGTCGATCCGGAAAACACCAAACGTGGCGCGATCCAGATCACGATCCCCGGGGTGACCGCGGCGCTCGGCGCCCTCTTCGAGAAGGTGTGGACCACCGCGGAACCGCTGGGCTCGGAGGTCGAGAAGCCTGATGGCAGCGAACTGTCCCGGCAGGAGGCCGAAGTGCTGAACCTCCTCGCAGAGGGACACACCGACGCCGTGGTCGCAGCCCGGCTCGGGGTCTCCCAGCGGACCGTGGGCCGGATCGCCTCGGACCTGATGAGCCGGCTCGACGCCCGCAGCCGGTTCCAGGCCGGCCTGCGCGCGGCCCAGCAGGGCTGGATCTGAGCCGGGTACCGACAGAGCTTGCCCAGACCGGGCGTCGACGGGACCGTGCCTGGGCCCGGCATCAAGTTGCCGGTGCCCTTTCCTGGTTGTCGGGGCGTTCCCCTCGGCACGATGCGCTGGTACGCGTCCGTGCCAGGAACGCCGAGAGGAACGCACCGTGAGCGCCGTCAGCCCCCTGACCACCGCGACCGACGTGAGCAGGAAACCGTACGCAGGCATCGGCCATTGGTTCGCCGACGGCTGGGTTCTCACCCTGCGCAATCTGCAGCGGATGAGCCGCAATCCCGAACTGCTGGTCTACACAGCCCTTCAGCCGGTGATGCTGGTCCTGCTCTTCACCTATGTGTTCGGCGGGGCCATCGCCGTTCCCGAGGGCGCCAGTTACCGGGAACTCATCGTGCCCGGAATCATGGTGCAGACCCTGGCCTTCGCCGCCGGCACCACCTCGGTGGGCATCGCGGACGACCTCGCGAAGGGGCTCATCGACCGCTTCCGGTCGCTGCCCATAGCTCGCGCCGCCGTACTGACGGGCCGGACCACCGCCGGCCTGATCCAGAACTCACTCGTGGTGTGCGCGCTGGCCGGCTGCGGGCTCGCCGTCGGCTGGCGCGTCCACACGGGCCCCTTCCACACGCTCGCCGCCTTCGCACTGGTGCTGCTCTTCGCGTACGCCATGAGCTGGATCGGCGCGCTGCTCGGGCTCAGCGTGTCGTCGCCGGAGACCGCGAACACCGCGGGGTTCATCTGGATCTTCCCGCTCACGTTCCTCTCCAACGTCTTCGTGCCGACCCACACACTGCCCTCCTGGCTGCGCCCCGTGGCCGAGTGGAACCCGCTCTCGGCCACCGCTCAGGCGGTCCGCCACCTCTTCGGCAACGACACCGGCGTCGACGCCGCGTCCTTCCCGATGCGGCACGCGGCCGCCACGTCCCTCTTCTGGTCCGCGCTGATCCTGCTGGTGTGCGTGCCGCTGGCCGTCCGCAAGTACCGCGCCGCCGCCCTCTGACCGGCGGCGCGAGTCCGCGCGTACGGCTGTGGGGCCGAACCCAGGCACTTGGGTTCGGCCCCACAGCCGTACGCGCGGACTCGCTCTCAGGTCTGCGGCGGCCCGGCGCCCGGACGGTACTCGGGATCCCGCTCCAGGGTGACCGGCAGCGTCGCGAGGCCGCTGAGGAAGCTGGAGAAGACGCGCTGCGGCGGGCCCGTCACCGCCGGCGTGCCGACCATCGCGCGCAGCGCCTCCAGTACGGCCGAGATCTCCTGGCGGGCGAGGTGGGCGCCGATGCAGAAGTGCGGGCCGTGCGCGAAGGACAGGTGCTTGTTGGGAGTGCGCGCCACGTCGAAGCGGTCGGGGTCGGCGAAGACGCGCTCGTCGCGGTTGGCGGACACGTTCCACACCGTGACGACGTCGCCCTCCTCGATGAACTCGTCGCCCAGGAAGGTGTCCTGGGTGGCCGTGCGCCCGCCGTGCAGCGCCGGGGTCGTCCACCGCAGGACCTCGTCGACCGCCGTGGCGGTGGCGGCCTGCCCGCTCTTGAGCGCCTCCCACTGGGCGGGGTGCTCGACCAGGGCCTGCAATCCGCCGATCATGGCCAGCCGCGTGGTCTCGTGGCCGCCCATGATGATGCTGTAGCAGTTGAAGATGATCTCCTCGTGGCTCAGCGGGCGACCGCCCACCTCCTGCCCGACGAGCAGGCTCACGATGTCGTCGTACGGTTTCTCGCGGCGGGACTCCGCGAGTTCGGCGAAGTACAGCAGGAGCCCGTTGCGGGACGTCCAGGTGCTCTCCGTCGTGGGGGCGCCGTCCGTCGACGACAGGGCCGTCGAGGTGAGTTCGATGATGTGGCCGCGGTCGGAGACCGGCACCCCGAGCAGGTCGCAGATCGCGGCGAGCGGGATGTGGGCGGCCACATCGTTCGCGAAGTCGCACTCCCCCCGCTCGACGGCCTCCTCCAGCAGGCGCCAGGTGCTGCGGCGGACGCTGCGCACCACCACCTCGAGGGCCCGCGGCGAGAACGGCTTGTTCAGCACCGTGCGCAGCGCCGAGTGGTGGGGCCCGTCGGTGACCGCGAGCATCTTCCCGGCCGCCGAGTCGCCGCCGGCGAGCAGGGTGTCGAGGACATTGCCCCGCTCGGAGGTGTACGCCTCCTTGTTCTTGTAGACCGAGGCCACGTCGTCGTAGCGGGTGACGACCCAGAAGCCGGGGTGCCCGGCGGTCTCCGGCTGCCAGTACACCGGTTCCTCGGTGCGCAGGTGGCGCCAGACGTCGGTGAGGTCGTAGCCGGCGTGGATCCGCGGATCGGCGAGATCCGTCGTCGGCAGGTCGTCCGGGCCGAGCCGGGGGAGGTCGTACATCGTCAGCTTCCTTCGCTGGGAGGGATGAGCCCGGGGAAGAACGCCGTGGTCGCGCCGGCCGTCTCGCCGCCGTCGACGACGAGCTCCTGCCCGGTGACGAAGGCCGCCTCGGGCGAGGCGAGGTAGTGGAACGCGGCGGCGATCTCGTGCGGCGTCGCATGGCGTCGGGCGGGGATGCGCTCGTTGACCTCGGCGAGCATGGCGTCGCTGTACTCGGCGCGCTGCATCGGGGTGAGGACCGCGCCGGGGGTGACGCAGGCCGTGCGGACCACCGGGCTCAGCTCCATCGCGAAGGTCTGGCACAGCGAGATGACGCCGGCCTTGGTCGCGTTGTAGTCGGCGTACAGCGGATATCCGCGCGAGCCGTTGACGGACGCCGTGGCCAGCAGGACGCCGTGGCCGCGGCGCACCATGTGCGGGGCGGCGTGCCGCCACAGGGCGAGGACTCCCATCAGGTTGACGTCGATGGTGCGGCGCACGTCCTCCTCGGTGAGTTCGAGAACCCCGCGCCGGTTGCTGATGCCGGCGTTGGCGACGACCACGTCGAGGGAGCCGTACCGCTCGTGGACCTCGTCGACCGCCTCCCGTACGGCCGACCAGTCGGCCACGTCGACCTTGGTCCAGGGGATGCCGTCGGTCGCCCCGTCGGGTCCGGCCGGCGGGACGATGTCGAAGTTGACGACCCGGTCCCCATCGGCGGCGAACCGTTCGGCGACCGCTTGCCCGATGCCGCTGGAGGCACCCGACACCACAATTGTGCGCATTGCGGAAGAACCTTTCCGTGAATCGGTGACGGGGCGCCGACTCGAGTCGGCGCCCCGTGCTGACAGGGACCGGGTGACCCGCGGGCCGCGTCCGATCGAAGGTCGATCAGACGAGGATCCGGTGGCTGCCGGCGGTGAAGTCGCTCAGGTTGCGCCGCAGATCGCGGCTCACGGTGAGTTTCTTCAGCCAGCGGTCGGTCCCGTCGTAGCGGGCCCGGAACGCTCGGCGGCCATGCACGGCGCGGTAGTTGTCGACCACCAGCAGGCTGCCGGCGCCCACCACGACGTCCTGCTGGACCCGCTGCAGCTCCGCCATCAGACGGTCCAGGGCGGCCTCGGCGGCCGGATCGTCCCCGGCGCACCGCATGAACGGCCGGTCCAGGCGCAGATACGGGGAGAACCGGTCCCCGAAGAGCACCGCCACCGGTTCCGGGTCGCTCACCATCCGCCGGGCCTTGCAGAGGGCCGGATGGCTGGGGTCCCGGGCCTCCAGCTGCCGGATGTGCTCGTCGTCCGGGAAGATGTGGAACCGCTTCTCGGACAGCAGGCGCTGGTCGCCCTCGTCGAGCCTTACGTCACGCACGGAGGCCACGATGGTCGGCACCCGGTCGTGGTTGCGCAGCCCCAGCAGGAGCAGGTAGTCGCAGCGCTGGGGGTGGAAGCCGTCCTCGGTGTGGAACTCCAGCAGCGCCGAACTCCCGTAGCCGCTCTGGCACTGCTCGTCCCCCGCGACGGGCAGCACGTTCTGCACCAGCCGGCCCTTCTGGAGGGTCGCCCAGCCGAACGGCTCCCCCAGGACCATGCCGCACAGCGCGAGGTAGAGGTCGTGGTCGCGGGTGCTCTTCTGTTCGATCGCCGAGGACCAGTGGTCCGGCGTAGGACCGACCTCGTCGCCGGTCGGGAACCCGTGGACCAGGCAGGCCGCCGAACCCTCGTCCCGGGCGAACTCCTGGAGGAATCTGCGCAGCCCCTCCGGGATCCGCTCCGGGGCGTGCCACGCGCTCTCGTAGAACTCGGGGAGTGTCGGGTCACCACTGGTGTCGCGCAGGGACTCCAGCAGTTCTTCGAGGCCCGCGATGTCGTCCGCCGTGAGCGTGTACGAGGCGGGTGTGTCGGCGAGGACGGGTGTGTCGGCGAGGACGGGGGTGTCTTCCACAGCGGTCATCAGGCGGCCCCGCTCGCGGCTATGAGGCTCTTGGGCCGCATGTCCGTCCAGTTCTCCTCGATGTAGTCGAGGCACGCCTGGCGGGGGGCCTCCGTGTGCGCGACGCGCCAGCCCCCCGGTACCTCGACGAACGACGGCCACAGCGAGTGCTGGCCCTCGTCGTTGACCAGAACCAGGTACGTCGCGTCGGGGTCGTCAAAGGGGTTTGCCACTTCTTGCTCCTCATCCGTGAAACAGCCGGTTCCGGTCGTCCGGAACATCCGGTCCTGTGCGGCCCGGCGGGCCGCGGTCCTACTGAGAGGCGGTCCGGCCGAGCAGGGTCCCGGCCATGTGGTCCGCCAATTCCGCAGCCGTGGGGTACGTGAACACCTCACGGACGCAGAGCTCTTGGCCTGTCAGGACGCTGACGCGGCCGGTCAGCCGCAGCGCCGTCAGGGAGTCGCCGCCCAGGTCGAAGAAGTCGTCGTGCGGTCCGATCGCCTCGGTGCCGAGCACTTCGGCGAACAGGTCGCACAGCAGCGCCTCCTCGGGGGTGACGGGGGTCTCGCGGACGCGGGACGCATCACCCGGTACGGCGGGCGTCCGGCCCCGGCGCGGCTCCGCGGCGACCGCCGCGACGAGCCGCCCGATGGCCGCGACGGCCTCGCCGACGGGCGTACCGGGCCGGTTGGCCGCCGCCTCCAGCAGGCCCAGGAGCTGTGCCGCGACCGTCTCGGCCTGTTCCGGCGTGACCAGGTCGGGCCGGTGGCTCAGCTCCAGGTACAGGCGCTCGCCGGGCACCGCCATCAGCTTCAGCGGGTAGTGGTAGGCGTCCCGTCCGCTGAACCCGGTGACACGGGCCGCGGTGCCGGGCAGAGCCGGGAGCGCCTGCGCGGAGGGGTAGTTCTCGAAGACGACGGAGGTGTCGAACAGACAGCCCACCCCGGCCGAGCGCTGTATGTCGGCGAGCCCCAGGTACCGGCAGCCTTCGAGCCGTGTCTGTTCCTCCTGGTGCCGGGCGAAGAGCGCCGCCAGCGGTTCCTTCGCGTCCCACCGCAGCCGTACGGGCACCGTGTTGATCAGCGGGCCGACCATGTCCTCGACGCCGGGCAACTCCGGGGGCCGTACGGAGACGGTGGCGCCGAACACCACGTCCGAGCGTCCGGTGAGTCCGCCGACCAGCACCCCCCACACCGCCTGCACCAGGGTGTTGAGGGTGACGCCCTGCCCGCGCGCGGTCGCTGTCAGGGCGGCGGTGACATCGGCGGGCAGTTCGAGGAGAACGCGCTCGGGCAGTTCGGGTACGTAGGCGATGTCGACGTGCGGCGCGATCAGCGTCGGCTCCGTCACGCCGTCCAGGGCCTCGTTCCAGGCGCCCTGCGCGGCGGCGGGGTCCTGCTCCGCGAGCCAGCGCAGGTAGGCGCGGTACGACACGGCGGGCGCGAGTGCCGTGGCGTCGCCCCGCGGCGCCGCGGACAGCGCGGCGAGGTCCCGCAGCAGGACGGAGGCCGACCAGCCGTCGGCGAGGATGTGGTGGTGGGTGAAGAGCAGCGTGTGCCGGTCGTCGGCCATCCGGACCAGCGTGAACCGTACGAGCGGTGAGTGCTCCGGGTCGAAGCGCCGACGGCGGTCGTCGTTCAGCAGCCGGTTCAGGGCGGCGTGCGGGCCTTCCGTGCCGACGCTGGTGAGGTCGGCCTCCTGCCACAGGACGGGCGCCGACCGCTGGATCACCTGCACCGGCCGGCCTGAGTCGGTCCAGGCGAAGCCGGCGCGCAGCGCGGGGTGCCGGTCGATGAGCGTCTGGCACACGGAGCGCAGCAGGTCGCGGTCGAGCTCGCCGGTGAGCTCCAGGACGAGCTGCACGTTGTGGACATCCACGCCGCCCGGGTAGTAGCGGGCGTGGAAGAGCAGGCCCTCCTGGAACGGTGACAGCGGCAGGACATCGGCCGGCACCGAGCCCGCGTACCGCTCTTCGAGGCCCTCCAGGTCCTCCTGGGTGATCTCCGCCAGTACGTCGCTGGGGGTGAGACCGCCGGCTCCCGGCCTGCAGGTGTGCGCGACCAGGGCGTGCAGCGCGGCGCACCACGCCTCGGCGATGGCGCGTACATCGACTTCGGAGAGCAGTTCCCCGGCCCACGTCCAGGTCGCCGTCAGGTGCGGACCGTCCGCGCGGTCCTCGGTGACGGCGTTGACGTCGAGGGTGTGCCACAGCGGCATGGTGCTCTGGGCGCCCGACACCACGGCGTCCTGCTCGGCCGCGAGCCCCCAGTCCGCCTCGCCCGAACCGGAGACCCGGCCCAAATAGTTGAAGCCGATCTGCGGGGGCGCGTACCGGGCCAGTTCCGGACCGGTCTCCGGGTTGAGGTGACGCAGCATGCCGTAGCCGACACCGTGGTCCGGCACTGCCCGCAACTGCTCCTTGACCCGCTTGACGGCCCGGCCGAGGGCGGGCCCGGCGGCACGCACCTCGTCCCAGTCGGTGACGGCGGGGTCGATGCGCACGGGGTAGAGGCTGGTGAACCAGCCGACCGTGCGCGAGGTGTCGAGGCCCGGCACGACGTCCTCGCGGCCGTGGCTCTCCAGGTCGACCAGGACACCGGTGTCCTCGCCGAGCTGCTGCTCGCGTCGGTACGCCCCGACGGCCAGCGCGAGCGCGGTGAGCAGGATGTCGTCGATGCCGGCCCGGAACGCGGCCGGAACCGTCGTCAGCAGGCTCTCGGTGACCTCGGCCGGAAGGCGCACGGTGAGGGAGGACGAGGTGGCGTGGGTGTCGCGGACCGGGTTCAGGGGCGCGTCGCTCAGCGGCGGGTCGCAGGCCGCCAGCACCCCCTGCCACAGGGGCAGTTCGGCGGTCCTGCGCGGATCGGTGGCCGCCTCCGACAGCCGTCGCGCCCAGGTCCGCAGCGAGGTGGGGACGGGGGCGGGCATCGGGTCGGCGCCGCGTGCGGCGTCCTGCCACGCGGCCTTCAGGTCCGGCAGCAGGATCCGCCAGGACACCCCGTCCACCGCCAGGTGGTGGACGGCCAGGAGCAGCCGCCCCGGCCGGCCGGCACCGGCGTCGAACCACACCGCCCGCACCATCGCCCCGGTGGCCGGGGCGAGTTCGGCGGCGGCCTGCGCGGACCGCTCCCGGACGGCGTCGCGCAGCGCCGCGTCGTCCAGACCGCGCACGTCCTGCCGGGAGAGCAGCCCCGCGGCCTGTACGGCTCCGGGACGGCGTACGACGAGGGACCACTGGCCGTCCGTCGTGCGCACCGACAGGCGCATGCGCAGCGCGTCGTGGCGGTCGAGCACCGCCTGGAGGGCGCGGGTGAGCGCGTCCGGGGCTAGATCCGCCGGGACCCGCAGCAGCACCGACTGGTGGAACGCGTCGGAGGGGCCGCCGCGTTCACGCAGCCAGTGGACGATCGGAGTGAGGGGCAGAGCGCCGATGCCCGCGTCGGCGCTCTCCGTCACGGCACCCTCCTCGGTGCGGGCGACCCGCGCGAGGGCGGCGGGGCTGCGGTGGGTGAAGACGTCCTTCGGGGTGAGTACGAGCCCGGTCCTGCGGGCGCGGGCGACGAGCTGGATGGAGATGATCGAGTCGCCGCCGAGGTCGAAGAAGCTGTCGTCGGCGCCGACCCGCTCCAGTCCCAGCACGTCCGCGAACAGGCCGCACAGGGTCCGCTCCCGCTCACCGCGCGGCTCCCGCCCGGCAGCCGGGGCAGGCTGCTCGGGCCGGGGCAGCGCCCCGCGGTCCAGCTTGCCGTTCGGGGTGAGCGGGAAAGCGGGGAGCACCAGCAGATCGGGCGGGACCATGTAGTCCGGCAGGGTCGCGGCGACCGCGGTCCTGAGTGCCTCCGGGTCGGGCCGGTGCCCGGCTTCCGCGACGACGTAGGCCGCGAGCCGGAGGCTGCCGGGCCGGTCCTCCCGGGCGAGGACCGCGGACTGCGCGACGCCGCTCTGAGCGTCCAGCGCCGCCTCGATCTCGCCGAGTTCGATGCGCTGTCCGCGGATCTTGACCTGGTGGTCGGAGCGGCCCAGGTACTCGACCACGCCGTCCGGCCGCCGGCGGGCGAGGTCGCCCGTGCGGTAGAGGCGGCTGCCGGGCGGGCCGAACGGGTCGGCCACGAACCGTTCCGCGGTCAGCGCGGGCCGGTTGAGGTAGCCGCGCGCCAGCTGGACTCCCGCGATGTACAGCTCGCCGGGGACCGAGGCGGGCACCGGTCGCAGTTCGGCGTCGAGCACATGGATGCCGGTGTTCCACACGGGCCGGCCGATCGGCACCGAGGCGGCGCCCGGTTCGTAAACGGCCGCCCAGTGAGTGACGTCGACGGCCGCCTCCGTGGGCCCGTACAGGTTGTGCAGCCCGGCGTCCGGTAGCAGGGCCCGCAGCCGCCCCGCGAGTTCCACCGGGAGCGCCTCCCCGCTGCAGATCACCCGGCGCAGTCCGGTGCAGGCAGCGGCGGTGGGTTCGTCGGTGAACGCCTGGAGCATCGACGGCACGAAGTGCACGGTGGTGATGGCGTGCCCGCGGATCGTCGCGGCCAGGTAGACGGGGTCGCGGTGCCCGTCGGGGCGGGCGAGGACCAGGGCCGCGCCGGTGATCAGCGGCCAGAAGAACTCCCACACCGACACGTCGAAGCCGGCCGGTGTCTTCTGCAGCACCCGGTCGTCGCCGGTGAGCCCGTACCGTGCCTGCATCCAGTGCAGCCGGTTGGTGATCGCCTCGTGCGGCACGGCCACGCCCTTGGGACGCCCGGTCGAGCCCGAGGTGTAGAGAACGTAGGCCGGGTGGCCGGGGCGCAGGGGGACGCGTCGCTCGGCGGAGGTGAGATCGGCGGCGGACAGGGCGGCGAGGTGTACGCGGGTGGCGTCGTCGTCGAGCAGGACGGCACCGGGGGTGTCGGCGAGGTGCAGCCCGCCGCGCGTGACCGCGGCGACCGGTGCGGCCTCCTCGCGCATGAACGCGACGCGGTCGGCGGGCAGCCCTGGTTCGAAGGGCAGGTAGGCGCCGCCGGCCTTCAGGACCGCGAGCAGCGTGACGACGAGGTCGAGGGAGCGCGGCAGCGCCACCGCGACCTTGCTCTCCGGTCCCACGCCGCGTTCCACCAGCAGCCGTGCCAGCCGGTTGGCGCGGGCGTTCAGCTCGGCGTAGGTCAAGGACTCACCGGGCTGACCGGCATCACCGGCATCACCGGCTCCGGCGGCGAAGGCCGCGGCCGTCGCGTCGGGACTGCGGGCCGCCTGGGCCTCGAAGAGTTCGGGCAGGGTGGCGTTCGGCACCGGGTGGGCGGTGTCGTTCCAGCGGGCGGGCAGCTCCCGTTCGCCGGAGGTGAGCCAGCCGATCCGGCCCACCGGCGTGCCGGAGGCGTCGGCGAAGACCTCCAGCAGGTGCCGCAGCCGGGCGGCGATGTCCTCGGCTCCGGCGCGCTCGTAGATGTCGGCCCGGTAGTTGACGTGGAGGCGCAGCCGGTCTCCGGGGGTGGCCACCAGGCTCAACGGGTAGTGGTTGGAGCCGGTCGCCTCGTCGCCGAGGTGGGACAGGTCAGCGAGGCCGATCCGCAGCCCGGCGACCGCGTCGGCGGCAGCGTCCCCGGACGCCGGCGCGTTCTCGAAGGCGACGGAGGTGTCGAAGAGTTCGCCCGTTCCGGCCAGCCGCTGGACGTCCGCAAGCCCCAGGTAGTGGTACGGGGTGAGTGCGGTCTGCTCGTCCTGGAGCCGGGTGAGCAGCCCGGCGAGCGGGAGGTCCGCGTCCAGGCGCACCCGTACCGGGACCGCGTTGATCAGCAGGCCGACCATGTCCTCGACGCCGGACAGTTGTGGGGGCCGCCCGGAGACGGTGCCGCCGAAGACGACGTCTTGTCGGCCGGTCAGCAGCCCGAGGAGCAGCGCCCAGGCGCCCTGGACCACCGTGTTGAGGGTCAGGCCGTGGCTGCGGGCGGTCGCGGTGAGGCGGGCGGTGACGTCCTCGGGGAGGTCGGTGACCACGACACGCGGCATGCCGCCGCCCGCCGCGTCCGCGCCGGGCGCGACCAGGGTCGGTTCCTCGACGCCGGACAGGGCCCTGCGCCAGATGTCCTCGGCGGTGGCTCGGTCCTGTCCGGCGAGCCAGCCGAGGTAGTCACGGAAGGGCACCGCGGGCCGCAGCGCGGCGGCAGCCGCGTCGTCGCCGCCGCGCGCGTAGAGCTCGATGAGGTCGCCGAGGACCAGGGGCACCGACCAGCCGTCGAGCAGGATGTGGTGGTGCGTCATGACGAGAATGTGCCGGTCGCGCGCCATCCGTACGAGGGCGAAGCGCACCAGCGGCGGCAGGGACATGTCGAAACGGCGGGCCCGGTCTTCGGCGAGCGCCCGCCTGAGCCGGGCTCGCTGTTCGGCCGCCGGCAGGGCGCTCAGGTCGGTGACCTGCCACGGCACGGCGACCTCACGGGCCACGAGCTGCACCGGCTGGCCGGACTTGCGCTGCTGGAAGGCCGTACGCAGGACAGTGTGCCGTCGCAGCACCTGCCGGCACGCCGACTCCAGGCGCGCCGGGTCGAGGTCGCCGGTCAGTTCCACGGCGGTCTGGACGTTGTAGACATCCACGCCGTCCGTGTCGTAAAGGGCGTGGAAGAGCATGCCCTCCTGCAGCGGGGTCAGCGGGTAGACACCCTCAAGTGCGGGCCGGGCGGCCGCTTCGGTGCCGCGCCGGGGCGCTTGCGGGGTCTGCTGAGCCACTTCATCGGTCTGCTGAGTCACTACGGGTTCTCCCATCCCGCTACGAACTCGTCGAGTTCGTCCTGGTCCAGGGACACCAGCGCGTCGGCGAGCACGGCGGGCTCGGCCGGTGCGGCGGCGAGATCGGTGACGGCCGTGGCCAGTTCGGCGACCGTCTTGTGCGTGAAGACATCCCTCGGGGTGACACCGAGACCGATCTTCCGGGCCCGGGTGACCAGTTGGATGGACATGATCGAGTCGCCGCCGAGGTCGAAGAAGCTGTCGTCGATACCGACGCTCTCCACCGGCAGTACGTCGGCGAACAGGTCGCAGAGCGACTTCTCGAGCTCGGTGCGCGGCTCCCGGCTCTCGGCGCCCCCGGCGAACTCGGGGGCGGGCAGGGCGCCCCGGTCGAGCTTGCCGCTCGGGGTGACCGGCAGCGTGTCGAGGGCGACGAAGGCGGCGGGGACCATGTACTCGGGCAGGGCGGCGGCCGCGTGGGCGCGCAGCACGGCAGGTTCCACAGCGGCGTCCGGCGCGGCGATGACGTAGGCCACGAGCCGCTTGACGCCGGGCTGGTCCTCGCGGACGTGGACGACGACCCGGCCGACCGTGTCGTGGCCGGCGAGCACCGACTCGATCTCGCCGAGCTCGATACGGAATCCGCGCACCTTGACCTGGTGGTCGACGCGGCCCAGGTACTCCAGTTCGCCGTCGGCCCGCCACCGCGCGAGGTCGCCCGAGCGGTACATCCGGGTACCCGCGACGCCGAACGGATCGGCGACGAAGCGGTCCGCCGTCAGGCCGGGGCGGCCCAGGTAGCCGCGGGCGAGACCGGCGCCCGCGATGTACAGCTCGCCCGGGACTCCCGCGGGCACCGGCTGGAGCCCCTCGTCCAGGAGGTACACGCGGGTGCCGATCACGGGCGCGCCCATCGGCGGGGCCTCGCGGCCCCCCAGCGGGCGGCTCATCGTCGCCATGACGGTGGACTCGGTCGGCCCGTAGGCGTTGACCATCCTGCGCCCGGCCGACCAGCGTGCGACGAGTTCCGGCGCGCACGCCTCGCCGCCGACGACCAGGGTCACGCCCGGCGGCAGCCCGTCCTCGGGCATCACGGCGAGTGACGAGGGCGGCAGCAGCAGGCAGTTCACGTCGTGCTCGGCGACCGTGCGGGCCAGCTCGGGCCCGGGCAGCAGCCGGTCGGCGGGGGCGGTGACGGCGCACGAGCCGGTGAGCAGCGCGGTGCACAGCTCCCAGACGGAGGCGTCGAAGCTGGGCGAGGCGAACAGCAGCACACGTCCGCCGGGGCCCGCGCCGATCCGGTCCTCCTGGGTGGCGACCATCGCGGCGACACCGGCGTGGGTGACGACGACGCCCTTGGGCCGGCCGGTGGAGCCGGACGTGTAGATCACGTACGCGGCCGACGCGGGGCGCAGCGTTCCGGGCCGGTCGGCGTCGGTGAGGTCACCGGGGTCGACACCCGCCAGGTCCTCGCCGTCGACCAGCAGCACCTCGGTGCCCGGCACGCCGGGAAGGTCCACGGCGGTCTCCCGGGTCGCCAGGACGAGGGCGGGCCGGGAGTCCTGGAGCATGTAGGCGATGCGGTCCTCGGGGTACGCCGTGTCGACGGGCAGATAGGAGGAGCCCGCCTTGAGGACGGCCATGGTCGCCACGACCGCCTCCGGGGAGCGCGGCATGGCGATGGCGACACGGGACTCGGGCCCGGCGCCCCGAGCCACGAGCGCCCGGGCCAGCCGGTTGGCGCGGGCGTTGAGTTCGGCGTACGTCAGGGTGTGTTCGCCGAAGACCACGGCCGGTGCTCCGGGCGCGCGGCGGACCTGGGCCTCGAACAGCTCCGGCACGGTCATGGCGGGCAGTTCCCGGCCGGTCGCGTTCCACTCCTGGAGGATGCGGACGCGTTCCTCGGGCGCGAGCAGGTCGACGCGGCCGACGGGCGTCGCCGGGTCGGTGGTGAACGCGTCGAGCACGCGGCACAGCCGGTCGAGCAGCGCCTGTGCGCCGTCGCGGTCGAACAGGTCGCCCCGGTGGTTGAGTTCGAGGCTGACGCGCTCGCCGGGCACCACCACGAGGCTCAGCGGGTAGTGCGTGGCGCCGGGCGCGGCCGTGTCGTCGACGGCGATGCGCAGTCCGGGAACCTGGCGGCGCACCTGTGTCCGGTCGACGGGTGTGTTCTCGAACCCGACGACGGTGTCGAAGAGTTCACCGACGCCGGTCCAGCGCTGGACGTCGGCGAGCGGAACGTGCTGGTGCTCGCTGAGCGCGGCCTGCTGGTCCTGGAGTCGCACGAGCTCGGCGCCGAGCGGCCGGGCGGGGTCGAGCCGTACCCGTACCGCATTGGTGTTCATCAGCAGGCCGACCATCTCCGCGGCCCCCGGCAGCTGCGCCGGACGGCCCGCGACGGTGGCGCCGAACACCACGTCGCGGCGCCCGGTGTGCCGGCCGAGGACGAGGGCCCAGGCGCCCTGGAGCACGGTGTTGAGGGTCAGGCCCAGCGAGCGGGCGCGGGCGGTGAGCGCGGCCGTGCGCTCCTCGTCGAGGCGGTGCGCGACGAGTTCGGGGACCTCCGCGGCGGCCGCGTCGGCGCCCGGGGCGACGAGCGTCGGCTCGTCCAGGCCCGCCAGGGCCGCCCGCCACACCTGTTCGGTGGCGTCGCGGTCCTGGTCCCGCAGCCAGCCGAGGTAGTCGCGGAAGGGCGCCGGGGCGGGCAGCGAGGAGCCGTCGCCGCCGCGCGCGTACATCGCGAACAGGTCGCGGAAGAACAGCGGCAACGACCAGCCGTCCAACAGGATGTGGTGGTGTGTCAGCAGAAACAGGTGACGGTCTTCGGCAAGGCGTACGAGGATCACGCGCAACAGCGGCGGGCACGCCATGTCGAACCGGTGGACCCGGTCCTCGGCCATCAGCGCGGCGACGCGCTCGCGCTGCTCGGCGTCGTCCAGACCAGCGAGGTCGACGTCCCGCCAGGGCAGTTCGACGCTCTCGGGTACGACCTGGACGGGCCTGCCGGACTGGAGCCGCACGAACGCGGCGCGCAGGTTCGGGTGCCGGGCGACGACTGCCTCGCAGGCGGCACGCAGCACGGCGGGCGCCAGCTCGCCCGTCAGCTCCAGCGGGCGCTGGGTGTTGTAGACGTCCACGCCGTCCTCGGCGAGCACCGCGTGGAAGTGCATGCCTTCCTGGAGCGGCGTCAACGGCAGTATGTCGGTGCGGTCCGGGAAGAGCAGGTCGAGTTCGGCACGCTCGTCGCGGTCGGGGGTGACGAGCGGACCGTCGTACGACCGCTGCGCGGCCGCGGACTCGGCGGGCAGTTCCCGGGCCGCCCCGGCGAGCACCGCGACGGTTCGGTGGGTGAACACGTCCTTCGGCGTGATCAGCAGTCCGGCCTCACGGGCCCGGGCGGCCAGCTGCATGGAGCTGATCGAGTCGCCGCCGAGGTCGAAAAAGCTGTCGTCGACGCCGATGTCCTCGGCGCCCAGCACCTCGGCGTACAGGCCGCACAGCACACGTTCGTGCGCGGTGCGCGGTGGTCTGCTCGCGGCGCCCGCGGTGAACTCGGGGGCGGGCAGCGCCGCCCTGTCGAGCTTGCCGTTGTGGGTGAGCGGCAGGGCGGGCAGGGCGACCACGGCGGCCGGGACCATGTAGTCGGGCAGGGCCGCGGCCGTGTGGGCCCGCAGCAGCGCCCCGTCCACCGCGCGTCCCGCCGCCGGCACGGCGTAGGCGACGAGCCGTCGTACGCCCGGCCGGTCCTCGCGAACGACGACGCACACCTGGTCCACGCTCTCGTGTGCGGCCAGCACGGTCTCGATCTCACCGAGCTCGATACGGAACCCGCGCACCTTGACCTGGTCGTCAAAGCGCCCGGCGAACACGACGGAGCCGTCCGGGAGGCGCCGGCCGAGGTCTCCGGTGCGGTACATCCGGGTGCCCGGGGTTCCGAACGGGTCGGCGACGAAGCGCTCGGCCGTCAGGTCGGGGCGGCCCAGGTAACCGCGGGCGAGACCGGCGCCGGCGAGGTAGAGCTCTCCCTCCACGCCGACCGGGACGGGGCGCATCCGCTCGTCGAGCAGGTACAGCCGGATGTTGTCGGCGGGGCGACCGATGGTCGGCGCCGCCGTGTCGCCGACCCGGCCCAGCATGGCGTCGACGGTGCACTCGGCCGGTCCGTAGAGGTTGTACGTCGACAGACCGGGGGTGGCACGCAGTTCGGCCCAGAGCGCCTCGCCGACCGCCTCGCCGCCGAGCGCGAGGGTGCGCGGCCGGTGTCCCGCGCGCTCCAGGAGTCCGGCGGAGCGCAGCTGCAGGAAGAAGCTGGGGGTGGTGTCGAGCACGTCGATGGCGTGCTGGGCCACGTAGTCGGCGAGCGCGCGCGGGTCCTTGCGCACCTCGTCGTCGACCACGTGCAGTTCGTGGCCCGCGACCATCCACAGCAGCTGGCTCCACGAGGCGTCGAAGACCAGCGCGTTGGTGAGCGCCACCCGGGACGGGCCGCCGCCCGCGGCCTCGGTCTCCGGCGTGAAGAAGTTGGCGTGGTGGCTGTGGAACATGTTGGCGAGGCTGCGGTGCTCCACCGCGACACCCTTGGGCCGTCCCGTGGAACCGGACGTGTAGATCACGTAGGCGAGATGGGCGGGCAGCAGGGGGCGTACCCGGTCGGCGTCGGTGAGGTCGCCGTCGCCGGTCTCGCCGACCTGGTCGGCGAGCGCCTCCTCGATCAGCAGCCGCGGCGGGCCACCGGCCGGCAGGGCCGCCGCCGACACCGTGTCCGTCAGGACCAGAGCGGGGCACGCCTCCTCGAACAGGGAGCTGATCCGGTCGGTCGGGTACTCCGGGTCGACCGGCGTGTACGCCGCCCCGGACTTGAGGATCGCCAGGATCGCCACGACGGTCTCGGCGGTGCGGGGCAGCGCCAGCGCCACCAGGTCGTCGGGGCCCAGCCCTGCCGCCACCAGTCGGCGGGCGATCCGGTTCGCGCGCGCGTCGGCCTCGGCGAAGGTGAGCCGGACGTCGCCGCAGACCACGGCGGTCGCGTCGGGGGTGCTGCGGGCGCGGTCCTCGAAGAGCGCGGGGAGCGTCGTCGCGGGGTAGGGGCGGACGGTGTCGTTCCACGTCCGCAGGGTCTGGTCGCGTTCGGCCGGGGTGAGCAGCCCGATCCGTCCGACGGGGGTGCCCGGTTCGGCGACGACCGTCTCCAGCAGGTACCGGAAGCGGGCGAGGAGGTCCGCTGCCTCGTCCTGCGTGAACAGGTCCAGGCGGTGGTTGAGTTCGAGGCGCAGCCGCTCGCCGGGGTACACGGCCAGGCTCAGCGGGTAGTGCGTGCCCTCGGGAGTGTCGTCCACGCCCTCCTGCGCGAGCGCGATCCGCAGGCCCGGCAGGCCGTCGCGGGACATCGCGGGGTCGAGCGGGTAGTTCTCGAACGCGACGGTGGTGTCGAAGAGTTCGCTCACCCCGGCGGCCCGGTGGATGTCGGCGAGCCCGAGGTAGTGGTAGCCGCTGAGTGCGGCCTGCTGGTCCTGGAGACCCGCCAGCAGGGCGCCGACGGTGCTGTCCGGGTCGAGGCGCACCCGTACGGGCACGGTGTTGATGAGCAGGCCCACCATGCCCTCGACGCCCGCGACCTCCGCCGGCCGGCCCGCCACGGTCGCCCCGAAGACGATGTCGTCGAGGCCGGTGAGGAGGCTGACGAGCAGCGCCCAGGCGCCCTGCACCAGGGTGTTGGTCGTGAGCCCGCGGCCGCGTGCGGTGGCGGTCAGCTCGGCCGTGAAGGCCTCCGTCAGGTCGGCGGTGACGCGCTGCTGGCGGCCCGCCTCGCTGCCGGAACCGGCACCGGGCGCGACGAGCACCGGCTGCTCCACGCCCGCGAGGGCGTCCCGCCAGGCGCCCTCGGCCTCGCCTCGGTCCTGCTCCTGGAGCCAGCCCAGGTAGTCGCTGAACGGGGCCACCGGTTCGAGCCCGGAGGCGTCGCCGCCGCGCGCGTAGCACCGGAACACGTCGCGGATCACGATCGGCAACGACCAGCCGTCGACCAGGATGTGATGATTCGTCATGACCAGCACGTGTCGCTCGACATCGAGCCTCACCAGGGTGAAGCGGACCAGAGGGGGCCGCTTCATGTCGAAGCGGCGCTCACGGTCCTCGGTGAGCAGCCGGCCGAGCCGGGCACGCCGCTCACGCTCGCCGAAGGCGCTCAGGTCGACCTCGGCCCAGGGCAGTTCCACCTGGCCGGCGACGGCCTGCACGGCCTCGCCGGAGCGCCGCTGGAGGAAGCCCGCACGCAGGCTCGCGTGCCGGTCCAGGACCGCCGCGCACGCAGTGCGCAGCGCCTGAGCGTCCAGGGCGCCCGTCAGCTCGAAGGGCGTCTGCATGTTGTAGAAGTCCACGCCCTCGCCGTCGTACAGGGCGTGGAAGAGCATGCCCTGCTGGAGCGGGGACAGCGGCAGTACGGCTTCCAGTGATCTCTGCTTCACTTCACATCCCCCAGTTGTGCTTCAAGCTCATCGAGTTCGTCCTGTTCGAGGGAGACCAGCGGCCTCCGTGGCAACGCCTGACTCGGCGAGCCGGGGGTGATGTCCTGGGCGGCCTCAGCGATGGCCGCGACCGTGCGGTGGGTGAACACGTCGCGCGGCGTGATCGCCAGGCCCTCGGTGCGGGCGCGGCCCGCGAGGCGGGTGGAGATGATCGAGTCGCCGCCGAGGTCGAAGAAGCTGTCGTCGATGCCGACCCGGGCGACGCCGAGCAGTTCGGCGAACAGGGCGCACAGCACTTCCTCACGCGCGTTCCTGGGCGCCCTGCTGTCCTCGGCGCCGATGAACTCCAGCGTCGGCAGGGCCCGTCGGTCCAGCTTCCCGTTGGGCGAGAGCGGGATCCGGTCCAGCTCGACGAAGGCGGCCGGGACCATGTAGTCGGGCAGGGCGGCGGCCACCCGCTCGCGCTGCCGCTCCGGGTCGAGGGCGGCGCCCGACTCGGGCACCAGGTAGGCGACGACACGCGGCACGCCGGGCTGGTCCTCGCGGATGACGACCGCCGCGCGCCGCACGGCGGGGTCCTGGCTCAGCACGGTCTCGATCTCGCCGAGTTCGATCCGGTGCCCGCGCACCTTGACCTGGTGGTCGACGCGTCCCCGGAACTCCAGTTCGCCGTCCGGGCGGCGTGCGGCGAGGTCGCCGGTGCGGTACATCCGGGTGCCGGGCCGGCCGTAGGGGTCCGGCACGAACCGCTCGGCCGTGAGCGCGGGGCGGTTGACGTAGCCGCGGGTCACGCCCGTGCCCGCGATGTACACCTCGCCCTCGACGCCGGGCGCCACGGGCAGCAGGCCGTCGTCGAGGACGTACACCCGCAGGTTGGCACCGGGCAGACCGACCGGCACGGACGCGGTGCCGCCGGCGTGGGTGGGCTGGGTGGTGGTGTAGACCGACACCTCGGTCGGGCCGTACAGGTTGTACAGCTCGGCGTCGAGGGCGGCGTGGAAGCGGTCGACGAGTCCGGCCGTGAGGGCCTCTCCGCCGCAGAACACCGTGCGCAGCGATCGGCAGCCGCGCGCGCCGGGTTCCTGGAGGAACACTTCCAGGGTGGACGGCACGAACTGGGCGACGGTGACGTTCTCCCGCTGGATCAGTGCCGCGAGGTAGCCGGGCCCGTGCCGCGTCTCGGGGTCCGCGATCACCACGGTGGCGCCCACCATCAGCGGCCAGAAGATCTCCCACACCGACGGGTCGAAGCTCATCGAGGTGCGCTGCAGGACGCGGTCGCCCGGTCCGAGCGGGAAGCGGTCCTGCTTCCAGTGCAGGTAGTTGGCGACCCCTTCGTGCGCGACGACGATGCCCTTGGGGCGGCCCGTGGAGCCGGAGGTGTGGATGACGTACGCCGGGTGCAGCGGGTGCAGGCCCGGGCCGTCGACGAGGGGTTCGGCCCCCGCGGCGGTGTCTGCCAGTGCCCGGTGGGCGCCCTCGTCGACCACGAGGACGGGGTCCGCTTCCGCCAGCATGTGCCGGACGCGGTCCTCGGGGTAGTCGGGGTCGACCGGCAGATAGGCCGCGCCCGTCCGGTGCACGGCGAACAGGGTGACCAGCAGTTCGACGGAGCGCGGCAGCGAGACCGCCACGACTTCGCCGGGGCCCGCGCCCTTGGCGGCCAGCACCGTCGCCAGCCGGCCCGCCTCGCGGTCGAGTTCGGCGTACGTGAGCGACCGGTCACTGTGCACGACGGCCGTGGCCCCCGGGGTCTCGCGGACCTGCCGTACGAACAGCTCGGGCAGGGTGGCCGCCGGATAGCGGCGGGCGGTGTCGTTCCATCCGTCGACGGCCTGGGTGTGCTCGGCCGGGGTGAGCTGCGCGATCCGTCCGACGGGGGTCCGCGGGGCCGCCGCGAACGTCTCGAACAGACGCCGGAGGCGGTCGGTGATCCGGCGGATACCGGCGGTGTCGAACACGTCGGTGCGGTAGGTGAACTCGAGGCGCAGCCGGGTGCCCGGCACCACGATCAGGCTCAGCGGGTAGTGCGTCGCCCCGCTCTGGTCGGCGTCCGTCTGGCTGATGTGCAGACCGCCCGCGGTGCTCCTGATGGCTTCGCGGTCGATCGGGGCGTTCTCGAACACGGTGGTGGTGTCGAAGAGTTCACCGACCTCCGCGATCCGCTGCACGTCGGCAAGGCCGAGGTACTGGTGCGGGCCGAGCGCCGACTGCTCGGCCTGGAGGCGGGTGAGCAGAGAGACGAGCGGTTCGCCGGGGCGGGTACGCACGCGCACCGGCACCGTGTTCATCAGCAGGCCCACGATCTCGGCCACGCCGGGCAGCAGCGGGGGCCGCCCGGAGACCGTCGCCCCGAACACCACGTCGCGGCGGCTGGTGAGACCGCTCAGCAGCAGCGCCCAGGCGCCCTGCACCACGGTGTTGAGGGTGAGTTCGTGCGTCCGGGCCTCGGCCGTCAGCCGTGCTGTGAGGTCCGCCGACAGTTCCGCGACGGCCAGCCCGGGAAGTGCCTCCCCGGGCGCCCGTGCCGTGTCCGGGGCGATCAGGGCGGGCTGCTCCAGACCGGCGAGCGCGGTCCGCCAGGCGTCCTCGGCGGCGTCCCGGTCCTGCGCGGCGAGCCACTCCAGGTAGTCCTCGAACGGTACGATCGGGGGCAGCGCGCCGCCATCGCCGTCACCGGCCGCCCGGTAGAGGGCGAACAGGTCACGCAGGATCAGCGGCAACGACCAGCCGTCGAACAGAATGTGATGGCTCGTCAGTACCAGGGTGTGGCGGTCCGGGGCGTTGCGGATCAGGGTGAAGCGCAGCAGCGGCGGGCGCGCCATGTCGAAGCGGCGGCGCTTGTCCTCGGCGAGCAACCGCGCGGTCCGCTCCCGACGCTCGCCCGCGCCGCATCCGCTCAGATCCGCCTCGGCCCAGGAGATCTCCGCGGCCCGGGGCACCACCTGCACCGGCCGGCCCGACGCTGTCTGGTCGAACCCGGCGCGCAGCACGGCATGCCGGCGTACGAGCGCCTCGCAGGCCGTCCGCAGCAGCGCCGGGTCGAGGTCGCCTCCGATGCCGAAGCTCTTCTGCACGGTGTACGCGTCCGCGCCGCCCTCGGTGAACAGCGCGTGGAAGAGCATGCCCTCCTGCAACGGCGTCAGCGGCAGCACGGCCTCGATGCCGTCCTCGCCCCAGCGGGCGTGCAGTCCCGCCAGTTCCCCGGGGTCGAGGCTCGGCAGCGCGCCGCCCGGGAGGTTCGCCCCGGGAGCAGGCATTTCCTCGGCGGCCTCGGCCAGCGCGTGCGCGGTGCGGCCGGAGAAAATGGCCTGCGGAGTGAGCGCGAGCCCGGCTTCGGCGGCCCTGGCCGCGAGCCGGATGGCGGTGATGGAGTCGCCGCCCAGGTCGAAGAAGTTGTCATCGACGCACACCTCTTCGGCGCCCAGCACCTCCGCGATCAGGGCGCACAGCAGCGCCTCCCGCCCGGTACGCGGTGCCCGGCGTCCCGCTCCGCCGGTGATCACCGGCTGGGGCAACGCGCTCCGGTCCAGCTTGCCGCTCGGGGTGCGGGGCAGCTCCGGCAGTTCGACGACGGCGGCGGGGACCATGTAGTCGGGCAGGGTGACCGCGAGGGCCGCGCGCAGGGCGGCCGGGTCGAGTGCGCTCCCCGCGGCCGGCACGGCGTAGGCGACCAGCCGACGAACGCCCGGCTTGTCCTCACGCACCAGCACCGTGGCCTGGGCGACGGAGGGCTGGTCCGCGAGGGCCGCCTCCACCTCGCCCAGTTCGATGCGGAAGCCGCGGAGTTTGACCTGCTGGTCAGAGCGGCCGAGATACTCCAGGTCGCCGTCGGCGTTGCGGCGGGCGACGTCCCCGGAGCGGTACATGCGCGAACCGGCCGGCCCGAACGGGTCGGCGACGAAGCGTTCGGCGGTGAGGACGGGACGGTTGACATAGCCACGGGCCAGCCCGGCGCCCGCGATGTACAGCTCGCCGGGCACACCCACCGGCACCGGGCGCAGCGCGTCGTCGAGCAGCAGGACGCGGGAGTTGACGACGGGGCGGCCCATGGGCGGCACCGTGCGCCCAGCGAGCGGTGCGCTCATCGTCGCGATGACGGTGGATTCGGTGGGCCCGTAGGCGTTGACCATCCGGCGTCCGGCGGACCACCGCTCGACGAGGTCGGGGGCGCAGGCCTCCGCGCCGACGACGAGGGTGACGCCTTCGGGGAGTCCGTCCTCGGGCATGACCGCCAGGGCCGACGGCGCGAGCAGGAGGCAGGTGACGCCCGCCTCCGCGACGAGGGCGGCCAGCGCGGTCCCGGGCAGCAGCCTGTCCCGCTCGGCGACCACCGCGCAGCCGCCGGTCATCAGCGCCGTGCACAGCTCCCACACGGAAGCGTCGAACCCGGGCGACGCGAACAGAAGCACGCGCTCGTGCTCCCGCAGGCCCAGCACCTCCACCTGGCTCGCCAACAGGCTCGGCACCCCTGCGTGCGGGACCACGACACCCTTGGGAACGCCGGTCGACCCCGAGGTGTAGATGGCGTAGGCGGCGTCCTGGGGGTGCAGCGGCCGGGCGCGCTCGGCGTCGGTGACGTCGCTGGCGTCGCCCCCGTCCAGGAGCGGCAGGCCGTCGACGTCGAAGAAGTCGGCTCCGGTGTCGTCCGGCAGCCCGGCCTCGCTCCCACCGGCGGTCAGTACCAGCGCGGGCCGCGCGTCCCGCAGTACGTGCGCGATGCGGTCGGCCGGATAGCCGATGTCGACCGGCAGATAGGCGGCACCCGCCTTCAGTACGGCGAGGAAGGCGACCACGGCCTCGACGCAGCGCGGCATGGCGACGGCTACGAAGCGGCCGGGGCCCGCGCCGCGTGAGATGAGAACCCGCGCCAGCCGGTTGGCCCGCGCGTTCAGCCCGGCGTAGTCCAGCGTTGTGCCCGCGTGGTGCACGGCGTCGGCGTACGGGGTCCGGCGGGCCTGCGCCTCGAAGAGTTCGGGCAGGGTGGCGGCCGTGACCTGCCGGTCGGTGTCGTTCCACGCGTGCAGCACCCGCGTCCGCTCGGCGTCGGAGGTCAGCTCGATCCGGCCGAGGGGCAGATCGCCGTCCGCTGCCGCGAGGGCGCGCAGGTAGTCGACGAAGCGCCGCAGATGGGCGTCGACGTCGTCCTGCGTGTAGCGGCCGGGGTCGGCCTCGAAGTCGACCAGCAGGACCTCGCCGCCGGGCCCCCGGCGGACGCTGATGTTGAGGTCGAGGACCGTGCCGCCGGGCAACGGGTGCGGGAAGGTCGGATGCCCGCCGAACCGCAGGTCGCCGCGGGTGGGCAGGACGTTGACGACGATGCCGAAAAGGTGCCCGTCGTCGCGCACGAGGTCCAGCTCGCGCCGCAGTTCCTCGTAGGGGTAGCACTGGTGGACCAGGAGGTCGCCCAGCCCCCGCGACACCTGGGCCAGCAGTTCGGTCCGGGTCGCCGCCGGGTCGACGGTGACGCGCAGCGGGAGCTGGTTGGCGAGCATTCCTGGCACGGACTGTGACTCGAGGCCGCGCCGCGCGGTCACCGGCACGCCGAGGGTGATGTCGCGGACACCGGTCGTACCGTGCAGGTACGCGGCCACGGCGGCGATCACCGGCACCGTCCAGGGGGTGCGGGCCGCCCGCCCCGCGCCGCGCAGCGCGGCCATGTCGGCCTCGGTCAGTGCGACCGTACGGGAGACGGCGCCCCGTGCCGCGTGATCCGCCGGTGCCTCGGAGAGGCTCACGGGCTCCCGGTGGCCGGCGAAGCGCTCGGTCCAGTAGGCGCGGTCGCGGGCGTACTGTTCGGCGGCTCGGTACGCCGCCTCGTCGTCGATCAGTGTCCGCAGCGAGCCGAGTGGGGTGCCCTCGACGGGCCTCCCCTGGACGGTGGCGGCGTAGATCTCGGCAACGCGGCGGGTGAATACGACGCCGCCGAACGCGTCGGTGAGGATGTGGTGGCAGCGGCGATACCAGAGGAACCGCTCGTCACCGATCTTCAGCAGAGCGTCCCGGGAGAGCGCGTCCCGCGCGAGGTCGAGGGGTGTGTCGCGGTCTCGGTCCATCCATGCGAGCGCGGCGTCCAGGCGATCGGCGAGCGTGTCCGACGAACCCCCGCTCCGGCCTCCAGTGAGGTCCACGGTCTCCAGCGGCGGGGTCCCGGCCGCGGTGATTCGCTGGATGGGCCCCTCGGGTCCCTCGGTGAGGCGCACGGCGTAGCTGCCGCACTCGGCCTCCGCCCGCCGGATCGCCTCGCGCAGCATGTCCGCGTCCACGGGGCCGTGGATGTCGAGGTAGTGCGCCGAATTGAACACGGTGGCGGCGGGGTTGAAGCGCTGCGCGAGCCACACTCCGTGCTGGGCTGTGGTCAGCGGGAGCTCCGTGCCCTCCGCGCCATGCGAACTCATCCGACTCCGACCACCTTCCGGGCCAACTCACCTGCGTCTGCGTTGTATCGATGCTGTGGGGCGGGTACCGGCGCGGACCAGGAAGGGGACCGGCAATCGGCGTTGCTGGTCGGATCGGTGCCGCCCGCCGGATTGCCGGGTCCTTGCCTGGATCAGGCACCGGGATCCTCGGAATGATCGAGGCCGTCGAGATGCCCGGCGGTGCCGCTGGACCCCGTCAACGGCGCCGCCTGCGAAAACCGGTCCGATGAGCGCGATCCGCTCATCGGGCCGGCTCGACGCATCCCGGTCGGACCGGCCCGGCGCCTGCGCCCGACCTCTGCCGGACAGGCCAAGAACCCGCGACCGTACGCGAGGAGAGATCACGTTGAACGCCCCGGACAAGGCCCTTCTGGAGTGGCTGGAGCAGCCGTCCGCCGACCGGGGGCTGCACTTCGCCGCTGCCGGCGACAGCTGGGACTTCTGGTCGTACGCCGCCCTCGCCGATCTGACGCTGCGCGCCGCCGCCGCCCTGCACACGCACGGTCTGCGGCACGGTGACGTGGTCGCAGTGGTCCAGCGGTCGAGCCCCGGCTTCGCGGCCGGCTGGTTCGGAGCGATCGCCGCGGGCGGCACCGCCTGCTCGATCGCCCCGCCGTTCGCCTTCCAGCGCGCCGACGACTACGAGAAGCACGCCACGCACTTGTTCGAGACGGCCCAGCCGGCCGTGACGCTGTGCGACGAGGACTCCATCGAGAAGGTACGCAAGATCACGGCGGACCTCGGGCTCCCCGAGCCGGTGCTCTTCGACGAGTTCGTCGCGGACGTCGCACCGGCCGAAGGGCCGTTCCCCGCCGCGGAGTTCGCACTTCTCCAGTTCACGTCGGGTTCCAGCGGCTTCTCTCGCGGCGTCCAGGTCACCAACGCCGCCCTGCGCGCCAATGTGACGGCCATGCGGCGCTGGCTCGACTGGTCGCCCGACCTGCCGGGTATCGCGTGGCTCCCGGTCCACCACGACATGGGACTCATCGGTTGTCTCATCAACATCGTCACGACAGGGTGCGACGGCTGGATGCTTCAGCCGGAGGACTTCATCCGCTCTCCGCAGCGCTATCTGCGCTGCATCAGTGAGCAGCGCGTGGGCCTGGCCGCGATGCCGAACTTCGGCCTCGCGTACATCTTGCGCCGGATCAAGCCGCAGGACCTCGAAGGACTGCGCTTCGACTCGCTGCGCTCGATCATCCTGGGCGCCGAGCGCATCGACCCGACGGTGCTGGAGAAGTTCGACGAACTTCTCTCCCCGTACGGCTTCGACAGCCGTGCTCTCCTCCCCGCGTACGGCGGCGCGGAGGCGACCCTCGCCGTCACCGGGCTCCCTCTCGGCGAGGGCTGGACGGCCCTGTCTCCGGAGCACGGAGGCGCGGCGGCCACTGCGGGCGGGCGGATCGTGGGCTGCGGGCGTCCGCTGGAGGGTGTGTCGGTCACCATCACGGACGACGACGAGCGGCCTGTACCGGACGGCACGGTCGGCGAGATCGTCGTCACCGGCGCCTCGGTCGCGACCAGCTATGTCGGCGACCCCGGCTCGGCCTCGGGCACGAGCATCGGTGACGGCACCCTGCGCACGGGCGACGCGGGCTTCCTCCACGACGGACAGCTCTTCGTCGTCGGCCGCCTCGGAGACGGGCTGAAGGTGCATGGCCGGATGGTTTTCGCCGAGAGCCTGGAGGCACAGCTCGTCGAGCGGGGCATTCCGGAGCGACGGGTGGCGGTTCTCCTCGGCCACCGCGACGGTGAACCGACGGCGACCGTGGTCCTGGAGGCCGCCAAGCCCGAGTGGTACGCCCTTGCAGGCACCGTCCTGCGCGAGTCGCTGCCGGATACGGAACTGACAGCCCTCGCCGTCTCCCGTGGCGGCATCGCCGTCACCTCCAGCGGCAAGCCCCGGCGACGTGTCATGTGGGCAGCTCTGTGTGACGGCAGCCTGCCCGGCAGCACCGTCGCCCTGTAGGAGCCGACGCGGGCTGGCCTGCTCCGAGGTTTGTAGGGGCTTGACAGCCCCCCGCCCGTCTCACCGATCAGTCGGCCAATATCGCTGACAGTCCAGCGGCAGTTCCACTGACGAGCCTGCGACAACGTCGCCCGGTGGACAGTCGGTGGACAGACGCCTTTGGACAGCGCATCACGGGGTGGCACTAGTCATCCTGCAGCACATGCTCCGACCAGGGAAAATGTCACAGAACAGCACGACGGGACACCACGCAACACGACCGCTCATGGTCTCGTAATGCGTAGGTCTCGGGTTCGAACCCTGACGCTCTACTCGGCCAGTCAGGACTGGTTCATGACCATGTGAAGGTTGCTGCACTCCATGTACGGGTGGTGGCATCGTCGTTGAGGAGAGTGTCTGCGAACTCGGTGACTTGCCGGACGACGTCAACGAAGCGTTCAGGGTAGCCGGTTGCAGCGGGACCCTGCCGACGGCGCCATGCGGTGTACGAGGTCTGGCGACGCTCGCCGAGGTCGGTGATGGCGGTGCTGAGAGGTTTCAGGGTGATGCCGCGGTGGGCGGCGGTGGCGGCCAGTGCCGTGGTGAGTTCCTGGCCGTCGAGGTCGTTGAGGGTGAGCAGGCGGTAGAGGTCGCCGTAGTCGCGGTCGCGTGTGTTGAGGTCGCCGAGTGAGACGGCGGTGGAGAGTTTTTCGGCGATGACGGTGGCGAGTGGGTAGCCGAGGATCTGGAAGCTCTCCGTTGCGAGCTGCTGCGAGTAGTCGATGATCCGCGGGGCGGGGGTGACGGGGTCGCCGAAGCTGACATCGAGTTGGAGCTTGAGCCGGGCCCGGGCGATGGATGCGGCCATGGACAGGCGTAGACCGTGATACTCGTCCTCCTCGCGGATAGGGACGGTCTTGAGCGTCGCGGCATCGAATACGACGCCGTCGTCGATCTCGGTAGCGGCGATGGCCGCGATCCTGTGGACGATCTCGGTTTCGGTGCCGGGGAACGAGCGGCCGAGGATGTCGATGTCGCGGGTCATCCGGCGTGCGCCGAACTGGGCGAGGAGTAGGCCGCCCTTGAGAACGAAGTGGTCCCGGCCAAGGGGCGATGCGGCCAAGCGATAGAGGAACCGTTCCAGGACGTACTCGACCATGATCTCGTCCGTGGACCGGCTGGTGCGGCGGGCCAGGTTGCGCAGGTCGTTGTAGACGCGGCCGGCGGGGGTGTCGCGCGGGGGGTTGGCCATCAGGCGAGCACCGCCTCTACGGCGGGGCGGATGACGGAGAGGGCGCCCAACTCGCGTGCGACGCGCTGGAGTTCGCTGACACCCCTGCGTCCGTCTCGGCGCAGGTAGCGGCCGAGTGCGGAGAGGGCGAGGGTCTCGCCGATGCGGCTGCGGTGGCGCATCGCGTCGACGACGCTGCGGGCGGCGCTATACACGGGGACGGTTTCTCCTGGGGCTGCTTCGAACCGTTCGACGCCGAGGGCGAAGGTCTTCGAGGCGTACTGCGCCACCACGGTCGGCGGGTAGGAAATCGTGGGGCGGCGTGTACCACGCGGCACGGCGATGTGCACTGCTGCGGGGATGTCGTCGATCAGCTCGTGCAGGGCCAGGGCGGACTCACCACACACGGCAGCGTGAGGAGCCCGCGCGCACACGGCCAGCAGGTCTGAATGTGCGGTCTCTGGGGCGTCTGCACGCCGGTACACCCCACGGGATAGTTCGTCTGTCTCCCTCTCCGCCACCAAGGACGCCAGATCGCGAGGGGAGAGCAGGGCCTGACGTGCCTGCGCCGTCGTGAAGGTAGGGGGCAGGCTGGCCAGTCGCTGCTTCAGGCGCGAGTTCTCCGCAGCACTCATGTATCGAATGATACCCCTCTGGTGGGCTTAGGGGATCGATTTGATACATCCTGACGACGGTCGGCAGTCAGGGCGGATTGGAACAGTGATCGCGGATGTCGCGAACCCCCAGGTCAGACACCCATCCCGTGGGATTTCCCGGGGACTTTCCGGGGACTTTCAAGCCTGTCCCAGGGACTTCTCGGGGACTTTCCGCCGAGTAAGCAGGGAAGGCCCTGACAGCGCTGAAAGACACGAACGCACTGGTCAGGGCCCATCTCCCTAGCACTCGATGATGTTCACAGCCAGCCCGCCCCGAGCCGTCTCCTTGTACTTGACGCTCATGTCGGCCCCCGTTTCCTTCATCGTCTTGATGACCTTGTCCAGGGAGACCTTGTGCGAGCCGTCCCCCCGCATCGCCATCCGGGCCGCCGTGACCGCCTTCACCGCGGCCATGCCGTTGCGCTCGATGCACGGGATCTGGACCAGGCCGCCGACCGGGTCGCAAGTCAGGCCGAGGTTGTGTTCCATGCCGATCTCGGCCGCGTTCTCGACCTGTTCGGGGCTGCCGCCCAGCACCTCGGCCAGCGCGCCCGCCGCCATCGAGCAGGCCGAGCCGACCTCACCCTGGCAGCCGACCTCCGCGCCGGAGATGGACGCGTTCTCCTTGAACAGCATGCCGATCGCGCCGGCGGCGAGCATGAAACGGACCACGCCCTCCTCGTCGGCGCCCGGCACGAAGTTGAGGTAGTAGTGCAGGACCGCCGGGATGATGCCCGCGGCCCCGTTCGTCGGGGCCGTCACAACTCGGCCGCCCGCCGCGTTCTCCTCGTTCACCGCCATCGCGTACAGCGTGATCCACTCCATCGCACGGGCCAACGGCTCGCCCTCCGCCCGGAGTTGACGCGCCGACATGGCCGCGCGCCGACGCACCCGGAGCCCGCCGGGGAGGATGCCCTCGCGGGACATTCCGCGTGACACGCACGCCTGCATCACCCGCCAGATGTCCAGCAGTCCGGAGCGGATCTCGTCCTCGGTGCGCCAGGCCCGCTCGTTCTCCAGCATCAGCGCGGAGATCGACAGGCCCGTCTCCTTCGTCAGACGCAGCAGCTCGTCGCCCGTGCGGAAGGGGTACTTGAGGGCCGTGTCGTCGAGCTTGATCCGGTCCGCGCCCACCGCGTCCTCGTCGACGACGAATCCGCCGCCCACCGAGTAGTACGTCTTCGACAGCAGCTCGGCCCCCGAGGCGTCGTACGCCCACAGGGTCATGCCGTTCGCGTGGTAGGGGAGCGTCTTACGGCGGTGCAGGACCAGGTCGTCGTCGAAGGAGAAGGCGATCTCGTGGTCGGCCAGCAACCTGAGCCGGCCCGACTCCTTTATCTGTTCCACCCGTTCGTCGGCGCCCTCGACGTCCACCGTGCGCGGCGAGGCGCCCTCCAGGCCGAGCAGCACCGCCTTGGGAGTGCCGTGGCCGTGGCCGGTCGCGCCCAGGGAGCCGTACAGCTCCGCGCGGACCGACGCCACCGACCCGAGGACCTCCTCGTTGCGCAGCCGGCGGGCGAAGAGTCGGGCCGCCCGCATGGGGCCGACCGTGTGGGAGCTGGACGGGCCGATGCCGATCGAGAACAGGTCGAAGACCGAGATGGCCACGGGAACTCCTCCAAAGAGGGCGGGGGCACACGTCGTCGGGTGCCCCCGCCAGGGAACTACTTGTTCAGGCCGGGGTACAGCGGGTGCTTGTCGGCCAGTGTCGTGACGCGCGCCTTCAGAGCGTCGACGTCGAACGACGGCTTCAAGGTCTCGGCGATGACGTCCGCGACCTCCTCGAAGTCCTCGGTCGTGAAGCCGCGGGTGGCCAGCGCCGGGGTGCCGATCCGCAGGCCCGACGTCACCATCGGCGGACGCGGGTCGTTCGGGATCGCGTTCCGGTTGACGGTGATGCCGACCTCGTGGAGGCGGTCCTCCGCCTGCTTGCCGTCCAGTTCGGAGTCGCGCAGGTCGACGAGGACCAGGTGGACGTCCGTACCGCCGGACAGGACGGACACGCCGTGCTCACCGACGTCCGCCCGCACCAGGCGCTCGGCGAGGATGCGCGCACCGTCCACCGTACGCTGCTGGCGCTCCTTGAAGTCGTCCGAGGCGGCGACCTTGAAGGAGACGGCCTTCGCCGCGATCACATGCTCCAGGGGGCCGCCCTGGAAGCCCGGGAAGACGGACGAGTTCAGCTTCTTCGCGAACTCCTTCTTCGCCAGGATGATGCCGCCGCGCGGGCCGCCCAGCGTCTTGTGGGTCGTCGAGGTGACGACGTCCGCGTAGGGCACCGGGTTCGGGTGCAGCCCCGCCGCGACCAGACCGGCGAAGTGCGCCATGTCGACCCAGAGGTACGCGCCCACCTCGTCCGCGATGCGGCGGAACTCGGCGAAGTCCAGCTGACGCGGATACGCCGACCAGCCCGCGATGATCACCTTCGGGCGGTGCTCCTTGGCGAGCTGCTCCAGCTCGGCCATGTCGACCAGCCCGGCCTCGTCCACGTGGTAGGCGACCACGTCGAACTGCTTGCCGGAGAAGTTCAGCCGCATCCCGTGGGTGAGGTGGCCGCCGTGCGCCAGGTCCAGGCCGAGGATGGTGTCGCCGGGCTGGGCCAGCGCGAACAGCGCGGCCTGGTTGGCGGAGGCTCCCGAGTGCGGCTGCACGTTGGCGTACTCGGCGCCGAACAGCTCCTTGACCCGGTCGATCGCGATCTGCTCGGCGACGTCGACGTGCTCGCAGCCGCCGTAGTAGCGGCGGCCGGGATAGCCCTCGGCGTACTTGTTGGTGAGAACCGAGCCCTGGGCCTCCATGACCGCGACCGGAGCGAAGTTCTCCGAGGCGATCATCTCCAGGGTGGACTGCTGACGGTTCAGCTCGGCGTCGACGGCGGCGGCGATGTCGGGGTCGAGCTCGTGCAGGGGAGTGTTCAGAAGCGACATGGGGTCGTTACGTCCTTACGTCCTTGTGCCTGGGGACTCAGCTGCCGGAGATCGCGGTGTACTCGTCGGCGGAGAGCAGGTCGCCCGGCTCGTCGGAGACCCGCACCTTGAAGAGCCAGCCGCCCTCGAACGGGGCGGAGTTCACCAGCGACGGGTCGTTCGTGACGTCCTCGTTGACCTCGGTGACCTCACCGGTGACCGGGGAGTACAGGTCGCTGACCGACTTGGTCGACTCCAGCTCACCGCAGGTCTCACCCGCGGTCACGGTGGCACCGACCTCGGGAAGCTGTACGTACACGACATCGCCGAGCGCGTTGGCCGCGTGCTCGGTGATACCGACCGTCGAGACGCCGTTCTCGGCGCCCGACAGCCACTCGTGCTCCTTGCTGTAGCGCAGCTGCTGGGGGTTGCTCATGGCCTGAATTCTCCTGTACGCGGGGGACTGGTCATGCATGGGGTACTACGGGGAGACCGCCTGCCCGACAGTAGGCAGGACACGGGACGCCGCACGGTCGGGACACCGGCTGCTTCTGACGCCGGAGCCGCGGCCGGGGTTACTTCCGGCGCTTGTAGAACGGCAGTGCCACGACCTCGTACGGCTCGTGGCTGCCCCGGATGTCCACGCCGACACCCGCCGTACCGGGCGCCGAGTGCGCGGCGTCGACGTACGCCATCGCGATCGGCTTCCCGAGGGTGGGGGAGGGGGCGCCCGAGGTGACCTCGCCGATCACCTGGCCGCCGGAGACGACCGCGTACCCGGCGCGCGGGACGCGACGGCCCTCGGCGACCAGGCCGACGAGTACCCGTGGCGGCTCGTACGAAGCGCGCTCGGCGGCCTCGCGCAGGGCCGCGCGACCCACGAAGTCGCCCGCCTTCTCGAACTTGACGACCCGGCCGAGCCCCGCGTCGAAGGGTGTGAGGGAGGTGCTCAGCTCATGCCCGTACAGCGGCATGCCCGCCTCCAGCCGCAGCGTGTCCCGGCAGGACAGTCCGCAGGGGACGAGCCCGACGGGTGTGCCCGCGTCGGTCAGCGCCTGCCACACCTTCTCCGCGTCACCCGGCGCCACGAACAGCTCGAAGCCGTCCTCACCGGTGTATCCGGTGCGCGCGATCAGGGCGGGGACACCGGCGACCGTGCCGGGCAGGCCCGCGTAGTACTTCAGGCCGTCGAGGTCGGCGTCCGTGAGGGCGGTGAGGATGCCGGGGGCCTCCGGGCCCTGTACGGCGATCAGCGCGTAGGCGTCCCGGTCGTCGCGGACCAGCGCGTCGAAGCCGTCGGACCGCTCGACGAGGGCGTCCAGCACGATCTGCGCGTTGCCGGCGTTGGCCACGACCAGGTAGGTGGAAGACCCGGCCTCGGTCTCGGCCAGGCGGTAGACGATGAGGTCGTCCAGGATGCCGCCGTCGGCCCGGCAGATCATGGTGTAGCGGGCGCGTCCGACGGCGACGGACCCGATGTTGCCGACCAGCGCGTAGTCGAGCAGGGCGGCGGCTTCCGGCCCGGTCACGGTGATCTCGCCCATGTGGGAGAGGTCGAAGAGGCCGGCCTTCGTGCGCACGGCCAGATGCTCGTCGCGCTCGGAGCCGTACCGCAGGGGCATGTCCCAGCCGGCGAAGTCGGTCATCGTGGCGCCCAGCGAACGATGCAGGGCATCGAGGGCGGTAAGACGCGGAGAGGTGCTGCTCATCGGTAGTGCTCCCAGGGCATGACGGCGAGGTCGTTCCTCCCCATCTGTCATCGGAACCTGAGAGGTTCGTCATGACCGCCGGTGAAACGGCAGGTCACTGACTTGCACCGTGGGTGGAGCCACCGGTCATGACGACCCGCGACCCGCTTTTCAGATGTGCCTCGCCCGCGCGGTAACGGGGCCTGAGAGATTCAAGGGAGGGACTTGCTCCTTCGGCGCCCGGGTACCCATGGGGTCCCGGAACTCTCCCGCGCGGATTCAAGCGGCCGGTATGCAGTTGGCGGGCACATCATCGCACGCATTGCTTCGGCACGGCAGGGGGACCCTTCACAGAGGGGACACGGCCCGGCCGCAGGCGCACACTCTGCTCACATACCGCCCTGTAGCAGGCCTGTTGCAGTAATCGGACCCTACCGAGAGACACCGCGTATTACCTTCTCTTTACACTCGACGGGGACGGTACTTCCCGACCCCATGGGAGGACGAACACGGTGAACAGGACCACGGCGTACGCGACGACCTCGGCCCTCGTACTGACCGACGCGCTGCCCAGGCAGTCGTCCGGCCCCGCCCGGGAGGCGTGTGCGGCGCGCCCCGAACCAGTGATCCGCGATCTGCGGGAGCGCTCGGGCCACAGCCCGTACGGCCTCACCTTCGGCGCCCGCGACCTCGTCGTGGTCACCGGCCTGCCGGGCAGCGGCAAGTCCACACTGATGCGCCGGGCGGTGCGCGCCACCGGCATCGACTCGCAGAACACCCGCGACGACTGGGACGCCCGTACGCCCTCCTTTCTTCCCTACGCCGTCTACCGCCCCCTCGTCCGCCTCGCCCACTACGCCGGACTGCGCCGCGCCCTGCGCTCCGGCGCCGGAGTCGTCGTGCACGACTGCGGTACGCAGGCCTGGGTGCGTGGCTGGCTGGCCCGCGAGGCCCGCCGCCGGGGCGGCACCCTCCATCTGCTCCTCCTCGACGTCACCCCGGGTGAGGCGCTGGAGGGCCAGCGTGAACGGGGTCGGGGTGTCTCGCGGTACGCGTTCCTGCGTCACCGTCAGGCCGCCTCGCGGCTGCTGCGCTCGGTGGAGAAGGGGAACCTGCCGGACGGCTGCGGCTCGGCGGTGCTGATCGACCGGGACGCGGCGGACATCCTGCGCAGGATCGACTTCGCGGACTGACCGCCGTATCCGGCGGGGCCGGTTAGGGTTTTGCCCATGAGGGGACTCCCCTTGAGGGACTCAGGACAGCGGTTCACAGCAGGCGGTAGGCAGATGGACATCCCGGCGGACTTCACCCCGGACTTTCCCGGGGGCTTCCCCCAGGCGCATCCCCATTCGCACGGCGGATGGCCCGGCAACGAGCTGGAGGAGGTGCTCTCGGCCTCTCTCGGCGTCCCCGGCGCGGGCGCCCGCATCGTCGAGGTCCTCGGCCGCAGCTTCGTCTGGGTCCCCCTTCCGTCCGGCGGCGGCCCCTACAGCGGCCCCCTCGACCTGCCCACGATGGACATCGCGGGCCAGGCGTACGTGCCGGTCTTCAGCTCGGAGGAGCAGTTCCGGCAGGTCGTCGGCGGCCATGTGTCGTACACCGTGGCCCCCGCGGTCGAGTTCGCCCGCGGTCTGCCGCCCCAGGTCGGCATCGCCGTGAACCCGGACGGCGTGGTCGGCGCCCCGCTGCCCCCGCAGGCCGTGGCCCAGCTCTGCCGCTCCGGCCGCACCCTCCTCGACGGCGCGGGCGGCGGCCGGGTCCGCCTCTACGAGCCCGACTGGCAGCAGGACCCGGTCGACTTCCTCGCCGCCGCGACAGCGGAGTTCGCCGGCACGGGCGTGGTCCGGACGGCCCGCCGCTGCCTGGCGACGATAGAAACGGCCGCCCCCGTCATGTTCATAGGCGTCGAACTCTCCCCCTGGGACCCGGTGGTCCGCACCATACCCATGGACGCCCTGGCCAGGGCCCTGGGCCACACCCCCTCCCCCTGGCCGGTGAACCTCGTCTTCCTGGACATAGCCCAGGACCCGGTGACGGACTGGCTGCGGGCAAAGGTCCGCCCCTTCTACCAACACGGGGGCTGAGGAGCGCCCCAAAGGGGCGCGAGGAACCGCGCGACCAGCCACAATGGGCCCGCGGCCGCCCGAACACAGCAAGTCTCCAGCTCCTGGGCAGCTCCTGGGCCGCTTCCACAGACCGTGTCTGTCAGCGCCGCTGCTTAAACTGAACTCGCACAACTCGTCAGGGTTACGAAGGGGCGGTAATGGTGAGCGCGTCGGGCACGGCCGCGGCCGGTCAGGTCGAGCACATGCTGCGCCAGGTGACGCCCGGGCGTTACGACGCCTACGAGGCGCTCCTGCGCGCCCTCGCGACCCCGTCCTCCGGCCAGATCTGGATGCTGCTCTGGCACGGACAGGCCGGTTCCCCCGACGCGCAGTACGGAAACATGCAGGTCGACGGGTACGGCTACGCGCCCTGTGTGACCTCCGCCCAGGAACTGTCGGTCAGTGGCTGGAACAGGTCGTACGAGGTGGTCGACGGCCTCGACGTGGCCCGCACCCTGTACCCGGACCAGTACGGCATCTGGCTCAACCCGCACTCCCCGGGCGGCGGCGTCGGTATCCCCTGGCTCGATCTGCGCCGTATCGCCGCGGGCCTGGAGCGCCAGCCCGCCGGACCCCTGCGACTGGCCGAGCCGGGTATCGAGATCCCGCAGTTCTACGCCCTCCTCTCACAGAACGCCCACCGCACCCCGGCGGTCCGCTCGCTGCGCCGAGCCTGGGTGCAGCCGGCGCTCGGTGCGCCGTATCTGGCCATCGGACTGGATGTGTACGACACCTCGCCGCCGGCCGTGGACTCGGTGCGCGCGATGATGCAGCAGTCGATAGGGGCGGTCCCCGACGGGCTGCCGGTGTCGACGGTCGCGATGTCGGACGAGCAGGACCCGGTCGTGATGTGGCTGCGCGCGAACGCCCGGCCGTTCTACGACCGGGAGGCCCACGCGATCGCCGCCCCGCCCCAGGCTCCGCAGGCTCCGGCGGCGGGATACGGGTATCCGCCCGCGCGGGGTCGTTACTGAGCCGACCGTCACACGTACGGCCGAATTCGCGCGCCACTGTCTTCGCGCGTAGATCGCGGAGAATGGTCGCGATAGTATGCGATTGTCCCTTCTATCCCAACTGCCCCGCGTCCGGGGGGCGTTACCCACTGTTCGGATAACGGAATCCACAGGACAGCATCACGTTTACGCATACTTTCGCCGACAGACCTTTCACGTGATCGCCGAATCACTGAAGACTCGCCTGTCAGACGATGGGGTCATCGATCCTGCGGTCGGGCGGAGCATGGCTTAGTCGACTAATCAGCACGGATCGTCAGCAGGAACGAACAGTCGGGTCACCGGGCCGCACCATCTGCGGCCCGTCCCGGCAGGCAAGTGAATCAAGCCGCAGACAGCGGCAGGCGTAGGCCGGTCACCACCGGCGAGAGGGGTCGGGTCACTGTGACCGCACCGATCGAGACCACCGCAGCGGAAGCCGAGGCACAGCCGGAGGTTGTGCTCGCGGGTGCCGGTAAGGGGCAGATCGAGGGCCGTTCCCTGGGTCAGATCGCCTGGGCGCGGTTCAAGAGGGACAAGGTGGCCATCGCCGGCGGCGTCATCGTCATCCTGCTGATCCTGACCGCGCTCCTCTCCCGGCCCATCCAGGCGATGTTCGGCCTCGACCCCAACCACTTCAACCAGGACCTGATCGACCCCAACACCTCCCTCCCCAAGGGCGGCTTCGGCGGCATGAGCTGGGACCACCCGCTCGGTGTCGAACCGAAGTTCGGGCGCGACATCGCCACCCGCATCCTTGAGGGCTCCTGGGTCTCACTGGTCGTCGCGTTCGGCGCCACGGTCCTGTCCAACGTGATCGGCACGATCCTCGGTGTGGTCGCCGGCTACTACGGCGGGCGCGTCGACACGATCATCAGCCGCCTGATGGACACGTTCCTGGCCTTCCCCCTTCTGCTCTTCGCCATCGCCATCTCCGCCACGCTGCAGGGCGGCGCGTTCGGCCTGGAAGGGCTCCCGCTCCACATCACCGTGCTGATCTTCGTCATCGGCTTCTTCAACTGGCCCTACCTGGGACGCATCGTCCGAGGCCAGACGCTGGCCCTGCGTGAGCGCGAGTTCGTCGACGCCTCCCGGGGAATGGGCGCCAAGGGGCCGTACATCCTCTTCCGGGAGCTGCTGCCGAACCTGGTCGGCCCGATCATCGTCTACTCGACGCTGCTCATCCCGACCAACATCCTCTTCGAGGCGTCCCTGAGCTTCCTGGGCGTCGGTATCCAGCCCCCGCAGGCTTCCTGGGGCGGCATGCTCAACCAGGCGGTCACCTACTACCAGGTCGACCCGCAGTTCATGATCGTTCCCGGCCTCGCCATCTTCGTGACCGTCCTGGCGTTCAACCTGCTCGGCGACGGTCTCCGAGACGCTCTCGACCCGCGCAGCCGCTGATGCGGTCGCGTCGGGAGTTCAGCAAGTTTCCAACAATGGAGGAGAAGCAGACCATCATGCGAAGGTCAGCGCTGGCCGCGGTTGCGGCGATCGGATCTGCGAGTCTGCTGGTAGCAGGCTGCAGCAAAGCCGATGACAACAATTCGACGGACGGCACCAAGGCGGCTGGGGCCAACGCAGCGACCAAGGACGTCGTCAACGCCTCCACCCAGAAGGGGGGCACGGTCACCTACGAGCTGTCCGACGTCCCGGACTCCTTCGACCCCGGCAACACGTACTACGGGTACATGTACAACCTCAGCCGGCTGTACGCCCGCCCGCTGATGACCTTCAAGCCCGCCGCGGGCGAGAAGGGCAACGAGCTGGTCCCGGACCTCGCCGCGAGCGCGGGCGTGCCCAGCGACGGCGGCAAGACCTGGACCTACAAGCTCCGTTCGGGGCTGAAGTACCAGGACGGCACCGCGATCACCTCGAAGGACGTCAAGTACGCCGTCGAGCGCTCCAACTTCGCGCGTGACGTGCTCTCCCTCGGCCCGAACTACTTCCAGCAGTTCCTCGCGGGCGGCGACAAGTACAAGGGTCCGTACAAGGACAAGAGCGCCGAGGGCCTGAAGTCCATCGAGACGCCGGACGACACCACCGTCGTCTTCAAGCTCAACCGTGCCTTCCAGGAGTTCGACTACCTGGTCGCGACGCCGCAGACGGCGCCGGTGCCCCAGTCCAAGGACAAGGGCATCGACTACATCAAGAACATCGTGTCCTCGGGCTCGTACCAGTTCCAGAGCTACGACGAGGGCAAGCAGGCCGTCCTCGTCCGCAACAAGAACTGGGACGCCAGCACCGACCCGCTGCGCAAGCAGTACCCGGACAAGATCGTGGTCAACCTGAAGGTCAACCCGGAGACCATCGACCAGGACGTCCAGGCCGGTACCGCGATCGACCTGGGCGGCACGGGTGTCCAGGCCGCGACCCAGGCCGACGTGATCAACAACGCCGACAAGAAGGCCAGCACCGACAACGCCTACGGTGGCCGTCTCGTCTACCTGGCGATCAACACCAAGCTGAAGCCGTTCGACAACGTCGACTGCCGCAAGGCCGTGCAGTACGCCATCGACAAGGTCTCGGTGCAGACCGCCGAGGGCGGCCCGATCCGCGGTGACATCGCCACGACCGTCCTTCCGCCGGACATTCCCGGCTACGCGAAGGCGGACGTCTACGCCACCGACGGCAACAAGGGTGACGTGACCAAGGCCAAGGCGGCCCTCAAGGCCTGCGGCCAGACCACGATCAACACCAGCATCACCGCGCGCAGCGACCGTCCGCAGGAGATCGACGCGGCCACCGCGATCATCAACTCCCTGAAGGCCGTCGGCATCAACGCCTCGCTGAAGCAGTTCCCCTCGGGCAAGTACTTCACCGACTACGCGGGTGTCCCGAAGTGGGACGCGGACAACAAGGTCGGCCTGATGATGATGCAGTGGGGTGCCGACTGGCCGTCCGGCTACGGCTTCCTGCAGCAGATCCTGAACGGCAAGGCGATCAGCGCGTCCGGCAACACCAACCTCTCGCAGCTCGACAACAAGGAAGTCGACACGAAGCTGGAGACGGCGATCGGCACGCAGGACAAGACCGCCCGCGACAGTCTCTACACCGAGATCGACAAGAAGGTGATGGACGAGGCTGCCCTGGTCCCGCTGACCTACTTCAAGGTCCTGCTGTACCGCCCGGCCAACTTCACCAACCTGGTGTCCACGTCGGCCTTCAGCGGTCAGTACGACTACCTCAACATCGGCACCACGAAGAAGTAGCAGCCCCGGAAGGCAGGTGAAGGCATTGGTGCCCGCGGGTTTCGCACCCCGCGGGCACCAGGCCGATCCCCGTGATCTCGTACATCCTCCGTCGGACGTTCGCGGCAGTGATCCTGCTGCTGGTCGTCACCGCGGTGACCTTCGCCATCTTCTTCCTGCTGCCACGGTTCGCCGGCCAGACCGCCGACCAGTTGGCCCAGCAGTACATCGGGAAGAGTCCGTCGGCGGCGGACATCGCCGCGGTCAAGCGCAACCTCGGTCTGGACGACCCCCTTTACCTCCAGTACTGGCACTTCATCAAGGGGATCGTGGCCGGTGCCACGTATGACCTGGGGCCCACCACGGCACACTGCAACGCGCCGTGCTTCGGTTACTCCTTCAAAACCCACGAGGCGGTCTGGCCGCAGCTCACCTCCCGCCTTCCGGTGACGATCTCGCTCGCCGCCGGCGCTGCCGTCATGTGGCTGGTGTCCGGTGTGACGATCGGTGTCGTCTCCGCGCTGAAGCCCGGATCGTTCTTCGACCGGTCCTTCATGGGCGTCGCCCTCGCCGGTGTCTCGCTGCCCATGTTCTTCACGGGTAACCTGGCACTGCTGCTCTTCACCTACCAGTGGCCGATCTTCGGCAGAACCTATGTGCCGTTCACCGAGAACCCGGCACAGTGGGCCAACACCCTGTTCCCGGCGTGGTGTTCGCTCGCCCTTCTCTACTCCGCCATCTACGCGCGGCTCACCCGCTCCGGGATGCTGGAGACGATGAACGAGGACTTCATCCGCACGGCCCGCGCCAAGGGCCTGCGGGAGCGCAAGGTCGTCGTCCGGCACGGTCTGCGGGCCGCGCTCACGCCGATCATCACCGTGTTCGGCATGGACCTGGGCCTGCTGCTCGGCGGCGCGCTGATCACCGAGACGGTGTTCTCGCTGCACGGTGTCGGTGAGTACGCGGTGCAGGGCATCAAGGACAACGACCTGCCCCCGATCCTCGGCGTGACCCTGCTCGCCGCTCTCTTCGTCGTTGTCGCAAATCTTCTGGTGGACCTGCTCTACGCGGCCGCCGACCCGCGGGTGAGGCTCTCGTGACCGAACTGTCCAAGACCGGCGCGGCGGTGGGCGAGCCCTCGCCCGCGAACGCGCCCAGTGCCTTCCTCGACGTCCGCGACCTCAAGGTGCACTTCCCGACCGACGACGGTGTGGTCAAGTCCGTCGACGGACTCAGCTTCCAGCTGGAGAAGGGCAAGACCCTCTCCATCGTGGGTGAGTCCGGCTCCGGCAAGTCCGTCACCTCGCTGGCCGTCATGGGCCTGCACCGGCTCGGCGCCCGCGGCAAGAACGTGCGGATGTCCGGCGAGATCTGGCTCGACGGCAAGGAACTGGTCGGCGCTGACCCGGACGAGGTCCGCAAGCTGCGGGGCCGCGACATGGCGATGATCTTCCAGGATCCGCTGTCCGCGATGCACCCGTACTACAAGATCGGCGACCAGATCGTGGAGGCGTACCGCGTCCACCACGACGTCAGCAAGAAGGTCGCCCGTACCCGGGCGATCGAGATGCTCGACCGGGTCGGCATCCCCGAGCCCGGCAAGCGCGTCGACAGCTACCCGCACGAGTTCTCCGGCGGTATGCGCCAGCGCGCGATGATCGCGATGGCGCTGGTCAACAACCCCGAACTGCTCATCGCGGACGAGCCGACCACCGCCCTCGACGTGACCGTCCAGGCGCAGATCCTCGACCTGATCCGGGATCTGCAGAAGGAGTTCGGCTCCGCGGTCGTCCTGATCACCCACGACCTCGGCGTGGTCGCCGAGATCGCCGACGAGGTCCTGGTGATGTACGGCGGCCGGTGCGTGGAGCGCGGGCCCGTCGACGAGATCTTCGCGCAGCCGCAGCACCCGTACACCTGGGGTCTGCTCGGTTCCATGCCGCGCATCGACCGTGAGACCTCCGAGCGGCTCATCCCCGTCAAGGGACAGCCGCCGAGCCTCATCAACGTCCCCTCGGGCTGCGCCTTCCACCCGCGCTGCCCGTACGCGGACATCCCCAAGGGCGATGTCACCCGTACCGTCCGCCCGGAGCTCCAGCAGGTCGCCGGCGGGCACTACTCCGCCTGCCACCTCTCGCCGGAGGACCGTACGCGGATCTGGACCGAAGAGATTGCGCCGAAGCTGTGAGCGAGACGAAGAAACCCGAGGCAGCGACCGAGGCGGCGGCCTCCTCCGACGAGCGCGAAGTGCTGCTCAAGGTCGAGGGCCTGGTCAAGCACTTCCCCATCAAGAAGGGGATCCTGCAGCGTCAGGTCGCCGCGGTGAAGGCCGTCGACGGCATCTCCTTCGAGGTGCGCAAGGGCGAGACCCTCGGCGTCGTCGGTGAGTCCGGCTGCGGCAAGTCGACCATGGGCCGGGTCGTCACCCGGCTCCAGGATCCGACCGCCGGCTCGATCCACTTCGAGGGCCAGGACATCACGCGGCTGAACGCGGCCGGGATGCGTCCGCTGCGGCGGGACATCCAGATGATCTTCCAGGACCCGTACGGCTCCCTGAACCCCCGTCACACCATCGGCTCGATCGTCTCGGCGCCCTTCCGGCTCCAGGGCGTGGAGCCCGAGGGCGGGGTGAAGAAGGAGGTGCAGCGCCTCCTGGAGCTGGTGGGCCTGAGCCCCGAGCACTTCAACCGCTACCCGCACGAGTTCTCCGGCGGCCAGCGCCAGCGCATCGGCATCGCCCGCGCGCTGGCCCTGAAGCCGAAGCTGGTCGTGGCGGACGAGCCGGTCTCCGCGCTGGACGTGTCGATCCAGGCGCAGGTCGTGAACCTGATGGACGACCTCCAGAAGGAACTCGGCCTGACCTACGTGATCATCGCGCACGACCTTTCCGTCGTACGCCATGTCTCGGACCGGATCGCGGTGATGTACCTCGGCAAGATCGTCGAGCTCGCCGACCGGACCTCCCTGTACCAGGCGCCGATGCACCCGTACACCAAGGCCCTGATGTCGGCGGTGCCGGTTCCCGACCCCAGGCGGCGGGGCGCCAAGAGCGAGCGCATCCTGCTCAAGGGCGATGTGCCGTCGCCGATCGCACCGCCCAGCGGCTGCCGGTTCCACACCCGGTGCTGGAAGGCGACGGAGATCTGCAAGACGACCGAGCCGCCGCTCCTGGAGCTGAAGCCCGGCCAGCAGGTCGCCTGTCACCACCCGGAGAACGCCGAGGACCAGGCCCCGCAGGACATCGAATTGCTGTCGGCCGCCCGGGAAGCGGTGGAACTGGTGACGCCGGCCGCGAAGGCCGGCCCAGGGGCGCGAACAGCCCCCACCGACCCGCAGACGAACGACGAGCCCACGGCCCCTCAGGAGTCAACCGACAAGTAGGGCATGACAAGTTGGCAAAGTCATGCACATGCCCGAACGGGAGAGCGCAGAGTCGTCCGTGTCCGTCTTATCCGACCGGCACACGCTCGAAAAGGGACGACTCATGGCACTCTCCCGTTCGGCACGTTTAGGGGCCGTCGCCACCGCGGCGGCCTCTTTCCTTGTGATCGCCGCCTCCTCGCATCCGACCCCGGGCGCCGACGGCATCGGTGACTCCTACTTCCCGCAGCTCGGCAACGGTGGCTTCGACGCCCGGCACTACGCCCTCGACGTCGCGTACAACCCGGACACCGACCGTCTCGACGGGCTGACGACCATCACCGCCCGCGCCACCCAGAACCTGTCGTCCTTCGATCTGGACCTCCAGCAGTTGGAGGTCACCCGGGTCGAAGTGGACGGCAGACGGGCCCAGTTCACGCGCACGGGCGACGAGATACGCGTCACGCCCCGCGGCTCCCTGTCCAAGGGGCGGGAGTTCAAGGTCGCCGTCACCTACGGCGGCGTGCCCGAAGCGCTGGGCGGGCCCATCGTCTTCGGCTCCAGCTACGGGTGGATGAAGACAGACGACGGTGTCTTCGTCGCCTGCGAACCCAACGCCGCCTCCACCTGGTTCCCGTCCAGCGACCACCCTTCCGACAAGGCCTCCTTCGACATCCGGATCAAGGCGCCGAAGGGGCTGACCGGTGTCTCCAACGGCCGGCTGGTGTCGACGTACGACAAGGGCGGCTCGACCTACACCCATTGGCGCGAGAAGAAGCAGATGGCGACCTACCTCGCCACCGCGACCATCGGGAAGTTCGACGTGAGGACGGGCGTCACGCCCGGCGGGACGCCGATCTACGTGGCCATCGACCCGGTGCTGGCCAACAGCAACAACGTCGACGTGTACGCGGTGACGGCGGAGGCCACCGACTACTGGTCGAAGGTCTTCGGGCCGTACCCGTTCGAGGAGACCGGCGCGATCGTCGACGACATGCCGGAGGCCGGGTTCTCGCTGGAGACGCAGACCAAGCCGGTGTACTCGGCCGTGCGCAACGAGACGACCATCGTGCACGAGCTGGCCCATCAGTGGTTCGGCGACTCCGTGTCGGTGGACCACTGGAAGGACATCTGGCTCAACGAGGGTTTCGCGACCTACTCCCAGTGGCTGTGGGCCGAGTACAAGGGAACCCGCTCGGCGCACGACTCCTTCCTCGCCGGCTACAACTCCCGCCCCGCCGACAACGCCTTCTGGCAGACCGTCGTCGGGGACCCGCAGCGCGACACGATGTTCGCCTCGGCCGTGTACCAGCGTGGCGCGATGACCCTCCAGATGCTCCGCGAACGCATCGGCGACGCCGCCTTCTTCAAGCTCCTGCCCACCTGGACCAGACTCCACCGGTACGGGAACGCGAACACGGACGACTTCGTCCGGCTCGCGGAGAAGATCAGTGGCAAGCAGCTCGACGATCTGTTCCGGACATGGCTGTTCACGACCGGCAAGCCCGCCCTGTAGGCCCGTTCCGTGAGCTGCCCGGCCCCCTGGGACGGCCGCGGTCACATTACGGGGGTGAACGTGTTCGACGCGGCGGGGCTCGGCCTGTTCTGCGTTACGGGCACGGTCAAGGCGTACGACCACGGCCTCGGCCTCACCGCCTCCGCCGCCCTCGGTCTCGCGACCGCCGTGGGCGGCGGAGTGCTGCGTGACGTCCTCGCCAACGAGGTTCCCTCCCTGCTGCGCTGGGACCGTGACCTGTACGCGGTCCCGGCGATCGTCGGCTCCGCGCTGGTGGTCCTCTGCATCCGCTACGAAGTGCTCAACCCGTTCACCAGTGGGCTCGCGGTCGTCACGGCTTTCGTACTGCGGCTGCTCGCGATGCGGTACCACTGGCGAGCGCCGCGCGCGTGGCACCGCCGGTCGACGGCCCATGACGAGGAGTCCGCGCGGTAGAGCCGGTGGTGCCGGCCCGGCCGCCGCCCGCCTTCTGGCCGCCCGCGTCGAACTGCTGGGTCAGCCAGCGGAACACCGTGGTGATCTGGGGCCGCCACAGCGCCATGTTGTGGCCGCCGGCGCTGCGCGGCAGAAACACCACGTCCACCGCCGTCGGCGGATTCGCCACCTTCTGCAGAGCCCTGCCCGCCTCGTAGCCGTCGCCGGCCTCGCCGGAGACGTAGAGCGCGATCGCGGGCGGGACCCGGTCGTGCTTGAGGATCAGGTACGGGTTGTTCGCGGCCCTCAGTTGTGGGGTCTCGGCGGCCAGCGAGAGGGGTTCCCCGGCCGGGTCGTTGTAGCCGGACATGGACACCGCGGCCCGGTAGCGGTCGGGGTGCGCGACGGCGAGCTTCGCCGCGCAGTGCGCTCCGGCCGAGTACCCGGCGACGGCCCAGCCGCCCGGCCCGCTCTCGGCGCGGAAGTTGTCCGTGACCATCTTCGGTACGTCGACACTGAGCCAGGTGTCCGCGTTGACCCGGCCCGCGATGTTGGCGCAGCCCGTGTCCGCGTCGGCGATGAGCGTCGTACGCGGCGACACCAGGATGAAGGGCGTGATCTGGCCGCTCTTCATCAGCGGCAGCAGCTGCTCGGGCGCGTGCAGCGAACCGAACCAGGACTTCGCCGAGCCCGGGTAGCCGGGCAGCAGCTCGACGACCGGGAACCGGCGGTGCTGGTAGGCGGCCTCGTGGTACTGCGGGGGCAGCCAGACGTAGACCTCGGCGTCGACGCCCGAGACCTGGCCCTTGAGGTCGGTGACGTCGACGCCGCCGGCCGCGTGCATGCCCGGCCCGCTGGCCTCGCGGAACGTCTGCCTCACCTTCGGCAGCTTGCGCAGCGAGATACCGCCGGTGCCGTCGGGGCCGAGGTCGGCGGCGGCCTGAACGTGGTCGCCCGTGCCGAGGAGGTCGCCCCAGTTGTCGTACAGGTTGTTGGAGTTGTTCACCAGCAGGAAGACCAGGGTGACCGCCGTGCCCTGGGCGAACAGCACCATCAGCAGCCGGGCGGCGCCCCGCACGAGGGCGGGCCCGCGCACCCGGGACCAGAGGGCGAGGGGCAGCAGTACGGCGAGGGCGGCGAGCGCGATCGTCGTGAGGAGGAACGGCGTACCGGTGAGGCTCATGTCTGTGATGAGGACGATCGGGGCCGACAGGTCACGGCTGCGGAGAAACCCTTACCCAAGACAATCCGGGCACTTACCAAGTGTGCGATTCTGACCAACAGCACAAAGCTACTGCTTAGTATTGTTCTGCTGTATCGTTCACCCATGCCAGAAGCAGCTTCCGCCCAGTCCGTGCGGGCCACCATCGGTGACAGCGAGTTCGACCGGGACACCGCCGTCACCCGGCGCGCGCCCGGTGTCTACGACACCGAACTCTCGGCCGGCTGGACCGTCATCAACGCCGTCAACGGCGGCTATCTGCTGGCGGTGCTGGGCCGCGCCCTCGCGGACGCCCTTCCGCACAGTGACCCCTTCAGTGTCTCCGCGCACTACCTCACCGCGTCCCGCCCGGGCCCGGCCGTCGTCCGCACGGAGGTCGTCCGCGCCGGACGCTCGCTGTCGACCGGCACGGCCTCGCTCTTCCAGTACGACGACGAGGGTCAGGAGGTCGAACGCATCCGTGTCCTCGCCTCCTACGGCGACCTCGGTGCCCTGCCCGACGACGTCCGGACGACCGCCACGCCGCCCGCGATGCCGCCCATGGACCAGTGCTTCGGTCCCCAGGACGCACCCGCCCCGGTCCCCGGCGGCTCCGCCATCGCCGACCGGCTGATGCTGAAGCTCGACCCGGCCACGCTCGGCTGGGCGCTCGGCGCGCCTTCCGGCAAGGGGGAGATGCGGTCCTGGTTCGGGCTCGCCGACGGCCGCGAGACCGACCCGCTCGCGCTGCTCCTCGCCGTCGACGCGCTGCCGCCGACCGCGTTCGAGATCGGCCTCTCCGGCTGGGTCCCGACGGTCGAACTCACCGTGCACGTGCGCTGCCGTCCCGCGCCGGGCCCGCTGCGGGTCTCGATAACGACCCGAAACCTGGCCGGCGGCTTTCTGGAGGAGGACGCCGAGGTCTGGGACAGCGCGGACCGACTCGTCGCCCAGTCGCGGCAGTTGGCGAGCGTACGGCTCGGATAGGGGCCGCACGGCGACTTCTGTCACGGACCTGTACCAGTGGGTAGTTCGCTGTACGGCGAGAAAGACCAGGTCTGGCGCGTCTCTATAGGCGTGCTTTACCTGACGCACAGGCAGAGAACAGGGCGGCCTCAAGGAAGCACCAGGTGTCGTTGATTCGATGCCCGCCTCGAAACTCCCTCATCTTTCCTGGAGTTGTTCTCATGAAGCGTGTGCGTCTCGTCCCCGCCGTGGCCCTGCTGGCACTGTCCCCGCTGGTGCTCAGCGCGTGTGGTTCGGGTGACTCGTCGACCTCGACCAGCGGCAAGTCCGGTACCTCCGGGCAGAGTTGCCAGCGCCCGTCCGGCGCCCCCTCGGGGGCGCCCAGCGGTGCCCCGTCAGGTGCGCCGACCGGCGGCGCCTCGGGGGCTCCATCGGGCATGCCGACCGGCGCTGCCCCGTCCGGCGCCCCCTCGGGCATGCCGTCCGGCGGCCCCGGTAGTGGCGATGGCCAGGGTGGCGGCGGCTGCGGCGGTGGCCCCGGCGGCGGGCAGGGCCAGGGTCAGCAGGCTCAGCAGCAGGGCTGACGGCGGCGGGGCCGGAGGCCTCGCTGGTACGGCATGGGCGGCGCGCCCGACGGACGGGCGCGCCGCCCACGTGCGTATCCGGGGCCGACGTTCCCCGTGGGCCGGGCCGGGTCAGGCCAGCCAGTGGTGGCGGCCGATGGCGATCAGGCGCATCCGGCGGGTCGCCAGGTGGGCCACCTGCTCGCGCCGCGCCACCGGGGCGTCCAGCGTCTCCAGGAACTGGGAGGCCGTCATCAGCATCTGGTCGACGTACAGGCCCGCGAGCATCAGCAGGTCCTCCTCGGTCCAGCCCGCCGACTCGGGCTGCTCGGCGAGCGCGTCCCGCACCTCCTCGGCGAACCGGGCCAGTTGGTCCCGGATGGCCTCGCGGACCGGCTGGACCCCGCCGTGCCGCTCGCGCGCGATGAAGCGGACGTGGGCGGGCTGCGCCCGCACGTGGCCGGAGATCAGGTCGACCGCGCGGACTATCCGGTCCTCGCTGTCGCCGGATCCCGACACCGTCGTACCGATCATCGGGTGGAGGCTGCCGAGCGCCTCCTCGACGAGGGCGACACCGAGGTCCGCCGTGGAGCGGAAGTGCCGGTAGAAGGCGGTCGGGGCGACGCCGACCGCGCGGGTGACCTCACGCAGACCGAGGCTGCTCAGGCTCTGGTCCTCCAGCAGGCCGAGCGCCGCGTCCAGAAGCGACTGCCGGGTCTTCTGCTTCTGGGCCTGCCGGACGCCGAGAGTGTGACTCATGCCATGCAGTTAACAACTGTTCTCTGTAATTGAAAAGCCGGGAGACGCGCTAGACTCCTGAGTCAGTGAACAAGTGTTACCACAAGCGTTCACTGAACTGTGACGAAAGGAGACTCCTCCCATGTTCTTCCTCGTAGCCGTCCTTCTGCTGCTGGGCATGGTGATGGGCACCGTCGCTCATCTCCCGGTCTCGTTCAGCGTCCTGGCCGCGGCCGGCATCGCCGCCTGGCTCGGCATCTTCGCGCTCCGTGAGCGCCTCGCCCGTCGGAGCTGATCATCATGCAACTCACCGCATCGGCCACCGGCCGTACCGAGCGCAACGCCCGGCGTGACGCCGACGGCATGGCCGTCGCGTCCTTCCTCCTGGGTCTGCCGGGCCTCCTGGTCCTCAACATCTTCCTCGGCCCCGTCGCCATCACGCTGGCCGTCGTCGCCCTCTGGCGTGGCACCGCCCGACGCGGCCGGGCCCTGCTGGGCCTGGGCCTCGGCGTGGCCGACCTGGTGGTCCTGGTGACCCTCATGCAACTGGACCACACCGTGTCCTGGAGCTTCTGACGCCGACCTCCCCCCGATCCCGTCATCGGGGCGCCGTAGAATCACGGCACCATGGCATACCTCGACCACGCCGCGACCACACCGATGCTTCCGGAGGCGGTCGAGGCTATGACCGCGCAGCTGGGCGTCACCGGTAACGCCTCCTCACTCCACGCGGCCGGCCGCAGGGCCAGGCGTACGGTCGAGGAGGCCCGCGAGACACTCGCCGAGTCGCTCGGCGCCCGCCCCAGCGAGGTCGTGTTCACCGCCGGCGGCACCGAGGCCGACAACCTCGCCGTCAAGGGGCTCTACTGGGCCCGGCGGGATGCCGATCCGGCCCGCGTCCGCGTCCTGGCCAGCCCCGTCGAGCACCACGCGGTCCTCGACGCCGTGCACTGGCTCGGCGAACACGAGGGCGCCGTCGTCGAGTACCTCCCGGTCGACGCCTACGGCCGGGTGCACCCCGACGCCCTGCGCGAGGCCATCGCCCGCGACCCCGACAGCGTGGCCCTGGCGACCGTGATGTGGGCCAACAACGAGATCGGCACGATCATGCCGGTCCGTGAACTCGCCGACGTGGCAAGCGAGTTCGGCGTTCCCCTGCACGCCGACGCGGTGCAGGCCTACGGCCAGGTGCCCGTCTCCTTCGCCGACTCCGGGCTCGCCGCGATGACCGTCTCCGGCCACAAGATCGGCGGCCCGTACGGCATCGGCGCGCTGCTCCTGGGCCGCGAGTACAGCCCCGTACCCGTGCTGCACGGCGGCGGTCAGGAGCGGCACGTGCGCTCCGGCACCCTCGATGTGCCGGCCGTCGCCTCCTTCGCGGTGGCCGGGCGGCTCGCCGCCGAACAACAGGCCTGGTTCGCCCGGGAGATCGGCGCCCTGCGCGACGCCCTGGTCACGGCCGTCCGTACGGCGGTTCCGGACGCGATCCTGGGCGGTGACCCGGTGGACCGGCTCCCGGCCAACGCCCACTTCACCTTCCCCGGCTGCGAGGGCGACTCCCTGCTCCTGCTGCTCGACGCCCAGGGCATCGAGTGCTCCACCGGTTCCGCCTGCACCGCCGGGGTGGCCCAGCCCAGCCATGTCCTCCTCGCCGTCGGCACCGATCCGGACCTGGCCCGGGGCACCCTCCGCTTCTCCCTCGGCCACACCTCCACGGAGGCGGACGTCGAGGCGGTCGCCAAGGTCATCGCCCCGGTGGTGGAACGGGCCCGCGCGGCGGGACTGGCGTAGGGCCCGCGTCGCCCGCGTCCGGGAACCAGGGGCCGGAGGGGGAGGGGCGACGATTCCGGCCGCGACGGCCACGGGCGAGGCCACCGGACCGAGCGGCTAGCTCTCCGTGACCATCAGGGACGCCATCATGCCCTCGTCCTCGTGCTGCAGGAGATGGCAGTGGAGCATGTACATGTAGGTGTCGTCGGCGAAGTCGGTGAACTCCATGGCTATCTTGATCGAGCCGCCGCCGACCACCTCGAACGTGTCGTACCAGCCGAGTTGAACCCCTGTGGGGGCCGCTCCGTTGACCGCGATGAGCTGGTAGGGCACGTCGTGCAGGTGGAAGGAGTGTTCCAGCTGGGACGCGTTGGTTATCGTCCAGATCTCCTTGGCGCCCAGCGTGGTGCTGATCATGGCCATGCTTGCCATGGTCAGACCGGCCGAACCGTTGATCTTCATCGTCGCGCCCGTGTTGCTGAGCGTGATGGTGCGGGCCGTGAAGTCCGTGGTGTCGTACCGCTCGATGGTGTTGAGGCTGCTCGGCAGGTCGGCCGGGGTGTCGGTGCCGCCCGCGGCGACGGTGAGGAAGTCGTAGGTGCCGGAGCCGCCGCGGATCCAGCCGGTCGTGATGACGACCTGGAGCGTGACGTCCTCGGTGACGTCCATGGTGAACTCGGCGCGGGCGCCGGCCACCAGCCGGATGGTGTCCACCTCGGTCGCCGCCGTCAGATAGCCCTGGTCGGTGGCTATCTGGGTCAGCTTGCCGCCGTCGCTGCGCTGCAGGGTGATGATGTCCGACGGCGAGGCGTTGAGCGCCCGGAAGCGGTTGCGGGTCTTGGTGGCGCTGAAGGTGAGTGTGGTGTCGTCCACGTTGGTGCCGTTCACCAGCACCGGGTACTGGAGGCCGGAGGTGAGATAACCGGCCTGGTCGTACTTGATGTCGCCGGCGGCGGACACGGCCAGGCACTGGAAGACGAGCGGGATGTCGTCGACGCCGTAGTCGCTGGGCAGGGCGGCGGAGGCGGTGGAGTCGTCCTCCACGATGATCATTCCGGCCAGTCCGTGTGTGGCCTGCTTGGCCGTGGTGCCCAGGGCGTGCGGGTGGTACCAGAGGGTCTTGGCCTCGTCCATGACGGTGAAGGCCGGGGCCCAGGTGCCCCCGGCGGCGAAGGCGTTCTGCGGGCCGCCGTCCATGGTGGGCGGGACGTGCGCGCCGTGGAAGTGGACGGTGGTTTCCTCGGTGAGGCTGTTGGTGATGTTCAGCAGGACCTTGTCGCCGTTGGTCCACTTCATGGTCGGGCCGAGGAACGACTGGTTGTAGCCGGCGGTGGTGCTGGTGACACCGCTGATCACCTCGCTGGTGCCGCTCTTGGCCTCCAGGGTGAAGGTGGTGGTGCCGTCGGTGGTGGTGCCCTCCAGGAGGTTCGGGACAGGCAGCGTGGCCGTGTTCGTCGCCGCGCTGGCCTTGCGGCCCGCGTCGGTCAGCAGCCCGAAGGTCGCACCGGCCGCTGCCACGGCGCCCAGGCCGACACCGGCCATCCCGCCGAGGAACTTCCGCCGGTGCATGCCCTTGCCGCCCCGGCTCCTGGCCCGCTGGTCACTGCCGTCCCGCTCGCCCGCCTCGTGGTCGCCGTCGAGCTGCGGGGCCGCGCCGGGGACGGCGTCTGTGTTGGGGTTCATGGTCATGGCTGTGGATCTTTGGGCTAAGCCCTATGTAAAGGCTGGGGCGAAAATAGGAGCGAACCCAGGAGGCTGTGAGGCGGCCGTGCGTGCCAACTCCCCTACGAGAGGCCGATGTTGGGGATCCGCAGGTCATCTTCGGCGGGTGGGACACATCGGGCGGCGGGCACACCCGAATTGCTCACGATATTGCGCAATGTGACTTGCGTCACATGAAGTCTGCGGAGGAGGGGTTCAGGGAGTGGTGGCCGCGGCCGCCTCCTCCACCAGTCGCAGATACTTCTTCCAGTCCCACCCCGGCCCCGGATCGGTGTGGTCCGTGCCCGGTACCTCCACATGCCCGATGATGTGCTCCCGGTCGACGGGTATGCCGTACCGCGCGCAGACCCTGGCCGTCAGCCGTGCCGAGGCGGCGTACATCGCGTCCGTGAAGTCCTCCGGCTTCTCCACGAAGCCGGCGTGCTCGATGCCGACGCTCCGCTCGTTGAACTCCCGGTTGCCCGCGTGGAACGCCACGTCCAGCTCGCGGATCATCTGCGTGATCCGCCCGTCCTCACGGACGACGTAGTGCGCCGCCGCTCCGTGTCCCGGGTCCTGGAAGACCTTCACCGCGCTGGCGAAGCTGCCCTGCGTGACATGGATGATCACCCGGTCCACGTCGTAGTCGTCGGGCCGGTCCGCCGTCCGGAAGTTCGCCGAGGAGGCCGCCACCCAGCGCGCCCCCGCGTAGTCGACCTCGCCCTCCTTGCGCGGCTTCGACACCCCGGGCACCCGCCACCACAGATGCCTCAGCTCGTCCCGCGCGAGCACGCCCGTGGCGACGGCGGCCACCGCCCCGCCGACGAGCAGCGCGCGCCGCCCGATCCGCCGGTCGCCGTCCCCCGGGGCACGCGCGTGGCCCTCGCTCCGCGACTGCCGGGGGACGTCCTGCGAGAGACCGCGGCCGGTGTCCTGCCGGGCCTGTGTTTCCTCCATGTCAGCGTGAACGGATACTCGCGCGCCCCGGTTCCCGGGGCCCCGTACCCTTGAGGGGTTATGACTCACACCTCGCAGCAGCCCCTCCGCGTACTGGCCGCCATGTCCGGCGGCGTGGACTCCGCCGTAGCCGCCGCCCGCGCGGCGGAAGCCGGCCACGACGTGACAGGCGTCCACCTCGCCCTGTCCGCGAACCCGCAGTCCTTCCGCACGGGTGCGCGTGGCTGTTGCACCATCGAGGACTCCCGCGACGCCCGCCGCGCGGCCGACGTCATCGGCATCCCCTTCTACGTCTGGGACCTCGCCGAGCGCTTCCGCGAGGACGTGGTGGACGACTTCGTCGCCGAGTACGAGGCGGGGCGCACCCCCAACCCGTGTCTGCGCTGCAACGAGAAGATCAAGTTCGCCGCGCTCCTCGACAAGGCCCTCGCGCTCGGCTTCGACGCGGTCTGCACGGGCCACTACGCGCAGGTGATCCTGCACGAGGACGGCACCCGCGAGCTGCACCGCGCCTCCGACATGGCCAAGGACCAGTCGTACGTCCTCGGCGTGCTCGACGACCGGCAGCTCGCCCACGCGATGTTCCCCCTCGGCGACACCCTCACCACGAAGGACGAGATCCGCGCGGAGGCCGAGCGGCGCGGCCTCGCGGTCGCCAAGAAGCCCGACTCGCACGACATCTGCTTCATCGCCGACGGCGACACCCAGGGCTTCCTGGCCGACCGACTGGGCCGCGCCGAGGGTGACATCGTCGACGAGTCCGGCGCGAAGATCGGCTCGCACGAGGGTGCGTACGGCTTCACCATCGGCCAGCGCAAGGGCCTGCGCATCGGCACCCCGGCGGCCGACGGCAAGCCGCGCTACGTCCTCGACATCTCCCCGGTGAACAACACGGTGACGGTCGGTCCGGCCGCCGCCCTCGACGTCGACGCACTCACCGCGATCAGGCCCCGCTGGTGCGGAGCGGCCCCCACCGGCCCCGGCACCTACACCGCCCAGCTGCGCGCCCACGGCGGCGAGACCGAGGTGAGTGCCGAACTGGTCGACGGCACCCTGGAGGTCACGTTCACCGAGCCCGTACGCGGGGTGGCGCCGGGCCAGGCGATCGTCCTGTACGACGGCACGCGCGTCGTCGGCTCGGCGACGATCGCCACGACGAACCGGGCCGCGGCGGCCGTGAGCTGAGCAGCTCGGGGAACGTCGACTCGAAGCCGTCGGCACGGAGTTGGCCGGCGCGGTCACCCGGTGGTGTCGTCCGCGGACGGCCGAACAGGGCGTGCGGCGGGACGCGCCCGAGTGCCTCCGTGACGTCCGTTTCCGCACGCCCCCGCCGGGCCGCCTGCCGGCGATCAAGGGCTGGGACGAGGTACTGGCCATCACCCCTGGCACCAGAACTGGACCAGCGCGTGCGGTTCGTGACGGAACCCGTGGAGTAGGACCTGGACCTGGGAGGCCTACAGGGTCTCCACCTCGTAGAAGCAGAGGTGGTCCTTTATCCGGGCCACCTCCGCCTTCGGCTCGGGGTACGCCCAGACGAGGTCGGCGGCGTCCGGGAGGGACCAGTAGGACGCCGTGCCCTTGAAGGGGCAGTACGTGTGGGTCTCGGAAGGCGTCAGCAGATCGAGGCGGACGTCCTCGGCGGGGAAGTAGTAGCGCGGGGGACAGCCGGTCTCGCGCAGTACGAGGGCCCGCCCGCTCTCGGCGAGCACCTGGTCGCCGTGGACGACCCGTACGCGGTCGTCGGTCTGCTCGATGGTGATCGTGTGTCCTTCAGCCATACCTGGAAAGCGTTCGGGCGGCCGGGGTTGTTCCCGCCGGGAGCGAGTGGGGAGCGGGGACCGGTGCGGGCTCCGGTGATGCGAGCATGGCGGGTATGGCTACTCATGTGATCACCGGGGCGGGTTCGGGTATCGGTGCGGCGGTCGCGCGGCGGCTGCACGCGCGCGGGGACGACATCGTGCTGCACGCGCGTGACGCGGGGCGGGCGAAGGAACTGGCGGCGGAGTTTCCCGGCGCGAGGACCCTGGTGGGTGACCTGGCCGACCCGGATCGCCTCTCCTGGGCGTTCTCCCACCAGTCGCTGCCGGACCGGGTGGACTCCCTGATGCACATCGCGGGCGTGGTCGATCTCGGCCCGGTCGGCGACCTGACCCCCAAGGCCTGGCGCCACCAGCTCAACGTCAACCTGCTCGCCCCCGCCGAACTGACCCGTCACCTGCTGCCCCAACTCCGCGTCTCCCAGGGCCAGGTGATCTTCGTCAACTCCGGCGCGGGCCTGAGCGCGGGTGCCAACTGGTCGGCGTACGCGGCGTCCAAGCACGGCCTCAAGGCCCTCGCGGACTCGTTGCGCCAGGAGGAACACGGGGCCGGGGTGCGGGTGACGACGGTGTACCCGGGGCGGACGGCGAGCCCGATGCAGGCGAAGGTGCACCAGCAGGAGGGCAAGGAGTACGACCCGTCGAAGTGGATCGACCCCGAGTCGGTGGCGACGACGATCCTGCTGGCCCTGGACCTCCCGCGGGACGCGGAGATCAACGACGTGACGGTACGCCCGGGCCGGTGACGCCGGGTCTGTTCTCGCCCCCGCCGCCCCTACCCGTCCCATCCTCGGGGGCGCTGCCCCCGAACCCCCGCTCCCCAAACGCCGGAGGGGCTGAATTTCAGCCTGTCCGGCGTTTGAGGACGAGGCCCCTTCAGGGCCGAAGCGGGGGTCTGGGGGCGCAGTCCCCAGGGACAGGATGGGACGGGTAGGGGCGGCGGGGGCGAGGAAACATAGGCTTCCCCACGTGAACGCGAACCCCACCTTCGGCCCTGCCACCGGCATCGGCTCTCTCCCCGGCGGTGACGCCCGGGAAGCCGTCAAGGCGGCCACCGGATCCTTCGAGGACTTCCCCTTCCTGCCCGAACTGCCCGCCCGCGGCCCCGGCGCCGACATGATCGGCCGTACCGCCGGACTGCTCGTCGAGATGTACGCGCGCGTGGAGCCCAGCGGCTGGCGCCTCGGTGACCGCCCGGGCCGGGACACCAAGCGGGCCCGTTCCTGGCTCGGTGAGGATCTCGACGCACTGGAGGAGTTCACCCAGGGGTACGAGGGGCAGGTGAAGGTGCAGGTCGTGGGACCCTGGACACTGGCCGCCGCCCTCGAACTCAGGAACGGCGAGCTCGCCCTCTCCGACCCCGGCGCCTGCCGCGACCTCGCCGGTTCCCTCGCCGAGGGCATCCGCCTCCACCTCGACGAACTGCGCCGTCGTATCCCTGGTGCCGAACTCGTCCTGCAACTCGACGAGCCGTCCCTCATCCCGGTGCTGCGCGGCCATGTGAGGACCGCCAGCGGCTACCGCGCCCACCGCGCCGCCGACCGCCAGGTCGTCGAGGGGACCCTCCGGGACGTCATCGGCGTGCGCGGCGAGGGGCCCGTCATCGTCCACTCCTGTGCGCCGGACGTCCCGTTCGGCCTGCTCCACCGGGCCGGCGCCGCCGCCGTCTCCTTCGACTTCTCGCTCCTCACCGAGCGTGATGACGACGCGATCGGCGAGGCGGTGGAAGGCGGTCTGCGGCTGTTCGCCGGTGTCGTGCCGGGCACGGACGGCCCATTGTCAGACCCTGCCGGTAGCGTCGGTGGTGTCAGAACGCTGTGGCGCAGGTTGGGGCTGCATCCGGGACTTCTCGCGGAGGCGGTCACCGTCACTCCGTCATGCGGACTCGCGGGCGCTTCCCCGCGGTACGCATGGGCGGCGCTCGCCCACTGCGTCGAGGCGGCGAGATCACTCGCGGACAACCCAGAGTAACGGGAGGACAACACGGTGGCCGGCGAACAGCACGCACAGACCTCATCGGTGCCCGCCGAGGCGCGCGACAGGCACGCCCAGATCGCCGAGCGAGTCGAGGAGCACCGCTTCCGGTACTACGTGAACGACGCTCCCGTCGTCAGCGACGCGGACTTCGACAAGCTGCTGCGTTCCCTGGAGGCGCTGGAGGAGGAGTATCCGGAGCTGCGCACGCCCGACTCCCCGACCCAGAAGGTCTCGGGGGCGTACGAGACGGAGTTCACCTCCGTGCGGCACCGCTCGCGCATGCTCTCCCTCGACAACGCCTTCGACGACCTGGAACTCGCGGCGTGGGCGGAGCGCGTCCACAAGGACGTCGGCGCCTCCGAGCACCACTTCCTGTGCGAGCTGAAGGTCGACGGCCTCGCCGTCAACCTGACGTACGAGCGCGGGCGGCTCACCCGCGCGGCGACCCGCGGCGACGGCCGCACCGGCGAGGACATCACGCCCAACGTGCGGACGATCGCCGAGATCCCGGACCGGCTGACCGGCGACCGCGTCCCGGACCTGGTGGAGATCCGCGGCGAGGTCTACTTCCCGATGGAGAAGTTCGAGGAGCTGAACGCCCGGCTGGTGGAGGGCGGCGACAAGCCGTTCGCCAACCCGCGCAACGCGGCGGCCGGTTCGCTCCGCCAGAAGGACCCGCGCGTCACCGCGACGCGCCCCCTGCACATGGTGGTCCACGGCATCGGCGCCCTGGAGGGCTACGACCCGCTCACCCGTCTCTCCGAGGCGTACAAACTGCTGCACGAGTGGGGCCTGCCGACCACGCGGTACGCGAAGGAGGTCGACGACCTCGACGGCGTACGGGAGTTCATCGCGTACTACGGCGTAAACCGGCACTCCGTCGAGCACGAGATCGACGGGGTCGTCGTCAAGCTCGACGAGATCCCGCTGCAGGGCCGCCTCGGCTCGACCTCCCGCGCCCCGCGCTGGGCGATCGCGTGGAAGTACGCGCCCGAGGAGGTCAACACCAAGCTCATCAACATCCGCGTGGGCGTGGGGCGTACGGGCAGGGTCACCCCGTACGCGCAGGTCGAGCCGGTGACGGTGGCCGGCTCGGAGGTCGAGTTCGCCACCCTGCACAACCAGGACGTCGTCAAGGCCAAGGGCGTGCTCATCGGCGACACCGTGGTGCTGCGCAAGGCCGGTGACGTCATCCCGGAGATCCTCGGCCCGGTCGCCGACCTGCGCGACGGCACGGAGAAGCCCTTCGAGATGCCGGCGAAGTGTCCTGAGTGCCAGACACCGCTGAAGCCCATGAAGGAGGCCGACGTCGACCTCCGCTGCCCCAACGGGCAGAGCTGTCCGGCCCAGTTGAGGGAGCGGCTGTTCTATCTCGGCGGGCGCAAGTGCCTGGACATCGAGAACTTCGGCTATGTGGCCGCCGCCGCGCTCACCAAGCCGCTGGAGCCCTCCGAGCCGCCGCTCGTCGACGAGGGCGACCTCTTCGACCTCACCATCGAGCGGCTGCTGCCCATCAAGGCGTACGTCCTCGACCAGGACAGCGGGCTGCCCAAGCGGGACCCGAAGACCGGCGAGGAGAAGATCGCCACGGTCTTCGCCAACCAGGAGGGCGAGCCCCGGAAGAACGCGGTGTCGATGCTCGCCAACATCGCCGCCGCCAAGGACCGGCCGCTCGCCCGGGTCATCACCGGTCTGTCGATCCGGCACGTCGGCCCGGTCGCCGCCGAGGCGCTGGCCCGCGAATTCCGCTCGATCGAGCGCATCGAGCAGGCCTCCGAGGAGGAGCTGGCCACCACGGACGGGGTCGGCCCGATCATCGCGGCCTCGCTCAAGGAGTGGTTCGCGGTCGACTGGCACCAGGAGATCCTGCGCAAGTGGCGGGCCGCCGGAGTGCGGATGGAGGAGGAGAACTCCGGTGAGGACGAGGGGCCGCGCCCGCTCGAAGGGCTCACCGTGGTCGTGACCGGCACCCTTGAACACCACACGCGGGACGGCGCGAAGGAGGCGCTGCAGAGCCGTGGAGCAAAAGTGACCGGTTCTGTTTCGAAGAAGACGTCATTCGTGGTTGTGGGTGACAATCCTGGTTCGAAGTTCGACAAGGCGATGCAGTTGAAGGTGCCTGTTCTGAATGAGGACGGCTTTGCCGTACTGCTCGAACAGGGGCCCGAGGCAGCGGCCGAAGCGGCGCTCCCGAACGAGGAGTAGGGGTTGAAGACCACCCGATCGGCGCATACCAGATGCATACGGGTGCCCGTGTCGCATTCGGGCAACCGTCGACGACCGCTGCCCGTGGAAGCCTTCCGCGGCCTACTGTTGACGTATGCGCCTGCCGTGCCCGGATGCGGTTTCGGACGCGGTGCCGTTGACGGTTGACGGACATCGGACCGCGTGGCGTGGGCACTGCCGGCTGTGAGAGGGACGGGAATGGAACCGACCGATAGCGCCGCCCCTCCCTCACGGCTGCGCGGAGGCCGGATATCCGGCGCCTGGCGCTGGGGCTCCGCCCTTCTCACCGGCCGCCCCGAGCCCGGCCGGGAACCACGCCAGGCCCGCCGGACGGCACGCTTCCTGGAACGGGCGGGCGTCGGCGTACGGACGAGCGGGCCGTCGAGCAGGATCGGCGGCACGGGCGGCACGGGCATCGGCACCGGACAGCGCATCGTCGCCGACAGCAGGGTGTCGACCCCCCTGACGGCCCATCTCACCGCCGAGGAACGCGTCGCCCACCTGCATGCCCACGACCCCGCACGGCAGCTGTCCTGGCCCGCACTGCCCGCGGCGGTCGTCGCGGCGGCCGGGATCGTCCTCGGCGCCGGCTTCTACCGCGGCTTCACCGGCCACAGCGCGCTCTTCCCTTCCGGCGCCGCCGGCTGGGCCCTCGCCGTCCTCACCGGGGTCATCGTCGGCCACCTCGTCGCCCTCGGCCGCGCCCGCTGGTGGGGCGGCACCGGCTCCGGCGCCGCCCTCACCCTCGCTGTACTCCTGCTGTACGGCTGGGTGCCGGCCGGCATGGTCAGCCTCACCGTCGTCGTCCTGGTCGGTGCCGCCCGGCGCCATCGCTGGCGCCAGGGCCTCCTGCACGGCGCGGTGGACATCCTCGGCATCGGCGCCGGCGCGCTGGTGCTCGCCGCGTTCGGCCGGGTCCCGTCCGTCGAGACACCGTGGAACCCGCAGACCTGGAGCGTCTACACGGCGCCCGAGGTGATGCTGATCGCGGTCACCTACCTCGCGCTCACCCGCACGCTGCTCTGGTATCTGCACACCCCGCGCGGCGGCCTGCCCACCGCCGCCCGCTCCGCCCTGGTCAGACAGGGTCTGGTCGCGGTCGCATTGCTCGCCATCGCGCCGCTGATCTGCGTCGTCGCCGTCGCCCTGCCGATCCTGCTGCCGCTGTTCGCCATCCCCCTCATCGCCCTCGACTCCACCCTGTGGATAGCCAGGGCGCGCGCCGAGGAGCAGTTGCGCGACCCGTTGACCGGGCTGCCCAACAGACAGTGGCTTCTGGAGCGGACCTGGACGGCCCTCGACGATGCCGAACGCATCGACGCGCGGGCCGCGTTGATGCTCATAGACCTCGACCGCTTCCGGTCCGTCAACGACACGCTGGGACACCTCGCCGGTGACCGTCTCCTTCTCCAGATAGCCGACCGGCTGCGCCTCGCACTGCCGCGCGGAGCGGAGGCAGCACGGCTCGGCGGTGACGAGTTCGCCGTCTTACTGCCGGTCGTCGACTCCACGACGTCGGCCACCCGCGTCGCCCGCAACCTGGTCACCGTGCTGGGCTCCCCGCTCGACCTCGACGGACTCACCCTCGTCCTGGAGGCCAGCGCCGGTCTCGCCGTCTTCCCCGACCACGCGCTCGACGCGGAGGGGCTGCTGCGGCGCGCTGACGTCGCGATGTACCAGGCGAAACGGGACCGCACGGGCGTCGAGGTGTACGAGATCAAGCGGGACTCGAACACCCCGGACCGGCTCGGTCTGCTCGGCGACCTGCGGCGCGCGCTCGACGCGCACGAGGTCGAGCTGCACTACCAGCCCAAGGTGCGCTTCGACGGGCAGGTCGCCGGCCTGGAGGCGCTGGTGCGGTGGGTGCACCCGGAGCGCGGGAAGGTACCGCCGGACGAGTTCATAGCGATCGCCGAGTCGTCGGGGCTGATGCCCCACCTCACGGAGTACGTGCTGGAGACGGCGCTCGAACAGGTCGCCAAGTGGCGCTCCCAGGGGCTGTTCGTCCCGGTCGCCGTCAACGTGTCCCCGCGCGACGTCCACACCCCCGGCTTCGCCGGCTCCGTCGCCGCGCGGCTGGCCCGGCACGGGGTCCCGCCGGGGGCGCTCCAGCTGGAGATAACCGAACACGTGCTCCTGGAGGACCCGCAGAAGGCGGCGGACACGCTGGCCGCGCTGACCGCCCACGGCGTGAAGATGTCGCTGGACGACTTCGGGACGGGGTACTCGTCCCTGGTGCATCTGCGGCGGCTGCCGGTGAGCGAGCTGAAGATCGACCGGTCGTTCGTCGCACGGCTGGCGGTGGACACGGAGGACTCGGAGATCGTGCGGTGCACGGTGGATCTCGCGCATTCCCTGGGACTGCTCGTGGTCGCCGAAGGTGTGGAGGACGACGAGACGTGGGAGCGGTTGCGGGACATGGGGTGTGACGCGGTGCAGGGGTGGCTCGTCGCCGCCGCGATGCCTCCGGAGGAGGCCACGGCGTGGCTGCTGGCGCGGGGGACCCGTGGGTGGCAGCGGCCGCGGGCGGCTCTGCCGGCCGCGGAATCTTAGGGAGATCTCCCACCCGCACACCGCCCGTTTACCGCCCGTTGAAAGGCCGGCGTCGCCTGTGGGGGGCTCCCGCCGTCGGTGGCCTCAGGTGTGGTGAGGCAAACCCGTGCGCCGGGTGTCTCCCTTGCCCCCTAGGATTGGGGCCAAAACCCACACCGCACTCACCCAGAGGATCGCTGCATGCCTGGCATCACGCGCGAGGAGGTCGCCCACCTCGCACGGCTGGCGCGTCTGGAGCTGAAGGGCGAAGAGCTCGACCACTTCGCAGGCCAGCTCGACGACATCATCGGCGCGGTCGCCCGCGTCAGCGAGGTCGCCGACCAAGACGTACCGCCGACCTCGCACCCGCTGCCGCTGACGAACGTCATGCGCGCGGACGAGGTCCGTCCGTCGCTCACCCCCGCGCAGGCGCTCTCCGGCGCCCCCGCCCAGGAGCAGCAGCGTTTCAAGGTGCCGCAGATCCTGGGGGAGGACTAATCACCATGACGGACATCAACGTCAACATCATCCGGCTCACCGCCGCCGAGACCGCCGCGAAGATCGCTTCCGGCGAGCTCACCGCCGTCCAGGTCACCGAGGCCCACCTGGCCCGGATCGAGGCCGTCGACGAGAAGGTGCACGCCTTCCTGCACGTCGACCGGGAGGGCGCCCTCGCCCAGGCCCGTGCCGTCGACGCCAAGCGCGAGCGCGGGGAGACGCTGGGCCCGCTGGCCGGCGTACCCCTGGCGCTCAAGGACATCTTCACCACCGAGGGGATTCCGACCACCGTCGGGTCCAAGATGCTCGAAGGGTGGATCCCGCCGTACGACGCGACGGTCACCAAGCGGCTGAAGGCCGCCGACGTCGTCATCCTCGGCAAGACCAACATGGACGAGTTCGCCATGGGGTCCAGCACCGAGAACAGCGCGTACGGGCCGACGGGCAACCCGTGGGACCTCACCCGCATCCCCGGTGGCTCCGGTGGCGGTTCCTCCGCCGCCCTCGCCTCGTTCCAGGCGCCGCTGGCCATCGGTACGGACACCGGCGGTTCCATCCGCCAGCCCGCCTCCGTCACCGGCACGGTCGGCGTCAAGCCGACGTACGGGGCCGTCTCGCGGTACGGCATGGTCGCGTTCTCGTCCTCCCTCGACCAGGGCGGCCCCTGCGCCCGTACGGTCCTGGACGCCGCGCTCCTCCACGAGGTCATCGCCGGGCACGACCCGCTCGACTCGACCTCGATCGACGCGCCGGTCCCGCCGGTCGTCGAGGCCGCCCGCAACGGCAGCGTCGAGGGCATGCGCGTCGGCGTCGTCAAGCAGTTCCGCGGCGAGGGCTACCAGGCCGGCGTCATCCAGCGCTTCGACGAGTCCGTCGCCCTGCTGGAGGAACTGGGCGCCGAGATCGTCGAGCTGGACTGTCCGTCCTTCGACCTGGCGCTGTCCGCGTACTACCTGATCGCGCCGAGCGAGTGCTCGTCCAACCTCGCCCGCTTCGACGGGCTCCGCTACGGCCTGCGCAGCGGTGACGACGGCACGCACTCCGCCGAGGAGGTCACCTCGCTGACCCGCGCGGAGGGCTTCGGCCCCGAGGTCAAGCGCCGCATCATGCTCGGCACGTACGCGCTCAGCTCCGGCTACTACGACGCGTACTACGGCAGCGCCCAGAAGGTCCGTACGCTCATCACCCGCGACTTCGAGAAGGCGTTCGAGTCGGTGGACGTGATCGTCTCCCCGACGACGCCCACCACCGCCTTCCCGATCGGCGAGCGCGCCGACGACCCGATGGCGATGTACCTCGCGGACCTCTGCACCATCCCGACCAACCTGGCCGGCAACTCGGCCATGTCCCTGCCCTGCGGTCTCGCGCCGGAGGACGGGCTGCCGGTCGGGCTCCAGATCATCGCCCCGGCGCTGAAGGACGACCGTCTTTACAAGGTCGGCGCCGCCGTCGAGGCCGCCTTCGTGGAAAAGTGGGGGCACCCGCTGCTAGAGGAGGCTCCGTCGCTGTGAGCAAGGCTCTTTCGAAGGCCAAGGGCTTCAAGAAGTCCAAGTCCGGCACGTACCTGTCCATCGCGACCACCGCGTTCGGTGCCGTCAGCGTCGCCAAGCAGGCCAAGAAGGCCCGCTCGGAGAGCGACACGCTGCGCCTCATCGACGCGGCCGTGTCCGCCGCCGCCATCGTCACCGGCCTCGCCATCCTCTACCGCGAGCTGAAGCGGCTGGGCGACGACGACGTCCTGCTGGGCTGAGAGGGAAGTTTTCACCGTGACCACCACGACCGACATCGAACTGGTGTCGTACGAGAACGCGTTGGCGTCGTACGACCCTGTCATGGGCCTCGAAGTCCATGTCGAACTCGGCACCAGGACCAAGATGTTCTGCGGCTGTTCGACCGAGCTGGGCGCCGAGCCCAACTCGCAGACCTGCCCCACCTGCCTCGGCATGCCCGGCGCGCTTCCGGTCGTCAACGCGATCGGCATCGAGTCCGCCATCAGGATCGGTCTCGCGCTGCACTGCGAGATCGCCGAGTGGTGCCGCTTCGCCCGGAAGAACTACTTCTATCCGGACATGCCGAAGAACTTCCAGACCTCCCAGTACGACGAGCCGATCGCCTTCAACGGCTACCTCGACGTCCAGCTGGAGGACGGCGAGACCTTCCGGGTGGAGATCGAACGCGCCCACATGGAGGAGGACACCGGCAAGTCGCTGCACGTCGGTGGCGCGACGGGCCGTATCCACGGCGCCTCGCACTCGCTCCTCGACTACAACCGCGCCGGCATCCCCCTCATCGAGATCGTCACCAAGCCGATCGAGGGCGCCGGTGAGCGCGCTCCCGAGGTCGCCAAGGCGTACGTCGCCGAGCTGCGCGAACTCATCAAGGCGCTCGGTGTCTCGGAAGCCCGCATGGAGCAGGGCCAGATGCGCTGCGACGTGAACCTGTCGCTGCGCCCGCACGGCCGTGAGAAGTTCGGCACCCGGAGCGAGACGAAGAACGTCAACTCGCTGCGTTCCGTGGAGCGTGCCGCCCGTTTCGAGATCCAGCGGCACGCCGCCGTACTGAACGCGGGCGGGACGATCATCCAGGAGACCCGGCACTTCCACGAGGACACCGGGTCGACGACCTCGGGCCGCGTGAAGGAGGAGGCCGAGGACTACCGGTACTTCCCCGAGCCGGACCTGGTGCCGGTGGCCCCCTCCCGCGAGTGGGTCGAGGAGATCCGCGCCGGACTGCCCGAACTGCCGCTGGCCCGCCGCAACCGGCTCCTCGCCGAGTGGGGCGTCACGGCGACCGACATGCAGTCGATGCTCAACGCCGGGGCCATCGACCTCATCGTCAGCACCATCGACGCCGGTGCCGACGCGGCCTCCGCCCGCAAGTGGTGGATGGGTGAACTCGCGCGCAGCGCCAACGAGTCGGGCACCCCGCTCGACGCACTGGCCATCACGTCCGAGCAGGTCGCCCGGGTCGCCGCGCTGGTCACCTCCGGCGACCTGAACGACAAGCTGGCCCGTCAGGTCATCGAGGGCGTCCTCGCGGGCGAGGGCTCCCCGGACGAGGTCGTCGAGAAGCGCGGTCTGAAGGTCGTCTCCGACGACGGCGCGCTCAACACGGCCGTCCAGGACGCCATCGCCGGCAACCCGGGCATCGCCGACAAGATCCGCGGCGGCAAGGTGGCCGCGGTCGGCGCCCTGGTCGGCGCGGTCATGAAGGCGACCCGTGGCCAGGCCGACGCGGCCCGCGTCAAGGAACTGATCCTTGAGCAGTTGGGCGTCAGCGAGGGCTGAGGCAAGCAGTGGCAGTGACTGAGGGGCGCATCGGAAACCCGATGCGCCCCTCAGCGCTGTACCGCTACGTCCCCGCCGTCACGTACGGCGTCCCACGACCCGTACGAAGCCCAGGGACCGGCCCTGGTCGGCGCGCATCAGCTCGACCTGGTCGCGGGCCATGCCCGCCATGAACTCCTCGGTGCTCTCCTCGGCGCAGACCTCGCTCCACAGCAGCCAGTCGCGCCAGCCGTCCGGCAGCCAGTCGGCGGCCTCCACCGTCACGGCTCCGCTGCGTGTCCACTGACGCCGCCACCAGTCGGCGGAGTGGAACGCCCAGAACTCCGGGTCCCAGAACGGCTTCAGGTGCTCCGGCGGTTCCACGCCCTCCGGCTCCTCGCTCAGCGCCGGCATGACGACACCGATCCGCCCGCCAGGCTTCAGCAGCCGGGTGAGGCTCGGCAGATACAGGTCGTTCGTGCCGAAGTACTGATACGCGTCGATGCTCACGATCGCGTCGAACGACCCGTCGCCGAAGGGCAGTCGGTGCGCCTCGGCGTACACGGGCAGTACCCGGTCGGCGACGCCCGCCTCGGCGATGCGGCGCGCGTTCTTGCCGGGCTCGATCCACAGGTCGGCGGCGGTGACCTGGACGTCGTACTCCCTGGCGAGGAAGACCGACGTCATGGCCTTGCCGCAGCCCAGGTCGAGCACCCGGGCGCCGGGCGGGAGGGTGTCGAGGCCGAGTGCGGGGGCCAGCCACTCCAGCAGCCACAGGGCGTGCGGGCCCATCTGGTTGTCGATGGTCCAGCGGGCGTCGTACCGGCCGCTGCGCGGGTAGCGGGGGTGGTTCAGCCGCTCAGCGAGCGGGTCGGGACGGTCGTTCGAGGTCCTGGATGTGATGTCGGACATGGGTGAACGGGCTCCTCGGGTTCTGTGACGAGAAAGAACGGAAGACGTCGGAGCTCGGACGGACCTTCAAACAACGCACCTGCTCGGGGAGGCGGCGCAAAGCCGGATACGGACAGTCGACAGCCGGACGCTAGCAGTGGGCATCCGGCGTCCGCATCCGAATTCTCGGCAGGGCGGGGTACGCTCCCGCGCCATGGATGAGAACGCGGGTGAGAACCCGGAGGAGCACGAGGAGGAGTACGAAGACGCGCGGCGCGCCCGCTGGACGGCGACCGGGACCGGAGCACTGCTGGCCCTCGTGGGGCTCGCGGCCTCGACGCTCCGGCTCACGGGCTCCGCGCCCGTCCTCGTACCCGGCGCCTACGCCTTCGGTGCGGCCGTCTGCGCGCTCGCGTCGGTGCTCGGGGCGCGGGGGCGCACCCGGCGGGCCCTGTGGCTGCTGATCATCGGCGTGATGGTGATGGCGCTCGGTGACCAGTTTGACTGAGGCGACAAAGCTCATGTGATTGTCCTGTGATGTGACTCGCATTCTTGTGAGTAAGGGCACTAACGGCTCAAACGATCACCGACGCCTGTAACAGTGGTTCGGCATCTCGCTTTCGTTGTTTCTTGCCTTCCCTATTTCTTTGCGGGCCGTTCTGTTCATTCACGACTGTTCCCGGTCAAAGATCCATATGCCATCCAGGGAGCACGTCTGTGGCAGTCCTCGCACGCTGGTGTGTCAGGCACCGCCTGGTCGTCGTTCTGATCTGGCTCGCCGCCTTCGCCTGTGTCACCGCCGCCGCCGCTGTCATGGGCTCGGCGTACTCGAACGACTACGAGGCCCCCGGCACCGAGTCGGGCCGCGCCACCCAGCTCCTGGAGAAAGGTTTCCCCGGGCTCGGTGGTGACACCGACACCGTCGTCTGGCGCACGGGGTCCGGCACGGTCCGCGCCGCCGACGTCGAGCAGACGATGACCCGCACCCTGGACCGCATCGCCGACCTCCCCGGCGTGGCCTCGGTCGTCAGCCCCTACGAAGGCGGCGGCAGCGGTCGGATCAGCGGCGACGGGCGTACGGCGTACGCCACCGTCACCTTCGACAGGTCCGCCGAGGACATCGGCACGGGCGAGGCCCGGCCCGTCGTCGACGCGGCCGAGGCGGCGCGGGTCGACGGGCTCCAGGTGGAGCTGGGCGGCGGCGCCATCGCGCTCACCGAGTCGTCCGGCGGCCACCTCGCCGAAACCGTCGGGGTGATCGTCGCGGCCGTCGTGCTGTTCCTCGCCTTCGGCTCGCTCGCGGCCTCCATGCTGCCCATCGCCACCGCCCTGGTGAGCGTCGGGACGGCGTACGCCGGGATCGTGCTCCTCGGGCACGCGATGACCGTCGCCGACTTCGCACCCATGCTCGGCATGCTGGTCGGGCTCGGCGTGGGCATCGACTACGCCCTGTTCATCGTCACCAGACACCGGCGCGGTCTGAAGCGCGGTCTGCCGGTCACCGAGGCCGCCGTCAACGCCGTCACGACCACGGGACGGGCCGTCGTCTTCGCGGGTGCGACCGTTTGCATCGCCCTGCTGGGGATGCTGATCCTGCGCCTCGGCTTCCTCAACGGGGTCGCCGTCGCGGCCTCCCTGACGGTGGTCCTGACCGTGGCGGCCTCCGTGACCCTGCTCCCCGCCCTGCTGTCGTTCATCGGGCCGCGCGCCCTGAGCCGGCGCGAGCGGCGCAGGCTGGCCGAGCACGGGCCCGAGCCGGAGCTGCCCACCGGGTTCGCCGCCCGCTGGTCCGCGTTCGTCGAACGCCACCCCAAGGTGCTCGGCGCCGGCGCCCTGGTCGTCATCGCACTGCTCGCCCTGCCCACCCTCTCGCTGCACCTCGGCACCTCCGACCAGGGCAACAACCCGAAGACGACGACCACACGCCAGGCCTACGACCTTCTCGCCGACGGTTTCGGCCCCGGCGTCAACGGCCCGCTCACCCTCGTCACGCCCGTCTCCGACGCCGAGGACAAGCTCGTCCTCGACAACCTCGCCGCGACTCTCCGGACCACCGAGGGCGTCGCGTCGTCCTCGCCGGTGACCTACAGCGCCGACGGCTCCACCGGGTACCTCACCGTCGTACCGGAGTCCTCCCCGCAGTCCGCGCGGACCAGTGACCTGGTGGAGCGGCTGCGCGAGAGGGTGCTCCCGCGCGCGGAGACCGGCACGTCGCTCGACCTGTACGTCGGCGGGGTCACGGCGAGCTATGACGACTTCGCGGATGTGATCATCGGCAAGCTGCCGCTGTTCGTCGGTGTCGTGATCGGCCTGGGCTGTCTGCTGCTCCTGCTCGCGTTCCGGTCGATCGGGATCCCGCTCAAGGCCGCCGTGATGAACGTCGCCGCCGTCGCCTCCGCGTTCGGGGTCGTCGTCGCGATCTTCCAGTGGGGCTGGGGGAGCGAACTCCTGGGCCTCGGCAGCGCCGGCCCGATCGAGCCGTTCCTCCCGGTCATCATGGTCTCGGTCCTCTTCGGGCTCTCCATGGACTACCAGGTCTTCCTGGTCAGCCGGATGTACGAGGAGTGGCTGGAGACCGGCGACAACCGGCGGGCCGTCCGGGTCGGCCTCGCCGAGACCAGCCGTGTGATCAACTCCGCGGCGGTCATCATGATCTCCGTCTTCCTCGCGTTCGTGCTGAGCGGCGACCGGGTGATCGCCATGTTCGGCATCGCCCTGGCCGCCGCCGTCGCCCTCGACGCCTTCGTCCTGCGTACGCTCCTGGTGCCCGCGCTGATGCATCTGCTCGGCGGCGCCAACTGGTGGCTGCCACGCTGGCTGGACAGACGGCTGCCGCGCATCAGCATCGAGCCCCCTGAGTGCCGCGCCGCCGCCGCGCAAATGCCGGGCGTGGGGGAGGGCGCCCGTGCGAGCATTCCGGACGTACTCGACGTGGACGTCATGAACGTGATGGACGCACTGGTGAAGGAGCGACCGCAGGATGTACGCGATATCCCTGGGTGACGACGGCGCGGAACTGAGACCCCTGGAGCCCTGGCACGCCGAGGAGTTCCTCGCGCACCTCGACCGGGGGCGGGACTTCATCACCCGGCACATTCCCTTCGGCATGAAGTCCACGGACCTCGACTCCGCGCGGGAACAGCTCCAGCGGTACGCCGACCAGCGCGCCGCCGACACCGGGTCGCTGCACGGGATCTGGCTGGACGGCCGGCTCGTCGGCGGGGTGCTGTTCCTCAACTTCAGCGCGGAGCACGGCAACTGCGAGGTCGGCTGCTGGCTGGAACCGGCCGGCACCGGACGCGGACTGATCACGCGCGCGATGCGTGTCCTCATCGACTGGGCGATCGACGTACGCGGCATGCACCGGGTGGAGTGGCACGCGTCCTCCGTCAACGAAGCGAGCATCAACGTGGCGCGACGGCTGGGCATGAGCCGTGAGGCCCTGCTGCGGGAGAACTACCCGCACCGGGGTGTCCGCGCGGACACCGAGATCTGGTCGGTACTCGCGCCCGAGTGGCGTGCCGCACGCGCGCGTGCCGTTCACAAGGATCATTAAGGAACTTCTCAGACGACGTCCGTACGGTGCGGGGCATGGGAACCAAGACAGCAGACGAGACCGGCGCCGAGACCGGTACCGAGGCGAAGAGCGACGACGTGAAGAGCGGTGACGAGACGGTGGACATCACCAAGGAGGAGCAGCCCACCGAGGCCGCGGCCGACACCGAGGTCGAGGTCCTGGGTGACGCCGACGAGTACGAGGGCGACGACCTGGACGATCTGGACGAGGCGGAGATCGCCGCCGAGCGGGCGGAGTCCTCCGGAGTGGGCCAGGGCGCTGCCGCCGTCGTGTCCGCCGTCCTCGGCTTCGTCTCGCTCACCGGCAGCTGGCTGGGCACGGTGGCCGCCGCGCGCGGGGAGCTCAACGGCCAGCTGAAGCTGCAGGCCGCGACGTCGCCGAGCCTCGCCGCCACGCTCAAGGTCTACGGCGACTCCTGGCAGACCACCGCGCTGTGGGGCGGCATCTTCGCCCTCGCCGCGCTGCTCGTCGGTGTCGCCGCCCTCGCCCGGCCCGCGTTCGGCGTCCCGGGCAAGCCGCAGGCCGTCTGGATCAGGTCGGTCTCCTGGGCGGGCGTCGCCCTCGGCGTCCTCGGACTGCTCCTCGCGGTACTGAAGTACACCGACGTACTGCTGGGCGTGCCCTCCGTCTGACCCGGAGGTGGAATCACCGCAGCTCATGAGGGGCCTTAGGCCGGTCATAAGTACCTTACGGTCCGTCCGGGGCCCCTCAGCTGTTTCTAAGGCCCCCACCCCCTCCGAAGATGCGGAACTCTCCCGATGTGGCGCACCCCCCTGGGAGACGAAGGTTGAGACATCGCAGAGAGCGAAGAACAACCGATCTCGCCAGAGACCTGAGGGGCATCACATGTTCGAGTACGAAATCCAGCAGACCCGTTCCGCCCAACTGCGCCGCGAGGCCTCGGACGAGCGTCTCGCCCGGGAAGCGATCCGCGCCGTCCGCGCCGCCCGCCGCGAGGCAGCCGGCCGTGCCGCCGAGGGCGAGGTGCATCCCGACGACACCCGCCGCCACTGGTTCACCCGCGCCGCGTGAAGACCGGGGGACGGGCGGACGGCTCTCCCACGGTGTCACGCCTCCCCGCGCACGCCGCGGCCGTCCGCCCCACGACCCGCAACGGGCCGGTCGCCGTCTCGGTGACCGGCCCGTCCAGCACCTCAGCCGTCGCTCCGGCCATCGGCTCGATAACCAGTCCCGCGATGTCAGAGCCCTGTGCGATGCTCTGGCCCGTGGAGACCAGGTCCGTCTGTCCGGTGTTCGTCGGTCGTACCGATGAGTTGGGGGTGTTGCACGACGCACTCGCCCGCGCCGCCTCCGGTGAGCCGCAGGCGCTGCTGCTCGGCGGGGAGGCCGGGGTCGGAAAGACACGGCTGGTCGAGGAGTTCGCCGACGCTGCCGCCGGCCGGGGCGCGGTCGTCGCCCTCGGCGGGTGCGTCGAGATCGGCGCCGACGGGCTGCCCTTCGCGCCCTTCTCCACCGCCCTGCGGGCCCTGCGGCGTGCGCTGCCCGAGGAGTTGGCCGCCGCCGCTGCCGGGCAGGAGGAGGAACTGGCCCGGCTGCTGCCGGAGTTGGGCGAGACCGGCGCCGGACGACACGACGAGGAGGGCATGGCGCGCCTCTTCGAACTCACCGCCCGCCTCCTGGAGCGCGTGGCCGCCGACCGCACCGTCGTCGTCGCCCTCGAAGACCTCCACTGGGCCGACGCCTCCACCCGCCACCTCCTCGCGTACCTTTTCCGCACCCTGCGCACCGGCCGCCTCGTCGTTCTCGCCACCTACCGCGCGGACGACGTCCACCGGCGCCACCCGCTGCGCCCCCTGCTCGCCGAACTGGACCGCTTGCGCACGGTCCGCCGGATCGAACTGAGCCGCTTCAACCGCGCCGAAGTGGGCCGCCAGATCGCCGGCATCCTCGCCGCCGAACCCGAGCCGGCCCAGGTCGACGAGATCTTCGGCCGCTCCGACGGCAACGCCTTCTTCGTCGAGGAACTCGCCGTCGCCGCCCACGAGGGCTGCCGCACCCGGCTCACGGACACCCTGCGCGACCTGCTCCTCGTCCGTGTCGAAAGCCTGCCCGAGAGCGCCCAGCGGGTCGCCCGGATCGTCGCCGAGGGCGGCTCCGCCGTCGAGTACCGGCTGCTGGCCGCCGTCGCCGGACTGGCCGAGGACGACCTCATCGAGGCGCTGCGCGCGGCCGTCGGCGCCAACCTCCTGCTCGCCACCCCGGCCGGCGACGGCTACCGCTTCCGCCACTCCCTGGTCCGCGAGGCGGTCGGCGACGACCTGCTCCCCGGCGAACGCTCCCGCCTCAACCGCCGCTACGCCGAGGCGCTGGAGGCCGACCCGACGCTCGTCCCCGCCGACGAACGCACCATGCGCCTGGCCAGCTACTGGTACCACGCCCACGACCCGGCCAAGGCCCTGCCCGCCGTCCTGGACGCCTCGGTCACCGCCCGCCGCCGGTACGCCTACTCCGAGCAACTACGGCTCCTGGAACGGGCGATGGAACTCTGGGACGCCGCCCCCGACGCCGTACGGACCACCCTGCGCCCCGTCGACTACACCGAGGTCTACCCGCCCTGCGGCTGCGACCCGGCCACCACCCCGCTGCACTACCTGGACCTCATGGCCGAGGCCGCCGTCGCGGGCCGGCTGTGCGGGGAACGCGAACGCGCCCTGAAGATCATCAAGCGTGCGCTGCACCTCCTGGAGGACGACGGCGACCCTCTGCGCGCCGCCTGGTTCTGGTGCCAGCGCTCCCGGCTGGTCCAGGCCCAGTCCCGCGGCGACGGCTGGAAGGAGCTCGACACCGCGCAGAAGCTGGTGCGTGGTCTGCCGCCCTCGCAGGTCCACGCGGAGGTCCTCGCCAACGCCGCCGCCTGGTCGATGCTGCACTGCCCCGGCCCCGAGGCCCTCGCCGCCGCCGAACAGGCGGTCGAGTACGCCCGTATGGTGGGCGCCGCCGAGATCGAACTGCACGCCCGCCTCACCCACGGCGGCCTCCTGGTCGACGCCGGGGCCGCGGAGACCGGGTTCGCGGAAATGCGCGCGGTCAAGGAGCGGGCGGTCGCGGAGGGCATCCTCTTCGTCGCCGGACGCGCCTACATCAACCTCCCCAGCGGACTGGAAGCGGTCGGCCGCTCCCGCGACTCCGTCCCCATCCTGGAAGAGGGCATCGCCTACGCGGGGAAGTTCGGGCTGCTGGACTCCGAGGCCTGGGCGTGGGGCAACCTCTCCGAGTCGCTGTACTCGCTCGGCCGCTGGGATGCCGCCGCCGACGCCGCGACCAACGCGCTACGGCGCGGCCACAGCACCAAGCCGCAGGGCGCCGGCGCCATCTGCCTGGCCCGGCTCGCCCTGGACCGGGGCGACCTGGCCGAGGCCGCGCGCCAACTCGCCATCGCGCACGAGTACTTCGGCACCCACGACCCGATGCCCCAGCACGACCTGCTGCTCGCCCTCGTCACCATCGGTGTCGCCGCCGCCGAGGGCCGCCTCCTCGACGCCCGCACCGAACTGGGCCACGTCCTGGACACCGGCTTCCCACCCGGCACCCACCGCTACGGCTGGCCGCTGCTCCTCGCCGCCGCCACCGCCGAGGCCGACGCCCGCGCGCTGCCGACCGTCGCACAGGGCCGCCCCGAGACCCTGGCTCGCATCCTCGACACCGCGAAGAAGCTCACCACCGGCGCCCCCGTCTGGCTCGCCCACGAGCACTGGGTCCGCGCCGAACTCCAGCGCGCCGAGGGGACCGCCACCCCCGACACCTGGTCGCGGCTCGTCACCGCCTTCGAGGCCCTGGACCGCCCCTACGACCTCGCCCGGGTCCGCCACCGCCTCGCCGAGGCCCTGCTGACGGACGGCGCCGAGCCCGACGACCGCGACCGGGCGGCCGAACTGCTCCGCCTGGCCGCCACCGTCGCCGACCACCTGGGCGCCCGCCCCCTCGCCGACGCCACCGCCCTCCTTGCCCGGCGCGCCCGCCTCACCCCCACCGGCACCCCGCCCGCGCCCCAGGAGGACCCGGCCGAGTCCCTGGGCCTCACCAGCCGCGAACGGGACGTCCTGCGTCTGGTCTCCGCCGGCCGCACCAACCGCCAGATCGCCGAGGAGCTCTTCATCTCCCCGAAGACGGCGAGCGTCCACGTCTCCAACATCCTGGCCAAGCTGAGCGTCTCGGGGCGCGGCGAGGCGGCGGCGGTGGCACACCGGCTGGGGCTGTTCCCGCCGGAGACCGAGGATCGTCTGGTAGCGGGATAATGGCAGCAGGCCCACATACTGGCGGAGGCGCTGTGTTGTACCAGATCGAGTTCACCGAGCGGGCTGCCGCGCAGCGTGACGCACTTCCCGAGGACCGGCGCAAGCTTCTGGAGCGCGGCCTCCACAAGCTCGCTGAGGACCCCTTCACGCCGGTGTCGCAGGCAGTGAGCGGCGAGGACATCCGCGTGGTGTCCGTGGCCACGGGCCTGACCGTCGACTACATGGTTCACCGCGCCTTCCTGATCCTGGTCTCCGTGGCGATCCTCGACCAGTCGCTCATCGAAGACGAGTAGCCGGGAGCCGCCTCGTGTTCAACATGTTCGAGGAGCTCTTCGCACCGGGACGCAAGCACCAGCGCGACGAACAGAACCGGCTGGAGCTGACCCGCGAGGACGTCGGCGACGGCGACCCCGGACGCGGGCCGATAGACCTCGCGTCCGGGAAGGTCGTCGTACGCCGGTCCGAGCAGCCGGAGGAGACGGAGCAGCCCGAGGAAACGGAGCAGCCCGAGGAGCCGGGCTCGCCTCAGGTCACCTGAAGCTCCAGAATCCGGTCGTCCCCGCTCTCGGGCGACCCCCGTCCGTCCGTCTCGCTCGTCACCAGCCACAGCTTGTCGCCGCCCGCCGACACGACCGTACGGAGCCTGCCGTACTCGCCCTTCAGGAAGGCCTGCGGGTCGGCGGCGGCCTCGGTGCCCTTCAGGGGGACGCGCCACAGACGCTGGCCCTTGAGCCCCGCCATCCACACCGAGCCCTCGGCGTAGGCGATGCCGCTGGGGGAGGCGTCGTCCGTGTGCCAGACGGCGACGGGGTTGTGGAACGCGCGGTCGCGGCTGTCGCCCTCCGCCTTCGGCCAGCCGTAGTTGTCGCCCGGCTTGATCTGGTTCAGCTCGTCCCAGGTGTCCTGGCCGAACTCCGAGGCGAACAGACGCTGCTTCGCGTCCCAGGCGAGGCCCTGCACGTTGCGGTGTCCGTACGAGTACACGGGGGAGTCGGGGAAGGGGTTGCCCGGGGCCGGTTCGCCCTCCGGGGTCATACGGAGGATCTTGCCGCCCAGCGAGGACTTGTCCTGCGCCAGGCCCGTGTCGCCGCTCTCGCCCGTGCCCGCGTACAGCATCTTGTCCGGGCCGAAGGCGATCCGGCCGCCGTTGTGGATATAGCCCTTCGGGATGCCCCGGAAGATCGTGTTCGGTGCGCCCAGCTGTTCGCCCGCGGGCTTCTCCTGCTCGTACAGCATGCGCGCGACGCGGTTGTCCGACTCCGTCGTGAAGTACGCGTAGACCATGTGGTCCGACGCGAAGGAAGGAGACAGCGCGATGCCCAGCAGCCCGCCCTCGCCGGCCGCGGAGACGCCCGGCACCTCGCCCAGCTCCGTCTTCCTGCCCGTCTCCGTGTCCACCCGCGTGATCGTGCCCTCGTCACGGGAGGAGACCAGCAGATCGCCGTCCGGCAGCGGGGCCAGGCCCCACGGGGACTTCAGGCCCTCGGTGACCGTGCGCACCACCTTCACCGAGCCCTTGGCCGGCGGGACGTCCTCGGTGGCCCGCGCGGAGGGGGACGAGCCCGGACTCGTACGATCCGGCGCCGCGCTGTCACCGCCGCCGCCCGAGCCACCGCCCCCTCCCCCGTCGGAGGAGCAGCCGGCCGCGAGCAGAAGCGTGGCCGCGGCCAGTACGGCCGTCACAGCTCTACGTTGCACGATCATGGTCCCTTCGACGCGACGGGTTCTCCTTGTCATACACCGCTCGCGCTCCACGAGTTCCCGATCCCCGAAGCCCGATTCCGGGATCAGTCCCAGGATCCCTGCGCCTTCGGCAGCCCCGTCACCTCCGCCAGGTCCGCCGCCGTCAGCCTCAGCCGCGCCGCCCCGGCGTTCTGCGCCACCCACCGTTCCCGCTTGGCCCCCGGTACGGGCACCACGTGCCGCCCCTGCGCGAGAACCCACGCCAGCGCCACCTGGCCCGGCGTGACGTCCGGCCCGAGCCGAGCCGCCACCCGGCGCAGACCCGCCACGATCGGCTGGTTCGCGGCCGTCATCTCGGCGGTGAAGCGGGGGTGGCGGGCGCGGATGTCCTCCCGCTCGAAGCCCTCGCCCGGCACCAGCGTCCCGGTCAGAAAGCCGTTGCCCAGCGGCATCGCCGCCAGGAAGCCGACCCCGCGCGCCGCACACCACGGCAGCAGCGCGTCCAGCGCCTCGCGCGACCACACCGACAGCTCGGCCTGCACGGCGCTGACCGGGAACACCTGCTGCACCCGCTCCAGTTGACGGATCGTCGCGTCGTGCGGCCGCGCCCCCGACCGGCGTCCGGGCGGCTCGCCCATCGCGGACAGTCCCAACGCCCGTACTTTTCCCGCCTGTACGAGCTCCGCCAGCGCGCCCCACGTCTCCTCGACGGGTACCTCAGGGTCCGCGCGGTGCAGCTGGTAGAGGTCGATGACATCCGTCTGGAGGCGGCGCAGCGAGGCGTCGCACGCTCGTTTCACGTACCCCGGGCGGCCGTTGGCCACGATGTGCTGATCACCCACCAGCAGACCGACCTTCGTCGACACGAAGGCGTCCCCACGCCGCTCCCGCAACGCCCGTCCCACCAGCAGCTCGTTGGTGAACGGGCCGTACATGTCGGCAGTGTCCAGCAGGGTCATGCCCTCGTCCAGGGCCCGGTGCACGGCCCGCACCGACTCCTCGCCACGCCGCCGAGACGCGCTGTACGCCCAGCTCATCGGCATGCACCCGAGGCCGACGGCCCCCACTTCGAGCGCCGCCGCGCCGATCGTCCTGCGCTCCACGTGGTCGTGAACCTCTCTCTCCTTGCACCCCAAACCTAACCTCTGTACGCACAGGGGTTCGCCTACGCTCGTGACCATGACTGCTGACGTGTGGCTCCCCATCCCGCCGGAGGAGATCGAGGGCCTGCCCGAAGGCCCCGACTACCTGTTCTGGAACGGCGATCAGGACTACCCCGGGGACCCGGCCGACTGCGCGTTCTACGTCGTGCCGTACATGAAGTCCGTCGAGGTCTGTGTACGCCCCCTGCCCGAGATGACCCGCGTCCAGGTGCTGCAGACGCTGTCCGCGGGCGTCGACAACGTGCAGCCGGGGCTCGGGCATCTGCGCCCCGGCGTACGGCTGTGCAACGCGCGCGGTGTGCACGAGGCGAGCACCGGTGAGCTGACCCTCGCCCTGATCCTGGCCTCGCTGCGTGGCATCCCCGACTTCGTGCGGGCGCAGGACAAGGGGGAGTGGCGGGGCGGCTTCCGGCCGGCGCTCGCCGACAAGAGCGCCCTGATCGTCGGCTACGGCGCGATCGGCGCCGCCATCGAGGACCGGCTCGCGCCCTTCGAGCTCACGCGGGTGGCGCGCGTCGCGCGCTCTGAGCGCACCACGGCGCGCGGACCGGTGCATCCGCTCACCGAACTGCCCGCCCTCCTGCCCGAGGCCGACATCGTGATCCTCGCCACGCCCCTCACCGATCAGACAAGAGGCCTGGTGGACGCCGAGTTCCTGGCGCGGATGAAGGACGGCGCGCTGCTCGTGAACGTCGCTCGCGGGCCCGTCGTCGACACCACGGCGCTTCTCGCCGAGCTGGAGTCCGGGCGCCTCACGGCCGCCCTCGACGTCACCGATCCGGAGCCGCTGCCTCCGGGACACCCCTTGTGGCAGGCGCCCGGCGTGCTCATCAGCCCGCATGTCGGCGGCCCGACCTCCGCGTTCCGGCCACGCGCCGAGAGGCTGCTGGTGGCCCAGCTGAGTCGTTTCATGAACCAGGAGCCGCTGCGCAACGTGATCCTTACGACGGGAGCGGTCGACGCGTAGTCCGGTTCGGGCACCCTCCGCATTCCCCCGTATGCGGGGTGTGTCGTTGCCGCCGTGAGCCGTCACGGAGAGTAGAGGAACTATGTCCCTGAGTGACGAGACTGGTGTATCGTCCCGACAGGGGCTGCGCCGCGAACCGTTCGGCGCCGGGGACGGACATTTCAGACTGTGAGGGGGGCGACGGGCGATGCACGGTCTATGGACGAACGATCCGACGCGGCGGGGCCGCCGACAGCGACCCTGGCGCACGGCCGCGTGCAGACGCGGCCACGGCAGCCAACATCAGCACCGCCGGCACAGCGGTCGCCGGAGGCATGCGCACACCGCGCCCCCGGCAGCCCGCACGCACCCGGGACAGTGGGACGCGCGGGACACCGGCGCGCCGCGGATCCGGAGTGTCCGGTGAGTTCCCCCGGGGCACTGCTGGCCCGCCGGCCGGTCTCCGGCGAAGGGACGAGCATGGTCGCGCAGCTCGTACTGGCCCTGGTCTGCGCGGGATACGCCGTCGGCTCCGCGCTCGGCTGGGGCTCTCCCCGACTCGCCCTCATCATGGGCGACTTCGGGCTGAGCGCCGCCGCGGCCATCGCGGCCGTGTCCTGTTTCGTCTACGCCCGCCGCCGTATCCGCTTTCGACTGGCGTGGCTGTTGTTCGCGCTGTCGTCCGCCATGGCGTCCCTGGGCAACCTCGTCTGGGGCTGGTACGAGATCGTGCTCGACCAGGATGTGCCCAGCCCCAGCTTGGCCGACCTGTTCTTCCTGTGCTTCGCCCCGCCCGCCATCGTGGGACTCATGGTCCTCGCCAAGCGACCGGCGACGAAGGCCGGCTGGGTCTGCATGGTTCTCGACGCCTGGCTGATCGGCGGCTCGCTGCTCACCCTGTCGTGGAGCCTGGCCCTCGCCCAGGCGGCGAAGTTCGACGGGCCGAGCGTCGCGCACGCCGCGCTGTCGCTCGCCTATCCGCTGCTCGACATCGCCCTCGTGAGCATGGTGCTCTCGCTGCACTTCCGGCGCTCCACGGTGAACCGCTCCGCCGCGAACACCGCCATCGGCGCGCTCGCCCTGACCGTGGGCTGCGACGCCCTGTTCACCTCGCCCCTGATGCACAGCAACTACCACTCGGGCCAGTTGCTCGACGCCGGCTGGTTCGCGGGCTCGCTGCTCCTGGCGTACGCGCCCTGGGTCCGGTCCGGCCCCGGCGGCCCGGGCGGATCCGACGGGCACACGCGCGTGGTGCACGAACACCGCCCCGGGCGGCAGCACCCGGGCGGGCCCGGGGGACCCCGGCCCGTACCCCGCCAGGGCCGGGCCACCGTACCCGGGCAGGGGCAGCCGCCCGCACCGGGAGGCGATCACAGCCGGTATCCGGCCACCCGGCCCATCACCGGCTCGCTGGCCGCGCTCACGCCGTATCTGGCCGCCGCCGTGTGCACGCTGGGCGTCCTCTACAACGTGCTCAACGGCCGCAGCCCCGACCGCGTGGTGCTCATCACCGCGGGTGGCGTCGTTCTCGCGCTCGTCGTGCGCCAGGGCATCATGCTGCTCGACAACATCACCCTCACCCAGGAACTGGCCCAGAAGGAGAACCACTTCCGCTCCCTGGTGCAGGGCTCCAGCGACGTCATCATGATCGCCGCTCCGAGCGGGATGCTCCGGTACGTCAGCCCGGCCGCCGCCGGGGTCTACGGACGGTCCGCGGAGGACCTCGTCGGCACCGAGCTGGCCCATCTCATCCACCCGGAGGACCTGGGCTGTGTGGTGCACGAAGTCCGCCGCTTCCTCGCGGCCAGCCCCGGCGAGGAACCCACCACCCGCATCGAGTGCCGCTTCAAGTCCGGCGACGGAGGCTGGCTGAACGTCGAGTCCACCGTCAACCGGCACCACGGCGGCCTCATCTTCAACAGCCGGGACGTCACCGAACGGGTGCGCCTCCAGGCCCAGTTGCAGCACAACGCCGAACACGACCCCCTCACCGACCTGCCCAACCGCGCCCTCTTCACCCAGCGCGTGCAGCAGGCCCTGTCCGGCCGCCGCTCCACCGACCGCGGCACGGCCGTCCTCTTCATCGACCTCGACGGCTTCAAGGCCGTCAACGACACCATCGGGCACCAGGCCGGGGACGAACTGCTCGTCCAGGCCGCCCGCAGGCTCCACGACGCGGTCCGCTACGGGGACACCGCCTCCCGCCTCGGCGGTGACGAGTTCGCCGCCCTGATCGTCGGAGACGGCACCCGGGACCGTGCCGCACGCGAACGCCAGATAGGGGAACTGGCCAACAGGCTGCGGCTCACCCTCTCGCAGCCCTACGACATCGGCGGCAACGATGTCCGGGTCAACGCCTCCATCGGCGTCGCCTTCGCCGAACCCGGCCTCGGCGCGGGCGAGCTGCTGCGCAACGCCGACCTGGCGATGTACCGCGCCAAGGCCTCCGGCAAGGGCCGCGTAGAGCTGTACGCGCCCCAGATGCAGCAGGACGTCGTACGGAAGGCGGAGCTGGCCACGCGCCTGCGTGCCGCCCTGCACGACGGCGAGTTCGCGCTGCTGCACCAGCCCGTGGTGGCGCTGGAGAGCGGCCGGATCACCTCGGTCTCCGCCCAGGCGCGCTGGCGCTCCTCCCAGGGCGTCCTCTTCACGCCCGCCGAGTTCCTGCGCGTCACCGGGGACAGCGACAAGACCGCCGAGCTGGACCGCTGGACGCTGGAGGAGGCCGTCGAACAGGCCGCCGAACGCGCCGCGACCGGGCTCGCCGTGCCCGTCGCCGTCCGGATGAGCGCCCGGCGGCTCCTCGACCGCTCCCTGCCCCTGGGATCGATCGAGACCCTGCTGACCCGCCACGGGCTCCCCACGGGCGCCCTGGAGATCGAGCTGACGGACACCGACCCCCGGGTCTCCCTGGACGAGCTGGAGCGCCGGCTGAACGCCTTCAGGCTGCTCGGCGTACGGATCGCGCTGGACGGCTTCGGCAGCGGCTACGCGCCGATCACAGCGCTGCGCCGGCTCCCCGTCGACGTACTGAAACTCGACCGCGGTCTGGTCGAGGGTGTCGTCGAGTCCACGAAGCTGCGCAAGATCACCAGTGGACTGCTCAGAATCGCCACCGACCTCGGGCTGCCGTCCGTGGCCGACGGGGTGGACCTGCCGGAGCAGGTGGTCGCCCTGCGCGCGATGGGCTGCACGCACGGCCAGGGCATGGCCTTCTCCGGGCCGCTGGACGAGTACCGGCTGCGCCGGGCCCTGTCCACCGGCCGCTATCCGGTGCCGCACGGACCGGCCGAGCCCGCGTTCGCGGGCGGCGGTTCCGGGGTGTACACAAGTACAGGTGTGCCCGCTGTTTTCGGAGGCGGAACAGCCCTCCGTTCACATAATGAGACTCCCGTCCCACCCACTTGACAGTCGGTGCGTGCCGGGGGGAGGGTCGACCCTATGCGCACCCGAATTCTCGTACTTGGAAAGCGCGTCGGCTGACGCTGGTGAAGGTTTCGGACAGACCCGGAACTTCCAGCGACCGCACCCGGCGCGCTCCCCTCGCTTGCCTCACGGCACGAGGGGTTTTTTGTTGCACCGGCACCGGTCGGACAGCAACGCAGACCGTACAAAACTCGCAAAAACCCTCAGCATCGAGAAGAGAATGCCGATGACCGAGCAGGCCACCGGGGCCAGTCACCCGCAGCCGCGGCCCCGTTCCGGAGGACAGCAGTCCGCCCCCGAGTACGTCACGGGTGCGAAGTCCCTCATCCGCTCGCTTGAGGAGGTCGGGGCCGAGACGGTATTCGGCATTCCCGGCGGCACGATCCTTCCCGCCTACGACCCGCTGATGGACTCCACGCGGGTGCGGCACGTGCTCGTCCGGCACGAGCAGGGCGCCGGTCACGCGGCCACCGGTTACGCGCAGGCCACCGGCAAGGTGGGCGTGTGCATGGCCACTTCGGGCCCGGGGGCCACCAACCTGGTCACGCCGATCGCGGACGCGATGATGGACTCCGTGCCGCTGGTCGCGATCACCGGTCAGGTCAACTCCAAGGCGATCGGCACGGACGCCTTCCAGGAGGCGGACATCGTCGGCATCACCATGCCGATCACCAAGCACAGCTTCCTCGTCACCAAGGCGGAGGACATCCCGAAGGCGATCGCCGAGGCGTTCCACATCGCCTCGACCGGCCGGCCGGGACCCGTCCTCGTGGACATCCCGAAGGACGTGCTGCAGGCGCAGACGACGTTCTCCTGGCCGCCGGCGCACGACCTGCCCGGCTACCGCCCGGTGACCAAGCCGCACGCCAAGCAGATCCGCGAGGCCGCCAAGCTGATCACCGCCGCCAGGCGGCCCGTCCTGTACGTCGGCGGCGGTGTCCTCAAGGCACACGCCACCGCCGAGCTCAAGGTTCTCGCCGAGCTCACCGGAGCGCCCGTCACCACCACCCTGATGGCGCTCGGCGCATTCCCCGACAGCCACCCGCTGCACGTGGGAATGCCGGGCATGCACGGTGCGGTCACCGCCGTCACCGCGCTGCAGAAGGCCGACCTGATCGTCGCCCTCGGAGCCCGCTTCGACGACCGCGTCACCGGCAAGCTGTCCAGCTTCGCCCCGCACGCCAAGATCGTCCACGCCGACATCGACCCGGCGGAGATCGGCAAGAACCGCGCCGCCGACGTCCCGATCGTCGGGGACGCCCGCGAGGTCATCGCCGACCTGGTCCAGGCGGTGCAGAAGGAGCACAGCGAGGGCCAGACCGGCGACTACACCGCCTGGTGGAAGGACCTCAACCGCTGGCGCGAGACCTACCCGCTGGGTTACGAGCAGCCCGACAACGGCTCGCTCTCCCCGCAGCGCGTCATCGAACGCATCGGACAGCTCGCCCCCGAGGACACGATCTTCGCGGCGGGCGTCGGCCAGCACCAGATGTGGGCCGCGCACTACATCCAGTACGAGAAGCCCGCGACCTGGCTGAACTCCGGCGGCGCCGGGACGATGGGGTACGCGGTCCCGGCTGCGATGGGCGCCAAGGCCGGCGCCCCGGACCGTACGGTCTGGGCGATCGACGGCGACGGCTGCTTCCAGATGACCAACCAGGAACTCACCACCTGCGCGCTCAACAACATCCCGATCAAGGTCGCCATCATCAACAACGGCGCCCTCGGGATGGTCCGCCAGTGGCAGACCCTGTTCTACAACCAGCGCTACTCCAACACCGTCCTGCACTCCGGGCCGAACGACGTCAATCCGGACGCCAAGGGCACCCGCGTCCCGGACTTCGTCAAGCTGTCCGAGGCGATGGGCTGCTACGCGATCCGCTGCGAGTCCCCGGACGACCTCGACAAGGTCATCGAGGAGGCGAACTCGGTCAACGACCGCCCCGTCGTGATCGACTTCATCGTCCACGAGGACGCGATGGTGTGGCCGATGGTCGCCGCCGGCACCTCCAACGACGAGATCCTGGCCGCCCGGGACGTCCGCCCCGACTTCGGCGACAACGAAGACGACTGAGCGAGAGAGACCCCAGAGACATGTCCAAGCACACCCTCTCCGTCCTCGTCGAGAACAAGCCCGGTGTCCTCGCCCGGATCACGGCTCTGTTCTCCCGGCGCGGCTTCAACATCGACTCGCTCGCCGTCGGCGTCACCGAGCACCCCGAGATCTCCCGCATCACCATCGTGGTGAACGTGGTCGACGCGCTGCCCCTCGAACAGGTCACCAAGCAGCTCAACAAGCTCGTCAACGTGCTGAAGATCGTCGAACTGGAATCCGGCTCGGCCGTTCAGCGTGAACTCGTTCTGGTGAAGGTGCGCGCGGACAACGAGACGCGCTCCCAGATCGTCGAGATCGTCCAGCTGTTCCGCGCCAAGACGGTCGACGTCTCCCCGGAGGCCGTCACCATCGAGGCCACCGGCAGCAGCGACAAGCTGTCCGCCATGCTCAAGATGCTGGAGCCGTACGGCATCAAGGAACTGGTGCAGTCCGGCACGATCGCGATCGGGCGCGGCGCGCGCTCGATCACGGACCGGTCGCTGCGGGCCCTCGACCGGTCGGCGTAACCACGGATTCGGGCGGTCGGGTGATACCGGCCGCCCGTATACCGAGACCCCGAAACCTCACTGCCGCCCGCCGTCATACGGTGGGACGCAACACCTGCACCCAAGGAGAGAACCCAAAGTGGCCGAGCTGTTCTACGACGCCGACGCCGACCTGTCCATCATCCAGGGCCGCAAGGTCGCGGTCATCGGTTACGGCAGCCAGGGCCATGCCCACGCGCTGTCGCTCCGCGACTCGGGTGTCGACGTCCGCGTCGGTCTGCACGAGGGCTCCAAGTCGAAGGCGAAGGCCGAGGAGCAGGGCCTGCGTGTGGTGACCCCCGCCGAGGCCGCCGCCGAGGCCGACGTCATCATGATCCTCGTCCCGGACCCGCTGCAGGCCCAGGTCTACGAGGAGTCCATCAAGGACAACCTGAGCGAGGGCGACGCGCTGTTCTTCGGCCACGGCCTGAACATCCGCTTCGACTTCATCAAGCCCCCGGCCGGCATCGACGTCTGCATGGTCGCCCCCAAGGGCCCGGGCCACCTCGTCCGCCGCCAGTACGAGGAGGGCCGCGGCGTTCCGTGTATCGCGGCCGTCGAGCAGGACGCGACCGGTAACGCCTTCGCGCTGGCCCTCTCGTACGCCAAGGGCATCGGTGGCACCCGCGCCGGCGTCATCAAGACGACGTTCACCGAGGAGACCGAGACCGACCTGTTCGGTGAGCAGGCCGTTCTCTGCGGTGGTACGGCCGCGCTGGTCAAGGCCGGTTTCGAGACGCTGACCGAGGCCGGCTACCAGCCCGAGATCGCGTACTTCGAGTGCCTGCACGAGCTGAAGCTGATCGTCGACCTCATGTACGAGGGCGGCCTGGAGAAGATGCGCTGGTCGGTCTCCGAGACCGCCGAGTGGGGCGACTACGTCACCGGCCCGCGGATCATCACGGACGCCACCAAGGCCGAGATGAAGAAGGTCCTCGCCGAGATCCAGGACGGCACCTTCGCGCGTGAGTGGATGGCCGAGTACCACGGCGGTCTGAAGAAGTACAACGAGTACAAATCACAGGACGAGCAGAGCCTCCTGGAGACCACGGGCAAGGAGCTGCGCAAGCTCATGTCCTGGGTGAACGACGAGGCGTGACGCCGTCGGTCGGGCCGTGACTCCGGTGTCGACCGGTGTCACGGCCCGGCTGTCTGCCCGGGGTTCCGCACGTGTGGGTGATCCTTCCGCACTGGCGTGAGGACGCCCTCGCCGCGCCACTACACTGCCGTACTACCTTCGCGTCAGGCCCACAGCGTCGTGCGTCTTCCACGCGGTAGCACCCTCCACCGCCTGCGGCCGTCGGGACGGCCGTCCGCATAGGACTGAGTGAGGACACACGTGAGCTCGAAACCTGTCGTACTCATCGCTGAAGAGCTGTCGCCCGCGACCGTCGACGCGCTCGGCCCGGACTTCGAGATCCGGCACTGCAACGGAGCGGACCGAGCCGAACTGCTCCCGGCCATCGCCGACGTCGACGCGATCCTGATCCGCTCGGCCACCAAGGTCGACGCGGAGGCGGTCGCCGCCGCCCGCAAACTGAAGGTCGTCGCACGAGCCGGCGTCGGCCTGGACAACGTGGACGTCGCCGCCGCCACCAAGGCCGGCGTGATGGTCGTCAACGCCCCGACCTCGAACATCGTCACCGCCGCCGAGCTGGCCTGCGGTCTGCTGCTGGCCACCGCGCGGCACATCCCGCAGGCCAACTCCGCGCTGAAGAACGGCGAGTGGAAGCGCTCGAAGTACACCGGCGTCGAGCTGGCCGAGAAGACCCTCGGTGTCGTCGGCCTCGGCCGGATCGGCGCGCTGGTCGCCCAGCGCATGTCGGCGTTCGGCATGAAGGTCGTCGCCTACGACCCCTACGTCCAGCCCGCGCGAGCCGCGCAGATGGGCGTGAAGGTCCTCACCCTCGACGAGCTGCTGGAAGTCTCCGACTTCATCACCGTGCACCTGCCCAAGACCCCCGAGACGGTCGGTCTCATCGGTGACGAGGCGCTGCACAAGGTCAAGCCGTCGGTGCGCATCGTGAACGCCGCGCGCGGTGGGATCGTCGACGAGGAGGCGCTGTACTCGGCGCTCAAGGAAGGCCGCGTCGCCGGCGCCGGCCTCGACGTGTACTCGAAGGAGCCCTGCACGGACTCCCCGCTGTTCGAGCTCGACGAGGTCGTCTGCACCCCGCACCTCGGCGCCTCCACGGACGAGGCGCAGGAGAAGGCCGGTGTCTCCGTCGCCCGCTCGGTGCGGCTGGCGCTCGCCGGTGAGCTGGTCCCGGACGCGGTGAACGTCCAGGGCGGGGTCATCGCCGAGGACGTCAAGCCGGGTCTGCCGCTCGCCGAGAAGCTCGGCCGCATCTTCACCGCGCTCGCGGGCGAGGTCGCGGTCCGCCTCGACGTCGAGGTGTACGGCGAGATCACCCAGCACGACGTCAAGGTGCTCGAACTCTCCGCGCTCAAGGGTGTGTTCGAGGACGTCGTCGACGAGACCGTCTCGTACGTCAACGCGCCGCTGTTCGCCCAGGAGCGCGGCGTCGAGGTACGGCTGACGACCAGCTCGGAGTCCGCGGACCACCGTAACGTCGTGACCGTGCGTGGCACGCTCGGCAGCGGCGAGGAGGTGTCGGTCTCCGGCACGCTGGCCGGTCCCAAGCACCACCAGAAGATCGTCGCGGTCGGCGAGTACGACGTCGACCTCGCGCTCGCCGACCACATGGTCGTGTACCGGTACGCGGACCGGCCCGGCGTCGTCGGCACGGTCGGCCGGATCTTCGGTGAGGCGGGGATCAACATCGCCGGGATGCAGGTCTCCCGGTCGGTGGCGGGCGGCGAGGCGCTGGCCGTCCTGACCGTCGACGACACGGTTGCCCCCGGCGTGCTGGCGGAAGTGGCCGAGGAGATCGGCGCGACGTCCGCTCGATCGGTCAACCTTGTGTAGGTGACCGTCGCCCGGGGGCTGCCGCCCCCGGGCCCCCGCTTCGGCCTGAACGGCCTCGTCCTCAATCGCCGGACGGGCTGAGATGCCTGGGCGGCGCTTGTACGTGAACGCCGGGTGAGCTGAGGTTTTCTCAGCTCACCCGGCGTTTTTCGTTGCCCTAGATGTGACAGTCCTCCGGGGCCGGTTCCCGTACGGTCACCCCGCGCAGAGCCCGTGCCGCCAGTACGGCCGCTCCCAGGGCGAGCACCATCCCCGCGATCGCCGCCGCCTGCATTCCGTGGGTGTACGCCTCCCTGGCCGCCGTGATCAGCGCGTCTCCCGTGCGCGCCGGGAGCCGGTGGGCCACTGCCAGGGCACCGCCCAGGGTTTCGTGGGCCGAGGCGGGCGCCGAAGCCGGGATGTCGTGGCGGTAGACCGCCGTACCGATCGAGCCCAGTACGGCCATGCCCAGCGCGCCGCCGAACTCCGCGCCCGTCTCCAGCAGGGAGGAGGCCGCGCCCGCCTTGTCGACGGGGGCGGTGCTCAGGCCCAGGTCCATCATCTGCGACATCACGGTGACGATGCCGGCCGCGAGGACTCCCGCGCCGCCCAGCACCAGCCACATCGAGTCCGTTCCGACCAGGGCCAGCAGACCGTATCCGCCGGCCGCCGTGGCGAAGCCGCCGGCGACGACGTGGGCGCGCTCCACACCCCGCTGGACCAGGGCGGCGGCGAGCGGTGCGGCGATGCCGACCAGGACCGCCGGCAGCAGGCTCCACAGCGCGGCCTCGAGGGAGCTCTTGCCGAGCACCGACTGCAGGTACTGCGTGGTGAAGTACGCCGAGCCCATCATCGCGAACGCCGAGATCAGGTTCAGCACGACGGCCGGGCCGAAGCCCCGGCCCCGGAACAGCGCGGGGGAGATGAGGGGTGAGGCGGCCGTGCGCTGGCGCTGGACGAAGAGGTACGCGAAGAACAGGCCGACGGTCACCGAGAGGACGTACTGCGTGTGCCAGCCCTCCGACGGGATCTCCTTGAGGCCGTAGATCACGGGGAGCACGGCGGCCATCGACAGGGGGACACTGAGGAGGTCGAAGCGGCCCGGGTTCGGGTTCTTCGACTCGGGGAGCAGGATCGGGCCGAGGACCAGCAGCAGTGCCATCGCGGGCAGGTTGACCAGGAAGACCGAGCCCCACCAGAAGTACTCGACCAGCAGTCCGCTCATCACCGAGCCCAGGGCGACACCACCGGTCATCACACCGGACCACATACCGATCGCCTTGGCGCGCTGTCCCGGGTCCCGGAACATCGTGCGGATCAGCGCCATCGTCGACGGCATCAGGGTCGCGCCGCCGATGCCGAGGACCGCGCGGGCCGCGATCAGGGTCTCGGCGCTGTTCGCGTAGGCGGCGAGCAGCGAGCCCGCACCGAAGGCGGCGGCGCCGATGAGGAGGAGCCTGCGGCGGCCGATGCGGTCGCCGAGCGAGCCCATCGTCATCAGCAGGCCGGCCAGGACGAAGGCGTAGATGTCGAAGATCCACAGCTGCTGGGTGCCGGTCGGCTCCAGGTCGGCGCTGATCGAGGGGACCGCGAAGTAGAGGACGGAGACGTCCATCGAGACCAGCAGCAGCGGCAGCATCAGCACACCGAGCGCTGTCCATTCGCGGCGCCCGGCGCGGAGGCCGGGGGAAGCGGTCGAGCTCGTCGGGTTCGTCGAGTTGGTCATGGCAGCGACTGTACGGGCGTCTTAAACGGTTGTCTAGAACGCTCGTGTAATTCGTTTGTCTAGGACGTTCGTATGGATCGCGAGGTAGGGTGGTCGCATGGGACATCGCGAGGATCTGCTCGAAGGCGCCAAGCGCTGCCTGCTGGACAAGGGCTTCGTGCGCACGACCGCGCGCGACATCGTCAAGGAGTCGGGGACCAACCTGGCGTCGATCGGCTACCACTACGGCTCGAAGGACAAGCTCCTCGCGGAGGCGTACGTCTCCCTGGTGGAGGGGCTCTCCGACGACTTCACCCCCGCCGCGGGGACGGCCGGAGCGACCGAGCCCGGCTCTCTCGACCGGTTCCAGGAGGTCTGGTCGAACATCATCGACACCATGCAGCAGCCGGACTCCCTGTGGCGCCTGAGCATGGAGATCGTGGCCATGGGCGATCAACTCCCCACCGTCCGCGAGCACTTGGCACAGGCCCAGCGGGAGGCGGGACGCGGCATCATCCCGCTGTTCCTCGGCGGGAGGGAGGAGGACGTGCCGGAGGACGACGTCGACACCGTCGGGCAGTTCTACAACGCCCTGATGACCGGCCTCATCTGCCAGCACGTCTTCGACCCGACGACGGCACCGACCGCGCAGCAGCTCACCGAAGGGTTCCGTCGAGTCATCGCGGCGGCCAAGCCCTAGTCCGGCCGGTCGCCCTGGAGCCGCGCGCCCTTCAGTGCCATGTGCAGCAGCAGGCGGTCCTCGCCGTCGTCCAGGTCCAGGCCCGTCAGCTGCTCCACCCGGGACAGGCGGTAGTACAGCGTCTGGCGGTGGATGCCCAGTTCCGCCGCGGTGCGGCCCGCCTGGCCCGCGCGGTCGAGGTAGACCTCGGCGGTGCGGGCCAGTTCCTGGTGGGCGGGGGCGAGCAGCGTGCGTACGGCGGGATCCTGGGCCGTGTCCGGGGGCAGCGCCGTGAGCAGACGGTACGGGCCGATGGCGCCCCACTCCGCGACCGGGCCGAGGTGCGGCTGAGCCAGGGCCGCACGGGCCGCCGCCGAGGCCTCCTGCCAGGCGGCGCCCAGACCGGCGAGGCCGGTGCGCGGTGCGCCGACGCCCGCCGCGACAGCGCCCTCCGTCTCCTTCAGCAGCCTTGACGCCGCCGTGAGCGCCGGAGCGGGCACGTCCGTCGCGCGCAGCCGGATCAGCAGCGCCAGGTGCTGGGACGCCGTGCCCCACGGCACCGTGCACACCGCCGTCGCGTGCGGCACCGTACGGGCCGAGGGGGCGTCGTCCGGATCCGCCGAGGGCCAGGGCGCCACGCACACCACCGCGTGCGGGCCCTCGCCGCGCGCCCCCAGGGCCGTACGCAGCGCCGCCACCGCCATGTCCCGCTGCCAGCCCCGCTCGGCGGTCAGCACCGTCCGGAACTCGCGGGTCAGGTCGGCCCCCGCCTGCGCGTCGTCCGCCAGCAGCGCGCCGATCCGCTCCGTCACCTCCATGGCCGCCGTGAGCTGCTCCGCCGAGGGACCCGGATCGTCGTCGAGCAGCCAGACGTAGCCGAGAACGACACTCCGATGGCGTACGGGGAGACAGATCCGTCCCCGGTACACCCCCGCCTCCGGGGTGGGCGGGATGCGGACCGGGCCGCTCGCGCGCGTGATGCCGAAGCCCTCGAACCACACGCGCACCGCCGACGTCGAGCGCCGGGTCAGGATCGAGCGGGTGCGGACGGGGTCCAGCGCCGACGCGTCCAGTTCGCCCTCGCTGTCGTACGCGCCGAAGGCGAGCAGCTCGAAGTCGCGGTTCTCCAGCGTCGCGGGGGCGCCGAGAAGCTCCGAGATGTCGTCCACCAGCTCCTGGTAGTCGCCGTGGTGGTCGCCGCTCGCCTGGCTCATGGGGGCATTCTCCCGCATACCCCCGCCGCCTTCAGACATCTGTATGAGATCCGGGGCACGGATGCGTGACAGCTGTCGATGGCCCACGATCGGAGGGATCCCTAGGTTTCACGGTGGTTCTCCGTTTACCGGCCTTTTGTGGAGGTGCCCCGTGCTGGGTCCCGTGATTCTCGCCGCCTCACGCAGCGACCGGATGCGCCGACTGATCTCGGCGGCCCCGGTGACCAGGCCGGTCGTCGACCGCTTCATCCCCGGCGAGACGGTCGACGACGTCGTACCGATCGTCCAGGACCTCACCGACCGGGGTCTTGAAGTCACCCTGGACGTGGTCGGCGAGGACATCACCACCCCCGAGCAGGCCGCCCACGCCCGGGACGCCTATCTGGAGCTGGTCGAGCGGCTCGGCGAGCTGGAACTGGGCACCCGCGCCGAGATGTCCGTCAAGCTGTCGCTGTTCGGTCAAGCGCTGGAGGGCGGTCACGAACTGTCCCTCGCCAACATCCGGCCCGTCGTCGAGGCGGCCGCCGCGATCGGCACGACGGTCACCCTCGACGCCGAGGACCACACCACCCTCGACTCGATGTTCGCCATCCATGAGGAGCTGCGGAAGGACTTCCCGCAGACCGGCTGCGTCATCCAGGCCTACCTGTACCGCACCGAGGCCGACGCCCGCCGCCTCGCCGAGAGCGGCAGCCGCGTACGGCTGGTGAAGGGCGCGTACAAGGAGCCCGCCGAGGTCGCCTACCAGCAGAAGTCCGAGACCGACAAGGCGTACGTCCGCATCCTGAGGATCCTGATGGACGGCGAGGGGTACCCGATGATCGGGTCCCACGACCCGCGCCTCATCTCCATCGCCCAGGAACTCGCCCGGCGCGCGAGCCGCAAGCCCGACGAGTACGAGTTCCAGATGCTGTACGGGATCAGGAGCGACGAGCACCTGCGGCTCGCCGCCGAAGGTCACCGGATGCGCGTCTACACCGCCTACGGGACGGACTGGTATGGGTACTTCATGCGCCGGCTGGCCGAGAAACCCGCCAACCTCCTCTTCTTCGGACGCTCGATCCTCACCAAGGGCTGAGACCAACCGTTCCTGTGGACTGAGCGGGAGTGAGTCCGTTCAGCCGCGCGCCCCGAACGGTCTTGGGCGAGCTGGTCCCCGGCGTACTCGACCCCGGGTGGCGACACGCATCCTGTGCGTGGTCCGATCCCGGGAGGGAGGCCAGTTCCCTGTGCGACCTGGCCGAGTGGGTATGGCCAGAGGCGACGGGGAGGCCCTGAACCATCCTCTGGTGGAGCAGGGGCCCCGCACGCTGACGCTGTACCCGGTGTCCCAGGTCGCACAGTCACGCTAACCCAAACAGCCCAGAGCTCCACAAGCCCGGAAGCCGACCATCACACGATCGAGCTAATTCGGCCTCGTGCACGCTCCTCGCCGAACAGTTGTCAACCCCCCTTGCTCAGTTAAGGAGTCACGGAAGCATGGACGCCGTCACCCAGGTCCCCACCCCCGTCAACGAGCCGGTGCACGGCTACGCCCCGGGTCGCCCGAGCGGGCCCGCCTGGAGGTCAAGCTCAAGGAACTCGCCGAGAACCCCGTCGACCTGCCGATGACGATCGGCGGCGCGCGGCGCATGGGCGGCGGCGAGCGGTTCGACGTCGTGCAGCCGCACCACCACAAGGCCCGCCTCGGCACCTACGCCAACGCCACCCAGCAGGACGCCCAGGACGCGATCGACGCGGCCCTCGCCGCCGCGCCCGCCTGGCGCGCGATGTCGTTCGACGACCGTGCCGCGATCATCCTGCGCGCCGCCGAACTGCTGGCCGGCCCCTGGCGCGAGACCCTCGCCGCCTCCACCATGCTCGGCCAGTCGAAGACCGCCCAGCAGGCCGAGATCGACTGTCCCTGTGAACTGGTCGACTTCTGGCGCTTCAACGTCAAGTACGCGCGCGACCTGCTCGCCGAGCAGCCGCCCGCCAACTCCCCGGGCGTCTGGAACCGTCTCGACCACCGCCCCCTCGAAGGCTTCGTCTACGCGATCACCCCGTTCAACTTCACCGCCATCGCGGGCAACCTGCCCACCGCGCCCGCCCTCATGGGCAACGTGGTGGTGTGGAAGCCGTCGCCCACGCAGACCCACGCCGCCGTTCTCCTCATGCGGCTGCTGGAGGAGGCCGGGCTTCCCAAGGGCGTCATCAACCTCGTCACCGGTGACGGCATCGAGGTCTCCAAGGTGGCCCTGGAGCACCGGGATCTGGCCGGCATCCACTTCACGGGTTCCACGAAGACCTTCCAGCACCTGTGGAAGACGGTCGGCGCGAACATCGAGAAGTACCGCTCGTATCCGCGGCTCGTCGGCGAGACCGGCGGCAAGGACTTCGTCGTCGCCCACCCGAGCGCCGACCGGGCGGTCCTCAAGACGGCGCTCACGCGGGGCGCCTTCGAGTACCAGGGCCAGAAGTGCAGCGCGACCTCCCGCGCCTACATCCCCGCCTCCGTCTGGAACGACGGTTTCCGTGAGGAGTTCGCCGCCGAGGTCGACCACCTGACCATGGGTGATGTCACCGACCTGAGCAACTTCGTCGGCGCGGTCATCGACGAGCGTGCCTTCGCCAAGAACAAGGCCGCCATCGACCGGGCGAAATCCGACCCGACGTGCACGATCGTGGCGGGCGGCTCCTACGACGACTCGGTCGGCTATTTCGTCCGCCCGACGGTCGTGGAGTGCACGGACCCGGCCAACCCGGTCTTCACCACCGAGTACTTCGGCCCGTTCCTCGCCGTGTACGTCTACGAGGACGACAAGTACGACGCCATGCTGACCCAGATGGAGTCCGTGTCCGACTACGCGCTGACCGGCGCGGTCGTCTCGGGTGACCGCGCGGCAGCCGCGTACACGATGGAGAAGCTGCGCTACGCGGCCGGCAACTTCTACATCAACGACAAGTCGACCGGCGCGGTCGTCGGGCAGCAGCCGTTCGGCGGGGGGCGCGCCTCCGGCACCAACGACAAGGCGGGCGCCCCGCAGAACCTGATGCGCTGGACCCTGACCCGCGCCATCAAGGAGACCCTCGTCGCGCCGACCGACCACACGTACCCGCACATGGGCTGACGGCTCACGGGTGAACGACGCCGGGCCCGCACCCACGCGGGCCCGGCGTCCGTCAGTCCCCCTTCTCGCAGGTCGTACGGCCCGGCTGCCAGCGGCAGGCCAGAGCGGCGAAGCCGCCGTCCGCGACCACCGGTACGGCGAGCGTGGCGCCGCCTCGTACGGCGTGTGCCTCGCGCACCAGCCCCGCCGGACCGTCCGTCACCGTCTCCACCAGCCAGCGGCCGGCGCCGAGGCGCAGCGGCACGTCCGCCGTTCGCGCCGCGCCCGCGAACGTCCCGCCGATGAACCAACGCCCGTCCGCCGCCCGTCGGGCCAGTACGGCGGAGCGGCCCGGGTCTCCTCCCAGCGCCGGGGCAGTTGCTCCAGATAGCGGCGGGCCTCGGGGCGGGCCTCGTACGACTCCGGGGTGCCGGAGAGGTTCTGGATGCCCGACTCGTACAGCACCGTCAGGCCCAACTCACCCGCGTCGGAGGCCACGTTGGGGCGGCCCGGGCAGTGGAAGGCGCCCGGGGTGAAGTCCATCGAGCCGATCGCGTTACGGGTGAAGGGGAGCGAGGCGAGCTGCTCGGCGGTGTTGTTGCGCTTCTCCTCGCCGCCCGCGCCCTCCTGGACGCCGCCTTCGACGGTGACTTCTCCGGCGACGACTGGGAACACGCGCTCGGCGGCCTGCATGTCCTGGTCCACGACGACACCGGTCTCCTCGCCCACGGCTCGGTCGTCATGCGCCGCGCGCTGCACCGGGGCCGCTGGCTGCGCGTCGGCTATGCGGAAGCGGTCGCCGTCCGCGCCGACGTCCGCCGCCGCGGCCTCGGCGGGCAGGTGATGGGCGCGCTGGAGCGGTACGTCGACGGCGGCTACGACTTCGGCGCGCTGTGCGCGAGCGCCGCCGGCTCCGCCCTCTATGTGGCCCGGGGCTGGGAGCTCTGGCCGGGGCGGGTCAGCGCCCTCGGTCCGGCCGGTGTCTCCACCTGCCGGAAGAGGAGGGCAACGTCTTCGTCCGTCCCGCCGCTGCCGGTTCGCTCGATCCCTCGGAGGGGCTGGTCTTCGACTGGCGGGACGGCGACGTGATGTAACGGCAAAAGGCCAGGTCAGCCGCGTGTGACCAATCCGCCGTCTCAGATAGTAGGAAGTCCGAGTAATTGTGGAGACAGATGCCCTGTCCTCGCCTAACTTTGTAGAAGCCGAACGTCTCGCCAGACCAGGCGAATGACGGCCGTGAGCCGGTACCCCGTGCAGGCAACCCCTGCGGTACCGCTGCTCCCCGTCCCATCCGGCGTCTCGAATCCCCCCTTGCCGTACTCCCGGATTCCTTGAAGGAGTCGATTTCCCATGGCCGAGACGACCGTCCGCCGCCGAGTCCGCCACGTCTCCCCGACGAGCGAGTCCGACCGCAAGAACGCCGCCGCAGCCCTACAGCGCGCCCTCGACCGCCGGGACAACGGCGGCCAGACAGGTCACTGAGGGCAGCCCGTCGGCTGCTCGCTATCCGCGCCGCACCTCGAAGTGGTCGATGCGCTCCCCACTCTCCGCCAGCGCGGAGACCGTGAGTCGGGGAGCCGTGCCCGGTATGCCCGCCGCCGCCTCCACCGAGAGGAACGAGTAGCCGGTGTAGCGCACGCGCGACCACTCGACGGTGTCCTCGTGCCGGTCCTGCGACTTCGTCCAGTGGTAGGTCTCCACCGACTCCCGGTCGACGACCTTTCCCTCGAAGCTGTCCTTCACCCCGTAGGGGAAGCCGTACAGGCTCTGGCCCGCGCCGCCCGCCGTGACGTACACCGTGCCGTCCCGCGTCGGGTCGGTCGACGCGCCGACCGGCACCCGCCGGCCCACCCGGCCGCCCCTGAGGGCGTCGCTCCGCTCGTAGACATGGTTGTGGCCGTTGATCACCAGGTCCACCTGGTGCTTGTCGAACAGCGGCAGCCACGCGTCCCGTACGCCGCCGTCGGAGGCGTGGCTGGACGTCGAGTACGTGCAGTGGTGGAAGAAGACCACGACGAAGTCGATCGCGTCCGACGCGCGCAGCTCGGCCAGCCGCCGGTCCAGCCACGCCGTCTGACGGCCGTCCGTGTGCCCGAAGTTCGCGGGGATCTCGTACGACACGTCGTTCGCGTCCAGCGCCACGACGCCGACGTTGCCGTACGTGAACGAGTAGGCGCCCGGGGTGTTGTCGGCGTCGAACCCGTTGTCCGGCAGTGACCAGCGGGCCGACTGGCCGCCGTACCCGTTCGGTGAGTACCAGGCCTCCATGTCGTGGTTGCCGGTCGTCACCATCCACGGCACCGACCTCGCGACCGTCTCCGTCTGCTTCAGGAACAGGTCCCAGGCGGTCGGGTCGTAGCCGTCCGACTTCTCGCCGTGGCCGGTGACGTCCGCGTAGCAGATGTCTCCCGCGTGCAGGTGGAAGGCGGGGTTCCGGCCCAGGAGCACCCGGTCGTTGGCCACGGCGTCGGGGGTGACGCCCTGGTCGCCGAAGGCCGTGAACACGAAGCTCGCGGGGGCGGTCGCGGGTGCGGTGCGAAACGTGGCGAGGGTGGGGCTGTGCGCGCGGGACGCCGGGTCGAAGCCCTCGTGGCCGACGCCGTAGTAGTACGTCGTCCCGGGGCGCAGTCCGTCGAGGGCCGCGTGCACGTAGTACTGGTCCAGGTCGAGGCGTACGCCCGGCAGGCCCGGCGTGTGCAGCGGGCGGACCTCGGCCTCGATGCGGCGGCTCAGGTCGCCGGGCGTCGGCCCGACGCGGACGTACGGCTTCCGGACCGCGAACGGGACCTGCCAGGAGATCCGCATCTGCGTCTTCGGGTCGGCGCCGAAGGCGAGATGGCGGCCGAAGGGCGTGACGGCGGAACCGGGGACCTTGCTGGTCGCGGGATTCGCCGTACCCGTGCTCGACGAACACCCGGTCAGCAGGCCGCCGCCGGCCAGCGCGCCCGCCGTCACCAGCGCGCGGCGCCGGATGAGCCTCGTCCGCAGATACTCGTACTGCTCCGCCATGCTCATCCGGCGGGCCAGCTGAGGCGGAATGCCGACGTCGGGGGTGTCCGGAGGACTGTCCATGGGTGGGAACTTCCCAGTAATTCCCAACGTCCGCCATACGTGCAGGTGAACGCCGGTCGAAGAGCGGACGGTGCCGTGCGTGCCCTGTCCCGGCACTGTCCGTATCGCGGACAAGGCATGTCATCCCATGGGACCAGGGGTACGGTGCGGGTATGTCTCGCAGCCTCAATCTCGCAGTGATTCCCGGTGACGGCATCGGCCAGGAGGTCGTGGCCCAGGGGCTGAAGGTGCTCTCCGCCGTCCTTCCGCAGGATGTGAAGCTGGAGACCAAGGAGTTCGACTTCGGCGCCCGGCGCTACCACGCCACCGGTGAGACCCTCACCGCCGCCGACCTGGACGCCCTCAAGAAGCACGACGCCATCCTGCTCGGCGCGATCGGTGACCCGAGCGTGCCCTCCGGCGTCCTGGAGCGCGGCTTCCTGCTGAAGCTCCGCTTCGCCTTCGACCACCACGTCAACCTGCGTCCGTCGAAGCTCCTCCCGGGTGTCGCCACCCCGCTGGCCGGACAGCCCGCGATCGACTTCGTGGTCGTCCGCGAGGGCACCGAGGGCCCGTACACCGGCAATGGCGGCACCATCCGCCAGGGCACCCCGCACGCGGTCGCCACCGAGGTGTCCCTGAACACCGCCTTCGGCATCGAGCGAGTCGTCCGCGACGCCTACGCCCGCGCCCAGGCCCGCCCCCGCAAGAAGCTGGCGCTCGTCCACAAGAACAACGTGCTTGTGCACGCCGGTCACCTGTGGACGGACATCTTCAACACGGTGGGCCAGGAGTTCCCCGACGTCACCACCGAGTACATGCACGTGGACGCGGCGACGATCTACCTCGTCACGCAGCCCGAGCGCTTCGACGTGATCGTCACCGACAACCTGTTCGGCGACATCATCACCGACCTCGCCGCGGCCGTCTCCGGCGGCATCGGCGTCGCCGCGAGCGGGAACATCAACCCGTCCGGTGAGTACCCCTCGATGTTCGAGCCCGTCCACGGTTCGGCCCCGGACATCGCCGGTCAGGGCAAGGCCGACCCCAGCGCCACCGTGCTGTCCGTCGCCCTTCTGCTGCGCCACCTCGGCTACGAGACGGAGGCCGTCCGCATCGAGGACGCCGTCACCGCCGACCTGGCCGAGCGCGGCACCACGACCCGTACGACCGAAGAGATCGGCGACGCCCTCGCCGTACGAGTAGCCGGCTGACCCGCGGGCTCACTCGAAAAGTTTCGAAGCCGCCGGGTCGCATACCGCACCCGGCGGCTTCTCTTATGTCCCCGCCGGGTGTCACCATCATCCCCTGGGTCGCATTCACGCCCTTTTCGTCCATGGCCCCCTTCGCGCGATAATCGAACGCGGAGCCACGGACCGAGGGAATGCTCGGACGTCCTAACACCATCACTGGTGACGGGCGTGGGGCGCGCGGCCCGTCACACACGAAACCGGTGAAGGACACCCACTCATGACGACGCCCACGATCGAGCTCAAGCCCTCGGCCTCGCCACTTTCCGGCGCGGAGCGCGAGGCGATCCTGGCCAGCCCCGGCTTCGGCCGCCACTTCACCGACCACATGGTGACGATCCGGTGGACCGAGGGCCGCGGCTGGCACGACGGCCAGCTCGTCCCGTACGGCCCGCTCTCCATCGACCCCGCGAACATGACCCTGCACTACGCGCAGGAGATCTTCGAGGGCCTCAAGGCCTACCGTCGGCCCGACGGCTCCGTCGCCACCTTCCGCCCGGAGAAGAACGCCCTGCGCTTCCAGCACTCCGCGCGCCGTCTCGCGATGCCCGAGCTGCCCGTCGAGACGTTCATCGACGCCATCGACGCGCTCGTGCGGCAGGACACCGACTGGGTGCCCGCGCACGGTGGCGAGGAGTCCCTCTACCTGCGTCCCTTCATGATCGCCACAGAGGTCGGCCTCGGCGTGAAGCCGGCCAACGAGTACCTGTTCCTGGTCATCGCGTCCCCCGCCGGCGCGTACTTCCCCGGTGGCGTCAAGCCCGTCTCCATCTGGCTCTCCGAGGACCGCGTCCGCGCCGTCCCCGGCGGCATGGGCGACGCCAAGACCGGCGGCAACTACGCGGCCTCCCTCCTCGCCCAGGCCGAGGCCGCCGAGCAGGGCTGCGCCCAGGTCTGCTACGTCGACGCGGTCGAGCACAAGTGGATCGAGGAACTCGGCGGGATGAACCTGTACTTCGTGTACGGGGACCGGATCGTCACCCCCTCCCTCACCGGCTCCATCCTGGAGGGCGTCACCCGCGACTCCCTTCTCACCGTCGCCCGCGACCTCGGCTACACCGCCGAGGAGGGCCGTATCTCCGTCGACCAGTGGCAGCGCGACGCCGAGAACGGCACGCTGACCGAGGTCTTCGCCTGCGGTACGGCGGCCGTCATCACCCCCGTCGGCACAGTCAAGCGCACCGGCGCCGAGTGGCAGCAGGGCGGCGGCGAGCCCGGCAAGGTCACCCTGCGGCTGCGCGAGGCACTCCTCGACATCCAGCGCGGCACGGCCGAGGACACGCACGGCTGGATGCACCAGCTCGGCTAGGACCTGCCCTCCTTTTTGCCTACCTGTCCGGGCGATCGATCTGCCGGGCGGCGTCTCCTGAACGGTCCCGCCCCGCGCCGCACGACAGGCTCTAGGCTCGGGGCGTGGATCACAGCAGTGGACAGCCCGGCGCCGTGTTCGTGGGGGTAGCCCCGAACGAACTGTCGCCCCGGGCCGCGCGGGCGCTGTGGCGGGGGTCGGCCGGTGCGGTGCTCGCCGTCCTGGGCACCCCGGTGATCGTCGTCGGCGTGGAGCACGGTCTCCGGCTGCCCCTGGCCGTGGTATTGGTACTCGCCCAGGTCTGCGCCCTGAAGTGGCAGACGCGGGCCCCGGCCGCCGTCCTGGCCGCGAACGCGGTGACGGGGCTCGCGGTCTGGGCGCTGCTGCCCGCGGTGACCTTGACGGGAGCGCTGCTCGCCGCGCAGGTCACGCTGTGCGTGCTGTCGGCCACCAGGCCACGCCGGGTGTCGGTACGGGCGCTCGCGGCGATGTGCCTGCCCGCCTCGCTGGCGTTCGGGGCGGGTGGCGCCCCGGGTCTGGTCATCTTTCTGCTGACGGTCGTCCTCGCGTGGACCGCGGGTCAGTGGCGCAGGACGCAGCAGGAACGGACCAGGGCGGAGACCCGCCGGGCCGTGGTGGAGGAGCGCGCGCGGATCGCACGCGAGGTGCACGACATCGTGGCGCACAGCCTGTCGGTGATGGTCGTACAGGCGGGCGCCGCCGACGACGTGTTCACCGAACAGCCCGAACAGGCCCGTCAGTCGCTGCGGGCCATCGAGACGGGCGCCCGCTCGGCACTGGGCGAACTGCGCCTGCTGCTGCGCGCCTTCCGGCCCGACGAGGAACTCGACGGGGCGGGGGAACAGCGGGAGCCGGGGCCCTCGCTCGCACGCCTGGACGAACTGGCCGACTCGGTACGCGCGACCGGGATGAGCGTGCACGTGCGGCGCGAGGGCACTGCTGACGGGCTGCCGGCCGCGGTGGATCTGGCGGCGTACCGAATCGTCCAGGAGGCCCTCACCAACACGCTGCGCCATGCGGCCGGCGCGGACGAGGTGAGTGTGCGCGTGACGGTCGAAGCGGAGTGTGTGCGGGTCACGGTGGTGGACAACGGGCGGGCGCCGCAGGGCCGTTCGGCCACGACGGGAGAGGGGCGAGGCCTGGTGGGGATGAAGGAGCGCGCACGGCTGGTGGGCGGCAGCCTGCGTGCCGGTCCGCTGACCGGAGGCGGCTTCGAGGTGGCGGCGCGGCTGCCGGTGGAGGGCGTGCTGTGACGACGCGCGTGGTGGTGGCGGACGACCAGGTCCTCGTCCGTACCGGATTCCGCATGATCATCGACGCCCGGGACGACCTGGAGGTGGTCGGTGAGGCGTCCGACGGCCAGGAGGCGGTGCGGCTGACACGGGAACTGGCGCCCGACGTGGTGCTGATGGACGTACGCATGCCCGTCCTCGACGGCATCGAGGCGACCCGGCGGATCGCGGAGTCGGGCAGCGGGGCCCGGGTACTCGTGCTGACCACCTGGGACGTGGACGCGCATGTGGTCGCCGCCCTGCGGGCCGGGGCGAGCGGCTTCCTGCTCAAGGACATCAGGCCCGCCGAACTCGTCGAAGCCATCCGCCTCACCGCGCGCGGCGACGCACTGCTGGCGCCGGCCGTGCTGAGCCGTGTTCTCGACCGGTTCCTGCGCACCACGCCCGATCCGGCTCCCCCGCCCCCGCTGCAGGGCCTCTCCGGTCGCGAGAGGGAGGTGCTCACCCTGATCGGGCAGGCGCTGTCGAACGCGGAGATCGCCGAGCGACTGCGGCTGTCGGAGGCCACCATCAAGAACCATGTCTCCGCCGTGCTGCGCAAACTGGGCCTGCGGGACCGCGTCCAGGCCGTCGTCGCCGCCTACGATCACGGCCTCGTGCGGGCACACGGAACCTGACAGGCGCCTCATCCTCAAGGAGGAGGCAGGGGCGGCCATCCCCCCGCGTTCCCAACGGCGGTCCGTTCTTTCGGCCGATCCGTGGCCGGGGCCGCCGGCCGTAGCGTCGAGGTGTGACCGACGACCTGCCCTGCCTCATGTATCTGCTCGCCCACGACGACTCGGCCGAGGGCCCCTACGACCGTTCCCGGACGGAGCTGCTGGTCCGTGCCGCCGCCCTGGCCGACCTCGCGTCGCGCGGGCGGCTGGGGGAGTCGGGCGACACGGTCACCGTGGCCGGCACGGAGCCGGTCGGCGACCCCGTTTTGGACGGCGTTCTTCATGACGCCGCCGACGGGCACAGCTGGAAGCACCTCATACGCCGCCACCGCAGGCGAACGCTGACGGAGGTGGAGGACCCGCTCGCCGAGGCGGGACTCCTCACCGTGAAGGCGCCCCGCACCCGCTTCGGCACCCGGCGGCTGACCGTGACGGACCCTGCCGTGCCCGCCGCCCTCCGGGCCCGCGTGTCCATGGCGCTGCACGGGGACGGGCCGGTACGGGAGATCCCCGTCGCGGACGCCGTGCTGCTGGCGCTGGCGGCGGCCGGCGCCGTCCGCACGGTCGTGTCCCGGCAGGACCAGAAGACCTTCCGGGCGCGCATCGACGCCTGCACGAGGCGTCTCACCGACCTCGCACCCGGCCTGGAGAAAGCCGTACGAGCTCTGCCGACGACCATGATCGCCGCACAGGGCGGCATGGGCGGCAGCTGACCGACCCGACGGGGAGATGACGACCATGCACCGTGTCCTGACCATGCTGGGCTGCGCCGTGACCGCCGTGCTCGCGACGGCCTGGTCCGCGGCGCCACCGACCACGCCCGCCACATCTGTCGCCGCCACGACGGTACGCACCCACGACGGCCTCGTGCGCGGCGCCGCCCATGACGGCTACCGCACCTTCGAGGGCATCCCCTACGCGGCGCCCCCGGTCGGCGGCCTGCGGTGGGCGCCGCCACACCGCCCGCCCCCGTGGCCCGGGGTTCGGGACGCGACCCGGCCTGCGGGCGCCTGCCCGCAGCCGGCCGGCGAGGTGCCCGGCGGCAGCACCGACGAGGACTGTCTCCACCTGAACGTCACGACACCCGACGGCGCGGAACCGGCACACCCCCGGCCGGTGATCGTCTGGCTGCACGGCGGCGGCTTCACCACCGGAGCGGGCAGCTCGTACGACGCCCACCGCATGGCGACCCGGGGCGGCGTCGTGGTGGTCACCGTGAACTACCGTCTCGGGGCCCTCGGTTTCCTCGCGCACTCCGGGCTGCCCGGGTCGGGCACCTTCGGCCTCGCCGACCAGCAGGCGGCGCTGCGCTGGGTCCGCGCCGGGATCGGTGCCTTCGGCGGCGACCCGCACAACGTGACGCTGGCCGGCGAGTCGGCGGGCGGCTACAGCGTCTGCGCCCAGCTCACCTCACCCTCGGCGGCGGGGCTCTTCGACCGGGCGATCATCGAGAGCGGCCCGTGCACAGGCCGCCCCGACCGGTTGTTCGCGCCGTCCTCCGTTCCCCTGTCCACGGCGCGGGCCACGGGCGCGGACCTCGCGGCGAAGGTCGGCTGCGGATCCGCCCGCGACGCCCTGTCCTGTCTGCGGCGCGTGGACGTCTCCCGTCTCCTGGCGGCCCAGGAAGCCGACCAACAGCCCGCTCACACCACCCCGTTGCTGCCCGGCGACCCCGGGGAGGCGATCGCCACCGGCCGATTCCACCACGTCCCCGTCCTCATCGGCAACAACCACGACGAGGGCAACGGCTGGGCCGCCGGGATCATTCAGGCCGGCTATCCCGTAACCCCCGACACCTGGCCCGACGTGGCGGCGACCTTCTTCCCGTCCCCGGGGCAGGCGCAGTCGATCGTGCGCGAGTACCCGGTGCACCGTACGGACGGGGGTCCGGTGTTCGGCGCAGTCATCGGCGACGCCGACTTCGCCTGCCCGACGGCACGCACCGACAGCCTGCTCTCCGCCCAAGTACCCGTCTGGCGCTACGAGTTCGCCGACGAGCACGCCCCGCCCCTCACCCCGGGCAAGCCGCCGTTCCCGCTCGGCGCACCGCACGCGAGTGAACTGCCCTACCTCTTCGACCTGGGCGGACGCCCCCGCGACATGACAGCCGCACAGCACCGGCTGGCCGACACCATGATCGACTACTGGACCGGCTTCGCGCGCACGGCCGACCCGAACGGCCCGTCAACACCGCACTGGCCCCGGAACACGGTCCAGACCCTGGCACCGGACCACGTCGTGCCCACCCCGACGGGGCAGCCCCGGCACCACTGCGCGTTCTGGGACATCCGCTGAGTGTGGTTTATCTTCTGGCGATCCTGGAGGTGGTGCGGGCAGAGTGAGCGACATGACAGACGGTTATGGCCCGCTTCCCTCAGACGTGGACGACCGCCAGGCGATCGAGCACATCCTCGGCCGTCCCTTGAGCCAGACATGGCCGACGGGAGCACTGGCACCGGGCAGTCGGGTCAGGGTCGTTCGCGCTCAGGACTGGGACGGTCCTTGGCAGGTCGAGTCCGCTGGAACGATCGATGCGATGAGCGCACCCGAACCCAACGAGCATGCCCAGGCACTCAAGGGGGAGCTGCTGTACTGGGTCGCCTTTGACACGCCGCAGTACGACAGCAGCGGGGAGGGCCCCTATCGCAAGGCCCAGATCTGGGGTCGTTATCTGAGGGCCACGCCTGAGCCCGACGCATAGACGTCCCGCAGGTATGCCGCTGTGCCGCTGTCCTCGGATCGTCCGTCGAACTCGGTTCTTCACCTGCGGATTCGCCGGAAAGTGGCCCACTCCGAGGGCCAGTTCGACTCGTCGGTAGCCTTCATCCTCATGATGCGCGCCTGGCTCTTGCCGATGCTGCTGGTTCTCGTCGGCTCACTCCTTGCGGCTGGGCGGATCGCCGACGGGAGCCCGGGTGCAGCCGTCGCCCCCCTGCTGTTCTTTGTGCTGCTCGCAGGCGTGAACTCGCCTCTGCTCTTCCCGAGGTCGATCAGCGCGCAGGAGGCACAACTCCGCAGCTCTGTCGACGGCCGGCCGGTCGTCTTCTGGCGCCCCGGCTGCACGTACTGCATGCGGTTGCGCATCCGGCTGGGCCGCAGCGCCCGCCAGATGCACTGGGTCGACATCTGGCGGGACCCGGCTGCGGCCGCAGTGGTGAGGGCAGCCAACGGCGGCAACGAGACCGTGCCGACTGTCATCGTCGCGGGCCGGCCGCACACCAACCCCGCTCCTGCCTGGGTGCGCGAGCAACTCTCCCGTTCCACGTGATGGGGACGCAGCCGAGGTCAAAAGACACAAGCTCAGCTTGTCGTTCAACGGCTTCGCTTGGTGATCAGTCCCATGCGTTGAAGAGCAGTCCGCCCAACGTGGTGATGCCGTACGAGTGGACCTGGCGCCATTCGTTCTGTGCAAGCACTGAGGTGTCCACGTCGGAGAGAGGCGTGGCGAGCCGCTCACTGCTCAGAACCACGAAACCTGACGACGGCGCCGACGCGTTCGTACGGCACCTGCGGTGATCAGTCCAGTGATCAGCCCAGTGCTCGCATCCTGAGACGGAGGGTGAGCGCGGGCGCGGTCTGTGCCAGACTGCGTCCGTGCTCTCGTTCGCCACGATTATTGGCAGCAGGCGCGCCGGTCCGCAGTGACCGCCTCGTACTACCCGGTACGGGCGGCCATCGTCGTCTTCGACCCGCGCGCAGACCTCTCGCACCCGCGAGGGGTTTTTCGCTTTTCTGGCCCACCTTCAGCCGGAGAAGAAGCGCGAGGGATCATTGGGGGACGGTGGAGCCGGTCATTCCGGTACAGACCGAGATCGACATCCTCAGGAGCCTTGAGATCATGACGGAACCCAGCGAACTCGACGACTCGTTCCACGTCTTCGACACCACCCTGCGCGACGGCGCCCAGCGCGAGGGCATCAACCTCACCGTCGCCGACAAGCTGGCCATCGCACGGCACCTGGACGACTTCGGCGTCGGCTTCATCGAGGGCGGCTGGCCGGGCGCCAACCCGCGCGACACCGAGTTCTTCGCCCGTGCCCAGCAGGAGATCGACTTCCGGCACGCCCAGCTGGTGGCCTTCGGCGCCACCCGCCGAGCCGGCGCCAAAGCGAGCGAGGACCCGCAGGTCAAGGCCCTCCTGGACTCCGGCGCACCCGTCGTCACCCTGGTCGCCAAATCCCACGACCGGCACGTCGAACTGGCGCTGCGCACGACCCTCGACGAGAACCTGGAGATGGTCCGCGACACCGTCGCCCACCTGCGCTCCCAGGGCCGCCGCGTCTTCGTCGACTGCGAGCACTTCTTCGACGGCTACCGCGCGAACCCCGAGTACGCCAAGGCCGTCGTCCGGGCCGCGTCCGAGGCCGGCGCCGATGTCGTCATCCTCTGCGACACCAACGGCGGCATGCTCCCGGCCCAGGTCCAGGCGGTCGTCGCCACGGTCCTCGCCGACACCGGCGCCCGTCTCGGCATCCACGCCCAGGACGACACGGGCTGCGCGGTCGCCAACACCCTCGCCGCCGTCGACGCGGGCGCGACCCACGTCCAGTGCACGGCGAACGGCTACGGCGAGCGCGTCGGCAACGCCAACCTGTTCCCGGTCGTGGCGGCCCTGGAGCTGAAGTACGGCAAGAAGGTCCTCCCCGACGGCATGCTGCGCGAGATGACCCGCATCTCCCACGCCATCGCCGAGGTCGTCAACCTGACACCGTCCACGCATCAGCCGTATGTGGGTGTCTCGGCCTTCGCCCACAAGGCCGGCCTGCACGCCTCGGCGATCAAGGTCGACCCCGACCTCTACCAGCACATCGACCCCGAGCAGGTTGGTAACACCATGCGGATGCTGGTCTCCGACATGGCGGGCCGCGCCTCGATCGAACTCAAGGGCAAGGAACTCGGCGTCGACCTGGGCGACGACCGCGAGCTGGTCGGCCGGGTCGTCGCGCGGGTGAAGGAGCGCGAGCTGCAGGGCTACACGTTCGAGGCGGCCGACGCGTCCTTCGAGCTGCTGCTGCGCGCGGAGGCCGAGGGCAGGGCCCGTACGTACTTCGAGGTCGAGTCCTGGCGCGCGATCGTCGAGGACCGCCCCGACGGCAGCCACGCGAACGAGGCCACCGTAAAGCTCTTCGCCAAGGGCGAGCGCATCGTCGCCACCGCGGAGGGCAACGGCCCGGTGAACGCTCTCGACCGCGCCCTGAAGGTGGCCCTGGAGAAGATCTACCCGCCGCTCGCCAAGCTGGAACTGGTCGATTACAAGGTCCGCATCCTGGAGGGGAAGCACGGCACGCAGTCCACGACCCGCGTCCTCATCTCCACCTCGGACGGCAAGGGCGAGTGGTCCACGGTGGGCGTCGCCGACAACGTGATCGCCGCGTCCTGGGAGGCACTGGCGGACGCCTACACGTACGGGCTGCTGCGGGCGGGAGTGGAGCCCGCGAAGTAGGGCGACTCGATCCGGGCAAAGTGGCGCGCGGCCGGTTCGGCACCTTGACGGCCCCGAGGGGCACTTGTTGACTCGCGGCGTGTTCCAAGCCGTGAGTACACGCAAGGTGTTCAAGTGGACTCAAGGACTCAAGGACTCAAGGATCCCGAGAGCCGAGGGAAGGTCCATGCGACGAACCGCCCTGCTCGTCTGCGCCACTTTGCTGACCGGATTGCTGCCCCTGACCGCCGCGGGCACGGCGGCCGGGGCGGACGATCCCGCTCCCGCCCCCGTCCCGGTGGACCGCTTCGAGGGTGAGGTCCCCTTCGCGTCCCCGCCCGCCGACGGCATCTTCACCTGGGGCGGCGACAGCGACGATCCGCCCCAACTCGCCCTCACCGAAAGGGCGGACGCCCCCGAGGGCGCCAAGGTCCTCACCGGCACCTACGACATCAGCGGCTACGGGGGCTTCACCCACGACTTCGCCTTCGCCGAACCGGCCCACGACTGGTCGGCGAGCAAGGGCATCCGCTTCTGGTGGGAGGGCCGCAGCAACGGCAAGAAGGTCAACTTCGAGCTGAAGGACGGCGGCGCCAACGGCGAGGCCTCCGAACTCTGGACGACCTCCTTCACCGACGACTTCACCGGCTGGAAGCGGATCGAGCTCCCCTTCACCGACTTCGTCTACCGCACGGACTACCAGCCTGTCGGCGGCATCGACCAGATCCTCGGCCTCACCGCGACCTGGGGATACGCGCTCACCCTCCCCGTCGGGATCAGCGGCCGATTCGCCATGGACGGCGTCGAGTTGTACGGCAAGGCGGACCAGTCGCTGCGCGCGTCCGTCACCACCGACTCAGCCGTGTACCCGGTGAAGGAGGGCGGCACGGCGAAGGTCCGCGTCACCCTCGGCACGACCGGTTCCGCCCCGCTCACCGACTCCGTGACGGTCACGTACGAGACGGCGACCGGCGGCACGGCATCGGACGGCACCGACTACACGCCCGTCCGCGGCGAGTTCACCTTCCCGGCGGGCACCGCCTCCGGCGCCTCCCGCACGATCCAGGTCCCGACCCGGAAGGACAGGTCGGCGGAGCCGGCGGAGACGATCCCCCTCAAGCTCACGGTGACCGGAGCCAAGGGCCCTACGGAGACCCCGCAGATCGTCATCGACGCCCACGGACTCCCGTATCTGAACGGCAAGTTGCCGGTGAAGCAGCGCGTCGCCGACCTCCTCTCCCGGATGTCCCTGGCGGAGAAGGCGGGTCAGATGACCCAGGCCGAGCGTGGCGCTGTCGCGGCGACACCCGGTGACATCGCCTCCTACGACCTGGGTTCGCTGCTCTCGGGCGGCGGTTCGACGCCCACGCCCAACACCCCGGCGGCCTGGGCGAAGATGATCGACGACTTCCAACTCCGGGCGCAGGCAACGCGGTTCCAGATCCCGTTGATCTACGGGGTGGACGCGGTGCACGGTCACAACAACCTGGTCGGCGCGACGATCCTGCCGCACAACATCGGCATCGGGGCTGCCCGCGACCCCCAACTCGCCTACAGAGCAGGGAAGGTGACGGCGGCCGAGGTCCGCGCCACCGGCATCCCCTGGGACTTCGCGCCCTGTCTCTGCGTGGCCCGTGACGAACGATGGGGGCGGACGTACGAGTCGTTCGGTGAGGACCCGGCGCTCGTCGAGTCGATGGAGACGGTGATCCAGGGCCTCCAAGGACGCGCGAACGGCACGCAGTTGAAGGACAACGACAAGGTCCTCGCCACCGCCAAGCACTTCGTAGGCGACGGCGGCACGACATACGGCTCCTCCACCACCGGTTCGTACACCATCGACCAGGGCGTCACCCAGGTCACCCGGCAGCAGTTGGAGGCGGTGCACCTGGCCCCGTACCAGGACGCCATCGACCGGGGGGTCGGCTCGGTCATGCCGTCCTACTCCTCCCTCGACATCGCGGGGGACGGCCAGGGACCGGTGAAGATGCACGCCCGCGCCGACATGATCAACGGCGTGCTGAAGGGCCGTATGGGCTTCGACGGCTTCGTCATCAGTGACTGGCAGGCCATCGACCAGATCCCCGGCGACTACGCCTCCGACGTCCGTACGTCCGTCAACGCGGGCCTCGACATGATCATGGTCCCGAACGCCTACCAGGACTTCCACACCACCCTCGTCGCCGAGGTGAACGCCGGCCGGATCAGCGTCAAACGGATCGACGACGCCGTGTCCCGCATCCTCACCCAGAAGTTCAAGCTCGGCCTCTTCGAGAAGCCGTACGCCGACACGAGCGGGGCGGCGGACATCGGTTCGGTCGAACACCGGTCGGTGGCAAGGCAGTTGGCGGCGAAGTCCCAGGTGCTGCTGAAGAACGAGCACGGCCTGTTGCCGCTGAGCAAGTCCCAGAAGGTGTACGTCGCCGGGTCCAACGCCGATGACATCGGCAACCAGGCCGGAGGCTGGACCGTCACCTGGCAGGGCTCCTCCGGGCACATTACCGAGGGCACGACCGTCCTGGAGGGCATGCGGAAAGCGGGCGGCGACATCACCTACTCCAAGGACGCCTCCGCCCCGACCACCGGCTATGACGTGGGTGTGGTGGTCGTCGGCGAGACCCCGTACGCCGAGGGCGTCGGAGACGTCGGCAACGGCAACGACCTGGAGCTGGGCGCCGCAGACAAGGCAGCGGTCGACAAGGTGTGCGCGGCGATGAGGTGCGCGGTGCTGGTGGTCGCCGGGCGCCCCCAGCTCATCGGCGACCGGCTCGGTGACATCGACGCCCTGGTCGCCTCCTGGCTGCCGGGCACCGAGGGCGACGGCGTCGCCGACGTGCTCTACGGCAGGCGCGCGTTCACCGGCCAACTCCCGCTCACCTGGCCGAAGTCGGAGGCTCAGCTGCCGATCAACGTGGGTGACGCGACGTACGATCCGCAGTTCCCGTACGGCTGGGGACTCACGACCAAGATCAGGGTCGCGGAGGGTGGGGACAGGACCCTTAAGGCGCTGGCGGCAGCGGCGAGCGTGGCCGAGCGGTCCCACGACGGGAAGGCGGGACGCGCGGTCGTCACCGAGGCGCGGCTGATCGCGCAGGCGAAGATCGGGCAGCACATCACCTCGGCCGCCGCCAAGCCGTTCGCCGACGCCGACCATCTGCTGCTGACCGGTCGGTACGCCGCGGCCGTGGGGAAGCTGAGGGCCGCGTACCGGGCGGCCTGAGCGGGGTATGACTGCGGTTCTGGTGGGGAGGGAAGGAAGAGAAGGAGTGGCGAGGTAAGCGGGGGCCCCACCAGGACCAATGTCTGTTTCATGCCCATTTCCCCCCTTCGTCAGGTAGCTTCGAAGATATGAAGGCCGTAGTGGTCCGCCCTTTCGTACGCCTGCTGCTGGTGCCCTTCGTCGTGACACTCGCGGTACTCGCCCTACTCACGGCCGCCTCCGGCGCGCACGCGGCCACCGGCCTCTCCAAGGTCGCTGAGGCGCTGCGGGCGGGCCCGGTGTACGTGGACCCGGCCGCCTCCGGCCTGCTGTCCGCGTCGGACGCCGACGCGCTCGCCGCCAAGATCAAGGACGCGGACAAACCCGTGTTCGTGGCCGTCCTCCCGGCCGGCTATCCGACCCAGAATTTCTGGACGAACCTCCGCACGGAAACAGGCGTCACCGGCCTGTACGCCGTTCGGCTCGGCGACCGCTTCGACGCGCGGGCCGACAGCAGTGTGCTCAGCCGGGCGGGGGTCCGCAACCTCGTGACGGCGGTCCGGAGTGCGGGCGACACGAAGGCCCAGCTCAACGACTTCGTCGACGCGGCCCTGCGCGGCGACGTCGGCGGTTCGGCGCCGGCCACCTGGAGCGGCTCGGGCGCTGGCGGTGGGGTGAACACGGGGGCGCTGATCACCGTCGGCGCGGTGCTGGCGGCCGGCGGTGCCGGCGCGTACGCACTGGTCCGGCGCAACCGCGCGCGGCGCGAGGACGAGCGGCGGGCCGCGCTCGCCCAGCTGACGGTCGTCGTCGACGAGGACATCACCGCGTTCGGCGAGGAACTGGACCGACTCGACTTCCATCCGGCCGAAGCGGGCGCCGACGACGCGATGCGCGCGGACTACGAGCGGGCGCTGGACGCGTACGAGCAGGCGAAATCGCTGATGGCGGCGACCCGGCGGCCGGAAGAGGTGCGGGCGGTGACGCAGGCACTGGAGGACGGCCGGTTCTCGCTCGCACAACTGGCCGCCCGCCGCGAGGGCCGTCCGCTGCCCGAGCGCCGGGGCCCCTGCTTCTTCGACCCGCGGCACGGCCCCTCGGTGGCCGACGCGACCTGGACACCGGCGGGCGGCGCACCCCGCGAGGTCCCGGTCTGCGCCGCCGACCGCGCCCGCCTGGCCGACGGCCTGGACCCCGCGTTCCGCGAGGTGGAGACCGTGTCAGGCCCCCGCCCCTACTGGGACGCGGGCCCGGCGTACGGCCCCTGGGCGGGCGGCTACTTCGGCGGCGGCATCCTCCCCGGCCTCCTCGTCGGCACGATGCTCGGCAGCATGATGGCAACCCCGTCCTACGCGGCCGACTACGGCGCCGGATACGGAGACTTCGCCGGCTACGACGGCGGCGACATGTCCGGCGCGGACTTCGACCCCGGCGACTTCGGCGGCGGATTCGGCGGAGGGGACTTCGGCGGCGGCGGCGACTTCGGGGGCGGCGGCGACTTCGTCGGGGGGTTCTGATTCACCGGCCTGGCCCCAGGGGGCCGCTTGTGGAGTGCTTGGGGGAGCTTGAGGAGCGGGGGTTCGGGGGCAGCGCCCCCGAGGATGGGACGGGTAAGGGCGGCGGGGGCGACGCACTCTGGCAACGCAATCCGCTACGGGTACAGACACGGGCACGGGCCCGGCGCCGATAAGCGCCGGACCCGTGAACGTCGTACGGAAGATGCTGCAGACCCGCGTCAGAGCGTCGACGCCGCCGAGGCGATGGCGGAGGCGAACGTCGAGACCTCGCTGTAGACGCCGGGCGCATTCGCGCGAGCGCACCCGTCACCCCAGCTGACGATCCCGACCTGGACGAACGCACCGGCGTTGTCCTTACGGAACATCGGGCCACCGGAGTCACCCTGGCAGGTGTCGACACCGCCCGCCGCGAACCCGGCGCAGATCTCGTCGCCGGCGACGAGCCCGCTGTAGAGACCGCCGTACGCCTTGCAGGTGGCGTCACTGATGAACGGCACCGTGGCCTTGAGCATGTACCGCTGCTGGGCACCGTTCTCACGGGCCGCACCCCACCCGGCGACGGTGAAGTCCCCGGTGTTGTACTGCGTGGTGGTGGCTATCTTCAGCGTCGGCAGGTTGATCGGCTGGGCGAGTTTGATCAGCGCCCAGTCCTTCCCGGTGCCGTTGTAGCCGGGGGCCTGGAGGACCCGGGTGGACTTGACCTGGACCCGGCCGGAGGTGGACTGAAGGTCCACGACACCGGCGGTGGCCGTGATGCTCGTGTTGGCGCCCGAGCCGTTCACACAGTGCGCGGCGGTGAGCACGATCTGCTGCGTGTAGAGCGCGCCGCCACAGCCCATGGAGAGCCGGACCATGAAGGGGAACTCGCCCTGCGCGGCACGGGTCCCGCCGACGACGGGAGCGGGGGCGGCCTGGGCGGACGAGAGGGGCTGAAGGCTGATGATCGCGAGTGCGGCGGCGCCGGCGGCAGCGGCTCTCTTGAACGCGGTGACGAACTTCTTCAACGTGATGCCTTCCGTGGGGGTTGGACATACGCAGAAATGTCAGGGCCATGCCAAGCGAACGGAAAGAGCTCGTGCTTTTGCTGGCATGAGCTGGTCAAAATCTGTTGAAGGATTATGGGAACGCCGTGAGCACACCCACAAGGGGCGAAAACCGGCCACGCCTATCAGGCCAGCCGGTTCGCCCGGACCGAACACGTCGGGGTCACGCGGACGCGTCAGGCAGCCGCAGCCACTCCGCCCAGGACAGATCCCGTCCGATGAACCGAGGCTTGACGAAGGGCCAGTCGTCGGCGATCCACCGAGGTACGAGAGCGTCGAGGTCCTGCTCGACCGCACTCCCCACGGCACTGTCCACGACCCACCAGGAGATCTCGGCGTCGGCCTCGGCCTTCTCGGGCGGATCGATGTAGACGCACCCGAGTTCGACGGTCTCGTCCTCGTTGAGCAGCACGTAGTTGAACGACTCGTGGGCGTCGGCCTCGGCGGCGTGCCGCTCCAGATCGGCGAGATTGGCCTCGTACGTGATGGTCGCGGCCGGCCATCCCCAGGCCTCCCCGAAGATGCTCCACAGCCGCTCGCGCGAACCCATGACGGTGGGGTAGTCGATGGCGGCGTCGGTCCCGCGAATCGGCCGCAGGTGATACCCGCCGGGTACGTCGACGTGCGGCGGGTGTGCGAAGTCGCGGGGGAGCCAGGTCATGGACGGAGGCTAACTCTCGAACGGGGACCCCGCACCGGGATATCCCGGCGGGACGGGCCACCGACGGCCGTACCGCTCCCCGGCGGCGTGCCACCAGGCGGGCGGCGAGAATCCGTCATGGGGCGAGGCCGACCGCGCGGGATGAAGCCCGAGCCTGCGGAGCGCGTCCGCGGCCACGTACACGGTGAACCATCCGTGCCAGCGCCCATCGCCTCCCGGCCCGCAGGCGAGGTCGAACCGCACCTCGTCCGGCCCGAACGGCATCCAGTCGATACCGCGCTCCCGCAGTCAAGCCCGCACGGCGGCAAGGGGGTCGGGTCGCCCGGGAGCGTTCGCGTACGAGGTGATGATGACCCACTCGGTGTCGTCCATACCGGCTACGCCCGATCCAGGAACGCGGCCCAGGTACCGGGGGCGACGGTGAGGACGGGGCCGGAGGGGTTCTTGGAGTCCCGGATGTGGACGGCGGAGGTGTGGGCGGCGACTTCGAGGCAGTTGCCGCCTTCACTGCCGCTGTAGCTGGACTTGAACCACGCCGTGTCGTCCGTTCGGTCCTGCTGCCGTACTGCGGTGGTCATGACTCTCCTAGCAGTCCGTCCAGGAGGCGCACGCTCTCGTCGGGAGAGAGGGCCTGTGAACGCAGCATTCCATACTTCAGATGGTAGTTACTGACCTCGTCGGGATCGTCGACGAGGAAGCTGGCACGCTGCACCTCCAGGTACACGAGCCGCTCGTGGTCAGGGGTTTCGAGGAGCACCATGGGGCCGTCGAGACAGGCGTGTGGGGCGCGGTTCATGGGCATGACCTGGACGCTCATGTGGACGGGCTCGCACGCTTCGAGGATCGTGCGGATCTGCCCGCGCATCGTTTCCCGGCCGCCGACTTCCCGCCGCAGGATGCTCTCATCCAGGACGAAGTGCCCGACCGGGGGCTGTTCCCGTTGCCAGACCAACTGCCGTTCCATGCGGGCGTTCACCCACTGTTCGGCCGTCTCGGACCCGAGCGCCGGGTATCGGTAGTCGAAGACGGCACGGCAGTACTCCGGAGTCTGAAGCAACCCCGGAATCGCCTGGGTCTCGTACGACAGAAGACTGAGCGCCTCCTGCTCGTGCTCGACCAGCCCCTGCGCGAACTGCACGACCCGCTCCCGCACCGGCACCTTGGCCGCCATGACGGCCAACACCCCACCCGTGTCCAGCAGTTCATCGAACTGCTCGGCCCGGTCGGGTTGCAGCGCCAGGCGCCCCTGCTCGATGGAGCGCACGGTGTCGACGTGGATGTTCGCGCGCTCGGCCAACTGTTCCTGCGTCAGCCCCGCCCGCCGCCGGAAGTGGGCGACCCCCGCCCCGATCGCCTGCCATGAACTACCCCGCCTGGGCCTCTTCGCCGAATGCATGCCCGTCCCTTTCCCCCGTCGCCACCCGGACTCCTCGTAGTGGAGTCGTAGTAATCGGAACTACGACCTCACGTACTGCCCCACACTAGTCACTCCCTGTGACAGTGGCCTCATGAACGCACAACCCCAACTCCTCCACACCCGCGAGGCGTTCTACCGCCGCGACCGCAGGTCGGTACGCCTGGCCCGCGGCTTCACCCGCGAGGCCCTCGCCGACTGGGGCACACCCGAGCGCACCGACGACGTGCTGCTCTGCGTGAGCGAACTGGCGACGAACGCCCTCCTGCACGGCGTACCCCCGGGCAGGGGCTTCCTCCTCCAACTGGCCCTGGCCACCGACCGCGTACTCCGTGTCGAGGTCCACGACAGCGGGCCGGGCGAGATCCACACACCGAACCCCGACCCGGAGGCCGAGGAGGGGCGGGGGCTGCTCATCGTGGCGGGGCTGGCGGACAGGTGGGGGGCGGGGGAGCGGTGCCCCGGTAAGTCGGTGTGGTGCGAGTTCGGGATGTAGGGGTGAGCTGTTCGGCGTTCTGGCGAGCCGAAGTGGCCAGCTCTTCATCGCCAGCGAGGGCATAGGCATCTGCGGCAGATTTCCACGCAGCTCTCGCGTCGAGGACTCGGCCTTGTGATTCATGGAGCTGCGCGATATTCCATCGAGCAGCTCCCACTCTGTGCCACTCGCGCAAGGAGACAAATACCGCTTCACACTTGTGGAGTATCTCTGATGCCGTTTCGAATTCTCGAAGTTTGATCAGGAGGCTGCCGACGTTGTTCCAGGCCGAGGCTTCTCCATACCGGTCGTGTTGCTCGGCGAAGAGGTCGGCGGCATTCATGTATGCATTGACGGCGTCTTCGAATTCGGATACCGCTCTCAGGGCTGTGCCCAGATTGATCCAAGCAGTTGCATCACGTTGCCGGTCTCCTGTCTGGTGAAATGCTTTCTGAGCATTCCTGTGGGCCTGCGCGTCCTCACCGAACCTGCGAAGTTCCAGAAGCGGCATACCCAGCGTGTTCCAAGCCATCGCTTCTCGGTGCTCGTCGCCCAGTTGGGAGAACATCTCCTGTGCGCGTCCGAGCATCTCGGCTGCAATATCGTGTTGCCCCCAATCGTGCATGCAGTAGCCCAGATTGCTCCAGCCGGTTGCCTGAGCGCTGTGATCGTTGAGGGAATATGCAAGACGTAGTGCCTTGGTATGAGTAATGGCAGTTTCGCGGTATAGGCGCAACTGGTGCTGAGAATGTCCCAAGGTCGTCAGCGCGATCATCTCCAGGAACCGGTCCTCGTCCCGCCTGGCTGCCGTCAGTAGCGTTTCGGAGACCAGTATCCCATCAGTGAAATGCCGCTGAAGCTGTAGATATCGATCGACGCAGACGCCCAGCGCGGTTGCGAAATTGCTGTGCTCTGCATTCTCTGCCCACTGGATTGCCCGTATGAGGGAAGTATGTTCGGAGTCCAGCCAGGCAAGTGCGGCATGACGGTCGGGGAAGAGGTCCGGCACGTCTGCAAGCAGCTGGCCGTGCAGGTGCTTGTCGGCAGAGACGGTTCGCAGACAGAAGTCCTGGAGCAAGCTGTTCTTGGCATCCGTAGCTTCGCGGGCGAGAACAGGCTCGGATGCGCTCAACGTGGAGGCGTAAGCGCGCAGCAGGTCGTGCATCACCCAACGATCGCCGTCGGGCGAGGAGCTGATCAAATAGACGGCTGCCAGGTCCTCGAGTCTCTCCATGATGTCGGCCGGAGATATTCCAGAGAGGGCGACGGCTGTGGGATGCCCGAAGTCTGCCGCCGGGGCATGGGCCAGGAGCCGGAACAGTCTGGCCTGGTCCGCGTCGAGTCGCCCGTACGTGACGTCGAATACCGGGCGTAGTAACAGATCCCTTTCGTACTGGTCTTTGCCCGGTGCCCGCAACGCGCTCACGCGATCGACCGCTGCTCGCAGATCGGCGACGAGCGTGGAAACAGGGCGAGTTTTGCGCCGGCGGAGCTGAGCTGCCGCGATCTGAAGCGCCAGCGGAAGACGGCCGCACAGGTCGACGAGGATCCGTACGGCATCGGGTTCGTCACTGGCCCGGGAGTCGTCCGGATCGCTGATAGTCAGGGACCGCTCGATCAGAGCGACCGCCTCGTCCTGCGAAAGGGAGTCGAGGGTGATCGATCGCGCTGTCAGTGAGTCGAAAGAGTCCCTGGAAGTCACCAGTACGCGATGCCGTGTATCGCCAGGGAGCAGCGGTACGACCTGTGCGGCAGCCGAGACGTTGTCCAGCACGATAAGTACCGCACCCCGGCTGTTCAGAGCCGACCGGTACAGCGCGTACAACTCCTCGGGTGCGGAGGGGAGGTTCTCACGCCCGATGCCAAGGGCGGTGAGAAAAGACGTCACTGCCTGCTCGGGCTCCGTAGGAGAGTCGTCGTAGCCGCGCATATTGACGAAGAGGGTTCCTCCGGGAAAGCGAGCGCGCGCGGCGTGAGCGACATGCAGAGCCAGCGCGGTCTTGCCCACGCCGCCGAGGCCGCCCACCGCTGAGATCAACACGGCGTCCGCACTGGTCTCCGTGCCGGGATCGAGTACGTCCAACAGAGCCCTGACGTGCTGTTCACGGCCGGTGAAGGCCGTTGGAGGGGCAGGGAGGGCGGACATGGCCGTGAAAACAGGGCCGCGATCGTGCTCGGCTCGTGCGATGACGGGGCCGTTGAAGGTGCTGTACCGAAAGTCGTAGTGGTCTCTGTCGCTCACCGGTCCGCCCGTTCCCACCGCAGCCCCCGCCTCATCATGGCTTGCCGTCGCGCGAGGAGGAAGCAGATCCAGGGGGGCGAGACCAGTCGCTGTCCCGCCGACCGCGTGACCGATCCCGTGTCGAGGACGTTAAGGGAAACGTACTTCCGGGAAACGTATTTCCCTAAGCGCCTGCTGGAGGCCACCATGCCCCGCCCGACCCGTGAACTGCCCAAACCCACCGACATGTTCGACCGCGACTGGGAGTGGAGCGAACTGACGGCCTTCGCGTCCGACACCGGTCCGGAAGCCACCCTTGCCGTCGTCTCCGGCCGCCGACGCCAGGGCAAGTCCTTCCTCCTCGACTCGCTCGCCCGCGCCGCAGGCGGCTTCTACTTCTGCGCGTACGAAGCGACCGAGGCGGAGTCGCTGCGCCGGTTCGGTGAGGAACTGGGCCAGCACACCGGCAGCGTCGCCCCCATGCGCTTCGACCGGTGGGAGCAGGCGATCGACGCTCTCCTCGTCCTCGGCCGAGACGATCCTCTCCCCGTTGTCATCGACGAGTTCCCGTACCTGGCCCGGGCCACCCCCGCCCTCCCCTCCATCATCCAGGTCGCCTACGGACCACGCCGACCGGAGCGACTGAACTCCCGTACGCGCCTCCTCCTCTGCGGCAGTTCGCTCTCGTTCATGGGGAAGCTCCTCAGCGGTACGTCACCCCTGCGCGGCCGGGCCGGGCTCGAACTCGTCGTCCATCCCCTCGACTTCAGACAGGCAGCCGCCTTCTGGGGCATCGACGACCACCGACTCGCGCTCCTCGTGCACAGCGTCGTCGGCGGAACTCCCGCCTACCGAAGGGAGTTCGTACGCGACGACGTCCCCGTCGACCTCGCCGACTTCGATGCGTGGGTCTGCCGAACGGCACTGTCCCCGCGCTCGCCGCTCTACCGCGAGGCCCGCTATCTCCTCGCCGACGAGTCGGACCTGCGGGACCGGGCCCTCTACCACTCCGTGCTCGCCGCGCTCGCCTCCGGAAACGCCACGGCGGGGCGCATCGCCGGCTGCCTGGAGCGGCCGATCAGCGACATCACGCACCCCCTGACCGTCCTCCAGGACTGCGGACTCGTACGGAGGGAGACGGACGCGTTCCGGGGAAACCGCAGCGTCTACCGGGTGGGCGAGCCGCTCATCGCCTTCGACCATGCCATCTCCCGTCCGAAGCTCGCCCTGCTGGACCGGGGAATGGCCGAGCACGTCTGGGAAACCGCCCGGCCCCGTTTCCTCTCCGCTGTCGTCGGCCCGCACTTCGAACAGGTCTGCCGTGAGTGGGTCGCCCATTTCGCGGCGCCGGACACCTTCGGCGGCATGCCGATCGACGTCTCGTACGGGACGGTCCCCGACCGGACGGCCCGTACCAGCCACGAGATCGACGTGGTCGTACGCGGCGCGGTGGGCCAGGACAACGGCGTACTGCTGTCCCTGGGCGAGGCCAAGTGGGACCAGACGATGGGTATGGGGCACCTTGAGCGCCTGCGGCAGGCCGAACGGCTGCTTGCGGAGCGCGGGGTCGACACATCCGCCGTACGGCTCGCCTGTTACAGCGGGGCCGGGTTCACCGACGATCTGCGGGCCGTGGAAAAGCGGGGTGAGGTGGTCCTGGTGGACCTGGGGCGGCTGTACACGGGTGAGTGAGTCGGAGCGAGTCGAGACGGGCCCGGGAGCAACCTCTAGGACAGTTTCTGGCCTATCAGGTCGTACTGCCCCTGCTCAAGGCCCGCCCGCCCGACAGCCGGGCAGCTCGCCTCGCGGCAGCCGTCGCCGGACTGGTGGACGGAGCGACAGGCTCGGGAGACACGTCCGCCCGCCCGGTCGGGGAGTGACTCCCCTGACCAGGCGGGCGGTTTCGTTTCCGCTTCGTACGCGCCGTGGATGCCGACGGCGAAGCCGATGTCGCCGCATCTGGAGCGGCGACCCGAGCGGCGCGCGTCGCGTCACGCGTTCCTGATGGCCGAGATGTCGAAGTTGAGCTTGATCTTGTCGGACACGAGCACCCCGCCCGTCTCCAGCGCCGCGTTCCACGTCAGGCCCCAGTCCGAGCGCAGGATCTCCGCCTTGCCCTCGAAGCCCACGCGCTCGTTGCCGAACGGGTCCTTCGCCGAGCCGTTGAACTCCATGTCGATGGTGATCGGCCTGGTGGTGCCGAGGATCTCCAGGTCACCGGTGATGCGGTAGTCGTCGCCGCCCAGGGACTCCGCCTTGGTCGAGCGGAACGTCATCGTCGGGAACTCGTCCGTCCGGAAGAAGTCCGCGCTCTTCAGGTGGCCGTCACGGTCGGCCGAGCCCGTGTCGAGGCTGTCCATCTTGATGTCGAGGGACGCCGTCGAGTTGGCCGGGCTGGTGCCGTCGAGGTGCAGGGTGCCCTCGAACTCCTGGAAGCTGCCCTTCACGTTCGTCACCATGGCGTGCCGGGCGACGAAGCCGATCGTCGTGTGGGACGGGTCGATCGTGTACTCGCCGGTCAGCGCGGCGAGCCCGGGGGTCTCCGCGGTCGCCACGGACGAGGTGGCGTCGCTGTCAGCGGTGTTCTTGCGGCCGAAGATGCTCATGGCGTGACTCCCTGGAGATGGATTGTTGAAGCTTGAACAGTTCAACGAGGGCAACCATAACTCCATTCTGTTCAATGTTCAACCATGCCGCGAGAGTGCTCATGCCATTACTCTGTGTGCCGTACTCTCGCCCGGCGTGACAGGGGTCTCGCCGTGACGGCTTTGTGTGACCCCTACAACTCGCATGCCCTCTGAGCAGTCGGGTCGGCTGCACGGCGACGCGGTTCTGTTCAGGGGTACCAGGAAAACTCGCCGGAGACTGTACGGAGTCGACGGGCCGGTTTTCTTGCTCGGCTTCGTATGGTCGCTACATGACCGTTTTGGATGAGGCGCAGGGTGGGTTCGCGGGCGAGCCGACGGGGGAGCCGACGGACGCACGCGGGCGCGTGGCCGAGCTGCACGAGATCCGTGCGCAGGCCCTGGCCGGCCCCAGCGAGAAGGCCACCGAGGCGCAGCACGCCAAGGGCAAGCTGACCGCCCGGGAGCGCATCGACCTGCTCCTCGACCCGGACTCCTTCAACGAGGTCGAGCAGCTGCGCCGACACCGGGCCACCGGGTTCGGTCTGGAGGCGAAGCGGCCGTTCACGGACGGCGTGATCACCGGTTGGGGCACGGTGGAGGGCCGTACGGTCTTCGTGTACGCCCACGACTTCCGGATCTTCGGCGGTGCTTTGGGTGAGGCCCACGCCACGAAGATCCACAAGATCATGGACATGGCCATCGCGGCCGGTGCTCCGCTGGTGTCGCTCAACGACGGCGCCGGTGCCCGTATCCAGGAGGGTGTCTCGGCTCTGGCCGGGTACGGCGGCATCTTCCAGCGCAACACCAAGGCGTCCGGTGTCATCCCGCAGATCAGCGTGATGCTCGGCCCGTGCGCGGGCGGGGCCGCCTACTCGCCCGCTCTCACCGACTTCGTGTTCATGGTCCGTGAGACCTCGCAGATGTTCATCACCGGCCCGGACGTCGTCAAGGCGGTCACCGGTGAGGAGATCACCCAGAACGGCCTCGGGGGTGCCGATGTGCACGCCGAGACCAGCGGCGTGGCGCACTTCGCGTACGACGACGAGGAGACCTGCATCGCCGAGGTCCGCTACCTCCTCGCGATGCTCCCGCAGAACAACCGCGAGAACCCGCCGCGCGTCGAGTGCGAGGACCCCGCCGACAGGCGGAGCGACGTTCTGCTCGACCTCGTACCCGCCGACGGCAACCGGCCGTACGACATGACCAAGGTCATCGAGGAGCTCGTCGACGACGGTGACTTCCTTGAGATTCACGAGCGTTGGGCCCGCAACATCATCTGCGCGCTCGGTCGGCTGGACGGCCAGGTCGTGGGCATCGTCGCCAACCAGCCGCAGAGCCTCGCAGGCGTCCTGGACATCGAGGCATCCGAAAAAGCTGCGCGCTTTGTCCAGATGTGTGACGCTTTTAACATCCCGATCGTCACGCTGCTGGATGTCCCCGGCTTCCTGCCGGGCGTCGACCAGGAGCACGGCGGAATCATCCGGCACGGCGCGAAGCTGCTGTACGCCTACTGCAACGCGACCGTTCCGAGGATCTCGCTGATCCTGCGCAAGGCGTACGGAGGCGCGTACATCGTCATGGACAGCCAGTCCATCGGCGCCGACCTCACCTACGCCTGGCCGACGAACGAGATCGCCGTGATGGGCGCGGAAGGTGCCGCCAACGTCATCTTCCGCCGTCAGATCGCGGATGCCGAAGACTCCGAGGCGATGAGGGCTCGGATGGTCAAGGAGTACAAGTCCGAGCTGATGCACCCCTACTACGCCGCCGAGCGCGGTCTGGTCGACGACGTCATCGACCCGGCCGAGACCCGCTCGGTGCTCATCAGGTCACTCGCGATGCTGCACACCAAGCACGCCGACCTGCCCTCGCGAAAGCACGGCAACCCCCCTCAGTGATCCCGCTCGGTAACCCAGCGGATCCTTCGCGGTCCATCCGCGGAAACCTCTCTCACGGAGACTGTGACCTATGAACACCTCTGACATTCGCGTCGAGAAGGGCCATGCCGAGCCCGAGGAGGTCGCCGCCATCACGGCGATCCTGCTGGCCCGTGCGGCAGCGGCACCGGCAGCGGCCCCGACCCACCGCGGACGCCCGAAGGCCGGCTGGCGCCGCCTGGAGCGCGAGGGCGGCTTCCGCGCCCCGCACAGCTGGCACTGAGCCTTGTAGGACGACTGAAGGGTCCCTCTCTGAGAGAGGGGCCCTTCAGCATGTGCGCAACTCGGCCGCGGGCCCGCGGGGGCTTGTCGCGCAGTTCCCCGCGCCCCTAAAAGACAAAGACAGGGGCGCGGCCCCGTCTCTAGGGGCGCGGGGAACTGCGCGACAAGCCACGGGGCTGCCGCAGACGGTCTACAACCGTCCGTGGCAGCCCCGTGGCCGAAACCGTCTGCCTACCGCAGGCGAGCCATCAACGCGTGCTCCACGAGAGTGATCAACGCACTCTTCGCGTCAGCGCGATGCCGCGCGTCCGTCGTGATGATCGGCGTGTCCGGGCCGATCTGCAGAGCCTCCCGCACCTCGTCCGGGTTGTACGGCTGGCTGCCGTCGAACCCGTTCAGGGCGATCACGAAGGGAAGACCCGAGTTCTCGAAGTAGTCGACCGCCGGGAAGCAGTCGGCGAGACGCCTCGTGTCGACCAGGACGATCGCGCCGATCGCGCCACGCACCAGGTCGTCCCACATGAACCAGAAGCGGTCCTGGCCGGGCGTACCGAAGAGGTACAGGATCAGGTCCTGGTCCAGGGTGATGCGGCCGAAGTCCATGGCGACGGTCGTCGTCGTCTTGTCCCCGGTGTGCGTAAGGTCGTCGATGCCCGCGGACGCGGACGTCATCACGGCCTCGGTACGCAGCGGATTGATCTCCGAGACGGCCCCGACGAACGTGGTCTTGCCCACGCCGAAGCCGCCCGCCACCACGATTTTCGCGGACGTGGTGGAGCGGGAAGGCCCTCCGCTAGAGCTTGCGAAGTCCACTGAGCACCCTTTCGAGCAAAGTCACGGCTGGCTGCCCGCCGACGCTCTCGTCGCCGCCGGGCTGATGAATGGCGACCAGGCCTGCCTCCGCCAAGTCGGCGACGAGGATCCTGGCCACGCCGAGGGGGATGGTCAGCAACGCCGAGATTTCGGCCACCGACTTGATCTCTCGGCAGAGGTTGCAGATCCGCTGATGCTCGGGCAACTGGCCCTGCATCTGGTGCGGCTGCGCAGTGGTGTGCACCAGCGCCTCGATGGCGAGCTGGTATCGCGGGCGCGTCCGGCCACCGGTCATGGCGTAAGGACGCACCAGGGGATTGCTTGCGCCCCCGGCGGGCGACGGCTCCGGAGAGCGGCGCTGCGGTTGCACGGGCTGGATACGGGGCGCCGCAGGCTGGTCGTACGGCGACGGCCCGGGACCCTGCGGGTTCTGGGGTGCGTACGGCTGCTGCCGACGGTGGCTCGGTGCGGAGGGGAAGTTGTACCGGTTCTGGTCGCCCTGGCCCTGACCCTGGCCGGGACCGTACGACCAATTACCCGAGGGTGAACCGCCTGGGGGTGTTGCCACTTTCTTCTCCTCCTCCGACTGTGCCGGGCACCGCATCACTGTGGAGCCGCGTCCGAAACCTACCGCCCCGAGACGCCAAAACGCACCGTCTGACTGTTAGTTGAGAAGGCTCCCTTGGAGCTCCGCACGCAGATCGGGTGTCAGGACCGTGCCGGCCCGGTCGACCAGAAGTGCCATCTCGTACCCAATGAGACCGATGTCGGCCTCCGGATGTGCGAGCACCGCGAGCGAGGAACCGTCGGAAACGGACATGATGAACAGGAATCCCCGCTCCATCTCCACAACCGTCTGATTCACGCTGCCGCCCTCGAAGATGCGCGAGGCACCCGCGGTGAGCGAGGTCAGACCGGAGGCGACAGCGGCGAGCTGGTCCGCGCGGTCTCGCGGGAAGCCTTCGGACATCGCCAGAAGGAGTCCGTCGGCGGAGACCACCACCGTGTGCGACACCCCGGGGGTGTTGTCCACGAAATTGGTGATCAACCAGTTCAGGTTCTGCGCCGCCTGGCTCATCGGACTCACACTAACGCTCCTGGTTGTAGGTGCTGTCGGGCCCACCGTGGTGATTCCTGGTGGCCTGGCCGTTCGTCTCACTACCTGCGGTGCGTCCCCGCTGGACGCCCCGGCGCAGGTTGCTCAACCTGCCCCGGATGTCCTCGGGAGCGCGGGACACCGACGGGCCGCCCTGGAGAGTCGCTTCCGCGGCACCCTCGATCAGGTTGGCCTTCGGTACCCGGCGCGGCAGACCGGAGGAGGTCACCCCGCCCGCCTTGGGCTTGCGGAGCTGTGCGGCCTGCTGCCAGCGCTCGTCGTTGGCCGAGCGCCAGTCGTCGGGACCCTTGCCGTTCCCGTTCCCGTTCGCGTTACCGTTCTGCTCCGCCGGGGCCGGGGTCTCCTGGTCCACGTGCTGCCGGGAGGTGCCGTTGCTGGTGCCGCTCGTGGTGGATCCACGGCGGGGAAGCCCGGCATCGGTCAGCGCGTGGGCGGCGGAGGGCGCCGGTCCCGGACGCTCGAAGCCTACGTGGTTCCGCTCACTCACGTCAGCGGCCTGCGTGGATTCCGTCTCCGGAGCGTACTCGGAGCGGTGCCCGTTCTGGTAACCGTCCGGCTGCGGCCAGTCATCCTGGTAACGCCGCTCCTCGAAGGCCGAGAAGCTTTCCGGGGCCGCGGCGTGGGCCGGGGCGGGCTCTTCCTGGACGGGCTCCGTGTACGTGGGCTCCGGGTAGCCGCCGTTGCCGTTCGGGGAGGGGTAGCCGCCGTTGGTCGACGGGTACTCGCTGCCGGTCGACGGGAAGTCGTCCGTCTGAGGGAAACCGTTGTTCCCGTTGAAGTACGGCTCCTCGTACGACGGCTGCTGCCGCTCCTCGTACGCGGTCTGCTGGTCGTAGCTCGCGAAGGGCTCGTTCAGAGCCGGGGCCTGGCCGTTCGGCGCGCTGAAGTCGTCGCCGTACGCGGGGGCCTCGATGGCCTCCTGCTGGCCCGGCTCGGGGTGCGCCTGCGCCTCCAGCTGCGCGCGGCGCTCCTCACGCATCAGGGAGCGGCCCACCGGGTCCAGCTCGCGGATGTCGTCCGGGACCTCGGTGTAGCGGCTGTCGTCGAAGCCGAGCTCGGCCGCCGTACGCATCGGCTGCATCTGGGCGGACTGGAAGTTCTCGCCCACGTACTGCTGCGGCTGCTGTTGCTGTTGTTGCTGCTGCTGCTCGGGGATGATCTGCGAGACGGTGAACTCGTCGCGCTGCATCTGCTGCTCGCCACCGCCACCGTGGGTGATGGCGTCCGGGAGCATGACCAGCGACGTCGTACCGGCCTGCTCGCCCGAGGGGCGGAGCTGGACGCGGATGCCGTGCCGGTCGGACAGCCGGCCGACCACGAACAGGCCCATGCGCTGGGAGATCGCGGCGTCCACCGTCGGCGGGTTGGCCAGCTTGTGGTTGATGTCCGCGAAGTCCTCGGCGGTGAGGCCGATGCCCTTGTCGTGGATCTCGACCATGATGCGGCCGTCGGGCAGCCGGGTCGCCGTCACCCGGACCTTCGTCTGCGGGGACGAGAACGTCGTCGCGTTCTCCAGCAGCTCGGCGAGCAGGTGCACGAGGTCGGTGACCGCGCGGCCGTGGATCTCGGCCTCCGGTACGCCCGACAGCTCGACGCGCTCGTACTGCTCCACCTCGGAGGAGGCGGCGCGCAGAACGTCGACCAGCGGGACCGGCTGGTCCCAGCGGCGGCCCGGCTCCTCGCCGGCGAGGACGAGGAGGTTCTCGCCGTTGCGGCGCATACGGGTCGCGAGGTGGTCCAGACGGAAGAGGTTCTCCAGCTGGTCCGGGTCGGCCTCGTTGTTCTCCAGGTCCGTGATCAGGGTCAGCTGGCCCTCGATCAGGGACTGGTTGCGGCGCGACAGGTTGGTGAAGATCGCGTTGATGTTGCCCCGGAGCAGCGCCTGCTCGGCGGCCAGTCGCACCGCCTCGCGGTGGACCTGGTCGAAGGCGCGGGCGACCTCACCGATCTCGTCCGTGGTGTTGATGGGGATCGCGGCGACACGGGTGTCGACGCGACCGGGATCGGTACGCGAGAGCTGGTCGACCAGCATCGGCAGACGCTGCTCGGCGATACCGAAGGCCGCGTTGCGCAGCTGGCGCATCGCGCGGCTCATCTGGCGGGCCACCATGCCGGCCAGGATGAACGCGGCGAGCAGGGCCACCAGGACCGCGGCACCCACGATGATGGCGTCGCGCTTGGCGTTGTCCGAGATGGTGGACGCCTCGTTCACGGCCGTCTTGGAGAGGTCGGACTCCAGCTTGAGGTACGCGTTGTACTTCAGCGTGTTGACCGCCCACCAGTTCTGGGGCGTGATGCCTTCCGCGGCGAGCGCCGCGCGCGCACTGGGCTCGGTCGAGTCGAGTGAGGCCAGCCGCGCGATCATCTGGCTGGGGTCGGACGGCGGCGGGACATAGGTCTCGCCCTTGGACGCGGCACTCTGGGCGGCCTGCTCGGCCATCGCCTTGCCGTCGGCCGTTACCTTGACCGAGGCGTCCTGAAGCTTCTTGGCGTCCGCCTCGGTACCGCCCGCGATGTACTCCGCGATGGCGATCCGCTCCAGGTACGCGTACGAGGAGAGGGCGATGCGCTGGCTCTGGAAGTTGCTCGCGCCGGGGCCGGGCTTGATCAGCAGGTGCATGCCGATGGCACGCTCCAGCGACACGGAGGCCTTGGTGAGCGAGATGGCGTAGACGGTCCGACCGTAGCTGGTGATGTTGCCGGTGCCCAGGCCCAGCTCGTTGGAGAACTCCATCAGGGTGTGCGTGAGGGCGGTGTAGCTCTCCTCGGACTGCACACCGGTGAGCTTGGAGGTGTACGCGGCCGCACGGACCGACGCCAGCTGCGGCTCGACCTCGCGGAACAGCTTCAGGCGGCGCTCGACGCTCGGCTTGTTCGGGACGGTCCGCGCGGCGGCGTCAAAGGCGTCAGCCGCCTTGTCGGTGGCCGCGCGGGCCTTGACCACCGTCTCGTCGTCCTCGCCCTTGCCCTGGAGCAGGGGGGCGGCGGTGATATCGCGCTCCTGGAAGATGGCGTCGCCGTAGACCAGGGCGGCCTGCACGAGGCGCGCGGTCTCTTCCGCGTCCTTGGCCTCCTGCCAGGTGTCGATCGAGCTCTTCACCTGGAAGCCGCCCATGACCAGGCCGACCACCACGGGTATGAGCAGAATCGCGTTCAGCCTGGTCGGCACGCGCCAGTTGCGCGGGGAGAAACGGCTGCCGCTCGGGGCGGGTGGTGCCATCGGCTCCGAGCCGGGCACAGCGGCGGCCGCCGCTCCGCGCGGCGGCGGGGTGAAGTTGCCCCGGGCCGACGGCTCGGGACCGTTCTTGCTTCGCCTCACTCGACCAACAACCTCTCGGCGGAAGGCACCAACGTTGTGCCGCAGTCTCTCAGAGCCGGTAAGCCAAAGACCCTCTACAGGTGTACGTCTTTGACTATTAGGCAGTTCAGGCATTCCAGCACGTCAGCCTTCGCTCTTCCAAACACCGGAATGCGAAGATCCATAGCGATGTAAGCCCCAGATAAAACGGTCATAAAGAACGAGCCCCGCCAAAAGGCGGGGCCAAGGTGAGCGCAGTGAGACCACGTGACCGCGACGCGTGGCCATACCACCAGATATCTCTGTCGAAACGTTATGAACGCCGGGGCCGACCGTGTCAAAGACCACAGTCGGCTCCGGTGTATCTACGACAAGTGCCGTAGGGCATCGTTGACTTGGTTACCGAAGGCGTGCCATGAGCGCGTGTTCGACCAGCGTGATCAGCGCACTCTTCGCATCCGAGCGGTGCCGGGCGTCCGTCGTGATGATCGGGGCGTCGGGGCCGATCTGGAGCGCCTCGCGCACCTCTTCGGGGTTGTACGGCTGGTGCCCGTCGAAGCCGTTGAGGGCGATGACGAAGGGCAGGCCGCTGTTCTCGAAGTAGTCGACCGCGGGAAAACAGTCCGCGAGCCGGCGGGTGTCGACCAGAACAACGGCACCGATCGCGCCGCGCACCAGGTCGTCCCACATGAACCAGAAACGGTCCTGACCCGGCGTACCGAAGAGGTACAGGATCAGGTCCTGGTCCAGGGTGATACGGCCGAAGTCCATGGCCACCGTGGTGGTGGTCTTGTCCCCGGTGTGGGTGAGGTCGTCGATACCCGCCGAGGCCGACGTCATGACGGCCTCGGTACGCAGCGGGTTGATCTCCGAGACAGCGCCCACGAACGTGGTCTTGCCGACGCCGAAGCCACCCGCGACCACGATCTTCGCGGAGGTGGTCGCCCGGCCCCCGTCAGAGCTTGCGAAGTCCACTGAGCACCCTTTCGAGCAGTGTCACCGCTGGTGCACCGCCGTTGTTCTCGTCGCCGCCCGGCTGGTGGATGGCGACCAGTCCGGCCTCGGCGAGGTCCGCGACGAGGATGCGGGCCACACCGAGGGGCATGGCCAGAAGCGCCGACACCTCTGCCACCGACTTGACCTCACGGCACAGGTGGCAGATGCGCTGGTGCTCGGGCAGCAGTCCCATCAGCTGGGCCGGATCGGCCGTCGTGCTGATCAGCGCCTCGATGGCGAGCTGGTAGCGCGGCCGGGTCCGGCCGCCGGTCATGGCGTACGGCCTTACCAGCGGCTGGTCGCCCTCATCCTCGTACGTGTGAGCGTACGGATCATGAGAGGCGGTGGGCGGGGTCATGAATCCTCCGGGCGGGACAGCGTCGGTCAGTCGTGCCGTCTGACAGGGCCGGTGGGGGAGATGTGGCGGCCGGACGGTGTTTTGGTGAGACGGGTGGATCCGGGGCGGTCAGTGGAGCAGACTGCCCTGTAGTTCGGCACGTAGGTCCGGGGTGAGCACTGCGCCCGCCCGGTCGACCAGGAGCGCCATCTCGTAGCCGACAAGGCCGATGTCGCAGTCCGGGTGGGAGAGGACCGCCAACGACGATCCGTCCGAGACGGACATGAGGAAGAGGAAGCCCCGCTCCATCTCGACGACCGTCTGAGCCACCGTGCCGCCCTCGAAGATGCGCGAGGCACCCGCGGTGAGCGACGTGAGCCCGGAGGCGACGGCGGCGAGCTGATCGGCGCGGTCCCGTGGGAAGCCCTCCGACATGGCCAGAAGGAGGCCGTCGGCGGACACGACGACTGTGTGGGACACACCTGGGGTGTTGTCCACGAAGTTGGTTATCAACCAGTTGAGGTTCTGTGCCGCCTGGCTCATCTGGCTCAACTAACGCTCCTGCTGGTGAGTGGGGCTGGGGAAGCTGCCGGTCTGGTCGGAGCCGGTACCGGCCTGCCGACCCTGGGCGATGCCCCTACGGAGATTGGTCAGCCGGCCGCGCACGTCATCGGGCGCACGCGAGACCGCCGGACCGCTTTGGTGCTGTTGCTGCTGAGCCGTACCCGGTACGAGGTTCGCACGCGGGACCCGGCGCGGAAGGCCGGAAGTCGTGACGCCACCGGCGGCCGGCTGGCGGACCCGCTCGGCCTGCCTGACCAGCTCGTCGTTCGGCGAGGTGCGCCAGGAGCCGGTCGTGGCCGGCGCGGTCGCCGGTCGCGGCGGAGCCGGCACGGAGGACGGCTGCGAGAGCGCCGAACCGTTGTTGCCGTTGCCGTTGCTGCTGGTGCCGTTGGTCTGCGGCCGGCCGCCCTGAGGCTGCCCCTGCTGACCCTGCCCATGGAACCAGTTGGTCTCCAGGGTGTCGTACAGCGGCGTCCGTCCGTCACCGGGACCGCTGGCCGGCGGCAATGCCTCCGGCTGCGGCGGGGCCGGCGGGCGGGAGCCGCCGAAGTCGGCGGGACCACGCCCGGCGCCCGGCTGCGGGCGCTCGAACTGGCCGGTCGACGAGGCGTCCTGCTGATGGCGCGGCACCGGACCCCGGCCGTCGAAGCCGGAGGGCGCGGGGAACTGGCCGGTCGAGCCGGAGTCGTACCCGGTCGGCGCGGGGAACTGGCCCGTGGAGCCGTTGTCGTAGGACGACGGCGTGAACTGTCCGTCGCTCTGCGGGTTCTGCGTGCCCTGCTGCCCGGCGGGCGGGGTGCCGAAGACGTCCGAGCGGACGTACGAGCCGTTGCTCTGCTGGCCGTTGGTGTCACCGGAGCCGTTGTAGCCGGGCAGCGGGAACTGGCCGGTGTCCGAAGGGCCGCCGGGACGCGGGGCGTTGTAGTCGGGGCGGGCGAACTCGGAGGTGGCGGCCGGGTTCTGCAGACTGTCCAGGCGCGGAACCGCGGGCATCTCCGACGTCGCGGCCGGGCCGTGCCGGTCGTCGACGCGCGGCATCCGTGAGGTGGCGGGCTCCTCGTGACCGCGCGGGGTGTCCAGCGAGGCACGCGGCACCGGAGGCTGAGCGTTCTCGTCGCTCCAGCTCGGACGCGACGGGGTGTTGCCACCGGGCAGTTCCGGACGCGCACCGCCACGCGGCGGGAGCTGCGGACGGCGCCCGCCGCCCTGTCCCTCCGCGCGCTGCGGGGGTACGGGGCCACGCGAGCCGCCGAACGCGTCCTGCTGTCCGGTGCTGTTGCCGAAGGCGTCCTGGCCCTGACGCGCACCGGAGCCGTCACCGAAGCCACCCGCGGCCTGGAGGCCCTGCGGAGCACCCGGCGCCTGGCCGCCGAAGCTGCCCACGCCCGACGAAGTCGGCCTGCTGTTCTGCTGGGGAGCACCCGGACCCTGCGGTCCTCGCGGCGCTCCGCCCGACCCACCCGGGCGACCGCCCGCGTCCCGGCCGGGCAGCGCGGCGCGCGCACCCTGGCCGGAGCCGACCTGACTGCGCGGAGCGGCACCGGCGCCGAGGAGTCCGCCACCGGCGGGAGCACCCTGGCCACCACCGCGGCGGGCCGCGGCCACACCGGCGGCGGCCTGCGCGGCGGGACCGCCCGCGGGGGCACCGCCCTGACCGGCCTTGCCCGGAGCGGGCTGCTTGCCGCCCTGGGCGACATCGACGGGGAGCATGACCAGCGCGGTCGTCCCACCGGAGTCGGACGGGCGCAGCTGGATTCGGATGCCGTGACGCTGCGAGAGGCGGCCGACCACGAACAGACCCATGCGGCGGGAGACCGACACGTCCACGGTGGGCGGCGCGGCGAGCCGCTCGTTGATCGCCGCGAGGTCCTCGGGCGAGAGGCCGATGCCGGTGTCGTGGATCTCGATCAGGACGCGGCCGTCGGGCAGCGCGTGACCGGTGACCTTGACCTTGGTCTGCGGGGAGGAGAACGACGTGGCGTTCTCCAGCAGCTCGGCGAGCAGGTGCACGAGGTCGTTGACCACTCGGCCGGCGACCTCGGTGGTCGGGACCGACGAGAGCTCGATGCGCTCGTACTGCTCCACCTCGGAGGCGGCGGCACGCAGCACGTCGACCAGCGGGACCGGGCGGGTCCAGCGGCGGCCGGGCTCCTCACCGGCGAGGACGAGAAGGTTCTCGCCGTTCCGGCGCATACGGGTCGCGAGGTGGTCGAGCTTGAAGAGGGAGGACAGTTGGTCCGGGTCGGCCTCGCGGGACTCCAGTTCGGAGATGAGCGACAGCTGACGCTGGATGAGGCCCTGGGAGCGGCGCGAGAGGTTGGTGAACATCGCGTTGACGTTGCCTCGCAGGAGGGCCTGCTCGGCGGCGAGCCGGACGGCCTCGCGGTGCACGTCGTCGAAGGCCGCGGCCACCTGGCCGATCTCGTCCCGGGAGTGCACACCGACCGACTCGACGGACGTGTCGACGTCCTGCGGGTCGGACTCGGACAGCTGCTTGACCAGCTCGGGCAGCCGGTCCTGGGCGACCTTGGTCGCCGTGTCCTGCAGCCGGCGCAGCGAGCGGATCATGGACCGGGCGACGACGAAGGCGCCGACCAGCGAGACACCGAGCACGAGAAGGATCAGCGCACCCGAGATGATCGCTTCCCGCTCGGCGGCGTTGCGCAGCTCACGAGCCTTCTGCTCCATCTCGCTGAGCAGCGTGATCTCGATGGTCTTCATCTGCTGGATCTTCGACGAGTCGGCGTCGACCCAGTCCTTGTAGGAGCGCCGCTGCAGCCCCTGGATGCCGTCCTTGTTGTTCAGGATGCGCTTGGCGTAGAGGTCGGCCGCCGTGATCGTCGGGCTGCCGTCGTCGATCGGCTTGAGGAGTTCCTCGGCGCCGTTGCCGTAGATGCTGCTGAAGCTCTTGAGGTCGGAGTCCTGGCTGCTCAGCGCCGACTCGGCGTAGAGCCGGTCGTTCTCCGACAGCTGACCGACCGACTTGTTGTCCTCGGGCAGCGCCGCGGCGATGACCGCGCGCTGGACGGACGCGTACTCCTTGGCCGAGGAGAAGGCGGCCAGGGCGCGGGTGCGCGTGATCATCTCGGGGTTGCTGGTCGCCTCGGCCATGTCCTGGGAGAGTTCGAGCAGCTGGGTGACGAGCCGGTGGTAGGCCTCGACCGTCTGTGTCGAGTTGCGCTTGTCCTCGTAGGCGCTCTTGCGGATCTCGTCGAGGTTGCTCAGTTGAGCGACGAGACCCACGAGGCTCTCGCGAACACCCTCGAGGTTGCCGTTGCGGCTGGCGGAGTCGATCTCCTCCGAGCCGTCGATGAAGTTGGCCCTCGCGCGGTCGGTCTTGTCGCGGACGCCCTTGACGCTGTAGTCGTTCGCCGACTGGCCGTGCGCGAGGGGGCCGGCCGACTGGTCGCGCTCCTCCTGGAGCGCGGCGGAGAGCTCGGTCGCCTGCTTGGTGATGTCGGTCAGCAGCCGCATGTTGTCGAGCTGCTGGATGTCGTCCATGCTGTCGCTGATGCGCAGCGCGCCCAGCGAGGTCGCCGCGACCACCGGGAGCGCGAGCAGCGAGACCAGACGGGTCGAGATGCGCCAGTTCCGCAGAGCTATTCGCGCTCCGGGGCCGCTCGGGCCCTTGGCGGGCTTCACGGGCGGTGCGGCGGCGGAACCGCCGTTCACCGCGCCCTTGCCGCCGGGCGCAGCACTGCCAAGGCGTGCCGAGCGCTCGCCGTTGTCGCCGGTCAGAGCTGCCTGGCCCGCGTTCTGGGCGTGCTGGGGGGAGGAACCGTTACCGGCTCCGTTGTGTGGCTCCGGCTCCGCCGAAGCGCTGCCATCCCTCTTGAAACGTCCCTGCACTAGCGTCGCAACCTCTGGACCAGGCGCCCTTCCGCGTGAACGGACGGACGGTGTCGGCGTATAAGGGGCGCCCTGAAAAACGCCCCCCATGGTGGTCGTGAGTGACCTGGCGCGGTTCCCCTCTCACGTGCCGCCGCTCGGCGCTGCTCAGCGCCCCCTGTGCGCCGGCTCGTGTCCCGCGGCGGTCCGTGGAATTCCAGCACAGTGCCGGATCTCCAACAAGGCCAATGGGTCACGGTGTGACGACGATGACGCCTCGTGAGCGCTGCGTCACGAGGCGTAGAAAGCGATTCGGTACATACCGGATGAAAATCCACGAGTCAGATGGATAGTCGCGGTGTCCAGGTCGCCATGATCAGGAGCGGAATGAGGGCTTCAGTAAAGCAATGTCCGTTTCGTGGAGGGGGGTTGGGGGCCGGAATTGACCGGTTTGCCCATGGATTCGTGAGCAAACTCACACGCTGTTCAAGGGGTCCCCGTGACTTCCCCGGGGAATCGCATGTTTAGCCTGACGCTTTACAGAGATGGCAAATCCGACAACCCGCGCGCGGAACGCGGCTTCCCGCCCCGCCGAGCGCCCGGACACGACAGGGTCGAGGACCACAACAGTGAAGACGACGACGATGTTCCGCAACATCGCAAACCCGCGGCGCACGACGCTGGCGCACCTGACGGACGCCGACGAACTCACGCCCGTCGAGCAGCCTGAGCACTCCGTAGACCTCCCCACGCAGACCGCCAACCCCCGTCGCACCATTCTCATGGACGCCCCGGTCGCGGCCTCCGTCGCGGAGTAGTACGCGCGAGCACCGCCCGGTCACTCAGGGCGGACGCCACGAATGTCAGCCTGTCAAGGGCGCCTCTGCCCCTCGTACCCGGTTCCCGGCCGTACGAAGGTCATGGGCGCCCTCGCTTTTTGCGCCAGGCGCCCGCCCGCGGCGCGTTAGCCTGGACCGTCAGACTCCAGCCGGACCAGCGAAGGGGCGCAGGAATCCCGTGCGCATCGCCAGATTCTCCATCGACGGGAACGTCGCCTTCGGCGCTGTCGAGGGCGACAAGCCGGACGAACTAGTCCTCGACATCATCAAGGGCATCCCGTTCGCCGACTTCGAGCTCTCCGGCACGAAGGTCCCCCTCGACAAGGTCCGCCTGCTGCCGCCGGTGCTCCCCAACAAGGTCGTCGCCTACGGCCGCAACTACGCGGAACACGCACGGGAACTCGGCAACGAGGTGCCCGACGTACCGTTCGCCTTCTTCAAGCCGTCCACCTCGGTGATCGGCTCCGGCGACGACATCCAGTACCCCTCCTTCACCGAGGAACTGCACCACGAGGCCGAACTCGCCGTGGTCATCGGCCGGATGTGCCGCGAGGTCCCGCGCGAGCGCGTCAAGGACGTCATCCTCGGCTACACCTGCGCCAACGACATCACCGCGCGAGACGTCCAGAAGCGCGAGAAGCAGTGGGCGCGGGCCAAGGGCTTCGACACCAGCTGCCCGCTCGGCCCCTGGGTGGAGACGGACCTCGACCCGTCCGACCTGACGATCCAGCTCACGGTCAACGGCGAGCAACGCCAGCTGGGCCGCACCAGCGAGATGATCCACTCCATCGAGGACCTGATCGTCAACATCACCGAGGCCATGACGCTGCTCCCCGGCGACGTGATCCTCACGGGCACCCCGGCAGGCGTCGGACCGCTCACCGTCGGCGACGAGGTCGCCGTCACCATCGAAGGCATCGGCACTCTCACCAACAAGGTTGTCAAGCGTGGCTAGCGCATCCGACCCCGCCGTCCGAGTACGGTTCTGCCCGTCGCCCACCGGTAACCCCCACGTGGGCCTGGTCCGCACGGCGCTGTTCAACTGGGCGTACGCCCGCCACACCGGCGGCACGTTCGTCTTCCGCATCGAGGACACCGACGCGGCCCGCGACTCCGAGGAGTCGTACGAGCAGCTGCTGGCCTCGCTGCGCTGGCTGGGCTTCGACTGGGACGAGGGCCCCGAGATCGGCGGCCCGCACGCTCCGTACCGCCAGTCGCAGCGCATGGACCTCTACAAGGACGTCGCGGCCAGGCTCCAGGAGGCCGGCCACGCCTACCACTGCTACTGCTCCACGGAGGAGCTGGACACCCGCCGCGACGCAGCCCGCGCCGCCGGCCGGCCCTCCGGCTACGACGGCCACTGCCGCGATCTGACCGCCGAGCAGGTGTCGGCGTACACCGCCGAGGGCCGTACGCCGATCGTCCGCTTCCGGATGCCCGACGAGACGATCACCTTCACGGACCTGGTCCGCGGCGAACTGACCTTCACGCCGGAGAACGTCCCGGACTTCGGGATCGTACGAGCCAACGGCGCCCCCCTGTACACGCTGGTCAACCCGGTCGACGACGCGCTGATGGAGATCACGCACGTCCTGCGCGGCGAGGACCTCCTGTCGTCGACGCCGCGGCAGATCGCCCTGTACAAGGCGCTGATCGAACTGGGCGTCGCCAAGTCCGTCCCCGCCTTCGGCCACCTGCCGTACGTGATGGGCGAGGGCAACAAGAAGCTCTCCAAGCGCGACCCGGAGTCGTCGCTGAACCTCTACCGGGAGCGCGGCTTCCTCCCCGAGGGCCTGCTCAACTACCTCTCCCTCCTGGGCTGGTCGCTCTCGGCGGACCAGGACATCTTCACGATCGACGAGATGGTCGCCGCGTTCGACGTGTCGGACGTGAACCCCAACCCGGCCCGCTTCGACCTGAAGAAGTGCGAGGCGATCAACGCCGACCACATCCGGCTGCTGGACGTGAAGGACTTCACCGAGCGCTGCGCGCCCTGGCTCCGGGCGCCCTTCGCGCCCTGGGCGCCGGAGGACTTCGACGAGTCGAAGTGGCAGGCGATCGCCCCGCACGCCCAGACCCGCCTCAAGGTCCTCTCCGAGATCACGGACAACGTCGACTTCCTCTTCCTGCCCGAGCCGGCCTCCGACGAGGCGTCCTGGGCGAAGGCGATGAAGGAGGGCAGCGACGCGCTGCTGATCACCGCGAGGGAGAAGCTGGAGGCCGCCGACTGGTCCTCCGCCGAGTCCCTCAAGGAGGCCGTTCTGGCCGCCGGCGAGGCCCACGGCCTCAAGCTCGGCAAGGCCCAGGCCCCGGTCCGCGTGGCCGTCACCGGCCGCACGATCGGCCTGCCGCTCTTCGAGTCCCTGGAAATCCTGGGCAAGGAGACGACGCTGGCCCGCATCGACGCGGCACTGGCGCGACTGGCGGCGTAACACCGGAACACGTGTGAGGGGCGGCACCCGATGGTCCCGGGTGCCGCCCCTCACACGTGCGGTTCACACCGCGTCGATCTCGTCGATCAGGTACGTGAACTCGTCGAAGATCTCCAGTACGACGATGACCATGACGGCCCCCGCCACCATGTACTCCAGCATCATGCCGGGGGCCACGTATGCCTTCCGCAGATGTTCGTCGGGGCCGAGTTGCGCTGTCGCGGCCTTGCGGAAGGGGTCACGCGCCAGTATCCGCACCGCCCTGTCCAGCTGGGTTTGACGCTCGCCGGGCAGGCCGTCGTAGGCCGCACGGGCCTCGACAGTGAACTGGACGCGATACTCGCTCATGTCTTCAGTGTGGCAGCCCGCGATACCGTCGGGGACATGAGTATTCGGGCTGTGGTCTGGGACATCGACGACACCCTCTTCGACTACACCACGGCGAACCGCGCCGGCATGCGGGAGCAGCTCGCAGTCGAGGGCCTGCGCGACGGGTACGCGACCGTCGAGGAGGCCCTCGCGCGCTGGCAGGAGGCAACCGACCGGCAGTGGGCGCGGTTCGCGGCGGGGGAGACCGACTTCCTGGGGCAGCGCCGGGATCGGGTGCGGATGTTCCTGGACGAGGCGCTGACCGACGCCGAGGCCGACGCCTGGTTCGACCGCTACGTCGGGCACTACGAGGCAGCCTGGGCGCTCTTCCCGGACGTGCTGCCCGTCCTCGACCTCCTCGCCGTCAGCCACCGGCACGGGGTGCTCTCCAACTCCAGCCTCCTCGTGCAGGACCGCAAGCTGCGTGTCCTCGGCGTACGAGACCGCTTCGAGACCGTCCTGTGCGCGGCCGAGCTGGGCGTCCACAAGCCGGACGCCCAGGCCTTCCACGCCGCCTGCGACGCCCTGGGCCTGCCTCCGGAGCAGGTGGCGTACGTCGGTGATCATCCGGAGATCGACGGGCGGGGCGCGGTCGACGCCGGAATGCTGTCGGTGTGGATCGACCGCGGCGGCCTCGCCGTCGTCGAGCAGGCAACCGAGGGCCCGCACCGGATCGCCTCCCTCGCCGAACTGCCCGCGATCCTCGGCGCCGATACCCGTTTTGGAGCGCCGTCCACCTTCGGGTAATGTTCTTCCTGCGCCGCCGGAGAGCGGGCCGAAAGGCCGGGAACCGGAGGCGCAAGCTAGAACAGAAGCTCCGCAGGGGCTCGCGTTCCAGTGGCCTATGGTGTAATTGGCAGCACGACGGTTTCTGGTTCCGTTAGTCTTGGTTCGAGTCCAGGTAGGCCAGCTCGCAGATTGCTTCAAATCTGCACTCGTGGAGACCAGCTCCACACAAGCCCCCGTTGTGTAGCGGCCTAGCACGCTGCCCTCTCACGGCAGTAGCGCCGGTTCGAATCCGGTCGGGGGTACAGATCCTTCCCGGAGGGTCAGTTCGGGTCGCACCCTCTGACTCTCACGCAGGATCGCTAGGGCCCCCGTTGTGTAGCGGCCTAGCACGCTGCCCTCTCACGGCAGTAGCGCCGGTTCGAATCCGGTCGGGGGTACGCTTTACCTTGAATCACCTTGGTCTATGGTGTAATTGGCAACACTACGGTTTCTGGTACCGTCATTCTTGGTTCGAGTCCAGGTAGACCAGCTCGGATCTGCGCCGGTGTGGTTTCGACCGCGTGCAAGATCCTCGCCCCCGTTGTGTAGCGGCCTAGCACGCTGCCCTCTCACGGCAGTAGCGCCGGTTCGAATCCGGTCGGGGGTACGTCAGTGCAAGGTGGCCCTCCGCTTCGGCGGGGGGCCATTTCGCATATACGGCCACGTCAGGTCACGTCCGGCCAGGTGCCCGGTCGGCCGTGCCCTACAACCCGTACCGCCGCGCCGACTCCTCCTCCTGCGCCAGCCGGTGCAGTGCCGTGAGCACCGGTTCGAAGAGCACGGTCGCCGCGACCGCCGTCTCGACCCGCTCCGCGTCCGACGCGTGCGTCTCCAGATAGTCCAGGTCCCGTCTCGCCACCTGGTGCATCAACTCCGCGTACGGCGCCATCAGTTCGGCGTCCCAGGAATACCCCAGCCGGATCAGCGCGGCCACCGCCACCACCAGTGAGCGGTGCACGGGGGAGAGGGGGCTCAGCTGGCGCGCGGTCTCCCAGCCGAGGCTCGCCAGCAGCCGGTCCACCTCCCGGCGGGCGGCGACCACGGCGGGGTCCTCCTCGTCCGGCTCGGCGCCCTGCGGCAACGCCCACAGGGCCGCGCCCAGGCGGATCGTACGGCCCAGGGAGTCGTCGTCGACGTGGCCGAGCACCTCACGGGCGGTGGCCACCGGGATGCGGCCCACCTGGATCATCGCGCGCACCAGTCGCAGCCGGCGCAGATGATTTTCGTCGTACTCCGCGGTCGTCGTGTTGAGCTGCCGACCGGGCGCCAACAGGCCTTCGCGCAGGTAGTACTTGATGGTCGCGGTGGCCACACCGCTGCGCTCGCTCAGCTCCGCCAGCCGCATGCCTTGCGCCTTTCCTCGGACAACGGCACGATCCAAGCACGCGGTGGTCGGATAGCGCCGCTACCCAATGGGGATTCGCCGTTCCACGGGGAGGCGTCATGTTCGCGAAACCCAACGCCGGGCGTACGACAGCGGCCGCCGAAGGAGATGTCGTCGTTCTGCTCATCGGGATGCGCATCAACCACTTCTGGGCCGTGCACCACTGGTTCCCGGTGCTCACGGCCATGCCGCGGATGCTGCGGGAGCTGGCGAAGGATCCCGCGCGCGGGCTGCTCAAGCACGTGCTGCTGACGGCGTCGCCACGGACGTACTACGTCGTCCAGTACTGGGAGTCCAAGGAGAAGCTGTACGCGTACGCCGCGGCGCCCGACATGTTCCACCACAAGGCGTGGGGCGCCCTCAACCGCAAGGAGCGGGAGGGGAAGGTGCGGCAGCACGTGGGACTGTGGCACGAGACCTATGTCGTGCCCGAGGGGTCGTACGAGTCGATCTACGCGGACATGCCGGCGTTCGGGCTGGCGGCGGCGCACGGAGTGCTACCCGTGGAGAAGCGGGGTCGCTCCGCCGAGGCGCGGTTCCGGCACAGGTCGGCGCGGTAGGGGTCCTGCCGGAGGAGCCCCTGACATGGAAGTGCCCTCGGGGAAGCGGCCTGCCGCGGCGTTGAGGCCTGCCGGATTCCCGAGGGCGTACGTCTTTCAGGTCAGCCCGTGCGGCGCAGGGCCTCCGAGAGGCGGCCGGCCGCGTCGATGACCGCCTGGGCGTGCATCCGGCCGGGGTGACGGGTCAGGCGCTCGATGGGTCCGGAGACCGAGACGGCGGCCACCACCCGGTTCGACGGGCCCCGGACCGGCGCGGAGACCGAGGCGACGCCCGGTTCACGCTCGCCGATCGACTGGGCCCAGCCCCGGCGTCGTACGCCCGACAGCGCTGTCGCCGTGAAACGGGCGCCCTGGAGACCGCGGTGCAGACGCTCCGGCTCCTCCCACGCCATCAGGATCTGGGCCGACGAGCCCGCCTTCATCGTGAGCGTCGAGCCGACCGGGACCGTGTCCCTGAGGCCCGAGAGGCGCTCGGCCGCCGCGACACAGATACGCATGTCGCCCTGGCGGCGGTAGAGCTGCGCGCTCTCGCCCGTCAGATCGCGTACATGGGTGAGCACCGGGCCGGCGGTCGCCAGGAGGCGGTCCTCACCGGCAGCCGCGGCCAGTTCCGCCAGGCGGGGGCCGAGAATGAAACGGCCCTGCATGTCGCGTGCCACCAGTCGGTGGTGTTCCAGGGCCACGGCGAGACGATGTGCCGTGGGTCGTGCCAGTCCGGTCGCCGCGACCAGACCCGCGAGGGTGGCCGGACCGGACTCCAGAGCGCTCAGGACAAGGGCTGCCTTGTCCAGAACGCCGACGCCGCTACTGTTGTCCATGAAACGATACTCGCGTCTCACTCTGTGAAACGCAAGTTCATTTTCCGGTGGAACGCGCCACTCTGGAAGACACAGCGGCCCGCCGACCAACGGGCCCGGCGGCGGATGCCCGGACAAGGGGTACGGGCGGTCGCCTCCACAAGATCTCTATCTAGATGGGCCGGCGCCCGCACCGGCCGGCTGGAGGGAAAGCGATGGGTAGGACACTCGCGGAGAAGGTCTGGGACGACCACGTCGTCCGGCGCGCCGAGGGCGAGCCCGACCTCCTCTTCATCGACTTGCACCTGCTGCACGAGGTGACCAGCCCGCAGGCCTTCGACGGTCTGCGCCAGAACGGCCGTGAGGTGCGACGCCTCGACCTCACCATCGCGACCGAGGACCACAACACCCCGACCCTCGACATCGACAAGCCCATCGCCGACCCGGTCTCCCGGGTCCAGCTGGAGACGCTGCGCAAGAACTGCGCCGACTTCGGTGTGCGGCTGCACCCGCTGGGCGACGTCGAGCAGGGTGTCGTCCACGTGGTGGGACCGCAGCTGGGGCTGACCCAGCCGGGCACCACCGTCGTCTGCGGCGACTCCCACACCTCCACGCACGGCGCCTTCGGCGCGCTGGCGTTCGGCATCGGCACCTCGCAGGTCGAGCATGTGCTGGCCACCCAGACGCTGCCGCTGGCCCGCCCCAGGACCATGGCCATCACGGTCGAGGGCGAACTGCCCGACGGTGTCACCGCCAAGGACCTGATCCTCGCCATCATCGCGAAGATCGGTACGGGCGGCGGCCAGGGCTACATCCTGGAGTACCGCGGCTCCGCCATCGAGAAGCTCTCGATGGAGGCCCGGATGACCATCTGCAACATGTCGATCGAGGCCGGCGCCCGCGCGGGCATGATCGCCCCCGACGAGACCACCTTCGAGTACCTCAAGGGCCGCCCGCACGCGCCCGCCGACGCGGACTGGGACGCGGCGGTGGAGTACTGGAAGACGCTGCGCACCGACGAGGACGCCGAATTCGACGCCGAGGTCGTCATCGACGGCGCCGCGCTGTCGCCGTTCGTCACCTGGGGCACCAACCCCGGTCAGGGCGCGCCGCTTTCGGCGGACGTCCCCGACCCCGCCTCGTACGAAGACGCTTCGGAGCGCCTCGCCGCCGAAAAGGCCCTGGAGTACATGGGGTTGGAGGCTGGACAGTCGCTGCGCTCCATCAAGGTGGACACCGTCTTCGTAGGTTCCTGCACCAACGGCCGTATCGAGGACCTGCGCGCCGCCGCCGAGATCGTCGGGGGCCGCAAAGTCGCCGACGGCGTACGGATGCTGGTCGTCCCCGGTTCGGTGCGGGTCGGTCTGCAGGCCGTCTCCGAGGGCCTGGACGTGGTCTTCAAGGAGGCCGGCGCCGAATGGCGGCACGCGGGCTGCTCGATGTGCCTGGGCATGAACCCCGACCAGCTGGCCCCCGGTGAGCGCTCCGCGTCCACCTCCAACCGCAACTTCGAGGGCAGGCAGGGCAAGGGCGGCCGTACGCACCTGGTATCGCCGCAGGTCGCGGCCGCGACGGCCGTACTGGGCCACCTGGCCTCCCCGGCCGACCTGTCCGACGCCGACACCCGTACGCCCGCTGGAGTCTGATCAGCCATGGAAGCATTCACCGCGCACACCGGCCGGGCCGTCCCGCTGCGTCGCAGCAACGTCGACACCGACCAGATCATCCCTGCTCACTGGCTCAAGAAGGTCACGCGGGACGGGTTCGAGGACGGGCTGTTCGAGGCCTGGCGCAAGGACGAGAACTTCGTCCTCAACCGCCCCGAGCGCAAGGGCGCCAGCGTCCTGGTCGCCGGCCCCGACTTCGGCACCGGTTCCTCGCGCGAGCACGCCGTCTGGGCGCTGCAGAACTACGGCTTCAAGACCGTGATCTCCTCGCGCTTCGCCGACATCTTCCGCGGCAACTCGCTCAAGAACGGCCTGCTCACGGTGGTTCTGGACCAGAAGATCGTGGACGCGCTCCAACAGCTGACGGAGAACGACCCCGAGGCCGAGATCACGGTCGACCTGGAGGCCCGCGAGGTGCGCGCCGAGGGCATCACCGCTGCCTTCGAGCTCGACGAGAACGCCCGTTGGCGGCTGCTGAACGGGCTGGACGACATCTCCATCACCCTGCAGAACGAGGGCGAGATCTCGGCGTACGAGGCGAAGCGGCCCTCGCACAAGCCGTGGACGCTCAAGGTCTGAGGCACCAGGCCCTTCGCAAGTAGGGTTTCGGCCACTGCAACACCCCGTCTGTACCCCCGATCACCACGATTGGGGGTACAGCTGTTTCTGCCTCCGGCCCCTCTCCCACACCGCACCGGCGCCTCCCAACTTCCCATGTTAGAAAGGGTGTTGATGGGGTACCCGGGTCTTGACACCGCAACTCCCGACTGGTCGCGGAAGGCCGTTTGAGGCAGCAGTTGCCCCCTGGGCAGGCGACAACTCGCCCCAGATGGCACAATCTGTGCATGGAACACGACGGCCAACTCGAGCTCTACACGGCGGTCGCGGCCCAACTCAAGGAAGCGCACACAACAGTGCGCGCACTGCAAGTCCCGGAGGGCGTACGGATGGCGCTGACCCGGAAGCTGCTGGTCATTACGGCCGCGGCCAAGCACGATCTCGCCGACGCGACAAGGCGGCTGGAACGCTTCACGGCGGACCTCGACGAGGGTCGATTCCCCGACGAGGACAGCTGAGGAACTCCATGACAGTCCGAGTTCGTTGCGGCACAAGGGTGATTAGCCCGTTTCGTGTTTGATTTGCGGTATATATCTGCCTAACGTGCGAAAAAGCTTGAACACTTTCGTTCTGGCAATGTCTCCGAAGGGGAAGACGTGAACAAGGCGCAGCTCGTAGAAGCCATTGCGGACAAGGTCGGTGGCCGTCAGCAGGCCGCCGAGGCGGTCGACGCGGTCCTGGACGCCATCGTCCGCGCGACCGTCAGCGGGGACCGGGTCTCGGTCACGGGCTTCGGTTCGTTCGAGAAGGTCGACCGTCCGGCCCGTTACGCCCGCAACCCGCAGACGGGTGAGCGGGTTCGGGTCAAGAAGACCTCCGTCCCCCGCTTCCGTGCGGGCCAGGGCTTCAAGGACCTGGTGAGCGGCTCGAAGAAGCTCCCGCGTGGCGGCGAGGTCGCGGTCAAGAAGGCGCCCAAGGGCAGCCTGACCGGCGGCGGTGCTGCCGCAACGGTCAAGAAGGCCGCGGCGAAGAAGGCCACCACCGCCAAGAGGGCGACGGCCGCGAAGAAGACCGTCGCGAAGAAGGCGACGCCGGCGAAGAAGACCACGGCGACGGCGACGAAGGCCACGGCCAAGAAGACCACCGCGAAGACCGCGGCGGCCAAGAAGACCACGGCCACGGCGAAGAAGACCGCCGCGAAGAAGGCCCCGGCGGCCAAGAAGGCGACGGCGACAAAGGCCCCGGCCCGCAAGTCGGCGGCCCGCACCACCACCGCCAAGAAGGCCACCGCTCGCAGCAAGTAGAGGTGCGAGGGCACTCACGCGCCGGGCCGGACTCCCTGAGGGAGTCCGGCCCGCGGCGCGTTTGGAGGCCGTCCGGAGGAGTTCAGAAGGTCTGCAAGGTGATGAGCGTGATCCGGGGGGTGCCCCCTGTCCCGTCCGCCGACCCGGGCCCCTCGACCTCGATGCGCACCCGTTGTCCGGGCCGCAGCAGCCTCAGCCCGCCCGCGTCGAACGCCGGCGCGTCGAAGGGAACGGGGGTGCCGTCGTCGAGCAGCACACTGCCGCTGCGCGTCCCGGCGTCGTACGTGTACGCGGTCGCCTGCATGTCGGCAGCCTACTGGCCCGTGATCAGCAGCCCCTCGACGGCGGTCGCCGTCCGTGTCCCCACCCCGAGGGCGAGCGCCGCCCGCAGATCGTCGCCGGTGTCGACGTCCTGGCGTACGGAATTCACCGAGGTGAGGCCGAGTTCCACGGCGCCGGACTCGTGGTGGCGGATTCGGGAACGCGGACCGAAATGCGGAAGCAATTCCTGACCGGGGCGAGCGGTCAGCAGAGTGGTGCCGACGGTGGCCGCGTCCGCGAGGAAAGCGCGCGGGAATTCGGCGGCGGCATCCAGGACGCGGACCAGCTCCAGGGGGCGCAACGCCGGCAGATCGGCGTTCAGGGCCGCTACGGGGCTGTCGGGCCGCCAAGTCCGTACGGCCGTGGCTCCGTGCGCCAGAGCGGCGTTCAGGCCGCCCAGGGGCTCGTCGGAGACGATCGCGGCCCCCAGGGCCGCCAGCTCACGGGCGGCCAGGGCGTCGTTCGTGACGACCGCCACATCGCGGACCGCCGCGCAGGCGAGCACCGCTGCCACGGTGTCCTGCGCGAAGGCCAGGGCGAGACCCGGGCGGAGCCCGTCGTGGGCGGTGTCCGCGAGCCTGCTCTTGGCCCGCGCCAGGGGTTTGAGGGGTATGACCACCGTCCACTGCACGAGCGTTCCGTCCCTCCCTCGCCCACCCCGGCTGCTCACCCGGCGCTCTTCCCGCCGCAACCATTGTCACCTGGCTGTCATCAAAGCCCATCCGGCGGTGTCGGTACCGGGGCGTACGGTGTTCTCGACAGACCGGAAGCCCGGGGCGACACTTGTGCGGCCCCCAGGTCACCGGCAGAGGTCCTGGTCCAGGCCTTAGAGGAAGGTGTCCGCGTGCCCAGCCGCAGAATCGGCTTCTGGTACCGCCTCGCTGCGGTCATCTGCAAACCGCCCCTCGTGGTTCTGATCAAGCGGGACTGGCGTGGAATGGAGAACATTCCGGCGGCGGGCGGATTTATCACCGCGGTGAACCACAATTCGCATGCGGACCCCTTCGCCTACGGTCACTACCAGTACAACAGCGGTCGGGTTCCGCGTTTTCTGGCGAAGAGCGGGCTTTTCAAGAAGGGATTCAGCGGTGTCATGATGCGCGGCACCGGACAGATCCCCGTCTACCGCGAGACCACCGACGCGCTGAGCGCCTTCCGCGCCGCGATCGACGCCGTGGAAAGCGGCGAATGCGTCGTCTTCTATCCCGAGGGCACCATCACCCGCGACCCGGACCAGTGGCCCATGACCGGCAAGACCGGCGCCGCCCGGGTCGCCCTGCAGACCAAGTGCCCGGTGATCCCGGTGGCCCAGTGGGGCGCGAACGAACTGCTCCCGCCGTACTCCAAGAAGCTCAACGTCCTTCCGCGCAAGACCCACCACGTCCTCGCGGGCCCGCCCGTGGACCTGACGCGGTTCTACGACAAGGAAATGAGCCCCGACCTCCTGAAGGAGGCGACGGAGGTCATCATGGCCGCCGTCACCCGCCAGCTGGAGGTCATCCGCGGCGGGAAGGCGCCCGCGACGCCGTACGACCCGCGCCAGGAGCGGATCGAGCAGCGCCGCCGCACGGCCGAGGAAGAGGCGCAGGACGCGCTGGACGCGCACGCGAGAGCCGCCGCCGAGGCGGCCGGTGAAGCACCCCGGCCGCAGGCGGCAGCCGTACGACAGGCACCGGTGCAAGAAGCAGCGGAAGCACGGGAAGTTCAGGAAGAGGGGCAGGGCAAGTGAGCGAGCGGGTCAAGGCGGCGGTGTTCAGCGCTGGATCATGGGGGACCGCCTTCGGCATGGTGCTCGCCGACGCCGGCTGCGAGGTGACCCTGTGGGCCCGCCGCCCCGAACTCGCCGAGGCGATCAACTCCACGCGGACGAACCCGGACTACTTCCCGGGCGTCGAACTCCCGGAGAACCTCCGCGCCACCACGGACCCCGCCGAGGCCGCCCGCGACGCCGACTTCACGATACTCAGCATCCCCTCGCAGACCCTGCGCGGGAACCTCGCCGAGTGGGCGCCGCTGCTCGCCCCCGACACGGTCCTCGTCTCCCTGATGAAGGGCGTCGAACTCGGCTCCGCGATGCGGATGAGCGAGGTCATCGACGACGTCTCCAAGGTGGGCCAGGACCGCATCGCGGTCGTCACGGGACCCAACCTCGCCCGGGAGATCGCCGCCCGGATGCCGGCCGCAGCGGTGGTCGCCTGTACGGACGACGCCGTGGCCCAGCGCCTCCAGACCGTCTGCCACACCCCGTACTTCCGCCCGTACACCAACACCGACGTCGTCGGCTGCGAACTCGGCGGCGCGGTCAAGAACGTGATCGGGCTGGCGGTCGGTATCGCCGACGGCATGGGCCTCGGCGACAACACGAAGGGCTCGCTCATCACACGCGGGCTCGCCGAGACCGCCCGCCTCGGCCTCGCGATGGGCGCCGACCCGCTCACCTTCGCGGGCCTGGCGGGCCTGGGAGACCTGGTGGCGACCTGCTCCTCGCCGCTCTCCCGCAACCACACCTTCGGCACCAACCTCGGCCGGGGCATGACCCTCCAGGAGACCATCGCGGTCACCAAGCAGACCGCCGAGGGCGTCAAGTCCTGCGAGAGCGTGCTGGATCTGGCCCGCAGGCACGGCGTCGACATGCCGATCACGGAAACGGTCGTGGGCATCGTGCACGAGGGCAAGCCGCCCGTCGTGGCCCTCAAGGAACTGATGTCGCGCAGCGCCAAGCCCGAACGACGCTGAGCAACAGGGGTCTGCGGGCGCTGACTCAGCGCCCTACCACCGGGTACCCTCAACCCGATATGAGCACCGAGAACCTGCCCCAGAGCCCCGAGCAGCCGTCCCGCAAGCCGCGCGTGGCCGTCGTCTTCGGCGGTCGCAGCTCCGAACACGGGATCTCCGTGGTCACCGCCGGCGCCGTGCTGCGTGCCATCGACCGGACGAAGTACGACGTCCTGCCGATCGGCATCACCCAGGACGGCCGCTGGGCGCTCACCGCCGACGAACCGGACCGCATGGCGATCGTCGACCGCAAGGCGCCGAACGTCGACGATCTCGCCGAGTCGAGCGAGGGCGGCGTGGTGCTCCCCGTCGACCCCGCGAACCGCGAAGTCGTCTACAGCGAACCGGGATCGGTACCCAAGGCCCTCGGCGAGGTGGACGTCGTCTTCCCCGTCCTGCACGGCCCGTACGGCGAGGACGGCACCCTCCAGGGCCTGCTGGAGCTCTCCGGTGTCCCGTACGTCGGCGCGGGCGTGCTCGCCTCGGCCGTCGGCCAGGACAAGGAGTACATGAAGCGGGTGTTCACCTCGTTCGGCCTTAAGGTCGGCCCCTACGTGGTGATCCGGCCGCGTGAGTGGGAGCGCGACGAGTCGGCGGCCCGCAAGAAGATCATCGACTTCGCCGGTGAGCACGGCTGGCCGCTGTTCGTGAAGCCCGCGCGCGCGGGATCGTCGTTCGGCATCACCAAGGTCGACGAGCTGAGCGGCCTAGACGAGGCGATCGCCGAGGCCCAGCGCCACGACCCGAAGATCATCGTCGAGGCCGCGCTGCGCGGACGTGAGATCGAGTGCGGGGTGCTGGAGTTCGAGGACGGTCCGCGTGCCTCCGTACCGGCCGAGATCCCGCCCGTACAGGCGCACGCCTTCTACGACTTCGAGGCCAAGTACATCGACTCGGCCGACGGCATCGTCCCCGCCCCGCTCACCGAGGAGCAGACGGCGGAGGTCCGGCGCCTGGCGGTCGAGGCCTTCGACGCGGCGTCCTGCGAGGGCCTCGTCCGCGCGGACTTCTTCCTCACCGAGGACGGCGAGTTCGTCATCAACGAGATCAACACGATGCCCGGCTTCACCCCGATCTCCATGTACCCGAGGATGTGGCAGGAGACGGGCGTGAACTACCCCGAGCTGGTGGACCGCCTGGTGCAGGCGGCCCTGCGCCGCTCAACAGGCCTCAGGTGAAGCGCCCTGAAGGGGCGCGGGGCTGTATCTGATGTGCGGCTCCGCCGCGTGGGCGCGACAAGCCACGACGGGCCGGTACTCGACAACGCAACCAAGCCCCTACGGCGCCTAGGACTTGTCCGCCCGATCATGTGCGGAGCCAGATGACGAGGGCTGCGACGGTGGCGGTGCCGAGAAAGACGTATCTGCGTTTGTCGTAGCGGGTGGCCACGGCCCTGGCTTGCTTGAGCCTGTTGATCGCCCGCTCGACGGTGTTGCGCTTCTTGTATCGCTCTTCGTCGAAGCCGGGTGGCCGTCCGCCGCGCGAACCTTTGCGCCGGCGGGCGGCCTGGCTGTCGGTCTTCTCCGGGATGGTGTGCCGGATGCCCCTGCGGCGCAGGTACCGGCGGCACGGGCCGTTGCTGTAGGCCTTGTCCGCGGCGAGGCTGTCGGGCTTGGTGCGGGGCCTGCCCGGCCCGCCGCGGGGGACACGAATCTTCTCCAGGACGGCCTCGAACTGGGTGCAGTCCGCGCGCTGGCCGCCGGTGACGACCAGGGACAGCGGTCGGCAGCACCCGTCGGCGCTCAGGTGGAGCTTGCTGGTGAACCCGCCGCGCGAGCGGCCCAGGCCCTCACCTCCTGCACCACCTCCACCAGGCGGGCGAGCAGGCTCTGCCACGGCGTCTCGGCCTGGTGTTCTGGGACTTCGGCCCCCTTTGAGCCGGGGGCCGGCGGCGGATCGGTGCGAGCACCGGCCGCATGCTGGTGCGCACGCACGATGGTGGAGTCCACCGCGATGTCCCAGTCGATCTCACCGGCCGCGTCGGCCGCGGACTGGACCTGCTGCAGCAGACACTCCCAGGTGCCGTCGGCCGACCACAGCCGGTGGCGTTCATAGACCGTCTTCCACGGACCGAACCGCTCGGGCAGATCCCGCCACTGCACCCCGGTCCGCACCCGGTGCAGGATCCCGTCGATCACCTGCCGGTGATCCCGCCACCGGCCACAACGCCCGTTGCTGACCGGAAGGAACGGCCGCAGCCGTTCCCACTCGCCATCCGTCAAGTCACCCCGCCCCATGCCTGACACAACGAGCCAACAGTCAGACAGTCACATGATCGGGCGGACAAGTCCTAGTCGGCGATCCCCTCAGGAACCGTCTTCTTAATAGAAGCAGCCAGATCGACAAGTGCCCCCGAGGTGTCCCGCCCCGACGGAACAGTCACCTCCACATAGGCGAGCCGCGAGGAAGTGGTGAAGCGGGACGACCCGTCGTCCCGCTTCTCCATCAGCCACCCGACCCCGTTCACCCCACCCCCCACCGCATCCGGATCCGCACCGGTGGCGACCTTGGGGTCGGTCATCTTGGGCGGTCGTACGACACCGCAGCGCAGTATGATCGCCGGGCTGCCCCAGCCCGCGGTCAGTGTGGACCGGGGCTCGGGGTCGTCGCGGCCCAGGCCGTCCACCTTCGCCGGCAGCGCCTCGTCCAGCTTCAGGCACAGCTTTGTGGCCTTCCCGTCCGGCTCGGGAACCGTGACCGTGGCGCTGTCGTCTGCTGAGGAGCAACCCGTGACGATGATCAACAGGGCAAGCGCGGGCAGAGCGAGCGGCCGGTGGCGGAACAAGTTCACCGGCACAGGGTAGACGGGGGCTACAAGTGCACCACCGGGCAGGTCAGGGTGCGGGTGATGCCGTCCACTTGCTGGACCTTGGCGACCACCATGCGGCCGAGGTCGTCCACGGTGTCGGCCTGGGCGCGCACAATCACGTCGTACGGTCCTGTCACGTCCTCGGCCTGGGTCACCCCCGGGATCTTGCTGATCGTCTCGGCGACGGTCGACGCTTTACCGACCTCGGTCTGGATCAGGATGTACGCCTGTACCACGGAACCTCCAGGGCGGCCACGAGGATCATGTGGGGAAAAGGAACGCCACGGTATCGCGTCGCCGCGCACCACGGGGAGACCTGCGGCGACGGGACACCCGAGCCGGGGCGCACACGCAGCACAGGTTGACGGTCACCTCGACCGTACAGAGGCCCACGCGGTCTCGCGATCGGGCAAGGGCAGCAACGGGGACAGCACCAGAAGGGGACGTACGACTATGAAGGGCACTGTGGGCGAACTGGGGGAGTTCGGGCTCATCAGGGAGCTCACCTCCCGGCTCACCACCACCCCGGCGGTCCGGGTAGGCCCCGGCGACGACGCCGCCGTGGTCGCCGCGCCCGACCGCAGGGTCGTGGCGAGCACCGACATCCTCCTGGAGGGGCGGCACTTCCGCCGCGACTGGTCCACCGCGTACGACGTGGGCCGCAAGGCAGCCGCCCAGAACCTCGCGGACATCGCCGCCATGGGCGCCGTACCGACCGCGCTGCTGCTCGGCCTGGTCGTCCCAGCCGGTCTTCCGGTCACCTGGCCCGTCGAACTGATGGACGGTCTGCGTGACGAGTGCCAGGTCGCGGGCGCGGCCGTGGTCGGCGGCGATGTCGTACGAGGGGACACGATCATGGTCTCCATCACCGCGCTCGGCGATCTGCGCAACCACGAGCCGGTCATCCGGGGCGGCGCCCGGCCCGGTGACGTCGTCGCCGTGACGGGCTGGCTGGGCTGGTCGGCGGCCGGGCACGCGGTGCTCTCGCGCGGTTTCCGCTCGCCGCGCGCCTTCGTGGAGGCCCATCGTCGTCCCGAACCGCCCTACCACGCGGGCCCGGCGGCGGCCGGCCTCGGGGCGACGGCGATGTGCGACGTGAGCGATGGGCTGATCGCGGACCTCGGGCACATCGCGGAGGCCAGCAAGGTCCGTATCGACATCCGGTCGGGCGCGATCGACATCCCCTCCCAGATGAACGACATCGGACAGGCTGTCGGCGTCGACGCCATGCAGTGGGTGCTCACCGGCGGCGAGGACCACGCGATCGTGGCGACCTTCCCGCCCGACGTGAAGCTGCCCGCCCGCTGGAAGGTGATCGGCGAGGTCCTCAACCCCTCCGCGCTGCCCCAGGTGACGGTCGACGGGGCGCCCTGGACCAGCAAGGGCGGCTGGGACCACTTCGCGGACATCGAGTCGTGACCGCTCCCGCACGGGTACTGACGGTCGCGGGCTCCGACTCCGGCGGCGGCGCCGGAATCCAGGCCGACCTGAAGACGATGCTGGCACTCGGGGTGCACGGCATGAGCGTGCTCACGGCGGTCACGGCGCAGAACTCCCTCGGCGTACAGGGCGCCTGGGAACTGCCGGTGGAGGCGGTGCGGGCCCAGTACCGCAGCGTCGTCGACGACATCGGCGTGACCGCGGTGAAGACCGGAATGCTCGCCTCGGCCGAACTGGTCGAGGCGGTCGCCGAGTTGATCGCCGCGACGGGCGTTCCGACGGTCGTCGACCCGGTGGGCGTCTCCAAGCACGGCGACCCGCTGCTGGCCGCGTCCGCGCTGGATTCCGTACGGACGCTGCTGCTTCCGGTGGCGACCGTGGCGACCCCGAACCTCGACGAAGTGACCCAGCTCACGGGCGTACGCGTCGAGTCGGAGGGACAGTTGCGCGAGGCCGCGGCGGCCGTGCTGGAGTACGGGCCGAAATGGGCGCTGATCAAGGGCGGCCATCTGCCCGGGGAGGCCGTGGACCTGCTCACGGACGGCTCCGAGGAGCACTGGCTGCGCGCCCCGCGCCACGACAACCGGCATACGCACGGCACGGGCTGCACACTGGCGTCGGCCATCGCGTCGGGACTGGCCAAGGGCGAGTCGGTGCCGGCGGCGGTGGCGGCGGCGAAGGAGTACGTCTCCGGGGCGATCGCGGCCGGGTTCGCGCTGGGCGGCGGGATCGGACCGGTGGACCACGGCTGGCGGTTCCGTGCGTAGGGAGCAGCCGCTCCCTACGGGTACGGCAAAAAGCCGGCCCACCGAGGTGGACCGGCTCTGTGCAGCGAACCAGCAGTGGCCGCGCGCTAGCTGATCGTCAGCGCGAGACCTTGCCGGCCTTGATGCACGAGGTGCAAGCGTTCACGCGCTTCGGCGTCCCACTGACCACGGTACGTACGCGCTGGATGTTCGGGTTCCAGCGACGGGGTGTACGGCGGTGCGAGTGGGAGATGCTGTTGCCGAAGCCCGGCCCCTTGCCGCAGACGTCGCAGTTGGCAGCCACGGGTCACTCCAAAGACTTCAGATGCTCTTACGGGTTGATCCCGGCACGCCGGGATCAGGATCGGAGGATCTGAGTGGCGCTGCCAGGAGGAAGGCCCGATGTGTGACGACCATCTGGGATGGCTGTCTCGATCGGGCAACCGGAGCAGCATACAACGACTGCGCCAGTACAACGAAACTACCATGGCTGATCAGGGCTTCACTCCCGGCCCCGGGCCACCCGGCATTCACCCGGGGTCTACGCTGCGTGCCACGTCCAGCAGCTCAAGGAGGCGCAGGTGCCGCAGGTGCCGCAGACATTCTTCGATGCTCTCGCGGTGCGCACCTGGTGCGGACTCGCGCTGGCCGCGCTCGGGCGGGCGCGCGAGGAGATCGACGCGATCAATGTCTACCCCGTGGCCGACGGCGACACCGGCACCAACCTCTATCTGACGCTGGAATCGGCGTACGCGGCGGTCGAGGCGGCCTTCGCCGGGCACGAGACGGGGTCGGGACCGGCCGGTACCGCTGGGGCCCCCACACCCGCTGACGCGGCCCGGGCGATGGCCCACGGGGCGCTGATTGGGGCGCGCGGCAACTCCGGCACGATCCTGGCGCAGCTGCTGCGCGGTATGTCCCAGGTGCTGGTCGCCGAGGCGGACGGTCCGGGCGCCCATCTCGACGGCCCCGGCCTGTGCCTGGCCCTGCGGCGCGCGGCCGACGCCGCCCGGCAGGCCGTGGCCCACCCGGTCGAGGGCACGGTCCTCACCGTCGCCGAGGCCGCCGCCGACGCCGCGACGGAGGCGGGGGGCGACTGCGGGGCGGTGGCCAGAGCCGCGTACGAGGGTGCCTCGGCCGCGCTGGCCGCGACCCCGGGCCAGCTGGCCGTCCTGGGGCGCGCGGGCGTCGTGGACGCGGGCGGGCGGGGACTGGTGGCGGTCATCGGGGCGCTGGTGGAGACGTTCACGGGGGAGGCGCCGGGAGGCGGCCCGACGGGGACAGCGGGAGCGGCGGGGGCGGTACGCGTGCGCGTGCCCGCTCGGTCCGAGATGGTTTCCGAGGTGGTCGAGGCGCCGGCTCCCGCCGGACCCGACGAGCGTGTGGACGATGCCTCCGGGCCCGCCTTCGAGGTCATCTACCTCCTGGAGGCCGAGGACGCGGCCGTCGCGCGGCTCCGGGAGCGGCTCGACCGGCTCGGGGACTCGCTCGTGGTGGTCGGGGGAGACGGGCTGTGGAACGTCCACGTCCATGTCGACGACGCGGGCGCCGCCGTGGAGGCAGGTGTCGAGGCGGGGCGGCCCCACCGGATCCGGATCACGCACTTCGCGGTCGGCGACGTCCACACCGGTGGCGTCGGACGGCCGCCCCGGGAGCGGGTGCAGCGGGCCGTCGTGGCCGTGGTGCCCGGGGAGGGGCTGGCCGGGCTGTACGGCGAGGCCGGGGCCACCACCGTGCTCGCGCGACCCGGGGAGCCGCCGGCCAGCGGGGAACTCGTCGAGGCGGTACGGCGCGCCCACGCGCGCGAGGTCGTGCTGCTGCCCAACGACGCCGACCTGCGCCACACCGCCGCCGCGGCGGCCGAACAGGCCCGCACGGAAGGCATCCGCGTGGCCCTGATCCCGACGCGCTCGGCGGTCCAGGGCATCGCCGCGCTCGCCGTGCACGAACCGGAACGCCGGTTCGACGAGGATGTCGTCGCCATGACCTCCGCGGCCGGGGCGACCCGCTACGCCGAACTCGCCGTCGCGGAACGCCAGTCCTGGACGATGGCCGGCATCTGCCAGACCGGCGACGTCCTCGGCCTCATCGACGGCGACGTCGCCGTGATCGGCTCGGACCTCGCGGCCACCGCGGAGGCCGTCATCGACCGGATGCTCCAGGCGGGCGGCGAGATGGTCACCCTCGTGCTCGGTGACGAGGCGCCGGAGGCGATCGCGGCCCACCTCGAAGGGCGGGTCCGGGAGGCGTACCTGGCCGTTGACACCGTCGTGTACCGGGGGGGACGGCAGGGGGCGTTGCTGCTCATCGGGGTGGAGTGAGGGCGGGTGCGCGGGGGCGGGCGTGGGGTTTTCTCGCCCCCGCCGCCCCTACCCGTCCCATCCCGTTCCTGGGGGCTGCGCCCCCAGACCCCCCTTTCGCGCCGAAAGCGCTCGTCCTCAAACGCCGGACGGGCTGAAGGTGCGGGCCGGCGCTGAAAGGGTGCTAGTCGGTCTCCTGTTCCTCCATGAGCTGCAGCATCTGTTCCGCCTCGGCGCGCCGGGCCCGTACCGTCTCGGCCTCCTCCTCGTCGGAGTCGTCCTGGGCCTTCTCGTACGCGGTCAGTACTCCGCGCGCGCGGGCCGCCGCCTCCGACGGGCGGCTCAGGTCCGCCTCCAGCCAGCCGGCGGCCAGTTCGGCGCCGGTGCGGCCGTGCAGGCCCTCCTCGCCGAGGGACGAGAACACGGCGATGGCCCTCGTCATCTGGGCCAGCGCCTCCTCGAACGCGGCCTCGATCGCGCCGTCCTCGGCGTCCTCGGCGGCGGAGCGCCCCAGCAGGTCGCCGAACTGGCGGTGGGTGTGGGCGAGTTCGGCGCCGAGCCGCTCGCGGGACTCCAGGTCCTCCGCCTCGGACAGGGCCTGCGCGCACTCCCGCACCGCGTCCGCCATCCGTCGCCGGGCCCCGCCGAGACCCGCGTCCATGCGCAGCGCGAGCCACGCGCGGGCGCGCAGGGCACGCACCAGGCCGTGCACGTTGCCGAGCGAGCGCCACAGTTCGCCGGCACGTTCGTAGGCCTGGTCCGCCTCGGCGGGCAGCCCGGCCTGGCCGAGGGACTCGGCGGCGAGGTGGGCGAGCGTCGCGTGGTCCTGCTGCTCGGGCCAGTGCCGGGCGATCTCCGCGGCCTTCAGCCGGCGTTCGGCGGACTCCCGGTGCTCGCCCAGCTCGCCCAGACAGTCGCCGAGCCACCACAGCGTCTGTACGACCGCGCCGTCGCCGTGTGTTTCGCTGCTGAGGTCGGGCAGCGCGGACTCCAGCACCTCGGCCGCCTCCGCCCACCGGCCCTGCCGCAGCAGGAAACCGCCGAGCAGATGCCGGGCCCAGGCGCCCAGGGTCGGGCCCTCGCCCGCCTCGTCGGCCCAGTGCGCGGCCTCCAGCGCGCGGTCCGCCGCCTCGGTGACCTCGCCGCGCGTCCCGAGGATCTCGGCGAGCTGCAGGTTCAGCTGGGCCTGGCCCGCCGCCTCCAGATACGCCCCGCCGTGCTCCAGGGCCCCGCGCAGCGCCCGCTCGGCCCCGGCGATGTCGCCGAGGTGGTGGGCGAGCCCGGCCAGCCGGGCCTCGTACTCCACCGCGAACCACGGCAGCCCCGCCGCGACGAACGCGTCCGTGGCCCACGTGAACAGTTCCGCCGCCCCCGCGAGGTCCCCGGTGCGCGTCGCCAGCTCCCCGAGCATCGCCTGTGCCTCCGCGCCGCGTGAGGCGAGCCGCACATCGTCCCCGGCGTGCCCGTCGACGAGCGCCAGCAGCTCCCGTACGGCGTTCTCGGCGGCGGCCAGGGCCTGGTCGGTGCCGGCCTCCTCGACCTGCCGCATGAGGACGCGGGCGCGTCCCATCAGGACGGCCGCGGCCTGGCGTACGCCGGTGCTCTCGTCGGAGTAGAGCGCGAGGACCTCCTCGTACGGCTCGGAGACGGCGTCCAGGGCCGCGTCGAGGTCGCCGTCGAGAGCGCGGGCGTACGCGGCGCGGGCGCGGGCGGCCAGGGCCTCGCCGGGGTCGCCCGCCTCGGCGTACAGCTCGGCGGCCCGCTCGAAGAGCGCGATGCCCTCAGGACCGCCTTCCATGGCCCTGTGGTCGACGATCTCCGCCCTGTCGGCCGCCGGTAGGTCCACACCCTCGGCGGCCCGCCAGACGGCCGCCCACGCCTCCATCGCGTGCGGAAGCAACGCGTGGGACATGCGGCGCGCGTCGGCGAGCAGCGCGGGCAGATCGTCCGGGGCGGCGGCCTGCTTCTCCACCGTGTCCGGGGACAGCACGGACTCGGCGGGAGCCTTGCGGGGAGCAGGGACACCCCTCGCCGCGCGCACACCCAGCGGCAGGCGGTCCACCAGGGGAGCCTGGTCCATGCGCGCGCGGATGTCGTCACCCACGGACGACGTGCCGTTGCGCAGGTCGAAACGCGCCGACAGGGAAAGGGCCTCCGCACGCGCGTGGACGGCGAGTTCACCGGCCGTCCAGGCCCGCCCGGCCGGTCCGGGCACCGACTGGGTGCCCATACCCAGGCCGGTGAGCCGGTCCATGAGGAGGGTCACGGCGGCCAGGAAGTCCATCTGGCTGCGCGGCTGCCCGGAGTCCGTGAAGTACGCGGGACGCTCCGCGAGCAGTTCCAGCGCGCGCGCCTCGTTGCCGGTCAGCGCGCAGAACTCGACGTGGTCCGCGTACGCGGCCCGCATGCTCTCCATGGGCCGCACCAGCCGGAAGCCCCGCAGATGATGCGCGCGGGCCTCGTCCAGCCGGCCCAGACGCAGCAGCGGGCCCAGGGAGGACGCCAGGACGGTGTGCGGTTCGTGGGCGCAGGTGAACTCGCCCTCCAGGACCGGCCGCCACAGGTCGAGAGCCTCGGCGTCCGCGCCCCGCTCGGTCTGCCACCAGCCCTGACTGTGCAGTTCGCAGGCGTGGCAGTCGGCCATGCTGTCGCGGTCGGCGGCGAGCCAGGCGGCGTACGCCCGTTCGGCACGAGGCAGGTCACCGACATGCGCGGCCACACTGAACTCGGCGCTCCGCACGGCCCGTTCGGAGTGCCCGGCGAGCCGGTAGCGGTGCTCCATCTCGCCGAGCCACTTCTCGATGGAGGCCAACGGGATGTGCGGCTGGTCCAGCATGCCCGTGGTCATCCACTTGAAGACCCAGTGCAGCGTGTGGACCTCGTACTCGTCGAAGTCCTCGGGCCGCTCGTCCCACATGCGCAGCAGACGCGCGAAGGGGACGAACATCCTGTCCTTCTCGGAGCTGTAGTTGTAGGCCTTCAGCTGGTGCCCGAGCGCCTCGATGACGGCGAGCGGGATGCTCAGCTTCTCGGCCTCGACCAGCAGCTGCTCCGCGCGCGCGTTGCGGGCCGGTCCCTCGGGTTGCTCCGAGTTCAGCGCCATGGCCTCGCGGAGGGCGTCGAAGTCCTTGATCTCACTCATCGCCGGCCGTCCTCCGTGGGCTCCGTGGGATCGCTGTGGGTGGCCCACTCCAGGAGGCCGATGAACGCACGGTTCAGCAGCGCGGAGTCCGCGGGCCGCAGCGGGCGCTGCGCCATGAGCAGAGCCTGTCCGTACAGGGACTCCGTGGCGGTGCCGATCAGTTCCCGGTCCTCCAGCGAACTGATCCGCCGGATCAGCGGGTTGAGATGGTTGAGCACCAGCCGCGCGCGCGGGGCGCTGCCCCGCAGGGAGCCGAGGATCCCGGCCCACAGGTCGTCGGCCTGCTCCTCGGCCTCCGCGCGCGCCTGTTCGTGCCGGGCCGCCCGGTCGTCCAGGTGCAGCGCGGGCACCGACAGCGGGTGGAAGGCGCGCAGAACGACATCGCACCCCAGGGGGTCGAGTTTGGCGCGCGCGGCCCCCAGGAACGCCGCCAGGGCCAGCTCCTCGGCCGGGTCGACCGAGTCCAGGTGCGCGGTCACGGTGTCGGCGTCCAGCTCGGCGACCACGGTCCCCGGGCGCACCGACGGCAGCGCCTCGATCAGCTCACTGTCGTACGTGTAGCCGCCGTTGACGACACCGACGCCCTGCGCGGACGCGATCGGCGCGACCTGCCGGTACTCCTCGACGGTCCGCGTGAAGTGGATCACCGGGTGGCGCTGCGCGAACTCCTCCAGCGACAACTGCCCGTCGGTCGTCTCGAAGGGGAGCCACGGCAGCATCGTGCGCAGCATCTCCTTGTCGTGCCTGGCCAGGGACTTGACCCCCAAGTGGTGCACCGACAGGAACGCGGCCAGCCGCTCGGGGTCCCCGGCGGCGAGCCCGGTCAGCCAGGAGCGAATCCTTTCGCCCAGTGCCTCCCGTACGGCGGCCAGCGTCTCGTCCTCGTACAGCGACTCGCGTGAGGCCGTCGGCCGCAGACTGTCGGTGTCGAGCACGCACCGCACGAAGAACGCCCAGTCGGGCAGCAGCTGTTCGGCCCGCTCGGTGAGCAGCATGCCCTTCAGATGCACCCGGTGACTCGCTCGCTGCGCCGGACTCACGGAGGACGGCAGGACGTACGCCACCCCGCGGATCCCGGCGAGCGGCACGTCCAGGTCGATCGAGTCCAGCGGCGTGAACCCGAACAGGTCGTGACAGTGCCGCTGAAGGGCCACCCTTCGGGTGGCGGGCGACGGATACGGACGGTTCCAGGGCGCCGGCAGATCGGTGACGGCCTCGTCGCCCACCCGCACGTCGTACGGCAGCAGCGACCCGAAGTCCCGCGCCAGCGCCAGCACACGCGCCTCGGTGAGCCACTCGCCGGCCCCGGGCCGCGCCACCAGGTGCACGGTGGTGCCCGGTTCCGGCCGGGCCTCGTCGGGCAGCGTGCGCACGGTGTACGAACCGTCGTCCGCGGCCGTCCACTCCACGGGCGGCGCGTCCGGCGTACGGGCACTGCGGCTGACGACCCTGATCCGCTCGGCCACGACGAAACAGGCCAGCAGCCCGATGCCGAACTGGCCGAGGAACTCCGAACGCGCTTCCTGGATGCCGCCCGGATCCGCCCGCTTGGAACTGCGGCCGATGGTCGCGAGGAGGTTGTGCACGTCCGCCTCGGTGAGACCGACCCCGGAGTCCTCGACCCGCAGGGTGCCGCCCTCCGCGTACAGCCGCACCCGCGCAGGGGCGTCGGGCTGCTCGGCGCGCCGGGCCGTGATCGCGTCCACGGCGTTCTGCAGCAGCTCGCGCAGATAGACCCTGGGGCTGGAGTAGAGGTGATGGGAGAGCAGGTCCACGAGGCCGCGCAGGTCGACCTGGAACGTATGCGGGGACTGGGGTGCCTGGGATGACTGTGAGGTCTGGGAGTCCATCGTCGCAGCGCCGGAGGGGGGACCAGGTTCTGGCGACGGCGCGGGGTCGGGCGGTCCCGGTGAGGCGGTGACCGCGGGGATGGCCGGGGGCGCGCCATCCTAGGCCCGGAACGAGCCGTCTGACCAGCGGATTCTGAGTACGTATACGGCAATGTCAGTGGCGTGGTGTGCAATGGATCTCGTGCCCGCACTGGAAGAACCCCTGAAACAACAGCTGAAGTCAGTGCTCGGCCCCGCCACCGCGAAGGTGATGGCCGAGCACCTCGGCCTGCACACCGTCGGCGACCTCCTGCACCACTATCCGCGCAGATACGAGGAGCGGGGCCAGCTCACCCACCTGGCCGACCTCCCCATGGACGAGCACGTGACCGTGGTCGCCCAGGTGGCCGACGCCCGCCTGCACACCTTCGCGTCCTCCAAGGCCCCCCGGGGCAAGGGCCAGCGCCTGGAAGTCACCATCACAGACGGCAGCGGCCGGATCCAACTGGTCTTCTTCGGCCACGGAGTCCACAAACCCCACAAGGAACTCCTCCCCGGCACCCGCGCCCTGTTCGCCGGCAAGGTCTCGGTCTTCAACCGCCGCCTCCAGCTGGCCCATCCGGCGTACGAGTTGCTGCGCGGCGACACAGACGAGGCGGCGGAGGCCGTCGACTCCTGGGCGGGCGCCCTGATCCCGATGTACCCGGCCACCGCGAAACTGGAGTCCTGGAAGATCGCCAAGTCGGTCCAGACGGTCCTGCTCAGCGCCCAGGACGCCGTCGACCCGCTGCCCCCCTCCCTTCGGGAGGGCAGGGGCCTGGCCACCCTCCCCGAGGCCCTACTGAAGATCCACCGCCCGCACACCAAGGCCGACATCGAGGAGGCGCGCACCCGCCTCAAGTGGGACGAGGCGTTCGTCCTCCAGGTCGCCCTGGCCCGCCGCCGCCACGCGGACGCCCAACTCCCGGCGGTGCCCCGCAAACCGTCCCCGGACGGCATTCTCACCGCCTTCGACGCGAAACTCCCCTTCACCCTCACAGAGGGCCAGCAGAAGGTCTCCAAGGAGATCTTCGACGACCTGGCGGCGGAGCATCCGATGCATCGGTTGCTGCAGGGAGAGGTGGGCTCGGGCAAGGCTCAGCCTCTCGACTCACTCGTCCTCACCCCTGTTGGTTTCCGCCGTATGGGGGACCTGAGGGTCGGTGACGAGATCGTCGTGCCCAACGGGGAGATCGCGCTGATCGACGGCCTCTTTCCACAAGGCGAGCGTGATGTCTGGCGCTTGGTCCTTTCGGACGGCAGTTCCGTCGAGTCCGACGACGAGCATCTCTGGATCGTCGGCACGAGTTGCGGATGGCACCGTGGCCAGGCTCCCAAGGTCATGACGACTCGAGAAATTCGGCTGGACACGTTCAAGGCCAACGGATCGTCGAAGTGGTATCTCCCGGCAGTCACCCCGGTCGATCTCGGAGACGACTGCGGGCTGCCTCTCGATCCCTACCTGTTCGGTCTTCTTCTCGGAGACGGCTCGTTCCGGCACAACCTGCGTCTGTCCACGGTCGATGCTGAGATCCGTGATGCAGCCGCGACCGCCGTGGCACCGGAATGTCGGCTGGTTCCGGTGAGCGGTTCCCGCTGCGACTACACGATCCAACTGACCCGCCGCGCGGGTGGCGTGCGCAATCCAGTGATCCAGGCCGCGCAGGACCTGAACCTTTGGGGCGTGACGTCGCATGGCAAGTTCATTCCCGACGAGTTCAAGAACACGTCGATCAAAAACCGCCTCGCTGTGCTCCAAGGGCTCATGGACACGGACGGCACAGTCGACAAGGGAGGACTCAGTATCTCGTTCTGTTCGGCCTCGAGGAGGCTCGCGGAGGACGTCGCGTGGCTAGTCCGCTCCCTGGGCGGCAGGGCGCGAATCCTGCCGCGGCGGGCGGCATTCAACGTCTTCGTGTCCCTGCCCGACATGTACGCACCGTTCAGGCTGAGGAGAAAGGCCGAACGGGTAAGCCCCCGGCCGAAATACAACACGTTCCGACGGGGAATTCGGGCGGTCGAGCACGTGGGACGCAAGCCCGTCCAGTGCATCAGCGTTGCGCACCCCAGCCACGCCTACGTCACCGACAACTTCACAGTGACTCACAACACGATGGTGGCCCTGCGCGCCATGCTCGCCGTGGTCGACGCGGGCGGTCAGGCCGCGATGCTCGCGCCCACCGAAGTGCTCGCCCAGCAGCACCACCGGTCGATCACCGAGATGATGGGCGAGTTGGCGCAGGGCGGAATGCTCGGCGGCGCCGACAAGGCCACCAAGGTGGTCCTCCTGACCGGCTCCATGGGCACCGCGGCCCGCCGCCAGGCACTGCTCGACCTCGTCACCGGCGAGGCGGGGCTCGTGATCGGCACGCACGCGCTGATCGAGGACAAGGTCCAGTTCCACGACCTCGGCCTCGTCGTCGTCGACGAACAGCACCGCTTCGGCGTCGAACAGCGCGACGCCCTGCGCGGCAAGGGCAAACAGCCCCCGCACCTGCTGGTGATGACCGCCACACCCATCCCGCGCACGGTCGCCATGACTGTCTTCGGCGACCTGGAGACATCGGTCCTGGACCAGCTCCCGGCCGGCCGTTCCCCGATCGCCAGCCACGTCGTCCCGGCCGCCGACAAGCCCCATTTTTTGGCACGCGCGTGGGAGCGCGTGCGCGAGGAGGTGGGCAACGGACATCAGGCGTATGTCGTCTGCCCCCGCATCGGCGATGAGGAGGACGACCCGAAGAAGGCCGGAAAGAAGAAGTCCGCCGAGGACGAGGCCGAGAAACGCCCGCCGCTCGCCGTCGTGGAGGTGGCCGAGCAACTCACCCGGGGCCCTCTCCAGGGGCTGAGGGTCGAGATCCTGCACGGCCGTATGCACCCCGACGACAAGGACGCCGTGATGCGCCGCTTCGCCGCCGGTGAGACGGACGTTTTGGTGGCCACCACGGTCATCGAGGTCGGCGTCAACGTGCCCAACGCGACCGCGATGGTGATCATGGACGCCGACCGCTTCGGCGTCTCCCAGCTCCACCAGCTCCGGGGCCGCGTCGGCCGTGGCTCGGCCGCCGGGCTCTGCCTCCTGGTCAGCGAGATGCCCGAGGCGAGCCCCGCCCGTCAGCGCCTCAACTCCGTCGCCGCCACCCTCGACGGCTTCGAACTCTCCCGCATCGACCTCGAACAACGCCGCGAGGGCGATGTCCTGGGCCAGGCCCAGTCCGGCGCCCGCACGTCCCTGCGGATGCTCACCGTCATCGACGACGAGGAGATCATCGCGGAGGCGAGGGAGGAGGGGGCGGCGGTGGTCGCCGCAGACCCGGACCTGAACAACCTCCCGGGCCTCCGCACGGCCCTGGACGCCCTACTGGACGAGGAGAGGGAGCAGTACCTGGACAAGGGGTGAGGCCATCACCCCGCGTCCCTCCAGGGGCGCGGGGAACTGCGCGACCAGCCCCCATGCACCCGCAGTCGCCAACAACACACGCGCCCCCACCCCCGCCTGCGAAACTGGACCCGCAATCACCACACGGAAACGGACAAGGACCCCAGATGACCCGCGTGATCGCCGGCACAGCCGGCGGACGCCGCCTAGCCGTCCCGCCGGGAACAGGCACGCGCCCCACCTCCGACCGCGCCCGCGAGGGCCTCTTCTCCACCTGGCAGGCCCTCCTCGGCGGCCCCCTGGACGGTGAGCGCGTCCTCGACCTGTACGCCGGCTCGGGCGCCGTGGGCCTGGAGGCGCTCAGCCGCGGTGCCGGACACACCCTCCTCGTGGAGGCCGACGCCCGCGCCGCCCGTATCGTCCGCGAGAACGTGAAGGCGCTCGGGCTGCCCGGCGCCGAGGTCAGGGCGGCCAAGGCGGAACAGGTTGTTCAGACGCCGTCCACACAGCCGTACGACATCGTCTTCCTCGACCCGCCGTACGCCGTCGAGAACGACGATCTTCGGGAGATTCTGCTCACACTCCGGGCCGGGGGCTGGCTCGCGGCCGAAGCCCTCGTCACCGTGGAGCGCAGCACCAGAGGCGGTCAGTTCCCTTGGCCGGACGGCTTCGAAGCGCTCCGGTTCCGTCGCTACGGCGAGGGAACGTTTTGGTACGGTCGCGCCGCCTCTACGTGCGATGACGCACGATGACCGGACCGGAGAGCGAGGGATCACCAGTGCGCCGTGCCGTCTGTCCCGGGTCGTTCGACCCGATCACCAACGGACACCTCGACATCATTTCCCGCGCCTCCCGTCTGTACGACGAGGTCTATGTCGCGGTCATGATCAACAAGTCCAAGAAGGGTCTCTTCGAGGTCGACGAACGGATCGACCTGATCCGCCAGGTCACCGCCGAGTTCGGGAACGTCCGGGTCGAGTCCTTCCACGGCCTCCTCGTCGACTTCTGCAAGCAGCGCGACATCCCGGCCATCGTCAAGGGCCTGCGCGCGGTCAGTGACTTCGACTACGAACTCCAGATGGCCCAGATGAACAACGGGCTGTCCGGCGTCGAGACGCTCTTCGTACCGACCAATCCCACCTACAGCTTCCTGTCCTCCTCGCTCGTCAAGGAGGTCGCCGCCTGGGGCGGGGACGTGTCCCACCTCGTGCCGCCACTGGTCCTGGAAGCCCTCGACGGCCGCCTCAAGAAGGACTGACGAGGGACTGACATACCGTCACTCGGTGTCGGGCGGGTCGGCAGGAGTCGTACAGTCGACCCGTCCGTCTTCATCACAGCTGTAGAGAGTGGCGAGCACACGGTGGACGTGCAGAAGAAGCTCGACGAGATCGTCTCCTCGGTCTCCAGTGCCCGGTCGATGCCCATGTCGGCCTCGTGCGTGGTCAACCGCGCCGAACTGCTCGCGATGCTGGAAGAGGTGCGCGCGGCCCTGCCCGGCTCCCTCGCGCAGGCACAGGAGCTGATCGGCGACCGGGAACAGCTGGTCGACCAGGCCCGCCAGGAGGCCGACCGGATCATCCGGACCGCGCACGAGGAGCGCGGCTCGCTGATCTCCGACACGGAGGTCGCCCGCCGCTCCCAGAGCGAGGCGGACCGCATCCTCACGGAGGCCCGCAAGGAGGCCGAGGACGTCCGCGCCGAGGCCGACGACTACGTCGACTCCAAGCTCGCCAACTTCGAGGTCGTCCTCACCAAGACCCTCGGCTCGGTCGGCCGCGGCCGCGAGAAGCTGCTCGGCACCGGCCCCGGCCTCGACGACCAGGGGTACGAGGACGAGGACGCCCCCGAGCGCAGCCACGACCCCGAGACCCTGCGTGTCAACGCCGACAAATACGTCGACGTGAAGCTCGGCGCCTTCGAGGCCGTCCTCGCCAAGACCCTGGAGGCCGTCGGCCGAGGCCGGCAGACCCTGCACGGCCGCATCGCCAGCGACGACCTCGGCGCCCTCGGCCAGGACGACGACGGCACCTCCAGGCAGCACACCAGTGACGCCGACTTCCTGGCCGGCCTCGCCGTCGTCCCGGACGCCCCCGCCGAACAGCCCCGCGCGGCGGAGATCCCGGCCCAGCAGCAGTACGGCCGGCAGGACCAGTACGGCTACCAGCAGCCCGCCGACCCCTACGGCGGCTACCAGCAGGCGTACGCCCAGCAGCAGGACCAGTACGGCTACCAGACGGCCGACCCCTACGCCTACCAGGCGTACGACGGCTCACAGGCCGCCTACGACCCCGCCCAGGACCAGCAGGGCCAGCAGGACTACGCACAGGCGGAACAGCAGCAGTCGTACGCCCTCGACGAGACCAGCCTCTTCGACACCGGCATGATCAGCGCCGAGCAGTTGCGCGCCTACGAACAGGGACGCGGCGGGCAGTAAGTGCCCGGACGGGGACCGGATTGGGCCGTGGGCGGAAGGTCCAGTATCCTGGCTCTTCGGTCGCATGTACCTCTGCGATCACCGCTGCCCGGAAGACGAGCAGCTGAGCATCGAAGATCGAAAGCAGGAATGGCTCTGAACGCCCGCCTCGACCACCGCAACCCTCTTGTGTTCGACACACACGAGCTGGGGCGGCGTCCTGGCGCGCTGCAGCGCCTTACCCGTGAGATCGACGCTCCTGCGGATCTTGGGATCGCGGGAGTCATCGGAGTGCCGGAAGGCGCGCCGGTGGAGCTCGAACTCCGTCTGGAGTCCGTCATGGAAGGTGTGCTTGTCACAGGCACCGCCCGTGCACGGGCCAAGGGGGAGTGCGTAAGGTGTCTGGAGCCGCTTGAGCAGGAGCTCACAGCGGACTTCCAGGAGATGTTCTCGTACCCTGACGCCGACGACCGGGGCCGCGTAAAGGCGGAGCCGGCCGACGACGCCGAGGACGACGAGGACACGCTCTTCATCGAGGACGGCTTGTTCGACCTCGAAACCGTGCTGCGTGATGCGGTGGTGCTCGCACTGCCGATGCAGCCGGTGTGCCAGGACGACTGCCCTGGCCTGTGCTCCGAGTGTGGAGCCCGGCTGGCTGACGACCCGGCCCACCACCATGACGCCGTCGACATCCGTTGGGCGGCACTGCAGGGACTCGCAGGTTCACTCGAACCCGGCGAGAAGGACGAGATCAGCGGCGCCGAAGCGCAAGCGGGCGTCGACGAGAAGCAGGAGAAGTAGCCGTGGCTGTTCCGAAGCGGAAGATGTCGCGCAGCAACACGCGCCACCGCCGGTCGCAGTGGAAGGCTGCGGTCCCCACTCTGGTTGCGTGCGAGCGCTGCCAGGAGCCCAAGCTGCAGCACATCGCGTGCCCGTCTTGCGGCACTTACAACAAGCGCCAGGTCCTCGAGGTCTGAGCGGCCGGTGAGAGGCTTCATGTCTGACGCCCAGGCGGACTCGTCCGCCAAGAAGAAGGCGGACACGGCCTCGTCCCACACGCTTCTGGAAGGGCGGCTCGGCTACCAGCTTGAGTCCGCCCTTCTGGTGCGTGCGTTGACCCACCGTTCGTACGCGTACGAGAACGGCGGTCTGCCCACCAACGAGCGGTTGGAGTTCCTCGGGGACTCCGTGCTCGGCCTGGTGGTCACGGACACGCTGTACCGGACCCACCCCGACCTCCCAGAAGGCCAGTTGGCCAAGCTGCGGGCCGCGGTGGTCAATTCTCGTGCGCTCGCGGAGGTGGGCCGCGGGCTCGAACTCGGCTCCTTCATCCGGCTCGGCCGGGGTGAAGAGGGCACGGGCGGGCGGGACAAGGCGTCCATCCTCGCCGACACCCTCGAAGCGGTGATCGGCGCTGTCTATCTCGACCAGGGTCTCGACGCGGCGGGCGAACTCGTCCACCGTCTCTTCGACCCACTGATCGAGAAGTCCTCGAACCTCGGTGCCGGCCTGGACTGGAAGACCAGTCTCCAGGAGCTCACCGCGACCGAAGGGCTCGGTGTACCCGAGTACCTGGTCACGGAGACCGGCCCGGACCACGAGAAGACCTTCACTGCTGCCGCCCGCGTCGGAGGCGTCTCGTACGGCACCGGCACCGGCCGCAGCAAGAAGGAGGCGGAGCAGCAGGCCGCGGAATCGGCCTGGCGTTCCATCCGCGCGGATGCGGACGAACGTGCGAAGGCCGCTGCCGCGGAGGCTGTGGCTGAGGTCGCGGCCGAGGCTGCGGTGCCTGTGCCTGTCGAGGATGACGCTGAGGCGTCCTCCTCCGCGTCTGCCTGAGTTTGTGTGCACCAGTGTCTGTCCCTGGCGGGACGGCACTGGTGTTCTTCGGTTGTGTGTCGGCTGCGGGCTGAGTGTGGCTTGTCGCGCAGTTCCCCGCGCCCCTAAAAGCTAAAAGCAGGGGGTTTCCGTGCCTGAGTTGCCTGAAGTCGAGGTCGTACGGCGGGGGCTGGCTCGGTGGGTTGCTCAGCGGACCGTCGCTGATGCCGAGGTGTTGCATCCTCGGGCCGTGCGGCGGCATGTCGCCGGTCCGGACGACTTCGCGCATCGCCTCAAAGGGCATCGCATCGGTACACCCAGTCGGCGTGGGAAGTATCTGTGGCTGCCGCTGGAGGACACCGGGCAGTCGGTGCTCGCGCATCTCGGGATGAGCGGTCAGCTGCTGGTGCAGCCGCACGACGCCCCCGACGAGAAGCATCTGCGGATTCGCGTCCGGTTCGCGGACGCCCTGGCGACCGAGCTGCGCTTCGTCGACCAACGCACCTTCGGTGGACTGTCGTTGCACGACAACACCCCCGACGGGCTACCCGACGTCATCGCCCACATCGCGCGGGACCCCCTCGACCCGCTGTTCGATGACGAGGCCTTCCACCAGGCGCTGCGCAGGAAGCGTACGACCATCAAACGGGCCCTGCTCGACCAGTCGTTGATCAGCGGCGTGGGCAACATCTACGCGGACGAGGCCCTTTGGCGCTCCCGCGTCCACTACGAACGTCCGACCGCGGGCTTCACCCGCCCGCGCACGGCCGAACTCCTGGGCCACGTACGGGATGTGATGAACGCGGCGCTGGCCGTGGGTGGCACGAGTTTCGACAGTCTCTACGTCAACGTCAATGGCGAATCGGGGTACTTCGACCGCTCGCTCGACGCGTACGGACGTGAGGGGCTGCCCTGTAAACGCTGTGCGACGCCGATGCGTCGCCGCCCCTGGATGAACCGGTCCAGCTACTTCTGCCCGCAGTGCCAGCGGGCGCCGCGCCTCTCGCCGTAGTCGAGCGCGGCTGCTAGTGGTGAGCGGCGCGCGACTCGTCGTACCTCTCGCGTGCCGCCAGTACGGAATCCATGCGGCCCTCCACGAAGTGGATGAGCGCCAGCAGCCGTTCGGCGACCTCGTGGCCCAGGGGGGTCAGCTCGTAATCCACGCGGGGCGGGTTCGTCGGCTGGGCCTCGCGGTGGACCAGGCCGTCGCGCTCCAGGCTCTGGAGGGTCTGGGACAGCATTTTCTCGCTCACACCGTCGACGCGGCGGCGCAACTCGTTGAATCGGAGCGAGCCCTCCTGCAGGGCGCCGAGTGTGAGTGCGCCCCAGCGGCCCGTGACGTGCTCCAGCGTGCCGCGCGACGGGCAGGCCCTGGCGAACACGTCGTAGGGGAGGTTCTCCTCCATGGTGTTCATCATGACCCCAGGGTACGCGAGCGCAGCGCTGACCTGAAGATTGCGCTAACCAGTAGTTAGTGCAAACTGTTGGTGCGATATTCAGGTCAGCAGGTGATGCCGCCGGTCAGTACCCGAAGTCCTGGGTCCACCAGGGGCCGCCCGAGCCGAAGTGCACACCCACGCCCAGCGTCTTGAAGTCGCAGTTCAGGATGTTCGCCTTGTGGCCGGGGCTGTTCATCCAGGCCTCCATCACCGCGGCGGCGTCGGCCTGTCCCCGGGCGATGTTCTCGCCGCCGAGACTGGTTATGCCGGCCTTGTCCGCCCGGTCCCAGGGTGAGAGGCCGTCGGGGTCGGTGTGGTCGAAGAAGTCCCGGGCGGCCATGTCCTCGCTGAACGCCTCCGCCAGATCCCGCAGCGCGCTGTTCGCGGACACCGCGCTGCAGCCCACCTTCGCCCGCTCCTCGTTGACCAGCTGGAGCACCTCCGCCTCGGCGGCGGCCTGCGCGGACACGGTGACGGGGGCGGAGGACTGCTGCCTCGCCTTTTCCTCCGACTTCGTCGGAGTGGGTGCCGGAGTCGTCTTCGGCGCCTCGCTGGGCGTGACCGCCGACTTCTTCGGCGGGGCCTTGGGGGTCGGGGTGGCCGGCGCGGTCGACTGGGAGGGTGACGCGGACGGGGAGGGGGGAGACGTGTCGCGGTCCGCGTCGCGGCTCGTCGACGTACCGCCGGCCCGGTCCTCGTCGGCGTTGCCGGACGCACCGCCCTGCTGGGTCTCCGCGTTCGTCGGGGTGTCCACTGCCTGCACCTTGTCACCGCCGCTGCCGCCGACGATGTTGTACTTGTCACCGCCGGGCAGCACGCCGGTGGCGACCGCGACCGTCCCCAGGGCGACCGCGGCGGAGACGCCGAGCAGGCCCGTACGGACCGACATCGATGACCGCTTCTTGCGGCGCCGGCGGTCACCACCGGCGCCGGGCCCGTCGAAGGGGCCGCCGGTCACCGCGGAACGGGCACCGGTGTCGTCCGGCGCGAAGAGGTAGGCGTCACTCCTCGCGTAGGCGTCGGAGTGCGCCTCCGGGTGCAGGTACGGAGCGCTACCCACGGTGGTGGGAGCGTCCTCCCATAGCGTGCTGTAGGCGGTGTGAGGCGTGTGAGGGACGTGGGCGTCGTACGGTCCATGGCCGGATCCGTAACCATCCGTGTCCGAATCGTATGGTTCCGTGACCCCCGTGGCGCGACCTGTGGCGGCGCGGCCGGCGGCGGAGCGTCGGTGCCGTCCCATGTTGTGGCCTTCCTCGTCCTTGCGGTCAGGGTTACTCACTCGAACGAGTGAGTTTCATATGAGATTCGTTGGGTGGGGACGGTACCCCATGGCGCAAGGGGAGGAAGTGCTCAGAGAGACATTGGCCCGTTAGCGTGCATTCATGAACGACGATGTGCGACTGGTCGCCTGGGTGCGCGGACGCGTGCAGGGCGTGGGATTCCGCTGGTTCACGCGGGCGAGGGCCCTGGAGATCGGCGGCCTGAGTGGTTTTGCTCTCAATCTGGACGACGGACGTGTGCAAGTGGTCGCCGAGGGCACTCGACAGGGCTGCGAGGGGCTGCTCGACTGGCTGCGCGGAGACGACACGCCCGGCCGCGTCGACGGCGTCACCGAGATCTGGGACACACCTCGCCGGATCTACGACGGCTTCGCCATCCGCTGAGACGGTTCTGTAAAGCCGCCCAGGCCGCGCCTTGTGGGCATGCCGCACGCACTTGTCCACAGCGGAAACCGGCTGGTGGTTGCCAAGAAGCGCAGGTCGTGGCAGGCTCCGCGGAAAGCGCTCGCGGCCGCGCCCTCGGGCCCCGTCGAAGGCGCAGCGCCGCCCGCCAGAGGCCGCGCGCCCCGGGCCGCCCGCCAATACAGGGCGTGATCGTGTTGACCGTCAAACTTTTTGGTGAGACGCTGAAAGCCCCGCGCACCTTAGCTGTTTGGCATGTAAGAACGGCAGCAAAAACCTAAGCAAGAACTCCAGAGTGCCAAGCATCGCGGGTGCGATTCCCTCACGACCCACACCGCTTCGGTCGGTCACTCAGTGTGGAGGACCATCCATCATGGCAAAGGCGCTTCTCGGTTACGTCGGCGGCTCTGACCCGCGACTCCTCGCCGAGATGCGACGGCTCCAGCAGCGCGTACAGGACCTGGAATCCGAACTCGGACGCATCCAGGCGGAAAACGACGAGCTGACGGCTGCCGCTTCTCACGACTCGCTTCTCGAGAGCATCGACGCACGCCAGGCGGAGCCCGCGCTCACCTGATCACTGCATCGTCACGCATTGCATCAGCACTGCGCACCGCACACGGCAACTCCGTGGTTGAACTGCCCGTGTCAACCGCTGAGCTGTCGGAGTTTGGCCAGAGTATTGCAAGGGACGCTTCGGCGTCCCTTCTTTATTCCCCCGTGCTTCTCCGCGCGCTTCCCCGATGGTCAAGAGTGGTCCCGGCCCTTCCACAGGTTCTCCACTCTCTCTAACGTCTGATGTGCCCTGCACGTTCATCGGTGAAACCGCCGGGGGGTATCCAGGGGGTCATCGTGTGACATAAGGGCGGAAGGTAGAGTCCAGCGGCGTGCACCTCAAGGCCCTGACCCTCCGCGGGTTCAAGTCGTTCGCCTCGGCGACCACGCTGCGCTTCGAGCCGGGCATCACGTGTGTCGTGGGCCCGAACGGCTCGGGCAAGTCCAACGTCGTGGACGCCCTCAGCTGGGTCATGGGCGAGCAGGGCGCCAAGTCGCTGCGCGGCGGCAAGATGGAGGACGTCATCTTCGCCGGCACCACCGGGCGCCCGCCGCTCGGCCGCGCCGAGGTCTCCCTCACCATCGACAACTCCGACGGCGCGCTGCCCATCGAGTACGCCGAGGTCACCATCACGCGGATCATGTTCCGCAACGGCGGCAGCGAGTACCAGATCAACGGCGACACCTGCCGGCTGCTCGACATCCAGGACCTGCTGTCCGACTCCGGCATCGGCCGTGAGATGCACGTCATCGTCGGCCAGGGCCAGCTGGACTCCGTACTGCACGCCGATCCGATGGGCCGCCGCGCCTTCATCGAGGAGGCGGCCGGCGTACTGAAGCACCGCAAGCGCAAGGAGAAGGCGCTGCGCAAGCTGGACGCGATGCAGGCGAACCTCGCCCGCGTCCAGGACCTCACCGACGAACTGCGGCGCCAGCTGAAGCCGTTGGGACGGCAGGCGGCGGTCGCGCGCCGGGCCGCGGTCATCCAGGCGGATCTGCGCGACGCCCGCCTCCGGCTCCTCGCCGACGATCTCGTACGGCTGCGGGGGGCGCTCCAGACGGAGGTCGCGGACGAGGCCGCGCTCAAGGAACGCAAGGAGGCGACGGAGGCCGAGCTGAGGAAGGCCCTCCAGCGCGAGGCGCTCCTGGAGGACGAGGTACGGCAGCTCACGCCACGCCTCCAGCGCGCCCAGCAGACCTGGTACGACCTCTCCCAGCTCGCCGAACGGGTGCGAGGCACCGTTTCGCTGGCCGACGCCCGGGTGAAGAGCGCCACCTCCGCCCCCGACGAGGAGCGGCGCGGACGTGAGCCGGAGGACATGGAGCGCGAGGCCGCGCGTATCCGTGAGCAGGAGGCCGAGCTGGAGGCGGCTCTGGAGGCGGCCGAACACGCGCTGGAGGACACGGTCGAGCACCGGGCCGAGCTGGAGCGCGAACTCGCGGTCGAGGAACGGCGCCTGAAGGACCTGGCCCGCGCGATCGCCGACCGCCGCGAGGGCCTGGCCCGGCTGACCGGCCAGGTCAACGCCGCCCGGTCGCGCGCGGCCGGCGCCCAGGCTGAGATCGGCCGCCTCGCCGCCGCGCGCGACGAGGCGCGGGAACGCGCGGTCGCGGCCCAGGCTGAGTACGAGACGCTGCAGGCCGAGGTGGACGGCCTCGACGCGGGTGACGCGGAACTGGCGGAGCGGCACGACACGGCGAAGGCCGCCCTCGCCGACGCGGAGGCGGCCCTCACCGCGGCCCGCGAGGCGGTCACGGCGGCGGAGCGCAGGCGTGCCGCCACCCAGGCCCGCCACGAGGCCCTGGCCCTGGGCCTGCGCCGCAAGGACGGCACGGGCGCGCTATTGGCCGCGCGGGACCGGCTCACCGGCCTGCTCGGCCCGGCGGCGGAACTGCTGACGGTCACCCCGGGCCACGAGGTCGCCGTGGCCGCGGCCTTCGGCGCGGCGGCGAACGCCATCGCGGTGACGACCCCGGCCTCCGCGGCAGCCGCGATCCGTCTGCTGCGCAAGCAGGACGGGGGGCGCGCTTCGCTGCTGCTGGCGGGGGCACCGGAGCCGGCGGAGGCCCGGCCGCGCAGGCCGGGCGGTTCGGTGGGGGAGCGGGCCGAGGGGGCGCGTGACTCGGTGGACAGGGAGGACGGCGGTGGGCGGGGCGGCGACGGGGTGGGCGCCGGCTCGGGGCCTGCGGGCGGTTCGTCGGAGGCGGTTCGGCGCTGGGTGGGGGCGTCGGAGGCGAGGGTGCGTGGGGCGGTGAGCCCTGCGGATGGCGCAGGGCGGTTGGACGATGCGGCGGGTGAGGGCCCGGCGGGTGTGGGACGGTCGGCCGAGCAAGGGCTGGAGACTCTCGGTGGTGCCCCTGGTGCCGGACAGGGACTGACGAGGGAGACCGCCGTTGGTGCGGGGGAGCGGAGCCGTCCCCCGGGCGAGGATCGGTCGGCCGGTCCCGGTGCGGGGCGGTGGCCGTCAGGGCCCGCGCACCCGGGTGTCGTGGGTGTGCGTAATGCCGATGCCTCGGGCGAGTCCGCTTCGGGGCCAGGGGATCCGGGCGAGGGAGCTGCCCGAGGTGACGACTCCGGCGCGGCCGCGGGTACCCGCTCCGGCGGTTCCCGCGACGCCGAGGCGTTCGACGGCCAGGGGTTCTCGCCCGGCGGCGTCCACGATGCCGGTGCCGCCGACGGCCAGGGTTCGGCGCCCCGCGATCGTGCGGTGACCGAGAGGCGCTCCTCGAATGGGTCGCCTCTTGCCGCCGACCTGGTCCGAGGCCCCGCCGAACTCATGTCCGCCGTACGCCGGTTGCTGCGCGGGATCGTGGTCGTCGAGACGCTCGAAGACGCCGAGGAACTGGTGTACTCCCGGCCGGAGTTGATCGCCGTGACCGCCGAAGGGGACCTGCTCGGCGCCCACTTCGCGCACGGTGGGTCCGCCGGGGCGCCGAGTCTGCTGGAGGTGCAGGCCTCCGTCGACGAGGCCGCCGCCGAGCTCGATGAACTGGCCGTACGGTGCGAGGAGTTGGCCGGGGCGCAGCGGCTCGCCGGGGAGCGGCGCAAGGAGTGTGCCGCGTTCGTCGAGGAGTTGGGGGAGCGGCGGCGGGCCGCCGACCGGGAGAAGTCGGCCGTCGCCCAGCAGCTCGGGCGGCTCGCCGGACAGGCCAGGGGCGCCGCCGGGGAGGCCGAGAGGTCCACCGCGGCGGCGGCGCGCGCGCAGGAAGCGCTCGACAAGGCCGTAGAGGATGCCGAGGAGTTGGCGGAGCGGCTCGCTGTCGCCGAGGAGATGCCCGTCGAGGAGGAGCCCGACACCGGAGTCCGGGACCGGCTCGCCGCCGACGGCGCCAACGCGCGGCAGACCGAGATGGAAGCCCGGCTCCAGGTCCGTACGCACGAGGAGCGGGTCAAGGGGCTCGCCGGACGGGCCGAATCGCTCGACCGGGCCGCACGTGCCGAACGGGAGGCACGCGCGCGTGCCGAGCGGCGGAGGGCGCGGCTCCGGCACGAGGCGGCCGTCGCCGAAGCCGTCGGTTCCGGGGCCCGGCAACTGCTCGCGCACGTCGAGGTCTCGCTCTCCCGGGCCGATCAGGAACGCACCGCGGCCGACGCCGCCAAGGCCCGGCGTGAGCAGGAACTGACCGCCGCTCGCGCCGCCGGGCGGGACTTCAAGGCCGATCTCGACAAGTTGACGGATTCAATGCACCGAGGGGAGGTACTCGGCGCCGAGAAGCGGCTGCGGATCGAGCAGCTGGAGACCAAGGCGCTGGAGGAACTCGGTGTGGAACCGGAGGGGTTGGTGGCCGAGTACGGCCCGCACCAGTTGGTGCCGCCCTCGCCCCCCGCCGACGGCGAGGAACTGCCCGAGGATCCGGAGCATCCGCGCAACCAGCCGAAGCAGTTCCACCGCGCCGAGCAGGAGAAGCGGCTCAGGGCGACCGAGCGGGCCTACCAGCAGCTGGGCAAGGTCAACCCGCTGGCGCTGGAGGAGTTCGCGGCACTGGAGGAACGGCACAAGTTCCTCAGTGAGCAGCTCGAGGATCTGAAGAAGACGCGCACTGATCTGCTTCAAGTCGTGAAGGAAGTCGACGAGCGTGTCGAGCAGGTCTTCACCGAGGCGTACCGGGACACGGCGGTGCAGTTCGAGGGCGTCTTCAGCCGGCTGTTCCCCGGAGGCGAGGGGCGGCTGATCCTGACCGACCCCGACAACATGCTCACCACCGGCGTGGACGTGGAGGCCCGACCGCCGGGCAAGAAGGTCAAGCGGTTGTCCCTGCTGTCCGGCGGCGAGCGTTCGCTGACCGCCGTTGCGCTGCTCGTGTCGATCTTCAAGGCCCGCCCCAGCCCGTTCTATGTGATGGACGAGGTCGAGGCGGCGCTCGACGACACCAACCTCCAGCGGCTGATCCGGATCATGCAGGAGCTCCAGGAGGCCTCGCAGCTGATCGTGATCACGCATCAGAAGCGCACGATGGAAGTCGCCGACGCGCTGTACGGCGTCTCCATGCAGGGCGACGGCGTGTCGAAGGTGATTTCCCAACGGCTCCGCTAACCCCTGCTTCTATCCTTCAAAACTTGAAGGTAACGCCGCTGATTGTGCCTTCTTTCTCACAGCAATCGCGCTGTCACCTTCGAAACTTGAAGGCATAGTCTCGGTAGCGTCGGTTTTACCTTCAGGTACCACCTACCTGAGAGGGTCCCCCACCCGGCGGCGTTGCCGGTGGCCCGAGGAGTTGTTCGTGACCAGCACTGAGCAGGAACCCAAGTCAGGAGCCGGAGCGGCTCATCCCGAGCATCTCGGACATGTCATCTTCATCGCGGCGGCGGCCGCGATGGGCGGTTTCCTCTTCGGCTACGACAGTGCCGTGATCAACGGCGCTGTCGAGGCGATCCGGAGCCGCTACGACGTCGGCTCCGCGGCCCTGGCACAGGTCATCGCCATCGCGTTGATCGGCTGCGCCATCGGCGCGGCCACCGCCGGACGCATGGCCGACCGCATCGGCCGTATCCGCTGCATGCAGATCTCCGCGGTGCTGTTCACCATCAGCGCCGTCGGCTCCGCGCTGCCCTTCGCGCTGTACGACCTCGCCTTCTGGCGGATCGTCGGCGGCTTCGCCATCGGTATGGCCTCCGTCATCGGCCCCGCCTACATCGCCGAGGTCGCCCCGGCCGCGTACCGGGGACGGCTCGGTTCCTTCCAGCAGGCCGCGATCGTCGTCGGCATCGCCATCTCGCAGCTGGTCAACTGGGGCATCCTGAACGCGGCGGGCGGCGACCAGCGCGGTGAGCTGCTGGGCGTCGAGGCCTGGCAGGTCATGCTCGGCGTGATGGTCGTACCGGCGGTGCTCTACGGGCTGCTGTCGTTCGCGATCCCCGAGTCGCCGCGCTTCCTGATCTCCGTCGGCCGGGACGAGCGCGCCCGTGAGGTGCTGCGCGAGGTCGAGGGCGACGGTATCGACCTGGACGCCCGGGTCGCCGAGATCGAGCGGGCCATGAAGAGGGAGCACCAGTCGGTCTTCAAGGACCTGCTCGGCGGCACCTTCCTCTTCAAGCCGATCGTCTGGATCGGTATCGGACTCTCGGTCTTCCAGCAGTTCGTCGGCATCAACGTCGCGTTCTACTACTCCTCGACGCTGTGGCAGTCGGTCGGCGTCGACCCGACGGACTCGTTCCTCTACTCGTTCACCACGTCGATCATCAACATCATCGGCACCGTGATCGCCATGATCTTCGTCGACCGGATCGGCCGCCGGCCGCTCGCGCTCATCGGTTCCGTCGGCATGGCCCTCGGGCTCGCCCTGGAGGCCTGGGCCTTCTCCTACGACCTCGTCGACGGCAAGCTGCCCGCCACCCAGGGCTGGGTCGCCCTGGTCGCCGCCCATGTGTTTGTGCTCTTCTTCGCCCTGTCCTGGGGCGTCGTCGTCTGGGTCTTCCTCGGCGAGATGTTCCCGAACAGGCTCCGCGCCGCCGCCCTCGGTGTGGCCGCCGCCGCACAGTGGATCGCCAACTGGGCCATCACCGCGAGTTTCCCGTCACTGGCCGACTGGAACCTCTCCGCCACCTACGTGATCTACACGATCTTCGCGGTGCTCTCGATCCCCTTCGTGCTCCGGTTCGTCAAGGAGACGAAGGGCAAGACGCTGGAGGAGATGGGCTAGCCCCGTCACCTCCGCACGACTCGGGGAGAAGGGCCAAGTCCCCGCTGCCCTTCTCCCCGTATCCGCCGCCGCTTCCGGCTGCTCGGCCTCTGCCCGAGCCGGGAGCGGCCTTTCGGCGGGCAGGTGCGTCAGCCCGCCAGTTCCGGCAGCACCCGCTCCCCGAACAGCCGCAGACTCCGCCACCCCTCCTCCACCGGCATCCCGCCCGACAGCGGATGCAGCACGTAGTTGTCCAGCCCCTGGGCCACGCACTCCTCGGGCGTCAGCATCCGGTACACGCCCTCGGCACGCAGTTCCTCGACCGTCGTGGCCGCCGACTTCACGGCGGACCGTATGTCGCCGGACTGCCAGGAGGCGTACGTCCGGGCCTCGTGCAGGAAGTGGTGGCCGTGCTCGGCCCACGCCCGGTCCGGGTCCTCGGTGATGTGCAGCAGCGGGGTCTCGGCGGCCGGCATCATCGTCCAGCCCTCCGTGCCGTACTCGACGAGCCGCTCCTTGTAGTAGGCCTCCAGCTCGGGCAGGTGTGCGCTGGGGAAGAGAGGGAGCCCGAGACGGGCCGCCCGTCTGGCCGCCGCCTTCGACGAGCCGCCCACCAGAAGGAGCGGATGCGGGTCGGTGCACGGGCGCGGAGTGACCCGTACCGTACGGCCCCGGTACGTGAACTCCTCGCCGGTCCAGGCCTTCAGGAGCGTCTCCAGCAGCTCGTCCTGGAGCTTGCCGCGCCGCTTCCAGTCGGCGCCGAAATGGGCGTACTCCTCGGGCCGGTACCCGATCCCGGCGACCGTGACCAGCCGTCCGCCGCTCAGCAGATCGAGTACGGCGATGTCCTCGGCGAGCCTCAGGGGGTCGTGCAGCGGACCGATCACCGCCGACACCGTCACCGCGATCCGCCGCGTCGCCCCGAACACGGCTCCCGCGAAGGCGAACGGCGAGGGCAGCCAGTTGTTGGCGACGCCGTGGTGCTCCTCGGTCTGGACCGTGGTGATGCCGTGGGCGTCGGCGTACGCGGCCATCTCGATCGCGGCCTGGTAGCGGGCGCGGAGGTCGGCGGGGGTGGCATCGGGGGCGACCAGGTTGAAACGTACGACGGTGACGGGCATGGGACCGATCCCCTTCGTCGGCGGTGTGGGAGGGACGGTAACTGACGGCTCGTCAGGTCGCCAGGGTGTAGGCGTGGGAGGTCGGGGCCGCGGACATCGGGGAGGGGGTGTCACGGCCCACTGGATGGGCAGTGACACCGCCTGGGGGCACTGCTGCGTCCACCCGGTGGCACCTCGCCTACTGGTGCGGTTGTGACCCTCCCCAAGGGGCTTCCCGGCCGATTCATGGTCGGACGGCGGACCAGCCCGGCCCGGTGGGCCAAACGGCCCGGTGTGGACGACGAACGCCCGCGTGGGAGGTCACGCCATACTGGGACAGTTATGGAAACCATCATCCTTGCTGTAGTCATCGCCGTGGTCGTGCTCGGTGTGCTCGGTGGGCTCGTCGTCGGCAGCCGCAGGAAGAAGCCGCTGCCCCCGGCGCCCCCCACGACACCCGACCTCACCGCCCCTCCGGCCGAGCCGCATGTCGGCGACGAGGCCGAGACGCCGCGCGACGAACCGCGCCGCACGATAGAGGAGGTGGATCTCCCGGGCGCCGACGCCTCGTCCGTCGCCGTCGAGGAACCTCCCTCCGCTCCCGCCATCGAGGTACCGGAACCCACCGCCGGCCGGCTGGTCCGGCTGCGCACCCGGCTCTCCCGGTCGCAGAACGCGCTCGGCAAGGGGCTCCTCACGCTCCTCGCGCGCGAGCACCTCGACGACGACACCTGGGAGGAGGTCGAGGACACCCTCCTCACCGCCGATGTCGGCGTCCAGCCCACCCAGGACCTGGTCGAAAGGCTGCGCGAGCGGGTGAAGGTGCTCGGCACCCGCACGCCCGCCGAGCTGCGCGGGCTGCTGCGCGAGGAGCTGCTCCAGATCCTCGTACCCGAGTTCGACCGGACCGTGAAGACCGACTCCAACCTCGACACCCCGGGCATCGTGATGGTCGTCGGCGTCAACGGCACCGGCAAGACCACCACCACCGGCAAGCTCGCGCGCGTCCTGGTCGCCGACGGCAAGAACGTCGTTCTCGGTGCCGCCGACACCTTCCGGGCCGCCGCCGCCGACCAGCTCCAGACCTGGGGCGACCGAGTCGGGGCCCGAACCGTGCGCGGCCCCGAGGGCGGTGACCCCGCGTCGATCGCCTTCGACGCCGTCAAGGAAGGCATCGCGGCCGGTGCCGACGTCGTCCTGATCGACACCGCCGGGCGGCTGCACACCAAGACCGGGCTCATGGACGAGCTCGGCAAGGTCAAGCGCGTCGTCGAGAAGCACGCCCCGCTGGACGAGGTGCTGCTCGTGCTGGACGCCACGACCGGGCAGAACGGGCTGGTCCAGGCCCGTGTCTTCGCCGAGGTCGTCGACATCACCGGCATCGTGCTCACCAAGCTCGACGGCACCGCCAAGGGCGGCATCGTCATCGCCGTACAGCGCGAACTGGGCGTGCCGGTGAAGCTGATCGGGCTCGGTGAGGGGGCCGACGATCTGGCTCCGTTCGAGCCGGAGGCGTTCGTTGACGCACTTATCGGGGAGTGATCACCATCGTGGTCGCCGCCTCCGAAATTTCGTAGGTCCACTTCGTAGGCCCACGAAGAGACGCCCGTCCCCAAGGTGCGGTTGGGGACGGGCGTCTTGCTGTGCGGCCCGCGCTACAGCCGCGACCGGTGCGCCACGTAGGCGAGCGTTCCCAGCAGCAGCCTGGCCGCCGGGGGCTTCGTCGCCGTGTCCAGGGCGGGCGGGCGCAGCCAGGTGACGGGGCCGAGGCAGCCCCGGTCGGACGGGGGCGCCGTCAGATACGTACCGGCGCCCAGGCCGTGCAGGTCGAGGGTCGCGTCGTCCCAGCCCATGCGGTAGAGGAGTGCGGGGAGTTCGGTGGCGGCGCCGGGGGCGACGAAGAACTGGGCGCGGCCGTCAGGGGTGGCGGCGACCGGGCCGAGGGGCAGGCCCATGCGCTCCAGGCGGACCAGGGCGTGCCGGCCGGCCGGTTCGGCGACCTCGATCACGTCGAAGGCGCGGCCCACCGGGAGCATGACCGAGGCGCCGGGGAACTGGCCCCAGGTGTCCATGACTTCGCCGAGTGTGGCGCCTGCCTCGACCCGGGGCGCGAAGCTCAGGGGGTGGGCGCCGGGCGTGGGGCAGTCGGCCAGGCCGCAGGAGCAGGCGCCGCCCGCCGCGCGGGCACCGGCGACCACGTCCCAGCCCCAGAGGCCGGTGTACTCGGCCACGGCGGTGCACTCCGACGACCGGCCGCGGCGGCGCGTGCCGGGCCGGATCTCGCGAATACCCCGGCTGCTGCCGATCGTGAAGCCCATGCCCCCTCCAACGGGTCCGACGCACCGGTGGTTACGAACTGCGAGCAGAACGTGACCCTGTGTTTCCGTCTGTCCGCACCCCTGCCCGCCATCACCCGTTCCAGTCGGCGCCCAGAAGTGCCGCGGGTGGTGCGCTCGGCGGCGCGCGCCCTCACGCGCATCGCTCCGCCCACTCCCGACCGTCCACTGTCAAGTCAATCCTGCGCAGGCGCCCGTGAGTTCATTCGAAGGGGTGGCGAATGGTGGCGTTTCCTGGATCGCCATGGCCGGAGGCGTGATCGTAGGATTACTTTGAGTGCACGAGGCCTGAGGATGCATGCGCTTGTGGGTATGCCGGAGGCAAGTCGACTTCCCGTTCGAAGGGTGAGAACTGCCGGACGTGGAGCCTATTTACCGGCATTCTGATAGGGCTTGGCGCACTCGGCGACAAGCGGTCTCAGGGAGTGGGGGCGTTCCAGTGGGCGGCAACGGCGGAAGCGCGACGACCGCGGCTAGCACCGACAAGCGCCCGAACGAGCTGCTCGGCTCGTGGTTCGTGCGCAGCGGCTGGTCGAAGGGTGAACTGGCGCGCCAAGTGAACCGCCGGGCTCGCCAGTTGGGTGCCAACCACATCTCGACGGACACCTCGCGGGTCCGGCGCTGGCTCGACGGGGAGAACCCGCGCGAGCCGATCCCGCGCATCCTCTCCGAGCTGTTCTCCGAGCGCTTCGGCTGCGTCGTCTCCATCGAGGACCTCGGGCTGCGCGCCGCCCGGCAGTCGCCGTCCACGTCCGGCGTCGACCTGCCCTGGACGGCCCCTCAGACCGTGGCCCTGCTCAGCGAGTTCTCGCGCAGCGACCTGATGCTGGCGCGACGCGGCTTCCTTGGCACCGCGCTGTCCCTCGCCGCCGGCCCCACCCTCATCGAGCCCATGCAGCGCTGGCTCGTCCCGGTGCCCCCCGCTCCGCCCGAGGAGCCCGAACACCCGTCCGCCGCGCGCCGGGCCGGCCGCCTCTCCAAGCCCGAACTGGAGCTGCTGGAGTCCACCACCGCGATGTTCCGGCAGTGGGACGCGCAGTGCGGCGGCGGACTGCGCCGCAAGGCGGTGGTCGGACAGCTGCACGAGGTGACGGACCTCCTCCAGGAGCCCCAGCCCGAGGCCACCGCCCGCAAGCTGTTCAAGGTCGCCGCCGAGCTGGCCGAACTCGCCGGCTGGATGTCGTACGACGTGGGGCTCCAGCCGACCGCCCAGAAGTACTTCGTCCTGGCCCTGCACGCCGCCAAGGAGGCCGGCGACAAGCCGCTGGGTTCGTACGTCCTGTCGTCCATGAGCCGTCAGATGATCCACCTCGGCCGGCCCGACGACGCCCTCGAACTGATCCATCTCGCGCAGTACGGCAGCCGTGACTGCGCAAGCCCCCGCACCCAGGCCATGCTGTATGCGATGGAGGCGCGCGCATACGCCAATATGGGGCAACCCGGAAAGTGCAAGCGGGCCGTGCGGATGGCCGAGGACACGTTCGCGGACGTACACGATTGGGACGAGCCCGATCCCGACTGGATCCGCTTCTTCTCCCGGGCCGAGCTGTACGGCGAGAACTCCCACTCGTTCCGTGACCTGGCCTATGTCGCCGGCCGCAGCCCCACCTACGCGTCCCTGGCCGAGCCCATGATGCGCAACGCCGTCGACCTGTTCGCGAAGGACACCGATCACCAGCGGTCGTACGCACTGAACCTGATCGGCATGGCCACCGTCCACCTCCTCCAGCGCGAGCCCGAGCGGGCGACGGTACTGGCCGCCGAGGCCATGGTCATCGCCAAGAAGGTGCGCTCCGAACGCGTCAGCACTCGTATCCGAAAGACCGTAGACACGGCCGTACGCGATTTCGGCGATCTCACCGAGGTCGTCGACCTGACCGACCTCCTCGCGATCGAACTGCCCGAGACCGCCGAAGCGGTCTGAAAACCCCAGAACCCCGGCCGCGGCAGGCCCTCCCGACAGCCCGACTCGGCTCCCCCGCCAGGTCATCGGAAGGCCCGCCGCGGCCGGACCGCGTCTGCGCCCGAGCCGGCGCCGCTCTCGCGGATGTGGCTGGTCTCCGTGGGGGTTTCTCAAGCGGTGGTGCGGTTGCCTTTGCCGAAGATTGCGTCACGATAACGATCACGGTGACCGAAATCCGGCAGTTCATTCAGGCGTAACACGGGCGGCGCCTTCGTCACGTCGCCGAAACATCGAGGGGCGTCGACCGAAACGGCGCTGCGTCAATGTCTGGCGCATAACCGGCCCACCCCGCAATCCGCTCAGGCTTCGCCCGCACGGGGCCGCCGTACCAATGACGAGGAGACGCCGATGGCATCAGCCGCCATCACGCTAGCCGCAGAGGCTCCCAAGCTCTCTGCCGCGAACACCGGGTTCATGCTGATCTGTTCGGCCCTGGTGTTGCTCATGACCCCCGGTCTCGCCTTCTTCTACGGAGGCATGGTCCGCGTCAAGAGCACCCTGAACATGTTGATGATGAGCTTTATCAGCATCGGCATCGTCACCCTTCTGTGGGTGCTGTACGGCTTCTCCCTCGCATTCGGCACCGACAAGGGCAGCCTCATCGGCTGGACCTCGGGTTGGTTCGGTCTCAGTGACATCGGCACGACCGATCTGTGGGACGGCTACAACATCCCGATCCTGACCTTCATGGTCTTCCAGATGATGTTCGCGATCATCACGCCCGCCCTGATCAGCGGTGCCCTCGCGGACCGCGTGAAGTTCTCGGCCTGGGCGCTGTTCGTCGCCCTGTGGGCCACCGTCGTGTACTTCCCCGTCGCCCACTGGGTATGGGGCGCGGGCGGCTGGGCCTTCGAGCTCGGCGTCATCGACTTCGCCGGTGGTACGGCGGTCCACATCAACGCGGGTGCCGCGGCGCTCGGTGTGATCCTGGTCATCGGCAAGCGCGTCGGCTTCAAGAAGGACCCGATGCGCCCGCACAGCCTCCCGCTGGTCATGCTCGGCTCCGGCCTCCTGTGGTTCGGCTGGTTCGGCTTCAACGCCGGCTCGTGGCTGGGCAACGACGACGGCGTCGGCACGCTGATGTTCGTCAACACGCAGGTCGCCACCGCCGCCGCCATGCTCGCCTGGCTCATCTACGAGAAGATCCGCCACGGCGCCTTCACCACGCTGGGCGCCGCCTCCGGCGCTGTCGCGGGTCTGGTCGCCATCACCCCCTCCGGCGGTGCGGTCTCCCCGATCGGCGCGATCGCGGTCGGCGCCATCGCCGGTGTGCTGTGCGCCATGGCTGTCGGCCTCAAGTACAAGTTCGGTTACGACGACTCGCTCGACGTCGTCGGTGTCCACATGGTCGGCGGTGTCGTCGGCTCCCTGCTGATCGGCTTCTTCGCCAGCGGCAAGGGCCAGTCGGAGGTCGAGGGCCTCTTCTACGGCGGCGGCCTCGACCAGTTCTGGAAGCAGTGCGCCGGTGTCTTCGCCGTCCTCGGCTACTCCCTGGTCGTCTCCGCGATCCTCGCCTTCCTCCTCGACAAGACGATCGGTATGCGCGTCCCCGAGGACGACGAGATCGCCGGCATCGACCAGGCCGAGCACGCCGAGACCGCATACGACTTCAGCGGCGCCGGCGGCGGCGCGGCCCGTACGTCCGTCACGGCGGCCGTCGGTGGCGAGAGCAAGAAGGTGGACGCATGAAGCTCATCACCGCCGTTGTGAAGCCCCACCGGCTCGACGAGATCAAGGAGGCCCTCCAGGCCTTCGGGGTCCACGGCCTGACGGTCACCGAGGCGAGCGGCTACGGTCGTCAGCGTGGGCACACCGAGGTCTACCGCGGCGCCGAGTACACGGTCGACCTGGTTCCCAAGATCCGTATCGAGGTTCTCGCCGAGGACGACGACGCCGAAGGCCTGATCGACGTCATCGTCAAGGCGGCCAGGACCGGCAAGATCGGTGACGGCAAGGTCTGGTCCCTCCCGGTCGAGACGGCCGTCAGGGTCCGGACCGGCGAGCGCGGCCCGGACGCGCTCTGAGGCAGCAAAACAGAACAGGAGTCGCTGGGTGACGAGTACGGACGTGCGTAAGGATGCAGAGGACTCGGGACCCAGCGGCTATGCGGCGGCCCGGCTGCGCCTCCTCACTGAGGAGGCGCGGTCCGGGCCGCCGCGCCGTGCGGCCCTGGCCGAACTGACGGACGAATGGCTGAGCGGCCTCTTCACGGCCGGCGCCGAGGAACTGCGCGGGGTCTCCCTGGTCGCCGTCGGCGGCTACGGCAGAGGCGAACTCTCCCCACGCAGCGACCTGGACCTGCTCCTCCTCCACGACGGCAGCGACTCCGCCGGGGTCGCGGCCCTCGCGGACCGCCTCTGGTACCCCGTCTGGGACCTGGGTCTCGCCCTGGACCACTCCGTCCGGACGCCGTCCGAGGCCCGCAAGACCTCGGGCGAGGACCTCAAGGTGCAGCTGGGCCTGCTGGACGCCCGCCACCTCGCCGGCGACCTCGGCCTCACGGCCGGGCTGCGTACCGCCGTCCTCGCCGACTGGCGCAACCAGGCGCCCAAACGCCTCCCCGAACTCCAGGAACTCTGCGCCGAACGGGCCGAACGTCAGGGCGAGCTGCAGTACCTCCTCGAACCCGACCTCAAGGAGGCCCGCGGCGGCCTGCGCGACGCCACCGCCCTCCGCGCGGTCGCGGCCTCCTGGCTGGCCGACGCCCCCCGCGAGGGCCTCGCCGACGCGCGCCGCCGCCTGCTGGACGTCCGAGACGCCCTCCACCTGACGACGGGCCGTGCGACCGACCGCCTCGCCCTCCAGGAACAGGACCAGGTAGCCGCCGAACTCGGACTCCTCGACGCCGACACCCTCCTGCGACAGGTGTACGAGGCGGCACGCGTCGTCTCGTACGCGAGTGACGTCACCTGGCGCGAGGTGGGGCGCGTACTGCGATCGCGCGCCGTACGCCCGCGCCTGCGCGCCATGCTGGGCGGCGGCAAGCCGGTGGCGGAACGTTCCCCGTTGGCGGAAGGCGTCGTGGAGCAGGACGGCGAGGTGGTCCTCGCCCGCGCCGCACGCCCCGACCGCGACCCCGTACTCCCGCTGCGCGCCGCCGCCGCAGCGGCGCAGGCAGGACTCCCGATGTCCCTGCACGCGGTCCGCCGCATGGCGGCCGTGGCACGACCGCTGCCCACCCCGTGGCCGGCCGAGGCGCGCGAACAACTGGTGACGCTGCTGGGCTCGGGCCGCCCGACCATCGAGGTCTGGGAGGCGCTGGAGGCCGAAGGCCTGATCACCCACTTCCTCCCGGACTGGGAGCGGGTCCGCTGCCGCCCGCAGCGCAATGCCGTCCACATCTGGACGGTCGACCGCCACCTGATCGAAACGGCCGTCCGGGCCTCCGAGTTCACCCGCCGCGTCAGCCGCCCCGACCTCCTCCTCGTCTCCGCGCTTCTCCACGACATCGGCAAGGGCTGGCCCGGCGACCACTCGGTGGCGGGCGAGATCATCGCCAAGGACGTGGCCGCCCGCATCGGCTTCGACCGTGCGGACGTGGCGGTCCTGGCGACTCTCGTACGCCACCATCTGCTGCTCGTCGACACCGCCACCCGGCGTGACCTGGAGGACCCGGCCACCGTCCGCTCGGTCGCCGAGGCCGTCGGCACGCAGAGCACCCTGGAACTCCTCCACGCCCTCACCGAATCCGACGCGCTGGCCACGGGCCCGGCCGCCTGGTCGTCCTGGCGTGGCTCCCTCGTCGCCGACCTGGTGAAACGGGTCGCCGCCGTGCTCGCCGGGGACGCCCCCGAGGAGCCCGAGGCCGCCGCGCCCACCGCCGAGCAGGAACGGCTCGCCATAGAGGCGTTCCGCACAGGCGGCCCGGTGCTGTCGCTGCGCGCCCAGACGGAGGTACCGGCGGAGGCGGCGGAGACGGAGGCCTCGGGCGACCCCGAACCACTCGGCGTGGAACTCCTGATCGCGGTTCCGGACCAGCCGGGCGTCCTGCCCGCCGTGGCCGGCGTCCTCGCGATGCACCGGCTGACCGTGCGCACGGCGGAACTGCGCGCACTGGACCTCCCCGACGGCGTCGAGGGCGCGGTCCTGCTCCTGGACTGGCGCGTCGCCGCCGAGTACGGCTCGCTGCCCCAGGCGGCCCGACTGCGCGCCGACCTCGTACGGGCCCTGGACGGCTCCCTGGACATCACCGGCCGCCTGGCCGAGCGCGACGCGGCGTACCCACGCCGCCGGGGCGTGGTGGCGCCGGCGGCCCGGGTGACCGTACATCCGGCCGCATCCCGGCTGGCCACGGTGATCGAGGTGCGCGCCCAGGACGCCCCGGGGCTGCTGCACCGCATCGGACGGGCCCTGGAGGACGCGGCGGTGCGGGTGCGGAGCATGCACGTCAGCACGCTGGGTTCGAATGCCGTGGACGCTTTCTACGTGACCAACGCCAAGGGCGTGCCCCTACCGGCGGCCGAGGCGTCTTCGGTGGCAAGAAAGCTGGAGGAGATGCTGCGGGGGTGACTGCGGCCGGCCTCTCTCGTTGAGCCGAGAGTCCCCGCCCACGCGCGGATGGTCCGAACCTTCGCGGTAACGGACGGCTGTGCGAAGCATGCTCCCCGCCCTCGTGGGGATTCCGTCCCCGCCCGCTGAATCAGCAGGCGGGGACGATTTGTTTGCGGGGCCGGATACCCTGGGTGCAGCCCACCTTGTCCCCTGACTCCGAGGACCGACGCCACCGTGTTCGATACCCTCTCTGACCGCCTCAGCGCGACTTTCAAATCTCTCCGCGGGAAGGGTCGGCTCAGCGAGGCTGATATCGACGCCACGGCCCGCGAGATCCGTATCGCGCTCCTCGAAGCCGACGTGGCCCTGCCGGTCGTGCGGACGTTCATCAAGAACGTCAAGGAGCGTGCCCTCGGGTCCGACGTCTCCAAGGCGCTGAACCCCGCCCAGCAGGTCCTGAAGATCGTGAACGAGGAACTCGTCACGATCCTCGGCGGCGAAACCCGCCGCCTCCGCTTCGCCAAGCAGCCCCCGACCGTCATCATGCTGGCTGGTCTCCAGGGTGCTGGTAAGACCACCCTCGCGGGCAAGCTCGGCAAGTGGCTCAAGGACCAGGGACACTCGCCCCTCCTCGTCGCCGCCGACCTCCAGCGCCCCAACGCCGTCAACCAGCTCAGCGTCGTCGCCGAGCGCGCCGGGGTCGCGGTCTACGCGCCCGAGCCGGGCAACGGGGTCGGTGACCCGGTCAAGGTCGCCAAGGACTCCATGGAGTTCGCGAAGACCAAGGTCCACGACATCGTGATCGTGGACACCGCCGGCCGCCTCGGTATCGACGCCGAGCTGATGCGACAGGCCGCGGACATCCGGGACGCGGTCTCGCCCGACGAGATCCTCTTCGTCGTCGACGCGATGATCGGCCAGGACGCCGTCAACACGGCCGAGGCATTCCGGGACGGCGTCGGCTTCGACGGTGTCGTCCTGTCGAAGCTCGACGGTGACGCCCGTGGTGGTGCCGCGCTCTCCATCGCCTCGGTGACCGGCAAGCCGATCATGTTCGCGTCGAACGGCGAGAAGCTCGACGACTTCGACGCGTTCCACCCTGACCGGATGGCCTCCCGCATCCTCGACATGGGTGACCTGCTCACCCTGATCGAGCAGGCGGAGAAGACGTTCAGCCAGGAAGAAGCCGAGGCCATGGCCTCCAAACTGGCGTCCAAGAAGGGCCAGGACTTCACCCTGGATGACTTCCTGGCCCAGATGGAGCAGGTCAGGAAAATGGGGTCGATCAGCAAGCTGCTCGGCATGCTGCCCGGCATGGGTCAGATCAAGGACCAGATCAACAACCTCGACGAGCGCGATGTGGACCGTACGGCGGCCATCATCAAGTCGATGACCCCGGCCGAGCGCCAGGACGCGACGATCATCAACGGCTCGCGCCGCGCCCGTATCGCCAAGGGCTCCGGTGTCGACGTCAGCGCGGTCAAGGGCCTGGTCGAGCGGTTCTTCGAGGCCCGCAAGATGATGTCCCGCATGGCCCAGGGCGGCGGCATGCCGGGGATGCCCGGGATGCCGGGCATGGGTGGCGGCCCCGGCCGGTCGAAGAAGCAGCCCAAGCAGGCCAAGGGCAAGCAGCGTTCCGGCAACCCGATGAAGCGCAAGCAGCAGGAGCAGGAGGAGGCCGCGCGCAAGGCCGCCGGCGCCCAGGGTGCTCCGGGCGGTGCCTTCGGCCTGCCGGGCCAGCAGGCCCCCGAGGACTTCGAGCTGCCGGACGAGTTCAAGAAGTTCATGGGCTGAGAAGGCGATCGGTTGAGCCGTTGAGCCGTTGAGCCGTTGATCGGCTGATTCGAGACGGCTGGTTGGTGTTACGTCGTTCAGGGCGCCCCTCGCCGTAGGGGCGCCCTCACGTGTGCCCGGGCAGAGTTCTCAGGGGGATCTCACGCCGTCAGCGCGATGAGGTACCGGAAGACGTTCGGCATCCAGATCGTCCCGTCCCGCCGCTGATGCGGATGCAGCGCCTCCGCCAGCTCCTTGTCCACCTGCTCCTGGCCGGTCGCCGTGATCGCCGCGTCGAACAGCCCCGTCGACAGCAGCCCTCGTACCGCGCTGCCCAGGTTCGCGTACCCGAACGGGCAAGCCACCCGCCCCGAGCCGCCCGGGCGCAGGCCGGCCCGCTGGGCGACCTCCTCCAGGTCGTCGCGGAGCGCGGGGCGCCAACTGCCCGTGACGCGCAGCGGATCGGCGAGCCGGGCCGCGACCCGCAGTACGGCCGACGTGGCGCAGCGCTCCGGCGGACCCCAGCCCACCAGGACCACCGGCGCCCCTCGCCCGACCGACGGCACGGCTGCCGCGAGCGTCTCGCCGAGTCCCTCGGAGTCGCCCGCCCGACAGCCGATCGGCTCGAACGCGGTCACCAGGGTGTAGGGAGGCGAGTCCGTCTCCTCAGGGAGGCTCGCCGCGAGCCTCCTGTGGGCACGCGCGCGCGTGAGCGCCGGTTCGGGCAGTAAACGCTCCCGCGCGAGGCTCAGCCGCTGCGGTGACGATGCCTCGACACCGGTGACGGCGGCACCTCTTGACGCCGCCATCAACAGGGCCAGGCCCGCGCCGCAGCCGAGGCCGAGCATTCGGGTGCCGCTGCCCACTTCCAGCCGCTCGTAGACGGCCTCATAGAGCGGTACGAACATGCGCTCCTGGATCTCCGACCAGTCACGCGCGCGTGTGCACAGGTCCACGCGGGTCGCCGGACCCGTGTGAGGCAGGTGCTGTCGCACGAGCGTAGGTGTCATCGAAAGCGCCCCAATCCAACGAGAGTTGCCGCTGTTTCCGATGTGGTGGCCCCCGTGCAGTGCGCGATCGCACTTCCCCCGTATGCCAGGTAACTCCGCCCTCGACCCGCCGTCCAGGGGTTGTCGGGCCGAGGTTGTGTGCTCGGTGTGCTCACGAAAAAAATTCACATGCCGGCAGCGTGGGCCCGTAGCATCGCGCCATGGCAAAGGCCCCCGTACTCACGCCGCAGGCAATTGACTTCCCTCGCTGGTACCAGGATCTGGTCGGCAAGGCCGAGTTGGCCGACAACGGTCCGGTGCGGGGCACCATGGTCATCCGACCGTACGGGTACGGGCTGTGGGAGCGGATGCAGGCCGAGATGGACACGCGGATCAAGGAGACGGGCGCGCAGAACGCCTACTTCCCCCTGCTGATCCCGCAGTCGTACTTCGTCAGGGAGGCCGAGCACGTCGAGGGCTTCGCGCCGGAGCTGGCCGTGGTCACGCACGGCGGCGGCAAGGAACTCGAAGAGCCCGCGGTGGTGCGTCCCACCTCCGAGATGATCATCAACGACTACTTCTCGAAGTGGGTGCAGAGCTACCGCGATCTGCCCCTGCTGATCAATCAGTGGGCGAACGTGGTGCGTTGGGAGCTGCGCCCGCGGCTCTTCCTCCGCACGTCGGAGTTCCTGTGGCAGGAAGGCCACACCGCGCACGCCACCCACGACGACGCACGTGACTTCGCCGCGCACATCCACCGCGAGGTCTACGAGGACTTCATGGTGAACGTTCTGGCGATGGACACCGTTCCCGGCCGCAAGACGGTCAAGGAGCGCTTCGCGGGTGCCATCAACACCCTCACGCTCGAAGGCATGATGGGCGACGGCAAGGCCATCCAGATGGCCACCAGCCACGAGCTGGGCCAGAACTTCGCCAAGGCGTTCAACACCAGCTATCTGTCGAAGGAAGGCAGGCGGGAGCTCGTCTGGCAGACGTCCTGGGGTTCGACGACCCGCATGATCGGCGCCCTGGTGATGGCACACGGCGACGACAATGGCCTGCGGGTCCCGCCGCGCCTCGCCGCGATCCAGGCCGTGGTCCTCGCGATCAAGGGTGACGAAGCGGTTCTGGCCAAGGTCCGTGAGATCGGTGACCGGCTGAAGGCGGCGGGTGTACGCGTACACGTGGACGACCGCACAGATGTGCCCTTCGGCCGCCGCGCCGTCGACTGGGAGCTCAAGGGCGTGCCCGTACGCGTCGAGGTCGGCCCCCGCGACCTGGAGAACGGCACGGTGATGCTCGCCCGCCGCATCCCGGGCGGCAGGGAGCCGGTGGACCCCGACACGCTCGTACGGCTGCTGCCCACCGTCCTCGAAGAGGACCAGGCGCTGCTGCTGGCCCAGTCGCGGGAGCGGCGTCAGGCCCGTACCTCGGAGGTGTCCTCGATCGGGGAGGCCGTCGAGGCGGCGACCGCCGGCGGCTGGGCGCGCATCCCCTGGGCGGTACTCGGTGAGGAGGGCGAAGCAGGGCTCGGCGAGCACGGGGTGACCGTACGGTGTCTGGTCGCGGCGGACGGGTCGGTCCCCGACGCGGATGACGCACCCGGTAACGTCGCCATCGTCGCCCGCACCTACTGAGGCTGGGGCGAGAGCGACCGAAACGCCCCTTGCGCAACGGCCGACCACAGGTACCCCGGCGTGCGGACGACGTCTACGCGCCGGGTCGTACGTGGGGCTACGCACCGGCTTGGTATGAGCTGTGAGGCTTCTCCGCAGATCAGCGCACCCGCCCTCGTCAGGACGCATCAGCGGCAACTGACGGGTACGTGCAAATTATTTGGGATGGCCCGGAATCGGAACACAGCGGCACTCAGGCTCGTTGTCATTACGTGAGCACGACACAGACACCACCTGTTCTCGCCGCAGAGCTGGCGCAGGCGTGGGCCGACATTCAGCGGTACCACCCCGAGCTGCCCGATCTTGCCGCGCCCGAGTCCCTGATCGGAGAGTCGTCGTCCGCCTGCGGGCACGCGCTCTCCTTCGAGCGACTGCTGCATGAGGCAGTCCATGGCATCGCCGCCGCCCGCGGAGTCCGCGACACCTCCCGGGCCGGCCGATACCACAACCGTAGATTCCTCGCGATCGCAGAGGAGCTGGGCCTGGACCACCCGGAGGAACCGCATCCCAGCAGCGGTTTCTCGCTGGTCACGCTCAACCCCGAGGCCAAGCGCCGCTACCGGCCCACCATGGAGCGGCTGCAGCGCGCCCTGAAGGCACATACGGTCGCCACCACCTCCGACACCACCCGCACCTTCCGCGGTCCGGCCGCCCGCCACGGTTCCTCCGGGGGAGGGGTGCGCGTGAAGGCCGTCTGTGACTGCGGTCGCAACGTGCGCGTCGTCCCCTCGGTGCTGGCGCAGGCTCCGATCGTGTGCGGCGGTTGCGGCAAGCCGTTCCGCATCCCCGAGATCGTGGGTGCGGGCGCCGCCTGAGGCTTTGCCCCGTCGCGTGATCGAGCCCGGCATCTCGTGGGTGCCGGATGAACACGTGGGGGAGTGCGCGGGCCGCGTGCAGGCGCCTGTATGGGCACCCGGAACGCCGGGTGCCCATACAGGCGTGGCGAAGCAGCGCCCGGGTTCGGCGCGGCCCGCAGGGTATGGCAGAATGGCCAGCTGTACTCGACAGCCGCACAGGAACCCTCTCGCCTCCGGCTGACGCGTCCATCGGGCACTCGGGTACCGCAACCCCACGCGGCAATCTCGCCGTGCCCAACCACGTCCAATTCAGGAGAACCCACTCCCGTGGCAGTCAAGATCAAGCTGAAGCGTCTGGGCAAGATCCGTTCGCCTCACTACCGCATCGTCGTCGCCGACTCCCGTACCCGCCGTGACGGCCGGGCCATCGAGGAGATCGGCCTGTACCACCCGGTGCAGAACCCCTCGCGCATCGAGGTCGACACCGAGCGTGCGCAGTACTGGCTGGGTGTCGGCGCGCAGCCGACCGAGCCGGTTCTCGCCATCCTCAAGCTGACCGGCGACTGGCAGAAGTTCAAGGGTCTGCCCGCCCCGGCTCCGCTGCTCGTGGCCGCTCCGAAGCCCGCGCGTCCGTTGTTCGAGGCCCTGGGCGGCGACAACGAGGGCAAGGGTGAGGCCATCACCCAGAAGAAGAAGGCCGAGAAGAAGGACGAGGCCGCGGCCGACTCCTCTGCGGCTGCGCCGACCGAGGCCTGAGCATGCTCGAGGAGGCTCTCGAGCACCTCGTGAAGGGCATCGTCGACAACCCCGACGAAGTGCAGGTCGCCTCGCGTGACCTGCGTCGCGGGCGCGTTCTGGAGGTCAGGGTTCACCCCGACGACCTCGGGAAGGTGATCGGCCGCAACGGCCGCACCGCACGTGCCCTGCGCACCGTCGTGGGTGCCATCGGCGGACGTGGTGTCCGTGTCGACCTCGTCGACGTGGATCAGGTTCGCTGATCACCATGCAGCACCGGCTCGGGCCGGGGAGGGCCACTTGGGCCGTCCCCGGCCCGAAGTCGTCTACGCGGTAATGCCGTAGGCACACGACAGGAGATTCCAGAAAGTGCAGCTCGTAGTCGCGCGTGTGGGCCGCGCCCACGGCATCAAGGGCGAGGTCACCGTCGAGGTACGTACCGACGAGCCGGAGCTCCGGCTCCCGCCCGGCGCCGTCCTGGCGACCGACCCGGCCTCGGCGGGCCCGCTGACCATCGAGACCGGCCGCGTCCACAGCGGCCGGCTCCTGCTGCGCTTCGCGGGCGTACACGACCGGACCGGCGCCGAGGCACTGCGCAACACCCTGCTGATCGCCGACGTCGACCCCGAGGAAATGCCCGAGGGCGAGGACGAGTACTACGACCACCAGCTGATGGACCTGGACGTGGTCCTGGTGGACGGCACCGAGGTCGGGCGCATCACCGAGATCTCGCACCTGCCCTCCCAGGACCTGTTCGTCGTGGAGCGACCCGACGGCAGCGAGGTGTACATCCCGTTCGTCGAGGAGATCGTGGTGGAGATCGACCTGGAGGAGCAGCGCGCGGTCATCGACCCGCCGCCGGGTCTGATCGACGACCGGGCAGAGATCGCGTCCGCCCGGGACGACGAGGACTCCTCGGGGGCCGACGCCTGATGCGTCTCGACGTCGTCACGATCTTCCCGGAGTACCTCGAACCCCTGAACGTCTCGCTCGTCGGCAAGGCACGCGCGCGTGGACAGCTGAATGTGCACGTGCATGATCTTCGGGACTGGACGTACGACCGTCACAACAAGGTCGACGACACGCCTTACGGCGGCGGCCCGGGAATGGTCATGAAGACCGACCCCTGGGGCGACGCGCTGGACGACGTACTGGCCGACGGATACGAGACCGGCTCGCGGACGCCCGCGCTGGTCGTGCCCACCCCCAGTGGCCGCCCCTTCACCCAGGCGCTCGCCGTCGAACTGTCCGAGCGGCCGTGGCTCGTCTTCACACCCGCCCGCTACGAGGGCATCGACCGGCGCGTCATCGACGAGTACGCGACCCGGATGCCCGTGTACGAGGTGTCCATCGGCGACTACGTTCTCGCCGGCGGTGAGGCGGCCGTCCTGGTGATCACGGAGGCCGTCGCGCGGCTGCTGCCCGGGGTCCTGGGCAACGCCGAGTCGCACCAGGACGACTCCTTCGCGCCCGGTGCCATGGCAAACCTCCTGGAGGGGCCCGTCTACACCAAGCCGCCCCAGTGGCGCGGCCGGGAGATCCCGGACGTGCTGCTCAGCGGCCACCACGGAAAGATCGCGCGCTGGCGCCGGGACGAGGCGCTGCGCCGTACGGCGGCCAACCGGCCCGGCCTGCTCGAGCAGACGGACGCGTCGGTCTTCGACAAGAAGGACCGCGAGACGCTCTCCATCATGGGGTGGCAGCCTTCCGCCGACGGCCGATTTTGGCGCAGGCCAGAGGGCGTGGAAGAATAGGTCGCTGTTGTGCGTCGTCCGGCGTGCGCCCCTGCCACGGGGGGACACGACGCCCGCCCCGGCACGGACAGCATTCCTCCGTAAATCAAGCTCCCGTTGATGACCTGTGGCATCAACGAAGAAAGCAGACGAAATGTCTCACCTGCTCGATACCGTCGACTCCGCGTCGCTGCGCAGCGACATCCCGGCCTTCCGCCCGGGTGACACCGTCAACGTCCACGTCCGCGTCATCGAGGGCAACCGCTCCCGTGTGCAGCAGTTCAAGGGCGTAGTCATCCGCCGTCAGGGCGCCGGTGTCCGCGAGACCTTCACGGTTCGCAAGGTCTCGTTCTCCGTCGGCGTCGAGCGCACCTTCCCGGTGCACACCCCGATCGTCGAGAAGATCGAGCTGGTCACGCGTGGTGACGTGCGTCGCGCCAAGCTGTACTACCTCCGTGAGCTGCGCGGCAAGGCCGCGAAGATCAAGGAGAAGCGCGACAACTGAGCTGTCGGCGAGCCCGATGTAAAGAAGGCTCACATCGAGGCCGGATAGCATCCTGCCCCGATGAACACCCAAGCACAGCAGACGGAGCGCGACCGCTCCTCCCGCCCTGCTCGATCCGAGAAGATCTCGGACACCGAGGGGCCGGAGGACCGGTCGCGTTTTGCGTTGGTGTCCTGGGCGGCCGAATGGCTCCCGGGTGGACGGATCACCCTGACTTTGCTGGTCTGCCTGCTTTTTCTGCTCCTCTCCAGCAGGTTCGTCATCCAGCCGTTCGAAATTCCCAGCCGCTCGATGGAGGGCGGATTGAGGATCGGGGACCGCGTTCTCGTAAATAAGTTCGCGTACCGTTTCGGTGCCGAGCCGCAGCGCGGTGACGTCGTCGTGTTCGACGGAACCGGCTACTTCGGGCACGCCGACTACATCAAGCGCGTTGTGGGTGTGGGGAGAGACCACGTGGTCTGCTGCGACAAGGAGGGGAGAATCGAGGTGAACGGCCGGTCGGTCGACGAGTCGACGTTCCTTTACCCCGGTGACAGCCCGTCCACGGTGTCCTTCGACGTCGTGGTGCCCGAGGGCGGCCTCTTCGTCCTGGGGGACCACCGCAGCGACTCCAGGGACTCCCGGGACCACCTGGGTTCCCCTGGCGGTGGGATGGTCCCCGTCGGGAGGGTGATCGGCCGGGCCGACTGGATCGCCTGGCCCCGCGAGCACTGGACCCGCCTGGACCGACCCGGCTCGTACGCGCGCGTGCCCGCCCCGGAGGCGACCGCGGTCGGCACGTCGGACGGTGTCCATGGGTAACCGCGGTAAACCGCGCGGTGCGCCCAGCACCGCTGCCGAGCAACTGCTGCCCACCGGCTCCCGCCGGGCGTCCGGTGCCGCCGCCAGGCCGGGCCGGGCCGAGCGGCGCAAGCTCCAGCGCAAGGTCAAGGCGCGCAGACGGCGCTCGGCCGTCAAGGAGATACCCCTTCTGGTGGGCGTCGCGGTGCTCATCGCGCTGGTCCTGAAGACGTTCCTCGTGCAGGCGTTCGTCATCCCGTCGGGCTCGATGGAGAACACGATCCAGATCGGTGACCGTGTCCTCGTGGACAAGTTCACCCCCTGGTTCGGCTCCAAGCCCCAGCGCGGTGACGTCGTCGTCTTCAAGGACCCCGGCGGCTGGCTCGACGACGAGCCGACCACGGCGAAGGGCGAGGACCCCATCGTCGTCAAGCAGTTCAAGCAGGGTCTCACCTTCATCGGTCTGCTGCCCTCGGACGACGAGAAGGACCTCATCAAACGCGTCGTCGCCGTCGGCGGCGACACCGTCAAGTGCTGCGACTCCCAGGGCCGCGTGACGGTCAACGGCATGCCGCTCAACGAGACGACCTACATCCACCCCGGCAACAAGCCGTCGTCGTTCACCTTCGAGGTGAAGGTCCCCGAGGGGCGCCTGTTCGTCATGGGCGACCACCGGGCCAACTCCGCCGACTCCCGCTACCACCGCACCGAGGCGTACAGCGGCACCGTGGCCGAGACCTCCGTCGTGGGCCGGGCCATGGTCATCGCCTGGCCGTTCGGCCACTGGACCCGTCTGGAGGAGCCGAACACGTTCTCCACGGTGCCGGGTGGGTCGGCCTCGGCCCTCGGCTCGTCGCATAGGGTGGCTTCCGCGGATCGGTATGGATCGATCCCGCTCCCGACCCCTGCGGAACTCCCGCTCGTTATGGGAGTGGTGGGCCTGCGTCGCTTCCGGCGTGGGCGGTGGTTCGGAGTGAGGAGTGGATGTGGGGGATTTGGCGGTCGGCGCACGGTCCGGACAGGACGGTCCCGAGGAACAGCGCCCCGCGGAGCCGGGTTCACCGGCCGCAGAGGACGCCGTCCCCGCAGGGAGTGACTCCGGGGCCCCAGGGCTCCCGGGGAGCGGCTCAGGGGACTCCGGGGACGACACGGCGCAGGACCTTGACGAGCCCGGCCACAAGCCCAGGAAGCAGCGCTCCTTCTGGAAGGAGTTGCCGCTGCTCATCGGCATCGCGCTGGTGCTCGCGCTGCTGATCAAGACCTTCCTGGTCCAGGCGTTCTCCATCCCCTCCGACTCCATGCAGCACACGCTGGAGCAGGGCGACCGGGTCCTGGTCGACAAGCTGACCCCGTGGTTCGGCTCCGAGCCCGAGCGCGGTGAGGTCGTCGTCTTCCACGACCCCGCCGACTGGCTGGCCGGCGAGCCGACCGTCGAACCGAACCCCGTGCAGCGGGTCCTCGGCTGGATCGGCCTGATGCCGTCCGCCAACGAGAAGGACCTCATCAAGCGGGTCATCGGCGTCGGCGGCGACACCGTCGAGTGCAAGGGCACGGGCCCGCTGAAGGTCAACGGCAAGGCGCTCGACGACGCGTCGTTCGTGTACGCGGGTAACACCCCGTGCAGCGTCGACGACCAGGGCGGCCAGTTCAAGGTGACGGTACCCAAGGGCAAAATCTGGGTCATGGGTGACCACCGGCAGAACTCCCTGGACTCCCGGTATCACCAGGAGGACAAGAACCAGGGCTTCGTCCCGGTGGGCAACGTCGTCGGCCGCGCCATCGTGGTCGCCTGGCCGCCCACCCGCTGGAACACGCTGCCGATTCCCGACACGTTCGACCAGAACCTGAGCGCCGCCGCACCGGGCGCGCTGGGCCTCGCGGGCGCCGTCCCGCTGGTCCTGTGGCGCAGGCGCCGAGCGGGCGGTCGTACGGATGCTCCCGTTACCGTCGGAAACTCCGGTGTTCCCGGGTCCGGTACCGCCGGGTAGGGTGCCGTCCCAGGCCGCGATCTGGGAGACCACTGGGATGAGCAGTACGACGACACGTACGGACGAGGGCCGCGGGCGGCTCGGCAGCAAGCTGTCGGGACTGGCCATGGCCCTCGGCTGTGTGCTCTTCCTCGGCGGCTTCGTCTGGGGCGCGATCCTCTACCAGCCGTACACCGTGCCGACGGACTCCATGTCGCCCACCATCGTCGCCGGCGACCGGGTGCTGGCCCAGCGGATCGACGGCGGCGACATCAAGCGCGGTGACGTCGTGGTCTTCAGGCAGGAGAGCTGGGGCGACATGCCCCTGGTCAAGCGGGTCGTGGCCGTGGGCGGGGACACGGTCTCCTGCTGCACGGACGGCAAGCTGGTCGTCAACGGCAAGCAGATCCAGGAGCCCTACCTGCGCAAGGGCCAGGTGGCCGAGCTGACCGCCATCCCGTCGGTCACGGTCCCCGAGGGGCGTCTGTTCCTGCTCGGTGACGAGCGCACCGGATCCCTGGACTCCACGGCTCATCTCACGGAGGCCTTCAACGGCACGGTGCCGCGCAGCGGAGTGGACGCACGCGTCGACGCCGTGGTGTGGCCCATGAACGGCATGCTGGCCCGGCCCACGGGCTTCGAGCCGCTGGGCGCCCTGTCGACACCGGGGCCGCTGCGGCTGCTCACCATCGCGATCGTGGCGGGCGGGGTACTGGTCCTGGGCGGTGGCGCCTACGGGCCGATCGCCAACCGGGCGTCGAAGCGGCGGGTCGGCGCGGTGGCGGAGCCGGCCGGTGCCCGCTGAGCCGGTGGGCGCCGCGGACGACTCGTACACCGGCGGAACACGCGAGGTGTCCCGAGTGGTGCTCCTCGATCCCCAGGACCGGATCCTGCTGCTGCACGGGCACGAGCCGGACGATCCGGCGGTCGCCTGGTGGTTCACTCCCGGTGGCGGCCTGGAGGGTGACGAGACCCGCGAGGAGGCCGCGCTGCGGGAACTCGCGGAGGAGACCGGCATCACCGAGGTCGAACTCGGGCCGGTGCTGTGGCGGCGCAGCTGTTCCTTCCCCTTCGCGGGGCGCCGCTGGGACCAGGACGAGTGGTACTTCCTGGCCCGTACGGAACGGACGGAGACCCGGGCCACGGGCCAGACCGAGCTGGAACGGCGCAGTGTCGCCGGAGCGCGTTGGTGGACGTGCCAGGAACTGACCCGGGCACATGAGACGGTGTATCCGACCAGACTCGCCGAGCTCCTGCGCAAGGTGCTCGACGAAGGTCCCCCGCCCATGCCCGAGGTCCTCGACACGGAAATCGTCTAGAGGATCGCGGTACTGGCGCACAATGGGGGGACGCACGGCTGAAGGGGAACATGCCATGAGCGCCGAGGACCTCGAGAAGTACGAGACCGAGATGGAGCTGAAGCTCTACCGGGAGTACCGCGATGTCGTCGGTCTGTTCAAATACGTGATCGAGACCGAGCGGCGCTTCTACCTCACCAACGACTACGAGATGCAGGTGCACTCGGTCCAGGGTGAGGTGTTCTTCGAGGTGTCGATGGCGGATGCCTGGGTGTGGGACATGTACCGGCCGGCCCGGTTCGTGAAGCAGGTCCGGGTGCTCACGTTCAAGGACGTGAACATCGAGGAGCTGAACAAGAGCGATCTGGAGCTCCCGGGCGGCTGACCGTCACTCGTGCGGGTGGCGGAGTTATCCACAATGCCGAGGTTGTCCACCAAGATCCAATAGCTCGCTGAACTGCCCGCATTGTTGGCGCCGGAGGTGGTGCCGACATGAACACACGCCATGCACAAGGCGGCGGACAGAGCCCGGCGCGAGGCAACGCACAGCGCGGCGCGCTGGGCAGGTACGGCGAGGATCTGGCCGCGCGACGGCTGACCGAGGCCGGAATGACGGTCCTGGACCGCAACTGGCGCGCCGGCCGTACCGGCGAGATCGACATCGTGGCCCGGGACGGCGACGCGCTCGTCGTCTGCGAGGTCAAGACGCGCAGGGCGGCCGGACCCGCCGGAGTCTTCCAGCACCCGATGGCGGCCGTCACGCCGGCCAAGGCCGAGCGGCTGAGGGGTCTCGCCGAACGATGGGTCCAGGAACACGGGGGAGCACCACCTGGCGGCGTCCGCATCGACCTGGTCGGCGTTCTGCTGCCCGAGCGCGGCGCCCCCGTGGTGGAACACGCGCGGGGGGTGGCGTGATGGGATTCGCCCGTACGTGTTCGGTGGCGCTGGTGGGTGTCGAGGGTGTGGTCGTCGAGGTCCAGGCGGATCTCGAACCCGGCGTCGCCGCGTTCACCCTGGTGGGACTGCCCGACAAGAGCCTCACGGAGAGCAAGGACCGGGTCCGGGCGGCGGTCGTCAATTCCGGAGCCGCCTGGCCGCAGAAGAAACTCACGGTGGGGCTCAGCCCGGCGTCCGTGCCCAAGAGCGGCAGCGGCTTCGACCTCGCCATCGCCGCCGCCGTCCTCGGGGCCGCCGAGCGGATCGATCCCCGGGTCCTCGCCGACATCGTGATGATCGGCGAACTGGGCCTCGACGGCCGGGTGCGACCGGTCCGGGGCATCCTGCCGGCGGTACTGGCGGCGGCCGACTCGGGATACGAACAGGTGGTCGTGCCGGAGTGCGCCGCCGCCGAAGCCGCTCTGGTCCCCGGGGTGTCCGTGCTCGGAGTGCGCAGTCTGCGGCAGCTGATCGCCGTTCTCACCGACGAGCCCGTACCCGAGGAGGAACCGGACGACCACGGCCGCCCCGACCCGCTCATGGCGGGCTTGCGGATGCCGGGCACCGGGGCGGCCACGGGGATGCACAGCATGGGCGCCGCCCAGTACGACAACGGCCACGACCTCGCCGACGTCGTGGGCCAGCACTCGGCGCGCACGGCGATGGAGGTGGCCGCGGCCGGCGGCCACCATGTCTTCCTCGAAGGTCCACCGGGGGCCGGCAAGACGATGCTCGCCGAGCGGCTGCCCGCCGTCCTGCCCCGGCTCAGCCGGGAGGAGTCGCTGGAGGTCACCGCCGTCCACTCGGTCGCGGGCCTGCTGCCACCGGGCAAACCCCTGATCGACACGGCGCCCTACTGCGCCCCGCACCACTCGGCCACCATGCAGGCACTCGTCGGCGGCGGACAGGGTGTGGCGCGGCCCGGAGCCGTCTCGCTGGCTCACCGCGGGATCCTCTTTCTGGACGAGACCCCGGAGTTCGGGAGCCAGGCGCTGGACGCCCTGCGCCAGCCCCTGGAGGCCGGGCACGTGGTGATCGCACGGAGTGCCGGGGTGGTGCGGTTCCCGGCCAGGTTCCTGATGATCCTCGCGGCCAACCCGTGCCCGTGCGGCCGTTTCTCCCAACGGGACACCCTCTGCGAGTGCCCGCCCTCCGTGATCCGGCGCTACCAGGCCCGGCTCTCCGGGCCCCTGCTCGACCGGGTCGACCTGCGGGTCGAGGTGGACCGGGTAACGCGCTCCCAGCTCGTCGAGCGCGGGGCGCGGGGCGAGTCCACGGCGACGGTCGCCGAGCGGGTGCGCACGGCCCGGGAGCGGGCGTCGGCGCGGCTCGTGGGGACCCCGTGGCGGACCAACAGCGAGGTGCCGGGACGGGAGCTGCGCAGCCGCTGGCACGCCGTACCCGGCGCCATGGAGGAGGCCGAGCGGAATCTGGAACGGGGTGTGCTCACCGCGCGCGGGATCGACCGGGTCCTGAGGGTCGCCTGGACCGTCGCGGACCTCGTCGGCCATGACCGGCCCGACGCGACGGATGTCGCCCTGGCGCTGCAACTGCGTACGGGGGTGCCTCGTGGGGTGCCGATGGCGATCGGGGCGATGGCATGACACGGGACGCGGCCGGGGACGCGACCGGCGAGGGGTCGAGTGGTGAGCAGGGCGGCCGACCGGCCGCGGAGGGGCTCGCCCGGGTCCTCCTCACCCGGGTCGTCGAGCCGGGGGACGAGGTCGCGGGGCGGTGGCTCCGGGAGCGCGGGGCCGTGGAAGTGGTACGGCGGCTCAGGGACGGCGGGCCGATGCTGACCGGAGTCACCGGGACCAGATGGTCGGGGCTGTGCGCGCGGGCCGCGCAGGCCGAGCCCGAGCGGGATCTCGCCGTCGCGCGGGCGGCGGGGGTGCGTTTCGTGTGGCCCGGCGAGCCGGAGTGGCCGGCCCAGCTCGACGACCTCGGTGACGCGCGGCCCACGGGACTGTGGGTGCGCGGGCGGCCCAGCCTGCGGATGTGGGCGCTGCGGTCCGTCGCCGTGGTGGGAGCCCGGGCCTGCACCGAGTACGGCGCCCACATGGCGGCCACGCTCGCCGCCGGGCTCGCGGAGCGCGGATGGGTGGTGGTGTCGGGCGGCGCCTACGGGGTCGACGGGGCCGCGCACCGGGGTGCGCTCGGTGCGGGCGGGGCCACCGTCGCCGTACTCGCCTGCGGAGTCGACCGGCCCTACCCGCGCGGGCACACCCAGTTGATCACCAGAATCGCCGAACAAGGCCTGGTGGTGGGCGAGTTGCCGCCCGGCGACCACCCGACGCAGAGCCGGTTCGTGCTGCGGAACCGGGTGATCGCGGCCCTCACCAGGGGAACCGTGGTCGTCGAGGCCGCGTACCGCAGCGGGTCGCTCGTCACGGCACGGGCGGCGCAGCGGCTGGGGAGGTTCACGATGGGGGTGCCGGGGCCCGCCACCAGCGGGCTCTCCGCCGGTGTGCACGAACTCCTGCGCGGCGAGGCGATGCTGGTCACCGACGCCGCGGAAGTCGCCGAACTGGTCGGGGACATGGGCGAGCTGGCGCCGGAGAGGCGGGGGCCGGTGCTCCCGCGTGACCTGCTGGAACCGGCGGCAAGACGTGTCCTGGCCGTGCTGCCCGCCGCCGCGACGGCGACCGTGGACGACATCGCGCTGAGCGCGTCGACGACGAAGGACGACGCGGTCGCCAGACTGTACGAGCTCCGATCACTTGGTTACGTCGAACGACACGACGACGGCTGGAAGTTGACACGCCAGGCGATGATCTCCGTCCGGCCCGGGCGGGACGCGTGCTGACCGAGCGTGTTCGGCCGTCCGGGGGATGCCCGAAGCCCTCGGGAATTCCCACAGTTGACCCGCTCCGATGGTCACACAGGGCAACGGACCTGCCCCTGGAGGGCATCCAGCGGAACGTATCCGCGTACGCCCCACCCCCTCGACCTCGCACACTGCGACACCTCAGTCACGCTACGCTCACGTGGATTCCGGCGCAGACCGGCAGTCGGAGAGGCAATTCGACCAGACGGGTAATTCGACATCAGACCGCAACAGACCGACGGCCCACCCGGGCACCCATCCAGACACCACCGGTTCACGGCAGAACGGCACAAGGCGACGTATGCCCCAGCACACCTCCGGGTCCGACCGGGCGGCGGCCCCACCGGCAGCCCGCGACGGCGGTAACGTGCGCCCGCCCGCTCCCTCGACGGTCGACGAGCTGTGGCGTTCGTACAAGACGACGGGCGACGAGCGGCTGCGGGAGCAGTTGATCCTGCACTACTCGCCGCTCGTGAAGTACGTCGCCGGCCGGGTGAGCGTCGGGCTGCCGCCCAACGTCGAGCAGGCGGACTTCGTCTCCTCCGGGGTGTTCGGGCTGATCGACGCGATCGAGAAGTTCGACATCGAGCGGGAGATCAAGTTCGAGACGTACGCGATCACGCGCATCCGGGGCGCCATGATCGACGAACTGCGGGCGCTGGACTGGATTCCGCGGTCGGTGCGGCAGAAGGCGCGGAACGTGGAGCGGGCGTACGCGACGCTGGAGGCGCGCCTGCGGCGGACGCCGTCGGAGGGCGAGGTGGCCGCCGAGATGGGCATCGCGGTCGACGAACTCCACGCGGTGTTCAGTCAGTTGTCGCTGGCGAACGTGGTGGCGCTGGAGGAACTGCTGCATGCCGGGGGCGAGGGCGGGGACCGGTTGAGCCTCATGGACACGCTGGAGGACACCGCCGCCGACAACCCGGTCGAGGTGGCCGAGGGCCGGGAGCTGCGGCGGTTCCTCGCGCGGGCGATCAACACGCTGCCCGACCGGGAGAAGACCGTGGTGACGCTGTACTACTACGAGGGGCTCACCCTCGCGGAGATCGGCAACGTGCTGGGCGTGACCGAGAGCCGGGTCAGCCAGATCCACACCAAGTCGGTCCTGCAACTGCGCGCGAAGCTGGCGAGCTTCGGTCGCTGACCTGACCTGACCTGACCTGGCCAGGCGGCCCGGGTGACCGGAGGATCTCCCCTGCGGGGCGGTCCGTCCGTACAGTGGCTGACGTGCCAAGGATTCGAGCGGCCTCCGTGGCCGAGCACCGGTCGATGCAGCGAGCCGCCCTGCTGGACGCGGCGAGGTCCCTGCTGTCCGAGGGCGGGACGGAGGCGCTGACCTTCCCGGCCCTGGCCGAGCGGACCGGGCTCGCGCGGTCGTCCGTGTACGAGTACTTCCGGTCGCGGGCCTGCGTCGTCGAGGAACTGTGCGCGGTCGACTTCCCGGTCTGGGCGGCCGAGGTCGAGGCGGCGATGGCCGCGGCCGAGGGGCCAGAGGACAAGGTCGAGGCCTATGTACGCCAGCAGCTCGCCCTGGTGGGTGACCGCCGGCACCGGGCCGTGGTCGCGATCTCGGCGAGTGAACTGGACGCGGGGGCCCGGGAGAGGATCCGGGCCGCACACGGGGCGCTCGTCGCGATGGTGGTCGAGGCGCTGCGGGACATCGGGCATGAGCAGCCCCGGATGGCCGCGATGTTGCTGCAGGGGATCGTGGACGCGGCTGTGCGGCGGATCGAGTTCGGGATGACGGAAGATCCTGCGGTGATCACCGACGCGGCTGTGGCGATGGCGCTGCGGGGTGTACGGGGCTGAACCGGCCCCGTGGGTCGGCGCGGGCCCGGTGGCTCGGTCGGGCCGTGTACGGCTACGGCTGGGCGGGCAGCGGTACGCCCAGTACCGGTAGGAGGCGGGACGGGCCCCTGTGCAGCAGCCATGGAGGCAGCAGGGTCAGCGGATCCAGGTACATGTCGCCTCTCAGCAGGCCCCAGTGCACGCACGCCGTCGTGCAGTGACCGCTGCCGACCTCCACCGTGCCCACCACCTCGCCCGCCGTCACCTCCGCGCCCTTCACCACTGCGGCCGTCACCGGTTCGTATGTCGTGCGCAGGGGCGGGGCGCCCGTGCCCGACAGTTCCACGGAGACGACTCCCCGGCCCGCCACCCGGCCCGCGAAGTAGACCCGGCCCGCCGCCACCGCGCGAACCGGGGTACCGGGGGTGGCCGCCAGGTCCACGCCCCGGTGACCGCCGGCGTAGGGCGTCGGGGGAGGCTCCCAGGCTCGTAGGACCAGGGGGCGGGAGCCCACCGGCCAGGTGCGGGCGATCGCGGGGGTCGAAGGGACGTCCGCCGGGCGGGGTTCCGTCGGCGGAGCCGCCCCGGCCCCGCGCGCCGTCGATGCCGTCAGTGTCAGCGTCAGGGCCAGCAGCACTCCAAGGCCCCGACGTCCTCCTCCACGCATTCCTCGTTTCGCTCGCATGGGGGGAGCCTCGCGCGATTCGGGACGGTCTGGGTGGACCTGTGGAGTACTGACCGGTTGTGGATAACGGCGTCACCCGAGGCCTCGCGGTTCCCGTACACTTCCTTTGGCGATCCGGGTGACCGGGTCGACTTCGCACGCCCCGACATCAGGCCCCTACAAGGCCGGTGTCAGCGCCCCTCGGTCCCTCGTGGCAAGGCGCAATCGGGCGTCAGGCGCGGGTGCCGACCGGTACCCGCGGCACAACCGAGAAACACAAGGAGAACGGCCATGGCCGTCGTCACGATGCGGGAGCTGCTGGAAAGCGGCGTCCACTTCGGTCACCAGACCCGTCGTTGGAACCCGAAGATGAAGCGCTTCATCTTCACGGAGCGCAACGGCATCTACATCATCGACCTGCTCCAGTCGCTGTCGTACATCGACCGCGCCTACGAGTTCGTCAAGGAGACCGTCGCCCACGGCGGCACGGTCATGTTCGTCGGCACGAAGAAGCAGGCGCAGGAAGCGATCGCCGAGCAGGCGACCCGCGTCGGCATGCCCTACGTCAACCAGCGCTGGCTGGGCGGCATGCTCACCAACTTCTCGACCGTCTACAAGCGTCTGCAGCGCCTCAAGGAGCTCGAGCAGATCGACTTCGAGGACGTCGCCGCGTCGGGTCTCACCAAGAAGGAGCTTCTCGTGCTCTCGCGCGAGAAGGCCAAGCTGGAGAAGACCCTCGGTGGTATCCGCGAGATGTCCAAGGTGCCCAGCGCCGTCTGGATCGTGGACACCAAGAAGGAGCACATCGCGGTCGGTGAGGCCCGGAAGCTCAACATCCCGGTCGTCGCGATCCTCGACACCAACTGCGACCCCGACGAGGTCGACTACAAGATCCCGGGCAACGACGACGCGATCCGCTCCGTCACCCTGCTCACCCGCGTGATCGCCGACGCTGTCGCCGAGGGCCTCATGTCCCGCTCCGGCGTCAACACCGGTGACAAGGGCGAGAAGGCCGTCGCCGAGCCCCTCGCCGAGTGGGAGCGCGACCTCCTCGAGGGCGAGAAGAAGGCCGACGACGCCGAGGCGCCCGCCGCCGAGGCTGCTGCCGCTGAGGCCCCCGCCGAGGAGGCTCCGGTCGAGGCCGCTGCCGAGGCCGAGGTCGAGGCCGCCGCTGAGGCCCCCGTCGAGGCGCCCGCTGCCGAGGCTCCGGCCGACGCCGCCGAGCAGGCCTGACCCTCACCCCTTCGGGTTGTCGAACGGCGGGGGCACCTCCATCGGCCCCCCGCCGTTCGGTCCGTAGATCTTTCAGACTTCGAGAGAGACTCCGAGAATCATGGCGAACTACACCGCCGCCGACGTCAAGAAGCTCCGTGAGCTCACCGGCGCCGGCATGATGGACTGCAAGAAGGCACTGGACGAGGCCGAGGGCGAGGTCGACAAGGCCGTCGAGGCCCTGCGCATCAAGGGCCAGAAGGGCGTCGCCAAGCGCGAGGGCCGTTCCGCCGAGAACGGCGCGGTCGTCTCGATCATCGCCGACGACAACACCTCCGGTGTCCTCGTCGAGCTGAAGTGCGAGACGGACTTCGTCGCCAAGGGCGAGAAGTTCCAGGCTGCCGCCAACGCGCTCGCCGAGCACGTCGCCAAGACCTCCCCGGCCGACCTGGAGGCGCTGCTCGCCTCCGAGATCGAGTCCGGCAAGACGGTCCAGGCGTACGTCGACGAGGCCAACGCCAACCTGGGCGAGAAGATCGTCCTGGACCGCTTCGCGCAGTACGCGGACGGTTTCGTGCTGGCCTACATGCACCGCACGATGCCCGACCTGCCCCCGCAGATCGGTGTCCTCGTCGAGCTGGACAAGCCCAATGCCGAGGTCGCCAAGGGCATCGCCCAGCACATCGCCGCCTTCGCGCCGAAGTACCTCTCCAAGGAGGACGTGCCGGCCGAGGTCGTCGAGACCGAGCGCCGCGTCGCCGAGGAGACCACCCGCGCCGAGGGCAAGCCCGAGGCCGCCCTGCCGAAGATCGTCGAGGGGCGCGTCAACGGCTTCTTCAAGGAAGCCACGCTGCTCGGCCAGCCGTACGCGCTGGACAACAAGAAGTCCGTCCAGAAGGTCCTGGACGAGGCCGGTGTCACCCTGAAGCGCTTCACGCGCATCAAGGTCGGCATCTGAGTCCGTACCGCGATCGACGCGCGGCCCGCGTAGGCATACCTATAGGGTCGATGACAGTCGCGCGCGTACGCCGTCATGCACGCGCGCGTGGCGGACGACAGCAGATCTGACGAGGAGGCCATTGCCGAGCATGGGATGCGACGACACCCCATCGGCAATGGCCTCCTTCGTATGTGTGACACGTGAAGAGGCGAGATCTCGATGACCACCAAGGCCCAGAAGAGCGACGACGGCAAAGTGCGCGGCAGGTACATGCTGAAGCTGTCCGGAGAGGCCTTCTCCGGTGGCGGGGGCCTGGGCGTCGACCCCGACGTGGTGCACAAGATTGCCCGCGAGATCGCGGCCGTCGTGCGCGACGGCTCCCAGATCGCCGTCGTCCTCGGCGGCGGCAACTTCTTTCGCGGTGCGGAACTGCAGCAGCGCGGCATGGACCGGGCCCGCTCGGACTACATGGGCATGCTCGGCACCGTCATGAACTGCCTCGCTCTCCAGGACTTCCTGGAGAAGGAGGGCATCGACAGCCGGGTCCAGACCGCCATCACCATGGGTCAGGTCGCCGAGCCGTACATTCCGCTGCGCGCCGTACGACACCTGGAGAAGGGCCGTGTGGTCATCTTCGGTGCCGGTATGGGCATGCCGTACTTCTCCACCGACACGACCGCCGCACAGCGCGCCCTGGAGATCGACGCCGAGGCACTGCTGATGGGCAAGAACGGCGTGGACGGGGTCTACGACTCCGACCCGAAGACCAATCCCGAGGCCGTCAAGTTCGACTCGCTCGGCTACGGCGAGGTCATCACCCGGGACCTCAAGGTCGCCGACATGACCGCGATCACGCTGTGCCGTGACAACAAGCTCCCGATCCTGGTCTTCGAGCTTCTGACCGAGGGCAATATCGCCCGGGCCGTCAAGGGTGAGAAGATCGGCACACTCGTCGGTGAACAGGGCAGCCGGGACTGACCGGGTATCAGCCCTGCCCGGGGACGGACCCTGAGCGGGGGATGGACAATGTCCTGCCGGTCGGGAACCGTGCAGGAAGAAGACGCGACGCAGCCGGCCGCCGGCCTGACCGAGACCAGCAGCCGGGCCTACTCAAGACACGCAGGAGCAAGTGGTGATCGAAGAGACCCTCCTCGAGGCCGAGGAGAAGATGGAGAAGGCCGTCGTGGTCGCCAAGGAGGACTTCGCCGCGATCCGCACCGGCCGTGCGCACCCGGCGATGTTCAACAAGATCGTGGCCGACTACTACGGCGCGTTGACGCCGATCAACCAGCTGGCCTCTTTCTCCGTGCCCGAACCGCGGATGGCCGTGGTGACCCCGTTCGACAAGACCGCGATGCGCAACATCGAACAGGCGATCCGCGACTCCGACCTCGGCGTCAACCCGAGCAACGACGGAAACATCATCCGCGTGGTGTTCCCCGAGCTCACCCAGGAACGCCGCAAGGACTACATCAAGGTGGCCCGGACCAAGGCCGAGGACTCCAAGATCTCGATCCGGTCCATCCGCCGCAAGGCCAAGGACACCATCGACAAGTTCGTCAAGGACGGCGAGGTCGGCGAGGACGAGGGCCGTCGCGCGGAGAAGGAGCTCGACGACACCACCGCGAAGTACGTCGCGCAGGTGGACGAGCTTCTCAAGCACAAGGAAGCGGAGCTTCTCGAAGTCTGATGAACGACTCTTCCTGGGGGGCGCAGCCCCACGCCGGGTACTGGGGGCCGTCCGACGGAGGGCCTGTCCAGGGGGCTGCCCCGGCGGGTCCCGCGTACGATGCGCAGCACGCGCAGCAGACTCGCCCCATGCCCATCGTGCCCGACGTACCCGCACATGGCGGAGACCAGGATGACGACCGGGGGGCCGCTCGGCCGGGCGGCCCCTTGTTCCGCGACGAGAAGCCGCAGGCACAGCCCTACGGGGCGGTGCCGCAGAAGCCGGATTCCATGCCCACGCCCGACGACGCCCAGCAGCCCGCCCCCGTCCCGAAGAAGAGCGCGGGTCGGGACCTCGGCGCGGCCATAGGTGTCGGCGTCGGGCTCGGCGCGGTGATCATCGCGTCGCTGTTCGTCGTCAAGGCCGCCTTCGTCGGCGTGATCGCGGTCGCCGTCGTGGTCGGCCTGTGGGAACTGACGTCCCGGCTCCAGGAACGCAAGGGCATCAAGGCACCGCTGGTGCCGCTCGCGCTCGGCGGGGCCGCGATGGTCGTCGCCGGCTACGTCCGGGGTCCCGAGGGCGCGTGGGTCGCGATGGCGCTGACCGCGCTCGCGGTCCTGGTCTGGCGTATGACGGAACCCCCCGAGGGCTATCTGAAGGACGTCACGGCAGGCGTCTTTGCTGCTTTCTACGTCCCGTTCCTGGCGACGTTCGTCGCGATGATGCTCACCGCCGACGACGGTGCGCAGCGCGTCATGACGTTCCTGCTCCTGACGGTCGTCAGCGACACCGGCGCGTACGCGATCGGCTGGCGCTTCGGCAAGCACAAGCTCGCCCCGCGCATCAGCCCCGGCAAGACCCGCGAGGGTCTGTTCGGCGCTGTCACGTTCGCGATGGTGGCGGGCGCGCTGCTGATGGAGTACGTCATCGACGACGGCACCTGGTGGCAGGGGCTGCTGCTGGGCCTCGCGGTCGCGGTGAGCGCCACGCTCGGCGACCTCGGCGAGTCCATGATCAAGCGGGACCTGGGCATCAAGGACATGGGCACGCTGTTGCCCGGGCACGGCGGCATCATGGACCGGCTGGACTCGCTGCTTCCCACGGCTCCTGTCGTGTGGTTGCTGTTCGTCGCCTTCGTGGGCTGAGGGCGGCCGGAATGTTCCAGTACGGTCCGGATTTCCTGTGAAGAACCCACGTCGGCCCGAAACCACCCCTTTCGAACCTAAGATCGACTTCAGTGCGGTCGATCCGTCCGGAAGGGGTGGCGTGCATGTGGGGGCGTAGTCGGGCCAGACGCCAGCGGCAGGCCGAGGGGCTGGCAGCTGTCGCCGGCCCGGTGGAGGCGGCCGACGCCGCTCACCAGGCTCTGCTGGAGCTGCGACGAGCGGTTCGGGGCGAGTTGGCGCGGATCGAGGCGCTGCTCGATCAGGGCGACGGACTGCCCTCGGACACCATCCGTGAACAGACGACCGGGGCCGTGAGTGTCTTCGCCGACCTGGACGGTGTTTCGCAGTACTACGACGAGATCCGTACCGGGGCTGTCGCGGCGGCGGAGAACGGTGTCGAGGCGGCCGTTCCCTGGCTGGGCGCGCTCGGGGAGCACACCAGATCGATGACCGAACTGGGGGAGACGTGCGCCGGAGTCGGCGAGTCCCTCGTCTATCTCCGTGAGCGCACCGAACGGCTCCGCGCCGCCATCCTCCCGCTGCGTCAGACGGCCCACGCGACCCTGCGGGCCGCCCAGGACGAGCTGGCCGTCGCCCAGGGCGCCGACGGCTGGCACGGCTGGCAGACGGACCTTGCCGCCCTGGGGCACCGACTGGCCGAACTGGACGGGGGCCGCGTCACCCCGACGGCCCGGCGCAAGGTCAGCGACCACTACCGCGAGCTGGAGCGGGAGGTGACGCAGCTTCGGGGAGTGATGGCTGCGGCGCCTCAGTGAGAGCGCAGAAGGGCCGCTGACCTGGGTTTCTGTGCCCGCGGGTGAGGTTGTCCACAGGGCAGCGAGGGGGTGTCCGGATGTCTGCGACACTGGTACAGCCATGCCTAAGCCCGGAGAACTCACATTCATCGCCCCGCGCGGAGCCCAGAAGCCGCCGCGGCATCTTGCCGATCTCACGCCTGCCGAGCGTAAAGAGGCCGTTGCCGCGATCGGTGAGAAGCCGTTTCGTGCCAAGCAGCTCTCGCAGCACTACTTCGCGCGGTTCGCGCACGACCCGGCGGAGTGGACGGACATCCCGGCCGCCTCGCGCGGGAAGCTCCAGGAAGCGCTGCTTCCGGAGCTGATGACGGTCGTGCGTCATCTGTCGACCGACCAGGACACCACCCGCAAGACGCTGTGGCGGATGTTCGACGGGACGCTCGTCGAGTCGGTGCTCATGCGGTACCCGGACCGGGTGACCATGTGCATCAGCTCGCAGGCCGGGTGCGGGATGAACTGCCCGTTCTGCGCGACCGGACAGGCCGGGCTGGACCGGAATCTGTCCACCGCCGAGATCGTGCACCAGATCGTGGACGGGATGCGTGCGCTTCGGGACGGGGAGATCCCCGGCGGCCCCGCGCGGCTCTCCAACATCGTCTTCATGGGTATGGGCGAGCCCCTCGCCAACTACAAGCGCGTGGTCGGCGCCATCCGTGCGCTGACCGACCCCGCGCCGGACGGCATGGGGCTGTCGCAGCGCGGGATCACCGTCTCGACCGTGGGACTGGTACCGGCCATCAACCGGTTCTCCGACGAGGGTTTCAAGTGCCGGCTCGCCATCTCCCTGCACGCACCCGACGACGAGCTGCGCGACACCCTCGTGCCCGTCAACACGCGGTGGAGGGTGCGGGAGGTCCTCGACGCCGGGTGGGAGTACGCGGCCAAGTCGGGGCGCCGGCTGTCCATCGAGTACGCGATGATCCGGGACATCAATGACCAGGCCTGGCGTGGTGACCGGCTCGGGCGGCTGCTCAGGGGCAAGCCCGTGCATGTCAACCTGATCCCGCTGAACCCGACTCCGGGGTCCAAGTGGACCGCCTCGCGGCCCGAGGACGAGAAGGCGTTCGTCGAGGCCATCGCCGCGCACGGCGTGCCCGTCACCGTTCGGGACACCCGGGGGCAGGAGATCGACGGGGCGTGCGGTCAGCTGGCGGCCACCGAGCGGTAGTCTTACGCCGTACATACATATCTTCATATTCCGACAGGGGAGCGCCACAGCGCTGAGAGTGCGGGACAGCCCGCAGACCCTCTGAACCTCGCCCAGGTCATTCTGGGTAGGAAGTTCGGTCATCACTCAAGCTGTTGCGCCCTGCCCGGAACCCCGTCATGGGTTCTGGGCAGGGCCGCGTCTCTTCCTGGTCATCCCAGGAGGAAAAATCCGGTGAACATCACCAAGCAGGTCACGGCCCTTGCCGTCGGGCTCGGGCTTGTCACGCTGTCCGCGTGCGGCTCCGGCGACGGCGGCAGCGGTTCGGCGGCGGACTCCAAGACCGTCACCCTCGTCAGCCATGACTCGTGGGCCGTCTCGAAGAGCGTCCTCGCCGCCTTCGAGAAGCAGTCCGGGTACACCGTCAAGGTCCTCAAGGACGGCGACGCCGGCCAGGCCGTCAACAAGGCGATCCTGACCAAGGACAACCCGCAGGGCGACGTCTTCTTCGGCGTCGACAACACCCTGCTCTCCCGCGCGCTCGACAACGGACTGTTCCAGTCGTACGAGGTGAAGGACGCCGACGCGATCCTGCCCGCGTACCGGACCGACGCGGACAAGCACCGGGTCACGCCGATCGACACCGGCGACATCTGCGTCAACTACGACAAGGCCTGGTTCAGCGAGCACAAGCTGACCCCGCCCGGGTCCTTCGACGATCTGGTCAAGCCCGCGTACAAGGACCTGCTCGTCACCGAGAACGCCTCCACCTCCTCGCCGGGGCTCGGCTTTCTGCTCGGCAGCGCCGCGAAGTACGGAGACGACGGCTGGTCCGGCTACTGGACGAAGCTCAAGGCCAACGGCGTGAAGGTCGTCGACGGGTGGGAGCAGGCGTACAACGAGGAGTTCTCCGGGTCGGCCGGCGGCAAGAAGGCCAAGGGGGACCGGCCGCTCGTCGTCTCGTACGCCTCCTCGCCGCCCGCCGAGGTGATCTTCGCCGACCCGAAGCCGACCACCGCGCCCACCGGCGTCGCGACCGGCACCTGTTTCCGGCAGATCGAGTACGCGGGGCTGCTCAGCAACGCCGGGAACAGCGCGGGCGGCAAGGCGCTGCTCGACTTCCTGGTCGGCAAGACCTTCCAGGAGGACATGCCGCTCAACATGTTCGTGTATCCCGTACGGGAGGGCGCGCAGGTGCCCGCCGAGTTCACCGAGTTCGGGCCGCAGGCCAAGGACCCCGAGACGATGGACCCCGCGAAGATCGCCGCGCACCGTGACCAGTGGGTCAAGTCGTGGACATCGCTCGTACTGAAGTAGCCGAAGCAGTGGGCGCAGCGGAAGCGGCTGCGCGTCGGCGGGGCGCCGCCCTGCGCGGTGGGCTGCTGGTGCTGCCCGTCGTCTTCTTCGCGCTCTTCTTCGCCTATCCCGTCGCCGCGATCGTCGCGCGGGGCCTGCACGTCGACGGGGTCTGGCGGCTCGGGCAGGTGGGGGACGTGCTGGAGGACCCCGGCATCCGGCATGTCCTCTGGTTCACCTTCTGGCAGGCGCTCGCGTCCACCGCGCTCACGCTGCTGATCGCGCTCCCCGGCGCGTATGTCTTCGCGCGCTTCGATTTCAGGGGCAAGCAGGTCCTGCGGGCCGTGGTGACCGTGCCGTTCGTGCTGCCGACCGTCGTCGTCGGGACCGCCTTCCTGGCGCTGGTCGGGCGCGGCGGGCTGCTCGACGAGCTGTGGGGCGTACGGCTGGACACGACCGTGTGGGCGATCCTGCTCGCGCACGTCTTCTTCAACTACGCCGTCGTCGTACGGACCGTCGGCGGGCTCTGGGCGCAGCTCGACCCGCGCCAGGAGGAGGCCGCGCGGGTGCTCGGCGCCTCGCGGTTCGCGGCCTGGCGGCAGGTCACCCTGCCCGCTCTCGCGCCCGCCGTCGCCGCGGCCGGGCTCATGGTCTTCCTCTTCACCTTCACCTCCTTCGGAGTGGTGCAGATCCTCGGCGGCCCGACCTTCGCCACCCTCGAAGTGGAGATCTACCGCCAGACCTCGGAGATCTTCGACCTGGGTACGGCCGCCGTGCTGACCATCGTCCAGTTCCTGGCGGTGGGCGCGGTTCTCGCCGTGCACGCCCGGACGGTACGGCGACGGGAGAGCGCGCTACGGCTCGTGGCGCCGGAGACGACAGCACGCCGGCCGCGCGGCCGGGGCCAGTGGGCACTGCTCGGCGGAGTGCTCGTGAGCATCGCCGTCCTGTTGGTGCTGCCGCTCGCCGTGCTGGTCCAGCGGTCGTTCGCCACGCCCGGTGGTGCGGGCCTCGGTTACTACAGGGCGCTCACCCGGGACGACTCCGGCATCTTCCTGGTGGCGCCGATCTCCGCCATCGGGAACTCGCTCCAGTACGCCCTCGCCGCCACCGGAATCGCCGTCGTCGTGGGCTCGCTGGCGGCCGTGGCGCTGACCAGGCGCGATGCCGGGCGGCTTGTACGGGGGTTCGACGCGCTGCTGATGCTGCCGCTCGGGGTGTCGGCGGTGACCGTCGGGTTCGGGTTCCTCATCGCGCTCGACGAGCCGCCGCTCGATCTGCGCAGCAGCTGGATCCTCGTACCGCTCGCGCAGGCGCTGGTCGGGGTGCCGTTCGTCGTGCGGACCATGCTGCCGGTGCTGCGTGCGGTGGACGGGCGGCTCCGGGAGGCGGCGGCCGTGCTCGGGGCCTCGCCCTGGCGGGTCTGGCGCGAGGTCGATCTGCCGATCGTGCGGCGGGCGCTGCTGGTCGCGGCCGGGTTCGCGTTCGCCGTGTCGCTGGGCGAGTTCGGGGCGACCGTGTTCATCGCCCGGCCCGACAACCCGACTCTGCCGGTCGCCGTGGCCCGCCTGCTGGGGCGCCCCGGTGACCTCAACTACGGCCAGGCGATGGCCCTTTCGACGATCTTGATGGTGGTGTGCGCGGTGGCTCTGCTCGTGCTGGAGCGGCTGCGGACCGACCGGACCGGGGAGTTCTGACCATGCTCAGTCTCGAAGCAGCGACCGTACGGTTCGGGGCGCGGGCCGTGCTCGACGGCGTCGGCCTCGATGTCGACGAGCACGAGATCGTGTGCGTGCTCGGGCCCAGCGGCAGCGGAAAGTCGACCCTGCTGCGGGCGGTCGCCGGACTCCAACCCCTGGACGCGGGGCGGGTGTCGCTCGACGGCCGGGATCTCGCCGGGGTGCGCGCACACAAGCGGGAGGTGGGTCTGATGTTCCAGGACCACCAGCTCTTCCCGCAGCGGGATGTCGGCGCCAACGTCGCCTTCGGGCTGCGCATGCACCACGTACCCAGGGCTCAACAGGACGTGCGCGTGAGGGAGTTGCTGGACCTGGTCGGGCTGCCGGGGGCCGCCGGACGGGCCGTCGCCGCGCTCTCCGGCGGGGAACAGCAGCGCGTCGCCCTCGCCAGAGCTCTGGCGCCGCGCCCCCGCCTGCTGATGCTCGACGAACCGCTCGGCCAGCTGGACCGCTCGCTGCGCGAGCGTCTCGTCGTCGAACTGAGGGAACTCTTCGGCCGGTTGGGCACCACCGTGCTCGCCGTCACCCATGACCAGGGCGAGGCCTTCGCTCTCGCCGACCGGGTGATCGTGATGCGCGACGGGCGAATCGCCCAGTCCGGTACGCCACTTGAGGTCTGGCAACAGCCCGCCGACGAGTTCGTGGCACGCTTCCTCGGCTTCGACAACGTCGTCGGGGCCACGGTGAGCGGGCAGGTCGCCGACACCCCTTGGGGCAAGGCACCGGTCCCCGAGGGCGCCCCCCAGGGGCCGCGCGCGCTGCTCGTACGGCCCGCCGGTGTGCGCCTGGTGCCCGCCGCCGAGGGCCTGCGCTGCACCGTGACCGCGCGCACCTTCCGGGGTACGCATGTCGCCGTACAGCTGCAGCCCGAGGACGCGCCCCGCCTGGAGGCCGCGTGCGCGCTGCGCGAGGCACCGGAGCCGGGCGCCGAGGTCGGTGTGGTCTTCGACGCGTCCGAGATCGTCGTGCTCGGCTGAGGGGTCCACTTTCCTCGCCCCCGCCGCCCCTACCCGTCCCATCCCTGGGGGCTGCGCCCCCAGACCCCCGCTTCGGCCCTGAAGGGGCCTCGTCCTCAAGCTCCCCCAGAGGGGGGACCCCCAGACAGGCTGGATAGTGCGGAGTGGCCCGCCCCCTGATGCGGGGACGGGCCACAACGTACAGCCAGGCGCTGCGGATACAGCGAGCGGAACGTCAGCTGTTGCTGGACGCCCCACGACGGCGCAGACCGAAGAAGACGGCGCCGCCGCCGACGACGACCAGGGCAGCCGCGATACCGGCGATCACACCGGTGTTCGAGCTGGCGCCGGTCTCGGCGAGGTTGGAGCTACCGCCCGCGGGCGTCGGAACGCTGCTCGCGGGGGCACCCGGGGTGCTCTCGGAGGCCGACGGGGTCGGGGTGGCCGACTCCTCGGGCTCCGACGCCGACGGGGTGGGAGTGGCGGACTCCTCCGGCTGCGAAGCCGAGGGGGTCGGAGTCGGGGTCGACTCCGGCTTGCAGGCCTCGTCCGGGGTGTTCACGCCCGACTTGATGTCCTCGTCGACCAGCTTGCCGGCCTTGACGTGGACGCGGTACGTCGTGTTCGGCGCCCAGTCCTCCGGGAAGTCGACGGTGACGCCCTCGCGGCTGCCCACGACGTCCTGGGTGCCGATGAGCTTCTCGCCCAGGTACACGGTGACGGTGGCGGGGGTGCCCGACGCGTCCACGTCGGTGACGCTGATGACGCCGTTTTCGCCGTCGCACTTGGCGACCGCGGAGAACTCACTGATGTTGCAGGCGAACGCGTTGCCCGCGACGCCCAGCGCGAGCGCGGCCGAGGCGGAGGCAACACCGAGGATGCGCACGGAACGCGCGGTACGGAGAGATATGGACACGGTTGCCCTTCACGGGATGCACAACTGAGGGAGTGGGAGGGAGTGAAGAGACCTCATCACCTCGTCACCCCCAGGAGTCTCACAGGTTTATAAGCGCAGCATAAGGGCTGTCAATCTGTATGCAGGCTCCAGGCATTGGTCTTTGCCTACCCGTTAACCGGCGAGGCGTTTCAAAGCGTCCGGAGCGTCCTCAATCCGGTCGACCAGGGCGATTCGGTCCTCCATCGCCCGGCCCCGCGCCAGCGACTGGAGCAACGGCCAGGCGGGCAGCCGTTCGGTCCAGTGGGCGCGGTCCACCAGGACCATGGGCGTGGGCTCGCCGCGCGACTGGTAGTAGTTCGGGGTCGCGTTGTCGAAGATCTCCTGTACGGTCCCGGCGGCGCCCGGCAGGAAGACGATCCCCGCGTTCGAGCGGGCCAGCAGCCCGTCCTCGCGGGTGGCGTTGGCGAAGTACTTGGCGATGTGCGAGGCGAAGGCGTTCGGCGGTTCGTGCCCGTAGAACCAGGTCGGGATGCCCACCGAGCCGGCCCCCTCGGGCCAACGCGCGCGGACCTCGAAGGCGGCGCGCGCCCAGTCGGTGATCGAGGGTGTGAACGACGGTGCCCCGGCGAGGAGTTCGCACGCCTCGTCGAGCATGGCGTCCTCGAAGGTGGCCGCGTACGCGCCGAGGTTCGCCGCCTCCATCGCGCCCGGGCCACCGCCCGTGGCCACGGTGAACCCGGCGCGCGTCAGCTCACGCCCCAGGCGCGCGGCACCGGCGTACTCCCGCGTTCCGCGTGCCATCGCGTGGCCGCCCATCACCCCCACCACCTGTGCCCGGCACAGGAGTTCGTCGAGGGCGTCGGAGACGGCGTCGTCGTGGACGGAGCGCAGCATCGAGGCGAAGATGTCGCCGTCGGCCTTGGTGTGCTGGAACCAGGCGTACCCGAGGGCGTCGGGGGTCCGCTCGTAACCCTGGTCGAGCCCGGCGAACAACTCGTCCGGCGAGTAGAGATGGCCGCGGTACGGGTCGAAGGGCAGGCCCGGGACCGGCGGGAAGACCAGGGCGCCGTCCGCGCGGATCTTCGCCGCCGCGTCCGGACGCATCGGGCAGCCGAGGAAGACGGCGCCCTCGGCGCCGCTGGTCAGCAGTTCCTTCGTACGGTCCGTCAGATCGACGGCCTGGACGCGGAATCCGGCGAGGGTGCCGCGGGCCGAGACGACCGCGTCGAACTCCTGGAGCGTCTCGATCTCACGGTCGTCGTGGTGCGCCGCATGGGCGGGACTCGTCTGCACCCGCCCATGTAAGCACGGGCCCTGTCAGGGTCGGTCCGGCCCCTCTCTCCCCCGGTCGAACTGAGCCGCGAGCGGGGGAGAGTGACGACAACGAGGCAGACGGGCGTGCCAAGCCCGTGGTCTCCGGCATGATCCGCCGGGCAGGCCCTAGCCCTGGACGGCCGCCGGGTCCATCCACATGACCTCCCAGGTGTGGCCGTCGAGGTCGTCGAACGCGCGGCCGTACATCTGGCCGTAGTCCTGCGCGTCGCGCGGCTCGGTGCCGCCCGCCGCGAGCGCCCCGTCGACCAGCTCGTCGACCTTCGCGCGGCTCTCGGCGCTCAGACAGATGAGGACCTCGCTGGTCTTCGTCGAGTCCGCGATCTCCTTCTTCGTGAAGTCGGCGTAGCGCGGCTTGCTCAGCAGCATCGCGATGATGTTGTCGCTGATCACGACACAGGCGGTGTCGTCGGTCGTGAACTGCGGGTTGATCGTGTAGCCGAGCTCAGTGAAGAACTTCTTCGAGGCGGCGACATCGCTGACGGCCAGGTTCACGAAGATCATCTGCTGGTACTCGCTCATGAGGGTCTCTCCCGTCGGTGTGGTGCTGTTCGGTGGGGTAGACCGGGCGCCTGTGCGGAACTCATCGGTGCGTAGAGATTTTTTTCGTACGGATTCTCAGGCGGTCAGCGGCAGCGCCGCCAACTCCGCGATCAGGAAGGTCAGCGGGGCGAACAGGGCGAGAAGGGCGGCGGCGCGCAGGCCCGCGGCGGTACGCAGGGTGGTGGCCGGCGCGCCCAGGCGGAGCAGGGCGGCGGTGGTGTCCGCGCGGGCGTGTCTGGCCTCGGCGGCGGCCGTGAGGAGCGTGGCGACGGCGCAGCCCACCACGACCAGGGCGCCCAGGGTGGTGAGGGGGCCGAGGGACGGGTCGTCGACGGCGTCCTCGTACAACACGAGCATGGCGTACGCGCCCGACGCCACCGCGCAGACGACGCCCAGGGGGCGGCCGATGCGGGTCGCCTCCTCCATGAGGACGCGGCCGGCGAGCAGACGGAGGGCGCCGGGGCGGACGGCCTGGAGGAGACGACCGCAGAAATGGGTGAGGGCGGGCCCGGCCAGGGCGAGGCCCAGGGCGGTGAGGGCCCAGCCCACGAGTACGGCGGCGGAGCTACCGGTGGCTCCGCCGGGCATGGCGAGGCGGGTGTGGGGGGTGCGGGCGGCGTACGCCTCCACGGCGAGGCCGGCCGCGAGGGCGGCGATCCCCCAGGGGAGGCCCCGGGGAGTGGGGCGCGGGGCGGGGAGGGCGTGCGGGTCGGTGGCGGTGAGGTCGGCGGGGGCCGGGTCGGTGTCCTGGTCCGGGGTTTCGGCGGTGTCCGGGGCCGGCGCTGAAGGGCTGGTCGCGCCGTCCGGCGCCGGACGGGGTGTGGAGCGCAGCTGGGCGCCGAACCGCCCGTACGCGCCGAAGGTGTCCCGGGTGCTGTGGGCGCCCTCCGCTCCGAACCGGCCGTACCGCCGAAGGCGGGTGCCGTTGCCCGGAGCCTGGCGGGTGTCGGTCGGCCGCAGGGTCAGGGCGACCGAGACCGACGCCGCCACCGGTACCAGGGTCAGCAGCGTCAGGGCGGCCGGGAGGGGGAGGGGGCGGTCGGCGGCCAGGAAGTCCGCGGCGTCGCCGTCGAACGGCATGCCCGTCAGGTCGCCTCGCAGGTGGAGGAAGAACAGCAGGGCCAGCATCGAACCCAGGGTGCAGGACAGGACCGTCGTCGTGGCCGCGACGGCCATCAGCCGGGCCGGGCCCAGGCCGATCGCCGCCAGGCCGGGGCGCGGTCTGGTGCCGGGGTCCGTGCGGGCCGCCGTCACCGCGAAGTAGACCGTGGCCGCCAGCGGGGCCATGCACCAGGCCAGGCGCAGGGCCGAGCCGCCGGGGGTGTTCTGGTGGGCGAGGGCGTGGCCCAGGGTGCCCAGGAGCAGGAAACCCGTGGCAGCCGACGCCGTCGCGACCAGGAGACGCCGGAGCTGGACGCCGGGGTGGGCGCCGCGGGCTAGACGGAGAGCGAGCACGCGGCCCGGCCTTCCGCGTCGGTGCCGGTGCCGGTGCCGGTGCCGGTCCCGGTCCCGGTCCCGGTCTCCGTGTCGTTCGTGGTGACCGGGGGCAGGTGGACGGTGTTCACGCGTCGCCCGTCGAGCAGCGAGACCGTGCGGTCCGCGAGCGCCGCCGTGTCCGCGTCGTGCGTCGCGAGGACCACCGTGATGCCGTGCGAGCGGGCCGCTGTCGTCAGCGTCCGCAGAACGTGCGCCCGGTCCGCCTGGTAGAGCGGCGCCGTCGGCTCGTCGGCGAAGAGGACCGTGGGGCCCGGGGCCAGCGCGCGGGCGATGGAGACGCGCTGGCGTTCCGACTGGCGCAGCTCGCAGGGGCGTTTGCGGGCCCGGTCGCCGATGTCCAGGCGCTCCAGCCACTCCAGGGCCGCCGTCTTGGCACGCCGACGGCTGGTGCCGCGCAGCATGAGGGGCAGGGCCGCGTTCTCCCAGACGTTCAGTTCCGGTACGAGGACCGGGGCCGGGTCGATCCAGCCGAACCGGTCGCGGCGCAGCCGTTCACGGGTGAGCGGGCCCATCGTGTGCACGGGCACGCTGTTGAACCAGACCTCGCCCCGCAGCGGTCGTACCAGGCCCGACAGGCAGCGCAGCAGGGTCGTCTTGCCGCTGCCGCGCGGGCCGCTGACGGCGAGGATCTCGCCCTCACGGACACCGAGCGAGACGCCGCTCAGCGCAGGCGAGCCGTCGTTGTGCTGGTAGTGCAGGGCGCGTGCCCAGAGCACGTCGTTGTCCGGCGGGGCCACCATGGGCGTACACCTCGTTCAGATCCGTAATTCCCTGAGTCCATCCCCCGTGCGGGGGAACGAAGACAGGGCCGATCGGTTACAGGGCACGCTAAGGATGTGGGCCGGGAACGCCGGACAGCACGCGGCCCGGGTGCACCCATCCCACTCGTACGGGTGCACCCGGGCCGCAGAGCCGCCGGGGGCTAGAGCTTCGTCCACGCCTCCGTCAGTGTCGCGCGCAGGATCTGTTCGATCTCGTCGAACGTCTCCTGGTTCGCGATCAGCGGCGGGGCGAGCTGGACGACCGGGTCGCCGCGGTCGTCGGCACGGCAGTACAGGCCGTTCTCGAAGAGGGCCTTGGAGAGGAAGCCGTAGAGGATACGTTCCGTCTCCTCCGCGTCGAAGGACTCCTTGGTCGCCTTGTCCTTCACCAGTTCGATGCCGTAGAAGAAGCCGTTGCCGCGGACGTCACCGACGATCGGCAGGTCGTGCAGCTTCTCCAGGGTCGAGCGGAACGCGCCCTCGTTGTCCAGCACATGTTGGTTGAGGTTCTCGCGCTCGAACAGGTCGAGGTTGGCCAGGCCCACGGCCGCGGACACCGGGTGGCCGCCGAAGGTGTAGCCGTGCAGGAAGGTGTTGTCGCCCTGGTAGAACGGCTCGGCGAGACGGTCCGAGATGATGCAGGCGCCGATCGGGGAGTAGCCCGAGGTCATGCCCTTGGCGCAGGTGATCATGTCGGGTACGTAGTCGAACTTGTCGCACGCGAACATCGTGCCGAGGCGGCCGAAGGCGCAGATGACCTCGTCCGAGACGAGCAGGACGTCATGGCGGTCGCAGATCTCGCGGACCCGCTGGAAGTAGCCGGGCGGGGGCGGGAAGCAGCCGCCCGCGTTCTGCACCGGCTCCAGGAAGACGGCGGCCACCGTGTCGGCGCCCTCGAAGAGGATCTCCTGCTCGATCTGGTCGGCGGCCCAGCGGCCGTAGGCCTCCGGGTCGTCGCCGTGGATCGGGGCGCGGTAGATGTTGGTGTTCGGGACCTTGTGGGCGCCTGGGACCAGCGGCTCGAAGGGGGCCTTCAGGGCCGGCAGTCCGGTGATGGACAGGGCGCCCTGAGGGGTGCCGTGGTAGGCGACGGCACGCGAGATGACCTTGTACTTGGTGGGCTTGCCGACCAGCTTGAAGTACTGCTTGGCGAGCTTCCAGGCGGTCTCGACGGCCTCGCCGCCGCCGGTGGTGAAGAAGACCTTGTTGAGGTCGCCCGGCGCATAGCCGGCCAGACGTTCCGCCAGCTCTACCGCCTTCGGGTGGGCGTACGACCACACGGGGAAGAACGCCAGCTCCTGCGCCTGCTTGAAGGCGGCCTCGGCCAGCTCGACGCGGCCGTGACCGGCCTGGACCACGAACAGCCCCGCCAGACCGTCGAGATAGCGCCGGCCCTTGTCGTCGAAGATGTACGTGCCCTCGCCCCGGACGATCGTCGGGACGGGAGCGTTCTCGTAGGACGACATGCGGGTGAAGTGCATCCACAGGTGGTCGTACGCGGTGCGGCTGAGGTCCTTGGAGCTGTGGCTGTCGGTGGTCGTCACGGTTATCGGGTTCCCCACATGTAGGTCTGCTTCTTGAGCTTGAGGTAGACGAAGCTTTCGGTGGAGCGCACGCCGGGCAGGGCCCGCATGCGTTTGTTGATGACGTCCAGCAGGTGGTCGTCGTCCTCGCAGACGATCTCGGCGAGGATGTCGAAGGAACCCGCGGTCATCACCACGTACTCGACTTCCGCCATGGCGCTCAGTGCGTCGGCCACGGGGTCGAGGTCGCCGTCGACGTTGACGCCGACCATCGCCTGCCTGCGGAAACCCACGGTGAGCGGGTCCGTGACGGCGACGATCTGCATCACGCCCTGGTCGAGCAGCTTCTGGACGCGCTGGCGCACGGCCGCCTCGGAGAGGCCCACGGCCTTGCCGATCGCCGCGTACGGTCTGCGGCCGTCCTCCTGGAGCTGTTCGATGATGGCGAGGGAGACGGCGTCCAGCTGGGGGGTGCCGCTCCTGGACTCGCGGGAGTCCCTTTGCTCTGCGCTTCGACTGGCCACGCGCTCACTGTGCACGAGGAGTCGACGGTTTCGCAAGGCTCGATCGATGAAATTCGTTGTTCATGGACGCTTGACATGCGGATTTCGTAGCTTGCGGGGCGTCGGGGGTGTTGAAAACGTCGGACTGCGGAATAGGGTGGTGTCTCAGTCAATGGACACCCGAATCTGGAGGGCCGGCAGTGAGCACCGAGCTGCGTCGTCTGCGCAACTACATCGATGGTGAGTTCCGGGACGCCGCCGACGGGCGGACCACCGAGGTGGTCAACCCCGTGACGGGCGAGGCGTACGCGACCGCGCCGCTGTCCGGGCAGCCGGACGTCGACGCCGCGATGGCGGCGGCCGCCGCCGCTTTCCCCGCCTGGCGCGACAAGACGCCGGCCGAGCGGCAGAAGCACCTCCTGAAGATCGCGGACGCGTTCGAGGAGCGCGCCGAGGAACTCATCGCGGCCGAGGTGGAGAACACCGGCAAGCCGATCGGGCTCACGCGGTCCGAGGAGATCCCGCCGATGGTGGACCAGATCCGCTTCTTCGCCGGTGCGGCCCGGATGCTGGAGGGACGCAGCGCCGGCGAGTACATGGACGGCATGACGTCGATCGTCCGGCGTGAGCCGGTCGGGGTCTGCGCGCAGGTCGCGCCCTGGAACTACCCGATGATGATGGCCGTGTGGAAGTTCGCCCCGGCGATCGCGGCCGGCAACACGGTGGTGCTCAAGCCGTCGGACACGACGCCCGCGTCCACGGTGCTCATGGCCGAGATCATGGGTTCGATCCTGCCCAAGGGCGTCTTCAACGTCGTGACCGGCGACCGTGACACCGGCCGGCTGATGGTCGAGCACCCGACGCCGGCGATGGCGTCGATCACCGGTTCGGTGCGCGCCGGTATGCAGGTCGCCGAGTCCGCGTCGAAGGACCTCAAGCGCGTCCACCTGGAGCTGGGCGGAAAAGCGCCGGTCGTCGTCTTCGAGGACACCGACATCGCCAAGGCCGTCGAGGACATCTCGGTCGCGGGCTACTTCAACGCGGGCCAGGACTGTACGGCGGCCACACGCGTCCTCGTCCAGGAGTCCATCCACGACGAGTTCGTCGCCGCGCTCGCCAAGGCCGCCGCCGAGACCAAGACCGGGCAGCCGGACGACGAGGACGTGCTGTACGGACCGCTCAACAACCCGAACCAGCTGAAGCAGGTCTCCGGCTTCATCGAGCGGCTGCCCGCGCACGCCAAGGTCGAGGCGGGGGGTCACCGGGTCGGCGAGAAGGGCTACTTCTACGCCGCGACGGTCGTGTCGGGCCTGAAGCAGGACGACGAGATCATCCAGAACGAGGTGTTCGGTCCGGTCATCACCGTCCAGTCCTTCACGGACGAGGCGCAGGCCGTGGGATGGGCCAACGGCGTGGACTACGCCCTCGCGTCGTCGGTCTGGACGAAGGACCACGCGCGCGCGATGCGCATGTCGAAGGTCCTGGACTTCGGCTGTGTGTGGATCAACACCCATATCCCGCTGGTCGCGGAGATGCCCCACGGCGGCTTCAAGAAGTCCGGCTACGGCAAGGACCTGTCGGGGTACGGCTTCGACGACTACACGCGGATCAAGCACGTCATGACGTCGCTCGGCGGCTGACGGCCGTACGTGGCACGAACGCGGTCCCGGGCGGGAGGCCTCCGTCCGGGGCCGCGTTCGTGCGCCCGGAGCCAGGGGCGGGGCGGCCGACGACCTGTCGCCGCGGCGGCCCTCGTCGGTGCGTCGGCCCGTCGGGGCCGCGCCGACGGGTGACGGCTGCGACGAACGAGGCCGGGCACCGCACTCACGAACTCGGCATCCAGCCCGGGGCGTACGACCCGAAGGCCGGCGTCGGCTTCGCCGGCGATTCACGCTCCGACGCCGCCGTCGACCCGGAGGACCGTGCCGGTCACGTAGGAGGCGCGGTCGCTCAGCAGCCAGGCGGCGGCCTCGGCGATCTCGGCGGGGTCGGCCGCACGCCGCAGCGGGGTCAGTGCGTTGAGGTGCTCCACGATGCCGGGGGTGGCGTCGTTCCAGGCGCGGATCATCTCGGTGAGCGTGGTGCCGGGTGCGACGGCGTTGACGCGGATGCCCTCCGGGCCGTACGTGATGGCGGCCGATTCGGTGAGGCTGTTCACCGCCCGCTTCATCGCCCCGTAGACGGGCAGCTCGGGGTTGCCCCTCAGGCTGCCGACGCTGGAGTTGTTGACGATGGCACCGGTCCCGGCGGTGGCCCGGATGGCGGCGACCTCGGCGGCCATGGCCAGCCAGGTGCCCTTGAGGTTCACGGCGTGGACATGGTCGAAGTCGGCCTCCCGCACCTGGTCCAGCGGGCCGGGCGGGATGGTCGTCGCGGCGTTGTTGAAGGCGATGTCGAGCCGGCCGTACCGGTTCACGGTGCGATCGACGGCGGCTCGCACGCTGTCGGCGTCGGCCAGGTCGCACACGACGTAGTCCGCGGTGCCGCCCGCCGCACGGACCTCCTGGGTCACCGACTTCAGCTGGTCCTCCGTCCGGGCCGCGAGCAGCACTCGGGCGCCCTCCCGGGCGAACAGCCGCGCCGCTGCGGCGCCGATCCCGCGCCCGGCGCCGGTGATGAGAGCGACCTTGCCGGCCAGCAGGCCCGTGGATGTGTTGGCGGTGGGTTCGTTGTCCATGGCGGCAAGCCTGCGTCCGGCCGCGGAAGCTATCCAGGCACCGGCGGTACCTGGATAGCCCCCTCGGCCCCGGCGCACACTGAGGGGGTGGACAGACAAGAACTGGCCGCTTTCCTGCGCAGCAGGCGTGAGCGGATCACTCCGGCCGAGGCGGGGCTGCCCGCAGGACAGCGCCGCCGCACTCCGGGACTGCGGCGGGAGGAGGTGGCCCAGTTGGCGTTCATCTCGACCGAGTACTACACACGGCTGGAGCAGGCCCGTGCCCCGCACCCGTCGCGCGATGTGCTGGCCGGTGTGGCCCGGGCCCTGCGGCTGTCGGACGCCGAGCGCGACCACTTCCACCACCTGGCCGGCGTGCCGCCGGGCCCGCCGCCCGGGCCCTCCCGGGAGGTGCGCCAGAGCATCCTGCGGCTGCTCGACCGGCTGCCGCAGGCCGCGGCGATCGTGATCTCGGCGACGTACGAGGTGATCGCCTGGAACGATCTGGCCGCCGCTCTCCTGGAGGACTTCTCCGCCCTGTCACGGCGCGAGCGCAACTTCGCGCGCCGGGTCTTCCTGGAGTCGCGCCCCCAGGGACGCGGGGTGTACAGCCTGTTGGACGCGACCGCCTTCGCCCGCAACACGGCCCAGGATCTGCGCGCCACCGCCGCCCGCTACCCCGACGACCCCGAAGTGGCCGCACTGGTGGCCGAACTCCGCTCCGGCAGTGCGGAGTTCGCCCGGCTCTGGGCCTCCCACGACGTGTCCGCCGCACCCAGCCTGTGCAAGACCTTCCAACACCCGCTGGTCGGTCCCGTCACCGTCAACTGCGACGTCCTCGACATCGCCGACCGGGACCAGCGGGTCGTGATCTACACCGCCGAACCCGGCACACCGTCAGAGGAAGCGCTGAGGCTGCTGTCGGTCGTCGGCACCCAGCGCATGGACATACCCGGCTGAGCGCCGTCGGGCCGCGATCAGGCGCAGGGCATGCGGAGTTCGGGATGATCGCCTGCGCGGGGATCGTTCCGCTCGCGCTGCTCTGCGGGCCGATCCGGGGGATTCCCTTCTGGTGGACGGTGATCGACATGTCGTTCGGGGTGTTCGGGGTGATCCCGCTGTACGTCGTACGAAAGCGGATCAAGCGGCTGGAGGCGCTGACGACGGCGCCACCGGCCGCGGTCGGCGTCACAGTGTGAAGGCCGCCCGCACGATGCGCGCGGCGACCGGATTCAGGCCCTGGCCCTTCGCGTCGGTCGAGTTGACGCTGTAGACGAGGGTGCGGGACAGGTCGCGGGTGGCGGCGATGAGCGTGTTGTAACCCCAACGGCCGCCCGACTTCAGCCACAACTCCGTACCGTCGTCGGTCACATACCGCTCCAGGCCCGCGCTCATCGTGGCGTCCGGGACGTCGGCCGGGACGGTGAACATCTCCTCCAGCTGTGGCTCCGGCACCACCCGGCCACGGAACAGGGCGGTCAGGAACCGCTCCAGGTCCGCCGTCGTGGAGATCATGGCGCCCGCCGCCCAGGTGTCCGTGGTGCCCCAGACCGTGACATCGCGGTACTCCGTCGTGCCGTCGGCGCGCGCCACCGCCTGGTAGCCGCGGTTGTGCGGCCCTCGGATGTCCGGGTCGGTGCCGGGGAAGTACGTGTTCCGCATTCCCAGCGGGGCGAAGACCCGGCGGGTCGTCTCCCGCTCGTACGAGTGGCCGGTGATCCGCTCGATCAGCAGCCCGAGCACGGTGTAGTTGATGTTGAGGTAGTGCTGCCGGGTGCCCGGCGCGAACTCGGGTGGCTCGGCGGTGGCCGAGGCGACCGTCGCGCGGGGCGAGTGGAGGTCGAAGCGGTGCGTGTACCACTCCTCGAAGGTCGTACCGGTGCCGGCGGCGGCCGGGATGCCGCTGGTGTGGTTCAAGAGCTGACGCACGGTCACGTGCGCGTACGTGCTGGGGATCAGGTCCGGAAGGTAGTGGCGGGCCGGTCGGCCGAGGTCCACCGCGCCCTCCGCCGCGAGTTGGAGCACGACCGCCGCCGTGACCGCCTTCGTCGTCGATCCGACCCGGAAACGCGCGTCCGGGTCCGCCGCCCGTCCGCTCGCCAGGTCGTGCACACCCGCACTGCCGCGCCAGACACCGTCGGTGCCCCCGACCCGTACGAGAGCCGCCGTCGCGTCCCCGTTCGGTAACCCGGCGAGCGCGGCCCGCAGCGCCGCCACGTCCGGTGACGTGCCCCGCCCGGTCACCGCACCGGAGGCGGAGTCGGCCGACGCGGGAACGGCGAGGGCGCCGGCCGGTAGGGCGAGGGTGAGCGTGAGGACGGTCGCGAGGGCTGTGGCGCGGGCGGCGGTACGCGGGCGTATGTGCATCGGCTGCTCCTGCGGGTGGCGGGTGGCGGGTGGCGGGTGGCGGGTGGCGGGTGGCGGGTGGCGGGTGGTGTGGATGTTCACATTCTCGATCCGTACGGAGTGACCGGGATCGTCGGTGAGGAGGACGCCGACCCTGGTGTCGGGCTAAGGGCAACTGGCGTACCGCGTGCGGATCTTGTCGGGGATCGCACCTAGGGCCCAGGTCCGGGTGGCCTGGGGGAGGGGGCAAAAACTGTTATCGGCGGTGCCTCCGAGCCGTCTCCTCGGGCGACTCGGTGGGGAACTCGTGTGCAACAGGGCGACGTAAGGTGCACACACGTACGAGAAGGGGCTTTTGTGGACGGGCGCCAGTGGAGTTCCACCATCGCTGCGGCGCAGGCCGGTGACCGGCGGGCGCTGGACGAGCTGGTCGCGGGCTGGCTGCCGCTGGTCTACAACATCGTCGGCCGGGCCCTGAACGGTCACGCGGACGTCGACGACGTCGTGCAGGAGACCATGCTCCGAGCCGTCGACAACCTCGGCTCACTGCGCGACCCGGACAGCTTCCGGTCGTGGCTCGTCGCGATCACGATGCGCCAGATCCGGGACCGCGCGCGCCGCCGTACGACCGACGCACTCCGTGACGAGACGGCCGACGGAGCCGCCGACTTCGCCGAACTCGCCGTACTGAAACTCCAGTTGGAGGGGCAGCGGCGCGAGGTCGCGGAGGCGGCGCGCTGGCTCGACGACGAGGACCGGCAGCTGCTGTCGCTGTGGTGGCTGGAGGTCGCGGGCGAACTCACCCGCCGTGAGCTGGCGGCCGCCGTCGGCATCAGCCGGCAGCACGCCGCCGTACGCGTCCAGCGGATGAAGGAGCGCCTGGAGGCCTCGCGCGGAATCGTCCGGGCGCTCGACGGCGCCTGCCCCGACCTGCGGGAAACGACCGCCCGCTGGGACGGCGACCCGGACTCCGTGTGGCGCAAGCGGCTGGCCCGGCACATCAGGGGGTGCGCGTACTGCGCGAGCTCCGGCGAGGCGGTCGTCGTACCGGCGGAACGGCTCCTCGTCGGCATCGCGCTGGTCCCGCTGCCCGTCGGGTTCACCCTGTCGCTGGCCTTCGGCGGCAAGACGGCTGTCGCCGCCACCGCCACCGCCGGCGCCTCCGTCAGCTGGTCGGGAAAGGTGCTCGGCGCCCTGACCAAGCCGGCCGTCGCCCTGAGCGCCGGGGCCACGATCATCGCGGGCGGCGCCTACGTCGTCACGTACCCCGCGAAGGACCCGCCGCCAGCCGTCGCGGCACCCACGGCGCGCCCCCGGCCCCAGGCACCCACCACCTCCGCGCCCCCGTCCCCGTCGCCGTCCGCGTCCCCCTCGGCGTCGCCGTCACCCACGCCGACGCCCTCGGCGACCCGTCCCGAGCAGGAGACGTACGGCTCGGTCGTCGACGCCGTCGACACGGCGCCCGACCCGAACGCGCGGCCCGCCGCCCTTCCGCACCGGCCCGAGGCCGGGATCACCAGCACCGGCGGCGCGCACGCCACCATGAACCACCGCGGGGACAGCGTGACGCTCACCGGCCGGGGCTATGTCCTGGTCCGCTGGCAGATCTCGCCGCAGTACCGGGCCGGCAGCCTGGTCATGCCGAGCTGGACCGGTCTGAAGGGCAAGCTCTTCCACGTGGCGTCGGGCGGAGGCCGCCGGATGGACGACCGGGTCAGCAGCACCGACAGTTCCGCCAGCGGCATGGGCGACTCGGCCACCGGCTACGCCGTCCCGCCGGCCGGCACCCAGCAGATGTGGCAGAACGAGTACTTCTACGTCGACGGCAGTGTCACCCTCACCGTGAACGAACGGGGCGCCGACTACGGCCTGAGCGTCTTCCCGACCACCTGGGACGACGTGGAGAACGACGTGACCAGCGGACCTCCCGAGGGCGCCAAGCGCTACGGCCTGGTCCGCGACACCGGCAAGGACGACACCCCCGTCCCCCAGTACGTCACCCGGGACACCCCGGCCGACCCGGCGACCGTGGCGCAGGAGTCCCGCGTCTAGGGCAGGATCCGCTCAGCGGCCGATCCGCGTCATCCCTTGCGCAGCGCGCACAGCGCGTCGATCCGGTTGGTGGTGATCGAGTCGACGCCGGCGTCCAGCAGCCGGCGCATGGAACGACGGGTGTCCGGAGTCCACACCGACAGCAGATGACCGCCCCGGTGCACCCGTGCCGTGAGCTGCCGGTCGACCAGGGTGAAGCGGTAGTTGAGCCAGCGCGGGCGGATCGCGGCCAGCAGGGCGGGGCGCGGCGGCGCGAGGGTCTTCCAGGTCAGGGCGATCTCGGCGGCCGGGTCCACCGCGCGCACCGCGAGCATGGCCGGAGCGTCCGCGCAGTAGTACACGCGTTCCTCCGCCGCGCACTCCCGGACCACGTCCACCACGCGCCGTACCGCCCGCACATCGGGCGTTCCCGGCAGATCGATCATCACCCGGCTGCCCTCGGTCACGGCCAGGGCCTCCGCGAGCGTCGGCACCCCGCCCTCCGTCAGCCCGCGCACCTCGGCCGCCGACAGGGCGGCCAGCGGCCGTTCCCGTTCCCACAGCCGCTTCAGGGTCGCGTCGTGCAGCAGCACGGGCACGCCGTCGCGGGTGAGCCGTACGTCGATCTCGACCGCGTCCGCGCCCTGGTCGAGCGCGGAACGCAGCGAGTCGATCGTGTTCTCACGGGAGCGGTAGGGGTCGCCGCGATGGGCCACGGCGGTCACGTTCTGCATGGGCCCATTGTGCGCGGGTGGGGACGGTGATTCCTCAGGGGGCGAGCCAGGCCGAGGTGTACGTGTCGATCTCGGCGGCCAGCGCGGCCTTGCCCGCCGGGTCGAGGAAGGAGGCCTCGACGGCGTTCTTGGCGAGGTCGGCGACACCCCACTCGTCGAGGTCGAGCAGCCGGGCGGCGACCGCGTACTCGCTGTTGAGGTCGGTGCCGAACATCGGCGGGTCGTCGGAGTTGATCGTGACGAGGACGCCGGCCCGCACGAACTCCTTGAGGGGGTGCTCGTCGAGCGTACGGACCGCGCGCGTGGCGATGTTGGAGGTCGGGCAGACCTCCAGGGCGATGCGCTGCTCGGCGAGGTGGGCGAGGAGTGCGGGGTCCTGCGCGGAACTCGTGCCGTGTCCGATGCGCTCGGCGCGCAGATGGTTCAGGGCGTCCCAGACCGTCTCCGGCCCTGTGGTCTCGCCCGCGTGCGGCACCGACCGCAGTCCGGCGGCGATCGCCTGGTCGAAGTACGGCTTGAACTGCGGCCTGGGTACGCCGATCTCGGGCCCGCCGAGCCCGAACGACACCAGCCCCTCCGGGCGCAGCCGGTCGTCGGTGGCGAGTCGGACCGTCTCCTCGGCGGATTCGAGCCCGGCCTCGCCCGGGATGTCGAAGCACCAGCGCAGTACGGTCCCGAACTCGGCCTCGGCCGACTTCCGGGCGTCCTCGATCGCGTCCATGAAGGCGCGCGCGTCGATGCCGCGGCGGGTGGAGGAGAACGGGGTGATGGTCAGCTCGGCGTACCTGACCTGCTGCCTTGCCATGTCGCGGGCGATCTCGTACGTCAGCAGCCGTACGTCCTCGGGTGTGCGGATGAGGTCCACGACGGACAGGTACACCTTGATGAAGTGGGCGAAGTCCGTGAACGTGAAGAAGTCGGCCAGGGCCTCGGGATCGGTGGGCACCGCGGAGTCGGGGTGGCGGGCGGCCAGCTGCGAGACGATCCGGGGGAGGCGGAGCCCACGTGGTGGACGTGCAGTTCGGCCTTGGGCAGCCCGGCGATGAAGGCGTGCGGGTCACGGACGCCGGCTGCGGCCCGCTGGTGGTGGTCGGTCAAGGGTTCCTCCCCGGGAACGGCGCCCCGGACCGGGCGACGGTCGGCGGGACGCGGGTGATCGGCTGATCGATGACTCGGGGATCATCGTAGGCCGGGCGTGCGGGCAGGCGTCCGTGGATTCCGCCCGGGGGCGGGACAGGGCAGGCGAAGGGCCGGGCGGGGGCCGGAGGTGCCCGGTCGCCGGTGATCGGCGGGTCGTAGCATGACTGAACATACGAACGAGGGGACCCCACGCATGTCCGACGCCGCGCAGCCGTCGCAGTCACCGGAGAACGCTCCTGCGGAGGGGGCGAGTTCCGAGGGTGCGGCGACCGGCGAAACCGTCAGCGACAGCCCCGCGAGCGGCACACCCGCGCGGGTCCCGCTGGACAAGCCGCCGGCCGGGACAGGCTCCGGCGGTACGACGGGATCCGAAGCCGAGTTCGATCCCTGGGCGCCGCCGGCGGAGGACACCCCCCGCTCGGGTTCCGTACCTGACGGTCCTGGCGGCACGGTGTTCTGGAACAACGGCGAGGCCACCCCACCACCTCCCTCCGTCCACAACCACCCCACGGTCACCTCGACACCGGCGGACGCCCCGCCCGCACCTCAGGCGTCCCGGCCCTGGGCCAGCCCCTTCGCCGCACCCGGCGCTCACCCGGCCGGCACCCCGCAGGACAACCCGTTCGCGCCGCCGGTCCCGGGGGCCTCCTACGCCCAGCCCGCCGCGCCGGGCGGCCCGGTGCCTCCGCCGCCCATAGCGCCCGGCGGTCCCGGACCGGCCCCGTACGCCTACCCGCAGTACCCGTCCGGACCGGGCTACGGCTACCCGCAGCAGGCCGGATACGGCGGCCCGGGCCCCGGGTATCCCGCGCCCCCGATGTACGGCGGTCCCGGCTACGGCTGGGCCCCCATGGCGCCCCAGCCGATGAACGGCCTGGGTACCGCCTCGCTCGTGGTCGGTATCGCCTCCGCCGTCCTCTTCTGCCTCTGGCCGTTGGCGATCATCCTGGGCATCCTCGCCGTGGTCTTCGGCCTGATCGCCCGGGGCAGGGCCCGCCGGGGCCAGGCGACCAACCCGGGCCAGGCGCTGGCCGGAATCATCTGCGGTGCCGTCGCCATCGTCCTCGCCGTGGCGTTCGGGGCCCTCATCATCGCGTTCGGCGACGAGGGCTCCGCGAACGAGATCGACGGCAGTTACTCGACCGTCCTGTCCCAGCAGGTCTGACAAGCGGGCCGCTCGGGCAGCTCCGAGCGGTCCGGGAGACGGGGTCCGGGAGGCGGCGGGGTCCGGATTCCGCACCCCGCCTCCCGCAGCCACCTCGACGGCAGGAGGTGCCCCCACTCACCGGACCGGACACAGACTCACGTACAACCAGTACGAGGGCCCGCACCCGGCACGCCGATGGCCCGCGCCTACTCGGACATCAGCCGCTGCCGCGGCGGGTGCCAGGGTCGCTCTTCGGGCGGGCGGCGGGACCGTGACGGCAGGTCCTAGCCCGCCCGCAACCGCTTCCGCGCCGCCATCAGGGCGAACCCCAGCAGGTTCGGTCCCCGCCACCGACCGGGGTCCATCGCCGCCTCGTCGTCCGCGGCCAGGCCGATGCCCCAGACGCGATCCACCGGGCTCGCCTCGACCAGCACCCGCTCGCCCGTGCCCAGCAGAAACTCCCGCAGGTCACTGTGTGCGGCGAACTTGTGGACGCTGCCCTCGACCACGATCCCGAAGCGCTCGCGCTCCCACACGGCCTCGTCGAAGCCGCGCACGAGCCGGCCGGCCTTCTTCGCCAGTGCCGGGTTCGATGCCGTGACGGCCAGGCGCTCCGCCTCCGCGTCGTCGAACAGGCGGGCCTTCGCGGCCATCATCCAGTGCTCGGCCGTCGCGTACTCCACCCCGTCCACCGAGAACGCGGACGGCCACCACTGGCTGAGACAGCTCGGCCCCACCCGGCCGTCCGGGCGTGGCCGGTGCCCCCAGAAGTGCAGGTACTTGACCCGGGTCCCCGCACGCACTTCCCTGGTCAGGGCCTCCAGCGAATCGATCTGCCCCGGCTGCCCCGTATCGGCGGTGCTCCTCGTGAGTTTCCCCATGCACGCGAGTCTGGCATTCACCACTGACATCGCGTCCTCTCATTTCCCGTCCCGCTGGACACCTGGTCGACAGATTTCGTCGCGTAACCAAATGGCAACAACGGAATCCCTTGTTGGAGTCCACTTCCTCTGTCAGGATCGGCACTCAGATCGACCTGGAGCTACGTTGACCCCCGCAGGCCGGGGAGGGCGACGGAGGAGAGCGACATGCACAATCCGGGCCATCGCTTCCCGGCACAGGAGCGGCTCGCGGCGGGCGCGCAGTACATCGCGGGCCGACTGACCCGCGGCACCTCCGGCCGTACGCACAGGGTCGTCGACCCGGCCACGGGCGACGCGGTCTACACGTACGAGCTGGCCGGTCCCGGCGACGTGGACGCCGCTGTCGCCGCCGCCCGCGCGGCCTTCCCTGGCTGGGCGGGGGCCACCCCGGGCGAGCGTTCCGACGCGCTGCACCGGTTCGCCGCCGTCCTCGCCGAGCGGGCCGAGGAGTTCGCGCGTGCCGAGTCCCTCCAGTGCGGCAAGCCGCTCAAGCTGACCCGCGAGTTCGACGTCCCGGGGACGATCGACAACACCGCCTTCTTCGCCGGTGCCGCCCGCCACCTCCAGGGGCAGTCGGCCGGGGAGTACTCCGGTGACCACACCTCGTACGTCCGCAGGGAGCCCATCGGAGTCGTCGGGTCCATCGCGCCCTGGAACTACCCCCTCCAGATGGCCGCCTGGAAGATCCTCCCGGCGATCGCGGCCGGCAACGCGATCGTGCTCAAGCCCGCCGAGCTGACCCCGTTGACCTCGCTCCTCTTCGCCGAGGCAGCCACCGCGGCAGGGATCCCGGACGGTGTCGTCAACATCGTCACCGGAACCGGCAGGGAGGCCGGTGAGCATCTCGTCGGGCATCCCGATGTCGTCATGACGTCCTTCACCGGGTCCACCGCCGTCGGCAAGCGTGTCGCCGAGGTCGCGACCGCCACCGTCAAGCGGCTCCACCTGGAACTGGGCGGCAAGGCACCCTTCGTCGTCTTCGACGACGCCGATCTCGACGCCGCCGTCAACGGCGCTGTGGCGGGATCGCTCATCAACACCGGGCAGGACTGCACGGCCGCCACGCGCGCGTACGTGCAACGCCCGCTGTACGAGGAGTTCGTCGCGAGGACGGCCGCCCTCATGGAGACCGTCCGGCTCGGTGACCCGTTCGCCCCGGGCACCGATCTCGGGCCGCTCATCTCGCACGCGCAGCGCGACCGGGTCGCCGGGTTCGTCGAGCGGGCGCGTGCCTACGCGCGCGTGGTGACCGGCGGCGAGGCTCCCCAGGGGGAGCTGAAGAACGGCGCCTACTACCGCCCCACCCTGGTCGCCGATGCCGCCCAGGACAGCGAGATCGTCCAGTCCGAGATCTTCGGGCCCGTGCTCGTCGTCCTGCCCTTCGACAGCGACGACGACGGCATCGCGCTCGCCAACGACACGCCCTACGGTCTCGCCGCCTCCGCCTGGAGCCGGGACGTCTACCGGGCGAACCGCGCCACCCGCGAGATCAAGGCGGGTTGCGTGTGGGTCAACGACCACATTCCGATCATCAGCGAGATGCCCCACGGCGGGTACAAGGCGTCCGGCTTCGGCAAGGACATGTCCGTGTACTCGTTCGAGGAGTACACACAGATCAAGCACGTCATGTTCGACAACACCGCGGTTGCCCGCAAGGACTGGCACCGCACGATCTTCGGGGACCGCTGACCGGACACAGGCCGACCGACCAGCGGCCGTACACCCTCCCGAAAGGGCATCACGCGCATGGAGCAGTACGAGCCCGACCGCCTTTCCCCGGCCCAGGTGGCCGCCATGCGGCGCAGCTTCCGCAACGGCAGGGCCGCCCTCACCCGCCGGTCCCTGCTGCGCGCCTCCGCGGGCGGCGCCCTGGTGGCCGGCGGCCTCGGCGCGCTGACCGGCTGCGGCATCCCCGCGGCGGGCAAGACCGCGGGAGGCGTCTCCGCGGACGACCACTCGGCCAAGGAGAAGACCGTCAACTTCTCCAACTGGACCGAGTACATGGACGTCGACAAGAGCGAGAAGCACCATCCCACGCTCGACGCGTTCACCGAGCGGACCGGCATCAAGGTCAAGTACACCGAGGACATCAACGACAACGTCGAGTTCTTCGGCAAGATCAAGCCGCAGCTCGCGGCGGGCCAGGACACCGGCCGGGACATCATCGTCCTCACCGACTGGCTGGCCGGCCGGCTGATCCGGCTCGGCTGGGTCCAGAAACTGGACGCCTCGAACCTTCCGCACGCGTACGCGAACCTGTCGCAGCAGTTCCGCAGCCCCGACTGGGACCCGGGCCGCGCCTACTCGTACCCCTGGCAGGGCATCTCGACCGTCATCGCCTACAACAAGAAGGCGCTGGACGGTATCGAGGTGAAGTCGGTCTCCGACATGCTCGACAACCCCAAACTGAAGGGGCGCGTCGGGTTCCTCTCCGAGATGCGCGACAGCATCGGCATGGCCCTGCTCGACATGGGCAAGGACCCGGCGAAGTTCACCGACGACGACTACGACGCGGCCGTCGCCCGGCTTCAGAAGGCCGTCGACAAGGGCCAGATCCGCCGCTTCTCCGGCAACGACTACACGGCCGACCTGACCTCGGGCGACTTCGCGGCCTGTGTCGCCTGGGCGGGTGACGTGGTCCAGCTCAAGGCGGACAGCCCGGACATCGACTTCATCATCCCGGACAGCGGCTACATCACCTCCAGCGACAACATGCTGATCCCCAACAAGGCGCGCCACAAGACGAACGCCGAGCGGCTCATGGACTACTACTACGAGCCCGAACCGGCCGCCGAACTGGCCGCCTACATCAACTACGTGTGTCCGGTCGACGGGGTGAAGCCGTATCTCGCGAAGCTCGACAAGGACGCGGCGGACAACCCGCTGATCATTCCCGACGCGGCGATGGCCGCGAAGTCCCACTCCTTCCGGTCGCTGAGTCAGAAGGAAGAGACGGCGTACGAGGAGAAGTTCGCGAAGTTGACAGGGGCGTAGCCACGCCTGCCCCCAGCGGTGCGACACCCCTCCGACTCCCCAAGGACCACACCATGACCAGCACCAGCACAGATCACGGCGGCGACGTCCGTCTCTCCGGGATCAGCAAGAGATACGGCTCCTTCACCGCCGTACACCCCCTCGATCTCACCGTCCCGCAGGGCTCCTTCTTCGCCCTGCTCGGTGCCTCCGGCTGCGGGAAGACCACGACGCTGCGGATGATCGCGGGTCTGGAGGAACCTTCCTCCGGGACCGTCTTCCTCGGCGAGCAGGAGGTCACGAACCTGCCGCCGTACAAGCGGCCGGTGAACACCGTCTTCCAGTCGTACGCCCTCTTCCCGCACCTCGACATCTTCGAGAACGTCGCCTTCGGTCTGCGCCGGCGCGGCATCAAGTCGGTGAAGAAGCAGGTCGACGACATGCTGGAGCTTGTCCAGCTCGGTGAACAGGCGCGGAAGAAGCCGCACCAGCTCTCCGGCGGCCAGCAGCAGCGCGTCGCCGTGGCCCGCGCGCTGATCAACACCCCCAAGGTGCTGCTCCTCGACGAACCGCTCGGCGCCCTCGACCTCAAGCTGCGCCGCCAGATGCAGCTGGAGCTGAAGCGCATCCAGACCGAGGTCGGCATCACGTTCGTCCACGTCACGCACGACCAGGAGGAGGCCATGACGATGGCCGACACGGTCGCCGTGATGAACGGGGGCAGGGTCGAGCAGCTCGGCTCGCCCGCCGATCTCTACGAGAACCCGCACACCACCTTCGTCGCGAACTTCCTCGGCACCTCCAACCTCATCGAGGCCGAGGTGGACACCACGAGTGGCGACGAGATCGTCCTCAAGGCGGGCGGCGGCAAGCTCCTGCTCCCCGAGGCCCGCTGTTCCGCGCCGACCAGGACCGGCGGCAAGGTGCTGGTCGGGGTCCGCCCCGAGAAGATCTCCCTGACGCACGCGGACGACGCCGGCGACATCCCGGCCGGCCGCAACCGCATCACCGGCAAGATCGCCGACACCAGTTTCATCGGCGTCTCCACGCAGTACGTCGTCGACAGCCCCGTCTGTCCCGACTTCGAGGTGTACGTCCAGAACATCGACCGGGACGCCCGGCTCGCCCCCGGCGCGGACGTCGTCCTGCACTGGAACCCGGCGCACACCTTCGGCCTCGACGCCGACCAGGACATAGACGCGGGCGTCGAGACGGTCGACGACGAGGCGGCCGTCTGATGGCCACCGCGACCCCCGACGCGCCACCTCTGGCGCCCGCACCGGCGAAGAAGCCCCCGCGCCGAAGAGGCCGCTGGACGCCGTACTGGCTGCTCCTGCCCGGCCTGCTCTGGCTGTTCGTCTTCTTCGCGCTGCCGATGGTCTACCAGGCCTCCACGTCCGTGCAGACGGGCTCCCTGGAGGAGGGCTACAAGGTCACCTGGCACTTCGCGACCTACTGGAACGCGCTGGCCGACTACTGGCCGCAGTTCCTGCGCTCGGTGCTGTACGCCGGTGCCGCGACGATCCTGTGCCTGGTGCTGGGATACCCGCTCGCGTATCTGATCGCGTTCCGCGCGGGACGCTGGCGCAACCTGATCATGATCCTGGTCATCGCGCCGTTCTTCACCAGCTTCCTGATCCGTACGCTCGCCTGGAAGACGATCCTCGCGGACGGCGGCCCGGTCGTCGGCGCCCTCAACTCGCTGCACGTCCTGGACGTCACCAGCTGGCTCGGCATCACGGCCGGCGACCGGGTGCTGGCCACGCCGCTCGCGGTGGTGTGCGGTCTGACGTACAACTTCCTGCCGTTCATGATCCTGCCGCTCTACACCTCGCTCGAACGCATCGACGGACGGCTGCACGAAGCGGCCGGCGACCTCTACGCCAGGCCCTTCACGACCTTCCGCAAGGTCACCTTCCCGCTGTCGATGCCGGGAGTGGTCTCCGGGACGCTGCTCACCTTCATCCCGGCGAGCGGCGACTACGTCAACGCCGATCTCCTCGGCTCCACGGACACCCGCATGATCGGCAACGTCATCCAGACGCAGTTCCTGCGCATCCTCGACTATCCGACGGCAGCCGCCCTCTCCTTCCTCCTCATGGCCGCGATCCTCGTCATGGTCACCCTCTACATCCGCAAGTCCGGAACGGAGGACCTGGTCTAAATGGCCTTCGTGAATTCGATCGGGCGCTGGCTCAAAAGCCATTTCGTCGTCATCGCGGGACTTGTCACCCTCGGTTATCTGCTGCTGCCGAACGTCGTCGTCACGGTGTTCTCCTTCAATAAACCGAAGGGCCGCTTCAATTACGAGTGGCAGCAGTTCTCGACGGACGCCTGGCGTGATCCCTGCGGGGTCGCCGGAATGTGCGGCTCGCTCTCGCTCAGCCTGCGGATCGCCTTCTGGGCGACCATCGGGGCGACCGTCCTCGGCACGATGATCGCCTTCGCGCTGGTGCGGTACCGCTTCCGCGCGCGGGGCGCCGTCAACTCGCTGATCTTCCTCCCGATGGCGATGCCCGAGGTCGTCATGGCGGCCTCACTGCTCACCCTGTTCCTCAACCTGGGCGCACAGTTGGGCTTCTGGACGATCCTGATCGCCCACATCATGTTCTGCCTCAGCTTCGTCGTCGTCGCCGTGAAGGCCCGCGTGATGTCCATGGACCCACGCCTTGAGGAAGCCGCCCGGGACCTCTACGCGGGCCCGGTGCAGACCTTCGTACGCGTCACCCTGCCCATAGTGGCTCCCGGGATCGCGGCGGGCGCGCTGCTCGCCTTCGCGCTCTCCTTCGACGATTTCATCATCACCAATTTCAACGCGGGCTCGACCGTCACCTTCCCCATGTTCGTCTGGGGCTCGGCGCAGCGTGGAACGCCCGTTCAGATCAATGTCATCGGTACGGCCATGTTCCTGATCGCCGTACTGTTCGTGCTGACCGGAATGGTCATCGGCAACCGCCGCAACAGGCAGAAAGCCTGATCCGGAAAACCCTGTGGGGAGTTGAAATCATGGCCCCGAGCGCCATGAGCATGTGGACCAGGTCCCTTTCCGACGCCCAGCCGGTCGCGTACTGGCTGGACGACCCCGGCAGGCCCCGCCCCGAGCCCGCCCTCACCGGCGCCGAGAGCTGCGACCTGCTGGTGGTGGGCGGCGGCTACAGCGGGCTGTGGACCGCCCTGATCGCCAAGGAGCGCGACCCCCAGCGGGACGTCGTGCTCGTCGAGGGCCGCGAGGTGGGCTGGGCCGCCTCCGGCCGCAACGGCGGCTTCTGCGCCGCCTCCCTCACCCACGGCCTCGCGAACGGCCTGGCCCGCTGGCCGGACGAGATCCACCGGCTCGAAGAACTCGGCGCGCGGAACCTCGACGAGATCGAGAAGGCCGTGGCCCGCCACTCCCTCGACTGCGACTTCGAACGCAGCGGCGAGATCGACGTCGCCACCGAACCGCACCAGGCCGACGAACTCCGCGCCTGGCACCAGGAGTTGACGGACAAGGGCCTCGCGACCGGCACCGAGTTCCTGGACACGGAAGCGGTACGGGACCAGGTAGCGTCCCCCACCTTCCTGGCGGGCCTGCACGACCCCACCGGCGTCGCCCTGCTCAACCCGGCGAAACTGGCTTGGGGCCTCAAGCGGGCCTGTCTGCGCCTGGGCGTCCGCGTCTACGAGCACACCCCGGCGCTGACCCTGCGGCCGTACGGCGCCGGCATGGCCGTACGCACGCCGTACGGGTCGGTCCGCGCCCGTCGGGTCGCCCTCGGCACGAACATCTTCCCGAGCCTGGTGAAGCGTGTCCGGGCGTACACCGTGCCGGTCTACGACTACGCGCTGATGACCGAACCGCTGAGCGAGGCGCAGCTCGCCGACGTCGGCTGGCGAAGCAGGCAGGGCCTCGGGGACAGCGCCAACCAGTTCCACTACTTCCGGCTTAGCGCCGACAACCGCATCCTGTGGGGCGGCTACGACGCGATCTACCCGTACGGCGGCCGGGTCCGCGCGGAGTACGACGACCGCCCGGAGACCTACGCCAAGCTGGCCGACCACTTCTTCACCTGCTTCCCGCAGCTGGAGGGCGTCCGCTTCACCCACGCGTGGGGCGGCGCGATCGACACCTGCTCGCGCTTCTCGGCGTTCTTCGGCACCGCGCACGCGGGCCGGGTGGCGTACGCGGCGGGCTTCACCGGCCTCGGCGTCGGCGCCACCCGCTTCGGCGCGGACGTGATGCTGGACCTGCTGGCGGGGGAGCGCACGGAGCGGACGTCGCTGGAGATGGTCCGCAAGAAGCCGCTGCCGTTCCCGCCCGAGCCGTTCGCCTGGACGGGCATCGCGCTCACCAAGTGGTCGCTGGCGCGGGCCGACACCCATGGCGGCCGGCGCAATCTGTGGCTCAAGGCGATGGACCGGCTGGGACTGGGGTTCGACAGCTGAGGGCGCGTGCGGGCGGGCAGTGATCCACAGGCGTACGCCCCGCTCATCGGCGGTGATCCGATTCACTCCCACGACGTGGCGAAACCCGCGTAATGCTCCGGGGAAACCCTCCTCTCTCTCGTGACGCGACCAGCGTTCACAGAGAAAGGGAGGTCCCCATGGCTGGGGCGAAAACGGCGGTCGAGTGGCTGGCGTCCGTTGCTCCGGATCCCGAGGCCTGCCGGTGGGAATGGGAGCGCAATCCCCTGGGGATCGCGCTGCTGCCCGCAGGCAAGGCCTGGGACGTACTGATCCTGCGGGGTGAACTCGGCTACCCCACCCTCGACGTCCTCACCCGTGTCATCGACCAACCCGGCCCGGTGCTCGTCGACTTCGGCGACTCCCGGATGGGGTTCTTCGTACCGCCGGGCACCGCCGCCCGGTGGCTGGGCACGGGGGTGCGAACGGCGGGACGCGGTACGTGGATCGTCGTCCCGTACCCGGGCCGCGTGACCGGAGGCGTTCGCTGGCTGATCCCACCGGACGGCTCGGGCACCCTCACCGACCCGGCGCTCCTCGAACTGGCCATGCACGAGGCGGCGGCGAGTCTGGCGACCGACGAGGACAGGTGAGGGAAGAAGGGAAGAGCTGGTGATGCCCGAAGCTCTCGCGGCTGCCTGATCCCCGCGTGACCACGCTCTCGTCGGCCGTCCGTGCGGTCGACGCGAACCGTGGGCCGGCGGGGGGCACGGCCGACAGATCGGTGCAGCGGGCTGGTGCGAAGGGATCAGGGAGTGGGCGACGGCGAGGGCGAGGGCGGGGGCCTGCGGACGAAGAGGCTCAACAGGATCAGCAGCGCGCCGCACAGACACCAGCTCGCCAGCACGTCCAGTGGCCAGTGAAAACCCCGCACGACCAGGCCGACGGCGACGGCGGCGTTGAGACCGAGGCACCCGGCCAGGACGAGCCGACGGGTGTACGTACGGCGCAGCCACGGCAGCAGGAGCAGCGTGGCGGAGCCGTAGGCCACGACGGCCGTCGCGGTGTGACCGGAGGGATAGAACCCGGTGCCGGGGCCCATGACCGGCGGCCCGGACCGGGCGACCAGTTCCTTCATGGGTACGACGATCGCCGGTACGGCCGCCATCAGCACACCCGCGCCGGCCGGTTCCCGCCACCAGCGCTCCGTACCCGCCCGACGCGCGCGCAGACCGACGTACACCAGGACGACGACGAGGACGGGAACGGCGACCACGATGCTGCCGAGGTCGGCGAGGAGCGCCCAGGCGCGGGACGGGTGGACCAGCGAGTCACTGAGGCGTTCGTCCGCGCGGGCGAGGGGGCCGTGGACGACGACCTGCCAGGTGATCAGCGCGAAGAGGAGGACCGCGACGGTCAGGAGGGAGAAGAGGCTCCGAGAGGTCGTCCGCCCTGGAACAGGGGGGGTAGCTCCAGGGCGGACGATCAGATCGGGTCGTCGCACGCCCCGGGGGGTTTGGGGCGGGCGACTGTCCGATCGGTGAGGAGACCCGGAGCCAGAAGCTCCGGCTGTGTGCGCGAGGGCACGACCGGATCGAAGCTGGGGAGGCCCCGACCAGGCGCCGCCCGCAGTTTCCTGCGGGCGGGGTGTATCTCTCATCTGGATAGAACCTATGTCAGGGGATGGGTCTCGGACAGACAGAATGACATCCCGCCATCCTCCTCGCACACCTTCTTCACACGCTCTGACGGTGCCGCGCCGGCCCGGAAAAAAGCGGAATCCGGGCCGGTCGGCCGGTACGGGAGAGCGGGACGGACGGACGGCGGGAGCCCGGGACGCGTCAGACGCTGGTGAAGGCCTGCTCGATGATGTCGAGGCCCTCGCCCAGGAGGTCGTCGCCGATCACGAGCGGCGGCAGGAAGCGGAGGACGTTGCCGTAGGTGCCACAGGTGAGGACCACCAGACCCTCCTGATGGCAGGCCTTGGCCAGAGCCGCGGTCGCCTCCGGGTGGGGCTCCTTGGTGACGCGGTCCTTGACCAGTTCGACGGCGATCATGGCGCCCCGGCCGCGAATGTCGCCGATGACCTCGTACTTCTCGGCCATGGCGGTCAGCCGGGCCTTCATGACGGCCTCGATGTGCTTGGCCCTGGCGTTGAGGTCGAGCTCCTTCATCGTCTCGATCGAGCCGAGCGCGCCCGCACAGGCGACCGGGTTGCCGCCGTAGGTGCCGCCCAGGCCGCCCGCGTGCGCGGCGTCCATGATCTCGGCGCGCCCGGTGACGGCGGCGAGCGGCAGCCCGCCCGCGATGCCCTTGGCGGTGGTGATCAGGTCGGGCACGATGCCCTCGTCCTCGCAGGCGAACCACTGGCCGGTCCGGCAGAACCCGGACTGGATCTCGTCGGCGACGAAGACGATGCCGTTGTCGGCGGCGAACTTCCGGATCGCCGGCAGGAAGCCCTTCGCGGGTTCGATGAAGCCGCCCTCGCCGAGCACCGGTTCGATGATGATCGCGGCGACGTTGTCCGCGCCGACCTGCTTGCTGATCTGGTCGACGGCCTGCGCGGCGGCCTCGGGACCGGCGTTCTCCGGGCCGGTGGGCCAGCGGTAGCCGTAGGCGACGGGTACGCGGTACACCTCGGGCGCGAACGGCCCGAAGCCGTGCTTGTACGGCATGTTCTTGGCGGTGAGGGCCATGGTGAGGTTCGTCCGCCCATGGTACCCGTGGTCGAACACGACCACGGCCTGGCGCTTGGTGTACGCCCGCGCGATCTTCACGGCGTTCTCGACGGCCTCGGCACCGCTGTTGAAGAGGGCGCTCTTCTTGGCGTGGTCGCCCGGTGTCAGCTCGGCGAGCGCCTCCGCGACCTCGACGTACCCCTCGTACGGCGTGACCATGAAACAGGTGTGCGTGAAGTCGGCGAGCTGGGCGGAGGCCCGGCGTACGACCGCCTCGGCGCTGGCGCCGACCGACGTCACGGCGATGCCGGACCCGAAGTCGATCAGCCGGTTCCCGTCGACGTCCTCGATGATCCCGCCGCTCGCCCGCGCCGTGAACACGGGCAGCACCGAGCCGACACCGGCCGCGACGGCGGCCAGACGGCGGGCCTGCAGCTCCTGCGACTTCGGGCCGGGGATGGCGGTGACGACGCGGCGCTCCTGGGGGAGGGAGGTCATGAGGGGCTCCTGGGGGGGCGTGATGGACGCGGGGGCTGAGGTGCGGCTGACGCGGGACTCTCGCCGCGGCTCTCTTCGCAGGCTAGGCCTGGGGGATGGGGGCGGGCATGCACCGTTTGGGAGTGGTGGGGGTGTGTCGTTGTCCTTGGTGGACAGAGGGGGAGCGGGCGGGTACCCCTTCCACAGGCCTCTACGGGTGGGGGCGCGGCGGGTTCCGGTCCGCGAGGTCGGCCGTGTAAGCGGTGAACTCCCCTTGTGGGAGCGTTAGATTGGCCGCTGTCGAGTGACGGTGGCCTAAGCAGCTGGTCGGGCTGGTCAGGGGGCAGGGCGATGGACAGCGACGGGACCCAGGACGCGCGGGGTACGCATGCGAATCCTGTGCCGCGTCCGGCGGGGCCGCCGGACGGGCCCTCGGTGCCGCCTCGGCCGGCGCGGGCGCCTCGGCCCGTCGAACAGGGGGCGCCGCAGGGTGTGCCCGCGCCGGCGTCCGTCGCCGAGTGGCTCAACGAGCCGCGGCCCGAGGTCAAGCCGGGGATCTGGCGGTACGGGTACCGGCTGCCCAAGGGGGCGCAGGCGACGGAACGCCTCTCCCCGGTCACCGTCGTCGGGCTGCTGGTGCCGCTCGTCGTGGGGCTGTTCCTGTGGTCGCTGTGGCGTCGGGGCGCGGTGCCGTACCAGTCGGTGCTGCTGAAGCTGTTCACACCCGAGGACTGGTGGTGGGGCGGCACCGTCTCACCCAAGGGGTGGGAGGGCAGCGCGGCCGTCCTCGTCTACAACGGCCTCTTCTTTCTCGTGCTGCTGTACGGAATGGGCCGGCTCGGCAGCTGGCCCGACATCGCCCGGCACTTCGTGGCACGCAGGCCGCAGCCCGCACGGGCCCTGCTCGCCGCCCTGGGCGCCCTCGTCACCCTCAGTTTCGTATTTCCGAACGCCTTTCCGGGGGCCGGCTGGAACGCCCTGCCGCTCGTCGACGCGGTCGTCGCCCTCGTCGCGTTGATCTCCGGCAGTTTCGACGTGTTCGGGTCGACGGCCTTCAAGGTCGGCCTCTACACCGTCATCACCCTGCTCGTCGTCTGGCCGTTCGCCCGGATCGGTGGCTGGTGGGCCTACGCGAAGGAGCGCCTCGCCGCGCGCGAGGCCGCCGCCGGGCCCACCGGACCCGCGCCCGCCGACCGGCCGCGCGAGCAGTGGCCCGACCTCCGGGAGGCCGGTCAGTACGAGGCCGCGGAACTGCTCACCGCCGAGGTGGCCGGCGGCCGGATGAACGACGTGGACTGCGCCCGCGTCGAGCACGCGTGGACGCTCGCCAGGCAGGGCGGGCTGCTCACGGACTTCCGGGACACCGTGCTGCGACAGGGCTCGGCGGCCTGGGTCCACCCCTCCGGAGCCCGGGACCTGACCCGGCGCGGCGCGCGGCACGACCTGGCCGCGGGGCAGGTCCGTATCGGACGGTGGGCGGCGGCCGAGCGGGCCCCGCTCGTCTATCACGGCGCCGGCGCGGCTCTCGGGGCCGAGGTGCTGGGCACCTCCCTGCTCGCGGTCGGACCGTCGGGGGCGGGCAAGACACGGCATCTCATCGAACCGGTGACCGAGGCGCTGGCCCTGCGGGCGCTCACCGGGCAGTGCGCGTTCGTCACGGTCTCCGCGCCCGGGACGCCGCTCGCCGACGACACGGCGTTCGACGTCGTCGTGCGGATCGGTGACCGTTCCTCCGTCCACGACCTCGATCCCTACGCCGACTCCGACGACCCCGACGAGGCGGCCTCCTTCCTCGCCGAGGCACTGGTCGGCGACCTCGACACCGTCGGCACCGAGAGCGCCGCCACCGCGCTCGCCCAGGTGCTCGGCCCCTACCGGGCGGCCCACGGGCACTTCCCGTCGCTGCCGGTGCTGCGGGAACTGCTGGAGAGCGACCCGGCCGCGCTGTCCGCCCTGCGCGACGCCCTCGCCGGGGACGAGTACACCGTCATGCGGCGCGAACTCGACGTACGCATCCGGCAGTCGGCGAGCCCGACGGACGTCGGCCGGATCCTCGCCGACCGGCTCGCGCTGCTCAACCGGCCGGTCTTCGACGGCTTCTTCGGCGGGGGCGGCACGGCGCGGCCCTTCTCGCTGCGCTCCCTCGCCCAGTACCCGCTCCGCGTCCGCGTCGACCTGCCCGAGCACGGCCACGAGGAGGCCGCCCGGCTGATCACACGGCTCGTCCTCGCCCAGTTCAGCGCCGTCGTACGCGACGGACGGCGCCCCCACTTCGCCTGCCTGGTCCTCGACGACGCCACCGGGACGGTCACCGCCGGTTCGGTACGCCGTATCCAGCGGATGCGCACCCAGAACGCGGGCGTCGTCCTCGCCCTGCGGACGATCGGCGACGTCCCGGAGACGCTGCACGGGCCGCTGTACGGCGCGGTCGGCTGCCGGATGGCGTTCTCCGGCGTGACGACCTGGGACGGCAGCCGGTTCGCCCAGGCCTGGGGCACGGCCTGGGTGGAGACCCGGGACGTGGCCAAGCACACCGTCTTCGCTGACCAGCCGATGACCCGTGCCATCCACGCCCTGCGCAAACTGGTCACCGGCAAGGCGGTCACCACCGACGCGGTGACCGTACGGACGGTCGAACGGGAGCGGTGGTCGGCGTCCGAACTGGCGCACGAGGTGCCGCCGGGGCACGCGGTGCTGTCCCTGACGACGGTGGAGGGCGAACACGCGCCTCCGCTGCTGGTGAACCTGCGGGGCTGAGCAGGGAGGGCTGGGCAGGGAAGACTGAGCAGGGACAGTCGCCCGTATGGGGCACACAGTACGTACGGTGAGGCAGAATCGACACAGGCTGTTCATACGTGGCGGCCAAAAGTCCACGGAGCTCACACAGATCTGAAGGCCTTATGCCCCCGACGCTCGCCTCGCTCGTCCACCACTCCACCCTCAAGCTGACCGTGCGGGCCGGCGGGGACCGCCTGGACGTACCCGTGCGCTGGGCGCATGCCAGCGAACTGGCCGACCCCGTCCCCTATATGGAGGGCGGGGAGCTGCTCCTGATCACCGCCCTCAAGCTGGACGCCGAGGACGCCGAGGCCATGCGGCGCTATGTGAAGCGGCTGGCCGCGGCGGGGGTCGTCGGACTCGGTTTCGCCGTCGGGGTCAACTACGCGGACATCCCGAAGGCACTCGTCGAGGCGGCGGAGCAGGAGGGGCTCCCCCTCCTGGAAGTTCCGCGCCGCACGCCCTTCCTCGCCATCAGCAAGGCGGTGTCGGCGGCCATAGCGGCCGACCAGTACCGGGCGGTGACCGCAGGCTTCGCCGCGCAGCGGGAACTGACTCGGCAGGCGCTGAGCGACGGCCCGGAGGGCCTGCTGGCCTCGCTCGCCTCCCAGGTCGACGGCTGGGCCGCACTGTACGACGCCTCGGGCGCCGTCGTCGCCACCGCGCCCGAGTGGGCCGGGCGGCGGGCGGCGCTGCTCACGGCGGACGTGGAACGGCTGCGGGAGCGGCCGGCGCCGGCGAGCGCCGTGGTCGGCGCGGGCGGAGGGGGCGAGGAGGGAGAGCGGGACCGGGTCGAGCTGCACTCCCTCGGCACCGGGCGCCGGCCGCGCGCCGCGCTGGCCGTGGGTACGGCCGCCGCGCTGGGTACGGCGGAGCGGTACGCCCTCCATTCGGCCATCGCCCTGCTGACCCTCACCACCGAACGGTCCCGTTCCCTCCAGGCCGCCGAACAGCGCATCGGGGCGGCGGTGCTGCGCATGCTGCTGGCCGGTGAACCCGACCACGCGCGCGCCGTCGCCGGGGGCCTGTACGGCGAGCTGCTCGACGCGCCGTTCCGGATCGCCGTCGCCGAGTCGGCCACCGCCCCGATGGGAGCGGTACGGGAGGCCGGGAGCGGGGGTGCGAGCAGGCCGACGGCCGGTGCGCTGGTGGCCGCTGTCGCCATCGGCGATCCGCTGGGCGGGCTCGCCGAGTGCCTGGAGTCGGCCGCCGCGCGGGCCGGCGAAGCGGTGCTGGTGGTGCCGGAGGGCGAACGGCTGGTCGTGCTCGCCGTGGACGGAGGCGCGGCGGTGGGAGCCTGCGAGGAGTTCGCCGCGGCGTTGGAGGGGGCGCGGGCGGAGGCACGGGGGCGGGGAGACGCGCCGGCCTCTTCCGCCGGTGACGAGGACGAGCTGGTGGTGGGGATGTCGGGGCCGGCCGGGCCCATCGCCGCGGCGGCTGCGTACAAGCAGGCCGAGCAGGCGTTGTCGGTGGCCCGGCGGCGGGGGCGGGTGCTGGTCGGACACGAGCAGTTGGCCGCCGGGTCAGTCGTGCCGTTGCTGGCCGATGACGCGGTGCGGGCGTTCGCGGACGGGCTGCTGCGTCCGCTGAACGAGCATGACGCGACGGGCCGGGGCGACCTGGTGGCGTCGCTGCGGGCGTGGCTGTCCCGGCACGGCCAGTGGGACGCGGCTGCGGCGGATCTCGGTGTGCACCGGCATACGTTGCGATACCGGATGCGGCGGGTGGAGGAGATTCTCGGGCGGTCGCTGGATGATCCGGATGTGCGGATGGAGCTGTGGCTCGCCTTGAAGACGACGGCGGCTGTGGGGGAGTGAGACGGGGGCGCGGTGGGGTGTTTCTCGCCCCCGCCGCCCCTACCCGTCCCATCCTGTCCCTGGGGGCTGCGCCCCAGACCCGCCTGCCGGCCCTGAACGGGCCTTGTCCTCAAACGCCGGACGGGCTGAAGGTGAGGTCCCCTCACCACGCCGAACCGTCCCACTCCCCACCCCCACCACTCCACCCCGGACAAACAACCCTCCGCCCTCCCCGCCCTACCGTGTACGCATGACCTCCACGCCGCCCGTCACCCACGCCTTCTGGCTCGCCGGCCGCCAGGCCACCGGCGAGACCACCTTCGACGTCACCTCCCCCTGGGACGGACGCCTCGTCGGCAAGGTCGGCGTGCCGACCGAGGCCCAGGCCGAGGAAGCCGTCGCCGCCGCCCACGCCGCCCGCGACGAGTTCGCCGCCACCCCGGCCCACGTCCGCGCCGCCGCCCTCGACCACGTCAGCCGGCGTCTCGTCGAGCGCACGGAGGAGATCGCCCAGCTCATCTCCGCCGAGAACGGCAAGCCGATCAAGTGGGCCCGCGGCGAGGTCGGCCGAGCCGTCTCCGTGTTCCGGTTCGCCGCCGAGGAAGCCCGGCGTTTCAACGGCGGCGAGGCGCAGCGCCTCGACACCGACCTCGGCGGTCAGGGCCGCCTCGCCCTCACCCGGCGCTTCCCGAAGGGCGTCGTCCTCGGCATCGCGCCCTTCAACTTCCCCCTCAACCTCTGCGCCCACAAGATCGCCCCGGCGATCGCGGCAGGCGCCCCCATCATCCTGAAGCCGGCCCCGGCCACCCCCCTCTCCGGCCTCGTCATCGGCGAACTCCTCGCCGAGACCGACCTGCCCGCCGGTTCCTGGAGCGTCCTCCCGGTCGCCAACGACCGTATGCCGGCCCTCGTACAGGACCCGCGTCTGCCGGTGATCTCGTTCACCGGGTCGGAGCAGGTCGGCTACGCGATCATGGACTCCGTGCCGCGCAAGCACTGCACCCTTGAGCTGGGAGGCAACGGCGCGGCCGTTGTCCTCGGCGACTACGCCTCCGACGCGGACCTCGACTGGGCGGCGACCCGTATCGCCACGTTCTCCAACTACCAGGGTGGCCAGTCCTGTATCTCCGTGCAGCGGGTCATCGCGGACACGGCCGTGTACGACCGGCTGCTGCCCCGCATCGTCGCCGCCGTCGAGGCGCAGGTGACCGGCGACCCGGCCGACGGCGCGACCGACGTCGGACCGCTGGTCAGCGAGGACGCGGCCAAGCGGGTCGAGGCTTGGGTCGACGAAGCCGTGCGGGCCGGAGCCAACCTCCTCGCCGGCGGCAAGCGGGACGGCGCCTCGTACGCGCCGACCGTCCTCACCGACGTACCCGCCGATGTCACGATCTCCTGCGAGGAGGTCTTCGGGCCGGTCCTCACCGTGCGGAAGGTGGACGGCGAGGCCGAGGCGTTCGCCGCCGCCAACGACTCCAAGTACGGCCTCCAGGCAGGCGTGTTCACCCACGACCTCCAGGCCGCCTTCCGGGCCCACCGGGCCCTGGAGGTCGGCGGTGTCGTCATCGGCGACGTGCCGTCCTACCGCGCCGACCAGATGCCGTACGGCGGTGCCAAGCAGTCCGGTGTCGGCCGCGAGGGTGTCAAGTTCGCGATGGACGACTACACGTACGAGCGCGTCCTCGTACTGACGGGCCTCGCCCTCTAGATAATGGGAACCGTTTCCACATAGACTCGCCGGTGACGCGAACGCGCCGTCACGAAAGGGTCCGGCACCGATGCCTTCCGGTGCCGGACCCCTTCCATGTGCCGACCGCTCCGGACCCTGGGGCCTGCCCGGCGGATCATGCCGGAACGCGGGGTGTGGCACGCACTCCCCCAGAGGGGGGACCCCCAGCGGCGTTGTCGTCGGTTGCCGACTCCCCCACGTTCGACTTCGCTCGCGCGGGGGGACCCCCATCGCGTCGACGCCCTCCTCCGCCTTGCAGCTGCACGCTCCCCCACGCTCGAACAACCTCGCGCGGGGGGACCCCCATCACCCCGCTCACGTCCGTGGACGAGGCGCCGCTGCTTTCCTCCGACCTCATCCGCCGGACAGGCCCCGGCCGGAGAAGCCGACGTGCGCCAGCCGCAACGGGCCGCGCAGTCTGAGGCGCAGGTCGTGCACGCGGTCGACGGTGAGCGTGGCCCGGACCGTCGTGTAGTCGTACGGGCCCTCGGTCGGCGTCGGAGTCAGGACGGCCGCGGCTTCCGTGTCGCCGTCGAGTACGACCTCCACCACTCCCTCGCCGGCCACCTCGACCGTGATCGCGGCGACGCCCGTCCCGAAGTCGCAGTCCCGGTAGAGCAGTTCGGCCTCCTTGCCGCCCGACGGCGTCACCGCGTCGCCCGACACCTTCGTACGGTCGACGATCTCGGCGCCGGTCTGCTCGTCGAAGTCGGCCGCCGCCAGACCCAGTTGACGTACCGGGCGGGGTGCCGACGGGGTGCCGGTCACCTGGACCGTCGTACGCACGCGGATGTCCTCGCTCGACGCGCCCACCAGGACCTCGTACGCGCCCGGTGCGAGGCGTCGGCCGCCGGTCGCCACGTCCCAGAACTCCAGGCAGCTGAGCGGGAGTTGGAAGGAGACCGGGGCCGACACTCCCGGGGCCAGGGTGATCCGGCGGTGGGCCAGCAGCTCCCTGCGCGGGCGGGCGACCGGTGACTCGGGCGCCCTCGCGTACAGCTGCGCCACCTCGTCCGCCGTGACGTCCCCGGTGTTGGTGACGGTGAACGACACCCGCAGCGTCTCGTCGTCCGCCGTCTCGGCCGTGAGGTCGGCGTACGCGAACGACGCGTACGACAGGCCGTGGCCGAAGGGGAACAGGGGTGTTCCCTCGAAGTAGAGGTACGTCTGCCGGGAGCCGATGATGTCGTAGTCCAGCAGGTCGGGAAGGTCGGCGTCGTCGGCGTACCAGGTCTGCGGGAGGCGGCCCGCCGGCGAGACGTCGCCGGCCAGGACGCGGGCCAGGGCCGTGCCCGCCGCCTGCCCGCCGTGCGCCGTCCACAGGGCGGCCGGGAGGTCCGTGACGTCCACCGCGTACGGGTACGCCGAGACCAGGGCCAGGACCGTCCGGGGGTTCGCGGCGCGGGCCGCGTCCAGCAGGCGCTGCTGGTGGGCGGGGAGGCGGAGCGTCGTGCGGTCCTCGGTCTCGCGGCCGTTGATGTGCGGGTCGTTGCCCGCGACCACCACGACCACGTCCGCCCGCGCCGCCACTCTCTTCACCGATTCCTCACCACGTTCGGCGACGATCAGTTCGAAGATCTCCGGAGGAGTCTCGTTCCCCTCGGCAACTTTCACGCCGTCGGCGGCGACAGAGACGTGGCGACCCGTACCGACGTGCCTGAGGAGGTGACGGTTCTCGTGGGACTCACCGGACCCGTGGGGCTCCAGGCGGAAGGTCTCCTGGACGACCCAGCCGCCCGGCTGGTCCGCCGACGCCCGTACGTAGCCGTCCTCGGCGACCGAGAGGTACCGGCCGTCGGGCGCCCGCAGCGTCAGGATGCCCTCGCCCCAGTCGATCAGCGCGAACTCGGTGCCGTCCGCGTCGGCGGTGAGCGCGGGCAGGTCGGTGCGGCCCGCGAGGAGCGCCGGGTCCAGTGCCCCCTCGGCGCCCCGGGCGATGTCGGGTGCGTCCTCGGCGGGCCGTACGTGCAGGAACGTACCGGCCGACGTGCGCAGCCGTACCCGGTCCACGCCCTCGGCGAACTCGACGTGCTCGGCGCCGAAGCGCTCGTACAACGCCTCCAGCGGTGTCGAGCGGTGGATGAGGGTGCCGCTGTACCAGTCGGTCTTGCACTCGTCGGCGAGCAGACCGACGACCGCCACGCGCGAGCCGGGGGCCAGGGGGAGGGTGTCGTCGTCGTTCTTCAGCAGGACGATCGCCTGTTCCGCCGTCTCCCGCGCGAGGGCGCGATGGGCCGGGGTGTCGAAGTCCGGGGCGCCCGCGTACGGGTCGTACTGCGGGTCGAACTCACCCAGACGGAAGCGCACCGAGAGCTGACGGCGGACCGCCCTGTCGATGTCCTCCTCCGTCAACAGGCCCTGGGACAGGGCACCTTGAAGACGGGCGACGATCTTCGAACTGTCCGTGCCGTGGTCGGTGAAGCTGTCCACGCCGGCGATCAGCGCGGCGGCCGTCGCCTCCTCGTGGGTGTCGAAGTAGTGCTCCGAGTCGACCAGGTTGGAGGGCGCGACGGCGTCCGAGCAGACCAGCAGATCCTCGTCCGTCCAGGTGCGCAGGTGTTCGCCCAGGAGCGGCGAGACGTGGTTGGGGCGGCCGTTGACCAGGTTGTACGCGGGCATCACACCCGCCACCGCGCCCGCCTCGACGGTCTCGCGGAAGGCGCGCAGATCGTATTCGTGCAGGACGCGCGGGCGGACCGAGGAGGACGTGACGTCCCTGCCGGTCTCGTTGTTGTGGGCCAGCCAGTGCTTGAGGACCGGGGCCGTACGCCAGTAGGCGGGGTGGTCGCCGCGCAGGCCGCGGGTGTACGCGGTGGCGATCGCCGAGGTCAGCTTCGGATCCTCCGAGTAGCCCTCCTCGTTGCGGCCCCACAGGGGGTGACGCAGCAGGTTGACCGTGGGCGCCCAGACGTTGAGGCCGACGCGGTCGTCGCGGGCGCGCATCGCCCGGACCTCCCTGGACACCGCCTCGCCGACGCGGTGCACGAGCTCCTCGTTCCAGGTCGCGCCGAGACCGACCGCCTGCGGGAACACGGTCGCCGGACCCATCCACGCCACCCCGTGCAGCGCCTCCTGGCCGGTGCGGAAGGCGGCGACGCCGAGCCGCTCGACGGCGGGCGCGTACTGGTGCAGGAACGCCACCCGTTCGTCGAGGGTGAGGCGCGACAGCAGATCGTCGATGCGCTTCGCGGTCGGCAGCCGCGGATCGCGGAATGGCGGCGAAGGCGGCGTTTGTGCGGTCACGTGGGGTTCCCTTGCAGTGGAGTGGCTCAGCGCATTCGAAGCGCTTCGATGCTCATTCGACGTGGGGGTGGGTGTCAAGAGACCCAGAAGCAACAAATCCGTCTCCCACCCGTGATGTCAGGCGGCACCGAGGGGCGGTTTGGGCCGCCCTGCAGGGCTTCGCACCTCGGAGGAATCTTGGAACCGACCCTTGTGCACCCTCAGGTGTTCACTTAACCTCGCAGCAACATCGAAGCGCTTCGACTGCGGATTGCCGTAGGACGAGTCGGAGAATCGCTTCAGCTCAGCCAGTTCCACTCAAGACACCGCAGCCGACGGCTCCACCGCCGGGTGTCCTGGTGCGCCATGAAGGGTTGACGCAATGACGCCGAACGCCGCTTCCGCCTCCGGGCCGAGCCGGAGAAGTTTCCTCGCCTCGACGGCGGTCGCCACCGCCGCGGTGGCGGGCGGGATGCCGCTGCTTGCCGCCTGTGGCGGTTCGGACAGCGGATCGCGCGAGGGGACCACGTCGGGCAAGGCCGCGGACAAGCTGCTCCCGATGTTCGTCGCCAGCACGGTCGCCAATCCGGACCTTCCGTCGAAGAACGGTTCGGCCGCCGGCTACACCGGCAAGGTCGACCTCGCGGCCCTGAAGAGCTCGGTCCCGGACAAGCTCGGCACCGGCGCACCCTTCAAGATCATGTCCCCGTTCTGGGGCTCCCCGCCGAAGTCGGGCTGCGCCTACTACAAGGCGCTCGACGCCGCCGCGGGTACCAAGATCACCTGGCAGAACCAGGACGGCAACACCTACGGCGAGAAGCTCGGCGCCGTCCTCGCCTCCAGCTCCATACCCGACATGGTGGTCGTGCCCGGCTGGGAACTGGTCGGCAAGATCTCGAACGCCGTCACCGCGAAGTTCATGGACCTCAGCCCCTACCTGGCGGGCGACAAGGTCAAGAAGTACCCGAACCTGGCCGCGATCCCCTCCGACGCCTGGCGCATGGGCATCTTCGGCGGTGCGCTGCGCGGCATTCCGATGCCGGCCGCCACCGCGAACTGGATCGCGCCCCTGTACCGCAAGGACCTCTTCGACAAGAAGGGCTACTCGGTACCCAAGTCGCCCGACGAGTTCCTGAGCTGGGCCAAAGAGGCCACCAGCGCCAAGGCCAAGGTGTGGGCCTGCGGCGACATGACCTGGTCCGCGTGGAGCAACTTCGGCGTCCGCAGCTCCGGGACGATCGGCTGGAACATCGGGGACGACGGCAAGTTGACGTACCGGGTCGAACAGCCCGAGTACCTCGAAGCACTGGAGTGGGTCCGCAAGCTGTTCGACGCGGGTGTGGTCCACCCCGACGACAAGGCGCGCACGGGCGACGCCGGCCAGCGATTCGGCGCCGGACAGATCCTGGTCTGGAACACCAACATCGCCGACTGGTACGGAAAGGTCTCCGAGCAGGCCCAGTCCAACCCGGACCTCCAAATCGAGGCCATCGACCTCTACGGCGCCGACGGCGGCAACCCGACGCTGTGGGCCTCTCAGCCCGCCACCATCTGGTCATTGATCCGCAAGGGCGCCTCGAAGGCCACGATCGAGAACGCGCTGGCCGCCGCCGACTTCTCGGCCGCGCCCTACGGCACCAAGGAGCGGATGCTCGTCGACTACGGCGTCGAGGGCACCCACTACACCGTCAAGGACGGCGTCCCGGTCAAGAACGACCTCGGCAACTCCGAAGTGCTCAACGCCTGGGTGATGCTGGCCGCGCCGGCCGCCTACTTCGCCCACCCCGACTTCCCCGAGGTCGCCCGCAAGCAGGTCGAGTGGCAGCAGCGGATGGGCGCCTTCATGAAGAAGACGTCCACGTACGGCATGAACATCGTCGAGCCGTCGCGCTACGCGAACCTCAACAGCCAGTTCGAGCAGCTGGAGCTCGACTACGTGCGCGGCAACCGCAAGCTGTCGGACGTCCAGGCCGCCATCTCCACCTGGAAGTCCTCCGGCGGCGACAAGCTGCGCGACTGGTACAAGGAGCTCATCGACAAGAACGGCAGCGGCAACTGATGTCTCTCACGGCCGGGAGCAGGCCCGACGGGATTCGCCCTCCCGCGGCGGTCGAGGAACCGACGGCCGCGGTCGCCGCGGCAACGGCTCCGACCATGGCGTCGAGCGCGACCACGACCACGGTTTCGGCTTCGGCGAAGGGGCGGGCGGCGCGCAAGGCGGACAAGGTTCCCTTCAAGGTCCGGCTGCGCCGCGACCGCACGCTCATCCTGATGACGCTGCCGGTCATGGTCCTGCTCCTGCTCTTCAACTACGTCCCGCTGCTCGGCAACGTCGTCGCCTTCCAGGACTACGACCCGTACGTCTCCAGCAACGGCGTCACGGCGATCTTCCACAGTCCCTGGGTCGGCGTCGAGCAGTTCTCGCGGATGCTCGACGACCCGCTGTTCTGGAGCGCCGCGAAGAACACCATCGTGCTGTTCGTGCTTCAACTGGTGCTGTTCTTCCCGGTCCCCATCGCCCTGGCGCTGCTCATCAACAGCGTGATCCGGCCCCGGGTCCGGGCCGTGGCACAGGCGATCATGTATCTGCCGCACTTCTTCTCGTGGGTCCTCGTCGTCACGGTGTTCCAGCAGATCTTCGGCGGCGCGGGCATCATCGCCCAGACCCTGGAGAACCACGGCTGGACCGGCTTCGACCTGATGACCAACTCGGGCCTCTTCAAGTTCCTGGTCACCGCGCAGGCCGTCTGGAAGGACTCAGGCTGGGGGATCATCGTCTTCCTCGCCGCGCTGGCCGCCGTCAGCACCGACCTGTACGAGGCCGCCGCGATGGACGGCGCCGGGCGCTGGCGCCGGATGTGGCACGTGACGCTGCCCGCGCTGCGCCCGGTGATCGCGCTGCTGCTGGTCCTCAGGGTGGGCGACGCGCTCAGCGTCGGCTTCGAGCAGTTCCTGCTCCAGCGGTACGCGGTCGGGGCCGGGGCCAGCGAGGTCCTCGACACCTACGTGTGGAACATGGGTATCCAGAACGGCGATTTCAGCTATGCGGCCGCGGTCGGCCTGGTAAAGGGAGCCATCGGAGTGTGTCTCGTCCTGGGCGCGAACAAGTTCGCGCACCTGCTCGGTGAGCAGGGGGTGTACAAGAAGTGAGCCTCAACACGCAGCTCGTCCGCAGCCTCAAGGCTCCTGCCCGACCCGTGTGGGAGGAGCAGCCCAGCAAGGCCGGAATCACCGCCAAGAGCGGCTTTCTCGTGCTCTGCTGTCTGGGGGTGCTCGGCCCGCTGTGGATCGTGATCGTCACCAGCCTCTCCCCGAAGCCGGTGATCGACCGGGTCGGCGGTCTCGTCGTGATCCCCCAGGGCATCACCTTCGTCAACTACACGGAGCTGCTCAGCGGCGGTCAGGTCAGCCGGGCGATCATGGTCTCGGTCGGTGTCACGCTGTTCGGCACGCTGTTCTCGATGGCGGTGTCGGTCCTCGCGGCCTACGGGCTGTCCCGGCCCGGCAGCCTGGGACACCGGTTCTTCCTGTTCATCATGATGGCGACCATGTTCTTCGGGGCCGGCCTCATCCCGACGTACCTTCTGGTGCAGTCGCTGGGGCTCACCGACACCTATCTGTCGCTGGTCCTGCCCAGCGCGGTCAGCGTCTTCAACATCCTCGTCCTGCGGGCCTTCTTCATGGGGATCTCGCCCGAGCTCACCGAGTCCGCGCGGATCGACGGGGCAGGGGACGCGCGGATCCTGCTGACCATCATCATGCCGCTGTCCCGGGCGGTGCTGGCCGTGATCTCCCTGTTCTACGCGGTCGGGTACTGGAGTGCCTGGTTCAACGCCTCCATCTATCTCAGCGACCAGGACATGATGCCGTTGCAGAACGTGCTCATCCAGCTGGTCCAGAAGAACACCGCGAACCCGACGGGCCTTCAACAGGCGGTCCGTACCGGGCAGTTGTCGGCGCTGGGGCTGCAGATGGCCGTGATGGTCCTCGCGTTGATCCCTGTCGCGGTGGCGTCGCCGTTCGTGCAGCGGCACTTCAAGAAGGGCATGTTGACCGGGGCTGTCAAGGGCTGACAGTCAGGTTTCGCGACATGGGGTGCCCGTGCGGTCCGTCGGCGACTGCACGTGCGTTGTGGCTTGTCGCGCAGTTCCCCGCGCCCCTGATGGGGCGCGTCTTCCTCCCCATCTTTCCAAGATCGAGGTAAGTCATGTCTTCGTCCCGTCCGAGTAGACGTGCAGTTCTTGCTGCGACCGCTGCCGTTGCCGCCGTCTCGACCGTGTCACTGTCCGGTACGGCGGCCCAGGCGGCCTCCGGCGCCGCCGCGGCCCCCGCCTACCGCTGGCGCACCGCCGTCATCGGCGGCACCGGATTCGTCACCGGCGTGCTCTTCCACCCGTCCGTCCGGGGTCTCGCCTACGCCCGTACCGACATCGGCGGCGCCTACCGCTGGGACGACCGCGCCGCCCGCTGGACCGCGCTCACCGATCACCTCGGGTGGGACGACTGGAACCTGACCGGGGTGGAGGCGATCGCCGTCGACCCCGCGCACCCCGATCGCGTCTACCTCTCCCTCGGCACCTACGCCCAGTCGTGGGCCGGGAACGGTGCCGTCCTGCGCTCCGAGGACCGGGGCGCCACCTGGAAGCGCACCGACCTGACTGTCAAGGTCGGGGCCAACGAGGACGGGCGCGGCACCGGCGAGCGGCTGCTCGTCGACCCGCGTGACAGCGACACCCTGTGGCTGGGCACCCGACACGACGGACTCCTCAAGTCCACCGACCGGGGCGCCACCTGGGCCCCCGCGAGCACTTTCCCGGCCACCCCGAGCGCGAGCGGCCAGGGCGTCACCCTCCTGGTCGCGGCCGGCCGTACCGTCTACGCGGGCTGGGGCGACGGCGACGGAAAGGGCACCGCCGGTACGGCCAACCTGTACCGCACCACCGACGGCACGACCTGGGAAGCCGTGCCCGGGCAGCCCGTCGGCGCCACCTCCGCCAAGGTGCCGATCCGTGCCGCCTACGACAAGCAGACCCGCGACCTGTACGTGACGTACGGCAACACGGCCGGACCCAACGGCCAGTCGGACGGCAGTGTGCACAAGCTGCGCACCACGACCGGGAGTTGGACAGAGGTGAGCCCGGTCAAGCCGGGCGGGACCACCGCCGACGGCTCCCCCGACACCTTCGCCTACGGCGGAGTCGCCGTCGACGCCTGCCGGCCCGGCACCCTCGTCGTCTCCACCAACAACCGCTGGGCCGACATCGACACGGTGTTCCGCTCCACCAACGGCGGCCGCACCTGGACATCCCTCAAGGACAGCGCCGTGTTCGACGTGTCCGAGACGCCCTTCCTCAACTGGGCCGGCGACAAGCCGAAGTTCGGCTGGTGGATACAGGCGCTCGCCCTCGACCCCCACGACTCGCGGCACATCGTCTACGGGACCGGCGCGACCCTCTACGGCACCCGCGACCTCAAACACTGGGCCCCGCAGATCCGCGGCCTGGAGGAGACGTCCGTACGCCAGCTGATCTCGCCCCCGGTCGGGCAGGCGCACCTGCTCAGCGGGCTCGGGGACATCGGCGTGATGTACCACGAGCGGCTCACGGCGTCCCCGGCGCGCGGCATGGCGTCGAACCCCGTGTTCGGATCGGCGACGGGACTCTCCCAGGCCACCGCCAAGCCGTCGTACGTCGTCCGGACAGGGTTCGGCGACAATGGCAACGGGGCCTTCTCGAACGACGGCGGGCGCAGCTGGGCGCCCTTCGCCGCCCAGCCCGGCATCGCCAAGGACGCACCGGGGCCGATCGCCACCAACGCCGACGGCAGCGTGCTGGTGTGGACCTTCGTGCACTGGGACGGCACGAAGTACCCGGCCCAGCGCTCCACGGACAACGGCGCGACGTGGTCCGAGGTCCCCTCCGTCCCGAAGGGCGCCACGCCGGTCGCCGACCCGGCCGACCCGACGCGCTTCTACGCCTACGACACCGACACGGGAACCCTGTACGCCAGCACGGACAGCGGCCTCACCTTCACCGCCCGGGCGAGCGGACTGCCCTCCGGTGACAGCCAGTTCGAGCTGGTCGCGGCGCCGGGCAGGGCGGGTGACCTGTGGCTGAGCACCAAGGGGAACGGGCTCCACCGGTCCACCGACGGGGGCGCCACCTTCACCAAGGTCGCCAGTTGCCGGGCGTCGCACACGCTCGGGTTCGGCCGGGCGGCCAAGGGTGCCGCCTACCCGGCGATCTACATGGTGGGTTCCACCGACACCATCACCGCCGTCCACCGCTCCGACGACGAGGCGAGGACCTGGACGCGGATCAACGACGACGCCCACCAGTGGGGTTGGACCGGCGAGGTGATCACCGGCGATCCGCGGATCCACGGCCGCGTCTACCTCGGCACCAACGGACGGGGCATCCAGTACGGGGATCCCGTCTGATGCCGGGGCTCGGTGACGCGACCCGGGGGCGCGTCCTCTTCGGCGGTGACTACAACCCCGAGCAGTGGCCGGAGGAGACCTGGCACGAGGACGTCCGGCTGATGAAGGACGCCGGCGTCAACTCGGTCACCCTCGGCGTCTTCTCCTGGGCGAGGCTCGAACCCCAGCCGGGGGCAAGGGAGTTCGGCTGGCTGGACCGGCTGATGGACCTGATGCACGACAACGGCATCGGCGTCGTCCTGGCCACACCCACCTCCTCACCGCCGCCCTGGATGGGCCGGCTGCACCCGGAGACCCTGCCCGTCGCCGAGGACGGCCGGATCGAGTGGTGGGGCGGACGCCAGCACTTCGCGCACTCCAGCGCCGTCTACCGCCGCTACGCCGCCGCCATCACCGAGGACCTGGCAGCCCGCTACGGCGGCCATCCCGCCCTCACCATGTGGCACATCAACAACGAGTACTGCACCTACGACTGGGGCGACGAGTCGGCCACCGCGTTCCGCCGCTGGCTCCAGGACCGGTACAGCACGCTGGACGCCCTCAACGAAGCCTGGGGAACAGCCTTCTGGAGCCAGGGGTACGGCGACTGGGACGAGATCCTGCCGCCGCGACTCCCGCACTACATGCGCAACCCCACCCAGGTCCTCGACTTCAAACGCTTCACCTCCGACGCGCTCCTGGAGTGCTACCTCGCGGAACGCGACATCGTCCGCCGCCACACCCCGCACGTCCCGGTCACCACCAACTTCATGCCGATGTGGGTGGGACAGGACGCCTGGCGCTGGGTCCAGGAGGAGGACGTGGTCTCCGTCGACCTCTACCCCGATCCACGCGACCCGTTCGGTGCCCAACAGGGCGCACTCGTGCAGGACATGACGCGTTCCCAGGCGCGCGGCCCGTGGATGCTGATGGAACAGGCGGCCGGCCCGGTCAACTGGCGTGGCGTCAACCACCCCAAGCCGCGCGGCCTCAACCGACTCTGGTCCCTCCAGGCGGTGGCACGCGGCGCCGACGCCGTCTGCTACTTCCAGTGGCGCCAGTCCCGGCAGGGCGCCGAGAAGTTCCACTCCGGCATGGTCAGCCACGCCGGCGAACAAGGCCGTACCTTCCAGGAGATCAAGCAGCTCGGCGCCGAACTCGCGATCATCAGCAGCGAGGTGACGGGCAGTCACACCGTCAACGACATCGCCGTTCTCCACGACTGGCACGCATGGTGGGCCGGCGCCCAGGACGGCCGGCTCTCCTCCGAGGTGGACTACCCGCAGGTCGTGCGGGCCTGGCACCGCGCCCTGTGGGAGGCGCACCTCGCGACGGACTTCGCCCACCCCGAGCACGACCTGTCGGCCTACCGGCTCGTCGTCGTCCCGCAGTTGTACCTGCTCACGGACGCGGCGATCGACAACCTCCTCGCCTATGTACGTGGCGGCGGCACCCTCGTCTGCGGATTCCTGACCGGAGTCGGCGACGAGGACGACCGGGTGCGGCCCGGCGGAATGGACGTGCGGCTGCGCGAGCTGTTCGGGCTGGGCACCCTGCACGAGTGGTGGCCGCTGGACGCCGGTGAGACCGTCGAAGCGGACGGATTCCAGGGCCACTTGTGGTCCGAGGAGCTGGAGGCCGACGGCGCCGACGAGGTCACCCCGTACAAGGGCGGCGAACTCGACGGGCTGCCGGCGGTGCTGCGCAAGGGGTGCGCCTGGTACGTCTCCACGCTCCCCGAGCCCGACGCGCTGCGTGACCTTCTCGCGCGGATCGGCGCCGACGCGGGTGTCCGACCGGTGCTGGAGGGGCTGCCCGCCGGGGTCGAGGCGGTCCGGCGCGGTGAGCTGCTCTTCGTGCTCAACCACGGCTGCGACCCGGTCACCGTCCAGGTACCCGGCGTCCACCGGGACCTGCTGACCGGCGACATCGTCATGGACGCGGTGTCGCTGGGCCGGTACGGAGTGGCGGTGCTGAAGCCATGACCGACGGGCCCGTCCACGGAACCTGGGAACCACACCCCGCGACCCGCTGGGAGGACGGCTACCTGAGCGGCAACGGCCGCCACGGCGCGCTGGTGTTCGGCGACCCGGAGAGTGAGCGGGTCGTCGTCACGCACCACACCCTCGTACGCCCGAACGGCAGCGAGCACGCACGCCCGCCGCAGCTGGCGAGCCAACTGGCCGCTCTCCAGGACCGGTTGCTGGCCGGCGACACCACGGCCGCCGAGAGCTTCACCGACGGACGGGAACTGCGGTGGGTGCAGCCCTTCCACCCGGCGTTCCAGGTGCGGCTGCGCGGCGGCCCACCGGCGCGTGACTACCGGCGGTCGGTCGACTTCACCACCGGAGTCACCGACGCCGCGTCCGAGTCCTGGCACAGCCGAGTCTTCGTGTCCCGCGCGGACGACGTCATCGTCCAGTACGTCACCAACGACTCCGGCGTCCCCGGCGGTCCTGGCCGCCCAGGCGTCTCCACGGCAGCGGGTGTCACCGGCGGGCCCCGAGACTCGGGTGTCCCCGACGGTCCTGGCCGCTCCAACGTCTCCGTGACTGCGGATGTCACGGGTGGGCCCCAGGGCTCCGGCGTCCCTGGCGACGCCGGGACCCCTGGCGGTATGCGTGGCGCCGGCGGCCCTGGCGTCCCCGGCGGGCTTGGCCCCGCCGGGGTCTTCGCGGCAGCGGGTGTCACGGGTGGGCCCCAGGGCTCCGGCGGCCGTGGCGACGCCGGGAACCCTGGCGGTATCCGTGGCTCTGGCGGTACCCGGCGCGTCGGTGCCACCGACGTCAGCCGTAACCCCGGCCTCACCGGCGGCGCCGCTCTCACCATCGACATCGAACTCGACCACCGACTCCCGGGTGCCCCGGCCGAGTTGGGCGTCGGCCAGAGTGTGGTGCGTACCCCGGAGGGTGCCCTGCTCACGCTCCGGGCCCGCTACCCGGGCAGCGACAGCGCGTACACGGGGGTGACCCTCGTGGTGGCCATGGGCGGGGAGACGACCCTCACCCCGCCCGGCGTCCGTGTCGAGGGCGCGGAGTCCGTGCTGCTGCTGACCCGCGTCGTCCGGCACGTCGGCGAACTGGACACGACGGACCATGCCCGGGCCTTGCGGGAACTGCTGCCGGACCCGGACGGCGAGCCGGGGTCGGAAGAGCGGACGTACGAGCAGACGTACGAGCGGCTCCTCGCCCGGCACGTCCCGCTCCACCGCACCGCCTACGGCCGTGTCACCCTCGACCTCGCCGCCGACGAAGCCGAACGTGCCCTGCCCGGCGCGGAGTTGCTGACCCGGACGAAGAGCCCCGCCCTCCTGGAGCGGCTCTTCGCCGCCGGCCGCTACCACCTGCTGTCGGCCAGCGGAATGCTCCCGCCCCGTCTGGTCGGCCTGTGGACCGGCGACTGGGACACCGCCTGGTCCGGGGCTTTCACCACCAACGCCAACCTCAACCTCCAGACCGCGTCGGCGGCGGCCGGCGCTCTCCCCGAAGTCACCGAGGCCCACGCTGCCCTGATTACCCGTCAGCTCGACGACTGGCGGGAGAACGCCCGCGCGATCTTCGGCGCCCGAGGCGTGGTCGCGCCCACGCACACCGACGGCGAGTCCGGGCTGACGTACCACTTCTCCCGCGAATACCCACTCCACCTGTGGACGGCCGGCGCCGACTGGCTGCTCAAGCCGCTCGTCGACCACGACGACACCATGGGCGTCCGTGACCCCCGCACGGCTGCCCTGCTCGCCGAAGTCGCCGAGTTCTACGAGGACTTCCTCGCCCGCACCGACGCCGACGGACGTCTCGTCGTCGTCCCCTCCTACTCGCCGGAGAACCGTCCGGCCAACGCGAGTTGGGGTGCCGTCAACGCCGCCATGGACCTCTCGGCGGCCCGGCACGCACTGCTCGCCGCCGCCGAGTACCACCCCGACGACCCCGAACGGGCCGACCGCTGGCGGACGTCGGCCGACCGGCTCCCTCCGCATCGCGTCAACGCCGACGGCGCCCTCGCCGAATGGGCGTGGCCCGGCCTCGACGACACCTACGACCACCGTCACCTCAGCCATCTCTACGGTGTCTGGCCCCTCGACGAGATCAACCCGTACGACACCCCGGACCTCGCCGCGGCCGCGTACCGCGCCCTCCAACTCCGGGGCGCCGAGAACGACTCGGCCCACGGCCACCTGCACCACGCGCTGATCGCCGCCCGCCTCCGCGACGGCGAACGGGTCACCCAGGCCCTCGGCCAGGTGCTCGACGGCGACTTCTTCCACGCCTCCCTGATGAGCGCCCACTACCCGGGGCGGAACGTCTACAACGCGGACGCCGCCCACGCCCTGCCGGCGGTGCTCATCGAGGCGCTCATCCAGTCGACCCCCGACCGGCTGGTCCTCCTGCCCGCGCTCCCGGCGGCCTGCCCCACCGGCCGACTCCGGGGCGTACGGACGCGGTTCGGCGCGGACGTGGACCTCGACTGGGGGCCGGGCCGGGGCTGCGCCGTCGTTCGCCCGACCCGAACTCACCGTATCGACCTCAGGACTTCCTCCGGCGCGCACACGCTCGATCTCGTCGCCGGAGAAGACCGCGTTCTCGACCTGGGACCGCGGTAACCGCACCGAGGAACAGCGCAGCAGACAACAGCACACACCCCCCACACCCGCATTTCCCCCCACCCTTGGAAGGAACCCCCATGGCAACACGCACCCGCATGCTGAGCCGGATCACCAAGGCCATGCTGGCCCCCGCTCTCGCGCTCGGCGTCACCGTCGGTCTCGCCTCCGCGCCCGCCTCGGCCGCCGTCTGGAGCTCCTGCGCCCAGTACGGCAACACGAGCCTGAACGGCTACACCCTCTACAACAACATCTGGGGCTCCGGCGCCGGCAGCCAGTGCTTCTGGGCCAACTCCGGTACCAACTGGGGCGTCAACGCCAACCACCCCAACACCGGCGGCATCAAGTCCTACCCCAACTCCAAGAAGGTGATCAACAAGACGATCACCTCGCTCGGTTCGCTCACCAGCAACTACAACGTCACCGTCCCCTCGTCCGGCGCGTACAACACGTCGTACGACATCTGGGACACCGACTACGACTACGAGATCATGCTCTGGGTCAACAAGACCGGAGCCGTCGGCCCGCTCGGCACCTCGCAGGGCAACGTGACGCTGGGCGGCCACACCTGGACCGTCTACAAGGGCAACAACGGCGCGAACGAGGTCTTCTCGTTCGTCCGCACCTCGAACTCGACGTCCGGCTCGGTCAACATCCTGCCGATCCTCAAGTGGATCAAGGACACCAAGGGCTGGTTCGGCAACGAGACGATCGGTGACGTGCAGTTCGGGTTCGAGATCACCTCGTCCTCCGGCGGCCTGAACTTCACCACCAACAGTCTGACGGTCAGCGGCGGCTGACGCGGGCGGACCGAAGACAGGAAGCACAGGAAGCCGGCGACAAGGGCCGGGGCCGGCCGTGCCGTTCAGGCGCGGTCGACCTCGGCCCGCAGCGCGTTGTAGTCGGCGAAGGCCGCGTCGACGTCGGCGCCGGTCAGCCCGTACCGGGCCAGGTCGTAGCTGTGCGGGCGGGCGCCCTTGGGGCGGGCGGCGACCGCGGCGAGCCGGGCGGCGTCGGCGTCGGTCCAGCGGGCGCCGACGGCGGCGTAGAGCTTCGGGGCGCCCGTCGCCGGGTTGGAGCCGAGCCAGGAGTACGGCACGTCGACCAGGGACTCGCGCGGGACGGCGGCACGGGCGGCGAGGCCGCGGCGCACGGAGGCGCTGAGCAGTTCCAGCCAGGTGGCGCCGAGTCCGGGCAGGTCCAGGGGGCGCAGGGTGATCGCCATGCCATGCTCGATGAGACTGCAGAACGAGGCCACCACGGCGGCCGGATCACGGTGCGTCCACACGATCGTGGCGTCCGGGAAGACCCGGAGCAGTGCGTCCAGGTTCCCGGTGTGCAGAGGGGACTTGAGGACCCAGCGGCGGCGCGGCCGACCGTACTGGAGCACCTGGTAGATCTGCTTCAGGTACGCGTAGTCGGGGACGAAGTCCCGCTCTTGCAGGGCCACTTGGTACTCGGGGATACGGGCCTGGGACAACGGCATGATCGTGTGCGGAAGGGCGAAGGTGCACTCGTCCGGGCCCTCGGCGGTCATCGGGTGGATGTCGCGGTAGCGCGGGGCGAACAGGTTGATGCCGCCGACCATCATGCGCGCCGCGCGGATCGCCTTCCGCCGCTGCTCGGGGGTGCCGTCGAGGTCGGGTGTCAGCAGTTCCCACAACCTGGGACATCGGTGCTCGTCCGAGAGGGACAGCACCCCGTGGGTGAGCGTGGTGGCGGTGCGCGGCAGACCCACCACGAACACCGGTCTCTCGATGGGCTCCTCGGTGATCGCGGGCCGCTCGGCGATCAGCCGCAGAACCCGCGCCCTGTTGGCGAGATGCCTGCGGACGTGCCCCTGCGCGGACATCCAGCCGACCGGGGTGAGGTTCTCGTCCCGGGCCCAGTGGCCCAGCAGGGAACGGAAGTCGTCGACGAAGTCCTCGTCACCGGGCGCCTGCCCGGCGTCGGCGACCAGCCGGTCGAAGACGTGGCCGGGGGTCCGGCGGGAGCGGTGGGCCGGCCGGAGCAGGAGGTCGGCCAACTGGAGAGCGAGCGGAGGTGAGGATACGGGTGGGGGCACGGGTGGGGGGACCCTTCGACGGGGAGTGGAGTTGGACGGAGGGTCCTTACCCACCCAACTACCGTTTCCTGCATAGGAGTTCACAGGAAACCCAGCATTAACAGGCGGCCGGCCCCCCCGCTCGAAGGGCCGGCCGCCGCCGCGTCGGGGCGCCGCTACTCCGCCACAGGCAGTCGCGCCCCGTCCCGCAGGAACAGCGGGATGCGGTCCAGGGGCGCGTCGACCGTCACTGCCGCACCGCCCTCGTACGTCTCACCGGTCCAGGCGTCCGTCCAGGTCGCCCCCGCCGGAAGGTACGCCGTACGGGTCGTCGCGCCCGCCGTCAGCACCGGGGCGACCAGCAGGTCGGGGCCGAAGAGATACGCGTCGTCGACGGACCACGCCGCCGGGTCGCCCGGGAACTCCAGGAACAGCGGGCGCATCACCGGCAACCCCTCCTCGTGCGCCTCCCGCATGACCCGCAGCACATACGGCTTCAGACGCTCACGCAGCCGGACGTACCGCTCCAGGATCGCGCCGGCCTTCTCGCCGTACGACCACACCTCGTTGGGGCCGCCGGTCATGTCGGGCCCCAACGGCATACCCGGGTCGCGGAACCCGTGCAGGCGCATCAGCGGGGACAGCGCGCCGAACTGGAACCAGCGGACCATCACCTCCTGGTACGCGGGATCCTCCGGGTCGCCCCCGTGGAAGCCGCCGATGTCGGTGTTCCACCAGGGGATGCCGGAGAGGGCGGTGTTGAGGCCGGCCGCGATCTGGCGGCGCAGGGTCGGGAAGTCGACCCCGATGTCACCGGACCACAGGGCGGCGCCGTAGCGCTGACTGCCCGCCCACGCCGAGCGGTTGAGGCTGATCACCTCGTCCTCGCCGGACGCGACGAGGCCCTCGTAGAACGTGCGGGCGTTCTCCAGCGGGTACAGGTTGCCGACCTCCAGGCCGGGGCCCGCCCAGTACCGCAGGTTCTCCGGGAAGCCGGGCTTCAGCTCCGGTTCGCAGGCGTCAAGCCAGAAGGCCGTGATGCCGTACGGGGCAAGGTAGTTGTCGCGGACCTTCGACCAGAGGAACTCGCGGGCCTCCGGGTTCGTGGCGTCGTAGAACGCGACCTGGACGGTCGACGCGACACCCTTGTCGGGCCAGTCGGCGTGCGCCATCGGGCCGTACTGCGTGCCGATGAAGTAACCGCGCTGCTCCATCAGTTCATGGTTCTCGGAGAGCGGCGAGACCGACGGCCAGACGGACACGACGAGCTTGACGCCCATCTCCTCCAACTCCCGCACCATGGCGGCCGGGTCGGGCCACTCGGCCGGGTCGAACTTCCAGTCGCCCAGATGCGTCCAGTGGAAGAAGTCGCACACGATGGCCCGCAACGGCAGCCCGCGCCGCTTGTACTCCCGGGCCACGTCGAGGAGTTCGTCCTGCGTGCGGTAGCGCAGCTTGCACTGCCAGAAGCCCGCCGCCCACTCCGGCAGCATCGGCGTACGTCCCGTCACCGCGCTGTAGCGCCGCTGGGCGTCGGCCGGCTGCCCGGCAGTGATCCAGTAGTCGATCTGCCGGGCCGAATCCGCCACCCAGCGCGTCCCGTTGCCCGCCAGTTCCACGCGCCCGATGGCCGGGCTGTTCCACAGCAGGGTGTAACCGCGGCTGGAGGTGAGCACCGGCACGGACACCTCGGCGTTGCGCTGCACCAGATCCAGCACGACACCCTTCTGGTCGAACCGGCCGTGCTGGTGCTGACCGAGGCCGAACAGCTTCTCGTCCTCGTAGGCGGCGAACCGCTGCTCCAGCCGGTGGTAGCCGTTGCCGACAGCCGTGTAGAGACGCGAGCCCGGCCACCAGAAGTGCGCCCGCTCCTCGGCGAGCAGCTCGGCGGCGTCATCGCTGCGCAGGAACCGGATCAGGCCTTCGGAGCTCACCTCGACGGTCAGCGCGCCGACGGTCAACTGCCCTTGTCCGTCCTCGATCTTGACGGTGTACGGCGTCGACTCCGGCTCGTCCAGAAGGGCGCCCGGCAGTCCCTTCAGGACCGGCCCGCCGAGCCGGGTGCGGACCCGCACGGCGTCCGGGCCCCAGGGCTCTATCCGTACGGTCTCCTGACGGCCGCTCCACTCCAGCGCACCGTCCCGTTCGCGGAACGTACCGACGGTGGGGGAGGACTGCGCGAGGCTGACCGCGCCTGACGGGAGCGGGGTTTCGGCGGGCTGGTTCACGTGGCGGCTCCTGAAGGAAGGAGTGGGGAGGAGGATCCGGCACGGCTCCGCCGGACCGGGACAGGCAGGGGTCACCAACGCCCGTCGGAAGTCAGGGCGTTGGGCGTGAAGACGTGAAAAGTCGGTTGTGGTGGTCGGATCGGTGATGGGCGGTTCAGGAGGCGACCGGTTTTAGGAGGCGACCGGTTCGGTCGGTGTGGGCAGTGACCTGTTCAGGAAGTGGCGGGGGCCGGCCCCGTACTGGCCCGCACCGTCAACTCGGGCGCGATCAGGGCGACTTCGTCACTCCCGTGCCCTTCGAGCTTGGCGATCAGCAGTTCCACCGCGCGGCGACCCATCTCCTGGGCCGGAATGGCGACGGACGTCAGCCGCACCGAGGCCTGGGTGGCGACCTGGTCAGGACAGACGGCGATGACCGACACGTCCTCGGGCACCGCCCGCCCCTGCTGGCGCAGCAGCGCGAGCAGCGGTTCCACCGCCGACTCGTTCTGCACGACGAAGCCCGTGGTGCCCGGCCGTTCGTCGAAGATCCGGGCGAGGGTCACCGTCATCGCGTCGTACCCGCCCTCACACGGCCGGTGCAGCACCCGCACCCCCAACTCCCGCGCCCGGAACCGCAGTCCGTCGAGCGTGCGTTCGGCGAAACCGGTGTGCCGTTCGTAGACCGCGGGCGCCTCGCCGATGACAGCGATGTCCCGGTGCCCGAGCTGTGCGAGATGCTCGGCGCACAGTGCGCCCGTGGCCCCGAAGTCGAGGTCGACGCAGGTCAGGCCATCGGTGGCGGCCGGCAGTCCGATGAGCACGGACGGTTGGTCCGTCCCGCGCAGCAACGGCAGCCGCTCGTCGTCGAGTTCGACGTCCATCAGGATCATCGCGTCGGCGAGCCCGCTGCCGGTCACGCGGCGTACGGCGTCGGGGCCCTCCTCGCCGGTGAGTAGCAGCACGTCGTACCCATGGGTGCGGGCGCTGGTCGCCACCGCGATGGCGATCTCCATCATCACCGGCACGTACATGTCCGTACGCAACGGGACCATGAGGGCGATGATGTTGGAGCGACTGCTCGCCAGCGCCCGGGCGCCCGCGTTCGGGTGGTAGCCGAGCTGTTGGATGCTCTGCTCCACCCGCTGCCGGGTACCCACGGAGATGGACCGCTTGCCGCTGAGGACATAGCTCACCGTGCTCGCCGAGACTCCGGCGTGCTGGGCGACCTCGGCGAGGGTGACCATCCAGCTCTCCAAGCATTGTGTGAAGCGCTTCGACAGTGCGCGTGACGGATACCGGCGACAGATAACAGCGAGTGAGGGGTGGAACGACAGTAACCCCACCACGGGTGGGTGTCCATATGTTGTCGAAGCGCTTCGACTACGATTCTCGGAGCATTTTCGGCCAGGGGGCCACTTTCGCACCCGGCGGCGGCCATTGGGGAGTGTCTACGCGAAACGGTGTCCCAGTACTGCGTCGCGCGAGAACTGGTGAGGTCGCCCGTAATCGGGTACCAACGATCGAGTAGCACCGATCAGTGACGTACGGTCCTCAAGATCCCGATTCGCGGCGAGGTGTGCCTCATGTCCGCAAGCCCAGTCAAACCATCCGCCCAACCCACCGCCGAACCCCCAGGCAAACCCACAGTCAAACCCACCGTCACCGAGCGGGAGGCCCGCCAGGTGGCGGAGGCCGCCCGGGAGCAGGGGTGGCAGAAGCCCAGCTTCGCCAAGGAGCTGTTCCTCGGCCGGTTCCGGCTCGACCTCATCCACCCGCACCCGCTCCCGGCCGCCGAGGACACGCGGCGCGGTGAGGAGTTCCTCGCCGAGCTGCGCGACTTCTGCGAGACGAAGATCGACGCGGCCCGCATCGAGCGCGAGGCCCGGATCCCGGACGAGGTCATCAACGGGCTCAAGGAGCTCGGCGCCCTCGGTATGAAGATCGACACCACGTACGGCGGCCTCGGCCTCACCCAGGTGTACTACAACAAGGCGCTCGCCCTGGTCGGCTCGGCGAACCCGGCGCTCGGCGCGCTGCTCTCCGCCCATCAGTCGATCGGCGTACCGCAGCCGCTGAAACTCTTCGGCACCCAGGAGCAGAAGGACGAGTTCCTGCCCCGCTGCGCCCGCACCGACATCTCCGCGTTCCTGCTGACGGAGCCGGACGTCGGTTCCGACCCGGCGCGGCTCGCCACGAGCGCGGTACCGGACGGTGACGACTACGTCCTGGACGGGGTGAAGCTCTGGACGACCAACGGAGTCGTCGCCGACCTCCTCGTCGTCATGGCCCGGGTACCGAAGTCCGAGGGCCACAAGGGCGGGATCACCGCGTTCGTCGTCGAGACCGCCTCCGAGGGCGTCACCGTCGAGAACCGCAACGCCTTCATGGGCCTGCGCGGCCTGGAGAACGGCGTCACGCGCCTCCACCAGGTCCGCGTCCCGGCCGCCAACCGGATCGGCCCCGAGGGTGCCGGCCTCAAGATCGCCCTGACGACCCTGAACACGGGCCGCCTGTCGCTGCCCGCGATGTGTGTGGGCGCCGGGAAGTGGTGCCTGAAGATCGCCCGGGAGTGGTCGGGCGTACGGGAGCAGTGGGGCAGGCCGGTCGCGCTGCACGAGGCGGTCGGCTCGAAGATCAGCTTCATCGCGGCCACCACCTTCGCCCTGGAGGCCGTCGTGGACCTCTCCTCCCAGATGGCCGACGAGAACCGCAACGACATCCGCATCGAGGCCGCCCTCGCCAAGCTGTACGGCTCCGAGATGGCCTGGCTGATGGCCGACGAACTCGTCCAGATCCGCGGCGGACGCGGCTTCGAGACCGCCGAGTCGCTCGCCGCCCGCGGGGAACGGGCGATCCCCGCCGAGCAGATACTGCGCGACCTCCGCATCAACCGCATCTTCGAGGGCTCGACGGAGATCATGCACCTGCTGATCGCCCGCGAGGCGGTCGACGCCCATCTGACGGTCGCCGGCGACCTCATCGACCCCGACAAGTCCCTCTCGGACAAGGCGAGGGCGGGCGCGAACGCCGGTGTCTTCTACGCCAGGTGGCTGCCGAAACTCGTCACGGGCGCCGGTCAACTCCCGAACTCGTACAGCGAGTTCAAGCGCGAGGTCGACCTCTCGCCGCACCTGCGGTTCGTCGAGCGCAGCGCCCGCAAGCTGGCCCGCTCCACCTTCTACGCCATGTCTCGCTGGCAGGGCCGGATGGAGACCAAACAGGGCTTCCTCGGCCGGATCGTCGACATCGGCGCCGAACTGTTCGCCATGAGCGCGGCCTGCGTACGCGCGGAACTCCTGCGCGCCCAGGGCCAGAACGGCCACGAGGCCTACCAACTGGCCGACGCCTTCTGCCGCCAGTCCCGGGTCCGCGTCGAGGAACTCTTCGGCCGTCTGTGGACCAACACCGACGACATCGACCGCGCGGTGGTCAGGGGCGTCCTCACCGGCACGTACACCTGGCTGGAGGAAGGAGTCGTAGACCTCTCGGGCGACGGCCCCTGGATCGCGGATGCCACCCCGGGCCCGACCCGCCAGGAGAACCTGCACCGCCCCATCCGCTGAACGTGTTCCCCGCGCCCCTATAGGGGCGCGGGGCTGTGCCGAACTGCGGCTTCGCCGCGTGGGCGCGACGAGCCCCCACCTACCCGCAGGCAGTGAACCGCCCATCCAGCGGAGCTAACACCACTTGTCGCTCGGGTCGCTGGTCGTCCACTTGCAGTCGTCGACCTTCGACCCGTTCGCTCTCGTCAGGATCGCCGTGTCGCTGGTGTTGTTCCAGACGTACCAGGCACGCTTCTGGAACTTCGTCGCGGCGGTGTCCGTGCCCTTGCCGGTGCGGATCTTCATGGTCTTGCCCGCGCCGATCTTCAGATTGGCGAAGGTGTACTTTTGAATCCTCCCCCAACTGAAGCAGGGGGATTCCTGGCTCACGCTGCCTGCGGGTCAGCGACCCAACAGGTCTTCCACGATCAACACCAGCCGGGTTGAAACCAGCCCGGTTTGAGACGGCAAAGCCTGGAGGTGCATGTGCTGTCCTGGCTCTCGATCAGCACGGCGTACGCGCTTGGTTCTCGCAACGCACGGCATGCAGCGTACCCGATCAAGGTGGACGGTGTTTCGCCTTTGGGACAAAACCCCGCTTCCTGCCCTGCTCCGCAGGAGTCCGATTCCTCCCCGGCCTAGGCCCTGTCCTCACTGTCGGTGGCAGCGGCCACAATGGAGGGATGACCGACAGTCCAGCCCCACTCGCAGACCCGCACGTCGTCTTCGACCCCGTCGCCGAAGGCGGTCCGCGGGACGTGGTGATCCTCGGTTCCACCGGATCGATCGGCACCCAGGCCATCGACCTCGTGCTGCGCAACCCGGACCGCTTCCGGGTCACCGGGCTCTCGGCCGCCGGCGGTCGGGTGGAGCTCCTCGCCGAGCAGGCCCACCAACTGCGCGTACGCACGGTCGCGGTGGCCCGCGAGGACGCCGTACCGGCCCTGCGCGAGGCGCTGAGCGCCAGATACGGCGCCGGGGAGCCGCTCCCCGAGCTCCTCGCCGGACCGGAGGCGGCCACGCACCTCGCCGCCGGCGCATGCCACACCGTGCTGAACGGCATCACCGGCTCCATCGGCCTCGCCCCCACCCTCGCGGCGCTGAAGGCGGGCCGCACTCTCGCGCTCGCCAACAAGGAGTCGCTCATCGTCGGCGGCCCGCTGGTCAAGGCGCTCGCCCGGCCGGGCCAGATCATCCCGGTCGACTCCGAGCACGCGGCCCTGTTCCAGGCCCTGGCGGCCGGCACCCGCTCCGCTGTGCGCAAGCTCGTGGTCACGGCGTCCGGCGGCCCCTTCCGCGGCCGTACGAAGGCGCAGCTGGCCGATGTGACGGTCGAGGAGGCGCTCGCGCACCCCACCTGGGCGATGGGCCCGGTGATCACGATCAACTCCGCGACGCTCGTCAACAAGGGCCTGGAGGTGATCGAGGCACACCTCCTCTACGACATTCCCTTCGACCGCATTGAGGTGGTCGTGCACCCGCAGTCGTATGTCCACTCGATGGTTGAGTTCACGGACGGATCGACACTGGCCCAGGCCACGCCCCCCGACATGCGGGGCCCCATCGCGATCGGCCTCGGCTGGCCGGAGCGCGTACCGGACGCTGCGCCCGCGTTCGACTGGAGCAAGGCGTCGACGTGGGAGTTCTTCCCGCTCGACACCGACGCGTTCCCCTCGGTCGGCCTCGCCCGGCATGTGGGGCAGCTCGCGGGCACGGCTCCCGCGGTGTTCAATGCGGCGAACGAGGAGTGCGTGGAGGCGTTCCGCGGCGGCGGGCTACCGTTCAACGGAATCATGGAGACCGTGACCCGGGTGGTCGAGGAGCACGGCACCCCTCGTACGGGAACTTCCCTGACCGTCGCGGACGTCCTTGAAGCGGAGTCCTGGGCGCGGGCGAGGGCCCGGGAACTGACACACCGGACGAAGAAACAGCAGACGAAGACAGAGCAAGCGGCGGAGGCCCGTGCATGACGACACTGATGATGGTCCTGGGCGTAGTCGTCTTCGTGATCGGCCTGTTGGTGTCGATCGCCTGGCACGAGCTGGGACATCTCTCCACGGCGAAGCTCTTCGGCATCCGCGTACCGCAGTACATGGTCGGCTTCGGTCCGACGATCTGGTCGCGCAAGAAGGGTGAGACCGAGTACGGCTTCAAGGCGATCCCGTTCGGCGGCTACATCCGCATGATCGGGATGTTCCCGCCGGGCCCGGACGGCCGCATCGAGGCCCGCTCGTCCTCCCCCTGGCGCGGAATGATCGAGGACGCGCGCGCACAGTCCTTCGAGGAGATGCTGCCGGGCGACGAGAAGCGCCTGTTCTACACGCGCAAGCCGTGGAAACGCATCATCGTGATGTTCGCGGGCCCGTTCATGAACCTGATCCTCGCGGTGGCCCTGTTCCTGACCGTCCTGATGGGCTTCGGGGTCTCGCAGCAGACCACCACTGTCGCTTCCGTCTCCCAGTGCGTCATCGCCCAGAGCGAGGGCCGCGACAAGTGCCGCACGACCGACGAGGCCTCCCCGGCCGCGGCGGCCGGCCTCAAGGCGGGCGACAAGATCCTCTCCTTCGACGGGGTCCAGGTCGACGCCTGGAACAAGCTGTCGGACGAGATCCGCGCCAACCCCGGCAAGGACGTGGCGATCGTCGTCGAACGCAAGGGCGAGCAGGTCACCCTGCACGCGAAGATCGCCTCGAACCAGGTGGCGAAGAAGGACTCCAGCGGCCAGATCGTCCAGGGCCAGTACGTCACGGCCGGCTTCCTCGGCTTCGGCGCGGCCACCGGCATCGTCCGCCAGGACTTCGGCGACTCGGTGACCTGGATGGGGGACCGGATGGGCGAGGCCGTCGACTCGATCGCGAGCCTGCCCGGCAAGATCCCCGCCCTGTGGAACGCGGCGTTCGACGGGGGCGAACGCGCGGCGGACTCCCCGATGGGCGTCGTCGGCGCGGCCCGCGTGGGCGGTGAGATCTTCACCCTGGACATCCCGCCCACCCAGCAGCTGGCGATGGCGTTGATGCTGGTGGCGGGCTTCAACCTGTCCCTCTTCCTCTTCAACATGCTCCCGCTGCTGCCGCTCGACGGCGGCCATGTCGCGGGCGCAGTGTGGGAGTCACTGCGACGGAACACGGCGAAGGTGCTCAAGCGCCCGGACCCGGGTCCGTTCGACGTGGCGAAGCTGATGCCGGTCGCCTATGTGGTGGCGGGACTCTTCATCTGCTTCACGCTCCTGGTCCTGGTGGCGGACGTGGTCAATCCGGTGCGCATCTCGTAGCCATCCGGTGTTCGCGAAGGCGTTCGTGACGGCCGGGCACAGTGGGAGAACCCCACCGTGCCCGGCCGTTCTCCAATGAGTGGGTTTACGGCTGGGATGTGCTCAGGCCTGGGCGGGTGCCGTAATCTCGAAGCCTGGAGCCCGCTGTTCCCGGGACCGGACCTTGAACCACAACTTGGGGTTGCACAGCAGATGACTGCGATTTCTCTCGGCATGCCGACCGTTCCGACCAAGCTCGCCGAACGCCGCAAGAGCCGGCAGATCCAGGTCGGTTCGGTGGCCGTGGGCGGGGACGCGCCGGTGTCGGTGCAGTCGATGACGACCACGCGTACGTCGGACATCGGGGCCACGCTCCAGCAGATCGCCGAACTGACGGCGTCCGGCTGCCAGATCGTGCGGGTGGCGTGCCCCACGCAGGACGACGCGGACGCGCTGGCGACCATCGCGCGCAAGTCGCAGATCCCGGTGATCGCCGACATCCACTTCCAGCCGAAGTACGTGTTCGCCGCGATCGAGGCCGGCTGCGCGGCGGTCCGGGTGAACCCCGGCAACATCAAGCAGTTCGACGACCAGGTCAAGGAGATCGCGCGCGCCGCCAAGGACCACGGCACGCCGATCCGTATCGGCGTCAACGCCGGTTCGCTGGACCGCCGGCTCCTCCAGAAGTACGGCAGGGCCACCCCCGAGGCGCTCGTCGAGTCGGCGCTGTGGGAGGCGTCGCTCTTCGAGGAGCACGACTTCCGGGACATCAAGATCTCCGTCAAGCACAACGACCCGGTGATCATGGTCAACGCCTACCGTCAGCTCGCCGCCGCCTGCGACTACCCCCTCCACCTCGGCGTGACCGAGGCGGGCCCGGCGTTCCAGGGCACCATCAAGTCGGCCGTCGCCTTCGGCGCGCTGCTCAGCGAGGGCATCGGCGACACGATCCGCGTCTCCCTGTCGGCGCCGCCGGTCGAGGAGATCAAGGTCGGCAACCAGATCCTGGAGTCCCTCAACCTCCGCCAGCGCGGCCTGGAGATCGTCTCGTGCCCCTCGTGCGGGCGCGCCCAGGTCGACGTCTACAAGCTGGCCGAAGAGGTCACCGCCGGCTTGGAGGGCATGGAGGTCCCGCTGCGCGTCGCGGTCATGGGCTGCGTGGTGAACGGCCCCGGCGAGGCCCGCGAAGCCGACCTCGGCGTCGCCTCCGGCAACGGCAAGGGCCAGATCTTCGTGAAGGGCGAGGTCATCAAGACGGTCCCCGAGTCGAAGATCGTCGAGACCCTGATCGAGGAGGCGCTGAAGATCGCCGAACAGATGGAGCGGGACGGCATCGCTTCCGGCGAGCCATCGGTCTCCGTCGCGGGCTGATCTTCGCCCCCGCCGCCCCTACCCGTCCCATCCTCGGGGGCTCCGCCCCCGAACCCCCGCTCCTCAACGGCCGGCACCGTCCAGCCCGTCCGGCGTTTGAGGACGAGGCCCCTTCAGGGCCGAAGCGGGGGTCTGGGGGCGGCAGCCCCCAGCAACGGCAAGCCAAGCCCACGTCCACTGTCAAGCAAGCGGCACCCACCACAGGGCGACGCCGCTCAGCTTCCGCAGGTACAGTGCGGAGAATCAGCAGACCGCATGGTGAGGCCCGCACGTGTTGACGCAGACCACCTCCCGGGTCCTCGACCCGGGCGACCTGGACGCCGCGCTCGCCGTCCTCGGCCGCGAGCCGGTCCACAACGCCTTCGTGACGTCCCGGGTCCAGGTGGCCGGCCTCGACCCCTGGCGCCTCGGCGGCGAGATGTGGGGCTGGTACGAGGACGGCATGCTCACCAGCCTCTGCTACGCGGGCGCCAACCTCGTCCCGATCTGCGCCACCCCCCGCGCCGTGCGCGCCTTCGCCGACCGGGCCAGGCGAGCGGGCCGCCGCTGCTCCTCCATCGTCGGCCCCGCCGAGGCCACCACACAGCTGTGGCGGCTGCTCGAACCGAGCTGGGGCCCCGCCCGTGAGGTCCGCCGCCACCAGCCCCTCATGGTCACCGACCGGCTTCCCGACCCCTCCCTCGTCGCCCCGGACCCGTACGTCCGCCGCATCCGCAAGGACGAGATGGAAACGATCATGCCGGCGTGCGTGGCGATGTTCACCGAAGAGGTCGGAATCTCGCCACTCGCGGGCGACGGCGGCCTCCTCTACCAGGCCAGGGTCGCCGAACTGGTCGGCTCCGGCCGCTCCTTCGCCCGCCTCGACGAGCACGGCAAGGTCGCCTTCAAGGCCGAGATCGGCGCCGCGACCTCCCAGGCCTGTCAGATCCAGGGCGTGTGGGTGGCCCCCGAATACCGGGGCCTGGGCCTCGCGGCCCCCGGCATGGCCGCCGTACTGCGCTACGCCCTCGCGGACGTGGCCCCGGTGGTCAGCCTGTACGTGAACGACTTCAACACCCCCGCCCGCCGGACCTATCTGCGGGTGGGCTTCCAGGAGGTCGGCGCTTTCATGAGCGTCCTGTTCTGAGTCCTGTTCCGAAACGACCGCCGTCGTCCGGGCGATCCCGGGGGACGAGGCTCGGCCACATCCGCCACGCTCCCGCCGAGCGGCCCCCGCACCCCCTGTAGTCTCCCGACATGCCGCGCTTTCCCGGTCAGGGCCACCGTCACCCCCGCCCCCACGACGTGGTCGTCGGCGCCCTCGACCTCGCTGCCCGGGTCGACGAGGCGCTCGCCGTCCAGGCCGTGGCGTTCGGTCTCGGCGCCGACGAGGTCGCCGTACGCAGGCAGATCGTCCTGCGGCATCTGAGCTACCCCGGCGCCCGGGCGCTCGGCGCGACCACCCCCGAGGGACGGCTCGCCGGGTTCGTGTACGGCATGCCGAACGACCGTACGCACTGGTGGTCGACCGTCGTCGAGCCGTATCTGCGCAGGCAGGGCCACGACGCCTGGCTCGACGACTCCTTCGTGATCACCGAACTGCACGTCCACCCGACGTTCCAGAACATCGGCGTCGGCCGCGCCCTCATCACCGCCATCACCGACGGCGCCGCCGAACCCCGCTCGATCCTCTCCGCGATCGACACCGACAGTCCGGCCCGCGGCCTCTACCACTCCCTCGGCTACGAGGACCTGGCCCGCCAGGTCCTCTTCCCCAGCGCCCCGAAGCCGTACGCCGTGATGGGCGCCCCACTGCCGCTGCGCCGACGCTAGGGCCTGTGAGCCCCCACGGGCGAACCGATTTCCACCGCCCCGCACCCCCCGGCTAACCTCCTGCCATCACCCTTACGCAGCAGGAGTCGAGAATCATGGCCCAGGCCCAGGTCCAGCGCATGTCCCGTTTGATGTTCAAGACACTGCGTGACGACCCGGCCGACGCCGAGGTGCTCAGCCACAAGCTGCTGGTCAGGGCCGGTTATGTGCGCCGGACCGCCGCCGGTCTGTGGTCCTGGCTGCCGCTCGGCAAGAAGGTCCTGGCCAACGTGGAGCGGGTCGTCCGCGAGGAGATGGACGCCATCGGCGCCCAGGAGGTCACGCTCCCCGCCCTGCTGCCGAGGGAGCCGTACGAGGCGACCGGCCGCTGGGACGAGTACGGCCCCGAGCTGTTCCGCCTCAACGACCGCAAGGGCGGCGACTATCTCCTCGGTCCGACCCACGAGGAGATCTTCACCCTCCTGGTCAAGGACCAGTGCACGTCCTACAAGGACCTGCCCGTGATCCTCTACCAGATCCAGAACAAGTACCGCGACGAGGCCCGCCCGCGTGCCGGCATCCTGCGGGGCCGCGAGTTCCTGATGAAGGACTCCTACTCCTTCGACACCGAGGACGAGGGCCTCGCCAAGTCGTACGCCCTGCACCGCGAGGCGTACCAGAAGATCTTCGCGCGTCTCGGCCTCGACTACCGCATCTGCGCCGCCACCGCGGGCGCCATGGGCGGCTCCAAGTCCGAGGAGTTCCTCGCCCCGGCAGCCGCCGGCGAGGACACCTTCGCCGACTGCCCCAACTGCGACTACGCCGCCAACACCGAGGCGATCACGTACGCGCTCCAGCCGGTGGACGGGTCGGCCGTCCCCGCCCTGGAGGAGATCCCCACCCCCGAGACCCCGACCATCGAGACGCTCGCCGCCTACCTGAACGTGGCGGCGTCGGCCACCCTCAAGAACCTCCTGGTCAAGGTGGACGGCGAGATCGTCGCGATCGGTGTCCCCGGTGACCGTGAGGTCGACCTGGGCAAGGTCGAGGCGCACTTCGCGCCCGCCGCCGTCGAACTCGTCACCGCCGAGGACTTCACGGGCCGCGACGACCTCGTACGCGGCTACGTGGGCCCGCAGGGCCTGGAGAAGGTCCGCTACTTCGCGGACCCGCGCATCGCCCCCGGCACCGCCTGGATCACCGGCGCCAACAAGGACGCCCTGCACGCGAAGAACGTCGTCGCCGGCCGGGACTTCGAGGTCGACGAGTACATCGACTCCGTGGTCGTCCAGGAAGGCGACCCCTGCCCTGCCTGCGGCACCGGCCTCAAGCTGGACCGTGCCATCGAGATCGGCCACATCTTCCAGCTCGGCCGCAAGTACGCCGACGCCCTCAGCCTCGACGTCCTCGGCCAGCAGGGCAAGCCGGTCCGCGTGACCATGGGCTCGTACGGCATCGGTGTCTCCCGCGCGGTCGCGGCCCTCGCCGAGCAGCACGCCGACGAGCAGGGCCTGTGCTGGCCCAAGGAGATCGCCCCGGCCGACGTCCACGTCGTCGCCGCCGGCAAGGCCCTCCAGACCGAACTGGCCCTCGACGTCTCCGACAAGCTGGCCGCGGCCGGCGCCCGCGTCCTGGTCGACGACCGTGCCGGCGTCTCCCCGGGCGTCAAGTTCACGGACGCCGAGCTGATCGGCGTACCGAAGATCCTGGTGGCGGGTCGCCGTTCGGCCGAGGGCGTCCTGGAACTGAAGGACCGCCGGACGGGCGAGCGCGAGGAACTGACGGTCGAGGAAGCGATCGCCCGCCTGACCGCCACCGCCTGACGGCGGCCATGATGTAGAGCCGCCTCTCAGATCTCAGGCCGGTCCCCGAACGTAGGGCGTGACACAGAGTCACGTCCTACGGAGGGAAACGGCCATGACGGTCAGGGAGCGGGAGCGGCGAGCCGCCGCGGCGGTGCGCAGAGGGATGCGGCGTCCGGCGGCCGTGGCGGCGGCCGACTGCGCCGACGCCAACGCCCCGGCCACGGCGGCCCTGGTCAAAGGCGTGGGCGTGGAACGCTGGCTGAGGGGCCTCGGCCTCCCGGCGAGGCTCGTGGCGAGAGACGGAACGGTCGTGACGACGCCCGGCCGCCAGGTTCGCTTTTCGTGGAAGGGACTCGGTCCGCGCGGACGTGGCCCGCTGGGCCGGTGGTCGAGGGCCGCGGCGCCTGCCACCACCCCGACGGCACGGTCCGCCTCATCCGCTCGGCCCTGACCACCTCCGCCACCGAACTCGACGCCCACGCGACCGGTTACCGAACGGCCGGCCTGCCAGAACCACGGCGTGTGCGCCGGACTACTCCCGGAACGCGGCGCCGTGGACGAGTGGGGCTCCCCGATCCTCGACGGCACCCCCCTGCCGGCCCGCACCGTGAAACGAGCCCGCAGAGCGGCGTCCGACTGGCCGGTCCTGGCCCTGGAGCTCAGGCGCGGCTGGCACACCCAGGGGTGCCGGGCTGTGACACGTGTGGCTCCGCCGAGTGGGCGCGACAAGCCCCCACCGGCCTGGAGCCACCCGGCGGCCTCAGAGCCACCCGGCGAACTCCAACAGCAACTCCGCATCCTGCACACGCCCCACACGACGCGCCCGAACCCCCGACTCCACCGCCCGGAACAGCGTCCACCCCCGCAACCGCTCCTGATCCACATCGAGCGACTCGGCAAGCCGCTTCACCCGACGCCGAGTGATCGCCGCCCCCGACGGCGACGCGATCAGATCCTCCACCCGGTCCCGGACCAGCCGCGCCAAATCGAACGCGCACTCACCGACCACCGGATCCGGCCCCACCGCCAGCCATGGCGCCCGCTCCGCGGCCAGCACCTTGCTCTGCCGGAACGTCCCGTGCAGCAACCGCGCCTCCGGCGGCGCGACCAGCAACTCCGTACGTGCGGCGAGCGCCACCTCGACCAGCGGCGCTACCTGCGCGTCCGCGCCGGCGCTCGCCGCCATCGCCTCGGCCTGCCGACCGGTGCGCGTGGCCACCGTCTCGAACACCGCGTCCGACCCGGGGGCGGCTCGACCCACAGCCGCCGCAGCGTCCCCGCCGCCTCCAGCAAGGCCTTCGCCTCGGGCAGCGACCGCACCGACACATCCGGATGCAGCCGCTCCAGCAACAGCACACCCTCGCCGGTGGAGCCAGCGGAGCCGGCGGGGCCAATGGCGTCGGCGGACGGCTCCAGCAACTGCACCGCGCCCGCCCCGCCCCAGTGCGCCAGCGCCGCCCGCTCACTCTCCGGCCGGGCCCGGCGTGGTGCGAGTTTCAGGACGGCGGGCGCGTCGTCAGCCCGCCGCACCAGCACCACCAGACTGCTCCGACCACCCGGAACCTGCACCCGTTCCATGGTCAACACGCGTAGATCCAGGGCCTGTTGAGCAGTCACGGGCAGCCGCGCCAGCCAGTCGTCACCGTCCGGTACCGTCTCGCCGAGCGCCCTCACCAGACGGGGCGGCGGTTCGAAAGCCATGCGCGAGTCGTTTCCTTCCGGTGCGCGGTACGCGGTATGCGGTTCGGGCTACGCCGTGGGTGTCACCGGCGCCGGGGCCGGTGCCGACGCGGAGCCGGCCCGCTCGGCGAGCCCAGGGAAGGGTACGCTCCCGCCCCGCCAGCGCACCGCCCGCACCGCGGCTTCCCGCAGCGCGTCCGCGCCGGTCCGGCGCCACTGGCCCTCGGCTGCCCGGACCAGGTCGGAGTACACCCCGGCGACCCGCTCCTCCAGCTCCGCCGCGAGACGGACGGCGGCGTCCGAGTCCGGCACGGGGAACGGCAGGGCGTACCCGGCCGCCGCCACCACCGGCTTGCTCCCCAGGGCTCGCACCGTTCGCGCCAGCTCGTCGCGCCGGGCCCGATGGGCGTCGTACGCGGCCCGCGCCTCGCTCCGGCGGGCCTCGCCGATCAGGCCGCCGACGACGCCGTACCCGTACACCGCCGCGTGCTCGGCGGCCAGGGCGGCCTGGAGCGCGGTCACCTCGCCGGGGTCCTTCTCCGGCTGCTGCGTCTTCTTCGCGTTCGCCCCGCTCACTTCATGCCCTCCGTCAGCAGATACACATGAGCGGCCCCGGCCGCTGCCACCGAGGCCAGCACCCGCGCCAGCTCGCCCGGCACGTCGAGCAGCGCCTTCGTACGCCGGTCCACGAGGGTCCGTTCGGCGGCGACGAGCCCGGCGAGAACGTCCTGCTCGCTGATCGGCGCCGCGGGAGCCGAAGGTGACGCGGATGCGGATGCGGATGCGGACGCGGACGCCGGTGTCGATGTCGGTGTGGGTGTGTGGGTCGGCGTGGGGGTCGGTTCGCCGCCCCCGAACGCCTTCGCGTGCCGTTGGACCTCCGCCCGCAGCTCCGACAGCCGCTCCGCCAGCACCGGGAACGCGGCGATCGCCGTGTCGTACTGCTGTACGAGGCCGGTGCTGTCGCGGGCGGCACGCGCGCGCGTGCGCTCGGCGACCGACGGGCTGCCGGCGCTCGTGACCGTCGAGTCGGGGTCGGCGGTGCAGCCCACGAGGAGAGCGGCGCCCGCGGCCGAGGCGAGCAGGGTCCTTCGGCGCGGACCCGAAGAGGTTCCCAGCGGGGTGCGCGACGGCGGGGGGAACGGCACGGCAGACGTCCTCGGAGGGCTCGTACGAACGGGAGACCACGGAAAACAACGGAAGGGCAGCACGCCCGTGATCACCGTACCCGCGCCCCGGCCCGGCAGCCGCCACCGGCGCAGCCCGGTGACGGGCGGCATCCCGGTGGACGGCAACACCCCCTGGGACCGGATACCCTTTGACCTGACACGCGACCTACCCACAACAGCACACGCGGCCGAGGAGTCACCCGGATGAGCACCACCCAGAGCGAGAGGCTTCGAGAGCTCCTGGAGCCGCTCGTCAGCTCGCAGGGTCTCGATCTCGAAGAGATCGCAGTGGAGTCAATCGGGCGCAAGAGAGTGCTGCGGGTCGTCGTCGATTCCGACGACGGCGCCGATCTGGACGCGGTCGCCGATGTGAGCCGGGCGCTCTCGGCGAAGCTCGACGAGACCGACGCGATGGGCGTGGGGGAGTACACCCTGGAGGTCGGCACCCCCGGCGCCGAGCGTGAACTCACCGAGCACCGGCACTACGTACGTGCCGTCGGACGCCTGGTGCGCTTTCAGCTCACCGAGGGCGGAGAACTGGTCGCCAGGATCCTGACCGTGGACGACGCGGGCATGGACCTCGAAGTGCCGGGCGTGAAGGGCCGGAAGGCCACCGCCCGCAGGCTCGCCTTCGGCGACATCGACAAGGCGCGCGTCCAGGTCGAGTTCAACCGTAAAGACAAGCAGGACAAGCAGGACGAGCAGGATGAGCAGGACATGACGGAAGAAGAGGAGGCGTAGCCGTGGACATCGACATGAGTGCCCTGCGGGGCTTGGTGCGGGAGAAGGAGATCTCCTTCGACCTGCTGGTCGAGGCGATCGAGTCGGCCCTCCTCATCGCCTACCACCGCACCGACGGAAGCCGCCGCCACGCGCGCGTGAAGCTCGACCGGGAGACCGGTCATGTGACCGTGTGGGCGAAGGAGGACCCCCAGGAGCTGGAGGAGGGGCAGGAGGCACGCGAGTTCGACGACACACCGTCGGACTTCGGCCGGATCGCCGCCACCACCGCCAAGCAGGTCATCCTGCAGCGCCTGCGGGACGCCGAGGACGACGCGACGCTCGGCGAGTACGCGGGCCGCGAGGGCGACATCGTCACCGGTGTCGTCCAGCAGGGCCGCGACCCGAAGAACGTGCTGGTGGACATCGGCAAGCTGGAGGCCATCCTGCCGGTGCAGGAGCAGGTCCCCGGGGAGAACTACACGCACGGGCTGCGGCTGCGGTCGTACGTCGTGCGAGTGGCGAAGGGCGTGCGCGGTCCGTCCGTCACCCTCTCGCGCACGCACCCCAACCTGGTGAAGAAGCTCTTCGCGCTGGAGGTCCCGGAGATCGCCGACGGTTCGGTGGAGATCTCGGCCATCGCGCGCGAGGCCGGCCACCGTACGAAGATCGCCGTCCGGTCCACGCGCAGCGGCCTGAACGCCAAGGGGGCCTGCATCGGCCCCATGGGTGCCCGGGTGCGCAGCGTCATGGCCGAGCTGAACGGCGAGAAGATCGACATCGTCGACTGGTCGGACGACCCGGCCGACATGGTGGCGAACGCGCTGTCCCCCGCTCGGGTCAACAAGGTCGAGGTCGTCGACCTCGCCGCCCGTTCCGCGCGCGTGACGGTCCCCGACTACCAGCTGTCGCTGGCGATCGGCAAGGAGGGCCAGAACGCCCGGCTCGCGGCCCGGCTGACCGGCTGGCGGATCGACATCCGCCCGGACACCGAGCAGCCGTCCGAGCGGCCCGCTGAGCAGCCACGCGACCGGTAGGGGAATAGATCCAAGCCGTAGGTGGCTTGGATCACGACAACAACCGTTCGATTGTTGCCCCAATGGGGTGAGGTCGTTTCGGGGAGGTAGACTTAGGAGTGTCTGGCCGGACGCGTGCCCGCGTATGCCCTGAACGCACCTGTGTGGGGTGTCGGGAGCGAGCGGCCAAGAAGGATCTGCTGCGCATCGTGGCGGTCGAGGGTGAATGCGTCCCCGATCATCGCGGTACGCTGCCCGGCCGGGGTGCGTACGTGCACCCCGCCATGATCTGCCTCGACCTGGCGGTCCGCCGCCGGTCGTTCCCACGGGCACTGCGTGCCCAGGGAACTCTCGATGTGGTGGCGTTGCGCCGCTACGTCGAAGAGGCAACACCGTAGGACGCGTCGCGCGGAACCCCGTGCGGCTCTGGTACCCCCGCGAGTTGGAAGTAGGTCGAGATTGCGATGAGCACTCGATGAGCACGCGATGAGTACGCCCATGAAGTAGCGACGGTCCGGCCGCAACCCGGACCTAAAAGGAGCGAAGTGGCTAAGGTCCGGGTATACGAACTCGCCAAGGAGTTCGGGGTGGAGAGCAAGGCTGTCATGGCCAAGCTCCAGGAACTCGGTGAATTCGTCCGATCGGCGTCCTCGACGATCGAGGCGCCGGTAGTACGCAAGTTGACAGACGCCTTCCAGGGCGGGAGCAGCGCCAAGCCCGGCGCCCCGCGCAAGGCTGCTCCCAAGCCCGGCGCGCCCTCCCCGGCGCAGTCGGCACGTCCGGCTGCCCCGCGGCCGCCGGCTCCCAAGCCCGCTGTGGCCGAGGCCCCCGCGGCTCCCGCCGCGCCGGTCACTCCGGTCACGCCGGCCCCCCAGGGCTCGCGCCCGACGCCGGGTCCCAAGCCCGCGCCGAAGCCGGTCACCCCGGCGCCGACCACGCCGGAGTTCACCGCTCCGCCGTCGGCCCCGGTCACTCCGGCCGCTGCGCAGGCCCCGCGTCCCAGCACCGGTGCACGTCCCGGTGCCCCGCGTCCCAGTGGTGCCCGTCCCGCCGGTCCCGGTCAGGACCGGGGTCAGGGTCAGGACCGCGGTCAGGACCGTGGCCAGGGCCGCAGCGAACGTCCGGGCGCCCCGCGTCCGGCCGGCCAGGGCGCTCCGCGTCCCGGCGGTGCCCGTCCGGCCGGTCCTCGTCCGGGCAACAACCCCTTCACGTCCGGTGGTTCCACCGGCATGGCGCGCCCCCAGTCGCCCCGTCCGCAGGGCGCCCCGCGTCCCGGCGGCCAGGGTGGTCCCGGTGCTCCCGGCGGCGCTCCGCGTCCGCAGGGCGCCGGCGGCGGTCAGGGTGCTCCTCGTCCGCAGGGTGCGGGCGGCGGTCGTCCGAGCCCGGGCGGCATGCCTCGTCCGCAGGGTGGTCCCGGTGGCGCTCCGCGTCCCGGTGGCGGCCCCGGTGGTAACCGTCCCAACCCCGGCATGATGCCGCAGCGTCCCGCTGCGGGCACCCCGCGTCCCGGTGGCGGCCCTGGCGGCCGTGGTCCCGGTGGCGGCGGCGGTCGTCCCGGCGGTCCCGGTGCCGGTGGCGGTCGTCCCGGTGGCGGCGGCGGCTTCGCCGGTCGTCCGGCCGGTCCCGGCGGTGGCGGTGGCGGCTTCGCCGGTCGTCCCGGTGGTCCCGGTGGCGGTGGCGGCGGTTTCGCCGGCCGTCCGGGTGGTCCCGGTGGTGGCGGCGGCGGTCGTCCCGGCTTCGGCGGTCGTCCCGGTGGTCCGGGTGCCCGTGGTGGCACGCAGGGCGCCTTCGGTCGTCCCGGCGGTCCCGCGCGTCGTGGTCGCAAGTCGAAGCGGCAGAGGCGCCAGGAGTACGAGGCCATGCAGGCCCCGTCGGTCGGCGGCGTGATGCTGCCGCGTGGCAACGGACAGTCCGTCCGCCTGTCGCGTGGTGCGTCCCTGACCGACTTCGCCGAGAAGATCGGCGCCAACCCGGCGTCGCTCGTCGGCGTGATGATGAACCTCGGCGAGATGGTCACCGCCACGCAGTCCGTCTCCGACGAGACGCTGAGGCTCCTCGCGGACGAGATGAACTTCGTCCTCGAGATCGTCAGCCCCGAGGAGGAGGACCGCGAGCTGCTCGAGTCCTTCGACATCGAGTTCGGCGAGGACGAGGGTGGCGAGGAGTTCCTCGTCGCGCGTCCGCCGGTCGTGACCGTCATGGGTCACGTCGACCACGGTAAGACCCGCCTCCTCGACACCATCCGCAAGACGAACGTCGTCGCGGGCGAGGCCGGCGGTATCACGCAGCACATCGGTGCGTACCAGGTCGCGACCGTCGTCAACGAAGAAGAGCGTCGCATCACCTTCATCGACACCCCGGGCCACGAGGCGTTCACCGCCATGCGTGCCCGTGGTGCCAAGTCGACCGACATCGCGATCCTCGTGGTGGCGGCCAACGACGGTGTGATGCCCCAGACGATCGAGGCGTTGAACCACGCCAAGGCGGCCGGTGTGCCGATCGTGGTCGCGGTCAACAAGATCGACGTCGAGGGTGCCGACCCGACCAAGGTGCGCGGTCAGCTCACCGAGTTCGGTCTGGTGGCCGAGGAGTACGGCGGCGACACGATGTTCGTCGACATCTCCGCCAAGCAGGGCCTCAACATCGAGAGCCTGCTGGAGGCCGTGGTCCTCACCGCGGACGCCTCGCTCGACCTGCGGGCCAACCCGGAGCAGGACGCGCAGGGTATTGCGATCGAGTCCCACCTCGACAAGGGCCGCGGCGCCGTCGCGACCGTCCTGGTCCAGCGAGGCACCCTGCGGGTCGGCGACACCATGGTGGTCGGCGACGCGTACGGCCGTGTCCGCGCGATGCTCGACGACAAGGGCGACAACGTGGAAGAGGCGGGTCCCTCGACCCCGGTCCTCGTCCTCGGTCTCACCAACGTCCCGGGCGCCGGCGACAACTTCCTGGTCGTCGACGAGGACCGTACGGCGCGTCAGATCGCCGAGAAGCGGGCGGCGCGCGAGCGCAACGCCAACTTCGCCCGCCGGGGTGTCCGGTTCTCCCTGGAGAACCTGGACGAGGCCCTCAAGGCCGGTCTGGTGCAGGAACTCAACCTCATCATCAAGGGCGACGCGTCCGGTTCGGTGGAGGCTCTCGAGTCCTCGCTGCTCCAGCTCGACGTCGGTGAAGAGGTCGACATCCGCGTCCTGCACCGCGGTGTGGGTGCGGTCACCGAGTCGGACATCGACCTGGCGACCGGCTCCGACGCCATCGTCATCGGCTTCAACGTCCGCGCTGCGGGCCGCGCGGCGCAGATGGCGGAGCGCGAAGGCGTCGACGTCCGGTACTACTCGGTGATCTACCAGGCCATCGAAGAGATCGAAGCGGCCCTCAAGGGCATGCTCAAGCCGGAGTACGAAGAGGTCGAGCTCGGTACGGCGGAGATCCGCGAGGTCTTCCGCTCGTCCAAGCTGGGCAACATCGCCGGTGTGCTGGTCCGCTCCGGCGAGGTCAAGCGCAACACCAAGGCGCGGTTGCTGCGCGATGGCAAGGTCATCGCGGAGAGCCTCACCATCTCCGGTCTGCGTCGCTTCAAGGACGACGTCACCGAGATCCGCGAAGGCTTCGAGGGCGGTATCAACCTCGGAAACTTCAACGACATCAAGGTCGACGACGTCATCGCGACGTACGAGATGCGGGAGAAGCCGCGCGGCTGATCAGGCTGAGCGTGTGCCGGCTGGCCGGCGGGGAGCAGTCCCCGTCGGCCAGTCGGCCGTTTGAGGAGCGGGGGCTCGGGGGGCGAGAACAATCCCGTCGAGCCGCCGCCCCGTTCGTTGTACCGTTCTCGATGTCCCCGCCCATACCGTCGACGGGGCCATCGATCCCGTACCGGCGGGACATCCGGATACACACATGTACGTGGGGACTCTGTCCTTCGACCTCCTGCTCGGCGACGTACGCTCGCTGAAGGAGAAGCGCTCCGTCGTCCGTCCGATCGTCGCCGAGCTCCAGCGCAAGTACGCGGTGAGCGCGGCCGAGGTCGAACACCTGGACCTGCATCGCAGAGCCGGCATCGGCCTGGCGGTGGTGGCCGGGGACGTGGGGCACATCACCGATGTGCTGGACCAGTGCGAGCGGCTGGTCGCCGGTCGTCCCGAGGTGGAACTGCTGTCCGTACGACGGCGCCTCCACGGCGACGACGACTGACGCCGATGACCGGCCGAACAGACGCACAGACGAACGGCCTGCGGGTACGCGAAACGCAGAACCGCGGAAGACGCTGAACAGGAAGAACGGGAGACACACCAGTGGCCGACAACGCGCGGGCGAAGAGGTTGGCTGACCTCATCCGAGAGGTGGTGGCCAAGAAGCTGCTGCGCGGGATCAAGGACCCGCGGCTCGGCACCAACGTCACCATCACGGACACCCGGGTCACCGGGGACCTCCGGGAGGCGACCGTCTTCTACACGGTGTACGGGGGCGACGAGGAGCGGGCGGCAGCAGCCGCCGGCCTGGAGAGCGCCAAGGGCGTGCTGCGCTCCGCGGTCGGCCAGGCCGCGGGCGTGAAGTTCACGCCGACCCTGACCTTCGTCGCGGACGCGCTCCCGGACACCTCCAAGAAGATCGAGGACCTCCTCGACAAGGCCCGTGCCTCCGACGAGCAGGTGCGCCAGGCGTCCGCGGGCGCCGCGTTCGCCGGTGACGCGGACCCGTACAAGAAGCCTGACGACGAGGACGACACCGCCGAATGACGCAGAAGAACACCAGGACGCCCGACGGACTTGTCATTGTCGACAAGCCGTCGGGCTTCACTTCGCACGACGTGGTGGCCAAGATGCGCGGGATCGCCAGGACCCGCCGCGTCGGACACGCCGGCACCCTCGACCCCATGGCCACGGGCGTACTCGTCCTCGGGGTGGAGCGGGCGACCAAGCTCCTCGGCCACCTCGCGCTGACCGAGAAGGAGTACGTGGGCACGGTCCGCCTCGGACAGAACACGCTCACGGACGACGCCGAGGGGGAGATCATCTCCTCCACCGACGCCTCCGCGGTCACCCGCGAGGCCGTCGACGCCGGCGTCGCCAAGCTGACCGGCCGCATCATGCAGGTGCCGTCCAAGGTCAGCGCCATCAAGATCGACGGCGTGCGCTCCTACAAACGGGCCCGTGAGGGCGAGGAGTTCGAGATCCCGGCCCGCCCGGTCACGGTCTCCTCCTTCGCTGTGTACGACGTCCGGGAGGCGGTCGCGGCCGACGGCACCCCCGTGGTCGACCTGGTCGTGTCGGTGGTGTGCTCCTCCGGTACGTACATCCGTGCGCTGGCCCGGGACCTGGGCGCCGACCTCGGGGTCGGCGGTCACCTCACCGCGCTGCGCCGGACGCGGGTGGGCCCGTACAAGCTGGACGCCGCCCGGACGCTCGACCAGTTGCAGCAGGAGCTGACGGTGATGCCGATCGCCGAGGCGGCCACCGCCGCGTTCCCGCGCTGGGACGTGGACGAGCGGCGGGCGCGCCTGCTGACGAACGGTGTACGGCTCGAGATGCCCGAGGAGTACACGGGCGTCGGCGCGGTGGCCGTCTTCGACCCCGCCGGGCAGTTCCTCGCCCTGGTGGAGGAGGAGAAGGGCAAGGCGAAGAGCCTCGCGGTCTTCGTCTGAGACCGCGGCCGAGCCGAGACCGCCGGCCTCGCTCGCTCACCCGGGTGTGAGCTGAGGAGTGGTGCCGAGGAGTGGTGCCGAGCCGTGGAGCGGCGATCACGGGGACACGTTCCCGCCGCTCCACGGTTCCCCCCTCGGTTCCCCCACCCAAGGTGTATCCATCCCTCGCGGTTCATTCACCCGTCCGGGCAGGCGCTCGGAGTGAACCGAGGGGGCGGAAGGGGGCGCGTTCGCCGCACGCCCTGTCCGGCTGATCATCGGATGCCTACCGTTGTAGTAGACGCGTGCGTACGCAGGCTCGCGCGCATGACGGGGAGGACGACGATGGCGGGACGGGGCCCGCGCGCCGGGGGCGGCCGTCGGCCGTCGGCCGGTGCGCGAGAAGCGCGGGACGGCGAGGCCGCTGCCGAAGCTGCCGACGAGTGGCTCGTGCGTGTGTGCGACCTGGCTGGACGTCCGCGAGGCATGGGCTTCGTCGCCGACCACCACGGCACGCTGATCACCAGCCATGAGGCGGTCGACGGCCTGGCCCGGCTGGTCGTGCACGGCGCGGCAGACCGTACGTGTGTGGTGTCGGCGGCGGATGCCGTGACCCCCCTTCCGCACCTCGGGCTGGCCCTCGTGCACACCGAAGGCCTGGGCGTGGCCCCGGTTCCCGTCTCCGCGCGGATCCGCGTCGCGACGGGCACGTATGTACGGATCGCGGCGGGAGGCTGGCGCGAGGCGCGCGTGCTCGGCACGACCGACGTCACGTACACGGCCGCGGACCGCTTCCATCTCCTCCCCGACGCCCTTGAGCTGGCGATCGGCACGGCAGGCAGCGACGCGTTGCGGCTGGGCGGCGGCGCGGCCGGGGGGCCGGTGCTCGACCGTACGACGGGAGCGGTGCTGGGGGTCCTGGGCACCGCCCTGCTCCCGCAGCCCCTGGACGGGCAGGGAGAACCGGCCGGACACCGCGCTGCCGGTTTCGCACTCCCCATGCGCGGCCGGCTCGCGGACAGCCCAGGCCCGCTCACCGAACTCCTGGCCCGCAACGCGGCGACGGTGCCCGCCTACGGCGCCGACCTCAATCTCGCGGGCGTCCTGGAACTGACGGCCACCTCGGTGGGCTCGGACGGACCACCGGGCGCGCTGGCGGGCTTCGTGGGCCGTGCCACGGGCGGCGTGGACGCGGGCATGGTCGAACCGGTCGAACGGGCGGAACTGGCAAGGGAGTTGAAGGCCTTCACCGCCGAGGGGGAGAGCCCGGCCGTCGTTCTCGGCCTGGTCGGGGCCCCGGGCAGCGGCCGTACGACGGAACTCGCGGCCCTCGCCGCTCGCCGCCACCGGGACCCGGATCCGGCCCCCACCCTGTGGCTGCGCGGCGCCGACCTGCGCGACGAGGACACCTCGGTGGCGGACGCGGCCCGCCGCGCGCTGGACCGGGCCGGCCGGATCGTGGCCGCGTCGGGCGGGCGCGACGCGGACCTGGGCGACATCACCCCGGAACGACTGGCCCGCCTCGCCCACACGTCGGGCCGCCCTCTTCTGCTCCTCCTCGACGGCCCCGAGGAGATGCCCCCACTCCTGGCCCACCGCGCCCAGGACTGGACGAGGGCAACGGAGAACTGGCTCCAGGAGACAAACGCCCGCCTGGTGACGGCCTGCCGCCCGGAGTACTGGGAGCAGACAGGGGGCGCGGCCCGGATGCCTTTCCCGCCGCATGTATCCAGCCCGAGGCCGGCCATTTCAGCCCGTCCCACGTTTGAGGACGAGGCCGTTCAGGCCGAAGGGGGGTCTGGGGGCGCAGCCCCCAGGGATGGGACGGGTAGGGGCGGCGGGGGCGAAAACCCCCGACGAGCACCCCACTCCCCGTACCACCTCCTCCTCACCGACCTCACCGAAGCCGAAGCCCGCCAGGCCCAGTCCCGCTACGCGATCCCGCCCACCGCCCTCACCCCCCAGGACGCCCGCCACCCCCTCACCCTCCGACTGCTCTCCGAGGTGCGCGCAGCCCTCCCCGCGCTCCTCGACGCCCCCAGCACCCCCACCCCCCGCCTCGACCGCCACGCCGTCTTCACCGCCTACCTCGACCTGATGTGCCTCCGCATCGCCGTCCGCCTCGCCGCTCAGAACGGCCTGCGAGGCACCCCCGTACGCCGCCTTGCCGCCAAGGTCTCGGGCCAGGTCCACGAGGCGGCCCGCCGCAGTCTGGGCCCGGGACAAGGCGAGTTGGACCGCGCGTCCTTCGAGTCGGTGTTCCCCTGGGGCCCCGCCCCGGCCCGTCTGGGCGGCGGCACGGGCTGGGCCTCCGCCGTCCTCACCGAGGGCCTCCTCGTCCCCGCCGGCACCGGCTACCGCTTCGCCCACGAGGAACTCGCCGACTGGATCCAGGGCGCGCACCTGGACGTGGACGAGGCGCTGCACGCCCTGGTCCACCGGCGCCGCCCGGAGAACGCCGGGGACACGGCCCTCGTCCCCGTACCGCACCACCGCATCGGACCCGTGGTCCAGTCGCTGCTGCTCCTCGCCCGCCAGCAGGGCACCCCCGAACTGGCGTCCCGCCTGACGGAGTTGGTGCAGGCACTGGACCCCGGGTCGGGGGCCGCCCCCCGCCCGTCGGCCTCCACCTGGTGGGCGACCCACCTCCTCACCGACGTACTCCAGCACGTCCCCGACGCGACCCCGTACACGCACGTCCTGCGCCTCCTCGCCGACCACATCGTGGGACTCCGCCGGCAGAACCGGGCGGTGCCGCCGGAGTTGGGGCCCTCCTTCTGGACCGCGCTCCACCTCCCCGAAGTCGCCCGTTTCGATCTGCTGCGCAAACTCGTCGTCGGTGACGAACCTCCGGGCCGGTCCGACCAGCCCCGCTACCTGGACGCCGTCGCCCAGCTGCTCGCCGCCGACCCCACCGCCGTACAACCGCTCCTCGCCCGCTGGTTCGACGACGACCGTCCGCTGCCCGCGACGCCGGACGCGACCGTGGCCACCGCCGCACAGGTGCTGCTCCACACCCATCGCCACCGGGCCCTGGACGGCCTGATCGAAGTGCTCGTCGACAGCGCTCACCGGCGTGGGGACGAACTCCTCGCCGTGCTCGCCGAGGAGGAGCCGTCCGCCGTGTGCCGGGCCGTGGTCCGGTGGGCGCACGACGAGCGGCCGGCCCGGCGGGTCGCGGCGGTGGCGTACGGACCGCGCGTCGCACCCCAGGTGCGTACGGAGGCCGACCGCGATCTGCTGCGCTCCGCGGCCCTCGCCCTGCTCGCCCGCCCCACCGACCGCACCCTGCACGGCGGGGCGCTCGCCCTCCTCGTGCGAGACCCACTCAGCCGCGCCCGCCATCTCCCGCAGGCACTGCGGCACTTCACGGCCGGCGATCCGCACCTCCCGCCGAGCGCTCTGGTCGCCGCCCTCGCGACCCATCCCGAGCCTGTCCTCGACGCGTTCCGGGCCAGGCTGCTCGGCCCGGAGGCGGGCGACACCCTGCGCACCCTCGCCGACGTCACGTCCCCCGCCTCGGCCCGCCGGGTCGCCGCCCTCGTCCGGGAGGCGGTGGAACGGCACCCGGGGACCGCCGGGCACATGGCCGCGTTCGTGGACCGGCGCCTGGACCACGGCCCCACCGTCCGGCCCGTGCTCCTCCCCCTGGTCACCGGTCTCCTCGACGACCGCCCGGCACCGGTACGCGCGGCCCTCGCGACCGTGCTGGCCGCGCCCGGGGCCCCCGTCTCCCGCCCCTTCCGCCACGAACTCCTCGAAACCCTCCTGGCCAGGGAGCACGACCCCACCGTCCTCGACGCCCTGCTCCGGGCCACCGTGCAGGACGCGGCCTCCCACGGAGAGCTGCGCACCCGGGGCCTGGTCCACCGCTGCGGGCTGCTCCTCGTGCGCACTCCGGAGGGTGCGACGCGTTTTGACCGTGTCCTGGTCGAACTGGGCAGGCGGGTACCCGGATTCGCGGTGTCGCTGGCGGGCTGGCTGGCCGACACTCCCGGGGAGTGGGCGACCGTGGTAGGCCCCAGCACCCGCCGCATGATCGAGAACCTGGCGGGCGTACGGGTCTCCGCATAGACGTCATCTGGAGCGACGTCAGAAGCGATGTCTGCGGCGACAGTCGACAATCGGTCACGTGCGCCCCGTCACAGCCTCCATGCCGATGCGAACGGGGCGCGTTCGGCATGGCACCCTTAGACCTGCGTAAGAAGGCCTGCGTAAGAGGCAGACACGGACACGGGTTCGACGAGGAGCGGTCACAGTGCAGCGCTGGCGTGGCTTGGAGGACATCCCCGAGGACTGGGGACGCAGCGTCGTCACCATCGGCTCCTACGACGGAGTCCACCGCGGGCACCAGCTGATCGTCCGGCATGCCGTGGCGCGCGCCCGTGAGCTGGGCGTTCCCACGGTCGCCGTCACGTTCGACCCGCACCCCAGCGAGGTCCTGCGGCCGGGCAGCCACCCGCCGCTGCTGGCCCCGCACCACCGCCGCGCCGAACTGATGGCCGAGCTGGGTGTCGACGCCGTTCTCATCCTCCCCTTCACCAAGGAGTTCTCGAAGCTCTCCCCGGCCGACTTCGTGGTCAAGGTCCTGGTCGACAAGCTGCACGCCCGGGCGGTCGTCGAGGGTCCGAACTTCCGTTTCGGCCACAAGGCGGCCGGCAACGTGGAGTTCCTGACCGAACTCGGCCGCACCTACGACTTCGAGGTCGAGGTCGTCGACCTGTACGTGTCGGGCGAGGCGGGCGGCGGCGAACCGTTCTCGTCCACGCTGACGCGTCGCCTGGTCGGCGAGGGTGACGTGGAGGGCGCCGGCGAGATCCTCGGCCGCCCGCACCGCGTGGAGGGCGTCGTGGTCCGAGGCGCACAGCGAGGGCGTGAACTGGGCTTCCCCACCGCCAACGTCGAGACGCTGCCCCACACCGCGATCCCGGCCGACGGTGTCTACGCGGGCTGGCTGCACGCGGACGGCGAGGAGATGCCGGCCGCGATCTCCGTCGGCACCAACCCGCAGTTCGACGGCACGGAACGGACGGTGGAGGCGTACGCCATCGACCGCGTGGGCCTCGATCTGTACGGCCTGCACGTCGCCGTCGACTTCCTGGCGTTCGTACGGGGCCAGGCCAAGTTCGACTCGCTGGACGCACTGCTCGTCCAGATGTCCGAGGACGTGAAGAAGTGCCGCGAGCTGATCGCGGCGGCGGAACAGCACTGAACTGGTAGTAGCCACACAGGCACATAAGTACAGGTACAAGAGAAGGCGGCCGGTGCCCGAGGGCACCGGCCGCCTTCTCTGCTCACCGCCTACTGCTGCGGGTAACCGGGCTGCGGAGGCTGCTGCTGAGGCGGCTGGTAGGGCTGCCCCGGCTGCGGCGGATAGCCGTACGGCGGCTGCTGCTGCGGGTACGGCTGACCGGGCTGGGGCGGCGGCGGGTACTGCCCAGGCTGGCCCGGCGGCGGGTACTGCTGGCCCTGTCCCGGAGCCGGCGGGGCCGCCGGGTACGGCTGACCCTGCACCGGCTGCCCCGGAATCTGCTGCTGGTGTCCCGGCATCGGCGGGGCCGCGACCGGGGGCGGGTTGCCGTCCGACGTCCACAGTCCGTGCATCTGCTGGTGCCGTACGAAGTCCTCGGCGACCAGGGCCGCGAGGTTGAAGTAGGCCTCGCGCACCTTGGGCCGCATCATGTCGAGGTCGACCTCGGCGCCGGCGGCGAGATGCTCGTCGAAGGGCACGGTGATGACTCCCCGGCAGCGCGTCTCGAAGTGGGAGACGATGTCCTCCACCTTGATCATCTTGCCGGTCTCGCGCACACCCGAGATGACGGTGAGCGACCGCGAGACCAGATCCGCGTACCCGTGCGCGGACAGCCAGTCCAGCGTCGTACTGGCGCTGCTCGCACCGTCGACGGACGGCGTCGAGATGATGATCAGCTGATCGGCGAGATCGAGCACACCGCGCATGGCGCTGTAGAGCAGACCCGTACCGGAGTCGGTCAGGATGACCGGGTACTGCTTGCCCAGCACGTCGAGCGCGCGCCGGTAGTCCTCGTCGTTGAACGCGGTGGAGACGGCCGGGTCGACGTCGTTGGCGATGATCTCCAGTCCGGACGGCGCCTGGGACGTGAACCGCCGGATGTCCATGTACGAGTTGAGGTACGGGATCGCCTGGACGAGGTCACGGATGGTGGCCCCGGTCTCGCGCCGCACACGACGGCCGAGCGTGCCGGCGTCCGGGTTGGCGTCGATGGCGAGGATCTTGTCCTGCCGCTCGGTGGCCAGGGTCGAGCCGAGCGCGGTGGTCGTGGTGGTCTTGCCGACACCGCCCTTGAGGCTGATGACGGCGATGCGATAGCAGGACAGCACCGGCGTACGGATGAGTTCGAGCTTGCGCTGCCGCTCGGCCTCCTCCTTCTTCCCGCCGATCTTGAACCGGGAGGGCGCTGCCGCGGGCCGGCCGCTCTTCGCCTTCTGCTTCTTGTTGTTGAGCAGCCGGTCCGAGGACAGCTCGACGGCCGCGGTGTAACCGAGCGGGGCGGCACCGGGGTTGGTCATCTGCCGCTGGTCGTGCTGGATGGCCTGCGGCCAGGCGGCCCCGGTACGCGGATCCACGGGCGGCTGCGGCGCGGCCTGCGGAACCCCGGGCACGCCGCCCTCCGGGCCGGGCATGGGCCGGTCGTACGTCGGCTGCGGCGGCGACGCCGGCACGGCACCCGGGACCTGCCCCGGCACATGCGGGGGCTGAGGCCCGGCCTGCGGGTGGGGCGCCTCGGGCTGCTGAGGGACCTGAGGCCGCGTCGGCGCCTGCTGCGGGGACGCCTGCGGGAAGGGGAACCCGTACCCGCCGGGCGTGGCGGGCTGCCCCGGGTACGGGAACCCGTACCCGGGCTGCGGAGGCACGGGGGAACCGGCGGGCGGCGGGAAGCCGTACCCGTCCTGGGGGTCGGACGCCGGGGCGGGGGGCGGGGGCCCGGCGTTGCCGACGGGTGCCGGAGCCGGGGAAGTGGGAGCCGCAGACGGGCCAGCCGGCTGGGGGAAACCGGGGGTGCTTTGGCCCTGGTTGCCGTATCCGGCGGGCGAGGCGTCGGGCGTGGGGGCAGGGGCGCTGGGGGCTGGGCTGCCGGTGGGCGGGAATCCGTACCCGGCTTGGGCGCCTGGGCCGGCCGGGTCCGGGGTGGGTGCGCCCGGCTGGGGGAAGGTGTAGTCGCCCTGAGGGCGAGGAGCTGTGGATGCGGGAGCCGCCGGGCCGGGGGCCGGTACCGCGGGCTGCGGGAAGCCGTATCCGGCGGGAGAGGCGTTCGGGGCGGCCACGGGGCCGCTCTGCGCGACCTCGGCCGGGTCCGTGGCTGACGCGGGGGCCGGGATGCCGGGGGGCGGGAATCCATAGCCGGCTTGGGCGCCTGGGTCGGCCGGGTTCGGGGCAGGGGCGGGAGCCGTGGGGAATCCGTGCCCGCCCTGGGCGTTGGGGCTTGCCGGGTTCGGGGCGGGTGTACCCGGGTGAGGGAATCCGTAACCGCTCGGAGCGTTCGGGGCAGGGGCGGGAGTTCCCGGGGTTGGGAATCCGTGTCCGCCATGCGCGATGGGGCCGGCCGGGTTCGGGACGGGCGCGCCCGGCTGGGGGGCGTCGTAGTCGCCCGGCGGGCGCGGAGCCGGGGGTGCCGCCGCCTCAGCCGGGTCGGCGGCCGGCGCTGCCGGGTGCGGGAAGCCGTATCCGACGGGCGAGGCTTCCGGCGTGGGGGCAGGGGTCCTCGGGGCTGGGGACGGGTTGCCGGGGGGCGGGAATCCGTAGCCGGCCTGGGCGCCTGGGCTCGTCGGGTTCGGGGTGGGTGCGGCTGGTTGAGGGAAGCCGTAGCTGCCTGGGGCTGGGGCGGGAGCCGTTGGGGTGGGGAAGGCCTGCCCGGCTTGGGCGGCTGGGCTCGTCGGGTTCGGGGTGGGTGCGGCTGGTTGAGGGAAGCCGTAGCTGCCCGGGGCTGGGGCGGGAGCCGTTGGGGTGGGGAAGCCGTGCCCGGCTTGGGCGGCTGGGCTCGTCGGGTTCGGGGTGGGTGCGGCTGGTTGAGGGAAGCCGTAGCTGCCTGGGGCTGGGGCGGGAGCCGTTGGGGTGGGGAAGCCGTGCCCGGCTTGGGCGGCTGGGCTCGTCGGGTTCGGGACGGGTGTGCCCGGCTGGGCGAAGCCGTGGCCCCCTTGCGCGCCTGGGCCTGGCGGGTTCGGGACCTGTGCTCCCGGCTGGGGGAACGCATGCCCACCCTGCGCGTCGGGGCCCGCCGGGTTCGCGGTAGGTGCGTCCGGCCGGGGGAAGCCGTAGCCACCCGGGGCGGTCGGGGCCGGGGGCGGGAATCCGTACCCTGCCTGGGCGTTGGGGCCCGTGCGAGCGGCCGGAGTTGCCTGCGGCGGGAATCCGTGGCCGGCGGGCGGGGCTGTCGGGTGCGGAGGCGGGAATCCGTACCCCGCCTGCGGGGTGGCAGGAGCCGGTGCCTGCGGGGGAGCGTTCCATGCGGCGGGCGCGGGGTGCGGGGCCTGCGGCTGGAACGGGGGCTGCGGCGACGGCACGGGCGGCTGCTGGCCCGGAACGGCCGGAGGCTGAGGTCGGCCCGGTGCCGACGCGGCCTGGGGCTGAACAGGAGCGGCTTCCGGCTGCGCCGGCGGCTGAGCGTGCGGCTGCGCGGGCCACTGTCCCGCCGGAGCGGGTGCGGCCGGCTGGAACGACGGAGGCAGCGGCGGCAAACCGCCCTGAGATGTCGACGAGGGAGCCCACGAGGGCGGCACGGTCCCGGGCGCGCCCTCCGGAAGCGGGGGCATGTTGAACGGTGCGCTGGGCACCGAGTCCCGTGCGGGGGTGACCGGTGCGGAGTCCCGTACGTCATCGACAGCGTCCGCCACCGCCATCGGCACCGCGTCCTCGGATTCGGTGCCGACCTCGGCATCCGCCTGCTCGGACTCGGACTCGGCGGCAGCCTCGCGCTCCGCCTCCTCGGGCTCGGCGTCGGTGACCTCGGCAGCCTCGGGCTCGGCGTCCACAGGCTCCGTGGCTACAGACACCTCAGGCTCCACGGCGACCGACGTCGCGCCGACGGGCTCGGCGTCCTGGGCCTCGGTGTGCGTGTCCCCGGCCGCGTCCGCGGGCTCGACGGCCTGCGGCGGTACGGCGTGCTCGGTGTCGTCCTGATCCTGGGACTCGTTCTCCAAGGGCTGGGGAACGGCGCCGCTCACCTCTTCGGTGGCCTCGCCGACATCCGTACCCTCGTCGCCCTCGCCGTCGCCCTCGGATTCCGCCGCATCCGCGACGACCTCGGTCTCGGCGACGGGCTCGGCCAGGTCATCCACGGACTCAGGGACGCTCCCCGCGAACTGGCCGGAGTGACCGGACTCATCGTCGCCCTCAGCCGCGACCGCTGGCTCCTGAGGCGCCCCGGCAGCGGCCCGCTCCGCGGACTCGCGCCGCGCGGCGGCAGGGGAGATCCGCATCGTCGAGCCGCTCTCCAGGTCACCGTGGTCGGCCGGCGGAGCCGGAGGGGCCGGCGGCACCGGAGGGGTCCACTGGGTCGGGAATCCGCCCGCAGGGAAGCTGGGGACCGCCGTGGGGCTCGCGGGCCCACCCGGAGCTCCACCCTGTGGCGCCGCAGGCTGGAACCCACCGCCTACCGGCAGCTGGGGCACAGCCACAGCACCTGTGGGAGGGGGAGCAACAGCAGGAGTGGAACCAGGTACGGAACCCTCCGCCCCGACACCCGAAGGACCGTCAACAGTCGCATCCGCGTCATCGGCCGACTCGGCACTCGACTGGGCATCCGATTCGGCGCTCGCCTCGTCCCCCGAAGCCCCGGACCCTCCCGACGCGTTCTGCGTGTACCAGGCAGGCGTCGCGTAATCGATGGTGAACTCGCCCGTCATCTCGCTGGCGGACTCCGCGTCGGACTGGTCGTCGCCGGGTGTGACCCAGCCCCCGCGGATCCCGTCCGGATCGCTGTTCACAATTCCTCCTGGTGTGGTCGAGCACCCTCGTGCCGTGCTGGGCGACCATTTCTCGTCTGTATTCGTCTCGTCCGAAGCCGGGCCCGTGGATCGTGTCCACGTCGTCCGGCGGCGGACGTTGGAGGTCGTCCGATCTGCCCGGCTTCCCCCCGGTACGCCGGCGCCCGGTCCACGGGTTCTGGCGTCGCGCCACTCCCAGCCTAATCACCACGACCCCTGACCCGGCAGGCCCGTCCACCCCTCAGTGACCGTCCATTACGTCACAGCCTGACCGGTACCGACCCCGTCCGGACTCGAACCGCCGTCTCCGGCAAGAGAGTTGACAGGACCGCTACGACATCTGTCCCACCGGCGCCATAACCTCACATGCATAGTAGGCGGCCCCTCTGACAACGGACTTCGCGGAAAAGCACAAGAAAAAAAGGGGCGGGACCGGCGCACTGCACCGGCCCCGCCCCTGCGATACCTCACTCAGGACGACTGAGCGAACTACTCCACGTCCCCACCCGAATCCGTACTCGCGCCCGCGCCGCCGTCCGCACCCGAACTCGAACCTGAGTCCGAAGGCGCGGCCTCCGCCGCCGCGAGCCCGCCATTGAGCTCCGTCGGCTCCAGATCGAACTCCCCGTCGCGTGCCCCGAGGACGAAGGCCGTCCACTCCGCCTCCGTGTAACGGAGGACGGTGTCATGGTCCAGGGACGACCGCATGCCCACCGCGCCCTCGGGGAGATAGGCGATCTCGACCCGCTCCTCGTGCTCCTCGGTGCCCGGGGCGCCGTGCCACTCGACGCCCGAGATGTCGAGGGAGTACAGCTCGTCCCGCTCCCGCTCCTTGCGCGCCTTGACGTCCTCATCCTGCGAGCCCGGTGCGCCCTGTGCCTCCGCCATGGCGAAGCGACCCCTTCCGACGTAAGTGATACGACAACTACGATCTGTGCTCTCACCCTAGTGGCCGAGTCCGTCCCGTCCGGGCTGTTTGCACATGCGGTGAAGGCGGCCGCTGCCTGCTGGTATCCTGGGCGACGGCCGTTTGTGTACGCACCCCTGGAGTCACTCACCCCGGAGGCCGCGCGCAGCGGATTCCCGCCTCCCGAGTAACAGAAGATCCCCTGAGATGTGGACCAGGGGCGCTCGGTGGCTCTACAGAGACTTACGAGGAGTACACGTGTCGCTCGACGCCGCAGTGAAGAAGCAGCTCATCACCGAGTTCGGTACCAAGGAGGGCGACACCGGTTCCCCCGAGGTGCAGGTCGCGATGCTCTCGCGCCGTATCTCGGACCTGACCGAGCACCTCAAGACGCACAAGCACGACCACCACTCCCGTCGTGGTCTGCTGATCCTCGTCGGTCAGCGTCGCCGCCTTCTCCAGTACTTGGCCAAGAAGGACATCCAGCGCTTCCGTGCGCTGGTCGACCGCCTCGGCATCCGCCGCGGTGCGGCGGGCGCCAAGTAAGACGCCGTGGAGGGAGCGGTTCCCACTATTAGGGGGCCGCTCCCTTTGCTGTACGTGCGGAGTGTCACCACCTCTTTGTAGTGTGGTAGCACAACGCAATACTCAGGACCCAAAAGCAGCACCCACGCAGGACACGAGGAGAAGTGCACCTCGCCGCCGCCGGTCCTCGGTAGTGGCCCCCGGGAACCGACTCCCGGGAGCTTCGATCGAAGACCGGCCCGCAACCAGAAGGCGCGCTTCTCCGACCCCACGTCCCTCTGCCACACGGGCAGGACGGGACAAAAGACGAAAAAGTATCGGAGAATACGCTAGTGGAGAACGAGACCCACTACGCCGAGGCCGTTATCGACAACGGATCCTTCGGCACCCGCACCATCCGCTTCGAGACGGGCCGGCTGGCCAGGCAGGCCGCCGGCTCCGCCGTGGCGTACCTGGACGACGACACCATGGTGCTGTCGGCGACCACCGCCTCCAAGAAGCCCAAGGACCAGCTCGACTTCTTCCCCCTCACGGTGGACGTCGAGGAGCGGCAGTACGCCGCCGGCAAGATCCCCGGCAGCTTCTTCCGCCGTGAGGGTCGGCCCTCCGAGGACGCGATCCTCACCTGCCGACTCATCGACCGCCCGCTGCGCCCGTCCTTCAGGAAGGGCCTGCGCAACGAGATCCAGGTCGTCGCCACGATCATGGCGCTCAACCCCGACCACCTGTACGACGTCGTGGCGATCAACGCCGCGTCCGCGTCGACGCAGCTGGCCGGTCTGCCCTTCTCCGGCCCGATCGGCGGCGTCCGCGTCGCGCTGATCAACGGCCAGTGGGTCGCGTTCCCGACGCACACCGAGCTCGAGGACGCCGTCTTCGACATGGTCGTCGCTGGTCGCGTCCTGGAGGACGGCGACGTCGCGATCATGATGGTCGAGGCCGAGGCCACCGAGAAGACCATCACGCTGATCGCGGGCGGCGCCGAGGCGCCGACCGAGGAGGTCGTCGCGGCCGGTCTGGACGCCGCGAAGCCCTTCATCAAGGTCCTCTGCAAGGCTCAGGCCGACCTCGCCGCCAAGGCCGCCAAGCCCACCGGCGACTTCCCGGTCTTCCTCGACTACCAGGACGACGTCTTCGAGGCGCTCACCGCGGCCGTCAAGGACGAGCTCTCCCAGGCGCTCACCATCGCGGGCAAGCAGGACCGCGAGGCCGAGCTGGACCGCGTCAAGGGTCTCGCCGCCGAGAAGCTGCTCCCGCAGTTCGAGGGCCGCGAGAAGGAGATCTCCGCCGCGTACCGCTCGCTGACCAAGGCTCTGGTCCGTGAGCGCGTCATCAAGGACAAGGTCCGCATCGACGGTCGCGGCGTCACGGACATCCGTACGCTCGCCGCCGAGGTCGAGGCGATCCCGCGCGTGCACGGCTCGGCGCTGTTCGAGCGTGGCGAGACCCAGATCCTGGGCGTCACCACCCTCAACATGCTCCGTATGGAGCAGCAGCTCGACACCCTTTCCCCGGTGACGCGCAAGCGCTACATGCACAACTACAACTTCCCGCCGTACTCCGTCGGCGAGACCGGCCGCGTCGGCTCCCCGAAGCGCCGCGAGATCGGCCACGGCGCGCTCGCCGAGCGCGCGATCGTGCCGGTCCTGCCGTCGCGCGAGGACTTCCCGTACGCGATCCGTCAGGTCTCCGAGGCCCTCGGCTCCAACGGCTCGACGTCCATGGGCTCGGTCTGCGCCTCCACCATGTCGCTGCTGAACGCCGGTGTGCCGCTGAAGGCCCCCGTCGCCGGTATCGCCATGGGCCTGATCTCCCAGGAGATCAAGGGTGAGACACACTACGTCGCCCTCACCGACATCCTCGGTGCGGAGGACGCCTTCGGTGACATGGACTTCAAGGTCGCCGGCACCAAGGAGTTCGTGACCGCCCTCCAGCTCGACACCAAGCTGGACGGCATCCCCGCCTCCGTCCTGGCCGCCGCTCTCAAGCAGGCCCGTGACGCCCGCCTCCACATCCTCGACGTGATGATGGAAGCGATCGACACGCCGGACGAGATGTCCCCGAACGCCCCGCGGATCATCACCGTCAAGATCCCCGTGGACAAGATCGGTGAGGTCATCGGCCCCAAGGGCAAGATGATCAACCAGATCCAGGAGGACACCGGCGCCGAGATCACGATCGAGGACGACGGCACCATCTACATCGGTGCCCAGGTCGGTTCGCAGGCCGAGGCCGCGCGCGCCACGATCAACTCGATCGCCAACCCGACCATGCCGGAGGTCGGCGAGCGTTACCTGGGCACCGTCGTGAAGACGACGACCTTCGGTGCGTTCGTGTCGCTGCTCCCGGGCAAGGACGGACTGCTGCACATCTCGCAGATCCGCAAGCTCGCCGGCGGCAAGCGCGTGGAGAACGTCGAGGACGTGGTCGGCGTGGGCTCCAAGGTCCAGGTCGAGATCGCCGAGATCGACTCCCGCGGCAAGCTGTCCCTGATCCCCGTGATCGAGGGCGAGGAAACCGCTTCCTCGGACGAGACGAAGGACGACGGCGACAAGTGACGTCCCGTAGCTCCAAGGCGACGGCCCGCACCTCTTCGGAGGCGCGGGCCGTCGCCCGTACCCAAACCCTGATCAAGGGCACCAACGGCATCGGCACGGTCCGCAAGACCACCCTCCCGGGCGGCCTGCGCATCGTCACCGAAACCCTGCCGTCGGTCCGCTCCGCGACCTTCGGCATCTGGGCCCACGTAGGCTCCCGCGACGAGACGCCCGCGCTGAACGGTGCCACGCACTACCTGGAGCACCTGCTCTTCAAGGGCACCACGCGCAGGTCGGCGCTGGACATCTCCTCCGCGATCGACGCGGTCGGCGGCGAGATGAACGCGTTCACGGCGAAGGAGTACACGTGCTACTACGCGCGCGTGCTCGACACCGACCTCCCGCTCGCCATCGACGTCGTCTGTGACATGCTCACGGACTCCCTGATCCTCGAAGAGGACGTCAACGTCGAGCGCGGTGCCATCCTCGAAGAGATCGCGATGACGGAGGACGACCCGGGCGACTGCGTGCACGACCTGTTCGCGCACACCATGCTCGGCGACACCCCCCTCGGCCGCCCGGTCCTCGGCACGGTCGACACGGTCAACGCCCTCACCGCGGACCGCATCCGCCGCTTCTACAAGAAGCACTACGACCCGACCCACCTCGTCGTCGCGGCAGCCGGCAACATCGATCACAACAAGGTCGTACGCCAGGTCCGCGCGGCCTTCGAGAAGGCGGGCGCCCTGGGGCGGCTCGACGCCACACCCATCGCGCCGCGCGACGGCCGCCGCAGCCTTCGTACGACCGGCCGTGTCGAACTCCTCGGGCGCAAGACCGAGCAGGCCCATGTCGTCCTCGGCATGCCGGGCCTGGCCCGTACGGACGAGCGCCGCTGGGCACTGGGTGTGCTCAACACCGCCCTCGGCGGCGGAATGTCGTCGCGCCTCTTCCAGGAGGTCCGGGAGAAACGCGGACTGGCGTACAGCGTGTACTCGTACACGTCAGGGTTCGCCGACTGCGGCCTCTTCGGTGTGTACGCGGGCTGCCGGCCCTCCCAGGTCCACGACGTGCTGAAGATCTGCCGCGACGAACTCGACCACGTCGCCGAGCACGGACTGTCCGACGAGGAGATCGGCCGCGCCATCGGCCAGCTGCGCGGCTCGACGGTCCTCGGCCTGGAGGACACGGGCGCGCTGATGAACCGTATCGGCAAGAGCGAACTGTGCTGGGGCGACCAGATGTCCGTCGACGACATGCTGGCCCGGATCGCCGAGGTCACCCCGGACATGGTCCGTGAGGTCGCCGGCGAGATCCTGGGACAGCGCCCGTCGCTGGCCGTCATCGGCCCGCTCAAGGACAAGCAGGCCGCGCGTCTGCACGAGGCCGTCGCCTGACAGCCGTATCCGCTCCACACCCGCTATCCGTCCGGTAAGGAAGCAAGAAGATGAGCAAGCTGCGCGTGGCGGTCCTCGGCGCCAACGGCCGTATCGGGGCCGAGGCGGTACGGGCGGTCGAGGCCGCCGAGGACATGGAACTGGTCGCGGCCCTCGGCCGGGGCGACAAACTGGAGACGCTCGCCGACACCGGTGCCCAGGTCGCGGTCGAACTGACCACCCCCGCCTCGGTGATGGGCAACCTCGACTTCTGCGTGCGCCACGGCATCCACGCGGTCGTCGGCACCACCGGCTGGACCGACGAACGCCTCGCGCAGCTCACCGGCTGGCTGGCCCAGTTCCCGGAGACGGGCGTGCTCATCGCGCCCAACTTCTCCATCGGGGCCGTACTGACCATGAAGTTCGCGCAGATCGCGGCGCCCTACTTCGAGTCGGTCGAGGTCATCGAGCTGCACCACCCGAACAAGGTGGACGCGCCCAGCGGCACCGCGGCGCGTACGGCGCAGCTGATCGCCGAGGCCCGGGCCAGGGCGGGTTCGGCTCCGGCGCCGGACGCCACGGTGACGGCGCTGGACGGCGCCCGGGGCGCGGACGTCGACGGGGTGCCCGTGCACTCCGTACGCCTGCGCGGCCTACTGGCCCACCAGGAGGTCCTGCTGGGCGGCGAGGGCGAGACACTGACCGTCCGCCACGACTCGCTCCACCACAGCAGCTTCATGCCGGGCATCCTGCTCGGCGCGCGCCGCGTCGTGGACACCCCGGGCCTCACCTTCGGCCTGGAACACTTCCTCGACCTCGGCTGAAAGACGTCATGCGCGCGAAACTCACCTATGCCCTCACGGCCGTCGTCCTGGTCTTCTACTTCGTCCTGGTCGGCAGCCGCGGGATCCTGCTCATACGGACCGGCACGCTCCTGACCGTCACCTTCGGTGTGGCGGTCCTGATCCTGCCCGGGATCGGCGTGTGGTTCCTCTGGAAGAACACGCAGTTCGTCCGCGGCGCCAACCGTCTCGCCGCCGAACTCGAAGCCGAGGGCGGCCTGCCCGTCGACGAGTTGAGGCGTACCCCGAGCGGCCGGATCGACCGCGACTCGGCCGACGAGGTCTTCGCCAGGCGCAAGGCCGAGACGGAGTCGGCCCCCGACGACTGGCGCAACTGGTTCCGCCTCGCCGTCGCCTACCACGACGCCCGCGACACACCGCGTGCCCGCAAGGCGATGCAACGCGCGATCGCCCTCCACGCCGGCAAGTCCCCGGCCCAGACCGCCTGAACCCTGGTCCGCGCCCCGGCGCCTAACCCCGGCCGAACTCCGCGGCCCACGCCTCGACGCTGTCCGCAGCCCGGTCGAACGCCTCCGTACGGCCCAGGAAGTCGGCGCTGTGCGTGGCCAGCAGCGGTGCCAGGTCGTCAGCGGCCCGGTCCCGCCGTACGAGGAGCAGCGCCTGCCCCTGCACGGTGCGCGGCAGACCGAGCCAGCGCACCGGCTGCTGCACCGTCCGCACGGCGACGACCTTTTCCCAGCGCGTCGTCCGCGTCCCGAGAAATCCCACCCGCCGCAGCCCGTACGCGCTCACCCACACCCCTGTGCGCAGCAACCGCATGGCCACGGCGATGACGGCCAGCGCGACGCCGAGACACACGGCGCCACCGGGAAACTCGCCGGTGGCCGCGATGATGACCGCCGCGAACAGTACATACGAGGCGAGCAGCAGCAGAAGCGCCGCCGCACCGACCCGCCACGGGCCGGGCCGGTAGGGGCGCCGCCAGCGGTCACGGTCGTCGAACGGCAGCGCGTGACCGGCCACGGCCTCGTCGGAGGCGTGGTCGGCCGTCAGGAAGGGCAGGGGCACGGCTGGTCCTCACTCAGTTCCATGCGCGGGCTGTGCCCGGTGAGGTTATCCAGGCGGCTGCCCGGTCACCAGCCTCGGGGGCCCGAGGAGGGCGGGACCACGCCATTCGGCCGCAGCCCGGCGGCCCTCAACGGCTGTCGGCCGCCTCGGACTGCGGGGTGTGCCCTGCGGACTGGTCGACCGACAGCGCGGGCATCCCGAGGACCAGGGAGCCCACGAGCCCGGCGACGATGGTGAGCCCCAGGAGCCAGCGCCCGGCTATGTCACCGGCGGACGCGCGCTCACGGGGCGGGGGAGCGACATTGCTGCGGAACTTGTCGGCTTCGGCGATGAAGGCGAACGGGACGGGCTCGCGCCGACGGAACATGGGGCGGCTTCTCCTTGCGGTGTCGAACTGATCTCTGCTGTCTGTACAGACAGACGAACGAATGCCTCAATCGGTGCCCGTTTTCGCCGACTTAACTCGCTGACGATGGTGAACGTCCCGTTTGGTGGGTCGTAGAGTGGCGTCGCCAAGTGACGAGATGGGAAGGACCCTCCAGACCGTGAGCCCCACCCCCGACGACGAGTTCAAGATCGACCTGCGCAGCGAGGTGGCCGTCGAGCTGGTCAAACACAGCGCGGCCGACTCCGACGTACTGTTCGCGGCCCGTGTGTCGACCGTCGGGGAGCAGTCCCTGGACGAGTTGGGCAAGGACCCGGAGCGCTCGACGGGGTTGATCAACTACCTCATGCGAGACCGGCACGGCAGCCCGTTCGAGCACAACTCCATGACGTTCTTCATCAGCGCCCCGATCTTCGTCTTCCGCGAGTTCATGCGACACCGCGTGGGGTGGTCGTACAACGAGGAATCCGGCCGGTACAGGGAGCTGCAGCCCGTGTTCTACGTGCCGGACACGTCGCGCAAGCTCGTCCAGAAGGGGCGACCGGGCAAGTACGTCTTCGTCGAGGGCACCCCTGAGCAGCACGAACTCGTGGGCCACGCCATGGAGGACTCGTACCGCCAGGCGTACCGGACCTACCAGAAGCTGCTGGCCGAGGGCGCCGCCCGCGAGGTCGCCCGCGCGGTCCTCCCGGTCGGCCTGTACTCGTCCATGTACGCCACCTGCAACGCGCGCTCACTGATGCACTTCCTCGGCCTGCGCACCCAGCACGAGCTGGCGAAGGTGCCGTCGTTCCCGCAGCGGGAGATCGAGATGGTCGGCGAGAAGATGGAGGCGGAGTGGGCGAGGCTCATGCCGCTGACCCACGCGGCCTTCAACGCGAACGGCAGGGTGGCACCTTAAGGCAGACGCACGCACGTCGCACCACCAGGCACAGATGTGCGGATCAGCCTCGCGAAGTGTCCGTATTGCGGTATTTAGAGAGGTTCATCTAGCCTGATCAAACGGACCCGGCACTGCTTGAACCCCCGAGCAGGCAGTGCCGGGTTCCATCTTTGTCATGACTTTCCCCGCACCCCTAGGGCAGACCGCGCCCTGCGCACCGAGTAGCGTGGTACCCATGGCTCCGACCTCCACTCCGCAGACCCCCTTCGGGAGGGTCCTCACCGCCATGGTCACGCCGTTCACGGCGGACGGCGCGCTCGACCTCGACGGCGCACAGCGGCTCGCCACCCACCTGGTGGACGCAGGCAACGACGGCCTGGTCATCAACGGCACCACCGGCGAGTCCCCGACCACCAGCGACGCGGAGAAATCGGACCTCGTACGAGCCGTACTGGAGGCCGTCGGCGAGCGGGCCCACATCATCGCGGGCGTCGGCACGAACGACACCCACCACAGCATCGAACTGGCCCGCGCCGCGGAGAAGACCGGCGCGCACGGCCTCCTGACGGTGACGCCGTACTACAACAAGCCCCCGCAAGAGGGCCTGTACCGGCACTTCACGGCCATCGCCGACGCCACCGAACTCCCGGTCATGCTGTACGACATCCCCGGCCGCAGCGGCGTCCCGATCAGCACCGAGACGATCGTCCGACTCGCCGAGCACCCCCGGATCGTCGCCAACAAGGACGCCAAGGGCGACCTCGGCCGAGCGAGCTGGGCCATCGCCCGCTCGGGCCTCGCCTGGTACTCGGGCGACGACATGCTGAACCTGCCGCTCCTGTCCGTGGGCGCGGTCGGCTTCGTGTCGGTCGTCGGTCACGTCGTCACACCGGAGCTGCGCACCCTGGTGGAGGCGTACGCCGCCGGCGAGGTCCAGAAGGCCACCGAGATCCACCAGAAGCTGCTCCCGGTATTCACGGGCATGTTCCGTACCCAGGGCGTCATGACCACGAAGGCGGCGCTCGCCCTCCAGGGCCTGCCCGCCGGACCGCTGCGCGCACCCATGGTCGAGCTGTCGGCCGACGAGATCGCCCAGCTCAAGATCGATCTTGCCGCAGGCGGGGTACAGCTCTGACACCAGACTTCACAACTGAATACGCGGGACATCCGTGTCCGCAGTCCACATCCAACAACTGCTTTTGCATGAACGTCATGCGCGCCACGTGCCTTGCCGGTACGTGGCGTGCGTGGTGAGGAGAGTCTTTTGAGTCATCCGCATCCTGAACTCGGCGCCCCGCCGAAGCTCCCGGAGGGCGGCCTGCGGGTCACCCCGCTGGGCGGCCTCGGTGAGATCGGCCGCAACATGACCGTCTTCGAGTACGGCGGTCGCCTGCTGATCGTCGACTGTGGCGTGCTCTTCCCAGAGGAGGAGCAGCCCGGAATCGACCTGATCCTGCCGGACTTCACGTCCATCAGAGATCGTCTCGACGACATCGAGGGCATCGTCCTCACGCACGGCCACGAGGACCACATCGGTGCCGTCCCCTACCTCCTGCGGGAGAAGCCGGACCTCCCGCTGATCGGCTCCAAGCTGACCCTCGCGTTCATCGAGGCGAAGCTCCAGGAGCACCGCATCCGCCCGTACACCCTCGAGGTGACGGAGGGGAACCGTGAGCGCATCGGCCCCTTCGACTGCGAGTTCATCGCGGTCAACCACTCCATTCCGGACGCCCTCGCGGTCGCCATCCGCACCCCTGCGGGCATGGTGGTCCACACCGGCGACTTCAAGATGGACCAGCTCCCGCTCGACGGCCGCCTCACCGACCTGCACGCTTTCGCGCGGCTGAGCGAAGAGGGCATCGACCTTCTCCTCTCCGACTCGACGAACGCCGAGGTCCCGGGTTTCGTTCCGCCCGAGCGGGACATCTCGAACGTGCTGCGCCAGGTCTTCGCGGGCGCCGGCAAGCGAGTCATCGTGGCGAGCTTCGCCAGCCACATCCACCGCATCCAGCAGATCCTGGACGCGGCCCACGAATACGGCCGCAGGGTCGCCTTCGTCGGCCGCTCGATGGTCCGCAACATGGGCATCGCCCGGGACCTGGGATATCTGAAGGTCCCACCGGGCCTCGTCGTGGACGTCAAGACCCTGGACGACCTGCCGGACCACCAGGTCGTGCTGGTCTGCACGGGCTCCCAGGGCGAGCCGATGGCCGCGCTGTCCCGCATGGCCAACAGGGACCACCAGATCCGCATCGTCCAGGGCGACACCGTGATCCTGGCCTCGTCCTTGATCCCGGGCAACGAGAACGCGGTCTACCGCGTGATCAACGGCCTGACACGCTGGGGCGCGAAGGTCGTCCACAAGGGCAACGCCAAGGTGCACGTCTCCGGCCACGCCTCGGCCGGCGAGCTCCTGTACTTCTACAACATCTGCAAGCCGCGCAACCTGATGCCGGTGCACGGCGAATGGCGCCACCTTCGGGCCAACGCCGAGCTGGGCGCCATGACAGGCGTCCCACACGACCGGATCGTCATCGCCGAGGACGGCGTGGTCGTCGACCTGATCGAGGGCAAGGCGAAGATCTCCGGCAAGGTCCAGGCGGGTTACGTGTACGTCGACGGCCTCTCGGTCGGCGACGTGGGCGAACCGGCGCTGAAGGACCGCAGGATCCTCGGAGACGAGGGCATCATCTCGGTCTTCGTGGTGATGGACTCGTCGACGGGCAAGATCACGGGTGGCCCGCACATCCAGGCCCGTGGTTCGGGCATCGAGGACTCCGCCTTCGTCGACGTCGTTCCGAGGATCGCCGAGGTCCTCCAGCGGTCGGCGCAGGACGGAGTGGTGGAGCCCCACCAGATGCAGCAACTCATCCGTCGCACACTGGGCAAATGGGTGTCGGACACCTACCGCCGGCGCCCGATGATCCTCCCGGTCGTCGTGGAGGTCTGACGGGCACGGAGGGCACCTGAGCTGGCCTTCGTACGCGTGAACTTGGAGCGGGGCTCCTCGATTTGCATCGAGGAGCCCCGCTCCAGTACGTTTACGGCTCCGCCAGCGAGGGAACCCGGCTCAACTGATGGCCAGGGACCAACCCGAGCGGGGCGGAAATTCCGACTCAGAACTTCTGATAAAGTCGGAGTCGCCGGAAAGGGAAACGCGAAAGCGGAAACCTGGAAAGCACCGAGGAAATCGGATACGGAAACGGTCTGATAGAGTCGGAAACGCAAGACCGAAGGGAAACTGCCCGGAGGAAAGCCTGAGAGAGTCTCTTGGGTGAGTACGAAGGAAGCGTCCGTTCCTTGAGAACTCAACAGCGTGCCAAAAATCAACGCCAGATTTGTTGATACCCCGGCTCACAGAGTTATCTGTGGGTTGAGGTTCCTTTGAAGTAACACAAACACAGCGAGGACGCTGTGAACGGTCGGGCTTATTCCGCTTGACTGTTCCGCTCTCGTGTGTGTGCGCCGGCTGTATTAATTTACTGGCCGAGTAAACATTCACGGAGAGTTTGATCCTGGCTCAGGACGAACGCTGGCGGCGTGCTTAACACATGCAAGTCGAACGATGAAGCCTTTCGGGGTGGATTAGTGGCGAACGGGTGAGTAACACGTGGGCAATCTGCCCTGCACTCTGGGACAAGCCCTGGAAACGGGGTCTAATACCGGATAATATCTTTCCTCGCATGGGGGTGGGTTAAAAGCTCCGGCGGTGCAGGATGAGCCCGCGGCCTATCAGCTTGTTGGTGAGGTAGTGGCTCACCAAGGCGACGACGGGTAGCCGGCCTGAGAGGGCGACCGGCCACACTGGGACTGAGACACGGCCCAGACTCCTACGGGAGGCAGCAGTGGGGAATATTGCACAATGGGCGAAAGCCTGATGCAGCGACGCCGCGTGAGGGATGACGGCCTTCGGGTTGTAAACCTCTTTCAGCAGGGAAGAAGCGAAAGTGACGGTACCTGCAGAAGAAGCGCCGGCTAACTACGTGCCAGCAGCCGCGGTAATACGTAGGGCGCAAGCGTTGTCCGGAATTATTGGGCGTAAAGAGCTCGTAGGCGGTCTGTCGCGTCGGATGTGAAAGCCCGGGGCTTAACCCCGGGTCTGCATTCGATACGGGCAGACTAGAGTGTGGTAGGGGAGATCGGAATTCCTGGTGTAGCGGTGAAATGCGCAGATATCAGGAGGAACACCGGTGGCGAAGGCGGATCTCTGGGCCATTACTGACGCTGAGGAGCGAAAGCGTGGGGAGCGAACAGGATTAGATACCCTGGTAGTCCACGCCGTAAACGGTGGGAACTAGGTGTTGGCGACATTCCACGTCGTCGGTGCCGCAGCTAACGCATTAAGTTCCCCGCCTGGGGAGTACGGCCGCAAGGCTAAAACTCAAAGGAATTGACGGGGGCCCGCACAAGCAGCGGAGCATGTGGCTTAATTCGACGCAACGCGAAGAACCTTACCAAGGCTTGACATACACCGGAAACATCCAGAGATGGGTGCCCCCTTGTGGTCGGTGTACAGGTGGTGCATGGCTGTCGTCAGCTCGTGTCGTGAGATGTTGGGTTAAGTCCCGCAACGAGCGCAACCCTTGTTCTGTGTTGCCAGCATGCCCTTCGGGGTGATGGGGACTCACAGGAGACTGCCGGGGTCAACTCGGAGGAAGGTGGGGACGACGTCAAGTCATCATGCCCCTTATGTCTTGGGCTGCACACGTGCTACAATGGCCGGTACAATGAGCTGCGATGCCGTGAGGCGGAGCGAATCTCAAAAAGCCGGTCTCAGTTCGGATTGGGGTCTGCAACTCGACCCCATGAAGTCGGAGTTGCTAGTAATCGCAGATCAGCATTGCTGCGGTGAATACGTTCCCGGGCCTTGTACACACCGCCCGTCACGTCACGAAAGTCGGTAACACCCGAAGCCGGTGGCCCAACCCCTCACGGGGAGGGAGCTGTCGAAGGTGGGACTGGCGATTGGGACGAAGTCGTAACAAGGTAGCCGTACCGGAAGGTGCGGCTGGATCACCTCCTTTCTAAGGAGCATCTAGGCCGCCAAGCAAGCTTGGTGGTCCAGGGCCATTACGTCGGCATACGTCCGGCGGTGGTTGCTCATGGGTGGAACGTTGATTATTCGGCACTCTTGACTGTCTTCTCCTTCCAGTACTGTCCTTCGGGGCGTGGAACGATGAGGGAAGCGGCAAAGGGTGTCGGGCACGCTGTTGGGTGTCTGAGGGTATGGCCGTGAGGTTGTGTCTTCAGTGCCGGCCCCAGTGAACTCGCCCGTCAGGGTGGGGTGGTGGGTGGTTGGTCGTTGTTTGAGAACTGCACAGTGGACGCGAGCATCTGTGGCCAAGTTTTTAAGGGCGCACGGTGGATGCCTTGGCACCAGGAACCGATGAAGGACGTGGGAGGCCACGATAGTCCCCGGGGAGTCGTCAACCAGGCTTTGATCCGGGGGTTTCCGAATGGGGAAACCCGGCAGTCGTCATGGGCTGTCACCCACATCTGAACACATAGGGTGTGTGGAGGGAACGCGGGGAAGTGAAACATCTCAGTACCCGCAGGAAGAGAAAACAACCGTGATTCCGGGAGTAGTGGCGAGCGAAACCGGATGAGGCCAAACCGTATACGTGTGAGACCCGGCAGGGGTTGCGTATGCGGGGTTGTGGGATCTCTCTTTCACAGTCTGCCGGCTGTGAGGCGAGTCAGAAACCGTTGATGTAGGCGAAGGACATGCGAAAGGTCCGGCGTAGAGGGTAAGACCCCCGTAGTCGAAACATCAACGGCTCGTTTGAGAGACACCCAAGTAGCACGGGGCCCGAGAAATCCCGTGTGAATCTGGCGGGACCACCCGTTAAGCCTAAATATTCCCTGGTGACCGATAGCGGATAGTACCGTGAGGGAATGGTGAAAAGTACCGCGGGAGCGGAGTGAAATAGTACCTGAAACCGTGTGCCTACAAGCCGTGGGAGCGTCGCTCACAGAGTTTACTCTGTGGGTCGTGACTGCGTGCCTTTTGAAGAATGAGCCTGCGAGTTTGCGGTGTGTTGCGAGGTTAACCCGTGTGGGGAAGCCGTAGCGAAAGCGAGTCCGAATAGGGCGATTTAGTAGCGCGCTCAAGACCCGAAGCGGAGTGATCTAGCCATGGGCAGGTTGAAGCGGAGGTAAGACTTCGTGGAGGACCGAACCCACCAGGGTTGAAAACCTGGGGGATGACCTGTGGTTAGGGGTGAAAGGCCAATCAAACTCCGTGATAGCTGGTTCTCCCCGAAATGCATTTAGGTGCAGCGTCGTGTGTTTCTTGCCGGAGGTAGAGCACTGGATAGGCGATGGGCCCTACCGGGTTACTGACCTTAGCCAAACTCCGAATGCCGGTAAGTGAGAGCACGGCAGTGAGACTGTGGGGGATAAGCTCCATGGTCGAGAGGGAAACAGCCCAGAGCATCGACTAAGGCCCCTAAGCGTACGCTAAGTGGGAAAGGATGTGGAGTCGCACAGACAACCAGGAGGTTGGCTTAGAAGCAGCCACCCTTGAAAGAGTGCGTAATAGCTCACTGGTCTAGTGATTCCGCGCCGACAATGTAGCGGGGCTCAAGCGTACCGCCGAAGTCGTGTCATTCCAGCACATACCCCCAACGGGGGCTGGGATGGGTAGGGGAGCGTCGTGTGCCGGGTGAAGCTGCAGCGGAAGCTAGTGGTGGACGGTTCACGAGTGAGAATGCAGGCATGAGTAGCGATACACACGTGGGAAACGTGTGCGCCGATTGACTAAGGGTTCCTGGGTCAAGCTGATCTGCCCAGGGTAAGTCGGGACCTAAGGCGAGGCCGACAGGCGTAGTCGATGGATAACCGGTTGATATTCCGGTACCCGCTGTGAAGCGTCAAACATTGAACCAGGCGATGCTAAGTCCGTGAAGCCGCCCCGGAGCCTTCGGGCAAGGGGGAGTGGTGGAGCCGACGGACCAGACCTGCAGTAGGTGAGTGATGGGGTGACGCAGGAAGGTAGTCCATCCCGGGCGGTGGTTGTCCCGGGGTAAGGGTGTAGGACGGTGTGTAGGCAAATCCGCACACCACATAGTCTGAGACCTGATGCCGAGCCGATTGTGGTGAAGTGGATGATCCTATGCTGTCGAGAAAAGCCTCTAGCGAGTTTCATGGCGGCCCGTACCCTAAACCGACTCAGGTGGTCAGGTAGAGAATACCGAGGCGTTCGGGTGAACTATGGTTAAGGAACTCGGCAAAATGCCCCCGTAACTTCGGGAGAAGGGGGGCCATCACTGGTGAGGAGATTTACTCTCCGAGCTGGGGGTGGCCGCAGAGACCAGCGAGAAGCGACTGTTTACTAAAAACACAGGTCCGTGCGAAGCCGTAAGGCGATGTATACGGACTGACGCCTGCCCGGTGCTGGAACGTTAAGGGGACCGGTTAGTCCAACTTCGGTTGGGCGAAGCTGAGAACTTAAGCGCCAGTAAACGGCGGTGGTAACTATAACCATCCTAAGGTAGCGAAATTCCTTGTCGGGTAAGTTCCGACCTGCACGAATGGCGTAACGACTTCTCGACTGTCTCAACCATAGGCCCGGTGAAATTGCACTACGAGTAAAGATGCTCGTTTCGCGCAGCAGGACGGAAAGACCCCGGGACCTTTACTATAGTTTGATATTGGTGTTCGGTTCGGCTTGTGTAGGATAGCTGGGAGACTTTGAAGCGGGCACGCCAGTGTTTGTGGAGTCGTCGTTGAAATACCAGTCTGGTCGTGCTGGATGTCTAACCTGGGTCCGTGATCCGGATCAGGGACAGTGTCTGATGGGTAGTTTAACTGGGGCGGTTGCCTCCTAAAGAGTAACGGAGGCGCCCAAAGGTTCCCTCAGCCTGGTTGGCAATCAGGTGTTGAGTGTAAGTGCACAAGGGAGCTTGACTGTGAGACCGACGGGTCGAGCAGGGACGAAAGTCGGGACTAGTGATCCGGCGGTGGCTTGTGGAAGCGCCGTCGCTCAACGGATAAAAGGTACCCCGGGGATAACAGGCTGATCTTCCCCAAGAGTCCATATCGACGGGATGGTTTGGCACCTCGATGTCGGCTCGTCGCATCCTGGGGCTGGAGTCGGTCCCAAGGGTTGGGCTGTTCGCCCATTAAAGCGGTACGCGAGCTGGGTTTAGAACGTCGTGAGACAGTTCGGTCCCTATCCGCTGCGCGCGCAGGAACATTGAGAAGGGCTGTCCCTAGTACGAGAGGACCGGGACGGACGAACCTCTGGTGTGCCAGTTGTCCTGCCAAGGGCATGGCTGGTTGGCTACGTTCGGGAGGGATAACCGCTGAAAGCATCTAAGCGGGAAGCCTGCTTCAAGATGAGTGTTCCCACCCACTAGATGGGGTAAGGCTCCCAGTAGACGACTGGGTTGATAGGCCAGATCTGGAAGCCCGGTAACGGGTGGAGGTGACTGGTACTAATAGGCCGAGGGCTTGTCCTCAGTTGCTCGCGTCCACTGTGTTGGTTCTGAAACCACGAACAACCCCGCCCAAGGTCACGGGTGGTGCGGTTGATATGTGTTTCACCGTGTTTCGGTGGTCATAGCGTGAGGGAAACGCCCGGTTACATTCCGAACCCGGAAGCTAAGCCTCACAGCGCCGATGGTACTGCAGGGGGGACCCTGTGGGAGAGTAGGACACCGCCGAACAAATATTGAAAGGGTTGGATCCTGAACTTCGGTTCGGGGTCCAACCCTTTTTTGTTGTGCGTCACTTGACGTTCACGTCTCGCGCCCAACATCCATGGCATGGGTACTGCTGCAATGCTCAGGGCCGCCGGCGTCGGAGTCGGTGACGAGGTCGTCGTACCGGCCTACGGAAACGTGGAAGTCGCCGAGGCGGTGATCCTCGCCGGTGGGCTGCCGGTGTTCGCCGACATAGATCCGGTGACCTACTGTCTTGACGCGTCGGCCGTCGAAGCGGCAACAACTCCGCGGACGGCGGCCGTCGTTGTCGTACATCGCTTCGGGCGGCCGGCCGACATGGGGCGCTTCCTCGACGTCGGGCAGCGGCGCGGGCTTCTCGTGTTGCAGCACGGGGAGTCCGAGGCGCCGTACGACGAGATCGCTCAGCGGCGGCAACGCGCGGCGTTTCTCGATCTGAAGCTGAGGGGTGTGCGCACGCCCGACGACGGGGACGGGCACACCTACCAGCAGTACGTCGTGCGGGTGCCCGGCAACGGGCGGCCCGATCGGGATGCCTTCGCCCGGGCCTTGCGGGCCAGGGGAGTTGACTGCCGGGTGCCCGTGAAGGCGCCGGTGCATCGCATGCCCGCGTTCCGGTGCTGTGTCTCGCTGCCCGAGACCGAGTCGGCTGTCGACGAGACGCTGGCGCTGCCGGTCGACGCCTCGTTGACCAAGCGGGACATGCAGCGGATCGTGTCCGCGTGCAATTCGCTCGGAGGACTGCTGCAGCCCGCGTTCTGATCGTGCGGGCGTAGTTGGGAGCACGGGTCTGTTCGGGGTATGATCTCTTTCGTTGCCGCAAGGGAAACCTTGCAAGGTAACTGGCCCCCCTAGCTCAGTCGGTAGAGCGTCTCCATGGTAAGGAGAAGGTCAACGGTTCGATTCCGTTGGGGGGCTCCACGCAGAAGGCCCCGCCCAATTGGGCGGGGCCTTTTTCATGCCTTGTGTCGTTCCGTCAGTCCTTCTGCAGGCCGGGTACCCGCATCGCGAGGATCGCCATGTCGTCGGACGGAGCGTCGGAGGCGAAGCGTTCGACGGCGCGCATGATGCGGGCCGCGACCGCGCCTGCTGTCAGGCCCGTACAGGTCGTCAGGACGTCCGTCAGGCCGTCGTCGCCCAGCATGCGGGTGCCCTCGCGGCGTTCCGTGACGCCGTCCGTGACGCAGAGCAGGACGTCTCCGGGATCGAGGGTGATCGTCTGCTCGTAAAGCTCCAGGTCCTCCAGGACGCCCAGGAGGGGCTGGGGCTCCGCTGCCGGTTCCACCGTGCCGTCCTGGCGCAGACGGAGCGGGAGCGGGTGGCCGGCGCAGACCACCTTCAGTACGGCGCTGCCGTCCTCCTGCGGCCACAACTCGCCGTACAGGAGGGTCAGGAAGCGGCTGCGGGCTCCCTCGTCGAGGATCGCCGAGTTGAGGCGCTCCAGGACCGCCGGACCGCCGAAGCCCTCTCTCGCCAGCAGACGGAGGGCGTGGCGGGCCAGGCCCGTCACCGCTGCGGCCTCCGGGCCCGTACCGCAGACATCGCCGATGGCGAAGCCGTAGGCGCCGTCGCGGATGGGGAAGAGGTCGTAGAAGTCGCCGCCGACCTCGTTGCCCTCGCCGGCCGCGCGGTAGATGACCTCCACCTCCACGCCGTCGATCAACGGCAACTCCGGCGGGAGAAGGCTGCGTTGGAGGGACTGGCTGATGGCGGTGCGTTCCGAGTAGAGGCGGGCGTTGTCAAGGGCCAGGGCGGCCCGGCGGCTCAGGTCCTCCGCCAGCTCCAGGATTTCCTGGCGGAAGTGTTCGTCCGTCGGCTTGCCGAGAGTGAGCATGCCGATCACGCGGTTGCGGGCGACCAGGGGCAGGACGACTGTCTCGCCGCCGACTGCCGCCGCCGTGGCGAGAGTTGTGCCGATGCCGGAGCTGACCGAGGTGGGCGAGTTGAGACCCAGGCTGCGCATGGACGTGCGCAGGGCCGCCTGATGAGCCGCGGCCGCCGGGGCCGACCAGACGCGGGCGCCGGGTGTCGGGACCGGCTCGGGCGGGGCGATCTTCGACAGGAGGGCCTTGAGGCCGTCGATGCGGTCCTCGTCCTCGTGCAGGACGTACGAGAGGTACGGATCCGAGGCCTGGTCGGCGATCGTGTAGACCGCGCACCAGGTCGCCAGGGTCGGGACCGTCATCTGGGCCATGAGGGCGAGGGTCTGGTCGCGGTCGAGTGTTCCCGCGAGGAGGTCGGAGGCCTCGACCAGGAAGCTGAGCGAACCCCTGCGCAGGCGTTCCAGTTCGCCCAGACGGGCCGATTCCACGGCCAACGCGATGCGGTCGGCGGCGAACTGGAGGCGCAGGGCCTCTTCGTTCGTGTAGCGGCCGGGGGACTCGGCGGCGACGCCCAGGGAGCCGGTGAGGCGTCCCTCCACCTTCAGGGGGACCGTGACGACCGAGCGCATGCCCGTGCCGCTCAGGAGGGGGACCGCTCCGGGGACGGCCGAGAGGTCGTCGTGGACGGCCGGCATCCGGGCCGAGCCGTAGCGGCCGGGGCCCACCTCGACCGGGACGCGGGCGAAGCGCTGGCGGGCGGAGGGCAGGCCCGTCGAGGCCCTCACCTCCAACTCCGTTTCGTCGTCCGTGGCCAGGAGCAGGAAGGCGGAGTCCGCGTCGAGCATGTCGCGGGCGCGCTCCACCGTGCGCTGGAGCAGACCGTCGAGGTCGTCCGGGGCGGGGGAGCCGATGAACACCTCGAAGGGGTCGGTGTTCTGGCCCTCGGAGTTCGACATCGTGTCGGACGAACTGCCACGCAACGGGGTCTGCAGGACCGCCCGTTCGTGGTCGCGTACGAGGAGGCAGACCGTCGAGGGCTCGCCCTCCGTGTCGCGGACACGGAGGTGGGAGGCGTACACCGGGATGACGCGGCCGCTGGCGCCCCTTATGCCGTAACTGCCCTCCCAGCGGGAGAGTTGGAGGGCCTCGGCGATGCCGGTGCTGGTGCCGGGGGTGTGTGGCCAGGCGGCGAGGTCGGTGAGGGGTTTGCCGATGACCGACTCCGGCGAATAGCCGAAGAGTTCGTCGGCGTCCTCGTTCCACGCCGCGACGGACCCGGTGCGGTCGATCTGGATGACCGCGACCCGGACCCGGCCGTCGGCCAGCGGGAGCAGGGCGGCGGGGAGGGACGGGCCCGCGGAACGGGTGCCCACCGCGCGCGCGGGGAGGTCGAGCTGGAACCAGACCTGTTTCTGGGTGGGCGTGTACTCGACGCCCCAGCGGCCGGCCAGCGCCGCGCACAACTGGAGGCCGCGGCCTCCCTCCCGGTCGGGGCTGCCCATGTTGACGGGCGAACCCTGCAGAGGGATCTCCCGCTCCGGGTAGCGGTCGGCCACCTCGACGCGTACGCCGTCGTCACTGCGTAGACACAGGACGTTCGCGGAGGTGCCCGCGTGGATCACGGCGTTGGTGACGAGTTCGCTCGTGAGGACCACGGCGTCGTCGACGATGTCCGCGAAGCCCCAGCCCTGCAGGGTGTCGCGGACGAAGGAACGGGCGGTCGCCACCGATCGCCCGACGGGGTCGAAGGTGGCGGACGCGCGCGCGGTGATCACAGAACTCCTCGTCCGATTGTCGGCATGCGTGCCGGGGCCGACCCGTTCCTGCCGGGGCAGGGCCTGGTTCCCCGTCGGCCGGGGATCCTGGGGTGTTCCCCCTGGATGCAGTCCGGTGGTCATGGTGCGGTGCCCCTCCGATGCCTGCCCGCTCGTGGTCGTGCCACCGCCCAGACCGGACGGACCGGTGTGGCTGGACAGCCGTATGCAAGGTTACTTACCTTCGCGGTCCATGCGGATGCAGGTCTGCAGTGTTTACGTCCCCAGAGTGTGCGGACGGTGTGCGAAGCTGCCGAACTGTTATGGCCGGGTTCGGACAGGGTGAAACACTGGGCAGGCTCCAGGAGAAGGTCTTACCGACGGCTGGCAGCATCCGGGTACGCGCGAGTGATGACAGAGCACGCAGAGCAGAAACGGTCGACCCCTTCGGGAGGGACACAGTGGAGTCTGGCGCAGCGACGCGGGGCACTAAGACGCGCGCGAAAGGCGGACAGGCCCTGACTAACCGCCGTAAACCACGCAATGGAACGACCGAGGTGGACACAGCATCCCTGGACAGGCTGCTGTCGGCCCTGGAATCGATGCGTGACGGCAACTTCCGTAAGCGGCTCACCGTGTCCGGCGACGGTGTCATGTCGGAGATCGCGGCGGTCTTCAACGAGGTGGCCGACCGTAATCTCCACTTGACGGGTGAATTGTCGCGTGTACGGCGCATGGTGGGGCGCGAGGGGAAGCTGACCGAGCGGCTGGAAGCGGGTGTCAGCGAGGGCTCGTGGGCCGTGGCGATCGACGCGTCGAACGCGCTCGTCGACGATCTCGTACGTCCCGTCGCCGAGGTCGGCCGGGTGCTGAGCGCGGTCGCGGAGGGTGATCTGTCGCCCCGGATGGAGCTGCGGGCGCAGGCCGCGGACGGCAACGGGCATCCGTTGCGCGGGGAGTTCCTCAAGGTCGGGCGCACGGTCAACAATCTTGTCGACCAGTTGTCGACCTTCACCGACGAGGTCACGCGGGTGGCCAGCGAGGTCGGTACGGAGGGCAAGCTGGGCGGTCAGGCCCAGGTGCGCGGGATGTCCGGTTCGTGGCGGGATCTCACGGACTCGGTCAACACCATGGCGTACCGGCTGACGGCGCAGGTCCGGGACATCGCGCTGGTGACGACGGCTGTCGCGAAGGGTGATCTGTCCCGGAAGGTCACTGTTCACGTGGCCGGAGAGATGCTGGAGCTGAAGAACACCGTCAACACGATGGTCGATCAGCTGTCGTCCTTCTCCTCCGAGGTGACGCGAGTCGCGCGCGAGGTGGGTACGGAGGGCGAACTCGGCGGCCAGGCGCAGGTGCCTGGTGTGGCCGGAGTATGGAAAGACCTCACCGATTCGGTGAATCTTATGGCCGGCAACCTGACGGCCCAGGTGCGTGGGATCGCGCAGGTGACGACCGCGGTCGCCAACGGTGATCTGTCGCAGAAGGTGACGGTGTCGGCGCGCGGTGAGGTCGCCCAGCTCGCCGAGACGATCAACCAGATGACCGAGACGCTGCGGACGTTCGCGGACGAGGTCACCCGGGTCGCCAACGAGGTCGGTGGCGAGGGGCGGCTCGGCGGGCAGGCGAACGTGCCGGGTGCGGCGGGGACGTGGAAGGACCTGACGGACTCCGTCAACACGGTCTTCCGGAATCTCACCACCCAGGTGCGGGACATCGCCGCCGTGACGACCGCTGTAGCCAGCGGCGATCTGTCGCAGAAGGTCAGCGTCGAGGTCGCCGGCGAGATGCTGGAGCTGAAGAACACCGTCAACGGGATGGTCGACCAGCTGTCCGCGTTCGGTGCCGAGGTCACTCGGGTCGCGCGGGAGATCGGTGTCGAGGGTGAGCTGGGTGGCCAGGCGCAGGTGCCGGGTGCGGCGGGTACCTGGAAGGATCTGACGGACTCCGTCAACACGGCGTTCAGGAATCTCACCGGACAGGTGAGGAACATCGCCCAGGTGACGACCGCCGTGGCCAACGGCGACCTGTCTCAGAAGGTCACCGTCGATGTCTCCGGCGAGATGCTTCAGCTGAAGAACACCGTGAACACGATGGTGGACCAGCTGTCGAGCTTCGCCGACCAGGTGACGCGGATGGCCCGTGACGTGGGTACGGAGGGCCGCCTCGGCGGTCAGGCGCGTGTGGACGGTGTGTCCGGTACGTGGAAGGAGCTCACCGACTCCGTCAACTTCATGGCCGGCAATCTCACCTCCCAGGTGCGGCAGATCGCCCAGGTGACGACGGCCGTGGCCCGCGGTGATCTGTCCCAGAAGATCGACGTGGACGCTCGCGGTGAGATCCTCGAGTTGAAGAACACGATCAACACCATGGTTGATCAACTCTCGGCCTTCGCCGATCAGGTGACCCGCGTCGCCCGTGACGTGGGTACCGAGGGCCGGCTCGGCGGGCAGGCGCAGGTGCCCGGGGTCGCCGGTGTGTGGCGCGACCTCACCGACTCGGTGAACGGCATGGCCGGCAACCTCACCTCCCAGGTGCGCAACATCGCCCAGGTGGCGACAGCGGTGGCCCGTGGTGATCTGTCCCAGAAGATCACCGTGGACGCGCGCGGCGAGATCCTGGAGCTCAAGAACACCCTGAACACGATGGTCGATCAACTGTCGTCGTTCGCTCAGGAGGTCACGCGGGTGGCCCGTGAGGTGGGTACGGAGGGCATGCTCGGCGGTCAGGCCGAGGTGCAGGGTGTCTCCGGCACCTGGAAGGACCTCACGCAGTCCGTGAACTTCATGGCGAACAACCTGACCATCCAGGTGCGCAACATCGCCGAGGTGACGACCGCCGTCGCCAAGGGTGATCTGTCGAAGAAGATCACTGTGGATGCCAAGGGCGAGATTCTCGAACTCGTCACGACGGTCAACACGATGGTTGATCAGCTGTCGTCGTTCGCCGAGCAGGTGACCCGGGTGGCCCGTGAGGTGGGTACGGAGGGCATCCTCGGTGGCCAGGCCCACGCGTCGGGCGTCACGGGCATCTGGAAGGACCTCACGGACAACGTCAACCTGATGGCCAACAACCTGACCGTGCAGGTGCGGAACATCTCCCAGGTCGCGGCGGCCGTCGCCAACGGCGACCTGACGCGGACGGTGACGATCGAGGCGCGCGGTGAGGTCGCACAGCTCGCCGACACGTTCAACACCATGGTGAAGACGCTGAGTTCGTTCGCCGACCAGGTCACCAAGGTGGCCCGTGAGGTGGGTACGGACGGCATCCTGGGCGGACAGGCGCGGGTGCCGGGTGTGGCCGGTACGTGGAAGGACCTCACCGAGTCGGTGAACGGGATGGCGTCCAACCTGACCGGTCAGGTGCGCAACATCGCGATGGTGACGACGGCCATCGCCAAGGGCGACCTGACGAAGAAGATCGACATTGACGCTCGCGGCGAGATCCTCGAGCTCAAGACGACGATCAACACGATGGTCGATCAGCTGTCGTCCTTCGCCGAGGAGGTCACCCGGGTCGCCCGGGAGGTGGGTACGGAAGGCCAGCTCGGAGGCCAGGCGCGGGTGCGGGACGTCGACGGCACCTGGCGGGACCTCACGGAGTCGGTGAACGAGATGGCCGGGAACCTGACCCGGCAGGTGCGTGCCATCGCGCGCGTGGCGACCGCGGTGACCCGCGGTGACCTCAACCTGAAGATCGACGTGGACGCCTCAGGCGAGATCCAGGAACTTCAGGACTACATCAACAAGATGATCGCCAACCTGCGCGACACCACGATCGCCAACAAGGAACAGGACTGGCTGAAGGGCAACCTCGCCCGGATCTCCGCCCTCATGCAGGGCCGCCGGGACCTGGACGACGTGGCCTCGCTGATCATGAGCGAGCTGACGCCTGTCGTCACGGCACAGCACGGCGCGTTCTTCCTGGCGATGCGGACGGTCAACGGCAAGGACCAGGCAAGCGCCCCGGAGAACGCGTACGAACTGCGCATGCTCGGCTCGTACGGCTACTCCATGGGCTCCATGCCGACCTCGTTCCGGCCTGGTGAGGCACTGGTCGGGACCGCCGCCGAGGAGAAGCGCACGATCCTGGTGGAGAACGCCCCGAGCGGCTACCTGAAGATCTCCTCCGGGCTCGGCGAGGCGCCTCCCGCACAGGTGATCGTGCTGCCGCTCCTGTTCGAGGGCAAGGTGCTCGGTGTCATCGAACTGGCGTCGTTCACGCCGTTCACGCAGATCCAGAAGGACTTCCTCAACCAGATCGCCGAGATGATCGCGACCAGCGTCAACACCATCTCCGTCAACACCAAGACGGAGGTGCTGCTGAAGAACTCGCAGGAGCTGACCGAGCAGTTGAGGGAGCGCTCGGCCGAGCTGGAGAACCGGCAGAAGGCGCTTCAGTCGTCCAACGCGGAGCTGGAGGAGAAGGCCGAGCTGCTGGCTCAGCAGAACCGCGACATCGAGGTCAAGAACACGGAGATCGAGGAGGCGCGGCAGGTCCTGGAGGAGCGCGCCGAGCAACTCGCCGTGTCGATGCGCTACAAGAGCGAGTTCCTCGCCAACATGTCGCACGAGCTGCGTACGCCGCTCAACTCGCTGCTGATCCTCGCCAAGCTGCTCGCCGACAACGCGGACACCAACCTCACTCCGAAGCAGGTCGAGTTCGCCGAGACGATCCACGGGGCGGGCTCGGACCTGCTCCAGCTGATCAACGACATCCTCGACCTGTCGAAGGTCGAGGCGGGCAAGATGGACGTCTCCCCGACGCGTATCGCGCTCGTGCAGCTCGTCGACTACGTGGAGGCCACCTTCCGTCCGCTGACCGCGGAGAAGCGCCTCGACTTCTCCGTACGGGTCTCGCCGGATCTGCCCGCCACGCTGCACACCGACGAGCAGCGACTGCTCCAGGTGCTGCGCAACCTGCTGTCCAACGCGGTGAAGTTCACCGACTCGGGAGCCGTCGAGCTGGTCATCAGGCCGGCCGGCGCGGAGGTCCCGGTGGCCATCAGGGAGCAACTGCTGGAGGCGGGTTCGCTGCGGGACGCGGACGCCGACATGATCGCGTTCTCGGTGACCGACACGGGTATCGGGATCGCGGCCAGCAAGATGCGGGTGATCTTCGAGGCGTTCAAGCAGGCGGACGGCACGACCAGTCGCAAGTACGGTGGTACGGGTCTGGGGCTGTCCATCTCCCGGGAGATCGCGCGGCTGCTCGGCGGTGAGATCCACGCGCAGAGTGAGCCGGGCCGTGGCTCGACGTTCACGCTGTATTTGCCGCTGCACCCGAGTGAACTGCCCCCGCAGGGCTATTCGCAGCTGGCGCCCTCCCTGGAGGTCGGCGAGCTGCTGGCCTCCGAGGCGGAGCTGGCCGGGGCGGACATCGAGACGCCGGCCGAGGTGAGGTCGTACCGCGAGGCGCAGAACGGGCCCGCCGCGCTCTTCAGGCGGCGCCGCAGGGCCGTGTCGGTGACCGAACTGAACGCGTCCTCCAGGGCCAACGGCCATTGGGCGGCCGGAGAGCCGGAGGCCGCGCAGCAGCCGCGCCGAGGCATCCGGTTCGACGGCGAGAAGGTGCTGATCGTCGACGACGACATCCGCAACGTGTTCGCGCTGACGAGCGTTTTGGAGCAGCACGGGCTGTCGGTGCTGTACGCGGAGAACGGACGGGAGGGTATCGAAGTCCTGGAACAGCACGACGATGTGACAGTCGTACTGATGGACATCATGATGCCCGAGATGGACGGTTACGCGACGACCACGGCGATCCGCAGGATGCCGCAGTTCGCCGGACTCCCGATCATCGCGCTGACCGCCAAGGCGATGAAGGGCGACCGGGAGAAGGCGATCGAGTCGGGGGCCTCCGACTATGTGACCAAGCCCGTCGATCCTGATCACCTGCTGTCGGTGATGGAGCAGTGGATGCGAGGAGAGTGACGGTTGAGCTGGGTGTTTCCGTCGCCGGAACGGGAACCTCAGGTGTTCACGCGGAGTTGCTGACTCAGTGTGGCCGAAGCCGTGTAGAAGTACGGGATTCGGGGAACCTTCTGGTCTCCCGCTACGTTTCTGCTACGTGCACAGTGACATCCCGGTGACAGGGTGTGGCGACGGGCGGGGTGCGGCTACCATGACCGGCACGAGGACGGGCGGCGTAAGGGAGCCGTCCCCTGGGGCGGCGCCCGCTGGTGCTGCCCCAAGTCCTGAGGACAGGGGAGGCCCCAAGCCGGGGCGAGGAGGGCGGGCCATGGTGCAGAAGGCCAAGATCCTCCTGGTCGATGACCGGCCGGAGAATCTGCTGGCGCTGGAGGCCATCCTCTCTGCGTTGGATCAGACACTGGTGCGGGCATCGTCCGGGGAGGAAGCGCTCAAGGCACTTCTGACGGACGACTTCGCGGTCATTCTGCTGGACGTGCAGATGCCGGGTATGGACGGCTTCGAAACGGCCGCGCACATCAAGCGGCGGGAGCGGACCCGGGACATCCCGATCATCTTCCTCACCGCGATCAACCACGGTCCACATCACACCTTCCGGGGTTACGCGGCGGGTGCGGTGGACTACATCTCCAAGCCGTTCGACCCGTGGGTGTTGCGGGCGAAGGTCTCGGTGTTCGTCGAGCTCTACATGAAGAACTGTCAACTCCGGGAGCAGGCTGCCCTGTTGCGGCTGCAGCTGGAGGGTGGCGGGGGCAGGGCGGCGGTCGGCGCGGCCAAGGAGCCGGCGGGTCTGCTCGCCGAACTGTCCGCGCGGCTCGCGGCCGTCGAGGAGCAGGCGGAGGCGTTGTCCAAACAACTCGACGACGAGTCGGCGGACGCGGCGGCAGTGGCCACGGCGGCCCATCTCGAACGCAAACTGACCGGCCTGCGCCGGGCTCTGGACGCGCTCGAACCGGGTACCGGCGGCGGGGCGCCTTCGTTGCCCTCGCCGAACTGACCCGCGCACCGGTCGCCGCTTCTGGCACCGAACTCGCCGCGAATCGAGCGGGGTTGCGCGTGAGCACGCGTCAGTTTCGTGCTCACGCACGGGCGACACGAACGGGTGAAGCAGCAGGCACACGTGTCCGCTGTCGTCTCCACCGGTAACCTCACACACATGGCCTCACGTCCTTCCGCAGCCAAGAAGCCGCCCGCGAAGAAGGCAGCCGTGCCCGCGAAGGCTCCGGCGAGGAAGGCCCCCGCGAAAAAAGCCCCCGCGAAGAAGGCGCCCGCCAGGAAGGCCGCGGCGAAGAAGGTCGTGCCCCCTCCGGCACCCAGTCCTACCGGGGGCGTCTACCGCCTCGTACGTGCCTTGTGGCTCGGCATCGCGCACGCTGTCGGGGCCGTGTTCCGCGGCATAGGGCAGGGCGCGAAGAACCTCGACCCGGCCCACCGGAAGGACGGCGTGGCACTGCTGCTGCTCGCCCTCGCGCTGATCGTCGCCGCGGGCACCTGGTCCAGCCTGCGCGGTCCTGTCGGCGACCTGGTCGAGATGCTGGTCACCGGCGCGTTCGGCCGCCTCGACCTGCTCGTGCCGATACTGCTGGCGGTCATCGCCGTACGGTTCATCAGGCACCCCGAGCAGCCCGATGCCAACGGCCGGATCGTCATCGGTCTGTCGGCGCTGGTCATCGGTGTGCTCGGGCAGGTCCACATCGCGTGCGGCGCCCCCGCGCGCAGCGACGGCATGCAGGCCATAAGGGACGCCGGCGGGCTCATCGGGTGGGCCGCGGCGACCCCGCTGACGTACACGATGGGCGAGGTCCTCGCCGTACCGCTGCTGGTGCTGCTGACCGTCTTCGGGCTGCTCGTCGTCACCGCGACGCCCGTCAACGCGATTCCGCAGCGGCTGCGTCAGTTGGGGATCCGGCTCGGCATCCTCCGCGACCCCGAGGAGGACGGGCTCTCCGAGGACGACGAGCGCTACGACGACCAGTGGCGCGAGGCGCTGCCCGGGCGCCCCCGTGGGCGCGGGTCCGCCCCTGAGGCGTACGACCCGGACGACGCCGAGCAGGAGGCGCTCTCCAAGCGCCGGAGCCGCCCCAGGCGTTCGGCGATGCGGCAGCCCGACGCCGGGCGGCCGATGGACGCCGTGGACGTCGCGGCGGCCGCCGCTGCCGCGCTCGACGGCGCCGTGCTGCACGGGATGCCGCCCTCGCCGATCGTCGCCGACCTCACCCAGGGGGTGAGCAAGGGGGGCGACCGTGTGGAGACGACCCCGACGCGCACTCCCGTCCCGGGCGCGCGGCCCAAGCAGGAGAAGCTCAAGGCGGAGCCGGCCAAGGCCCCGGTACAGGACCTCACGAAGGCGCCGCCGGAGGCCATGCGGGACCTGCCCCCGCGCGCGGAACAGCTCCAGCTGTCCGGGGACATCACGTACTCCCTGCCGTCGCTCGACCTGCTGGAGCGCGGCGGCCCCGGGAAAACCCGCAGCGCGGCGAACGACGTGGTGGTCGCCTCCCTCTCGAACGTCTTCATGGAGTTCAAGGTCGACGCCGCGGTCACCGGCTTCACCCGTGGTCCGACGGTCACGCGGTACGAGGTGGAACTCGGCCCCGCGGTGAAGGTCGAGCGGATCACCGCCCTCGCCAAGAACATCGCGTACGCCGTCGCCAGCCCCGACGTCCGGATCATCAGCCCGATCCCCGGCAAGTCGGCGGTCGGCATCGAGATCCCCAACACCGACCGCGAGATGGTCAACCTGGGGGACGTACTCCGGCTGGCCGACGCGGCCGAGGACGACCACCCGATGCTGGTCGCGCTCGGCAAGGACGTCGAGGGCGGCTATGTGATGGCCAACCTCGCCAAGATGCCCCATATGCTCGTCGCAGGTGCGACGGGTTCGGGCAAATCGTCCTGTATCAACTGCCTGATCACGTCGGTCATGGTGCGGGCGACTCCCGAGGACGTCCGCATGGTCCTGGTCGACCCCAAGCGCGTGGAGCTGACCGCGTACGAGGGCATCCCGCACCTGATCACGCCGATCATCACCAACCCGAAGCGGGCCGCGGAGGCGCTCCAGTGGGTCGTACGGGAAATGGATCTGCGGTACGACGATCTGGCCGCGTTCGGATACCGGCACATCGACGACTTCAACGAGGCCATCAGGAACGGCAAGGTCAAGCTGCCCGAAGGGAGTGAGCGCGAACTTCAGCCGTACCCGTATCTGCTGGTGATCGTCGACGAGCTGGCCGACCTGATGATGGTGGCCCCCAGGGACGTCGAGGACGCCATCGTGCGTATCACGCAGCTCGCGCGCGCGGCCGGCATCCACCTGGTCCTCGCCACGCAGCGGCCGTCCGTGGACGTCGTGACCGGGCTGATCAAGGCGAACGTGCCGTCGAGGCTCGCCTTCGCCACCTCCTCCTTGGCCGACTCGCGGGTCATCCTCGACCAGCCCGGCGCCGAGAAGCTGATCGGCAAGGGCGATGGACTGTTCCTGCCGATGGGCGCCAACAAGCCCACCCGTATGCAGGGCGCCTTCGTCACCGAGGACGAGGTCGCCGCGATCGTCCAGCACTGCAAGGACCAGATGGCGCCGGTCTTCCGGGACGACGTCACCGTGGGCACCAAGCAGAAGAAGGAGGTCGACGAGGAGATCGGCGACGATCTCGAACTACTGTGCGCGGCGGCCGAACTCGTCGTCAGCAGCCAGTTCGGCTCCACGTCGATGCTCCAGCGCAAACTGCGGGTCGGGTTCGCCAAGGCGGGACGACTGATGGACCTCATGGAGACGCGGGGCATCGTCGGGCCGAGCGAGGGGTCCAAGGCGCGTGACGTTCTTGTGAAGGCTGACGGGCTGGACGAGATGCTCGCGGTGATTCGTGGGGAGACTGACTCCTAGGGAGTCGTCCGTTGTGCGGGCGTCCGTGTGTACAGCAGCCGGGTGGTCGAATGTGACTCACTCGTAAGGGATCATTGAGCAACCGTTTCCCTTCGGCGTACGTCAAGTTGAGGGAGGCGACAGATCCTTGCCTCACCATGACCTGACCATCAGCGTGTCCTGGCCATTCCGATGGCGTACAAAGTCCGTCCGCCCGGTTGCCCCACCCTTCCCGAACCCCCCTAAACTGAACCTCCAGCACAGGTGGCTAAACGCTCGAAAGGCGCCCCCGTGTCCATCGGCAACTCTCCACAAGACGAGCGTCCGTTCGAAGAAGACCGCGACGACCGCGAGGAAGCAGCCCGCCCTTCGATCGGTCGCGCCCTCCAGCAGGCGCGCATCGCGGCAGGGCTGACTGTCGACGACGTCAGTTCCGCCACCCGGGTCCGGATCGCCATCGTGCACGCGATCGAACAGGACGACTTCGCCCCCTGTGGTGGAGACGTCTACGCGCGCGGCCACATCCGGACTCTCGCCCGTGCCGTCCACCTCGACCCCGAACCGCTGCTCGCGCAGTTCGCCGACGCCCATGGTGGACGTCCGGCGCCCACCCCGGCCGCGCCCCTGTTCGAGGCGGAACGCATCCGCCCCGAGCGGCGCGGGCCGAACTGGACCGCGGCGATGGTCGCCGCGATCGTCGCCGTGATCGGCTTCGTCGGCTTCACGCTGGTCAAGGGCGGCGACGGTAGCGCGGATGCGCGAACCCAGGTCGCCGAGGGTGCCACGCCCACGGCCAGCGATCCGGCTTCACCCACGCCCAAGAAGGACAAGCCCGCCGACCCGAAGCCGGACCCGTCGGAAAGCGCCATCGCGGCGGCACCGGCCGACAAGGTGACCGTCCAGGTGAGCGCCTCTGACGGGCGCAGCTGGATCTCGGCCAAGGACCACAACGGCCGCCTGCTCTTCGACGGCCTGCTCAAGCAGGGCCAGTCCCAGACCTTCCAGGACGACGAAGAGGTCAATCTCGTCCTGGGCGACGCGGGCGCGATCCAGCTGTACGTGAACGGCAAGAAGATCGACGACGAGTTCCAGTCGGGGGCCGTGGAGCGGCTCACGTACACGAAGGGCGACCCCGAGGTCGGCTGAGCGGTACGCGCTCCCGAAGTCCACAGGTACGGGGCTGGCCAAGATCGGCCAGCCCCGTCGACGTGGGGTGTCAGTGGGACGAAGTAGTCTTGAGCCCATGCCTGAACGCCGTACCGTCGCACTCGTCACCCTTGGCTGCGCCCGTAACGAGGTGGACTCGGAGGAGCTCGCAGGCCGCTTGGAGGCGGACGGCTGGCAACTCGTGGAGGACGCCGAGGACGCGGATGTCGCCGTCGTCAACACCTGTGGCTTCGTCGAGGCCGCCAAGAAGGACTCCGTCGACGCCCTCCTTGAGGCCAACGACCTCAAGGGGCACGGCAGAACCCAGGCCGTCGTGGCGGTGGGCTGCATGGCCGAGCGGTACGGCAAGGAACTCGCCGAAGCGCTGCCCGAAGCCGACGGCGTGCTCGGCTTCGACGACTACGCCGACATCTCCGACCGCCTCCGAACCATCCTGAACGGCGGTATCCACGCCTCGCACACCCCGCGCGACCGGCGCAAGCTGCTGCCGATCAGCCCGGCGGAGCGGCAGGGCGCGGGTGCTGGGATCGCTCTCCCGGGGCACGGCGCGGCCACGGACACCGACGCCGGCACGGCCGCCAAGCCGGTGGAACCGGTCGAGGCCCCTGCCGATCTCCCCGAAGGCGTCGCTCCGGTCTCCGGCCCCCGCGCGCCGCTGCGCCGGCGGCTCGACGGCGCGCCCGTCGCCTCGGTGAAGCTGGCTTCCGGCTGCGACCGGCGCTGCACCTTCTGCGCCATCCCGTCCTTCCGCGGCTCCTTCATCTCGCGCCGCCCCAGCGACGTACTGAACGAGACCAGGTGGCTCGCGGAGCAGGGCGTCAAGGAGGTCATGCTCGTCTCCGAGAACAACACCTCGTACGGCAAGGACCTGGGGGACATCCGTCTGCTGGAGTCGCTGCTGCCCGAGCTCGCGGACGTCGACGGCATCGAGCGCGTGCGGGTGAGCTATCTCCAGCCCGCCGAGATGCGCCCGGGGCTCATCGACGTGCTGACCTCGACCCCGAAGGTCGCCCCCTACTTCGATCTCTCCTTCCAGCATTCCGCGCCCGACGTGTTGCGTGCGATGCGGCGCTTCGGTGACACCGACCGCTTCCTGGAGCTGCTCGACACCATCCGGAGCAAGGCGCCGCAGGCCGGTGTGCGGTCCAACTTCATCGTGGGCTTCCCCGGTGAGACGGAGGCCGACCTGGCGGAGCTGGAGCGGTTCCTGAACAACGCGCGCCTGGACGCCATCGGTGTCTTCGGGTACTCCGACGAGGACGGCACGGAAGCGGCGACGTACGAGAACAAGCTGGACGAGGACGTGGTCGCGGCGCGACTCGCCCGGGTGTCGCGGCTGGCCGAGGAGCTGGTCTCGCAACGTGCGGAGGAGCGCGTCGGTGAGACCGTGCACGTGCTGGTCGAGTCGGTCGGTGGCGAGGAGGGCGCGTACGGCCGGGGCGCGCACCAGGCCCCCGAGACGGACGGGCAGGTGCTGTTCACCAACTTCGCGGACTTCGCGGGTCTCACGAGCGGCGAAGAGCTGAGTGTCGGTCGTATGGTCGAGGCGAAAGTGGTCGGTACGGAAGGTGTCGACCTGGTGGCCGAGCTGCTTCCGGGTTCGCTCGGCCCGCTCGCGCGTTCGGAGTCAGAGGAGGCGACCAGATGACCGGAGTCCCGGCATCCGCAGCGGGCGGCTCCTCCAGCGCGCGGAACGCCAAGAGCGTTCCGGGTGCGGTGACTGTGCCGGGCGCGATGGGTACCACGGGCTCCTCGGTCGCTCCCGCGCTCTCCGGCCCCGCTGTCGGCTCCGAGGCATCCGGCTCCGGCGTCGACTCCCTGGTCACTGATGACCTGGAGGGTGTGAAGGCGGTGCGCGGTGGGAAGTTGGGGGCCGCGGCCGTCAATCAGGCCAGCCTCTGGAACATCGCGAACATTCTTACGATGATCCGGTTGCTCCTTGTGCCGGGTTTCGTGGCCCTGATGCTGGCCGACGGGGGGTACGACCCGGCGTGGCGCTCGCTGGCGTGGGCGGCCTTCGCCGTCGCCATGATCACCGACATCTTCGACGGCCATCTGGCGCGTACGTACGACCTCGTCACCGACTTCGGGAAGATCGCCGACCCCATCGCCGACAAGGCGATCATGGGAGCGGCGCTGCTCTGTCTCTCCGCGCTCGGTGATCTGCCGTGGTGGGTGACCGGTGTCATCCTCGGGCGTGAGCTCGGGATCACACTCCTGCGCTTCGTCGTGATCCGCTACGGCGTGATCCCCGCGAGCCGCGGCGGCAAGATCAAGACGCTCACGCAGGGCGTGGCCGTCGGGATGTACGTCCTGGCGCTGACGGGGCCGCTGGCGACGCTGAGGTTCTGGGTGATGGCCGCGGCGGTGGTACTGACCGTGGTGACCGGCCTCGACTACATAAGACAGGCCATTGTGCTGCGCACCGAGGGAATCGCCGAGCGCGAGGCCTCGTCCGTGGAGACGGAACGGTGAGTTCCGTGGCCGCCGACGTGGTGAGACTACTGACAGTGAGGGGCGAGACGCTCGCTGTCGCGGAGTCCCTCACGGGCGGTCTGGTCGCGGCCGAGATCACGTCGGTGCCCGGGGCCTCCAAGGTGTTCCGGGGTGCGGTGACCGCGTACGCGACCGAACTGAAGCACCAGGTGCTGGGCGTCGACTCAGCTCTGCTGAGCGCCCGAGGGGCGGTGGATCCGCAGGTCGCGGCCCAGATGGCGGCCGGAGCCCGCAGAGTTCTCGGCGCCGACTGGGGTGCCGCGACGACCGGTGTCGCCGGCCCTGAACCGCAGGACGGGCAGCCCGTAGGAACGGTTTTCGTGGCGGTCGCCGGCCCTCACGCAGCGGATTCCGGTTCCCAAGGTGGCGGAAAAGTGGCGTCGCTGCGGTTGAACGGCTCCCGGGCGGAAATTCGTATGGAGAGTGTACGGAGCGTACTCGCACTCCTCCTTGAGGGGATTGCGGGCGAACAGGCCGGGAATGAGCGGGCACAGAATACGGAACAGAACGGGGGGACCTGATGTTTGCAGCCCTGAGTGAACACGGCATCGCTCCCCGCACGGCCGCGGCGCAAGGCGGTACGGTGGGGCGTGAAGGATGCGGCTACGCGGTCCGAGGAGGGAGCCACCGATGATTCTGCTCCGTCGCCTGTTGGGTGACGTGCTGCGTCGGCAGCGCCAGCGCCAGGGCCGTACTCTGCGCGAAGTCTCCTCGTCCGCCCGAGTCTCACTCGGCTATCTCTCCGAGGTGGAGCGGGGGCAGAAGGAGGCATCCTCCGAACTGCTGTCCGCGATCTGCGACGCGCTGGACGTACGGATGTCCGAGCTCATGCGGGAAGTGAGTGACGATCTCGCCCTCGCCGAGCTGGCCCAGTCTGCTGCGGCCAACGAACCTGTACCCACGCCGGTGCGTCCCATGCTGGGTTCCGTATCGGTGGCCGGTGTGCCACCGGAACGGGTGACCATCAAGGCGCCCGCCGAGGCGGTGGATGTCGTCGCCGCCTGAGGTGCACGAGAGTCAAAGTGTGTGAGAGCCCCGGCCGGGGCTTCTCCGGGAGATCCGGAGGAGTGCGGTCGGGGCTCTCGCGTTGGGTGCCCGCTCCGCGGGTTCTCGGGGGTCCTCCCCTGGGTGCGTTTGCCGGTGGGTCGCGGGGCGGTCATGGTGTGAGGAGGCGGGCGCGCGCGGTTTCCCGGGCGGCCTTCCTTGGGAAAGCGGTGCGCCTCTGTGCCGGTGATGCGCCCTGTGTGCGGGTGAGCGGGGCGTTCTAGCGTGGGGCTGGAGGTGGGCCATGGCGGTGCGGATAGTTCGCTGGGGGGCGCTGCTGGGGCTCGGGGTCGTCTGGTGGTGGGCTGTTCTGCGGCTCGCGCTGGCACCCGGCGCGGGGGTGCTGGAGGGGGCGGTCGCGGCCGGGGGGTGGGGGCTGAGTCTGTTGCCGGTGCACTGCGTGCCGAAGACTTCGGCGGCGCGGGCCGTGGAGGTCGCGGGGGCGGTGCGGGGGCTGGGTGGCGAGGGTGTCGGGGCCGGTCCTACCAGGGCATCGCCACACCGCCGTTCGGGCGGATGATCTGGCCCGTCGTGAACGCCGACGCGTCGGACGCCAGATGCAGCACGGCGTGGGCGACCTCCTCCGGTTCGCCTACCCGGCCCAGGGGAGCCATACGGGACATGAGGGCCTCGGTGTGCGCCTGTGCCTCGCCGTCGTGGCGGTCGGTCATCGGCGTACGGATCCAGCCCGGCGCGACGGCGTTGACACGGATGCCGTGGCGCCCGATCTCGGCGGCCAGCGTCTTCGTCAGCTGGATGACCGCCGCCTTGGCGACGCCGTAGCAGAGCAGGCCGGGGCTGCCGGTATCGACGGCGCCCGAGGCCATGGTGACGATGCTGCCCTTGGTGTTCCGGGAGATCATCAGGCGGGCCGCCTCCTGGCAGGCGTACAGCACGCCCTTGAAGTTGACGGTCAGGACGCGCTCGAGGTCCTCGTCGCGGGTCTCCAGCACGGGGCTGCTGTGCATGATCCCGGCGACCGCCGCCATGATGTCCAGCCGCTCGCACGACGTGACGGCCTGCCGGACCTGGGCCCGGTCGGTGACGTCCAGGTGGTGGGTACGGGCCGTGCCGCCCATGCCCTTGATCAGGGTCGCCGTCTCGTGCAGTCCCTGCGCGTCCCGGTCGGCGCAGTGCACGGTGGCGCCCGCTTCGGCGAGCAGTACGGCGGATGCGCGTCCGATGCCGCTGGCGGCCCCGGTGACGAATGCGGTGCGTCCGGTGAGGTCGTACGCCTGTACGGGCATGCTGGGACGGTACGAGGGTTTCTGACGGGTCGTCAATTGGTCGTGCGCGGTTCGGTGCTGAGCGTGTGGGCGTGTGGGGTTCCCGTCGCGCGGTGCGTGTGCGGTGTCAGGTCCTACGGGAGTGGCTTGCGCCGCGCTCTGGTGGCGCCGGGGGTGGGGGCCGGGCCCCGTTGGCAGGTCTGGCACCAATAGGTGGGGCGTTCGCGGGAGCCGTCGCCCTGGTCGGCGACGCGGACGGGGGTCTGGCAGCGCAGACAGGGGCGGGACGCGCGGCCGTACACGAAGAGGTTCTGGTCGCGGCGGCCCGTCGTGCTGCGGACCGGACGGTCCCGGTTTGCGTCGAGGAGTTTCTTCGCGAGCGCGGGCAGCTTCGCGGTGCGGTCGGCGGGCAGGTCGCCGACAGGGAGCCAGGGGGTGGCGCCCAGGAGGAAGCACAGCTCGCTCTTGTAGACATTGCCGATGCCGGCGAGGTTGCGCTGGTCGAGCAGGGCTTCGCCCAAGGGGCGGGCGGGGTCCGCGAGGAGGTTGGCGAGCGCCTGGTCGGGGTTCCAGTCCGGGCCCAGGAGGTCGGGGCCGAGATGGCCGACGGCCCGGTGTTCGTCGGCGGTGCGCAGCAGTTCGAGGACAGGGAGGCGGTAGCCGACGGCACTGAGGTCCGCGGTGCCGAGGATCGCCCGGATCTGGTGCGACGGGCCGCCGCTCCAGCGCCGGCCGTTCTCGTACACCTTCCAGGAGCCGTCCATCCGCAGATGCGAGTGGAGGGTCAGGCCGCCCTCGACTCGGGTGAGGAGGTGCTTGCCGCGCGGGGTGACCTCCAGGACGGTGCGGCCGGTGAGGTCGGCCGTGGCGTACTTGGGCACACGAAGGTCGGAACGGGTCAGCACCTTGCCGGCGAGCGCGTCGTGCAGTCGCCTCGCTGCCTGCCGGACGGTGTCACCTTCGGGCATGGTTCCAGGGTGACATGTCGGCGTCGGACAGGTCCTTCGCGCAGAAGATCATGCGCGTAGGCGCAGGCCGCGAGGGGTCGCGATGAAGCCCGCTCCTTCCAGAAGGGTGCCGAAGGGAGAGGTCAGGGCCGAGGCGCCGTTGACTCGTTCCACTGTGACCGTGCCGAGGGAACCCGCGCGGGCGGCTGCGGCGAGGGCTTCGGCCGCCGCGCGCAGACGGGGGTCTTCGACGGGCCCGCCGTCAGGTTCGGAGGGCCAGGCCAGCAGCGTCTTGCCGCCGCGCTCCATATAGAGGGTCAGCTCTCCGTCGACCAGTACCACCAGGGAACCGGCCTTGCGGCCCGGTTTGTGGCCGGCACCGGTCGGGGGCTCGGGCCAGGGGAGTGCGGCACCGTACGCGTTCGCCGGATCGGCGGCGGCGAGGACTACGGCACGGGTGGCTCCGGAGGAGGTGGAGGTGGACGAGGCGTTGGAGGCGCGGGACCAAGAGCTTCCGGCGAAACCGTGGGCCGAGTCGCGCGGGCTCCGGGCCGTGCGGGCGTGGGGTGAGGGAGAGTTGAGGTCGAGGTCGATGTCGATGTCGTCCACGAAGCCGTGGTCCGCTGGGGAGGCCGCGCCGTGTGCGTCGACCGTGCCGCCGTTGCCGGGGAAGCCGGGGTCGATACCCGGGGAGGGCCGGGAGTCGCCGCGGTCCCGGGCGTTCGCTGTCGCGCGGAGGCGGTCCACCGCGCCGTCCATGGCGAACTGGGCGGCGCCGAGACCCTCCACCACGTAGCCGCGACGGGCCTGACCGCTGTCCTCGAAGGCGGAGAGGATGCGATACACGGCTGAGAAGCCGCCCTCCACCCCCTCCGCGGAAACGGCTCCGCGGGTCACCACCCCATGGCGGTCGAGCAGGGTGCGGGCCAGGGCGTGGGCGCGGACGGTGAGGTCGGGTTCAGGTCCCGGGAGCAGGGACCAGCGGCCGGCCACGGTCGGCGGGCCACCGCGCGAGGCGGGGCGTGCGGCGGCCGTCAGCGAGCCGTACCGGCCGCGCGGGACGGCGCGTTTCGCCCGGTGTGCCGTCGAGCCTGCCGTACGGCCCGAACCCAGGAGGGAGCGCATCGGGGTGAGTGTGTCGTTCGTGAGCCGGCCCGACCAGGCCAGGTCCCAGACGGTGTCGGCCAGTTGGGGATCCGAGGCGTCCGGGTGCGTGGTGGCGCGGACCTGGTCGGCGATCTGGCGGAAGAAAAGCCCGTAGCCGCCGGTGAGGGCGTCGAGCACGGACTGGTGGAGCGCGGTGGGCTCCAGGGGGTGGGGCGGTGGCAGGAGCAGCGGGGCCGCGTCCGCCAGATACAGGGACACCCAGCCGTCCTTGCCGGGAAGCGAGCCCGCCCCGGCCCAGACGATCTCCCCGGCTGCCGTGAGTTCGTCGAGCATCGCGGGGGCGTAGTTCGCCACCCGGGACGGCAGGACCAGCTTCTCCAGGGCGGACGCCGGCACGGAGGCGCCCTGCAACTGCTCGACCGCGCGCACCAGTCCGTCGACGCCGCGCAGCCCGTGGCCCTTTCCGATGTGCTGCCACTGCGGCAGGAACTGCGCGAGTGCCGCGGGCGGTACCGGTTCCAGTTCGTGCCGCAGGGCGGCCAGGGAGCGGCGCCGGAGGCGGCGCAGAACCGTCGCGTCGCACCACTCCTGGCCGATGCCGGCCGGGTGGAACTCCCCTTGCACGACGCGGCCGTTCGCCGCCAGGCGCTGAAGCGCGCCCTCGGTGACCGCCACGCCCAGGCCGAAGCGGGCTGCGGCCGTGGCCGAGGTGAACGGGCCATGGGTGCGGGCGTGGCGGGCCAGGAGGTCGCCGAGCGGGTCCTTGACCGGCTCGGTGAAGGCCTCCGGGACGCCGACCGGGAGCGCCGTGCCGAGCGCGTCGCGCAGACGGCCCGCGTCCTCGATCGCCGCCCAGTGGTCGGCGCCGCCGATGCGGACCCGGATCGCGCGGCGGGCGCCGGCCAGCTCCCGGGCCCACTGCGGATCGGCGCCGCGCTCCGCGAGTTCGGCGTCGGTGAGCGGACCGAGCAGGCGCAGCAGGTCCGCGACGCTTTCGGCGTCCTTCGCGCGTCGGTCCTCGGTGAGCCACCGCAGTTCCCGCTCCAGCTCGGTCAGTACCTCGGCGTCGAGCAGTTCGCGCAGCTCCGCCTGACCCAGCAGCTCGGCCAGCAGTCGCGAGTCCAGTGACAGGGCGGCGGCGCGCCGCTCGGCGAGCGGTGAGTCGCCCTCGTACAGGAACTGTGCGACGTACCCGAAGAGGAGGGAACGGGCGAAGGGGGAGGGCTCGGGGGTGGTGACCTCGACCAGGCGCACCTTGCGGGACTCGATGTCGCCCATCAGCTCCACGAGACCAGGGACGTCGAAGACGTCCTGGAGGCATTCGCGGACCGCTTCGAGAACGATGGGGAACGAACCGAACTCGCTTGCGACCTGGAGCAGTTGGGAGGCCCGCTGGCGCTGCTGCCACAGGGGGGTGCGTTTGCCGGGGTTGCGACGCGGGAGCAGCAGGGCGCGCGCCGCGCACTCGCGGAAGCGGGCCGCGAACAGGGCCGAGCCGCCCACCTGGTCAGTGACGATCTGGTTGACCTCGCCCTTGTCGAAGGCCACGTCCGCCGCGCCCACGGGTGCCTGCTCGGCGTCGTACTCCATGCCGGTCCTGGCCGGCTCCTGGTCGAGCAGGTCCAGGCTCATCAGGTCGGCGTCCGGGAGGCGCAGCACGATGCCGTCGTCGGCGTGCATGACCTGGGCGTCCATGCCGTACCGCTCGGAGAGGCGGGCACTGAGGGCGAGTGCCCACGGGGCGTGGACCTGGGCGCCGAAAGGGGAGTGGACGACGACCCGCCAGTCGCCGAGTTCGTCGCGGAACTGCTCCACGACGATGGTCCGGTCGTCCGGGATGTGGCCGCAGGCCTCGCGCTGTTCGGCCAGGTAGGAGAGGACGTTGTCGGCGGCCCACGTGTCGAGTCCGGCGGCGAGGAGCCGGAGGCGGGCGTCCTCCTCCGGCAGGGAACCGACCTCGCGCAGGAACGCGCCCACCGCGCGGCCCAGTTCGAGCGGGCGGCCCAGTTGGTCGCCCTTCCAGAAGGGGAGACGACCGGGCACCCCGGGCGCGGGGGACACCACGACGCGGTCGCGGGTGATGTCCTCGATGCGCCAGGAGCTCGTACCGAGCGTGAAGACGTCCCCCACGCGGGACTCGTACACCATTTCCTCGTCGAGCTCGCCGACCCGGCCGCCGCCCTTCTTGGGGTCGGCGCCGGCGAGGAAGACACCGAAGAGACCCCGGTCGGGAATCGTGCCCCCGGAGGTCACGGCGAGTCGCTGCGCTCCCGGGCGGCCGGTCACGGTGCCGGCGATGCGGTCCCACACCACGCGGGGGCGCAACTCCGCGAAGGCGTCGGACGGATAGCGGCCCGCGAGCATGTCCAGGACCGCGGTGAACGCCGACTCGGGGAGGGAGGCGAAGGGCGCCGCCCGGCGGACCGTGGACAACAGGTCGTCGACCTGCCAGGTGTCCAGCGCCACCATGGCGACGAGCTGTTGGGCGAGGACGTCCAGGGGGTTGGCGGGGACCCGCAGGGACTCGATGGAACCGGTGCGCATGCGCTCGGTGACCACGGCCGCCTGAACGAGGTCACCCCTGTACTTGGGAAAGACGACGCCTGTGGAGACCGCGCCCACCTGGTGTCCTGCGCGGCCGACGCGTTGCAGCCCGGAGGCCACGGACGGCGGCGACTCGACCTGGATGACCAGGTCCACCGCGCCCATGTCGATACCCAGTTCGAGGCTGGAGGTGGCCACCACGGCGGGCAGCCGGCCCGCTTTGAGGTCCTCCTCGACGAGCGCGCGCTGTTCCTTGGAGACCGAACCGTGGTGGGCCCGGGCGATGACCACAGGGGCGCCCTGGGCCGCGCCCGAGCCGCCCATCAGCTCAGCGGGAGCGTGGTGTTCGGTGAGGGGCTCACCGGTGGCTCGCTCGTACGCGATCTCGTTGAGCCGGTTGCACAGACGCTCCGCGAGGCGGCGGGAGTTGGCGAACACGATCGTCGAGCGGTGCGACTGGACGAGATCGGCGATCCGCTCCTCGACATGTGGCCAGATGGACGGCCGTTCGGCCCCCTCCTTCCCTTCGGCGACCGGAGAACCGCCCAGTTCGCCCAGGTCCTCGACCGGGACGACGACCGAGAGGTCGAACTCCTTGCCGGATGTGGGCTGGACGATCTCCACCTTGCGGAGGGGCGAGAGGTAACGCGCGATCTCGTCGACCGGGCGAACGGTCGCGGAGAGGCCGATGCGCCGGGCGGGCCTCGGCAGCAGCTCGTCAAGTCGCTCCAGAGAGAGCGCGAGATGCGCGCCGCGCTTGGTGCCCGCGACCGCGTGCACCTCGTCCAGGATCACCGTCTCCACGCCCGTCAGCGCGTCGCGTGTGGCCGACGTGAGCATCAGGAACAGCGACTCGGGGGTGGTGATCAGGATGTCCGGCGGGCGGGTGGCGAGGGCACGGCGCTCGGCGGGCGGGGTGTCACCGGAGCGGATGCCCACCTTGACCTCGGGCTCGGGCAGCCCCAGGCGTACCGATTCCTGGCGGATGCCTGTGAGGGGGCTTCGCAGGTTCCGTTCCACGTCGACCGCGAGGGCCTTGAGCGGGGAGATGTAGAGCACGCGGCAGCGTTTGTGCGGGTCGGCCGGCGGGGGTGTCGAGGTGAGCTGGTCGAGCGCCGCGAGGAACGCGGCGAGGGTCTTGCCGGAACCGGTCGGGGCCACCACCAGCACGTCCGAGCCCTCGCCGATGGCTTCCCACGCTCCGGTCTGGGCCGCGGTGGGCGCGGAGAAGGCCCCCGTGAACCAGCCGCGGGTCGCGGGGGAGAAGCCGTCGAGGGCTCGGTGTGCGGAGCTGACCATGGACCCATCCTGCACCTCGCCACTGACAATTGCCCTGACCTGCGAGTTTGTCTCCGCCGGTGGAGGCGCGTGGGGGGTGTGCCCGGATGGGCTGAGGCTCCTTCGCGGAGAATGGAGGTATGACGGGTTCGGTCGAGCGGGCTCGGCACTGGCAGTACGCGGAACTGCCCGGTGTCGATCTTCTCCGCGCCAGGTACATCCACAAGACCTTTGTCCGGCACACGCACGAGAACTTCGTCATCGCCGCCATCACCGAAGGGGTGGAGGTGTTCCACCATCGGGAAGCCGATCAGTACGCGGGGCCGGGGGCGCTCGCGCTGGTCAATCCCGATACGCCGCACACAGGGCGTGCGGGGGTTCCCGAAGGGTGGCGGTACGGGGCTGTCTATCCCGCGCCCGACGTGGTGGCCGAGATCGCCGCGGAGACCACGGTGATTCGGGGGACACCGGGTTTCCTCGGGCCCGTGTTCGACGATCCGTATTCGGTCACACTCGTACACGAGGTGCTGCGTGCGGCCGAGGAAGGCAACGCGCTGGCCGCCGACACGCTGCTGCGGGTGGTGGTGACCCGGTTGCTCCGGCTCAACGGCGGGGCTCTTCAGGAACGCGTGGTGCGTACGGCGGGCGGCCGGATCGCGGCACGCGCGCGTGCTGTGCTGGAGGAGACGATGGCCGGGCCGCCGACTCTGGAAAAACTTGCCACAGACCTCGGCACCAGTCCCTTCGCGCTGCTTCGGGCATTCCGTGACACGTACGGGTTGCCGCCGCACGCCTGGCTGACAGACGCGCGCGTGCGTCGCGCCCGGCGGCTGCTGGACGCGGGTACTCTGCCCGCCGACGCGGCCGTCGCCGTCGGCTTCACCGATCAGCCGCACCTCAACCGGCACTTCACCCGGATCGTGGGCGTGCCCCCGGGTGCGTACCAGCGTGAGCGCAAGAACGTACAAGACCCCCCAGGGCATCTGCTCCTATCGTCCGACGGGTGGCAGAACAGACAGCTCGCGCAGACATACACGCCGACGACGGAGGCAAGCCGGACGCCGCCGTCGTACGAGACGCCCTCGGAGTCGGGGTCGCCGTCGGATTGTCCGGTTTCGCCTTCGGGGTGACGTCGGTCGGCAGTGGGCTCACGCTTCTGCAGACCTGTGCGCTCAGCCTTCTGGTGTTCACCGGGGCCTCCCAGTTCGCGCTCGTGGGCGCGCTCGCGGCCGGCGGCAATCCGCTCACCGCGGCAGCGGGCGCCTTCTTCCTGGGGGTGCGCAACGCCTTCTACGGGCTGCGTCTGTCGCAGTTGCTGGCTCTCCCGCGCGCGGTGCGGCCGTTCGCTGCCCAATGGGTCATCGACGAGACCACGGCGGTCGCCCTGGCCCAGCCCACTCGGCGCGCCGCGCGTATCGGGTTCACCGTCACCGGACTCACCCTCTATGCGCTGTGGAATCTCACGACGATGCTCGGCGGGCTGGGGGCCGAGGCCATCGGGGACACCGACGCGTGGGGTCTGGACGCTGCCGGGCCCGCCGTCTTCCTGGCGCTGCTCGCGCCGATGCTGAAGTCCGGCGCGGAGCGCGCTGTCGCAGGCCTCGCCGTGGTCCTGGGGCTCGGCCTGCTGCCCGTACTGCCGGCCGGTGTGCCGGTTCTGGTGGCAGCGCTAGGGGCGCCGGCCGTCCTCTGGGTCCAAGGGCGTCGTAGGGCTGAGAACGGAAAGGGTGTGGACCGTTGAACGTCTGGATCGCGATCGGTGTGACCGCCCTCGGCTGTTACGTGGTCAAGCTCGTAGGGCTCCTCGTGCCGGCCGGTGTCCTGGAACGTCCGCTCGTCCGGCGGTTGGCCGCCCTGCTGCCCGTCGCCCTCCTCGCCGCTCTCACGGCCCAGCAGGCCTTCGCCGACGGACAGGTGCTCGTCCTGGACGCGAAGGCCGCAGGGCTCGCCGCAGCCGCCGTGGCGCTGGTGCTGCGCGCTCCCTTCCTGGTCGTCGTCGCGGCGGCCGTGGTGGTGACGGCGGCGGTCCGGGCGATGACCGGCTGAACGCAGGCCGCGCCCGCGCCACCGGAGTCAGCCGATGGGGCGCCCGTACGCCTTCAGGGTGCGCAGTGCCTCGACCGTCACCATGGGGCGTGCCTCCAGGGCGGTGCCCGGTGCCCACGCGCGCCAGCGGATGGGCCAGCCACCGTCCTCGCGCTGCTCACTCGCGAGGAAGTCCAGCGAACGGGACATCTCCTCGTCGGTGAACCACGCGCGCGCGAGTGAGCCCGGCGTCCGCGCGTAGTCGTACGGGAAGTGGTGCTCGCCCGGGGCGTAGCCGGGCGGTACCGGGGAGGCGTCGAGGCGCTCCGGGTCGAGTGCCACGAGCCTGTGCTCGCGCACCAGGCGGCCAAGCCGGTCGGCCGCCGCCTCCGCGCGCGAGCGGTCCGGAACCGAGTCCAGGAAGGCCACCGCGGCCTCCACCTCGTACGGATGGGACTTCTCCAGGGAGTCGACCGCCTGCCAGCAGAAGTCGGTGGCCCGGAACAGCCAGGCGTGCCACACCTTGTTGCGGTGCAGCAGGCCCACCACGGGGCCCGTGGCGAGGAGTTCACTCGGGGGGTCGGCCACGATCGACACGAAGGGCGCCGCCGGATAGCCGCGCTGGCTGGGGTGGATCGCCGGCAGGGCGCCGTCCGGTGCGGAGACGGAGGTCAGATAGCGGCACACGCGCTCCACCCGCTGACCGCCGCAGCGGCCGATGGTGTCCAGGACGCGCAGCGCGTGCGCGGTGTGCAGGGGCTGGCTGACGGGGCCGCGCAGATCGGGTTCCAGCGCGTGGCCGTATCCGCCGTCCTCGTTGCGGTAGGCGTCCAGCGCGGTCTCGACCGGGTCCGGGCCTCCGTTCAGGAAGTGGTACGCGAAGCGCCGCTGCTCCAGCACGCGCGCGGTGAGCCACACGAAGTGCTCGGCACGGAAGAGCGGAGAACGCGCGGGGGGCGTCGGGGGGAGAGGGGCTGCTCCTGTTTCGGCCATGGGTCAGACCGTAGGGCGCGAAGCGGTCCCGGTGAGCGGTCCCGGCGCGGGCCCACTCTCAGGGGCGGGATACTGAAGTCATGCGGTTGACGGTCTTCTGGCAGCGAATGGCGGAACACTTCGGTTCGGGCTACGCCGACACCTTCGCGCGCGATCACGTGATGACGGAACTCGGCGAACGGACCGTGCACGAGGCCCTGGACGCCGGCTGGGAGGCGAAGGACGTGTGGCGTGTGGTGTGCGCGGCCATGAACGTTCCCTCGGAGAACCGCTGAAATCGCCCGGAAACGACGTCGGCCGGCCCCATGGAGCGCGGGGCGGTGACTGATCGTCGGTGGCGTGGGCGAGACTTGCACCGTGGCATCCACAGACGAGACCGAACAGCTCGGACAGCAGACGTCTCCGTTCGGCACGCCGCCGCCCACACCCCCGGCCGGGCACACCGCCGGGCAGGGCCCGCGCATGCCGCGCTGGCTGCCACGCGCCATGATGCTGGCGCTCGCCCTCGTCGGCCTCTTCCAGCTGGGCAGCTGGGCCTTCCACCAGCTCACGGGCCTGTTGATCAACATCCTCATCGCGTTCTTCGCCGCACTGGCGATCGAACCCGCGGTGAGCCGCATGGCGTCGCGCGGTATGCGCCGGGGACTGGCCACCTTCCTGGTCTTCATCGGCATGCTCATCGCGATCGCCGGGTTCATCACCCTGCTCGGCTCCATGCTCGCGGGCCAGATCATCAAGATCGTCGAGGACTTCCCGAACTATCTCGACTCCGTCATCAGCTGGATCAACGCGCACTTCAACGCCGACCTGAAGCGGGTGGACGTTCAGGAGGGCCTGCTCCGGTCCGACTGGCTGCGCAGTTACGTCCAGAACAGCGCCACCGGAGTCCTGGACGTCTCCGCCCAGGTGCTGGGCGGCCTCTTCCAGTTGCTGATGATCACACTGTTCGCGTTCTACTTCGCCGCCGACGGGCCGAGACTGCGCCGCGCGCTGTGCTCCGTTCTGCCGCCCGCCCGGCAGACCGAGGTGCTGCGCGCGTGGGAGATCGCCGTCGACAAGACCGGCGGCTATCTGTACTCACGCGGCCTGATGGCGCTCATCTCCGGGGTCGCCCACTACGTACTGCTGGAAATCCTGAGCGTGCCGTACGCGCCCGTGCTCGCCGTCTGGGTGGGGCTGGTCTCGCAGTTCATCCCGACCATCGGTACCTATCTCGCGGGCGCCCTGCCGATGCTGATCGCCTTCACCATCGATCCCTGGTACGCACTGTGGGTGCTGGTGTTCGTCGTGATCTACCAGCAGTTCGAGAACTACATGCTGCAGCCCAAACTGACCGCGAAGACCGTCGACATCCATCCCGCGGTCGCCTTCGGTTCGGTCATCGCCGGCACCGCGCTCCTCGGCGCCGTCGGCGCGTTGATCGCCATCCCGGCGGTCGCCACGCTCCAGGCGTTCCTGGGGGCGTACGTGAAGCGGTACGCCGTCACGGACGACCCCCGTGTCCAGGGGCACCGCGGGCGGGGCGCGAGCATCGGCACACGGGTGCGGAGGCTGCTGGAGGGGCGCCGGGGCGCCGGCACCGGGGACTCGGCGCGCTCCGCTGGGGCGTCTGAGCCGGAATCAGGGTCGGAACCGGCATCAGGGTCGGAACCGGGGTCGGGGCCGGAATCCGGGTCGGGGCCGGGGGAAGGTTCAACGCCCGCCTGAGTCGCGCTTCGGAGACGGCACGGCGACGGACGCCACGTAGACGGCGACGGACGCCGCCTAGCAGCCGACCGGTGACGGGGGGTGCTAGGCGCCGTCCTGTCCGGTCGAGGACGGCCCGTGCCGCCTGTCTCCGGGGGTGTCGGACCCGATGTCCGGGCCGTCGGCGGACCGCGAATCTAGTCTCGTGGAGTGTCGGGTGTCGCGCTTGACACAAAAATCGAACATCCGTTCTGATGGAGTTTCCGGCGAGGCTCTCGACGGGTAGTTCGTCAGGGTTTTCATGCAGATGTACCCAAGTTATCCACAGGCTGGACGGGCGTCGGGGCGCATTGTCAGTGGCAGGCGTTAGCGTCTTTGACGTGAAGCGATCGACTCAAGCAAACCGGGTGGAACCCATGGCAGGAACCGACCGCGAGAAGGCGTTGGACGCCGCTCTCGCACAGATTGAACGGCAGTTCGGTAAGGGCGCGGTGATGCGCCTGGGCGAGCGGCCGAATGAGCCCATCGAGGTCATCCCCACCGGGTCGACCGCGCTCGACGTCGCGCTCGGCGTCGGCGGCCTGCCGCGCGGCCGAGTGGTGGAGGTGTACGGCCCGGAGTCCTCCGGCAAGACGACCCTGACCCTGCACGCGGTGGCGAACGCGCAGAAGGCCGGTGGCCAGGTCGCCTTCGTGGACGCGGAGCACGCGCTCGACCCCGAGTACGCGAAGAAGCTCGGCGTCGACATCGACAACCTGATCCTGTCCCAGCCGGACAACGGCGAGCAGGCCCTGGAGATCGTGGACATGCTGGTCCGCTCCGGTGCCCTCGACCTCATCGTCATCGACTCCGTCGCCGCGCTCGTCCCCCGCGCGGAGATCGAGGGCGAGATGGGTGACTCGCACGTGGGTCTGCAGGCCCGTCTGATGAGCCAGGCGCTCCGAAAGATCACCGGTGCGCTGAGCCAGTCCCAGACGACCGCGATCTTCATCAACCAGCTCCGCGAGAAGATCGGCGTGATGTTCGGCTCGCCGGAGACCACCACCGGTGGCCGGGCCCTCAAGTTCTACGCTTCGGTGCGGCTCGACATCCGCCGCATCGAGACGCTCAAGGACGGCACCGACGCGGTCGGCAACCGCACCCGCGTCAAGGTCGTCAAGAACAAGGTCGCGCCGCCCTTCAAGCAGGCCGAGTTCGACATCCTCTACGGGCAGGGCATCAGCCGCGAAGGCGGTCTGATCGACATGGGCGTGGAGCACGGCTTCGTCCGCAAGGCCGGCGCCTGGTACACGTACGAGGGCGACCAGCTCGGCCAGGGCAAGGAGAACGCGCGCAACTTCCTGAAGGACAACCCCGATCTCGCCAACGAGATCGAGAAGAAGATCCTTGAGAAGCTGGGCGTCGGTGTGCGGCCGGAGAAGCCGACCGAGGAGCCTGGCGCGGACGCGGCGGTCACCGTCGGCTCGGACGAGGCCGCGAAGACCGTGCCTGCTCCGGCGGCCAAGACCACCAAGGCCAGGGCCACGGCGGCCAAGAGCTAGCCCGTGACACGACGAACCGACTGGGCCGAGTACGCCTACCCCGATGCCTCGGAAGACCGGGGCGGTGGGGTCCGCGGGGGCTCCACCGGGGGTGACAGCGCCTACGGGGACGCCGGGCCGAACGGGGGTGGCCTGGGCGCTCACGAAGGCGACGGGGTGTACGAGGGTGACGGAGGCCCCGCTGCCGGAGCGCGCCGCGGCCGGGGTGCGCCGGGGGACGGCCGACGTCAAGGTGACGGTTCCCCGGGTGGCGGGCGGCGCCGTGGCGGCAGTGACCCGAGCGGCGAGAGCAGCCCGTACGGCGACGGGGGCTCAAGCGCTGAGAGCCCTCGCGGTGAGGGCCCGCGTGGTGGGCGCGGTCGTCGACGGCAGCGCGGCTTCGGCGAGCCGGGCGGCGACCCACAGGACGGAGGTTCCGTCTCCTCGTCGAGGGCCGAGAGGACGGAGCCGCCGGCGGACCCGGCTGAGCGGGCGCGGGCGATCTGCCTGCGCCTGCTCACCGGGACCCCGCGTACGCGGAAGCAGCTCGCGGACGCCCTGCGCAAGCGCGAGATCCCGGACGAGGTCGCCGAGGAGGTGCTGTCACGGTTCGAGGAAGTCGGACTGATCAACGACAGCGCGTTCGCGGACGCCTGGGTCGAGTCCCGTCATCACGGCCGGGGACTGGCCCGGCGGGCCCTCGTACAGGAACTGCGCACCAAGGGCGTGGACCCCACGCTCATCGACGAGGCCGTCGGGCAGCTCGACTCCGAGCAGGAGGAGACGACCGCGCGGGAACTCGTCGCCCGCAAACTGCGGGTGACCCGCGGCCTCGACCGCGACAAGAGGCTGCGGCGCCTGGCGGGCATGCTCGCCCGCAAGGGCTACCCCCAGGGCATGGCCCTGCGGGTGGTTCGGCAGGCACTGGAGGAGGAGGGCGAGGGGGGCGACGACGCCGAGTTCCTCGGGGACGACGAGTACTGAGCCCTGCTGCGACGAGGTTTGGCCGTCCCGAGCGGCAGTTGGTGTTCGGGAGGTCTGGGTCCCGGCCCTGAACACGGTGGACGCGCGGGGGCGCCGACCGCGTTCAGGGCTCGGCGGACGGTACGGCGGCTTCGGGAGGTGCGCGGGTGCTCAGACGACTTCAGGTGCTCAGTGGGCCTACGCCGTCACCGGAAGCCCCGCCGCCCGCCACGAACGGAACCCGCCGACCAGGTCGGTCGCCCGGTGCAGGCCCAGCTGGTGCAGGGACACGGCCGCGAGACTCGACGCGTACCCCTCGTCGCAGACCACCACGATCCGCAGGTCGTGGCCGGTCGCCTCGGCCGCGCGATGGCTGCCCTGGGGATCGAGGCGCCACTCCAGTTCGTTGCGTTCGACCACCAGCGCGCCGGGGATCAGGCCGTCGCGCTCCCGCAGGGCCGCGTACCGGATGTCCACCAGCAGCGCCTCGCCGGCCTGCGCGGCCTCGTACGTCTCGTGTGGCTCCACGCGCGCGTAAGGTGCTGCGGACGAGGTCCAGCAACTCGTCGATACCGGTTGGCTGTCCACTCACTGCCAGTCCTGTGGGCGCTCGACGTGCTCCAGACGCAGCACCGGTCCCGTACGGCTGTAGCGGCGGATCTGGGGCAGTGGCGGATAGTAGGCGTGGACCGAGATCGCGTGCTGGTCGCGGGACTCGTTGAGCACCTCGTGCACATGATGGCGGCCGAACCCCCGGCCCTGGCCGGCAGGCAGCCGCCGTTCCCGGTCGACGTCCTCGGTGAGTTCGAGGGTCTTCCAGCCGTCGGTGGGCAGCCGGGCGGCGAGCGAGTTCTCCTTGAGCTCTCCGGCCGCGGTGAGGAAGGCGCCGACCGAGTCGGCGTGGTCGTGCCAGCCGGTGCCGGTGCCGGGCGGCCAGCCGATCAGCCAGGCCTCGCTGCCGCCGGGGCCCTCAAGGCGAACCCAGGTGCGGCCCTCGGGGTCGAGCGGCAGGGAGGCGATCAGCTCGCCGTCGGCAGCTGTGCGTCGTACGAAGTCGAGCAGGTCCGCCTGCGTCGGGGTCGTGGGCGTCTCGGAGACCCGGGCGGGTGCGGATACGGAGGGTGACAGGGACACGGGTACCGTCCTGATGAACGTTCGCGGGGAGCGCGCGACGGCGCGGATCAACGGCGCGCGAGGGAAAAAGGGATGCGAATTCAGCAGGACGGACGACACACGCAGCCCGCATAGCGGACGAGGTCCATATGGACCCTCCGCCACAGGCGCACATCGGTGTCGGCATCGGTCACGTTCCGGAGTAGAGCATGACGGTGCGAAGCGGTCAACTCGCTGTCAGCATGTGGACGCGTCGCGACGGGAGTCGCGGGATGGCCCCGGGTGGCGCCCACGAGAGCAGCTGTCAGCGCGTACCCGCCGTGGCTTCCGTGGCTTCCGTGTTTGCCTTCGTGTCCGACTTGTCGGACCCGCTGCTCGTTCCGTCGGCCTCGTCCGTCGTGTCCTGTGGGGGCCCGCCCAGCGTCGCCTCGGCCGCCGCGTACAGGTCGGCCGGACGCACTCCGCCCAGCGCGGTCACCAGGTGGCCGTCCGGGCGGACCAGCAGCACGGTGTGGGCGGCGGCGCCCGGATAGCTCTCGGTGACCAGTAGCTCGGCGGGGTGCGGCAGCGCGGCCACCGCGGCCGCCAGCCGGGGCATGATCCCGGCGCTCACCCAGTGCTTGCGCTCCCACACACCCGTACCCGGCGCGATCAGCACCACCAGCAGCGCACCGCGGCCAAGCCGCTCCCGCAGCCGCACGAAGGAACCGTCCTCGGCGGTGACACGTACGTCCGTCACCTGTGCGCCGGGCAAGGTGTCCACCGGGACCTCCGCCTCAAGGTGCTGGGGCGCCAGCGGCGAACGGGCGTATGTCTCCGGCTCGCCGAGTACCCCGCGCCCCAGATGACCGTCCGTGAGCAGCGCATCGTTTCCCCGGGTCGACCCGGGGACGTACGACCGTAGCCCCGCGCCGCCGCGCAGCAGTGGGAGCGCCTGGTCGGCGGCGCGCAGCCGGGCGGAGACCGCCGCGCGCCGCTCGGTCTGGTAGCTGTCGAGCAGTGCCTCGTGCGGGCCGTGGTGCCAGGCCAGGGCCAGTTTCCAGGCGAGGTTGTCGGCGTCCCGCAGTCCCTCGTCCAGCCCCTGGGTGCCGAGCGCGCCGAGCAGGTGCGCGGCGTCCCCGGCGAGGAAGATCCGGCCGACCCGCCAACGTCGGGCGAGCCGGTGGTGGACGATGTGGACGCCGGTGTCGAGCAGGTCGTACGGCGGTGTGGGCCCGCCGCTCCAGCCCGCGAGGGTCTCACGGACGCGGGTCACGAGAAGCTCGGGCGTGACCAGGTCCTTGCCGGGCGGCAGCAGCCAGTCCAGGCGCCACACACTGTAGGGGAGCGGGCGGGCGGTGATCTCCCCGGCCGAGGGACCCGATGTCCGCCACGGCGGCATCCGGTGCAACAACGCCTCACCGGGCCACGGAAGTTCCGTACGCAGCGCGGCTACGGCGTGTCGTTCCACGGCCGTACGTCCGGGGAAGCGGATGTCCTGCAGTTTGCGCACCGTGGAGCGCGGGCCGTCGCAGCCGACCAGGTAGCTGCCGCGCCACCAGGTGCCGCCCGGGCCCCGAGTGTGGGCCGTGACACCGGAAGGTTCCTGCTCGGCCGAGTCGAGGCGGCTGTTGACGGCGACCTTGACGAGCCGCTCGCGCGCGATGGCGGTCCGCAGGGCGCTGGTCAGTACGTGCTGGGCGATGTGCAGGGGGGTGTCCGACTCCGTGACGGGCTGAGACTGGAGGCTCGACGGCGTGTCCGCCGGGCCGCCGGATTCCTCGGCGCCGAAAGAGATCTGACGTGTCACCTGCTTGCGCCGCATCGACCGCCATCCGGCCCAGTGGAAACCGGCCTCGGCGATCGGCACACCGGTCAGCCGCTCCAGGAGCGCGGCGGTGTCCTCGCGCAGTACGACGGTGCGCGCGGGACGCTGGTCGTCCTTGCCGGGCCCCTCGTCGAGGACGACCGAGGGGACCGCCTGGCGCGCCAGCGCAAGCGCCAGCGTGAGTCCGACCGGCCCCGCTCCGACGATGATCACCGGGTCCATGGCGCGGTGCCCCCTGTCCCGAGCGATGTCTTCATCGACACAAGTGAACAGGAAGTTGGAGCGGGGTGTGCGATCACAGAACGTATGCAACAGATTCCGCGCCACCCGGTCAAGCTGGACGCACCCCCGGGACGTGACCCGGTCTGCTCGACGTTTCCCCTGGTACGGCACGCGCACCCGGCGCCGACGGCAGACGACGGAGGCAGTGGCGAACGCGCCACTGCCTCCGTGTCGGTCACACCACTGCCTCCGGGCAGAGCATACGAGTTGAGTGCCCGTCAGATGGAGCCACCCGCGCCGGTAGCCTCCGTGCCGGCCACCGTCGCCGGTCCGAGCACCACACCGGTCGACTTCTTGCCGCGCCGCAGTCGGCCCTCCAGCCAGCTCGCGAAGCTGGTGATGAGGAAGTTGATCACGATGAAGATGACCGCCACCACGATGAAGCTCGCAACGACGTTGGCGTAGTTGGCCGCGAGCGTGCTGCGCGCGTTGAGAAGCTCGGTGAACCCGAGCATGACGCCGCCCAGCGCGGTGTCCTTCACGATGACGACGAGCTGGCTGACGATCGCCGGAAGCATGACGGTGACGGCCTGCGGGAGCAGGATGTTCGTCATCGCCTGGCCCTTGCGCAGACCGACCGCGAGGGCGGCCTCCGACTGTCCCCTGGGGAGGGACAGGATGCCCGCACGTACGATCTCGGCGAGCACCGAGGCGTTGTAGAGGACCAGACCGGTGACGACCGCGTAGAGGGGGCGTGACTCACTGCTGATGTCCGTGGAGCTGACGTAGAACGCGGCGGCGAACAGCATGAGCAGCAGCACCGGAATCGACCGGAAGAACTCGACCACCACTCCGGCCGGTATCCGGACCCACCGGTGGTCGGACATCCGTGCGATACCCAGGGCCGCACCCAGGGGAAGGGCGATCACCATGGAGAGCGCCGCGGCCTTCATGGTGTTGGCGAGGCCGGGCAGCAGATAGGTCGTCCAGGCCTGTGACGTGGTGAACGGCTCCCAAAGGGCCCACTTCAGCTGCCCCTTGTCGTCCATCGTCCGCCAGATCCACCACAGGAACAGGGCGAGCAGGACGAAGAAGACGACAGTGAGGATCACGTTGCGCTGTTTGGCGCGGGGGCCCGGTGCGTCGTAGAGCACGGAGGTCATCGCTTCACCGCCAGTCGCTTGCTCAGCCAGCCGAGGGCGAGCCCGGTGGGCAGGGTGAGCACCACGAACCCGAAGGCGAAGACCACGCCGATAAGCACCAACTGAGCCTCGTTCTCGATCATCGTCTTCATCAGAGTCGCGGCTTCGGCCACGCCGATCGCGGCCGCCACGGTGGTGTTCTTGGTCAGTGCGATCAGTACGTTGGCCAGCGGGCCGATGACCGACCGGAACGCCTGCGGCAGCACCACGAGGCCCAGCACCTGGCTGAAGCTCAACCCGAGGGCGCGGGCCGCCTCGGCCTGACCCGGGGGCACGGTGTTGATGCCGGAGCGCAGTGCCTCGCAGACGAAGGCCGCGGTGTAGGCGACGAGGCCGAGCACCGCCAGCCGGAAGCCCTGGACGTCGAAGTTGTCGGACGCGCCCATCGTCATGCCGAAGATGTCGGCGAGGCCGAGTGAGGTGAAGACGATGATGACCGTCAACGGGATGTTGCGGACGATGTTCACGTAGGCCGTGCCGAATCCGCGCATGAGCGGGACCGGGCTGACCCGCATGGCGGCCAGCAGTGTGCCCCAGACCAGGGAGCCGAGGGCGGAGAGGGCGGTGAGTTTCACCGTCATCCAGAACGCCCCGAGGACGTCGTAACCATCAAGAAAGTCGAACACGATCCCCGCGCTTCCGGGTGTGAGGCGTATGTGGCGGCGTATGTGGCGGACGCGGCGCGCCGCTGCCCTGATCGCGGTGGGCTGCGGCGCACCTGCGCGACCCTGGGCTAGCTGACGATGTCGCCGATCTTCGGAGCCTGCTCGTTCTTGTAGTCGGCCGGACCGAAGTTCTTCTCGACCGCGGTCTTCCAGGCGCCGTCGCTGACCATCTTCTCCAGCGCGGTATTGATCTTGTTCACGGTCGCGGTGTCGCCCTTCTTGACACCGATGCCGTAGTTCTCGTTGCTCAGCTTGAGGCCCGCCAGCTGGAACTGACCCTTGTACTTGTCCTGGGCGGCGAAGCCCGCGAGGATCGAGTCGTCCGTGGTGACCGCGTCCACGGCGCCGCTCTGCAAGCCGGCGATGCACTCCGAGTAGCCGCCGTACTCCTTCAGCTGAGCCCTCGGAGCGATCGTGTCGTGAACGTTCTGTGCCGAGGTCGAGCCGGTCACGGAGCAGAGCTTCTTGCCGTTGAGGTCCGTGCCCTTGGCGATCTTGGAGTCGGCCTTGACGAGCAGGTCCTGGTGGGCGAGCAGGTAGGGGCCGGCGAAGTCGACCTTCGCCTTGCGCTTGTCGTTGATCGAGTACGAGGCCGCGATGAACTTCACGTCGCCACGGGCGAGCGCGGTCTCGCGGTCGGCGCTCTTGGTCTCGACCCACTCGATCTTGTCGGGCGCGTAGCCGAGCTGCTTGGCCACGTACGTCGCCACGTCCACGTCGAAGCCGGAGAAGGAGCCGTCCGGCTCCTTCAGGCCGATACCGGGCTGGTCGAACTTGATGCCGACCTTGATCTTGTCGCCGCCCCCGGAGCCGCTGCCGCTCTTGTTGTCGTCGCCTCCACAGGCCGTCGCCGTGAGGGCGAGGACAAGGGCTGCGGCGGTCGCGGCGGTGACCTTGCGAAGCTTCATGGTGAACATCCTTTGGGTGGTGAAGTGAATACGGGCTGTCACGAGCGGGTGCCGCAGTTCGTCCGTGGTCCGGAGGCCGCCGATCAGGCGGATTCCCACTGCTGCGGGAAGCGACGGGGAAGGGCCGGCTGCGGGGAGGGCCGTGGGATCAGTGATGAAGGATCTTGGACAGGAAGTCCTTCGCGCGGTCGCTGCGCGGGTTGCTGAAGAACTGGTCCGGCACGGCCTCTTCGACGATGCGGCCGTCCGCCATGAACACCACTCGGTTCGCAGCCGAGCGGGCGAACCCCATTTCGTGGGTGACGACGATCATGGTCATGCCCTCGCGGGCGAGCTGCTGCATGACCTCCAGGACCTCGTTGATCATCTCCGGGTCGAGAGCCGACGTCGGCTCGTCGAAGAGCATGACCTTGGGGTCCATGGCCAGGGCTCGCGCGATGGCGACACGCTGTTGCTGGCCACCGGAGAGCTGAGCGGGGTACTTGTCCGCCTGCGTGGCCACGCCGACCCGGTCGAGCAGGGCGCGGGCCTTCTCCTCGGCCGCCTTCTTGTCGGCCTTGCGGACCTTGATCTGGCCCAGCATCACGTTCTCGAGCACCGTCTTGTGCGCGAAGAGATTGAAGGACTGGAAGACCATGCCGACATCGGCCCGCAGCCGGGCCAGCGCCTTGCCCTCCTGGGGCAGTGGCTTGCCGTCGATCGAGATGTCTCCCGAATCGATGGTCTCCAGACGGTTGATGGCGCGGCACAGAGTGGACTTACCGGACCCGGAGGGTCCGATGACCACGACCACCTCGCCGCGGGCGATGGTCAGGTCGATGTCCTGGAGAACATGCAACGCGCCGAAGTGCTTGTTGACGCTCTTCAGGACGACCAGATCGCCGGTCGCGGGCACGGCGTCCTTGGCCATCGATACTTCGGTCATCGCTTACTGGCTCCGTCCACCTCGGTTTCGGAGGACAGTAGTGACCGCGTGAGAGCAGCGTCATTACATCTGAGGGGAACTTGAGCATAACGATCTGATGTCAGGTCAACACACTTTGTAGCGCCCCCCGAAAGAGGTGTACCGGCTGGATAACGGAGCGGTCCGAAGCCGGAACCACGCACCCGCGCGCGTGTGTCCCCATGGTGTACTCCGCTGGGGCACCGTATGTGGTGTACAAGTCGAAACGCTACGGCCGACGAAGACAAGCCGATGAACCGAAAGGGGTCGCGATGAGACTGCTCCTCGTCGAGGACGACAACCATGTCGCTGCCGCGCTCTCCGCGGTCCTGACGCGCCACGGCTTCGCCGTCACCCACGCCCGCAGCGGCGAGGAGGCCCTCCAGGCGCTCGTCCCTGAAGGCAACGGCTTCGGTGTGGTGTTGCTCGACCTGGGCCTGCCCGACCAGGACGGGTACGAGGTGTGCGGCAAGATCCGCAAGCGCACCAACACCCCCGTGATCATGGTCACCGCGCGCTCCGACATCCGCTCCCGCATCCACGGCCTCAACCTCGGCGCCGACGACTACGTGGTGAAGCCGTACGACACCGGGGAGTTGCTCGCCCGGATCCACGCCGTCAGCCGGCGCAACATCCATGAAGAAACCGCCGACGCCGCTGAGAACGCCCTGCTCCTGGGCTCGCTGCGGATCGAACTGTCCACCCGGCAGGTCCTCGTGGAGGGTTCGGTCGTCCAGCTGACCCGCAAGGAGTTCGATCTGCTCGCCCTCCTCGCGCAGCGTCCCGGGGTGGTGTTCCGCCGCGAACAGATCATCAGCGAGGTCTGGCGCACCAGCTGGGAGGGGACCGGCCGCACCCTGGAGGTGCATGTCGCGTCCCTGCGCGCCAAGTTGCGCATGCCGGCGCTGATCGAGACCGTCCGCGGCGTGGGCTACCGGCTCGTCGCCCCGGCGCAGTAGCCGGGACGGGTACGGGTGCGCACACGTCTCCTTCCCCTGCTCATCGTCCTGATGGCGGCAGTCCTGCTCGCGCTGGGCATCCCGCTCGCCATCAGTGTGGCCGGCGCGCAGCAGCAGACGGTCGTCGTCGACCGGATCGACGACACCGCGCGCTTCGCGGCGCTCGCCCAGTTCGTCACCGACCGGCCCACCGGGTCCCGCGTCAAGGACATGGCGACCGACGAGCGCGGTGAGACCCTGCAACGCGAACTCGAGAGCTACTACGACGTCTACGGCATCCGGGCGGGTGTCTTCTACCGCAATGACGATCCCATGGCCAACGCGCCCGCTGACTGGTATCTGCCGGAAACGGGCGAGGTGCGTGACGCGTTCGCCGAAGCGCTTCTCTCCCGCCGCAGCCACGATCCCGAACAGGTCTGGCCCTGGCAACGGCATCGGCTCGTCGTCGCGTCGCCGGTCATCCGGGACGGCGATGTCGTGGCCGTCGTGGTCACCGACTCGCCCACCGGGCAGATGCGTTCGCGGACGCTGCACGGCTGGCTCGTCGTCGGCGCCGGTGAGATCGCCGCGATGCTGCTCGCCGTAGGAGCCGCGCTGCGTCTCACCGGCTGGGTGCTCAAACCCGTACGCGTGCTCGACGCCACCACGCACCACATCGCGACCGGCAGCCTGAAGTCCCGGGTCGCGGTGGCCGGCGGGCCGCCGGAACTCAGACGGCTGGCCCGGTCGTTCAACGAGATGGCGGACAACGTCGAGGACGTGCTGGAGCAGCAGCGTGCCTTCGTCGCCGACGCCTCGCACCAGTTGCGCAACCCGCTCTCGGCGCTGCTGCTGCGGATCGAACTGCTCGCACTCGAACTGCCGGAGGGAAACGAGGAGATCGCCTCGGTCCAGACCGAGGGCAAGCGCCTGGCCGAGGTCCTGGACGACCTCCTCGACCTGGCGCTGGCCGAGCACGCCGAGGCGGACCTCGCACTCACCGACATCGGCGCGCTGACGGCCGAACGCGTCGCGGCCTGGGCCCCGCTCGCCGAGGCCAAGGGCGTGCGCCTGGTCGGCGACTGTCCGGCCACCACCGCGTGGGCCGACCCGGTCACGCTGTCCAGCGCCCTGGACGCGGTGATCGACAACGCGGTGAAGTTCACGCCCGAGGACGAGTGCGTACGGGTGTCGGTGGCGTCGAACGGCGCGTCCTCGACGGTCGTGGTCACCGATGGCGGCCCGGGCCTCACCGACGACGAACTCGTCCGTATCGGCGACCGCTTCTGGCGCAGCGGCCGGCACCAGAACGTGAAGGGCTCGGGCCTCGGCCTGTCCATCTCCCGGGTCCTGCTGGCAGCGGGCGGCGGCACGATCTCGTACGACCGTCACGAGCCGCACGGCCTGAAGGTGACGGTGCGGGTGCCGAGGTCGGGCCCGGTGTCCTGAGGGGCCCGCGTCCTGGGGACCCGAGCCGGACGGGCCTACGGTTTGACCGAGCGGTAGTACCGCCGGGCACCCTCGTGGAGGGCCAGCGGGTCGGTGTAGATGGCGGTCCGCAGGTCCACGAGCTGTGCCGAGTGGACGTGGGCGCCGATGCGGTCCCGGCTGTTGATCACCGACCGGGTCAGCCACTCGGTGAGTTTGGGATCCACGTCCTCGCGTGTCATGAGCAGGTTGGACACCGCAAGTGTCGCCACGGTCGAGCCGTCCTGGATGGACGGGTAGGCCGACTCGGGCATGTTGGTGGCCCGGTAGTGCCGGGACGCCCCGCCCTGTTCGTGCAGCTTGGTGACGAGGTCCCCGTCGATCGGGACGAAGCGGAAGGGGAAGTTCTTCGCCAGCTGCACCAGACCGTTCGTGGGCAGACCGCCCGACCAGAAGAACGCGTCGATCTGGCCCCGCTGAAGCCGCCCGGGCCCGGTGCTGATGCCGTCGGCGAACGGTGTGATGTCCTTGGCGGGGTCGAGGCCTGCGGCGGTGAGTATCTTGTCGGCGATCAGCCGTACGCCCGAGCTCTCCGGTCCTATGGAGACGCGCCTGCCCCGCAGATCCGCCACGGTGCTGATCTTCGAGTCACGCGGCACGACGAGCTGCATGTAGTCGTCGTACAGACGTGCGACCCCGCGCAGTTGGTCGGCCCCGGGCAGCCGTTGCAATTTGTACGTCTCCACGGCGTCGGCCGCCGCGATGGTGAAGTCCGCCTTGCCCGTGGCCACTCGCCTGACGTTCTCCTGGGACCCCTCGCTGGTCATCATCCGTACGTCCAGGTTCGGCATGTCCTTCGCGAAGGACGAACGGAGCTCCGATCCGTACTGCTGGTAGACGCCGGCAGGTGCCCCGGTGCTGAACGTGATCGTCCCGCCCGGGGGTGCCTCGTCCAGCGGCAGCAGCCACCACAGCAGCAGCCCGAAGACCACGAAACCGGCGGCCGAGCCCATGAGGGCGTGTCGCCTGCGGATCCGGAGCACCTTGAACATGGGCGAGATCCTGCCAGTACGGGACCGGTGCTGGCCAGGAATAAGAGGGAGGGGACACCTGCGGTACGACGATCGCATCCGCCCTCGTGAGCCGTCGCGAGATCGCTAGAGTCACCGCATGCGTCCCGGTACCCCTGCTTCCGCCACTCCCGCCGCCGCCTCGCCCGTCGACCTCGTCCGGGAATTCCACCTCGCTTTCGGTCTCGACACCCGCGGTACGCCTGCTGAGGTCTCCCCGCAGCTCGCGGCGCACCGGGGTGAGCTGCTCGCGGAAGAGGCCGCGGAGGTCGCCGAGGTCTCGGTCACCGGCCCGCTGGACCGGCTGGCGCACGAGCTGGCCGACGTCGTGTACGTGGCGTACGGCACGGCCCTGGTCCACGGCATCGACCTCGACGCGGTGATCGCGGAGATCCACCGGGCCAACATGACGAAGCTGGGTCCCGACGGCCTGGTCACCCGCAGGGCCGACGGCAAGGTGCTCAAGGGCGACCACTACCGGGCCCCGGACGTCGGAGCCGTCCTGCGCCGCCAGGGCTGGACGGAGGGCGAGCGGTAACCCGTACGGCCCTGCCTCACGCACCGCCTACCCTTGTCGCATGAGCAGCGGTGACCGGAGTCGGGCAGTGGACGTCAAGACATACGAAGTGCGCACCTACGGGTGCCAGATGAACGTCCACGATTCCGAGCGATTGTCCGGTCTGCTGGAGAACGCCGGTTATGTGCGAGCGCCCAAGGATGCGGACGGTGACGCGGACGTCGTCGTCTTCAACACCTGCGCCGTGCGCGAGAACGCCGACAACAAGCTGTACGGCAACCTCGGCCGGCTGGCCCCGATGAAGACGAAGCGCCCCGGGATGCAGATCGCCGTGGGTGGCTGTCTCGCGCAGAAGGACCGCGACACCATCGTGAAGCGGGCGCCCTGGGTGGACGTCGTCTTCGGTACGCACAACATCGGCAAGCTGCCCGTCCTGCTCGAACGCGCGCGCGTGCAGGAGGAGGCGCAGGTCGAGATCGCCGAGTCGCTGGAGGCGTTCCCGTCGACGCTGCCGACGCGGCGCGAGAGCGCGTACGCGGCCTGGGTGTCGATCTCCGTCGGCTGCAACAACACGTGCACCTTCTGCATCGTCCCGGCCCTGCGCGGCAAGGAGAAGGACCGCCGGACCGGCGACATCCTCGCCGAGATCGAGGCGCTGGTCGGCGAGGGTGTCTCCGAGATCACTCTGCTCGGGCAGAACGTCAACGCGTACGGCTCCGACATCGGTGACCGTGAGGCCTTCGGCAAGCTACTGCGGGCCTGCGGGAAGATCGACGGCCTGGAGCGCGTCCGCTTCACCTCCCCGCACCCCCGCGACTTCACCGACGACGTCATCGCCGCCATGGCCGAGACGCCGAACGTGATGCCGCAGCTCCACATGCCCATGCAGTCAGGCTCGGACACGATCCTGAAGGCCATGCGCCGCTCCTACCGCCAGGACCGCTACCTGGGGATCATCGAGAAGGTACGGGCGGCCATCCCGCACGCGGCGATCACCTCCGACATCATCGTGGGCTTCCCCGGCGAGACCGAGGAGGACTTCGAGCAGACGATGCACGCGGTGCGCGAGGCGAGGTTCGCACAGGCGTTCACCTTCCAGTACTCCAAGCGGCCCGGCACACCTGCCGCCACCATGGACAACCAGATCCCCAAGGAGGTCGTCCAGGCGCGTTACCTGCGTCTCGCCGCCCTCCAGGAGGAGATCTCCTGGGACGAGAACAAGAAGCAGATCGGCCGCACCCTGGAGCTGATGGTCGCCGAGGGCGAGGGCCGCAAGGACGGCGCCACCCACCGGCTCTCCGGCCGCGCTCCCGACAACCGCCTGGTCCACTTCACCAAGCCCGACACCGCGGTGCGCCCGGGGGACGTCGTCACGGTCGAGATCACGTACGCCGCCCCGCACCACCTCCTCGCCGAGGGCGCCGTCCTCGGCGTGCGTCCCACGCGCGCGGGTGACGCCTGGGAGAAACGCAACACCGCGGAGGCCGCGAAGCCGGCGGGCGTGATGCTCGGCCTGCCCGGGATCGGGGCTCCGGCCCCACTGCCGGTGGCTGCCGGAAGCGGCTGCGGCTGCGACTGACGTCCTGGCACAATACGGACACGGAAGGGAGCATCACATGTTGCCGTACAGCGTTGCGTTCACCGAGCAGGCCGCCAAGGTGCGCGACAGCCTGACCGCCGACAGACGCGACCTGCTGGAGCGTGGCCTCGCCATACTGTCGACCGATCCGCGGCACAAGCTCTCCCATTCCGTCTTCGGCGACGAGTCCACGCGCGGACTCGCCCTGTCGCGCAATCTCTTCATCGAGTACGTCATCAGTGAGGGCAAGCTCGTGGTTCTCGTACTGACGGTCATCGACCTGACCGACGTGCTCTTCGAGGACTGACACCGGGCCGTCCTCCGGGGCTACGCTGCCGATCATGCTTGTCGCCGCCGCCGTCTGCCCCTGCCCGCCGCTCCTCGTGCCCGAGGTGGCCGCGGGCGCCGCTCCCGAGCTGGACGCCGCCCGCACCGCCTGTACGGACGCGCTGGGCGTCCTCGCGGCCTCCCGCCCCGACCGGCTGCTGGTCGTCGGGCCCGCCGGACAGAGCGGGCGCGGACCCCACCCGGCGGGTACGCGGGGCTCGTTCCGCGGCTTCGGGGTGGACCTCGACGTGACGCTGGGCGCCGGGGCGGCAGCGGCGGAGCGGGAGCTGCCCCCGGCACTCGCCGTCGCCGCGTGGCTGCTGGAGCGGACCGGCTGGTCCGAGGCGCCCGTGGAGGGGCTGGGCGTGGGGGAGCCGCTGGCGGCCGAGCGGTGCGTCGAGGTCGGCAGGGGGATCGGCGGGCAGCCGCAGAGGGTGGCCCTGCTCGTGATGGGCGACGCCAGCGCGTGCCGCACGCTCAAGTCGCCGGGATACCTGGACGAGCGGGCCGTGGGCTTCGACGCGGAGGTCGCGCGGGCGCTGGGTTCGGCGGACGGGCCGGCGCTGAAGGCGCTGGATGCCGAACTGGCGTACGAGCTGAAGGCTTCGGGCCGGGCGCCCTGGCAGGTCCTCGCGGGCGCGGCCGAGAACACCGAGCTCGCGGGCACACTGCTGTACGAGGACGCGCCGTACGGCGTCGGGTACGTGGTCGCGGCCTGGTCGTAGCGGCGCCGGGCGGGGGCGCGGCCGACGGCCTTGCGGTGACGCGGCGGACGGCCGGGAGCGTGGCGCTCCGCGGCCGTCCGTCGATGTGTCGTGCTGTCGTGCCTGCCCGTCAGGAAGCCGGCGGCGGTGCGTCCGGCGGCGGCGTGAAGGTGTCGTCCCGGGTGCCGCCGTCCTTGTGAGCGAGTCGGTCCACGGCGCCCATGGCCTTGCCGGTGCCCGTATGGATCTTGTCGCTGTACTTGCCCTTGGTCTTCTCGTCGACCACCTTCGCGGCCTTGTCGAGACCCCGCTCGATCTGGCTCTCGTGCTGGTGTGCGAAGTCCGCGACCTTCTCCTTGGCCGGGGCGAGCTTTGCCTTCAGATTGTCCAGCAGACCCATGGTTCGCCTTCCCTCGCGGGCAGTTACTTGCGGGCGCCCTCACCGGCCTCGCTGTCGGCGGCCTCCTCGGCGGACTGCTGCTTGGGAATCTCGACGCCCTCGGTGGCGGGTACGGCCACGGCTTCCGTCTTCTCCGCCGTGATCTCCGTCTCGGCACCGCTGCCGGCCTCGTGCGACTCCTCCGCCGCTTCCGTCTCCTCCGCCGCCGGCTCGTCCGTCACGGCGACGGACTGCTCGTCGGCGGTCGACGCCTCCTCCGTGGTCTTCGACCGTCCGAGAAGCCGTGCAAAAACGCCCATATCCACTCCATACGTTACTCGTGCGGGCGAAATCCCGCGTAGCTCGGTGCGTCCGTTTGCGTCGCCCCCGTCACCACCTCCCGGATCCGGCGGCGCGAACCTCGCAACTGGCAACGACCCCGGACCCTCGCCGTCACGTCGCTCGTTCGAGGAGGCGTCCCGGGTTTGCGAGACTGTGGCGGTGAGCAGCGCAGCCCCCACCCCACGAGTCATCGCCGTCGTCGGCCCCACCGCGGCCGGAAAGTCCGATCTGGGCGTCTTTCTCGCTCAGCGTCTCGGCGGTGAGGTCGTCAACGCCGACTCGATGCAGCTCTACCGAGGGATGGACATCGGCACCGCCAAGTTGACGCCCGAGGAGCGCGGCGGCATCCCGCACCACCTGCTGGACATCTGGGACGTGACCGTCGCGGCGAGCGTCGCCGAGTACCAGCGCCTCGCCCGCGAGCGGATCGACGCGCTGCTCGCCGAGGGACGCTGGCCGGTCCTCGTCGGTGGCTCCGGCCTCTACGTCCGGAGCGCCGTCGACAACCTGGAGTTCCCCGGCACCGACCCCGAGGTCAGGGCCCGTCTGGAGGAGGAGCTCACCCTGCGCGGCTCCGGCGCCCTGCACGCCCGGCTGGCCGCCGCCGACCCCGAGGCCGCGCAGGCGATCCTGCCCAGCAACGGCCGCCGTATCGTCCGGGCGCTGGAGGTCATCGAGATCACCGGCAAGCCGTTCACCGCCAACCTTCCGGGCCACGACTCCGTGTACGACACCGTGCAGATCGGCGTCGACGTGTCCCGCCCCGAGCTGGACGAGCGCATCGCCCGCCGGGTCGACCGGATGTGGGCGGCGGGGCTCGTCGACGAGGTGCGCGCGCTGGAGGCGCACGGCCTGCGCGAGGGGCTCACGGCATCGCGCGCGCTGGGCTACCAGCAGGTGCTCGCGGCGCTCGCCGGGGAGTGCGGCGAGGACGACGCGCGGGCCGAGACCGTGCGCGCCACCAAGCGCTTCGCGCGCCGCCAGGATTCGTGGTTCAGGCGCGATCCCCGGGTGCACTGGTTGAGTGGGGCTGCGGCGGATCTCACAGAACTTCCGCACCTCGCACTGGCGTTGCTCGAACGACCGGTCACAGCCTGATCACGTCATGGCATCGGGACGCTCCGGCCGTCATCCAGGCCTCCGGCGCCGTGCCATCATCGAGCTTCGATCGACCAAGTGGAGTCCGAGTTGGGAGGGCGCGTGGCGATGGAGGCCGGCCCTCGCGACACCGCACAAGGCGCGGGACATGTCACCGGTGACGGTGGCGAAGCGGAACAGGGCGAGGACCGTCTGAGCCCGGACGGGCCCGACGAGACACAGGGCGGCGTGACCGCCGACGGACCCGGACCGGACGAGATGTTCCTCGGACCCGAGGTCGAGGTCGAGCTGCGACCGCAGCGCCGCCTGCGCATCTGGCAGCTCGCTCCGATCGTGGTCCTGGCCGCACTCGGCTCCCTGATGTTCGCCTTCCCGCTCGCGTTCGACTTCGGCGACAGCGGAGCCGTGATCGCCATGCTGGGGCTGCTCATCTGCTCCTGTGCCGCGGGCTGGGGCATGATGGCCGCGCGCCGGGTCGGCTACACGGCTCCGGGCCTCGGCGAGGACCGGCGGCGGGACTGGCGGGTCGTGTCTGCGTACGCCGTGACGGTGGTCGTGGTCATCGGGCTCGCCGTGTGGCGGGTCGCCCGGCTGCGCTAGGCCCTGTCGGCACGTCGGCCGGGCTGGAAGTGCCACCCCGTACGATCGGGGAATGAGCACGCGGATCGCCTTCCTCAAGGGTCACGGGACCGAGAACGACTTCGTGATCGTTCCCGACCCCGAGAACGTCATCGACCTCCCCCCGGCCGCCGTCGCCGCCCTGTGCGACCGGCGTGCGGGCATCGGGGGCGACGGACTGCTGCACGTCGTGCGCTCCGCCGCGCATCCCGAGGCGAAGGGCATGGCGGCCGAGGCGGAGTGGTTCATGGACTACCGCAACGGCGACGGCTCCATCGCGGAGATGTGCGGCAACGGGGTGCGGGTATTCGCCCGCTACCTCCAGAGGGCCGGACAGGTGACCGAGGGGGACCTCAGGGTCGCCACGCGCGGGGGCGTGAAGAGCGTGCACCTCGCCAAGGAGGGTGACGTCACCGTCGGTATGGGCAAGGCACTCCTCCCCGAAGGGGAGGTGGTGGTGCGGGTGGGTGAGCGCAGCTGGCCCGCGCGGAACGTGAACATGGGCAACCCGCACGCGATCGCCTTCGTGGACGACCTCGCGCACGCGGGTGACCTGTTCACCGCGCCGCCGTTCAGCCCGGCCTCCGTGTATCCGGACGGCGTCAACGTCGAGTTCGTGGTCGACCGGGGCCCGCGGCATGTCGCGCTGCGCGTGCACGAGCGCGGGGCCGGGGAGACCCGCTCGTGCGGTACGGGCGCGTGTGCCGTCGCCGTGGCCACCGCCCGGCGCGACGGTGCCGACCCGGCCGTGACCGGAACCCCGGTGACGTACACCGTCGATGTGCCCGGCGGGCGCCTCGTGATCACCGAGAGGGCCGACGGTGAGATCGAGATGACCGGACCCGCGGTGATCGTCGCCGAGGGCGAGATCGACGCGGACTGGCTGGAAACCTCGGTGATCTGAAGTGATCGACGGCTGGGTATCGCAGCCCACGGGGCCTCTGGACCGTGGAAACGCGGCTTCTGAGGCCCGCCGGAGTTCGAAGGCAGGATGAATCGCAGCATGCGCGGCTCGAAAACATAGCCTCCCGAAGTGTCGCTCGAATGGGTGATCCGTTTCACGCTCGACGAGAGGTGGTCAGTCGCACGTGGTGGGCTCGGTAGCATCAAGCACCGGCCCGGACGGGGGAACAACGCCATCCCCTGAGCCGTCGTCCGCCATGGGGCATCCCGTCCGCCGGTCCAGGTAGCCGGAGGTGCCCATGAGTGCGGAGGCCACGAATCCCGCGAGCCCAGGTGCTGTGACGTCCTCGCCCAAGCTCGCGGCCTCGCTGGAACAGGACGGGCCCCCGTCGCCCCGTCGACGGACCCGCCCCAGGATCGACCTGCGCCGACTGGGCAGAGCGGCGTTCCTCGGCTCCGCGACCCGCGACCGGCTGCCCGACGCCATCGGTCACGTCGTCGAGGCGCACCGCGCCCACCACCCCGACGCCGACCTGGAACCGCTGCGCCGGGCCTACGTCCTGGCCGAGTCCTCGCACCGCGGCCAGATGCGCAAGAGCGGCGAGCCGTACATCACCCACCCGCTCGCGGTGACCCTGATCCTCGCCGAACTCGGCGCCGAGACCACGACCTTGACGGCGTCTCTGCTCCACGACACCGTCGAGGACACGGACGTGACGCTGGATCAGGTCGGCGAGGAGTTCGGCGCCGAGGTCCGCTACATCGTCGACGGCGTCACCAAGCTGGAGAAGGTCGACTACGGCACCGCCGCCGAGCCCGAGACCTTCCGCAAGATGCTCGTCGCCACGGGGAACGACGTCCGCGTGATGTCGATCAAACTCGCCGACCGCCTGCACAACATGCGCACCTTGGGCGTGATGCGCCCCGAGAAGCAGGAGCGCATCGCCAAGGTGACCCGGGACGTGCTCATCCCGCTCGCCGAACGCCTGGGTGTCCAGGCGCTCAAGACCGAACTGGAAGACCTGGTCTTCGCGATCCTGCACCCCGAGGAGTACCAGCACACCCGGGAGCTGATCGTCGACAACGCGTCCCGCGCGGACGACCCGCTCGCCGAGATCGCCGACGAGGTACGCGCGGTACTGCGCGACTCGGGGATCCAGGCCGAAGTCCTCATCCGGCCACGGCACTTCGTGTCCCTGCACCGGGCGTCACGCAAACGCGGCCGGCTGCGCGGCTCCGACTTCGGGCGGGTCCTGGTGCTCGTCAACGAGGACGCCGACTGCTACGGCGTACTGGGCGAACTCCACACCTGTATGACGCCCGTCGTCTCGGAGTTCAAGGACTTCATCGCGGTCCCCAAGTTCAACCTCTACCAGTCGCTGCACACCGCCGTCGCCCGTGCGGACGGCCAGGTCGCCGAAGTACTCATCCGCACCCACCAGATGCACAAGGCCGCCGAGGCCGGTGTCATCGCGCTCGGCAATCCCTACGCTCCTCCTTCGGAGGAGCAGTCCGGCAGCGACAGGGCGCGGACCGACCCCGACGGCGAGCGCATCGACCCCACCCGGCCCGGCTGGCTGTCCCGTCTCCTCGACTGGCAGGAGGCCGCGCCCGACCCCGACACCTTCTGGTCGACTCTGCGCGAGGACCTGGCCCAGGACCGCGAGATCACCGTCTTCCGGGCCGACGGGGGCTCGTTGGGGCTGCCCGAAGGCGCGAGTTGCGTGGACGCCGCGTACGCGCAGTACGGCGAGGACGCGCACGCCTGCATCGGCGCCCGGGTCAACGGCCGGCTGGCGACGCTGAGCACGGTCCTGCGGGACGGCGACACGGTCCAGCTCCTCATGGGGCAGGATCCGGCCTCCGAGCCCTCCAGAGAGTGGCTGGAGCACGCGCGCACGCCCGTCGCCAGGATCGCCATCCAGCGCTGGCTGGCCGCCCACCCGACACACGACGATCCGTTGCAGGGGCCCGAGTCCTCCGGCGACCCCGCCGAGGCCGAGGCCGCCCGCGCGGCCGTCGACGCCCGCCCCGCCCAGGACGGCTCCGACGCGTCCCCGGCCGCCGCGACCGCCGTCGTCGACCAGCCCGGCGCGACCGTACGGCTGGCGGGCTGCTGTACGCCCGTACCGCCCGACGAGGTCACCGGCTTCGCCGTGCGCGGGGGAGTGGTGACCGTCCACCGGGTGGAGTGCTCCGGGGTGGCGCACATGAAGAGCACCGGGCGCGCGGAGGTCGGCGTGCACTGGGGGGACACCACCGAGGCCCGGGTCACCCTGGTCGCCGAATCGTTCGGGCGGCCCCATCTGCTGGCCGACCTCACCGAAGCCATCGCCCTGGAGGGTGTCGCCATCGTCTCGGCGACCGTCGAACCCCCGACCCAGCAGCGGGTGCGCCACACCTACACGCTCCAACTCTCCGACGCCGCGCACCTTCCGGCCCTCATGCGGGCCATGCGCAACGTGCCGGGCGTGTACGACGTGAGCCGGGCGCAGCATCACGTGGCGGTTCCCTGAGGTACCCGTTCGGGTGGGCCCGGTGCGAGTCGCCGCCCTCCGGCGGGCGGGCGCTGGTAGCGATGGTGCATGCTGCTCAACCCCCGTACCCGGTTCACGTCGGCGCTGCTCGCCTCCGCCGTCTCCGTCTGCCTCGTCGCCGCGAGTGCACCCGCGGCCCCCCTGGGCGTCGGCGACCGCCTCTTCCCGCACCTGGGCAACCCCGGGTACGACGTGGCGTCGTACGACCTCGCCTTCAGCTATCCGGGAACCAACAGCAAGCCACTGTCCGCCGTGACGACCATCGACGCCTGGACGACCACCCCGCTCGAACAGATCAACCTCGACTTCTCCCACGGCACGGTCGCCTCGGTCGAGGTCGACGGGGAGCCGGCGTCGTTCACCAGCGCCGACGAGGACCTGGTGGTGACGCCCCGGGAGCCGCTGCCCGCCGGGAGTTGGATGCGGATCACCGTGCGGCACACCAGCGACCCCGTGTCGCCGGCCGGCCGGGACGGCGGCTGGGTGCGGACGGACGACGGGCTCGCGATGGCCAACCAGGCCGATGTCGCCCACCTGGTGTTCCCGTGCAACGACCACCCCTCCGACAAGGCGATGTTCACCATCAGGGTCACCGCCCCGAACGGCTACACGGCCGTGGCCAACGGTCTGCCCACCGGCGTCGACCGGGTCGGTACGGCCACGACCTGGACGTACCGCACCCAGCACCCCATGGCCACCGAACTGGCCCAGGTGTCCATCGGCCGCTCCACCGTGGTGCACCGCGCCGGGCCGCACGGGCTGCCGGTCCGCGATGTCGTCCCCACCAAGGACCGCGCGCTGCTGGAGCCGTGGCTGAAGAAGACGCCCGCACAGATCGAGTGGCTGGAGAGCAAGGTCGGCCGCTACCCGTTCGAGACGTACGGGCTGCTCATCGCCGAAGCGTCGACCGGCTTCGAACTGGAGACACAGACACTCTCTCTCTTCGAAAGAGACCTCTTCACCGAGCCCGCGTACCCCGCCTGGTACGTCGACTCGATCATGGTGCACGAACTGTCCCACCAATGGTTCGGCGACAGCGTCAGCCCCCGCACCTGGTCCGACCTCTGGCTCAACGAAGGACACGCCACCTGGTACGAGGCCCTGTACGCGGAGGAGAAGGCGGGCCGGAAGATGGTGGACCGCATGAAGGCGGCGTACGGGGCCTCCGACCGCTGGCGGGCGGCCGGCGGGCCTCCGGCCGCCCCTAAGGAGCCCAAGCCCGGCCAGAAGATCGGCATCTTCCGCCCGAACGTCTACGACGGGGCAGCCCTCGCCCTCTACGCCCTGCGCCAGGAGATCGGCGCCCCGGCGTTCGCGCGGGTGGAGAAAGCCTGGGTGGGCCTCCACCACGACGGTGTCGCCGGAACCGCGGATTTCGAGCGCCTCGCCTCCGACATCGCCGGGCGTGATCTGAGCGCGTTCTTCCAGGCCTGGCTGTACGCGGAGAAGACACCGCCGATGCCCGGCCACCCTGACTGGAAGTCCGTCGCGCCCACGGCATAGCGCCGCGAAATAACACCGTGACGAGACGGGGCGTGCCGTGCGACCATCTTCAGGTCGGCGGCGCTGCCCCCGGCCTCAGAGCACGCGTTCCGGGAATCTCCCGGGACGCTCGTGCGTTGTGACCGGTGACGGGGCTCGCTCCGTCACCGCACACGAAACCCCATCGACGTAAGGACCCAATGACCTCCTCTTCTTCCCCTTCCCAGGACACTGAGCGCTTCGCGCACGCCTACCCCGAAGGTCTTCGGGCCGATGCCCTGATGGAAGAGGACGTCGCCTGGAGCCACGAGATCGACGGAGACCGGGACGGCGACCAGTTCGACCGCTCCGAGCGCGCGGCCCTGCGCCGCGTGGCGGGCCTCTCCACCGAACTCGAGGACGTCACCGAGGTCGAGTACCGCCAGCTCCGCCTGGAGCGGGTCGTGCTCGTCGGCGTGTGGACCACGGGGACCGTCCGGGACGCGGACAACTCGCTCGCCGAGCTCGCCGCCCTCGCGGAGACCGCGGGCGCACTCGTGCTCGACGGCGTCGTCCAGCGCCGCGACAAGCCCGACGCGGCCACGTACATCGGCTCCGGCAAGGCCAACGAGCTGCGGGACATCGTCATCGAAACGGGCGCGGACACCGTCATCTGCGACGGTGAGCTGAGCCCGGGCCAGCTGATCCACCTCGAAGACGTCGTCAAGGTCAAGGTCATCGACCGTACCGCCCTGATCCTCGACATCTTCGCCCAGCACGCCAAGTCCCGAGAGGGCAAGGCGCAGGTCGCACTCGCGCAGATGCAGTACATGCTGCCGAGGCTCCGCGGCTGGGGTCAGTCGCTGTCCCGTCAGATGGGCGGCGGCAAGGGCGGCGGGCTCGCCACCCGTGGTCCCGGTGAGACCAAGATCGAGACGGACCGGCGCCGGATCCGCGAGAAGATGGCGAAGATGCGCCGGGAGATCGCGGAGATGAAGACCGGCCGCGAGATCAAGCGCCAGGAGCGCCGCCGCAACAAGGTGCCCTCTGTCGCCATCGCCGGTTACACCAACGCCGGCAAGTCCTCGCTGCTCAACCGCCTCACGGGCGCCGGCGTGCTGGTCGAGAACTCCCTGTTCGCGACCCTCGACCCGACCGTGCGCCGGGCCGAGACCCCGAGCGGACGGCTGCACACGCTGACCGACACCGTCGGTTTTGTCCGCCACCTGCCGCACCACCTGGTCGAGGCGTTCCGCTCCACGATGGAGGAGGTCGGCGAAGCCGACCTGATCCTGCACGTGGTCGACGGTTCGCATCCGGTGCCGGAGGAGCAGCTGGCCGCCGTACGCGAGGTGATCAGGGACGTCGGCGCCAGCGGCGTACCCGAGATCGTCGTGATCAACAAGGCGGACGCGGCGGACCCGCTGACGCTCCAGCGGCTGATGCGGATGGAGACGCGTTCGATCGCGGTGTCCGCCCGCACCGGTCAGGGCATCGACGAACTGCTCGCGCTGATCGACAACGAGCTGCCCCGGCCCTCGGTCGAGATCGAGGCGCTCGTGCCGTACACCCACGGCCAGCTGGTCGCCCGTGCCCACACCGACGGCGAGGTGATCTCCGAGGAGCACACCGCGGAGGGCACGCTGCTCAAGGCGCGGGTGCATGAGGAGTTGGCGGCGGAACTGGCACCGTACGTTCCGGCGGCCGCGGCGCTTTAGGCTCCGCCGGGCGGTGCGTCGTTGTCTGCGGGTGCGATGCGGCTGGTCGCGCAGTTCCTCGCGCCCCTGGAAAAGTGGCCCCCCATGCCGAAGGCATGGGGGGCCACCCTCACTGCTGACCGGCGAACTTGGCGCTCACCTTGTCGTACACGCCCTTGGCGACCTTGCCCAGGCGCGGGCCCGCCAGCCAGCCTGATTTCACCGGGCCGATCGAGGTGTTGGAGACAAGGGCCGGGTTGCCGTCCGAGCCCGTGGCGACCCAGCCGCCGCCGGAGGAACCGCCGGTCATGGTGCAGCCGATCCGGTACATCGTCGGATCCGACCTGACGATCGACAGGCGTCCCGGCCTGTCCTGGCACTGGTACATCGTCTCGCCGTCGAACGGGGCCGCCGCCGGGTACCCGGTCGCCGTGATGCTGTCCAACTGCGAGACGGCGGGCGCGCCGAAGTCCACCGGGAGGGCCGAACCGACCGTCTCCTCCAGCGACTTGCCGCTGCCGCCCTTCTCCGGCGTCACATGGATGACCGCGAAGTCGTACGGTGCTCCGTCGCCGCCCGTCGAACCGCCCTGCCCGATCCACTGGTCCGAGGTCTGTGCCCAGTCGGCCCACCAGACGCCGTAGGGAGCGATCTGCGCGCGGGGGGTGTTCTCCACCTCGGCGCTCGATCTGCCCGCGTTGTTGTACGACGGCACGAAGGCGAGGTTGCGGTACCAGCCGCCCTTCCTGCCCGCGTGCACGCAGTGACCGGCCGTCCAGACGAGGTTCGACTTCCCGGGGTGAGCGGGGTCCTCCACCACGGTCGCCGAACAGACCATCGTGCCTTCAGGGGCGTCGAAGAACACCTTGCCCGCCTCGGGCACGTTGGCGTGGTAGGCGGGCGGCACGGCCTTGGCGTCCACCGCAGTCGGCGTCGGGTCGGTGACGCCCTGGTCGCCAGAGAGGTCGTTCGCGTCGACGCTCTTCTCAGGGTCGTCGGCGCCGCGCATCCGGGCCGTGTTCCACAGACCCTCGATGATGGGATTGACGTAGTCCTCGGCCTCGCGCAGCCATTCGTCCCTGTCCCAGTTCTTCCAGGCGCCGTTCTTCCACTTGTCGATGTCGATCCCGTGCTTTTTGAGTTTGTCCCTGAGCCCGTCCGGGATCGTGATCTTCCCGGAACCGGCACCGGCACCGTCGTCGACCGCGGAGGAGGAGGCCTCCCCACTCGCGTCGGAGCTCCCGGAATCGGAGCCGCAGGCGGTGGCGGTGAGCGCGAGCGCCAGAGCGAGGCCGACGGCGGCCGGCGCGGGGGAGGTTCTGCGGCGCCCACCGTTCCCGTGGCGGGCGATGAAAGGTGGGCGTATGCGTCGCATGATCTGACTCCCCCTGGCGTGGTCCAACCGTGTGCTGTCCCCGCACGGCATCACACACTATGCGGTCGCCGCGGGGGACATCCGAGAGAACGGCAACGGTTTCGCTACGGGCCGCCTGATCTGCGGATCGTCCCCCGGCTCGCCGGTGTGACGCCTTGGCACGGCTGTTCCCGGAGTGCCGGGTCCGTCGTGCTGAGGCGAAGGCACCACCGCAGTAAGGATCTTGAGGTGACCCGTGACTCCTGGGGTGTACCGGGTGTTGATAACGGGAGCGGTGTATCGCCGAGTTGGCGGTTGGCGGGGTGGCAGAGCAGCGGGGAGTTGGGGCGTTGGAGTTGCGGGAGTCCATGGAGACGGGGGAGCACACGGGCGCGCGTGGGGCGCACGAGGGGATTCTGCGGCGCCAGTCGGCGCGTGAATCGGCGGCACGCACCTACGCGCGCGCCCTGCCGATCGTGCCCGTACGGGCCCGGGGGCTGACGATCGAGGGCGCCGACGGCCGCCGCTACCTCGACTGCCTCTCGGGCGCGGGGACATTGGCCCTGGGCCACAACCACCCCGTCGTGCTGGAGGCGATCCGCAAGGTCCTCGACTCGGGGGCGCCGCTGCACGTCCTCGATCTGGCGACCCCCGTCAAGGACGCCTTCACCACGGAACTGTTCCGTACCCTGCCGCCCGGACTCGCCGACCACGCGCGCGTGCAGTTCTGCGGACCGGCCGGGACGGACGCGGTGGAGGCCGCGTTCAAGCTCGTGCGCGCCGCGACCGGCCGCACCGGCATGCTCGCCTTCACCGGCGCCTATCACGGCATGACCGCCGGTTCGCTCGGCGCCTCCGGCCACGCGACCGACCTGCAGGTCGCCCGGCTGCCCTTCCCCCAGGACTACCGCTGCCCCTTCGGGATGGGCGGTGACCGGGGCGCCGAACTCGCCGCCCGCTGGACGGAGTCCGTCCTCGACGACTCCAAGTCGGGCGTGCCGTTGCCCGCGGGCATGATCCTCGAACCCGTCCAGGGCGAGGGCGGGGTGATTCCGGCGCCGGACCCCTGGATGCGGCGTATGCGACGGATCACCGAATCCCGCTCGATCCCGCTGATCGCCGACGAGATCCAGACCGGCGTCGGCCGTACCGGCAGGTTCTGGGCGGTGGAGCACAGCGGGGTCACCCCCGACGTGATGGTGCTGTCCAAGGCGATCGGCGGCAGCCTGCCGCTGGCCGTCGTGGTCTACCGCGACGACCTCGACGTCTGGGAACCCGGCGCCCACGCCGGCACGTTCCGCGGCAACCAACTCGCCATGGCAGCCGGCACGGCCACTCTGGCCTACGTCCGCGAGCACGGCCTCGCCGAACGCGCGGCCACCCTGGGCGCCCGCATGCTCACCCAACTCCGGCAGCTGGCTGCGGAGTTCCCGATCATCGGCGACGTACGCGGACGGGGGCTGATGATCGGGGTCGAACTGGTCGAGCCGGGGGCGGAGCGCGGGCCAGGGGCCGCCGAGGACTCCGCCGACGGATACCGGGACGCCGATCCGGACGTCTTCCCCGGGCCGGCCGACGGCGGGCCGCGGCCGGCAGCGCCCGAACTGGCCGTCGCCGTACAGCGGGAGTGCCTGCGCCGCGGCCTGATCGTCGAACTCGGCGGACGTCGGGCGAGCGTCGTCCGCCTGCTGCCGCCATTGACCATCAGCGACGAACAGGCCGTCGCCGTACTCGACCGACTGGCCGACGCCGTGGCAGCGGTGTCTCGCGGCCACACCCACCTCGGCCGCCCCCGTGCCGGTCACTCCGAGCGAGCGGGCTAGCCAGGCCCAAACGCCCGCCAGTACCACCCCTGAACCCCTACCACCCCGGTTCGCATCCCCCCGCACGCGCACTCGAGCAATCTCCCGAGGACTGGTCTTGAACAGCACCCCCGTACCCGAAGGCCGTTCCCACACCGTCCCCGCGCGCGGTCCCGGGCTCGCGCGGGAGACGGTGCCCCGGCAGAAGGGAACGGCCGGCGGCGCCGAGTGGGCGCGCGGTGCCACGGCCGACCTCCTGGAGCATCTGGACCCCCACACCGCGGCCCAGGCCGCCGCCACCGAGAACCTGCTGCGCTGCTGGGTACGGGAGAACGACCTCACCGCCCCCGAAGACGGCACCCTCCGCATCCCCCTCCCCACCAGCGGCACCGCCCTGCTGGCCCCGGTCCACTACTGGTCCCCGACCGGCTGGCACCGCTTCGGCCTCCCTCACCTGGCCGACGCCCCCGCAGGAGCACCGGCGGCGGACGCGGTCACCGTCGCGACGTTGCTCGCGAGAGAGGCGTACGACGGCCCACAGCCGGTCGGGACCGGCGCCGACCCGGCGACCGAGGCACCCCCGGCCCACGCGGGCGGCACGTCAGCGGCCGTCGAGGCCTCCGCCGAAACTCCCACCCCGGCACCTCCTGGCCCCTCCGTCCTGCCCCCCGACGCCGTCGACCTGGTCGCGCGGGTCGCCGACTCGGTCCGACGGACCGCCACCTTCATCAGCGACCGTCGTGCACAGCCCGCCGACGGCCCCGACCTCTTTCTCGCCGCCGAACAGGCACTGCTGCTCGGCCACCCGATGCATCCGACCCCGAAGAGCCGCGAAGGGCTCGCCGAAGCCGAAGCCCGGCTCTACTCACCCGAGTTGCGCGGCTCCTTCCCCCTGCACTGGCTGGCGGTGGCCCCCTCCGTCCTCGCCACGGACTCCGCGTGGACCGAGCGTGGCCGCCCCATCCGCGCCGAGCAGCTCACCGCGCAGCTCATCGGCGCCGCTCTGCCCCTGCCCGACGGCTACGCGGCTCTCCCTCTGCACCCCTGGCAGATCCGCGAGAGCAGGCACCGCCCGCAGATCGCGGCCCTGTTCGAAGCTGGGCTGCTCCGCGACCTCTGCACTCACGGCTCCCCCTGGTACCCCACCTCCTCCGTGCGCACGGTCCACCGCTCGGGCGCCCCCGCGATGCTGAAGCTCTCGCTGGGACTGCGCATCACCAACTCGCGACGCGAGAACCTCCGCAAGGAACTCCACCGGGGCGTCGAGGTCCACCGGCTGCTGCGCGGCGGACTGGCCAAGCAGTGGCAGTCCACGCACCCGGGCTTCGACATCGTCCGCGATCCGGCGTGGCTGGCCGTCGACGACCCGGACGGCAGCCCGGTCCCCGGCCTGGACGTGATGATCCGGCACAACCCGTTCCACCCGGCGGACGACGTGTCCTGCATCGCCGGTCTCGTGTCGCCCCGGCCCCACGCCCACCTGGGCAGCGCGGCCGACCGGCGGTCGGCCGGCCCGCTCCCGCGGTCCCGGCTGGCCGAGGTCGTCACCCGACTCGCCGGAAAAACGGGCCGCCCCCGAGGCGCCGTCGCCACCGAGTGGTTCCTGCGCTACCTGGAACAGGTCGTCCGGCCCGTGCTCTGGCTGGACAGCGAGGCAGGCATCGCCCTGGAGGCCCACCAGCAGAACACCCTGCTCCTGCTGGACGGCGACGGCTGGCCCAGGGGAGGCCGCTACCGCGACAACCAGGGGTACTACTTCCGCGAGTCCCGGCGCGGCGAACTCGACGCCCGGCTGCCGGGCATCGGCGAACAGAGCGACACGTTCGTCTCCGACGAGGTCACCGACGAACGCTTCGCCTACTACCTCGGCATCAACAACGTACTGGGCCTCATCGGCGCTTTCGGCTCCCAGCGACTCGCCGACGAACAGCTGCTGCTCGCCGCCTTCCGACGCTTCCTCGGTGACGTGGCCTCCGGTCCCGCCCGACTGCGTACGACCCTGCCCGGCCGTCTGCTCGAGTCACCCGTCCTGCGCTGCAAGGCCAACCTGCTCACCCGGCTCCACGGCCTCGACGAGCTGGTGGGCCCGGTCGACACCCAGTCCGTCTACGTCACCATCGCCAACCCCCTTCGTCCCTGATCTCCCCGACATCAGTGACGACACCGACTCCCTTTCACCCCCGAGGAACACCGACACACACCCCGTCTCCTGAGAGGAGCGTCCCGTGCCTGCTGCTGACGCGCGCACCGACGCCCGTACCGACCGCCGAACCACCTCGACCGCCGAGAGCGACAACGAGGACACGCTGGAGCTGCGTCTGCCCGACGAGTTCCTCGCGCTGTACGCAGGCGCCGGCAATGCCGCGGTCACCGTTCCCCCGGACGACGACGACCTTCTCGACCGCATCGGGGAATGGGGGCCGAGGAGCACGCCCGCGGGCTCGTTCCGTCTCCTCCCCGTACGGGTCGAGCGCGATCTCCCTCTCGTCGGGCGCTGGATAAACGACCCCACCGTCGCCACCTTCTGGGAACTCGCCGGGACCGAACGCGTGACCGAGGCCCATCTGCGGTCCCAGCTCGACGGGGACGGACGCAGCGTCCCCTGTCTCGGCGTGCTGGAGGGCACTCCGATGAGCTACTGGGAGATCTACCGCGCCGACCTCGACCCCTTGGCCCGGCACTATCCCGCCCGTCCCCACGACACCGGGGTGCACCTCCTGCTCGGCGGCGTCGCCGATCGCGGGCGTGGACTGGGCAGTGTCCTGCTCAGAGCCGTCGCCGACCTCGTACTCGACAACCGTCCCCGCTGCGGGCGCGTCGTCGCGGAACCCGACCTGCGCAACACCCCCTGCGTATCGGCCTTTCTGAGGGCCGGTTTCCGGTTCTCCGCCGAGGTCGACCTGCCCGCCAAGCGGGCCGCCCTCATGATCCGGGACCGGGGCCTGCGCGATGCGCTGTAGACCCCCTGCGCCGCACACTGCCCCACCGCGCGCTCCCGCCTTGATCACCCGATTGTCAGTGCCGCCCCGTAGGGTGGTCGCGCTATGACGAAGCCCTCACTCCCCGAACTCCTGCATGCTGCCGTCACCGCTGTCGGCGGTACGGAGCGCCCCGGCCAGGTGACCATGGCCGAAGCCGTCGCGGAGGCGATCGACGACGGTTCCCATCTGCTGGTCCAGGCAGGCACCGGCACCGGAAAGTCGCTCGGCTACCTCGTACCCGCGCTCGCGCACGGCGAGCGGGTCGTCGTCGCGACCGCGACCCTCGCGCTGCAGCGACAGCTGGTGGAGCGCGACCTGCCCCGCACGGTCGACGCCCTGCACCCTGTGCTGCGCCGCCGCCCCGAGTTCGCGATGCTCAAAGGCAGATCGAACTATCTGTGCCTGCACCGCCTCCACGAGGGCGTACCGCAGGACGAGGACGAGGGGCTCTTCGACCAGTTCGAGGCCGCGGCACCCACCAGCAAGCTGGGCCAGGACCTGCTGCGCCTGCGCGAATGGTCCGACGAGACCGAGACCGGCGACCGTGACGGCCTCACCCCCGGCGTCTCCGACCGGGCCTGGGCGCAGGTCTCCGTCTCCTCCCGAGAGTGCCTGGGCGCCTCGAAGTGCGCGTACGGAGCCGAGTGCTTCGCCGAGATGGCCCGCGAGCGGGCGAAGCTCGCGGAGGTGATCGTCACGAACCACGCGCTGCTCGCGATCGACGCCATCGAGGGCGCGCCCGTCCTCCCGCCGCACGAGGTGCTGATCGTCGACGAGGCGCACGAACTGGTCTCACGGGTCACCGGAGTGGCCACCGGGGAGCTCACTCCCGGCCAGGTCAACCGTGCCGTGCGCCGGGCGGCGAAGCTCGTCAACGAGAAGGCCGCCGACCAGCTCCAGACCGCGGCGGAGGGCTTCGAGCGGGTGATGGAGCTGGCCCTGCCGGGCCGCCTGGAGGAAGTCCCGGAAGACCTCGGGTACGCGCTGATGGCACTGAGGGACGCCGCCCGCACGGTGATCTCCGGCATCGGCGCGACCCGTGACAAGTCGGTCCAGGACGAGGACGCGGTCCGCAAACAGGCGCTGGCCTCGGTGGAAAGCGTCCATGACGTCGCGGAGCGGATCGCGAACGGCTCCGAGTGGGACGTCGTCTGGTACGAGCGGCACGACCGCTTCGGCGCCTCCCTGCGTGTCGCCCCGATGTCGGTTTCGGGCCTCCTCAGGGAGAAGCTCTTCACGGACCGATCCGTGGTCCTGACCTCGGCGACGCTGAAGCTGGGCGGCGACTTCAACGGCGTCGGCGCCTCCCTGGGCCTCGCCCCGGAGGGCACGGCGGGCGACGATCTCCCCCAATGGAAGGGCGTCGACGTCGGCTCGCCGTTCGACTATCCGAAGCAGGGCATCCTGTACGTCGCCAAGCACCTGTCGCGCCCCGCGCGCGACGGCGACCGCGGTGACATGCTCGACGAGCTCACGGAGCTGATCCAGGCGGCGGGCGGGCGCACGCTCGGTCTGTTCTCCTCGATGCGGGCGGCCCAGCTCGCCGCCGAGGAACTGCGTTCGCGTATCCCGGAGTTCCCGATCCTCCTGCAGGGCGAGGAGACGCTCGGCGAGCTGATCAAGAACTTCGCGGCCGATCCGCGGACCTGTCTGTTCGGCACGCTGTCGCTCTGGCAGGGCGTCGACGTACCGGGCGCCAGCTGCCAGCTCGTCGTCATGGACAAGATCCCGTTCCCGCGCCCGGACGACCCGCTGATGAGCGCCCGCCAGAAGGCCGTCGAGGACGCCGGGGGCAACGGCTTCATGGCCGTCGCCGCCACTCACGCGGCCCTGCTCATGGCCCAGGGCGCCGGCCGCCTCGTACGGGCGACGGGGGACCGTGGTGTGGTCGCCGTGCTGGACCAGCGTCTCGCCACGGCGCGGTACGGGAGCTACCTGAAGGCGTCCCTGCCGGACTTCTGGTACACCACCGACCGCAACGTGGTCCGGCGCTCGCTGGCCGCGATCGACGCGGTCGCACAGCAGGCGGAGACCACCGAGCCGGCCGTGGAAGAGGACGTGCAGGCGGAGGAGGCGTAGACACCACTGTGCCGGCCACCGACTTCGGTCGGGGGCCGGCACAGTGACGCACCTGGATACCCGGACAACACAGGGCCCCGGAACCGGCGCAGGGGTTCCGGGGCCCGGTCAGGGGGCGGGGTCTTGTACGACCCCGGCCTCCAGCCTCTCTCACAGGCGGCGGAGAACCGCCACCACCTTGCCGAGGATCGTCGCCTCGTCACCGGGGATCGGCTGGTACGCGGAGTTGTGCGGGAGGAGCCAGACATGGCCGTCCTCGCGCTTGAAGCGCTTGACGGTGGCTTCGCCGTCCAGCATCGCTGCCACGACGTCGCCGTTCTCGGCGACCGGTTGACGGCGCACCGTGACCCAGTCGCCGTCGCAGATCGCGGCCTCGATCATCGAGTCACCGACGACCTTCAGCACGAAGAGCTCTCCGTCACCCACCAGTTGGCGGGGGAGGGGGAACACGTCCTCGACCGATTCCTCGGCGAGGATGGGACCGCCGGCGGCGATACGGCCCACAAGGGGCACGTACGACGCGGCGGGCTTGCCCGTGGTGTCCGTGGGCTGCACGGAAGCCCCTTGGTCGGAACCCCGTACTTCATAGGCGCGCGGGCGATGCGGATCGCGGCGCAGGAATCCCTTGCGCTCCAGAGCCATGAGCTGGTGTGCGACCGATGAGGTGCTGGAAAGGCCGACTGCCTGCCCGATCTCGCGCATCGACGGCGGGTAACCGCGTCGTTGCACGGAGTCCCTGATGACCTCGATCACGCGCCGTTGCCGGTCTGTGAGGCCCGAGCTGTCGGCTCGGATTCCTGGAGGTCGTCCAGGGAGGGACCGCTTGGGCCCCTCAGGATTCGTGGCTTCGTTCATCGCATGCACCGGCTCGAGTCGGCTCTGGGAACGGTCCTGGGCAGTGATGGTGGCACTGTCAGCGGTGGTGGTCACGTCGGCCCCTCTCGATGGTCTCCCGTGCAGTGCAACGGTAGTTGCTTTCGAAAGGTTGCGCCAAACACACGTTCGAGTGAAAAATTGCGGATGGTCTGCCGCGATCAGATGTTTGGGTGTATGGCTCACGTCGTGCCGGGCGGGCGAAAGGGCTCCCTGTTGTACCCTTCACCGCCGGGCGGCGGCCTCGTGGGCCGGTGCCCAAGTCTGCCACCTGGATCCCCGTCAACCGGGAATCGCCCCCCGCCGCGCGCGGTCCTCACCGTATCTCCGCATGTTCCCGAGCGGTACGGCTGTGCCGGATCGGGCCTGCCGCGACGGCGTGGCCGTACCGCACCCGCCAATACTGGTGCGACACGCGCGTACGCGGTGGATGTACGGGCCAATCCCCACATCTAGTGGTTGGATTGCGGCAGTGGCCCAGAAGTTGTGGTCCCCCGGGTCTTCAACCCCTCGGGCATCACCTATGCTGGGGGCTGCTTCGAGGGGCTCAAGAGCCTTTACGGGGCTATTGAGTCTGCTGTGATGGAGGGTTGGAGAACATGCACTGCCCCTTCTGCAGGCACCCCGACAGCCGTGTCGTCGACAGTCGTACGACCGACGACGGCACGTCCATCCGCAGGCGCCGCCAATGCCCTGACTGCTCCCGCCGGTTCACGACCGTCGAGACGTGCTCGCTCATGGTGGTCAAGCGGTCCGGAGTCACCGAGCCGTTCAGTCGGACGAAGGTCATCAACGGTGTGCGCAAGGCATGCCAGGGGCGGCCGGTCACCGAGGACGCGCTCGCCCAACTCGGCCAGCGGGTCGAGGAAGCGGTGCGGGCCACCGGAAGCGCCGAGCTGACCACCCATGACGTGGGGCTGGCCATGCTCGGCCCGTTGCGGGAACTCGACCTCGTCGCCTACCTGCGATTCGCGTCCGTCTACCGGGCGTTCGACTCGCTGGACGACTTCGAGGCCGCCATCGCGGAGCTCAGGGAAGCGCCGCGCGGCCCCGCCGTGGACGACGAAGACCCGGACGTGGGGCGCCAGGAAGACCATCGCGGGTCCGGGGGGACTGCTCAGGTCCCCGTGCCCGCCAACGCCGCCGACTGACCGGCGGGCCGGATCCGGACGATACGTCCGGACTTGGCCCCGGGGGCGGCGATCCGAAGACCTGCCGCGGACAGCATCGACTGCTGTCCGCAGCGCAAGAAACACACCGTGTCATGGGAACAACGTGACACTTCTGGGCGTTTTGCCCGATACAGGGAGGCGGCATGACAGAGACGGCGAGCGGTCCGGCACGGAGTTCCCGCGCAAAGGGGACGAAGGTGGCCAAGGGCCTGCGCATCGAGCGGATCCACACCACCCCCGGCGTGCACCCGTACGACGAGGTCGAGTGGGCGAGCCGTGACGTCGTCATGACCAACTGGCGCGACGGCTCGATCAACTTCGAGCAGCGTGGCGTCGAGTTCCCCGACTTCTGGTCGGTGAACGCGGTCAACATCGTCACCAGCAAGTACTTCCGCGGTGCTGTCGGCACCCCGCAGCGCGAAGTGAGCCTCAAGCAGCTCATCGACCGCATCGTGAAGACGTACACGAAGGCCGGTGAGGACTACAAGTACTTCGCTTCCCCGGCCGACGCGGAGATCTTCGAGCACGAGCTGGCGTACGCCCTCCTGCACCAGATCTTCAGCTTCAACAGCCCCGTCTGGTTCAACGTCGGGACCCCGCAGCCCCAGCAGGTCTCGGCCTGCTTCATCCTGTCCGTCGACGACTCCATGGAGTCGATCCTCGACTGGTACAAGGAAGAGGGCATGATCTTCAAGGGCGGCTCCGGCGCCGGCCTGAACCTCTCCCGGATCCGCTCCTCCAAGGAACTGCTCTCCTCCGGCGGAAACGCCTCCGGCCCGGTCTCCTTCATGCGCGGCGCGGACGCGTCGGCAGGAACGATCAAGTCGGGCGGCGCCACCCGCCGCGCGGCCAAGATGGTCATCCTCGATGTCGACCACCCCGACATCGAGGACTTCATCGAGACCAAGGTGAAGGAGGAGGAGAAGATCCGCGCCCTGCGCGACGCGGGCTTCGACATGGACCTGGGCGGCGACGACATCACGTCCGTCCAGTACCAGAACGCCAACAACTCGGTCCGTGTGAACGACACGTTCATGAAGGCGGTCGAGGCGGGTGGCAAGTTCGGGCTCACCTCCCGGATGACCGGCGAGGTCATCGAGGAGGTCGACGCCAAGACGCTCTTCCGCAAGATGGCGGTGGCGGCCTGGGCCTGCGCCGACCCGGGCATCCAGTACGACGACACGATCAACCGCTGGCACACGTGCCCGGAGTCCGGCCGCATCAACGGCTCGAACCCGTGCAGCGAGTACATGCACCTGGACAACACGTCCTGCAACCTCGCCTCGCTGAACCTGATGAAGTTCCTCAAGGACGACGGCAAGGGCCGCCAGTCCTTCGAGATCGACCGCTTCGCGAAGGTCGTCGAGCTCGTCATCACCGCGATGGACATCTCCATCTGCTTCGCCGACTTCCCCACGCAGAAGATCGGCGAGAACACACGCGCGTTCCGTCAGCTCGGCATCGGCTACGCCAACCTCGGCGCCCTGCTGATGGCGACCGGACACGCGTACGACTCCGAGGGCGGCCGTGCCCTGGCCGGCGCCATCAGCTCCCTGATGACCGGCACGTCGTACCGCCGCTCCGCCGAACTCGCCGCGGTCGTCGGCCCGTACGACGGCTACGCCCGTAACGCGCAGCCGCATCTGCGGGTCATGAAGCAGCACGCCGACGAGAACGACAAGGCCGTCCGCATCGACGACCTGGACACCCCGATCTGGGCCGCCGCCACGGAGGCCTGGCAGGACGTCGTCCGCATCGGTGAGAAGAACGGCTTCCGTAACGCGCAGGCGTCCGTCATCGCCCCGACCGGCACCATCGGTCTCGCGATGTCCTGCGACACCACGGGTCTTGAGCCCGACCTCGCGCTGGTCAAGTTCAAGAAGCTCGTCGGCGGCGGCTCGATGCAGATCGTCAACGGCACGGTCCCGCAGGCCCTGCGCCGCCTGGGTTACCAGGAGGAGCAGATCGAGGCGATCGTCGCCCACATCGCCGAGCACGGCCATGTGATCGACGCCCCCGGTCTCAAGCACGAGCACTACGAGGTGTTCGACTGCGCCATGGGCGAGCGGACCATCTCCGCGATGGGTCACGTCCGGATGATGGCCGCGATCCAGCCCTGGATCTCCGGCGCCCTGTCCAAGACGGTCAACATGCCGGAGACGGCGACCGTCGAGGAGGTCGAGGAGATCTACTTCGAGGCCTGGAAGATGGGCGTCAAGGCGCTCGCGATCTACCGCGACAACTGCAAGGTCGGCCAGCCGCTCTCCGTCAAGAAGAAGGCGGACGAGAAGACCGCGGTGACCGCGAAGACCGAGGCGACGATCCGTGAGGCCGTCGAGAAGGTCGTCGAGTACCGCCCGGTCCGCAAGCGCCTCCCGAAGGGTCGCCCCGGCATCACCACGTCCTTCACGGTCGGCGGCGCCGAGGGCTACATGACCGCCAACTCCTACCCGGACGACGGTCTCGGTGAGGTCTTCCTGAAGATGTCCAAGCAGGGTTCCACCCTCGCGGGCATGATGGACGCCTTCTCGATCGCCATCTCGGTGGGTCTGCAGTACGGCGTGCCGCTGGAGACGTACGTCTCGAAGTTCACGAACATGCGCTTCGAGCCGGCCGGGATGACGGACGACCCCGATGTCCGGATGGCCCAGTCGATCGTCGACTACATCTTCCGCCGCCTGGCGCTGGACTTCCTCCCCTTCGAGACGCGTTCCGCCCTCGGCATCCACTCCGCCGACGAGCGCCAGCGTCACCTGGAGACGGGCTCGTACGAGCCGACCGATGAAGAGGTCGACATCGAGGGTCTGGCCCAGTCGGCGCCCCGCACCCAGGAACTGAAGGCCGTCGCGACGCCGAAGGCCGTCGCCGCGGAGGTGCCGGAGCCCGCGCTGCAGCAGGTCCACACCAGCGCCGAACTGGTCGAGATGCAGCTGGGCATCCAGGCGGACGCCCCGCTGTGCTTCTCCTGCGGTACGAAGATGCAGCGGGCCGGGTCCTGCTACATCTGCGAGGGATGCGGGTCGACCAGCGGTTGCAGCTGACACCGAGCGCCTTCAGGGTATGAAGTAGCTGGTCAGGGCGGTGGAGTCGATCTCGCGGCTCCGCCGCCTTCGACGAGCGTGACGCCTGGCTGTTGTGTTTGACGCAACGCGCCAGTGTGTCGAGGGCTTGTCGCGGCGATTGCTCTCGTGGCATGCTCCGGGCCATGATCAAGAGAATCGAGTCCTCCGTCCGCCCATGAGCGGGACGACCGGGACAGGACTGCCCGGATCACCGACAACGCTGTTCGATCACGCGCTGCGGCTGCATCAACTGGTTCCGGATGAGCCGCTTCCGCGCGACGGGTACCCCTTTCCTGACGACGCGTTGCACCGTCGCCGAGGCCCGAAGGCACCCAAAGACCGGCACTTGGCCGGCAAGGATATTGCCCTCATTCTGGACACGCATTTCGCGAGGGCCTCTGCCCTGCCCAGCGAACTGGCCGACGACTTCCACGACGTCTACATCCCGATTCATCACAACGAGCACATCGCTGCCGCGGCTGCGCGGGTGGACACAGAACGTGTTCGTCAAACGGGCCGCTGGCTGGTCCGCTATGGCACCGATCGCTGTTCAGTCACCGTCGGGCTTGCCCTGCTCGCAGTTGTGGGAACAGGTGACGACATCCCACTGATTCAGACGATTGGACTGCTCTCCGACCGCTTCGGGCCGCTGGCGGCGCACGCCTTCGAGCGGCAGACAGGAGGAGTCGAAGCCCTGCTCTGGCTCGCCGAGCGAGTCACCGGCTGGGGACGCGTCTATGTCGTTGAAGCTCTCTGCAGACTCGACGACCCAGCTGCCCGACGATGGCTGCTGCGCAGGGCCTGTGACGGCGACTTCCTCAACGGATACTTCGCCGGCAAGGTTGCCACAGTTGCCAGACTCCATGAGGCGCTTGCAGAGCTCGACACTGACAGCGAGATGGTCGACCACATTGGTCGGCTACTCCATCTCATGAGCGACTGCGGGGGGATGGGACTCACCCTCGCTCATTACCCCCATTCGAGAGTGGTCCTGGAAGCTCATGCTCGCCATGTTGGTTTGCTCAGCCCGACCATGGAGCGCTACTTCACGATCGCGGTGCTCACTCAGCACCTGACTACGGAGCCTTCCGAGGCTGCGGGGTGCACCGCGGCACAACAGGAAGCCCTCCGGGCGACCTACCTCCAGGTGCTCGACCGCGAGGAGTGGACCCAGGCCGCACGTGCCGGGATCGCCGCGGATGACAACCGGATGCGGTGGCTCGCCGACCACAGGGCGCCACAGCTGAGGCTGCGTGCGTTCCCCGATCGAGAGCCAGGTGCCGAGGAATAGCGCACGTCAGGAATAAGTGCTCTCCGCCAGTACCGCGACGGACGGTCCCTGACCGGTGAGTGAGTGACGGAGGAGGGGTGTCGGCCAGGTGCCGGCGCTCCTCCTTCGTCGTGTCGTGGGGTACGTAACCTCCGTCCATGGACGACACGTTGCGGCGACCCGACGGTGACATCCGTGAAGTCTCGGGGTCCGCCCGAACCGCGGCTCTCGGGGCGCTGGTCGCGGATCTCCGTTCCCCGGATCCGGTGGCGCGCGACGAGGGCGCGTACGGCACGGCTGTCCGCTGGATACCCGGCCTCGACGCGGCGGAGCGGCGATGGCTCGGGGACCGTACGGCCGGGCTGTTCGACGATCCGGCATTCAGGCGCGGGCGTTCGCTCCCCTGGTCCTGGCCCGGCTCGTGGACGCGGGGGACTGGCGGCAGGAGTGGGGGGAGGCGTTCGCCCGCTGGTGTCCCGGCGAGAGTGATCTGCGCGGGTACGACTCCGGGCTCGGCTGGGTGCGTACCGCCGCGCACGGAGCCGAGCTGCTGGCCGACACCGGCAGGTTTCTTCGACGCACAGGAGGACGACCGGATCGCTCGTGCGCCGGCGCAGCTCCTGTGCCTGCCCGGTCTCGCCGTCGCCGGGTCGATGGGCTGGCTGGACGCCTTCTCGGCGCGTTCCGGACGGCGGAGCAGGGGCCGGTTCCTCCCTGGGTCTCCAACATCATGCGCACCCTGCGCATGCTCTACCTGCTGGTGGACCGCGGACTGCTCGCGCCCGGAGGGGACGGTCCGCCGGGCACGGTCACCCAAAGGGAGGCCGTACTCGACGCCCTGGCCGCCACCCTCGCGATCGTCGCCCCCTACCTGCCCTCCCCTTCGGGGAGGGATCAGGTCTGACGTGTGTGGCCCATCGTCATGGTGAACGTGTCGGGGTCGTCCTCGAAGCCCTGAACGCCGGAGTGGAAGTCCCACGACCCGGCCTCGTCGCGGACGAACTCCGCGACGGTGGCCGCCGTGGACCCGAGGACGCCGCCGAAGTCGTCCTCGGCCAGCACGGTGTAGCCCTCACGGATGCGCAGGCCGGGACTGAGGACGTTGACGAATGTCCGGTGCGTGGAGCGTTGTTGGATGATGACGCCGACCACAACGCGCGCGTACTGGGCGCCCAGTCGGTCGAACTCCAGTGTCATGACCTCGTCCCAGCCGAAGCCCTTGCCGTCCTTGCTGTCCCGGTTGAGCGTGATCGTGCCGTCCGGGGAGCGGCTGTCGAAGTGCACCACATAGGCGGGATCGCCGTACGGATCGGCCGCCGGGTAGGTCGCTGCGACGATGTCGAGATCGGTGGGCGGCTGCCCGGCCGGACTCGGATCCCACTTCAGTGAGACTTCGGCCTTGCGGATCCCCTTGTTGAGGGCCTTCACAGACTTCCCTTCCCCGTTCGCCGTTGTGCTGTCGCGCCAACTGCCGGTACCTCACAGCTGGTTGTCCATCGTGCCACGCGCGCGGGGGCGCTCGCGCGGTCGTACTCCGCCAGAGCGTGACCGGCGCCACGCCGTGGGGCCTTACGATGGCGCCGTGCTGGTCAAGTGGATTCGCTGCACCGTGGTGGACCGCCGCGGTTTCGAACGGGGGCAGCGAAAGTGGGCGGGACTTCTGGGGGAGCCGGGATTCCGGGGGCAGGGCGGAGGCTGGAGTCGGGGGCGTCCCGGCGTGGCGCACGTCTTCGCCTTCTGGGAGAGCCGCGCCTTCTACGACTCCTTCATGGCCCGGTCCCACGACCGGCTCGCCACCGCGCAGTCGGGCACCTTCAAGGATCAGCAGGTCAAGCTCTTCGACCACCGTTTCGACGTGAAGACCGGCTTCGAGCCGCGTTTCACGGACTCCGACCTGGTGCGGGTGGCGCACTGCCGTGTCCACGAGGAGCGCGCCGAGCACTTCGCGCTGATGCAGGAGAAGGTCTGGAACCCCGCGATGGCGGGTTCGCCCGGCATGGTGCGAGGGCTGTTCGGCGAGGCGCCGGGGCACGAGTTCCTGATCCTGTCGATGTGGCGCTCGGCCGCCGAGCACGGCAAGTACCGGGCCGAGCGGGTGGAGCGGCTGGCGCTGCGGGCGCAGCTGGAGGCGGACGTCGCGGCTCTCGCCGGAGACATCGTCGAACTGGAACCCAGCTGGATAGTCTGATGGTCAGGACTCCGTGCTCCCGACCCTGTGTTCCGGACTCCGCATTCCGGACCCGGTGTGCTCCAACGCGCACGACATGTGTGACATACGCCGTACAGAGGGCGCCTGAGTGCCCGCTCGGCGCCGACCCGATCTAGGGTTTTGGCATGGTAAGACCACGGCGCATCGTCCTTGTCCGGCACGGCGAGTCAATGGGCAATGCCGATGACACCGTCTACGAGCGCGAACCGGATCATGCCCTCGCGCTCACGGAACGCGGCTGGCGACAGGCGGAGGAGACCGGCAAGCGGCTGCGCGAGGTGTTCGGGCAGGAGCAGGTGAGTGTCTACGTCTCCCCCTACCGGCGGACGCATGAAACCCTGCGCGCATTCAGTCTGAACCCCGCCCACATACGCGTACGCGAGGAGCCCCGGCTGCGTGAGCAGGACTGGGGCAACTGGCAGGACCGGGACGACGTACAGCTGCAGAAGGCGTACCGGGACGCGTACGGGCACTTTTTCTACCGCTTCGCCCAGGGGGAGTCCGGGGCCGACGTGTACGACAGGGTCGGCGGCTTCCTGGAGAGCCTCTACCGCAGCTTCGAGGCCCCCGACCATCCGCCCAACGTGCTGCTGGTGACCCATGGGCTGGCCATGCGGCTGTTTTGTATGCGCTGGTTCCACTGGACGGTCGCGGAGTTCGAATCGCTGTCGAATCCGGGGAACGCGGAGATGCGGATGCTCGTTCTCGGCAGTGACGGCAGGTACACCCTTGACCGGCCGTTCGAGCGTTGGCGTGATCCGGAATCGTATGGAGTCACCGGATAGAGTGGCGGGGCGATGACCGTTGATTCCTCTTCTCACGAGCGCCTGGAGCGCGCCCTGACCAGCCTGCGCGGGCTCGCGGTGGGGGATGCGCTCGGGTCGCAGTTCTTCGTGCCCGTGAACCACCCGCTGCTCAAGGTCCGTGAGCTGCCGACCGGTCCCTGGCAGTGGACGGACGACACGGAGATGGCGTGCTCCGTGGTGGCCGTGCTGGCCGTCCACCACCGCGTCGACCAGGACGCCCTGGCCCACTCCTTCGCGGAGCACCACGACTTCGACCGCGGGTACGGTCCCGCGGTGAACCGGCTCCTGCGGCTGGTCCGGGAGGGCGGCGACTGGCGGGAGCTGGCGTCCGCCCTGTTCAACGGCCAGGGCTCCTGGGGCAACGGCGCGGCCATGCGCATCGCGCCGCTGGGTGCCTGGTACGCGGACGACCCGGAGCAGGCGACCCACCAGGCGGAGATCTCGGCCTATCCCACGCACCAGCACCGCGAGGCCGTCGTGGGAGCCATGGCCGTCGCCGCTGCCGCCGCCCTGGTGGCCGCCGATGGCGGCCCGCCGAGTCCCGGTGCCCTCCTCGACGGGGTGATCGCGCTCGTCCCGAGGAGCGCCGTCTCCGCAGGGCTGCGGCGCGCCCGGGACATGCTGGACTACGCCGACGCGGGCACGGTCGCGGCCGTCCTGGGCTGTGGAAGGCGTACGTCGGCGCACGACACCGTCCCGTTCGCGCTCTGGTCCGCCGCGCGCGCCCTCGGCGACTACGAGGAAGCCTTCTGGGCGACGGCCCAGGTGGGCGGCGACGTGGACACGAACTGCGCCATCGTGGGCGGCGTACTCGCCGCGGGGAAGGCGGGGGCCCCGCCGGCGGCGTGGCTGGAGCGCACGGAAACGCTGCCGGTGTGGATGCCCTCAGGGGCGTAGGGCGGGTGAGGGGCCTCGGTGGGTGCCGAGCGGGCGCCGTGTCGCAGTGCTCGCCGTCGATTCAGGTGGCCGGGGGAGTGGTGTCAGGCACCTGACGCCGAGCGCGCGCATCCTCGGGCGGGCCCGCGGTCGTCGTAAGTCTCACCGGCCTACCGCTGACCTCGTGCGGGGGTGGCGCCGGATGTCGTCCCGCGAGCTTCCGTAAGGCGGCGGTACGTCGCTCAGGTTCCCGTAGCGACGTACCGCCGGCGTTGTCGGCCGCAGCCCCGGCGGCGGCTCCTGCCGGCCCGCTGCCGGGGGATCAGCCGCCGGCCGGGCCCGCGGTGCCCGCCGTGCCCGCGAGGGCGTCCAGGTCGCTCTTGCGGACGCGGATCACGAACCAGGCGGTGGCGAGAGCCAGGGCGGCCATCGCGGCGGCGGGGATGAACGCCGTGGAGATGCCGTGGGCGAGTACCTCGTGGCTCCAGGGAGCGGGGAGCTGACCGCTCCTGGCGAACTCCGCCTTCTGCCCCGGCGTCGCCTCGGCGAGGAACTTGGACACCTGTTTCCGCGCCTCGTCGCGGCTGGCCGAGCCGAACACCGTCGTCAGGATGGAGAGGCCGAGCGAACCGCCCACCTGCTGCGTGACGTTGAGCAGCCCGGAGGCGGCGCCCGCCTCGTGCGCGGCGACCCCGGAGACGGCCGTCAGGGTCAGCGTCACGAAGTTCAGGCCCATACCGAAGCCGAACACCAGCATCGGGCCGAGCACGCCGCCGACGTACGAGCTGTCGGGGGTGATGAAGGCCTGCCAGGCGAGGCCGAGTGTGGCCAGTGTCGAGCCGGCCAGCATGAACGGTTTGGGCCCCAGGACCGGCAGGAACCGCTGCGAAAGCCCCGCGCCCGTGGCGATCGCGAAGGTCACCGGAAGGAAGGCGAGGCCCGCCTCGATCGGCGTGTACAGCAGGACGTTCTGCACGAAGAGGACGATGAAGAAGAACATGCCGAACATCGCCGCGGCCAGGCTCAGCATGATCACGTATGTGCCCGAGCGGTTGCGGTCGGCGAACATTTTCAGCGGGGTGATCGGCTCCTTGGCGCGCATCTCCACGAAGACGAAGGCGGCCAGCAGGACCACCGCCGTGGCGAAGGACGCCAGGGTCAGGCTGTCCCGCCAGCCCTTCTCCGCGGCGCGGATGAACCCGTACACGAGGGACGCCATGCCCAGCGTCGAGGTCAGGGCGCCCACGACGTCGAAGCGGCCCGGATGGCGTTCGGACTCGCCGATGTACATCGGCGTGAGCATGGCGATCAGAATGCCGATCGGTACGTTGACGAAGAGCACCCAGCGCCAGTTGAGCCACTCCGTGAGCATGCCGCCGGCGAGCAGGCCGACGGCGCCGCCGCCGGCCGAGACGGCGGCGAAGACGCCGAACGCCCGGTTGCGCTCCGGGCCTTCGGCGAACGTGGTGGTGATGAGCGCCAGCGCGGTGGGCGAGGCGATCGCGCCGCCCACGCCTTGCAGGGCCCGCGCGGCCAGCAACTGCCAGGGCTCCTGGGCGAGTCCGCCCAGGAGGGAGGCGGCGATGAACAGCAGGATGCCGGTCATGAAGACCCGGCGGCGGCCCAGGATGTCACCGGCCCGCCCGCCGAGCAGCAGCAGACCGCCGAAGGTGAGCGTGTAGGCGCTGACCACCCAGGTGAGGTCGGTGGTGCTGAACTTGAGAGCGCCTTGAATGTGCGGCAGCGCGATGTTCACAATCGTCGCGTCAAGTACCACCATGAGTTGGCAGGCCGCGATGACGGCGAGCGCTATGCCGGGATGCCCCTCCCGGCGGGCCGCACCTGGTTTCTGGTCTTTCATCAACGAAGAGGTAGTCACCATGGGTCCCCCATAGGAGCAATAGTGAACGCCCACGTTCACTGTCGCGTCGAACGGTAGTGAGTCCCCGACAGTGAACGCAAGCGTTCACTGAAGCCGCCGCCGTGTCGTGTCCCGGTTGCCCGGGTAATCTCGGCGATTCACCTCGTCGGCGATCCCTCAATGCCGACAATCCTTATAAATACTTGCACCCCCCGCTCCCCCCTGCCCGCTGGAGACGCTCAGATGGTTACCTCGCGCTGGACGGCCGCCCCCACCCAGGCCGCCTCCCCCCGTCGGCGCGGCGCCGTGCTCGAACGCGCGATCCTCGATGCCGCACTGGATCAGCTCAGTACGGTCGGCTGGAACGGGCTCACGATGGAGGGCGTCGCCGCCGGCGCCCAGACCGGCAAGGCCGCGGTCTACCGGCGCTGGCCGTCCAAGGAGGACCTTGTCGCGGACGCGCTGCAGGCCGGGCTCCCTAGCTTCGACCGGGCGCCCGACCTCGGGAGCGTGCGGGACGACCTTCTCGAACTGTGCCGACAGGTGCGGGAGGCCATGTTCTCGCGTCCCGGATTCGCGTTGCGCTCGGTGATTCACGAATGCGACAGCCCGCAGGCGGAGCGCTTTCAGAGCGTGATCTTCCGGGGGCTCGTCGAGCCCTCGGCGAGACTTCTCCGGGAGATCATCGACCGTGGGATCGAGCGGGGGGAGACCCGCGCCGACGCTGCCAACGGCTATGTCTTCGACGCCATTCCGGCGATGATGATGTACCGCACGAAGGTGTGCGCGAGCGAATGGGAGGCGCGGGACATCGAGGAGATGATCGACCAGTTGATGGTTCCGCTGCTGCGGGCGGGCCGTGCCTGAAGTCCCCTCCCAAGACCGTCCGGGCGTGCTCCGCAGCGACCCTCAAGTCACCTGGGGGAGCCGGGTGTCGCGTGGCCTTCCGGGCGGCGTAGGCTAAGACCGCCATGCCGTACGAAGCACCCACCCACACCGTCGAGCGCTCCCTGCGCGCCACGACCGGAGCGAAGGTCATTGCCGGCGTCGACGAGGTCGGGCGGGGCGCGTGGGCCGGTCCTGTCACCGTCTGCGCGGCGGTCACCGGTCTCCGGCGGCCCCCCGAGGGACTCACCGATTCCAAGCTCATCGCGGTCAAACGGCGCACCCAACTCGCGGACGTACTGCGGGAATGGGTCACGTCGTACGCGTTGGGGCACGCCTCCCACGAGGAGATCGACGACCTGGGGATGACGGCTGCTCTGCGGCTCGCCGCGGAGCGAGCCCTGGAGGCCTTGCCGGTCCGTCCGGATGCGGTCATCCTCGATGGGAAGCACGACTACCTGGGGTCGCCGTGGCAGGTCCGTACGGTGATCAAGGGTGACCAGTCGTGTGTGGCGGTCGCGGCCGCGTCCGTGATCGCCAAGGTCCAGCGCGACAAAATGATGGCCGAACTAGGTGTCGACCATGCAGACTTCAATTTTGCGGCCAATGCCGGGTATCCGTCGCCCGTGCACAGGGCCGCGCTGGAGGAGCGGGGCCCCACCCCGTACCACCGGCTGTCGTGGGCGTATCTTGATGCGCTGCCCCAGTGGCGGCACCTCAAGAAGGCCCGCAGTTGGGCGAACGGGAACGCTCCGGAGATCGAGGGCCAGCTCGGCTTCGACTTCTGACGTCTCTGTTCGCACCCATGTGCCACCCGCCGACGCGAGTCGCACCGGTGTTTGATAAATATCAAGTCATGCCTCTCATTCCCGAGGAGCCTCAGATTCACGAGAGTGCCCAGGGTCCCCGCGTCGCTCCGGCCAGTGGCCACAGCGCGCCGACCCCCCGTCCCGTACCCGGCCCGCGCCCCGCGGCATCGCCGCGTCCCGGCCGTCCGGGTCCCTTCCGGCCCACCGCGCCGGCCCAGCGTGCACCGCACGACGCGCCCGCGGCCGTGGCTTCGACCGCCGGCGCGGTCAAGCCCGGGCCGTCCGCGGCTCCGGCCGCCCCTGTCCCTTCCATCCCCTCCGCGCCCGCCTCCGAGGCCCCGGCGACCCCGAAGATCCAGCTGGTCCCGGCCTCGGCCGAGGGCGCGCTGGACGCTGCCGAGGAAGCCGTCGACCTGCTCCTGGAGTCGGGTCGGGCCCCTGGTGAGGTGCTGGTGATCACCACCGGCGATCCGCACCCGTGGGCCGCGCACGAGCTGTCCTTCGGCGAGGGCCCGTACTGGGCGCAGCACGACGCGGGCGACGACGTCTTCTACGCCGACGCCGCCGCTCTGAGCCGTGCCGCCTCCCGTCCCGTGGTCGTCGTCGCCGTCAACGGCGGCGCCGACACGACGGTCGCGGCGGCTCTTCCCCTGGCCCTCGGCCGTGCCGGTGCCCTGCTGATCTGCTGTGGCGACCCGCAGCAGATCAACTCGGTGCTGGGCGCGGGGGTCTGAGCCGGTTCCGGTTCGCCCGAGCAGCTTCGGGAACCACCCGGGTCAGCCGGTCCAGCGACACCGGACCGGCTGACGGAGGGCCCTGAAGCGGTGACCGTACGGCGGGCGACCCGGCGTGCCCCGACGCGGAAGCGCCGGGAACACGTCGGCTGCCGTGCGGCGCCTTGGCATGTCATGCGCAGGGCGACCGGAAACCCACGTCCGGGAGAGTCGCGGGGCGACGGGGGCACGCGCGCGTGCCCCCTTTTTTTGTTGCGCGTCGGCTGCGGTGCGGGCGGGTCATGTGCTGCCCGCGCGCGGGTTAGCTCGCTGCCGTACGTCGTACCGGCGGACGCCGTTGTCCGCGGTGACTGTCTGGCTACGACGTGGACGGCACCCCTGGCCGACTGACGCAGCCGCACGGGGTGGCCGACCGCCGAACCGCCGAGGGAGGCGAGGCGTGTCGGCCGCCGCGCGCCGGTGTCAGCGGGCTGCCGCGCGGCGCAGGATGTCCGAGGCGGCGCCTCCGGTGCGGGGCATCGGCAGCGGCGGCGGTGCCTCGGACAGGGCGAACGGCTCCGGTGGCGAGTCCGCGTTGGGGCGCCGCCCGCCGCGGCCCTCGCCGAGCACCTGCCAGCCGTCGCGGGTCAGCGTGATGTACGCGCCGCAGCGCAGCCCGTGCAGGGTGCAGGCATCACGCAGACCCCACATCCACGCGCCGTCCTCCTCCGTCCAACGGGCGTCGCCCTCACGGCAGTAGAGCAGGACGGCGGTGCGCACCGGAGTGCGCCGACGCAGGTCGTGAGGGATGACCCGGCGCAGCTGCGCGAGCAGCGAGTTACGGAACATCCAGCCGTCTGCCGGTGCCGAGCGGCGGGTGAACGAGGCACTCGCCCGCAGCCGCTCGTCCGGATCGAGGACGGCCACGATCGCGGTCGCGGGCCCGGGACGGTGCCGCGCGTGCAGTCCGCTGACGACCTCGCGGGGATTGCGCAGCAGGGGAATCCCGGCTGCGGCCCACTCCGCGGGTTCGAGCATGCGGGCTGCTGAGTTGGTGGAAGCGGCGGACAGGTCGGCAGACGTCGACATGGATGCCGCGGGGGACGGAGCGAATCCGAAGGTCACGGTCCTCCCTTCGGCTACGCGCCCACACTGCGGGCGGGAGATCGGACTTGGGGGAGCGCACACCGCGGCGGAGCCCTGCCGGACCACGGACATGCCGTGCGGGGAGCGGACTTCAATTCTTGCTGTCGAACTGGGTTGCGGCAACGAGCAAATGGGGCCACCGACCGGCTTCTGGTGATCTGTGGATTATATCCCTGCCAGGTGTGTCATTTGTAGATGGCTGGGGTGGCGGGGAACGGGGCGTTGGCCCGCTTGTTCGGCCTGGTTCACGTCCCCGTCATGGACCAGGCGGGGCGCGGACCAGTGGCGACTGCCGTGTGCGGGCGGTCCGGCGGAGCATCCGGGCCGTCACTGCGAGGGTCCACCCGGTCACAGCGAAGTCGTCCGAAAGGAGGAGAAGAAGCGGCGGGGACGGGGTGGAAGGGCCGTGCCTGCTTCGTCACGGCCGGAGAATTGGGCCGATGTCAGTGCTGTGGGGTTGCATGGGGGCATGAGTATCCAGGAGCTGCGTGCCGAAGCCGACGCCGTCCTCGCTGAGCTGGTCGGTGCCCCGGAGGGTTCGGCGCGGTTGCGGGAGGACCAGTGGCAGGCGGTGGCCGCCCTGGTGGAGGAGCGTCGGCGCGCCCTGGTCGTGCAGCGCACCGGCTGGGGCAAGTCGGCGGTGTACTTCGTCGCGACCGCTCTGTTGCGACGGCGTGGCGCCGGTCCGACGGTGATCATCTCGCCGTTGCTGGCGTTGATGCGCAACCAGGTCGACGCGGCGGCACGGGCCGGCATCCGGGCGCGCACGATCAACTCGGCCAACCCGGAGGAGTGGGAGACCATCTACGGGGAGGTCGAGCGCGGAGAGACCGATGTCCTCCTGGTCAGCCCGGAACGCCTCAACTCCGTGGATTTCCGCGATCAGGTCCTGCCCAGACTGGCGGCCACGACCGGTCTGCTGGTGGTCGACGAGGCGCACTGCATCTCCGATTGGGGACACGATTTCCGCCCCGACTACCGCCGGTTGCGCACGATGCTGGCCGAGCTGCCGGCGGGGGTGCCGGTGCTGGCCACGACGGCGACCGCGAACGCGCGGGTGACAGCGGATGTGGCCGAGCAGCTGGGCACCGGGGGCGGCGACGCTCTGGTCCTGCGGGGGCCGCTGGACCGGGAGAGCCTGCGGCTGGGCGTGCTGGAGCTGCCGGACGCGGCGCATCGGCTGGCGTGGCTGGGCGAGCGGCTGGGGGATCTGCCGGGCTCGGGGATCATCTACACGCTCACGGTGGCGGCGGCCGAGGAGGTCGCGGCGTTCCTGCGACAGCGTGGGTACCCGGTGGCCTCGTACACGGGGAAAACGGAGAACGCCGACCGGTTGCAGGCGGAGGAGGACCTGCTGGCCAACCGGGTGAAGGCGCTGGTGGCGACATCGGCGCTCGGGATGGGCTTCGACAAGCCGGACCTGGGGTTCGTTGTGCACCTGGGATCGCCCTCGTCCCCGATCGCCTACTACCAGCAGGTGGGGCGCGCGGGGCGTGGCGTGGATCATGCGGATGTGCTGCTGTTGCCGGGGCGCGAGGACGAGGCGATCTGGGCGTACTTCGCCTCGGTGGGCTTCCCTCCCGAGGAACAGGTCCGGCGCACGCTGGCGGTTCTGGAGGACGCGGGGCGTCCCCTGTCGCTGCCGGCACTGGAACCGCTGGTGGATCTTCGGCGTTCGCGCCTGGAGACGATGCTGAAGGTCCTTGACGTGGACGGGGCGGTCAAGCGCGTCAAGGGGGGCTGGACCGCGACAGGGCAGCCGTGGGCGTACGACACCGAGCGTTATGCCTGGGTCGCCAAACAGCGGGCCGCCGAGCAGCAGGCCATGCGGGACTACGTGGCTACCTCGGGGTGCCGGATGGAGTTCCTGCAGCGGCAGCTCGATGACGAGAAGGCGGTCCCGTGCGGTCGCTGCGACACGTGCGCCGGGCCCTGGCTCGACCCGTCCGTGTCCTCCGGCGCTCTCGCGGGTGCGGCGGGTGAACTGGACCGTCCCGGGGTCGAGGTCGAGCCGCGCCGGATGTGGCCCTCGGGAATGGCGGCGGTCGGGGTCGATCTCAAGGGCCGTATCCCCGTGGGGCGGCAGGCGGCCACCGGGCGGGCGCTGGGCAGGCTGTCGGACATCGGCTGGGGCAACCGGCTGCGTCCGCTGCTGTCGGAACAGGCTGTGGACGGGCCGGTGCCTGACGACGTGCTGGCCGCCGTCGTGACGGTGGTGGCGGACTGGGCCCGGTCGCCGGGCGGCTGGGCCGGCGGCGGCCCGGACGCGATGGCACGGCCGGTGGGGATCGTCGCCATGCCCTCCCGCACCCGCCCGCAGCTGGTCTCCTCCCTGGCCGGGGGCCTGGCCCGGGTCGGCAGGCTGCCACTGCTGGGCAGCCTCGCGTACACCCCGCAGGCCGGCGAGTACGCGGCGCACCGCAGCAACTCCGCCCAGCGGCTGCGCGCACTGGCCGCCTCGTTCACCGTGCCCGACGAACTCGCGGCAGCCCTGGCGGGCACCCCCGGGCCGGTCCTGCTCGTCGACGACTACACCGACTCCGGCTGGACCCTGGCCGTGGGCGCCCGCCTCCTGCGCCAGACAGGAGCCGACCAGGTGCTTCCCCTCACCCTTGCCGTGGCGGGGTGAGCGGGTTGCCGTCCGTCGGATCCTCGGCGTCGGCTTCGACGCCAAGAGCTGATCACTGGGGCTCGCGGGTGCGATGATCGCCGTGCGGTCAGCCGCGCAGGAAGTACAGGGCGGTCATGAGTACCGCGGTGGTCAGAATGACGCTCCGCAGCAGCCGGGCGGGGAGACGGCGGGCCAGGTGGGCGCCGGCGAAGCCTCCGGCCACCGCACCGACCAGCATGCCGGTGAGGACGAGCGGCTCGCTCAGTGTGTCCGACGCGACGAGGAACAACACGGTCGCGCTGAGATAGATGGCGGCGAGTTGTGCGATCCGCATCGGGTTGCTCACCGTGGTGTCGAGCCCGAGGCCGATGCTCCAGAGGGCCAGCATCATGATGCCTACGGCGCCGCCGAAGTAACCGCCGTACACGGCGAGGACGAACTGGCTGATCAGGACGGCGCGGGAATTCATGCCGACCGAGCGGCCCAGCGTGGCGTTCAACGTTCGGGACAGCCGGGGTCCGAAGGCGAGGATCACCGTGGCGAAGGCGAGCAGCCACGGTGCCGCGGCGTCGAACGACGACGCCGGCAGGGCCAGTAGCAGGCTGCCGCCGACTCCACCCCCGATCACACTGACCGCTGTCAGAGACTTCGTGGACGCCGCCCCGACCGGGGCGAGTTCGCGTCGGTACACCCAGACACCGGCCAAGGCCCCGGGTACGAGGGCCACCCGCGACAACGCGTTCGCCGTCACGGGTGACAGACCGAGCGCCACGAGAACGGGCAGCGCCACAAACGTGCCCCCGCCGCCGATGGCGTTCAACGCTCCGGCGGCGGCACCGGCCAGCACGACAAGGAGTATCTCGGACACACGCCGAGCATCAGCTCCGCGGCACGGGTTCCACAATGCGTAATCGCCGGACCCAGCCTTAGGCCAGCACTTAGGCTCAGGCGGTGCGTTACGACCTGGACGACCTACGGCTCTTTGTCCACATCATGGCGGAGGGGTCTATCACGGCAGGCGCTCACCGCATGAACCTGAGCCTGCCGTCGGCCAGCGCCAGGGTGCGCTCGCTGGAGCGGACCGTCGGCGTGCCGCTGCTGCTTCGCGGCAGACGGGGCGTGCGGCCCACACCGGCGGGAACGACCCTCGCCCGCCACGCACGCGACGTGCTGGCTCAGACCGCTCGGCTGGAAAGCGCCGTCGCGAGTTACACGCGGTCTCCGACCGCACCGCTGATCCTGCTGGGCGGTGGCTCCGCGATGCACGGGCTCGTGCCCCGGGCCCTTGTCTCGTTCCTCCGTGCGCACCCGGGCGTCGACGTCGAGGTGGCCGAGAGCCGCACCCCGCGGACCGTGCGGATGCTCGCCGCCGGCGAGGCGGATCTCGGGGTCGTTCTCGACGACGAGGCCCGCGACTGCGGTCTGCCCCTGGAGCCGCTCGGTGACGACTCCCTGGTAGTGATCGGCCAGCCCGGAGGGATCCTCGCCGGGCGGGCCGCACTGACCTACGGCGAGGTCGCGGAGCACCCTCTCGTCGGGCTCGACGCCGACTCCTCGCTGCGCCGCTGGATCGAGAAGCACCTCGGTCCGCATGCTCCGGCGGTGCGGTACCGCACGACCGTCGCCGATCTCGACGTCCTGGTCACCCTTGTCGCCGCCGGTGTCGGGCTCGCCGTGGTGCCGCGTCGTGCCATCGACCGCCACCAGCCACTCGACGTGTGCGAGCTACGGGAACCCTGGGCCTGCCGTCACCATCTGCTGGCCTGGGGCGTCAAGCCCGGAGCGCCGCCGACGGCCACTGCCGCGCTCGCCGAACATCTGCGCCGAGCGGCGCTGTCCGAACCGTCTTCTCAGACAGATCAGGTAGATCAGACAGATCAGATGGATCGGACACTGCAGACACCGCTCGCAGACCCGTTCACGGGGCCGAACCCTCGTGCTCGTGGCCTTTGCGACTGCGGCGTCGCGAGAGGGTGGCGCTAAACGCCGCAGCGGCCCGGCCGCAGCCGGGCCGCCACCACTGACGAGTTTCGGCCGGAGGCCGTGAGCCCCGTCAACGGCCCGTCAGTGGCGCAACTTCACCTTGCTGAGCGCGGCGACACCGAGGGCGGCGAGGGCGATCTGTATGAGCCACTCGACCCAGTCGACGCCATTGGTGTCGGCGACGTCGAGGCCGGCGGCGATGCCGGTTCCGATGAACGCGGCGATGATGCCGATCCCGATCGTCCACAGGATGCCGATGCGCTGGCGTCCGGGTACGACGAGCCGGCCCAGGACACCGATCACGATGCCGATGACGATCGCGCTGATGACGCCTGAGATCTCCATGTTCGGTATGCCACCTCACCCTTGTCCGTTGGTGACGTGCGAGTGCCCGTTCGAAGCGACGGGTAACGCCCCTTGACGTGTCCCTGGTTGGCGTTATCCACAGGCCCAAGCGGAACTCGCAGATCCGCGAGATCGTCACCGCATGACGAATCACAGCGAAACGCATCAGGTCACCCTGCGCACTCCGGCCGAACTGGCCGATGCTCTGCCGTATCTGCTGGGCTATCACCCCGAGGACAGCATCGTCCTGGTCGCGCTGCACGACAGGGACGGGCGCGGCCGGTTCGGCGGCCGTGCGCGGCTCGGAATTCCGGCGAACCCTGAAGACTGGCCCGCCGTGGCACAGCAGTTGACGCACGGTCTGGTGACCGGAAGCGAGCGCAGAGGCGCACGCCCCGAGAGCATGGTCGTGTACCTCTGCCAGGAACCGGCGGCGGGCGAAGCACGGCTTCAGGTGAGGGAACGTCTGCGCCCGCTCGCCCAGTTGCTGCGGACCGCATGCGGCCGACTCGACGTACCGGTGGTCGAGGCGCTGTGCATCGCGGACAACCGCTTCTGGTCCTACTGCTGTGTGACGCCCGAGTGCTGTCCGGACGACGGTGTGCCCATGGGCCTGCCCGGCACGTCGGTGCTGGCCGCCGCCGCGACCTATGCCGGTCTGCAGGTGCGAGGCACGCTGGGTGAGCTGCGGGCCAGGTTCCACCCCTGGGAGACCGCTGCGGCGCTAGAACAGGAACGGGTGCTCGACACCGCGAACGCCCGCCTGGTCCCGCGGATCCTCGACGACGGGAGCCGTGCGGACGTGGCTGACGAAACCCTGCGACAGGCGCGGCGGGTCATGAGCCGATTCGCCGACGCACCCGCCGCCTCCGGCACGCTCTCGGCAGACCTTCGCGACGACGAACTGCTCGCACACGACGAGGCCGCCACGCTGATTCTGGGCCTCCAGGACCGTACGACCCGCGATCGCGCGGCGGAGTGGATGGAGGGCGACGAGGCGGCACCGGCCCTGCGCCTCTGGCGGGCTCTCGCCCGCCGCTGTGTCGGGCCCTACCGCGAGCACGCGGCGGCCCCTCTGACGCTGGCCGGCTGGGTCGCCTGGTCGACCGGCGATGAACTGGAAGCCAGGGAAGCGCTGGCCATGGCACTCGGCGCGGACCCCGGATACCTGTTCGCCCGTCTGCTGCACCAGGCCTGCAACGAGGGCTTGGATCCGGAGTCGATCCGCCGTTGTCTGCGCGCGGAGCGCGGCGGCCGAGCTCACCCGGCCGCCGGGCCGTCCAAAACGATGCCGGACACCGAGCGCATCGGCGTCGGCGAGGCGTACGACGACACGGGCAGCGGATGGGATGAGTACCCGGGGGAATTCGCTGCCGTCGACGAGTTCGAGGCCGCCGACAGGTTCGAGGGAACGAGCGGTGCCGAGTGCGCGGAGAAGACCGGCAGTGACGGCTGGCCCATCGCCGATACGGAACCCACGCCGCCCCGCGACGCCGCCCCGGGGCGCCCGTCCTGCTCGACGTCGGTCAGCGGCGCCACCCGTGCGCTGGAGTCGGCCACGAGGCGACGACGTCGGGTGAGCCCCGCCGAGGGCGCCGAGACGCGCCCCCGTGCCAGGAGGGCGGACGGAACCCGGCCCCAGCCTCTGGGCAAGCCCGTCGTACGTCGGCGCGGTCCGGGCACGGGGGAAGCCGCCCCTCGCGGCCACCGGACGACGGGGGACGACGGGTGAACAGGGGTGGAGCAGTGCACAGGCCTTCTGACGGCAACCTCGTGCCAGGCCGATGGATTCGACGCAGGCGAATCAGCACGGGAGCCCGAAGGACGACGGGACATTCGTCCGGCGACCAGGCAACCCTGTGCCGGTCGGCGGACGGTTCGGCAACGGAGGAACCCGCCACCGGCGATTGAGCAACGGCAGTGCGTCCCACGTACTGACCGACGCCAGGACGTCCCAGAACCACCTCACCATCCCGACCACGGCGGACAGCGCCACAGCGGACAACCGTTGCGGTCGTCCCGGCACCGGCCGGACGCATGCCACGCCTCACCGCCATTCGGTCGGCTTGTCCTGCCGGAGGCGTGACTCGGGCAAGCCCCGCTCCGTTCACCTGAGTGGCGGAACCCTTGGACGGGCCGAGCCGCCGCATCACCCCTGTCCTGCCGAAGCTCCCTACCGGGCGCCGAGCGCGCCCTCGGCGCCCAGAGCGCAGAAGAAGCCGCCCATGTATCCGCCGACCCCGCCCCCGGCCGCCGACGACGACCGCCGGGCCGCAGGCACACCCACGTCGCCCTTGCGGGGAGGTGGCGGCGGAGCGCCCGGGAACGCGGGGGACCCGCGCCGCTCGGAGCCACGCTTCCCGGGCACCGGGCGCCCTTCTGCGCCCCCGGCACGGGGCGCACCGCCGTCGTTCGCAACCCCTTCCCCTTCCCGGCCATCGCCCGCCCCGCCCCCTGCCCCCCGCCGTCCCGCCCAGTTGCCTCCGACCCATACCGCCCTGATCTGTGTGGCCCTCCCCGGGCTCGCGATCTCCACGGATCAGGGGCAGCTCACCGGCCGAGGGCTGGAAGGCTTCTATCGCGGGGGCAGGCGCGTGCTCGCCCGGTGCCAGGTGCGCGTGGCCGGCCGCGAACCCCTGGCGGTACAAGCCCGGATGACCGCAGCCGACAGCGCCCGCTTCGTCGGGACGTTACGTGTCTCCCCGGACGGCGGCCCGGACCCCGACATCGTCGTCGAGCGAATCCGCCACGCGGACGGCACCGAGCGGATCACCCTGCACAGCTCGGCGCCGCGCCCGCTGCGCCTGCCGGTCGAGGTATCACTCGGCACCGACCTGGCGGACCTGGGCATGATCGCGTCCGGCACCGCCGGCCCGGAACTGCCCGCCAGCGTCCACGCCTCCGGCCTGCGCTGGTCCTGCGCCACCGGCGGCGCAGCCGTCACGGCCGAACCGCCCCCCGCCGACGCGCTGGCCTCCGCGGGCCTGCTGCGCTGGGAGCTGGACCTTTCCCCCGGCGGTTCCACGACACTGGAACTGCGCGTACGGCAGGACGGCGCGGGACCCGTCCGGGCCGTGGGCCGCGCGGCGACGAGCCCCCTCGCCGCGGCAGGGGCCACCGGCGACGACCCACGCGTCGAGGCGCTCCTGCGGACCAGCATCGAAGACCTCCAGGCGCTGCTCCTGCGGGATTCCGCGCATCCCGGCGACATCCATCTCGCGGCAGGGGCACCGTGGCGCTGCGGGATGGCCCCGGCCGAGGCTCTCGCCGCCGCCCGGATGACGCTTCCCCTCGGTACCGGGCTCGCGGTGGGCACGCTGCGAGCCCTCGCCCGCACCCAGCTGGCGGGGCCGGGCCCGAGGTCCGGCATGCTCCCTGGCCCGCGCCGGGACGCGGGCCCACACCTGCCACCCGGATGCACAGGCACGGAGGCCACCCTGCTCTTCCCCGTGCTCCTCGCCGAGGCCCGTCGCTGGGGGCTCTCGGAACAGGCGACCGAGGAACTGCTACCGACCGCCGAGCGCTGTCTGACCTGGCTGCGCACGACCGTGGGTGACGGAACCTATCTGCCCGATCCGCAACCGGGCGGCCCTCTGCGCTGCGAGACGCAGGCCCATGCGCACCGCGCCGCCCTCCTCGGCGCCGATCTCCTCGACGCGTACGGCCGGCCAGGCGGTGCCGGGCTACGGCAGTGGGCGCAGAAGTTGCGCAACGCGTTCAGGGACGAGTTCTGGGTCGAGGACCGGGGCGGCGGCCGACCCGCAGCCGCCCGTACGCCGGACGGGCGCGTCGTGCCGCACTTCGGTGCGATCGCCGCCCATCTCCTCGACACCGGTCTGCTGGGCGAGGGCGAGCCCGCCCCCGGGCTGCTCGACAAGGTGCAGACCGGACAGCTCGCCCGTCTGTTCGGCAGCCCGGCCATGGACTCCGGCTGGGGGTTGCGCGGCCTGGGCGTCAAAGAGGGGGGCTACAACCCGTTCGGCCACCGGAGCGGTGCCGTACGGGTCCAGGAGACCGCGGTGGCCGTCGCGGGCCTGGCCACCGCCGGGTACGAGAAGGAGGCGAGTTCGCTGCTGCGCGGCCTCCTGGCGGCGGCCGAGGCCTTCGAGTACCGGCTGCCGGAGATGTACGCGGGGGAGCAGCGCGTGGAAGGGGGCGCGCCGTTGCCCCACCCGGCGGCCTGCCGGCCGTCGGCCACCGCTGCCGCCTCCGGGGTGCTGCTGCTCGCGACCCTGACCGGTATCCGTCCGGATGCCCCGGCGAGCACGGTCATGCTCCGCCCGGTACGCAGCGTGCCGTTGGGCGAGATCGGTCTGACGGGGCTGCGGATCGCGGGTGCCCCCTTCTCGGTGCGGGTCAGTCGGCTCGGCCTCGCCATGGTCGAGGAGGCTGCCGCGGGACTGCAATTGCGAGCGTGACCTCGGACGAGGTGTCTCGGAGGACGACCGGAAGCGGCCGTGACACCGCTGCCTGACCACGGTGGACCAGCCAGGTGTGCGGCCGGAGAAGGGAGTGTTTATCGTCAGGCAGACGACTATGATCACGGCATGCCCTACGACCCGTCAGCCTTCCCGCCCTTCGCCGTCACCGTGGACCTGGTCGTGCTGACCGTGCGTCGTCATGCCCTGTGCGCGCTGGCGGTACGCAGGGGTGAGTCGCCCTTTCAGGGACGCTGGGCGCTCCCAGGCGGATTCGTACGGGCCGACGAGGATCTTTCCCAGGCCGCAGCGCGCGAACTGGCCGAGGAGACCGGCCTGCGGGCCCACGACCCTGATGCCCCGGCCCAGGACAACGGCGCTCATCTGGAACAGCTCGCGACCTATGGCGACCCCGAGCGGGATCCCCGGATGCGGGTGGTCAGCGTCGCTCATCTCGCGCTCGCCCCCGACCTGCCCGCTCCCCGGGCGGGCGGTGACGCCAACAGCGCCCGCTGGGCACCCGTCGAGGAACTGCTGCGGCAGGGCGGCTACGGCCGCGACGGCGAACAGGCGGCACCACTCGCCTTCGACCACGCCCGGATCCTGTCGGACGGGGTGGAACGCGCCCGCTCCAAGATCGAGTACTCGTCGCTGGCCACAGCGTTCTGCCCGACCGAGTTCACCGTCGGAGAGCTGCGCCGCGTGTACGAGGCGGTGTGGGGCGTCGCCCTCGACCCCCGCAACTTCCACCGCAAGGTCACGGGCACCCCGGGCTTCCTCGTCCCCACCGGAGGTACGACCACCCGGCAGGGCGGTCGTCCGGCCCAGCTCTTCCGAGCCGGGGGAGCCACCCTGCTCAACCCTCCGATGCTGCGTCCCGAGGTCTGACCCCGAATCCGCGCGACTGCGCACACCTGAATGCCGACTCGGGCAGAGCCCGTTTCCAAGTGGGCCCCGCCACACCAGGGAAAACGGACATAACGCGCTATCTTGCTACGGGTGATCCAGGCCTTCGGACTGACCAGCAACTCTCGCAAGGATCTTCCGCCCGCCGTCGACGACGTCTCCTTCGAGGCGCGCGCGGGCTGCGTCACGACGCTCCTCGGCATCCCGGGCGCAGGCAAGACAACAGTGCTCAGGCTCATGCTCGAACTCCAACAGGGTCGTGGAGTCACCTACTTCAGAGGCCGCCCACTGCATCGCGTCGCCCATCCCTCCCGTGAGGTGGGCGTTCTCTTGGGTGATGTGCCGGGGCACCCCGCGCGCACCGTCCGAGGCCAACTGCGCATGCTGTGCGCGGCGGCGGGCGTCCCTGTCCGCCGTGCCGATGAAGTCCTGGAGGTCGTCGGCCTCGTCAGCCTGCGTGACGAACGTCTGGGCACACTGTCACGCGGCATGGACCGTCGGCTCGGCCTGGCCTGCGCCCTGCTGGCCGACCCCCACACCCTCGTGCTCGACGCGCCCGCCGACGCTCTGTCCGCGCGCGAACGCCAGTGGTTGCACGGCATGCTGCGCGCCCATGCCACCCAGGGCGGTACCGTCCTGTGCACCGCCACCGACCCGAAGGAGGCGGCCCGCACCTCCGACCGGATCATCACCCTGGAACAGGGTCGACTCGTCGCCGACCAGGAGGCCGCGGACTTCTCCCGCACCCGACTGCGCCCACGCGTCGCCGTCCGCAGCCCGCACGCCACCCGTCTCGAAGCCCTGCTGACCAAAGAGGCCAGGGCAGCACACCGCTCCGTGGAGGTCGTACGGGAAACCGGCAACCGGCTCTCCGTGTACGGCAGCACCTGCGCGGACATCGGGGAGACCGCGTTCAGGCACGGCATCCTCGTACACCAACTTGCCGACGAGGTCGGTGACATGGGCCCCGGAGCAGGTTCGACCCGCCGCAGTGGGACGTCGGTGTGCGGCGGGACGCAGCCTCTCGGTGAGGCCCGTACGACTGATCGGGCGACGGCTGCCGGCGAGGACAGGGCGACCGTCGAAACCGGCGAGATCGTGGGCGGCGCAGGCCAGGATCCTGCCGCGGTCACGCCTGAGGTCGCCGCCGTTCGGCCCGGTCCTGCCACCCCTTCGGACATTTCCGCGTCGCACGGTTCCGCCGCACAAAGCCTGTGCGTGTCGACGACCACGTCGACCGGGGTCACTCCGGCGGCCCGCCTCCCGGAGCCGAACGTGTCCCCCAGTCGCGTGCTGACAGCTGCCCGTGTCTCGGGGCCGACAGCCGGCCGCACCACTGGGGAGTCCGGGCCCGCCCGCCCCCAGGGAGCCCGCCCGCGCCCCTCCGGCGTGCTCGCCTCCGACACCCTGCCCCCGCTCCCACCTCCCATCTCCGTCCGCCCCGCTCCGAGTCCGCTGCGTCCCCTCCGTTACGAGCTGCGCCGGGCCTGCGGTGTCGGCACCGGGTTCCTGACCGGGGCCGCCGTGCTCGTCTCGTCCGCGCTCGTCGCCGTACTCCTGGCCCGCGTCGGCCACACTCCACAGCACCGTCTGCTGGCCGCCTGGCCCCAGGAGCTGCCGCTGCCGCCCGCGGCACTCGGCGCCGGGCTGCTCGGCGCCGTCGCCTTCGGTGACGAGTTCCGCCACCCCGCCCTGGCGGTCGACCGCGGTACGGTGCCCCGCCGACTGGGACTGCTCGTCGCCAAGCTCCTCGTCGCCGCGGTCACCGGGCTGCTGCTGGCCTTCCTCACCGTGGGCTGCGACGCCGAAGTGCTCTACCTCGTCTACGGACGGGAGCTGGCGAGGGTTCCCGCGGACTGGCTCGCGCTGACCGCGAGTTGGATCGGCCTCGTGATCGGCTGCTCGTGGGCCGGAGTACTGGCCGCGGGTATCTTCCGGTCCACCACCGCCGGACTCGCCGCGGTGGTCGCCGTACCGGTCCTCGTGGTGCCCCTCGTACAGAAGTTCCTGGACGGCTCCTCCGTGCGGAGCGCGGCCGGATTCGCCATGCGGTCGCGGGAACTGTTCCTGGCCGAGTGGCCGTTCGGGGGCGAGCGGTATCTGGTCGCCGGGGCGCGGATGATCGCCCAACCCGTCGGTGGCGCGCTGACGTTGTCGCTGACTGCCCTGCTCTGTGCGTATCTGCTCACGACCCTGCGAAGCAGGGTCCGATGAAGACCGTCCGCGACCTTCCGGTCCTGCCCTGCGCACAACTCCCCGAGGAACGCCCGTTTCTTTCCGATAAGGCGTCAATTGCGACGGGGTGAGCGATCACCCTTTCGTGTGCTTTTCACCAAAGACCTCAAGGGAGTTGGAGACGGCGCCGACAAAGGATCCGTGAGTACCCTTGCGCACACCATGATGACCGCCGCCCGCTCCGCAGACTCCGGTCTCGTCGGCCCGGGCGGGCTCGACCGCTACCCCTTCGCCGAGGCCCCCGGTGCCGACCGCGCGGGAGTCCCCTCCTGGGACGCCGGGGACCCGGAGCTGGGCCGCGTCGGCCGCCGCACCGCGAGCAGCCGCGGTCGCGGGCTCCACGGTCAACTCGTCCAGCAGCTGGGCCAGATGATCGTCTCCGGCGACCTGGGCGCGGACCGTCCCCTCGTACCCGAGGAGATCGGTCAGCGTTTCGAGGTCTCCCGCACCGTGGTCCGGGAGTCGCTCCGGGTGCTGGAGGCCAAGGGCCTGGTGAGCGCCCGGCCGAACGTGGGCACGCGCGTGCGGCCCGTCAGCGACTGGAACCTCCTCGACCCCGACATCATCGAGTGGCGGGCCTTCGGGCCGCAGCGCGACAACCAGCGCCGCGAGCTCGGCGAGCTGCGCTGGACGATCGAGCCGCTCGCCGCTCGCCTCGCCGCCGGGCATGGCCGCGAGGAGGTCCAGCAGCGGCTCGTCGACATGGTCGAGATCATGGGCCACGCCATGAACCAGGGTGACGCGCTGACGTTCTCGCGCGCCGACGCGGAGTACCACTCGCTGCTCATCCAGCTCGCCGGCAACCGCATGCTGGAGCACCTCTCCGGGATCGTGTCCGCCGCCCTTCACGTGTCCGGCGGTCCGATCACCGGTTGTGACCGCCCCACAGAGGCGTCCTTGGCGCACCATGCCCGGATCGTCGAGGCTCTCGCGGCGGGCGATGGCGCTGGTGCGGAGACGGCCATGCGGCAGCTTCTGATGGTGCACCCCGAGGTGCACTCCGAGGTGGAGCGCGTGGTCCCGGCCCCGCGCGAGCACTGACCGTGCGTCGAGAGCGGCGGGACCGGGGGCAGTGTCGCCCACCGGGAACATCGCTCGGCTCGCGAACCGTCGCTGCCGGGCCCCGCCGGACCCCGAGAGGGTTCCGCGGGGTCCGGCGGCGAGACAGGGCGACCGCGCGGTGAGCGGTGGGACGAAGCGGCGGCGGACCGTCCTGAAGCGCCCGTCACAGCTCTGAACAGGGCTGCAGATGCGGGCGCGGATCGGTCGGCTCGGCCTGGCCGTCGCCATGCCTGACCACCTCTAACCGTATTTGACAGCTTTTGAGTGCTTACGGGGTGTGACTCGGGCCACGCAGATTGGGCGTAACGCTTGCGGAAGCAGCGCGATGACCTAAGAGGTGGCAGCCGCGGAGGGAATACAGACGCCGTTCCAGGCGCTGTGCATCTTCCCGGCCCCCGCCCGCGCCGTCGGCCCATCCCCAGTCGGCGGTCGTCGGTTCCTGTCCGTAGTGGACGGGGCCGGAAGCCGTTTTCCAACGTTCCGAGAGGTTGTTCGTGTCGGCCAGCACATCCCGTACGCTCCCGCCCGAGATCGCCGAGTCCGTCTCTGTCATGGCGCTCATCGAGCGGGGAAAGGCCGAGGGGCAGATCGCCGGCGACGACGTGCGTCGGGCCTTCGAAGCTGACCAGATTCCGGCCACTCAGTGGAAGAACGTACTGCGCAGCCTCAACCAGATCCTCGAGGAAGAGGGTGTGACGCTGATGGTCAGTGCCGCGGAGCCAAAGCGCACCCGAAAGAGCGTCGCAGCGAAGAGTCCGGTCAAGCGCACCGCCACCAAGACGGTCGCGGCGAAGACGGTGACCACGAAGAAGGCCACCGCCACCGCCACCCCTGCGGCCCCCTCCGCCGAGTCCTCCGTCGAGGACGAGGCGCCCGCGAAGAAGGCCGCCGCCAAGAAGACGACGACCGCCAAGAAGGCGGTCGCCAAGAAGACCGTCGCCAAGAAGACGGCGGCCAAGAAGACGACCGCCGGCAAGGACGACGCCGAGGCCGTCGAGGACGAAGCACTCGAAGACGTCAAGCCCGGCGAAGAGGAAGAGGAGGGAGCCGAGAACAAGGGCTTCGTCCTCTCCGACGACGACGAGGACGACGCGCCGGCCCAGCAGGTCGCCGTGGCCGGCGCCACCGCCGACCCGGTCAAGGACTACCTCAAGCAGATCGGCAAGGTCCCGCTGCTCAACGCCGAGCAGGAGGTCGAGCTCGCCAAGCGCATCGAGGCGGGCCTCTTCGCCGAGGACAAGCTGGCCAACGCCGACAAGCTGGCCCCGAAGCTCAAGCGCGAGCTGGAGATCATCGCCGAGGACGGCCGCCGCGCCAAGAACCACCTCCTGGAGGCCAACCTCCGTCTGGTGGTCTCCCTGGCCAAGCGTTACACCGGCCGTGGCATGCTCTTCCTGGACCTGATCCAGGAGGGCAACCTCGGTCTGATCCGCGCGGTGGAGAAGTTCGACTACACCAAGGGCTACAAGTTCTCGACCTACGCCACCTGGTGGATCCGTCAGGCGATCACCCGGGCCATGGCCGACCAGGCCCGCACCATCCGTATCCCGGTGCACATGGTCGAGGTCATCAACAAGCTCGCGCGCGTGCAGCGCCAGATGCTCCAGGACCTGGGCCGCGAGCCCACCCCGGAGGAGCTGGCCAAGGAACTCGACATGACCCCGGAGAAGGTCATCGAGGTCCAGAAGTACGGCCGTGAGCCGATCTCTCTCCACACCCCCCTGGGTGAGGACGGCGACAGCGAGTTCGGTGACCTGATCGAGGACTCCGAGGCGGTCGTCCCTGCCGACGCGGTCAGCTTCACGCTCCTTCAGGAGCAGTTGCACTCCGTCCTCGACACCCTCTCCGAGCGCGAGGCGGGCGTCGTCTCGATGCGCTTCGGTCTCACCGACGGTCAGCCGAAGACCCTCGACGAGATCGGCAAGGTGTACGGCGTCACCCGCGAGCGCATCCGCCAGATCGAGTCCAAGACCATGTCGAAACTGCGCCACCCGTCGCGTTCTCAGGTGCTGCGCGACTACCTCGACTGAGTCGCGGTCGTACGACACGCAAGGCCCGGCTTCCCGCGATGGGAAGCCGGGCCTTCGTGCTGAGCCGGTGCGGGTCGTCGCACCGGCGTGCGGGAGTGCGGCCCGGCGCGTGCGGAGCGGGGGGCTTCTGTCCGAGGTGTCCCTCTTTCGTGGCGCGGGCGTGCGGGGCGGGGCCCCTTGGATCACTCTGGGTTTCTCGTGATCATCCCTGAGTGAGGAGCGCGCATGCGTCATCCGTTTGTCCGGGCCCTGTCCCGGGCGCTGACCGGGTCGCTGGTTCTGGCGGCTGCGGCAGCCGTCATACCGGCGGCGTCCGCCGCCCCTGGTGCTGTCGACGGCGTCGTCGTCGGTGGATTCCCGGTCGACGTGTCCGAGGGGCCGTGGACGGTGGCGCTGTCCAGTCGTGACCGGTTCGGGGGTACGCGGGCCGGTCAGTTCTGCGGCGGAGTGGCTGTCGGCCGGACCACCGTACTGACCGCGGCCCACTGCATGGGCGAGGACGTCCTGGGGACGCCGCCCCACCGCGCGAAGGACCTGAAGGTCATCACCGGGCGTACGGACCTGACGTCGGCCCAGGGCAAGGAGATCGCCGTAAGCGACACCTGGGTCAATCCTGGCTACGACAGGCTCAGCAACGCCGGGGACTTCGCCGTGCTCACCCTCGCCGAGGCCCTCCCGGAGAACTCGGTCATCGGGATGGCGGGAGCGGGTAACCCTGCTTACCGACCCGATACGGGTGCCACGGTCTACGGCTGGGGCGACATCACGGGAGGCGGCGACTATGCGCGAAGTCTGCGAGCCGCCCGGGTGCACGTGCTGTCCGACTCGCTCTGTGAGCGGGCCTACCCGGGCAGCGCCGACGGGACGTACCGAGCCGACAGCATGCTGTGTGCGGGTGAGGCCGCAGGGGGACCGGACGCCTGTCAGGGAGACAGTGGAGGACCGCTGGTCGCTCAGGGCAGACTGGTCGGGCTCGTGTCCTGGGGGAGCGGCTGTGGACGGCCCGGCAGTCCGGGCGTCTACACGCGGATCTCGGACGTCGTGCGGACGATGGGGTGGGGCGCTGCCCCTGTCCCCGGGAACGGCGGCTGAGGAGCCGTGTGTGGCCGTCTGAGAGGTTTTTCGGTCCCGCCCCGTAGTGGTGGCGCCTGATGGACCATGGGCGGCGTGTGTGAAGCGGGCGGCCACTCCTGGGTGCAGGAGTGGCCGCCCGAATCAACCGGCTGTGCCGGGGCTGGCTCGTCGTCGAAGCGCAGGTATCAGCGGTCTTCTTCGGTGGAGCTGGCCGGAACGGTCGTCAGTCGCTCCGTCTCGTCCTGTATCTCAGCGGCGATCTTCTTGAGTTCCGGCTCGAACTTGCGACCGTGGTGGGCGCAGAAGAGCAGTTCTCCGCCGCTCGCCAAGACAACGCGAAGGTATGCCTGGGCGCCGCAGCGGTCGCAGCGATCAGCGGCCGTCAGCGGGCTCGCGGGGGTCAGAACAGTAGTCACGTCGCCTCTTCTCTAGCTCGACGAGCTGTCGTACCAGGGTCAACATCCAACCAGGCCGAAAACGTTCCCGCTTGTGGCTCTTCCTCGAAAAAATCTTTTCGAGGCGGCTGTCTGATGCCGGTTGGCGGCGAATGTGCCGTATTGCGTGTCTTTGTGTCTGTACGGGTTCGCGCTGTCGGTCGTCTGTAGGGGTGTAGGTCCGCCCGGCTGGGTTGCCGGTTGTTGATGAGGACGTGCCCGGAGCCTAAATGGTTCATGCCTGGAAGGGAACGTGATATGTACTTCACTCCATCGAGGGATCGAACAGGTATGCGACTCTGGATTAGTGTGACATCAGACGAGGGTGGCGTTACATCGGCTCTACCAGGCCTCGGTACCCTCTGAGCGGCGACCGAAGCCGGGCCCTTACCCACAGGGCTCCAACTGAAATTCAGCGAGGAGCGAACCGCGTGACCGCCGATACGTCCGTGCCGTCCACAGCGCTGCTGGCAGGAGCAGACCGGGACGGTTCCAACTACACCGCGCGGCACCTGCTCGTCCTCGAGGGGCTCGAGGCCGTACGCAAGCGCCCAGGTATGTACATCGGGTCGACCGACAGTCGTGGCCTGATGCACTGCCTCTGGGAGATCATCGACAACTCCGTGGACGAGGCCCTCGGGGGCTACTGCGACCACATCGACGTCGTCCTGCACGACGACGGCTCCGTCGAGGTGCGGGACAACGGCCGCGGCATCCCCGTGGATGTCGAGCCCAAAACCGGCCTCTCCGGGGTCGAGGTCGTCATGACGAAGCTGCACGCCGGCGGCAAGTTCGGCGGCGGTTCCTATGCCGCTTCCGGCGGGCTGCACGGTGTGGGCGCGTCCGTGGTGAACGCGCTCTCGGCGCGCCTGGACGTCGAGGTCGACCGCGGGGGGAACACCCACGCGATCAGCTTCCGGCGCGGGGTGCCCGGATCCTTCGCCGCCATCGGCCCTGACGCCACGTTCGAGACGGGTGGCCTGCGCAAGACCAAGCGGGTCCCCAAGACCCGCACCGGCACGCGTGTGCGGTACTGGGCGGACCGCCAGATCTTCCTCAAGGACGCCAAGCTCTCCCTGGAGAACCTCCACCAGCGCGCTCGGCAGACCGCCTTCCTGGTCCCGGGCCTCACCATCGTCGTCCGTGACGAGGTCGGGCTCGGTGAGGGTGGCAGCAAGGGTGAGGAGTCCTTCCGCTTCGACGGTGGCATCAGCGAGTTCTGCGAGTACCTGGCCACTGACAAGCCGGTCTGCGACGTCCTCCGCTTTTCCGGACAGGGCACCTTCAAGGAGACGGTCCCGGTCCTCGACGACCACGGCCAGATGACACCCACCGAGGTCACCCGCGAGCTGGGTGTCGACGTGGCGCTTCGCTGGGGAACGGGCTACGACGCGACCCTCAAGTCGTTCGTGAACATCATCGCCACGCCCAAGGGCGGCACCCATATGGCGGGGTTCGAACAGGCGATCTCGAAGACGATGAACGAGGTGCTGCGCGCCAAGAAGCTGCTGCGCGTGGCCGAGGACGACATCGTCAAGGACGACGCCTTGGAGGGCCTCACCGCGGTCGTCACCGTGCGTCTCGCCGAACCGCAGTTCGAGGGCCAGACCAAGGAGGTGCTCGGCACTTCAGCGGCTCGCCGCATCGTGACGAGTGTGGTGTCCAAGGAGCTCAAGGACTTCCTGACCTCCACCAAACGGGACGCCGCGGCGCAGGCCCGCGTCGTCATGGAGAAGGCCGTGGCGGCTGCGCGTACGCGCATCGCGGCCCGTCAGCACAAGGACGCGCAGCGCCGTAAGACGGCCCTGGAGTCGTCCTCGCTGCCCGCCAAGCTCGCCGACTGCCGCAGTGATGATGTCGAGCGCAGCGAACTCTTCATCGTGGAGGGCGACTCCGCACTCGGTACGGCCAAGCTCGCCCGGAACTCGGAGTTCCAGGCCCTGCTCCCGATCCGGGGGAAGATCCTCAACGTCCAGAAGTCGTCAGTGACCGACATGCTCAAGAACACCGAGTGCGGCGCGATCATCCAGGTCATAGGGGCCGGGTCAGGTCGTACGTTCGATATCGACGCGGCTCGCTACGGCAAGATCATCATGATGACCGACGCCGACGTCGACGGCTCCCACATCCGTACCCTGCTGCTGACGCTGTTCCACCGCTACATGCGGCCCATGGTCGAAGCGGGCCGGGTGTTCGCCGCGGTGCCGCCGCTGCACCGTATCGAGCTCGTCCAGCCGAAGAAGGGCCAGGACAAGTACGTCTACACGTACTCCGACCGTGAGCTGCGCGAGAAGCTGCTGGAGTTCCAGAGCAAGGGTGTCCGCTACAAGGACTCGATCCAGCGCTACAAGGGCCTCGGGGAAATGGATGCCGATCAGCTGGCCGAGACCACGATGGATCCGCGCCATCGCACACTGCGCCGGATCAATCTGTCCGACCTGGACTCCGCCGAACAGGTTTTCGACCTTCTGATGGGCAACGACGTAGCTCCTCGCAAGGAATTCATCTCCAGCTCGGCGGCGACGCTGGACAGGTCTCGAATCGACGCCTGACCCGTCCGGGTCCCGGCGCAGCACTCCCCAGTGCTGCGCCGGCACCCGTTCTCCACCCTCGGGTGGACCCCCGGCTCGTTGCGAATCCACCCGCGATCCACCCCTGCTCCGATTCTCTGACCTGCCGTTTTCCGTAGCGTCGAAGGCGTCGACAGCACCCGCTGCCGGCAGCCGCTCCTTCTTCGCCCCACGGAGGCCTGATGTCCGGGCTCGTTGACGCCTTGCTGATCGTCGCCGTCGTCGCCCTGGTGGTCGTACGACAGTTCCGCACCCGCCGGATAGACACTGACCCGCGCTGGTGGGTCGTGCCCGTGATCCTGGCCGTCGTCGCGCTGCGCGAGCCCGGTCTTGTCGACATCCACCACCGCACGGAGTCGATCACCCTGCTCGCGGTGGAACTGCTCATCGGCCTCGTGACCGGAGCCGGCTGGGCCTGGACCACCCGCGTCTGGGCGGAGCCGGACGGTGAGGTGTGGAGCCGGAGCACCAGGGCGAGCGTCGCCGTGTGGGTGATCGGGATCGGCCTTCGCGCAGGCCTCTTCGCCCTGGGCGCGGCACTCGGCGTCCACCAGGACACCTCGGCCCTGCTCCTCGCGCTCGCGGCGACCCTCCTGCTCCGCGCCGGAATCCTGCACCGGCGAGTCCGGTCCCTGCACCTGACCTCTCCGCACGCGGAGCCACCGCATCCGGCGTCCACACCCTCGGCGCACGGGCGGACCACGGCTTACGGTGACGGCGTGCGGTCGCGGAAGGAGCGCGTGTGACGAAGAACGACTGGTTGCGCTGGCCCTCCCGGGAAGCGCTCGGCCGCGAGGGAATCTCACACAACCGCCGTCGGCTCGCCTGGGCCACGCGGATGCTGGTCCTCGGCATGCTGCTGTGGGGAGCCGTGAGCAGCAATCCGCTCCGGGGCTGGGGCGCGGCGCTGGCCGTCGTGGGAGTCGGCGTCGCCGCGCTGCTCGCCCGGGCGCTCTACCGGACCACGTTCGAGCACCGGCTGTGGCCCTCTCTGGCGCTTCTGCTGCTGCTTCAAGGCCTCGCGGTCGCGGGGCAGGCCGCGGGCTTCCGGGTGCCGGCGCTCGTCCTGTGGTGCGGATGCGCGATCACGGCCCTGGAAAGAATGCCTCTGTCAGCCGCCCTGCCCACGAGCGTGGTGGCCCTCGGTTCGTACGCGGTGGTCAATGACGACCCCTTGCTCACCACGGCCGTCACCAGCATCGGTCTCGCACTTCTGGGATACGTCCTGCGACTCGACGCCGAAGCACGCGGAAACACCCAGTTGCTCCTCACCCAGGAGCGGGCCGCCCGCGCGGCGGAAGCGGAGTCGGCGGCGCTCGCCGAGCGCGCCCGGATAGCGCGGGAGATCCACGACGTACTGGCGCACAGCCTCTCGGCGCAACTGGTGCACCTGGAAGCGGCCCGCCTGCTGATCGAGCGGGGCGCCGACCGCGACCGGATCCTCGAACGGGTGGTGGCGGCACGGGGGATGGCTCGCGACGGTCTGGCCGAGACGAGACAGGCACTGTCCGCGCTGCGGGGCGAGATGTCCCCGCTGGAGGACTACCTGAGTGAGCTCATCCGGGCGACAGACGATGTGGACATCACCATTACGGGTGAGCGCAGACCGCTGCAGGCAGAGGCGTCGCAGGCCGTGCGCCGGGTGGCCCAGGAGGCGCTGACGAATGTCCGCAAGCACGCTCCGGGCGCCACGGTCCAGGTGCGGTTGGAGTACAGCGAGCACCAAGTGACGCTGGACGTGAGGGACACGGGTGGTTCGCCGGGCGAACTCACCGGCGTGGGTGGCGGGTACGGTCTGCTGGGTATGCGGGAGCGAGCCGAGTTGCTGGGGGGTTCGCTGGAGGCCGGACCGGACGAGAAGGGGTTCGCGGTGACACTGAGGGTGCCGACGTGACGGACGTGGCCGGCCGGAGAATCGCGCGGGTCGTGGTCGCGGACGACCAGACGGTCGTACGGGAAGGCATCGTGATGCTGCTCGGCCTGCTGCCCGGGATCGAGGTCGTCGGAGCGGCCGGGGACGGGGACGAGGCCGTGCAGCTGGTCGGTGAACTCGCGCCGGACGTGGTGCTGATGGACCTGCGCATGCCGCGTTGTGACGGTGTCGAGGCGACCCGGCGGATCAGGACGGAGTACCCCGGGACGCAGGTCGTCGTACTCACGACCTTCGCGGACGACGAGTCGCTGTTCCGCGCGTTACGGGCAGGGGCGCGCGGCTATCTCACCAAGGACGCGGACGGCGACGAGATCGTCAGAGCGGTGCACAGTGTGCTGTCCGGGGAGGCGGGGCTGGCACCGAGCATCCAGCGGCGGCTTCTGGAGCGGCTGACGGAACCGGAGAAGGAGCCGGCCGCGCCCGCCGAGCCGCCCGACGGGCTCACCACGAGGGAGGCCGAGGTGCTGGTGCTGATCGCGGAGGGACTCAGCAACCAGGAGATCGCGCACCAGTTGCACGTCTCCACGGCGACTGTGAAGACCCACATCAACAACCTCTTCGCCAAGACGGGAATCAAGGATCGTGCGCAGGCGGTGCGTTACGCCTACGGCAAGGGATTGGTGCGGCCTCCCACGCGGTGAGTCACCTGATGGGGTGAACTGCGTGGCGAACAAGAGTCGGGGAACTTCCCGTTCTGTCCATCCTTGGGCATGCAGTCAAGCACCGGTCGCCCTGGACGCGGGAGCGGCCCTGAGATTTCGGCCGAGACCCAAGAAGGTCGTGAGGCCGCCCCGGCCCACGCGGGGATGGGCGGGGACACACGGTTCGACGACCCCTGGTACGACGCGCTGGCCTCCGGCTGGGGCGAGTTGGACGGCACGGGTGCGCCCGCCCCCGTCGTTCCGCCCACGCGCCGGGAGCAGGAGAGCCCGGGCGGTGGCGCGGCCGACGTCTATCTGGAGGTGCAGCGCAGTGCGGCCTTCCAGGAGGTACGCAGGCGGTACCGGAGGTTTGTGATCCCCGGCGTCGTTGTCTTCCTCGCCTGGTACGTGGGGTATGTGGTGACCGCGACCACGGCGCCCGGGTTCATGGCCCGGCCAGTGGTGGGCGCGGTGAACGTGGCGATGCTGGCGGGACTCGGACAGTTCCTCACGACGTTCCTCTTCACCTGGGCCTATGCGAGGCACGCGCGGCTGCGCAGGGACCGGGCCGCGCTCGACCTGCGCTGGGACACCCAGGAACTGACGCGTGGCCTTCGAGGTGGTGGATCGTGACCGGCAACCATCAGATGCTGGCGCTGGTGCTGTTCAGCGCGTTCGTGGCCGTCACGCTGGCCATCACCACATGGGTGAGCCGGCACCGGCAGGGCTCGGCGGAGGAGTTCTACGCGGGCGGCCGGCTCTTCTCACCGATGGAGAATGGTTTTGCCATCGCGGGCGACTACATGTCGGCCGCGTCCTTCCTCGGGATCTCCGGCCTCATCGCGCTCTTCGGCTACGACGGGCTGCTGTACTCGGTGGGCTTTCTGGTGGCCTGGCTCGTCGTGCTTTTCCTGGTGGCCGAACTGGTGCGCAACTGCGGGCGGTTCACGCTGGCGGATGTCGTCGCGGCCCGGATGCGCGAGCGGCCGGTGCGGATCGCTGCGGGAACTTCGTCGGTCACCGTGTCCGTTCTGTATTTGGTGGCGCAAATGGTCGGGGCGGGCAGCCTGGTCGCGCTGCTGCTGGGTGGTTCGAGCGAGGCGGCGCAGTCCTGGACGGTGATCGCCGTCGGCGCGCTCATGGTGATCTATGTGTCATTGGGAGGGATGCGAGCCACTACCTGGATCCAGATCGTCAAAGCGGTCCTGCTGATGGGCGGGACGATCGCGCTGACCGTGCTGGTGCTGGTGCGCTTCCACGGCGACTTCGACCAGTTGCTGCGCACCGCGGCCGAGCGCAGCGGTCATGGCGACGCGTTTCTCGCTCCCGGGCTGAGGTACGGCGGTGACTGGACCTCGCGTCTCGACTTCATCAGCCTGGGGCTGGCCCTCGTACTGGGCACGGCCGGGCTGCCCCACATCCTCTCCCGCTTCTACACCGTGCCGACCGCTCGGGCCGCGCGCCGGTCGGTCGTCTGGTCGATCGGGCTCATCGGCGGCTTCTATCTGATGACGATCGTCCTCGGCTTCGGCGCGGCAGCGATCGTCGGTCCGCAGGCGGTCCGCGGCTCGAACGCGGCCGGGAACACGGCGGTCCCGCTCCTGGCCCTCGATCTGGGCGGCGGCGCGGACTCCACAGGCGGAACGGTTCTGTTCGCGATCGTCGCCGCCATCGCCTTCGCAACCATTCTCGCGGTGGTCGCAGGCATCACGCTCGCGTCCTCGGCGGCCGTGGCCCACGACCTCTACGCGTCACTGCGTCGCCCGCGTGCCAAGCCGCGCAGCGAGGTGGCTGTGGCACGGACCGCCGCGGTCGGTATCGGCGTGGTCGCGATCGCCCTCGGCCTGCTGGCCCGCGACCTGAATGTCGCGTTCCTGGTGGGCCTCGCCTTCGCTGTCGCTGCGTCCGCGAATCTGCCGGTGCTGCTCTATTCGCTGTTCTGGGGCGGCTTCACGACCCGGGGTGCGGTGTGGTCGGTGTATGGGGGGCTGATTCCGTCGCTGGTCCTCGTGCTGCTGTCGCCCGTGGTGTCGGGCAGCCCCGAATCGCTGTTTCCGGGAGTGGACTTCCAGTACTTCCCGCTGCAGAACCCGGGGCTCGTCTCGATCCCGCTGGGATTCCTCGCCGGCTGGCTCGGCACGGTCACCTCCGCGGAGGACCCGGACAAGGCCAAGCACGCGGAGACCGAGGTGCGGTCGCTCACGGGGGCGGGGGCCGTTTAGCGGGCGACGCTTTCACCGTCGTACGCCCTTGAGGGGTGGGAGCGGATCACGGGGCCACCCATACGTACTGGTGTTCGGGGCGGCCGGTGTCACCGTACTTGAGGGAAAGGCGGAGGCGGCCTTCCTGTTCCAGGTGACGGAGGTAACGCTGTGCCGTGGAGCGGCTCAGGCCTGTCTCCGCGGCCACCTCGTGAGCCGAGAGCGGCTGGCCGGCGCGGTGGAGCACACCGCAGATGAGATCCGTGGTCGGCTCCGAGTGGCCGCTCGGAAGACCGGGGGACGCGGGACCGGGCGGCGTGCGCAGGGCGCCGAAGATCCGGTCGACCTGCTCCTGGCCGGTGTGGCTCCGGTCGCCGACGTGGTCGACGGTCCGGCGTAGAGCGGCGTAGGAGTCCAGGCGGGTGCGCAAGGCCGCGAAGGTGAACGGCTTGACCAGGTAGTGCACCGCGCCCAGGCGCATCGCGGTCTGCACGGTCACCACGTCACTCGCCGCCGTGATCATGATGACGTCGGTGCAGTGGCCCTGTTCCCGCATACGGTGGACGAGTTCGAGTCCCGTCTCGTCGGGCAGGTAGTGGTCGAGCAGGACCAGGTCGATCGTGCCCCGCTGTACGGCGGCCAGAGCCTGGGCGGCGCTGTGCGCGCGGGCGGCCACCCTGAACCCGGGAACCTTTCCCACGTACTTGGCGTTGATCTCCGCGACACGGAGGTCGTCGTCCACCACCAGGACGTCAATCATCGGGCCTCTCCCTCAGGGCCGACGCCCACAACAGACCTTTGCAAGCAGAAGAACGGCTTGCGGCCGGAAGACCGATGTTGTGGCATGCGCCATGTCTCGCGCCATCGAACTGCGTGGAGCGAGCAAGATCTTCACAACTCCGCCGGGTCCGCCTGTTCCTCAGGTTCGGGTCGCCCACACATAACGGTGCTCCGGGCGGCCCGCGTCACCGTACTTGAGGGTCAGCCTGGCGCGTCCTGTGCGCTCCAACAGCTTCAGATAGCGCTGGGCGGTCTGGCGGCTCACTCCGGTCCGTTCGGCGATCTCCTGGGCCGACAGGGGGCCTTCGGCGTTCACCAGGGCTCGGCGCACGAGTTCCGTGGTGGTGGGGGAGTGGCCCTTGGGGAGTTCGGGCTCGGGGCCGGAGGACAGGGCGCCGAAGATCCGGTCCACCTCGGCCTGTTCGGCCTCTCCGCCGCTGTCCAGGGTGCGGCGCAGCTCCGCGTACGCCTCGAGTTTGGCGCGCAGTCCCGCGAAGGCGAACGGCTTGACCAGATACTGCAGCGCCCCCTGTCGCATCGCCGCCTGGACGGTCGACACGTCCCGGGCCGCCGTCACCATGATCACGTCGGTCTCATGGCCTCGCCGACGCATCTCCTGGACGACCGAGAGGCCCGTGCCGTCGGGCAGATAGTGGTCCATCAGGACGAGGTCGAGCTGTGGCAGCGCCTCCAGCTGCCGCAGAGCCTCGGCCGCGCTGTGCGCCTCTCCCGCGACATGGAAGCCGGGCATTTTCTCCACGTAGGCGGCGTTGACCCGCGCCACCCGGGTGTCGTCGTCCACGACCAGGACCTCGATCATCTCGACTCCTCCTGCGGGGCGTGGGCGCCGGTGGCCGGAATGGCGGCCGGCTGCGGGGACGGTTCCGGGTCCGGTACGCGCGCGTGTTCCTCCGGGATGTGCCTGTGCCGGGGCGTCGGCGCCGGATCGGCCTCCGCGAGTGCCTCCGGCAGGACGACCGTGAACTCCGCGCCCCCGCCCTCGGCGTCGTCCACGCGCGCGCTGCCACCCTGCCGTTCCGCGAGACGGCGTACCAATGGGAGCCCGATTCCGCGTTTGCCGTGCGCCGGCGGCTTCTTCGTGGACCATCCCTCCGTGAAGATCAGCTCGCGCTGTTCCGCCGGGATTCCGGGCCCTGTGTCGCGCACTCTGAGGACCGCGGTACGGCCCTCCGCACGCAGTTCGACCTCCACGCGCGCGTGCGCGGTGCCGGCGACGGCGTCCAGCGCGTTGTCGACCAGGTTGCCGACGACGGTGACCAGTCCCCTGGGATCGACCAGCCGGTCCGGGAGCAGCGTCCGGTCCGAGACCCACAGGGCGACACCGCGCTCCGCCGCCACGGTGGCCTTGCCGACCAGCAGTGCGGCGAGCAGCGGATCGCGGATCTTCTCGGCGACCTGTTCCGCGGTGGCCCGATGGTCGCCGACCACCTCACCGACGAACTCCACCGCGTCGTCGAACATCTCCAGTTCGAGCAGCCCCAGGAGCGTGTGCATGCGATTGGCGTGTTCGTGGTCCTGAGCGCGCAGCGCGTCGAGCAGACCGTGCGTGGAGTCGAGTTCACGGCCGAGCTGCTCCAGCTCGGTGCGGTCGCGCAGGGTGGCGACGGCCCCTCCGTCGTCGGTGGGCATGCGGTTGGCGACCAGGACACGCTGGCCGCGCACGGTGAGCAGGTCGGTGCCGGTCACACGGCCGGCGAGCACATCGGTCGTACGGCCCTCACCGAGCGCCTCGTCCAGGGAGCTGCCGACAGCCTCCTCGCCGATGCCCAGCAGACGCTGTGCCTCGTCGTTGAGGAGCCGGACACGGCCCGCGCGGTCCAGGGCGACGACGCCCTCGCGGATGCCGTGCAGTACGGCCTCGCGTTCCGCGAGCAGCGCCGCGATGTCCGAGAACGCCAGGTCCCGGGTCTGCCGCTGCACCCTCCGGGAGATCAGCCAGGCGGCCAGGGCGCCGACGGCCATGGCGCCGCCCGCGTAGGCGAGCAGCCCCGGAATCGCGTGGATCAGCCGGGCCCGCACGCTGTCGTACTCGATGCCGACCGAGACCGCCCCCACGACCCTCCCGCGGGTGTCGCGCAGCGGCACCTTGCCGCGGGCCGAGCGGCCCAGGGTGCCGCTGTCGATCTCCATGACCTCCTTGCCCGCCAGGGCCTGGCGTGGGTCGGTGGAGACCATCCTGCCGATCTCTTTCGGATCCGTGTGCGACCAGCGCACGCCCCGCATGTCCATCACCACGACGTACTCGGCCCCGCTGGCCTTCCGGATCCGCTCCGCCTCGGCCTGCACCGGCCCGTCGACCGACGGCCTGCTTCCCTGGAGATCCTCGGCGAGCTGCGGCTGGGCGGCGGTGGTCTGCGCGATCGCCAGCGCCCGGCGCATCGCCTGGTCGTCCAGCTGATCGCTGAGCGGCGCCAGGAACAGTCCGGTGGCGAGCACCGCGACTCCCGCGGCGATCGCCACCTGCATCAGCAGCACCTGCGAGAACATGCGCCGCGGCATACCGAGGCGCAGGCGGCGTGCGGGGGGAGTGGGGCTCATACCCATGACGGTACGGGGACGAGGGGGCCGTTCCGTAGAGGGGTGCGACGTGGATCCCTTGGTCAACACTGTGGATCAACGTCTGTACGGGGTGCTTGACGCATGGATCACGGCTGTACGGGACGCCGGTGGCCGGCGCCGTGCGGTCAGCGTGCCGGGGTCGCTGACTCCAGTTCGCGCAAGGCCACCACGTCCATCCGCGCCGGCGAACCCAACGCCGATCCGCAACTCTCGGGGCGCGGCGGCAGCGCGGCGCCTTGGTCCACGGTGACGCTCCACCGGCGCCCGTCCGTGTGGGCGACGGTCACCTCCCAGCGCGGTGCCGAGCCGTCCGTGCGTACGACACTCAGCGCGTCCGCCGCGTACTCGCGCGCCGCCGAGCGGACCGCCAGTTCCGCGGCCTGGCCGGGCCGCTCCCACGCGGAGCCCCCACGGCAGCCCTCCAGGACGACACGCCCCTCGCGCACGCCCTGGAGGATCTCCTTGACGTGCGGGGCCTGGGCGCGGCCGTACGCGTATCCGAACGGGAGGACGAGCAGCGTCGGGGAGAAGCGGTGTCCGCCGAGGTGGGTGACCTCCCAGGCGCCCTCGACCCCGGAGGCGGCCAGTTCGGCGGCCAGGGGACGGCCCAGCAACGCGCAGCAGCGGTCGCGCTTGCCGTTGGTACAGACGAGCGCGAGGGGGTCGCCGGTGTGGGGCCGCGCCTGGAGGAGGGCGTCGAAGGTCCGCGGGGCGCCTCTGCCGAGCGCGGCGAAGTCGAGGTCGAGCAGTTGTTCGGGGGTGCGGGTCGTGGCGCTGTGCAGCCAGACGTTCCCGGGTGTGGTGTGGGCCGCGTACACCTGCCGTACCGCGGGGGTACCGAAGTCGGCGTGGCGGCCTGGCCGGCGGATCAGTGCGATCCGTACGCCGGTGCCCTGGGTGGCCTTCTCCAGGGCGCGGCCGAGTGCGGGGTCCAGGTGGCTCATGGTGAGCGCCTGGGCGCCCCAGGGGCCCGGTTGCTCCAGCAGCAGCCACGTCCTCGCGGTCGCGGCGGTTCCCGCGATGGGCTCGTCTAGGTCGTGGGAGACGGTTGCGCACCTACTCACAGAGGTGAGCCTAACCTGACCTTGGGGCAAGGCTGCTTGCCGGCGGCCTGAACGGGTGATTCCGGCGTCCTGGGGTTACTCCGGGAGTGGTCGCGGAGGGCGCTCGCCCACATAGGTCCCGGACGGGCGCATCCGTAGTGGACGCTCGCCGTATTCCTCCCGGGCGTGGGCGGTCCAGGCCGCCGTGCGGGCGACGGTGAAGATCGTCCCGCCTGCCGACGCTCCCATGCCGCAGGCGATGGTGAACACGGCCATGGCGGGGTCCACGTCGGCCTGCAGTGGGGTGTGCCGGGCGGTGGTGGTCACGACGTCCCGGGTGCGGCCTGGGGCATCTCCTCCAGGAGGGCGAAGAGAGCACGCGCGCGGGGATCCTCGCCGGAGTAGAGCCGGTGGCCGAGCCCGGGGACGCGACGGCCCGCGCCGGCTGCTGACAGTCGATCACCCCAGCGACGGCTCCTACGGCTCGTATCCTGGGTCGGCATTCGTTCCTCGTACGCGCGCGGGGGCCCCGAGCCGGTGTGCGCGTCGGCGTGAGAGAGGTCGCAGATTGAGTCAGCCGGGTCCGAGCCAGAGCTCTCGGCAGATCCCCGTCATCGTCCTCGCCGGCTTTCTCGGTTCCGGTAAGACCACTCTCCTCAACCACCTGCTCCACCGAGGCGGTGGCAGTCGTATCGGGGCCATCGTCAATGACTTCGGGGCCATCGAGATCGACGCCATGGCCGTCGCGGGGGCGCTGGGGGACTCCACGGTGTCGCTCGGCAACGGATGCCTGTGCTGCGCTGTCGATGCGAGCGAGCTCGATGTCTATCTTGATCGGCTCACCCAGCCCTCGGCCCGGATCGACGTCATCGTCATCGAGGCCAGTGGGCTCGCCGAGCCGCAGGAACTCGTTCGGATGGTGCTCGCCAGTGAGAATCCCCGGGTCGTGTACGGCGGACTGGTCGAGGTCGTCGACGCCGTCGAGTTCGACGACACGCGGGTGAAGCACCCCGAGGTCGACCGGCATCTCGGGCTCGCCGATCTCGTCGTCGTCAACAAGGTCGGGCTGGTCCCCGACGGCGGTGAGCGGGTTCTGGGGACCGTCCGTGGGCTGGTCGACCGTGCCGCTGTCGTCCCCGCCGACTACGGGCGCGTCGACCCGGAGTTCCTTTTCGACTGCCGGCCGGCCCAGGAGCGCGTCGGTCAGCTGACCTTCGACGACCTGCACGATCACGAGGAGGGTGAAGACGGCCACGAGGACGGCGAGGGGGACCATTCCGGGCATCTGCACGCCGCCTACGACAGTCTCTCCTTCAGCTCCTCGACCCCCCTCCACCCGCGTCGGCTGATGGACTTCCTCGACAGCCGGCCCGAGGGGCTCTACCGCATCAAGGGGTACGTCGACTTCGGGCCGCACGACCGGGGCAACCGGTACGCCGTGCATGCCGTAGGGCGGTTCCTGCGGTTCTATCCCGAGCCCTGGGCCGACGGCGAGGAACGTCTCACCCAGCTCGTCCTCATCGGGACCGGTATCGGACTGCCCGCCGTCGGCAAGGAGCTGGAGGCCTGTATGGACGACGCCCCACACGCCGACGAGCACAGCATGTGGGGCGTCCTGAGATACGTACAGGAGCAGTCTCCGGAGGACTCCGGAGAGGTCGGCTGACCTACACCGGGCCCGTCACCACTCCCACCGTCCTCGGCAAGGACACGCCCGAGCCGTCGCGGCGGGGGTCCATCTCCGGGAGCTCCGCCGGGGTGCCGTTCTTCTGCGACGCCCGCGCCGGGGTCGGGCCCGCCCAGCCGAGGGCCAGACAGTCCTCGCCCTTCAGGAACCGCTGGCAGCGGACCCCGCCGGTGGCGCGCCCCTTGCGCGGGTACTGGTCGAAGGGCGTCAGCTTCGCCGTCGTCTGCACGGAGTCGTCCAGTGTGCCCCGCGAGCCGGCGACCGTGAAGACGACCGCCTCCACCGCCGGGTCCACCGCCGTGAACGAGATCACCTTGGCGCCGTCCGTGAGCTTGATGCCGGCCATACCGCCGGCCGGACGGCCCTGCGGGCGGACGTGGGAGGCCTGGAAGCGCAGCAACTGGGCGTCGTCCGTGATGAAGACCAGGTCCTCCTCGCCGGTACGCAGCTCCGCGGCGCCGACGATCCGGTCGCCGTCCTTGAGCGCGATGACCTCCAACTCCCCCTTGTTGGAGGGATAGTCGGGGACCACACGCTTGACGACGCCCTGCTCCGTGCCGATCGCGAGGCCCGGCGACGACTCGTCGAGTGTCGTCAGGCAGACCACCGTCTCGCCGTCCTCCAGGGAGAGGAACTCCGAGAGCGGGGCCCCGCCCGAAAGGTTGGGCGCCGCCATCGTGTCGGGGAGCCGGGGGAGGTCGATGACGTTGATACGCAGCAGGCGGCCGGCCGACGTCACCGCGCCCACCTCGCCCCGTGCCGTCGCCGGGACCGCCGAGACGATCAGGTCGTGCTTCGCGCGCCGCCCGTCCTCGTCCGCCGGGAACGGCTCGCCGTTCGCCGTACGCGCCAGCAGGTCCGTCGAGGAGAGCAGGACCCGGCACGGGTCGTCGGCCACCTGGAGCGGGACGCCGGCCGCGGGGGCGGCGCCGGCCGACTCCAGCAAAACCGTACGCCGCTCGGTGCCGAACTTCTTGGCCACCGCGGCCAGTTCGGTCGAGACCAGCTTGCGGAGCTCCGCGTCCGACTCCAGGATCCGGGTCAGCTCCGCGATCTCGGCGGCCAGCCGCTCCTTCTCGGACTCCAGCTCGATCCGGTCGAACCGGGTCAGCCGGCGCAGCGGGGTGTCCAGGATGTACTGCGTCTGGATCTCCGAGAGGGAGAAGCGCTCCATCAGGCGTTCCTTCGCCTGTGCGGAGTTGTCGCTGGAGCGGATCAGCCGGATGACCTCGTCGATGTCGACGAGCGCGGTGAGCAGGCCCTCGACCAGGTGCAGCCGGTCGCGGCGCTTGCCGCGGCGGAACTCCGAGCGACGCCGTACGACCTCGAAGCGGTGGTCGAGATAGACCTCCAGGAGCTCCTTCAGCCCCAGGGTGAGGGGCTGGCCGTCCACCAGCGCCACGTTGTTGATGCCGAAGGACTCCTCCATCGGCGTCAGCTTGTAGAGCTGTTCCAGGACGGCTTCCGGCACGAAGCCGTTCTTGATCTCGATGACCAGGCGCAGGCCGTGACTGCGGTCGGTGAGGTCCTTGACGTCGGCGATCCCCTGGAGCTTCTTCGAGCCGACCAGGTCCTTGATCTTGGCGATCACCTTCTCCGGGCCGACCGTGAACGGCAGTTCGGTGACGACCAGGCCCATACGGCGCGCCGTCACGTTCTCCACCGACACCGTGGCGCGGATCTTGAACGTGCCGCGGCCCGACTCGTACGCGTCCCTGATCCCGGCGAGGCCGACGATCCGGCCGCCCGTGGGCAGGTCGGGGCCCGGGACGTGCCGCATCAGGGTTTCGAGGTCGGCGGCCGGATAGCGGATCAGGTGCCGGGCGGCCGAGATGACCTCGCCGAGGTTGTGCGGCGGCATGTTCGTGGCCATACCGACGGCGATGCCCGACGCGCCGTTCACCAGCAGGTTCGGGAAGGCGGCGGGCAGCGCCACCGGCTCCTGCTCCTGGCCGTCGTAGTTGGGGGCGAAGTCGACCGTGTCCTCTTCGATCGACTCCGTCATCAGGGACGTCGCGTCGGCCATACGGGCCTCGGTGTACCGCATGGCGGCCGGCGGGTCGTCGTTGCCCAGCGAACCGAAGTTGCCGTGCCCGTCGACCAGCGGCACGCGCATGGAGAACGGCTGGGCGAGACGCACCATGGCGTCGTAGATCGACGAGTCGCCGTGCGGGTGCAGCTTACCCATGACCTCGCCGACGACGCGGGCGCACTTCACATAGCCGCGGTCGGGGCGCAGACCCATCTCGTTCATCTGGTAGACGATGCGCCGGTGTACGGGCTTGAGACCGTCGCGGGCGTCGGGCAGGGCTCGGGAGTAGATGACCGAGTACGCGTACTCGAGGAAGGAGCCCTGCATCTCGTCGACGACGTCGATGTCGAGGATCCGCTCCTCGAAGTCATCGGGCGGCGGGGTCTTCGTGCTGCGGCGGGCCATCGCTGCCGGCTCCTTCTGTTTCCTGTCGTTCGCCTACGGGGCGCGCCCCTGCGGCTCACTCCTGCTGAGACTGAACGGGATCTGACGCGGACCATTGTGGACTGCCGCACTGACAACGCGGACCAAGGCCCGTCCCGGTAGCGGTGTCGGGCGGTGGCCGTTGATGCTGAAACGTACCGCCTGGAACCCGAGGAATCTCGCTGTCGGCGTACGTCCGCCGGGAACTTCGCCAGCACTCCACACGCTTGCATACAGTGGCAGGACCGGCAGGAAAACAGCGGTTGCATCAACCGCATCCGCGATCGAAGGGACGTACATGCCCATGGGTCACACGGCCACAGCCGAGGCAGGCTCCGGCGGCCTGACAGCGACCGAACACCGCCTCGCCAACGGGCTGCGCGTGGTGCTCTCCGAGGACCACCTGACCCCGGTCGCAGCGGTGTGCCTCTGGTACGACGTCGGGTCGCGCCACGAGGTCAAGGGCCGTACCGGCCTGGCTCACCTCTTCGAGCACCTGATGTTCCAGGGCTCGGGCCAGGTGAAGGGCAACGGCCACTTCGAACTGGTCCAGGGCGCGGGCGGTTCGCTCAACGGCACCACCAGCTTCGAGCGCACCAACTACTTCGAGACCATGCCCACCCACCAACTGGAGCTCGCCCTCTGGCTGGAGGCGGACCGCATGGGCTCGCTGCTAGCGGCCCTCGACGACGAGTCCATGGAGAACCAGCGGGACGTCGTCAAGAACGAGCGCCGACAGCGCTACGACAACGTCCCCTACGGCACGGCGTTCGAGAAGCTGACCGCCCTCGCCTACCCGGAGGGACACCCCTACCACCACACGCCGATCGGCTCCATGGCGGACCTGGACGCGGCGACGCTGGAGGACGCGCGCGCGTTCTTCCGCACGTACTACGCGCCCAACAACGCCGTCCTGTCGATCGTCGGGGACATCGATCCCCAGGAGACCCTCGCCTGGGTCGAGAAGTACTTCGGATCCATCGCCGGACACGACGGCAAGCCCGCGCCGCGCTCCGGCGCACTGCCCGACGTCATCGGCGAGGAACTGCGCGAGGTCGTCGTCGAAGAGGTCCCCGCGCGCGCGTTGATGGCCGCCTACCGGCTCCCGGAGGACGGCACGCGCGCGTGCGACGCGGCCGACCTCGCGCTCACCGTCCTCGGCGGCGGCGAGTCCTCCCGTCTCTACAACCGGCTCGTACGGCGGGACCGTACGGCGGTGGCGGCCGGGTTCGGCCTGCTGCGGCTGGCCGGAGCGCCCTCCCTGGGGTGGCTGGACGTGAAGACCTCCGCGGACGTCGAGGTGCCGGTCATCGAGGCCGCTGTCGACGAGGAGCTCGCCCGGTTCGCCGCGGAGGGCCCCACAGCCGAGGAAATGGAGCGTGCGCAGGCCCAGTTGGAGCGCGAGTGGCTGGACCGGCTCGGTACGGTCGCGGGCCGTGCCGACGAACTGTGCCGCTTCGCCGTGCTGTTCGGCGACCCGCAGCTCGCCCTGACCGCCGTGCAGCGCGTCCTCGACGTGACGGCGGAGGAGGTCCAGCAGGCCGCCAAGGCCCGGCTGCGCCCCGACAACCGCGCGGTGCTCGTCTACGAGCCGCTCACCGCCGACACTGCCACCGACACCGACGAGGAGGCGGCCAAGTGACCGAGCTCGCCACGATGGAGTTCCACCCCCAGCCCCAGGCGGGCGAGGCCAGGCCCTGGGCCTTCCCGGCCCCCGCACGCGACACGCTCGGCAACGGTCTGACCGTCCTGCGGTGCCACCGCCCCGGCCAGCAGGTCGTCGCCGTCGAGGTGCTCGTCGACGCCCCCCTGGAGGCGGAGCCGGCCGGCCTCGACGGAGTGGCCACGATCATGTCCCGGGCCTTCTCCGAAGGCACCGACAAGCACTCCGCCGAGGAGTTCGCCGCCGAGTTGGAGCGCTGCGGCGCCACCCTCGACGCGCACGCCGACCACCCCGGTGTCCGCCTCAGCCTCGAAGTCCCCGTGTCGAGGCTCCCCAAGGGGCTCGGTCTGCTGGCCGACGCCCTCAGGGCGCCCGCGTTCACGGACAGCGAGATCGAGCGGCTGGTGCGCAACCGGCTCGACGAGATCCCGCACGAGACGGCCAACCCGGCCCGCCGCTCCGCCAAGCAGCTCTACAAGGAGCTGTTCCCGGCGTCTTCGCGCATGTCACGTCCGCGCCAGGGCACCGAGGAGACGGTCGCGAAGATCGACGCGGCCGCCGTACGCGCCTTCTACGAGAGGCACGTCCGGCCCGCCACGGCCACCGCCGTGGTCGTCGGCGACCTCACCGGCGTCGACCTGGACGCGCTGCTCGGTGACACCTTGGGGGCCTGGACGGGCTCGACGGCCGAGCCGCGGCCCGTGCCGCCGGTGACCGCCGACGACACCGGCCGGGTCGTCATCGTGGACCGTCCGGGCGCCGTGCAGACCCAGTTGCTCATCGGTCGCATCGGTGCCGACCGGCACGACCGTGTCTGGGCCGCCCAGGTCCTCGGCACGTACTGCCTCGGCGGCACCCTCACCTCCCGTCTGGACCGCGTCCTGCGTGAGGAAAAGGGCTACACCTACGGTGTGCGGGCGTTCGGCCAGGTCCTGCGCTCGGCTGCTCCCTCCTCCCCCGGAGGGGCCACGGGAGCCGCGCTGCTCGCCATCAGCGGCTCCTTCGACACCCCGAACACCGGTCCCGCCCTCGAGGACCTCTGGAAGGTGCTGCGCACGCTCGCGGCCGAAGGGCTCACCGACGCCGAGCGCGATGTCGCGGTGCAGAACCTGGTCGGCGTCGCCCCGCTCAAGTACGAGACCGCGGCGGCCGTGGCGAGCACGCTGGCCGACCAGGTCGAGCAGCACCTGCCCGACGACTACCAGGCGACGCTGTACCGCCAGCTCGCGGCGACCGGCACCGTGGAAGCCACCGCGGCGGCCGTCAACGCCTTCCCGGTGGACCGGCTGGTGACGGTCCTCGTCGGCGACGCGGCGACGATCGAGGAGCCCGTCCGGGCCCTCGGCATCGGTGAAGTGAGCGTTGTCCCCGCCGAGTAGCAGCATCGGCGTATAGGACAGGGGCCCGGTGACGGAAGCGTCACCGGGCCCCTCTTTGTCCGTGTTGATGCGCAAGTTGCCCGTATTGATGGGGAGGTTGACAGTCTGCGCTGTGGCATGCGCGACAAAACCCGTGATCGGTTTGTCGATTGAAAGAGGTCCCGCTTAGCGTCTGTCCGGCTGTCCGTCACGCAGTGCGCCGCAGCCGCGGCACCGGGCAGTCATCGCCGAGTCCCCGTACGGCGCGAGCCAGGGGAGCCGGGGACCCACCATGTGCAGTCCCTGGGGTGAATCGGATGCCCGCGCGCGCAGCGAGGGGGTCCGTAGGAGACCTTCCTGCTCCGAACCCGTCAGCTAACCCGGTAGGCGAGAAGGAAGGAAAGGACCAGCCACTACATGGCGTTCACCCGCGCCACCGGGAAGCACCGTCGTCCCAGCCGCCCCAGCCTTGTCACCCGTACGACCGCCCGCGCTGCCGGCGTCGCCGCGCTCGCGACAACCGGCGTCGTAGGTTCTCTCGCCGCCCCGGCGCTCGCGGCGGAGTCCGCCGTCGAGCAGACCGGCCTCACCCCGGTGATCTCCATCGGTGAGTCGCTCGCCGCCCAGATCGACGCCCAGGCCGCCGCTCAGGAGCAGGCCGCCGAGAAGGCCGCCGCCGAGAAGAAGGCCGTGGCCGCCGCGGAGAAGGAGGCGGAGGAGCGGGTCAAGGAGGCACGTGAGGCGCAGGCCCGTGCCGCCCGTGAGGCCGAGCGAAAGCGCCTCACCAGCTATGTCGCCCCGATCTCGGGCTCGTACATCTCCACGGGCTACAAGGCGGGCGGTGGCATCTGGTCCTCCGGCAGCCACACGGGGGTCGACTTCCACGCCGCGTCCGGCACCACCGTCCACGCGGTCGGCTCCGGCACCGTCGTCGAGGCGGGCTGGGGCGGGTCCTACGGCAACAACATCGTGATCAAGATGATCGACGGTACCTACACCCAGTACGGTCATCTGTCGTCCATCAATGTCTCGGTCGGCCAGACGGTCACCCCGGGGCAGCAGATAGGCCTCTCCGGGGCCACCGGCAACGTCACCGGCCCGCACCTCCACTTCGAGGCGCGCACGACCCCGGAGTACGGCTCGGACATCAACCCCGTCGCGTACCTCCGCTCGCACGGCGTGAACGTCTGACGAACCCGCGCACCACTTGTCGTGGCCCCGGCTCCCCGAGCCGGGGCTTTCGGCGTTTCGGAGGGTGGTGTGTCCAAAAAATATCCATGGATTCCGGCCTGCCGTCGGAAATTCCGGTTCTCTGCAATAGAGTCACCTAACACACGTCAATCGTCGACGTTTCACGGGGATTAAAGCGGAGGTCGGACATGCGTATTCCGGCGCACTCGGTATGCACGGCGATCCGGGACGACATCGTCGCCGGTGTCTACGAGCGCGGCAGCCGGCTCACCGAGGAACTGCTGGCGCGCCGGTACGGCGTTTCGCGCGTCCCCGTTCGCGAGGCCCTGCGCACGCTGGAGGCCGAGGGCTTCGTGGTGACCCGGCGGCACGCGGGCGCGTGCGTCGCGGAACCCACCGAGCCGGAGGCCTCCGACCTGCTGGAGATGCGCATGCTCCTCGAACCGCTGGGCGCCTCCCGGGCCGCCCAGCGGCGGACCGAGGCGCACCTCAAGGTGCTGCGCGGCCTGGTCAGGCTGGGCCAGGAGCGAGCCAGGAGGGGCAACAGCGAGGACCTGCGCTCTCTGGGGGGCTGGTTCCATGAGACGCTCGCCCAGTCCTCCGGAAGCCATGCCCTGGCCTCGACGCTTACCCAGCTCCGGCACAAGATCGCCTGGATGTACGCGGTGGAGGCGCCGGCCAGCCCGGTCGACTCCTGGGCGGAGCACGGGGCGATCGTGGACGCGGTGGCGCGAGGCGACAGTGAGCGGGCGCGGGCGATCACGGCGCTGCACACCGAGCGGGCGACCGCCGTGCACCGGCTGCGCTTTCCGGGTGGCGGAGACCGCTCGGATCGTGTGAGGACTTCGCAACATCCCGTAAACATGACGGGCCTGCGTCATTAACACGGGCGCCGTATACAAAGAGAGTTGAATTCGCGGGGGATTATTTTCGCTGCCCGCGATCGGGAATGACAAAGGGCCCGCCTGATATTCAGGCGGGCCCTTCGCGGTGCGCGGATGGTGTTTGTGAAGCGGCGTCCACCGCCACCATCAAATGAGAACCCCGTAGGGTCCTCAGACCGTCTCGGGAAGTTCCTCGAGCCCCTCGGCCACCAGCTTCTCCAGGCGGTCGAGCGCGGCGTCGGCGCCCTCCGCGTCGGAGGCGAGGACGATCTCCTCGCCGCCCTGGGCACCCAGGCCGAGGACCGCCAGCATGGAGGCCGCGTTGACGGGGTTGCCGTCGGCCTTGGCGATCGTCATGGGGACGCCGGCGGCCGTGGCCGCACGGACGAAGATGGAGGCGGGGCGGGCGTGGAGGCCCTCCGCCCAGCCGACGTTGACGCGGCGCTCAGCCATGTGATGCTGCCCTTCACTGTCTCAGGGTTGTCTAGACCATTGTTCCATAGCGTGAAGCGTGCCGGAAGGCAGGGCGAAACCTGTCCCGGAACCGCGTTCGAACCCCGGCCCGGGCCCGACTTCGGTCCCCCACAGACTGCATCGCGACGCTGTCGGACGCGAGCCGTACTCTGGGGCGCATGCAGAACTCGGCGGACCGGCACGAGTACCCCGCCCACTGGGAGGCGGACGTCGTGCTGCGCGACGGCGGCACCGCCCGTATCCGGCCCATCACCGCGGACGACGCCGACCGGCTGGTCAGCTTCTACGAGCAGGTGTCGGACGAGTCGAAGTACTACCGCTTCTTCGCGCCCTATCCGCGCCTGTCCGCAAAGGACGTCCACCGCTTCACCCACCACGACTTCGTGGACCGGGTGGGGCTCGCGGCCACGGTCGGCGGCGAGTTCATCGCCACCGTACGCTACGACCGTATCGACGCCGACGGACTGCCCGCCTCCGGTCCCGCCAGCGAGGCGGAGGTCGCCTTCCTGGTGCAGGACGCGCACCAGGGCAGGGGCGTCGCCTCCGCTCTCCTCGAACACATCGGGGCCGTCGCCCGGGAGCGCGACATCCGCCGCTTCGCCGCCGAGGTGCTGCCGGCCAACAGCAAGATGATCAAGGTGTTCACGGACGCCGGGTACACCCAGAAGCGCAGCTTCGAGGACGGTGTCGTACGACTCGAGTTCGACCTCGAGCCCACCGACCGCTCACTCGCCGTCCAGCGCGCGCGGGAGCAGCGGGCCGAGGCGCGCTCCGTACGACGGTTGCTCGTCCCGGGCGCCGTGGCCGTCATCGGCGTCGGCCGAGCCCCCGGTGGCGTCGGCCGCAGCGTTCTCGACCACATCAGGGACGCGGGTTTCGCCGGCGAGCTGTACGCGGTCAACAGTGCCTTCCCGGAAGAACAGAAGGACATCGACGGAGTACCGGCCCACCGGTCGGTGCGCGACATCGGGGGCCCCGTGGACCTCGCGGTCGTCGCCGTCCCGGCAGCGCACGTCCCTGACGTCGTCACCGAGTGCGGTGAGCACGGCGTGCAGGGACTCGTCGTGGTCTCCGCCGGGTACGCCGAGAGCGGCCCCGAGGGACGGGAACGCCAGCGTGAACTCGTACGGCACGCGCGCACGTACGGGATGCGCATCATCGGCCCCAACGCCTTCGGGGTCATCAACACGGCCGAGGCCGTCCGGCTGAACGCGTCCCTCGCCCCCGAGATGCCGAGGCCCGGTCGGATCGGGCTGTTCGCGCAGTCCGGAGCCATCGGGATCGCGCTGCTGTCCCGGCTGCACCGGCGCGGAGGCGGCGTCACCGGGGTCACCGGGGTGTCGACCTTCGTCTCGTCCGGCAACCGGGCCGACGTGTCCGGCAACGACGTACTCCAGTACTGGTACGACGACCCGGACACCGACGTCGTCCTCATGTACCTCGAATCCATCGGCAACCCGCGTAAGTTCACGCGCCTCGCGCGGCGCACGGCGGCGGCCAAGCCGCTGGTGGTCGTGCAGGGAGCGCGGCACGGCGGCGCCGCTCCCCAGGGACATGCGGTACGGGCCACGCGGCTGCCCCACGCGACGGTGTCCGCGCTGCTGCGGCAGGCCGGGGTGATCCGGGTGGACACGATCACCGAACTGGTCGACGCGGGGCTGCTGCTGGCCCGGCAGCCACTGCCCGCCGGGCCCCGGGTGGCGATCCTGGGGAACTCGGAGTCGCTGGGCCTGCTGACGTACGACGCGTGCCTCTCCGAGGGGCTGCGGCCGCTGGCTCCGCTGGATCTGACGACGGGGGCGTCGCCCGGGGACTTCCACCGGGCGTTGGCCGAGGCGCTGGCGGACGAGGGGTGCGACGCGGTCGTCGTCACCGCGATCCCGACGGTGGGGGAGGCTTCCGCGCGGGACGCCGCGTTGGCCGACGCGCTCCGGTCGGCCGCGGCGGAGGTTCCCGGCAAGCCGGTGCTGGTGGTGCACGTGGAGCTGGGCGGGCTCGCGGAGGCGCTGTCGGCTGCCGCCAGTACGGCACCGCAAGCGGGTTCACCGGCACCCGGAGCCGGACCTGCGGGCGCCGCCCGGGCGTCCCGGCCTGCGGAACGCCCGCCCACCGCGGTCGCGGTGCCCGCGCCCCCGTCCGCCCCCGATTACTGTTCCCGCCTCATCCCCGCCTACCCCGCCGCCGAGCGCGCCGTGCGAGCCCTCGGGGAAGCCGTGAAGTACGCCCAGTGGCGGCGGGAGGCCGCCGAACCCGGCAAGGTGCCCGGATACGAGGACATCGACGAGAAGGCGGCCGCAGAGCTGATCGGCGGCCTCCTCGCGCGCGGCCAGGGGCTCACCCTCGGAACGGACGAGACGGCCGAGCTCCTCGGGACGTACGGCATCCCGGTGCGCGGGGCCCTGCCCGCCCCGAGCCCCGACGACGCCTCGGCCGCCGCGCGGACCCTCGGCTACCCGGTCGCCCTCAAGGCCACCGCCCCCCACCTGCGGCACCGCGCCGATCTGGGCGGCGTCCGCCTGGATCTCGCGGACGAGGAGCAGCTGCGGCGGGCGTACGCCGAACTGACCGGTCTCTTCGGGAACCCGCAGGAGACGCGGCCCGTCGTGCAGGGAATGGCACCGCGGGGGGTCGACACCGTCGTACGGGCGGTCATCGACCCGGCGGCCGGCGCGGTGCTCTCCTTCGGGCTCGCCGGTCCCGCCTCGCAGCTGCTCGGGGACATCGGTCACCGGCTGATACCGGTGACCGACCGCGACGCGGCCTCACTGATCCGGTCGATCCGGACGGCGCCGCTCCTCTTCGGCTGGCGCGGCTCGGCGCCTGTCGACAGCGAGGCCCTGGAGGAGCTGCTGCTCAGGGTGTCGCGCCTCGTCGACGATCATCCCGAGGTCATCGCGGTGTCCCTGGAGCCGGTGGTCGTCGCGCAGCACGGCCTGAGCGTCCTCGGGGCGTCGGTGCGGCTGGCGCCGCCGCCGGTTCGCGACGACCTCGGTCCCAGGACACTTCCTGTGTACTGAGCGGTGCCTCGCAGTCAGTGGGCCCCCGTAAGATGGGCACATGGCCAAGACCAGTACGTCGACCCAGGGGCTGCGAGCGGCGATCGAGCGCAGCGGCTACTACCCGGCCCTCGTGGCCGAGGCGGTGGAGGCCGCGATCGGCGGCGACTCCATCCGGTCGTACCTGGTCCACCAGGAGACGACATTCGACGCGAACGAGGTGCGTCGGCACGTGACCGTGCTCGTCCTCACGGGCAACCGTTTCATCGTCAGCCACACCGACGAGCAGGCCGAGGACACCACGTCCCCGACGCCGTACGCCACCACGTCCACGGAATCCGTGAAGCTCGGCCGGATCTCCTCCGTGGTCGTCAGCCGGGTCGTCGCCAACCCGGAGTCGTACACCCCGGGCACGCTGCCCCGCGAGGTCGTCCTGACCATCGGCTGGGGCGCCGTCTCCCGTATCGACCTGGAGCCGGCCGCCTGCGGGGACCCCAACTGCGAGGCGGACCACGGCTACACGGGCAGCTCGACGGCGGACGACCTGAGCCTGCGGGTCAGCGAGGCCGGTGACGGCCCGGAGACGGTCCGCCAGGCCCTCGTCTTCGCGCAGGCCCTCTCGGAAGCGACAGCGGACGTCACCCGCTGATGGCGCAGCCAACCGCCTGGGACTATCCGGAACCGCTGGCCGTCTCCTCCGCTCCCGTCCCGCACTACGGCACGGGCTCCCTCGCGGACCTGCTGCCCACCCTGGCCGCCGGCATGGACGTACCGGGCATGTCCCCCGCGATCTCGGAGCTGGCGCCCGCCGACCGGAACTGTGTGTTCCTGATCGACGGACTCGGCTGGGAGCAGTTGCGGGACCACCCGGACGAGGCCCCCTTCATGAGCTCGCTCATGAGCAGCTCGCGCGGTGACACGGGCCGCCCGATCACCACCGGCTACCCGGCGACCACCGCGACCTCCCTCGCCTCCGTGGGCACCGGACTGCCGCCGGGCGCACACGGCCTGCCCGGCTACACCGTGCGCAATCCGGCCACCGGCGAGCTGATGAACCAGCTGCGCTGGCAGCCGTGGTCGGACCCGCGCGCATGGCAGCCGTATCCCACGGTGTTCCAGCTGGCGCACCAGGCCGGGGTGCACACGGCCCAGGTCTCCTCGCCGACCTTCGAGAACACCCCGCTGACGAAGATCGCGCTCAGTGGCGGAACGTTCCGGGGGAAGCTCTCCGGCGAGGACCGCATGGACCTCGCGGCCGAACAACTGGCCGCAGGTGACCGCTCTTTGGTCTACACGTACTACGCGGAAGTGGACGGCAAGGGCCATCGCTTCGGCGTCGACTCGGACGCCTGGCGCGGTCAGCTCATGTACGTCGACCGGCTCGTCCAGCGGCTGGCGGAACAACTCCCGCCGCGCGCCGCGCTGTACGTCACCGCCGACCACGGCATGATCGACATCCCGTTCGACGAGCAGCACCGCATCGACTTCGACGAGGACTGGGAACTGCGTGCCGGTGTCGCCCTGCTGGGCGGCGAGGGCCGCGCGCGGCATGTGTACGCGGTTCCGGGAGCCGAGGCGGACGTACTGACCTGCTGGCGGGAGGTGCTCGGTGAGCAGTTCTGGGTGGCCTCGCGTGACGAGGCGATCGCGGCGGGCTGGTTCGGACCGACAGTCGACGAACGCGTCTACGGGCGGATCGGCGACGTGGTCGCGGCGGCCCGGGACGACGTCCTGATCGTCGCCTCCGAGCGGGAGCCGAGGGAGTCGGCGATGGTCGGCAACCACGGCTCGATGACCCCTGCGGAACAGTTGGTCCCGCTGCTGCAAGTACGCTCCTGACGCCTGCCCCTGTCCGAGACAGTCCCTGCCCAGCCCTCCTCCCGTCTTCCGCGTGACTCGCGTATCCCGCCGAAAGGTGCTCGACTTCCCATGCCCGAGCTGGTGTTCTTCTCCGGAACGATGGACTGCGGGAAGTCGACACTTGCTCTACAGCGAATCTACAACCGGTCGGCAAGGGGTCTACAGGGTGTGATCTTCACCCGGGATGACCGGGCGGGGGAGGGGAAGCTGTCTTCGCGGCTCGGTCTGGTGACGGATGCTGTTGAGGCGGTGCCGGGGATGGATCTGTACGCCTATGTGGTGGGGCGTATGTCGCAGGGGGACAGGGTCGACTATCTGGTTGTGGATGAGGCGCAGTTCCTGGCGTCTGAGCAGGTCGACCAGTTGGCACGGGTCGTGGACGACCTGGACATCGACGCTTTCACCTTCGGTATCACGACCGACTTTCGGGCCAGGCTCTTCCCCGGCTCCCAGCGGCTGATCGAGCTGGCGGACCGGATAGAGACGCTCCAGGTGGAGGCGATGTGCTGGTGCGGGGCTCGCGCCACCCACAATGCCCGCACGGTGGGTGGCGAGATGGTGGTGGAGGGTGAGCAGGTCGTCGTCGGTGATGTGAACGGATCTGCCGCGGAGGTCGGTTACGAGGTGCTGTGCCGACGCCACCACCGCCGCCGCATGACGAGCGCTTCCGCCCACGCCGGCGCGCTCTCGCCGGACGTCCTGCCCATAGCCCCAGGCTGAAAGTTGTCGGCCCAATACGCCGTGGTTCACTGAGGTCTTTCAGCGTTGTCGCTCCAGGGTGAGGACGGCCCTGGTGATGGGCGTCATGCGGTGGGGACTGCACCGGGCGTGACGGAAGATCCGCCAGGATTTCAGGCGGGCGATTCCCGTTCGACGGGTACGCGAGCGGCGCTGAGGTCCCGGTGGACGGTCTGCTCGGTTGTGGTGAGGTTGGCTCTGAGACGGCCGGCGTTCGGGGGTGACGACCCACTCGCCCGCGCCGGTGTGGGCCGTGTCGGTGAGCATGGGGACGCCCTGGCGCTCGCAGATCCTGATGATCTTGAATGTGCGGGCGGCGGTCAGGTCGTGCGTTCGGCCGGGCAATGCTGGGGGGAGCCACAGCGTGACCGTCCGGACCCGTGCGCTCTTGGACGGCGTGGCGGCGGCCCCCGAGTTGCCCGGCGAGTACTCCGTCACCTGGCCTGCAGGCCGGCAACTCGGTGAGGTCGCCCGCACCGTCCAGAGGCTGCGCGGCCCGCACTTCGGCCCTGTGAGCGGCTCCGGCCATGCCCTGCAGCACCTTTCGGCCACGCAGACCGCACAAGGCTACTGGAAATGTTCTTAACCCGCCGAGCCTCCTCTGGCACATTGGGACGCCGACCACCTCCCGGCCTGGGGACTGCACCGAACTGCTCGGACGCCGCTAGGACGTTGCCCAGGCAGACTCCCGGAACAGGGGGGATCGTGATGATTCAGTATGAGGACGCCGAGAGGTTCGCCTCGCAGCTGCGCATGCTGAGGGAGAGAGCCGGGGACAGTTACGAGGCACTTGCGCAGAAGACCGGCATCAGCCGCTCGAGCCTGCACCGGTACTGTGCGGGCTCATCCGTTCCGCAGGACTACGGCGCGGCCCACCGCATCGCCATGGCCTGCGGCGCCACGCCCGCGGAACTCCGCGAACTGCACCGTCTCTGGGCCCTGGCCGACGTGGAGCGGGGGCCGCGAGCCCTTTCGGGGGATGCCGAGTCGACGCGTGAGGACGCCGGGGAGGCTTTCCCGACAGAATCTCCGGCGGCTCCTGCGGCCGGGGACCGGGAGACATCGATGACGCGCGGGCAGGTGGACGAGCCGGCGCTGTCGGAGCCCCCGACCACACGCCGAAGAACAAGGCTGCTGCGAGGCCGTCGGCTCGCCGCTGGCGCCGCAACGGCCACAGCCCTCGTGCTCGGCATCGTGGCGTGGGAAGCGTCTCACGGTGCCTCGTCCACCGGAAGTGCGGAGGCGGCTGATCGCCGCCCACTGTTGTCGGTCGTCTGCCGCCCTGTGGTGAGCATGGGCCAGCACGACGAGTGCGTACGCGAAGTGCAACAGCTGCTCCGACGGCACGGCGCCGCCGTCGACGTGGACAGCGACTTCGGTCCACAGACACTGCGCCGGGTGACGGCGTTCCAGGTGTTCGCGGGTATCGCCCCCAACGGGGTCGTCGCGGACCCCACGAAGAAGGCCCTCTACGAGTCCCCTGTGCGCCTGGACACCTGGTCGCCGGACAGGGTCCGCGGGCGAATCCGTGAGGTGTTCACCGAGGCACCGGACGATGCCGTCGCTATAGCCGACTGCCAGTCCTTCCTGGACCCCCTGCACATCCTGCCGAACACCAACGGCACCAGGAACTGGGGACTGTTCCAGATCTCCGACGGGCGACTTCGCGAACTGGGAGGCACACCGCGCAAGGCACTGGACCCCGAATGGAACATCCAGGCCGCCGAGCAGTTGTGGAGCCGAAAGCACGACTTCCATGACTGGCCCAACTGCGAGCGGGCACTGCGGTCGACCCCCACGACATCGGTGCCCTCCCCGGCCCGCTGACCGGTGTTCGTCGGGTCGGCGCCGCAGGCTTCTCATCGGTCGGCGGCGGCGAGTGCCTTGTGTTTGTCTGTGGTGTAACGCGCGATGGTCCTTCTGTCGTCGGCCGTGAGCAGGCGCTGTTCGACCGTCTGTTGTACGACCTCGACGGCTCCGGCCAGACCGGTTTCGACCTGGCATCGGGCGTCAGCGTTCGCCAGGCGGATCTCGTCACGGCCGAGCGTGCGCAGGGCGGCAGGACTCTTAGCAGCCTTCGGCAGGCGGGAGTTGAGGGCTGTGCGCGGCGCCTGGAGGTTCGCCGCCCGGTGCCCCGCCCGCGTCATGCACGAGGACCAGCGCCGGATGGCTGCCCGGTAGCCCGGGTTCGCCTCGACAGCGGCGATCACACGGTTTGCCAGCCCCACGGTGTAGGGCTCCACGGTGTTCCATTCCGACCCGTACGTCTCGGCGCGGGCCCGGGCGACACAGCCATCGGTGGCGTATTCGAGGCTGACACCGTCAGGCAGCCGCATGGTCACCCGATGCTTCGGCGTGCCTGTCAAGGCTTGCTGCCAGGCCGGCTCACGAGGTTCCTCGACGGGAGAAGGCGCGGACTTGAGATGGAGGAACTCGCCGACGATCCCGTATCCGTCCGCGGCCGCCTTCTCCGGAGTGAGCAGTCCATACGGATTGGTCTCCTCGCTGCGTGCGGACGTGGTTCGGGGTTGCTTCGCATAGGCGAAGTCGCGGGAGGTCATGCAGACGGCAATGGCATCCTCCTCGCGGTCGTGCAGGCGTACGGCGTCGGCGTGGCTGTATGCGGTGGCACCGGACAAGGGGCGGATGTCGAGCGCGGCGGGCCCGCGGCCGGGCTCCCCGTCAGGGGAGCAACCGACCGCGGCCAGCGCCAGGAGCACCGTCAGGAGCATCCGCCGCGCCGTGAATACGCTCACACGCACCAGTCGTTCGAGGCGACGTTGTGCCACCACACGGTGTTCGCGAGGGTGGGGTTGGTCATGCCCCGGTCGAGAACGTAACTGGAGCCCGTGTAGCCCAGGCCCGAGAAGATGCGGACGTTGCAGTTGTTGCCGTGGTTGTACAGCGACTCGGCGTTGTCGAACTTGTTGTACTGGAGCAGATTGCTGTTGTCGTCGGAGACCTTCCCGGGTGCGCCCGAGCCGTTGGGGGCGAGATAGGCGCACAGCGAGCCTGCGGGACATTCCGACCAGGACGCATTCGCGGGGCTGGCCGTGACGAATGCGCCGGTGGCGGCCAGCGCCACGCTCCCCAGAGCGATGCCGGCCTTGACGAGAATTCGTTTCATACTGGGAGTTCCTCCGTTGTTCAAGGGCCGCGTCCGCTGGACGCGGAGTTGCGGTGGCGCGGGCGGGCGCTGTCCGCTCACCCGGCAGTGCTTCAGCACCGGGCCCGACGCTGGCAGGGCGCACCGACGGCTGCAACGAAACGCGTCCCGGTGGGATGATGGGACAGCGTCAGCCGCTTGAGCTTGGAGTTTCGCCGACGGCTGGGATGGGTCTGGGACAGACCTCACGTGGTCGGCCGCCGGCTCCACGGTGCCGAGCCCGTTCGCGGGCGACACCGAGATCCTCGTCAACACGAGTGTCTCCTCGAACGTCCTGCTCGGCGCGGTCCGCACGTACACCCACGGCGGCGGCGCCGGACAGGCCATCGCGGTCCGCTCCGTCTCGTGGGCGGCGGGCTGAAGTTCCTGTTCAACGACGCGCACGGCGCGGCGACCCTGTCCAGGCGAGCAACACGCCAGGACTGCAGCCCGGCAGCGACCAGCCGCGGATCACGGCCCGACTCGATGCGCAAGGCACGTACACCAACCCGTTCAAGGGGCAGACCGGAAGCGAGAGTGCCCCGCTCCTGGGGTCGAACGACCCCAACGCCAACCTCTCGCACATCCCACTGGAGGAGCCGTGGGTGAAACCCGGTATCGACCTGATGAAGAGCGGGGTCCGGGTGGGCGGCAAGCTACTGCTCGGGGCGGCGGTCGCCTACGACGTCTATGACGTCGCCTCGGCTCTCAGCGACCAGAAGGTCGCCACGGCGACCCGCGACGCTGCCGGACTCGCCGGAGGTATGGCCGGCGCGGCTTACGGGGCCGAGGTCGGAGCGTCCATCGGCAGTGCGTTCCCGGGGCTGGGGACCGTGGTCGGCGGAGTCGTCGGGGGAGTCGTGGGCGGCATCGTAGGCAGCGGCGTCGGTGAGAGCATCGCCGAAGGAATCATGGATCTCTTCTGAGAGGAACGGCCACGGCCATGTCGATGACCCGACCGCCAGACGACCCTGTAGCTGTCCAGCTGATGGCCATCTTCGACGTCCTGCGGCGCGAGGACTTCAGCAGTATCCTCGCCCAGCTGTGCGCCGAGTCGCTCGCCGGGATCTGGGCCCGCGAAGTCCGGATCGACGAGACGTTCTTCCCTGAACTCCGAGGCCCGGCCATCAGGGAGGTGCTCGGCATCCTCGGAGCCCGCGCACCCCACCTGATCCCCGAGGGGACGCTGGACCGCTGACAGCAACCCGCCCGTCCGGCCGGTCCCTGCGAGGGGATTGGCCGGACGGGTTTTTCGCGTCAGCGCGCCGTCGGTCCGTTCAGGAACTCCGCGAGCGGGCGCGTCAGGGTGTTGGGCCCAGGAGCGAGTTCACGAATCCCGAACGTCGAGTACCTCGCAGGTAGACGCACTGATCCGGCGTCAGAACGCTTCCTGTGCCGAGAAATCGGAAACAGGTCTCTCAGCATCGTCACAGGTCAAAGGTGCCTACGGAGAGCTGCTCGACACTTGGCGGCAGTTGTACGGGAACTGGGCCGTAGCGCCAGGCGATCTGTGTCCGTTGGGTGCCGCCGTGTCCCTGGCTCTACTCCTGAACGAGGTTGTAGACAGCCCGTTGAGGGTCGGTTTTGACGATGAGCCCGTCCGCGCACAGGTCGCGCAGGATCTGCCGGACCCGTTTCTCCGCCGCCCCTTGGTCCTCCCACGTGTGCCCGTGGTCGTCCAGAGTCTTGATGGCACGCTGCGGATCCCAGGTGCCGCCGAGGGCGCGAATCGCCTGGGCGAGGACATGCCGGTCGGGATGATCCTTCTTGCGGTGGTTGGCGATGCTGGCAGGGGCGCCGCTGTAGTTGCAGTCAGAGCACTTCTCCCACGAGCAGTCCGGATCGGCGACGGCGGCGTGGCGGACGGAATGGTGTGAGCCGAAGCCGTGGGCGTGGAGCAGTTGAGCGACGGACCCGTCGTACTTGAGGGCCATGAGCGCTGCTTCGGCGATCTTGTCGTGGCCGGCCGCGAAGAACTTGCCCAGGCCGACGTCCTTCCCACAGCCGCACCAGCACTTGCCGGTCGGGATGAGGCGAGGCTTCTCATTGCTTGACATGAACCCAAGGTATCAATTCTTGGATTGAAGTCAAGGTGTAAATCCAAGGATGCAATCCAAGGATTGTGTTCGGTGTAAGCAGGCGTGCAGCGGCAAGCCGGGTTCATGCGCAGCAGGGTCTTCAGCGGGGTGTGTTGCCGGGGGCGAGCAGGCTGGTCAGCTCAGAGATCGCTTCGGGGGACGGCTTGTAGTAACGGCGGACGTTCTCCGGCTTTCTTGTGCCGGGACTTGGCTATCAGTATCAGCAGGGAGGCTCCCTGCTGATCCGAGGTGGGTGAGGGCGGAGTGGCGGTACTCGTGCGGTCCCAGCCGGTCCCCGGTCCGCGCACGGCGGTGTGCTCATCGAGCAGGGCGCGGGCCTGGCCGTAGGAGAGGCGGAGCAGGCCGGTGTCCGGGCAGACGTCGCGCGGGCTGACGACCTTCCCCGGGCCGGGCCGGGGCGCCGGTGAGTGACGAACACTGGGCCACGGTTGCGGCCGCGCAGCAGGCGGGGCAGGAGCCGGACGGTGCCGGCGTCCAAGTAGACGGTCTCCAGTACGAAGTCCTCGCGGGCCTGTCCTCGGCGGCGGGCCTTGCTGCGGGCGCCCTTGGCCTTGACCGGGCAGCGGCGGGCGGCGAGGTCCAGGTCCTCGATGTTCACGCCGAGGATCTCCTCGGACCGCCCCGCGGTCTCGTAGAGCATCCGCCACAGCGTCTTCTCCCGTAGGTGGACCTCGCGCCGGGCGATGAGCCTGTGCACGGCCATCTTCGAGCGGGCCGGGGTCTCGGAGTCGGGCACCGCCATCCGCTTCGTCCAGGCCGGGACAGCCGGGCCGTGCCTATCTGGTGGACCAGATGTCCAGGGGCGGCAAGGTCGACTACGTGATCGTGGACGAGGCGCAGTTCCTCGCGCCGGACCAGATCGACCAGTTGGCGCGGGTGGTTGACGACCTGGGGCTGGACGTCTTCGCGTTCGGCATCGCCACCGACTTCCGTACGAAGCTCTTCCCGGGCTCCCAGCGGCTGATCGAGCTGGCGGACCGGATCGAGACCCTCCAGGTGGAGGCGATGTGCTGGTGCGGGGCGCGGGCCACGCACAACGCGCGCACCGTGGACGGTGTGATGGTCGTGGAGGGTGAGCAGGTCGTCGTCGGTGACGTGAACCGCACGGCCGAGGAGATCGACTACGAGGTGCTGTGCCGACGCCACCACCGACGCCGTGTGACGAGCGCCTCCGCGCACGCCTCCGCCATCTCTCCGGACGTCCTGCCGGCCAATTCGGCCTGATCGTTCTGCTCGGCAGTTCTTTCCAGCCGTTCCGATACGATGAAGGTCACAATAACGTATCGGGCATTTCGCGCTTCAATCTTCACCTGAAGCACACAAGTTGGCTAAGTTGACCTCCGAACACCTTCCCAAACCTGTTGTCCGCACCTGACAGTTGGCCGGGAAGACGTACCACGGAAGGAGCTCGTCCCGCCATGGCGCCGGAACGAACCCGAGATGATGGGCCGAGCCGTGAGGAGGTCCAGCAACGGATCAACAGCCTCTACGACCAGGCCGAGAGCTTCACCGGGACCTTCAACGCCACCCGCGCGATGAAGCTGGGGATACGCAGGCGCGTCAACCCGGCGCCCGAGACCGCGCGCAGGCGCTCCGATCCCGCCCTCGAAGAGGTCACCCGACCGTGGTTCGACGTGGGGCGCTCCCAGTTGGGCCCGACCGTTCCGGCGGTGCTGCCGCCCGACAGGAGGTCGGCCCGCACGGCGGAGGCCCGGCCGGCCCGACCCGCCGACTCCCTCACTGAGTTGACCGCCCGTCCGGTGCCGGAGTTCTCCGCAGGGCCCGTGGCCGCGTTGTCCGCGGGGCCGGCGACCGCACTGCCGCCCGGACCCATGGCCGCGCTGCCGCCCGCGGCGGTCGCCGAACTGCCCGCCGCACCCATGGCCGCGCTGTCGGCCGTGCCCGCGCCGCGGCAGGAAGCTCCCGGGAGCCCGAACGCGCTGTCGGCCGAGCCCAGTTGGTTCCCCACGGCCGCCCAGGGTGCGGCTCCGCTCCCGGCGACCGGCGGCCTGCCCGCCGAGGACATCTGGCGCCTTCCCGACTCCGTCGAGCAGGCTCGCCCCCAGCCCGCCGAGGAGTGGCAGCTGCCGCAGCCGGCCGGCCTGGGCCCGGACGCGTTTCTCGACGCGGCCACCCCCCTCTACGCGGGCACGCTCCGCGACGGGGACTACGCCCTGGTCACCGAACTGCCCCTCGTCACGGAACCGTTCCCCGTCGCCGACCCGTTCCCCGTGCCGGAGACGCCGTACAGCACGCAGGCGCCCTACATCACGCAGACGCCGCCGCACGGCACGCAGACGGCCTACGCGACGGAGTACGGCACACAGACACCGCCCCACGGCACGCAGACGTCGTACGCCACGGGGACCCACTACTTCGGTGCGGAGCCCTTTGCGGGCGCCGGGACCGGCGTGAGCAGCGGCATCGCCTTCGCCTCGGAGTCCGGCGCGAAGGCCGCGAAGGCGGTCGCCTTCGCCCGGGCGCAGATCGGCAGACCGTGCGTCTGGGGCGCGGCCGGCCCGGGGTCGTACGACAACTCCGGTCTCATCCAGGCCGCTTGGAAGGCCGCCGGGGTCGCTCTCCCGCGTTCCGTGCACGAGCAGGCGAGCGCCGGAACGGTGATCAACGTCGCCGACGTCCGGCCCGGCGACCTTGTCTTCTTCCACGGCGAGGCGGGCCATGTCGGGCACGTGGGCATCTCCGTCGGCGACGGAATGATGATGCACGCACCGAGTCCGGGGTCGAGGGTGCGCGAGGACTCGATCTTCGCGGCCGGTGAGGCGGCGATCCACAGCGTCCTGCGGCCCGCGTAAGGGCCCTCCAGGGCTCCGTCAGTGGGCGCCCTGGATGAGCGAGAACATCGCCCCCTCGGGGTCCGTCACGGTCGCCACACGGCCGTGTGCGCTGTCGTGCGGGGGCTTGACGACGTGGCCGCCCAGGTCCACCAGCCGGGTGGCCGCCACGTCCGTGTCGGACACCTCGAAGTACGTCCTCCAGTGCGGTCCCCGGTCGCGGGGCAGGAAGTTGCCCACGCCGTGGATGCCGGCGACCGGGCGGCCCTCGACATGCAGGGTGACGTAGTCGAAGTCCGCCGACACCACGGGCTCCTCCTCGTACCCGAAGACGGTCTTGTAGAACTTGGCGACGCTCGACGAGTCGCGGGTCACCAGCTCGTTCCAGGCGGGGGTGCCGGGGACTCCGGTGATGCCCGTGCCCAGATGGGCGGCGGTCTGCCAGATGCCGAACACCGCCCCCATCGGGTCGGAGGCGAGCGCCAGCCTGCCCGCCTCGGCCGCGTCCAGGGGGCCCACCCCCACGGTGCCCCCCGAGTGCCGGACCATCTCCGCCGTGAGGTCCACGTCGTCCGAGGCGAGGTACGGCGTCCAGGCGACGGGGAGGTGGCGGTCCGGGGGCAGCTGACCGATCCCGGCCACCTCCTGGCCGTCCAGCAGGGCCTGTACGTACCAGCCGAGCTGCTGCGGACCCGGTTCGAACTCCCAGCCGAACAGCTCCCCGTAGAACTCCTGGGTCGCTGTCATCCCGTGCACCATCAGACTCACCCAGCAGGGTGTGCCGGGCGCGTGCCGGGCGGGCGTTTCGTTGTTCCGGCCGGCCGACTCCCGTGCCTCGGTCATCGTCACTCTCTCCTCGACCCCTCGCGGTGGCCGTGTCACTTCCGCTGTCCGCCCCGTCGGCGGACCTGTCGCACGCCGCCGTAGGGCGTGCTCCGTCGTGTACGTCGGTCGTGCCGGGCCGCGTTCTCGCGTACCCGCAACGCTCCGTGTCGATGCTCGCACCACCCGCGGTACCGCGCGCCCGGGCCGCGCCGACGTGGCACGTCCTCGTCCCGAGGGTGCCTGAAGCGGCTTTTCCTGCCCATTTCCGCGCGATTACCGCACAGTATCCATCGGCCGTACAGCATGTGTCCGATCCCGTACGCCACGTGATCGAACCTGTCCGGCGGGAGAGTAGCCCGAGCTGGCCGCCGCGGCCACCCCGTGGGTAAGGATGGAGCCATGAAAGCCATCATCTCCGCACCCGAACTAGTGAACGAACTGGCTGGTTCCCGACCGCCGGTTCTCCTCGACGTCCGCTGGCGGTTGAGCATGCCCGCCGCAGGTGGCGCGGTGCCTTTCGACGGGCGCGCCGAGTACGCCGCGGGGCACCTTCCCGGGGCGGTCTTCGTGGACCTGGACAGGGAACTCGCCTCGGCTCCTGGGCCGGCCGGGCGGCATCCGCTGCCCGAGCCGGAGGTGTTCGGTGCGGCCATGCGCCGCGCGGGCGTCTCGTCCGGCGTCCCGGTGGTCGTGTACGACGGTGGGCAGGGCTGGGCGGCGGCCCGCGCCTGGTGGCTGCTGCGCTGGACGGGTCACCCGGACGTGCGGGTCCTCGACGGCGGGTTGCCGTCCTGGGAGGGGGCGCTCGACGTGGATGTACCCGCGCCTGCCGAGGGCGACTTCACGCCGGTGCCGGGAGCGCTGGAACTGCTCGACGCGGACGGGGCCGCCGCGCTGGCCCGCTCCGGACTGCTGCTCGACGCGCGCGCGGGGGAGCGTTACCGGGGCGAGGTCGAGCCCATCGACCGGGTCGGCGGACACATCCCGGGCGCGGTCTCGGCGCCCACGAACGAGAACGTGGGCGCGGACGGACTCTTCCTGCCCGCGGACGAGCTGACGGCCCGTTTCAAGACCCTGGGTGCGGCGGACACCACCGCGGTGGGCGTCTACTGCGGCTCGGGCGTCTCGGGGGCCCACGAGGTCCTGGCCCTGGCGGTGGCGGGCGTTCCGGCCGCCCTGTACGTCGGTTCGTGGTCGGAATGGTCGGGGGACCCGGCGCGGCCCGTGGCCGTGGGGCCTGATCCGCAGTAGCCCGAACGGGGGGTGTGAACGAATGTGGGGGCCGCATCCGTCGGATGCGGCCCCCACATTCGTCCGAGTAGTCCGTACGGGTGACTACTCCTTGTTCTTCCGGCGTGTGCCGAACACGATCTCGTCCCAGCTCGGTACCGCCGCTCTACGGCCGGGACGGACCCCGTCCGCCTCGGCCTGGCGGTCGGTGGCCCCGACCAGGCGGTCGCGGTGGGCGCCGACCGAGCGGGGCATGAGCACGTCCGCGTACGCGGAACCGGCCGAGGCCGCGGGAGCCGGGGGCTCCTCCGCCTCGGGATCGGGTGCAGGTTCCTCCGGGGCTTCGGTGGAGGAGGGTCGTTCCGGCACGACCATGTCGCCGCGGAAACTCGGTACCGCTTCGAGGAGGCTCGTCAGCGAGTCACGCTCACTCGCGCTCACGCCTTCCTCGGTGAGCTCGGACGACGGCGCGGGCAGGGCCGGACGGTCCAGCGGGCGGTCGCGCGGCAGCCGGGCGATGCGCGGTACGAACGGGAAACTGGGTTCGGGAGCCGCGAGGTCGTCCGACTCGCCGATCAGCGAGCGGGCCTCCTCGTCGACGGCCTGGACGAGCCGCCGGGGCGGGTCGTACGTCCAGCTCGCCGAGTGCGGTTCGCCGGCCACCAGGTAGACCAGCAGAACTTCCCAGGTGCCGTCGTCGCGGCGCCAGGAGTCCCACTGGACGGTGTCCTTCTCGGCGCCACGGATCAACAGCCGCTCCTGCACGGCCTCGCCGAGCTGTGGACCGGCGTTCTCACCGGGCCGACGGACCGGAGTCTTCCGGGCCCGCTCGGCCATGAAGGCTCGCTCGGCCAGCACGGGGCCCTCGAAGCGGCGTACGCGATCCACCGGAATCCCGGCGAGCTGCGCCACCTCTTCCGCTGACGCACCGGCACGTATGCGTGCCTGGATGTCGCGGGGGCGGAGATGGCTCTCCACCTCGATCTCGATCTGGCCGAGGCGGGGACGGTCGCCGCGTACGGCGGCGCGCAGACGCTCGTCGATCGGAAGCGTGTACTCCGTGCTGTCCGCAGCCTTCAGCACCAGCCGTGTGCCGTCGTTAGAGACGGCCACGACACGCAGTTCGGGCATGGGGACCTCCCGGGTGGTGCCTGCCGACGTCACGTGCGTCGCTGCTTCCGCTAGTCGAGTGTGGCCTGCCCGGGTGCAGCCTGCCACAACCTTGCCGAGTTGCCCGGCGTGTCGGGCAGGGGCCCGAGGTCGCCGTTATGCCACGGTTATCTATTCGCAACGCTAAGTGACAAACTCCGTCACCCTGTGCAACGAGCCCCCTCTTGACGATCCCGGAAAGACCCCGGACGCCCAGGCGGGAGACCGGGCCCAGGGCTCGCAACAGTACTCCATTTGGGCCACGTGCGTGGATTGGCACGCCACCCAATTCCTGCCGGTGAGTGCGAGTTGACGGTTCCCCACCGGTGGCGTGACCTCGGATGCAGCACAGTTCACGTAAACATCGGAATCGGAACCAACTGCTTCGCTACGCCCCGAGAACCCGCCGCAAGTAGTCGTTCTGGAACAGGCGTTCAGGGTCGAGCCGGTCCCGCAGCGCGGTGAACTCCCCGAAGCGCGGGTAGACGCCGGCGAGGTAATCCGCGTCCCGTGTATGCACCTTGCCCCAGTGCGGCCGTCCCTCGTGCGCCGTGAAGATGCGCTCGGCGGCGGTGAAGTACGCCTGGTAGGGCGTCCCGCGGAACATGTGGACGGCGACGTAGGCGCTGTCGCGGCCCGAGGCCGTGGAGAGCGCGATGTCGTCCGCGGGGGCCGTGCGGACCTCCACGGGGAAGCTGATCCGCATGTCCGACCGATCGACCATCGCCTTGAGTTCGCGCAGTGTCGCCACCAGGGCCTCGCGCGGAACGGCGTACTCCATCTCCACGAAGCGCACCCGGCGCGGAGACGTGTAGACCTTGTACGGGATGTCGGTGTAAATCCGCGCGGACAGCGCCTTGCTGGAGATCTGGGCGATCGTCGGGATCGTGGCGGGCACCGTGCGGCCGACCAACTGGGCCACCTGGAAGACGCCGTTGGAGAGGAACTCGTCCTCGATCCAGCCGCTGATCGGGCTGACCGGCTTCTCGGGGCCCGCACTGCGGTTGTTGCGCTTGGTGTTCGTGTTGCCGGTGTGCGGGAACCAGTAGAACTCGAAGTGCTCGTTCTCGGCCCAGAGTTCGTCGAACGCGCTGGTGACCTTGTCGAAGGTCATCGGCTCCTCGCGGGCGGTGAGCAGGAAGAGGGGTTCCACGGCGAAGGTGATCGCGGTGAGGATCCCCAGGGCGCCGATGCCGACCCGGGCCGCCGCGAAGACCTCCGGTTTCTCCTTCTCCGAACAGACGAGCACCGAGCCGTCCGCCGTCACCAGCTCAAGTGCCCTGATCTGGGCCGCTATCGAGCCCGACTCGCGGCCGGTGCCGTGCGTGCCGGTGCTGGTGGCGCCGGAGACCGTCTGCTCCATGATGTCGCCCATGTTCGTGAGCGACAGACCCTCGCGGGCGAGAGCCAGGTTGAGTCTCTTGAGCGGAGTGCCCGCCTCGACCGTGACCGTCATGTTCTCGCGGTCGATATTGCGGATGCCGGTCAGCAGTTGAGGGCGGATCAACACCCCGTCGGTGGCGGCGGCAGCCGTGAAGGAGTGGCCGGTGCCGACTGCCTTCACCTTCAGACCGTCCGCGGCTGCTTTCCGAACGGCTGCGGACAGTTCCTCCACGGAAGCGGGAGTGACCTCGCGGGCGGGCCGGGCGGTGACGTTGCCCGCCCAGTTACGCCACGTGCCGCTCTTGCCGCTCACTGTGCTGCTCAACGGTGCCTCCCCGACACGGAGCCGGTCTGTTCAGCCGGCGGTACCCGAGGAAACCAACCGCGACCGCGACGGCCCCGGACGCCACCGGAACCCCGTACCCGGCCCTCGCACCCGCGGCGTCGATCACCCAGCCGGACACGGAGGAGCCGAGCGCGACGCCGACCGCGAGCCCGGTGCTCACCCAGGTCATGCCCTCGGTCAGTTGCGCGCGTGGTACGTGCTGTTCGATGAGGGACATCGTCGTGATCATCGTGGGAGCGATGGACAGCCCCGCAACGAACAGCGCCACGGCCAGGAACGGCAAGTTTCCGACCAGTAGGAGGGGGATCATACTCACGGCCATCGCACATATGCCCAGTAGCCACCGGCGTTCCGGGGCTCCCGGGAGGCGCAGCAGCCCGAACACGGCTCCCGCCGCGCAGGAGCCCGCCGCGTAGACGGCCAGTACGACGCTCGCGGCGGCCTTGTGGCCCCGTTCCTCGGCAAAGGCGACGGTGACCACGTCGACGGCCCCGAAGATCGTCCCGACCGCCGCGAAGGTGACCACCAGGACCTTGAGGCCGGAGGAGCGCAGCGCCGAGCCGCTCCTGTGCTGCGCGCGCGGATGCGGCTTCGGCTCGGTGCCGCTCTGGGAGGTCAACCAGAAGACGCCGACCGCCAGGAAACAGGCGGCGAGCAGCGGCCCCGCCTCCGGGAACCACGCTGTGGAGAGGCCGATCGAGATGATCGGCCCGAAGATGAAGCAGATCTCGTCCACCACGGACTCGAAGGAGTACGCGGTGTGCAGTTGCGGTGTGTCCCGGTAGACGGCCGCCCAACGCGCCCGGGTCATGGCCCCGACGCTCGGTACGCAGCCGATGCCGGCGCTGCACACGAACAGCACCCAGTCCGGCCACCCGAAGTGCGCGGCGAGCAGCAGCCCGGCCGAGGCCACCAGGGCGCAGAGCGTCGCGGGGCGCAGCACGCGGCGCTGCCCGTACTGGTCGACCAGCCGCGAGACCTGAGGGCCCGCCACCGCGGCGGCCATGGCGATGGTCGCCGAGAGCGCTCCCGCCAGCCCGTACCTGCCGGTGAGCTGGGAGACCATCGTGACCACGCCGATGCCCATCATCGACAGCGGCATCCGGCCGAGGAACCCCGCGGCGGTGAAGCGCCTGGAGCCGGGGGCGGCGAACAGGGCGCGGTAGGGGCTGGGCACGGGAGACTCCGGTCGATCCGGTAAGACGTGACGGATACGTGGGTAAGGCGTGAAGACGGCCGATACAGCTTACGGGTCGGGCGATCCCCACGCACCCGCGGGGACGGGCCGGGATCCCGGCTGTCAGAGGGGGGTGGCAGGATCGGAACCATGCGAGATGCGCTCGACGCCACCCCCTACGACGCCCTGCTCCTGCTCTCCTTCGGCGGCCCCGAGGGCCCGGACGACGTGGTTCCGTTCCTGGAGAACGTGACACGCGGGCGGGGCATCCCCAAGGAACGCCTCAAGGAAGTCGGACAGCACTACTTCCTGTTCGGCGGGGTCAGCCCGATCAACGACCAGAACCGCGCCCTCCTGGACGCCCTGCGCAAGGATTTCGCGGACCACGGGTTGGATCTGCCGGTCTACTGGGGCAACCGCAACTGGGCTCCGTATCTGACCGACACCCTGCGCGAGATGGTCCAGGACGGCAGACGCCGCGTCCTCGTCCTCGCCACCAGCGCGTACGCCTCGTACTCGGGCTGCCGTCAGTACCGCGAGAACCTCGCGGACTCCCTGGCCGCCCTGGAGGCCGAGGGTCTCGACCTTCCCGAGGTCGACAAGCTGCGGCACTACTTCAACCACCCGGGCTTCCTGGAGCCGATGATCGAGGGCGTGCTCAGCTCCCTCACCGACCTCCCCGAGGACGCCAGGGACGGTGCGCACCTCGCCTTCTCGACCCACTCCATCCCGACCGCGTCCGCCGACACCTCCGGGCCTGTCGAGGACCACGGGGACGGCGGGGCGTACGTGAAGCAGCACCTGGACACCGCACAACTGATCGCGGACGCCGTGCGTGAGCGGACCGGCGTCGACCACCCGTGGCGGCTCGTCTACCAGTCCCGTTCCGGTGCCCCGCACATCCCGTGGCTGGAGCCCGACATCTGCGACCACCTGGAGGACCTGCACGGCGCCGGTGCCCCGGCCGTCGTGATCGCGCCGATCGGGTTCGTGTCGGACCACATGGAGGTCCTGTACGACCTCGACACGGAGGCCAGGGCGAAGGCCCGGGAGCTGGGCCTGCCCATGAGCCGCTCCGCGACGGTGGGCGCCGACCCGCGCTTCGCCGCCGCGATCCGCGAGCTCGTCCTGGAGCGCGCCGCCACCGAGAACGGACAGGACGTCACCCCGTGCGCCCTGGGCACGCTCGGCGCTACCCGGAACCTCTGCCCCGTGGGCTGCTGCCCGTCCCGTGCCCCCAGGCCCGCCGCCGCGGGCGCCGACAGCCCGTACGCGTGAGGACTCCTGTGACCGACCCCCTGCTGCCCGAACTGCTCCGGCTCGCCCAGGTGGCGGCCCGCCGCGCGGGAGAGCTGCTCCGGGACGGCCGGCCCGCCGATCTCGCGGTAGCCGCCACCAAGTCCAGCCCCATCGACGTCGTCACGGAGATGGACATCGCGGCGGAGAAGCTGATCACCGACGTGATCGCCGAGCAGCGCCCGGACGACGGTTTCCTCGGCGAGGAGGGTGCCTCCAGCGAGGGCAGCAGCGGCATCCGGTGGGTCATCGACCCGCTCGACGGCACGGTCAACTACCTGTACGGGCTGCCCACCTGGGCCGTCTCCATCGCGGCCGAGCAGGGCGGCGAGCGCATCGTCGGCGTGGTCGCGGCGCCGATGCGGGGCGAGACGTACCACGCGGTGCTCGGCGGGGGAGCCTGGGCGACCGGCGCCTGGGACGGCGAACGCCGGCTCGCCGTCCGCCCGGCCCCGCCTTTGGACCAGGCACTGGTGTCGACGGGCTTCAACTACGTCGCCGAGGTCAAGGCCCACCAGGCCGAGGTGGCCCGACGGCTGATCCCGCTCCTGCGCGACATCCGGCGCGGCGGCTCCGCGGCGGTCGACCTGTGCGACGTGGCGTCCGGCCGCCTGGACGGCTACTACGAACGGGGCCTCAACGCCTGGGACGTCGCCGCGGGCGACCTGATCGCCCGAGAGGCGGGCGCGCTGACCGGTGGACGCCCCGGAGAGCGCCCGTCACGCGATCTGACGGTCGCGGGCACTCCCGGGGTCTTCGAACCCCTCCAGCGACTCCTGGAGGACTTCGGCGCCTGGCACGACTGAGGAAATGGGAGGAGCCCCGGCACTGGATCGATGCCGGGGCCCCTCTTTTTGTCTTCTCCTGCGGACTGATCAGACGCTGGCCGCGCCGACTTCCACACCGTGTTCGGCGGCAAGACGGCGCAGGTCGTCGAGCTCGGCCTGTTCCACCTCGGCGAGGAAGTCGTCGCCCTCGTCGCGAGCCCGCGTCAGGTCGGTCTCGGTCGCCCTTATGCGCTGCAGAAGTCCTGCGGTGAATGCGTCCATGCTGCGCCCCCTCGTCCTGGGTCGTGGGTCGATGGCACGGGGGTGTGCCGATTCGGAAGGGGCGATCACGTCTCCAACTGGGTGCCCAGCGCTGCCCTGCCGGGCGGCGACGGTGCCGGACACCCACGCCCGCTCTGCGGAAAGCGGTTCGGTGTACCACTAGGTGTCATGGCACACGCAGAGCGTGATCGCGGGGTGTAAAGCCGTCCTCCCCCCGCTCCCCGCGGAGGAAACCTCAGCCCGCCAAGATTTCTTCCCGCCCCGGTCGCCGGAGCGGCTCCGGTCGGCCGGGAAGATGCCATGCGGCGATCGTCCAAGGGCCCCTTACAACCGGTTTACGGGCCAAAGCGGCAGGATGGAGGACTGACCGCAGGAAAAGTTTCCGCCAACGTGCCGTCCCGGCCCGCGGGCGACCCCGAGGAAGGACAAACGACGTGCGCGTACTCGTCGTCGAGGACGAGCAACTGCTCGCCGATGCGGTGGCCACCGGACTGCGCCGGGAGGCCATGGCCGTCGACGTCGTGTACGACGGCGCGGCGGCGCTGGAACGCATCGGCGTCAACGACTACGACGTGGTCGTCCTCGACCGGGACCTCCCGCTGGTGCACGGTGACGACGTCTGCCGCAAGATCGTCGAACTCGGCATGCCCACACGCGTGCTGATGCTCACGGCCTCCGGAGATGTCAGCGACCGGGTCGAGGGGCTGGAGATCGGCGCCGACGACTACCTCCCCAAGCCCTTCGCCTTCAGTGAGCTGACGGCACGCGTGCGTGCCCTCGGCCGGCGTACGAGCCTGCCGCTGCCGCCCGTCCTGGAGCGCGCCGGGATCAAGCTCGACCCGAACCGCCGCGAGGTCTTCCGCGACGGCAAGGAGGTCCAGCTCGCGCCCAAGGAGTTCGCCGTCCTGGAGGTGCTGCTGCGCAGCGAGGGCGCGGTCGTCTCGGCCGAGCAGCTCCTGGAGAAGGCCTGGGACGAGAACACCGACCCGTTCACCAACGTCGTACGCGTGACCGTGATGACTCTGCGCCGCAAGCTGGGCGAGCCTCCCGTGATCGTCACCGTGCCGGGTTCCGGCTACCGGATCTGATAAATCGATGGCCACGACACCCGCCCCCCCGAAGGCGCCTCCGAAGCCCACCTGGGACCCGAGGAAACCGCAGCAGTTGCCCTGGCTGCGCCCGACCATCCGCATACGGCTCACATTGCTCTACGGTGGCATGTTCCTGATCGCCGGCATTCTGTTGCTGTCGATCATTTACCTGCTGGCCGCCCAGGCCATCCGCGGGGGCAACAACCAGTCCTTCCAGATTTCCGGAAGCGGCATCAGCTTCACCAGCGAGACGTGCCCGGTGCTGAACGCGGCGACCAACGACGACCAGCTCAACGCCGCGCTCAAGGCATGCAACGACGCCCTGCGGCAGCACGCCCTGGACGATCTGCTCAGCCGCTCGCTGCTCACGCTCCTCGGCCTCGCCGTGATCGCCTTCGCCTTCGGCTACGCCATGGCCGGCCGGGTCCTGACGCCGCTCGGCCGGATCACCCGCACCGCCCGCGCGGTGGCCGGCTCGGACCTGTCCCGCCGCATCGAACTGGACGGCCCCGACGACGAGCTGAAGGAGCTGGCGGACACCCTCGACGACATGCTGGAGCGTCTGCAGCGGGCCTTCACCGCCCAGCAGAGGTTCGTCGGCAACGCCTCGCACGAGCTGAGAACGCCGCTGGCGATCAATCGCACGCTCCTGGAGGTGCATCTGTCGGATCCGGCGGCGCCACCGGAGCTCCAGCAGCTCGGCAAGACGCTGCTGGCCACCAACGAGCGCAGTGAGCAGCTCGTCGAAGGGCTGCTGCTGCTCGCCCGCAGCGACAACCAGATCGTCGAGCGCAAGCCGGTGGACCTCGCCGAGGTCGCCACGCAGGCCGTCGACCAGACGCACGCGGAGGCCGAGGCCAAGGGGGTCGAGTTCCGTGGGAAGCGCGATCCCGCGGTCGTCCAGGGCAACGGGGTACTGCTGGAACGGATCGCGCTGAACCTCGTACAGAACGCCGTGCGGTACAACGTGCCGGAGGACGGCTGGGTCGAGGTGACCACCGAGGTCCAGCACGGGCAGGCGGTGCTGGTGGTCTCGAACACGGGTCCCGTGGTCCCGGCGTACGAGATCGACAACCTCTTCGAACCCTTCAGGCGGCTGCGTACGGAGCGTACGGGCAGCGACAAGGGTGTGGGCCTCGGACTGTCCATCGCGCGCTCTGTGGCGCGCGCTCACGGCGGTCACATCTCGGCCCAGCCGCGTGAGGGGGGTGGGCTCGTGATGCGAGTCGCCCTGCCGATCTGAGATCATGTCGCCGACACGCGAGGATGTTCGCTTTGCGCGGAATTTTCGGGGTACCCTCCCCGCGGCCTCGTGTGTGATCGATCACAAGGGCGAATTTCCCGCCATCCACTCACCGTGATCATGCAACTCGCCGTAAGGCCCGGTAAATCCGGGTTTTCGGGGGTCTTGATCACGGGAAGTACACGGTGGGGCGCCTTTGAAGTGCGGCATTCGGACCGTGTACGGTCCCGATCGCCATCCATGCCGATCTCTCCCAAGGGGGTCGGTTGGGTGTCGATTGAGTAACAGACCTTGATGTGAGGCAAAATCTCCGCCTCAGGTCGGGCACAAGTCCGGCCTCTCACGCGTTACCTGCGCTGAGACACCGCAGACACCCAGAGGGGGAGAGCGCGACATGGCAACGGATTACGACACCCCACGCAAGACCGACGACGACGTTGACTCGGACAGCCTTGAAGAACTGAAGGCCAGGAGGAACGACAAGTCGACCTCCTCCGTGGACGTCGACGAATTCGAGGCCGCCGAAGGCCTCGAACTGCCCGGAGCGGACCTCTCGAACGAGGAGTTGGCCGTCCGGGTGCTGCCCAAGCAGCAGGACGAGTTCACTTGCATGACCTGCTTCCTGGTGCACCACCGCAGCCAGCTGGCCCGCGAGAAGAACGGTCAGCCGATCTGCCGCGACTGCGACTGAGGCAGGGTCGGCCGTGACTGGCTCGACCCCTCCTTGGAAGCGCCGCTTCCCCTCACGGGGAGCGGACCAGGGGCCGCAGGACGGCCCTCATGGTGTGCGTGACGACGAGCGGGGCTCATCCGATACAGGATCGGCCTCGCTCGAACCGGCCGCCGGGCCGGCCGACCACGGGGATGACCTCCCGGTGCCGGCCGAGCCTTCCGCACCCGTCGCCGGGCGACGGACGGCCGCGATCCAGAAGGCCAGAGAAGGCGTCCGCAAGGGCCGCAGCCGCGCGAGAGCGGGTCTGGCGTACCTCACCGACCGGATCATCGAGAACGCCCCGCGTATCCCCGTACGCGACCTCGCCACCCTTCGCCGGCAGTTCCCGGGCCTCGGGCCCGAGCAGCTCGCGGACAAACTCGTCGCCGGCGCCGCGAGCGCCACGGCGACCGTCGGCGCGGGCATCGGGGCGGCGGCGATGCTGCCGGTGCCACCGGCCATGCCGACCGAACTGGCCGCCGAGATCACCGGTGTGGCCGCGATCGAGCTGAAAATGATCGCCGAACTGCACGAGGTCTACGGCGCACGACCGCCGGGCAGCCTCAAGCAGCGCAGTACCGCCTACCTCAACTCGTGGTCGGGTGAGCGCGGGATCGACGTGACGAAACCGTCGACGATCAACTCGGCCCTCGGCGGCCAGATGAAGCGCGAACTGCGTCAGCAGATCATGAAGCGGACGGTCCGCGACCTGCCCAACCTGATGCCGTTCATGGTGGGCGCCGCCGTCGGCGCGGTCATGAACCGGCGCGACACCAGAAGACTCGCGGACCGCATCCGCAAGGACCTGCGCAGATTCCAGGTCCCCTGGGAGCAGCTCCCGGAACTGCCCCCGCTGGAGCCACCCACCGACGCGCTGGACCTCGGCGGCGCGCCGAAGGAACTCGGGACGTAGGGCGCCTGAGGGCGCGGACGACTCCGGGTACAGGCGCGGCGGGCAAGTCTTTGCCCGCCGCCGAGGAAGAATTTGCCGAGGCGCGCCGAGCCGCGGTTCCGGCCGGTTTCAGCCCGCGTCGCGCGCGGCTGCCGCCCGCGCCGATTCCAGGGCGGCGACCAGCTGTTCGGGCTCCCGCGTCGACAGATACAGGTACGGGGTCGGGTCCTTGGGATCCGTGACCTGGACGCGCAGCGCCGTGGGGATGTAGGAGCGCAGGAGCATGAAGGCGCGGGTGTCGGCCTTGTACGTGCGCCAGGCGCGGGCCTCCTCCGCGTCCAGGATCTCCGCCTCGCCCAGGGCCGCCACCGGGATCTTCGCCTCTCCCGCGATCAAGGAGTCCCCCACGACCCGGATCCGGATCGAACCGTACGAACTCGCCGCCACGGCGGCCACGGCGGTGCCGCCCACCAGGCCGCCCAGCAGGGGCAGCGTGCCGAACGGGAGCAGGATCAGGGCGAAGGAGACGCCGACCAGGAACGAGATCAGCCACCAGGAGCGCGGGGCCGTGAGGCGTTCTTCGTAGGGGGAGGCGGAAAGCTGCATGGAGCCAAGCTTGGCATGGTGTCGGTCGCGGGCCGACTCGCGGGTAAGGTCTGCGGCTGTGAGTGGTCCTTCAGCAGCTCTGCAGCCCCCCGCCGACGCCGTGGCGCCCGTGCGGCACCCGGACGCGCCCGCGCCCGGCGAGCTGCTCGGTGCCCACTACGAACAGTGTTTCGGATGTGGGGGCGGGCAGGCCCACGGACTGCACCTCGCGGCCCGGGCCGGAGACGGTGTCACGGTCACCGCCGAGTTCACCGTGCGGGCCGCCCACCAGGGCGCCCCCGGCCTCGCCCACGGCGGTGTGCTCGCCAGCGCGCTGGACGAGACCCTCGGCTCGCTGAACTGGCTGCTGCGCACCATCGCCGTGACCGGAAGGCTGGAGACCGAGTTCGTCCGGCCCGTCCCCGTCGACACCCTGCTGTACCTGGAGGCCGAGGTCACGGCCGTGTCCCGGCGGAAGATCTACTCGACCGCCACCGGACGCATCGGCGGCCCCGACGGGCCCGTCGCGGTGCGTGCCCAGGCCCTCTTCATCGAGGTCAAGGTCGACCACTTCATCGACAACGGCCGCCCGGAGGAGATCCGGGCCGCCATGAGCGACCCGGACCAGATCCGGCGCGCCCGCGCATTCGAGGTGAACCCGTGAGCCCCGCGCCTGTGGGCCGTGAGCCCCTGGACGTTCTCATCCGCCGCGTCGATCCGGACGTACCGCTTCCGGCGTACGCGCAGCCGGGCGACGCCGGAGCCGATCTGCGGACCACACGGGGATGCGAACTGGCGCCCGGCGAACGGGCTGTTCTCCCGACCGGGGTTTCCGTCGCGCTCCCGGAGGGGTACGCGGCCTTCGTGCACCCCCGTTCGGGGCTGGCGGCCCGGTGCGGTGTCGCTCTGGTGAATGCCCCGGGGACGGTTGATGCCGGGTACCGTGGGGAGATCAAGGTGATCGTGGTGAATCTCGACCCGCACGAACCCGTGCGATTCGAACGCTTCGACAGGATTGCCCAACTGGTCGTCCAGCAGGTCGAGAAGGTCCGCTTCCGGGAGGTCGCGGAACTTCCCGGCTCGGCGCGGGCCGAGGGGGGCTTCGGGTCCACCGGCGGTCACGCCTCGGTGGGCGGTGCGAGCGGTCACAGCGGTCAGGCCGCGGTTGGCGGCACAACGGGTGGGAATCGATACGCTTCGGTCGTATCCGACCGGGAAGGACAGTGACGTGTTCGGACGTCGCAAGAAGAAGGGTGCCGCCGAGGACGCGGCCGGCGAGGCCGAGCAGGTCGTCGACAGTGTCGGCACTGAGGCGGACGAAGCAGCGGGTTCGCGTTCGCGCGTCCGGCTGGAGCCGGAGCCGCGTCCCGACGGACCCTGGGACGACACCGAGGTGCGCGAGCCCGGCGAGGGCCGGGTCGACCTGGGCGGACTGTTCGTGCCCGGGGTCGACGGCATGGAGCTGCGGGTAGAGGTCGCGGGCGACGCGATCGTCGCGGCGACCGTCGTGCTGCGCGACAGCGCCGTGCAGCTCCAGGCCTTCGCCGCGCCCAAGCGCGAGGGCATCTGGGGCGAGGTGCGCGAGGAGATCGCCAGCGGCATCACCCAGCAGGGTGGCATCGTCGACGAGGTCGAGGGGCCGCTGGGCTGGGAGCTGCGTGCGCAGGTGCCGGTGCAACTGCCGGACGGCACGGGCGGTTTCCAGGTCGTACGGTTCGTCGGTGTGGACGGTCCTCGGTGGTTCCTGCGGGGGGTCATCTCCGGTCAGGGTGCCGTGCAGCCGCAGGCCGCCGGTCTGCTGGAGCAGATCTTCAGGGACACGGTCGTCGTCCGTGGCGAGGGGCCCATGGCACCTCGCGACCCGATCGTCCTGAAGCTGCCGAACGACGCCCAGATGGTGCCCGAGGGCGTCCAGCAGGAGGAGCAGGCCGGTTCCCGCTTCGGTGGGGGCATGGGCCAGCTGCAGCGCGGACCGGAGATCACCGAGGTCCGCTAACCGCAGCACCGTTTTCCGGGCACGGGCCGTACTCCTCACCGAGGAGTACGGCCCGTGCCCGGTTCTCCGGCGCGTCAGGGTTGCGTCAAAGAGCCGCTCCGCCCCGCTTCTCGTCCCATTTGTCGACATTGCTGGACGTAGGGTCGACGCTGCGTGGTCGGCGGGCGCGGGAAGACAATGAGGCCATGGGACGCGGCAAGCTTCGGATCTACCTCGGTGCGGCACCGGGCGTCGGTAAGACGTACGCGATGCTCTCCGAGGCGCACCGCCGTGTCGAGCGGGGGACGGACTGTGTGGTCGCCTTCGTGGAGCACCACGGCCGGACGCGTACGGAGGTGATGCTCCACGGGCTGGAGCAGATTCCGCGCAAGGAGCTGCCCTACCGCGGAGCCGTGTTCACCGAGATGGACGTGGACGCCGTACTCGCCCGTCGGCCGCGGATCGCCCTGGTGGACGAACTGCCCCACACCAACATCCCCGGCTCGCGCAACACCAAGCGCTGGCAGGACGTCGAGGAGTTGCTGGCCGCCGGTATCGACGTGATATCGACTGTCAACATCCAACATCTTGAGTCGCTGGGTGATGTCGTCGAGTCGATCACCGGTGTACGGCAACAGGAGACCGTTCCCGACGAAGTGGTCCGGCGCGCGGACCAGATCGAGCTGGTCGACATGTCCCCGCAGTCGCTGCGGCGGCGGATGGCCCACGGCAACATCTATAAGTCCGACAAGGTCGACGCGGCTCTCGCCAACTACTTCAGGCCCGGGAACCTGACCGCTCTGCGGGAGCTGGCCCTGCTGTGGGTGGCGGACCGGGTCGACGAGTACCTGACCGAGTACCGCAGTGAGCACCAGGTCTCCAGGATCTGGGGCTCGCGCGAGCGGATCGTCGTCGGACTGACCGGCGGACCCGAGGGCCGCACGCTGATCCGGCGGGCCGCACGGCTCGCGGAGAAGGGCGCCGGTGGCGAGGTCATGGCCGTCTACGTCGCCCGCAGTGACGGTCTGACCAACGCCTCCCCGAAGGAGCTAGCGGTCCAGCGCACGCTGGTCGAGGACCTGGGAGGAACGTTTCACCACGTGGTCGGTGACGATGTCCCGGTGGCTCTGCTGGACTTCGCGCGGGGCGTGAACGCCACGCAGATCGTGCTGGGCGTCTCGCGGCGCAAGACCTGGCAGTACGTGTTCGGACCCGGGGTCGGCGCGACCGTGGCCCGGGACTCGGGGCCCGACCTCGACGTGCACCTGATCACCCACGACGAGGCCGGCAAGGGGCGCGGGCTGCCCGTGGCCCGGGGAGCACGGCTCGGTCGGGCGCGGATCGTCTGGGGCTGGCTGGTCGGCGTGGCGGGTCCGGTGTGCCTCGCGCTGCTGCTGAACGCCGTCGACCTCGGCCTCGCCAACGACATGCTGCTGTTCTTGGCGCTCACGGTTGCGGCGGCCCTGCTCGGCGGCCTCTACCCGGCGCTGGCCTCGGCGGCGGTCGGCTCGCTGCTGCTGAACTACTACTACACGCCGCCGTACCACCGGCTGACCATCGCCAACCCGAAGAACATCGTCGCGCTCGTGATCTTCTTCGGGGTCGCCGTGTCGGTGGCGTCCGTGGTGGATCTCGCCGCCCGGCGCACCCATCAGGCGGCCCGGCTGCGGGCCGAGTCGGAGATCCTCTCCTTCCTCGCGGGCAGCGTCCTGCGCGGCGAGACCAGCCTGGAGGCGCTCCTCGACCGGGTCCGGGAGACCTTCGGGATGGACTCCGTGGCCCTGCTGGAGCGCGTCTCCGACGTCGATCCGTGGACCTGTGCGGGCAGCGTCGGCACCCGGCAGGTGGTGGCGCGGCCGGAGGACGCCGACGTGGACATGCCGGTCGGCGACCACATGGCGCTCGCGCTGTCCGGCCGGGTCCTGCCCGCCGCCGACCGGCGGGTGCTGGCCGCTTTCGCCGCCCAGGCGGCCGTGGTGCTGGATCGCCGGCGCCTTCAGTCCCAGGCCGACCAGGCTCGTACCCTCGCCGAGGGCAACCGGATCCGCACGGCGCTGCTCGCCGCCGTCAGCCATGACCTGCGTACACCGCTGGCCGGGATCAAGGCGGCGGTCTCGTCGCTGCGGTCGGACGACGTGGCGTGGTCCGAGGAGGACCGGGCCGAGCTGCTGGCCGGCATCGAGGACGGCGCCGACCGGCTCGACCATCTCGTGGGCAACCTGCTGGACATGTCCCGGCTCCAGACCGGCACCGTCAACCCGCTGATCAGGGAGATCGACCTCGACGAGGTGGTGCCGATGGCGCTGGGAGGCGTGCCCGAGGACAGTGTCGAGCTGGACATTCCCGAGACCCTGCCGATGGTCGCCGTCGACCCCGGTCTGCTGGAGCGGTCGGTGGCCAACCTGGTCGAGAACGCCGTCAAGTACAGCCCGGACGGGGAGACGGTGCTGGTGGCCGCCAGCGCGATCGCCGAGCGCGTGGAGGTCCGGGTGGTGGACCGGGGGCCGGGTGTGCCGGACGAGGCGAAGGACCGCATCTTCGAGCCCTTCCAGCGATACGGTGACGCCCCGCGCGGGGCCGGGGTGGGGCTGGGGCTCGCGGTGGCCCGGGGGTTCGCCGAGGCGATGGGCGGCACCCTCCAGGCCGAGGACACGCCTGGGGGCGGGCTCAGCATGGTGCTCACGGTGCGGGCGGCGAGGATGGGAACAGGGGCCGGCGACGGGGCTGAGCTGCTGGGGAGTGAGGGAGCGGGGGCCGTGGAAATGGGAACCGAAGTGCCAGCGGGGTCGGCAGTGCCGGCGGAGTCGGAGAGGCAGGTGTCATGACCCGGGTGCTGGTGGTCGAGGACGAGCCGCAGATCGTGCGTGCCCTCGTGATCAACCTCAAGGCACGCAAGTACGAGGTCGACGCGGCCTCCGACGGTGCCACCGCCCTCGAACTCGCCGCCGCCCGCCATCCCGACGTGGTCGTGCTCGATCTGGGACTGCCCGACATGGACGGCGTCGAGGTGATCAAGGGGCTCCGGGGGTGGACCCGGGTGCCCATCCTGGTGCTGTCGGCCCGTCACTCGTCCGACGAGAAGGTCGAGGCACTCGACGCGGGCGCCGACGACTACGTCACCAAACCCTTCGGCATGGACGAACTGCTGGCCCGGCTCAGGGCCGCCGTCCGCCGGGCCGAGCCCACGGGCAGCGGCGAGGACGACGTCCTGGTGGAGACCGACGAGTTCACCGTCGACCTGGCCGCGAAAAAGGTCCACCGCGCAGGACGCGACGTACGGCTGACTCCCACGGAGTGGCATCTGCTGGAGGTGCTCGTGCGCAACACGGGCCGGCTGGTCAGCCAGAAGCAGCTGCTCCAGGAGGTGTGGGGGCCGTCGTACGGGACGGAGACCAACTATCTGCGCGTGTACATGGCGCAGTTGCGGCGCAAGCTGGAGGCGGATCCCTCGCATCCGAAGCACTTCATCACCGAACCCGGGATGGGGTACCGGTTCGAGCGGTAGGGCCGTTCCCGGGGATGCGCACGTTCCCGGGGTACGTCGGTGTCGGTGGGCGCCGGTACGCTTCAGGTATGAGTGTTGTTCCTCGTTCCGAGAAGCCGGTGGGCCGGTTTAGGCGCATGCTCGACCGGCTCTCCTCGTCGCAGGAGGATCTGGAGTCCGAGGAACTGCGCGAGGACACCGCGACCGCGGGCTGTACGCGCATCGGTGACTGCCACGACCGACAGGTGGTGACGGTTACTGGTACGTTGCGCACGGTCACGCTGCGGCCGAGAGCCGGGGTTCCGGCCCTGGAGGCCGAGCTCTTCGACGGCTCGGCCGCGCTGGACGTGGTGTGGCTCGGCAGACGCTCCATCGTCGGGATAGAGCCGGGACGCAAGCTGATCGCGTCGGGGCGGATCTCGATGAGCCGGGGCCGCCGTGTGCTGTTCAATCCGAAATACGAACTGAGACCCCTCGGACGGGAGTAGCCGGTGACGTCGCTCGACAAGCCGACCGAAGACGCCCAGCACGATTCCAGGGCGGTGACCGAGGCCGCGCTCTTCGAGGCGTTCGGCGGTCTGCGGGGCATGATCGAGACGGTCCTGCCGGGGCTGCTCTTCGTCACGATCTACACGATCAACAAGGACCTGCACTCGTCGGCCATCGCGGCCCTCGGTGTCTCGGTGCTGCTGGTCGTGGTGCGCCTCGTCATGAAGGACACCGTCAAGCACGCCTTCAGTGGTGTGTTCGGTGTCGCCTTTGGTGTCGTCTTCGCGATGATGACGGGCAATGCCAAGGACTTCTATCTGCCCGGCATGCTCTACACGCTGGGGCTGGCGCTGGCGTACATCATCACGACGCTGGCCGGTGTTCCGCTGCTCGGTCTGATCCTCGGCCCGGTCTTCAAGGAGAACCTCTCCTGGCGTACCCGCAATCCGGGGCGCAAGAAGGCGTACGCGAAGGCCAGTTGGGCGTGGGGGCTGATTCTGCTCGCCAAGTGCGCGATTCTCTTCCCGCTGTACTGGTGGGCGGACACCGCGTCGCTCGGGTGGGTGCTGGTGGCGTTGAAGATCCCGCCGTTCCTGCTGGCCGTGTGGCTCACGTGGGTGTTCCTGGCGAAGGCGCCGGCGCCGATCGATGTGTTCGCGGAGATGGAGGCGGAGGAGCGGGCGGAGGAGCAGCGGAAGGCTGCGGCTGCTTCTTCCGAGTAGGGGGCGTGGGGGTGGGCGTCGGGGTGTCTCGGCCCCCGCCGCCCCTACCCGTCCCATCCCGTTCCTGGGGGCTGCGCCCCCAGACCCCCCTGTCGCGCTGAACGCGCTCGTCCTCAAGCTCCCCCAGAGGGGGGACCCCCAGACGGGCTGGAGGGGCCTGGCCTGGTCAGTGGGCTTCCTCCTTGCGTACCGACAGGAGGTCCTCCAGCTGTTCCTCCCTCGCCTGGGCGGCTACGAACAGAAGTTCGTCGCCTGCCTCCAGGGAGTCCTCCCGGGTCGGGGTCAGGACCCGGGTGCCGCGGATGATCGCCACCAGGGACGTGTCCTCCGGCCAGTCCACGTCGCCGACCTGGATGCCGGCCAGCGCCGACTCCGGGGGGAGGGTCAGTTCGACGAGGTTCGCGTCGCCGTGGCTGAAGCGGAGCAGGCGTACCAGGTCGCCGACGCTCACCGCCTCCTCGACCAGGGCCGACATCAGACGGGGTGTGGAGACCGCCACGTCCACACCCCAGGACTCGTTGAACAGCCACTCGTTCTTGGGGTTGTTGACTCGGGCGACGACGCGGGGAACGCCGTACTCCGTCTTCGCGAGGAGGGACACGACCAGGTTGACCTTGTCGTCTCCCGTCGCGGCGATGACGACGTTGCAGCGCTGCAACGCCGCCTCGTCCAGCGATGTGATCTCGCAGGCGTCGGCCAGCAGCCACTCCGCCTGGGGGACTCGCTCGACCGAGATGGCCGTGGGGGCCTTGTCGATCAGCAGGATCTCGTGGCCGTTCTCCAGCAGCTCGCCCGCGATCGAGCGGCCGACGGCACCGGCACCGGCAATGGCGACCCTCATCAGTGACCGGCCTCCTCTTCAGGGCCCTCGGCGAAGGACGCCTCGACCTTTTCGACGTCGTCCGTACGCATCATCACGTGCACCAGGTCGCCCTCCTGCAGCACGGTCTGCGAGCTGGGCAGTACCGCCTCGCCCAGCCGGGTGAGGAACGCGACGCGCACGCCGGTCTCGTCCTGCATCCTGCTGATCTTGTGGCCCACCCAGGCCGACGACGCGTGCACCTCGGCGAGCTGGACGCCCCCGGTGGGATCCCGCCACAGCGGCTCCGCACCGGACGGCAGCAGCCGGCGCAGCATCTGGTCGGCCGTCCAGCGGACCGTGGCGACGGTCGGGATGCCCAGGCGCTGGTACACCTCGGCGCGGCGGGGGTCGTAGATACGGGCCGCGACGTTCTCGATGCCGAACATCTCGCGGGCCACCCGGGCGGCGATGATGTTCGAGTTGTCACCGCTGGAGACGGCGGCGAAGGCGCCGGCCTCCTCGATGCCCGCCTCGCGCAGGGTGTCCTGGTCGAAGCCGACTCCGGTGACTCGACGGCCGCCGAACCCGGAGCCCAGTCGTCGGAAGGCGGTGGGGTCATGGTCGATCACGGCGACCGTGTGCCCCTGTTGCTCCAGGGTCTGCGCGAGAGCGGAACCCACTCTGCCGCAGCCCATGATGACGATGTGCACGACCGTCCTTCCGATCCGATGTCGAAGCCCGCCGTAGTTGACCTGGCTTGAACAGGGTCTCAGACCCCTGTCCAAGCTACACACGCACGGTCGCCGGAGGGCACCCCCGGGTGTGCTCCGTCTGTACCCGTGGACCGTCTACCTGCGGCTGATGCTGCGCACGCTGGCCGCGGTCAGAAGAGCGAGGACGACGAGCGTCGCGGTGGCGCCGATCAGCTCGGCGGCGAGATGCGGCATGGGGTCTCCCGGGCAAGAGGGGAAGTGGGAAGGCCGGCAAGGCGGCTGCCGGAGACGTAGATGGCCTAAGAGGGGCACAAAGGGTGTCGCGGTTTCGTCATATAGCCATGAGGACGCCGCCCAGGGGGCATTCGCCTGTCTCGGATGCCGGGATTTCACTCGACGGCCCGTCGGGATTTCACCCGGATGTGCCCAGAACAAGGCGGGGAGCTTACGATCCTGTCCGTGTCCAAACTGACCGACGTGCCCAAACGGATCCTGATCGGGCGCGCACTGCGCAGTGACCGGCTTGGCGAAACGCTCCTGCCGAAGCGCATCGCCCTCCCCGTCTTCGCCTCCGACCCGCTCTCCTCCGTGGCCTACGCTCCCGGGGAAGTGCTGCTGGTCCTGTCGATCGCGGGCGTGTCGGCGTACCACTTCAGCCCGTGGATCGCGCTCGCTGTCGTTGTGCTGATGTTCACTGTGGTCGCCTCGTACCGGCAGAACGTGCACGCGTACCCGAGCGGCGGCGGCGACTACGAGGTGGCGACCACCAACCTCGGCCCCAAGGCCGGCCTCACGGTCGCCAGCGCGCTGCTCGTCGACTACGTGCTGACCGTCGCCGTGTCGATCGCGTCGGGCATCGAGAACCTCGGCTCCGCCGTCCCCTTCGTCGTCGAGCACAAGGTGTTCTGCGCCGTCGCCGTCATCGTGCTGCTCACGCTGATGAACCTGCGGGGCGTCAAGGAGTCCGGGAAGCTGTTCGCGATTCCGACGTACGTGTTCGTCGCCGGAGTCTTCATCATGATCGCGTGGGGCGCGTTCCGGGGTCTGGTGCTGGGCGACACCATGCGCGCGCCGACGGCCGGCTACACGATCAAGGCCGAACACCAGGGACTCGCCGGGTTCGCACTCGTGTTCCTGCTGCTGCGCGCCTTCTCCTCCGGCTGTGCCGCGCTCACCGGCGTCGAGGCCATCTCCAACGGTGTGCCGGCCTTCCGCAAGCCGAAGTCCAAGAACGCGGCGACCACGCTCGCGGCGATGGGTCTCCTCGCCGTCACCATGTTCTGCGGGATCATCGTCCTGGCCATGACCACCAAGGTGCGAATGGCCGAGCACCCCGCGCAGGACCTGCTGGACAAGGGAGTCGCGGTCGGCTCCGGCTACGTCCAGAACCCGGTGATCTCACAGGTCGCCGAGGCCGTGTTCGGCGACGGCAGCTTCTTCTTCATCCTGCTGGCCACCGCCACCGCGCTGGTGCTCTTCCTGGCCGCCAACACCGCGTACAACGGCTTCCCGCTGCTCGGCTCGATCCTCGCGCAGGACCGCTACCTCCCGCGCCAGCTGCACACACGCGGTGACCGGCTCGCCTTCTCCAACGGCATCGTGCTGCTCGCCGGTGCGGCCATCCTGCTGGTGTGGATCTACGGGGCGGACTCGACCCGCCTCATCCAGCTGTACATCGTCGGTGTGTTCGTGTCCTTCACGCTCAGCCAGACCGGCATGGTCCGGCACTGGAACCGCCACCTGGCCACCGAGAAGGACCAGGCGAAGCGCCGGCAGATGGTCCGCTCCCGCGCCATCAACACCTTCGGCGCCTTCTTCACCGGGCTGGTGCTGGTCGTCGTACTGGGGACGAAGTTCACGCACGGCGCCTGGGTGGCGCTGCTCGGCATGGTGATCTTCTACGCGGTGATGACGGCGATCCGTAAGCACTACGACCGCGTCTCCGAGGAGATCGCCGCCCCGGAGGGCCCGAGCGACGACAGCGTACGGCCGTCGCGGGTGCACTCGGTCGTCCTGATCTCGAAGATCCACCGGCCCACGCTGCGCGCCCTCGCGTACGCGAAACTGATGCGCTCCGACACACTGGAGGCGCTCAGCGTCAACGTCGATCCGGCGGAGACGAAGGCGCTGCAGGAGGAGTGGGAGCGGCGGGGGATCACCGTCCCGCTGAAGGTGCTCGACTCGCCGTACCGGGAGATCACCCGCCCGGTGATCGAGTACGTGAAGGGGCTGCGCCGGGAGTCGCCGCGCGACGCCGTGTCCGTGATCATCCCGGAGTACGTGGTCGGTCACTGGTACGAGCAGCTGCTGCACAACCAGAGCGCGCTGCGGCTCAAGGGGCGCCTGCTGTTCACCCCGGGTGTCATGGTGACGTCGGTGCCCTACCAGCTCCAGTCGTCCGAGGTGGCCAAGAAGCGGGCCCGCAAGCGCCAGGAATGGAACGCGCCCGGATCCGTCCGGCGCGGGCCCGCCCAGGAGCGGTCGCAGGAGTCGAGCACGAAGGACTGACGATCGTCGGTGACCACGGCTGGTATGAGCTTGTGGTGAGTGGTCGGGCGGCACCCACGTAGACTGGTGGGCTGTTGTCCGGCCGTTCCCTTTTCTCTCCCCTGGAGTCACCCCGCCATGCAGGCAGAACCGAAGAAATCGCTGGCGGGGCAGGAGTACGAGGTCGAGGTCGGTCCCGTCGCCCATGGCGGCCACTGCGTCGCGCGTACGGATGACGGGCAGGTGCTCTTCGTACGGCACACCTTGCCCGGTGAGCGGGTCGTGGCCCGGGTGACGGACGGCGAGGAAGGCGCGCGGTTCCTGCGCGCGGACGCGGTGGAGGTGCTGACGGCGTCCAAGGACCGGGTCGAGGCCCCCTGTCCGTACGCCGGACCCGGCCGCTGCGGCGGCTGCGACTGGCAGCATGCCAAGCCGGGCGCGCAGCGCCGCCTCAAGGGCGAGGTCATCACGGAGCAGCTGCAGCGGCTTGCCGGGCTGACCCCGGAGGAGGCCGGCTGGGACGGCACGGTGATGCCGGCTGAGGGCGACAAGCTGCCGCCGGGTGAGGTGCCTCAGTGGCGTACGAGGGTCCAGTACGCGGTGGACGCGGACGGCAACGCCGGGCTGCGGCGTCACCGTTCGCACGAGGTCGAGCCGATCGAGCACTGCATGATCGCGGCCCCCGGTGTCAGCGAGCTGGGCATCGAGAAGCACGACTGGTCCGGGATGGAGTCCGTCGACGTGATCGCCGCGACCGGATCCCAGGACCGCATGGTCATCCTGGAGCCCAGGCCGGGCGCCCGCCTGCCCCTCGTCGAGCTCGACAAGCCCGTATCAGTGATGCGCGTCGAGGAGCACGACGGCGGCATCCACCGCGTCCACGGCCGGGCGTTCGTCCGCGAGCGTGCCGACGGCCGTACGCACCGGGTCGGCAGTGGCGGCTTCTGGCAGGTCCACCCGGCGGCGGCGGACATGCTGACGAAGGCGGTCATGCAGGGCCTGCTCCCGCGCAAGGGCGACATGGCCCTCGACCTCTACTGCGGCGTCGGCCTGTTCGCTGGCGCCCTCGCCGACCGGATCGGTGAGAAGGGCGCGGTCCTCGGCATCGAGTCGGGCAAGCGCGCGGTCGAGGACGCCCGGCACAACCTGGCCTCCTTCGACCGCGTCCGCATCGAACAGGGCAAGGTCGAGGCGGTCCTGCCGCGCACCGGTATCTCCGAGGTCGACCTGATCGTCCTGGACCCCCCGCGCGCGGGCGCCGGACGCAAGACGGTCGAGCAGCTGGTGAAGCTCGGGGCACGCAAGATCGCCTACGTGGCCTGCGACCCGGCGGCGCTGGCCCGGGACCTGGGGTACTTCCGGGACGGGGGGTACCGGGTGCGGACGCTTCGGGCTTTCGATCTGTTTCCGATGACGCATCATGTGGAGTGTGTCGCGATCCTTGAACCGGTCGCGAAGGGCGCCTGACCTGCGGTTTTTCGTGTGCGCATTATGTGCGGTGTGGGCGTTACGGGCGATATCTTGACGCTGAAATGACGCTCGTGACGCTCATTTGACGCTCGTTCTGATGGGATGTCAGGTGACTTGTTGGGCAGGTCAGGCCCTGTAGGGCGGCGTATATCGATGAGGCGCCGAGGGTGGGCGACGCTCTGCGCGGATCTGCTGGTTGCTGACGGTCACTCGTCCCGGAAGAGACCAGCGAACCCCGTGACCTGCCGCGATGGGTGGACCCGGGCTGCTGACCTGTGTGAATAGCCTTTCAGCTGTTTCACGCTCATGCTTGTTGATGCAGCCGGAAGTCCCAGAAAAGCCCCAGGAGACTCCCGCCGCCCGCTGTCACTCTTTCGGCTCTATGCAGAGCGTGCGGGTGCGGTGTGGGCTGGCGTTCGTGCATCGGTGGTCGGCCCTGAACGAACGACAACGCGCGCTTCTCCAACGGCTCGCGGCCAGAGACGAGCCCGGAGCCTGGACGCCTGGTGAATGGCGCTCGGCTTATGCCCTGCGTGATCGCGGACTTCTGACGGACGCTCCTATAGTTGTCAACTCGCTGCGGAGGGCGTCCGTGGGGCGGGTCGGAGCAGGTGGTAGACCTCGCGGATGACATAGCGCTTGAGGCAGCGAATAATCTCGCGTTTCGTCTTGCCTTCGGCGGTGCGGCGCGCGACGTAGTCGATCGTGGGCTGGTGGAAGCGCATCCGGACGATGACGGTTCGGTAGATCGCGGCGTTGAGCTGTCGGTGGCCGCCGTGGTTGATGCGATGCCTGCCGCTGGTCATGCCGGAGCCGGTGGGCACCGGGGCGATGCCTGCGAGCTTGGCGAGAGCGGCCTCGGACTTGATCCGTTCGGGGTTGTCGCCGGTCACGACGAGGATCTCCGCGGCGGTGTCCACGCCGATGCCGAAGGGCTCGACCAGCTGCGGGGCGACCCGCTGGACCAGGCCACCGATCATCTTCGTCAGCTCCTTGGCCTCGGCGTCCAGGTACTGCCACCGCTTGGCGAGCGTCCGGAGCGTGTGGCGAAGGGCGTCCTCGGGTTCCTCCAGGCGGCGCGGACGCAGGGCTGCCAGCTGCCGTGCCAGGGTGATCTGGGTCTTGCCGGCGGTCTCCCGGCGCAGGGTATCGGGGGCGTGGACGAGCATCGCCTTCATCGTGACCATCGCGCCTGTGCGCTGTTCAACGGCCTGGTCATGGGCGATCTTGAGCTGGCGGATCATCTCGGCCTCGCCATCGGCGGTCTTCGGCGTGGCCGTCGCGAACCCGGCCAGCACGGCGCGGGCGGCGTTCTCGGCGTCCAGGGTGTCGGACTTGCCGTTCATGCGCCGCAGCCGACGGTCCGGGCGGCCGGCCTCGACGACCTTGTGGCCGGCCCTGCGCAGGAACGAGGTCAGCGTGGCACCGTAGGAGCCGGTGCCCTCGATCCCGAAGGCCAGGACGGTGCCGAACGAGGCGGACCAGTCCGCCAGTTGCTGGAAGCCGCCGTTGTCGGTGGGAATCGTCAACGTCGCCAGGATCCCGCCGATCGTGTCCATCACCGCTGCGACGTGCACGTGCTTGTGCGTGTCGACGCCGATCACGACGTGCCCGGACCTGGGTTGCTCGCTGGTCTGCACGGAGTTCCTTCCGGTCGGTAGCGTGGGGTTCACGCTGTCGCCGGTCGGACGGACAGGACTGTCACGGGGACGCTTTGGCGAGTCGGCTCCAGGCTCTTATCAGGTCACGTCCGTCCGGCGGCAGCGCTTGCTGCGTGCCCGGCCGGGCGGTCGACAGATCAACGCCAGGACACTCACGGGGTCAGTCATAAGCAAGAGTCAGACCGCCTCAGCCGGGGCTACCCGATCGTTGCGGGATCCGGTGCGAAAAGACTGACAGTCGTAGGCGTCGCCGACCGATCCGATCGACGCGGCGATGCCTGCCCGGTCGAGGTGCTCGGCGAGCGCGAACGATGTGTACTGCGAGCCGGCATCGGAGTGATGTATCAACTCGCCTTTCTGGTAGGGATGTTGGTCTCGGTCGCGCTGCCACAAGGCCATCTCGAGGGCGTCCAGGACGAGCCGTGCCTCCTTCGATGTGGCCGCTGACCAGCCGACGATGCGGCGGGAGAAGGTGTCCACGGCGAAGGCGACGTAGACGACGCCGGCGAACGTGGTGACGTGGGTGAAGTCGGCGACCCAGCAGCGGTTCGGGGCGGGGGCGACGAAGTCGCGGTCCACGAGGTCCGGGGCCCGTTCCGCGCTCGCGTCGCGGATGGTGGTGATCACCTTTTTGCCGCGGACCGCCCCGCTGATGCCGAGTTCACGCATGAGGCGTTCGACGGTGCAGCGGGCCACCGCGACATCCTGGCGGTTCAGGTGCCGCCAGATCTTCCGGGCGCCGTAGACACGGTAGTTGGCCTGGTACGCCTGGGTGATCAAGGTCTTCAGTTCGGCGTCGCGGACGGTGCGGGCCGCGGGCGCGGCCCGGCGTTTGTGGTGGGCGTAATAGGTGGAAGGGGCGATCTTGCAGTCGTGGTCGGTGAGAACCCGGCAGATCGGCTCGACGCCGCCGAAGCGGCCCTTGTGCTCGTCGATGAACGCTACGAGCGTGTGTGTGGCCGGTCGAGCTCGGCCGCGAAGAAAGACGCCGCAGCCTTCAGGATGTCGTTCGCCCGCTTCAGCTCGGCGTTCTCCTTCTTCAGCCGCTTCAGCTCGGCCGATTCCTCCGTCGTGCTGCCCGGACGGGTCCCGGCGTCGATCTGGTCCTGCCGCACCCACTTGCGCAGCGTCTCGGTCGTGCCGATGCCCAGCTTCTGGGCGACCGCTTTCATCGCGGCCCACTCGGTGTCGTACTCAGGCCGCACCTCGGCGACCATCCGCACCGCACGACGGCGCAGCTCAAGCGGGTACTGGGAAGGACGTGCCATAACTCGATCCTCTCAAACGATCGAGTCCCTACCGAACCCGGAACGGTTCAGACTGCTCCCTCGTCGACGCGTTCGCCGCTGACTGGGGCGTACGTGACCGCCACGGCCCGGTAAGACGGTCTGGGCGGAGTGCACGACGGCTCCCGGTTTCATCCGGCCCGTCGGGGCCAGTAGGTATGGCGTTCGGTTGATCGGACGGTGGGCCCCGAAGCCCCGCCCAGGGCATTAGGGACTTGGGCATGGCGGTATTACGGTTGCTCTCCGAGCGGTGCCCTGACCGCTTTCGAGGGGGAAACGGTCGTCGCACAGGGCATCGAGGGTGAGGGGAGCCGCCGTGCAGGCGCTGTATGCCGTCAGTTTCGATATCCGGTCCGCCCAGGAGCAGCCGGGCCACGTTTACGAGAGCCTTTGTGGCCATCTCGCCGACTGGCTTGGCCACCACGGACGTGTACCGGCACCGTCGGTGACCGAACTCGACCGGGATGGCCGGGCGGTGCTTGCCGGCAAGATTTCCGGTCATGGTGACCGCACAGTGGGTTGGACCGTGGCGGGCGACGAACTCACCTGCGCCCTGCGCATGACCATCCACCAGCCGCTGTCCACGGGACCAGCCCAGTTCGTCACCCGGGTCACGGTCTCTCAGTCGGAGGAAGGCGGTGGCGGGCTCAGAATCGTCATGGGCAGGGAGATCCCCGACGGCTGGATAGCGCCGGTGCAGGATCCGCCGCTGAAGCGCCCCAACCTGCTGCGGGCGGTGCTCGGCGACCGGGAACTCGAAGTGCGGGTGCTGAGCCAGCTCGCCACGGGGCGGTACGAGAGAATCCGGGAGGAGAGTCACGCTGACGTACTCCTCGACGTCCTGGCGCTGCGCACGCGCCTCCCCATTCTCCTGGTGCACCCCAGGGACCAGGCGGGATGGAGCGCGGCGGCCGACGCGTCGGGACAACTCGCGGGCCTGGCCCAGGTCGTGACCCTGAACTACGTGACCGCACAGGCCGTCCGCCGGGCCCACGAGCAGGTGGCCGTACCCAGCGGTGGCGCCCGGTTGGTCTGGCCCGACCTCGGCCTGGAACATCCCGCCTACTCGCGTGAGGAGGTGTCTCAGACGTCCTTCGTAGAACGGCGGCTGATGCCGTCGCTCGCCCATCTCTCTGTCATCGCCCGCGGCAGTGACACGGCGTGGGAGCGTGCGCGACAGGCGTCGTACCGCGCGGGAGCCCGCAGGTCGGCCGAGCAGTTGTCGCGCGCACAGGCCGCCGGAGATACGACCGCCGAGCTCGAAGCAATGCAGAAACGTGTCCGGCAGCTCGAAGAGGACGCCACATCCTGGGAGGACATGGCGCAGAGCTGCATGGAGGAACGCGACAAGGCGCGAGACGATGCCGCCACCGCTGAGGCCCTGCGTCAGGACCGGGACTACTGGAAGAACGAGTACCTGGACCTGTCCAAGGTCGGGAGCGGGCAGGTGGCCGCATTCGACGCCTGGAGCGAGATCCCTCCTTTGGGAACGGACGCTGTGCCCACTTTCGAAGCTCTCGCCAAAGCGTCGGAGGAGCACATCGTATTCACGGCGAGAGCGGCGCGCGCCTGGAAGGACTCCCGCTATCCGTACCCCCAGGAGATGACCGACCGGCTGACCGCCCTCGCGCAGGCTGCGACGGACCTGTACTCCAATTCTGGCAGGATGCCCAGGCTGGCCCAGTGGTTTTACGACAACCACGGACTGAAATTCGCGCCCAACGACGAGAAACTCAGCAAGGACAAGGACAAGCGCTACTTCTCGTTCAACGGGAAGCGCTGGGACGGACTGCCGCACATCAAGGTCCGGGACGCCGTCTCGCCCAACGAGGTCGGACGCATCTACTTCGCCCTCGACTCCGACGAGAAGCGGTTCATCGTGAACCATGTGGGGCTGCACCTGTAGCCGACCCCGGCGGGCGCCTTGCATCCGTGGGCACCCATGGTGACCACTCTGGCACCGTGCGGTGCGGCGAATCTCGGGACGACGGGCATACATGTCGGTGCAAGCGCGCAGCCTCAGCGCGAGCCCTCATCTGGATGTGATCAGTCGATGTTCGGATCATCGACCTCTTCGAGGAGGCGGGCCGCGAGGTCGTCGGCCCACTCCACGGCCCAAGTGCGGAGAGCGGTGACGGTGGCATCATCGAGACCGTAGGCCGCGAAGGCTTCGTCGTCGGTCCACTCGGCGCCGGTGAGGTTCGCCTGCAGGTCCTCGCGCTCGAAGCGGCCTCGGGCATGGCGGCGCCCGAACTCCTCGAGCTCGGCATTGGTCCAGCGGAGGGAAGCTGCGAACACGTCGATGAGGTCACGTGGCGCTCCACGGTCGGCGAGCGCACGGACCTTGGTCCCGATGACATCCTCCTCCGCGAGGACGGGCCCGTACGGACTCTGGGCGACCGGCCGCCAGAAGATCTCCTTGAGGATGTCGACCTCGCACTCCTGCCCGGTGACCGGGTCGGACACGGTGAAGCGGGCGGACAGCGGGGCGGTCTCCAGTGCCTGTACCTGCCAGCCCCGTGCTTCCAGGCCGCTACGGAGCGTCGCCGCGATGTCTGCCATCGGTGCCGGGTTCTCGGTGGCGACGTCGAGGTCCTGGCTGGGGCGGTTCACGAGGCGGTGCGCCCGCACGGCGTATCCGCCGGTGAGGACCAGTGGATACGGGGCGCCGAGGGCGATCACATCCGCCAGGAGCCGTGCGTGCAGCTCCGGCATGTCCGTCACGCGGCTGCCCGAGTGCGGGAGGCGAGCTGAGGGAAGGCGTCTTCCCATACGGTGCGCACGGTGCGACCGACAAGGGTCCGCAACACCGGCCACATCTGGAGGAGCAGGTTCTGGTCGAGGAAGCGGGGCAGGTCGTCGTGCAGGCCCTCGTGCAGGACGGTGCGGTACAGGCCCATGCGCTGGCGAGGATTGCCCATGTCGTACGAGGTCATGCCCGACCAGGCCACGTGCAGTGGCAGTTCCACGACCCCGTGTGTCGGGCCGTGCAACTCGTCGAGCGATTCCGGCAGACGCCGCCGGAACTTCTCCCGGTACAACGCGAGATCCTCGGCTTCCGCACCCGAGAGGTTTCTCGACGTGGGTGCGGGGTGCTGTCGGGTGGAGGGCATGCCTTCATTATGGCGGCCGGGAAAGTCGTGCGGTTCATGATGTGCGAGCCGGCGTCCGAGTGAGCGGCGCGGACCCGTGCGGGGTGAGCTGCTTGCGGCACAGAGTTCCGCCCGGAGCCGTACGGATGGACATGTCGGTCGTGACGCTCGTTTGACGCTCCGGGCGTCTCCACGCGGGGCCGTGAGCCGAGAAACAGGTTCTGACCTGGTCTTTTCTGGTACCCGCTCAGGCCGACATCTTTCCGATGACGCACCATGTGGAGTGCGTGGCGATCCTTGAGCCGGTGGCTAAGGGCGCCTGACCTTCGGTTTTTTGGGGAGTGGCCGCCTGTTCGACCTGTTCCGGTGGTCGCGACAGGTGGACGTGGAGGACGCTGTCCGAGCTGCGGTCGCCGGTTCTTCGATGGCGATCTGTGCGGCCGGAGCCGCCCGGGTCCGTGGCGATTACTGACGCACGGATGACGCACGTTCTGATGTGGTGTCAGGTGTGATGCGAGTGTTGGTTGTGCCCCGTACGGGGCCGTAGCCGGGCATTCGGTCATGGTCGGCGCACTCGCTTATGGCGTTGACGAGTGCGAGTTCTCGGAGATGAGGGCGAAAAGCCAACGGCTAACGCTATTCGGTTTTCATGGAAAGCCCCAGGCGCGGTACGGTCCGACCGTGACCACCGCACGCCGGCCGAGAGGGCCGTACCGCAAGGGGCTTGAGCGCCGGGCGCAGATCATGCGCGCCGCGCTGGAGGTGTTCGCCGAGCATGGGGACCGGGGGTCGTCGCTGCGGGAGATCGCCGACCGGGTCGGTATGTCGCAGGCCGGGGTGCTGCACTACTTCGACTCCCGGGAGGAGTTGCTGACGGCGGTCCTCGCCGAGCGCGACACCGCGGACGCGGCGGAGCACACGAGCACGGCAGTCAGCCCGGGTGACGCGATGGCCCTGACCGCGGAGCACAACACCCGTACGCCTGGCCTGGTCAGCCTGTTCGTGAACCTGTCGGCCGACGCGACCGATCCGGAGCATCCCGCGCACGGTTTCTTCGCCGAGCGCTACACCCGCCTGCGCGAGACCGTCGAGGACGGGCTGCGCGAGGGCCAGGCCGACGGGACGGTGCGCACCGACATCCCGGCAGACCAGCTGGCGCAGCTTCTCATCTCCGTCTCCGACGGCCTGCAGCAGCAGTGGCTGCTGGACCAGGGCATCGACATGGTGGCCGCGATCGACGCCTTCAACCGCCTCTGCCGGCCGCCGGGTGCGTGATGTCGGGCGTGCGACATCAGGCACCCGTTCGGGCTCAGGCCGCGTCCGCTTCGGGCTTGAGGCTCGGGATCAGCAGGCCCGCCAGCGTGCCGAGGAAGACGACACCTGCGGCGAAGTAGAAGGCGTTCTTGTAGCCCTGGTCCAGGTAGAACTGGGTTCCCTGGAGCACCTTGCCGTCCTGGGCCAGGATCACGTACGTGAGCGTGGTGACCAGCGTGGTGACGACGCCGATCGACATCCACTGAATGCCGCTGGCGATGGCCTGCTCCTCCGCTGAGACCGCCCGCATGATCAGGATCGGGATCACCGCGACGATCATGCCGAAGCCGATCGCGAAGAGGTTGCCCCACCAGATGAGCTCGGTGTTGGTGTAGTGGTAGGCCGCCTGAGCCAGGTAGCCGACGGTGGAGATCAGGCCGCCGAGGATCAGCGGGAGGCGCGCGTCGACCTTCCGCAGCAGCGTGCCCGTGCCGAAGCCGAACGCGAGGATCAGGAAGCTCGCCGGCAGGCCGATCACCGCCGCGTGAGTGGCGGACATGCCGAGGCCGTCCGAGATGGTCGGGATCTTCGGGTAGAGCACCAGCAGCGAGGCGATGACGCCGGTGCCGAAGAGCGCGCCGCCGGTGAGAGCGGAGGCCAGTATGACGGTCCACACCTTGCGACGGCCCAGCATGGCCAGGTGGACAAGGGGCTGGGCGATGTACTTCTGGGAGACCACGAACAGGGCGACGGCCACCAGGCCGCCGATGACGCAGCCGAGCGTGCCGGCGGAGGTCCAGCCCCAGTCCGTCCCCTGGCCGATGCCGTAGGTGAGCGCGGTCAGTCCGCCGCCGAGCAGCAGGCCGCCGATCCAGTCCATCCGGGCGGAGGGGTCGCGGTAGTGGGTCTTCGGCACGGCGAACAGGATCAGCAGCAGGCCGATGGCGGTGGCCGCGACGATGGACCACAGGACCCCGCGGAAGCCGTAGTCGTCCAGGACCCAGCCGGTCAGGAACGGGCCGCCGATGGCGACGAAGGCGACACCACTGCCGACAACGCTGCTGGCCGTGGCGGCCTGCTTCGGCGGGAGGACCTCGCGGATGGTGGCGTAGGTGAGGGCGCCGATCGGCCCGTAGAAGCCGGCGATGCTGCGGCCGATCAGCATCATGGAGTAGTTGCCCGCGGAGGCGGCGATGATGTCGCCGACCAGGCCGGTCAGGGTGATGGCGATCATCACCTGGCGCTTGCCGTAGAGGTCGGCGGCCTTGATCACGAACGGTGTCAGCAAGGTGGAGACCAGCGCCGTCGACAGGATGAACCAGGCGATATGAGTGGTCTGGAAGTGGATGGCCACGGACGCCTGCGCGTTGCCCGTCAGCATGCCGACGAGGGTGAGCAGTTGGGTGGGCCACAGCAGTGCGAGCGCGATGAGCGCGAAGCGCGCGCCGCGGACGGGGCTTGTAGCTTCGGCCTCGGTCGCGGGCGCGGCGGGGGTGAGTGAGGATGTCACGGCGGTGTGCCCTCTCGATGGATGGGCTCCGGTCGACGGAGCAACAGTAGGGCGTTGAACCCATTCAGTCGGCCGACGCCCCACCCCGGAATCCCGGAGGGGGGCGGGATCTGGGACGGTCATGGCGCGTTGCGCTGGGTTAACGGAGCAGAAACCTAGCTCTGTTTGGGATTCGGCGCTAGGGTTGCCGCCAAGGAATCTCACCCGGCGTGCCGAGAGTCACCACCGGGAATTGAATCGTTCCATTCCTCAGTCGTCATCGTGATCGCCGCAACAGGCGTACGACGCCCGCGCACAGCCCCGACAGCAAGGAACAGACGCCGTGCCTGAAGCCCCTCTCCCCGCCCCTGCGGTCGCGCGCCTACGGTTCGAGCACCACCGCGAGACGCTCGGCATCGGTGAATCCCGCCCCCGCCTGTCGTGGGCCACCCGGACCGAGCTGCCCGGATGGCGGCAGGCGGCCTATGAGATCCAGCGACTGGCCGCACAGGGCGACGTGGTCGCCACGGCCGAGGCCGAGAGCGACGAGTCGGTCCTGGTCGCCTGGCCTTTCGACGCCCTCGGTTCGCGAGAGCGCGTGGGCGTGCGGGTGCGTGTCCGGGGCACGGACGGATCCTGGTCGCGCTGGAGCGAACCGGCCTTCGCCGAGACTGGGCTGCTGCACCCCGACGACTGGCAGGCCCGCTTCGTGAGTGCCGACTGGGACGAGGACGCGCAGCAGGACCAGCCGGCCACCCACCTGCGCCGCGGCTTCACGATCCGCCCCGGCGTCGCAGCCGCCCGTCTCTATGCGACCGCGCACGGCGTCTACGAGGCGGAGCTCAACGGCTCCCCGGTCGGTGACCACGTCCTCGCCCCCGGCTGGACCACGTACGGCAAACGCCTGCGCTACCAGACCTACGACGTGACAGCCCTCCTGCAGGTCGGTGAGAACAACCTGACCGCTCTTCTCGCGGACGGCTGGTACCGAGGCCGCCTCGGCTTCACCGGCGACAAGCGCGCCGTCTACGGCGACCGGCTGGCCTGGCTGGCCCAACTGGAGATCCGCTACACCGACGGCAGCACCGACACCGTGACCACCGACACGGACGGCCGCTGGCAGGCCGCCCGGGGCCCGATCCGCCGCAGCAGCCTCTACGACGGCGAGACCCACGACGCCCGCGTCGAGCCCGCCGACTGGCGGGGCGTGCGCGTCGAGGAGGGTGACCCGGCGACGCTCGTCGCCCCTGTGGGCCCGCCCGTCCGCCGGATCGAGGAGCTGGCACCGACCGCCGTCACGACCTCGCCTTCGGGCAGGACGATCGTCGACTTCGGCCAGAACCTCGTCGGCCGTCTGCGTCTGACGGTGACCGGTGAGGCCGGGCAGGAGGTCGTGCTGCGCCACGCCGAGGTGCTGGAGGACGGCGAGCTCGCCACCGCACCGCTGCGCAGTGCGCAGGCCACCGACCGCTACATCCTGCGCGGTGGCGGTCCGGAGACCTTCGAGCCGCGGTTCACCTTCCACGGCTTCCGCTACGCCGAGGTCACCGGCTGGCCGGGCGAACTGAACCCCGATGACCTGCGTGCCGTGGTGATCCACTCCGATCTGGAGCGCACCGGCACCTTCGAAAGCTCCGACAAGCTGCTCAACCGGCTGCACCAGAACGTGGTCTGGGGCATGCGCGGCAACTTCCTCGACGTCCCGACGGACTGCCCACAGCGCGACGAGCGCCTGGGCTGGACCGGCGACATCCAGGTCTTCGCCCCCACCGCCGCCTACCTGTACGACAGCGCAGGCTTCCTCACCTCATGGCTCGCCGACCTCGCCGCCGACCAGGGGGAGAACGGAGGGGTCCCGTTCGTGGTCCCCAAGTGCGTCGACGGCGCCGACACCCCGACCGCCGCGTGGGGCGATGCCGCCACGATCGTGCCCTGGGTGCTTCACCACGCCTACGGCGACCTCGGCGTGCTCGCGGCCCAGTTCGAGAGCATGCGCGGGTGGGTCGACCACGTCGCCTCGCTGGCCGGGGAGTCGCGCCTGTGGGACAGCGGCTTCCAGTTCGGCGACTGGCTGGACCCGAACGCCCCGGCAGGACGCCCGGATCAGGCGCGTACCCCCGGCGAGATCGTCGCCACCGCCTACTTCGCCCGCTCTGCCGAGATCGTCTCCCAGGCGGCGCGGTTGCTCGGCCGCGAGGCGGACGCCGTCCGCTACGGCGCTCTCGCCGCCGAGGTCCGGCACGCGTTCGCATCCGAGTACGTCACCGGCGCGGGCCGGATGATGGCGGACGCCCCGACCGCCTATGCGCTGGCGCTCCAGTTCGCACTGCTGCCCGACCAGACGCAGCGGGCGCACGCCGGCAAGCGGCTGGCCGCCCTGGTCCGCGCCGGCGGCTACAAGATCAGCACCGGCTTCGTCGGCACGCCGCTGATCTGCGACGCCCTCGCCGAGACCGGTCACCTCGACGCGGCCTACCGACTGCTGCTGCAGACCGAGCAGCCGTCCTGGCTCCACCCCGTCACCCAGGGCGCGACCACCATCTGGGAGCGGTGGGACAGCCTGCTGCCCGACGGCAGGGTCAACCCCAGCGGCATGACCTCGTTCAACCACTACGCGCTCGGCGCCGTCGCCGACTGGCTGCACCGCACCGTCGCCGGCCTGGCCCCCGCCGAGCCCGGCTACCGGAAACTGCGCCTGGCCCCGCGCCCCGGCGGCGGGCTGACCCGCGCGCAGGCGGCGCTGCTCACCCCGTACGGCCGCGCGGAGGTCGCCTGGCGTCTGGACGGCGAGGAGCTGCACATCACCGCGCTCGTCCCGCCCAACACGACCGCTGTGGTGGACCTGCCGGGCCCGGCAGGCGCACCGTTCGACGTCACCGCCGGTCATCACACCTGGACCGTCCACCTGCCGGCATCGGATCAGCACAGCGGCCCCGTCACCCTGGACACCACGCTCGGCGAGCTGATGGACCGTCCGGGAGCCATGACGATCTTCACCGACACCCTGGTCCGCTACTTCCCCGAGGCGGCGGCATACATCGACCAGTCCGACACCGAGTCCGGCGAGACGACGATCCGCGACGCGGCCGCCATGGTGCCTGGCGCCCCCGAGTTCCTCCTCGACCTTGAGGAGCAGTACGCCGCCTTCAACGCCGCTGCACCGAGCAGAAACTGACGAGTCGTCAAGCGAAGATCGCTTCCCGCCCCACTGCCCTCCCCGCTCTCCGATGACTTGGGGGACCCATGCCCAGCAAGACCCACGAGTGGCTTTCCGGACTGGTCACAGCTGGTCGCGCCGCCTCGCGACCCACGCTCGCCCAGCAGCGCGAGAACGCCGTCCGCTTCGCGGCGATGACCCCGGTACCTGACGGCGTGGTCGAGGACGCGTTCCCCGGTCTGACGGGCGCGCTGCTTTTCAGCCCGCCAGAGCCGCGCGACGACCTGGTCATCCTCCACATCCACGGCGGCGGCTTCCGCACGGGCACCGCGGCCCAGGCGCGGGCCGCGGCCGGGCTCCTGGCGTTGCGTCTGAACACCCGAACCGTGGCGCCCGAGTACCGGCTCGCACCTGAACACCCGTTCCCAGCCGGGCTCGACGACTGCGAACACGCCTACGAAGCCGTCCGCGCCGCCTATCCGGCGGCCCGGATCGTCGTGGCCGGCGAGTCGGCGGGAGCGGGTCTTGCCGCCTCGCTCCTGCTGCGCCGCCGCGACGCGGGCGACGGTGCACCCGTGGCCGGCGTGCTCTGGTCCGGCGTGTTCGACCTGCGCTCGGAGAACCTGGCATCAGGCAGCTGGGCCGCGAACGCCGCCACCGACGCCATGATCACCCCCTGGCTCGGCCCGCAGATGGCCGCCGACTACCTCGCCGGACACAGCCCCGAGGATCCGCAAGCCTGCCCCGCACTCGCCGACCTCACCGGTCTGCCCCCGCTGATGATCCTGGCCTCAGGCTCCGAGTTGCTGCGTGACGACTCGGTCGCGCTGGCCGCACGTGCCGCCGTCTGCGGCGTGGAGACGGTGCTGGAACTCTGGCCGCACATGCACCACGCCTGGCCCGTATTCGGCTCTCTGCTGCCCGAAGCGCTCGAAGCCCTCGACCGCACCGCTGAGTTCGTCCGCCGTGTGGACGCGGGCCCCTTCGTGGACGGTTCAGCCCTGACGGACGACCCGGCGATCCTCGCCCTGATGGGGACCTCCCAGGAACAGGCGGAATGGTGACACATGAGTGAATCCGCTCAGTTCCCGATGGTCCGCACGAGCCACGGGTCAGTGCGAGGAACCCGCTGGGGCGAGACAGGCGGAATCTTCGCCGGTATCCCCTTCGCCGCTCCGCCCATCGGGCCACTGCGACTGCGTGCCGACGCCCGGTACGTCGACCTGTGGCCGGTCCTCGCCGACCATCGAGGCGGCCTGCGCAGCCTGTACACCCACGACGACCTTCACCTGAACGGACCCGGCTACCGCGCCTGGGGCCAGACCCTGCGGCCGCTCCTTGCGGACGTCGCGCGTGGAGCAACGAAGGAGAATTCCGCATGACAACCGCCCCCGACACGATCCCGAACGACGCCGGCACCCGGAAAACGGAGGGGGAGGCGCGCTACCGCGACGCCGGCCTGCCCGTCGAGGACCGGGTGACCGATCTGCTGGCCCGCATGACCCTGGAGGAGAAGGCCGGCCAGCTCACCCAGTTCTTCTACATGGGCACCGGCGAGCCGATCCCCGACGGCTTCGACGTAGAGTCCCTGCCGCCCGAACATCGCGCCTTCGTCCATCAGCCCCACGACGTCGAAGCCGCCGTCTCCCGCGGCGGCGCCGGATCGCTGTTGTTCGTCAAGGACCCCGCCCTGGGCAACCGACTGCAGCGCCGCGCCGTCGAGGACACCCGGCTGGGCATCCCGCTGCTGTTCGGCAACGACGTGATCCACGGGCTGCGTACGATCTTTCCCGTGCCGATCGCGATGGCCGCGAGCTGGGACCCGGACGCCGCCGAGGCGGCGCAGGTCGTCGCGGCCCGAGAGGCGCGCGCGGCGGGGATCCGCTGGACGTTCGCGCCCATGATCGACATCGCCCGCGACCCTCGCTGGGGCCGCATCGTCGAGGGGGCCGGGGAGGACCCGGTGCTCACCGCGGCCATGGCCGCGGCGCAGGTCCGCGGATTCCAAAGTGACTTCGGGGCCGAAAGCGTCCTTGCCGGTGCGAAGCACTTCCTGGGGTACGGCGCCGCTCGCGGCGGCCGCGACTACGACGACGCCGACATCTCCGACGCCGAGCTGCGCAACGTGTACCTGCCGCCCTTCCGAGCCGCGATCGAAGCGGGCGCCGCCAACATCATGAGCGCCTACATGGACCTCAACGGCGTGCCGGCCTCCGCGAACCGGTGGCTGCTGAGCGACCTGCTGCGCGACGAACTGCACTTCGACGGCTGGGTCGTCTCGGACGCCAACGCCGTGCAGTCGCTGGAGACGCAGCACTTCGCGAAGGACCAGCAGGACGCCGCCGTGCGGGCGCTGAACGCGGGCCTCGACATGGAGATGTGCACCTTCACCCCGGCGTTCGACCACCTCCCGCAGGCGGTACGCGACGGGCTGGTCGCCGAGGAAACGCTGGACACCGCCGTGTCGCGGGTGCTCGCGGCGAAGTTCCGGCTCGGCCTTTTCGAGAGCCCCTACACCGACGAGGACACAGCCCGCGCGGTCCTGAACGCCGTGGCGCACCGTGACGCCGCCCGGGAAGCGGCCGAGCGCACCCTCGTCCTCCTCAAGAACGACGCGGCCGCGCTGCCCCTGCGGCCCGAGCAGCTCACCAGCGTCGCCGTCATCGGCCGGCTCGCCGACTCCCGGCGCGACACGCTCGGACCGTGGGTGCTCGACCACGACACCTCCGAGACAGTCACGATCATCGACGGGCTGCGTGCCCGGCTCGGGGACGGCATCCGGGTCGAGTACGCGGCCGGGACCGGTGCCCCCGAGCGGTTGCATCCGTCGCCGTTCGACGTATTGGACCCGACGGTCGTCCCGACCCCGGCCGACTTGGACGAGGACGCCGAGATCGAGCGCGCCGTCGCCGCCGCCGAGGTCGCCGACGTCGCGATCGTGGTCGTCGGGCAACCGCAGAACCAGATCGGCGAGAAGGCGTCGACCTCCACGCTCGACCTCCCCGGCCGTCAGCTCGAACAGCTGCGGCGCGTCGCCGCGACCGGCACGCCCGTGGTCCTGGTCGTGCTGTCGGGCCGTCCACTGGACCTGCGGTGGGCGGACGAGCACGTCCCCGCCATCGTGCAGGCGTGGTACCCGGGGACACGTGGGGGCGAAGCGGTCGCCTCCGTGCTGGTGGGTGACATCTCGCCCGCCGGCCGGTTGCCCTTCACGTGGCCCCGCCACGTCGGCCAGGTGCCGCTCGTGTATTCCCACCACCGCACCTTCGCGCCGCAGGACCAGCACGCCCGGTACTTCCAGGACAACGGGGCACCCCTGTACCCGTTCGGCCACGGCCTGTCCTACGCCACCTTCACGTACACGAACCTCCGGATCGACCGGACGTCCATGGCCCGCCGGGACACCGCGACCGTGTCGGTCGACGTCACCAACACGTCCGAGCGCGACGCCGACGAGGTCGTACAGCTGTACGTCCACCAGCGCTACGGGGCGTCGTCGCGGCCCGTGCGGGAGCTCAAGGGCTTCGAGCGAGTCCCGGTCCCCGCGGGCACGACCACCACCGTGAGCTTCGAGCTCGGCCCCGACCAGCTCCGGTACTGGAGCGCCGCGACCCGCACGTACCAGCTCGACGCCACCGTCCTCGACCTCTGGGCCGGGGGCAGCTCCACCGCCGAGCTCACGACCACTCTGGAAGTGACCGGATGACCGGGACCGACGTGCGGCTCGACGCGGATCACGTCGACCTTCGTGACTGGACCGTGCGTCGCCCGGGCAGTGCCGAAGAGGCCGCCGTACGCCTCCCGCACGACGCGATGATCACCGAGCCCCGGTCGTCCGGCGCCTCCGGCAGGTCCGACACCGGATGGTTCCCGGGGGGTCGGTACACCTATCGCACGCGCTGGTACGCCGACCCCGCGTACCGCGGTCGCGACGTCCAGCTCCGGTTCGACGGCATCCAGGGCGAGTCGGTCGTGACCGTGAACGGCCACCGGGTCGGAACTGTGCGCAGCGGGTACACCGAGTTCGGCTTCCGTATCGACTCCGTCCTGAACTGGGACGACGAGAACGAGATCGCTGTCGACGTCGACAACAGCGCGCAGCCCGCAGGCCGGTGGTACCCCGGCTCCGGCCTGTACCGGTCGGTGTCCCTGCGGATCCGCAGTCGTGTGCGCCTGGAGGATGACGGTGTCGGCGTGCGCACGACGCTCCACGGCGCTGCCGCGGTCGTCGAGGTCCGGACCAAAGTCGTGAACGACAGCGACAGGCCCGTGCACGTCCGCACCGTATTGCACTCCGAGGCAGGGGCCGTGGCGCAAGCAGTGGCGGGCGACGACGGGATCGCGCACCTGCACGTGCCCGTGGTCCGCCTGTGGTCCGCCGAGGACCCGTTCCGCTACCAGCTCGTCACGACGGTCGAGCACGACGGTGCCGTCGTCGACACCCGTCGCGAGCTCGTGGGGCTACGCACGGTGCACGTCGACGCCCGCCACGGCCTGCGGATCAACAAGCAGAAGGTCAACCTGCGCGGTGCGTGCATCCACCACGACAACGGCATCCTGGGCGCCGCCACCCACCGGGCCGCCGAGTTCCGGCGCATCCGGATCCTCAAGGAGAACGGCTTCAACGCCGTCCGGTCGGCGCACCACCCGATGTCACGTCACCTGCTCGACGCGTGTGACGAGTTGGGCATGTACGTGATGGACGAACTCGCCGACTACTGGATCCAGGCCAAATCCACGCACGACTTCGCGCACCGGTTCCTCGACACCTGGCGCGAGGATGCCGACCGCATGATCGAGAAGGACCGAAACCGGCCCTCCGTCGTCATCTACTCGATCGGCAACGAGATACCCGAGACCGCGCACCCCGACGGCGTCGCGCTCACCCATGAGATCACCGCGTACGTCAAGGCGGCAGACCCGGACCGCCCGGTCACGGTGGCCCTCAACATCTTCCTCAACGTCCTGTCGTCGATGAACAGGTCCCCGTACGCGGGTGCCTCCGACGCGCCGGAGGGGGCTCGACACGACAAGCAGGGGCCGGGCAGCACGGAAGCCAATCGTCTGGTCAACCAGATCGGGCGCATGATGGACGTCGTCTCGCGGCTCCCCATCGCCGACCGGGCGACACGCGACGCGTTCGCCGAGGTGGACATCGCCGGCTACAACTACGGGCTGGCGCGGTACAAGCACGACGTGAAGGCATACCCCGACCGCGTGATCGTCGGCAGCGAGACCCTGCCAGGAGACATCGCCCGTGCGTGGGACCTCGTCACGGCGTACCCGTCCGTCATCGGCGACTTCATCTGGGTCGGCTGGGAATACCTGGGAGAGTCGGGGGTCGGGGTGTGGGCGCCCGGCCGCAGGACCGGGCTGGTCAAGCCCTATCCCTACCTCATCGCCGGGCCCGGGCTCATCGACCTGACCGGACAGCCGGACTTCTCGCTGCGCCTCGGGCAGGTGGCATGGGGGACGCACCTCGGGCCGGCGATCGGTGTGCGGCCCCTCGACCAGGCGGGACAGCCCGTCGCACGGGTCGCTTGGCGCAGCACCGACGCTGTCGAGAGCTGGGCCTGGCGCGGGTGCGCGGGCCGCAAGGCCGAGATCGAGGTCTACTCCGCGGACGACGAGGTGGAACTGTTCGTCAACGGGCGTTCCGCCGGCCGTCGCAGGGCCGGGAGACGACATCGCTACACCGCTCGGTTCACCACCATTTACGCCGCCGGCGAACTCGTCGCGGCCGGCTACCGGGGAGGGCGCGAGGTGTCCCGGACGGTGCTCCGCTCGGCGGGGGACGACCTCGAGGTCCGTCTGACCGCGGACAGGGCTCGCCTGCGGGCCGACGGCGACGACCTCGCGTTCGTCGAGGTCGAGATCGTCGACGGCGCCGGCACGGTGGAGATGCTCGCGGACGACGACATCGAGCTCAGGGTCGAGGGCCCGGCCGAGCTCGTGGGGTACGGCAGCGCCAGACCTGACCCCACCCGTCCGTTCGCAGATCCCACTCAGCGCGCGTACCGCGGTCGTGCTCTCGCCGCCCTGCGATCCACGGGGCGGACCGGGAGCGTCCACGTCACCGCGACGTCGCACCTGCACGGCGTCTCTCACCTCACCCTCGACGCACGCTGAATGATCATGGGACGGGACTTGCGTAACTGTGACCGCCGCAGGAGCAGGCGAGCCGGATGTCGCACGGTGTGAGCTGATCCACCTGGGCGACAAGCTGACAGCGCTGGACATCGACACACCGGGCAATGAAGCGATTCGCGAGGAACTCGCCACCGCCTGGAGCCAGTTCCTGGTGACGCGAGCCCGGCCGGTCCGCCTTCGACTCCGCCCAGTCCGAGAGCACACGGCTCATCGGCGGTGCCGTCACCTTCGTGACCGAACCTGCCGACGGCATCGCCGGCTACTGGATCGATGACTCCTGACGTTCCACCATGCCGTGGCCCACCCGGCAGCGCGCCAAACGCGTCCGCGCAGGCATCCAACCCACGGCCACGTCATAACTCCACCAGCCGACCGACCAGCAGACCCACTCGCCAGAAACCAGAAACTGGAGCACTCCCATGAACCGTTACGACGACCGCCGTGTCCTGATCACCGGAGCAGGCTCCGGCATCGGCCAGGCCACCGTCCTGCGCATACTCGCCGAGGGCGGCCACGTCGTCGCCGCCGACGTCGATACGGCCGGTCTGACCGCCACCCGCAAGCTCGCCGCCGACACCGGGACCGAGGCCCGTCTGCACACCGTCCAGGTGAACATCGCCGACGAGACCTCCGTCCGCGAGGCCGTCGCGGCGGCACTCACCGCCCTCGGCGGCGGCCTGGACGTACTGGTCAACGCGGCCGGCATCCTGCGTTCCTCGCACACCCACGAGACCAGCCTGGAACAGTTCAACCACGTCATCGCGGTCAACCTGACCGGCACCTTCCTGATGATCCGCGAGGTGATCCCGGCGCTGCTCCAGGGCGAGAACCCGGCCGTGGTCAACTTCAGCTCCACCTCGGCGAGCTTCGCGCACCCCTACATGGCCGCCTACGCCGCCAGCAAGGGCGGCATCCAGTCCATGACTCATGCGCTCGCCAGCGAGTACAGCAAGCAGGGCATCCGCTTCACCGCCGTCGCGCCGGGCTCCATCTCCTCCGGGATGACCGACGCGAGTGGCACCAGCAAGGAGAACGTCGGCCCGGGCCTGCCCGACGACGCGGACTACGAAATCATGATGAAGCTGGTCCCGGCCATCGGCCTGGGCTTCGCCGGGCCGGAGACGGTCGCGGGCGTCGTCGCCATGCTCGGCTCGGTGGACGGCGCGTTCATCACCGGCACGGAGATCCGCATAGACGGCGGCACCCATATGTAAGCGGTACGGTGCCAGCGGCGGACCAAACGGCCAGCCCGAACCACCAGTTCGGGCTGGAGCCGGACCTGGCGGTTCTCGCATTTTCGCGGTGTCGCCGCCGACCCTGATCTCCTGACTGACTACGAACACGCCCCCGACACCGCCTGTCGAGGTCGTGGTCGAAATAGACGGCTTCCCAGGTGTCGAGCACAACCGGGCGGCGCCGCTGCGGGTGACTGGGGCGGGCGCGGAGGTGGTCGTGGAAGCGGGCGGACAGGCCGTCGAAGCCCTGGTCGCTGTGGGAGCCGTAGAGCCACGGGCCGGTGTACTCCTCGCCGGGGCCGAGGATCACCTCGCCCGGCAGCAGCAGTTCACCGGCTGCGATGGCCGGGCGGCCGGCGGGGAGTCGCTCGGCCAGGATCCGGTGGTTACCGCTCCAGGCGAGGTGCAGGCCCCACACATGCGCCGACTGGGGGCCGACGAGGATTCGCGGGTATCGGTGGTGGGTGGGACGGCGGACTCGGGGACTTCAGTGGACATGGGCAAGCCTTCGCATCGCGGACGGATCACGCCGCGCACAGCGGCACGGCAGGGGCGGGACCGTCGTCGCCGCAGAACCTGGACGACCGTGCGGATCACCGCCGCGGCCGGTCGTGCCGGAAGTCTGGCATCACCAGTGACAACCGTGGCAGGGAGATTTTTGTCCCCCCTTTACGTTCTTCCGCCAAGGCCGAGAGCGGTGTTGCGGTCGTCTGCGGAGTGGGTGCGTCCGGGCAAGCGGGACAGCGGCCGGCTGCCGCGAGTCGCCTGTCCCCGCGCCACCGCTGTGGACCGGGGCGGAGGGTGAACGGGTGGTGACGATATGCTTACGTACTGGCTCGGAATCCCGTCGTGCTGTCGTCGGGGGTGCCGGAGGACGGGACAAGGGGCCGGTCCGGTCGAGCGTGGGGCAGAGGGAGGCGATGGAATGCGGCAGGCAGGTGTGCTCGATGTCGGGTGCCACAGCGCTCTGCTGACGGTGGTGCGGCGGCGTCCGGGCTCGGTGCTGGAGCCGGTGTTCTCCCGCAAGGTGCGGCTGAGACTGCACGAGACCCTCGACCGCAAGGGGCGTCTGGACAAGGTCGGCATGAAGAGCGTCGAGCGGGCTGTCGCCGAGGCCGTCACCGCCGGTCCGCGGCTGCCCGGACCGGAAGTGTTCGCGTTCGCGACCTCCGTCATCCGTGACGCGCCCAACCGTGACGAGATCATCGCGCGAGTGGCACGCGCCACCGGCACCCGCCTGCGCGTGCTGAGCGGCGAGGAGGAGGCGCGGCTGGCCTACGTGGCCGCCCGCCAGTGGGCCGGCCCGACGGCCGGGCGGTTGCTGGTCCTGGACATCGGCGGCGGCACCGTGGAGATCGCCTCCGGCACCGGAGACCAGCCCCGCGTCGTCAACTCACTGCCGCTGGGCGCCCGGAGGATCACCCGGGACTGGCTTCCCGGCGGCACCGCGCCGTCCCGACGCCGTCTCGCCGAGGTCCTGCGGTACCTCCGCGAGTCTCTGGAAGCCGTCCCCGACCTGCCACGGGCCGAGCCGGGAGGGCGGGTGCTGGCCTCCTCCAAGACCTTCGAACAGCTCGCCCGCCTCGCCGCCGCCCAGAGCAGGACACCGCGCACAGGGCGGCTGACGCTGCCCCGACTGCGCACGGCGGTCTCTGTGCTGGCTGATGCGGCACCGTCCCACCGTGCCAAGCTGCCGGGCATCTCCCGGCACCGCGCCGAGCAGTCCCTGGCCGGAGCCCTGATCGCGCAGGCCCTGATGGAAGCCTGCGGGGCCAAGAGTGTCGAGATCTGCCCCTGGTCCACCCGGGAAGGGCTGTTGCTCGAACACCTCGGCGTGGCTCCCACCCCGGCCGGCCGCCCCCGCCTCGCCGGCTGAGCCCGGCGGACCTGGCCTCCGAGGCGATGGCGAGGCCGAGCCGGTCGTCGCGGGCACGGGTGATCACAGCGACGCTGAAGGGGCGGACGTCCGTCTGAGCTGCGGGTTCGGGCGGTTCGCCTGGGGGAGGGGGCGCTCGGCGATGCCTACCTCGTCGGCGGGCCCGCCCCTACTCTTCCGTGCCGTCACCGTTCATGGAGCCGGCCAACGCGGCAGCCGCCGTCCCGAGGTCCGTTTCGATCGTCCGCTCGCGCGGCAGCAGGTCGTGGTCTCTGCCCACGACCGACACGGCGGCCCGGATGCGCCCCTCGGCGTCCCGCACGGGTACGGCGTACTCGACGACCCCGTGTTCGAACTCGCCCCGCGCCGTGACGATGCCGCGCAGGCGGTCGTGGTCGTTGGCGGCGACGAGTTCCTCGACGGAGCGCGCCGCGTCGGGGCCGCCGACGCCGATCAGTTCGTAGTCGTCCAGAAGGGCGGTGATCTCGTCGGGGGTGTGGTCGAGCAGGAGCGCCCGGCCCGCACCGGTGCACCAGCACGGGGTGACGAGACTCGCCGGACCGAGCCACTCGTGGGCGATACCCGCGGCCGACTCGGCTCGCACCACCCTGACCTGGACGCCGTCGAGGACGGAGAGCCGTGCGCCCGCCCCGTGGCCGACGGCGAGGCTGCGCAGAAGCGGACGGCTGCGCCGGACCAGGCCGGGGTGCAGGGACGCCGCCGCCGTGAAGAAGGCGCCGCCGGCTCGTAGCGTCGAGTCCTCCCGGCGTTCGAGGAAGCCCTTGTCGCACAGGTCCTGAGTGGTCCGGGACGCCTTGCTGCGCTCGATGCCGACCTCGTCGGCGAGCCTGCTGACGTTGAATCCGGCCCGGCCCGACATCTCCCGGTCCAGCACGGTGTTGACGATCCGCAGCGCCATACGCAGTGAGGAGGCCGTTCCCTTCGCCGTCGGTCCGGGCGTGGGCTCGTTCGTCGTCACCCGCGCACTATAGCCAGCGGCGTGCGGGACGAGCGCTCGGCCGACGGTGCACATCGGCAGTCGTCACGGCCGTTTCGGCATGGTCGTGCTGACCTGTCCGGCCGTGACGCTGTGGGAGGCCGCGCGGTCCCGCCCGGCCGCACCAGTGAAGGAGGACCGGATGTTCCGATACGACCTCGCGCTCATCGGATTCGGCGGCGTCAACCGCGCGCTCGCCGAGCTGATCGCCGAACGCGGAGAAGCCCTGCGGGCCGAACTCGGCTTCGGACTGCGGGTGGTGGCCATCACGGACCTGCGTGCGGGATCCCTCGTACGGACGGAGGGGGACGGCATCGACCTGGCGCCCCTGCTCGCCGCCGCCCCCGGTGAGCTGGACTTCTCGGAACTGGCGGGCGGTAGCCCGGAGCCCCGCAACGAGTGGGTGATCAAAGAGGTACCGGCCGACATCGTGGCCGAGGCCACCTTCACCAACCCCACGGACGGGGAGCCCGCGCTGTCGCACATACGGTGGGCGATCGAGGCCGGCAAGCACGTGTGCACCACCAACAAGGGGCCCATCGCCCTGCACGGCCCAGCCCTGCGGGAACTGGCGCGGCGGCACGGTGTGCGCGTCGAGTCCGAGGGGACCGTGATGTCGGGCACGCCGGTCCTGCGTACTGCGCGCCGCATGTTCGGCGGGCTGACCGTGACCGGCTTCGAGGGCGTCATGAACGGCACCTCCAACTACGTCCTCGGCCGGCTGGAGTCGGGCCTGTCCTTCCCGGACGCCGTCGCCGAGGCCCAGGCCCTGGGCTACGCCGAGGCGGACCCGACGGCCGACGTCGAGGGGTACGACGTCCAGCTGAAGGTCATGATCCTCGCGGGCGAGGTGCTCGGCGCCGAGCTGAAGCGTACGGATGTTCCCTGCACCGGCATCTCGTCCCTCACCGCCGAGGACGTACGGCTGGCCGCGGCCGAGGGGCTGCGCTGGAGGCTGGTCGGCTCCGCCGTCCGCCGCCCGGACGGCACCGTCGAGGCCAGGGTCGCGCCGGTCGCACTGCCCGCCGAGCACCCGCTCGCCGGGGTCTCGGGTCCCACCAACGCCGTGGCGTTCCACACCGATCTGCTGGGCACCGTCACCATCGGCGGGCCCGGCGCCGGGCGCACCGAGACGGCGTACGCGCTGCTCTCGGACGTCATCGGCATCCACGAGCACACCGGCGGCGCCGCCTCCGGCTTCGGCGTCAAGTCCCTTCAGGAGGCCCGTCGTGGCTGATGTCTCACTGGGCGCTCTGCCCACGCACGCGCAGGTCGGCGACGGCATGGCGCCGGTGCGCAACCCGTACACCGGCGAGACGATCGGCTCGGTCTGCCTGACCTCGGCCGACGCCGTGGACGCTGTCCTGCGGCGGGCCCGGCGAGGGCGCGAGACCGCTCGTGGCCTCTCCCGGGCCGCCCGCGTGGCGGTGCTCGACGGCGCGGCCCGGCTGATCGAGGAGCGCGCCGAGTCGTTCGCCCGGCTGATCGTCGCCGAGGCCGGCAAGACCCTCACGCAGGCCCGCAAGGAGACCGGCCGCGCGGTCAACACCCTGCGGCTGTCGGCGGCCGAGGCGCGCCGCAACGCGGGCGAGGTGGTGCCGTTCGACGCGTACGCGGGATCGGAGGGGCGCTCGGGCTGGTTCACCCGTGAGCCGCTGGGCATCATCGCGGCCGTCACGCCGTACAACGACCCGCTCAACCTGGTCGCGCACAAGCTCGGCCCGGCGATCGCGGGCGGCAACGCGGTCGTCCTGAAACCGTCCCTGCTCACCCCGCTGTCCGCGCTGCGGCTGGTCGACACGCTGGTGGAGGCGGGGCTGGCGGAGGACGTGGTGACCGTGGTCAACGGCGGCGCCGAGCTGGGGGCCGCCGTGGTGGCCGCCCCGGACGTGCGGATGGTGTCGTTCACCGGGGGATTCCGCACCGGTGAGGCCATCGCGCGCTCGGCCGGGCTGAAGAAGCTCGCCATGGACCTCGGCGGCAACGCCCCCGTCCTGGTGCTGGCCGACGCGGACCTGGACGCGGCGGTCGAGGCGTGTGTGTCCGGGGCGTTCTGGGCGGCCGGCCAGAACTGCGTCGGCACCCAGCGGATCCTCGTCGAGCGCCCGGTGTACGCGGCGTTCCGGGACGCGTTCGTCCAGCGCACCCGGCAGCTGCGTACCGGGGACCCCGCCGACGAGCGCACCGACGTCGGTCCCATGATCGACGAACGGGCGGCGGTCGCGGTCGAGGCCACGGTCGCCGCCGCCCTCGCCGAGGGGGCCAGGCTGCTGTGCGGCCACGAGCGGGACGGCAGCGGGTACGCCCCGACCGTTCTCGAGAACGTGCCGGCGACGTCGGCTGTCTGGCGGGAGGAGGCGTTCGCGCCCGTCGTCGTCCTGGAGCCCTTCGACACCTTCGAGGAGGCCGTCGAGCGGGCCAACGAGATCGACTTCAGCCTGCACGCGGGCGTCTTCACGGCCTCGCTGGACCGGGCCATGGCCGCGGCACGGCTGCTGGAGGCGGGCGGTGTGATGATCAACGACTCCTCCGACTACCGTATCGACGCGATGCCCTTCGGTGGCTTCAAGTACGGCAGCATGGGCCGTGAGGGCGTGCGCTTCGCCTACGAGGACATGACCCAGCCGAAGGTCGTCTGCCTCAACGGGGCCGGAGTGTGAACGGCTTCCGCGTCGAGACGGACGCGCTGGGGGACGTACCGGTGCCCGCGGAGGCGTACTGGGGCGTGCACACGGCCCGCGCCCTGGAGAACTTCGGCGTCAGCGGTGTCCCGGTCTCCGTCCACCCCCAACTCGTGCGCGCCCTGGCCCTGGTGAAGCACGCCGCCGCCCTCGCCAACGGTGAGATCGGCGTGCTGGAGCCGCACAAGGTGCGGGCCATCGCGGCGGCCTGCGAGGCCGTCGCGGACGGCCGCCACCACGATCAGTTCCCCGTGGACGTCATCCAGGGCGGGGCGGGGACCAGCACCAACATGAACGCCAACGAGGTGATCGCCAACCTCGGGCTGGAACACCTCGGCCACGAGCGCGGCCACTACGAACACCTCCATCCGCTCGACGACGTCAACCGCTGCCAGTCCACCAACGACGTCTACCCCACCGCCCTGCGCATCGCGGTCACCGCGGCCCTGGTCGGGCTGACCGGTGAACTCGCCCTGCTGGCAGCCGAGTTCACTGCCAAGGGTGCGGAGTTCGCCGCCGTGGTGAAGATCGGACGCACCCAGCTGCAGGACGCCGTACCGATGACGCTGGGCCGGGAGTTCGCCGCCTTCGGGACGACGCTCGCCGAGGACGTCGACCGGATCGGCGAGACGCTGCCGTTGCTCGCCGAGACCAGCCTCGGGGCGACGGCCGTCGGCACGGGCATCGCCGCCGAGCCCGGCTACGCGGCGGCGGCCGTACGGCAGTTGAGGGCGCTGACCGGGCTCGACCACACGCCCGCCGCCGACCTGGTCGAGGCCACCTCCGACACCGGGGTGTTCCTGACCGTGTCGGGGGTGCTGAAGCGGACGGCGGTGAAGCTGTCCAAGGTGTGCAGCGACCTGCGGCTGCTGGCCAGCGGACCGCGCGCGGGGTTCGCCGAGATCAACCTGCCGGCGCGGCAGACCGGTTCGTCGGTCATGCCGGGCAAGGTGAACCCGGTGATCCCCGAGATGGTCAACCAGATCGCGTTCGCGACCGCCGGTGCGGACGTCGCGATCACCATGGCCGCCGACAACGGGCAGTTGCAGCTGAACGCGTTCGAACCACTGATCGGGCACCTGCTGCTCCAGCACATCACCTGGCTCACCCGCGGCTGTGCGGCGCTGCGCACGCTGTGCGTGGCGGGCATCACCGCCGGCGGATCCACGCTTCCGCCGGGGATCACCGGGGCGGTCGGCGCGGTGACGGCGCTGGCGCCCCGCATCGGGCACGAGGTCGCCTCGGCGGTGGCCCGGGAGGCGCTGACGACGGGCGACGACGTACTGGACGTCGTCGTGCGGCGCGGGTTGCTGGACCGGGACACGGCACGTGCTCTCATGGCCGTTCCATAGCTGTGGCCGTCATAGCCGGGGGCGTCTCATAGCCGCGGCCGGCTGACGACACGGGACAGCGCGAGTGCCGTCACCGTGTCCCGTACACCGGGCATCTGGGCGATCTGCTCCCAGATGCCCTGTACGCGTTCCAGGGAGTCGGCCTCCAGGCTGACCAGCAGATCGAACTGGCCGCTCAGCACGTCGCAGAAGACCACCTCCGGGATGCGTTTGAGGGCGGCCAGGACATCGCCGCCACGCATCCGGTCCTGGCGGTAGACCAGGACATGGGCGGCCACCGTCGGCCGGTCGGGCCCGCTCGACGGACGCACCAGGGTGTAGCCGCCGATGTGCCCCTGCCGTTCCAGGCGCTCGACGCGCTGGCGCACGGCGTTGCGGGACAGGCGCACCCGCTGGCCCAACTCGGCATGGGACATACGGGCGTTGCCCGTGAGCTCGGTGATGATCTGCTCGTCGATGGTGTCCATGGCTGTGGCTGTGTCTCCTGACTCGCACTCACCGAAGAGCTCCGGCGGCGACATGGCCGACCGGAGCTCTTCGTGTCATGTCGGCGGTTCGGACCCGGTCCGGACCGCCTGGTTCAGACCGCTTGGTGCAGGGCGAACACGCGGGCGGGGAACCCCGAACCGCCCTGCGGCTTGGGCCAGGTGGCGACGATCAGGGCCCCGGCCTCGGGCACCCGGTCCAGGTCGGCCAGCAGCTCGATCTGCCAGCGGTCGCGTGCCAGCACGTAACGCTCCAGGCTGAAGTCACCGGCGGAGGTGGCGAGTCCGGGGTCCGTGTCGGTCTGCTCGTGCCCGATCGCGGTGACACCGGCCTCCTCGAAGAGGTACCGCAGGACCTCGGCGGACCACCCCGGGCAGTGGCTCACGCCCGCCTCGTCCTTGTTGGCCATGGCGGCCGGGTCGGGCCAGCGCCGGCTCCAGCCGGTGCGCAGGGCCACGAAGGAGCCGGCGGGGATACGGCCGTGGCGCGACTCCCAAGCTGCGATGTCGTCCAGGGTCGGTACGGCGTCGGGGTCGGCGGCCACGCGGTCGCTGATGTCGAGGACGACCAGCGGCAGGATCATCTCGTCGACCGGGATCTCGTCCAGGGTCCGGGCCCCGGCGACGAAGTGCACGGGCGGGTCGACGTGGGTGCCCCACTGGCCGACGATCGTGTGGAGATGCACGGTGAAGCCGTCGCCACGCGACATGTCGAACGGCAGCTCACGCTCCTCGTCCGGGAAGGCGGGGAAGTGCGGCTGGCCCGGGTGGAAGGCGTGCGTGAGGTCCGTCCGGACCGTCGTCGCCGTCAGTTCCCGGTGCAGGGCCCAGAGGGGTGGTTCGGTGGCCGTGGTCGGGCCGGTGGCGGCGGCGGTGTTGTTCGGTGTCATGGGTGGCGGGTCCTCTCAGTGGGCGGTCTCAGGGGTGATTGCGAGGGCGGTGCGGGGGAGCGTGGCGAGCAGGTGGATCAGTTCGGCCGGTTCGGCGACGTAGGCGACCGCTCCGGCCGACTCCGCCTCCCCGCCGTAGCCCCACCGCACATGGACGGTAGGGATGCCCTCTGCCGCCGCGCTCTCGATGTCGTAGGCGCGGTCGCCGACCATGAGCGGCCGGCGGACGTCCGCGCCCCGGTCCCGCAGCCGGGTGACGCACTCCCGGATGACCTGCCGCTTCGTCGTGCGGCCCGCCTCGTCGGAGACACCACACACGGTCAGCAGCCGTGCGTCGAGACCGAAGCGACGTGTCATCAGCTCCGCCTGGTCCTGCACCTTGGAGGTCGCGACGCCCATCGGGAGGCCGGACGCGGCCAAGGCGTCCAGCAGTTCGGGAATCCCGTCGTACACGGTGGCGGCCGACGCTCCGTGCCGGGCGTACTCCGTGCGGTAGGCCGCGAGGGCGGCCCGCGCGGTCGGCTCGTCGAGGCCGACGACGTGGCGGAACGTGTCGTACATCGGCGGACCGACGAAGCCGCGCAGCGCGGGCCCGTCCGGGACCGACGCCCCGACCGAGCGGAGGGCCGCGGCGGCGCTCGCGGTCACGCCGGGAGCGGAGTCGATCAGCGTGCCGTCGAGGTCGAGGAGCAGACAGGTGGGCCTCATACGGCGGCTCCAGCGGTCCGGCGGCGACCGTGGCGCAGCCAGTGGTACAGGTAGCAGCCGGCCACGAACGGGACGCCGAAGTACAGGGCGGTGGCCTGCGCCGGGTCCAGCGCGATACCGATGAGCGAGGCGAGGCACAGGGCGAAGGCCAGGATGGGCACGACCGGGTAGAAGGGGGTCCGGTACGACAGCGTCCGGACGTCCCCGCCGTCGCGTACGAAGGCCCGCCGGTGGAAGAACTGGGACGCGGCGATGGACATCCACACGCCGACCGCGGCGAACCCGGCGATCGACACCAGCACCAGGTAGACGGTCTCGGGCGCCGCGACGCTGCTCACCAGGGAGGCGGCACCGCCGACCATGCTGAGCGACAGGGCGACCAGCGGGATGCCACGGCGGCTGAGCCGGCGCAGCACCTGCGGGGCCTGCTTCTCCTCCGCGAGGGAGAAGAGCATGCGGGCGCAGGAGTACAGGCCGCTGTTCCCGGCGGACAGCAGCGCCGTGATGATCACGAAGTTCATCGCGTCGGCCGTGTAGGGGACGCCGACGGAGGAGAAGACGGTGACGAACGGGCTCTCGTCCAGACCCACCTTGTCGTACGGGATGGTCGCGGCGATCACCGTGATCGCGCCGACGAAGAAGACCAGCAGACGGATGACGGTGACGCGCAGCGCCTTGGGTACGGCGGTCGCGGGGTCCTCGGTCTCACCGGCGGCGACGCCGATGAGTTCGGACCCGGAGAAGGCGTAGAAAGCCGCCAGGACGGTGACGAGGACGCCGGAGAAACCATGTGGGAAGAGGCCGTCCGGAGTGCTGAAGTTCTGCAGCAGAAAGGGGTGGGATCCGCCCGAGGAGAGCGGGTGGAAGCCGGCCAGGGCCGCGCCGCCGAGCACGATGAGGGCGACCACGGCGACGACCTTGACCAGGGAGAACCAGTACTCGGTCTCGCCGAAGACCCGGGCGGAGAAGGCGTTCACTCCGAAGACGACCGTGGCGAACACCACGCACCAGACCCAGACGCTGACACCGGGGAACCAGCGCTGCATCAGCAGCCCGCACGCGGTGAACTCGGAGCCGAGGGCGACCGCCCAGGTCAGCCAGTACAGCCAGGCGGTGGCGAAGCCGGTGGCGGGGCCGATGGAGCGGGTCGCGTAGACGTGGAACGCACCCGAGACGGGGTAGATGACGGCGAGTTCGCCGAGGCAGGTCATCACCAGCCAGACGACGAACGCGCCCACCAGATAGGCGAGTACGGCGCCGAGCGGGCCGGCCTGGGAGACGGTGAAGCCGGAGCTGAGGAAGAGCCCCGAGCCGATGACGCCGCCCATCGCGATCATCACGAGATGGCGGGACCGCATGGTGCGGCGCAGGCCGTCGGGGCTGCGCTGGGCGGCGCCGGTGGCGGGCGCCGCGGGGTTCTCCGGTGCGACTGAGACTGACATGACGTGTCCTCTGGGGAGCGGGGAGGGGCAGGACGCGTGGGGGGCGATCGGCATGGCATGGCGGAGGGGTGAAGCCACTTTCGGCGGGGGAGCGGTGCGCGTCGGGTGGTGCGCACGCGGCAGGGGCGGTCACCGGGTGCGGGTGCCGCGCTGAGGGGCTGAGGGGCTCGGGTTCGGGAGGGTTCGCTGCGCTCTGGTCAGGCTCGGGAGACGAGTTCCAGCGGGGCGGAGAGCTCGATCACCGGGATCTCCCAGGGATGGGCGTCGGCGAGGCGGGCCAGCACCCGCGCCAGGTCCTCGTCCGTCACCGAGTCGACGTACGTGGTCACGGCGACGGTGGCGGAGAGGAACCGCCCGCCGACCGAGCCGAGGGCGGGGTGGGCGCCCGGCCGGACGGTGAAGCCCTCCGCGCCGAATGCCACCTCGAAGACGTCGCCGTACACGCCGAAGTCCCCGAGTTCGGGCGAACTCTCCAGCACGCGCAGCAGTGAGGCGAAGGACTCGTCGGAGCGCAGCGTGTCGAGGTCGCCCCGCGCGCAGGCGGCCAGGGTGTTCTCTGAGACCGGCCAGTAGGCCTTGACCCTCCGTACCGTCCGGCGCCGTACGGACGGATCCGCTGCCTCCCGGCCTCGTTCGGTGGTTCCCGGCGGCATCGTCGTGCCCATACGCGTACATCCCTCGGCATTCGGCGGCAGCTGATGCAGAGGATGCTAGGCGTGCATTAAATGCACGGCAAGATGTAAATACTGCACAGTTTCTGATCTTGTGGGAAGGCGGCGGTACAGTGCGGATCAACGAGCACGGGCCCGGCACCCCGTCGTACGGGCGCGCCGGGACGACGGAGGAGTACGAGGGGTACGTGGACTCGAGCGTGGCGAAGGGCCTGGACGTCCTGTCCGCGCTCGCCCGGGGCACGGCCGGCGGCCGACGTCATGGCCTGGCCGTGTCCGTCTCCGAACTCGCCAGGCGGATGGGCCGCGACCGCAGTCAGCTGTCCCGGGCACTCACCGCCATGGGCGCGGAGGACTTCGTCGAACGCGACGAGGCCTCGGGCGCGGTGGCACCTCACTGGAGGCTCTACACGACGGCCCGGGAACTCACGGCACACCGCCTGCGCACCGACGGTCTCACGGCCCTGGAGGGCATGGCGGCGGAGACCGGCGAGAGCTGCTACCTCGGCGTTCTCGTGGGCGACACGACCGTGACCGTCGCCGAACGGGTGCCGCCCGGCAGCCGGCAGCTCGGCTCCTGGATCGGCCGCCCCTACCCGGCGTACTGCAGCGACTGCGGCCAGGCGCTGCTGATGGACGCCGACGACGACGAGGTGGCGGCGGTCTTCTCCCGCACCGACTTCGTCCGCCACGGCCCCGACACACCGACCGGCCTCGACGACTTCCTGCGCCGGCTGTCGCTGACCCGGCAGCGCGGATACTCGATCGTCGACGAGGAGGCCGAGCCCGGCCTGTACTCGGTCGCCGTACCGGTCCGCGACTTCACGGACGAGGTCGTCGCCGCCGTCCAGGTCGTCGGACCGCGCCACCGCCTCGAACCCGGCACGCGAGAGATCGTGGCCACCGCACTGCGCTGGGGTCGCCACCTGGAAACGGTGTTGCGCGGCGCGTGACAGGCGCCTTCCCGAGGTCGACTCAGGACGCCGGCTCGACCGATGCCGCTCGCGTGCTCGGCATACGACGCTCCACTCGCGTGCTCATGAGCGGATTACCCCTCAGCGCCCCGGCCTCGGCCGGCGTCGCACACGAAAACTTGGGATCTGTGCAAGCGCGGCAGTGGGGCGATACGGCGATACGCGCGATACGGCGATACGGCGATATGCAGGACGGTGGCCGTGCGGATCACGTCTCGTCCGTCTCTCCCGTCTCGTGGACGAGAGTCGCATCGCTCGGCTCGGCTGTACCTCGGCCGTATGGCCGATACGGCGAGGGGGCTGGTCCTGCCGGAATTGAGGCGCGTCTCGCCGGTGAGCGGACGCCGGCCCTGGCGACAGGCCCGCTGCCGCAAGCGATTCACGGACTTCATCATCCCCGGAGCTGACGCGACGGCATCCCCGAGGCTGACGGATCCGCCTCCCCCGTCACCCCCAGGTGGTCAGCTTTTCGGCTGATCCGCGGGGACCCGTATGAACCGGACGATGGAGGGGTCCCCAGCGGGGTGGGCCTGGACTCCCGTGTCCATGTGCTGTCTTCGGCGGTCTGTGTCCGTCGGTGAGGCCCGCGCCCCGCGCTGCTTCTGCCGTCGATCGGAGTCGTACCCGTGACCACCGCCTCGCCCACCGGCCCCCGCACCGTCACCCCCACCGTGGCCGCCCGCGCCACACAACTCTCCAAGGTCTACGGGCAGGGTGACACCCAGGTGGTCGCCCTCGACCAGGTCAGCGTCGGCTTCGGACAGTCCCAGTTCACCGCGATCATGGGGCCCTCCGGGTCCGGCAAGTCCACCCTGATGCACTGCGTCGCCGGGCTGGACTCCTTCTCCTCCGGCTCGGTCCGCGTCGGTGACATCGAGCTCGGGTCCCTGACGGACAGGCAGCTCACCAGACTCCGCCGGGACAAGGTCGGCTTCATCTTCCAGGCGTTCAACCTGCTGCCGACCCTCACCGCACTCGAGAACATCACGCTCCCGATGGACATCGCGGGCCGGACGCCGGACCAGGAGTGGCTGAACACCGTCATACAGATGGTCGGTCTGTCCGGCCGGCTCAGCCACCGTCCCGCCCAGCTCTCCGGCGGCCAGCAGCAACGTGTCGCCGTCGCCCGCGCCCTCGCCTCCAAGCCGGACATCGTCTTCGGGGACGAGCCGACGGGAAACCTGGACTCGCGTGCGGGGGCCGAGGTCCTCGGGTTCCTGCGGGACTCCGTACGGGAGTTGGGCCAGACCGTCGTCATGGTCACCCACGATCCGGTCGCCGCGGCCTATGCGGACCGGGTCATCTTCCTCGCCGACGGACGGATCGTCGACGAGCTGTACGAGCCCACCGCGGACCGGGTTCTCGACCTCATGAAGTCCTTCGACACCAAGTTCCGCACGACCTGAGCTGAGCTGAGCCGTGCCGGGCCGGCCGAACCGACGCGCCCCCTGACCGCCCCTCACCCTCACCGTCACCCTCCCCTCCACCTCACCGGGACCACACCACCATGTTCCGCACAGCCCTGCGCAACGTCCTCGCGCACAAGGCCAGACTGCTGATGACCCTGCTCGCCGTCATACTCGGCGTCGCGTTCGTCTCCGGCACCCTGATCTTCAGCGACACCTACAAAAGTGCCTACGGCAGCCAGGCGGCCAAGAGCTACGCCCACGTGGATGTCCAGGTCATGGAGAACACCGACTACTCCGGCGAGAACCCCGGCATCAGCCGGAAGACGTTCGACGAGATCGCCCGACTCGGCGGGGTCGCCGAAGCCGCCGGGCGGGTCGAGGGGTCCGCCTCCGTCGCCGACAAGAACGGCGGGCTCATCGGCGCCGGCATGCTCAACACGGGCGCCAACTTCGCGCCGGGGAAGAGCGGCAAGGACGGGCTCTACGAGTTCACCGACGGCAGCGGCCCCACCGGGCCCGGGCAGGTCGCGCTCGACAGGGGCGCGGCAGAGAAGGGTGGCTACCACGTCGGTGACACCGTGCCCGTCGCCCTCACGGGTCCGGCGAAGACGTACAGGCTCTCCGGCATCTTCACCACCGAGAACAGCTCGGTGGCCGAAGGCGGCAGCCTGGTGCTGTTCGACACGCCGGTCGCGCAGCGGCTCTTCCTCCGGCCGGGCGTCTACCAGTCCGTCACCGTCACCGCCGCCCCGGGTGTTTCGAGCTCCGACCTCGCCGCCACCGTCGGGAAGGTGCTCCCCGACTCCGCGAAGGCCAAGACTGGTCGGCAACTCGCCGACGAGGAGGCCAAGATGGCGGCGTCGGACGCGTTGACGCTCGGTACCCTGCTGCTCGCCTTCGCCGGCGTCGCGCTCTTCGTCAGCGTCTTCCTGATCGCCAACACCTTCACCATGCTGGCCGCCCAGCGCACCAGGGAACTCGCTCTGCTGCGCGCGGTCGGCGCCTCCCGCAGGCAGGTCACCCGGTCCGTGCTGACCGAGGCGATGGTGATCGGCGTGGTCGCCTCGGCCGCCGGGCTCGGGCTGGGCGCCGCCATCGCTGCCATAGCGCGCTCCGCTGTCGATCTCGGCGGCGGGAAGATCCCGGACGGGCCGCTGACCGTCACGTCGACGACCGTCCTTGTCGCTGTTGTCGTCGGTGTCCTGGTCACCATGGTGGCCGCCTGGCTGCCCGCCCGTCGCGCCGCGAAGATTCCGCCGGTCGCGGCGATCGGCAGTGCGCATCTGCCGGCCACCACCAAGTCCCTGGTTGTGCGCAACTCCCTCGGCGGAATCGTCACGCTGCTCGGCGCGGTGATCGTCGTCGCGGGTGCCGGGGCCGGTGGTTCGAGCGGCGCGAAGATCGTCGGACTCGGTGCCTTTTTCGCGGTGATCGGGGTCATCGTGCTGATCCCCTTGCTGTCCCGGCCCGTGATCGCGGTCGCAGGGCCGCTGCTGCGGCGCGGCTTCGGGATCTCCGGCCGGCTCGCGGGTCAGAACGCGGTTCGCAGCCCCCGCCGTACCGGCGCCACCGCCTCCGCGCTGGCCATCGGGCTGACGCTGGTCAGCGGTCTGACCGTGCTCGGTGCCACCCTCGGTCAGTCCGCGGACCGGATCACCAACGACATCGTCAAGGCCGACTACATGGTCATGGACGACGGTACGGGCCTGGACGCCTCGACGGTCGCCGCGCTGCGCAAGGTCGAGGGCGTCAGGGCGGTGTCGCAGGAGCAGGGCGGGTTGATGACGGTCGGCCGCAGTATGCAACAGGTATCCGGCGTCACCGCGGCGGACTTCCCGAAGACCATCCACCTCACGGTGGTCTCCGGCTCACTGGAGACGCTCACGAAGGGGCAGATGGCCGTCGCCGACGACGTCGCGAGGTCCAACGGCTGGAAGGCCGGGGACACGCTGCCGGTGGGATACGAGGACTCTGAGCGCGGCAGGCTGACCGTCGGGGCCATTTTCGAGAGCAACACCGTCGTCTCGCCGGTCATCGTCTCCACGGACGTACTCAAGCCGCACGAGGACGAGAGCCGCATCCTGTGGATCTACGTCAAGACGGATGGCAGCACGGACGCGAAAGCGCTCGCCGACGCCGTCGCCGGGCACCCGGGGACCACGGTCGGTGACCGGCAGGCCATCCGCGACCACTTCAACGGAGACGTCGACACGACGGTGAACGTTCTGTACGGGCTGCTCGCGATCTCCCTGGTCATCGCGGTGCTGGGGGTGGTGAACACCCTCGCGATGTCCGTCTTCGAGCGACAGCGCGAGGTCGGCATGCTGCGAGCGGTCGGGCTCGACCGGCGGGGTGTGACACGGATGATCCAGCTGGAGGCCGTGGTCATCTCGCTCTTCGGCGCGGTGATCGGGCTCGGCCTCGGTGCCTTCCTGGGCTGGGCCGTCTGCGAGGCCACGAAGGCGGACATACCCGGATACATGCTGGTGCTGCCATGGGGCCGGTTCGGGCTCTTCCTGCTGCTGGCGGCGCTGGTCGGCCTGCTGGCGGCCCTGTGGCCCGCGCGCAGCGCCGCCCGACTGAACATGCTCACCGCGATCAAGGCCGAGTAGGTCGAGCGGGGCGTCGTCACTGCCCGTCCGGCCGGCCCTCGCGGGGAGCGGCCGGACGGGCAGCCTCGCTTCAGCGCGCCGCGGGTCCCTTCAGGAACTCCGCGAGTGTCCGCGTCAGGGTGTTGTGGGCCGGGGCCGCGAAGAGCGGGTCGAGGTGGTTCATGGCGTGGTCGGTCTGGTAAGTGGCGTACGGGATACGGGAGTTGGCGACCACTGTGCGCGCCGACTCCTCGATGGTGCCCTGGGCGTAGCTCGTCCCGAAGGCGTACAGCGGAATGTCGAGGCGGTCGGCGTGACGCAGTCGCAGGCCCAGGGAGCGGGCGAGAGCGGAGTCGGTGTAGGCGTCCGTGACATCGAGGTCGACGGAGAGCCGGGCCGGCCAGTACCACTCCCAGACGGCCGGCACCGGACCGGCGTACGCCGCCGCGACCCGGCCTATCGGGGTGATCCCGGCGTCGACCCAGCCACGCACGTCCCCGCTGTCGGCGAGGTGTCCGGAGTGCACGGTGATGGCGTTGGGCCAGCCGAATCCAGCATCCACCAGGACGCCCAGCAGGCCCGCGTTGGTGACGGTGTACGGAAGGCGCAGTGCGTCGGGCAGCCGGGGCTGGAGCACCGAGGGGCCGTCGGGGTCACGCAGGGCGTAGTGGCCGGCGAGCTGGTACCAGATCTGGGTGCTCTCCGCGCGGCTGCCCAGACCCACACCGCTCAGGGTCAGGTCGAAGACCGCCCCGGCGTCGATGGCCGCGAGCCGTTCCCGTACCTCCTCCGGCGAGTCGAGGACCGGATCGCCCGTTCCGTCGAACGCCCCGAGGACACCGCCGTCGACGACCACGAGCCCCGCGAGGTCCCGGTAGCCGGGGCAGCCGTCGAAGTCCCAGGCCGCGTACGCCATCGCGGTCGTCGCTCCCCAGGAGTGCCCGCCGAGCACCACGCGCCGGCCACCGTGCCCAGCCGAGCGGACGACGGCCCGGAGATCGGCGAGGGCGAGGGGCAGGCCCCAGTGCGCGGCGAAGGGGGAGGCGGCCGGGTCCTGGGTGCGGTAGTGGCCGTCCAGGTAGTAGGCGAGGGGGTTCGGGCCCGCGAAGCCCGAGCGGTCGGCGAGGTTCTCCTCGCGCCGGTCGAGGGCCCACACCTGCAAGCCGGGTACGTCCGCGACCAGGTCACGGGCGAGCAGCCGGAAGTCGTTCGCCGCCCCGAACATGCCGGGCACGAGCACGAGGACGGTGGCCGCCGTGTCGGGGCCGACCTTGAGGACATGCACCCGGTCCGTCCCGGCCGGCCCGCCCCCGACGCCCACGGGAACGGGCACGTACGGCTCCGGGCCGACGGTCCCCTGTCCGGTGGCGCCGGGTGCGCGCCCTGCGGTCGACGCGGATCCGGCACCCGTGCCGGCCGAGGCCGAAGCCGGGGCCGAGGCCAGCGCCAGACCGCCGATCATTCCGCCCAGCACCGTACGGCGCGGCAGACGGCTCGTCATCTCACGTACCTCCAGGGAGAGTTGATCGATACCAGCTTCCCTCTCGCTCCCGGCGGCCCGCGCACCAGGGGTCACTTGCGCGACTCCTCGGCGGCCCTGTCCTCGGAGCACGGACCGGCCGGTTTTCGACGCGCCGCGTCCGAAGGCGTCCGGCGGCCTGCTTTTCGGCCCACGGGCCGAGGCCGGAACCCAAGCCGACCCGCGGGCCCTGCTGCCATACCGGACGGCCAGGACGCCGCGCCCGGCGGCCTGGCGGTGGCGACCGCCCGGCTCAGCAGGCGGCTCGGGAGGAGCAACCCGGCCACACCGCACGGCCAGGACGCCGCGCCCGGTGACCTGGCGGTGGCGACCGCCCGGCTCAGCAGGCGGCTCGGGAGGAGCAACCCGGCCACACCGCACGGCCAGGCCGCCGCGCCCGGTGACCTGGCCGTGGGGCCCACCCGGCTCAGTGCGCAGCTCGGGAGAAGCGACCCGGGACCGATGCGCACGTCGTCATGAGCGGCTTCGGTGCCCGTTCAGGTGCCCTGACCTGGACCAGCGCCCCCTCACCCGCACCCGCACCCGCCCTCGCCTCGCCCTCGCCTCACCCTCGGCCCGGTCACCGGCCCGCCGGCCCCCTGGCCGACGACCCGGCCGAGATGTCGGCGCCCGTCGCAGCCCTGTCGCGCACCCGGCGTACGAGGTCGGCGGCGGCCTCCGGCCATTCGGCGTGTTCGAAGGTGAAGCCCGCGTCGAGTAGCCGGCCGGGGACGACACGGCGGCTCTTGAGCAGGAGTTCGGTGTCCGAGCGGAGCGCGAACGCGCCCAGCTCCGCCATCCACCGCGTCGCCGGCAGGCCCACCGGCACGCCCCACGCGGCGCGCAGCGCGTGCATGAACGCACGCTGCGGGAGGGGGTGGGGAGCGGCGAGGTTCACCGGTCCGGCGAGGTCGTCCCGGCCGGCCAGGAACTCGACGGCGCGTACGAAGTCGTGGTCGTGGATCCAGGACACGTACTGCGCGCCACCCGCGACCGGTCCGCCCAGGCCGAGCCGCGCCAGCCGCAGCAGGACGTCGAGGACGCCGCCGCGATCCGGGCTCATCACCATGGCGGTCCGCAGGGCGACCTTGCGCGTGGCGGGCGTCGCGGCCTGCTCCTGGGCCCTCTCCCAGGCCTTGGCGATCTCGACGCTGTACGCCCAGTAGTCCGGTACGCCGGGTTCGGTGCCGCCGATGACGCCGGTCGCCTCGTCGTTGGGGGCGTCGAAGCGGTGGGCGTACACGGTGGCCGTGCTCATCTGGAGCCAGAGCCGGGGTGGCCGCGCGGCGCCGGCGATCGCCTCGCCGACGACCCGGGCGGAGCGCACGCGAGAGTCCATCATGGCCCGCAGGTTGGCGGGGATGTAGCGGCAGCTGACGCTGCGGCCCGCCAGGTTGATCACGACGTCGCTGCCGTCGACCGCCTCGGCCCAGGCGCCCAGGGTCTCGCCGTCCCAGCCGATCTCGCGGTCGCGCGTCGGCCGCCTCGTCAGGACGGTGACGTCGTGACCGGCGGCGGTGAGCGCACGGTTCAGGACCGTACCCACCTGGCCGGTTCCTCCGGGTATGACGATCTTCACGGCTTCCCCCATGGCTCGGAACGGGTGCCGCAAGCGTAGCGCAAATATTTGAACGCGTTCAAAACTAGCTTGGGTCGCAATGACTGCCGGGCGGGGTTCACGCGCGCCGCTGGCCACGGTGTCCGTGTTCGCGGCTGTCTGCGTGCTGCTCGCGGCCCTCGGGCATGTACTGATGTCCGGCTCCTCCGTCGACCGGCGGACGCCGACGACCGGTGGACTCCGGCCGCCGGGCCGTGGTCATGGCGGCGGAGGCTGTGGTCACCGGTGGTGCGGGCTGGTGCCTGACCGGGTGCGAGCGCGGACTCCCGGGGCTGCGGACGGACTTCCGTCGGCGGTTCTGGCCGCCTGATGGCCCAGGTGTCGGGGGAGGAGGTCAATGCCCCGCCCTGTCCGCCTCCTCCGGCAGCAGCCCGCGCATCGTCTCGCGCTCCTCGGGGCCGATCATCGCCAGCCTCGAGGAGACGGTGTCGGCCAAGGTCGGCGAGGCCTCCGTGAACAGACGGCGGCCCTTGCCGGTGAGGGACACCTCGACGCCCCGCTTGTCGCCGCACACCGAGCGCCGGGTGACCAGCCCGGCGTGCGCGAGGCAGGCGATCTGATAGGTGAGCCGGGTCTTGGGGCGCCCGAGCAGTTCCGCGATCCGGGTCATCCGCAGCCCGCCGTCGGGCCGTTCCGCCAGCAGGCACAGCACCAGGAACTCGTCGTGGGAGACCCCGAGCGTGTCCTTGAGGACGGGGCCGAGCCGCTGCTCGATCGCCCCGGTGGCGGCCAGCAGGACCATCCAGCCCCGGAGCTCGGCCGGGAGCAGCCCGCTCTCCTGTGCGGCGGGACAGGTCGGCAGGTCGGCGGGGCGTTCGGAAGGGGCGGCCATGCCTCGATTCTAGCGGTTGTCCAATTTTGAACGAGGGGTTGTTCATATTTGGATGACGGGCTAGCGTGACGCCATCGCCCCATCGTCCAAATTTGGATGACCGGGTCACGCCTCACGCCTCTCGCGCACCTCGCACGACCCTCGTTCCTGTCAGGAGACAGCTCATGACCGTTGCCGTGGAAACCGGCCTGTGGCAGCTCGACCGGACGGCGTCCACCGTCGCCGTCAAGCACAAGACGATGTGGAACCTGGTCACCGTGCAGGGCACCTTCGCCGTCACCGGCGGCGGTGGCGAGGTTCTCCCCGACGGCTCCGCCACGGGCGCCGTGACCCTGGACGCCGCGTCCCTGGACACCAAGCACGCCAAGCGTGACAAGCACCTGCACGGGGCCGACTTCTTCGACGTCGAGAACCACCCCGAGATCACCTTCGCGGTGCGCGGCGCCGAACTCCGCGACGGCGACTCCGTGCACGTCACCGGCCAGCTGACCGTGCGCGGCATCAGCCGCACCACGAGCGTCACCGCACGCCTCACCGGCGCCGGCGCCGACGCGGTCGTTCTGGACGCGGAGTTCAGCGTCGACCGGGACGAGTTCGGAATGGGCTGGAACCAACTGGGCATGATGCGCGGCCTCGCGACGGTCACGGCCACCCTCCGCTTCACCCGCACCCCCGCCTGAGGGACTACGCCCCAGGGCTCTACGGACGCTCGCCCGGCAGCCGGACGTCCATGCTCGACAACGTGTCCGGCGACGCGGTGAACACGCGCAGCCGGATACGGGTACCCGGGCGCCGGGGGATGTGGAACACGGGCCCGGGCGGCTGGAGCCGGTAGACGGCGCTCGCATGCGCGGGCAGCGTGGCAGGCCCCTGGACCACCTTCCACCACCGGCTCATGCCCTGGCCGGTGGTGAACGTGAAGTGGGGCGACAGGGCGCTGTCGTCCGTGTTCGTGACCCGGAGGGTCAGTTCGGACACGGAGTCCGGACGAAGCGTGAGCACCCTCATCACCCGCATCCGCAGCGGCGGTGAACCCGTCGCCGCCACGGCCGCGCTCGCCAGCGCCGGTACGAGGAGCAGCGCGGCCGCCGCGATCAGCGCCGGGCGCCTGCGCGGGCCCGACAGGAAGCGCGGCCGGGGCTGCCACGCCCCGGCGAAGGACGCGGCCGGCGTGGTCACCGCCGCCGCCAGCCACAGCGGGGTCATCAGCAGGTAGTAGCCGTCCTGTGAACGCGTCGCCAGGAAGAAGGCGCACCACGGCAGCACCGTCGCCGCCGGCCCCAGCCGCCGCACGAACAGGACGAGCAGCGCCAGCAGGGCACCCGCCAGCAGCATGCTCGCGTGGCTGTACCAGGCCAGCCGGTCGCTGCCGCTGGTGTAGTACAGCGCGATGCCCACCAGGCCCTGCCCGTGGATCGTCGCGTTCTGCGTCAACGGCAGCGCGACCCCGGCCGCCCAGGTGCGCGGCTCGCTCACGGCGAAGTACGTGTTGATCAGCAGCCATACGGTGACCGCCGTACCGGCGATCCGCAGCACCACCCCGGCGGCGGGCCGGGCGCCCAGCTCGCCCCGCCGCACGGCGTAGATCCCGGCCAGCAGAAACGGTACGAGGAACCACGGCAGTTGCTGTGCCGCGCAGGCCGCGCCCAGACAGGCGCCCCGCGCGAGGCCGCCCCATCCCAGCCGCCCGCCCGCACCGATCCTCGGCCAGTGCACCACCACCGGGATGAGCAGCGCGAGCCCGATGATCGCCGGGTAACCGAGCCGCGCGTAACTGGGCAGGAACCCGAAGCCCAGGCACGCCATGGTCGCCGCCGACCGCCACGGCACCGGCAGCAGCCGCCACAGTGTCACCGCGCCGACGAGCAGCGCCCCGGTCGTCACCGCGGTCGCCGCGAGCGCGCCGTGCCCGAGCCACAGGAGCGGCGCGGTCAGCAGCAGGGCCAGGGGTGGGTAGCCGTACGTGAGGTCGTAGCCGCCGTTCATCGTCGGTGTCAGGGCGACGTCGGGATTGTGCTGGAAGAGCCACGGCCAGGGCTGCCCGTACACCGGATGCCCGGCGACCAGTTCGCGGGCGGCCTGCGCCGTGAGGACGCCCTCGTCGCCGCCGGCGTGGTTCAGGGCGAAGGTGCACAGGGTCAGTGTCACGGCGGTGACCAGGACGCACAGATCGAGCCGGGCGAGCGAACGCGTCCGGCGCACGGTCAGCGCCAGCACGCCGCTGACCAGGATCGACAGATAGCAGAGCGAGATGACGGCGGCGATGACCAGCCGGTGACTGGCGGCCTGCGTCCAGACCGCACGCGTACCGATGAACAGACTGACGGTCGCGAGCAGCGTCAGGACGCGATGCCACTGCGCGGGCGCGTCGGCCTCCGGGGGCCGGGATCGCGGGGGACCGGTCTTCGCCGTGACGTCCGGCGCTGTTTCTGCCAAGTGCACGACATCGGAACGTAATCGTGCCCGGTGTGCCACGCGCGGGTGGAGGTGAAGGGTCCGGTGTGAGGCCGGTAAGAGTGTCTGCCAGTAGTTCTTTATGACGATTCGGGCAACCTCGCGTCATTCAGCCAGAACACGTTCGGTCAGAACACGTCTCAATCAGAACGTGTTCGATCAGTACACGTCCAGTCAGTACACGTCGCGCACGTAGCGCTTCGCCGCCGTCAGCTGCTTCACGTACACACCCGCCTCGTCCTCGCTGAGACCGCCGTGCGCCACCGCTACGTCCCGCAGCGCCCGGTCCACGTCCTTCGCCATGCGTGAGGCGTCGCCGCAGACGTAGAAGTGGGCGCCCTCCTGAAGCCAGTGCCACAGCTCGGGCCCGTGCTCACGCATCCGGTCCTGGACGTAGACCTTGTTGCGCTGGTCGCGGGAGAACGCGGTGTCCAGGCGGGTCAGCGTGCCCTCCGCAACCAGGTCGGCCAGCTCGTCCTCGTAGTAGAAGTCGGTGGCGCGGTGCTGCTCGCCGAAGAACAGCCAGTTCGGCGCCGCGTGCTTGAGCGCCCGCCGTTCTTGCAGGAACCCCACGAACGGCGCCACCCCGGTCCCCGGCCCGACCATCACCATCGGCGTCGAGGCGTCCGCGGGGGGCCTGAAGTGCGGTGCGCGCTGGACGAAGACGGGGACCGCCGTGTCCGGCCCGGCGTCGGCCAGGAAGGGCGAGCAGACTCCGCCGCGCGGGCGGCCGTGCAGGTTCTCGTACCGCACCACGGACACCGTCAGCGACACCCGGGCCGGGTCGACGAGCGGGCTCGACGATATGGAGTACAGACGGGGCTGCAGCCGTCGCAGCACCTTCACCCACTCCTGCGCGGACGCCCGCACCCCGTACTCGGCGACCACGTCGACGGCCTGCCGCCCCCAGGACCAGCGGGCCAGACCGTCCTTGTTGTCGGACCGCATCAGCTTCTTCAACTCACGGTTGTCCCGGGCTCGTTCGGAGACGAAGCGCAGCAAGTCGGGTGTGATCCGGGTGATGTCGAGCTGCCGGTGCAGCGCCTCGGAGAGCGAGAACCCACCGACTCCCTCGACCTCCACGCCGGTTGACGCGTCGAGTCCGGTCACGGCCAGCCATTCCTCCACCAGGGCCGTGGAGTTGACGGGCCGCACCCCGAGCGCGTCACCCGCTTCGTACGTCAGAGCCGTACCGCTGGTGTCGAAGGTGAACCGGCGCACTTCCTTGGTCGCGCCGGGCAGACTGAGCAGCCGGTTGCCGACGAGCCGGGCGGGCGAGGGGGCCGGCTTGGCGGACCGGACGACGGGGGCGGAAACCCGGGGGGACGACGTACTGCCCGACTCCCGCTTCAGGGCGTGACTCGCCTGCTCCTGCGCGCCCTTCGGGTCCTCGGTGTCCTTGCCGTCGTTCGTGTCCTTCGCGCCCGTCGTGTCGAGCACGTCGATCACCTGGTCGAGCCACGCGTCCGCCGACGGCTCGAAGTCGGGCTCGCAGTCGGTACGCGGGGTGATCCGCACCGCCCCCAACTCGTCGAGCCGCGCGTCCAGTCGACGCCCGTGCCCGCAGAAGTCGTCGTACGAGGAGTCGCCCAGCGCGAGGACGGCATACCGCACGCCGTCCAGCCGCGGTGCCTGCTCCCCGGAGAGCGTGTCCCAGAAGCCGGAGCCGTTGTCGGGGGCGTCGCCGTCGCCGAAGGTGCTGGTGATGAAGAGGAGATCGGCACTGCGCGCGAGGGCGGTCACATCGGCCTCGTCCATGCCGACGAGCCTCGCCCGGTGCCCACCGGCGTTCAGCCGCTCGGCGGTCGCGCCGGCGAGTTCCTCGGCGTTGCCCGTCTGCGAGGCCCACAGGACGACGACCTCGCGCCCGTCGACCTGGACCCCGACACCGACCCGTTCCCGCGGCGGAACCTCCACGGTCCTGGAGTACATCCCGGCCAGCATCCCGTTCACCCAGTCGGCGTGCTCGGCGCTGAACGGAGCGGAGGCGGGCAGCACGGGAATCCCCACGGCACCGGTGGGCAGCCCGGCGAGGAAACCCGAGAGGTACTGACGCTCCTGCGAGCTGAGGACGGGCGGGGGAGCGGGAGTGAACGCGAACTCCGGCACGGCGACCGGGACTTGAGAGCGTACGGGCTCGGGCGTCGCAGGGGGTCGCAGCTGGGTCTCCGGCCGGTGCACCTTCACCAGGGACACCGCGCACACCTTGAACTCCGGCTGCAGGGACAGCGGGTCGACGGCGTCGCTCGTCACCGCGTTGATGCTGAGGTACTCCCCGAAAAGGTCGTTCCAGTGGAAGGGCGCGAAGACACAACCCCTCCGCACCCGGTCCGTGACGACTGCGGGCAGCACGGCCCGTCCGCGCCGCGAGGCGACCTCGACCGAGTCGCCGTCGACGACCCCCAACTCCCGGGCGTCCTCGGGATGGACCTCCACGAACGGCCCGGAGTTCAGCTTGTTGAGCTTGGCGACCTTCCCCGTCTTCGTCAGCGTGTGCCACTGGTGCTGTACGCGCCCGGTGTTGAGGACGAACGGGAAATCGTCGTCGGGCAGTTCGGCGGCGGGAAGATGCGGCCGGGCGTGGAAGACGCCACGCCCACTGGCCGTGGGGAACCGCGGTCCCGCGCCCTCCTTCTCCAGGTACCGGACGGGATTGCGCGCGGGCCCGTCCACCGAAGCGGCCGGCCACTGCACGGGAGTCTCCCGCAGCCGCTCGTAGGTGACCCCGCGAAGGTCCCACCCGGTCTTCGGGTTCCACGCCCGCTTGAGCTCCTCGAAGACGTCCTCCGCGCTCTCGTACGCGAAGCCCTCGAAGCCCATCGCGCGGGCGACGTCCGCGATGATCCGCCAGTCGGCCATGGCGTCGCCGGGCGGGTCGACGGCGGCCCTGGCGAGGGTGAGGTTGCGCTCGCTGTTGACGAGGACGCCCTCCGCCTCGGTCCACATGGCGCCGGGCAGGACGATGTCGGCGTACGCGTTGGTCTCCGTGTCGGCGAAGACGTCCTGGGTGACGACGAACTCGGCCGCCTCCAGGCCCTCGATGACCGTACGGCGGTTGGCGACCGAGGCGACCGGGTTGGTGCAGATGATCCAGCAGGCCTTGATCTGGCCCTCCGCCATCCGCCGGAACATCTCGATCGTGCCATGCCCGGCGCCGTCCTTGCGGAGCGTGCCGGCCGGCAAATCCCACAGGTCCTCGACGAACGCCCGCTCCTCGTCCACCAGCACGGACCGCTGCCCGGGAAGCCCCGGCCCCATGTACCCCATCTCCCGGCCGCCCATCGCGTTGGGCTGCCCGGTGAGGGAGAAGGGCCCGCTGCCGGGGCGGCAGATCGCGCCGGTGGCGAGATGCAGGTTGACCAGGGCGTTCGTGTTCCAGGTGCCGTGCGTGGACTGGTTGAGCCCCATGGTCCAGCAGCTCATCCACTCACCGGCCTCCCCGATGATCCGCGCCGCTTCCCGGATGTCGTCCTCGGGGATCCCGGTGATCGCGGACACAGCGTCCGGCGCGTAGTCGGCGAGGAAGGCCGGCATCTCCTCCCAGCCCTCGGTATGGGCGGCGATGAACTCCCGGTCGGTGTACCCGCCGGCGTGCAGGAGATGGAGCAGCCCGTTGAGGAAGGCCAGATCCGTGCCGGGCCTGATCTGGAGAAACAGATCGGCCTTGGCGGCGGTCGCGGTACGCCGTGGGTCGACCACGATGAGCCTGGCCCCCGCCTTGACCCGCTCCATCATCCGCAGATACAGGATCGGATGACAGTCGGCCATGTTCGACCCGATGACGAGGAAGGCGTCGGCGTGGTCGAAGTCGTCGTACGAGCCGGGCGGCCCGTCGGCGCCCAGCGAGAGCTTGTATCCGGTGCCCGCGCTCGCCATGCACAGCCGGGAGTTGGACTCGATCTGGTTCGTGCCCACGAACCCCTTGGCGAGCTTGTTCGCCAGATACTGGGCCTCAAGGCCCATCTGCCCGGAGACATAGAAGGCGACGGCGTCCGGCCCGTGCTCGTCGACGATGGCCCGCAGTCGCCGGGCGGTCTCCGCGACGGCGTCCGCGACGGGCGCCGGCACCAGTTCCTCGCCCCGGTCGTCGAAGCCGTCCCGGACCAGCGCGGTGGTCAGCCGGCCGGGCGCACTGAGCATGTCGACGGTGGTCGCGCCCTTGGTGCACAGCCGCCCCGCGTTCGCCGGGTGCGCCTTGTCCCCGGACGCCTTGAAGACCGTACGCCGACCGTCGGGTCCGAGCCCGACGTCCAGCACGATTCCGCAGCCCACCCCGCAGTACGAGCACACTGTTCGCACCTGCGTGGTCGTGGGGGTAGTGGTCACGTGCTGCCTTTCTCCGTCTTCAGTCGTTCTTCATGCCGGGCCGGCTACTCATGAGCGTACGAATTGCCCGTTACGTCGATGTCACGTGATCCGATCATGAGCGGTTACGCCCCCTGCACAGCCGGAGTGTCAGTGCTGTGAGGTACGGATAGGTGTTCGGGTTTTTCTCACACAGGGGGTCGCTGAGCGTGTCGTATTGGGCCGATCGGGTGACCATGAGTAAGAATTGGCTGATGCAGACAGTCAGTGCGAGCCAGGGCGGAGTGGATCGATGAACAGCCACGATGTCACCGACGAACAGTGGGAGGGGCTCGCCCAGGTAGTACCGCTGAGAGGCCGGGACGCCTGGCCGTCCGCGGTGGGCCACCGGTCGATGCCCGAGGCGCAGACCGAGGCCAGGCGGCGTTTCGTCGTCCTGCGCGTCAATGTCTTCGCGGACGCGCGCGAGGTCGCCGAGACGCTGATGGCGGGCATACCGGTGCTCCTCGATCTGACGGGCGCCGAGGCGGACACCGCCAAGCGGGTCCTCGATTTCAGCACGGGCGTCGTCTTCGGCCTGGCGAGCGGGATGCACCGGGTCGACCGGAACGTGTTCCTTCTCACCCCGCCCGGCACCGAGGTCGGCGGACTCATGGGAGGAGCGGGCATCCCGGGGCACTGAGACCGGCCGGACAGCGAGATCCGTCCCCCGTTCGTAGGAAGATGCGGCGGACAAAACGGTTCGCCTCGCAGGCGGAGGCCTACGGTCCGGATATGACCCTCTCGCTGGACTTACCGCCCTCCCCTGCCACCGCGGAACAGGAGACGGCGCGTCCCGACCGGCCGAGCGTCACCGAACTGAGGCTGGCCGCCTACGCGGGGCACCGACAGGCCAGGTTCCCGCTCGGGCGGCTCACCCTCCTCGCCGGTCCGAGCGGCGGCGGCAAGTCGACAGCGCTCAGGGCGTACGAGTCGCTGGCCCGGCTCGGCTCAGGCGCCGCCGTCGGCGAGGCGTTCCGGGACCCGGCCGCCTGCGTACCGGAACGCGCCCGCCCAGACGCCCAGAGCCGACGCGGCTTCCGCATCGGCTGTACGGCGGACGGTCCCGAGGGTCCCGTACGGCTCGATGTCGCCGTCCAGGCCGAACCCGAACTGCGCATCGTGGGCGAGCGGTTGACCGCCGGGGGAGTGGTCCTGCTGGAGACGGCGCTGCGCGATCCCGGCCGGCGCACCGTCCAGGCCGCCTGGTACACCGCAGGTTCCGCGTCGGTCACCCGCGCCCCGATGCCGGACGACCGGCTCGGCACGGCCCTGTTGCCGCTTCGGGTGGCCGGGAAGACGGACGGACAGCGCCAGGTCATCGCCGCCGCCGAGCAGATGGTCGTCGCCCTGCGCTCCGTCTTCGCCTGTGATCCCCGGCCGGACCGGATGCGCGCGGCGGTCCCCGTCGACAGCGGGCGGCTCCTGCCGGGCTGCGACAACCTGGCCGAGGTTTTCTGGCGCACCCGGTCCGAATGCACCATCCGGCACGGTCTGTTGGTCGCCGCCGTCCGCGAGGGCTGTGCGGGCCCGGTCAGGGACGTTCGGGCCGACGAGGTCGCCGACGGCCGTGTCCGGGCCGTACTCGACCGGGGCGACGGACTGCTCACCCGCTTCGGCAGGCTGGGCGACGGCGAGTTGCGGTTCGCGGGACTGGCGCTGGTCCTGCTGACCGGGCCCGGCGTACTGGCCGTCGACCAGCCCGGCGAGGTACCCGACGCCCTCCAGACGCTCACGGTCCTGGCCGACGGCTTCGACCGGGCCCTCGACGTCCGGCAGCGCGAGCAACTCCTGCGGCTGGCGGCCCGGATGTGCGACCGCGGTCATATCCGCCTCCTCGGGACGGTGAGCGACGCGTCCTGGGCGGAGGGGGTGCCGGGGGTGACGGTGGTACACCTGGAGCCGTGACAGACCAAGAACACGCCGAAGACTCCGACCAGTTGGACGTGGCCAAACTCCAGCGCAGGCTGGCCGACTTCGCGGCGGCACGGAACTGGCAGCCGTTCCACACCCCGAAGAACCTCGCCGCCGCGCTCAGCGTCGAGGCGTCCGAACTGGTCGAGATCTTCCAGTGGTTGACGCCCGAGGAGTCGGCACGGGTGATGGACGACCCGGACTCCGCCCATCGGGTGACCGACGAGGTCGCCGACGTGCTCGCGTATCTGCTCCAGCTGTGCGAGGTGCTCGGGATCGACGCGCTGGCCGCCCTCGCCGCGAAGATCGACCGCAACGAACGGAGGTTCCCGAAAGCAGAATAGTTACGCTCCGGAGTCGAATTGCGATCCGTTCTCCTTTTGTTGTCCGCAGATTTCCGCCTTCCTCTGGCTTTTCGTCCCACAGCCCTTCACTCTGGGTAGTGGACGGTGTAGTTCGGGCGGACGTGCGAACAGCGCGTCGGGAACAGACGGGGGCAGCGCATGGACGCGGTGCAGCTCATTCTGACGAGCAGACATGCCCTCGCGATCAGCGAGGGTGTGGCGGAGACCCTGGCAGAGGTGTGGCAGGCGCAGGCCCTCGCACAGGCGATAGGCAGCCGCCTCGCAGTCACCGGACCACCCGAACTGCGGGGCGAGGCACTGGGGTTGACCGAACTGGCGGGCCGAGGCTGCGGCGTACTGGACGAACCGCGCCTCGCCGTCGGCGCTTTACGCGCGGCCCAGCTCACCGGGCTGGGTGACGCCCGCCAGACCCTCCTCTGCCTCGGCAACCTCCTCGGCGAAGCCGGCATAGCCCTGGTCGGTATCGCCAGCGCGGCGGACGACGAGACGACGTACTGGCAGTGCATGGAATCGATCGACGCGGCGGACGAGTCCCGCGACCGGGTCCTGGAGATGCTCCGCAAACTGGCGGCCAGGGAGGCGGCGGGCGGAGCGGAGCGGGTCGCGGGCTAGCGGTTCGCCGGGTGCGCGGCTGGTGGGTGCGCGGCTCGGCCCCGGCAATCCCGGTCGACCTCAACCCGCCTCAGGCTCTTCGGCGGACGACGACGGCACCCCCGCCGACTGGAAATCGGCGTCGAGCGCCGACAGATCCGCGTTCAGCGCGGCCATCAGCTCCTCCATCTGCTGCAGCAGTCCCTTCGGCTGTGCGGGCCCCGCCTGCTGCGGCACGACTTCTTCGGACAACGGACGGCCTCCTCGGCCCCTGGCCCCCGAAGGAGCCGACGCGGGTGCGCCCCGGAGTGAGCGGGCCGACAATCGAACTTGGCCCGGTCGATGCCGGCGCGGGCGCCGGTCGGGCCGGCACCGACCGAGCCAACGATCATCGCTGTGGGGGGTCACTGGCACGGCCCCGCACCTCACACGCGGTTGACGCTTTTTCACCCGACCGGGGCGGCGTGGGGCAGGGGACACCGGTGGGGTTGACCGGTGTTCGACCGTGCAGGATGGGGGCATGGACCTTCGCATCTTCACCGAACCCCAGCAAGGCGCGACCTACGACACCCTGCTCACCGTGGCGAAGGCCACCGAGGAGCTGGGTTTTGATGCATTTTTCCGCTCGGACCATTACCTCCACATGGGCGACGGGGACGGCCAGCCCGGCCCTACCGACGCCTGGATCACCCTCGCCGGACTCGCCCGCGAGACGAAGCGCATCCGCCTCGGCACCCTGATGACGGCCGCCACCTTCCGTCTCCCCGGCGTCCTCGCCATCCAGGTCGCGCAGGTCGACCAGATGTCCGGCGGCCGGGTCGAACTCGGCCTGGGCGCGGGCTGGTTCGAGGAGGAGCACAAGGCGTACGGCATCCCGTTCCCGCAGGAGAAGTTCGCCCGCCTCGAAGAGCAGCTCGCGATCGTCACCGGCCTGTGGGGGACCAAGGCCGGCGAGACGTTCAGCCACCACGGCACGCACTACGACCTCACCGACTCCCCGGCCCTCCCCAAGCCCGCCCAGGCCAGGATCCCCGTACTCATCGGTGGCCACGGCGCGGCCCGTACCCCACGGCTGACCGCGCGGTACGCCGACGAGTTCAACATGCCCTTCGGGTCGATCGAGGACACCGAGCGCCAGTTCGGCCGGGTGCGTGCGGCGGCCGAGGAGGCGGGCCGCAAGGCGGACGACCTGACGTACTCGAACGCGCTCGTGGTCTGCGTCGGCAGGGACGACCAGGAAGTGGCCCGCCGAGCCGCCTCGATCGGCCGCGAGGTCGACGAACTGAAGGCCAACGGACTGGCGGGGTCCCCGGCCGAGGTCGTGGAGAGGATCGGCAGGTACGCGGAGGTCGGCTCCCAGCGGATGTACCTCCAGATCCTCGACCTCGACGACCTGGACCACCTGGAGCTGATCTCCTCGCAGGTGCAGTCCCAGCTGTCGTAACCCCGCCGGGTCCCGTTCCGCGGCCCGCGCGTACGCCGTCGGCGTCCCGCCGGGGCGCGACGGGGTATATCCGTGCTGTAACGGGATTCGGGCCGGGCACCGCAGGCACTCCCGGCCTGGTCCCGGCCCTGTGCGGCTCAGCGGATGCGGTGCTTCCGCCAGAAGGGGCCGAGGTCCCTGTGCGTCATGGACTGTGCGGCCCTTTTGAAGGCGGCGGTGGTGGAGACGCCGTACCAGTGGTCGTGGGCGTACTTCTTGATGAACCGCGCCATGGTGCCGGCCCCGAGGACGCGTTCCAGGCCGGCCAGGGCGCAGGGGCCGGTCCCGTACACGACCTGGAAGTACTCGTCACGGTGTGCGGACCAGTAGGCCATCGAGTTGGTGAGTGCGGCGGTGGGGCTCGGCCAGGAGTCGTCCGAGCAGTCGAACCCGTCCCAGCCGTAGTAGCGCGCGTTGGCGTACTGGGCGAAACTCTCGTCCAGCCAGGGCGAGTGGTACTCGTCGTTGCCCACGATGCCGTACCACCACTGGTGGGCGACCTCGTGGACGGTGGCGCTGCCCTCCTCCGTGGTGCCGAGGACGACCAGGCCGGGGTATTCCATGCCGCCGGCGAACCTGTGGGTCATCACGAGGTCGATCTCGCCGTACGGATAGCGGCCGAACTCCTTGCTGAACAGGTCGACGGCGGCGACGCCGTCCTTGCGGTTGAGGCGGACGCCCGCGGCGGGTGTGTCGGGCGACCAGTACGACTTCACGCGCACGCCGCCCGGCGAGGTCTGGATCGCGGTGCGGAACGGGCCCGCCGCCCACGCGAAGTCCCGGACCCGCTGGGCGACGCTGTGGGTGACCGTACGCCCGGGCCGGCCGGCGCGGGTCCAAGTGCGGCCGGTCGCCGGGACCTTGAGGGCCGACGGGTGGTCGAGGCGCACCCGGAAGTCGCTCGCCAGTGTGTAGAAGCTCTCGCCGTACGACACGTACGGATCGAGGTGCCACCCCTTCGCGTCGTGCACGGCGAGGACCGGCAGCGCGTTGCCCAGGAAGCGGAACGCGCCCTCGCGGCCGAAGCGGTTGTTCCGGCCAGGCACGGTGATGGACACGTCGAAGGCGATGGCCGTCCGCGCGCCGTGTGCGAGCGGCTTCGGCAGGGTGATGCGCAGCGCCGTGCAGTTCACGGTGAGGGGGCCCGGAGCGCCACCGCGCACCATGGACACCCTGACGGGAGACGGCCTGCCGGGCGTGCCGCACCCGTCGTCGCCGTTGCCCCACAGGCGCACGTACACCTCGCGCAGGGGGCGCTCGGAGGCGTTGCGGAACGACACCTGTTGCCGGCCCGTCCAGTGGGAGCCGTCGGAATCGCCGCGCATATTCACGTCGTAGCGGAGGCGGTCGGGTGTCGCCGCGGCCCCGGCGGTGACGGCTCCGGCGGTGACGGCTCCGGTCACCGTGGAGGCAGCTGTCACCAGCAGCGCGAGCATGACGACCAGCAGACGGAGAGCGGTTCTTGACGACCAGGCGGGCAGCGACGACATGGCAGCGGATCTTGTCACAACGTTCCGACGCCTGACCCCTGTATGAGAGAAGAGAGGCGGTCGGCTCCGCTTCGGCGAAACCACTGTCCAGAGAAAATGCCCGAGTACGCCGGGTGTGTTCGCTGTACGTTGACGAACAGCAAGTATTCCCAGTTCAAACCCTTCTCTGAGGCCTGGCCACCGTGTTCCTGACGATCAGCACCACCGGCACTCCCGAACGCCCCGCGACCGACCTCGGCTACCTGCTGCACAAGCATCCCGAGAACGCGCAGACGTTCTCCACCTCCTACGGCACCGCGCACGTACTCTACCCCGAGGCGTCCGACGAGCGCTGCACGGCCGCGCTGCTGCTGGAGGTCGATGCGGTCTCACTGGTCCGGCGCGGCAAGGGCAAGGGGCGCGGCGGGGCGCCCGACGCGGCGCTGGCGCAGTACGTCAACGACCGTCCGTACGCCGCCTCTTCGCTGCTCGCGGTCGCGCTCAGCGCGGTGTTCAGCAGTGCCATGAAGGGCCAGTGCCGGGCGAAGCCCGAACTCCCGGGCGAGGCACGTCCGTTGAGCATCGAGGTGCCCGCGCTCCCGGCCCGGGGCGGTGCCGATCTCGTACGGAGCCTCTTCGAGCCGCTCGGCTGGACGGTGACGGCCGAACCGGTCGCGCTGGACACGGAGTTCCCGGAGTGGGGCGACTCCCGGTACGTGCGTCTGCACCTGGAGTCCGACACGCTGACCCTTGCCGAGGCGCTGCGTCACCTGTACGTACTGCTGCCGGTCCTCGACGACGCCAAGCACTACTGGGTCGCACCCGACGAGGTCGACAAACTGCTGCGGGCCGGCGAGGGCTGGCTGCCCGCGCACCCGGAGCAAAAGCTGATCACCAGCCGCTATCTGTCCCGGCGTTGGTCGCTGACCCGGCAGGCGATGGAACGGCTGGAACTGGTCCGGCTGGCCGAGGCCGACGACAGCGAGGTCGAGGAGATCGACAACGCGGTCGAGGACGAGACGGAGGCGGAGCCGGAGGAGAAGCCGACGTCGCTCGGCGTACAGCGCCGGGACGCGATCATCGCGGCGCTGAAGACGGCCGGGGCCACCCGGGTGCTCGATCTCGGGTGCGGACAGGGCCAGTTGGTGCAGGCGCTGCTCAAGGACCCGGCGTTCACCGACATCGTCGGTGTGGACGTGTCGATGCGCGCGCTCACCATCGCCTCGCGGCGGCTGAAGCTGGACCGGATGGGGGAGCGGCAGGCGTCGCGCGTCAAGCTGCTCCAGGGCTCGCTCGCCTACACCGACAAGCGGCTCAAGGGGTACGACGCCGCCGTACTGTGCGAGGTCGTCGAACACCTCGACCTGCCGCGGCTGCCGGCCCTGGAGTACGCCGTGTTCGGCGCCGCCCGCCCCCGTACGGTCCTCGTGACGACGCCGAACGTCGAGTACAACGTCCGCTGGGAGTCCCTCCCGGCCGGCCACAGTCGCCACAGCGACCACCGCTTCGAGTGGACGCGGGAGGAGTTCCGCTCCTGGGCGGAGAAGGTGGCCGAACGGCACGGGTACGAGGCGGAGTTCGTGCCTGTCGGCCCGGACGACCCGGAGGTCGGTCCGCCGACCCAGATGGCCGTGTTCACGAGGGGGACCGGGACCGGTGACGATGCGGCGACCACGACCATGACCACGAGCGAGAAGAAGGAGGCGGAGGCAGCATGAACAGCGTTGAGAACGTCGCGAGTGTCGAAAGCAAGGGGCGCGTGCTGCCCGTCACCGACCTCTCCCTCGTGGTCCTGATCGGGGCGTCCGGCTCGGGCAAGTCCACGTTCGCCCGGCGGCACTTCAAGCCGACCGAGATCATCTCCTCGGACTTCTGCCGAGGTCTGGTCGCCGACGACGAGAACGACCAGAGCGCCAGCGGGGACGCCTTCGACGTCCTGCACTACATCGCGGGCAAGCGACTCGCGGCGGGCCGCCGTACGGTCGTCGACGCGACCAACGTGCAGGAGAGCAGCCGGAAGCAGCTGATCGAGCTGGCGCGGCAGTACGACGTCCTGCCCATCGCCGTCGTCCTCGACGTGCCCGACGACGTGTGCGCCGAACGCAACGCGTCCCGCACCGACCGGGCCGACATGCCACGCCGGGTCATCCACCGCCACATTCGCGAACTCCGTCGCTCCCTGCGCCACTTGGAACGCGAGGGGTTCCGGAAGGTGCACGTCCTGCGCGGTGTGGAGGAGATCGAGAGCGCCGAGGTCCGCACCGAGAAGCGCTTCAACGACCTGACGCACCTCACCGGCCCCTTCGACATCATCGGCGACATCCACGGCTGCGCGTCCGAACTGGAGTCCCTGCTCGGCATGTTGGGCTACGAGGACGGGGTGCACCCGGGCGGTCGTACCGCCGTCTTCGTCGGTGACCTCGTCGACCGCGGTCCGGACAGCCCGGGAGTGCTGCGCCGGGTGATGTCCATGGTCTGCTCGGGCAACGCGCTGTGCGTGCCGGGCAACCATGAGAACAAGTACGGCCGTCACCTCAAGGGCCGCAAGGTCCAGCACACCCACGGGCTCGCCGAGACCATCGAGCAGATGACGAACGAGAGCGACGAATTCCGCACCCAGGTACGGGAGTTCATCGACGGCCTCGTCAGTCACTACGTCCTGGACGGTGGGCGACTGGTGGTCTGCCACGCGGGCCTGCCCGAGAAGTACCACGGCCGTACGTCGGGCCGGGTGCGCTCGCACGCCCTGTACGGCGAAACGACCGGTGAGACCGACGAGTTCGGCCTGCCGGTGCGCTACCCGTGGGCGGAGGACTACCGGGGTCGGGCGGCGGTCGTCTACGGCCACACTCCTGTCCCGGAGGCGAGCTGGCTGAACAACACCATCTGGCACAACATCGAGCCCCGACCAGCGGACAGGCGCCGCAGGATCGGGGCTCGCGTTGCATCGATGGAGACAACTTGCCTGGTCAGGCCGGTACTGGGACCTTCTCGCCGTCCACTACGACCTCGGCCCCCGGCGCGGAATCCGCCCCCGATCGCGGGGCTTCCACTCCCCGGGGAGCGGCTGGGGAGATCTTTTTCGGGGGGCCCTCAAACCAGTTCTGCATCGCGGTGCGGCCCCGGCCATCAGCCTCGGGCATCATGTGCGCATAGATCCGGAGAGTGATCGACGGATCCGCATGGCCCAGCCACTTCGAGACTGACACAACCGACTCCCGTGCGTCCAGCTGCACACTGGCGAACGTGTGCCGCAGCGAGTGAAAGCCCATCTCCCGGTTCTCCGCGTACCGCCTCACCGTCCGGAACCTGCCCGGCCTCCCCGCGATCGCCCTCTTCGACACCTCGGGCGGATCGATCAGCCCGGCCGCCTCCAGCGCCGGCTTCCAGAAGACGTCGTTGAAGTAGTCCCGCCGCCAGGCCCCGCCCTGCGCCGCGGTGAACAGCAGCTCGAACGTGCGCGGCGCCCGCTCCTTCAACTCCTTCTCCGTACCCTCCTCGTCGGGATCACCCCACGGCAGCTCCACCGCCTTCGCCGGCCACCGCTCCAGGTGCTCGCTCACCCGGACCAGCAGATGGGCGGCGACCGGAACGGTGCGCGTCTTGCGGCCCTTCGGCAGCGCGTAGACGAGTTTCGACCCGACCTTCTTTATCTGCCTCTGCACATGGATCACTTGGGCCTCATGGTCGACGTCCCCGGGAGCGAGCCCGAACACCTCGCCCTGCCGCAGCCCGGCGCCGACACCCAAGTCGACCATGAGCTGCACCCGGGGATCGATGGACGCCCGCACCGCAAGCACGCGGTCCCGTGTCCACGCGCTGGCTCGGGGCTCAGGCCTCGTCGGCGGCCGCACCGTCTTCTGTGAGCGGCAGTAGTTCTTGGTGATCCGCTCGTCGTCGACCGCGGCCTGCAAGATGGCCGACAGTGCGCCCCACACGTCGTTCACCGTGCCCGCGCCGAGCTGGGCGTTGAGCGTCTTCAGCCACGCCCGCAGCTGGGGGGTCTTGATCCCGTTGAGGGGCTTGGATCCGAGGTGGGTCAGGATGTGGTTCCACACCTTGCCCTTGATGGTCATGCTGGTGATCGGGTCCGCGTAGTCCTGGTCGGGCCACCAGTGGTCCTCGACGTACTCGCGGAGCAGGATGTTCCCGTCGCGCGGGTCGATGAACTCACCGCGCGTCGACTCGTGCTGCGCCTTGGCCAGCCACGCCTTGGCGCCCCCCACACCCGTCACCTTGTCGAAGCTGCGGTCGCGCACGCCCGGCACCCCGGCGACGCGGTACCGCTTCCCCTGATTGCAGCGCTCGGTCGGGACTGTGCGCTTGCCCTGGGCGTCCTTCTTGTACCAGCGGTCCTCGATGTACCCCGCCACTGCCGCCCCCCTAGTTCACGCCCGCCTGGCGGGCTCCGGAGAGTTGTCGATGATCTCTCCGCCGTACAGCTGGAACCACTGCCCGCCCGCGAGATGCTCCTCGGTGACGGGGTTCATGACCGCCGCGAACTCGTCGACGCTCAGCGAAGGGTCGATGAAGACGCTGAGGAGCCCCTTGCGCTCCTCGACGTACGCACCGTCTTCCTCCTTGCACTCCAGAAGGTATTCGACCCGGAGCGGCCGGCCGGGAGAGTTGCAGGAGACGATGTCGTCCTTCCACAGCTGGAACCACCTAGCCGATCTCATCAGGTCGTCGACCTCGATGTTGAGTCGGCCAACCACGTCTTCGAGTGGCGCGTTCCTGTCGAGTCGAATCCTTATCCGCCCGCGCTCTTCGTCGATCTGGGCCAGGCGGCCCGGCGCCAGGTCTTCGACGGCTTCGTAGGCGACATCCAGCATGTGCCCTCCCCAGGAGCAACGGTGCAGTGTGGGCCAGATCGGCCAGAATCGCACGGTTGGTGAAGGGTACGTCTACTGTGAGTCGCCGACAATCAGTTGATGAAAAGTCTACTTACGGACAATATCGATCGGATGCCGCCCCGGCGTGATGCCGGGCCGGCCAACTACCCGTCGTCGTCTTCGCGCTGAGCCCGATCGTCGGCCTCCATCATCAGCCGCCAGCGCCTGGCCTCGCCCTGTGACTTCCCCGCGAGGTGGCCGACGATGATCCGGACCTCCTCGTTGTAGCCGGCCAGCTCCTTCGCCTCGTACAGCAGCCACTGCTTCGCCGCCGCTTCCTTGACGCGCTGTAGCGGCTTACCGAGGGCCGCAGCGATCGCACCGAGCCTCTCGGGGGAGGGTGAGTTGGTGGGCGGCTTGATGACGATGTCGTTCAGGTACGCCTTGGAGACGGTCGTGCCGGTCGCCGGGTCGATGGCGCGGGCGGCCATCTTGCCGTAGCTGTCGCCTCTGTCGATGGCTTCCTGGATGAGCTGAGAGAGGGCGCCCGGGAGGGAGGTGCTGGCCGTGCCGGGATCTGGCGCGGTGGCCGGAGCCGTCATGTCCTCTTCCTCTCGTGTCACTTCAGAACCCACCGTCTCTACGGGTACGGGCACGCATCGGCAAAGTAGCAGCTCACTCCGTACAACCATCGCGGGATGGAGACGAAACGTCTACAGATCAATGCTATCGCGCCAAGATCTTTGCTGATTACTGACGGCAGGCCGTAGGAAACGGTGGACGATTCGTCTCCGGCGTGCTTAACTCGTCTCATCAAGGCCGCTCCGCACTACGGGGGAACCATTGAGTCGCCGCTACACGCTCAGAAGTGCACAGATCTTCAGATGGATCATGAAGCACCCGGGTCGCGGAACGCCATTCGGCTACGACAGCCTGGCCGAAGCCAGCGGCTGTGGACGTGGCCTCATCGAGAAGCTCGCCACGGGCAGGCAGGACAGTGCGGATATCGCTGACGCCCACTCCCTTGTGGAGGCGCTCGGCGTCGCCCTGCTGGTCCTCTTCGCGCCCAAGGCGTCTCCAGAACTCGACGATTCGTCTCCAGAAACTCCCCCCACCGAAAAGGAGTAACCCCCATGCACAACAGGAAGGGACCCCGACCCGGCCCCCCGCAGGGCTCCCTGTGGATAGAGGATGCCGCCGCCTATCTGGGCGTCGAGCTCACCACGCTCCGCAAGTGGCGCCTCCTCGGCAAGGACGCAGCCCTCGGCATGTACGGCTTCAAGGTTGGCCGGTACGTCGCCTACAAGATCGTCGACCTTCAGGCCTACCTCGACGGCCAGTACCGCGCGGCCACCGAGATCGACCCGGACGCCGCCTACGGCTCCCGGTCGCCGGAACCCCGCGTCGCCTGACCCTGCACAAACGCCGAAGGGCCGCCCGCTTGTCCGGCTCGGCGACCCCACGACCGGTGCTCAACCCACAGTGAAAGGAGGAGCTCCGTGCTCCCCATCCTCCCATCGAACGAGCAGTCCCCGTTCGACAGCATCCGCCGCATCCGGCCGGATGGCTCCGAGTACTGGAGCGCCCGCGAGGTCCAGCCCCTCATGGGCTACCCGCGCTGGCAGGACTTCCAGCGGCCGATCGAGCGCGCCCTCGCCACCGCCCGCAACACGGGCATGGACACGGCCGAGCACTTCAGGGGATCCCCTGAAAACTCCTCCGCTCGCGTCGGCCGCCCCCGCAAAGACTTCGAGCTGACGCGGGGTGCCGCCTACCTGGTGGCCATGAACGGCGACCCGAACAAGAACGAGGTCGCCGCCGCCCAGCTGTACTTCGCGGAGCGGACCCGCCAGGCGGAGCTCGCGCACAGCCCGTTCATGGTGCCGTCCACGTTCGCCGGCGCACTGGAGTTGGCGGCGCGTCAGGCCCGCGAGTTGGAGTCGGTCCGCGCGGAGAACACGGACCTGGTCGCGACGAACGCGAAGCTGTCGCCGAAGGCTCGGGTCGCCGACCAGTACGAGGCGAACCCGGGGATCACGCCGACGGTGTTCCACAAGGCGCACTTCCCGGGCGTCGGGGAGCGGGACTTCTTCGAGCACCTGTACCGCAAGGACTACCTGCTGGATCAGCGGAACACGCGCTGGGACGACCGGAAGCAGGAGTGGAAGGACGGTACGGAGCACGCGCACCCGACAGCGAAGGGGAAGCGGTACTTCTACCTGGCGCCCCGGCTGGACCGGAATGGGGTGCGCCGTCAGCAGACGCTGGTGATTCCGGGCGAGGCCGAGCTGGACTTGGTGGCTGCGCTGGAGCGGGATGGTCTGCCGTCGCGGAACCGGCCGGCTCTGCCAGGTGCGGATGTGGTGGAGCTGTCGCAGCAGCGCCGGATCGGTGGCGTCCGATGAGTGCTTCCCCGATGGAGATGCCTCTGCTGGACGCGGACAAGTCCCGTGCGCTGGCGCAGAACCGGAACGCGTTCACCGTCGACTGCCTGATCGACACGACGGGCCTGCCGGCGCCGGTGCGGATTCCGCGCGCGGAGTCGGTGCACGTGATGGTCGCGGATGTCGATGACCTGGGCGAGTGGCTGCGGTCGCTCGGCGGGGAGATCCACGTGAGCCCTGAGTTCGAGGGCGTCGAGCTGTGGACGCTGCACGCGTCGACGGAGTCGGTTCGGTCCGGTGGTCTGGTGCCGGTGTTGGTGTCGGTGCCTGTGCCTGCGGGTGAGCTGGTCATGGACTGGATCCGCAAGGCGGTGCGGTCATGAGCGAGCCGATCACGAACCTCTCGGATGCGGTGCGCGAGTACGGCGCCCTGCCGGTCCCGCTGGGCTCACCGGCTGACCGTCAGCTGGCCGCGCTTCAGTCGATGGTCGCGACCTCGGACAGCGTGACGACCGCCATGGCCACGGTCGCGGATGCGTCCGCTCTGGTGGCCGGGCTGACGGCCCGGGTCGCGGAGCTGGAGTTGGAGCGCTCGAAGTACGTGGGCGCGGAGCCGACGATCGCGGAGGAGATGGCGTACCTCTCGCGCTGTCTCGACTCGGTCCTGTCCTTGTGTGACGAGCAGGACAAGGCGGCCCGCCTGTTCGAGCTGTCGCAGCCGGAGTGGATCGCGAGGGTCCGCGAGGCGGCTGACGGTTTGGTGGAGCGCACCTCGTATCCGCCGGCTCTCCCGTGGGCGCGTCTGATGGACGACGAGGATCTGGCGGAGTTCATCGACGAGTTGGCTGATGCGGCGACTCGGAACGCCACCGGCGAGGAGCGGTTGGCGGCGGTCGAGGAGGTGTGCGGCACGTGGCGTCTGATCGCCGAGGCGCAGGACGGTCACAACACGGCGCCGGGCCCGGACGCGGTGACGCAGGTGTTCGTGCCGGTGGCGTCGCCGCGTGAGGTCATGGACGGCGAGCACTACGCGTTGGTGCACCACGACTACCGCACGGGCCACGACCGGCCCGAGACGGGCGGCTCGCGATGACCGCCACGTTCGGGAAGTGGCTGCGCTCGGCGCGTATCGAGGCCGGGCTGTCGCAGCGGCAGGTCGCCGAGGCCGTGGCGCCGCACGGCTTCCACTGGCTTCAGTCGAAGATCGCCAAGATCGAGGGCGGGGATCTGACGCCCCGGCTCGATGAGGCCGTGGCGCTGGTGGCCGTTTTCGATACGACGCTCGATGTCGCGCTCGGGTTGAAGCTCGACAGCCCGATCAGCCTGGCCGCGCAACAGGCCCGGTCGGCGGCGAGTCGTCTGGTTCTGCTTCAGCAGATCCGCGCGTCCATCGACGCGGAGATCGGCGGCACCTCATGACCGGCCTGTCTCTCGCCGAGGTGAGCTTCCTCGCGCTCGGTACTGCCGGGTTCGCCCGGTTCGGCTGGTGCCTCGTCTACCTGATCGCCGACGAGGAGCCGTTGCCCGCCTGGCTGGACAAGGCGCTGGACGTGGCCGTGGGCGCCTACTTCAAGGCCCATGCCGCCGCCTCCCGTTTCTCCCTGCGCGATGCCGAGGCCGACCTCGCCGCGCTCCTCATCCTCACCATCCCCACCGGGAGCCACTCATGAACGGTCCGGATCACTACCGCGAGGGCGACCGCCTGCTCGCGCTCTCCGAGGACACGCCGTCGAACTTCGACGAGACGAGCCCCGCCGCGACGCTGCTGGTCGCGCAGGCGACGGCCCACTTCCTTGCCGCTCAGGTCGCCGCGACTGCCATGCGGGCCTTCATCGACGGCACTGAACTCGGCGCGAGCGAGGACGAGTTCCGGGACTGGTACGACGCCATCGAGATCGGCGTACGGGACTACGAGGGTGTCGCGTTCGGCGGCACCACGGACCCGTCGATCGTCTCCCAGCAGAACGCGGAGAACGCCCGATGACGTATCGCATCGACGGGCCGATCCCCGTCACCCTCCGCCCGACTGAGGACGGCGTCGACCTGGACGTCACCAGGTACCTGGTGCAGGCGGTGTTCACCTCCCTGTTCGAGGCGGCCGACAACAACCCGGAGGGCTTCGGCGACGAGTTCGCCGACATGCACTCGCTCGCCCTGTCCGCACAGCGCGGCGGCTCCGACTCGCACGCCCGGCGCGAGTTCGACGAGCGCATGGCGAAGTACCTGGACGAGTTCGCGGACGAGGGCCGGATCCGCTTGTACGCGAGCGGCCTGCGGCAGTTGCGGGACGCGGCCAAGGAGATCGCCTCGCCCCGCCCGGTGCCCGGCCAGCGGTCCGAGGGGAGTGCCGCCTGATGGACGCCTACGACTTCTGGACCAAGAGCGGCTGTGCCGACTCGGGCACCTACCCGCTCGCCACACTTGCGCTGCGGCCGGGCAACGAAGCCAACGCCAACGTGCTGAAGATGCTGTTCAAGACCGGGACGCCCGTCGATGAGCAGCTCGCGGTAGCGGACCGGGTTCTCGCCGGGGTGCAGCGCTGGCGAGACGGCATCGCCGAGGCCGCTCAGACGGAGCGCACGGCTGTCGACGAACTCGCGGCGGCCCGCGAGGAGATCGCCCAACTCAAGGCAGAGCGCGACGGCGGTGAGGGCGAATGAGTGACGCCCGTGCCCGCATCCACGCCATGTTCTCCCTGCCTGGGCAGATGGAGTCCGACCTCGACGAGCGCCTCAACGCCCTGATCGCCGAGGAACTCCGTGCCGTCGCCGCCGACCTGGGCACCCGCGTCCACGCCGGCGGGCCCCGGGCGCGCGGTCTGGCGTTCGCCCGCCAACTCCTCACCGCTCGCGCCGACGGCACTGAGCTGGAGCCGGAGCGCCGGTCCGTCGACCACTTCAGCGTCGCCGCATCTCTCCGTACCCGGCCGCGCACATGGGGTCTGGTCGGCGACTACAGGAGCAGTTCGAGCGCCCAGAGTGTCGCCTCCACGATCCGGGGCGGGGTGGGAAACATCGCCGCGTACCGGCCGTCGGGCTCGTTCGAGGCGCGGGTGGCGCGGCTGAGTGACGGGTCTCGCGTGGAAGCCCGGTACGTCGGGGGTGCCTCATGATCGTCCGCCGTCGTAAGCGCCCCGCCGAGGTGGCCACCGTCCAGTGGACCGGCACCAACGAGGCCGAAGTCCAGACCTTCACCGGGGACGTGAACTTCTGCGCCCTCGACGAAGCCGACCGGGCCGACGGAGACATCGACCCTCAGGCGACCGCCAAGGTGTACGACCGACTGCACTCCACCTGGGTGCTGGTCTTCACCGGGCAGCACATCGTGCGCGGGGTCGTCGGCGAGCTCTACCCGATCGCCGAGTTCGTGCTGGCCGAGACGTACGACATCGTCGACGAGGACTTCTTCCAGCCCGGCCACGGCTACACCCACCGCGACGGCTCCGACTTCCGGTGCGTCACGGTCACCGCCCACCCGCAGACCGGGGAGCGGCTCGCCATGGGCTGGCACATCGACAGCTGGGGCCTGCACTACCCGGCCACCGTCGGCATCAACCAGTGGCGCCACGAGTACGACGGCGTCCAGCCGCCCGCCGACACCGAGGCGGGTGGCCGGGATGTCTGACCGGATCCGTACCCGTCAGGGCGCGCTCCTCGCCGAGGTCCGCAGGGTCGGCGGCAGGTTCACGACCGGGCAGGCGCACCGCTTCTACCGGGCGACCGGGTGGGGCCCGTGCCGGACGACGGCCCGCAAGGACCTTCAAGCCCTGGCCCGGCTGGGTCTCCTCGACGAGCGGGGCCCGGTCAACGCCCGCGTCTACACGCTCGCCCACGCTGCGGCGGTGACCGGATGACCCTCCGTCTCGCCTGCCACTGGGCGGCCACCGCGGGCAGCGCCCTCGCCGCCGACATCGCAGCCCTCGGTTTCACCGCCGGCCTCGCCGTGTGCCTCATCGGCTACGCGGTGGCGCCCGACATCCGGAAGGAGCGCCGGCCATGACGGACACGACGATCCGCCGCGAGTACCTGCTTGCCGCCATTCGACGCTTCGGTGGCGGCCCGGTCACCACCAAGCGGGCACTGAACATCTACGCCAAGTCGCGCGAGTGGGCCACGGTCAGTCGGAACACGGCACGCCGTGACCTGCGAGACCTGGCCCGGCGCGCCTACCTCGTACCGGCCGAGCACCGCGGCGCCCGCTTCTACAAGCTCGGCACCAACCCCAAGCCTGCCCACCCGGTGCGCGGGGCCCGGAAGGCCGTCCTGGAAGCGATCCAGACGGAGGGCGGCGAGTGGACCACCGGCCGCGTCAGGCGCACGTGGCGCCAGCACACCGGCACGCATGCCCTCCGTATGAGCGTCCGCCGCTTCCTCGCCGCTGCGCACCGGGACGGCCACCTCGACCGCCACGGCTACGACACGGCGCGCCGCTACTACACCGCCCGCCAGGAAGGCGCTGCCACGTGACCACCACCATCGAGCCGCAAGCCGACACTGCGCCCGCGCTGGGCATGCACAACGACCTCTCGAACGAGGCCTACCACGCGGACGTGACGTCCCTGTCGTCGTCCGGCGCCCGGAAGCTGCTGCCGCCGTCCTGCCCCGCCAAATTCCGCTATGAGCAGGACAACCCGCAGCCGGCGTCCAAGACGTTCGACTACGGCAACGCCGCCCACAAGAAGGTGCTCGGCAACGGGCCCGAACTCGTCGTCATCGAGCACGACACCTGGAACACCAAGGACGCCAAGGCTGCAGTCGCCGAAGCTCGCGAGCGCGGCGCCATCCCACTCAAGCAGCACGAGATGGACATGGTCGACGCGATGGCCGCCGCCATCCGCCGGCACCCGCTCGCCGCCGCCCTCCTCGACCCCGCCTACGGGGCGCCCGAGCAGTCCGGGTTCTGGATCGACGAGGCGTCCGGGATCAGGCGGCGCGTCCGCTTCGACTGGCTGCCGTCCATTCAGGAAGGCCGCCTGATCATCCCCGACTACAAGACCACGTCGGACGCCAGCAACGAGGCGATGCAGAAGGACATCGACAAGTACGGCTACAACCAGCAAGCCGACTGGTACGAGACCGGAGCACGCGCCCTGAACCTGGGCGGCATCGACGCCGAACTCCTCCTGATCGCACAGGAGAAGAAGGCCCCGTACCTCGTGAACGTCATCGGCATCGAGTTCGGCTCCCGCGTCATCGCCGAGGCCAAGAACCGCCGCGCCATCGAGACCTTCGCCGAGTGCACCGCCTCCGGCTACTGGCCCGGCTACGCCGACAACGAGCCCAACTACCTCGCCCTGCCCGGATATGCGGAGAACCGCGACAAGGAGCTTTACCTGTGAACTTCCCCGCCCAGATGCCCGCCGCGCCCGGCCCTGACCGTATCGGTCAGCAGACCGCCGTCGAGCAGTCCCGTGCCGTCGCCGAAGTGCAGGCCGCCATCTACGTGGCCCGCCAGTTCCCCCGCGACGTCGGCCGCTCCCGCACCGCCATGCAGTCCGCGTGCGGCTCCATGGCCCTCGCCGAGAAGGCGTTCTACAAGTTCCCGCGCGCCGGCGGCTCGGTGGAAGGGTCGACGATCCACCTCGCGAAGACCCTCGCCCAGGCGTGGGGAAACATCCAGTACGGCGTCTCCGAGATGCGGCGCGACGACAGCTTCCGCCAGTCCGAGATGCAGGCCTGGGCGTGGGACGTCGAGGCCAACACCCGGCACGTCCTCACCTTCATCGTTCCGCACGCCAAGTTCGCCAACAAGCAGGTCCAGCCGCTCATCGACCTGCGGGACATCTACGAGAACAACGCGAACAACGGTGCCCGCCGCCTGCGTGAGGCGATCTTCGCGGTGATCCCGGACTTCTTCATCGACGAGGCCGAAGAGCTCTGCCGGGAGACCGTCGCCAAGGGGGACGGCAAGCCCCTCCCCGAGCGCATCGACGGCGCGGTCAAGGTGTTCCAGCAACTCGGCATCAACGCCGACCGCCTGGAGCAGAAGCTCGGCCGGCCGCGCGCGCAGTGGAACGGTGCCGACATCGCCCAGCTGCTCATCACCCACAAGTCGATCCAGCGTCGCGAGATCGCCGTCGATGAAGCGTTCCCGCAGGCCCGCATCAGCGGCGCCGAGATCAAGGGCAACGCCAGCAACAGCCGCAAGCAGGCGCCTCCGGAGGACGACCCGTGGGCCGGCCAGGAAGTCGCCCAGCCCGGCAGTAAGGGGGCCGCCGCATGAGCACCGACCAGCGCGCCCTCCTCGACACGCTCCTCGAACGCTGGCAGGAAGTCGCCGAGGCATACCGGGCCAAGCTCGACGAGCCCGAGGACGAACTGTCCCGCCGCTACAGCGACTACCGGCACATCTACCTGCGGAACATCCGTGACCTGCGGCGAGTCCTCGACTCCGGTCGGGTGCCCTGCTCGCTGATGACCGATGAGGAACGCCGTCGCGGCGACTGCGGGCGCGCCCATGAGGACGAGCACGACAAGCGCGGCTGGATCGGGGCGATGGCCACCACCGATGACCCGTGGACTCAAGTGGAGGAGGCCGCTGCCCGCGAGCCATGGGGTCCCGGCGTCACCCGCGACCAGGCCATGGCCAACGTCGTCGCCCTGCACCTCGCTGAAGCCCTCCTCGATGGCAAGTCCGAGGAAGTACGCACCTGGGCCCGAGGTCTCGCCCACGAGCTGAAGCGCGAGCGCATCGACCTGATCGACGACATCGGCGGCCACATGCAGCGGATGGCGCTCGGCGGCCCCGACAGCGAAGTCCCGTTCTAACCCGCACGCCAGATGGCCGCCCCGCCCGCCGAAATCAGGCGGGGCGGCCGGCACCCAGCACACCACAGAACCCCTGAACGGAGAACCATCGTGCATCCGATCGCCTTCGTCGACACGGAGACCACCCACCTCAACGCCGAGATCGGCGACGCGTGGGAGGTTGCCGTCATCCTCCGCGAGTCCGACGCCGTCATGGCGCCCGCCACGGACACCGAGTACGTGTGGCAGATCCGCCCGGACCTGACCGTCGCCGACCCCGAGTCGCTGAAGATCGGCCGGTACGAGGAGCGCTTCGTCGTCCCCGTGTACGTCGAGGCCGCGTTCACCGGCTATGAGGGCGGCCCGATCGTCCCGATGACCCGCGCGCAGGCCGAAAGTGCCATCCTCTCCGTCCTTCGCGGCGCCATCCTCGTCGGTAGCAACCCCGGCTTCGACGACCGGTTCCTCCGCAAGCTCCTCGGCCCCGGCAGCGCCCAGTGGCACTACCGGCCCATCGACATCGCAACCCTCGCCGCCGGGTTCATGTGGGCGCACGAGCCCGCCCTGATGGCGAGGGACCCGAAGCCGATCTCGTCGCGCTGGCTGTCCCGTCAGCTCGGTGTCGAACCTCCCGATGGCGACGTCGCGCACACCGCGCTCGGTGACGCCCGCTGGGCGCGCGACGTGTACGACGCGGTCACCGGCGGTGCGTCATGACCTGGTTCGCGTCCCGTCGCCGTCACGATGCCGAACTCGCCGACGCCCGCGAGGAGACCATCCGCTGGCGTGAGCGCGCCCTCAAGGCCGAAGCCCGCGCCACCACCGAGATCGAAGCCCGGCGCACCATCACCCGCCAGCACGCCGAACTCGACGCCGCGAATGCTCGCCTGGCCGGCCGGAACAAGGCGCTCGGCGAGCGGCTGGCCGAGGCGCAGGTCGTGAACGGGTTCGACCCGGTGGCGGCGAAGCGTACGGCGGAGCGGATCGCCGCCGTCCAGAAGGCAGCCGCCGCGGGCCGCGAGGAAGCCGCGGTGGCGAGGGCGGAAGCACGGAGGGAGCGGAAGCGCGCCGACCGCCTACAGAAGGAGCTGGACAACGCGCTCGGCATGCCGCCCGGCGGCCTCCTGGACAGCGCCGTCTGGCAGCCCGGCTACGAGGCACCGAAGCCCGACACGGGGGTGAGCACGTCATGAGCGACTACAGCGTTGCGTTGACGGTCACCGGTATATGGATGGCGGGGTGGGCGAATGTGTTCGCCCGCCTGTGGGTGACGCGACCTGCCGGGGCCCCGGCGCCGGCCCGGCACCGCATGTCGCGTCCGCCTGTGCGGGCGGTGGTCGACGAGGTCACGCTCGAAACCCTCCTGCCGCCGTGGCCGGACAGGGCGCCTTCGTACGGGGTGTTGGCGCAGGCATGGAAGTGGTGCGGCAACTGCTGTCGTACCGAGCCGTCCGTGCTGAACAAGGACGGCTGGCTGTGCGGGCACTGCTGCACGCCGATCCCCGCCGACGGTGTCGAGCTGAGTGATGCCGCATGAACGCCACCGTCGCCAACCTCGCCTTCGCCTGCGGGCTCCTCGGGGTGGCCGCCGCGATCTTGGCATTCTGCCGCTGGCTGTCTCGCCGCAACCGGGTCCAAGACGCACGCCGCGCCCAGTTCATCCGCGCCACCCATGAGCGCGCCCGCACGGCCGCCGTCCTCGACCCGGTCACCCTCGCCGAACCTGCCGCCAGCCCCGTCATCCAGGCGGAGGACCACCTCATGCGGTTCCTCATCGCCGACCCGGACGTCGCCGACGGGTTCGCCCGCCTCAACCAGGCCGCCCACGACCAGCAGAAGGGGGAACAGGCGTGAGCCGCTACGACTGGATGACCGACGCGTCCTGCGCCCAAGTCGACCCTGACCTGTGGCACGACGGCAGGTACGCCGCCGCGCAACGGATCTGCCTGGGCTGCCCCGTCCGCCCACAGTGCGAATCCCACACCGACCGCCTCGACGCCGACAGCGACGTCTACGGCCAGCACGGCATGTGGGCCGCACGTACCCGCAAGCAGCGCACAACCGGCGGCGGCCGACGCCCCGCGTACAACCACGACGTGATCGTCCGCCTCGTCGAGCGGGGCGGCATGGACGACCACGAGATCGCCAACCACATCGGCTGCGACGTCCGCACCGTCTGGCGTGCGAAGAAAAACCACCGCGACCAGCAGGCCCAGGCGGTGAGCGCCTGATGTCCACCCCGAACGCGACCCGCGCCGACATCATCGCCATGCTCCGCGACGGCCACAGCAACGGCCGCATCATGCGCGAACTCCACTGCGACAAGCAGCGCGTCCGCCGCCTCCGAGCCGAACTTGACCTGCCGCAGTACGTGCCCGTCGAGCAGACCCGCACGATCGAAGAAAAGTGGGCCCTCTTCGCGAAGTCCGTCGACGACGGCCACACGGAGTGGACCGGGACGCGCGGCACGTCCTCCGGCACGCCAGTCCTGTCGTACAAGGACCGGCTGCACACCGCCGCATCCGTCGCCTTCAAAATCCACAACGGGCGGGAACCGGAAGGCTACGTCCTCCCCGACTGCGGCATGCGCCACTGCGTCACCCCCGGCCACGTCAACGACGAGGCCGGCCGCCAGCGGGACCGCCAGCGAGTCCGTACCGACCGCGGCTTGATGGACCGGCCCGCTACCTGCGTGCGCGGCCACGATCAGGCCGAGCGGGGGCGTCTCGAACCCGACGGCACCGCGTACTGCGAAATGTGCAAGGCGGAAGACAAACGCGCCCAGCGGAACCCGGCGCTCGCGAGCCCGGAGCGTCGCCCCGCCCGGTCTCTGGAGCAGACGCTCCGGCGACGCAGCGTGCCCGTCGGTGGCGGCCACCGTCGGTGGACCGGCTCGACCTGGAAGACGACGCCGTCGGTCTGGTGGCAGGGAGCCCCTCACTCTGCCTACAAGGTCGCCTTCCGCCTCCACCACGGCCGTGACCCGGAGGGAATGGTGACGTCCGCCTGCGAGGTACCGCTCTGCGTGGCCGGCGGATGCCTGCTGGACCAGCGGATGCGGCAGGCCAACGAGCGTGCTGACGCGGCGTTCGCGGCCATATTCGGGGAGGCGGCATGAGCACCGACTGGCTGGATCTCGGCCTGTGCCGTGAGGACGACGAGCCTGACGCCTGGTTCCCGGTGGGCACGGGTCCGCAGGCGAAGGCCGACGAGGCACACGCGAAGGCCGTGTGCTGGCAGTGCCCGGCGCGTGAACGCTGCGCCTGGGAAGCCATCGAGCGGCGCGAGCCGAGCGGAGTCTGGGGTGGCCTGTCGGAGGGTGAGCGGCGGCTGATCCTGCGCCGTCGCGGCGTCAAGCTCGCCGACCCGGACCCCGATCCGGATGAGGGCGGCGACCGGCCGCGAACCCTGCACACGATCTGGCAGGCGCGGGCCGCTGCTACCGGTGACGGGCACTGCGCCTGGAAGGGCGGCCAGCCGATCACGTACCAGCAGCAGCACTACACGCCGCACCAGATCGCGTTCGCGGTGTCGCGCGGCCGGATGCCGGTGGGGCCGGTCCTGCCGACGTGTTCGCGGGCGGGCTGCATTCTGCCCGCGCACATCAAGGACCAGCTGGAGCGCGAGGAATCCTCCCGGGCTACGGCGGTGGCGTCATGAACGACCGCTTCACCCCTGCCGTCCTGTTCGGCGCGGTCGCGTCCGCTGCCGCCTGGGCTGACGGTGCGCCTCTGTTCTGGACGGTCACGGCGGGGGCGCTCATGGCGGGCCTGACCTGGCTTATTCAGCACCGCCTCCGCAACCGCCGCTGACCCACACGAGAAACCCCGCCGGGCGGAAACCGGCGGGGTCCGACTAGGAGACCACGATGCTCAACCGCCCGTACACCGACGTCGACTGCCGCCATGAGGCCGCCCGCCAGTACGCCGAAATCCTCCGCGCCCCGGACCTGGCGGAGGTCGGCGACGAGATGCAGCCGCAGCCCATCGCATCAACCGTCGGCGACGGCCCCGGCGAGACCGCGACCTGGATCGGCTTGTCCGGCGAAGAATTCCACGACGCCCGCAACGAGATCCGCGAACTCCTCGCCACCGCACCCGACTTGTCCCGCTGGGCTGTCGACCTCGGCGCGAACCACCTGACCTCCACCACCGAGTTGGCGTGGGGCAACGGCGGGTGGGACCTCGGCATCCAGATCGCGCACCGGCCTGGTGTCGCCGACGAACTGCATGAGGCGCTCGTGAAAGCGATCGGCGGGGCCGTCGGAGTCGTCCTCGGCAACCGCGGCCTCGACTGCCCGCGCATCACCTGACCCAGACGCAAGCAGCCCCGCCGACGGGAATTCGGCGGGGTCACCCCTCCAGCCAACCATGAAAGGCCACACCGTGACCGACCAGCCGTACACCGACACCGACCTTCGCGCCGAGGCCGCCCGCCAGCACGCCACCCTCGCTGAGGACCCCGACTTCATGGGTGTCGGCGAGCAGATGGAAGACGCATCCGTCGAGTCGACCGACGACGGCGACAGCTCGCTGACGTGGACGGAGCTCCTCGTCCCGCAGGGCGCAGGCGCGAGCCACGAAGCTTTCGGCGAGGCGCAGCGGAAGATCCACGACCTGATCAACGGCGCGGCCGACGTGTCCGATTGGGCCGTCAACCTTGGCGCCGACGGGCTGGAGCCTCACGGCCGCGCCATCGACCTCGGAGACCGCCGGGTCCGCATCCACTTCGCGTTCGCGGCCGACATGAGCGACGACGACCGGGCCGACCTGATCAGCCAGCTCGCCGCGTTCGTGACGCACGGCCTCACCTGACCCTCTGACCGGCGGTCGACCCCACGGAGTCCCCCCGCTCCGCGACCGCCACGACCCGGGCCCCGCGCGCCGCTCACCCAGGCGCGGGGCCCGGGGTCCCGACACCGACCGATCAGCAGCACCGCCCACAGAGAGGCCGCCCGTTGACCCACCTCAACGACGTCATCCCCGCAGACGAGATGCACGCCGCACTCGACGCCGGATACGTCACCCGCCGCCAGCACCCCACCCTGCCACTGTCCATCTACACCTACTCGCGTGCCGCCCAGTACGAGCGCGCCTGGACAACCGCCACCATCCGATGCCGCGGCCTGATCGCCGACGACCTCACCGGCCAGATCATCGCCTGGCCGTTCGAAAAGTTCTTCAACGTCGGAGAGCACGCCCAAGGGAACGAGTACGCGCCGCCGCTCCCCGAGGGCGAGCCGTTCGAGGTGTACGACAAGGTCGACGGCAGTCTCGGCATCCTCTTCCACTACAACGACCGCTGGCACGCCGCCTCCAAAGGCAGCTTCATCAGCGAGCAAGCACAGTGGGCGCAACGCTGGATCGACGACCACGACACCCGCGCCCTGTGGCCGGGCACCACCTACCTCGCCGAGATCATCTACCCGGCCAACCGCATCGTCGTCGACTACGGCCAGCGCGAAGACCTCGTCCTCCTCGGGGCGTTCGACCACGACGGCACCGAGATCCCACTCACGACAGCATCCGTCGAATGGCTGGAGCTCGGCTCCGTCGTCCGCACCTGGGGCGCCCTGCCCCTCGCCAAGCTCCTCGAACTGGCCGAGACCAACCGGACCCCGGCAGGCGACGAGACGACCGGCATGGCCAGCGAGGGCTACGTCATCCGCTACGCGTCCGGGCTGCGCGCGAAGGCCAAGCTGGCCGAGTACGTCCGCCTCCACAAGGTGCTCACCGGCATCTCGGAGCGGGACATCTGGCGGTACGCGGGCATCCAACTCTTCGCCGACCAGCCCGCCACCCTTGTCGCGAAGTCGCTCGGCTGCCCCCTCGCCGAAGTACAGGCGCTCGCCGACGGCGGACGCGGCCCCCTCGACGCCCTGCTGGAACAGGTCCCCGACGAGTTCGACCAGTGGGTCCGCACCGTGGTCGAGCGCCTCGAAGACGAAGCCGCGGTCCGCGCCGACCAGGCCGCCAACGAGTTCGAGCAGATCGCCCACCTCACCGCAGACCGCGGCCAGTTCGCCCGTGCCGCCCAGCGCATCACCGACCCCGCGGTCCGTGCCTGCATGTTCCTCATCCTCGACGGCCGGCCGACCGGCCTGCATCTGTGGCGCGCCATCAAGCCGGAAGCGGCCACGCCGTACACCACCGACGAGGAGGCCTGACCATGCCGACGATCCACATCACTACGGGGTTGCCTGCCAGCGGGAAGACGACGGCCGCCCGCCAGCTCCTCGCCGACGCGCGCGGCCGGATGCGCCGGGTCAACCTCGACGACATCCGCCACATGCTCGACCACACCGGTGGCGAACGCGTCTGGTCCAAGGCCCACGAGGCGACCGCCCTCGACGTCCAGGACGCCGCGGTCCGCGCGGCGATCGCCGGGGGCTTCGACGTCGTCGTCGACAACACCCACCTGACCCCGGGCATCCCGAAGCGGATCAAGGCCGCCGCTGCCGGGCAAGCCGCGTTCGTCGTCCACGACTTCACCGACGTGCCCATCGAGGAGTGCATCCGCCGCGACGCTGGCCGTGGGGAAGCGTCCGTCGGGGCAGACGTCATCCGCCGCCTGGCCGACAATCACGCCAAGGCCACCAAGAACGGATGGCGCCTCACCCCGGAGTGGCTCAACGACCAGCCGGCCATCACCCCGTACGAGGCGGACCCGTCCCGGCCGGTCGCGGTGATGTGCGACATCGACGGCACCCTCGCCCTGATGGACGGCCGCGGCCCGTACGACTTCGCCCGCTGCGGCGAGGACCGGCTGAACGTGCCGGTACGCGCGGCTCTCGTCTCGTTCCGGCTGGCCAACGACGACCGGATTGTTCTCCTGTCCGGGCGCAGCGAAGAGTTCCGGCCCCAGACCGAGGCATGGCTGTCCCGGCATCACGTCCCGTACGACGAACTCCACATGCGGGCGGCTGGCGACGTACGGCGCGACGACATCGTCAAGGCCGAACTGTTCGACGCGCATGTCCGGCACGAGTACGCGGTGCGGGTTTCGCTCGACGACCGGGACCGGGTGGTCGCGCTGTGGCGGCGCATGGGGATCTCGACGTGGCAGGTGAACTATGGCGCGTTCTGAGACGGCCATCCAACCGACCCTCGACGGCACCGTACCCACGCCCGCGACCGGCCTCAGCTACAGCGAATGGTACGACCAGGTCCGGCCCGCATTCGTGGCCGCAGCGCAGTCCGGGCAGCGGTTTACGACATAGGAGGTGGCCAAGGATCACGACCTCCCCGAGCCGCCGAACCCGCGCGCGGACTGGGGAAATGCGACGCAGCGCTTCGCCCACGAAGGGCTCATCGAGCACTGCGGGTTCGACCGCTCCAGCCGGCCGACCGGTGAAAAGTCGGCCGTGGCCGTTTGGCGAGGCACCCGCGCGGCGCAGGCGGGGAGGGCCGCGTGACCGGGCGCTACGGACCACTCACCGAGGAGACCTGATGGACCCCTACTGGCAAGACGCCGACACCGGCCTACAGCTCTACCTGGGAGACATGCGGGAGGTACTCCCGGCCTTGGACGTCAAGGCTGATTTGATCTTGGCAGATCCGCCCTACTCGGAAACCTCGCTCACCTGGGACCGATGGCCCGACGGCTGGCTGAACATAGCCGCCGCCCACTCCCGCAGCATGTGGTGCTTCGGCAGCCAGCGCATGTTCTTCGACCACCTCACCGAGTACCGGACTGCCGGATGGAAGCTCTCCCAGGACGTCGTAGCCAAAGACGACGACGGCGATCCGGTCTACGGCGACGTGAACGTCGTATGGGAGAAGAACAACGGCTCAGGCCGCGCAACCGACCGCTTCCGCCGCGTCCACGAACACGTCCTGCACTGGTACCGAGGCGGCGGCTGGCGCGACGAAATCCACCACGAGGCCCAGCGCCATGTCCCGCCAGGCGGCGTGAAATCGCGCACCAAGCCCGGAGAGACCGTTCGCAAGAACCCCAACGACATCCCCCACGCGGGCCAGTACCGGGCCGTGGACTGGGTGGACGACGGCACACGCCTCATGACCAGCGTCATCCCCGCCCAGTCAATGCGGGGCCGCGCGCTCCACCCCACCGAGAAACCACTCCCGCTGCTCGACCCGCTGATCCGTTACGCCTGTCCGCCTGGCGGCCTCGTCCTCGACCCGTTCGCCGGGAGTGGCTCCACCTTGGACGCGGCCCGCCAGTCCGGCCGGCGCGCGATCGGCATCGAGGCGAACGAGGAGTACGCGGAACGGGCCGCACTACGCCTGTCTCACGCCGTGCTGCCGCTCGGGGAGACGTCGTGAACAAGGACGTCCAGCAGTACCTCCGCAAGATCCGCCGCCAGGGTTTCGCCGTCCGCATCTCCGGCTCCGGCCACTACCTGTGCACGGCGCCCGACGGCCGGCGCGCATCCATACCGGCCACACCACGCGGCGGCAAAGCAGTCACCGGCATACGGGCCACGCTCCGCCAACTCGGCGCACGTCTGTAGCCGCACGAGCAGCACGAAAGCCCCGCGTCACCACGACGCGGGGCCCGAGGAAGGAGGGGTGGGGTGTCAGGACTCGGCGATGGTACGAGCGGCGTTGACGTCGCGTTGAGCCGGCGAGTCGGTCAGCACGCGCTCCTCGCCGAGCGACGCGAGGGCGCGCTCGTAGAAGTCCATCGACACGATCACTGCCACGCGCTTGCCGCGACTGGTCAGCACGGTCGTCTCGTCGCTGTAGCGGGCGCGGCCCACTGCATCGGCAAACGAGTTCCGTACGTCCGCGATGCGCTCCTCGTACTCAATCTTCGGCGCGGTCATAGCCGGAGTGTAACTGAACAACTCCACGTACATGGTGTACATGAGAGCTATGATGTACGCATGATCGAGGGAATCCCCGAAGACCTGGCTACCTCCATGTCCGCGACCTTCCAGCACATCGGCCTGATCCAGGCCAAGGAAGATCGGCTGGCCGAGGCCCGGTGGGACGCGCTGCGTCAAGTCCTCCACCGCATCGGCGCCGAGTATCGAGCGGGCGCCATCACCTACACCCAGCTGTGCGGCGTCCTCACCGCCGTACGCGCCACCAAGCAGCAAGGGGCCATGCGCCTCTGGGACGACATAGTCGGCGTGCCGTGGCAGCGACTCGCCCAGTACGGCAAGCGACTCCCCAACGGCCCCGAAGGCAGCTGGGTCGGCGACTACCCCATCCCCGCCGACGCGCCCATGCCGATCTACGGCGTCCCCGTCGTCTACGTCCTGTTCGACGAGGCCAACGCCCCCTGCTACGTCGGCTCCACCGACAAGCTCAGCCCGCGTCTGACCGCCCACGCCAAGAACGGCAAGCACTTCGTCCGCTGGCAGGCGCACCTCTGCGACGACCGCGACCACGCGTACCGCCTCGAAGACCGCCTTCTCAGGCAGCACAAGCCCTACCTCAACCGGAAGGCCAGCAGATGACCAGCCTTCCGGCGTACGCCGCCCGACAAGCCTGATCAGCACGAACGAGAGAAGCGCCTTATGCCTTGGGTGAAGCTGGACGACCGGTTCCCGTCGCACCGCAAGATCGCCTTGCTGTCCGACCGGGCGTTCCGGCTGCACATCTCTGCGATCTGCTGGTGCGCCGAGAACCTCACCGACGGCCGTATCAGCGACCGCGAGTTGGCGCTCGTGGCCCACGTACGCGGCATCAAGGCGACCGCGAAGCAGCTCGAAGACGCCGGCGTATGGGACCGCACCGAGGACGGCTGGGAGATCCACGACTTCCTCGACTACAACCCGTCCCGCGAACAGGTCCTCGTCGAGCGGAAGAAGAACGCCGAACGCCAGGAGAAGTTCCGGCGCCGGAAGAATGGCAAGCCCGTTCCGCCGGACGACTCGGACGCCTCAAGTAACGGGGGTAGTAACGGCGTTACGCCGGACGACTCCGATGCACCCGAAACGCACGACGGCGACACGAGCGCAGCACGACGGCGACACGACGGCGACACGACGGCGACTTCAACCCGTTCGCTTCCAGAGACAGACCCGCAGGTCACAGCGATTCGTCACGGCGTTACTAACGAAGCCCCGACCCGACCCGACCCGACCCGACCACTATCTATGGCTGATCTTGATGGGGAAAGTGCACGAAGTGGGGGGCTAGAGAGCGACGCCTTCGGCCTCTCCCCGATCGACGTAGACGGCTTCGAACTCACCGATGCGATGCGCGCCTGGTCGCTGCGCACTTTCGGTCCCGCCCTCGATGTCGACTACGAGACCGCCCAGTTCGTCGACCACTTCCGTGCCCAGAACGTGCGCCGCCCGAACTGGCCGACCGAGTGGCAGAAGTGGGTGCGCCGCTCCGCGAAGTTCGCGTCCGAACGATCCACCCGCCCTCCGCTGCGTGCCGTGTCCGGCGGCTACCAGTCCTACCGCGAGCCCACTGCCGAAGACCGTGCCGCCGACCTTGGCCACTTCTAGGAGCCCCCATGCCCGAACCCGAAAGCCTCTCCGAGAACCGGCCCAGCATGCTCGCCCGCCTCATGGCCGGAATCACCCAGCATGCGCCCGGCGAAACCGCCGGCCCTGTCGACGACACCCCCACCCCCGACGACCCCGGGCACCCGGAGTACCACCGCCGCCAACGCGCCGAGTTCGCCCTCACCCGCTGGACCGCCGCCGTCCCGTACCGGTACCGGCAGGCGACCGCCGAACACCCCGCCGTCCAGGCGTGGGCCGACCGTGCTGCCGCAGACATCCGTGATGCCGGGATCCTCGTCCTTCACGGGAACATCGGCACGGGCAAAACGCATCAGGCGTACGGCGCGCTGCGTCGTATCGCCGAAGCCGGGCCCTTCAACTTTCAGATGATCGCCACCACCGCCCCCGACCTGTACGGCCTGCTGCGGCCCGGCGGGTCGGAGAAGGGCAGCGAGCACGAGTTGAAGCGGATCTGCAAGATCCCGCTGCTCCTCCTGGACGACCTCGGTACGGAGAAGCTGTCCGAGTTCACCGAGGAGACCACGACCCGGATCGTGAACTACCGGTACAACGAGTCGCTTCCGCTGCTAATCACCACCAACCTGCCCATCAAGACCGGCACACCGAGCCCCGACCTCGTCACCCGCCTCGGGGACCGGCTCGCATCCCGCCTCGCACAAACCGCGACGATCATCGGCTTCGACGGGCCCGACCTCCGCCGCACCCTCCGGAGCGTCTCGTGACCGACGACGCCCCCGAGATCGACGCCATCCCCACCGCATACGGCGACGTCACCCTCCGCTCCCGCCTCGAAGCGAAGTGGGCAACCTTCCTCGACAGCCACCGCATCGTCTGGCAGTACGAACCCGAGACCATCACCCTGCCCTCCGGCACCGTGTACGTCCCCGACTTCTGGCTGCCCGAACTCGGCACGTGGATCGAAGTCAAAGGCGACGGCGTACCGCGGATCGAGAAAGCCATCGAGTTCGGCAAGGCGCGCGCCTGCCACTGTGACGGCGACTGCACGTGCCAGTGGCCCGGCGGCGAACTCGTCCTCATCGGCCACCCGCCGAAGCCCTACGACCCGGCGCGCGACCCGAAACTCCTCGGCGCCCACTACACCGCCATCGCCAACGCTCGGCGCCGCCACGGCGGGCACCCCAACTGGACCACCGGATGCGGGCGCACCGCCTGGCTCGGCGTCTGCCAGTCCTGCTGCCGCGCCGGGTGGTTCCTCGCCCACCACCCCATGCGATGCCGCTCCTGCCGCCAAAGGCCCACCACCGGGCGCCTCTACGCCGTCGTCGAACTCGCCCTCGCCTTCCCGAAGGACGTCGGCGCCCTCGTTCGGCCACTGCCGGCCGACCCCGAGCGAGAGGCCCGGCTCGCCGAGCGCCTCGTCGAGCTTCACGAGGACTACGAGGAGCCGTGGTGACCGACCGCCGCTACACCGCCCCCATGCCGGACGAACTCCGCCACCGGTTGCGTACCGGCCAGCATCCGGCCCGCGCCGTCCCGTGCCCGCACTGCAAGGCGCGCGCGCACTCGCCGTGCCGCCTGCGGAAGTCGGGCCGGCTCATGCCCCAGCCGCATCCGCAGCGTGTCGCCGCCTGGTCGCAGTTGATCGCCTGCTGCCCGGAATGCCAGGTCACCCCGACCGTGCCCTGTCGGACCCCGGAGGGCTGGCCGCTCCCCGATCACGCCGTTCACGCCCGCCGCACCACCGAAGCCGAGGAGACCTCACCGTGACCGTCGCCCTCCTCCCGCCGATCACGTCGGCGCCCGCCGCTGCCGTCGCCGGCATGGAGCCCCTCGCCGAAGGCCCGCGGTTCGTCCGTACGCGCGGCATGTCTCGCTGGCACCGACCGCGTTCCGGTGTCCGGTTCACCGACCGGGAACGCACCGTGTACGGCTGCTGGTGTGGGTACGGCGTCGGCGGCAGCGAGAAGGCCGGGGCATTCCTCGCCGCCGACGAACCGCCCGCCGGGGAGCTGGTGTGCGGAACGTGCGAAGGCCGTGCGGCCGGCGCCGGGCAGGACGACAGCCCCACCGGACGGGCGCTGGTGTTCAGCCCGCGGTCGATCGCTCCGCCGAAGAACTGCCCGGCATCCCGCCGCGGCCTGTATGCGGAACTGCCCGGCGGGCGGGTGGGTCTGTGTCTCGCGTGCGGTGACCACCAGCCGTTGCGTGCGATGGGCGGGCCGTACAACTCGCGGTACGCGATCGTGCAGCACCCGCCCGGGGCCGGACTCGTGGCGCCGTGCCCGTTCCACCGGTGGCAGCAGCTCGTCGCCGTCGACGGGCGGGTCCGCTGCGAATGCGGGCGGGAGGTCGGCCGGTGAGCGTCCGCCGTTGCGCCGACTGCAAGCGCGTCCTCCGCAAGGAGGTCGGACCTTACGGCCCTCGGTGCGCCAGGAAGCGGTCTCAGTTGGCAGCTGCGGGCCGAACGGGGGTTCCGCGCCCCGATGTGCCAACCGCCCTCTCGCAACGTCTCACGCGCCCGCCTGTGACCGTCAGCCCCGGGCAAGGCGAACTGCCGCTCGTGCTGCAACCAACCCTCTGGAGCAAGGCATGACCACACCCGAACCGACCGTCCAGGCCACGAAGTACGTCGTGAACTGCCTCCCCGAAGACGACTTCGACTCCCACGTCTTCGCCCTCACCGTCGAATACCGGGGCGCCGGACGGTGGGGCGTCTTCCGTAACCCGCACTACTGCCTCGGCACCGACGGCACCTGGTCCTACGGCTACAGCTGGCGCGACGGCGCACAGGAACCCGACGGCGACAACGAGTGGGCCGAGTACCACGCGGGCCGCGACGCCTGGCTGGACGAGCACCGGTTCGACGAAGAGACCGCGCTGAAGCTCGCCCGGGAACAGGCGCCGCTCGTCACGGTCAACGGCCTCACCGTCGCCGACGCGCTCCGCAGGGCCGCCAAGAGGGCCACCCCCTGACCCCGCCCGCACGGGGACCGGTCGCCGAGCCGACCACGCACCCGACCAGCGCTAACCGCCGAAACCCGACCCGAAGGAGAACCCGATGAACCTCGCCGAACTGATCACCGCACTCGAAGCCGCCAACCCCAACCAGACCGTCCGCCACGGCTTCACCCACCCGCACTCCTACCGCGGCTACTACCACGAACTCGCCTTCGAACCCGCCTCCAACGTCACCGTTCGTTCGATGCTCGTTGCCGCACGCTCCGCCCTCAACACCACCTACGAAGGCTGGAAGGGCGGCGACTACCTGATGCACGAGTACAGCGACTGCTGGCTGTCCGAGGAAGGAGCCGCGTCCGGCGACACGATCAGCGAACTGCTCCTGAAGCTGATGCTCACCGAGGCGGTCGCGCCCGCCGAGGCGGCACCCGCCAGCCCGATCAGCCCCGGCCAGTGGTCCACGATCCGCAGCCTCGTCGACTGGCTCGACTCCGAGAACGGACGCAGCCAGCAGGAGATCACCCTCCGCATCCTCAAGCTGACCGAGGAGACCGGCGAGGCCGCCCAAGCCTGGATCGGCGCCACCGGCCAGAACCCGCGCAAGGGCGTCACCCACACCCGCGAGGACGTGGCCGGCGAGTTGGTCGACGTCATCGTCACCGCCGCCGTCGCCCTCACGTCGATCGTCGACGACCCCGGTGCGGTCCTCGACGCCAAGCTCGCGAAGATCGCCGCCCGGTCGAAGACGGTGAACGACTGATGGCCCGCCACATCCGTGCCACCGATGTCGACGCGGTTCTCGCCTACGGCGGATTCGAGCCGTCCGAGTTCGACCCGCAGTCCGGCTGGACGCCCGGCTACCGGGTCGTTCAGTCGGGGCGCCGTCAGGTCAACGTCTTCCACGACGGGGCCGGTGAGGCCGACGGACTCGACGCATACCGGCTGGCGTTGCAGGCGGCCGGGTTCCACGTCATCCCCGACCAGCAGCCCGGCGGAGGACGGCGACGACTCCACATCACCCGGCACTGACCGCCCGCACCGACCCGGAGATCGGGTCAAACCCCCCGCAACCCAAGGAGCCCGACATGTACGCCGTCGACATCAGCGCTTTCATCTCCGACCTGGCCACCGAGGCCGAGGTCGACGAGATCCGCAACCTCATCGAGGCCGCCATCGGCGGGTGGAAGCCCACCGTCAGCGTCGACGTCCGCGAGTACGGCGCCTGACCTGGCGACCGCAGCCATACGACCCGTTACTGACCGGTTAGTCCAACAAGGAGAACGAGCAATGACCACCCGCCCCGCCCTACTCATCGACGTTGACGGCCCACTCAACCCCTACGCCGCCAACCCCAACCGCCGCCCCGACGGCTACCAGACCCACCGCATGCGCCCCTCCGGCTGGGACCAGCCCTGGCAGAAGCCTCTCCGCGTCTGGCTCAACCCCACCCACGGACCCGCCTTGCAGAAGCTGCCCTTCGATCTCGTCTGGTGCACCACGTGGGCCGCCGAAGCCAACGAGTGGATTGCCCCGCACATCGGGCTGCCCGAACTGCCCCACATCGACTGGGACCTCGACCGCCGCCCCGTCTCCGACCGCATGCCCGATGGCACGTACTGGAAGACCCACCAGGTCGTCGAGTACGCGGCTGGCCGCCCGTTCGCCTGGATCGACGACGAAATCCGGGACCTCGACAGCCAGTACGTCGCCGAGCACCACGACGGTCCGGCGTTCCTGCACCTCGTCAGCCCTCGACTCGGGCTCCTCGACGCCGACTTCGAGGCGCTCACCGCATGGGCGGACAGCTTGAACTCGTGAACCCCGACCTGACGTATCCGGCCCGCTTGCCCCGTGTGCGGGTCTCAGTCGCCGTCTCCCGGCCTCACAGGGGGTCGGCGGCGCTCCGGACGACCGGAGGGCCCGCGACGCCGCACACGCCCGCCTACGACTTCCGCACCACAACAATCACTACCGCGCCCAGGAGAAACCGATGACCACCACCGACCCCCGCGCCCTCCAGCTCGCCGAATCCCGCTACCGCAACGGCTACGGCCAGTGGGCAGCCGACGCCTGGGACCAGCTCGACACCAGCCTCCGACAGCACCTCATCGGCGAGGCCGCCGCGTGGCTGCGCGCCGCCGTCGAAGCCGGAATCGCCCCGCCCGCCAACCGGCCCACCGACCAGCACAGCGCCGTCTACCTCGACGACGAAGGCTTCCTCTACGGCGAGTACCAGACCAGCCCGTCCTCCGATGGCGACGCAATCCTGCGCCTCGTCTGGGCGTCCGAAGTGTGCTCCTCGAAAGCCGAGATGGAAGACGAGGGCGTCGAGTTCCGCCTCATCGGCTGGAGCACCTGAGCCGTCCTCGTACGCCCCCGCCAACCGCACCCCCGACACAACACCTGACCCGCGAGTAAGGAAGCCCGTGAGCCCACCGCCGTACTACCAAGACGAGCAGGTCACACTCCTCCTCGGCGACGCCCTGCAAGTCCTGCGCGAACTACCCAGCTCGTCCGTCGACTGCGTGGTGACGTCCCCGCCCTACTTTGGCCTCCGCGACTACAACACCCCCGGCCAGTACGGAATGGAGGCCGCCCCGGAAGAGTTCATCAGCCACATCACCGCAGTCTTCGCCGAAGCGCGCCGCGTACTCGCCGACACCGGCACCCTGTGGCTGAACCTGGGCGACTCCTACGGTGCGGCAGCCGAACACCGCAGCCGCATCGGACTGGCCGAAGGACCCCGCCGCCCCGTTGCCGGCCGCCGCAAAAGCCTGCTGATGATCCCCGAACGGGTCAGCCTGGCACTGCTCGCCGACGGCTGGATCCTCCGCAACAAGGTCGCCTGGCGGAAAACCAGCTGCATGCCCGAGGCGGTCACGGACCGGCTCAGCCGCAAGCATGAGCCCGTCTACTTTTTCACCAAGCACGAAAAGTATGCGTTCGACCTGGACGCCATCCGTGACGACGCAACATCCGGTGCAACCTGGGGCGAGCGGAAGGCTGGAGGAGCCCCCGGCTGGCACGGACCGGCCGGACCGAGCGCGCGAGAAGCCGTTCCGAGTCTGGCGTCACATGCGAACGGCGCCAACCCGGGTGACGTGTGGGATCTCCCGACCGCGACTTTCGCCGGCGCGCACTTCGCCGTGATGCCAACCGAGCTTGCGCTCCGCTGCATCAAGGCGGGCTGCCGGCAGGGCGGGACCGTCCTCGATCCGTTCTCCGGTTCCGGGACGACTGGCGCTGCGGCCCGGCAGTTGGGCCGGAGGTATGTGGGCGTCGACCTCAACCCGGCGTACCACGACCTCGCTCGCGCCCGGTTCGCGCAGGGAGTCCTCGACTTCGACGCGACCGCGTGACCCCCGTGCCGTGCCCGGCGGTGTCCTAGACCGCCGGGCCGGCCACCCCCATCCGACCACACCACCCAGGAGTTGACCGTGACCGACCAGCCCGACCGCACCCCGTACTGCACGAAGATCCGCTACGGCATTACCGGCGCCCCGACCATCGACGGCGACGAGATGGACGGCAGCTACGCCCCCGGCGTCGGCCTCGCCCTCGCCAAGTGGCTCGCCAGCTGGGACGGCGCCGACTTCGACGAGCATGCGGCGATGCCCGACGACCTGCAACACGCCCTCGCCATCGCCCGCCAGATCAACGGGGGCCAGCCGTGAGAAGCCCCGGCACCGAAGGCCAGCCACTCAGCCCCGGCCAGCTCGCCGCACTACGTCTCGCCGCCTCCGGCTACACCAGCCGACAGATCGCCACCCGCCTGAACACCACCGAGCAGGGCGTCCACCTCCGCCTGAAAGAAGCCGCAGTGCGACTCGGCGCCCGATCCCGCACCCACGCCGTCGTCATCGCCCTGCGACGGCACCTGATCCGCTTCGACGAACTCGACCTCAACGAACCGCAGCAAGGAGCAGCATGACCGACCTGAGCGACCCCGAACTCACCGCCGAGGAAGCCCGCACACTCGCCGACCAGCTGGGCCTCGACCTGTATCGCGCACAGGATGCGCTCGCGTTCGTTGAGGAATGCTGCGTCATCGCCGACCGTGAAGGGCGCACCGTCACGACTGCCGACGTGCGGAAGTGGCTGAAGGGTGCACAGTGTGGGCGGCAACTCACCGCCGAGGAACCCGACACCGTTCGCGACCTCACCGCAGCGCTGCGGGAACGACGACCCGACCCAGCGGCCGGGCCCGAGCCGTGGCAGCGCCTCACTGCCCGCTCGGTCACCCCGGAGATGGAACAGGCCGCAACCGAACGCGCCCGGCAAGCAGCCGAAGCGTCCGAGAAGTCGGCAGCCTGGTTCGCCGAACAGCAGGCCGGCGCCGAGCGGCCGGTCCGTGACCAGCTCGCCGCCGGCATCAAGGCGCTCGGGAAGTCCGAGACCGAACTCGCCGGACTGCGGGCCGAACTCGCCGCCGTTACCGCCCTGTACAGGCAGTGGGTGAAGGCTGGGGCGCCCCCGCTCGGGGTGCCGCTCGCCCGCTGGTGGGACAAGCGGCTCGTCGAACTCCACAACGTGCTCGAACAATCGGCGGGAACAACCGTGAACAACCCGGCGGCCAGCAGCGATACGCCCGCCCGCCACATCCGGATCACCGTCACGCACCCCGACGAGTACACCGCCAACCGGTTCACGCTCTCCCTCGTCGACAGCATCACCGCGGACTACGGCGACAGCATCCGCATGCGGGTCGAGACAGACGCCGCCGAGTGGGAGACGCCGGCCGTCGAGGCGAGTTGTTCACCCGCAGCACCGGAAACCGAACCGAACAACTCCGCCGCGACCCCCTCCCGCCGGGCCGGGCTGCGTGACGAGATCGCCGCCGCGATCTGGGAGCGGCAGAACCCGGGTTGCCGCTACGCCGACTGCGAGTACCGGTGGCGAGCCGATGCGGAAGCCGACGCCGATGCCGTCCTCGCGCTGCTGTACCGGGAGTGGCCGTGGCTGCGCGCAGAATCCGAAGACACGCCCGCCTGGACCCCGCCCCCGCCCGGCGACCGGCGCGAGCAACTCCCCGACCACCTACTCGCGCTCATCCGCCCCTACCTGCGCGGCTACCAGTCGACCGCCTGCCAGACCGCCGGCTACCTCGAGCAGGCCATCGCCGAACACCCCGACCACAGGGTGGAACTCGGCCTGTGGCGGGAACGCATGCGGGCCAGGTGCCGCGCCAATCAGAAATACACGGGCGAACTCTGCCCCCACCACACTGCCGCCGAGGAGTCCCCATGACCGCCGTCGTCTCCTGCTTCAGGAAGGGCCGCACGCGCGGCGTCCGCGTCATCAAGGGCGGCTGGTACGAGTGCACCGGATGCGGGGACCGGTGGCCGATGAGCCAGGGCGACAAGCACCCTTAGAGCCGGGCGGCGTGACATCCTGCCTGTGCGGGGTCGTCCTGCTCTGGCGCTTCGCCTGGTGGGTGTCCAGTCGGCGGACCATCGCTGGCGTTGAGACTCGATGGCCCCGCACGTGGGGCGGCGCGATCTGGCGGACCCTCCGCCAACACTTGGCAGCGGCATCCGCCGCCCCGCTCAGACCGCCGAGTTGAACGTCGGCCCCCGACGCCGGCCTACAGCAGGTAGCCGGTCCAGATCGCGCGACGGACGGCCGGGCAGCGCGGCGAGCGGCGTACACGCGCGGCGGGGTACGGCGGGCGGGGGTGCTGCGGTCGGCTTCACGGGGCCTCGTCTCGTGGCGTTGTCAGTGCTGGACGCTATCGTGGCAGTGCTGCCTGATCGTTCCTTGCTGGCACGTCCGGCAGCGTGCTGGGGCCCTCTGTGGGCCCTGGCGCATGGAACCCACCCGGCCCGTGGGCAGCGCCACAGGCACGACGAAGGCCCCCGCCAGATCTCGGCGGGGGCCTTCGCGTTGGGGCTACTCGAACGAGGCCAGCGCCTTCTCGTAGCCCGGGAGGTGGGAGAAGCTGCGCGCCATCTCCCGGACCGTCTGCTTCGCGAAGTGCACGAGCATCGGGTTCGCGGCCGGCATCGCCTCCTGGCAGCGGAGCAGCGTCCGCCGCCTGCCGTCAATGTCCCGCAGCACCCGCGCCGGATCATGAGCGGCGATGTGCGTACCGCGCTCCGCCTCCATGAAGTCCTGTGAACCGACCGCCACCATGTCCCCCTCCCGGCAAGTGAGGACGGCGCGCCCGTCGTAGTGCCAGCCCGGCCCGTCGTCCTCGGCCGCCGCCCGCGCGACCCGCTCCTCGTCGTCGAGACACGCGCCGTACCACTGCACGAGGTCATCCATGGTCAGCCTCCGTCCTGTTCCTGCGCTCCTGCACTGCCCACGCCGCCGCGACGACCGCCACGGCTACCGGCCCGGCCGCGATGGTCAACGCCCAACCCGCCGCCGTGCCCGGACCCGCGAGGATCCCGGCCGCCGCGAACACGGCCGCCGTCAGCCCCGCACTGATCCACAGGATGCGATCCTCGCTGCTCATGCGACAGCCCTCCCCGCTGCTGGCCACGACCAGCCCATCCGTGCCCGATGCGTCCGGCCCTCATGTTCGGCCGGGAGTTGGCAGGGGCGCGGCGCGTACTGCGACGGCACGAGGTTCGACGGGCCGCCGACGCTCCCGCACTCCGCCTCGCCCGGGGAAGCGAAGTCCCGGAACCAGTCCATGTGCAGGACCGCGCTGGACGCGTCGCGGTAGCACTCGTGCGTTGCGCACCCGCCGTCCAGCTCGCACTCCACGCACTCGTCCAGCCGCCACGGGCCGAGACGCAGCAGACACGGCGAGTCGAACGCGGAAGCCCACGTCAGCTGGTCGTCAGCCACGAGCCGCCCCCATGGCCGGATCGGGGAGTGTCGGGTTGAGGCGCTCCGGACACGTCCGTGGGTCTTCCCCGTCGCACGTCTCGCACCAGTGCGTCACTACCTCCACGGGCGCCAGGCACAGGCAGTTCCCGCCCGGGCACTCGGAGAACCCCCATGAGCCGCCCGAGCAGCCGTGGACGATGTGCCAGCGAAGCTCCGGCCAGTCCGGCGGGTACTGAGTCCCGCAGTCCGTGCAGCGCGGTCACGAGTCCTCCTCGCGTGGCGGCAGGTTGTCCCACGGGAGAGGCGTCAGATGGAAGCCCTCGGTGGTGGTCACGAGCTCTCCTTACGGTCGGGCAGCCCCGCCAGTCTGACGGGGCGCGGGGGTGGTGCGGGGGTGGTCTGTCAGAAGTGTCCGAGGTCGGCGGCATAGTCCTCGGGCGAGGGCTGCCGGTAGGACTGGTAGCCGCCGCGAGCGGCGTCGTGTTCGGCCTGCATCTGCCGCCCGAGATCGAGGGCGCCCTGAACGCGGGCATCTGTGGTGGAGGGGCGCAGCTGGTCGGCGACCGCAGCCCACCCGGCGACGGTGGCGTCCGTGCCCGTGAGCCCGCCCTGCTGCTGCCGGTTCAGCCAGTGCGCCTCATGCTCGGCGAGGTCCGTCCACGTCAGGTTCGTCTCCGCCATGTCGACGGCGATCAGGATCAGATCGTCGACGGTCCTTCCCGCGCGCAGTCGGGAGCCGGCGGATTCTCATCCACCGGTTCCGACCTGCCACTTTGAGTATCGTCGCTGGTCACGTCCGCCGATCGGTTTTCATCTAGCGGTTCTGAGCTGGGCATATCCGTGATCCGGTACACCGTCTGCCCCATCGTGCCGCCCTTCGTCCGCTGCTGGGAGCGGGTCAGGTAGCCGTACTGCTCAAGCTTCCGCAACGCCGACTTCACCGCAGAGATGCCGCTCGGTCCGGCAGCGGCGATCGACTCGGGCGACACGCCGAAACCGTCCTTGTGGCTGGCCATCCAGATGAAGATGCTTCGGGCGATCCAGTCGACGCGCCGGTCGCGGATCAGGCGGTTGCCGATCCGGGTGTAGTCGCGTTCGAGGACTTCGGCGACCATCGGGCCGCGCTCGATACGGGTACTCACGAGGCCGCTCCCTGGTGTTCCTGGCGCGGCACTACTTCGGCTACTCTCAACGCGGCCGTTCCCTTGCGTGGGTGGTCATGGGTCGACGGGCTGCAATCCCGCTGATCTACCGGCCGGACGGTCTCGACACCGTCCGGCCTTCTTTTATTTCTCGGCTGGCTTCGTCCGGGACTTGGTGCCCCAGGCGCTTCCATGGCCGCGTTCGATGTTCTGGACCGCGCCGACGGAGATCTTCAGCCGCGCCGCGATCTTCCGGTACGACACCTCTTGGGCGCGCAGCGCCGCGATCGCCTGCCGTTGCAGCTCCCGCAGTTGAGGGGCGCGTTCCTTGTAGTCGGCCAGCACCTCGCTTGCCGCTACGGCGCGCTCGATCGGGTCCTCGATCTCCCCGACCTGCTTCAAAGCGTCGATCACCCTGCGCGCCTCCTCGGTGACGTCGTCTTCAGCCATGCCCGTCCTTCCATGCGGCGGGCCGCTTGCTTCAGTGTATGCCATGGCATACGCTCTTAGAAGTGAGCAGCCCACAACTGCTCGCGCCAATGAGAACGGCCCCTGACCGGTGTGTGGAAGCCCGGTCAGGGGCCAGCCAACCGCCTGCTTCACCAGGAGGAATGACCAGTGCAAGACCTTACTGTCGGGGCGCCGCAAACGCCTATCCCCAGGGATGAGCGCAGTCCGCGCCGCGTCATCCACTACAAGGGCGTTCACCTCACCTTCAGTCGCGACCAGATCGAACGCCTCTTCTGGGGCAAGATCAGCAAGGCGAGTAACGGCTGCTGGGAATGGACCGGAGGCAAGTACCCGCACGGCTATGGCCGGATGGACCTCGCCAAGCGCGGCCTGTATCCACACCGGGTCTCCTACGAGATCCACAAGGGGTCGATCCCGGACGGACTTCACATCGACCACCTCTGCCGGAACCGCGCCTGCGCCAACCCGGCCCACCTCGAAGCGGTCACCTGCGCCGAGAACATCAGCCGATCGCCGATCGCCCCCGCCACCATCAACGCGAACAAGACGCACTGCCTGCGCGGCCACGAGTACACCGAGGCCAACACGGTCATGACGTCGACCGGGCGCGGTTGCCGCACTTGTCGCCGTTGGCACGGGCTCAGGGTCGAGGCCAAGAAGCGAGGGCTTCCGCTTCCCGAGGCGCCGGACTCGGAGAGTGCCCCGTACGCCCATCACCCCAAGGGTGAATGCCCCAGCGGTCACCCGTACGACGCCGCCAACACCTACATCGACCCCAAGGGGGCAAGGCGCTGTCGTGCCTGCGCCCGGGCAGACAGCGCGCGCTACAACGCGAAGCGGGCTGCAAGGAGGCAGGGATGACCAGCCAGCAACCGCAACAGCCCACCCCGCCGACGGCCCCGTTGCCCCCGGCCGCACAAGCCGCCCTGCAACGCCTCGAACTCCGCCTCAACTACCCCACCGACCTGTACCGCGCCCTCACCCGCCACCAGGTCGCCTCCGAGCGCACCGCGCAACTCTCCGCACGGATGGACCGCCGCGACCTCACCGCTGCCGAGTTCGGCGCCTTCGAGTACGCGCAAGACGTCATGCGGGAGACCCGTATCGAACTCGCCGCCGCCGAGCGCCTCGACCTCATCGGAGCCAGCGCATGAGCGAGCAGCCGGACCCCGTCGCCGCCTACGCCCAAGCCGCACAGGCCTGCCGCGACATCGCCCAACAGGTCGGCGTCCGCAACTGCGACGACGACCCCACCTGGCGCGCCGCCGAACTCGTCGCCAACACCCGCTACGACGAAGCCGTCAACGCCGGACACAGCGTCGACGCAGTACTGAAAGCGGGGCGGAAGGCATGAGCGGGCAACAACAACCGCGCGCCTGCACCAACTGCTCCGGCACCGGCGGCCACAGCATCACCGCACCCGGCACCAACGGCGCCACCATCACCACCTGGCGCACCTGCACCGGATGCTCCGGGACCGGCGTACGAGGCGGCGGCATCTGATGGGCGACACCGCAGCAGCACTCCACGCCCTCGCCGACCGCCTCGACCAACAACCCAACCGACCCGCCGACATCCACGACAGCCGCGGCTACGCCCGCGCACACGGACTCACCGGCGACTGGGCCCACCTCCTGCCCGACCCGGACGGCGCCAGCCACTCCGAATACGCCACCCGCCTCCGCACCATCGCAGGAGACCAGTGATGGACGACCTCCTCCTCACCGAAACCCTCGAACGCGTCACAGACGTCATGGCGGCCGACCCGACTCTGCCCGAGGCGGACGCCATCCAAGTCGTCGTGCACGCCGGCATCACCCACGACTTCGCCCCCTGCACCTCACGCCTCTGCACCGAAGTGGCCAAGCAGCTCGGCGGCAACCGCTGATGGGCGACACCTTCGGCGGGCAATGGAACCGCCCCGGCGAGAACAACCGCAAGGTCAAAGACCGTCAGCAAGGCAAGTCGCAACGCCAACTCCAAGACCGGGCCGGGTTCGACCACGAACCCCAACTCGGCTGCGGCGCGATGTTCTTCCTCTGCCTCACCGTCCTCGCGACCGTCCTCGGCATCGCGTTCACCTGACCGCCGTGGCCGCCCGTACTCCCCTGGCGGGCGGCCACGGCCCCGACGAAACGAGCACCCGTGATCCCCCTCATCGCCATCACCGCCGGGGCCATCGGCTTCACGCTCGCCGCATGGCACGGCTGGAAAGCCCGCAAGCGCTGAACTCGCCCAGACCGACAGCCCCCACGAAGGAGCACCCCCATGAGCTACATCAACGACAAGACCGTCGAAGTCCAAGCCGCCGTCAACGCCGGCAACCCGGAGCGGGCCGCGGAAGTCCTCGTCGAAACGCTCCTCGAAAACGACGCGACCCTCGGGCAGACCATCGCCGCCATGACCAACGCCGCACAGCAGCAGCGCGGCTGACCACCACACAGACCGCCGGCCGCCGCGACATTCCCCCCGCGGCGGTCGGCTTCCCGCCCGAGGAGCACCGTGACCCGCCGCCGCAGCATCGCCCAACGCCTCGCCATGCACACGCCCCTCGCGCGGTGGGGGTTCACGGTCCTCGCCGTCATCGCCCTCGCCACCGCACAGACCGGCCCGTTCCTCGCCTGCGCCGTCCTCGCCGCGTACGCGTGGCGCTGCCGCTAACCACCCCGCCCCGAACACCTCCCACCGCCACCCCCAGGAGCCCCGAAGTGAAGACCGCACTCAGGTCGCGCCTGACAGCCCTCACGCCGGTCGCCATCGTCTTCACCCTCGTGTCCCTCTGCTGGACCGGGTGGAGCATCACCGACCTCGTCCAGTCCGGCTGGTGGGGAATCCTCGCCGCGGTCAGCGTCGACGGCCTGTGGGGAGTGGTCCAGTACCTGTCCTACAAGGGCATCGGCGGTCGGCTCATCGTGATCGTCGAGTGGATCACCCTCGGCGTCGCATGCGGACTCCTCGCGTGGCACGGCTGGAGCATCACGCACGCCGCGGCCTTCGCCGGCGCGCTCCCCCCGATCGTCGCGAAGATCGCCTGGACGGGAGACGTCAGGCTCCGCCGGGACCCCACCGCCCTCACCGCCGAACAGGAAGCGGAGATCAACAGCGTCATCCGGGACAGCGAGTACATCGGCCGCAAGCGCGCTGCGGAGATCGAGCGGGAGGCAGCCGAGGAGATCGCTCTCATCCGCGCTCAGGGCAAGGTCGCCATCGAGCGGGACGAGGTCACCTTCCAGGTCGAGCTGGAGCGCATCCAGAAGCGCGGCGAGCTGTCCCGCCGCACCCCCCTCGGTATCGCGGCGAGCAGTGAGCGGGCGATCCAGGGCAACGCGTCCGGACGTCCGGACGCGGAGGCGGACACCGTCCAGGACACGTCCGGACAGTCGGACAGCGAGCCGGACGAGACGTCCGGACGCGACGACAGCCGCACCACCCCTGACGCCCTGACCAGCCCGGACGTGCGTCCGGACAGTCCGGACCCGCTGTCCGAGATCGCCAAGAAAGCGTCCGGACCGTCCGACCTTGTCCGCGCCCTCGCCGCCCACGGTGTCCGGAAGGACGACCTGGTGTCCGAAGCTGTCCGGCTGCGTCCGGACATCAAGGCGGACAGCATCCGCCGCACCGCCAAGCGCCTCGGAGAAGGGCCGTACCTGTGAGCCAGAACCTGAGCAGTGAGCCCGACGCGGACGAGCTGGAGATACGGGCGTTCCTCGCTACCCGCGGCGTGGGACTGCATCCGGCCCCGCCTGCTCCGCCCGCCCCGTCGCAGTCTCGCCGTCAAGTAGGGGCGTCCGTTATGGGCTATCTCATCCTCGCGTTCATCGTCGTCACGGCCGCCGTCAACTGGCGGGCCCGCACCTCGGACGCCCGGTTCCTGGCCCGTATGGCCGCGGTCCTCGCCGTAGTCGTGGCGGTGCAAATGTGGTGGGGTCTGTGACCGCCCCGGCCCGTGGCGTCGATGACTTCCTGGCGGACCTGGACGACGTCTTGGCCACGTCGACGCCGCCGATTCCAGCACCGACCCCGACCCCGGAGCCGGAGCCGACCGCCGTAGCGCCCACCCCGGACACCGCTCCCGCCCCGGCCAGGGTGCCGGACCCTTCCCCCGGGCCGCCGGAGAAGGACTGGTGGAGCGACGTCTACAAGCACGACAAGGCCGATCAGGACACGTTCACCGGCAACACGCCAGCCCCTGTGCCAGCCGCACTGCCCGCCACGGTGGACGATCCGGCACCCGTCGAGGTGGATGAGGAGCCCGACGAGGACGCCCCGGAAGAGCCGGCCACGGAACCGGCGAAGGCCGCCAAGGAGAAGCCGTCCAAGCCCCGCCAGCGGCCCGAGAAGAGGCGCCGCAAGGCCAAGCCCGGCAAGCCCGCCGCAGCCCGTACAGCGTGGGATACCGACTCGCAGAGCCCCCGCCAGTCCCTCATCGAGGCGTGGGCCCGCACCCCGTACCGGCTGAAGTGGCTGGCCTACCACGCGACCGCCGCCTACCTCGGATGGTCGGCCGGCCTCGTCGACTACAGCACGCACGTCACCGCATGGATCGCCTCCACCGGACCCACCGGCGGGCAGGCGTTCTTCTGGTACGGCGCCGCGACCTGCACGTTCCTCCTGTACCGGCGCACCCGCAGCCACTGGTGGCCCGTCGCCTGGTGCGCCGCCATCCCCGTCACCTCGACCATCACCGGCGTGCTCCTCTACGGCACGCCCCACCCCTAAAGGAACCTCTCGTGAACCTCGGCAACCCGATCAGCCTGGCCCTCGTGCTGACCGTGCTGCTCGTCTTCGGAATCCCCGGCGGCGGCCAGATGCGGGCGCTCGGCTGGTGGCCCACCCTCATCCTGTCGATGCTCGCCGGGTCCGCGTACAAGGCGGCCGGCGGGCCCTTCGGGTTCATCCCTGACCTGGTCGGGAGCCTCATCGGGACGGCGTCCAAGGTGATGCCGGGGGTGACGATGACGGCGCTCGCCCTCTCGCTGGCGATCTTCATCCTGTTCAAGAAGCTCACCACGAAGCAGGTCGGGATGCTCGGCATCCTCTTCTGGTACGTCGCCGCAGGTGCGGGCGGCTTCTGGTCGTACGTGTCGGACTCCATCGGGAACCTCGGAACGAGCCTGTCATGACGTACTTCCAGCTGCGGAAACCCGCCCCCGAACCCGACGAAGAGGAGGCGGTGGACGAGGTTGAGGAGCACACCGAAGAGGCCGCCGACGACCGGGCCGTAGAGGCGAAGCCGACCGTCGTACGCAGTCCTCTCACCACGGGGATCCTCGGCCCGGGCGCGTGGATCGCCGCCCACTTCGGCAGCAGCGCGGCCTGGGGGGTTCATGCCGTCGCGGTGTGGGCGGTCGGCTTCTACGGTGGCTGGACTGCGGCCGGCGTCATCGCCGTGTGGCTGGGTGCCGTCCTCCTGTTCGTGCCGCGCGAGGCCAAGGACGAGCTCTCTGCCTGGGTCGAGCGCCGTATCGCCGGGCCCGCGTCGGCCAAGGAAGAGGGCGCCGTTCCCCCGATCGTGACGGTCATGTGGAAGCTGATCGGGGACGCCCCCGGAGTGCACCTGAAGACCCTCGCCGCCGCCCTCCAGAAGGCGTCCCCGGAGGGTGCGGAAGAGGTGGTGGACAAGGCCGCGGTGAGGGCCAAGCTGGCCGCCCTCAGCATCCCCACGAAGGGGTCCGTCAGGGATGCTTCTGGGAAGGTGAACGAGGGGGTCCACCGGGCCGACCTGGAGGCCTGGCAGCAGGCCCTCCCCGACCGCACTCCGGGCACCCCTGCCGGGTCCCGTAGCGGCCCCGGTAGCGACGCTCTGACCAGCGACGTAGCGGGGCGTAGGAAGGTTGCAGCGACACCCCTCTCCCGCCTGTGGGGGCTACGCCCGAGAGGGGATGCGTGAATGCCACACGAATACTTTTGCCACGCCTGCGATGCCGTCTCGCCCGAGCAGCGGGACCGTGAGGCTGACGCGGAGGACGAACTCGTCGTCCACCGCCGGGACACGCACGGCGGACTGAAGCCGGCCGCCGGGGACGGTGTACGGCGGGTGCATGCGGAGGCCCGCGGTGACGGCTGCCTGCCGTCCGGTTCGCTGTGGGCGCTGGTGTTCTTCCTGGCCCTGTTCCTGGCGAACTGCTGGGGCCGGTGACCACCGCTCTGCCACACTGGAACCCGACCCGCCACGCACCCCCCGTCGTGGCGGGTCGCCCTATGTCCGGGGCTCGGCCACCGGTTCGCCGGCCGGACGGGGTGCGGGTACAGCGGCCGGCCCACGGAGGACGGCCCGCGCGATCCACCCGGGCGGCGTCACGTCGCTGGGCGTGGACACGGCGGTGATGCCGGGCAGCGTGCAGATGCGGTCCAGCTCGCGTTGGCAGATGGCGCGGGTCCGGCCGCGCACCATGTATGACGCCTCATCCATCCGGACAGTGTGACGGCAGGGTGTGACAACGGGGGAGGGAACGGGCAGCCCCGCACGGGCGGTCGTCGCCGTGGGATGCTGTAGCCGCGCCTAGGAACGCATCGGCCCCAGTCCGGGCAGCGCGAAGGCCCCGCCGGTTTCCTCGTCCGGGCGGGGCCTTCGTCATGCGGTGGGCTGCTCGATGACGTCGTCGGGCCAGGGCTCGTCATCGTCCGGCGGGCAGGTGCAGAGATCAGACCATTCGGCTACACCGCATTCGCAGCGCGGGCAGTCGCAGGAGCCGAGGCCGTCACCGTGTCCGTGGTGCAGGTCGGGGAGGCCGCACACGTCGCACCGTGCGGGTCGATGTGGTCGGCGGCCCGGTAGACCTCGGTCGTCGAGACGTTGCCCGCTTAGGCCCATGCCCGCTGCTCCTCGGCCAGCTCGTGCGAGACGGAGTCCACGAGGGCGTCGATCAGGTCTTCGGCTCGTTCCTCGGTCATGCCCGGGTTGCCTCGGAGGATCTCGCGGAGGACTAGGTCGCGTTCGTTCACCGCGTCTTGGAGGACGAGGTTGGGGTCGATGCTCTCGTTCATCCGCTGGTCTCCTCGCTGCTCGCCGGGCGCTCCGGGGTGGCGATGCTGAGCACCTCGTCGGGCGTCAGCAGGCCCATCTCGAACGCGGCCTTCAGGACGTCGTTGGTCTTGTCGCGGTCCAGTTGTTCCGCGACCTTCTCGGTCCGGTTCAACCGTTCACGCTGCTCCGGCTCCGCGCGCCTCATGGCCAGGTCCATCGCCTTGCGAAAGCCCCTCGGCGACAGCTCCGGCAACGGCAACGGGTCCGTCGTGTCGGTGCGCGGCTCGGGCTGGTCGGCGCGCTCCGGAGGTAGCGGCGCTGCTGCCACGGCCTTAGGCGCCGGCTCGGGTGTTGGCTGCTTCAGCGGCCCCACGGTCGGTGGTCGCTTGTGTTCGATGCCGAGCTTCCGCGCCCGGCGCCGGAACACCTCAGGGGTGAGGCCGGTATGCCTGGCGAGTTGGCCAACTGTGGCGCCGTTGGCCAACGCCCGGTCGGCGGCCTCTTCCATCTTCGGCTTCAGCTTCCGCTCGCCTTCGATGTGCCCTTTGTACTGGGCGAACATGTCGGCATCGGTCTTGGGTGGCTTCCATTCGGCAGGCATGCCCGCCATCATCGCACGCCGCGTAGCCCTACGGGAAGGCCAATCTATTGCGCAACACGTAGCCCTATTGACAGGACTACGTGTTGGCCTACAGAATGGAGTCATCGCCACCGCACAACAGGGGGAGCCCACGATGACCGCCAAGACCCGCACCCGCCGCAACACCACCCGAGCCGCCGCCCACACCACCCGCGCCCTCGGATACCGCACCCTCTCCGGCCTCATCGCCGCCGCCGTCGAGCAGGGCCGCATGGTCCGCACCGGAGACTTCCTGGCCCGCGTCGGCGGCGACGACCTCCCCGACGGCAAGAAGAGCTGGTACGGCCGGCACGTTGCGAAGGCCTACCGCGCGGCCACCGGCGCCGAGCCCCTCCGCGTGTGGGCGCAGCACCGCACCACCGGCAAATGGATTCACGTCCACGCCTACAACGTCGTCGACCAGGCCCTCTACAGCGGGCTGTTCAGCTATAAGGGCACCCAGCACCTCCTCGCCGCCGACTACGCGGAGGCCGCCTAAACCAACTCCACGAAGCAGCAAACGGCCCAGACCAACACAACCCCGAAAGGCCCCGCCATGGACGAAACCGGCCGCCAGCAGCCCCTGAATAGCCCGGCCGAATCCGCCCTCTGGAGCCTCGGGAACGGCGAACTGCTCAGCGTCGTCCCGGGCAGCGGCGCCACCTACATGCTCCCTCTCTCCCAGCTTTTGGAGATGACCGCCGAGGAGGCCATCGCCTGCGGCTACCGCATGCCCGACGACCCCGAAGCGCTGGACTTCCGCGTCGCCGCCATCCTCCCGGACAAGCGCCGAGACCCCTGGTATCCGTCGCTGGTAGAGGACATTCGCATCCACGGCCTGCGCACCCCCATCTGGATCTACAAGGACGAGATCAGCGACGGCTGTCACCGCATCGCCGCCGCTCAGGACCTGGGTATCGAGTACCTGCCCTGCACCGACGTGCCTCCCGACGACCTGGAGGCGGGTGTCAGCGTGTTTGACGCCAGCACCAAGACCTGGACCGCCCGAGGGTGGGCGCCGGATAAGCGCGGCGACCTCTGAGTGACGCCGAAGGCGCGCACCGCCACCGGCCTCACCACCGTCACCGTCCTCTACCCCGTCGACCTCCCCATCGCCGACGCTTTGGCCGCCTGACCCACTCGCCCACGCGCCACCCTCCGACAGGAGCACCATGACCACCATCGAACCCAAACCGTGGGCCCTGCTTCTGGAACTCGCCTCCCTCCTCAAGCAGCTCACCGACCGGTCGCCCGAACTGGCGGTCGCCATCCTGACCCTTCCCGCCCTGGCGAAGGCGACGCCACATCCCGAAGCCGGCACCTCCCTCCCCGGCAACCGCTTCTACCTCGGCCAGCGAGTTCAGGTCGCCATCGACGAACTCGACCTCTTCCCCGGCGTCTACCGGGCCCGGGCCGGAGACCTCGGCACCGTCACCAACGTGCCCACCGACACTGACCCCGACTATGGCGTCGTCCTCGACAACAACCCCACCGGCAAACGGCACGCCTTCGGCGACGACGACCTCGCCGACGCATCCACCGCCTAGGAGCCCGTCATGCTCGGCATCATCCCCGTCGCCGAAGTCCTCGACATGCTCACCCCCGACGACGAGACCCCCGACGGCTACACCGTGCGGGACATCCTCGACCACAAGCGGCAGTCCGAGCACTACACGAAACTCTGCGACGCGATCCGCCGAGACGGCATCGCCCTCCCCGTCATGATCCGCACCCTCGACGGGCAGCCGTGGCTCGCCGACGGGCATCACCGTGTGGCCGCCGCCATCGATCTCGGCCTCGCTGAGATCCCGTGGACCGACGACACCCTGCTGGCCGACCGCATCGAGACGATGCCCTGCCGCCTCACCCCCGGCCGCATCACCCCCGCCGCGGTCGAGGTGTTCACCCGCGGCGCCTGCGCCGGCCTGGCCGTCGCCCTCCAAGACGCTACCGGCTGGCCCATCATCGAGATCGGCCACTGTGACGGCCTGCCCTTGCACTTCATGGTCCGCCACCCCAACGGCTGCCTTGTCGACATCCGTGGCGCTCACAGCGGCGATGACGTAGGCCGCGAGTGGGAGTTCGATGCCGACAACGAAATCGTCACACTCGCCGAAGTGACACGCGCGGCAGCCCTGGACTGCTACCTCGTCGACTGCGGTGAACCAGTCCCGCTGGACCTGGTCCGCACGTTCGTGCCCGCTGTCATCGCTCTCGTCGCTTGACCTCCGTCCCTGACCACCCGACCCGACAGGATGAACCGCATGCTCTACCGCCTCATCGTCACCCGCCCCAACGGATCGCAGGCCCACTCCAGCACCGAGCCCCTGCCGGACCGTGAGGCTGTCGGCATGTCCGCACTGCGCGTCCTCGCCGACCGGAACATTGCGTTCGGCCGCGCCGGGCTCACCTTCGGCCGTCAACTGCGGGACGCGGAACTGGGCGAGACCCTCACGCACGAGTCCGGCTACGCCTTCCGGACCGAGGAGTTCTGAACCCCATGGCCGCCAAGCCGCGCCGTCCGTGGCGTGTGATCCTCACCGGCCCCGACGTCCACGCCACCTCCGACCACACCAGCGAGAACAAGGCCTTCGCGTTCGTGCGCGCCGGACTCGGCAGTGGTAGCCCCGCCGACACCGCGCGCGTCGAGCAGTGGGAAGACGGACAGTGGCGGCACTTCGAGACGATGACCGCCGACGACATGCCCAAGGAGCGACCGTGACCGCCGAGCCGTACTGCACCGGGGACCGCTGCGCCGACTGCACCCCGCCCACCCCCGACGATCCGGACGACGAATGCTGTGAAGCGACCTGCGGATGCTGCCCCCGCGTCGATGAGCACGGGAACTGCTGGCTGTCCTCCGGGTCCGAGGACGACTCCACGTACTGCTCGCAGCACGGCGAAGGCTCGCTGTGCGACCGCAGCCCCGAAGCCGAGCGGATGTACCAGATCCTCCGCAACGCCTGACCGCCACCAGCGCCATACCCTCGAACCCGCCGCACGCCCGCAAGGAGAACCCGCATGGGACGCGAAATCCGCCGAGTACCCGTCACCTTCGACTGGCCGATCAACGCGATCTGGGAAGGCTTCCTCAGCCCCGATCACCTCGACGGCGACAAGTGCCCCGACTGCGAGAACGGCTACTCGCCCCAAGCCAAGAACCTGCACGATCTCTGGTACGGGCACATCCCCTTCGACCCCACCAGCACCGGATCGGAACCCTGGCGCCCCGACACCCCCGCCATCTGGGCCCGCGCTGAACGCAACATCGCCACCGCACCCGACTACTACGGAAGCGGCGAGACCGCCATCGCCCGCGAAGCCCGGCGGCTCGCCGACCACTTCAACAACGGATGGCTGCACCACCTCGCCCAAGACGATGTTGACGCGCTCGTCGAAGCGGGACGGCTCATGGACTTCACCCACACGTGGACCCGCGAGACCGGCTGGCAGAAGAAGGACCCGGCCGTCACGCCGACCGCCGCGCAGGTCAACGAGTGGTCCCTGGCTGGGTTCGGCCACGACAGCATCAACGCGATGATCGCCGTCAACGCCCGCTGCGAACGAGAAGGCGTCAACCCCACCTGCCAGACCTGTAGCGGCCACGCCAGCATCGAGGCCTACCCCGGGCAGCGCGCAGAAGCCGAAGCGTGGGAGTCCACCGACCCGCCGAAGGGCGACGGCTGGCAACTGTGGGAGACCGTGACTGAAGGGTCCCCGATCAGCCCCGTGTTCGCCACCGCCGACGAGCTGGCCGCATGGATGTCCGACCCGGTACGCGGCGACCAGTGGGTACCCCAAGCCGCAGCAGCGAAGTTCATCGCCGACGGATGGGCGCCGTCGTTCGTCGGCAGCCCGCAGACCGGACTCGTCTCCGGAGTGGAATGGACCGGCCACCACGCCGACGACGAGCCCACCGCCTGACCCCGTCTCGTACCGCTGGCCCCGCACCCACTGGGACGGGGCTCGCGGCATGCGCGGACCACCCGATACGGTCACAGCCCCGTCACACGGCCACCACACCGGCGATACCGGCCCTACGCTCCCCCTCAACGTAATCCGCACCAGGGGGGAACCATGCACGCCCGCGCCAGACTCGCCGCCGTCACCATGACCGCCATCCTCGCCCTCACCGCCTGCAGTGGCGGAAGCACCGTCACCGACACACCCAAAGACGTGCCCGCAGCCAAGAGCACGCCGAAGACCCCGGCCAGCAAGCCGGCCGCGCCGAAGGTCGCCAAGGTCGGCGACACCATCGCCCTCGTCGGCGCCGAGGACGGCAGCGAACTCGACGTCACCGTCGTGAAGGTCGCCGACCCGGCCAAGTCGAGCGACGAGTTCACTGCCCCCGACGCCGGAAACCGGTGGATCGGCGTCCAGTTCCAACTCCTCAACACCGGCACCGCCGCCTACAACGACAGCCCCGGCAACGGCGTGAAAATCGCCGACTCGCAGGGCCAGCAGTTCACGTCGGTGTTCGCCGACATCACCGCCGGCCCATCCATGGGGAGCTCCGTCACCCTGAAGCCTGGTGCGAAAGCCCTCGGCTGGATCGTCTTCGAAGTCCCTAAGGAGTCGAAGGGTGCGGTGGTGCAGTTCACGATGGACTCCGGGTTCGCCGATCAGACCGGGGAATGGGCGCTGTCCTAGCCTGAAGTGCGGGTGCCCGGTCGTCCCGACGGACGGCCGGGCATCGTCGTGCGCGGGACAGCGCTGGGCCATTGGCCGCCTGTTGTCGGCCTCTGGTGCACCATTGGTCCAGTAGTGCCCACGCTTCCCGTTCCACCGCCGAGGAGCCGCACCATGCACGACCCCGACACGCTCGACGACTACTCCTGGCCGGTCTGCGTCACCCCGAACTGCAACCGTCAGTTGTGGGTTGCCGAAGCCACCCGCTGGGCTTGCCGTCCGTGCGAGGACAAGACGACCGCCCGCATCACTGAACTCCCCGCCCTGTTCCGGCAGCTGGATACGACGGCCGCGTTGATGAAGGGCGCCAGCCGTATCAACGGTGGCGGCTCCGGTTCGCGGACCGCGCCGATACCGCCCCGCCTCGACGTCCTCAACCTCGTCGGGCCCGGCGGCGTCGCGGCCCGGCTGTCGGCGATCGAGGACTCGTGGCGGGCCGTGCTCGGTTGGACGGTCGCACCGTGGCGCGGCAACCCGGCCGAAGCCGTGCCCGGGCTGGCCACGTTCCTCGCCAACAACCTCCTGTGGGCGTGCAGTTCCTACGGGGAGGTCGGGCAGGACATCGACGACCTGCGACGGCTGCACGCCGAATGCACGGCCCTCGTCAACGACGAACGACGGCCCGGGCGGGTGCAGATCGGCAACTGCCCCGTGCGGGTCGGAGACCGGGTGTGCTGGACGCCGCTCACCGCGACCGCCGCCAGCCACCGCGTGAGGTGCGGCGGCTGCGGGACACGGTGGGAGACGTTGGGGGAGTGGCGGGAACTCCGGGCCAGGCAAGAGACGGTGCTCGCCGAAGCGGCAGGAGTCGCGGCGTGAACGCCTGGCCGCCGGTCATCCTGAGTCTCGCAGTGCTGTACGGAGCTGCGTGCGGACTCTACGGCGTCCGCCCGGGTGCACCTCCGTGGCTGAGATGGCCGATGCCGATCTGGAACCGGATCGCGCACGACTGGCGACACCCGAAGTCCAATCTCCCGCGCCCCGACTACGCGAAGATCGAACGCCTCGAACGGGAACTCGGCCTCGTCGAACCGATCATGCCGCCTCCCGTCCTGCGCACCGTCGAACAGGACGGCGGCGAGGTCATCGAGATCAGGAGCTGGGGATCATGAACCTGGGCGACCCGCTGGACAGGTCGCGCCCCTCCTGGAAGCTGTACAGCAGACTCCTCACCCTCGGTGTATCGGTCGACGAGACCGCTGAGTTGATGAACGGGCACGCGCACGAACTCGCTGAACGCATCCGACAGGACACCACCGTCATGGGCGAGGCGGGCGACCAATACGCCCTGCTCTACGCCGACCTCATCGACCCCGAGGTGAAGCCGCGAACGAGGCCCGAGCCATCATCGAGGCCGCCCTCCGGAAGCGCGCTGCGAATAGCGGGCGGCATCTACGAACAGATCACGCCAGAGCAGTGGGAAACCGAACCGCCGGAACGACTGTGACGCACCTCTTGACTTCTCATCAGTCACATGGGTTGCGCCTCTGACCAGGGCGAGCATATTCTCTAGTTCACTCGATCTTTCTGTCTGAAGGGGCCGCCAAACAGGCGGCCCTTTTTGCGCGCCCGGGGGTGATCGAATGCCCGGGAAGCTCCTGCCGCTGGATCTCGCCGCACACGTTGCCGGTCACCCCGCTTCCACGATCCGCCGCTGGGCAGCCGAAGGGCGCCTGACCCGCCACCCGGACCGGATGCGGCGCAAGAACGGCGTCCTCTACGACTTCAACGAGCTGCCCATCGCGGAGCGAGACCCGGACACCCTGGAACTCATCCAGCCCGGCGCGACACCGCCCGTCATCGAACACGGGCAACTCGCTGCCTGATCTCCTGCGCGCGGTGGCGCAGGCCGGGCCTTGTAGCGCTACGCGCTCGGCCCACCGTCCGCCCGGCCCTAGAGGGGGACCGGGCGGACGAAGACTTCAACGGGAGGTGCCATGGTCGACCATCCCGCTTTGACGCCCCGCGAGTTGCCCGACGAACGGTCGGACTGGATGCAGCGGAACGGCGTCGCCTACTGGATCGGCTACGCGGCCCACGAGCCCCGCGACTTCGCCTACTGCATGCCACGGCGTATCGCCTGCCGCCTGTTCGGCCGCCACAACGTCACCTGCCGCGGCCGACGAGATCACCCGCGGACCTGGTGACCTGAGTCCGGGGCTGGCCGCTCACTCGGGCCCCGAACGTCCCGCCGCCCGCAGACCCCCGGTCACGGGCGGCGGGACCGCCACAACACCCGCCGCCCGGAACCTACGCCCCGGGCGGCGGGTTACAGCCAAGGGAGGTGCCAGTTGACCTTCCCCAGCGGAACCCCCGTCGTCACCCTCGTCGGCACCCTCCCCTCCGCAGTCGCGGGCACCGGCTTCGGCGGCAACATCGTCCTCACCCCGTCCGCGATCCTCACCGACGAAACCCGGCACGCCATCTACCCCGGCGGCGGCAAAGCCGCAATCACCGACGGACAGTTCACCGTCCAAGTCATCCCCAACAACGCCGCCGGCATCGCGCCCGCCGGATGGATGTGGCGCGTCGACGTCCAACCCTCACGCGGCCAACGCCTCCTCTTCTGGTGCGACATCCACGGCGCCAACGGCGCAACCATCCACCTCGACGACCTCGTACCCACGCAAGCCCCCGGCGGCGGCACCACCGGAAGCCCCGGAAAATCCGCCTACGAGATCGCCGTCGAGCAGGGCTTCAGCGGCACCATCACCCAGTGGCTGGCCTCCCTCATCGGCCCCGCAGGACCGACCGGCGCGACGGGATCGGCCGGCGTAGCGGGGACGCCAGGAGCTACCGGCGCCACCGGCCCCAAGGGCGACACCGGGGCTGCGGGCGCAACCGGCCCCGCAGGAGCCGACGGAGCGACAGGACCCCAAGGCGACCCCGGCACACAAGGACCAGCGGGAGCCACCGGCAGCCAAGGCCCGAAAGGCGACACCGGCAACCAAGGGGCACCGGGAAACGACGGAGCACCAGGCGCGGCAGGAACCGACGGACATTCCGCCTACGAGATAGCCGTCACCGAAGGCTTCGTAGGCACGGAAGCCGAATGGCTCGCCTCCCTCATCGGGCCGAAAGGCGACCAGGGAGACACGGGGCCAGCGGGCGCCGGAGCGACCCTCCGCACCGTCATCGCGCGGATCACCGACGACGCCCTCGTCGACCTCCCGTCCGCCCCTGCGTGGGTGATCGCCGTGACCTCCGTCGGAACGCCCCTCCAGTGCACGATCCCCGCAGTAGCCGGGGACCGCATCCGCATCGAGGCCGACTTCATGCGCTCCGGCGCCCACTTCCTCGACTGGGTACTCCTCGACAGTGCGGGCGCGATCGCCGTGTACGGCACCACCAGGAGCGGCACCCCGCCCGCCGAAGGCTCGCCCAGCATGTACACCAGCACGTCCTTCCCCGGCGTGCAGGGCGCCAAGCAGTTCACCGTCTCCGCCGGCCACATCAACGCCGGGACGGCGACCATCGCCCTCGCGCACCAAGGCACCAGCGCCGGCCGGGTCTACGCCCACACCACGTACCCGTTCGAACTCATGCTGACGAACATCGGCCCCGAACCCGCCTGACCGAAGGAGGCCCGCGCCATGGCCGACGACCTGCTGATCTCGGTACTGCTGCCCTCCCGAGGCCGGCCCAAAGCCCTCACGGAAAGCATCGACAGCCTCCTGAACCAGGCCGACCGGCCCGGCCGCATCCAAATTCTCATCGCAGCCGACCCGGACGACCCCGACACCGTCGACGTCGATCTACCGTGGCAGGCCAGTATGTGGACCGCGCCCGAGCGCTACGGCTACCCGCGCCTCCACGAATACGTCAACCGGCTTGCCGAACAGGCCGACGGCGCCTGGCTGATGCTGTGGAACGACGACGCCCGCATCCTCACCGACGGCTGGGACAGCATCGTCCACGAACAGGCACCCAGGGTGCTGTGGCCGCGATCGAACGACATCCCGACCTGCAACACCTTCCCCATCTGGCCCGCCGCCTGGACCCGGCACCTCGGGCACGTCAGCCTGTCGCCGCACTGCGACTCGTGGATCCAATACCTCGGCCAAACCCTCGACCGGCATGAGCGCGTCGACATCGACATCCTCCACGACCGGGCTGACCTCACCGGCGGACACGACGACGCCACCCGCGCCGAATCGTTGGCCGGCTACCGCACCGCCGACTACGGCAGCCCCGCCATGGAAGCCGCACGCGCCGCCGACGTGACCGCACTCCGCACGTTTCTGGGGGCACCGTGACCGACCCCGGCTTCTTCGAGCGCCAGACCGCAGCCTGGTCCCGGCCGCCCGTCGATGACGTGGGCTACATCCCCGCCGCTGACCTCCTGGCGCTGCCCGACGACCAACTGCGCGACCTGGTCGAACAGATGCGCGCCACCCGGTACACGGGCTGGCGCAACCACGGCGGCCTGTGGCGCGAGCTGATGGGCCTCGACGAGCCTGGCGGCCTCGACATCCTCGACCTCGGATGCGGCACCGGCGTGGAAGCCCTCGAACTCGCGCTCGCCGGAAACCGCGTCGACCTCGCCGACATCAGCGAGGAGAACCTCCACCTCGCCGTGCGGGTCCTCGGCCTGTACGCCGACCAGATCCCGCACGAGACCGGGTTGACGATCTACCGCGTGCTGGGCGAGGGTCCATACATCACCGCCGATCCCGCCTCCTACGACGTATTCCACTGCAACGGCGTCCTCCACCACATCCCGTGGGCCCGCCAGATCATGGAACGCGCCCACGAGTTGCTGCGGCCCGGCGGTTGTGTGCGGCTCATGGTCTACAGCGACCACGGCTGGCGGCAAGCCACCGGCACCGAACCCCCCGATGACGTCACCACCCACCCCGCGTTCGGGCAGTTCGTCCGCTACTTCGACCTCGTCGGCGAATACGCCGACTGGTACAGCGAAGCCCGGATCGAACAGCGCTTCGGCGATCTCTTCGACATCGAGCGCTTCGCATACCTCACCCCCAATCAGCGGTACTGCGCCGCCGTCCTACGCAAGAAGGAGACGGCCAGATGAACGTAGGCTGGCTTGGCCTTGGACGCCTTGGATTGACGTGCGCGCTCGCCCTGGCGAAGCACGGCGGCCACCAGGTCTTCGGCTACGACCCGTCGCCGCGCGCCCAGCAGATCCTCAACGGATCCGCACCGTCACCCGAAGAGGCGGGCATCGAGGAACTCCTCAACGGCGCACGACTGCTGGTCATGCCGTCACCCGCCGACGTGGTCGCAGCGAGTGACGGCATCGTCATGGTGTCCGTGCAGACCCCGCACGACCCGCGGTACGGCGGCGAGAAGCCGATCGTCGACGAGCCCGTCGACTTCGAGTACGGCTACCTCATCCAAGCCGTCCGCGACGTCGCCCAGGCAGCCGAGCAGCAGGGCAAGCAGATCACCATCGTGATCATCTCCACCGTGCTACCCGGCACCACCCGTGCCCACCTCGCACCGCTGTGCGGACCGAACGTGTGCCTCGTCTACGGTCCCTACTTCATCGCCATGTCGACAACCGTGCAGGACTTCCTCCACCCCGAGTTCGTCCTCCTCGGCTCCGACAGTCCCGGCGCGATCGCCGACGTCGCCGACCTGTACCGCACCGTCCACGACCGGCCCATCCATGCGGTGTCGATCGAATCGGCGGAGCTGACAAAGGTCGCCTACAACTGCTTCATCAGCATGAAGATCGTGTTCGCGAACATGGTCATGGAGATCTGCCAGAAGACCGGCGCCGACTGTGACGCCGTAGCCGACGGCCTCGCACTCGCCACCGACCGCATCACCTCACCCGCCTACATGCGCGGCGGCATGGGAGACAGCGGAGCCTGCCACCCACGCGACAACCAGGCCATGAGCTGGCTCGCCAACCGCCTCGACCTGTCCGTCGACCTCATGGGCTACGTCTCCAACGCGCGCGAGCAGCAGTCCGCATGGCTCGCCGACCTCGTCGAACACTGGCACCGCATGAGCGGCCTGCCCATCACGCTGCTCGGCAAGGCGTACAAGCCGAACGTCAGCCTCGTGAACGGCTCCGCCGGCCTCCTGCTCGCCGAGCAACTGCGGGACCGCGGCCTCGACGTCGAGCACCACGACCCGTTCGCCGACGGCAACATCACCGACGAAGCGCTGACGCCAGCCGTCTACGTCGTCACGACCAGGCACGACTGCTTCACCGGGTACGACATCCCCGCCGGCTCCGTGGTCATCGACCCGCACGGCTACATGCCCGACCGGCCGGGCGTCACCACCATCCGCGTAGGGAGGAAGTAGTGAGCGCCGCAGACATCATCGCCGCCTGGGATCAGCCCGATGCCCGCAACTCGATCCACCCCACTCGGGGTATCGACGAGGACGCCTACTGGGCGTCTGGGGCAAACCAGGCCGCACTGTTGGGCACTGTCCTGCCCGACGGGTGCAAGGTCATGGACTTCGGGTGCGGTGACGGCCGCGTCGCCATTCCGCTCCGGAAGCTCGGCTACGACGTCACTGGCGTCGACTCGTCGCCGAACATGCTGGCTGGGCTCGCCGAACGCGACCCCGACATGGCCACGCTCCAGTCCGACGGCAGCGACCTCGCGAAGCATCTCGGGCGCCGCAAGATGGACGCCGTCTACAGCCTCGCCGTCCTCATCCACCACGACTATGCGACCGTCGAAGCCCTGATCGGCAACCTGCGGGCCGTCGTGAAGAAGGGCGGCATTCTCGCCCTCGACTGGCCCGTCGCCGACGAACCGGCAGAGGGCGTGGCGTGGCTGGACGTCACCACCTGGAGCGTTGAGCGGCAGAACGAACTTGCTGCCGAACTCAAGATGGAACGGGTCGACGCGAACCTGCCCTGGAGCCTGTGGCGCGCCCTCTGATCCACCCACCACCCATACGCCCGCCGCTGATCCCGGCGGGAAGGAAGCCCCGACGTTCCAGGCGTCGGGGCTTCCGCATTCCCTGGAGGAAGCCGTGATTCAGCACTGCGAGAAGAGGCGCTGGGAGCGTGGCCATCACGCGATCGTCAGCCTCGATGGCGAAAAGGCAGAAGTGATTGGTTGCCTTGAGTGCGACTGGGACTCGGTCGTCTACAACGACCTCGGCGACAACCTGACTGACATGGAGCGCTTCGAGCACCGCTACGAGCAACCGACGCGCTGCATAGCGATCAACCAAAACGGAACGCGGTGCAAGCTACGCGCAGACGGTGGCGGTGCATGCGACCGACATGAAGATCGCCGGGCTCTCTGGAACAGGAGCTATGCGGAGTTTCGGTCCCCCTGGTCCCGAGTCTCGCTGCCGGAGGCTTACCGCGAGGTCTTCATTCGCGCTATTCGTGACGCCGGGCTTGTTGAAAAAGGCCAGCAGGTGAAGCGCGAAACCTTCGAGCGAGCGCGCGATCTGCGTCAAGCGTCTGTTGTGTACTTCGTCGAGCGGGACGGCCTGATCAAGATCGGAACGACGACCAACCTGCACGCCCGAATCAGGAACCTGGGGCAGGGCGGGTGCAAGATGCCCGAGGGTATGACCGTTGGGCCAGTCACCCTGCTTGCGTCGACGCCGGGCGATCGACTGGACGAGTCGAACTATCACGAGCGCTTCCGCAAGCAGCGAGTTGGCGGGGAGTGGTTCCGCCCAAACAAGGCGCTCCTCCGACTGGTAGAGGATCTGCAGCGAGCTGAGCGTAGTGGCAACCGGGACATCCTGGACCAGGTGCTGGCGGAGGCCGGATGACCGTCGCCGTCGTCATCCCGTGGCGACCCGGCACTCCGGAGCGCAACGCCCACCACGAGGTCGTCCGTGCTCACCTCCGGGCCCTGCTGCCCGACGCGATCCATCTCGACGTCGACAGCGGGCACACGCCGTTCTCCCGGGCCGGATCACGCAACGAAGGCGTCCGGCAAGCGCAGGCGGCCGGAGCCGACGTCGTCGTCATCTGTGACGCCGACACTCTCGTCGAAGCCGAACCCCTCCACGCCGCCATCACTGCGGCAGCCGACGGCGTCATGCACCTCCCGTACACCTGGTACCGAGGCCTCACCCAACGCGGCACCATCGACCACCTCGCCGGTGCGCCAGCCGACCAATGCCCCGCCGAACTCGAACACCAATGGGCAACCGGCGGCATCATCGTCATCCAGCCCGACGCCTGGTGGCGAGCGGGTGGCATGGACGAACGGTTCAGCGGCTGGGGGCACGAGGACGCCGCCTATCGCATCGCAGCCGACGCACTCCTCGGACCGACCGTCGCCCACCCGGGCACCATCACACACCTGTGGCACCCATCCGAAGTCGGCCACGGCAGCCCCCAGCACATCGCCAACGGGCAGCACTGCCAGCGCTACGTCGACGCCACCGGCGATCCCGACGCCATCCAGGCGATCATCGCCGAACGGGCCGTCATCCCCGCCTGACTCGCCGGAGGCCCGCGCCATGCCTACCCCGGACTACCAGCGCATCGCCGAACTCGAACGCGAACTCGGCATCGGCCAACCGCCCGAACCGGAACGCGGCATCTACCCGGGCCCGCCCGTATGCCTGATCAAGGACTGCAACGGCGACGACTACGAACTCCGGACCTGGTCTGGCGTACTACTCCGTCGCATCCACCAGCACTGAACCCACGGAAGGCCCGCGCCCATGGCTTCCCCCGTACCCGACCTGCCCCTGTGGGCATGGAACCTCGTCATCGCCATGCAGCGGCACGAAGAACTGCACGGCAAAAGCGACGGCTGCCTGAGCGGCGTCCTCAACGCCGTACCGCCCGAAGTCCGCGACCAGGCCGCCGCGATCAGCGGCTACATCCAGAAAGCCAGCGGCCACCAACTAGCCGACCAGGCAGAGCAGACCTTCAGCAAGATCATGGGCGCGTTCTTCGGTAAGCCCGCCGAGGAGCCACAGGAAGCCGACGTGGCGCCGTGATGGATCTCCACGCCTGGATCACCCAGCAAGTCGACCGCGTCGAGGCGGGCGTGCGCGCCGAACTGCAAGGCCGACGTGTCGCCTTCAAGCCCAGCGGCGACGGGCCCGTCATCACCGGGGCCGTCACCGAGGTGAAGCAGACGCCCGACGGGCCGCAACTCACCATCGCCCAGTACGACGTCGAACCGATCGGCGAAGACGTCACGGACGCACAGCCCGTCTTCGCGGCACTGCGCCGCTGCGAGGCGGACCGCCGCATCCTCGCCCGACACGCGCTCGACCCTGCGGCGGCGAACACTCCCCGCGCGGCAGCCTGCGACGGATGCGGAGTCGAGTGGGTGCAGGACTACTGCGACCCCGTCACCGACAACCTCAACGACTGCCCCGAGCTGCTCGACCTCGCGCACGCCCACGGCATCACACCCGAGACCCTCGCCGGACTCGACCGGCCGGAGCTGCCCGAACCGACACCGGCACAGAAGCGGCGCCTCCGCGAACGTGCCCGCCTGACCGTGCCCATCACCACCAGCGACGTGCCCGAAGCACTACGCGGACCCCGCTGGAAGCCCTAACCCCACCGCACAGGAGCCCGCGCCATGGCCCGCCTGTAAATCCTCGAACTCCCCACCGAACACCACGGCGACGACATGATCACGCCGTTCGTGCTCGTCATCGACCAGATGCCCAAGGACGACGCCGCGTTCGAAGCGCTGCGCTGTGACCTCGGCTTCGCGACAGCCCAGCAGACCGGCGCCCGAGCCGTCCTCGTCTTCGAAGACACCATCGACATCCCCGCCAACGAGACGCCCGTCGACCCCGACGGATACCCGCTGAAGATCCGCGTCGAGCCCGACTTCGAGACGTTCCGCCAGCAGGTGCAGGAAGAGATCCTTGCCGCGCAAGGGAAGATCACAACGGCCCTGAAGACGAGCACACCGGAAGCCGAAGGGCCCACCTGCCGATACTGCGGCGCCGACTGTATCGACGGGCGCTCCTGGGACGGCGGCGACCTGTACGCCTGCCCCGCCTGCTCGGACTGGCGAGCCAAGCTGAACCAGCAGAAGGCCGCCATCACCGACGCCCTCGGCATGGACCGCACCCGCGACTGGGACGACATCCGCAACGCCGCACGCGGCCTCCGCAAGGAACGCGGCGCGCAAGCCGAAGCTCTGGAGCGTGTCCGCAACCTCCACCGGCCCGTCGACCATAGAGGCAGCGCCATCTGTGGCGAGTGCTCCGCCTACGCCGGGAGCAGCACCGACAACGCGCCCGTCGCGCACGACCAATGCGGCACGCTGCGCGCGCTCGTGACCGATCGGCCTGCACCCGATGCCTGACGTCACCGTCAAGCTGTCCGACGGCGTCCGCGAGATCACCGTCGAGGTCACCGGCGCCGACGACGCACTCCGGCGAGCCGAAGAGACAGCCGTCCGGCTGTACGGGGTCGCCGTCGCCAGCAGCCCCACCGACCGGCGCGCCGGCTTCGCAGGCTGGTCACCCAGCAGCAACACCGAACGCAGCCCCGAGGAGTAGGCCATGCCCGGAGGCTGGGGCTCAAGCAACCGCAAGGCGAGGCTTCCGTCAGGGTGGCCGAAGATCCGGGCGCGCATCCTCGCGAGGGACCCGATCTGCAAGATCTGCTCGGTGAGGCCCAGCCGGTTCTGCGATCACATCGTGGCCAAGGCCGACCTCAACGGGGATGCCGATCTTCAGGGTGTGTGTGGACCCTGCCACGACGCGAAGAGCAGCCGCGAGGGCAACGACGCGCAGCGCGCCAACCCGCGGCCCGGACGGAAGCGCCCCGGCGAGGCGCATCCCGGACTGCTGTGAGGCGGTGACCATGCCCGCCTACCTGATCCAACATGCAGCCAGCCAGCGCGGCGACATGCTCATCGAAGACCCCGCCCTCACCCTCAACATCCGCGACGGCTGGGCCATCCTCACCGACGACCAAGGCATCGCCGTCGCACTCCCCACCGAACAAGTCGCCTGCATCACCCGGGTAGACGAACCCCAAGACCAGGAGCCCGCGCCGCAGAAGGAGTGAGAGCTGTGGCAACTCGCGCCAAAGGCAACCGCCGCATCGTCCGCGAAGGACGGCGCTACTGGAGCGATCAGCCCACCAGCCGGGGCAAGGCGGCCGGCATCGGATGGGCCCCGCACTCCGGGGCGTGGACGCGCTGTGTGGCCAGGACGAGCCGGTTCCTAGGACCTCGGGCGAAGGGATATTGCAACCTTCGCATGCATCAGGCGATCGGGATCTACGCAGGTTCGCGTGCGAACCGCGGGAAGTCCAAGAGCGGCAAGCGGTGACCAGCACGCTTCATGTCACGCCGATCGCCGACCTGGTCGGCCACGACACCACCACGGCCGAGCCCGACTGTGTGTGCGGGTCTGAGGTCAGGCCAGTCACCGAGGAGGACGAGTCGGTCGGCTGGCTACTGGTGCATCACTCCCTCGACGGCAGGGAGCAGGGTGGGCGGTAGGGGTAGGTCGCGCGCCGGCTGCGGCACGGCAGGGGACGGAGGACGGGTGAGTACGGTAGGTGCAGTCCAGGTCCAGTGTCCCGAGTGCGACGCGCTCACACCGATCGACCTGATCCTCGGAGGTCGACGCGACAGCGCGACTCGGTGATCACGTCGATGCTGTCGTGACGACCTTGATGGTGCATGTCCGGACATGCGATCAAAGGTAATTTGATCTTCATTTCAAGATCCAACATCGAAACGGACATAGGGGACATACCCCCTCCCCATGATCCTTTAGGATCGGGGCCGTATAGCACCTGACATCCCCCCGGGTTTCCAGGGCCCTGACCTGCGGTGATGTTGGGAGCGCGCGAGACACCCCCCACCCCCTTTCGGTCGCAGATCGGTAACAGTGCAGGTCAAGCCGCTGTAGTCGTTAACAGCCTCCGCTATCCTGGTCTCATGCCAGGGACGCTTCAGAGGTGCGAGCACTGCGGGGGAGAGCTGCCGGTCGTGCACCGGTCGGACCGCCGCTACTGCTCGAACTCGCATCGCGTCCTGGCGGCCCGCGCACGGAAGGTCGAGCGTGAAGCCGCCGTAGTCGTAGAGCAGCAGGCCCGTATCCCGGCCGAGTTGACGTCTCGTCCTCGCTGGGTGCGACACAAGGACAAGGTGCCGATGCGCACGGACGGCCGCTTCGCCTCGGTGAAGGACCCGTCATCCTGGTCGGACTACCGGACGGTTGCGGCTTCGAGCACCGGTGACGGTGTCGGCTTCGTCCTGACGGCCGGTGACGGCATCGTGGTCGTCGACCTGGACCATGCCGTTGAGGGCGGTCGGGTGCTGCCGTGGGCGCAGGCGATCGTGGACCAGCTGCCACCGACATACATGGAGCGCGGCCGGTCCGGTACGGGCCTGCACCTGTGGTTCCGTGGCGCAGTGCCGCACGGCCGGCGTATCCGGCGGGGGGAGTTGGCGTTCGAGGTGTACTCGGACGGCCGTTACATGATCGTGGGCGACCGGGTTCCGGGTACGCCTCTCAGTCTTGCCGTGCTGCCTGATGCGGCCGGTTTGATCGCCTCGCTCTGACGCCCCGGCGGCGTCCCCGAGTTGGGGTGTCGTTGTTTCCAGCCCTCTGTGCGCCCTGGTGGCGTGCTCTGACCCTGGAGGTCGTCATGGGCGCTCGTGGACCTATCGGTAAGCGCTCCGAGGAGCGCATGGGTCATCGCTCGAAGGAAGAGAAGGACACGGTCACGAAGGCGCCGTCTGGGGCGCCTGTCGACGTGCCGGACCTGCCCGATGCGGATCCCTTGTGGCATCCCATCGCCTCGGACTGGTACTTGTCGCTGCGCGAGTCGGGCCAGGCCGCGTTCTATCAGCCGTCGGACTGGGCGGTGGCCCGGTATGCCGCGGACCTGATGTCGAAGGTGCTGCTGTCGGAGCGTGGCCCGAACGGCCAGTTGGTGGCCGCGCTGAACTCGGTGATGTCGTCGCTGCTGACGACGGAGGGTGACCGGCGGCGGGCACGAATGGAGCTGGAGCGGAAGCCGGCCAGCCCCAAGCTGGCGTCGGTGAGCCCGCTGGATTCCTATCGTGACCTCGCCGGAGGTTGAGGAGCAGGTCCCGGACGTCGTCGTACCGTTCACGCTCGGCCCGACGTGGAAGCGTGGCCCGGACGGCAAGTTCGTGCTGCCCGAGTACACGCTGGGCTGGCACTGTCTGGCGTGGACCAAGACGTACCTGCAGCACTACGCCGGGAAGGCGTGGCAGTACACGCCTGAGCAGGCCCGGCTGACGCTGTGGTGGTACGCGATGGATCCGGCGACGAATCGGTTCCTGTGGCGTGACGGCGTGATCCAGAGGCTGAAGGGTCACGGCAAGGACCCGCTTAAGGCGACGTGGGCCGGCTTCGAGTTCGTTGGCCCATGCCGGTTCGATGAAGTCGCAGACGAAGGCAACGAGTGGGGTGTCCCGCCCGGCCAGCCGCTCGGGATGCAGCACCCGGCAGCGTGGGTGCAGATCGCTGCGGTGTCGCAGGATCAGACGCGGAACACGATGACGTTGTTCCCGTCGATCCTGTCGAAGCGGGCGATCGACGAGTACCGCATCGACCTCGGCAAGGAGATCATCTACGCCGATAAAGGGCGGGCTCGGATCGAGGCCGTGACCTCGTCGCCGCGCGCCCTTGAGGGCGGACGTCCGACATTCACGTCGATGGGCGAGACCCACCACTGGCTGGAGTCGAACTCGGGGCACGAGATGGCTGCGGTCATCGAGCGCAACGCGACAAAGTCGGCGGACGGGCAGTCCCGCACGCTGGCAGACACGAACGCCTTCGAGCCCGGCGAGGACTCGGTCGCCGAGCGAACCCGGGACGCCTACGAGGCGATCGAGGCCGGCAGGGCGGTCGAAACCGGCCTGTTCTACGACTCCTTGGAGGCTCCGCCCGAGGCGAAGCTCACCGAGGCATGGATCGTTCCGACGCTGAAGGCGGTCCGCGGAGATTCGACATGGCTGGACATTGAGCGGTTGAAGGCGTCGATCCTCGACGTCCGAAATCCCCCCAGCCGTAGTCGGCGCTTCTGGTACAACCAGATCGCCGCGGCCGAGGATGCGTGGATGGCCCGCTACGAGTGGGATGCCTGCAAGCGGGAGGATCTGGCGCTGGCGGACGGCGACGAGGTCGTCATGTTCTTCGACGGTTCCAAGTCGGACGACGCTACGGGTCTTGCGGCGTGCCGTATGTCGGACGGTCTGGTGTCGACGTTGGGGGTGTGGCAGAGGCCGCCGAACTGGCCTTCGCCGGAGACGCCGGGCTATGTGCCGTGGTCGGTTCCGCGCGAGGACGTCGACGGCGTGGTCGCGAACGCGTTCGGCCGGTTCAAGGTGATGGCGTTCTTCGCTGACCCGGGCTCGGGCCAGGACGAGGACGGCGAAATGTACTGGGACACCTACCTGGACCGCTGGGGGCAGGCACACGGCAAGAAGCTTCTGCTGCGCGCTGTGGCGGCCGGCCCGAAGGCGCACGCTGTCCGTTGGGACATGCGCGATCGGCGGAACCAGGAGACGTTCACGGAGGCGGTGAAGCGCACCCGTGAGGACATCTTGCAGCGGACTCTCGTGCATGACGGGCACAAGGTGATGCGCACCCACGTGATCAACGCCCGCAGGCGAACGAATGCTTGGGGGATCACGATCGGTAAGGAACATCGCGAGTCCGCTCGGAAGATCGACCTCGCTGTCTGCATGATCGGCGCCCGGATGCTGCGGCGCACTGTCCTGAACAGTCCGAAGAACGCCAAGCGCTCCACTGTGCGGGGCAAGGGACGGGTGGTGGTGCTGCGGTGACTGTCTCGATTCCCGAACTGCCGCTGGTGACGCTGTCGGACGACGAGCTCGCGCTGATCGGCCTGCTGCGGGCGGACTTGCTGCGGGACCGCTGGTCTCTGCAGTTGCGGGACTCCTACTTCAACGGCGAGCAGCTGGTGCGGGATCTCGGCATCAGCATTCCGCCGCAGCTGAGGGGCCTGCATACGGTGATCGGCTGGCCCCGGGTCGGTGTCGAAAGCCTGGAGGAGCGCCTCGACTTGGAGGCGTTCCGGTGGGCCGACGGCTCCGACTCGGCGGACCTGGACGAGATCGCCGAGGCCAACGACCTGTTCGACGAGTCGAGTTTGGCTCATCTGGATGCGCTGGTGTACGGGCGGGAGTATCTGGCGGTGGGGTCGGGGGACTGTGGTACGGACGACTGTCCGCCGCTGATCTCGGTTGAGTCGCCGTTGGATATGACGCTGTTGTGGGATGCCCGGCTGCGTATGGGCACGGCGGCTCTGCGGGAGTGTCGGGCGGACACGTATGTCGAGTCGGGTCCCGAGGAGCGGATGCTGGTCCTGTATCTGCCGGATCAGACGATCACCTGTCTGCCGTCGTCGAGTGGCGGCTGGGAGGTCATCGACCGGGACATGCACCAGCTGGGTGTGGTGCCGGTGGTGCGGTTGGCGAACCGGCAGCGGACCGCGGACCGGGTCGGCAAGTCGGAGATCACGCCCGAGGTCATGTCCATCACGGATGCGGCTTGTCGGCGCCTGATGGGCATGGAGGTGGCGGCGGAGTTCTTCGGTGCCCCGCAGCGCTACATCCTCGGCGCGTCGGAGTCGGCGTTTCAGGACGCGGACGGTACGGCGAAGTCGGCGTGGGAGACGTACATCGGGCGCGTCCTCGCGCTGGAGCGGGACGAAGACGGCAACGTCCCTGCGGTGGGCCAGTTCGCGGCTCACGACCCGACGGCGATGACGCGGATCATCGACCTGTACGCCCGGATCATGTCGTCGCAGTTCGGCCTGCCGCCGCACATGCTCGGCTACACCACCGACAACCCGGCGAGCGCGGATGCCATCCGGTCGACCGAGGCGAAGCTGGTGAAACGCAGCGAGCGGCGTATCCGCAGGTTCGGACACGCCTGGCAGGAGGCGATGCGCCTCGCTCTGTGGGTTCGGGATGGCGAGCCGCCGGAGAAGGCGCGCCGTATCGAGACGGTGTGGCGGAATCCTGCGACACCGACGGTGGCCGCGCAGGCGGACGCCACGGTGAAGCTCGTCCAGGCCGGGATTCTCCCCGCGGACAGCGATGTGACGCTGGAGATGGCCGGGCTGACGGAAGGCCAGCGGCAGCGGGTGGCAGCCGATCGGCGCCGCAGTGCAGGCCGGGCTGACGGAAGTGCACTGATGGACAGGCTTGCCGCACTCGACTCCGGCAGTAACGGACGCAGCCCGGTTCCGGCGGGGGCTGGCCTTGGCATCGACAACCTCTGACGGGTCCGCTTCGTCCGGCAGGTGGCGTGCCGCCCAGCGCGGCCTCACCAGACTGCTCCTGCGTGATCTGGCGACGCTTCGACGGCTCATCAACCCGGACCAGTTGCAGGCCACGGTGCCGCTGTGGATCGACGCGGTAACGCAGGTCGTGGCCCGCTACTCGGACACGTCCGACATGCTGGCCGCCGACTTCTACGACGGGGAGCGGGACGCGGCTGGTGTGCTGGGTTCATTCACGGTGCCGCGGGCCGATCCGCCACCGGATGAGCAGGTCGATGCATCGCTGCGCTGGGCCACGAAGGATCTGTGGCCTCGCGACGAGGCGGACGCGACGGTCACCCAGCTGGAGCCGCTCGATGTCCGCCTGTCGGCAGCGATGGTCAAGGCGGATGGGGTGACGCAGAAGCTGGTCGCCGACAGCGGCCGGGAGACAGTGCGGCAAGCGGTGAAGCGCGATCGGGAAGCGGTCGCCTACGCGCGGGCCGCTGCGCTCGGTGCCTGCTCCTTCTGCAAGCTCATGGCCTCGCGCGGTTCTATTTATAAGACCGCCGGGTCGGCGGGCCGGGATGCGAACGACCAGTTCTCCGGCGACGCATCGGTGGTCAAATTCCACAATTCTTGCCACTGCGCGATAGTGCCCGTCTTTAGAGGGCAGCGGTTCGAACTGTCGCCACAGGCGGCGGAGTGGGATCGCATCTACCGCGAGTATGCCCAAGGCCATCCGGGAGACCAGCTCCGCCTGTTCCGGCAGGCACTGGCTGAGCATGACTCGAATCCGCTCCCCGGATCCAACTGATCAACGAGGTCGCCCTGGTGGCGGCCTTTCTCATTTCCACAGCCCCTGGAGGGCCGATTCGTCATGCCCGAAGAGAACGAGCAGACCAGCGAGCAGCAGGAGGCCGGCACCGAGGAGACCGTCGAGGAGACGGCGACCGAGGGGCAGGACGGCACCGAGGCCACGGAAGACGCCCAGGAGGCGGACACCGGAGCCGAGGAGAAGCCGTTCGACCGGAAGCAGGCCGAAGCGAAGATCCGGAAGGCGAACTCGGAGGCTGCAAACCTCCGCAAGCGCCTGAAGGAGCTGGAGCCGAAGGCTGCGGAACTGCAGGCCATCAAGGACTCCGAGAAGTCGGAGTCCGAACGCCTCAACGATCAACTGGAGCGGGCCAACGCGCAGATCGCGGCGACGCGGGAGCGCCTGGTGAAGGCTCGCGTCCAGGCGATCGCCGGGTCTTCGGCGGACGACCGGGCGGCCTTCGCCGACCCGGAGGACGCGGTTGGCGCGCTGGATCTCAACTCGTACATCGACGGCGACGGCGACATCGACGAGGCGGCCATCGAGGTCGACCTTCAGGCGCTTTTGGAGCGCAAGCCGCACTGGGCGAAGGCTCAGCCCCTGGAGGGCCCGCGGCGTCCTGCACCGGATCGCACTCAGGCGTCCGGCGCCAACAAGACACGCCCTCTCACCCCGGCTGATGAGTTCGCCGGGTTCCTTCAGGCGCGGCTGAAGTAGCCGCTGAAAGCAGGCAATCATGGTGGCCACGGCCCCGCTCAAGCTCTCCGATGTGAATGCGGCACTCCTGCCGCGCACCATCACCGCCCCCATCTTCGAGAAGTCTGTCGAGCAGTCCGCGGTGATGGCGCTGGCCCGGCCGGCGCCGCTGGCGATCGACGCGACGACGTCAGTGCCGATCCCGATGGACGTTCCGGTCGCGGACTGGGTCGGGCAGGCGGCGAAGAAGCCCCTGTCGACGTCTTCGGTCGGCATCAAGCAGATGACGGCGAAGAAGCTCGCCGTGCTCATCCCGGTCGCCGAAGAGGTCGCGATGACCAACGCGGGCGGCCTGTACGAGCAGCTGCAGCGCGACCTGCCGACAGCGTTCGCCCGCGCCTTCGACCACGCGGCGATCCACGGCCTCACCATGAAGGGCGCGGCCGGCCCGTTCGACGACTACCTGGCGGAGACCACCAACTCGGTGGCGCTCGGTACGGCGTCGCAGGGCACGGGCGGCGTGTGGGCGGACTTCGTCAACGGCATGGGCCTGGTCATCAACGACGACTGGGACTACACGGGCACGGTCGCCGACCACCGGCTGAAGCCGCGCCTCCTGCTGGCGACGGACACGACGGGCCGGCCGATCCTGGTCGACACGACGGTGCCGGGTACGCAGATGGCGTCGGCGGGCACGCTGATCGGTGAGCCGCTCGCCTACTCGCGGAGCGTGTCGGGCAAGCAGCGCCGGCAGTCCACGTCGTCGGACACTGGCCTGCGCGCGATCGGCGGTGACTGGTCGCAGGCGGCTTACGGCGTCGGCATGGACATCACCGTGCGGATCTCCAAGGAGGCCACCTACGTCGACGAGGACGGCGGCGTCCACTCGGCGTTCCAGGAGAACCTGGTGCTCATCCTCGCGGAGGCGTTCTACGGCTACGTGCAGGGCGACGCGCAGGCTTTCGTCAAGTACACCGGCACGGCGGGCAGTTCTTCGTGACCGAGGCCCGCGACGGCAGCAGGAGCGGCCGAGTGATGCAGGTCGTGGCCCGGCTGCACGCTGCGCCGCCCCGGCACAATGCGGGGGCGGAGTGGATGGCGTGGTCGATGTTCCGGGCTCTTGTCGAGCGCGGGCATGAGGTCACGGTGTGGCTGTCGCGCTACGGCGAGGACCATGAGCCGTATGACCTGGACGGCGTGAAGGTGGTGCCGCTGGAGTCGCGGCTCGACTTCGCGTCGGCGGTCCGCCGGGCGGGCGTTCTCGTGTCGCATCTGGAAAATGTGCCGCCGACCGCTGCTCTGGCCCGCGGGTACGGGAAGCCGTTCGTGGCGATCTGCCACAACACGTTCCTGCCCACGTTCCGGGACATGGCGTCGGGCGGCACGTCGCTGGCGGTCTTCAACTCGCAGTGGATGGCCCGTGAGGCGGAACTCCACTTCGTGGACCATCCGAAGAGCATCCGCCCGGGCGCGTCGATCGTGGTGCGCCCGCCGGTGTTCGCCGCCGAGTATGCGACGAAGCCCGGCGACCGGGTGACGCTGGTCAACACCAACCCGGACAAGGGCGGTCTGCTGTTCCACAAGCTGGCCAAGCGCATGCCCGACGTCAAGTTCATGGCGGTGAAGGGATCCTACGGCGAGCAGACCGACTACTCGGATCTCCCCAACGTCCTGGAGGTCGAGCACGTCTCCGGGCACGACATGCGGGAGCAGGTGTATGCCCGCACCCGCGTGCTGCTGATGCCGTCCCTGTACGAGTCGTGGGGCCGTGCCGGCTGCGAGGCGCTCGCGAGCGGTATCCCGGTGGTTGCTCATCCGACGCCGGGGCTGTGTGAGTCGCTGACCGAGGGTGGGATCTTCGTGGAACGGGAGGATCTCGACGGATACGAGGCGGTGATCCGCAAGCTCGGGACGGCGTCCGAGTACCGGCTTGCGTCGAAGCGGGCCAAGGCCCGCAGCGCGGAACTCGACCCGACTGCCGAACTGTCCGCCTGGTGCGATGCCGTAGAGGGCCTGGCCGCATAGGGGGTGCGCGGTGCCGTTCATCCCGCCCACGGCCGAAGAGCTCGGTCTTTTCCTCGCCCTGGATGAGATCGACGGGAACCGGGCCGACTTCCTGGTCAACAAGGCGATCTCGCTGTGCCAGACCGTCGTCACACCGCTGCCTGAAGGTGCGGATGCGGTGGTTCTGTCGGTGGCGGGACGCGCCTATGTGAATCCGCAGCAGGTGGCTTACGAGACGATCGGCCCCATGTCGGTGCAGCGCCCGACCGGTTCGGGCGGCCTGTATCTGACGAAGGCCGACAAGTCGGCCCTCAAGTCGCTGGCGGGCCGCGGCGGCGCGTTCACCGTGGACCCGACTCCGGCAACAGCGGATCCGTCACCGACGTGGCCGATCGATGATGCCGGGTTCCCGGACGAGTTCGAGCCCGGGTGGGGGTACCTCTGATGCCCGCCCCCTACCCGTTCGGGGAGACCGTGCGGATCATCCGGACCGGCGCTTCGCCGGGGAAGGATCCGCGCGGCCAGCCTCTTCCCGGCCCGGATCAGTCGTTCGACTTGAAGGGTTGTGCGGTGACCCCGCGGGCTGAGACGCCGCAGGTCGGTGGGAGCCAGCAGCAGGACAGGGACACGGTCATCGTCGGCTGGACCGTGTACGCCCCGGCGGGCCAGCCGTTGCGGACGACTGATCAGGTCATGGTTCGGGGCGTGAAGTGTCAGATCACGGGCGAGCCCGGCGACTGGGGCCGGTCTCCGTTCACCGGTACTCGCGGCCCGATCCAGTTCGCCGCTGACCGGGTTACTGGCTGACTCGCAGATTTCGGAGAGGTGATGGCGGCCCGGTTCAAGATGAAACGTAAGGGTGTCGGGCAGATGCTGCGGATGCCGTCGATGCAGGCGGAGATGCTGCGCCGCGCCGAGGTCATCAAGGGGGTGGCGGAGGTGATCTCCCCGGTCGACCAGAACAGCCCTGATCCCGGCCATTATCAGCGGTCCTGGGGGACGTCCAGTACGTCGCGCGGCGGCCGTCACCGGGACCGGGCTACGGCCACCGTCCGCAACACCGCCTACTACGCACGCTGGGTGGAGTACGGCACCGAGAAGGTGCGCGCTCATCACGTGCTGCTGCGGGCCGCGCAGATCGGCGGGCGGAACTGATGGCGGACGTCGGATCGGTGGATGTCGAGTTGGAGGTCATGGTGTGGCTGCGCGCCCGCCTCGACTCCAGCGTCGCCGTCCGTGACGAACTGGACAACAACCTCCTCAACGAGCTGCCGACCGTGCAGGTGCAGCGCATCCCGGCTGGCGGCGATGACGGGATTCGGCTCGACCGGGCTTTCGTCGACATCGACGTGTATGCGGCGACCCGGCCGGCGGCGATCGCCCTGTCGGCGACGGTCCGCGGCCTGCTCCTGGCCGAGTTGCGGGGCACCGTCACGGACAACGCCGTGTTCTGCCGTATCGGCACGATCACCCCGCCTGCCCAACGCGACTACGAGAACACCGCCCTGCGACGCGTCGGGGCCACCTACGAGATCTACAGTCACCCGGTCTCTTGACCGTTCGGGCCCGCGCCGGTCCTGTGTTCCCGCCCGTGCGCGGGCTCTTCCATGTCTGGAGTCATCATGGTCAACATCACCCGCGCTGCGGATCTGCTGGAGGTCGGCGCGAATGGCGCCGGCTGGGAGGCGCCGCTGGGTACTACCTCGCCGGGGGATCCGGCGGTGCAGCCGCTGTCGCCGTGGCTGCCGCTTGGCGCCGTGAGCGAGGACGGTCTCACTCAGGGCTTCTCGGAGGACTCGCAGTCGTTCACGCCGTGGGGTTTCACGTCGCCGATCCGGACCACGATCACGTCGAGCCTGCGGACGTTCAAGCTGACGGTGTGGGAGACGGGCCGGACGACGGTGCAGTCTCTGCAGTACCGGATTCCGGTGGTGGATCTGGCGCCGGTGTCGGGTCTGACGACGTTCGCGGAGACCGCGTCGCCGACGCCGGATCGTCGGTCGTTCTGGTTCGCGGTCTTCGATGGCGACTTCCAGCGCGGCTTTTTCGTGCCGGAGGGGGAGATCACGGAGCGTTCGGACGTGGCCCACAAGCAGGATTCCGTCGCAGGCTACGAGTGGACGATCACCGCCTACCCGGACGAGTCCGGCAACACCGTCTACCACGCGGACCGGGTCCCGGCGACGGACGCGTACACGGGGTCCTGACCCACTTGAGCTGGTGGGTGGGCCGATATCCGTCGGCGCGGGCCCGGTCCACCCACCTTTGTCTTCTGCCCGCGCCATGACGAGAAGGAGGCCCGCGCCGTGGCCACAACCCCGCGTAAGACCGCAGCCAGCAGCCGCAAGCCCCGCAGTGCGTCCAGGGCGGCCAGCCGCCCGGCAACCCGCGCTGTCGAGCCGGTCGAGGAGTACGACGAGCCGGACGTCACCGAGGCGGAAGCTCAGGAGGACGAGGCTGTCAACAAGCATGTGACGGCCGAATTGTGCGGCGAGGAGCTGCGGATCATCCCTCCGGGGGCGTGGCGGCAGTCGTGGCACCGGCTGCTGAACGCGGGCCAGTTCGACGAGTTCGCCGAACTGGTCTTCCACCCTGACGATCTGGATGTGTATTTCGACATCGATCCGACGAACAGCGAGTTCTCGGATTTCGTGACGGATGCGGCCTCGCAGTCGGGTGAGAGCCTGGGGAAATCGCGTGGACCCGCTCCGTCGTCGAGGCGCACGCGGAGGCGCTAGAAGCGGATCTGGCCCGCTACTACCCGCGTGACGCCGACCAGATCGGCGCGTTTCACCGCGGGGAGTTGTCGTCGCGGCGGCTGCGGGTGCTGATCCAGCATCTGCCGTCGGAGTCCGCGACCTGGACGGCCCTGCGGAACGCAATGACGGCTGAGGAGTTGGCGAAGCAGGCGGAGTCGGGGGAGCCGGAGAAGGGCCGCTGGTCGCAGGAAGAGCAGCTTCTCGCTTCGGCCGTGGATGCGATCCGGCGGGTCGAGTGGGTGCTTCTGTGCGCCAACATCGAGAAGAAGTCTGATCGCCCGGATGCTCCTGAGCCGATGCGTCGGCCTGGCGCGGGCGCCAAGAAGGCGAAGACGAAGGCGCAGTTGACCGAGAAGTCTGCGGACACTCTGCTGAAGCTGCTGCAAGGGGGCGCCACGTAGGGGCGCCGGGAGGAGGCTCCCGGTGCCCGCTATCTCTGTCGGCTCGGTCGAGGTTGATGTCGTCCCCAACACTCAGGGGATCTACAACCGCCTCAGGGGTGCCCTGGTTCCGGCCGCAACGCGCGCCGGACAGGACGCGGGGAACGCGGCTGGTCGGGCGTTCGGTCCGGCCATGACTTCGTCGATCTCGAACTCGATCGGGCAGCGCATCGGCCAGCAGATCGGCCAGCAGATCGCGGCCCGAATCACGGCATCGATCCGAAGCTCTCTGTCGAGCGGGATCACGCAGGGCGGCCAGCAGGCCCGACCTGCGGCGACCCGTCAGGGCGAGGAGACCGGTGGGGCGTTCGCACGGAGCCTTCGGGCGAAGTTGCAGGAAGCGTTCCGCAGCATGCCCAAGCTGGACGTGCGGTTGTCCGACACGGGCATCGACGCGGACCTGGCGCGGCTGCGGGCCCGCATGGAAGCTCTGTCGAACAAGACCGTCGGCATCGACATCGACGCCGAGACGGCCCGCGCGCAGGCTGCGGACATCGAGGAGCGGCTGCGCCGGATCGGGGCGTCTCACCCGAACGTCACGGTGCGCGCCGACACCGCCCGGGCTATCGCGCAACTGCAGGCGCTGCAGGCGCAGATCGACGAGCTCACGGCGGACCCTACCCGGATCCGGATCGAGACTGACGGTGGTCTGGGTGCCCGGTTGCGGGCGGCGGTGCAGCAGGCTGAGGCGTCGCTGCCGAACGTCAACATCGGCGCGGACACCACGCCGGCGCAGGTGGAGATCGCCCGTCTGAGGGCACAGCTTTCGGCGCTGCGGGATGCCCGCATCGGCGTTGATATCGATGCTGGCACCGCGTTGGCCCGCATCACGGAGATTCAGACCCGCCTGGCGAGGTTGTCGTCGCAGGACGCCGATGTCGCGGTCCGTGTGGACGCCGGCGCGGCTTCAGCTCAGTTGGCGGCGTTCCAGGCGCAGGTTAACCGGCTGGATGGTCAGACGGCTCGGGTCGATGTAGACACGTCGGCGGCCCGGTCGGGCATGGGCCTGCTGGTGACGTCGGCGATCGCGTTCGGTCCGGCGATCATCCCGGTCCTGCCGGTGGTCGCTGCCGGATTGGGTGCGATCGCGGCTGCCGGTGTGGCCGCTGCCGTTGGTGTGGGCGCGATCGCGCTGGTGGCGGTGCCTGCGGTCCGTGGCATCAGCAAGGCGCTGACGGCGCAGAAGGCTGCCCAGGATGCGGCGACGAACGCCACCTACCAGGGCGGCCAGGCAGCAGGTCAGGGTGCGTCGAAGGCGCTGCAGATGGCTGGTGCGCAGCAGGCGTTGGCGTCGGCGCAGCGGAATGCGGCCCGGCAGATCGCTGATGCGGAGCGGGGTGTGTCGGATGCTGTCCGGCAGGCCGCGCAGAGCAATGAGCGTGCCGCAGGGCAGGTGAAGTCTGCCCGGCAGGCGCTCGCGGACGCCTACGTGCAGGCTGCGGAGCGGATGCAGCAGGCGAACGCTGAGGTGTCGCGTGCTGAGCGGGATCTCGCGCAGGCGCAGAAGTCGGCACGTCAGGCGCAGCTGGATTTGGTGGCGGCCCGCCGGGAGGCTGCGCAGCAGCTGGAGGATCTCAACAATCGACTGACGGACAGCACGTTGTCGCAGCGGGATGCGGAGATCGCCCTCAAAGAGGCCACGATCGAGCGCGACAAGGTCCTCAAGTCGGCGACGGCGACGGAGCTGGACAAGCAGAAAGCCATCCTCGGGTACGACCAGGCTGTTCAGCGGCTGAAGGAGCAGAAGGCCGAGACGAAGGACTTGGCGGCGGAGACGGCTGCCGCGAACAAGGCGGGCGTCTCGGGCTCGGCCACGGTCAAGTCGGCGCAGGAGCAGCTGGCTGCGGCGCAGCAGGACGTCACCGACAAGACGACGGCGCTGGCCGATGCGCAGCAGAACTCCACGAAGACGCAGATCCAGAACGCTCGGTCGATCACCGACGCGCAGTCGAAGCTCGCGGATGCGCAGAAGAACGTTGCGGAGACGCAGCGGCAGGGCGCGGAGACGATCGCCCGCGCTCAGGAGCGTGTGACGCAGGCTCAGCAGTCGGGCGCGGATTCGATCGCGTCGGCGCAGCGGCAGATCGAGCAGGCATCGCTGTCTGCGGCCGGCGGGGTGGATCAGGCGGCGATTGCGCAGGCCAAGTACCGGGCCGAGTTGGCGAAGCTGACTCCGTCGGCGCGGGGGACGTACAACGCGTTCCTCGATCTGCGGACGGCGTTCACTGCGTGGTCGACGTCGCTGCAGCCCGCGGTGATGCCGATTTTCACTCGGGCCCTGGTCGGCCTGAAGAACAGCCTGCCCGGGTTGACGCCGTTCGTGATGGCTGCTGCGGACGCTATTGGTGGCCTTCAGGATCGGGTGTCGCGTGGCTTCAAGTCGCCGTGGTGGCGGCAGTTCAAAACCGAATTGGCGGGGTCTGTGGGCCCGGCGATCACCGGGCTGGGGATCTCGTTCGGCCGGATCTTCAAGGGTATGGCGGGCGTCATCGACGCCTTCCTGCCTCACATGGGTGACATCTCGGACAGCATGCAGCGGATCACGGGCCGGTTCGCGGACTGGGGCACCAGCCTGAAGGGTTCGCCGGAGTTCGAGAACTTCCTGTCGTACTCGGCGAAGCACGCCCCTCTCCTCGGGGACGCGTTCGGGAAGATCGGCACCGCGCTGGTCGACATCGGGCAGGCGTTGGAGCCGGTTTCGGGTCCGCTGCTGCAGCTGATCGGTTCGCTTGCGCAGGGCGTCAGCTCGCTGGCAACGAATGTGCCTGAGCTGGTCATCGGCCTGTATGGCCTGTTCATCGCGACGCGCCTGTGGGCGGGCGTCATGCTGATCGCCAATGTCGCGATGAAGGCGTTCAACCTGATCAGTCTGGCCGGGCCGTGGGGCTGGATCGTTCTGGCGATCGCGGCCGTGGTCCTGGCTGTCATCTACCTGTACCGGCGGTTCAGTTGGTTCCGGGATGGCGTGAAGGCGGTCTGGGCGGCTATCCAGACGGCCGCAATGTGGGCGTGGAACAACGTTCTGAAGCCTGTGTTCACTGGCATTTGGACGGCCTTGCAGGCGGTCGGCAGGTGGGCGTCGTGGCTGTGGACGACCATCCTCAGCCCGGTGTTCGGGTTCATCGCGACCGCCGCGAAGATCCTGCTGACGGCCGTTGTGGTCCTTGCGATCCTCCCGATTATCGCGGCCGTCAAGATCCTTGGCGCGATCGGCATGTGGCTGTGGGAGCACGCCCTGAAGCCTGCCTTCGAGGCGATCGGGGCTCTCGCGAAGTGGCTGTGGACTGACGTTTTCAGCCCCACGTTCTCGCTGATCGGCATCAAGGCCAGGTCGCTGTGGACGAACTGGATCCGCCCCGCGTGGCTGCTGATCCAGTTCGGCGCCCGGGCGATGTGGGAGAACTATCTCCGGCCCGTGTTCCAGGCGATCGGGGAAGGCTTCAGGACGGTCGGCAAGTGGGCGACGTGGTTCTATAGGAGCGCCATCAAACCTGCCTGGGACGGCATTGTCGCCGCAGGCAAGTGGGCCTACGAGCACGGCATCAAGCCCATCTTCGACCGGTTCAAGGACATCGTCCACAGCCTGAAGAGCTCCTTCGACACGGCTGTGGCGGCGATCAAAATCGCCTGGGACCGGATCAAGGGCATCGCCAAGGCGCCCGTCCAGTACGTGGTGGACGTCGTCTACAACAACGGGGTCCGGGGCGTCTGGAACAAGGTGGCGTCCGCGTTCGGGGCGCCGTCGCTACCGAGGTTCAAGTTCGCCGACGGTGGCGTCATGCCTGGCTACACGCCGGGTAAGGACGTCCACAAGTTCGTGTCGCCGACCGGCGGCAGGCTGGACCTGTCGGGCGGCGAGGCCATCATGCGGCCCGAGTTCACGCGGGGCGCCGGCGCGAGCTTCGTCGGCTACTTCAACCGGCTGGCGAAGTCGCAGGGCGCGCAGGGTGTGAAGGCTGCGCTCGCGCCCGTGCTGGGCGGGAACCCGTCCACGCCGACGGACCGGTCGTTGCGGTACGCCGACGGCGGCATGGTGCAGCGGTTCGCGGATGGTGGGATCTTCGGGTGGATCGGCAGTGCGGCGAACAAGGTCGCGGGTGCCGGTTCAGCGGTCTGGAACAAGATCAAGGACGGTGCCGACTGGCTGAAGGACACCCTCGAAGCATCCGCGCGGGCCGGGGTGAAGAACATCGTCGACCCGCTGCTGAAGTCGTTCCCGGGCATGGGTACCGGGTTCGGGAAGATGATCCGAAAGGTCCCGGACCGGATCATCAACTCGCTGTTCGGCTACGGCAAGGACGCCGACAAGAAGGGCGCCGGAGGCGTCGGCGGGCCGCGCATCCAGGCCGCCCTGTCCTGGGCGAAAACACAGAACGGGCTGCCCTATCAGTGGGGCGGCAACGGGAATCCCAGTTGGGACTGTTCGGGTTTGGTGTCGGCTGCCGAGTCCGTGATCCGCGGGCAAAAGCCGCACCGTCGTTGGGCGACCGGGGCGTTCTCCGGGAGGACGGCGCCGCCCGGATGGGTGTACCACGGCAACAGCCCGTTCAGGGTCGGCATCACGAATGCGGGCGTTGGCCACACCGCCGGAACCCTCGGGAAAACGAACATCGAGTCGAGGGGAGGTGACGGCGTCGTCATCGGGCCCAGGGCCCGCGGCTACAACGACAAGCTGTTCCCCTCGTGGTACGGCTTCCAGCCCGGGAAGTACGACTCCGGCGGCTACCTCCAGCCGGGGCTGAACTTGGCATACAACGGCACGGGCAGGCCGGAGCCCGTCTTCACCACGACGCAGGCCAACGCCCTGACGTCGACGGCGTCGCGGGGCGCCACGGCGGGTCCCGCCTCGTTCGAGGGGAACCTCTACCTCGACACCGGCGAGTTCCTCGGCGTTGTCCGCGGCGAGGCAGAGCAGGTCGTCCACTCCAACAACCAGGCGCTCGTCTCGGTACTCAACGCGACTTGAGGAGGCTCCTTTGTCGATCCCCGGGAATTTCCTCTCCGCGACGACCGAGTCCGTCGACCCGAACACCTCTGGGTGGACGGCGAAACTCAACTGCACCCTCAGCAAGGGGACGGGTGGGCGGAACGGGGACGGCTGCCTCACCGTCAAATCGGTGGCGTCGGGCGAAGTCCAGGCCCGCACCGTCTCCTCGTATCCGGTCACCGCAGGCACCCTGTATCAGACGTTCTCGGACGCTGCGGGTGCCAGCGTTCCCGAGCGGATCGGGATCCGCTGGCTCACCAGCGGCGGCGTCGAGATCAGCATCACCTGGTCGGTCGTCACGGCCGCAGCCTCAGCGAGCTGGCATCGGGTTGGTGTGGCCGGGGTGGCTCCGGTGGGGGCGACACAGGCGCAGGTGCTGCTGTCGTCCACACCGGCCGCCGGGCTGGTCAACCAGTTCTGGGAGAACGTCTACCTCGGCCTCCCGATCCGGACGACCGGCAACCTGCTGGCCTTCAACACCGAGAGCGCCGAGGTCGACGCGACCGGCTGGGGCGTTGTCGCCAACTCCACCATTTCCCGGCAGGTTCCGGTGGTGACCTGGGCTGTCGACAACTATCTGGCTGGCGGCCACACCCTGGCCATGACCGTGGTCGGCGCCGGCAATGCGTCGGTGCTGGCGGTTGCCCGGCCGACCGTCACGCCGGGCGAGGAATACCTGGCCTACGCCTACTTGCAGCCGCCCACCTCCGGGTCGACAGCCTGGATCGAGCTCCGGTTCTACGATGCGGGCGGCAGCCAGATCGCCGCCCAGAAGTCGACGCTGGCCGCACCCGGCACAGGCATGTACCGGCAACGGGCCTCCCTGGCAGCCCCGTCGAACGCGGCAACCTGCTCGGTGGCGGCCGGCCTGGACGGGGCGAGTGCTGCACAGGTGCTGCGCCTGGAGACCGTCGTGGTGACGGTCGCACCCAAACTCCAGGCCGGATCGGTGCTCTCCTACGCCGACTCCAGCGTCGAGCAGGGTGTCGGCGGCTGGACGGTGACGTCTGGGGTGGCAACGGCCGCGCGCACGACACCGTGGGGCAGCAGCTTCTTCGAGGGCGCCTACGCGCTCGCCGTATCGTCGGCGACCGCGACAGCGTCCACACTCCGCTCGGGCCGCTTTCCGGCGCCGGGCGGGGCGGGACTGAACTGGCGGGTTCAGGTTCTGGCCCATCCGGCGGCGGGCACGTGGTCGTCTGCGCTGGTCCGGATCCGCTGGTACGACGCCGCGAACGTCGACCTTGGCACGTCGACCGGCACCAGCTACGGGCTTCCGGGGTCGTCCTGGTATGTGCTGCCGTCGGACGGGGTGGCGCCGGCGAACGCCACGCAGGGCGCTGTCGAGGTCGTGGCGACCGCGTCGGCGGTGAGCTCCATCCTGCACCTCGACCAGGTGGTGTTGTGGCAGGTGCTGCCGCAGACTGCGGTTGCTGTGGCCGACGACAACAGCTACGTCGAGCTGACGCTGAGGGAGTTGCCGCTCGACTATCTGCTGACCGTGTACCGGGTGGCACCGGATGGCGCCCGGACCCTGGTACGCAGCACTGACGGGCTGATCAGCCAGCAGGTCATCGTCTCGGACCTGATGGTCATCGAGGACCATGAGGCGCCCATCGGGGTGCCGGTCTACTACCGCATCGAAATCTACGACAGCACCGGCGCGCTCGCGTCGACCCGCACCTCGGCGACGGTCACGGTGCTCCTGGCGGACATCCAAGAGGCGTGGCTGAAGGATCCCGGGAATCCGCAGCGGGCCTGCCGCGTGATGGTCCAGCGGGCCCCAGACTGGAACAGACCCATCGATCAGGCCTCGTATGTGGTGCGCGGACGCCGCAACAAGGTCGTGCTGTCCGGGAAACGGCAGGGCCTCGAAGGCGATCTGGCGATCTGGACGCGTAGCGACGCCGAACGCACAGCCCTTCACCTGCTGCTCGATTCGGGGAACGTCCTGCTGTGGCAGGCCAACCCGGGCATGGGCGTGGCCGACATGTACGTCAACGTCGCGCAGGTGCCGGAGGCCCGCGTCAGTCAGCTCGCGCAGGAGGTGTGGCGGGCGTGGACGCTGCCGCTGACCGAGGCGGACATGCCGGTAGCGGTCTCGGTCGCCGGGTCCGGTGGCCGCACCTGGCAGGACGTGATAGCCGAGTTCGCGACCTGCGCCGACCTGCTGCCCGTGTACGCAACCTGCGAGGATCTGCTGCTTGACCGCCGGATGGGGTGATCCGTGTACTCCGTGTCGGCCCGTTTCCTGCAGCGTCTCGCCGAGTCCCACAACGTCGCCACGACGGTGCAGTTGTTTCTGACGACGGGCCAGGTCATCGACCTCGACCATACGGGCGGGTCGGTGACCGTGGACCGCAGCCAGTCGATTCGCCGCACCTGCACCGTGACCGGCTGCGACGTCGCCCTCATCCCGCGCACCCCGAACGACCAGCTGGCCACCTATGGGGCGCGGCTACGGGTCGCCCGCGGCGTCGAGTACGGCGACGGCACCTCCGAGTTGGTGCCGCTCGGTGTGTTCCGCCTGGACGCCGTCGAGGGCGACCTCGGCCAAGGCCCCGTCACCTTGCAGGGCAAGGATCTGTCGGCGGTCATCGCGGACGACAAGTTCACCGAGCCGTACACGGCCACCGGCACCGTCGTCAGCGCCGTGACCGCGCTCGTCGTCCGCTCCATTCCGGACGCTGCCGTCACCACCGACATCGTCGACGTGACGATCGGCCGCCGCACCTTCGACACCGAAGGCGATCCGTGGGCGGCCGTCCAGGAGATCGCCTCGGCGGCCGGCGCCGTCGTCTATGCGAGCGCGGACGGCGTGTTCGTCATCGCCACCCTCCCGGACCTCCTCACTACCGAACCGGCGTGGGCGGTCGAGGCGACCGAGGGCGGCGTCTACGTCTCCGGCACCCGCGCCATGACCAGCGACAACGTGTTCAACGGCGTCCTCGCGCGGGGCGAGAACACGGCCGACAATGTGGCTCCCGTCGCATATTTGGCGACCGACAGCGACACCAACAGCCCCACCTACTGGGGTGGGCCCTTCGGCCGGCGCCCGACCTTCTACAGCTCGCCGACCCTCATCACGCTCGCCGCGTGCACGCAGGCCGCCAACCTGAAGTTGGCCGCGGCGAAGTCGCCGAACGCTTCCGGGAACTTTTCGTCCCTGCCGAACCCGGCGCTGGAGGTCGGGGACGTATTGCGGGTGCTGCACGAGGACGGCACCCGCGAACTCCACCAGGTCGCCGCCTTCGCGGTGCCCTTGGACATCGGCGGGGACTTCCCGATCTCCACGATCTCCGCGAAGGAAGACTCGTGAGCATCGAACGGCCTGCCCTGGCCGTCCGCCGGGACCTCACGCAGGCGTTGAAGCAGCAGATCAAGCGGACCGGGGAGCAGGAGAGCACGGTGCGCGGCGGCGACTGGCGGCTCGCCGTCGTCACCGTGGTCGGCACTGATGGAACGGTTACTGCGGACGGTATCCCGTGCCGTCGCATGGAGTTCTACCCGAATCCGGTCGTCGGCGACGTCATCGCCATCACCCAGTCCTCGTCCGGTAACTGGCTGGCCTGGGGCCGCATGGTCGCCGACACGGACGGCATCGGCACCCGCCTGTTCAAACGCAAGACGATCCTGACGGGCCCGCGCACCTCGGCGACCCCGGCCGCCGACCCACACCTGTCTGTGACCCTCGCCCCGAACGCGAGCTACACCCTGGAAGTGTTCGCGAAATGGTCCGGCGACGGAGCCTCGGACATCAACTGGTCGTGGATCGTGCCCGCCTCCGCCACCGGGTCGTGGGTCTGCTACGCGGGCGACACCGCCATGACCGCTCTGCCCACCACCATGCGTTCCATTGACACCTCCGTAAACGGCGGCTCCCGCTCCTTCGGCGTCATCTCCACGGTGATCGGCGTCGCCATGAGCGGCACCGTCAACACGACCACGGGCGGAACATTCGCAGCGAACTGGGGCGCCCAAACAGGCGGCGGAACCGGTGTGACCTTGTACGAAGACTCGTGGATCAAGCTCGAAAGGATGGCGTGATGGCCCTCGACTACCCCTACGTGGCACTCACCGGACAGTCCGAGGAAGGCGCCGTCGAAGTACGGGTCGCCGTCCTCGACGAGTACCACCTCGTCGACGAGGTGGTACTCCTTCAGGCGGTACGCGACCAGATCGCCGCCCGCCCCGGCATCACCTCCGTCGACGCAGACCGCTACGAAGTCCGCGTCACCCCGGTCCCGGAGGCCTGATGGCAACCGACGACTACGGGCAGGGCATCACGCTGATGGCCCTGACCGACGCCCCCAGCATCCCGAAGGCCATCGCAGACCTCGCGGCAGGCGTCATCCCGCGCGGCGTGATGCGCTTCGCTTCCGCCTCAACACGCGGCGCCACCCTCGCCGGAAGCTTCGCACCCGTCGAAGGCATGATGACGTGGCTGGTCGCCGAGAAGCGCCTCGACGTGTACGACGCTGCGGGCTGGCGGCAGATCCCCTACTTCTCGGCCGCGCCCGCGGTGAGCAACCAGGTGTCGATGCCGGCCTCGTTCACGACCGGCGCGTTCACCGACTTCGCGTCGGGCAACTGGGCGCCTCTGACGACGACGATCCCCGCGTCCGGGCGGATCGCGATCAGTATCGGCGCGGCCGTCCACAACACGGTCTCCTCGACGGCGACAGCGTGGGCCGGATGGCGCGCCTCCGGGGCAGCCCTCACGGAGGCCAGCAGCGAGACGAACTCCATCTCGACATGGGGCGGGCGCACCTACGCGACGCGCAGGGTGATCCGGACCGGCCTCACCCCGGGCGCCAGCCTCACCGTCACCCCCACCTATCAGGTGTCGGCGGCGGGCACGATCGGCGCCGTCACCCGCGTCTCCGACGGCCAACTGTCCGTCGAACCGTTGCCGTAGACCTTCTCTGAGGAGCCCCGTGGGTTTCACGTCCGTTCCGTTCGCCGCCAGCTCCTTCGGTTACGCCTCGTACCGCATCCCCGTCTTGACCCTGGCGCCCGACGGCTCGCTGCTCGCTCTGGCCGAGGGACGCAAAGCCAGCAGCGCCGACTCCGGTGAGATCGACATCGTCCAGCGTCGCTCCACCGACGGCGGCCTCACGTGGGGGCCGCAGTCGATCGTCACCAGCCACGGCGTCAACACGGCCGGCAACCCGGCCATCGTCACCGACCCTGCATCCGGGGATCTCGTGCTCCTGTCCTGCGGCAACTTGGGCAGCGTCAGCGAGGCGGACATCATGAAGGGGCTGGCGACCCGGCAGGTGTATGTCCAGCGCAGCACGGACTCCGGCGCCACGTGGACGACGCCCGCCGACATCACGTCGCAGGTCAAGGCCAGTTGGATGCGCTGGTACGCGACCGGACCGGGCCGCGGCGTCGCCGTATCCCAGGGCGACCGTGCGGGGCGGCTGGTCATTCCCGCCGACCACTCCCGCATCCCGGCAGCCGGCACCACGGACACCGGGGCCGAGCTCAAGTACCTGGGTGCGCACGGTGTGGTGAGCGACGACGGCGGCCACACCTGGCGCATCGCCTACACCTCATCGACCCCGAACGGTGCGATCAACGAGAACGAGACCGCCATCGCCGAGTTGCCCGACGGGCGCCTGTACGCGAACTGCCGTGACCAGGGCGGCACCGTACCGGGCACCCGCGCAGACACCTGGTCCACCGACGGCGGCAACACCCTGCAGTCCGCGTTCCGGGTCCAGGCCGGCATCACCACACCAGCCGTCCACGGCAGCCTTCTCCAAGTCCCCGACGGGCCACTCCTGTACGCGGGGCCGGAGCATCCCGACGGGCGGGTCGCGATGGCGGTCCGCCGGAGCGACGACGCCGGCCGGACGTGGTGGACCTGCCGCAAGATCTCCGGCCTGCACGCGGCGTACTCCTCGATGGCGATGCTCACCCCGGACATGGTGGGCCTGCTGTACGAGACCGGCGACTGGGGGCCGTATGACCGGATCGAACTGACCGCCGTGCCTGTCTCGGAACTCTGAGGCCACCGCTCCACTCCGCACCCCCGCGCCGCCTGGCCGGGGCTTTTTCATGCCCTGGAGGCACTGATGGACTTCAGCGATGCGCTGAGGGCGCTCAAGGAGGGCGGGCGCCTCGCCCGCGAAGGCTGGAACGCAGGCGGTCAGTTCGTGGTGCATCAGAAGGGCTATCCGGACGGCATCCCGATCAACGCCAACACCGCCGAGGCCACAGGCATCTCACAGGGCACGGTGTGCAGGTTCCGGCCGTACCTGATGCTCTGCGCGGCAGACAGCTCGTTCGTTCCCTGGGCGCCGACCGTGTCGGACGTCCTGGCTGAGGACTGGAGGAGCGTCTGATGCAGCTCGTTACGCGCGCCCAGCTCGGCTGGCCCGTCTCGGCTGCCCCGTTCCAGGCCGCGACCTTGGGTGTGAAAGTGCACTACGAGGGTGCACCGGTGAGCACCAAGTTGCTCACGGACCACGGGGCGTGCATCGCCGAGTGGAAGGCGATCCGCATCTCGCACCTCGCCAACGTGGCCGAGGGCTACTCCGACGTCGCCTACAACTACGCGGCCTGCCCCCACGGGTTCCTGCTGGAGGGCCGGGGCATCGGCCGTCGCACCGGGGCCAACGGCAACCAGCCGCTGAACAAGGCGCACTACGCGATCGTCGGCCTGGTCGGCGACGAAGGCCTGACCGCGCCCACCGACGCCATGCTCTCCGCGATCCGCGACGGCATCGAGCTGCTGCGGGCGAACGGCGCAGGCAACGAGATCAAGGGCCACCGGGACGGCTACGCAACCGAATGCCCCGGCGGACCGCTCTATGCGTGGGTCCAAAAGGGCGCCCCGCGACCCACCACCGAGGAGAACGACGTGACGCTGACCGCCGCTGAAATGAAGGACATCGCGGAAGCGGTGTGGGCGTACCCGCTGAACAGCCCGACGGCGCCCGCCAATACGGATCCGGCCCGGACCGCGGGCACGTTCCTGCGGTACGAGGACGCGAAGTACGCCGTGCTGCTTGCGCAGTTCGCCGAGCTGAAGGCGGTCGAGGCGGGGCAGACTGCGGCGTTGACGGCGCTCGCGAAGCTAGTCGGCGCAGGGGTGGACACAGCCGAGGTGGTGGCCGCCGTCCAGAAGGCCATCGCGGCAGCCGTCGTCAAGGTCAGCGTCGACGTGACTGGACCGGCCGCCGAATGACCGCGATCGACTACGACCTGGAGTTCCTGGAGGACGGCCGCACCATCGAGCTGATCTCCATCGGCATGGTGTGCGACGACGGACGCGAGTACTACGCCGTCAACAGCGACATGCCGGTGGACAGGATCCTCAACCACCAGTGGCTGAAGGCCAACGTGTGGCCTCACCTGCCGCTTCGCGGTTACAAACCCCCGCCGCAGATCAACGCCCTCCAGCAGAGTGACGGCGCGCTGGACACAACGGACACGCGGGTGAAGCCCAAGTGGGTCATCGCGAACGAGGTCCGCGACTTCATCCAGGCGACCGACGAACCCGAGCCGCAACTCTGGGCCGACTACGGCGCCTACGACCATGTCGCCCTCTGCCAGCTCTGGGGCCCAATGGTGCGACTTCCCCCCGGTGTACCGATGTGGACCCACGACCTTCGCCAGGAGATCGAGCGACTCGGCATCGATCCCAGCGACCTCCCCCAGCAGAAGTCCGGCGAGCACAACGCCCTCGCCGACGTCAGACACAACCAGACCGTCCGGCGCTGGCTAGCCGAACAGGAAGCGAGAACACCATGAACGCCAACCTCGACAAGGCCTACTGGCTGGGCCTCGCCATCTCCGTACTGCTGCCGGTCCTCGTCGGCCTCGTCACCAAGCACGTCACCCACCCCGGCGTGAAGGCCGTCCTCCTCCTCGCGCTCAGCACCCTGAACGGCTTCCTCGTCGAGCTCGCCAACCCGGGACCCGGCTACGACTTCGGCACCGCCGTCATCCTGTCCCTCGTCGCCTTCGCGGTCGGCGTCCTCACCCACTTCGGCCTGTGGCGGCCCACCGGCGTGAGCGACAAGGCGCAGTCCGCGCTCGGCGGCGGGGCCTCCGTCCGGGGCGTCTGAGTGCGGCGCCGGGCCGCCCGTTGGTTCAGTGGGCATCTCGGCCGTCGCGGCCCCTTCCTCATCTGTTTCGGCATCGGCAAAATCTGCTTCGGCGCCAGCTTCATCTTCGAACCACCCGTCCAAGCAGGGCTCGGCTCGCTGCTCCGCTGGGCGCCCTTGCACTGCTGGGCATGGGTGTGGATCATCTGCGGGGCCGCCACATTCACGTGCGCCTGGCTACGATTCGGCCGCGACGGACTCGGTTTCGTCGCCGCATCCATCCCGCCCGCGATCTGGGCATTCACCTACGGATGGGCAGGCATCCTCGGCGACTACCCGCGCGGCCTGTGGCTGTTCGCCTGGTACATCACATCGCACTGCGGGGTCATCTGGTGCGCGTCACGAGTCCCGCCTGATGCCGGTACACCCCGGAACCTCGGCCAGGCGGCTGAGGGGAGACCCGGGTGAACGGAATCTGGGGCATCATCGGGGCCGCCATCACGGTGCTAGGTGTGATCGTGACAGGGTTCTTCACCTACCGGGGCACCCGGACGGCGGCAGCAATCCAGGCCGCGCCGGCGGCGAAGGCGCAGGAGTTCGCTGTGCTGGAGGCGACGGTGAAGCGGGTCGACGAGGAGAACGGCGCGCTGCGTGGGCGACTGTCTCGGGTGGAGTCGATCCTGCGGGCGTGCTCGTGGACGATGGACCGGTGGCGCCGCCAGATGGTGGATGCCGGCGTTGACCCTGATCCGCCGCATCCTCTGGTGGACGAGTACAACCGAACTGGAGTGTGATTCATGCCTGAACCTGCCGCTGCCCGGCCCCCGCGCCGCGACGACACCGCGGCGGATGCCCGCTCCCTCGAAGCGTTGGGCCGCCTGGATCCGCAGCCGGTTCCGGTGCCGTACGCGGGCCTGTTCATCGAACCCGTCCTGCCGCCGTTCATCGACGAGTGACCGCACCAACTCGCCCCCGCTGCCGCCCTTCACGGGGTGGTGGCGGGGGTGTTCTGCCGTCTGCCGCGTGACCTCCGCGCCCTGCCTTCGGGCGGGCGACGGAGGCCGCTTTCGTGTGCGCGGCCCCTCTTGGCGCCCGCCCCGTGTTGGGGCGGGCGCGCGCTGGCGTGTGTCAGCCGGCCTGCTTCTGTTCCCGGAGGTCGTGGATGCTGGCGGTGAGGGTGCCGTCTTGCTGTTCATGCTGGGAGAGGGCGACGCCGAGGCCGAAGAAGGTGGGGGCCCATTCGCCTACGAAGATGCCCCACCTGTCGGCGCGGGCGAGGTCGGCGTGGGTGCCGGGTTCGGCTTTGAGGCTGGCTATCCAGGTGAAGATGCTGATGCCGATGGATGCCATGGCGGCGGTGTAGGCGTGTTCGCTGCGGATGCCCATGTCGTGCATCTTCTTGATGATCACGGTGTGCTCCGTTCGGTAGTGGGCGTTCTCCGGTCGGAGTGCCCACACCTGCGAGCCCTATTCGCGATAAATGCCAGATATGCACTTTTCTGCGCTGACCCGTAGACCGACGCCCTCGAAGTGCGCCGCACCGCCTGGTCTATCCCTCGATACCGAGCGTTTCGCGGGGCCCTAGGCGTGCCGCACCGCCCGCTTCACCCCCATCTCGACATCGATCCGCGCGAGGTCGTTGCCAGCCGCGAACGCGGCGATCCCGTCGTGTACGGCGCGCGCCTGCCCGACGGTGAGGGTGCCGTTCTGGATCGCGGTCCAGGCGGATCGTTCGAGGTTCAGCAGGTCGGCGGGGAAGTCGATGGTGGTCACGGGCGGATCCTATGGTGCGGCGCGTACCCTTCCTGTAGGGGCGTCCCGTGCGTGACTGCGCAGCACGCGCCCTGAGCGTCAGTCCTTCGGGTCACCGTGGGCACACCCGCTGACGGCGGGCAGTGCGGGGCTGGCGGCCGTCCGACGGCGGGACCCGGACGGCACTACGCCGCTTCCACAATCTCGGCCCGCCGCGCCGTCTCCCACTCCACGAGCAGCAGCCCGTACAGGGTGCGTTCCGCCTGCGTCCACCGGCGGCTTCGGGCACCTCTGACGATGGCGCGGATCTGCTCGTTGATGACCGCAGCAGGGCGCACGCCAGTAGAGGCGAAGGTCGGGGGCATGGCCACAGTTTATCGATCGGACCGGCCAGAAACTCATGGCCCTCCGACGAGAAAGGCCCTCACGGATCCGCGATCCGTAAGGGCCCAACCCGCGCACACCATCGGCCGATCGGCGTACCGTTCCGAGTGGACGCAAGGAACAGGAGACCAGTATGCCAACTCCCACCGACATCCACACCGGCGCAGAGAGCAACGGGCAGCGACTCGCCCGACTCCGCCACCGTCACCGCTGGACACAGGGCCGCCTCGCCGCCGAATCCGGGTACTCCCTCGAGGCCGTCAAGAAGTTCGAGCAGGGGCGCCGCAGCCTCGACCGGCCCGCGGTGATCCTCGCCTTCGCGCAGGCCCTGGACTGCCACCCGACCGAGATCACCGGGGCCCCGTACGTGCCCGTCCAGGCAGACCGTGACGGGCAGGATGCTGTCGCCTCGGTCGCCGCCGTCCGCCGCGCCCTTCTCCGGCACGGCCGGCCCGCACGCCCTACCGAGGCGGAGGCTGCGGCCGTCGACCTGGCCGACCTCGAGCGGCGCGTCCTCGAGGCGAACCTCCACCGCCAGGCCGCAGCCCTGACGAAGGCCGGCGCTGAGCTTCCCGCACTCCTGCGGGATCTTCAGGTGGCCGCCGACCTCGAGACGGGCGACGCCAAGCGGAGGGCGTTCGGCCTTCTCGCGTCGGCGTACGAGTGCGCCATGCAGTACCTGTACAAGCTGGGCCACTCGAGCGATGCGACGCTCGCCACGGAGCGGGTCCTGTGGGCGTCCCGGGAGACCGGCGACCCGCTGCGCATCCTCGCCGCGCACTGGTACGACGCGGGCGAGTTCCTCACCATCGGCGAGCACGACGAGGCCGGCCATATCATTGATGAGGCACTCACCGAGCTGGGTGCGATCCGCTCGCCAGGCCCGGAGACGGTATCGCTGCGGGGAGCGTTCCACCTGAAGGCGTCCCTGAACGCTGCTCGAGCAACCGACGGCACGACCGCGGTGCAGCATCTGGCGAAAGCACAGGAGGCGGCCGACGAACTCGGCGAGGACCGCAACGACTGGCAGTTGCAGTTCGGTCCCACGAACACGGCGCTGTGGTCGGTAAGCCTGCCCGTCGAGATGGGTGACGGGCGCAAGGCGGTGGCCCAGGCGGAGAAGGTGCGACTGCCGGCCGACTACTCGCGGGAGCGGCGCTCGCATTTCCACATCGACTGCGGGCGCGCCTACTTCCACAACGGGCAGCGTGAGCATGCGGTGGCCGCGTTCCTGGATGCGGAGCGCCTGGCCCCGCAGGCGACGCGCGCGCACGCCGCTGTACGGGAGACGGTCGGCACGATGATCCGGACTCGGAAGCGCGGGGATCTCATCGAGCTGGGGATCCGCCTCGGAGTCGTCTGACGAAAAGGGGTACAGACTGTACCCCTTCAGTAACCCTCGGGCGTCTAGCGTCGATGAGCAGCACACATCGACGCGACGCCCGGGGAGAAGACGTGGACAGAGACGACGAGGTATTCACCGCCGCGGTCGAAGCGGTCGCCGCCACGATCGACGCGCTCGAGATACTCACCCTGCCTGACCTCGGCAAGCTGACGGATGCGCAGACCCGCGGGGCCGACTGCGTGTGGAGCGGCGTCACCCTCACCCCGGCCACCGCGGTCGCCCTCGGTGAACGGGTGAGTCCTCACGCGGGCACGGGCGTCCCGATGCGCTGGTCCCCCCGCGCCTCCCGCGCTTCCATGCCCTCGCTGGCGCACCACACCCTGAACTGCCATGCCCCGTCGTGCGAGCGATGCCGCGCCGATGCGGGCAGCTGCGACATAGGGATGGCGCTGCGACGACTGGCGAGGGAGTACCGGTGACGGCGCGCGGGCAGGCATCGGCCGAGGATGCCGGGCAGCGGTCGTTGGATGCGGGCCGCGCGGCCGGCTACTGCTGGCGGCAGAACCCGAACGGGTCGGGCCGCTGCACTCTCTCACCGGGCCATGGTGGCGGGCATGTCGACGGCTACAACGGGCGCCGTTCGATCACCGCTACGTCCGGGTCCCGCTGGCCATGAACGGCGTCCTGCATGTGTGCCGTCACTGCGACGGGCTCATCACCGACCCTGACGATGCGGTCGAGGTGGCGTACGAGCCGGGTAGTTCCGGGCCGGGCTGGTCCGTGTGGGCGCACCGTGAGCATGCCGATCTCGTCGACGTGATAGATCCGGACGCGTTGCGGATCATGACCCGTATATGGGCCAGTCGGGAGCGCGGCGCCTGAAGCCCCTATTGACTCCCTCGGCGGCTGGCTGCGTGGCGTGGCCGCCGGGGGTGGGCCGCCTCGTACGCCCCGTGTCGGGCGGCCCGGGTTCGCCGTCGGTTCCCCTGACCGGCGGCGAACCTCTACCGGACGAGGCGCATCTCTGGCCAAAGGATCACACCTGGTGAGAGGTTCTCGCTGGCCACCGGGCCTGCTCGGATATATGCACTCGACACCTTCCGTTACCGGCTGTTCTGTTATTGACTCGCATTCCAGATGCGCTGGCGGGGGTCGCCGCGCACACCTTCAGCCACGGAGGAGTTCGGAGATGGTCACGCCGATAGCCCGCGCGATACGTAGGAGCGTCTCCAGGGAAGGGTTCGCGTCGCCGCCCTCGATCTGCTGGTAGAAGCTCCGGTTCACCGAGGCCGCTAGGAAGACCTGTTCCTGCGTGAGGCTGTGGTCTATGCGCGCGTTCCGGATGTGCCTGCCGATCCGGCGCCGTTCGTGCAGTAGCCAGTCATCGCCGTCAGAGGGGTAGGGGAGCACCCGTCAAACGCTGTGACTTGCATGATCATAAGTCAGCCTGGTGGCATCAGGCTTTTCGCGATCTCCAGAAGGCGTGAGCCCTGCGGCTGCCTGGCATATGCCGCAGGGCTAGATGTAGTGTCCAGAATTCGAACGCATGTTCACTCGATCGTGTGAACCACCTCCCACCTGCGCGTCCCGTTGAGCAGAGCGGGAAGCAGCACCACACCCCCCCCACCCCATCCGCCGTCAGCAACGGGAGGCCCAGCATGGACCGCCAGCACATCCTCGACCTCTACGAGTGGAGACCGGCGATCTGCTTCCGGCATCCCGGTCGAGGCGTCATCGACACCACCGTCGTGAAGACCATCCACCCCCGCGACGACGACGACCGTGAAGTTCGGGCCTGCCAGGAGTGCGTCATGGCCATGGAAGACATGCAGCGCGAGGCGGCGGCAAGGTCGGGGAGCGACTACGAACCGGGCCGGGTGGGCGAGGCATCCCCCTAGCCCTTTCGTGCAGGTGACGGCCCCGTCGGGGTCCCGATCCCGGGGAGTGGGTGGGGAGTGAGACGTGCGGGGAGCCTCAGGGGAGGGCGGGAAATCTCAGCCCATCTACTCACGTCTCAACTCGTCTCACTACATCGTCACAGGTGAGAGGCGTAAGCCGACCGCCGAGCGACCGAACCGCAGATGAGGCATTCGTGCCTGGCTGAACAACACCATCTGCCTCGACACGGGTGCCGTCTTCGGCGGCAAGCTGACCGCGCTGCGCTGGCCGGAGCGGGAACTGGTCGACGTACCGGCCGAGCAGGTCTGGTACGAGCCGGTCAGGCCGCTGCGGTCGGAGGCGCCGGGCGGGCACGACGGCCGGCCGCTGGACCTGGCGGACGTCCACGGCCGCCGGGTGGTGGAGACGCGCCACGCGGGCCGGATCACCGTCCGGGAGGAGAACGCGGCGGCGGCCCTGGAGGTCATGAGCCGCTTCGCGGTGGACCCGCGTCTGCTGCCGTACCTGCCGCCGACGATGGCTCCGACGGCGACGTCCCGGGAGGATGGCTACTTGGAGCACCCGGCCGAGGCGTTCGAGCAGTACCGGGCGGACGGGGTCGAGCGGGTCGTGTGCGAGGAGAAGCACATGGGTTCGCGGGCGGTGGCGCTGGTGTGCCGCGACGCCGAGGTGGCTCGGAAGCGGTTCGGGGTGGACAGTGGTGGCGAAGGCCTGGCGGGGGCGCTGTACACGCGTACCGGGCGGCCGTTCGTCGACGACCCGAAGGTGACGGAGGAAATCCTCGGCCGGGTGCGGGTGGCGGCGGACGGGGCCGGTCTGTGGGAGGAGCTGAGTACCGACTGGCTGCTGCTGGACGCCGAGTTGATGCCGTGGTCGCTGAAGGCGTCCGGGCTGCTGCGGTCGCAGTACGCGGCCGTGGGCGCCGCCTCCGGGGCGGTGTTCCCGGGGGCGCTGGCCGCGCTGGAGGGTGCGGCGGCGCGGGGCATCGACGTGGGGGACCTGCTTGCGCGTCAGCGTGAACGGGCCTCGGACGCCTCGGCGTTCACGGCGGCCTACCGGCGTTACTGCTGGCCGACGGAGGGGTTGGACGGGGTCCGTCTGGCGCCCTTCCAGGTGCTGGCGACCGAGGGGCGCAGCCTGGCGGGTCTGCCGCACGATGAGCAACTGGCCCTGCTGGACCGGCTGGTGGAGCACGACGGTACGGGTCTGCTGCAGACGACGCGTCGGCTGTACGTCGACACGGCGGACGCGGAGTCTGTGCGTGCGGGCGTCGACTGGTGGCTGGAGATGACCGGGCGGGGTGGGGAGGGCATGGTCGTCAAGCCGCTGGGCGGAGTGGTGCGCGACGGGAAGGGGCGGCTGGTGCAGCCCGGCATCAAGTGCCGGGGGCGTGAGTATCTGCGGATCATCTACGGGCCGGAGTACACGCGGCCGGAGAATCTCGCGCGGCTGCGGGGGCGGTTCCTGAATCACAAGCGGTCGCTTGCGATCAGGGAGTACGCGTTGGGGTTGGAGGCGTTGGATCGGCTGGGGGAGGGGGAGCCGTTGTGGCGGGTGCATGAGGCGGTGTTCGGGGTGTTGGCGCTGGAGTCGGAGCCGGTGGATCCGCGGCTGTAGGGGGGCGTGGGGGGTTTTCTCGCCCCCGCCGCCCCTACCCGTCCCATCCTGTACCTGGGGGCTGCGCCCCCAGACCCCCCTGTCGGCCCTGAAGGGGCCTCGTCCTCAAACGCCGGACGGGCTGGGGGTGCGGGCCTGCGCTGGGAAGATGCGGTGAACGGGTGGTGGGTGGGAAACCCGGCCTGGGCTGGAGGGACCTCGCTCGTCGAACGCCGGTGTCAGGTGCCGTCAACCCACCAGCCGCAGTCGCTCCCCGCACACCCCCACCCGTACCGTCTGCCCCCACGTCAACTGCAGCGCATCCCCCTCCATCCCGTCCCCGAACGCCACCAGCCGCTCCGACTCGACTGTGAGCCGGAGGCCTGAGCCCATCGCCAGTTCGCCCGCTACCAGCGACGTTCCCGTGACCGGCGAAGGCCATGCCTCCCGGACGAACCACAGCAGGCGGTCGTCGGTGGGGCGGGGCAGGGGCAGGGCGGCGCCCCGTTCCTGCCACACCGACCGCAGCCAGCCACTCGCCCCCGTACCCGTGCCCACCAGTACCCCGGACGAGGCCTGGGCCTCGACGGCACCCCTGTCGTCGTCGAGGTTCAGGCGGTACCGGGCCGTCTGGTGGCCGGGTGCTCCCAGGTAGATCTCGTTGAGGGCGACCAGCCGCTGCGTGTCGTCGGCGACCGCCTCGACCATGGTGAGTTCGTCGACGCCCGTGTCCCGTGCGAGCACCGCGGGCAGCAGAGCCGCCATGTCCGCCGGCCGGTGCCGTACCAGCACCCCGGGATTGCGCCCAGGATCGGTGTCGACGCCCAGAACCGGCTGCCCCGCGAGGTACTTGGCGACATTCGCCACCAGCCCGTCCTGCCCGACCACGACGACCACGTCCTCGGGAGCGAAGAGGAAGCGGTCCAAGTCGGCCCGCTCGACCCGGGTCTGACGCCAGGTCAGGGGAATCGCCGCCGTCACCTCCGCCATGGAGCGGCGGGCCCGGTGATGGCGTTCGGCGATCTCCTCGATGTCCCGTCCCCGGGAGCGCAGGAAGAAGGCGGCCTGGCCGTGGGTGCCGTGCCGGGCCACCAACTCCTCGTACTCCGTGGTGCGATGGACCAGAACGGCCCGCGGAGCGAGGCTCACTGCTGTGCTCCGCCCAGCCTGGCGAGCAGGCCGGTCAGTACGTCCGGTGACACCGTCAGGCTGTCGATCCGGGGCAGGTTCTCGGCGAGCCGGGTGCCTGTCAGGGCGTGCAGCAAGGTCACATCCGCGTCGGCGTGGGCGTGCAGCCACGCGGTCTGGGCGTGAGCCCGAGCCTCGCCCACCCCGCGTACGCTCTCGGCCTCCGCCTCCGCGAGCCGTACCACTCGCGCTGCCTCCGCCTCGGCCCGGACGGCGTCGGCCGCCGCGTACTCCTCGGCCTCCCGGCGGGCGTTCGTGCCGCGCTGGTCGACCAACTGCTCTTCTCTTCGGGCGAGTTCGATCTGGCTGGCCAGTTCGTTCTCGGCGATGGTCCGCTCGCGTTCGACGGCCACCGCACGACGTTCGTAGGTCGCCCGGTCGGCCTCCTGCTGGATCTGTTCGCGGGCGGGTGTCCGCAACGCCCGCTCCACCTCGGGCTCCGGCCGCAGTGCCACCACCCGTACGGCCACGACCTCGATGCCCGTGGCCGGCAGTCGCGGCTCGGCGGCCAGCCCGGCCGCGACCCGTTCCCGCACCGACGCCACCCCGTCGACCAGCGCGGATGACAGTGCCGTACGGGCCAGGACGTCCAAGGCGTGTTGCTGGGCCGTCTCCGTCAGCAGCGTCGCCAGTTGTTCCAGGGGCGCGCTCCGCCATACGCCGGTGTCCGGGTCGACGGAGAAGTCGAGGCGGGTGGCTGCCAGGGCCGGGTCGCTGATGCGGTAGGTGACGGTCGCCTGGACCGCCACGTCCTGGAAGTCGGATGTACGGGCGTGGAAGGTCATCGCCAACTCGCGGTCGTCGACCGGGACTTCGGAGAGTGTGGCGGTCAGGGCGCGGAACCAGAAGCTGAGCCCGGGTCCGTCGTGCGTCAGTCGGCCGGAGCGGTGATGGCGGATGTGGGCGGTGGGCGTGCCGCGCAGATGGCGCCAGCCGAGGCGCCGGGTGATGTCGGCCATGTGTCTGTCGTCCATCCCTCGTCCGGTGCGGGAGCCGCTGCTCGCAGGCCGTTCCGCACCCCTTGTCGTCATGTAGACGATATTCGGTCCGCCCGCTTATCGTCAAGGGGACGAGATGGCGGAGTGGTGGGAGGAGAGGTTGAGGAGGGTTATCGCACAGAAACCGCCGAGCAGCGGGTGAACGAGGTGCCGAGTGGTCAGGATGGAGACATGGGATTCCATGTCGACTCCGAGGCCGGGCGGCTGCGCCGCGTCATCCTGCACCGGCCGGATCTAGAGCTCAAAAGGCTCACCCCCAGCAACAAGGACGCTCTCCTCTTCGACGACGTCCTGTGGGTGCGCCGGGCGCGCGCCGAGCACGACGGCTTCGCCGACGTCCTGCGTGACCGGGGCGTCGCCGTCCACCTCTTCGGCGACCTGCTCACCGAGGCCCTGGCGATCCCGGCGGCCCGCACCCTCGTACTGGACCGTGTCTTCGACGAGAAGGAGTACGGGCCGCTCGCCACCGACCATCTCCGGGCCGCCTTCGAGAACCTGGCCGCCCCCGCGCTGGCCGAGCTGCTCATCGGCGGTATCACCAAGCGCGAGTTTCTGGCCGAGCACGCGGAGCCGACGTCCGTCCGCTTCCATGTCATGGACCTGGACGACTTCCTCCTGGGTCCGCTTCCCAACCACCTCTTCACCCGTGACACGTCCGCCTGGATCTACGACGGCGTCTCCATCAACGCGATGCGCTGGCCCGCGCGCCAGCGGGAGACCGTGCACTTCGAGGCGATCTACCGGCACCACCCGCTCTTCCGTGACGAAACCTTCCGCCTCTGGTCGGAGGGGCAGGCGGACTACCCCTCCACCATCGAGGGCGGGGACGTACTCGTCATCGGCAACGGCGCCGTACTCATCGGGATGAGCGAGCGGACCACGCCCCAGGCGGTCGAGATGCTCGCGCACAAGCTCTTCGCCGCCGGTTCGGCCGAGACGATCGTGGCGCTCGACATGCCCAAGCGGCGCGCGTTCATGCACCTGGACACCGTGATGACGATGGTCGACGGAGATACCTTCACCCAGTACGCCGGACTTGGCATGCTCCGCTCCTACACCATTGAACCGGGCGTCGGGGACAAGGAGTTGAAGGTCACCGACCATCCGCCGGAGCACATGCACCGGGCGATCGCCGCCGCGCTCGGACTGAGTGAGATCCGCGTCCTGACCGCGACCCAGGACGTGCACGCGGCCGAGCGTGAGCAGTGGGACGACGGCTGCAACGTCCTCGCCGTCGAGCCGGGCGTGGTCGTCGCGTACGAGCGCAACGCGACCACGAACACGCATCTGCGCAAGCAGGGCCTTGAGGTGATAGAGATCCCGGGCAGTGAGCTGGGTCGGGGGAGGGGCGGTCCGCGCTGTATGAGCTGCCCGGTGGAGCGGGACGCGGTGACGTAAGGCGGGCTCGTCCCGGTAGGGCTTGTTCAGGTGAGGTCGAGTACCTGAACTCTGAGAATTGAGCTCGAATACCTTTCCGCATAGAAATGTAAGGCGTCGTATAGACTTCCATTCGTTCACGTCCTGTACGCCCTGCCTGATCACTTGGAGTGCCCCCATGGCGACCGTCCCGACCGCCCTCGCCGGGCGCCACTTCCTCAAGGAGCTGGACTTCACCGAGGAGGAGTTCCGTGGGCTGCTCGGCCTCGCCGCCGAGCTGAAGGCGGCGAAGAAGGCAGGGACGGAGACGCGGTACCTGACCGGGAAGAACATCGCGCTGATCTTCGAGAAGACCTCGACGCGTACGCGCTGCGCGTTCGAGGTCGCGGCGGCGGATCAGGGGGCCTCGACGACGTACCTCGACCCGTCGGGCTCGCAGATCGGGCACAAGGAGTCCGTGAAGGACACCGCGCGCGTGCTCGGACGGATGTACGACGGGATCGAGTTCCGGGGCGACAGTCAGGCGGCGGTGGAGGAGCTGGCCGCGTATGCGGGCGTACCGGTGTTCAACGGCCTGACCGACGACTGGCACCCCACCCAGATGCTGGCCGACGTACTGACGATGACCGAGCACAGCGACAAGCCCCTGAAGGAGATCTCCTTCGCCTACCTCGGCGACGCGCGCTTCAACATGGGCAACTCGTATCTGATCACCGGCGCGCTGCTCGGCATGGACGTACGGATCGTCGCGCCGCAGGCTTACTGGCCCGCCGCGGACGTCGTCGCCGGTGCGCGGAAGCTGGCGGAGGTGAGCGGGGCGCGGGTGACGCTGACCGAGGAGGTGGCGGCGGGTGTCCGGGGTGCCGACTTCGTCGCCACCGACGTGTGGGTGTCGATGGGGGAGCCGAAGGCGGTGTGGGCCGAGCGGATCGCTGCGCTGGCTCCGTATGCGGTGACGATGGACGTCCTGCGGGCGACCGGGAACGCGGACGTGAAGTTCCTGCACTGTCTGCCCGCGTTCCATGATCTCGGGACGAAGGTGGGGCGCGAGATACACGAGACGTACGGGTTGGAGTCGCTGGAGGTCACGGACGAGGTGTTCGAGTCGGGGCACTCGGTGGTGTTCGACGAGGCGGAGAATCGGTTGCACACGATCAAGGCTGTGCTGGTCGCTGCGCTGGCGTAGGGGGGCTTTTCTTCGCCCCCGCCGCCCTTACCCGTCCCATCCCGTTCCTGGGGGCTGCGCCCCCAGACCCCCCTATCGCGCTGAACGCGCTCGTCCTCAAGCGCCGGACGGGCTGGAAATGCCTACTGTCGGCGCCACTGTGCCGGTACCACCGGTACCCGGAACCACACCGCCTTGCCCGACTCCGTGGGTCGGTGTCCGCAGGATGAGCTCAGTGTTCGGATCAGCAGTAGACCTCGGCCATGTTCCTGCCAGGGATCCGGCTCCTCCGACAGTGGCCGCGTCAGATTTCCCGGCGGTGTCGGGTCGGGGTCGTGCACCTCGACCTGGCAGCTGGTCGGCAGCAGCTCCACCACCAGCTCTATCGGCGCGTCGCCGGCCGTGTGCTCCACGGCGTTCGCCACCAGCTCGGCGGTGAGCAGCTCCGCCGTGTCGCAGTCCGTCGCCGCGTGCTCCAGCTCTGTCAGAGCCGTGCGGACCAGCGCGCGGGCGACAGGCACCGCCGCGGCGGTGTGCGGCAGGGCGATACGCCAGGAGGCGGGGGCGGGGAGTTCTTGCACGGCGGTTCCGTTCATGGAGCAGGCTGTCCTGCTTTCAACAATAGGAAGGGTACGGCGGGGTCCGGCGGAGGTGCTGGTCGGGCGCCGGGTGGGACCTTCGGTCCCGCTCACCGTTCGACTTACCCAGCCAACGGCCCGTCTCCCTCGACCACTCCCACTGTTACCGCGCTATTGACACCTCGTGACGGGACGGGATCACCGGAACAGGCCTCTCGGCTCGCCGCCTGACATGGCGACGCCCTATCGCGAACTCGTGACGGCAGTCACAGATGAGTGATAACTTCGTAGGAAGCCGTCCCCCGCTCGACGAGGAGGCCGCGCATGAGTCCCTTCACCGGCTCGACCCCCCGCACCTCCACCTGGGATCACCTCCGCGTCGACCTTGCCCCCACCGGCGTCGCCACCGTTACCCTCGCCCGCCCCGAGAAACTCAACGCCCTCACCTTCGGCGCCTACGCCGACCTGCGCGATCTGCTCGCCGAGCTGTCCCGGGAGCGGTCGGTACGGGCACTGGTGCTGGCCGGAGAGGGGCGTGGCTTCTGCTCCGGCGGAGACGTCGACGAGATCATCGGCGCCACCCTCTCCATGGACACCGCCCAGCTGCTCGACTTCAACCGGATGACCGGGCAGGTCGTGCGGGCGGTACGGGAGTGCCCGTTCCCGGTGATCGCGGCGGTGCACGGGGTGGCGGCGGGCGCCGGCGCGGTGCTCGCGCTGGCCGCGGACTTCCGCGTCGCCGACCCGTCGGCGCGCTTCGCGTTCCTCTTCACCCGGGTCGGCCTCTCCGGCGGCGACATGGGCGCCGCCTACCTCCTGCCCCGGGTCGTCGGGCTCGGCCACGCGACCCGTCTGCTGATGCTCGGCGAGCCGGTGCGGGCGCCCGAGGCCGAACGTATCGGCCTGGTCAGCGAACTGACCGACGAGGGCCGTGCCGACGAGGCCGCACAGACGCTGGCCCGCCGCCTCGCCGAGGGCCCGGCGCTCGCGTACGCGCAGACGAAGGCCCTTCTCACCGCCGAACTGGACATGCCGCTGGCGGCAGCCGTGGAACTGGACGCCGCCACCCAGGCCCTCCTCATGACCGGCGACGACTACCAGGAGTTCCACACGGCGTTCACGGAAAAACGCCCCCCGAAGTGGCGCGGCCGATGAAGTCGGCCTCACCTTTCATGCCGACCTCAGGGGCACCGGACCCAGGGGCGCGGGGCGTTGTCGATATGCGGCTCCGCCGCGGGGCGCGACCAGCCGCCACGAACCCGCACCCGCCGACGACGCCCAGCCACCCCGCACGTATCGCGATCATCGGCGGCGGCCCCGGCGGCCTCTACGCCGCCGCCCTCCTCAAACGCCTGCGACCCGATCGGCAGATCACCCTCTGGGAACGCAACGCGCCAGACGACACCTTCGGCTTCGGAGTAGTCCTCTCCGACGAGACCCTCGGCGGCATCGAACACGCCGACCCCGTGGTCCACGCGGCCCTGCAGCAGCACTTCATCCGCTGGGACGACATCGACATCGTTCACCGCGACACCCGCCACACCTCCGGCGGACACGGCTTCGCCGCCCTCGGCAGGCGCCGGCTCCTGGAGATCCTGCACGCCCGCTGTCGCTCACTCGGCGTCGAGCTGCGCTTCCGTACGGAGGCCCCGTACCCGGCGTGGCTGGCGGAGACGCACGACCTGGTCATCGCCGCCGACGGGGTGAACAGCAGCACTCGTGAGGCCTACGCCCAGGAGTTCCGCCCCCGGCTGACCAACCACCGCTGCCGTTACCTCTGGCTCGCCGCCGACTTCGCCTTCGACGCCTTCCGTTTCGAGATCGCGGAGACGGAGTACGGCGTGATGCAGCTGCACGGCTACCCGTACGCCGCCGACACCTCGACCGTGATCGTCGAGATGCGGGAGGAGGTCTGGCGGGCGGCGGGTTTCGACGGACCGGACATCTCCGCGTCGGTCGAACGCTGCGCCAAGATCTTCTCGGACGCCCTCGGCGGACGGCCGCTGCGCGCGAACAAACCGGCGTGGACCACGTTCCGTACGGTCGTCAACGACCGCTGGTCGCACGGCAATGTCGTCCTTCTCGGGGACGCCGCCCACACCGCCCACTTCTCCATCGGCTCCGGCACCAAGCTCGCGGTCGAGGACGCCCTCGCGCTCGCCGCCTGTCTGGAGGAGCGGCCGACCCTGGCCGAGGCGCTGGCGGCGTACGAGGAGGAGCGGCGGCCCGTCGTCGCCTCCACGCAGCGGGCGGCCAGCGCCAGCCTGGAGTGGTTCGAGAACCTCTCCCTCTATCTGGACCAGCCGCCCCGCCAGTTCGCCTTCAACCTCCTCACCCGCAGCCGTCGCGTCACGCACGACAACCTGCGGCTGCGCGACCCGCGCTTCACCGCCACCGTGGAGCGGGAGTTCGGGTGCCCACCCGCCACCCCGCCGATGTTTACCCCCTTCCGCCTGCGCCGACTGACCCTCCGCAACCGGGTCGTCGTGTCCCCCATGGACATGTACTCGGCCACCGACGGCGTCCCCGGCGACTTTCATCTCGTCCACCTGGGCGCGAGAGCGCTGGGCGGCGCCGGCCTGGTGATGACCGAGATGGTGTGTGCCAGCGCGGAGGGACGCATCACCCCGGGCTGCGCGGGCCTCTACACGGAGGAACAGGCCGAGGCATGGCAGCGCGTCGCCGCCTTCGTCCACTCCCAGGCCCCCGGCACCGCCCTCGGCGTCCAGCTCGGCCACTCCGGCCGCAAGGGTTCGACGAAGCTGATGTGGGAGGGCATCGACGAGCCCCTGGAGGAGGGCAACTGGCCACTGGTCGCCGCGTCCCCGATCCCGTACCGGCTAGGCAGCCAGACTCCGCACGAGCTGACGCACACTCAACTTGGTGCGATCCGCGCGCAGTTCGTGGCAGCAGCCCGCAGAGCCGCCCGCGCCGGCTTCGACCTCCTCGAACTCCACTGCGCGCACGGCTACTTGCTGTCCGGCTTCCTCTCCCCGCTCACCAACCACCGCACGGACGCGTACGGTGGCCCGCTCGCCGCCCGTCTCCGGTTCCCCCTCGAAGTCTTCGACGCCGTACGGGAGGTGTGGCCGGACGGACGCCCCATGACGGTCCGTATCTCGGCCACGGACTGGGCGGACGGCGGTACGACGGCGGAGGACGCCGTCGGGATCGCGCGTGCCTTCGTCGCCCACGGCGCCGACGCGATCGACGTGTCGACCGGTCAGGTGGTGGCCGACGAGCGTCCGGAGTACGGCCGTTCGTACCAGACCCCCTTCGCGGACCGCGTCCGCAACGAGACGGGCGTTCCGGTGATCGCGGTCGGTGCGATCTCGTCCTGGGACGACGTCAACTCGCTGATCCTGGCGGGCCGTACGGACCTGTGTGCGCTGGCCCGCCCTCATCTCTACGACCCGAACTGGACCCTGCACGCGGCGGCCGAGCAGGGGTACGAGGGGCCGGGTGTCGTCTGGCCGGCGCAGTATCGTGCGGGCGGCCGACGCCCGCGCACCGGACGCACGGACGACCCCAAACCCCGTCTCACCCTGGGGAGTTGACCGAGACCGTCCCCGCTTCCCCCGCCGTCAGCGTTGCACTCAGGTGCGACAGCGCGAACACCCCGACCCCACGAGCCCCCGCCTCGCCGGCACCGCGTCCGCCGAAGAGATCACAGCCCCGCGAACCTCGCCCCCGCGTCCCGCAGCCGGGCGTGCAGGCCCTGGAAGACGGCCGCCGAGCGGACGCCCGGCCAGTCGGCGGGGAGCAGGTGGGCGGGCAGGCCGGGGTCGGTGTACGGCAGGTGGCGCCAGGAGTCCAGGGCCACCAGGTAGTCGCGGTACGCCTCCTCGGGCGGGGTGTCCTCGCGCTTCTCCCAGTCGCGCAGCACGCGCGCGTGGCGGTCGAGGAACGCCTCGTGCTCCTTGGCGATCGCGGCCAGGTCCCACCAGCGGGAGACCGCCTCCACCGTCGCCGCGAAGCCCAGGTGATCGCCGCGGAAGAAGTCCACGTACGGATCGAGGCGCAGCCGCTCCAGGGTGTGGCGGGTCTCCTCGTAGAGGCGGGCCGGGGCGATCCACACGCCCGGAGCCGCCGTGCCGAAGCCGAGTCCGGCCAGCCGGGAACGCAGGACGTGGCGCTTCTGGCGCTCCGACTCGGGGACGGAGAACACGGCGAGGATCCAGCCCTCGTCGTGTGGGGGCGGGGCGGCGGCGTACACGCGCCGGTCGCCGTCGTCGAGCAACTGGCGGGCCTCCGGCGAGAGTTCGTACCCGGCCGCGCCCTGCGCCGTACGGGCCGGCAGGAGCAGGCCGCGCCGCTTGAGGCGGGACACGGACGAGCGTACGGAGGGCGCGTCGACGCCGACCGCGGCGAGGAGCCGGATCAGCTCGGCGACGGGTACCGGGCCGGGCATGAAACGGCCGTACGCGCCGTAGAGCGTGACGATGAGGGACCGCGGGGCGTGCTGTTCGGACACGTTGATCATTTTAGGCCGCCGGAGTCGCTGCTGCTCGCCATTTCCGCTGGTCAACTACCTTCGGTGAATGACTTTCGGTCAAGATCATTCGATGGGGGAGCGCAGCCGGAAGCGTTGGAGCTTGCCCGTCGCCGTCCGGGGCAGGGCGTCCAGGAAGACGATCTCGCGTGGACACTTGTACGGCGCCAGCTCCTTCCTGGCGAACGCGCGCAGCGCCTCCGCGTCCCGTCGCGCGCCCTCCTTGAGCACGGCGTACGCCACCACGACCTGCCCGCGCGCCTCGTCGGGCCGCCCCACCACCGCCGTCTCCACGACGTCCGGATGACGCAGCAGCGCCTCCTCGACCTCCGGGCCCGCGATGTTGTACCCGGCCGAGATGATCATGTCGTCGGCCCTGGCCACGTACCGGAAGTAGCCGTCGCCGTCCCTGACGTAGGTGTCCCCGGTGATGTTCCAGCCGCCCCGCACATACACGCCCTGGCGGGGATCGGCGAGATACCGGCACCCCACCGGACCGCGCACCGCGAGCAGCCCGGGCGTGCCGTCCGGCACCGGATCGCCGTTCTCGTCCTGCACGCGCGCGTGCCATCCCGGCACCGGCAGTCCGGTCGTGCCGGGCCTGATGTCCTGGTCGGCCGCCGAGATGAAGATGTGCAGCAGTTCGGTGGCCCCGATGCCGTTGATCAGCCGCAGGCCGGTGCGCTCGTACCAGGCCCGCCAGGTGGCCGAGGGCAGGTTCTCGCCCGCCGAGACGCAGCGGCGCAGTGAGCTGGTGTCATGGGCGTCCAGCTCGTCGAGCATCGCGCGGTACGCCGTAGGCGCGGTGAACAGCACCGACACCCGGTGCTCGGCTATGGCCGGCAACAACTGCTTGGGGCCCGCCTGTTCGAGGAGGAGGGCACTGGCCCCGGCCCGCAACGGAAAGACCACCAGACCGCCCAGCCCGAAGGTGAAACCCAGCGGCGGACTGCCCGCGAACACGTCGTCGGCGTTCGGCTTCAGTATGTGCCGCGAGAACGTGTCGGCGACGGCGAGCACGTCCCGGTGGAAGTGCATGCACCCTTTCGGGCGACCGGTGGTGCCGGACGTGAACGCGATAAGCGCCACGTCGTCGGCCGCCGTGTCCACATCGGGAAACGGGGTGCCGGGCACCGGACGGTTCAGCAGGTCGTCCTGGCCGTCGCCGCCGTACGTCGTGATCCGCAGCCCCGGTATCTGCGCCCCGGCGAGGTCGTCGAGGGCCCGGATGTCGCACAGCGCGTGCCGTACCTGGGCGATCTCGCACATCGTGCTCAGCTCCTGCGGGCGCTGCTGGGCCAGCACGGTGACCGCGACCGCGCCCGCCTTCAGCACGGCCAGCCAGCAGGCCGCGAGCCAGGGCGTGGTGGGGCCGCGCAGCAGGACCCGGTTGCCGGGGACGACCCCGAGATCCCGGGTCAGGACATGCGCGACCCGGTCGACACGGGTGCGCAGCTCGCCGTACGTCCACACCTCGCCGGCGGCGGTACGGAACGCCGGGCGCCCGGCGGCGGGGCCGCTCAGCAGCTCGGCCGCGCAGTTCAGCCGGTCGGGGTAGCGCAGCTCGGGCAGGTCGAGGCGGAGGTCGGGCCACTGGTCCGGGGGCGGGAGACGGTCGCGCGCGAAGGTGTCCACATGCGCCGAGGGGGCCCGCCGGGCGGGGTCGGTGCGCCTCTCGGGAACCCCGCCGTGCCCCGGGTGTCCGGGCTGCTTGGGGTGCCTGGTGTGCGTGGGGTCCATAGCGGTTCGCCCCCTTGCCGTGGTGGGCGTACTGGTGGGCCGGACCGGCCCTGCCAAAGGAGCGTATCGTGTTGGTGACGACAGTCAACGGTGCACGATATCGTCGGGGGGAGCCGCGACCGGCGGCTCGGAGGGAGGACCGGCGATGCCCGCATTCTCGCTCGAACCGGCACAGGCCGCCTGGTGTGCCGAGCTGCGCACGCTGGCCGCCGACCGGCTGCGCCCACTCGCCGAGAAGGGTGAACCGGGCCGCGTCAACCGCCCCCTCGTCGCCGAACTCGGCCGGCTCGGGCTGCTCTCCCGGCTGTTCACCTCCGGCGCGCTCGACCTGTGCCTGATGCGGGAGTCCCTCGCGCACGCCTGCACCGAGGCGGAGACCGCCCTTGCCCTCCAAGGCCTCGGTGCCCACCCCGTCCACGCCCACGGCACCCCGGCCCAGCGCGCACGCTGGCTGCCCCGGGTGAGCGAGGGCAGCGCGGTGGCCGCGTTCGCGCTGAGCGAGCCGGGCGCGGGCTCCGACGCGGCTGCCCTGTCCCTCACGGCCACCCCCGACGGCCCCTCCGGCTGGCGCCTCACCGGCGAGAAGTGCTGGATCTCCAACGCCCCCGAGGCCGACTTCTACACCGTCTTCGCCCGTACGACAGCGGGGGCGGGGGCCCGTGGAGTCACGGCCTTCCTGCTCCCCGCCGACCGGCCCGGCCTCACCGGCAGTGCCCTCGACATGCTCTCCCCGCACCCCATCGGGGCCCTCGCCCTCGACGCCGTACCGGTGACCGTGGACGATGTCATCGGCGAACCCGACCGCGGATTCCGGGTCGCCATGGGCACGCTGAACCTGTTCAGGCCGAGCGTCGGCGCCTTCGCGGTAGGCATGGCCCAGGCGGCCCTGGACGCGACCCTCGTCCACACCTCCGGGCGGGACGCGTTCGGCGGCAAGCTGAAGGACCTCCAGGCTGTCGCCCACCAGGTCGCCGACATGGCCCTGCGCACGGAGGCGGCCCGGCTGCTGGTCTACGCGGCAGCGGCGGCGTACGACGAAGGCGCCCCCGGTGTCCCGAAGCGCGCCGCGATGGCGAAGCTGCTGGCGACCGAGACCGCGCAGTACGTCGTCGACGCGGCCGTCCAACTGCACGGAGCGCGGGCACTGCGGCGCGGCCATCTCCTCGAACACCTCTACCGGGAGGTGCGGGCGCCGCGTATCTACGAGGGGGCGAGCGAGGTCCAACGGGCCGTCATCGCGAAGGAGTTGTACAAGAACATGGATGGGGACACGGATGGGGAGGCGGGTGCCTGATGAGTGCCGAGCGCGTCAATCCGGCCGGCCTCTCGCCGCCCGCCGGCTTCTCGCACGCCGTCGTCGCCACCGGCTCCCGGCTGGTGTTCCTCGCGGGGCAGACCGCGCTCGACGCCGACGGGAAGGTCGTGGGGGACACCCTCCCCGAGCAGTTCGAGCGGGCCCTCGCGAACCTGCTCGCCGCGCTGCGTGCGGCCGGTGGTGCGCCCGCCGACCTGGCGCGCGTCACCGTGTACGCCACGGATGTCGCCGAATACCGCGCCCAGGCCCCTCAACTCGGCGGTATCTGGAGGAGGTTGGCGGGACGCGACTATCCGGCGATGGCGGTCGTCGGGATCGTGCGGCTCTGGGACGAACGCGCCCTGGTCGAACTCGACGGGTTCGCGGTGCTGCCGTAGCGGGTCAGGGAGCCGGGGTCGTTCGTTCAGGCCGCGGTCGCCAGGCGGTGCGGGGCGACCACCCGGCCGTCGGGCAGCAGCTCGCCGGTGTCGTCGAAGACGATCGCGCCGTTGCACAGGAGGTTCCAGCCCTGCTCGGGGTGGAAGGCGACGATGTGCGCGGCGTCACGGTCGGGTCGGTCGACCGAGGGGCACGGCGGCTGGTGTGAACACATGGTGTGCCTCCGGATCGGATGCGGTGCTCGGGCTGTCGGTGCTCGGGTGTTCGCCTGCGATGGTTCCTTGCCACTTCTGACGATGCCCGTGCCGGGGCCCGGCGCCAAGTCGTGGTGAGGAAGCGTGACACCACGCGGACGTGCTGTGACACCACCCTGACATTCGGAAAAGATCCGCAAGCGTGGCAGTCGGAGCGCGCGACTCGCCGACGAAGGGGTGATGATCACGCGCGTGGGCGCCTGGGACCAGTACCTGTGGACTCCCCCCAAGGAGGTTTCCCCATGTCACTGTCCTTCGCGCCGTCCTTCCCGGCCTTCTCGTCCCTCTCCCGTGCCGCGGCCGTCGTCGCCGGCGCCGTGCTGCTGACTGTGGCCCCCGCCGTGACAGCGGCCCAGGCCGCGGACGAGGGCTTCGACCAGGTGACCGTCGAATCCGGCAGCATCACGCACGACGGCGAACTCACGCTCGCCGGCAGCTACCGCTGCCTCAACCCCGCAGGCGACTCCGTCCGCGTCGCCGCCTCGATCGAGCGCGGCGAGAACGTCTGGTACGGCATGGACAGCATCCCCGCGAGCTGTGACGGCTCCTGGCACCAGTGGTCGAACACCAAGGCCACCGAGCCGGGCGCCTACCGGCCCGGCCCGGTGCGGGTGAAGACCAGCCTGGTGGAGTTCCGCCGCTCGGGCTTCATCCCGATGCCGACCGTCCACGCGGAGCGCATCCAGGAGGTCGTCCTCACGGAGGTCTGATCCGCGCTCGGCCCCACGGGCCCCCGGGGGCCGGCTGGTGCTACGCGCCGGTCAGCCCCCGCATCCACGACTCGACCTCGCCGGACGTACGGGGCAGCCCGGCCGACAGGTTCTCGTGACCGTCCGCCGTCACCAGGATGTCGTCCTCGATACGCACCCCGATGCCCCGGTACTCCGCCGGCACCGTCAGGTCGTCCGGCTGGAAGTACAGGCCCGGCTCGACCGTGAGGATCATGCCGGGTTCCAAGGTGCCGTCGACGTACGACTCGGTGCGCGACCTGGCGCAGTCGTGCACGTCAAGGCCGAGCATGTGACCGGTGCCGGCCATGGTGAAGCGGCGCTGGAGAGGCAGCTCGTACACGTCCTCCGGGTCGCCCTCCAAGAGGCCCCACTCGACGAGTTTCCCGGCCAGGTACCGCTGGGCGGCGACATGGAAGTCCCGGTAGGCGGCACCGGGCTTGACCGCCCTGATACCGGCTTCCTGCGCCTCGGACACCGCGTCGTAGATCCTGCGCTGGAGCGGGGAGAAGGTGCCGCCGATGGGGAGCGTGCGGGTGACGTCGGTGGTGTAGAGGGAGTTCGTCTCCACGCCAGCGTCGAGCAACAAGAGGTCACCCGGGCGGACTTGGCTTGCCCTCAAGTCGGGCGCGGCGGAAGAAGGTTCCCTCGATCCAGCGCTCCGAGGTGGCGACGGTCGGGCGGCGGGTCGAGCCTGGGCGCCCTTGGCGGGGATGGGAACATGTGACATTGTACTGATGTGAGCAAGCGACTGACCTGCGATGTTGTGGTCATCGGTGCCGGAATGGTCGGCGCCGCCTGCGCCCTGTACCTCGCTCGGGCGGGCCTCGGGACCCTCGTCCTCGACCGGGGACCGGTGGCCGGCGGCACCACCGGCGCCGGTGAGGGCAACCTGCTCGTCTCCGACAAGGAGCCGGGGCCCGAGCTGGACCTCGCGCTGCTCTCCGGCCGCCTCTGGAACGACCTCGCCGCCGAACCCGGTATGGGTGGCGCCGTCGAGTTCGAGGCGAAGGGCGGGATCGTCGTCGCCTCCGACGCCGAAGGCATGGCCGCGCTGACCCACTTCGCCGCCGGACAACGGGCGGCGGGCGTCGAGGCCGAGACGGTCGACGCCGGCCGGCTCGCCGACCTGGAACCACACCTGGCCCCCGGCCTCGCGGGCGGCGTCCGGTACCCGCAGGACTGCCAGGTGATGCCCTCCCTCGCCGCCGCCCAGGTCGTCCGGGCCGCCCGGCGGGCCGGAGCCGAACTGCGCACCGGCACGGCCGTCACGGACATCCTGCGCGCACCGGACGGCTCCGTGCGCGGCGTACGGACGGCGGGGCTCGGCGACATCCACGCCCCGGTCGTCGTCAACGCGGCCGGCACCTGGGGCGGCGAGGTCGCCGCGCTGGCCGGGGTGCGGCTGCCCGTGCTGCCACGCCGGGGCTACGTCCTGGTCACCGAACCACTGCCGCCCGGCACCGTCCGGCACAAGGTGTACGCCGCCGACTACGTCGCCGATGTCGCCAGCGGTGACGCCGGGCTCCAGTCGTCCGCGGTGGTCGAGAGCACGCCCTCCGGCCCGGTGCTGATCGGGGCCAGCCGTGAACGGGTCGGCTTCGACCGGACCTTCTCCCTCCCCGTCGTGCGCCGGCTGGCCGCCCAGGCGACGGCCCTCTTCCCCGTCCTCGGCACGGTCCACGCGATGCGCGCCTACCTGGGCTTCCGCCCCTATCTGCCGGACCACCTGCCGGCCATCGGGGCGGATCCCCGGGCGCCGGGGCTCTACCACGCGTGCGGACACGAGGGCGCGGGGATCGGGCTCGCGGTCGGTACGGGCCACCTGATCGCGCAGTCGCTGACGGACCGGACACCCGACCTCGATCTGACGCCGTTCCGCCCGGACAGGTTCACCGGCGGGGAGCAGTGAGGACGGTGAAGAGGCCGACGAAGGTGGGACAGGTGAAGGAGGCGAAGCGGGTGAAACAGGTGAAGAGAACGACTCCGCTGGAGCTGGCCCGGGCCCGGCCCGGACCTCCGTTCACCGTCACCGTCGACGGGGACGAGACCGACGCACTGCCCGGTCAGACCGTCGCCGCCGTGCTCTGGTCGGCGGGCATCACCTCCTGGCGCGACACCCGGGGAAGCGGTGCGCCGCGCGGGATCTTCTGCGGCATCGGGGTCTGCTTCGACTGCCTGGTCACCGTCAACGACCGCCCCAACCAACGGGCCTGCCTCGTCCCGGCCGCGCCCGGCGACGCGATCCGCACCCAGGAGGGCACCGGCCATGACGAACTCGCCTAGCGCGTCGTCGCTCGCGGTGGTCGGCGCGGGTCCGGCGGGCCTCGCCGCCGCGCTCACGGCGGCCGACCGAGGTGTACGGGTCGTACTGCTCGACTCGGGCACGCAGGCCGGCGGGCAGTTCTACCGGCAGCCCGCGCCCGCGCTGAGAGCACGCAGGCCGCAGGCCCTGCACCACGCCTGGGGCACCTGGAAGAAGCTGCGGGACCGGCTGGCGGCACATGTCGCGGCGGGCCGGATCCGGCACCTGGCGGACCGTCATGTGTGGTTCGTGGAAAGGGAGTTCGCGGGAGGTGGCGGCTTCGGCGTGCACGCCCTCCTGGGCCCCGGGCAGACCGGGTCGCAGACCGTCACCGCCGACGCCGTCCTCCTCGCCACCGGCGGCTACGAGAAGGTGCTGCCCTTCCCCGGCTGGACCCTCCCCGGAGTGATCACCGCGGGAGGAGCACAGGCGATGCTCAAGGGCGGCCTCGTCCTGCCGGGCCGTACGGTGGTCGTCGCCGGGACCGGCCCGCTGCTGATGCCGGTCGCGGCCGGCCTCGCCGCGGCGGGCGCCGAAGTCGCCGCGTACGTCGAGTCCACGCACCCGGCCGACTTCGTACGGCACCCGGCGACGCTCGCCGCCAACCCGGCGAAGGTCGTCGAGGCCGCGCGGTACGCGGCCCAACTGCTGCGTCACAGAGTGCCGGTGACGGTACGTCACACCGTCCTCGAGGCGCACGGCACCGACCGCGTCGAGGCCGTCACCGTCGCCGCCCTGGACACCCACGGCCGGGTGCGGCCGGGCACCCGGCGGCGGATCGCCTGCGACACCCTCGCCGTCGGACACGGCATGCTCGCGCACACCGACCTCGCCGAGACCCTCGGGTGCTCGATCGACGCCACCGCCGACCCCTTCGTCGTCACCGACGCAGAGCAGCGCACCGACGTCGACGGTGTCTGGGCGGCGGGCGAGGCCACCGGCATCGGGGGAGCGGCGCTCGCGCTGGCCGAGGGCGAGATCGCCGGGCACTCGATCGCCGCCCGGCTGAAGGGAACCGAGCCACCCCTCGCCGCCTGGGCGACGGCCGCCCGGACCCGTACCCGGCTGCGGAAGTTCTCCGCCGCCCTCGACACCGTCTACGCCCCGCCCGCCCACTGGGCGGAACAGGTCACCGACGACACCGTCGTCTGCCGCTGCGAGGAGGTGACGGCGGCGGAGGTCCGTGAGGCGGTGGGGGAGTTGGGGGCGACGGATCTGCGCACCGTCAAGCTGCTCACCCGGGCAGGTATGGGGTGGTGTCAGGGGCGGGTCTGTGCGAGCGGCGTCGCCGGGGTCGCGGGCTGCCCTGTCGGGCCGGCGAAACGGCCGTTCGCGCGGCCGGTTCCGCTGGGTGTGTTGGCACAGGAGCCCGAACGTCCATGAGGTCCAAGTCGTCTGCGGGGCCGTTGTGGCTGGTCGCGCAGTTCCCCGCGCCCCTATAGGGCGCTTCCCTAACCCGGATTCCGAAAGCTGAGGCACCCATGAGTACCCCTGCCCCCACCCCCGTCTGGCGAGGCGTTCTCGTCGCCACCGCATTGCCGTTGAACGACGATCTGAGCGTCAACTACGCCGCGTACGCGGACCATTGCCGCTGGCTCGTCGAGAACGGCTGCGACGGCGTCGTACCGAACGGCTCGCTCGGCGAGTACCAGGTGCTGACCGCCGAGGAGCGGGCGAAGGTCGTCGAGACCGCTGTCGGCGCGATCGGCGGAGACCGGGTCATGCCCGGTGTGGCCGCCTACGGCTCCACCGAGTCCGGCCGCTGGGCCGCGCAGGCCAAGGACGCCGGCTGCGCCGCCGTCATGCTGCTGCCGCCCAACGCCTATCGTGGCGACGAGCGTTCGGTGCTCGCGCACTACGCCGCCGTCGCCGAGGTCGGTATCGACATCGTGGCCTACAACAACCCGATCGACACCAAGATCGACCTCACCCCCGAACTGCTCGCCAAGCTGCACGCGGCCGGACACATCAAGGGTGTGAAGGAGTTCTCCGGGGACACCCGGCGTATCTACCAGATCCAGGAACTCGCCCCGGAACTCGATGTGTTGATCGGCGCCGACGACGTCCTGCTGGAGCTGGCCACCGCCGGAGCGGTGGGCTGGGTCGCCGGCTACCCCAACGCCCTGCCCCGGGCGACGGTCGAGCTGTACCGCGCCGCGGTGGCAGGCGAGCTGGCCACCGCGCTGCCGCTCTACCAGCAGCTGCACGCCCTGCACCGCTGGGACTCCAAGGTCGAGTTCGTGCAGGCGATCAAGCTGTCGATGGACATCGTCGGCCGGCACGGCGGTCCGGTCCGCCCACCGCGTATGCCCCTGCTGCCGGAGCAGGAGAAGGCGGTCCGCGAGGCCACCGAGAAGGCCGTCGCCCTCGGCCTCGGCTGAGCCGGCGGCCGGCCGACCCGCGTTGACCCGAGTGAACCTGAGAGGATCGCGATCATGCGCAGCAAGCTCGTCATGCACGCCGTCGACTCGCACACCGAGGGCATGCCGACCCGGGTCGTCACCGGCGGGATCGGCACGATCCCCGGCGAGACGATGAACGAACGCCGGCTGTGGTTCCGCGAACACCGGGACGACGTACGGAACTTCCTGATGAACGAGCCACGCGGCCACCCCGCCATGAGCGGGGCGATCCTCCAGCCGCCGACCCGGCCCGACTGCGACTACGGCGTGGTCTACATCGAGGTCTCCGGCTATCTGCCGGTGTGCGGCCACGGCACGATCGGCGTGGCGACCGTACTCGTCGAGACCGGCATGGTCCCGGTCGTCGAACCGGTCACCACCATCCGCCTGGACACCCCCGCCGGGCTCGTCGTCGCCGAGGTGGCGGTGGAGAACGGCGCGGCCAAGGCCGTCACGATCCGCAACGTACCTTCGTTCGCAGTGGAGTTGGACCGCAAGGCGACCCTTGCCGACGGCCGCACGGTGACGTACGACCTCGCCTTCGGCGGTAACTTCTACGCCATCCTGCCCCTCGACCAGTTCGGCCTGCCCTTCGAGCGGGAGCGGAAGGACGACATCCTCGCCGCCGGACTCGCCCTGATGGACGCGATCAACGCCGACAGTCCCCCCGTACACCCCGAGAACCCGACCATCAGCGGCGTCCACCACGTCTACCTGGCGGCCCCCGGCTCGAACGCCGCCCGCTCCCGGCACGCGATGGCCATCCACCCCGGCTGGTTCGACCGCTCGCCCTGCGGCACCGGGACCTCCGCCCGGATGGCCCAGCTGCACGCACGTGGTGAACTCCCCCTGCACCAGGACTTCGTGAACGAGTCCTTCATCGGCACGTCGTTCACCGGGCGGCTCGTCGAGAGCACGGAGGTCGCCGGGCGCCCGGCGGTGGTGCCCACGATCACCGGCCGCGCCTGGATCACGGGCACCGCGCAGTATCTGCTGGACCCGGACGACCCGTTCCCGGCCGGGTTCGTACTCTGAACACCGCACGAACCGAGATCCACCCAGGAGAACCCATGGCCGCTCAGCGCACCGGGCCCGCCCTGCCCAGCATCGGCGGGTCACGGCCCAGCTACCGGGCGAGCGTCGCCGACGCGCTCCGGGCCGCGCTCGTCGCCGGTGAACTGCGGCCCGGCGAGGTCTACTCGGCGCCCTCGCTCGCCGCCCGCTTCGGCGTCTCGGCGACCCCGGTGCGCGAAGCCATGCTCGACCTGGTGAAGGAGGGCGTGGTCGACCCCGTACCCAACAAGGGTTTCCGGGTCACCACGGTCTCCGAGCGGCAGCTCGACGAGTACACGCACATCCGGTCGCTGATCGAGATCCCGACCACCGTCGGCCTCGCCGCGACCGCCGACCCGGCCGACCTGGAGGCGCTGCGCCCGCACGCGGAGGAAAGCGTGGCCGCGGCGGACAGCGGCGATCTCATCGCCCACGTCGAGGCCGACCGCCGCTTCCACCTCGGTCTGCTCGCCCTGGCCGGCAACCAGCATCTGGTCGAGGTCGTCGGCGACCTGCGCGCCCGGTCCCGGCTGTACGGGCTGACCGCGCTGGCCGAGCGGGGCCTGCTGAAGTCCACCGCCGAGGAGCACCTGGAGATCCTCGACGCGCTCCTCGCCCGGGACACCGAGCGCGTACGGACCGTGATGACCCGGCACCTCGGCCATGTCCGGGGCGACTGGGCCCACTGAGCCGCCCGGCCCGCACCGCGCCGGGCGTACGCGAACTCACCGTGCGCGTTCGGACGTGTTCGGTTGTTGCCGTCCGGGCCGGGGGAGGACACTGGATCCATGGCCTCCGCACGCGCTGACGACGACCATCAAGGCGGATCCGACCTGGTGGAACAGGCCGTCCAGCAGGCGACGTTCTCGATGTCCGTCTTCGACATCGAGCAGCGGTACCGGCGGCTCAACGCCGTGGCCTGCCAGGTGATGGGCGTCGAGGAGGACGTGCTGCTCGGCCAGGTCTTCCCGTACGGAGTACCGGCGGACGTCGAACAGCTCGGCATGCTGGCCGCCCTGCGGAACGTGGCCGAGACGGGCAAGCCCACGCACTACGAGAGCTTCACGCGGGCGCCCTCCGGGATCCGCGAGCACGCCTGGAACCTGGAGCTGTGGCCCGTCCGGGACGCCTCGGGCGAGGTGTGCGCGGTCGGGATGGCCGCGTTCGACAGCAGCGAGCAGCACTGGGCGCGGCAGCGGCTGGCGGTGCTCGACGAGGCGGCCGTGTCGATCGGCACCAGCCTCGACCTCGACCGTACCGCCCAGGAACTCGCCGACCTGGTCGTTCCCCGGTTCGCCGACTTCGCCAGCGTCGACCTGCTGGAGGCGGTCATGCGCGGCGACGAGCCCGCCGACGCCGGCCCGGACGGCGAGGTCGTCCTGCGCCGCCTCGCGCACGCCACGGGGACGGACCGTCGGCCCGGGGCCGTGCTCGGCCCGGGCGCCACCGACACCTACCCGCCGTACTCCCCGCCCGCCCGCGCCCTGCGCACCGGGCAGGCCGTGCTCAGCCACAGCGGGGCCCCCGACTTCGACCGGTGGATGGCGAGCGCGCCCGTGCGGGCCGAGAGCCTGCGCGGAATCGTCGTCACCTCGCTGGTGGCGGTGCCGCTCATCGCGCGCGGGACGACGCTCGGCGTCGCCGTCCTGCTGCGCACCCGGCCCGACGTCTTCAACGAGGACGACTACGTCCTCGCGAAGGAACTGGCGAGCCGCGCCGCCCTCTCCGTCGACAACGCCCGCCGCTACACCCGCGAACGCGGCACCGCCCTCGCCCTCCAGGAGAGCCTGCTGCCGCGCGGTCCCTCCCGGCAGTCGGCGGTGGACGTCGCCTCCCGCTATCTGCCCACCGACTCGACGGCCGGCGTCGGCGGCGACTGGTTCGACGTCATCCCCCTCTCGGGCGCGCGCGTCGGCCTCGTCGTCGGCGACGTGGTCGGCCACGGCATCCAGGCGTCGGCGACCATGGGCAGACTGCGTACGGCGGTCCAGACGCTCGCCGACGTCGACCTCCCGCCCGACGAACTCCTGGCCCACCTCGACGACCTGGTCCTGCGCCTCGCCGCGGACGACGACAGCGCCACCGGCGGCGACCGGGTGGCCGTCGGCGCCACGGGGGCGACCTGTCTGTACGCGGTCTACGACCCGGTGTCCCGCGAGCTGACCGTGGCCAGCGCCGGCCACCCGCCACCCGTGCTGGTCATGCCGGACGGCGAGACCCGCGTGGTGGACGTGAGCGTCGGACCGGTGCTCGGGGTCGGCGGGCTGCCCTTCGAGACCACCGAGGTCCAGCTGCCGGAGGGCACCCTCGTCACCTTGTTCACGGACGGGCTGGTCGAGGCGGCCGAACGCGACCCGGACCTCGGAATCGCCCTGCTCGCTCGGACCCTCGCCGCCGGTCACAGCACGGGAGCCTCGCTGGAGGACCGCTGCGACAAGGTCCTGGCCGCCCTCCTGCCGACGACGCGACCCGGCGACGACGTCGCCCTGGTGCTGGCCCGTACCCGCGCCCTGGACGCCGGCCAGGTCCGCGTCTGGGACCTGCCCGCCGACTTCGAGGTGGTCGCCGAGGCCCGCAGACGCGCCGTCGCCCAGCTGGAGCAGTGGGGCCTGGACGAGGCCGCCTTCGTCACCGAACTGGTCGTCAGCGAACTGGTCACCAACGCGATCCGCTACGGCGCCGACCCCATCCAGCTCCGGCTGATCCACGACCGTACGCTCATCTGCGAAGTCTCCGACGGCAGTTCCACCTCACCGCACCTGCGCCGGGCCAGGATCTCCGACGAGGGCGGCCGGGGCCTCCTCCTGGTCGCCCAGCTCACCACCAGCTGGGGCACCCGGCACACCAGGAACGGCAAGACGATCTGGGCGGAACAGGCGCTGACCTGAGCGTTCCAGCGGTTCACCGAGGACGCTCAGGACACGGCCGTACCGCCCGCGACGCGCAGCCGCTCCGGCACCGCCCACCACTGGTCCGGCCGGTCCACCACCACCGCCTCCGGCCCGATGTCGAGGAACCGGGCCAGCCGGAACAGATACGCCGCGATACCCGCCGCGCCCTGCATCCACGCGGTGCCCGGCGGCAGCAGCGGGGACTCCTGACGGTATTCGACGAACCGCCAGCGGGCGCCCGCCCCGTCCCTGACGGCCCGCTCCACCAACGCGTCGCCCATCACCCGGGCCGCCCGCACCAGGGCCTTCGCGGTGTCGGCGTCCGCACTGTCCTGAGCCGCGTCCAGGAGTACGTCGCCCACGCCCGCCGTGCCGCAGCAGCGGCCGTCGTTGTCCCAGAAGCCGGGGCGCAGCCGCCGCGGGACACCCGAGGTGAGGATCGAGGTCAGACAGCGCTGCCGCAGCTCACCCACGTCCAGCCCCGACACCTTCGTGACGCCCGCGTGCGCCAGCGCCGAGAACAGGTGCGAGGTGCCCGCCGGACCGTGGCACCAGGTGTACGTCACCGGCTCGACCTCCCGCCTCGACGGCGGGATCGTGTGCGGAACGACGAAACCACCGTCTTCCAGGGAGCCCACCGACAGGACGTGCCGGGCTCCCTGGACGGCCGCCTCGACGAAGTCCTCGCGGCCCAGCGCGGCCCCCGCCACGGCCAGCGCCGAGGCCACTCCGGCGGTGCCGTGCGAGTAGTTCGGCGCCCGCGACCCGGTGGCCGCCCCGATGCCCCAGTCCAGGCCGGCCTCCGTCCGGTGCGCCACCCGCAGCAGCGCCTCGCAGCCCGTCGTCGCGATGGACTCCGCGTGTTCGCCGCCCGCCCAGACTGCGGTGAGCACCACGCCCGCGGTGCCCATGATGATGTCGTTCAGCGGCGCGTCGGAACACGCTTCGAACTCGACGGTGGTCCGCCAGCCGTCGGGGGCCGCCAGCTCGGCCAGCCGCCGCAGCGCTACCGACTCCGTGCCCGGTGCGAGCAGCCGCAGCGCCGTCACGTCTCCGGCGAGACCGTCGTACAGCGAGGGTTCCGTCCGGGTCCGCACCGCCGCCGACAGTCTCGTCACGATCCCTGTCGCCAACGACCGCTCCCGGTCGGTGGGTTCGCGGTGCCGGGCGATCTCGGCCAGCACGGGGGCCAGGCCCCCGATCCCTCCGTACAGGCTGTCGCGGTCCTTCGCGGGTACGGGGTCCGGACCGCCGTCCGCCAGGTCCTCGGACACCGTCTCCGGCAGCCACGGCCCGTCGTCCTCGCGGATCTGGTCCAGCACCCACGACCAGGCGGCCTCGCCCAGTTCCCGGTACCCGTCGGATGGGTCGATCGCGTCACTTGAGTCGTCGTCCGGCACCCGGAAACGCTACAACCACCGGATCACGCGGGACCACCGCCGGTGGTCATGCCCCGCCGCTTCGGTCACGGGTGAATGGCAATCTGTTCCCCACGTGGGCGGGAGTGGTCACTTCGGCACGGTAGAAAGGACCCATGGCGGACCGCGAGACCCCCGCAGGGGACATGGACGATGTTGACGCGGTGACCCGTGCGGTGCTGACGGCGTCACGGCTGCTGGTGGCGGTCTCCGCCCGGTCCCTCGCCGCGGTCGAGGAACGCGTGACGCTTCCGCAGTTCCGGATGCTGGTCGTGCTGTCCACCCGCGGGGACACCAAGCTGGTGACGCTCGCCGACCAGCTCCAGGTGGCCCCGTCCACCGCGATGCGCATGGTCGACCGGCTGATCGCGGCAGGCCTCGCCGAGCGGCACCTCAACCCCGACAACCGCCGTGAGACCCAGCTGGGCCTCACCGAGGAGGGGCGGCGCACCGTCGAGGACGTCACGGCTCGGCGGCGGACCGAGATCTCCGGGATCGTCGCCCGTCTCGCCCCCGCCCAGCGGGCGGCGCTCGTCGAGGCGCTCACCGTGTTCACCGAGGCGGGCGGCGAGCCCCCGGCCCCGGCGACGGACGACACGGAGCCGCACCCGCTCGGCTGGGTGGACACCGTGATCGTCTGACACCGTCACCGGCACGGGAGATCCCCGTCCGGAGTCTCCCGGCCCGCGTCGTTCAGCCCGCTGTCGGCGCCGGAGTGGGCGGGCCGGTGGGCGCGGGGGCGGCCGTGCGGATGTTCAGGTCGGGGCGCGGGGTGAGCGCGACGATCGGTGCGCCCTGCTGGGGCGGCGGCGGGGTCGTGTTGTCCTTGGGCAGCTTAGGTGGCGTGCTCTGCTGGAAGTTGACCTGGTCGATGTTGACCAGACCGGTGTTCTCCAGCACGGTCATGTGGTCGAGAACGGTGTCGTTGGCCAGGTCGGCCAGGGCACGGACCATGGAGTTCCGGGTGGTGGCACGGGTCTTGGCGATGACCGGGAAGATCTGCCCGTGCGTCACCCGCATGATGGTGACGGCGGTGGAGTCGAACTCCTTGCCGGTGGCCGCGTCGGCGGTGGCCACGAACTGCTGCTGTTGCGGCGACGCCAGGTTGGGCAGCACGACTCCGAGCTCCGGCGCGATCTTGCGGCACATGTCGTCGAGTCCGGCGTGACCGACGATCAGATGCTTGCCGGCCTCCCTCATCTCCGGGGTCGTGCCCCGCTCCATCGCCATCTCGCCCAGCGGGTACTCCCACAGCCCCGCCGCCCGCACCTTCACCACGAAGTCCCGGTCGGCCTCGGTCAGCGGGCCGTACCGGGTGTTGGCGATGACACGGTCCGGTGAACTCGTCGTGGTCTGCACCCCGACCATGGCCGGGTAGGCCAGCGCGGTGAGGGTCAGCCCCAGAGCGCCGAACACGAAGATGTTCCCCGCCTTTTTGGCCGAGATGGGCATGGTGCCTCCTGAGGTGAGCGGCTCGTACGCCAGGAGGTACGGGAGCGAGGAGGGATTCAATCATTGCGCAGGGTAAATTTTGCACTCTGCCAAATCTAGGACGCGGGATGATCGGTGGATGGGAGCTGTGGAGGGCGAGAGCGGCGGTCGTGGTGGCGGTGCCGGCGGGGCTGAGCGGGCGGAGATCTCGTCGCCGCGCGAGGCCGCGAACAACGCGCTGGTGCTGGCGTTCGGGCGGTTGCAGGGCGCCGCGAACCGGTTGGAGTACCTCCTCGGCCGGTCGCTGGAACAGGAGTGCGGCATCAGTCACCTGATGTTCGAGGTGCTGCTCATCCTGGGGCGCGCGGGCAAGCCCGGGCTGTCCATGCGGGCCGTCGCCCAGGAGCAGGTGCTGACCACGGGCGGTGTGACCCGTCTCGTCGACCGGATGGTGGCGGCCGGACTGGTCGAGCGGGCCGAGGACCCGGACGACCGGCGCGGCCGGCTGGTGCGTCTGACCGGGCTGGGGGAGGAGACCGTGGTGCGGGCGTCCCGGCTGCACGTCGAGAACATACGCCGCTACTTCGTGGCGCCTCTGCCGCCCGAGGACTGGGAGCGGTTCACCGAGGACCTGCGCATCCTCAGTCACTCGGCGCGCGACGAGCTGCCGCGCCTGCCCTGACCCGGCGGGTGCGGGTGGGGCGGGCGGGGGTATGACGGGCGCCACATGAGGGAGACAGGTGCGGGGAAATATCTGACACGTCAGTTACTGTTTCCTCAGGCGAAGCGCTCGCACCAGGTGGGCGCCCCACCCCTGCCGAGGTCCCCCATGAAGCTCGTCTACGCGTTCGACGCATACTGCGGCTGGTCGCACGGGTTCTCCGGAACCCTGAGCGAGATCGTCTCCCGCCACCCGGAGATCCCGGTGGAGGTGGTGTCCGGCGGTCTGTTCACCGGCTCGCGCCGGGTGCCGATCAGCCAGTTCGGGTACGTCCAGGGTGCCAACGCCCAGATCGCCGAGCTGACCGGTGCCGAGTTCGGTGGGGCGTACGAGGATCTGATCGCCGACGGTTCGTTCGTGATGGACTCGGAGGTCGCCGCCCACGGGGTCGCCGCCCTGCGCGAAGCCGCCCCCGCCCGTGCGGCTGAGCTCGCGATCGCGCTGCAGCGGGCCTTCTACGTCGACGGCCTCAGCCTCTCCGACCCGGCGACCTACCGGAAGGTCGCCGAGACGGCCGGCCTGGACGCCGACGCCGTGGTGGCCGCCTTCGAAGGGCCCGGGGCGCGGGACGCGGCCGGAGTCGACTTCCACCGCGCCGCCTCGCTGGGCGTCACCGGCTTCCCGACCCTCCTGGCCGTCGACGGCGACCGTGTCACGGACCTGGCCCGGGGCCACGCCACCGCCGACGAGGTCGACCAGCGCCTCGCGACCCTTCGTACCCCCTGAACCTCCCCGTCCCCACTGTCCTTCGCATCCCCCTCACCCCCACCCCCTTCACCACCCTCAACCCCCTTACCCGCAAGGAGCTTTCGATGAGTGCCCTGTCCTTCAAGGTCCTGGACCTGGATTTCCCGGCCGGCAGCAAGAACAAGACCGCCACGCTCGTCACCGGTGAGAACGAGGCGCTGCTGGTGGACGCCGCGTTCACCCGCGCGGACGGCCACCGGCTCGCCGCGGAGATCCTCGACTCGGGCAAGACGCTGACCACGGTCTTCGTCAGCCACGCCGACCCCGACTTCTACTTCGGCGCCGAGGTGATCGCCGACGCGTTCCCCGACGCGACGTTCGTGGCCACCCCGATCGTCATCGAGCACATCCAGCACTCCTACGAGGGCAAGCTCAAGGCATGGGCCGCCCTCGGTCCCAACCTGCCCGCCCGGCTGGTCGACCTCCAGCCGCTCACCGGTGACCTCACGCTGGAGGGTCACCGCTTCGAGCTGAAGGGCGGGACCCCCGCGCTGCCCGACCGCCACTACCTGTGGCAGGCCGAGTCCCGCACCCTCCTCGGCGGCGTCCTGCTCTTCCAGCAGGAGCACGTCTGGGTCGCCGACACCGCCATCCCCGACGACCGCGCCGCCTGGATCGACCTGCTCGACGAGATGGCCGCCCTCGCCCCTCGGCTGGTCGTCCCCGGCCACCGCCTGCCCGGCACCCCGGCCGACGCGACCGCCATCTCCGCCACCCGCGAGTACCTGGTCGCCTTCGAGGAGGAGCTCGGCAAGGCCGCGGACGGCGCGGCGCTGACCGAGGCGCTGGTCAAGCGCTACCCCGACAACGGCATGCTGATCGCCGCTCAGATCGGTGCGAAGGTCGCCAAGGGCGAAATGAAGTGGGGCTGACCATGACCGTCTCCGAGTTCGCGGCCTCGACGGGTCCGGCCGACGTCGTACGCCGCCAGTACCTGGCCTCCGCGGCAGGTGACCTGGCGGCCCTGCGGGCCACTCTCGCCCCCGACGTGGAGTGGACGGAGATGGCCGGCTTCCCGCTCGCCGGCACCTACCGCACGCCCGAGGGCGTCACCGCCAACGTGATGGAGAAGCTGGGCCAGGACTGGGACGGCTGGGCCGCGCACGACGACACGTACGTCGTCGATGGCGAGAACGTCGTCGTCCTCGCCCGCTACACCGCCGCCAACAAGGCCACCGGCAAGCCGGTCGCCGTCCGCGTGGCCCACCACTTCGTCGTACGCGGTGGACTCATCGTGCGCTTCGAACAGTTCGTCGACACGGCCCTTGTCCGGGACGCCATGACGGACTGACGTGCCGGCCCCGCCCGTCGCCGTCAGGGGGCAGCGCGTCGATGCGGGCCTCGGGGGCTCCCTCGGTCGTGGTCGTGGTCGTGGTAGTGACCGTGCCGCTGACGTCTCGGGTGAGGACGTCGGCGGCGGTCGCGGCCTCGACGGCCTGCTGGAGCCGGGCCGCACATTGCCGACCGTTGCCGGTTCCGGGCATCGGCCCGCGATGCCTGGGTTCACTCTCCTGGGTTCACGGAGAGGGGTGCACGGGCGGGCGAGTGGCATGCGGCGAGGCCGGTTCCCGTCTCCCCATTGCGCGATGCGGGAGGAGCGTTCATTATCAGGAATCCTGATAGTTCAACGTTGTAGTGATGGGTGACCGAGCCATGCCATTCAGCCCCGGAATCCAGGCACGAGCGATCCAGCTGCTGCTCGGCCGCGTGATGTCCCGTGTGCACAAGGACCTGCGCTTCACCGACATCCCGAAGCGCACCGAGGTCCTCCGGGTGGAGACCGGTGCCGGCCCGGTGACCTGCACCGTCTACCGTCCGCCGGCCGGCGCCGAGACCCCCGCCCCCGTGTACGTCAACCTCCACGGCGGCGGCTTCGTGATCGCCCGCCCCGAACAGGACGACCACATCTGCCGCTACATAGCGGCCAAGGCCGGCTGCGTCGTGATCAACGTGGACTACGCGGTGGCCCCGCAACGTCGGTTCCCCGCGCCCGTCACCCAGGCGTACGACGTCACCGCGTGGGTCGCCGAGAACGGTGAGGCCCATGGCTGGGACGGCTCGCGACTCGCCGTGGGCGGACACAGCGCCGGGGCCAACCTGACCGCCGCGGTCTGCCGCACGGCACGAGACCGCGGCACCTTCACGCCCCGGCTCCAGCTCCTCGACTCGGGGCCGTTCGACCAGGTCGCCGACCCGGTCACCAAGCCCTCGCCCATCGCCAAGCCGCTGCTCACACCCCAGCTCATGCGGATCTTCACCGCCGCCTACGTCCCGGACCCCGCGGACCTCACCCATCCGCTCGTCTCACCCGGACTCGCCGACGACCTCGCCGGACTGCCGCCCGCCCTGGTCATCACCGCGCGGAACGACCGGCTGCACGACGAGGGCGCCGCCTACGCGAAGGCCCTGGAGGCCGCCGGCGTCCCCGTCACCCACCGCGTCTTCGAGGGCGTCGACCACTACTTCACCCACACCGGCCCGGCACCGGAAGGGAAGGAGGCCATCGACCTGATGGCCACCACCCTGCGGACGGCACTGAGCGCCTGACACCGGTCGGCCGCCGTCGCGTGGAGCCCCGCCCGTCAGTTGAGTCACCCCACTCCCGGGTGAGTCCTGGCTGGGCGAGGGCTCTGGCGGACGCACACCGACGGCCGACTGCTTTCCCGCGTACTCATTCCTTGCGCTCTCGGCGCTCTTGCTCTGATCGCCGGCAGATACGTCTCGCCCAGAAGTGATCAGTCAACGTGCGGATCATCGGTTTCTTCGAGGAGACGGGCCGCGAGGTCGGCGGCCCGCTGAAGGCCCAAGCGCGGAGTGCGCTGATGGTGGCGTCACTGAGCCCGTAGGCGCCGAAGGCTTCGTCGTCAGTCCACTCGGCGCCCGTCAGGTTCGACTGCGGATTTTCGCGCTCGAAGCGGCCACGAGCGTGCCGGCGGCCGAACTCCTCGAGCGCGGCATTGGTCCAGCGGCGGGACGCCGCGAACACGTCGATCAGGTCGCGGGGTGCTCCGTGGTCGCGAGGGCACGTGGTGACACGGCCCTCGCGCCCCGCAGCCAAGGTGGGCGCCATGCCGAGGCTTGCCTCCACCAAGGCATCGACGGCTTCCTGATTGCCGTGCTCGGCAGCACGCCGGAGCGCACGTACGGTGACGCGTCAAGCGCGGGCTGTGCCCGGCAGCGCGCCCATCGCACACTCCGCGCCGGCACCTCGGTGATCGGCTGGGCCTCCGCCGCGCAGCCCGGCCGTTCGAGCGGCTGACCTGCGGAGTTTCGTTACTCAAGCCTTGTGGATGATCGGCGTTGCTCGAACCGTGTGAGAGGTATTGACGCTGTTCACAGATTCCCTATGATCCAGAAGGCTCGATATTTCGACCTATGTTCGGTATTGCGAACAAGTCGGGGTCGGTCCTGGCTTGCTCTTCCACCACGCCGCGAATCGAGACGATTCCGGCCGCTGCCGCTGCCCGCACTCGACCGTACGAGGAGAGGTATGAACGCTCAGACGCTTCGGCCGTCGCCGGGTCCCGGTCCTGTGCCTGTCGGCCGCGACCGTCCTGGTGACGCTATGACCGTGACGGGCTCACCCGCGCTGTCCGAGCGGCCCGGACGGGACAGCGAACACGGCCGACGACCTTATGGAGGGAGCCGCGTGGCAGCACCATCCCTTCACCCGGCTCGGTGACGCCCGATGCCCTCTTCAGGAGGGCACGGCAGGCCGTTGAGCCGTTCGATTCCTCAGCTCCGTCTCGCTCAGGGGATCCCCTGGACGATCCAGTCGGCACCGTCCCGCGAGGACCCCGGTCTCGATCGGAGCTCGAACGGACCGCGCCGTGCGGGGGTCACCGCACGGCGGGCTCGCACCACGACGATCAACGTCCGCGCAGCCCGGTGCCTTTCGCGCCAGCCCGAAGACGCGGCCCTCCACCGGTCTTGTCGGACGACCCGCAGGACCGGGAAGCCGCAAAGGGCAGACCCGGTGCCCACGCGTCACTGCGAACCGCACGCATCGAAAGTCCGGACACCCTCTGACGGGGCCCACCGGAACCGCTCACTCAAGGGACGACGAGGTCCTCATGCGCAGACGAATTCTCAGCCGCCGGCACCTGTCCGGAGTGCTCGCCGCCGTGATCGCGGCCCTGGTCACACTGGCGGCGACGCTCGTCGCCGGCCCGGCTCAGGCGGCCACCACCAGCGCCGTGCGCGGTGTTGCTTCAAACCGGTGTCTCGACGTGCCGGGCTTCAGCCAGACCGATGGCACAGGCCTGCAGATCTGGGACTGCACAGGCGGGACCAACCAGCAGTGGACGTTGACGGACAGCAACCAGCTGACCGTCTACGGCAACAAGTGCCTGGACGTTCCGGGTCACGCCAACACGGCCGGGACCAAGGTGCAGATCTACACCTGTAACGGCGGCACGAACCAGCAGTGGCGGGCGAACGCCGACGGCACGATCGTCGGCGTGGAGTCCGGGCTGTGCCTGGACGTCTCGGGTGGCGGTACGGCCAACACCACGGCGGTGCAGCTCTGGACCTGCAACGGCGCCGGCAACCAGAAGTGGACCGGCCTGGCCACGACCTCCTGCTCGCTTCCGTCGACGTACAACTGGACGTCGACCGGTGCGCTGGCGCAGCCGGCGAACGGGTGGGCCGCGCTGAAGGACTTCACCACCACGACGTACAACGGCAAGCACCTGGTGTACGCGACGTACTCCGACGGCAACTGGGGCTCGATGGGCTTCAGCCCCTTCACGAACTGGTCCGACATGGCGTCGACCACCCAGACCAAGATGAACCAGGGCGCGGTGGCGCCCCAGTTGTTCTACTTCGCGCCCAAGAACATCTGGGTGCTGGCCTCACTGGGTTGGGGCACCAACTGGACCTTCACCTACCGCACGTCCAGCGACCCCACCAACCCCAACGGCTGGTCCGCGCCGCAGAACCTGTTCACCGCCAGCTTCCCCGCCGGCGAGGGCGGCGTCCCGATCGACCCGACCCTGATCGCCGACGGCCAGAACATGTACCTGTTCTTCGCCGGTGACAACGGCAAGATCTACCGGGCGAGCATGCCGATCGGAAACTTCCCGGCCAGCTTCGGCTCGTCGTACACGACGATCATGAGCGACACGGAGAAGAACCTGTTCGAGGCGCCGCAGGTCTACAAGGTCCAGGGCCAGAACCAGTACCTCATGATCGTCGAGGCTCGGAGTGCTTCCGAGCAGCGCTTCTTCCGCTCGTTCACGGCCTCCAGCCTGGACGGTACGTGGACCCCGCAGGCCGCCACCGAGTCCAACCCCTTCGCGGGCAAGGCCAACAGCGGTGCCACCTGGACCAACGACATCAGCCACGGTGACCTGGTCCGCAACAACCCCGACCAGACCATGACCGTCGACGCCTGCAACCTGCAACTCCTCTACCAGGGCAGGACCCCCAGCGCACCTGGGGACACCACCCCCTACGCGCTGCTGCCGTACCGGCCGGGCCTCCTCACCCTGAAGCGCTGACCCGCCGGATCCACGGTGACCACGACGGGGTGCGGTCCGCCAACCCGTAGACGAGCGGTCTACGCCGTGGACGACTCCACCTGCTGACCGATACGCACCACGTTGAGAAACCCCAGCCGCACGCCGGCTGGGGTTTCTCTGCTTCGTGTGCCTCGTGCGCTTTGTGCACTTTCGCGGCAGCGGCCTCGGGACGACACCACGTGAGGGCGAGCATCGGGGGCAGCAAAGGTGTTCGATGACCCCGTCGCAGGCGAACTCGAACTCACCCTCGACTGCCACCGCCGCACACCCGGTACCCGCGTTCGTGGTGCGCGGCCATGGAGCCCGGCGTAGGCGCAAAGTCCCGGAGAAGTCCCACAGCTGCCGCCACACCCTCTCCTCGACCCGCCACCTCACCGTAGGCCGGGCGGGTGCGGCGGCATCGTCGCGTCAGATGTCCCGGAAGATCTCGATCTGCGCCCCCACCGAGTTGAGCCGCTCCGCCAGGTCCTCGTACCCCCGGTTGATGACGTACACGTTCCGCAGTACGGACGTGCCCTCCGCCGCCATCATCGCCAGCAGGACCACCACCGCCGGTCGCAGCGCGGGCGGGCACATCATCTCGGCCGCCCGCCAGCGGGTCGGGCCCTCGACCAGGACGCGGTGCGGGTCGAGGAGTTGGAGGCGTCCGCCGAGGCGGTTCAGGTCGGTCAGATAGATCGCGCGGTTGTCGTAGACCCAGTCGTGGATGAGGGTCTTGCCCTGGGCCGAGGCCGCGATGGCCGCGAAGAACGGCACGTTGTCGATGTTCAGGCCCGGGAACGGCATCGGGTGGATCTTGTCGATCGGCGCCTCCAGCTTGGAGGGCCGGACCGTCAGGTCTACCAGCCGGGTACGGCCGTTGTCCGCGAAGTACTCCGCCGTACGGTCGTGGTCGAGCCCCATCTCCTCCAGGACCGCCAGTTCGATCTCCAGGAACTCGATCGGCACCCGGCGCACGGTCAGTTGGGACTCGGTGACGACCGCCGCCGTCAGGAGACTCATCGCCTCCACCGGGTCCTCGGAGGGGAAGTAGTCCACGTCGACGTCGATGGTCGGTACGCCGTGCACGGTGAGCGTCGTCGTGCCGATGCCCTCGACCCGTACGCCCAGCGCCTCCAGGAAGAAGCACAGGTCCTGGACCATGTAGTTGGAGGACGCGTTGCGGATGACGGTCACGCCCGCGTGCCGGGCGGCGGCCAGCAACGCGTTCTCGGTGACGGTGTCCCCGCGCTCGGTCAGCACGATCGGGCGGCCGGGGGAGACGGAGCGGTCGACGCGGGCGTGGTAGAGCCCCTCCGTCGCCGCGATGTCGAGCCCGAACCGGCGCAGCGCGATCATGTGCGGCTCGATGGTCCTGGTGCCGAGGTCGCAGCCACCCGCGTACGGCAGCCGGAAGCTGTCCATGCGGTGCAGCAGCGGGCCGAGGAACATGATGATCGAGCGGGTCCGGCGAGCGGCCTGGGCGTCGATGGCCGCCATGTCCAGCTCGGCCGGCGGCACGATCTCCAGGTCCACGCCGTCGTTGATCCACCGCGTCCGTACGCCGATCGAGTTGAGCACCTCCAACAGGCGGTACACCTCTTCGATGCGGGCGACGCGGCGCAACACCGTGCGCCCCTTGTTGAGGAGCGAGGCGCACAGCAGCGCGACACACGCGTTCTTGCTGGTCTTGACGTCGATGGCGCCGGACAGCCGACGACCGCCGACCACGCGCAGATGCATCGGCCCCGCATACCCCAGCGAGACGATTTCGCTGTCGAGGGCTTCACCGATTCGAGCGATCATCTCAAGGCTGATGTTTTGATTGCCGCGCTCGATGCGGTTGACCGCGCTCTGGCTGGTGCCGAGTGCCTCGGCAAGCTGCGTCTGTGTCCAGCCACGGTGCTGCCTGGCGTCACGGATGAGCTTGCCGATACGTACGAGGTAGTCGTCTGCCATGGGATCGAGGTTATCTCAGATATGAGATGGCGCCTTCTGGGGAGTCCGTGCGGGTGACGTACCGTCAGCGGCGCTTGGCGGAACGGGTGCGGCGCCAGCCGAACGGTCCGGGCAGGTCCATCGATGTCGTGCGGCGCCCCGTGCTGCTGTGGGTGTGCCGCGGCCCGTGGCTGCCGCCTCCGGTCGTGATCGACCAGGAGCCCTTGTTGATGTTCAGGCGTACGCCGGGAAGTATCCGGAAGCTCTTGCGGAAGGTGAGAGGCATGGGGGTCGGTTACCCCGGATCGGCGCGGTGATGGCCACATCGCACCGCGGCCGGGCATGACCATTCGCCGCCCATGTACTAGAGTTATCTCGACATCGAGATATCTCTGCCACTAAGGCTTGCCTAACTTAGCCTTACCTTAGCGGATCGGTTAAGCGTTGTGGCGGCAGGATGCGATGAACGCGCACATCAATGAAGGAGACTGTCGTGTCGGCGAACAGCTTCGACGCCCGTAGCACGCTCAGCGTGGGCGACGAGTCGTACGAGATCTTCCGGCTGGACAAGGTGGAAGGCTCGGCTCGCCTTCCGTACAGCCTGAAGGTGCTGCTGGAGAACCTGCTCCGTACCGAGGACGGCGCGAACATCACCGCCGACCACATCCGGGCCATCGGTGGCTGGGACTCGCAGGCGCAGCCCAGCCAGGAGATCCAGTTCACGCCGGCCCGCGTGATCATGCAGGACTTCACCGGCGTGCCCTGTGTCGTGGACCTCGCCACCATGCGTGAGGCCGTGAAGGCGCTCGGCGGAGACCCCGCGAAGGTCAACCCGCTCTCCCCGGCCGAGATGGTCATCGACCACTCCGTCATCGCCGACAAGTTCGGCACGCCGGAGGCCTTCGGCCAGAACGTCGAGCTGGAGTACGGTCGCAACAAGGAGCGCTACCAGTTCCTGCGCTGGGGTCAGACCGCGTTCGACGACTTCAAGGTCGTCCCGCCCGGCACCGGCATCGTCCACCAGGTCAACATCGAGCACCTCGCCCGTACGGTCATGGTCCGTAACGGCCAGGCGTACCCGGACACCCTGGTCGGCACCGACTCCCACACCACCATGGTCAACGGCCTCGGTGTGCTCGGCTGGGGCGTCGGAGGTATCGAGGCCGAGGCCGCGATGCTGGGCCAGCCCGTCTCGATGCTCATCCCGCGCGTCGTGGGCTTCAAGCTCACCGGTGAGCTGACGCCCGGCACCACCGCCACCGACCTCGTGCTGACCATCACGGAGATGCTCCGCAAGCACGGTGTCGTCGGCAAGTTCGTCGAGTTCTACGGTGAGGGCGTGGCCGCCACCTCCCTCGCGAACCGCGCCACCATCGGCAACATGTCGCCGGAGTTCGGTTCCACCGCCGCGATCTTCCCGATCGACGGCGAGACCCTGAAGTACCTGAAGCTCACCGGCCGCGCCGAGCAGCAGGTCGCGCTGGTCGAGGCGTACGCCAAGGAGCAGGGCCTCTGGCTGGACCCGGCCGCCGAGCCCGACTTCTCGGAGAAGCTGGAGCTCGACCTCTCTACGGTCGTGCCCTCCATCGCCGGCCCGAAGCGCCCGCAGGACCGTATCGTCCTCGCGAACGCCGCCGAGCAGTTCAAGACGGACGTCCGCAACTACGTCGACGACGTCGACGAGGCGGGCAAGGAGTCCTTCCCGGCCTCCGACTCCCCGGCCGTCGCCCCGAACGGCGCGCCGTCCAACCCGGTCACCGTGACCGCCCCCGACGGTTCGACGTACGAGATCGACCACGGCGCGGTGACGGTCGCGGCGATCACCTCCTGCACCAACACCTCGAACCCGTACGTCATGGTCGCCGCCGCGCTCGTCGCGAAGAAGGCCGTGGAGAAGGGTTTGACCCGCAAGCCGTGGGTCAAGACCACCCTCGCCCCGGGTTCCAAGGTCGTCACCGACTACTTCGACAAGGCGGGGCTCACCCCCTACCTCGACAAGGTCGGCTTCAACCTCGTCGGCTACGGCTGCACCACCTGCATCGGCAACTCCGGCCCGCTGCCGGACGAGGTCTCCAAGGCCGTCAACGACCATGACCTGGCCGTGACTTCGGTGCTCTCCGGCAACCGTAACTTCGAGGGCCGGATCAACCCCGACGTCAAGATGAACTACCTGGCGTCCCCGCCGCTCGTCGTCGCCTACGCCCTCGCGGGGTCCATGAAGGTGGACATCACGCGTGACGCGCTCGGCGTGGACCAGGAGGGAAAGCCGGTCTTCCTGGCCGACATCTGGCCCTCCGAGGCCGAGGTCAACGACGTCGTGGCGAACGCCATCGGCGAGGACATGTTCAGCAAGTCGTACAAGGACGTCTTCGCGGGCGACGCCCAGTGGCAGGCGCTGTCCATCCCCGAGGGCGACACCTTCGAGTGGGACCCGCAGTCCACCTACGTACGCAAGCCCCCGTACTTCGAGGGCATGACGATGGAGACCACCCCGGTCTCGGACATCGCCGGCGCCCGCGTCCTCGCCAAGCTCGGCGACTCGGTCACCACCGACCACATCTCCCCGGCCGGCGCGATCAAGGCCGACACCCCCGGTGGCAAGTACCTCACGGAGCACGGCGTCGAGCGCCGTGACTTCAACTCGTACGGTTCCCGCCGTGGCAACCACGAGGTGATGATCCGCGGTACGTTCGCCAACATCCGCCTGCGCAACCAGATCGCGCCGGGCACCGAGGGCGGCTACACCCGCGACTTCACCCAGCCCGACGCGCCTGTCGCCTTCATCTACGACGCCTCGCGCAACTACATCGAGCAGGGCATCCCGCTGGTCATCCTGTCCGGCAAGGAGTACGGCTCCGGCTCGTCCCGCGACTGGGCCGCCAAGGGCACCGCGCTCCTCGGCGTCAAGGCCGTCATCGCCGAGTCCTACGAGCGCATCCACCGCTCGAACCTCATCGGCATGGGCGTGCTCCCCCTCCAGTACCCGGAGGGCGCCACCGCCCAGTCCCTCGGCCTCACCGGCGAGGAGACCTTCTCCTTCACCGGTGTCGAGGAGCTGAACAACGGCACCACCCCGCGCACGGTCAAGGTGACCACCGACACGGGCGTCGAGTTCGACGCGGTCGTCCGCATCGACACCCCCGGCGAGGCGGACTACTACCGCAACGGCGGCATCATGCAGTACGTGCTGCGCAACCTGATCCGCAAGTAGGCCACCTCGGCCAAGTAGCGGTTCCGGTAAGGCAGTTGAGGGCCGCATCCCCGGTGACGGGGGTGCGGCCCTGTGCTGTGCGGGGAGGCAGGCGGTGTCAGGACATGGGCCTGGGCTCAGGTTAGACACCGGGTTCCCCCAGGCAACCGGGGCACGATCAGGACATGTCTGGCACTTCTGGGGTTCGCGGCGACAACGTCCGTGTGCCCCCCCCGGTGCTGGCCGCCGGTGACGAGGCCCGGCCGCGCCGGATGGTGGCCAACCTGCTGGCCGACGCACGGGTTCACCCGCCCAGTGGCACGACGGCGGCGGCCTGCGTCGAGGTCGTGGACTACCGGTGCGTCATCCGCGTACGCGACGACGGCCCAGGCATCCCGCCGCACCTGTTCCCGTCCGTCTTCGAACGCTTCACCCGGGCCGACGCCTCCCGCGCCCGCAGTGGTTCCCAGGACGGGGGGTCGGGCCTCGGCCTCGCCATCGTGTCGGCCGTCATAGCCCCGCACCGGGGCCGCATCGACGTGGATATCGCCCCGGGGCACACCGAGTTCACGATCGAGCCGCCCACCGGCCGCCCACCGCGAGCCCGGTCCCGCAGACCACGCGCCGACCCGATCTCCGCGCGGCTGTTCGGCGGTGAGCGCGACCGTACCCCGGGAACTCCAGTCATCTGTGTGCGGCCCTTGTGCGTCAGGCGTTTACAACTTCACCCCGCGGCGCTAGCTTCGTTGGAGAGTGAGGTGGGAGCGCTCCCATACCGAGCGGACCGGAACCCGTAAGCGGGAACCGCTCCCACCTCACCACCCCCCACGCATCACACCGTGCGCATCGCGCAGCACGCGCGCCCCCAGTCGGGCGCGCCCCTTCACCCGCACGTTCCGTACGTACCGCACGACGTACGGCGCACCGCGTACGACTGAAGGAGATCATGACATGGACCTGACACGCACCTCGACCTCCCCACCCTCCTCACCTTCCCCCCGCACCCCACGCCGATTACCACTCCCCACCCGAGGCAGGGCCCTTCTCCTCGTCCTCCTGGCCCTGCTCACCGCGATTCCGGCCCTCGGTCTGGTCGTCACGGCGGGCGGTGACGCGGAGGCCCACGGCACCCCGATGAAACCCGGCAGCCGCACCTTCCTGTGCTGGGAGGACGCCCTCACGGACACCGGTGAGATCAAGGCGATCAACCCGGCCTGCAAGACGGCCCAACAGGTCAGCGGGACAACGCCGTTCTACAACTGGTTCTCGGTGCTGCGCTCGGACGGCGCTGGCCGCACCCGGGGCTTCGTCCCGGACGGTCAGCTCTGCAGCGGTGGCAACCCCAACTTCACCGGGTTCAACACCCCCAGCGCCGACTGGCCGTTGACCCATCTCACCTCGGGCGCCAACGTCGACTTCGCGTACAACGCGTGGGCGGCGCACCCGGGTTGGTTCTACGTCTACATCACCAAGGACGGCTTCGACCCGACCAAGACCCTCACCTGGGACGCGCTGGAGTCCCAGCCGTTCCTGAGCGTCGACCACCCGCCGCTCAACGGCACCCCGGGCAACGTCGAGGCCAACTACTCCTGGAACGGCAAGCTTCCGGCGAACAAGTCCGGGCGCCACCTCATCTACATGGTGTGGCAGCGTTCCGACAGTGCGGAGACCTTCTACTCCTGCTCCGACGTCGTCTTCGACGGCGGCAACGGAGAGGTGACGGGCATCAAGGACCCCGGCAACCCGCCCACCGAGCCCCCGCCCGGCGCGTGCACCGCCACCCGCACCACGACGGGCAGCTGGAACGGCGGCTACCAGTCAGAGGTGACCGTCACCAACTCCGGGACCGTGCCCATGCTCGGCTGGATGGTCGACTGGTCGCTTCCGGCGGGCCAGGCGGTGGACAGCCTCTGGAACGGCGACGCCACCTACAACGGCCAGGCGGTGATGGTCCACAACGCCAACTGGAACGGCTCGCTCGATCCGGGCAAGACAGCGACGTTCGGATACGTCGTCCGGGGCGCGGGCGGTGATACGGCGACTACTCTGCCCTGCCGGGTCGGTTAGCACCTGACCCGGACATGCGGGGCCACACACGCACAGGTGAGGCAGCTCAGGGCGGACCCGGTGGTCGATACCCACCGGGTCCGCGAGCCGGGCCGGCACGGGGGATGAGGCCCGGGTGGAGTACGTCTGGGGAGGCGACCATCTGAGACAACGTTGTCCGGCGGTCTGGTCATCACTCTATCGCTCCAACAAGCAGCATCGTCAAACCGGTTGCTCCCCACAGGAGTGGAGGCGGTACCCCGCCGGGACGACCCGCGCGCGTCCCCTCCGGGACGTCGGGCCTTCCGTGGCACCGCTGGCGTACGTCTTGGCCGCGCTCGGCATGTACCCGCAGGTGCCGTCCCGAGCCGAACTGGTCCTGGTCTCATCCCTGTTCCCGAGGATGGAGATCAACCGCCCCTAGGGCAACGACATCTCGATCCACGCACAGGGGGCGGCGGCGGACACCCCGTACGTCCACTCCCTCGCGGTCAACGGCCTGACGAGCGACCGCCCCTGGCTCCCGGCGTCCTTCGTCCGGCACGGCGGCACACGGGACTACACCCTCGCCGCCACCCCGAACCGACCCCACCTGGGGCACCGCTTGAGTATCACGCGAATTTCCGTCTGAACATCCTAGGGATGCCTGAATTCAGGATCGACGACATACCGGTCGGCTGACCTCCGATGTCTGGTTGCTGGTCGGCTGCCGAGCAGCACCGGCCGAGGCCGCAGCTCTTTTCCGCGTCAGTGGGCTCGAAGCGCATCGAGCGCGGTGAGGGCCACGTGCAGTTCGGTGCGCTGTGCGCCGGACTCCAGATCGCGGTCGAGGACCCGTTCGATGGTCCGCAGGCGTTGGTACATGGTTTCGCGCGAGAGGGCGCCCCGGCGGGCGGCGGTGGTCTTGTTGCCGGCCGCTTCGAGGTAGTGGCGCAGGGTCGCCAGCAGGTCCGTGCCGTGCTGGGCGTCGTGATCGATGAGTCGCCCGAGTCGCTGTTCGGTGTACTCCTGGATCCGGGTGTCCTCGCGGAGGGCGTACAGCAGGCGGGGCAGGTCGATGTCGGACAGCTCGTGGAAGGAACGGTCCGGGGGGAGGGGCTGGCCGGGCGGCGTGGCCTCGGCGACGCGGGCCGCCTCGCGGAACGAGCGGGCGGTGTCGGAGAGGTCCGTGATCTCCGAGCCGACGCTCACCACCGCCTGCGGGGCCGAACTCAGCACGGTGCCGCACAGGCCTTCGATGATGGGGTGCCAGGGCTGGGAGGGACGCAGCGCCAGCAGGATGCCGAGCCGGTCGGGGGCCAACTCGCCGACCAGGGCCGCGACACCTGCCGTCCGCAACTCCTGGAACAGGCGAGCCTCGGGTTCGGTTCCCCCTCCGCCGGACCGGAAAGCCACCAGGGCCGCGACGAACCGGCTTCGGTCGGTCGGCAGGCCCAGTGCCGCGCAGCGGGCGCGGGCGTCCTCGGCGGAGTGGTGGCGCTGGTCGACCAGGTCGCGAAGGGCGTTTCGGTGTGCCGTGCGTTCCCACGGGGTGGAATGGACGAGTCGGGCGACGGTCAGCGCCATCGCGGTCCTCTCCAGCACGGTGAAGTCCTCCGGCCCGAAGGCGGGACCGTCGGGGCGGGCCGGAAGCATGATCACACGGCCCCAGCGCTCGCCCTGGTACTCGACGGGTGCGGTGAGCCAGCCCGCCGGGCCGCACGTCGCCGTGGGGTCGGCGGCCCCGGTGGCTCTGGAACACCGTTCCCAACCGGTGAGCGCCTCCGCCACCGTGCCGCCGGACGGTTCGCAGATCAGTGCCTGGTGCGTCAGGTTCTCCAGGACGACCGTGCGGCCGCACATCTCCGCCGCCGCACGCACCACGTCCTCCGGGCCGGCACCGCGCAGGGTCAGGGCGGTGAACGCCTCGTGGATGCGCTGGGTACGGCGCATCGCGTCCGCCTGGTTGCCGAGCAGTAGCGCGTGCACGACCTGGGTGACCTCAAGAAAGTTGACGTCCTTGGCGAGCGTGACGAGGGGAAGGCCACGCAGGCGGCAGGCGTCGACGAGTGCGTCCGGCGGGCGGTGATAGCGGCGTACGAGCTCGATGACCAGCGCCGCGGCCCCGACGTCGGCGAGTTCGTCGACGTACCGGCGCACGCCGGGCGCGTCCTCCGGGAACGGCATTCCGGTGGTCAGGACGAGTTCGCCGCCCTTGAGGAAGGACGCGGGGTCGGTCAGTTCGGTGATGTGGACCCAGCCGACCGGCCGGTCCAGGTGGGATGCGCCGGTGACGACCTGGGGCAGTCCGGCGGCCAGGACGGGGAGGGCCAGAACGTCGGCGAGGGTGACCGCGCGGGTGGGCCCGTGGCCGGCCGGGTGGTTGTCGTTCACGGTGTCTCCAGGGGCTTCCCTGCTCGGGCCCGGCGCCGCGCGCGGGAGTGCTCGGCCACTGTGACAAGCGTCGCTGACCTGCGCAAGAGCCGTCCGTGAACGATCGGCACCCGGCATGACCCCGAAGAGGCTGACACAACGTCCGGATGTCGCGGCCCCGCCGGACAGATCGAGGGTTGGCGCACCCCTGGTCCGCACAGATGCTCGGGACACCACAGCAGACCCACCAGGCCGGGAGACGAACATGACCGCACTGTCGCCGCACCTTCGCCAGGCCACGCCCGTGGTGGCGGCCCGGGGCGAGGGCGTCCACCTCTTCGACCAGGACGGCCGCCGCTATCTCGACTTCACCGCCGGCATCGGCGTCACGAGCACCGGGCACTGTCACCCCAAGGTCGTGGCGGCGGCGCGGGAGCAGGTGGGCACGCTGATCCACGGCCAGTACACGACGGTCATGCACCAGCCCCTGCGCCGCCTCGTCGACAAGCTGGGCGAGGTGCTGCCGGCCGGCCTGGACAGTCTGTTCTTCACCAACTCCGGCAGCGAGGCCGTCGAGTCCGCGTTGCGCCTGGCCCGCCAGGCCACCGGCCGGCCGAACGTCATCGTGTGTCACGGCGGCTTCCACGGCCGTACGGTCGCCGCCGCCGCCATGACCACCTCGGGCACCCGCTTCCGCTCCGGTTTCTCGCCGCTGATGAGCGGGGTGGTCGTCACCCCCTTCCCGTCCGCCTACCGCTACGGCTGGGACGAGGAGACCGCCACCCGCTTCGCCCTGAAGGAACTCGACTACACGCTCCAGACGATCTCCTCGCCCGCCGACACGGCAGCGATCATCGTTGAGCCGGTCCTCGGCGAGGGCGGGTATGTGCCCGCCACCCGGGCGTTCATGGAGGGGCTGCGGGAGCGCGCCGACCGCCATGGATTCCTGCTGATTCTCGACGAGGTGCAGACGGGCGTCGGCCGCACCGGACGCTTCTGGGGCCACGACCACTTCGGTGTCACCCCGGACATCCTCGTCACCGCCAAGGGGCTGGCCAGCGGTTTCCCGCTGTCCGGCATCGCCGCCTCCGAGGAGCTGATGGCCAAGGCCTGGCCCGGCTCGCAGGGCGGCACGTACGGCGCCAACGCCGTCGCCTGCGCCGCGGCCTGCGCCACGCTCGACGTCGTACGGGACGAGAATCTCGTCGAGAACGCCGAGGCGATGGGCAAGCGGCTGCGCCACGGGCTGGAGGCGGTGGCCGACCGGACGCCGGGCATCGGCGACGTGCGGGGCCTCGGGCTGATGCTGGCCACCGAGTTCGTCACCGAGGACGGCGGCCCCGACGCCGAGACCGCCGCCCGTGTGCAGCGCGCCGCCATCGACGAGGGCCTGCTTCTGCTGCTGTGCGGAGCCTGGAACCAGGTCGTACGGATGATTCCGGCGCTCGTCATCGACGAGACGGCCGTGGACGAGGGCCTCCGGGCGTGGGCGACCGCGGTCGAGGCCGGAACATCGGGAGCGGCAGGGCGATGACGGACACCACCACGGCCCTGGAGCCGCTGGTCGCGCGGCTCACCGAGATCGCTCCCGGCCTGCGGGTGGAGACCGGACCGGGCTCCACCGGCCTCTACGCCTACGACGCCTCCAACTACCGCGTCCCGCCGCGGGCCGTGGTGTTCCCCCGTGACGCCGACGACGTGGTCGCGGTGCTGCGCGCCTGTCGCGAGACGGGCGTTCCGGTCACCGCGCGCGGCGGCGGCACCAGTCTGTCCGGCAACGCGGTCGGTCCGGGCGTCGTCCTGGACTTCTCCCGGTACATGAACCGGATCCTGGACATCGATCCGGTCACGCGCACCGCCCGCGTCGAGGCAGGAGTGATCCTCGACGCGCTGTGCGGCGCGACCGCCCCGCACGGGCTCACCTTCGGCCCCGACCCCTCCTCGCACAGCCGCTGCACCCTCGGCGGCATGATCGGCAACGACGCGTGCGGCAACCGGTCGGTGCGGCACGGGCGTACCAGCTCTCACATCGAGGCGCTGGAGATCGTGACGGCCGACGGCGTGCGGGCCGTCGCCGACCGCACCGGCCTGCGCGCGGCCGACCCGAACGACACGGACGCCGTACAGCGTGTCGCCCGCCTCGAAGCGGATGTGCGCCGGCTGATCGACGCCAACCTGGCGCCGATCCGCACCGAGCAGGGCCGTCTTCCGCGCCAGGTCTCCGGCTACCAACTGCACCACCTGCTGCCCGAGCACGGCTTCGACATGGCGCGTGCCCTGGTGGGCACCGAGGGCTCCTGCGCGGTCGTCACCGCGGCGACGGTCCGCCTGGCGGCGACCGCACAGGCCTCCGCCCTGCTCGCGCTCGGCTACGACGACGTGGTCGACGCGGCCGAGGACGTGCCGGAGATCCTGCGCTGGAATCCCACCGCCGTGGAGGGTATGGACGAGGCGATCGTCGCCACCATGCGCGCCCGGCGCGGTCCCGACTCCGTGACCGGACTGCCCGACGGGCGGGCCTGGCTGTACGTCGAACTCGACGGCGACGACCAGGACGCGGTCGACGCCCGCGCCGTCGAACTGCTGGACGTGCTCAGGACCCGGGGTCGCACGACCGGCGGGCGCGTCGTGCGGAGCGCGGCCGAACGGCGTGCGCTGTGGCGGGTCCGTGAGGACGGTGCCGGGCTCTCCGCCCGCCTGGTGGACGGCGGGGAGTCATGGCCCGGCTGGGAGGACGCGGCCGTCGCGCCCGAGAACCTGGCCGCCTACCTGCGCGACTTCCGCAAGCTGCTGGTCGACCACGGCCTGACCGGCGTGCTCTACGGGCACTTCGGCGCGGGCTGCGTCCATGTGCGTATCGACTTCGACTTCGCCACCGCCGACGGACGTGGGTCCGCCCGCCGCTTCCTGAGCGAGGCGGCCGCCCTGGTCGTCGGCCACGGCGGCACCCTGTCGGGTGAGCACGGCGACGGGCGGGCCCGCAGCGAGCTGCTGGAGGTCATGTACAGCCACGGGCTGATCCGCGCGTTCGCCGCCTTCAAGGAGATCTTCGACCCCGAGGGACTGCTCAACCCGGGCATCATCGTGGCACCGGCCCGGCTCGACGCCGATCTGGCACTGCACACGCCGGCCGACGTGCTGCTGCCCGTCGAGACCCTCTTCTCCTTCCCGCACGACGAGGACGGCTTCGCGGGCGCGATACGCCGCTGCGTCGGCGTCGGCCGCTGCCGCAGCGACGCGGGTGGCGTGATGTGTCCCAGCTACCGGGCCACGGGCGAGGAGAACGACTCCACGCGGGGCCGGTCCCGCCTGCTCCAGGAGATGGTGCGGGGCGAGCTGGTGGAGGACGGCTGGCGCTCGACGGAGGTGCGCGACGCCCTCGACCTGTGCCTGTCCTGCAAGGCCTGTTCCAGCGACTGCCCGGTCGGCGTGGACATGGCCACGTACAAGGCGGAGTTCCTGCACCACCACTACAAGGGCAGGCTCCGGCCCCGCTCCCACTACTCCCTCGGCTGGCTGCCCCTGACCTCCGCACTCGCCGGATACGCCGCCCGCCCGGTCAACGCGCTGCTGCGCGGACCGGTCGGCAAGCTGCTCGCCCGCCTCGGAGGGGTGACCACGAAGCGCCGGATCCCGGCCTTCGCCTCCCGGCGCGCGCTGCGCCGGGCCCTGCGTTCGGCGCGGACCGCTGAACCGGCGAAGGCCCTGCTCTTCGTCGACAGTTTCACCCGCGCCTTCCGCCCCGAGGTGGCGGGAGCGGCGAGCCGGGTACTCGCCGACGCCGGCCTCCCCTGCACGCCCCAGGACGGCCTGTGCTGCGGCCTGACCTGGGTCAGCACCGGCCAGCTGTCCATCGCCCGCCGCGTGATGGCCCGTACCGTCGCCCGGCTGGACGGCGACGACCGGCCCATCATCGTGGCCGAACCCAGCTGCGCCGCCGCCCTTAAGCGTGACGTGCCCGAACTGCTCGGCACCGACGCCGCCCAGCGTGTCGCGGCTCGCGTCCACACCCTGACCGGTGCCCTGAGCAACCTCGCCGCGCCCGGCTGGACGCCTCCCGAACTGCCGGAACACGTCGTCCTGCAGACCCACTGCCACGAGTACGCCACCTTCAAGGGCCGCCACCCACGCGACCTGCTCAGCCGCCTCGGCGTGACGAAGGTCGACGAGGCCGAGGGCTGCTGCGGACTCGCCGGCAACTTCGGCTTCGAGGAACAGCACTACGACACCTCGATGGCCGTCGCTGGACTGGCCCTGAAGCCACGCCTCGACGGCATCGACCACGAGACACCCGTAGTCGTCGTGGCGGACGGCTTCAGCTGCGCCACACAGGTCGACCACCTCGCAGGTGACCAGGGCATCCGCGCCCTGCACCTGGCCGAACTGCTCGACCCCGGCGCCGACCGATCAGGAGAGACCTCGTGATCGCCACACCCACGCGACTGTCCGTCGGCGGCGCCTGACCGGACGCCGCGGACGGCGTCACCATGCCCGTCGACGCCCCCGCGCCCGGCGACGTCCTGCGTCACGTGGCCGACGCCAGCCACAAGGACGCCCGGCTCGCGGAGGACGCGGCCGGGCAGTCGCAGGTGGCCCGTACGGCACCCCGCGTGCGCAGCGAGATCCTGCCCCGCCTACGAGATCATCGTCGGGCGCACCGACGAGCTCGCCCCTCTGATGACGTCCGGGACGGGTAAGCCGCCGACTGAGGCCGGGGGAGAGGCGGCGTACGCGGCGGAGTTCTTCCGCTGGTTGTCCGAGAAGGAGCGGGTCGGCTGACTGTCGGCTCCCGCCACTGGATGCGGACGGCCGACGGGCTGCTCCCGGTCGGCGAGAGCGAGTTCGCCCGCGACGCCACCTTCGGCTACCGCAGCTCGTCGCTGCCGGAGTGGGTCGAGGAGAAGACGGGCGGACGCGTGCCCGCGGACGAGGTCCTGCGTCCCAACCGCCTGCTTGACACAACGTCCGAACATCGTGCCCTCAACGGACAGATCACACATGGGCTCCGCGCGGGGCGTCGAAGATGCTCGATGGACCGCAGCAGTCGAACGATCCACGCCCCACCTGTGTGCCGAGACCGTGGCGTCGTTCCCCGAACCAGTGGAGGAAAAGCATGTCACTCCTGAAGACCATCGACACCGATCCCTCCTTCGCACCCCGCGAGTCCGGTCCGCTGCCGGAACGCCTGATTTCCGGCGACCCGACTTACAGGACCTGGGCCCAGGACGCCGCCCGCGGGGAAACCATCAAAACGGGCGTCTGGGAAGCCACGCCCGGCGAGACGCGCTCGATCAAGGGCGAGCTCTTCGAGTTCTGCCACATCCTTTCCGGCGTCATCGAAATCACGCCGGAAGGTGGCGAGCCGGTGGTCTACAAGGCAGGCGACAGCTTTGTCATGAAGCCGGGTTTCGTCGGTGTCTGGAAGACCATCGAAACCGTGCGCAAGATCTACCTGACCGTGTCGTGACGCCGAGGCCGCAGGGCACGAAAGGCGAGTAGCGCGCGCCCCGGCCGGTAGGAGTTACCGGCCGGGGCGCGCGCTACTCGCCTTCAGGCGGGGCGCGTCTCGTCGATCACGTATCCGCGCCGTTTGTCCACCACGTTGCGCAGCGGCCGGCCCTCGATGCGGCGGGTGAGGTTGTCGAGGAACACCTCGACGAGTGCCTCCCGCTCGCTGGTGGTCTCGCCCGCCGTGTGCGGGGAGATCATCACGCCGGGCATGTCCCACAGGGCCGATTCAGCAGGCAGCGGTTCCTGGGCGAACACGTCCAGGGCCGCGCCGGCGAGCCGGCCGGCGGCGAGGTGGTCGACCAGCGCCTCCTCGTCGACGAGTCCGCCCCGGCCTACGTTGATCAGCCGCGCCCCCGGCTTCATGGCGGCGAGCACGGGGGCGTCGACCATGCCCCGGGTGTCCTGGGTGAGGGGTGCGGCCAGGACGACGTAGTCCGCTTCCGCCAGGGCGGAACGCAGGGTCGCCGCACCGTGGACCGTGCCGAAGTCGGGGTCGTCCGCGCGGGCCTTGCGGCCCGCGCCGCACACGCGCATCCCGACGGCGCGCAGCAGCCGGGCGATGGCCCGGCCGATCGGCCCCGTCCCCCAGACCAGCACGGTGCGGCCGGTGATGCCGTCACTCGGGCGCGGACGCCACTCCCGGCGCCGCTGGTGCTCCCAGGTGCCGGGGAAGTCCTTGGCCAGGGCGAGGATCAGGCCCAGGACGTACTCGGCGGTCGGCTGGTCGTAGACACCTCGGGCGTTGGTCAGGACGACGCCCGGATCGTCCACCAGGGCGGGGAACAGGAAGGAGTCCACGCCCGCGGAAGACGCGTGCACCCAGCGTGGTGCCTTCTGCGGGTCGTCGGGCCAGGCCTCGCGGATGGCCGGGGTGGTGGTCACCCAGGCCAGGAGGGCGTCGGCGCCGGGGAGGAGGTAGGGCAGTTCCTCCTCCGTGGCGTAGACGGTGTTCATGAGGCGTTCGATGAGGCTGGTGGCCGGTGGCCGGTTGCCCCGGTAGAGGACCACGAGTCGGTCGGGCATGTCAGGCCCCAACGGGGACGGCGATGTACTTGTACTCGAGGAACTCGTCGATGCCGACGCGTCCGCCTTCGCGGCCCAGGCCGGACTGCTTGACGCCGCCGAAGGGGGCGGCCGGGTTGGAGACCAGTCCGGTGTTGAGGCCGATCATGCCGCTTTCGAGGCGTTCGGCGACGCGCAGGGCGCGGTCGAGGTTCTGGGTGAACAGGTAGGCGGCCAGGCCGAATTCGGTGTCGTTGGCGGCGGCGACGGCCTCGTCCTCGGTGTCGAAGGTACGGATCGCGGCGACCGGGCCGAAGATCTCCGTGTCGATGATCGCGGAGTCGGGCGCGATGCCGGTCAGGACGGTGGGCGGGTAGAAGCAGCCGGGGCCCTCGGGGAGTTCACCGCCGGTGAGGACCTTGGCGCCGCGCTTGACGGCGTCCCGCACGAGGTCGTGGGCCTTGCTGCGGCCGGCGGCGTCGATGAGGGGTCCGACGTCGGTGCCGGGTTCGGTGCCGGGGCCGACCTTCAGGGCGGCCATGCGGGCGGTGAGGCGTTGGGCGAACTCGTCGGCGACGGAGGTGTGGACGTAGATGCGGTTGGCGGCGCAGCAGGACTCGCCCATGTTGCGCATCTTGGCGACCATGGTGCCTTCGACGGCCACGTCGAGGTCGGCGTCGTCGAAGACGACGAGGGGGGCGTTGCCGCCGAGTTCCATGGAGGCGCGGATGACCGTGTCGGCGCACTGGGCCAGCAGGATCCTGCCGACCTGGGTGGAGCCGGTGAAGGAGAGCTTGCGGATCTTCCCACCGCGGAGGAGGGGTTCGACGACGGCGGCGGCGTCGGTGGTGGTGACGATGTTGAGGACGCCGTCGGGCAGTCCGGCCTCTTTGAGGATGCCGGCGAGGGCGAGGCTGGCCAGGGGGGTCTGGGGGGCGGGTTTGAGAACGATGGTGCAGCCGGCGGCGAGGGCGGGGCCGATCTTGCGGGTGCCCATGGCCAGGGGGAAGTTCCAGGGGGTGATGAGCAGGCAGGGGCCGACGGGCTGACGGGTGACCAGCAGGCGGTTCCTGCCGTCGGGCGCGGTCATCATGCCGCCGTCGATACGGACGGCTTCCTCGGAGAACCAGCGGAAGAACTCCGCGGCATAGGCGACCTCGGCACGCGCCTCGGCCAGGGGCTTGCCCATCTCCAGGGTCATCAGCAGCGCGAGGTCCTCGGTGCGCGCGATGATGATGTCGTAGGCGCGGCGAAGGATCTCGCTGCGTACCCGGGGCGCGGTGGCGGCCCAGGCGGCCTGCGCGGCGACCGCGGCCTCGACGGCACGTCGGCCGTCGGCGGGTGAGGCGTCGGCGACCTGGCACAGTTCCTCGCCGGTGGCCGGGTCGTCGACGGAAAGGGTTCGGCCGGACTCGGCGTCCTGCCAGGTTCCGCCGATGAACAGCTGCTTGGGAACATCACGGACGACAGTCATCGTGGGTATCTCCTTGGACGTGTGTCGGGGGCTGCCGACCGGTCAGCGGATGCGGTCCAGCGTCTTGTAGTAGGCGCCCGCGAAGGGCAGGAACCAGGCGGTGCCGTTGTAGAGGGGGATGCGGGGCGGGGCCAGGTCGCGGACGGGGCTGACCTCGGGGTGGCCGTCCAGCACCTCGGCCATGACGTGCCCCATGTGCGTGGCCATCTGCACGCCGTGGCCGGCGTACCCCATGGAGTAGTGGACGCCGTCCTCGGTCTGCCCGGCGTGCACGATGCGGTCCATCGCGAAACCGACGGAGCCGCCCCACACGTACTCGACCTTCGTCCGGGCGAGTTGGGGGAAGATCTCGCACATCTCACGGAACAGAACGGCCCCGCTCTTCTTGTCCGAGGTGGGGTCGGACGGGGCGAAACGGGCCCGGCCGCCGAACAGCAGCCGGTTGTCCGGGGTGAGCCGGAAGTAGTGGCAGACCTGGTTGGAGTCGACGAGGAGGCGGCCCTTGGGGATGATCTCCTGGGCGAGCTCCTCACCGAGCGGCTCGGTCACGATGATGAAGCTGCCCACGCTGACCTGCCGGCGGCGCAGCCACGGGAAGTTCTTGTCGGTGTAGGAGTCGGTGGCCATCATGACCTGCCCGGCGCGGATCACACCGCGCTCGGTGCTGACCTCGAACCGGCCGGCGGCGGTACGCCGCACGTCGATGGCCGCGTTGCGCTCGTGGATCTCGACACCGGCGCGCTCGCACGCCTCGGCCATGCCGAGCACGAAGCGGCCGACGTGCAGTGCGGCGCTGAACGGGTCGAGCAGGCCGCCGTGGTAGGCGTCGGAGCCGATCTCGGAACGCAGTTCGGACTTGCTGATCAGCGTGGTCTCGTGTCCGAAGTACTTGGCCAGGTCGCGCTGTTGGCTCTTCTTGCTCTCGAAGTGGGCGGGGCGGGAGGCGAGTCCCAGGCGTCCGACGCGGCGGAACTGGCAGTCGATGGACTCCTCGTTCACCAGCCGCTCGACGGTGTCCACGGCCTCGCCGTAGGAGTTGTAGATCTCGCGCGCCCGTTCGAGACCGTAGCGGCGGATGGCCTGGCGTACGCCGATGGTGAAGCCCAGGTTGGCCATGCCTCCGTTGCGCGCGGAGGCACCGGAGCCGATCTGGCCCTTCTCGACAAGGGTGACACGGGCGCCCTTGCGGGCGGAGTGGAGGGCGGTGGACAGGCCCGTCAGGCCGGCGCCGACGACCACCAGGTCGGTGTCCTCGGTCAGCGGCTTGCCGGACCGGTCGGGAAACACCCCAGCGGTTTCGATCCAGTAGGGAATCGTCTTCATCTCAGGGGTCCTTTGCGGAAAGTTTCGAAGTGGGGCGCGGCCGGGCTCAGGTGAGGGGTTCCGTCGGCAGGAGGCCACCTTGCTGGTTGCGGTGGCCGCCGAGTCTGCGGACGAGGGCGACCAGGGCGAGGGCCAGGATGGCGAGCGCGATGAGGACGGCGCTGACGGCGGTGACGGTGGGGTCGACGTCGAACTGGAGGGCGTTGAAGACCAGGACCGGCAGGGTTCGGGTGTCGGGTGTCGACATGAACTGGGCGATGAAGAACTCGTCGAAGCTCGTGATGAAGGAGAACACCGCTGCCGCGATCAGGCCGGGGGTGGCCAGGGGGAAGGTGATGCGCCGGGCGATGACCATCCGGCTGGCGCCCATGCTGGCCGCCGCGTCCTCCAGCCGCTCGTCGATGCCCCTCAGCGTGGAGATCAAGATGAGGATGGCGATGGGGGCGGCGAGCACGGTGTGGCCGAGGGCGATGGCCAGCGGGCTGCCGAGCATGCCGGCCGGTTCGAAGAACAGGAACAGGCCGAGCGCGATGACCACCTGCGGGATGAGCAGGGGAGCCAGGACCAGCCCGTAGACCGCCGTGTGCAGGGGCAGTCGGCCGCGGGCCAGGGCGGTTGCGGCGGTGGCTCCCAGGATGAGGGAGAACACGGTGGTGAGGGCGGCGATGAGGCTGGACAGGGCGATGGAGGTGGCCCAGTTGCCGCCGGGCGCGGCCATCTGCTCGTACCAGTGGGTGCTGTACTCCTTGGGCGGGAAGGTGCCGATGCCGTCGGCACCGAAGGAAGTGACCAGGATGATGACGATGGGCATCGCCAGGAACAGCAGGATCGCGATGGCGCTCAGGGCGCGGCCGATGTGTCCGGCCCGGGTGGGAGGCAGTTCCATCATGAGCTGCTCCTTCGTGCGTGAGCCTTCTTGCGGCGGAGCTTGGCCAGGCCGAGCACGCCCAGGCCGGCGAAGGTGAGCAGGAGCAGGATGACGCCGAAGGCGGCGGCCGAGTTCCACTGGTCCTGCTTCATCACCTGCTGGTCGATGAGCGCGGCGACGACGGTCTGCTGGTTGCCGCCCATCAGGGCGGGGGTGATGTAGTAGCCCAGGCAGAGGATGAAGCTGAGGAGCCCCGCGGTGCCGATCCCGGGCGCGACCAGTGGCAGGTAGATCCTGCGGAAGATGGTCAGCCGGCTCGCGCCGAAGCCTGCCGCCGCGGCCAGGAGCCGGCCGTCGACGCCCCGCATCACGCCCTGCAGCACCAGGACGGTGTAGGGGAGCATCACCGAGGTGGTGCCGATGACGACACCGGTCTCGTTGTAGAGCAGGGAGTAGGGGGCGCCGGGGATGTGCAGGGAGGTGGCCAGGGTGTTGATGAGGCCGTGTTCACCCAGCATGATGATCCAGCCGTAGGTGCGGACCAGGGCGCTGATGAAGTGCGGTACGACCACGATGAGCATGGCCAGTGCGGCGAAGACGGGCCGCATCCGGGCGATGGCGTGGGCCAGGACGAAACCGACCAGCAGGCTCAGGACCGCGGTCTCGGCGGAGATCCTCAGGGTGGACAGCAGCACGGAGAGGTTCACGCCACTGAGGGCGTCGGCGTACCAGTGCAGGGTGAATCCGCCGCTGTCACCCTTGAGGCTGAGGGAGAGCACCCCGATGATCGGGTACACGAACAGCAGCAGCAGGAACACCGTGACGGGGACGGCGTTGACCAGGGCGATCCGGGAGCGGTGCCCGGGCATCGCGGACGTTTTCACACGCACCTTGGCGGGTGCGAGAGCGGTGCCGGCCACGGCTCACCCCCCGTCCGTGGCGTCGAAGACGCTGACGTCGTCCCGGTCGGCGGTGACACACACCCGCTCGCCCTTGCGCGGCGGTACTGCGGTGGTCTCGATCCGCAGCGGAGGCGTTCCCGGGGCGGCACCGTCCAGGCGGACGGTGATCCGGGTGAGTGAGCCGACGTAGACGGCCGTCTCGACGGTGCCGGTACAGCAGCCCTCCTCGGCACTGACCAGGCGCAGCTTGCCCGGCCGCACCGCGGCGCGCACGCTCTGTCCGGGCACGCAGGGGTGGGCGCGGGCCGTGAGGACACCGCCGGTGTCCAGCCGTACCTGGGTGCGGTCGTCCCTTCCACCGTCCTCGACCTTGCCGGTGAGGAAGTTGGCGGCGCCCAGGAAGTCGGCCACGAACGGGGTGCGGGGGCGTTCGAACAGGCCGCGGGGGGTGTCGAACTGCTCGATACGGCCGTCCTTCATGATGGCGATCCGGTCCGACAGGACGAGTGCTTCCTCCTGGTCGTGCGTGACGTAGACGACGGTCAGGCCGAGTTCGCGCTGGATGGACTTGATCTCGGTCTGCATCTGGTCGCGGAGCCGCTTGTCCAGCGCACCGAGCGGTTCGTCCATCAGGACGATCGGCGGGCGGTAGACCAGGACCCGGCACAGGGCGACCCGCTGCTGCTGCCCGCCGGAGAGTTCGCGGGGTTTGCGGCCGGCGAACTTCGACAGGCCCGCCGCCTCCAGCGTCTCCCCGACCCGGCGGCGGATCTCCGCCTTGTCCACCCCTCGTAGCTGCAGGGGGAAGGCGACGTTCTCGGTGACGGTCATGTGCGGGAAGAGCAGGTACTGCTGGAAGACGAAGCCGAAGTCACGCTTGGCCGGATTGAGACCGGTGACGTCATGGCCGTCCACCGCGACGGAGCCGGAGTCGGGCTCGGTGAACCCGGCCAGCATCATCAGCGTGGTCGTCTTGCCGGAACCGGACGAGCCGAGGAAGGTGACGAACTCACCGGCCGCGATCTCCATGTCCACGCCGTCGACCACCGTCGTCCCGGCGTAGGACTTGCGCAGGCCCGTCACCGACAGCGACTTGCCCGTGGGTGAGGAGGAGTGCGGGGCCAGGGCAGCGGCGAGGTCGTCGGCGGACAGCTTCGCGGCGGTCGGACTCTGGGTGCGCTCAGGCATCGGCCCACTCCTGCCAGCGCTTGGTGACGGCGTCACGGTTCTTGTCCCACCAGGCGGCGTCCGCGTCGAACCCGATCTTCAGGTTCTGCGGCGAGGTCGGCAGCGTGGCCAGGACGTCGTCCGCGAGCAGTTTGATGGCGCCCGAGACGACCGGACCGTGCGGGAAGAGCTTGGCGAACGCCGCCTGCACCTCAGGACGCAGCGAGAAGTCGATCAGCTTGTAGGCCGGGTCCGTGTTGCCCGCGCCCTTGGGGATGCCCCAGCCGTTGGTCATCCTGCGGGCGCCGTTCCACTGGTAGGCGACCGGCATCCCCTGCTTGATCAGCTCGTCGGCGCGACCGCCCCACAGGCTGGTCGCGACGACCTCCTTGCGGCCGAGGAGGACGGCCGGCAGGGCGCCGGTGTTCCAGAACTTCTTCACCCCGCCGCGGATCCGCGACATCGACGCGAACGCCCGGTTCACGTCCAGCGGATACAGCTTGTCCAGCGGAACCCCGTCGGCCAGCAGCGCGAACTCCAGCTCCGGCAGGTCCACCTCAGCGCTCTGGAGCGAGCGGGGGCCGCTGAAGGCGTCCGTGTTCCAGAAGTCGGCCCAGTTCTTCGGGACACGCTTGAGGCTGTCCGTGCGGTAGGCCATCAAGCTGCACCACACGTTCTTGCCGACCGCGTGCTCCGGCAGGTTGTGCTCCGCGATCCCGGCGCCCTTGACGTTCTTCAGCCGGTCGTGGTCCACCGGCTCCAGACACTCCAGGCGGGCCATCTTCTGGAAGTTCAGCAGTGTGTTGTCCAGCAGGTCCACCTGCGGACGGCCCTGCTTGACCTGGGCGATGATCTGTGCCGACTGGTAGTTGACCGTGGTGACCGTGATGCCGGTCTCCTTGGTGAACGGCTCGTAGATCGCCTTCGTCAAGGCGTCGTTGTAGGTGCCGCCGCTGTTGCTGACGACGAGCCTCTTCTTGCCGCCGCCCGACGAACCGCGGCTGTCGCCGGTGCCCATGAGGGTGCCGCAGCCGGTCACCGCGGTGGCGGCGGCCAGTGCGCCTGCGGTGCGGAGTACGGTTCTGCGGCCTATCCGGTTGTCTTCCATCGGGCGCCTCCTGGTGGTGGTGAATGCGTGGGAGCGGAAATCGCTGAGGTGAGGGGTGGGGGGTCCTTCGGTGGTGTCCGTGCGGGACGAGGTGCGTCGCGAGTCAGATGCCGAGCATGGTGTTGAGGTCGTCGAGCGACTTCACGGTCACGTAGTCGTAGCCGTGGGTCACCGGGTCGCAGCCGCGGTCCAGGAGGATCAGGTTGCGGAAGCCCATGTCGTGCATCGGCATCAGGTCGTATCGGGTGTGCGAGGAGACGTGCACGAAGTCCTCGGGGGATGCGTCGAGCTGGTCGAGCATGTACTCGAAGGCGGCGTACCGGGGCTTGTAGTAGCCGGCCTGCTCCGCGGTGAAGACCGCGTGGAAGTCCGCCCCGAGCCGGGGCACGGTCTCCTCCAGGAAGTCGTCTCCGGCGTTGGAGAGGATGACCAGCTTGTAGTTCTCGCCCATCTTCTTCAGCGGTGTCGGCACGTCGGCGTGCGGGCCCCAGCTGCGCACGCCGTCGGCGAACCGCTTTCCGGCGTCCGGCGCCGCCTTCACACCCCACTTGCGGCAGACCCGCTCGAAGGCGTCCTGCAGCGTCTGCTCGTAGGGGTAGTACTCGCCGCAGACCGAGTCGTAGCGGTAGCCGCGGAACTCCTTCACGAACTGGTCCCAGTGCTCAGCGGGGATCTGGTCGCCGACGAGCTCACGCGTGATGGGGGTCATCGGCCATTCGACCAACGTGCCGTAGCAGTCGAACGATACGTACTTCGGGCGGAACTGAAGCGAGGGAATGGGCATGAGGGTGCTCCTGTCTTCTGCTGGAAGGAACTGATGACGGCCCGCTGCGTGGCCTTTCGGGCATGCGCATGACAGGGATGTCGGGTTGGGGGGTGCGGTGCCGTCGAGATCGCCGGGGATCAGGTGGCGCCGACTCCTGCCGGAGCGAGGAAGTCGACGGGGTGTTCCGTGGTGCCGTCGAGAGCCAGGTCGGCGGCGATCTCTCCCATCGCGGGCGAGAACTTGAAGCCGCTCCCGGAGAATCCGGCCAGGACGATGATGTCGTCCTCGCCGGGGAGATGACCGACGAGCGGGTTTCCGGAGTCGGTGTAGCCCTCCATGTAGGCCGACATCCTGATGGGGTCGGGGTTCAGGTCGGGCATGAGTTCACCGATGAGCTCGCGAAAGGTGCCGAGTTCTTCGGGGCGGACCGCACGGTCGAGCCGTTCCGGCTCGGGCACCGGCGCATGGTATTTGAACGAGAGACCGAGCTTGACGGAGATGCCGTCGGGCGACGGGATGCCGAAGCAGTCGTGGGGTGTGGCGCGTACGAAGGGAGGGGCCCCGTCCGCGAACCAGTCGTGGCGCGTGGGCAGGTGCCAGGAGCAGACCACCCGGCGGACGTCGACGGTCCGGGGGAGGTCCGGGAGCAGGGTGTTGATCCAGGGGCCCACGGTCACCACGGCGGCGTCCACGTGGTCCGTGCCCCGGTCGGTGACGATCCGCACCCCGCCGCCCGCCGCGGGGACGACCTCGCGCACCGTGGTGTAGCGGTGCAGCCGGGCACCCAGTCGCTCGGCACGGGCGGCGGCGGCCTGGATCGACGCCTCCGGCCTGATGACGGCGCCCAACCGGTCGTGGACGGCGGTGTGCCCGTCCGGGAGCCGGTGCTGCGGGTAGCGGCGGGCGAGTTCCTCCCGGTCCAGCACCTCGTGATCCAGCCCGTGGGCGGCACTGGTGGAGAGGAGGAGGCGTACGGACGGTGAGGCGTCCTCTCCCATCACGAGGCAGCCGCTACGGCGTCGCAGTGACCGGCCGGTCTCCGCCTGGAGCTGCTCCCACAGCCCGTCCGCGAGTCGCAGCAGCGGAATGTACCCGGGTTCGCCGAGGTGGGCGGCCCGGAAGATGCGGCTCTCGCCCCCGGCCGCGCCGCGGTCGTGACCCGGCGCGTACCGGTCGTAGCCGATGACCTCGGCTCCGCGGGCCGCCAGCCGCCACATGGCCTGGCTGCCCATGCTGCCGGCACCGATCACGGCGACGCGCTTCGGACTGCGCATGAGGTCGCTCCTTTCGATGGTGTGGCCTGGTGGCAGAGGAGCCCCAGTACGGTGCGGACACCGTGCGGACCCTTCCGGTTCGGGTTCCGTTGGGGATGGCGTTCACTTTCGTCCTGGGGGAACGTGCAGGTCAACCCACACTGTGTTCCACCTTGGGGCCTTCTTGAGACGGTCTGTCACTGCGGACGGCCGGGCCGCACAAAATGCCGGCACCCCCTTGTCAGGCTGAGTGGCCGGTGCGAGGGTGAGCCGATCCCCTCGGCTGAAAGCACCCCCTATGCCGCCCAGACATCCCGCAACCGGGCACTTCCCCACCATCGCGGAGGTACTGCGCCTGCCTGTGCTCGCCGAAGGGATGCCGCGCGTGCTGGCCGGGGAGACACAGCTGGGCAGGGCGGTGCGCTGGGTCCATGTCACCGAGCTGCTCAACCCCGCCGACTTCCTGGAGGGCGGCGAGCTGGTGCTGACGACCGGCATGCCGTATCCCGAGGACGCCTCCGAGCTGCGCGGCTACGTCGACCAGCTCGCCGACGTCGGCGCGGCCGGTCTGGTCGTGGAGCTCGGTTACCGGTACCGGAAGGTGCCCCACGAGCTGGTGGCGGCGTGCCGTGCCCGTGAAGTACCGCTGGTCGAGCTGGCCCGTGGCGTCCGGTTCATCGACGTCACGCAGACGGTGCACGCGCTCATCCTCGACGCCCAGGGAGCCCTGCTGCGTCGCGGGAGGGACATCCAGGATATTTTCACCGCCCTGACGCTGCGGGGCGCGGACCCCGAGGAGCTGGTGCACACCACCGCGGAACTCACCGGAGCCCCCGTGGTGCTGGAGGACCTCAACCACCGGGTCCTGATGTGCGAGCTGCTCGGCCGCCCGTACGAGCCGGTGGTGTCGGCCTGGTCGCGGCGCTCGCGGGCCGCCCCGACGCCGGAGAGGATCACACCGAGCGGCCCGGAGGGGTGGCTGATCGCGCCGGTGCAGGACCACCACGGGCAGTGGGGGCGGCTGGTCCTGCTGGAGGGTCGGCTGAACGCCGAGCCCGACCCGGAACACGTCCTGGTGCTGGAGCGCGCGGTGGTCGCGCTGACCATGGCACGCCTGGCCGGACCGGCCTGGTGGGAGCGCCGGGCCCACCGCTCCGTACTGCGGGACCTGTACGAACGGCGCTTCCGTTCCCCCGCGGACGCGCGGGCCCGCGCCGAGGCACTGGGACTCCCGGCCTTCGGGCACCGGCTCTTCGCCGTGGTCATCCGCCACACGTACACCGGCGCCGAGGGCGAGCACCTCGACGAACGGATCGCCAAGGCGCTGGCGCCCACCAACGTCCGCGCCCTGATCGGCGAGACGGCACCGGGGAGGATCGGCGTACTTCTGGCACTGGCACAGGCGAGCGCCTGGCAGCCGGTCGCCGAGCGGATCGGCCGCCTGACCCGGGAGGAGCTGGGACCGGAGGCCGTCGTCGCCGTCGGCCCAGGGGTGACCGACCTCTCCGGGATCGCCCGGTCGTGGCAGGAGGCCGAGCAGACGGCCGAGGCCATCACACCGGCCTCCCCGGAGCGGTGGTTCTACGTCCCCGCCGACGTCCAGCTGCCCGAGTTGTTGGGCGTCCTGCGGGCGGACACCCGCCTTCAGCGGTACGCGGAACGGCAACTGACCCGCCTCATCGAGCACGACGACCGCAACCATGGCGATCTGCTCCCGGCACTGCGCGCCTATCTGGCGGCGGCCGGGAACAAGTCGGTCGCGGCGAAACGCGCCGGCATGTCCCGGCAGGCGTACTACCAGCGCCTCCACACCATCGAACGCCTCCTCGGCTGCGACCTGGAATCAGGCCTGCAGCGCACGTCCCTGCACGTCGCGGTGCTGGTCCTGGACGCACAGGAACCAACTGCTCCCGGCGCGACCTCCTGAGACCGCGCCCGGGTGGACCACGCCACCCAGGTCCACGCGACGTCAACAGTGCCCGGCCTTCGACCAGTTCGTCCCTGCCGCCGCCGAGGGGGAGACGGCTCAGAGGAGCTCGATCAGCTTGTCGGTGAACTCGGCGGTGGTCGCTGTCCCGCCCAGGTCACGGGTACGGACATCGGTCTGGGCCAGGACCGAGGCGATCGCGTCAGTGATGTCCCTGGCCGCGGCGGGATGGCCGAGGTGGTCGAGCATCATGGCCGCGGACCAGATCGCGCCCAGCGGGTTGGCGATGCCCTGGCCCGCGATGTCGGGCGCGGAGCCGTGCACCGGCTCGAACATCGAGGGGAAGTCCCGCTCGGGGTTGAGGTTGGCCGACGGGGCGATGCCGATGGATCCGGCGACCGCGGCCGCGAGGTCGCTGAGGATGTCGCCGAAGAGGTTGGAGGCGACGACGACGTCGAAGCGGGCCGGTTCGAGGACGAACTTGGCCGCGAGCGCGTCGATGTGCTCCTGGTCCCAGGCGACCTGCGGGAACGACGCGGCCCGCTCGGCGACGAGCTGGTCCCAGAACGGCATGGTGTGCACGATCCCGTTCGACTTGGTCGCGGAGGTCAGGCGGCCGCCGCGCCGGGAGGCGAGCGCGAAGGCGTAGTCCAGCACGCGGGTGACGCCGGCCCGGGTGAACACGGCCTCCTGCACGGCGATCTCGTCCGGGAAGCCCCTGTTGAGCCGGCCGCCGACCTCGCTGTACTCCCCTTCCATGTTCTCGCGCACGACGACGAAATCGACCTCGCCCGGCCGTGCGCCGCGCACCGGACTGTCGATGCCTTCGAAGACCCGGATGGGCCGGAGGTTGACGTACTGGCGGAAGCTGCGCCGGATCGGGATCAGCAGCCCCCACAGCGAGACATGGTCGGGCACCCCCGGGTATCCCACCGCGCCCAGCAGGATCGCGTCCTTGTCGCGCAGCTGGTCGATCCCGTCGGCTGGCATCATGGCGCCCTCCCGCAGGTACCGCTCGCACGACCAGTCGCCGTACGCCGTGTAGGACAGGCCGAAGCCGTGGCGGCGGCCGAGAACATCGAGCACCTGCCGCGCCGGGGGCAGGACCTCGGCGCCGATGCCGTCGCCGGGGATCAGGGCTATGCGGTGGTTCGTCGTCATGCCGTCGATTGCAGCAAGGCGGTCCGTGCCGCGTCCAAGACGCAAAGCGGATCTCCCTTATAAGCGGTACCTATCAGCTGTCGGCGGCCGAGGTCGCGCTCGTGACGAATGCGGCGGCCGCGGGCGACAGGCTGCCGCGGCGGCTGACGAGGGCGATGTCCAAGCCGGTCTCCGGCTCGATGTCCAGGACGCGGGCGCCCAGTCGCCGGGCGACGTCCCGCCAGGCGTCCGTGACCACCGCGAGCCCGACCCCGGCCAGTACCAGGGGCATGAGCGACACACGATGCTCGGTCTCGGCGACGACGGTGAACTCGATGCCCTGCTCGCGCAGCGCGTCGACGTAGGCGCGCATCCCGGTACCCGGCTGCCCGACGATCAGCCGCTCTCCCGCGAGCTCCCGCCACTCCACGGCCGTCCGACCGGCGAACGGGCCGTCGGCCGGCACCACCAGCACAAAACGCTGCCGCCCCAGCGCATGGGAGACGACCTCCTTGCCGGAGACCGGACCGGCGGACGCCAGGAGCCCCAACTCCACGGCACCCGTGCGCACCATGTCGATCACCTCACGCGAGGTGAACGCCGCCTTGATGGCCACAGATACGCCGGGATACCGATGGCTGAAGGCACTCACCAAGGTCGTCAGCGGCTCCACCGCCTGCGACGGCATGGACGCCACATCGAGGCGCCCCTCGCGCAGCTCATGCACCGCCGCGACACTCGCCCGCGCCGTCTCCAGACTCCGCACGGCCTCCCGGGCAGGCTCGATCAAAGCCCTTCCGGCCTCCGTCAGGACTGCCCTGCGCCCGATGCGACGGAACAGCTCGGAGCCGAGATCACGCTCCAGTGCCCGCACGGCCTGCGACAGCGCCGGCTGGGACACGTACAGAGCCGAGGCCGCGCGGTTGAACCCCCCACGATCGACAATCGCGAGGAAGTACTCCAGCTGCCGAATGTCCATACGTGCCCTCCACCCCTCAAGAATCAACCGACGACTCGATTGGTGCCATGATCGATCAGGATGCCCGCGTTCCGAGGTCGTCTTGGACGTGGGTGGCGGACCAGGTGATCCGACAGGGAGAGTTCAGTGACCGTTCTCGATGGGATCCTCGCGGGAGTTCGCGAGGACCTGGAACAACGCAGGAGTGCGACGCCGTTGGCGGAACTGCGCGCCCGGGCAGCGGACGCGGCACCCGCGCTCGACCCCCTGCCCGCCTTCCGCGCGCCCGGGGTGTCCGTCATCGCCGAGGTGAAGCGAAAGAGCCCCAGCAAGGGTGCGCTGGCGGACATCCCCGACCCCGCGTCGCTCGCGGCCCAGTACGCCGCCGGCGGTGCCGCCGCGATCAGCGTGCTCACCGAGGGCAGGCGTTTCGGCGGTTCCCTCGCGGATCTGGACGCCGTACGTGCCCGGGTCGACGTTCCCGTCCTGCGCAAGGACTTCATCGTCGACCCCTATCAGCTGTGGGAAGCTCGCGCACACGGCGCCGATCTCGCGCTTCTCATGGTCGTGTCGCTGGATGACGCCCAGCTCAAGGACTTGATGGGGCTCTGCGCGGAGCTGGGTCTCACGCCGCTCGTGGAGGCGCATACGGCCGACGAGGTACGGCGCGCCACCGCCGCCGGCGCTGAGCTTCTCGGCATCAACGCTCGGGACCTGACAACGCTGGACGTCAACCGCGCCGTGTTCGCCGACCTCGTGACAGGCATCCCCGAAGGCACGGTCCGGGTCGCGGAATCAGGAGTGACGGGCCCGGAGGACGTCGCGGAGTACCGCGGTTGGGGAGCTGACGTGGTACTGGTCGGCGAGGCGCTGGTCCGCTCGGGCGACCCGAGCACCGCCGTACGCGAGTTCATCGGCGCCGCCGGGGCGTGATCACTCGCGCGAGATCCGGGAGCCCGGCGACGGCCCGCCGGGCTCGGATCTCTCGCGGCGCGGGATCCGGCGCGGTCTCGGGCCCGGCCTCCATGAGGGGCACCGACCGGACGCTCGGCGGCGGCACGTGAACCGTCCAGTACGGCAACGAGGCCGTCGCGAGGACCCCGTACCGGAAACTCTCGGGGGCAGGCCGGGACCCGGTCCCGACGTACGTCTTCGCCACCAGCCCGTTCCAGGCACCGTCAGGCCGCCACATCGCGAGCGTCCACCTCCCGGCCGACGCTCACGTCCACGTCTTCACCCTCGCGACCGGCTGACCGCCACCGCCTGTGGCGGTACACACCGTTCCGCGTAACCGTCGACGGATGGGCCGACGGCCGAACCTTCCCGAGGAGCACAGGTCCGAGGCGCGCGCCGCCTTCGCGTTCCTCGTGGAGCGCGAGGGCTTCTCGGAACGGTCAGCCCAGCAGCTCCACCTCCGCCAGAGTCGACTCGCTGTCGAGGACCAGTCGGTATCGCGTGTACGAGCCCTCGGACGTCACCGAGAACGCCCTGGTCTGCCTGTCCCACCTGAACGATTGGCCTGAACGCCGGTCCAGCGTCCGCCAGTTCGCGCCGTCGGAGGAGCCCTGCAACTTCCAGCCCGTCGGAGCCTCGGTCCGGTCCGAGGACGTCAGCGTGTACTGGACGGCTTTCGCGCTGCCGGCGATCGGCAGCTCCACGGACCTCACCGTCGCGTCCGTCGCCGACGTGTTGTCGAACAACGCGCCCTCGCCCTCGACCACATCCGCCCGCGGCGTCGGCACCTCGTCGTCCTGGGTGATCGACACCGGCGCCGCGTCCCTGGACGCTCCCCAGGTCGACGGTTCGGGGCCCATGTCGAACTCCAGGGTTCCGCCCTGGGAGACGATCGAGTGGGGGAGTGAAGTCGACGTCCAGGAAAGGCCGTTGACCTTCAGTCCCTGCACGTACACATTCCGGGCGCTGTTGTCGGGGGCCTTGACCACCAGGTCCCGGCCGTTCTCCAGATGCAGCGTCGCCTTCGTGAACAGCGGGGAGCCGACGGCGTATTCGCCGCTGCCCATGACCAGCGGGTAGAAGCCGAGCGCCGAGAACAGGTACCAAGCCGACTGCTCGCCGTTGTCCTCGTCGCCGTGGTAGCCCTGGCCGATCTCGCTGCCCGTGTAGAGGCGGGAGAGGATCTCGCGGACGTTCTTCTGCGTCTTCCAGGGCCGGCCGGCCGCGTCGTACATGTAAGTGACGTGGTGGGCGACCTGGTTGGAGTGACCGTACATGCCCATCCGGACGTCCCGGGCCTCCGTCATCTCGTGGATGACCCCGCCGTACGAGCCCACGAACTCCGGTGAGGCCGTCTCCGGGGTCTCGAAGTAGGCGTCGAGCTTGTCCGCGAGGCCCGCCCGGCCGCCGTACAGGTTGGCCAGACCCCGGCTGTCCTGCGGGGCGGTGAAGGCGTACCCCCAGCCGTTCGTCTCCGTGTAGTCGTTGCCCCAGACGCGCGGATCGTACGCCGACGACTCCTCTCGCCAGTCGCCCCGCGCGTTCCGCCCCTGGAAGAAGCCGGCCTTCTTGTCGAACAACCGCACATAGTCCTGGGCCCGGTTGAGGAAGTACTCGGACTCCTCCTTGTACCGTTGCCCGCCCGTCTGCCGGTACAGCTCCTGGCCCATCCGGGCGATGCCGTAGTCGTTGAGATAGCCCTCCAGCGCCCACGACAGGCCCTCACGCGTCTCGGTGCTGGTATAGCCGAGGAAGGGTGAGGTCGCCATGCCCTTGCGGCCCACGCCCGACATCGGGGGCACGACGGTCGCGTTCTTCACGGCCGCGTCGTACGCCGACTTCGCGTCGAAACCGACGCCCTTCACATACGCGTCGGCGAACGCCACGTCCGACGAGGTTCCCGTCATCAGGTCCGCGTACCCGGGGGAGGACCACCGCGAGGTCCAGCCGCCGTCCTTGTACTGCTGCACGAACCCGTCGACCATCTCACCTGCCTGACGAGGAGTCAGGAGCGAGTAGGCGGGCCAGGTCGTCCGATACGTGTCCCAGAAACCGTTGTTGACGTACACCTTGCCGTCCACGATCTTCGCCCCGGTGTGCGTCGGGGTGTCGGGGCCCGGCATCGGGGAGAAAGGCGACGCGTACTGGAACTTCGAACCGACCTTCTCGAAGCCGGAGTTGGGGTACAGATACAGCCGGTACAGACTGGAGTACAGCGTCGTCAGCTGGTCCGGCGTCGCCCCCTCCACCTCGACCTTCCCGAGCAGCCCGTCCCACTGCCGCTGCGCACCGGCCCGTACCTCCTCGAAGGACGTACCGTCCGGAATCTCCTGCCGCAGGTTGGCCTCGGCCTGCTCGACGCTGATGAGCGAGGTGGCCAGCCGCAGCGTCACCACGCCGGTCGGCGCGCTGAACCGGAGATATCCCTTGACCCCGCTCGACGAGCCCTCAGTCACCACCGCGTCGTCGTCGAACACCCCGTACACGAACAGCCGGGTCGCCCCCGTCGACAGCCCCGACTTCACGTCCGAGTAGCCGGTGAAGGTGCCGTTCTCCGGGTCGAGGGTCAGGCCCGCCTGGTCGGTGACGTTGTCGAACAGGACGCTCGCGTCGGCGCCGGGGTAGGTGAAGCGCAGGACCGCCGCGTGGTCGGTCGGCGTCATCTCCGCCTTGACGCCGTTCTCGAACCGCACCCCGTAGTAGTACGGCCGGGCGGTCTCGTTCTCGTGCCGGAAGGCCAGCGCCCGTGCCGTTCGGCCGGTGTCCGGGGTGCCGGCGGCGGCCGACGGCATCACCTGGAAGGTCTGCCGGTCACCCATCCAGGGGCTCGGCTCATGACTCGCGCTGAACGCCTGGATCGTCGGCAGGTTGTCGGCGTTGTTGGCCCGCGCGTAGTCGTACAGCCAGCTCAGCGAGCCCGCGTTGGTCACCGGCGTCCAGAAGTTGAAACCGTGTGGCACGGCCGTCGCCGGGAAGTCGTTGCCCCGCGAGAAGGCGCCGCTGGAGTTGGTGCCCCGCGTCGTCACCGCGTAGTCGGACAGGTGTTCCCGGGGCGGCTCGGGGGCGACGGTCCGCAGGGCGATGTCGTCCAGCCAGCCGCGGAACCTCGCGGGCCCGGTCGGCGAGTCGTACGCCACCAGTACCCGGTCGACGGTCTTTCCCCGTGCCACCGCCCCGATCCGCGACGCCACCTGGTTCCACTGGTTGACGTACAACCCCTTGGCCGCGCCCTGCCCCTGGGGTGTCAGGGGGAAGCCGTGCTGGTCGAGGGCCGACAGTTCACTCAGCAGGGTGCCGTCCGTGAAGGCCAGGTCCACGGACACGTTCGTGGCGTCGTAGTCGAGATCGCCGTCCGCCATCGAGGGGAAGACCCGGTAGGACAGTTCGGTGTCCGGGCCCACGGCCACGTTCACGTCGAACACCTTGTTGGACGAGTACGCCCGTCCGGCGGCCTGGTGCGTACCGGCGTACCGCAGTGCCCGTTTGCCCGTGAAACCGGCGCGGGCCTTCGCGGTCGGTGAGCCGCTCGGGCCGCTGTCGACCAGCGACAGCATGTCCCGGGGCACGGGCGTGGCACCGCCGCCCGTCGAGAACTGGACATCGGCGAGCTGGGTGATGGCGCCCCCGTTGTTGCGCCCGATGTCGAGCCGGAAGTGCCGGTAGGAGGCAGGCGACGACAGGTCGTACGACCTGGTCTGGAACCGCTCGGCGAACGACACACCCGTGCGAGTGTCGAGGGTCTGCCAGCCCGTCGTACCGTCCGCCGAGCCCTGCAGCGTCCAGTCGGCGGGGTCACGCTCGGCGTGGTCGTCGGCCGAGGTCAGCGCGTAGGTGACGACCCTGACCGGCTCGTCCAGGTCGAACTCCGCCCAGCCGTTCGGCGCGAAGGTGAGCCACTTGGTCCCCGGCACACCGTCGACGAGGTTCTCCTTCACCTCACCCCCGCCGGTGTTCTCGCCGCTCGCCCGTACGTCCGTCACATGGTCGGTCGCGTTGCCCGGGATGCCGCTGCTGTACCCGCCGTCGACACCGGAGGCCCGCTTGGTGCCGTCCGGCCCGGTGTCGACGGTGTTCAGCCAGTCCGGCGCCGCCTCACCTGCCTCGAACGAGGAGGCGAACTCCTGGTCGGCGGCCGGTGTCCGGGCCGGCAGCGCGGTCGCCGCACCCTGCCCGCCGATCACCAGTGCGAACACCGCCGCGATGGCCGGAATTGATCCGAACTCCCATCCGTACCAAGCCCTGTTCCGAACTCCCTGCCGCATACGAGAGCACCCTCCCTGCCGCCGGACAACGTTGTCACCTTGGCTGCGCAGGAACCAGTAGGGAGTGAAGTGGCCAGTGGTGTCAAGGGTGTTGGGTGTGGCATTCGGGCCCAATATCGCGAATTTCCCAGGCAAAGGGATGGGTGTGGTCCGCATATTTCCGCGAGGTCTCAACTCGGAAAAGACCCGCGGTCAACCCTGCATTCGATCTTGCCCCTTTGACGGGAAGTGGACTATACCTGTCGGCATCTGCCACTGTTCGACCGGTCGACGCCCGGTGCGAGGGGAGCCGGAAGGGTGGTTTGACGTGCCGAACGCGCGGCCTACCGGGTCTTTCCTCTGATCAGGGCGCATCACGCACTAAGTACTTCCTGCACGACCCAGTTCGACCCGACCGCGGTGCCGGGAGGATCCGGTTCACCGCCTGAGTCCTGGAGAAGGCGAGGACTTGAGCATGGGATCCACCTCCGACGAGAGCCGCACCCCCGAGCGCACGACCGGCACCACCCCCGTCAACGGTTTCGGCCGCCGCGACCTGATCAAGCGGTCGGCGGCGCTGGGCTTGGTCTCCGTCCCCACGATGAGCTTCCTGTCCGCGTGTGCGAGCAGTGGCGGAGGAGGCGAGGACAAGGCCAAGTCGGGCAAGAAGACCGCCCAGAACCCGCTGGCCGTCAACGACAGCGCCCAGATGGAGTTCGTGCTCTTCGACGGCGGCTTCGGCAAGGAGTACGCCGAGGACGCGGTCAAGATCTACGAGCAGAACTTCCCCAAGGCGAAGGTCAAGTTCTCCGCCACCCAGAAGATCCAGTCCACGCTCCAGCCCCGCTTCAACCAGGGCACCCCGCCGGACCTGATCGACAACTCCGGCGCCGAGCAGATGGACATGGGCGTCCTGGCCGGCAAGAACCAGCTCGCCGACCTCACCCCGCTGCTCGACGCCCCGTCCTTCGACGACCCGAACAAGAAGGTCCGCGACACCCTGCGGCCGGGCATCGTCGAGATGGGCCAGCTCGACGGCGACCCGGTGTGGATCATGTACTACGCCTACACGGTGTACGGCGTCTGGTACTCGCAGAAGGCCCTGGACTCGCTCGACGCCACCTATCCGGAGACGTGGGACGAGATGCTCGCCGTGTGCGAGAAGGCCAAGAAAAAGGGCATGGCCGGCTGGACCTACGCGGGCAAGTACCCGTACTACCTGCCCTTCTCGCTCTACCCGATGATCGGCAAGGTCGGTGGGGTCGAGGTTCTCGACGCGATCGACAACCTGGAGCCGAACGCCTGGAAGCACCCGGCTGTCAAGGCCTGTTTCGAGGCGTACTACGAGCTCTACAAGAAGGGGTACGTCCTCAAGGGCACCCCCGGTCTCGACCACATCCAGTCGCAGACCGCGTGGGCCAAGGGCAAGGCACTGTTCATCCCGAACGGCTCCTGGGTCGAGAACGAGTCGGCGAACGTCATTCCCGCCGACTTCAACCTCGCCGTCTCCGCGCCGACCGGCATCGACAGCTCCGACAAGCTGCCGTTCGGCACGATCTGGGCCTCCGGCGGTGAGCCGTTCATCGTCCCGGCCAAGGCGAAGAACACGGCGGGCGGCATGGAGCAGCTGCGCATCATGCTCAGTGAGGCCTCCTCGAAGAACTTCACCACCAAGGTCAAGTCGCTCACCGCGTACAACGGTGGCACCGACGGCATCACCCTCACACCCGGCCTCAAGTCCGGTGTCGCGGCACTGGAGAAGGCCGGCGACAACGTGGTGAACCCGCGCCTGCAGGACTGGTACGTGCAGCTCCAGAAGGAGAAGATCGGGGTGTCCGGGCTCGGCGAGATGATGGCGGGACGCCTCACCCCGGCCGAGGCCATCAAGAAGATCCAGGGCTACGCCGACGAGACCGCGAAGGACACGTCGATCAAGCACTACAAGCACCAGTGACCCGAAGTCGATGATCTGTCACCAGCGGCGGCACCCGCGCACGGAACGGGGTCTGTGGTAATGCAGCACGGAAAGTACCGCTTCATCGTGGGATTCCTGGCGGTCCCTCTCGGGCTGTACGCACTGTTCGTCATCTGGCCGTTCATCCAGTCCATCTATTACTCGTTCACGGACTGGACCGGACTGAGCCCGGAATTCAAGATGGTGGGCCTCGACAACTACAAGAGGATGTTCGACGACGACATCTTCTGGAAGTCGTTGCGGCACAGCCTGCTGTTCGCGTTGGTGCTGCCGCTGGTGACGATCAGTCTGGCGCTGTTCTTCGCCTTCATGATCAATGTGGGCGGGAAGCGCCGCCGCGGCGGACCGGTGATTTCGGGCGTCCGCGGCTCCTCCTTCTACAAAATCGTCTACTTCTTTCCGCAGGTGCTGTCGATCGCGATCGTCGCGCTGCTGTTCGCGTTCGCGTACAACCCGGACAGCGGCTCGATCAACTCACTGCTGCGCGGCATCGGGCTCGACAGCGTCCAGCCGCTGTGGCTGGGCGATCCGAGCCTCGCCCTGTGGTGCGTGATGGCGGTACTGGTCTGGTCGTCGGTCGGCTTCTTCGTGGTGCTGTTCTCCGCGGGCATGGCGTCCATCCCTGCGGACCTGTACGAGGCCGCGCTGCTCGACGGCGCGGGCCGGGCCACCACGTTCTTCCGGATCACCCTGCCGCTGCTGTGGGACACCGTGCAGTCCGGCTGGGTCTACATGGGCATCCTCGCGCTGGGCGCCGAGTCGTTCGCGGTCGTCCAGATCATGACGACCGGCCCCGGCGGCCCGGACTACTCGACGACCGTCATGGTCCTGTACGTGTACCAGAAGGCCTTCCGCGACGGTCAGGCCGCCTACGCAACCACCATCGGGGTCGCCCTGCTCGTCGTCACGCTGGCCTTCGCGGCCCTTGTGATGCGGCTGGGCCGGCGCGAGCGGCTGGAGTACTGACACACATGAAGACGACCGACAGCACGCCGTCGGACACGGTCCCCCAGCAGTCCGGCGGACCCGTGCGCAAGGAGAACGCGGCCGGGAAGGAGGGCCGGGAGAAGAAGGAGGGCAGGGTCCTCAACGTCTTCTCGCAAGGCATGCTCGTCCTGTGGGCGTTCATGGTCGCGATGCCGCTCCTGTGGGCGGTGATGACGTCCTTCAAGGACGACAACGCGATCTTCAGTTCGCCCTGGTCCCTGCCGGACGAGCTGCACTTCGACAACTGGGCGCGGGCCTGGACCGACGCCAACATGAGCGACTACTTCCTCAACACCATCCTGGTGGTGGGCGGTTCGCTCGTCGGCACCCTGGTACTGGGCTCGATGGCGGCATACGTCCTGGCCCGCTTCGACTTCCCCGGCAACCGGTTCATCTACTACCTGTTCGTCGGCGGCATGAGTTTCCCGATCATGCTGGCGCTGGTCCCGCTGTTCTACGTCGTGAACAACATGGGTCTGCTGAACACGATCCACGGGCTGATCCTGGTCTACATCGCCTACTCGCTGCCGTTCACGGTGTTCTTCCTGACCGCGTTCTTCCGGACCCTGCCGAACTCGGTGGCGGAGGCGGCCTTCGTCGACGGTGCCTCGCACTCCCGGACGTTCTTCCAGATCATGCTGCCCATGGCCAAGCCCGGGCTGATCAGCGTGGGCATCTTCAACTTCCTCGGCCAGTGGAACCAGTACATGCTGCCGACGGTGCTCAACACCGACCCCGACAAGCGGGTCCTCACCCAGGGGCTGGTGCAGCTGGCCGCAAGCCAGGGCTACAAGGGCGACTGGTCGGGTCTCTTCGCCGGCCTGGTGATGGCGATGCTGCCGGTGCTGGCCGCCTACATCGTCTTCCAGCGTCAGGTGGTGACGGGACTCACGGCAGGCGCGCTGAAGTAACCGGAACCTGTTGTTCAGTCCCCGTACGCGCGCGGGCATGCCACAAACCGTGCACGCGCGCACCAATGTGCACAAGACCTCGGATGCGGTTCAACCTCTTGACGGGAGGCGACCCGAACGGCTCATCTTAGAGTTCACTAGTTGGACATAGACGGGGCCTCATCGAAGCGGTCCCGCGCGCAGGAGGTCGTCGTGGAGACTCCGGGATCGCAGTCGTCACTGCACCGAGCCAACCTGGAACGGGTCGTACGGGCCGTGCGCCTGGCCGGGTCGCTGACGCAGGCCGAGATCGCCAGGAGCACCGGCCTGTCCGCGGCCACGGTGTCCAACATCGTGCGCGAGCTGAAGGACGGCGGAACAGTCGAGGTCACACCCACTTCGGCGGGTGGCCGCAGGGCCCGGGCCGTCTCGCTGAGCGGCGACGCCGGCATCGTGATCGGTGTCGACTTCGGGCACACGCACCTACGGGTCGCGATCGGCAACCTGGCCCATCAGGTGCTGGCCGAGGAGTCCGAGCCGCTGGACGTGGACGCGTCCGCCGCGCAGGGCTTCGACAGGGCCGAAGAGCTGGTCAATCGCCTGATCGCAGCAACGGGCGTCGACCGATCCAAGATCGCCGGTGTGGGCCTGGGTGTACCGGGTCCGATCGACGTGGAGTCGGGCACCCTGGGCTCCAGCGCCATACTGCCCGGCTGGATCGGGACCAGGCCCGGTGAGGAGCTGCGCGGGCGCCTGAACGTGCCGGTGCACGTGGACAACGACGCCAACCTCGGCGCCCTCGGTGAGCTGGTCTGGGGCAGCGGACGGGGGGTGCGCGACCTGGCGTACATCAAGGTCGCGAGCGGTGTCGGGGCCGGGCTGGTGATCAGCGGCAAGATCTACCGTGGCCCGGGTGGCACAGCGGGAGAAATCGGGCATATTACTCTTGATGAATCCGGCCCCGTCTGCCGTTGCGGAAACCGGGGCTGCCTGGAGACCTTCGCGGCGGCGCGCTATGTGCTGCCGCTCCTCCAGTCCAGCCACGGAACCGACCTGACCATGGAAGGTGTCGTGCGGCTGGCGCGGGACGGTGACCCTGGCTGCCGTCGCGTGATCGCCGACGTCGGCCGACACATCGGCAGTGGAGTCGCCAATCTCTGCAATCTGTTGAACCCGAGCAGGGTGGTCCTCGGCGGTGATCTCGCCGAGGCCGGTGAGCTGGTGCTCGGTCCCATCAGAGAGTCTGTCGGCCGCTATGCGATCCCCAGCGCGGCACGTCAACTGTCCGTTCTTCCAGGGGCACTTGGAGGTCGTGCGGAGGTGCTCGGAGCGCTCGCTCTCGCCTTGAGCGAGATGGGCGATTCGACCCTTTTGGACGGCACGCTGAACACAGCGACTCCTGCCTTCACCTAGAGAACGAACAAAGCCGTTGCCAACCCGTTAAGGATTTACTTCTTGACGTCGCACGTGTGGCCGAGTTGACTTCCAGCCACCTCGGCCGCAGCGTTGCGGCCCTGTCAGGGAGGCACCACCAGAATGAACGCGATGATGCGTAGAGTCGTGATCGGCACCACCGCTGTATCCATGGCGCTTGCCGTGGCGGCCTGCGGCAAGGCCGGGGACAACAAGTCCGACGGCGGCGGCAGCAGCTCGGGAGGCGACAAGACCATCGGTCTGCTGCTCCCCGACAGCGTGACCGCGCGCTACGAGAAGTTCGACAGGCCGTTCTTCGAGGCGAAGGTCAAGGAGCTGTGCTCCGACTGCAAGGTCGAGTACGCGAACGCCGCCGGTGACGCGAGCAAGCAGGCCCAGCAGGTCAGCAGCATGATCACCAAGGGTGTCAAGGTGATCGTGGTCAGCGCCCAGGACTCCGCCGCCATCAAGTCGTCCATCCAGACGGCGGTCGACAAGGGCATCAAGGTCGTCGCGTACGACCGTCTGGCCCAGGGCCCGGTCTCCGCGTACGTCTCCTTCGACAACGTCAAGGTCGGTGAGCTCCAGGGTGAGGCCCTGCTCACCTCCCTCGGCGCCAAGGCGACCCCGAAGTCCAAGATCGTCATGATCAACGGTGACGACGCCGACCCGAACGCCGGTCAGTTCAAGCAGGGTGCGCACAAGGCCCTCGACAGCAAGGTCGACATCGCCTACGAGCAGTCCGGCCTGTGGAAGGACACCGTCGCCGCCCAGAAGATGTCGGCCGCCATCACGCAGCTCGGCGCCAAGAACATCGCGGGCGTCTACGCCGCCAACGACGGCATGGCGGGTGGCATCGCCAACACCCTCAAGGGTGCGGGCATCAGCGGTATCCCGCTGACCGGCCAGGACGCGGAGCTCGCGGGCATCCAGCGCATCGTCGCCGGCACCCAGTCCAGCACCGTCTACAAGGCCTTCAAGCCGGAGGCCGACGCCGCCGCCCAGATCGCGGTCAACCTGCTCGACGGCAAGAGCATCGACTCGCTCGCCACCTCGACGCTGACCAGCGGCTCCGGCAACAAGGTCCCCTCGCAGCTGCTGACCCCGGTGTCGGTCACCAAGGCCAACATCGCGGACACGGTCGTCAAGGACAAGCTCTACACCGTCGCCGAGATCTGCGCCGGCGAGTTCGCTGCCGCCTGCAAGACCGCCGGTCTTTCGTAGCCGACAGGCGCACCACGGCCGCCGGTCCCCGGGTGGGCGCTCACGAGTACTCGGTGAGCACCACGAGAGCACTCACCCGGACATGACCGCCCGGCGGTCCCGCGAAACCTGTCCGACGCCCGGCCCGGCCTTCATACCCCGCTGCCGGGCCGGGCGTCGGACGGAACCGTTGCCATCGGCAGCGGATGCGCGCATGTTCATCTTGTAAACCAGTGCCTTGAGCACACCCCTCCGCGACTTCCCCAAGCGCGGCATCCCCGCCGGTCAGGCGGCGAAGGAGATGGTTCACGTGTCCGCTACGCCCGTGTTGGCGTTGCGCGGAGTCTCCAAGCGGTTCGGTGCGGTCCAGGCCCTCACCGACGTAGAGCTGGAGGTCCACCCCGGAGAAGTGGTCGCCCTGGTGGGCGACAACGGCGCAGGAAAGTCGACCCTGGTCAAGACGATCGCGGGCGTCCACCCCATCGATGAGGGAGTCATCGAGTGGGAGGGCAACCCGGTCAGCATCAACAAGCCCCACGACGCCCAGGGACTCGGCGTCGCGACCGTCTATCAGGACCTCGCCCTGTGCGACAACCTCGATGTGGTCGGCAACCTCTACCTCGGCCGTGAGCTGCTGCACCGCGGCGTCATCGACGAGGTGTCGATGGAGAAGAACGCCCGGGAATTGCTGAGCACCCTCTCCATCCGCATCCCGAGCGTGCGCATCCCGATCGCCAGCCTCTCCGGCGGTCAGCGCCAGGTCGTCGCCATCGCGCGCGCCCTCATCGGAGACCCCAAGGTCGTCATCCTCGACGAGCCCACCGCCGCCCTCGGCGTCGAGCAGACCGCCCAGGTCCTCGACCTGGTCGAGCGGCTGCGCGAGCGCGACCTCGGCGTCATCCTCATCAGCCACAACATGGCCGACGTGAAGGCGGTCGCGGACACCGTCCACGTCCTGCGCCTCGGCAAGAACAACGGCTCCTTCCCTGTGAAGACCACGAGCCACGAAGAGATCATCGCCGCGATCACCGGAGCCACGGACAACGCCGTGACCCGTCGTGCGGGGCGTCGCGACACGGAGGCGGCAAAGTGAGCGACACGTCCAAGACCGTGAAGCCCGCCCCAGGGGCGGAGCGCCAGAACACGGTGGCACCCGCCGACGACCCGACCGCGGCGCCGGTGTCCGTCGTCGACCCGCGTCTGCTGATCCGTGACGAGGGACTCAAGGGCTACGTCACCGAGTTCAAGCGCAAGGTGAAGGGCGGCGAGCTCGGTTCGCTGCCGGTCGTCATCGGCCTGATCGTCATCTGGACGATCTTCCAGGTGAAGAACGACCTGTTCCTGAGCGCCGGCAACCTCTCCGACATCAGCTACTTCATGTCGGCCACAGGCATGCTGGCCATCGGCCTGGTGTTCGTCCTGCTGCTGGGTGAGATCGACCTGTCCGTCGGTTCCGTCAGCGGTCTGGCGTCCACGCTGTTCGCCGTGTTCGTGGTGAACCACGGCATGAACCCCTGGCTCTCGCTGATCCTGGCGATCCTGACCGGCATCGCCATCGGAGCGCTGCACGGCTGGTTCTTCGCGAAGATCGGCGTACCGGCGTTCGTCGTCACCTTGGCCGGCTTCCTCGGCTGGAACGGCCTGATGCTGTGGCTGCTGGGCTCCAGTGGCACCATCAATATTCCGTCGGACAGCGGTCCGGTGCACCTGCTGGGCAAGAGCTCCTTCTTCATGGACCAGGCCGTCATCGGCGCGTATCTGCTGGCCGCTCTCGCGGTCGTGCTGTCCCTGGTCGGTAACTTCGGTGAGCAGCGCCGCCGCCGGGCGGCGGGTGTGCCGTTCCGGGCGAACAGCGAGATCCTGCTGCGCGTGGGGGCGCTCGCGGTCGCTTCCTTCGCGGCCGCGGCCGTGCTGAACAACGCCGAGGGTGTCTCCAACTCACTGGTGATCTTCCTGGCGACGCTGGTGATCGTGGACTTCGTGCTGCGTCGTACGACGTACGGCCGCAAGGTGTTCGCGGTGGGCGGCGGCATCGAGGCCGCCCGTCGTGCCGGTATCAACGTGCCGATGGTCCGCATCACCGTGTTCGCAATCTCCGGCGGCTTCGCGGCGGTCGGCGGCATGTTCTTCGCTGGCGTAACGGCGTCCGCCACGCTGAACGCCGGTGGCGGCAACACCCTGATGCTCGCCATCGCGGCGGCCGTCATCGGTGGTACGAGCCTCTTCGGCGGCCGCGGCACGGTGTGGTCCGCCCTGCTGGGCATGCTCGTCATCCAGTCGATCCAGACGGGTCTGGACCTGCTGAACATGAACACGTCGATCCAGTACATGATCACCGGCGCGGTGCTGCTGGGTGCCGTCGTGATCGACTCGGTGTCGCGGCGGAGCCAGAAGGCCGCAGGGCGTGCGTGAGGCGGTGACGCCGTAGCGGGTGCGGTGGCTCTGCCGACGGTCCGCTGTGGCTTGTCGCGCAGTTCCCCGCGCCCCTGAAAGTGGCGCCTGCGGCGTACTTTCGAACAATTGTGCCCGGCATCGTGTGGCGATGCCGGGCACTGTTGTTGGGTACGGCCGATCGCGTGACGTATCACGCGGAGGCCGGGCGTCGGTCGCGAAGGCGGAACACTAGACTCGACACGCCCGGCGAAAGCTCGATCAGCTCTACTGCAAGGAGGCACGGGTGCCGCTGCTGACCCGCATCAAGGGACCGCGCGATCTTGACCGGCTCAGCCTGGAGCAGCTCGACCAGCTGGCCGAGGAGATCCGGACCTTCCTCGTCGACGCGGTCTCCAAGACCGGCGGCCACCTCGGCCCCAACCTCGGTGTCGTCGAGCTCACCATCGCCCTGCACCGGGTCTTCGAGTCGCCGAAGGACAAGGTGCTCTGGGACACGGGCCACCAGTCCTACGTCCACAAGCTGCTCACCGGGCGCCAGGACTTCTCCAGGCTGAAGATGAAGGGCGGTCTGTCGGGCTACCCCTCGCAGGCCGAGTCCGAGCACGACGTCATCGAGAACTCGCACGCCTCGACGGTCCTCGGCTGGGCCGACGGCATCGCGAAGTCCAACCAGGTACTGAAGCGCGAGGACCACCACGTGGTCGCCGTCATCGGTGACGGCGCGCTCACCGGCGGAATGGCCTGGGAGGCGCTGAACAACATCGCCGACGCCAAGGACCGCCCCCTGGTCATCGTCGTCAACGACAACGAACGTTCGTACGCGCCGACCATCGGCGGCCTCGCCAACCACCTGGCCACTTTGCGCACGACGGACGGCTACGAGCGGTTCCTAGCCAAGGGCAAGGACCTGCTGGAGCGGACCCCGGTCGTCGGCAGACCGCTGTACGAGACCCTGCACGGTGCCAAGAAGGGCCTCAAGGACTTCATCGCGCCGCAGGGCATGTTCGAGGACCTCGGCCTGAAGTACGTCGGCCCCATCGACGGCCACGACATCGAGGCCCTGGAGTCCGCGCTGGCCCGTGCCAAGCGCTTCGGCGGCCCGGTCATCGTGCACTGCCTCACCGAGAAGGGCCGCGGCTACCAGCCCGCTCTCCAGGACGAGGCCGACCGTTTCCACGGCATCGGCCCCATCCACCCCGACACCGGTCTGCCGGTCAAGGCCTCGGGCGCAGACTGGACCTCCGTCTTCGGCGACGAGATGGTCAAGCTGGGCCGCGAACGCGAGGACATCGTCGCCATCACGGCCGCGATGCTCCAGCCCGTCGGCCTGAAGAAGTTCGCCGACGCCTTCCCCGACCGCATCTACGACGTCGGCATCGCCGAGCAGCACGGCGCCGTGTCCGCGGCCGGCCTCGCCACCGGGGGAGTGCACCCCGTCTTCGCGGTGTACGCCACCTTCCTGAACCGGGCCTTCGACCAGGTCCTCATGGACGTGGCGCTGCACAAGTGCGGTGTGACGTTCGTGCTCGACCGGGCCGGCGTCACCGGCACCGACGGGGCCTCCCACAACGGTATGTGGGACATGTCGATCCTCCAGGTCGTACCGGGCCTCCGGCTCGCCGCGCCGCGCGACGCCGACCAGGTCCGGGCCCAGCTCCGCGAGGCCGTCGAGGTCGAGGACGCGCCGACCGTCGTCCGCTTCTCGAAGGGCGCCGTCGGCCCCGCCGTACCCGCCGTGGGACGCGTCGGCGGCATGGACGTGCTGCGCGAGCCCGGCACCGACACGCCCGACGTACTCCTTGTCTCCGTGGGCGCGCTGGCGCCCATGTGCCTGGAGATCGCCGGGCTCCTCGACCAGCAGGGCATCTCCACCACCGTCGTCGACCCGCGCTGGGTCAAGCCGGTCGACGAGGCCATGGCGCCGCTCGCCGAGCTGCACCGCGTGGTCGTCACCGTCGAGGACAACTCCCGCGTGGGCGGCGTCGGTTCGGCCGTCGCACAGGCCCTGCGGGACGCGGGGGTCGACGTACCGCTGCGTGACTTCGGCATCCCGCCGCGCTTTCTCGACCACGCCTCCCGGGCCGAGGTCATGGCGGAGATCGGCCTGACGGCACCGGACATCGCCCGCCAGGTCACCGGACTGGTGTCCAGGATCGACGGACGGTTCGAGCAGTCCGAGGTCGACTCGGTGGAGCCCGTCCGCGACTGACCCGCCGCTGAGACCCGATGGGCCGGTTTCCCCACGCTTCACGGTGGTGGGGCCGGCCCGGAGCGACCCCAGGGTGAATGTGCCCCCTATTGGAGTGAACCTCCGCGCGCCGGGGCAGGCGCTCCCCCAGTCTCGGCTTCACTCGACCGGGGGGACCCCCATCGCCCCCTCCCGATCATGGCCGGGACGACACAGCGTGGGAGGTACACCCGTGAGCAGCACCCTCTTCAGAACGAAGAAGGTCGAACAGTCCATCCGTGACACCGAGGAACCGGAGCACGCGCTCAAGAAATCCCTGTCCGCGCTGGACCTGACGGTCTTCGGCGTCGGTGTCATCATCGGCACCGGCATCTTCGTCCTCACCGGCACGGTCGCCAAGAACAACGCCGGCCCCGCCGTCGCGCTGGCCTTCGCGGTCGCCGGGGTCGTCTGCGCCCTCGCGGCGCTCTGCTACGCCGAGTTCGCCTCCACGGTCCCGGTGGCCGGATCCGCGTACACGTTCTCCTACGCCTCGCTCGGTGAACTGCCCGCCTGGATCATCGGCTGGGACCTGGTGCTGGAGTTCGCCCTCGGTACGGCGGTGGTGGCCGTCGGCTGGTCCGGGTACATCACCTCGCTCCTCGACAACGCCGGCTGGCATCTGCCGGCGGCGCTCAGCGGCAGGGACGGGGCCGACGGCTTCGGCTTCGACATCCTCGCCGCCGCGCTGGTCCTGGCGCTGACCGGCATCCTCGTGCTCGGCACGAAGCTCTCCGCGCGCGTCACCACGATCGTCGTCGCCGTCAAGGTGACCGTCGTCCTTGTCGTGATCATCGCGGGCGCCTTCTTCGTCAAGAGCGACAACTACCACCCCTTCATCCCGAAGGCGCAGGAAGTGACGGCCGGCAACGGCCTCCAATCGCCGCTCATCCAGCTGATGTTCGGCTGGGCACCCTCGAACTTCGGTGTGATGGGCGTCTTCACCGCCGCCTCCGTCGTGTTCTTCGCCTTCATCGGCTTCGACGTGGTGGCCACGGCCGCCGAGGAGACCAGGAACCCGCAGCGCGACATGCCCAGGGGCATCATCGGCTCCCTGATCATCTGCACCACCCTCTATGTCGCGGTGTCGATCGTGGTGACCGGCATGCAGCACTACACCGACCTGTCGGTGACCGCGCCGCTCGCCGACGCCTTCAAGGCCACCGGGCACCCCTGGTTCGCGGGCTTCATCAGCTTCGGCGCGGCCGTCGGCCTCACGACCGTCTGCATGATCCTGCTGCTGGGCCAGACCCGCGTCTTCTTCGCGATGAGCCGCGACGGCCTGCTGCCCACCTTCTTCTCCCACGTGCACCCGCGGTTTCGGACCCCGCACCGGCCGACCATCCTGCTGGGCGTGATCATCGCCATCGTCGCCGGCTTCACCCCGCTGAGCGAGCTCGCCGAACTGGTGAACATCGGCACGCTGTTCGCCTTCGTGGTCGTCGCGATCGGCGTGATCATCCTCCGCAAGTCCCGCCCCGACCTGCCCCGGGCCTTCCGGACCCCGTGGGTGCCGTTCATCCCGATCCTGTCGGTGCTCGCCTCGCTCTGGCTGATGCTGAACCTGCCCGCCGAGACCTGGCTCCGGTTCGGCGTCTGGATGGCGATCGGCTTCCTCGTGTACTTCCTGTACGGCCGCTCCCACAGCCGCCTCGGACGAGAGCAGGAGGCGACCGTGGACACCAACTGACCCGAAAGGTCGGCGGAGTTGATGACCGGTTTCCGTACGGTACGGGGGGCTATACGTTCCGTACCGTACGGGGCCCGGCGACCTCGGCACCCAACTCCGCGACCCTGCGCCGCAGTTCACGATCAGCGGTGACGACCAGGCGCTCCCGGTCCGCGAACTCGGCGACCAGCTCGACCATCCGGTCGTCCCCGCTGCCGGACGCCGACTCCACCCGTACGCCCGGCACCGAAGCGACCCCACGGGCCGCTCCCTCGACCACCAGGACGACCTCCACGGGCCCCTCCCGCCCCGGCAACCCGCCCTCGGCGTACGCCACCAGCCGGTCCCGCAGGCGTTCCGCCGCCCCGCTCCGGTCCCGCCACCAGCCGTCGGGAACCGAGCCGACGACATTCGCGGCGTCGACGATCACGAGCAGCGGGGCTTCCATGGGGATCAGGGTCGCACGCGGCGCCGGAATCGGGGGTACCGGATGAGGGGGCCGGGGGGCGCGGCAAAGGTAAGAGCACACTAAAGTAGTCCAGTGCCCATTGTTCCTCCTTCCGCTACCACGGCCGCGGGGCGTCCCGAGTCGGTCAACGGTGACTGGCTCATACGGGGTCGCGACGGCCGGCTGAGCGCGTACGACGCTGTGGGAGACGGGATCGTCTGCCGCGCGGAGTCCCGGCCCGGCGGGCCCTGGCTCGCGCCCCGGCGCATCGGCGGCGACCAGCGCGTGCATCCGATGCTCGGCGTCGGCCAAGGCGCCGACGAGTACGCCCACTTGGCGACATGGCGGCCCACCGTGAAGGGCGAGGCGGGTGTGATCCACACCACGCACTTCCGGCCCGCCCTGGCCGCCCTCGACTGGACGCCCCTCGGTCACCCGAACCAGAAGGGCGACTGGACCGGCGTACCGGCGGTCGCCGTCGACGCCGAGGGCCGCGCCCATGTCTTCGTACGGAACGCCGTGGGCGGTGTCAGCATGCGCGGCCAGAAGGAGCGCGGCGGCTGGGGCCCCTGGCGTGACCTCAAGGGCGAGGACGTGGAAGAGCAGTTGACGGCCGTCACGCGTACGTCCGGACGCGTCGAGCTGTACGGCAACTCGCCCCACGGCATCCTGCGCTGGACCCAGGGCGGACCCGGCTGGATCCCGGAACTCGACGAGGCCCCGCTGAAAGTGACGGCCCGTCAGGGCAGCCTGCGGGCGCTGGTCACGTCCGACGAGCACGTGACGCTGTTCTACACGGACGACACGGACACGGTGTGTGCGTGGCGGCCGGGCAGCGAGCCGGTCGAACTGCTCCCCGGGGCCGGTCCCGGACCGGTGTCGGTGATCCGCTGCACCCTGGACGAGGTCGACTGCACGTTGCTCGCACAGCGCTCGGCGAGCGGCCGGGTGGCGTTCGCCGCGTATCCGACGGAGCAGGAGTCGGCGGGGGCATGGTGGACCGAGTCGGGCCCCCAACTCCCGCTGGACGCACGGGTGTCGCTGACGGAGGACGCGGAGGGCAGGGTGGTCGCGGCGACGGTTGCCCCCGGCGGAGAGCTGCGGGTCGCGCGGCGCAAGCGGGAGGCGGGGTTGGCGTTGGAGGCGTGGGGGTTGGTGTGAGGGGGTTTCCCACCCAACCGCCCGTTTGCGGTCTCCGTCCAGCGCGGGCCGGGGCGCGCCCCACCTGTCCGGCGCCGACAGCCCACGGCCGATGCAGCCCAGGCCGCGTTTCCCACCCGCCCACCCGTTCACCGCATCTGTCCAGCCCAGGCCGACACCCGCATCTCCAGCCCGTCCGGCGTTTGAGGACGAGGCCCCTTCAGGGCCGAAGCGGGGGGCCGGGGGCGGCAGCCCCCAGGGATGGGACGGGTAGGGGCGGCGGGGGCGAAAAACCGAGTGCCCCGCACACCACACGGGCATGCAGGGCACTCGGCGATCACCACACCACGTCACGTCACGTCACGCCGGGACGGAAGCCACCCCGGCCTCCAGGAACCGCTTCCCGTTCACCCGCTCGGAGACACCCTCCCGGTCCAGGTAGGGCGTAACCCCACCCAGGTGGAAGGGCCACCCCGCGCCAGTGATCAGGCACAGGTCGATGTCCTGCGCCTCGGCCACGACACCCTCGTCGAGCATGAGCCCGATCTCCTGGGCGACCGCGTCGAGCACCCGGTCCCGCACCTGCTCCTCGCTCAGAACGACATCACCCTGCTTCAGCAGCGCGGCGACCTCGGGGTCCAGCTCGGGCTTCCCGCTGTCGTACACATAGAAGCCGCGCTTGCCCGCCTTGACGACGGCGGCGAGGTTCGGGGAGACCGTGAAGCGGTCCGGGAAGGCCCGGTTGAGGGTCTCCGAGACGTGCAGACCGATCGCCGGCCCGACCAGCTCGAGCAGTACCAGAGGAGACATCGGCAGGCCCAGCGGCTCCACCGCCTTCTCCGCGACCTCGACCGGCGTACCCTCGTCGATCACGTTCTGGATCTCGCCCATGAAGCGGGTAAGGATACGGTTTACGACGAACGCCGGAGCGTCCTTCACGAGCACCGCGGTCTTCTTCAGCTTCTTGGCGACACCGAACGCCGTGGCGAGCGAGGCGTCGTCCGTCTGCTCGCCGCGCACGATCTCCAGGAGCGGCAGGATCGCGACCGGGTTGAAGAAGTGGAAGCCCACGACCCGCTCGGGGTTCTTCAGCTTCGACGCCATCTCGGTTACGGACAGCGAGGAGGTGTTGGTGGCGAGGATCGCGTGCGCCGGGGCGACCGCCTCGACCTCCGCGAACACCTGCTGTTTGACGCCGATCTCCTCGAAGACGGCCTCGATGATGAAGTCGGCGTCGGAGAAGCCCTCCGCCTTGTCCAGCACACCGGTGACCAGCGCCTTGAGGCGGTTGGCCTTGTCCTGGTTGATACGGCCCTTGCCGAGCAGCTTGTCGATCTCGGCGTGGACGTAGCCCACACCCTTGTCGACGCGCTCCTGGTCGATGTCGGTCAGCACGACCGGCACTTCGAGACGGCGCAGGAAGAGCAGCGCGAGCTGCGAGGCCATCAGACCGGCACCGACCACGCCGACCTTGGTCACCGGACGGGCCAGCGACTTGTCCGGCGCCCCCGCCGGACGCTTGCCGCGCTTCTGGACGAGGTTGAACGCGTAGATGCCGGACCGGAGTTCGCCGCCCATGATCAGGTCGGCGAGGGCCACGTCCTCGGCGTCGTACCCCTGCTGGAGGTCGCCGTTCTTCGCCGCCGCGATGATGTCGAGGGCGCGGTAGGCGGCCGGAGCGGCCCCGTGCACCTTGCTGTCCGCGATGAACCGGCCCTTGGCGACCGCCTGGTCCCAGGCCTCGCCGCGGTCGATGGCCGGACGCTCGACCTTGATGTCACCCTTGACGACGGATGCCGTCCAGATCAGCGACTGCTCCAGGAAGTCCGCGCCCTCGAACAGTGCGTCGGCGATGCCCAGGTCGAGGACCTGCTGACCCTTGAGCTGCTTGTTCTGGTTGAGCGAGTTCTCGATGATCACGCTCACCGCGCGGTCCGCGCCGATGAGGTTCGGCAGGAGCGTGCAGCCGCCCCAGCCGGGGACCAGGCCGAGGAAGACCTCGGGGAGGGAGAAGGCCGCGATGGACTTCGACACGGTCCGGTACTCGCAGTGCAGACCGACCTCGACGCCACCGCCCATGGCGGCACCGTTGTAGTAGCCGAAGGTCGGGACCGCGAGCCCGGCGAGGCGCTTGAAGACCTCGTGGCCACCCTTGCCGATGGCGAGCGCGTCGGTGTGGTTCTTCAGGAGCTCCACGCCCTTGAGGTCCGCGCCGACGGCGAAGATGAACGGCTTGCCGGTGATGCCGACACCGACGATCTCGCCGGCCGACGCCTCCTTCTCGACCTGGTCGATGGCGATGCTCAGGTTCGCCAGCGAGGCCGGGCCGAAGGTGGTCGGCTTGGTGTGGTCGAAGCCGTTGTCGAGGGTGATCAGCGCGAAGCGTCCGGCACCGAACGGCAGGTCGAGGTGGCGTACGTGCGCGGACGTCACGACCTCGTCGGGGAACAGCTCGGCCGCACCCTTGAGGAGTTCGGTGGTGCTCACTTGTCGCCTCCGGCGTCCGTGTGGTGCGGGTTCTCCCAGATGACCGTGGCGCCCATGCCGAAACCGACGCACATGGTGGTGAGGCCGTAGCGGACCTCCGGCTGCTCCTCGAACTGACGGGCGAGCTGCGTCATCAGACGCACACCCGACGAGGCCAGCGGGTGACCGAAGGCGATGGCGCCGCCGTACTGGTTCACGCGCGCGTCGTCGTCCGCGATGCCGTAGTGGTCGAGGAAGGCGAGGACCTGGATGGCGAAGGCCTCGTTGATCTCGAACAGACCGATGTCACCGATGCCGAGGCCGGCCTTGGCGAGGGCCTTCTCGGTCGCGGGGATCGGCCCGTAGCCCATGACCTCGGGCTCGACGCCGACGAAGGCGTACGAGACGAGACGCATCTTGACGGGCAGGTTGTTCTCGCGCGCGAAGTCCTCGGACGCGATGATCGACGCGGTGGCGCCGTCGTTCAGACCGGCCGCGTTACCGGCGGTGACCCGCCCGTGGACACGGAACGGCGTCTTGAGCCCGCTGAGGTTCTCCAGGGTGGTGCCCGGCCGCATCGGCTCGTCGGCGGTCACGAGGCCCCAGCCGGTCTCGCCGACCTCGGCATTGGTGTTCCGTACGGAGATCGGCACCAGGTCCTGCTGGATCTTGCCGTTGGCGTACGCCTTGGCGGCCTTCTCCTGCGAGCGCACGGCGTACTCGTCGGCGCGCAGCTTGGTGATGTGCGGGTACCGGTCGTGCAGGTTCTCGGCGGTCATGCCCATGAACAGGGCCGACTCGTCGACGAGCTTCTCGCTCACGAACCGCGGGTTCGGGTCGACGCCCTCGCCCATGGGGTGACGGCCCATGTGCTCGACGCCACCGGCGATGACGGCGTCGTAGGCGCCGAAGGCGATCGAACCGGCGGTCGCGGTGACGGCGGTCAGCGCGCCGGCGCACATGCGGTCGATGGAGTAGCCGGGCACGGACTGGGGCAGCCCGGCGAGGATTCCGGCGGTGCGGCCCAGCGTGAGCCCCTGGTCACCGATCTGTGTGGTCGCGGCGATGGCGACCTCGTCGATCTTCTTCGGGTCGAGACCCGGGTTGCGGCGCAGCAGCTCCCGGATCGCCTTCACGACGAGGTCGTCAGCGCGGGTCTCGTGGTAGATGCCCTTCGGGCCCGCCTTGCCGAACGGGGTGCGGACGCCGTCGACGAAGACGACATCCCTGACGGTACGAGGCACGATGGCTCTCCTCCAAAGGTGCGGGACGGCACTGCTGCGATACGCAACCTGAGCGGGCGCTCAGTCCCATGCTACTTGCGAGTAACCGTACTGCACACCCCTGGACAAGGGAGCGGCGAACGTCACACGGGTTCAGCATGTTACCCCCGGTTACATAGACTCACCCAAGGGGCGCGGGGAACTGCGCGACCAGCCACAACCCCCCGCAGCCGCGAACCAAGAGATAGTCGCTACCCCTTGGGCGGAGCGGTGGACCCCCGGGGGGTGAGCACAGGCGTACTCACCGGATGAGACCCACCCCCACCCCCGCCGATCACCTCGAACAACGTCCGCGCGACATCCGCCCCGAACCCATGCACATCGTGACTCATCGCGGACAAGGTGGGCCGAGTCAACCTGCACAGCTGCGAGTCGTCCCAGGCCAGCAGGGACACGTCAGCCGGCACGCTCAGGCCCATCTCGGCGGCCACGGACAGACTCGCCACGGCCATGATGTCGTTGTCGTACAGGATCGCCGTGGGCCGGTCCGCCGCCGAGGCGGACAGCAGCGACCGGGTGGCCCGCGCCCCCGCGTCGCCGGAGTAGTCGGTCGAGACCTGCCACGCCCCGGCCAGATCGAGCCCCCGCGCTGCGTCGTCGAAAGCCGTCGTGCGGATGTTCGTGTGCCCGAGTGCCGGCGCACCCCCCACCCGGGCGATCCGTCGATGCCCGAGCGCCGCGAGATACCGCACCGCCTCCGTCACGGCGGTGGCGTCGTCGGTCCACACGGAGGTGAGGCCGCCGGTGAACGAGGGATGCCCGACCGCGACCACGGGCATCCCGAGCCGCTCGACGGCCGGCACCCGGGGATCGTCGGCTCTCAGGTCCACCAGGATCGCCCCGCCGATCAGCCGCCCCCTCCACCAGGACTCCTGGAGCCCGACCTCCTCCTCCAGGTTCCGGACGAGCCTGAGCAGCAGCGAGCACGAACGCTCGGTCAGGACGCTCTCCACGCCCGAGATGAAGTCCATGTAGAACGGTTCCAGCCCGAGCAGCCGGGCCGGCCGGCAGATCGCCAGCCCCACCACGTCCACCCGGGCCCCGGCCAGCGACCGCGCGGTGAGGTTCGGCTCCCAGCCCAGCTCGCGGGCCGCGGTGAAGATCCGGTCCCGGGTCGCCTCGGCGAGTCCCGGCTTGTGGTTGAAGGCGAGGGACACGGCACCCTTGGACACGCCCGCGCGCGCGGCGACGTCCTTGATGGTGACGCGAGGGGTCGGCAATGCCGTCATCTGGCGGGCTCCACGCAGTACAGGGCCGATCGGGCGGTCTCGGCATCCGGAGTCTCCCAGCCGCGCACCCCGATGGTCACCTGTTCCCCGGGCAACAGGGTCACCAGCCCACGATCGGCTCGCGCTCCCGGGTCCAGCCGGTCCGCCTGCAACAGCAGATCCCGTACGAGGGTACGAGCCGTCACCGTGACCGCCCCCGGGGCCACGCGTACGTCGAACTCGGGTCGGGCGTAAGGGATTTCACGGTCAGGAACGGGAAAGTACAGCGCCCGCAGCCCCGCCCCGCCGGCCCTCTCCGCTCCCACCGCCGCCACTGCCTCCTCTGTTCCCCCTGCTCCCTCGACGTCCGCGACCAGGAACTCCTTGGCTCCCACCGGCACGACCACCCCCGGCACCCGCACCTCGGCGACCGCCCGCCGCTCCGCCGTGAACGGGACCCGCACCGACTCACCGATCCCGGCTCCGCCTCCGTCCCCGGCCACGGACATCCGGCGCAGCTCCACCGTGCCCGTCCACCGCTCGGCCGCCTGGTTGACGACGGCCAACACCACCTTGCCGCCCCGCACTTGAAGGCTGAGCAGCCGGTCCGCGTACAGTCGCCGCAGCTCGTGGTAGAGCGGCTTCTCGCGCCCGTCCCCGTCGATCGCCGCCCAGGACGTCACCGGCCAGCAGTCGTTGAGCTGCCATACGATCGTCCCCGCGCACACGGGCCAGTGCGCCCGCCAGTGCTCGATCCCGGCGGCGACGGCACGGGCCTGGTTGACCTGGGTGAGGTAGTGCCACCGGTCGAAGTCCCCCTCCGGCAAGGGGAAATGCCGGGCGAGACCGCGCTCCAGCTTTCCGTTCCCGTCGTCCGCCTTCTGGTGGTGCAGCATGCCGGGGGAGTCGGAGTCGAGCCGCTCACCCGGCAGAGCCCGCCGCATCGTGGCATACGCGGCCGGTGCCTGCCACCCGAACTCGGCCACGAATCGCGGGACTTCGAGCCGGTAGTCGGCATAGTCCTCCCGGTTCCACACCTCCCACGAGTGATGCGTGCCGTGCGCCGGATCGTTCGGATGCCGCTCCCAGGACCCGGACCAGGGACTGCCCGCCGTATAGGGCCGCGTGGGGTCCAACTCGGCCACCACGCGCGGCAGTACGCCCAGGTAGTACCCCTCGCCCCACGACTCCCCGGCGAGCCGCTGCTCCCACTCCCAGTCCCTGAAGCCCCACAGGTTCTCGTTGTTGCCGTTCCACAGCACGAGCGAGGGATGCGGCATCAGCCGTACGACGTTCTCCCGGGCCTCCGCCTCCACCTCACCCCGCAGCGGCTGCTCCTCGGGATAGGCGGCGCACGCGAACGGGAAGTCCTGCCACACCAGGAGCCCCAACTCGTCGCAGACGTCGTAGAAGTCCTCGCTCTCGTAGATCCCGCCGCCCCACACCCGGACGAGATCCACCCCGGCGCCTGCCGCCTGCGCGAGCCGCTCCCGGTACCGCTCCGGGGTGATCCGGGACGGGAACACGTCGTCCGGGATCCAGTTGACGCCCCGCGCGAACAGCCGCTCCCCGTTGACGACCAGGGTGAACCCGGTCCCATGGGCGTCGGGGGAGGTGTCGAGTTCGACGGTCCGGAACCCGACCCGCCGCCGCCAGCCGTCCAGCGAGACATCGTCATGACGGAGCGTCAGCTCGACGTCGTACAGCGCCTGTTGTCCGTACCCGCGCGGCCACCACAGCTCCACGTCCGGCACTTCCAGCTTCACGGCACCGCTGGTCCCGTCGACCTCGCCCCGCGCCACGACCTCACCGCCACCGGCGAGGCCGCCACCGCTCACCCGGGCCTCCAGCGTCAGCCCGGCCTCCACTCTGGTGCGCTCGACATCGACCGCCAACTCCACATGCCCCAGGTCGTGTTCGTCGACCGTCACCTCGGGGCGCACCCGGGAGATCCGAGCCGTCGACCAGTGCTCCAGGCGCACCGGCCGCCAGATGCCGGCGGTGACGAGGGTCGGACCCCAGTCCCAGCCGAACGAGCAGGCCATCTTCCGGATGTACTGGTAGGGCTCGGCATAGGCGCCAGGCCGCTCACCGAGGCGCTCCCGCACGGCCTCGGCCTCGGCGTAGGCGGAGGCGAACCGGACGGACAGCAGCCCGGTCATCCCGGTCACGTCGAAGCGGTACGAGCGGTGCATGTTCCGTACCCGGCCCAGGAGTTGACCGTCGAGCCGGATCTCGGCGGCGGTGTCGAGCCCGTCGAAGACGAGATCGGTCTGCTCCTGCGTCGAAGCGGCCGCGAGCCGTCTCTCGTACGTCCACTCCCGGCGCCCCACCCACGCGACCTCGGCCTCGTTCCGGCCGATGAAGGGGTCCGGAATCACCCCGGCCGCCAGCAGGTCGGTGTGTACACATCCGGGGACGGCGGCAGGCAGTTCGCCCCCCTCGTACCGTACGGTCCAGCCCTCGGTGAGCGGTGTGGCCTCCAGCATGCACACTCCCTAAACCGTTCCATCATCGCGTGAGTCAAGCGCGGAGAACATGGTGGCACCCTTGGCGAAATAGAGACTTTACCGGTTCAGTAGATGGTGTCAGAGTGCCGAATCAGCCAACCCAGTAGTGCTCGTCCGTCCCGAACGGAGCTGATGCACATGAACCGCCGCACGATTCCCGTACTCCTCACCGCCGGTCTGCTGCTCTCCGCGTGCACCGGAGTCGGAGGAACCTCAAAAGGTGCCGACGCGAAGGCGCCTGACGATCCGTCGAAAGTGAGCGGAACCATCAAGGTCCTCACCGTGCGGACCGACCTCGTGCAGGACGGCACGTTGAAGAAGTACGCCGCCGACTTCCGGAAGATCTACCCGAAGGTCAAGGTCGAGTTCGAGGGGCTCACCAACTACGAGGCCGAAGTCAAGATCCGCATGAACACGAAGAACTACGGCGATGTCCTGCTGATCCCCGCGGTGATCAAGAAGGGCGACTACCCGAAGTTCTTCGCCTCGCTCGGCACCCAGGCGGAGCGCGCCAAGAAGTACCGCTTCACCGGCACCACCACTGTCGACGGCAAGGTCTACGGCCAGAGCCCGGTCGGGGTGGCCCCCGGATTCCTCTACAACAAGAAGGTGTGGCAGGAGGCCGGGATCACCGACTGGCCCACCACCCCCGCCGAGTTCCTCACCGCCCTGAAGGCGATCAAGTCCAAGACGGACGCGGACCCGTACTACACCAACTTCGCCGCCCAATGGCCCCTCACCTCATGGACGTACGTCAACGGCTCGGTCAGCTGCGACACCGGGGCGACGACGAAACTGGTCGAGAGCGACCCGTGGGCCAAGGGCGCGGACCTGCGCGTCGGCGACACCCTGCTGTACGACATCGTCCACGAAGGTCTCGCCGAGAAGGACCCGACGACCACCAACTGGGAGGCATCCAAGCCCCGGTTGGCGAAGGGACAGATCGCCACCCAGTGGCTCGGCACCTGGGCGATCGTCCAGTTCCAGGACGCTGCCAAGAAGGCCGGAGTCGACCCCGCCGACATCGGGTTCATGCCCTTCCCGACCCAGGTGGACGGAAAGTTCTGTGCGGTGATCGGCCCCGACTACAACCAGGCCGTCAACGTCCACAGCGAGCACAAGGCGGCGGCCCGCGCCTGGATCGACTGGTTCACCGACAAGTCCGGTTACGCCAAGGACAACCTCTCCATCTCCCCGCTGAAGGACGCCTCGCTGCCCGAGGTACTTCAGCCGTACGAGGAAGCGGGGGTGAAGTTCATCGAGGTCGACGACACCGAAGGAGCGCGGCTCAAGCTCATCGACTCCGAGTCGGAGGTCGGCATCTACGCCCCCGACTACCGTCAGGATCTCGTCGACCTGGCCCGCGGCGCCCGCAAGGGCAGCCTCGACGACTTCCTCGGGGACCTCGGCAAGCGCTGGACCGACGCCCAGCAGTCCGTGGGGACGCGGTGACGGACACCACCGAGGCCGGTATGACCGGGCGAAGGGCGGCGCGGCGAAAGGAACCGCCGCCCCTGCCCGCAACCGACGCCAAACCCGGACCACCCCCGCGCAGGGCACGCCTGTGGCGGGGCGTGACCCCCTGGCTGTTCCTGATCGCCCCGCTCGCCCTGCTGCTGACCTTCACCTACGCGCCGATCGTCAACATGATCGCGTACAGCTTCACCGACTGGGACGGCGTCAGCCCCGAGCTGCACTACACGGGTGCCGGGAACTACACCGAACTCCTCACGCGTCCCGAGCTGTTCGAGGTGTTCTTCGTCAGCGGCTACTACCTGGCCGCCTCCGCGCTCCAGATCGTCGCCGCGCTCTACTTCGCGACGATCCTCAGTTTCAACGTCCGTTTCCAGAACTTCTTCAAGGGCGTGCTGTTCTTCCCGTACCTGATCAACGGGGTCGCGATCGGCTTCGTGTTCCTCTACTTCTTCCAGGACGGCGGCACCCTCGACTCGGTGCTCAGCCTGTTCGGCGTCCACACGGACCACGCCTGGCTGGGCACACCGACGTCGGCGAACACCTCGCTCGCCGGCGTCTCGGTCTGGCGCTACACGGGCCTGAACTTCGTCCTGTTCCTGGGCGCGATCCAGTCCGTCCCGGGGGAGTTGTACGAGGCCGCCGAACTCGACGGGGCGAACCGCTGGCACCAGTTCCGGTACATCATCGCGCCGGGCATCAAACCGGTGCTCAGCCTGACGGTGATCCTTTCCATCTCGGGCTCGCTGTCGGTCTTCGAGATCCCTTACATCATGACCGGCGGGGCGACCGGCACCGAGACGTTCGTCATCCAGACGGTGAAGCTGGCGTTCCAGTTCAACAAGACGGGGCTCGCCTCGGCGGCGGCCGTCGTACTGCTGCTGATCGTGCTCGCCGCGACCTGGGTGCAGCGGCGGTTCGTTCCGGACGACAGGGTGGATCTCGTATGACGCGCCGAGTGGTTGCCCGTACGTTCGTGTACCTGTCCCTGGTCCTCGCGACGGTGGTCGTCCTGCTGCCGCTGGGCGTGATCGTCCTGACCTCGCTGAAGACCGAGCGGGAGATGGCGGACGACAGCGGGGCGCTCTCGCTGCCAGGCGACCTGCTGAACTTCCACAACTACGTGACGGCGTTCCAGGACGGCGAGATGCTGTCCGCCTTCGCCAACACGGCCATCATCCTGGTGTTCGCCGTCTCGGGGACCGTACTCATCGGCTCGATGACGGCGTACGCGATCGACCGCTTCACCTTCCGCTTCCGGAAGCTGGTGATCGCCCTGTTCCTGGTGGCGACCCTGGTCCCCGGTGTCACGACCCAGGTGGCGACGTTCCGACTCGTCAACAGCTTCGGTATGTTCGACACCCTCTGGGCGCCGATAGCGCTCTACATGGGCACGGACATCGTGTCGATCTACATCTTCCTGCAGTTCGTCCGGTCGATCCCGATGTCCCTGGACGAGTCGGCACGCCTCGACGGAGCCAACGCCTTCACGATCTACCGGAAGATCATCTTCCCGCTGCTCAAGCCGGCGATCGCCACGGTGGTGATAGTGAAGGGGATCACCGTCTACAACGACTTCTACATCCCCTTCCTCTACATGCCGTCCGAAGATCTTGGCGTGATTTCGACGTCACTTTTCCGCTTCAAGGGCCCCTTCGCGGCCCACTGGGAGACGATCTCGGCGGGCGCGGTCCTGGTCATCCTGCCGACCCTGATCGCTTTCCTGTCGCTGCAGAGGTTCATCTACAACGGCTTCATGAAGGGAGCGACGAGGTGAGCCCCTGAGATCTCTACGGCACCTCGGCGGAAAGCGCCTCCACGAGCACCGGGGTGACCTGCTCCACCTGCCAGGCCCGAGCCCCGTACCCGGCGAGGGCCGCGGCCACGGAGTCGGCGTCCACGGAAGCGGGCGGCTCCCAGCAGACCCTGCGCACCGTGTCCGGAGTGATCAGGTTCTCCTGCGGCATGTTCAGCCGCTCGGCCAGCGCGGAGACCCCGGCCCGCGCGGCGGACAGCCGGGCCGCGGCCTCAGGATCCTTGTCGGCCCAGGCCCGGGGCGGCGGCGGCCCGACCACAGGCTGCCCCGGCTGGGGCAGCTGCGAGTCGGTGAGCGCCTTCACGTGATCCACCGCGGCCTGCCACTGCTCCAGCTGGCGCCGACCCATCCGATGCCCGAAGCCGGTCAGCGCGGCCAGCGCGTTGACGTTCACCGGCACGGCGAGCGCGGCCTCGACGATCGCCGCGTCCGACAACACCTTGCCCGGCGACACGTCCCGGCGCTGCGCGATCCGGTCCCGGGTCTCCCACAGCTCCCGTACGACGGCGAGCTGCCGACGCCGACGCACCTTGTGCATGCCGGACGTACGACGCCAGGGGTCCTTGCGGGGCTCCGGCGGGGGCGCCGACGCGATCGCGTCGAACTCCTGCCGGGCCCACTCCAGCTTGCCCTGCCGGTCCAGCTCCTTCTCCAGCGCGTCCCGCAGGTCGACCAGGAGTTCGACGTCAAGTGCCGCGTACCGCAGCCAGGGCTCGGGCAGCGGCCGGGTCGACCAGTCGACCGCGGAGTGGCCCTTCTCCAGTACGAAGCCGAGGACCCCCTCGACCATCGCGCCCAGGCCGACCCGGGGGAACCCGGCCAGCCGTCCGGCCAGTTCGGTGTCGAACAGCTGAGTGGGGATCATGCCTATCTCGCGGAGACAGGGCAGGTCCTGTGTGGCGGCGTGCAGCACCCATTCCACGCCGCCGAGTGCCTCGCCGAGGCCCGAGAGATCGGGGCAGGCGACGGGGTCGATGAGCGCGGTGCCGGCGCCCTCACGGCGCAGCTGCACCAGGTAGGCGCGCTGTCCGTAGCGGTAGCCGGACGCACGTTCGGCGTCGACGGCGACGGGGCCGCTGCCCGCGGCGAACGCGGCGATCACCTCGGCGAGCGAGTGCTCGTCGGTGACGACGGGCGGAATTCCGTCACGCGGATCGAGGAGTGGGACCGGCGCCGGAGCCTCAGAAGATCCGTTGTCGTCCGGAGGAGCGCCTCCGGTGGTTCGCAGTGAGCTGTCTGCTGCGGTGTCTTGGGCTTCGGTCACCTGTCAAGGGTATCTGTGTATGGACGGCGCCCGCCGACGGAACGTTCCGTCGACGGGCGCCTTGGGGTCGTAAACCGGTCACGTGTCACACGTGTCAGTGAATTCTGTCGGTCATCTCGGTCAGGAGTGGTGGCGAAGTGGTCGTCATCGGCCGGTCGCCGAGGGTCGTGCGTCAGTGATCAGGAGTGGTGCTCAGGAGCAGTGATCGGGATCGGTGTCAATCGGTGTCAGTGGATGATTCCGGTGCGCAGGGCCACCGCCACCATCCCGGCGCGGTCACCCGTGCCGAGCTTGCGGGCGATCCGGGCGAGGTGGCTCTTGACGGTCAGCGCGGACAGGCCCATGGAGACGCCGATCGCCTTGTTCGACTGGCCCTCGGCGACCAGTCGCAGGACCTCGACCTCGCGCCCTGACAGCTCGCGGTAGCCGCCCGGGTGGCTCGGGGCACCCGGGGGGCGGCGGTGCATACGGGCGCCGGCGCCGATGGGGGCGGCGCCCGGCCGGCTGGGCAGGCCGATGTTGTTGCGGGTGCCGGTGACGACGTAACCCTTCACACCGCCCGCGAGGGCGTTGCGCACGGCTCCGATGTCGTCGGCGGCGGACAGGGCCAGGCCGTTGGGCCAGCCCGCGGCACGGGTCTCGGACAGCAGGGTGAGCCCGCTGCCGTCGGGCAGGTGGACGTCTGCGACGCAGATGTCGCGGGGGTTGCCGATGCGGGGACGAGCCTCCGCGATGGACGAGGCCTCGATCACGTCGCGCACACCGAGCGCCCACAGATGGCGGGTGACGGTGGAGCGGACGCGGGGGTCGGCCACGACCACCATGGCGGTCGGCTTGTTCGGGCGGTAGGCGACCAGGCTTGCGGGCTGCTCAAGAAGAACGGACACCAGGCCTCCTGGAGTGCGGAACGGATCCGGTCTGGGGATGAAACCGGATCGACCGTGCTTTCAAGGTCACAGAGGTCTTCGGCATCAAACCTGTGCTCCTTTAGAGAAAGATCACGATCTGGTGAGTAACAATCTGTGCAATTCGGACACGCGATCGATCATCCGAAGATCGAACGGTTTCGCTCTACGTCGATACGCGGCCGAATGTGGCCGTATCGACAAAGAGCTACTAAAGACGGCGTGCCGATACCGGGAGAAGGAGGGCACATGGAGGGGGGCGCAAAGGAACGGCCTTGCGGTCCCCGTACGGGGACCGCAAGGCCGTTCAGTCGGACGGGCGGGGGTTCAGCGGGACTGGGGCCCCCGTCGCTGAGGGAGCGTCACCACCGACGCGTCCCCGGGGCCGGCCGGTGGCAGGCCCGCGATCTGGGCCAGCAGGTCGCACCAGGAGGCCAGGTGGGCGGCGGTGTCCGGGACGCCGCCCAGGCCCTCGCGCGGCGTCCAGGAGGCGCGGATCTCGATCTGGGACGCGGCCGGCCGCTCCGACATCCCGCCGAAGTAGTGCGAACTCGCGCGCGTGACCGTGCCGCTGGCCTCGCCGTACGACAGCCCGCGCGCCTGGAGCGCCCCGGTCAGCCAGGACCAGCACACGTCGGGCAGCAGCGGGTCGGCGGCCATCTCCGGCTCCAGCTCGGCGCGCACCAGCGTCACCAGCCGGAAGGAGCCCTGCCAGGCGTCGTGCCCGGCCGGGTCGTGCAGCAGGACGAGCCGGCCGTCGGCCAGATCCTCCTCGCCGTCGACGACCGCCGCCTCCAGGGCGTACGCGAACGGCGCGAGGCGCTGGGGCGCCCGCGTCGGCTCGATCTCGATCTGCGGCCTCAGCCGCGCGGACCGCAACGCGTCGACGGCAGCCCGGAAGGGCAACGGAGCCGTCTCCCCATCCCGGCCCCCCTCCTTCGCATCGTCCATTTCGCCAGCGCCGTCCGACAGTCGTCCCTGTGCCGCAGCCATGCGGGGAAGATTAAGGGGAACGGAGCCCCCGTGCGGGGAGGGACACCCGTGGAACGGACCACAGTCCGGCGGGAGCCGCCGACAGGGCTGTTCGCGGGACTGTCGGTGGGGCGTGGGAGACTTCTGGGCGTGAGCGCGAACCAGAGCCCCGCGGGCCAGCAGCCGACAGCGACGTCCGCCGCCGTCAAGAACGACGCCGTGCAGGATTCCGCCTTCCTCAAGGCGTGCAGGCGCGAGCCTGTGCCACACACACCCGTGTGGTTCATGCGGCAGGCCGGGCGCTCTCTGCCCGAGTACCTCAAGGCCCGCGAGGGCATCCCGATGCTCGAGTCCTGCACCCGGCCCGAGCTGGTCACCGAGATCACCATGCAGCCGGTCCGCCGGCACAACGTGGATGCGGCGGTGTACTACAGCGACATCGTCGTCCCGCTCAAGGCCATCGGGATCGACCTCGAGATCAAGCCCGGTGTGGGCCCGGTCGTCGAGAAGCCGATCCGCACCCGCGCGGACCTCGCCCAGCTCCGTGACCTCACCCCCGAGGACGTCCCGTACGTCACCGAGGCCATCGGTCTGCTCACCCGCGAGCTCGGCGCCACCCCGCTCATCGGCTTCGCCGGCGCGCCCTTCACGCTCGCGAGCTACCTCGTCGAGGGCGGCCCCTCCCGGACGTACGAGAACGCCAAGGCGATCATGTACGGCGACCCGCAGCTCTGGGCCGACCTCCTCGACCGCCTCGCCGACATCACGGCCGCCTTCCTCAAGGTCCAGATCGAGGCCGGCGCCAGTGCCGTCCAGGTGTTCGACTCCTGGGCCGGCGCCCTCGCCCCGGCCGACTACCGCCGCTCGGTGCTCCCCGCCTCCCAGAAGGTCTTCAAGGCCGTCGAGGGGTACGGCGTCCCGCGCATCCACTTCGGCGTCGGCACCGGCGAACTCCTCACCCCCATGAGCGAGGCCGGCGTGGATGTCATGGGCGTCGACTGGCGCGTCCCGCTCGACGAGGCCGCCCGTCGCGTCGGCCCCGGCAAGGCGCTCCAGGGCAACCTCGACCCGACGGTCCTGTTCGCGTCCACGGAGGCCGTCGAGGCGAAGACCCGCGAGGTCCTCGACTCCGCGAAGGGCCTGGAGGGCCACATCTTCAACCTCGGCCACGGCGTCATGCCGAACACGCCCCCGGACGCCCTGACGCGCCTCGTGGAGTACGTCCACACGAACACCGCCCGCTGAGCCGCGATCCGGCGCCCGTCGCCACGTATGCGGTGCCTGCCCGCCCCGTGGCGGGCGGCCCGGTTCGGGCGGCGGCGAGGTGCCGGGCCTGAGCGGCCGGGCCAGCGGCATGCCGGCGAGGAAGCCGACGACATGGGCGGCGTACGCCACGGTGCCGGCCTCGGTGACGCCCTCTCCGGACGAGTACACCGCTTGCGGCGCGAAACAGAAGCCCAGCACCGGCCGGGCCGGTAGCCGCAGCAGCACCATTTCCCGCGTCCGCGCGGTTCCCGTGACCGACCTCGGCGACGACGGCACGCTCACCGCCTGGCTGCGAGCCGGCCGGGCGGACGCCGTCCCGGCCGGGCGCCGGGACTTCACCGACACCGCCACCTGGGCGTCCGTCCTGCGTAGCGTGCGTTACGCCACCCCCTCGGACCGGCCCACACGCTTCACGCAGCCGGTCGGGCAGGCCGGTCGCCCTGCCCGGTGGACGCGCCGCCGTAGGAGGCGAGGCCATGAGGGACGGCCGGCGGAGGTCTCCCACGCTTGTCCTGCGGGTGGAGTTCCAACAGCTGTCACCTGAGCGGGAGTCGTGGACGCGTCAGACGGCGGCGAGATCGCCGGAGTCCACGGGCCCGGCGCCCCGGGACACGCGGCGCAGGTGTGCCGACGAGTCTGAACGCTGTTGAACGCGGGGGTGTCGTATGAGCGACTCCGCGCAGCTTGGCGCGCGGTGACGGCCGAGTCGCCTGATGGAACCGCTCCCACTGGTGTCGACGAAGTTAGCGTCAACAGGGTTGGTTTCACAGGGTTGTTACCTGACTTTCTTCGGCCGATTCAGTTCAAAACGATTCCACTTCTCGACGTCTTGACGGGCTCTGCCTCCGTCCTCACTATGGGAGCGCTCCCGCCGGTTCAGCCTTGGCCCCCACCGAGTCGCCCTTCGCGAGGAGGACCAGAAACATGGATCCCGGACGTAAGCGCAGAGCTGTGCGGCGGCTGTGGACCGCTGTCGCGGCCGCGTTCGCCCCGCCCCTGTCGATGCCCGCCTGCTCGGGCAACCAGAAGCTGAGCAGCGGTTGGAACGGCAGGTGGTCGCAGTCCGGCCATGGGTGACTGTCCGGCGTCACCGCGCTCCTTCTGCATGCAAGAACGACCCGGCCTGGTCGAAGACCGGGGCATACCTCACGGGCGGAGCCGCGCCCGTCTTCACCCACCACCGGTTCTGGGCCCGGGCGGACATCGCCCTCGCCATGGGCTTGTGCGCGGAGCCCTTGACCAGGTCCCCTGAGGTTCCGCGTACACGACTCCGTCGCAGGGAGACGGGGTCACCCGGCCGGGCGGTTCTCAGCCGCTCAGGGAACCGCCCGGGATTTGTCAGGAGCATGATCACGATGCCGGTCGCGTCGGATCCTGCCAACCGAATTGGGAGCGCTCCCAAAGGATGGGCGTTCCTGCTGCTCCCCACACATCCCCAGCGGAGGACACGCATGCAAGAGTCGAAGCAAAGGGGCAGGGCGCACGCTCTGTTCGGCACGCTGCTCACGGCGCTCGTCGCGCTGGCGGCGCTTCTCACCGCCGCCCCGGCGTCGCACGCCGACACGACCATCTGCGAGCAGTTCGGCACGACCACGATCCAGGGCCGTTACGTCGTCCAGAACAACCGCTGGGGCACCAACGCCACCCAGTGCATCACCGTCACGAACTCCGGCTTCAGGATCGCCCAGGCCGACGGCTCGGTTCCGACGAACGGCGCCCCGAAGTCGTACCCGTCCCTCTTCAACGGCTGCCACTACACCAACTGCTCACCCGGCACCAGCCTCCCGGCCCGGCTGAGTTCGATCTCGAGCGCGCCCACGAGCATCTCCTACGGCTATGGGAGCGGTGCGATCTACGACGCCGCGTACGACATCTGGCTGGACCCGACGCCCCGCAAGGACGGTGTGAACCGCACCGAGATCATGGTCTGGTTCAACCATGTGGGAGGCGTGCAGCCGGTCGGATCGCAGGTCGGCACCGCCTCCGTGGCCGGGCGTTCATGGCAGGTGTGGTCCGGCAACAACGGCTCCAACGACGTGTTGTCCTTTGTCGCGCCGTCGGCGATCGACAGCTGGAACTTCGACGTCATGGACTTCGTCCGCCAGGCCGTCTCCCGCGGACTGGCCCAGGACAACTGGTACCTGACGAGTGTGCAGGCGGGCTTCGAGCCCTGGCAGAACGGCGCGGGACTGGCGGTGACGTCGTTCTCCTCCACCGTCAACGTCGGTGGCAGCACCCCCGGCGGTCCGGGTGGCGGCTCGTCGGCGTGCAAGGTGGCCTACGGCACGAGCGTGTGGCAAGGCGGCTTCACCGCCGACGTCACCGTGACCAACACGGGCTCGTCTCCCGTCGACAACTGGAAACTCGCGTTCACTTTGCCCGCCGGGCAGAAGATCACGAGTTCCTGGAGCGCCAACGTCTCCGGCTCGTCGGGAGCGGTGACGGCCGGTGGTATGGCGTACAACGCGTCCATCGCACCGGGCGGCCAGGTCTCCTTCGGGTTCCAGGGCGGCTACGACGGCACCTTCGCCAAACCGACCGGCTTCAGCCTGAACGGCACGTCCTGCACCGCCGCTTGATGATGCCGGCGTCGGCGGCCTGAGACCGGACGACCGCCGGCCGGCCTGCCCCGAACCGGGCGCCTGACGCGAGTGCGCGTCCGTCCACCCCGCACCCATCCGCCTGGCTTTCGAGTTCAGCCGGGTGGGTGCGGCCGCTTCCGGAGCCGGCCGGGTCGACGGCCTTCCTCAAGGCGGGGCACCCGAACTTCCTTCGCGCCGAGCTCGGTTGATCCCCCGCGGATGATGTGTGGCCGGTTCCCCGGGCCCGTAAGATCGGTGATCTCGCGGGTGGGGAGAGGTGGTCATGGCCAAGCGACGCCTTGGAGCGCCGACGCTGGAAGAGGTGGCCGCCCGCGCCGGGGTGGGGCGGGGCACGGTCTCCCGGGTCATCAACAACGCGGCCGGTGTGAAGGAGGCGACGCGCCGGGCGGTACAACGCGCCATCGAGGATCTGGGCTACGTGCCCAATCTCGCGGCCCGGTCCCTGGCCGGACGGCGGGCCGACGCCGTGGCCCTCGTCCTGACGGAGCCGGACTGGAGGCAGTTCGCGGAGCCGTTCTTCTCGGAGATCGTCCGCTCGCTCGGCGATGCGCTGGCGGACACCGGGATGCAGCTGATGCTGACCCTGGTCCCCTCGGAGAACGAACGGCAGCGCTTCCTTGAGTACGCACGCGGCGGCCGGGTCGACGGGGTTCTGCTGATGTCCGTGCACGGAGGCGATCGGCTGCCGGACATGCTCGCCGAGGCGCGGTTACCGACCGTCATGCTGGGGCGCCGGTCGGGCGACGAGTACGTCAGCTACGTGGACGCGGACAACTTGGGCGGTGCCCGAAGCGCGGTCTCCCACTTGCTGAAACAGGGACGCAGAGCGATCGCCACCATTACGGGACCGTTGGACATGTACGTCGCGCAGTGCCGGCTGCGCGGCTATCAGGGTGCCCTGGAGGCGGCCGGTCTGAAAGGTCCGCGGACCTTGGTCGCGGAGAGCGACTTCACCCTGGAGGGCGGGCGCTGCGCCATGGCGGAACTCCTCGTACGGCACCCGGAGATCGACGGCGTCCTCGCCGCGTCGGACACCTCGGCGGCGGGGGCGCTGCAGGCGCTGCGCGCGGCGGGGCGGCGGGTGCCCGAGGACGTCGCGGTGATCGGGTTCGACGACTTTCCGCTGGCTCAGCGCACCGAGCCGCGCCTGACCACCGTGCGTCAGCCGGTGGAGGAGATGGGGCGGGCCATGATCAGACTGCTGCTGGAGGAGATGGAGGAGGCGTCCGTGGCCTGGCGCCACGTCATCCTCCGTACGGAACTGGTCGTTCGCGAGTCGTCCTGACGCGGGCTCGTAGCGGCGCGGGCGGTGAGATCAGTGCCGGGCGAAGCGGATCCTGGCAGGTTGCGGGACGTTGGGTCGCACCGCGATTGCGTCGACCGTCAGCCGTGCTCCGGAGAGGTCCGTGAGTCTGATCGCCGAGGCCGAGTCGCACCCACTACGCCGGGCGTCACCTGGGGCCCCGGTACGGAGCACTCGGCCGAGCGAATCAACCTTCCGCCGGCGTCCTACCGCACCCCACGTCACCGCTGTGCCGGGAAGCCACCAGCATGGGCGTCCACCACCCATGCTGGAGTTCCCCTTCGAGATGACCCTCGACCGGTACCCAGGGCGGCGCCCGTGTTATGCGCGGACCGCGGTCAGGAAGAGGTAGCCGCTCTCCGGGATGGCCCCGAACCTGCGCACGAAGTCGATGAGCGAGTCGGCCTGTTCCTTGCCGACCAGATCGGCCAGCTTGTCGCTGACGGTCTCGAAGGCGTCGGCCATGAGCCCGAGGGTACGGATGACGTTGTCGGTGATGTCACGGATCTCCACGTCGACGAAACCGCTGGCGGCCAACGCCACCCGGTATTCGTCGACCGTGCCCAGGGAGCGCACCGCGTAGTTCTGGCAGATGTGGTCCAGGACCACGCGTCCCTCAGGGCTCACCGGGTCGCGCTGGATGACGTCGGCGATGGCGAGGCGGCCGCCGGGGCGCAGGACGCGGGCGGCCTCGGAGAGCACATGGCCACGGTCGGGCATGTGCCACATCGACTCGAACGCCCAGGCCGCGTCGAACGAGTCGTCGGGGAAGGGCATGTCCATCGCGTCCCCGAACTGGAATGTGGCCCGGTCGGCCAGCCCGGCCGCGGCCGCGAGTTCGGTGGCCTCCTGGGCCTGGACGTGGCTGACGGTGATGCCCACCACGTTCACGTCACAAGCGCGGACGAGCCGCTGTGCGGGATGACCGATGCCGCATCCGATGTCCAGGACCCGCTGGCCGGCCTGCGCGCCGAGACCGGAGATCATCAGGTCGGTCAGGCGGTCTGTGGCTACCTCGACGGAGCTGTCGTCGGCGTCGTTCTCCCAGTAGCCGTAGTGGATATTGGGCCCCCACACGGAACCGTAGATCCGACCGAACCCGTCGTACACGTTACGGACGTCGCTGGGAGCGGGGGACTGTTCGACCGTCATGAGGCACTCCCTGTCGTCGACTTCAGCTCGAAGCGCAGGAAACCCAGCCGCAGGCCCCCTGCTTTCCATTCGGTGCCGAGCGCCTGGTTCGCCAGCAGCGATATCCTCAGCTGCCTGCGCTCAACCGGCGAAATACCGCTGTCGCTGTCCAGTACCGCCTTCGTCCAGGCGGCACTCTCGTCCCAGAACGGCGCGGTTTCCGACGTGGCGTCGATTTCGTCGACCAATTCGAAACCAGCGGCCCGCGCGGCTTCCACGTAGTCAAGCACCGTAGCTGGTTTCGTGTAGAAGTATTCGGCCCACACATCGGCCCCGTGCGGGCGGGTGGTGAATACCTCCTCGATGCACACGCTCCCGCCCGGACGAAGCACGCGCGCCAGACGTTCGAACCACTGCGGACGGTTGAAATATCCGCTGCTCTCGATGGCCACGGCCGCGTCGTAGGGGCCGTCCAAGGGGAGATGCATCGCATCACAGACCCGTGCTCGGACCTTCCCTTCCAAACCGCATTCGCGCGCGAATCCGTTGACTATCGGCGCGTGTTCCGGTGCATTGGTGACCGCCGTCACGTCGGCGCCGTATTCCTGTGCCCAGAAGATCGAGCCCCCGCCGAGACCGCAGCCGACATCCAGGATTCTCCCCGACAACCGGTGTTCAGCGCCCCAGATCTTGGCCGCGTACCGCAGCAGCCCCTCTTGGTGGAGCCGTATGCTGCGGCGAATGTCATCCGGCGTCACATCGGGAGCATAAGGCGGCGTTTCGGAGGAAGGGTAGTAACCTACGTGGTAGTGAATCCTGGGCCCGGGTCCGTATTTGCGAACAAGCTTCGCCGTCTTTCCGTCGTAGTATTGGCCGACTATTTTTACCTCATCCTGAGGGTCCAGCGCTGTCTGGGTCGAACCTGATAATTCATCCAGATTTGTCACGATCACTTCTCCAGGACTCGGATGCGACGAAGTCGGTGAATGGCCTGCTTCGGTCGGGAGAAATCTGCGGGCGCCACGAAATTGGGCGGCGGCTATCGGATTCCATCCTGGAGGGCACCCCTGGCCGTGTCAACTACATGGCGTGAGCAGGCGCAACTTTAGGAAAAACCCCAAAGGATACGGCGTGGAGCCCGGATTGGACTATTCTGCGGATTGGTAGCCGCTGTGTGCGACACCAAAGCCGTGTTCGAGTCGGGCTATTAAGCCGGCACTCGACGGCGGACAAGACTTCTGAGAAGGACTCGGTTTCTACCGACCGGCGTGGATGCCCTGTTCGGCAACGCGAAGCCGGGCGTGCCGACGCGGACGCCATGGCACGGAACGGAGTGGGAATGAGTGGCGGTAAGCAGGTCCTGCTGGCCGAACCGCGGAGTTTGTGTGCCGGCGTGCGCCGGGCGATAGCCATCATCGACCTCGCGCTGGAACAGCACGGCGCGCCGATCTACGTCCGCAAGGAGATCGTGCACAACCACTACGTGGTGCGCGAGTTCCAGCGCCGGGGTGTCCGGTTCGTCGACTCCGAGCAGGAGGTGCCGGAGGGCGCGGTGTGTGTCTTCTCCGCGCACGGTGTCTCCCCGCAGGTGCGGCAGAACGCGGAGGCGCGCGGGCTGGACGTGCTCGACGCGACCTGCCCGTTGGTGGCCAAGGTGCACCAGGAGGCCCGCCGGTTCGCCCGGGACGGGCGTACGTTGCTGCTGGTCGGGCACGCGGACCACGAGGAGGTCGAGGGCACCTTCGGGCACGCTCCCGACCGGACGATCATCGTCGAGACGGTCGCCGACGCGGAGGCGCTGGACCTTCCCCCCGACGCACCGGTCGCCTACCTCACCCAGACCACGCTCTCGGTGGACGAGACCAGGGACATCATCGCCGTGCTCCGACGCCGGTTCACGGGCCTGCGCGGGCCCGCCACCGACGACATCTGTTACGCCAGCCAGAACCGCCAGGACGGCATCAGGGCCATCGTGGACCGGTGCGAGTTGGTGCTGGTGGTCGGCTCGGCCAACTCCAGCAACTCGATCCGGATGGTCGAGGTGGCGCGCAGACTCGGCGGCAGGGCCGAGCTGGTGCCGGACGTGACCCATTTCGACCCCACATGGCTGGCCGGCGTGAGCACGGTCGGCGTGAGTGCCGGGGCGAGCGCGCCGGAGATCCTCGTCGACCAGCTGCTCGACCGGCTCGCGGAACTCGGTTACGCGGACACGGTCGTAGAACGGGTGGCGACCGAGGACATCGTGTTCTTTCCGCCCGCGCGGCTGACCGGAGTGGCGGACACACCGTGACCGGTCGAGACCGGGCGGCCCCTGTCGCTGATGGCGTCCGCGAGGACTCTGTGGGCGAAAGCGCTTCGGCGGCGAACCGCGCAGCCGTCGCCTCGGACACGTCCCACCGGCCGAGGCCACCACACCCCATGAGGGTGACCCTCATGGCGACCCCTACGAGAGTCCTTGCCCGCGTCGGCCGGTACCCGAGGCCTTCGGCCGGACCGGCATCGCGCCGGGCCGGCAGCCCGAACTGACCGAGAGGGCGGCCTCGTCCGCCTGCCACACCCGGTGAGGAGCACTGTTCGACATGGCGCTGTTGGAAACCGTGCGCGACCCGGCGCGGCTGCGTGAGCTGACCGCCGGGGAGCTGCGCGACCTCGCCGGGGAGATCCGCGCGTTCCTGATCGAGCGGGTCTCCGCCACCGGGGGACACCTCGGGCCCAACCTGGGGGTGGTGGAGCTGACCATCGCGTTGCACACGGTGTTCGAGTCCCCGCGGGACCGGTTGCTGTGGGACACCGGGCACCAGTCCTACGTGCACAAGATCCTCACGGGCCGCCAGGCCGGGTTCGACCGGCTGCGCAAGTCGGGCGGCATCTCCGGCTACCCGAGCCGGGAGGAGTCCGAGCACGACCTGGTGGAGAACTCGCACGCGTCCACCGCACTGTCCTACGCGGACGGGCTGGCCAGGGCGGACGCCCACCTCGGCCGACGCGACCGGGCGACCGTCGCGGTCATCGGCGACGGCGCGATGACCGGCGGCATGGCCTGGGAGGCGCTCAACAACATCGCGGGCGGGCCGGACCGGCCACTCGTCATCGTGCTCAACGACAACAAGCGGTCCTACGCGCCGACGGTCGGCGGCCTGGCCGAACACCTGGCCGACCTGCGGGCCGGGTGCGCTCCCGGCGTGTTCGAACAGCTCGGGCTCTCCTACCTGGGCCCGGTCGACGGCCACGACCTGCCCGCCGTTCAGGAGGCCCTGCGCCGCGCCCACGCGCTGGGCAGACCGGTGGTGGTGCACGTGATCACGGCCAAGGGCAAGGGTTATCCGCACACCGAGACCAACGACCTGGACCTGGGGCACGCGATCAAGCCGATGGACCCGCGCACCGGGCAGCCGCTCGGCGTGCCGGCCCGGTCGTTCACCTCGGTGTTCGGCGCGACGCTGGTCGAGCTGGCCGAGCGGCGCTCGGACCTGGTGGCGATCACCGCCGCGATGACCGAGCCGACCGGACTGCTGCCGCTCCAGCGGAGGTTCCCGGACCGGGTGATCGACGTCGGCATCGCGGAGCAGCACGCGGTCACCATGGCCGCCGGGCTGTCCATGGGCGGGGTGCACCCGGTGGTGGCCATCTACTCGACGTTCGTCAACCGCGCGCTCGACCAGCTGCTGATGGACGTGGCGTTGCACCGCCGTCCGGTCACCTTCGTCCTCGACCGGTCCGGGGTCACCGGGGACGACGGGCCGAGCCACAACGGCATGTGGGACCTCTCGGTGCTCCAGGTCGTGCCCGGCCTGCGGATCGCGGCGCCGCGGGACGGCACCCGGCTGGCCGAGCTGCTGGGCGAGGCGGTCGCGTGGGACGAAGGTCCGACTCTGCTGCGGTTCCCCAAGGGCCCCGTCGGCGAAGACCTGCCGGCGGTCGCCACCTTCAACGGGCTTGACGTGCTGCGCCGCTCCGGCTCGCTGGACGTGCTGATCGTCGCGGTCGGTGCGCTGGCGGGGCTCGCGCTCACGGTCGCCGAAGGTGTGCGGGCACAGGGCATCGGGGTGACGGTGGTGGACCCGAGGTGGGTCACACCGGTCAACCCCGCGCTGGCCGACCTGGCCCGCCGCCACCGGCTCGCGATCACGGTCGAGGACAACAGCCGCGCGGGCGGTGTCGGTTCCGCGATCGCGCAGGCGCTGCGGGACGCCGACGTACGTACCCCACTGCGCGAGTTCGGCATCCCGAGGCGGTTCCTCAGCCACGGCTCCAGGGCCGAGGTGCTCGCCGCCTGCGGGCTGACCGCGCAGAACATCAGCAGGGTCGTGGTGGAACTGCTGACCGGCCTCGACGCCACACCGGCGGCCGCGGGCATCGACGACCCCGGCACCTGGCCGGTTCACTCGGAGGAGGAACATTGACGTCCGTCGCTTTGGGAATGCCCTTGCCACGCAGGGGCGAGGTCCCGCTCTCGGTGGCCACGCGGCGGAACTCCCGCCGGATCACGGTGGGCACGGTGCCGGTCGGTGACGGCGCGCCGGTGTCGGTGCAGTCGATGACCACCACGCCCACCGTCGACATCGACGCCACGCTGCGGCAGATCGCCGAGCTCACCGCGGCGGGCTGCGAGATCGTACGGGTCGCCGTGCCGTCGGCGGACGACGCGGCGGCGCTGCCGGCGATCGCCCGCAAGTCGGGCATCCCGGTGATCGCCGACATCCACTTCCAGCCGAAGTACGTGTTCGCCGCGATCGACGCCGGCTGCGCCGCGGTACGGGTCAACCCCGGCAACATCCGCCAGTTCGACGACCAGGTCGGCGCGATCGCCCGTGCGGCCAAGGACGCGGGCATCTCGATCCGGATCGGCGTGAACGCCGGGTCGCTGGACAAGCGGCTGCTGCGGAAACACGGCGGCGTCACCCCGGAGGCGCTGGTGGAGTCGGCGTTGTGGGAGTGCTCGTTGTTCGAGGAGCACGGCTTCACCGACCTGAAGATCTCGGTGAAGCACCACGACCCGGTGGTGATGATCGAGGCGTACCGCAAGCTCGCCGGCCGGTGCGACTACCCGCTGCATCTCGGCGTGACCGAGGCGGGACCCCGGTTCCAGGGCACGATCAAGTCCTCGGTCGCGTTCGGCGCGCTGCTGGCGGAGGGCATCGGCGACACCATCCGCGTCTCGCTCTCCGCACCACCGGTCGAGGAGGTCAAGGTCGGCGCGCAGATCCTGGAGTCGCTCGGGCTGCGGCCACGGGGACTGGACATCGTGTCGTGTCCGTCCTGCGGTCGGGCCCAGGTCGATGTGCACACCCTCGCCGAGCGGGTCACCGCGGCGCTCGAGGGGTTCCCGGTGCCGTTGCGGGTGGCGGTGATGGGCTGTGTCGTCAACGGGCCCGGGGAGGCGCGCGAGGCCGACATCGGCGTCGCCGCCGGCAACGGCAAGGGCCAGATCTTCGTCAAGGGCGAGGTGATCCGCACGGTCCCGGAGTCACAGATCGTGGAGACCCTCCTGGCCGAGGCCGTACGCATCGCCGAGGAGATGGGCGTGGACATCGAGGATGTCCAGGACGCCGAGGCGTGACCGGCCGCACTCGGTCCGACGAGCGCTCGCAGTCGGCCGGCACCTGATCTCCGGGGCGACCGGAGGGAGTGAGAAAAAGGAGGCTTCCAGGAAACGGCACACGAAACGCGGGTCGCGCGCGAGGATACGGATGGTGATCTCGCGAACCGGCGCGTGTTAATTCACGGCGTCACACGCGACGCGCGGGGGCCACGATTCTGTTATCAGAATCTTGAGGACGTACGCCCTCGAAACCAACGCGACACGATTCGACGCCTGCAGTTTGTCGGACATGACGCGGACGTGATAGTCAATGGTCTTCGAGCTGAGGTACATCTCTCTCGACAGTCGCCCGCTGGACAATCCGGCCGCAACACCCTCCAGGATCCTGGCCTGAATCGAGCTGAGACCCCAGCCGTCGACCGGCTCGGACGCTTCGCGAGCCGCAGGGTTTCTTGTCACCAGCCGGACCGGGCTGGAAGGCACTGGACCGCAACTCTGATTTCTGGCGCAGTCCGAGTGGTTCGAGCAGTTCTTCAAACCGTTCTGAGCATTGTCCATGTCACCCATCCATCCCGTACATCCGACCAGGCCAGGACCGTAATCGGTGAAATACAGAGTGAGGACCTACTGGATAAGCATCCTAGGTGGCCCCCTCATCCTTGTCACCGGTGCACCGTCGCGTCCCGCCATTTTCCGCCCACCTCGGAATTCCCTCCAAATTTTGCGGCATTCGCGTCTTGTTCGTCCTGAGATGTGTCGGGGAATGGCATTGGTCGACGAGCTACGAGACCGCGGCGCCGGCGGAACAAGATGTCTGATCCAGGCCCTGTATGGGGGATTTGTGCCTGCTGGGTAGCTGTGGAGAAGAAGTAGATTTCAAGTCATAAGGGAAACCGTAACCCGCGGGTAATATGTTACAAGGTTCAAGTAGCTGTGTTAGCATCCCCATGAACGGAGTGCCCCCACGCGCCCCGATGCGCCCTCGTGGACGCGAGCGGAGAGTGTCATGCCGAAAACCCCCACTGCTCCGGCGGGTGAATTCTTTCCGACGTTGTCGTCAATGGCTGTGGTGGGTCCTCCCGGTGCCGGGTCGCTTTCTCTCTCCTGGCCGAAAGTCCGGCTGACGCGCGAACCCCACGAGGTCCGTTCGAGCGGTGACGTCCTTTTGTGTACGGACCTTCACGGCCCAGCGGGAAGATGAGGTGAGAAATGACGGAAACGGCAGGCAGCTCGTTATCTCGGGTCGAGGCGTTCAGCTCGACGCCGGAGGAGGGCAGGGTCGCTGACTTCCGGGCGAAGGTGCGGGCCGCAGGGCGGGAGTGGACCGGTAACGAGCCGGACGAGCTGGCCGAGCTGCTGACCAAGGCGGCGGCAGGTGATCCGATGCTGGCCGCCATCGTGCGCGCCGGGGGGCGCCTGTTGCAGGACTTCCTCGACGGATACCAGCAGAAGACCACTACGGATGCTTCGCGTGACCTGGCCGGCGACCTCGCCGACGGTCGTCCGCTGCCCGCGGACGTGTTCGGGGGACTTGCTCCTCGATACCTGATCGCCGCGGTGAGGCTTGCGGAGCCCGGCCGTGAGGTGGACGCGCTGTGCTCGGTGTCGGGGCAGGACACACTGCTGACGCACCGGGACGGCAACGTCGTTCTCTTCATCCCGGCCGGCGGTCCGGGCAGCGCCGAACGCTCGGTGACGCGGCTGACCCAGTGTCTCGGCGGCAGGAGCTGGCTCGCGACGGCCGAACGGGACAGAGCCCATCTCGTCGATGGGGTCAACGAAGCGGCCTGTGTGCTGAGGCTGGTGGTGGCGGGACTGCGCCCGAGCGGCGCGTACACGATGTCGGACGTGTTGGTCGAGTACGCGGTCACGCTGAACGAGAAGGTGCGGACCGACCTGGCGGCGATGATCAGGCCGCTCAGGGCGCACAAGGTCCTCTGGGAGACGTTGACCGCCTTCGTCGACTCCGACTACAGCAGGAACAAGGCGGCCCGCAGCATGTTCATCCACCGCAGCACGCTGGACTACCGCCTGAGGCGGATCGAGGACGTCACCGGCTGCGACCCGACCTGCGGCAGGGGCGCGCAGATGCTCACGGTGGCGATGATCGCCGAGGCTCTGCAGGGGTGACGGAGTGTGCGCTGATCGCCGTCCGGGACGGCGCGTGGCAGGCCGCGTGTCGTTGCTTCCGTAGTGGACCGCGGCGGTCGGACGCCGCTCACGACCTGGCGTGATCGCGTGCGTGCGGATGTGGTGGTGCCAGGGCCCAGGCTGCGTTCCCGTACCGGAAACACGTTCACGCGCCGTGTACGTACTCCGCATCGACGGGCAGGCAGTCTCACGAACAGGCGGCTCGAATCGGCTGCCTGACCTGAACCGGATCGAGGTTGCAGGATGACCGGCATGACACGTCGTACCGAAACCCCTCCGGACCTCACCGACCCTCGCGTCGGTGCCCCGTTCTTCAGCCACTGGCGTGTGCACACTCCCCTGCGCCAGCGGCAGACCGTGGAGGCCATCGCCGACACCTGGCAGCGACGGCCCTGGCCGGCAGCCGGCCTGATCGGTTATCACGTCTACACGGGGCACGACGGCGAAGCCCTGATGCACTACTCGCAGTGGGCGACCGAGCAGGCCTACGAGGCCTTCGTGAAGACCCGCCGGCAGGAGCGCAACGACGAGATCGACCTGCTCGTGCCCGACATCGAGCGGCTGGGGCTCGACCGGTACCGGCGCTACCGGAGCAGCGTCCGGGACGGTGACACGAGGGTGCCCGGGTGTGTCGTGGTCGTCGACGTCGAGTTCGTGGGACCCGACCCGGACCGGCAGCGCGCCTGGGCCGATGCCGCCCTGGAGGCGCTGGAGAACGAGCCGGACGCGCACCCCGGTGGCATCTCCGCCCACTTCCACCTGAGCACCGACGGCAGCAGGGTCCTCAACTACGCCGAGTGGGAGAGCGCCCAGGCGCACGTCGACGCACTCGCCACCTGGCCGGGCCTGAAGAGCGCCACCGTCAGCCGCTACGACCACGCCCTCGGCCTGGTCCCGTGATGATTCCGGCCGAAAGCCGGAGCCGTCGCGACGGGGAGGAGTTCGGTGGGGTGCTGGACCCATGCTGGACGTCACCGTGATCGAGGACCCCTGGCCGGCCGGGTCGGACCGACCCGGCGGAAGGTGAACCACCACCTGAAGTCTCGGAGTGAGCGCCTTCCCGCGGAGCCGCGGTCGTCACGATTGACATTCCTCTGACACTTCCCTTCGTCCCGGTCGGTTCTCTGACGTTTGTCTGATGATTCCTCACCGGTCTCTTGAATCGGCTCCTTGACCCACCCCTGAAAAGGCGAGGAAGATTTCTTTCAATCAAATGCCTCGCTTGGGACTACGGAATTGCCGGCCCTGAATCCATTTTTACGGGGTCGCGCCGGACCGGTGTGCCCGAATTCCGCCGAATCCTTGTTGCAGCCACCGAGGAGGAGATATGGACGCCGAAGTAATAGTCGTGGGCGCCGGCCCCGCCGGGATGATGCTCGCGGGAGAGTTGCGGCTGGCCGGAGTCGATGTGATCGTCCTGGAGCGGCTGGAGAAACGTACCGGGGAGTCCCGGGGCCTGGGGTTCACGGCGCGCACGATGGAGGTCTTCGACCAGCGGGGGCTGCTGTCCCGGTTCGGGGAGATCGAGATCAGCAACCAGGGTCACTTCGGTGGTCTGCCCGTCGATTTCGCCGTCCTCGACGGTGCCCACCAGGCCGCGAAGACCGTGCCGCAGTCGCAGACGGAGACGGTTCTGGAGAACTGGGTCGAGGAGTTGGGCGGGGACGTCCGGCGCCGGCACGAGCTGCTCTCCCTCAAGGACACCGGCGATCTCGTGGAGGTGGAGGTCAGCGGCCCCGACGGAGTGCACCAGCTGACCGCCGGCTATGTGGTGGGCTGCGACGGCGGACGCAGTGTCGTACGCAAAACCATGGGCTTCGACTTCCCGGGCACACCGTCCACGATGGAGATGTTCCTCGCCGACGTGAAGGGGCTCGACCTCCAGCCGCGCATGATCGGTGAGACCCTGCCCGGCGGCATGGTCATGGTCGGCCCGCTGCCTGGCGGCATCACCCGGCTGATCGTCTGCGAACGGGGCACGCCTCCGCAGCGCCGAGAGGCGCCGCCCTCCTACGACGAGGTGGCGGCGGCCTGGAAACGGCTCACCGGCGACGACATCTCGCACGGGGAGCCGGTGTGGGTGAGTTCCTTCGGCGACGCCACCCGTCAGGTCACCCGGTACCGGCAGGGCCGGGTCTTCCTGGCGGGCGACTCCGCGCACATCCATCTCCCGGCCGGCGGCCAGGGTATGAACACCAGCATCCAGGACGCGGTGAACCTGGGCTGGAAACTCGCTGCCGTGGTGCGGGGCCGGGTACCCGAGGAGCTGCTGGACACGTACCACGACGAGCGGCACCCGGTGGGCGAGCGGCTGCTGATGAACACCCGGGCCCAGGGTCTGCTGTTCCTCAGCGGTCCCGAAGTACAGCCACTGCGCGACGTGTTCACCGAGCTGATCACCTATCTGCCGGTGAGCCGGCACCTCGCGGGGATGGTCAGCGGTCTCGAGATCCACTACCCCGTCGCCGGAGGCCCGCACCCGCTGCTCGGTCGCCGCATGCCGCACCTGGAGTTGTCCGGCGGCACCACCAGCGGCACCGACAGCAGTACGCAGGCTCTGCACGCCGGCCGTGGCGTCCTGCTCGATCTGGCGGACAACGCGGAACTGCGGCGCCGCGCCGCAGGGTGGCGGGACCGCGTGGACATCGTGACCGCACAGCCGAAGGACGCATCCGGGAACGGTGTGCCGGCGGGCACCACCGCCGTGCTGGTCCGCCCGGACGGTTACGTGGCCTGGGCCGCCCCCGGCTGCCACAGCGACCTCCCCATGGCCCTGGACCGCTGGTTCGGCCCCGCCCGCTAGGGCCTGTCGTCACCTTCCCGCCTGCCTGGCGACGCCATGCACGCCCTCTCGCCGCACCGGACACAGACCCACGCACGACCCAGTACGAGAGCCTGCGCCCGGCACGCCGAGAGCACGGGTCCACTCGGCCTCAGCCGTTGCCGCGGCGGGCACCAGGCCCGCCCTTCGAGCGACGACGGGACTTTGACGACAGGCCCTGACCCACGGCCCCGCACGGCTGCGGCAGGACACCGGAAACAGCAGGACACGAAAGGAAAACCATGCACAGCACCCTGATCGTGGCCCGGATGGAGCCCGGCTCCAGCGCGGACGTCGCACGGCTGTTCGGCGCCTTCGACGAGTCGGAGACACCCCACCGCATGGGCACCCGCCGACGCCAGCTCTTCTCGTACCGGGGGCTCTACTTCCACCTCCAGGACTTCGACGAGGACAACGGCGGCCGCCTCATCGAGGAGGCCAAGACGGACCCGCGGTTCATCGGGATCAGCAACGACCTGAAGCCCTTCATCGAGGCCTACGACCCGGCGACCTGGCGCTCCCCGGCCGATGCCATGGCCACCCGCTTCTACAGCTGGGAGGCGTCATGACCGGGCGACGCGTCGTCATCACCGGCATGGAGGTCCTCGCGCCGGGCGGTGTCGGCGTCAAGAACTTCTGGAGCCTGCTGAGCGAGGGACGCACGGCGACCCGCCGTATCACCTTCTTCGATCCCTCCCCCTTCCGCTCCCGGGTCGCGGCGGAGATCGACTTCGATCCCGAGGCGCACGGCCTCGGCCCGCAGGAGGTCCGGCGCATGGACCGGGCCGCGCAGTTCGCGGTCGTCGCGGCGCGCGGCGCGGTCGCCGACAGCGGGATCGAGCTCGACTCCCGCGACCCGTACCGCGTCGGCGTCACCATCGGCAGCGCCGTGGGCGCCACGACGGGCCTCGACCAGGAGTACCGGATCGTCAGTGACGGCGGCAGGCTGGCTCTCGTCGACCACGAGTACGCCGTACCCCATCTCTACGACTACCTGGTGCCCAGTTCCTTCGCCGCCGAGGTCGCGTGGGCGGTCGGCGCCCAGGGTCCCAGCACGGTGGTGTCCACCGGCTGCACCTCGGGCCTGGACTCGGTCGGTCACGCCGTCGACGTGATCCGTGAAGGCTCCGCCGACGTCATGATCGCCGGTGCGACGGACGCACCGATCTCCCCGATCACCATGGCGTGCTTCGACGCCATCAAGGCGACCACCCCCCGGCACGACGAACCCGAACGGGCGTCCCGCCCCTTCGACGGCACCCGCAACGGGTTCGTGCTGGGCGAGGGAGCGGCGGTGTTCGTCCTGGAGGAACTGGAGAGCGCCAGGCGGCGCGGCGCCCATGTCTACGCCGAGATCGCCGGGTACGCCACGCGCAGCAACGCGTACCACATGACCGGTCTGCGGCCGGACGGCGTGGAGATGGCCGAGGCGATCCGCGTCGCGCTCGACGAGGCACGGATGCCCGGCGACCGGATCGACTACATCAACGCCCACGGTTCCGGCACCAAGCAGAACGACCGCCACGAGACCGCGGCGTTCAAGCGGAGCCTGGGCGACCACGCGTACCGGACCCCGGTCAGCTCCATCAAGTCGATGGTCGGGCACTCGCTCGGGGCGATCGGCGCCATCGAGATCGCCGCCTCCGCCCTCGCCATGGAGAACGCGGTCGTGCCGCCGACCGCGAACCTGCACACCCCCGACCCCGAGTGCGACCTCGACTACGTCCCCCTCGAAGCGCGTGATCAGCTCACGGACGCGGTGCTCACCGTAGGCAGCGGTTTCGGCGGCTTCCAGAGCGCCATGGTGCTGGCCCGGCCCGACCGGAGAGCGGCATGAGTGCCTCCGCGGTGGTCACCGGCCTGGGCGTCGCCGCGCCCAACGGACTGGGGGCGGACGACTACTGGAAGGCCACCCTGGCCGGCCGGAGCGGCATCGGCAGGATCACCCGCTTCGACCCGAGCGGCTACCCCGTCCGACTGGCCGGAGAGGTACCCGGATTCACCGCGCGCGACCACATCCCGGGCCGACTGATCCCGCAGACCGACCGGATGACCCAGCTCGGACTGGCGGCGGCGGAATGGGCCCTGGAGGACGCCGGGGTCAAGCCGGGCGAACTCCCCGCCTTCGACATGGGCGTTGTCACCGCCAGCTCCTCCGGCGGTTTCGAGTTCGGCCAGAACGAGCTCCAGAAGCTGTGGGGCCAGGGCAGCGAATACGTCAGCGCGTACCAGTCCTTCGCCTGGTTCTACGCGGTCAACAGCGGCCAGATCTCCATCCGCAACGGCATGAAGGGCCCCAGCGGAGTGGTCGTCAGCGACCAGGCCGGGGGACTCGACGCGATCGCGCAGGCCCGGCGCCAGATCCGTAAGGGGACACCGCTCGTCGTCTCCGGCGGCATGGACGCCTCGGTCTGCCCCTGGGGCTGGGTGGCCCAGCTCGCGAGCGGCCGGCTGAGCACCTGCGACGATCCCACCCGCGCCTATGTCCCGTTCGACGCGGCGGCCCGGGGCCATGTGCCCGGCGAGGGCGGCGCCATCCTGATCATGGAGGACGGCGAGTCGGCCCGACGGCGCGGCACCCGCGTCTACGGCGAGATCGCCGGCTACGCCGCCACGTTCGACCCCGCGCCGGACACCGGCCGTGAACCCGCGCTGCGCAAGGCGATCGAGCTGGCACTGGCGGACGCCGAAGCCCAGCCGGGGGACATCGACGTGGTCTTCGCGGACGCGGCGGCGGTCCCGGAACTGGACCGGGTCGAAGCGGAGGCGATCCGCGCCGTCTTCGGCCCGCGCGGCGTCCCGGTCACCGCGCCCAAGACGATGACCGGCCGCCTCTACTCAGGCGCCGCCGCCCTCGACGTCGCGAGCGCGCTGCTGGCCATCCAGGACGGCGTCGTCCCGCCGACCACCAACGCCGAACCAGACCCTGGCCACGGCCTCGACCTGGTCACCGGTGAGGCGCGGCCCATGCCGGTGCGCAGCGCGCTGGTACTGGCCCGAGGCCACGGCGGCTTCAACTCGGCGCTTGTCGTACGAGCCGTCTGACCGGCTGACGCCACGGGTCGCCCCGGCTCACCCGACCACCGCACCACCACACCCCGCACCCAGCACCCCGAAAGGAAACCGGTATGTCTCAGTTCACGTCCGCGTTCACGCTCGTCGATCTCAAGCGGATCCTCCTCGAAGGCGCGGGCTCCGACGAGGGCGTCGACCTCGACGCCGAGATCCTCGACACGGAGTTCGAGCAGCTGGGCTACGAGTCCCTCGCCCTGCTGGAGACCAGCAGCCGCATCGAGCGCGAGTACGCCATCGCTTTGGACGAGTCCGCGCTGGCCGACGCGACCACACCGCGCGCGCTCATCGACCTGGTCAACACCCACCTCGCCGCAGCCGCGGCCTGAACCGAGTCCGGGAGCACGGAACATGACTGTCACCTCTGTCTCCGAACAGCAGGACGCCGTCCATGCACCGACGCGGGTCGCGCTGGTCTCGGGGGCCACGAGCGGTATCGGACTCGCCGTGGCCCGGCTGCTGGCCACGCAGGGCCACCGCGTGTTCATCGGCGCCCGTAACGCCGACAACGTCGCCGCCACCGTCAAGGAACTGCGCGCGGATGGCCTGGACATCGACGGCACCGTCCTCGACGTCCGCTCGGCGGTCGACGTGCGGACCTTCGTCGAGGCCGCCGTCGACCGGTTCGGCACGATCGACGTACTGGTCAACAACGCGGGCCGCAGCGGCGGTGGGGTCACCGCCGACATCGAGTACGAGCTGTGGCAGGACGTCATCGACACCAACCTCAACAGCGTCTTCCGGCTCACGAGCGAGGTGCTCAACACCGGTGGCATGCGCCACAAGGCCCGTGGCCGCATCGTCAACATCGCGTCGACGGCCGGCAAGCAGGGCGTGGTCCTGGGCGCCCCCTACTCGGCCTCCAAGCACGGTGTCGTCGGCTTCACCAAGGCCCTGGGCAACGAACTCGCGCCGAGCGGCATCACCGTCAACGCGGTGTGCCCCGGCTATGTCGAGACGCCCATGGCCCAGCGCGTCCGGCAGGGCTACGCGGCCGCCTACGACACCACCGAGGCCGCGATCATGGAGAAGTTCTCCGCGAAGATCCCGCTCGGCCGCTACTCCAGCCCGGAAGAGGTCGCGGGCCTCGTCGGCTATCTGGTCTCCGACACCGCCGCCTCCATCACCGCGCAGGCCCTCAACGTCTGCGGCGGCCTCGGCAACTTCTGAGCGCCGGCCCCGGCCGTCCGCCCCACCGGAAAGGTGAACAGCCATGCCCCACAGCGCACTTCGCGAGGTCGAGCACGAGATCATCGTGGCAGCGCCGTCCGTCGACGTGTACCGACTCATAGCCGAGGTGGATAACTGGCCGAGGATCTTCCCCCCGACCATCCACGTCGACCATGTGGAGCGCGGTGAGAAGGAGGAGCGCATCCGGATCTGGGCCACCGCCAACGGCGAGCCCAAGAACTGGACCTCACGACGCACCCTGGACCCCGACGCCCTGCGGATCACCTTCCGCCAGGAGATATCGGCGCCGCCGGTGGCCGCGATGGGCGGCACCTGGGTCATCGAGCCCCTCTCCGCCACCGAGTCCCGCATCCGGCTGCTGCACGACTACCGCGCCGTCGACGACGACCCGAAGAACATGGAGTGGATCGACAACGCCGTCGACCGCAACTCCCGCTCAGAGCTGGCCGCGCTGAAGAGCAACGTGGAACTGGCCGCCGCCGCCCAGGCCGAGGAACTGCTGCTGTCCTTCGAGGACAGCGTCCGGATCAACGGCTCCGCCAAGGACGTCTACGACTTCATCAACGAGGCCCACCTGTGGGCCGAACGGCTGCCGCACGTGGCCACCGTCAAGTTCGAGGAGGACACCCTCGGCCTCCAGACACTGGAGATGGACACCCGGGCCAAGGACGGTTCCACCCACACCACGAAGTCGATCCGGGTGGCCTTCCCGCACCACAAGATCGCGTACAAGCAGATCACCCTGCCCGCGCTGATGTCGCTGCACACCGGCTACTGGACGTTCGTGGAGCACCCGGAGGCCGACGGGACCGTCGTCACCACCGCGTCCTCGCAGCACACCGTGGTGATCGAACCGAGGAACATCAGCCGCGTCCTCGGATCCGAAGCGGGTGTTCCCGAGGCCCGCGACTTCGTCCAGGGCGCCCTGAGCACCAACAGCCGCGCCACCCTGGGCCACGCCAAGGACTACGCCGAAGCCAGGCGCTGAGCGTGGCCGGCGCACCGGAGGCGGGAACCCGGACAGACACCCAGGTCGTCGTGGTGGGCGCGGGCCCCGTCGGACTGATGCTCGCCGGGGAGCTGCGGCTCGGCGGAGTGGACGTCGTGGTGGTGGAGAGCCGGACCGACCCGACCACCGAGTCACGGGCGTCGACCCTGCACGCCCGCACCATGGAGATCCTCGCCGCCCGCGGACTGCTGGACCGCTTCGGAAGTCTGCCGAACCACACCATGGGCCACTTCGGTGGCATCCCGCTGGACCTGACACTGCCGGGCCCCTACCCCGGCCAGTGGAAGGCCCCCCAGGCCCGCACCGAGACGATCCTCCAGGACTGGGCCCTGGCCCTGGGCGCCCGCCTCGAACGTGGTCACGAACTGACCGGACTGACACTCCGTCAAAACATGGTGGAGGCCGAGGTGTCGGGCCCTGCCGGCCCGGTCCGGATCAGCGCGCTGTACGTCGTCGGATGCGACGGCGAGCAGAGCACCGTACGCCGGCTCGTCGGGGCCGAGTTCCCCGGTCGTGACGCGGGCCGGGAGCTGATCCGGGCGGACGTCGACGGCATCGAGATCCCGGCCCGGCACTTCCAGCGGCTGGAGCGGGGGCTCGCCATCGCGGCCCGCGACCCGCGGGGTGTCACCAGGGTCATGGTGCACGAGTTCGGCAGCGCCGCCGGACGACGTGCCGGTGACCCGGAGTTCGCCGACATCCGCGACGCCTGGCGACGCGTCACCGGCGAGGACATCTCCCACGGCGTCCCGATCTGGGTCAACGCCTTCGGCGACGCCTCCCGCCAACTCACCCGGTACCGGCACGGCCGGGTGCTGTTCGCGGGCGACGCGGCCCACCAGCAGATGCCCATCGGCGGCCAGGCCCTCAACCTCGGCCTCCAGGACGCGGTCAACCTCGGCTGGAAACTGGCACTCCAGGTGGGTGGCCGGGCGCCCGCCGGACTCCTCGACAGCTACCACACCGAACGCCACGCGGTCGGCCGACAGGTCCTGAAGAACATCGAGGCCCAGGCGATGCTGCTGCTCGGCGGCCCGGAGGTGGAGGCCACTCGCTCCGTACTCGCCGAACTCATCGCCCACGAACCCGCCCGGCAACAGCTGGCCGGAGTGATCTCCGGCCTCACCCTCGGCAGTCGTTCGCCGCTGGGCGCCCGCCTGGCACACGACCACCCGATGCGCTCCGGGCGAGGCCTTCTCATCGACACCTACGGCGACCCGGAGCACCACGCGCGGCTGCGCACGGCCGCCGCCCCCTGGGCGGACCGTGTGGACACCGTGGCCGCGGAACCGGACTCCCGCGGCCCGCTCCCCGGCCCCGACGCCGTGCTCGTCCGTCCGGACGGCCATGTCGCCTGGATCGCCTCTGCCGGACCGCCCGGCCCGCAGCCCCTGGTCGCCGCCCTGCGGACGTGGTTCGGCGAGCCGGCCCACCTCGGTCAGGCAAGTACCGGACAGAACACCCCAGTTGAACGGAGACACCACATGAGCAGGCTCAACGGCAAGACGGCACTGGTCACGGGATCGAGCCGGGGAATAGGCCGAGCGATCGCCACGCGGCTGGCCCGAGAGGGCGCACTCGTCGCGGTGCACGGTTCCAGCGGTGTGCCGGCGGCCGAGGACGTCGTCGCGTCGATCGAGAAGGAGGGCGGCCGGGCCTTCGTCGTCCAGGCCGAACTCGGGATTCCCGGTGATGTCCATGAGCTGTTCCTCGCCCTCGAACAGGGGCTGAAGGAGCGTACGGGATCGGTCGATCTGGACATCGTCGTCAACAACGCCGGCGTCATGGGCGGGGTCTCCGTCGAGGACACCACCCAGGAGAAGTTCGACCGGCTGTTCGCCGTCAACGCCAGGGCGCCGTTCTTCGTCATTCAGCGAGCGCTGACCAACCTGACCGAAGGCGGCCGGATCATCAACATCTCCTCAGGCCTCACCCGCGTCGCCAACCCCGACGAGATCGCCTACGCCATGACCAAGGGCGCGCTGGAACAACTCGCCCTGCACTTCGCCCGGTTCCTCGCCCCGCGCGGCATCACCGTCAACAGCGTCGCGCCGGGCATCACCCGCAACGGCAGCCCGGTCTTCGACATACCGGAGGCGGTCGAGCAGATGGCACAGCTGTCGGCCTTCGGGCGCGTGGGGGAGCCACAGGACATCGCCGACGTCGTGGCCTTCCTCGCCTCCGACGACGCACGGTGGGTCACTGGCGCCTTCATCGACGCCAGCGGCGGAACCCTGCTCGGCTGAGGCGGACCGATGACCAGAGGACCCTCCGGTCCCACGCCGGACACCGGGCGGAGAACTCCGGGGCGGAGGACTCCGGGGCAGTGGAGTCCAGGGCAGTGGGGCCTGCTGATCGTACTGGCGGGCAACATGCTCATCGACGCGCTCGAAGTGTCCGTGGTGATCGTGGCGCTGCCTTCGGTCGGCCAGGATCTCCGGTTGTCGCTGACCGGCCTGCAGTGGCTGGTCAGCGGCTTCGCCCTGGGGTTCGGCGGACTGCTGCTGTTCGGCGCCCGGGTGGTGGAACTGCTGGGACGCCGCCGGATCTATCTGGCCGCGCTCGTCGCCTTCGCCGCCGCCTCCGTGGTGTCCGGGCTGACGAGCGAGCCGTGGCTCCTCGTCGCCACACGGTTCGTCAAGGGCTTCTGCGCCGCGCTCACCGCCCCCACCGGGCTGGCCATCATCGCCGCCGCCTTCCGTGAGGGCCCGGACCGTCACCGGGCGGTCTCGGTCTACGCGTTCTTCGGCGCCGCCGGATTCACCTCCGGCCTGCTGCTGTCCGGGCTGCTCACCGGAGCGGGCTGGCGGTGGGCCTTCCTCTTCCCCGCCCCCGTCGTCCTCGTCCTCTTCGCCGTCGGGGTGCGGCTCGTTCCCGCCGACGAGCCGCGCGCGTCGGCACGGCGGTCCTTCGACGTGGCGGGCGCCGCGTCCTTCGCCGGACTGCTGCTGACGCTGGTGTACGCGACAGTGACGGCGGCTCAGGCGGGCTGGTCCGCCCCGCGGACGATCGTTCCGTTCGCACTCGCGGCCCTGCTCGCCGCCGCCTTCGTCGCCGCCGAGCGGAGCGCGCGGCGGCCCCTGGTCCGCCTCGACGTGCTGCGGAACGCCATGCTGGTCCGTTCGATGGTGGGCGCCGCAGCCCTCAACGGCTCCTATCTGGGCCTGCTGCTGCTCGCCACGGTGCGCCTCCAGACGTACCACGGCTGGTCCCCCTGGCAGACGGCGCTGGCCTTCCTGCCGGCGAGCGCCCCGGTGGCGGTGACCGCGCTGGTGACGGGGCGGCTGGTGAACCGCTTCGGCGCCGCCCGGCTGATCGCCCTGGGAGCGCTCTGCCCGCCCGCGGCCTGTCTGCTGTACCTGCTGCGTGCGTCCGGTCCCACCGTGCGTTACAGCACCGACGTACTGCCGTCGATGCTGCTGATGGGCGCCGGGTTCGTGCTGTCCTTCGCGGCGCTGAACATGCAGGCCACCTCGCGGGTCGCGGAACCCGACCGGCAGGCTGCCATCGGCCTGTATCAGACCGCCGTCCAGGTCGCGGCGGCCCTGGTCCCGGCGATGGTCGCCGCGGTCGCCGCGTCGGGCGCCGGAGACCGGGCGGCCACCGTGGTCGTCCTCGCCGTCGCGCTGCTGGGCCTCGTGCCGTCGGCGGCGAGCCGGGTGGCCGCCCGCCGATCAGAGACCCACCACACATAAGGAAAGAGCGACAAAGGAGAGGCATCCATGTCCGCCACCCCCCTGCGCCTCGTAGTGATCAACAGCAGTGTCCGGGAAGGCCGGTTCGGTCCGACCGTCGCCAACTGGATCACCTCGCTCGCCGAAGAGCGTGAGGATCTGCACGTCCACCTGCTCGACCTCGCCGAGCACCAGCTGCCGCACTCGCTGTCCCACAGCCCCGGCGACGAGGTGACGACCGAACTGGCGAAGGTGTCACCAAGGCTGGCGGAGTCGGACGCCTTCATCGTGGTGACGCCCGAGTACAACCACAGCTTCCCGTCCTCGCTCAAGAGCCTGATCGACTGGCACAACACGCAGTGGCGGGCCAAGCCCGTCGGCTTCGTCTCCTACGGCGGACTGGCCGGCGGCCTGCGCTCGGTGGAACAGCTGCGCCCGGTCTTCGCCGAACTGCACGCGGTGACCGTTCGTGACGTGGTGAGCTTCCACAACTGCTGGGAGCGGTTCGACGAGACCGGCGCCCTGAAGGAGCCGCAGGCCGCGACAGCCGCTGCGGAGACCCTGCTGGACCAGCTCGTCTGGTGGGGCAGCGCGCTGTCCGAGGCCCGGACGAGGACTCCGTACGGAACCTGACCTCAGCACCAGGCCGTCGTGAGTCCCACCGAGGAGATCTGCCATGACCACCGACCAGCCGAATCAGCTCGCGCCCCGCACCTGTGCGGTCACGACCGCGTCCGACCCGCTCCCGGTCCCCGTACGGGTGGTCCTCCTGGCGGGAGAGGACGAGACCGACTCGACGGAACCGCACATCGTTCGGGGGATCGACTGATGCCGCCGAGGCGCGCCGCTCTCCACACTCCCGCGTGTGTGCGGGCGGGCGGGCGTCGGCCGTGACGGCACTCCTCGACCGGCCATCACACCCCGCCGCCGGCGCACCCGGCTGGACTCGACATCCCTTGGAGCACCGATGCCCGTCGTACCCGCGGTCTCCCCGCTGAACCCCGCTGAGTCCGAGGTGTCCGACGTACGGGAGATCGTCCTCGACGCGGGCCACACCCAACTGTCGGCGCTGTTGACGCAGCCACGCGACACACCGCCCAGGGCGGTTGTCGTCGCCCTCCACGGTGGCGGCATGCGCGCCGGGTACTTCCACGGCGAGGCCCACCCGAGCCTGTCCCTGCTCACGCTCGGGGCGCGGCTGGGGTTCACGGTGCTGGCTGTCGACCGCCCCGGGTACGGGCTCTCCGCGGCCGCGCTCCCGCAGGGGGAGGACCTCGCGGAACAGGCCGACACGCTGCACGCCGCCCTCGGTGACTTCACCGCGGAGCACAGCACCGGGGCAGGCCTGTTCCTGGTCGCGCACTCCTACGGCGGCAAGGTCGCCCTCGCCACCGCGGCCCGGGACGCCGAGGCGGGTGGCCGGCTCCTCGGTCTCGACGTGTCCGGGATCAGCCACCGTTGTGCGATCGACGTCCGCGCTCTCGGCGGCTTTCACGGCCGCCGTACGACACGGCTGCACTGGGGACCGCTCCAGCTGTACCCGCCGGGCACGTTCCGCCTGGCCGAACGGCTGGTCACCGCCATGCCGGTACGGGAGGAGGCGGAGGCCGTGCGCCGGCCCGATTCCTTTGCCGCCTTCGCGGCCCGGGTACGGGTCCCGGTGCGTTTCACCTATGCCGAGTTCGAGCGGTGGTGGCTCCACGACGAGGCCACCCTCAAGGAGATGGCGGGTCTGCTCGCCGCGTCCCGGGTGGTCGTCGACCACCTTCCCCGAGCCGGCCACAACATCAGCCTCGGATGGGCGGCCAGGGCCTATCACCTGCGGGCACTCGCGTTCCTGGAGGAGTGCCTGACGGACCGGAACCATGGCCGGCGCGGGGCGTAGCGGCGCACCGGTCAGCTGCCGCCACCGGCGGCGGCTTCGGCCATGACGGTCGGTTCGGCGACGAAGCGGAAACCGACGCCGCGCACCGTGACGATCCAACAGCCGTCACCGAGCTTGCCGCGCAGACTGCTGACATGGGTGTCGATGGTGCGTCCGGTGCTGTTCCAGGTGTCGCCCCAGACTTTCGTCATGAGCTCCTGGCGGGACACCACCACGCCGGGGCGGGATGCGAGCAGTTGAAGGAGGCCGAACTCCTTCTTGGTCAGTTCGACGACCCGGTCGTCGAGCGTGACCCTGTGCAGGTCCGGTTCGATGCGCAGCGGACCGAACGACAGATTTCCGTCGTCCTGGGGCTGCAGCCGGAAACGCCGCATCACCGCGGCCATCCTGACCAGCAACTCCCGGAAACCGTACGGCTTGTCCAGACAGTCGTCGGCCCCCTGCCGTAACGCGAGTGCTCTGATGAGTTCGGAGCGGTGACCGGTGGTGGTGATGAGGGGGATGTCGGAGACAGCCCTGATGCGGCTGCAGGCTTCCAGACCGTCCACGTCGGGAGTGTCGAGATCGAGTATGACGAGATCGAACCCAGGCAAACTGCGTAGGGCGTCCTCTACGGAAGCGACGTTGTGCACATCATGACCGGATCGGCGGATCTGCTTCGCAAGACAGACGGCCAGGACCTCATCGTTTTCCAGGAGAAGGACTCGCAAAACAAACCTCCGGCTGAATCAGTTTCACTGACGGGTTTCTTTCCCAGGGGCTCTGCCTTCAAGCGAAATGTCATGTAAACAGTGTGAGACAAGGTGAATGTCACGGCCGGCTTTCCCGGCCGAACGTGAATCCCGCACCGCGGACCGCCATGATCCAGTCAGGTGAACCGAGCTTTCGGCGAATACTGCTCACATGACTGTCGAGAGTCCTCCCCGGACCGGACCAGGTGTCACGCCACACCGCGTCGAGGAGCTGTCGGCGTGACATCACGCCCTTCGGCCGGGAGGCGAGAAGGAACAGCAGGTCGAATTCCTTCCGGGTGAGGGGCACGAGACGGTCGCGCATCCACACCTCGCGTGACTCGGCGACAATCCGCAGCGGACCGTGCTCCATCACCCTCGACGGTTGTGCGGCCGACGCGCCCTGAAGCCGACGGGTGATGGCTTCGATGCGCGCCCTCAGTTCATGCAGTCCGAAAGGCCTGACCAGACAGTCGTCCGTGCCGGCGTGAAAGGCCAGGACCCGGTCGAGTTCCTGGGTCCGGGAGGTGAAGCAGAGGATGGGCAGGTTGCTCAGCTCCCTGATCTCACGGCAGACGTCCAGGCCGTCACGGTCCGCGATGTCCAGATCGAGCAGCAGCAGGTCGGCCCGGGCCAGGTCGCGAAGGGCGTCCTCACCGGAAGAGGCGATCTCGACGGTGAACCCGCATTCGGTCAAATGAGCTTTGAGTGCTGTCAGCCGTGTGTCGGCCGTCACAAGACGTATAAGCAAAGGAAACACTCTTTCGGGGGCAGGTGGCGGTTTTGTCCGGCTTAAGATGCCGTCCCCGCTCGGGTTGCCGACGGCATATCCCCAATGGTGTCTCGCCGGCCGAAAGGCGCGCGAGAGCCTCAGGCTGTCGGTCAGTAATGCGCCGACAACTCGGCGAACGCGCACGGATTAGTCGATCACTGGACTTACATTTTGGTTATGTCTCAATCACTTCGTCAAGACCGAAACGGTGAGACGCGCAACGCAATCACGAATTGGCCGACCTTTACACTGCAACAGTGGCCGGAACGCACCCATCGCACACGGCGTCGTCGAGTGCCGGCGGGGCGGATTCCTGAACGGCGTGCGCATCCTCGAAAAGACTGCTGGTTTCACGCGCCGAACGAGGCGGGAGAATTGCCGTGACGCGCGCCCCGGGCCGCGACGGTGAACATCTCGGCGACCAGGAAGGCCAGGTCGAGCGACTGGCCCCCGTTGAGGCGCGGGTCGCACGCGGACTCGTAGCCGCGGTGCAGGTCGTCGAAACCCAGTCCGGCGCCGCCGCCGACGCACTCGGTCACGTCGTCGCCGGTCAGCTCCACATGCAGTCCGCCGGCGTGGGTGCCGAGCGCCTCGTGCACCTCGAAGAAGCCGGCGACCTCGGCGAGGATGTCGTCGAACCGCCTGGTCTTGTGCCCGCTGGGCGCCTCGAAGGTGTTCCCGTGCATCGGATCGCACACCCACACCACCGGCGCGCCGGAAGCCGTGACCTTCTCCACGAGCTTCGGCAGCAGGTACCGCACGCGGTGCGTCCCCATGCGCACGATGAACGTCAGCCGGCCCGGCCGCCGTTCGGGGTCGAGGCGGTCGATCAGGGCCAACGCCTGCTCGGGCGTGGTGGCAGGGCCCAGCTTCACCGCGATCGGGTTGTCGATGGTCGCGAAGTAGGCGACGTGGGCACCGTCGAGCTGTCTGGTGCGGTCGCCGATCCACAGCATGTGGCCGCTGCCCGCGTACCTTCGCCCGGAACCCGGGTCGCGGCGGGTCAGCGCGGCCTCGTAGTCGAGGAGCAGTCCCTCGTGGCTGGCGAACAGCTCCGTGGGGCGCGACTGATCGCCGCCGCACGCCTCCTCGAAGGACGCCTCCTTGGAGGACAGTGCCTGGCCGATTCGACCGGCGAGTTCGGCGTAGCGTTCACCGGCAGGCGAGCGGGCGACGAAGTCCTGGTTCGCCTTGTGCAGTTCGCGAAGGTCGGTGCCGTCACGGGCGAACGCGCGCATGACGTCCAGGGTGTGGCGCGAAGCGTCGTACATCCGAAGCAGCCGGGCCGGATCCGGCAGTCGTTCCGCCTGGCTGAAACCCGTGCCGTTCACCGCGTCGCCCCGGTAGACCGGCAGCGTGCGTCCGTCGACGGTCTCGGTCGGCCGGGACCGGGGCTTCGCGTACTGCCCGGCCATCCGGCCCACCTTGACCACCGGCACCGCAGACGCGTACGTCAGGATCACGGCCATCTGCTCCAGGAGGCGCAGTTTGCGGTGGATCGCCTGCGTCGAGAGACGGTCGAAGCGTTCGGCGCAGTCGCCGCCCTGCAACAGGAACGCCTTGCCCTCCGCCGCCTGAGCGAGTCGCGCGGTGAGCGTGTCGCAGTCCTCGGGCGTGGCCAACGGGGGCAGGGCTGCCAGGTGATCCACCACCTCGCCGAGCTCGGCCGGGCTGGGCCACTCGGGCCGCTGATGGGCGACGAGTGTCCGCCAGTGCGCGGCGGCTTCGCCGGTGAGGGGCAACATGATCTCCGTCCGCTTCTCATGGCTGGGCGGTGCGGGGCGGTCAGCCCTGGACCATCTCCGCGAGGTCGTCGCTGATGCCCAGGTCGTCGAGCAGCAACTGCAACGGTCCGGTGTCCCGCGCGGGCACGGGGCGGGACGCGGCCCACTCGCTCAGCAGACCGGTGTCGATCTCGAAGCCGCCCTGGGCCGCCACGGTCACCCAGGGCTCCAGGTCCGCGGAGCGGAACGCGGTCAGCCCGGTGACGAGCGCTTCACGAAACGCCCGCTGCTGTGCGCTGTCCAGGTTCTGGTAGAGCGAGCCGCACAACTCGCGGAACACCACCGCGTGTCCGCTCTCGTCCCGCCGGTGCAGATCGGTGGTGATCCGGTTCATCGGCTGGATCTCCCGGGCGGTGGCGAGTGTGGAGAGGAACCCGCTGATCGTCGTCTCGGCGGCGAGGGAGAACGCGATGTCGACGATGTCGCGGTCGAACCCGGACAGCCCGGCGCGGACCGAGTCCCGTCCCTGGACGACCGACCAGACGCCCGCCGCGAACCGTACGTCCGCCAGGTCGCGCCGCCTGCGGGTGACACCGACGGCGTTGTGGCACATCAGGATGTGGTAGTGCTCGTCGATGATCGTCTGGTGCAGCGCGTCGACGGCGACGTCGTCGCGTCGGACGGGGATCCGTTCCTGGAGCATCAACCGGCAGGCAGGCAGGATGATCTCGTCCTCGATGGCCGCGGTCTTGGCGTTGTAGGCGATCCACGCCGCGGACAGGATGCGCTCGCGAGCGTCCCGGTCGAGCCGGTCGGCGCCCGGCAGGCCCAGCACCGGCACAAGGTGTTCGGGGAAGTCCGGCAGCGCCGCGTCGAAGTGACCGTCGAGGTCGAGCTCGTCCTGCTTGACGGCCACCCGCTTCCCCCAGCGGCGCGTCAGCCGCACCAGCAGGTCGCGCTCGTACGCGGGCTCTTCACGTGCCGCGGTCATCGGGAAACCTCCTCATGGGTGCACCACAGGAATCAGGGAGGCGCCGACCGGAACCGCGAGCGCGGTCAGGTGTGACTGCCAGCGCTCGGCCGCCGCGGCGTCCGTGTCCTGGCACCGGCCCAGCCCCTCGGTGACCGGCCGGATGCCGTGCAGGGCGTTCAGAGTCCAGACGGGCACGTCGGCGAGATCCGTCGCGGTGGCCTGCTCGGTGACGACCTGGTGGCCTGCCGTACCGGCGAGCTCGCCGAGCAGGGCACGGGTGATCCCGGGGAGCAGGCCGGGGCCGGGTGGTGGCCCGCACAGCGTGTCGCCCCGCCACCAGACGACGCTCGTGGACGCCCCTTCGAGCACATGCCCTTCCGGCGAGACCAGCAGTGCCTCGTCGGCTCCCGCCGTGGCCGCGGCGGCGCGCAGGGCGGCCAGGTGGTCCAGGTCGGCGCCCTTGACGGCCGGGAGTCGCCGGCGGTCGGGTCCCGGGGCGGTCCACAACCGGACGGTCGCGGTACGCGGTGGCGCGGGGCGCAGCCACATCCGCAGCCGCGTTCCCGAGCCGGTCTCCACGAGTTCGACGCGCGGAAACCAGCGCCCGCGCGCGGGCAACGACTCGGCGACCGCCCGCAGGAACCGGTTCGTCAGTTCCGCCGCCGGTTCGGAGAACCGGGCACAGGCCGGGCCGAAGCGTTCGGCGTGCCGGTCGAGTCCCCGCACCAGCCCCTCGTCCACGAGCCAGGAGTCGATGACCAGCACCGTCCCGGAGGCGTCGGCCGTCGACCATCCGCCTTCGGCGTCCCACCACCGGCGGACGCCCTGGTCGGTCGCGGTGCTCGTCGCCGTGTTCGTCGCTGTGTTCATCGGCGGGAGCCGCCCACGTCCGACACCGCCGGCGCACGCCAGGCGCGGAGCGACGCCGCCGCCTTGAGCAGCATCTCCTCGTACTCTTCCTGCGGGTCGGAGTCCAGCACGATCGCCCCGCCGGCCCCGATGGTCAACCGGTCACCGACGCGGACCGCGGTGCGGATCACGATGTTCAGATCCGTACCGCCGGAGAGGCCGAAGTAGCCGAGGGCGCCGGAGTAGACACCCCGCGCCTCCGTCTCCAAGCGGTCGATGATCTCCATGGTGCGCAGCTTCGGCGCCCCGGTCATCGACCCGCCCGGGAAGCACTGCCGGGCGCATTCCATCGCGCTGACCCCGTCATTGAGCCGTCCATGAACGGTGGAGACCAGTTGGTGCACGGTCTCGTAGCTCTCGACGGCCAGATACGGGTCGACGTCGATGCTGCCCACCTCGCACACCCGGCCGAGGTCGTTGCGCAACAGGTCGACGATCATCAGGTTTTCGGCCTGCGTCTTGGCGCTCGATGCGAGGGTGGCGGCCAGTTCGGCGTCGCGCACCGGGTCGGCGTCGCGAGGGGCTGTGCCCTTGATCGGCTTGCTGGTGACCGTGCGGTCTCTCTCGATACGCAGGAACCGCTCCGGCGAGGAGCTGAACACCGTGACGTCGCCGAGACGCAGGAGCGCGGCGTACGGTGCCGGGTTCGCCCGGCGCAGCCTCAGGTAGAAGGACGTGTCGTCGTCGTGGAACGGCATGTGCAACTTGTTGGTCAGACAGATCTCGTAGCTCTCGCCCTGGTTGAGCTGCCGCCCGCACTCCGTGATGTCCGCCAGGTACTGGTCGCGGCCGCGGCTGAGGTACTCCTCGGCGTTCGGAGGCGGGCCGGTGACAGGTCCGCCCGGCGGCTCGGCGTCGGCCGAACCCAGGCCCCTCAGGAGCGTGGACGTCCGTTCCACCCACTCCTGCGCGTCGCGCCGGGTCTCCTCGTCGTGGACGGCCACCAGATAGGTCAGTCCCTCCTGGTGGTCGATCGCGATGACACGGTCGGCGAACATCCAGACGGCGTCCGGCGTTTCGGCGGTGTGGCGGACCGTGGCCCCGCACTCGGCCTTGAGCTCGTAGCCGAAGTAGCCGACGTAGCCGCCGGTCAGGTCGAACGGCAGATCGGAGTCGGGGATACGCCGTTCGCGCAGCCGCTGCTCCAGAACGTCGAACACGCTGCCGGTGGCTCTGTGGACGCCGTTCACGTCCCTCACTTCCACCGCCCCGCCGCCGGTCCGGTAGGTCAGGACCTCGCTGAGCGGACCCGACGTGTCGCCGAGGAACGAGAACCGGGACAGGCCCTCCTCCACCCGGCTGCTGTCCAGCCAGAAGCAGTACGGGGTGTTGTCGAAGAGGTTGAGGAAAACGGCCTCGGAATCGGCGGCGGTCGGCACGACCGCGCTGATGATCCTCAGTTCCTCGACGGCGCCGGCCGGGTCGTCGGACAGGGCGGCGTGGGCGTGGGTCCGGGTCTGGGTGTAGGCGTCGGTGTCGGTTTCGATGATGGTGGTGGACGGACGTCGCCCGTACTGCGCCCGGCGGGTCAGTTCGGCGAAGTTCCGCAGGATCTCACGCCCGTACTGGGAAGCGATCGACTCGGGGTGGAACTGCACGCCCCACTGCGGCAGATCGCGGTGACGCAGCGCCATGAGCACACCGTCGTCCGCCCACGCGGTGGCTATGAGTTCCTCGGGCAGCGGCTCCCGCACGCACAGCGAGTGGTAGCGGACCGCGACGAACTCACGCGGAATTCCGGCGAACAGCGGATCTCCGTCGTGGGAGACCTTGGCGAGGTGCCCGTGTCTCGGTTCGGGCGCGGCGGCCACCGAGGCTCCGGTCAGGTGCCCGATCATCTGATGGCCGAAGCAGACGCCCAGCACGGGCAGCGTGGCGCGGCGCAGCAGATCGCCGAGAAGGCCGACGTCGCGGGCGTGCTGCGGCCGTCCGGGGCCGGGCGAGACGACGATGTTGTCGAAGTCCTCCAGCCGCAGACTGGTCAACATCGGATCGTCGTTGACCATGACGACCGGTTCCCGGCCGTTGATGTCGGCGATCAACTGGTAGAGGTTGAAGGTGTACGAGTCGTAGTTGTCCAGCAGCAAGGTACGCATCACGGACCGTCCAAGGTTTTCCAGAGCGCCTGGAAATCACCCGGTTCCAAGGTGATCCCGAAGATCTCCTCGGGAGCGGAAAGCGCCTCGTCCTTGTCGAGTTCCCGGGAGGTCGCCGGCTCCCCGGGACGTATTTCCGTGAGAGTGGTGCCGACGAGGAGGTGCCGCACTCCGGCCTGTGTGCGCTGCAGGACCATCTGGCGGTTGAACGGTGAGCGAGGGTGGGTCAGGCAGAAGTGGTTGAGGATCTCGAAGTCCGACGGATAGCGCGCGTCGGTGGTGAATCCGTAGAGCTCCGCCGGACCCTCGGGTCGCAGGAACCGCAGCACCTGTTCACCATTCGGTTCCCGCACCAGGTCGAAGGGCCAGTCGCCCTCCAGCCGCGAGTTCTCGGCGAGGCGGATCGGCGCGTGCGGTCCGTACGCACCGAAACTCACGTCGAAGAGCCAGCGTTCGCCGTCGAACTCCACGCACAGGGCCACATGCAGGGCCGGCCCGAACCTGCTCCCGGTGCGGATCCGCGTCCTGCCGGCGAACGCCGTGAACGTGAACCCGATGCGGTCCAGCACGGCCGCCATCAGCACGACCTGTTCCAGGCACCAGCCGCCACGGCCGTGTCGCACGAGCTTCTCCTGGACGCTGTCCAGGTCCAACGGCACCGTCGGCCGCCCGAGCACCGCGTCGAGGTTCTCGAAGGCGATCGCGTCGACGTGGGCGGCGTGCAGGCCCCGTAGCGTGGCGAGATCCGGGGCCACGGCGGCCTGGTGTCCCACGCGGGACAGATAGGCGTCCAGGTCGACGTCATTCCCTTGCCACATCGAATCAGTCACACGTGGTCCACCTCTCATGTGAACTGCCCGGCGATCACTGCCGCGAGAATGATCCAGCCGTAGAAACTGTTGGCGACAAAGGTGTCCCAGCACGATTTCGGATCGTCCAGGTCCACGCGTACGACCTGATAGGAGAGGAAAACTCCCGCGAACACGACGATCGGATAGAACGCCGGCCCCATCGCCGTCCGGGAACCGGCCCACAACGCGCCACTGACGCTGAGCACGATGAAAACCGCCAGCCACGCCTTGGTGGCCCTGCCGAACAGCAGGGCGGAAGACCTGACACCGATTTTCCGGTCGTATTCCTTGTCCTGATGGGAGTAGATCGCGTCGTGAATCAGGGTCCAGAAGGCCCCGCAGGCGTACAGGCCGAACACCGCGAGCGGATAGTCGGCGCTCCCGGTCACCGACGTCCAGCCGATCAGCACATAGACGCTCATCACCAACGCCAGGAACGCCGAGGGCCAGAAGAAGACGCGCTTCATATAGGGGTACGCGACGATCAACGGGTACGACGCCCCGACGACCAGTGCTGTCTCCACGTTCGCCACCGCCAGGACCAGCAGTGCGACCACGGCCTGCGCGGCGGCGAACAGGAGTGCGTTCCCGACGCTGATCGTGCCCGACGCGACAGGACGCGAGACGGTGCGGGCGACTCGGGCGTCGACGTCCTTGTCGACCACGTCGTTGACCGCGCACGCCGCGCCGCGCACCAGCACCGCGGCGACAGCGACCACCACCACCGTCAGCAGGTCCGGTCGTCGCCCGGAGGCGAGGAAGACGGCCCACAGACCGGGAAGCAGGTAGAGCACGTACCCCGTGGGCCTGTCCAGTCGCATCAGAAGGAGATACGCGCGGACTGAATCCGGGCTCTTCGTGACCGCGCCCACAGATATCTTGTGCAGCATCGGGATCCCCCTCACCAGGTCACCGGAAGTTGGACCAACCCGCCGATCAGCGTGTCGTGGCGCAGCCTCAGCTCCTCCACACCGACAGCCGGACGCATGGTCGGGAATCGCGCGACGAGCTGGGTGAGCACCACCTGCAGCTGCATCCGCGCCAGCGCCGCACCCACGCAGTGGTGCGCGCCGTACCCGAACGCGAGGCTGCCCGAGGTGTCGCGCGTGACGTCGACGCGACCGGGGCCGACGAAGACCGCCTCGTCATGGTTGGCCGCGATGATGTTCAGCAGCACGAAGTCGCCGGTCCGGATGGTGACCCCGCCGATCTCGAAGTCCGTCACCGCATAACGGGGCATGCCGCCGTTGTGCGGGTTGGGCATCGACCGCCGCAGGGTTTCCTCGACCGCGCCGGGGACGAGGCCCGGGTCGTCCAGCAACGCCTGCCACTGCTCGGGGTCGGACAACAACAGCAACACACAGGTGCCGATCCGGGCCACCGTGGTCTCATAACCACCGAACAGCAGCAACGCCGTCAGCCCGATGACCTCGTTGTCGTCGATCCCCTCGGTCGCGCAGATCCTGGAGATCACGTCATCGCCCGGATTCTGCCGCTTGTCAGCGACGAGTTGCCGGCAGTAGCCGAACAACCCGCCCAGTCCCTGCTTGGACCTGACCGGGTCACCGACGTTGGCGGCGTCCTGGGTCCAGCTGCCGAACTGGTCCTTGTCCTCCTGGGGCACGCCCAACCACTCGCACATCACCTGAATCGGCAGCGACAGCGCCAACGCCTGGCGCAGGTCCACCGGCGGCTTCCGCTCGGCCAGTCCGTCCAGGAGCCGCCCGGTCACCTTTTCGACGTAGGGCCGCAGCGCCAGCATCCGCTCGGGTGAGAAGTGCGGCTCCAGCAAGGCGCGCAACCGAGCGTGGTCGGTGGCGAAGCCACCCAGCAGGCCGGCCAGAAGCGCCGCCCCGCCGTCCTTCGCGGCCTCCGGATCGGGATGGGAGCGGCTGAGCCGGTCGTCGTCGAGCAACTGCGCCACCTGGCTGTGACCGGTGACCAACCACGCATCGAGGCCCTCGGCGGTACGAACCCGATGGACCGTGCCCTGGGCCTGGAGCGTCCGCAGCCCTGGCGCGAGTCGCAGCACATTCGTCTGTTCGAAAGGCAGTTGAGCTGGGGTACTCACTGACGGCCTCCGCCGGAATCGAGGTTCGGACCACCTTGTCGATGACGATCACGATGTACTGGAGCCCGTCGGTCCCGGGTCCTGGTCACGCGGTGCATGATCATGTACTCCGCTCCGGATGCCGTCCCTGTCGGGAGTCGAGGGTCATGCCGTGCGATTGACGATGCGGTCGAACAGGACGGTCAGTTCGGTGGCCGCGGCCGGGGACAGCTCGGCTCGTCCGAGGTGCTCCAGGGCCGAGTCCAGATGGCTGCGGGACAGTTGCTCGGCCATGTGCCGGCCGCCGGCCTCCTCGGTGAGGTCGGCCATCTCCCGCAGGTGCGCCACCGTGGTGCCGTCGGAGTGCCACAGCCGGCGCAGGCGCTCGCCGGCCGGGCTGTCGGCGGACAGGGCCACCAGCACCGGAAGAGACGGGTTGCGCCGCAGGATGTCGCTCCGGACGGGCTTGCCGGTCACCGCGGGGTCGCCCCAGATGTCCTCGACGTCGTTGAGGATCTGAAAAGCCAGGCCCAGATGCCTGCCCGCCCTGTGCAGGGCGGTCAGGATGTGCTCCGGTCTGCCCGCCCGCAGTGCGGGCGTCACCAGTGCGCACTCCAGCAGCGCGGACGTTTTCTCCTCCACGATTCGGTCGTACTCCGCGATGCCGGTGCCCGAATCCAGCCGGGTGGTGAGTTCGCGAGCCTGGCCCGCGAGAACCAGACCGAGGGCTTCGGCGAACGCGCTGGAGATCTCCGCACGGCCGGGTCCGGGGTCGTCGACGACCATCCGCAGCCCAAGGGTCTGCAACGCGTCCCCGGCCAGGATGGCCAGACTGGTGCCGAACACCTTCCAGGCGGCCGGGCGTCCGCGACGCAGCTCGTCCGCGTCGATGATGTCGTCGTGGATCAGGGTCGCGTTGTGCAGCAACTCCACTGCCGCCGCCTGGGACCGCACGTCCTGTGGCCGCAGGCCGACCCCATCAGCCGCCGCCACCATGAGGGCGGCGCGGGTCAGCTTGCCGCCCCCCGCAGCGCTGGGGTCACCGTGTCCGTCGACGAAGCCGAGGTGGTAGGAGCAGATCCGGGCCAGGGTCGGTTCCAGCGCGGAAGTCCGCTCCCGCATGACGGGCAATACCGTGGACCGCACCGTCCCCGGCGACAGAATGGCTCGGAGCCCGGGCGACGAGGTGTCGAGTGTGTTCATCGGGATTCCCCTCCGGTCGCAGGCCGTCCCGATTCCTGCTCAGACCTGCGCACTTGGTGTTTCGCGAATTGAACCACCGGAAAATCAGCACCCCATTGGATATTCCCCGGAATTTGCGTGATCGTTCCGACCGCCATCCTGAACGACCTCTCCTGTCGTGTCAACGGCGCTGCGAGATCGTGTTCGACTTTAGGAAAAACCCCAAAGAAAACGGCGTGGGGTCGGGGCTGGACTATCCTGTGGAATGGCAGTGACTGCTGGGCGGCAGCAAGGCCGTTTTCAAGTCCGGCTATTAGGCCGTGCATTCAACGGCAGATAAATACCTGTCCGAGAACGGCTCGGTTTCCACTGGCCGGCGCGGATGCTGAAAGCTTGAGAGGTGAAATGGCTATATCGGCCGATTCCGAGCAGTTGCACGAAGGTAGGCCGTTCGACCCGTATGGCGCACATCGCGACGACCCGTACTCGTTCCTGGCCGACGTCGGAGACGCGGAGCCGGTGTTCTACGCTCCTCTGCTCGACGCCTGGTGCGTCACCCGGCGCGAGGACATGGTCGCCGTGCTGCGGGACGACCGAAGCTTCTCGGCACGCGACCACAATCCCCGCCCCGCGGTGGAGCTGCCCGAGGACGTGAGCCGGATGTTCCGCACCTGGCGCGGCGCCGGTGCTGTGGCCGTCGGCTCACTCGACCCTCCTGAGCACGCCAGGATCAGGGAAGTGCTCAACGCCGGCTTCACGCCGGCCAGGGTCAGAGCGTTCGAACCCACGATCCGTACGATCGCCGCCGACCTCGTCGAGCGGGTCGCGGTCGCGGCGGAGTTCGACTTCATCTCGGCGTTCGCCGTTCCGTACTCCCTTGAGGTGATCTGCCGGCGCCTCGGGATCCCGGACGAGTACCTCGCCCGCTGCCGCACGTGGTCCGAGCAACGCATCGAACTCATGATGTTGCGGGCCGACACCGATCCTGACCAGCTGCGTGAACACGCCCGTGGGCTGATGGAGTTCGGGGCGTTCGCCCGTTCACTCGTGCGGGAGCGGCTGGCCTCACCGCAGGACGACCTGATCAGCGAGTTGCTCCACGAGGGCAAGGCGGGCCACACGCTCACCGCCGACCAGGTCTCCGTCCAGGTCCCCACACTGATCTTCGCGGGTCACATGACCTGTGCCGAGGCGCTCGGCACGATCCTCTTCCAGCAGCTTCGGTCACCCGGCGGCTGGGCCGAGGTAGTCGACGGGACGATCGCCCCACGGGACCTCGTCGAGGAGGGGTTGCGGTTCGACAGTCCGCTGGCGGGCATGTACCGGACCGCGGTCCGTGACGTAGAGGTCGGCGGCGTCCACCTGGCCCAGGGGAGCCGGCTCCTCCTGCTGTACGGAGCGGCCGGCCGGGACAGTCGCGCTCACGCGTGTCCGGCCGCGTTCAGTCCCGGCAGAGGGTCTGCCACGCATCTCGCGTTCGGGCACGGCATCCATTTCTGCCTCGGAGCGGGATTCGCCCGCGCGGAACTGGAGATCGCGATACAGGCCGTCGCCACCAGGATGCCTGATCTGACTCTGGTACCAGGGCTCCCGCCACATCACCGGCCGGTGTTTCCGCTGCGGGCGTTGAGCGAGTTGCGGGTGCGGCAGTGGGGACGGGAATCCGGCAACCTGGACGACCCGTTGGCCCTGCGGAACTGACGTCTCCGACGGCATCGACGCTGAGGACCCCGGGCTGGAACCGGCAGCCCGGGCAGCCGGGCGATCTCTGCCACCCCGGCGTCGGGCCGTTCCCGGCTCTCCCGAGGGCTCCCCGTCCGGGAGGGCCCTGAGGCCCCGCTGTCCCTGCTGGCCCGGCCACACCTCTGCCATATCACCCTGCCGTGTGGCCTGCAGCCTTCGCGGTCTTGCCTTGCCTCGGCCGGGCCCCGCTGTCCCTACTGGCCCGGCCGTGCCCGCCTGCCCCACAGCAGGCCGCGTGGTTCCGGCGGCTGCGGGGTGCCCGCCCGGAGCGGCCAGGCGAGCAGCATGCCCGCGAGGAATCCGACGACATGGGCGGCGTACGCGACGGTGCCGGCCTCGGTGACGCCCTCGCCGGACGAGTACGCCGCCTGCAACGCGAACCAGAAGCCCAGCACCAGCCAGGCCGGCAGCCGCAGCGGGAGGAAGACCAGGAAGGGTACGAGGACCCACACCCGGGCCTTCGGATACAGCACCAGATAGGCGCCCAGGACACCGGCGATGGCCCCGGAGGCGCCGATCAGGGGGTCGCTCGAATCGGAGTTCGCCAGGGCGAATCCGTAGGACGCCGCGTACCCGCAGACGACGTAGAAGAGCGCGAAGCGGATGTGCCCCATGCGGTCCTCGATGTTGTTTCCGAAGATCAGCAGGAACAGCATGTTGCCCAGCAGGTGCAGCCAGCCGCCGTGCAGGAACATCCCCGTGAACACGGACAGCGCGGGGGACTTGTCGTAGCCGGGCGGGCCGATCACACAGCCACGCCCCCCGGTGCCGATCCCGACCTCGCCCGTCGGGACGAGGCGCGGCAGCTGATGGTGGATCAGTTCCTGGGGGACAGCGGCGTAGTGGTCCAGGAAGGCATGGAGATGGCACAACTGTGCCAGGCCCCTCTCGCCTGTCACCGAGCCCGCAGTTCCGGGCATGGAGAGGAACACGAGGACGTTGGCGGCGATCAGCGCGTACGTGACCCAAGGGGTGCGACTTGCGGGGTTCACGTCATGCACGGGGATGACCACATGGAAGTACTGCCCGCGATGCGTCTCGTGAACCGGTGAACGCGGCTGTCCGTGTGTCCGTATCTGTCCTCAACGTCCGCGGCACGACGAAGGCGGGTCGCGGGGACGACGTGAGGAACAGGCGATGAACGACCGAGTTACTCCTCCGCTGCAGTCGGTACAGGCTCTGCCGAACGGAGAGGCCGAACTCGCACTGGTGGTCCACCTGCCCTGGGAGGACGTGGCCCGTCTCGGCCAGGAGGCGGGGCGGCTGGCCACGCAGATGCAGCGGCCGGTGTCGCTCGACGAGGCGGTCAGTCATCGGCTGCGGTCCAGTGGGCTGGGTGCCCACGCGAAGCCGGCACAGGCGCAGCAGGCGCCGTCTGTTTCGGCGTCGGCGTCCGTGTCGGCGTTGCCGTCCCGGCCGCCGGGGGAGCAGGCTCGGCAGGCGATCGATCGGATCAACGGGACGGCGTAGGGGTATCGGGGTGCTGGTGGATTGCCGGGTGCGGGTCCGTCGTGGCTTGTCGCGCAGTTCCCCGCGCCCCTAGGGGGTGACCTGAGCCCTCGTCAAGAAGTGCTCTCGCGTACCGATGTGCTTGCCTTTCTCGCGGCCACCAGGATGGGGTCCCAGACCGGTGAGAACGGTGGGGCGTAGCCCAGGTCCAGGGCCGTCATCTGTTCGACGGTCATGCCGGCCGTGAGGGCCACCGCCGCGATGTCGACCCGCTTCGCCGCGCCCTCGCGGCCGACGATCTGGACGCCGAGGAGGCGGCCTGTGCGGTGTTCGGCGAGCATCTTCACCGTCATCAGGGCCGCGCCCGGGTAATAGCCCGCCCGGCTCGTCGACTCGATGGTGACCGACGTGAACCGGAAGCCGGCCTGGTGCGCGTCCTTCTCGCGCAGGCCGGTGCGGGCGATCTCCAGGTCGCAGACCTTGCTCACGGCGGTACCGACGACACCGGGGAACGTGGCGTAACCGCCGCCGGCGTTCGCGCCGATGACCTGGCCGTGCTTGTTGGCGTGCGTGCCGAGGGGGATGTGCCGTTCCTGGCCGGAGACGAGGTCCAGGACCTCGACACAGTCGCCACCCGCCCAGATGTTCTCGTGGCCGCGCACCCGCATCGCCAGGTCGGTGAGGAGCCCGCCGTGGGCGCCCACGGGAAGCCCCGCCGCCCGTGCGAGCGTCGTCTCGGGGCGGACGCCGATGCCCAGCACGACCACGTCCGCCGGGTACTCGGCGTTCTCCGTGGCGACCGCGCGGACCCGGCCGTCGTCGCCGGTGAGCAGCTTGGTGACCTCGGCGTCGTTCACCATGGTGATGCCCAGGCCCTCCATCGCGTCGTGCACCAGGCGGCCCATGTCCGGGTCGAGCGTGGACATCGGTTCCTCGCTGCGGTTGAGGACCGTCACCTCGTAGCCGCGTTTGATGAGCGCCTCGGCCATCTCCACGCCGATGTAGCCCGCGCCGACCACGACCGCGCGGCGACCCTCGGCGGTGGTCAGGGTGTCCAGGAGTGCCTGGCCGTCGTCCAGGGTCTGTACGCCGTGCACCCCGGGGGCGTCGACACCCGGCAGTGAGGGGCGGATCGGCCGGGCACCCGTGGCGATCACCAGTTTGTCGTACGACGTCCACGACTCGGCGCCCGATTCCAGGTCACGCGCGCGTACCCGGCCGCCCGGGACGTCGATCTCCATGACCTCCGTACGCATACGCAGGTCGATGTCCCGGGCCCGGTGCTCCTCGGCAGAGCGGGCGATCAGCCGGTCCCGCTCCGGGACGTCGCCGCTCACCCAGTAGGGGATGCCGCACGCCGAGTAGGAGGTGAAGTTGCCGCGTTCGAACGCCACGATCTCCAGTTCGTCGCGCTTCTTCAGCCGACGTGCCTGCGACGCGGCGGACATGCCCGCCGCGTCGCCGCCGATCACCACCAGACGCTCGGTCCCACGCTTCGTGTCGTTCGTACGGCCATCGCTCATGCTCATACGAACACGCTACGGGGGCCCCGCATTTCAGTCCTGGGAAGGATTGGTCAACGGTCAGTCCTGGTCGGGTCCGTCGGGCTGTGCCGGGGGAGCGGTCGGCAGGTAGGTCGTCGGCGCCGGGCCCGAAACCGTCGCCGGAGCGGGGCGCTGCCGGCGGGCTCGGGTGAGACGCAGCCAGGCGAACACCAGCAGGGCCGTCACCGCGGCGAACGGCAGTACCGCGGCGAGGGCCACCACGATCCAGCGCAGCATCGACACGAACGCGTTCCAGCCGCCCGCGAGGGCGTCCAGGACGCCCGGGTCGTCGTCCTCGACGGACTCCTTGGCCGGGTTCTCCGACAGGGAGAGGTTGATTGTGGCCAGGGAGGTGCGGTCCTTCAGGGAGGCCTGGCGGGCGAGCAGCGACTCCAGATCGGCCTGACGGCTGCTCAACTCGCCCTCCAGGGTGACCACATCGGCGAGCTTGGTGGCCTTGTCCATCAGCTCCCGGATGCGCTTCACACTGGCGCGCTGGGTGGTGATGCGGCTCTCCACGTCGACGACCTGGTCGGTGACGTCCGTCGCCTCCGCCTCCCGGTGCAGAAGCTTGCCGGTGCCCTCCAGGGCGTCCAGTACCCGCTCGTACTCGGCTACCGGCACCCGCAGGACGATGTCGGTGTTCTCGGCGCCCTCCTCCTCGTCCAGGGTCGTCGTCTCTCTGCCGACGAAACCACCCGCGTTCTCCGCGGTGGTACGAACCTTGGCCAAGGCCTTCGGTACGTCCTTGACCTGCACGGACACCGAAACGGTACGGATGATGTGCGGGCCGGTAGCCGCCCGGGGCGCCGTACTGGCCTGGGCGCCGCCGGTCTTGCCGCCGGCCTTGCTGTCGGACCCGGCCTGGTCCTCCAGGGCGCCGGGGGCGGCCTTTCTCGAGTCGGCGCGCGAGGCGCTGCTCGTGCCGGAGTCGCCGGCGCCGGCGCCGCAGCCGGTGAGCGCGAGGGACGCGGCGAGGAGGATGCCCGCCATGGCCTGAACGGGTCGGGTACGGCTTGTGCGCAGGGTGTTCATCTTGCGGATTCCCCCCGAGGGCTGTCGTTGGGCCGTCGTGTTGCACGACTGACGTTCCTTCGACGCCCGAAGGGGCCGGGACGTTGGGCGGTCACGGTCCCGAAAAGGTCACGGTCGGGACTCGCGCCGGACTCCGCTGACACTCCCGTCGCCGTGCGCCGACGGGAGTGTCAGTGGCGTCTGAGAAGGTGGTCGCATGAGCGCAGTGGAGGCCCGTGCGGTTGCTGGGCATGTCGTCGTCATCGGAGCCGGGATCGCGGGTCTGGCCGCCGCCCACCGGCTGCTGGACCAGGGCGTAAGAGTCACCGTCCTGGAATCCTCCGACCGTGTCGGCGGCAAGCTGCTGCCCGGCGAGATCGCGGGCGCACGGGTCGATCTCGGCGCCGAGTCGATGCTCGCGCGCAGACCCGAAGCCATCGCACTGGCCCGAGAGGTGGGCCTCGACGACCGCCTCCAGCCGCCCGCCACCTCCACGGCCTCGATCTGGACCCGGGGCGCCCTGAGGCCCATGCCCAAGGGACACGTCATGGGCGTCCCCGGCAGCGCCTCCGCCCTGGCCGGTGTCCTCTCCGACGAGGGGCTGGCCCGCATCGGCCGCGACGCCGATCTGCCGCGCACGGAGGTCGGGGACGACGTGGCGGTGGGGGAGTTCGTCGCCGCCCGCCTCGGTCGCGAGGTCGTCGACCGGCTGGTCGAACCGCTGCTGGGCGGTGTCTACGCGGGCGACGCGTACCGCATCTCGATGCGCTCGGCCGTACCCCAGCTCTTCGAGGCGGCCAGGACCCACGCGTCCCTGACCGAGGGTGTGCGCGGTATCCAGGCCCGGCTGGCCGCCGCCCCCCAGCAGGGCGGGCCTGTCTTCATGGGCATCCAGGGAGGCGTGGGCCAACTGCCGCTCGCCGTCGCGGAGTCGGTGCGCGCGCGGGGCGGCGAGATCGTCACCGGGGCACCCGTGACCGAGCTGCGCCGGACGGCCGGGACAGCGGCGGCGTGGCGGGTCGTCGCCGGTGAGCGGGTCCTCGACGCCGACGGGGTGGTCGTCGCCGTACCGACCCCGGTGGCCGCCGGACTCCTCCGCGCCGAGGCACCGGCCGCCGCGGCCGAACTCGCGGGCGTGGAGTACGCCTCGATGGCCCTGATCACGCTGGCCTACCGCCGCGCCGACATCACCCTCCCCGAGGGCAGCGGCTTCCTGGTGCCGCCCGTCGACGGACGCACCATCAAGGCGTCGACGTTCGCCTCCCAGAAGTGGGGCTGGATCGCCGAGGAGAACCCGGACCTGCTGGTCCTGCGGACCTCCGTGGGGCGGTACGCCGAGACGGAGATCCTTCAGCGCCCCGACGCCGACCTGGTCGACGTCTCACGCCACGACCTCAAGGAGGCGACCGGACTGACGGCGGCCCCCGTCGAGACCCGTGTCACCCGCTGGGACGACGGCCTGCCCCAGTACCCCGTCGGCCACCACGCGCGCGTGGACCGCATCCGCGAACACCTCGCCAAGCTCCCGGGCCTCGCCGTGTGCGGCGCGGCGTACGACGGGGTCGGCATCCCGGCCTGCATCGCGAGCGCGTACGCGGCGGTGGACGCCCTGGAGGTGGGCCCGGTGCGAAGCGCGGCCGGCGGAGCGGGAGAATAGGCACATGAGTGACGACGCCCCCACCACCGACGCGGCCCGCATCCCGAACAAGGGCAAGCTGGCCAAGGACCTCAACGAGGTCATCCGCTACACCCTGTGGTCCGTCTTCAAGCTGAAGGACGTCCTGCCCGAGGACCGCACGGGCTACGGCGACGAGGTCCAGGAGCTCTTCGACCAGCTCGCCGCGAAGGACGTGACCGTCCGGGGCACGTACGACGTCTCGGGGCTGCGCGCCGACGCCGACCTGATGATCTGGTGGCACGCCGAGACCGCGGACCAGCTCCAGGAGGCGTACAACCTCTTCCGCCGCACCAAGCTGGGCCGCGCGCTGGAGCCGGTGTGGTCGAACATGGCGCTGCACCGCCCCGCCGAGTTCAACCGCTCGCACATCCCCGCGTTCCTCGCCGACGAGACACCCCGGAACTACATCAGCGTCTACCCGTTCGTGCGCTCCTACGACTGGTACCTGCTGCCCGACGAGGACCGCCGCCGGATGCTCGCCGACCACGGCAAGATGGCCCGCGGTTTCCCGGACGTGCGCGCCAACACGGTCGCCTCGTTCTCCCTCGGCGACTACGAGTGGCTGCTGGCCTTCGAGGCCGACGAGCTGTACCGCATCGTCGACCTCATGCGCCACCTGCGCGCCTCCGAGGCCCGCATGCACGTCCGCGAAGAGGTCCCGTTCTACACGGGGCGCCGTAAGTCGGTCGCCGAGCTGGTCGAAGGGCTCGCCTGACCGGGCGGTGCTCTGTGGCGGGCCGGGGGTCCGGGGGGTTGCGGGCGCCGCAAGGAGATCGGTGAGCTGATCGCCGGGCTCGTCTGACGGCGCCCGTCCGCCTCAGGACGTCTGGGCGGCCTTTACCTTCCGGGCACGGTCGACCTGGGCCGCCGCGGGCCGCGGCTCCGCGTGCGGGGCGCACTCCGCGCTCCGGCCCGGCAGACGGCCCTCCAGCAGATACGCGTCCAGGTAGTCGTTGACGCACCGGTTCGGGCCGCCCGCGACACCGTGCGTGCCCGCGCCCCGTTCCGTCACGAGGGCCGAGCCGGGCAGGCGGCGCCGCAGTTCGAGTGCGCCCGCGTACGGCGTCGCCGCGTCCCGTTCGGCCGCCAGGATCAGCACCGGCGGCAGGTCGCCCGGCCCGGTCCGCACATCGAGGGGCGTCTGCCGGGGCGCCGGCCAGTAGGCGCACGGCAGGTTCATCCACACGTTGTCCCAGGTCTCGAACGGCGCCGTGCGCGCGAGCCGCGTGTTGTCCCGGTCCCAGACCTGCCAACTCGTCGGCCAGGGCGCGTCGTTGCACTCGACGGCGGTGTAGACCGCGTTGCCGTTCTCCGCCTCGACGGCCGCCTCCGTCACCGGCGCCGCCTGGTCGATCAGCGGCTGCGGATCACCCTTGAGGTAGGCGGACAGGGCCTGGGCCCGGTACGGCCAATAGTCGTCGTAGTACCCGGCCTGCAGGAACGCGCCCTGCAACTGCCCCGGCCCCACCTTCCCGCCGGCCGGCTTGACGGCGAGTCGCGCCGCCGCCTTCTCGTAGCTCCGCAGCACCGCCGCCGGCGTGGCGCCGAGCCCGTACACGTCGTCGTGCCGGGCGGTCCAGGCCCGGAAGTCCGCCCAGCGGCTCTCGAACGCGGTCGACTGGTCGAGGTTGTTCCGGTACCAGATCTGGCCCGGGTCGGGGTTCACCACCGAGTCGAACACCATCCGCCGTACGTGCGAGGGGAACAGCGTCGCGTACAGCGCCCCGAAGTAGGTGCCGTACGAGGCGCCCATGAAGGTCAGCCGGTCCTCGCCGAGCGCGGCGCGCAGGACGTCCAGGTCACGGGCGTTGTTGAGGGAGTGGTAGTGGCGCAGCGCGTCGCCCGAACGCTCGGCGCACCCGCGCGCGTACGCCTTCGCCTCGGCGACGCGCCCCCTCTTGTACGACTCCGAGGGGTGCACAGGTGCCTGTGTGGGCCCCTTGAAGAAGTGCTTCGGGTCCTCGCAGGACAGCGGCGCCGACCGGGCCACCCCGCGCGGGGCGTACCCGACCAGGTCGTACGCGCCCGCGATGCGCTTCCACTCCGGGATGACGCCGATCATCGGGAAGAACATCCCGGAGGCGCCGGGACCGCCCGGGTTGTAGACGAGGGCGCCCTGGCGCTCCACCTTGTGCTCGGGGTCGCGCGGGTTCTTGCCGGTCGCCGCCGTCCGGCTGACGGTGAGTTTGATCTGCTTGCCGTCGGGGTGCGCGTAGTCGAGCGGCACGGTGACGGTCCCGCAGCGCACACTGTCCGGGAGTTCCTCCGCCGCCGGGCACTTCCCGAAGCGGATTCCGGCCGCCTCGGCGCGCGCGGCGGCCAGCACGGAACCCCGGAACTCCGCCGACCCGGGTCCGCCAGGGCGGCCGGGCAGGCCCGGGGCGCTGTCCGCCGGGGCGGCGGCCAGAGTGGTCAGCAGCAAGGACCCGGCAGCCGAGTAGAGGGCGGCAGCTCGCATCGCGTATCCCTTCGGTGGCAACAGAAGGGATGTTTCGGGCGGCGGTCGACGAAGGCAAGCACCGGCCGCCCGGTGTCGCCGCGAGCACTCCTGTGCGCCCCCCGCACACTCCTGAGGCGCCGGGGAGCCATCGCGGCAGCCGGGTCAGCGCAGCCGTTCCCGCAGGATGTCCTGTGGCTCCCGGTGCGCGAAGGCGGCGCGCAGATCGGGCTCGTCGACCGCGCGGACCCCGAGTACGGCGACCGAGGTGAGGTACGTGTGTTCGTCGCCGGCGCCGTGCGGGGCGGTGGTCCTGGTCCGGCGGGTCAGGGCGGTGAGGAGACGTTGCCCGGCCGGTGACGCCCAGCGCGAGTACGGGTGGACCTCGATCCGGGCGACGGCGAGGCAGCTCAGGGTGAGGACCAGAGGGAGCGCGAACCAGAGGGCGACCAGGTCGCGCGGCACACTGCCCCGCCACGGCAGCACCAGCGCCACCGCGCCCAGGACGACGACGGCCAGCGCTGCGGCCCGCACCTGACGGACGGCGAACGCGACCCCGCGCCGGGCGCCGTCGGGCACGGCCAGGCCCGCCGCGACGAGCCGGTCCGCGAGGCCCCGGACGGCCTCCGTGCCCGCCGCGGCCGTCCGTACCGGGGCGATGCGTGACTGTCCCTCCGGCCCGATCGCGCCGATCACCGACCGTTCCATCTCGTCGCGCCCGCTCGGGTCCACGACGGTCGCCCAGCCGGTGTGGGCGAGCAGCAGCCGCCGTTGCCGGGCCATCGACACCAGCGTGAGATCGGCGACCCGCGCCGGTCCGCCGGACAGGAACGCGGCCTCGTACAGCGTCAGGTCACGACCGCGTCCGCCGGGGCCCGCGTCCGGGTCGGCGGCAGCCGCGTGTACGGCGGCCAGACACAGCCGGACGCACGCCGTACCGGCGGCGATCCAGGCCAGCAGCAGGAGGAAGGACCAGAACATGCCGTTGTTCTATGCGAAGGGTGCCTGAAACGCCATGGGCTTTCAGGATATGGACGAGGTATGGCCGGTACGCGACGTATGCGCGGTGGCCGATTCAGGGCTCCTCGGAAGGTCCCGTGAGCTCCACGACCTCCCCGGCCTCCGGCGGTGGGCTGGTCGCCGGAGGGGGCAGCGGATAGGTGGTGACCGGCGAGGGCGTCACCGGCACGGCCGACACAGGGGCGGACGTCGGGCCGGGCGGGGCCGGGGAGTTGGTGAGCGGCGGGGTGCTCGCGGCGGCCATACCGTTCGCGAGGGCGTCGAAGTCGACGTACCCCGTGGCCTCCAGGACCTGGATGTGGTCGAGCACTGTCGTGTTCGCGTCGTCGGCGAGGGCGCGGACCAGGGAGTTGCGGGTGCTCGCGCGGACCTGCGCGACGACGGAGAACACCTTGCCGTGCGCCATCCGCAGCAGGTTGGCGAACTCGCGGTCGAAGTCCTCGCCCTGGGCCGCGTCCATGGTGCTGAGCCACTCGCGCTGCTGATCGCTCGGCTGGTCGGGCAGAACGAACCCGAGCCGTGACGCGACGTCCCGGACCCGCTCGTCGAGAAAAGTGTGGCCCTCGATCAGGTGTCGGCCCGCGATCCGTACGGCCTCGGTGGTGCCACGCAGCTGGGCCTGCTGACCGGCGGGCAGTTCCCACAGCCCCGCCTGCCGGACCTTGGTGAGGAAGTCGCGGTCGAGCGCCGACAACGGACCGAACCGTGTCGACACGGTCTGCGCGTTGAGCACGTCCACGCCGGTACCGGAACGGTCGGTGTACGACCAGACCGGGAAGATCAGCGCTACGAGGGTCGCCGCCAGCCCCGCGACGATGAGCCCGGTACCGCCGAGACCGGAACGTCGGTTGGATCGCATGGTGCCCTGCCTCCTGTTCGCGGCACCGCACGCTAATGCGCTTCGGGCACGGAGTTGGCATCGTACTGCGACCCCTACGCCGACTGCGGTACGAGCGGGGACGGCTGCGGGGGAGGGTGCGGACGCCCGATGACGGAGCGCGAGCCCTGTGCATACCTGGTCAAATACCTGCAAATCACCCGGCGAAGTGCCATGTAATGGGCGGCCCTGTTAACCCCCGCACAGTTTGCGGGGGTTGAGGCGGAGGTGCACGCTCGGCGGCGGCAGCTGTGACGGCGTACGCGGGGGGAGTGACGTTCGTCGCTCGGTGCCCCCTCGCGTCAGCGGCGCAGGAGTACGCGTCGGGTGGCCCGGGCCAGCCGGGCCGTGGGGTGCTGGGAGCGCGGGGCCGGGCCCGAGCGGTCGAGCCACCACTCGCGCAGCAGCCGCCGGCTCTCCGTGCTCCCGGGGGTCTCGGGCTGCCCGCCGAGCAGCAGGTGCGCGGCGAAGTCCAGCGCGTCACGCCGGTAACCGTCCGACATGGGGTGCCCGTGCGCGTACGCGAGGAACGCGGGCCGGTATTCCGCCCCGAGGATCTCGGGCAGCTCCGGCGCGACCTTCGCCACGACATCGGCCCGCTTCGCTCCGAGCGCCCGTGACTGCACCCCGAGCCGCACCCGGTCGAACCCCTCCGGCACGGGCGTCCCCGCGACGAGCGCGGAGAGCAGCGCGGTCTGCGCGAGGGCGACGCGCTGCCGGGCCGGGGTGCAGTCGGGGAGGTCATCGGCCACGGACGCTTCCGCCGCTGCCGTGGTCGCTGTTGACGCGGTCACGGAGGCGGTCTGGCGCACAGCGGCCGACTCCACCGTGGCGGCCCGCCTCAGTGTCCGCCGGATCGCGTCCAGCTCACGCTCCAGCTCGCCCGCGTCGGGGAAGTTGTCGTCCCGCTCCAGCAGGACCCCGGGCGGCGCGACCCGGGAGGCGAGGTCGGCGAGGATGTCGAGAACGGCGTCCGGGACCGGGTGGGCGTGGCTGTCGTGCCAGACGCCGTCCCGTTCGAAGCCGCCCGCGACATGGACGTACGCGATGGCCTCGACGGGTAGTTCGGCCAGGGCCTTCGCCGGGTCCTCGGCCCGGTTGACGTGGTTCGTGTGCAGGTTGGCGACGTCGACGAGGAGACGTACACCGGTCCGGTCCGCCAGTTCGTACAGGAACTGCCCCTCCGTCAGCTCGTCGTCCGGCCAGGCGATGAGCGCGGCGATGTTCTCGACGGCGAGGGGCACCGGGAGCGCGGCCTGCGCGATGCGGACGTTCTCGCACAGCACGTCGAGCGCGTCCCGGGTGCGGGGTACGGGCAGCAGGTGCCCGGCCTCCAGCAGCGGGGACGCGGTCAGCGGACCGCCCGCCCGGACGAACGCGATGTGCTCGGTGACCAGAGGTGAGCCCAGTGCCCCGGCCCGCTCGGCGAGCGCGGTGAGCCGGTCCTCGGCGGGCCGGTCGGCGCCGCCGAGACCCAGGGAGACACCGTGCGGGACGACCGTCACGCCGCGCTCGCGCAGCCGCAGCAGCGACTCGGGGAGATGGCCGGGGCAGAGGTTCTCGGCCACGGCCTCGACCCAGTCGATGCCCGGCATGGCCTCCACGGCGTCCGCGATCTCCGGCCGCCACCCGATGCCCGTACCCAGTCGCCCCAGTCGCTTCATCGTGTGTCTCCTTCTCCGACCGTCCCGGCCCACGGAGTGATGGCCCCCGTCGTCCTGGCCGAACCCCTGAGGGGGGATCTTCAGAGCAACATTTGAGCTTTCGGCCGCCCGCTGTCCTCCGGCCGCCTACCCGCCCTGCGTGACGGCGTTGGGGTCCTTCGCCTCCGGCCGGTTGGTGTTGACCACGCCCGGTGTCGTCGGCGAGGGCTTCGACTTGCCGGGGGTGTTGCCCGTCGGCTCGACGGCGGGCGCGTTGGGCGGCACCACCCCGGCGACCGGCGGCGGCGGACCGGTCGGGCTGGCGCTCGGGCCGGCGGCGCCCTCGGCGATGGTCTCGAAGTCGATCTGGCCGGTCTTCTCCAGGACCGTGATGTGGTCGAGCACCGTCTGGTTGGTGTCCGAGCACAACTGGCGCACCAGCGAGTTGCGGGTGAGGTTCCGCACCGTCGCGATGTCCGGCAGGATCTTGCCGTGCGCGGTCCGCAGGAGGTTCGCCCAGACCTTGTCGTAGTCCGCGGCGGAGGCCTCCGTCATCTGCTTCAGGAAGCCCTGCTGCTGGGCGTTCGGCACGCTGGGCAACGGGACGTTGAGCTGCGCGGAGATGGTCCGCGCCCGCCTGTCGAGGTCGTTGTGGCCCACGATCAGGTGGTTCGCCGCCTCCTTGACGGCGGCACTGGTGGAGCGCTGCATCGCCTGCTGTCCCGCGGGCAGTTCCCACAGTCCGGCAAGGCGCACGCGCACGATCAGGCTGCGGTCGAGCGCGGTCAGCGGGCCCCACTGCGTGTTCCACGTCTCTCCGGTGACCACGGCGGCCTTCGCGGCGTCGTCACGGTGAGGGTAGGAGTAGACGACGGGGTACGCGAGCGCGCCGAGCGTGCCGACGATTGCCAGGCCGACGAGGAGCGAGCCGTTCAAGCGGGGCAAAGGAGCCTCCCGGGGGAACCCAACTGGTCGTTGGGGACTGTTACTTGGCCAGTGAGGGAGATACGTGATCGTATCGGGACGTTCCGGCGAGCGGGCTGGGGCCGAAACCTGGGCCCGCTTCGCCGACACGTGTCAGATCGTGCCGTTCGCGATGCCGTCGAAGTCGACCTGGCCGGTCTTCTCCAGCATCGTGATGTGGTCGAGCACGGTCTGGTTGGTGTCCGTGGCCAGCTGGCGCACGAGCGTGTTGCGGGTGTTGTTCCGGACTACGGCGATGGGATTGAAGATCTTGCCGTGCGCGGACCGCAGGAGATTCGCCCAGGTCCGGTCGAAGGCCACCCCGTCCTGCGCCGCGTCCATCTGCGCCAGGAAGCCCTGCTGCTGTTCGTTCGGCTGGTTGGGCAGTTCGACATTGAGCTGGGCCGCGACCTTGCGCACCCGCTCGTCGAGGTCGGAGTGGCCCACCAGCAGGTGGTCCGCCGCGTCCTTGACGGTGGCGCTGCTGGAGCGTGCCATCGCCTTCTCCGCGGCGGGCAGTTCCCAGAGCCCGGCCAGCCGTATGCGCACGATCAGGTCGCGGTCGGAGGCCGTCAGCGGCCCCCACTGTGTGTTCACCGTGCCGGCGGCCATATTGGACACTCCGGTGCCGGAGCGGTCGGCGTAGGACCACACGGGGAACGAGACAGCGGCGATGGTCGTGGTCAGGGCCGCGATGACGAGGGCCGAGTGGTTGAAGCGCGGCAAAGGAGCCTCCCGGGGGAACCAACTGGTCGTTGGGCAGGTGTTACGTGGCCAGCGACAGAAGGTACGGGCCGGGACCCGGGGATGTTCAACGAAGATGTTTGAACCCTGTACGGCCCAGGGAACGATGGTCCGCGACCACCGTCGCCGAGCCGGGCGCGATCTCCGTGAAACCGGCATCACGGACCAACGGAAGCCCGCTGGAGGTCAGTTCGCGCCACCGGTCCGGCTCCGCCGTGCGGACGGCGAGCGGGAAATCCGCGTCGCGCCAGGCCGCGCGAGCCTCGTCCGACAGTTCCCACCACGCCAGTTGGGCGCCGTGCCCCGTCTGGGCCATCGCCTTGCCCGCCGACATGTCCAACTCCGGGTTCAGCCAGAGGACCGGCACCGCCGGGTCAGGGGGCAGCGGCGGCTCCGGATCGTCCAGGTCGGTGCCGGAGACCTGGAGCCGGGCCAGATCCTTGGGCCAGCCGTCCAGCGGCACGGGCGGGAAGACCCGTACCTCGGCCGACTTGCCGGTGACCGTGATGCCGGGCAGTGCCTCGGCCCGCCGCCACTCGGCCCCGCGCGCCCGCCGCACGACCTTGCGGATCCGGGCGTCCTGCCAGTCCAGCATGGCCTGCGCCCACTCCCCGTCCCCGGCCGACCGTTCGTCCCCGAGGATCACGAGAACGGCCCGGGCGGCGGTCTCCAGCGCGTCCGTACGAGCGGGTGGCGCGGCCTTCTCGATCCGGGCGACGAGGGGGAGGACGAACTGCGGTGCCTCGTCGCGAGGTGAAGGCTCGGAGCGAAAAGGGCTGTCGCCGGGAACGGCCGGGTCATTGGTCACGTCCTTCAGTCTGCCAGGCGGAAGATCGGCTCTTCCGGGGGGAGAGGACGGGGACCGCATGCGACACGCGCTTCGGCTGGACGGTGTGGGCCGCCGCTACGGCATACGCGGCCCCTGGGTGCTGCGCGGCGTGCACCTGGAGCTGGCCCCCGGGACCCTCACCCGCGTGGACGGCGCCAACGGCACCGGCAAGTCCACCCTCCTGCGCGTACTCGCCGGCATCGACGCCCCCACCGAGGGCAGCATCACCGGCCGCCCCCGCACCGCGTACGTCCCCGAACGGTTCCCCTCGGCGCTCCCTTTCACCGCGCACGGTTACCTCACGCATCTCGGCGCCGTGCACAAACTCTCCCGTACGGCCGCTGCCGGTGCCGCCGACGAGTGGCTGGAGCGGCTCGGCGCAGCCGCGTACGCCCGCACACCCATGGTGCAGCTGTCGAAGGGCAGCAGCCAGAAGGTCGCCGTAGCGCAGGCCCTTCTCGCCGACCCGGAACTGCTCGTCCTCGACGAGGCGTGGACGGGCCTCGACGCCGCCGCCCGGGGCGAGTTGGAGCGGGCCGTCGCCGAACGCACCGCGTCCGGCGCCTCGGTGGTGTTCGTCGACCATGACCCGGGCCGCCTGGCGGGGGCGCCCGACGCGACGTACACCGTGATCGAGGGCGGCCTCAACCTCCGTACGGCACAAGCCGGTTCACCGACGCCCAGCGGCCCACACCTGGTCGTCGAGGCACAAGGGCCAGTGGGCGCACAGCCCCCGGCCGAGGCGCTGCGGTGGGCGATGTCGAGCACGGAGACAGGGGCGCCGGGCTGCCACCGGCTCTGCTGCCCCGCGACCCACTCGGACGTCGTCCTGCGCGCCCTGCTCACGGCCCGACCGCCCTGGCACGTGGTGAGTGTGGAACCGGAGACCGCCGACAACACCAGTACGCCCGCCGGTACCGACGAGAGCCGCCGATGACCGCCCTTCTGCGTTACCAGGCAGCCCTGCTCGTGCGCTCGCAGCGCTGGCTGCCGCCGTTCATCCTGTACGCGGTGTTCCTCGGCGTCGGGGTACAGGGCGGGCAGCCCGTGCTGGACTCGCTCGGGTACGCGGCGGCGGCCGTCCTGCCGGTGGCCGCCTGGCTGGTGCGGATCCGCGCGGCCAACGAGCCGCCCGCCGCCCGCGCCGCCGTGGCCGCGGCCGTCGGCCCCGGACGGGCGCACCTCGCCTGTCTCCTGGTGGCACTGGCCGCGTCGGCGGCCCTCGGCACGGTCGCGACCGTCCTGGTGACCCTGATCAGCGACCCGGCGAGCGCCGACCACCAGACCCGGGTGGAGCCCCTCCCGGCCGGTGCGGCCGGATTGCTCGCCGCCCTGGCGTGCGCCCTGCTCGGCACGGCCGTCGGCGCGCTCACGACCTGGCCGCTGCTGCGCTCGCCCGGCCGGGCGGTGCCCGCGATGATGCTCGGCGCGCTGCTGGCGATGGTGGTGACCGGCTCTCCGGCCAAGGCGGCGATCACGTCCCTGGTGACCGGCTCACGCTCGGGCACGATCCCCGTCCCCCTGCTGCCACTGGCCGCGGCGGCACTGCTCACCGTGACGGCGACCGCCGTGGCCTGCGCGCTCACCTCACGCCGCTCACCCTGAGCAGGCCGAGCGCTGCGCCTCCTGCCATTCGCACACCGGGCAGAGCGTGATGCCCTTCCGCGCCCGCGGGTACTCGGTCGGCTCCCGGCACAGCACGCACTCGGCGTACGCCGCCTCGCCGCCCTCGCCCACGTGTTCGTCGCTCATGGCACCAGCGTAAGCCGGTCACCGCCGGCCGACCGAGGCGCCGATCAGCTCGCCGGCCCGGCCCCGCGTTCGTGATCGGTCGGCTATGTGGCGAGCAGGCGCCGCCTGGCCTCCGGCACGTCGAAGTCCGCCTTCGGGTACTGCGGGGCCAGCGCCTCCAGGTGCTCCAGCAGCAACCGGCTGACCGCCCAGTTGCGGTACCACTTGCGGTCCGCCGGGATCAGGTCTCGGCGAGGGACTTCTCGAAACCGTTGGTCTGGCCGTAGCGGCTGGTGAGCTGGGCCCGGGAGGCGAGTTCGTTCTCGGCCATGGGGCACCTCTTCCGGGTCCGGTCCCTCGATCCTGCGACGCGGGAGGGGGGCGCGCCAGCCGTCGGGTCAACCGCGGGTGCAGCGCCCCGTGGGCCTGTCGGCGGGCGGGCGGCACAGGTCGGCGAAGTCGGTGGCGCGGGCGCTCAGGTAACGGCCCACACAGCTGTCCGGTGTCGTCAGGCCGCGTTCGCCGCAGAAGGACAGCGCGGCCCGGCCGTCGGTGAACGGGCCTGGGGCGTAGATCACCCAGTAGCCCGGCCGCAGGGAGGCGTACGCGTCGCTGCGCACGAACACCGCCTCCGGCACCGACTCCCTGACCTTGGCGAGCCGTGCGTCCCGGGCGGCGGTCCCGGAGCCGACCGGCTCGGAGTGGAGCTGGGCGATCCAGCGGTCGGACACGGCGGGCGGGGTGGCCGAGGGAGGCGGCGAGCTGCTCGTACCGGACGCCCGGTCCGAGTCACCGTCCGACCCGTTCCCGCCGAGGAGGCGCGGGGCGAGAAAGACGGCGGCCACGGCGACGGCGACCGCGAGCACGGCGGACGCGGCGACCCGCTTACGGCGGTACGGCGATCGTCCGGGGCGCCGGCGGTCCTCGCGCCGGTCCGCCTCGGTCGCCACGGGCGCGGAGTACGGCCCTGTCCCACCGAGTTCCGGCACGCGGCCCACAGGCGCAGGCGGGGGCACCGTCAGCGTCCGCTGAACGGACCTGGCCGTTCCGCCCGCCGCCACCTGCCCCAGCATCTCCGCCAGCCTGCCCGCCTCGGGACGCGCCGCCGGGTCCCGATCGAGCAGCGCTTCGAGTACGGGGGCCAGCGCGCCGGAGCGGGACGGCGGCGGGACCTCGGACTCCAGGACGGCGGCCAGAGTGGTGAGCGAGGTCTCGCGGCGCAGGGGGCTCACGCCCTCCACGCACACGTAGAGCACGATTCCCAGGGACCACAGGTCGGCGGCCGGGTCGTCGGAGGGGCCACGGATGCGTTCCGGGGCGATGTACTCGGGGGAGCCGATGAGCTCGCCGGTCACGGTCAGGGCCGTCGCGCCCTGGAGCGCGGCGATCCCGAAGTCGGTGAGGACCGCGCTCCCGTCCTCGCGCAGCAGGATGTTCGCCGGTTTCACGTCCCGGTGCTGGACGCCCGCCGCGTGCGCCGCGCGCAGCGCGTCCAGTACCTGGCCGCCGATCCGCGCCGCCTCCACCGGCGTCAACGGGCCCGCTTCCAGGCGCTTGTCGAGCGAGACGCCAGGCACCAGCTCCATGACGATCCAGGGCTGCGGGTCGGCGTCGATGATCTGATGGACCGTCACCACCTGCGGGTGGCTGAGCCGGGCGAGCGCCCGCGCCTCGCGCATCACCCGCTCCCGCACGACGTCGGACGTCGCCGGGTCGTGCATGACCCGTACCGCCTTCAACGCGACCTCGCGGTGCAGCACGGCGTCGCGAGCCCGCCACACCGTGCCCATTCCACCACTGCCGAGCCGCTCCAGCAGCTCGAACCTGCCGTCGACCACGTCCCCCGGTACGTTCATGGCGGAAAGGTTAGTGGCCTGCCCGCCATGTCCCGTTCAGGGGGCACCCGCTATCGCTTCCAGGGGCCCCGCACCGCGAAGGTCGTCCCGGGCGTGTAGCAGTTGACGTACATCGTCCCGCCGTCGGGCGAGAAGGTGACGCCCGCGAACTCGCCCCACTCGGGGGCGCTTTCGGTGCCGATGTCTTGTGCGTTGCGGGCCATCGCGTACACCTCGCCCCCGCGTGTCACGCCGAACACGTGCTGGGCGCCGTCCCCGTCCTCGCACACCATCAGGCCGCCACTCGGGGCGAGACAGATGTTGTCCGGCGACTCGCCGGGGAGCTGGACGTCCGTGTCCGGGCCGAAGACGATGACCAGCGTGAGGCGGCGCGCGGCCGGGTCGTAGCGCCAGATCTGGCCGAAGTGGGTGGCCGCCGAGCCCTCGCTCGCGTGGGCGAACGACGACACGAAGTACACGCATCGCCCGCCCCAGTAGCAGCCCTCCAGCTTCTGCGCGTGCGTGATGCCCTGCCGGCCGAAGTCCTGGAGCCGGACGGGGGTCTGGGCGGCCAGCGGGTCCGGTACGTCCACCCACTCGACGCCGTGGAAGGTGGCACCCGGCTCCTGGATCGAGGAGAGGTCGGGTACGCCCGGCACGCGCATCGCCTGGAGCCGGCCGCCCGCGCGCAGTGAACCCACCCCGCCCAGCGGCCTCTTGGGCAGGAAGCGGTAGAAGAGGCCGAAGGGCTTGAGGAAGGCGTCCTCGGTCTCGTAGACGATGCCGCTCTTCGGGTCGACGGCGATCGCCTCGTGCTGGAAGCGGCCCATCGCGGTGAGCGGGACGGCGCCGGTGCGGTGCGGGTCGGCCCCGTCGACCTCGAAGATGAAGCCGTGGTCCTTGGTGTAGCCGTTGGTACCGGCCTTGTCCTCGGTCTCCTCGCAGGTCAGCCAGGTGCCCCAAGGGGTGGGCCCGCCCGCGCAGTTGACGGCCGTACCGGCGATGGCCACCCGCTCGGTGAGGACGTCGCCGTCCCGGTCGAGGGTGAGTGACGTACAGCCGCCCTTGCCCATCGGGTCGTAGGTGAGGCCCTTGACCGTCGGGACCGGAATTCTGGCGGTGACGCGGTTCTCGTGGTTGCGGACCAGGTGGACGCGGCCGTGCCGGCCCGCGAAGGCGGCCATGCCGTCGTGGTTGGAGGGTACGGGGCCCTCACCGGAGCGCAGGGCGTCGCCCTCACGGGAGAGGACCCGATAGCGGAAACCTTTCGGCAGGTCGAGCAGGCGCTTCGGGTCGGGGATCAGGGGGCCGTAGCCGGAGTGACCCAGCTCCTGGGCGGCGGCGGTACCGGCGAAGAGTTCGGAGAGGGCCCCGGTGAAGGCGATACCGACCCCCAGAGCGCCGGTACGGGCGAGGAGTTGGCGCCGGGAGGCGGGGGAGCCGTCAACTGTCGTGGGGGGAGCGTCTGTTGCGGGGCCGTCGAGTTCGGGCGTGCCGAATGCGGACATGGGGGCGACCTTCCTGCTGGCGGACAGGACTGTGACCTTGCTGTGTGTATCACGCCGTACGGGCCTCGGGAACCACGCGCGAAGCGTGCCTCATCCGGGTGACCCGCCCGGCGGCGGCTGCTGGGTCTGGGCCCGTTCGAGGAAGCGGAGCAGTTCCACCGGGAAGGGCAGGACGAGTGTGGAGTTCTTCTCGGCCGCGACCGCCACCACCGTCTGGAGGAGCCGGAGTTGGAGTGCTGCGGGCTGCTCGGACATCACTCCGGCGGCTTCCGCGAGCTTCTTCGAGGCCTGCAACTCGGCGTCCGCGTTGATGATCCGCGCCCGGCGTTCCCGGTCGGCCTCGGCCTGCCGGGCCATCGAGCGCTTCATGGTCTCCGGCAGGGACACGTCCTTGATCTCGACCCGGTCGATCTGCACACCCCACCCCATGGCCGGGCTGTCGATCATCAGCTCCAGCCCCTGGTTGAGCTGCTCCCGGTTGGACAGGAGATCGTCCAGGTCGCTCTTGCCGATGATGGAGCGCAGCGAGGTCTGCGCCATCTGCGAGACCGCGAACCGGTAGTCCTCGACCTGGATGATCGCCTCGGCCGCGTCGACCACCTTGAAGTAGACGACAGCGTCCACGCGCACGGTCACGTTGTCCCGGGTGATGCCCTCCTGGGCCGGGATCGGCAGGGTGACGATCTGCATGTTGACCTTGCGCAGACGGTCCACGAACGGGACCACCAGCGTGAAACCGGGCGGTCGTACGTCTCCGGTGAGGCGGCCGAGCCGGAAGACGACCCCGCGTTCGTACTGCTTGACGACCCGGGCGGCCGCCCCGACGTAGACGAGCCCGGCGCTTGCGGCGGCGACGCCCGCGGCCAGCAGTTCCTCAAGCATGACGACGACCTCTCGAAGTCGTCCCGTACGTGCCGATCGGCACCCTTGACAAACGATATGCCCGGTCAGGGGCTCGGGGCGAGCTCCTGACCGGGCAGCCGCAGAAACTACGGCGACGGCGTCATCATCTTGACCGGCTCCGTGCCGACCGCGCTGTGCCGCTCCGCCCAGCTCTCCAGAGCCGTACGGCAGGCATGGTCCAGGTGGTGCAGGCCTGACAGGTCCAGCTCTATCGGCCGGTCCTGGGGCAGCGCCTCCAGGCTGTCGAGGATCTTCGGCAGCCGCAGGAAGGTCGCGTTGCCCGACAGATGTGCCTGGACGGGCCCGGCGCCCTTGTCGATGACGTCCAGTTTGAGGTGCGAGGCCTCCCAGGCGGTCTTGCCCACGGACAGGGCGAGACCGATGAGTACGCCCTCGAACATGTTCACGGCCACGATCGCCACCGCCGTGACCACCAGGATCAGCGCCTCACCGCGGTGCTCGCGCCAGAGCAGGGTGATCCCGCGCAGCGGTATGAGCTTCCAGCCGGCGTGTACGAGGATGCCGGCCAGCGCGGGCAGCGGTATGAGCGCCAGCGCCCCGGGCAGCAGCGCCGCGAACAGCAGCAGCCATACGCCGTGCATGACCCGGGACGCCTTGGTCCGTGCCCCCGCCTGGACGTTCGCCGAGCTGCGCACGATCACCGCGGTCATCGGCAGCGCGCCCAGCAGGCCGCACACGGTGTTGCCGGCGCCCTGCGCCATCAGTTCCTTGTCGTACTGGGTACGCGGACCGTCGTGCAGCCGGTCCACGGCGGCGGCGCTGAACAGGCTCTCGGCGGACGCGATCAGGGTGAACGCCACGACCGTACCGAGCACGCTCAGGCTGCCCAGTTCGCCGAAGGCGCCGAGCCCGGGCAGTTGGACGGCGTCCAGCAGGCCCTTCACCTCGACGGTCGCCACCGGCAGGCCGAAGACGAGGGTGACGACGGTCGCCAGGACCACCGCGGCGAGCGCGCCCGGCACCGCCCGCACCTTCTTGGGCAGCCGCTGCCAGAGCACGATCACGGCGATCGTGCCCGCGCCGACGGCCAGTGAGGCCAGCGCGCTGGTGCTGCCCACGGCCTTCGCGGCGGCCTCGGGCAGCCCGGTGATCTTGTCCAGCCCGGCGGTCGGCGCCTTCAGCCCGGCCGCCGCGTACAGCTGCCCGGCGATGATCACGAGGCCGATTCCGGCCAGCATGCCCTCGACGACGGACACCGATATGGCCCGGAACCAGCGCCCGAGCTTCAGGGCGCCCATGGTGAGTTGCAGGAGCCCGGCGGCGAGGACGATCACCCCGAGCGCGGGCAGGCCGTGCTCCCGTACGGCCTCGAAGACCAGCACGGTGAGGCCGGCGGCGGGGCCGGACACCTGGAGGCTGCTGCCCGGCAGGAGTCCGGCGACGATGCCGCCCACGATGCCGGTGACCAGGCCGAGTTCGGCAGGCACACCGGAGGCGACGGCGACGCCCACGCACAACGGCAGAGCGACCAGGAACACGACGAGCGAGGCGGCGAAGTCCTGCCGCAGGTGGGGAAGCTTGGTACGTATGTTCATGGCGGCCCTCACAGCGCTTCGAACGCGTCGGTGGCGGCGCGGTGTTCGCGCACGGACCCGGTGTGGACCTCGTAGTACCAGCCGCGCAGCCGGAGTTGGCCCTTGGCCAGGCGTTGTTCCACACAGGGGTAGGAGCGCAGTCGCAACAGCTGTGTCAGGACGTGGTTCTGGACGGCCGAGGCGACCGTCGGGTCGTCGGTGTCGGACGGGGCAGTGGCCCCGGGGGCGTCGGCCGCGTGCGCGAGCCAGTCGCGTACGGCGGGTACGGCGGTGAGGTCGTCGCCGCGCACCAGGGCGCCGACGGCGCCGCAGTGCGAGTGGCCGCAGACCACGATGTCGTTGACTCCGAGGACCTCCACGGCGTACTCGATGGTGGCCGCCTCGCCGGTGGGGCGGGCTGAGGCGTATGGGGGGACGATGTTGCCCGCGGTGCGCAGCTCGAAGAGCTCACCCGGCCTGGCACCTGTGATCAGGGCCGGGACGACCCTGGAATCGGAGCAGGTGATGAACAGGACCTGGGGGGACTGGCCTTCGGCGAGCTTCGCGAACTCCTCGGGGCGCTGGCCGAAGGTGCGGGCGTTGTCGATGAGGGGCTGCATGTGGTGACTCCTCCTGGCGCGCCTCGATGGCGCGTCGGACGTACATGACAGTCGGATGTGCTGACAGGAGTGGGGGGACGTCCCTGCTGTCAGCAGCGGAACACCTGAAGTGCCGCCGGGGTGTGCGCGGTCATGGATCTGAGCGCCTGATGGCGGGACGCGACGCGTCTGTCCGGACCGGCCGGGGCCGCGGGGTCCACCGAGAGAAGCGGGCGTTCGGGTACCTGGGGACCCGAATCGACGACGCGGTGCCGGTCGAGGCTGCGCAGGGGCATGCGCGGGTCGTGGTGACGGCCGCCATCACCGCAGGTGACGTCCTCGTCGCGCTGGGCTGCCGCCCTGGGTTTGTTTCTGGGCTCCGTCTTGGCTTCGACATGACGGGCTGTGTGCGCGGATGCGAAGGATGCCGTTGGAGCGAAGAACTGGAGCGCCAGCAGGGCGGCGGCGAGGAGGGCGATCACGCTCCGGGCCGTAGCGCTACGGAACATGTGCCCCCCTCCAGGCGTTCGGCGATCTCTTGTGTACGTCAACGGTTGGTCAACCGCGGGTCAAGAAACACATTAACCCCGCGAAGTTGTTTGCAGGGTTAACTTAACGTTTCAGACTGAAGAGAGCCTGAAAAGCGGCGGTGGGATGACGTGAACTGATCGTTGACCTGCGGAAGTTCATATGGTCCGAAGATCAGGACCGCACGCACCTCGGGGTGTCACGAGGGCTCTACGAGGCCCTTGGCGTCGCGGGCCAGCGCCGTCAGGCGGGAGATCGCACGGAAGTACTTCTTGCGGTAGCCGCCGTTCAGCATCTCCTCGCTGAACAACTGGTCGAAGGGCAGACCGGAGGCGAGCACCGGCACCTCGCGGTCGTACAGCCGGTCGGCGAGTACGACGAGCCGCAGCGCCGTCGACTGGTCCGGAACCGGCCGCACCTCGGTGAGGCACACGACCTTCAGTCCGTCCGTGAGGGCGCCGTACCGGCTGGGGTGCACCCGGGCGAGATGGTCGAGGAGCTGCGGGAAGTCGTCGAGCGAGGCGCCCTCGGCGGCGTACGCGGCCTTGGTCACCTGCTCCTCGGAGTAGGGCGCCGGGGCCTGGGGCAGCCCCCGGTGGCGGTAGTCCTCGCCGTCGATGCGCAGTGCGCGGAAGTGGGCGGACAGGCCCTGGATCTCGCGCAGGAAGTCCGCCGACGCGAACCGCCCCTCACCGAGCTTCCCCGGCAGGGTGTTCGAAGTGGCGGCAAGCGCCACACCCGCGTCGACGAGCTTGCCGAGCAGGGTCGAGACGAGGACGGTGTCGCCCGGGTCGTCCAGTTCGAACTCGTCGATGCAGAGCAGCCGGTGGCCGGACAGGGTCTGGACGGTCTTCTGGAAGCCGAGGGCGCCGACCAGGTTCGTCAGCTCCACGAAGGTGCCGAAGGCCTTGAGCGCGGGCTCCGCCGGGGTGGCGTGCCAGAGGGAGGCGAGGAGGTGGGTCTTGCCGACGCCGTAGCCGCCGTCGAGGTAGACGCCACGGGGGCCGGCCGGCACCTTCGCGGCCTTGACCTTCCCGAGCCCGAAGAACCCCCGCTTGCCGCCGCCCACGGCGTGCGCCCCGCCGAGCCCGCCCGCGAAGCCGTCGAGGACCCGCACGGCCTCCGTCTGGCTCGGCTGGTTCGGGTCCGGGTCGTACGTCCCGAAGCGCACCGAGTCGAACCGGGGCGGCGGCACCATCTCGGCGACCAGCCGGTCCGCGGGGACATGCGGCTCACGGACGCACAGGGACAGCGGGGCCGCGTCGGCTATCGGACCGAAACCGGGGGCGGCGGGGATGGTATGCACGGTTCACCATGCTAAAGGCTGTCCGGTGTGCCCGGTCGGCCCGGACCGGGGGTGAGCCGACCTGCGGGTGGGCGGCGCGTGCCGCGTACGGCCGTGAGGTGGCGGAGGGTCGCGACCCGGAACGTCGGGCCGACGACGGCAACGCCGCAGTTGGGCGTGGTTCACCCCGTGGCCCCCGGGCCGGTCACCGGTCCGGCCCGCCGGACAGGCACCGGGCCCCGTGCCAGACTTCCTGGCATGCGACGCCTGTTCCCTGTGACCGAAGAGACAGTGGCCGACGCCTCGGGAGGGGCCGTGAGCGCCGGTGGTGCCGGTGACTCGCCCGGGAGCGGCAGGGCGGTCGACCGGGAGTGGAGTCTGGACGAGCTGGCCGCCGCCTATGCCTACCCCGAGCGGACGAACGAGCGCCGGGAAGCCTGGCTGCGCGCCAACATGGTGTCCACGCTCGACGGCGCCGCCCAGCACGACGGCCGTTCCCAGCCCATCTCCTCCGCCTGTGACATGCGGATCTTCGGCACCCTGAGGGCGCTGGCGGACGTGGTCCTGGTCGGTGCGGAAACGGTACGCCAGGAGGGGTACCGCCCGGCACGCGCGCGTGCGGAGTTCGCGGCGGCCCGCGAGGCGGCCGGACAGACGGAGGCCGCGGCGATCGCGATCGTCAGCGCGAGCCTGGAACTGGACTACTCGCTCCCCCTGTTCACCTCCCCCCTGGTCCCCACCCTGATCCTCACGGGCGCCGCTGCCGCCCCCGACCGTGTCGCGGCCGCGGAGAAGGCGGGCGCCCGGGTGGTCGTCGCCGGTGACGGCATGGGCGTGGACCCGGCGCGTGCCGTACAGGCCCTCGCCGAGCTCGGTCACACCCGGCTGCTGGCCGAGGGCGGGCCACGGCTGCTGGGGCAGCTGGTGGCGGCCGAGGTGCTCGACGAGCTGTGCCTGACGATCTCCCCGATGCTCACCGTGGGGGACGCCCAGCGGATCTCGGGCGGGCCCTCGGTGCCGGTTCCCCGTCACTTCGAACTGGTGTCATTGCTGGAGGAGTCCGGCTTCCTGTTCAGCCGCTATCACCGCTCCTGACGCGCGGGGGCACGCTCGTCCCGACACGATGCGGAACCTGTCGTTCCGTTTGTCTTTCGCTGGGCACACTAAATTTCGCAGTCCCCGTGCGATCACGGGGCAGGATGGTTTCAGCAGGGGCGTATGAACGGCCCACGGACGAGAAGGGCGCCTGTCGTGTTCACAAGCGTACTGATGATCGAGAAGGCCCTGACGTCCGCCGACGTGGAGTTCGTCTCCACCTTGCACGGCGACGAGGACGTGGCCTTCCACGTACTGCTCCAGCCCCGGGGCGACCAGGCCGACCGGCTGCTGCGGGCCATCGACGACATCGCGCTGGGCGAGCTCGACGAGGCGGCGCACGAGCGGGAGACCCCCGAGGGCAAGGACGCGGCGGCGATGGGGGAGCAGGCGCTGGAGGTGTCGCTGGCGGCGCTGCGAACAGCGGGGCACGAGGCGGAGGGGCGGATCGTCGAGGACCATCCGCTCGACGCGTTGCGGGGACTGGTCGACGAGATCGAGGCGGACGAGGTCATCGTGCTGACCGACCCCCACTACGTGGAGGAGTTCTTCCACCGGGACTGGGCCTCCCGGGCCCGGCACAAGGTGGGGGTGCCTGTGCTGAAGCTGTTCTCGCACAGCAAGGCGTAGTTGTCAGGCCATAGTCGTCCGGCCCTGATCGTCGGGCCCTGGTCGTGGGGCCGCGGGTCCGTGCTCCCTGTGAGGTGCCGCCCGACGCACGCAATAGGCTGGGACCCGTTCTAGCTGTCGTACCGCATCTGGGGAGAAACGCACATGGCACCCGGCCTTCCTTCCGCCATGGACCGACCGCACTTCATCGGCATCGGAGGCGCCGGGATGTCGGGGATCGCGAAGATCCTCGCGCAGCGCGGTGCCGAGGTGGCCGGCAGCGACGCCAAGGAGTCCGAGACCGCGGCGGCCCTGCGGGCGCTGGGCGCGACCGTGCACATCGGGCACGCGGCCGGGCACCTCGCCGCCGACGCCACCTGTGTCGTGGTCTCCTCCGCGATCCGCGCGGACAACCCGGAACTGGCGCGGGCGGCGGAACTGGGAATCCCGGTGGTCCACCGGTCGGACGCGCTCGCCCGGCTGATGGACGGCCTGCGGCCCATCGCGGTCGCGGGTACGCACGGCAAGACGACCACGACATCGATGCTGGCGGTGTCGCTCAGCGAGCTGGGACGCGGCCCCTCGTACGCGATCGGCGGCGACCTGGACGCGCCCGGCTCGAACGCCCTGCACGGCGACGGCGAGATCTTCGTGGCCGAGGCCGACGAATCGGACCGCAGCTTCCACAAGTACGCGCCCGAGGTCGCGATCGTCCTCAACGTCGAACTCGACCACCACGCCAACTACGCCTCCATGGACGAGATCTACGAGTCCTTCGAGACGTTCGCGGGCCGGATCGTACCCGGCGGGACGCTGGTGATCTCCGCCGACCAGGACGGCGCCCGCGAGCTGACCAGGCGCCTGCCGGACTCCGTGCGGGTGGTGACGTACGGGGAGGCGGCGGACGCGGACGTGCGGGTGCTGTCCGTCGTACCGCAGGGGCTGAAGAGCGAGGTGACCGTCGAGCTGGACGGCGCTCCGCTCACCTTCGCGGTGTCGGTTCCCGGCCGGCACTACGCCCTCAACGCGGTGGCCGCGCTGGCGGCGGGCGTCGCGCTGGGCGTGCCCGCGGGCGAGCTGGCCCCCGCCCTGGCGGCGTACACGGGGGTGAAGCGGCGGCTCCAGCTGAAGGGTGAGGCGGCGGGCGTCCAGGTCATCGACTCGTACGCGCACCACCCGACCGAGATGACGGCGGACCTGGAGGCGATGCGGTCGGCGGTCGGTGAGGCGCGCATCCTGGTGGTCTTCCAGCCGCACCTCTTCTCCCGCACCCAGGAGCTGGGCAAGGAGATGGGCCAGGCGCTGGCGCTCGCGGACGCGTCGGTCGTCCTCGACATCTACCCGGCCCGCGAGGACCCGGTTCCCGGCGTGACGAGCGCGTTGATCATCGACGCGGCGCGGGCGGCGGGCGCCGACGTGACGGCCGTCTCGGACAAGGCCGAGGTGCCCGAGACGGTCGCGGGAATGGCGAAGCCCGGTGATCTCGTTCTCACCATGGGCGCGGGTGATGTGACGGACCTGGGCCCGCGGATCCTGGACCGCCTGGCACGGTGACGTCCACGGTTCCGCAGTGACTTTCGCAGTAAGGGGCTGAGCTTCATGTCGTACGACGTCGAAAAGCCGGATGAGCAGTGGCGCGCGGAGCTGACGCCGGCCGAGTACGCGGTCCTGCGCCAGGCCGGCACGGAGCCCGCCTTCGTGGGTGAGTACACGGACTCCAAGACGAAGGGCGTCTACTCCTGCCGGGCCTGCGGGGCCGAACTGTTCACCTCGGACACGAAGTTCGAGTCGCACTGCGGCTGGCCGAGCTTCTTCGACCCGAAGGACACCGACGCGGTCGAACTGTTGTCGGACCGGACCCACGGCATGGTGCGGACCGAGGTGCGGTGTGCTCGGTGCGGATCACACCTCGGACACGTGTTCGAGGGTGAGGGGTATCCGACCCCGACCGATCAGCGGTACTGCATCAACAGCATCTCGTTGCGGCTGGCGCCCGAAGAGGGCTGAGCGCCGGGAAGCGAAACACGTCTGGGGCCCTGCCGTACGGCGGCAGGGCCCCAGACATGCTCGGAGTGCCTCAGGCCTCCGTGCTGAACACCCGGACGTCCCAGGCGCCGAGCTCCAGCTCGGTGCCGCCGGGGACCGGGCTGCCCTTCAGTACGTCCGTCAGGTCGGCCGGGGCCGTGACCCGCGCCGGCTCCCAGCTCCAGTTGTGGACGATGTGCACGCGCCGCCCGTCCTCGGCCGTACCGGTGGTCACCGTGACCGAGGCCGGGAGGTCCCCCCAGACACTGCGGGCGGTGGGGGTCAGCCAGGAGGCCAGCTCCCGGGCGAGGTCGCGGCCCGGCACCGTTCCGACGTACGTCACCTGGCCCGCGCCGTGACGGCGGGTGGTGACCGCCGGCCAGCGGCCGAAGTGCGGGTGGTCGTACGTCACCAGCGGCTCGGCGTCGGTCACGGTGAGACCGTCGGCCCAGTGCGACGCCTTCGCGTCCTCGGACAGTTGGAGGGGGCCGCCCGGCACGCCACGCACCGGGATCTCCTCGGTCAGGTTGCTGTACTCGTCGTAGCTGACGCCCGCCGCGTCCACCAGGCGTCCGGGGGCGAGTTCGTGGCGGGCCCGGGCCTCGTGGTCGGCGTACGCCGTGCGCGGGCCGAGGACCAGATGACCGCCGGCGTGGGCGTACGCCGCGAACCAGTCGAGGGTCGTGTCGTCGACGACGTACAGCGCCGGGACGACCAGGACCGGATGACGGCTCACCGCCTCCTCGGGGGTCAGGCCCTCCCGTTCGCCGCGCGGGTCGTGCAGCTGACGGGCGTGGACGATCCGGACCTGGCGGCCGGCGTCGAAGGCGCCCCGGTAGAACGGGTCGAAGATCCGGTGGTAGGCGGTGTCGTCCGGGCCGCCGTCACCCGTCGCGATCGGCGGATACTTCTGCATCAGCCACTTGCTGGGCGTCGAGTAGACCATCGTGATGTCGGCGTCCGGTTCGAGACCGGCGACCAGCGAGCCCGCCGCGTCCAACTCGATTCCGAGCTGCGCCAGTTCGGCATAGGCCCGGCCGGGCCGGCCGCTGTGGGGGAGGACGCCGCCCCAGTACGTCTCGGCGCCGAAGTGCAGCGTGTGCCAGTGCCAGTACTCGATCATCCTGGCCCCGCGCCCGACCAGCGCCCAGGCGGCCTGGCGCCACTGGCCGTCGTAGGCCGGGCGGTTGTGCCACGGCTCGCCGATGGACGAGGCGTTCGTCTCGGTGACCAGGAACGGGGCCTGCTTGGACGAGAACATCCAGTCGGCGGTCTGGTAGAGGGCCCAGACGCCCGTGGTCTTCCAGTGCTGGGCGTACGCGTCCGGCGTGAGGTCGGGCAGCGCGAGGCCGTCCTGCATGGCGTAGTACGGGTTGCCCGACGCGATGTCGAGCGGCACGCTGAGTTCCTCGTCCTCCACCGCCCGACGGGTGTACGAGATACAGGTGGTGACGAACTGCTCCGGGTTCGCGTACTCCCGGACGATGTCGGCCTGCCAGCCGATGAACTCGGTGACCTGTCGGGCCTGGAACTCCCGCCAGGCGACGTCATATTGGGGCTGGAAGTTGCCGTCGGGGGTCCACAGGTCGGCCCAGGTGGACAGGCGGTGCGACCAGTAGACGAGGCCCCATTCCCGGTTCAGGGTCTCGACGTCCCCGTACTTCGCCCGGAGATGGTCGACGAAGCGCTCGAACACGCCCCGGTTGTAGAGGAGTTCGTTGCCGGGCTCGTTGTCGACCTGGAAACCGATGACCGCCGGGTGGTCGGCGTACCGTCCGACGATCTTCCGGATCACCCGCTCGGCGTGGAACCGGAACGCGGGGTGCGTGAAGTCGACCTCCTGCCGGGCGCCCCAGCCGATCCGCTCCCCGGTGGCCCGCTCGCCGGTGATCTCCGGGTACTGGCGGGCCAGCCACGGCGGCACGGCGTAGGTCGGTGTGCCGAGGACCACGGCGATACCGCGCTCATGGGCGCCGTCGAGCACCGGCTCCAGCCAGTCGAGGTCGAAGCTGCCGTTCTCGGGCTCCCAGGTCGACCAGACCGATTCGCCGACCCGGATCACGGTGAAGCGGGCGTCGGCCATCAGGTCGAGGTCGGTCTTGAGCTGTTCGCCGGGACGGAACTCGGGCCCGTGGGTGGGCTGGTACTCGTGGTAGTACGCGGCGCCGAAGAGGACGCGGGCGGGCAGAACCGCCATGAAGTCAACCTCCAGTGGGGGAAGGGGAGTTGGGCAACTCGTGCAGCTGGGCCGGGAGTTACTGCTTGACGCCGCCGGTGGCCAGGCCGCTCTGCCAGTACCGCTGGAGCATCAGGAAGGCCACGACGAGCGGGATCACCGAGATCATCGACCCGGTCACGACCAGCGCGAGCATGTCGCTGCTGGCGCCCGCCCCGCCGTTCTGAGCCTGGGCGGCCCAGGAGGAGAGTCCGACCGTGACCGGGTACAGGTCCGGGTCGTTGAGCATGATCAGCGGCAGGAAGTAGTTGTTCCAGGTCGCCACCAGCGTGAACAGCAGCACCGTCACCAGTCCCGGCGCCAGCAGCCGCAGCACGATCTGGGAGAAGATCCGGAACTCCCCGGCCCCGTCCATCCGGGCGGCTTCGAGGATGCTGTCGGGCACCGCGTCCTGGGCGTACACCCGCATGAGGTACAGCCCGAAGGGGCTCACCAGCGAGGGCAGGATGATCGCCCACGGCGTGTTCACCAGGCCCACCTTGGCGAACAGCAGATAGGTCGGAATGGCCAGGGCCGTCGCCGGCACCATGACCGCGCCGAGCACGAGGTTGAAGGCTGCGCCGTTCCCGCGGAACCGGAACTTGGCGAAGCCGTACCCCGCCGCTGCCGCCAGGATGGCGGCGCCGACGGCGCTGACACCGGCGTACAGCACGGTGTTGAGCAGCCAGTGCGCGAAGACGCCGTCGTCCTGGGTGAAGGTCAGGCGAATGTTCGTCAGCAGCTGCGGCGCGTCGGAGAACCACAGGCCGAAGGTGTTGATCAGGTCCCGCGTGCTCTTCGTGGAGGCGATCAGCAGCCAGAGAAGCGGGAGGAGGAAGTAGGCGAGCACCGCCAGCATGGCGATCGTGAGGGGTGTGCTGGTACGGCGGGCCGGTCGGCGGCGCTGCTCGGCTGCCTTGGGGGCCTTGTCGGCGGCAGGAACCACGCCGCCGGCAGGGGGAGTTGTGGTGGTCACGCGGGCCTCCTGCGGTTCGCGGTGAGCAGGAAGGCGTACGAGATGATCACGATCAGCAGGCCGAGGAGGAAGGAGACGGCTGCCGCGTAGTTGATCTGCTGGCTGGTGAAGGCGAGCGTGTAGGCGTACAGGTTGGCGGTGTACGAGCTGTCGATGACGTCCGGGACGATCTTCAGCAGCAGGTTGGGCTCGTTGAAGAGCTGGAAGCTGCCGATCACCGAGAACAGCAGGGTGAGCGTCAACGCGGGCCGCAGCGCGGGGAGTTTGATGGACCAGGCGATCCGCCAGGCGCCCGCTCCGTCCAGTGCGGCGGCCTCGTAGAGGTCCTGCGGAATGGTACGCAGGGCCGCGTACAGGATGATCATGTTGTAGCCGACGAACTCCCAGGTCACGATGTTGGCCAGGCTGCCGAGCATCCAGCTGTCGGTCAGGAAGTGCGGGGCGGGCAGGCTCAGTTTGTCGCTGAGCTGGGCGAACGGGCCGAAGTCCGGGCCGTAGAGGTAGCCCCACATCAGGGTGGCGACCACGCTCGGGACGGCGTACGGCACGAAGATGCCCAGCCGGATCACCCGGGACAGCCGCAGCAGGCCGCTGTCCAGGGCGAGGGCGAAGAGCAGGGCCAGCAGCAGCATCAGCGGGACCTGGATCACGAAGAAGGTCGCCACCCGGATCACCCCCTCGCGGAGCTGGGGGTCCTTGAGGGCCGTGACGTAGTTGTCCAGGCCGACGAACGACGTGCCGCCGACCAACTTCTCCTGGAACAGGCTCAGATAGGCCGCGTAGCCGAGCGGGGCGAGGAACAGGAGAAGGAACAGGGCCATGAAGGGGGCGATGAACAGCGGGCCCGCCGACCGGGGCCGCGCGAGGTGCTTGGCCATGTCAGGGAGCCGCCTTCACGGTGAAGCCCTGGCTCTTGGCGAACGTGGTGATCCGCGTCTGCCAGCCCCCGAGCGCGTCGACCGTGTCGGTCTTTCTGGCCAGGGAACGGCCCACGGTCTCCGTCCAGTCGGTGGCCACCTGGTCGAGGAACGGCGGCCACTGGAAGGAGGGGTTGACCTCGTCGCTGATGCCGGCGAAGACCTCGTTGACCTTCTGGCCGCCGTAGAAGGCGGGGGTGTCGCCGATGAAACTGGCGTCCGCGAGCAGGGCCTTGGTCGCGGGGAAGAAGAACTGCTTCGTCGCGAACATCTTCGCGCTCTCGGGGTCGCTGTTGAGGAACTTGGCGAACTCGGCCGCCGCGATGGGGTTCTTGGTGGACCGGATCACCGCGGTCGTCGAACCGCCCCAGTTGCCCGCGCTCGGCTTGGACGCGTCCCACTGCGGCATCGGCGCCGCCCGCCACTTGCCGGAGGTGTCCTTGGCCGAGCCGGAGAGGAACGCAGGGCCCCAGGCCCCGGTCATCCAGGTGGCGTACTTGCCCTTGTTGAGCGCCGCGTACCAGGAGTCCGTGAAGTCCGGCTCGACGCCGATGACTCCCTCCTGCGCGAGGCCGCCCCAGAACGCGCCGAGCTTCTTGGAGACCGCGTCGTCGACGCTGACGGTGATGTCGCTCTTGCCGGAGGTGACGTACGGCTTGGCGCCCGCCTGCCACAGCAGGCCGTGCCAGGCGGCGACCTGGTTCGCGGCGAGGTTCGTCAGATAGACGTTCGGGTCTGCCTTGTGCAGCTTGCGCGCGGCCTCGGCGAACTCGTCCCAGGTCTTGGGGACTTCGATGCCGTGCTTGTCGAAGATGTCCTTGCGGTACAGCATGCCCATCGGGCCGGTGTCCTGCGGGATCGCCCAGAGTTCGCCGTTGCTGCCACTGACCTGGCCCCAGGTCCAGTCGACGAACTGCGACTTGAGGGCGGAGGCGCCGTACGGCCGCAGATCCAGGAGGCTGTCGGTGATCGTGAAGGTCGGGATGGCCTGGTACTCGATCTGCACCATGTCCGGGGCGCCGCTGCCGGCCTTGAGTGCCGTACGCAGCTTGGTGTACTCCGGGACGCCCTGACCGGCGTTGACGGCCTTGATCTTGATCGCCGGGTACTTCTTCTCGAAGAGGGCGATCTCCTGCTCGATGTTCGGGACCCACGTCCAGAACGTCAGCTCGGTCGGGGTCTTCATCGCCTTGTCGATGTCGGCCTGGCTGACCGGCTTCGAGGAGGTCGACTTGCTGTCGGAACCGCCCCCGCCACAGGCGGTCAGGGCCGCGCCGAGCGAGGCGGCACCGGCCGCGGTGAGGAGGAGACGACGGCTGATGGCAGAGGAGGAGGCGATGTTCTTGCGCATGGTGAACTCCGGCCGGGGCGAAAGGGAGTGGAGAGAAGGGAGGGAAGGCAGAGAAACAGAGGAGGGGGCCGCAGGGTGGGGCTGACCGGCCTTTTTGTCGGTGCGGCTACCGGTGGGGCGGGGGTGCGGTGGAGGACCGTACGACGAGGTCGACCGGTGGGTCGCTCGGCGGCAGGGGGTCCGCGTCCGGGTTCTCGATGGCGTGCAGGAGCCGTTTGAGGCCTTCCTGCGCCACGGCGTCGAAGGGCTGGCGCACGGTGGTGAGCGGCGGTGTGACGTACGCGGCGACCGGGATGTCGTCGAACCCGACCACGCTGACGTCGTCCGGCACGCGCCGGCCGGCCTCCGTCAGGGCCCGGATCAGCCCGATGGCCATGTCGTCGTTGGCGGCGAACACGGCGGTCACCGAGGGATCGGCGGCGAGTCGACGCCCCGCCGTGTATCCCGAGGCGGCCGACCAGTCGCCCACGACGACGGGCGGCTCGGGCGCTCCGTGGGCCGCGAGGGCGGCCCGCCATGCGGTGAGCCGGTCCCTGGCCGCGTACCAGCGGGGCGGCCCCGAGAGATGATGGACCGTCATATGACCGAGATCCAGAAGGTGTTGGGTCGCGGCCCGGGTCAGCAGGTCGGCACCGCCGCCCGAGGTGACCGGGCGGGAGGTGGCGAAGGGGGTCGGCGCGCCGATGACCAGGACCGGCACGTCGACGGAGAGTCCCGCCGCGCTCGTGCCCTCGTCGATCGGTTCGGAGACGACGATGCCGTCCACTCCCTGTTCGAGGAGTGAGCCGACGGCGCCGGCGACGCCCGCGGGGTCGCCCTCCATCGTGTTGACGACCCGCAGCGCGTACCCGGTGTCCCGGACGGCGCGCTCGATACCCATGAGCAGTGAGGCGGGCCCGTACAGGGCGGTGCCCAGCGTCACCACGCCGATGGATCTCGTCCGCCCGGAGGCGAGTGCCCGGGCGGCGTTGTTCATCCGGTAGCCGAGGTCCTCGGCGGCCTGGAGAACACGGCGCCGTACGTCCTCGGAGACATACGGCTCGCTGTTGAAGACCCTGGACACGGTCTTCTGCGAGACCCCCGCGAGACGCGCCACGTCGACACTGCGGGGTGTCGACGAGGTCGCACCCCGCCCTGTCTGTCGTGTCACGGTGACTCCCGGTGGCCGGCGCCCACGGCGGCCGGAGGATGGCTGTGGCTGACCGTGGACCTGAGATGGGACAGCGTCCGCCGACTTTCTGACTGCGCTGTCATGACTGCGCAGTCATATCTACGCAGTCGGGCGGGGCGCGTCAAGGGTTCGCGCGAAATCTCCTGGTAACTTTCGGGCCCGCACGGTGGCCCCGAGCGTTGGCCGACGGCCATGAATCCCCGGTTGTCTGGGTAGCTACCGGGTTTGCCACGCGTCCCGCGCCGTCCCGCGCCGCCGTCCGAGGGGCTGCCCGTGTCACCGCACGACATCGAGTCCCTGGCCCGTACCGCCCTGCCCGAGATGATCGACGACCTGCGGACACTGGTCGAATGCGAGACCCCCAGCGACGACAAGGAACTGCTGAGCGCCGGACTCGCCGCCATCGAAGACCTGGCGCTTCGGCGTCTCGGCCCGCCGGACGAGGCCGTGCGCCACGACGGCGGCGAACACGGAGACGTCCTGGAACTCCTCTACCGGGGCACCTCCGAGACGACGGTGCTCCTGCTCGCCCACTACGACACCGTGTGGCCGGCCGGCACCCTCACCGAATGGCCGTTCACCGTGACCGACGACGGCCGGGTGAGCGCGCCGGGCGCCTTCGACATGAAGTGCGGCCTGGTGCAGGCCATTTGGGCGCTGCGTCTGCTGCGTGAACGGGATCTGCCGCGCCCCACGGTCTGCCTGCTCCTCAACGGGGAGGAGGAGATCGGCAGCCCCTTCTCCCGGCCCCGCATCGAGCGGCTCAGCGAGCAGGCAGCGGCCACCCTGGTGTGCGAGCCGGCGGCGGGTCCCGACGAGGACCTGAAGACGGCCCGCAAGGGCGTCGGCCTCTTCGAGGTGGCGGTGGAGGGGGTGGAGGCACACGCCGGCCTCGACCCGTACGGCGGCGCGAGCGCCGTGCACGCCCTCGCCGAACTGGTCACCTGCATAGCGTAGTTGGGCTCACGGGAGCACGGTACGACGGTCAACGTCGGGGTGATCAGCGGCGGTACGGGACGCAACGTCATCGCCGGACACGCCCGTTGCGGTGTCGACGTACGCATCGCCGACCCCGCCGAGGCGGCCCGCGTCGACACCGCACTGGCCGCCCTCACGGCCTCCGATCCCCGGGTACGGTTGTCCGTCTCCGGCGGCTGGACCGCCCGGCGATTGTGCCGACGCCGGCTTCCCAACTCCCCGTCAAACAGGCGCAGTCGGTGGCCGCAGAGCTGGGTCTGACGATCCGTGAGACCGGCGTGGGTGGGGCGAGCGACGGCAACTTCGTCTCCGCGCTGCGACGCCCGGTGCTGGACGGTCTGGGGCCGGTGGGCGCGGGTGCGCACGCCCGGGACGAACATGTGCTGCTGGCCCACGTTCCCTCCCGGACCGCGCTCCTCGCGGGGCTGCTGATGGCCCACGCGGAATAGGCGGGCGCCCGCGTACGCTGGACGTACGGTCGGCTCCAAGCGAACGGGGATCGGGATGACGTACGAGGCGAAGACCGAAGTGAAGGTCGGGGCGAACGTCGAGGCAGGGGCCCCGGAAACAGTCGAGGCGGTCCGTCAGGCCCGCTTCGGGCAGCTGCCGGAGCGGATCCGCGTGGAGGACATGGTGGCCGCGCAGCCGGCGTCCGTGCCGGACCCGGCGAAGGACGCGTACAACGACGACGAGTGGCTGGTCCGGTACTGCCTCTGAGGTGACGTGAAGTGAAGTGAGCTGAGGCCGGGTCGGCACCGACCCGGCCTCTTTCGCGGAAGCGGCGGGTCAGGGCTGCGGAGGCGTTTCAGGGGGCGGGGGAGAAGTCCGGTGGTGAGGCGGCGGGGCGTTGAAGGTGACGCCGGAGATGTCGCGGCCCTGGATCACCGGACTGTTGTGGTAAGTCCCGCCGCTGATCTCGTTGTGCACCACGCCGTCCCGTTCGCCGGTCTGCCGCGCGTGCCGTGACCACTCTTCGAGATGGCGCGCGAACTCCCCGTCCAGCACGGCCCGGACCGCCAGCGCCGTACTCAGCGCCTGGGCCCGGGCCGTGTCGTTCGGTGCCTGTACGAGAGCCGTGAGTTCGGGTTCGCCCGAACTCACGGCCGGGATGATCACCGTAGGATCCCCGTCCGTGCCACCGCGGTGGAAGGGGCGCCGGACCAGAGCCGTCAGCCCCTGCCATGCCTGCCGCCCGGCTTCTCCGCCGAGGCCACCGGCGAGCGCCGCCAGCAGTGTCACCGAGATGGGGTCCATGGGTGTACTCCCTGTCGCGAAGGGGCGGAATTAGGCGAGGGCGGTTCCGAGCCACGAGCTGGGAATGCAGATCGCTATTCCGAGTGCGAAGGCACCCCACCAGAGACAGGTTAGCGACTGACGGAACCTGGTGGTCTTCGAGATCGTGCGGGTGGGCATGTTTGCGTGTTTCTCCTGCACTCACTTGTCGGGACGGGGTGCTGCTGCGACCCCTGCGAAGATCCTCTTACGGCGGACCCAGGAGTGGCAAATCCCGACAACGTGACTGCAGAAGTCTATTCAACGGGTTCCCGGTCTGGTAGAAGTCTTTTGCCGTGTCGATCCCGAGCGAAGTCCCGCGAGGCTCGCCCGCGCCTGGGACGCCTCCGTGGCCGCGCCTATCCGGTCCGCGACCTCGATGGCCTCGGTGATGTGCGCCGCGGCCGAACTTTCCTCACCCAGCCCGAGTTCGGCGAGCCCCAGCGCGTGCAGTGCCTGGGCCTGTTCGTGCGCGGCGCCGACACTCCGTGCCAGGTCCAGGGCGTGTCGATGACGGGCCGCGGCCTCGCCGAACCGTCGCGCGGCGTGCAGAGCGACCCCCATGGCGTGCAGCGTGTCGGAGGCGTTGCGCCGGTCGCCGAGCCGGCGGAACGTGGCGAGGGAATCCTGGTACAGATCGAGCATGGCGGGGAGTTCGTCCGGGGAATTCATGGTGTTGGCAAGGTTGACCTGGGTTATGGCACTCTCCGAAGGGCTGCCCGTTTCGCTGAACACTTCCAGTGCTTCCTGGAGAATTCCTCTCGCGGCCTCGGTTTTACCCATGCGGACGTAACGATCCGAAAGGTTGTTGAGAACGTGTGCGTATTCGCGCCTGTCCGCCGATTTCCGGAAGTCGGTGAGCGCCGCGTGAAAATTCTTCCCGGACTCCTCGAAATTTCCGAGATAGAGTTGGGTTATTCCGAGGTTGTTCCTCGCCCGGGCGATCTGCCAGCGATCTCCCGAGAGGAGACGCAGACGCAGGGTGTCGAGCTGGAATTCGAGTGCTTTCGCCAGCCGGCCGCGGTTCCAGTGCAGGACGCCGAGTTGATGAAGGGACTCGGCCCTGGCCTCGGTGTCGCCGATCTCCCCGGCGCTCCGTAACGCGTGCTGGTGGGCGGTGCGTGCCTCGTCGTACCGGCCGCAGCGGGAGAGCGCGTTGCCCAGATCGATCAGCGCATGGACCTCGGACTGCCGTTCGCCGACGGTGTGCCAGTGCTGTACGGCGGACGCGTGCATGCGCCGGGCGTCCGCAGAGTAGCCCTCCTCGTCGAGGAATCCGGCCAGGGCGCCCGCCAGGAGGGCCGCTTTCTCGTGCCGCCCGGTGGCCCGGCAGTGGCGTTCGGCGGTGAGGAGTGCCGTGCGCTCCGCCAGGAGCCAGCGGCGGGCCGACTGCGGATCGTCCCAAGGTGGGATCGGATGCTCCGCCGGTGGGAGCGGACGGTGGGGGCGAAGGGCGCGCGGATGGATCATCCTGTCGGCCGCGTCGGATGCCTGCACATAGAAATTGATCATTTGGGATACGGCCTGCTCGCGCACGGTCTCCGATTCCTCGGACATGACGAGTGAGCGCGCGTATTCGCCCAGAAGATCGTGGAGCGTGTAGCGCTCGGGTGCGGGCTCGCCAGCCAAATGGGCGTCGAGTAGCACCTCGAGGACATTTTCCGCAGCGGCGTGAGGCAGTCCGGTGAGGGCGGCGAGGGTGTATGCGTCGATGTCCGGTCCGAAACGAAGACCGATAAATCGGAAAACTGTTTGTTCCTCGCTCGTGAGTGTCCTGTACGAAACTTCGAACGCCGTGGCTATCCCGCCCCTGCTGCCGTCCCGGATTTCGTTGAGGCGCCCTTGTCCGTGTGTGAGCCGACGCAGGAGATGGGCGGTCGTCCAGGAGGGGCGGGAAGCCAGTCGGCCCGCGGCCAGTTCGATCGCGAGCGGCAGATAGCCGGTCAGCCGGACGATGTCCGCGACCTCGCTCGTCTGCCGGGTGCGCTCCTCGCCCGCCACGGAACGGAACAGGGCGATGGCGTCATCCGCCGGCAGTACGTCGAGCTGGATCGAGCGGATGCCGGGCAGCCCGGTCAGCCGTCGGCGGCTGGTGACGATGACGAGGGACGGTGACGCACCCGGCAGCAGGGGGCGCAGCTGTTCCGGGCCTGCCGCGTCGTCGAGGATCACGATGGCGCGCCGGTCGCTGAGCAGGCTGTTCCACAGGTCCGCCAACTCGCGCGGGTCCTGCGGGAGATCCTTCGCGGGGACACCGAAGGCCCGGATCAGGGAGCTGAGCGCGGCCTCGGTGGTGAGCGCGTCCTGGCCGGGTGTGTGGGCGCGCAGATCGAGGCGCACGGCGCCGTCCGGGTACAGCGGCCCGAGCTGTCGGGCCGCGTGCAGAGCGACCAGGGTCTTGCCGATTCCGGCCATACCGGACACGGTCTGCAGGGCGATGACGTTGCGTCCGGCCCCTGAACCCGCCGACGGGGGTGAGGCGGTGTGTACGATGGCCGCCAACTCCGCTTCTCGGCCCACGAGTTCGGCGTGTACGGGCAGTGTCCGGGGTGGTGTCATTGCCGCACCGGCGGTCACTGCGGCCTCGCGCCGAGGCAGAAAGGTGTGCACCGGCGCGCCGTTGAGGACGAGTCCGTGCAGCCGGGAGAGAGGCGCGCCCGGGTCAGCGCCGAGGTCTTCGCGCAGACGCCGTCGGACGTCTTCGAAGACACGCAGCGCGTCGGCCTGCCGTCCGCTGCCATAGGCGGCCGTCATGAGCCGGCCGGCGAGCAGTTCGTCGGTGGGGTGCTCCTCCACGAGGGCGGTGAGGTCGGGGACCAGCTCGGCGTAGCGGCCCTCGCGCAGTTCGAGGTCGACTCGGATCAGCTGGGCGGAGAGGTGCCGTTGTCCGAGGATGCCCCTGATGTGCTCGGCCCACAGTCCGGGCAGACCGGCGAGTGGCTCACCCCGCCAGAGCGCCCCCGCGTCCCGCAGCAGACACAGCGCCCGCCGGTCGTCGCCGCTGTCGCTCAGGGCACGCGCCTGGGCGATCAGGCCCTGGAAGCGGTGGTAGTCCACCCGGTCCGGCGGCACGATCATGGAGTAGGTGTGCGCCTGCTGGACGAGCCGCGCCGCGTCGTCCAGGGCTCGAAGCCTGCGGCGGATCCGGGCGGCGTACGAGTGCAGGCTCGCCCGGGGCTGCGCGGGTGGGCTCTCGTCCCACAGCCGGTGGATCAGGGCGTCGAGAGAGACCGGGCGCCCCGCTTCGAAAGCCAGCGCCGCGACGAGCAGCCGCTCCTTGGCTGAGCCGAGCGGATCGGCGTACTGGTTTCCGCGTAGCTCGACCGGTCCCAGTAAGCGAATTTCCCAGTCCACCAGTGCCCCCGTCCGGCGGTTCGGCCTGCGCTCTGGCGTCGCTAAGAATCGCATGCGGTCAATAAGTGTTCAAATATTGCTACAACTTGAAATATTTATTGGCTCAATTCTGACCAATGTGAACTCGAGAGAAACCGGACCGGTCTGATGTGGACGGCGGTCGGGTAGGACGTGAGACGTCGGGCATCGGGGGACCTGGGGGAAGCGGCTCATGCGGCATGTCACGGACGAGGAATTACGAACCGCTCTGACACTGGCCGCCCGGCGGCCCGCGGCCCGGCAGGCACTCGCCGACCTCGTACGCACCCTCCTGCCCTCCGCGATCACCGAGTCCGTCAGAGCCTGGATCGAGCAGGCAGGCGGAGCCGGCGCGGCCGACGACACAGGGACACTCGCCGAACTGCTGGCCGGGGAAGCGGTGAACAGGCCCAGGTTCGCCGGGGAGTTACAGCGCTGGCGCAACCACGTCCTGGCCGCCGAGGCCGCCGCCGATTCCCGCCATCAGGTCGCGAACAGCATCGGTACCTCCGCCCGCGTCATCGGACCCGTGGTCCAGGCCCGCGACATCACGGGCGGCGTCCACATCCACCCCGTACTCGATGCGACGGCAGTCAGGGCGCCGGCCGTCCCGCGTCAAGTGCCGCCCGTGTCAGGCCACTTCGTCAACCGGAGAGCCGAACTGGCCGAACTCGACCGGCTGGCGCGCTCACCCGGCGGCTCCACGATCGCCGTCGTCAGCGGACCGGCCGGCATCGGCAAGACCGCGCTGGCCCGCCACTGGCTGCTGGGCCGCGCGGGCTCCTTCCCCGACGGGCAGCTGTACGTCGATCTGCGCGGCCACTCCGTCGACGGCCCGGCGCGCCCCGGCGAACTCCTCATGGAACTGCTGCGCTCCTTCGGCCACGAACGTATCCCCGCCGAACTGAACGAGCAGGCGGCGCTCTGGCGTTCGGTCACCGCCGACGCGCGCATCGCCCTGCTGCTCGACAACGCGCTCAGCGCCGCCCAGGTGCGCCCGCTGCTCCCCGGATCGACGGCGGCCCTCACCCTCGTGACCAGCCGTAATCGGCTGACCGGTCTCGGCCTGGAGGGCGCGGTCTTCGTCACGCTGGACGTGCTGCGAACCGACGACTCCATGGAACTGCTCAGCCGCAGAGTCGGCGCCGACCGCGTACGGCGGGAACCGGAAGCCGCACTGGCCATGGTCGAGGCCTGCGCGGGGCTGCCGCTGGCCGTGTGTGTGGCCGGAGCGCGCGCCGCGTCCCGGCCCCGGCAGTCACTGGAGGTTCTGGCGCGAGCGCTGAGCGGCAGCGAGGGAGAAGGCCCGCTGGAGGCGCTGCGCATGGGAGGTGAGTCCGCCGTACGCTCGGCGCTCCAGGAGTCGTACCGCCTTCTGGAACCCCGACTCGCTCGTGCTTACCGGTACTTGAGTCTCGCCCCGGTTCCCGTGCTCACTCCTCCGGTGGCCGCGGCCGTGTGCGATGTCGACCGGGGTGGCGTGGACCGGATGCTCGACGAACTGGTCGAGGTGCACCTCCTTGAGGACCTCGGGCCTGACTCGCGCACCGGCCTCGACCGCTACCGCTTCCACGACCTGATCCGCGCCCATGCGGGGGAACGCGCCGCCGATGAGGAAACGACCGAGAACAGCGACCGGGCCCTGCGACGCGTCGTGGACTTCCATCTGGCCGCCGCGACAGCCGCCGAGGCGCTGCTCACCCCCAGCCACCGCACCCTCCGCCGTGACTACGCCGCGCCACCCGCCGCGCCACCCTTCGCCGACGCCCCGGGCGCGCTGCGCTGGCTCGACGCGGAGCGCGCCCGGCTGATGGCCGTACTGCGGACGGCTGCGGCGCGGGGCTGGGACGCCGCAGCCTGGCAACTCGCCGACAGCCTCTGGCCGTTGTTTCTGCGCCTGCGCCCCTATGACCTGTGGATCGAGGCCCACGAGACCGGCCTGGCCGCGGCCCGCCGGGTCCAGGACCGCGCCGGGATCAGTCGCATGCTCACCTCCGGCGGCGCGGGCCTGCGCAACGTGGGCCGTTACGAGGAGGCCCTGACCTGGTTCGGCCACGCACTGGACGCGGCCCGTGAGGACATGGCGGAACTCGCACCGCAAGTGACCGGTTCCTCAACGGAGTTGACGACCGCCCGGCGCAATGAGGCGCAGGCACTGCACGGACTCGGGCAGACCCACCGGCTGGCCGGACAACTGGACCTGGCGCGCGAGTACTTCACCCGTGACCTGGCCCTGCGCGAGGAGATCGGCTACCGGCGCGGCGCCGCCCTGACCCGGCTCTGCCTCGGTGACACGGCGCTCGCGGACGACCGACCGGACGAGGCGCTCGGCCACCTCACTCGCGCCCGCGCCGAACTCCTCGCCGAGAACGACCCCTACGACGCGGCCCGCGCCCTGGCGTTCCTCGGGCGCGCCCACGCCCGCCGCGACGGCCCCCGGCACGACCTCGCGGACAGCCAACTCCGGCAGGCTGTAGCCGAGTTCGAGGAGACCGGATCGGTCCACTGGCAGGCACGGGTGCTGGAGATGCTGGGTGAAGGGGCCGTGGAGCGCGGGGACTTCGAGCGGGCCAGGGACTGGTACGGGCAGTCCCTGACCCGCTACGAGCCGGTCAGTGAAGGCGATGCGCGTCGGGTGGCGGACCGGTTGCGGCACATGCCGTGATCCCGGCGCGCATCCGGACGACAGGGATACCGCCCACCCCGGTGAGCAGTACCAGCAGACAGCCCGGGTAGCGCCACAGGACGAGCCCTGCCAGCAGCCACGCGTCGACGGCGGGCCTCGGACGGGTGCTGAAGAGCACGTCGGCACACTCGCGCCAGTTCTCTTCGGCGTCGTCGAGGCAGACGACCACGAGGTCGCTCACGCGGACCGCCGGCCCCGCCGGCCGCCCCACAGACGACGGGGAAGCGGAAGCGGCGGCAACGAGGGTTCGAAGGCGGGTTCGCCGAGCCCCAGCAGCCGGTACATCAGCGTGCGGGTATTGCGCCCGAACCGCCCAGGCTCCGAGGAGATGCGCCGCGCGATCCGGGCGTACGCCAGGGCCGGATATGCGGAGCGGGCGTAGGCGAGCTGCTCGGGCAGCGCGTGCGACGGCGACAAAGCCGGTGCCACGCGAGCGAGTTCGGCGCCCGGAGACGCTGGGTCGACATCTGCCTCCGGGAAGCGGGCCAGGATGACGGGTGCCCGCGTGAGGGTGGAATACAGGGTCACGGAACCGTGGTCGCCGATCACCCAGTCCGCGGCGACGACCAGTGAACGCCAATCCAGCTCCGGCGGCACGACGACGATGCCGGGCCGCCGGGCCGCCGCCAGCCAGGACCGGACCTGCCAAGGGCCGTGCCCCGACCAGACGTTGGGGTGTACAAGCACGGCCACCCGGTACTCGTCGGGCGGCAGTTCCGCGAGGAGCCTCGGCAGGAGGGCGTCCATCCGGTTGAAGGAGGACCCGGCTCCCCAGGTCGAGGAGACCACCAGCAGTTTCTGACCGCCGCGCAGCCCCAGCGCGGCACGGTGGCGGGCCCGCAGCGGCATACTCGCCGCGATGCGGTCGCGCGTGGCGTCACCGACCACCTCGGTGACGGGCAGCGCCTCCGGGCACTCCCGTCGAAGAGTGGCCAGGTCGTCCCGGTGCGCGACAGCCAGCGCTCTGGGCACCAGCCTCCCGTCCCGTACCAGATACCGTCTGCCCAGCCCGCCCACGGTCCGCGGCGCTCCCGGGTCCCGGTCGTCGGCAGGCCGCGAGAGCTTCATGTGCCCGACGCCGTGCGGCAGCCGCAGCAGCGGGCCGCGGAGCCGGTCGACCCCCTGCGAGCCGGCGGCCAGCACCAGGTCGAAGTCACGGTCGAGAGCGGCCTCCCAGGGCAGCAGGCTGTCGTGCTCCGCGGGTACGGAACGGGCCGCACCCGCGTTGAACGCGTGCGGCGCGATCGTGAAGTCGACCTGGATCCGCAGATCGGACTCCAGCAGCGACAGCGCGTCACGCAGCCGCTGTCCGTACACCTGTGTGTGTACGACGGCCAGGACCCGCTTGCAGCCCGGCAGCGTCAGCCATTGCCGTGCACCGTCCATCGATACCCCCGTTGTGGTGTTCCCGCCGAAGGGGAACGCTTGGTACGGGGGTGCCCGGCCGCCCGGTCGGAAGGCTTGCCGCCGCCTTGCCGAAACCTTGCACAGCCGCGGAGACACGGGCGGGCCGCCGATCAGTAAAGGCCGCCGCTGGTCGAATGTCGGGGTCGTCGACCCGGTCGACCGGTACTTCACGGATGCGCAGAAGGTTGCGCTGGGCGCACCGCGCGTCCGAGAAGCCGGCGGCGAGGCCGAGCCTCAGCAGGGCGTTGTGCGAGCGGGAGACGAACGCGCGCTTCGGCGGCGCACCACGTCGGCCTGGCGGTGCAGGCGGCTGCCGACGGCTACGTCGCTGTGGCCGGAGAGATCCCTACGGGCTGCTCGCCAAGGCCGGCATCTGGTACCTCGTCGCCGACTGTGCCCGAGTGCCACGGATGGACCGACTCGAACGGATCACGGCGTGGAAAGAAGTCGACCAGCCACGACGGACCCGCGAGAACCAGACCCTGGCCGGCGTCGCCGCAGCGCCTGTTGATCAGTGGGAACGCAACCATGCGATAGAGGTCAGCGCGACCATCGACCAGACCCAGATCGAGCGAGCGCGACGGATCCTTGGCCAACGACTCGTCCGGGACGGCCATGAGGAATCCGCCACCGGCCACAAGGTGACGATCCGCTTCCCGCATCTGGAGGACGTGCGAGCACTACTGCCGTTCGGGAACACCATCACTGTGCACGGCCCCACCGAAGCCAGGGCTCACCTCCGCGACCTCGCCACCGACCTTGCCCACCACTGTGCGCCGTCACCAACGGCCTGACCCGCAACAGCTAGCCCGCGGGCCAGTGTGAGTTCGGCATGCCGTCATCGCTCATGTGCGCCCGCTGCCAGATCTCGTTCCAGCCGTACGGGATCTCCGGCACGATCCGATGCCACCCACGGCACAGCTCGACCCATGCGTGCCCGGTCGAGTACGGCTCCAGCGGTCCCTCGTCCCCGCAGGCCGGGCAGCCGGGGAGGTCGGCGCCGTCCAGAATCGCGTTCTGTCGCCGGACGTACTCGGACAGACGCAGCGACGGGTGGCGAAACGGGTCTTCGTACCAGGCGCGGTCCGGGCCCTCCCACCTGATCCGCAGCCACCACGGTCGCGGGTTCGCTACAGCCCTCCGCCCGGCCCACTTCTCCGCCCGGCGCTGCGCGACGTACTCCTCCGCCTGCGCGAGCCACAGCACCCTCGCCTCATACAGTTCCTCCACCGCCCGCACCAGCGCGTCCGGATCCGCCTCCAGCCGCCGGGGGATCGCGGCGCTGAGCGTGAGGTGGTGGTAGGTCGCCCGGAAGCCGTATGGCGCGAAGAGGGTGATGCAGGTCCGCAGCGCGCTGTGCCGGCGGCGGAGGGGGAGGCGGGCGTCGTGCACGCGCGCTCGGTGGGTCAGGAAGCTGGTCATTGTGTGGGCCCCAGGTCCAGTGCCCGTGCCAGGGCGGCGGTGACGGCGGCGGCGTTTGCCGGCAGGTGTTGTTCGGCCCAGGTTCCGGCGAGGCTGAGGAAGTCCTGCAAGTCCCGCTGGGCACCGGTGACGAGCGTGCGTACCTGGTCTACTGGCAGCTCGATCACCGGGCTGCTCTCCTCCCCGTAGGCGTCGAGAGTCAGTCGGACGGTGCCGCCGACGCGTTCGGCAACCGAGGACGGGTCGTGGCCGAAGCCGGCGTAGCCGGTGCCGTCGAGCACCTCCAGCCAGTCCCGCCAGGTCTCCAGGCCGCTGCAGCAGCCCGGCTCGACGAAGGCGGTGCCGGTGACGTTGTCGGTCACCCGGAACCCTCCGGCGGCGAACAGATCCGGCATGGTGAGCAGCCCGTGCAGGAATGTGCCGAGCGGGTCGGTCGGGCACGGCCCGTGCTCTTCCTCCGGCTCGAAGTCGTTGCAGTCGGCGATCCGCATAACCGCCGTGCCGACCTCCGCCGGAGTCAGCTCCCCGTCCAGAACGAGGTAGCCGTACGACTCGTGCTCGCCAACCGGCCAGAGCGCGAAGTCGTCTACAGCGAGGATCTCCAGAACGGGTTGCATCACAATCACACGGGGATGATGCCGGACCTACTGCCCCACCGCGACCGGCTTTTGCTGCGGTATCGGGCTCAGGGCGGGCCCGCTACCTGGGCAGTTTCGCGGTTCGCTCCGGGTAGTACTCCAGCTGTAGATGGTGATCAGGCGTCGTGAGACGCTGCCCTGCATGATCGCCAAGCTGCAGTGTGTGGTGTTGGACTGTGCCGATGCCGTTGGGCTGTCCCGGTTCTACCAGTCGCTTCTCGGCGGCGTCGTGAACCAGCCGGATCCGCGGTGGTCGCTCGGGGAGGGCTGGGCCACCCTCCACACCGACGGCGGGTTCGTGCTGGCCTTCCAACGCGTGGACAACTATCGGCCGCCGCGCTGGCCGGACTCCGCTCGCCCTCAGCAGTTCCACCTCGACCTGGAGGTCAAGGACCTGGAACAAGCTCAGGAAGACGTTCTCAAGCGGGGTGCCAAACTGCTCGACGTGAGTGACGGGCAGCGGAGTTGGCGCATCTTCGCGGATCCGGCAGGGCACCCGTTCTGTCTCGTCCGGCACTGAACGGGGGGCACCGTAAAGGTGGGGCCGCCCAGCGGACCCGGCCAGCACGCTCACGCATTATGAGCCGTCGGTGAGCAACTCCGCCAGGCGGTCGGCCAATTCGGTGAGCCAGTCCAGTCGTGGTCCGCTGCGGGCGATACGAAAACCGTGGCGGCGGCCCCAGAACGCAGCCTGGACGGCATGGAACTGGGCCCACCGCTGGACGCGTTCACGATCGAGTTCCGCGGCCTCGGCGAAGACGTCCAGGACGCGGTGGACAGCCTTGCGCAGGTCATCCGCTTCGAGGAGCGTCAGCGCACGGGACTTCAGCAGTGTGCCGCCGTCGTAGGCAGGATCTCCCACATACCCCTTGGGGTCCACAACCAGCCACGGCTCTCGGCCGGCACGCAGGATGTTCCGGGCATGGAGGTCACCATGGATGAGGGTGTCCGGCTGGGCCCGACCCAGCTCCCGAACGGTCGCCACGGCGGCATCCAGCACCTGACGCGGCAGTGCATGCGCCAGTTCTTCGGCGTCCTTGCACAGGTGTTCCTCCCAGACACGGGCCTGCTCACGCATCCGGGGCAGGCCGCGCGGTGCGGGGATGGCCAAACGGCGATTGAGCCGCCCGGCGACCATCACCACCTCGTCGCCGTCCTCGACCTCCGCCAGAGTCGACGACTGAACCCGCTCCAGCAGCATCGCGAACCGCTCGTCGTCACGCTCATGCAGCAGCACGGCGCCGCACCCATCCCACGCAACGAACGCATCCGGCTCATGGACGTTGCCGGGATGCGGAAACGACACTTTCAGCACGGCGCTCCCCTCAGCCCGCCGCCGTACCGGAACGATGACACCGACGCCCCCGTGCATGACCTCGCCGTCCGGCACGCACCCCCAGCGCCCCAGCAACTCCTCCACGATCCCAGGCAGCTCGGCGAGCCACACCGCCCCAGCCTCCCCCTCGCGGCTGACGGTGCTCTGGGCGAACTCCTCGGGCATCGCGATCATCCTGGCACCCTACGCGCCGGCCCACCGCAGCCACCAAGCCCAAGCCGACCACTGCCGCCCGGCAGACCCACGCGGATGATCTACACCACCCCGTCCCAAGTCACGGGCAAATCTACGGGCGGCGGGCCAGCAAGTGGGTGTCGAGGAAGCCCCGCTCGGACGCTGGGTCGTGGAGCAACCGAGCCACCGTGACGAGCCCGACTCCGGCCAACAACTCGGCAAACTGCTCCGCCGGCCAGCTATAGGCGGGCGCCACCTTGTGATCGAAGCGGACCGGTTCCGGCCCCTCGGTCCCGAAGAAGGACACCAGGAGCAGACCCCCCGGTGCCAGGACACGCACCTGCTCGGCGAGCAGCGCGGGCAATTCTCCAGGTGGGGTATGGATCATCGAGTAGTGGGCCAGCACTCCACCGAGCGCGCCGTCCTCGACCGGCAGAGCCTCCATCCGCGCTTCGTCGAACCGCAGCGTCGGCTGGGCCCGCCGAGCGTGAGCGACCATACCCGGGGAGAGGTCGAGTCCGAAGGCGTCCAACCCCAAGTCGTGCAGCATGGACGTCAGATGGCCGGGTCCGCACCCGACGTCGGCTACCCGCAGGTTCCCCGTATCACGCACGAGCTCGGCGAAGGTGCCGATCATGTTCCGCGCGAACGGCCGCGTCTCCAACCGACTGGTGAACATCGACGCATAGAGCTCGACGACCCCGTCGTAGGCCGCCCTGGTCTCGTCCTGGTGTTTTAACACGGGCAGGAAACTAACACCCGCGCCGTTTGCAGCCGTTCTCCGGCCCTATACCGGCGCTTCCTCTCGGACTGCTCGTCCCCGCACCCGATTACGGGACACCCCTGGTAGTTCGGAGAAGTGCGCCTCGTTGTACACCGGCACCACGATCTCGACCGAACGCTGCCGGACGCCCCTCGCCGACGAGTGAGAATCAGCGGACTCACAGCCTGCCCACAGAAGCGCACCGGCACGTGACTTATTGACACGTGACTTCAGGCCGTGTGCGCGTTGCCGCCGCCCGGGGTCGCCGACGCTATCAACTGGTCGATCAGCGCTATCAGCACGTCCCGGCACGAGTCCCGGTCCCGGGCGTCGCACAGCAGGACCGGGGTGTGCTCCGGCAGCGCCAGCGCCTCCCGGATCTCGTCCGGCTCGTACGGATGTTCCCCGTGGAAGCCGTTCACCCCGACGACGAACGGGATGTCCCGGCGCTCGAAGAAGTCGATCGCCGCGAAGCTCGACTCCGGCCGGCGGACGTCGATGAGGACCACGGCCCCCAGCGCGCCGATCGACAGGTCGTTCCACATGAACCAGAACCGCTGCTGCCCCGGCGTACCGAAGAGGTACAGGATCAGCTCGTGGCTGAGGGTGATGCGGCCGAAGTCGAGGGCCACGGTGGTGGCCTTCTTCTGCTCGATGCCGTCGAGGTCGTCGATGCCGAGGCCGGCCGCCGTGAGCGGTTCCTCGGTGCGCAGGGGCACGATCTCGCTGACCGAGCCGACCATCGTCGTCTTGCCCACGCCGAACCCGCCGGCGATGAGGATCTTGACCGTGTCGGGGGCCGAGGTCCCGTTCAGGGTCGGGTCAGAGCCGGCCAAGGCCGTCCCTCACTTTCTGGAGCAGGTCCATGTCCGTGGTGCGCGAGATCTGCCTCGGGGACCGGGCGGTGATCCGGCCGGCCTCCAGCAGGTCGCACAGCATGATGACGACCACACTCACCGGCAGGTCCAGATGGGCCGCCAGTTCCGCCACCACGACGGGCCGCGCGCACAGCCGCAGGATCCGAGCGTGCTCGGGCTGCGGGCGCGTGGGCCCGTCCGGCTGCGGCTCCACCGCCGTCACCGATGTGATCAGAGTGAAGTCGGCGCGGCTGGGCCGGGTCCGCCCGCCGGTGAGCGTGAACGGCCGTACGAGACGGCCGGCCGCGTCGCTTCCGTTCACCTCACTCGCCGGCCGCGCCGACGACCCCGGCACGCGGGGCCGCGCTGAGGTGCTCACCGATCTTCTTCACCAGCATGTTCATCTGGTACGCCACCACGCCGACGTCCGCGCCCTGGCTGGTCAGCACCGCGAGGTGGGCACCCGGGCCGGCCGCCGTGAGGATCAGGTAGCCGTTGCGCATCTCGATCAGCGCCTGACGCACCGGGCCGCCCCGGAAGTCCATGCTGACGCCCTTGCTGAGGCTCATCAGCCCGGACGCGGTCGCCGCGAGCCGCTCGGCGTCATCCCGCAGGAACGCCGTGGACCTGCTGACGACCAGTCCGTCCTCGGAAAGCACGACGGCGTGGTTGACCTCGGCTACCCGGTCCACGAGTCCGGTGAGCAACTGGTCGAGCTCGGTGTGCGTGGCGGGGGTGGGGCGTGTCATTTCTCTGTCCTTCATCAGCGGTCTGCGGGCGGAGTCGAGGTGACCGGAGTGCCTGCGTCGGGGAGCGGTGCGTCAGGTTCCTGAGGAGTGTTGTCCTCCCCATGGTCGTACTGCTCTTCGGCGTCGTCGTCACGGGCCTGGAGGGTTCCGCGCTGGAAACCGGAGAGCGAGGAGGCCGCGCGCTCCGCCGAGAAATCCTCGAGCGCGTCCTCGGACGTGGCGTCCGGTTCGGTGTCCTCCCACAGTTCGGCGGCCAGACTGGTCTGCGGCACCCGGCGCGGCAGCGGGGTGAGCCCGCCCTTGCGGGCGGGGCCGCCGCGTTCTGCCTCGCGCTCACCGCCCGGACCCGCTCCGCGGTCCGCCCCGACGAGGACGCCGGCCCGGGGAGAACCGGCGTCGGCGGTCCGGACGCGGGCCGCGGCGGGCTGCGTATCCCGGACGCGCTCGGGTGCCGGGCGATCCGCGACGGCCGGCCCGGGCACCTCGGCGGACGCCTCCTTCGACACCGACAAGTCGGTGTCCGGCGCGCTGAGTTCCCGTACGACCACCTCGTGCGGGATCAGCACGATCGCCGTCGTACCGCCGTACGGCGACGAGCGCAGCGTGACATGGATGCCGTGCCGGACGGCGAGGCGCGCGATCACGAACATGCCGAGCCGCAGGTCGTCGGCGAGGGCCACCACGTCGAACTGCGGGGCCTTGGACAGGTGTTCGTTGAAAGACGCGTAGTCGTCCTCGGACATGCCGAGTCCGCGGTCCTCGACCTCGATGGCCAGGCCCTTGGCGACCATCGCGGCCCGTACGCCCACCGGGCTGGGCGCGGGGGAGTAGGCGGTCGCGTTGTCGATCAGCTCGGCCAGCAGATGGATGACGTCGGCCACCGCGGGCGGCGCGAGGTACACGTCCTCCTCGGTCTGCACCTCGACCCGCTGGTACTGGGCGACCTCACCGACGGCGCTGCGCAAAATGTCGATCAGCGCGACCGGCTCGGTCCAGCTGCGGCCGGGCCGTTCACCGCTGATGATGACGAGGTTCTCCTCGTAGCGGCGCAACTGGCTCGCCGTCGAGTCGAGTTCGTACAGACCCTTGAGGATCTCCGGGTCCTGGTGGGCGCGTTCCAGCGCGTCCAGCTTGGTGAGCTGGAGGTTGACCAGGTTCTGGCTCTGCCGCGCGATGCCCAGGATGACCTTCTGGAAACCCCGCCGGGTGTCGGCGAGTTCGACCGCGGTGTGCACGGCGGTGCGCTGCGCGGCGTTGAACGCGTGTGCCACCTGGCCGAGTTCGTCGTGGCCGTAGTCCAGCGGTGGGGTGGCCGACTCGACGTCGACCTTCTCGCCCCGGTTGAGGCGCGCGAGCACGTCCGGCAGCCGTTCCTCGGCCAGGCCCAGCGTGGCCATACGCAGCCCGCGCAGCCGACGGGACAGGGACCGGGTGATACGCCAGGACAGGACGACGCACAGCACCAGCCCGCCGAGTCCGACGGCGCTCAGCGCGCCGGCCTTGATCAGCAGCGAGTTCGCCTCGTCGGCGCTGCGGGTGAGGAGCCCCCGGGTCTCGTCGTGGATGAGCGAGCCGTACTGGAGGCTCAGTTCGTCTATCGCGGCCGACCACTGCTTCTGCCTGCCGGGCAGGGTGATCTTCCGTTCGGCGCCGCCGCCGGGCGTGCCCGACGCGAGCACCTGGTCCTCGATGGAGGTCACGGTCCGCCAGGCGGGGCCCGCCAGGATCGCCTCGGTGCGGGTCTTCGCCGTGCCGGTGAGGGACTGGATCAGCTGGTCCTCGACGACCCAGCGCCTGGCGCTGACCAGCCGGACGTAGGACTCCCACTCCTTCTGGTCGAAGTGCCCCGAGGGCCAGGCCAGAGTGAGCTGTGAGTCCTCCTGGGCGACCAGTTCGGCCGCCTGCTCCAGTGACACGAGTGGGCCGGCCTGCGAGGTGAGGTCGCCGTCGTCGACCTGGGAGAGCTCCTGGAAGGCGTGGATCTGGTTGCCGATGATCGACGAGTACTGGTCCAGCACCTGCTGGGGGGAGATGTCGGTGAGATGGTCGACCTGCCCGCGGTAGTACTCCAGGCTGCCCGCCGCCGCGATCACCGAGTACATCCGTTCCCCGACACGGTCGGGGGCCTCCTGGACGGCCCTGGTCTGTCCGACGAGTTTCGCGACCGCCTCGTCCGTCGCCTTGCGCTGCGCGTCCATGGCGGTGCGGTCACCCCTGGGCGAGGCCAGCCACTCGGCCGACAGGGTGCGCTCCTTCTGCAGCGCGAACGTGGCGTCGGTGCCCATGGCTCCGGTCGCCTCGCTGAGTTCTGTCTGGTTCCGCAGTCGCATGCCCTCCGAGAACATCTGAATCGTCGTCACACCCCACATCGCGGCGAGGAGGACGCTGGGAACCAGTGCGAGCAGGATCAGCGAGAGACGTATGGAGCCGAGACGGCGCCGGGCACCTTTGCGTGGAGGCATCGTCGTCCTAGGGCGATCAGCGGTGAGTGGAAGTGACAAGTGGCAGGTGGCGGATGGGGGGGGTGACAGTGGAAACGGAACAGGTGGCGGAACACGCCCGGGTCGGCAGGATGCTATCCGTACAAGCGAACGTACACACCGTGAGCCCCCAAAGCTTGGCGCAGCCGTTGTACGACGGTTGCTGCGCAAACGGATTCGGGAGCGCGCCGGAAGGGGATGCGGAACGTCCGCTGAAGGGAGCCGACGGGGGCCATAGGGAGCCCTAGGGGACGGGAGTCGGGTACCGGGTGACGCTCAGCGGGTGCCGTCGGCCGCGAACCTGGCGACGTCGGCGATGTTCTGCTTGGTGACGAAGGCGGGCCCGGTGAGCACGGGAGCCGATCCGCCGCCGCTGAAGTTGCCGTTGGACTTGTACAGCCAGAGCGAGTCGACGGCGAGATAGCCCTGGAGGTACGGCTGCTGGTCCACGGCGAACTGCACGGCACCACTCTTGATCGCGCCCACGATGTCGTTGTTGAGGTCGAAGGTGGCGATCTTCGCCTTGCTGTCCGACTGGTCCACCGACTTCACCGCCGAGAGCGCGAACTGCGCGCCCAGTGTGACCACTTCGTCGATGCTCGGGTCCTGGTTCAGCCGGGCCGCGATGACCGCGGACACCGCGTCCGTGTCGGTGCCGTTCACGTACAGGTTCTCGGTCTCGCCGGTGAAGGTCTTCTTCACACCGGCGCAGCGCGCCTCCAGGCCGACGTTCCCCTGCTCGTGGATGACGCAGAGGGCGTGCTTGACCTTGAGCGCGTCCAGCTTGTCGCCGAGAGCCCGGCCGGCGGTGCTCTCGTCCTGCCCGAAGAACTCCAGCAGACCCGTCGAACGCCAGGCGTCGATACCCGAGTTGAGGCCGACCACGGGAATTCCGGCGGCCTTCGCCTGCGAGACCACGCTCTTCATCGCGTCCGGCTTGGCGAGGGTCACGGCGATCCCGTCGACCTTGTTCTTGACTGCGTCGCGCACCAGATCGGCCTGGGCGGCGGCATCGGGGTCGCTCGCGTACGTCAGCTCGACGTTGTCCTTCGCCGCGGCGGCCTGCGCTCCCTTCTGCACCCGCTCCCAGAAGGCGTCGCCCTTGGCTCCGTGGGTGATCAGGGCGACCTTGATCCGGGGGGTACCGGCGCCGGCGGCGCCCTGGCCGGAGCCGGAGTTCGACCCGTCGGAGCCGGAGCCCGAACAGCCGGCCGCGAGGAGACAGACGGCGGCCAGGCCGGCGACAACGGCCGTGGCACTGACGGATCGTGCGGAACCGGAAGAGGCGGGGGGTGTGTTCATGGAAGTGCGGCACCTCGCTGCGCGGCCGAGGAGAGGAGGGACGAGAAGGGGAGTGGGTACGGCAAAACTGTGCGATCGCCGGTCGACGTGCACTGACTGTCCGACTTTCACTGGGGCGGAGCCAACCGGATGTGACGCCCGGTAGTCAAGTGAGCAACCAGTTGGAACCGTGTCCCCGGCTCGTGTGATCCCCTTCGGACGGTTCTGGGTGGTGTCAGAAGGATTGCCGGTACGGAGGTGGAATGGAAGGGGAAATGGGGCCTCCGGTTCCCTTTCGTGTCCTGGTGCCGCCAAATCGTCGAGGTTCCGAGGGTGAACGCCCGTACCGGGACCTGGAACCGGGGCCGAGTGAACGCGGTCGGAGTGACCGCGGTCGCCGGAGTGTCGCCAACCTTCCGGCTCCCGCGGCTCCTACGCGTACGGGCTACGGCTTCCGGGCCACCGCCCCGTACATGGCGATGTCCTCGTCCCGGATCCCCTCCCCGCTCGTCACGTCCGGATGCCACTTGTGGACCTGGACGATTCCCGGCTCGACCAGGTCGAGGCCCTCGAAGAACTGCTCCGCCTCGGGGAACGTGCGCAGGCGCATCGGCATGTTGCGGGCCTTGTACTCGCGGGCGACCCGGCCCACCTCCTCCGGGGCGAACTCGGCGGTGCCGATGGACATCGCCAGGTAGCTGCCCGAGGGGAGGGGGTCGAGGAGGCGGCGGACGATGCCCACCGCGTCGTCCTCGTCCAGGACGAAGTGGACGATCGCGATCACCGTGAGGGCGACCGGCTTGGTGAGATCCAGGGTCTCGCGGAAGTCGGGGGAGTCGAGAATGGCCTCCGGGTGCTGGAAGTCGGCCTCGATGTACGCCGTCCGGCCCTCCGGTGTGCTGGCCAGCAGGCCCTGGGAGAGGGTGAGGACGATCGGGTCGTTGTCGACGTAGACGACCCGGGACTCGGGAGCCACCGACTGGGCGATCTCGTGGAGGTTGGGGGAGGTGGGAATGCCGGTGCCTATGTCGAGGAACTGGCGGATGCCCGCTTCCTTGGCGAGGTAGGCCACCGCGCGGTTCATCCAGTCGCGGTTGGCCTTCATGTGGATCGGCAGGGCGGGCCACTCGTGCGACATGGCGTCGCCCGCTTCCTTGTCGGCGGGGTAGTAGTCCTTACCGCCGAGGATGTAGTCGTAGATCCGCGCGGAGTGTGCGTTCTCCGTGTCGATTCGGTCGGCAGGCCATCCGTTGTCGGGCACGCCGCCCTCCCCTTCAGCTCGTGAGTCCGGTTCTGAGTCAGGTCAGTCAAGTCTCAGTAGAAACAAGGCAGTTCAGAGCAGGAAGTCTGCGTCACCCGCCTTGACGCCGGCCAGGAAACTCGTCATCTCGTGCGGGGTGAAGACCAGGGCGGGGCTGTCGGGATCGGTCGACTGGCGGACGGCGACCCGGCCGTCGGCGAGCTTCTTCACTTCGACGCAGGCCCCGCCCGCGTCGTCGCTCCACGGCTTGGACCAGCCCCGGGAACCGAGTTCACGGGCCGGCATGCCGTTGCGTACGGGGTGGGAGTGGCCGGAGTGGTTGGAGTGGGTGTTCGTCAGGTGGGGATGCGTGGGGTGGTGCATGTCAGAGCTCCTTGCGAATCGCACCGAGGAGAGCCTCGGTCTTTCTGGCGGGCGCCGACTGCGCGCCCAGCCGGTCCAGGGCCTCGCGATAGACGACGACGTCGTCGCCCTTGTCGAGATACACCGCGCCGACCAGACCGCTCAGATAGACGATGTCCGGCAACTCGGGTGCCCTGAACCGGAAGAGATGGAACGCCCCGGCCCGCATCGCGGGATGCGGGCCGTTGCCGAACGGCATGATCTGCAAGGTCACATGGGGCAGCGCGTTCATCTCGATCAGGTGATCGATCTGGGCGCGCATCACCTCCGGACCGCCGACCGGCCACCGCAGCACGGTCTCGTCCATCACGATCCACACCCGCGGCGGCGCCGGGCGGGTCAGCAGTTCCTGGCGGCGCAGACGCAGCGCCACGCGCCGGTCCGTCGCCTCCGAGGAGCCGTGCGGATTGCCGGCCCCCAGCAGCGCACGCGCGTAGTCCGCCGTCTGGAACAGCCCCGGCACGAACTGCGCCTCGTACGCGCGGATCTGCAACGCCGCCTGCTCCAGGCTCAGATATGCGGCGAACCAGTCGGGCAGTACGTCCCGGTAGTTGTGCCACCAGCCGCGCTTGTTGGCCTCGCGGACCGACTTCAGGAACGTGTCGATCTCCTGCTGGTCCGTCACCCCGTACGTCTGCAGCAGTTTCTCGACGTCCGGCAGGCGCAGGCGGGCCACCTTGGCCGCTTCCATCCTGCGGATCGTGGAGTGGCTGACACCGATCGCCGCACCCGCGTCCACGAAGGAGAGACCGGCGCGCGTCCGCAGCTCCTCCAGCTGTCTGCCGAGGATCATGCGCAGGACGGAGGGGGCGCCGCCCCAGTCGGTCTCCGCGGTCACGCCTACCCCCTCAGGCCGGGCTCAGGGTTGCAGTCTGTCACGATCATCTTTCGACGGAAGCAGCATGCACCCCACAAAATGCAAATTTCAACTTGCTGGTTGCGAGCCGTTGTTGTCAGGTGTCACAGTGTTCGTACCTTCCCGGAAACGGTGAACGACGAGTGCGAACGGCCCAGTTGGGGGAGAAGGGGCCGCAACCTGCGCTGTTTTGCTACAGGTTGACCTACTCGCGGGTCATCTCGGGGCGGTGTCGCACCGGCCAGGGTGCGCAGGCAGACGAAAGGCGAACGGCGATGGCTCCGCCCTCCCTCCCCCAGCCGCTCGGCCGAATGCCCAGCGGCCGACGTGTCGGCCGCCCCGACAACCCGGATCTCCCGGACCCGTTCGGTCACTCTCCGCAGTCGGACATGTTCGTTCTGCCCGCGGCTCCCGCCTCCGTGAGCGCGGCCCGCCGGAAGGTGCGCGAACTGCTCGACGCCTGGCGCGTCGACGCCGACACCGCCGACAACGCCCTTCTCATCACCTCCGAACTCGTCACCAACGCGCTCACCCACACCGCCAGCGAGCGGATCGTCTGCCGACTGCGTCTCGCCGCCGGGCGGCTGCACGTCGAGGTCGAGGACGAGAACCGTGGCGGGACCCTGCCGGCCCAGCGCCGGCCCGGCTTCGACGAACAGTGCGGGCGCGGACTCCTGTTGGTCGGCGTCCTGAGCAGCGACTGGGGAGTCCGCGACGCCCCGCACGGCTCCGGCCGTATCGTCTGGGCAGAACTCCCCACGGCAGAAGTTGAGTTGACGGAGACGTCCACGGCGTCACCACCGAGCACGACGTCAACGGCCCCCGCGTCACCGGCAACTCCCGCCGAGGCGACTGCTCCCACCGGCACCGCGAGTCTCGCCGAGACGGCGACTGCCACCGAGGCGGCACTGATCGCATCAGCGCCGGTCGGAGCCGCCGCATCCCTGTCAGCTGCGCCGCCGCTACCGCCGACTGGCCGTGTCGCCGCACCCGTGCCGGCCGCGCCCCCGCTTCCCTCGGCCGCTCATCCCGCTGAGGCCCCGTCCACTGCACCGGCTCCGGCCGGACCCGCAGTCGTGCCCGCCGCGCTTCCGCCTGCGTCGGCTGTCCATGGCGTCGGGTCTGTCTCGGCTCCGGCTTCGCTTCCCGCGGGCGCGCACGCCTCCGCGCCCGCCCTGGCCCTCCCGCCCACTCCATCCACCCTCCACGCGACCCCCGCTTACCCCACCGCCCACGCAATCCTCGCTGCTCCCGCCGTACAGGTCGTCGCGCCCGCCCCCTGGCATCCGTCGGCCCCGCACCGCATCCGGCCCGTCCCCCACTCGGCCGAAGGAATCGCCTCACATGGACCGTATGGAACGACAGCACCGCACCCCCCGTACTCCCGCTCCTGACCCGCGCCCGCTCGGCCCGCGTGGCCCGGTCGCCCACCCGTCCCTCGGGTCACACGCGCCCCACCCGTCTCGCCCCCTCCAGTCCGTCGCCACCCACCTCGCACCCCCGCCGCCCCACGCGCCCCCCTCGGCCAAGGCCGCACGTGCGCACTTCGGGCACTCCGGCCACCTCGTCCTGCCCGCCCGCCTGGCCACCGGCCTCGGTTGTGACGCCGTCAGCACGCCACGTGAGCACGGGCAGCGGATCATGGACTCGTTGCCCCGCGTCGGCTGTGTCTTCGCCGACGACCAGTGCTGGTGGTGGATCGTCCCGTCCGGTTCCCATATCGGTGTCACCTGGCCCCCGAGCACCCGTTACGTGGTCGGCGCCCAGCTGACCGACCCGTCCTGGACGCGCACCCGGCCGGCGTCCCCGTCCGCCAGGCCCCGGCTGATCCACAGCCCCGAGGGCGACTCGCCGTACACCCCGCCGATACCGCTCTACGTCCTCGCCTGCCGTCTGGCCGGCAGGGTTCCCAGCTGGTCACCGGGCACGGGCGGCTGATCCCTCCGGCTCTCTCGCGAATCCCCTGAGGCGAAAGGCCTCCGGGGATCTTGACGGCACAAATGTTACCGGTAACATTTATGCCGTCCCCGCATCGGCGCGAGGACGAGTCAGCCGCGTTCTCTACCAAGGCGACGGGAGTCCACGTGACCGACCACCCCTCCGGGCATCCGGCGGTCACGGAGCAACGGGCCTCCTCGGCGACCCCTGTGCCGCCGGAAGTCCCCGTGGCCCCTACGGGCCTTACGACCCCCACAGCCCCCGCAGCCCCTGCGACCCCGACCACTCCCGTCTTCAGCCCCGTCGCCGTGGTCGCCTCCTGCCTCGGCTTCGTGCTGATCGGGGTCATCCAGGCCTTGTACGGTCCGTCGATCCCCGCCTTCCGGAAGGAGTTCGGGCTCTCCCCGTCGGCCGCGGGTCTCGGCCTGAGCGCCCACTTCGCCGGCGGGGTCGTCGGGGTGCTTCTGTTCGACCGGCTGCACGCGCGGATCGGCAACCGGCGCATCCTCGGCAGCTCGTACGTGCTGATGGCAGTCGGCGCCGCCGGCTTCGCGCTGGCGCCGAACTGGCCCGTCGCCCTGGCCGCCGCCCTGCTCGCCGGGCTCGGGTTCGGCGGTATCGACTACGGCCTCAACCAGTTGTTCGCCGTCGGCTTCGGCGAGCGTTCGACGGCGATGCTGAACATCCTCAACGCCCACTTCGGCGTCGGCGCGATCCTCGGTCCGGCGCTGATCGGCGCGGTCGGCTCCGAGCACTATCCGGCCGTCTTCCTCGGCTTCTCCCTCGCCAACCTGCCCCTGCTGCTGTGCCTTCGCGGCGTACGGGAGCACCTCCCGCAGCCGGCCCCCACGCCCGGGTCCGACGCGTCCGGCCGCCCCGGCGGCCAGGTGCTCGCCCGCAGCCTGGCTTCCGTGATCGGTGTCTTCGTCACCCTCTATGTCCTGCACGTGGGTATCGAGGCGGGCGTCGGCGGCTGGGAGCCGACGCACCTGGAGACGGTCGGATACGGGGCCACAGCCGCCGCCACGGCCACCTCCGTGTACTGGCTGATGATGACCGTGGGCCGGTTCCTGGCCGCCCCGCTCGCCCTGCGCTTCTCGCCGCAGACGATCGTGGCGGTGTCCTGCGCCGGTATGACCGTCTGTCTGTTCCTGGCCGCCATACCCGGACTCGCCCCCTACGCCTACGCGGGCGTCGGCCTCTTCATCGCACCGATCTTCCCCACCGGACTGCCCTGGCTGAACCGGGCCGCCTCGGGGGCGCGAAGAGCCGGCGCCGTGGTCATCGCCGCGTCGATGGCCGGGGGAGTGGCCGCGGGGCCGGCGCTCGGCAAGGCCATCGAGTGGTCCGGTGTACGGGCCGTGCCGCTGCTGCTGGGCGGGGTCTCGGCGCTGTGTCTGGCGGCCACGGTCTGGCTGATCCGGGCGACCCGGTCTCGATGAACGCCCCCTCGCTCGACGACCGCTGACGATCACCTCCCCACCATCCGCACCTCCGTCTCCCGCTGCACCTGTACCTCCATCTTTCTCTGCATATGCACCTGCGCCTCCGGCGAACCGGCTGGAGCGTCACGAACCGAAGGGAAACCCCCGCATGCCCGCCCTGACAACGACGTCCGACGGTTTCCTGCTGCACGGCGAACCGTTCCGGATCATCTCCGGCGCGATGCACTACTTCCGCGTCCACCCCGACCAGTGGGCCGACCGGCTGCGCAAAGCCCGGCTGATGGGCCTCAACACCGTGGAGACGTACGTCCCCTGGAACCTCCACCAGCCCGAGCCCGGCACCCTCGCCCTCGACGGCATCCTCGATCTGCCGCGCTATCTGCGGCTGGCCCAGGCGGAGGGGCTGCACGTCCTGCTGCGGCCGGGCCCGTTCATCTGCGCCGAGTGGGACGGTGGCGGCCTGCCCTCCTGGCTCACCACCGACCCCGACATCCGGCTGCGCTCCAGCGATCCCCGCTTCACCGGCGCCATCGACCGCTACCTCGACCTGCTGCTGCCGCCCCTGCTGCCGTACCTCGCCGAGTCGGGCGGGCCCGTCATCGCCGTCCAGGTGGAGAACGAGTACGGGGCCTACGGTGACGACGCCGCGTATCTCGAACACCTCGCGGAGGCTCTGCGCTCGCGCGGGATCGGGGAGTTGCTCTTCACCTGCGACCAGGCGAACCCCGAGCACCTCGCGGCCGGCAGCCTCCCCGGGGTGCTCACCACGGGCACCTTCGGCAGCAAAGTCGCCGCCTCGCTGGAGCAGTTGCGGGCACATCAGCCCGAAGGGCCGCTGATGTGCGCGGAGTTCTGGATCGGCTGGTTCGACCACTGGGGCGAGGAGCACCACACCCGGGACGCGGCCGACGCCGCCGCCGACCTGGACCGGCTCCTCTCGGCGGGCGCGTCCGTCAACATCTACATGTTCCACGGCGGCACCAACTTCGCCTTCACCAACGGCGCCAACCACGACCACGCCTACCAGCCCATGGTCACGTCCTACGACTACGACGCCGCCCTCACCGAGAACGGTGACCCCGGACCCAAGTACCACGCCTTCCGAGACGTGATCGCCCGGCACGCACCCGTCCCCGACGAGCCGGTCCCGGCGCCGAGCATCAAACTCCCGCCCACCGTCGTCGAGTTGGGGGAGCGGGCACCGCTGCTGCCCCATGTGGGGCTCCTCGCCAAGCCCGTGCGCACCGAGGACCCGGTGACCATGGACGAACTGGGGCTGCGCGCCGGGTACGTGCTCTACCGCACCTCCGCCCCCCTCGCGGGCGACGGACTGCTGCACTTCGCCGGCGGAGTGGGCGACCGGGCGCAGGTGTTCGTCGACGGCGCCCCCGTCGGCGTCCTCGAACGCGAGCGGCACGACGAGTCCCTGCCCGTCCGGATTCCCTTCGCCGGAGCGTCGGTCGAGGTGCTCGTGGAGAACATGGGCGGGGTCAACTACGGGCCGCGCATCGGCTCGCCCAAGGGGCTCCTGGGGGCGGTCACCTTCAACGGCGACGCCCTGCGCGGCTGGGACAGCCACCCCCTCACCCTGGACGACCTCAGCGCGCTGCCCTTCGCCCCCTCGGACGCGCCCCAGGCCGCCCAACCCGCCTTCCACCGGGGCACGTTCGAGGTCAAGGCCCCCGCGGACACCTTCCTGTCGCTGGCCGGCTGGACCAAGGGCCAGGCCTGGATCAACGGCTTCCACCTGGGCCGCTACTGGAACCGCGGACCGCAGCGCACCCTCTACGTGCCCGCGCCCGTACTGCGCCCGGGCGCCAACGAGTTGCTGCTCCTTGAGCTGAACGCCACCACCTCCGCCCAGGCCCTGCTCACCGACGCCCCCGACCTCGGCCCGGTGAAGCCATGACCCACCACTCCCTCCGGGTCCCCGCGACCGCCGAACCCCCGCTCACCGGCCATCTCCCCTTCTCCGACGCACCGGGAGTCGCCGACCCGATCGGGGTGACCAGCCGCTGGTTCACCCGTGGCGGACGCCCCTGGTTCCCCGTCTCCGGCGAGTTCCACTACACGCGCTACCCGGCCGCGGAGTGGGAGGAGGAGCTGCTGAAGATGAAGGCGGCCGGAGTGACGGCCGTCGCCAGTTACCTCATCTGGATCCACCACGAGGAGACCGAGGGCCACATCCGCTTCGACGGAGACCGCGACCTGCGTCGCTTCGTCGAACTCTGCGCCCGCCACGGCCTGGACTTCATCCCGCGCGTCGGGCCCTGGAGCCACGCCGAGGTACGCAACGGCGGGCTGCCCGACTGGCTGCTCACCCGCACCCCCGCACCCCGCACCGACGACCCCGCCTACCTGGAAGCCGTACACGGCTGGTTCACCGCGATCGGCGAGCAGCTGAAGGGGCTCGACCGGGCGCACGGCGGCCCGATCGTCGCCATCCAGATCGAGAACGAGCTGTACGACCGGCCCGGCCATCTCCTCACCCTGAAGCGGATGGCGCAGGAAGCCGGGCTGAGCGCCCCGCTCTGGACCTCGACGGCCTGGGGCGGCGTCCAACTCCCGCCCGACGAACTGCTTCCGCTGTTCGGCGGCTACCCCGAGACCTTCTGGACCGAGTGGGACGGCGGCTGGCCCGACACCTGCCGCAAGCACTTCTTCTTCACCCACCAGCGCGACGACGAGGGCATCGGCGCCGACCTGCGACCGACCCACGTGCGGGGCGGCGAACCGGCCCCGACCGACCGCTTCCCTTGGGCCACCTGCGAGTTGGGCGACGGAATGGCCGTGGCCTACCACCGCCGACCCCGTGTCGACGCCGCCGACGTCGGCGCGCTCGGGCTCACGAAGATCGGGTGCGGCTCGGTCTGGCAGGGCTACTACATGTTCCACGGCGGCACCAACCCGGCGGGCGAGCTGACCACCCTCCAGGAGTCCCACGCCACCGGCTACCCCAACGACCTGCCCGCCTTGACGTACGACTTCCAGGCGCCGCTCGGCGAGTACGGGCAGTACCGGCCCTCGTACGACGAACTGCGCCTACAGCACCTGCTGTTGGCGGACTTCGGTGAGCGTGTCGCACCCATGGAGTCCGTGCTGCCCGAGCGCCGGCCGGCCGGGCAGGGTGACCGGGACACCCTGCGGTGGGCCGTCCGGAGCGACGGTCACTCCGGCTTCCTCTTCGTCAACAACCACCAGCCGCACGAGCCGTTGCCGGACCACCCGGACACGTCGTTCACCGTCGCCCTCCCGGGCGGACCCGAACTGACCTTTCCCGGCGCGCCAGTGACGGTTCCTCAGGGTGCGTACTTCTGCTGGCCGTTACGCCTCGACGTGGCAGGGCTCCGGCTCGACTGGGCCACCGCCCAGCCGGTGTGCACGGTGGACGTCGGCGGACGTACCGTCCTGGTGCTGGCCGCCACGGACGGGATTCCCGTCGAACTGGCTCTGGACATCGGCACGTTGAGGTATGTGCACACCCCCATGGGGAAGGTCGTGTCCGCCGACGGACGCTTCCTCGTCACCGGGCTGCGGCCCGGTACGGACGCGCTCGTCGAGGTAGGGACGCCCGACGGCGGACAGGTCGGCCTGCTGGTGCTGGACGCGGCGACCGCCCGTACCGCCTACCGGGGCACCGCCTGGGGCGCCGAGCGGCTGTTGCTGTGCGGTGACGGCGGCGGGGTCGTCTTCGACGAGCCGGCCGGCGAGGTACGGGTGCACAGTCCGGCGGCGGAGACCTCGCTCGCCGTGCTGCCCGCACCCGAGCGGCCCCCCGGCGAGCACCTGGCCGTCGCCGCCGACGGGGTGTTCACCCGCTACACGCTCCCCACCGGCGGCGCCTCCGGCACCCTCGACGTGTCCCTGGTCCGGCCCGCCGGACCCGCCCCCGACACCGTCACCGGCGTACTGGACCGGGCCAGCGCCCCCGCCGACACGTACTTCGACACGTCCGCCGCCGAGTACCTCATCGACGTACCGGACGAACTCCCGCGCACCGGAACGCTGTTGCGCGTCCACTGGAGCGGAGACGTCGCCCGCGCGTATGCGGGGGACACACTGGTCGCCGACCAGTACTTCTCCGGGCGGGTCTGGGAGATCGGCCTCGACCGGCTGCCGGACGACGCGCTGCGCGCAGGCGGCGGGCTGCGGGTGCGGGTGCTGCCGTTCCCGGCCGACCCACCCGTGTACCTGCCGGTGCCCGTGCCGGTGGGGGAGGCCTCGGTCGCTCGGGCCGAGTGGGTCACGGTCCGGACTCACGTGGTCGCGGGGTAGGGCCTTTCGGTGGTCACCCCCGCCCGGCGGCCTATCCTGTGGGCCAGCCGGGCGGGGCACGACCGCCGCGCGACGAAGCCGAAGGATGCGACCCCCATGACCCGAAGTGCCGGTGGCGGCGCCGCTCCCAAGGGACGCAGCCGACGTAACTTCGCGGGCACCCGGCCGGTGATGGACGACGTGGCACGGCTCGCCGGTGTCTCCAAGCAGACCGTGTCACGGGTACTCAACGACAACCCGGCCGTACGGGCCGAGACCCGCGAGTCGGTGCTGGAGGCCATGCGGTCGCTCGGCTACCGGCCGAGCCGCAGCGCGCGGTCACTGGCCAGCGGGCGGACCCGGATGCTCGGAGTGATCTCCTTCGACGCGGCCCGCTACGGGCCCGCCTCCACGCTCACCGCGATCAACACCGCCGCCCAGGACGCGGGTTACCTGGTCAGTTCCATCGCCCTCGACACCGCCGACCGGGACACCGTCGTCCAGGCCGTGGACCGGCTGTCGGCGGAGGGCGCCGACGGGGTCATCGCCATCGCCCCGCAGTGGCGCGTCGGCAGGGCGCTCGCCGAGGCCCACCTCGACATCCCCCTCGTCGTGATGGACAACGCCCTCGGCGACGACACCCCCATGGTCACCGCCGACTCCCGGGGCGGGGCACTCCTGGCCACCGGACACCTGCTGGGACTGGGCCACCGTACGGTCCGGCACATCGCAGGACCGGCCGGCTGGACGTCCGCGGAACGCCGGGCCGCGAGTTGGCGCGAGACCCTGGAGAAGGCCGGGGCCGAGGTGCCCGAGCCGCTCGTCGGCGACTGGAGCGCGGACTCCGGGTACGAACTGGGCCGGCGGCTCGCCCGCGATCCGGACGTCACCGCCGTCTTCGCCTCCAACGACCAGATGGCGCTCGGCGCGCTGCGCGCCTTCCACGAGGCCGGCCGCCGGGTCCCGGACGACGTCAGCGTCGTCGGCTACGACGACATCCCGGAAGCCGCCCATCTTTTGCCCCCGCTCACCACCATCCGCACCGACTTCCAGGAGATCGGCACCCGGTCGCTGAGGCTGCTCCTCGCGCGGATCGACGGCGGGCAGGCGCCGGGCACGGACTTCGGCGCGGTGGTCTCCGTCATCCCCGCCCACCTCATCGTGCGACGCAGCACGGGCCCCGCACCCGCCTAAACTGGCGCGGTGGTGACAGGTACGGGCAACACAGGTTCCGACGATCCGTCCGCCGAGGTGCTGGCGGAGGCCGCCGGTGCCTTCGGGCTGCTCGCCTCGCCCGCGCGGCTGCACATCATGTGGGCGCTCGCGCAGGGCGAGAGCGATGTGACGGGGCTCGCCGAGCGGGTCGGCGGCGCGCTGCCCGCCGTGAGCCAGCACCTCACCAAGCTGAGACTCGCCGGGCTCGTACGGTCCAGACGCGAAGGGCGCCGGCAGGTGTACCTCGTCGACGACCCGGACATCGTCACCGTCGTACGGCTGCTGGTCGGGCGGCTGACCGACCGGGCCGAGGGCACCCCCGTACGGCACCTCCGTGGAGTCTGAGCTCCGGACGCCGCACCGGCTCGAGAGTTTCCCGCGCGCTCTGACCGACACCGAGGCCGAGGCACGGTCGGCGGCCGTCGGGGAGAACCTCGTTCCGGCTGCCAGGCCGGTCCGTTGGTCCGTCCGGTTCGTACGGAGTCTGCGCGACCCCTTCACCGCCGTACTGCTCTGTCTCGGGCTCGTCTCCGCCGCCGTCACGGCCTGGGGGACGGCCGCGGTGATCCTCTCCCTGGTCGCGGTCAGCTGTGTGCTGCGCGCCTCGGGAGAACATCAGGCGGAACGTTTCCTCAGTGGGCTGCGCGAGCTGGTCGCAGGTACCGCGACGGTCCTGCGAAAGCCCCAGGGGGGCGGGCCGCCGCTCGCCCGGGAGATCCCGGTCGCCGAACTCGTGCCGGGCGACGTGATCCGGCTCGGAGCCGGTGACCTGGTCCCGGCGGACGTACGGCTGCTGCGCGCGACCGGGCTGACCGTGCACCAGGCGCCGCTGACGGGCGAGTCGGCACCGGTCGCGAAGGCCGTACGGCCGGGCGCGGGGGACCGGGGTGTGTTCGCGCGGCCGGAGCTGTGCTTCCAGGGCAGCGCCGTCGCCTCCGGAACCGCCACCGCCGTGGTGGTGGCCACGGGGGCGCGGACCCACTTCGCGGGCGCGCACAGGACGGCCGCGGCGCGGGACAAGAGTGCCTTCGACCGGTCGTTGCACGGGATCTCCTGGGTGCTGATCCGGTTCATGCTGCTCGCCCCGCCGCTCGTGCTGATGGCGAGCGGGGCGCTGCGCCGGCAGGGGCCTCAGACGCTGCCGTTCGCTGTCGCGGTGGCCGTCGGACTGACGCCCGAGATGCTGCCGGTCGTCGTCAGCACCTGTCTGGCCCGTGCGGCGTCGGGGCTGGCCCGGGCGCACGGGGTCGTGGTGAAACGGCTGCCCGCGCTGCACGACCTGGGCGCGGTCGACGTCCTGTGCCTCGACAAGACCGGCACCCTCACCCGGGACCAGCCGGTCGTCGAACGGTCCACGGACGCCGACGGACGAGACGATCCGCAGGTGCTCGACTGGGCCGCCACGGCCGCCTGGTGGACCCTCCAACTCGCCGAACCGCCCGCCCCGGACGCCCTCGACGAAGCCCTCCTGACGGCGGCGGGACCGGTCGGGGAACGGTACGACGGGGTGGCCGCGCTGCCCTTCGACCCGGTGCGGCGGCTGGCCACGGCGGTGGTGCGGGGGCGACTCGGGACCCATGTCCTCGTCGTCAAGGGCGCGGTCGCGGACGTCGTCGAACGGTGCGGGCTGGACCCCGCCGAGCGGGCCCGGCTTCTCTCGCGAGCCGACGGACAGGCGGCGAGCGGACTGCGCCTGCTCGCCGTCGCCACCGCCGAGCGGCCCGCGCGCACCCGCGAATGGACCCCGGCCGACGTACGCGGTCTGACCTTCCGGGGTTTCGTCGCCCTGCGGGACGACCTCGCGCCCACCGCCGCCGAGGCCCTGCGCGACCTCGCCGCGCTCGGGGTGGACGTGAAGATCCTCACCGGCGACCATCCGGGCACGGCCGCCCGCGCCTGCCACGACCTGGGCCTCGACCCCGGAGAGGTCGTGGACGCGGACACCGCCGTCGCCCTCGGCGACACCGAACTGACGGACCTGGCCCGCCGTACGACGGTCTTCGCGCGCTGCGCCCCCGCCCACAAGGCCCGGATCGTCGCCGCGCTGCGGGCCGGCGGCCACACCGTCGGCTTCCTCGGCGACGGGACGAACGACGTGCCCGCGCTGGGCGCCGCCGACGTCGGGATCGCACCGCGCACCGCCGTCGACGTGGCCCGCGAGAGCGCGGACGTCGTCCTCGGGGAGAAGGACCTCGCCGCGGTCGCCCACGCCGTCACGGCCGGCCGGCACAGCAGCGGCAACATCGCCACGTATCTGCGCGTCACGCTCTCCTCGAACCTCGGCAACGTCGTCGCGATGCTCGCCGCCGGACTCCTGCTGCCCTTCCTGCCCATGCTCCCGGCGCAGGTCCTCGCCCAGAACCTGTGCTTCGACGCGGCCCAACTGGCGTACGCCTACGACCGTCCCGCGCCCGGCACCCTGGCCCGGCCGACCGCTCCGCGCCCCCGTGACCTGCTCCGCTTCCTCGGCGGCTTCGGGGCGCTCAACGCCGTCACCGACCTCGCGACCTTCGCCGTGCTCGCCCTCGCCCTGCACGGGCCCGACGCCCTGGACGACCGGGCCGTCTTCCACTCGGCCTGGTTCACCGAGAACCTCCTCACCCAGGCCGTGGTGATGCTGCTTCTGCGTGGCGGCGGCGGCCGGATCCGGGGAGCCGTCGGGCGGGCGGCGGCCGGGCTAGCCGCCGTCGGGCTACTGCTGCCGCTGTCCCCCCTCGGCCCGCCGCTGGGGCTGGTGGGACTCCCGAGGGCGTACTACGCCCTGCTGGTGGTCGTGCTGGGGCTGTACGGGTGTGCCCTCGCCGTCGCCCGGCGGTGGCCGTTTCCTGGCGAGGGCGCCCCGGTCAGCCGTAGGTGAGGTTCGAGCAGGGGTTGTCGTCCGCCGAGCGGGCTCCCTCGGTGACGTCCTTCGGGATCGCGGTGGGCTGCGGCGCGCCCGTGGAACCGCCCTTGTACGACTGGCCGACGACCACGTTGACCCCCGCCCCCGGCACCGGCTGCATGGCCGCGCCCGGGAAGACGCGGGCCGCGGTCTGGGCCTCGGACTTGTGGCCCGGGCCGTACTCGATGACCGTCGTCGCGTGGTCCTGGCTGTTCGCGGTCGCCGTGCCGGTGACCGTGAAACCGTCCGAGGTCAGCTCGGCGGCGGCCCTCGCGGCCAGGCCGGTGACGGTGGTGCCGTTGTAGACGGTGACGGTGATTCCCTTGCCGGACACGGGAGTCGGGGCGGCCGTGGGGCGGGCGCTCGGCGAGGCCTTCTTCTTGCCGCTCGCGTCCTTGCCGTCCAGGGTGCGGTCCGCCTTGAGCGCGGCCCAGAGGTCACTGGCGTCCGGTTCGACGATCGCGACGCGTGCCCCCGCGTACCGCCAGGGGATGGTGACGAACTTCGTGTTGTGCAGGTCGATGTCCTTCAGCGTCATCGCGAAGGAGATCAGCTTGTCGGCGGAGCCGAGACCGGGGTCCACGGTCAGGGACTTGGTGGCCGCGTCGGCGAGGGGGAGCAGCTTGGTCGGGCTCAGACCGTTGCTCTTGACCTCCTTCAACAGGCTTGCCACGAAAGCCTGTTGGCGCTTGATACGGCCTATGTCGGAGCCGTCGCCGATGCCGTGCCGGATCCGGACGTAGTCCAGCGCCTTCTGCCCCGAGACCGTCTGCTCGCCCTTGTCGAAGAGCAGCTTGCCGCGGGCGTCGAGGTGGGGGTTGAGATCACGCTGGTACACGTTCTGGGGGAGGCACACCTTCACCCCGCCCACCACGTCGGTCAGCGCGGCGAAGCCCTTGAAGTCGACGACGACGGTGTGGTCGACGCGCAGACCGGTGATGCTCTCCACCGTGTTCTGCGTGCAGGCGGGGTTGCCCTTGGCGGTCTCGCCGACCGAGTAGGCCTCGTTGAACATCTGGCCCTGCCGGGCGGTCGTCCACTTGCCGTCGGGCAGCTTGCAGGGCGGGATGGTGACCAGGGTGTCGCGGGGTATGGAGACGGCGACGGCGTTCTTGTGGTCGGCGTAGATGTGCAGCAGGAACGCGGTGTCGGAGCGCCCGATGTCGTTCACGTCGCCGCCGCCGAGCGCGGCGTTGCCGTCGTTGCGCGCGTCCGAGCCGATGACCAGGACGTTCTCGCCCTTGGACGAGCCCGCGGGCGGCCGGTTGTCCGCGATGCCGCCCGCGTCGAAGGTCTTGATGTCACCGTCCAGCTTCAGATAGACCCACCCTGCGCCGGCCGCGAGGAGCAGCAGGAGCGAGAGACAGATCGCCAGTGCCAGCCGTCCGCGCCGCCCCGGCTTCCGCCGCCGGGTGCCCGCGGCGGTCCGATGTCGCGGGGGTACGGCAGGCCTGCTCGTGCTGCTGGTCATCGGCGCCCTTCTCACGTCTCACCCTGGTTGTACAGTTGCGCAAAGTGGCAACTGTTATGTCTGACGAAGGAAAGGGCGGTGAGGTTGTGCTCCGGAACGGACTGGAACCCTGGCACCTGCTGGTAGTGGCCATCGTGTGCATCGTGCTGTTCGGCTCGAAGAAGCTGCCGGACACGGCACGCGCCCTGGGCCGCTCGATGCGCATCCTCAAGAGCGAGGCGCAGGCGCTGAAGGGGGACGGGGCGGCGAGTGGGCCGGCGGGGGAGGGATCTTCGCAGGTGAGCGGCGGTTTCCCCGCTGAACCCGTGGCCGACCGGGCCGAGCCCGTGGTGGCCGAGTCGGTCGTGGCCGAGGCGGTCGCCGACCGACGGGAGCCCGTCGCCGATCGGTAAGAGCATCGGCATGGCCGCTTCCGAACCGACCATCCTCGCGACCTCGGGCGGACACCGCACCGGCGGCCGGACCACGGTGTCGTTCGACGCCCTCGTCCATCACGCCGTGGACCTCTCCGGGGTCCACGGCCGCAGACCACGCGTCCTGTACGTCGGAACGGCGATCGGGGACGCCGAGCACGTCACGGCCAGGATGGGTGAGGCCGCCCGGGTCGCGGGCTTCGACCTCACGCCGCTGCACCTCTTCCCCATGCCCAACCTGGACGACGTCGAGGGCACTGTGCTCGACCAGGACGTCGTCTGGGTCATGGGTGGTTCGGTGGCGAATCTGCTGGCGGTCTGGCGGGTGCACGGCCTCGACCGGATCATGCGGCGCGCCTGGGAGTCAGGCGTGGCGCTCAGCGGGGTGAGTGCGGGCTCCCTCTGCTGGTTCAGAGGGGGCACCACCGATTCCTTCGGCCCCGAACTGAGGCCGCTCACCGACGCGCTGGGTTTCCTCCCGTACGGCAACGGGGTGCACTACGACAGCGACGCGGGCCGCCGCCCGCTGGTCCACCGGCTTGTCGCCGACGGCACCCTGCCCACCACGCACTGCACCGACGGCGGGGTCGGTCTCGTGTACCGAGGGACCGAACTCGTCGAGGCAGTCGCGGAGCTGCCGGGCAGGGGTGCCTATGTCGTCAGGTGTGAGGGGGACGCGGCGGTCGAGGAGCGCATCGAGCCGCGCAGGCTGCCCTCGCCGTCTTCCTGACCGTCGTCCGCCACCGGTGCCTCCGTGGATTCCATGGTGGCCTTGCCCTGCTTCTTGTTCTCGCGTCGCTGGCTGCGGCTGACCCGGGGTTCCTGGTCGGGAAGCCAGCCGAAGGCCATGCAGCTGCCCACGGCGCCCAGGGCGAGGCCGATGAAGAAGCCACCGAGGTTCGAGGTGACCCAGGTGCCCAGCGTCAGCATGATGCCGACGATCGAGTAGAACAGGCGTTGCGCGGGGTTGAAGAGGATCAACAGACCGACCACCACCATCAGCGCCGGCAGCAGAAAGCCTGCCAGGCCCTGCATACCCAGGTGCACGACGATTTTCAGGGAGACCTTCATCGTGACGAGGATCTCCACCCCGCCCAGGGTGAGCAGCAGCCCGCCCACGAACGGACGGTGGGCCCGCCAGTTTCTGAAGGCGGGCCCCACCCCCTCTTGCTCGACGCCGGACATCAGCAACCCGACGAGCTGAAGCTGAGCTTCAGCCCGGGCAGCTTGAACACGGCTGCGGTGGTGGCGTAGTTGGTCGACCGCAGGTTGGCGATGCGGACGCTGTCCGCCTGCTGGCTGAAGACGCCGGCCGGACCCTGGACGCCCGCCTTGCTGAGCGTGCTGGCGTCGTTGCCGATCTCGATGTTGGTGAAGGACGCGTCACCCGACTGCTCGGTGCCGTCGAGCGTCAGGTCGGTCGCGGACACCGGAGTGCCGTTGCCGCCCGCCTTGATCAGCAGGTTGATGCCACCGAGGTCGACGCTCTGGCACAGCTTGGTGATCGTCGCGTTCTTGATCGCCGTGGTGATGACCAGGACCTGGCCGCCGGTGTCACCCTCGTTCGGGCTGTCCTTGATCATGTGGTCGAGGGCGCCGAACTGCTCGAAACCGGTGCCGTTCATCTCTGTGGCGGTGACCGTGAAGGGCATGCCGGAGATGGCGAACTGGACGCCCAGGGCGCCCTGCGCGGTGAGGACCGCGAGTGAGGCGGCGACCAGGGTGGCCGGCACCGCCATCACGGCGGCGCGGCGCCCACGGACCCGCCCGCGTCGTTCGGTGCCCTTTCCGGCACCTTCGAAGAATTCGGACACGTTGGTGGATCCCGTGGCCCCGGCGCCATCGGATGCGTTACCGCTTCCTGGCTGCTCGGGGTTGGATCCAGCGGACGACGAGGCGTCCGAGGACGAAGCCATGGTCTGCTCCCAGTACATAGTCAGTGCGTCAATGCTGGTCACGCTTCAGTGGCACGTTGTCCTGGCGCGGACAGCGACTGTGGCGTTACGTCTCCTCGCAACTCCCGGCGGTTGCAAGGGCTTTCACGGTTACGCACCAGTAGCCGCCGAGGAAGTTACCCGTGGTTACTTTGGGGGGTCAAGGGAGTTGTGGAAAAAGAGTGCGGATTATGCGCCACCTGTGACTTTGCGGGCCGATCGACGGTCGTCCGGGGTGTCTGAGGGCCTCCCAGCGGTCTTCCGCAGGGGCGCCGCACGGGTCGAGGAGGTACGCGGAAGTTCACGGAAAAGTTCGACAGACGACATCAACTTCCGTTCGACGTCTTGACGTTGACGGTCCCTCAGGTCTACAAACGAGCTGGTTTCCCCCGGATCCGTGGCGCCGGATCCGCAGCGGTGCGAGTCACCGCTCTTCCCGGACTCTCAGCTCATTCCTCAAGTCCGCCCCCGAGGCACCGGCATGGCCGTTTCCCCCCTGGGCCACCGCCGGGTCGCCCTGTCCCGCCCGGTCCGGTCAGGAAGCCTCCCTCCAAGCCTTCCTCCGGTCCCGGCCGGTTGTCGTTGCCGGTCCGTCACGTACGGAGAAGGCGTTACGGGCCGGTAACGACGTCTTTCCCGCGTCCCGCACGCGTACTTTCGCGCGCCCTGGCCTCCTCGGCGCCACCCCCAACACCCCCAGCTCCAGAAAGAGGCACCCGCATCATGCGTACTCGCACTCGCTCCGCCCTCGCCCTCGCCGCCGCCGTCGCCGGTCTCTCGGTCGCCGCGGTCACCCCCGCGTCCGCCGCCGACACCGTGCTCACCATCAACAGCGCGGCCGGCGACGCCGTCGCCGTGGGCGACGTCCTCAGCGCCTCCCTCGCCACCGGCACCACTGCCACGCTCTACTCCAGCGCGACCGGCACCAGCGGTGTCAAGTGCGCGGCGTCGACCTTCACGGCGGCTGTCACCGACAACCCCGCCGCGCCCGGCAGCGCCACCGAGTCGGTCACCGCGCACACCTTCGGCACTTGCACCAGCAATGTCCTGGGTGTGCTCGGCGTGAACAGCGTGACCGTCAACAACCTGCCCTACACCACCGTGGTGGGCTCCGACGGTTCCGTCTCCGTCACCCCGGCGGCGGGCTCCACCATCCAGACGACCGTCGTGCTGCGCACCCTGCTCGGCACGATCAACTGTGTCTACCAGGCGCCCAGCCTCTCGGGTACGACCGATGCCGCCGACAACAGCATCAACTTCACCGCCCAGGCGTTCACCAAGACGTCCGGCTCGTCGCTGTGCTTCGCCAACGGCTACTTCACCGCCAAGTACGCCCCGGTGCAGGACGTGACGCAGGGCAACGCCACGGTCTTCGTCAACTGACGGACCGTCAATGAACGTCTGCGCCAACGGTGTTCACCGTCGGCGCAGACGTAGGACAATGGCGGCGACCGCGGCGAGCAGCACAGCCGCGGCGGCGCCCGCGATTCTGTGCCGCGGCCCGGCATCGTCGGTGGTCGACGCCACCGGCGCGCCGGCCACGGTGCCCGCGGCCTGTGGGGCGGCGGAGTCGGCGGACTCCGCCGCCTCTTGCGTCCCCGCGGCCCGCGCCGGCTGCTCGGCCGGCTTCGCCGCAGCGCTGGGATTGGCCGAGCCGGACCGCGCAGCGGCCGAAGCGGTGGCCGTCGGTGCGGACGCGCCCGAGCCGCCGGTGCCATCCGAGCCGTCGGCATTGCCCTTCGCAGCCGGGAACACCACGTCCGAGCACGAGTAGTACGTGTCCGCCGTACTGGAGTTCTGCCAGATCGTGTACAGGACATGGCGGCCGGTCCGGTCGGACGGCAGCGTCATCCTGATGCGGTACGCGTCGCCCGTCATCGCGGGGTCCTTGACCTCGGCGAACGGCCGGTCCGGCAGATCGGACCACTTCAGCGAGCCGGACGGGTCGTACCCGGGCTTCGTCAGGAACATCTTGAACGTGCCGGTGTGCGGGATCGTCGAGCGGTACGTCATCGTCAGCCGCGCACCCGGCGTCAGCTCGGTCGAGGGCCAGTCGGCGCGGGCCAGGTCGAGTCCCCGGTAGTCGGGCAGGCCGCCGCTGCACAGTCGGCCGTCGGGAATCACCGCGCGATCCCGGCCGTCGACGTTCGCGACCCGCAGGTTGTCCCAGAAGGTGAAGGGCGCACCGCCGTTCGCGGTGACCGCCGCCCGGCAGGCCGCGGTCGTGGCCAGGCTGCCGCCGTCGGGGGAACAGGCGTAGGCGCGGCTGACCGGATCCGTCGGCGCACCGTGCGCCTGAGCCGGACCCGCCGCCGACAACGTGAGCAACAGCGGTGCCGCGAAGGCGGCGGCCCCCGCGAGTACGGCGGCCGGGAGAGTGCGGCGGTGGGCGATCATCCGGGACGTCTCCTCGACCAGGGGGAACAGAGCTGCTGCGGGCCGACCCGAGGAACAGGCCTGCTTTCGGGCAGTACGCGAAACGGACGGCCCGCGTTCAACCGGCGGGCGGCGCCGACGGTCCGCGCAACTCACCCAACCCGCCCAACCCGGTCAACTGGCCGTCGTACAGGGTCGGTTTCCGGCGTTCAAGGGTGGGGAACCGGACCGATCGAGGGTTTCCCCTGTATCCGGATGACCTTCTCTTTGCCTAATGTTCCACCACAGCCGCCCCACAGGTAACCCCGGAACGGGCCGCTCGCGCTTGGCCGGCCGCCGCGCCGCTTTTCGAACCGCACCCCCCGCCGCTTCGACGACGAAGCGAATCCCGCCACTCCTCGCTGCCCCCGCCGTGCGGAGTACGGCCCCGAAAGGCAAGCCCTTGCGTACCTCACCCACCCGTGTCACGGGGCGGAAGCTGATATCCGTCGCCGCGGTCTCCGCGGCCCTGGTGGCCGCGGCCACCACGTCGGTCGCCGTCGCCCAGGAGCCCGTCGCCCCCGCCGCCACCCTGGACGCCGCCGCGCAGACGGTCGCCGCTCCGGCCGAGCGACTCATCGTCGGCTACAAGGCAGGCGCCGCCGAAGCCACGTCGAACCAGGCCGCCGACGCCGACGCCGTAGCCAAGGGCAAGGAGGCCGGCGAGAACCTGGACTTCCAGCGCCGCCTCGGCACCGGTGCCGCCCTCGTCGACCTGGGCGAGGAACTCAGCAAGACGGACGTCGCCGACGTCATCGCCGAGTACAAGGCCGACCCGCAGGTCGCCTACGTCGTGCCTGACCGCCTGAAAAAGCCCATGGCGGACCCGAACGACACCGAGTACGCCAAGCAGTGGGACCTCTTCGAGGCCGCCGCGGGCATGCGCGTCCCGGGCGCCTGGACCACCGCGACCGGCACCGGCGTGACCGTCGCCGTCATCGACACCGGCTACGTCACGCACTCCGACATCGCCGCGAACATCGTCGGCGGCTACGACTTCATCGCCGACACCGCGGTCTCCGTGGACGGCGACGGCCGCGACAGCAACCCGGCCGACCCCGGCGACTGGTACGCCGCCGGTGAGTGCGAGCAGACCCAGGGCAGCAGTTCCTCCTGGCACGGCACGCACGTCGCGGGCACCATCGCCGCCGTCGCCAACAACAGCAAGGGTGTCGCGGGCATCGCGTACAACGCGAAGATCTCCCCGGTCCGCGCGCTCGGCAAGTGCGGCGGCTACGACTCCGACATCATCGACGCCATCACCTGGGCGTCCGGCGGCACCGTCTCCGGTGTCCCGGCCAACACCAACGTCGCCAAGGTCATCAACATGAGCCTCGGCGGGGGCGGCGCCTGCTCCGCGGCGACCCAGAGCGCCATCACCGGCGCGGTCAACCGGGGCACCACGGTGGTCGTCGCGGCCGGCAACGAGAACGCGAACGCCTCCACCTCCAACCCGGCGAACTGCAACAACGTCATCACCGTCGCCGCGACCGGACGTACCGGCGCCCGTGCCTCGTACTCCAACTTCGGCTCCGTCGTGGACATTTCGGCCCCGGGCGGCGAGATGAGCACCGGCAACGCCAACGGCATCCTCTCCACGCTGAACTCCGGCGCGAAGACGCCGTCCACCGAGTCGTACGCCTACTACCAGGGCACCAGCATGGCCACCCCGCACATCGCGGGCCTGGTCGCACTGATGAAGTCGGCGAACTCCTCGCTCACCCCGGCGCAGATCGAGACGGCCATCAAGAGCAACGCCCGTGCTCTGCCGGGGAGTTGCTCGGGCGGCTGCGGCGCCGGTCTGGCCGACGCGACCAAGACGGTGCAGGCCGTGAGCGGCAGCACCGGTGGCGGCACGACGGGGACCGTCTTCTCCTCCAGCACCGCTGTCTCCGTCCCGGACAACGGCGCGGCCGTCGAGTCCTCGATCGCCGTCAGCGGCCGGACCGGCAACGCCCCCTCGGCCCTCCAGGTCGGCGTCGACATCACCCACACCTACCGCGGTGACCTGGTCATCAACCTGGTGGCGCCCGACGGCACGACCTACCCGCTGAAGGCCTCCAGCACCTCGGACTCCGCCGACAACGTGAACACCACGTACACGGTGGACGCCTCCAGCGAGACCGCCAACGGCACCTGGAAGCTGCGCGTCCAGGACGTGGCGTCCTCGGACACCGGCAGGATCAACGGCTGGAAGCTCACCTTCTGAGCTTCCGATCGCCGGCCCCTGGGGCCGAACCATCCGTCGGTTCAGTCGAACTGACGGCGTGACGGAAACGGGCGGGCCGGTCGGCGTGGATGGACGCCGGCCGGCCCGCCGTCGTATGTCCAGCCCCATGCTCGTCACCGCGCCGCCGGGCCGCCGAACTCCGCCAGATGCTCCGCCGACCACTCCCGGTACCCGCGCGCGGGCCGTCCGAGCAACTCCGTGACGGACGGCTCCACTTGCCCCTTCGACCCGTGTCGCCCGCGCGCCGCACTCTCCGCGAGGGCACGGGCCACCGGCTCCGGGTAGCGCGCGAGCAGCCCGGTCAGTACCTGATCATCTGTCAGTTCCACGAACTCCAGAGGGCGGTGCAGCAACTCGCCCAGGATCTCGGTCTGCTCCATCGGGGTTACTGCCGCGGGCCCGGTCAGCGCGTACGCCCTTCCGGTGTGACTCTCCGGGTCCGTGAGCACCCGTACCGCCACATCCGCGATGTCCCGCGGATCGATCGCCGCGGTGGGGACGGTGCCGTCCGAACTCCGCACCACGCCCTCCGCCCGGATCGAACCGGCCCAGCCCAGGGTGTTGGACATGAAGGCGCGCGGTCGCAGCAGCGTCCAGGACAGGCCCGAGGCGCGCAGCAGCCGCTCGTTCTCCCGCTGCCACTGGGTGACCAGGTCGGTCGCGTCGGGCTCGGTCACCGACAGGGTGGTCAGCTTCACGATGTGCCCGACTCCCGAGGCGCGGGCGGCCGTCAGGAAGTTCTCGTCGTGGGCGTGCGTCAGCGGATTCACGGTGACGAGCAGCGCCGACCGTACGCCGGTCAGCGCCCGGCGCAGACTCGCGGGGTCCTCGAAGTCACCGCCCACCACCTCGGCGTGCGCACCCACGAGGGCGGCGGCGCGGGCGGGGTCGCGGGCCAGCAGCCGTACCGGCTCGGCGGCGGGAAGACGCCGGGCCACCAGGCGCCCGACCGTGCCGGTCGCGCCGGTCAGCAGGATCACGACGCCCGCAGGTCGAGGGAGTCGATCGAGGAGAGAACCCGGGCACCCCGGTCAGCCCTGCTGTCGAGGCCGAGCAGCAGTCCCGGCACCGCGATGCTCGGCAGGATGTGCGCCCACAGCACCGACAGCCGGTGGCCGAGATCGGCCCGGTCGGTCATCGCCCGCGACATCAGCTGGATGCCGGTGAAGCCGCCGACCAGCAGGTCCACCGTCTCCGGGGGATCCACCGTGGGCAGCAACTCGCCCTGCCCCCGGGCCTGTTCCATCAGGGACGTCAGCCGGTCCGACCACTGCCGGAAGGGCTCCGAGTGATCGACGTGGTTCGGTGTCTCCTGGTCCACCGCCAGCCGCACACTGCCCCGCAGCAGGGAGTTGGTCAGCAGCCGCTGGCCGACCACGAACGTCATGTCGATGATCTCCTGCAGCTTGCAGGGCTGCGTCGGCACACTGCCGAAGGGCACCTGCTCGTGGAGCACCGCCTGCGCGAGTGATTCCTTGGAGGGGAAGTGGAAGTACAGGGCTCCCTTGGTGACCTCGGCCCGCTCCAGCACCATCGAGATGGTCGTGGAGGTGTAGCCGTGCTCGTCGAAAACCGCGCCCGCGGCTTCCAGGATCGCCCTGCGCGTCCTGATGGCGCGCTCCTGTTTCGCCATAAGAGCCCCTCCCTGGCGCCCAGTTGGCCGGTGTCCTTGTCAGTGCCGAATGTGGTGCCGTGCCGATGCGTGACAGCGTGCCGTCAGCTGCGCCGGAACTCGCCGATCATAGGGCCGGACCGACTGATCTCGTTGAAAACAAACCGGTCGCCTCGTACTCTATCGCTCACGAAGCGGGCGCCTTTCTGTCTGCCACGCCATAACGGGGGACCGAGGAGAGACATTGCTTCCAGTACCGCAGTCTGCCGAAACCCCAACCATGACGGCGAGTGTTCCGCGTCAACTCGTGCATCGCGCGGCGATCGCGGAGACGTTCCCGACCGGTTGGACCCGCACGGAAACCGACCGCTTCAACGTCTCCGCGCAGTGGCCGCGCGTCCACTGTTTACACGTGTCGCCGGACCGGACGGCATACGATCCGTTGCTCGTCGTGGAGACCGTACGGCAGGCCGGAACCCTGCTCAACCACACCGAGTACGAGGTGCCGTTGGACCACCAGTTCGTGCTCCAGGAGTTCCGGATCACCACGTTCGCCGAGCACCTGGGCGTGGGACCGGTCCCGGCCGAACCCGTCGTCGACATCACCTTCTCCGACGTCCGTTATCGAGGCAAGCGCCTGGTCTCGGCCCGCTACGAGGCCGACGTACGGCTGGACGGCGAACAGGTCGCACACGCCGACGTCGCCTTCACCTGTACGAGCGGCGCCGTCTTCAGCAGACTGCGCGGCGGCCGTACCGCGGACACCGTGACGCCGCTGCCCCTGCCGCCGGGCCTGCCGGCCGCCGACGTGGGCCGGGACTCGGCGGCGGACGTGGTCCTGGCGCTGCCCCAACAGAGCGACGGTAACTGGCAGTTGCGGGTTGATACCGGTCATGCTGTTTTCTTTGATCATCCTCTCGATCACATACCGGGCATGTTGCTCCTTGAGGCCGCCCGGCAGGCCGCGCTGGCGCGAACGGGCCCGGGCAGCCGACGGACACCGGTGTCGTTCGACACGACCTTCCATCAGTTCGCCGAGCTGGACCTGCCCACCTGGATCGACTCGACGGACGAGGGGGACGGAGCCCTGAAGGTGGTGGGAACCCAGGAGGGGCGCACGATTTTCGAGTGTGTGGTGGGCACCGCTGAGCGGTCGGCTATCTTGTACAGGCAGTAAGAAACAAACGGCATATCCCGTTTTTCTTCGGGGAGTTCGGGAGCACCGCGACGGTTGGGGAGGGGAGGCGCCGATGGCGAGGCAGTTACGCGCCGAGCAGACTCGCGCGACGATCATCACGGCCGCGGCCGACCTGATCGACCGTCACGGCTACGAATCGACCAGCCTGAGCGACATAGTCGAGCACGCCCATGTCACCAAGGGCGCCCTCTACTTCCATTTCGCGGCGAAGGAGGACCTGGCCCACGCCATCCTGGAGATCCAGTCCAGGACCTCCCGGCGGATGGCCAGGGACATCGACGGCCGCGGCTACTCCTCACTGGAGTCGCTGATCCGCGTCACCTTCGGGATCACGCGGATGGCCGTCGAGGGCCCGATCGCCAGGGCGGGCCTGCGTCTGGCCGCCGGTGACGTCACCGTACGGCCGCCGCTGCGGCACCCGTTCCGCGAGTGGTCGGAGATGGCCTCCGGCAAACTCCTCGGCGCCGTCAAGGAGTCCGACGTCCACCCGGACGTCGATGTCGACGCGATGGCGCACTCCCTGGTCAGCTTCTTCGTCGGCAGCCGCGTGGTCAGCCGGGCGGTGGAACCGCTGGCCCGCCAGCCCCGCCGGACGGCTGACATGTGGCGGCTGACCATCCGGGCGCTGGTGCCGACGCCGAGGCGGGCACGGTATCTGGGTCTGGTGGCGCAGCTGGAGCGGGAGCTACGGGCGGTGGCGTGAGGCGGGCGGAGCGAGCCGGCTGATGCGGTGAGCGAGACGATCGCTTTCGCACGGCCTCGGCCGGCTCGTCGCTGTCGTCGGTGCCCGAGTGCATCCGGGTAGACGCAGTCGCGTGTATCCGGATGCACGGGCTGTGCGCCTGCCTTCGGGCCGCCCCGCCCTCGCACGGTGACGTCCGGGGCCGCGCGTTCTCCGGCGGTACGGTGAGGCGTATGCCTGCCTCCGACTCCGTGTCCCCGCCCGTGATCCTCGGCAACGAACCGGGCTCGTTCCCCTGGAGCGTCCTGGCCGAACGGCATCCCGCGCTGATCCAGAAGGTGCGGGACGCCTTCCCGTACGGTCCGGAGCAGCACCGCGCACTCGACGCGCTCCTCAAGAACTGCACCGAGGGCGTCGTCGAACCGCTCCCCGCCGACGCGGAGGACCGGCGGCAGTGGGAGGAATGGGGGACCCGGGAGTACGTCGGCCGGTCCTGGTTCGATGTGCCGTGGTTGTGGGCGGAGGGGTACTTCTACCGCCAACTCCTGGAAGCGGTCGGGTACTTCGGCGGCGGACGGGCCGGTGGGACCGGCGAAGGCGGTGGGGGCGAGAGTGCCTGGCGTGGGATCGACCCCTTCCGCCCTTTCAAGCTCGCTGAACTGGACGCCCCCGAGACCGACGAGGAACTGGCCGCGCTCGACGATCTGGTGAGCGGGCCGGAGGAGGAACAGGCGCGCGCTCTGCTCCACGGGTCGCTGTGGGGCAACCGGGCCGACCTCGGCTTCCGGCTCTCCGGCGCGGACGAGGGAGGGGAAGCGGCAGGACTCGTCGCCGACGACAGCGAGACCCTCTGGTCGCTGCTCCGGTCCGCCCGCCCGGGCGCCGGCACGGTGTGTCTGGTCGCGGACAACGCGGGCCGGGAACTCGTCCCCGACCTGCTGCTTCTGGACCATCTGCTGACCCGGGGGTACGCCGGCCGGGCCGTCCTGCACGTCAAACCGCACCCGTACTTCGTCTCCGACGCGACCACCGCCGACGTGGTCGACGCCCTGCGCCGGTTGACCCGCGCTCCGGGTGCCGCCTCCTCGTACGGCCGGCGGCTCTGGTCCGCGCTTGCCGAGGGCCGGCTGGTGGTCCGCGCCCACCCCTTCTCCTGCGCCCCGCTGCCGTACGCGGCGATGCCCGGCGACCTTCGCGAGGAGTTCGCCTCGGCCACGGTCACCCTGATGAAGGGCGACCTGAACTACCGCCGCCTGGTAGGTGACAGCCTCAGGCCCCCCACCACGCCCTTCGCGGACGTCACCGATTACTTTCCCGGCCCCGTGGCCGCCCTGCGCACCCTGAAGTCGGAGGTGATCGTCGGCCTCGACGCCCGTACCGACTCGGCGCTCGTCGCCGCGGAAGGGCAGCGCTGGCGGACGAGCGGTACGCGTGCGGTGATCCAGGTGTCGTCGGTTCAGGAGCAGTCGGTTCAGACTTCGTCGTAGTCGTCGCATGTCGAGTGAACTCACAACGACTGTCCGGAATCCCGGAATCGAGCCTGATTCACGCGATGGTGTGATCATGTGCCGCCCCGTGGATGGTCCGTACGGGGCAGGGGTAGGGCCCCGCCCATGACACAGCCGTTCGTACTCCCGCACTTCTACATGCCGTATCCCGCCCGGCTGAACCCGCATCTGGACGAGGCGCGCGCCCATTCGACCGTCTGGGCACGGGAGATGGGAATGCTGGAGGGCTCAGGCGTCTGGGAGCAGTCCGACCTCGACGCGCACGACTACGGGTTGTTGTGCGCCTACACGCACCCCGACTGCGACGGCGCCGCCCTCTCGCTCATCACCGACTGGTACGTGTGGGTGTTCTTCTTCGACGACCACTTCCTGGAGGTCTTCAAGCGCAGCCAGGACCGGGACGGCGGCAAGGCCTACCTGGACAGGCTTCCCCTGTTCATGCCGCTCGACCTCTCCACTCCCGTGCCCGAGCCGCAGAATCCGGTGGAGGCGGGCCTCGCCGACCTGTGGGCGCGCACCGTACCGGCCATGTCCGTGGACTGGCGCCGGCGGTTCTCCGTCGCCACCGAGCATCTCCTCAACGAGTCGATGTGGGAACTGTCCAACATCAACGAGGGGCGGATCTCCAACCCCGTCGAGTACATCGAGATGCGCCGCAAGGTCGGCGGCGCGCCCTGGTCGGCGGGGCTCGTCGAGTACGCGACCGCCGAAGTGCCCGCGTCCGTCGCGGAGTCGAGGCCGCTCAGGGTACTGATGGAGACCTTCTCGGACGGCGTCCACCTGCGCAACGACCTGTTCTCCTACCAGCGGGAGGTCGAGGACGAGGGCGAACTCAGCAACGGCGTCCTCGTCCTGGAGACCTTCTTCGGGTGCACCACCCAGGAGGCCGCCGACACCGTCAACGACATCCTCACCTCACGGCTCCACCAGTTCGAACACACCGCGCTCACCGAGGTGCCCGGGCTGGCCCTGGAGAAGGGCCTCACACCGGACCAGATCGCCGCGGTGGCCGCGTACACGCAAGGACTGCAGGACTGGCAGTCCGGCGGCCACGAGTGGCACCTGCGCTCCAGCCGGTACATGAACGAGGGGGCCCTGGAGGAGTCGCGGCCGTTCGCGTTGGGCGGTTTCGGCACGTCCGCCGCCAACATCGGCGCACTCCTGGCGTCGGCCGGCGCCGAACGGCTGCGCGCCTACACGCACGTGCCCTACGAGAAGGTCGGCCCGTCCCTGCTGCCCGATTTCCACATGCCGTTCGGGCTCACCCTGAGCCCACATCTGGACGGCGCCCGGTCCCACCTCGTCGAGTGGTCGCACGGCATGGGCATCCTCCAGGAGGGCGTCTGGGACGAGGACAAACTCGCCGCGGCCGACCTGCCGCTGTGCGCGGCCGGCATCCACCCGGACGCGACGGCCGACGCCCTCGACCTCAGCTCCGCCTGGCTGGCCTGGGGCACCTACGGTGACGACTACTACCCACTCGTCTTCGGTCACCGCCGTGACCTGGCCGCGGCCCGTCTGTGCACCGAGCGCCTCTCCGCCTGTATGCCCGTCGAGGGCGAGGTCTTCCCCGTTCCGGTCAACGGAATGGAACGCGGCCTCATCGACCTGTGGCGGCGTACGACGGTCGGGATGACCCCCGACCAGCGGCGCACGTTCCGCGCCGCGGTGGACAAGATGACCGAGAGCTGGGTCTGGGAACTGCTCAACCAGACCCAGAACCGTATCCCCGACCCGGTCGACTACCTGGAGATGCGCCGCGCCACCTTCGGTTCGGACCTCACGGCGAGCCTGTGCCGCATCGGCCACGGCCGGGCGGTCCCCCCTGAGGTCTACCGCAGCGGCCCCGTCCGTTCGCTGGAGAACGCGGCCTTCGACTACGGGATGCTCATCAACGACGTCTTCTCGTACCAGAAGGAGATCGAGTACGAGGGCGAGATCCACAACGGCATCCTCGTCGTCCAGAACTTCTTCGGTTGCGACTACCCGACCGCGCTCGGCATCATCCACGATCTGATGACCCAGCGCATGCAGCAGTTCGAGCATGTCGCCGCCCATGAATTCCCCGTCATGTACGAGGACTTCAAGCTCACGGAGGAGGCGCGCGCGACCATGGACGGCTATGTGGACGAGTTGCGGAACTGGCTGGCCGGCATCCTGAACTGGCACCGGGAGGTCCCCCGCTACCAGGCCGACCACCTGGCCCGCAGGTCCCACGGCTTTCTGCCGGACCACAGCTCGGCGCTGTCGATCGGCTGAGGACTCCTGGCCCACCGGGTTCGCGGCCGTCGGCTCCGTCGGCCGAGGTCCCGCACCCGTTCCGCCGTCGCCTCGGCGAGCTCCCGTACGCCCGTGACGGCGTGACCGGAGAGCTCGCCGAGTGTCGCTTCGGCCGCGGCCGGCAGGGCGCGGCCGTCTCCGGAAGGTCCGTGTCGGCGGGCGCGCGGGTCGGGGCGTAGTGCTCCGGCGATGAACCGGCCGAGGTTCACCCCGTGCCAGAGCCGCGGGGACATGTCCGGGGGCTGTGGTCGGCGTGGCGCGCAGGGTCACCGATGTGGCCGTGGCCCGCGACAGCGGGCCCGGGTTCGGTCGCTTGTGCCTGCCCATGTCCGACCCGGTGTCAGTCTCACTCGTTCGTGGCTCGTGGTGCGCCGATGTGCCGGGTAGAGCACCTGGCGGAGGCGAACCATGGAACAGACTGCGCTGCGTCCCAAGCCGATGCCCGGGCAGGAACGGGCCGGTGGCACCACATCCCGCCCGGCCCGGCGCCCACATGCCGCGCGCCGGCGTGGCCGACGGCTGGCGACCCTTGTGTTCGGCCTGTTCGTCGGGACCGTCCTGGTCCTCGCGGGCATCGGCCTCGGCACGCTCGGCGCCACCGTGATCGGCATGGGCAAACTGGCCGACCTGCAGCGTCACGCGGGAGAGGGCGGGCGGTCAGGGCAGTCGGGGGAGGCGCCGGGCGAGCGGGGTGCGCCTGCCGGCTTCGGGGCCGGGTCCAAGTCCCGGTCCGAGTCCGGATCCGCGTCCGGGGCCGGGGCCGGCCGCTCCAAGTCGCCCTCGGACGGCGCGGGCTCGGCCCACTCGCCGTCAACGGTGACCGGGACGCTCGGTGTGGAGGCCGTGGACGCGAAGAAGGCGGGTGCCCTGGTCGTCGGCGTCCACGTACCGGGTCCGGGCTACACCGCCGGCCTCGTTCGGGGCGACGTACTACTGGCCTTCGGCCGCACCCGGATCGACTCGGCGGCCGGTCTCGCCCGGGCGGTCACCGCCGCCCGACCCGGTACGGAAATCACCGTGACGGTTCGTCATCTCAGCGGCGGATACCAACGGTTGGTGGCGATTCTCGGCGTCGTCACCTGACCCCTCTCCGTCACACCACCACCCTGAAGTGGCTGGTCAGCCGCCCGGTGTCGTCCAGTATGTGAAAGGCGAGGCCGACCGGCGCGTCCCGGTCGGCGGGCTGCTCGCCCTCCCAGGGCAGCCGGAGGGTCCAGGTGACCCCCGGGCCGACGAGCAGAGGCCGGCCGCCGAAGGCCGTGGCCGCCGGCGTGTGCGCGTGACCGGTGATGAGCGCGGCGACCTGGGGCCTGCGCTCCATCAGGGCGGCCAGGCGGTCGGGTTCGGTCAGCGGGTGGGCGTCCGGCAGGGGGTGGTGCAGGGCGACGGGCGGGTGGTGGAAGGCGAGCAGCGCCGGGACGCCGTCGTCCAGTTCGTCGAGCGTCGACTCGATCCAGTCGTACGTCTCGTCGGCGAGGGCTCCCTCGTCCTCGCCCGGCACGCTGGAGTCGCACATCAGGACGGCGGCGTCGTCGAAGACGTGCGCGCTGTTGACCGGCTCCTCGGCGGCGGGCAGTCCCAGCAGCGCCTTGCGGTAGGGGGCGCGGCTGTCGTGGTTGCCCGGGCAGGTGAGCACCGGGAAGGGCGCGTCGCCGGTGCGCAGCCCGAGAAGGTGCGCCGCCTCCTCGTACTCGGCCTCCGTGCCGTGGTCCGCGATGTCCCCGGTCACCAGCAGGGCGTCGACATGCCCCGGCAGCTCCCACAACCGGTCGCGCACCCGTTCGGCACGCGCCGTGGACCGTGCGGTTCCGTCGAGGTGCAGATCGCTGATGTGAGCGAGTACGAGCATGGTCTTCCGCCTCCCTTAATGGTTTGGGTAGATCAAAGCATTAGATCTAATGGTTGATCAACTCTCAGCCGTTAGTAGAAGGGGTGGGGGCGGGTGAAGCCGGTGAAGGGGAGCCGTCAATCGGCTCGCGCCACCCCGTGCATCCGGGCAGGATGCTGCCCGTAGCACCTCGCCCTTCCACGGAGGCCCGGATGCCAGGCAGCACGCCCGCGCCCTTCACCGCCGACGACTACCGGGCCCGGATGCGGCGAGCCGCGCGGGCGGCGGCGGACGCGGGGCTCGCCGGGCTCCTCGTGGCGCCGGGACCCGACCTCGTCTGGCTCACCGGCTACGCGCCCACCGCGGTCACCGAACGCCTCACCCTGCTGGTACTGGCCACCGGGCAGGACCCGGTCCTCGTGGTCCCCGCACTGGAGGCCCCGGACGCGGCACAGGCGACGGGGGCGCCCGCACTGCCCCTGCGCGACTGGACCGACGGCAAGGACCCGTACGCGGCCACCGCCGCCCTCCTCGACGGAGCGGGACGCTTCGGGGTCAGCGACAACGCGTGGGCACTGCATCTGCTGGCACTCCAGAAGGCACTGCCCCGCAGCTCGTACGTCTCGCTCACCGAGGGGCTGCCGATGCTGCGCGCGGTGAAGGACGCGGCGGAACTGGCACGCCTGGCAGCCGCGGGCGCGGCTGCCGACGCAACGTACGACGAGGTCCGGAAGGTTCCCTTCGGCGGACGCCGGGAGAGTGACGTCGCGGGCGAGCTGGCCGATCTGCTGCGGCGGTTCGGACACTCCCAGGTCGACTTCACGATCGTCGCCTCCGGCCCCAACGGTGCCAATCCGCACCATGAGGCCGGCGATCGCGTCATCGAACACGGCGACATGGTCGTCCTCGACTTCGGCGGCCTTCTGCACGGCTACGGCTCCGACACCTCCCGCACGGTCCACGTCGGCGAACCGGACGCCGAGCAGCGCAGGGTGCACGACATCGTGCGCGAGGCCCAGGAGGCGGGCTTTCGCGCCGTGCGGCCGGGCGCCGCGTGCCAGGACGTCGACCGGGCGGCCCGCGCGGTCATCACCGAGGCCGGGTACGGCGAGTACTTCATCCACCGCACGGGCCACGGCATCGGCGTCACCACGCACGAACCGCCGTACATGATCGAGGGCGAGGAACAGCCCCAAGTCCCCGGCATGTGTTTCTCCGTGGAGCCCGGCATCTACCTGCCCGGGCGCTTCGGCGTACGCATCGAGGACATCGTCACGGTGACCGACGACGGCGCCGGCGGCCGGCGCCTCAACAACACGACCCGGGAGATGGTCATAGTGGACTGACCCCACACCAGGAGCCACCTCCCCGCCCCCACCCCCGGACGACAGCGGCGCGATCATGACCCAGGTACCGACACCCACCGCGGACGCGGTCCGCCGACTGGTCCGTTCCCTGCTCGCGGACGGCACCGTCGGCGGACCGGGCGGTGCGACGGGCGCCACCGGACCCGACGTCCGGCCGGCCGACGTGGGCGGGCCGGGCGGCGAGCACTACTCCTGGTGGGTCGGCTCCCGGCACGTACTGCGCCTGGCCCCCGACCGCGAGACGTCCACGCGACTGCGCCGCGAACCGCGCCTGCGCGACCTCGTACGCCCGCACATCGGCGTCGCCGTCCCCGTCGGCGTGGCGCACGGCGAGTGGACCGCCGGACTGGCCTACACCCTGGACACCAGGGTGTCCGGCGGCTCGGCCGAGGAACACGACGTCTCCGCCGTCGGCGAGGCCGACCTCGCCGCGTTCCTCACCGGGCTGCGCGAGGTGCCCGTACGCCAGGCCGAGACACTCGGCGTGCCGCGGGTCGGGCCACGCTCCCTGGAGGCGCTGCGCCGGGCCGCCGCGGGCGCGGCCGAACACCTCGCCGCGGCCGACGAGTTCGACCCCGTCCTGCTGCACCAGCTGACCCCGTCCGCCACCACGCAGCTCGCCGCGCAGGCCGGGACGGCGGTCCTCGTCCACCACGGTCTGCGGGGCGAGCATCTCGTGGTGAGCGCCGACGGACGGGTACGCGGTGTCCTCGACTGGACCGGCGCGGTGGTCGGCGACCCGGCCGAGGACATCGCCGGCCTCGCCCTCGCGGTCGGCTCGCCCGCGGCCGTACGCGCCGCCACCCTCGCCGGCTACGCCGCCCGTCCCTGCCTGCGCGGCCTGTGGCTCGCCCGCTGCGACACGGTCGTCCGCCTCGCCGAGAGCCTCGCCCGCCGCGACACCGGCCCGCTGCCACTGCTGAGAGTCCAACTGCGGCGCGCGTGGGAGGCGATCCTCCTGGAACGGGTGACGGAGCTGCGGGAGGCGGACGAGGAGGGGTAGGCGCAGGCGGTGGGGACGCGGGGCGCGTAAACGCTTGCGTAAGCGTTTACGTGAGCGGTCAGGCCTACAACGTGCTCACCCTTGCTCCAGCACCACACAGGACTCCCCGGGGACGAGCAACAACCCGTCCGCGCCGGGGAGTTCGACCGGTTCCCAGGCTGCCAGCACCCGCGCCCGTCGCGGGCCCAGGGGGACCGCCGTCGACTTCGGGGCGAGGTTCGCCACCACACGTACGTCCCCGCGCCGGAAAGCGAGCCAGCGGGCCTCCTCGTCGTAGGCGACCTTGATGTCCGAGAGGTCCGGGTCCGTGAGGTCGGGCTGGGCGTGGCGCAGGGCGATCAACTCCCGGTACCAGGCCAGCACGCGTGCGTGCGGCTCGCGTTCGGGCTCCGACCAGTCGAGGCAGGAGCGGTCGCGGGTCGCCGGGTCCTGGGGGTCCGGAACGTCCTCCTCGGCCCAGCCGTGCGCCGTGAACTCCCGCCGCCGGCCCCGCCGTACGGCCTCCGCGAGCTCCGCATCGGTGTGGTCGGTGAAGAACTGCCACGGGGTGCCCGCCGCCCACTCCTCGCCCATGAACAGCATCGGCGTGAACGGCCCGGTGAGCATCAGGGCGGCTGCGCAGGCGAGCAGCCCGGGGGAGAGGGAGGCCGAAAGGCGGTCCCCCTGGGCGCGGTTGCCGACCTGGTCGTGGGTCTGGGTGTAGCCGAGCAGCCGGTGCGCGGCGACGCCGGTGCGGTCGAGCGGGCGGCCGTGCAGACGGCCCCGGAAGGTCGAGTACGTGCCGTCGTGGAAGTAGCCGCCCGTGAGGGTCTTGGCGAGAGCTTCGAGCGGGGCCCGCGCGAAGTCCTCGTAGTAGCCCTGCGCCTCACCGGTCAGTGCCGTGTGCAGGGCGTGGTGGAAGTCGTCGCTCCACTGCGCGTGCAGTCCGAGGCCGCCGCCCGCGCGCGGGGTGACGATCCGCGGGTCGTTGAGGTCGGACTCGGCGATCAGGAACAGTGGCCGGCCCAGGTCGGACGCGAGGGCGTCCACAGCTTTCGACAACTCCTCCAGGAAGTGGCACGCGCGCGTGTCCCGCAGCGCGTGCACCGCGTCAAGGCGCAGCCCGTCCAGCCGGTAGTCGCGCAGCCAGGCCAGCGCGCTGCCGAGCAGATAGGCGCGCACCTCGTCCGAGCCGGGCGCGTCAAGGTTCACCGCGGAGCCCCAGGGCGTCTGATGCGTGTCCGTGAAGTAGGGGCCGAAGGCGGGCAGATAGTTGCCGGACGGTCCCAAGTGGTTGTGCACGACGTCCAGGACCACACCGAGGCCGAGCGCGTGCGCCCGGTCGACAAAGCGTTTCAGTGCCTCGGGGCCGCCGTACGGCTCGTGCACGGCCCACAGCGACACCCCCTCGTAGCCCCAGCCGTGCTGCCCCGGGAACGGACACAGCGGCATCAACTCGATGTGCGTGACGCCCAGTTCCACCAGGTGGCCGAGCCGCTCGGCCGCCGCGTCCAGCGTGCCCTCGGGGGTGTACGTGCCGACGTGCAGCTCGTAGAGGACGGCGCCCGGCAGGGCGCGGCCGGCCCACTCGGTGCGCCAGGTGTGGCGGCCGTGGTCGACGACCGCGCTCAGCCCGTCCGGGCCGTCCGGCTGGCGGCGGGAGCGCGGGTCGGGCAGCACGGGGCCGTCGTCGACGGCGAAGCCGTAACGCGACCCGTCCACGGCCTCGGCCTCGCCGGACCACCAGCCCGTGCGCTCCGGATCGCGCTCCAACGCGCGCGTGGCCGAGTCGCACTGGAGCGTCACGCGACTGGCCTGCGGTGCCCACACCTCGAAGTGCACGGACGGATCCCCTTACTCTGCCGAGCGGTGCTCACCGGGAGGTAGCCCGTCCCATGGTGCTTCAAACGCCGACGCCCCGGCTCGCATCATCCGGTTTGCCTCAGGTGTCGTCAGACCGGCCCGGAGAGCAGCCGTTTCCGCGTTGTGTGGACACCCCGCGCGCGCTGCCCGACAATCACGAAGTGACATCGTCCTTCGAGTTCCACACGTACCCGGCGCGACTCTCCGACGCGGAGCGCGACCGGGCGCTGAAGGCACTCCGCGACGGGGTCGCTCTGGGGCGGCTCTCGCACGACACGTTCATCCGGCGCATGGAACTGGCGCTGGTCGCCCGGCGGTCCGACGAACTGGCCCTCCTCACCGCCGACCTGCCCACCGAGAACCGCCTCTCCCGCCTGGTGTTCGGGACGGTCGAAGCCGTCTCCGGCTTCACGGTGCGGCTGCGCAGGGCCTGGCAGTCCGAGCGGCTCCCCAAGCTGCTGCTGCCCCACCCCGGCAACGGCCACCCGCTGCGCATAGGGCGCGACCCCGCCAACGGCCTGCGCCTCACGCACGAGACGGTCTCGCGCGTCCACGCCGAACTCCGGCACCAGGGCGGCCTGTGGGTGCTGCGCGACCTCGGCTCGACCAACGGCACGACGGTGAACGGACGTCGCGTGATCGGCGCGGCTGTCGTCCGGGACGGCGACCAGATCGGCTTCGGGCACATGGCATTCCGCCTCTCGACGGAGTGACAGCGCTTGCGCGGGTCCTGCTCCGCAGGAGCGATTCACTTTGCGTGTCGTGGTGTTGACGTACCCTCCGAGTCGTGACTGACTGTGCGTGCGTCATGCACACCAAGTGAACCGACGGCCCCGCTGTGGAGGTTGCCCTGTCGCCGCTCCTCCGCTACCCGTCCGTGGACGAGCTGGCCGACCGGGCCGCCGCGCTCGTCGCCCGCCATCCCGCCGACGCCCGGCTGCGCACCATCGGCACCTCGCGCGCGGGGACGCTCCTGTGGCTGCTCTCCGTGGGGCACGGCAGTCGGCAGGCCCTGATCGTCGCCGGACCGCACGCCAATGAGCCCGTGGGAGGTGCGACCGCCCTCCGGCTGGCCGAACGGGCCCTCGCCGACCCTGGACCGACCGTCCGCGCGGACGCCACCTGGAACCTGCTGCTGTGTCTCGATCCCGACGGCTCGCGCCGCAACGAGGGCTGGCTCGCGGGTCCCTTCACCCTCGGCCACTACTTCCGGAACTTCTTCCGGCCCGGCTTCCTGGAACAGCCCGAGTGGCTGCCCGACGGCGCGGCCGGGGCCGCCCTGCCGGAGACCCGCGCGCTGCTCGCCGTCCAGGACGAACTGCGGCCGTTCTTCCAGTGCTCGCTGCACGGCGTCGACGTCGGCGGCGGCTTCGTGGAACTCACGCGCGACCTGCCGGGTCTCCCGCAGCGCGTCGCCCAGACGGCGGCCCGGCTCGGCATCCCGCGCGAGCTGGGCCCGTACGACACCCTGTACTGGCCCGGTCTGGGACCCGCCGTGCACCGGATTCCGCCGCCGGCACCCGGCGACCTGGCCGCGGCCATCACGGAGGCCGCCGTCGAGTCGACCTGGTTCCACCCGCACCGGCACGGCACGGTGACGGCGATCGTCGAGGCGCCCATGTGGGGTGTGGCCGCCGTGGAGGACGACACACCGCCCGTCGACGCCGACGCGGTACTGCGCACCGTCAGCCACACGCTGCGGCACGACACGCGGTACCTGGAGGTGGTCCTCGGCCGGCTGCGGCCCCACCTCGCGCGCGTGCCCGACGCGGACCGTCTCCTCGCCCCGGTGGACGACAATCTGCTGGTCTGCCCCGGTCTCGCCGACGCCTGGGACCCTGACACGGACGACGGCACCGCGTGCCGGCTGCCCCCGCTCAGCAACGCTCACCTGGCCACCCTCCGCATCGCCGGACGGCGGCTGGCGCTGCGTACCGCGGGGCTGGTGCACCAGCTGGCGCGCGGCGCCGGTCCGGGGGCCGCGGACGTCCTGTGCGCGCTCGACCGGCTGATCGACGAGTGGTGCGCCGACTACCGCGACGGCTGCGGGGCGCGCTGGATACCGGTCGCCCGTCAGGTGGAGTACCAGTCGCGGGTGGCGCTCGCCGCGTTCGAACTGGCGGGCAGCCGCGCGCGCGTGGGCTCCCGTTCGGGTGAGTCGGGGTGGGGTGCGGGGACCGCGGTGCCGATGCACAGGGAATGACCCACACCATCAGCACCGGCAACACGATCAAACCCGAACGCGTCAACAGGACCGCCGGCACCGCGCGCGCGGTACGCGGGGCCCTGCTGGCCGTCGGCCTCCTCGTCGCGGGCTCCGCGCCTGCCCAGGCCCTCACCCGGGAGGACGTCCGGGACAACTGGCTCTACGTCACCGTCAGCCGGGGTGAGCCGGGCGCCGGGGACACCCGCGGCACGTTGGTGCTGTGCGACCCGCCTCAGGGACACGCTCAGGCTGCCCGCGCCTGTGCGGACCTCGCGGCGGCGGACGGCGACATCGGCCGCATCCCGCCGAGGAAGACTCTCTGCCCGATGCTCTACTCGCCCGTCACCGTGCACGCGCGGGGCGAATGGAACGGACGCCCGCGGGAGTACGACAGGACGTTCTCCAACGGATGCGAACTGAGGGCGAGGACCGGGGCGGTGTTCGCACTGTAGGGGCCACGGAGGGCGTCCTGACAGAGCGAACGGTCTTCCCTAGCTGCTCCGAGGGGCCCCCTCGCGCGCGTGCCGTGCGGCGGCCACCACCGTACGGGCCTGGTGCTCGACCTGATGGTCCAGCGGCACCCAGCGCGCCCGGAAGCGGACCATGAAGGCGTCGCTCCAGGCAGCGACCAGGTTCTCGAGGCGCGGTACCGCCCGGTCGTCGGTCTCCCGCAGGACCCGCAGCAGCATCGCGGCGGCCCGCAGCGGCAGCCGGCGGCCGAACGCGTCCACGCTGCCGACGTACGCCATCGTGGTGTCGGCGGGTGGGGTGTGCGTCCAGTCGGCGGCCAGCCCGGGCACCAGTTCCAACGCCCACTGGGCGGCTCGCAGGAGCGGTCCCTCGGCGTCCGCCAGACGGGGCCGCGCGTCGGCGAGGACCTGTTCGACCTCCATGCCGTCCCGCAGCAGCCGGCCCGCGAGCCGCCGTATCGCCGCCGCCGGCGCGGGATGCGGGGCCGGGTCGTCCACCAGGTCGCTCGCCCACATCGGCACCTCGACGACCGCGGTCAGACCGCCGTAGAGGTGAGCGTGGTACCAGGTGCTGTGCCGGGCGTCGTCCGGCATGCTCGGGTACGCCGCGTCCGTGCCCGGCGCCGGCATCACGTGCACTCCGGGCCCCGACGCGGGCCAGCCCGCCGCGTCCGAGGCGCCCGTCTCGACCGGGATGTGCAGCTCGGCCGCCGACTTGGCGAACGGCTCGGCGAGCCCGGGGACGTCCTTCGTCAACTGCACCCAGCTGCCGCCCACGTCGGTGCCGTGCAGGGTGACCTGGAGATAGGGCCGGACTTCGTCGATGACACGGGTCAGAGCGACGGTCTCCGGTGGCAGCCGGTCGGGCGGCAGCACGGAGGGCGCCCACTCCGGCTGCTCGGGACCGGCGGGCCGGTAGAAACCGAGGTGGTAGTCGAGCAGGCTGCGCGGCGCCGGAGTGACGTGCAGGCTGGCACCGTCCGGGTCCGCGCACAGCAGGAAGTGCCAGGAGGTGCCCGCCCTCAACTCGCGGTCGTGCACGGTCCGCTCCGCGAGGGAGAGGAGCGTGGAGCCCCCCGTGGGTTCGTTGGCGTGGGCACCCGCGACGACGAGCACGGCGCGTCGTGCGTGGCCCACGGACAGCAGGTGCAGGGGCCGTCCCGCGCGGGATGAGCCCACTTGCGTGAAGGTGCACAGACCCGGCCGGTGAGCGGCCAGCGCCCGCGCGGACGAGACGAGTTCGTTCACACTGGGGTAACGCAGCTCCGGCAGGAGACTCACCCCCGTCTGGTCCACCCGGCGTCGCAATCCGCAGTACCCCATGGCGTCCGGGAACTGTCAAGGAGGTAGCGGGGGCGGCTCCAGGGGGCGCCAAGAAGCATTCACCCCCGACGACGAAGACGGGTACGGCCGGCGGCAACGGTCGGCAGGGACATCTCCCGCGCGGGACGGCCGCGCACGGCCCGGCGAGGGCCCTCACCACCACCCGCCGGTAGTCGTACAAGCACGCCCGAGCGCGCGCTGCTGTGCGCCGGGCGCTTGAGCGCTCACATAGGCGCGCGCCGAAGGTTTCACGCCCCTCGGGCCGTCACTCCTCGCCGACCCGCTCCAGAAGGGCCACCGGCAGTCGCGCGAAAAGCTCCTCCACGCGCGCGTGCCCGGTGAACTCCCGCTCCGGGGACAGCAGATCGGTCCACCGGCCCGGCGGCAGCGGCAACCGCGTGTCCTGCCAGCCGCCCGCGTCCGCCAGCCGCGACGACAGCCGGGTGACCGCCGTGACCACCTCCCCGGAGCGCGCGAACGCCACACAGTGCGCCGCCGCCGGACCCTGTGCGACGAGCGGTGTGTACGTCGCCGTGTCGCCGAACACCGCCGGACGGCGCGCGCGCAGCCGCAGTGCCGTCGCCGTCAGCACGTCCTTCTCGCCGGGGGCCTCGGGAGGGAACCGGACGGGACGGCGGTTGTCCGGGTCCACCAGCGCCAGGTACTCGCTCTCCGTGCCCTGGTAGAGATCCGGTACGCCCGGCATCGTCAGGTGGACCAGGGCCGCGCCCAGGACGTTCGCCCGGATGTACGGCTCCAGGGCGACCCGCAGCGCCGCCACGTGCCCGCCGGGCGCCCCGCACGGGCCCGCCGCCACGAACGCCGCCACCGTCTCCTCGTACGCGGGTTCCTGCTCCGTCCAGGCGGTGTGCAGGCCCGCCTCCCGGACGTGCTTCAGCAGGGCGCCCTGGAGACGCTCCGCGTCCGCTGGGCCCAGGCCGAAGGCCGTCTGCCAGGCCGCCCACGCCAGTTGGGCGTCGGGCAGCCCCTCACCGGTGCGCGTGACCTCCGCCAGGACGTCGGCCCAGCGTCGCGGGCACTCGGTGAGCACGGCCAGCGCCGCGCGTACGTCGGCGCTGCGCTTCGTGTCGTGCGTCGACAGCACCGTCCCCGTGGCCGGCCAGTCGCGCTGCACGCGCGCGCAGTAGGCGTGGAAGTCCTCCGGGGACACCGCGGGGCTGTCCGGACCGCCGCCGACCTCGGTCGCCGACAGCAGCGGCACATAGCGGTAGAACGCCGTGTCCTCCACGGACTTGGCCCGCAGCGCCGACGACGTCTGCGCGAACCGGTCCCGGAACTCCACGTGCTCGGGGTCGTTCGCGTCCCCGCCCGCCGCCCGACCGAGCAGCAGGTCCCGTACGACGTCCACGGCCTCGCCCTCCTGCGGGACGGCGAACGCCTGGCGGGCCTCCGCGGCGGCCACCTCGGAGATCACGGAGGCCGTGTCCCCGGGGCTGTAGGGCCGGTAGACCTCCAGGCGGACCAGCAGCTCGCGCAGCGCCGTACGCAGGGCCCAGGGGGCGCGGTCGCGCAGGGCTGGATCCGGGGAGGCGGCGCAGAGACGGTTCGCCACGCGGGTCAGCCGGTCCACCTCGGTGGCCAGCTCATGCGTCACCACCTTGTACGCGGCCCGCCGTACCGTCGCCTCCCAGTGCCCTCCCCGGTCGGCCTGAGGGGCCGCGAAGCGCCGGTACTGGCCGAGGAGTTCGCCCGCGCCCGCCGGGTCCGTGAACAGGCCGTCCAGGTGCCGCAGGGCGTCGTAGCCGGTGGTACCCGCGACCGGCCAGCCCGCCGGGAGGTGCTCCCCGTCGGCCAGGATCTTCTCGACCACCGTCCAGCGGCCCCCGGTCGCCTCGTGCAGACGGCGCAGATACCCGCCCGGGTCCGCGAGCCCGTCCGGATGGTCGACCCGCAGCCCTTCCACCACTCCGTCGGCGAGCAGCTCCAGCAGCTTCCCGTGGGTCGCCGCGAACACCTCGGGGTCCTCGACGCGCACCCCGATCAGCTCCGAGATGCTGAAGAAGCGCCGATAGTTGAGCTCGGTGCGCGCCAGCCGCCACCACGCCGGGCGGTACCACTGGGCGTCGACGAGCTGCGGCAGCGGCAGCTTCTCGGTGCCCGCACGCACGGGGAGGACATGGTCGTAGTAGCGCAGGACGTGGCCCTCGTACCCCAGGTGCGCGTCCTGCCACCGCTCGACCTTCAGCTGCTCCCACTCCGCGCCCAGCGGCTGTCCGAGCACCGGCAGCAGCAGGCGTCCGCCCTGCGCCTCCCAGTCGATGTCGAACCACCGCGCGTACGGTGACCCGGGGCCCTCGCGGAGCACCTCCCACAGGGGTCGGTTGTGACGCGGCGACATCGCCATGTGGTTGGGCACGATGTCGGCGACCAGGCCGAGGCCGTGCTCCCGCGCGGTTCGTGCCAGCGCGCGCAACCCCTCCTCGCCGCCGAGTTCACCCCGCACGCGCGCGTGGTCCACGACGTCGTAGCCGTGCGTCGAACCCGGCACGGACTCCAGGAACGGCGACAGATGCAGATGCGAGACGCCGAGCGACGCCAGGTACGGCACGGCGTCCGCCGCTGCACCGAAGGGGAACGCGGGCTGGAGTTGCAGCCGATAGGTGGCCGTCGGCACGACCGGCTCAGAACGCTCAGGTGTCATGGGAAACTACGTACCCGCCCCACCGCCTTTCGTGTCATCGACTCCTGCTTACGGCCGCCGAAACGGCCCTCCACGCGCGCGCGGAGGGCCGTAGTACGGGCGAGGGCGGACTAGGCCGGGCGTTGCAGCACCGTCAGGCTGTGGTCCAGGAGGGTCAGACGGTCGCCCGCCGCGACCTTCGCGCCCGTGCCCGGTGCCACACCCTCCGGGCGGGCCGTGTCGATCACGACCTGCCACTGGCGGCCGTGGTTGACCGGCACCACGAACTCCAGAGTCTTCGGCGAGGCGTTGAACATCAGCAGGAACGAGTCGTCGGCGATGCGCTCCCCACGGGCACCGGGTTCCGAGATGGCGTTGCCGTTGAGGAACACGCTCAGCGCGCCCGCCTGTGACGAGTCCCAGTCGCGCTGGACCATCTCCTCGCCCGCCGGAGTGAACCAGGCGATGTCCGACAGCTCGTCGTGGGTGCCCTCCACGGGGCGGCCGTGGAAGAAGCGGCGCCTGCGGAAGACCGGGTGGTCCTTGCGCAGCCACACCATCGCGCGCGTGAAGTCGAGTAGTCCGGCGCCCTCGTTGCCGTTGCCGTCCTCGTTCTGGTTCGGCCACGGCACCCAGGAGATCTCGTTGTCCTGGCAGTACGCGTTGTTGTTGCCGCCCTGGGTGCGCGCGAACTCGTCGCCGTGGCTGATCATCGGCACACCCTGGGACAGCATCAGCGTCGCGACGAAGTTGCGCAGCTGGCGTGCCCGCAGAGCGAGGACGTCGGGGTCGTCCGTCTCGCCCTCCGCGCCGCAGTTCCAGGACCGGTTGTGGCTCTCGCCGTCCCGGTTGTCCTCGCCGTTGGCCAGGTTGCGCTTCTCGTGGTAAGACACCAGGTCGTTGAGGGTGAAACCGTCATGGCACGTCACGAAGTTGATCGAGGCCAGCGGACGTCGGCCGTCGTCCTGGTAGAGGTCCGAGGATCCCGTCAGCCGGGACGCGAACTCCGCGAGCGTGCGCGGCTCGCCCCGCCACATGTCCCTTACGGTGTCGCGGTACATGCCGTTCCACTCGGTCCACAGCGGCGGGAAGTTGCCCACCTGGTAGCCGCCCTCGCCCACGTCCCACGGCTCGGCGATCAGCTTCACCTGGGACACCACCGGGTCCTGCTGGACCAGGTCGAAGAACGACGACAGCCGGTCCACCTCGTGGAACTGCCGGGCCAGCGTGGCCGCGAGGTCGAAGCGGAAGCCGTCGACGTGCATCTCGGTGACCCAGTAGCGCAGCGAGTCCATGATCAGCTGGAGTACGTGCGGGGACCGCATGAGCAGCGAGTTCCCGGTGCCCGTGGTGTCCATGTAGTAGCGCTGGTCCTCGGCGAGCCGGTAGTACTGCGCGTTGTCGATGCCCCGGAAGGACAGCGTCGGGCCGAGATGGTTGCCCTCCGCCGTGTGGTTGTAGACCACGTCCAGGATGACCTCGATACCGGCCTCGTGCAGCGCCCGGACCGCCGACTTGAACTCCAGGACCTGCTGGCCGCGGTCGCCCCAGGAGGCGTACGCGTTGTGCGGGGCGAAGAAGCCGATGGTGTTGTAGCCCCAGTAGTTGTTGAGGCCCATGTCCACCAGACGGTGGTCGTTCACGAACTGGTGCACGGGCATCAGTTCCAGTGCCGTGACGCCGAGTCCGGTCAGATGTTCGATGATCGCGGGGTGGGCGAGCGCCGCGTAGGTGCCGCGCAGCTCCTCGGGCAGCGCCGGGTGACGCATGGTCAGGCCCTTCACATGGGCCTCGTAGAGCACCGTGTGGTGGTACTCGGTGCGGGGCCGCCGGTCGTCGCCCCAGTCGAAGTACGGGTTCACCACGACCGACGACATCGTGTGCGGCGCCGAGTCGAGGTCGTTGCGCCGCTCGGGCTCGTCGAAGTGGTAGCCGTACACCTCCTCGCCCCAGGTGACCGAGCCGCTGATCGCCTTCGCGTACGGATCGAGCAGCAGCTTCGCCGAGTTGGTCCGCTGGCCGCGCTCGGGCGCGTACGCGCCGTGCGCACGGAAGCCGTACCGCTGCCCCGGCATCACGCCCGGCAGATACGCGTGCCGGACGAACGCGTCGCTCTCCCGCAGTTCCACCGCGGTCTCCGAGCCGTCGTCGTGGAGCAGACACAGCTCGATCCGGTCGGCGGCCTCCGAGAAGACCGCGAAATTGGTACCGGCGCCGTCGTACGTGGCACCGAGTGGGTACGCCTCTCCTGGCCAGACCTGCATGCGCTCGACTCTTTCAGTTGTGGTCCGCCGCTGGGGCCTGCTCCCCTCCGAGTCTCCCCGAAAGTGATGGAACCACCTACGACTTACGTCCCTCTTACCGGTCGACCAGTGCGTACCCGCATACGCGGGTATGTCAAAACTTTTCCTTCTTCACGTACTCCCTGGGCAGTGAGGGGGAGTAAGGGGACAACGTGCGCAAGATCGTGCGCCGCCACCTGGGCAAGGTGGTGGCGGGGACGGGCATCGCGGTGGCCGGTACGGCCGTCATGATCGCGGTGACGCTGCCGGGGTCGGCGGGGGCCGACGAGTCGGGCCGCACCGGGACCGCCGGGAACACGGCGAGTACGGGCGGCGGCGCGGGGGAGTCCGCGCAGCAGCAGGTCGGCGCGCCGCCCGGGGTCGTCGAACAGGTACCCGCCGAGGGCGCGAAGGGCACGGGCCGCGACCCGCTCACCGACGGTGAGACGGCGCGGGTCGAGCGGATCGCCCTGAGCCGTCAGCTGCTCGACTCCGGTGAGAACGTCGAGGGGAAGCGCGGCCCGCAGCGGATCGGCATCGACCTCGCCGAGCCCGAGGCCGCCGAGGTGGACGACCCGAACGCGCCACGGCGCGCGGACGTGTCGTACTACGACTACAAGGACGACACCCTGGTCACCAGGACCGTCAACCTCGACACCGGCAAGGTCGAGCGGACCGGCACCCAGCACGGCGTACAGCCGCCCCTGAGCCGCGCCGAGACGGCAGAGGCGACCGCGCTCCTGATAGCCGACCCGCTGGGCGCGGGCCTGAAGGCCGACTACAAGGACGCCACCGGCACGGAACTCACCTCGCCGGACCAGCTGCTCGTCACCAGCATGGTGTACCGGGCCACTCCGGGCGCCCAGCCCGCCGTACTCGACACGTGCGGCGACCACCGCTGTGTGCGGCTCTTCCCGAAGGTGAAGAACGGGTCGTGGATCGACGCCCGTTCGCTCGTGATCGACCTGAGCGCCCGCAAGGTGGCCAAGCTCGGCTGACCCCTGGGCGAGCGGCCCTCGGTTCACTTCTCAACCTCCTTTTACCTTCCTCAGCTCTCTCCAGGGAGTCACGACTTCATGCGCGTCAACAACAACAGCCGTACCCGAGGGCGGGCGACGGCCGGGCTCGTCGGCCTCTCCGTGGTCGCCCTGTCCGCCGGCCTCACCTCGGCGGCGGGACCGGCCATCGCCCAGCCGAAGGCCGGACCCGTGCCGCCCGCCGAGTGCAGCGCGCCCTACCGCATCGAGAAGAAGCTCGCCACGGGCACCACCTGGCGGATGTGCTACCGCTACGAGAGCGAGGCCGGGCTCGTCCTGGAGAACGTCTCGTACCAGCCCCCGGGCGAGGCCCAGCCGATCAAGGTCCTCAACTCCGCGCGCCTGGGCCAGATCCACGTCCCCTACGACGACGGAAACGCCGAGTACCAGGACCTCACCGGGGCGGGCTTCGGCCAGGGCCTGATGAACCTGGCGGCCGGTGAGTGCCCCGGCGGCACCATCAAGACCGTCAAGGTGCCCGAGGCCTGGGACCCGGACAACGCGAACGTCAAGGGCCTGTGCACCACCACCCGTTCACGCGGTCACGCCTACCGTATGCAGGGCGACACCGCGAACAAGGTCTGGCAGACCCAGGGCAAGGACCTGCTCGTCTATACCGTCAACCAGGTCGGCTGGTACGAGTACATCACCGAGTGGCGCTTCCAGGACGACGGCACCGTCAACATGAACATCGGCGCCACCGGCAGCCTCGCCCCCGAGGACTACGACGCGGGCGACGGCCGCGGCTGGCCCATCGGCAAGGGTGCGAAGGCCTACGCCACCAGCCACAGCCACAACGTCTTCTGGCGGCTCGACTTCGGCCTCGACGGCTCCTCCAAGGGGAAGGTCGAGCAGTACGACTCCGTGGTCAGCCCGCCCGCGAGCGGCCAGGAGGGACCCACCAACAAGACGACCCGCACCCAGGTCAAGAAGGAACTCGCGGGCGACGCCAAGAACATGCGCTGGTGGCGTGTCGTCAGCGCGACCGGCAAGAACAAGGACGGCCACGCGCGCTCGTACGAGATCGTCCCCGGCGCCACCACCAAGTACCCCGGCCGCAGCTACACCCGCCACGACGTCTACTTCACCGAGTACAACAAGTGCGAGCAGTTCGCCAGCGACAACCTGGGCAACTGCGGCGTCGGCGCCAAGACATCGGTCGACGGATGGGTCAACGGGCAGACCCTCACCCACCCGATGGTCTGGGTGAACGTGGGCTTCCACCACATAGCCCGGGACGAGGACCAGCAGCCCATGCCCGTCCACTGGCAGGGTTTCTCGATCGCCCCGCGCGATGTCACGGCTATGAATCCGCTCACTCCGGCCGCCCTCGCCAACCAGAACGGGCATGTCGAAAGCGGTAGTTGAGAAACGACCCTGTCCATCCTGCTGCACCGCTGACCGCTCCCGGAGTACCCTTCCTTGATCGTTGACCGGGACCGGCCGACGGGGAGAGCTCGGGGGAGCGGAAGGCGGTGCGCGGGTGGGGTCGGGAGGGCTGGAGCTGCCCCCTGGTGACGAGGGTCACGAGGGGAACTCCACAGAGGTCCCGCCCGGCGCGGTGTCCCTGGCACGGCCGATGGAGACGGGCTCCATCGGACCGGAACTGGACTGGGACGCCGACGCCTGGCACGAGGTGCGGACACGCGCCCAGCGGGCCGGCCGGGCCTACATCTGGCTGAACCTGGTCGAGCAGCGGCTGCGCGCGGTCGTGGCCGCCGTCCTGCGCCCCATCTACGAACCAGTCCACGGCGACGAGTGGGTGGTAGCCGCCGCCGGGCCGGCCGGCCAGGAGTGGGTGCAGCGCGCGGTCGCCGTACGGGAGGTCAGCCGCCGCAAGGGCTACCTGCTCGACCCGGCCGACGACAACGTCCTCAGCTTCCTGACCCTCCCGCAGTTGCGCGAGCTGATGGTGCAGCACTGGCCGTGCTTCGAGCCGTACGTGGACGAGCGCCGTGACGTCGAACTCGCCCTGGACGAGCTGGAGGTCACCCGCAACGTCGTCTCCCGCAACCGGGCCCTGTCCGAAGCCGTCCTGAACCAGGCCGAGCGGGCCTCGGGCAAGCTCCTGGAGACCCTCGGCGCGGGCGGCGACGTGCCCTCCGCGCGCCGGCTGCCGGTCGACGCGGTCGAGGACCTGGTGGGCGAACGGTACGGGGACGTGGTCGCCGTACACACCGACCGGGTACGGCTGATGCGCCAGTTCCCGGCCGAGGACATCTTCGGCGGCGCGCGTCGCCTCGACGCCATCGGCATCGGCCTCAATCTGCTCGTGCAGAACTTCTCCGGGCGGCGACTGGTACGGCTGGCGGAGTCCGGCTGCCGGGTGCGACTGCTGTTCCTGAATCCCGCGTCCAGCGCGGTGAAACGGCGCGAGCGGGAACTCGGCATCAAACGCGGTGAGTTGAGCCGCGCGGTGGAGATGAACATCCTGCACATGCGCCGGGTGCGGTCGAGTCTGCGGGACCCCGGCGCCTTCGAGATCCAGGTCTTCGACGAGACGCCCCGCTTCACGGCCTACCTCGTCGACGGGGACGGCTCGGACGGCGTCGCGATCGTGCAGACGTATCTGCGCCGGACGCGCGGGATGGAGGCGCCGGTGCTGGTGCTGCGCGGCGGGAGCCGGCTGGTCAAGCCGGGCGAGACGGAGGAGAGCGGCCTCTTCCCGACATATCGCGAGGAGTTCGAGGTGGCCTGGGCGGATTCGCGCCCCGTGTCCTGACTTGCGCGATCCGCCGATCCGTCAACGAGCCGATCCGGCCCCGTCCGACCTGCTCGCCTTCGCGTAAGCGGAACGCGGTCCTCTGATTGTCAGTGGCTCATGGGATCGTGGAGACCACTGGGGGAAAGCACCACCAAAAAGGCATGAAGGGGGGCGAGGCATGGGCTGGCATCACGAGCTGCTGATCGGCTTCGACCTGGAGACGACCGGGACGGACCCGAGCGAGGCACGCATTGTCACCGGCGCGGTGATCGAGGTGAGGGGCGGTGAGCCGCTCGGTCACCGGGAATGGCTGGCCGATCCGGGCATCGAGATCCCGGCGGACGCGGTGGCGGTGCACGGCATCACCAACGAGCGCGCGACCAGCGAGGGCCGGCCCGCCGACCAGGTCGCGGACGCGATGGCGGACGTGCTGGCGACGTACTGGAAGACGGGCGTCCCGGTGGTCGCCTACAACGCGAACTTCGACCTCACCCTGCTCTCGGCGGAGCTGCGGCGGCACGGGCTGCCGTCCCTGCGGGAGCGGCTGGGCGGCCTGGAGTTGGCCCCGGTCATCGACCCGTACACGATCGACCGCTCTGTCGACCGTTATCGGCGTGGCAAGCGCAACCTCGAAGCGGTGTGCACGGAGTACGGCGTCTTGCTGGACGCGGCTCACGACGCGTCGGCGGACGCGTTGGCCGCGGCGCGGCTGGCGTGTGCGATAGCCGAGCGGCATCCCAAGGTCGCGGCGCTCGGGGCGGTGGAGCTGCATCGGCGTCAGATCGAGTGGTATGCCGAGTGGGCGGCGGATTTCCAGAGCTTTCTGCGGCGCAAGGGGGAGGTCGACGCGGTCGTCGACGGGACATGGCCGGTGCGGGAGGTTGTGGGCGAGGTGGTGTGAGGGGGGGGTGGGGGGAGAGAGCGTGGTGAGTTTCCTCGCCCCCGCCGCCCTTACCCGTCCCATCCCGTTCCTGGGGGCTGCGCCCCCAGACCCCCCTTACGGCCCTGAACGGGCCTGTCCTCAAACGCCGGACGGGCTGGAAGGGCAGCCCCAGCCCGGTGGGCGCGTTCCACCGACTGGCCCCAGTACGTGCCCGTGACCATCAGCGTCGCGCCCAGCGCCGTGAGCGGCGTCAGGTGCTCGCCGCCCAGGGCGATACCGATCGCGGCGGCCCAGATCGGCTCGGTGCCCAGCAGCAGGCTGGCCCGGCTCGCCGAGGTGCGCTGCACGGCCCACGTCTGGGCGAGGAACGCGAACACGCTGCAGAACAGGGCGAGATAGAGCAACTGCGTCCAGGTCCCGGTGTCGGCTCGGACGAGCGCCGGCAGGTCGGGTGCGGCGGCCGGCAGGAACAGGGCCGTGCCGATCACGGTCTGGAGTGTCGTGAGGTGAAGGGGGCGGATCGGCCGGCCTGCGGTGAGGCGTCCGACCAGGGCCACATGGACCGCCCGTATCAGGGCCGCGCCCAGCATCAGCAGGTCACCGAGACGCGGCGCGTGGAAGCCGTTGCCGGACATGAGCAGGCCGACGGCCAGGACGCAGACGCCGGCGGCGGCGTAGAAGGCCGGAGGCAGCCCACCGGGGTGTCCGGCGCGATCGAGGAGAGGGGTGAGCACGATGGTCAGGCTGATGATCAGGCCCGCGTTGGCGGCGGTGGTGTGGGCGACTCCGTACGTCTCCACGACGAGGACGGCGGCCTGGGTCACCCCGAGCGGCAGTCCGGCCCGCACCTCCTCCCGGGTCCACGGACGAAGACCCCTGCCCCGCTTCAGCTCCGTCCCCCGACCGGCGGCGACCAGGCCGAGACAGACGAGTGCGGAGAGGGCGTAGCGCGCGAACAGGACCGCGAGGACGGGCAGGGCGGAGGTGGCTGTCTGGGCGGACAGATAACTGGAGCCCCAGACGAGCGCGACAAGGAGGAGTACCGCGTCGGTACGGCGGGAGTCGGACACGCGACCACAGTGCACCGTCGACGACCCTGAAGCCCAGGACCATTCTCTTAAACGATCTTTTAGCTCTACTACACGGTCCGTCTACACTGAACCCGTGGACGAACGTCAGCTGCGGATCCTGCGCGAACTCGGTGAGCTGGGCAGTGTCACTGCGGTCGCCGACGCCCTGCTCGTCACGCCCTCGGCCATCTCGCAGCAACTGCGGCTGCTCCAGCGCGCCATCCCGGTCCCACTGACCGAGCGGCAGGGGCGTCGGCTGGTGCTGACCGACGCCGGGCAGGCGCTGGCGGGCGCTGCGACCGAGGTGGAGTCGGCGCTCGCGCGGGCCCGGCACACCGTCGAGGAGTTCCTTGACCGGCCGGACGGGGAGGTGTCCGTCGCGGCGTTCCACAGCGCGGGCGCCGCGTTCTTCCCGTTGCTGCTGCGGGCCCTCTCCGGACCGGACGGGCCGGTGCTGGCGCTGGCCGACGAGGACGTCACGCAGGACGACTTCCCATCGTTGACCAGGGAGTACGACCTCGTCCTCGCCCACCGTCTGGACCACGCCCCGCCCTGGCCGCGCACGGTGACAGCGACCCCGCTGCTGCGCGAACCCCTCGATGTGGCCATGCCCGCCGACCATCCGCTCGCCGCCAGAGGACGACTGACCCCCGGCGATGTGGCCGACCAGCCCTGGATCGCCGTGCACGACGGCTTCCCGATCATGGCGACGATCGAGGCCATCGCCACGGCGGCGGGCCGTCGTCCCCGTCTCGCCCACCGCATCAACGAGTTCGCGGTGGCGGCGGAGGTGGTGGCCGCCGGGGGAGGCCTCGCCCTGATGCCCCGCTGGACCTCCCGCCCGCACCCCGCCCTGGTCCTCAAACCCCTCAGCGGCGTCCGCGCCAGACGCCGCATCGACGCCCTCCACCGCCCGGAACGCACGGCCCGCAGAGCGGTAAGAACGGTACTGAAGGAACTGCACCGAGCAGCACAGAAAATCCAGGCCGAGGAGTAGCGCGCCCCACAGGGGTGCGGGGAACTGCGCGACCAGCCACACACAACCCGCAGCCGCCGCACAACAGCAAGCTCACCCCCATTAGGCGCTCAAAACGGATACCACCGCACAGTCGAATCCCCGTCCCGCAAAGACCCCACCCGCCGCGAGAACTCCGCCAACGCCTTCGGATTCACCGGCGCATGCTGTGCGACCCACGCGCAACTCGCCGTCTCCCGAGCCCCCCGCAACACCCCACACCCCTCCCACTCGCGGACGTCCCACCCGTACGCCTCCGTGAACGCGGCATACGCCTCGGCCGGAAGGGCGTACCGGTCGTGGGAAAGGGCCATGACCACCAGATCGTGCTCCCGCAGGTCGGCGGAGAAGGTCTCCAGGTCGACCAGGACCGGACCGTCCGGGCCGATGTGGACGTTGCGGGGAAGCGCGTCGCCGTGGATCGGGCCGGGCGGCAGACGCGGGGTGAGCGCGGCGGCGGCCGTGGCGAAACCGTCGCGGCGCTCGCGCAGATAGGCGGCGTCCGCCGGGTCGATCGCGTCGCCCGCGAGCCGCAGCCACCGTTCGACACCGCCCAGGAGTTCGCGGGGCGGCAGCGTGAAGGAGTCAGGGAGCGGCAGGGCGTGCACGGTCCGTAGGAGTTCGGCCAAATCCCCGGGTTCGGCGGGGCGTACGGGATCGGGCAGCCGGTGCCACACCGTCACCGGGTGGCCCTCGACGAGGTGCGCCTCCGGGTCGGCCGCGCGTACCGCCGGGACGCCCGCCTCGGTGAGCCAGAGCGCGATGGCCAGTTCCCGACGCGCACGGTCGAGGAGTTCGGTGTCGCGGCCCACCTTGACGACCAGGTCACCGGCGGCGAACACCGCGTTCTCGCCCAGCGCGAGAAGCCGCGCGTCCGGCGCCGTGCCGGGTAGTACGCCCGCCGTGGCCAGTACGTCCCGGGCCCGTGCCTCGTCCATCGTCCGCCTCCCGCGCAGTCCCTCGTACCCGGCTGTAGCCACCCGTGTACGTCCGTGTACGTCCGCGAACGGCGTCGGGTTCACGCCATCCGCCGGTCAGTGTCGCATTCGTACAGGTGGGGGCGTGTGCGCGGTGCCTTGACGGGTTACCAGGGCTTCACGACCATGACGGGGCCACCTCGGGCGACCAAAGGAGCCGACCACGTGACATTGGCGACCGGAACGAGGCGGCCGGTCAAGCACGCGACTCGCGCCGGACCGGACGGCGGCCGCTCGCTCGGCGGCCCTGGCGCCTGGTTCCTGGTCCTGCCCGCCCTGATCCCGATCCTCGTCCTGAGCGTGGGACCGCTGCTGTACGGGATCCTGCTGGCGTTCACCGACGCCCAGTCGGGCCGGACCACGTCCACGCGGTGGATCGGCACCCTCAACTTCCAGGACCTGCTGCACGACACCCTGTTCTGGGAGTCGTTCCGGATTGGGCTGGTCTGGGCGGTCGGGGTGACCGTGCCGCAGTTCCTGCTCGCCCTCGGCCTCGCCCTCCTCCTCAACCAGGAGTTACGGCTGCGCTGGCTGGCCCGCGCCCTCGCGATCATCCCGTGGGCGATGCCCGAGGTCGTCGTCGGCATCATGTGGCGGCTCGTCTACAACGCGGACACGGGCGTCCTCAACGAGACACTGCGCGACCTGGGCCTGGGTGACGGCCGCGACTGGCTCAGCGGCCTTGCGACCGCGCTGCCCGCCGTCATCGTCGTCGGCGTCTGGGCGGGGATGCCGCAGACGACGGTCGCCCTGCTCGCCGGACTGCAGAACACCCCGCGTGAACTGCACGAGGCGGCGGCCATGGACGGCGCCGGCGCCTGGCGCCGCTTCCGGACCGTCACCTGGCCCGCACTGCGACCCATCGCGCTCGCCATCACCTCCCTCAACCTCATCTGGAACTTCAACTCCTTCGCCCTGGCGTACGTCCTGACGAACGGCGGCCCCGGCGGACGCACCCGGCTGCCGATGCTCTTCGCCTACGAAGAGGCCTTCCGCTACGGCCAGTTCGGCTATGCGGCGGCGATGGGCTGTGTGATGGTGGCGCTGATCTCCGTCCTTCTCGCCGTGTTCCTCGTCGGCCGGCTGAGGGGAGGTGAGGAGAGTTGAGGACGAGCACGAGCGCCCGCGTCGGCCAGTACGCGGCCCTTCTCGCCTATCTCGCCTTTCTGGCCCTGCCGTTCCTCTGGCTGCTGTCCACCGCCTTCAAGTCCCCGCGTGAACTGGGCAGTCCGCACCCCACCTGGATCCCGAGGAACCCGACCCTCGACAACTTCCGCCAGGCCTTCGACGAACAGCCGCTGCTGCATGCCGCGTTGAACTCCCTGCTCGCGGCGGCCTCGGCCGCGCTGGTCGCCGTACTCCTCGCGACCCCGATGGCCTACGTCATGGCACGGCACCGCACGCTGCTCGGGCGGGCGGCGACCGGGTGGGTGGTGGTCAGCCAGGCGTTCCCGTTCGTGCTGGTGATCATCCCGCTGTTCCTGGTGCTGAAGAACCTGCGGCTGATCGACTCCGTCTTCGGGCTGGTGATGGTGTACGTGGTGTGGTCGCTGCCGTTCGCGCTGTGGATGCTCGGCGGGTATGTACGGGCCGTGCCCGTGGAGTTGGAGGAGGCGGCGGCCGTCGACGGTGCCGGACGCCTGCGCACCCTGGTCTCCGTCACGGCGCCGCTGCTGGCGCCGGGGATCGTGGCCACGGCACTGTTCGCGTTCGTCACCGCCTGGAACGAGTTCTTCTTCGCCCTGGTGCTCCTGAAGACGCCGGAGAAGCAGACCCTGCCGGTAGTCCTCACGCACTTCATCGGCGCGGAGGGTGTGGCGGACCTCGGCCCGCTGGCCGCCGCCGCGTTCCTGGCGACGCTGCCCTCGCTCGTCGTGTTCGCGCTCATCCAACGCCGAATCACCGGAGGCATGATGGCCGGGGCGGTGAAGAGCTGATGCGCGCGCGATGGCTCGTCGTCGTCATGCTGCTCCTCGCCGGCTGCACAGGCGGCGGTGGCGGCGACGGGGACGGCCGGATCACCCTCCGCTTCCAGTCCCTCGCCTGGCAGGACGAGTCCGTAGCCGCCAACAAGGCGCTGGTGAAGGAGTGGAACGCGACCCACCCGGACGTCAAGGTCGAGTACGTGCAGGGGAGTTGGGACAGCGTCCACGACCAGCTGCTCACCTCCTTCGAGGGCGGTGAGGCGCCCGACATCATCCACGACGCCTCGGACGACCTGGCGGACTTCGCGTACGGCGGTTACCTCGCCGATCTGCGCCGGCTGCTGCCCGACCGGCTCAAGTCCGATATCCCGCAACGGAGTTGGGAGACGACGACCTTCGGGGGCGGCGTCTACGGCGTGCCGTTCCTCCAGGAGCCGCGTGTGCTGATCGCCAACACGAACTGGCTGAAGGAGGCGCGAGTACGGATCCCCACCCCCCGACAACCGTGGAGCTGGCCCGAGTTCAGGAAGATCACCCGGCAGCTCAGTGGTGACGGCAAGTACGGTGTGGCCTGGCCGCTCAAGGAGCCCGTCTCCGCCACGCTCAACCTGTCGCTGTCGACGGGCGGCCAGCTGTTCCACCGGGGCGCCGACGGCAAGATGACCGTCCGCTTCGGCGCCTCGGAGCAAGTGGTCCCCCGTACGATCCACGACCAGGTCAACTCCGATGACAGTGCGTCGAGTTCGACGCTGGGCAGCGGTGGCTCCGACACCCTGCCCGGGTTCTTCGGCGGCCGGTACGCGATGGTCCCGCTCGGCTTCTCCTACCGCCAGCAGATCGCGCAACAGGCGCCGAAGGGCTTCGAGTGGCAGGTGCTGCCCGCACCGGCGGGCGCCGACGGACTCACCCAGGGCGTCAGCCCGCAGACCCTCTCCATCGCCGAGGACAGCCGGCACCAGCGGGAGGCGGCCGAGTTCATCGACTTCCTGCTGCGCCCCGACAACATGGTCCGCCTCGCGCTGGGCGACTGGATGCTCCCCACCGGCACCGAGGCGCTGAAGTCCCCGGCCCTGCGCACACAGAAGAACGGCTGGGCCACCGGCACCGCCCTGGCGGCCCACCTCCGCTCGGCCCCCGCCCAGTCGGTACGGGGTTACCCGGAGTGGAAGGACAAGGTCGCGACCCCGGCTTTCCAGGAGTACTACAGCGGCGCGATCGACCTCGCTGAACTGCGGAAACGGCTGGAGGAAGACGGGAACCTGGTGCTGGCGCGCTACCAGCGGTGAACCGCCCCGAAATTCGAGTTGCACGAGACGTCTCGTCTTGCTTACGGTCGATCCCATGACCCCAGCCCATATCGCCATGTTCTCCATCGCCGCGCACGGTCACGTGAACCCCAGCATCGAGGTGATCCGCGAACTGGTGGCGCGCGGTCACCGTGTCACGTACGCGATTCCGCCCGCCTTCGCCGAAAAGGTGGCCGAGACCGGGGCACAGCCCGTGCTCTACGAGTCCACGCTGCCGGGCCCCGACGCCGATCCGGAGGCGTGGGGCACCACCCTCCTCGACAACGTCGAGCCCTTCCTCGCCGACGCGATGCAGGCGCTCCCGCAGCTCATCGAGGCGTACGAGAACGGCGTAGGAGGGCAGGGGGATGTGCCCGACCTCGTCCTGCACGACATCACCTCCTACCCGGCCCGCGTCCTCGCCCACCGCTGGCGCGTGCCCGCGGTCTCCCTCTCGCCGAACCTCGTCGCCTGGGACGGGTACGAGGAGGAGGTCGCCGAGCCGATGTGGGCCGAACCCCGGCAGACCGAGCGGGGGCGGGCCTACTACGAACGGTTCGAGGGCTGGCTGAAGGAGAACGGGATCACCCAGCACCCCGATCCCTTCACCGGCCGCCCCGCCCGCTCCCTCGTCCTGATCCCCAAGGTGCTGCAGCCCAATGCCGACCGCGTCGACGAACGCGTCCACACCTTCGTCGGCGCCTGCCAGGGCGACCGCTCCGAACAGGGCGACTGGCAGCGGCCCGCCGACGCCGAGAAGGTCGTCCTGGTGTCGCTCGGGTCCGCCTTCACCAAGCAGCCGGAGTTCTACCGGGAGTGCGTGCGGGCCTTCGGTGACCTGCCCGGGTGGCACCTGGTGCTCCAGGTCGGCCGGCATGTCGGCGCCGACGAGCTGGGACCCGTACCGGCCAATGTCGAAGTACGTTCCTGGGTACCGCAGTTGGCGATCCTGCGGCAGGCCGACCTGTTCGTCACGCATGCCGGCGCCGGCGGCAGCCAGGAGGGGCTGGCCACCGCCACGCCGATGATCGCCGTACCGCAGGCCGTCGACCAGTTCGGCAACGCCGACATGCTGCAGGCGCTCGGAGTCGCCCGCCATGTGCCCATGGAGGAGGCGACCGCCAAGGTGCTGCGCGCCGCCGCCCTCGCGCTCGTGGATGATCCGGAGGTCGCCAGGCGGCTCGCGGAGGTCCAGGCCGGGATGGCGGGGGAGGGCGGCACCCGACGGGCCGCCGACCTGATCGAGGCGGAGCTGCCCGGAGTGTGAACGGGCAGAGGGCCCGCTGGCTCCCCGGTGACCAACGGGCCCTCAGTTCAAGGGATTTACAGGGTGTTCGGAGGGTTGTGACGAGTGAGCGGGAGTGACTCAGACTCCGACCCGCTCACCCTCCACGGCGGGCGGCGGAGGCGAAGACAGGGTCTTGGTCGCCTCGTCGTGCGTCAGGTCCGGCAGGCGGTTCAGCCACTTCGGGAAGTACCAGTTGCTCTCGCCCAGCAGAGCCATCACGGCGGGCAGCAGCACACCGCGGATGATCGTCGCGTCGATGAGCACCGCCGCCGCGAGGCCCACACCCATCTGCTTCATGGACTGCATCGACAGTGTCCCGAAGATGGCGAACACGGCGACCATGATGACGGCGGCACTGGTGACGACCCCGGCCGTGGTGACCACCCCGTGCTGGATCGCGTCCTTCGTCGTACGGCCCCGCAGTCGTGCCTCGCGGATACGGGAGACGACGAACACGTGGTAGTCCATCGACAGGCCGAACAGGATCACGAACAGGAACAGCGGCAGCCAGGTGATGATGGCGCCCACGCCCTCCGCGCCCACCAGCGACGCGCCCCAGCCGTGCTGGAAGACGGCGACCAGGATGCCGTAAGCAGCTCCGACCGACAGCAGGTTGAGCACGATCGAGGTGATCGCGATCGTCAGGGAACGGAACGACAGGAGCATCAGAAGGAAGGCGAACACGACCACGAAGGCGAACACCGGGGCGACCGCGCCGGCCAGTTGGTCGTTGAAGTCCTTCGAGCCCGCGACCTGTCCGGTGATCGGCGCCGAGACGCCGTCGACCTTGCCGAGTGTGGCCGGGCGTACCTCGTCGCGCAGCTTGTCCAGGCTCTGGCCCGCCTTGTCCAGGTCGGAGCCGCCGACCAGCGGGACGTACACGAAGGCGATGTTCTCGGCGTCGTGCAGCTTGATGTCCACCGGGCCGCGCGAGGCGCCCGAACTGATCGCCAGCGCACGGAAGTCGGCGAGCGCGGACTTCACGTCGGCCGCGTTGATGTCCTTCGCCCTGACGATCACCTCGGCGGGGTCGGAGCCGCCGGGGAAGGCGTCGTTGACACGGTTGTACGTGCCGACGATCGGCAGTGAATCGCCGAACTCCTGGTCCAGGGTGAGGTTCTGGGTCTTCATACCGAGCGCGGGCGCGGCGACGGCGAGCAGAGCGCCGGCCGCGACCAGCAGCGAGATGGCGGGCCTGGCGAGGACGACCTTCAGCACGGCAGTCCAGAACCGGCTCTCCCCGTTGCCCTTGCCACGGCCGCCGTTCCTGCGCCGCTTGTCGGGGTGCAGGAACGGGATCCTGCCCTTCTCGACCCGCTCACCGAGCAGCGACAGCAGCGCGGGGAGGACGGTCACGGAGCCGACCATGGCGACCGCCACGACCATCAGGGAAGCCAGGCCCATCGCCTCGAACGTGGCGAGCCCGGTGAACAGCATGCCCGCCATCGCCACGCACACCGTGACACCGGAGACGATGATCGCGCGGCCACTGGTCGCCGCGGCGATCCGCAGCGCGGCCTCCGGGCTTCGTCCCGCCGCCCGCTCCTCGCGCTCCCGGCGCAGATAGAACAGGCAGTAGTCGACACCGACGGCGAGTCCGACGAGCAGCATCACCGAGCTGGCGGTGTCGTCCATCGGCTGAATGTGGCTGACGATGCCCATCAGGCCCATCGTCGCCATGATCGCGGTGATCGCCAGTGCCACCGGCAGTAGCGCCGCCACCAGCGCGCCGAACGCGATCAGCAGAATGCCGAGGGCCACCGGTACGGCGGACAGCTCGGCCTTCTGGAAGTCGTCCCCGAAGGCGTCGTCGAACGTCTTGTTCATACTGGCGCCGCCGATCTCCTCGATCCGCAGCTCCGAGTGGTCCTTCTGGACGTCCGCGACGGCCTTGAGCACCGGCTCGACCCGGTCGCCCGCCGTGTCGGCGTCACCCCGCATGTCGAACTGGACGAGCGCGCTGTGTCCGTCCTTCGAGAGGGTGTTCGTGTCGTACGGCGACTGGACGTCGGTGACCTTGCCGGTCCCGTCGACCGCCTTCATGACGTCGGCGACGGCGGCCCGGAACGCGGCGTCCGTGGCCCTGACGCCGGCGCCCTTCGCCTGGATGAGGACGGTCTCGCTCGCGGGTTCGTCGATCCCGGCATCCTCGATGATCTTGGCGGCCGTGTGGGTCTCGCCCCCCAACTGATCGCTCTCCTTGACCTCGACGCTGCCGGCGGCGGAGCCGAGCCCCATCGCCAGGACGACGAACAACACCCAGATCCCGACGGCCGCCCAGCGATGCCGGGCGCTCCAGCCGCCGGCCCGGGCGGCTATGCCCCGTACCCGCGCTTCTCCGTTCCCCATGTCGGGCTTGCCCCCTCGTATGCGGCGACAGCCCCCTGCCATCACCTTTAGTTCGAAGGTAGGGGCCGAATAAGACCATCTCCTCGTGCTCCCCGGTGAGGTGCGACCGGCCGAAGTCCTCCCCTCGGATGCTGGTGTCTCCCCACTGGGTAGGACAGCGGTCCCCTACATCTAAAAGACGATCTCGGGGTGGTTCGTCAGGGGCACTGTCAGTGGGCCGCCTTATGGTGTCCGGATGACGACAGGTGATCAGGCGACGACGACCTATGCGGCGCTGCTGCGCGGTATCAACGTGGGCGGCAACAAGAAGGTCCCCATGGCCGAGCTGCGTACCCTGCTGGAGGGCCTCGGGTACGGCGGTGTACGGACGTATCTGCAGAGTGGCAACGCCGTGTTCGCCGCCGGTCACGGGGACGAGGAGTCCCTCGCCGGGGAGATCGCGGAAGCCATCGCACAGCACTTCGGATTCACCGTCGACGTGATCGTGCGCGACCACGGGCACCTGCGGGCGATCAGGGACAACTGCCCTTTCCCAGCAGCGGAGTTGGAGGGCAAACAACTCCACGTCACCTACTTCTCCACCCCCGTCGACGAGACTCGCTTCGCGGACATCGACCGGCCCGCCCACCTTCCAGAGGAGTTCCGGCTCGGCGACCGCGCCCTGTACCTGTACGCACCCGACGGCCTCGGCCGCTCCAAGCTCGCCGAACAGCTCGCCAAGCCCCGGTTCCTCAAGGGCCTGATCGCGACCACCCGCAACTGGAACACCGTCGTCAAGCTGGTGGAAATGACCGAGGACGGGACCCCGGGTAAGTGACTCCGATGAGCGACGGCCACCGTGACGGGCGTCGCGACCCCGCCGTCGACGCCGCCATCGGGGCCGAACTGCGGCTGCTCGACCCGGAGGTCCGCGCCTCACCCGAGCTGACCGGAGCGCTGCTGCACCCCGGGTTCCACGAGTTCGGCGCCTCGGGGCGGCACTGGGACCGGGCGTCGATCATCGGGTCCCTCGCCGCCACCACCGAGCCGGGCGCCCGCCCCTTCGCCGTCTCACACCTGAAGGGCGTACGGCTCGCCCCCGACCTGGTCCACCTCACCTTCGACACGGAGAGCAACGGCCGCCGCGCCCATCGGAGTTCACTGTGGTGCCGGGACACCGAGGGCGACGGCTGGCTGCTGTACTTCCACCAGGCGACCCCGTTCCATGACGAGGACGGCGACAAGGTCGGCTGACCTACCGGCGCTCCAGGTGCGACAGTTCGGCGCCGGACAGTCGTACGGCCCCGGCGTCCAGGTTCTCCTCCAGGTGTACGAGGGAGCCCGTGCCCGGGGTGGGGCAGAGCACCGGGGAGTGGTGCAGCAGCCAGGCCAGCGCGATCTGGGCCGGGGTCGCTCCGTGCGTGGCGGCGATCTCCGCGCTCACCGGGTCGGTCGCCAACTCGCCGTTGCCCAGCGGAAACCACGGCAGGAACGCGATGCCGTGAGCCTCGCACAGCTTCAGCAGCGGCTCGGAGGAGCGGTCGAGGAGGTGGAAGCGGTTCTGGACCGAGGCGATCGACGTCAACTCACGCGCCGCGACCAGCTGTTCGGCTGTCACGGAGTCGAGTCCGACCTGCCGGATCTTGCCCTCTCCGCGCAACTCGTCGAGGACGCCGAGCTGTTCGGCCATCGGGACGATCGGGTCGAGCCGGTGCAACTGGTACAGGTCGATGGTCTCGCGCCGTAGCCGCCGCAGGCTCGCCTCGCACATCGCGCGCAACCGCTCCGGCCGGCCGTCGATGTGCCAGGCGTCGGGGCCGGTCCGTACGACACCGCCCTTGGTGGCGACCAACACCTCGGCCGGGTAGGGGTGCAGGGCCTCGGCGACGAGTTCCTCGGCGATCGACGGACCGTAGTTGTCGGCGGTGTCGATCAGCGTCACACCACGGTCGACGGCCCGGCGCAGGACGGCCACCGCGTCTGCACGGTCGCCTCGCGGGCCCCAGTAGCCGGGACCCGTCAACTGGGCCGTGCCGTATCCGAGACGGCGGACCGGGAACTCGCCGCCGATCGTGAATCTTTCCGAAGCCATACGGTGGACGCTACCTGTGCGGTGCACGCAGCATGACAGGCTGGCCGTCATGCGCTACATCATCATCGGGGCCGGGGCGGTCGGCGGTGCCATCGGCGGGCGGCTGGCCGGGGCGGGGCACGAGGTCGTTCTCGTCGCCCGGGGCGCCCAGTACGAGGCGCTGCGCGCGCACGGACTGCGGCTGGTGACGCCGGACGGGACACACACGTACCGCCTGCCGACCGTCGACGGACCCGCCGGACTCGGGGAGTTGCGCGCCGACGACGTGCTCGTGCTCGCCGTCAAGACGCAGGACAGCGAAGCGGCCCTGGCGGCCTGGGGGCCGGTACCCGTCGCCGGCGGCGGTACGGCGGCCGAGCGGCTCCCGTTGCTCTGCGCGCAGAACGGCGTGGAGGGACCGCGGCTCGCGCTGCGCCGCTTCCGGCGGGTGTACGGCGTCTGTGTCTGGCTCCCCGCGGCCTACGAGGAACCCGGCGTCGTCTCCGCCGCGGGAGCCCCGCTCACCGGCATCCTCTTCCTCGGCCGCCACCCGCACGGCACCGACGACACCGTCCGCCGGATCGCCGCCGATCTGGAGAAGACGGCGGCGATCGAGGCGCCGGTCGTCCCGGACGTGGCGCGCTGGCAGTACGCCAAACTGCTCACCAACCTGGGCAACGCCATCCGGGCGCTCAGCGGAGCGCCGGACAGCGAGGAGAGCGAGCGGCTGCGCGGGCGGGTGTACGCCGAGGGCGAGTCGGTCCTCGCGGCGGCCCGGATCCCGTACACGAGCGCAGCGGAGGCGAGGGCGAGACGCGGCGACAAGATCACCCTGCACCCGCTGCCCGGTACCGAGCCCGGCGGCGGCTCCTCCTGGCAGTCCCTGAGCCGGGCCACCGGCACGATCGAGACCGACTACCTCAACGGCGAGATCGTCCTCCTGGGACGGCTGCACGGCGTACCGACACCCCTGAACGAGCTGCTGCAACGGCTGGCCAACACATTCGCCCGGGAGCGGCGGCCGGCGGGTTCACTGCCCTCGGCGGAACTCGTCAGGTTGGCGGACGAGGCCGTCGCGTCTGTCCGAGAACGCTGAGCGCGTTCGTCTCAGCGGTGTGAGTCCCAGCGGTGTGAGGCGGGGAGATCCGGCGGGCAGGAACGCCTACGCGCTCACCGCGGCGCGCCCCGCCAGAGGCACCCGCGCCGCCGCCACCTGCTCCTCGTAGCGCCGCAGCAGCAGCCGCGCCACCTCGGGCGCCGCTCCGAGGACGTCGGCGAGGACGTCCGCCTGCGCCGCGCCCCGGGCGATACGGTCCGGGAGGAAGCCGGGGGCGAGGACGTAGGGTGCGACGGCGACGCGTTCGCAGCCCAGCTCCCGCAGTTCCCGTACCGCGTCCTCGGTGCGGGGGAGGGCCGCGGAGGCGAACGCAGGTCGCACGGCGCACCAACCGGTGTGCCGCCACTCCCGCGCGATGTCAGCGATCACTGCGATCGCCTCCGGGTCGGTGGACCCCGCCGAGGCCAGTACGACCCCGGTCGAGGACTTGTCGGCGGGCGTCAACCCCGCTTCGTACAGGCGCCGTTCGAGCGCCGAGAGGAGCAGCGGGGACGGGCCCAGTACCTCCGCCTGGCGGATGTTCAGCCGCCTCGGCGCGTCCCGCAGGACCGCCGGGATGTCCGCCTTGGCGTGGAAGGCGCGGGTCAGGAGGAGGGGCAGGGCCACCACGTCCCGTACGCCCTCCGCCGCCAGGGACTCCAACACCCCGCGCACAGAAGGGATGTTGAACTCCAGGAAGCCGGTCTCCACCCGCAGCCCCGGCCGCAGCGACCGTACGCGCCGTACGAGGGCGTGCACGGTCGCCGCGTGCCGCGGGTCGCGGCTGCCGTGGGCGATCACGACGAGGACGGGGCGGACCGGCTGCTCGTGCATGGGGCTCAGCTCTTCACCAGGAGGCCGCGGGTGCGCAGCACCCACCGCTCCAGCGGACTGAAGATGATCAGGTCGATGGCGATACCGACGAACAGGATGAGGAGGATCGCCTCGAACACCATGGCCATGTCGCTGGCGGTGCGGGCGTTCTCGAGCAGTTGGCCCAGGCCCACTCCCAGGTCGGGGAACTGGGCGATGATCTCCGCGGCCATCAGGGAACGCCACGAGAACGCCCAGCCCTGCTTCATGCCCGCCACATAGCCGGGCAGAGCCGCCGGCAGAGTGACGTGCCAGGTGCCCTTCAGGCCGGTCGCGCCCATCGTGCGGCCCGCCCGCAGGAACAGCGGCGGGATCTGGTCGACGCCGGACACGAGACCGTTGGCGATCGAGGGGACCGCGCCGAGCAGGATCACCGCGTACATCATGGAGTTGTTCAGGCCCAGCCAGATCACGGCCGGCGGCACCCAGGCCACCGACGGCAGCGACTGGAGACCGGACAGGATCGGGCCGATCGCCGCGCGCACGAACTTCACCCGCGCCACCAGCAGACCGAGCGGGGTGCCGATCGCCAGTGCCATCAGGAAACCGAGCAGACCGCGCGAGACGCTGGTCCAGATGTAGCCGAGCAGGTCACCCCGCAGCCAGGCGTCCCGGAACGCGTCGCCCACGGCCGCCGGTGAGGGCAGCTTGGCGGGGTTGTCGACGATCGGGTAGAGCAGCGCCCAGACGGCGATGACCACCGCGAGCGCGACGATCGGCGGCAGAATCTTGTTGACGAAGGTCTGCCGGAAGGTCGGTCGGCCGGTGGCCGTGGTCTCCAGCGCGTCGAGACCCGCCTCCACGCTCCCGGCGTCCTGGACCGGTGTCGTGTCAGTGCTGGCCATGACGGCGGATCTCCCCACGCAGTACATCGGTGATCTCAAGGGACAGTTCGGCCACGGGCGCGTCCTCGATACGGCGCGGCTGCGGGATGCCGACCGTCCACTCGCGCGCGATCCGGCCCGGGCGCGACGACAGCAGGATCACGCGCTGCGCGAGCCGTACCGCCTCGCGCACGTTGTGCGTGACGAACAGGACGGAGACCCCGGTCTCCTGCCAGATGCGGGTCAGCTCGTCGTGCAGCAGGTCCCGGGTGATGGCGTCGAGGGCCGAGAACGGCTCGTCCATCAGCAGCAGATTGCTCTCCTGGGCGAGCGCCCGGGCCAGCGCGGCGCGCTGGCGCATACCGCCCGACAGCTCGTGGACCCGCTTGCCGTACGCGCCCTTCAGCCGGACGAGTTCGAGCAGCTCCTCGGTCCTGGCGCGCCGCTCGGGCTTGGGAACTCCCCGCAGTTTCAGGGCGAGTTCGATGTTCTTGCCCGCGGTGAGCCACGGGAAGAGGGCGTGCTCCTGGAACATCAGGGCGGGGCGCCCGTCCGTCGTGATGGAGCCCGCGCTGGGCTTGTCCAGCCCCGCCACCAGATTCAGCAGCGTGGACTTGCCGCAGCCCGAGGCCCCCAGGAGGGTGACGAACTCACCCGGCGCGACATCGATGCTGATGTCGTCCAGGACGAGCTGCTGCCCGCCCGGTGTCGCGAAGGACTTCGAGACATGCTCGAGGCGTGCCGCGTGCTCGACCGTCTCGGCGGCCTTGGGGAGAGTCGTGGTCGTGGCCATGGTCGTCACCTCCTGGGAACTCGTCGGGTTTCCTGCGTCAGCTCGTGCCGAGACCGGCGGCGCTGACCGTGCTCTCGCCCGCGGCCTTGAGGACCTTGTTGAGGATCGTCAGGTCGTAGATGTCCTTCAGGTTCGGCTTCTCCAGCAGACCGGCCTTGACCGCGTGTTCCGCCTCGGTGTTGAGGGTGGCGGCCAGCGGGTCGTCGGTGAACTGGATCGACTTCCAGGCCGGGTCCAGGACAGCGGCCGGAAGTTCCTTGCCCGAGTCGATGCCCAGCTGCTTGTTCGCCGCCGTCTTCGCCTCGTCGGGGTTGGCGTTGATCCACTTGTTGGCCTCCACCGAGGCCTTGAGCACCGCCTCGACGGCCTTCGGGTGCTTCTTCAGGAAGTCCTGCCGCACGATGATGTTCGTGATCACGAACTTCTTGTCGGGCCACAGCGAGGCTTCGTCGAGGAGCACCTTGCCGCCCTCGGCGACCAGCTTGGACGCGGTCGGCTCCGGCACCCAGGCGCCGTCGACGGAACCGGACTTGTAAGCGTCCGGCGTGATCTTGTTGTCGGTGCGGACGACGGTGACGTCACCCTTGCCGCTCTGCGCGTCGACCTTCCAGCCCTGGTCCGCGATCCAGTTGAGGAAGGCCACGTCCTGCGTGTTGCCGAGCTGAGGGGTCGCGATCTTCTTGCCCTTGAGGTCCTTGATGGACTTGATCTTGTCCGGGTTGACCACGAGCTTCACGCCGCCGGACGCCGAACCGCCGATGATCTTCAGGTTCTTGCCGTCGGACTTGGTGTACCCGTTGATCGCCGGGGACGGGCCGATCCAGCCGATGTCGATGGACTGGGAGTTGAGCGCCTCGATCTCGGACGGGCCGGCGTTGAAGGTCGCGTACTTCGCCTTCGTGGCGCCGAGCTCCTTCTGGAAGAAGCCCTTCTGGTTGGCGACCAGCGCGGTCCCGTGGGTCAGGTTCCCGAAGTAACCGATCCTGACGGAGTCGAGACCGTCGATCTTCTCGGCCCCGGCGGCGACCTTGGCGGTGTTGTCGTCCTTCGCCTGGGAGCCGTAGCCGCAGGCGGCGAGGGTGAGGAGAGGCAGCGCGGCCATGACCGCGAGGCTGCGGCGAAGAGCGGAGCTTGCAGGCACGGGAGGGGTTCCTCTCGGAGGCCCGGCGGTCACGCCCTCAGGTCGTGGCCGGGAGGTCGGCAGGTTTTCGTCTACGGCGGTGGGGGGACAGGGCGCGCAAGCGGTGCGCGTACGTCAGCACGCACATCGCCCCACCCCGCCCTGCCCGCTGCCGAGCGCACCGCTGCCGACGCGGCCGCCCTCCTTCGCGAACGTGGAGAAGTAGTCGGTGGAGTTCATGTCAGAAGTCCCACCCGTCGTCCTCGGCCTCGTCCTTGACGGGCTCCGGGGACGCGAACGACTCGCCGACCATGCCCGCGGTGAGCGTGGTGCCGTCGTTCGGGTCGATCAGGATGAACGAGCCGGTGCGCCGCGAGTCGGCGTACGAGTCGACGGGCAGCGGCTCGGCGGTACGGATCTTCACCCGGCCGATGTCGTTGGCGACGAGCTGTCCCGGATGCGGGTGCAGGGACAGGTCGTCGAGCGTGAGACGGGACGGGATGTCCTTGACGATCGCCTTGACCGTACGGGTGCCGTGCTTGAGGAGTACCCGGTGGCCGACCGTCAGCGGCGCGTCGGCGACATGGCACACGGTCGCCTCGACGTCCTGCGTGGTCGGCGGCGCGTCCTTGCTGGGCACGATCAGGTCGCCGCGCGAGATGTCGATGTCGTCCTCCAGGAGGACGGTCACCGACTGCGTCGTATAGGCGATGTCGACGGCCACGCCGAGCAGGTCGATGCCGGCGATCCTCGACGCGTGGCCCGACGGCAGGACCGTCACGGACTCGCCGACGCGGAAGGAACCGGCGGCGATCTGGCCCGCGTAACCCCGGTAGTCGGGGTGCTCGGCGGTCTGCGGCCGGATCACGTACTGCACGGGAAGGCGGGCGTGGCAGTGGCTGAGGTCGTGGGTGACCGGGACCGTCTCCAGGTGCTCCAGGAAGGTCGGCCCGCCGTACCAGTCCATGTTCGCGGACGGGTCCACCACGTTGTCGCCGGCCAGCGCGGAGATCGGGATCGCGGTGATCTCCGGGACGCCCAGCTCCAGCGCGTACGCCGTGAACTCCTCGGCGATCGCGGCGAACACGGACTCCTGGTAGTCGACCAGGTCCATCTTGTTGACCGCGAGGACGACGTGCGGGACGCGCAGCAGCGCCGCGAGGGCCGCGTGCCGGCGGGTCTGCTCGACGACGCCGTTGCGGGCGTCGATCAGGATCACCGTCAGCTCGGCCGTGGAGGCACCCGTCACCATGTTGCGGGTGTACTGCACGTGGCCGGGTGTGTCGGCGAGGATGAACCGGCGCTTCGGCGTCGCGAAGTAGCGGTACGCGACGTCGATGGTGATGCCCTGCTCGCGCTCGGCGCGCAGGCCGTCCGTGAGCAGCGCGAGGTCGGGGGTGTCCTGGCCGCGGCTCGCCGAGGCGCGCTCGACGGCCTCCAACTGGTCGCTGAGGATCGACTTGGAGTCGTGCAGCAGCCGGCCCACGAGGGTGGACTTGCCGTCGTCGACGGAACCGGCGGTGGCGAACCGCAGGAGCGTGGTCTCGGACAGTTCCGTGAGTTCCGTGGTCGTGGTCATGGCTAGAAGTACCCCTCGCGCTTGCGGTCTTCCATCGCGGCCTCGGACAGCTTGTCGTCGGCGCGGGTGGCGCCCCGCTCGGTGAGCCGGGAGGCGGCGATCTCGGTGATGACGTCGTCCAGTGTCACCGCGTCGGAGTCGACGGCACCCGTGCAGGACATGTCGCCGACCGTGCGGTAGCGGACCTGCCGCTTCTGAGTGGTCTCGTCGGACTTGGGCCCGCCCCACTCGCCGGCGGTCAGCCACATCCCGGCCCGCTGGAACACCTCACGCTCGTGCGCGAAGTAGATGTCCGGCAGCTCGATGCCCTCGCGGGCGATGTACTGCCAGACGTCCAGCTCGGTCCAGTTGGAGAGCGGGAAGACCCGGACGTGCTCACCGGGCGCGTGCCGCCCGTTGTAGAGGTTCCACAGCTCCGGGCGCTGCCGGCGAGGGTCCCACTGCGAGAACTCGTCCCGCAGCGAGAACACCCGCTCCTTGGCGCGGGCCTTCTCCTCGTCGCGCCGCCCGCCGCCGAAGACGGCGTCGAACTTCTCGGCCTGGATCTTCTCCGTCAGCGGCAGCGTCTGCAGCGGGTTGCGCACCCCGTCCGGACGTTCCTTCAGCACTCCGCGGTCGATGTAGTCCTGCACGGAGGCGACATGCAGCCGCAGGCCGTGCCGCTCGACCGCGCGGTCCCGGTACTCCAGCACCTCGGGGAAGTTGTGCCCGGTGTCCACGTGCAGCAGCGTGAAGGGGATCGCCGCGGGGGCGAAGGCCTTCAGCGCCAGGTGCAGCATGACGATGGAGTCCTTGCCGCCGGAGAAGAGGATCACCGGCCGCTCGAACTCACCCGCCACCTCGCGGAAGATGTGCACGGCCTCGGACTCGAGGGCGTCCAGGTGGGAGAGGGTGTAGGGGGCGTCCGTCTCGCCCCCGTGCGTCTTGGCAACGGTGGTCGTCATGCCAGTCCCCTCTCGGTGAGCAGCGCGTGGACCGCGGCGGCGGATTCCTGGACGGTCTGGTCCTGCGACTCGATCCGCAGATCGGGCGTCTCGGGCTCCTCGTACGGGTCGTCGACCCCGGTGAGCCCGGTCAGTTCGCCCGCGGCCTGCTTGGCGTACAGACCCTTCACATCGCGTACGGAGCACACCTCGACCGGGGTCGCCACATGCACCTCGACGTACGGGGCGCCGCTCTCCTGGTGACGCTTGCGCACGGCCTCGCGGCTGTCGGCGTACGGTGCGATCACCGGGACCAGCGTCTTGACGCCGTTACGGGCGAGCAGTTCGGCGAGGAAGCCGATGCGCCGCACGTTCGTGTGCCGGTCCTCGCGGCTGAAGCCGAGGCCCGCCGAGATGAACTCACGGATCTCGTCGCCGTCCAGCACCTCGACGAGGTGGCCCTCCTCGCGCAGCCGGCCCGCCAGTTCGTACGCGATGGTGGTCTTGCCGGCGCTCGGCAGACCCGTGAGCCATACGGTGGCTCCGGTCGTCACTGGTATCTCCTGGTCCTCGGGGGTCGCGGTCTCGGTCTGGTTCATCAGCCGTGCAGCCCGCACTCGGTCTTGCCGCGGCCCGCCCAGCGGCCGGCGCGCGCGTCCTCGCCCTCCAGCACCCGGCGGGTGCAGGGCGCGCAGCCGACGGACGGGTAGCCGTCCATCAGCAACGGGTTGGTCAGGACGCCGTGTTCGGCGACGTACGCGTCCACGTCGTCCTGCGTCCAGCGGGCGATCGGGGAGACCTTGACCTTCTGCCGCTTCTCGTCCCAGCTGACGACCGGGGTGTTCGCCCGGGTCGGGGACTCGTCGCGGCGCAGGCCGGTCGCCCAGGCCGCGTACCCCTTGAGGCCGCGCTCCAGGGGCTCGACCTTGCGCAGCTTGCAGCACAGGTCGGGGTCGCGGTCGTGCAGCTTCGGACCGTACTCGGCGTCCTGCTCGGCGACCGTCTGGACGGGGGTGAGGGTGAGGACGCGGACGTCCATCACGGCCTCGACCGCGTCACGGGTGCCGATGGTCTCGGGGAAGTGGTAGCCGGTGTCGAGGAACACGACGTCCACGCCGGGCATGGCGCGGGAGGCGAGGTGGGCGACCACCGCGTCCTCCATGGAGGAGGTCACGCAGAAGCGCTTGCCGAAGGTGGTGGTGGCCCACTGGAGGATCTCCAGCGCGGAGGCGTCCTCCAGGTCACGTCCCGCCTGCTCGGCGAGTGCCTTCAGCTCGTCGGTCGTACGGTCTTCCTGAACCGTGGTCATATCTCGTCCCCTCCGGTTTCCCGGTGCTGAAATCCGCGGGCGAGGAGCCCGAGGAACTTCAACTGGAAGGCTCGATTGCAGGCTCCGCATTCCCAGGCGCCGTGGCCGCCTTCGGCGGATTCGCTCGGCCGGAGGTCCTCGTCGCCGCAGTAGGGGCAGTAGAAGGGGGCTGCGCGCTCGCTCACGACAGTGCCTCCTCGGAGGCGCGGGCGGCCCAGGTGGCGAACCGCTCGCCGTCCTCGCGCTCGGCCTGGAAGTTCTTCAGCACGCGCTCGACGTAGTCCGGCAGCTCCTCCGAAGTCACCTTCAGACCACGGACCTTGCGGCCGAAACCGGCCTCCAGACCGAGGGCGCCGCCCAGGTGGACCTGGAAGCCCTCGACCTGCTCGCCCGCGTCGTTCAGGACCAACTGGCCCTTGAGACCGATGTCCGCGACCTGGATACGGGCGCAGGCGTTCGGGCAGCCGTTGAGGTTGATGGTGATCGGCTCGTCGAACTCCGGGATACGGCGCTCCAGTTCGTCGATCAGGGAGGCGCCGCGCGCCTTCGTCTCGACGATCGCGAGCTTGCAGTACTCGATGCCGGTGCAGGCCATCGTGCCGCGCCGGAACGGGGACGGCCTGACGGTGAGGTCCAGTGCCTCCAGGCCCTCGACGAGCGAGGCGACCTGTGCCTCCTCCACGTCGAGCACGATCATCTTCTGCTCGACGGTGGTGCTGAGGCGGCCCGAGCCATGGGCCTCGGCCAGTTCGGCGATCTTCGTCAGGAGCGTGCCGTCCACGCGGCCCACGCGCGGGGCGAAACCGACGTAGAAGCGGCCGTCCTTCTGGCGGTGGACGCCGACGTGGTCGCGCCAGCGCTCGACGGGCTGGGCCGGGGCCGGGCCGTCGGTCAGCTTGCGCCCCAGGTAGTCGTCCTCCAGGACCTGGCGGAACTTCTCCACGCCCCAGTCGGCGAGCAGGAACTTCAGCCGGGCGCGGGTGCGCAGCCGCCGGTAGCCGTGGTCGCGGAAGATCGAGATGACGCCCTCGAAGACGTCCGGGACCTCGTCCAGCGAGACCCAGGCGCCCAGGCGCTGGCCGATCTTCGGGTTGGTGGAGAGGCCGCCGCCGACCCAGACGTCGAAACCGGGGCCGTGCTCGGGGTGCTCCACGCCGACGAACGCGATGTCGTTGATCTCGTGCGCCACGTCCAGGAGCGGTGAGCCGGAGATCGCCGACTTGAACTTGCGGGGCAGGTTCGAGAAGTCCTTGTTGCCGATGATCCGGCGCTGGATCACCTCGATGGCGGGCGTGCCGTCGATGATCTCGTCCTCGGCGATCCCGGCGACCGGCGAACCGAGGATGACGCGGGGCGTGTCACCGCAGGCCTCGGTGGTGGACAGACCGACCGCTTCGAGGCGGTTCCAGATCTCCGGGACGTCCTCGATGCGGATCCAGTGGTACTGGACGTTCTGCCGGTCCGTGAGGTCGGCCGTGCCGCGCGCGAACTCCTGCGAGATCTCGCCGATCACCCGCAGCTGGTCGGTGGTGAGCCGGCCGCCGTCGATCCGGACGCGCAGCATGAAGTACTTGTCGTCCAGCTCCTCCGGCTCCAGGATCGCCGTCTTGCCGCCGTCGATCCCGGGCTTTCGCTGGGTGTACAGCCCCCACCAGCGCATCCGGCCGCGCAGATCGTTGGGGTCGATCGAGTCGAAGCCCCGCTTGGAGTAGATCGTCTCAATGCGTGTCCGCACATTGAGACCGTCGTCGTCCTTCTTGAACTGCTCGTTCCCGTTGAGCGGGGTGAAGTGTCCCGCGGCCCACTGACCCTCACCACGGTGACGGCTCACCTTGCGGCGGGGCGCGGCGGCAGGGTTCTGCGGGGTGGCGGCCATGTTTTTTGGTCCTTCGGGACAGGCGGAAAGCTGCTCTTACCTGCGCATAAGGGCGCATGGTCAGACTGGCGCGGCTCTGCGCAGGCTGAGGCAAAGGGAGGAGATCGACGGTGCTGAAAGCTGGTCAGCTCGCCGGACAGATGGCGCTGGACATGCGGCCGAGGTCGACGTGCCGCCGACTCACCAAGGCAATCCCAGTTCCAGACATGACGGAAGCGTGTCACGGCGATCTGGACACAGTCCAGCATTGTCCGTCATGTGGACACCCTTGTCTCGTACGGTGAGATGAGGGTGTCGCCGGTCACATGGCGGGGTCACGACAGGTCGAACGCTGCGCGGCCGACCCTTCCTGACCAGGTCAGATGCTGTGTGCTCCCGGCCAGGGCCCGGGCGCGGACACCTCGGCCTCCTCCTCGACCTTGGTGTCGAAGAGCGTGAAGCCGCGGCGCAGATAGTTGTCCATCGCATGCTCCCCGTCCTTGCTGCAGGTATGCAGCCAGACGCGCTTCGTCGGCGCCAGCTCCGGCCACCGGTCCCCGAGGTCCCAGGCCCGGGCGGCCCCGTACGACAGCAGGTGCCCGCCGATCCGCCGACCCCGGAAGGCGGGGATCAGCCCGAAGTAGACGATCTCCACGGCCCCGTCGTCCTGGGGCTCGAACTCCACGTAGCCCGCCGGGGTGCCGCGGTCGTAGGCGACCCACGTCTCGACGCCCGGGCGCTCCAGGTACTCCTGCCAGCGGGCGTACGTCCAGGTCAGCCGGTCGGTCCACCGGATGTCGCCGCCGACCGAGGCGTAGAGGAAGCGGCTGAACTCGGGGGAGCGGACTTCGGCGCGGACGACTCTGACGTCCCCGTCGGGGCCCTCCGCGGGGAGCAGGTCGGTCGGGGCGGTCTGTTGCAGGGACCAGGTGGTCACGGCGATGTTGCTCATAGGGGCCAGGGAACCATGGGTCGTTCGCCCGCGGGCCGGTGGGGGCTGGTCGCGCAGTTCCCCGCGCCCCTGGCGGCGCGCTGTCGCGCGCCGCTTCATCAGTGCCCGCTCCGGCTGTGTGGTCGTTATCTCAGCGAGTCGGTGATCTGAGACAGCGGTACGGCGTACAGGACGCGTTCCGGGACCGGGATGCCGGAGCGGTTGTCCGCCGCTCGTTCTGTCAGGGACCAGACCTCGCCGGTGCCCTCCCAGTAGGAGAGGGACTCGGCGTGCTCGCCCCAGCAGCGGCGGGAGTCGTCGTCGGAGCCGCAGCGGGCGGCCTTCGCGCCGTCGGAGTCCAGTCGCCACAGGGTGCCGTGCCGGTCCTTGGTGCCGGGGGCGCGGCCGACGTACCAGTCCGCCTTCTCCTCACCCGCCGACCGGTAGGACAGCACGCCCTGGATGCCCGTGGCCTTCGTCGAGTAGGCCTCGACCGCGTTCACCCGGCCGAAGGCGTTCGCGGCGAGGAGGCCGGAGCGGTCGCTCGCGCGGCTGAACGAGTAGCGCCACAGGCGGCTGCGCTGATCGGCGTCCGCCGGGAACCACTCGCTGGCGACCAGGCTGTCGGGCGTGGAGCTGCGGTCCAGGGAGAGCGAGCCGAAACAGGGGGTGCCGTCGTCGGCCGCCGGGTCGCACGCCCCACCGGTCAGGCTGTACGAGGCGACGGCGGGCATGACATATCCGTAGCCGTGCGCCGACCAGCCGCCGGACACCCGGCCGACCGCCGGGCTGCTGACCGAGGCGCGCTGGATGCGGTTCATGTCGTAGACGTACAGGGACTTGCGGTCGGTGTCCCCGGCGGAGGCGGTGACCAGCAGTTTGTCCTGGTACCAGACCATGCCGGAGATCGAGGACTCCAGCTTGCGGTAGTCCGAGCCGTCCGCCGTCGGGACGACCAGGAGCACCCAGCGGTACGTCATGTCGCTCAGGTCGTTCGCGTCGATGACGGCGACCCGCGCGAGACCCCGGGAGACCTCGGGCTCGTCCGGTTCGGCGTCGTTGTGCGTCCAGCCGGAGAGGATCACACGGTTGGCGCCCCAGCGGCCGTCCTCGTCCGCGTCACCGGAGGTGGTCACGGACCGCGGCAGCCAGCGCTGACTGGCGGCGTCGGCCTCGTCCCAGCAGTACGCGCGGGTGGCCGTCGGGGCGACGGGCAGCGCCTCGGTCTCGGTCGGGGCGCACTCGTTCGCGGGGCGCATCGTGCGGTTGGTGTGCTCCAGGACCGTGCTCACGCCCACGGTGCCGCCCATGGAGGTGGCCAGCCGGTCGAGCGAACTCTTCGACGCCAGGTGCTCCTTGAGCTGGAAGTCCTTCAGATCGGCGGCGGCCGTCACGGACTTCAGGGGCCCCGGGTTGTCGCTGCTCACGGCCTGGGAGGCGCTGACGATGGTGGCAGCGGCGGTCAGGGCGAGGGCCGTTCCGGCGAGGGCGCCGCGCAGCGCTCTGCCCCTTCTCTGCCTGCGGTGTCTGCCGCGATGTTTCATTCATCCTCCCGAGGCAGGCCAACTGCGGCTCGCGGTCCGTACGTTGCAACCGGGGACACAGTGTGGGGGGCCGTGGGAAGGATGGTACGTCAGGGGGCGCCGGGCCTGGTCGAATACGCCGGAATCCATGTGCTTGTGTTGCGTTCGGGGGCCGTTCGGACGAGTTTGTTCACCCCGGTGTCACGGCCGGCTCACTGTGCGTCGTCCGGCGCCGTCCAAACCCCGGCGGCCTTCTCCGTCGCCCGGCCCCGAGCCACGGCCGGCGCCGTCGAGTGGGGCAGCAGATCGCGGGGATCGTCCGGGAGGAGGACGTCCACTTCCGTGTCCTCGCTGAAGCGGTACGGGCGATGGTCGAGAAACGCCCCGAGATACCGCCGTATCCGCGACATCTCCGCGCGTACGGTCACGGTGCGGGCCGGGTCCCCGAACACGTCGTCGGCAAGGCCCGCCGCGCTGCGGCCCGCCGGTTGCAGGGCCAGGAGGTACAGCAACTCGGCGTGCCGGGGACTCAGTTCATGGGTCCAGGAACCGGCCGGGCCCGACACCGCCACCGACCAGCGGCGCGGCCGGCCCAGGTCCAGGACGATCCGTGCGGCGCCGCGCGGTTCGGGCTCGGCCGCGCGGATCAGCCAGCCGCCGGCCAGCGGCTCCACCGCGCACAGTCCCAGCGCCGGCAGCCAACGGCGGCCCGGGGACAACGACTTGGGCAGGGCGACGCGGTTCGTGTACGGCGTACCGGTGACGGCGGCCGTCCAGCCGTCCCGGTCCACCGCCAGGGCCCGCCCGCCGAGCCGCGCCAGCACCGGCGCCGCCGCCGACCGCAGCCGCTCCAGCGACTGGTGATGCCGCTCCCGCAGCCGCGCCTCGGCGAGCTTGGCGACCGAGTCGACCCAGGCGAGCGTCGCCGGATGCATGGTCTCCAGCGGCCCGCTGACGTCGACCACGCCGAGCAGCCTGCCGTCGCGCGGGTCGGTGATCGGGGCGCCCGTGCACGTCCAGGTGGCGAGCGACCGTACGAAGTGCTCGGAGGCGAAAACCTGTACGGGGCGCCGAGCGACCGCCGGGGTGCCCACGCCGTTGGTGCCGACGACCTCCTCGGCCCAGTCGGCGCCGGGCTCTATCCCGAACCTGTCGGCCCTGCGCAGCACCGGTGTACTGCCCTCGCGCCACAGCACCCGGCCGTCCTCGTCCGCGACGAGCATGATGTGCTGGGCGGCGTCCGCGACCGACAACAGCCCCTGCCGCAGAACCGGAAGAACATGCCGCAGCCGGGACGTCTCGCGCCGCCGCTCCAACTCCTCGTGGGTCAGCAGCCCCGTCCGGACGCCGTGGTCGGGGTCGACGCCGCTGCGCAGCATGCGGTCCCAGGACTGGTCGATCACCGGGCGCGGCGCCAGCCGCGGTCGCTGTCCGGTGAGACGGGCCGCGCGTACGTCACTGAGCAGCCGCGCCGCCTGTGCCGTGTCACGGGCGGCCAGCCGCGCGACGTTCATCGGCGGGTTCGCCACTGTGTCCTCCCGGCGCGTATTGACTCGATGTCTCATGGTGCCGCCCCTGGGGCGCGGAAGACCACACTCCGCACACACCCGCCAACAAGTTGCAACCCCCTGCAACCCTGGTGAACCGGACTGCGGTGGCTGAAACTTGGGCGACGCCGTGCGCGGCGTCCGTGCTCCCGAGCGATGCGGGGCAAGTGTGCGGGGGTGGTGCCGTGTCGGCGCAGCACCACCCCCGCGATGCGCTCCGCGGGTTGGGCGGTTCTTTGGCTGCCGGCCGGTGGGGGCTTGTCGCGCAGTTCCCCGCGCCCCTGTCGGGCGCTGTCGCGCCTACGACAGGCCGGATACTCAGCCCACCGGTCGGGCTCGGTCCACCACCTCTGCCAGGTTCAGGGTGTGCGGGAGGGTGCCGAAGGCGTTGCCCCAGTCGCCGCCCAGGCGGGAGGCGCAGAACGCGTCGGCGGTCTCGGGGGGCGCGAACCGGACCAGCAGGGAACCCTGCAACACCAGTGCGATCCGCTCGACCAGACGCCGTGCCCGGCCCTCGATGCCCTCCAGGTCGGCGAGTTCGGTCAACAGGTCCTTGATGGCGCCGTCCAGACGGTGGTCCGCCCCGCGCGCCTTCCCGACCTCCTGGAGGAACGCGTTGAGCGCGGCGGGCTCCCGCTGGATCGCCCGCAGGACATCCAGCGCCTGTACGTTCCCGGCGCCCTCCCAGATCGAGTTGAGCGGCGACTCGCGCAGCAGCCGGGGCATGCCCGACTCCTCGACGTAGCCGTTGCCGCCCAGACACTCCGACGCCTCCACCACCAGCGAGGTGCAGCGTTTGGTCACCCAGTACTTGGCGGCCGGCAACGCGAGCCGCAGGAACGCCCGTTCCTGCTCGCCGCCGTCGTCGTAGGCCGCGGCCAGGCGCAGCGCGAGCGTCGTCGCCGCCTCCGACTCCAGCGCCATATCGGCCAGTACGTTGCGCATCAGCGGCTTGTCGACCAGCTTCCCGCCGAACGCCTCGCGGTACGTGCAGTGGTGCACGGCCTGGGCGACCGCCTGCCGCATCAGCGCGGCGGCGCCGAGCACACAGTCGAGCCGGGTCATCGCGACCATCTCGATGATGGTGCGCACCCCCCGCCCCTCGTCCCCGACCCGGCGCACCCACGTCCCGTCGAACTCGATCTCGCCGGACGCGTTGGACCGGTTGCCCAGCTTGTCCTTGAGCCGCTGGATGCGGAACACGTTGCGCGTACCGTCCGCCAGGACACGCGGCAGCAGAAAGCAGGTCACCCCGCCGGGGGCCTGCGCCAGCACCAGGAAACCGTCCGACATGGGCGCCGAGCAGAACCACTTGTGGCCCGTCAGCTCATAGGTCCCGTCCTCGGCGAGCGGCCTCGCGACGGTCGTGTTGGCCCGTACGTCGCTGCCGCCCTGCTTCTCCGTCATGCCCATCCCGAAGAGCACGCCGGCTTTCCGGTCCGCCGGCCCGAGCCCCTCCTCGTAGACCGTGGACGTCAGCCGGGGCTCCCACTCGGCGGCGAGCGCCGGGTCGGTGCGCAGCGCGGGCACCGCCGCGTGGGTCATCGACAGCGGGCAGCCGTGGCCCGCCTCGGCCTGCGACCAGACCACGAACCCGGCGGCCCGCCGCACATGCCCGCCCGGCCGCGTCCAGGCCGCCGTCAGCCCCGCCGAGACACCCTTGCCGAGCAGCCGGTGCCACGCCGGATGGAACTCCACCTCGTCGATCCGGTTGCCGTACCGGTCGTGCGTCCGCAGTCTCGGGGGGTTCTCGTTGGCGAGCGCCCCCCATTCCTGCACCTGCGCGGACCCGGTGGACTTCCCGAGCCCGGAGAGGTCCTCCCGGGCCTCGTCCAGAAGCCCTGGATCCAGGTGCCGCTCGACGGCCGCCACCAAGGCCTTGTCGGCGGCGAAGACGTCATATCCGACCAGGGGCGGCACCTGGTTGGTCACGGTGTGGGTGCTGGCTGCCATGCGAAGAACGTACCCCCCGGTACGGCGTGTTCACATGATTTCCACGCAGCACTGCACCCCGGGCCGGCGGGCCGCCCGTCACGCCGGCCGGGAGAGGACCGCCAGTTCGTCCGCGGTCAGGGGAGTCATGTCCTGCTCGCCCTGGTGGGCCTCCAGCCACCCCGGGTGGTACACCGTGTCGAGGTAGCGCTCGCCGAGGTCCGGGGCGATCGCCACTGCCGTGAGGTCGCGGCCGTCGTGCCGGGCCAGCCACTGCGTCGCCCCGCTGATCACCGTGCCCGTGGACCCGCCGAACAGGAAGCCCCGGGAGGCCAGCCGGCGGCAGACGCCCACCGCGTCCGCCTCCTCCACGCGGATCACCTCGTCGACGTACGACTCGTCGAGCAGCTGCGGCCGTACGCTCGTGCCCAGGCCCGGGATCATCCGGGGTCCCGGCGGTCCCCCGAAGGTGACCGAGCCGACCGCGTCCACGGCGACGATCCGCACCCGCCGGTTCCACTGCCAGAACCAGCGCGCGCAGCCCATCAGCGTGCCGGTGGTGCCGGCGCCGACGAACAGGACGTCCAGGCCCGGGAACCGGCGGGCGATCGCCGGTGCCGTCGTGCGGTAGTGGGCCCGCCAATTCCCCTGGTTGGTGTACTGGTTGAGCCAGACATACCGCTCGTCGGAGGCGCACAGCGCGCGGACGTACCCGATCCGGGCGCCCAGGAAGCCGCCGCGCAGGTCGGGCTGGTCGATGACGTGCACCCGGCTGCCCAGCGCCTCCATCAGGCGGATCGCCTGCGCGTTGCAGCGCGAGTCCGTCACGCACAGGAACCGGTAGCCCCGGCTCGCCGCGAGCACACTGAGCGCCACGCCCAGGTTGCCCGACGAGGACTCCACGAGAACGGATCCCGGCCGCAGCCCGCCGTCCCGCTCGGCGGCCGTCACCATCTCGTAGGCGGCCTTCATCTTGATCGAACCGGCGAAGTTGAAGCCCTCGCACTTCAGGAAGACGGGGAGCCCGACGGTGGCCCGGAGGTCGACGTAGAGCTCATCCTCGTTGAAGTCCGACGGCTGGGAAATGACTGGCATGTTGTCCCCCTGTGTGCGGCCCGCCTGATCCATGGCACGGCATCCGGTGACGGATGCTGCGTCCGACCCCCTGGAGAGGTCAGCCGTGCCGCCGCAGTTCGTGGAAGAAGCCGTCGACGACACGCAGTTCGCCCCGGCGGGCCACCTCGTCGTGGACGAACCTGCCGACGGCGAGGTCGAGCACTCCGAGACCGAAGGGCGAGAACACCACCGGCCGGTCCACCGGGACCCCGGTGCGGCCGGTGAGTACGTCGTCGAGCGTGCCGTCGATGAACTCACGCCCGCCGGTGCGCTGTTCGGCGAGGTGCGGAGAGGTCTCAGCCTTCAGACAGTGCTCGACGTCGTCGACGTAGTTCGCCGAGGCGAGCAGGATCTCGGGCGCGAGGTCACGCAACGAGACGTGCAGGACGAGCGGATGGTGGTCGAACCACGACACGTCGTGGATGTGCGGTTTCGCGGCGACGGTGGCGAACACCAGCAAGTCGCTTGCCCTGACGAGTTGTTCGGCGCTGTCGTGCACGGTGACCTTGCCGCCGCCGGCCGACCGTTCCAGGTAGCCCCGGAAGCCGGCCGCGCTGTCGGCGGACAGGTCGTACACGCCCGTCTCGTCGAACTCCCAGCCGGTGGCGGCCAGATAGGTGTGGATGTAGCGGGCGATGAGCCCCGTCCCGACGAACCCCACCCGGGTCGGCCGGGCGCGTCCCCGGCTCAGCCGGTCGGCGGCCAGCGCCGCCGAGGCCGCCGTACGGGACGCGCTGATGATGGAGCTCTCCAGACAGGCGAACGGATAGCCCGTGTCGTGGTCGTTGAGGATCAGCACGGCCGACGCCCGCGGGATCCCGGCGGCCACGTTCGCCGGGAAACTGGAGACCCACTTCAGCCCGTCCACGTGCACGTCCCCGCCGATCGACGCGGGCAGTGCGATGATCCGCGACGACGGACGGTCCGGGAACCGCAGGAAGTACGAGGGCGGGTTCACCGAGTCGCCGGCGCCGTGCAGCCGGTACACCGCCTCGACCAGGTCGACGACGTCCGACTCCCTTCCCTGTAGGGCCTGTTGGACCTGATCACCGGAGATGACCGAGAACGGCGGGACGGTGAGCGGGGCCGACTGCTCTGAGTTGTACGTGGTCATGAGGCTGTCCCTTCGGAGGAGACGGCGGAGCCGGTCGAGTCGGTGCGGCGGACCGGGTCGGCCAGGGCGGCGAGGACCTCGCGGGGCCCCTCGAAGGGCTCGCGGCTGTGCGCCGTACGGATGTTGTCGACGAGCAGCAGATCGCCGCTACGCCACGGTTCGCGCACGGTGTGCGCCTCGTACGCCTCGTTGAGGGTCTGGACGACGTCCAGGCCGATCGGATCGCCGTTGCCGTAGCGGGTGTTGAAGGGGAGGCCGTCGGCGCCGTACACGTCGACCAGGTACTCGTGGACCTCCGGGTCCATCGTCCACTCGTTGAGGAACGCGATCTGGTTGAACCAGCAGCGGTGGCCGGTGACCGGGTGACGCAGGACGGCGCCGCGGCGCTGGCGGGTGCGCAGAGAACCGTCCGGTTCCCAGGTGAACTCGATGGCGTGGGCCCGGCAGTAGCGTTCGACCGAGGCCCGGTCGGAGGTGCCGAACGCCTCGGCGACCGTCGCCCCTATCTCGTCGTTGAACGTCCGGGTGAGCAACCAGCCCTCCTGCTCGAAGCGTTGGACGAGTTCGGCGGGCAGCGCGTCGAGTACGGCGGCTGAGTCGGCCACTCCGGTCGCGCCGCCCTCGGCGGGCGCTTCGAGGCAGGCGAACATCAGCAGACCGGGGAACTCCAGCGCGTAGCTCAGCTCGTGGTGCATGCACATCGGCTGGTTCGGCGGCCACTTGGAGGACGAGTACACGCCGTCGGCGTACCGCCGCCGGGGTGCGAAGGCCTCCTGGTCGCTCATCAGGCCGCCGGCCAGCCGCCGCAGCACGGCGCCGGTCGCGGCGGGCTCGTGCAGGCCGAGGCCGCGCACCAGAAGCGAGCCGTGCTCGGCGACGGCCGCCCGCAGCGCGTCCCGGTGGGCGCCCGCCCACTGCGCCGCGTCGGTGACGGGCGGGGTGCGCAGGGTGGGGGGCCGGCCGGGGAGCAGCTCGATGCCGGGAAGTGCCGCCCGGGGCGGGGGAGTCGATGTCGGCGAAGCGGACGAGAGTGTCATGGTGTCGTTCCTTTCGGGGTGGCGGCGCGTCCGTCGTCAGGCGGTCGCGGCCGGCGTGTCGAGCTGCTCGGCCAGGTCCGCGAGGACCGGATGGCGGACGACGTCCTTGAGGGTGATCGCCCGGTTCAGGGCGATCGCGAGCCGGACAGCCGACAGCGAGGTGCCGCCGCGGTCGAAGAAGTGGTCGTACCGGCCGACCCGGTCCGCCGGTACGCCGAGCACCTCGGCCCAGGCGACGGCCAGGCGCCGCTCCCCGGCGGTCTCCGGCCCCCGCAGGCCGTCCCCGGCACCTTCCTCGGCGGAGGCGAGTTCCTCCGCGAGAGCGGTGAGGGTCCTGCGGTCGGTCTTGCCGTTGGCGGTGAGTGGCAACCGCTCCCGCCAGTGCACGGCCGCCGGGACCATGTACGCGGGCAGCGACTCCGCCAACCGGGCCTGTACGGAGGTGAGTTCGGCGCCGGTGCAGAACGCCGCCAGTCGCGCGCCCCGCACGACCACCACGGCGCCGTCCCGGACCCCGGGCACCCGCAGCAGCGCGTTCTCGATCTCGCCGATCTCGATGCGGAAGCCCCGCAGTTTGACCTGGGTGTCCCGGCGCCCGAGGAACTCCAGTTTGCCGTCGGGCAGCCAGCGACCGTGGTCACCGCTGCGGTAGAGCCGCTCACCGGGCCGGTACGGGTTCAGGGTGAACGCCGCCGCCGTGCGCTCGGGGTCGTTGACATATCCGCGCCCGACGCACACCCCGGAGAACACGATCTCCCCGGGCGCCCCGAGCGGCACGGGCGCGAGGTGTTCGTCGACGACGTACACGCGTACGTTGCGCACGGGCCGGCCGAGCGGGACGCGGGACCCGTCCGGCACCCGGTCCATCACCTCGTGGTTGGTGTCGTCCGAAGTCTCGGTCAGACCATAGGCGTTGGCGACCCTGATGCTGGGCTGGGCGGCGAACCAGCGCTGCACCAGCTCCCGCTTGACCGCCTCACCGGTGACGGACACGCAGTGCAGTGCGGGCAGTTGGCGCGGACGCCGTTCCAACTCGGCCAGTACGGCTTCGAGATACGACGGCACGATCTGGAGCACGTTGACCTCGCCGTCCACGATCGTGTCCACGAACCGGGGCACGTCCAGGATCACGTCCTGCGCGACCAGCAGGGTCCGGCCGCCGACGAGCAGCGCGGACACCAGCTGCCACAGTGAGATGTCGAAGCACTGGGGAGCGGTCTGCGCGACCACCTGTCCCTCGCCGACGTCGAGATCCTCCAGTTTGGCGAGGACGTGGTTGACGAAGCCCGCGTGCTCGCACATCGCGCCCTTGGGCTCACCGGTCGACCCGGAGGTGAAGTAGATGTACGCCAGTTGATCCGCGCCGACCCCCACCCCGAGGTCGTCGTCGGCGTGCCCTTCCGCCCGGATCTCGTCGACGTACAGTCTCGGTACGTGCAGGCCCGTGCCGTCGAGCGTCGTGGTGCTGCCGTGTTCCGTGACGACGAACGCGCACTCGGCGCGGGTCAGGGTGGCGGCGATGCGCTCGGCCGGGAAGTGCGGCTCCACCGGCAGATAGACACCGCCCGCCTTGAGCACGCCGAGCACGGCGGCCATCCAGTCGAGGTTGCGCTCGGTGACCACGGCGACGACACCCTCGCGGGTCAGCCCCCGGGCCAGCAGAGCCCGACCGAGCTGGTTCGCCCGGGAGTTGAGCTGCCGGTAGGTCCACTCCGTTCCACCCTGCACGGCCGCGACCGCGTCCGGGTGCTTGCGCACCCGCTCCTCGAACAGCTCGTGCACCCGTCGGTCCGGGAGTTCACGGTCCGGACCTGCCAACCCGTGGAGCTGGAAGGCGAGTTCGTCTTCCGACAGCAGACTGTGCCGTTCGTGGTCGGCGTCCGGTTCGGCGGTCATCAGGGAAAGCGCGGTGAGGTGGTAGCCGGCGATCCGGGCGGCGGCGCCGGCGTCGAGGACATCGGTGCGGTGGTGCACCCGCAGGGTGTGCTCGCCGACGCTCACGTGCAGCACGGTGCCGTCGGCTCCGGGTTCGCCGGGTTCGCCGGGTTCACCGCCGTGCGGGTCGAGCACGGTCTCGTACAACGCTTTGTCCGGCTCGTCGGCGAGGTCCGTCAGCGCCAGCAGCTCCCGCCAGGAGCCGGGGCCGACCACCATCCGGCGGGCCACGGGCCGTTCGCCCTTCACCGCCACGTACCCGGTGGTGACCTCCCGCTCCCCGGAGAGCATGGCGAGGACCTTGGCGTGCGCGGCGAGCAGCGCGGACTCGAACGAGGCCGACCTCAACAGACCGGCGTCGAGCGGGACTTCGTACGACGCGTACCGCGCCTGCTCGGGCGTGCCCGGCGCCTGGTCGGATGTCCAGCGTGGAATGGTGTTCACAGGACTGCCCCCGTTGCTGTCGGTGCGATGCGTGCGATGTGCGTGTTGTCCGTGCCGGGTGCGATCTGGTCGCTGCGCAGGGCCACCGCCGGGTTGCCGCCCCAGCGGGCCAGGCACGGCACGTCCTCGCCCTTCATCAGGAAGGAGTCCGGGGCGAGTTGGGAGCCGTCGCCCATCGTCACGCCGTAGTGGACGAGTGCGCCGGTGCCGAGCGTGACGCCCGCGCCGAGGACGATGTGGTCGGACTTGTAGGTGCCGTCCTCCTGCGAGTGGGCCTGGATCTTGCTGTGGGCGCCGAGCGTGCAGTCGTCGCCGATCGTGGTGAGTGTGCGCTCGGTGATGACGGCGCCGTCGTCGAAGACCCGGCGTCCGACGCGGACGCCCATCAGCCGCCACAGGAGGTTCTTGAACGGCGTCCCGTTGAACACGACGAGGAAGTCGACGGGCACCTTCCACAGTCGTTCCTGCCACCAGAAGTGCGGGTCGTAGATGGACACCAACCGTGGTACCAGCCGCCGGAACCGGGTGATGAGCCGCTCGACCAGCACGTAGTACCCGGCGGTGAGCGCGAGCCCGAGGACCAGGGAGGCGCCGACCAGCGCGCCGGCGGCTACGCCGTGTGTGCCGTGGACGGCGAGGGCGGCGAAGCCGAGCACCGTCAGGAGGAGGGAGTGCAGCCAGCGGACGAACAGGAACAGGCCCATCGAGCGCAGGTTGTAGCGGTTCTTCGCGGCGAGCCGGCGCTGCGACTCGTCGCCCTCACGGAGATGGTCGAAGCTGCTGTCGCGCTCCACCGACCGTGGGATCTCGAAGGAGGGTGAGCCCAACAGGCCGACGTTCTCGCGCAGTTCGCCGTCGAGCGGCACCATCACCTTGGTCGCGAGGAGCACGTTCTCACCGGTGCGGCCCCCGGCGGGGTACGCGATGTGGTTGCCGAGGAAGCTGTGCGCTCCGATCGACGCCCGCGAGACGCGGAAGGAGGTGGCGGAGTAGTCGGCGTTGAGGACCGACAGCCCGTCCGCGACCATCGTGCCGCGGCCCACGGAGACCAGGTACGGGTTCTCGTGCCCCACCTCTGTACCGAAGTTGGAGCCGGTCTGTTCGACGTGCGAGAGGTCGTAACCGATGGCCCGCAGATAGTGGACGATGAACGAGCTGTCGCCGCACAGCCACTTGAAGAACTTGAGGTTGGTCAGACGGGCGACGGCCCGCTGCGCCGAGTAGTGCGGGCCGTACAGCGGATAGACCTGGCCGGGCCGGATCGCCAGGTTCAGCAGCCGGGGGACCACGGACACGGTCACGGCTCCGACGACGATCCCGGCGCCGAAGAGTGCCAGGGACAGGCCCACGGCTTCGGCGTAGAAGCGGACGGAGGTCAGGTCGGCCAGGTCCGGGTCGACCAGTGCCTTGAGGCGGGGTGCCAGGTCGAGCAGCAGGAACCCGCCACCGGCCGCCAACGGCACGTACACCAGCAGGAGTTGGAGGAGGCTCACGAAGCCGTAGGCGGCCCGTCGGACGGTGGAGCAGTGGGCCTCGGGGATCCGTACGTAGTCCACGTCCGTGGGCTGCGCGGGCGAGCCGTGCCGGCGCAGACCCGCAGGCACTGTCTGGCCCTCGAACAGCGCGGAGGCGTGACCGAGTTGCGACCCGTCGCCCATCGACGTACCGATGTCGAGGACGGTCTTCTCACCGACGTGGACGTTCCTGCCGAGAGTGACCGGACCGGTCCGGACGCGTCCGGCGACGACCCGGTAGCACAGGAAGTAGGAGTCCTTGCGGATGACCGTGTTCGCGCCGACCGTGAGCAGGTCGGTGCAGACCGGGAGGGCGGGGGAGAGGATCGTGACGCCCTTGCCGATCCGCGCACCGAGCGCCCGCAGGTAGAGCACGTAGAGCGGGTTGCCGGCGAACAGGCGCATCGGGTTGGCGTGCAGCAGGGCCCTGACCGTCCAGAAGCGCAGATAGGCGAGACCCCAGACGGGGAACTCGGTCACCTGCCACCGGCCGACCAGCACCCACTTGGCGACCACCGGCAGCACGCACATCCCGGCGAACACGGCGCCGCCGAACACGACCGACCGCAGATAGACGTCAACGGCCCCCGAACCGGCGCTGATCCACTGGTAGCCATCGACCGTGACGAGCCCGGCGAGGAAACAGTACGCGGCGAAGATCAGCAACTGCGCTGCCCCGCACAGGACATAGCGCGAGGTGCTGCCGGGCGCCGGGGCCTCGGCCGGCGGTGCGACGGGCGCCTCGGTCGGGGCGTCGGTCAGCGCCGCCGCCAGACTCCGGATCGTCGGATGGCCGTACACGTCCTTCATCGACACCGACGGCAGATCGTCGCGCTTCCTGACCCGGGCGCAGAAGTGCGCCATGACCAGCGAGTTGGCGCCGAGATCGTCGAAGAAGTGGCTGTCCAGCGGGATGTGGTCGCTCTTCACGACACCCGCGAGCACCTCGGCGAGGATCCGTTCGGTGCCGCCCCCGGCGCCGGACGTGTGCCTGGTCGGATCGGTCGGCGGTACGGACGCCAACTCGATCGGATTTCCCCCCACTTTTCCCCCCACAATGAGCTCCCTAGCGGTGCTGGTCCTGGCTTTCGCTTCGTGCGACTGGTGCGACTGGTGCGGTTGGCTGAGATGGTTTAGCTGGTTCGGATCGGTGGACCGGCGGATCGGGCGGGGTCCCCGAGGCCCGCCTTCCGCGTCCGGGTTCCCACGCCCGGGCCTCCCGGGCCGCCCCCGCTACCAGGACCTCCCGTGGACGAGAAGATCGCCGAGGAGGCCTGCCGGGTCGGTGGCCACGTCCTGGAGCGTCGGATCACCGTCGAAGGCGGGTTCGGGCAGCACCCCCCGCAGAATGTGGACGAGGAACGGCGCGACCACGCCCAGAGCGAGGGCGACGCAGCCCAGGGTCCGTGCCCGCAGGGTCAGCAGGGGCAGGGCGAGCAGGAACAGCAGGGCGTAGAAGACGAGGATGACGTCGACGCCGAGGTCGCCCGCGTCGGCGGCGTAGCCCAGCAGCAGCCCGATCACACCGACGGTCAGCGCCCGGGCGGTGACGGCGGCGAGTGAGCCGCGGCCGACCCGGGGCGTACGGCCGCCGGTGGTGAAGGCCAGGCCGACCCCGGCCACCAGTGCGAAGGTCGCCGAGGACCGGCCGCCCGCCAACTGCCAGGCCACCGTCGGTGACTCGGCGGGCTCGAACGCACCGAAGACGTGCACGGAGAACATCCCGAGCAGGGCGAGGCCGCGGGCAACGTCCACTCCGGCGATGCGTGGTGCCGATACCCCGTTTTCCCGTGTGAGAACCGCCGGACCTCCGGCGGAAAATCGGTTCGACTGGGAGGGCCGGGATCGCGAGGCAAACCTTGGTAAAGGCATGGGTCGCTCCGTGAATTGGCGCGATGGATTTCACGTCCGCTGTGCGTCCGTGGTGCGGCTGTGGACGGGAGCGACAGTTGACGTGATATGAGGAATGGTGTGCGAATCGAATGACGTACGAGTGACGTACGAGCGGAGACTGTCGATGAGCGCGGTGTGCGGCAAGTCGTCGATCCGCACGTTGTCGTGCGGGTTTTTTTACGGATCACGCGGATCACGGGCAACGCGGCTCGGTCGGGCTTGGTCGGGGCCCGGATGCCCCCGTGTGGTCTTACGTCGCACTCTCTTGGGCGGGTGTGCCCCGGCGAATGCAATCCGAATTGTTTCGACCTGATTATGAGGGGGTCAAGGTCGCTCGGCGTAATGTCGCTTTCCTGTTACAGAGTCACGACTTTTCGTACAGATAGCGACTGTGTGTTCGCCCGCCTCACCAGGAAGCTTTCCGCAGGGCAGGTGTAACTGCCGGGCGGCATTCCGTTTACGAGCGCCGGAAAATGGCCGCCGAGGGCATGACAGAAATAATATTCGATTTACCTGCCGTATCGTTCCGCCAGGTTTCCGCTGGGTTTCTCCTCGTTTTCTGCCGCGTCACGGGAGCGGAGGGAAGAGAGCGGCCCACGGGCGCTGCGCCGTGACCGGGGTACCGGAGGGTGAGAGGGGTGGCGCCCGCCCGATACCGTTAGGGTGTGCAGGCAGCAAGTGAACTTCCCGAGAGCCCCAGCGGCCGACTCCACCGCGCGCGCGCCCTCTACCGGAACGTGTCCAAGCGCAGGACCGCGTGGCTGTTGCTGAAGGACACCGTCAACTCGTGCGTCGAGTACCGGATCCTGGGTCTGGCGGCGGAAGCGGCGTTCTTCACGCTGCTGTCCGTGCCGCCCCTGCTGCTGAGCCTCATCGGGCTGCTCGGCTACGTCGACGACTGGACCGGCACCGACACCATCACCAGCCTGGAGACCAACCTCCTGGAGGCGTCCCGCACGGTCCTTTCAGACAAGGGCGTCGCCGAGATCGCCCGGCCGATCCTGAACGACGTGATGAAGGGCGGCCGGCCCGACGTCATCTCCATAGGGTTCCTGTTCGCCCTCTGGTCCGGCTCGCGCGCGGTGAACGTCTTCATCGACACCATCACCGTCATGTACGGCCTCGACGGCGTCCGAGGCATCGTCAAGACCCGGCTCGTCGCCTTCGTGCTGTTCGTCGTGGCGCTGCTGATCGGCTCGGTCGCCCTGCCGCTGATGGTGGCGGGCCCGGACGCCGTGCTGAACGTCCTGCCGTGGTCGGAGACGCTCGTCCAGGTCCTGTACTGGCCTGTCGTCATCCTGCTGTCCATCGCGTTCCTCACGACGCTGTTCCACGTATCCGTCCCGGTGCGCTCACCGTGGATCGAGGACGTCCCGGGCGCGCTGATGGCCCTCGCGATGTGGGTCTTCGGCAGCTTCCTGCTGCGTATCTACCTGACCAAGACGATCGAGGGCGCCACGATCTACGGTTCGCTCGCCGCGGCCGTCGCCGTCCTGCTGTGGGTCGGGGTGTCCGCGTTCGCGGTGCTTGTCGGGGCCGCCGTCAACGCGGCGATCGACCGCGTCTGGCCGGCCGCCGCCACCGCCGCCGCCCGCGCGGCCAACGAACGGATCCGTGAGGAGGAGGCCGCCGAGTACATCGCCCGGATGGCCGTCGTCCACTCCCACGAGCACCATGACGACGCCGACGACGACCCCGACGACTGCGACATGCCCTCCGAGTTCCCGGAACGCTGGTCGCGCTTCCTGCCCCCGGAGGACGTGACGTCCCGGCTGCGGACCCACGCGAAGACCAGCCCCAAGACGGAAGAGGGCCCGCCGCCCGAGAAGTGACGGACACCGGGCCGCTGCCGCTGCCCGAGTCCGGAAGGCCCCGGCGCCGACGCCGTCTCTGCGGCGCGCGCGGTTGCGTCGGCCTCCCGTCAACTGTGTTCCCCGGATGTCAGGGAACGCCCAGCATCGCCGCACGAATTGAGGGATCCTCGATGGCCGTGACCGAAAGCATGAGCGAAATGGCTCCAGACAGCGAAGTCAGAGCGCTTCTCAGGGCCTTGGACGGGCAGAGGCGCCACGTCCTCGGCATTCTCGATGAACTCGACGCGGAGGCTCTGCGACGCCCCGTACTGCCATCCGGATGGCACTGCCTGGGGCTGGTCCAGCACCTCACACTGGACGTCGAGCGGTTCTGGTTCCGTGCGGTCGTCGGCGGGGATGAGGAGGTCATTCATGGCCTGACGAGCGGCGACGAAGCTTGGAACGTGGCCTCGGAAGTACCGGCCAGTGACGTGCTCGACCGATACCGGCAGGAGGCAGAGCTCGCCGACGCCGTCATCACCACCACCCCTGTTGACGCCGCCCTGGCCTGGTGGCCCCACGACCTGTTCGGTGAACCGCACCTGCACACCCTGCGCGACGTCCTGCTGCACGTCATCACCGAGACGGCGTGCCACGCCGGCCACCTCGATGCGGCACGAGAGCTCATCGACGGCCGCCGCTGGCTGGTCCTGACCTAGATTCCGGATGCTGGTCCAGTGACGAGAGACCCCGCGATCCGCTGGCTGGTGACGTCTTGTCCCGTGCCGCCCTCAGCGGCACCATGGTGGGCATGACCACGCCGGAAGTGCCGCCCCCGGGCCTCAGCTGGGTGAAGGCCGACAGGGCCGCCGCTCTCTGGACGGTCAGACGGAAGTATGTGCCGCAGGTGGCCTCCGCCCACGGGGTGGGGACCAAAGAGCTGCGGGGTTACGGAACCTTGGGCGCGACCACCTACACGGTGTACTCCTACGCGGAGGTCCAGCGGGTGGTGGCGGCACTTGAGTCCGGCGAGGTGGTCCTCGACCCGTTCTGGCGGGCGGACACCGAGGAGGGAGCCAGGGGCGCCCGGCGCGACGCGCTGACCACCTGCGGCTGCGTGGTGCTGATGCTCGCGGTGGTCATCGCCATCGCCCTGCTGTCGAGCTGAACCCGGACGCAGGGCGCACTCCAGGGGTCCAGGCCGCGACGGTGCCGATGGGCCTTCACCGGTCACGCTTGCGGTCATGACGAATCCCAACGGGGCGAGCTGAGCCGCCCGTCCACTGTCCGCTGACCGTGTCGACGCTGTCCGTCCGGCTGACCTTCGACGGACACACACCCCGAGCATCACGCGCCGGCTCTGGCCACTGCCCTGGGGGCGCACACGCATCTTGTTGGCCTCTGGGAACGCCTCGGCACCACCCGGCCGAGCTCCGCGAACGCCTGCTCCTGATCGACTACGGTGTACGGCGCGACGTCGGGATCAGCTCGTTCGCGGCCGACGAGCACGGGCACGAGCACGGCGGTGTAGCGGCGTCCACGGCGGTCGCGGGGGTCGGACAAGGTACTCAGTCGGGCTGCCAAGTCGGACAGGTCACGCTGTCGACGCGAGGGCGCCTTCGCGATGGCGGCGGTGGACGGCGAGCCCGGGCTCCACGCCCCGGCCGGCCCTGCGGGCCGTCACCGCTGGGCGGCGTAGCCTTTTGCGTGTGTACGAGGAACGGGCCTCCCGGCTGCCGGGCGCGATGGTGTGGTCGAACGCCCCGGCCCGGTCCGGCGTTGTGCGGCCCGTTCTGCCCGACGGCTGTATGGACCTGCTGTGGAGCGAGGGCCGGCTGTTGGTCGCGGGGCCCGACACCCGCCCGTACGTTCCCGAAGGCGCCCCCGCGCACTGGGTGGGCGTCCGCTTCCACCCCGGCACGGCGCCGGCGCTGCTGGGCGTGCCCGCGTACGAACTCCGGGACCGGCGAGTTGGGTTGACCCACCTGTGGGGAGCCGTCGAGGTGGGACGCCTGAGGGTACGCGTCGACGCGGCGCCCGATCCGGCGACGGCACTCGAAGAGCTGGCTCTGCGCAGGGCGGCTCGGACACCCCCGCCCGACCCGCTGCTGACCGGTTTGGTCGAGGCCCTGCGGGCGGGCCGCCCGGTGGGACGTACGGCCGACGAACTGGGCCTGAGCACCCGGCAGTTGCACCGCCGTTCCCTGACCGCCTTCGGCTACGGCCCCAAGACGCTGGCCCGTATCCTCCGCCTCCAGCGGGCACTGGCGCTGGCCCGGAAGGGAGTCCCCTACGCTGAGACGGCGACTCTCGCGGGGTACGCCGACCAGGCCCACCTCGCCCGGGATGTGCGGGAGTTGACGGGAATGCCGCTCCGGAGGCTACTCGGCGGCGGGGGCAGCTGAGGGGGCGGCTGAGGGCAGTGGTGCGAACAGGTCGACGCCGTTGCCGTCGGGGTCGAGCACACACGCGTACCGCTGTCCCCAAACGGCGTCCCAGGGTTTCAGCTCGCTCCGGTATCCCGCGCCCACCAACTCCTCGTGAAGGGAGTCCACTTCGGCGGCCGAGCCACACAGCATCGCCAGCCCGATCCGGCCGCCGCCGCTCGGGGGTCGCCACCCGGGGTGGAGGGAGCGGACGGTCTCCTCGGTGTCGAGCAACAGACGTAGCCCGCCCGGGAGTTCGGCCTCGACATGCGGCTGCTTCTCGGCCCCCTCGGGGAAGTCGAGCCCCAGCCGGCGGTAGAACGCGACGGAGGCGGCGAGGTCGGCGGTGACGATGCCGACGGCGTCGAACCGGGGGGTGGGGCGCGGCGCCGGGTGAGGTGTCGGGTGTGAGGTCATACGGCCACGTTAGGCGCTGCGCCGATGCCCGGTCTTGAAGGAAACGGACGCGCCCGCTCCCCGCAGGGTGTCCTGCTTCTGCCGCCCCCCACGGTTGCCCAGCTTGAGGAGCCGGGCTCGACGATCCGAAGAGGTCGCCGGTCGGGCGACCCCTTCGAACCGGGGCAGGCGGCGCGCGTCGTCACCCGGTCGGCGACCCGCCCGGTGGGCCGGCGCCTCGCGCGGCCCGGCCCACCGTGACTCCCCGTGCGGTGTGGATCAGTGGTCGTCGGTGATGGTGGTCGCGATGCCGTTGCTGATGACGACCTTGGCGCTGACGCCCGCCTTGGCGGCCTTCTCCAGCTGGGCCTCGGTGCACTCGACGCCGCCCTCGCCGCCCGGTCCGGTGTTCACGGCCTCACAGATGTCGTCGTAGCCGATGATCTTGGTGTCTTCGGCGACGAGGAACTCCTGCTCGGTGCCCTTCGAGTCGGAGACGGTGTACTTGCCCGGCGCCAGGTAGGAGACATTGCCGAACCAGGTGCCGTTGACACCCTTGCCCTTGTTGATGCCCTCGATGGCGGTGTCGCGGGTGTCGGAGCCTGAGCCCTGAGCGGGGCTGGAGTCGGTGTCGGAGACGGGAGCGGGGGTGGCGTCGGTGTCGGAGCCGGGGCTGGAGTCGGAGCCGGGAGTGGAACTGGGATCGGAGCCGACGCTCGTCGAGGACTGGGAGGCCGACGGCTTGTCCGATGCGCTGTTGTCGGACGAGCCGGACGAGCTGTTGTCGGTGCCGTTCTGGCACGCCGTCATCAGCAGCCCGGCGGTGATCGCGGCGGTGGCGAAAACGGCCTTGCGCAGGTGGCGGTTCATCAGGGGTGGTTCCTTCCAAGGGGGAAGGGAAGACCGGCGGCGTTTCCGCCGGCTTCCGGATCTTGCGTCGGGTAAGAGGAGCCATGGGGCTCCGGGGTCACGTCCGTCTGTCCTTCGGGACACCGCTGTCGCACAACCGTGAAACAGCGACACATCTGCTGCGGACGGCAGTTCGTCGACGTGCCGCCTCGCGGCACGTCGTCATCGGGGAGTCGGCGCGCCGGTCAGCCCCGGGCCACGGCGATGGATCCCGAGAGCCGCTCTCCGGCCTCGTAGATCATGTACGGGACGCCGCCGTCGGTGCCGAAGGAAGGCGCCGCTGCGCGCCCGTCCTCGGGGGACGCGCTGCGGGAGTTGTAGAAGACACCGAGATGGGTGCGCTTGCTGAAGTCGTTGCCGACCTCGGTGATCATGATGTCGCCGCCGCTCGACTTGTCCTTGTTGTAGACGACGTAGGTGCTGTTGTCGCGGTGGAGAAGGTGCGCGCCGCCGACGTTGACGGCGTCGACATCGCCGTGCCGGATCAGCGGCTCCTGGTCGAAGGTCCAGGTGCGGGCGTCGGCGGACCAACCCCAGTGGATGTCACGGTGGTTGGTGGTGTTGTTGGTCATGAAGACCATCACGTAGCGAGCGCCTCGCGAGGGCAGGTCGTGGCGGAAGACCCGGGCGTACGACGTCTCCGTGGTGCCTGCCGGCAGCATCGACGTCGACAGCACGACCTTGTCGTACGTGAAGTGGATCCCGTCGGACGAGCGGGCCAGGCGGGTTGTGGTGTTCTCCCCGTGGAAGTACAGCCACAACTCCTTGGCGTCCGCGTTCCACAGTACGTGGGGCGACGAGACATGGCTGACGGAGTAGTGCGGTGACCACTTGTTGGAGACGATCGGGTTCGACGGGTACTCCGTGAACGGACCCTCCAGCGAGTCGCCGTAGGCCAGGCAGATGCCACCGGGCGCGTCGTGCGGCGCGTAGTAGAGGTAGTACCGCCCGAGAGGGTCGCTCAGCTTGTCGTAGACGCCCCTGATGCAGGGAAAGATGATCTCGCCGGTGGGGTTGTACTTGAGCTGAGACGCCGTCAGCAGCGTTCGCTGGTATGTGTAGTTGGGGAATCCGCCGGGTGCGGCGGTCGCGGGCTGCGCTCCCACGGCCGTCCCGACGGTGAGAGCGGCTCCGGTGGCGGCGCCGGCACGCAGGAAGAGGCGCCGGTCGAGGTGATGCTCGTGCATGGGGGACTCCATTGACAGCGAATCTGTCGGGTCATGAGGTGTCTGTCGGGTGAGAGGGTGTCGATCGGGTTCGGAGGTGTCCGTCGGGTCAGAGGTGAGCGGCCGCCGTGACGCACAGGCCGCCGAGGGCGACCGCCCAGACGTACGGCAGGGTGCGCACCATGACCTGTTGTGGAGTGACGCCCGCGTACTGGGCGCTCCACACGGTCTGAGTGCTGGTGGGGTCGGCGACGCCGAAGACCTGGTTGTACGAGGTGGCCATGCCGAGGACGACGGCCGCCGGATAGATGCCGGTGGCGATGAGGACGCCCGCGATGCCCGCGCCCAGGCCGAAAACGTTGAGGGGGCCGCGGTAGAGGCACAGCGGGACGAGGAGGGTGAAGACGAAAACGAACACCACGGGGTTCTGCGGACTGACGGCCCTGACGAGCGGTTCGAGCGCGTCCACGGCACCAGGCAGCTTCACGGCGGTGAGCAGGACGCCGATGGCGACGAACAGGACGAGCGGCGGAGCGGCGACCTCGAAGCCGCCGTAAAGCGTGCGCAGCAGCCGCTTGTTCATCTCCCGGGGCCGGGTCGTGGTGACCAGCGTGTACAAGACGCCCGCCAACAGCGAGGGGACGACGGCCAGTTCGAAGCCCAGAGCCAGGACGAGCGGGACCGCCGGGGCGAGCAGCGCGTACCAGGGCGCGTCGCCCAACTCCTCGCGACGTGAACGAGGCCGCGGGTCGACGGACTTGAGCGACCAGGCGTGCTCGGTGCCCCGCCGGCGCGTCTCGACGAGGACGAACACGAGGGCGGCGACCAGCGCGAAGGGGAACAGCTTCACCATGAAGTCGCGCACGGTCGGGACCGGCAGCTCCAGTGCGGTGGAGAAGAACTGCCACAACGGCAGCTCGAAGGGCACGCCCACGGCGATACCCATCAGCACCGTGCCCGCCGCCGTCACCTTGGGTACGCCGACGGCGATCATCGCGGGGATGCCGATGATGCCGGCGAGCATCGCGGCGGGTGCCGAGCTGGTCACCGTACCTACGAGCGCGGACACGGCGAGGACGCCGAGGGCGACCACGGTCGGGCGGTCACCGCCGAACTCGACGATCTTGCGGACGAGTGTGCCCGCGATACCGGTCTCGTCGAGCAGTCTGCCCAGCCAGGAGCCCAGAATGATCGCGATCATGGTGGCGGCCAGGGTCGGCGCGCCCTCCTGGAGAACCGTGTCCAGCACGCTGTTCTCGCCGGTGAGCGGTGCCCCGGCGAGGAACGCGATGACGACGGCGAGCAGCACCAGCGCGAAGGCGGTGGGGAGCCTGCGGGTGAGCATCAGGCCGACGCCGGCGGCCATGACGAGGAGGATGACGACGCCCATGGGTCAGTTCTCTCTTCTCTCTCTGCCGGGCCGGGTGAGCGCGTCACGCAGCGCGGCGGTGAGGAGCAGGGGGCTGCGGCCGAGCCCGCAGACGGTTCTGGCGTAGGCATGGGCGGCGACCTCTTCGGCACCGGCGACATGGCCGTACACGCGGTGACGTCCGAGGCGCAGCACGGTGTGCCCGAGTGCCTGTTTGAGCGCGGCCTTCTCCGGGCCGTGGTGGAGGTGGGCATGTGCGGCCTCGTGCGCGAGCGCGGCGGCGCGCACCGAGCCCGGCGGGTACCAGGCCCGCCAGCCACGCGCGTCGACCAACTCCTCGGCGAGGGCGAGCGTGTCGGTGTAGAGCTCGACCGTCGGGGGCCGTGACGTGTAGCGGGCGAGGAGCATCCGCTGCACGCCGTCGTCCCGCTCGACCACACGCGCGGTGGACGGCACGGGGACGAGGCGGGACCCGAACTCGTCGGCGTCAAGGGCCCATTGGCGCAGCAGCTCGCGGTCACGGCCCTCGTGGGTGGGCGTGGCGGCCAGCAGTCGGACAGCCCATTCGATGTCGCCGACGGAGGCTGGGTCCGTCAACTCGCTGTCTTTATGGACGAGTTCGTTCGATGTGGCCGTCATGAGCGCGCCTCCAGGACCGCGACCACCGGCTCGTCGGCCGCGCGGGTCCGCAACTCGCTGTGGGCGAGGGCGAGCAGAGGCTGCGGATCGAGGACGCCGGACAGGTCGGCGATGCGGGAGCCGAGCAGCAACCGCAGGGCGGGAGCGCGTACCCCGCCGTCGCCGTACGAGGTGGACTCGCCCACCAGCCGGGCGAGCACCTCGGGGGCGCTGGCCACGGTGGTGGTCTCCACGCGGGCGTCGGCGGCGTGATGGCGTACGACGCCGTCCATGTCGACGATCCGTACGGGCCGACGGGTCGGCCGTAGCCGGTGGCGCGTCTCGGTGCCGTAGACGGTGTGGGCGGCGGTGCCCGCCAGGACGTGGACCACGGCGGGGTCGGCCTTGAGACTGGCCGCCGCGGCACGCAGGCGCTCGGTGTCGTCGGCGCGGTGGGCCCGGTCCTGGGCGCGCAGTTCGGTGGCGCCCGTCGCGACCGCCCGCACGGTGTTGGTCTGCGGGTCGACGGTTATCTCGACCTCGACGCCCTCGGCGGCGGCGCCCTGGGCGACGACCGCGCGCTCCGCCTCGGCGCGGACGGCGAGGATCTGCTCCTGCGTGGCGCCGGGCACGATCCGGTCCACCTGTTCCCGTACGAGGGCGAGGGCGACGCCGATGGGGCTGATGACCTCGTTGTGGCGGGCGATCCGGCCCTCCATGCCGCTGGCGCGGGCCAGGTGCGGGGTGACGGACGCGGCACCGCCCCCTCCGCCGACGAGGACGGCCGCGTCCTTGTCGAGGCGGTAGTCGCGGATCAGGGCGTCCAACACCGTCCTCACCTGGGCGACGCCCGCGTCGAGGATCCGGGTGGCGGCGATCGCGACGTCGGTGCCGAGCACGGCGGCCAGCGGCGCTATCGCGGCGCGCGCGGTCTCCGGGTCGCAGTGGGCGAAGTCGCCCTCGGGGACGCGGCCGAGGGCATTGGCGGCGCACGTCATGGTGACGGCGAACCGGCCCTCCGTCGTGTCGAGGACGGCGTAGTCGGCGGGGTCGCCGTCCAGGGGCCGGACGGTGTCCACGGTGGCGTCGCGCAGTTGCTCGGGGGAGGCGAAGCAGGCGTACGGCAGCCCCGCGATGTGGGCGCTGCGCGGACCGACTCCCGTCACCCGGCCGTCGCCGATCCGCACCATGGAGCCACCGCCGACGCCGACGGTGCGTACGTCGAGGGCGTTCAGGTACGAGGTCTTCCCGAGGACGGTGGCGTGCCGGACGGCGACCTTGCCGCTCCGTACGACGCTGATGTCGGTCGACGTGCCCCCGGTCTCCAGGAACACGCCCTCGCTCACCCGTTCCCCCATCAGTGCGCCCGCGACTCCGGCGGCCGGTCCCGACAGCACCGTCAGCAGCGGCCGGCGGCGCATCTCGTCCAGGGTCATCACACCGCCGTCGCAGCGCATCACCATCAGGGGCGCGGTCACGCCCGCCCTGGTGATGGAGGCGTCGACGAGGTCGGCGGTGGCCAGCATGCGGGGCAGGATCGCCGCGTTGACCACGGCGGTGCGGGTGCGCTTGTGCAGCCCGTACAACGAGGTGATCTCGTGCGCGGCGGTCATCGGCAGTCCGTACGGCCCTGCCGCGTCCAGGGCGGCCCTCTCGCCCTCGGGGCGGTCGACACTGAACGGCTGGCTGGCGACAAGGACTTGGACGCCCTGCTCCTGCAACTGCTCGACAACGCGGCGGACTTCGGCCGCGTCGTGCGGGTCGGAGACATGGGCGTAGACCAGCGGAAGCCTTTTGCCGGGGGTGAGTTCGAGTTTGGCGAACGAGGCGAGGCGGCGGGTGAACACCGCCGAGGGGCCGGACCCGATGCCGATCAGGCCGACCGTCGCCACGTCGCCCTCCAGAAGGGCGTTGGTGGCCTGTGTCGTGCCGTGCGCCAGGAAGGTGACGTCGGCGGGGGCGCGACCGGTCTGTTCCAGGAGTCGGCCGAGCGCCTCGACGATGCCGTGTGCGACGCCGTCCTCGTGACGGTGGCTGGTCGGGACCTTGACCTGCCCCAGGAGTTCGAGGGTCGTGGCGTCCACGGCCACGGCGTCGGTGAAGGTTCCGCCCACGTCGATACCGACGCGGATGCGGGGTCTGGCCATTGTCCGAGCACCTCCTTCTACTGGGTCTACTGGATCTACTGGATCGGTTCGTGTGCGAGCCCAACTCCCCTGCGCGCAGAATTCGTTCAGTAGCCGCGAACGTCCGGCCAGTGGCGCTGGACACCCTCACGGTCGAGCAGCCGCGCGAACTCCCCGAACCGCTTGTCGTCGGACTGCACCTGGTGCGGCTCGACGTCCTCGGCCACACAGTGCGCGGCCAGTGCCCCGGCGACCTCGCCGACGTTCCACTCCACCGGGTGGAGCCGGTAGCAGCCGTTGGTGATGTGGGTGGTGCCGATGTTCTTGCCGGCGGGCAGCAGGTTGCGGACCCGACGCGGCACGAGCGCGCCGAGCGGGATCTCGAACGGCACGGACCCGATGTCGACGTAGTTGTCCCCGCCGGTCGAGGGATGCAGGTCGATGCGGTACCCGCCCACGCCGACGGAGTCCCGGTGCCGGGTGCCGCCGTACGGCCCGACGATGTCGATCGCCACGTCGTGCTCGGTGACCGTGGTGACGGCCTTGATACGGCGTGACTCGCGGACGTACGCCGCCTTGGCCAGGCCGTCCGCCGTACCGGTCACGTCCGGGCGGATTCTGAGGCCGGGGAAGCCGGTGCCGCCGTTCGCGCGAGGTGCCTCGGTCTGTAGCCAGTACAGCAGCGACAGCGACAACTGCCGTGCCCCGTGCAGGGCTTCGGCCTCCTGGCCGATGTACGGCGTGAGCCAGTAGTCGTTGAGCGGCCAGTTGACGAGGGTGATGTCGGAGTCGAAGGCGCCCGGCGCGTGCAGCTTGCGGGCCAGGATGCGGCGGAAACCCCACAGTTCCTTGTCACCGGCGTCGGCACTCTGGTCGGCGGAGACACCGAGCGGGTCGTGCTCGGGGTTCGGTACGAAGGTTCGCGGCACCGGCTCCAGCGTGCGCGGGTCGGGCGCCTCGAAGCCGAGCAGCGGACCGGGCCAGAACGAGGGCCGGTAGCCGCGCCAGAAGTCGAAGTCGGCCGGGCGGTCGGTGGTGTGGTCCTCGCCCTCGTGGTGGGAGAGCGCGAAGCAGACCGTGATGCCCTGCTGGTTGAGGGGCTGGGCCGTGTCCGGGGCGTGCGGCTCGTCGAACTCGGCCCGTGACTCCGCCCCGTTCGCGTGCTCGACGCCCGCGAGGTGGAGGAGTTCGCCCGTCTCGGTGGCGTCCAGGACATAGCGCGCGGTGAGGGTGCGACGCGTTCCGTCGCGCAGGTCCTCCAGGGTCACCGCCCGGAGGACATCGCTGTCGGACTCGGCGGAGACCGGCCGGTGCTCGGTGAGTACCGTCAGCCGGCCCGCCGCCCGGTGGGGCGCGAGCATGCCCTCCAGGACGGCGAGGGCGACCCGCGGCTCGTGGCAGAGCTTGCTGACGCGGCCCGCTCCCGGGTTGAGGTCGGTGAGCGCCAGTGCCTCGGCCCGCAGCGGATACCAGTGGCGGTAGTACCGCCGGATCTCCTCACGCAGCCGCCGGTACGAGGCGGTGGTACCGAACTGCTCCACCCACGGATGCTCGTCGGGCGGTACGGCCTGGCTGGTGAGCTGGCCGCCGACCCAGTCCGTCTCCTCGGTGAGCACGACGCTGCGTCCCGCGCGGCAGGCGGCGAGTGCGGCGGCCACACCACCGAGACCGCCGCCCACGACGAGTATGTCCGCTTCGGATATCACGCTTCTCCTGGCTGCTGGCTGCTGGCTGCTTGTTCGGGCTAGTGGGCTGGGACGGGGGCGAAACGGAACGTGCTCAAGGCCGGGCGGGCGGCGGGGGCCCGGTCGTCGGGCCCGGCCGGAAGGCACAGCTGACGAGCGTCTCCCGCGCGTCGTCGTCCGCTCCCTCTCCCTCTCCCTCTCCCTCGCCCTCGTCCTTTCCCGCTCCCGCGACGAGCGCGGCCAGCAGTCGTACCGCTGCGGCGCCCAACTGGGGCCGGGGTATGTCGAATCCGGTGGGTACGGGCTCGCTCGCCAGATCGGCGGGCGGGCTGCCGAGCAGGGCCAGAGACACGTCCGCGGGACACTCGAGGCCCGCCGCGCGTACGGCGGAGAGCAGGCCTCGCCAGGCAGCCCCGGTGTCGGTCTCCTCCGCGACGAAGGCCGTCACGCCGTCATCGGTCCAGACGCGCAGCCGTTCGGGTGTGAGGTCCCGCTGCGGATCGGCGGACCGGAAGACGGTTGCCGGCCCGGCGGGCAGCCCAACTGCCTCCAGCCCCTCCAGGAAACCGCGCTGACGGTCCGCCGAGGCGGGCGCGTCATCGTCCTCCCGGACGAGGACGATCCGCCGATGCCCCAACTCAGCCAGATGGCCCACGACTTCACGGGTGGCCGCGACATAGTCCGCGCCCACCCAGGCCACGCCCTCCAAGGCCTCGCGGCGCCCCAGGTGTACGACCGGGAACCCGTCCTCGACCAGCCGCTTGAGCTCGGCCCGGGGTGTGTGCCGGCCCATGAAGAGACACCCGTCGGCGAGCCGGACCCGGCTCAGGGCGTCGGGCACCGCGGCCCCCGCACCGCCGGTGCTCGACCCGGTGAACAGGACGAGGTCGTAGCCGAGCGCCGCCGCCTCGCACTCCACGCCGACCAGGAAGGGGTAGTACGAGTGCTGCACATCGGTGGGGAACGTGGCGGTGAAACTGAAGACGCCGAGCAGGTTGTTGCGGACGGCGGCCAGCCGTCGGGCAGCCGGGTCGGGCACATAGCCCAGGCTCCGGGCCGCCTCCAGGACCCGTTGGCGGGTCTCCTCGGAGATGATGCGCCCCTTGCCGTCGGGCTTCGGAGAGAGCACCAGGGACACGGTCGCCTGGGACACCCCCGCCAGCCGGGCCACCTCGGCCTGCCGCGGCCGTGCCGTACGCACTGCCGGCGCGGGCGTACGTCCGGGCCGCTTCCTGCGTTCCACCGTGGCTGCCCTCCCGGCCGCGTCCGTTAATGCGTATTACCTAATGCGCATTAACGGAACTGTACCTCCTTGTCGAGCCGGTCAAGACCGCCGAAAACCGGGAACGCGGTGAGCAGGCGCGGATACATCGATGCGGTACCCGGGCTGCCGTCGGCATCAGGCCCGCACGCGACCCTCGCCACTACCAGGCGAGATGGATCAAGGTGACGAAGCGCTAGGAGGGTCTGGCCGGCGCAGCCGTACTGCCACGCTCCACCAGCCGGGTGGACAACTCCGTGCGCGTCCCCTCCGGCCGTTCCCCCGCCATCATCCGCACCAGCAACCGGAGGGCCGTCGCCGCCATCTCGGCGAGAGGCTGGCGGACGGTGGTGAGCGCCGGACTCACCCAACGAGCCTCGGCGAGATCGTCGAAACCGACCACGCTGACGTCCTCCGGCACCCTCAACTCCCGTTCTGCCAGGGCTTTGTACACCCCGAGCGCCATTTTGTCCGAGCAGACGAACACCGCGGTCGGCGGCTCGGGCAGGTCGAGGAGCTCCAGCATGCGCCGGTGGGCGACCGTCTCGTCGAAACTGCCGTAGCGGACGTACTCGGGGCGCTGGCGCACACCGGCGGTGGTGAGTGCCGAGCGGTAGCCGGACACCCGGGCGCTGCTGCACATCTTGCGCCGGTAGCCGGCGATGACCGCGATGCGTTCATGGCCCAGGGCCAACAGGTGTTCGGCCGCCGTCAGTCCTCCGTGCCAGTTGGCCGCGCCCACCGACACCACGCCCGGCGGCGGTTCCAGCACCGGGTCGATCATCACGAACGGGATGTGGTGCTGGTCGAGCCAGGCGTACTGCGACGGAGTCAGTTCGGCGAGGTTGAACAAAACGCCGGAGGAGCCACGCGTCGTCAGCTTGTCGAGCCAGCCGCGCTCCGGGCGCCCGCCCCGGGTCCGGGTCAGGCCCGCCGACACGACCATCTCCAGCCCCGCGTCGTGCGCCGCCTCCTCCACGCCGTGCAGCACCGCACCCGACCAGGAACTGTCCAGGGAGTGGACGACGAGATCGACCAGACCGGGCGACTTCGACGCGTCGAAGCGGGGTCTGCGGACATAGCCGAGCCGGTCCAGCACCTCGGTGACCCGTCGCCGGGTCTCCGGTGCCACGTCCTCCCGGCCGTTCACGACCTTCGAGGCGGTCGGTACGGAGACACCGGCCTCCCGGGCCACGACCGCCAGCGTGGGGCCCGTGGGGGCGAGGCCACCTCCGGTACGGACCATCTCCAACCGCCTCTCCGACCTGCCCGAGGCCAGCGAAAATTTCGAATAGCGCCGCTCACACGACGGAAACATTGACCGCGTAGCAACCGGTTTCTACATTAAGCCCGCCTCAGCACGACGTGAAGACGTGGGAATTCAAAAGGATCACGCCGACCGAAATTTTCGAAATACCGAACGCGAACGCGCAAGCGGCAGCGGCAGCGGTATCAGCACAGCCTTGAGAGGTGCGGGCATGACCGCAGACCACATCCGCAACCCGGTTCTCCCCGGATTCCACCCGGATCCGAGCATCCTGAGGGTCGGCGCGGACTACTACCTCGCCACCTCCACCTTCGAATGGTTCCCGGGCGTCCCCCTGCACCATTCGACGGACCTCGTCCACTGGGCGCCGGCCGGTCACATCCTGGACCGCGCCGACCGCCTCGACCTGCGCGGAGTCGCCGACTCGGCCGGTGTGTGGGCGCCCTCGCTGTCGTACCACGAGGGGCGGTTCTGGATGGTCTACAGCGTCGTCCGGACCGTCGGCTCCCCCTACAAGGATCTCGACAACTTCCTCGTGACCGCCGAGTCCATCGACGGCCCGTGGTCGGAACCGGTGTTCCTGAACTCCTCCGGGTTCGACCCGTCCTTCTTCCACGACGAGGACGGCCGCAGCTGGCTGCTCAACATGCGGTGGGACCCCCGCGCGGGCCGTCCGTCGTTCGCCGGAATCCTCCTCCAGGAGTACGACGCCCAAAAGCAGGCCCTGATCGGGCTGCCCCGGACGATCCTCACCCACGAGGAGCTGATCGAGGGTCCCAACGTGTACCGGCGGGGCGGCTGGTACTACCTGATGCTCGCCGAGGGCGGCACCGGCTGGAACCACGGCATCCTGATGGCCCGCTCGCGCGAACTCGCCGGACCCTACGAACTCGATCCCCAGGGCTCCCTCCTGACGACCCGTGACCTTCCTGACTGGCCGCTGCAGAAGGCCGGGCACGGGGAGTTGGTGTGTACGGAGGCGGGGGAGTGGTACCTCGCCCATCTGGCCTCCCGTCCCGTGGCCACCCCCGACGGACCGCGGTGCGTCCTCGGGCGGGAGACCTGTCTGCAACGCGTGACCTGGACGAACGACGGCTGGCTGCGGCTGGCGGACGGAAGCCGCCGACCGAGCCTGGAGGTTCCGGCGCCGGCGCTGACGCCGCCGGCGGCGGAAGTGTCAACCGGCGCTCCGGCAGAGGCGTTTGGCCGCGCGCAGACATCTGGACAAGCAGAGGCGTCTGGCCGTCCGCAGGTCTCCGAGTATCCGCAGGCCTCCGGACGTGCGGAGGCGTATCCGCAGGCTTCCGGACGTGCGGAGGCTTCCGGGCATCCGCAGGCTTCCGGACGTGCGGAGGCTTCCGGGTATCCGCAGGCTTCCGGACGTGTGGAGGCTTCCGGGTATCCGCAGGCTTCCGGACGTGTGGAGGCTTCCGGGTATCCGCAGGCTTCCGGACGTGTGGAGGCTTCCGGGTACCCGCAGGCCTCTGGACGTGCGCAGGCTTCCGGGTACCCGCAGGCTTCCGGACATCCCCAGGCCTCTGGGCATGCGCAGGCTTCCGGACATCCCCAGGCCTCTGGGCATGCGCAGGCTTCCGGACATCCCCAGGCCTCTGGGCATGCGCAGGCTTCCGGACATCCCCAGGCCTCTGGGCATGCGCAGGCCTCCGGGCACCCCCAGGCTTCCCAGCGCGACGACTTCGACGGCCCGGTACTCCCCGGTCACTGGAGCACACTGCGCGTCCCCGCCACCCCCGACTGGCTCACCCTCACCGAGCGGCCCGGTCATCTGCGGCTGCGCGGCCGGCAGAGCACCCACTCGCGGTACGACCAGAGCCTGGTCGCCCGCCGGCTGACCTCGGTGCGCTGTGAGGTGACGACGGTGGTCGACTTCCGCCCCGTCGACTTCACCCAACTGGCGGGCCTGATCTGCTGGTACGACACCACCCAGCACTACTACCTCCGCGTCACCCACGCCGAGGGCAGAGGCAGGGTGCTCGGCGTGATCCAGACCGACGACGGGACGTACGGTGAGTTCCCGGACTCCCAACTGGACGTCGACGACTGGCCGTCCGTGTGGCTGCGGGCCCGCATCGACGGCGCCGAACTCCGTTTCTCCGCCTCCCCGGACGGCACGGACTGGCGGCCGGTCGGACCCGTCCTCGACGCGAGCAGGCTCTCCGACGACTACGGCGAACGGCTGCGCTTCACCGGCACGTTCGTCGGCGTCTGCGCCCAGGACCTGGGCGGCACCCGTGCCCCTGCCGACTTCGACTGGTTCGACGTACGGGAACTTCCCGACAGGTAGGGAACCGGTTGCTGGACTGACTCGTGTCGCGGCCTCGGTGAGTGTTTTCGAAAAGTCGCCGACACCCTTGACGCCGTTTGCAGACAGGAAGAAGCTCTGCCCACGACGCATGACAACCGGTTGTCACGCCTCATTGATCATCTGACCGGTATGCCGGTATCCCGAACAAGCCACATCAGGAGGAGGGACGTTCATGCACGCACAGGCCGTTGCCGGTACACACCCGAGCCGCCGCCGGTTTCTCGCCCTCTCGGCGGCGGGCGGTGCGGCGGTCGGCGCGACGGCGCTGAGCGGCTGCGCCCTGAGGGTCGACGGAGCGGCCGTGGGGGGCGGTGAATCCATCACCATGATGGTCAAACTCGACGACATCTCCACGGACTTGATCCAGCAGGCACAGCGAGAGCTGGGCATCGGCATCACCGTGGTGCAGGACGACATCACCCGGCTGATCGCGATGCTCACCAGCGGCAACCCGCCCGACCTGGTGCGCGGCGTCGGCGCTCTGGACGCGCCGTTCTACGCGGCCCGGGGCGTCGCCGAGAACCTGGACCCGTACTTCGCCGCATCCACCGTCCTCAGGGCCGAGGACCTGGATCCGGCCAACGACCTGTGGCGGTTCGACGGGACCACCCAGGGCAACGGCCCCCGCTACGGCATGGCGAAGGATTTCTCCCAGGATGCGATGTTCTGGTTCAACACCGCCCAGTTCGACAGGGCGGGCATCGACCACCCCTCCGAGACCGAGCCGACCACGTACGAGGAGTGGCTGGAGAAGGCCGAGCGTCTGGTCGTACGGAAGAACGGCCAGACCACCGTCTACGGCGGCAGCTACAACGGCGTGAACATCGTCGTCCTCCTGACGAACCTGGTCGCCGCCGCCGGAGGGAACCTCTTCTCCGACGACTTCACCCGCGTCGACTTCACCACCCCCGAGGCCCGCAGGGCCCTCGCCTGGTACGTGCGCTACGCCAGAGTCAGAGTCGGGCCGAGCCTCATCCAGCCCAACCCCGACAGCTGGGACGGGCCCACCTACGTCGCCGACCGGATGGCCATGTCGGGCAGCGGCTACTGGCTGGGCGGCATGATCAACGCCGAGCCGAAGATCGCGCGGGTGTCCCGGCTCGCGCCGGCCCCGGTCTTCGAGGGCGGCCCCCGGATCAGCTCCTGCCAGGCCGGCACGGGCATGTGGATGCCGAAGAAGGCGCGGAACAAGGACGCCGCATGGCGGGTCTTCGAGTGGTTCTTCGGTGAAGGGCCCGCCAAGGACCGCGCGGCGGGCGGCTGGGGCATCCCGACCCTGAAGTCGCTGCGTCCGCTGATGCCGAGGAAGGAGGAGTACCAGAAGCGGGTCCTCGCGGTGCAGGAGGCCGAGCTGAAGCACTTCTCGGTGACCCCCTTCACCCCGTACGCCAAGTGGGACGCGCTCGAAGCCCTCATCAACCAGGTCATGCCGGCCGCGATGAACGGCCGGATCTCTGTCGACACCCTCGCGGGACGCCTCAACTCCTCGATCAACGAGCAGTTGAAGCGCGGTAAGGAGCAGGTGGGATGACCGTCGGCCAGATCTCCGAAGCCGGCGGGCGGCCCCGGTCGCCCGCCGCCCGCACCGGCGCCGTCCGCCCTGGTGCGCTGCCCCGGAACTCCATGACCGCCCGTCGGCACCGGGCGTTCTACCTGTTCACGTCGCCCTGGATCATCGGCTTCCTGCTGCTGACCGTCGGGCCGATGGCGTACGCGCTGTGGCTGAGTTTCACCACCTTCGACGGGATCTCCCCCCGCTGGAGCTTCGTCGGGTTCGCCAACTACCGCGAGCTGCTGTCCGACCAGGTGACCTGGGACTCGCTGAGCCGGACCGGGGTGTTCGCCCTCACCTCGGTACCGCTGTCGATCGTCGCCGGGCTGGCGCTGGCGGTCCTGGTCAACCGCCCGATGCGGGCGCGGGGCCTGTGGCGCACGCTGCTCTATCTGCCGGCCGTGGTTCCGCCGGTGGGCGCGGGCCTCGTCTTCAAAACGCTCTTCAACCGGGACTCGGGCGCCGCCAACGGTGTCCTCAACCTGGCCGGCATCGACGCCGTCGCCTGGCTGGACGACCCGTACGCCCGCTACGTGATCCTGATGGCGGTGCTGTGGGGCGCCGGAAACGTCATGATCATCTCGCTGGCGGGGCTCCAGGACGTACCCCGGGAACTCCACGAGGCGGCCCGGATCGACGGCGCGAGCGCCTGGCGGACCTTCCGCAGCATCACCGTGCCGCTGCTCTCGCCGGTGCTGCTGTTCCAGGGGGTGACCGGGATGATCGCCTCGGTTCAGACGATCATGCCGCTGCTGATCGCGTCGAACCCCACCCCCGCCGGCGTCACCGCGATTCCGCAGACCAACTACATGTACATGATGCACGTGTTCGCGGAGTACTTCGCGCTCGGCCGCTACGGCTACGCCTCCGCGCTCCTGTGGGTTCTCTTCGTCCTCATCCTCATCGTGACCGGTCTGATCTTCAGACTCACCTCCGGTGTGGTGTTCTACAACGTCGACCCGGAGGCGAAGAAGTGACCGTCACCACCGTGACCTCCCGATCCGGACCCGCCACCGCCGTGACCCCCGGGAACGACGGCCCCGCGACCCGGGTACGGGTACGCACGTCCCGTCTGGTCCTCTACAGCGTCCTCGTCGTGATCACCGGCCTGATGATCGGCCCCTTCGGCTGGCTGATCGTCACCGGTCTCAAGACGACGCCCGAACTCGCCGCCTCCCCGGTGCACTGGCTGCCCGACAGGATCCAGTGGCACAACTTCGCGGACGCCTTCACCAGCATCGACTTCCTGGGATACGCCCGCAACTCCCTCATCATCGCCCTGATCTACGCCACCCTCGTCACCCTCAGTTCCGCCTGGGTCGGCTTCGGCTTCGCCCGGCTGGACGCTCCCGGCAAGAAGGTGCTGTTCGGCATCCTCCTCGGCTCGATGATGCTGCCGCAGATGATCACGCTCTTTCCGACGTACCTCATCTTCGCCAAGGTCGGCATGGTCGACACGTACTGGCCATGGGTGCTGTGGGGACTGTCGGCGGCCCCCTATCTGGTGTTCCTGTTCCGGCAGTTCTTCGCCGGGATGCCACGGGAACTGGAGGAGGCCGCGATCATCGACGGCTGCGGCTACCCGACGATCTTCTGGCGGATCTTCCTGCCGCAGGCCCGGCCGGTGCTGGCCGCGAGCTTCGTGATCGCCTTCACCTGGAGCTGGGGCGACTTCATCGCTCCGATGCTGCTGCTGTCCAGCGACCGCACCACGCTCTCCGTCGCGATCATGACCCAGTACGTGACCCCGGGCGGGCTCCCCGTCAACAACCTGCTGGCCGCCGGATCCGTGATGTACGTCGTGCCGATCCTGCTGATCTTCCTCATCGCCCAGCGCGGGTTCGTCGCCGGTATGTCCACCACTGGCCTCAAGTAACCCTCCCTGCCCCTCTTTTCACTCCTGCCCTCTTGTCTCTTCTTGTCTGTCCACCTCTGCGAGGAGTTGTCCATGAACCCGTCCCTGTCCCGCCGTACCGCCCTCCAGGCGGCCGGTGCCACCGCGCTCGCGGCCGGTCTCACCAACCTGACGGCGACGACGGCCCGGGCGGACGAGGCCGCGGCGGCGCCGGCGCTCGTCACCTACCCCCGTCCGTCCGCCATGCCGACCAACACCAGTTTCAAGGTGCGGGTCCGTACCGCCCCCGACGGCGAGTGGCAGACCCTGGACATCTGGCGGCCCCAGCTGGGGGAGATCAACCCCACCACCGGGTCGAGCAGGATCTACAACTCCTCGCTGGCGTACTTCGACTTCCAGGGCTCCGTCGAGATCGAGGTCACCTACCTCAAGGGCGGCACCACCAAGGCCCGGGTGAGACCCGACTCGTACGGCATCACGCCCGAACTGCTCGGCGACACCCTGCGGTTCACGCTCGACGAGCCGCGCAACGTCGTCGTCCAGATCAACGACGACATCTTCGACTGTCTCCATCTGTTCGCCCGCGCGATCGAGAAGAAGCGACCCGCGCCGGACGACCCGAACGTCATCTACTACGGCCCCGGCGTCCACACCACCGCCGACGGCACCCTGCTCGTCCCCTCCGGCAAGACCGTGTATCTCGACGGCGGCGCAGTCCTCAAGGCGACCGTGATCTTCCGCGACGTGGAGCACGCCGGGCTCGCCGGCCGGGGTGTGCTCGCCGGGACGGCGGGCGGCGGAGCCCTTGTGGAGAACTCGCGGAACATCTCCATCGGCGCCGTCACCGTGCTCAACCCGAACGGCTACGCGGTTCAGTTGGGCGAGGCCACCGGCGTCACCATCAAGGGCCTCGGCTCCTTCAGCTCCAAGGGCTGGGGCGACGGCATCGACGTCTTCTGCAGCAGCAACGTCGTCATCGACGGCGTGTTCATGCGCAACTCCGACGACTGCATCGCCATCTACACCCACCGTTGGGAGTACTACGGCGACACCACGAACATCACCGTCCGCAACTCCACCCTCTGGGCGGACGTCGCCCACCCCATCAACGTCGGCACGCACGGCAACACCGACAATCCCGAGGTCCTGAAGAACCTCACCTTCAGGAACCTCGACATCCTGGACCACCGCGAGCCCCAGATGGGCTACCAGGGCTGCATCGCCCTCAACGCCGGTGACAGCAACCTGATCAAGAACGTGAAGGTCGACGGCGTACGCGTCGAGGACTTCCGCTGGGGCCAGCTCATCCACATGCGGATCATGTACAACACGAAGTACAACACCTCGGTCGGCCGCGGCATCCAGGACGTCTATGTCAAGGACCTCTCCTACACGGGCAAGCCGCTCGCCACCTGCCTGCTGCTCGGCTACGACGCCAAGCACCCGATCAAGGACGTGACCTTCGAGAACCTCGTCGTCAACGGCACGGTGATCGCGGACTCGATGAAGAAGCCGACCTGGTACCTCACCACCGACACCATCCCGATGCACACCAACGAGCACGTGACCAACCTCCGCTTCCTCACCACGGCAGAGGCAGCGGCAGAGGCAGCGGCGGAGTCCGAGGCGGCGACCTCATGACGGTCTCTCCCCTCAGCCGCCGGGGTTTCCTCGGTGGCAGCGGCGCCGCGGCCCTGCTGCTGGCATCGGGCGTCACCGGCCTCGCCGTCCCCGGCCCGGCCTGGGCGGCGGCCCGGCAACGGACCTTCACCCACCCCGGCCTGCTGCACGGCGCCGACGACCTGACCCGGATGAGAGAAGCCGTCACGGCACAGCGATCCCCTGTCTACGACGGCTACTTGGCGTTCGCCGCCCATGCGCGCTCGAAGTCGACGTACGCCGTGCAGAACACCGGCCAGATCACCTCCTGGGGCCGTGGCCCGTCCAACTTCATGAACCAGGCCGTCGCCGACTCGGCCGCCGCCTACCAGAACGCGCTCATGTGGGCCGTCACGGGCAACCGGGCCAACGCCGACAAGGCCCGCGACATCCTGAACGCCTGGTCGGCGTCGCTCACCGCCGTCACGGGCGCGGACGGCCCGCTCGGCGCCGGGCTCCAGGCCTTCAAGTTCGTCAACGCGGCCGAACTCATGCGCCACGGCGGCGACTACGACGGCTGGGCGGACGCGGACATCGCCCGCTGCGAGCGCTCCTTCCTCGACGTCTGGTACCCGGCAGTCTCCGGCTACATGCTCTACGCCAACGGCAACTGGGACCTGACGGCCGTTCAGACCATCCTGGCCATCGGGGTGTTCTGCGAGGAGCCGACCCTCTTCGAGGACGCCCTGCGGTTCATGGCGGCCGGAGTCGGCAACGGCAGCATCGCCCACCGCGTCGTCACCGACGCCGGCCAGGGCCAGGAGGCCGGCCGCGACCAGGGCCACGAACAGCTCGCGGTCGGTCTGACCGGCGACATCGCCCAGGTCGCCTGGAACCAGGGCGTCGACCTGTGGGGCTACGACGACAACCGTGTCCTCGCCAACTTCGAGTACGCCGCCCGCTACAACCTCGGCGGTGACGTCCCCTTCACCCCCGATCTCGACCGCACCGGCAAGTACATCAAGAAGTCCGTCTCCGCGACCGGCCGCGGCAACCTGCCCCCGATCTACGAGATGGCGTACGCGCACTACGCGGGCGTACGCGCCCTCGACACCCCCTCCACGAAGGCGGCAGTCTTCCGGGGGACGGGCGGCGCCCGCGTCGTGGAGGGCAGCAACGACGACCTGCCGAGCTGGGGCACCCTGACCTTCGCGGGCACCACGGCCCCCGCACCGGCCGCGCCCACCGCTCCAACCGGCGTCACGGCGCTCGGCGCGCACGACACCGTCACCGTCTCCTGGCTCCCCTCCACATGGGCCACCGGCTACACGGTCCGGCGTGCCGACCGTCCCGAGGGCCCGTACGAGACGATCGCCGACGCCGTCACCACCGACACGTACACGGACCGGCACGTCCACCGCGGCCGGACCTCCTACTACACGGTCCTCGCCACCAACTCCCTCGGCACGAGCGGCACTTCGGGCTGGGCGGCGGCGAGTGCCGGGCTGCCCGCGCCCTGGTCGACCCAGGACGTGGGGGAGACGGGCGTCCCGGGTTCGGCGGTCTTCGACGGCGAACGGTTCGTGCTGGGGGCGGGCGGGACGGCGGACACGTACCGCCTGGCCCACCTGCCCCTGCGCGGCGACGGCTCGGTGACCGCGCGCATCGTGTGGCCGCTCAGCTCCCAGTACTCCAGGATCGGCGTCACCCTGCGCGCCTCCCTCGACGCCGCCGCCCCGCACGCGTCGATGCTGATCCAGGGCCTGCCGCTGCACACCTGGAGCGGCGTGTGGACGGTACGCCCGGCGCCCGGAGCGGCGGTCTCCGCCACCGGCAGCACCCCCGTACCGCCCTCGCAGCAGCAGACGATCACCACGGCCGCCTCCTTCCCGATCTCCGACCTCGGCGCGCTCCCCGAGTCGGCGACACCACTCACCGCGCCCTACGTCGAAGGCGCCGGCGACGGCTACCGGCTGCGGGCCCCCTACTGGGTACGCGTCGAGCGCGAGGGCCGCCGCTGTACGGGGTCCATCTCCCCGGACGGCGACAACTGGACGCAAGTCGGCGTCACCGAGGTGGAGTTGGGGCGAACGGTGTACGCCGGGCTCGCCCTCACCTCCTGCCTGGGCGTCGACGCCGGGTACGCCGAGACCGGCACCGGCGCCTTCGACAACGTCCGGGTGACCGGCGCCTCCGGGCCCATCTGGTGCGTACCGCGCCCCCGGCGCACCGCCACCGACCTACGGGCGGCCACCGGAGCCGACGCCGTCGAGCTGACCTGGACCGACCCCGACCTGTCGGCGCGCTACACGGTACTGCGGGCCACGCGCCCCGACGGCCCTTACGGGAGGGTCGCCGACGAGGTCGGACCGGTCGGCTTCGGCACCCGCGTGCGGTACGCGGACGCCACCGGGACACCCGGACGGACGTACCATTACGCCGTCGCCAAAACCAACTCCGGTGGCCGTGGGCCGCGTTCGGCCCCGGACTCCGCCCTGATGCCGACACCGTCGGTGCCTCAGACACTGTCGGCGGGCGCTGCGTTCGCCAACGTGGGCGTCCCCTTCCAGCACCTGATCCGCGCCTCGCACCTACCCGTGCGGTTCGCCGCCGCCGGGCTGCCGAAGGGGCTGACCGTGGACCGGCACACCGGGCTCGTCTCCGGAACGCCCACCGAGAGCGGGGAGTTCACGGTCACCACGACCGCGAGCAACGCCTCCGACGCGGCGACGGCCACCCTCGCACTCACCGTCGGGACCCCGCCGCCCGCCACCTGGACCTACGGCGACCTCGGTGATGTCGTAGTCGACGAACGGGAGTTGGGGACCTACGGCGTGGTGGCGGTACGTACGCCCGGCTCCACCTCGTACGAACCGAAGGGCGCCAAGGACACGAAGGACGGGACCTTCGTCGTCCGGGGTGCCGGAACCGACCTGAACGTCAACGGGCAGGGAATGACCGGGCAGTTCGTCCGACGGCAGGTCACCGGCGACAGCGTTCTCACCGCCCGGCTGGTCTCCCGTACCGGAGCCACGGCCGCCGACCGCGTCGGGCTGCTGATGGCCAAGTCCCTGTCACCGTTCGACCAGGCGGCCGGGGTGATCGTCACCGGCGGCACCACAGCCCAGCTGATGCTGCGCAAGACGGTGGCGGGCGCCTCCGTCTTCACCGGCACCGCCACCCCCGCCGTCCAACTCCCCTGCCTGCTAAGGCTGAAGCGCACCGCAACCACCTTCTCCGCAGCCCTCTCCACCGATGACGGCGTCAGCTGGACCCCCCTCGCCGAGGGAGAGATCCCCGGCTTCGGCGACGCCCCCCACTACGTGGGCCTCGTGGTCTGCTCCCGCGACCCCCTGGCCCGCTGCACCTCGTACTTCGACGAGGTGAGCATCAGCCCCACCTGATCCTCCTGGATCCACCAGGATTGGAGATGCATCGCAATGAGCCGCGAAAACCCCCACAAGCACTCCTACCAGCCCGAAGTACCTGACCATCAAGCCAAGTTGAGCCGCCGCGGACTGCTGAGGTCCGCCGGCGGTCTCACCGCCGCCCTCGCCGTCGGCACCTCCGCCGCAGCACTCACGGCCCCCTCCGCCCAGGCCGCACCCGCGACCTTCACCCACCCCGGCATGCTCCACGCCTACGGCGAACTCAACCGCGCCAAGGTCCGGGTCGCCGCCGGTACCGACCCCTGGCTCTCCGGCTGGAACCGCCTGACCGCCAACTCCCATTCCGCGTCGACCTGGACGCCCCGCCCCCAGGCCACGATCATCCGGGGCGGTACCGGCGAGAACTACACCGTCCTCTACAACGACATCCATGCCGCCTACCAGAACGCCCTGCGCTGGAAGATCGCGGGCACCACCGCCAACGGCGACACGGCGGTGCGCATCCTCAACGCCTGGTCGTCGACGCTCACCACCGTCACCGGCAACGCCGACCGCTTCCTGGCCGCCGGGATCTACGGCTACCAGTTCGCCAACGCCGCCGAACTCATGCGCGGCTACAGCGGATTCGACCTCGACCGGTTCAAGACGATGATGCTCGACGTCTTCTACCCCCTCAACAACCAGTTCCTGACCGGTCACAACGACGCCTGCATCACCAACTACTGGGCCAACTGGGACCTCTGCAACATGAACTCGATCCTCGCGATCGGGATCCTGTGCGACGACGGAGCCAAGTACGACCAGGCCGTCAACTACTTCAAGACCGGCGCGGGCAACGGCTCCCTCGCCCACGCCGTCCCGTACCTCCACACCGACTCGGCCGGCTACGCCCTGGGCCAGTGGCAGGAGTCGGGGCGCGACCAGGGGCACACCATGATGGGCATGGGCCAGATGGGAGCCTTCTGCGAGATGGCCTGGTCCCAGGGCGACGACCTGTACGGCTACGACAGCAACCGGTTCATGAAGGCCGCCCAGTACGTCGCCAGGTACAACCTGGGCAACGACGTCCCCTACACCACGTACACCTGGGGCACCGGCCAGAACTGCGCCCAGTCGTCACAGACCGTGATCTCCTCCGTCAGTCGGGGCCAGGTCCGCCCGGTCTGGGACCTTCTCTACTACCACTACGCCAAGCGGCGCGGCCTGTCCGTCCCGTACATCCAGGCGATGGCCGAGAGCGTCCGGCCCGAGGGCGGGGGAGGTGACTACGGCACGACGAGCGGCGGCTTCGACCAGCTCGGCTTCGGCACCCTGATGTACGCCAGATAGCCGCACCGTCACCCACCGAAAGGCTCCTTCCGCAGGAATGCCGGCAGGTCATGTGTTGCTGTGATCTGAACGGTTCACGAGCGGCGGCGAGAGAGCTGGTGGGCAGATGACGGACGAATCGGCAGGGCCTGTCGTACGGACGCCCTACGGGGAGGTCCGGGGCAGCTACGAGGGCGACGGGATCGCCGTGTTCCGCGGCATCCCGTACGCCGCTCCGCCCTTCGGCCCCCGCCGGTTCAGGCCGCCCGTGCCGCCCACCCCCTGGGACGGGGTGCGCGACGCGGGCGGCTTCGGTCCGACCGCGCCGAAACCGCCGTACTCCGAGGCGTTCGCCCGACTGCTGTCGGACCCGGTGGTCCCCGGCGACGACTGTCTCAACCTCAACGTGTGGACCCCGGAGCCCGGCCGGGGGGCCCGGCTCCCGGTCATGGTGTGGATCCATGGCGGCGCCCTGACCCGAGGTTCATCGGCCGTCCCCGTCTACGACGGCCACGCCTTCGCTCGCGACGGCGTGGTCCTCGTCTCGGTCAACTACCGTCTGGGCGTGGAGGGTTACGGCCTCTTCCCGGACGCACTCCCGAACCCCGGGCTACGTGACCAGCTCGCCGCGCTGGAGTGGGTACGGGCGTCGATCGCGGCCTTCGGCGGCGACCCCGACCGTGTCACCGTCTTCGGCCAGTCGGCCGGCGCCATCAGCATCGGCGCGCTGCTCGCCTCCCCACCAGCGCAGGGGCTCTTCCGGCGGGCGGTGCTGCAGAGCGGGCCGCCCGAGGTGAGCGACCGTGACAAGGTACGGCGGATGGTGCGCCGGATGGCGGCCCGGCTGAAGATCCCGGCGACCGCCGAGGCCTTCGCCGCCGTCGACCGGGAACTGCTGCTGCGCGTCCAGGGCGAGGTCGGGCGGCTGAGCAGCCCGGTGTTCGGCGGACCGGCCTTCGGTATCGTCGTCGACGGCGACCTCGTACCCCGCGACCCCTTGGAGGCCCTCGTCGACGGGGTCGCCGCCGACGTCGACCTGCTTCTGGGCTGGACCCGGGACGAGTACCGGCTGTGGCTGGTGCCGGTCGGGCTCCTGGAGCGCCTCGACCGGCTCGGCGCGGTCGCCCTGGCCGGCGCCATGGCCCGCTGCCGCTGCGGCCCCGAGGTCCCGCGCGGCTACCGCACTCTGCACCCCGACGCCGGCCCGGCCGACCTCGTGGGCCAGCTGGTCACCGACCACCTCCTGCGCGTGCCGCTGCACCGGCTCGCGGAAGCACGCGGCCAGGGCGGGACGGGCGGCAGGGGCGGCGAGGACGGGATGGGTGGCAGGGGCGGTCAGGGCGGCCGGGCCTACGTGTACGAGTTCGCCTGGCCGTCCACCAAGCCAGGCCTGGGCGCCTGCCACTCCATCGAACTGGGATTCGTGTTCGACACCCACGAGGCCCCCGCGTCCGCCAGGCTCGCGGGCGACGGCGCCCCGCCGGACCTCGCCGAGGCCACGCACACGGCGTGGGTACGCTTCGCTGTCGACGGCGACCCTGGCTGGCGGCCCTGGGACGCCTCGCACCCCGTGCGGATCTTCGGCGACGGCGACCCGCACACCGTAGAGGGACCACGCGACCGCGAACTGGCCCTGTGGGCGGCCGACGCCAGGAGGCCGGACGCCGCTCCGGAGGAGACCCCCCGGCCTCGTTCGCTCCTGCGCGGCGCGGAAACACGGTCGCCCGTACGACGCCTCCGCCTCCCCGGTGCCGTCCACCGGCGCTGACCGGAGCCGCCCGACAGGTTTCGGCCAGGTGGCGGATCTGCCAGTCCTCGGGGCAAACCGCCAGTTCACGCCGGTGAACGACCGGCAGCGCGGTGGCGCAACACTGCCGCAACACCACGGAGGGCCGCCCACGGTTATGGTCCGGGGGACACGAACCCCCGCCCCGCTGGAGTCCCGATGCCCGCCGACCGCACTCGCGAACACACCGCGCCCGTCGCGGCAGCGCGACGCCGCCGGCTGCGTGCGGACCGGGCCCGGCAGCTCGCCGACCTGCTCCGCCACCAGCTTCTGACGGACGGCTTCCCCGAGGGCGTACTCCCGCACGAGGACGCCATAGGCGCCGACTACGGCGCGTCCCGTAACACGGTCCGCCAGGCCCTGGACCTGCTCCGCACCGAACAACTGGTCGAGCGGCTGCCCGGGGTCGGTACGGTCGTCACCTGTCAGAAGTACCCGCACGGCCTGGACCGGCTGATGGGGCTGGCGGAGACCCTCCACGAGCACGGCCATGTCACCAACGAGGTACGGACCATGAGCCCGGTCGCCGCGCCCGGACCGGTCGCCGCCCGGCTCGGACTGCGACCTCGTGCCGAGGTCCTGTACGTGGAGCGGCTGCGCCGCCTCGGCGGGGTGCCGCTGTCACTGGACCTCACCTACATCCCGATGGACATCGGCGTCGAACTCCTCGGCGCCGACCTGGAGAACACCGACGTCTTCCGGCTGCTGGAGCAGATCACCGGCCGGCGCCTGGGCACCGCCGAGATCACCCTGGAGGCCGTCACCGCCGACGCGCACTCCGCCGCCGTCCTGGAAGCCCCGCGCGGAGCGGCCGTACTGATGCTGGAGCGGCTCACCTGTCTGTCCGACGGGCGGCCCGTGGACCTGGAGTTCATCCGCTTCCGGGGCGACCGGATCACCATGCGCGGACTGCTCCACCGGTCCGCCTGACCCACCTTCTCCTCCGCAACCCACACCCCTCGCCAGCCGATTCCCGGAGACAGCCATGCCTCTCGTCCCCCAGCGTGCCGACGTGCCCGTCACCATCGACGAGTCCAAGTGCATCGACGGCTGCACCCTCTGCGTCGACATGTGCCCGCTGGACTCCCTCGCCATCGACCCGGACACCAGCAAGGCGTACATGCACGTCGACGAGTGCTGGTACTGCGGCCCCTGCGCCGCCCGCTGCCCCACCGGCGCGGTCACCGTCAACATGCCCTACCTCCTCCGGTGAAAGGTCTCTCCAGCATGGCTTCCGTGGCGCGCCCCCAGTCACGCGGCACCACCCCGTCCCGCTGCGTCACCTCGTCGCGCAGGATCGCTCCGGCCGTCCTCGCCGCCGCCCTGCTCCTCCCGCTCACCGCCTGCGGCGGCTCCGCGGACGCGAGCGACAGCAAGTCGGTCACCCTGACCGTCGGCTACCAGTCCAAGACCATCAACACCGTCACGGCCGGAACCCTGCTGCGTTCGCTCGGCTACTTCGAGAGCGCGCTGAAGGCCCAGGGCGCCCGTGACGGCATCACCTACAAGGTGGAGTGGCAGGACTACGCCACCGGCGCCCCGATCACCGCCGCGATGATCGCCGGGAAGGTCGACATCGGCTCCATGGGAGACTTCCCGCTGCTCATCAACGCCTCCCGGGGCAAGCAGCTGAACGCCCCGACCCGGTTGGTCTCCGTCACCGGCTACAACGCGCGCGGCGCCCTCAACACCGTGGTCACCGCCCCGGATTCGGCTCTGAAGTCGCTGTCCGACCTGCGCGGCAAGAAGGTGTCGACGAGCGTCGGCTCGGCCGCCGACGGCACCCTCGTACGGGCCCTGGAGCAGGCCGGTCTCGACCCCGACAAGGACATCGGCAAGCTCAACCAGCAGCCCGCCGTGGGTGCTTCGGCACTGGAGGCGGGCAGCGTCGACGCGCTCTCGCAGTTCGTGGCCTGGCCCGGCCTGCTGGCCTTCCAGGGCAAGGCGAAGGCCCTGTACGACGGCGGCGCGCTCGGCCTGCCCACCCTCCACGGCGTCACCGTGCGCGACGCGTTCGCCGACCGACGCCCAGCCGTCGTCGAGGCGTTCCTCGCCGCACAGATCAGGGCCACCGCGTATCTCGACGCACACCCGGTCACCGCCGCCGAGAAGGTCGCCGAGGTCACCGGGCTGCCAGCCGAGGTCGTCTACCTCTACAACGGCAAGGGTGGCATCGCCACCTTCGACCCCACGCTCAAGCCCGAGCTGGTCGCCGCCCTGAAGAAGGACGTTCCGCTGCTGGTCTCCGCCAAGCTCGCGGGCACCGTGAACGTCTCCGACTTCGTCGACGACAGCTACCTCAAGAAGGCCTACGGCGCCGGATACGCCAGAGCCGCCGCCACCACGGCGCCCGCCTCCAGGCCCGAGGTCTGGCTCAAGGGCGCGACCACCACCAGCACCTACGCCGACCCGGCCGCCCTCCTCCGCTACGTCGCCGGGCACAGCGGCACCGTACGGGCCGCGTACGTGCCCGACGCCACCACCGGCACCCGCTGGTTCGCCGACAAGTCGGTATGGGTCCACGACGGCACCGATCTGGAGCCCTTCGTCACCGAGGCCACCGCCGACGCCTGGACCGCCGCCCACCCCGGAGCACGGATCGTCAGCTACGCCACGGCGCTGTCCACGGCGCTGTCCACGGCACCGCGGCAGGCCGCGAAATGAGCGCCTCCACCGACTCCTCTTCCCCGTATCCCCGCTACGTTCTGCGCGCCGCCTCGCTGCTGGCCGCGCTCGGCATCTGGCAGCTGCTCACCAGCCAACACGTCAACCTGTGGCTGCGGTTCGCCCAGTTCCCCACCGCCACCCAGGTCGCCCGCGAGTTCGGGCACCGCCTCGGCACGGCCGTCTACTGGCAGGACCTGACCGACAGCCTGACCCGCATCCTCACCGGCTTCGCGCTCGCCTCGGTCGCCGGGATCGCGGTCGGCACGGCCGTCGCCCGCTCCCGGATCGCCGCCGACCTCCTCGGCCCGCTCCTCGAAGTACTGCGGCCCATACCGGCGATCGCCCTCGTCCCGGTGGCGATCCTGCTCTTCCCCACCAACGAGCAGGGCATCGTCTTCATCACCTTCACCGCCGCCTTCTTCCCCGTCCTGGTCTCCACCCGGCACGCGGTCCGGGCGCTGACGCCGGTCTGGGAGGAGGCCGTCCTCACCATGGGCGGCGGCCGGCTGCGCGTCCTCGCCTCCGTCGTCCTGCCCGGTGCGCTGCCCGGCATCCTCGGCGGGCTCTCGGTGGGCATCGGCGTGTCCTGGATCTGCGTCATCTCCGCCGAGATGATCTCCGGCCAGTACGGCGTCGGCTACCGCACCTGGCAGGACTACACCATCGTCAACTATCCGGGCGTCCTCGTCGGCATGGCCACCATCGGCCTGCTGGGCTGGCTCACCTCCACCGCCGTCGAGGCCGCCGGCCGCCGCGTCACCCGCTGGCTGCCGCGCCCGGCCGCCGAACGGGCGGTGCCCGCACGCCGGGTACGCCGCGCTACTGCGACTCCGCACGCGTCCGGGAGGACGGCATCATGACGACCCAGGTCAGTACGTCCACCGTCGAGACCGGGGCCCCGAAGGGCGTAAGGCTACGGCTGTCGGGCGCCACCATCGGGCGGCCGGGACTGCCGGTGCTCAGCGGCCTCGACCTCGACATCGCCCCCGGTGAACTGCGAGCCGTCGTAGGCCCGTCCGGCTGTGGGAAGTCGACGCTGCTGCGCACCCTGGCCGGGCTGCTGCCGGCGCTCGACGGACAGGTCAGTCAGGACGACCGGCCGATCAACCGGCCGGAGGCCGACCGCGCCCTGGTCTTCCAGGAGGACGGCCTGCTGCCCTGGCGCAACGCCCGCCGCAACGTCGAACTCCCGCTCGCCATACGGGGGTTGCCGCGCGCCGAACGCCGAGCGCAGGCCGCCCGGTGGCTGGCCCGGGTCGGTCTGGCCGACCGCGAGGAACAGCTGCCGCACCGGATGTCCGGCGGCCAGCGTCAGCGCGTACAGCTGGCCCGCGCCCTGGCCGGACGTCCGCGCGCGGTGCTGATGGACGAACCGTTCGGGGCGCTGGACGCGCAGACCCGGGCCGGGATGCAGAACCTGCTCGTCGAGGTACTGAACGGCACCCGGGCCACGGTCGTCTTCGTCACCCACGACGTCGACGAGGCGGTGTTCCTCGGCGACCGCGTCGCCCTCCTCGGCACCGGCCAGGTCCTGGACGTCCCCCGACCGCGCGAGCGCGCGGCCCACGGCGAGCCCGAGACGGTCGCCCTGCGCCGCCGGATCCTCGCTTCCCTCAGCAGCTGAAAGGTCTCCCTCCCGATGGACAGCCCCACGGTCACGGCCATCCCCGCCCTCCACGACGCCGACGAGCTGACCTGCGACGTCCTGGTCATCGGCGGCGGCACCGCAGGCACCATGGCCGCGCTGACCGCCGCCGAGCACGGCCGACACGTCCTGCTCCTGGAGAAGGCCCACGTCCGCCACTCCGGCGCGCTCGCGATGGGCATGGACGGCGTCAACAACGCGGTCGTCCCCGGCCGGGCCGAACCCGACGACTACGTCGCCGAGATCACCCGCGCCAACGACGGCATCGTCAACCAGGCCACCGTCCGGCAGACCGCGACCCGTGGCTTCGCCATGGTGCAGCGCCTGGAGTCGTACGGCGTGAAGTTCGAGAAGGACGAACACGGCGAGTACGCGGTCCGCCAGGTCCACCGTTCCGGCTCGTACGTGCTGCCGATGCCCGAGGGCAAGGACGTCAAGAAGGTCCTCTACCGGCAGTTGCGCCGCCGTGAGATGCGTGAGCGCATCCGCATCGAGAACCGGGTGATGCCGGTCCGGGTTCTCACCTCGGGCGGCCGTGCGGTCGGCGCCGCCGGGTTCGACACCCGCACCGGACGGTTCGTCACCGTGCGGGCCGGAGCGGTGATCCTGGCGACCGGCGCCTGCGGACGCCTCGGCCTGCCCGCCTCCGGCTACCTGTACGGCACGTACGAGAATCCGACCAACGCGGGCGACGGCTACGCGATGGCGTACCACGCGGGCGCCGAGCTCAGCGGCATCGAGTGCTTCCAGATCAACCCCCTGATCAAGGACTACAACGGCCCGGCCTGCGCCTATGTCGCCAACCCCTTCGGCGGCTACCAGGTCAACCGGCACGGCGAACGCTTCGTCGACTCCGACTACTGGTCGGGCCAGATGATGGCCGAGTTCGCGGCGGAGGTGGCGAGCGAGCGAGGCCCCGTCTACCTCAAGCTCAGCCACCTCCCCGAGGAGTCCGTCACCGCCCTCGAAGACATCCTGCACTCCACGGAACGGCCCACACGCGGCACCTTTCACGCCAACCGGGGCCACGACTACCGCACCCACGACATCGAGATGCACATCTCCGAAATCGGCCTGTGCGGCGGCCACTCGGCGTCCGGGGTCTGGGTCGACGAGCACGCCCGCACCACCGTCCCCGGCCTGTACGCGGCCGGCGACCTGGCCTGCGTACCGCACAACTACATGATCGGCGCCTTCGTCTTCGGCGACCTCGCGGGCGCCGACGCGGCAACCGAACACCGCGCCTACGAGGGCGAGTTGCCCCCCGACCAGCTGCGTGAGGCGCACGAGCTGATCTACCGGCCGCTGCGCAACCCCGACGGCCCTCCGCAGCCCCAGGTCGAGTACAAACTCCGCCGCTTCGTCAACGACTACGTCGCCCCGCCCAAGAGCGGCGCCCGACTCTCCCTGGCCGTCGAGGCGTTCGAGCGGATGCGCGGCGAGATCGCCGGCATGGGCGGCCAGACCCCGCACGAGCTGATGCGCTGCGCCGAGGTCGACTTCATCCGGGACTGCGCCGAGCTGGCCGCCCGCTCGTCATTGGCCCGTACGGAGAGCCGCTGGGGCCTCTACCACGAGCGCACGGACATCCCGCAACGCGACGACACGGACTGGTTGGTGCACCTCAACGTCCGCAAGGCGGCGGACGGTTCGATGGAGTTCCTGACCCGGCCGGTGGCGCCCTACCTGGTCCCCGTCGAGGGCTTCGCACCGACCGGCGGCGCCGTGAACGTCCTCGGCGAGGTCCACCCCGAACAGGTCGCGACGGCGGGCTCGCGCGAGGTCGCCCCGGTCGGCTCCGGCACCGTGAAGACCCGTACGGTCCTGCCCACGGCGACCGCGCCCTCCCCGCGCATCCTCGAACTCCTCGCCCTGGCCGACGAACAGCCCGCCCTCGCCGACCTGCGCCCCTACCTCACCGACCCCGACCCGGCCGTACGCCGCACCGCCGTCGCCACGCTCACCGAAACCGCCCCCGACGGCACCGGTCCGGCCCTGGCCACCGCGCTGGGCGACCCGGACCCGGGCGTACGCGAGGCGGCGGCGGGCTCACTGCGCGAACTGGTCGAGGTGCTGCCGCCCGAGGAGGCGCTGCGCGACGCCCTGACAGCGGCGCTGGCCCTGGACGGCCCCGGCCGCGAGGGCGTACGGGCCGCCGCGCTCGACGTCCTGCGCGCCCTGCGCCTCGGCTCCGCCGACCTGTACGCCCGTACCCTCATCGACCCCGACCTCGGGGTGCGCATCCAGACGGTCCGGGCCCTGGTGTCGGTGGACGCGATACCGGAACTGGCCCGTGCCGCCGCCGACACCTCGCGCGAGGTGAGGGTCGCCGCCGCCCACGGCCTCGGCAGCGTCGGCGCCCCGGACGACCTGGGGCCCCTCCTCGCCGACACGGACGCACTCGTACGCGCCGCCGCGTTCACCGCCCTCGCGACCACCGGCTGCCCTTCCCCGCTGGACACGGCCGCCGTCGCGGCACTCGACGACCTTGCCTGGCAGGTCCGTTCGGGCGCGGCCACGGCGCTGGGCGCCGCCGCACCGGACCTGGCCGTCCCCGCCCTGACGGGGGCGCTGTCCGACGAGTTCGCGGACGTCCGCAAGGCCGCCGTCCGGGCGCTGCGCCGCCACGACGGCCGCCCCGGGGTCGCCGCCGCCCTCGACTCGGTCGCGCAGGACACGGACGCGGATGTACGGGCGTACGCCCGCCTGTCGTAACGGGCAGGGCGGTACCTCGGCGGCGGGGGACGGACGCGGACGCGGAAGTACGGGCCTACACCTGCCTGCCTGCCGTGTCGGCGTGGTGGCGGTACCCTACCGGGACACGGCCGTCAGCGAGTCCCGTACGACGACATGCGTGCCCAGCAGCAGGTGCTCGTCCGGGTCGTCCGGGGTACGGCCGAGGACCGTACGGACGGCGAGGCGGCCCAGCTCCTCGTAGGGCACGTGGACCGTGGTGAGCGCCGGGTGCAGATCGCGGGCGAACGGGATGTCGTCGTACCCCACCAGGGACACATCGCCCGGCACGGACAGGCCGGCCTCGTGAAGGGCGGTGAGCGCGCCGGCGGCGACCATGTCGGTGGCGGCCATCACGGCCGTGAACTCCAGCCCCCTGGACAGGGCCCCGCGCATCAGACGGTGGCCCGAGTCCCGGGTGAAGTCGCCGAACAGACGCAAGAGCGGGTCGGGCTCCAGGCCACGTGCACGGTGGGCGGCGGTGTAGCCGCGTTCGCGGCCCTGGGCGGTGGTGTGGTCGGGACGGCCGCCGAGGAAGAGGACACGCTGATGGCCCTGGGCGAGGACGTGCGCGCACAGGGCGTAGGCGCCGCCCTCGTTGTCGTACTCGATGACCGTGACCGGCGTTCCGCGCTCCAGCGGAGGCCGGCCGCACAGCACCAGACGGGAGCCGACGGAGGCCAGCGAGTCCGCGATCCGGGCCGTGCGCGCACGGTACTCGGGGGTGTCGGCCGTGCCGCCGACCAGGATCACGGCGGCGGCGCGCTGGGCCCGCATCATCTCGACGAACTCCAGCTCGTGCGCGGTGTCGCCGTCCGTGCTGCACACCAGGCACAGATGGCCCAGCCGGGTCGCCTCACGCTCCACGCCGTGCGCCATCAACGCGAACGACGGGCCGGTGATGTCGTCGAGCACGAAGGCCAGGGTGGGCGTACCGACACCGGCGACCGCCTTGGCGCGCGCGTCGGCGACGTAGTCCAGTTCACGCACGGCCCGCAGGACACTGCTGCGGGTCGCCTGGCTCGCCGGGTACTCGCCGCCGAGCACCCGGGACACGGTGGACGCGGACACCCCGGCACGGGCCGCCACATCCCGGATGGTGCTGCGTGTCGCGCTGTCCCCGCCGCTGTTCTTCCTCGTCATGCCGCTTGCCGCCCCTCTCCCCGGGAAGTACGGCAGCAACACGTCGGCAACCGGTTCCCGTCCGGAGGCTAGCAGCGGACGGGAACGGACGGGAGCCGCCGAACGGGACCCCGGAAGCCGAAACTCTCACCACGCCGCGTACGTGGTCACCGCAATGTGTCGGCGATCGATGTGATCGCTTCGGGTCCCACCCGGCAGCAGCCGCCGATCAGCCGTGCCCCCGCGTCCCGCCAGCCCGTCACCTGGCCTGCGGCGAAGGTGGAACTGCCGGTCCAGGCACGGGCGTCGGCGTTCCAGACCTCACCGCTGTTCGGATAGACCACCACCGGCTTCCCGGTCACGCGGGCCGCCAACTCCACGGCGCCCTCGACGTCTTCGGGCACACAGCAGTTCACCCCGACGGCCACGACCTCGTCCGCCTCACCGGCCGGCGCGAACGCCTCCTCCAACGGCTGCCCGGCCCGGGTCCGGTCCCCGGCCACGCTGTACGACAGCCAAACCGGCACCCCGAGCCCACGCACCGCGCGCAGCAGGGCGTCGGCCTCGTCGAGGTCGGGGACCGTCTCCAGGGCCAGTACGTCGGGCCCGGCGGCGGCCAGCACCTCCACCCGCGGCCGGTGGAACCGCTCCAGCTCCCGCACGCTGAGCCCGTACCGTCCCCGGTACTCGGACCCGTCCGCGAGCATCGCCCCGTACGGTCCCACGGAGGCCGCCACCCACAACGGCCGCTCCGTCTGTGTCCGGCGCGCTGCCTCGCGCGCCAACTCCACGCTGAGCCCGAGCAGTTCGGCGGTCCGCTGCCGGTCGATGCCCCTCTTGGCGAAGCCCTCGAAGGTGGCCTGGTAACTGGAGGTGATCGCGACGTCAGCGCCCGCCTCGAAGTAGGCGAGGTGTGCGTCGACGATCGCCTCGGGCTGCTCGACGAGCAGTCGCGCCGACCACAGCTCGTCACTCAGGTCGTGCCCGGCGGACCCCAGCTGGTTGGACATGCCGCCGTCGAGGACGAGGGGGGCGCCGGTGGCCAGAGCGGCGGAGAAGGAGGGGCGGGAGGCTGCTTCGCTGGTCTCACTGGTCTCGCGGGTCATGCCCCGACGCTAGTCGACGGCGGACCCGAGGGCCGCATGTGTCCAGTACATGAACAGATGGCCCACAATGTGGGACGGCGCGCTACGATCGCGCCCTCCCCGTCCTTCACCCCGCCCGTCCCTCCCCGCTGACCGGAAGTGTCATGACTGCTCCCAGCACCACCGACGCCGACGAGCCCGAGCTGACGTCGACCGGCACGGCCGCGACCGCCGAGGCTCCGGCCCGCCGCCGTACCTTCGGCCTGGCCGCCGCCACCGCGCTCGTCATGGGCAACATCATCGGCGGCGGCATCTTCGTCCTGCCCGCCACGGTCGCCCCGTACGGCTCGGTCAGTCTGCTCGCCTTCCTGGTCCTGTCCATAGGCGCGGTGCTGCTCGCCCTTCTCTTCGGCAAGCTGGCCCGCCGCAGCCCGGTCACCGGCGGCCTGTACGTGTACCCGCGCGACGCGTTCGGCCCCTTCGCCGGCTTCCTGTCGGCATGGTCGTACTGGACGATGACCTGGGTCAGCATCGCCGCCCTGGCGGTCGCGGTGGTCGGCTACGTCGACGTACTGATCCCCCTGCACGACAGCCACGCGCTGGGGGCGCTGGTCGCGATTCTGGCCCTCTGGCTGCCGGCCGCCGCGAACTTCGCCGGGACCCGGTGGGTGGGCGGCGTACAGATCGTGTCGACGATCCTCAAGTTCGTGCCGCTGCTGGTGGTCGCCACGGTCGGCCTGTTCTTCGTCGACACGGACAACTTCGGAGCGTTCAACGCGTCGGGCGACAGCGTGCCGGGCGCCCTGGCGGCCTCCGCCGCGCTCCTCCTCTACAGCTTCCTCGGCGTCGAGTCGGCTGCGGTCAGCGCGGGCGAGGTGGAGAACCCCGAGCGCAACGTGGGCCGCGCGAGCGTCCTGGGCACGCTCGGCTCGGCCCTCGTCTACATCCTCGGCACGGTCGCCGTCTTCGGCCTGGTCCCGCACGACAAGCTGGTGAACTCCGGCGCCCCCTTCGCCGACGCCGTGAACGTGATCACCGGCGGCAGTTGGGGCGGCACGGCGATCGCGCTGGTGGCCGTGGCGTCGATCGTCGGCTGCCTGAACGGCTGGATCCTCCTGGCCGCGCAGATGCCGTACGCGGCGGCCCGCGACGGTCTCTTCCCGGCCCCGTTCGCGAAGGTCGGCAAGGGCGGGGTGCCCGGCTTCGGCGTCTGGGCGTGCGCGATCCTCGGCATGGTCCTCATCGCCTTCAACTACACGGCGGGCCCGGACACCACGTTCCGCGTCCTGGTCCTGATCACGACGTTCACGGGCTGCGTCCCGTACCTCCTCTCGGCGGCGGCCCAGCTGTACTGGCTGGCCAGAGGCACACGCGACCGCGTCCGCCCGGCCGGCCTGGTCCGCGACCTGATCGTGGCCGCCCTGTCGTTCGCGTTCTCGTTCTGGCTGATCGCGGGCGCGGGTTACGCGGCGGTGTATCAGGGGGTGCTGTTCCTGTTCGCGGGCATTCCGGTGTACGTGTGGATGCGGGGGCGACAGGTGACGGAGGTCAGCGAGGACCTGGCCGACGCCGAGGCCACCGCGTAGCCGACCGCGCCTCCACCCCTGGTGGTAGTCCGACAACCACTCTGGTTGCAGGCGCGGTTCAATCCCTCGGTTGACGAGGTGGAACGGTGCTTCCGGCTGATTTTCCGGCTGAGCACGCACATGACTCGGCCAGGCACCTCCTCCTCACGGCCACCAACACCGGCAACAAGAAGTGCGCTCTCTACCGGTACCCGGTCGTCCGCTTCGACGAAGGAGGGGTGGATCAGGTGGGCCCGATGGAGTCCGAGAAGTACATGTACAAGGCCGTCGGCGGCAACTGACGAGGCCTGCCCGGCCGCATGGTCACCCTTGTCGGGCGGGGGCCGTGAGTGTCACGGTGGGATCGTCGGTGAACGGTTCCTCCGTCACCTTGCGCCGAGGTTTGCGCATGTGCAGGGTGTCGAACGCCCCCGCACCGTGATAGGTGAGCGTGACGGTCGGGCTCTCGGTGTGCCTCGCCCAGTCCAGTCTGGGGTCTCGCCCGGGGGGCCGCCCGATCTGGCGACGAAGCGTCAACTGCATCGTCACGGACCTTGGTTGGGGGAAGTGCGGGGGATAGGCCGGCATCGGTGTCGCCACGCCGTGTTCGTCCGGTGCCGGCACGAGCTGTTCTCCGCCGCTGGTCACCACGACGGTGACGCCGACGATGATCAGCAGCAGCCCGGGGACGGTCGCGAGCGCGATGTTCTGGTCCATGAACCACCAGGCGGCGAGCGCGGCCACTGGAGTCTCCAGCAGGAGCAGGACGCTCATCGTCGTCGCCGACGTTCGACCGAGGACGAAGTTCAGCGAGCCGAGCCCCAGGATCTGCGGAAGGAGCAGCAGCCCGAGCAGCGACAGTTGGGTGGACCTGTCGAAGCCGGTCAGCGGGATGTCGGCCAGCCAGCAGACGGCGAGGAGTTCCATGCCGCAGACCAGCGAGGTGAACGTCGAGTAGAGCGGCGTACTCACGTCCGCGCGCGACTTCTCGCTCAGGGCCGTGTATCCGGCCTGGGCGATGGCCCCGACCAGAGCGAGCAGGTCGCCGAGGAGCGCCGTACCGCCGGACCTGATGTCGAGCCCGGCGGCCGCAGCCGCTCCCACCACCGAGAGCGAGAGTCCCGTCCAGGTCCTGCGGGAGGACTTGACGCCCTGGCCTGCGGCGATGAGGGCCTGCCAGACGGGCTGGGTGGCCACGAGGGCGGTGGACATGGCGACCGAGGTGAGCCGAGTGCTCGTCATGAAGGCCGCGAAGTGCAGGGCGAGCGCGGTGGCGGCGAGGAACCCGAACACCAGGGGCCGCCACTGTTCGCGGCGCAGGATGCCGCGTTCTCCGCGCACGACGCGCACCACCTCGCGGCGCCGCAGCAGCAGGAGGAGCGGTCCGAGGACGGCGAAGCCCAGGCAGTTGCGCCAGAAGGCCATGGCGAGCGGCGAGGCGGTGGCAGCGGCAGTGAGGGGAGCGGTGGCAGAGATGGAGACGACGGTGACCGTCATCGCCGCGATGGTCAGCGGATCGATCCTGGACTTCACGCGCGAGTACCGCCGACCGTGACCGTGTGGGTACTGCTGTCCGGAGATGCCAGGGCTCGGCATGTGTCCGCTGGCTGTCCAATGTTGATCATCTGGTACGAGGTTCCTGTGCCGTGGGAGATGCAGGAGGGGGAGAACGGTGGCGGGAGGGAGCGCGCGGCGCCGGGGAGGAAGGGCTCTGGTGGGGCTCGTAGCGCGGCTGTCACCGCTCTCGCGGAGGCCGCACTGCCCACCACCGAGATATGACGAGCCCAGTTGATCGGCCAACACCGGAACCGGGCAACCCACTTGAGACCGACGTGCCCCGCAGGACAGGGATCCTGCCCGTCAGGGCCCGTCCGGATCGGACAGCGGATCGCCCCGACGGGGACGACTCGCTGAGGCCACGCCACACGCAACCGCTACGCGACCCCGATCGAGGGTTGTGCACGTAGAGGCGTCCGCTACGTGCACAGATCATGAGCGTCACATCGACGCCATAGGCTCCCAGGGTGATTGAGACCATCGTGTTCGACATCGGCGAGACGATCACCCGAGACGACCGGTACTGGGAGGCTTGGGCGTCCTGGCTGGATGTCCCCCGCCACACGCTCTCCGCCCTCGTCGGCGCTGTCGTGGCGCGAGGACTGGACAACGCCGAAGCGTTGCGTCTCCTCCGCCCCGGCATCGACATCGCCGCCGAATACCGGGCTCGCGAGACCGCCGGTCGTGGCGAGTACGTCGACGAGAGCGACCTCTGTCAAGATGTTCGGCCGGCTCTCACCGCACTCCGCGAGGCTGGTGTACGGGTGGTCATCGCGGGCAACCAGACGACTCGCGCGGGTGAACTGCTGCGCGACCTGGAACCTTCCTGCCGACCTCATCGTCACCTCGGGGGAGTGGGGCGTCGCGAAGCCGCAGCCCCAGTTCTTCCAGCGGGTGCTGGAGGTCGCGCAGGCCGCTCCCGGCGGGACGGTGTACGTCGGCGACCACCCGGCCAATGACGTCTTCCCGGCAAAGGCGGCGGGGCTGCGCGTCGCGCACATCCGCCGAGGGCCGTGGGGGTTTGAAGCTGCTGCCGCTGGAGTGCCTTCAAGAGCGATCTGGTGAGCGGGAGTGAGTGCTGCTGGTCTGCGTGTGTCGTGTCGCGTACCTCGGTCGTGGGGTCGGTTTGGTGAGGAACTGACGTTCTCTCATCGAATGCGTGACCTTCCCGGGTGGTGCTCGTTTCCCACGGCGACGGGATCTTCGGGCGGGGTCGGTTGGGGGTGGCGGGGTGGGTGGGCTGAGGAGTATCGCGGTGCCGTTCGTCGCGTCCGGTCCGTCCGGTGTGGCGATCCGGACCCGCCTCAAGCAGCTGACGCCGGGCGATGAGAAGGTGCTGCGGCTGGTGGGAGCGCATCTGGGGTCGCTGGCGTCGAGGGATCTCAAGGCGCGCTGCCGGGATGGTCTGGAGCATTCCGGTGCGGCGTGGGCGGTGCGGAAGCGGGAGCTGACCCCGGTCTCGTCGTCGCGGTGGGCTGGCAGTATCACCAAGGCCACGCATGATCTGTGGGCGCTGGCCCGGCGCTGTCAGTCGGCGCATGTTCAGAATCTGGAAGCGGGCGTCCGCACCATCGAGCGCCGCCTGTCCCTGCCGGTCGGGCAGAAGGGGACAAAGAAGGCGCCTGGTGGTTACCGGTCCCAGCGGGAGTGGCATGCGAAGTCCCGGCGGCTGCGCGTGCTTCAGGACCGGCTGGCCGTCGCGCGGGCCGACCGCGAGGCCGGAATCGTGCATGTCGTGTGCGGCGGGAAGCGGCTGGCCCGCGCCAGGCATCACCTGGAGGCTGCCCAGCTCACGGAACCTGAGTGGCGTGGGCGGTGGGAGGCGGAGCGCTGGTTCTGTCAGGCGGACGGGGAGTCCGGCAAGCGCTACGGCAACGAAACCATCCGTATCAGCCCCGACGGCGAGGTGAGCATCAAACTCCCCGCACCGTTCGCGTATTTGGCGAACGCCCCGCACGGCCGGTACGTCCTGGCGTGCCGGGTCACGTTCGCGCACCGGGGCGAGGAGTGGGCGGATCGCGTTGCGGCGAACCGGGCGATCGCCTACCGCATCCACCTGGATACGGGCCGGGACCGCTGGTACGTGACAGCGTCCTGGCAGATCCCGCCCACCTCGACCGTGCCGATGGAGGCCGCGCTCGCCCACGGCGTGATCGGCGTCGACATGAACGCCGATCACCTCGCCGCCTGGCGCCTCGACATCCACGGCAACCCGACCGGCAGCCCGCGCCGATTCTTCTACGACCTGACCGGTACCGCCGGACACCGCGACGCGCAGGTCCGGCACGCTCTCACCGGCCTCCTGCACTGGGCCCGAACGTGTGGTGTGAAGGCGATCGCGGTGGAGGACCTGGACTTCGGTGGGGAGAAGACCCGGGAGAAGCACGGCCGCAGGAAACGCTTCCGGCAGCTGATCTCCGGCATGCCCACCGGCAAACTCCGTGCCCGGCTGTCCTCGATGGCCGACCAGACCGGTATCGCGGTCATCGCCGTCGACCCCGCCTACACCAGCCGGTGGGGTGCCCAGCACTGGCAGGAACCCCTCACCACAATCACCGTCAAGACCACTCGCCATGATGCTGCTGCCGTGGCGATCGGAAGGCGCGCCCAGGGACACCCGATCCGGCGACGGACGACACCGCCCCCACCACACCGGAGTGATGCGGTGGGGCATCGGACCGTCCAGGCCAGACCAGGCATCCCTGGACGTGAGGAACCCCGCCCCCGCATCCCCGGACCACGGACACGATCCGTGCCGCCCGGACGCGGAGCGAACGCGGGCAACCAGAACGCCCAACACCGTCCGGGGCGTTCGGCCGAGCATGAGTTTTGGCAACAGGACTCACTTCCGCTCAGTCTCTAGGAACGGTATCTGTGGGCGGAAGACGCGGACGTTGTCGCGGCGGCGGACCTGCGGATCCACAGCCTCTCCGAGCTCGTCGCGATCGTCGAGGACTGATCACGGCGAAGCGTGTCACCAGCCGAGCCGATGCAAGATGGGCTGTCCGAGAAGCCCGTGATCCACTGCTGGCTGCCTCTGTCGCCTACGTGAGGACGGAGACGTTTTTCGCCGAGCGCGCCTACTCCTCCGGATTACGTGCCCTGGTGGAGCGGAGAGAAGGGTTGGGACCTTCTCAACCGTATTCTCCGAGCCCAACGTATCGGGTAGGCGCCGCCCCAGTTGGACGTCTGTCAGCCCTGCGCCGCGTGCCGTCCGCCGCGCCGACGACCGTTCCCGCGCCCCCGGACCTTCCGGGCCGCCGGGATCATCAGCCCTGCCAACAGGCCGACCGCCATCGCGTACGGCCAGAAGCCGAGCCCCGAACTGGACGCGGCCAGGCCCGAGTTGGTGCTCGCGCCGGCCGCCGCGACCGAGCCCGACCCCGCTGCGGACTCCGGGCGCGCTCCTGAGGCCGCCGGCGACGCACCCTTCGCAGCGCCCGTCTTCAGGACCACATCGTTGCCGTCGCCGCCCCGATAGCTGATCCGGTACGTCGTGCCGCCGAGCTTGAGCGCGGTGCCCTCCTTCAGTCCGCTGAACGCACCGGTCGTCCTCGCGCGTCCCGCGTGGTTCAGTACCGTGATCGTGCGGGCGGGGTTCGACGTCGCCCCCAGCGACGACAGGTCCAGGCTCCCCGCCAGCCGCACCGCCCCGCCGACCTTCAACGGCCGGCCCCGCAGGACGAGTTCGCCCTTGGGGCCCTGTGTATAGGCTCCCGTCACCGTCAGCCCGCTCGCCATCACCCCGTCGTTGGTCACCGAGCCCGTCACGGTTCCCGAACCGGTGAGCAAGGTCCCCACGCGGAGCCCCGCCGGGCCCGTGTCCAGCCGCGCACTCGCCGTGGTCAGCCGAATGACCTTGCTGCGTCCGAGAGTTGCTCCGCCCCGGAGCGCCAACGTGCCCTTCGTGACCGTCGTGCCGCCGGTGTACGTCACTCCGCTGCCCGTCAGTGTCGTCGTCGCCGCGCCCGACTGGGTGAACGAGCCGCCGCCGCTGATCCGCGACAGCACCAGCGCCCTGCTCGTGTTCCGTACGACCAGCGAGCCGTTGTTCACGACCTTGTAGAGCGCGCCCTGTGTGTACAGACCGCCGTCGCCGCCCGGCTTTCCGCTGCCCAGGCGCAGTACCGCGCCCTTCTCGACCGTCGTCGACCCGTCGTAGTACTGGACGGCCGCGAACGTGACGTCGTTGCCGCGCGTCCCCTTGACGACGATGTCCCCGGCACCGGGCGCGGACAGCGTGTCGTGGAACCGGCCGCCGCCTATCGGCGCACCCAGCGTCACCGGGCCGTCGTAGTCGAACGTCAGAAGTGAACGCGACCTGGCCGCAAGCAGGTTGATGTAGACCGTCTCCGCCGTACCCGGCATGAAGATCTTGTTCGTCGTGCCGTCACCCCACTGGACGTTCGCACCCTTGATGTTGGTGCCGCGCTTGTTCACGTTCTTGTGGGCGGGCGTCCAGTTGAGGCCGGGGTCGCTGAGCGAGGGGTTGGTGTCGCCGCCCTGGTTCGACCAGCTGTACTGGCCGGTGAGGACCACCTTCGAGCCGGGGCGGGACTGGACGTTGATGTCGCTGCCGTACTCGCGCTGGTAGAAGTCCATGCCCATGGTGACCGTCTGGCCGAGCGGGGTGTCGACCGTCCAGGTGCCCTGGTTGAGAACCTTGCGCACTCGGGGGAGAGACGTCGCGAACTCCGGGCGTCCCGCGTTCACCTGGGTGCCGTTGTCGATCACCCCGGAGAAGGAGTGGATGCCCGAGAGGTCCCAGGTGCCCCAGAGGAAACGGGGTTGCGTCACCAGCCCGGCGCCGCTGATCGTGCCCAGGTTGTACGCGCTCTTCAGGGACAGGCGCAGGGTGCCGTCCACCCGGATGTTGTCCTGGTTCAGCCGGAACGCCGGGGTGTTGTACGGGAAGTGGCCGATCAGGCCCGTCGTACCGCCGTTGCCGTACTGGAGGGTGGCTCCCCGTTCCACCGTCACCGCCGGCGGGTCGGGGTTCGTCACCGTGACGTACGGGTGGTTGCCGCCCGGGATGCTCACCTGCTGCCCCTGCCTGGACCTGGGCAGCGTGAAGTCGCTGTCCCTCGTCAGGATCAGGGTGCCCGTGCCGCGCACGGTGAGGGTGCCCTCGCCGCGGAAGACGCCGTTGTACGTGGTCGTCCCGGCGGGCACCCTCACCACCGTGTCGCCGGTCAGGGTGACGTCCCGGCCGGCGAGCACGTCGGCGGTGGCGTCCCGTGGACCGGCCGCCGACGCGGGCGGCGCGCCGAGCAGAAGGGCGGCCATCGCGAGAGCCGCGGCGGCCGTCACTGTCCGGTGGGCGGGGCTGGTGGTGGGGGAGTCGCTGTGCACGTCAGGGGAGACGGAACGGACGTGCGAGTAATAACAGAAAGTTGCTCACCGGTTTTGGTCCCCTCCGACCCGTTGACCTTCCCGTAACACACGCTTACCTTTTCGGCGTTCGGAATGACTGATCTTGTTCGTAATTACGAACGTTTCTCGTGTCACCCCCCACATACGCACACACGCCAACATCTCGTGCCCCACCCCCGAGAGGCAGTCCGCATGAGCCGCGCAGCTGAACCGTCCGAAGATCCAGCAACCTCCGCCAGCTTCCCCACCTCCGCGATCTCGTCCCTTTCCGCCCGTCGAACGCTGCTGAAGGGCGCCCTGGCCGCAGGCGCCCTGGTGGCCGTTCCCGGGGTCGCGCACGCCGCCACCACCCCGGCGGGCGCCCCCTGCGCCGCCGACGGCTACGTCAACCCTCTCGTGCGCAACCGCGCCGACCCCCACATCCACCGCCACACCGACGGCCGTTACTACTTCACGGCCACCGCCCCCGAGTACGACCGCATCATCCTGCGCCGCTCCCGCACCATCCGCGGGATCGCCACCGCCGACGAGTCCGTCATCTGGCGCAAGCACGAGACCGGGCCCATGGGCTCGCACATCTGGGCGCCGGAGATCCATCACATCGACGGCAAGTGGTACATCTACTTCGCCTCCGCGCCCGCCGAGGCGATCTGGGACATCCGTATCTGGGTCCTGGAGAACGCCCACCGCGACCCCTTCAAGGGCACCTGGGTCGAGCGCGGGCAGGTGAAGACCGCCTGGGAGACCTTCTCCCTCGACGCCACCACCTTCACCCACCGCGGCTCCCGCTATCTCGCCTGGGCGCAGCACGAGCCCGACATGGACAACAACACCGCCGTGTGGCTCTCGAAGATGGCTGACCCGGTCACCCTGACGGGACCTCAGATCCGGCTCACCACACCGGAGTTCGACTGGGAGCGGATCGGCTACCGGGTCAACGAGGGGCCGTCGTTCATCAAGCGCAACGGCCGGATCTTCATGTCGTACTCGGCGAGCGCCACCGACTACCACTACTGCATGGGCCTGCTGACGATCGACGCCCGCGCCGACCTCATGGACCCGGCCAACTGGACCAAGTCCCCGACGCCCGTGTTCACCAGCAACGACACGACCAAGCAGTACGGCCCCGGCCACAACTGCTTCACCGTCGCCGAGGACGGCCACACCGACGTCCTCGTCTACCACGCACGCCAGTACAAGGAGATCGTCGGCGATCCGCTGAACGACCCCAACCGGCACACCCGGGTGCAGAAGCTCGGCTGGCACGCCGACGGCACCCCGGACTTCGGCGTCCCCGTCGCCGACACTCAGACAGACACGCAGGTCGGCTCACTTACGGAGAGTGGCTCATGAGACGTGTGTACGCGGTCCTCCTCGCCCTTTGTCTGGCCCTGGCCGGCGCCCTGGCCACCGCCGGGCCCGCCCAGGCCGCGGCCGTGACCATCACCAACGGCACCCAGTTCACCGCCACCAACGGCGACCCCGTGCACGCGCACGGCGGCGGTGTCATCAAGGTCGGTTCCTACTACTACTGGTTCGGCGAGCACCGCAACGCCGACAACACCTTCCAGTACGTGGACGCCTACCGCTCCACCGACCTGAAGACCTGGGAGTTCCGCAACCACGTCCTGACGCAGTCCAGTTCCTCCGAACTAGCCACCGCCAACATCGAGCGGCCCAAGGTCGTCTACAACGCGGCCACCGGCAAGTACGTGATGTGGATGCACAAGGAGAACGGCGCCGACTACAGCGAGGCCCGTGCCGCCGTCGCCGTCTCCGACACGGTCGACGGCGACTACACCTGGCAGGGCAGCTTCCGCCCGCTGGGCGTTCACATGTCCCGTGACATCACGGTCTTCGTCGACACCGACGGCACCGGCTACATGATCTCGGCGGCCCGCGAGAACTACGACCTCCAGATCTACCGGCTCACCGCCGACTACACCGGCATCGCCGCACTGGTCGCCGACCCCTGGCACAACGGTCACCGCGAGGCGCCGGCGCTGTTCAAGCGCAACGGGGTCTACTTCATGGTGACTTCGGCGGCCACCGGCTGGAGCCCCAACCAGCAGCAGTACGCCACCGCCACCAGCATCACCGGCCCGTGGACCGCCATGACCAACGTCGGTGACTCGACGACGTACGGCTCGCAGGCCGCGTACGTCCTTCCCGTGCAGGGGAGTTCGGGCACCTCGTACCTCTACATGGGCGACCGCTGGGGCAACTCCTTCGGCGGGACCGTCAACGACTCCCGTTACGTCTGGCTGCCGTTGAGCTTCCCGTCCTCGACCACGATGTCCATGTCCTGGTCGCCGGAGGTCACCCTCGACACCGCCACCGGGACGGTCACGGGCAACAGCGCCACGTACAACACGCTGATCGCCCGCCACTCGTCCAAGTGCGCCGATGTCACCAGCCAGTCGCTGTGGGCGGGTGCCCAGGTCAAGCAGTACACCTGCAACAGCGGCGGCAACCAGAAGTACTGGTTCAAGTCCGTCGCGGGCGGCTACTACCAACTGATGGTCCGTAACAGCTCGTTGTGCGTCCAGGAGAACGCGGACACGGTCACGCAGGAGAACTGCGGCTCGTCGGCCACCAACCAGCAGTGGTCGCTCACCACCTCCGGCTCCTACGTCAATCTCGTCTCCCGCGCGAGTGGTAAGTGCCTCGACGTGAACGGCGCGTCCACCGCCGACTCGGCCGCCGTCATCACGTACACCTGCAACGGCGGAACCAACCAGCAGTGGACGCGCGGCACTTGATCTCAGACGAGTAGGTCGAGCGCGTCGATCGACGTGCCCGCGCTGAGATAGGAGGTCGTCCCCGAACCGCTCACCACGTTGATCTTCAGCACGTTGTACTGACTTGTGTCCGTGAGCCAGGCGCTCGCCGGCACGTTGTAGGTGAACGTGTTGTTGTTACCCCGGTAGGAACCGTTGGTCAGGGACCGGGTGTTCGGCTGGGTGGGCGGGGTGGGGATGGCCGACGTCCAGGTGTTGACGGCGACCTGCGGGCGGCCGTTGGCGTAGGCCGTCGTCACGCCGATGCGCAGGGTGTGCGCGGCGGCGGCCTGGGCCGCGGTCAGCTTGAAGTAGACCAGCAGACCGCTGTTGACGTCCTTCCAGATGTAGCAGGGGAAGCCCGAGGTCTCGGAGCCGCTGCCGATCACCACGTTGCCGGTCCAGGCGGCTGCCCGGACGTCCGACGGATGCGCGTACGTCATCAGGTCGGCGTTCTTGAAGCCGCCCGGGGTGCCGTTCCAGTCGTTGATCCGCCAGATCGCGCTCGCGTTGCTCGGGTCGTTCGAGGACGGGATCGCGATCGAGTTCAGGGTGGTCGTGCCCCCGGCCGACACCGACACCGAGGTGGTGTAGACGGCGAGTTCACCCTTGAACACCGTGAGGGTGTACGTCCCCGGAAGGACACCCGCGATGGAGAAGTAGCCGTCGGCGGCACGGGCCGAACCCCAGTACTGCGCGGCCGAGTTGGCGATCCCCACCGTGTACGGGTACGCCGTGTTCCGCCCGGTGATCCCGACGCCCGCGACCCGACCCCGGCCGCCCGCGGCGACGTAACCGGAGATGCCGAGCGAGTCGGCCCACGAGGTGGTGAGCGTCCCCGGGAACAGTGACGAGGAGGGTGCGCCGCCGTCCGTGAGGGCGATGACGTAGGGGCCCTGGAGGCCGAAGCGCTGGTTCTCGGTCTGGTTCTGGCCGTAGTACAGGATCTCGTAGAGGCCGCCGCCGTCGGCGCTCTGGTGACGCAGGAGGGAGCGGTAGAAGGGGCCGCCGGAGGCCTTCTCGTGGTTGCTGCGCACCACGTACAGACCGACGCTCCCGGTCTTCCAGCCGACGTAGTCGTAGTCCATGACCCGCAACTTCGAGTAGTGCTTCGAGCGGGTCTGGCCGTCCGACTTCGCGAAGACGTCCGAGGCCTCGATGGTGCTGTTCGTGTACGTGTACGAGTCGGGCTCGTCGTTGAGGAACAGGCCGGCCTTGACGCGCAGGATGAAGCGGGTCGCCGAGACCGACGTGTCGGCCTTGTTGGTCCACACGTAGACGTTGTTCTCGCCGCTGCGGGCCGCGTAGTAGTGCTTCAGCGTGCCGTACGTGACGCTGACCAGGATCGTCGAACCGGACTGCCGGATCGTCACCGTGGAGGAGCCGAGGCCGGACTCGATGTGCGAGTTCATGCCGCCGTAGCCCTGGTACTCCGTGCCCCGGTAGACCAGCGAGGACAGGTCGCCGTTGGACTTGCGGACCTTGAAGACGAGGTTGGCGCCGGTGTCGATGACGTAGTTCGTGCCGTCGTCGGTGTAGCCGAAGGTCGCCGCGTGGGCGGTGCCGGGGAGGGCGAGTCCGGCGGCGGTGGCCGTGGCGCCGAGGACGAGCGCACGGCGGCCGAGGTGGATCCCGGGACGTCTGTCGTTGGCTGCGGACATGTGGGGGTGCCTCCTTCGGAGGTGGGATGTGGGGGTGTGGGGGGTGTGCGGTGTTCGGAAGACTGACAGTTGAATCGATTTTGCGAAAGGGCTTTCGTTGTAAGGAAGTTGGCGGTTGTGTGAAATCGTGCAGGACTCTAGAAAGCGCTTGCCAGAAGATGTACGGTCCTGCCGCTGGGCCTTGTCGAGCGTCGGAGGACTGCTGTGCGAACCGCGATGAGACGTTTCAACCGTGCCGTGCTGGCGGCCGTGACCCTGAGCACGGTGACCACCCTGGCCGCCGTGCCCGCCGCGGCTCACGAGCGGCCCTCGCACGGCCCTCGCGCCCTGGGCATCGAGAACTGCACGGCCACCGCCTGCCACTTCGACGTCGCGCCCGGCACGTACGACGTACGGGTGCTGCTGGGCGGCGAGGCCGCCGCCAGTACCGCCGTCACCGGCGAGACCCGGCGCGCGCTCCTCCCGGCGACCGCCACGGCCGCCGGCGAGCACGTGTCCCGCAGCTTCACCGTCGACGTCCGTACGCCCGAGGGCGAACCGACCGGCCCCGAGGGCACCCCGGGCCTCGACCTGGTGCTCGGCGGCTCGGCGCCGGACCTGGCGGACATCAGGGTGACCCCCGCCGCCCGCCACACCCGGCAGATCTTCCTGGTCGGCGACTCGACCGTCTGCGACCAGCCCGCCGACCCGTACACCGGCTGGGGCCAGCAGCTCCCTCAGTACCTCCGCAAGGGTCTGTCCGTCGCCAACTACGCCGATTCCGGGGAGAGTACGGTCACCTACCTCGCCAACCCGGCGCTCTTCCCGACCGTCCAGCCGCTGATCCGCCCCGGCGACCTGGTCCTCGTCCAGCTCGCGCACAACGACAAGCAGACGGACGAGCCGACGTACCGCGCGAACCTGGAGACGCTCGTCGCGGGTATTCGCGAGCGAGGGGGGAAACCGGTACTGGTGACTCCGATCGTGCGCCGCTGGTTCAACTCCGACGGCACCCTGAACAACGGCACCGCCCTGCTGGTCAACGGCCTCGGCGTCGACCACCCGGCGGTGATCCGCGCGGTCGCGGCGGAGCGCGGCGTGCCGCTGATCGACCTGACGGCGAAGACGAAGATGCTGGTGGAGTCCCTCGGCGTCGAGGGCTCCAAGGCGCTGTACCTCTACAACGAGAAGCGCGACAACACGCACACGTCCGTCCAAGGGGCCACGGCGTACGCCGAGTTGGTGCGCGACGAGCTGGTGGCGCAGCGGCTGGTTCCGCGGGGCGGGGTGCGGTAGAGAATCCTGGGCCACCGGCCCGGCACAAGCGCCTGGGGCGCCCCGACCGGAACCGGGGCGCTCCAGGTTCAGGTTCCGCGGCTCGCCGTGGCCGCTCCGGACCAGGCCCTGTCCTAGTCCGGCGCCGCGACCAGCCGTACGGCGAGCCCCGTGAAGACCGTGCCGCTGAAGATGTTGAGTCCGCGGGCGACGCGGCGGCTGCCGCGGAGCGCCGACGACAGGCGGCCGGAGAGCAGACCCACCGAGACGTCGACGGTGAAGCCCATGAGGACCAGCGTCAGCCCCAGCATCAGTAGCTGCCAACTCACGTGCCCCAGAGCCGGGTTCACGAACTGCGGCAGGAAGGCGACGTTGAACAGGATCATCTTCGGGTTGAGGAGATTGGTGACGGCGCCCTGCCAGAAGGCGCGTCGCCGGCCCGGGGCGGCTGGGCCCGCCGCCGCTGTCCCGTCCTCCTCGGTCGCCAGTGGTGAGCGGTCGCGGAACGCCTTGACCGCGAGGTGGAGGAGATACGCGGCGCCGAGCCAGCGCAGTACGTGGTAAAGCACCGGCAGGGTCGTGAAGAGCGCCGACAGGCCGAGTGCCGCCGACACCGCGTGCACCAGCGCACCGGCCGCCACCCCCAGCGCGGCCAGTACTCCGGTGACCGGGCCACCGCGTCCGCCCATGGCCACGATGAACATCATGTCGGGGCCGGGAGCGACGCACAGGGCGAAGGCAGCGGCCAGGAAGGCCGCGTACAGAGAGGTGTCCACCATGACGGTCATGCTCTGTCGTACGCGGCGAACCGTCGATCGAATTCCGCGGACTGAGACGCACGTGGTCCTGCCGGGACTCCGACCGCTGCAGGTGCTGCCGGTTCAGGGTGTCAGGCGGGCGATCCGCAGCGTCGCCGTGGTCGGGGAGGCGCCCGTGAGCGGGGTCGCGTACGACGGGGTCACCGGTGCGTACGCCCAGGTCAGGGAGCCGTCCTTCAGGGCCGCTATGTCGCCGGTGATGCGCGCCGGTACGACCTTGTCCGGTGTCTTGAAGGCGCCGTTCCAGTCGATCAGCCGCAGATGCGTGCCCGTGAACGTGCCGGTGCAGGTGCCGCTGGCGCACTTGGCGTTCTTCAGGGACTCCCACGACACCAGCAGTCGGTCCTTGCCGTACGGGGCGACGCGGACGTTCACGTGTTCCGTGCCCGGCGCGTTGGTCAGGTAAATGGCCTTGCCCGCAGGCGAGTTGCGGTTCTTGAGGAACGACACCGCGACCTGGTGCGTGCTCCACCTCGGCTTCACCGTCCAGCCCCGGCCACTGGAGTCGTCCGGGTTCTTCGCGGCGGAGGCCGACCCGCGCGAACCGTATGCGGTGGCGTACCGGCCTGTCGACGACTTCACCAGGTCACCGGTGCGGCCGGCGTACGTGCCGCCGCAGTAGCCCGCCCAGCACTGCTCACGCTGCACGGCCGGCGCGTTGTCCGGGGCGCCGATGCCCGTCGACACGAACAGGCCTGACCGCCAGTCGTCGAAGCAGAGGGAGGTGAAGGCGCCGGTGGCTTCGGCGTGCAGGGCGATGCCCTCGTTGTGCGAGCAGCCCCAGCCCCAGCCGCCGCTGAGTTTGGCGCCCTTGGCGCTCAGGTACGACAGTTTGTCGCCGAAGTGACCGTCGGCGAAACCGCCTGCGCCGTGCACCACGAAGTAGGCGCCGTACTTGGTGCCGTTCCAGGTGAGCTGGCCGTCCAGGGTCGGGGACGTGTCGTTGGACGCGGTACCGGTGAGCTTGGTACGCCAGGCCTCCCTGCCCTGCGAGAAGCGGACCAGCGCCGCCGCCGTCTCCTTCCACTTGTTGGTGTCGGCGACCCGGGTGAGCAGCGCGAAGCCGTCGTTGTGCGCGACCAGCCCCCCGACCTCCTTGGCACCCTTGACGATCGCGTCCCCGCCCGCGCGCTTGCCGGCCGAGGTCAGCGGGGTCACGTGCACACCGTCCGACGCCGGCCAGGCGACCCGCAGTGTGCCGTTGGGCGCCACCGCCGTCGCCGTACGCGTCCACTCCCGCGTGTTGTTGTAACCGGCGGACAGGTAAGGGAACTTGGCCGGCAGTGTCACGGAGGTGTTCGTGACGGCGAGGGTGGGCGCGGCCGGTGTGGTCGCCGCCCCGGCCGTCGCGTACCAGGCACCGGCGAGCAGCCCGGCCGCCGCGAGCCCACCGATCAGGGGCTTGCGGGCTGCGTGAGTGCGACGGTGGGCGGAGGCGCGGGGGAGTGGTGCTGATGTCATGCCTGTCTGTCGCCGTGGTGCCGGGAAAGGTTGCCGCCGGGAGGACACGGTGGTGACGGAGGAGGCGAGAGGGGACGGCCCGCGCCGGCCCGGAATGGTTCGGCCGGTGCCGAAGGGTTACGCCCATACCGTGACGGCATGAACCCGTCCTCGGCCCCGTCACCCCCGACCTCCCCCTCGCCGTCCCCCTCCGCCTTCGCCGCCCTCCACCACCGCGACGAGCCCCTGCTGCTTCCCAACGCCTGGGACCACGCCTCGGCCGTGCTCCTCGCCGCCCAGGGCTTCGCCGCGATCGGCACCACGAGCCTCGGCGTCGCCGCCGGCGTCGGACTGCCCGACGGTACGGCGGCCACCCGCGACCACACCCTTCAACTCGCCCTGAATCTCGGCACGGAGGACTTCCTGCTGTCCGTCGACGCCGAGGGCGGATTCAGCGACGACCCGTCCAGAGTGGGAGAGTTCGCACGGGAGCTGTCCGTGGTCGGCGCCGTCGGCATCAACCTGGAGGACGGTCTCGGGCCGGCGGCCCTGCACGCCGAGAAGATCGCCGCCGTCAAGGCCGCCGCCCCGGGCCTCTTCGTGAACGCCCGCACGGACACGTACTGGCTCGGCGACCACGGTTCCCCCACCCTGGCCCGGGACACGACGGCTCGCCTCGACACCTACCAACAGGCGGGCGCAGACGGGGTGTTCGTGCCCGGCCTGACCGACCCGCACCGGATCGCCGCGCTGGTGAAGAGCCTCGACGTCCCGCTCAACATCCTCTACTCGCCCACCGGCCCCACGGTTACCCGGCTCGGCGACCTCGGCGTACGCCGCATCAGTCTCGGTTCGCTCCTCTACCGACGGGCACTCGGCGCGGCCGTGGAGGCGCTCGACGACATCCGGGCGGGGCGGGCGCCTCGGGGTGAGGCACCCTCGTACGACGAAGTGGTGGCGCTCGGTCACCGGCGCGACGGCTCCGGACGGCCCGCCCGCGTCAGCCGACCGGAACCAGGGTCTCCGTGAGCCGCGCCGCGAACTCCGCCGGGTGAGTGAGCGGCGCGAGATGTCCGCCCGGGAACTGACGGGCGGCGCTGCCCGTCCGACGGGCGAGGAACGTGGCGCTGCGATGCGGGAGTTGACCGGCGGAGTCGATGCCCACGGCGACGGTGATCCGGGGTGAGGGGGCGGAGAGAGCGGCGAGGTCGGGGGCGTAGGAGGTGAACGGGAGCAGGATCCTGGTCAGAAAGACGGCCATGGGCGTCGCCAACTCGTCTGTGGCGGAGGGTGGTTGGGACGCCGGATCGGAGAGCTTGTGCTGCTCTTCGGGGGTGGGGGGCCGTTCCTCAAGACCCGCCACCATGCGGGCCGACGCCGCCTCGAGGCCCCGGGTGCGATAGGCGTCGTAGACCTCCGTGAACATCGTCCGCTGTCTCTCGGCGTCCGGCAGCACCGCCACGAGCGGTGACTCGTGCACGACCACGTGCCGCAGCCGCTCCGGGTGCCGGGACGCCAGGTCCAGGGCGACGACGGAGCCCGAGCTGCTGCCGAAGACGTACGCCGACTCGCCCGCGGGCAGCACCGCGTCCAGCGCCCGGGCCGCGCCGTCGCTCCACCACTCGACGCGCTGTTCCTCGACGGGCTTGCCGAGTTGGCCGTGGGCGAGGCCGAGATGGTCGTACGTCATGACGGTGAAGCGTTCTGCGAGGTGGGCCGTGAAGTCGTCGAGGCCCATGGGATGTCCGGCGCCGCCAGGGAGGATGAGGAGGACGGGGCCGGAGCCGCGCACGTCGTAGTGATCACTCATCCTGCCGAAGCTACCGGCTGGCAGGGCTCGGTGCGGAATGGTTTTCCGGATGAACGAGTGAGCGGGTAGGTGGCCGGGCGGGCGAGCACACGGGTGGGCGGACACCGAAAGGGTGTCCGCCCACACGACAGCGCGGTCGGTCAGGGGAGTTGGCCGGTCAGGCGATCGGTGCGTACACCACGCCCAGCTTGTCGATCTCGTCGCCCGAACGGCCCGTGAAGCCCACGATCTGCCAGCCCGACGGCGCGGTGAACGTCGCCGTGCTGGTGGTGGCCGTGCCGACGGTCAGGGTGCGGGCCTTGTCCGTCGTGAACGCGGCGGAGAAGATCCTTGTCCGGCCGTCTTTCTGACCCTGTGTCAGCTTCACCGAGGTGAGGTGTTCGCCGGACGCCAGGGTGAGGGAGGTGGCGGTGCCGCCCGTGCCGCCGTGGGTCAGGGTCGTGCCGCCGTCGTGGGTGAGGGACACCGCGTCCAGGCGGGAGCTGCCCCGCAGGGTGAGCGTGCGCGGTGAGAGCGTCGCCGGGAGGTCGTCGGCGTCGGAGAAGGCCGTGCCGTGCTCGCCGCCGAGGAAGTCGCTCGCACGCAGCTTCGAGGGCAGCGTCCAGGAGAAGTCGACGGTGTGCGGGAAGTGGTCGGAGAGGTTGCCCCCCGCGGAGTCCAGGAAGGACGCCCACTCGTTGTTGTAGCGGGTCGCGGAGAGGTTCACGAGCTTGCTGCCTCGGTAGAAGACCTTGTCGACCACCTCGCAGTTGTTCGTCGGCGCGGTCGTCGGGCACACGAGCGGGTCGGCGCCCTGGACCGGCGGCGTACCGCCCTCGACCAGCTGGACCCACGCGTCCGTCAGGCCGTTCTCGGACGCGAGCGTGCGGATGTTGTCGCCCGCCCGCGTGTACCGCGTGTTCGTGTCACCCATGACGATGACCGCGTTGCCCGCCGAGTTGGCCTGGATGAACGCGGAGAGCTGCGAGACGTTGTCCCGGCGGGCGGCATGCGCCTCGTCGGTGTCGTCGGCGTTGGTGTGGACGTTGTACAGGTCCACGTAGACACCCTCCGCGATCCGCACCCGGGCCAGCGAGAAGCCCTTCGGGGTAAGGCAGTTGGTGCCGGTGCACTTGTTCCACTTCACCCGCTCGAAGTCCTGGAAGGCGTAGTCCGAGAGGGTGTTGAGACCGTCGCCGAAGGCCGCTCCGCCACTCGTCGCCGTGCGGTACGGGTGGTTGTCGTTCGCGTACAGCGCCGCGTGGTAGTTGAAGTCCTCCTGCACGTTGACGATGTCGTACGCGCCCAGACGCGGCGATATCAGCGGGGTGTTCACCTCCGGGTTGCCGGAGCTCAGGATGTCCGGGAGGCCCGCGACGTTGTACGTGAGGACGTTGAAGGTGCCCGAGGTGGCTGCGGTGGCCGGGGTCGAGCCGGTGGCGGCGAGCCCGGCCAGCGCCAGGGCGCCGGCCACGAGGGTGCCGAGGAGTCTTCTCATGGTGGGGGTGTCTCCATGGGGGGTGGAAGGCGAACACTGCTCAGGTTCGGGGGCCAACAGTGTGCTGGACAGGAGCTGTTGGGGGAACAGTGAGTGACCGACGGGCCGTGTTCAGCCGTTCACGCCCGTGTAGTGCCCGAGGCTCCACCGCCACAGCAGCCGCGCCCCCAGGAACGCCACCACCCCCAGCAGCGGCGAGGCCGCCGCCAGCCAGTACGGCACGCCCGTGTCGTGTCCGTGGCCGGTCAGTACCGCCGCCGGGAAGTACGCGACGAACGCGAGCGGCAGACCGAAGGTGAGGAACCCGCTCACCGCCTTCGGCAGCACGTTGAGCGGATAGCTGCCGAACGTGCCGAGCAGTTCCTCCAGCCAGCGCCCCCAGTAGTCGGCGGCGGGGAAACGCAGCGAGGCGCAGGCCACTGCCGTGAACAGGGCCGCCTCCAGGAGCATTCCGCCGAGGACGCAGACCACCAGGTACGTGATGCGGCCCGCCGTCCAGTCCAGGTCGCTGCGGGAGAGCGCGCCCGCCATCAGACCCGCGGCCACCGTCAGGTCGCCGATGGCGTTGGTGGGGAAGACGGACAGCTGGACCTGGCGGAACACCGGCATCGGACGGACCAGATAGGTGTCGATCGCCCCCTCCTGGATGCTCCGGCCGATGCCGTGCATCCGCCCGAGGAACAGCACGAAGATGCCGTGGGCCAGCATCCGGGTCGCCGGGATCAGCAGCACCTCCGAGCTGTCCCAGCCGCCCATCCCGGCGAACCGGGTCAGCAGCACCGTCGCGAACACGATCACCGACACCTGCCAGACGGCGCCGATGGCGATCATCATCAGGAACTCGGAGCGGTACTCCAGCTGGGCACGGAAGTTGAGGCGCGTGATGCGCCACGCGATACGTACGCCGTTCACGGCTCAGCCTCCCTGGGAGACGACTCGGAGGGCGGCCCGCCGCCACAGAAACCGGGTGAACAGGGCCAGTACGACGATCCAGCCGGCCTGGACGGAGAGCTGGAAAGCGGCGTCGGAGAGCGGGACACGCCCCACGTACAGCGACAGCGGTACGCTCAGCGTGGCCTGGAAGGGCAGGAAGGAGCTGAGGGTGATGAACCAGTCCGGGAAGAACCACAGCGGTGCGTACACCCCGGACAGCAGGTTCTGCGCGAAGATCAGGATGAGCATCGCGGCGCCGTTGCGCAGTGTCCAGAAGCACAGCTGGTCGATGACGAGCATGACGTAGTACAGGACCAGCTGGCCGAGCAGCAGACTGAGCGCGAACACCCCGGCCACGGCGGCCGATTCTGGGGGCTGGACCACCCCGACGGCCAGACAGAGCGCGAACCCGGCCAGCGCCCACGCCAGCCCGTACAACTGCTCGCCCAGCGCCCGCAGCGCGTAGTAGCGCTGGGGCGGCAGCGGGCGCAGGTACCAGTACACGATCGTGCCGAAGTGCATGTGCTGGAGCACGGTGTCCCGGCCCGCGTACTGGTCCAACTCCCGCAGCCGGGAGGCAAGTACGGCCATGACGGCGTACGTCACCGCCTGCTCGCGGGTGAGGCCGGCCGTCGTACCGGTCTGCTCGTACAGGCCGGTCCACAGGGACGCGACCAGGACCACCTGGACGGTCAGCCGGACCAGGGCGGCGGTCATCCGGGGCGGGGCGTGCAGCTCACCGAGCGGGGTGACCCTGGCGGACCGCCAGGCGTGCAGAACGGCCATGTCAGCCGCCCCCGCGTGACTCGGGTATCTCGGCCTGGACGTAGGCGGCGCGCATCACGTCCTCCAGGTCGGCCTCGTCGAGGGCGATGTCCGTCACCTCGTACCGCTCGATGACCCGCTTGAGCGCCTGGTGGACCGTGGGGGCGGCCGGACCGTCGGGGCCGAAGACCACCTGGGGGCCTTCGCGCCGGAGCAGCGCGATGCCCGGGAGGGCCTCGACCTCCGCGTGCGGGTCCGACAGGGTGGCCCGGACCTGCCAGGTGGAGCCGAACCTCTTCTTGATCTCGTCCAGCGTGCCGTCCAGCACGAGCCGGCCGTGGTTGACGAGGACGACCCGCTCGGCGAGCCGCTCGACCTCCGTCATGTCGTGGGTGGTCAGCAGCACGGTCCGGCCGCGCTCCTCGACCTGGTGGCGCAGGAACTCCCGCACCTGCTCCTTCACGACCACGTCCATGCCGATGGTGGGCTCGTCGAGGAACACCACCCGCGGATCGTGCAGCAGCGCCGCCGCCAGGTCGCAGCGCACCCGCTGGCCCAGCGACAGATGCCGTACGCGGGTGTCCCAGAACGTGGACAGCTCCAGCAGGTCGTCGAACTCCTGCAGCCGTACGGCGTGTTCGGCCTTCGGTATCTCGTAGATGTCCCGCAGGATCGAGAACGACTCGCGCACCGGCAGGTCCCACCAGAGCTGGGTGCGCTGGCCGAACACCGCCCCGATGTTGCGGGCGTTGCGCTCGCGGTCCAGGTAGGGCACCACCCCGGCGACGCGTGCCTCGCCGGAGGTGGGGGTGAGGATGCCGGTGAGCATCTTGATGGTCGTCGACTTGCCGGCGCCGTTCGGCCCGAGAAGGGCGAGGAGTTCGCCCGGCGCCACGTCGAAGGTGATGTCGGAGACGGCGTCCTTCGAGACGCGCTCCGGCTGGACGAGGGAGCGCAGCGCCCCGGTGAAACCGGGACGCCGCACTGTGGTGTGGAAGGTCCGGGACAGGCCCCGGACCTCGATATTGCCGCTCAACGAACCCCCGATGTAGGTGAGTTGATGAAGTCTTACTCGATGGCGGTGAACACGAAAGTGAATTTCGTGGGCGCCGCCCGGAGCAGGTACTGCGGCAGAGCGCCAGGCCCGCAGGACTGTGAACCGATGCCCTGCTGCCCGTTGTCGAGGTTGACCCACACAGTGTCGCCGGGTGTCAGGTCGGTGAGGTGGTCGGCCGCGTCGAGCTGTTCGCTCGTCCAGCGGCGGGCCGTGAACCAGAACTCCGGGTCGCCGTCGATGCGCAGCCCGCCGAGCTCCGCCCAGCGGACGTCGGCGCGGGCGCCGTTCTCCTGCGGGCGGAGGTAGGGGGTCTGGAGGTCGTCCACGGTGGACTCCCAACGGCCCAGCATGGAGGCCGACTTGGTGTCCGGGTACCCTTCGCCGGGCCCGCCGCCGAACCAGGTGACCCGGTCCGCGGCCGACAGCCCCAGCCGGATCCCGAGCCGCGGCAGCGGCAGCGTCCACTCGCCCTCCGGGACGACGGACACGGTCAGCTTCAGCCGGTCGCCGTCGGACGTCCAGCGGTACTCCGTGTTCAGGCCCACCTCGGCCGCGGCGGGCGCCACCCGGGTCCGTACGGTCAGCGAGTCCTCGGCCAACTCGACGGCGTCCAGGCGGCGTTGCATCCGGTGCAGGCCCAACTGTCGCCAGAGCATGCCGTAGCGCTCGTCCGGCTGCCAGGCGGCGCCGTCGTCGTTGTCGGTGGGCGCCCGCCACACGTCCAGTTTCGGGCCGATGACATCGACCCCGTTGATCGACTTCAGTGCGCCGGTCGAGGGGCTGAAGACGGCAGGACCGAGCATGATGCCGTCCCACTCGGCGCGGGCGGAAGGCTCGTCCCCGACGCTGAGCCGCACGAACCTGGACTCGGCGGGCCGCTCGCTCGCGGCGACGTTCACCAAGGTGCGTGCGTGGACCGGGAGTTGGCCCCAGGCCACCAGATGCCCCTTCGCGCCCCAGACCGATTCCTCCGCCAGCAGCGCCCGTACCGTCCACTGCGACTCCGCACCGCTCCGCGCGTCGGCGGGCGGCGCGGGCAGCTTCACGTCCGCCGACTCACCGGGGGCGAGGGCGGGCACCTCCAGGGTGCCCGTCTCGACCGCCGTGCCGTCGACGTCGTACGACCACTCGAAGGTGAGCGCGGACAGGTCGGCGAAGTCGTACGCGTTGGTCACGCGCACGGTCCCGGCCGTGCCGTCGCCCCCGATCCGGACCGGCTCGATGACCTTCTTGTACTCGACGAGTCCCGGTGACGGCGTGCGGTCCGGGAAGATCAGCCCGTCGCAGACGAAGTTGCCGTCGTGCAGCTCCTCGCCGAAGTCACCGCCGTACGCGTAGCCGAACCGCTCGTCCTTGACGCCGTGGTCGATCCACTCCCAGATGAAGCCGCCCTGGACGCGGTCGTGGGCCTCGAAGATCCGCTGGTAGTCGGCGATGCCGCCGGGGCCGTTGCCCATGGCGTGGCCGTACTCGCAGAGGATGAAGGGGAGTCCGCGCCGCTTCTCGGTGCCGCCGTCCAGCCTCTGGCCGATGCGCTCGGTCTCCGCGTGGTCGGCGTACATACGGGAGTACATGTCCGTGTCGCGGCAGTCCCAGTCACCTTCGTAGTGCACGAGCCGGGAGCTGTCGCGGCCGTGGATCCACTCGGCCATGGCGGTCAGTCCGCGTCCGGTGCCGGCCTCGTTGCCCAGCGACCAGATGACGACCGACGGATGGTTCTTGTCGCGCTCGACCATCCGGGAGGCGCGGTCCAGGAGGGCCGGGGTCCAGCGGTCGTCGTCGACGGGATTGTCGCGCCAGTTCTGCTCGGTGAAGCCGTGGGTCTCCAGGTCGCACTCGTCGATGACCCACAGGCCGTACTCGTCGCACAGGTCGAGGAAGGCCGGGTGCGGCGGGTAGTGCGAGGTGCGGACGGCGTTGACGTTGTGCCGTTTCATCAGCAGCACGTCGGCCCGCATGGTCTCCAGGTCGAGGGAGCGGCCCTTCTCGGGGTGCCACTCGTGCCGGTTGACGCCCTTGAAGAGGACGGCCTTGCCGTTGACCTTGATGAGCCCGTCGGCCAGTTCGACGGTCCGGAAGCCGATGCGCAACGGCACCCGCTCACCCGCCGTGACCAGGACACCGTCGTAGAGTCGGGGTGTCTCGGCGGTCCACGGCTCGACCGCGACCGTCACCGGCTCGCCGGTCCTGACATCGATGTCCAGCTCGGGGACGGTGACCCGCCCGTCGACGTCGGACTCGACGAGGAGCGTGCCCTCACCGGTGGTGTGGTCGTAACCGGAGTGCGTGAAGAAGTCGAGGACGCTAGCCGCCGGACGGTGCAGCAGCGTCACGTCACGGAAGATGCCCGGCAGCCACCACTGGTCCTGGTCCTCCAGATAGGAGCCCGCCGACCACTGGTGGACGCGGACGGCGAGGACGTTGCCGCCGGGCTTCAGCAGCTGGCCGACGGCGAACTCGTGCGCCAGCCGCGAGCCCTTGAACTCACCGATGTCCGTGCCGTTCAGCCACACCCGGGCGCACGACTCGACGCCGTCGAAGCGGAGCACGGCCCCGCCGTCCGACAGGTCGGGCCAGTCGGACGGCAGGTCGAAGACGTGCAGGTGGTCGCCGGTCGGGTTCTCCGTCGGCACCCGCGGCGGGTCCACCGGGAACGGGTAGCGGACGTTGGTGTAGATCGGCGAACCGAACTTTCCCTCGCCCTGGAGGACCCAGTGACCGGGGACCGTCACCTCGGCCCAGTCCCCGGCGTCGTATCCCGGCTCGGCGAACGAGTCGTCCGCTCCGTCGGCGGTCGACGACAGCCGGAAACTCCAGCTGCCGTTCAGGGACAGCGATCCGGCGTCCGAGGACGCGTACCAGGCGCGGGGCGGAAGTGCCCCGCGGCCGGGTGAGACGTCTTCGACGTAGTCGGTCGGCGTCGACGTGGACACGGCCGTGGTGCGGGAGGACATCGGTCTCCAGGTAATTAGGGAAGGTTCAGCCCTTGATGCCCGTCTGTGCGATCCCCTGCACCAGCCAGCGCTGGAGGAAGAGGAACACGAACAGCAGGGGCAGGATGGAAATGGCGGTCGCCATGAAGATCAGGTGGTAGTTGACCGTCTGATTCGTCATGTACGACGAGAGTGCCACCTGCACCGTCCAGGCGCTCGGGTCCTGGCCGATGACCAGTGGCCACAGGAAGGCGTTCCAGCCGTTGATGAAGGTGATCGTGGCGATCGCCGCGAAGAAGTTCAGCGAGTTGGGTACGACGACACGCCAGTACGCACCCCAATAGCCGAGCCCGTCCACGCGCGCCGCCTCCTCCAGCTCCTTCGGGAACCCCAGGAAGTACTGCCGAAAGAGGAAGCAGGTGAAACCGCTGAAGAGGCCCGGGACGATGAGACCTTGGTAACTGTCCACCCAGCCGAAGGACGAGACCAGGACGAAGCTGGGCACGAAGGTCACGGCGGTCGGGACCATCAGGGTGGTCAGGACGATGTAGAACACCTTGTTGGCGTGCTTGTAGGGGATCCGCGCGAGCCCGTACCCGGCGAGCGAGCAGATGAAGAGAATGCCCACGGTGTTCAGGACGGCGACGACGACGGAGTTCCACATGGACTGGGCGAAGTCCACGGTGACGTCGTCGAACGGCTCGGTGATGTTGCTCCACTGGATGTCGGTGGGGAACCACTTCCAGCTCTCGCCGGTGATCTCCGGGTCCGTCATCAGGGAGTTGCGGACGATCAGGTAGAAGGGGAGCAGGAAGAGGAGGCCGGCGACTCCGGTCGCGATGTACAGACCGGTGTTGCCCATGACGCCGCCGCGCCTGACCTTGACCGGCTTCTTCTGCCCGATCTCGGGTGCTGTGGTGGTCACTTGCCCTCCTCACCCCTTCCGAAGCCCATGATCTTGCCCTGCAACAGGGTCACGACGCAGATCAGCATCGTCAGCACGACAGCGCCCGCGCTGCCCGCGCCGTAGTTCTGGTTCTCACCGAGGGCCATCTTGTAGAGCTCGACCAGCGGGGGCTGTCCCCAGGTGGCTTTGGAGAGCAGGTTGAAGAACTCGTCGAAGGCCTGGTAGGCGGCGACCAGCAGGAGCAGGATCACCGCGGTCGACGTCGCCCTCAACTGGGGCAGCGTGATGTAGCGGAAGGTCTGCCAGCCGGGCTTGGCGCCGTCGATGGAGGCGGCCTCGTACAGCTCACGCGGGATGTTCTGCAGCGCCGCGATGAACAGGATCATGTAGAAGCCCGACTGGAGCCACAGTCGTACGGTCACGATGACCAGCCAGTACCAGGGCGGATCCGGGGACGCGAGCCAGGCGATGTTGTCGACGCCGAACCAGCCGATGACGGTGTTGGCGAGGCCGAAACGGACGCCGTTGAAGAGGGACATCTTCCAGATCAGCGAGGCGGCGACATAGCTGACCGCCGTGGGCAGGAAGAAGACCGACCGGAAGAACGCACGCATGAACCGCAGCCGGTTCACCAGCAGTGCCAGGCCCAGTGAGAAGGCCCAGGTGGTCGGCACGATGAACGCCGCGAACACGCTGAACGTGACCAGTGAGTTCAGGAAGTCGACGTCGGTCAGGACCTGCTTGTAGTTCTCGAAGCCGACGAAGTCGCTGGGCGTGACGGTGAAGCGTGCCTCGAAGAAGCTGAGATAGATGCTCCAGCCGATGGGCACGAAGACGAAGACGATCAGGCCGATGAGGAAGGGCGCGGTGAAGAGCCAGAAGTTGAAGGTGCTGCTCGCCCGCAGGCCCCGCCGCGGCCGGTCTTTGGAGACCTTGGCCGAGGCGGGCTGGGCGACCCCGCGCGTGGTGGTGGTCGACATTTCGCAGTCCGTCCGGTGGTCTATCCGAAGAGCTTCTTGAGTTCGGTGTCGACCTTCTTCTCGCAGGCGTCGAGCTGGGCCTTCGGGTCGTCGTTCTTGCGTACGCAGTTGGCCATCACGTCGTTGACCGACGAGATCATGGCCTGGGTCCAGCCGATGTTGTCGAAGTGGCCGAACTCGTTGAACAGCTTGACGCCTTCGGCCGGCAGGCCGGTCTTGAGCTTGGTGGCGGTCTGGGCGATCGAGGTGCGCGGCGGGATGTGGAAGCCGTAGGAGGTGGCCCAGTCCTCCTGGTACTCCTTCTGGTCGATCCACAGCCACTTCACGTATTCCTTGGCCGCCTCGACGTTCTTGCCCTTGGCGTTGACGAACATCGACCAGCCGCCGTTGGTGACCGACTGCTTGCCGGCGGATCCGACCTTCGGGAAGGGGAAGATGCCGATGTCGTCGCCGAGCGCCTGCTGCATGGCCGGCATGGCCCACATGCCGCACCACTGGATCGCCGTCAGGCCCTGGATGAAGGCCGAGGGGTCCCACCAGTCGGTGGGGGCGCCGAGCAGCAGGTTGCCGCTGGTGAACAGGGTCCGCAGCTGCTTCAGTCCCTCCGCGACGCCGTCCGTGTTGAAGGCGGGCTTGTTGTCCGCGGTGAGGGTGTCGGCGCCGGCCGACCAGATCAGGTTGCTCTGGACCGGGGTGAGGTCGTTGCCGAGGTAGGCGCCCTTGATCTTGTTGGTCTTCAGCTTGGCGGAGACCTCGATCAGCTCCTCCAGCGTGGTCGGCACCTCGACCTTGGCCTTCGCGAAGAGCGAGGGTCGGTAGAAGAAGAACTGTGGGTCGTCGATCATCCGGACGCCGTATATCTTGCCGTCGACCGTGTGGGACGTGATGTCGGCCTGGTTGAAGTCGTCCTTGACCGGGTTGATGATGTCCGACAGGTCCGCCACCTGGCCGCTCTTGATGAGCTGGATCTGCGGGTGGAACTCGAAGACGTCGGGTGCGTTCTTGGTGAGCAGCGCGGCGAACAGCTTCTGTTCGAAGTTGGAGCCGGTGATCCACTGCGTGGACACGTTGGCGCCCTTGTAGGCCTTGGCGTACTTCTTGATGGCCTGCTCGGTGCCGGCCTCGCCGTACGCGTGGAAGTACTGGACGAGCGAGTCGCCCGACCCCCCGCCGCTGCGGCCGTTGTTCCCGCCGCACGCGGTCAGTCCGCCGGCTGCGGCCAGGCCCATGGCGGCCCGCAGAACGTTCCGGCGGTCCCAGTTGCTGTTGCTCAATGCCGACATGTGACGTCCTTGTCTCGAGTACGGCTGCGGCCCTGTCGCTTCAGCGCCAGATGGCTTAAATGAGGTTGCGGAGGCGGACGTTAACCTTCGGCTAAGCCTTCGGCAAGGGGTTGGACGAAGCCCGTTCGAAACGTTGCGGAGCGTTCGGGATTTCGGACACGACACATTGGCGGACGGCCTGAACGGCGGTTCGCGCGGGGGTGGTTGGGGATTGGTCCAGACCTATTTCAGCGGTATCGGGCCACCGCGCCTGGCGGTCGACGACCGCTGGGTGACCAGGGACAGCGCGCCTTCGAGCGCGAAGGTCGCCGCGCCCAGACACACCGGGTCTCCCGGGATGGGGGACAGGACGATCTCGGTGGCCGCCAGGGGCCGTTTCAGTGCGTGCCGGGCCACGGCCTCGCGCACTTCGGTGACCAGCGGCTCGCCGAGCGTGGCCGCGACCCAGCTGCTCAGCACGACGATCTCGGGGTTGAGCAGATTGACCAGATCGGAGATGCTCGCGCCCAGATAACGAGCCATGTCCCGGACCACCCTGACGGCCACCGGATCGCCGGCGGCGACCCCACGGGCCAGCGCGTCGACGGTCGCCGTCTGGTCGTCGGGATGCAGCAGCGCGCCACCCGGGTCCAGCTCCGCCAGGTTCAGCATGATCCCCGGCGCGCCGACATACGTCTCGACGCAGCCGTGGTTGCCGCAGTGACAGGGCCGCCCGTCCAGGACGAGGGTCGTGTGCCCCCATTCCCCGGCGCTGTTGCTGACCCCCCGGTGCACCGCGCCGCCGATCACCAGGCCGGCGCCGACGCCCGTCCCGAGGTTCACCACGACAGCGTTGCCATGTCCGCGTACGGCCCCGAACCACAGCTCGGCCACCGCGCAGGCGCGCAGCGGGTTGTCGAGGTACAGCGGATAGGCGATGTGCTCGGTGAGCAGGTCGAGGAGGGGTACGTCGTGCCAGTCCCAGTTCGGCGCGTACTCGGCGATACCGGTGACCCGGTCCACCTGCCCCGGCACGCTCACCCCGACGCCCAGTACCCGAGCGCCCTCGATGCCGGCCTGCGCGACCACGGAGCCGACGGCCGTGGTGACGTGCCCGACCACCTGCTCGGGGCGGCTCTCGCCGGGGCGCATGTGCTCGGCGGCGCGGGCCAGTACGTTCAGCCCCAGGTCGAACAGCTCGACCCGGACGTAGGTCTCCGCGATGTCGACGCCGATCAGGGCGCCGCCCGTCGCGTTGATGGCCACGAGGCCCCTCGGGCGTCCGCCCGCCGAGTCCTCGAAGCCGACCTCGGTCAGCATCCGCAGGTCGATGAGCTCCCCGACCAGCGTGGCCACCGTCGCCAGGCTGAGCCCGGTGGCGGCGGCCAGCTCCTGCCGGGACGTGGGGGACTGGGCGATGATCTGGCGCAGTACCTCGTAGCGGTTCGTGGTGCGGATGTCACGCGATGTGCGCTTCACCACCGGGCATGCCCCCTCGCCGTGCGGACCTCAGTGCGGACAGCCCGGGGCACGACGGCACCGGCGCGGCGCAAGGCTATGGGCAGCGGGGGAGGTTCGACAAGGGGTTAGGAAAGGGGCTGACGAAAGTCCCGGCGCACTTGACGGCGCACCCGGCGCGAGGTCAGCCGCCGAGCGCCTCCCGTACGAACGCGTTCGTGAACTTCGCCGAGGGGTCCAGGAAAGCCCCCAGCGCCCCGAAGTCAGTCAGCCGCGGATACCGACCGCGCACCACCTCCGCCGCCACGGTGAACACCTTGCCCCAGTGCGGACGCGGCCCGAACGGGTTCAGCGCGGCCTCGACCCGCCGTACCACCGGCAGCACCGCCTCGGTGTCCGCCACCCAGGTGAAGTGGAACGCCACGCTGTCCCGTCCGTACGCCGGGCTCAGCCACTGGGTGTCGGCGGCGATCGTCCGGACCTCGCACACCTGGAGCACCGGCGCGACGACCTCCCGGATCGCGTCGAGCGACCGCAGCGCGTCCAGGGCGTACGGGCGCGGGAGCAGATACTCCGACTGGAGTTCCTCGCCGCTGCTCGGCGTGAACTCCGCCCGGAAGTGCGGGAGCCGCTCGTGCCAGGGCCCCGGCACACCGAACTGCTCCGTGCAGTTCACGGCCGGCATCCCCGGCACCGGGTGCATCGCCTCGGTGGCGGGAGCGGCCCACGGGAAGTTTGGCGGCGCCTGGTCGGTACGCCGCTTCAGCCACACCTGTCTGAAGCCCGGCGCCCGCCAGTCCGTGAACAGACTCACGCTGTACGCGGCGCCCGCCACGGCCTCGAAGTCCAGCCCGTCCAGGGGCAGTTCGGTGAACACGTACTGCTCGACCTCGAAGTCCGCCTCCAGGTCAAGGGTGAGGGCTGTGACGACGCCCAGCGCGCCGAGCGCGGTGACCGCGCCCTCGAACCGGTCCTCGCCGCGGGTGATCGTCACCGTCGAGCCGTCCGCCGTGACCAGCTCGACCGCGCGAACGGCGGCGGCCAGCGAACCGTTGCCGACGCCCGAACCGTGCGTACCTGTCGCCACCGACCCCGCCACCGAGATGTGCGGCAGGGACGCCATGTTGTGCAGCGCGAGCCCGCGCCCGTGGACCGCCCGGGCCAGCTCCGCGTACCGGACCCCGCCCCCGACCCGGACCGTACGGGCCGCGGTGTCGACGTCGATCTCCTGCGGCAGCCCGGCCAGGGAGAGCAGGATGCCGCCGGCGCCCGGCTCGGCGATGTCGTTGAAGGAGTGCCCGCTGCCCAGCACCCGCACCCCGGCGCTCCGGGTCACGAGCGCCCGCAGGGCGTCCAGGGAGCGCGGTCGGTGCAGCTCCGTCGGCGTGTAGATGATGTTGCCCGCCCAGTTGGTCAGCGTCTCGGCCATCGGGTCCGTCCCTCCGCTCAGATGCGTCGACCTTCTCACGCAGGGGGATGTGACATGCCCGAGGGGCCCCGCGGCCACGGACACGCAGGCGGGGGCATACCGTGAGGAGTCGAACGCCGGAGTACCGCCGGAGCTGGAGGAGACACGGGATGGGCAGCCGCACCGCGCTGGTCGAGGATCTGATGGAGCGCTTTCCGCATGTCCCGCGGGAAGCCGTCTTCAAAGAGGACCTGCTCAGGGGTGGTGTGGCCTTCGATCCGTCCGCGCTCAGCGACAACGAGAGCGGCGACGTCAAGCCGAAGTCGTACTTCATCTTCTCCTTCGACCACGGCACCCTCCCCGAGCTGGGCGAGGCCGCGCTGCGCCGCCCGCCGGAGGAGATCATCCTCACCGGCGGCCCCTACGACCTGCGCCGGACCGTCGTGTCGGTGCGGGTGAACCCCGCCTCGCCCTACCGGGTGGCCCCCGACGAGGGCGGCGTCCTCGGCCTCTACCTGGACGGGAAGCGGATCTCCGACGTCGGGGTCCCGCCGATGCCCGAGTACTACCGCCACACCCTCTCCAACGGGAAGTCCGTCATGGAGGTGGCCCCGACCATCCAGTGGGGCTATCTGATCTATCTGACCGTCTTCCGGGTCTGCCAGTACTTCGGCGCCAAGGAGGAGTGCCAGTACTGCGACATCAACCACAACTGGCGCCAGCACAAGGCGGCCGGCCGGCCCTACACGGGCGTCAAGGACGTCGACGAGGTCCTTGAGGCGCTGGAGATCATCAACCGGTACGACACCAACAAGACCTCCACCGCCTACACGCTCACCGGCGGTGCGATCACCTCGAAGCTCCAGGGCCGCGACGAGGCCGACTTCTACGGCATGTACGCGAAGGCCATCGAGGAGCACTTCCCGGGCCGCTGGATCGGCAAGGTCGTCGCCCAGGCGCTGCCGAAGGACGACGTCCGGCGTTTCAAGGACTACGGCGTGCAGATCTACCACCCCAACTACGAGGTGTGGGACCGCAACCTCTTCGAGCTGTACTGCCCCGGCAAGGAGCGTTACGTGGGCCGCGACGAGTGGCACAAGCGCATCCTCGACTCGGCGGACGTCTTCGGCGCGCGCAACGTCATCCCCAACTTCGTGGCCGGTGTGGAGATGGCCGCGCCGTCCGGGTTCACGACGGTCGACGAGGCCATCGCCTCCACCACCGAGGGCCTGCGCTTCTTCATGTCGCACGGCATCACGCCCCGCTTCACCACCTGGTGCCCCGAGCCCACCACCCCGCTCGGCAAGGCCAACCCCCAGGGCGCGCCGCTGGAGTACCACATCCGCCTGCTGGAGGCCTACCGCGCCACGATGGACGAGTTCGGCCTCGACTCGCCCCCCGGCTACGGCGAACCCGGCCCCGGCCGAGCGGTATTCTCGGTCAGCTCCTTCATGGACAGCCTGCCGGCCCGCGAGCCCGCGTCGAAGACGTGAGCCGAAGGACCGAGCAGAGCTGAGAAGGACCGAGACGAGCCGAGAAGACTGAAAACAACTGAACGGAACGGCGCCGGGGCCCGTATGGGGGCAGGAGAACCCGCACGTCGTTCCGCTCACCTCACGACCCCCGTACGGCGAGCCGCGTTGACATGTGCCGACATGTGAATACGTCGCTTGTCAGTTGTGCGGGATACGTGAAAAGCTCGGGGCTCCGTTCTGGGAAACGTTCCCCAACTCCCCTGTTCCCAGGGTCAGTTGACGTTCGATCTTGACCTTGACGTTGGCGTGTGCAAGCCGTTGATGCTGGAGTCCCCCCATATGCCAGATCTGCCGACCCCTCAGGACGCCGCCGAAGCAGCGCTGTTCTCCGAGTGCTGGGACGCGGTCCTCTCGTACGCCGACCTGTGCACGTCCGGCGCGTCCGCCGGCACCGAACTGGCCGCCGAGGCGTTCAGGCACGGTATCCACGCGGCCCGGGCCGCCGACTTCGGCGCCCGCAACACCGGACGCCGCATACCCCGCCTGCCCTGGATACCCCTCCTGCTGGCGGCGGTTCGCAGCACTGCCACGTCCTGGGAGGAGACCGGGCACGGCAACCATCTCGACCCCGACCTGCGGCTGTGGCTCAACTCCGACAAGGCCGCCCGGTACGTGGGACCCCCGCTGCGCCGCCCGCTCGCGCTGCGCGCCCTGCGCGACATGCAGGAACCGGACGCCGCCCTGCTCTGGCTCGCCGAGGTGGAGGCGCTGCCGCTGGCCGTCGTGGCCCGCCGGCTCGGCCTCGACCCGGAGAGCGCCGCCGAGGAACTCGCCCAGGTACGCGTCCTGTTCAGGGACCGCTGCCAGCGCAACCTCCTCGACACCCCGATGAGCCCCGACTGCCGCCGCTACGCCCGGCTGCTCGACGCGGTCACCCGCTCGCAGGGCGCCGAGGTCCCCGAGGACCTCTCCCGGCACCTCGCGACCTGCGTGGAGTGCGCCGAGGCCGCCGCCTGCCTCCGGCTGTACGGCGGGATCGGCGGGCTGCCGGCCGCGCTCGCCGGCGGCGTCATCGGCTGGGGCGGGCTCGCCTACCTGGAACGGCGCCGCCGCGCGGCCGAGGCGGGCCTGCTCGGCGGACGCGGCGAGGCCGGCTTCAACACCGGTCTCACCATCGGCGAGTCGCGCCCGCGCATCGGCCGTACGGCGATCCTGGTCGCGGCCGTCATCGTCTCCGCGCTCGCGCTCACGGTCTCGCTGATGCCGTTCGACGGCTCCGGCGACGACGCCGCGCGGGGCGGCGTGACCGACGGCAAGCCCGTGATGGACCCGGCGTCCGTCCTGCCGTCCGGCCTCACCGTCCCGGCGGGTGCCACCCCGTCCGCGCTCCCCCGGAAGTCCGACCCGGCCGCGTCCCCGGCACCGGCCGACAAGCCCGACACGGAGCCCCAGGGCACGGCCACGTCCGCCGCGCGGGGCGAGAGCTCGAAACCGAGTCCCGACGAGAGCGAACCGGCGTCCTGCGAGGCCGAGTACGACCTCGTCAACGAGTGGCCCGACGGTTTCCAGGCCACCATCAGGGTCACCACCGCGAAGGCCGTCGACGGCTGGCGCATCGCCTGGAGCTTCCGCGACGGCCAGCAGGTCGGCCAGATGTGGGACGCGAGCTTCACTCAGGACGGAGCCCGCGTCACGGCCACGGCCGCCGACTACAACAGGTCCGTCGCGGCCGACGGCACGGTCTCCTTCGGCTTCCTCGCCAGCTGGCAGGGCAGCAACAAGGAGCCGTTCGACTTCACCCTGAACGGCAGCCGCTGCACGACCTGAGCCGCTCGCACACGGCCCCGGGCCGGCCACGCCCAGCGGTGACACCGCTGGACGCGGCCGGCCCGTTCGCGGTGCGGGCCGGGCGAGGTCAGATCACCTCGGTCTCGCTCCGGTCCGCCCGCTCCCAGAGCGTGTGGAAGCGGCCCTCACGGTCGGTACGCCGGTAGGTGTGGGCGCCGAAGTAGTCGCGCTGGCCCTGGGTGAGGGCGGCCGGGAGGCGCTCGGTGCGCAGGGTGTCGTAGTACGACAGGGCGGCGGAGAAGGCCGGGACCGGAACGCCGTGCCGGGCGGCCGTGGCGACGACCTCGCGCCAGGGCACCTGGGCGTCGGCGATCTCGCCCGCGAAACCCTCCTCGGTGAGCAGGGTGACCCGGCAGGGATCTGCGGCGTAGGCGGCCCGGACCCGGTCGAGGAAGGCGGCGCGGACGATGCAGCCGCCGCGCCAGATCTTCGCTATCGCGCCGAGGTCGATGTCCCAGCCGTACTCCGCCGACGCGTCCAGGATCATCTTCCAGCCCTGGTCGTAGGCGATGAGCTTCGACGCGTACAGGGCGTGCTCGACCAGGCAGGCGAAGCGCTCCGACTCGTACGCGGTGAGACTCCAGCTGGTGCCCCCGGGCAGCTCGCGATACGCGGCGCGCAGGGCCCGCTGGCCCGAGGCGGCGCGGGCGAAGGTGGCCTGGGCGATGGCGGTGACCGGGGAACCGAGTTCCAGGGCGGTCCGTACGGTCCAGCGGCCGGTGCCCTTCTGCCCGGCGGCGTCGGCCACCACGTCCACGAAGGGTCTGCCCGTGGAGGCGTCCGTGTGAGCGAGCACCTCGGCGGTGATCTCCATCAGATACGAGTCGAGGCGCCCCTTGTTCCACTGGCGGAAGACCTCGGCGATACGCGCCGGCTCGTAGCCGCCGACCTCGCGCAGCAGGTGGTACGCCTCGCCGATCAGCTGCATGTCGGCGTACTCGATGCCGTTGTGCACCATCTTGACGAAGTGCCCGGCCCCGTCCGTGCCGACATGGGTGACACAGGGCTCGCCGTCCACCTTGGCGCTGATCGTCTCGAACATCGGCCCGAGCGCGCTGTACGCCGCCACGGAGCCCCCGGGCATGATGCTCGGCCCGTTCAGCGCGCCCTCCTCGCCGCCCGAGACCCCCACCCCCACGAAGTGGATTCCGAGCCCGCGCAGGGCCAGTTCCCGGCGGCGGGTGTCGGCGAAGTGGGCGTTGCCGCCGTCGATGATCATGTCGCCGGGCTCCAGGAGCGCGGCGAACTCGTCGATCACCGCGTCCGTGGCCGTCCCGGCCTGCACCATGATCATGAGCCGCCGGGGGCGTTCCAGGGCCGCCACGAACTGCTCGGCCGTCTCGGCCGGCACGAAGTCGCCCTCGTGCCCGAAGTCCTCGACCAGCGCCTTGGTCCTGGCGGGGGTCCGATTGTGGAGGGCCACGGTGTAACCGTGCCGGGCGAAGTTCCGGGCCAGATTCCGGCCCATCACCGCAAGGCCGGTGACGCCGATCTGCGCGGTCGCCTTCATGGTGTGCTCCTTCGCTCGGTGCGGTCTCCCAACCGCCACACTGATCAGTTACGGCTGGTGGGGCCCCAGTTGTTCAGCCGGATATCGGGTGGCGTCGAGAGCGGGTGCGCGCCTAGAGTGAGAGGGCTTTCCGGGACGGCCTTCACGAGCCGTTCACGGCCGTCGTCGATCGAGCGAATACGAGGAGGTGTGACCCGATGACTGTCTTTGCGATGGGCGTTGCCCGCATCCAGGAGTTCATCAAGTCCACCTCCGTGGCCACCGGCTGACCTTCCACTTCCTTCGCGCCCAAGTGCGCGTGCCGGGGCCACCCTTGTGAAGGGTCTCCCTTGACTTCGCTCTCGGCTTCATCTGCTTCACCTCGTTCCACCCCGTCATCCGCTTCGTCTCCCGCGCTCGCCGCCTACGGCTGGGACGACGCCTGGGCCGCCGAGTTCGCCCCCTACGCCGCCGAAGGGATGCTCGTGGGGCGGGTGATCCGCGTCGACCGCGGCCGGTGCGACGTCGCCACCGCGGACGGTGTGCTGCGCGCCGACACCGCGTTCGTCACCCCGCACGATCCGCTTCGGGTCGTGTGCACGGGCGACTGGGCCGTGGTCGAACCGGCCGGCGATCCCCGGTACGTCCGTACGTATCTGCCCCGCCGGAGCGCGTTCGTACGGTCCACCTCGTCCAAGCGTTCCGAGGGTCAGATCCTCGCGGCCAACGTCGACCACGCCATCGTCGCCGTGTCACTTGCCGTGGAACTCGACCTCGCCCGCGTCGAACGGTTCCTGGCGCTGGCCTGGGAATCGGGTGCGCAGCCCGTCGTGGTGCTCACCAAGGCGGACCTCGTACCGGACGCGACCACCCTCTCGTATCTCGTCGAGGACGTGGAGGCCACCGCGCCCGGGGTGCCGGTGCTCACCGTCAGCTCCAACAACGGCGACGGCATCGACGTCCTCGCGGCTGTCGTCTCCGACGGTACGGCCGTGCTGCTCGGGCAGTCCGGTGCGGGCAAGTCGACGCTCGCGAACGCGCTGCTCGGCGTGGACGTCATGGAGGTCCAGGCCACCCGTGACGCCGACGGCAAGGGCCGGCACACCACGACCACCCGCAACCTGCTCGCCCTGCCCGGCGGGGGCGTCCTCATCGACACACCGGGGCTGCGCGGCGTCGGCCTGTGGGACGCCGGTACCGGCGTCGGACAGGTCTTCGCCGAGATCGAGGAACTGGCCGCCGGGTGCCGCTTCCTGGACTGCGCCCACACGGCGGAGCCCGGGTGCGCGGTGCTGGACGCGGTCGACTCGGGCGCGCTGGCCGAGCGACGCCTCGACAGCTACCGCAAGCTGCTGCGGGAGAACCAGTACATCGTCGCCAAGACCGACGCGCGACTGCGGGCGGAGATCCGCAAGGACTGGAAGAAGAAGGGGGCGGAGGGCAGGGCGGCGATGGAGGCGAAGCGGGGGCGTCAGCGCTAGGAGTGCGGCGGGGCGGCGGGGACCCGGGGCGCTGCCCCGGGCTCCCGGTCGTGGGTCGGGCTCCCGGCTGTGGGGTGGGCTCCCGGTCGTGGGGTGGGCTCCCGGCTGTGGGGTGGGCTCCCGGTCGTGGGTCGGGCTCCCGGCTGTGGGGTGGGCTCCCGGTCGTGGGGTGGGCTCCCGGCTGTGGGGTGGGCTCCCGGTCGTGGGTCGGGCTCCCGGCTGTGGGGTGGGCTCCCGGCTGTGGGGTGGGCTCCCGGTCGTGGGGTGGGCTCCCCGCCGTGGATCGGGTCCCCGCTGTGGGGTGGGCTCCCCGCCGTGGGTCGGGTCCCCGGCTGTGGGGTGGGCTCCCGGCCGGGCCGCGGGTGTTTGTCCCGCGAGTGCTGGGGTGGACGGGGTTCAGATGTCGGCCGGTGTCGGTGGGGAACGTCGCGTCGGAAAGCCGCCAGCGAGACCTTCCCGCGTACCGCAGACTGGACAGCGTGACCGACCAGAACACCAGGTACGCCGCCGACCGGGAGCCCGCACCATGACGACACCTACGGCCGCTCCCGTGACCACCTACTGGACCTTCCTCGACGGTCCCCTCGGTCAACTCCTTCTGACCGCCGACGAGTCGGGCGCGCTGACCTCGCTCTCCGTGCCCGGGCAGAAGGGCGGACGCGGCGTCCGGAGTGCCGAGGAGGGCTGGCGGCAGGATCCCGGGCCCTTCCGGACGGCGAAGGCACAACTCGCCGCCTACTTCGCCGGTGAACTCACCGAGTTCCGGCTGGAGTCGCGGAGCACCGGGACCGACTTCCGGCAGCGGGTCTGGAGCGCCGTCGACTCGGTGCCGTACGGCAGGACCACGACGTACGGCGAGATCGCCGCGCGGATCGGGGCCCCCAGGGCCGCCGTACGGGCCGTCGGCGGTGCGATCGGCGCCAATCCGCTGCTCGTCGTCCGGCCCTGCCACCGGGTGATCGGCGCGGACCGCTCCCTCACGGGATACGCGGGCGGCCTCGACCGCAAGCGCCAGCTGCTCGGCCTGGAGGGCGTCCCGCTCACCCCGTGACCGTGACGACCCTCAGTCCTCCTCAAGGCCCCAGCTGTGGATGCGCCTCGGGTGGACGCGGATCACCTCGTCGCTGAAGTGCGGGCCCAACTCGTGCGGCCCCGTGAGGAGTTCAGCCTCACCCCGGATGTCGACGCCGCGCACCTTCCAGGGGCGCACGCTCACCACGTCGTCGACGACCAGCGCGACCTTCGGGTTCTTCTCCAGATTGCGCCACTTCTTGGTGCTGCCCATCGAGTATCCGCCGATCAGGATCGTCCCGTCGTCCTGCGGGAAGAAGCCGACGGGGTTCGCCTGCGGCTGGCCCTGTGGGTCGACGGTGGCCAGCCGTCCCAGACGCTGGGTCCGCAGATAGGCACGCTCGGCCGCGCTGAATTCGGTCATACGGGAAGCCAAACACGGCCGTCCCGGCAGGCGCAGCGGAAACGCGGGTGTATGTGCGAACGTACGTGCGTGCCGCCATGGGTGTGACATCGCGGTGGCACGACCGACCGGCCGGGGAACCATGCGCACATGACCCGCGCGATCATGGTTCGGCACATCCTCGCGGCCCTCGTGACCGCCCTGGCGCTCGCCCCGCCCGCGGCGAGAGCCGACACGGGAAGCACCCCCGTCCCGCCCCCGGTTCCCCCTTCCTCCTTCTCCCCTCCGCCCGTCCTGGAGACGCCTGTTCCCCGTGTCTGGACCGGGACCTGGGAGGCCGCCGCCTCCGGCACCGTCGCGGCCAGACCCGACGCCACCTACCGCAACGTCCTGCACCTCAGCGTCGGCGGCAGCGCCCTGCGTGTCCGTCTCACCAACCGGCTCGGCACCCAGCCCCTTCGCCTCGGCGCCGTCACCGTCGCCCTCCAGGAACCCGGCGAACCGAAGACCCCGGACGCCGTGCCCGGCTCGATGCGTACGGCCACCTTCGCGGGCGCCCCCACGGTGACGATCCCGGCGGGCGAGGACCGGTTCACCGACGCCGTGACGCTCGCGGTACCGGCCGGCGCCAATCTGCTCGTCACGGTCCACACCCCGGGCGACTCCGGTCCTGCGACCTATCACCGTACGGCCAAGCAGACCAACTTCCTTGCCACAAAGGGCAATTGGGCCGCCATGGTGGACGGTGACGGCTACACCAAGACCCTCAGCTCCTGGTACTACGTCACCGGTGTGGACGTCCTCGACGCAGCCGCCGCCGGCAGCGTGGTCGCGCTCGGCGACTCCCTCACCGACGGCGGCGGCACGACCACCGACGCCAACCGCCGCTGGCCCGACCGGCTGGCCGACCGGCTCGCCGCGCTGCCTCCGGCCCGCCGGCTCGGCGTCCTCAACGCGGGAATCTCCGGCAACCGCGTCCTCCTGGACGGCGTAGGCCCGCGCGCCCTGACCCGGTTCGGCGCCGACGTCCTCTCGCGTACCGGCGTGCGCGCGCTGATCGTGTTCGAGGCCATCAACGACATCAACGGCACCCCCGGACAGACCGTCCCGAGCGCGTTCAAGGAGGCCTACAAGTCGCTCGTGACCCGCGCCCACGCCCAGGGCATCCGCGTCATCGGCGCCACCATCACGCCGTACGGCGGTTACGCGCAGTGGAGCGAGGTTCGCGAAGCCGTACGCCGGGACGTGAACACCTTCATCCGCACCGGTGGCATCTTCGACGCGGTCGTCGACTTCGACGCCGTCGTCCGCGACCCGGCGTTCCCGCACCGTATGCGCGCCGCCTACGACTCCGGCGACCACCTCCACTTCAACGACGCCGGTATGCGGGCCATGGCCGACACGATCGACCTGGCCGACCTCAGGAGCCTGTGAGGCGCCGGAGGCCGGTAAGGCGGGTCACGGGCCCGTGCGCGTTGTCAGGCGTCCAGGAGAGGCAGGACGACGGAACGAGGAGGCGAGAGAGATCCGATGGATCAGCCCCAGAGGGTGGCGCCGATCCACGCTCCAGTGATCAGCAGGCAGGTGAAGAGTTCGATGAAGACGCTGGTGCCGCCCGCCCGCATCACCCTCCGTACCGCCGCCACCGCCTCGGCGCGCCGGCCGAGCCGCAGCCGCTCGTGGAGATAGGCGCCGCCCACATAGCCGGGGAACGCGCCGAGCACGGGCAGCAGGAAGAAGCCGAGAAGGGCGCCGGCTCCGGCGTAGACCGCCATTCGGCGGGTGGCGCCGCCCGCACGCAGCCGACGCGGGGGCAGCCGCCAGCGGATCACCTGGGACAGGAACAGGACGACCGTCGCGCCCACCAGCACCCACCAGGAGACCGCCTGTGGATCCTTCATCGCCCACCACAGCACCGCGGCCCACACGAGCCACGACCCCGGCACCCCGGGCACCAGAACTCCGCACAGACCGAACAGCATGACCAGGCCGATCAGCAGGAGATCCCACGCTCCCATCTGACCAGCGTGCCGGAGAACGGGGGAAGTCGCAGGTCAGGGGAAGAGGCCAGGCACAGCGGAACCCAAGGTGGACCGGTCACACTCGGGTCGCGGTGGACCGGCACAGGTCACCCCGGCGTCGCCGGGCGGCTCTCCCGTGGGGGGTGGGGCCGCCCGGGACTTGTTTTCGTACAGGAGTTCGTCACGTCATCCGACACGCCGTCGAACACGCCGTTCACGACGGAACACCCCGCCGGATTTTCCGGATGCCCCGTTTTCAAGCGGCCCATCCGGTGGACAATTGGGGGCATGAGCCAGCAGGGGGAGAGGTCCACCGGTCACGAGGACGACTGGTGGGGGCAGTTGTACGACGACTCCACCGAGGACACCGGGCCCACGGCCGCGGGCGACTCCCTGGACGACCGGTTCGCCTCGGCGTCGGGCACGGTCGACGGCGCGCAGGGCGACGCGGTTCCGGAGCGGGCCGGGGGAGACGCGGTGTTCGGGCGCGAGACCGTGTCGGGGGATGCCCCTCGTGCCTCCGAGGCCTCCGGGGCCTCCGATGAGTGGGACGACCTGGGCGCGGGGGCCCCGCCGCAGCTGCCTCCACTGCCGCCACCGCCGGCGCGGCCCGTGTCCCCTCCGGCGCCCGTGTCCCCTCCGGTCTTTCCGCAACCGCGCGGTGAGGTCCCCTACGGGACACGGGACACGCCTCGGAGCAGCGGTTCCGGGCGGCCCCGCGCCCCCTGGGAGCCGCCGCCCGCCATGCCGCCGGGTCCCGCGAGCTTCCCGCCGGGCCCCAAGCCCGCGGGTTTCCGCGACAAAGGGCAGCCACCCGCGTTCGGTGCCGCGTTCGTGGACGGGGGCGCCGGGCCGACCGGTGAGAGCGCCCAGGTGGCAGACCCCGAGATGAAGCGCGCCGCCTGGACCACCCCGACGGCCGTTCCCCCGCGCGACGCGGTCCCCGGCGATTTTGTCCAGGACGGCTTCCCGGCCGACTCCTCCCCGCTCCGGGCCCCCGTCCTCGGTACCGCCGTCCCTCGGGAGATCTCCGCCCTCACCGTCGACGGGCCTCCGCGCGGCGTCGATCACGTCGGCTCCGGTCCCCCCACCTACGCGCCCGAACCCACCGTCCTCCCGCTCGCCGACCCCGACGACCTGGGAGACCTCGTCGCCGACACCGTGCTCGACGGGGCGCAGTACGGAGCCTGCACGCTCCGGGCGGTCTCCCTGCGCGGCGACTCGGCGCGTTTCCGGGGCGAGCCCCGCCGCGACTCGCTCCTCACCGCCCGTTTCGGATCGGGCGAACACGCGCTCGTCCTCATCGCCATGGCGACCGGCGCCCGTGCCACGCCCGGCGCGCACCGGGCCGCCGCCGAGGCCTGTCAGTGGATCGGGCGCGCGGTGGGGCGCAGCCATGTACGGCTCGCCGAGGATCTCCGTGCCGCCCGGCGCGGTGACCTCAAGTCGGGGCTGCACCGGCTCACCGACCGCAGCCTGGGCAAGCTCCGCGCGAGCGCCGCCGAGCAGGGCATCGAACCCGAGGAGTACACCGCGGGCCTGCGCTGCCTGTTGCTCCCCGCCGATCCCGACTGCCGTACGCGCGTCTTCTTCGGCGTCGGCGCGGGCGGACTGTTCCGGCTCCGGGACGGCGAGTGGCAGGACATCGAACCACGGGTCACCGAGATCCCGGCCGGTGAGCCCGTCGTCGGCTTCGGTTCGCCGCCGCACGAGACCCCGGACGGGGACCGGCTCACCATGGACCTTCAGATCACGACACCTCCGAGCCCGTACGAGCCCGCCCCCGAACCGCCCCGCGAACCCTTCCGTTTCCGTGCCTCCGTCGCCCGTCCCGGGGACGCGCTCCTGCTGTGCACCGGCGGCCTGGCCGATCCGTTGCGCGGCGAGCCCGAGCTGTGCGAGTACCTCACGGGACGGTGGTCCGGCGGCCCCCCGCCCGGCCTCGCCGCGTTCCTCGCGGACACCCAGGTACGGGTCAAGGGTTACGCGGACGACCGTACGGCCGCCGCCGTCTGGGAGACGTGACAGAGCGGGCCGAGCTAGGGGGGAAGGGGCTGCTCAGTCGGTGCGGGGGGTCCACTCGCGCGTCGAGTACCAGTAGCGGGGCAGCCCCTTGATGCCGCTGGTCCTGAACGGGCGTCCGGCGTCGTCGATGCGGACGGTGCCGGTGCGGCCCTGGGAGGACCAGTCGAGTTCCAGGTACCAGCGGCAGTCGCAGGCCACCGTCCGGGCGTTGACCAGCAGGACCTCCGGGTCCTGGGCGGAGACGCGGTAGGGGAAGCGGACCGCCGGGATCGGCGTCCCGACGTCACTCCCGGCCACCGAGCGGGCGACGGGCCTGTCCTTGTCGAGGTCGACGGAGAAGGACCGGGGAGTGATCGAGCCGCCGCAGCCCTGGTCCATGGAGTAGACGGTGCCCTCGGCGGGATCGTCGCGCCCGACCACCCGGACCCGGAGCTCCTCCAGGACCACGGCCGTCGAGGTCCGCCCCTGCACCGAGATCTCGACGTTGGTGTCGCCTCCGTGCACCGCGTGCTGGCTCGCCGCCCAGGGAGCGGCGTCCTGCGCGGCCGGCGGCGGAGGGACCTGCCGCGGTGACTTGGCGATGACGTAGTCGTGGCCGCAACCGAGCGTCCAGGACTGGGAGTTCGCGGTCCAGGTGATCGGCGCGGGAGTGGTTTTGACGGGGGAACGGGACGGGCTCGGGGACGCCTTGGACGGGGATCGGTCCGTGGAAAGTGCCGACAGACCGCCCAGCGTGCCCAGGGTGGCGAGGAGGGTGCCGGCCATGGTCGTGGTGACCGCGATCCGACGTCGGCGGTACCAGGGGCGGCGGGCCGGGGGACGGCCGGCGGCGGAGGAGGACACGTCCGGGACGGCCGGCACCTCGGAGGCGTCCCCCGCAACGGACGTGACCGCTGCGGGGGATGTGCCCGGCTCCGCGAACCTGCCCGGCTCCACGGACGTACGCGGCGACACGGACGTACGCGGCGACACGGACGTACGAGGCTCCACGGACGTACGCGGTTCCGTCGGCGTACCCGGTTCCGCGGGCGTACGTGGCCGTTGCCGTGCCGCCACCGCCAGGATCCACCGGCGGTGCAGTTCCACGCGTTCCTCCGGCGACGCCCCGCACAGCGCGGCGAACCGTTCCACCGGGGCGAAGTCCAGGGGGACCGTGTCGCCGGAGCAGTAGCGGTGCAGGGTGGAGGGGTTCATGGCCAGCCGTCGGGCCAGTGAGCCGTAACTGCGGTCCGTACGCTCCTTCAGCCGCGTCAGCAGCGCCGCGAACTCCGCCACGTCGTCGTACGTCGACACACCCGACCCCGTCCTCTTCTGATCCACGCGTCCCGAAAAGCCATCCCAGGCACTCCATATACCTGCACGTCAGAGGGGATGGGATGGTTCCACCGTCGCGCATCGCGTGTCGCCGGTTGCGGTTGCCCCGGCTGGCGGCCGATGCTGTGGACGTCGCACCGACCGCTGCCGGACCGACCACCCGGCGCGGCGACATCCGACATCACCCAGCAACGCGAACCCATGCACAGTCGTGCATCCAGACACGGGGGACACCCATGCCCATTCGCGATATCCACGCCACCACAGTCACCGACTCCGACTCGACCCACTCCGTCCGATCCACCCGGGCCGCCAGAGTCGGCACGCTCACCGCGCTGTCCGCACTCACCGCCGTCGTCGCGGCCGGCCTCGCCCTCGCGGCCCCGGCCGGTGCGACGGCGAAGGTGAGCGCCCCGGCCTCGCCCAAATTCCTCTCGGCTGCCGAACTGCCGCCGCACCCCAGCTCCGCCTGGACCGCGGACCGGGTCAAGGACGGGGTGCCGGAGGAGCTGAGCTTCTGCCTCGGCGCGGCGCTGCCGGGCTACGACTCCCGCTACCGCGCCTTCCGTACCGACCTGGACGCCAGCGCCCGCCAGCTGACGATCGTCGTCGGCAGCGACGTCAAGGCCAAGGCTCTGGCGACGCGGCTCAACAAGGAGATCCGCTCGTGCCCGACGCGGATCGAGCAGTCCGACCCCGAGGTCGAGGCCGAGCTCAAGGACTACGGCACGCTCTCGGTCGAGGAGGGCGCGCACGTCTACGGCCTGCACACCGAGACCTCCTACGGCGCCACCGACATCCGTCTCCTGTCGGTCGGCCGGGACGGCCACGCCGTCACCGTCGTGGACTGGAGCCAGCTGGGCGACTTCGAGGACGCCCCCGTGCCGGCCTTCAAGAAGACGACGACCACGGCCGTCAAGAAGCTCTACTGACCGGTCGTATCAAGCCAGTTCCACCGATCGACCAGTTGCGCCGACCTACCGGTTCCACTGATCACCGACCGGTCATCCACTGATCATCCACGGGGAGAACACCGACATGAACCGCCGCACCATCGCTCGCAGGCCCGCCCGTCGTGCCGTCGCCCTCGCCCTGGGCGTCGCGGCCGTCACCGCCCTCCCGCTGGGGCTGACCGCCTGGGCCGAGGCGACCCCGGCCAAGGCCGCCGTCTCGGCGCCCCGGACGGTCGTCGGCAGCCCGTCCGACTCCGTGACGCGTATCGCCGACTTCTACGGCGCCTACATCGACGCCCAGAGCGGCCCCGGCGAGGGCGGAAAGCTCGCGGCGGAACTGCGCAAGTACTACATCCACCCCGACTACCTGAAGAAGCTGGTCGCCTGGGAGGAGAAAAACCACGCGGACGGCGTCCTGCGCGCCCAGAACGTCCCCGTCCGCTGGACGGTCACCGACAACGGCACCGCCGACCACACGGAGGCCGGCATCACGCTGACCTGGGGCTCGGGGAGCACCGCCGGCACCACCAAGCTGGTCGTCGACATGACCCGGGACCACCGGATCATCCACATCGGCACGAAGGGCATCGGCGGCAAGTGACCTACGGCCGGATCGGCAGGCCGCACTGGACAGTCCGGCCGATCCGCCGCCCGCACGCGCCCGTCCCCGCCTGGACGGGCGCGTGAACTGTCGCAGCGTCCGCTCCAAACGCCCCTCCAGCAGCGTCCGGCGGGCGCCGTCGACGTCAGGATCCGGCCAGGAACAGTCCAACCAGCCCCGTACATCCAGTCGTTGAGGATTCGACATGACTGCCGTGTTCAGGTCGGGGGCATGGATCCCGTGAACGCGTTCGATCAGGAGGGGACAGTACACCGGCGTCCGGGCGGGGGTCATGAAGAGGCGTGCGCGAGGGGGCGGCCCCGTAACCATCGGGGCCTTCTCGGCGAAAACGGCGGAGGAAACGACCGAGAACGACCACGGCAACGACGACAACGGCAACGCCATCGGCGACGACGATGGCATGCACCGGGGGGAGGCGTCGCACATGAGGCGCAGGCTGGGCTGTTCGGATCTGCGGGAGGTGCCGGAGGCCCGTAGGGCACTGCGCGACCTGTTGCGACACTGGGGGCGGCCCGGCTGCTCGGAGATAGCGGAACTGCTCACCAGCGAGCTGGTCACCAACGCGCTGGTCCACACCGACCGCGACGCGGTACTGACGGCGACCGTCTCGCCGCACGGACTACGCGTAGAGGTACGGGACTTCGTGGGACGCCGGCCGAGGCTGCGCGCACCGGTCGCCGACGACGGTACGCATGGCAGAGGCCTGGTTCTGGTGGAGTCCCTCGCCGACGCGTGGGGAGTCCAGGCGCACGGCGTGGGCAAGGCGGTGTGGTTCGAACTGAACGGGGGCGCGGCCTGAACAGGCCACGCCCCCATGTCGGTTCACGCTCAACCAGCGCTCAACTCGTGCTCAGCGGTTCGGCTCAGCCGTACTGCTGCTCGAGGTCCCGGAGCTTGCGCTCCAGGGAGTCCAGGCGGGGCAGGGCCATCGTGTCGTCCTCCGCCGTCAGGTCGACAGTGATCGAGTCACTGGTGCCGCGAACGGGCTGAAGGGAGTGACGGGCGCGCAGAGGCAGCTGCTCCGCGGTGGATATGGCAGGTTCCGAGGTGACCTGGGCGGGCGCCCGCTCCACCTCGACCTGCTGCCGGCCACCGCCGCCACCGCCGCCGCCGAACGGGCCGCGGTGGCCCCGGCTGATCGCCTTGAGGTGCGCGCGCTCGGCCCGCTCCTGCTCACGACGGCGCATCTTCGCCTGGTCCTTCTGACGCCGGTCCTCGCGCACCTCGTCGACCGCCTCGTCCAGGCTGCGCACACCCTCAAGGAGCATCAGCGACCAGGCCTTGTACGTCTCACGGGGCGCCCGCGCCCAGCGGACCATACGGATCTGCGGCAGCGGACGCGGCACGAGGCCCTGTTCGCGGAGGGCGGCCCGGCGGGTCTGCTTCAGCGCGCGGTCGAAGAGGACCGCGGCGGACAGGGACATGCCGGCGAAGAACTGCGGGGCGCCCGCGTTGTCGAGGCCCCGGGGCGCGTGCACCCAGTTGAACCAGGCGGCGGCGGCGGCGAACATCCACACCAGTATCCGGGAACCGAGGGCCGCGTCACCGTGGCTGGCCTCGCGCACCGCGAGCACGGAGCAGAACATCGCCGCTCCGTCCAGACCGAACGGGACGAGGTACTGCCAGCCGTCGGTGAGGTTCAGGTTCTGCTCGCCGAAGCCGACGAGGCCGCGGAAGGAGAGCGCCGCGGCGACCGCCGCACTGCAGAAGAGGAGGACGTAGGACGCCGTGGCGAAAATGGCTTCCTTGCGCCTGCGGCGCTCTTCGGTGCGCTCCCACGAGTCGTCCTGGCTCGCTTTCGCCCCGGAGGAGCGCTTGCCGCGCGAGAGCACCGCCACCGCCGCCAGCACGCCCAGGAGCAGTACGGCGCCCGGAAGCAGCCAGTTAAGCGATATGTCGGTCAGTCTCATCTGGGGTCCCTTGCATTGGGATAGGGCGTAACGCCCGCCATAGTGGCCCAATCCCCTCAGCCCTCAGGGGGTTTCGGGGCAAGAGGCCGCCTAAGGAGGTGCAAGGGGATGCTCAGGGCGGCATTCTGCTCGAACTGCCGCTTGAGGGGCGGGAGTTGAGTTCGAATAAGACTACCCGTACGGGTGGTTCCACGGAAAGTTCCTGCGGAAAGTGAGGAACTTGTGAAGTGCCCGTAACCATGGGGAGCCTGAGACGAACGTGATCTTACGGCGGGATCCTACGGCACGCCCCGCGGGCCCCACGGGGAGGGGTCCGTCGCTGAGGGTGTCTCAACTCGCGGCGGCGGCCTTCAGCTTGGCGATGCGGTCGTTCTCGCAGGTGCGGGGGCAGTTGTCGCACGTCTCGTCCGGGCGGATCGTGTAGAAGAAGCAGCAACTGGCCCGGTCCCGGGTGGGCAGCGTGGCACCGTCCGGCCCGGTCACCTCCCGGAAGCCCGCCGAGCCGACGAACGGCCGGGTCGAGCCCGGCAGCAGCAGCTCCAGTTCGCGCCGCGCGCGGTCCGCCTCGCCGACGACCTGTCCTATGTAGTGCAGGCCCTCCACGACGTCGTCGGTCACCACGCTCCACAGGGCCCGCCCGCGCCGCCGCATCCGTGGCCCGAAACCGCCGAGCAGGGGCTCCAGGTGTTCGGTGAGCGCCGCCCGCACCTCCCCGCGCAGCGCCTCCTCGTCTCCGACCACCCGGGCCCCGGGCTGGACCGCCGCCGGGTCGTCGGGCAGACAGGCGAAGGCGCCGGTGCGGACGCTGAAGCGCCCGTCGGTGCGGTGGTAGGAGACGTCCTCCACGGGCAGCCGGGGCACCCGGCGGTGCAGGAACCACGGCACGGTGATCAGCAGACACGCCGTCCACGCGTACCGGTGCAGTCCGAAACCGGCCACGACGTCCGGGCGGCCCCGCTCCCCGTAGTCCCGCAGCACCTGCTCGTCGTCCCAGTCGAGGAAGGAGTCGAGGTCGCCGTCGCCGGCCGCGAGCCCGGCGGCCCGCACCCATCCGGCGCCGCGCGGATGCGCCTGCCCGGGATCCAGCTCGGTGACGGCCGCGGCCGGGTAGACCTCGGCGAGCCGGTCGTACGCGTCCGCGAGGGCGGACCGGGTCTGGATGGGAGCGGACATGCCGGGACCACCGCATCTCGATAGCTCGCTCGAAGATCAAAGGTAAGCCTTACCTTACCCGTCATGCCCGTGATGTGATCCGGATTCGGCACCGGATCCGGCCTGGATCCCGGCCGGATCCGAACCTGGACCCGAATCGGGATTTGAACTGACGGAATGTGCGCCTATGGTGCTTGACGGGCGAGTAACAACCCGCCGCAATGACCCCATGTGCCGTCAAGGTGCCATCTAGCCCGGAGGAGGCCCCCGTGCAGCACGCCGGCCCACAGGGCGCGCACGGCTCGCCCGAGACAGGGGCCCCGGTCTCACACCCGGGCGCCGTACGCGTTCCTCCGCAGCTCACGGCGGCGGACGTGGACCGCGGGTGGGGTTTCGGGGCGAGCGGTCCGACGGCTCGTGACACCGCGAGCGCGGGTGCGGCGGCCGACGGTGCCCGGGGTGAGCACACGCACAGTGAGCAGCCGATCCCGGTGCCTCGCCCGGAACGGTCCCACCCCGACCGGTCCCGCCCCGCGCAGACACCTCCGGCCCGGACACGGCCCGTCGTCCAGCGGTCCTCCGTGCGCGGGCAGATCCTCGACGCGCTGCGCACCGCGCTCGTCGGAGGCGAGCTGGCGCCCGGTGAGGTGTACTCGGCCCCCGCGCTGGGCGACCGGTTCGGGGTGTCCGCGACACCGGTCCGCGAGGCGATGCAGCAGCTCGCGTTGGAGGGCGCCGTCGAGGTCGTCCCCAACCGGGGCTTCCGCGTCGTGGAACGCGGCGCCCGCGAGCTGGCGGAGCTGGCCGAGATCCGCGCCCTGCTCGAACTCCCGGTCCTGCTCCGCCTGTCCCGCACGGTCCCCGCCGAACGCTGGACGGAACTGCGCCCACTCGCCGAGGCGACGGCCCGAGCGGCGTCCACCGGCTGCCGGGCCACCTACGCGGAGACCGACCGCGCCTTCCACCGGGCGGTCCTGTCCCTCGCCGGCAACACCCAACTCGTCCAGCTCGCCGACGACCTCCACCGCCGCGCCCAATGGCCCCTGGTGGACACGAAGGCCGACACGAGCCGAGCAGCCCTCATGGCAGACGCGGACGATCACATGGCTCTACTGGACGCCTTGGAGGCGAGAGACGCGGCAGTGGTCCAGTCTCTGGTACGGGAACACGTAACAGGCGCTCACTGAACCAACGGCAGGGGCGCGGGGAACTGCGCGACAAGCCACGGCGCACTCGGCACTCAACCGAACCACCCCACCCGGTTGGCGCGGTCACGCAGACGCCGCCGGCGGAGCCAACTGCCGCGCCAGCCAGGTAGGTACACCCCCGAGCAACCGGAACAACCGCCCCGCCTCCGCCCGCAACCGCGAAGCCTCCGGCTCGGACTCCGCATCGGCGAGCGACGCCAACGCGGGCGCCGTCCCCACCAGATACCCCAACTCCTCCCGAATCCGCAGCGATTCACTGAACCCGTGTCGCGCCTCCGCCAACTCCCCCTCGCGCAGGGCGAGTCCGGCCAGATGACGCCAAGTGAACGACAGCAGCAGCGGATCGGCGTGCGCGGTGGCCCCCGCGTGCGCGCGCCGGTACGCGGCCCGCGCCGCCTGCGGAGAACGCGCGAGGTTCTCGGCCAGCAGCCCCCGCCGGAAGTCCAGCACCGCCCGCCCCGACGCCCCCGGCGGGATCAACGCCGCCGCCCGGCCCAGCGCGGCCCGCGCCTCGTCGGCGCGGTCCCGTACGCCGAGGAGGGTCGACGCGTACGCCAACTGCCCACGCTCGCATGCCGCCGCGCCCCGCTCGTCGTCGCTCTGGGCCACCGCCTCCGCCGTACGCAGCGCGTCCTCGGCCTCCCCCCAACCCTGCTCGGTGTAGAGGCACCGCTCCACCAAGAGCGCCGCCCGCTGGAGCGAGGCGTCGGCCGTGCCGGGGTCAAGCAGCGCCGCCGCATCCGCCCAGCAGGCGCGTGAGCGCAGCCGCCATACCGCGGTCTGGAGTGGATCGTCACCAGAAGTCGTTCCGGAACCAGACATGGCGGTATGCGCCACGTTGCCCTCCCCGAGCACGCCATCGAGCCTGTTGAGTGTGGCGGCATCTCAGCACGAATCCCGGTGCCGGGCCAAGGGGGTAGGTGAAAGAATTCACAAAGTCGGGGAAGATTGCGTGCCCCGGTTGCCGCGCGGCCGGTGTCACCCGGCGTGCGTCAGGACCGCACGCCCCGCACCCCGGGGTGTCCGGTGGGGCCCGTCGTGTCAACTCATCCGCAGTGCCAGGAAGAAGTCCAGCTTGTCCTCCAGGCGGGAGAGTTCACGGCCCGTCAACTGCTCGATCCGCCCCACCCGGTACCGCAGCGTGTTCACATGCAGATGCAGCCGGGCCGCGCACCGCGTCCACGAGCCGTCGCACTCCAGGAACGCCTCCAGCGTCGGGATCAACTCGGCCCGGTGGCGCCGGTCGTAGTCCCGCAGGGGGTCCAGGAGCCGGGCAGTGAAGGCGCGGCGGACGTCGTCCGGGACGAACGGGAGCAGCAGCACATGCGAGGCCAGCTCCTGATGGCCCGCCGCACACACCCGGCCCGGACGCGCCCCGGCCACCCGGCGGGCGTGCCGTGCCTCCTCCAGCGCCCCGCGCAGCCCCTCCGCCGAATGGACGGTCGCGCTGACCCCGATCGTGAGCCGCCCGTTGTCGTCCAGACCCGCCGACAGCGGGTCCCGTACGGCGGCGAGCAGCTCCTCGGCCAGGATCCCCGCCTCCGAACCGTCGTGCTCGGACGACACCGCAGGCAGCGGAACGAGGGCGACCGCCTCGTCCCCCGTATGGGCCACGGCGATCCGGTCGGAGTGCTCCGGGCCCGTCAGCAGCGGGTCGACAAGGATTTCCTCCAGCAAAGCCTGGGCCACCGGGCCGCCCTCGATCTCACCGCCGGCCCAGTCCACGCGGGCCACGACGACCTGCCAGTGCGGGGCCGCGCCGAGGCCGGGCAGCAGCACCGGCGCGGCGACCCGCAACCGGGCCGCGATCTCGGCGGGCGCCGCGCCCGACTGCACCAGCTCCAGGACCTCCTGCGCGAGCCGCCGCCGTACCGTGTGCGCCGCGTCGCGCCGGTCGCGCTCGACCGCGATCAGCTGGGTGACGCCCTGGAGCAGATCGAGCCGCTCCGCCGGCCAGTCCCCGGCGTCCGCCTCGACGGCGAGCAGCCACTCGGACAGCAGGGTCTCGCGCATGTCCCGCGAACCGCCCTGATCGGCGGCGGTACGGCTGTTGCCGCGCACGGGGAAGAGGGAGTACGCCGTGCCGCCCACCGCCACCCGGTGCGGTCCGCGTCTGCCGGTGCGGGCCGCCGCCAGGTGCTCGGCCGCCAGCGTCGCGCACACGTCGGGCGCCGGGGCGGGGCCGGAGACCTTCGAGCCCGCGATGAGACGGCCGGCGGGGGACAGAACCCAGGCGCGCAGGTCGAGGTCGGAGCCGAGCAGGTCCAGGACGACGTCGGGGCCGCCGCCCGCCGGACCGGAGGTCATCATCCGCCGGTGCCGGTCCACGACCGCCGCCAGATCGCCGGCCCGCTCCCCGGACACCTGCCGCACGACATGCTCGGTGATCGAAGCGAACGCCACCGACTCGTGCACCGCGAACAGCGGCAGCCGGTGCCGGGCACAGGCCGTGATCAGGTCGTCCGGGATGTTCCCCAGCTCGGCCTCACCGGCGGCCAGCGCCGCGACCCCGGCCCCCGTCAGGAGCCGTACGAACGCCTCGGAGTCCGCCGGGTCCCGGCGCCACGCCAGGCCGGTGAGCACCAGCTCGCCGCCCGAGAGGTAGCGGCTGGGGTCCCTGAGGTCGGTGGTCATCACCCCTCGTACGGCGCGGTCCAGCTCGTCCTCGCCGCCGAGCAGCGTGAGGCCCAGCGCGTCCGTGTCCAGCAGTGCGCGCAGCCGCATTCTCGTCGCCGCCGTTCTGTCCGAGAGCCGCGCTTTCGCGCCTGCGCGGCGATCACTGTTTCCAGGGAAAATCGGAGAGGTTACCGATGGCCCCTGTTCATACGAATCTACAAGACGATTGCCCTGGCCAGCCAACTCCTTCATGGTTTCCGTGACTGACCCCGGTGGAGCACAGCCCTGTGTACTGGCCTCACCGCACGTGAACAGCGCATGAACGAGCCATTGGCACCCACGTACGCGACGAAGAGGAAAAGAGCCGGTCATGGACTTCCTTCGCCCCGCCAGCTGGGAGGAGGCGCTCGCCGCGAAGGCCGAGCACCCCACCGCTGTGCCTCTCGCGGGCGGCACCGACGTGATGGTCGAGATCAACTTCGACCACCGCCGGCCCGAGTACCTCCTCGACCTGACCCGTATCGGAGATCTGTACGAGTGGGAGACCGGCGAGCGGAGCGTGCGGCTCGGCGCCTCCGTTCCGTACACCCGGATCATGGAGAACCTGCGCGCCGAGCTGCCGGGCCTGGCCCTCGCCTCGCACACGGTCGCCTCCCCGCAGATCCGCAACCGAGGAGGCGTCGGCGGCAACCTCGGCACCGCCTCCCCGGCCGGTGACGCCCACCCGGCGCTCCTCGCCGCCGGGGCCGAGGTCGAGGCCGAGTCCGTCCGGGGGACCCGGCTGATCCCGATCGACGACTTCTACACAGGTGTGAAGCGCAACGCCCTCGCCCCCGACGAGCTGATCCGCGCCGTCCACATCAAGAAGGCGGACGGGCCCCAGCAGTACTCCAAGGTGGGCACCCGCAACGCCATGGTCATCGCGGTCTGCGCCTTCGGGCTCGCGCTGCACCCCGAATCCCGGACCGTCCGTACGGGGATCGGTTCGGCGGCGCCCACACCCGTCCGGGCCAAGACGGCCGAGGAGTTCCTGAACGCGGCGCTCGAAGAGGGCGGCTTCTGGGACAACGGGAAGATCATCACGCCGTCGGTCGCCAAGCAGTTCGCCGCACTGTGTGCGGGCGCCTGCAACCCCATCGACGACGTCCGGGGCACCGCGAGCTACCGCCGCCACGCGGTCGGCGTGATGGCCCGGCGCACGCTGACGTGGACCTGGGAGTCGTACCGCGGCACCGCCGCCCACACGGAGGGAGTCGCGTAATGCGCGTCAGTTTCACGGTCAACGGACGGCCTCAGGAGGCCGACGACGTGTGGGAGGGCGAGTCCCTGCTCTACGTCCTGCGGGAGCGGCTCGGCCTGCCGGGCTCCAAGAACGCCTGCGAACAGGGCGAGTGCGGATCGTGCACCGTCCGCCTCGACGGCGTACCGGTGTGCTCGTGCCTCGTCGCTGCGGGGCAGGTGGAAGGGCGCGAGGTCGTCACGGTCGAAGGGCTCGCCGACCACGCCAAACAGCGTGCGGCGCACGGCAGTTGCGGAACGGGCGCCTGCGGTACGTCACTTGACGCGGCCAGGCAGTGGCAGCCCAAGGGCGCGACCGCCTCACCGGCCACCGACTCCCAGACCGGTGAGGGCACCGAACTCGCCCCCATCCAGCAGGCGTTCATCGACGCCGGAGCCGTCCAGTGCGGCTTCTGCACGCCCGGTCTGCTGGTCGCCGCCGACGAGATGCTGGAGCAGAACCCCAACCCGACCGACGCGGACATCCGCGAGGCGCTGTCGGGCAACCTGTGCCGCTGCACGGGCTACGAGAAGATCATGGACGCGGTCCGGCTGGCGGCGGCCCGACAGGGAGAGGCGGTCTGACATGCCCGGCAAGAACGCGCCCCTCGGGACCCCCACCAAGGTCACCCAGGGCTCGAAGACCAAGGGCGGCATCGGCGAGTCCACGCTCCGCCCCGACGGCACCCTCAAGGTCACCGGCGAGTTCGCGTACTCCTCCGACATGTGGCACGAGGACATGCTCTGGGGCCAGATCCTGCGCTCCACGGTCGCGCACGCCGAGATCGTCTCCATCGACACGGGCGAGGCCCTCGCGCTGCCCGGCGTCTACGCCGTCATGACGTACGACGACCTGCCGACCGACGTGCGGAACTACGGCCTGGAGGTCCAGGACACCCCGGTCCTCGCCCACGGCAGGGTTCGCCACCACGGCGAACCCGTCGCCATCGTCGCCGCCGACCACCCGGAGACCGCGCGCCGCGCCGCGGCCAAGATCAAGGTCGAGTACCGCGAACTGCCGGTCGTCACCGACGAGGCATCCGCGACCGCGCCGGACGCGATCCTCATCCACGAGGACCGCACCGACCGCCACTTCGCCCACGTCGACCACCCGAACATCGTCCACGGCCAGCCGATCGTCCGCGGCGACGTCGAGGCCGCCCGCGCCCGCGCCGACTTCATCGTCACCGGCGAGTACACCTTCGGCATGCAGGACCAGGCGTTCCTGGGCCCGGAGTCGGGCCTCGCGGTCCCCGGGGAGGACGGCGGCGTCGACCTGTACATCGCCACCCAGTGGCTGCACTCCGACCTGCGCCAGATCGCGCCCGTTCTCGGCCTGCCCGAGGACAAGGTCCGGATGACACTGTCCGGTGTCGGCGGCGCGTTCGGCGGACGCGAGGACCTGTCGATGCAGATCCACGCCTGTCTGCTCGCCCTGCGCACCGGCAAACCGGTGAAGATCGTCTACAACCGCTTCGAGTCCTTCTTCGGCCACGTCCACCGGCACCCCGCGAAGCTCACCTACGAGCACGGGGCCACCAAGGACGGCAAGCTGACCCACCTGAAGGCACGGATCGTCCTCGACGGCGGCGCGTACGCCTCCACCTCCCCGGCGGTCGTCGGCAACGCGGCCTCGCTCGGCGCCGGCCCGTACGTCGTCGACGACGTGGAGATCGACTGCATCGCCCTCTACACCAACAACCCGCCCTGCGGCGCGATGCGCGGCTTCGGCGCGGTCCAGGCCTGCTTCGCCTACGAGGCCCAGATGGACAAGCTCGCCGACGCGGTGGGCATGGACCGGGTCGAGTTCCGCCGCCTCAACGCCATGGAACAGGGCACCCTGCTGCCCACCGGACAGGCCGTCGACTCCCCGGCCCCCGTCGCCGAACTCCTGCGCCGCGTCAAGGCGATGCCCCTTCCGCCGGAGCAGCAGTGGCTGACGGCGGGCGAGGCGGCGGACGTACGCCAGCTGCCGGGCGGCCTCTCCAACACCACCCACGGCGAGGGCGTGGTCCGGGGCATCGGCTACGCGGTCGGCATCAAGAACGTCGGCTTCTCCGAGGGCTTCGACGACTACTCGACCGCCCGGGTACGGATGGAGGTGGTCGGCGGTGAGCCGGTGGCCACGGTCCACACGGCCATGGCGGAGGTGGGTCAGGGCGGGGTCACCGTCCACGCCCAGATCGCGCGCACCGAGCTGGGCGTCACCCAGGTGACGATCCAGCCCGCCGACACCCGGGTCGGCTCGGCCGGTTCGACCTCGGCCTCCCGGCAGACGTACGTCACCGGTGGCGCCGTCAAGAACTCGTGCGAGCTGGTCCGCGAGAAGGTCCTGGACGCCGGGCGCCGCAAGTTCGGTTCCTACCACCCCGCCTGGGCCACGGCCGAGCTGCTGCTGGAGGGCGGCAAGGTCGTCACGGACGCCGGTGAGGTCCTCGCCGGCCTGGTCGACGTCCTGGGCGAGGAGTCCGTCGAGGTCGAGGCGGAGTGGCGGCACCGGCCGACCGAACCCTTCGACCTGCGCACCGGGCAGGGCTTCGGACACGTCCAGTACTCGTTCGCCGCGCACCGGGCGGTCGTCGAGGTCGACACCGAACTGGGCCTGGTGAAGGTCATCGAGCTGGCCTGCGCCCAGGACGTCGGCAAGGCGCTCAACCCGCTGTCGGTCGTCGGCCAGATCCAGGGCGGCACCACCCAGGGGCTGGGCATCGCGGTGATGGAGGAGATCATCGTCGACCCCAAGACGGCCAAGGTACGCAACCCGTCCTTCACGGACTACCTGATCCCCACCATCCTCGACACCCCGACCATCCCGGTCGACGTCCTCGAACTGGCCGACGACCACGCCCCGTACGGCCTCCGAGGCATCGGCGAGGCACCGACCCTGTCATCAACTCCGGCCGTCCTGGCGGCTATCCGCAACGCGACGGGCCTCGACCTCACGAAGACACCGGTACGCCCGGAACACCTCACGGGCACGGCGTAGTCGGACCGGTGACCAGTTCCCCGCGGGCCGAAAAGCACGGGGCGCAGCCCCGGCTTTTCAGGGGCGCGGGGAACTGCGCGACCGGCCCCCACCCACCCACCCGCGCCCGACAACGCACCCCGCAAGCACCCCCCGTTCGCCTCGGGCCGTCCCCCGGGTCGTGCACCTTCCCAATCCCCTATGAACCTTGGGAGACGGCACCGTGACCCAGCAGTCGGTACGGCCAAGGCCCATCGAGGCGCCCCCAGGCGCCCGATCCCCCCTCGACCGCTACTTCCACATCACCGCCCGCGACTCCACCCTCGCCCGAGAGATACGCGGCGGCATCACCACCTTCATGGCGATGGCGTACATCCTGCTTCTCAACCCGCTGATCCTCTCCGGCAAGGACGCCGCCGGAAACACCCTCGGCCAGCAGGCACTGATCACCGCCACCGCCTTCGCGGCAGCCCTCACCACGCTCCTCATGGGCTTCCTCGGCAAGGTCCCGCTCGCGCTCGCGGCCGGCCTGTCCGTGTCCGGCGTCCTGTCCTCGCAGGTGGCGCCCGCCATGACCTGGCCGCAGGCGATGGGCATGTGCGTGCTGTACGGCGTCGTCATCATGCTGCTGGTCGTCACCGGCCTCCGCGAGATGATCATGAACGCGATCCCGCTGGCGCTGAAGCACGCGATCACCATGGGCATCGGTCTGTTCGTCGCGCTGATCGGCCTGGTGAAGGCCGGCTTCGTCCACCAGGGCGTCGCGACCCCGCTCTCCCTCGGTCCGGACGGCGAACTCGCGGGCTGGCCCGTCCTGTTGTTCGCCGCGACCCTCCTCCTCATCTTCATGCTGCAGGCCAGAGGCGTGCCCGGCGCCATCCTCATCGGCATCGTCAGCGGTACCGTGCTCGCCGTCGTGCTCAACGCGGCGGACGTCATCGACCCGAAGCAATGGGCGAGCGGTGCACCGGAGTTGCACGGCAGCGCGGTGTCGATGCCGGACTTCTCGCTCTTCGGGGACGTCGAGTTCGGCGGCTGGGGGCAGGCCGGCGCGATGACGGTCGGCGTGATCGTGTTCACCCTCGTCCTCGCCGGTTTCTTCGACGCGATGGCGACGATCATCGGCGTCGGCACGGAGGCCGGACTCGCCGACGACAAGGGCCGGATGCCGGGCCTGTCCAAGGCGCTGTTCATCGACGGCGCGGGCGGGGCGATCGGCGGTGTCGCCGGCGCGTCGGGCCAGACGGTGTTCGTGGAGTCGGCGACCGGCGTGGGGGAGGGTGCCCGCACCGGCCTGTCCTCCGTCGTCACCGGCCTGTTCTTCGCGGCCTGTCTGTTCTTCACACCGCTGACGGCGATCGTGCCCGGGGAGGTCGCGGCGGCGGCCCTGGTGGTGATCGGCGCGATGATGATGTCGAACGCCCGGCACGTCGACTGGGCCGACCGCGCCACCGCCGTCCCGGTCTTCCTGACCGTCGTGATCATGCCGTTCACGTACTCGATCACGGCGGGTGTCGCGGCCGGCGTGATCTCGTACGTCGCCATCAAGATCGCGCAGGGCAGCGCACGGGAGATCGGTGCGTTCATGTGGGCCCTGACAGGCATCTTCTTCGTCTATTTCGCCCTCAATCCTCTTGAGGGCTGGCTGGGCGTGCACTAGCCGAGCCCCGCAAGCCCTTCCGCCCGACTGTCGTCAAGGAGACCGAGATGCTGGACATCGCCGAAGAACTGCACCGGTGGGTCGAGCAGGGACGTGACTTCGCCGTGGCCACCGTGGTGGCCGTGAGCGGCAGCGCGCCCCGCCGGCCCGGCGCCGCCCTGGCGGTGGACGCCGACGGCACGGCGATCGGCTCGGTCTCCGGCGGCTGTGTGGAGGGCGCGGTGTACGAGCTGTGCCAACAGGCCCTGGTGGACGGCGAATCGGTCCTCGAACGCTTCGGGTACAGCGACGACGACGCCTTCGCCGTGGGTCTGACCTGCGGCGGCGTCATCGACATCCTGGTGACGCCGGTGCGGGCGTCGGCGCCCGTCCGTTCCGTGTTCGCGTCGGCGCTGGCCGCCGCCGCGAAGGGGCAGGCGGCGGCCGTGGCGCGGATCGTCTCCGGCCCGGGAGAGCTGCTGGGCCGGGCCCTGCTCGTCGGCCCGGACGGCTCGTACGAGGGCGGCTTCGGCGGGCATCCCGAGCTGGACCGTACGGTGGCCGCCGAGGCGCGCGCCCAGCTCGACGCGGGCCGCACCGGCACCCTGGAGATCGGAGAGCGGGGCTCTCGTTGCGGAGCACCGCTCACGGTTCTGGTCGAGTCGTCGGTGCCGCCGCCCCGGATGATCGTGTTCGGCGCGATCGACTTCGCGTCCGCGCTGGCCCGCATGGGCAAGTTCCTCGGCTACCACGTGACGGTGTGCGACGCCCGCCCGGTGTTCGCGACGCGCGCCCGTTTCCCCGAGGCGGACGAGATCGTCGTCGAGTGGCCGCACCGCTACCTGGAACGGACGGCCGTGGACGCCCGTACGGCCCTGTGTGTCCTCACCCACGACGCCAAGTTCGACGTACCCCTGCTCCAGCTCGCACTGCGGCTTCCCGTGGCCTACGTCGGCGCGATGGGCTCCCGCCAAACCCACCTGGACCGCAATGAGCGACTGCGCGAAGTCGGCGTCACCGAGCTGGAGTTGGCACGCCTCAGGTCGCCGATCGGACTGGACCTGGGCGCTCGTACGCCCGAGGAGACCGCCTTGTCCATCGTGTCGGAGATCGTCGCCGACCGGCGTGGCGGCAGCGGGGTCTCGCTGACGGGGGCGCACACGCCGATCCACCACGACGTCACCTCGGCGTCCGCACCGGTGGGGCGGATCGGGTCGGTGGCCTGACCGGCAGGTGACGTCAGGTCGACTTCAGGTCGTTCTTCAGGTCAACTTCGGTGGCGCGTATCCCAGTTGAACTCCCTGCGCGCCTTTGCGGGTCACCGGGTGCCGCGTCCGGGCGGGTACTCGTGGACGCTCGCCGGCCTTGAACGCGGCGGCGGAGAAGGCGCCGCCGGCCACCCGGACCGCGAGGTCGTGCCCGACTCCGGCCATCGACTCCTCGGGCGCGGCCTCCGTCCCGCGTTCGACCCGGAGGAAACCGAGGGTGCGCAGATCGCCGTACAGACCACGGACCTGACGGTGAGTCTGCTCCCAGTGGCGCCTGGACCCGAGTCGAACTGAAGCTCCAGCCGCACGCTCTCTCCTTCCCCCGGCCGGCCGTACCGCCGGCACCCGGAGTCGACCGAAACGTCCGTCACCCCGTCCTCAGCAGCCGGTTCACCGCCCGCCCGAAGACATACCGCGAGGCACCCTCCAGCGGGCGGTCGAGCAGCGACGGCAGCAGGCGTACGCGCAACTCCTCGCGCCAGATCACCCGCGAGCGGCCCCCCGGGCCCGGGCTCACCTCGATCTCCGCCCAGCCCAGGACGACCCGGCCGCGTTTCTCCAGGCGGCACAGTCCCGGGGTGTCGTCCGTCGGGGGACGCCAGACGGTGACCTCCATCCGGTCGTCGAAGGCGAGGGGACCGATCCCCGAGCGGGCGACGAACACCGTGCCCTCGTGGGTCGGCGGGGCGGTGAGCACCGTGACGCGGGTCAGGGGGACCACGGAGGCGTGGCGGGGCCACGCCGTGAGCCGGCTCCAGGCCTCGTCGAGGGGGAGCGGCACCGTACGTTCGAGGAGGAAGTTGACCACCCCACGATCGTAGGGAACCCGACGGTGCCGCACGGTGCGTTCCGGGATCGTGCGGTCCGTGTCGGTCCAGGACACACACGGGGTTGACGGATGGCGCGCCGGAGCGGGACCGGCAGGCCAGGGGTGAGGCTGTGGCCCGACGGCCGCTTCCGCCTCCGCGCGGTGTACGACACCATGGGCGCGACCTCGTGACCCGTGATCCGCACCCCCGGCCGGAGGGCACCGCGTGGACCGTCAACCGCACGACAGACTCGACGAGTTGCAGAGCGACCCCTATCCGCACTACACCCGCGCCCACGCCGCCGAAGGGCTGACCTTCGTCGCCGAACTCGATGCCTGGCTGGTCGCCCGGGACGCAGACGTACGCGAAGTGCTCCGTCGCGACCAGGACTTCTCCTCGGCCGGTGCGCTGCGCCCCGACGTCATGCCGGCGCCCGCCGCGCTCGGCGTGCTGGGCGGCGGCTTCGGCGGGCGGCCAGTCGTCGTCGGCGCGGACGGCACCCGGCACCAGGAGCTGCGCGCACCCATCGTCAAGGGCCTCTCGCCCGCCCGGGTCGCCGGCGTCGTGCCGTACGCCGCCGAGCGTGCCGCCGCCCTGGTCGACGCGTTCGTGCACGGTGACCGGGGTGAGGCCGGTGAACACAGGGGCGGACGCGTGGAGTTGATGTCCGCGTACGCCCGCCGACTACCCGGAGAGGTCATCGGCAGGATCGTCGGACTCGACCCCGCCGATGTCTCGGCCGTCGTGCACGGCGGGTACCGAGCCGAGGAACTCCTCTTCCGGCCCCTCTTGGAGGACGAGCAGACCGCCGCCGCCCAGGACGTCGTCGCCACGCAGCACATCCTCGACCGGTACGCCCGCGCCCGGCACGCCGAACCCCGCGAGGACCTCTGCACGGAGATCGTCGCCTCCGTCACCACCCCCGGCGACAGCGAAGCCGACGACGACAGTGGCGAACTCACCCTCGACCAGCGCCACGAGGCCGTGTCCCACCTCCAGAACCTGCTGATCGCCGGACATCTCACCACCACCGCGCTCATCGGCACGACGGTTCTCCATCTACTCCGGCATCCCGCCCAGTGGGAGCTGCTGTGCGCGGAACCCGACCGCATCCCGGCCGCCGTGGAGGAGGCCGCCCGGTACGACACCGCGCTCCAGGGATTCCGCCGCGTCACCACCCGCCCGGTCACTCTCGCGGGCACCGAACTCCCCGCCGGAGCCACGCTGTTCGTCGCCTTCGGCGCCGCCAACCGGGACGGCGAGCGGCACCCCCGCGCGGACGAGTTCGACATCACCCGCAGCCCGGTACGTCACCTCGCCTTCGGTCTCGGCGCCCACGCCTGCCCCGGCTCCCAGCTCGCCCGCGAGCAACTCCGGCTCACCCTGGAGGAGTTGACCAGCCGCCTGCCGGGGCTGCGACTGGCCGAGGGCCACCCGGTCACCATGCGCCCGACGATGATCCACCGCTCTCCTCGGGACCTCCATCTGACGTGGTGATCGGTGCATGATCGGTGCACGGGTCTTGTTCTGACATCCGGACCTTCCCTAGGGTCGACTTCGAGGGGGTGGAAGCGCTTTCTAGCGAAAGAGGTGACCCACTCATGCCCGGAAACCGGACGAGGACCAGAACAGGGAAGAAGTCCCGGACGGGGAAGAAGCCCAGGCGGTCACGGAAGGCGGCTGCGGCCGTCGCCACGGGGCTCGCCGTCGCCCTCTGTGCCGCACTCACCGCCTGCTTGGGCCCGGACGGTTCGACGAGCGCGGGCGGCAAGGTCGTCCTGCGGTACACCTGGTGGGGCAACCCGGACCGGGCGGCCAGGACCCAGGCGGCGGTCGACCTCTTCGAGAAGAAGCATCCGGACGTCGACGTCCAGACCTCGTTCGCCGGTTACGACGCCTACAAGCAGAAGCTGGCGACCCAGGCGGCCGGCGGGGACGCCCCCGACGTCATGCAGCTCGACTACCGGATGATCGACCAGTACGCCTCCGGCGGTGTCCTCCTCGACCTCGGCACACAGCGAACCACTCTCAGGACAGGGGAGTTCGAGCCCGGACTGCTCGCCACCGGCAAACTGAACGGCAAGCAGTACGCCGTCCCGCAGGGACGCGGCACCGAGGCCGTCGTCCACGACCCCACCCAGTGGAAGGAAGCGGGTCTGGAGCCGCCCGCCGACGCCTCGGCCGGCGGCTGGACCTGGGACCAATGGGCCGACGCCATGCGGGTGCTGAAGAAGAAGACCGGCAAACCCGGCGGCACCGACCCCGGGCAGAGCGAGGACGCCTTCGAGGTCTGGCTGCGCGGCCAGGGCAGGTCCCTCTACACCGAGGGCCATGAACTCGGCTTTACCGTCGATGACTTGACCCGCTGGTGGACGTTCACCGACGGACTGCGCCGCGAAGGCGTCGTCTCGCCGGCCGAGCAGACCACCCAGCTCGACGGCTCGGTGGAGAACACCCCGCTCGGCCGCGGCAAGGCCCTGTCCGACATGAACTGGGACGCTCCGGCCAGCGGTTACCTCGCTCTGATCCCGGACGGCATCGCTCTCGCCCCCATGCCGTCGGGCCCGGACGGCACCCCCGGCCAGTACTTCAAGCCCTCCATGTTCATGGGCGTCGCCGCCGACACCGGCAGCCCCGAACAGGCCGCGCTCCTCGTCGACTTCATGCTCAACGACCGCGAGGCCGCGGCGATTCTCGGCGCGACCCGGGGCATCCCCGTCAACGAGTCGATCCGCGAGGAACTCGCCCCGAAGCTGAAGGACTTCGACAAGACGATCTACGCCTACCAGGCCACCCTCGAAGGAAAGCTCGCCACCCCGCCCCAGGCACCCCCTTCTGGTGACAGCGCCCTGCAGACCACCTTCCAGCGCGACTACGACCAGGTGTCGTACGAGCGGATGTCGCCGCGCGAGGCGGCCCAGGACTACGTCACCGAGGCGAAGGCGGAGCTGCGGTCATGACCACCACCGAGACACCGGCCCCCGCCCGCACCGCGCAGGCCACCCCCGAACAGCGGCCGAAACGACAACGCGAGGGCGCCGCCTGGGTGTTCCTGTCCCCCTGGGTGCTGGGTGCCTGCGTCCTCACCCTGCTCCCCATGGCGGTGTCGCTCTACCTCTCCTTCACCGACTACGACATGTTCAACTCGCCGAACTGGGTGGGCCTGCGCAACTACACGCAGATGTTCACCGAGGACCCGCGCTACTGGCGGTCGGTCGTCGCGACCCTCACCTACGTCGTCATCGCGGTCCCGCTCCAGCTGGGACTCGCCCTCGTCGTCGCCCTCGCCCTGAAGAACATGAAACGCGGCCGGGCCTTCTACCGCTCCGCTTTCTACGCCCCCTCCCTCCTGGGCGCCTCGATGTCCGTCGCCCTCGTCTGGCGGGCGCTGTTCAACGACGGCGGCACCGTCGACAACCTCTTCGGCACCGGCGGCTGGATCTTCCGGCCCGGCTGGGCCCTCGTCACCGTGGCCCTGCTGACCGTGTGGCAGTTCGGTGCCCCGATGGTCATCTTCCTCGCCGGACTCCAGCAGATCCCGGGGGAGTTGTACGAGGCGGCCGAGGTGGACAGCGCGAGCCGGTGGCGTCAGTTCCGCTCCATCACCGTACCGATGCTGTCCCCGGTGATCTTCTTCAACCTGGTCCTCCAGACGATCCAGGCGTTCCAGGTCTTCACCCCCGCCTTCGCGGTGAGCGGCGGCAAGGGCGGCCCGGCCGACTCGACCCTCTTCTACACCCTCTACCTGTACGACCGGGGCTTCGTCGCCTCCCACATGGGCTACGCGTCCGCCATGGCCTGGGTGCTCCTGCTCGTCATCGGCGCCGTCACCGCCATACTCTTCCGGACCTCGCGCTCCTGGGTCTTCTACGCCTCCGACACCGAAGGGGGCGTCCGATGACGACCACCGCGACCCCGACTCCCGTCGGGCGCAAGCCCGTTGCCCGGCGGCGGATCGCCCTCCACATTGCCTGTCTGGCCGCGCTGCTCGTCATGCTGTACCCGCTGGCCTGGCTGCTCGCGACCTCCCTCAAGCCCGCGAACGAGGTCATCGCCAGCCTCGACCTGCTGCCCAGCCACCTGGAATGGTCCAACTACAAGACAGCCCTCGACGGCGTGAACGACGTCTCCGTCTGGCGCCTGCTCACCAACTCCCTGCTGATCGCGGGCGGCGCCGTCCTCGGCAACGTCATCAGCTGCTCCCTGGCGGCCTACGCCTTCGCGCGGCTGCGCTTCCGCTTCCGGGGCCCGCTCTTCGCGTTCATGATCGCGACGATCATGCTGCCGCACCACGCGGTACTGATCCCGCAGTACATCATCTTCAACCAGCTCGGCATGGTGAACACCTACTGGCCGCTGATCCTGCCCAAGTTCCTCGCCACGGAGGCGTTCTTCGTCTTCCTGATCGTGCAGTTCATGCGCGGACTGCCGAGAGAACTGGAGGAGGCGGCACGCATCGACGGCTGCGGCCCGTTCCGCTCCTTCTTCCTGGTGATCCTCCCGCTCACCCGCCCCGCGCTGATCACCACCGCCATCTTCACCTTCATCTGGACCTGGAACGACTTCTTCACCCAGCTGATCTACCTCTTCTCGCCGGACAAGTTCACCCTCACCCTGGCGCTCCGCTCGTTCGTGGACGCGTCCAGCACCTCCGCCTTCGGCCCGATGTTCGCCATGTCGGTGATCGCGCTGCTGCCGATCGTGCTGTTCTTCCTCGCCTTCCAGCGGTTCCTGGTGGAGGGCATGGCCAACTCCGGGATCAAGGGGTGAGCGGGATGCGGACCACCAGGGAAGCGGGCGAGATCTTCGGCCCGCGCATGACCCTCTTCGCGGATGTCCTGAGCATCGGACTCGCCACGGCGGTGGCGAGCCTGCCGCTGCTGACCGCCCCCGCCGCGCTCTCCACGGCCTGCGAGATCCTGCGCGGCACCCGGGAGGACCGCCCGGCCACCGCCGGACGCTACTTCCGACTCCTGCGACAGCGGCTGCGCACCGGCGACCTGGCCGCCGGCCTCGCCGCCGTGGCGGGAGTCCTGCTGCTGCTCGCCGATCTGGCACTCGCCCGCACCGGCCTGCCCGGCGGCGGGGTCTTCGCGGCCGTCGCCGCCGCGATCGGCGCGTACGCGGCCGTGACCGGCCTGCGCGCCTGCGGACGCCCGGAGTCGCTCACCAACTGGCCGGCCGCCGTGGGCGCGGCGGCCCGGCAGGCCGTCCGGGACCTGGGCGGCAGCGCCCTGGTCCTGCTGGCGCTGGCGACGGCCGCGCTGTGCGCGTGGATGCTGCCGCCGCTCGCGTTCCTGGCCCCGGGCCCGTTGGCGATGGCGCTCACGGCGATCGACGTACGGGGGCATCAGGACCGACGGGCGACAAGGGGAACGCGGCCTACCCGCTCAGGCTGAACGCTCCGCCGGAAGTGCCGTGCGGCGCCGTCGTTCGTCCACGGCGCCGAGGTTCCTGGTCGCACGGTTCCCCACGCCCCTTCGGGGAGCTGCCGAACCGTGGCGGAACGAGCTCGCCCGGCCCGGTGCGACCGTCCACGCCTCGCCCGGGTGCGGACGAACCGTGTCACCAGGCCTGTTCGTCGCCGTAACTCACTTCTGCTCCCGGGTGGTCGTCGACGGGGAGTTCGAGCGCGCCGACGGAATCACCGTGACCGGCGCGAGCTCCGTCGTGGAGAACCTGACCGTCCGCGACCACCTCGCCAACGGCCTCCTGTTCACCAGGGGTCGAAGACCGGGTTGTCCGGCAGGACGTAGCCCTCGGGGACCACGCGCCGGCGCGAGGCGGCGGTGCCTGGTGCTGCTCTGAACACTGTGTCCTCGTCTTGTGGAGCGAACACCCCCATCGAGCGGGAATAACGGCGGACACTCACGCGGCCGGTCACGCCCGGGCCCGCCGCGCGACGGCCACCCCCGCCCGCAGCGCCGCCACCGGGTCGGGCGCCTCGTCCAGTTCGATGAGCACCGTGTCTGCGCCGGGTGTCCGGGACATCGCGTCGGCCCAGCCCGGCCAGTCCACGATGCCCGTGCCCAGTTCGGCCATATAGGGCTGCTGCTGGGCGAAGACCGTTTCGTCGATGGTCAGTTCGACGTCGATCGGCCCGACCGCGTCCTTCCAGTGCGCCAGCGCGATCCGCTGTGCGTGCCGACGCGCGACGGCCACGGGGTCGCCGCCGCCGAGCGCGATGTGGCACGAGTCAGGGCACAGCCACACATGGCGCGGGTCCGTCAGCATCATGAACAGGTCGATGTCCCGCTCGTACCAGAGCGTGCTGTTGGACTCCGTGTGGAAGGCGAGCCGCACACCCAGTCGGCCGACCGCGTCACCGACCGCATGGGCGATGTCGGCCATCCGGGACATGTAGGCGACGTCCACGAAGAAGGGCGGACGCGTCCCGAACGTGGTCCGCATCGGCAGCCCGGTGACGAGGAGGTCCGCGCCGACGTCGGCGAGGAAGGCCGCGCGCCGCTCGGCGTCGGCGACGATCGCGGCCAGGTTGTCGCCGTGGCGCCAGTCGGGGGCGTCGCTCCCGGCGACGAAGGCGCTCACGACGCTCAGGCCCCGTGCCTCCAGTGCGCGCCGGAACGAGGGCGCGCTGCCGAAGGCGCGCAGGGCCGACTCGATGTCGCCGGGCGCGAAGGTCAGCTCGACGCCGGTGACACCGGCCTCGGCCAGTGCGTCCAGTATCCGCCCCCAGAAGTGCCCCGGGTCGGCGAGGGCGAACTCCCTTACGGCGTCCGGGGTTTCGAGTCCCCAGAACGCCGGGTGGTAGAAGGTGATGACGTCGGTGGCGAAGCGCGGTTCGGTGGCGGCCGGCGGAGTCACTCGGCACCCCCGCGCGCGTTGTAGACGACGACGTCATCGGCGTCGACGGCGGCCCGGTAGCTCCGGAACACGGCCAGCGCCTCTTCCCGCAGCACGTCCTGTACGACCTTGATGCCGCGCGACTCGAACTGCTCGGCCCAGTCCGTGCCGAGCGGGCCCTCGTCGAACGTGGTGATCTCCTCCAGCTGGGGTCCCTCGCCCGCGACCACGAGACCGCGCACGCCCGACCACATGGTCGCGCCGTAACACTGCACGCAGGGCCGCCAGTTGACGACCAGCTCGTGCGCCGCGAGGCCCTCGCCGCCCAGGTCCCAGCCGCCGACGGCTGTCTGGGCCAGCCCGAGCGCCACGACCTCGGCGTGCGCGCTGGAGACGCCGGAGGCCAGGACGACGTTCACCCCGACCGAGACGATCCGGCCGGTGTCCTGCTCGGCGACGAGAGCCGCGAACGGACCGCCGTTGCCCTCACGCCAGTTGCGATCCGCCAGGCGGTGCACGAGACGCATCCGGTCGTCGCGGTCGGGGACGACGGGGGGCACGTCGGCCAACTCGTCGTCGATCCAGGCCGGCAGCGCCACCCGGTATTCCTTCGCGATGTCGATCACGGTCCAACTCCCTTGCTGTGTACGAAGCTTGCTCAGTGCCCAGTGGTCAGGTCAGTTCCGGGCGACGGCCCGGGCCGCCCGTACGGCCGTCACCGCGCCCGTCAGCGTGACGTTGGCCGCCATCGGGGTGGGGATCACGCCGTTGCCGGCGAGGTACAGGTTGTCGAAACCCCACACCCTGCCGTCCGGGCCGCACACACTGGCCCCGTCGTCGGCGGCACCGCAGCGGACGGTGCCCGTGAGGTGCAGGGAGGAGCCGGGTGGCAGCAGCGCAGACTCGGTCGCCGGATCGAACGGGCCGAACTCCTCGGCGAGCGACCGGACTTCGGACAGCGCCCGGGTGATCAGTGCCCGGTCGGCAGCGGAGTACTCGAACCCGACGCCGATCCGGGGCAGTCCGGCGAGGTCGGTGTCCGACTCCGAGAACACGAGCCGGTTCTCGGGGCACGACTCCACGGGGACGTACAGCGCGAGGCCCACGGAGTGCGCGAGCGGTCGGGCGTCGTCGTCCACGTACGTCCGGTTCATGATCTGCCCGTGGAACGGCTGGAGGGCTCCGTTCCGCGGCAGCCAGAGCGAGTCCGTGCAGAACTCGCCGACGCGCGGGAGCGGCAGGGCGTCGAGGTCGATGCCGAACCGGTCGAGGTCGAGCAGCACCCGGGCGGTGACGAAGGCGTGCTCGTTGAGGTACCGGCCCAGCGCGTCCGGACGGATGCCTGAGGCGAACAGCAACTGCGGGGTGCGCAGCGCGTCGGCGCACACCACCACGGTGTCGGCGCGCAGTTCGGACTCGGCGCCGCCCACGACGCGCCGCAGCCGGGCGCCGGACACCCGGCCCTCCGTCACGAGGAGCGAGGTCACGAGCGTGCCGGTCACCAGGGTGAACGCGGGGTCCCCGGCTGTCGCGATCGCGGGGAAGATCGTCCCGGGGGCGGTGCGCGGCAGCGGGCCCGAGCCCGTCTCGGTGACCGCCATGGGCATGGGCTGCGGTCGCCGGTCGTGCGGTCCGGCGGCCTCGTAGCGCCGGCGCAGTACGTCGAGGACCAGGTCGCCGACCTCGGTCGGGCCGATCGGGGCGGGGGTGACGGCGAGTACCCGGCGGGCGGTGTCCAGATCGGCCGCCCAGCCGGCCGGGTCGCCGAAGTCGAACACCTCGTCCCCGGCGGGCCACGGTGTCGCGGCCGTCCAGTGCACGCCCATGCCGCCCGCGTTCCACGCGAGCGCCGTCGCGGGCATCGCCTCGGCGTCCTCGCCGAAGGCCAGCGCGTGGAACATGCCGGGCGGCAGCGCGTCGAGGCCGTCCGCCACCTCCCGCACCACCTCGGCGCCCGTGTACATGCCCTGGATACCGGTGGTGACCCGGTCGTTGTAGCGCTCCCACAAGACGGGGTCGTCGACGTCGTGCAGGTGCACACCGGGGGCCGTACCGATCGCTTCGCCGCCGTCGACCATCGTGATGCGCAGCGCCGGATCGGTCTCCCGCAGCAGTCGGGCCACGACCGCGCCCATGATGCCGCTGCCGACGACGAGAACATCGGTGTGGGGGGTGTCGGTCACAGTGAAGCTCCATGTCTTGTACCGCTGTTGATGTCTTGTACCCGCTCTCGATCCAGCGGCCCGGTGATCCCGGAGAGGGTCACACGCTCGGGACGAGCGGGCCGAACAGCTCGGTGTCCATGCGGTCGAGGGCCAGCTTGACGGCGCCGACCAGGGGCGCGTCACGGCCCAGGACCGTGGCCCGGAGTTCGACGGCCGGGGTGCGGGCACGGCGCAGCGCCGCGCGTACCCGGGGCAGCAGCACGTCCGCCGCGTCCTCCAGCCCGCCGCCGAGCACGATGAGGGACGGCGCGACGGTCCACGACAGGGTCGTGAGGATCGACGTCATGTGTTCCACGAGCTCGTCGACCTCGGCGAGGGCGGTGACGTCACCCTCGCGGGCCGCCTCGAACCGGGCGAGCGCGACCGCCCGCCGGTCCGGGTCCGGTGAGGTGAGCCATGCCACGGGACGGTTCTCGACCGAGTGGGCCGGTATAGAGGCCGCCTCGACGATCTCTCCGGCGGCGCCGTCGAGACCCCGGTGCACATCACCCCGGATGAGAATGCCAAGTCCGGTCCGGTTCCCGAGCAAGGCCCATACGACGTTGTCGTGGTCGCCGGCCGCACCCCGCCAACGCTCGGCGAGCGCACCGAGGTTGGAGTCGTTGTCCGCGAACCAGGGCACCCTGACACGCCGCGTGAGTTCGTCGGGCAGCCGCACGCCTTCCCACCGGGTCGTGTGCACCAGGCGCCGGACGACCCCGTCGTCGTCGATGGCGCCGCCGCTCGCGACCGCCCCGGCCCGTAGCCGGTCCACCGACCCGCCCGCGTCGTCGAGCGCCTCCCGCACCAGCGCCGCCATGTCGTCCAGCGTGGCCTGCGGATCCAGATAGGCGCGTAGCGGGCGGTGCGCCCGGCCGAGGATGCGGCCCCGGACGTCGGCGACCGCCGCCGACGCGTCCGAGGTGGTGAAGTGCACGGCCGCCAACAGGGCGTGTTCCGCCCGCAGTTCGTACCGCCGGGCGGGGCGCCCCGCACAGCCGCTGGTCGGCACCCGGGCCAGTTCCGTCACCCAGCCCGCCTCGACGAGCGAGTCCAGGACGATCTCGATGGTGCGGCGCGAGAGACCGGCCCGCTCGGCGAGCGCGGTCAGCGTCATCGGCTCGGCCGACACCGCCAACGTCCGCAGGATCACCGAGGTGTTGACGCGTCGGACGGCGCTCTGGTTCATGCCGTTCATTCCGGGCCTCAGCACGCCTCCTCCACCCCGGATTCCGCGCCGGCGACGGGATCGAAAACACCGGCGGTGTCGGCGACGAGGGCCGCGCCCGGGCGGCCGTACTCGCGCGCCGGATCACCGTGCCCGCCTCTCGCCCGCGCCCAGCCAGGCTCCCCGCCGTGGACGAAGCCGACCAGGTCGGCGTGCATCGCGGTGGCCAACTCGGCCGGTGGGTACGGTCCGAGCGCCTCCGCGCTGCCCGGCGCGTCGAGCAGGTCGAAGAAGAACGGGATGTCGACGCAGTGCGCGGCGCCGCCGAGCACGGGGGAGGGCCACTCGAAGGAGTACAGCCAGGTACCGGCGCCGGCCGCACGGCGCGCGGAGGCCACGCGGGGGCAGGCGGCCCGGAACAGGGTGTCCGTCACCCGGCTGCCGGCGGCGAGTTCCGCGAGGCTGTACGGGCTCGGGTGCTCGTCTCCCGGCGCGGCACCGCAGTCGAACTCGTCGCCTGTCGCACCGAGCAGCAGAGGTACGTCATGTCCGTGCGCGGCGAGCCCGTCGGCGACGGACACCGGCAGGACGTCGTCGCCGACGACCGGCCCCAACGGGAGTGCGGCGTCACCGAGTTCGTCCCGCAGGTCGAGAACGGCCCGCTGGAGCCGCTCCACGGTAAGGCCGCCGAACCCGGCCGGCGTCGGCGGCGCGTCGACCCGCGTCCCGAGCTGCTCGACGAACCGGCGGGCCGACTCCCGCTCCACTTCGAAGAGGCCGCCGGACAGACAGACCGCCCGCTGGAAGAGGCCGTTCGCGGCCGGCGACGAGAGCAGCGCGAGCACCGCCGCACCCCCGGCCGACTGGCCGGCGAGGGTGACCCGGTCCGGATCCCCGCCGAACGCGCCGATGTTCTCCCGGACCCAGTCGAGCGCGAGCAGAACATCGCGCAGCCCGAGGTTCGTGGGTACGTCGTCCAGCGGGGCGAATCCGTCGACGCCCAGCCGGTAGCCGACGGTGACGCAGACGACGCCGTCCCGGGCGAACGAACGGCCGTCGTACCACGGGCTCGCCGGGCTGCCCGCGAGGAAGGCGCCGCCGTGGATCCACACCAGGACCGGACAGGGGGACGCCTGTTCGACGGAGGGGGCGGGAGCGACGACGGAGAGGTTCAGGATGTCGTCGCCGGGCACCGAGGGCTCCGGCACCGTCGTCGTGGGAAACAGCGGCACGCGTTGCGAGGTGGGCCCGTGCCGGAAGGCGTCGAAGGGCTCCGGGAACCGGTCACGTCGGACCGGCGCCCCGAACCGCCTTGTGTCGGTGGGCGGTTGGGCGTACGGGATGCCGAGGAAGCGCTGTACGGCGCCGGTGCGACGGCCGACGACCGGACCGGCGGGGGTCTGGACGGTGACGGTGACAGCGGTGCCTTCGGGATGGTCCATGGATGTCACCGCATTCCCGATCCGGAGATGCCCTGCACGAAGTAGCGCTGGAGGAACAGGAAGAGCACCAGTACCGGCAGCATCACGACGATCGCGCCGGCCAGCAGCAGACCGTAGTCGGTGACGTGTGCGGCGGCCTGGCTGGTCGCGGCGAGGCCCACCGGCAGCGTGTAGGTGTCTATGCTCTGGGCGACGATGAGCGGCCAGATGAAGTTGTTCCACGACGACAGGAACGACATGATCGTGATCGTCGCGACCGCCGGACCGGCCAGCGGCAGGAAGATGCGGAAGAAGATCCGGAACTCGCCGGCGCCGTCGATGCGGGCCGCCTCCAGCAGCTCGTCGGGGACGGACATCGCGTACTGCCGCATGATGAACACCGACAGCGGCAACGCCACGCCGGGCAGCGCGATACCGGTGAGGGTGTCCGCGAGCCCCATGTCCACGGTGAGCACGAACTGCGTGACGAACACCGTGCTGAACGGCACCATCATCGCCGCCATGACCCCGCCGAACGCGATCCGTCGGCCCGCGAAGTCGAGCTTGGCCAGCGCGTAGCCGGCGGCCGACGCGGCCACGATGTTGCCCGTCACCACGAGGCCCGCGACCAGGACGCTGTTGGCCAGGAACCGCCCGAAGCCGGCCGTCCGGAACAGCCGGGTGAAGTTGTCGAGGGTGACGTGGTGCGGGAACCAGGCACCCGGGTCGGAGCGGATCTCGTCCAGTCCGCGCAGCGAGCCGCTCGCCACCCAGACGAACGGGAGCAGCGTGAGCAGCGCGCACAGCGCCAGCGCGCCGTACAGCAGCGGGCGCGACGGTGACCGGCGGGGCAGGGTCGCCCGGTCGGTGGTCGGGCGGGTGGTCGCGGGTGCGGTGAGGGCGGTCATGAGCGGGACCTCAGCAGTCGGAACTGGACGGCGCTGACCAGGGCCACGAGCAGCAGCATCACGAAGGACGCGGCGGAGGAGACCCCGAACTCGCCCGAGCCGAACTGGTGGTAGGTGTACAGCGCCATCGACTCGGTGGAGCCCAACGGGCCGCCGTTCGTGAGGAGATAGGGCTCGTCGAACACCTGGAGGTAGAAGACGGTCAGCAGGACCGACACCATGAGGGTGGTGGGGAGCAGCAGAGGCAGGGTGATGTGCCGCAGCTGCTTCCAGCGGCCGGCCCCGTCGAGGGCGGCGGCCTCGTACACGTCCTGCGGTATCGCCTGCAGGCCGGCGAGGAACAGCACCATCGCGGTGCCGAAGTTGCGCCAGACGCCGAGCAGGATCACTACGGGCATCGCGAGGTTCGGGTCGTCCAGCCAGTTCGGTCCGGCGAGACCGACAGCGCCGAGCACCTTGTTGACGGTGCCGTCGGTGTTGAAGGCGTACTGCCAGATCAGGGCGACCGCCACGACGTTGGTGACCACCGGCGCGAAGAAGACAGTACGGAACACCCCGCGCAGCCGCCGGATGCCGGAGTTCAGCGCGACGGCCAGGGCGAAACCGAGCCCCATGGTCAGTGGCACCCCGACGGCCACGAAGAGGGCCGTGTTCAGGATGTCCCGCAGGAAGATCTGGTCCCGGAACAGCCGGAGATAGTTCTCCAGGCCCGTGAAGTCGACGGCGAACGGGTGCCGCAGGTCCGCGCCGCGGAGATCGGTGAAGCTGAAACCGAGCGCGGCGACGGTGGGGATCGCCGTGTAGAGCAGGAACACGACGGCGAACGGGGCGAGGAACAGCCAGGCGACAGCCGTTCGGCGACCGCCCCCGGAACTCCGGGAACTCCGGGAACTCCGGGAGATCCGGGAACCCTGAGAACTCCGGGAACTGCTGGTGCGGCGCACCGGGCGCGGCGCCTCCGGGTGGATGGTGGTGGTCATCCGCGGCTCACTTCGCGCCCGTGCCGAGGCTGTCGGCATACGCCTGGACGTTCGCCGCCGCCTTCGCGGCGCTCTCCTTGCCCTTGGCCACGGCCTCCATCTCCTTGCCCAGCCGTGTCGCGACCTGCTGCCAGGTGCTCACCTGGGGAAGCGCCCGGGTGTTCTTCAGCTGGGTGAGGAAGGCGTCGAGGAGCGGCTGGTTCGCGATGGCGGGGTCGTCCCACGCGGAGATGACGGCCGGCAGCGAGCTGTACGCCTTGTACTGCGCCACCTGCGTGCTCGGCTTCGCGAGATACCGGACCAGCTTCCACGACGCGTCCGCGTCGCGCTCACCCGCGAGCACGCCCCAACTGCCCCCGGCGGAGAAGGAGGTGCTGCCCGAGGCCCCGGCGGGCAGCGGTGCGGTGGCGACGTGGGCGGCCGTCCAGCCCTCCTTCTTCGCGGCGGTGTCGAGCTGCCCGACGACCCACGGCCCGGTGATCATCATGGCGGTCTTGCCCGACACGAAGTACGGCTGCGCGTCGAGGAACGTGGGCCCACTGGTGTCGGCCGTGCCGGAGGTGAAGAACGACGCGTTGTACTGGAGCGCGTCGACCATGGCCGGGCTGTCGAGGGACCACTTTCCGCCGGACGAGAGCAGCGAACCGCCGGCCTGCCAGGCGTACATCGCGACGTCCTGGCCGTTGAAGATGTCCCAGCCGATGTCGGCCCCCAGACCGTGCCCGGCGCCGGCGCCCTGGAGCGCCTTGAGGAACGGCACCGTCTCGTCCCATGTGGCCGGTGCCTTCACGCCCGCCTTTTTGGCGAGGTCGGCGCGGTAGACCAGCGCGTAGGTGTAGGCGTACCAGGGCACCGTGTAGGCGACGTTTTTGGCCACGCCGGCGGCCCAGAGACTCTCGAAGAAGTCCGCCTTGTCGACGAGGCCGTCCGGGACGGGCCGAAGGATCGCCGGGTCCAGGAACTGCGACTGCGACTCGGGGAAGAACTGGGCGACGTCCGGACCCTTGCCCGCCGCGATCGCCGACTGGAGCTTGGTGTAGTACTCGGCGTTCGGGATCAGTGTCAGCTTCACGGTGACGTCGGGGTTCGCGGCTTTGAAGGGCTTGATGACCTTGTCGAGCACATCGGCGTCGCCCTGGGCGGCCCAGACGGTGACGGTGCCGGTGGCCGGGGACGCGTCGACGGGGGCGGCGGTACCTGTCGCGGCGGCGGTGTCGTCGCTCCGCCCGCAGCCCGTCAGGGCGAAAGCGACCCCGAGAGCCAGGCCCGCGGTCAGCTTGAGGACGCCACGTCTGGAGGAATCGGTCATTCGGGGCTCCTGTGCAGGGATGGTGCCGACGGCGGCTGGTGCCGAAAAGCTACGAGGGGGGTATTTCGGCCAAGTGGCACTGCCGTCACGAATAATTTCGGAACTTGTAGCGAAATCGATTCGCACTGTTTTGTTGCATATGGGCGAACGTTGAGCAGGGAGGAGGCAGGAAAGAGGCAGAAAAGAAGTGGCGGGCCGCGGCCGGGGGCCGCTAACGTCCCGCACGATGACCACTCACTCTGTGAACAGATCGGGGGTCCCGTCCGCGCAAGGTGAGTGCTGATGCTCACTCGGAACGCGTACGGGGACACCCACCCTTCTTACTGGCCGCGCGTGCGACAGTTCGCCGTGCCGCCGTCCATGATCGAGACCGCCACGGCTCGCCGCCTCGTCGGTGACTGGGCGGGCGCCTGCGCCGCCGCAGGCGTCGACGTCGATCTGAATCTGCGATCCGTGTCCCGTGTCCATGGCCACGAACTCGCGGCCCGACTCCGCGCCGACCTCCGCCACTTGGCGCCCGACCTGCTCCGCTGGCACCTGCCGAGGATCGCCCCCGACGGATTGCTGCGCCCGGGACTGACGATCGGTCTGGCCCGGTACGACACCGCCGGACGCCGCGCCCGCCTGGGCGGATGCCGGCCAGCGGCTCAGTCTCGCGCTGTGGGACGGGACCTTGGCGGACGCGGCCACTCGCCGCCATCCGCACCCCCGCCCCAACCGACGGTTCCGACTCGATCTGCACCGGCATCTGTGGGACGCGCGCAGAACCGGCGAGCTGCGGACCCGGTCAGGGGCCGACCGGCCACCGGGCGGCGACCTTCCCGCGCCGCCCCAGGATCCGCTGATGCAGCTGCCGCAGGGGCATCGTTGCGCCGTGGATCGGTGGGCGGCCGAGGCGCAGCTGCTGCTACGGGCCGACGAGCGACCCACCGGTTCCGGCACCGGAACCCGCGCGGGCACGGTCACCGTACGGCTCGGGGCCCGCCACCGGCTGCTCCTGGACCTCGTCGCCGCCCCGGACGGCAGCGCGCCGCCCACGCTGCGGATCGCCGAGGCACCCACCGCCACCGCCGCCTCCGCACTGCCGGTGCTGCCCGACGCGGCGACCTGGGTGCTGCCCGACCTGGAACTGCTCCGGACCGGCGCGATCGACGTGGACCGGCTGCACCCGCTGGTCGCCTCGGCACTCGTACCGGACCGTCCGCCCACCCGTCCGCCCGGGGACCCGGGCCGGGCAGGTGAGCCGCGCCTCGTGGAGTGCCGGGGTGCCCGGCACCGGATCGGCCTGGTCGGCGGGGTGCTTGTCCCGCTGGACCACGATCCGGCCGAGATCCGCCGGGAGGAACTCCTGGCCGAACTGACCGGAACGCCACTGCCCTGTCTGCAGGCCATCGATGAGGCCCATCGCCAACCGGACTGTCTCACCGGCGTCCGCGAACGCCTGGATCACGGGGACATCGCCGGAGCCCTGGCCGTCGTAGAAGGCCTGTTGGGCCCCGGCGCGGTGTTGCGCGGCGGCGCGCTGCGCGACGCACTGGAGCGGGCCGCCGAGCGACGGATCACCTACGGACTGTTCAGGTCGGGCCTGACCGGACCCGGGCCGTATCCCGGACTCGGTGGCTTCAACGCGGACGGCAGCCGCACTCGTGACCACCGATCCCGCCCGCGCCAGGCGACCTTTCGCTGACCCGGGGACGCCCGTCCCCCGCAGCCACTCATCACGAGCACGACGACCACGACGACCCAAAGGTGATCAGACATGTCCACAGGCAGTTCCTTCGCCACCCTGGAGACCCCCGCCCTCGACGTCCCGGCCCGGGGAATCCCCGCCCGCGAGACGTCCGCGGCCCCGCCTCCCGCCCCTCAACTCGACATCGCCGCCGAGTTGCTGACCCTGCTGCGCGACACCACCACCGAACCCCGCCCCGACACCCAACTCGAGGCCCTGACACTGGCGGTGGCCGCCGACCTGCCCGTGCTCCTGTGGGGTGAGCCGGGAATCGGCAAGACCGCGGCCCTGACCCAGTTGGCCGTGGCCCTGGACCTTCCCCTCACCACGGTGATCGCGAGTGTCCACGAGCCGTCCGACTTCTCCGGGCTGCCCGTCGTCGGGGACGATCCCGCGACGCACGGTGTCCCGATGGCCCCGCCGGACTGGGCGGTACGACTCGTACGGGCCGGCCGGGGGCTGCTGTTCCTCGACGAACTGTCCACCGCGCCGCCGGCCGTTCAGGCCGCCCTGCTCCGGCTGGTCCTGGAGCGGCGGATCGGCGCCCTGCGACTGCCGCCGGGCGTACGGATCGTGGCCGCCGCCAACCCCCGGTCCTCGGCTGCCGACGGCTGGGAACTGAGCCCGCCGCTGGCCAACCGGTTCGTCCATCTCCAGTGGACCCATGACCACGAGGTCGTCGTACGCGGTCTCGGCGGGACCTGGCCCCGGGCCACGCTGCCGAGGCTCGCGCCCGAAAAGCTGCCGGACGCCGTGGACTTCGCCCGCCGGGCGGTGTGCGGGCTTCTCACCGCCCGTCCCAAACTCGTGCACCAACTGCCCGGCAACGAGACCCGCCGGGGCGGCGCCTGGCCGTCACCCCGGAGCTGGGACATGACCCTGAGTCTGATCGCCTTCGCGACCGCCGCCGGCTCCTCCCGGGAAGTCCTCTCACTTCTGGTCAGGGGCACGGTCGGGGACGGTCCCGGGCTGGAACTGCTGGCGAGCCTCGACCGGATGGACCTGCCCGACCCCGAGACGCTGCTCGCCGACCCGGCGACTGCCGTCCTGCCCGACCGGGGCGACCTGCGCCAGGCCGTACTGGACGGTGTGGTGGCGGCGGTCCGGGGCCGGCCGGAGAGGGCGCGCTGGGACGCCGCGTGGGCGCTGCTGGTCCGGGCACTGGAGACCGGCGCACCTGACCTGGTGGTCGTCCCGGCGACCACCCTGGCCTCGCTGCGGCAGCAGGACTGGGACGTCCCGGCAGCGATCGAGCGGTTCGCCGGAGTGGTGTCCCTGTCCCGACGGGCGGACCGGGCGGCGGACCGCGTGGCGGGTCGGGCAGGGGCCGGAACGAAGGGCGGCCGATGAACGCCGACGCGCCTGGGGTGCTGGACCTCGACAAACTGTTCGCCGCCCGGCTGCACGCCGTACGGGCCCGGCCCTACCTGGCCACGGCGCTGTTCGCCCTGCACCCCGTGGAGTCGCGGCAGGTACCGACGATGGCCGTCGACCGGCACTGGCGGTGCTACGTCTCACCGGCGTTCGTGGACCGGTTCCCGGTCGAAGAGCTGGCCGGGGTGTGGGTGCACGAGGTGTCGCACCTGCTGCGCGACCATCACGGACGCAGCGACAGCTTCGCCCGCGAGCGCGGACTGACCGGCCCCGGGGAGCGGCTGCGGATGAACATCGCCGCGGACTGCGAGATCAACGACGACGTGTTCGGCGACGGGCTGGTGCGCCCCGAAGGCGCTGTCGAGCCAGAGGCGTTGGGACTTCCGGCGGGGGAACTCATGGAGGAGTACCTGGGCCGCTTCCGGCTCGGACCGAACACCCTGGACCTGTCCTGGCTGGACTGCGGCAGCGGCGCCGACGGACTGGTCCGGGAATGGGATCTGGGACCGGACGGCGCGCACGGACTGACCGAGCAGGAACGGGACTCGGTCCGGTTCCGGGTCGCGCAGGGCATCAACGGCCGCCCAGGGAACGCCCCGAAGGGGTGGCGGCGATGGGCGGAGGAGGCGTTCCATCCGCCGCTGCCATGGCGGGAGTTGCTGGGCGCGGCGCTCCGCTCGGCAGCCTCCGACGGGGGAGTGGGCGAGGACTACACATACGGCAGGCCGTCGCGCCGTTCGGCCTCGCTGCCCGGCATCGTCCTGCCGAGCCTGCGGCGCAGACCGCCCCGGGTCTCCGTGGTCATCGACACCTCCGGGTCGGTCAGCGATGCCGAACTGGGCAGCGCTCTGCTGGAGGTCGCGGCGATCTCCCGCGCGGTGGGCGGCCGACGCGACCTGGTGACCGTACTGCCGTGCGACGCGTCGGCGCAGATCGTGCACTCGCTGTGCCGGGCCGAGGGAATCCCCCTGATGGGCGGCGGGGGTACGGACCTGCGCACCGGATTCGCCAGGGCACTGAGGACGACCCCGCGCCCGGATGTCGTCGTGGTGCTGACCGACGGCCAGACACCCTGGCCGGACACCCGGCCGCCGTGCAGGACGGTGGTGGGACTGTTTCCCCGGCAGCACACGGTCGGGCGGCGACGCCCGGTCCGGTCGTGGGACGAGGGCGAAGACGATCACTACGAGCCGGACTCGCCACCCGCCTGGGCACGCGTGGTCGACATCGGATGACCTCCCGGGCATGCGGGCCCGGGACATGCGGAACCGAGACCGCAGCGGTGCCCACGGATGCGAGAAGGCTCGGCGGATCCCCGGCCCGGAGGCCCGCTCCCGCTGTCCGTCCAGAAAACAGGGTGTGTGGATGGGGCAGGAGGGGGGACTTGGTCAGCAGGTCAGGTTCGGCGTTCCCATGGGGCTGAGCCGGCTCAGGTTCCTCTGGTTCGGACGTTGTGCCGGGGGAGCCGCCGCCCGGGTCAGGAGAGGCCGCCCTGCTCGCAGACCCTTCGGGCGACCTCACGGAGCTTGGTGTTGTTCTGCTGCGAGTAGCGGCGCAGTACGTCGAAAGCCTGCTCCTCGGTGATGTGGTGGCGGCCCATGAGGATGCCCATCGCCTCGCCGATGACATGGCGGGTGGCGACGGCCTGTTCCATCTGGGCATGGGCGCGGGCGCTCGAGAACGCGACCGCCGCGTGGGACGCCAGCAGCCACCCGGCCAGCTCGCTGGCCTCGGTGAACGCACCGGGTTTGCGGGAGTACAGGTTCAGTGCGCCGAGATCCTCGTCGTCGGTGAACAGCAGGAATCCCATCATGCTGCCCACTCCGAGTGCCTGGGCCTGCGGGGCGTAGGAGGGCCAGCGCGACTCCTCGGCGGTGACGTCGGCGATACGGAAGACCCGCTCCCCCTGGGAGGTCTGGGCCGCGTCGAAGCACGGCCCCTCACCCAACCGCTCCTGCAGCCGATCGCTGTCGACGACCAGCTGCTCGGTGGGGGCGAGGGACTCCACCCGCTGGCCCTGCAGCACCAGGATGCCGGCCGCGTCGCAGCCCTCCACGAGTTCGGTGGCCGACGCCGTGATCCGCTGGAGTGTGGCGTCGACCGAATCCTGTGCCAGGAGATCCCGCGCCATCGACGCCATCTCCTGGGCGAACCGTCCCCAGTCCACTTCGTCCTCCGCCTCTCGTCCGGTCCGGACAAGCCTCGTACCCAGTTTTTCACGGGTGCCCCAGGTCGGCGCCGTCAGCGGGGCAATCGGCCGCTCACTCTCCGTGACGCCACGTGTTCTCGCGGAATAGCGGACAGAAGCTGTCCGCAAGCAGGGCTAGCGTGTGAAACATGGAGAGCACGCGGAACACGGCGAAGACGACCTCGACAGCCACTCCGAGGACGAAGCCGAGGACCAACACGGGGACGAAGCCGGGGCGGCCGGCGGCGGCAGCCTCGGCCCCCGTCCTCGGCACCCGCGCCCTCAACCGGGCCACCCTCGCCCGGCAACTCCTCCTCACCCGGTCGCCGATGTCCGCGAAGGACGCCCTCGCACACCTGCTCGGTCTCCAGGCGCAGAACGTGAAGCCCCCGTACTACGCCCTCGCCGCCCGTCTCGACGGGTTCGTCCCCGAAGACCTGTCCCGGCTCATGGCCGACCGGGAGGCCGTCCGCATCGTCACCATGCGCTCGACCATCCACACCCACACCGCCGACGACTGCCTCACCCTGCGTCCACTCGTCCAGCCTGCCCGGGACCGCGAACTCACCTACTTCCGCGAGGGACTCGCCGGTGTCGACCTCGACCGGCTCACCGCCCTCGCCCGTGACCTCGTCGAGGCCGAGCCGCGCACGATGAGGCAACTGCGTGAGGCGCTCATCGTGGAGTGGCCGGACGCCGACCCGCAGTCCCTGTCCGTCGCCGCCCGCTGCCGGCTCCCCCTCGTCCAGGTCACCCCGCGCGGACTGTGGGGCCGTAGCGGCCAGGTCGCCCTCACCACCGCCGCGCACTGGCTCGGCCGGACGGCAGAACCAGCGGACCCGGCCGCGCTGCTGGACACGACCGTGCTCCGCTACCTCGCCGCGTTCGGGCCGGCCTCCGTGCGGGACATGCAGACCTGGGCCGGTCTGACCTGGCTGCGCGACGCCTTCGAACGCCTCCGCCCCCGTCTGCTCACCTTCCGGGACGAGCAGGGGGCCGAGCTCTTCGACCTCCCCGACGCTCCCCGCCCCGACCAGGACACCCCGGCACCGCCGCGCTTCCTGCCCGAGTTCGACAACCTGCTGCTCTCGCACGCCGACCGCACCCGCGTCGTCCCCGCCGACCTCAAGGGCCGTAGCTGGTCGGGCAATCAGGCCCACCGCGTCCTGCTCGTCGACGGTTTCCTCGCTGGCCTGTGGCACCTCACGGACCGCACGCTCACCGTCGAGCCCTTCGGCACCTTCACGAAGGACCAGCGGGCGGCGGTCGCCCAGGAGGGCGAGCGGATGCTCTCGGTACTGCACGAGGGAACGGCGTACGACATCCGGTTCGCCACCGTCGCCTCGTAGGCAGACGGGGAAACGTGGATAGAGGGCGTTGCGGACCGCTCGTGGCCGGTCCGCAACGCCCCCTGGCATTCACCCGAGGGGTACTCGGGAGACTGTGGTGGCCGCAGCGCTGGTGGTTACGACGCGACCTGCGTCGCCACCAGGCTGGAGAAGGTGGTCAGCCGGGTGTAGACCCCGGGGTAGCCGGCCGCCGCGCAGCCCTCTCCCCAGGAAGTAATACCTGCCAGGACGCCGCCGATCATCAGCGGGCCGCCGCTGTCGCCCTGGCAGGTGTCAACGCCACCGGCTGTGTAGCCGGCGCAGACCATGTCGCTCGCGATGTAGCTGGAACCGTACGAGCTGGAGCAGCTGGAGTTGGAGACGGTCGGGACCGTCGCCGTGCGCAGCTGGTTGGAGGAGCTCCCGTTGGAGGAGGTGGTGCCCCAGCCGATGATGCGGGCCGTGGTGCCGGCCGCGTACACGCTGGTCTGGGACGAGGTGACGTACGACGCCGTGGTGTACGGCATCGAGGTGGCGAGGGTCAGCACGGCCACGTCGTCGCCGTTGCCGGCGTCCGTGTAGCTCGGGTGGATCCAGATCTTGGTGACCTTGCTGACGGTGCCGTTCGTGCCGTTGAGGTACGTACGGCCGCCGACGACTCTGACGCTGCTCGTCGTCTCGTCGACCATACAGTGGGCGGCGGTCACGACCTTGGTCGCCGAGACGAGGGTGCCGCCGCAGAACTGGTTCTGCGAGGCGTCCGTGATCTGCATGACGTACGGGTACGCCGACGCCGTCGTCGTCGTACCGCCCACGATGGGCTGGGGTGCGGCGATTGCCCCGGGGGCGGCGATCAGCGCGGTCGATGCGGCGGCGGCGCTGGCCACCAGAACTGCGGCGGCCTTCTTGGCACGGGCGAGCCCGAGCATGGGTTCTCCTCCTGTGGGGATTGCCGGTGGGGGGACGCGCGGGTGTGAGGGGCGTGCACGGAGCGTTGGGGGCCGCTCCGTATGCCCGGCGAACGGCACATCCACAAGGTAGGAGCCGGATAAGGCCTCTCCCAATGAGGGAACCCCCTAGGGGAGTTGGGGGAGGGAAAACCCTCGGTCGTACGGGGTCGACGGCACGGTACGGTGAGAGCGCAAGGATGGATCGCGCGCAGGCACACGACCGTACGGCGGGTACGCGGACGTCAGTTGGTGTGGCGTCCCGCCGCCAGCCGGACGATGTCCACCCGGGACCGGATCCCCAGCTTCCGGTACACCCGGGTGAGGGTCGCCTCGACCGTCTTGACGCTGATGAACAGGCGTCCGGCGATCTCGCGGTTGGTCGCGCCCTCCATGACGAGCGCCGCGACCTGACGTTCCATCGCGGCGAGCCCGTCGAGCGCGGCGGCGGCCTGCGGCTGCTGTACGAGGGGCTGCGGGGCGGGGTTCGGCACGGTGGCCGCGTCCACCCGGCGCAGCCAGGGCAGCGCGCGGGACCGTCTGAACAGACGTGCCGCCTCGTCGTACGACGTAGGGGCGGGAGTGGGTCCGGGACCCGGCGGTCCGGTGCGCAGCTCGGCCAGGGCGAGGGCGGCCCGCGCCTCCTCAAGTCCGTAGCCCAGCTTGGCGAGTCGATCCTGCGCGGACGTCAACTGGGCGACAGCCGCCTCGTGTTCACCCCGCGCGGCGCGCACCAACGCCTCGGCCCGGTCGAGCACCGCGAGCACGCTCTCGCGCCCCAGCCGCAGTGCGTGCGCGCGGGACACGTCGATGACCTCCTGCGCCTCGGCCAGCTCACCGACGCGGACGAGTGCCTCCGCGAGGTCGCCCTGCCAGCGTCCGCGCGCCGGGTCGTCGACGCCGAGATCGTGCTCCAACTCCCGTGCCCTGCGCAGCGACTGCACCGCGCCCGGCGCGTCCCCGGCCACCAGCCGGGCGTACCCCAGAGCTGCCTGGGCCCGGGACAGATAGATCAGGTCACCGTTCTCCTCGGCGTGCTCGACGGACTCGCGGGCCAGCGCCAGCGCCCGGTCCACGTCACCGCCGGACGCCTCCGCCAGCGCGGCGAGCATCGCGGAGGCGACCTCGCCGATGCCGGTGTCCCTGGCCAGCCGCAGGCTCTCCCGGGCCAGGTCCAGCGCCCGGCCGCAGTGCCCGCAGCGCAGTTCGGTCTCGGCCAGGCCGCGCAGGAAGTGCACCTCGCTCTCGACGGACCCGCGCCGGCGCACCTCACGCAGCAGGGTGGTGATGGTGGCCCGCGCCTCGGGCAGCTGGTCGCTCATGATCAGCCAGCGGAAGCGGGCCGACCCGATGCCGTTGTGATGGACGGTCACCTGCGGGTCCTGGGGCTCCTTCAGCGCGCGCTTGATGGTCGCGGGCGCGTCCGGGTGGCCCATCAGCGTCTCGGTCTGGGCCTGGAAGGAGAGCGACATCAGCTCCGTGCGCCGGTCGCCGCCCCGTGCGGCCAGCTCCGCCGAGCGTGCGGCCTCCTCGCGGCACTCGGCGAAGTCGCCCTCCACGAGCAGCGCCCGCCAGGCCAGTTGGTAGTGGATCAGGGCGAGCAGTCGCGGGTCGTCGCCCGCGTCGGCCAACGCCTGCGGAAAGACGGCGTCGACCTCCGTCATGGCGTGGCCCGCCGTGTCGATCACGATGATCCAGGCCCGCACCCGTTCGGCGGGCACCGTGGTCCGGGCGAGCACCTGGCGGGCGACGTCCCGCGCGAGATCCAGTTCGCCCGCGGTGATCGCGTCCTCGGCGGCCCGCAACCGGTGCTCGTCGGGGTTCGGCACGCCGTCCGCCGGGGTGTACCGGGCGGCCAGCAGCCCGAGCGAGGAGGCCACCGTCGGTGCTCCTCGGTCCCGGGCCAGCGCGGCGGCCTCGGCGAGGCGTGCGGCCACCTCCGGATCCGTGCCGTCGGTGGCCAGGGCGAGGTGCCGGGCCCGTTCGATGGGGTCGGACGCGGCCGTGGACAGCGCGGCGTGCGCGGCCCGGCGCTCCTGGGCGCTCGCCTCCGCGTACAGCGCGGCCGAGACGAGGGGATGCGCGAACCGTACGGCCGGACCCTCGGGCTCCGTGGCCAGCAGTCCGAGGGCGGCGGCCTGGGCGGTCTCGGCCTCGGCGTTCTCCCGGCCGGCCGCGTGCAGCAGGGCCAGCGTCGGGCGGGCGCCGGCGCTCACCACGAGAAGGGTGCGGCGGGCGTCGTCGGACAGCATCTCCAGGCGGCTGAGCACCAGCGCGCGCAGCGAGGTCGGCACCGGCAGCGGCTCGCCCGGGCGTGGGGGCGTGGGGTTCTCGGCCAGGGCGCGGCCCAGTTCGAGGGCGTACAGCGGGTTGCCTGCGCTGGTGCGGTGGATCTCCCGCACGGTCGAACGCGGAAGGTGGTAGCCCCGGTGCTCCAGGAGCGTCTCGACCTGGGCGCGGGTCAGCGGGTTCACCCGGACCGCCAGGGTGTCCGGTGTGGACGCGCGTAGATAGCGGTCGTACTCCTGTCCGTCCGTCCGCCCCGCGAACACCATCCGGACCGGGTCGTCGCCCAGTCGGCGGGCGGCGAACCCGAGGAGTTCGGTGCTGGCGGTGTCCAGCCACTGGAGATCGTCCGCGACGACGAGGACGGGGCCCTTGGCGGCCAGCGCGCGCAGCGCCGACAGCACCGCGAGCCGCAGCGCGAGACCGTCGCGCTGGAGCGTGGACTCGCCACGGCCGGTGAGCGCCGACTCCAGGGCGACGCGCTGGGCGGCGGGCAACTGGCCGGCGACCTCGTCGAGGGCGAGACCGAGAAGATCGGCGAGTGCGAGGAAGGGGAGATGCGATTCGGACTCCGTGGCGGAGCAACGCAACACGGTCCGTGCCGATTCGCCATATTCCGCGGCCAATGTCCGCAGGACGGTCGACTTTCCTATTCCGGCCGGTCCGTGCAGCAGCACGCTGCCGCCGCGCGAGAGTTGCTCGCGCGCCCCGATGAGTGCCTCTTCCCGGCCGATGAGCAGGTCAGAGCGGCATCGGCCAGGCTCCTGGAAGTCCCGTCGCACGGTCACCGCTCCCCTCCTGTGTCGTGTGGGCCCCAATATTAGGCAACAGATCTTTGAATTTCGGACCGGCGACGTGGTGAGCCGAATAACAGGACGGTTGAGGCATCGGAAAATTCAAGTCACATGTGAATGAATACACCGTATACGTGTGCGGAGCGTGACGACAGACCTCGGCGTGGACCGGCGATACCTCGGGGCATATGGCAAGCCTCAGGGCAGCAGCCCCGCTCGCCGCGCGGCCACGACCGCCTCCCCGCGCGAGTGGGCGCCGAGCCTGCGCATCGCCGAACGCAGATACCCCTTCACCGTCTCCGGGCGCAGCCCCAGCCGCTGTGCGGCGACCGCGTTGGACGCTCCTGAGGCGACACACGCCAGGACGTCCAGCTCACGCTGCGCGAGCTCGACCCCGTCCACCGGCCGTCCCGGGGCCAGCAGACCGCACGCGTCGAGCAGCGCGTCCCGCAGCTCCGGATCGGTGATCCGCGGAGCCAGCGCACGCAACGCCGCATGCGCCTCCCGCACCTGCTCCCACGCCCCGTCGCCCGGCCCCTGGACACCGGCGGGCTCCGGCCGCGCCGCCGCCAGCAGCTCCCGTGCCTGATCCCGTACGACGAGCGCCTGCTCCACGTCCCGGGCCGCCTCGACCGTCGCGCCGATCATGCGGTCACCCAGGGGCAGGGCGGTGCGCAGGGCGCCGTACAGCACTCCGCGCACCCGGCGCCGTACGACGACCGGGACCGCCACCACGGAGCGCAAACCCTCGGCGGCCACCGGGATGTCGTACTCGTGGCTGATCTGCCGGGAGGCGGAGTAGTCCGTCACCGCGCACGGGCGGGCCAGGGTCACGGCCTTGCCGCCCAGGCCGTTGCCGGCGGTCACCGCGAGCGCGCGCAGCGCCTGGGTGGAGGTGCCGCTCAGTTCGCTGATGCGCATGTGCCGGCGCCCGCTCTCCACCAGCCCGCCGAAGGCCACCGGCAGCCCGGTCACCCGCCGCAGCCGGGCCAGCGCCCGCTGCACCTCAGTCGCCTCGGCCGTGTCTGCTGCCACGTCATCGCCCCTTCGTCGCGGCCCGCTCGTGGTGTTCGCCGGTCATACGGCGCACTCACCCCCGTTCGGGGGTAGTGAGACCTGCATCACGGATTACACGATGTCAGAGTGTCGCCGGGCAATGGTCCGGGATCGAGGAGGACTGATGACGACGGTGACCGAGCACTTTCGCGAGGCGCGGGACTTCCTGCTGGCCCACCGCGAGGACTACGCCACCGCGTACGAGGGTTTCAGCTGGCCGCGCCCCGAGCGCTTCAACTGGGCCCTGGACTGGTTCGACGTCATCGCGGACGGGAACGACCGCACCGCCCTGCACATCGTCGAGGAGGACGGCTCCGAGGCCAGGGTGTCCTTCGCCGAGATGTCGGCCCGCTCCGACCGGGTCGCCAACTGGTTGCGCGGGCTCGGGATCCGCCCAGAGGACCGCGTCCTCGTCATGCTCGGCAACCAGACCGAGCTGTGGGAGACAGCCCTCGCCGCGATGAAGATCGGCGCGGTCGTCATCCCCGCCACCCCGCTGCTCGGCCCCGCCGACCTGCGCGACCGGGTGGACCGCGGCCGGGTCTCCCACGTCCTGGTCCGCGCCGAGGACACCGCCAAGTTCGACGAGGTCCCCGGCGGCTACACCCGGATCGCGGTGGGCGGCGCCCCCGAGGGCTGGCAGCGGTACGAGGACGCGTACGACGCGCCCGCCGAGTTCACCCCCGACGGCCCCACCCACGCCGACGACCCCCTGATGCTGTACTTCACCTCCGGCACGACCGCCCGGCCCAAACTCGTCGAGCACACCCACGCCTCGTACCCGATCGGGCACCTGGCGACCATGTACTGGATCGGCCTCAAGCCCGGCGACGTACATCTGAACATCTCCTCGCCCGGCTGGGCCAAGCACGCCTGGTCCAACCTCTTCGCCCCCTGGATCGCCGAGGCGACCGTCTTCATCCACAACTACACGCGCTTCGACGCCACCCGGCTGATGGCCGAGATGGACCGCGCGGGCGTCACCTCCTTCTGCGCCCCGCCGACCGTCTGGCGCATGCTCATCCAGGCCGACCTGACCCAGCTGCGCACCCCGCCGCGCGAGGTCGTGGCAGCCGGGGAGCCGCTCAACCCCGAGGTCATCGAGCAGGTGCGCCGCTTCTGGGGCGTCACCATCCGGGACGGCTTCGGCCAGACGGAGACCGCCGTCCAGGTCTCCAACAGCCCCGGCCAGCCGCTGAAGACGGGCTCCATGGGCCGCCCGAGCCCCGGCTACCGGGTCGTCCTCCTCGACCCTGTCTCGGGTGAACCGGGCGCGCCCGAGGGGGAGATCGCGCTCGACCTCTCCACCCGCCCGGTCGGCGTGATGACCGGCTACCACGGCGACGCCGACCTCACTGCGGAGGCGATGGCCGGCGGCTTCTACCGCACCGGAGACATCGGCTCGCGCGACGCGGACGGCTACATCACCTACGTCGGCCGGTCCGACGACGTCTTCAAGGCATCCGACTACAAGATCTCCCCGTTCGAGCTGGAGAGCGCGCTCCTCGAGCACGAGGCGGTCGCGGAGGCCGCCGTGGTCCCCGCGCCGGACGAACTGCGCCTGGCCGTACCGAAGGCGTACGTCGTGCTCGCGGCGGGCTGGGAGCCGGGACCCGACACCGCGAAGGTGCTGTTCGAGCACAGCCGTGAGGTCCTCGCCCCCTACAAGCGTCTGCGCCGCCTGGAGTTCGCCGATCTGCCCAAGACCGTGTCCGGCAAGATCCGCCGGATCGAACTGCGCGAGGCGACGGCGGCGGGTTCGAAGAACGAGTACCGCGAGGAGGACTTCCGGTGATTTCCTACGCCCACGGGACCAGCGGCACCCCGCTGTTGGGAGACACGATCGGCGTCAACCTGGACCGGGCCGTCGCGAGGTGGCCCGATCGTGAGGCGCTGGTCGACGTACCCTCCGGCCGACGCTGGACGTACGGTCAACTCGCTTCGGATGTCGATGAGTTGGCGTACGCGATGATCGCGAGTGGGATCGCAGTGGGGGACCGGGTGGGCATCTGGGCGGTCAACTGCCCCGAATGGGTGCTGGTCCAGTACGCCACCGCGCGGATCGGCGCGATCATGGTGAACATCAACCCGGCCTACCGCACCCACGAGGTCGAGTACGTCCTCAACCAGTCCGGGATCTCGCTGCTCTTCGCCTCCCTCGGCCACAAGACGAGTGACTACCGGGCGATGGTCGGGGAAGTGCGGGGCAGATGCCCGCAGTTGCGGGAGACCGTTTTCATCGGAGACCCGAACTGGGACGAGCTGCTCGCGCGCGGCACCCCTGTTCCGTTCCCGGAGCTGTCCTGCGACGACCCGATCAACATCCAGTACACCTCGGGCACGACCGGCTTCCCCAAGGGGGCCACCCTCTCCCACCACAACATCCTCAACAACGGTTATTTCGTGGGGGAGTCGATCTCCTACACCGAGCAGGACCGGGTGTGCGTCCCGGTGCCCTTCTACCACTGCTTCGGCATGGTGATGGGCAACCTCGCGGCCACCTCGCACGGCGCCTGCGTCGTGATCCCGGCCCCGTCCTTCGAACCGGCGGCGACCCTGCGGGCGGTGGCCGAGGAGCGCTGTACCTCGCTGTACGGCGTACCGACCATGTTCATCGCGGAGTTGAACCTCCCCGACTTCGCGACGTACGACCTGTCGTCCCTGCGCACCGGCATCATGGCGGGCTCGCCCTGCCCGGTCGAGGTGATGAAACGGGTGGTCGCCGAGATGCACATGGCCGAGGTGTCCATCTGCTACGGCATGACGGAGACCTCCCCGGTGTCCCTCCAGACGCGCCGGGACGACGACCTGGAGCACCGCACCGGCACGGTCGGCCGGGTCCTTCCGCACATCGAGGTCAAGGTCGTCGACCCCGCGAACGGTACGACCCAACCACGGGGTGTGGCAGGGGAGTTGTGCACTCGTGGCTACAGCGTGATGCTCGGCTACTGGCAGGAGCCCGAGAAGACCGCCCAGTCGGTCGACGCCGGCCGCTGGATGCACACCGGCGACCTCGCGATGATGCGCGAGGACGGCTACGTCGAGATCGTCGGCCGCATCAAGGACATGATCATCCGGGGTGGCGAGAACATCTACCCCCGCGAGATCGAGGAGTTCCTGTACGGCCATCCGAAGATCGCCGACGTCCAGGTGGTCGGAGTGCCGCACGAGCGGTACGGCGAGGAGGTCCTCGCCTGCGTCATCCCGCACGAGGACACCGAACCGCTCACCCTCGCCGAGCTACGGGCCTTCTGCGAGGGGCGGTTGGCCCACTACAAGATCCCGAGCCGGCTGCAGGTGCTGGACGCCTTCCCGATGACGGTGTCGGGGAAGGTGCGCAAGGTGGAGCTGCGCGAGAGGTTCGCCGGGGAGCAGCCGGGGTGACGCCCGTTGCTCAGGGCCTGCGCATACCGACGCGGGGCCGGCGGCCGATACCGGGCTCGGCCTCCGTGGCGCGGATCTTCCGTGCCCTGGGGGTGAGTTCGGCTTCGGCGAGCAGGGGGCTGTGAGGGCTTGTCGGTTCGCTGCCGCGCCGTCGTGGCTGGTCGCGCAGTTCCCCGCGCCCCCTGGGGGCGCCGTTGGGCCGTTGCGGACTTTGCTGGACGCGCTCATGCGCTCCGCTGGAACGGCCGTGAGGGGTTGTCGGTTCGCTGCCGCGCCGTGGTGGCTGGTCGCGCAGTTCCCCGCGCCCCTTGGGGGCTGTTTGGTATCCGGCCTCGGCAAGGGTGTCGGGGGGCTCAGACCCCGGTGGCGTCGAGGTCGTCGGCCGGGCCGTTGACCGGTTGCGGGGTGCCGGTCAGGTCGAGGACGAAGAGGGGGACGCCGAGGGTCTCGGCGCCGGCGCGGGCCTCGTCCTCGTACCCGGCGAGGGAGAAGTAGACGCAGTCCGAGGACTCCGTCATGGCCGTCAGCCACAGGCACTCGATGTCCCGCAGCGATGCCGGGCTCACCGTCGGGTCGACCTGCGCCAGGACTCCGCGGGCGGCGAGCCCCACGCCGGACGGGGGCCGCTGGTCCGCGCGGCGGATGTCCTGGTAGCCGAGCCAGCGCAGATAGAGGGCGGCGGCGGTGACGGCGTCGCGCGCGGTGCGGATGGTGACCGGCTGGAAGGCACGCCGGGGGCGGGCGGAAGGGCGGGGGGCGCGCAGGGCGCCCGGGAGTTTCGCGGTGCCGGCCGGCGCCTGCGCGTCCGCCGCATGGGCGGCCGTCGGCCGGGTGTCCGGGACGGACCGCGCCACCGGGATACGCAGAACCGTGCCGCAGGGGCAGCCCAGTTCGGGATGCGGCCACTGGTCCCGCCGACCGCAGGCCGTACAGGCCACGGTGATCCACTGCTCGTCCCAGACGCGGTGGGTGACGGCCGTCGTCGTCGCCCGCGGGTCGAGCGACGGTCTGACCGGCGCACCGCACGCGCACGGATAGGACGGCGCCGCGTACAGATGCTCGCGCAGGCAGGCCGGACACCGCACCGGCATGCTCTCGGCCATGGCCAACTCCACTACGTGACGTCGGGGTCAGAGCCCCATCGTGCTCCACCTGACCCCCGCTTGTCCGTCTCTTGACGGCCTTCGCGAGCCCACTTACATTGTTTCCAGATAGCAGAAAATAAATTCCACCATACGGAAGTATTGTGGAAGCGATGCGCAAGGTCCGAACAAGGTCACGGAAGCTTTCTCTCTCCGCGGGGCGCGACGGGAGCACGAATCCGAGGAGTTGCTCAATGGCTCGTATGACCGCTGCCCGCGCGGCAGTCGAGATCCTCAAGCGAGAGGGCGTCACACACGCGTTCGGTGTCCCCGGCGCGGCGATCAACCCCTTCTACGCGGCACTCGGCGCCGCCGGCGGGATCAGCCACACCCTCGCCCGTCATGTCGAGGGCGCCTCGCACATGGCCGAGGGCTACACCCGCACCCACCCCGGCAACATCGGTGTCTGCGTGGGCACTTCGGGCCCGGCGGGCACCGACATGATCACGGGGCTGTACTCCGCGACGGGCGACTCGATCCCGATCCTCTGCATCACCGGGCAGGCACCCACCGCCGTGATCCACAAGGAGGACTTCCAGGCCGTCGACATCGCCTCCATCGCCCGGCCGGTCACGAAGATGGCCACCACCGTGCTGGAGGCGGGCCAGGTCCCCGGCGTCCTCCAGCAGGCCTTCCACCTGATGCGTTCGGGCCGCCCCGGGCCGGTCCTGGTCGACCTGCCGGTCGACGTCCAGCAGACGGAGATCGAGTTCGACCCGGAGACCTACACACCGCTGCCCGTGCACAAGCCGGTCGCGACCCGCGCCCAGATCGAGAAGGCGCTCACGCTGCTGAACGCGTCGAGCCGACCGCTGATCGTCGCCGGAGGGGGCGTCATCAACGCCGACGCGGCCGAACTCCTCGTCGAGTTCGCCGAGTTGACGGGTGTCCCGGTCGTCCCCACCCTCATGGGCTGGGGCGCGCTGCCGGACGACCACGACCTGAACGCCGGCATGGTCGGCCTCCAGACCTCGCACCGTTACGGCAACGCCACCTTCCTGGAGTCCGACTTCGTCCTCGGTATCGGCAACCGCTGGGCCAACCGCCACACCGGCCGGCTCGACGTCTACACGGCCGGCCGCACCTTCGTCCATGTCGACATCGAGCCCACCCAGATCGGCCGCATCTTCGCCCCCGACTACGGCATCGCCTCCGACGCGAAGGCCGCGCTGGAGCTTTTCGTCACGGTGGCAAGGGAGTTGAGGGACAAGGGCGGCCTCCCCGACCGCTCCGAGTGGGCGGCGGCGACCCAGGAACGCCGGGCGCGCCTGCAGCGGCGTACGCATTTCGACGACATCCCGATCAAGCCGCAGCGCGTGTACGAGGAGATGAACAAGGTCTTCGGCCCCGAGACGCGGTACGTGACGACGATCGGCCTCTCCCAGATCGCCGGCGCCCAACTGCTGCATGTCTACCGGCCCCGCCACTGGATCAACTGCGGCCAGGCGGGCCCCCTCGGCTGGACCATCCCGGCCGCGCTGGGTGTCGCCGTCGCCGACCCGGAGGCGTCCGTGGTGGCCCTCTCCGGCGACTACGACTTCCAGTTCATGGTCGAGGAGCTGGCGGTCGGCGCCCAGCACCGCATCCCGTACGTCCATGTCCTGGTGAACAACTCCTACCTGGGCCTGATCCGGCAGGCGCAGCGGGCCTTCGACATCGACTTCCAGGTCAACCTGGAGTTCGAGAACCTCAACTCGCCCGAACTGGGCGCCTACGGCGTCGACCACGTCAAGGTCGCCGAGGGTCTCGGCTGCAAGGCGATCCGGGTGACGGACCCGGCCGAACTGGCCGCCGCGTTCGAGCAGGCCAGGAAGCTCGCGGCGGAGCACCGGGTGCCGGTGGTCGTCGAGGCGATCCTGGAGCGCGTCACGAACATCTCCATGTCGACGACCAACGACATAGGAAACGTGGTGGAGTTCGAGGACATCGCGACCGAGCCGGGCCATGCGCCGACGTCCATCAGGACGCTGAAGGTCTGACACCGAGGGCGCCGAAGGCGCCGGGACAGGCGAGGCATGGAAGAAGGGGGTGCCCATGGGCACCCCCTTTTCGTTTCCCCGTTGTTCCCCCGTGCGTTGTTTCCCTTGTTCCCCCGAGCTGTTCCCCCGTGCTGACAACAATGTGCCCGAACCCGGGGGTTGTTGAAGCCTCCGGGGCCGGGTTCAGAGCTGGATTTGAGGTTTCCGGGCGGCGCCGACGCCTGGGCGCGACAGGACAGTTGTCGGCGCCGGCGCCGCCCGGAAGATCGGGGAGGACGGCGGAGGGGGCGTCAGACCTCGGCGCCGGAGAGGCGTTCCACGGCCCGCAGCAGGGCCGAGTGGTCCAGGCCCCCGTCACCCTGCGCACGGAGGGACGCGACGAGTTGGGCGACCACCGCGCCCACCGGCAGCGCGGCGCCGACCGTACGGGCCGCGTCCGTCACGATGCCCATGTCCTTGTGGTGGAGGTCGACACGGAAGCCCGGCGCGAAGTCCCGGTTCAGGAAGTTGTCCTTCTTGCGCGTCAGCACGGTGGAGCCGGCCAGGCCGCCGGCCAGTACGTCCAGCGCCGCCTTCAGGTCCACGCCGGACTTCTCCAGGAAGACCACGGCCTCGGCGCACGCCTGGATGTTCACGGCGACGATCAGCTGGTTCGCCGCCTTCACCGTCTGGCCCGAGCCGTGCGGACCGCACAGCACGACGGTCCTGCCCAGTGCCTCGAAAACCGGCCTCGCATGGTCGAAGTCGGCCTGTTCGCCGCCGACCATGATGGACAGCACGGCCTCGACCGCGCCCGCCTCACCGCCCGAGACGGGCGCGTCCAGCACCCGCACGCCCTTCTGGGCCGCCGCCCGCGCCAGGTCCACCGATGTCCGCGGGGTGATCGACGACATGTCGACGAGCAGGGCGCCGGGCCGCACGTTCGCCAGGATGCCCTCCGGGCCGTACGCGATGGCCTCGACCTGCGGTGACGCGGGCACCATCGTGATCACCACGTCGGCGTCGCGCACGGCCTCGGCGATCGATGCCGCCGCCGTGCCGCCGGCGGCGGTGAGACGGTCGAGCTTGTCCTGTTCCAGGGTGAAGCCGGTGACGTCGTAACCCGCCTTGATCAGGTTCTCGGACATGGGGGAGCCCATGATGCCGAGGCCTATCCAGGCGACCTTGGGGAGACTGCTCATTTCGGGGGCGCCTCTCTGCTGCTCGGTGATGTCAGGGGGTGCGGCGTGCCGCGTGGGGCAGCCAGTCGAACGCCTCGGCGCTCGGCCGGTCGCCCGGCTTGTACTCCAGGCCCACCCAGCCCTCGTAACCGGCCTTGCGCAGTTGGTCCAAGTGGTCCGCGAGGGGGAGTGTGCCGGTGCCGGGGGCGCCGCGGCCGGGGTTGTCGGCGATCTGGACGTGGCCCGTCTTCGCGGCGAACCGGTCGATCACCGAGGGGAGGTCCTCGCCGTTCATGGACAGGTGGTAGAGGTCCATCAGGAAGCGGGCGTTGCCGAGCCCGGTCGCCTCGTTGACCCTGTCGACGACCTCCACGGCGGCCGGGGCACTCACCAGCGGATACCGGGGGGACTCCGGCTTGTTGAGCGCCTCGACGAGGAGGATCGCGCCGATACGGCTCGCCGCCCGGGCCGCGAGCACCAGGTTCTCCAGCGCCAGCGCGTCCTGCTCGGCCGGGTCCACGCCGTCGATCCGGTTGCCGTACAGCGCGTTGAGCGCGCCGCAGCCGAGCGAGTCGGCCAGATCCGCGGCGACCTCGATGTTGGCGCGGAACCGCTCGGACTCCTCCCCCGGCACCGACAGGGCGCCCCGGTCCGGGCCCGGCAGCTGTCCGGCGTAGAAGTTCAGGCCGGTGAGCCGGACGCCGGCGTCCTCGATCGCGGACCGCAGGGAGTCCAGCTCGGACCGGGCCGGGGTGGGGGTGTCCAGCCAGGGCCACCACAGCTCGACCGCGGTGAAACCGGCGGCCCGGGCCGCCGCCGGGCGCTCCAGGAGCGGGAGCTCATTGAAGAGGATCGACAGGTTGACGTTGAAGCGCTGCTCTGTGAGTCCCATGGCCGTCGGCGCCTCCAGAAATCGGTAATTTCGCATGATCGATAATTCCGTATCGTGGAAATAACTTTCTGCTTCATGGAAGACTGCCGCCGGACCTCGGAGCTTGTCAAGGGGGTCTCCCGAGTGGCGGGGCGGGAAGCGGGCGGTTACACAGGGTTCAACGTTCATATGAGCGGGGCGCACGTTCCCGTGTGCCGGTGCACTGAAGTTGAGAGGCGAACATGGCCGTCGAGCCGTTCCCTGCCCGCCCGGAGAATCCCGGACCGGGCGAACCCCGTCCCGTGACCCGTATACGCACGGACGACCTGGTGCGAACCCTGGTCGTCGCCAGGCCGCTGGACGACGTCGTCCAGCTCGTCACCCTCCTGGAGCAGTCGCCCGACGGCCTGCCGACCGCGGCGACCGTCCTGCGGGTGGCGGCCGTGGCGCGCTCCGTGGAGGACGTCTCGCGCCTCGTGGAACTGCTGGGTCCGCCGGAACACAGTGTCGACCGGATGGACGAGGCGATCCGGACAGCCGCCGAGCAGCGACCGGTCGCCGAGGTCGGCCGTCTGGTCGCGCTCCTGCACGCGGCTCCGCACGCCGCCCACGCGGAGGCCCAGGCGGTGCACGCCGCTGCCACCAGCAGGCCCGTCGAGGACCTCGTGCAGCTCATCGGGCGCATCGGCGACGCCCAGGACGAGGGCGCGGACCCCGCGACCGCGCCGCTCACCGCACCGCGGGCCGTGGAGCCGGTGGGCGTCGCGCGTGCCCGGCGGGGAGGCGTCCGCTGGCTCCGCCGTGCCGTCGCCGTCCTTGTCATGCTCTGCGGCGCGGCCCACTTCCCCCTTGACTGGGTCGACGCGCCGAGGCACGGACTGTCCGCCTCGCTCGGCGTCTCCGCGCTCTGCCTGCTGGCCGGCGCGGCGCTGTGGTTCCACCGGTCGACGGTCGTGACCGGCGCGGCCGTCATCGTCTCGGGCGCGTTGGCCGCCGCCCATCTGCTGGGCACGCACCTCGACTCAGCGACCCTCGCCTACGTACGGCAGGCGGGCGGAGCCGCTTCCCCGCTGCCCGCTCTGGCGGCCTGTGCCGCGACGCTCGCCGCACTGACGGTAATGGCCGTGTCCCTCGCCCGCAGGTGGCGCGGCACCGGTGCGCGGGACACCGCCCCCGACCCTGCTCTGACGGTGAACTCCCTGCGGCTGTAGGCCAGTTCGTGATGCGGGATGCTCGCTGTCGGGAGTGGGTGCGCATCCCCGCTGATTTCACGGAGGTGTCCGTTAGGGTCGTGTCCGAGCGGCGGGACACGACCTGACGGAAGAATGTGCACAGTGCGACTGCGAGTGGAGTTCACGACCGAGCCCTTCGATCTCGACGAGGCGCCCGCACACGCGCTGGTCGCCCGTGAGGTCATCGAGGCGGCCGAACTGGACGCGGTGGACGTCGGACCGTTCGGCAACACCGCCGAGGGGCGCGCCGACGCCGTACTGACCGCCCTGGACGCGCTGCTGCGCAGGACCCTGGAGGCGGGCGCCACCCGGATCTCGCTCCAGGTCAACGTGATCGACGGCGAGGGCGGCCGGTGACCGGCGCCGGGGACGGGTCCGCCGGCGAGGCCTTCGTCGCGGCCGTGAAACCGCTGGTGGACGCCATGGGGGGCGAGCTGCTCGCGCCCGGCCGGGCCGGCCCCGACGATGTCGTGCTCGCCTGGGAGGGCGCCGACGTGATCGCCGTACGCCTGCCTCAGCTCGCCGACTCGCTCGATCACATCCTGGCCGCGCTGGAGCGCGGGCACGGCAAGCCGCTGGCCGAACTGGACCGCAAGGCCAAGCAGGAGATCGTACGGATACTGGAGGCGCGCGGCGCCTTCTCCGTACGGCACGGGGTCGAGACCGTCGCGAGCGCCCTCGGGGTCAGCCGTTTCACGGTCTACAACTACCTGAACCGCGAGAAACAGGCCTGACGGGCCCGGCGCGGAGGGCGTCGGCGCCCCAGATTTTCAACAAAGTGTTGACGTCTCGTCGCCGGAAGGCGTTAGCTGTGCGCAGCCGGCCCGGCGTGCCTCACCGCACGCACCCCCCGGTCATACCCAGCACGCACAAGGCCACGGAGGCTCGCCGTGACGTCGAGTACGACCCCTGGCGGACTCGCCCGGTTCAACGCCCTGGAGGAGTCCGCGGCCCGCGCCGCCCTCCACGAGGCCTGCGCCTCGACGGCCTGGGGACGGTATCTGCTCGCGAAGCGCCCGTACGCCACCGCCGAGGACCTCTACACCGCGAGCGACGCCGCGACGGCCGGGCTGACCGCCGACGACCTCGCCGAGGCGATGGCCGGCCACCCGCCGATCGGCCGCCCCAGACCCGGAGACCCGACCTCCGCCCGCGAACAGCGCGGCATGGCCGGCGCCTCCGAGGAGCTGAAGGCGGAGATGCTCGAACTGAACCTCGCCTACCAGGAGCGCTTCGGCCATGTCTTCCTGATCTGCGCGACCGGCCGGACCGGCGAGCAGATGCGTGACTCGGCGCGGGAACGGCTCGGCAACACGCCGGAGCGGGAGAGGGAGATCGTCCGCACCGAACTGGGGAAGATCAACCGCATCCGGCTGGGCAGTCTCGTACAGGAAGAGCGGTAACAGACTTGAGCACCGAAGCCGACGCCGTCGATCCCAGCGCCCCTGTCGCCTCCGTGTCCACGCACATCCTGGACACCAGCGTCGGCCGCCCCGCCGCCGACGTCGCCGTCCGGCTCGCCGCACGTGGCGGGCGCGACGCGGCGTGGCGGGCACTCGGCGGCAGCGCGACCGACGCCGACGGACGGTGCAAGGACCTGCCGGCGCTGCCGGAGGGCACCACCCACGTACGGCTCGACTTCGAGGTCGAACCGTACCTGGAGCAGAAACAGGCCGATCCGCAGCAGGACGCCCCCGCGAATCGGGACAGCGGTGCGGCGGGAGCGTTCTTCCCGGAGGTGGCGATCACGTTCGCCGTCGTGCCGGGTGAGCACTACCACGTACCGCTGCTGCTCAACCCGTTCGGCTACTCCGTATACCGAGGGAGCTAGCAGCACCATGACCGATGCAGCCAGGACCGATTCAGCAGGCGGCGCCCGCCCCGTGTTTCTCGGGCAGAACCAGTACGGCAAGGCCGAGAACCGCGTCGTGCGCGTCACCCGCGACGGTGCCACCCACCACGTCAAGGACCTCAACGTCTCCGTGTCGCTCTCGGGCGACATGGACGAGGTCCACCTCTCCGGCTCGAACGCGAACGTCCTGCCGACGGACACCACCAAGAACACGGTGTACGCCTTCGCCAAGGAGCACGGCATCGACTCCGCCGAGCAGTTCGGCATCCACCTGGCCCGGCACTTCGTGACCAGTCAGGAACCGATCAAGAAGGCGCGCGTCCGGATCGAGGAGTACTCCTGGGAGCGGATCGAGACGGCCGGCGAGGGCGAGCACTCCTTCGCCCGGCAGGGCCAGGAGACCCGACTCGCCCAGATCACGTACGACGGCTCGTCGTGGGAGGTCGTCTCCGGGCTCAAGGACCTGGTCGTGATGAACACGACCGACTCCGAGTTCTGGGGCTACGTCAAGGACAAGTACACGACGCTCCCCGAGGCGTACGACCGCATCCTGGCGACCCAGGTGTCCGCGCGCTGGCGCTTCAACTGGTCCGACGAGGAGCGGGAGATGCCCGACTGGGAGGAGTCCTACGAGCGGACGCGCGGGCATCTGCTCTCGGCCTTCGCGGAGACCTACTCGCTCTCGCTCCAGCAGACCCTGTTCCAGATGGGCGCGCGGATCATCGAGCACCGCGACGAGATCGACGAGGTGCGTTTCGCCCTCCCCAACAAGCATCACTTCCTGGTGGACCTGAAGCCGTTCGGACTGAAGAACGACAACGAGGTCTACCTCGCCGCCGACCGGCCGTACGGCCTGATCGAGGGCACGATCCTGCGTGACGGCGCCGAGCCGCGCATCCCCGCCGACCTCACCAACCTGTAAGGACGTCCTTGCGATGGTTCAGCGCATCGTCATCGAGAACTGCGCGGTCGCGACCGTGGACGCCGCCGACACCGAGTACGCGTCCGGGCATGTGGTGATCGCCGGCAACCGTATCGAGTCGGTCGGCGCGGGCAAGGCCCCCGAGGGCCTCGCGGACGTGGTCCGGCGCATCGACGCGAGCGGCCACCTCGTCACCCCCGGCCTCGTCAACACGCACCACCACTACTACCAGTGGATCACCCGGGGCCTGGCCACCGACCACAACCTCTTCGACTGGCTGGTGGCGCTCTACCCGACGTGGGCGCGCATCGACGAGCAGATGGTCCGCGCGGCGGCGCAGGGCTCGCTGGCCATGATGGCCCGCGGCGGAGTCACGACCGCCATGGACCACCACTACGTCTTCCCCAAGGACTCCGGCGACCTGTCCGGCGCGATCATCGGCGCGGCCCGCGAGATGGGCGTCCGCTTCACCCTCGCCCGCGGCTCGATGGACCGCAGCGAGAAGGACGGCGGCCTGCCCCCGGACTTCGCCGTCGAGACCCTGGAGGGAGCGCTCGCCGCCACCGAGGCCACGGTCGACGAACACCACGACCCCTCCTTCGACGCCATGACCCAGATCGCGGTCGCCCCCTGCTCGCCGTTCTCCGTCTCGACCGAACTGCTGCGCCAGGGAGCCGAGTTGGCCCGGCGCAAGGGTGTCCGCCTGCACACGCACGGCTCGGAGACGGTCGAGGAGGAGCAGTTCTGCAAGGAACTGTTCGGCATGGGACCGACCGACTACTTCGAGTCCACGGGCTGGCTCGGCGAGGACGTGTGGATGGCCCACTGCGTCCACATGAACGACTCGGACATCGCCGCCTTCGCCCGTACGAAGACGGGTGTGGCCCACTGTCCGTCCTCCAACGCCCGGCTGGCGGCGGGTATCGCACGCGTCCCGGACATGCTCGCGGCCGGCGTCCCGGTCGGCCTCGGCGTCGACGGCACCGCGTCCAACGAGTCCGGCGAACTCCACACCGAACTGCGCAACGCCCTCCTCATCAACCGCCTCGGGGCGCACCGGGAAGCGGCCCTGAACGCTCGTCAGGCCCTGCGCCTCGGTACGTACGGGGGTGCCCAAGTCCTGGGCCGGGCACGGGAGACGGGGTCGCTGGAGCCGGGCAAGCTCGCCGACCTGGTCCTCTGGAACCTGGACACCCTGGCCCACGCGTCGATCGCCGATCCGGTCATCGCCCTCGTCTTCGGCGCGGCGGCCCCGGTCACCGCGTCCTTCGTGAACGGCGAACAGATCGTCGAGAACGGGCGGTTGCTGCACGTCGACGAGGACGAGATCGCCCGCTCGACGCGTGCGGAGGCCCGGCGGCTGGCAGCGGTCGCGGCGCGCGCCTGAGGTGCCGGGCGCGTCGTGAACAGGGCGCCCGCATAGACCTCCGGCCGAGGGGGACGGCCCTCGGCCGGAGTCGCGCCGTCACACCACCGGTCAGCCGAAAGGTCGCTGTGAGTGCCGCTCAGAGGCCGAACAGCTGCGGCTCCGACGCCAGTGTGCGGAAGTACTTCTTCGGGTCGGCGACCAGCTTGCGTGCCTGGAGGTCCATCAGCCCGCCGACCGCCGTGAGTTCCGCCGCGACCGAGCCGTCGGCCTTGCGGATCGTCTGCCGGATCCGGAAGGTCTTGCCCTCGCCCCAGATGAAGTCGCAGGTCACCTCCACGTCGTCGCCCGCGAGCAGCTCCCGCTGATAGCGGATGGTGGTCTCCAGAGCCACCGGTCCCACGCCCTCGGCTATCAGCTCCGCCTGGCTGATGCCGGCCGCGTGGAGTAACGACCAGCGGGCGTGTTCCGCGTAGTTGAGATACACACTCTGATTGACGTGCCCCTGCATATCGGTCTCGTACCCGCGCACGGTCACCGGGACGGAAAACGGTTCGGCCACGACTTCCCCTTCACGACAACTCGACAGCTCGACTTCATGACGAGGGCGCAAGCGTACTGAGCGGTTGCTCACGGCCGTCAACCGCCTTCGCGTACCCGGCTGTCACTTCCGCCGGGGTGACGCCAGCAGATAGCGCGCGCCGGTACGCGGTTCGGTGTGCTCGCCGACCTGCCAGCCCGCCTTCTCCAGAGTGGCCGCACAGGCCCGCAGCGCGTCACCGTCGGGCTCACGCACGGCGACGGCCTCCGGCTGTGGAGTCGCCCGCACCCGGTAGCCACCACCGGTCCCGCCCCCGCCTCCGTCCTCGGGGTGGTGCCCGGCCGCCTCCAGCGCCAGCGCGGCGGCCTGCACCAGATGCGTACGCTCCCAGCCGCACGGACGGTCCATGGCGCCGTCCGTATTGGTCATCCGGCGCAGCTCCAGCAGCCCCTGCCAGGCACTGTGCACCTCACGGACCCGGGCGGGCCCGGCGGCCGGTATCTCCTCCTCGCCGCCCACCCGAGCGGCGAACACCCCCGGGGCTCCCGAGGCAGGGGCGACCTCGGCAGGGGCCGGCGGGTCCGTGCGCTGGGTCTCCTCGCGTATGCGATGGCCGGTCGGTGTCAGGAAGTGGGCGTGCGGTGGCCGCGGGTGCCGGAAGGCGAGCCCCCGCTTCACCAGCGCGGCGAGCTGGAACTCCGTACCCCGCAGCCGTCCGGTGACGGGGTCGGCGGCGTCGATGACGCGTCGCTGGGCGGGGGTCGGCGGACGGGTCATGGCGCACTCCTCCCCGGTCGTCGGCTGCTGAGGTCGAACGGTCGCTTCGACCCTTTCGAAGACTACGACCCGGGTCTGACAACGCGAGCCCAGCGCTCCAGCTCGGCGAACTCGCGCTCCCCGAGACCCCGGCGCGGGTCGATCTTCAGGAGAAGTGCCGGCCCGGCGTGGTGTTCGGCCACATGGCGGACGTCGAGGTCGGTGATCAGGTCGTCGACCCAGACGAAGGGGCGACCGTCGGCCCACTCCACGACGCGTCGTGTCTTCCAGTACAGGCCGTCGGGGTCCTCGGCGAACAGGTTGGTGAACTCGATCACCGGGAGGGCCGTCGGCAGGCCGATCACCGGGGCGATCATCTCGTTCGCCTCGTGCATCCAGGTCGTGGCCCACGCCAGGTCGTACGGCAGGGCGAGCAGCCGGGCGCCGTGTCCCGGGTGCAGCCGTATCCGCAGGCCCCGCCTGAGCCGGCGCGAGCCCGGTTTCTGCCGTGCGGACCAGTTGGCGGGGTGCACCCGGCGAGTCACGTACCCCCGGTGGCGCAGCAGCCGGGCGCGGAACGGGTTGAGGGGGCCGTCGACGTCGAGGAGCAGCAGCGGTCGGTCCGTCATGAGGAGGGGTTACCCATGACGGACGCCGGTCGACCGCCCCGGTCGGCGTTACTGCCGATAACCACTCAAAAAACGCCCGATCCGGCTGATCGCCACCTCCAGGTCGTCCGCGTACGGGAGCGTGAGGATGCGGAAGTGGTCGGGGGAGGGCCAGTTGAAGCCCGTCCCCTGCACGACCTGGATCTTCTCCTGGAGAAGCAGGTCCAGGACGAACTTCTCGTCGTCGTGGATCTTGTGCACGGCCGGGTCGAGGCGCGGGAACGCGTACAGCGCGCCCTTCGGCTTGACGCACGAGACGCCCGGGATCTCGTTGAGGCGTTCCCACGCGCGGTCGCGCTGTTCGCACAACCTGCCGCCGGGGGCGGTGAGTTCGTGGATGGACTGCCGGCCGCCGAGCGCGGCCTGGATGGCGTACTGCGCGGGCGCGTTGGGGCACAGGCGCATCGAGGCCAGCATGGTGAGGCCTTCGAGGTAGCTGCGCGCGTGCTGCTTCGGGCCGGTCACCACGAGCCAGCCCGAGCGGAAGCCGGCCACTCGGTACGTCTTCGACAGACCGCAGAAGGTGAGGACGACCAGGTCGGGGGCGAGGGTGGCGGCCGAGTGGTGCACCTCGTCGTCGTACAGGATCTGGTCGTAGATCTCGTCGGCGAAGACCATGAGGCCGTGACGGCGGGCCAGGTCGAGGATGCCCTCGATGATCTCCTTCGGGTAGACCGCGCCGGTGGGGTTGTTCGGGTTGATGATGACCACGGCCTTGGTGCGGTCGGTGATCTTCGCCGCCATGTCGTCCAGGTCCGGGTACCAGTCGGCCTGTTCGTCGCAGAGGTAGTGGACCGCCTTGCCTCCGGCGAGGGTCGTGACGGCCGTCCAGAGGGGGAAGTCCGGGGCGGGGATGAGGACTTCGTCGCCGTCCTCGACGAGGGCCTGGACGGCCATCGAGACCAGTTCCGAGACGCCGTTGCCGAGGAATACGTCGTCGACGTCGACCTCCAGGCCGCGGTCCTGGTAGCGCTGGGCGACGGCCCGGCGCGCGGAGAGGATGCCGCGCGAGTCCGTGTAGCCGTGGGCCTGCGGCAGCATGCGGATCATGTCCTGGAGGATCTCCGGCGGTGCCTCGAAGCCGAAGAGGGCGGGGTTGCCGGTGTTGAGGCGCAGGACGCTGTGGCCCGCCTCCTCCAGTGCGTCGGCGTGCTCGATCACCGGTCCGCGGATCTCGTAGCAGACCTCACTGAGCTTGCTCGACTGCCGGAACTCCATGCGCTTACGCCCCTCCGGTTCGTGTGTTGCTTGGTTTTACCAAGCTTCCGCTTGGAAAGTCCAACAACATGTCTAGACTGCGTCGCATGTCACCTCGCCGAAGCTACGACCAGCACTGTTCCGTCGCTCGCGCCCTCGATGTCGTCGGCGACCGCTGGACTCTCCTGATCGTCCGGGAGCTGCTGGCCGGTCCGCGCCGCTACACCGACCTGCACACGGACCTGCCGGGCGTCAGCACGGACGTACTGGCGTCGCGGCTCAAGGACATGGAGCGGGACGGCCTCACGACCCGGCGCAGGCTGCCCCCGCCGGGCGCCGCGTACGTGTACGAACTCACCGGCCGGGGAAGCCAGTTGCTGCCCGTGCTGCAGGCGCTGGGGGAGTGGGGCGGCCCCGAGCTGGGCGAGCGACGCGCCACGGACGCCGTACGGGCCCACTGGTTCGCGCTGCCTTTGCTGCGTGGGCTGGGCGCGGTGGACGGGGTGAGCGGCGGAGGGCTCGTCGAAGTCCGGCTGGAGGAGGGCCAGTTCCATCTGTACGTGGGTTCCCAGGACGTTCCGGTGTACGGGACCGGCCCCGCGCCCGAGGAGCCCGACGCCCGCCTGACGATGGACACCGGCACGTGTGCGGCGGTCGGCCGGGGAGACGCGAGCGTGCTGGACGCCGTACGGGACGGACGTATCGAGGTGACCGGCGACGGGACACTCGCCAAGGCCCTGCGCGAGGCCTGAGGCACGGCATGCCCGCCGCGACCCTGCGCGGCGGGCATGCCGACGAACCGTCGGCTTCGGGTCAGGCGCCCGGCGGAACCTGCCTCGGGCGGCCCGAGCCGCGCGTCAGGGCGTAGCCGGCGACGCCCGCCAGAGCGGCCAGCGCGCCGCCGATCGCCGTCCAGACCCAGCGGTCGGACCACCAGCCGGAGGACCAGCCGTCGTCGGGCTCGATGCTCGACAGCACTGCGGACGCCGTCGAACTGTCCCCGGTGTCCTTGGACTTGACCGCGATCCCGGGAACCAGCGGCTCGGCCAGCGAGCCGTCCACGGCCGCCGCACCACCGATGTCCTTGGAGTCGACCCGCACTTGGGCGTCGACCGGGAGGCCGAGGTCGGAGGTCGGAAGGTTCACGGCCGTCAGCCTGACGTAGTACGTGCCCGGCAGCGGGTCGTTGGCCCACGGCTCCGACCAGGCGCGGACCGTGCGCAGGGTGCACGCCAGCTCCACGGACGCGGTGTCCGAGGCGGCGGTGCGCGTCTGGGCGCCGTACTGGCAGGCCTGACGGCGCCGCAGGCCGTCGTACACGTCGAGCTGCCAGGCCTCCGACGCGTGTGTGTCCGGCAGCTTCACCGTCGCCTTGACGGTGGGGCGTTGGCCGGAGTCCGCAGGGAACGACCAGTACAGGTAGTCGCCCGCGGAACCGCTCGCGGTGGCCTGCTGACCCTGGTCGATCTCCGTCGCAGTACGGAACGACGTGCCCGCCGAGGTGGGGGCCGAGCTGCCGTCCGAGGGGCTCGGGGAAGGGGAGGCGTCGGCGACGGCCGGGGTCGCGGCCAGCCCGAGCAGCAGCACGGCCGAGCCCAACACGCGGGTCCCGCGCAGCAGTTGTCTTACCGGAACTCGCATCACTCGTACAACTCGCATCAGTTGGTCCTCCCGACCGAGACCCGCAGGCGCGAGATCCAGCCCCACAGGACACCCGTGAGGAAGCCGAACAGGACGAGCGCGCCCAGCAGCCACCAGCCGCGGCCGAGACCGAAGGAGGCCACGTCGCTCGCCTGGCTCGGGCCGTCGACGACGTCGACGGTCAGTTCGAGCGGCAGACCGGGCGTGGACCGCACACCACTGGCCGCCGAGAAGGAGTTGGTGACCTGGAGACACACCGTCTCGGCCGCCGGCTTGTCCTCGTCGTCGGCCTCCGCCTTCGGATAGCGCAGACCGGTCGAGATGACATCGGTACGGCCGGTGCCGTTGCCCTCGCCGCGGACGATCTCACGGCCGTGCGTGGTCACCGCCCGCAGCAGCACCCCGTAGTCGGGGTTGACGGCCCGGTCGGCGGACACGCTCACCGAGGCGCGCAGTTCCTGCCCGGGAAGCACGTCGACGCGGTACCAGCGCTGCTGGCCGAACTCCTCGCGGTCCGTGTAGAGACCGGACTTCACCGCAGGAGCGCTCGTGCATCCCGCCGCGCCCTCGACGGCCACCGGCGTCACCACCGGGTCGGCGGCCCGGACAACCAACTGGTTGACCTTGTCGGTGAGTTCGTCCGTGTGCTCGACCGAGGTGTACGTCCCGCCGGTCGCCTCCGCGATACAGCTCAGCTGCTGCCGCATCTTGGTGTTCGGGACCAGGCCGAGGGTGTCGATGGTGAGCCCGATGCCCTTGGCCGCGATCTCCCGGGCCACCTCGCACGGGTCGAGCGGCGCGCAGGTGTCCTCGCCGTCACTGATGAGCACGATGCGCTTGGTGCCCTCACCGCCGTTCAGGTCGTCGGCGGCCTTCAGCAGTGAGGGACCGATCGGCGTCCACCCGGTGGGTGTGAGCGTCGCGACCGCCGCCTTGGCCTCCGTGCGGTCGAGCGGGCCCACCGGGTAGAGCTGCGCGGTGTCCTTGCAGCCCTGCTTGCGGTCGTCGCCCGGGTAGTTGGCGCCCAGCGTGCGGATGCCGAGCTGTACCTCCTCGGGTGTCGCGTCCAGCACCTCGTTGAACGCCTGCTTCGCCGCGGCCATCCGCGACTGGCCGTCGATGTCGCGCGCCCGCATCGAACCGCTGACGTCGAGGAGGAGGTTGACCTTGGGTGCGAGTGCGGTGGTTTCGTCGGCGACGGCTTCGGCCGGGACCGCGATCGCGGCCGCCAGGGCGGCGAGCAGGGCGCAGGCGCCCGCCGCCAGCCGTTGTCTTGTGATCATCGACGGATCCTATTGACCCTGGGCGACCCGCTTCAAAACGGGTCCCGTCAGCTGCCCTCTTTCGTCACCTCTCCCAGTGGATTGGGCAGTTGGGTCCACAGATCTCCGGGCGAGTCCGGAGACAGCCGCATCAGGGTCAACGCCTTGGTGGGCAACGGCTGTTCGAGCAGCGCCAGGAGATCGGGCGTGCGCGGCAGTCCCGGTACGGCCGCCTCCAGCGCCTCCCGCAGTGCCGCCTCGGAACCGGCGGTCGCACCCAGCGCCCCCGCCACCAGCGAACCGAACAGCTTGCGGCGCAGGGCCGGTTCGTCGTCGGTGACGATCCGTCCGGTCAGCTCCGGCGCCGCGATGCCGTGAGCGGCCAGCCGGGCCGGGCTGACCCTGATGTCGGCGAGGTCGCGGTAGACCAGCCGCAGCGGGTCCCCGGTCGCCGACAGCACGACGAGGAGATTCTGACCGTGGGCCTCCAGGGCGACGCCCAGATCGAGCAGGCGCAGACCGACGGTGAGGGCGAGACGCGTGAACTCGGCAAGCCAGGACGGAGATCGTGGAAACCGGGTGGCGGCGAGAGCCCCGACGGGAACGACGTACTCACCGGCCCCCGGGTCCGCGTACAGGTCCGGCGACTCCCTCAGCACCGCCGCCAGATCGGGGGAGTCGGCGGTGACCGCGCCGAGGGTGCGGGTGATGTGCAGCAGCCCGTCGAGACGCGCGGCCATGGACTCCATGAACGCCGACACCGTCGCCGCCGTCTCGATCGAGTACGGCGAGATGTCCCGTACCGAGGAGGTGAGCCGGGCGCTCAACGCCGTCTTGAGATGCGGTCCGCCCGCCGGGAGCGCCAGACTGCGCAGGGACATCAGCGGATGCCCCGACAACCCACCCCGGGCGGGGAGTTCGAGTACGTGCTCCGCCTGCCAGGGATGCACCGGAATCAGCGGACGCCCCCCGTCCCGCAGCCACTCGGGCCACTCGCCCCGCACGGCACAGTCGTCCACCGCCACCAGCGGCAGTTCCACGACCGGCCGGTGCTCCGGCCCGTACGCGAGCTGCTCGGCCACCGAGAACCCGGGCCGGGAACGGCAGTTGGGGTGGAAAGGATGCCCGTCGACGACCCGCTGCTCCCACTCCCAGCCGGTCACGGGCGCACGCAGGGCGTGCTCCTGGTCGGCGCGGGACAGCGCCAACGAGGCGACGCTGTCGCCGAGTTCGACCGCGAAGGCGGCCCCGTGCGGGACGGCCAGGTCCGTCATCAGCCGCGCCGGATCCTCGTACGACACCGCCCCGAGCCGCACGGCGCCGACCCGGCCGTCGACGGCGTACGGATCGGCGTACGGGCCCTCCAGCCGGCGGCCGTCCGCCAGCAGAAGACCCGCACCGTTCTCGCGGCTGACGATCCACGGCAGCGGCTCGTGGACGAGCGCCCGCCACAGCCGGGTCAGGACGGCGGCCCGCGCGCCGGGCAGCTCGGCCGCGTACCGCGGGACGAGGTCGGGCCGTACGGCGGCCAGTTCGTCGGCGACCTCGGCCTCTGCGCTGGAGGGACGGTGCACGGGCGGGCTCCTCGGGTGCGGGTTCCGGTACGGGTATGTGCTGATGAGCGGGCGTGGACGACGACAGCCATACTGATCGCCAGTGCACTGCGGGAAACCGCAACCGTAGGGAAGTACCGTAAGAAACGAGGGAACGCGTGGACCCCACCAGGCCCCCCACCGCACCCCCGGCGACGCCCGCCACACCTGACGGCATCGGAGCGCGTGCCGACGCGTACGCGACCGCGCCCCTGCTCAACTGCCTGCTGCGGGAGGTGGCGCAGCCGCTCCCCGGCCCGGGCGCGCCGCGCGTGTACCGGCTGCCGAGCGGGGAGCGCCTGCTGCGCGTGCGGGGCGGACGGCGGGCCGCCGCGCCCGAGGTGAACACGGGCGGCGGCACCTGGCACCCGGTCTCCCACGCCGAACTCGTCAAGCTCGTGGCCGAGGAACTCCAGGCGCACACCGGCCTGTCCAACCCCGAGCTGCCCGCCGAGATGACCGACAGCCGGGACGCGGTCGCCGCACTGCTCACCGTCCGTGACGCCACCACCCCGCCCGACGACCCGTACCGGCGCTCCGAGCAGTCCCTCCTCACCGGGCACCCCTACCACCCGGCGCCCAAGGCGCGCGGCGGCGGCCCCGTCGCGGGCTGGCTGCCGTACGCGCCCGAGGCGTACGCAGCCTTTCCGCTGGTGCTGCTCGGCGTGCGCGAGGACACGGTCGCCGAGGAGGGCGACGTGTCCGCCCTGGACGCCTTCGGCACGGCCCCGCCCGGCTACCGGCTGCTGCCCGCCCACCCCTGGCAGCTCGACCTCGTCGGCCCGAGCCTGACCGACGCCTTCGCCGACGGGCGGCTGATCAGGCTGGGCACGACCGGGTTCGACACCTGGCCCACGGCGGCCGTCCGCACGCTGTACGCGCCCGAGCACGACCTCTTCGTCAAGTTCAGCCTCGACGTCCGCATCACCAACGACATACGCCGGCTCTGGCGCCACGACCTGCTGAATCTGCGCCGCGCGGACGCCGCGGTCGTCGCCGCCGCCGAGGGCCGGCCGGTCTGGCTCAGCGATCGGGGCTACCGCACCGCCGACTTCGCCTTCGAGGAACTGGCGGTCCTGGTCCGCGACGGCCTGCGCGACCAGGTCGTACCGGGCGCCACCCCGCTGCTGGCCGCCGCGCTGGTCGAGGGCTTCGACGGCAACCCGCTCGACGGGCTCGCCGACCCGGCCGCCTGGTGGACGGCGTATCTGCGCTGTGCCGTGCCACCGGTCGTCGAACTGTTCGCACGGTCCGGCGTCGTCATCGAGGCCCACCTCCAGAACTGTCTGATCGCGGTCGACGCCCATGGCACCCCCGTACAGGCCCTGTACCGGGACGCGGAGGGCGTGAAGCTGCTGCCGGACGTGACGCGGGTGGCGGGCTGGGAGCGGCTCGTGTACTGCCTCGTCGTCAACCACCTCACGGAGGTCGCGGAGGTACTGCGGGAACGCCACCCGGGCTTCGACCCCTGGCAGGCCGTACGCGGGGAACTGTCCCGCCACGACTTCCCCGAGATCGCCGCACTCCTCGCCTCGCCCACCCTGCCCGGCAAGACCAACCTGCTGCTGCGCTGGACCGGCGCCGACGGCGCCGACGCCCGCTATCTGCCACTGCGGAATCCGCTGGCGGAGTGAACCGGCGGAGCGAAGGGGAACCGTTCCGGACCCGATGACGTCATGAGCGGCACATCTAGACTGATGGCCGGTAATGGGGAGCATCGCGGCTGATTACGGCCGCTCGACGGGGACGGGGGCCGGGGCGATGCGTTCCCACAGCCGGACCGGAGAGGTGAGATGGGGGAGTCATGAAACCGCTCGGAGCAGGTGATCCCGCCTCTGTCGGGGAGGGCAGGTACCGGCTGGTCGGACGGCTCGGCCAGGGCGGAATGGGCGTCGTCTACTTCGGCCGGTCACGGTCGGGCCGGGCGGTGGCCGTCAAGGTCGTACGGCCCGAACTCAGCACGGAACCGGGGTTCCGGCGCAGATTCGCCGACGAGGTGGCCGCCGCCCGCCGCGTCGGCGGCTTCCACACCGCGCCGGTCGTGGACGCCGACCCGGAGGGCGAGCCGGCCTGGCTGGTGACGGCCTACATTCCCGGCCCCACGCTGCGGGACGTGCTCGACCAGGTGGGCCCGCTTCCCGCGGAGACGCTCACCGTGCTGGCCGCCGGCCTCGCCGAGGCGCTGGCCGCCATTCACCAGGCCGGGGTCATCCACCGCGACCTGAAACCCGCCAACATCATCGTCGCGGAGGACGGCCCCCGGGTCATCGACTTCGGCATCGCACGGGCCCTCGACGGTGCGGCCCTCACCCAGACCGGGTTCCAGATCGGCACGCTCGGCTTCCTCGCGCCGGAGCAACTCGTCGGCGGCACGCTCACTCCCGCGGTGGACATGTTCGCCCTGGGCGTGGTGCTCAGCCAGGCGGCGGGCGGCGCTCCCTTCGGCGACGGGGGGTCGGCGGCCTGGGCCTACCGCGTCGTCCACGAACAGCCGGATCTCACGGACGTGCCCGACCCGCTGCGCGGCCTGGTCGCGGCCTGTCTGGCCAAGGACCCGCTCGACCGCCCCGGTCCGTCGGAGTTCCTCGACCAGCTCACGGTCCGCCATCCGTCGGACACCTGGCTGCCGGCCGAGGCGACCGCGCTCATCCGGCGGCAGGCCCCCGCGGCATACCTCGCGGCGACGGACCACCCGTCCGCCGGACCCACCGACCCGCGTGCGACGGTGTCCGCGCCGCCGGTCGCTGATGGGCGGGCCTCGGGCACGGACCCGCGTGCGACGGTGTCCGCGCCGCCGGTCGCTGATGGGCGGGCCTCGGCCACGGACCCGCGTGCGACGGTTTCCGCGCCGCCGTCGGTCGCCGAGGAGCGGGCACCGGTCACCGACCCGCGCCCCGCCACGTCCGCCCCGACGATGCCTGCCGCGAGCCGGACCGTGGCCTCCCATCCCCTGACCGTCCAGTCGCCGCCCGGCCCCGGCTTCGGGCCCCCGCCGGTCCTCGCGCCGGCGCCGGTCCCGTCCGGCGACGCCGGGGTACGGAGGGGTCGCCGAGGGACGGTCGCCGTGACGGCGCTGTTGGTCGCGGCGGCCGTCGCGGGGCTGCTCGTGTGGCATCCCTGGACCGGTTCCGGCGCGCCCGGAGCCGACAAGGCCGGCGGGGCCTCGCCGTCGACCCGGCGATCGACCCCCGCCGCGTTCCCCGACGCCCCGCTGCTGGTCCGGCTGGACACGGACCCCGGATCGTCGGAATGTCACAGCGTGATCGGCCGCCGTGACTCCACCACGGACAACCCCGAGCAGCTGATCGACGGGACCTGCGACGCCCTCCCGCAGTGGTCCCCCGACCACAAGTCGTTCGCGTTCACCCGTAAGTCGGCGGAAGGGTCGGCCGTATGGACGGCGAACGCGGACGGTACCGGCGTCCGCCGGATCGCCGCCATCGCGGGCGGCCGGGTCTCCTGGTCCCCGGACGGCAGGCGACTGGCCGTCCTGCGCCGCGCGGACGGTGTGCAGCAGCTGTTCGCCGTGAACGTCTCGGACGGCTCCGCGCAGCAACTGACCACCGGCTCAGGGAAGGTGGAGGACCCGGCCTGGTCCCCCGACGGCAAGCTCATCGCCGTCTGCCTGCAGAAGACGTCGGGCTGGCAGGTCCACGTCGTCGATCCGGCGCAGCCGGGCGCCGAACCCCGGCAGGTGACCCACCAGTCCCGGCGTGCCCTGGACGCTGTCTGGTCCCCGGACGGCCGCTACTTCGCGTACACCGCCGGAGCACCCGGCGAGGGGACGGGAGGAGACATCCGTATCGCCAGGGCCGACGGCAGCGACGACAGGACGCTGGTGCGGACGGCCGCCCAGGAGATGGACCCGGTCTGGTCACCGGACGGCAAGTGGGTGGCCTTCGTCCGGGGACCCTTCGACCGGCCGGCGATCTGGGCGATCCGCGCGGACGGCACGGGTGCCCGCAAGCTCACCACCGGCAGCACACCGGAGGGACATCCGTCCTGGCGTTGAGGTAGGTGTCGCGATGCGCCGTCCCGGCTGCCATACGGGGTCGCAATGCTCACTTCATGAGAGAGGTCGTTACGGGAGTGGTGCGGGAACGCCCGCGCGAGCGGCCGACCCGCCGTACGAAGGCACTCCCCGGTGCGAAATACTCTCCCGATGGGTTCACGCACTTCTCCGATCAGCCGGCCGATCACGATACGGAGGGCCGTCGCGCGGGATGCCAAACGGCTCACGCGGCTGGTGCGTGGCTCAGGCGCCTATGAGGGTAAGTACGCAGCCGCAGTCGAGGGCTACCGGGTCGGTCCTGACTACATCGAGGCCCACCGGGCCTTTGTGGCCGTCGGCGCCGACGACCCCGGGGGCCGGATCCTCGGGTTCTACTTGCTCGTCCTTGCTCCACCGGAGCTCGACCTGCTGTTCGTCGCCGACGATGTGCAAGGGCGGGGAATCGGACGGCTACTCGTCGCGCACATGCAGTCCGAGGCCCGTGCGGCCGGGATCGACCGTCTCAGGGTCGTGTCGCACGTTCCCGCCGAGAACTTCTACTACCGCGTCGGTGCGGTGCGGACCGGGACGGCGTTCGCGAACCCGCCCGCCGTGCCGTGGGACCGCCCCGAATTCGAGTTTCGTATTCCTTCGGAATGACGCGGTGTGCCGGCTCCGTGTGTGCGGTCACCTCCGCCCTGGCGGGGGAGGCGGAGGTCAGGCCGTAGGCCGACTGCGGCCGGTCCCCGCGCTACGGCGTGGGGGGCCGCTGTGGGGAGCGGAGTACGAGCAGGGTGATCTCGCTGGGGGCGAAGACGCGGAAGGGCGGGCCCCAGAAGCCGGTGCCGCGGCTGGTGTAGAGGAGGGTGCGGGGGCCGTGGTGGCTGAGGCCGGCGAGGGCGGGCTGGTCGAGGCGGACGAGGTGGTGGAAGGGCCAGATCTGGCCGCCGTGGGTGTGGCCGGAGAGCTGGAGGTCGATGCCGGCGGCTGCCGCCCGGTCGATGAACTTGGGCTGGTGGGCGAGGAGCAGGACGGGTAGGTCGGGGTCGGCGCCGTTCAGTGCTCCGGCGAGGTGGGCGCGGTGGCCTGCGAGGCCGGAGGATTCGGCGGTGACGTCGTCCACGCCGGCGACCACGAGGGTGTCGCCTCCGCGTTCGAGCAGCAGATGGCGGTTGCGCAGCGGCTCCCAGCCCAGCTCATGCATCAGGTCGACCCAGCCCTGGGCCTCGCTGTAGTACTCGTGGTTGCCGGTGACGTAGACCCGGGCCCGGGTGGCTCGCACGGTGCCGAGTGGGACGGCCTGGGCGCGGCGGCGTTCTGCCGTGCCGTCCGCGATGTCGCCGGTGTGGCAGACCAGGTCGGCCTCCAGGGTGTTCACCGTCTCGCACACCCGTGCCGACCAGCGGGCGCGGTCGAGCGGGCCGTAGTGGGTGTCGGTGATGAGGACGACCCGGGTGCCGTCCAACCCGGCTCCCAGGCGCGGGAGTCGCACGTCGAGGCGGCGTACCCGCGGTACCCGGCGGGCCTCGGCGTACCCCCAGGTGAGCAGCATCGTGGCTGTGCCGAGGACGGCCCAGGTGACGATCCGGGCCCGGTCCTGACTCTCACCGACGCCGGCCACGGCCAGGGCGAGCCGCAAGGGGACGCCGAGCAGAATGGACCAGGTGAACAGAACCCAGCTGGTGCCCAGCAGGGTGTCTCCGACGATCGCTGCCCGGTCCTCCTGGCGTCGGCCGTGGCCGCGCGCCATCGCGAGCGGCATACCGATCAGGCCGAGGGCGAACAGGGCGGTGCCGGCGAGCGTGACAGGGAGCGTCCAGTGCTGGCCGGTGTGCAGCAGCAGCCAGCAGGGCACGGTCCACAGCAGGACGGGGGCGATCAGGGGGAGGTAGCGCATCAGGCGGTGCAGGCGGCTCTGCTGAGTCGTGTGCGCCGCACTGTCGGCGGATCGGGTTTCGCTGGTGTCGGTCACGCTTCCCCTCCTTGAGTAACCAGGCTACGGTCGCGCGCACTGTATCCGGCCGTCCCGAGCCGGTCGGACGGGGTACTCACGGTGGGCGGCCGCACACGGTGATCCGGTGGCCACCGCTGCCGCCGGCCACCGGATGGAGAAGGACGCCAAGGACCGGGCCATCCTGGACGCCGAGCCGCACCACCCGGACGGCGCCCCCGAGCGGCCGGTGACGGACGTACCGCTTCAGGACCTGGTCCTCGACCAGCTACCGGTGCGGCTTCCGGACAGCACCATGACCAGCGGCTCGAACTCCTCATCCATCTGTCGGTGGCGCACGACCCGGAGTGCGCGGACGTCCCGCTGCGCGGTGGCCCAGCGGCAAGCGGCACTTCATCGGAGACTTCGGCCTGCGCCGACTGCTGGTCCTCGACGAGGCCGGCGCTGCGCCGAAGTCCGCAGTGAGCTTCTTCGAGCCGGTCACCCGTGAGGTGACGGTCGGTCACGTTCCTGTGGACGGGCGGCTGAGTCGGCCTCGGGCGGCGCGCCGGACCAGGCTCACGACGAGGGTGGTCAGGGCAGCCGCTGCGGGGGCGGTGAGGAGGGCCTGGTCGATGCCGGGTGAGTACAGGAAGTGGGCGAGTATCAGGGACTCCTTTGCGGCGAGTCCGTGCGTGCTGTTGCGATAGAGCGCGATCGCGGCTGCCAGGACGGCGCCGTAGAGGGCGCTCCCGGCGAGATACGTGGCCCAGGTGCGCAGGAATATCAGGGGCAGTGGGCTGTGGCGGGCGCGCAGGCCGGGGAGGGTGCGCAGCAGGTAGGCGAGGGTCACCGCGACGCAGAAACAGGCCAGGTAGGCGTAGAGGCGGATCAGGGGGAAGACGCTCCAGATCGCGGTCGCAGCCGCGTCGCCGCGGTCCGGCAGGCCGGCGAGGGCGATGTAGGCGATACCAGTGGTGCAGGTGGACGGGAAGTGGGCGCCGACGCACCAGGCCGTGGCCGGGAGGCGAACCGCGTCCAGCGCCGACTGCGAGTCGAAGAGCGTGATCAGGAGACAGCACAGCAGCCCGGCCGCCATGGCCGTGCCGATCCTGCGCGCCAGCGTGGGAGCGGGACCCCGGAGCTGGGCCGCGGCATAACGCAGCAGTCGGCGGCGGGACATGTTCGGCGTGCCCGGCCCCCGGGCGGCCAGGGCGCCCGCCACCGCCGCGGTGAGACCGCCGGCCAGCCCCAGCAGCAGGGCGTGCTGGGTCCCGGCACGGCCCTGCTGGATGATCTGCGTGAGGGCCTCGCCACCGGTGGTGTAGGCGGTGAGCCGGGGGATTCCCATCAGCAGCAGCGCGATCAGGTGGGCCATCGGCGCCAGCGTGGGCAGGACCCACACACTCAGCAGGGGAGCCGTGCGCGAGGTGCCCAGCCTGCGCAGGAACAGAGCGGAACCCAGGCAGAGTTGAGCCAGGAACAGTGCCAGCCACAGCGCCTCCTGGGCCACCGCCCCCAGACCCGTCTCCGCTCGCTCCAGCCACACCGGCGAGACGGTGATCAGCCGCAGCGCGTCGACGGCGCCGTCTGGATGGCCGCCTCCGCCGTACTGGGCTGCCCAGTCGGTCTGCACGGGCAGGGTTCCGCAGACGTGGACGAGGACGACCGCCGCACAGGCCGGCAGCAGGAGACGGCGTATGCGGGGTGCGGCAGCGGCGGTGGTCCGGGACGCGGTGGGCGCCGAGGCGGTCACCGGGGTTCCGCCGTCACACGGAAGTCGCCGCTGTGGTCGCCGACCGTGGTCCGGTGCTGCTTCTCGCCGTCCCACCAGGTGAGCATCGCCCGCCAGGAGCAGTCGTAGCGGTCGGTGAGGCCGACGACATAGAACGTGTAGTAGTCCTGGGTGGGCAGGGTGGCGGGGAGGTCCAGCGGTTGGCCGTAGTGCAGCGCGGCGGTTCTGGCCTCCCGCTGCCGGGGGCTGGCCTTCAGGGTGTCGAGCGACACGGTGCGGCCGACGGCGATCGCGTCCAGGTTCACGGCCACGGCGCCGGGCGGCGCGTCGCCACCGGCACCGCAGCCGCCCGGAGGCACCATCTTCACACCGCGTACCGGGGCGGCGCGGCGGGTGACCGTGAACGACACGTCCTGAAGCCGAACCGGGCGATCGCCCGCTCCGAACAGGGTGATTTTGGCGACCGCCCGGTCCAGGCGCACGATTTGGCCCTCACGGATCCAGCTGACGAGCTGGTCCTCGTCGGCCGTCTGGAGACGTGGTTCGAGTTCTCTGCTCCCGTCGCTGACCATCCAGCTGTAGTTGCAGACGTCGTTCACCGGAGTGATCTGCAGGGACAGGTTGTCGCCCTGTGAGATGGCGTGCACCAGCTGCACGGCGAGGGGAACGGCGAGGCCGACGAGGCTGATCAGCACTCCCGCGAACGCGATCTTGTTCTCGGTGCTGAGGGTACGCAGCCGTCGCAACAGGGACGGGCGAGGCGGCGGTCCTCCCGGCTCGGGCTCCGGCTCGGGCTCGGGCTCCGGCTCGGGCGGTCGAGGCTCCGGCGACGCGGGCTGTGCCGGATCCGGATCCGCTCCCGGATCCGGTGCGGGTTCCGGTGTTGTTCTCGTCTCGCCGTCCATCGTCCGTTCCCCCGAAGAGCCGACGGTATCCGGGCTCAGTGTAGACGCCAAGCAGCTGTGACAGGCGTTGAGTTGGACAGGCACACAACATCCCCATCAATGAGCTCCTTCAATGTTGCCGCTCCAGGGTGGTGCGCTGCGGCGAGCAGCTGTGGGATCACAGGTCGGCGGGGTGTTTCGCCGGACCGCGCTCGTCCACGGCGTCTGTCACGACGCGATCAACACCTTCGACGAGGCCATGAAGGGGCTGAAGACGAACGGTCACACTGCGACCCCGGGTCGACCAGTGCCCGTCAGAGAACGTCTGCCCTGCCGCCTTGTCGGGTGGGTCCAGCTCCAGGGTGCATGGCGGCGCGGCAAGGAAGAGGATTCCTGACGCGGCGCTACCGTCATGAGGGTGACAGGAACCAATGCGGACCGGCGATGGTCCGAATCCATGCCGGCGGCCTATGAGCAGTACCTCGTGCCGGTGGTCTTCCGGCCGTTCGCCGAGGATCTGACCGCCCGGGCGGTGGCACTCCAGCCGCGGCGAATCCTCGAACTCGCTGCGGGGACCGGCGTGTTGACAGCGGACCTGCTCGCAGCGGCACCCACGGCCGAGGTGACGGCCACCGACCTGAACGAGGCGATGGTCACTTTCGGGTCGACCCGGGCTCCGGGCGCGGTGTGGCGGCAGGCCGACGCGCAGCAACTGCCGTTCCCAGACGGAGCCTTCGACCTGGTGGTCTGCCAGTTCGGTGTGATGTTCTTCCCCAACCGCATCGATGCCTTCACCGAGATCCACCGGGTGCTGGCCCCGGGCGGCCGATTCCTGTTCAACACCTGGGGCCCGCTCGGGACGCACGCCTTCGAAGTCGCGCTGCAGGCTGGGCTGGAGCGGGCCTTTCCGGTCGACCCGCCACGGTTCTTTCAGATGGTTCCGCACGGCTATGCCGACCCCGCTGTCGTGGCCGCTGATCTGGCGGCCGCCGGGTTCGCAGTCGAGGACGAGCAGGAGCTGACGCTTCAGGGCCGGGCCGCGTCGACCGCCGACCTTGCCACCGGGTACCTCACCGGGACACCGGTGAGCGCGGCCGTTGAGGAGCGCGGCGGCGGACCGGCTGCCCGGGCCACCGTCATCGAGGAGATGACGGCAAGGCTGGGCCCGGGGCCGGTCACCGCCCCGATGACGGCGTACGTCTTCCGTGCCGCTGACAGAGACCTCTGAAATCGGGGGTCCCCATCACCGCGGCCTGAACGCTGGACGCACCGGCGCAGAGGATGGGCGTGGGCCGACCTCGACGGGGCGCGTCGCACGGACGCCTGGTGCTCATCAGGCAATGTCCGAACAGGCGCGGGAGGAGATCCAGTCGTTCGGGCGCGCCGAGTGCGGTGTGTGCCGGCGCCGCGGAACAGCACATGCTTCGGCGCGGGCGCCTGCTGCTGACGCAGCGTCGACCGGCAGCATGATCCTGCATGTCCCTGGACTCGCCCGGCGTCGCGCCGTTTGCCTCTCAACGGCTTACGCCGTACCAGGCGGAGGTTCGCCTGATAGCGCGAAAGCGGTTCAGGCGGCGGTTCAATCACGGCTTTCGTTCCGGAGCTGTGCCACGGTGCCACTCAGGTCGCGGACACGGGTCCGGGCCAGTCGACTGGAACGGAGGGGCGGACATGCCTCACGTGAGTCCTGGCCGTACGAAGCCGCGTGACGGCGCTACGGCCGATCTCAGTGCCAGGTGGGTGGACATCAAGGATCGTCGGGGGCTGCAAAAGGCTCTGCAGACGGCGCTGGTACTGGAGCACGCCACGATCCCGCCCTACTTGTACGCGCTGTTCTCCCTTCGGCCGGACCGTAACCGGGAGGTCGCCGGCATCATCCGCAGCGTGGTGATGCAGGAGATGCTGCACATGGCGCTGGTGGCCAACATCCTCAACGCGATCGGTGCCACCCCGCAGATCGCACATCCCGGCACCGTCCCGCGGTATCCGGGGCCGCTGCCGGGAGGGGTGATGCCCGATCTGACCGTCTCGCTGCGACGCTGCTCCGTGGAGCACGTGCGGGAGGTCTTCATGGCCATCGAGACGCCTCATGTCCCGCTGAATCCGGCCGGCCGCCGGGCCCTGGCCGACCTGGAAGCCCACGACATCATCCTCACCGAGCAGGGCGAGATCCGGGACTGCCCGGACGAAGTCCTGCACGCGCCGCGGAAGTTCTTCCAGGAGGCCGTTTACGACGACGGCACCCTGGGCTGGTTCTACCAGCAGATCGCCGCTGCCATCATCGGCCTCGACACCCGCGAGGCCCTGTTCACCGGGGACCCCGCCCGTCAGGTCACCTGGCCCGATGCACCCGGTCGGCTCTACCGGGTGACCGACGCGCATACTGCGCTCTGGGCCGTCCTGGAGATCATCCGCCAAGGAGAGGGCTCCCCCACCGATCCGACCACAGGACCGTTGCCTCGCACGTCCGGTACCGGTCCGCAGTCCGCACCCGCCCCGGAGGGTACCCGCCGATGAACCCGGAGATCAGCCGTCGTACGGCGCTCGAAGGTGCCGCCGCGTTCGCCGTGCCCGCGGTGGCCACCAGTGCCCCGACAGCCCACGCGGCAGACGGCCACAGGCTCGCCCCCGCTGCCGACAACGGCACGCCGGGCGGGGTTCCGGCAGCCGCACCGTCCGAGGAACTGGCGCACTACTACCGGTTTCAGGAGATCGTCGAGGGGCGCCGCATGGTCTACCGCAGCGGCCAATGGCGCTTCGAGGGCTCCCCGGTCGAGTTGGACCCCAAGGGGATCTACCCGATGATCGACGACCCGGACACCAGCCGCCTGCCCGAAGGATCACCCCAACGGAAAGCCGCGGAAGCCTGCGACCAGACGTACACCACGATGCTCGTTGTGCTGCAGAGCGTCTTCGACGGCCACCCCGGCGAACTCAGACGCGCCGCCGAGCTGATGACCCAACTGGAGAAGCAGGCGCACCAGTTGGCAGAGATGCCGCGCACCGCAGGAGGCCGCACGGTACTCGGCCCGGCATTCCGCTTCATCGCGACGGGCCGCGCCGTCGGCTCCTGACCGGCGCATCCGGCAACGCCCAGACCGGTTCGGATGTCAGGGATATGGCCAGGGCGCCGACGGTGTGGCCCGCGTTGCCCGGGTTGGTCAGGCTGCTCCTCGGCCCGGTGTGAAGGGGCGTGCGCGGGCGATCAGTAGCGCGACGTCGTCGTGGATGTCGGGGTGCCGGAGTTCGTGAAGGAGCCGGTCGCAGGTTTCTTCCAGCGAGGAGTCGGGTGTCTCGAGCAGGCGGAGGAGGGTGCGGAGGCGTTCGTCGATGGGGTGGTGGCGGGTTTCGACCAGTCCGTCGGTGTACAGGACCAGCTGGTCGCCAGGGCCGAAGGGGACCGTGGTGGTTTCGAAGGGGATGCCGCCAACGCCGAGGGGGGTGCCGGTGGGCAGGTCGAGCAGATGGGGTTGCTTGCCGCGGCGGATGAGGACGGGGGGCAGATGGCCTGCGTTGGCGATGCGGCACGTGGCGTCGTGCGGGTCGTAGGCGGCGTAGAGGCAGGTGGCGATGTACTGCTCCAGCCCGGAAGTGATCGCGTCGAGGTGCTCGAGGACCTGGGCGGGGTCGAGGTCGAGGCGGGCGAAGGCGGTGGTGGCGGTGCGCAGGCGGCCCATGGTGGCCGCGGCGTCGATGCCGCTGCCCATGACATCGCCCACGACCAGTGCTGTCTTGTCGCCGCCGAGGGGAAGGACGTCGTACCAGTCGCCGCCGATTTCGTAGGCGGCCTGGGCGGGCAGGTAGCGGGAGGCGACAGCAAGGCCGGGCCGGTGGGGCGGGTGCTCGGGGAGCAGACTGCGCTGCAGGGTCTCGGCGGCGTTGCGCACGCTCTGGTGCGTACGGGCGTTGTCGATGCACACCGCGGCGCGGAAGGCCAGCTCGGCTGCGATGGCGAGGTCGTCCTCGTCGAAGGGCCGTGGGTCGCGGGCGCGGGCCAGACCCATGAAGCCGAGGACGGTGCCGCGGGCGGTGAGCGGGACGGCCAGGTAGGAGTGCACTCCGGCGCGGGCCAGCAGGGTGGCGGCGTGCTCGTCGCGGGCGATGCGCGTCAGGTCGTTGCCGTCGGCGTGGCGGATCAGGAGGGGACGGCCGGTGCGCACGCACTCGGGGGCCAGGCGGTCGCTGTCGTAGGCGGCGATGTGCCCGGGCGGGGTGGCGGCGCGGACGGCGTCGGTGGGATAGGCGGCCTTGACCGCGAGGGCGCGGAAGAGCGTGGTCCCGTCGCGGGAGGCGGGACGGTGTTCGTCGAGTACGGAGTCGAGGACGTCGACGGTGACCAGGTCGGCGAAGTCGGGGACGGTGACCTCGGCCAGCTCCTGGGCGGTCTGGTCGACCTCCAGGCTGGTGCCGATACGGGCGGAACCGTTGGCGATCAGGGCGAGGCGCCGTCGCGTCTCGGTGGCCGCCATCGCCGCCTGGTACCGCTCGGTGACCTCCACCACGAGGTCGGCCACCCCCAGAATGTGGCCATGGGGGTCCTCCAGCCGGTACAACGAGATCGACCAGGCGTGTTTGTGCTCAAGGTCTGCTGGGGTGCGGCCGACGATGGTGGCCTGGTCGACCAGCGGGATCCCGGTGGTGAGAACCTGCCGCATCGCGGCCTCGGCCACCTCGAACTTCGAGTCCTTCATGATGTCGCGGTAGTGGCGGCCGAGGTGGTCCTTCGCGGGGATGCCGTGCATGCGCTCCAGGGCCGGGTTGACGGCCACGTACTTCAGGTCGGTATCGAGGATGGCGATCCCGATGGGGGACTGGGAGATCAGACGGGTGGACAGGGCGACGTCCCGCTCCAGCTCGCGCAGCATGGCGGAGTCGGTGCCGAGCCCGAGTGCGTAGAAGTCGCCGCGGTCGTCCAGCAGCCGCATGTTGCGCAGCTCCACCGGCCGGGTGCTGCCGTCCTTGCACCGGATGGGGAACGTGCCGGCCCAGCTCCGGCCGCTCTCCATCACCTCGGCGAATGTCCTGATCACCCAGTCGACGCGGTCTTCGTGGACGAGGAGCCGGGCAGCGTACCGCCCGAGCGCTTCGTGCGCGGTGTAGCCGAACAGGGCCTCGGCCTGCGGGCTCCACAGGACGATCCGGCCTTCGGCGTCCAGCAGCACCGCCGCGACAGCGAGAAGGTCCATCAGGCCGCTCGGCTGCGACGGCTCGCCCTCCGGACGGGTGCTCTCTGCCCGGTCGGGGTCCGCTGGAGGCCATTCGGCTTCGCTCATCGCGGCACTCCTTCCACCGACCGGCGGGGCCATCCGCCGGCCTGGAGCGCGGCCTGTCCGCGTCCGCAGGCGCTTGGAGTTCCATGGTCCCCCGGACCACCGGACAACACACCCCCGTCAGCACGCGAAGCCGAGACTGGGGGGCCGGGTGGCATGGCAGAGGCTGTGCGATCCGAGGCGGCTGGTGTCGCCGTCGCCGTCGCGGGCGCAGATCAAGCGGTCGGCCGGGCGGCGGCCTGGATGACGGCGTGTTCGAGTCGCCCGTGTGTGAGCCGCGGGAGAGCCGCCGGCGGCGGCGTCGAGCAGTTCGCCGGCGGCGGGTCGGTAGAGCCCCGCGATGGGGCGGCCGGGGTCGCTTCAGGGTTTCGGCGGCCGAGCGGGCCGCCGAAGGCGCCGTGCGCCATCTCGGTGACGGTGTCGTCGTGCGCGTCCAGCAGCATGATGTCCTCGTCAGCTGGTCCTGGCGTTGCTCAGCCGCGCCGGACGGAGAACAGGCGCGCCGCCACAGCCAGCACCAGCCCGGCCGCGACGAGGTACAGGCCAAGACGTTCTTCGGGCACTGCCGGTGACCACACCCGCCAGGCCGACGGGGTGTAGCTGTCGGCCGCCAGGAAGGCTCCGTAGTACCTGGGGGGCGCGCTGGTCTGCCCGCGCATCCACAGCAGGGCGCCTATGGCGGCGCAGGTCGCGGATACCGCATACAGGGCCGTGCCGTAGCGCGGGGCCGGTCTGGTCACGGGCTCTCCCTCTTCGTCGTTGTTGTCGTGGTGTGCGGATTCTCCCTGCCAGGGCCAGTCACGTCCGCGCCGGGGGCACCGTTGCGAGTGCCCGTGCGCACCGCTCTCCTGCCCGCACACCCCTCGCGGGCGAGACGGTCCGACTGGACCGAGGCCCCCGGCCCCGCGCACACCGCGTACGGCGGTGCCGGACGGCTGGGGCTGCCCCGGTGGTACCCGGGGACCACCAGCAGGTTCTCCGGTTCGTCGGACAGCTCTCTTTTGCTCACCACGCGGTTCGGCAACGCCGTGGCGGTGAACACGTGGAACACCTTCACCGGAACACCTACACCTGGAAGCCGGCACGTGGGAGGCGGCGCCGAAGGACGGCTTCCACGTGCTGCGTCACACCTGTGCCTCGATCATGCTGAGGGCGCGGGAGTCCGTGGTGACGCCGGCGCCATGGCTCGGGCACTCCTTCTCAGCTGTCACGCCTGGTTACTATGCTCACTTCATGCCGGAGGAAATGTAAGGAGAACGACTTGTTGGGCCTTGGAGGATGCTGAGAGAGGTCGACGCGACCCGCTACGTCGAGCCCCTGCGCTCCGGCGGCTCCGTGCCCGGAGTCGTCGAGGCCGACGACCTCGGCACCTACGTCGTGAAGTTCACCGGCTCCGCGCAGGGCCGCAAGGCACTGGTCGCCGAGGTGGTCGTCGGGGAACTGGCACGCGCCCTGGGGCTGCGCTTCCCCGAGCTGGTCCTCGTCCACTTCGACCCGGCCATCGGCGCTCACGAGCCCCACCAGGAGGTCCAGGACCTGCTGCGGGCCAGCGCCGGCCTCAACCTCGGTATGGACTACCTGCCGGGCGCGAAGGACTTCACCCCGGAGACTGCGGCCTCGTTCGACGTGGATCCACTGGAGGCGGGCCGGATCGTCTGGCTGGACGCCCTCACCGTCAACGTGGACCGTACGACGCACAGTTCCAACCTGATGGTCTGGCCCACCTTCGGCATCGCACCGCCGCGGCTGTGGCTGATCGACCACGGCGCCGCCCTCGTCTTCCACCACCGGTGGGACCTGTCGGCGCCGGAGAAGGCCTACGACTTCCGCCGTCACGCCCTCGGCCGCCATGCCCCGGACACCCGCGCCGCCGACGCCGAACTGGCGCCCCGCGTGACGGAGAAGCTGCTGCGCGAGGTGCTGGCCGAGGTACCGGACGCCTGGCTGGAGATCGAGGCGGGCTTCGCGACCCCCGGCGAGGTCCGGGACGCCTATGTGTCGTACCTCCACGCGCGCGTGCGGGCGTCCGCGTCCTGGCTGCCCACCGACTTCCCCGGCCGCGAGGAACTGGCCGCCGAAGACGCCCGACGCGCGGCCAAGACACAGCGGGACCGGCCGGCCTGGCTCAAGCAGGTCCCCGACCTGCACGGCAAACCGGCGGCGGAACAGGACTGGTCGGTGCATCTCGGATGACGGACACACAGACGGTGGAGGGCGGGACCGGCGCCGTGCACCGCGTGGAGATCGAGTACTGCACCCAGTGCCGGTGGCTGCCCCGCGCCGCCTGGCTCGCGCAGGAACTCCTCACGACCTTCGAGACCGAGCTGACGGAACTGTCCCTGAAACCCGGCACCGGAGGCGTCTTCGTCGTCCGCGTGAACGGCGAGGTGGTCTGGGACCGGCGCGAGCAGGGCTTCCCCGAACCGACGGCGGTGAAGCGGCTCGTACGCGACCGAGTGGCCCCGGACAAGTCCCTGGGCCACTCGGAGAAATGAGCAACTTCCGTGCTCTGACCAGCCGTTGACCTAACCCGGCGTTGACCTAGCCCTTGAGCTGCTCGTACGCAGGCAGAGTCAGGAAGTCCGCGTAGTCGTCGTCGAGGGCGACGGTCAGCAGCAGGTCGTGGGCCCGCTGCCAGTTGCCGGCCGTGAAGGCTTCCTCGCCGATCTCGGCGCGGATGCTCGCGAGTTCCCCGGCGGCGATCTCGCGGGCCAGCTCCGGGGTGGCCTTCACCGTTTCTCCCGCGTGCTCGAACTCGACGCCCGCGTTGATCCACTGCCAGATCTGCGAGCGGGAGATCTCGGCGGTGGCCGCGTCCTCCATGAGGTTGAAGATGGCGACCGCGCCGAGGCCGCGCAGCCACGCCTCGATGTAACGGATGCCGACCTGCACGGCGTTGACGAGTCCGTCGTACGTCGGCTCGGCCTTGAGAGAGTCGACGGCGATCAGGTCGGCGGCCTCGACCTGGACGTCCTCGCGCAGGCGGTCCTTCTGGTTCGGCCGGTCGCCGAGGACCGCGTCGAAGGAGGCCATGGCGATCGGGACCAGGTCGGGGTGGGCGACCCAGGAGCCGTCGAAACCGTCGCCGGCCTCCCGGTCCTTGTCGGCCTTGACCTTCTCGAAGGCCACCTTGTTGACCTCTTCGTCACGCCGGGACGGGATGAACGCCGCCATGCCGCCGATCGCGTGCGCCCCGCGCTTGTGGCAGGTGCGGACGAGGAGTTCGGTGTAGGCGCGCATGAACGGGGCTGTCATCGTCACGGCGTTGCGGTCGGGGAGGACGAACTTGGCGCCGCCGTCACGGAAGTTCTTGACGATGGAGAAGAGGTAGTCCCAGCGGCCCGCGTTCAACCCCGAGGCGTGGTCGCGGAGTTCGTAGAGGATCTCCTCCATCTCGTACGCGGCCGTGATCGTCTCGATGAGGACGGTCGCGCGGACGGTGCCCTGCGGGATGCCCACGTAGTCCTGAGCGAAGACGAACACGTCGTTCCACAGGCGGGCTTCGAGGTGCGACTCGGTCTTGGGAAGGTAGAAGTACGGGCCCTTGCCGAGGTCGATCAGCCGCTGCGCGTTGTGGAAGAAGTACAGGCCGAAGTCGACGAGGGCGCCGGGCACCTGCTCCCCGTCGAGCTGGAGGTGACGCTCGTTCAGGTGCCAGCCACGGGGTCGCATGACGACGGTGGCGAGTTCGGCGTCCGCCTTGAGGGCGTACGTCTTCCCGCTCCTCGGGTCCGTGAAGTCGATGTTCCGGGTGTAGGCGTCGGCCAGGTTGACCTGACCGAGGACCACGTTCTCCCAGGTCGGCGCGGAGGCGTCCTCGAAGTCCGCGAGCCAGATCCTGGCGCCCGAGTTGAGAGCGTTGATCGTCATCTTGCGGTCGGTCGGGCCGGTGATCTCGACGCGCCGGTCGTTCAGGGCCTCCGGCGAGGGGGCGACCCGCCAGGAGTCGTCGGCGCGGATCGCGGCCGTCTCGGGGAGGAAGTCGAGGGTCGAGGTACGGGCGATCTCGGCGCGGCGCTCCGCACGGCGCGCGAGGAGCTCGTCACGCCGGGGCGTGAACCGCCGGTGCAGTTCGGCCACGAAGGCGAGCGCCGCGTCGGTGAGCACCTCCTCCTGCCGGGGCAGGGGCTCGGCGTCGACGATGGCCAGCGGGGACGGCGCTGGTGCGGACATGAGCGGTCACTTCCTTCAGCGGTTTGCTGTGAGCTGCTGGGAACGAATGTTTCTGATCAGTGGATGCTAGTTTCCTCATCGTGGAAGTTCAATCATTTGTTGACGTCGAGATTCTTGGTGGCGAGTAGCCGTCACCCCAGGCGGTCCAGGTCGGACGGGGTGTCGATGTCGTACGGCTCCGCCACGTCACCGCACTCCACGAGGGTGATCGTGTCCTCGTGCGCCCTGAGATAGTCGCGGGCGCCACGGTCACCGACCGCCGACGCCGCGACGCCCGCCCAGTGGGCGGCGCCGAACAGCACCGGATGCCCCCGCATGCCGTCGTACGAGGCCGCCACGAGGGAATCCCCGGACGTGTACGCGGCGAGCACGCGGGCCATGGCCTCCGGCCCGACGTCCGGCTGGTCCACCAGCGAGACGAGGGTCGCGCCGGCCCGGGTGCCGCGCAGCGACGCCAGCCCGGCCCGCAGCGAGGACCCCATGCCCTGCGCCCACTCCGGGTTCTCCACCAGCACGCACCCGGGCAGGACCGCCCGCTCGCGTACGTCGTCGGCCCGGGCGCCGAGGACGACATGGACCGGGGTACAGCCCGCCGCACGCAGGGCGTCGGCCGCACGTTCGACGAGAAGTTGTCCCCGGTGTTCGAGCAGTGCCTTGGGCCGCCCGCCTAGCCGTCGCCCCCCGCCCGCCGCGAGCAACAGCCCTGCCACCTGGTCCGGTTTCTCCGTCATGCCTCCTGCATACCTGACCCGGCGCCGGACCGCCGGTGTTCATGGGCTGAAATTCGGTCCATGGTGTGGCGCCTGTCGTGTGGTTGGCGTTTACTGTCCCGCGTTCCCGGTGCCCGACCGTCGTCATGGGGGCGTGGGGGGCGTACGTGGGGCCAGTGGGGGAGAGCTGTGTTGCGGAGCTTGGGGCAGAGGTCGGTGGCCGGCAGCGACGAGGATCCGAGGGTGGCGGAGTTGCGGACCGCGGTGTCCCGGCTGCGCCGTGAACTCGCCGCGCACCCGGCCGAGTTCCCCGACCGTGGCATCGCCGAGGACGAACTGGCCTGCCTGGCCGCGATGGCGATCACGGGCAGCCCCGAAATCCCGCGCCTGCGCCGCTCGTTACTCCTGATCGCCGGCGCGATCGGCTCGGTCAGCGCACTCGCCCGGGGCCTGTCGGACGTCCGCGCGGCGGTGGAACTGTTCGGCACTCCGCCCCGCTGACGGCTCCGCCGGACCTGCCGGTCGAATGCTGCGGGCCGGTGGGGGCTGGTCGCGCAGTTCCCCGCGCCCCTGGCGGGGGTGCCTGTGCCGCCGGCGGTCAGTGGGTGTGGCTGCCTGAGCCGGCCTGGGTGACCGACAGTTCGGCCGCGACCTGTTTTCGTGCGGGGAGGATTGGCTCGGTCGGACACGTGGGTTCGAATGCTGCGGGCCGGTGGGGGCTGGTCGCGCAGTTCCTCGCGCCCCTGAGGGGCGCCGGCCGATGGGGTGGAGATCAGTGGGTGTGGCTGCCTGAGCTGGCCAGGGTGACCGAGAGTTCGGCCGCGACCTGCTTCAGTACCGGCACGATCCGTTCCGTCGCCTCCTCGGTGACCCGGCCCGCCGGGCCCGAGATGGAGATCGCGGCGGCTGTGGGGGAGTCGGGGACGGAGACAGCGAGACAGCGGACGCCGATCTCCTGCTCGTTGTCGTCGACCGCGTAACCGAGGCGGCGCACGTCCTCCAGAGCGGCGAGGAAGCCGTCCGGGGTGGTGAGCGTCTTCTCCGTCGCGGCCGGCATGCCCGTACGGGCGAGCAGGGAACGCACCTCGTCCGGCGGGAAACCGGCGAGCAGGGCCTTGCCGACGCCGGTGGAGTGCGGCAGGACGCGCCGGCCCACCTCCGTGAACATACGCATCGAGTGCTTGGACGGGACCTGCGCCACGTACACGATCTCGTCGCCGTCCAGGAGCGCCATGTTGGCCGTCTCGCCGGTCTCCTCGACCAGCCGGGCCAGATAGGGGCGGGCCCAGGTGCCGAGCAGCCGGGACGCGGACTCGCCGAGGCGGATCAGCCGCGGGCCCAGCGCGTACCGGCGGTTGGGCTGCTGCCGTACGTAGCCGCAGGCCACGAGCGTGCGCATGAGCCGATGGATGGTGGGCAGCGGCAGCCCGCTGCTCACGGACAGTTCACTGAGGCCGACCTCACCGCCCGCGTCCGCCATGCGCTCCAGCAGATCGAAGGCACGCTCCAGGGACTGGACACCACCGCCGGCGGCGGTGGGTTTGGCGGCGTCGGTGGAGCTGGCGCTGGGCGTCGGCACGGCGCGTTCCTTTCACGGCTGACAGGCGATGGTGCAGCCTACCGGTCGGTTGCTTGACGGCCTGCTGGTGTATGACTACGTTCTGATTTCCGGAACTCTTATTCCGTCTTGTGGAAACATCCAGGTCGCCGCTCCGGTTGGCATCAGGCCGGGTGGGTCGGCAGGGTGACTCTTGACGGTGTGGGGCGGTCGGTGAAGACTCCTTCAACAGAACGTTGAATTCCGTTACGTGGAAGTTAACAGCGGGATTCACGGTGACAGAGGTGACAGAGAGGGGTGTCCGGCGTGTCCGACATCGAACTGGTGTTGCGCTCGACGCGTGTCATCACGCCCGAGGGGACCCGCGCGGCCACCGTCGCGGTCGCCGAGGGTCGAATCGTGGCCGTACTCCCGTACGAGGCCGACGTACCGGTTGGCGCGCGTCTGGAGGACTTCGGCGACGACGTCCTGCTGCCCGGGCTGGTGGACACCCACGTCCACGTCAACGACCCCGGACGCACCGAGTGGGAGGGCTTCTGGACCGCGACGCGCGCCGCGGCGGCCGGCGGCATCACCACCCTCGTCGACATGCCCCTGAACTCCCTCCCGCCGACGACGACGGTCGACCACCTCCGTACGAAGCGGGAAGTCGCCGCGGACAAGGCGCACATCGACGTCGGCTTCTGGGGCGGCGCGCTGCCCGACAACGTCAAGGACCTGCGCCCGCTGCACGACGCCGGTGTCTTCGGCTTCAAGGCGTTCCTGTCACCGTCCGGCGTGGACGAGTTCCCGCACCTCGACCAGGAGCGACTCGCGCTGTCGATGGCCGAGATCGCCGGCTTCGACGGACTGCTCATCGTGCACGCCGAGGACCCGCACCACCTTGACACGGCACCGCAGCAAGGCGGCCCGGAGTACGCGCACTTCCTCGCCTCGCGTCCGCGCGGCGCCGAGGACCGGGCGATCGCCGGCCTGATCGAGCAGGCGAAGCGCCTGCACGCGCGCGTACACGTCCTGCATCTGTCGTCGAGCGACGCGCTGCCGCTGATCGCCGCCGCGAAGGCGGACGGGGTGCGGATCACGGTGGAGACGTGCCCGCACTACCTGACCCTCACCGCCGAGGAAGTCCCGGACGGAGCGAGCGAGTTCAAGTGCTGCCCGCCCATCCGCGAGGCCGCCAACCAGGACCTGCTGTGGCAGGCGCTGGCCGACGGCACGATCGACTGCGTGGTCACCGACCACTCGCCGTCCACCGCGGACCTCAAGACCGCCGACTTCGCCACGGCGTGGGGCGGTATCTCGGGGCTCCAGCTGAGCCTCCCGGCGGTGTGGACCGAGGCGCGGCGAAGAGGCCACTCCCTGGAGGACGTCGTGCGCTGGATGTCCACGCGCACGGCCGCACTCGTGGGCCTCGACGCGCGCAAGGGCGCGATCGAGGCGGGCCGGGACGCCGACTTCGCGGTACTCGCGCCGGACGAGACGTTCACCGTGGACCCGGCCGCCCTGCAGCACCGCAACCGCGTGACGGCGTACGCGGGCAGGACCCTCAGCGGTGTCGTCCGCTCGACCTGGCTGCGCGGCCAACGCATCGTGGCGGAGGGCGAGTTCACCGACCCGAAGGGACAGCTCCTCACCCGTACACCCTGACCGGACCCCCCGCCCCGGCACCCGCAACGGCCGACACCGAAGTCCGAAAGGCAGAACTGATCACCGTGACCGCGACTGTGAGCTTCACCGGCGACGCGAACCCCTACGGAGGCGGTGACCCGTACGCGGACTACCGCACCGCGGACTTCCCCTTCACCCAGTACGCCGACCTCGCCGACCGCCGCCTCGGGGCCGGGGTGATCGCCGCCAACGACGAGTTCTTCGCCGACCGCGAGAACATGCTCGTGCCCGGGCCCGCCGAGTTCGTGCCCGAGCACTTCGGCCACAAGGGCAAGATCATGGACGGCTGGGAGACCAGGCGCCGGCGCGGCGCGTCCGCCGAGCACCCGTGGCCGACGGCACAGGACCACGACTGGGCGCTGGTACGGCTCGGCGCGCCGGGCGTCGTACGCGGCATCGTGGTCGACACCGCCCACTTCCGCGGCAACTATCCGCAGGCTGTGTCGGTGGAGGGCGTGTCGGTGCCCGGCTCCCCGTCCCCCGAGGAACTGCTGGCGGACGACGTGAAGTGGACGACGCTGGTGCCGCGCACGAAGGTCGGCGGTCACGCGGCGAACGGCTTCGAGGTGGCGCTCGAACAGCGCTTCACGCATCTGCGGGTCAACCAGCATCCGGACGGGGGCATCGCGCGCCTGCGGGTGTACGGGGAGGTCGCCCCCGACCCTGTCTGGCTGGCGGCGCTGGGCACCTTCGACGTGGTCGCCCTGGAGAACGGCGGCCGGGCCGAGGACGCGTCCGACCGCTTCTACTCACCGGCGTCCAACACCGTCCAGCCGGGGCGCTCCCGCAAGATGGACGACGGCTGGGAGACGCGCCGCCGCCGCGACCAGGGCAACGACTGGATCAGCTACCGGCTCGTGGCCCGGTCGGAGATCAGGGCCGTCGAGATCGACACGGCGTATCTGAAGGGGAACAGCGCGGGCTGGGCGACGGTGTCGCTCCGGGACGGGGTGAACGGCGGGTGGTCGGAGATCCTTCCGCGCACCCGCCTCCAGCCCGACACCAACCACCGCTTCGTCCTGCCGGCCCCGGCGACGGGCACGCACGCGCGCGTGGACATCTACCCGGACGGCGGGATCTCGCGCCTCCGGCTGTTCGGCTCCCTGACGGAGGAGGGTACGGCGGAACTGGCGGCCCGGCACCGGGAACTCGGGGGCTGACACCGCCGGGCACCTGGTGGACGCCGTCGGAGTTAACCTGCGGCCCGATCGTTTCACGGGGCCCGCACCCCCGCCCTTCCGGACCCTGTTCGCTCAAGTTGGGGAAACCGATCCGTCTTCCCAGTGAAAACAGGTCGGTTTCCGGTCCGTGCCCTGTCCCCGGCCAGCGGAAAAGGGAAAAATGACTGCCGCCTTCGATGTCGCACTCGATGTTCGATGTGCGTCATCGCGGTCACCCGGGAGGGCCTCATAAACCGATCGGTTTGTATTGCGTCGGAGTCGAGTTACTCTCGCCGTATGACCACCGAGGCGAAGTCAAGTACCAGGGAGCGGCTGCTGGAGGCGGTGGCGGCGCTCACCTACCGGGACGGTGCCGGCATGGGCGTCGACGCGCTGTGCAGGGCGGCGGGGGTGTCGAAGCGTTCCATGTACCAGCTGTTCGAGAGTAAGGACGAACTGCTGGCGGCGAGCCTGGAGGAACGCACCGCCGCCTTCGTGGCCGGGCTCCTGCCCACCCCCGACGACGGCCGTTCACCCCGTGAGCGGATCACGCACGTCTTCGGCCGGCTGGAGTCGCAGGCGGATTCGCCCGACTTCCAGGGCTGTCGGTACCTGTCTGTCCAGATCGAGCTCAAGGACCGGACTCACCCCGCGAGCCGGGTGGCCCACCGGGTCAAGGCGAACCTGACGGACTTCTTCCGCGCCGAGGCCGAACGGGGCGGGGCGAGCGACCCGGATCTGCTGGCCCGGCAGCTGATCCTGGTCTTCGACGGCGCCAGCGCCCGCGCGGGAATCGGCGCCGATGAGCTGCCGGGGCTCATCGCGCCGACTGTGGCCGCGATGCTCGACGCGAGCCATATGCGCTGATCGGTGGCTGCGGTGGCCGTTTTCGGTTTCTCGTTGTGGAGGCAGTAATGACATCACTCAAGGGCGCGAGCGTCTTCGTCACCGGCGGCAGTCGCGGGATAGGCAAGGCCCTGGTGGAGGAGCTCTACCTCCGGGGTGCCGGCAAGGTCTACGCCACGGCCCGTGATCCGCGCACGGTGACCCATCCCGACGCCGTTCCGGTGGCGCTGGAGGTCACCGACCCGGCGTCCGTGGCGGCGGCCGCCGCGCAGGCGCAGGATGTCACCGTGCTGATCAACAACGCCGGCGCCTCGGTCGGCGCGTCCTTCCTCGGCTCCGCGCTCGACGACGTGCGCCAGGAGTTCGAGACCAACTTCTACGGCCCCCTGCTGGTCGCCCGGGCCTTCGTGCCGGTCATCGAGGGCAACGGCGGCGGCCACATCCTCAATGTGCACTCGGTGCTGTCCTGGGTGGCCCTCGGCGGCTCCTACAGCGCCTCCAAGGCCGCTCTGTGGTCGCAGACCAACTCCCTGCGCCTGGAACTCCAGCCGCGCGGAATCTCTGTCACCGGACTGCACGTGGGATACGTGGACACGGACCTCGCGGCGGGCGCCGACGGCCCCAAGGCCGACCCGCGCGACGTCGCCGCCCGCGCCCTCGACGGCATCGAGGCGGGAGCGCACGAGGTACTCGCCGACGACATCTCGCGCCAGGTCAAGGCGGGACTCGCCGGAGACCTCGCGGGACTGTATCCCCAGCTGGCGCAGTAGGCCGCGAACCGGAACGCGGGCTGCCGACCGCCCCGGCCGGCCCGAACCCGCCGGACCGAACCCCCAGTCTCCTGAGCACAGTTCACACACGAGGAGTCCGAGATGCCCAACACCACGTCGCGCCCCAGGATCGACATTCCGGGGACCACCAGCCACACCCTCGCTCCCCGCCCGGGACGCGCCGGCCAGGAGGGAACGCTGCGCTACCTCAGAGCGGGCACCGGCGCTCCCCTGGTCCTGCTGCACACCGTGCGCACCCAGGCCGAGCACTACCGCTCCCTCATCCCGTTGATCTCCGGCCGGTACACCGTGTACGCCCTCGATCTGCCGGGGATGGGCTACTCGGAGATCGTGCCCGGTGCGTCGTACGACGAGCCGGCGATGCGCGAGGGTGTAGAGCGGCTCCTGACGGAACTCGACCTGCATGACGTGACGTTGGTCGGGGAGTCCATGGGGGCGGTGCTCGCGCTGACCGCGGCGGCCGATCTGCCGGAGCGCGTACGGCGTGTCGTCGCGGTCAACACGTACGACTTCCGCGGCGGTATCGCCCGCTCCGGCCTCCTCGCCCGGGTGGTGGTCAGCGGTGTCCTCGCACCGGGCGTCGGACCGGTGATCGCCGGCGTGGAGCCCAAGCCGATCATCAGCAAGATCCTTCAGGGCGGCCTGGGTGACAAGACCGCCCTGCGCGACGACTACGTGGACGAACTTCTCCAGGTGGGCAGCCGCCCCGGCTACCCGGCGGTGGCCCGAGCTGTGTACCAGAGCCTGCCCAGCCTCATCGCGGCCCGCTCGCGCTATCCCGAGGTCAAGGCCCCAATTCACCTCGTCTACGGGGAGAAGGACTGGTCCCGGCCCTCGGACCGGGAGGCCAACAAGAAGCTGCTGCCCGTCGCCGAGTTCACCCAGGTGCGGGGTGCGGGCCACTTCATCGCACTGGAGCGGCCCGACGTAGTGGCCGACCTGGTGAACGCCCTGGCCTGACTGTCCGAGTTCGCCGACGGACAGGGGGAGGTTCGACGGAGGCGAAGGCGTCGGTCAGGGGCGGATCGTCAGCCAGTCGAGCGCGGCGACCCGGGCCCCGCCCTTCGCCACGAGGTACAGGTCGTGGGTGCCGCCGACCTTGCGACGCAGAACCACGGACCGCTCCCGCCATTCACCGCCGGTGTCCGTGAGGGGTACCACCGCGGCCACCGGGCCGTCCGGTGAGTCCAGGCGCAACCGGAGCGAGCAGCCCCGCGCGCAGGTGGAGGCGAGGCGCACGGTGAAATGCCTGCCCCGGACGTTCACCGCGTCGAAGCCCAGCCTGTCGCCCGAGCCGAGGGCACCGGTGGCCGCCGTGCCGCGCGCCACTCCTCTTACAGAGGTGGCCTGTTCGGCCTGGAGCGTCGAGGCGGCGTCGGGCCCTTCCGCGTACAGCCTGATGTCGTTGACGTCCCAGGGCGTCGGCCCGTTCGCGGTCAGCGTGACGCGTACGTAGCGGGCGGTGGTCTGCCGGGGGAACACCGCGTCCTGGGTGAAGGAGCGGCCGGAGACCCTGGCGAGGGGCTCACCCCAGTGCGTGCCGTCGCGGCTCACGGAGACCGTGAAGCCGTACGGCTGCCCGCTGGTGTCACGGCCCGCGTCGAGGGAGAGCCGGCCGAAGGTCTTGCTCTCGCCGAGGTCGACGGTCAGGGACTGGCCGACAGCCTGCGGGGCGGCGCCCGTCCAGCGGGTGTTGATGTCGCCGTCGACGCCGGCCCGGGCATCGGTGCCGTCGCTCGCCGTGGCGGTCCACTCGCCATGGCGTACCCGTTGCCGGCAGTCGGGCAGATCGCAACCGGTCGACCAGACGGGAGCGCCGTACTCGTAGGCGCCCTGGTCGGGAGCCGCGCCCACGGTGTCGGTCGTGACGCCGTCGACCACCTCGCCCGCGTCGATGGCGGGCGAACCCGGTGTCAGCCACAGCTCACCGTTGACGGCGTCCGAGTAGCCGGGCTTCTCGCTGATCAGGTTGGAGCGGACGACCGGCAGTGGGTTTCCGGTCCGCGTCGCGGTGACCGGCTTGGGCCCGACGATGTTGCTGAAGTACGAACCTGACGCGTCCGTCGCGCCGCCGAGGGCGACCGAGGCGACGTTGACGCCCACTCCGTAACTGGAGTTGTGGTCCTCGTTGGCGATGCTCGGGCCGGTGTGCCCGTTGAAGAAGACGCCCCGGCTGCCGGTGTTCCAGGCGACGTTGTGGTGGAGCCTGAAGTGGCCGGAGTAGTTGTCGACGTAGTAGCCGTTCTGGCCGTCGGCGTCGTGCGCGGTGTTGTGGTCGACGGAGGTGCCCGAGCCGTTCAGGCTGCAGCACACATAGAAGGGGGAGCCGTCGCGGGAGGTGCGCATCGCCTCGGACATGTCGTTGTAGGCGATGCGGTTGTCGTGGAACTCGGTGCCGTTGAGCTGCCAGGCGGTGTCGATGGCCGCCCGTCCGGTACGCCGGATCGTGTTGTGGGTGACCGTGTGGCCGTTGCCGTTGATCTCGATGCCGGGGGTGTAACTGCCCATCCATCCGACGTCGTGGATGTAGTTGTCGGTGACGGTGTTGCCGGTGCCACGGACCAGGACGCCGTCGCCGGCCGACCGCGCGATCTCGCTGTTCTTCAGGGTGTTGCCGGTGCCGAGGATCTGCACGCCCGAGTCGAGGATGCGGGAGGCGACGATGTTGCCTTCGAACGGCTCGACCGCGAGATCACCGTCCGGCGGCATCGGCAGGGTGGAGAACTCGGAGATGTACGTGGCGTGCAGCCCGTCGACCACAACTCCCGTACTCGACTTGCCCGTTCGGAGGGAAGTGCCCCAGAGGTTCAGCCCGCGCACGGTGACGTACGAACTGTCGCTCAGGTCGACGGCCCACAGCCGGTGCTTGGCGGTCACCGTGTGTCCGGCGATGCCGTCCTTCGGGGGGACCATGTAAAGCCGGTGCGCGGCCTTGTCGTAGTACCACTCGCCGGGCTGGTCGAGGGCGGCCTTCGACCCGACGAGGTAGTAGTTGCGGTAGGTCTGGTTGCCCATGCACAGGGGCGGGCAGCGGTAGTTGCCGCCGTGGAAGTCCAGCTTGCCCGTCGAGGCGGCGGTGACCGTGCCGGTCTGCTGGGCCCATGGGTTGGAGCCCGCCCACAGGTGCACGGTGGCGCCGGTCCAGCCGGCGTCGGGCAGGTCGGTGTCGTCGATGTGCTGGTCGGTGGAGGTGGCGTCGGCCTCGGCCCAGGTGACGTTCAGCGGATCGGCGCCGGAGTTGGGCCAACGGCCCTCAGCGGCACGGGTGTTGTCCAGGAACACCGCGTTGAAGTCAATGCCGGACGGGAGGTCGGTGTCGGTGGCGATCAGTCCGCCGCCCGCGTCCTTCCAGCCGGTCACCCGCTCCGTTCCGTCGACGGTCACCGGACCGTCTCCGTACGCGGCGATCGTGACCGGAGCACCCTCGGTGCCGGAGGGAGGGGTGAGTTGCTCACGGTAGGTGCCCCGGTGGACCAGGCAGGTGTCGCCGGGGCGGACTCGTTCGAGGCAGGCGCCGATGGTACGCAGCGGACCTGCCGGCGTGCCGGGTGCGTGGTCGCTGCCGCGAGGCGCGACGTGGTACGCGCGGCCGGACTGCGCCGCGTGCGCATGCGCCTGGGTCTGGACCGGGGACGTCAGCAGCGCCGTCACGACGGCCAGCAGGGAGAGATGTCCGCGTCTCATGTCCGGTCTCCACTCGTCGGATTCGGATTCGGATGACGGGTGTGCGGCGGTCGGTGGGCATGCCCCGATCGGGGATTCCCGCCCGGCCGTCTCGGCGTCGGCTCCGACGGGGGCGCCGAGCACGGCACAGCTCAACCAGCGCTCACCGGGCGCCAGTTGGCCCACGAGTACGGGCAGTGCGGTACATGGGGCGAGGGCGTTCGTGCCGAGCGCCACAAGGGTTGCGACAGTTCTCGCAACACCCGATCGCTCGGCAACGTAAGAGATTCATCCGATGACGTCAATGGCTCCGACGGGATCCGGCCAGGGAAGACGGCGCGCTCTCGCCGCGATTGCTGGTCAGGTGGGCGTCTCGGTGTCCACCGTCCCTAAGGTGCTCCATGATAGATCCGATGTATCAGCGGAGACGCGGGTCAGCGTGTAGCGGTGGCGGCCACCGCGGCGCCCGTCGGTGGTCTGATGGGCTTCGTCATCGGCCGGTTCACCCATCTGAATCGGTGCGTGAGCTATCCCCTTAAAGGTCCAAACCAATAAAGAGCGCACGAGCCCTTTCGCCCTCAAGAGTGTCATGGCATGCTCACCGCTCAGCGCACATCTGAACGTCGTTCACATCCATGAAAGACCATGGGAAGGGCGAACGGACATGAGAGACGCACAGGCACCCCTCACCGGTGAGCAAAATGTCATGCGCATGACCTCCAGTTCGACCAGGCGCGCCGTCCTTGGCGGCGCCGTCGCCGTAGCGGCCGGTGCGGTAGCGGCCGGTGCCGGCATCGCGGCGGCCGCCGGACCGGGAACCCCGTCGACCGGAACGCCGTCGACCGGAACGCCGTCGACCGGAACCCCGCTCCTCTGGCGGGAGTTCGAACGCACCCCCTTCACCCACCTGCAGATCCCCTACATCGGCCGCGCGGGTTGCTTCGGCGGCGCGGTCCGCCGCCCCCGCCGCCCCGCTGTCGCCGACGTACGCGATTTCGGCGCCGTGGCCGACGGCGTGACCGACTCCGCCCCCGCGATCAACCGGGCCATCGCCGCCGCCGGCCGGGCCGGCGGCGGCACGGTCACCATCCCGCCCGGCACGTTCCGTATCGACGACGTGATCCGCCTGGACCGGTCGAACGTGACCCTCAAGGGCGCCGGCAGCGGCCGTACGACCCTGTACGCGACGAAGAACCTCACCGAACTGATCGGCGCCTACGGCTCCCGCTACGGCGGCGACAAGTCGGGCTGGTCATGGGCGGGAGGCCTGATCTGGCTTGCCCCCAGGGCCCGTTGGTCCTCTCTCGTCGCCGCGATCAGGGCGAAGGCGTGGCCCTTCGAGGGATGGACGGGCAACCGGCGCGACGAGTGGCGCCCGCTCACAGCGGTCGCCCCGGCCCGGCAGGGCTCATGGACGATCACGGTGACGAACCCGACGTCACTGCGCCCCGGCGCCCTGGTCCTCCTCCGGCTGGCCGACGACGCGGAGCACACGCTCCTGGAGCACATGTGCGGCGGCGGGCCCGGACCCGAGGCCTACTTCTGGGAGGACAAGACGAAGCTGACGTCGTACGTCCCCTACGAGTGGCCCGTCCGCATCGCCAGGGTCCGGGGCCGCACGGTCACCCTCGAACGACCGCTGCCACTCGACGTACGCCCCGAATGGAACCCTCAACTGACCACGCATGTCGCGGAGTTGACGGGCTCCGGAGTGGAGGGCCTGACCCTTGAGGCCATGGAGACCCCGCAGCAGCCGCATCTGCTGGACAAGGGGCACAACGGCGTCGTCCTGCAGTGCGCGTACGACTGCTGGGTGGACGACGTGACGGTCCGCCACGTCGACAACGGCTTCGGCCTCGTGTCCGCCTCCGCGTGCACCCTGCGGCGGACACGTGTCACCGGCCGCGGCTCCCACCACCCCTACTTCTGCCGTGAGGGCTCGCACGACAACCTCGTCGAGGACTTCACCATCGAGGAGCGCACCGTCCCCGCCCCCTCGAACACCCAACTGCACGGCATCAACGTCGAGGGGCTGTCCTCGTACAACGTCTGGTCGCGCGGCGACATGCGGATGGGCACCTTCGACAGCCACCGCGGACTGCCCTTCGCCAACGTCCGCACCGACATCACCCTGAACAACAACGGCCGCCACGGCGGTGACGCGAGCGCCGGCCCCCTGTTCGGCGCCCGCTTCGCCCACTGGAACATCCGCGTCACCAACGCGCGCGCGGGACTCGTCAGGATCGACGGCCTGGCACCGTACTCCGCCACCGTCGGCATCGACGAGGTCAGGGAGTTCGACCAGATCGACGTCCCCGACCTCACCGGCGACCTCCATAGCCGCCTGGAGCTGTACGGCAGCCCGCACGCGGTACGGCCGCGGAATCTGCACACTGCACAACGCGCGCTCTAGGGCTTTTCCCCGTGTCACCTCACCCCCCGCACGTTCGCCCACCAGAACGGAGTGGATCGATGAGCGCACCCTCGGCACTGTCACGACTGAGCGTCCTCCTGGTGGCCTTCGCCGCGTTCGCCGTCGGCGCCGCCGTCCCCACCGCCTCGGCGCGGGTGACAGCGGGGTCCGCGCCCGAGGTCCCGCACACGGCCGTACTGGACGGCGCCCAACTCCACCGGACCAAGCTCCGAGTGGAGCACGGCGACCGCCAACTGCGCCGCAGCGTGGACGCGTTGACGGCCCGGGCCGCCAAATGGCTGAGCCAGGGCCCCTGGACGGTCGTCGACAAACCACGCCCAGCCCCCGGCGGCGACGTCCACGACTACCTGAGCCAGGCTCCCTACTGGTGGCCCTCCAAGCCCCTGACCAGCGACAACACCTGGGGCTGCCCCTATGTGCAACGCGACGGCGAGCGCAACCCCGAGGTCGACACCGGCACCGACCGCCAGGACGTCGAGAAGACCTTCGACGCCGCGTACGACCTCTCCCTCGCCTGGTACTACACCGGCGAGAAGCGGTACGCGGAGAAGGCCGGGCAGGTGCTGCGCACCTGGTTCCTCGACCCGGCCACGAGGATGAACCCGAACCTGAACCACGCGCAGTTCATTCCCTGCAGGTACGACGGCCGGGCCATCGGCATCATCGACTTCTCGCAGTCGTTCACCAGCGTCCTCGACGCGCTCGCCCTGCTGGACACCGGCGCCCCGGGCTGGACCCGGAAGGACCGGGCCGGCATGACGAAGTGGAACAGCGACTTCCTCGGCTGGCTCAGGACCAGTGACTTCGGCAAGGAGGAGGCCGCCGCCACCAACAACCACGGCACCTTCTACGACATGCAGCTCGCCGCACTCGCCTACGCGACCGGCGACAGGGAACTCGCCCGGCGAACCGTCCTGAACGCCCGGAGCACGCGCGTCGCGCAGCAGATCGCGGCCGACGGCAGCCAGCCGCAGGAGCTGGCGCGGACCAGAAGCTGGCACTACTCGAGCTTCGCCCTGGTCGCCCACACCCGGCTCGCGGCCATCGGCCGGCACGTCGGCGTGAACCTGTGGGCGTACCGGGGCCCGGACGGGCAGAGCCTGTTCAAGGCGGTGGACTACCTGCTGCCCGCCGCGACGGGATCGGCCGCCTGGCCGCATCCGGAGCTCGGATTCCTCCGGTACGCGGCGGACGACATCGTCCATGCGGCCGCCGACGCCGGTGATGTACGGGCGCGGCGGGCGGTCTCCTTGCTGGAAGAGCCGCCCGGCGGTGACCTCTGGGCGCTGCGCCCGGCGGCGGAACAACTCGACTCCATCGCGGGCTGACCCGCCACCGTCCGGTCCCCCACCCCTTCGTTCACCCGGACTTGCGGCGCTCGGCTGCGGCGAACAGCGCGAAGGACAGCACGAGCAGTGCCACACTCGCGTAGAGCTCATAGCCGTCGAGGAATCCGATCTTCTGTACGAGGCCCCAGTGCAGGTCCGTGAATTCCCGCAGCAGACCCGCGGCACCCTGCACCAGGGCGATGAAACCGGCGATTTCCAGTAACTGCTTCATACCGGGATCGTCGCTCCGCGGACCCTCCGCCCTCATCGGCCGCGGGGCGAGGCCGGCTCTTCCGAAGTCGCCGGTCGCTCCCGGACGACGCGCCGAAAGTCTGCGGTGGCACGACTTTGGTCGACGATCACGGCTCGGCGGGGATGACACGGGCCGGCACCCCATAGATTCGTCGACTGTGAGAGGTGACAGGTCGACATCCGTTCCCGAGGTCGTTCCCGAGACCGCGACGACGTTCCCGGGGCGGCGGTGGCTCTTCCCGTCGGCCGTGCTCGACGGCCTCGACCCCGACCCCGTCGCGAATCCCGGTTCCGGCACCGGCTCCGCGCGGCAGCGGGCCGGGTGGTTCGGGGTGTCCGCACAGCCCAGGCGCACCGCCCGCGACTGGGTCGTCGACTTCACCTGCTTCCTGCTGGCCGTCCTCGTCGGTGTGCTGGGCGCGGTCGCCCTGGCCGAGGACCCCAACACCCCGCACGCCGTCGCCGCCGTCGACCAGTGGGTCGGCGCCCTCTCCTGCGCCGCCGTATGGCTGCGGCGCCGCTGGCCGCTCGGCCTCGCCGTCGCGATGCTCGCGGTCAGCGTCGTGTCGGGTACGGCGGGCGGCGCCGGCCTGGTCGCCCTCTTCTCCCTCGCCGTGCACCGCCCCTTCCGGTACGTCGGTCTGGTCAGCGGTGCCTCCGTCGTGGTGATCCCGGTCTTCTACTGGCTGCGCCCCGACCCGGACCTGCCGTATCTCGCAGCGGTGGCCCTCAGCGTCCTGCTGACCGCGACCGCGGTCGGCTGGGGCATGTTCGTGCGGGCCAAACGACAGCTCACGGTGAGCCTGCGGGACCGGCTGCGGCGGGCCGAGACGGAGGCGGCGCTGCGGGCCGAACAGGCGCAGCGGCTGGCCCGCGAGGCCATCGCCCGCGAGATGCACGACGTGCTGGCCCACCGCCTCACCTTGTTGAGCGTGCATGCCGGCGCCCTGGAGTTCCGGCCCGACGCACCCCGCGAGGAGGTCGCGCGGGCCGCCGGGGTCATCCGGGAGAGCGCGCACGACGCCCTCCAGGACCTGCGGGAGATCATCGGCGTCCTGCGGGCCGGCGACCCGGAGGAGGCGGGGCGCCCGCAGCCGACGCTCGCCGCGCTCGACATCCTGGTGACCGAATCCCGCGAGGCCGGTATGAAGATCGCGCTGGACAGCCGGGTGACGGCACCGGCCGCCGTACCCGCCTCCATCGGCCGCACCGCCTACCGGATCGTCCAGGAGGGCCTCACGAACGCCCGCAAACACGCCCCGGGCGCCGAGGTCACGGTGTCCCTCACGGGCGCCCAGGGCGACGGCCTGACCGTCTCCGTACGCAATCCAGCACCCCCGGGGGAGGTCCCGCACGTCCCCGGCTCCGGACAGGGCCTCATCGGTCTGACCGAGCGCGCGACCCTGGCGGGCGGACGGCTGGAACACGGCACGGAGCCGGACGGGGGATTCGCTGTCAGGGCCTGGCTGCCGTGGGGTGCCTGAGGGCACGTCTCTCGTGACGGCAACTCTTTGAAGTGTGACGGCACCTCTTTGAAGAGGAGGGCGCTTTCAGCCGCGCACCCTACGCGGTACCACCCGTTGTCCTGCCTCCCCGTACACCCAGGCCGAGGTCTCCTCGATGAACTCGGTCGGGAAACCGGGCCGGAATCCGGTGGTCTCCTCCAGCTTGGCCACCAGATCGGCGGGAAGCGTCAGTTCGGCCGCGCCGAGGTTGTCCGTGAGCTGCTCGACCCGGCGCGCGCCCACGATCGGGTGCACGGCGGGGGAGCGCGCCATCGTCCACGCGATGGCCACCTGCGCCGGGGACGCGCCGAGTTCGTCCGCCGCCGACTGCACCGCCGCCGCCACCGCGTGCTCGCGTTCGCCGATCGCCTCCACGGACAGCCGCGCCGACTCGTCCGGGGCGATGCCACGCGCGCGGGTGTACTTGCCGGACAGAATGCCGTTCTGCAGCGGACTCCAGGCCGCCACCGACATCCCGAACGCCTCTGCCATCGGCAGCAGCTCACGCTCGATGTCACGGTTCAGCAGGCTGTACGGCACCTGGAGCGCGGCGAACTGCGACCAGCCCCGCCACTCCGCCAGGGTGTTGGCCCGGGACACCACCCAGGCCGGGGCGTCCGAGATGCCGACGTACAGCACCTTCCCGGCGCGCACGGCGTCGTCGAGGGCGCGCATGGTCTCCTCGACGGGCGTGGCGCGGTCCCAGATGTGCACCCAGTACACGTCCACGTAGTCCGTACCGAGGCGGCGCAGGCTCGTCTCCAGGGACAGCGTCAGATTCTTGCGGTGGTTGCCCGCGGCGTTGGGATCGGCGCCGTCGCGCGAGATCGTGTACTTAGTGGACACCACGAGCCGGTCGCGCCGCCCCCTGAGGAGTTCGCCCAGGATCGTCTCGCTCGCCCCACCGCGGTAGTTGATCGCCGTGTCGACGACGTTCCCACCCGCGTTCTCGTACGCGTCGAGGATGCGCGCGCACTCGCCCTTGGGCGCCCCCACCCCGCCCTGCTCTCCGAAGGTCATGGCCCCGAGGAAGAGCTCGGAGACACGTAAACCTGTCCTGCCCAGCAGTCGGTAACGCACGAAAGGCCCCTCGTTTCACCGGAGTTCAGGTCGGCAATCTAGCCGGACGTCGGCCCGCGCACGTCCCGACGCCGCACAACCGTGATTACGTGGGGCCATGACCGTGATCAGACTGCTCCTCGTCGACGACGACCCCCTGGTACGGGCTGGGCTGTCCCTCATGATGGGCGGCGCCGAGGACATCGAGATCGTCGGCGAGGCCGCCGACGGCGGTGAGGTCGAGGCCCTCGTCGGCCGCACCGGCCCGGACGTGGTGCTCATGGACATCAGGATGCCGACGGTGGACGGACTCACCGCCACCGAACGCCTGCGGGCCCGCAAGGACGCCCCGCAGGTCGTGGTCCTCACCACCTTCCACGCCGACGACCAGGTACTGCGCGCCCTGCGCGCGGGCGCCGCCGGCTTCGTCCTCAAGGACACCCCGCCCGCCGAGATCCTCGCCGCGGTCCGCCGTGTCGCGGCCGGGGACCCCGTCCTGTCGCCCGCTGTGACCCGCCAGCTGATGGCTCACGCGGCGGGCGGCACGGCTGACACCAGGCGGGCCGACGCCCGGGACCGCACCCGCGCGCTGAACGACCGGGAACGCGAGGTCGCGGTCGCCGTCGGCCAGGGTCGGTCGAACGCCGAGATCGCCGTCGCCCTGTTCATGAGTGTGGCCACCGTCAAGACGCACGTCTCCCGCATCCTCGCCAAACTCGACCTCAACAACCGGGTGCAGATCGCCCTGTTGGCGTACGACGCGGGATTCCTGGAAGAAGACGGGCAGGACCGCCCCTAGTCGGCGAGGGCGCCCGTTCCCTGCCGTCCTCCTGGGCTCTCAGTCCCACCCGCCCGGGATCTCGGCGAGGTGTACGGGTCTGCGCTCCCGTCTGGACAGTTCGCAGGCCTCGGCGACGCGCAGGGCCTGCAGTGCCTCACGGCCGTCGCACGGGTTGGCGCGCTCGCCGCGCACCACCTCGACGAAGGCCGACAGCTCGTCCTCGTAGGCGGGCCCGAAACGCTCCAGGAAGCCCGTCCACGGCTTGCTCGCGGCCGGCGGTCCCGCCGGTTCGGTCGACGCGATCGGCGTACGGTCGTCGAGGCCGACGCCGACCTGGTCCAGCTCGCCGGCCAGCTCCATGCGGACGTCGTAGCCGGCGCCGTTCATTCGTGTCGCCGTCGCAGTGGCGAGCGTGCCGTCGTCCAGGGTGAGTACGACGGCGGCCGTACCGACGTCGCCTGCCTCGCGGAACATCGGGGGCCCGGCGTCCGACCCCGTCGCGTACACCTCGACGATCTCGTGCCCCGTCACCCAGCGCAGGATGTCGAAGTCGTGGATCAGGGTGTCCCGGTACAGCCCACCGGACAGCGGCAGATACTCCGGCGCCGGCGGCGTCTGGTCCGACGTCATCATGCGGACGGTGTGCAGGCGGCCGAGCCTCCCGGAACGCACGGCCTCGCGGGCACCCGTGTAGCCGGTGTCGAAGCGGCGCTGGAAGCCCATCTGAAGGACGGTGCCCGCCGCCTCCACCTCGGCGATCGCGGCCAGGGTGGCAGGCAGATCGAGCGCTATGGGCTTCTCGCAGAACACCGGGAGACCCGAGCGTGCTGCCCGACCGATCAGTTCGGCGTGGGCCGAGGTGGCCGCCGTGATCACCACCGCGTCCACGCCCCAGGTGAAGATCTCGTCGACACCCGGCGCGGCCGTCGCTCCTAAACGGTGGGCGAGATCCTGCGCCCGCCCGCTGTCCGCGTCCGTGACGATGAGGGATCCCCCCACCTCACGGTGACGGCTGAGGGTGTTCGCGTGGAATGTACCGATGCGGCCCGTCCCGATGACTCCGATGCGCATGAGAACCAAACTGGGGTCCGACCAGCCACGCTGTCAATGCGTATGTCCGGACAACCGAACTACACGACTTCCCGTCAACAACCACCGGAGCTACGCTCAGGCCGTGCCGAAACCAGATGTGGATCCGACAGTGCCGCTGGAACTCCGTGTGGACCGGAGCAGCCCGGTACCGCTCTACTTCCAGCTGTCCCAGCAGCTCGAAGCCGCCATCGAGCACGGAGCACTCACTCCCGGCAGCCTGCTGGGCAACGAGATAGAGCTGGCCGGACGGCTCGGTCTGTCCCGCCCCACCGTGCGCCAGGCCATCCAGTCCCTCGTCGACAAGGGCCTGCTCGTACGTCGCCGGGGGGTCGGCACGCAGGTCGTGCACAGCCAGGTCAAACGCCCTCTGGAACTGAGCAGCCTCTACGACGACCTGGAGGCGGCGGGCCAGCGCCCCGCGACCAAGGTCCTCGTCAACACGGTCGTGCCGGCCTCAGCGGAGGTCGCCGCCGCGCTCAACGTGGCCGAGGACAGCGACGTACACCGCGTGGAACGGCTGCGGATGGCGCACGGCGAGCCGATGGCGTACCTCTGCAACTACCTGCCGCCCGGCCTGTTCGACCTGGACACCGGCCAGCTGGAGGCCACCGGGCTGTACCGGCTGATGCGCGCCGCCGGAATCACCCTGCACAGCGCCCGCCAGTCGATCGGCGCACGCGGAGCGACGGCCGAGGAGGCGGAACGCCTCACCGAACGCGAGGGCGCCCCCCTCCTCACGATGCAGCGCACCACCTTCGACGACACCGGCCGCGCCGTCGAATTCGGCACCCACACCTACCGCCCCACGCGCTACTCGTTCGAGTTCCAACTACTGGTACGCCCCTGAGGCCAGGGCGCGGCCCTGGCCTCAGGGGCGCGGGGAACTGCGCGAACAACCACAACGCACCCGCACCTGGCAAACAGCCCGCACCACCCCATCACTCCCCCGCGCGCCAACGGGTCCCACGGTGAGGCAGAATCGCCGCAATGAGCACCTACCGCGACCTCGCACTCCCTCGGGCTCTCAACGCAGCCGGCGGGGGAGTAGCCCCCATCGGCTCCCGCCGGGCACCGGCGCTGCGCACCGTCGGCACACGCGAGCGCCGTTCCCACCTCACGGCCCCCCGCGTACCCACCGTCGGTATCGACATCGGCGGCACGAAGGTGATGGCGGGTGTGGTCGACGCGGACGGCAACATCCTGGAGACGATCCGCACCGAGACACCGGACAAGTCCAAGAGCCCCAAGGTCGTCGAGGACACCATCACCGAGCTGGTCCTGGACCTCTCCGACCGGCACGACGTGCACGCGGTGGGCATCGGTGCGGCCGGCTGGGTCGACGCCGAACGCAACCGCGTCCTGTTCGCCCCCCACCTGTCCTGGCGCAACGAGCCCCTGCGGGACCGCATCTCCAGCCGCCTCGCCGTCCCCGTCCTGGTCGACAACGACGCCAACGCCGCCGCCTGGGCGGAGTGGCGCTTCGGCGCGGGGCGCGGCGAGGACCACCTCGTCATGATCACCCTGGGCACCGGCATCGGCGGCGCGATCCTGGAGGACGGCCAGGTCAAGCGCGGCAAGTTCGGCGTCGCCGGCGAGTTCGGCCATATGCAGGTCGTGCCCGGCGGCCACCGCTGCCCGTGCGGCAACCGCGGCTGCTGGGAGCAGTACAGCTCCGGCAACGCCCTGGTCAGAGAGGCCCGCGAACTCGCGGCGGCCGACTCCCCGGTGGCGTACGGGATCATCGAGCACGTCAAGGGCAACATCGCCGACATCACCGGCCCGATGATCACCCAGCTGGCCCGCGAGGGCGACGCCATGTGCATCGAACTGCTCCAGGACATCGGCCAGTGGCTCGGCGTCGGCATCGCCAACCTGGCCGCCGCCCTGGACCCCTCCTGCTTCGTCATCGGCGGCGGTGTCTCCGCGGCCGACGACCTGCTGATCGGCCCCGCCCGGGACGCCTTCCGCCGCCACCTCACCGGCCGCGGCTACCGCCCCGAGGCCCGCATCGCCCGCGCGCAGCTCGGCCCCGAGGCCGGCATGGTCGGTGCCGCCGACCTCGCGCGCCTGGTCGCCCGCCGCTTCCGGCGCGCCAACCGGCGCCGCGTCGAGCGGTACGAGCGCTTCGAGAAACTCGTCGAGACCACCCGCCGCGCCACCCAGGGGCCGCTGTGACCGCCTCCCTGCCCCGTCAGGCCATGCCGCCGGACGAGCCGCCCGGCCCGCCGGAGGACCGCCGTCACCGGAACCGCCGGCGCGCCCTGACCCTGCTGATCATCGTGCTCCTCATCGGCGTCCCGGCCGGCTACCTGGTGATCTCCGCCAACCAGAGCCGTGACAGCGGCTTGGACAAGGAACGCAAGTGGGCTGCGCGGGGCCTCACCAAGGCCTGGCCCTCCAAGGTCCAGCGCCACATCTACGAAGTACCCGTCCCGCGCCAGGCCGACGGCGAGGGAATCCTGTCGACGAAGGTCGCCTACTACGAGACGAACAACTGGCGCACCAGCCGCCTGTACGTCCAGTTCATGACCACGAACGCGGGGCTGGACTACTTCTTCAAGGCCATGGGCGTCCCCCGCACCAGCCTGAAGAAGGACCAGTTCCCCATCAGCGCCCGGGACCAGAAGATCGTCGGCTGGAAGTTCAAGGAGCCGGGCCCGTGGTGGGGTCTCGCCCACCCGCAGAAGAACCCGGCACCCACGCAGCACATCCTCGTGAAGTGGGCGAAGCCCAACCACTACATGGTGTACGTCGTCTCGCGAACAACCCCCTGACCTGCGGCGCGACCGCCTCCGGCCCGTCGCCGGGACCGATTGTCAGACCCCGCCCGTACAGTCGAAGACGTCCGACTCGACGGACCCGACACGAGGGCGGGAGGTGACGTACGCATGAGCGAGGAGACACCGGCGACAGCGGTGGCGGACGTGTCCGTGCGCCTCGCGGCCGTCTTCCTGCCCGCCCCCCTCCCACGCGAGGGCCGCGTCGCCTTCTGGGACCCGGAGGGCGACACAGGCCTGCCGGACGAGGGCGAGGGTCGTACGGAACTGACGGTCGTACGACGGCACGGCGCCGGAATCCGCCGCCGCACCACCCCCGCGCTCACGTTGCCCGTCGACGCGGCGCTGCCCCTGCTCGTGCGGGCCCGCCGCGACCCCGCCGCCCACCCCGCCACGGCCTGCTGGGGCGCCGCAGCGCTGCACGCCCTCGGCCTCACGGCCCGGGGCAGGCTGCTCCCCGGGCTCACGCCCGCCGGCCACGACGCCTGGCGCGCGGGCCCGCTGGACCCCGACGACATCGCCCACCTCAGGGCCATCGCCGCGGCCCTGCCGTACGAGGGCCACGCGGTGCCCCTGCCGGGCTCGGGCCCCCTGCTGCTGCCCCAGCCGGAGGCACTGCTGCGCGCCTTCCTGGACGCCGTCGCGGACACCCTGCCGCGCACCCCGGCGGCGCCGTACGCCTCGGGGATGCCCTTCGCCGCGCGCCCGGCCCAGCGCCTGCCGGACGCCCACGACTGGGCGGCGGAGGTCGCCGCGGGCATGGACGCGGGCGTACGGATCTCGCTCCGCCTCGACCTGTCGGCGTACGAACTGTTCGACGACCCCGACCGGGTGCGCAGCGCGGGCGCGGCGGTCGTCCAGGTGCACAGTCTCGCCGACCCCACCCTGGTGACCGACGCGGCAACCCTGTGGGCGGGCACCGCGGACGCGGCCTTCGGAGCACGCGCACGCGTGGACGCCGCCCTGGCGGTGCGCCGCGCGGCCCGCGTGTGGCCCCCGCTCGACCGCCTCACCGAGCAGGAGTCACCCGACGTCCTGGCCCTCTCCGAAGAGGAGCTGTACGACCTCCTCGGGGTGGCCGCGACCCGGCTCGCCGCCGCCGGAGTCGCGGTGCACTGGCCCCGGGACCTCGCCCAGGACCTGACCGCACAGGCGGTCGTCCGCCCGGCGCCCGGCTCGGCGAAGGACGGCACCGGCTTCTTCGAGAGCGCGGAACTCCTCCAGTTCCGCTGGCAGTTGGCGCTCGGCGGAGATCCGCTCACCGAGGCCGAGATGGACCTGCTCGCGGAGGCCCACCGTCCCGTCGTCCGGCTCAAGGACCAGTGGGTGCTCGTCGACCCGGCCCTCGTGCGCAAGGCACGCAAGCGTGAACTGGGCCTGCTCGACCCGGTCGACGCGCTCTCGGCGGCACTCACCGGCCGCGTCGAGGTCGACGGCGAGAGCGTCGAGGCGGTCCCGGTCGGCGCGCTGGCGGCCCTGCGCGACCGGCTGACGGCCGGTATCACCCCCGTGGAACCGCCCCCGGGGCTGCAGGCCCGACTGCGCGACTACCAGCTCCGGGGACTGGCCTGGCTGGACCTCATGACCTCCCTCGGCCTCGGCGGCTGCCTCGCCGACGACATGGGGCTCGGCAAGACGATCACCGTCATCGCCCTGCATCTGCGACGGGCCCGCAGCGAACCGACCCTGGTGGTCTGCCCGGCCTCCCTGCTGGGCAACTGGCAGCGCGAGATCACGAAGTTCGCCCCCGGTGTCCCCGTCCGCCGTTTCCACGGCCCCGACCGCACCCTGGACGACATGCCGGACGGCTTCGTCCTGACGACGTACGGCACCATGAGGTCGGCGGCGCCCCGGCTGGCCGAGCAGTCGTGGGGGATGGTCGTCGCGGACGAGGCGCAGCACGTCAAGAACCCGTACTCGGCCACCGCGAAGGCACTGCGCACGATCCCGACCCCCGCGCGCGTGGCGCTCACCGGCACCCCCGTGGAGAACAACCTCTCCGAACTCTGGGCGTTGCTCGACTGGACCACACCGGGCCTTCTGGGCCCCCTCAAGTCCTTCCGCGCCCGGCACGCGCGCGCGGTGGAGACCGGTGAGGACGAGGAGGCCGTGGCCCGCCTCGCCCGGCTGGTCCGCCCGTTCCTGCTGCGCCGCAAGAAGTCCGACCCGGGCATCGTCCCGGAACTGCCGCCGAAGACGGAGACGGACCACCCGGTCCCCCTGACCCGCGAACAGGCCGCGCTGTACGAGGCGGTCGTGCGCGAGTCGCTGCTCGCCATCGAGACGGCGGACGGCATCGCCCGCCGAGGCCTGGTGCTGAAGCTGCTGACCGCCCTCAAGCAGATCTGCGACCACCCCGCCCTGTACCTGAAGGAAGAGGCCCCCGGGCCTGCCGCAGGCGACCGGCTGGCCGCCCGGTCCGGCAAACTCGCCCTGCTGGACGAGCTGTTGGACACCCTGCTGGCCGAGGACGGCTCGGCGCTGGTGTTCACCCAGTACGTGGGGATGGCCCGCCTGATCACGTCCCACCTCGCGGCCCGAGCGATCCCGGTGGAACTGCTCCACGGCGGCACCCCCGTCCCGGAACGGGAACGTATGGTGGACCGCTTCCAGAGTGGCGCCACCCCGATCCTGATCCTCTCCCTGAAGGCCGCGGGCACGGGCCTGAACCTCACGCGCGCGGGCCATGTCATCCACTTCGACCGCTGGTGGAACCCCGCGGTCGAGGAACAGGCCACGGACCGTGCCTACCGCATCGGCCAGACCCAGCCCGTCCAGGTGCACCGCCTGATCACCGAGGGCACGGTCGAGGACCGCATCGCGGAGATGCTGGAGTCCAAGCGGGCCCTCGCCGACGCGATCCTGACCTCCGGCGAGTCATCCTTCACCGAACTGACGGACCGGGCCCTGTCCGACCTGGTCTCGCTGCGGGGGGCGGTCTGATGCCCTCGGAGGAGCACCGGGAGCGTGCGGAGAAGCGCGAGGCGACGGGGGAGGTGCCGGTGCCGGAGGGGCGTGCGCGGCGGGGCGGGTCGGAGGGGGACCGGGCTGCTGATGCCGTGTCTGGGGGGTGTGAGGTGGTGGGGGGTGCGTCGGACGGGTGGCCTGTGTCGGGCGGGTCGGAGGGGGATCGGGCCGTCGGTGTGGTGTCTGGGGGGTGTGAGGTGGTGGGGGGTGCGTCGGACGGGTGGCCTGTGTCGGGCGGGTCGGAGGGGGAGCGGGCCGTCGGTGCGGTGTCTGGGGGGCGTGAGGTGGTGGGGGATGCGTCGGACGGGAAGCCTTGGGCCGACGATGTCGGGAGGGAGCGGCCGGCCGATGCCGCGCGGAGGGCGTTGCGGGCGGCGCGGGAGCGCGCGAGCCAGGAGGCGACCGGGGCACCCGGCGGGGGCGAGGGCGTAGCGCGGGAGGGCCGGCCCGGAGACGCGGCTCGTGCGGCTCTGCGGGGCGTGACGACGCCGGTCGGGAGCCAGGACGCCGAGGCCCGGGCGGCGGACGTCGGCGGCCCGGAGGTCGGGGACGTTCCGCCGACGCGCACCGACGCCGGGGGTCACAAGGGCGGGCGGCCCGGGGATGTCGCCCGGGAGGCTCTGCGGGCCGCGCGCGGGGAGGCGCGGCGGGCCCGGCTGGATGCGGAGGTGGCGACAGCCGAGGCCGCGCGGCGTTCCGTCCGGCCCGCGCCCGGACCGGACCCACGTGAGCGGCGCCTCGCCGACCGGGGGCGTGACGTACGGGAACTGCTCGCCCATTCCTTCGAGTTGCCCCCCGACGAGTTCCTGACGGGCCCGGGGACGAGCCCAGAGCCCTGGGACGACGACCCACGTCCGGACACCTCGCCGCCTGTGACCGTCGGGGATGTCCTGCGTGCTGTTGCCGCACCGGTCTCGCGATACGGCAACGTGGGCGACGGGGCTCCCGGGGCCGCGTCACCAGGCGGGTCGGGGGACACCTCGACCACGCCGGGCGCTCCGGAAACCACGAGGACCCCCGGCACCCGGGACACCCCCGGCACCCGGGACACCCCCGGCACCCGGGACACCCCCGGCACCCACGGCACCCGGGACACCCACGGCACCCGGGACACCCACGGCACCCGGGACACCCCCGGGACCCGGGACACCCCCGGCACCCCCGGCACCCGGGACACCCACGGCATCGCCAGGTTCCGGCGGGCGGCACCGCCCGACGAGGATCTCCCCGGTCCCTCCGGTCCGCCCGGTCCCTCCGGCAACTCACGCCTCGCTTCCCCGTCCTCCTCCATGGCCGCACCCGGCCGCGACGGCGAGCTGCGCCGTACCTTCCCCGCTCTGGCGGCCTCCGGGAGCCGGGCCGGGGCGGGCACGCGCGTCGGCTTCGCGGAGAGCTGGTGGGGGAACGCCTGGGTGGCCGCCCTGGAGGAGGGCGCGTTGGACGCCGCCCGGCTGGGGCGGGGCCGCGGGTACGCCGAGAAGGGGCACGTCGATGCCATCACCGTGACACCGGGGCTCGTACTCGCCTATGTGCAGGGCTCCCGGCCGCGGCCGTACCGCGTCCAGGTGCGGCTGCGCACCCTCGGCGACCAGGAGTGGGAGCGGTTCCTGGACGCCGCCGTGGAACGGCCCGGGCACATCGCCGCGCTGCTCGACAAGGAGATGCCCCAGTCCCTCGCCGACTGCGGGGCACCTCTGCTCCCAGGCCCCGGCGACCTCGAACCCCGGTGCAGCTGCCCCGACTCCGGACACCCCTGCAAGCACGCCGCAGCCCTCTGCTACCAGACCGCCCGCCTTCTCGACGCCGACCCCTTCGTCCTGCTCCTCCTGCGGGGCCGGGGCGAACGGGAGGTGCTCGACGAGTTGTCCCGGCGCAACGCCGCCCGAGCCGCCCGAGCCGCTCAGGAGCAGCAGCCGGATTCCTTCCCCGGGGTCCGGGCTTCCGACGCGCTCGTCGCGCGCGACCTCCCGCGCCTCCCGGCGCCGCTGCCCCCGCGCCCGCACCCTGAGCCGCCCCCGGCCTATCCGGCGTCCCCGGGTGGCCCGGATCCCTTCGCGCTGGACCAGTTGGCGACGGACGCCGCCGCCCGCGCCCACACACTGCTCACCTCCGGCCACGACCCGGTCGGTGAACTGACCCTGTGGCAGGACGCCGTACGTCTCGCCGCCGCCCGCCCCGGCTCGGGCCTCACCGCCGGCACCCGGTCCCTCTACTCGTCGCTCGCCAGAGCCGCGGGCCGCACCCCGGCGGATCTGGCACGCGCGGTGGCCGCCTGGCGACAGGGTGGGCTCGACGGCCTCGCGGTCCTCGAAGAGGCCTGGGACCCACCGGCGGGAAGATTCGACCGCGCCCGCCCTCTCCTCCTCGCCGCCGACCTCCCCGCGTTCAGACCCCGGCACAACCACCTCACCCACCCGCGCGGACACATACAGCTGCGCCTGGGCCGCGACGGCCTCTGGTACGCGTACGAGTCCGAACCGGGCCACGACGACTGGTGGCCCCGAGGCACCCCCGACCTGGACCCCGTCGGCGCCCTCACCGGCCTCGGCAACCCGACGGAGCCCTGATCGGGCACGATCGGCTAGTCCGCCACCGGGCACCGAGTTGACGCCGGCGCGCGTGACCGGTCGGTCGGAACTCTCCGTCCCGGACGGCGGCCCCCACAGAAATCGGTTACCCGGTCCGTCCCGTCATCCCCGCTCCGACGCATCCGGCAAGGCGCCCGTGTGCAGTCACGTCAGGCTGTGAGGGACGACGGGAACAGTGAACCGCCGACCTCTCGCTCGCCCCGCCCGGTAAAGCGGAAGCGGACCGGCGCCGAGCAGGCCGGCCAGGAGCGCTCCAGCACGATTCGGGGTCATCGTTCGTACCGAGGGGTCCACTGGGCTCGTGAGACCGCCGCCCGCAGGTCCTCCTCCGTCGCATGCGGTGCGACACCGTCCTCGACGGCCGCCCTCGCCGCGGCCACGGCGATCTCCCGGGCCGCGTCGCGCATGTCCCGGAGCGGTGGCAGTAGCGGCGCGGCGGCGACGTCGTCCGGTGCGGACCGAGCGGCACAGCGGCCCACGGCGCGGGCGGCGGCGACCATCATCCGGTCGGTGACCCTGGTCGCCCGGGCGGCCGTCACCGCGAGGCCGATGGCAGGGAAGACGTACACGTTGTTCGCCTGCGCCACCGGCACCTCGCGGCCGTCGATCCTCAGCGGCGGGAACGGCGAGCCGGTGGCGACCAGTACCTTGCCGTCCGTCCAGCGGGCGAGGTCGGCGGGGTCGGCCTCGGAGTGCGAGGTCGGGTTCGACAGCGGGAAGATCACGGGTCGCTCGCAGGTGGACGCCATCTGCCGGACGATCTCCTCGGTGAAGGCGCCCTTGGCGGTGGACAGGCCGATCAACACGGTGGGTTCGACTTGGCGGACCACCTCGGCGAGGCCGAGCTTCGCCGGCTCGTCGTCGGGGGTGTAGTCGTCGCGGGCGTAGACGCGCTGCTCCTCGCTGAGCCCCGCGCGCGAGGCCACGAGCAACCCGTCGACGTCGACGAACCAGAAGCGTGAGCGGGCCTCGTCCGGCGGCAGGCCCTCGTCCGTCATGGCCGTACGGATCATGTCGGCCACCCCGACCGCGGCCGAGCCCGCGCCGAGGATCACGATCCGCTGGTCGGTCAGGTGGGTGCCGGCGACCGTGGTGGCCGTGGTCAGCGCCCCGAGAGCGACGGCGGCCGTGCCCTGGATGTCGTCGTTGAAGGTCAGCAGCCGATCCCGGTAGCGGGTGAGGACCGGGCGGGCGTGAGCGGTCGCGAAGTCCTCCCACTGAAGCAGCGTGCCCGGGAGTTCGGCCTCCACCGCGGACACCAGCGAGTCCACCAGCTCCTCGTACGCGGCGCCCGTGACGCGGCGCTCCCGGCGGCCCAGGTAGTGCGGGTCGGCCAGCAGCTTCTCGTTGTCGGTGCCGGCGTCCAGCAGGATGGGCAGCGTTCGGGCCGGGTGGATGCCGCCGATGGCCGTGTAGAGGCTGAGCTTGCCGATGGGGATGCCCATGCCGCCGACGCCCTGGTCGCCCAGTCCCAGGATGCGCTCGCCGTCGGTGACGACGATGACGTCGACGTCCTGGTGCGGGCGGTTGCGCAGGAGCTCCCGGAAACGGTGCCTGTCCTCGTACGAGAGGAAGAGCCCGCGCGGACGGCGGTAGATCTCGCTGAAGCGCCGGCAGGCCTCGCCGACGGTCGGCGTGTAGACGACGGGCAGCATCTCCTCCAGATGCCCGGTGACCAGGTGGTGGAAGAGGATCTCGTTGGTGTCCTGCAGCTGGCGCAGATAGATGTGCCGGTTCAGCGGCTTGTCGTAGCCGAGGAACGCCTCGTACGCGCGGTCGGCCTGTTCGTCGAGCGTTTCCACGGCGGCCGGAAGCAGTCCGTCGAGACCGTGCTCGGCCCGCTCCTGGGGGCTGAAGGCGGTGCCTTTGTTGCGCAGGGGATCCGCGAGCAGGCTTGTGCCGGGAAGGGATTCGTTCACTGTCATGGTGTTCGCCTTCCCGGGATCCCGCACATGGTCGCAAAACCGTCGGCAAGGAACAGTCATCACTTCGTCCAGCCGACGCCGTTCCCTCGACTCCATGCCCCGACCCCTGGTCTACCGCTCACGGGGGTTGCCCCGACCGCACACTCACTGGGATCAGCGCTACCCCCGACGGACGTGCCAGCCGGCCGACGACAGCCCGAAGCTGCTCTCCGGCGCGGTCCTGGTCGACGCCAATCTGCCTCCGTTCTTCACGGACGAGGAGATCGCCCGTCTCGTGGCCGCGAGCCGGGCGCAGGCCGACGCGGCGAAGAAGGACCCCTACAAGCCGGAGAACCGGCAGCTCATCTCCACCGCGGAGGGCTACGCCCCGGCGCACAAGGCGTTCCACCAGGTCACCTGGCCGGACCCGGTACCGGTGACGGTCATGGTGTCGGAGCAGACGCCGTTCGCCGGGTCTCCGGTGGACGCCCAGCGTTGGCGCGCGGCCGCCGCTTCGATCGCCGGGAACGGGCCCGACCGAACGCTCGTCACCGCGAAGGGAAGTTCCCACGAGGTGCCGACTGACCGTCCCGACCTCGTACTCAGGGCGGTCGAGGACATGGTCGACGGGCCCCGTACCGGTTCCGCTCGGTAGGGGCGCGTCGTGACATGAGGCCCGAGGACGGGGGCACTCGCGATGGAATGCAGGGAGAAACGCAGGGAGACGCGCAGGGAGACCGGACGCATGCCGTGAGCGGCGCCCCCGCACGGCCTGTGCGGGCAGACACCTCACCGCGCCGGGCCGGCGGCAGGCATCGGCGTTCCGGACGTCGAGCGGGCCGGTGGCATCGCAGGCTTCTGGCCTACCGAGGCATAGAGATGCTTCCTTCCTCCCAGCCGGTGGGCGCGGGTGACGAATGCCTTCTGCTGGTGCACATCCGCAAGGTGGTCGGCCGGGTGACCTACCGAGCGTGCGACGAGTGCGCCGAGGGAGTGATCATCGACGTCGTCCTCGATGAACCGTTCCGCGACTGCGGGCTGGGCACCAGGGCGCTGTCACATCTGCGCTCCCAGCATCCCGACGTCACCTGGCGTACCACGCTCGACAAGCGCCTCACCCGCGATCTGCTGCGCCGGATGTCCATCCCCAAGGCAGGCGGGGGAGGGAACTGCTCCCACGCACGGTCCGCCGTCGTCGTCCCTGCCGGTACGTGAACCGCGTCCGCGGCGAGCAGAGGCCGCGGATATCGGCCGACAGGCATGCAATCGCCGCAGCGGCGCAGACGTGAAGCATGTGGTGTGTGATCTATCGGGAGACGCCCGGCGAGCCGGAGCAGGTCGACAAGCGACAGGTCGGCGGTGACAGTGCGGCCGTGCTGGACGGCCTGAAGCGTTTGGGGGAGGACGAGTTCTGCTGGGTGCATCTGGACGACCCCGACCCAGGCGATCTGGAAGAACTCGCGGGCCCGCTGGGACTGCATCCGCTGGCGGTCGAGGACGTCGGCGAGGCGCACCAGCGGCCCAAGCGGGAACGGTACGGGGATGTGCTCGCGGTGGCGCTGAAGACGTTGTGGTACGTCAAGGACCGCAGCGAGGTGGAGACCGGTGAGGTGATGGTCTTCACCGGTCCGCGTTTCGCTCTGACCGTCCGTCATGGCCGGGCCGACCCCACCGGCGAGGCGGCGAGGCGGCTCGGTGAGGATCCGCACCTGCTGCGGTTCGGGCCGGTCGCCGTGCTGCACGCCGTCCTGGACACAGTGGTCGACTCCTACACCGAGGCCGCCGTCCAGGTCCGTACCGACCTGACCGCGCTGGAGCGGCGCGTGTTCTCCCCGGAGCGCGAGGACCTCACCGAGGGCGTGTACTCCCTCAAACGTGAGGTCCTGGAATTCCGCGACGCCGTCCAGCCCCTGGTCCCCGTGGCGCAGGACTTCGCCAGCCCCCACTCCGGGTGGCCCGAGGAGATGCTGCCGTACTTCCGCGACGTGGCCGACCACATGCACCGCACCGACACCGAGGTGCGCTCACTGGACGAACTGCTCAACTCCGCCCTCGACGCCCACCTCGCACGGGTGGGGACCTGGCAGAACGACGACATGCGCCGTATCTCCGCCTGGGCCGCGATCCTGGCGACCCCGACCCTCGTCGCAGGGATCTACGGCATGAACTTCACGCACATGCCGGAACTGACCTGGACGTACGGATATCCACTCGCCGTCACCGTGATGGTCGGCGCCGCTGCCCTGCTGCACCGGTCCTTCCGCCGCAACGGCTGGCTGTGAGCGATCGGGCGTCGACCTGGACTTGGTGGGCGGGGCTGACGGGACCGGGTAGCGTCTTGGGCATGTCCTTCCGGGCGCCCCGCCCCACCGACGAATCCGTAGATCACTTCACCTCATTCCGGGAGAACCCATGACCGTGAGCAAGAACATCAACAACCCCGTGGGCATGGGCGGCGGCCAGCGCAAGAGGCTGTCCCGCGCCGAACGGCAGAACAACGGTCCGCACCGCAACCTCGACCGACAGGGTGCCGCCGACCAGAAGGCGGAGCTGGTGCGCAAGATGCGTGAGAAGGCAGAGGCGGCCGAGGGCGTCAGGCCGACAGGCGACAGCGCCGCGAAGAGCTGAGGGGCGCTTGCCTGGAGCGCACTTCACGCGACTAGCGTGCGGTACATGAAGTACACGCAGCTCGGACGCACGGGACTCAAGGTCAGCCGACTCGTCCTCGGCACCATGAACTTCGGTCCGCGGACCGACGAGGCCGACAGTCACGCCATCATGGACGCGGCGCTGGACGCGGGCATCAACTTCTTCGACACGGCGAACATGTACGGCGGGGCCGAGAACAAGGGCCGTACCGAAAGCATCATCGGCGACTGGTTCGCGAAGAGCGGCGAGCGGCGCGACAAGGTCGTCCTCGCCACCAAGCTGTACGTCAACATGGGCGCGGACGGTGCGGCGTGGCCCAACCACGAGAAGCTGTCGGCGCTGAACATCCGGCGCGCCGTGGACGCGTCGCTCAAGCGGCTGCAGAGCGACTACATCGACGTCTACCAGTTCCACCACATCGACCGGGACACCCCGTTCGAGGAGATCTGGCAGGCCATCGACGTACTGGTCCAGCAGGGAAAGATCCTGTACGTCGGGTCCTCCAACTTCCCGGGCTACAAGATCGCCCAGGCGAACGAGACAGCCGCCCGTCGCGGCGGCACCATCGGCCTGGTGAGCGAGCAGTGCCTCTACAACCTCTACGAGCGCCGCGCCGAGATGGAGGTCATCCCGGCCGCGCAGGAGTACGGCCTCGGCATCATCCCGTGGTCGCCGCTGCACGGCGGTGCGCTCGGCGGCGTGCTGAAGAAGCAGGTCGAGGGCGGTCGGCGCAGCGAGGGACGAGCCGCGGGTGCCATGTCCGGCCCCGAGGTGCACGCGAAGATCCAGGCGTACGAGGACCTGCTCGACAAGCACGGTCTGGAGCCCGGCGAGGCCGCCCTGGCCTGGCTGCTCACCCGTCCCGGCGTGACCGGCCCGATCGTCGGTCCGCGCACGGCGGAGCAGCTCGAATCCGCCCTGCGCGCGGTCGAGTTGGAGCTGAGCGAGGAGCTGCTGGCCGGGCTGGACGAGATCTTCCCGGGACCGGGTCCGTCTCCGGAGGCCTTCGCCTGGTAGCGGTCGCCGCCGCATTCGTTCGCAGCCCCGAAGGGGGCCCGGCCCGGTCGGCCGCGCACGGCCGGGCAGCGAGCACCACGTCCCCGGCTGTTGCCCTGGCTGGACAAGGTCCCGGCCGTGGCCTACGTCGTCGGCAGGCGTCGGCTCAGTCGCCGACCTGACGCGAGCCTCGCAGACCGCGGCGAGTCACAGGGGCACACCCAAGCCGCGCGGCCGAGGCCGCGCGCTTGGCTCGTCCCCAGGGTGTCGGGCGACTACGCCGTGGCGAGTACCCGGACGGTGTCGCCCAGGACGGCCGCCACTTCCTTCCACTCGGTGAGGGAGATCGTCAGGGGTGGCAGGAGCTTCAGTACATGCCCCGACCCCGAGGTCTCGGCGACGACGCCGGCGCGGAACAACGCCTCCCGTATCCGCTCGGCCGTCCCGGGGGCGGGGAATCGCAGTCCGCTCATCGCTCCCTTGCCGACGACTTCGGCGGCGCCCGCCGGGAGGGCGTCGATGACGCTCGCGAGGCTGACGCGGATCGCGGCGGCCAGTTCGGCGACGTGATCGGTGAAGTGCGGGTCGGTCCAGTGGTCCAGTGCCGCCGAGCCCGCCACGAAGGCGAGGTTGTGGCCACGGAACGTGCCGTTGTGTTCGCCTGGGGTCCAACAATCGATCTCGCGCCGGATCAACAGCGCCGCCATCGGGAGCCCCATGCCGCTGAGGGACTTCGACAGGCAGACCAGGTCGGGGCGGAGTTCGGGGGTGTCCTCGAAACTGAAGAAGGTACCGGTGCGTCCGCAGCCCGCCTGGATGTCGTCCACGATGACCAACGTGCCGGTGGTGTCGGCGAGTTCACGGATCCGGGCCAGCCACGCGCGGGGAGCGGTGTGCAGTCCGCCCTCACCCTGGACCGTCTCCAGCAGGACCGCGGCGGGCGGGGGCGTCGCCGCGCCCGGGCCGAGGGCGTGCTCGAGGGCGGCGAACGGATCGGGCTCGGCCGCGTCGCCGTACGGAAGGATCGTGACGTCGGTCAGAGGTACGCCCGCCGCACCGCGCAGCAGCGGGGAGGTCGTGGCGGCGAGGGCGCCGAGGGACGCGCCGTGGAAGCCGCCGGTGAAGGCGATCACCTCGGTGCGCCCGGTGACCTTGCGGGCCAGCTTCAGCGCGGCCTCGACGGCGAGCGTTCCGGCCGGTCCGGGGAACTGGACGACGTGGTCGCCGAGGCCGCGCGGCTCAAGGACGAGGCCGGTGAACCGCTCAAGGAAGTCGGCCTTGGCCCTGGTGTGCAGGTCCAGTGACTGCACCGGCCCGCCGGCCGCGAGGTAGGCCACCACCCGCTCGACGATCTCGGGCGGGTTGTGGCCGTAGTTGAGCGAGCCGGCCCCGCACAGCAGGTCGACGTAACGGCGCCCTGAGGTGTCCCACAGATGGTGTCCGGCGGCTCGTTCGAAGACCACCGGGAAGTCGCGGCAGTAGCTGCGTACGTTCGACTCGTGACGTTCGAACACCGCGAGGGGCGTCCGGCCGGTCTCGGTCATGTCAGCACGTACCTTTCATGTCAACGGTTCTTGTAACGCGTCGCGGGCCGACGTCACTTGAGGGGTCACTTGACCAGTACCGTTCCGTCACCGGGACGGTGGTCGCGGGAACGGCGCAGGTCGCTGAAGGCGAAGGTCCGCTGGAGCCAGCGGTCGCGGCCGTCGTAGCGCGGGGTGAACGCGGAACGGCCGTGCAGGGTGATCCGGTTGTCGACGACGGCGAGGTCACCGGGGCGCAGCAGCACCCCGGTGTACGTGCGGTGCGCCACCTCGGCGAGTTCGGCGAGGGCGGCCCCGCCCTCGCTGGTCACGGCCTTGGTGGCCGCCTCGTCGAAGCACCAGTCGGGGTCGTCCGGGTCGCCGGAGAGCACGGCGTGCGCGGTGCCCTCGCCGGCCGGGCCGAAGGACGGCGGCGCCTCGGTGACGTACTCGGGCCTGCCGAGCGCCTCCCGGGTGCCGGGTGTCAACAGCGGCAGGACGCGTCGGGCGCAGCTGGTGCGCAGTTCGGCCCTGCCCTCGTGGTCGGGGCGCAGGCACAGCAGCATGACGTAGTCGGGGCGGTGGGGGTGGAAGGCGTTCTCGGTGTGGAAGGTGAGTTCGACCGAGCCGACGTTCCCTTGGACGGTCTCCTGACCGGGCACCGGCACGACGTCCTGGACGAGGGCGCCGGACTTCTCCGCCGCGAACGCGGCCGGGTCGCCGAGCCCGGCCGCGAACAGCAGCAGCGTCGCCGCGGACAGGGACGGGTTGTGCTGGACCGAGCCCTTCACCATCGGGGTCGGCGGCAGATGTGCGGCACCGATGGGGAGGCTCCGGAGGACGAGGGCGCCGTCGGGGCCCGAATGCCTGCGCGACTCCCTGACGGTGCGCCGTATTTCGGCGGGGACATCCTCCCAGGCGTGCCGGGCGAGGGCCACCCATGCCGGGTCGTCGACCCGGTCGCCGGCCTGGTCCAGCAGTTCCGCCGCCACCTGGCCGAGCCGGGCCAGGGTGCGGGTGTCGTACCGCACCGTGCCGTCGGCGGTCGCCGGTGCGTGCGGTGCCTGCGTCATGCTGACGCTGCTCACGTGCGTGCTCCCTTTCGTCCGCGTCACTCGCCCATCGCCCGGACGAGGCTCTTGGGGCGCAGGTCGGTCCACTCGCGTTCGACGTACTCCAGGCAGGCGGTGCGGTTGTCCGGGCCGAAGACGGTGGTCCAGCCGGCGGGTACGGCGGTGAAGTCGGGCCACAGCGAGTGCTGGCCCTCGTCGTTGGCCAGGACCCGGTAGGTACCGTCGGGGTTCTCGAAGGGGTTGGTCATGACGGGCGGTGTTCCTTTCGGGAGCCGGGAGGCGCTATCGCCTCCCGGTGCAGGGGAGTTGGGCCGGAGTTGGGCCACGCGTCGGCCGATGGTCGGGCCGGCGTGGCCGGTCGTCAGGTCGATGCGGAGGGCTGCGGGCCGGTCCGCGCGTCTCGCCTCATCGCTCGACGAAGTTCCAGTAGCGGGAGATCGCCGCTTCGTCGATGTCCGGGATCGCGACCGCCAGCTCCCGCAGCCGCTGAAGCGTCCTGTCGTTCTCGAACTCCAGGGTCGGCCGCCGCGCGTCCGGTGCGTTCCTCGCGTGCTCTTCGAGATACGCCTGCTCTTCGAGATACGCCAGGTAGGGCAGGATCGGCAGATCCTGTCCCTCTTCGCTCGCGCGCCGCAGACGGTGCAGCCACACGGCGAGCGGGACCGGTTCGGAGACCGTGCCGCGCATCCGGTCGTAGCCGCTCATGAAGGCGCCGACTCCGACCCTGCGCGGGTGGTGGAGGTGGTGCACACGGGCGGTTCCCGTCCCGGTCAGGATCAGCCCCACGACGGCGCGGGCCAGGACATCGACGGGGAGCAGCGCTTCCTCCAGGTCCGGTCCGACCGGATGGCAGCCGAGCGCGGCACAACTGGTGAGCAGCCGGGAGAACATGTCGTCCGGGCTGACGGCACCGGTCGACGTATGCGCCCAGATCCGGCCGAGCCGGTGGATGCCGCCGGTGGCCCCCCGCTCGAAGGCACGCTCAACGAGCCGGTCCGTGACCCATTTGCTCGCCACGTACCCGCTCCCGAACGGGTGTTTCTCGCCGCCGATCGGTGACTCCTCCGTGACCAGCCGGGAGCCCTGGCCGAGGCCGAACACACCGAGGGTGGAGAGGTGGTGAAACGCCTTCGGCCGGCCCTCGGCGGCCAGGCGCAGCAGGGTCCGGGTGCCCTCCACGTTGGCCGGTTTCAGCTGGGCGTACGGCGAGAGGTGATGGACGTGGGCGCCGCTGTGCACGATCGTGTCGACCCGCTCCCGCAGCCCCGCCCAGTCCGCCGGGTCGAGACCGAGTTCCACCGCCGCCAGGTCCCCCCGGACGACGTTCAGCCGTGGGCCGTCCGCCGTCGGCCCGAGGTCGATGCCGTAGCGCCGCATGACTTCGGTCAGCCGCTCGACCGCCTCGGCGTCGGTCCCGGCCCGCACAAGGCAGTGCACCCGCGCCGATGTCCGGTGCAACAGTTCGGCCAGGAGGAAGGCTCCGACGAACCCCGTGGCCCCGGTCAGCAGAATCTCTCGGGGACCACCGGTACGGGGGTCGGTATGCGGCACGTCGGGCAGGCCGGCGGAGGAGGTGCCGGACGTGAAGCGCAGGGCGGGACTCAGTTCGGCTTCCGAGTCCGGCACCCACGAGGTGGTGTGCGAGCCGCCCTCCGTGAGGTGGCGGGCCAGTCCTGCCGGGGTCGGTGCTTCGAGAAGCGCCGACAGGCCGAAGGGGACCGCCAGCGTCTCACCGATGCGGCCGGCCAGCCGGACGGCGAGCAGGGAGTGACCGCCCAGCGCGAAGAAGTCGTCGTCGGCGGAGACCTCGGGAACCCCCAGCACCTCGGCGAACAGCCCGCACAGCAGGCTCTCTTGTTCGGTCCGCGGCGCCCGGCCGGTGCCGGCGGCGGTGTCCGGCGGGGCGGGCAGTGCCCTGCGGTCGAGCTTGCCGTTGGCGTTCAGGGGGATCGCGTCGACCTCGACGAACGCCGACGGTACGAGGTGGGCGGGGAGGACGGTGGCGAGCCGGGTCTTCAACTCGTCGCCCGTCAGGGGTGTTTCGGTGACGACGTACGCCACCAGCCGCTGGTCGCCCGGCCGGTCCTCGCGGGCGATCACGGCGGCTCGGGCCACCCCGTCGAGTGCGGTCAGCGCGGTCTCGATCTCGCCGGGCTCGATGCGGTAGCCCCGGATCTTGATCTGGTCGTCGACGCGTCCGGCGTACTCCAGTACCCCGGCACGGTTCCAGCGGGCCCGGTCGCCCACCCGGTACATGCGCGTTCCGGGCGGGCCGAACGGGTCGGCGACGAAGCGTTCGGCGCTCTGGCCGGGCCGCCCGGCGTAACCGCGGGCCAGGCCGGTCCCGGCGAGGTACAGCTCGCCCCACACACCGTCGGGGACGGGCTGGAGGCGGTCGTCGAGTACATGGACGCGCGCGCCCGTGACGGGGCGGCCGATGGGCACCGGCCCCGCGCCGAGGCCGTCGTCCGGTTCGATGCGGTGGACGACGCAGCCGACGGTCGCCTCCGTGGGACCGTACTCGTTGATCACCACGGCCTTCGGGTGCCGCTCGCGCCACGCCCGCAGGGCGGCGCCGTCGAGGGCCTCGCCGCCGATGACCAGGTTCCGGGCGTCGCTGACGCGGTCGGGCAGCGACACCAGCAGCCGTAGATGGCTCGGAGTGACCTTGAGCAGGTCGGGGGTGGGCGTGTGAGCGTCCAGTTCCCCGAACCGCACCCGGCCGCCCGTGATCAGGGGCGTGAACAGCGTGGTCACCGGCATGTCGAAGGCGAGGGAGGTGTGGACCAGGGACTCGCCCGAGGCGGCCGGGTACATCGCCGCGGCCTCGCCCAGATAGGCGGCGAGCGAGCCGTGTTCGACGACCACTCCCTTCGGGCGGCCCGTCGAGCCGGAGGTGTGGATGAGGTAGGCGGCCTGCCGGGGGTGGACCTGGACGCCAGGGTCACCGTCCGCGCCGGTGTCCGGGGCGGCGGCGAGAGCGTCCTCGTCGAGCACGATCGTGGCGCCCGCGTCGGCGACCAGGGCGTCGATCCGCGCCCGGGGGTTGGCCGGGTCGATCGGCAGGTAGGCGGCCCCGGTCTTCTGCACCGCGAGCAGCGCCACGACCACCTCGGGGCGGCGCGGCAGCACCACGGCGACGACGGTCTCCCGTCCTGCCCCGAGGGTGACCAGGTGCCGGGCGAGCCGGTTCGCGCGACGGTTCAGCTCGTCGTACGTCAGCTCCGTACCGCCCGAGAACTCCGTACCGTCCGCGACGACGGCCACGGCGTGCGGGGTTCGCGCCGCCTGTGCCTCGAACATCTCCGGCAGCGACGCCTCGGGCAGCGGGGCGGTGCCGCCCCGCCGGGCGAGCGCGTCCTCGCGTTCGGCGGAGGTGAGCAGGGGCAGGGCGTGCAGGGGGCGGGCCGGGTCGGCCGTCACCTCCTCCAGCAGACGCAGATAGCGGGCGGCGACGCTTTCGGCGGTGGCGCGGTCGAACAGGTCCGAGGCACCTCCCGTATCGACGTCGGCAGCGCGGTCCTCCAGATCCCGGCCCGCTCGCCCGCCATGACGGCGATGACCGCCGCGACCCTCGACACCCTCTCCGGCGGACGCCTCAGGCTCGGCCTCGGCGTCTCCGGACCCCAGGTCTCCGAGGGCTGGCACGGCGTCGGATTCGGCTCACCGCTCGGCCGTACACGCGAATACGTCGACCTGGTGCGCCGCGCGCTGCGCCGGGAGCCCCTGGAGTACGCGGGCCACCACTTCACGCTGCCGCTGCCGGACGGCCCGGGCAAGGCACTCGCCCTGACCATCCGCCCGCCGCGCGAACGGATCCCGGTCTACCTGGCCGCGCTCGGCCCGAGAAACCTGGAGCTGGCCGGGGAGATCGCCGACGGCTGGCTTCCGGTGTTCTTCTCCCCCGGCCACGCCGCCCGGCAGTTGGCGCCGCTCGAGGCCGGCCTCGCCAAGTCGGGGCGCACCCTCGACGGGTTCGACATCGCCCCCGGCGTGCCCCTGGTGACCGGCGCCGACTGGCGGGCCTGCGCCCGCCGGGTGCGGGGATACGCCGCGCTGTACCTCGGCGGTATGGGCGGCCGGGAGGACAACCACTACACCCAGCTGGCCGAGCGCATGGGCTTCGGCGCCGGGGCCCGGGCCGTCCAGGAGCGGTTCCTGGCCGGTGACTACCCGGGCGCCATGGCCGCCGTACCGCTCGAATTCCTCGACGCGACCTCGCTTCTCGGGCCTCGGGAGCGGATCGCCGAGCGGATGACGGCGTTCGCCGAGGCCGGCGCCACCACGCTCAACGTCATGCCGGTCGGTCCCGGTCTGCCCGGCCCGGACCGCGCCGCCGAGGCGCTGCGCATCGCGGTCGAGGCGGCGGAACACGCCGGCCTGCTCGCGTCCGACCCGCGCCCCGGAAGTCCTCGCCCACAAGGCGTGCACGAAACACACCACTCACAAGGAGACACCCGTACCCATGACCACGCATGACACGACCAAGCTGATCTGCCTGCCGTACGCCGGGGCGGGCGCCTCCTTCTACCGGCCCTGGACCGCCCTGGCCGGTGACCCGCTGGACATCTGCGCCGACCTGCCCGGAGTGCCCTACCCGCTGGGCACCCCGGGGCAGTTGGAGCACACGGCCACCCTGTGCCGGGAGGCCGGCGCGGCCGTCCTCACCGCCGAGGCCGACATCCGCGACCTGCGGGCCGTACGGGAGGCGGTGACCCGGGCCGAGGACCGGTTCGGCCGGATCGACGTCGCCGTCAACAACGCGGGCATCGCCGCGCCCTCCGGCAAACCGGTGCACGAGATCGACGAGGACGAGTGGTCCCTGATGATCGACGTCGACCTCTCCGGAGCCTGGCGGGTGATCCGCGAGGTCGGCAAGGCCATGAGCGCCCGGCGCGCCGGCAGCATCGTCAACGTCGCCTCCACCGCCGGACTCGTCGGCTACCGGCACTTCGCCGGATACGTCGCCGCCAAGCACGCCGTCGTCGGTCTCACCAAGGCCGCCGCGCTCGACTACGCACCGACGAAGGTACGCGTCAACGCGGTCTGCCCCGGGTCGGTGCGCGACGACGCGCAGGCCGAGGGCCGGATGCTCGCCGAGATCGCCAGGGCACTGGACGTGCCGGTGCACGAACACGAGAAGACCTTCGTCGAGGCGCAGCCCATGAACGCGCTGATCGAACCCGAGGACGTCGCCGCCGCGATCGTCTTCCTCGCCTCGGACGACTCCCGCCAGATCACCGGGTCCGTTCTGACCGTGGACGGCGGCTTCAGCATCCGCTGATCTCCCGTCCCGCAACCGACCTTCCCGAACGACTCTTCGGACGACCGTTCCGGAATCCCAGGAACAACTCCCCGCGCCAACAAGGAGTACGACCGTGTCAGGCCCCCTCCACCCCGCGGCCCGCTGCCACGCGGTCCGCATCCGCTCCGACCGTTCGCCGTATCCGACGGTCCCTCCGGACCTGTGGATCGAGGACGTACCCGTGCCGTCGACGGACCCGCTCGCCGAGCGCCGCCGCGCCGCCGAGGTCGCCCGACCGACCGAGGGACTGCGCAGGGTGCTGCTGCGTTACGCCGACGGCACCTGCGACCTGGTCCTGGTGGCCGTGCGGGACCAGTGGGACCGCGCGGCTCTCGCACGGCTGGCAGACGGCGAGTCCACCGAACCGGAGGTTGGCAAGCCCGACGAGCCGGCGGCCGGTGACTCCGTCGGTCCGGAAGCGGACCGCCCCGCCCCCACGAAACCCGCACCCACGGCGTCCATACCCGCACCCGCCTGGGGCCTGGCTGACGAAGGCCCCGCCCTCCCGCACCTCTTCGCCCTCGACGGCGGCGGCGACGAGGCAAGCTGGCTCGCCGCCCTCGCCGTGACCCTGCGCCGGCACGACCCCGAGACCACCCCGGTCATCGGCACCGACCACGGCACCTTCACCGTGCCGGAGGCCGCCACGCTCGGTGAGCTGAAGCCCTCCTTCACCGCCGGACCCGCACTCGCCGGTCTGCTCTTCGACGAGGCGGAACTCCCCGGCGCGTACGTCCCCTGCCTCGCACCGCCGTTCCCCCTCACCCTGTCGGTCTTCAAGGACGCCGACGGCTGGCGGCTGCGCTGCGACCACGCCGGCGGCCATGTGTCCACCGAGATCGCCGCACGGTTCGCCCGGTACCTGGTGCGGGTGCACCGGATGATCCTCACCGAGCCCGGGACCCCGGTCGAGGACGTCGATCTGCTCGACGAAGCCGAACGCGACCGTGTAGCGGCACTCGGCCGCCCGTCCCGTCCGCTGGTCACCACCCCGGTGACCGTGCCCGAAGCGTTCGCGCGGATCGCGGGGGCGTCACCGCGGCGCATCGCCGTGACCGAAGGCGCGGCCGGTCTCACCTACGGCGAGATGGACGAGCGGTCGACCCGGTTGGCCCACGGCCTGCGCGAGCGCGGCGTCACGGCCGGCGACCGCGTGGGCGTCTGCCTGGAACGCACCACCGAACTCGTCGTCACCCTGCTCGCCGTACTGAAGGCCCGCGCGACCTACGTACCCGTCGACCCGGCCTACCCGGCGGACCGCATCGCCCGCACGGCACAGGACGCGGGACTGCGGGTGGTGGTCACCCGACTACCGGAGTTCCCGGACGTCGCGGGCTGCGTGCCCGCCACTCCGGACGAACTGCTGGACGCCGCCCAGCAGTTCACCGACGCCCCGGTCCCGCCGACGGCCACCTCGCCGGACGCCCCCGCCTACGTCATCTACACGTCCGGCTCCACCGGTCGCCCCAAGGGCGTCGAGGTGCCGCACCGCAACGTGATCGCCCTGATCGACGCGACCCGCGAGGAGTACGGCTTCACCGCCGACGACGTGTGGACCTGGTTCCACTCCAGCGCCTTCGACTTCTCGGTGTGGGAGATCTGGGGGTGCCTGCTGACCGGCGGGCGGCTGGTCGTGGTGCCGTACTTCGTCTCCCGCGAACCCGACCGCTTCCGCGATCTGCTCGTGGCGGAGAAGGTCACCGTGCTCAGCCAGACCCCGTCGGCCTTCGCCCAGCTGCTGGACGTCGACCACACCCGGGTCCCGGTCCGGACGGTCGTCTTCGGCGGCGAGCCACTGGACGCGCGCATGCTGCTGCCCTGGTTCGACCGGCACCCCGAGTCGGTCTGCCGGGTGGTGAACATGTTCGGGATCACCGAGACGACGGTCCACGTCACCGAGCAGACCCTCACCCGGAAACTGGCACTCGCCGCCACCCGCTCCGTCGGACGGGCGCTGCCCGGCTGGCACCTGTACGTGACCGACCAGTCCGGACGGCTGCAGCCGCCCGGTGTGGCGGGCGAGGTCTGCGTCGGCGGCGCCGGGGTCGCGCTCGGCTACCTCGGCCAGGAAGAGCTGACCGCCCGACGCTTCGTCCCGGACCCGTACACCGGCGGCACCATGTACCGCAGCGGCGACCTGGGGCGCCTGCGCCCGGACGGCCGGCTCGAACACCTGGGACGCATCGACAGCCAGGTCAAGATCCGCGGCTTCCGGATCGAGCTGGACGAGATCCGCTCGGTGCTGCTGGAGGACGCGGATGTCCGGGCGGCGGCCGTGGTGGTGCGGCGCGACGACCCGGACGACGCGGCCACGGCCAGGATCGACGCCTACGTGGTCCTCTCAGGCGGCGATCCGGTGGCAGTCCGCAAGCGCGCCGCGGGCATCCTCCCCGACTACATGCTTCCCACCACGGTGACCGCCCTGGACACCCTGCCGCTGACCGCCAACGGCAAACTCGACACGGCCCGGCTCCCCGCACCCGCGACACCCGCCGCGCCCGCCGCACCAGCCCGGGACGCCGACTCCGGCACAACCGAGGACGAACTCACCGAGCGGCTGCGCCAGATCTGGGGCGAGGTGCTCGGCACGCCGGTCGGCCCGGACGACGACTTCTTCGAGCTGGGCGGCAACTCCCTGTTCGCGGTCCGCATCGGGGCCGTCATGCGCGCGCGGGGCCTGCCGTCACTGCGGATGCGGGAGCTGTACCGTCATCCGACCATCCGCGGCACGGTCACGAGCCTCGCCGCCTCGGAGGGCTGAACCCATCTAGGTACGCGCCCGCCACCACGCCGCGCCAAACCTTCTACCATGCGTTCACCGGGTGGTGTCCAAGGTGCTGTCGGGAGGGGGTTCCGGCCGGTTCCCAGCTGAGTCGCGCCGGCATCGGGCAACCACCCTCCTCAACTGAGACGCCCCCGGACGCCTTTGGAGCCCTCGTGTTCATGACCCGGCACCGGATCGGCCTCGGCCTCTTCTCCCGCACCCGGCTACCGGCCGGGCTCGCCCTGGCCGACGGCCGGATACCGCACCGATCGCGGCGCCGAAGCGCACCCACCAGCCCGCTCGGCCGGGCCCTGCTCGCCCTCTGCCCCGCCGCGACTCTCCACCTGATCCAGCGTCTGGTCGAGGCACCGCCCGCGATCGTCCGGGTGGCCACGGCCCTCGCTGGTGCCGTGGCCGCAGCGGGTCGCAAAGGTGCGGCCCTCGCTCCTCGTAGAACCAGGAACGCCACCGCGTGACCGGCAAACCGCGCCCGGGGCGTCTCGTTGTCTCACTCGGTGCCTGGTGGATGCTGATCGCCTTCGGCCTCTGGCTCGTCGGCAAGGCGGTGGACCAGTCCGCGTCCTTCGTGCGGTGCGCCGCGTCGGCCGCGTTCCTCGTCGCGATCGGGGAGGCCGGCGACTGGCTGCGGCGACGCTGGAAGGCCCACCACGCACGGGCTCGCTAGGCGAGCGTCTCCGCCGACTCCCTGCCCTTCCTCGGCGTGCGGGTCGCCATGTAAAAGGCCACCCCCCACCCGATGATCGATCCGCCGAGGAACACGTTGATGACGAGGATCAGCCACCGGTCCTTCGCGCCCCGCGCGAACGCCATGTACGACGGCAGCAGATAGAGCACGGCAAGGGCCAATATGACCACCAGGGTCAGCAAGCTTTTCACGGTGCGCTCCACGGATCGACCTTCAAAATGTAGTCGTATCCTACGGGCCCAAGATCGAGAAGAACGCGGTCAGGTCCCCAGCCGCCAAGGCCGCATCCACTGCTGACCTGAAGACGGAACTCGTTCACCGTGTGGTGTTCCAGCCGCTGGTTGGGGAGATCCCGGAAGGCTTTCAGGTGAGTCACGCCGACCCGCGGGGATCCCGCCACGCTCGATGCTGTAATCCGCAGGACGAGTGCACGCAGGAGAACACGTACCGGGACGTTCGAGGACCGGTCGTGTGAGATCTCGTGAGAGATGAGAGGGTCTGACGGGTGAGCGAGACACCACCGAACACCCTCCAATACCGCTTTGACGGCCCGGAACACGCCCCAGTCCTGATCTTGGCGCCCTCACCGGGCACCACATGGCACAGGTAGGCGAAACCGTCTCTTGGCGTTCACGTGGTAATAGATCGATGCCGTTCACGCAGGTGGGGCCGTTGTGGTCCAGGTGCTCGACGGGGTTGGTGACAGCAACGTGACACGTGACGGTCGCTGAGGCTCTCGCTGGGCAGGTGCTGCGGGCAGGGTGCCTCAGCGTTCCTCAGCGGCGAGGTCTGAGCCTCGATCCTGCTGCGGTGTCTGCGAACGCATCGATTGCTCACAACGGGCGGAGCCGCCGCGCGGCCACCCACTGAGGATCGGCTCGTCCCGGGGCCGGGCCTGACTCCTGACATTTCTGACCAATGTGTCCCGGTCTCACAGTGTGGGCCGTTGGCTGGTGATGGTGCGTTGTCGGTGCCGGGCCGGCGGGGTGTGTCCACGGCGCCGCCATGGTCGCCCCGGCCGGAGTGACGGCGGGCGAGTTCGCCGGCAAGGCCACACCGTGGCTGACCGTCATGACCGGCGCCTTCCAGGGCTTCGCCGCGGTCATCGACGGCGGGGACTGCACCGTCGAAGGGCAACAGAGCCTCCACTTCTCCGACCTCGGAACCCTCCTGGCCGCGAGTTCGGGCCAGGACATCAGCGCCGAGGTGGTCACCATGGTCCAGCGGCTTGTGCAACGCCAGATCAACGCGGGCCATGGGGACGAAGGCTTCGCGGGCATCATCGAGAGCATCAAGCAGCCGGGTTGGGAAGTCGCTCGCGCGGACGGGCCGGGGGCCCAAGGGGCACCGCACCCGGTCTCTGCCCCGGGTGCCCCGTCACGCCCGTCCGCGCGAGCTCTTACGGATACTGGTCACTGGTTCTTTTGGCCTACTGGCTCAGCCACTCGGTGGCGTTGAGGGCGGGGGCGGCGTTGGCGGCGCCGGTGTCGTTCCAGCCGTCGTAGAGGGTGCTGCCGGACTGGCCGGTACCGTCGTCGATCGGCGAACTGTCGCCCCAGAAGGTGACCTTGCCGCTGCCAAAGGTGCTGGTGGCGAAGAAGGCGCGGGTGTTGCCGGAGTAACAGATGCGGTAGAGCAGGCCTTTGACGCCGGAGTTGTCGGCTGGCAGGGCGCCGGTGGGTTCACGTAGATCTCTTACTCGTAGACACCCTCGCCGGGCGGAGGTGAACGGTGTGACGGCCGATCCCTGGAGATCGGCCGTCACACCGCCGGGCACGTACAGCGACGCGCCCGTCACCAGCCAGTACTGAAGGTCTCGCAGCCTCGCGACTTCCCGATGGGCCCGATTTCAGGCGGAGGTACCAGTGACCGCGGTGCCGGACCTGGTCAGTGTGTACGTCAGTCGCGTCCCGCTCCAGAAGTAGAAGGTGAGGGTCACGGCGGCGCCGTCGGTGACATCGCCGAAGAACGCGGTCGGCAAGGTGATCGTGCCTGCGGTGTAGTCCGGTGTGAAGGCCACGTTGAACTGCTTGTACGTCGTCCAGGACTGCGGACCGGCGGCGGTGCCGTCGGCGTAGACGGCTTCCATGGTCGCCAACTTGTCCCCGTTGAACGCGGTGGGTATCACCAGCGAGGCGGTCGTACCCGTCGCGCTCGTCAGCACCGGCTTGTCATAGGTGATGACGTTGACGGCCCAAGGAATTCCGTCGGTGAACCGGAGGGACAGGACGGCATTCGTGCCGTGCTCCTGCGACGCGGTCAGCCGGCTGAGAGTCGCCGCCGCGATCGTCAGGGTGCTGCCGCTGAGGGTGTAGTCCACGCCCCGGACCAGGGGGCGGGTGCCGACATCGATCCTCGTCAGCCTGGTGCCGTGGAGGTTCAGCGTGATCGTCGCGTCGGTCGGGGTCCTGCCCTTGGGTACGAAGAGCTGGTCGGTGGACGCGGTGCCGGAGCGCCCGGTCCAGCTGGAACGTATCTGCGCATAGAGGCTCGGGTCGTTCCATTGCATGGTGCGGCGGTTGAAGCGACTGCCGTTGTCCCACAGCATCGTGGTCAAGCCCCGATACCGCGCGTAGTGGCCGAGATACTCGAGGTACTTGAGCGTCTCACCCTGTTCGACCGTGCCGGGGCCGGAGTCCCAGCCGAGCAGCCCGTACTCACCGACGACGACCGGGATCCCCTTGGTCACGAAGGACCTGTGCAGCAGGTCGAACGTGTCGGTCAGGTCAAAGCGCTGCTGGACAGCGGGGAACTGGGCCGGCCGCTGATGCTGCACAACCGGCACCGCAACCCGTCCTGCCCGCCGGACTTCACCAGCGCCATGCTCATCAACGACTCCGTGACCCACGAGATGGACATCACCCGCTGGCTGCTCGGCCAGGAGATCACCTCCGTCACCGTCATGCGGCCGCGGCCCTCCGGCAACGCGCCCGAAGGACTGGCCGATCCGCAGTTCGTCGTCTTCGAAACCGACGGGGGCGCCCTGGTCGACGTCGAGATCTACGTCAACGCCCGCTACGGCTACCAGGTCCAGGCCGAGGCGGTGTGCGAGCACGGCACCGCCCGCATCGGCGACCGGCACGACATGCTCGTCAGCACCGGCGGACGCTGGGGCGGCACGGTCACCCCCGGCTTCGTCGAGCGGTTCGAGGAAGCGTACGACCGCGAGGTCCAGGCATGGATCGACGCCAGCCGGCGCGGCGAGGTCACCGGCCCCAGCGCCTGGGACGGCTACGCCGTGGCCGCGGTCTGCGAGGCGGGTATCCGCGCCCAGACCGAGGGCCGCCGCGTCGAGGTGGAACTCGCCGACCGCCCAGCCCTCTACATCTGACCCCCGCCGCCGGCACACCTAACCAGCGGGGAACGACCGCTCCCCGCCCGACCGCACCGCAGACGGGACGCATCATGAAGATCGGTCTGAACACCGACAGCGTCGGGCACCTCACGCTCGACGAGACCCTGGACCTGGCCGCCGAACTCGGCCTGGACCACGTGGAGTTCGCCACCGGCGCCTGGTCCACCGCCCCGCACATCGACATCGACCGGCTTCTCGACAGCGACGGCGCGCGCCGCGAACTGCTGGCCAAGGTCGCCGACCGAGGGCTCACGATCAGCGCCCTCACCTGCTCAGGCAACCCCCTGCACCCCGGGCCCAGCGGCCGGGAGCACGACCAGGTCGCGCGCAGGACGATCGCTCTCGCCCCGCTCCTCGGCGTCGACCGCGTGGTGATGATGTCCGGGCTGCCGGGCGGGCCGGGCGACGCCAACCCCAACTGGATCACGGTCTCCTGGCCGCCGGAGACCACACAGATCCTCGACTGGCAATGGACCGAGGTCGTACTCCCGTACTGGCGAGACCTCGTCGCCCACTCCCGTGACCAGGGCATACTCAAGCTCGCTCTGGAGATGCACGCCCACCAGGCGGTCTACAACGTCCCCACCCTCCTGCGCCTGCGCGAGGAGGTCGGGCCCGTGGTCGGTGCCAACTTCGACCCCAGTCACCTGATGTGGATGGGCGCCGACCCGCTGGCCGCCATCGAGGCCCTGGGCGAGGCGATCTACCACGTACACGCCAAGGACACCCGGCTGGAACCCTCCCGCCAGGCGCTGACCGGCAGGCTGGAGACCCTCCCGGTCATGGCCGCCAAGGAACGCTCTTGGAACTACGTCACCCTCGGCTACGGCCACGACGACGCGTTCTGGCGCGCTTTCTGCCTCGCCCTGCGTCGAGCCGGCTACGACGACGTCCTGAGCATCGAGCACGAGGACGTTCTTGTGGCCCCCGTCGAGGGCGTCACCAAAACCGTCGACCTCCTGGGTCGCGTCGCCCTGCGCGAACCCAGCTCCTACAAGCCCCAGGAGATCTGAGTGGACGTTGAGTCCGATCTTCCTCGGTTCGTGATCGCTCAATCGAGGTACTGATCGTCGGGCAGGCCATCTGCTGGGCATGTGCATGCCGAGATGTGGGCATGAAGCGAGAGCCGTACCCAAGCGACTCGGCGGACGAGCAGTGGACGTTGATCGAGCCGATGATCATGGCCTGGAAACAGGCCCGGTGGCACGGTCAGCGACCGGAGATCCCGGATCCTGCGATCTGCGGGGGATCGTGAACGCGATCTTCTACCAGAACCGGACGGGCTGCCAGTGGCGTTACCTCCGCATGATCTGCCGTCCTGGTCGGCGGTGTTCTACTACTTCGGCCTGTGGCGCCAGGACGGACTCGACCAGCGGATCTCCGAACTCCTGCGCTGCCAGGTGCGGGAGACGTCGCCGCCCACCAGGTCATCTTCGGCCCGGTGCAGTACACCGAATCGAACTACTTCACCCATGTCCTGAGCAACCTCGCGGCAGACCTCTGGAAGGGGCTCACGGAGACGCGGGTCATCACCACGTCCGACAGCGCCCTTCGGTCCTACTTCACCGCCCACCGCGGCGACTTCCGGCACCAGTCGTTCGCCGCGGCACACGAGGAGGTCAGGCAGGCGTACGTCCTGGACCGCTACCAGGCGGTGATCGGCCGCCTCACGGCATCGGCCCACGTCAGCGTGGACCGCGCGGTGTTCCACGCCCTCCCGGTCAGCTGACTTACTGACAGTTCAGGGCTTCCCCCGGGAGCCGCTTCGATGTGGAAGCCTTCTGCTTGATCGTTGCGCCCTGGGCGGTGGAGGCAAGACCCGCCGTGGTGGGGCCTTCCGGGAGGAGCAGGCGTGTCGCGTCAGCCCTTCACCGAACGGGCCGAGCCCCACAGGGCGCCCGGGTTGACCCGGTCCGGGTGGATCTCCAGCATCGCTTGGTAGAGCTCCTCGGTGGAGGCGGTGCGCGCGACGCAGTCCTCGAAGTCATCGATGTACGCGCGGGTCTCGGTACCAGAGCATGCCCAGCCTCATCGCCGCCCGCTCGCGCTACCCCGAGGTCAAGGCACCCGTCCACCTCGTCTACGGCGAGAGGGACTGGTCCCGTCCTTCGGACCGACAGGCCGACAAGGAGCTGCTGCAGGCCGCCGATTTCACGCAGGTGCCGGGAGCAGGCCACTTCATCGCCTTGGACGGCCCGACCTGCTGGCCGACCTGCTGAACGCGGTGGCGTGACCGCCCCGAAAGCGCTGTAGTCACCCCCGTTCGGGTGTAGTGCGGGACGGGGACCACGCTCGACCATGTGTCTGACAACGTCGTGGCATGCAAAGGAGCAGCGCGTGGCGGAGATACGGATCGAGTTCGATGTTCCGGCGGAGATGCGTGACGGCACGGTGCTGCGCGCGGATGTCTACCGGCCCGGAGGTACGGGGCCGTGGCCGGTGCTGCTGGCCCGGCTGCCGTACGGCAAGCAGACCCCGATGATGGGCGTCGTACTCGATCCGCTGGCCGCGGCCAGGCGTGGCTTCATGGTGGTCATCCAGGACACCCGGGGTCGGTTCGCCTCCGAGGGCGAGTGGGAGCCGTGGACGTACGAGGGGAGCGACGGGTACGACACCGTGCGGTGGGCCGCCGCTCTGCCCGGTGCGAACGGTTCCGTCGGCATGATCGGCGGCAGCTACTTCGGCAACACCCAGTGGATGGCGGCGCTGTCGAAGCCGCCGGAGCTGAAGGCCTTCGCGCCGATGATCACCTGGTCCGATCCGGAGGACGGTCTGTGGACGCGCGGCGGCGCGATCGAGCTCGGCATCACGGCGCCCTGGACCCTGCTGCAGGGCGCCGACACGCTGATACGCCGTCACCGCACCGACCTCGACGGACTCGTGAGCGGCGTCACCGGACTCGTACGGGATCTGGACGGTCTGGCGCGCGGCGGTTACGGGGAGCTGCCCGCCGGACGGTTTCCCGCGTTCGCCCGGCACGATCTGCCCGAGCTGGGCTACGAGCGTTCCCGGCGGGAACCCGAGTGGGCGCGGTCCTGTACTGTCGCGGGCCGCCACGACGAGGTCGACCTGCCCACCTTCCAACTCGGCGGCTGGTACGACATCTTCACCCAGGGCACGCTCGACAACTTCACCGCCATGCGCCGCGCCGGCCGGTCCGCCACGTTGATCATGGGCCCGTGGACCCACACCAACTGGCAGCACGTGGTCGGTGACGTCAACTTCGGATTCGCTGCGCACTCCGACTTCATGGGCATGCGGGGACGCGTGCACGACCTGCAGTTCGACTGGTTCCAGCGCCTCCTCGGCGACGGCGGCGGCGAGGCTCCGGAGCCGGACACGGGCAAGGTGCTGCTGTTCGTCATGGGCGTCAACCAGTGGCGCGAGGAGACGGAATGGCCCCTGTCGCGGGCCGTGGGCACCGACTTCCACCTGCGCGCCGGCGGACGCCTGACGCAGCAGTCGCCGTCCACCGCCGAGCAGCCCGAGGAGTTCGCCTACGACCCCATGGATCCGGCGCCGACCACCGGCGGTGCCCTCCTGATGACCGACGAGTTCCGTGCCGGGCCGCTCGACCAGACGGCTGTAGAGGCGCGCGAGGACGTCCTGGTCTTCACCACGGAACCGCTCGCCGAGGACCTGGAAGTGACCGGCCGCGTCCGGGTGGTGCTCTTCGCCGCCACGGACGGGCCCTCGACCGACTGGGTGGCGCGCCTGTGCGACGTCGACGAGGACGGGGTCTCGCTCAACGTGACCGACGGCATCGTGAGGGTGCGCGCGGCGACACCGGGCGAGGCGGCCGAGCACGTCGTGGACCTGTGGTCGACCAGCATCGTCTTCCGGGCGGGTCACCGGATACGGGTCCAGGTCACCTCCAGCAACTTCCCCCGCTGGGACCGCAACCTCAACACGGGCGAGCCCGAGGAAACCGCCACCACGGCCCGGGTGGCCCACCAGCAGGTCTTCCACGATCCCGCCCGGCCGTCCCGCATCGTCCTGCCCGTGGTGCCTTCGGCCTGACCGGGAGCGAGGGGAGAGCCGGCCGATCCGTTGCTCCGGCGGGAAAGGGCGCTCGGCTCGGTCGAAGGGGGCAGGCATCCTGCGGCGGAGGCGATGACCTCCACCAGGGCGCCTGCCCCTCGGCAAATGCCGCGGTGAGGTTTTCCTCGGTCAGCAGACCGACCAGGTTCCGCTCGACCGGCCTGCGATGACGCGGCCGGATCCGGAGGCGTCGGCCATCCGGTCGAGTACGGCACCGAGGGCCTGGGCCAAGGGGGCACGAGTGGCCCGCCTGCTCGATCTGATGCCGGAGGTGGCCACCGAACGCCAGCTGCTGGTCAAGACCACCTGCTACGTCGCCCACGATCCACTTCATCGACGCCCTGCCCAAGACCCCCGGCGGCAAGAGCCAGCGCTACCTGCTGCGCAAACGCCGACGCACCGAACTCGCCGCCGCGGAGCCACGTTGGCCGACACCGAACCTCTGCTCGTCGAGCAACGCGGCACCGTCCGGTGGCTGCTGCTCAACCGTCCCGAGCGTCGAAAGGAGGTGGCGCAGCCGCCGGGGACGTTGTGACGCTCCGCCAGGAGGGTGCGCCGTCCCAGCGTTGGAGGCTGGCGGCGGTCAGTCCGGCGTTGCCTCTCGCCGATGACCGCGCGTCGAAGTCCGTCGTCGTGGTTACTGTTCGGCGGCCTCTCGGGCGATCTGCTCGAACTGGGCGCCCATGGCCTCGCCGAGCGCCTGGGCGGCGGAGAGCGGGCGCACCATCACCGTGAACTCGTCGATCTTCCCGTCGTCGTCGAAGTGCAGGAAGTCGCATCCCTGGAGCTGCTTGCCGGCGACGGTGGCGGTGAAGACGAAGGCGTGATCGCGGCCGTCGGGGTTGGCGATCTCACGGATGTAGGTGAAGTCCTCGAAGACCCGGAGCACGCCGCGCAGGATCGCGGCGGTGATGGCCTTGCCCGGGTACGGCTTGAAGGTGACGGGGCTGGTGAAGACGACGTCGTCGGCCAGCAGAGCGGCCACGGCGTCCAGGTCGCGGCTCTCGACGGCCTTGCGGAAGGGATGCATGAGCCCACCTCTGATACTCAAAAATATTAATAGGTGCGGTAGAGAGTAGAGGGCCTGTTGTGGCTTGTCTACAGGGGAGGGGTGACTGTTAGTCACTTTGTTGATTAATCTGTTAGCGTAGATCCATGGCTTTGCGGAACGCGGTGATGGCCGCGCTGTTGAAGGGTGAGGCGTCCGGGTACGACCTCGCGAAGGCATTCGATGCGACGGTAGCCAACTTCTGGATGTCGACGCCCCAGCAGCTCTACCGGGAGCTGGAGCGCATGGAGGCGGAAGGATTCGTCGCGGCCCGCGTCGTCGAGCAGAAGCGCCGCCCCAACAAGCGGCTGTTCTCCTTGACGGAGGCCGGGCGGAAGGCCGTCCACGCCTACACCGCCGAGCCCTTGGGCAAACCGGCGGTGGTCCGGGACGAGTTGCTTGTCAAGGTGCAGTGCGTGGACGTGGGCGACATGGAAGCGGTCCGGACTGCCATCGTGGAGCGCATGCAGTGGGCCACCGCCAAGCTGGCCGGCTACGAGCGGCTCCGGCAGCGCCTGCTCGACGGGCGCTCTGAGGAGGCGTACTTCGCCGAGGCCGAGCGCATCGGCCCGTATCTCACCCTGCTGCGCGGGATGTCGTTCGAGCGGGAGAACCTCCAGTGGGGAGACATGGCGCTGCGCAGGCTCGAACAGCGCACAGCGGCCCTGCGGGCCGACGGCTGACCGCGACGATCCCACCTGCACGATCGGTCAAGAAGAGGGGTGGGGCGGTCGTGCCCGACTCCACCCCTCACCGGTCGTCAAACTATGCCCGGGCGAGGAGCGGCTGCGGTTCCTCGTCGGCGGGAATGCGATGGAGTCCCTTGCGGTCGTAGAACCGGGTCACGCCGAAGCCGAAGAGGCCGGCGACCGCGAGTCCCACGCCCAGCATCACCCATCCCCGGGTCAGACCCGCGTCGGCCTGGGCGTCGTAGTAGAGGATCGAGCGGACGGCGCCCGTGATCTGGCGCAGGGGCTCGAACTCGCCGAGGGCGCGGTAGAAACCGGGGAGCGCTTGGAGGGGGACCGTGGCGCCGGACGTCGGTACCGCCATGGCGATGTAGAAGATCGTGATGAACAGCATCCCCGGCGTGCCGAACACAGCGAGCAGTCCGAGCCCGCCGATGCCGACAACCGCGATCGCGCACACGGAGAAGAGCCACAGCAGGGGCAGGTGAGAGGCGTCCATGCCCATGATGCCCACCGCAGCGGCCAGGGCCAGGCTTCCCATGAGCAGGGACAGACCGATCATGAGCGTGCTGCTGATGGCCAGGGTCTGGACGCGAGTCGCGCGCAGCAGCGGGTTGTGGACCCGCAGCGGGCCCATGTCGCTGTGGGTGTAGCCGAGGGCGTGGTCCACCTGGCCGCTGATGACGTTGGCGGCGAGCATGCCGCAGACGACGAGGACGAGGGAGTAGTAAAAGGCACTCAGACCGAGGCCGCTGTGCGAGTCGAGCGGATGCCCGTCCTCGATCTGCACCACGGCCGGGTCGGCCAGCAGCAGGCGCGCCGCAGCGGGCAGCTCGGCCTGCGCGGCCTCGGCCTGAGCGGTCAGCTGTTCACCCACCTGCGCGGAGGCCGACTGCGCGGCCGTCGTCGTGGCCTGCCGCGCCATGCTCGACCCCAGGCTGCCGGCGGACTGGTTGGTCAGCACGGTGAGTGTCGGGCGGACGGGCTTGCCGGCCACCCCGGGGCCGGTGAGGGCGGCGACAGTGGCGGTGAAGTCGCGGGGCACGACGAGCGCGCCGAACAGCTTGCCCTTGCTCAGTTCCTCCCTCATCTCCTCCTCGTCCATCACCTTCCAGTCGATCCTGTCTCCGCCCTGGGACGACTTCTTGATCGACTGGGTGATCTGTGCACCGAGGTCGGTCTGCTTGCCACCGACCTTCGCCCCCTCATCGGCGCTGACCAGGCCGACGGGCAGCTTGTGCAGGTGGCCGGCAGGGTCGATGTTGGCGCCGACGTAGAACACCGTGAACAGCAGTGCCACGAAGCCCACGATCACACCGTTGACGGTCCACAGACGCTTCGCGCGCAGGACGCGGAAGGGGTGGGCGTTACTCATTTCCAGCTCCGGTACGAGGAAGAGAGAAGTGCAGCAGGAGGAGCCGCCGACGTCGTCGTGGGCGGATCCTCATACGGCTGAGGAGTTGTCCCCGGCGGACGCAGCCACCGGAAGCAGGGCCGGCTGCTTGGCCTGGCGGCCGTCGCCGGAGGAGCGGCCACGCAGGCGGCGGCCGACCCAGGGGCCGAGGAAGGTGCCGGCCCAGCGCAGTTCGGCGCCCACGGTCCTCCAGCCGGAGATGCCTGTCCTCTCGGCCGGAAGGGGGAGGGTCCATGTGTCGTCGCTGTCCGGCAGGCCGAGCGCCTGGGCCACGGCAGCCGCGATGCGTGCGTGCCCCAGCGGGCCGGCGTGCAGCCGGTCAGCACTCCACAACCGCGGATCGGTCGCCGCCGCATGCGCGGCCGTCTCCGCCACCACCACACCGTGGCGGTCGGCGGCCTCCCGGATGCGCGCGTTGAGTGCGAGAACACGGTGACCGATCGGGCGGGCCAACGGCGTGATACGCCCGACATCGGGAAACATGAGGGTCGCGACGGTGGCGCCCTGCGCGGTGAGGACGGCGAACATCGCCTCGACATGGCCGGCCACCTCGTCGAGGTCGCAGCCCGGGCGCAACACGTCGTTGACCCCAGCCACCACGGTGGCGAGGTCGGGCCGCATCGCGAGAGCCGGAGCCAATTGCTCGGCGCGCACCTGACCGGCCTTGCGGCCGCGCACCGCGAGGTTGGCGTAGCGCAGGCCGGGGCTGTGGCGGGCGACCTGCTCGGCGAGCCGGTCCGCCCAGCCCCGAAGACCACGGACGTCGTCGCCGTCCCCGAGCCCCTCGGTGTGACTGTCGCCCAGGGCGACATAGCGCAGATACCCACTGCTCGACACGGGGCCGACCGCCTCTCGTCAACGCTGCTGACGGAAGTGGCACCGCCATCGCTAAACAACTAGGCACCTAGTCGCATTGTTGAATATGAAGATAGCTGCGGGCTCACCTTCCTGCAAAGTGACGCCGCTCGGGCAAAAGCTGAGGCCGTCGAGGGCGGTCCACCGCCGCAGTCCACCGCCTTGGTCCCGCGCCGACCTCACCGCCGATTCCCTCTTCAGACCTGAGCACCGACCACGGTCTGCGCCGGCACCACGCACCCAGGCGTACTGCGCCGCACCCAGGAGGGCAAGACCCGACGTGAGATCATCCGATGTCTCGAGCAATACGCATCTCGCGAGGTCTTTGACCTGGTCAGACCGGTTTCCCGCACCCCCGCGTTATAGGGGAGTCTGTGAGACGTGAGAGGGTCTGGGGCGTGAGTGAGACACCGTCGAACACCCTGCAATACCGCTTTGACGGGCCAGAAGACGCCCCGGTCCTGATCCTCGGTCCTGGGCTTGATCCGCTTTGACGGACATTCGAGATCAGGGGTTCTGCCCCGGGAGGATGTCCATCATGGAGAGCATGGGGAAGAAGAAGCCTCGCCCTCGCCGTTCGTTCACGCCGGAGTTCAAGGCCGAGATCGTCGAGCTGTGCCGACGCGGTGACCGCTCGGTCGGTCAGATCGCCAAGGACTTCGATCTGACCGAGACCGCGGTGCGGCTGTGGGTCAGCCAGGCCGAGGTCGACGCGGGCGAGCGGGACGGCCTGACCAGCGGTGAACGCGAGGAACTGGCGTCCCTGCGGCGGGAGAACCGCCGGCTGCGCGAGGACGTGGAGGTCCTCAAGCGTGCGACGGCTTTCTTCGCGAAGGAGACCCGGTGACGGTCCACCCGTTCATCGAGGCGGAGAAGCGTGCAGGTCACAGCGTCAAACGGGCGTGTGAACTGCTGAAGGTCTCCCGGACCGCCTTCTATGCCCGCCGCACCGGCACGCCCGGTCCACGCGCGGCCCGTGACGCCGAACTGGCGGCACAGATCACCGATGTCCACACGCGATCGCGGGGAACCTACGGTGCCCCGCGCGTGCACGCCGTGCTCAAGCGGGCGGGTGCCGGGTGCGGGCGGCGCCGCGTCGCCCGGCTGATGCGGGCAGCCGGCCTGCAGGGCGGGCATCGCAGACGGCGGCACCTGACGACGGTCCCCGATCCGCGGGCTGTTCTGCGGCCCGATCTCATCGTCCGCGACTTCCAGCCCGACCCCGACGGGCTGAATACCCGCTGGTGCGGCGACATCACCTATATCGCCACACAGGAGGGCTGGCTCTACCTGGCCACCGTCATCGACATCGCTTCCCGCCGCGTGGTCGGCTGGGCAACGGCTGATCACCTGCGGACCGATCTCGTCGCCGACGCCCTGACGAACGCCTGCCGGCAACGTCGCCCCACCGCTCCGGTGATCTTCCACTCGGATCGCGGCTGTCAATACACCAGTCAGCAACTTGCCGCGCTGGCAGACCAGTTGGGGGTGCGTCTGTCGGTCGGCCGCACCGGGCAGTGCTGGGACAACGCACTCGCCGAGTCGTTCTTCGCCACCATCAAACGCGAGTTGCTCGACACCACCGCCTGGCCCAGCCGGGCCTCCGCCCACACCGCGATCTTCGATTTCATCGAGGGCTGGTACAACTTGCACCGTCTGCACAGCAGCCTCGGCTACCGCAGTCCCGCCGAATACGAGACCGCATCCGCAGCCTGACCACCACACCAATGGTGTCCGTCAAAGCGGAACAAGCTCAGTCCCTCACTGGGTACCACATGGCACAGGTTGTAGAGACCGTCCGTGGGCGTCCACGTCAGTCCAGGGCGGGTGCGTAGTGGCAGGTCAGGGCATCGCAGTCCGGGGGAGTCGGCGTAGTTGGTGACAGACGTGTGATAGCGCCCGTGAGAGAGGCGTTCGACGGCGAGCCCCTGCAGACGCGGTCGGAGGGCGCTTCCGGGCGGGTGTGCTGCAGCTCCGGCGGTGGCACCGCCCCCCTGGGTTCTCCCCCAACGAGTACTTGACGCGTGGGCGTAGTGATGACACACGCCTGCAGTGGATGCGGCCCAAAGCCCTTGGCAGCCAACACGTCAAAGCCTTCGCTTCTGCAAAATTGAACGCCTCTGGAGGTGTCTGAAACGATGCCTGCTCCGCTTGATGTTGCGAATGACAGGAACGCTGGACCAGATCTTCAAGAGCGTCCTGCGTCGTAACAAGGCCGGCGGGGTGGACCGGATCGACCGTATCGCCGACTTCACCACCAAGATCCGCCAAGCCGTCGCGTCCCAGAGCCGCTATCACATCGAGGGCTGAGCGCTCCGGCGATCCTCCCCCGCTATAGGGGCGTCTGTGATAGCCCGTGACACGTGAGGAACCCTCGTCGGACTGTTACGGCGAGGGTTCTGGGCGCGGTGGCGGGCCTCGCTACGAGGAGCTTTCGATGCGGTTTTCCAGGCTTCGAGCCGTCGACGCCGCTTCTGCTTCGGGGCAGGTGGCGAGCGTCACCCGGTGAAGGTCACAGCGGCCTAGACCGGCCCGTTGGCCGGTCGGCCGCGACTTCCAGTGCAACTCGCGGCCATCCGTGTCGGCTCCATTGCCCGCGTACCGGCAGACTCCTACGGGTCCGTGACTACGTCGGGGGTGCACGTCACCCTCCGCGCGATCCTGGCAACCCTGGGCTTCAGGTTCGCCGTCAAGGGCGGTCGGCCTCGCCCTTCATACGGCTGTCCGGCTGTCCGGCTGTCCGGCTGGCAAGCCTGGTAGCGGATTGGCGGCTGGCTTTCGGTGGTGTTGTGAGCGGGCCAGGTACCGAAAGGATCATGCTAGGGGTGGTGCCAAGTACCGGGCCGGTCCCGTTCTCTCGGTGCCCAGAACTCTGCTTGGCCGCTGTTGAGCGGGCAGGTACCAGATGTCGCCCGGCTGAATCCGCTGCGCTGCGGTCCCGCGGATGTGGAGGACCTGTCGCGAGTCATCAACTGCGCCCTACGGCTGACGACTTGCTGTATGCGCCCTTATAGTCACGTCAGCACACGGAGTCACGAAATCGTCCCGCGTCTTCCAGGGGGAATGTGTGGACCCGCAGATCATCGCAGTTGCTGGTACCGCTAGCACGGCCATCGTCTCGGCGATGGCTACCGATGGCTGGCAGCGTGCGAGAGACGGCGTCGTAGCGCTCTGGCAGCGGTTCCGGCCCGAGTCCGCCGACACAGTTCACGAGGATTTCGAGGAGAACCGGAGGGTTCTCGTGGCTTCGCTGCAGGCGGGTGATGAACATACGCATGCCGCACTCGTTGCTGCATGGAACGGGTACTTGCTCACGTTGCTCCTGGCACAGCCGCAGGCTCTCGACGCGCTCAGGCAACTCAACGCGACGCTTGCACAGGAGAACACCAGTGCTGCCGGTGCCTCGCTGACCATGACGGCCCATGCCAGCGGCAAAGGCCAGGTGTTTCAGGCCGGTCGAGACCAGAACATCAACCAGCCGTGACTCATCCGCGCCAAGAAGGAGAGATGAACGAGTCCAGGTCGATGTGGGCCGATGCTTCCGATGAGGCGCAGGTGCATCAAGCCGGTCGAGACCAGCACTTCATCCAGAACCACTTTCACGCGGGCCACGTGACACCTCGCTCCGACGAGGCCGTTCAAGACGAGGACGACGACGGCGACTATGTCTTCTACATGGGGCCTTGGCACATCCCGGTCACCATCCTGCTCTACCTACTGGCCCCGGTGCCATTACTCGTAGGAGGCACCAGCCTGCGGCTTGTCTTTGAGGCTGAGCCTGGAGCTTCAATCTGGTGGATCATGGTCTACGTGGTATGCGCCATGATCGTCAGCGTGGCCATCGAGGTCATCGTGTTGAACAAGGCGCTTCTCCGCAGCCCGTGGAGCTTTGACGCCGACAGATACGTCAGAGTCCTCCACGGTCTAGCTGCCATTGGTCTCTTCGTGTATTCCTTGGCCCGACCTCCCGCTGAAGCCGGAAGCATCGGACGCCTCGCCCTTGATTGTGCGGAAGTTCTGGGGCCGCTGTAATGCCCATCGCCGATGCCGAGACGGACGTACGCGTCGATCGCTGATCGCATCTGATGCCTCATCGCATACCGTGCACGAGCTTTGCTAGGGGTAGACACCGAGCTCGTAGCGAGACATACCGGCATGCAGTCACGGTACCGTCGGCTTCCAATTCGCCCCAGGGGCACTCCGGGAGCGAGATGTCCAGGAAGCTTGCACTGCAGCCTTCGCAGCAGTCGAAGTGGTCCTGCCACATTGTCACGTCTGTTTCGCTGCTCGGGTTACGCATCGTGTGGATGTCGTGGCCGGTGCACTCGTCATTCGGGCAGGGTGCGCCGTGGCCGCAGTTCGAAGTGCCGCACGCGCAGGGGCTGCTGCACGACGCTGGTTCCCAGCCCTGGTTAGCTACCGCACACTTTGTACCCTCCCCCATAGTCAACAATGGTGCCATGATGGTGAGTTATGGCTGAGGGGGATGGAGTGGCCGACCAGGACAGTGACCGGGAGCGCGACCGGGAGATCCGCATCCGGCTGGACAGAACCGCCGGTGAGCGGGATGTCGGCGCGTTGATGGCGTGGCTGGCGCGGGAGGAGCCGCTCGAAGAGCTGCTGCGCGCGAACCGGTTGCGGATCGACGAGGGGCAGTCGAGTGAGCCGGGACCCGGTGCGCCGATGGGGGTCGGGTCGGAGATCGTCGTGGTGCTGGTCGGCGCCGCCGCCGGACCCGTCTTCGGACAGCTGGTGCAGGACATCAGGCGGGGCGTCGACGCCTGGCGCACCAACCGGCGCGACGTCGAGCACGGGCCGTCGCCCGAGGCCGACGTACGTGTGGCGAACCCCGACGATGACGGGTAGCCCCGTGCCCGCCTTCGACCCGCGTGGAAAAGTGAACCAGGCGCTGCTGGTCGGTGTGTCCGAGTACGACGTCACCGAGCCGCCGCACGGTGTGCCTGGCGATCTTCCGGCCGTCAAGCACAACGTGAACCGGTTGCGGGATGTGCTGACCCAGGGGCGGGTGTTCGGCGAGCACGAGGTCAGGGCGGTCCGGTCGCCGACGCTCGACGAGTTCAACCACGCGCTGCGGACGGCCGTCCAGGAGTCCGAGGGCCTGCTGCTGTTGTACTTCGCCGGTCATGGCGCCATTCCCATGGCGGGCCACGAGTTGTTTCTGCAGATGCGCAACGCGAGCGTGATCGCGGGCGCGCACGCCGTCTTTCCCGGCGCCGAGATGTTCACCACCGTGCTGTCCGTGCTCGCCACCAGCCGGGCCGAGCGGATCGTGGTCGTCCTCGACTGCTGCTTCGCCGGGAACGCGGGCTCGGTCTGGGAGGACTTCCGGGACAAGCGGCGCGTGCTGCTGCTGACGAGCGTGCAGGCCAACCACCGTATCGACGCGGGTGATCCGAGGACACCGACGCCGTTCACCGAGCAGCTGGTACGGCTTCTCGACCGGGACGACGAGGTGTGGTTCGGGGAACTCTCCCGCGAGTTACGGCAGTTGATGAGCACCGGCAGCCACAGGACCGTGCGCGGTGATCCCTGGGACCCGCGCGGACGGGCGGAGTCCGACGAGGACGTGCTCCTGTCGGCACGGAAGGTACCTCCGCCCTCACCTCCGCCCCCGGCACTGCTCCTGACTCCGACTCCGGTTCCGCCTTCCCGGACCCAACACCCGTCCAAAACACCGGTGTTACGGCGAACCCGGGAAGCGCTCCGCACCTTCCTCCGCATCTGCGCCGCCGCGGTCGCCACCCGGATCGGCCGCCTCTGGTCGGTCTCCAGGACCGCCACCCGTATCACCCTCGTCCTGGCCCTCGCCGCCGCCGGACTCGGCTCCTACGGCATCTACACCCTCGCCGCCGGTTCCCCCTCCTGCGGTCCGCCCCTCGAACTGCGGCTGTTGACCGACCCGGACCTGGAGTCCACCGTGCACGCGGCGTCCGAGGCTTATCTGACGTCGGACGCGAACACCACCGGCGACGGCTGCCGGCGTAGCGGGATCACCGTCTACAGCGCGGGTGCCTCCGACGCGGTCACCGCGCTGCGCCGCCATTCCGCGGCCTGGCAGAAACCCCGTGACGCCCACACCGATCCGCAGCGGGACGTCGGTCCGCAGCCGGACATCTGGATTCCCGCCTCGGCCGCCGACGCTGGACGGGTCACCGCCGACCCGGACCCGGACTCCGTCGTCACGCTCACCCCGGATTCCGCGCCCTTCGCCTACTCGCCGCTCGTGCTCGCCGTACCGGAGGACATCGCCGCCCCCGAGTCCCTGCGTACCGGGCATCAACTGAACGAGCTGATCAAGGAGTTGCGCGGCCGGGACTCCGCTGCCGAAGTCGCCCGGTCCGACCCGGAGTTCACCGACGCGGCGCTGCTCGCCACGATGGGCCTGTACCGGGACGCCGCCCAACCGGACACCGCGGAGAGCCTGGTGCGTCAGCCGGGGCCGCCCTCCCCCACCGCTGCCGATCTGCTGTGCACGCTGCCCGACGACGACACCGTGGACAACCGGACGGCCGCGCTGGTCCCGGAGTTCCTGCTGAAGAGCGGGGTCGGCTGCGACCATACGACCCGCAGTCGCCGGATCGCCGAGTACCCAAACGACACGTCCGGCATCGAGCCGACGTACGTCCGTGTCGGCTGGCAGGGCGCCACCCGTGACCAGCCGGCGCGGGACGCGGCGGCCGAGGACTTCCACACCTGGCTCACCGGGAACGGGGGACTGGCCGTGTTCGCGGCGGACGGGTTCCGCTCGGCCACCGGTGACCGCGTCCTGCTGGACACCCGCTCGGTCGCCCCCGGGGTGGAGCGGACACCCGGTCCGGTGCCCGGGCCCAACGGGGGGCAGATGGACATCGGGCTCGCCGCCTACCGGGGTGCCAACGGGCCCGGCCGGGTGCTCTTCCTCATCGACGACTCCGGTTCCATGGAAGCCTTCTGGGAGGGGGCGAGCGGCGGACCCGGGCTGCTGAAGCAGTCCCTCGGCGGGCTCGGCAGCAAGGACGAGTACGGGGTGTGGGGCGTCTCCGGGCTGACCGGCGGGCACTCCTCCACAGAGCTGCTCTCCTTCGCCCGGCATCAGCGCGCGGCCGCGGAGAGCGCCATCGACCAGAAGGCCCGCATCCAGGACGCCGAGGCCGATCCGCATACCGCGCTGCTCGCCGCGCTCGACTACATGGCGCACCGGGGCGCCGACGACGAGCGGCCCCGGCTGATCGTGTACGTCACCGACGACGAGGACAACAACCGGCTAACCGGCGCCGGTCTCGACGCCGTACTGAAGAAGGCCCGTTCGGTGAAGGTGCCCGTCGCGATGGTGTCCCTGGTCAGCGGCGGCTGCGACACGGGCAAGCCGGACGCGCGGGTCTCCGAAGCGAGCGGCGGCCGGTGTCTGGACGCCGACGACGACCTCGGCGCGGGCCTGCACGACGAGGTCGCGCGCACCGGGACGGGAGACGACTGATGGCTCGACGGCGTTTGTGCACAACGGTGTTGCTGCCCCTGCTGCTGGTCCCCGGGTGCGGTGGCGGGCAGACTTCGCGACAGCCCGCCGACTCCGACTCCGGGCCCGGCGAGATCGTGGTGGCCAGCGGGCGGGACGTCACCGGCAAGGGCGGGGTCCGCGAGCAACTCATCGACGCCTGGAACCGGCAGCAGGAGAAGACGGGTTCGGGCTACCGGGCCCGGCTGGTGGAACTCCCCGGCAACGCCGACGAACAGCGCAGCCAACTGCTCGGCGCCCTCCAGTCCGGCAGCGCCGCCTACGACGTGGTCAACCTCGATGTGACCTGGGTACCGGAGTTCGCCGCCGCCCACCTCGTCCGCCCGCTGCCCGACGAGATTGACGCCGATGTCATCAACTCCGTCGCCGGTACGGCCCGTTGGGGCGGCAAGGTGTACTCGGTGCCCTTCAACAGCGATGTCGGGCTCCTCTACTACCGCCCCGACCTGCTGCACAGGGCGGGCGTGCGGCAGACGGATCTCAGCAAGGGCATCAGCTGGAAGCAGCTCCAGACCCTGAGCGGCGATGTCGCCCGCGCGCTGCCGAAGGTCGGGGGCTGGACCACACAGCTCGCCGCCTACGAGGGCCGTACGGTCAACGCGATCGAGGCGTTCGCGTCGGCGGTGCCGGACTTCGAGTTGACCGACGGCGACGGTCATTACGACGGTTCCGTGGCGGAGTTGACGGCCGGTATCGCCGAACTCCGCTCCCGCACCGAGACGGCGTACACCCTCACGGACGCCGTCCACTCCGACGAGGCCGCCTCGCTCAGCGACTTCGCGGACGGAAGGACACAGTTCCTGCGCCAGTGGCCGTACGCCTACGGCTCCTTGTCCCAGTCGTTCTCGACGGCGCAGCTCGGCGTGGCCCCGCTGCCCGGGCGCGCGGTGCTCGGCGGACAGAACCTCGCGGTGACCGAGTCGTCCCCACGGGCCGCGAAAGCGGCCGAGTTGATCCGCTACCTCACCGGCCGCCAGAGCGAACGCTGTCTGCTGGACGCCGGGTTCGCGGCGACCCGGACCTCGGCGTACGACGACGACAGCGTGACCTGCCCGGTCGGCGCCGGTGGCACCCCGTCCGCCTCCCCCACCGGCGAGAGCGCCGACCGCATGCCCCGCGATGCGGCCGGGCGCCCCGCGTACGCCCGTACGACCCTGCTCCCCGCGCTGCGCAAGGCAGTCCAGCGTCCGCGCACCCCGCTCTACGGCGCGTTCACCCAGACCTTCACCACCCAGCTGGGCCCGCTGTTCGGCGACGACCCGCCGAGCGACGCGGCGCTCGCGAAGACGCTGGACGCGGCGCTGCGGAAGGCACTGCCGGACTGATCACCGCGTGCACCATCAGAGCAACCGTGACGGTGACGCCCTTACGCCCGCCGTCCGCCGACAGCGCGATCCCGGTGACGTACGAGGTGGCGTCCGGGCAGAGCCGGACCGTGGCCACGGCCGCCTCCCTACAGCCACCTCACCGACCTGAGCGCGTTGATCCAGCACGTCCTACGGCCGCGCTACCAGGAACTGGCCCGGCTGATGGACGAGGCCGCACATGCCGCCGGACAGGTCCTACTAGCCGTCCCCTCCGGCTGCGGCCCACGGCATGGGTGGCGAAGTCCTCGACTACCTCGCCGCCCACAGCTCCGCCACATTGGCAATTTTTTGTGCCAACGAGGGGCTCGCCGCAGCGCGTTCGAAACACCCCTCGCCCGCCTGACCCGAGGCGTGACCTGGCGCGCGTCTACGCCGCCTCCTCGAGGAAGGCCCCGTCGTCCATCATCGCGGCGCCGAGCCCGCCCAGGATCTCGTCCATGTTCAGCTCGGTGGCGCCGACCGGAGCCGTGGGCTTCTGGCCCTCGCTCATCCGCACCACCAGGCCCAGCTTCTTGACCTTCGCGTTCTTGGCCAGCTTTGCGAGGTCGACGGAGACCTCGGTCAGCTCTCCGTTCTTGAGGGTGAAGTCGGCTGTGACCTTGGCGTTCGGGGCGTCCTTGAGGTCCTCGTCCCTGGGCAGTTCCATGCGCGGCGGCAAGTTCTTCGCGAGCGGACGGATTTCGCCGAGGAACTCTGTGATCAGCGTACGGAACGGAGCGGTGGCGGTGATGTGCTCGGAACCGTCCTTGTCTCCGGCGGTCTTGAAGTCGACCTCGCGGGCGACGGTCTCGCGCAGCGCCTCCAGTATCTGCTTTTGCACCTTGGCGTCGAGGGTGGACTCTGGCGCGGGCGTCGCACCAGGCTCCGCTCCCATCTCGGCGGCGGTCTGCTCCATCTCCTTGTTGTTGATCTTCACCCACTCGCCCTCGAGTACCTTCTTGAGCCCGCTCGCCGGGGGAAGGTCCTTCACCGACGGCAGGGGAAAGCCCATCGCTTTGCCGAGGGCGTTCACGTCGGAGCGGATGTACGTGTAGTCGCCGAGGACCCGGTACTCGGTGATGTCACCGTCCTTGTTGCTGATCTTCAGCGCCATGCCGACGTAGTCCTTCTCCCCAGACTCCCCGATCGGCTTTTTCGACTGCACGGTGACACTGACCTTCGCGCCACTGAACAGATCGGCGATCGCGGTGGGCATCTCCTCACCGGGCTCCGGATCCATCGAGGCGTCCAGCGCCTTCAGACTCCGGGCGTCCGTGTCGAGATCGAGCTCGAAGGAGATCGTCTTCTCCTTGGCGAGCTTTTCGACGGCCTCGTCGAGCTTCTTCCCGGCGGTGAGCTGCTCCACGGTGCCGCAGGCTGCGGAACCCGCCAGGACGGCGCCGACAACTGCGGTGGCAGTCAAGGTCTTACGTATGGCGGTGATGATGGTCTCCTCGTCAGTACGATCACAACGTGATCATCGACGAAGACTCGTGACGTCAACAAATGGTTGTCCCCCGCGTGAGCGACGTCGACCGGGCGATGGGCCCCACGAGTTCGACCTGCTTCCGGCTGTCGGTCTGGGTCTTAAAGAGCGCATCGTGCGCCGCCGGACGCGCGAGCACGGCCACCGTCTCGTAAAGCTGTTTTGTGGACAGGGCCGTCTCCGGCACGGTCGCCGGCGAGGAGCGCCCAGAGTTGGCCACCGGCCCTCCGTCGAACACCGCTCGCACAAGGGCCTGAACAACCGGGCGGAGAACAGCCACCAGCCCACCAGGCAGCGGCGAACGCCCGACGACGACGTCTTCGACTACGGCGTCGACTGACGCCCACCAGCACGGGAAGGGATCACCGCATGTCCGTCCCCACCGCCCCGCACCGCGCGTACGGTGGCGATACGACCCGCCAGGAGGATCCGATGAGCGCGCAGCCCGAGGAAGCACCCGCCCCGCCGGCCCCCGCGGCCGCCGCCCAGCTACTCCAGGAGCTGCGCGCCGACCGGCGTGCCGACACGTGGGTGCCGGCCTTCGAGCGGGACTGGGCGAAGGCCCTGGAGGACTCCCGCCACACCTACAGCCTCACCCCACTGCACGATGTCGTGCGCGCCTGGCAGCTGCGCCTCGCCGCGGCCCCGGCCGTCGACGCGTACATGGACTCCGGCCGTGACGAGACCGGCTTCGTGGACCTGGCCGACGTCCTCGGTGCCCGCCCGTGACCGATCAGCCGTGGGGCACCAACCACACCCGGCTGCCGGCCCAGCCGCGCACCTCCGCTCCTTCGTCGGCCCAGCCGAACAGCTCGTATGTCCCACGCTGGGGTTCTCCGAACAGCCCCTCCGCCTCAGCGCAAACGCCCCAGGCATGGCCGTGCTCCGTTCCGGTCAGCGTGTATCGTGCCCGCCCGCGATCGTTCTCATCCTCATGCACGGTGGACAGCATGCCCGGACCCGCCATTCGTGGCGCAGCCCTTTTCCGCACGGCCGAGGCGAAACCCTGGGCCGCCGAAGTGAAGTGCGATCCGTGAGAGCCACGCCGTAGCGTCCTGGGATGAGCAGCTTCAACACACACCGGAGACGGGTCCACGACGAGGGCCTGCCCGCGCGTGTCCGGCATACGAATCTGAGGGCCTGCCTCGTCCATTTCGCGCCCTACGGTTTCCGAGCCACTTACCACTACCTCTGCGTCAGCGCGGCGATTCCCAAGGATCTGGAGAAGGATCCGAGCTCGCTGATGCGATCCGTCGAGGAGCTGCACCACGCCCGACAGCTCTGGCTCGCCGATGAACGTACCTACGCCTGCAGTCACCGAGCGGACAAGGCGCGTGGCTTTCGGCAGGTGAAGGCAGACGAGTCCTGGCGGGACTGGCGGCGTGGGTGGGGGAACATCGCCCACTGTCCCGAGCCCACAATCCATCCCGACGAGCCGCTGCCCGTGGTCGTCGAGCGGGTGCTCCGTTCGTCGGTCCCGCCCGATGAAGCTCCTGTCCTGACGTGCCGTGTATGCGGTAGCCGGGACAACACCAGCGCCTGGCACGACGGCGTTCACCGGATCCATCAGTTGTGCAGGGAATGCGGGGTCAGCCTCGCTGTGCAGCGGGCCGATGCGACCGACTCACTGTTGGCGGCCGATTACACCCGCCAGTGGAAGGAAATCTGGAGGCTGCGCAACGAATCTCCTCGCAACCCGAACTGAGTCGGGTGTGGCTCCTCTGTAACGAGCGGGTATGCCGTGCGATGTTGCCGTTCATGGTCGGACGGCGGATCGTCGTGTCCCGGCACGTCGTCTTGGAGGCGGCGGCCTGCGCGAAGCCGACCCGGGCATCCACCGTGCGGTGCCACTGCTGGCCGCCCTCGACCGCCTGCAGCAGGGGCGATCAGGGCCTGGCGGCCACCGGCCCGGCGCCACCGCGCGGGCCCCGGTCACCACTGGATCGTCCCTGGGACCGACGGCGGCGCCTCCCGTGCCGTGACCGTCTCGCGTGCCGACGCGCGGACGTCGGGGTGTGCGTGCCGGCGCAGGGTGCGGAGCTGGCCGCGCCACGGCTCCGTCCACCGAGAGCGGCTGCCGCCGGAGACGGTGAGCCTGATGGCGAACAGGCCCTGGACCAGGCCCGGTTCCGCACCCAGCGTGCGGGCGGTCTCCAACCACGCGTCTGGCGCGGGGCCGCTGATCGCGCTGAGCCGCGAGCTGAGCCCTTCGGCGATGTCCCGGGCGAGCAGCGGACGTCCTTGGCAGTCGGCAGCCAGTCGGCGCAGGCCCGACGACAACTCGGTGGCGTCCTTGTTCAGTTCGAGGGCGTACAGCCGGAGTTCGGCGACGGAGCGCGCGAAATTCTCGTGCCCGGCGGCGGTGTCGGCGGCGCGCAGCAGCACGTCCGCCGTCGGCCGGCCCCCGCCCCGGTAGCGATGGTGAAGCAGGAGGTGGTGCAGCAGGCCCGTGGCCCGCTGCTGGGCCGGCTGGTCGCGTTCGGGCTCGGCGTCGGACTGGTCCGGGTCTCCTGTGGCTTCCAGCATCGCCCGCAGGGCCCGAAGGTACGGGCCGTCGTCGTCCGCCGCGAGCTCCACCAGCTCCTGCCCGGCCATCGCCCACACCGCCCGATCGGCAAGGTCCGTGGTGGCGGCCACCAGCATCTCGGCGATCTCCGGATGCCACGGTGCCCATTCCGCCAGTATCGGGAACAGCGCCGCAGCCGTTTCCGGTTCGAGCGGCTCGCAGGCGTGATGCAGCAGCCCTGCGTATTGGGCCCGATGCTCCTCGTCCACCTCGGCCACGGCCGCCCGTGCCAGCTCCTGGCGGAGCTCCGTGCGTCCCTGCGCGGCCGACTCCAGCATGGGCCAGCTGGCCGGCTCCGCCAGCATGCCCTGGGCGAACGCGACGCACACCGACTGCACGTCGTGGTGCTGCCCGGGCAGCTCGAACGCTTCCCGCAGCAGCGGCGCCGCCTGCGCCGGGGGCAGCATCGTCGCCGCGAGGCGCACCGCCTCCTTGCGGCTGGTGACCTTCACCATCCGCGGGTCCTTCGGCGTGAGCAGCCTGCGGAGCTCCGCGGCGAGCCGCGACGGCGCGACGTACTGCGCGGCCCGCGTCGCCGCGTAGACCGCGACCCGGGCGCGGTCGCCGCCCGCGTGCTCCAGCAGCAGCGGCAGCAGCTCGTCGGGACGGTCGGTCCACGGCAGTGCGCCGAGGGCCGCCTCCGCCAGCGGGACGTTCGACGATCCCGTGTAGCGGCGGACGACTTCCAGGCCCGCCTCCGGGATCACTGCCGCCGCTGCGAGGGCTTGGACGCGCACATGCACCGGCTGCCCCGCGTCGCCCGCTGTGCGCGCGAGCAGCTCCGCCGCCGCCCGCTGCTGGCGCGGCACCCAGCGGTGCGCCCGGTAGGTGCGTGGCGTCCAGTGGCTGCGGGCGGTCAAGAAGCGGCCGTACGGTGGGGTGTCGGCCAGCAGCGGGTCGAGCAGGTCCGTACGTCGCCCCGTCAGGACTCTCAGAACGGACGGCAGGACGGCGGCGGACGGCTCCAGCCGCACGATCCGCTCCACTCGCTCGTCACGCCCCTTCGGCTGCTCCAGCCAGAGGTCGACGGCAGTGCGGACGGACGCGTCGTCTCCGAACTGGACGGCCTGCCACAGGTACTCCTGGAGTTCGGCCATCCCCCACGCGCGCCGCCCGAGTGCCCGTACGAGTGCGAAGACGAGCGAGTAGTCGGCCTTGTCGGTGGCGGCCTCCAGCCACGGCCGTAGCGCCGCCAGCACCTCGTACTCCTGGCCGCGCCGCAGCACGATGTCGAGGCGGCCGACGTTCGCGCCGCCGGTGTGGCCGGACAGCCGGGTGAGGGTGTCGAGGGCCCAGCCGATGAGCCGCGTGCCGCCCGTGACGGCGTGCTCGCGCAGCACGGACAGGGCGAGCGTGCTGAGCGCGTGACGGGTGCTCCAGGAGGAGTCGCGGGCTTCGACGGCGTCGATGGAGATTCGTCCGAGGTCCTCGGCGGCGTCCTCCGCGAACATTGAAGGGGGCACCTCTGCCAGTGCGGAGAGGGCGGCGCTGCGGACCGGGTCCTGTTCGTTGCGCAGCCGCAGCAGCGCACGTAGCAACCGGCTCACTTCCTGTGGGTCGCGGGAGCGTGCTGCGTTGCGGACGAGCAGTGGGTACGCCGTGGCGCGGTCGTCCGCGGCGGAGCGGCGGACGGCGGTGAGAAGGTCGTCACGGACCTCGTCCGGCGGCAGATAGGCGGCTGCCGTCAGTATCCGCGCCCAGGGCGCGCCCCTGCCGCGGGCCAGCGTCGCCATCCGCCGAGCCTCGGCAGTGCGCCGCTCGTACGGCAGTACGTCGAGGAGAGCGGGGCTGAGGTCCGCGTGGGTGAGGTCCTTGCTCTCCATCGCCGCGTCGAACAGGGCGCCGCGGCGGGAGGGTGGCAGGCAGGCCAGCAGCTGGGCGAGAGCGGGTGCGTTGTTGTTCCAGGCGCAGGCGAGGTCGGTGAGTTCCGCCGGGGCGTGGCGGACGAGGCGGCGCAGCACGGCGGGTTCGAGGTGGCCGCTGTTCAGCCGGGACCTCAGCTTCGGGCGTAGCAGCAGCCGTATCGTGCGGCCGGGATCCGCCTCGACCAGGAGGTGCAGCTTGCGGTCCACGGGCATCGGCAGCGTCTCGTAACGCTCGAGCACAGCCAGCACGCCGAGCGGATCCCGTTCGGCGAGGAGCGCGAGCGCGTCCGCGCGGGAAGCCAGCCAGCCGTCCCGTACGACGGCTGGGAGGGTGTCGAGCTGCCGCTCCATCTCGGCGAGCAGCAGAGCGGGATGGCGGGCGGCGAGCAGCCGGTAGGAGCTCAGTCCGCGAAACAGGCGGGGCAGCAACCGGGCGGCGGTCTCCGCCGTGCAGGCGGCGAGCAGTTCCGCGGCGGCTTCGGCGCCCCATCGCCGGTACGTCGGCTCGACCAGCGCCTCGGCGAGGCCCGTACGGCCCGCCACGGCGATGGCGTGCACGAGCTGCTGCCGCACGGCGGCGGGTGCGTCCTCGATGGCCTCGATCACGGTGGCGTCCGTGAGCCGCCCCTGCCGCAGTGCCCTGATCGCGGGGGCGCGGACGAGGCGGTCGGGGTCCGCGAGGCAGCCCTCCAGATACGCGTCGTGGCGCCCCATGTCCGCCGCGGTGGCGGCGAGCCGCCGTCCGTGGACGCCGTGGGCGGCGAGCCCGGTCACAAGCTCGTCGGCCGCCCCCGTTGCCGCGGCGCGCCGGGCAGCGGAGGCCAACTCACGCATGCGGTGGGGGTAGGAGAGCCGGTCGACGGCTGTGAGCAGGTGTTCGGCACGCTGGGACATGCGGGCGATTCTGCCTGGCGGGCGGGGGTGGCGCCCGCGGATTTCGGCGGGGCGGGGGTCGTCGTGCGGCAGGCTGTGTGGCTGTCTGTGCGGGCTCTGTGGCGGTCTATGCAGGTTCGTCAGCAACTCCGCCGACCGGTCGTGCGTCAACGTGCGGTTCTCCGGGGACGGATGTCGTCGTGGTGCGCGCCGGACAGTCTGCGCAGGAGAGCGCGGCGCTGCTGTGCGAAGCCAGCGTCGAGGTCCGACTGCACACCTGTACAAGAGAGTTGATGTGTTGAGAGGCGGTCCCGCCCCGCCGCACTGGCAGCCGGCCGCACCGCGCCAGCGAAAGAGCCTTCCTCACATCGCATCCGGGTCGAGCATGGCATCGCACATCTCAAGAACTGGCAGGCGCTGGCCCGCCACCTCGGCCGCCGTGAGCATATGAGCGACACGGTGCAAGCCATCGCCGGTCTGCTGTCTCATCGGCAGACCGCGGACCTGAAATCGGCTCAGCAGATGCGAACCCCGCGCACCACGAAAGTCCTCGACGCCCCACCACCAACCAAGCACGAGCTCGTTAGCCGTTGTCAGCCCACTTCCGAGACGAGAAAACCCCGCCTGACCTGCGTATTCTCTCGCCTCCGTTTCTTGTGACATCTTTCCGGTGACGGATGGCTCCATTTTCCAAGGGCGAGAGTCCGAGAATGACCTCGCTGCCGGGTTGCCACGTCGACGTGTGCACAATGGTCACGAAGGCGGTGCCTCTGGCAAGAAGCACGCGCCCGCTCCCCGTAGGACATGCTTGTGCTGTCATTGGCCGCGACAGGAGGAAGTTCGTGTTGTCTCAGGAAGTACGGATTCAGCGTGCATGGAAAAGGATCACCGAATGGTTGGGCGAGAATACGCCGCGTCATGCCGAAGCAATGAATCCTGGAGTCGACGAGAGTGTTATCGATGCCGCTGAAGAGGAGATGCCGACTGCGCTCGTCCCCGCCGCGCTTCGGGCATGGCTGTTGCTGAACAACGGCAGTACCGCCAAGGACGTGCTGGATGGACGCTTTTATCAACCGCATCAGGATTCGATTTTCCTACCCGGCAACAACGTCTTCCTTGACCTTCGCCGGGTCGTGGACGTGTATCGGGATCTCCTCGCCTCGGGGGCGGACTGGCAGCCTCAGTGGATCCCGTTCGCCCAGAAGTCAGATGCCCCCTACGGCTATTTCCTTGACACGGGGGCAAACTCTGCTCAGGCTCCGGTGATGTACTTCGCGGAGGCAGCTCTTCCCCAGCTCGCCTTTCCCTCTCTGGCCGATTTCCTCGAAGCTACGGCCGACGCCCTGGAACACAGGAGCGGGATCCGCGCTCTGGGGAACCGAGTCCAGTACGGACCCGTCACAGACGCGGGGATGCTGCGCTGGAAGCGTGCGGAGACCGCCTCCTAGTGTCGCAATGAGGGACAACGCAGGGTAGGCCCGGAAGCTCGCGCTTCCGGGCCTACCCTGCGCCTATTGATCCGAAACTCAAATGGTTCTATTCGAGGGTGTAGCGGACGTGTGGGCCGCCGAAGTAGCCGCGGACGATGTGTGGCTGGCGTTGGCGTCGGCAGAAGAACCGGCGGGTCTCGGCTGCGAGTTGGGCCTGGTCGCGGGCCCGGCTAGATCGGACGCGACGGGCGCGAGATCGGTATGGACCGCCGCGACATGCTCGACCTCGTGCAGCTCGACCGCCGCACCGACCGCATCCTGCCCAACGGCTACTGCCTGCTGCCGCCCACAAGATCCTGCGACAAGGGAAACGCCTGCCACGGCTGCGACCACTTCGCCACCGACCGCACGTTCCTGCCGGACGTCCAGCGCCAGCTCGCCGAGACCCAGTCCCTGGTCGCCACCCGGCAGGCCCGGCACACCGAGCGGTACGGCGAGCCGATGAGCGGGACCAACGTCTGGATGGAGCAGCGCAACGCGGAGATCCGCAGTATGCAGCTGGAGATCGTAGCCCTCGAAGCTCAGCCAGCCGACAGCACTGCCGTCGTCCGCGGCGCCGGCGTGCTCGGTCGCACCGGCTACCAGGACGCCGCCAGCACCTCGGACAGCAAAGGGACATCACGCTCATGAGCAAGCGGCCGAACGAAACGGACCCGGAAATCGTGCCTCCTGCTGACCGGCGGATCGCCGCCCTGCGGCAGGCTGCCCAGGACAAACACCAGCAGGCCGTCCGACGAGCGGAGGCAGGCATCCGGAGGCTGGTCAAGGAGCGCGAGGAGATCAACTTCCGCGCCGTTGCCCGCGCGGCGGGCGTCAGCCTGGACTTCCTCTACGCCCACACCGACCTGCGCAAACGCATCGAGACCTTGCGCGGCCAGCAACGGACCGAGAATCGGCCTTCCCCTCAGGCGCCCTCAGCCGACGACGGCACGGTCATCCATACCCTTACCGAAGCCCTTCGTCGTGAGCGCACCACCCACCGCGAGCGCGTCCAAGAATTCGAACAGCGACTGGCCGCCGCACACGGCGAGATCCTGCGCTTGCAACGCGTGATCCAGGCATACGGCCCAGGGCTGTAACAGCACTCTCCGGGCTGCAGAACTTACGATCCAGAGCGCAATCCCAGAGCGCTGTGCTCCACCACACCCGAGGGAAGATCGCTCTTTCCCGAAGCCCTGGCAGTCAACTCCACGAGGTCAGCCCGGAGTTCGGCGGCGGGCTCACCAAGGACGATCGCGCTGATGATCAGCTCCATCATCAGACAGTCGTACTCGTCGCCCATATTCCGATAGCGCTCCCCATCGGCCTCCACCACAGCAGAGGCGATCTTCCTCTCACCACCAGTCACGGGGGCAAAGGACACCTCATAGACGCCGTGACCGGTCCAACTCCGGTGCATGAAAAGGACATTGCCTTCAACGAAGACGTTCCACTTCTCATCCATGTCCCGGGCTCGATATCCCTGCCGGATCCGGTCCCAGTCCTCGTCAGTCCAGACACGATCCGGCAACTGAGACACCGGCCGGGGCGTGCTGATCGGATGGAGGCGCCGGAACGACTCTCGGGTGAGCGGGGCATCAGCAGTCATGACGCGATCCTACGGATGCACCACTCCAACAGGACGGCGGCCTACCTCCAGAGCAGGCTCCTTGGGCAGAGGGTGAACCCCAGCCACCTTCCGGACGCGTCCGCACTGTCCTGAACAGCGACTTTGCGAGATTTCTTCACCGCTACCCCAGATAAGTCGAGGAATACGACTTCTCCTTCCAGCCCGAACTCGACCCGCGCAAGATCAAGGACCTCGCGACTCTGTCGTTCGTCGAGGCGAAGGCGAACGTGGCCCTGCTCGGGCCGCCGGGAGTCGGCAAGACCCACATCGCCGTCGCGCTGGCGGTCGCGGCCTGCCGGGCCGGCTACTCGATCTACTTCACCAGCCTCGACGACATGGTCCGCAACCTCAGGACCGCCGAGGCCGCCGGCAGGTTGACCAGGAAACTCGGCTCCTACCTGCGGCCGAGTGTCCTGGTGGTCGATGAAGTCGGCTACCAGCCCCTGGAGCGAGCCGAGGCGAACCTGGTCTTCCAGGTGATCTCGAAACGCTACGAGAGGGGCTCGATCATCCTCACCTCGAACAAGACCTTCAGCGAATGGGGCCAGGTCTTCGGCGACGAAGTCCTCGCCACCGCGATCCTCGACCGCCTCCTCCACCACTGCGAAGTAGTCCCCATCAACGGCAACAGCTACCGGCTGAAGAACCGCCTCAAGGCCCTCGAGCGAGAGACCGAAGTGGCCTGACACCTGGGGACGTTCGTCTGTACGCAACTGGGGAGCTAAGGCCGTACGCCGACAACTGTTGAGTGGTGCTGTCCCGGGCGGGGGTCTGACTCATGAGATCTATGACCGAAGTGTCCAGTCACAGGCTTGTCGACTGTCGTCGCGGGATGGTGTCTGCTGTCACCGAGCCACAGGGCGTGTCCCAATAGGGGCCTTGCCGAAGTTCAGGCGCCATCACGGTTCAGACCGCCCGAGCAGCCCGGTGCCAGCCACCCAGTACGTCACCACGCGGGAGGCGAACCACTATGACAACCAGACAGCACAGCACCTCCTCCAGCACGGATCCGCCCGTTCGGCGCGAGGTCGTCCTGGGCGTGGACACGCACGGCGAGGTTCACGTTGCCGCCGTGCTCTCCCCGCTCGGGAAGATCCTGGGAACGGAATCCTTTCCCGCGACGGCGGCAGGCTACCGACAGTTGCTCGTGTGGGCCCGCAAGCGGGGTACGGTGCGCCGGGCCGGTGTGGAGGGCACCGGCACTTTCGGCGCGGGCCTGTCCCGCCACCTGATGGCCCAACAGATTCAGGTCTTCGAAGTGAACCGGCCCGACCGCTCAGCCCGCCGACTGCTCGGGAAGTCGGACCCGCTCGACGCTCAGGCCGCCGCGCGAGCCGTGCTCAGCGGTCGCGCCCGGGCGCGGGCCAAAACCGGCGACGGTCCGGTGCAGAGCGCCCGGATGTTCAAACTCGCCAAGGACTCCGCGGTCAAGGCCCGTACCCAGGCGATCAATCAGCTCAAGGCCGTCCTGGTCGTAGCCGATCCCGCCTTGCGGGAGCGGTTGTCCGGTCTGGGCAATGCCGAGTTGTTCCGCACGTGCGCGCGCCTCGGCCAGCGTGACGCCGGGGGCGACGAGGATGCTGTGGCCGAGGCCACCCATATGACCCTGAGCATGCTCGCCGAGCGCATCGAGCAGCTCACCGGTCAGATCGATGAGCTGAACCGGCGCCTGACCCGGCTCGTCGAACACCACGCCCCACAGCTACTCGTACCGGTGGGCATCGGTCCGGACAGCGCCGTCACTCTCCTGATCACCATGGGAGACAACCCCGAGCGGCTGAACACCGAGGCATCCTTTGCCGCCCTTTGCGGAGTCAGCCCCGTCGAGTACCCCTCGGGTCGGCGGAGCACGCGCCGACTTAACTACGGCGGCGACCGCCAGGCGAACGCCGCCCTGCACCGCATCGTGTTCACTCGGCTGCGCCACGACCCGCGCACCCAGGCGTACTACGAACGCCGCACCCAGGAGGGCAAGACTCGCCGTGAGATCATCCGATGCCTCAAGCGATATGCCGCCCGAGAGGTCTTCAACCTGGTCAGGACGGTATCCATCGCCCCCCAGTCATAGGGGCGTCCGTGAGACGCGAAGGCAAGAGGGGCACGGTTCGCGGGGCTGAGTCTCTCGCCGTCGGTATCTCGTCTCGACGGCGGCTGGGTCACCCGTCGCCGGCGTCGGGAGTCTGGCGGAGTGGGTGCTCAGGTGGGTCCGTAGGGGCTCCAGCCGTGCATGAACGGCTGGAGGTCTTCGGTGCGAGGCTCGGGGATTTCGGGTAGCAATGGTGATCCGTTGAGCGGGTTCAGGCGTTGCACGTGGCTCTCGGTCCACGCGATCCATGCCTCGGCTTCCTCCCTGGCCGGCCCGGGCGGCAGACTTTCTGCGTGAAGTCGGAGTGCGCCGACGTACTCGACGAGGCCCGCTGCACGCTGCCACGCCGCGTGCTGTGCTTCGAGGTGGCGGACACGGTATGCCTCTGCGTATTCGGTCCTGGCCTGACGCTTGACGGCTTCCCATCGCAGGCGCTTCTGCTGTGCTTCTTCCAGGCCGGCCAGACGCTTGCGTTCGGCTGCCTGTCCGCGGAGACCGATCTCCTGCACGATTTCGGCGAGCTGGTCCTCGAGTGGGCGTGCGGCCGTGTCGGCCCACTCGCCGGCCCGGTGGTGCAGCCCACCGCTGACACAGATTCGCAGGCGGTCGGCGGGGGAGTAGTCGTGGCGGGGGATGCTGACCCAGGAGTGCTTCTGCGCGTCCGCGAGTTCCTTCTGCGTGGGGACGTGCTCGACCCGGTCCTGTTCCTGCAGGAGGCGGAGTTCGCATGTCTGGCCCTGCGCCGTGATGGTGAAGTGAGGTGGGCCGCTTCGCCGACGATGCGGTAGCGGTGCTGTATTCGCGTTACCGATTGCGGCGGTGTGCCCCGCCTTCTGTGTTGCGATGAGCAGGGCATGGATGAGTCGGAAAGCCCGGTTCTGCACGGACTTGGTCAGCCCCATGGGATGAGAGAGTCCCTGCAGGGCTTTGACGACTGGAGGCGGCTGCACGAGTCGTGCCGGTACCGGAATGGGTGTCAGGGTGGCCAAGCGCCAGGCGGGCGTGTCGACGAGTCGGATTTCATAGCCGTCACGGCACCAGCCTCCGTGCAGCTCTTTGGTCTTTGGGATCTTCCTCGATCTCCGGGCAGCGGCGACGCGGATCGGCCATTTCTCGGTCTCCCGGCCGGTGGCTTCCCGTTTGACGATCCGGCCGCCCCCCTCCGCAAGCTCTTCCAGGAGCTGCTCCGTGACGGTCTTCTTCCTTTTTCGGGGTCCGGAGTTGGGGCTCGATGGCCGTGGCGATGGTGGCGTGGCTACCTGGTCGCCGGCTTTCTTCCTGCCGGAGGCGGCTGTCGGCTGCGCTGCAGCTTTCCGCACGGGAGGGGTACCTGTGCCACGAGATTCGTCGGGAGGATGGCTGCCGTGGTCGAGGAAATGCTGGCCGGCGGTCGTGAGTGTCGCGGACCATTGCCTTTTCCCCCTGCAGACCTTGACCAGTCCTCGGCTCTGTAATGCTTGGCAGCTGAGCTTGTGTGCCTCTCCCCGCCAAATACCCTCAGGGCAGCCTTGTCCGACCCACCGCAACACCTGCAGTTGACGCTCGTTCAACTGACGCGGCACCTGACCCCCTACCGTGCGAAGTTGCTCGCCAGCATTTTCACAGGTGAGCCCTCGCGGCGTGGGCGGATGCGTAGATGCTGAACGCCCCGGGCAGCGAGTCCGAGGCCGTCGGCACCACGCATCTCACCCCTGCCCAGGCAGCTCGGCAGATCGCGGAGGCCGTCAAGGGGTGAGGCTTCCTTCCGCCCGGCACACGCTACCTGGGCTCGCGGGGGAGGTGGGCGACGCACCAGACAGCCGACGGGGGTTGCATATCCGGAGGAGTCGCAGCACGAGCGGTGCATGACCTGCCAGTGGGCAGCGGTCGGCAGGTCGCGGTAGTCGGTCCAGGTGCGGCTGCGCCGGCTGCCGCATCTGTGGTCCGCATGCCGGCCTGCCCTGTTCGTCGACCGGCATTCTGTCTGAACTCAGCGCGGATCGACGCGAGTCGAGCCATCATGGGTGGGTGAACGGATCGAGGCGCGTGTGGATGTGGGCCGGAGCTGTACTGGGGATTTCCGTGGCCGTGGCCCTGGTCCTCGTCGCCGTTCTGGTGGATCTCGACACCGGCGACCGGGTGGCGAGCGTCGCGGGGTCGGTGACAGGTCTGGCCGGATTTACGGTGGCCCTGGTCGCGCTCCTCCGGGAACCCGCGGCCGCTGTCGGACCCGGTGTCGTCGCATCGGGTGAACGGGCCATCGGCATCGGCGGCGGAGTGCGGGGGGTTCTCTCCACCGGGGACGGCGCCGCGCTGAGCGCTCCTGCTGTCGGCCCGGCGACTCCCGCTCCATCGGGCGGTTCACCGACACCCACACCGACACCGGACCCGGTCAGCGCGGCCGGCGACCGGGCGATTGGGATCGGAGGCGCCCTGGACGGCATCGCGTCGACCGGCGACGACGCTTCGACGCCCTCTTGAGTGAGGCCCCGGCCCCCGTACCGGAGCGCGCTGAGAACCGTGACCCCGAAGCCCGCCGCCCCGGGCCCGCCGCACTGACGGCGGGTTCACGGTCCGCCCCTGTCACTGCCTCGGGACAGCGTGCGGTCGCCATCGGCGGCGACAACCTCGGGATCGTCTCGACGGGCGACGGGGCCACGATCCACTTGGAGATCCACCCCTACGGACCCGCTCCGACGGCACTGGCCTCCCTGCCCCCGAAACCGGCAGGATTCACGGGTCGCGACAAGGAACTGACCGTCCTGACGGAGCTGCTCCGGCCGACCGTCGGCGCCGAACCCCGCCAGGTTGGCGCCATCAACGGCGGGACGGCCACCCCCGCGGACGATGGCGTACTCGAAACCGGTGCCGTGGTGGTCGCGGCGGTGGCAGGCACCGCGGGCGTCGGAAAGACGTCACTCGTCGTGGCCGCTGGCCACCTCGCTGCGCAGCTGGGGTACGTCGACGCTTTCCTCTTCATCGACCTGCGCGGATACGACACGGCTCCGGTCCTGCCGGCCCAGGCCCTGGACGCGCTGTTGCGCTCCCTGGGCGTCGAGGACGCGCACATCCCACCCACGCTGGAGGAACGTGCCTCCCTGTACCGTTCCCAGCTCGAGACCATGGCCGTCAGTGGCTCGGCCGTGCTGGTCATCGCTGACAATGCCTCCACGCCCCAGCAGGTCCGGCCCCTCCTGCCGGGCAACGGCTCGCACCGGCTCCTCGTGACGTCCCGGCACACGCTGCCGACTCTGGGTGCCCGCCTGCTGGACCTCGACGTCCTCACTCCCTCCAGCGCCCTGCGGCTGCTCGACACCGCTCTGCGGATCGCCGATCCGGCCGACTCACGCGCCGTTCTTCAGGAAGCGGACGCTCTGACTGTCGCACGCCTGTGCGGATATCTGCCTCTGGCTCTGCAGATCGCCGCCGCTCTGCTCATCGACGACCCGCAACAGCACTTCGGCGAGCTGGCCGCCGAACTGGCTCGCACCACCAGCCCCCTGGATCACCTGGACGATGGCGAGCGCGCTCTGCGCTCCTCGTTGGATCTGTCCTTTCAGTCGTTGACCGGACCACAGGCCGACTCCTTTCGGCGACTGGGACTGAACCCCGGGCCCGACATTTCCACCACCGATGCCGCGCTTCTCCTGGAGCGCGACGACCGGGAGACCCGCGCGCTGCTGGCCGCCCTGACCCGGGCGCATCTCCTCGTTCGGGGCGTGGTGAGGGATCGGTGGCACATGCTCGACCTCATCCGTGCCTACGCTCAGGAACTGGCTGACCGGTACTCCACAACGACGGACGTCTACCGCCAGGTCCAGCACCGGCTGTTCGAGCACCGCGTCGCCACCGTGAAAGCGGCCGACGGCCGCCTCACAGCATTCCCCGAACAACCCGTGCCGCAGGTCTTCGCCGGAGAACGGCAGGCGCTGGACTGGTTGGACGCCGAACGGACCAACCTCCTGGCCACCGTCGAAACAGCCCACCTGCTCGGTCACCACGACCTCGCCCGCCGTCTGCCACCGCTGCTCGCCGAGTACCTCGAACGGGGCCGCTACATCGACGACTGGGTGACCGCTGCCACCACCGCGCTCGCTTCCGCACGGGTTCTCCCGGTCCGGCGAGACGAGGCCACGGCCTGGATCTGTCTGGGCGCCGCCCTCGACGGAGCACGACGGTTCCAGGAGGCGGCCGAGGCACACCGGCAGGGTCTGATCATCAGCCAGGAGATCGAGGACCGGGAGCTCGAAGGCGTGGCGCTGAGCAACCTCGGTTGTGCCCTGCTCGAACTGGGCGCATACGAAGAGGCGGGCGACGTGCACCGGCGGGACCTGGCGATCTGCCAGGAGATCAACGACCTGAGCGGGGAGGGCAAGGCGTGGCACAACCTCGGCAATGTGATGCGCCACCTGCGACGCTTCGACGAGGCCCTCCACGGCCATCAACGGGACCTGGACATCTGCCGGTCGCTCGGCGACCGGCGCGGTGAGGGGGCGGCGTGGCAGTGCCTCGGCGCCGTTCTCACCGAAGTCCGCAGGTTCGACGAGGCGGTCGACGCGCTGGAGGAGGCTCTGGCGCTCTACGTGGTGACCGAGGACAGATTCGCCGAAGCCGGCGCGCTTACTGATCTGGGAATTGTATTCCGTGAGACGAGACGATACGAGGAGGCAGCCGCGACGCACCGCGAAGTCCGCGCGATCTACGAGGAGTTCGATGACGCGCACGGTGTGTCCTGCGCATGGGGCAACCTTGGCAGGGCTCTCACGGGCCTGGGTGAGTTCGAGGCGGCGCTGGACGCGCACCGAAGATCCCTGCGCATGTGTCAGGAAGCGGATGACCTGTTGGGCGAGGCGGGGGCATGGTGCAACATCGGCGTCACACATTCTGCCGCCGGCCACTTCCCCGAGGCCATCGAGGCACATCTGCGCGACCTGGCTCTGTGCCTGCGGACGGAGGACCGGTCAAGTGAAGGCGCCGCATGGAACGGGCTCGGTATCGCTTACACCGGCGTCGGAAGGTTTGACGAGGCCATCGAAGCCCACAGGCGTGACATCGCCATCTGCCGGGAGACCGAGGACCAGTACGGCGAGGGTGTGACCTGGAACGACCTCGGCGCCCCCCTCGCCGCATCAGGGAAGTACGAGGAAGCGGCGCAGGCTCATCGGCATGCCATCGGCTTGTTCCGGAGAACGAACGCCCCGTACGAGGAGGGCGAGGCGTTCGCGGGCCTCGCGGCAGCGCTGGCCGCAGACGGGCATGACCGGGGCGAGGTCCGTGCCGCCTGGGAGGCGTCGGCCGCTGCCTTCACCACGGCGGGCGCCGTTCCCGAGGCAGCCGCATCCCGGGGCGCCGCAGCAGCGGTCTGAGCGGAGCCGATGCCCCGCTCCGCAGTGCTATGAAGGGAAGGGTGGTGTGTCGTTTCTCCAGTATGGCTGACGTCCTTCATCAGGGTGACAGCTCTCCCGATCGGTCCGTGATCGGCCTGAGCCGTCGGTAACCCCGCCGTATGCCGGCCACTCCTGTCCCAGCCACTCACCACCGCCGGGGCCCGCCCGGTTCGCCACGGCTGGTGTCCCCGCGCCCTGCCGTGAGTGCGCTGCGTGACGACTCCGGCGGAGGGCGCCGACGCGATGCTGCGCACCGCGGAGAGCGGGGCAGAGCCGCCTCTCGGTGACACTGCCGCAGAAACATCGTGGTCACGCTCGGTTTCCATGGCGCCCTGGCCTCTCGCGCTGTTCCCCGCGGCCGTCACCGCCCTCACAGAACCGGGGCATACCACTCCGGGTGCCGTTTGACGGGTTTCTGGGCATGACTGCTGTCGGGGCGGCGGCAGCACGTTGTGGCACGGCGCGGTTGATACAGCTCCGGACGGGGGCGGTCGATGACGGTTGAGGAGCTCGTGGCGGCAGTTGTCGCTTTGGCGATCGTGGCTGCGAAGAGGCTGGGCGCTGGTCTGGCGGATCGTGCGGTGGAGGGTGTGGAGCAGTCGGTGGCCGACCGGCTGGGGCGGCTGTACCGGTGGGTGGTCGGACGGCTGTCTGGTGAGGAGGGCGCGGCCCTGGTCGAGGAGGCGGACCGTTCTCCTGCTGCACGGGCTCAGCTGCGACGGCGGCTGGTGCTGGCTCTGGGTGAAGATCCTTCAGGCGTCGAGGAATTGCGGATGCTGCTGTCACCGCACGCGCTGGCTCTTCTTTCGGAATCGTCCGGTGTCCCGCGTCAGTTGCCGCCGGCGCCGGCGGATTTCACTGGACGCGGCCAGGAGGTGGCGCGGCTGGTGGAGGCTGTTGAGCGTCCTGGTGGGTCCAGGGTGTGTCTGTTGCACGGGCCGGGTGGGATTGGCAAAACATCTGTCGCGTTGCAGATTTCTCACCAGCTGGTGCAGTTTTTTCCCGACGGTCAGCTCTTCGTCGATCTGAACGGGGCGGAAGAGCGTCCTGCCTCCGTGGTCGAGGTGCTGGGCGACTTCCTGGAGGCTCTGGGGACACCACGCGGAAGAATCCCCGACGATGTTGCCGGGCGGACACGGCAGTTCCGTACGGAGTTGGCCGATCGGCGTGTCCTGATCGTTTTGGACAACGCGGCCAGTGAGCAGCAGGTAGGTGCGCTGATACCGGGTGGGTCGTCGTGCGTTGTCCTGATCACCAGCCGCCAGGCTCTTGCCACGCTGGCCGTGGATGAGCGCGTCGCTCTGCCGGGGTTGGACGAGGGCGCCGCCTGGGATCTGCTGCGGCGGATCAGCGGCCCGGACCGGGTGGACGAGGACCCTCAAGCAGGCCGCGCTGTAGTCGGTCTGTGCAACGGGCTGCCGCTTGCCCTTCGTATCGCGGGAGCGCGGCTGGCCACCTTTCCCGCGCGTACCTTGGGCTCGTTTGCCCGCGATCTGGCCGACGACCACCGGCGGCTGGATATGCTGAGCCTGGGCGAGCGCAGTGTACGGGCGGTCTTCCGCGCCAGTTATCAGGCGCTCCCGTCGTTGGAGCGGCGTGCGTTCCGGCTGTTGTCGGCCCTGGACGCACCCGACCTGCCGACGTGGGCGCTGTCGCCATTACTGGACGTAGACGCCGATGCGGCCGACGCATGTCTGGAAAGGCTCCTGCTGGCTCATCTCGTACAGACTCGCCGCGGCGAGACAGGCGGCCAGCGCATCGTGCTGCACGATCTCACGCGCGGGTTCTCCAAGGAGATGGCGGCCGAACAGCCTGCGGACGCCGCCGACAGCGCTGTACGGCGTCTGCTCGGCGCCCTCCTCAGCATGGCCGACGCAGCCGACGCGCACCTACGGCCGGCAGGTGCCCGGCACCGCGGCCGTGACGGGGCAGTCCGTCGTTCCCCGCCGGAGGACACCGTGGCAGGTGACGTGTGGGAGGCCGTCCACTGGTTCGAAGCCGAGCGTCCCGTTCTGGTGGCAGCTGTCGCCCACGCTCACGCTCGCGGGTGGTGGGAGCTGTGCTGGGAGATCACCGACGCGATGAGTATCGCTCTTGAGCATCAATGGCGCTGGGACATCAGCCGTCAGGTTCACGGGCTCGCATTGGACGCGGCCGACCGTCTGGGGGATGGCCAGGCCCGTGCCGCACTGCTGCGCAACCTCGGCGAAGCCCTGCGGGACGGCGGCGACGACCTGGACAGGGCCGCAGAGTGCTTCAGCGAAGCGATCGCTCTCTTCCGCAGCTCAGGCGACGCACACGGCGAAAGCGACGCCCTGGGCAACCTGGGAATTCTGCAGCGTCAGCAAGGCGCACTGCGGGAAGCCGAGCGAACGCTGACCGCGGCCGAGCTGCGCTTCCGGGCCCTGCCACTGGAGCGCGGGCTGGCCTGGACCCTGCGGGAAAGGGCGGTGATCAGCCGACACCACGCTCAATACACCCAAGCACACGCCCAACTCGACGAAGCCCAAACCCTGTTCACCGCCAACGAAGAAATCCGTGGCATCGGCTGGATCCTGCGCACCCGCGCCGATACCGAGAAGGAGAGCACGACGTGCGGCTGCCCGCTCCCTCACCGCTGGTATGGAGGCCCTTGGCCCGGACACCACACGACGAGTCGTCTCGCACAAGATCCGCGATGGGCCGCGGCCCGCACCCACTACGTCGACGCTGCCCAGGTTCTGCACGCCGTCCGGGACCACCGCGGGCACACCTGGGTCACTTTGGGGCTGGCAGACATGGGCCCTCTATGAACGTGACGACACCGCCGCAGAACGGATCAGGCGTGCGCTCCAGGAGACCGACGCCTGCGGCGACCATCGAGGCAACAGCAGGGCATTGACCCTCCAAACACTGCTGCTCGTTGAGGCAAACCGCCTCAGCGACGCCATCATGCTGGCAGAACAGACACTCGCCACTTTCCGCGACCACGCCGGCTCCGCTCAGGCCAGCTTCCGCCTGGCCAGACTCTTCGGCGCCGTCGGCCGACACCAAGATGTCCTCCGCACACTGCAGCAGTCCCGCACCCATCACCACGCCGCCGACATACCTTTTCCCGCCCTTGCCGACCCCGAACTCGCCAAGATCCTCACTCACCCCGTGCCCCGCGCCCGGCGCTTCCGCCTTGCATCAGTGAGCTGAATGCACAGATCCGCGAGGCCATCAGGAAACCAGCTCACATGTAGCCGGCAAGACCGCTCCCGTATCCGGAGACCCGCTCGGGGCACCTTGGCGCGGTCTTGACCTGAAACGCGACCGCATGTCGATAACAGGGCCGGCCTGGGGGAACCTCGTCCCGGACGCTCGGCGACGGTGAGGGGCGGCTCGCGTCGGTGAAGGTCTCTGCGGTGGCCGGTCAGTGTCTGCGTAGGCCGGCGTCTCGGTGTCGCCGGGCCGCGTAAGCAGCTGCCGCAGCGAGGGATGTGAAGGCCAGGGCCGTGCCCAGGGTCCGCTCGAAGTCGGCGGGGCCGGTGCTGCCGCCGATGCCGCCCTGGACGCCGCGGGTGGGCAAAGGCGTGGGCGTCGTCGTGCCGGTGCTGCTTCTGCGGGGCAGGGTCTCGCAGGCGATGCCGTCGTCCGGCCCTTGGTCCTCGTCCAGCCGGTGGGGGTCGCTGGGGTCTCGGTTCAGCTCTGCCTGGGCGTCTTCCTGGAAGGCGAAGTCGCGGCAGTCCAGATCGGGTTGGGCGTGGGCCAGGCCCGCCGAGGGGCCGGCGGCGAGGGCGACCGTCCGGCGCCGTGACCGGGCGAAGTGCACATCTGCTGGGAGCGGTTCGCCTCCCCGTTGACGCCCCCCGGATCGACACCGTCGTGCCTACGGAATCGAGTCTGCGCACGACGGTGGAGGAGCGGCGGTGCGGTCGGTGGGGACGCTGGCGATGGCGTCGAGGTCGGTGCGCAGGTTCTTCCACCAGCAGTTGCTGGCCGAAGGCGTCCTCGACGGCCGGGAGGAGGTGGGCGTACTCGGCGCGGAAGACGCTGCGCAGGCGTTCGGCCTCGGTGTCGAAGGACCGGGTGCGTCCGCTGCGTTTGAGGGCGGCCCGGATCTGCGCGTGCGGTGGCCAACTGTGGGGCAGACTACGGCCGTGTCCTACGACCCCTACGCCGTCCTGCCCCGTTTCGCCGATGAGTACCGGGCCGCACACGGGCGGCAGTGACGCTTACAGCGACGTGTGGCCATGGGCGGAAGCGGTCGTCCGCTGGCACCAGGACCAGGATCCCCCGCTCCTTCCCGACCGCGGGTTCATGTTCGCGGACGATCCGCAGGCCCGCGGCCACCTGGTGGCCGCTGTCGCGGAATCCATTCGGATCTCGATGGCACGGATGGGTAAACCGATCGGAGATCTGGACCTGAACCAGCTGAAGACGAGCTGACTATCCAGGTCGAGGCCGAAGACGAGGGCAGCATCAGGGCTCTCATACCCGGCGGCAGAGGGTGGCCGGCTCCCACCGGCCAGTACGCCGACCGCTGGCACGGCCTGACACACATGATCTACAGCGACCCAGAGCAGTGGGAGCGGGTACAGAGCGCCCTGTGCCGCGCGTTCGAAAGCCTGCTGTACGACCGGTCCAGGACCTGCCACTCCGCGAGCGCGTCAAGCAGCGGCTGAACACCGGCCAGACCGCACGGCGCCCGCCGCGGGGTGGTCGACGGCGAGCCGCTCCGGCAGTCCCGCCGCGTCCGAAGCGTGCAGCAGCGCCTGGTAGCTGGCGCGCCCGTCGAAGGCCCGCAGCAGTCACAGGTGTTCGTGGCGCTTCTCGGCGGCGGCGAAGTGGAACAGCCGCAGCCGGTCGTCGAGGGAGAACGCGTCGATACCGCACGCGCCCTCATCGACGGGGCCCGGAACATCGGTGTCGGGGGGTCGCGCTCGTGGCTCACGGATTTGACGACCTTTTCGCTACGGCTGGGCACGTGCTCGTCCCGGCCGAGCAGCCAGGACTCGCACCAGTCTGCCGCACCCGTACCGGTGCGGGTGACCCGATCTCCGGCCCACGCCACCTGTGCTGCCTTGCGCCCTTCTCATGCCCCGTGACCGATGAGCAGTACGGCCCCTTCGCCGGATTTGGTACCAGAAAGCCGGTGGCCTCACGGGTGCTTGTCCGCAAAAGCCGGTGGATATCCCACGTCCGCCAGCCGCCGGGCGAGGGAGACGAGCTGTTCGGAGGTGTCGTCGAGGAGGAGCAGCAGTCGCGGCCCGGTGCTGCCGCTGTCGGCGACCTGGTTCAGGATCAGCAGAAGGACACCCAGCGCGCGCTCCTCCTCATCGGCCAAGAGGTCCCCGGCCTCCCGCAGGACGATCGCCGCCGTCGGGGGAGCCTCCGGGCCGGCCGGCATGATGCCGGCGCTCGGCACGGTGTCGCGGAGGCAGTCGTGGAAGGCGTCCCAGTTGTGGCCGAAGTAGTCGGGAAAGTCGAGGCCGGCGGCCCATTCGGTGAACAGGCCCTCGACGGTGCGGCAGCGAGAGCCGCGTACCTCCCGGCATGCCGTCGGAATGTTGGCCGGCGCCGCGTCGGTCAAGCGGCGGATCCAGGCTGTCGTAGCGGTCAAGGTGACCCTCCTTGGGACGCAGGGGGGACGGCCAGGAACCCTGTCCGTCCCCCGCTTGATCGGGTTGCGTGCCTACATTTTGGTGAGGTAGTGGAACGAACCAGGATCGTAGTGATCGAACGTGACGTAGACGTGCCCGTTGTTGTGGTTGCGTACCAGACGCCAGCCACCGCGGTTCGGAACACCCCAGGGCTGGGCCCAGTCGTTGACGTCGTACTCGACGTAGGGAGAGGACCGGCGGGGACCGGTCGGGTACGCATCGGACGACGGGACCCCGCGCCCACGCTCGAGTCTGGTGATCTCCGTGTTGTAGTCGTTGTAGGTGCCGCCGGTGTAGATGTAGCGGTTGTGGTTGTTGCCGCCCGCGTAGCCCAACCACCTGCCACCGAGCGGGCCCGGCCAGCCCCTGTTGCGCCAGGGTTCGAGGCGGTAGACGCTGTTGACGAGGTTGTAGCGGACCACCGAGTTGAAGTCGATGTAGTGGTTGGCCCAGAAGCTCGCGGCCTGGAATGCCTCGTTCCAGGCGGTTGCGCTCACCCCGTTCGGAACCGGAGGGATAGTGCAGCTCCCGCAGGTGCCCGGGGGCGACTGGGCCAACGCGGCGTCCGATTGGGCGACCGCTCCGCCCAGGAGGGCGAGCAGCACGCTCGCGGCGGTCAGGATCCGGCGGCCTCGCAGTCGGGGCTTCTTGGCGGGTTCCGCGCCTGGCGCGGAAGTCTCGGCAAGGGGAGAAGACAACGGTTGCTCCTTGGCTCGTTTCGGTATGCCCCCGCATCCTCGGCCTCGGGGGCGACGAGGGTCCGCCGGGCGGTCGTCGTTCCGCCTTGCGGGACTCGTCCGCCGTGGTGGGGGCGACAACGAGACTGACCGCCAGAAAGTTGATGCGCAGCCCCTCTCGTCAGCTCAAACAACCCCGGTGCGACGGCTCGGACGGGCTCGGATTGATTCACCGCAGACTTCGTCGCCGCCATCAACATCGCCTGAGAGGGAGCTCTTGTCCCGACATGGCCACTGAACCGGTGAGTCGTCCGTAGGGTCGGCATCCCTTGGCAGAGGAGGAGGTGGTCCTGTCCGGAAAGAGCCTTGGACCCGGAGGCCGGGTTGGTCTCGGTTCACCCACGAACTGTGCGAACCATGCCGGGCCGGGGCACTCCCGACACCCGGCGTCCCGTCGGACGCTTCCTGGTCGCCGCTCAAAGATTCCTGGCTGCCTTCAGCGGCATCTCACCTCACTTCCGACTCGGCCGCCACCAGCGCACCGAACCCGACCACCGCCTCGAGATGACCGTCCGCTTCACGATCTGGGACGGGGGCATGGAGCTCCAGTCGACGGTCCACTCGTTCCGGACATGACATCCGGGAGGCAGGGGCGAAGACTGGCAAGTTGAGAGTTCATTGGAAGGGCTATCCGTCAAACTCGAGACGGATTTTCACCGAACTGATCAACGTCGGGCACACAGCGGTCGCCGGCGGAGCGGCACGTTCAGGGTGAATCTGTACGACAGGCGCGGCGGCGGACGGGCGCGACAGCGCGGACGCCGCGATGACCAGGGGGGACGAGACGAACGCCGACAGGCCGAGATGACGAAGGACGCTGGCGTCCACGGGGGCGCTGTTCTCCTCGGTGGTGACGTCACGACCGAGGAGAACAACCGGAACGTTGATTGGCACGTCGCTTTTGTCACATCAATCAATTGCTGCGACCCGGTTCCGCGTTATTTGTCCGGACGTTAGGTTGTTTCCCTCCTGGCGCGTACGAAAGCCGTACGAAAGCCGCCAGTGGTGCAGAGAGGAGCGCGCCGTGGGCCGACCCGAAAGACCCGTGGATCCCGAGGCCGGTCCCGTCCAATGCCTCGCGCATCAACTGCGTGAGCTGCGCAAGGCCGCCGGCAGCCCCTCGTACCGGGCGATGGCCCGGACTGCCGGGTTCTCCGCGACAACGCTGTCGCAGGCCGCGGCCGGTGAGCGCTTGCCGTCACTCGCCGTCGTCCGCGGGTACGCGTGTGCGTGCGGGGCGGATACCGCGGAGTGGGAGGCCCGCTGGAAGGAGGCCGAGGCCGAGGCGGCGGGGACGGCGCGCGAGGAGGACGAGGAGGTGCCGCCGTACCGGGGTCTCACCCGGTTCGAGCCGGATGACCGGCAGCTCTTCTTCGGCCGGGACCGGCTGGTCGAGGAGCTGAACCGGCTGGTGTGCGACCACCGTTTCGCGGTGCTGTTCGGCGCTTCGGGCAGCGGCAAGTCGTCCCTGCTCAGAGCCGGTCTCATACCGAGGCTCAGGGACGAGATCGCGACCCGTGGCCGACCGGCGGTGGTGTGTGTCCTCACCCCCGGAGACCGGCCCGCACAGACCTACGGCCATCTGCTCACGCCCGCCGAGGGGGAACCGGAGAGCTGGGTGGTGGTCGACCAGTTCGAGGAGGTCTTCACTCTCTGCCGGGACCGCGCCGAGCGTGCCCGCTTCCTCGACCTGCTGCTCGCCGCCCGCGACCCGGACCGCCGGCTGAAGGTCCTCATCGCCGTACGGGCCGATTTCTACGCCCGCTGCGCCGAGCACCGCGGCCTGGCGGACGCCCTGTCCGGCGCCGGACTCCTGGTCGGCCCGATGACCACCGACGAACTGCGGGACGCGGTGGTCAAACCAGCGCAGGCGGTCGGGCACCTGGTCGAGCGGGAACTGACCGCGAAGATCGTGGAGGAGGTCCTCGACCAGCCCGGCGGCCTGCCGATGCTCTCGCACGCCCTGCTGGAGACTTGGCGCCGGCGCAAGGGCCGGATGCTGACGCTGGCCGCGTACGAGGCGGCCGGCGGGGTTCGTGGCGCGATCGCGGCGAGCGCCGAGGAGGTGTACGGGCAGCTCTCTGCACCGCAGCGGGGCGCCGCCCGTCGGCTGCTGCTGCGCATGATCGAGCCGGGCCGGGGCACCGCCGACACCCGCCGCCCCCTCACCCGCGCCGAACTGGATGAATGGGCCGACCCCGAGGTCCCGTCGGTGGTGGAACGGCTGGCCGGCGCGCGGCTGCTGACCGCCGACGAGGAGGGCGTGCACCTCGCCCACGAAGCGCTGATCACCTGCTGGCCGCGGCTGCAGGGCTGGATCGAGCAGGACCGCGAGCGGCTGCGCCACCACCGGGCGCTGACCGAGGCAGCTCGCACCTGGCTGGAGCACGACCGCGACCCCGGCGCCCTGTACCGGGGCATCCGGCTCGACCGCGCCGAGGAGCACTTCCCGGACCACGACCGGGACCTCGCGCTGACCGCGACGGAACGGGCGTTCCTGACCGCCGCCTTCGCGGCCCGCGACGCGGAACGCCGGGCCGCCGCCCGCTCCACGCGCCGGGCCCGCGCCGCGGCCGGCGTGCTGTCGGCCGTGCTGGTGGTGGCCCTGGCCGCGGGCCTGGCCGCCTGGACGCAGAGCCGTGATAACCGGCGCCGGTCCACCGAGGACGCGGCCCGCCGCATCGCCGCCGTCGCCGACGGCCTGCGCACGACCGACCCGCGTACCGCTCAGCTGCTGGGCGTCGCCGCCTGGGGCACGGCCCACCTGCCGGAGACCCGTGCGGCTCTGCTGGGCGCACTCGGCCAGCCGGAACGCGACATCTTCAGCGACCCCACGTCGGGCGACGGCCCCTCGCGCCATCTGATCGAAGCCGGGCGTACGTTGCTCAGTACCCAGGGGCGCGAGTGGCGCACCTGGGACGTGGCCGGGCACCGGGAGACCGGCTCCGGACGGCTATCAGAAGGCAGCGGCACCGTGCAGGCGGCGAGCCCCGACGGGAGGCTGCTGGCGGTCGGCACGGGCAAGGGGCCGCGGCTGTGGGACACCGCCGACCGGCGGTGGCGCGGCGGCCCGCTGCAGGGGGACGCGGTGGAGTTCTCCGGAAGCAGCTACGTCGTGAGCGGCAACGACGACTCCGAGGTGCAGGTGCGCTCGGCGGCCGACGGCCGGCTGCGGTTCACCACCCGGGCGGACAGCTCGACGGTGGTGGCACCGAGCACCGACGGCCGGCTGGTCGCGTCCTGCCCCACCGGGGACGGCCCGCTGCAGGTGCACGACCTGAGCAGCGGACGCACGCTGCACGGGCGCTGGGAACGGGACACCGACGCCTGCGGCCGGGAGCAGTCGCTGCTGGTGCTCGGCGGCGGGCAGCTGCTCGCCGCGCAGACCCCGACCGGGGTGCGGGTCTGGGACATCCGGTCGGGGGAGCAACTGCCCGATCTCGCGGACACGGGCGTGAAGTACATCGCCCTCAGCGGGGACGGGAAGCTGTTGGCGACCGCGGACGCGCAGGAGGTCAGGGTGTGGCGGCCGGGCACCGCGGCCCCGGTCTTCCGGCACTCCCTGAACAACCAGCACCTGTACGGCGGCCTGGCCTGGGACGACAAGCACTCAGTGCTGCGCTACCTGGAGGGCGGCACCGTCCACTCGCTCGACGTGTCGGCCGCCGTCACCTCCGCCTGGCAGGACCGGCCCATGGACAACGTGCTGCTCAGCCCCGATGGCCGCACGCTGGCCACCGCGCGCCGTACCGGCGACCACTACCGCGTGGAGCTGCGCGACACCCGGGACGGACGGCTGCTGCGCACCCTGCCCTCCCCACGGCTCCCCCTCTCCACCGACCCCTCCTCGCCGGTGTCCCCGGAGGACACCACAATCCTGCTGGCGTTCACCCCCGACAGCAGGGCACTCGCCTACGGCATCTCGGCGCCCAGTAACTGGACGTCCCGCCAGCCCTTCACGATCTGGGACGTCACCGAGGGCCGCACCCGCACGACCCTGAACCTGGCCACGAGGACATCGACGGAGGCCCTGGTCACGATCGCCCTCGGCCCCGACGCCCGTACGCTCTACGCCGGTCGAACGGAGGCCGTCGGCCCCCCGTCCGACGAGGTCTGGGACATCGCACGCCACCGCAGGACCGCGGTCCTCGCCGCCCTGTCCAGCGACCACCTGGCCGTCAGTCCCGACGGCCGTGTCCTCGCCGGTGACAACCGCGTCGCCGCCCTGCCCGCCGGGCAGGTCCTGGCGCGGCGTCTGGTGCAGGGCGACGAGATCGGCACCCTCGCCTTCACCCCGGACGGCTCGCTGTTCGCCGCCGGGGACCAGACGGGCCGGGTCGCGCTGTGGGACGGGAAGCTGCGGCAGCGCGCCGGCATCCTGCGCAGCGTCTTCCCCGCGCTGCCGGACGACATCGGCGACGGCGTCTTCGGCGACACCTCGGAGGCGGTCAGCGCCCTCGCCGTCAGCCCCGACGGCAGAACGCTCGCGGTCGGCGGCGAGGCGGGCAGTCTCCAGCTGTGGGACATCGCCACCCAGCAGCCGCTGGGCTCGCCCGTGACCACGTCCGGCGAGGAGATCGACACCGTCGCCTTCAGCGCCGACGGCGGCACGGTGTACGCGGGCAGCCCGCACGTCCCGCTTCAGCGGTACCCGATCGACCCGTCGCGAGCGGTGGGGACGGTGTGCGCGCGGACAGGAGGGGGCGGCCTGACGCGGGCGCAGTGGCGGACGTACCTGCCGGGTGTGCCGTACAGGAACGTGTGCAGAGGCTGACCGGCCCCGCGTTGTTCGCGGTGGCGGAGAGGGTGGCCAATCAACTTCGGGGCTTCGACGATCGTCCCGTCGCTGCACCGCCCCGACGGGAGACCACCCATGAAACTCAAGAAGCCCGGCCGCGGAACGCTGGCCGTCCTCGCCCCCGCGCTCGCCCTCCTCCTGATCCCTTTCTCCGCGGGGGCCGCCAGTGCCAACACCAGCCCCGGCTGGGGTGACGACAAGCCGGACGTGATCTGGGACTGCAACCACGGCAGGACCGACCTGTGCCGGTACCACGAGGTGAACGCCTGGACCGCGCTAGGCAAGCGGCGCCAGGTCTCCGACGTGATCAACAACTGCGCCGGCAACCGGGACCTGACCCTCACCCGCACCGACACCAACACCACGAACACCCAGTACTCCTTCGAGCGGTCGACGTCCGTGGAGGTGTCCGTCGGGTTCGAGGACAAGCTCGTGGAGGGGGTGAAGGCGAGCTCCTCGCAGTCCGAGACCTGGACTGTGGGCAGCACCCGCACCGCGACGGAGACCCACACCTCGATCATCCCGGCCGGCCGGCGGGGCGCCTGGTGGTTCGCCCCGTACGTCCACCACTCCCAGGGCTGGCTGGAGGTCCACTACGGCAAGCGCAAGGACGGCCACTACTTCTGGTACTACCCCGGCAGGGGCGGCACGGGCGTCCGCGTCGACACCCCCGTGTACCTCAAGAGCAACGGCGAACTGAAGGGCCAGTTCTACTGGGCGACCTGGAAGTGCTGACCGTCGCGCGTGGCCGCTAGTACTGCAACGGTCTTTGCCGTGACTGCTGGCCAGCTCGGTCGTTGGGGTGGTTATGGGTGGGGACCTTGCTGATGTCAGGCTGTGGGCCGGGGAACTGGAAGCGGTGCATGAGCGGTTCGTGCACCGCGTCAACCGGGAGGAGCCGCGGCAGTCGGCGCTGGCGTATATGCGGGGACTGATCGCTTCGCTGGAGCGGAAGAATGGCTGGACGCTGGCGGAAGAGGCCGGTCATGCGGGTCCTGATCGCATCCAGCGGTTGCTGAACCGGATCGAGTGGGACGCCGACGAGGTCCTGGACGACGTGCGCGACTACGTCGTCGAACACCTCGGAGACCGGGATGCCGTACTGATCGTCGATGACACCGGGTTTTTGAAGAAGGGCGTCCGTTCTGCCGGGGTGCAAAGGCAGTACTCCGGCACCGCGGGCCGCACCGAGAACTGCCAGATCGGTGTGTTCCTCGCCTACGCCACCGGCCGCGGACGCACGCTGATCGACCGGCGGCTGTATCTGCCCACCTCCTGGACGGACGACCGGGACCGCTGCCGCCGGGCCGGCATCGACGACACCGTGGGCTTCGAGACGAAGGTGGCCATGGCCAAGGCAATGGTCCGCCGGGCCATCGCCGACAAGATCCCGTTCAGCTGGGTCACGGCGGACGCCGCCTACGGCTACAGCAAGGGCTGGCGGCTCGAGCTGGAGCAGGCGGACCGTGCCGAAGAAGGAAGCTCTGCGGCGCAGGGACTTGGGAGCGCGCGCGAGCCAGGAGGACGCACTGTCCCCACGGCCACGCGTACCCGCCAGAGAACTCGTATCTGGATCCCCGAGGGTTTCGGCAGTGCCGGACGTGCTGCGCCGAGAGGGTAAGGAGCCGCCGGGTTCCCATGACCGTGTGAGATTTCGTGAGACGTGAGAGGGTCTGGGGCGTGAGTGAGACACCACCGAACCCCCTTCAATACCGCTTTGACGGGCCAGAACACGCCCCAGTCCTGATCCTCGGCCCCTCCCTGGGTACCACATGGCACATGTGGGACCGGCAGGTGCCGGAGTTGGTGAAGCAGTGGCGGGTCTTCCGTTTCGACCTTCCCGGCCACGGTGGTGCTCCCGCACATCCCTCCGGGTCGGTCGCCGATCTGGCGACCCGGCTGCTCGTCACGCTCGACAGGGCCGGCGTACAGCGGTTCGGCTACGCGGGCTGCGCGCTCGGCGGTGCGATCGGCGCCGAACTGGCGCTGCGTCACCCGGAGCGGCTGGCCTCGCTCGCGCTGATCGCCGCCTCGCCCCGCTTCGGAACGGCCGACGAGTTCCGCCAGCGCGGTGTGATCGTCCGGACGAACGGGCTCGACCCCATCGCCCGTACCTCTCCCGAGCGCTGGTTCACCAGCGGCTTCGCCGCCGCGCAGCCCGCGATCACCGAGTGGGCCGTACAGATGGTCCGCACCACCGACCCCGGCTGCTACATCGCGGCCTGCGAGTCGCTCGCCTCCTTCGACGTACGGGGCGAACTGGCCCGCGTCGGGGTGCCGACCCTCGTCCTCGTCGGCTCCGACGACCAGGTCACCGGACCCGCCGAGGCCCGCACCCTGGTCGCGGGTATCCCGGACGCCCGCCTCGCGGTGGTGCCCGGCGCCTCCCATCTGGTCCCGGTCGAGCAGCCCGCCGCCGTCACCGACCTCCTCGTACGCCACTTCTCGACGGCCTGGCAGCCCGCCTACGACACCGGAACCGGCCAGGTGGCCATCTCGGCGGCGCCGGTCAAGCCGGCCCTGGCCGCGCTTCAGCCGGTCATCCCCATCGCGGAGATCGCGCCACCGGCCCCGCAAGCCGAGGCGCAGGGGCGCCCGGACCAGTACGACGCCGGGATGAAGGTCCGCCGTGAGGTGCTCGGCGACGCGCACGTCGACCGGGCGCTCGCGCAGGCGGACGAGTTCTCCGGGGACTTCCAGGACTTCGTCACCAGATACGCGTGGGGCGAGATCTGGAGCCGGCCCGGCCTCGACCGGCGCTCCCGCAGCTGCGTCACCCTCGCCGCCCTCGTCGCGGGCGGCCACCTCGACGAACTCGCCTTCCACACCCGCGCCGCCCTCCGTAACGGCCTCACCCCGGCCGAGATCAAGGAAGTACTGCTCCAGGCCGCCGTCTACTGCGGGGTACCGGCCGCGAACAGCGCGTTCAAGGTGGCTCAGCAGGTCATCCGCGAGGAGACGACGCCCGAGGGGTGACCCCCGGGTCAAGAGCCGGAGCCTGGTGGTGAAAGCACCAGCCCCAGACGCTCTCGGCCCGGGCCCGCGCGGCAGGATGGACCCATGAAGCTCACCAAGAAGTCGCACGCCTGCATCCGGCTGGAGAAGAACGGGCAGACGCTCGTCCTCGACCCCGGGGGATTCAGCGAGGAGGACGCCGCGGCCGGCGCCGACGCGATCCTGGTCACGCACGAGCACGGGGACCACTACGACGAGGGCCGGCTGCGCGCCGCCCTCGACGCCAACCCGGCCGCCGAGATCTGGACGCTCGCCGCCGTCGCGGAGCAGCTCTCCGCCGCCTTCCCGGGTCGCGTCCACACCGTCGGCCACGGCGACACGTTCACCGCCGCGGGCTTCGACGTCCAGGTCCACGGCGAACTGCACGCCGTGATCCACCCGGACATCCCGCGGATCACCAACGTCGGCTACCTCGTCGACGGCGCCGTCTTCCACCCCGGCGACGCCCTCACCGTCCCCGACCACCCGGTCGACACCCTGCTGCTCCCGGTCATGGCCCCGTGGAGCAAGCTCTCCGAGGTCGTCGACTACGTCCGCGAGATCAAGCCGCGGCGCGCGTACGACATCCACGACGCCCTTCTCACGGACCTCGCCCTTCCGATCTACGGCCGGCTGGTCGGCGGCCTCGGCGGCGCCGAGCACCAGCGCCTGACGCCGGGGGCCTCGGCGGAGGTCTGAGGGGCGTTGTCAGACCCGGCGGGTAGGTTGTGGGGCATGCGTATCGCGACCTGGAACGTGAACTCGATCACCGCCCGCCTGCCGAGGCTGCTGGCCTGGCTGGAGAGCACCGGCACGGACGTGCTGTGCCTCCAGGAGGCCAAGGTCGCCGCCGAGCAGTTCCCGTCCGACCAACTGCGCGAGCTGGGCTACGAGTCGGCGGTCAACGCGACCGGCAGGTGGAACGGCGTCGCGGTGATCTCCCGCGTAGGCCTGGAGGACGTGGTGCGGGGCCTGCCCGGCGACCCCGGCTACGAGGGCGTCGAGGAGGCCCGGGCCGTCTCCGCGACCTGCGGCCCGGTCCGCGTCTGGTCGGTGTACGTGCCGAACGGCCGCGAGGTGGCGCACCCCCACTACGCCTACAAGCTCGGCTGGTTCGAGGCGCTGAAGGCGGCGGTCGCTGCCGACGCGGCCGGCAGCCGCCCGTTCGCGGTCCTGGGCGACTTCAACGTGGCCCCGACGGACGAGGACGTCTACGACCTGGCCGCCTTCGAGGGCCTCACCCACGTCACCCCGGCCGAGCGCGCGGCCCTGGCCGCCCTGCGCGAGGCGGGGCTCACGGACGTGGTCCCCCGCCCGCTGAAGTACGACCGCCCGTACACGTACTGGGACTACCGCCAGCTCTGCTTCCCCAAGAACCGGGGCATGCGCATCGACCTGGTCTACGGCAACGAGCCGTTCGCCAAGGCGGCGAAGGACGCGTATGTCGACCGGGAGGAGCGGAAGGGCAAGGGCGCCTCGGATCACGCCCCCGTGGTGGTGGACCTGGAGGTGTAGGGGGACCTGACCGCCGGGCTCGGGGCGTTCACGGGACGAGCGCCCCCAACTCCACCGCCCCCGCCAGCGCGGCCAGCCCCGCGTCGCCCGGATGCAGATGGTCCCCGCTGTCGTACGCGGGCAGCAACCGCGCCGGCCGCGCAGGATCCCGCAGCGCCGCGTCGAAGTCGACGACCCCGTCAAAACCGGACGCGGACCCGGACTCGAATGTGGACTCGAATGTGGACTCGGAGTCGGCGCCCCGCACAGCCTCCTCTCTGATCCACGTGTTCACGGCCACCCGCTGACCGTCGACCGCCGACGTGCACCGTGCCTCACCCGCGCACGGCCCGATCGTCGCGACCAGCACCCGCATCCCCCGGGCGCGCGCCCGCTCCGCCAGCTCCCGCAGTCCGGCGACGACATCCTCCGCCGGTGCGCCCGTCCGCAGGTCGTTCACGCCCTGGAAGACGATCGCCGTACGCGCCGACGCCTGGGCGAGGACATCCCGGTCCAGACGGTGCAGGGCGCTCACCCCGCCAGAGTCGGTCGAGACTCCGTCGCCCGGGTAGCGGTCGGTGAGGACGCGGTTCGCGGCGATGCCCTGGTTGAGGACGCCGTAGCGCGGCACCGCGCTCTGGGCGAGGAGCCGGTCGGCGAGCACATCGGGCCAGCGCCGGTTCGCGTCCACCGTCGATCGCTCGCCGTCGGTGATCGAGTCGCCGAGCACCACCACCGATCCGGGCCCTTCACCCACATCGACCCCCGTCAGCAGCGGCCAGGTCGTCAGCGTCGACGTGTACGGCGTCGGGGAGCCGTCCGCCGTGTGATCGCCCGGCTCGCTGACGTACGAGCGCTGCTGCGCGAGCCGGTGCAGCGGCGCCGCCGTCACCGTGCCCGGCAGATGGAAGCTCACCAGCAGATTGGTGTCCGGGGGCACCGCGAAGTCCAGGGGATCACTGAACGCCTGTGCCCCGGCCGGGAGTCGGGCCCCGCGCGCGCCCCGGAACGTCAGCGGCACGGGTGTTTCGCTCGCCGTGGCGCCGACCGCCTGCACGGCCACCGTCGCGCTGCCGATCCGTACGGGGGCCGACGCGAAGGTGTTGTCGAAGCGGACCCGAACCCGTGGGCCGCCGGCCGACGTGTGCACCACCAGCCGCAGCGTTCGGTCGGTCCACGGGCCGACGGTCGCGTACGTAGAGGTCGGCGCCGCCCAACTGCCCGTCCAGCGGGCCGTGTCGGGCCGTACCGAGAGGGCGAACACATGCAGGTCGGCCGCGTACGGCAGCCGGACGAAGGAGACCTGGTGCCCTCGCGTGATCGGCACCGTGACGACGTACAGCCGTGCCTTCTCGACGAGTTGGCCGCTGAGCGTGTTCACATGCGGCAGCGCGACCGCTCCGGTACCGAGTGGGCCGGTGCGCCAGTCGGGGGCGGTCAGCCGGTACGAGGACCGGGTGCCGTCCGTGTACGAGACGGTGCCCGCGCCGCTCACGTCGGCGCCGCCGGTGCCGGCGACAAGGAACGCGAGGGCGTCCCCCTTCCCACGGACGCGCACGGCCTGGCCGGCGGCGCGGACGTTGTCCGGCTCGCCCGGTTCCCGGCAGGGCCAGGCCAGCCGGGCGCCCTGGACGGTGAGGCCGGAGCCCCTGGTCCAGCCGGCGGCCGCCAGGTCCTGGGCTGACAGGGAGGCGCCCGAGCCGTCGAAGTCGGCGGCCTCGGGGCGCGCGTCGTCGCTGACGGCGCTGTTGTCGAAGTACCGGGTGAGGGGAAGGGGTTGGGGTTCGGCGGCGCGGGCCGCGGAGGACAGGGGCGTCAGCGCCGCGCACAGCGCGACGGCGATGCCCGGTCCCCAGAGCCCTCGGACACCCGAGCCCCATGTGCCTCGGCCACCTCGGCGCATGTCCGTCCCCCGCTCCGTCGGGCTCGCCGCTCAACGTGGTGTGAAGCTGCGGTGTGAAGGTGCAGTGTGAAGCTAAAGAGCTGCCAGGGGCCCGTCAATGCGGCAGGTGCGCCGGGCGGGGGCGGACGGGGAACTTGGCCGGAACCCGTGACCCCGCGCGCCCAGTGGTGCGGTCGGCGGTGTGAATGACACGCTGGACGTATGAACATCCCTTTCCTGGGCAACTGGCGCAAGAGGCATGGACCCGCCCGAGGGGTCGCGGTGTTCTCCGAGGGGGAGCACGATCCCGAGGCGGTCGCCGGGCTGCTGTCCGAGTGCGAGCTGCTCCGTTCCCAGGCGCACCGGGTGGGCGTCGAACTCGACGACTCCGCTGCCTCGTTGGAGGCGCTGGACCAACTGCTGCCGGGCTGGCGGGACGACGAGGAGTCGCTGCCCTGGCTCGGCAACGACGCGGGCCTCTATCTCGGCACGGTCATCGTGCGGACCGTCCCCGGCGCCGCCTGGGACTTCTGGCCGAACGGCCAGCCCGTCGTACGGCTGTCGTCGGGCCGTGAGTTCGACGTAGTCGCCTCCGGTCAGCAGTGGGCGTCCAACGGTGCCCCCGAGCTGTCGCAGCTGTACGGAGAGGTCGCGGAGACATAGAGCGGAGACATAGAGCGGAGACATAGACACGACATGGCATCCGGCGTAAATACGGCTAATGCCGGAAAAGTGCGTGTCGTGTATTAACTCCGCTCCTGTCTGGATAGTTTGCGGCAACCACGACACAGCTGAAGTGAGTAGGGCTGGGCATGGCTGTCGATCCGTTGATCGAGCTGATGGAAGTCAACAAACGCTTCGGTGAGCTGCATGTCCTCAAGGACATCAACCTCACCGTCGGCAGGGGGGAGGTGGCCGTGGTCATCGGCCCGTCCGGGTCGGGCAAGTCCACTCTGTGCAGGGCGATCAACCGGCTGGAGCCGATCGAGTCCGGGACGATCCGGCTCGACGGACAGCTGCTGCCCGACGAGGGCAAGCCTCTCGCACGGCTCCGGGCGGAGGTCGGCATGGTCTTCCAGTCGTTCAACCTCTTCGCCCACAAGACTGTGCTCCAGAACGTCTCGCTGGGCCAGATCGAGGTGCGCGCGCGAAAGAAGGACGAGGCGGACCAGCGTTCCCACGAGCTCCTCGACCCGGGTCGGTCTCGCCTCGCACGCGCCGAAGTACCGGCCGACGGCCGCATCGTCGAGGACCGTACCCCCGAGGAGTTCTTCACCGATCCGCGCAACGACCGTGCCAAGGACTTCCTCTCCAAGATCCTGATGCACTGAGGTCAACATCGTTGACCGAGGCGGGAGTTGTGGACGTCGTGAACTTTCTGACGGACCGGCTCCCGGTGGCGTCCGAGGCCGGGAACTCGTCCGCGCCGAACCTCGACTACGATTTGCCGTTCATCCCCATCGGGATGTGGACCGAGGCCGTCGCACCGGCCGATTCAGGGACGCTGCTGCCAGGCGGGCAGTAGTAGAAGGGCACTCGCTCGCCCGGCGGCAGCCGGAGATCACTGCTCGCGCAGGGGTATCGACACGTATGTGGGTCGTACTTCCGGCGGGGAGGAGGTCAGCTGCGCGCCGGTCGACGTGTGCCCGACGTACAGAGCGGGCCGACCGGGCCGGCTCGCCGAGGTTGAGCGGGCCCACGTCGCGGAGGTACGCGACGAGGGTGCCGCTCTGCCTGGTTCCGGGGATCTCCCGCGCGTGCACGGCTGTTGCGCGCACGCCTCTAGGAGGCACGGTGGGAGCTGCGTGGGACGACGGCCGGCAAGGGCGTCTGCGCGGCCCGGGTGATGTCCGTGACGACCTCGACGACATCGGGGCCGTACGCCTGCGAGTTGACGACCTTCAGGAGCAGCGCGAAGGAGTTGTTGCCGTGTTTGCGGGCCAGCCGCTCGTGATTGCGGGCGAGATAGCGGGTCGCCGCCTGGTTGGTGATCGCGCGCTGGCCGCAGAACAGGAACACCGGTCGCGCCTCGCCTCGCTGACCGGCGGTGAGGCGCGCGAGGATCACGTACTCGCCTTGGCCCGCCTCCAGGCGATAGCGCTCCGTGCCGATCTGGAAGGCGCCGCGGTCCGGTCCGGGTTCGGCGTCCACGTTGACACGGACGCCGGGGAGCAGGGAGTGCAGATGCGCCAGCATGCGGCGATTGGAGGCCGGGCCGCCCACGCAGAACTCGGTCCGCTCGCCGACCCCCTGCTGCGTGGCGTCATGGGCGACGACCTGGGCGTGGGCGTTGCAGTCCTTGATGAGCGCGGCGAGTTCCAGCAGCGCGAACACGTCGTGACGCATCACCGTCAGCTCGGGGCCACCGGCCTCGCGGTTCACCACGAGCAGCGACTCGGAGTTGTCCGGCAGCCCGAAGAAGGCCTGCTTGCGGCGGAGTTTGCGCTTCCACAGATAGGTGCGGGCCAGCCAGCCGAGGGCTGCGCTGATACCGGCCGCGACCACACCGAGGACGATATTGCGCACGTCATCAGTCATGGGCGCGCATGGTAGCGGTCAACCGCAATGGTGTTCGAGGGGCCCTTACGGGACCGCGTGGATGAAGTTACGCTGCGCGGACGGTCATTGACTGGAGGTATTCATGCGTCGCCCTGTCGCGCGGAGTCTGGCGGTCCTGGCGGTTTCGGCTGTCGTGGTGTCGGTGGGGGCGGCGGCCCCACCCGCCGCGGCCCCGTCCACGGACGCGACCGCGGGTACGTCGGTGAGGAAGGTCCCGGTCGCCGTCGGCTACGGCGGCGCCGTGGCGAGCGTGGACGCGGATGCCTCGGCCGTCGGGATCGAGATCCTGCGCAAGGGCGGCAACGCGGTGGACGCGGCCGTCGCCACGGCCGCCGCGCTCGGCGTCACGGAGCCCTATTCCAACGGCGTCGGCGGTGGCGGCTACTTCGTCTACTACGACGCCAAGTCCCGTACGGTACACGCGATCGACGGCCGTGAGACGGCACCCCTGACGGCGGACTCGGGTTTGTTCCTGGAGAACGGGCAGCCGATCGCCTTCGCCGACGCCGTCACGAGCGGACTGGGCGTCGGTACGCCGGGTACGCCCGCGACCTGGCAGGCGGCGCTGGACAGTTGGGGCAGCCAGCGGCTCGGTACGCTGTTGAAGCCGGCGGAGCGGCTCGCCCGCGACGGCTTCACGGTGGACGACACGTTCCGGTCGCAGACCGCGTCCAACGAGGCGAGGTTCAGGAACTTCCCCGACACGGCGAAGCTGTTCCTGCCGGGCGGTGCGCTGCCGGTGGTCGGGTCGAGCTTCAAGAACCCCGATCTGGCGCGTACGTACGAGGAGTTGGGCCGCAAGGGTGTCGGCGCCCTGTACCGGGGGAAGCTGGCGAAGGAGATCGTCGACACGGTCAACAAGCCGACGGTGGACCCCGGTTCGGGATACAACGCGCGTCCCGGCGAACTGTCGCTCAAGGACCTGGCGGCCTACCGGGCGAAGCGCCAGGCGCCCACGAGGACGTCGTACCGCGGCCTGGGTGTCTACTCGATGGCACCCTCCTCGTCGGGCGGTACGACGGTCGGTGAGGCCCTCAACATCCTTGAGAAGACGGACCTTTCGAAGGCGAGCGAGGTCCGGTTCCTGCACCGCTACATCGAGGCGAGCCGGATCGCCTTCGCGGACCGGGGACGCTGGGTGGGCGACCCCGCCTTCGAGGACGTACCGACGAAGGAGCTGCTGTCGCAGTCCTACGCGGACTCGCGGGAGTGCCTGATCAAGGACGACGCGGTGCTGACGAGCCCGGTCGCGCCCGGGGACCCGCGTCACCCGACGGCCTGCACGAGCACCGGTGTCGCGGCGCCGACGACGTACGAGGGCGAGAACACCACGCATCTGACGGTGGCCGACAAGTGGGGCGACATCGTGTCCTACACGCTGACCATCGAGCAGACCGGCGGCAGCGGCATCACCGTTCCGGGCCGCGGTTTCCTCCTCAACAACGAGCTGACCGACTTCTCCTTCGCTCCGGCCAGCCCCGACGTCCATGACCCGAACCTGCCGGGCCCGGGCAAGCGACCGCGCTCGTCGATGTCCCCGACGATCGTCCTGGACGCCCACGGCAAGCCGGTGGTGGCTCTCGGATCGCCGGGAGGGGCGAGCATCATCACGACCGTCCTGCAGACCCTGACGGGCTTCCTGGACCGGGGGCTCCCGTTGGTCGACGCGATCGCGGCACCCCGTGCGAGCCAGCGCAACCAGACGACCACCGAGCTCGAACCGGGGCTGTGGAACAGCGAGTTGAGGACCAAGCTGGAGGCGATCGGCCAGGGCTTCCGGCTCAATCCCGAGATCGGCGCGGCGACCGGCGTGCAGCGTCTGCCGAACGGGAAGTGGCTGGCCGCCGCCGAGACGGTACGACGCGGCGGCGGGTCGGCGATGGTGGTGCGGCCGGCGCCATGAGTCAGCCGACCGCCTGTCCCCATAGCGGCTGACGGCCGCCGCGGGCCAGGTGTACTCGAACTCCGCCAGGGTGAAGCCGGCGGCCATCCGCAGGGGGGTGCTCGGCGGCACGCTGGCCGCCCGCGCGCTCGTAGAACGAGATCGCGCGCGGGCGTTGCCGCGCAGCACCTGCAGGTGGACGACAGGGCCGGGGCGGCGACGGGCCGCCCAGGCGAAGCCCTGGTGCAGCAGGGCGCGGCCGACGCCGGTGCCGACGTGGTCGGGCCGGGCGTGCGGGTTGTCCACGTCAACCCGGCCGTCCACGGCCGGGTCCAGCTGGATGAACCCGAGCGGCTCGCCGTCCTGACCGGCGAGCAGCGGGCACCGGTCGTCGGACATTGCCGCCGTGCGGGCCAGCCACTTCGCGAGGTGCCGCGCCGCCGGCGGGCCGTCCGGATACGCGGCGGGCACGAGCACGGCGTACGCGCTGCGCCAACTGGCCGTGCGCAGGCCCGCGATGCTCGCCGCGTCCGCGCGGGCGCCGCCCCTGATGCGCGTGGAGCCGCAGGTTACGCGCGGCTCGTGTGCGCGTCCTGCCGGGCCGTGAGCACCCGTGGCCCCGACGCCGTGATCGCCACCGTGTGTTCCGCGTGGGCGGCGCGCGAGCCGTCGTTCGTGCGCAGGGTCCAGCCGTCCGGGGCCTCGTAGTAGCCGTCCTTGCCGCTGCCGATCAGCATGGGCTCGATCGCCAGGACCAGGCCGGGGCGCAGCGGCATGCCCCGGCCGGGGCGGCCCTCGTTGGGCACCGGGGGGTCCTCGTGCATACGGCGGCCGATTCCGTGGCCGCCGAAGCCGTCCGGGATGCCGTAGCCCGCCGTACGGCACACCTCGCCGATCACGTGCGCGATGTCGCCGACGCGGTTGCCGACGACCGCCGCCGCGATGCCCGCCGCGAGGGCCCGCTCGGCGGTCTCGACGAGCCGTACGTCCGCCGGGCGCGGCTCGCCCACGATGAAGCTGATCGCCGAGTCGCCTGCCCAGCCGCCCAGTTCGGCGCCGAAGTCGGCGGAGACGAGGTCGCCGTCGCGCAGCCGGTAGTCGTCCGGGATGCCGTGCACGATCGCGTCGTTCACCGAGGCGCAGAGCACCGCCGGGAACGGGGTGGGCGCGAAGGAGGGACGGTAGCCGAGGAAGGGGGAGGTGGCCCCGGCGGCGCGCAGCACCCCGCGAGCCACCTCGTCCAGCTCCAGCAGGGAGACGCCCACGTCAGCGGCTTCCCGCACGGCGGTCAGGGCTCTGCCGACCACCTGACCGGTCTCGTACATGGCATCGATCGCTGTGTCTGTCTTGAGTTCCACCATGCCAATTACTATACCGGTATTAGAATGGCGGCATGGTACGCACTCCTCTCACCCCCGAAGAGCGTGAACGTGGCGAGCGGCTCGGCCGGTTGCTGCGCGAGGCGCGTGGCGGTCGCAGCATGGCGCACATCGCGGCGCACGCCGGTATCTCCGCCGAGACCCTCCGCAAGATCGAGACCGGCCGCGCGCCGACCCCGGCCTTCTTCACGGTCGCGGCGCTGGCGCGGGTCCTCGGGCTGTCCATGGACGAACTCGTCGGGCGATGCGAGCCGTTGGCCCCGGTCGCGGCGTGAGCCCCGGGGGGCGGTTTTGGCCAATGTGTCAGTTCTTCACGTCACGTTCCGCTGGGCGCGCGGTACTCTGCGTCCGGTCCGAAAACCCCCCGTAGCCCATCCGTAACACGGCTGGTGTTTTCTACGGGCGGAGAACTCCGGTCGGGCATGGGGTGGACGTCATGGCGGTGGAACAGCTCCCGGGGCAGGTGCGGGAGTTCGCGCGGTATCTGAACGGGCTGTTGGCCCGCCTCGACCAGGGCGCGGGCTGGTGCGGCGTGTTCTGGGAGCGCGACCCCGACGGTATGCGTGCCTGCCTGGACGGGCACGAAGTGCCGCCCTGGGACGTGGTGGACGCGCTGCTCCAGGATCTCGCCGCCGGGTACGGAACGGGACCGGTCGCCCCGGAGGCCGAGCAGGCGCGTGCCCTGCACCAGGCCGCGCTCGCCGCGTTCGACACCCGTCCCGGCGCCCGCGACACCCTCGGGGACCGGCTCGACGTGATGCTCCGGGAACAGAAGTACGCCGCCGAGCGGCTCGCCGAACTGGGGCGGTCGCTCGCCTCCGCCGCCACCCACGAGGAGGCCGAGGGTCTTCGCCTCGACCTGGCCTGGGCCCACGACGACCATGAACGCGCCTCCGCACGCTGCGTCGAACTCCGTTACCGCCTCGACCAGTTGGCCCGCAGGACGGTGAGCCGGGCACCCTTCCCGCACCGCGACCGCGACGACGAGGCAGACCTGTTCGCCGGCCGCGCCCAGAACACGCCGCACCCTGCCGACGACCCCCTGACCCTGCCGAGACAACGCACCCACCCCGACGAACAGCGGTACGACGACGCCCCCGCGTGGCGCGACGGCCCCCACGGCCCCGCCCACCCGACCGACGAATCCGCCGCCCGCCCGACCGCCTACGGCGACGACCGAGGCACCGGCGGCCCGGTTTCCGGCGACGAGGCTCCCGCCTGGCCCGACGGCGCCCGCAGCAACGACGATCTCGGTCCAGGCCGCCGAATCTCCGGCGAGGGCGCACCCGCGTGGCGCGACGGCGCCGGCCGGGCAGGTGACCGACACGAGGTCCGCCCGGCCGCCTACGGCGACGACCGAGGCCCCGGCCGCCAGGGTCCCGGCGACGAGGCTCCCGCCTGGCGTGACGGTGCCCGACGGGCCGGCCGGGCGGCCGACCAGGACGGTGGCCGTCACGGCAGCGACCGCAGCGCCGGCCGCGCGGACGATCAAGACCGTCAGGGCGAGGGCCGCGGCCCCGGTGGGCAGGACTCCGGCGACGGCGTGTCCGTCGGGCGGGACGGCGGTCGGCGCTTCGGGCCGGGCGGTGACCCTGACGGCGCCCGGCAGGACGACGCTTCCGGTGGCACCACAGCCCCTCAGCTCCCCGCCGACTGGTACGAGCCCCCGACCCCCGCTCCCGAGCCCGCAGATCCCCGCCCCGCCGCCAAGCCGCGCGCCAAGCGCCGTGGCCGTGGCAGTGCCCGGTTCGCCGGAATGATGGACGACGCGGACACCGGCTCTACGCCCACCGCCGACCCCACCCAGGCGCCGGTGACGCCCGCGCCCGCCGCCACCGCGGGCCGCCGTAGTCCGCGCGGGGCGCGGTTCGCCGGGGCCGCCGCTGCCGCCAAACCCGCGACGCCCGTGCGGGAGGCGCTGGACGACGACGCCCGGCACGACACCATCGACACCGTCCGCACCCTCGTACGGCTGCGTGGCGAGGGACGCACCGGCGAGGCGCACGCGCTGCTCGTGGAGGCGTCCCAGTGGGCCGCCGCCCGCTTTCCGCTGCTCGCCGCCGAACTGCACCGCGCGGGGCTCGGCGCCGACTGGGCGACCCTGCTGTGGGAGGCCGCCTCGCTGCCGGCCGACCGGCTGGTCGCCGCAGCCGACGCGCTCGTCGCGGCGGGCCGGGCGACCGACGGTGAGCAGATACTCCGGCAGGGGATGGCGCGCCCCGCCCAGGAGGTGGGCGAGGCCGTGCTCCGGCTCGCCGAGGGCGGCAGACAGCGTGAGGTGCGGGCGCTCCTCGACGCGTACGTCCGGGTCCGCACCCCCGAGGAGGCCGCCCGCAGTGTCGCCGCCGACCCCCAGCGCCTCGTACCCCTGCTCCTGGAGGCGGCCCGGGGTGCCTCCGAGGACCGGTACTGGGATCTGGTGCACGCACTCCGGGTCGCCGGCCACAGCGCGTGATCCGGCTGGACGCGACTCGCCCACAGGAGTGTGAAACGTGATCGACTCCGCGGGTTAACGACGATGGTCTTGGCAAGGCTCCTCCGGAGGCTTACTTTCAAGCCCCTACGACCTTTGTGACCTTGTCTACGGGCGTAGAGGCTCTCTGACGTCCAGCCGAAGGAGCAGGTCATGGCCAATGTCGTACGTGCCGCTCTGGTCCAGGCCACCTGGACCGGCGACACCGAGTCCATGGTCGCCAAACATGTGGAGCACGCCCGTGAGGCCGCCCGGCAGGGCGCCAAGGTCATCGGATTCCAGGAAGTCTTCAACGCGCCCTACTTCTGCCAGGTCCAGGAGCCCGAGCACTACCGCTGGGCCGAGCCCGTCCCGGACGGGCCGACCGTCACCCGGATGCGGGAACTGGCGCGCGAGACCGGCATGGTCATCGTCGTACCCGTGTTCGAGGTCGAGCAGTCCGGGTTCTACTACAACACCGCGGCCGTGATCGACGCAGACGGGACCTACCTCGGCAAGTACCGCAAGCACCACATCCCGCAGGTCAAGGGCTTCTGGGAGAAGTACTACTTCAAGCCCGGCAACGTCGGCTGGCCCGTCTTCGAGACGGCCGTGGGGAAGGTCGGCGTCTACATCTGCTACGACCGCCACTTCCCGGAGGGCTGGCGTCAGCTCGGTCTGAACGGCGCGCAGCTCGTCTACAACCCGTCCGCGACCCACCGGGGCCTCTCCTCCCACCTGTGGCAGCTGGAGCAGCCCGCGGCGGCCGTCGCCAACGAGTACTTCGTCGCCGCCATCAACCGGGTCGGCCAGGAGGAGTACGGGGACAACGACTTCTACGGGACCTCGTACTTCGTGAACCCGCGCGGTCAGTTCGTCGGCGAGGTCGCGAGCGACCAGGACGAGGAACTCGTCGTGCGGGATCTTGATTTCGATCTCATCGAGGAAGTCCGGCAGCAGTGGGCCTTCTACCGGGACCGGCGGCCGGACGCGTACGAAGGGCTGGTGCAGCCGTGAGTGATCTGTACGGGCGTCACAAGGCAGTTCTGCCGGACTGGCTCGCCCTCTACTACGCGGACCCCATCGAGATCACGCACGGCGAGGGCCGGCACGTCTGGGACGCGGACGGGAAGCGGTACCTCGACTTCTTCGGCGGCATCCTCACCACGATGACCGCGCACGCCCTGCCCGAGATCACCAAGGCGGTCAGCGAACAGGCCGGGCGGATCATCCACTCGTCGACTCTCTACCTCAACCGGCCCATGGTCGAAATGGCCGAGCGCATCGCCGAGCTGTCAGGGATCCCCGACGCCCGCGTCTTCTTCACCACCTCCGGGACCGAGGCCAACGACACGGCCCTCCTCCTCGCCACCTCCTACCGGCGCAGCAACCAGATCCTGGCGATGCGCAACAGCTACCACGGCCGCTCCTTCAGCACGGTCGGCATCACCGGCAACAAGGGCTGGTCCCCGACCTCCCTGTCCCCGCTCCAGACCCTGTACGTCCACGGCGGCGTCCGCACCCGTGGTCCGTACGCCGAGCTGAGCGACGACGAGTTCATCGCCGCCTGCGTCGACGACCTGGAGGACCTGCTCGGGCACGTCCGCCCGCCCGCGGCCCTGATCGCCGAACCCATCCAGGGCGTCGGCGGCTTCACCTCACCGCCCGACGGGCTGTACGCGGCCTTCCGGCGGGTGCTCCAGGAGCGCGGCATCCTGTGGATCGCCGACGAGGTACAGACCGGCTGGGGCCGCACCGGCGAGCACTTCTGGGGCTGGCAGGCACACGCGGAGAACGGTCCGCCGGACATCCTCACCTTCGCCAAGGGCATCGGCAACGGCATGTCCATCGGCGGGGTCGTGGCCCGCGCCGAGATCATGAACTGCCTCGACTCCAACTCCATCTCCACCTTCGGCGGCACCCAGATCACCATGGCGGCCGGCCTCGCCAACCTCACGTACCTCCTGGAACACGACCTCCAGGGCAACGCCCGGCGCGTCGGCGGACTCCTCATCGAACGGCTGCGGGCCGTCGCCGCGCAGCTTCCGGGCGTACGGGAGGTACGTGGGCGCGGGCTGATGATCGGCATCGAGCTGGTCAAGCCCGGTACCGACACCGCCGACCCGGAGACCGCCGCCGCCGTGCTCGAAGCGGCCCGGGAGGAGGGGCTGCTCCTCGGCAAGGGCGGAGGCCACAACACCAGCGCGCTGCGCATCGCACCGCCGCTGTCCCTCACCGTCGCGGAGGCCGAGGAGGGCGCCGCGATCCTCGAACGTGCTCTGAGGAGCCGCGTCCAGTAACACCGCAGCGGGAACACAGCAAGAAAGTCGGCCCCATGCTTACGACCACCACCTTGGAACCCGCCCTGTCGGTCCGTCAGGTCCTCGGCCTGGAACGGGTGCTCGCCGGGGAGCCCGAGGTGGTGGCCGGAGCCGGCCAGCTCGACCGGGCCGTGCGCTGGGTGCATGTCGCCGAGGCCGCCGACGTCGGCGTGATGCTGAGCGGCGGCGAGATGATCCTCACCACCGGCGTGCTGCTCGCCGGGGACGAGGAGGCCCAGGCCGAGTACATCCGCTCGCTGCACCGGGCGGAGGCCGCCGCCGTCGTCCTCGGGCTCGGACGGGCCTTCCCCTCGCCGCCGGACGTCATGCGGCGCGCGGCCGAGCGGTGCGGACTGCCGATGGTGGTACTCCACCGGCCCTTCCCCTTCGCGGAGTTGACGGAGGAGGTCCAGTCCCGGCTCGTACGGCGGAAGTTCGCCGCCGTGAGCCTGTCCGAGACGGTGCGGACCGCTCTCACCGGGCTCATCACCTCCGGCGCCCCGCTGCAGCCGCTGCTCGACGAGGTCGCCTCGCACAGCGCCTGTCCCGTCGTCGTCACCAACCTCGCCCATCGGGTCCTCGCCACGGCGGGGGAGCGGTCGGCCGTGGACGACGTGCTGCGCGACTGGGAGCGCATCTCCCGGCAGGCCGGCGGGAGCGAGGGCGACGGCTGGATCCGGGCCGAACTGGGCGGGCGCGGGGAACGCTGGGGGCGGATCGTGCTCTGCGGCTACCGGGGTGACACCGCCACCGGACGCCTCCTCGCCGACCGGGCCGCCGAGGCTCTCGTCCTGCACCGCATGCTCGGGGGCTCGGTGCACACCTGGGAGGAGCAGTCGGCGCAGAGCCTGCTGACCGACCTGGTGAGCGGTGTCGTACCGGCCAGGCAGCTCCTTCCCCGGGCGCGGGCCGCCGGGCTGCCCGTCAACCGGCGGACCTTCGTGCCGCTCGTCGTACGGGACGGTGACCCCGCCGAACTCGACCGCGTACTCAGGCTGTTGGGGCTGCCTGGGCTGGTCGCCGAGCTGGCCGACGACGCCACCGCCGTCCTGCTGAGCCTCGCCCGGGACCAGGACGCCAAGGCACTGGCCGCACACTTCGCGCTCCGGCTGCGCACGGAGACCGGTGGGGGCAAGGCCGTCGTGGCCGCCGCCGAGGCGCTCGCCAACTGGGACGACGTACCCACCGGACTGCGTGAGGCGCTGCACGTCGCCGCGGCCGTCGCGGACACCCCGGCCGGGCAGGAACTGCCGGTGCTGGTGCACCTGAGGGACGTACGGCTGCGCGGCCTGGTCCGGCTGCTGCGGGACGATCCGCACGTACAGGCGTTCGCAGAACGGGAGCTGGACGGGCTGCTGTGCGGGGCCGAGGGCGAGTCCGAGCTGCTGCCCGTGCTGCGGACCTATCTCGCCACTGGGCGCAACAAGTCACGCACCGCGCAACTGCACCACGTCTCGCGGCCCGCGCTCTACCGCCGGCTGGAGGCGATAGAGACGCGGCTCGGGCTCGATCTCGACGACTTCGAGCAGGCCGCCTCCGTGCATATCGCGCTCCTCGCGCACGACGCTCAGCAAGGCCGGTGACCGCACTCTCCAGTGCGCCGTCTTACCGCTCCGAAACATCGAAGGACCCGGGAAAACAGTGGTGAAACATGGGCCGAAATCAGGGTGACACCGTGGAACGCCGAACGCCCGCAGGCGTGACACCGTGCAACTCAAACCCGATCTCCGGGCTTCCTAGGCTCGCCGTACACCGAGTGACCGGAGGTCCCGATGAGCAGGGTGATTCGCGCCGCCATTTTCCAGACTGCCTGGACCGGCGACAAGGAGTCGATGATCCAGGTCCACGAGCAGGCGGTCCGCGACGCCGCGGCGCAGGGTGCTCAAGTCATGTGCTTCCAGGAGCTGTTCTACGGCCCCTACTTCTGCCAGGTGCAGGACAAGGCGTTCTACGAGTACGCCGAGCAGATCCCGAACGGCCCGATCGTCAAGCGCTTCCAGGCGCTCGCCAAGGAACTGGGCATCGTCCTCGTCCTGCCGATGTACGAGGAGGAGCAGCCCGGCGTCCTCTACAACACGGCCGCCGTGATCGACGCGGACGGCTCGTACCTCGGCAAGTACCGCAAGCACCACATTCCGCAGGTCGCGGGCTTCTGGGAGAAGTTCTACTTCCGCCCGGGCAACGCCGGCTGGCCCGTCTTCGACACCGCCGTGGGCAGGATCGGCGTCTACATCTGCTACGACCGGCACTTCCCGGAGGGCTGGCGTGCGCTGGGCCTCGAAGGCGCCGAGATCGTCTTCAACCCGTCGGCCACGTCGCGCGGCCTGTCCTCCTACCTGTGGCAGCTGGAGCAGCCGGCGGCGGCCGTCGCCAACGAGTACTTCGTCGGCGCGATCAACCGGGTCGGCGTCGAGGAACTGGGCGACAACGACTTCTACGGGACCTCGTACTTCGTGGACCCGGAGGCGCAGTTCGTCGGCGAGGTGGCCAGCGACAAGGAGACCGAACTCGTCGTCCGCGACCTGGACCTGGCCAAGATGCGCGAGGTCCGCGACCGCTGGCAGTTCTTCCGCGACCGCCGCCCCGACGCCTACGGCCCCCTGACGGCTCCATAACAAGCAGACGGTCACACCCGCGCCCTGCTTTTAGGGGCGCGGGGAACTGCGCGACCAGCCACACACAACCCGCACCTTCGACACAACCGAACGGAGCGTGAACCATGACCGGCCGTACTGTCATCCGCAGCGGACTCGTCATCACCGCGTCCGACGAGATCCACGCCGACGTCCTCATCGAGGACGGCCGAATCGCAGCCCTCGCCACCAGCGGCAGCGCGACCGCCGAGGCATGGACGGCCGAGCGGACCATCGACGCCACCGGAAAGTACGTCATCCCCGGCGGCGTCGACGCGCACACCCACATGGAACTGCCGTTCGGCGGTACGGCCGCCTCGGACACCTTCGAGACCGGCACCCGGGCCGCCGCCTGGGGCGGAACGACCACGATCATCGACTTCGCCGTGCAGAGCGTCGGCAAGTCGCTGCGCGACGGACTCGACACCTGGAACGCCAAGGCCGACGGCAACTGCGCCATCGACTACGCCTTCCACATGATCGTCTCCGACGTGAACCCGGACACGCTCAAGGAGATGGACCTGCTGGTCGAGGAGGGCGTCACCTCCTTCAAGCAGTTCATGGCCTACCCGGGCGTCTTCTACAGCGACGACGGCCAGATCCTGCGCGCCATGCAGCGCTCCGCCGAGAACGGCGGCCTGATCATGATGCACGCCGAGAACGGCATCGCGATCGACGTCCTCGTCGAACAGGCGCTCGCCCGTGGCGAGACCGACCCCCGCTACCACGGCGAGGTCCGCAAGGCCCTCCTCGAAGCCGAGGCCACCCACCGCGCCATCAAGCTCGCACAGGTCGCCGGCGCGCCCCTGTACGTCGTCCATGTCTCGGCGCAGGAGGCGGTCGCCGAGCTGGCACGGGCGCGCGACGAAGGGCTCAATGTCTTCGGCGAGACCTGCCCGCAGTACCTGTTCCTGTCGACCGACAACCTCGCCGAGCCGGACTTCGAGGGCGCGAAGTACGTGTGCAGCACGCCGCTGCGGCCCAAGGACCACCAGGCCGCGCTCTGGCGGGGCCTCAGGACCAACGACCTCCAGGTCGTCTCCACGGACCACTGCCCGTTCTGCTTCGAGGGCCAGAAGGAGCTGGGGCGCGGCGACTTCTCGAAGATCCCCAACGGGCTCCCGGGCGTCGAGAACCGCATGGACCTCCTCCACCAGGCCGTCGTCGACGGGCACATCAGCCGCCGCCGCTGGATCGAGATCGCCTGCGCCACCCCGGCCCGGATGTTCGGCCTCTACCCGAAGAAGGGCACCATCGCCCCGGGCGCCGACGCCGACGTCGTCATCTACGACCCGCACGCCGAGCAGACCGTCTCCGCCGCCACCCACCACATGAACGTCGACTACTCGGCGTACGAGGGCAAGCGGCTCACCGGCCGCGTCGAGACGGTCCTGTCGCGCGGCGAACTCGTCATCAACCAGCGGGAGTTTGCGGGGCGTGCCGGCCACGGCCAGTACACGCCCCGCTCAACTTGCCAGTACCTCCAGTGAGGTTACGCCGCAGCAACTAGGAGCAGCGCCCGTGACTCCGCCCCCTCGATGAGGGGGCTTCCAATCCGAAGATTGCGGTCCAGCCCGAACCGGCCCTTTATGGGGCGAATGAAACCTACCAGATCTTTGCAAGGAGACCGATGGACTTCGGACTTGTCCTCCAAACCGACCCGCCGGCCTCGCGTGTCATCGAGCTGATGCAGCGCGCCGAGGCCAACGGCTTCACGTACGGCTGGACCTTCGACTCCGCCGTGCTGTGGCAGGAACCGTTCGTGATCTACAGTCAGATCCTCTCCAGCACCGAGAAGTTGACGGTCGGCCCGATGGTGACCAACCCGGGCACCCGCACCTGGGAGGTCACCGCCTCCACCTTCGCCACCCTCAACGACATGTTCGGCAACCGCACGGTCTGCGGCATCGGCCGCGGCGACTCCGCGATGCGTGTCGCCGGCCGCACTCCCAACACCCTGGCCCGGATCAGCGGCGCGATGAAGGTCATCCGCTCGCTCGGCCGGGGCGAGGAGGCCGACCTCGGCGGTGCGGTGGTCAAGTTCCCGTGGGTGAGGCCGGGCGCCGAACTCCCCGTCTGGATGGCCGCGTACGGCCCCAAGGCGCTCAAGATGACCGGCGAGGAGGCGGACGGGTTCATCCTCCAGCTCTCCGACCTCTATCTGACCGAGTACATGGTCAAGGCGGTCAAGGACGCGGCCGTCGCCGCCGGACGCGACCCGTCCGAGGTGAAGATCTGCGTCGCCGCCCCCGCGTACATCACCGAGGACGACTCGCCCGAGGCGCTCGCCCACGCCCGCGACCAGTGCCGCTGGTTCGGCGGGATGGTCGGCAACCACGTCGCCGACCTGGTGTCGAAGTACGGCGAACACTCCGCCGCCGTACCCGAGGAACTCACCGACTACATCAAGGCCCGCGAGGGCTACGACTACTCCCACCACGGACGGGCCGACAACCCCGACACCCAGTTCGTGCCGGACGAGATCGTCGACCGGTTCTGCGTCATCGGCACCCCCGAGATGCACGTCGAGAAGCTCAACAAGCTGCGTGAGCTCGGCGTCGACCAGTTCGCCGTCTACGACATGCACGACGCCCAGGAAGCCGTCATCGACGCCTACGGCTCGACGGTCATCCCGGCCGTCAACGCCTGACGTACACCGGCTCGTGTCGGGCGCACCGGTCCACTGTCCACTGTTTCACCCCGACTTGCCTCGCGACGTCTGTGCCGGTTCTCCCAGCCGACCTGCTTTTCTGCTGGGGGTCCGGGGGTTATCCCCCGGGAAAGCGCAGCGTCCCCACCATCTCCCTCTCCCCGGCGTTCAGGTAGCCGGGGAGGGGGTCAGGACACCCCCGGGTGTCCTGTGCGCGTCCCCCAACGCGCCGCCACCCGCACGGCCTTTCCCGACCCACCTCTTTGATTGGCCTGCCCATGACGGACACCGCTCCTACGGCCATACCGCCGTCCTCCCAACTCACCCTCCCCGACGGCCGGGTGGAGATCTCCCCCGACGCGCCCGTGCCCAGCGGGCCGTACGCCAACGAGGACCTGCTGCCCGTTCCGGTCGAGAAGCGCACCTGGAACACGTACAACTTCTCGGCTCTCTGGGTGGGCATGGCCCACAACACGGCCTCCTGGACCCTCGCTTCGGGTCTGATCGCCGTGGGCATGGACTGGAAGCAGGCCGTGCTCACGATCGCCCTGGCGAACGTGATCGTGCTGGTCCCGATGCTGCTCACCGGGCACGCCGGGCCGAAGTACGGCATCCCCTTCCCCGTCTTCGCCCGCGCCTCCTTCGGGGTGCGCGGCGCCAACCTCCCTGCCGTGGTGCGGGCGTTGGTGGCGTGCGGCTGGTTCGGCATCCAGACGTGGATCGGCGGCGAGGCGATCTACTTCCTCGCCGGGAAACTCATCGGTGACAGCTGGGCGAACGCCTCGCACGTCGGCGGCTACGCCTGGACGATGTGGCTGTCCTTCGCCATCTTCTGGGCGATCCAGGTCGCCATCATCTACCGGGGTATGGAGACCATCCGCCGATTCGAGAACTGGGCCGCGCCCTTCGTGCTCCTCGGCGCCGGCGTGATGCTGTGGTGGATGGCGAGCAAGGCCGGCGGCTTCGGTCCGCTGCTCGACCAGCCCTCCAAGGTCGGCTACGGCGCGGACTTCTGGAAGATCTTCGCGCCCGCCCTCATGGGCATGATCGGCTTCTGGTCCACGCTGTCCCTGAACATCCCGGACTTCACCCGCTACGGCAAGAGCCAGAAGGCCCAGACGTGGGGGCAGGCGCTCGGTCTGCCTACGACGATGACATTGTTCGCGTTCCTCTCCGTCATGGTCACCTCGGGCTCGCAGGCCGTGTACGGCGAGGCCATCTGGGACCCGGTCCAGCTCGCCGCCAAGACCGACAACGTCTTCGGACTGCTGTTCGCCCTGGTCACCGTGCTGGTGGCGACCCTCTCCGTGAACGTCGCGGCGAACCTGGTCTCGCCGGCCTTCGACTTCTCCAACATCGCGCCCCGGAAGATCAGTTTCCGGGCCGGCGCGCTCGCCACCTGCGTCCTCGGCGTCCTGATCTTCCCGTGGAAGCTGTACTCCGACCCGCAGGGCTACATCTTCACCTGGCTCGGCCTCGTCGGCGGTCTCCTCGGCACGGTCGCCGGCATCCTCATCGCCGACTACTGGATCCTGCGCCGCGGCAAGCTCGACCTCGCCGACCTGTACCGCGCGGGCGGACGGTACTGGTACGACAACGGCTGGAACTGGCGAGCGGTCGTCGCGTTCCTGGTCGGCGGTGTGCTGGCCGTCGGCGGCGCCAACTTCGCGCCGCTGATCGACGGGCGGCCCATCCCGGCCCTGTCCTCACTGGCCGACTACGGCTGGGCGGTGGGCCTGGGCACCTCGATGGTGCTCTACCTGGTGCTGATGCTGGCGACCGGCCAGGGCAGGACCGGGACGCGGGAGGAGGCGCAGGTCTGACCCCGTGACGTGCGCTGGAGGGCAGCCGGTTCTACCGGGTGCCCTCCAGCGCTGCCACGGCGTCCCGGGCGGCCTTGATGGCGCCCTTGTTGATCACATCCGTGCTGGGTGCCTTCTTCGACTCGAAGTCACTGCCGTTGTACGTGATCACCACCAGCGCGTTCGACGCGCGGACCAGGACCACACCCTCACGGGTCTGCTGCTTGTCCTCGGTGGAGAGGTTCACGACGGAGTAGGCGGCGTCACCGAGCCCGGGAACCACCCCGCCGCCGCTCTTCTCCGTCAGACGTTCCTTGTACGTCTTCTCCGCCGCCGCGTCCGTGTCGGACAGCTCGAACGACACGTCGAGCCAGCGGTAGTCGTACTCCTTGAGCGCGTTCCAGGAGCAGGTGCGGCGCGCCTCGGCGTCCGTGGACGGGATCTCCTTCCCGGCCGCCTTGGCGCCCGGGACAAGGGACTTGACCGTCCCCGGGGTGATGGCCGAGCAGGGCGCGGGCGCGGCGGTGAACGTCTTCGTCGCCGCCGAGGCCGAGGGCGCGGTGGGCGACGCGGACGCGCTCTTGGTGGCCGAGTCGTGGGTGTCGGCGGCCGGCGCGGGGGCGAGCGGGCCCGAGGACAGCGCCCAGCCGGCCGTGGCGAGCACGGCGACCGGTGCCAGGCGGGTGGTGAGTGCGAGCGGCAGGGGAAGGCTCAAGGCGCACTTCTCGTGGGGGACGGTGCGGAGGGGGGTCCGCACTCCGGACGGGACGCCAGTGTCACATGCCTGTCTGTGGGGCGGAAGTAAGAACTCGCTCCGTGGCGGTGCGATGACTGTCTTTCACGGCCGGTCGCCCGTAGTGTCCGACGGAATGCGCAAATCGGCAGCGATAGCGCCCAGTTCGCCTCTAATGGCACCAATCGCGGCAAAAGCCCCACGAGCGACGAGGTGGGTCAACCGGTCGTGGGTGCGCCGTTAAGCGCTTGCGCTGCTCCGGCCCCGTCCGCAGCCTTGCCGTATGTCTTCCTCATCGGCCGTCACAGAGAACGCGTCTCCCGAACTCCCCGCCGTGCGCGAGGAGATCCTCGCCTACTACGCGCGCGGCGGGGAGGACGCCCGTCTCCGGCAGGGGTCCGGACGGCTGGAGTTGTGGCGGACCCAGGACGTGCTCCGGCGGCTGCTGCCCTCGGCTCCCGCGCGCGTGCTGGACGTCGGCGGGGGCAGTGGAGTGCACGCGCGGTGGCTGGCGCGGGACGGGTACGAGGTCGAGCTCGTCGATCCCGTGCCGCTGCACGTGGAACAGGCGGGGCGGCTGCCCGGTGTCACGGCCCGGCGGGGGGACGCCCGCGCGCTGCCCGCGGACGACGCCTCGTACGACGTCGTGCTGCTGCTGGGCCCGCTCTACCACCTGCCCGAACGACCGGACCGGGTAAGGGCGTTGAGGGAGGCGCTGCGGGTCGTCCGGCCCGGGGGACTGGTCGTCGCGGCCACCATCAACCGCCATACCGCGCTGCACGGCCTGCTGAGGCAGGGGCTCTACTTCGATCCGGCGCACCGGGCCCGTACCGACGGCGTCAGCACCCACGGCAGGCACGGCACGGACCACGGCACGTTCACCACCGCCTACCTCGCCGAACCGGCCGAGGCCCCGGCCGAGTTCGGCGAGGCCGGACTCGTCCCGGAAGGTCAGTACGGGCTGGAGGGCGTCGCCTGGCTCATGGGTGGCGTCGAGGAGTGGCTGGACGACCCGGAGCGCCGCGAGGCCGTCATGTCCGCGACCCGCCGCATCGAGTCCGAACCGACGCTGCTCGGCGCGAGCGGCCACGTGCTGACGGCGGGACGACGCCGGCGACCCACCGGAACCGGTGTGTCCGTTTGAGACGGAGGACTGCCCTCATGGACATGTACGGACGCCTCCGGTACGCCTAGCGTCGAAGGCGACTGGCGGAACGCTCGGGGCCGGGGGCTACGCCCGGGCCCCGACTCCACTACGAGGAACGGCAGCGTCATGGGTTTCGACCGGAAGAAAGAGCGTAGCGAGCGGGAAGACAAGGCTCTGCCACCTCGGACCTCAGCAACCCAGAGCACCAATGTGGCGCCCTTCCTGGGGAACCGTCGGGTCACGCAGCCGTCCGTCCGGGCCGTGCAGCGCATGGCTGGGAACGCTGCCGCCACAGCGTATGTGCAGAGGGTCACCGACGATGATCGCGACAAGGCCAACGCCCGGCGGGAACGCTGGGCCAAGCGCGACACCGAACGCGGCGGTGCCCAGCAAGCAGAGAGCTTCACCACGCACGAAACCTCGTTCGGTCCGTACAACGAGCGACCCGGGCGCGGCGGGGCTCCGTACGTCACCACCAACATGGGTCAGTATCCGGGAACCCAGCGGACCGACGGCCGCTACGTCCGTGAGGAAGAGAGCCAGTTCACCGGTCTGATCCCCGCACTCGACGCCGAGCAATTTCTGCCCCTCGTCGAGGCGCTGAAGAAGCGGAAGCTGAGCGCGGAGGAGATCGAGGGTCTGAGCGACGACCAGTGCCGGGCGGCGGCGACGCTCATGGGAATCGCCACCGCCGAGGCGGTTCGCGAGCCGGGAGCGCTCAAGCACATACGCAGCGCTCTCCGGCGGCAGGCCGACCCGCAACACGAAGCACCGGAGTTCCTCAACGACTACCCGCAGGGGCGTGTCGGTGGTGCCCAGCATGAGAAGCGCGTCCGGTCAGGCCGGACGAGGCGGGCCACGCCCGAGGTCGAAACCATTCTCGAGGCCTCCTCCTCGTCGGACGAGAACATGTGAGTCGCCGGCCCCTCACCGGGACACACGCGCGGACCCTCGAAGAGACAGCGCCGCGTCCACTGTCCCTCCGGAGCGAGACACCGACGAAGGACCGGAAACGGGGCATCAGCCACCGTGCCGGTACCCGAACCTACTCAGACTCCCGTGTGGGCGTGGGGCAGGGCTTGGGTGCCGGCAAACCGAGGGCGCGGCGGCCGTGGAAGGCCTCGGCCACGGGTCGTTGGCGGCGGACCCCGCCACCGAGGGCCGCAGCGCGCCGCCGGACCGGCGCGGCAGCTGCAGGTCGCGGTCTCCTTGTAGAGGTCGCGCAGGACCTTGCCATAATCGTTGAGGATCGAGGCCCGCTGCGGCTCTGCGTCGGGCACGGTGCGAGCGGCCTCCGTGCCGAAGCCGACGGCGGAGCGCAGGACGGCGGAGTCGTCGGAGCGGTCGTACTCCCCAGATTCTCCCCAGGACCGGTCCTGAAGGCTGACCGGTCCGGCTGACGCGCCGGAACAACGAGGTGAGAGGCCATATGTTCACCACCCGACCCACCCTCCAGGGCACCTTCGGCATGGTGTCCTCCACGCACTGGCTGGCCTCGCAGTCGGCGATGGCCGTCCTGGAGGGCGGCGGCAACGCCTACGACGCCGCGGTGGCCGCGGGTTTCGTCCTGCACGTCGTCGAACCGCACCTGAACGGGCCCGGCGGTGAGGTGCCGATCATCGTCGCGCCGGCCGGCGGCGAGGTGCGGGTGCTGTGCGGGCAGGGCGTCGCGCCGGCCGGGGCCACGGTCACGCACTACCGGGGACTGGGGCTCGACCTCGTGCCCGGCACCGGCCCCCTCGCCGCCGCCGTGCCCGGTGCCTTCGACGCCTGGATGCTGCTGCTCCGCGACCACGGCACCAAGCCGCTCGCCGATGTCCTCGCGTACGCCATCGGGTACGCCGAGGACGGACACGCGCCCGTGGAGAACGTCGGCGCGACCGTCGAGACCGTACGAGAACTCTTCGAGACGGAGTGGACCTCGTCGGCGGACGTGTACCTGCCCGGCGGCCGGTCGCCCCGGCCCGGCGAGCTGTTCCGCAATCCCGCCCTGGCCGCCACCTGGAAGCGACTGCTCGCCGAAGTCGCCGGGGCGGGGGACCGCGTCGCCCAGATCGAGGCGGCACGGGAGGTGTGGCGCACCGGCTTCATCGCCGAGGCGCTCGTACGACAGTCCGCGCGGCCCACCCTCGACACCAGCGGCAAGCACCACACCGGCACCCTGACAGCCGCCGACCTCGCCTCGTGGTCCGCGGCCTACGAGGCCCCGGCGACCTACGACTGGCACGGCTGGACCCTCTGCAAGGCCGGCCCCTGGAGTCAGGGCCCGGTCCTCCTCCAGCAACTCGCGCTGCTCCCGCCCGAGCTGTCCGAGCTGCCCGAGTACGGGTCCGCCGACTACGTCCATCTGCTGATCGAGGGCTGCAAGCTCGCCATGGCGGACCGGGAGGCCTGGTACGGGGACGCGTCCGGCGGAGCCGACGTACCGCTCGACGACCTGCTTTCCGACGCCTACAACGCCGCCCGCCGGAGCCTCGTCGGGGACGCGGCCTCGCACGAGCTCAGGCCCGGGAGCCCCGGCGGGCGAACCCCGCGACTGAGCGCACGCGCGCGCGTGCCGGTCACGGACGAACCCGGGACCGGCGCCCCGGGGGCCGGGGAGCCGACCGTCGCCAAGCTCTCCACCTCACCCGTGCCCGGCGAGCCCGAGATCACCGCCGACGGTTCCACCCGGGGCGACACCTGCCACCTCGATGTCGTCGACCGCTGGGGCAACATGGTCGCGGCCACACCCAGTGGCGGCTGGCTCCAGTCCAACCCCGTCGTACCCGAACTGGGCTTCCCCCTCGGCACCCGGCTCCAGATGACCTGGCTGGAGGAGGGCCTGCCCAACTCCCTCACCCCGGGCCGCCGCCCCCGGACCACCCTCACGCCCTCTGTCGCACTGCGCGACGGGGTACCGGTACTGGCGTTCGGTACGCCCGGCGGGGACCAGCAGGACCAGTGGCAGCTGCACTTCTTCCTCGCGGTCGCCCTGGGTGGCAGAGTGCGAGGCGGCCTGGACCTCCAGGGCGCGATCGACGCCCCGAACTGGCACAACGACAGCTTCCCGGGGTCGTTCCACCCGCGCGGCACGCGCCCGGGCAGCGTCACCGTGGAGGCCCGCATGCCGGACGGGGTGATCGAGGAGCTGCGTCGCCGGGGGCACGGCGTGACGATCGGCGACGACTGGTCCGAGGGCCGGCTGTGCGCGGTCGCCCGGGACCCGGAGACGGGCGTCCTGTCGGCGGCGGCTAATCCGCGCGGGATGCAGGGGTACGCGGTCGGGCGCTGATGTCCGAATCCTGGTCTTCAGGTCGATTCCATCCGTTGTCCACCGGCCCGGCGGGGATTGTCAGTGGCGCGTGCTCTCATGGAGACATGATCGTAGACAACGAAACCATCGAAGAGTTTCTCGCCCGGCACGCGTCCGACGTCGAAGAAGCGGTCCGCCAGGCGGCGGCCGCGGAGATCATGCCGCGCTTCCGTCAGCTCGCCGACCACGAGGTCGACCAGAAGAGCGGCCCGCACGACCTGGTGACGGACGCCGACCGCAAGGCCGAGCTCTATCTGACCGAGGTGCTGCCCAAGCTGCTGCCCGGCTCCGTCGTGGTCGGCGAGGAGGCGGTGCACGCCAACCCCGCCTCGTACGAGGCGATACAGGACGACGCGCCGGTGTGGATCGTCGACCCGGTGGACGGCACCCGGCAGTTCGTCCACGGTGACCCCGGCTTCTGCACGCTCGTCGCGCTCGCCCACCGCGGGGTCGTCCGCGCGTCGTGGACCTTCGCCGCGGCCCGTGACCAGCTCGCCACGGCGGTCCGAGGCCAGGGCGCCTTCCTCGACGGCATCCCCCTGCACGCGGGCACGCCCGAGCCCGGCAGCGACCTCCGGGTGGCCACGTCCCACCCGGACTACACGACGGACGAGCAGAAGCGCGCGCTGCTCGGCCTGTGGGCCGACGGTGTCCAGCCGCGCGCCTGCGGCTCGGCGGGCCTGGAGTATCTGGCGATCGCCCGGGGTGAGCTGGACGCCACGGCGTTCTCCTGGGAGGCCGCCTGGGACCACGCCGCAGGCATCCTCCTTGTCGAGGAGGCAGGCGGCGTCCACCTGACGCGCGCGGGGGAGCCGTTCCGTATCACCGGCGGCAATGCGCTGCCGTTCACCGCGGCGCGGGACTCGGCCACGGCTCGCCGGGTGGTGGAACTGCTGTCGGGCGCAGCCTGATCTGCGGGCGGGCCGAGCTGAAGCGCAGGGTGGCGACCTCGAACTCGGCCACGGTGCCCACCGCCGGCCAGTCCGCGGGGTCGAAGGGCAGCCAGGCGGCGTCCACGAAGGCGTCGACCGGCAGGTCGATGTCGACGAAGAGGCCCGTGTGGCCCGGACCCCACGGCAGCGCGCACACCATGCCGGTGAGCAGCGAGCCCTCCGGCAGCGGGCCGGTGACGTAGTGGCTCAGGTGCCGATGCCGAAGGGCCGTGGACCAGGCCCGCTCGAACTCCGATTCGGTCACGTCCACCGCCTCCGGCGGCACCTCCACGGCACCTTCGGTGAACGCCCCGTACACGGTCTGGTAGAGCTGGACGCCCAGGCGACCGAACCGCTCGCGTACGAGGGCCAGTTGGGCCTGGGCGGCGGCCATCGAGGCGCCGCCGGAGGAGGTGCCGTCGGCGTTCTGGAGGGGCTCGCAGGAACGCGGGACCGCCAGTGCTGCCTCGAACACCGCCTGCCGCAGCACCCAGCCGTCGTCCTCGACCTCGAACCAGAACCAGGCGGTGTCGTCGGCGTCCTCGCCGGGCGATTGGATGCGGAAACGGCGCGTCATCCGGCCGAGGTTACCCGCGCCGGGCGGTGTCGGTGTCCCGGCATATCCTGATCTGAAGTGGCCGTCGGCTGACAAAGGAGTCCGAAGGTGCCGTCGATGCTCGATGCGGTCGTGGTGGGGGCGGGGCCCAACGGGCTGACCGCTGCCGTGGAGCTGGCCCGGCGAGGCTTCTCCGTGGCGGTCTTCGAGGCGCGTGACACCGTGGGCGGTGGCGCCCGGACGGAGGAGCTGACGTTGCCGGGCTTCCGGCACGACCCGTGCTCCGCCGCGCACCCCCTCGGCGTCAACTCCCCGGCGTTCAGGGCGATGCCGCTGGCCAGGTACGGGCTGGAGTGGCTGCACGCCGACCTGCCCATGGCGCACCCGTTCCCGGACGGCACGGCCGCGGTGCTGGCCCGTTCCGTGGCCGAGACGGCCGCCTCCTTCGGACCGCGCGACGCGGGCGCGTACCGCAGGCTGGTCGAGCCGTTCCTCAGCAGGTGGGACACGCTGGCCCACGACTTCATGTCCCTGCCGCTGACCTCCCTGCCCCGCGACCCGGTCACCCTCGCCCGCTTCGGTCTGGCCGGTCTGCCACCGTCGACCTGGCTGATGCGCCGCTTCCGCGACGAGCGGGCGAAAGCCCTGTTCGCAGGCCTCGTCGGACATGTCATGGCTCCGCTCGGCGGGGTAGCCACCGGCGCCGTGGGCCTGGTCTTCGCCCTGGCGGCACACGCCCGCGGCTGGCCGGTCGCCCGCGGCGGTTCGCAGGCGATCTCCGACGCGCTCGCCGCGTATCTGGTGGACCTCGGCGGCACCGTCCACACCGACTACGAGGTCAAGCGGCTGGACGACCTTCCACCCGCGCGTGCGTACGTCTTCGACACCTCACCCACCGCTCTGGCCCGTATCGCGGGCTTCGGGGGGTACTACGAGCGCTTCCGCTACGGCGCGGGCGTCTTCAAGATCGACTATGCGCTGGACGGCCCCGTGCCCTGGACGGCGAGCGAGGCCCGCAGGGCGACCACCGTCCAGGTCGCCGCCGACAGGGCCGAGATCGACACCGCCCTGCGCGCCGCCTCCCGCGAGAACCGGGCCCCCGACACCCCCTTCCTGATCACCGTCCAGCCGAGCGTCGTCGACCCCTCCCGGGCCCCCGGGGGCAAGCAGGTCTTCTGGGCCTACGGACACGTCCCGAACGGCTGGACGGGCGACCTCACCGACGCCATCGAGCGCCAACTGGAGCGGTTCGCCCCCGGGTTCCGCGACCGGGTCCTCGCCCGGGCCACCGCAGGCCCGCCCCAACTCGCGGCCCGCAACGCCAACTACGTCGGCGGCGACATCGGTTCCGGCGCGGCCGACGGCCTCCAGCTCATGCTGCGACCCAAGCTCTCCCTGTTCCCGTACGCCACCCCGCACCCGGCCATCTTCATCTGCTCCTCGGCCACCCCACCGGGTCCCGGCGTCCACGGCATGTCGGGGCACAACGCGGCGAAGGCCGTCTGGAAAAGGCTGAGAGAAGGTTGAGGAAAGCCATGACCGCGATCACGCTTGTCAAGGGCGACATCACCCGACAGAGTGCCGACGCGATCGTCAACGCGGCGAACTCGTCACTCCTGGGTGGGGGAGGCGTCGACGGAGCGATCCACCGCAGAGGCGGCCCCGAGATCCTCGCGGCCTGCCGAGCCCTGCGCGCCGGGCACTACGGCAAGGGCCTGTCCGTCGGTCGAGCGGTCGCCACGACCGCCGGCGCACTGGACGCACGCTGGGTGATCCACACGGTGGGACCCCGATTCCTCCCCGAGGAGGACCGTTCGGCGCTGCTGGCCTCGTGCTACCGGGAATCGCTGCGGGTGGCCGACGAACTCGGCGCCCGCACGGTGGCGTTCCCGGCGGTCTCCGCCGGCATCTACGGCTGGCCGATGGACGACGCCGCTCGTATCGCGGTGGAGACCGTACGGGCCACGGAGACCTCGGTCGAGGAGGTGCGGTTCGTCCTCTTCGACGATCAGGCGTACGAGGCGTTCGCCGGGCAGGTCCCCAACTGACGGCCGGGGTTCGGTCCGACCAGCCGGCGCGGGTGCGGGTCGCCGAACTCGGCGACGGGCAGGCCGATGCGGGCCAGGTCAGGGGCTCTCGGTCTCTCGGGCTGCCGGGCCGTCAGGACGGTGGCTTCGCCGTTCCTCGGGTCTCCCCCTGGGCTGCCCGCAGGTCGGCCAGCAGTTCCGCCTGTCCGGTCAGCACGCCGGACAGGATGACCCGCGCGACCCGGAGCAGTTCGGCCACATACGGGCTGGTCAGCGAGTAGTACACGGTCGAGCCCTCCTTGCGGGTGACGACCAGGTTGGCCCGTCGTAACACCGCCAGCTGCTGCGAGAGATGCGCGGGCTCGATGCCCACCTCGGGCAGCATCTCCGCGACCGCGTGCTCACGTTCGCTCAGCAGCTCCAGGACGCGGATACGGGCCGGATGCCCGAGGGTCTTGAAGAACTCGGCCTTGAGTTGGTAGAGCGGCGTGCTCATCGTGCCGTCGCCTCCCCGGGACAGCGGTAGGACCGCACTGGCACCGGCCGATCCTCGGCGCATCGCACCCACGCATTCATGAACACCATGGTGCTCATCCTCGCCCGCGACGCCCGCAGGACAGAATCGTGCCGTGGATGCCGATCCGCACGAATCCCGGCCGTGCCGCCCTCATCGGGCCGCCTCCCCGCTGTTCTCCGTGCTGTTGTCGGTGCTGTTGTCGGTGGACTCGGCCGTGCGTGTGCTCCTGGCCGCCCTGACCGTGGTGCCCGGCCTGCTCCTCGGCGCCGGTACGGCGGACAGGACTCCGGTGGACTCCAGGTGAGCGCGCGCCCCCTGGATCGCCTCGGGGGTGGTGCCGTACTCACGGCCCGTCTGTCGTAGCAGGTCCAACAGGCCGACGGAGTCGAGGACTTGGCGCTGGCCGGGACGGATGCCGGAGAACATGACGACGATGCCGCGCCGGTTCAGCTTCTGGACCGCGTCCTTCAGCATCAGCGCACCGGTCGCGTCCATGGTCGACACCCGGGACATTCGCAGGATCAGGACCCGTACGTCCGCCACGTCGGTCAGCTCCAGCAGGAAACGGTGGGCGGCGGCGAAGAACAGCGGCCCGTCGATGCGGTAGGCGACGATGTGCTCCGCGAGCAGGGCGTGCTCCTCGGCACTGTGGTCGCCCCGGTCCAGCGGAACCTCGTCGAGGCGGGCCTGCTGGGCCACGGCCCGGAGCGCGAGGGCGCCCGCGACGACCAGGCCGATGATCACCGCGTACACCAGGTCGAGGGCGAGGGTGGCGAAGGCGGTCAGGACCAGGATCAGCGCGTCGGAACGGGTCGCCCTGGCCATCGCCCGCAGTGAGCCGACCTCGACCATACGGATCGCGGTGGCCAGCAGGACGCCCGCCAGCGCGGCGAGCGGGATCTTCGAGACCAGCGGCGCCGCCGCGAAGACGATCACCGCGAGGACCAGGGCATGGGTGAGCGCGGCGAGGCGGGAACCGGCGCCCGTACGGACGTTCACAGCGGTCCGTGCGATCGCGGCCGTGGCCGGGACACCGCCGAACAGCGGGGCGGCGAGATTGGCGATGCCCTGCCCGAACAGCTCCCGGTCCGGATCGTGCTGCTGACCGACCGTCATGCCGTCCGCGACGGTCGCCGACAGCAGCGACTCGAGCGCGGCCAGCGCGGCCACGGCCACAGCCGGGGCGAGCAGCGAGGACAGCGCCGACAGGTCGAGGAACGCCAGCGAGGGCGCGGGCAGGCCTGCGGGCAGATCTCCGATCGGCGTCGCCGCGTCCAGGCCGAGGACCTGTGCCAGCACGGTGGCGACGATCACCGCGACGATCGAGAACGGAACGGTCGGCCGCCACCGCGCACCGAGCAGCATGACCAGCGCGACACCCACGGCCAGTGCGAACGCCGTCCAGTTGGGATGGCGGACGAACGCCTCGACGGCGCGCCAGGCGACCGCGAGGACCTTGTCGCCCTCGGGCCGCGCCACCCCCAGGGCGTTCGGCAGCTGCTGCAGCCCGATCACGCAGGCGATGCCGAGTGTGAAGCCCTCGACGACAGGGGCGGGCACGTACCGCATGTACTTGCCCGCCCGGGCCAGAGCGAGCCCGATCAGCAGCAGCCCGGCCAGGAGTCCGACGGTCAGTACACCGCCCGGCCCGTACTGGGCGACTATCGGGACGAGGACGACGGTCATCGCCCCGGTCGGCCCCGACACCTGCAGGTTCGATCCGCCGAACATGGCGGCCAGCGCGCCCGCGACCACCGCGGTCGCCAGCCCCGCCGCCGCACCGAGGCCGGAGGAGACTCCGAAGCCGAGCGCGAGGGGGAGTGCCACGATCGCCACGGTCAACCCGGCGAGGAGATCGCGACGCGGATCACGGGTCATCGCCTCGACATCGGCGCGGACGGGCAGCAGGGATCGCACCGGACCCCAGGCGTGGGCTGCTCGACGCATGACGGAGCCGCTCACTCCGCGTCGGCCTGGTACAGCGAAACGGACACGTCCGGCCCCTCGTTTCCGCATGACTGTCTGTGAATGGGCGTAGCTGTCGCTGTCTGCCGTCTGGGTGCACAGCCGGTAAAGCATCTAGGCAATTGCGCAATTTGGCAATTCAGCATCCGGCGGCTGCCTCGGCGGAATTCCCTTGAGTCAGCCGACTCGGCCGCGTCAGCCCGCGATGCCTGTCTCGCTGTCGGCGTCCGTGTCGCTCAGGCCGAGCCGTAGGTGCTCCACGTGGTAGACCGCCTGGTCGAGAAGCTCGGCGACATGGTGGTCGTGCAGCGTGTACACCACCGAACGCCCGCGGCGCTCGCCGACGACCAGGCCCAGGTTGCGCAGCAGCCGAAGTTGGTGCGAACACGCGGACTGCTCCATGCCCACCTCGGCCGCCAACTCCGTGGCGGGGAGTGGGCCTTCGCGCAGCCGGGCCAGGATCAGCAGGCGGGAGGGCGTGGACAGGGCCTGGAGGGTGGTGGCCACCTTCGCGACATTGTCCGCGTCGAGGCGTACGCGCTCGGTGGCGTCCTGCGCGGTGACGACGGCTCCATGACCCATGGCCGTATCCTACCCATCGCATATGAACGAATGAATGAGTGTTCATGTGTTCCTGTATGGTGGCTCGGGTGTCTGTCACCCTCACCCCGGTTCCGGTCGTCCCGTCGGCCCCCACGCCAACCGCGCCCCGCCGCCGTACCCGTGTCCTGGCGCTCCCCGAAGCCCGATGGGCCGCCGCGGCCACCGCTCTGTTCCTGCTCGCGCTGCCCCTGCAGTTGGCCGGGGCGCCGACGTGGATCTGGGGCACGCTCTACGCACTGGCCTATGCCACCGGCGGCTGGGAGCCCGGCTGGGAAGGCCTGAAGGCGCTGCGGGAGCGGACCCTCGACGTCGACCTGCTGATGATCGTCGCCGCCCTGGGAGCCGCCGCGATCGGCCAGGTCATGGACGGCGCCCTGCTGATCGTCATCTTCGCGACCTCCGGCGCCCTGGAGGCCCTGGCCACCGCCCGCACCGCCGACTCCGTCCGCGGCCTCCTCGACCTGGCCCCCGCCACGGCCACCCGGCAGGACACGGAGGGCGGTGAACTGACCGTCCCCGTCGCGGAGTTGACCGTCGGCGACACCATCCTCGTACGCCCCGGAGAACGCGTCGGAGCCGACGGCCGCGTACTGGACGGCGTGAGCGAGGTCGACCAGGCGACCATCACCGGCGAACCGCTGCCCGCCCCGAAGGAAGCGGGGGACGAGGTTTTCGCCGGCACCCTCAACGGCACCGGCGCGCTGCGTGTACGGGTCGAACGGGACGCCGCCGACTCGGTGATCGCCAGGATCGTACGCATGGTCGAGGAGGCGTCCGAGACCAAGGCGCCGACCCAGCTGTTCATCGAGAAGGTCGAGCAGCGATACTCGCTGGGCATGGTCGCCGCCACCCTCGCCGTGTTCGCCGTACCCCTCGCCTTCGGCACCGACCTCACCGACGCCCTGCTGCGCGCCATGACCTTCATGATCGTGGCCTCGCCGTGCGCGGTCGTACTCGCCACCATGCCGCCGCTGCTCTCGGCCATCGCCAACGCCGGCCGACACGGCGTCCTGGTCAAGTCGGCGGTGGTGATGGAACGCCTGGCACAGGTCGACACCGTGGCCCTGGACAAGACCGGCACGCTCACCGAGGGGACGCCGAGGGTGACGGACGTACGACCGCTCCCCGGATCGGAACTGAGCGTGCCCCTGAGCCTGGCGGTGGGCTTGGTCCCTGCCCGGGCCGGGGGACTGGACGAGGACGGACTGCTGACGCTCGCGGCGGCGGCCGAGCAGTCGAGCGAGCACCCGCTGGGCCGGGCCGTGGTCGATGCGGCGCGGGAGCGCGGGCTCGCACTGTCCGTGGCGGAGGGCTTCGCGTCGACACCCGGAGTGGGCGTGACGGCGGTCGTGGACGGGCGCGTGGTCGCGGTGGGCGCGCCGGAACGACTGCTGGACGGGGGAGAGGTGACGGGCGGCTCGGCAACTGGCTTGCTGGTCAAGGAGGTTGAGGCGTCCGGCCGCACGGCGATCCTTGTCGTCGCCGACAACGTCCCGGTCGGAGTGCTCGGTCTCGCCGACCGGCCCCGTCCCGGGGCCGCCGCCACTGTCGTCGCGCTCACCGAACTCACCGGTACGGCACCCGTGTTGCTGACCGGCGACAATCCGCGTGCCGCCGCCCGACTGGCCGCCGAGGTCGGGATCGAGGACGTACGGGCCGGGCTGCTCCCCCAGCAGAAGCTGGACGCGGTACGGGAGTTGGAGGCGTCGGGACGCAGGGTCATGGTCGTCGGGGACGGTGTCAACGACGCCCCGGCGCTGGCCGCCGCCCACACCGGAGTGGCCATGGGCCGGGCGGGTTCCGACCTCGCGCTGGAGACCGCGGACGCGGTGGTCGTGCGGGACGAGCTCGCCACCGTGCCCGCCGTGATCGCCCTGGCGCGACAGGCCCGGCGTCTGGTGGCGCAGAACCTGATGATCGCCGGGGTGTGCATCGTGGGCCTCGTCGCGTGGGACCTGATCGGCACGCTGCCGCTCCCGCTCGGGGTCGCGGGCCACGAGGGCTCGACCGTCCTCGTCGGGCTCAATGGGCTGCGGCTGCTGAGGGAGGCCGCGTGGCAGGATGCGGTGAGCAGGTGAGCAGGTGAGCAGGTGAGCAGGTGAGCAGGTGAGCAGGTGAGCAGGTGAGCAGGTGAGCAGGTGAGCAGGTGAGCAGGTGAGCAGGTGAGCAGGTGAGCAGGTGAGCCAGTGATTCGGTGGGCCGGTGATTCGGTGAGTCGGTCGGCCCTCGACTCAAACCCTCGGCTCAGCGGGAAAGTGATCCAGAGCGTCCCTGGACACGCCACCCTGATGTCGGATTTCCGCCAGCCCCGGTCCGGCTGATCGTCGATGCTGGACCTATGCGGAACGCGATGCACACCGACACCGAGCACTGCGTACGAGCCGTGCGGTCCAAGGACGCGCGCTTCGACGGCTGGTTCTTCACGGCGGTCCTGACCACCCGGATCTACTGCAGACCCAGCTGTCCGGTGGTGCCGCCCAAGCCCGAGAACATGACCTTCTACCCGAGCGCGGCGGCCTGCCAGCAGGCGGGCTTCCGGGCCTGCAAGCGGTGCCGCCCCGACACCAGTCCCGGCTCGCCGGAGTGGAACCAGCGCGCCGACCTGGTGGCCCGTGCGATGCGGCTGATCGGCGACGGGATCGTGGACCGCGAGGGCGTCCCCGGCCTCGCGGCCCGTCTCGGCTACAGCACCCGCCAGGTCGAACGGCAACTCCTCGCCGAACTGGGCGCGGGACCGCTGGCCCTCGCCCGCGCCCAGCGCGCCCAGACGGCGCGGCTCCTCGTCGAGACGACCGCGCTGCCCATGGCGGAGATCGCCTTCGCGGCGGGCTTCTCCTCGATCCGCACCTTCAACGACACCGTCCGTGAGGTCTTCGCCCTCTCCCCGAGCGAGCTGCGCGACCGCCTCCCCAAGTCGCGCGCCCAAGCGCATCAGAGCGGCACGAGTACGGCCGTCAGCGCGCCGGCCGCGCTAAATCTCCGCCTCCCGTTCCGTGCCCCGCTGAACCCCGACAACCTCTTCGGCCACCTTGCCGCGACCGCCGTACCCGGCGTGGAGGAGTGGCGGGACGGCGCCTACCGCCGGACCCTGCGGCTCCCGTACGGACACGGCATCGCCGCCCTCACCCCGACCCCCGATCACATCGCGTGCCGGCTCACCCTCAGCGACCTGCGCGACCTGCCCGTCGCGATCAGCCGCTGCCGTCGGATGCTCGACCTGGACGCCGATCCGGTCGCGGTCGACGAGCAGTTGTGTACGGATCCCGTGCTGGCGCCCCTTGTCGCGAAGGGCCCGGGCCGACGCGTCCCCCGGACGGTCGACGAGGCGGAGTTCGCCGTACGGGCGGTGCTCGGCCAGCAGGTCTCCACGGCCGCCGCCCGCACTCACGCGGCCCGTCTCGTCACGGCGCACGGCGACCCGGTCGACGACCCGGAGGGCGGTCTCACGCATCTCTTCCCGACCCCGCGGGCGCTGGCCGCTCTCGACCCGGAGTCACTGGCCATGCCCCGTACCCGGCGGGCCACCTTCACCACCCTCGTCGAGCAACTCGCCGACGGCACCCTTCACTTGGGCGTCGAGAGTGACTGGCCGGAGGCTCGCGCCAGGCTCCTCGCTCTCCCCGGATTCGGTCCCTGGACGGTCGATGTCATCGCGATGCGTGCCCTCGGCGATCCCGACGCGTTTCTCCCCACGGACCTCGGAATCCGGCGCGCGGCCCAGGAGTTGGGCCTCCCGTCGACACCGGCCGCGCTGACCGCACGTGCGGGGGCGTGGCGGCCGTGGCGGGCGTACGCGGTCCAGTATCTGTGGGCGACGGACAGTCACCCGATCAACTTCCTCCCGGTATAAGGACTTAAGGACGTCAGGAGCAGAAATGAAGCAGCACACGGTCATCGACAGCCCGTACGGCCTCCTCACCCTCGTGGCCGACGACGGAGTCCTCTGCGGCCTCTACATGGTCGACCAGCGTCACCGCCCGGCCGAGGAGAACTTCGGCGCACGCGAGGACACTCCCTTCGGGGAGACGATCGAGCAGCTGACGGCCTATTTCCAGGGCGAGTTGAAGGAGTTCACCCTCGAACTCCGGCTCTCCGGCAGCGACTTCCAGTGCAGCGTCTGGGAGCAGCTGTGCCGTATCCCGTACGGCGAGACCCGCTCGTACGGTGAACTCGCCGACACCCTCGGCAACCCGAAGGCCTCCCGCGCCGTGGGACTCGCCAACGGCAGGAACCCGGTGGGCATCATCGTGCCGTGTCACCGCGTGGTCGGCGCCGACGGCAGCCTCACCGGATACGGGGGCGGCCTGGAACGCAAGCAGCGACTGCTGGACTTCGAACGGGGGCCGGCGCTCTTCTAGCGCGCCGCCGGGACCTTCCCCCAGGACCTTCCCTTCCGGAGTCCCTTCCGGCGCCTTCTTCAGCGCCGCTCCTCATGTTCCGTCTGTCTCTCCTGGCCCTCTCGCGCCTTCAGTCCCGCCCGCCCCACGCGAACGACCTTCGTCCCGCACCTTGTCGCCCGCCACCCCCCGGCGCATGATGTGGCGCTTTCTGTCGCGTTCATGGCAATGGTCTGGGAGGGGGGTCCGTGAGGGCTCGCCTCGAAGGTCGGTAGACGATGGAGTTCACCAGCCGTTCCACAGCTTCCGCGGCTCCCACACCCTTCGAACCTGACGGGGTGAGCAGAAGGCGTGTGCTGCAGGGGGCCGCCGCAGGCATGGGCGCGGTAACCCTGCCGATGGACGGTGCAGCCTCGAAGGCGCAGGTCGAGGCAGCCGAGCGGCAGACTTTCAGCCTGAATCTCGACTGGCGGTTCATCAGGTCGAATGTCGCCGGCGCCGAACGGACCACGTTCGACGACTCCGGGTGGGCCGTGGTCAGCGTGCCGCACACCTACAACGACGTGGACTCCTTCGACAACTGGATCGGCAGCTCGGGCGAGTCCTCGGTGGCGATGCAGCCGACGTGGTACCGCAAGCGCTTTCAGTTACCGGCCGAGCAGGCGGGCCACAAGGTGATCCTGGAACTGGAGGGCATCCGCCAAGCGGCCACGGTCCACCTGAACGGCGTCCTGATCGGCAGCTACGAGGCCGGAGTCACCCCGTTCGGGTTCGACCTCACCGACGAAGTCCTGTTCGGCGCCGACAACGTGCTCGCCATCTGCGCGGACAACACCAAGTGGCGGCCCGAGGTCGCGACCGGGATGCCCTTCCAGTGGGACACCCGGGACTTCAACCCCACCTTCGGCGGTCTCACCAGGAACGTCATCCTGCACGTCGTACCCAGGACCCACTTCACGCTCCCGCTCCACAGCAACCTCGGCACCATGGGCACCTACGTCTATCCGACGGCCGTCAACGTGTCCGGCCACACCGCGACGATCAACGCGGAAGCGCAGATCACCAACGACGAGAACCGATCCCGGACGCTGTCGGTGTCGGCCGAAGTCCTCGACGGACAGGGCGTGTCGGTGGGATCGCTGCCCGCCTCGACGGTCACGCTGGCTGCCGGCACGAGTCATGTCGTCAAGGTCGGCAGCCGGATCAGCGGGCTCACCTTCTGGTCACCGTCGTACCCCGCCCTCTACACCGTGCGACTGACGCTCGCGGAGGGGGAGACGGTCGTCGACACGTACACGGTCCGTACCGGCTTCCGGAAGGCCGAGTTCCGTGGCGGGGCGAGCACCGGCGGCGTCTACATCAATGACAAGCAGATCTTCCTCACCGGGTACGCGCAGCGCGCCACCAACGAATGGGCGGTGCTCGGCGACGCCGTGCCCGAATGGCTGCGTGACCACGACGGCCGGCTCATCCGGGAGAGCAACGCCAACCTGATCCGCTGGATGCACATCGCCGCGCAGCCCGCGAACATCCGGATGGCCGACCGGTACGGACTGGTGTCGGTCCAGCCCGCCGGGGACAAGGAGGCCGACGCCACCGGCGTGCAGTGGGACCAGCGTCTCGCGGCCATGCGGGATGTGATGATCTACTTCCGCAACAGTCCCAGCATCATGTTCTGGGAGTCCGGCAACAACTGGCTGACCGCCGACCACCAGCAGCAGATGCGGGCGCTGAAGCAGACCTGGGACCCCAGCGGCATGCGCGCGATCGGCTCCCGGGCCACCTCCGACAACTCCGCCTACGGGGGCACGGCGGCCGTGGACCAGTGCGAGTACATCGGCACGATGCTCAACCGCCACTACAGCGACTACGCCCGCGACCGCATGCCGCTCATCGAGTCCGAGTTCACCCGCGACGAGGCCCCCCGCCGCGTCTGGGACAACGTCTCCCCACCGGACTTCGGCTACCTCACCGGCCCGGACGTCACCTACCACTGGACCTCGGAGGACTTCGCCGCCACCGTCGCCGCGAGCACCCGACACGAGTTCTGGAGCCAGCGCATCCAAGGCCCCGGAAACAGCCGCTACTCCGGCGCGGCGGCTCTGACCTGGGCGGACTCCAACCAGCACGGCCGCCAGTACAACTGGGAGACATGCCGCCTCTCCGGCCGCGTCGACTCGGTCCGCGTCCCCAAGGAGACCTACTACACCCACCGCGTCATGCAGAGCCCCACCCCCGACCTGCACATCGTCGGCCACTGGACCTACCCGTCCGGCACGGTGAAGACGGTGTACGTCATGGCCGCCGGCGTCGCCCGGGTGGACCTGCTGGTCAACGGCAGATCGGTCGGTACGTCGACCTCCCCGCAGTACGACTTCCTGCACACCTTCACCGACGTCGCCTGGCAGTCCGGCACGATCACCGCGATCGGTTACGACTCGGCCGGCACCGAACTGTTCCGCGCCCAGAAACAGACGACGGGCCCCGCCGTCGCCCTCCGCCTCACGGCGCACGTCTCACCAGACGGTCTGAAGGCCGACGGCGCCGACGTGGCGATGATCGACGTCGAGGCGGTGGACTCGGCGGGCCGCCGCGTACCGACCGACCAGGCCCGGGTGGACTTCACGGTCACCGGCCCGGCGAAACTGCTCGGCGGTCACAACGCGGGCATCCCGTACAGCGTGTTCCAGTCCTACGTGAGCACGGAAGCGGGCATCAACAGAGTCTTCGTACGCGTGACGCGCACCGCCGGTGCCATCACCGTGCGCGCGACTCGCGCCGGCCTGGCCGGCGCCGCCGTGATGGTCACGTCCACACCTGTCACGACGACGGGGGGACTGACCGAGCGCCCGGCGCCGTGAACTCCACGCGGCTAGGCAGCTCCCGACTCCCTCAGTTCGCGCAGCAGTTGGGGCAGGGCCGTGCCGATCGGCTCGCGTACGACCTCGTCGGCCCGGTCGTCGTACGGGGTCGGCTCGGCGTTGACGATGACGAGCCGGGCGCCGTGGTCGGCGGCGACACCGGCGAGCCCGGCGGCGGGCTGGACCTGGAGGCTGGTCCCGACGGCGATGAACACCTGGCAGGCCTTGGTGATGGCCAGGGCGTCACCGAGCACGACCGGATCGAGGCGCTGGCCGAACATGACGGTCGCCGACTTCAGGATCCCGCCGCAGACGAGGCAGGCGGGATCGTCCTCGCCGGCGTCGACCCGGGCGAGGGCGTCCTCCATGGGCCCGCGCACCTGGCACGCGGTGCACACGAACTCCCTTGCGGTGCCGTGCAGTTCGAGCACCTTGCGGGCCGGCATGCCGGCGAGCTGGTGCAGCCCGTCCACGTTCTGCGTGATCACCCGCACCGGCACCCCGGCCCGCTCCAGCTCGGCCACGGCCAGGTGCGCGGAGTTGGGCTCGGCCTGCAGGGTCCGGTTGGCGCGCCGCAGCTGCCAGGAACGGCGCCGGATCTCGGGATCACCCATGTAGTAGTCGTACGTGACGAGCTTCTCGGCCTCGGGATCACGCCGCCACAGGCCGTTCGGCCCGCGATAGTCGGGGATGCCGGAGTCGGTCGAGATACCGGCGCCGCTGAGGACGGCGACGAGGGGCTTGGTCATGGAGCCGAGGGTAGGTTCCCGGGGGCCCGGGCGGCGACCGGTTAACCGTCCGGGGAGCTGCCGCCCTCGTCCTCGTCGCCGTACCCCTGTACGAATGCCCGGCCGGTGTTAATGTCCCCGCATGGCAGCCAAGGTCTCCGTCTCCCTCGACGCCCAACTCGTCGTCGAAGTCATGGTGCTCGCGGGCGTCGGCAACCCGCAGGACGCCGTCGAGCTCGTCGTGCGGGACTACATCGCGCGCGGTCACCGCACGGAGGCCCGGGTCGCCGAGCGCGACGACGTACGGCGTGCGGGGAACGACGTGAAGCCGCCGGACGTCCAGGGCTGAACCCCGGCCCGGGGTGGCCGTCAGGCCACCCGGTCACCGTTCTCCAGCTCGGCCGTTCCCGCGCCCTCCGCCAGGACGTCGAGGCCGTGCAGCACCCGGCGGCCCAGGGAGCCCCGGAGGTACTCGGTGAGTTCCTCGCGCGGTACGAGCCGCCACGACAGCAGCTCCGACTCCTGCAAGGTGATCGACTTGAGCTCGTCCTCGCTGAGGACGCCACCGTCGTACAGGTAAGCCACCAGCGGCGGATGGCCCGCGATGTGGACCCAGTCGACGGCCAGCAGCCGGCCGAGTTCCCGGTCGAGGCCGATCTCCTCAAGGGTCTCCCGGCGTGCGCCCTGACGCGGGGTCTCCCCGGTGTCCGACTCGATCGTGCCGCCCGGAAGTGCCCAGCCCTCACGGTAGTTGGGCTCGACGAGCAGAATCCGGCCGTCGGCGTCACGGAAGAGCGCGGCGGCGCCGGCCAGGACGCGGGGCAGGCCGGCGATGTACGTGGCGAAGTCTTGAATGGTCACCTGGGAAGCGTAACCAGGGAAAGGACGGCGAAAGGGTCCGGCGGGCTTCCGTCACACCTGCGGGTGTCCCAACCGCAGGGTCCGCTCGGCCAGTTCACTGATCCGCACTCCGTCGAAGCCGAACACCGCGCTGCGTACGGTGTCCTCCAGGGGGTCCTTCCACTGGCTCGGGATCGCCTCCGCACCGCACAGCACGCCCGCCACCGAGCCCGCCGTCGCGCCGTTCGAGTCGGTGTCCAGGCCACCCCGGACGGTCAGCGCGATCGTGCGGGTGAAGTCGCCGTCGCCGTACAGGAGCCCGGCGGTCAGGACGGCGATGTTCGGCACCGCGTGGATCCAGCCGAGCCCGGCGGTCTCCGCGGCGACCGTGTCGAGAGTGTCCTCCCAGGTCAGCCGCGTCCGGTGCAACGCGACGACCCGGCGCACCGTCCGGGCCAGCCGGCTGCTCGCCGGGATCACCGTCAGCGCCGTGTCCAGGGCGCGGCGCACCGTGGGTGCCGTGAACGCCGCAGAGATCAGTGCCGCCGCGAACATCGCCCCGTACACACCGTTGCCCGTGTGCGAGAGGACGGCGTCCCTGCGCGCCAGGTAGGCGGCGTGCCGCGGGGTGTCCGGGCAGGTCCAGCCGTAGATGTCGGCGCGGATCTGGGCGCCGATCCACTCCTGGTAGGGGTTGTCGTACGTGGCGGTCAGCGGCGGCTTGAGACCGGCCGTGAGGTTGCGATAGGCGACGCGTTCCGCCGTGAACGTCTGGAGGAACGGCAGCCGCAGCAGCCACAGTTGGCCGACCTGCTCGGTGCTGAAGTCGAAACCGTGCGTCTCCAGCAGGTCCAGGCCGAGGATCGCGTAGTCGACGTCGTCGTCACGGCAGCTGCCGTGGATCCGGCCGCGTACGCACTCACGCCACTCCTTGCGCAGCCGGAAGCCGTCGGTGTCGTCGTCCCCGTCCTGGCTGCCGGCCGGCGGCTCGGGCAGGTAGTCCGTGAGCGGCAGGGCGCCGGTGTGCCGCAGATAGCGGTCGATGCGGTCGCGCGTCCAGTAGTCGCCCCGCTCGACCGGCTTGCCGAGCATGTTGCCGGCGATCCTGCCGAGCCAGCCGCCTAGAACACGGTCGGCCTGTCCGGTGGTGGTGCCCACAGCGGTCATCCCTCCGGTCTACCACCATCCGGCCTCGGGGATGCCCCGGCTGTGAGCCGCCGGGAGGGCATGACGGGGCGGGGCTCCTCCGGTTAAGGTCGCAGCGGCGCGACTGCCCTGATCTGTGCGGGGCCGGAAAGCAAGGGGAGTACAGGGTGGCGGACGCTGCGGGTACGGCGCGTGGGACAGGTGTGCGGACGGCACGGGTGCTGATCGCCGCCGACAAGTTCAAGGGATCGCTGACGGCCGTGGAGGTCGCCGAGCGGGTGACCGCCGGACTGCGCAGGGCGGCACCCGGTGTCGAGGTCGAGTCGCTGCCAGTGGCCGACGGCGGTGACGGGACGGTGGCCGCCGCGGTCGCCGCCGGATTCGAACGGTGTGAGACACGGGTCGCGGGGCCGCTCGGGCACGAGGTGACGGCCGCTTTCGCGCTGCGCGGCGACACGGCCGTGGTGGAGATGGCGGAGGCGAGCGGGCTGCAGCGGCTGCCCGCGGGCGTCTGCGCGCCGCTCACGGCATCGACGTACGGCTCCGGCGAACTGCTGCGGGCCGCGCTGGACGCGGGCGCGCGCACGATCGTCTTCGGGGTCGGCGGCAGCGCCACCACCGACGGGGGCGCGGGCATGCTGTCCGCGCTCGGCGCGCGCTTCCTGGACGCCGACGGCGAGCCCGTGCCGCCCGGCGGCGGCGGCCTGGAGGGACTCGTCACGGCCGACCTGTCGGGCCTCGACACCCGCCTCGCGGACGTAGATCTCGTGCTGGCCAGCGACGTGGACAACCCGCTGACCGGGCCGACGGGCGCGCCCGCGGTGTACGGCCCGCAGAAGGGTGCCTCCCCGGCCGACGTGGCGGCCCTGGACGAAGCCCTCGCGCACTACGCGAAGGTTCTGGAGACGGCGATCGGCCCGAAGGCCGCCGAGCACGCCGCCGCACCAGGCGCGGGCGCCGCCGGCGGTATCGGCTACGGCGCCCTGGTCCTCGGCGCCCGGTTCCGGCCCGGCATCGAGGTCATGCTCGACGTCCTCGGCTTCGCGCCCGCGCTGGACCGCGCGACGCTGGTGATCACCGGCGAGGGCTCCCTCGACGAGCAGACCCTGCACGGCAAGGCCCCGGCCGGCGTCGCAGCGGCGGCACGGGCGCAGGGCCGCGAGGTCGTCGCGGTCTGCGGACGCCTGGCCCTGCGCCCGGAGGCACTGGGCCGGGCCGGTATCCGACGCGCGTACCCCCTGACGGAGATCGAGCCGGACATCGCGAAGTGCATCGCCGACGCCGGGCCGATCCTGGAGCGGGTCGCCGAGAACATCGGACGGGACTTCCTGGTCTGACAGCGACGCCGAGGGACCAGATCCCCTGGGAGTCACCCGTTTCCAGCCAACCGCGACGCCTCTTCCTACGCGCCCGTCGGCCCCGACAGCCGGTACGCGTCCAGCGCGGACGTCATCTCGATCAGATCCCGTGGCCTGGCCGGTGACCTGGATGGGCGCGACGGGCGGTATCAGGGCCGTACGGGAGTCCTCGGCGTCATCCGCCACGGAGGGCTACGCGCCGGGCGCGTGAGCAGGGAAGAGCCCCGCACACAACGAGGAGGGCCCCGAACCGTCTACCGGTTCGGGGCCCTCCGTACGACTGCGTCACCGCGACCGCTACGGCAGCTGTGCCGCGCGTGCCTCGCGGCGGTTGCCGCGGAAGTTGTTCACCCGGCGTGCCGTCGCGAAGAGCGGGATCACCGCGCCCAGGACGAGCTGCAGGGCGCAGCCGGTCTGCAGGAGGAGCTGGCCGCCGGGGGCGTCGAAGGCCCAGGCCGCCAGCAGAGCCATCCCGGACACGATCCAGGAGACCATCGCGATCGCGAGCGGACCGCGCGGCTTCGGGTACTCGACCCGGCTCACCATCAGCCAGGCGGTGCCGACGATGGCCATGAGCGTGGCCACGAACGGCAGCTCCAGCAGCACGATCGAGACGACCGTCAGGGCACCGAAGGGACTCGGCATGCCCTGGAAGGTGCCGTCCTTCACCGTCACGCACGAGAATCTCGCGAGCCTCAGCACCACCGCGAGCAGGACGACGATCGCGCCGACCGCGGCCACCTTCTGGTACGCGTCGTCCGCGACCATGCCGTACACCAGCACGAAGTACGCGGGGGCGAGACCGAAGCTGATCAGGTCGGAGAGGTTGTCCAGCTCGGCGCCCATGGGGGAGGAGCGCAGCTTGCGGGCGACCAGACCGTCGAAGAGGTCGAAGACCGCGGCGCAGAGCATCAGGATCACCGCGGTCGCCGCCGAGTGACGGGCCATGCCCGACTCGTCACTGCCGGTGAGGTGCGGGATCAGGATGCCCGTGGTGGTGAAGTACACCGCCATGAAGCCGCAGGTCGCGTTACCGAGTGTGAGGGTGTCCGCTATCGAGAGGCGGAGAGAAAGAGGCATCTCCTCCTCGTCGTCACCCACCTCGTCGGCCTCCGGCACCCACTGGGTCTCGGGATCAATCACGGTCAATGCGAGTCACCCCTGCCACTGTCTTCTGGCCGACCTCGACCGCGACCTCGACACCCTCGGGGAGATAGATGTCGACGCGCGAGCCGAAACGGATCAGGCCGATCCGGTCGCCCTGCTCGACCTTCGTGCCCTGCGGGACGTACGGGACGATGCGGCGAGCGACCGCACCGGCGATCTGGATCATCTCGATGTCACCGAGCTCGGTGTCGAAGTGCCAGACAACTCTCTCGTTGTTCTCGCTCTCCTTGTTGAACGCCGGAACGAACCCGCCGGGGATGTGCTCGACGGACGTCACCGTGCCCGAGAGGGGCGCGCGGTTGACGTGTACGTTCAGCGGGCTCATGAAGATCGCGACGCGGGTACGGCCGTCCTTCCAGGGCATGATGCTCTGGACCACGCCGTCGGCGGGTGAGATGACCCGGCCCTGGGTGATCTCGCGCTCGGGATCGCGGAAGAACCACAGCATGCCCGCCGCCAGCGCGGTGACGGGTACGGCCACGGCCTTGGCGGCGCCGGACTTGCGCGCGCGTACCAGGCTGAGGGCTGCGGTGGCGACGGTCGGGAGGAGCCACGGCGATGCTCCGCGCGCCAGGCGTACGCCTGCCAGGCTGTCGCGAGGTGCAGAGGTTTGGCTGTGGGGCATGGATGACCTTCGTAGCGGATGATGCCGCGCGGTATCAGGGGACGGCGGCTTTCCGGCGATCGTAGCGGCTCACGACCACAACTGGGTAAGTCAGGAAGCTGAGTCGGCGGCTGAAGAGCGTTGACGGGGTGTGACCTTCAACTCGAAGAAAACACCCCGAAGCGGATGATCAGCCCTGGAATTTATACTCTTCGAGCAACCTGCGCCCGATGATCATTTTCTGGATCTCGGCGGTACCTTCGCCGATCAGCAGCATCGGAGCCTCGCGGTAGAGGCGCTCGATCTCGTACTCCTTGGAGAAGCCGTAGCCGCCGTGGATCCGGAAGGCGTCCTCCACGACCTCCTTGCAGTACTCGGAGGCGAGGTACTTCGCCATCCCTGCCTCAAGGTCGTTTCGCTCACCGGAGTCCTTTTTGCGTGCCGCGTTCACCATCATCGCATGGGCGGCCTCGACCTTGGTAGCCATCTCGGCCAGCTTGAACTGGATCGCCTGGTGCTGGGCGATCGCCTTGCCGAAGGTGTGGCGTTGCTGGGCGTACCGGACACCCAGCTCGAAGGCACGCTGAGCGACACCGCAGCCACGTGCCGCCACATTGACACGTCCCACCTCGACGCCGTCCATCATTTGGTAAAAACCTCGGCCGGTGGCGCCACCGAGAACGCGATTGGCCGGAATCCGTAGTCCGTCCATGATGAGTTCGGTGGTATCGACACCCTTGTAACCCATCTTGTCGATCTTGCCCGGGATGGTGAGCCCGGGCCGGACCTCACCGAAGCCCGCCTCCTTCTCGATCAGGAAGGTGGTCATCGACTTGTGGGGTGCGGTCCCCTCGGGATGTCCTTCGTCACTCCGGACGAGTACGGCGACCAGAGTGGACGTCCCACCGTTCGTCAGCCACATCTTCTGGCCGTCGAGGACGTACTCGTCGCCGTCCTTCACCGCCTTCGATTTGATGGCCGACACGTCCGAGCCGAGCCCCGGCTCCGACATGGAGAAGGCGCCGCGGACGTCGCCCGCCGCCATCCTCGGCAGGAAGTGGTCCTTCTGCTCCTGCGTGCCGTGCTGCTTGAGCATGTACGCCACGATGAAGTGCGTGTTGATGATCCCGGAGACCGACATCCAGCCGCGCGCGATCTCCTCGACGCAGAGCGCGTACGTCAGGAGCGACTCGCCCAGACCGCCGTACTCCTCGGGGATCATCAGGCCGAACAGGCCCAACTCCTTGAGGCCGTCGACGATTTGCTGCGGATACTCGTCGCGGTGCTCCAGCTCGGTCGCGACCGGGATGATCTCCTTGTCCACGAAGTCCCGGACCGTGGACAGGATCTCCTGCTGGATGTCGGTCAGACCGGCCGTCTGGGCGAGTCGCGCCATGGCTACTTCTCCTGCTCCTTGAGCTGGGGCCGGCCGGGCTGTTCGCCGCCGCGCTCCTTGATGTACGTCTCGGTCGGCACCATCACCTTGCGGCGGAACACGCAGACCAGCGTGCCGTCCTGCTTGTAGCCCTTCGTCTCCACGTAGACGATCCCGCGGTCGTTCTTCGACCGGGAGGGCGTCTTGTCGAGGACGGTCGTCTCGCCGTAGATCGTGTCGCCGTGGAAGGTCGGCGCCACGTGCTTCAGCGACTCGACCTCCAGGTTGGCGATCGCCTTGCCCGACACGTCCGGCACGGACATGCCCAGCAGCAGCGAGTAGACGTAGTTCCCCACGACGACGTTCTTGCCGAAGTCGGTCGTGTTCTCCGCGTAGTTGGCGTCCATGTGGAGCGGGTGGTGGTTCATCGTCAGGAGACAGAAGAGATGGTCGTCGTACTCCGTGACCGTCTTTCCGGGCCAGTGCTTGTAGACCGCCCCGACCTCGAACTCCTCGTAGGTGCGTCCGAACTGCATGGTGCTCAGGCCTCCGGGGCTTCGAACTTGGACGTGCGCCGCAGGCCGGCCGCGCGGCCCTTGCCCGAGATGACCAGCGCCATCTTGCGGCTGGCCTCGTCGATCATCTCGTCGCCGATCATCGCGGAGCCCTTCTTACCGCCCGCCTCGGACGTGTAGTACTCGTACGCGTCCAGGATCAGCTCGGCGTGGTCGAAGTCCTCCTGCGAGGGGGAGAAGATCTCGTTGGACGCCTCGACCTGGCCCGGGTGCAGCACCCACTTGCCGTCGAAACCGAGGGCGGCGGCCCGCCGGGCGACCTCGCGGTAGCCGTCCACGTTGCGGATCTGCAGGTAGGGGCCGTCGATCGCCTGGAGGTTGTTGGCGCGGGCGGCCATAAGGATCTTCATCAGGATGTAGTGGTAGGCGTCCGCCGGGTAGCCGGGCGGCTGCTCACCCACGACCAGCGACTTCATGTTGATCGACGCCATGAAGTCGGCCGGGCCGAAGATGATCGTCTCGACGCGCGGGGACGCCGTCGCGATCTCGTTGACGTTGTTGAGGCCCTGGGCGTTCTCGATCTGCGCCTCGATGCCGATCCTGCCGACCTCGAAGCCCATCGTCTTCTCGATCTGGGTGAGCAGGAGGTCCAGCGCGACGACCTGCTGGGCGGTCTGCACCTTCGGCAGCATGATGCAGTCGAGGTTCGGGCCCGCGCCCTCGACCACCGTCACGACATCGCGGTACGTCCACTCGGTCGTCCAGTCGTTGACCCGCACGACCCTCGTCTTGCCCGTCCAGTCGCCCTCGTTGAGGAACTTGACGATGGTGTGCCGCGCCTCGGGCTTCGCGAGCGGGGCGCACGCGTCCTCCAGGTCCAGGAAGACCTGGTCGGCCGGCAGGCCCTGGGCCTTCTCCAGGAAACGGGGGTTGCTCCCGGGGACCGCGAGGCAGGAGCGTCGCGGACGCAGACGGTTGACGGGCGGTGTCATGCGGGGACCTCCAGGGGGTCGAGCTTGTTCGCTTTCCGGATCTCGTCGACGATGCGGCCGATGATTCCGGTGATGTCGAAGTCCTTCGGGGTGAAGACCGCGGCCACGCCCGCAGCCTTCAGCTGTTCGGCGTCACCATGGGGGATGATCCCACCGGCGATGACAGGGATGTCTGTGGCACCGGCCACACGGAGCCGTTCCAGCACGTCGGGCACCAGCTGGGCGTGCGAGCCGGACAGGATGGACAGCCCGACACCGTGCACGTCCTCGGCGATCGCCGCGTCCACGATCTGCTCCGGGGTGAGCCGGATGCCCTGGTAGACCACCTCGAACCCGGCGTCACGGGCCCGTACGGCGATCTGCTCGGCGCCGTTGGAGTGTCCGTCCAGACCTGGCTTGCCCACCAGGAAACGGAGCTTGCCGACGCCCATCTCCCGCGCCGTGATCTCCACCTTGCGGCGGACCAGCGCCAGCCCGGTGCCCTCCTGGGCGGTCACCGCGACGGGCGCGGACGAGACACCGGTCGGCGCCCGGAACTCCCCGAACACCTCGCGCAGGGCCCCGGCCCACTCACCGGTCGTGACGCCGGCCCGGGCGCACTCCAGGGTGGCCTCCATGAGGTTGTCGGTGCCCTTCGCGGCCTCCTTCAGCCGTTCCAGAGCCTTGCAGGGGCGCGGGTGGTTGAACGGCGGCTGGTACCGCGTGTCGCGCCAGCCCTGGAGCGCCGAGGTCACCCGGGCCTCGACGGCCGGGTCGACCGTCTGGATCGCCGCGTCGAGGTCGGCCGTGAGCGGGTTCGGCTCGGTCGACTCGAAGATGTTGACGCCGACGATCTTCTCCTGACCGGACTCGATACGGGCCCGCCGCTCGGCGTGCGAGGCGACGAGGTTCGACTTCAGGTAGCCCGACTCGACGGCGGCCATCGCGCCGCCCATCTCCTCGATCCGGGCGATCTCGGCGAGCGACTCCTCGACCAGCTCGGCCACCTTCGCCTCGATCACGTGCGACCCGGCGAAGATGTCCTCGTACTCCAGCAGATCGCTCTCGTAGGCGAGCACCTGCTGCATCCGCAGCGACCACTGCTGGTCCCAGGGCCGGGGGAGACCCAGCGCCTCGTTCCACGCCGGGAGCTGCACGGCACGCGCGCGTGCGTCCTTCGACAGCGTCACCGCCAGCATCTCCAGCACGATCCGCTGGATGTTGTTCTCCGGCTGTGCCTCGGTCAGCCCGAGGGAGTTGACCTGCACGCCGTACCGGAAGCGCCGCTGCTTGGGGTTCTCGATGCCGTACCGCTCGCGCGTGATCTGGTCCCAGATCCGCCCGAACGCCCGCATCTTGCACATCTCCTCGACGAACCGGACGCCCGCGTTCACGAAGAAGGAGATACGGGCGACGACGTCACCGAACTTCTCGGCGGGCACCTGCCCCGAGTCCCGTACGGCGTCGAGCACGGCGATGGCCGTCGACATGGCGTACGAGATCTCCTGGACCGGGGTCGCCCCCGCCTCCTGGAGGTGGTAGCTGCAGATGTTGATCGGGTTCCACTTGGGGATGTGGTTGACCGTGTAGCAGATCATGTCGGTCGTCAGCCGGAGCGAGGGTCCCGGCGGGAAGACGTGCGTGCCCCGGGACAGGTACTCCTTGACGATGTCGTTCTGGGTCGTCCCCTGGAGCGTGGTGATGTCGACACCCTGCTCCTCGGCGACCACCTGGTACAGGGCCAGCAGCCACATGGCGGTGGCGTTGATCGTCATCGAGGTGTTCATCTGGTCCAGGGGGATGTCCTGGAACAGCCGGCGCATGTCACCGACGTGCGAGACCGGCACGCCGACCCGGCCGACCTCGCCGCGGGCGAGGATGTGGTCGGGGTCGTAACCGGTCTGGGTCGGCAGGTCGAAGGCCACCGACAGACCTGTCTGGCCCTTGGCGAGGTTGCGCCGGTACAGCTCGTTGGACGCCTCGGCCGTGGAGTGACCGGCGTACGTGCGCATGAGCCACGGCCGGTCCCTTTCCTTTTGCTGACGCTCAGTCATCGGTGACCTCCGGCTCTCAGATGTTCCGGAAGCGGTTGATGGCGTCGATGTGCTGGGCGCGCTTCTCCGCGTCGCGCACACCGAGGCCCTCCTCGGGGGCCAGGCACAGGACGCCGACCTTGCCCTGGTGGAGGTTGCGGTGGACGTCGTAGGCGGCCTGCCCGGTCTCCTCCAGGGAGTACACCTTGGACAGCGTCGGGTGGATCTTGCCCTTGGCGACCAGCCGGTTGGCCTCCCAGGCCTCGCGGTAGTTGGCGAAGTGCGAGCCGATGATCCGCTTGAGGGACATCCACAGGTAGCGGTTGTCGTACTCGTGGTTGAAGCCGGAGGTGGAGGCGCAGGTGACGATCGTGCCGCCCTTGCGGGTGACGTAGACGGACGCGCCGAAGGTCTCGCGGCCGGGGTGCTCGAAGACGATGTCGACGTCCTCGCCGCCGGTCAGCTCACGGATGCGCTTGCCGAAGCGCTTCCACTCGCGCGGGTCCTGGTTGTGCTCGTCGGCCCAGAACTTGTAGCCCTCGGCGTTGCGGTCGATGATCGCCTCGGCGCCCATCGCCCGGCAGATGTCCGCCTTCTGCTCGCTGGAGACGACACAGATGGGGTTGGCGCCCCCGGCCAGCGCGAACTGCGTGGCGTAGCTGCCGAGTCCGCCGCTCGCGCCCCAGATGAGGACGTTGTCGCCCTGCTTCATACCGGCGCCGTTGCGCGAGACCAGCTGGCGGTACGCGGTGGAGTTGACGAGGCCCGGGGCCGCCGCCTCCTCCCAGCTGAGGTGGTCCGGCTTCGGCATCAGCTGGTTGGACTTGACAAGTGCGATCTCCGCCAGACCGCCGAAGTTCGTCTCGAAGCCCCAGATGCGCTGCTCGGGGTCGAGCATCGTGTCGTTGTGTCCGTCGCTGGACTCCAGCTCGACGCTCAGGCAGTGCGCGACGACCTCGTCGCCGGGCTTCCAGGAGTTGACGCCCGGGCCGGTGCGCAGGACGACGCCCGCGAGGTCGGAGCCGATGACGTGGTACGGGAGGTCGTGGCGCTTGGTGAGCTCGCTGAGCCTGCCGTAGCGCTCCAAGAAGCCGAACGTCGACATCGGCTCGAAGATCGACGTCCAGACAGAGTTGTAGTTGACACTCGATGCCATGACGGCCACCAGGGCCTCGCCCGGGCCGAGCTCCGGCACCGGGACGTCGTCCAGGTGGATCGACTTACGGGGGTCCTTGTCGCGGGTTTCGAGGCCCGCGAACATGTCCGTCTCGTCCTTGTGCACGGTGATCGCACGGTACGACTCGGGGAGCGGCATTGCGGCGAAGTCGGCGGGAGTCGACTCCGGCGACTGGATCGCGTCCAGGATGTCCTTGATGGTCACGGTATTGCCTCCGGCGAATGGCGTCTTGAGGGGAGACGCTGAGGGTTTCGTCGATGTTCTGCTGAGGGTTGGGTGAGGCGTGCCGTCGGTTCGGCAGGTGGTGCTTCCGGCAGCGCGGGGTGGCGCGGAGGTTGCCTGTGACGCAGGCGTCCGGGCGCGCAAGCACGTGGTTTGCGGGGACAGCCGACGTACGAATGGTCTCTGCACGCCGGCCGCCCGGACACCTTCACGGTATGGCACCCCGTGTCAGGTGACAAGGCACTGGGTGCCAGAAATTGAACTCAAATGAAATCTTTACGTAACAAATGAGCGATGATCGATCAAAAGCTACTGGGGAGTAGACCAAGGGGCAGGTCTCGCGGGCACAGAAAAGGCGGGCCGCAGTAGCTGCGACCCGCCGCTTTCCGGAGATTCTCTACGACCGTTCCTTCAGCGCCTGTTCGATGGTGCGCATCACCTCGTCGAGCGGTGCGTCGGTCCGCGCGACCGCCACCAGCACCTCCCCCTGAGAGGTCACCGAGGCCGGCACCGTCCGGGGTGCGGTGTCCCTCCCGACACCGATGCCCGTACCGAAGGTCTTCTGCACGATCCCGAAGGCGTGGTCGAGCTGTGCCTCGACATCACCCTGACCGCCCGCCCGCAGCCAGCGCCGCAGGACGTGGTTGTGGGCGGTGACCACGGCCGACGCGGCGACCTCCGCCAGCAGCGGGTCGTCGTTCGCGTCGTCGTCGTGCGCGTGCTCGTCGAAGTGGCCCAGGAGGTAACGGGTGAAGAGGCGTTCGTAGCGGGCGACCGACGCGATCTCCGCCTCCCGCAGGGTGGGGACCTCGCGCGTCAGCTTGTAGCGGGCGACCGAGATCTCCGGCCGGGCCGCGTACATCTTCATGACTTCCTTGATGCCGCGGCACACGGTGTCGAGCGGATGTTCGTGCGCCGGCGCCGCGTTGAGCACCGCCTCCGCCCGGATCAACGTGTCGTCGTGGTCCGGGAAGATCGCCTCTTCCTTGGAACGGAAGTGCCGGAAGAAGGTGCGGCGGGCCACGCCGGCCCGGGCCGCGATCTCGTCGACGGTGGTGCCCTCGTAGCCCTTGGTCGAGAACAGCTCCATCGCCGCGGCCGCCAGTTCGCGGCGCATCTTGAGCCGCTGAGCGGCGGCGCGACCGCCCGCGGCGCTTTCCGGCGCGTCGGGCGTGGCTGGGGTACGGGAGGACCTGGCGGGCTGGGACATGACCCGAACGTACTGCATGTGCGCGGGGTGCCGCGCCCGCCCGGGATCACCCCCGCCCCGGGCGGGCGGAGGTGCCGAGGCCGGGCCGAGCAGCCCGCCCCAGTCGTTCTCCTGACCGAAGACGGGTCCGAGGCCGGGTCCGGACCGGTCGCCGGGCCCGTCAGCGGCGGGCATATTCGCGGAAGCCGCGGCCCGTCTTGCGGCCGAGGCAGCCCGCAGCCACCAGGTGCTCCAGCAGCGGCGCGGGAGCCAGGCCCGGATCACGGAACTCGCGGTGCAGGACCTTCTCGATGGCCAGGGAGACGTCCAGCCCGACCACGTCCAGCAGTTCGAACGGGCCCATCGGGTAGCCGCCGCCCAGCTTCATCGCCGCGTCGATGTCGTCAAGAGACGCGTAGTGCTCCTGCACCATCTTGATCGCGTTGTTGAGATACGGGAAAAGCAGTGCGTTGACGATGAATCCGGCTCGGTCGCCGCAGTCCACCGCATGCTTCTTGATCTTGACGCAGACCTCACGGACCGTCGAGTGGACGTCGTCGGCGGTCAGCACCGTACGGACGACCTCGACCAGCTTCATCGCCGGCGCCGGGTTGAAGAAGTGCATGCCGATCACGTCCTCGGGACGCGAGGTGGCCCGGGCGCACGTGACGACGGGCAACGAGGAGGTGGTCGTGGCCAGCACCGCGCCCGGCTTGCAGACCTTGTCCAGTGCCGCGAACAGCTGCTGCTTGACCTCCAGGTCCTCGGCGACGGCCTCGACGGCCAGATCGACATCCGCGAAGGCGTCGTACGAGCCCGCCGCGGTGATCCGGTCGAGGGTCTGCGCGGCGGCCTCGGCGGTCAGCCGGCCCTTGTCGACGGAGCGGGCCAGCGACTTGCCGATCCTGGCCTTGGCCGTCCCCGCCTTCTCCTCGCTGCGCGCGGCGAGGACCACCTCGTACCCGGCCTTGGCGAAGACCTCGGCGATACCGGAGGCCATCGTGCCGGAGCCGGCGACACCGACGGAGCGGACGGCGCGGCCGGGGGTCTCGGGAGGGCCGGCCAGCGGGGTCAGCGCGTCCGCCACGACCGTCGCGCTGCCGGGCGCCTCGTAGGAGTAGAAGCCGCGCCCCGCCTTCCTGCCGGTCAGGCCCGCCTCGCTGAGCTGCTTGAGGACGGGCGCCGGGGCGTGCAGCCGGTCGTGGGACTCGGCGTACATGGCCTCCAGGACCGTACGGGCGGTGTCGATGCCGATCAGGTCGAGCAGGGCGAGGGGGCCCATGGGCAGACCGCAGCCGAGCCGCATCGCCGCGTCGATGTCCTCGCGGGAGGCGTACTTCGCCTCGTACATCGCGGCGGCCTGGTTGAGGTAGCCGAACAGCAGTCCGTCGGCGACGAATCCGGGGCGGTCGCCGACCGCGACGGGCTCCTTGCCGAGCTCGATCGCCAGGTCGGTGACCGCGGCGACGGCCTTCGGCGCGGTCAGCACCGACGAGACGACCTCGACCAGCTTCATCGCGGGCGCCGGGTTGAAGAAGTGCAGGCCCAGCACGCGCTCGGGACGCGCCGAGTCGGCCGCGAGACGGGTGACGGAGAGGGCGTTGGTGCCGGTCGCGAGGATCGTCTCCGGTCGCACGATGTCGTCGAGGGCGCGGAAGATCTGGTGCTTGATGTCGTACGACTCCGGTGCCACCTCGATGACCAGGTCGGCGTCGGCCGCCTCACGCAGGTCGGTGGAGGTGCGGAAGCGGGCGAGGACGTCCTCGCGCTCCTGTTCGGTGAGCCGGCCGCGCACCACGGCACGGGCGGTGGACGTCTCCAGGGTGGCGACGGCCTTGGCGGCCGTGGCCTCGCTGATGTCGATACCGACGACCTCGCGGCCGGCGCGGGTGAGGACCTCGGTGATGCCGGTGCCCATCGTGCCGAGGCCGACCACGGCGACGGTCCTGAGCGGCGACGGAGAGGTGTGGGACAGGGGAGTGGCCATCGCGGGACTCCAGAATGAGGTGGTGACGACTGGGAGCACCTACGTGGTACGCCGAGAAGGCGCACCGGGTGCGAGAAGGAGTGCGGGTGTCACCGGGCTGCGAGCGCACACGCCCGGGGAACGGCGGATCCGACCGGCCCTGTCCCGAACCGGGGTCGTACTGCGGTACATGCGGTACGCGAGGTACCGAACCGACCAGCACTCACGACGGCTGCGTCACCAGGCCGTCGTCAGCAAGTAGTACAGGCGAGTGGGTAACTCGCTCGTCTGAGCTTAACCGGTGGGTAACGAGCGCGCCAGCCCCCGGTTTTGTGATGTACGTCCAGGGATCCTGCCCACGCGGTCCCGCTCCCGCACCTAATCTCGGCACCATGGACGAAGAGTTGCGATCGCTCACGGAGCGCTTACGGGCCGAGGCCGGGGCCGGCACCTCGGAGACGTACGAACGCCTGGTGGCGACCGGAGACCCCGACGAGCTGGCGGATGTCCTCACCGCCCCCGGACAGCCCCTGTGGGCCAGGGAGTTGGCCGCGTTCAGGCTCGGGCTCGTGGGGGACCGGCGAGCCTTCGAGGCCCTCGTCCTCCTCCTCAACCACCGTGACCCGCAGCGCTGTGCCTCCGCCGCCTACGCTCTGGCCCGCCTCGGCGATCCGCGCACGGCCCGGGCGGCAGCGGCCCTCGCCACCAACGAACTGCGCGTCGCCTACGCCCTGCACCCGGTCCGGCTGTTGGGCGAGCTGCGTGCCCCCGAGTCGGTGCCGGCGCTGATCACCACGCTGGCCCGCCGTCTGACGCCGCACGACCCCTACCGGCGGGTGGCGCTCGCCTGTGTGGAGGCGTTGGGCACAATCGGGGACCGGCGGGCGGCACCGGTCCTGAACAAGGCCCTCGCACACCCCGCCCTCGCCGAGGCGGCGGTGCACGCCCTGGCGCGCATCCCCAAGCAGAGATGAGCCGTCAGCCTCGCAGTTCTCGCACGTACCGCACCTCCGGTACGGCGACCCCGTCCACCTCGAAGGGCTCCTCGGCGCCGTCGGCCGTGAACCCCGCCCGCTCGTAGAACCGCCGCGCGCGGTCGTTGCCCTCGACGACCCACAGGAACACGCGCCGGTGCCCGGCGCCGGCGCACCGGCGTATCGCCTCGCCCAGCAAGGACTGTCCGACCCCGGCGCCGAACCGCTCGGCGGCCACGTAGATCGCGTACAACTCGGCGTCGTCGGTGCGGATCTCGCCGTCCCGGTAGGGCCCGTGGCAGGCCCAGCCGACCACCGTGCCCGACTGTTCGGCGACCAGGTCGACGACCTCCGAACCGGCCCGCACGAAGAACGTACGCCGGCGCTCGGCGTCCTCCGGCACGCTCAGGGCGTCGAGATACGTCTGCGGCATCAGACCTTTGTAGGCGTGCTGCCAGCCCCGGATACGGATTTCGGAGACGCGGTCGCAGTCGTCGAGGGTCATCTCGCGGACGATGATCGGGGCGTTCATGGCGGCACCCTAGGCGGGCGGACGTACGGGGACCTCCCATTAGTCCTCACAGGAGGGTCAGTTGGACCGGCTCGGGTACCGCGGGCCCGGGTGCGGCGGGGTCGTTCTCGGCGGGCTCGGTGATCCGTCGCGGCATTCCCGCGGCCGTGGGCCCGATTCCGTACTCCTGGGCCAGTTCGTGGACCTGGCGGGTGATCCGGCGCTGGTACCACTTGGGGGCGTAGGCGCCCTCCGCGTACAGCCGCTCGTACCGGCGCACCAGCTGCGGGTGGTGGTGGCCGAGCCAGGCCATGTACCACTCACGGGCACCGGGGCGCAGATGCAGCACCAACGGAGTCGCAGAGGTCGCCCCGGAGGCGGCGATCGCCCGCACGGTGGCCCGCAGCCGGTCCGGGTGGTCGCTGAGGAAGGGCAGCACCGGCGCCATCAGCACCCCGCAGCCGATGCCGTGCTCGCCCAGGGTCCGTACGACGTCCAGGCGCCGTTCCGGAGCGGGGGTGCCCGGCTCCACCGTGCGCCACAGGTCGGGGTCGGTGAAGCCGACGGAGACGGAGATGCCGACGTCCGTGACCTGGGCGGCCTGCACCAGGAGGTCGAGGTCGCGCAGGATCAGCGTGCCCTTCGTCAGGATCGAGAAGGGGTTCGCGTGGTCGCGCAGGGCGGTGAGGATGCCCGGCATCAGCCGGTAGCGGCCCTCCGCGCGTTGGACACTGGCGGTCCATGCTTCTGACGTGCGAATCTTGGCCTATGAGCACCCCAACCGAAGACACCAGCACCCTGATTGACCTGGTGTGTCGCAAGAGCCAAGCCGTGAAGTCGAAGACCGGGCGCCGGGAAATCTCTGTCAGCGCGCAGGAAGCACGGGGGAGACGCACAGCGGCTGAACTAGGTCTCACTGTGCGGCACGTCTGGCGGGAAGTCGGCAGCGCTAGCCGGTTCCGCCGAAGTAAGAAGGTTGCCCAGCAAGACCTGGCGTTGCAGGCGCTTGAGAAAGGCGAGATTGGCGCGCTCTGGGTATTCCGCCTTGACCGGTGGACCCGGCGTGGGGCAGGAGCAATCCTCAGCATTGTTGAGCCGCACGACGGGCGGCCCCGGCGTTTGCTGGTGGACAACGGTGACCCGGAAACCCCTGGAATCGGGCTGGATTCCGCTAACCCGCGCGACCGTTCGGAACTGATTCGTCGCGCCGAGGATGCCCGTGAAGAGACAGAAATCCTAAGTGAGCGCGTGCGGAACACTAAGACGTTTCAGCGCGACAACGGAGAATGGCTCAACGGTGCGGCCCCTTACGGTCTCAGAATTGTCATGGTGACGGCTGAGGACGAAGACGGAGAACAGATCGAAGAACGTAAGTTGGAGCGTGACACCGAAACTTCCGCCGGAATCCCCGGTGAACCCAAAGTGACCAGGCTGGACATTGCTCGATGGGTTACGTACGAGGCCCCTCTTGCTGGTAATGCCAAGCGGAAGATCTCCCTCATGCTCAACGACCGTGGGGTTCCGTCACCAACCGGCGGTACATGGGCCTTTAGTACGGTCGCCAACATGATTGATAACCCTGCATATGCGGGCTGGCAGGTGACCGGGCGCGAAGACGGAAGGTCCAAGCGGATGCTGTACCGAAATGCCGCCGGTGAGCGAGTCAGCGTCATGGTGGGACCGGCTATGTTGTCCGAAGTTGAGTACAATGCAGCTCAGGCAGTATCCAGGGGAACCGGTCCTTCCGCTGGTAAGGAATCATGGCGAGCGCGTCACATCCTCACCGATCTACTCGAATGCACCGGGTGCGGGTCCTCCGTCACGTGGCGCGGAAAAGGCTATTGCTGTTGGCGTCCGGGTGCTGGGGGAGTGTGTCCGGCCCCGGCGTACGTGGCGCAGAAAAGCGCTGAAGAGTACGTGTACATGCGCTGGTCTTCTCGACTTGCAGCGACTGAGCCTCATGACCGCTTGCTGGCGATTGTGGCGGAGCGCTGGCAAGCCCGACAGGACCCCCAAGCGTCAGAGGACGAAGCAGCCGCGCGCACGGCCCTGGCAGACGCGGAAGCAGCCCTCAGTCGCCTGTGGAAAGACCGGCGCGCTGGACTCTATGACGGCCCCTCGGAGCGCTTCTTTGCCCCGGCGCTAGCTGAAGCCAATGAGGCAGTCCTAGACGCACAGAAGGCGGTCGAGGCAACGCGCGGGCAGGAAGACGTTGATATTTCGTTCCTTCTCGACACGTCTTATCAACGCGAAGCCTGGGAGGACGCAGACGACGCGCTTAAGCGAGACCTGTTGCGGCTTGCCATTCGGCATATCCGGGTCAAGAAGGCGGGCTATCGGGGGCAGGCATTCGACGGAGACGCGCGCATGGAAATCATCTGGCATGACGACGAAGGCGTCTAGGGCAGCGAAAAGCCCTCGTAGAGAAACCGCAGAGTCGGTCTCAGGAAGAGAATGGCACCGGTCCGGCAGGACTTTGGCGAGTGACGGCCGGACCGGTGTCCCCAAGGGGAAGGCACCAGGATATGATACGCGCGAGTTCGAAGGCCGGCAGGAAGTCGAAGAGGCAGCCTGGTTCCGGCGGGTGGAGTGGCAGCGCATCACGCCTCAACTCGAAGCTCTGTACGGCGCGGTGAGGGCCGGGGACGGCAGCGCACGAACGCGGGGGAGCGCATAAGGTACCCCGCACCCCCAACGAAGAACCCTCGCGTCCGTTGTGGTCGCGGGGTGTTCTTCGTTTCTGGGGGTGTCACTTGGAAACGCTCGTCCCCCAGGTCGTGGCCAGCCTGTGGTGAGTCAGCGCGTCCAAGACGGCCGCGGATCGGCTTTACGTCGAGTTCCTGCGCCGGACGCCTGGTCTACCTCACCACGAATGACCTGCGGTTCTTGAGAAGAGCGTCGTCATTGTTGAACAGGGCGAAGAAGTCGCCAAATTCCGGAATCGCATGGCCCGCGCCTCGTGCTGCGTACCCTCGGTGACGAAGCACTTCAATGACGTACCTCGCCAGTGCCGTACAGAGGAAAGTTCCCTCCTTCGCCACGTGCTCACTATTGTGCTCTGCGATGGCGGCCTCTTCGGCGCTGTTTACCGGGGTGCCGTCCTCAGTAATGGAACGGATAATAATCTTGCCCTCCAGGAGCTTCCCGACAGTACTGGCTTTGTCCGCGTTCCGAAGTGTTTGCCGGGCAGGCCGCATTTCGAGCAATGGCTTTCCAACGGCTTGAAACCAGCGAGCTACAGGATCGAGAGACGGTGCCTTACCCGATAGGACGTCGAGGTTATAGTAACGGGTGGTCCTTGCGAACTCAGCAAGGAACTTCACTGCGTCGTCAATGATATCGGGATGCGGCAACTTCCAACGGAAATCGCTCGGTTCGTGCTTTGCCCGAATCTCTCGCACAGCGCGAAGCAGTTTGTTCAGATCGTGGCCATAGGCGTTCTTAAGCTGCTGGTCGCTCGGGAATTTTCCGTCCGTCACAAGGGCGTCAAGGAGGACGGTCAACTTCATGACTCGTTCTAGACCGATGGTGTAGCTAAAGAAGCCCGCGTAGTACTTCTCCGTCTGCTGGTAGTTTGCCTTTCTCAAAGTGGTGAGTCCAGTGCACAAGGTTTGGGCTGCGAGGCCAGCCTCATGCAGGAGCGGCTGGAAGATTGGTGAATCCCATGGGCTTGCCGCCGACTTACCGTTTGCCATGAGACACACCTTTCGGGTGACGATGCCTTTCAGGGACCAACGGTAGTGGCAGGGTGCGGAGGGCTCCACTCGTTTTTTTCGTCGACTACGGGAGGACGAAGGTTGCGCTATATTTTGCCCGCGTCACGGCGACGTAGAGCTTTGCCCTGTCCCCGGCCTGATTGCAGTCTCGGGTCTCGTAGTAGCTGATCATTGGCTTTGTCGGGAAGATGAGTACCCGGTTGAAGGTGCTGCCCTTCGAGGTGCCCATGTTCATCGCGTCGAGACCGCAGGTGTCGGCCCGCTTATCCCATCGCAACACCACCGGCGCGTAAGTCTCCACGTACTCCTGTACGTCCGACTTCTTGACGGTGAAGATGCCATCGTGGCCAGTGACTTCGGTGTTCTTGGAAACTGTCCGTGCAAGGTCCGGGTACAGGTCATCGGCGAAGTCGCAGATTTCTTGGTTGCAGCGGTAGCTCTCTACGCGGTTCTCGATGACACATAGGGTTGCCCGCTTGCCAAGCCACTCCACGATGCCGCTTCCCTTGAACTGCCTGTTCTTGGCGGCATTGTTCGTCACGAAGGTGGCCTGGCGGGGATCGCCAACTACGGTGACGGAAATCGGCGACTTCATCAGAAGTTCTAGGAGCTCCAAGTCGTACCCGGCCATGTCTTGAATTTCATCAATGTAGATGTGGTCGTAAATCCGTGAGAGTCGGTCGACGACCATCCCCCTGCTCGCCTTGTTCGCCTCAAAGGCAAAGGCGGAGACTCCATCCCGGTATGCAGCCTGGCCGGAATCAAGGTAGTACCGCTTGGGGTTGCTCTTGGGGATATATCTTGAGCGCTGCCCCACGAAGTTGAGTCCGCCCATCATCCCTGTTTCGTCGAGGATGAAGCTTTGATATGGGCGAGCACACTCGTTCAAGAGAAAGGTGAACCATCCCATGACCGTGACGTGCCCGGGAAGTACCCCGGTGCCTGCGCTCAGGCGGTTCACGATCTGTTGCAGGTTCTCGTTGGTGTAGGTCGTCACCAATACGCGCTTACTCGGATCAGCGACGACGCAGTCGATGATGTGCTGGGTCTTCTGTGAGCCGGCCGCCGCGATGACGGCCAAGTTGTTAAGCGACTGCATCCTTGATGTACCCCGGCATGTTGATGGTCTGGTCGCTGGAGAAAATCGTTAGAGCATAGGTGGTCTTCCGGTCCTCCATATGCTCAAGCAAGTCCACTTCGGAAGTGAAATTCTCCCCGAGGATGGAGTTCATCGCAGTGAGGCCGTTCGCCTTTAGAAGCTGCGGCTCAAGGGTCTGATAAGCCCTATCTTCGCCCACATGAACAGAAATATTCGCGAAGGTGGTATGGGCGGCGTATTTCTGCTGAACCTCTGCGGCGTCCTTGCCATCGTTGTCCCTCACGACGGCGACCACATTGCCGGTCAGTGATGCGATATCAAGGAACCGCCTAAATGCCAGACCGCGCACGCTGATCACATCTACGCCATCTTCGATAGGCAGACATCCGTGGACGTCCTTGTAAGCCCGCTGGACGATGAGTTCATCAGAAGGTCCCTCCACAAGGATTGACCGTCGAGCAAGTACAAGACGTAGAGTGTCGTAGCCCGAGAGCTTGCGGAAGTAATCTTGTGTGTCAGCTGGAAGGCTGTCGAGTCGAAATCCTTCCGTTGCTGAGAGCAGGACGAGTTTTTCAAGACCTAGCTTGTTCAACACATAGGAACTGTGCGTGGTGATGAAGACTTGTTTGCCCTCGCACTTGTCGCTGATCTTCTTAACCAGCTTGCCCAGGTTGGAGAATGACAGATGCTTCTCCGGCTCCTCGACGAGAACGATATGAGCGTCGTCAACCTTCTTGTTGAGGGCGAGCAGAATCTTTAGCGTGCTCTGCTCTCCCTTGCCGACGAACTGGAAGGGAAGGTCGTCAAGGTGTGGCACGATGCCGCTTTCCCAACTCGACTTCTGCGACACGTCGATGTTCAGCGTCAGTTCGCGGTCACTTACGTTGCTCGGGGCACCCCGTAGCGCGTCATTGATCTTCACGATCGACTCGTCCTCTGCGAACGTCTCACGGAGGCTGCGGTACGCGCGTGTCAGCTTTACTCGCTCTTCCGGAACAAGTAGATCATTAAGGATGTGCTTCATGTAGTATTCGACGCCGCTATGAAGGTGGACGTTCGCAGCGTCGATAAGTGAGGCCGTGGCTGGGATGCTGCGGAAGGTGATGCCATTCCCTGAGAAGTCCAGCCAGTCAACCTTGTAATACTCGGTTGGCACCAAGCGGACCTGAGTCGGGTCTTTAACGAACTCCTTGTATTCGGGCTCGTAGTCCCGGTTGAGTGAAACGCGAATGCGCACACCAGGCTCATTGGCCCTGAGGAGGTTGTTGGTTCCCATCAGATCAGCGGGTGCTGTCTTGCTGTCGAGAAACAGGTCGATGATTATCTCTGGCGGCCTGGCTTCGCGCCCATCTTGCAGTGCAGCGATGTATTCGGCGGCGTCTTGGTGAAACAGGTATGGCGACAGGTCCTGGGCAAGAAGGCGACCTCGGAGCCTGCCGGTGAGCGCAAGACTAATTGCTTCCAAAATCGTCGACTTACCTGCATCGTTGTCGCCGACCAGGATGTTCATCTTGGGGTCGAAGTCGAGCTTAAAATTGCGAAACCAGCGGTAGTTCTGGATGATGATTTTCGAAAGCATATGCCCCCCCATTTTAAAACTTCCGCCACTCGGAGGCGAGCATAAACTTGATCGGCAGAATCATTCCGCCACTTGTGCCCCCACTGCCCGCCCACGAACAAGTGGCGAGGAGCGTAGCAAGCAACACAGGAGCTACGTGGGCAGAACCGACAAAGTTCTGTCAGAAACAAGAACGCACCCCTGTTCATATAGAAACAAGGGTGCGATTCATTGTTTTGGTGCCGCTGGATCAGCCCAACCAACCGCACGCCGGCCCCGCCTCCTAGAAGGCACCGTTCACGTGCGTCGAGACCATCGCCGAAACCGTCGTCCCCATCAGGTGGGCGTACAGAGCGGTTCGCGCCTGGTCTTCAACTGGACCTCGGGGTGCCCGGATGCCCCTCGCCAGGACGAGCGGCCTGTGCACCTGGTCGAAAGGGGGCGACTCCACGGGGACGCCGAGCGGTAGTTCAGCCCAAACGACTTTCCCGCCGACGGGCGGACGGTAGACGTCCCGCCGTTTGGCGAGCTGCTCGACCAACAGCAGTCCACGACCTCCTTCCGTCTCAAGGTCGGGGTTCTTCCGACTCAAGGTCGGGGTTCTTCCGAACCGGCCCCGCTTCTGCTCTGTCCCAGACTTCGACGAACAGGCTGACCTCGATGGCCCGAAGCTGTATCCCGATGACGTGCTCGGCCTTGATCTGCCATGACTTCGGTTCTGGGTCGGTGATGCCACTCGCCTTCACCGCGTTGGTGACGAGTTCGCTCATGATGAGCGCCGCTGTGTCGGTGTGCTCTTCGAGCTGCCAGTTCGTCAACGTGTGCCGTACGAACATCCGTGAACAGGCGACGGACGTAGGGACGGCAACCAACCGGAGTGACCTTGCCAGCAGAGGGATCGGGGTCACTTTGTCGGCGGGGTTCACGTTGCCCCGCCGTTCTTGGTAGTCAGCGGACATGGCGGGGTGTCCTCCTCGGTGCAATCGGCGATCCACACCCGGCCGCCAATGTCTTGTTGCAGCAGTTCTTTGGAGAGGTCCGCGAGGACAGGCAGCGTGTTCAGGTGCCGGAAAGTCGGCACCACCACGTTGCGGATGTCGTGCAGTTGGCAGTAGCGGGTCACGGCGTGAAGCGCTGCCGTATGACCGGGCTGCTTCTCGATGAACGCCAGCGTCAGCGCGAGGCCCTCGCGTTCTGCGAGAGCGCACATGTCAGCGATGAGGCGTTGTTCTTCCTGTTCATCCACACCATCGAGGCGGCGCAGGTAGCCAGCGCACAGCGGGCGCGGCTTGATCGTTTCACCAGTCACACTGTCCCCTCCTTCGAGGAGACGGCCAGCTCAGCCCACACGCTTTTCCCGATGACCCTGGGCGTCACGCCCCAGTCGTCAGCGAGCGCCGCCACGATTTGCAGACCCCGGCCACCTTCGTCGACGCCGCTACGCGGTGAGACGGGAGCGGCCACGGGCGGCATACCGCTCGCTGCGTCGCGTACCTCGACAAGTAGGCGGTCGTCGTCAATGTGGTAGACCACCAGAACGCGACTTCCCCGCGTTGCTCGGCCATGGATTACTGCGTTCGTCACCAATTCGGTGACTACCCACTCTAGGAAGTCGGCGGCGTCTGGAAGTAAGCACCAATCTTCCGCGAGGGCCCTGGCCTTAGCGCGGGCGACCGGCACAGATGGGCGGTATCGCCTGTACCGCACCTGCAACGACCTGGGTTCAGCCATACTCGGTCCCCTCGACGGGCTTGGCGTGGCATGAGTGCTAGGGATCTTGAGCCTCGCAGGCAACGCACCGCCACAGTAAGCACTGTGCACGGTGGGGATCCCAAAGTGTCAAGTACCCACGTTGAGTGGTGCCGAATGCTTGTTGCCCTCACCGTGAGGCGAGCGGCACACTTGACCTGCAAGAAGGAGTAGGAGAGGCGGCCGACCGGTGCCCATCAACAACAACCCGACGTTCCGTCAACGACGGTTGGCGCGGACGCTGCGCGAGCTGCGGAGCGCTGCCGGGCTGACGCATGCCGACGCCGCCAAGGTGCTTGGATCGGCGGAATCAAAGGTTGGCCGGATCGAGAACGCGCAGTCGGGCATCCGTCTGCCGGATCTTCGCGCCCTGATGGACGCGTACAACGTCACCGATCCAACCGAGCGGGCCGCGATTGAGAAGCTGTCGCGCGAGGCCAAGCAAAAGGGCTGGTGGAGCCGGTACGTCAATGTGGTCGATCCGGCGTACGCGGCATACGCCGCCGTTGAGTGGGACGCTTCGGAGCTCTACAACGTCGAGACCAACTTGGTTCCCGGCCTGTTGCAAGTTCCGGAGTACACCGAAGCGCTCATCAAGCTGCAAGCGCCGGACGCTGGCAAGGAGCGAGTGGAAGCACAGATCAACGTGCGGCGGGAGCGAAGAAGCATCCTGACCAGGGATAGCCCGCTCCAACTGTGGGTGATCATCGCTGAGAACGTGCTGTATCACCATGTCGGCGACAGCAGCGTGATGAAGGCGCAGCTTGAGTCCCTGATCGCAGACAGCAGGAAGCAGAACGTCGAGCTTCAAGTGTTGCCGCGCGAGGACCCCATGAACGCCTGTCTCTTCGGGCCGTTCGTGATCATGAGCTTCCCGACCTCGGCAGAGACGGACGTCGTCTATACCGAGTCGCCAACCAGCACCTTCTACTACGAGGACGCGGCCGACGTGGAGACGTACACGATGCTGTTCCGTCGTCTCAACATGGCAGCCGCCAACGTCAGCAAGTCCCGGGCGCTCATCTACGACGCCCTCAAGGAAATGGAACAGGGCTGATGAAGCCAACAACCAAACCCGGCTCACGCCCGCTGGAGTGGGTCAAGTCGTCGTACTCCGGAAACAACGGCAACTGCGTTGAAGCTGCCGTTTTGCCTGGTGGCGGTCGAGCGCTGCGTGACAGCAAGGACCGGACCGGCCCCATGCTGACGTTCTCGGCCGATGAGTTCAGGGCGTTCATCGCGGGTGCTAGCGCTGGCGAGTTCGGCCAGCAGTAGCCGCTTGATCCCCTCACGAAGAAACGCCCGACCCCCGCTATGGTCGGGCGCTTCTTACTTGCAAGATCATCTCTGGAATCGGCGCAACTTTTCTGCGGCTCTATGTGCCACTCCTGGCCGTTTGGCTCCCCGGTGTCGACGGGTGCCGCAAGGGCTCTGAGCTGTGGTTTTTGCGCTTCCTGCCCCCTGCTGGGCGACCTCCAGCAGGGGTAGAATGAGGGCGTCAGGCACAGTGCCTTTGTGAATCTTCGTCGAGTCGAAGGTACGGGTGGTCACCGCGTCCGCGCCGAACAGCGCGGCGTCGGCCGGGCCGGAGCCGGACTCCACTGTGAGGTTTTCCCAGCGCATGACACCTCCTCGGTAGCACTGACCCCAGAATAGAACACATGTTCCCTTGATCGTGCGATCGTATGTTCGAGTGTCGTGAAGGTCCTTGAAGGCACCCCGATTTGGGCGGCCGGGCGGCAGGGTGGTTGGGTGAGCGCGAACCCCCGAAGAACCAGCTGCTGGAGGAACGCAATGGCGCAGGTCGAGGCCACCACGGAGCGCATCGTCGCGGCGGACGCGGAGACGGTGTTCGACGCCCTCGCCGACTACAGCGGCACGCGCTCGAAGGTGATGCCGGAGCAGTTCAGCGAGTACGAGGTGCGCGAGGGCGGCGACGGCGAGGGCAGCCTCGTCCACTGGAAGCTCCAGGCCACCAGCAAGCGCGTCCGGGACTGTCTCCTGGAGGTCAGCGAGCCCACCGACGGTGAGCTCGTCGAGAAGGACCGCAACTCCTCGATGGTCACCACCTGGCGCGTCACCCCCGCCGGCGAGGGCACGTCGCGGGTCGTCGTCACCAGCGTCTGGACCGGCGCCACCGGCATCGGCGGCTTCTTCGAGCGGACCTTCGCTCCCAAGGGCCTCGCCCGCATCTACGACGGCCTCCTCGACAGGCTCGCCACCGAGGTGGAGAAGTAGGGAAAAGCCCGAGGGCCGGGCCTCTCAAGGGGCTGCCTCCCGAGGGGTGTTGATTCCCGCCCCCGTACATCTCACCGGTTCGAGTGGATCTCCGCCCCCGTGCACCGGAACGCCGTAACTCGTCGCGCTTGCTCACAGTTGTCGCCCAAAGCGGGAATTGTGCGGTAGGTGCGACGAGGGGAGCGGTACGTGGGCGGGATCACTCTGGTGCAGGACGAACCGGCTACCGCACTCGCCGCACCCCCGCCCGAGCCTCCACAACTCGGCCCGCGCCGGATCCGGTTGGTGTTCTTCGGGCTCATGCTCGCCCTGCTGCTCGCCGCCCTGGAGCAGATGATCGTCGCCACCGCGCTCCCCAAGATCGTCGGTGAACTGCACGGTCTGGACAAGATGTCCTGGGCGATCACCGCCTACCTGCTCACCGCCACCGTCGGACTGCCGGTCTACGGCAAACTCGGTGATCTGCTCGGCCGCAAGGGCGTCTTCCAGTTCGCGATCGTCGTCTTCGTCATCGGCTCGGCGCTGGCCGGCCGGTCGCAGACCATGGACCAGCTCATCGCCTTCCGCGCCCTGCAGGGCGCCGGCGCGGGCGGGTTGATGATCGGCGTGCAGGCGATCATGGCGGACATCGTGCCGCCGCGCGAACGCGGGCGCTTCATGGGCCTGATCGGCGCCGCGTTCGGCCTCGCCTCGGTCGCCGGGCCCCTCCTGGGCGGCTACTTCACCGACCACCTCTCCTGGCGCTGGTGCTTCTGGTTCAACGTGCCGTTCGGGCTGCTGACGCTGGCCGTCGTCACCGTCGTGCTGAAGCTGCCGAAGCCCGCTGCCAGGGCCCGGCTCGACCTCCTCGGGGCGCTGCTGCTCGCCGTGGCCTCGACCTGTCTGGTCCTGCTGACCAGTTGGGGCGGCACCGAGTACGCGTGGGACTCGCGCGAGATCCTCGGACTCGGCGCCGGAGCGGTCGTGGCCGGCGCGCTCTTCGTCGTCGCCGAGCACTTCGCAGCCGAACCCCTCATCCCCCTGCGGCTGTTCAGGGACTCCGTCTTCAACGTCACCGGTCTGGTGGGCCTGGTGATCGGGGTGGCGCTCTTCGGGGCGGCCAGTTATCTGCCGACCTTCCTCCAGATGGTCGACGGTGCCAGCGCCACCGAGTCCGGGCTGCTGATGGTGCCCATGATGGCCGGCATCGTCGGCGCGTCGATCGTCTCCGGCCAGCTCATCAGCCACACCGGCCGCTACAAGATCTGGCCCGTGCTGGGCAGCGCCCTCGCCGTCCTCGGCATGTGGCTGCTGTCCCGCCTCGAAGTGGACACACCGCGGCTGCAGTACAGCCTGTGGATGGCCGTCCTCGGCGCCGGCATCGGCATGGTGATGCCGGTCCTGGTCCTCGCCGTGCAGAACTCCGTGCGCCCCGCCGACCTCGGCACCGCGACCAGCGCCAACAACTACTTCCGGCAGATCGGCGGCAGCGTCGGCGCCGCCGTCTTCGGCACCCTCTTCGCGAACCGGCTCGCCGAGTCCCTGCGCGACAGCCTCCCCGCGCGTGCGGGCGCCCGCCTCCCCGACCCCCACTCGCTCACCCCGCAGCTCGTCCACACGCTGCCCCCGGCGCTGCGCGACAGCTACATCAGGGCGTACGCCGACGCCATGCCGCGCATCTTTCTCTACCTCGTGCCGGTACTGGTCCTCGGTCTGCTCGTCGCCTGCTTCCTCAAGGAGAAACCGCTGGTGTCCCACCACACCGCCCCCGCCGACCTCGACCCCGCGGGAACCCCGGCCACCCTGGCGATGCCGCAGACCCGGGCGCCGTACACCGCCGGAATCCCGGTGTCCGGCACGGTGCAGCACCCGGACGGGACCGTCGTCCCACGCGCGGCGCTCACGCTCATCGACGTCACGGGGGCGCAGATCGGGCGTGGCGCGAGCGCCGAGGACGGGCGGTACGCGCTGTCCACACCCGGCTCGGGCACCTACGTCATGATCGCCGCGGCCGGCGGTCACCAGCCCCAGGCGGTCACCGTGACCGTCGGGGAACGGCCCGTCGAACTGGACCTCGTCCTGGGCGGCGCGGGGCGCCTGGCGGGCCGGGTACGGAGCCCTGACGGCAATCCTGTCCCGGACGCCACCGTCACACTCACCGATGTGCACGGCGAAGTCGTCGCGACCACCCGCAGCGGCTACGAGGGCCGGTACGCCATCACCGAACTGATGGCCGGTGAGTACACCCTCGCCGTCGGCTCTCCCGCGTTCCGCCCGGCCGCGCTCCCCGTCACCGTGAAGGCGTCCCGGGAGACCTGTCAGGACGTCGAACTCGCCGGCGGCGCGGTCCTGCGGGGAACCGTGCGGGCAGGGAGCGGACGGCCCGTCGAGGACGCGCGCGTGACGCTGCTCGACATGACCGGCACCGTCGTGGACACGCTCACCACGTCGGCCGACGGAATGTTCCGGTTCGTCGACCTGGCCTCCGGTGAGTACACCGTCCTCGCCTCCGGTTACCCGCCGGTCGCCACCGTTCTCCAGGTGGCCGGCGGTGGCCGTACCGAACGCGACCTCCGGCTCGGACACGACGACTGACCAGCAGGTCCGGGCCCCGGTACCGGCCGTGCGGCCGGTCGCCTCGGCCGTACCGGCGCGCGGGGCGTGCGTCCGCGCGCCGGAGCGGACCGGCCAAGACCAATTAGCGGATTGCCACACATCGCGACGGACCGGCGCCGTACGGTGGTGACGACGGCACAGATCTTGCGGAGCCGTGGGAAGAAGGGGCCTGCGCCATGGACCGTGGCACCGAGACGGGCGCACCTCCCAGCCGCGGAGCTGGGGAGAGCGCGTCGGCGGAGCACGCCCCAGCGGGCCGTATCCCGCTGGCCGTCGTCGTGGTCGACCGTGAAGGTCTGGTCTCGCACTGGAGCCGGGGCGCACGACGCCTGTTCGGCGCCTCGAAGGAGGAAGCCCTTGGCCGGCCCGCCGTCGATTTGCTGCCCGTCTCCGGAGCCCTCCCCGACCTCGACGACGAGGACACGTCGCCCTACGGGTCGTACGCGGCGTACGACGGCCTCGGACCCGACCTGGAGGCCTCCCTCGACGGCCGGCTCGCCTACCGGGCCGCGGGCCGCGCCCGTCTCGCGGTGCCCGAGCGTGACGGCGACCGCGTCGACGTGCTGTGGTGGGCCTACCCCCTGGTGGGCCCCGGAAGCGAGCGGCTCCTCGTGCTGGCCGCCGACACGGACGTACTGCGCCAGGAGGCCGACGAGTTCGCTGTCGAGCGCATCGCGCCCGGGTTCGCCCTGCACACCGACTTCCCCGGTGCCGACGAACTCGCCCGCAGACTCCCCGAGATCCTGCCCAGCATGAGCGTCGGGGAGAGCGCCCGTATCGTCTCCCAGATCCTCGAACTGGGCTATCCAGTCCTGGAGTTCAGCCAGAACGACCTGATTCCCGTCACCCCCGACTGGGGCGTGCCCCGGCGCGCCGAGCGCAAGGCCCGCCGGGAGCGCGCGGCCCGGGCGGCGCAGGCCGGCGAGGCCCTGCCCGAGGACCTCCAGGACGACGTCGAGGACCTCGAATACACGGCTGTGCGCGAGCGGTTGGAGTTCCTCAACGAGGTCAGTGGACGCATCGGCACCTCGCTCGACCTGTCCCGCACGATCGTCGAGGTCAGCAGGGCGGTCGTCCCCCGCTTCACGGATGTGGCGGGCACCTATCTGCGCGAACAGGTCGTCGCGGGTGAGGGGTTCCCCGACGGCGTGCCCGACACGACGACGATGTGGCACCGCGTCGCCCTCGAACACACCGACGAGCCGGGTCGTTGGGACGACGTCGTACCGGTCGGCGAGGCCATGCCGTTCCCGGCGCACACCCCGTTCTTCCAGTGCATGACCAGCGGTCAGCCCGTCCTCGTGCCGCGCATCAGCGAGCAGATGGGGCACATGATCGCCTCACAGTTCGAGAAGCGTGACATCCGGCCGCTGATCACCGGCCGCTCCATGCTGGTCGTCCCGCTGAAGGCCCGTAACGTCGTCCTCGGTTTCATGGTCCTGCTGCGCCACGCGGAGCGCGTCGAGTTCAACGACATGGACCGGGTCACCGGCGCCGAACTCGCCGCCCGCGCGGGCCTCGTGCTCGACAACGCGCGCATGTACACCTACCAGGAGAGCGTCGCCGAGACCCTCCAGGACAGCATGCTGCCGCAGATCCCGCCGCGCATGGCGGGCTGCGACATCGCCACCCGCTATCTGCCCGGCACACTGCTCGGCCGGGTCGGCGGCGACTGGTTCGACTCGGTGAAACTGCCCGGCGCCCGTACCGCTCTCGTTGTCGGCGACGTCATGGGACACGGCCTCAACTCCGCCGCGATGATGGGTCAGTTGCGTACGGCCGTGCAGACCATGGCCGCCCTCGACCTGCCGCCCGCCCAGCTTCTGCGCAACCTCGACGACCTCGCCCAGCGCCTCGGCGACACCTATCTCGCGACCTGTCTCTACGCCGTCTACGACCCGATCGCGGGCGAGCTGCACATCGCCAACGCGGGCCATATCCCACCCGTGCTGGTCCGCGCGGAGGACGGCCGGAGCGAGCTGCTCGACCTGCCCACCGGCGCGCCCATCGGCGTCGGCGGAGTGCCCTTCGAGGCGGTACGCGTGCGCGTGCGGCCCGGTGACCGGCTCGTGATGTGCACCGACGGTCTGGTCGAGGTACGCGGTGAGGACATCGGGGTGGGCCTGGCGACGCTCTGCGAGTCCGCCGCCCATCCGGCCGCCTCCATGGACGACGCCTGCGACACGATCATCCGCGCTCTCAACACGCGCGGGGGCCGCAAGGACGACGTGGCACTGCTGATGGCCCGGCTGAACGGCATCGAACCGGACGACGTCGCCGAATGGCGGCTCGCCCCGAGCCCGTCCGAGGTCGGCCGGGCCCGTGCCGTGGTCCGCGAACAGCTCCACGAATGGGGCCTGGCGCGGCTGGTGGACAGCGCCGAGCTGCTCGTCGGCGAGCTGGTCACCAACGCCGTACGGCACTCGCACGGCCGTCCCCTCGAAGTGCGGCTCGTGCGCGGCGAGACGCTGCTGTGCGAGGTGGACGACGACGATCACACCCTGCCTTCGCTGCTCAGCGCCGAGCCCACAGCCGAGTTCGGCCGCGGGCTGCGCGTGGTGAGCACACTGGCCCGGGAGTGGGGCGCCAGCCGTACGGGCACGGGCAAGACCGTGTGGTTCGAGCTCACGCTGCCGCGTCGACGCTGACGATCCGCCGTGGATGTCAGTGCCCTGTGCTTGGATTGATGTTGCCGCGGGGCCGGGGCGTGCGAGGCGCACACCGGCGTACACCTCTCGAACGAGCCGTGAAGGTATACGCGGTGCGCTTGTGAGCGCAACCGGGGCACGGTAGACCGAACTGGCCCGTCACCGAGGACGGGCAGCCGTCGCATCCTGGGGAGTTGGGCATGAGCGTGACGAGTCGGTACAGGGAGTCCTGGGAGGGCTTCTGGCGCGAGGCCCCCCATGGACAGGGAGCCGTCTTCTGGGACTCGGAGCCGATGCTGACCGCCGGCCTCCACCTCGCCGTCTTCGAACCGCATCTCGCGGACTTCGAGTTGCCTCTCCTCGACCTCGGTTGCGGCAACGGCACCCAGACCCGGTTCCTCAGCGACCGGTTCACCCGGGTCGTCGGCGCCGACCTCTCGCCCGCCGCGGTCGAGCGCGCCCGGCAGGCCGACCCGGAGGGCGCGGCCGAGTACGAACTGCTCGACTGCGCCGACAAGACCGAGGTCGAGGAACTGCACGGAAAGCTCGGCGACACCAACCTGTACATGCGCGGGGTGCTCCACCAGTGCGACGCCGACGACCGGCAGACACTCGTCGACGGCATCGCCACCCTCATCGGACAGCGCGGCCGGGCCTTCCTGGTCGAGCTGTCGCAGGACGCGCGCCCCCTGCTCATGGACCTCGCCCAGCGCCCCGAGGGCCCGCCGCCCAAGCTCCGCCCGGTTCTCCAGCACGGCATCGCACCCGGCGAGGTGGCGGACTCGGCGGTGCCCGTGTACCTGAGCGCGGCGGGACTGGAGGTCCTCGCGAGCGGCGAACTCCCCCTCACCACGACGGAGTACACGTCCGAGGGAACCCGCGTCGTGCTGCCCTCGAAATGGGTCGTGGTGGCTCGGCAGCGTTGAGGATCACGGCGGCCGGGACCGCGAGACCGGCGGCCGCCGTGATCAACCTGATATGTGGAGAACTCGTGAAGGATTGACGGGAGTCGTTGAAGGTGACCAGAATTCGGATCACTTCGCTGTGTCTGAAGCGAGCGAAGTGATGCGAGTGACCTGGCCGCGTGAGCCTTCGTGGCATCCGCCGCGCCGGTCGCCGGCACCTGACACACTTCCCACACATCACGATCCACAGAGGCTCATTTTGTCGAGTTCGCGCCACCCCAGAACTCTTTCCGTCCTCGCCGCGACCGCTTTCGCCGCCGCTGCCGTACCCGTACTCGGGGCGGGCACGGCGAGCGCGACCACGGGCGGGGCGTGCCAGTCCGCCACCGTCCAGTACCGCATAGCCGGCGGTGACTGGACCTCACAGGGTGGGTTCCACTCCTGGACCACCGTTCCCGGCGCTGTCGAGGTGCGGCTGGCCCCGGGCCAGAGTGTCGGGGAGGGCTGCAAGTACCCCGTGTCCCTGGCCGAGTACACGACCGAGGGTCCGAACTGGAACACCTCCGGCCACCAGACCATGGTCGACAAGGACACCGTCTACCTCACCTCCGCCGACGTCGCCGAGGCCGGCGGCGCGGAGCACACCTGGCAGACGCTGAACGTCAAGACCCCGGACTGCTACGGGCAGATCGACCTGTACGGCGACGACATCGCGTACGACGGGCAGACCGGGGAGGGCCACGGGCCGGCTCCCTACCAGCCCGACAACGTGGTCACCCCGTACCACCTCATAGCCGCCTGGAACGGCGGGGACAAGCCGTGCGACACCGGCGCCTCCGAGCCGCCCGCCCCGACGCCGTCGGAGCCCGCGCCGAGCACCCCGGCCACGCCGACCACCCCCGCGCCGCCCACGACCCCCGCGGGCAGTGAGCCGCCGGTCGAGACGACCCCGCCGACCACCCCCGACACCTCCACCACTCCGCCCACCACCCCGGACGTGCCCCCGGCGGAGTCGACACCGCCCACCAGCCCGGCGCCCTCGCCCAGCGAGAGCACCCCGCCGCTGGCGGAGACCGGCGCCGGCGCGCCGGTCGGCCCGATCGCCGGTGTGGCGGCCGTGGTGGTCGCCCTCGGCGCCGGCGCGCTCTTCCTGGCCCGCCGCACCCGCCGTTCCTGACCGGGCGCCTACGGACCGCCGTCGTCCCGTAGGGCAGCAGAACGCCCGACAGCCCCGTCTCCGCAGGGAGGCGGGGCTGTCGTGTCCGCCCGGCAACTGAGCGGTTCGGTGCGGAGATCCGTGAGTTCACCCGGGGGGCCGAAGCGGGGCTTCCTGGCCGGGACGGGGCCCGCCGCGTAACGTTCGGACAGCGAGCCGCTGACCTGCGACGGGACTGTCTCACGATGAAGATCCTCATCAGCGCCGACATGGAGGGCGCCACCGGCGTCACCTGGCCGGCCGACGTACTGCCGGGCACCCCACAGTGGGAGCGGTGCCGTTCGATGTTCACCTCGGACGTGAACGCCGCCGTGCTCGGCTTCTTCGACGGCGGCGCCGACGAGGTTCTGGTCAACGAGGCCCACTGGACCATGCGCAACCTGCTCCTCGAACAGCTCGACGAGCGGGTGGAGATGCTCACCGGCCGCCACAAGTCGCTGTCCATGGTCGAGGGCGTGCAGCACGGCGACGTCGACGGCATCGCCTTCGTCGGCTATCACGCGGGCGCCGGAATGGAGGGCGTCCTCGCCCACACCTACCTCGCCAATTCCATCACCGGCGTGTGGGTGAACGACGTACGGGCCAGCGAAGGGCTCCTCAACGCGCGTGTGGTCGCCGAGTACGGTGTTCCCGTCGTCCTGGTCACCGGTGACGACATCGCTTGCGAGGACGCCCTCGGATACGCGCCCGAGGCGCTGAAGGTCGCCGTCAAGGACCATGTCTCGCGGTACGCCGCCGTGTGCCGGACACCCGCCAGGACCGCGGCCGACATCCGGGCCGCCGCGAAGGAGGCCGCCGCTCTCGCCGTGCGGCACGAGCCCGTCGTCGGCGGCCCGTTCACCGTGGCCCTGGAGTTCGACGCCGAGCATCTCGCCATGGCCGCCACCGTCGTGCCCGGGGTCGCGCGGATCGGGGAGCGGAAAGTGGCGTACACCAGCGGCACAATGTACGAGGGCATTCGTACCTTCAAGGCGGTCACGACGATCGCATCGGCCGCGGTGGAGGAGCAGTATGGCTGACCAGCAGGCGCTCGAGGAGGTGGTGTCGTTCACCTCGGACCTGATCCGGATCGACACGACCAACCACGGCGGCGGCGACTGCCAGGAGCGGCCCGCCGCCGAGTACGCCGCCGCACTGCTCGCGGAGACCGGGCTCGAACCCACTCTCCTGGAACGGACCAGAGGGCGCACCAACGTCGTCGCCCGGATCGAGGGCACCGACCCGTCCGCCGACGCGCTGCTCCTGCACGGCCACCTCGACGTCGTACCCGCACGGGCCGACGACTGGAGCGTCCACCCGTTCTCCGGGGAGATCCGCGACGGGGTCGTCTGGGGGCGGGGCGCCGTCGACATGAAGAACATGGACGCGATGATTCTCGCCGTCGTCCGGCACTGGGCGCGGCAGGGCGTCCGGCCCCGGCGCGACATCGTGCTCGCGTTCACCGCCGACGAGGAGGACAGCGCCGCGGACGGCTCCGAGTTCCTGGCCGCCGAGCACCCGGAGTTGTTCGACGGGTGCACCGAAGGGGTCGGCGAATCCGGGGCGTTCACCTTCCACGACGGCGACGGACGCCACCTGTATCCCATCGCCGCCGGTGAACGAGGCACCGCCTGGCTCAGGTTGACCGCCAGGGGACGCGCCGGACACGGCTCGAAGGTCAACCACAGCAACGCCGTCACCCGCCTCGCCGCCGCCGTCGCCCGCATCGGCGCCCACGAGTGGCCGCTGCGCCTCACCCCGACCGTCGAGGCCGCCCTCACCCGACTCGCCGCCGTCTACGGCGTCGAACCCGGCCTGGACGACGTCGACGGGCTCCTCACCAAGCTCGGACCCGCCGCCCGGCTCGTCGAGGCGACCGTCCGCAACAGCGCCAACCCGACCATGCTGAACGCCGGTTACAAGGTCAACGTCGTCCCCGGGGAAGCCGTCGCGTACGTCGACGGACGCTTTCTGCACGGCTGTGAGGACGAGTTCCGTACGACCCTCGACGAACTCACCGGCCCGGACGTCACCTGGGAGTTCCACCATCGCTCGGTGGCCCTGCAAGCGCCCGTGGACTCACCCACGTACGCCCGGATGCGCGCCGCCGTCGAGGAGTTCGCGCCCGAGGGGCATGTGGTGCCGTACTGCATGTCCGGTGGCACCGACGCCAAGCAGTTCTCGCGGCTCGGCATCACCGGATACGGCTTCGCGCCGCTGAAGCTGCCTGAGGGCCTCGACTACCAGGCACTCTTCCACGGTGTCGACGAGCGCGTCCCGGTCGAGGCGCTGCACTTCGGAGCCCGGGTACTCGACCGGTTCCTGCGCACGGCCTAGGAGTGGGAAAGACAGTGCAGACACTGCCGTACGGATCATGGCTCTCGCCCATCGACGCGGAACTCGCCGCCGAGCACGACGGGTCGCCCGACTACGTCGGCTTCGTCGGCGACGAGGCCTGGTGGACGGAACCCCGGCCCACCGAGGGCGGCCGGCGCACCCTGGTGCGGCGGCGCGCCGACGGCACCCAGGAATCGGTCCTGGACGCGCCGTGGAACGTGCGCAGCCGGGTCATGGAGTACGGCGGTCAGCCGTGGGCCGGCGTCATGCGCGACGACGGCCCGCTGGTCGTCTTCGTCAACTTCGCCGACCAGCGCCTGTACTGCCTTAAAGAGGGACAGGAGCCGCGCCCGCTCACGCCGTTGTCCCCGGTCGGCGGCGGACTGCGTTGGGTGGAGCCGCAGTTGCGGCTCGGGCTCGGTGAAGTGTGGTGCGTACTGGAGGAGTTCACCGGCGACGGGCCCACCGATGTGCGGCGTGTGCTCGCCGCCGTGCCGCTGGACGGGTCGGCGGCCCAGGAGCGCGCCGCTGTACGCGAACTCACCGACGACCGGCACCGGTTCGTCACCGGACCCCGGATCTCGCCCGACGGACTGCGCGCGGCCTGGCTCGCCTGGGACCACCCCCGGATGCCCTGGGACGGCACCGAGCTGGTCCTCGCGGAGGTGGACGCCGACGGCACGCTGAGCGGTGCCCGGACGGTCGCCGGAGGCCCCGACGAGTCGATCGCGCAGGTCGACTGGGCGAGTGACGGAGCACTGCTGTACGTCAGCGACCGCTCCGGCTGGTGGAACCTGTACCGGGACGACGTGCCCGTATGTCCCCGCCCGGAGGAGTTCGGCGGGGCGCTGTGGAAGGTCGGGCAGCGCTGGTTCGCCCCGCTGGAGGGCGGCCTCGTCGCCGTCGTGCACGGGCGCGGAGCGACCTCGCTCGGGGTGCTGGACCCCGAGACCGGCGACGTCGTCGACGCGGCCGGCCCCTGGACCGAGTTCGCGGCCACCCTCGCCGTGCACGGCGAGCGAAGCGAGATGGGGGTCCCCCCGGCCGAAGGCTGGGGGAGGGTCATCGCCGTGGGGGCCAGCCCGCGCAGCGCCTACGAGGTCGTCGAGCTGGACACCCGTACGGGACGGGCCCGGGTCGTCGGCGCCGCCCACCACGACCCGGTCGACCCCGTGCACTACCCCGAGCCGCAGATCCGCACCTTCACCGGCCCGGAGGGCCGGGACATCCACGCGCACATCTACCCGCCGCACCACCCCGGGTACACGGCGCCCGACGACGAGCTGCCCCCGTACGTCGTGTGGGTGCACGGCGGGCCGACCGGGCGGGCGCCGCTCGTGCTCGACCTGGAGATCGCCTACTTCACCTCGCGGGGTATCGGCGTCGCCGAGGTCAACTACGGCGGGTCGACCGGGTACGGGCGGGAGTACCGGGGCCGGCTGCGTGAACAGTGGGGTGTCGTCGACGTCGAGGACTGCGCGGCCGTCGCGCTCGCCCTCGCCGAGGAGGGCACCGCCGACGGTGCCCGGCTCGCCGTGCGGGGCGGCAGCGCGGGCGGCTGGACCGCGGCGGCCTCCCTCACCGGCACCGACGTCTACGCCTGCGGCACGATCCTCTACCCGATCCTCGACCTGGCGGGCTGGGGCTCGGGGGAGACCCACGACTTCGAGTCGCAGTACCTGGAGTCCCTGGTCGGACCGCTCGCCGAGGTCCCCGGCCGCTATCTGGAGCGTTCGCCCGCCGAGCACGCCGCCGACATCACCGCGCCCTTCCTGCTGCTGCAGGGGCTGGACGACGTCATCTGCCCGCCCGTGCAGTGCGACCGGTTCCTCGCCCGTCTCGCCGCGGAGGGGCGACGCGTGCCGCACCGCTACATCGCGTTCGAGGGGGAGGGGCACGGATTCCGGCGCGCGGAGACGACCGTACGTGTCCTGGAGGCCGAACTCTCCCTGTACGCACAGGCCTTCGGGCTCACCCCGCCCGGCATCCCGACCCTGGAGCTCGTCAAGTGAAGCCACTGGTACGGCCGTCGAGGCTCGCGCCGGGCGCCCGCGTCGCCGTCATCGCGCCCAGCGGAGCCGTGCGTGAGGAGCGGCTGCAGTCCGGGCTCGACCTGCTGCGCGGCTGGGGCCTCGACCCCGTCGTCGCACCCCATGTCCTGGACCGGCACGGGGAGTTCGACTACCTCGCGGGCGGGGACGCCGGCCGGGCCGCCGACTTCCAGGCCGCCTGGTGCGATCCCGCGGTCGACGCGGTGCTGTGCGCCCGAGGCGGCTACGGCGCGCAGCGCATGGTCGACCTGCTCGACTGGGACGCCCTGCGGGCGGCCGGGCCCAAGGTGTTCGTCGGCTACAGCGACATCACCGCGCTGCACGAGGCGTGCGCGGTCCGTCTGGGACTCGCCACACTGCACGGGCCGATGATCTCGGCCGTCGACTTCCTCAAGAACGCGCGGGCACAGGAGCATCTGCGGGCCACGCTGTTCGATCCGGAGTCGGTACGGGTCGTCACCGCCCTGGAAGGCTGCGGGCCGCTGGTGCCCGGGCGGGCCCGGGGTGTCACCCTCGGCGGCTGCCTGAGCATGCTCGCCACCGAACGGGGCACCCCGCACGCCCGCCCCGGTGCGCGCGGCGGACTGGTCATGATCGAGGACGTTGGGGAGAGCGCGTACCGGATCGACCGGACCCTCACCCAGCTGCTGCGTACCGGCTGGCTCGACGGTGTCGCCGGGATCGCGCTCGGCTCGTGGGAGCGGTGCGGTCCGTACGAGGGACTGCGCGCCGTGTTCGCCGACCGGCTCGGTGGGCTCGGGGTGCCGGTGGTGGAGGGGTTCGGGTTCGGGCACTGCGAGGGGGCGCTGACGATCCCGTTCGGGGTGGCCGCCGAACTGGACGCGGACGCGGGGACACTGACGCTGGAGGAGCCGGCGTTGCGCTGAGCGGCGCGGTGCCGTCACCCGTCCGGCGTACCTCCGGGCGCGCGGGACGCCCTGGCTCGGGCGATGCTGGCCTCATGAGCCCGAAGACCTTCGAGAGCGGTGGCAAGGCCGGTGGCAAGGCCGGTGGCAAGGCCGCCGGCGCGCGGGGGCTGCTGACGCCCGTCAGGGTCGCCGTCGGGGCGCTCGCCCTGCTCGCCCTGATCTTCATCTTCGAGAACACCCGCGCCACCAGGATCCGGCTGCTGATTCCCGAAGTGACCATGCCGCTGTGGATGGCGCTGCTCGGCACCGCGGCCATCGGCGCCCTCTGCGGGGCCTACTTCATGCGGCGCCGGAGATGAACAGGGGCCGCGCGTAAGGTTGCTGAGTGTCTGAGCGCAGTGAATACCTCGCCGAAGGGCCCCGCGTGGGCATACGCCCGTTCACCTACGAGGACGGCGTCGAGTTCATCGCCCGGGTGCGGGAGAGCCGGGAACTGCACCACCCCTGGCTGGCTCCGCCGGCCAGCCCGGACGCCTATGCCTCGTACGCCGGGCGGCTGATCGAGGATCCGACGAAGGCCGGGTTCCTCGTGTGCGAGAAGGGCGACGGGACCGGTGCCGAGGACGGGGCCGTCGCCGGGTTCGTGAACATCAACAACATCGTCCAGGGCGGCTTTCTGTGCGGCGCCCTCGGATACGGGGCCTTCGCGCACGCGGCCGGGCGGGGGCTGATGGGCGAGGGGCTCGGTCTCGTCGTGCGGTACGCCTTCGGGCCGCGACTGCGGCTGCACCGGCTGGAGATCAACGTGCAGCCCGGCAACGCCGCTTCGATCGCCCTCGCCCGGCGCTGCGGCTTCCGACTGGAGGGCTTCTCGCCGGACTTCCTCTACGTCGACGGCGCCTGGCGGGACCACGAACGGTGGGCGATCACCTCGGACATGCTGAAGAAGCAGCCGGGGGCCCGTGGCCGTCGGCGTTAGGCGTGTCGGGGCCGGGGTACCCGGCGGTCATGGACCGCATCGATCACCTGGAACATCTCGACAAGCATCTGGTCGACGAGCTTGCGCAGGTGGCGCGCGAGGCCGTGCGCGACGAACTGCGTGAGCAGACCCGCAAACAGCGCCGCACCGCCGCGCTGTACGCCACGTCGGGCGCCGTCGCCCTGTACGCGGGTGCGGCGCTCGCGCTCGCCCTGGGGCTGGCCCTGGCGACGGGGCTGCCGGACTGGGCCGCCGCCCTCATCACCGCGGCGATCCTCGGTGCCCTGGCCTACGCCCTGCGCAACATGGCCCGGCCGGGCCCGTCGCGTACGCACCCCCCGGCGGGCAGTGTCGGCGCCGCCGCGGACCCGCCGGCCGTGGTGCCGCCGAGCGGGTTCGGCGTCTCCGTTCCGCCTGTACCCCCGGCCGCGCCGGACATCGCCGCGCCCGGGACGCGCGCCCGAGGCGACCTCGACCCCGAGGGACCGCACCACCGGGCATGACCGGTACGGAGAACGGGCCGCCGACCCAGCAGGGTCGGCGGCCCGTTCTCCGTACACCCCTTCTCCGTTCAGGTGCCCTGCAGCTGGGGCAGCACCTTCGTGCGGTAGAAGTCGAAGAAGCCGCGCTGGTCGGGGCCGATCTGGCTGACGTAGACCCGGTCGAAGCCCGCGTCGGCGAAGGCGGACAGTTCCGCGACGTGCGCGTCGACGTCGGCGCCGCAGACCGTGTTCTCACTCACCATGGACTCGGTGACCAGCGGCTCCAACTGCTCGAAGTGGCGCGGGGTGGGCAGGATCTGGGCCATCTCGCCGGGCAGCAGTTGGTTGGACCACAGCCGGTGCACCGTACGGACGGCCTCGTCGCGGTCGGTGCCGTAGCAGACCTTCGTGCCGCCGCTGACGAGCCCCGCGCCCCCACCGCCCTTGCGGAACTGGGTCGTGAGGTCCTCGTCGGGGCCCATGGTGATGTATCCGTCGCCCACGCGGGCGGCGAGTGCGGTCGCCTGCGGACCGAAGCCGGAGACGTCGATCGGGACGGGCTCGTCGGGGACGGTGTACAGGCGGGCGTTCTCGACGGTGTAGTGGGGGCCGTGGTGGTTGACCTCCTCGCCGGTGAAGAGGCGGCGCATCACCTGGATGGCCTCCTCCAGCATCTCCAGGCGAGTGTGCGCGGGCGGCCACCGGTCGCCGAGGACGTGCTCGTTCAGCGCCTCGCCGGAGCCGACACCGAGCCGGAACCGGCCCTCCGTCAGCACCGCGCTCGTCGCCGCCGCCTGCGCCACCACCGCCGGGTGCATCCGTACGGTCGGGCAGGTCACGGCCGTCTCGATGGGCAGCGACACCGCCTGGGACAGCGCGCCGATCACGGACCACACGAAGGGGCTCTGGCCCTGCGCGTCGTTCCACGGGTGGAAGTGGTCCGAGATCCACAGCGCCTGGAACCCGGCCTGTTCGGCCTGCCTCGCCTGCTCGACGAGTTCTGCCGGACCGAATTCCTCGCACGCGAGGAAGTAGCCGTATTCGGGCATGGGGAAGCACCTCCGGAAGAGAGCGGGTCGGGGTCCGTTCCGGGTACCCAGTGGGCGGCGGGGAAACCGGCGCGCGAAGGCCGATGCGCGGACGGCCGAACCGGGCGCCGGCAGACGTTTGGGTGCCCTGACCAGGGGGACGCGGAAAGTTCCGTACGTCGTCCACGAAGACGTTCGTACGACTGACCGAATGACCGAAGGCTCCGCACACGCGACACCGCCGGAGGCGAAAACGTGAGTCGACCCCGCATCCTGATCGTCGGCGCGGGCTTCGCCGGGTACCAGACGGCCCGCACCCTGGCCCGGCTGACCCGGCAGAAGGCCGACATCACCCTGCTTAACCCGACCGACCACTTCCTGTATCTGCCCCTGCTGCCCCAGGTCGCCGCCGGTGTCCTGGAACCCCGCCGCGTCACCGTCTCCCTCCCCGGCACCCTGCGCGACGTGCGCCTGGTACTCGGCGAGGCCGACGCCGACGGCATCGACCTCGACGCGCGCACCGTGCGCTACACGGACCCCGAGGGCGAGACCGGCACCCTCGGGTACGACCGGCTCGTCCTCGCCGTCGGAAGCGTCAACAAACTGCTGCCCATCCCGGGCGTCGCCGAGAACGCCCACGGCTTCCGCGGACTGCCCGAGGCGCTGTACCTGCGCGACCATGTGACCCGGCAGATCGAACTGGCCGCCGCAGCCGACGACCCCAAGAGTCGCGCCGCCCGCTGTACGTTCGTCGTGGTCGGCGCCGGCTACACCGGCACCGAGGTCGCCGCGCAGGGTCAACTCCTCACCGACGCGCTGGTACGCAGGCAGCCCCTGCGTGACGGCATACGGCCACGCTGGCTGCTGCTGGACACCGCGCCGCGCGTCCTGCCCCAGCTGGACGAGAAACTGTCGCGCACCGCCGACCGGGTGCTGCGGCAGCGGGGCATCGACGTCCGCACGGAGACCTCCGTCAAGGAGGCGACCCACGGTGGAGTCCTGCTGTCCGACGGGGAGTTCGTCGAGTCGCGCACCCTGGTGTGGTGCGTCGGGGTCCGCCCCGACCCGCTGGTCGAGAGCATCGGGCAGCCCCTGGAACGCGGACGGCTGATCGTCGACCCGTTCCTCCAGGTGCCGGGCCACCCCGAGGTGTTCGCGTGCGGGGACGCCGCCGCCGTGCCCGACCTGAACAAGCCCGGGGAGTTCACGGGCATGACCGCGCAGCACGCCTGGCGGCAGGGCAAGGTCGCGGCCCGCAATGTCGCCGCCTCGCTCGGCATCGGGTCCCGCACCGCCTACCGCCACCGTGACCTGGGGTTCGTCGTCGATCTGGGCGGGGTCAAGGCCGCCGCCAACCCGCTCGGCGTCTCCCTGTCCGGGCCGGTCGCCGGCGCGGTCGCCCGGGGCTACCACCTCGCGGCGATGCCCGGGAACCGGGTGCGCGTCGCGGCGGACTGGCTCCTGGAGGCCGTACTCCCGCGCCAGGGCGTGCAGTTGGGGCTCGTACGGTCCTGGTCGGTGCCGTTGGACACGGCGTCGCCGGAGCTGGCGCGGGTGCCGGACGGCGCGCAAAGGGCCCCGGAACGGGTGCCGGAACAGTCGTCGGGACGGGCCTCACAACGGTCCGCCCCATCGGAAGGAGAGTCGTGAAAACCGCCGAATCCCTGCACAACACCGCCGAACTCGCCGAGCTGGGACAGCAGTTGCGTGTCGACAGCATCCGGGCCTCGGCCGCCGCGGGCTCCGGGCATCCGACCTCGTCCATGTCCGCCGCCGACCTGATGGCCGTACTCCTGGCCCGCCACTTCCGCTATGACTTCGACCGCCCGACCCACCCCGGCAACGACCGCTTCGTCCTCTCCAAGGGCCATGCCTCGCCGCTGCTCTACGCGGCCTACAAGGCGGTCGGCGTCATCGACGACGCCGAACTGCTCACCTACCGCAGTCTCGGCAGCCGGCTCGAAGGGCATCCGACTCCCCGGCGGCTGCCGTGGGTCGAGACGGCCACCGGATCGCTCGGTCAGGGGCTGCCCGTGGCCGTCGGTATCGCGCTGGCCGGCAAGCGGCTCGACCGCACCGGATACCGGGTGTGGGTGATGTGCGGGGACAGTGAGCTGGCCGAGGGGTCGGTGTGGGAGGCCGCCGAGCACGCCTCGTACGAGCAGCTCGACAATCTGGTCCTCGTCGTCGACGTCAACCGGCTCGGACAGCGCGGGCCGACCCGGCACGGGCACGATCTGGACGCCTACGCCCGCCGGTTCAAGGCCTTCGGCTGGCACACCGTCGAGGTCGACGGGCACGATGTCGAGGCCGTCGACCGCGCCTACGGCGAGGCCGAGTCCACGACCCGGCAGCCTGTCGTCATCCTCGCCCGCACCCTCAAGGGCAAGGGAGTCGCGGCCGTCGAGGACCGTGAGGGCCTGCACGGCAAGCCGCTGAAGGACGCCGACGAGGCGATCGCCGAACTCGGCGGCCCCCGCGACCTCCGCGTCCGCCCGCCCGAGCCGCGCGCCGCCCGCGCGCTGCACGCCGTACGCGCCGGACACCTCGAACCGCCCCGCTGGGACGAGGGGGAGAAGGTCGCCACCCGGGACGCCTACGGGCAGGCGCTCGTCGCGCTCGGCAACGCCCGGGGCGACATCGTGGCCCTCGACGGCGAGGTCAGCGACTCGACACGCGCTGAGGCCTTCGCCAAGGAGTACCCCGACCGGTTCTTCGAGTGCTACATCGCCGAACAGCAACTCGTCGCCGCCGCCGTGGGGTTGGCGTCGCGCGGCTGGATTCCGTACGCGTCGACGTTCGCCGCCTTCCTGACCCGCGCCCATGACTTCCTGCGCATGGCGGCGGTCAGCGGGGCCGGCATCAACCTCGTCGGCTCGCACGCGGGCGTCGCGATCGGGCAGGACGGGCCCTCCCAGATGGGCCTGGAGGACCTGGCGATGTTCCGCGCGCTGCACGGCTCGACGGTGCTGTATCCGTGCGACGCCCACCAGACCGCGCGACTCGTCGCCACCATGGCGGGCCTCGACGGCATCCGCTATCTGCGTACCTCGCGCGGCGGGACACCGGTGTTGTACGGGCCCGACGAGGAGTTTCCCGTCGGCGGCAGCAAGGTGCTGCGTTCCGCCGGGCGCGAGGACCGGCTGACCGTGGTCGCGGCGGGCGTGACCGTCCACGAGGCGCTGGCCGCCGCCGACGCGCTCGACGCCCAGGGCATCCCGGTGCGGGTCATCGACCTGTACTCCGTCAAGCCCGTCGACCGGCTCACCCTGCGCCGGGCCGCCGAGGAGACCGGCTGTCTGCTCACGGTCGAGGACCACCGGGAAGAGGGCGGCATCGGCGACGCGGTCCTCGACGCCTTCCTCGACGGGCGGCCGCTGCCCCGGCTGGCACGCCTCGCCGTCCGTACGATGCCCGGCTCGGCGAGCCCCGACGAGCAGCTGCACGCCGCGGGCATCGACGCCGAGGCCATCATGGCGGCGGGCCGGCTGCTCGTGGAGGAGGGGATCGCTCCGTGACCGACGGCGCGGTACGGCGGGTGCGGGCCGGGCGGCGGACCGTCGAGGTCCACCGGCCCGACAAGGTGCTGTTCCCGGGCGGCGCCGGCGTCAGGGAGTACACGAAGGCCGACCTCGTCGACTACTACCGCGCCGTCGCCCCGTTCATGCTGCCCCATCTGCGCGGGCGCCCGCTGATGCTGGAACGCCACCCGGACGGGATCGACGGCCCCCGCTTCATGCAGAAGAACGTCTCCGACAGTTCCCCGGAGTGGGTCGACCGGGTCGAGGTGGCGAAGGAGGGCGGTACGGTCGTCCACCCGGTCTGCGACGACACGGCGACCCTGGTCCACCTCGCCGACCAGGCGTCCGTCACCCTGCACCGCTGGCTCTCGCGCGTCGGCCGCGTCGAGTCCCCGGACCGTATGGTCTTCGATCTCGACCCGGCGGTGGACGACTTCGCCCGGGTACGGGAAGCGGCCCTGCGGCTGCGGGAGTTGCTCGACATGCTGCGGCTGCCGTCCGCGCCGATGACCACCGGATCGCGCGGGCTGCACATCGTCGTCCCGCTGAGCGGACAGCACGGCTTCGACGAGGTACGGGAGTTCGCCAGGGGCGTCGCCGAGGTGCTGGCCGCCGCCCATCCCGACGAACTGACCACCGCCGCCCGCAAGAAGGAGCGCGGCGAGAGGCTCTACCTCGACGTGCAGCGCAACGGGTACGCGCAGACCGCGGTCGCGCCGTTCTCCGTCCGGGCGCTGCCCGGGGCGCCCGTGGCCGTCCCCGTCCGCTGGGACCAGGTGGACGATCCCGCGCTGACCGCCCGCCGCTGGACGATCGCGGACGCGGCCGAGCAGGCCGGTACCCATCCGTGGGGCGAACTGATGCGGCGGGGACGGACGTTGGGGCCGGCCCGGCGGAAGCTCGACTCGATGGTCTGAGCCTGCGGGGTTTGAGCGGCTGATCCTGGGCCACCCGATGTCCAGGAGACCTATGACGAATTCATCGAACGCAGAATCAAACGCACCCAAGTCGGCCATGGACATCATGCGTGGCGCGCGCGACCAGCTCGCGGAACTCACCGGTATGACCGCGGAGACCGTGTCGTCCTTCGAACAGACCGAGAACGGCTGGGCGTTGGAGATCGAGGTCCTGGAACTCACCAGGGTCCCCGACACCATGAGCCTTCTCGCGAGCTACCGCGTGGACCTCGACAAGCGGGGTGAACTCACCGGCTACCGGCGGGTCCGCCGCTACGAACGCGGACGCGCCGACGCGCGCAGGTCCGAGGGCCGATAAGCCCGGAGCACTTCAACAGACCTGAACCGGCTGGTACTTCGCCCGGCAGGTACTTCACGAGACAAGGAGGGGTGGACGGTATGACCGTTGTCCCGGCACAGCAGAGCGGCGGCGGAGGCGGCTCCAGCGGCCTCTACGACGTACTCGAACTCGTTCTCGACAGGGGGCTGGTCATCGACGCGTTCGTACGGGTCTCCCTGGTCGGCATCGAGATCCTGAAGATCGATGTCCGGGTCGTCGTGGCCAGCGTCGACACGTATCTCCGGTTCGCCGAGGCATGCAACCGCCTCGACCTGGAGGCCGGGCCGAAGCGCAGCCCCGGACTGCCCGACCTGGTCGGTGACATCACCGAGTCCGGGGCGAAGGGCAAGTCGAAGGGGGCACTTTCCGGCGCCGCCGAGACCATCTCCGACGCCTTCCGGCAGTCCCGTGACGAGGGCCAGGCCGAACCCAGGCAGCAGCAGTCCCGCCCCCGCAAGACCGCGGCCGCACGCAGGAAGGAGGAGCAGGAGTGAACACGAGCAGTGAACCGGACCCGGGCAACGACACGAGCATCGGCACGTACGTCTACGGCATCACCGCCGCCACCCATCCCGCACTCCCCTCCTTCGCCGAGGAGTTGCGTGGCGTCGGCGATCCGCCGCGTACCGTGCGTGTCCTGACGGCGGGCACCCTCGCGGCGATCGTCAGCGACGCACCCGAGAAGCTGCGCCCCAAGCGCAAGGACCTGCTCGCCCACCAGCACGTGCTGGAGGAGGCGGGCGGGGCCGGCTGCGTGCTGCCCATGCGGTTCGGCAGCGTGGCTCCGGACGACGAAGCGGTCACCTCCGTACTGACAGAACGCGCCGAGCACTACGAGGAACGGCTCCGGGCCCTCGACGGCAACGTCGAGTACAACGTCAAGGCGAGCCACGAGGAAGAGGCCGTCCTGCACCGCGTGCTGGCGGAGAACCCGGAGATCCGGGCGTTCACCGAGGCCAACAGGCAAGCGGGCGGCGGAAGTTACGACGACCGGGTGCGCCTCGGTGAGATGGTCGTGTCCGCGGTGAAGGCCCGGGAGGCCGAGGACGCCGTCGAGGTGCGGCAGGCGCTGGAGCCGTCCGCGGTGGCGGTGAGCGTGGGCGCCGAGTCGACCGGCTGGCTGGCCAACGTGTCGTTCCTGGTGGCCCGCGACTCGGCCGAGGTGTTCCTCACCGCGACCGAACAGCTCCGCAAGGCGCGCCCCTACCTCGAACTGCGGGTCCACGGGCCGCTCCCGCCGTACAGCTTCGTCGAGCCGGGCCCGGCCGAGCCCGCGGGTTCCCCGACGGGCGGACTCGGCGCCGGGGCGGAACAGAGCCGGACATGGGACTGATCTCCGAGGTGCTGCTGCTGCCGTTCGCACCGGTGCGCGGCAGCGCCTGGGTGATCGGCCAGGTGCTGCACGAGGCGGAACGGCTGTACTACGACCCGGCCACGGTCCGCACCGAACTCGCCCAGCTGGAACAGCAGTTGGAGGCGGGCGAGATCGACGACGAGGAGTTCGACCGCCGCGAGGACGAGCTCCTGGACCGGCTGGAGACAGGCCTGCGCACGGGCGCGGGTACCAACAACGGGACGGTACGAGGATGAACCGAGTGGGACTGGGCCTCGCTGTAGGGGCCGGATACGTCCTTGGACGTACGAAGAAACTGAAACTGGCCTTCGCTGTCGGCACCCTGGTGGCCGGCAAGCGGATGCAACTGAGCCCGAAGGCGCTGGCGGACCTGGTGTCCGGGCAGCTGCGCGACAACCCGCAGTTCAAGGAGATCGGCGACCAGCTGCGCGTGGATCTGCGGGGCGTCGGCAAGGCTGCGTCGGGCGCGATGGTCGAGCGGCAGGTCGAGGCGCTGGCCAACCGGCTGCACGGCCGCACGGCGGAGGTCCGCGACCAACTGGCGGGCGTCGTGACGAAGACGACGGGCCGGGGCCGCGACGACGAGGACGACGAGACGGCGGACGAGGAACGCGACGAGGGGCGCGACAAGGAGGAGCCCGCCGGGCGGAACGAGCGGCCGGCCAGGAAGGCGGCGGCGAAGAAGACGGCCGCCACGAAGAAGGCGGACCCCAGGAAGACAGCGACATCCGGCCGACCCGCTGTGAAGAAGGCGACCGCCAAGAAGACGGCGGCGAAGAAGACGGCGGCCGGTCGCGGCACCCGCGCGCGGCTGCCCAAGGGAGGCGGTGAACGATGACCGACACCCTCAAGTCCGTCAAGTCCGCCGGATCCGGGAAGGGCAACCCGATCACCGACGTCGCCAGGAGCGAAGCCGCCGACCGGCTGAAGTCGGAGGTGCAGGAGTACCTGGCCGCCCAGGCGCAGCGCCTGCTGACGGGCGTCGGACACCGGCTCGGTGAGACGACCGTCAAACTCAACGACATCGCGGAGGGCAACAGCCCCGGCTTCGCCAAGATGGCCCTCGACGGCGGCCGCAAACTCGCCGAGGGGAAGGGCCCCCTGCGTTCCGCCGTGGAAGTCGGCGCCGGACGCGCCAAGGACAGCGTGGTCGGCGCCTTCAAGAACCTGACCGGTGGCAAGGGCAGGCGAAAGGGCGGGGCGGGAAAGAAGCCGACGGTCGTCATCGAGTTCATCGACGTCGGGGTCCCGCTGCGCACCGCCTACGACCAGTGGACCCAGTACCAGGACTTCAGCACCTTCGCGAAGGGCGTCAAGAGCGCGAACCGCGCCGACGACACGACCTCCGACTGGCAGCTCAAGATCTTCTGGTCCAACCGCAGCTGGAAGGCCCACACCACCGAGCAGGTGCCCGACGACCGGATCTCCTGGACCTCGGAGGGCGCGAAGGGCACGACCAAGGGGGTCGTCTCCTTCCACGAACTCGCCCCGAACCTGACCCGCGTGCTGCTGGTCGTCGAGTACTACCCCAAGGGCCTGTTCGAGAAGACCGGCAACATCTGGCGCGCCCAGGGCCGCCGCACCCGGCTCGACCTCAAGAACTTCGCCCGCTTCATCACGATCAAGGGCGAGGCGGACGACGGCTGGCGCGGAGAGATCCGGGACGGCGAGGTGGTCCTGAGCCACGAGGACGCCCTCGCACAGGAAGAGGAAGAGGCAGCAGAAGAAGGGCAAGAGGGAGAAGAGGGCGAGGAAGGGACCGAGGCGGAAGAGGCGTACGAGGACGAGGACGACGTCGACGACGAGGCCGAAGCCGCCGAACCCGAGGGCGAGTACGAGGAGGCGGAGGACGAGAAGCCCGAGGAGCCCGAGTACGACGACGAGGACGAGGCGGCGTACGAAGAGGACGTCGACGAGGACGAGGCCGCGTACGAGCCGGAGCCTGAGACGGCCGAGGACGAGACCGACGAGACCGAAGCCGAATCCGAGACCCGGCCCCGGAGTCGTCGATGACTTCGCCGGCAAGTCGGCTGCCCCAGCCCTACAGCCATGACGGTGGTTCCAACCTCGCCGACATCCTTGAACGGGTGCTGGACAAGGGCGTGGTGATCGCGGGGGACATCCGGATCAACCTGCTCGACATCGAACTGCTCACGATCAAGCTGCGGCTGATCGTCGCCTCCGTCGACAAGGCCAAGGAGATGGGCATCGACTGGTGGGAGGACGACCCGGCGTTGTCCTCCCGCGCCCATCGGGGTGAACTCGCCCGCGAGAACGCCGAGTTGCGTGAACGACTGGCCGAACTGGAGCGCGGGGGAGCGCCGAAGGAGACCTCATGACCGGACTGCGGTACGTCTACGCCGTCTGCCGCCCCTTCGACGCGGCCCTGCAGGCCCAGTTGACGGGGGTGGCGGGCGCCCCGCCCGGGCTGCTCGTCCACCGCGGGCTGGTCGCGGTCGTCAGTACGGTGCCGGAGGAGGACTTCGCCGAGGAGTCGCTCCGGCACCGGCTGGAGGACCTCGACTGGCTGACCGCGACGGCACGCGCCCATCAGGCCGTGATCGACGCGCTGACCGCCGTCACCACACCGCTGCCGCTGCGGCTCGCCACCGTCTTCCGGGACGACAGCGGCGTACGCGTGATGATGGAGGAACGCGAGAACGACTTCCACCGCACTCTCGACCGCCTGGACGGGAGGGTGGAGTGGGGCGTGAAGGTGTATCTGGAAAAGACCGACGGGACCGACGCGGAGACGGATTCCGCGTCGATCCCGTCGGACCCGCCGGTCCGGTCGGTGACCACCGGCCGGGACTATCTGCGTCGGCGGCGACAGCACGCCAGGACGAATGAGGACCGTTGGCGCGGCGCCGAGACGTTCGCCGTCGAATTGCATCGCACCCTTTCCGGCTGTGCCGAGGACCATCGGTTGCACGCACCGCAGAACTCCGCGCTTTCCGGGGCGACCGGGCAGAACGTGCTCAACGCGGCCTATCTGGTTCCGCGCGAGGATTCCGAGCGGTTCGTGGAACTGGTCGACAGGACGAAGAGCGACGCGGACGGGACCGCTACGGGACTGCGGGTCGAACTCACCGGTCCCTGGGCCGTCTACTCCTTCACCGGAGACGCCGAAGGCTCCGCGGAGAGGGAGGGGGACGCGTGACCGTCGTCGAACGCCGCGAGGTCGCCCTCGTCGACCTGCTCGACCGGCTGCTCGCCGGCGGGGTCGTCATCACCGGGGACATCACCCTGCGCATCGCGGACGTGGATCTCGTCCGGATCGACCTGAACGCGCTGATCAGTTCAGTGAACGAACAAGTACCGTCGCCCTGGGGAGAGTTGACGTGAGTGCCCGCAACCGGCTCGACCTCGAACCCGACACCGTCGAACGTGATCTCGTCAAACTCGTCCTGACGGTGGTGGAACTGCTCCGGCAGCTCATGGAGAGGCAGGCCGTGCGTCGCTTCGACACGGGGGAGATGACCGAGGAGCAGGAGGAGCGCGTGGGGCTCACACTCATGCTCCTCGAAGACAGAATGGCCGAGCTGAGGGAGCGGTACGGGCTGCGGCCCGAGGACCTGAATCTGGACCTCGGGCCGCTGGGCCCCCTACTACCTAGGGACTGATCATTCACCGATACCGATACCGATACCGATACCGATACCGGCTACCAGCGGTACCAGCGACCCCTTGATCCGCTCGCATTCGTGCCCCGCACCAGGAATCCCAGCAGCCAGACGACGAGCACGATCAATGCGATCCACCAGAGAATCTTCACCGCGAATCCGACGCCGAAGAGAATCAGGGCCAGAAGCAGTACTAGCAGAATGGGAACCATTGTGAACCTCCTGGACTCCGAGTTTCCCGAAATCGGAGTCTCAGACATAGGCCGGGGGGTCGGTCGCCCTTTCGGTATCAGTCGGCCTTTCGGCAGAGGATTTCGCCGTGCGGGACGGTGAACCAGGCGTCCTCCTGCCGTCCCCACTCCCGCCAGGCCTCCGAGACAGCCCGCAGCCGCTCCGGGGTCGCCAGACCGCCCTCCGTCGCCCGGTCCGCGTAGGCCGACGTGAGCGTCCGGTCCGCCCACAGGCCGCTCCACCAGGCCAGCTCGGCGGCGTCCGCGAACGTCCACGTGCTGGAGGTGGCCGTGATGTCCGTGAGCCCGGCCCGCAGCGCCCAGGACTTCAGCCGGCGTCCCGCGTCCGGCTCGCCCCCGTTGGCCCGGGCCACCCGCCGGTAGAGGTCCAGCCAGTCGTCCATACCCTCCGACGCCGGATACCAGGCCATGGCCAGGAAGTCCGACTCGCGGACGGCGACGTACCCGCCCGGTTTGGTGACCCGGTGCATCTCGCGCAGCGCCCGCACCGGGTCACCCACGTGCTGGAGTACCTGATGGGCGTGGACCACGCAGAACGTGTCGTCCGGGAAGTCCAGCGCGTGGATGTCCGCGACCGCGAAGTCGACGTTGGTGAGACCACGCTCGGCGGCCGTGGCCCTGGCTTGGTCCAGGATGCCCGGCGCCCGGTCCACGCCGGTGACCTGTCCGTCGGGGACCAGTGCGGCCAGGTCCGCGGTGATCGTGCCCGGGCCGCAGCCGATGTCCAGGATCCTCATGTGCGGCTTCAGCGAGCCGAGGAGGTACGCCGCCGAGTTGGCGGCGGTGCGCCAGGTGTGTGAGCGGAGCACGGACTCATGGTGCCCGTGGGTGTAGACGGCGGTCTCCTGCGGCTGTGACTGCGGCTTGGACATGACCGTGCCCCTTCTCGTCTTCTCGAACGACCCGCTCCGAACGACTCGCTCATCACCGTACGCAGTCATGCCGAATAATGAGACCCACGTCTTGGGATGTGGACAGGGCCCGCCAACGGCCGTCCGCCGGACGTCAGTTCCGGCCGAGCGGTCGGTAGACCGTCAGCGCCTCCGGGAGTTTTTCGAGTGTCACGCTGCCCTCCACCTCCGTGACCTCGCCGTCGTACGCGAGGAGGGTGCCCGGCGCCACGTCGTCCACGCGGAGCCGGTGGACCAGGACGCCCGCGTGGGCGGGGGAGCGAGTCAGCGGGCCGGCCAGGGCCGCCGCCAGGAGGCGCAGCGAAGGCCCCCGGCCGCCGTGCACCACCCGTACGTCGAGCCGGCCGTCCGCCAGGTCGACCCGGCGGGCCGGTACGAGGCCGAGCCGGTGGTAGGTGCCGTTGCCGGCGAAGAGCAGCCACAACGGGCGCCGCTCACCCCGGAGTTGAGCCTCCAGGGGATGGCGGTCGGCGCGCAGCACACGTGCCGCCGCGACCACCCCGGCCGGCCAGGCGCCGATCCGCTCGGACCAGCGCTCCCGTTCGCGCACCAGCTCCGGATAGACGCCCAGGCTGCACGTGTTGAGGAAGACGCCCTCCTGGTCCCCGGACCGGAACCGGCCCACGTCCACGCGCACCGCCTCGCCTCGGCGTACCGCCCGGCCGACGTCCAGGGCGTCCTCGACGCCCAGGTCGAGCGTGAAGTGGTTGAGCGTGCCGCCGGGCAGTACCGCGAGCGGCCGTCCGTGACGCAGGGCGACCGCGGCGGCCGTGTTCAGCGTGCCGTCGCCGCCGCACACGCCGAGCACCTGACAGCGGGCCGCCGCCTTCTCCAACTCGTCCGGCAGGTCCTCCGGCGCGCACTCCACGATCTCCGCCAGCGGCAGCGCGTCCGCCAGCGCGCGGACCCGGTCGGCGGTGCCGGCCGCCGTGTTGGCCACCAGGACCAGACCCTCGCCGTCGGGCAGCGCCGGGGCCGTGGCGTGCGGCCGGGCCGGGGGCGCGGACCGGTCGCGGGCCGGCAGGAGCTCCCGTACGGCGAACGCGGCGCCCGCGCCGAGGGCCGCGCCGGCGAGGACGTCACTGGGGAAGTGGACGCCCGTGTAGACGCGGGACATCGCCACCGAGAAGGCCAGGGGCGCCACCACCGCCCCGAGGCCCGGGGACTCCAGGGCGACACCCGTCGCGAAGGCGGCTGCCGACGCCGCGTGGCCGGACGGGAACGACGTGGTGATCGGCTGCCGCTTCAGCTGCCTGACCATCGGTACGGCGTCCAGTACGGGGCGCGGACGGCGTACGGAGCGCTTGCCGACCGTGTTGATCGTCGCGGAGGCCACGGCGAGGGAGGCCAGGCCCCGGACGGCGGCCCGGCGGGCCCGGGGGCTCCCGGTGGCCGCCAGGGCGGCGGCCGTCGCGAACCACAGGACGCCGTGGTTCGCGCTGCGGCTCAGCCTCGGCAGGACCCGCTCGGCGCCCGGCCAGTTCCGGGTGGCGGCGGTCTCGAACAGCCGGAAGTCGAGCTTCAGCAGTTTCTCGCGCAGGGCGTGGCTGCCGAGCTGCGGGACGGTGAGGTCGATGTCTGCGGTCATGACGCTCTGGGTACCCTGAAGTGAGCCTTTTTGTCTTGTCGAACAGGTCACGGGGCTCGTCGCGACATCGTGGGGCGAGAGGAAAACCCGTATGCGTCTGCTGCTCATCCGGCACGGTCAGACCCCGTCGAACGTGAAGTTCCTGCTGGACACCGCGGTTCCGGGGGCAAGGCTGACCGAGCTCGGGGAGACGCAGGCCGCCGCGCTGCCGGAGGCGCTGGCGGGTGAGGACATCGACGCGCTGTACGCCTCCACGCTGATCCGTACGCAGCTGACCGCCGCGCCGCTGGCCGAGGCGCGCGGCCTCGGCGTCCGGGTGCGGGACGGGATTCGTGAGGTGGCCGCCGGGGACCTGGAGATGCGGGGCGACCCCGAGTCCGCGCACACCTACATGACCACCCTGTTCGCGTGGGCGGCCGGTGACACGGAGTTGCGGATGCCGGGCGGGGAGAACGGCGTGGAGGCGCTCGGCCGGTTCGACGCGGTCGTCGCCGAGGCCGCGGACAGCGGGGCCGACGCGGTCGCCATGGTCAGTCACGGCGCCGTGATCCGGATGTGGGCGGCGGCCCGGGCGGACAACGTCGACGTGCCCTTCGCCGCCGAACACCGGCTCGACAACACCGGCGTGGTCGTCCTGGAGGGATCCCCGGCGGACGGCTGGAAGGCGGTGTCCTGGGCGGGCGCGGTCGTCGCGGCGGCCGGGCCGGACACGGGCAGCGGACCGGCGGGAGAGGCAGTGCACGGCTAGGACCTGTCCTAGAACTGTCCGGGCGCGGATATGGGTTTGCCCGGGGTCGTGGTGGGCCCGCAGAATGCGTCCTCATGGGACACCTCGAAGCAGCGCACCTTGAGTACTACCTTCCCGACGGGAGGGCGCTGCTCGGCGATGTGTCGTTCCGGGTGGGCGAAGGGGCCGTCGTGGCTCTCGTGGGGCCCAACGGCGCCGGGAAGACGACCCTGCTGCGGCTGATCTCCGGCGAACTGAAACCGCACGGCGGGACCGTCAACGTGAGCGGCGGGCTCGGCGTGATGCGCCAGTTCGTGGGCTCCGTACGGGACGAGACGACCGTACGGGACCTGCTCGTGTCGGTCGCCACACCCCGGATCCAGGAGGCCGCCAAGGCGGTCGACCTCGCCGAGCACGGCATGCTGACCGTCGACGACGAGGCGGCCCAGCTCCAGTACGCGCAGGCCCTCTCCGACTGGGCCGAGGCGCACGGGTACGAGGCCGAGACCCTGTGGGACATGTGCACCACGGCCGCGCTCGGCATGCCGTACGAGAAGGCGCAGTGGCGGCTGGTGCGCACCCTGTCCGGCGGTGAGCAGAAGCGGCTGGTGCTGGAGGCGCTGCTGCGCGGCACGGACGAGGTGCTGCTCCTCGACGAACCTGACAACTACCTCGACGTACCCGGCAAGCGATGGCTGGAGGAACGGCTCGCGGAGACCCGCAAGACCGTCCTCTTCGTGTCCCACGACAGGGAGTTGCTCTCCCGGTCCGCGCAGAAGATCGTGTCCGTCGAACCCGGGCCCGCCGGCGCCGACGCCTGGGTGCACGGCGCCGGTTTCGCCACCTATCACGAGGCGCGGCGTGAACGGTTCGCGCGCTTCGAGGAGTTGCGCCGGCGCTGGGACGAGAAGCACGCCCAGCTGAAGAAGCTGGTCCTGAACCTCCGTCAGGCGGCCTCCATCAGCCATGAGTTGGCGTCCCGCTACGCCGCCGCGCAGACCAGGCTCAGGAAGTTCGAGGAGGCGGGGCCGCCGCCCGAGCCGCCGCGCGAGCAGGACATCACCATGCGGCTCAAGGGCGGCCGGACCGGCGTAAGGTCCGTCACCTGCAAGGGACTTGAGCTCACCGGGCTGATGAGACCCTTCGACCTGGAGGTCTTCTACGGCGAACGGGTGGCCGTCCTCGGCTCCAACGGCTCCGGCAAGTCGCACTTCCTGCGGCTGCTCGCCGGGGACACCGTGGCGCACACCGGCGAGTGGAAGCTCGGCGCGCGGGTCGTGCCCGGCCACTTCGCCCAGACGCATGCCCACCCCGAGCTGGAGGGCCGTACGCTCCTCGACATCCTGTGGTCGGAACACGCGCAGGACCGGGGCGCGGCCTCGTCCCGGCTCCGCCGCTACGAGCTGACCGCCCAGGCCGAGCAGCGCTTCGAGCGGCTCTCCGGCGGCCAGCAGGCCCGCTTCCAGATCCTGCTCCTCGAACTGCAGGGCGTCACGGCACTGCTGCTGGACGAGCCGACGGACAACCTCGACCTGGAGTCCGCCGAGGCGCTCCAGGAAGGGCTGGAGGCGTTCGAGGGCACGGTGCTCGCCGTCACGCACGACCGCTGGTTCGCTCGTTCGTTCGATCGATATCTGGTGTTCGGCAGTGACGGGAAGATCCGGGAGACCCCGGAGCCCGTGTGGGACGAGCGGCGGGTGGAGCGGGCGCGGTAGGGGGGTAGGGGCTTCGGCCGGGCGGCGTGGGGTACCCGGGCCGCGTACCGAAGGACTCGGACGCGACGAGCGGGGTGCCACCATGATCGGAGTCGACCCGGGTCGGCTGGACGACCAGCAGCTGATGAAGGAGCTGGAGACGATCCACCGGACCCGCCACGACACGCTGCTGCACGCGTCGAGCGACGCGCTGCGCGCCCACAACGACCGGATGGCGCAGTTGGAGGGCGAGTACCTGCGCCGCCATCCGCGCCGCCCCATCGCCGCCGGCCGCACCCGAGAGGGCGCCCGGGACCGGGACTGCGCACAGGAGTGAGAACGGTGCCGCTGCCAGGCCCGAGGGCTGGTGGCAGCGGCACCGGCGGCGGTGGATCTCAGCGGCGCACCGGGGGAGGATCCCAGTGCCGATGGGCCGCGACCGCCGCGACGAAGGCGGGACTGCTCCCGGCAGGAAGGGCCGTCAGGCGGCCTTCTTGCCGAACTCGGACACGAGTGCCTCGCAGAACGCCTTCAGGTCGTCCGGTTTGCGGCTGGTGATGAGGACATTGGATCCGTGGTCGCAGATCCGCACCTGCTCGTCGACCCACTCACCCCCCGCGTTGGTCAGGTCGGTGCGCAGACTCGGCCACGAGGTGAGTACCCGGCCGCGGACGACGTCCGCCTCCACCAGGGTCCACGGGGCGTGGCAGATCGCGGCGACCGGACGGCCCTGGTCGAAGAAGTCCCGGACGAACGCGACGGCGCGCTCGTCGGTGCGCAGGAGGTCCGGGTTGGCCACCCCGCCGGGCAGTACGAGTCCGTCGAACGACTCGGCCGACACCTCGCCGACAACCTCCTGAACGGGGAAGGTGTCCCCCTTGTCGAGATGGTTGAAGGCCTGCACCCGGCCCTGCTCGGTCGACACGAGCACGGGTTCACCACCCGCGTCGGCCACCGCCTGCCAGGGGTCGGTGAGTTCGATCTGTTCGACGCCCTCGGGGGCGGTGAGAAACGCGATACGCATGGTTTCTTCGGTGTCCTTTCCTGGTCCTTCCCCGGTCCTCTCCAGAGGGTCCGGCTACGCGTTCTCCTCGGAGCCGCTCACGACCGCCACGGCGAGCTCCTGCACGGAGGCGTAACGCGCCTTCGAGGGAAGCCGCTCCAGTGGCTCGACCAGAGTGTCGGGGGCGTGGCCGGCGCGCAGGAGGCCACGCAGCTCGCGTGGCCCGGCCGGGAAGGACGTACGGCCCAGATAGCGGGCCAGTTCAAAGCGCACCGTCTCGATCCCGGCCGGCGCACGGCCGGGGCCACGGGGCCGCCCGCGATCCGCGGGTCGTCCTCGGCGGCGGGTTCCGGGTCGTTCCACTCCTCGGTGCTGGTCGGGTGGCCGGACCTGAGCAGGCCCTGGACCTGGTGCTTCATCTCGTCGTCGCGATGGGCGCTGACGCGGCCGCTGCCTTGTTGCATGCGTGCCTCCAGACTTCGGGGGTGCCAGCCGCGTACCCGAGGATCCGCTGCCGACACACCTCAGCGGCTCTTCCAGAAACTCCTGGACCTGGATGGACGCGGCAGTCGCCTCCAGCTGCTCCAGGTGGCGTGCGGAGGAGGCAGCGGCCGAGTCACCGGACGGCGGTCAGAAAAACCTGTTTGGCACGCATGGGGCGGGGCAGGCGCAGCATCAGTGCTTCGGACAGGAGGCACGTCCGTGGGAGCGGTGGATCACCGACCCGGGTGTCTCTGTCCCGGTGGTGCGCACCCTCCCGCGGGGACCCGTCCACCCCAAGCACTCCTAGGGAGTTGCGACGCACCATGCGAACTCACACGAGTCCGAAGCGGCACCCCCACGACGACGCCCCCGACACCGCCGAGGCGTTCCGCACGCTCGCCGCGCTCCCCCCGGGTCAGCAGCGCGACACCCTCCGGGAGAAGATCGTCGAGGCCTGGCTGCCCATGGCCGACCGGCTCGCGGGCCGCTTCCGGAGCCGCGGCGAAAGCCTGGACGACCTGCGTCAGGTGGCCGCGCTGGGCCTGGTCAAGGCCGTCGACCGCTACGACCCCGAACTCGGGAACGCCTTCGAGAGCTACGCCGTCCCCACGGTCACCGGGGAGATCAAGCGCCACTTCCGCGACCACATGTGGACCCTGCACGTCCCCCGCCGGGTCCAGGACCTGCGCAACCGGGTCCGGTTCGCCTCCCAGGACCTCTCGCAGACCATCTCGGGCCGCAGGCCCACCGTCGCGGAGATCGCCGAGCACGCCAACATGACCGAGGAGGACGTCAAGGCCGGTCTGGAGGCGCTGGAGAGCTTCACCGCGCTCTCCCTCGACGCCGAACTGCCCGGCAGCGAGGACGGATACTCCCTCAGCGACGCCCTCGGCGCCGCCGACCCGGCCCTCGACACCGTCATCGACCGCGAGGCCGTCAAGCCGCGACTGCGGGCACTGCCCGAGCGTGAACGCGCCATCCTCTACATGCGGTTCTTCGGGGACATGACCCAGAGCCGCATCGCCGAGCAGCTCGGCATCTCCCAGATGCACGTCTCCCGCCTGATCAGCCGCTCCTGCAACCGGCTGCGGGACCAGGTCATGAAGGACGCGGCCTAGAACCGACCTCCTGTACGGGTACTCGGCGCTTCCGCGCGGCCGTGTTTCCGGTCCGCCGACCGCTCCTGCCACGCCTCCTACCGAGTCTCCCAGCGCGTCGCGCTCACCGAGCTGGAGCAGCTCGGTGAGCGCGACGCGCGTCGGGCCCGCCGTCACCCGGTCGGGCGTGCCCGTCCCGCTAATGGTGCCCGGCCGCGCGCGCCCCGCCGCCGGGCGGGCTGTGATGGGGTGCGGGGCATCACCCGACGCTCCCCGCAGCCGCCGCTCGAAGGAGCCCAGCCATGCGCCGCACCGCCCGTGTCCTGTCCGTCGCCGCCCTGGCCGGTGCCGCCCTCGGCACCGCCGCCTCGGCCGTGTCCGCGGACGCCGCCGGGGAGGTCAACCCGCGTAGCGTCGGACCCGGCGGCACCGTCACCGTCTCCGTGGCCTGCGAGGCGACCGGTGGCACCCCGCCCGCGTCCATCGACGCGCACTCCCAAGGCTTCGAGCAGGGCACCGTCCAGCTCCAGCAGGTGCCCGGCAACGACGACCAGGTGACCGGCCCCGCCTACAGCGGCACCGCGAAGATCGCGCCCGCCTGGAGTTTCGAGGGCGACCAGAACGCGACAGACCCCGCCGCCGAATGGTCCGCCGACGGCACGTGTCCCGGGCAGGCCGGAGGCCAGGGCAAGGCCTGGAAGGCGACGTTCACAGTGACCCGCGACGGCAGCGGCAGCGGCACCGGCACCGGCGCCTGCGGCACCGACTCCCACGGCGACTTCCAGAACGGCGACTTCCAGGACGTGTCCTCCTGCCCCACGCACACCTCCGAACCCACCCCCGCACCCGTGCAGCGCGGGGTGGAGGCGGGCCAGGGCGGTGCGTTCACCGACTCGGTGCCCGCGCTGGTCGCCGGCGGCGTGCTGATCGTGGGCGCCGCCGGGGCCGCCGTACACCGGCTGCGCCGCAGGGGGAAGCCGGTGCGCGGCTGACCCGGACCGCCGCCCGCACCGCCCGCAGGGCCAGGCCGAAGCAACCCGAGCGGGCTCCCATGGGTCCCTGTGACCGTGAGTACTCGTAGGCACAGGCGGGCACACGCACCGCACCGGCAACGCGCGGAGGAACGTATGCGGCGGACGGACTCCCAGGGGCACGGCCCCGTCCGCTACGGCCCGCCGCTCCCCGCCGACGGACTCCCCGTACTCTCCGAACTCGCCGCCGTGCTCGCCGCCGCCGCGGCCCACCCCGACGCCCAGCCGACCGGCGGCGGCCCCGCACTCCTCGACGCCGCCTGCGGCTACTGGACCCGGCGCGGACTGCCCGCCGAGCCCGGCCAGGTGGCCGCCGCGCCCGGCGCCCCGGCCCTGCTGCACGCGCTGACCGCCGCGATCGGCGGCGACGTCCTGGTGCCCCGGCCCTGCCCGGCCTGGTGGGCGCCGCAGGTACGGGCATTGGGCAGATCCGTGTTCTACGTGGGCACACCGGCCGACTGCGGAGGCGTGCCGGACCCGTACGCCCTGCTGGAGACCGTACGGAGGGTGCGGGCCGAGGGCGGTGATCCCCGGCTGCTCGTGCTGTCCGTGGCGGACGACCCGACGGCCACCGTGGCGCCGCCCGAACTCCTGCACGAGACCGTCGAGGCCGCCGCCGGGGAGGGGCTGCACCTGGTCAGTGACGAGACCTGGCGCGACACCCTGCACCGGCCGCACGACACCGTGCTGCTCAGCCCGGCCGAGATGCTGCCCGACCAGGTCACCGTCGTTACCGACCTGCGTGGCGCGTCGCTGCCGCCGGGCTGGCCCGCCGCCCTCGCCCGCTTCCCGGCGAACGCTGCCGGAGACGCCCTCCGCGCGCGCGTGCTCGACGTACTCACCGCGCTCGGCGCGCGGATCGCCGAACCGGTCGCCGCCGCGGCCGGCTACGCGCTCGGCGAACCCGAGCCCGTCACCGAACGGCTCACCGCCGCCGTACGCCTGCACGCGCGCGTGGCGACCGCCGCGCACCGCGCGGTCGTCGCCGCGGGCTGTCTGGCCCTGCCACCGAGGTCCGGCCGTCATCTGTACGTCGATCTCGGCCCCCTGCGGACCGCGCTGGGCGCCCACGGCGTCGGCGACGCCCAGGAACTGGAGGAGTACCTCACCGACCGGCTCGGCATGCCCACACCGGGCGGTCACCGGTTCGGGGACGACCTCGCGGCGCTGCGCGTCCGGCTGGCCACGGGCACGCTGCTCGGCGACACGCCGGAGGAACGGACACAGTCGCTCATGTCACCCGACCCACTGGAACTGCCACACGTGCGACGCGCGTTGACCCTGGTGGAATCAACCTTCGACGATCTTTGTGACGACGCTCAGCGACGGGAGCCTCCTCGATGACGCAGCAGTCCGAGTCGACCACGAGCATCAGCGCCGGCGCCGGCATCAGCACGGTCAGGACCACGCCGCCCGAGGCGCTGCAGCCGCTCCATGGGACCCGGGTGTGGCCCCGTTCCTTCGCCGACCGGCTGACCACCCCGCTGCCGGGCCTGAAGGGGATGGCCAGATTCGCCAGAGAGGGCGCGGTACGGCCGACCCCGGAAGGCCTCGCCGACATCCCGCGGCTGCCCTTCGAACCCGTTCCGCTGCCCCGCGTCGACGCGCGCACAATCGCCGTCTCCTGGGCGGGGCACGCCAGTTGGGTGGTCAGGATCGGCGGCCTCACCGTCCTCACCGACCCGGTCTGGTCCCGCCGCATCCTCGGCACACCGGCCCGGATCACCCCCGTGGGCGTCGCCTGGAGCGCGCTGCCGCGCGTCGACGCCGTCGTCATCAGCCACAACCACTACGACCACCTGGACGCCCCGACCCTGCGCCGACTCCCGCGCGGCACCCCGGTGTTCGTGCCGGCCGGGCTCGGCCGCTGGTTCAGGCGCCGCCGGTTCACCCACGTCACCGAGCTGGACTGGTGGGAGGGGGCCGCACTGGACGGCGTCCGCTTCGACTTCGTGCCGGCCCACCACTGGTCCAAGCGCGGCCTCACCGACACCTGCCGCACCCTCTGGGGCGGCTGGGTGCTCACCGACCTGGACGGGCAGCGGGTCTACTTCGCCGGTGACACCGGGTACGGCCACTGGTTCGCCCGCATCGGACAGCGCTACCCGGGCATCGACCTCGCGCTGTTGCCGATCGGGGCGTACGACCCGCGGTGGTGGCTCAGCGACGTCCACTGCGACCCGGAGGAAGCGGTACAGGCCGCCATGGACCTCGGCGCGCGCCGGATGGCGCCCATGCACTGGGCCACCTTCGTCCTGTCGGCCGAACCGGTCCTCGAACCACTGACCCGGGTACGGACCGCCTGGCAGAAGTCCGGCCTGCTCCGCGAGAACCTGTGGGACCTGCCGGTGGGAGGCTCACGAGTACTGGCCTGACACGACGGGTGCGCGCGAAGCGAGCTGATCCCTGCCTTTCGCGTGGACGGGGTGCGCGAATCCCCGGCCGGACGGAAAGGCCGGCGGCGTGCCGACCCCGGCGTGGTGCGCGGGTCGGGCAGAGGGGGCCTGCCCGATGCGAGGGCGAGGCGCTCGGAGTTTCCGGCTGGTGTGCGGGCGGGGTCCAAGCGGGTAGCGCCCGCTGTGCGGGGGAGCGGGGAATCCCTGGCGGGTGCGCGTGCGGGATACCGGGGCCCCTGTTCGAGGTGCGGGCGGGGCATTCGCAACCTCTGTCTGACGTCCGGGTGGGGTACGGGGAGTTGCTGCCTGGTGTGCGGGCGGGGTGCCGGGAATCCCTGCCCGATGCGAGGGCGAGGCGCTCGGAGTTTCCGGCTGGTGTGCGGGCGGGGTCCAAGCGGGTAGCGCCCGCTGTGCGGGGGAGCGGGGAATCCCTGGCGGGTGCGCGTGCGGGGTTCCGGAACCCCTGTTCGAGGTGCGGACGGGGCACTTGCAACGCTTGCCCGATGTGCGGATGGGGCACTTGCAACGCTTGCCCGATGTGCGGATGGGGCACTCGCAGCCCTCGCCCGATGTGCGGGCGGGTTCAGGCTCGGGCCTCTCAGGCCCGGCTTCTCCGCTCGCTCAGGTCGCCCCGCGTACCCCGCGTGCCCGCCGCCACAGGCTGGGTGCCGCGCTGATCGTCAGGGTCAGGGCGACCGCCGCCACCACGCCTTCCCAGGGCTCGTCGAAGAGCGAACCGCCAAGGACGCCGATCAGCTGGTATGTCGCGGCCCACGCGAGGCACGCCGGGATGTCCCCACGGGCGAAGCGGCGTACCGGCCACTTCGCCATCAGACAGGCCAGCATCACCGGGATGCGCCCGGCCGGCACCAGCCGGGACAGCACCAGGACCGTCACCCCGTTCTCGCTCAGCTTCCGCTGGGCCTGCGCGAGGCGGTCCTCGGGCGCCCGTGACCGGATCGCGGCCAGCCAGCGCGACCCGTTCTTCGAGTCCATCCCGCGCCGGCCCAGCCAGTACAGCGCCACATCGCCGAGGAACGCGGCCAGCGAGGCCACCGCGAACACCAGGACCATGGCGAGCGGCGCGGTCTCGTGGAAGGCCACCACGGCCGCCGAACTCACCAGCGCCCCCGTCGGCACCACCGGCACCAACGCACCCACCAGCACCAGCAGGAACAGCGTCGGATAGCCGATCGCCTGCCCAGCCGACCCCTGCCCCGAGGTCGAGGCGGCGGCCAGGACCACGTTCACCGCGCGACCCCCAGGCGCACGCTCTCCCCGTGCTCCAGCCGGTACACGTCGACCGAGGGCGCACGAGCCGCCGCGAGCCGCACGAACTCCTCACCCGGCGCGTGGAACTCATGGGGGCGCACGGCGTCCATCCCGATCGGCCAGTACGTGCCGTAGTGCACCGGCACCGCGCTGCGCGGCGCCAACCGGGCCAGCGCCTCGGCCGCCCGCTCCGCGTTCAGATGCCCCTCCCCGAGATACGGCCCCCAGCCGCCCACCGGCAGCAGCGCCGCGTCGACCGGGCCGACCTCCTCGGCCATCGACGCGAACAGGCCGGTGTCCCCGGCGAAATACGTCCGCGCCTCGCCCTCGATCACATAGCCGAGCGCGGGCGCCCGCTGCGGTCCGACGTTCAGCCGCCGCCCGTCGTGCCGCGCGGACACGGCCCGTACGACCAGGTCACCGACTTCCACGCGGTCTCCGGGGGACACCTCCGTCACCCGGAGATGGGCCAGCCGGCGCGACAGGCCCGGCACCGCCTTCGGCGCGCCCCGGGGCACGATCAGGCGCGCGCCCGGCGCGAGGCGCGCGAGGGAGGGCACATGGAGGTGATCGGAGTGCAGATGGGAGACGAGCGCCAGGTCCGCGCGCCATGCGCCGGGCGGGGGCAACTCGCCCCGGCGACGGCGCAGATGGGCGAGCCGGCGCACGAACAGGGGATCGGTGAGCACGCGTACGCCCGAGTCCTCGACCGTACAGGTGGCGTGACCCCACCACGTGATCTCCACCGGCACCCCTTTGCCTCCTTCGCGCGACTCCCCGAAGCCTACGGGCAGGAGTAGGGTCGGCGGGAAACCCGGGGCAAGTGGGGAAACCCTGAGGTGAGCGGGGAAGCCCGGAGCTGAGGGGGACGCCATGGGACACGCGCACGCCGCCGTCGGTCTGCCCGGCCCGGTACCGCGGGTGACCGCGATCGCCAGCCTGACACCGCTGGAGGAACTGGACGAGGAGCCCTTCCTCGTCGACTCCCGCAGCCAGCACGCGATGTGCGCCCGCTGGGCCGCCGAACACGGCTACGTCGTCACCAGGGAACTGCTCGTACGGAGTCTGCGGCCCGACCACTCCGCCCTCTGGGACGGCGTCGAGCCCGGCCTCGACCTTTTCGTGGCGCCCAGTCAGCGGGTCCTGGAGCACGCGCTGACCTCGGTCGACGAGTTCACCGCCGAGTGCGCGCGACGCGGGGTGCGGGTGGAGACGGTGGGCCGCGCGGAACCCTCGTACGACGCCCAGATGAAGGCCCGGGTGCACCGCCGCCTGTCGATGCCGACCGCCGGGTACGACGGCCGCTGAACCCGCGCCGAGCCGGACCGCCGGGCTCCGCTCCCTCGTTGTGACAGGGTGTGCACAGGCCCCGCCGTGGGGACGGGCCGGGACGTGAGGTGTGCGGGACGTGGGTGCGGGGCGTTGGCGGCGGATCGCCAGCCAGATCGGGCGGAGCGTCGCGGTGTGGGCCGTGTCGACGCTCACGATGCTGGTGCTCGCCGGCATCCTGCCGGACTTCCGGATCCGCACCGGTGACGGCGACAGTGCCACCCGGATCGCGGTCACCGCGGCCATCGGCGCCGGCGCCTTCGGTCTGCTGTCGGCCCTGGTCTGGCCGCTGCTGGTCCGGCTGCTGCTGCTCGTGCCCGCCCTCGTGCTCGGCCTCTTGGTCTTCTTCCTCAACGGCGGTCTGCTGCTCGTCGCGCTGCGGCTGACCCCGGCCGACCGCCCCGAGGCGGCCCCGGAGACGGCGGTGGTGGTCGCCGCCGTGATGTCGGCCGTGGCCTCGGCGACTGGCGCGGCACTGGCCGTACGGGACGACGACGCCTACCGAAGACGGCTCTACCGCCTCGCCGACCGACGCGGCCTCGCGCGGCCGTTCGAGGGCCCTACGACGCCGGGCGTGGTGTTCCTGCAACTCGACGGCGTCGGCCACGACGTCCTGGTGCGGGCCGCGGAGAAGGGGCTGATGCCGACCGTCGCGGGCTGGCTGGACGCCACCCACCGGCTCACCCCCTGGCGCACCGACTGGTCCAGCCAGACCGGCGCCAGCCAGCTCGGCATCCTGCACGGCACCAACCACGACATCCCGGCCTTCCGCTGGTACGAGAAGGACACCGGCGAGGTCATGGTCTGCAACCGGCCCACCAGCGCCGCCGAACTCCAGCGCCGGGCCGTCGAACGCACCGGCGACGGCGGACTGCTCACCGTCGACGGGGCCAGCCGGGGCAACCTCTTCGGCGGCGGCGCCGACGAACAGGCCCTCGTGCTGTCCGTCGCGGGCCGGCGCGGCCGGGAGAACCGTTCCCGCGCGGGCTACTTCGCCTACTTCTCCGACCCCGCCAACGCCGTCCGCACCGCCCTGTCCTTCTTCGCCGAGGTCGGCCGCGAGATCGGCCAGTCGACCATGGCCCGGATACGCAAACGGCGCCCGAGGATCGCACGCGGCGGCCTCTACCCCTTCATCCGCGCCTTCGCGACCGTCATCGAACGGGACGTGGTCGTCGCCGCCGTGATGGGCGACATGCTCGCCGGGCGCACCGCCGTCTACGCCGACCTGGTCGCCTACGACGAGGTCGCCCACCACTCCGGACCGCACAGCCGCGACGCCGAGAAGGTCCTCCAACGCCTCGACCGCGCCACCGAGTTGATCGCGGAAGTCGCCCAGCACGCGCCCCGCCCGTACCGGATCGTCCTCCTCTCCGACCACGGGCAGAGCCCCGGCGAGACCTTCCGGGGCCGGTACGGGCTCGGCCTCGGTGACCTGGTCCGGGCCGGCTGCGGACTGCCCGTGCCACGCAGGGCGCGACGCACCCACAGTGGGGCCGAGGCGCGCGCCGCCGTGCGCGCCGCGCTGCGCCGGCCCGTCGAGGAGAACGGCGGGCGCCACGTGCCCACCGGCCACCGCTCCGAACCGCTGGTGCTCGCCTCCGGCAACCTCGGGCTCATCTCCTTCCCGGACGTGCACCACCGCATGACCAGGGAGGAGATCGACGCCCGCCATCCCGCGCTGCTCACCACCCTCGCCAACCATCCCGGCGTCGGCTTCGTCCTCGTCGCCAGCGAGGAGCACGGCGGGGTGGTGCTGGGCGCGCACGGCGTGGAGATCCCGGTGGACGCGCTGGACGAACCAGGCGCACCGGACGGCGAACACGGCACCCCGCTGGCCGACTTCGGTCCCGGCGCGGCGAGCGCGGTGCGTCGTACACACTCCTTCCCGCACACCGCCGACATCATGGTCAACTCCTGGTACGACCCGGCCGAGGGCGAGGTGCTCGCCTTCGAGGAGCAGATCGGCTCGCACGGCGGCCTCGGCGGGGCGCAGGGCAAGCCGTTCCTGCTGGCGCCCTTCGCACTGTCGGAGGCGGTCGAGGAGGGGGCGGAACTGGTCGGCGCGGAGCACCTCCACCGCGTACTGCGGCGCTGGCTGCGCGAGTGCAACGGGCCGCAGGTGCCCCTGGAGGTCTCCGGGGACCACCAGGTCGCCTGAGCGCGGGCCGCCGGAAAATCGGCTGCGCTCCTCCGTCTCCGTACCCACACTGTTCGTACCGGACCTCGCGCCTTCGCGCGCTCCGTTCCTCCACGAACCCCAGGAGTTGCCGCGTGCAGGCAGCCGTCACCGTCACCCCCGCCCGGATTCCGGAGCTGCTGCTCGGTCTCGCGACCGTGCGGCCCGTGTTCCTCTGGGGCGCCCCCGGCATCGGAAAGTCCTCCCTGGTAAGGGAGTTCGCCGAGTCCTTGGGGCTGGTGGGGGTCCCCCCGCGCCCTTAAGGCAGTGGGGGAGCGTGAGTCTGCTCGGTACGCAGCCGGCGCCGGAGGACCTGATCGGCGTACCGCAGATCCGTGACGGACGGTCCGTGTTCTGTCCGCCGGAGGCCATCGCCCGGGACGAGCCGTACTGCCTGTTCCTGGACGAGCTGAACGCGGCCACGCCGGACGTCCAGAAGGCGTTCTACTCGCTGATCCTGGACCGCCGCATCGGCAACTACGAGCTGCCGAAGGGCTCGATCGTGATCGGCGCCGGCAACCGAGCCACGGACAACGCCCTCGCCCGGCCGATCGCCTCCGCCCTCATCAACCGCCTCGCCCACGTCCATCTGGAGGCCTCGCCGAAGGACTGGCTGGTCTGGGCCGCGAACAACGACATCCACCCGTGGGTCGTGGACCACCTCGCCGACCGGCCCGACCACCTGTGGTCCAAGCCGCCGAAGACCGAGGAGCCCTTCTCCACGCCCCGCTCCTGGCACATGCTCTCCGACGCCCTGCACTCGTTCGGGCCCGCGCTCGACGAGGAGACCCTGAAGGTGATCGCGCACGGCGCGCTGACGCCGACGCACGCCACCGCGTTCTGCGGGTACGTCAAGATCGTGCGCAGCCGGTTCGGCATCGACGCGATCATCAAGGGCGACGCACGCTGGCCCCACCGCGTCGAGGACCGTGACCTGCTCTACTACCTCGCCGAGTCGTTCCGCGGGCGGCTCGTCAAGGAACTCCCCGCCAGCAAGGGGCACATGTCGCCCAACGGCCGGGAGGCCGCCTACCGGGCCAAGTCGCTGCTCGTGCAGCTCGCCGAGATCTCCGTGGAGGTCACCCAGAGCGTCATCGCCTCCGACGCCGACGGCAACCCCCTGCTGCCCGCCTGGTTCCTGGTGGAGGCGGCGCGGGACATGCCCCGGCTGGTGGAGGCGCGGCGGTGAGCCGGGCGCGCAAGCAGGCGCAGCGGAAGAAGGACCTCGCGAGGGAGGCGTACGAGGCCGGGCTGGCCCTCGTGCGCGCCAACCCGGCGCTCGGCTCGATGGAGTTCTACACCTGCCGGAGCGAAGACTGCGCCCTCTCGCCGGTCGACGGTCTGGTGCGCACGGACTCCGACGGGTTGCTGCACGTCCACCCCACCCGGCGGGCCGAACCGGCCGAGTGGGCGTGGGCCGTCGCGCACGGCCTCATCCACCTCGGCTTCGGACATGTTCCGGCGGCGAAGGGCGAGCGCGTCCAGCCCGATCGCTACGACATCGCCGCCCGCTGCGTCGTCGTCAACCGTTTCCTGCTCGGCTTCCCGGTCGGCACGGCCCCCGAACTCCTGTCGCCCGCCTACCCGGACGGCGACGAGGAGCAGATCGCCGCCCGCTGGCGCCGCGCGGGCTCGGTACCGGCCGTCTTCGAGCGCTGCGGCTTCCGGCGGGCGCTCGTCTGCCGTTCACCGCCCGTGGGCCGGTCTTTCGCGTGCAGTGAGCCGGAAGTGAGCCGGAGTGTGATCGGATGGGGGATACGGAACCCCGGCACCGGGACCACACGCGAAAGGAAGAACCGTGGCTACCACGCGCTCTGCACACACCGTCTGGGAAGGCAACCTGCTGGAGGGCAGCGGCGTTGTCACCTTCGACTCCTCCGGCGCCATCGCCGAGCAGCCCGTGACGTGGGCCTCGCGCGCCCAGGACGCGAACGGCAAGACCAGCCCCGAGGAGCTGATCGCCGCCGCCCACTCCAGCTGCTTCTCCATGGCGTTCTCACACGCCCTGGCCGGCGCCGGCACCCCGGCCACCAAGCTCCTGACCTCGGCCGACGTCGTGTTCCAACCGGGTGAGGGCATCACCGGCATCCACCTCACCGTGGAGGGCACCGTGCCCGGCCTCGACGAGGAAGCCTTCGTCGCCGCCGCCGAGGACGCCAAGGAGAACTGTCCGGTCAGCAAGGCCCTGACCGGCACGACGATCACCCTGTCGGCGAAGCTCGCCTGACGTTCGCCGCACCGGCCCTGCCGCGCCCCTCGATCCGAGGTGCGCGGCATCGTCGTTTCCGGGGTATCTCCAAGGAGGAGCCTCGGCGTCAGCTGCGAGGTGCTCGTCGGTGAGGTCGCCAAGCGGCAGGCCGTGACGAACGTGGAGCACACGGCCCGTTCCGTCAAGCGCCATATGGGCGACGGGACGCTGGCGGTTCTCCGGGCAGGGATCCGTGGACGGCACCCGCTACCGAGCCCAGGAGCTCTCCGCGCGCGTACTGCAGAAACTGAAGCGGGACCCGGCGGCGTATCTCGGCGAGGACGTCTCGGACGCGGTGATCACCGTACCCGCGTACTTCGACGACTCCCAGCGGCAGGCCACCAAGGAGGCCGTCGCCGAGGTGAAGGCGCTCCTGTCCGAGGAGACCGGCATCGCCGTGCTGCGGGCGGGGTGTAGGTGGGTCGCGGGGTGCGGGTGCGTTGTGGTTGCTCGCGCAGTTCCCCGCGCCCCTGAAAGACGCGCAGTTCCCCGCGCCCCTGAAAGACGCGCAGTTTCCCGCGCCCCTGGAATCGGGGCGCGGGGCGCCCCTTCTTTCAGGGCTTGGTTGCTACTCCCGCGTACACCGGCACTATGCCCTCCGCCTGGGCTGCCACGTCCTCCGGTTCCGGGCGCCAGCCGTAGACGGGGATGATGCCGGGGCCCAGCAGTTCGAGGCCGTCGAAGAAGCGGTGGAACTCGGCGAGCGGGCGCGGGAAGAAGGGGGTGCCGCTGCGCCGGAAGTGCTCGGCCGCCTTCGCGATGGCCTCGGGGCTGAGGTCCGGGGTGACCTGCGAGAGGACCAGGTAGCTGCCCGGGGCGAGCACGTCGACGTACGTCTTCAGCAGGCCGTGCACATCGTCGCCGTCGGTCTCGTCGCCCAGGTAGTGGGTCAGCGCGACCAGGGACAGCGCGACGGGCCGGGTGAAGTCCAGGGACTCGCCGGCCAGGCGCAGGATCGTCTCCGGGTCGCGGGCGTCGGCGTGGACGTACTCGGTCGTTCCCTCGGCCGTACCGTGCAGCAGGGCCTGGGCGTGGCGCAGGACGATCGGGTCGTTGTCCGCGTACACCACCTTGGCGTCGGGGGCGACGCTCTGGGCGATCTGGTGCAGGTTCGGCTCGGTGGGGATGCCCGTACCGATGTCCAGGAACTGACGGATCCCGGCCTCGGCGGCGGTCCGTGTCGCCCGCTGCATGAACCGGCGGTTGGCGCGCGCGCCACGCAGTACCGTGCCGTCCACGGCGAGGATCCGGCGGGCCAGCTCCTCGTCCACGGGGTAGTTGTCCTTGCCGCCGAGCCACCAGTCGTAGACCCGGGCGGGGTGGGGTCTGCTGGTGTCCACGCGGGTGGGCGCGCCCTCGGGTGCGGTCATGCGGTGTCGCTCCTCAAGTTCCGTGCTCCGTCGAGAAGTTGTCCAAGTCCCGTGGTCGGCACCGTTGTTCAGTAGCTGTCGCGGTACTCGGCGATGATCTCCTTGGTGCGCTGGGCCGACGCGGCACCCGCCGTCATGTGGTCCAGGACCTCCAGGTGCGCGGCGACCTCCCGGCGGGAGTCCAGATACAGCGCACCGGTCAGGTACTCCGTGTAGACCATGTCGGGCAGTTCCGGCTCGGCGAAGCGGAACAGCTCGAAGGGCGCGGACGTGCCCGGATGCGGGCCGTCCATGAACTCGGCGACCTGGATGGTCACATGGCCGCTCTCCGACACGTCGAGGAGCCGGTCCAGCTGGTCGCGCATGACCTGGCCGTCGATGCTCACGGGCCGGCGCAGCACGGTCTCGTCGATGATCACCCAGAGGTGGGGCGGGTGTTCGCGGGTCAGCAACTTCTGCCGGGCCATGCGCAGCGACACATGCCGCTCCACCGCCTCGGGACCCGTGTGCCCGATCGTCCCGGCCTCCATGACGGCACGCGCGTACTCCGGTGTCTGCAACAGACCGGGCACGAAGTGCGGTTCGTAGGACCGGATCAGCCGGGCGGCGCCCTCCAGGCTCACATGCATACTGAACCAGTCCGGCAGGACGTCGGAGAACCGCTGCCACCAGCCGGGCGCGTTCGCCTCCTCGGCCAGGTCCACGAACATGGCCACTTCGTCCTCGGGGACGCCGTACGCCGTCAACAGCACATGGACGTAGGGGATTTTGAGGGAGACCTCGGCCATCTCCATCCGTCGTACGGTCGCCGGAGCCACCCGCAGGACCCGCGCGGCCTCTTCCCGTTTCAGCCCGGCGGCCTCGCGCAGCTCCTGGAGCCGTCGCCCGAGCACCACTTGGCCCACGGTGGGCGCAGCCCGCCGCTCACTCACGCCACGCCTCCCCTACGCACCGAAGTATCGCGAGCAGTGTGTCACGTTCCGCTGTCGCTCTGACAGGTTCGGGCCACAGGGATTGCCAGGGCGGCGGGCGCCCCCGGGGTTCCGGTACCGCATCGTCCTCATTGGTCGGCATATGCCAAATGGTCGCTCGGCACCCTCCTGACCTGGGCCGGAACGCCCGGCCTGTGGCACGCTGGGAGTGCACCCCACCTCAGGGAAGGAGCGTGGTCATGTCCGTCGAACCGCTGTCGCAGAAGGAGATCGAGGACCGGCTGGCGGAGCTGCCGGGCTGGTCGCTCGACGGGGACAGGATCGCCCGTTCCTACCGCCTCGGCTCGCACTTCGCCGCGACGGCGCTGGTCATCCACATCGCCCAGGTCCAGGAGGAACTGGACCACCACTCCGACCTCACCCTCGGCTACAACACCGTGTCACTCACCGTGAACACCCACAGTGTGGGCGGCGCCGTCACGGAGCTCGACTTCGAGCTGGCGCGCAGAGTCGAGGCCCTCGCGCCGGGCCACGGGGCGAGCTGACCGGGCCGAGGGATCGCGATCGTGCTGGACTACAACCAGGAGGCGGAGCGTTACGACGCCTCACGCGGCGGCGAGCCCAGGGCGGCGGCTGCCGCGGAGGCCGTGCTGAGCCTCGTGCCGGAAGAGGCGCGCAGCCTGCTCGACGTGGGGTGCGGTACCGGCATCGTCACCCGGCGGCTCGCGGCGGGGCGGGCCGGTATACGGGTGGCGGGCGTCGATCTGACCGACGCGATGGCCAGGCGGGCCGCCGCTCGGCTCCCTGGTGCCGTCGTACTCGCCGACAGTCGTCAACTTCCCTTTAACGACAGCACGTTGGATGCGGTGACCAGTGTGTGGCTGCTGCATCTCGCCGGGCGGGACGAGAACGTCCGGACCATTGTCGGGGAGTGCGCGCGGGTGCTGCGGCCGGGCGGGTTCTATGTCACCACCGTCGACAAGGGCGCCTCGCACAATGTGGGCAGTGACATCGACGCCGTTCTCGCCTCGCGCCCGTGGCGCCCGGCACAGGACGCCGCAGCCGTCGTCGAGGCGCATGCCGTCGGGCACGGGCTGGAGCCGGCCGGGGAAGCGCGCTTTCGGGGGCGTGGTCAGGGGCGCAGTCCCCGGCAGGCCGTCGCGGACCTGCGGCGCGGATGGTTCATGGCGTTACCGCCGGGAAGCCCGCTGGCCGACGGTTTCGCCGCCCGCCTGGCGGAGTTGCCGGACCAGGACCGGCCCCGCCCGGACCCGGTGTTCACGCTGCGGGCGTTCCAAAAGCCGCGGTTCTCCTGAGGGCGGCGAGGGAACTCGCCTCAGAACGTGCGGACTTGGGGCAGCCTGAGCGGCAACTCTCCTGAGCGCGGCGGCGACTGGGAAGTGCAACCCGTCCGCCCCGCAGGAGGTTGGTACCGTGCAGCACCCGCAGCCGTATGCCCAGTCTCATCCCCCCACCCGCATCCCCACCCGCACCGGACGCCGGACTCTGCTGTCCGCGGTGAGTGCCGGAGTCCTCGCCGCCGCCGGGCTGGTGTCGCTCTCCGCGACACCGGCCGAGGCCGCCACCGCCCGGCAGGTCGAGGCGCTCGACCGGGGTGTCGTCAGTGTGCACACCGACAGCGGAAACCTGGTCAGCTGGCGCTGGCTCGGCACCGACCCGAACGACGTGTCCTTCAACGTCTACCGGGCGGGTACGAAGGTCAACTCGACGCCGATCACCGGCTCCACGAACTACTTCCACTCAGGTGCGGCGGCCCAGGCCGACTACACGGTCCGGGCGATCGTCGGTGGGGTGGAACAGGCCGACTCCGTCCACGCGATCCAGTTCCGCACCGGATACAAGGACGTTCCGATCACCCCGCCCGCCGGCGGCACGACCCCTGACGGTGTCGCCTACACCTACGAGGCGAACGACGCCTCGGTCGGCGACCTGGACGGGGACGGCGCCCTCGACTTCGTACTGAAGTGGCAGCCCACCAACGCCAAGGACAACTCCCAGTCGGGATACACCGGCAACACGATCGTCGACGGGATCAAGCTGGACGGCACGCGGCTGTGGCGGATCGACCTGGGCCGCAACATCCGCTCGGGCGCGCACTACACACAGTTCCAGGTGTACGACTACGACGGCGACCGCAAGGCCGAGGTCGCCATGAAGACGGCGGACGCGACGGTCGACGGGACCGGCGCCGGCATCGGCAACTCATCGGCGGACTACCGCAATTCGAGCGGATACGTGCTCTCCGGGCCCGAATACCTGACCATGTTCAACGGGCAGACCGGTAAGGCGATGGGCACCGTCGACTACGTCCCGGCGCGCGGCACCGTCTCCTCGTGGGGCGACTCCTACGGCAACCGGGTCGACCGGTTTCTCGCCGGCACCGCCTATCTGGACGGCGCCCGGCCCTCCCTGATCATGGCGCGCGGCTACTACACGCGTACGGTGCTCGCGGCCTGGGACTGGCGGAACGGGGCGTTCACGCGTCGCTGGACCTTCGATTCCAGCTCCTCGACTAACAGTGGCAAGGGATTCGACGGTCAGGGCTCGCACAGCCTGTCCGTGGGGGACGTCGACGGCGACGGCAAGGACGAGATCGTCTACGGGGCGATGGCCGTCGACGACAACGGCAACGGGCTGTGGACGACGAAGACGGGGCACGGCGACGCCCAGCACCTGGGCGATCTGGACCCGGCGCACCCGGGCCTGGAGTACTTCAAGGTGTCCGAGGGCACCTCCCAGCCGGCCGAGCTGTACATCAACCCGTCCAATGGCACGGTCAACTGGAAGCTCGCCGCCTGCTGCGACAACGGCCGGGGAGTCGCCGGGGACATCTGGGCGGGCAACGACGGAGCGGAGGTGTGGTCGGCGTCGGACACCTCGATCCGTGACGAGGGCGGCGCCACCAAGGGCCGCGAGCCGTCCTCCGTCAACTTCCTGTCCTGGTGGGACGGCGATCCGCTCCGTGAACTCCTCGACGGCACGCACATCGACAAGTACGGCACGTCCTCGGACACCCGTCTGCTGACCGGCGCGTCCGTCCACTCCAACAACAGCACGAAGGCCACCCCGGCACTCTCCGGGGACCTTTTCGGCGACTGGCGCGAGGAGGTCGTCTGGGCGACGAGCGACAACACGGCCCTGCGTATCTACTCGACGCCGATCGAGACGACGACGAAGATCACCACCCTTCTCCACGACACGATGTACCGCGCAGGCATCGCCTGGCAGAACACGGCGTACAACCAGCCCCCGCACCCCAGCTTCTTCATCGGCAACGGCATGCCGACGCCGCCGAGGCCGACGGTGTACACACCGTAGGGGACGGCGCGGGAACGGCGGCCGGGCCCTTCGGCACGGCCGCCGTTGCGTGTCCCGGCCCTCTCGGTCGCTCGGTCAGCTGAATCCGCCGCTGAAGTCGCTGTTGAGCTGGGCGGAGCAGATGTTGTAACCGCCCTTGGCCCGGCCCTTCTTGGTCTCGCCGTTGATGGTGACGGAGCACTGGACGTCTCCGCCACCCATGAGTTGTGCGGAGACCTGGTAGTAGAGGGAGTCCTCGTCGACGGTCAGTGTCTTCGTCATGGGCAGCCGGCTGCCCTCCAGATTGGTGCCGTCGCTGCCGTACGTGATGTCGACACCGCTCGGAGCCGAGCCCCAGACCTTGAAGACGGCCTTCCCCTCGGGGGCAGCGGGAGCTTCCTCCTTCTTGGGTGCCGTCTCGGCCTCGGCCGTCTCCGTGACGGTCACCGTGGGAGCGGGTTCCGCCACGCTCTCGGCGGTCGCGTCGACGGTCTTCGTGACGGTGGGAGCCGGGTCGGCGCTCGTCTTCTCGGTGCCCCCGTCCCCAGCGGACCCGATGACGATGCCGACGACCAGGATGAGCGCGGCCACGGGGACAAGGACGCGCTTACGGGTCCAGCCGGGGGTGGGCGTCGATGGTGGCGGCACCGGGTACGGGGGCTGCTGGTACGGGGATTGCGGTGGCGGCGGTGGAGGCTGCTGGAACGACATGGTTTCCCCCATGACTGGTTCGTGGAGGGATGACCGTATCGGGTGTTGTGAAGAAAATGTCAGGGGTGTGAAGGGGATTGTTGGTGGGCGTGTGCTCCGTCGAGCGCACGCCCACCGGAGTGGTTCAGGCGACCGTGCAGGACTGGTCGCCCAGCTTGAACGCGGTCGGTTTTCCGTTCGTGCCCGGGGAGTTGCCCGTGAAGCCGAAGCTCACCGACGAGCCCGCCGCCACGTTGGCGTTCCAGTTCACGTTCTTCGCCGTGACCGTCTTACCCGACTGGGTGTACTCGGCGTTCCAGAGCTGGGAGACGGTCTGGCCGTTCGGGAAGGACCAGCCGAGTGACCAGCCGTTCCAGGCGGTGGTGCCGGTGTTGGCGAGTTTCACGTCCGCCTGGAAGCCGCCCGACCACTCGCTGGTCACCTTGTACGTGACCGTGCAGGCTCCCGTGGGTGTCGGCGGCGTCGTCGGGTCCGTGCCGCCTCCGCCGCCCCCGCTGGTGTCCGATGAATCGCCGTAGATGACACCCCGGCCGTTCGTCGACACGTACACGCGCCCGTACACCCTCGGGTCACCGGTGATCGCGTCACCGGTCCAACCCCACTGGTGGGCGTCGTCGTTGATACGCGTCCAGGTCGCACCCTTGTCCGTGGAGCGGAAGATGCCGCGTACGCCGCCGATCTTCGCGCTCGTGTAGAGCGTCTGGTACGACGCTCCCGTCGCCGCCTTGCCGAAGCCGATCGTGTCGGCCTGGTCGACGTTCGCCAGCTTGGTGAACGTCGTACCGCCGTCCGTCGAGTGCCACAGGCCGTACGCACCGTCCGACGCGCCGCCCGCCAGCCAGATGTCACCCTTCGTGCCCGGCAGCGCCTTGAAGCGCACGACGTCGCCGGCCGGAAGACCGGTGGCCGTCGACGCGGTGAAGGTCGCGCCGCCGTCCGAACTCACGTAGAACTTGCCCGACTTGAAGCCGTAGAACGTCTTCGGATCGACCCGGTCCGACTCGACGATCGCACCCGCCGGGATACCCGAGGACGCCGACCACGACGTACCGAAGCCCGTCGCGTACTGCACTCCCGTGCCCGCCGGGCTCCACACGAACCGGCTGCCGTCCGACGCCGACGCGATCGTGCCGCCGCCCGAGACCCCGGAAGGGTCGGTCCCCGCGAACCAGTTGGCGCCGTTGTCCGTCGAGAACGCGACATGCGGGCCAGAGTCCAGGTTGCCCACGCGGGCCACGATCCCCGGGTTGCTCTCCGCGTAGTCCAGGCTCGTGGTAGTGGTGAAGTTCGGTGAAGTGAACATCATCGAGGGGACCTTGGTGAGATCCGTGTGCCGGAAACCGCCGATGTCACCCAGGGCGCTGAGCAGCACCGCACCGCCCGACGGGGGAGCGGCCAGATCGAGGACCGCCGTCTCCTCCAGGCCCTGGACCATCGGCTTGATGCTGAACTGGCCGCCGCTGTCCCAGTTGGTGAGGTTCTCGGTGCCGTAGACCGTCGCGCCCGTTCCGTACATCATGCGGTTCGAGTTGAACGGATCGATCTCCAGCGACTCCGTCATCCACCCCAGTTTCGGGCTCTGTTCGGGCGGCGAAGGATTCGCGCCGAAGGTCAGCCACGGCGAGGACGAGACATCCATCGTGAAGCGGTTCGCGCGATTGGGGTACGAGGTGTAGTCCCAGGCCTTCGTCCAGGTGCCGCCGCTGTCCGTGGAGCGGAAGAGCTGAGTGTCCGGCCACCACGAGCTGTACGCCGTCGCCATCACGGTGCCCGGCTTCTGCCGGTCGATCGTCAGCCCGCTGAACCCGTAGAAGGTGTCCGCCTCCGCGACCGGGCTGATGTTCGTCCAGGTGCCGGTGGCCGTCGCGTACCGCCACAACTGGCCCTTGCCGCCGTCGTACGGGCCGCCCTTGTCGCTGTACGGCAGGTACAGATAGCCGTTCTTCGCGTCCAGGACGCCCTTGTGGGCCAGATAACCGGTGGGCTGCCCGGCCAGCCGCGACCAGGTCGCGCCCGCGTCCGTCGAGCGGTACACCGCGTTGTCCTTGTCGGCGACCCCGACATAGATCGTGCGGGTCGCGTTGCCCGCCGTACCTGTCGACTCGTCGAAGGTGACCCAGACGATGCCCTGGTTGTCGCTGGCGTACCCGCTGGTGTCGGTCGGATCCTGCGCGTAGTTCCCGACGTTGGGGAAGTTCGCCACCTGCGCCCAGGTCGCCCCCGAGTCCGTCGACCGCCACAGCCCCTTGCCGCTGGGCGCGCCCAGGTACAGCACGCTGTTCTTGTTCGGATCGACGGCGAGACGCTCGCCCATACCGCGGCCGGGCATGTTGCCGCCCAACTTGAAGGGCAGGTCGGCTCGTTGCCAGCTCGCGCCCCGGTCACCCGACCTCAGCACGGCACCGTTGGTGGGGTCCCAGCTGTTCGTGTACGTGCCGACAGCCGCGTACACCTTGTTCGGGTCCACGGAGTCGGAGGCGAGGCTGACCACTCCGGTGTGGCCCCAGCGGTCCCAGCCGACCGAGTCCGTCAGCGGGGTCCACGTCTTCGTCGACTCCTGCCAGCGGTAGGCGCCGCCGATGTCGGTACGGGCGTACGCGAGGTTCTTCTCGGTGCGGTTGAAGACGATGCCGGGGACGAAGCCGCCGCCGTCGATCCGGGCGTTCTTCCACGTGTACGTGTCGGCGGCGAGCGTCACCTCCGCGGCGCTCGGGGCTGCCAGGGCGAGGGGGCTGCCCGCCAACAGGCCTGCGGTCAGGGCCAGTACGGCCGTGAGGATACGGGTTCTTCGCATGGTGGGGGTCCTGTCGACAAGAGGTCTCTTGGGTGGTGAGGGGGCGTGGGGGGAGGGAGCAGGACACGTCACCGGGCGGCCCCCAGTGCGGGAAGGGGCCGCCCGGCGCGGTACGCGGAGCTCAGGTCCGGTCGGACCGGGCGGGGGCTATTCGAGTAGCTCCGCGTACGAACCCATGGCGAGGGCTATGTCCGCCTGGGCCCAGAACCGGTGATACGTGAACGAGGGCGCGGCGCCACCGGCCAGATACGCCTCGATCTTCGACCAGTTGGGGTCGTTCTTGTAGAAGGAGCGGAGCGAGGCGAACGTCGACGACGAGTTGATCGCGTCGCCGTTCGGCATCTTCCCCGTCCAGCCCGACGGAACGTAGACACTGTCGTTGAAGCGGCTGTAGTCCGTGCGGGTCTCCGGGACGGCGATGCCCAGGGTGTCCTGGTAGTTGGACCACATGCCGTCGAGGAGCGCCTTCGCCGTCGTCGCCGCCTCGGTGTCACCGGAGCGGTCGGCGTAGTACGTCAGCGTCTTGGCGTACGCCGCCGCCACGCCCACGTCGTTGGTGTAGTCGGCGACGGTGACGTGAAGTCCCGCGTTGGCGCCCGGAGTTGTGGCGTTCCAGGTGTCGGGGGAGCCCGACCACTGGAGCGTCGCCGGGATGCGGTACGTGCCGTCCGGGTTGATGGTCGTCTTGGACAGCGCCCAGTCGACCCACTTGTCCAGGACGCTCTTCGCCGCGGCGTTGCCCGTCTGCTGGTAGTACTCGGCGACCCGCTCCATGGACCACGCCTGGAAGCCGAACCACTGGTTCGACGGCGGGTCGTGGTACACCGGAGCTTCGTCGTAGTACATGCCGTAGAAGGTCGGCGTACCGGCCGGCGGGGTCGCGTAGCGGCCCGCCCAGCTGTTGGTCGCACCGCCCGCGATGGCGCCCTCGTTGGACTGGAGCCAGCGGTAGAACTCGATCTGCCGACCCAGCGACTTCGACCAGTCCGCCTGTCCTGTCGCCGACTTGGGCTTCAGATCGGCGGACGAGCTGAGCGCGTAGGCGGCCAGGGGGTTCTGGTAGCCGCCGTGCATGTGGCTGGAGCCGATGCGCCAGGCCCAGCCCGCCGAGGTGTCGGTGGCGCCGCCCCACGCGTAGTACCAGGACAGCAGGTAGCTGGAAGCGTCCTTGCCGGTGCCGGCAGCGCAGGTCGTCGGGCCGACACAGTTACCGATCTTCTTGAAGTACTTGTCGTACATGGCGTAGCGCAGATAGTCGCCCATCTTGGCCGCCTTGCCGACGGTCGTCGAGACGTCGGCGCCCTTGCCCTGCTGCTTCGCCCAGACGTCCGCCCAGTACGCGGCCTGCACGGCGCGCGCGTCGGCGTCCGGGGCGTCGGTGAACTTCCACTGCTTGGCGTACGACGCGTCGCCGGTGAACAGGTCCAGGTACCCGTTCGTGCCGCCGTACTTGAAGGTGTCGCAGGTCGGCTGCGGAACGGTCTCCCACACCGATTCCTGCGGTCCACGCTGGAAGGTGTTGATGTAGGAGGGGCCGGTGTCCGTCGGGCCCGCCTCGCACTTGCCGGGCGAGTTGCCGTAGCCGTACACGTTGTCGACGTCCTGGAGCCAGTGCATACCGTAGACGTCATCCGTGCCGTACGCGCTCTTCAGCTCGGCCGCGATCGGGTCGGTACCGACCGAGACGCCGGTGTCCAGCTTGGCCGGGTACTGGCTCGGCAGGTCCTGCTCGGGGGCGTATGTAGCCGGCTTCGAGGCGTTGTAGAAGGAGTTGGTCGGCTGGTCGGCGTGGGTGGGGATCATGTACTTCTCCATGATCGACCAGGCGCCGTTGAACTTGCTCCAGTCGCCCGTCACCTTGCCGTACATGGCCTGCAGCCACAGGAGGTAGCTGTAGGCCTCCGACGTCGTCTCGTGGCCCTGGTCCGGCGCCTCGACGATCAGCGTCTCGACCGAGTGGTAGGGAATGCCCTCGGGGGAGAAGTAGCCGCTCGCCGGGTTGGTGATCTTGCCGTAGAGGTCCAGGAACCGGGCGTCGTACACCTTCGACGCCGCCAGCTCGGTGACGGTGACCGTCGCCTTGGCATAACCCGTGGCCGTCGAGTCGAAGGCCGCCGATCCGGTGCCCGTGGCGTTGGCGGTGATCGTCACCTTCTGCGCCGTGTTCCAGTTCGCCGGCGTGAAGGTGAGCGAGGCGCCGCCCGTCACCGACAGTCCCGTGTTGCCGCTCGCGCGAGCGGTCGCCACGGTCACGTTGGCACTCGGCTGCGTCGACAACTTGACGTCGTACGTCCCCGTCTTGCCCTGCTGGACGCCGAGTTGGGTCGGTACGGCGACCACGGCGGGACCCGAGGCGACCGTGATGCCGACCGGTGTGGACGGCGCGGACGCGCCCAGGCTGTCGTACGCCTTCGCCAGCAGCGAATGACTTCCGACGGCCAGCCCGGTGGCCGAGTACGTGTACGGCGCGGTGGTGTCCGTGCCGAGCAGCGTGGTGTCGTCGTAGAACTCGACCTTGGTGATCGTCGCGCTGTCCGCTGCGGCCGCCGTGGCCGCCATCGGCACCGCGTCACCCTGCGAGTAGACCGCGCCCGCGGCCGGGCTGGTCAGCACCGACACCGGCGGCTGGTGGGCGCCGGCGCAGGTCGTCCCGTTGATCGCGAACGAGGCCGGCGCCGCGTTGGCGCCGCTGTACGTGAACTGTCCACCGGTGCTGACCGCCGCGCCGGCGGCGATCGTCGCGTTGTACGTCGCGCTCTGCACGGTGACCGTCTGGCCGGACTGGGACCAGGTGCCGTTCCAGCCGTTGCTGAGCTTCTGGTTGCCCGCGTAGGCGTACGTCAGTGTCCAGCCGTTGATGACGTCCGTACCGCGGTTGGTGATAGTGAGATCCGCGGTGAAGCCGGAGCCCCAGTCATTCGTCTTGTAGTCGACGCTGCACTGAACTGCCGCCGCCTGGGCGGGAGTCGTGCCGGTCGCGAGCATGGTCAGAGGGAGGGTGAGGGCCGCCACTGCAGCGGTCCAGAACCGCCGCACGACGCGGCGTCTGTCTCGGGGGTGCATGGTGCTGGTTCCTCCAAGCGGGCTGGGAGGTGCTCGTGGAGATGTGGGGAGGAGCAACAAGCCTTGAACCAGTGGGAGCGCTCCCATATTGAAGACAGGCGTGTCAAGGGTCAAGGTGTTTGAAGACTCGAATTGATTCGACGGCGACATCTGATGGAAACACGTCAACCCCTCTGTCCTTTGCCGTCACTTGGCGCTAACTTCGTTGACACCAGTGGGAGCGATTCCGTCAGTCGACGCGTCCGCAACGACGCGCCCGATCTGCAAGGAGTCGCTCATGCGACACCCTCCGCGTTCAGGTCTTTTAGTTGCGCTCGGCGCTGCCGTCGCCCTTGTGGGCACCGCGGTCGCGCCGGTCTTCACAGCGTCGGGAGCCACTCCCGCGTGCACGGTGGAGTACTCGGTCACCAGTACGTGGGACGCCGGCTTCCAGGGCTCCGTCAGGATCACCAACAACCAGGCGGCGCTCAGCAGTTGGAGTCTCACCTTCGACTTCGGCGCAGGTCAGAAGCTCAGCCAGGGCTGGAACGCCAAGTGGTCCCAGTCCAGCACCACCGTCACCGCGGCCAACGAGAGCTACAACGGCTCGCTGGGCACGGGCGCGAGCGTCAGCGCCGGGTTCATCGCCTCGCGGTCCGGGAGCAATCCCGTGCCGGCGTCGTTCAAGCTCAACGGGACCACCTGCAACGCGGATTCGGAGCCTACCCCGACCCCGACTCCATCACCCACCGTTCCTCCGGCTCCCGAGGCCGGGGCACCCGCCCTGCACGTGTCCGGCAACAAACTCGTCGACTCCGGCGGCGCCACTCGGCGACTGCTCGGCGTCAACCGCTCCGGCGGCGAGTTCGCCTGCGTCCAGGGCACCGGCATCTGGGACGGACCGGTCGACAACGCCTCGGTCAAGGCGATCGCCGACTGGAAAGTGAACACCGTACGCATCCCGCTGAACGAGGAGTGCTGGCTCGGCCTGTCCAACATCAAACCCGAGTACGCGGGGGCCAACTACATCGCCGCCGTCAAGGACCTGGTGGCGAAGGTGAAGGCGAACGGCATGACGCCGATCGTCGAGCTGCACTGGACCTGGGGGCAGTACACGGGCAACTCGGCCGGCTGCTCCGACGTACACGCCAGCTGCCAGAAACCCATGCCCGACATGCAGTACTCGCCCGCCTTCTGGACCTCGGTCGCGAACACCTTCAAGGGTGACCAGACCGTCGTGTTCGACCTGTTCAACGAGCCCTACCCGGACCGCGCCACCTCCACGGCGGCCCAGGCCTGGACCTGTTGGCGGGACGGCGGCACCTGCCCCGGCATCAGCTACGAGGTCGCCGGTATGCAGGATCTGATCGACGCGGTCCGGGGCACCGGTGCCAAGAACGTGATCCTCGCCGGCGGGCTCGCCTACTCGAACGACCTCAGCCAGTGGCTGACGTACAAGCCGACCGACCCGGCGGGCGATCTCGCCGCCGCCTGGCACATCTACAACTTCAACTCGTGCTCCAGCGAAAGCTGTTGGAACTCGACCCTCGCGCCGGTCGCCGCCCAGGTCCCACTGGTGGCGGGTGAGATCGGCGAGAACACCTGCGCGCACTCCTTCGTCGACCGGGTCATGAAGTGGTTCGACGACCGCTCCCTGTCCTACCTCGGCTGGACCTGGAACACCTGGAACTGCGCCACCGGCCCGTCCCTGATCTCCGGTTACGACGGCACACCCACAGCCTTCGGAATCGGTCTGCGCGACCATCTGCGCGCCATCGGTTAGTGCACCAACACCCCATCACAGCAAGGCGCTTCTCACCCCACAGGAAAACGAGAGGACATCCGCACTCATGAGTCGTACCAGAACAGCGATCCTCGCCTCCATGGCGCTGGTCGCCGGTGCCACCGGCGCCGCGGCGGCCGCCGCACAGGCCGACGTCGGCATCGCCGCGATCCCCTGCACCGTCGCCTACACGGTGCAGAACCAGTGGTCCACCGGCTTCACGGCCGCCGTAACGGTCACCAACAACAGCGCGGCCAAGTCGAGTTGGGCCGTGAAGTGGGCCTACGCCGGTAACCAGCAGGTCAGCAGCGGCTGGAACGCGAAGTTCACCCAGAGCGGTACCGCCGTGACCGTCGCCAACGAGACCTACAACGGGTCACTCGCCACCGGCGGTTCGGTGAGCTTCGGCTTCAACGGCAGCTACAGCGGCACGAACGCCGTCCCGACCACCTTCACCCTCGACGGCGTCACCTGCAACGTCGACGGCGGGACCGGCCCCACGGACCCCGGCCCCACGGATCCGGGCCCGGGCACAGGCACGAGGGTCGACAACCCGTACGCCGGCGCCAAGGTGTACGTGAACCCGGAGTGGTCGGCGAACGCCGCCGCCGAGCCGGGCGGCAGCCGGATCTCCAGCCAGCCCACCGGCGTCTGGCTGGACCGGATCGCCGCGATCAACGGAACGGGCGGCAAGATGGGCCTGCGTGCCCACCTCGACGCGGCCCTCCAGCAGAAGGGCACCGGCGAAATGGTCGTCCAGCTGGTCATCTACGACCTGCCCGGACGGGACTGCGCGGCCCTCGCCTCCAACGGAGAGCTCGGCCCGACGGAGATCGACAAGTACAAGACCCAGTTCATCGACCCGATCGCGGCGATCCTCGCGGACTCCAAGTACGCGGGCCTGCGGATCGTCACGACCGTCGAGATCGACTCGCTGCCCAACCTCGTCACCAACGCCGGCAGCCGGCCGACGGCCACGCCCGCGTGCAACGTGATGAAGGCGAACGGCAACTACATCAAGGGCGTCGGCTACGCGCTGGGCAAGCTCGGTGACGTGCCGAACGTCTACAACTACATCGACGCCGGCCACCACGGCTGGCTCGGCTGGGACGACAACTTCGCCCCTGCCGCCGACCTGTTCAAGCAGGCGGCGACCGCCGAGGGCGCGACCGTCAACGACGTGCACGGATTCATCAGCAACACCGCCAACTACAGCGCCCTGAAGGAGACCAACTTCACCATCAACGACACCGTGGCCGGCAAGTCCGTCCGCGAGTCGAAGTGGGTCGACTGGAACCGCTACACCGACGAACTGTCCTTCGCGCAGGCCTTCCGTAACCAGCTGGTCACCGCCGGCTTCCCGTCCGGCATCGGCATGCTGATCGACACGTCCAGGAACGGCTGGGGCGGCACCGCACGGCCCACCGGCCCCGGCGCGTCGACCAGCGTCGACACGTATGTCGAGGGCGGCCGCATCGACCGGCGCATCCATGTCGGCAACTGGTGCAACCAGGCCGGCGCGGGTCTGGGCGAACGCCCGAAGGCGGCTCCGGCGGCCGGGATCGACGCGTACGTGTGGATGAAGCCTCCGGGCGAGTCCGACGGTGCCAGCTCGGCGATCCCGAACGACGAGGGCAAGGGATTCGACCGGATGTGCGACCCGACGTACACGGGTAACCCGCTGAACAACAACCACATGTCGGGTGCGCTCGCGAACTCGCCGCTCGCCGGGCATTGGTTCTCGTCCCAGTTCCAGGAGCTGATGAGGAACGCCTACCCGGCGCTTTAAGCTCCGCCGGTTTCACCGATTCGTGGTTCGCCTTTGGCCGCGGGTCCGGTGGGGGCCGGCCGCGCAGTTCCCCGCGCGCCTCAAAGAAGGGGCGCGGGTGTGCGGCCTATCTCATCGGGCCCGCTCAGGCCGTTTTGCTCAGTCCCCGGCGGATCGCCAGCTCCACCGGGGAGTACGTCTCATCCGTACGTTCCAGCTCGTAGGGTGCCGTCGGATGCAGTGGGGGCTGGGCCATGAAGCGGGGGCGGGTGCCGTGGTGCGGTTGGGCCGCGTGGACCAGGAAAGGGTGGCAGAGGTACACGTCGCCGGGGCTCCCCGTGGCGTAGGCCAGCGGCCGGTGTGCCGAGGCCTCGACCAGTTCCGGGGCGATCTCCAGGCCCGAGACGCCCTCCTCGCCGTACGGCTCCAGCAGCCGTGGTACGTCCAGCTGGGAGCCCACCCGGATGCGGGTCGGGGCGTCCGCCTCGCCGACCTCGGTGAACAGGAACAGCATCAGCAGGGACCGGTCCCGGGAACGGAGGTTCGTGTACGGCCAGGTCGCGCCCTCGGGGAAGTAGCTCCCCTCAATGTGCCAGCCCGCGTCCTCGGGTTCCTCCTCGTGCGGGAACCGCAACGGAAAGCTGCCCAGCGAATAGCGTGACGCCCAGCGGCCCTCGCCCACCAGCGCGTCGAACGCCTCATGCAGCACAGGGGTGTTGGCGGCGGCGGCGAACGGGCCCTGCGCCATGTCCGACACCCAGTGCACGGGCTTCGTCCAGGTGCCCGGGTCGTCCGGGTCGCACCCCGTCTCCCGCCACAGCATCCGTGCGCAGTGCTCGGCGACACGCGGCGGGAAGGCGCCCTCGATCTTCACGAACCCGTCTTCGAGGAAGCACTCCACAAGCTCGTCGTCCATACGGACATCGTGGGGGAGCGGGGCCGGCCCGCGCATCCGGTTATTGCCGAGTACGGTCGAGAAGCGAATTCCTGTTTGCCGTAACGGCAACAGAACTGGCCGGTTCGGCGAGGTCGGAGCAGGCTGGTGCCAACGACAACGGGAGGCCCGCACACCATGGCCCATCAGCACCGGCACGACCACGACCAGGCACCCACCCCCGCCCACAGTCATTCCCACAGCCACGACGACATCGACTTCGCCAAGATGATCCCGCACCTGGAGGGACAGGCCGAACTGTTCGCGCCCCTCTACGCGGACGCCCTGGCCTGGCTGTCCGGGCAGCAGCCCGAACCGGGGCTGATCGTCGACGCGGGCAGCGGCCCCGGCATCATCTCGGGCTTCTTCGCGAAGACGTTCCCCGAGGCGCGTATCGTCGCGGCGGACAGTTCGGCACCGCTTCTGGAGCGGGCCCGCGAGAACGCCGAACGACTCGGCACCGCCGACCGCTTCAGCACTGTGGTGGCCGAACTCCCCGTTGGGCTAGGCGAGTTGGAGTATCCCGCCGACCTGGTGTGGTCGAGCCGGGTCGTGCACCACGTCGGGGACCAACGCGCCGCGCTCACCGCGCTCGCCGCCGTCCTCGCGCCGGGCGGCACGCTCGCCGTGATGGAGGGCGGTCTCCCCGAGCGGAACCTGCCGCGTGACCTCGGCTTCGGGCGCCCGGGTCTGGAGGCGCGGCTCGACGTGATCGAGCAGTCCTGGTTCGGTGAGATGCGGACTTCCCTGCCCGGCCACGTGCGCGAGACGGAGGACTGGCCGGCCCTGCTCACCGCCGCCGGCCTGCGTCCCTCCGGCACCCGCTCCTTCCTCCTCGATCTCCCCGCCCCGCTCACGGACGAGGCCCGCGATTATGTGATCGGCGTCTTCGACCGCCGCCGCACGATGTTCGCGGAGGAACTCGACGCCGAGGACCGCGCCACCCTCGACCGCCTCCTCGACCCCGAAGACAAGGCGGGCCTCCACCATCGCGCCGACATCTTCGTCCTGGCCACGCACACGCTGTACACGGGCAGCAAACCGCAGACGTAGTCGCGCCCGCCCCCGGCTTGACTTCGAGGGCGCTTCAAGTGATGGACTCCCCGCTGTTCACACACACAGGGGGTAGACACCATGACCGACTCACCCGTCGCACTTGTCACCGGTGGCGCCAGCGGTATCGGCGCGGCCGTCGCACGCCAGCTGCTCGCCGCCGGCCACCGGGTCACCGTCACCGGCCGGGGCGAGCGGCGGCTGGCCGACTTCGCCGAGGAACTCGGGCGCCCCCAGGCCCTGTTGGCGATTCCCGGGAACGCGGCCGAGTACGACGACGTGCGCGCCGCCGTCGAGACGACGCTGAAGGAGTTCGGGCGGCTGGACACGGTCGTCGCCAACGCCGGGTTCGCCACCCACGACTCGGTCGCCGAGGGTGACCCGGCCGGCTGGTCCGAGATGGTGCTGACCAACGTGCTCGGGCCCGCGCTGCTCATCAGGGCCTCGATCGACGCGCTGAAGGAGACCCGGGGCCGGATCGTGCTGGTCGGCAGTGTCGCCGGCTTCGTCAACACGCCGGGGAACCTCTACGGGGCGACCAAGTGGGCGGTGACCGGCCTCGCCGAGAACACCCGCCGCCAGGTCACGGAGTTCGGCGTCGGTGTGACGCTGGTGGCCCCCGGGCGAGTCGAGACCCCCTTCTGGGACAGCTACGGCAGCCTGCCCCCGGGGCATCTGCTGACGGCCGACCAGCTGGCCGACTCGATCGTCTGGGCGATCCGGCAGCCGGAGGGAGTAGACGTCAACACCCTCGTCGTACGGCCGATCGGTCAGCCCAACTGAGACAGGAGCAGGGCGAGTTGCTCGACCCGGGGTACCGGTGGGCGTCACGTACGTGCACGCGGCACCGGTCCCCCGGATTGCCCTCCCCCGGGGGGCTCAGTTGTTGCGGATGAACTGCTTGGCCAGCTGGTCACCGAGGGAGACCGCCGCGCTGTGGCTCTCTATGGGCGACACCTGCGAGTTCTTGAACAGGATGTACGTCACGCCGGAGTCCGTGCCGCCGGTCTCGGGGTCGGGGTCGATGCCGAGGGCCTGAGCGGTGGCGTACGACGCCTCGCCGATGATCTTGGGGCCGGTGTCGCCGACGACCGCGTACTCGACCTTGTTGTTGTAGATCACGGCCACCACGCCACCGCCCTTGATGCCGGCGCCGGAGTAGTTCCAGATGCTGCTGGAGCTGGGCACGACGACGTACGGCAGTGAATCGGCCTTGAGCGGCTTGCCGTTGGACTGATGGAACGCGGTGTCGTCCTGGTACCAGGGGTCGGTGTTCTCGCTGCACTTCGACGTGCGCTGTCCGTCGCAGTCGACGTCCATGTCGGCCTTCCAGAACACGGCGCCGTTCTTGCCGCACACGGGGACCGACGCCGAGGTCTCGTCGTCGGTCCTGTACTTGCCGTTGGAGAGCTGGGAGCAGGACGTCACCTTGGCGAGCAGGTCGGCCGCGCTGACCGAGCCCTCCCTGGTGGACGCCGGCCGGGCCGCGCCCGCGGCGGACGAGGGGAGCGCGGCCGTGGCGAGCAGAGCCGCACCGGCGGCCGCGGTGAGGGTCAGTGTTCGAGAACGCACTGTGGGGGGACCCTTCTGTTAGGAAAGTTTCCTTACCGGGTGGGCTCCAAAATGGACCTGCCAGCATGCTCGCGTCAACCCTGTCGACCAGGGTTCGCCGCTGCCCGGATGTCTTTGTCCCGCCGGGAGTTGGACGCGGCGGAGGCAGGGCGGGAGTGGGGACGGCGTGGGGCCGCCGGGCGGTTCAGGGGGATCGCGGGTGGTGGGCGTGGTGCGCGTGGGTCCTGCCCGCCAGGTATGTGGCGCCGGTCGCCGCCGGCCGGAGCGACGTCCCGGCGGCGTTGAAAATCTGCTTCAGGACTTCAGGACTGCACGCTTTCTGACTCCACGACGGCCGCGTACGCGCGCCGGGGCAAGCGAAACGCCCCGGAACCGTGACCGGAGTCGGCGCGGACCGGGGCGTTGTCGTGCGGGTCGTCATGCCGCGGTCAGCCCGACTCGAACGTGGCCGGGTCCGGGCCCAGTCGGCGGCCCTCGTTCAGCGCGCTGATCGCCGCGAGGTCCTCCGTGTCCAGGCTGAAGTCGAAGACCTCGATGTTCTCCTTGATCCGGGACGGCGTCACGGACTTGGGGATCACCACGTTGCCCAGCTGAAGATGCCAGCGAAGGACGACCTGGGCCGGCGTACGGCCGTGCTTCTGGGCGATGGCCACGATCGCCGGGACCTCCAGCAGACCCTTGCCGGAGCCGAGCGGGGACCAGGCCTCCGTGGCGATGCCGTGCTCCGCGTGGTACTCGCGGGACTCGTGCTGCTGGAGATGCGGGTGCAGTTCGATCTGGTTGACCGCGGGGACGACCGACGTCTCGGGGAGGAGCCGGTCGAGGTGCTCCGGAAGGAAGTTGGAGACGCCGATGGACCGGGCACGACCGTCCGCCGCGAGCTTCTCGAACGCCTTGTACGTGTCGACGAACCTGCCCTTGGCCGGCTGCGGCCAGTGGATCAGATACAGGTCCACGTACTCCAGGCCGAGCTTCTCCAGGGAGGTGTCGAAGGCGCGGAGGGTGGAGTCGTACCCCTGGTCGCCGTTCCAGAGCTTGGTGGTGACGAAGAGGTCCTCGCGGGGGACGCCGGACGCGGCGATGGCCTTGCCGGTGCCCTCTTCGTTGCCGTAGATCGCCGCTGTGTCGATGCTGCGGTACCCGGTCTCCAGGGCGGTGGCGACCGCCCGCTCCGCCTCGTCGTCCGGCACCTGCCAGACGCCGAAGCCCAGCTGGGGCATCTCGACGCCGTTGTTCAGAATGATCGGGGGGACCTTGCTGCTCACGAGCTCTCGACCTTCAGTCGTCGGGTGGGGACTCCCATCGTACGATCACGAGCCGTGCCGCATCCCGGGCCGCTTCGGCGCCGGAGAACCCGTGCGAACTGACCGGCGAGTCAGTCCCGGAGGCGAGATTGGCCAAAAATGCATCCGAGGTCATCGGTCCGGACCATTGACCGCAGCCCGTCATACCGCGACGCTGTATGGCGCCGTCGAACGAGTTGCTGAACTCTGTTCGGCTATGTGAACAACCTATTGACCTGGGCTTTCCCTCCCCCACCCTTCCGGAAAGCAGGTACGCGTCCTTGGACGAGTCTGTGCTGCCTTCCGTCGTGACGGGAGTGCTCCATTTGCAAGACATCCGATGAAAGGTCCGACAAAACCCCTGAATCCCACCGAAGGGGATGAACATGAGACACCGGCGTCTGTCCACGGCCCTCACGGCCGTCGCGCTCACCGCCGTCACCCTGTCCGCCCTCCCTGCGGCCGTTCCGCAACCGGCCGCGGCCGTGAGCGCTCGGCCCGCACCCCGCCCGGCCACTGACCCCGACCGGTCCCTGGCCGTCGTCGACTCCACCATGGCCCGATACACGCCGAGCACCATCGGAGGCTGGTCCTACCCGGTCGGCCTCTACCTCTACGGCCAGTACCTCGTCTACCGGCGCACCCACGACGCCCGCCAGCTCGCCTACATCAAGGACTACGTCGACCGCTTCGTGAAGAGCGACGGCTCCATCGACCAGCCCTTCAACAGCCTCGACAGCATGCAGGCCGGCCGGCTCCTGGTGATCCTGCACCATGAGACCGGCCAGGACCGCTACCGCACGGCGGCCAGGAAGATCCGCGACCGCCTGAACACCTACCCGCGCACGGGCGACGGCGGTTTCTGGCACGCGGACACCGCGAGCCGCGCCCATCAACTCTGGGCCGACGGCGTCTACATGGTGAACCCGTTCCTCGTCGAGTACGGCAGGGAGTTCGGCGACAGCGCGTACGCGAACGACGAGGCCGCGAAGCAACTCGCCGTCTACGGCGGTCATCTGCAGGTAGCGAACGGGCTGCTCAGACACGCCTACGACGAGTCGAAGAGCGCGAGTTGGGCCGATCCGGGGACCGGACTAGCTCCCGAGCACTGGTGCCGTGCGGTCGGCTGGTACTCCATGGCCATCGTCGACGTCCTCGACGCGATCCCCGCGGACCATCCGCGCCGCCCACAACTCCTCGCCATCGTGCGCAAGTTGGCGGCCGGTCTGGAGAAGTACCAGGACCCGGCGACCGGACGCTGGTTCCAGGTGATCGACAAGGGCGCCCAGAGCGGCAACTGGACCGAGACGTCCTGCTCCAGCATGTTCGCCTACGCCCTCTCGCGCGGTGCCCGACGCGGCTATCTCGACCCGCACTTCAAGGCTGTCGCCGAGCGTGGTCACCAGGGTGTCCTCGCCAAGCTCTCGACCGGCGCGGACGGCCGGACCGAACTCGCCGACATCTCCGTCGGCACGAACGTCGGCGACTACGCGTACTACGTCGCCCGTACCCGGGCCGTCAACGACTTCCACGGTCTGGGTGCCTTCCTGATCATGAACGAACAACTGCGAGGAGATTAGTGTCATGAGCACATCCAGAAGGGCGCTGCTGGGCGCCGCCCTCGGCGGGGCCGCCGGAGCGGCCGTCGGACTACCGGCCGCCACCCCTGCCCAAGCCGCCTCCTGGCAGCAGAAGTGGGCTCCGTCGGCGAGCGCCGACGGCCTCGGCGCCTTCGAGACCGTCGAGGACGACCGCGCCGACTCCCACCCCGCCGCACACCCGCACATCTACGCCACCGGCAACAACTGGCGCTTCAACATGCACACCGTCGACCGCGACACCTCGACCGACCGCCAGCGCCAGGAGGTCACGGGCCTGCGCAACGGAAGCGGCAGCGACTACCTCAAGTGGACCGAGGGGCAGACCTGGCGGGTCACCTACTCGATGTACATCCCCAGCTCGCTGAAGGCGACCACCACCTTCACCCACATCATGCAGATGAAGCAGCCGGGCAACGGCACCTCCCCGCTCGTCGTCCAGTCACTGCGGCGGGTGAACGGCGTGCAGACCATCGAACTCAAACTGGCCATCGACGACATCCTGATCGGCCGCACGAACCTGGACCCGCTGCACGACAGATGGACCGACGTCGACTTCCAGATCAAGGTCGGCAACGGCTCGGCGGGCACGGTCCGTTGGATCCTCAAGTCCGCCGGCTCGACAGTGATCGACGCCTCGAAGACCGGCGTCGACACCTTCCTGGCCGACCGCGTGCGCCCCAAGTGGGGCATCTACCGCTCCCTCGGCGACACCTCCGGATCCTTGCAGGACGCCTACATGCTGCTCACCAATCTCCGTGGCTACCAGCTCGGTTGAGGAGCCGCCCCCATGAACCCCCCCACCGTCTCCCCGCGCAGGGCCGGGGCGATCGTCCTGTTCGTCCTCGCCGCCGTCCTCGGACTCACCCAGCCCGGGGCCCTCGCGGCCCCGCTCTCCGTGCGGCAACCCGCTCCGCACTCCGTCTCCCGTGCAGCCGTCAGCAAGGCCGTCGACGCGACTGGTTCAACGGTGCGGCCGCTCGACCTGGACAACCCCCGCCAGGACTTCCTCCGGGCCTCCACCGGCGGCCTCTTCCTGCACTGGGGCCTGCGCACCGCGCCCGCCCACACCAACTGCTCCGCCTGGGAGAGCGACGTCACGAACGGCGGCTGGACGCCCGGCTACTGGGTGAAGGAGGCGCAGAAACTGCACACGCAGTACCTCGTCCTCGCCACCTTCCACAGCCGCCTGGGCTATGCCCGCCCCTGGCCGTCGAAGATCCCGGGCTCCTGCTCCACCGAACGGGACTTCGTCGGCGAGCTGATCACCGCCGCGAAGGCCAAGGGGCTGAAGGTCATCCTCTACATGACCGACGATCCGCAATGGCATGACGAGGGCGGCCACGAGTGGCTCGACTCGGCGGCGTACTCGGCCTACAAGGGCACGAACGTCGACCTGACCACCCGTGACGGTTTCGGGCAGTTCGGCTACGACAACTTCTTCGAGGTCATGGACCGCTATCCCGACCTCGGGGGCTTCTGGATCGACAACGACAACGCGTACTGGGAGAGCCACAACCTCTACGCGCAGATCCAGCAGAAGCGGCCGGGCTACACGCTCAGCAACAACAACGAGGACACGCCGATCATGGACATGATCAGCAATGAGCAGAAGACGGGAATGTCGCCCGCATACGATTACCCGCAGGCTGTATACACCGCACAACCCCGGCTGACCGAGGCCGACTTCAAGCTCCCCTCGTCCGGCGCCTGGTGGTACGACGGCTCCGACCCCGCCGTCGACCGCATGCTCACCCTCGGCCGGCTCGTCACCAACGCCGGCTCCTCCGTGAAGGCCCTCATGGCGGAGACCGCCCAGGTCAACGGCGTGTTCCCGGCCAACCAGGCCGCCTTCAACACCTTCGCGGACTCCTACCTCGGCCCCATCTGGGAGTCCCTGCACGGCACCGAGGGAGGCGGCTATCTGCATGGAGGTCTGAAACCCGGCTTCTGGAACGACGGGGCGCACGGCGTCACCACCGTCGCCAGGGCCGACCCGAACCGCCAGTACGTGCACGTCCTGACCCCGCCCAGCACCAGCGTGCTGCGCATCCGGGACAACGGCTACCGCATCTCCGCCGTCACCGACCTCCGTACCAAAGCAGCGGTCTCCTGGTCACAGTCGGGCGGCGTACTGACCCTGAGCGGCCTCGGCGGCTGGGACCCGTACGACACCGTCTTCAAGGTCACCACGGCCGGCCGGCAGGGCGTCCTCTCCGGCGTCAGGGTGAGCGCGAGCGCGTCGGCGAGCGGCCACGGAGCTCCAGCGGCGGGTGACGGCGACTACGGGACCTACTGGGACAGCGACAAGTCGCTGCCCGTCAACCTCACCTTCGACCTCGGCTCGGCGAAGAAGGCGCGGTACGTCGGGCTCAACCAGCGCGAGGACTCCGTCGCGTACGCCCGCTCGGACACCGAGCAGTCGGCGCGGATCAAGGACTACAAGGTGTTCGTCAGCGACGACGGCTCGACCTGGGGCAACGCGGTGAAGACCGGCCAACTGGCGAGCCGGCGCGGGATCCAGGGGATCGATCTCACGGCCGTCGACGCCCGCTACGTCCGCCTCGAAGTCGACACCACCTGGGCCGCCGCCACCGACACCACCCGCTACAAACGCCTGCGCGTCGACGAGGCGTGGATCGGCACCTCATACGCGACGCCGGTGAACGCGACTCCGGTGAACGGGGGACAGTCATGACGGGTATCACCCGCGTCAGATCGCTGGTCGTGGCCGTGATCGGGCTGCTGATCGCCTCGGCGATCCCGCTGCTGGCCGCCGGCCGCCCGGCGGCCGCCTCCGACAACGGCCAGTCGGTCCGGCCCGCCATGGGCTGGAGCAGCTGGAGCTTCGTACGGCGCACACCGACCGAGGCGAAGATGAAGGCACAGGCCGACGCACTGGTGTCGAGCGGTCTGAAGGACCACGGCTATGTGTACGTCAACCTCGACGACTTCTGGCAGAAGTGCGACGACAACGGCTTCGTCGTCGACTCGGCCGGCCGGTGGACCGTCGACTCGGCGAAGTTCCCCGGCGGCATCAGGGCACTGGCCGACTACATCCACTCCAAGGGCCTGAAGTTCGGCTTCTACGTCACACCCGGCATCGCCAAGAACGCCGTGCTGAAGAACACGCCGATCGAGGGCACGGCGTACCACGCCAAGGACATCGCCGACACGTCGAAGACCGAGAAGAACTACAACTGCAAGAACATGTACTACATCGACTACGGGAAGCCGGGCGCACAGGAGTTCGTGAACTCGTGGGCGAAGCAGTTCGCCTCCTGGGGGGTCGACTACCTGAAGATCGACGGCGTGGGCAGCCAGGACATCCCCGACGTCCAGGCCTGGGACAAGGCCCTGCGTGTCACCGGACGGCCCATCAACTACGCGCTGTCCAACAGTCTGCCGATCGCGGACGCCTCCACCTGGGGCCGGCTCGCGAACAGCTGGCGCACCCAGGGCGACGTGGAGTGCTACTGCGGACCCGGCGCCAACGGCAGCGGCTATCCGCTGACCGACTGGTCCCATGTCTCCGCCCGCTTCAACACCGCAGCGTCCTGGCAGCCGCACGCCGGACCCGGCGGCTGGAACGACCTGGACTCGCTGGAGATCGGCAACGGTGACCGGGCGGGGCTGACCGCAGACCAGCGGCGCTCGCACTTCACCCTGTGGGCGATGGCGGCGTCCCCGCTGCTGCTCGGCACCGACCTCACCGCACTCGACTCCGTGGACAAGGCGATGCTGGCCAACGACCGGCTGATCGGCGTCGACCAGGACGGGGTGGCCGCGAAACGGGTTGTGAACAGTGGTGTCAGGCAGGTCTTCAGTAAACGCGAGAACAGCGGCGACTACGTGGTGGCGCTGTTCAACACCGGAACGTCCGGCAACACCACGGTCGGTGTGAACTGGTCGCAGGTGGGCTTCAGCGGTTCCGGCGATGTCACCGACCTCTGGTCGGGCTCTCACAAGGGCGTGATCGCGGACTCGTACAGCGCGACACTGCGGCCGGGTGAAACACGGCTGATCCGTGTGAAGCCGGTTAACAACGTGAACGTTTCTGCAGAGAGCGGGAACGCATCCCCGGCAGCCGCAGCGCCCGGCATGGCCGTCGCCCCCTACGAGTACCTCGGCTGGGGCAGTCCCCAGAACCCGACGGCCGTGATGTCGGCGACCGGCGTCAAGTGGTTCACGCTCGCGTTCGTCCTCTCCGACGGCACCTGCGACCCGAAGTGGGACGGCACCCGCCCGCTGACCGGCGGCAACGACCAGTCGAAGATCGACGCGATCAGGTCCGCAGGCGGTGACGTCGTCGTGTCCGTCGGCGGCTGGAGCGGGAACAAACTGGGCGAGAAGTGCTCCAGCGCCGGAGCACTCGCGGGCGCCTACCAGAAGGTGATCAACGCCTATCGGCTCAAGGTTCTCGACATCGACATCGAGAACACCGACGCGACCGTGCGGCAGCGCGTGGTGGACGCGCTGAAGACGGTGAAGGCGAACAACCCCGGCCTCAAGACGATCATCACCTTCGGCACGACCACCAGCGGCCCCGACGCCACCGGCGTCGACATGATCAAGCGGGCCGCGAACTCCGGCCTGGCGAACGACGTGTGGTGCGTCATGCCGTTCGACTTCGGCGGCGGCGCCACCAACATGGGCAGCCTGACCACCCAGGCCATGGAGGGTCTCAAGGCCCGCGTCAAGGCGGCGTACGGCTACACCGACGCGACCACCTACGCCCACATCGGCCTGTCGTCGATGAACGGCAGAACGGACGACTCCGGTGAGCGCGTCCGCCTCGCCGACTTCAGGACGATGCTCGCCTACGCGCAGGAGCACCACATCGCCCGCCTCACCTACTGGTCGGTCAACCGCGACCGCCCGTGCGGTTCCGGCACCGACGGCGACGCCTGCAGCGGCGTGACGCAGCAGCCGTACGACTACCTCAAGGTCTTCGCGCAGTACACGGGTTGAGGGAACAGCCAATGAAGAAACCCAGCAGAGCACTGCCATGGGGGCTGTCACTGGCCCTCGCCGTCCCGCTCGTCGGTCTGGCGGGCTCCGCCGCGCGGGCCGCCACCGACTACCAGGCCGAGGACGCCACCGTCGTGCAGGGCGCGGTGGCCACCAACCACACCGGCTACACGGGCACCGGCTTCGTCGACTACACCAACGTCACCGGTTCGTATGTGGAGTTCACGGTGAGCGCCGCCTCCGCCGGAACCTCCGGGGTCGTCCTGCGGTACTCCAACGGCACCGCTGTCGACCGCCCGATGGACATCTCCGTCGGCGGCGCGGTGGTCGCCTCGGGCGTGTCCTTCCCGGCCACCGCCGACTGGAACACCTGGGTCACCAAGACGGTCGACGTCCCGCTGACCGCGGGCTCCAACAAGATCCGCGCGACCGCCACCACCGCGGGCGGCGGCCCCAACCTCGACCGCATCAGCGTCGCGGCGGCTGCCGACACCCAGGCCCCGACCCGTCCCGGGCAGCCGAGTTGCCCGGACATCGGCGAGAACGGCCTCACCCTCGCCTGGGGTGCCTCGACCGACAACGCGGGCGTGACAGCGTACGACCTCTACGAGCACGGCAACAAGATCGGTGAGGCGTCCGGGAGTTCGACCTCGAAGGCGCTGACCGGTCTGACGCCCGCCACCACCTACAATCTGACCGTCATCGCCCGCGACGCGGCCGGCAACACCTCCGCCGCCAGCCCCGTCGTCGACTGCACCACCACACCCAGTACCGACACCAGCGCGCCGACGAAGCCCGGCACCCTCTCGGCCGCCAATGTCACCGCGAACAGCGCCGAGTTGACGTGGGGTGCCTCGACGGACAACCGGGCGGTCGTCGCGTACGACGTGCGCAGCGGCTCCACCGTCTACAAGTCCGTCACCGACAAGACCTCGACCACCCTCACCGGCCTCGCATGCGACAGCCCCTACACGCTGAACGTCGTCGCGCGCGACGCGGCCGGCAACGTCTCCGAGCCGAGCAACACCGTCGGCCTCACCACCAAGGCCTGCGCCACCGACGGCGGCGTCCCGTCCTCCGTGTCCACGCTGTCCTCGGGCTGGACGATCCCCTGGGGCACGTACTGGATGCCCGACGGCCAGAGCGCGCTGGTCACCGAGCGGGACGACTTCGGGGTCTGGAAACTCGCGAAGGACGGCACCCGCACCAAGGTCGGCACCGTCCCCGAGGCCGTCACCACCAACGGCGAGGGCGGACTGCTCGGCGTCGCCGTCGACCCGAAATGGGCGACCAACCACTACGTCTACTTCATGCACACCGCGTCCGAGGGCAACCGCGTCGTCCGCATGACGTACGACGGTACGAAACTCGGCGACTACAAGATCCTGCTCCAGGGCATCAAGAAGAACCGCTACCACAACGGCGGCCGGCTCGCCTTCGGCCCCGACGGTTATCTGTACGTCTCCACCGGCGAGGCCCAGACGCCCGACCTGGCGCAGGACAGGAACTCCCTCAACGGCAAGATCCTGCGTATGACGACCGACGGGAAGGCGGCTCCCGGCAACCCGTTCGGCAACTACGTCTACAGCCTCGGCCACCGCAATCCGCAGGGCCTCGCCTTCGACAGGGGCGGCCGGTTGTGGGAGGCGGAGTTCGGCAACAGCTCCAAGGACGAGCTGAACCTCATCAAGCCGGGAGCCAACTACGGCTGGCCCACCTGCGAGGGCTCCTGCGGCGTCTCCGGGATGACCAACCCGAAGGCCACCTGGAACGTCTCCGACGCCTCACCCAGCGGCATCGCCATCGTCCGCAACGTCGTCTACATGGCGTCCCTGCGCGGCGAGCGGCTGTGGCGTGTCCCGATCAACGGGGACAACGAGAGCGTGGGCACGCCGACCGCGTACTACGTCGGGACCTACGGCCGGCTGCGCACGGTCACCAAGGTGCCGGGCGCGGACCAGCTGTGGCTGTCCACCACCAACAGCGACAACAACGGAGGGGAGCCGGACGGGTCCGACAAGATCTTCCGGGTGAACATCAGTTAGTCCCGAAGGAGGTCAGGCCCGAAGGAGGTCAGGCCCGGTACAGGGCCTCGACCTCCTTCGCGTACGCGTCCTCGATCGCCTTGCGTTTCAGTTTCAGGGACGGCGTCAGCAGACCGTGTTCCTCGGTGAACGGCTGGGCCAGGATGCGGAAGGTCCGGATCGACTCGGCCTTGGAGACCAGGGTGTTCGCGGCGACCACGGCACGCCGCACCTCCTTCTCCAGGTCCGGGTCGCGGACCAGTTCCGTCGAGGTCAGCTGCGGCTTGTCGCGCATGGCGAGCCAGTGCTCGACGGCCTCCCGGTCCAGGGTGACCAGGGCCGCGATGTACGGCCGGTCGTTGCCGACCACGATGCACTGGGCGACCAGGGGATGGTCCCGGACGCGTTCCTCCAGGCCTCCCGGGGCGACGCTCTTGCCGCCCGAGGTCACCAGGATCTCCTTCTTGCGGCCGGTGATCGTGAGGAAGCCGTCCTCGTCGAGGGAGCCCAGATCGCCGGTGGCCAGCCATCCGTCGTGCAGGGTCGCGTCCGTCGCCTTCTGGTTGTTCAGATAGCCCTGGAAGACGTTGTCGCCGCGCAGCCAGATCTCGCCGTCGTCCGCGATGTGCACCGTCATGCCCGGGATGGGCTGGCCGACGGTGCCGTATCGGGTCCGCTCCGGGGGGTTCGCGGTGGCCGCCGCCGTCGTCTCCGTCAGGCCGTAGCCCTCGTAGATGTGGACGCCCGCGCCCGCGAAGAACAGGCCGAGCCGCCGGTCCATGCCCGAGCCGCCGGTCATCGCCTGCCGTACGCGCCCGCCCATCGCGGCCCGGATCTTGGAGTACACGAGCTTCTCGAAGAGCTGGTGCTGCATCCGCAGGCCCGCCGACGGGCCGGGGCCCACATCCCAGGCCTTCTCCTCCATGGCCTCCGCGTAGCGCACCGCGACCTCGACGGCCTTCTCGAACGGGCCGGATCTGCCCTCCCGCTCGGCCTTGCGGCGGGCGGCGCCGAAGACCTTCTCGAAGATGTACGGCACGCCGAGGAAGAACGTCGGCCGGAACGCGGCGAGGTCGGGCAGCAGGGCAGCCGCGTTCAGCTGCGGCTGGTGGCCGAAACGTACGCCGCCGCGGATCGCGGCCACCTGCACCATCCGGCCGAAGACATGCGCGAGGGGGAGAAAGAGGAGAGTCGCCGCCTCGTCGCCCTTCTTGGAGTGGAACACCGGTTCCCACCGCTCGATGACGGTGTCCGCCTCGAACATGAAGTTGGCGTGGGTGATCACACAGCCCTTCGGGCGGCCCGTGGTGCCGGAGGTGTAGATGATCGTCGCGGTCGACTCGGGGGTGACCGCGAGCCGGTGCCGGTGCACCATGTCGTCGTCGAGATGCGCGCCGGCCTCGTACAGCTCCTGCACGGCGCCGACGTCGAGCTGCCACAACTGGCGCAGCCGGGGAAGCCGGTCGATGACCGTGGCGATGGTCATCGCGTGGTCCTCGTGCTCCACCATCGCCGCCGTGACCTCGGCGTCGTACAGCATCCAGAAGACCTGCTCCGCCGAGGACGTCGAGTAGATCGGCACCACCTGGGCGCCGATCGTCCACAGCGCGTAGTCGAAGAGCGTCCACTCATAGCGCGTACGGGACATGATCGCGACCCGGTCCCCGAACCGGATGCCCTGTGCGAGCAGGCCCTTGGCGAGGGCGAGGACCTCGTCGCGGAACTCGCCCGCCGTCACGTCGCCCCACTGGCCCGCCTCGTCCTTGCGGCCGAGCGCGACACGCAGGGGGTCTTCCTGGGCATGTTCGAACACCACGTCGGCCAGTCCGCCCACGGGCGGCGCCAACGCCAACGGAGGGTTGGTGAATTCGCGCAAACCCGCTCCTAGTGACGCCTTGCACAGCGCCGTGAAAGCTACCCCACGGCCTCATACCGCGGGAGGGGGTACGAAACCGAGCGGTGCTCTGCTTACGCGCCGGCGCAGGGCGGAAAATACGTCTGTATGGGTAGGGGACGGACAGAAAATCCTCCGTCGACGTATGACTCGGTCCCTTTATCTCCACCGAATCCGACCGACCCGCTCACCGCCCGTGCCAGGGCTCTTGGGATTCTCTTTAAGGTCGCGAAGGACCTGCGGGCGACCGTTCGCCTTCTCCCACTGCGTTCCGGACGTCACTTTCGTCACACCCGCACCGGCGCCCGAACCGGCGCCCGTCCCGGCATCCGTAGCGTCACCGCCGGTGCAGCCGGTCCCCGCTCGTCAGGATCGCCGCCGCCAGCGCGTCCGCCGCACCCTGGGCCGACGTACGGCGGTGGCCGTGGACCAGGACGAAGTCGACCTGGCCCAGTTCCGGCAGCCCGGCGCGGTCGGGCACGCGGACCAGACCGGGCGGAATCATGCCGCGCGAGTGGGCCATCACGCCGAGGCCCGCCCGGGCCGCCGCGATCAGTCCGTTGAGGCTTCCGCTGGTGCAGACGACACGCCACGCCCGGCCCTGCCGCTCCAGGGCCTCCATGGCGAGGGCGCGGGTGATACCCGGCGGCGGATACACGATCAGCGGCACCGGACGGTCGGCCTCCAGACGCAGCCGTTCCGCGCCGATCCACACCAGCTCGTCGTGCCAGACCGGCTCACCACGCGGATCCTCGGGGCGCCGCTTGGCCAGGACGAGATCCAGTTTTCCGGCGGCCAACTGCTCGTGCAGGGTGCCCGACAGCTCGACCGTCAGCTCCACACCGACCTCGGGATGGTCGTTGCGGAAGGCCTCCAGGATCTCCGGCAGCCGGGTCAGCACGAAGTCCTCGGACGCGCCGAACCGCAGCCGGCCGCGCAGTCGCGTGCCCGTGAAGAACGCCGTCGCCTGCTCGTGCACCTCCAGGATGCGGCGTGCGAAACCGAGCATCGCCTCGCCGTCCTCGGTCAGCTCCACCGAATGCGTGTCCCGGGAGAACAGCTGCCGTCCGGCCGCGTCCTCCAGCCGCCGTACGTGCTGGCTGACCGTGGACTGGCGCAGCCCGAGCCGACGGGCGGCCTGCGTGAAACTGAGCGTCTGGGCCACCGTCAGAAAGGTCCGCAGATGAGAGGGGTCGTACACCCCTCCACGCTACCTTGTTATCGCGAAACGCGATGACAGTCAGAGCGGTGTGCGGGATTCCCGATCACGAGGTGGAGGAGGACGATGGAAAGGGCACGACCGTCCCTGAACCTGAGTAGTGGAGCACCGTGAAACGCCTGAAGTGGCCGAGCTGGATGCCGATCGACCCCTACATCCTGCTGTTGCTCGGGACGGTGGGCCTCGCGGCGCTCCTCCCGGCACGCGGGACGGGCGCCGACGTCGCCTCCGGTGCCTCCACGGCGGCCATCGCCTTTCTCTTCTTCCTCTACGGCGCCCGCCTCTCCACCCGCGAGGCGCTGGCCGGGCTGAAACACTGGCGCCTGCACGGCACGGTCCTCGCCTGTACGTTCGTCGTCTTCCCGCTGCTCGGCCTGGCCGCCCGTGGACTCGCACCGGTGTTCCTGACCCACGACCTCTACACCGGCCTGCTCTTCCTCACCCTCGTCCCGTCCACGATCCAGTCGTCGATAGCCTTCACCTCGATGGCCCGGGGCAACGTGCCCGCCGCGATCTGCGCGGGCTCCTTCTCGTCCCTCGTCGGCATCGTCGTCACCCCGCTGCTCGCGGCCACGCTGCTCGGCAGCACCGGCGGCGGGTTCTCACTCGACTCGCTCGTCGACATCGTGCTCCAGCTGCTGGTCCCGTTCCTCGCCGGGCAGCTGCTCCGGCGCTGGATCGGCGGGTTCGTCACCCGGCACAAGAAGGTGCTCGGGCTGGTCGACCGCGGCTCGATCCTCCTCGTCGTCTACACCGCGTTCAGCGAGGGCATGGTCGAGGGCATCTGGCACCAGGTCGGCCCCGGCCGCCTCGCCGGACTCCTGCTCGTCGAGGCCGTCCTGCTCGCGGTGATGCTGGCGCTCACCTGGTACGGCGGCAAGGCGCTCGGCTTCGGCCGCGAGGACCGGATCACGATCCAGTTCGCCGGTTCGAAGAAGTCCCTGGCGGCCGGACTGCCCATGGCGAGCGTCCTGTTCGGGGCCCAGGCCGCGCTGGCCGTACTGCCGCTGATGCTCTTCCACCAGATGCAGCTGATGGTGTGCGCGGTGATCGCGAAACGCCGCTCGCAGGACCCGGTGACCGCCGACCCGGAGGCCGACGACCCGAAGGCCACCGCCCCGGTGACCGCCGAGCAGGACGCGGCCGGAGCGCCGCGCCTGACGGCCGGCGCGGCGACGCGGCGCCGCTGAGTCGCTCACGAGGACCGGGCCCGGCCACAGTGGCCGGGCCCGGTCCTCGCGCGAAAACGATCTCCGTACGCCGTCAGGAGCGCCGGCGATGTGAACGGCTCTCGTTCACCTGGTCCAGGGGCAGCCACAGCACCGTGCTGCTCGTGGCCGCCGTCTCGTCCACGGCCGCCGTCATGGAGGCCGTGGACAGCTCCGCGGTGTCCAACGCCCGGTCCCAGACCCGGACATCGTCGATCGCACCGCTGAAGTGCTGCAGGCTGTCGACCCGTTGCCCGATGTGCACCCCGAACACCGAGTTGCGGCTGACGGACCCGGCGACGTCCGCCACACTGACCGCCGTACCGTCGACGAAGAGGGTGAACTGGCCGCCGCCACGGCGCAGGGCCGCGAAGTGCCACTGGCCGTCGTTGTAGGTGCCCACGGAGGTCGCGGAAGCCGTCCTGACGGCCGACGCGCCGTCCCGGACGGTCATCAGGCCCCGGACCCGGTTGCTCGCGGGTTCGGCGCGCAGCCAGACCTGCGGCTGGGTGGAGCCGACCCCGCCCATCCACAACAGCGGCCGGTCACCCGTCGTCGCCGTGGTCCGGAACCAGAGGGCCACCGTGAAGTCCTTGGTGCCGAGCGGCAGACGGTCGCTGTACGGGAGGCGCACGGCGTCGTCCACACCGTCGAACTCCAGTGCGCCGTCGCCGAACACCCCGGTGGTCGGCGTGGCACCGCCGAGAACGGCGGCCGGGAGGGCGCCCGGGGCCAGGTCACGGGTGGTCGGGTCCGGGCCGCGTGCGGGCATCAGCCAGTCCTCGGTGAAGCGGGCGAAGCGGATCTCGTCGCGTGCGTCGACGGCGCCGCCCTCGTACAGCAGGCCCACCGTCTCGCTGTCGATCTTCACCAGGTCGGAGTAGCCCGACCAGTCCCGCGTGACGACCGTGCCCCGGTCCACGCTGTCCCAGGTGCGCCCGCCGTCGTAGGAGGAGCGGATCATCATCGTCCGGCGCCGGTCGGGATCGGCCGGGCAGGCCAGCAGCACGCGGGCGCCGAGGCCCACCGTGGAGCACTGGACCTGGGGCGCGTAGAGATCCGGGAGGGCGCGGAACGGGGTGAGGAAGCTGTCGCCCCCGTCCGCGCTGAAGGCCTGCGTGCGGTGTCCGAGATCGGTACCGTCCTGTTCGCGCCCGCTGACCAGGATCACCCCGTCCGAGCGCTCGGTGAGCGTCACCTCGGACGGTTTCTGCCGGAAGGTGCCGTCCGCCGCGATCGGCCAGCTGTCGGTGGCGCCGACCTTCCAGTGGTCGCCCCCGTCGTCGCTGATGATCAGCGCCGCGTGGTTGGCGCTGATCCGACTGCCGTCCCACGTCTCGGTGTTGACGCCGAAGACGAGCCGGCCCGCGTGGTCGCCCCGGGTGAGCTGGATGCCGTGCACAGGGCCCGTCGCATACCAGGAGTTCCATTCGGGCGGCATGATCTCGGCGCTCAGGTCGCGCGGCTCGGACCAGCTCACCCCGTCGTCGTCGCTGTACTGCATATGCGGGCTGCGGTCGCACGGCACCGGGCAGTTGCCGCCGCCCCGACCGGTGTTCCAGCTCTCCGCGAGGAGGATGCGGCCGGTCTCCCGGTCCACGATGGGCGCCGGATTGCCGTGCGTGTCCACCCCGCCGTCCTCGACCACCTGGACCGGGCCCCAGGTGCGCCCGTCGTCGGTCGACCGCTTGACGACGATATCGATGTCACCGGCGTCCCCGCAGTTGTCCTTCCGCCCCTCGGCGAACGCCAGCAGCGTGCCCTTCAGGGTCCGGACGATCGCGGGGATCCGGTAGCAGGCGTAACCGGGGTCCTGGGAGGCCCGGAAGAGCACCTGCTGCTCGAACGTGGCCGTGGGGGTGGCCTGTTCGGCGCCTGCGGGGCTCGGCATCGCGAACAGCAGAGCGGCCGTGGTGAACACGGCCGTGAGGGTATATCTGAGACGTGCGCGAAGACTTGACGGCATGTACGGCCCTGCCCTTCAACGTCTGGACTTCATGCGTCTGGACTTCAGAGTTCGTGACTTCAGAGGTCTGGACATCTGAACAATTGGGCATCCGAAAATCTGGACATCCTACGTCCAACGTGCGCGCATCAGACGGTAGTTGGATGCTCAGCCGCCCCACAAGAACCGTGTGTCAGGGGATCAGGACAACCTTGCCGAGGTTGGTCCGGGACTCGATGACCCGGTGTGCGCCGGCCGCGTCCGCCAGCGCGAACTCCCCGTGCACCACCGGTCGTACGGTTCCTTCGGTGAACAGCCGCCACAGCTCGCGGCGCCACCGCTCGTACAACTCGGGTCGCTCGCGGGCTATTCGGCGCAGCTGGAACCCGGTGACGGACGTGGAGCCCACCAGCAGGTCGTACGCCTGGACGGTGCCGCCGCCCGAGCTGTACGCGACGAGCCGCCCGCCGGGCGCGAGGGCGGCCAGTGCCGGGGTGAGCAGCGCCCCGCCGACCGCGTCGAGGACGTAGTCCACGGGCGCGAACCGGTCGCTGCGGCCCAGGCGGTCGTACGCGACGACCTCGTCGGCGCCGAGGGAGCGCACGAAGTCGGCCTTGGCCGGGCTGGAGACGGCGCCGACCACCCGGGACGCGCCGCGCCTGCGCGCGAGCCGCACCGCGAGATGCCCGACACCGCTCGCCGCCCCTGTGATCAGCGCCGTTTCACCCGCCGAGGGGCGGGCGGCGGACAGTGCGCCCAGGGCGACCAGCCCGCTGCGGACGAGTGCGACCGCGTCCACGGGAGAGGCGTCGTCGGGCACGGGGGAGGCCATGACCTCCTGGAGCACCGCGAAGTCGGCGTAGGCGTGGCCGAAACAGAGCCCGGTCACCCGCTCACCCCGTCGGAATCCGGTCACTCCGGCGCCCACCGCCACGACCTCTCCGGCGATCTCGCCGCCCAGCGGGACCGGTTCGGTGGCCTCGGTCACCTTGCGGACGGCCGGGAGGGTGACGCCGACCGCCTCGCAGCGCACGAGGAGCTCACCGGGCCCGGGCTCAGGCAGGGGGGCCTCCTCCAGGAACAGGGGACCACCTGTGTGCCCGTACCGAACCCGCCGCATCCGCACCTCTTACCTCGCACGTCCAGAAACCGTTGGGAGCTCCAACGATAAACGTATAACCATTGGGAGGTCCAATGATTATTGGTTAGTCTTTCCGCATGTCTGTAGAACTTCGTTCCATACGTGTCCTCCCCAGCTGGATCCTGGGGAGGGCCGCCGACCGCGGACGGGCGCTGGTCGCCGCCGCGCTGGCGGACGAGGGGCTGAAAATGTGGCATCACGTGGTGCTTTCCGCCGTAGCGGAGGTGGGCCCGGTCGCGCAGGCCGAACTGGTGCGCGGGGTGGGGCTCGACGCCAAGGACATGGTCGGCGTGCTCAACGACCTTCAGGACGCCTCACTGGTCGTACGCACGCCCGATCCGCGCGACCGGCGCAAGAACGCGGTGACGGTCACGTCGGAGGGGCGGAAACTGCTGGCCCGCTGCGAGCGGGCCGCGCGCAAAGCCAACGACGAGCTGCTGGCGCCGCTCACGGGCATGGAACGCGAGCTGTTCCTGGGCCTGCTCACCCGGGTCTCGGGCACGCGCTAGCCGGCAGGCGGCCAGGTGGGCAGAAGCGGGGCCCCACCGGCGCAGGGGGCGCTCCCCGCCGTTCGGGGCCCCGCCGCCGTGCCGCGGGAAAACCGCTCAGCCCTGGGAGGCCGCGGCCTGCAGAGCGATACGGTCCTCGCCCGCGTACACGTTCATGTTGCTGCCCCGGAGGAACCCCACCAGGGTCAGCCCCGACTCGGCCGCCAGGTCGACGGCGAGCGACGAGGGCGCCGAGACGGCCGCCAGCACCGGAATCCCGGCCATGACCGCCTTCTGCGCCAGTTCGAACGACGCTCGGCCGGAGACCAGCAGGATCACGCGGGACAGCGGCAGGTCGCCGTTCTGCAGCGCCCGGCCGACCAGTTTGTCGACCGCGTTGTGCCGGCCCACGTCCTCACGGATGTCGAGCAGCTCGCCCTCCTCCGTGAACAGGGCCGCCGCGTGCAGCCCTCCGGTCCGGTCGAACACCCGTTGGGAGGCGCGGAGCCGGTCGGGGAGGCTCGCGAGCAGCTCGGGCGTCAGCCGGACCGGGGGAGCGTCGGCGCCGTCGTCGATCGCCCAGCGTGCCGTCGTACGGACGGCGTCCAGGCTGGCCTTTCCGCACAGGCCGCACGAGGACGTCGTGTACACGTTCCGCTCCAGTGTGATGTCGGGTAGCACCACGTCCGGAGCCGTCCGTACATCCACCACGTTGTACGTGTTCGAGCCGTCCGTGGTGGCCCCCGCGCAGTACACGATGTTCTGGAGATCGCGCCGCTCGGCGAGCACGCCCTCGCTCACCAGGAAGCCGGCGGCGAGCGCGAAGTCGTCGCCCGGCGTCCGCATGGTGATGGCGATCGGCTTGCCGTTCAGCCGGATCTCCATGGGTTCCTCGGCGACGAGCGTGTCCGGCCGGGTGGAGACCGCCCCGTCCCGGATCCGGATCACCCTGCGCCGTTCGGTGACTCGTCCCATGTCCTGATCAGCCCCGGTTCTGTGCCTGCTGGTAGGTGACCTTCTCGTTCTCATTGTCCTGCACGCGCGAGATGGCGCCGCGGTCCGTGGAGTTCCGCCGACAGGAGGGAACCGGTTGACGACATATTGTCTACAGTATGGAAGTCGGGGTCGGCAAGAGGCGCGACACGGGTCGGGGGCGGCGCCGGTGGCCGGGGAGCGGAGAGGCGGTGGCCGGGAAGGGGTGCTCCGGGTGACCGGGGAGACCGTTCGCCCGGTCCGAACGACCGTTCGGCGCAGGGCGGATACCGTTCACCGCATACGGTCGGCGAGTTCGACCGGCCGCCTTCCCAACCGTGCGGCCGGTTCCTATCGTCCGGGATCATGAGTCCCCCCGTCGCACCGCCCGGCTGGAGCCGCTGGCTCGTCCCGCCGGCCGCCCTCTCGGTCCACCTCTCCATCGGTCAGGCCTACGCCTGGAGTGTGTTCAAGCCGCCGCTGGAATCCGCGCTCGGCCTCAGCGGCACACAGAGCGCGCTGCCCTTCCAGCTCGGCATAGTGATGCTCGGCCTGTCCGCCGCGTTCGGCGGCACCCTCGTCGAGCGCAACGGGCCGCGCTGGGCCATGACCGTCGCCCTGGTCTGCTTCTCCTCCGGCTTCCTCCTCGCCTCACTCGGCGCCGCCACCGAGCAGTACTGGCTGATCGTCTTCGGCTACGGCTTCGTCGGCGGCATCGGCCTGGGCATCGGCTACATCTCGCCCGTCTCCACCCTCATCAAGTGGTTCCCCGACCGGCCCGGCATGGCCACCGGCATCGCGATCATGGGCTTCGGCGGCGGCGCGCTCATCGCCTCGCCGTGGTCGGCGCAGATGCTGGAGTCGTTCGGCTCCGACAGCTCCGGGATCGCGCTCGCCTTCCTCGTGCACGGACTGGCGTACGCCGCGTTCATGTCGCTCGGAGTGCTCCTGGTCCGGGTGCCGCGCGGTGCGCAGCCCGCCGCCGGCGGGTCGAACGGGCCGAGCGCCCTCACGGGCGTCCAGGTCTCCGCGCGCAGCGCCGTGCGGACCCCGCAGTTCTGGTGTCTGTGGGTCATCCTCTGTATGAACGTGACCGCGGGCATCGGCATCCTGGAGAAGGCCGCGCCGATGATCAAGGACTTCTTCGCGGACAGCTCCACACCGGTCTCGGTGTCGGCGGCGGCCGGTTTCGTCGCGCTGCTCTCGGCGGCCAACATGGCGGGCCGGATCGGCTGGTCGTCCACCTCCGACCTGATCGGCCGCAAGAACATCTACCGCGTCTACCTCGGCGTCGGGGCACTGATGTACGCGTCGATAGCCTGGTTCGGAGACTCCTCCAAGCCGCTGTTCATCCTGTGCGCCCTGGTGATCCTCTCCTTCTACGGCGGCGGTTTCGCCACCATCCCCGCCTATCTGAAGGACCTCTTCGGGACCTACCAGGTCGGCGCGATCCACGGACGGCTGCTCACCGCCTGGTCCACGGCCGGGGTCCTCGGCCCGTTGATCGTCAACTGGATCGCCGACCGCCAGGAGGAGGCAGGCAAACACGGCTCGGCCCTCTACGGGACATCGTTCGCCATCATGATCGGACTGCTCGCCGTCGGCTTCGTCGCCAACGAACTCGTCCGCCCCGTCCATCCCCGCCACCACATGCCCGCGCCGAAGGAGGCCGCCGATGTCCAGCGAGAGCAGTCCGTCTGAGACCGCGGGCCCGCCCGACCGCCGTCCCCTGATCGCCTTCGCCTGGCTGTGGGTGGGGCTGCCGCCCTGTTACGGCATCTACGAACTGGTACAGAAGGCGACACAGCTGTTCACAGGGTAGGTGTTCGGTCACAGGGGAGGCTGATGGAAGCCGACAACCCGGCCGCGTTAATCCTGTGGCATCGCGTGCCGTCGTACTGGTGAGTCACTGATCAGACTGGAGGATCCCGCTACCGCAAAGCAGCAAAGGGGACCCACCCATGAACGGCTCGCGCATCGCCGCCGTCGGTCACTACCAGCCCGCCAAGGTACTCACGAACGAGGACCTGGCGGGCCTGGTCGACACCAACGACGAGTGGATCAGAAGCCGGGTGGGCATCCGTACGCGCCACATCGCCGGGCCCGACGAGCCCGTGGACGAGCTGGCCGCGCACGCCGCCGCCAAGGCGCTCGCCGCGGCGGGCCTGGCCGCGAGCGAGATCGACCTCGTCCTCGTCGCCACCTCGACCGCCGTCGACCGCTCCCCGAACATGGCCGCCCGGGTCGCGAACCGCCTCGGCATCCCCTCGGCGGCCACGATGGACCTCAACGTGGTGTGCGCAGGCTTCACCCACGCCCTGGCCACGGCCGACCACGCCGTCCGGGCCGGCGGATCGGTACGGGCCCTGGTCATCGGCGCCGACAAGATGTCCGCGGTGACGGACTGGACCGACCGCACGACCTGCGTGCTCGTCGGGGACGGAGCGGGCGCCGCCGTCGTCGAGGCCTGCCCGCCCGCCGCCGCGGACGCACCCGCCGGGATCGGGCCCGTGCTGTGGGGCTCGGTGCCCGAGATGGGTCACGCGGTACGGATCGAGGGCACGCCCCCCGTGTTCGCACAGGAGGGGCAGAGCGTCTACCGCTGGGCCACCACCCAGCTGCCGCGCATCGCCCGCCAGGCCTGTGAGCGCGCCGGTCTCGCCCCCGAGGACCTCGCAGCCGTCGTCCTGCACCAGGCCAACCTGCGCATCATCGAGCCGCTGGCGGCGAAGATCGGCGCGGTGAACGCCGTCGTGGCCCGCGATGTCGTCGAGTCCGGCAACACCTCGGCCGCCAGCATCCCGCTGGCCTTCTCCAAACTGGTCGAGCGCGGCGAGATCTCCACCGGCGACCCCGTCCTCCTGTTCGGCTTCGGCGGCAACCTCTCGTACGCCGGGCAGGTCGTCCGCTGCCCGTGACAGTTCCGGCTCCGGCTCCGGAAGTCGTTCCACGGGTACTCGCGACGCCCCCTTCTTTGTCCTCTCAATGGAAGAAGTCAGCCTCAATCTGTGCTCAACTTCTTCCCAGCCCCGGCAGTCGCTGCTACGTTCCACTCGAAAGCCCGGCGAAGTGGCCGGAAATCGTGGCAGGTTGGTGCCTGACCAGGCTGGGAGGGGCTTGTGAGACGTATGACTGCACGACCCGCGAACTCCCACCAGGCCCGACTGCTACGGCTGCTGCGTGACGGTGGGCCCAACTCCCGGGCCCAGCTCGGGGATCAGGTCGACCTGTCACGGTCCAAGCTGGCCGTGGAGGTGGACCGCCTCCTGGAGACGGGCCTGATCGTGGCCGACGGACTCGCCGCCTCCCGAGGTGGCCGCCGCTCCCACAACATCCGGCTCGCCCCCGCCCTGCGCTTCCTCGGCGTCGACATCGGCGCGACCTCGATCGACATCGCGGTCACCAACGCCGAACTGGAGGTACTGGGACACCTCAACCAGCCCATGGACGTACGCGAGGGCCCGGTCGCGGTCTTCGAGCAAGTCCTGTCCATGGCCGCCAAGTTGAAGGCGTCCGGGCTCGCGGAGGGGTTCGACGGCGCCGGCATCGGCGTCCCGGGCCCGGTCCGTTTCCCCGAGGGCGTACCGGTCGCCCCGCCGATCATGCCCGGCTGGGACGGCTTCCCCGTACGGGAGGCGCTCAGCCAGGAACTGGGCTGTCCGGTGATGGTCGACAACGACGTGAACCTGATGGCGATGGGGGAGCAGCACGCGGGCGTCGCCCGCTCCGTGGGCGACTTCCTCTGCGTCAAGATCGGCACCGGAATCGGTTGCGGCATCGTCGTCGGCGGTGAGGTCCACCGTGGAGTGACGGGCAGCGCGGGCGACATCGGGCACATCCAGGCAGTGCCCGACGGGCGCCCGTGCGCCTGCGGCAACCGGGGCTGCCTGGAAGCCCACTTCAGCGGCGCCGCTCTCGCCCGCGACGCCAAAGAGGCGGCCCAGCAAGGACTTTCGGTGGAACTCGCCGCCCGGTGGGAGGCGAGCGGCACCCTCAGCGCCGTCGACGTCGCCGCCGCCGCTGCCGCCGGGGACGCCACCTCGCTCGACCTGATCCGCGAGGGCGGCAACCGCACCGGCCAGGTCATCGCCGGTCTCGTCAGCTTCTTCAACCCCGGCCTGGTGGTGATCGGCGGCGGGGTGACCGGCCTCGGCCACACCCTGCTCGCCGCGATCCGTACCCAGGTCTACCGCCAGTCGCTGCCCCTGGCGACCGGCAACCTGCCCATCGTCCTGGGGGAGTTGGGCCCCACCGCCGGAGTCATCGGCGCCGCCCGGCTCATCAGCGACCACCTGTTCTCACCCGCGTAAGCCGACTCCGTACCCACGTCACCCGACGCACCCACCAGCACAGCGCCCTGCTCTGCCCTGCCTGAAAACGCCTGCCCAGCAAGCGATCCACCCTGCAACCGGCCCGCACGCCCGCCAAGGGGAACCGTCATGGCACCAGAACCACCGCTGCTCAGCATGTCCGGCATCACCAAGTCGTTCCCCGGAGTCCGGGCCCTCGACGGCGTCGACCTCGACGTCCAGGCCGGCGAAGTGCACTGTCTGCTCGGCCAGAACGGCGCGGGCAAGTCCACCCTCATCAAGGTCCTGGCCGGCGCCCACCAGCCCGACGGCGGCACCATCAACTGGCGCGGCGAGCCGGTAACCCTGCGCTCACCCATCGCGGCCATGCGCCTCGGCATCGCCACCATCTACCAGGAACTCGACCTGGTGGAGGGCCTGTCGGTGGCCGAGAACGTCCACCTCGGCCATGAACCCACGACCGCCGGCTTCGTCGTACGAGGAAAGACGGCGAAGACATCGACAGCGGCTCTGCTCAAGCGACTCGGTCATCCGGAGGTCGATCCCGGGCGCCTGGTCGGGGAGTTGTCGGCGGCGCAGCAGCAGATCGTGTCGATGGCGCGGGCGCTCTCCCACGACGTACGGCTGATCGTCATGGATGAGCCGTCCGCCGCACTCGACCCGGAGGAGGTCGACAACCTCTTCCGGATCGTCGGCGACCTGACCGCCGCCGGGGTCGCCGTCGTCTACATCTCGCACCGCCTGGAGGAGATCCGCCGCATCGGCGACCGCGTGACCGTCCTCAAGGACGGCCGGGCGGTGGCGGGCGGACTCCCCGCGAAGTCCACGCCGACCCGCGAGGTCGTCGCCCTGATGACGGGCCGCAACGTCGAGTACGTCTTCCCGGAACGCCCCACGACACCGGCGGACGCGGCCGGCCCGCCGGTCCTCGAAGTTCAGGGGCTCGCCAGGGACGGCGAGTTCGCGCCCGTCGACCTCACCGTGCGGCCCGGCGAGATCGTCGGCCTCGCCGGACTGGTCGGGTCGGGACGCTCGGAGATCCTGGAGACGATCTACGGCGCCCGCAAACCGACCGCCGGTCAAGTGCTCGTCGACGGACGGGCGTTGAGGCCAGGCAGCGTACGGGCCGCAGTGCGCGCCGGACTCGGGCTCGCCCCCGAGGAACGCAAGGCACAAGCCCTCCTGATGCTGGAGTCCGTCACCCGCAACGTGTCGGTCTCCTCCATGTCCCGCTTCGCACACGGAGGTTGGATCGACCGGCGCGCCGAACTGGGCGCCGCCCGCGCCGCCACCCGCGAGCTGTCGCTACGGCCCGACAACCCCTCCGTACCCGTGCGCACCCTCTCCGGCGGCAACCAGCAGAAGGCGGTCCTCGCCCGCTGGCTGCTGCGCGGCTGCCGGGTCCTGCTGCTCGACGAACCGACCCGGGGCGTCGACGTCGGCGCCCGCGCCGAGCTGTACGCGGTCATCCGCCGCCTCGCCGACGAGGGCCTCGCCGTCCTGCTGGTCTCCAGTGAAGTGCCCGAGGTGCTCGGCCTCGCCGACCGTGTCCTGGTCCTGCGCGAGGGCCGGGTCGTCCACACGGCACCCGCCCGCGAACTCGACGAACACCGAGTGCTCGACCTCGTGATGGAAGGAGCCCCCGTGGCCAGCACAAGTTCCGCGGCCGGCAGCTCTGCGACCGGCAGCTCCGCAGCCGGTGAAAGGGGCCCCGCGTCATGACGCAACCCGTGTCCCCGCCGCGCGACACCACCGACAAAGTCCCGGCGGCCGGTCAACGCCCGGCCTGGCGAGGCGTGGTGGCCCGCGCCGACGTCCGCACCCTCTCCCTCCTCGGTGTCCTCGCCGCACTGATCGTCGTCGGCGGTATCACCAAGCCCGACGAGTTCCTCGACACCCGCAACCTCCAACTCGTCCTCACCCAGGGCTCGGTGATCGGCGTTGTCACCGTCGGCATGACCTTCGTCATCATGTCGGGCGGTATCGACCTGTCGGTCGGCGCGATCGTCGCCCTCTCCTCGGTGTGGGCGACCACCGTCGCCACCCAGGAGTACGGCTTCGCGGGCATCCTCTTCACCGCGGTACTCGTCGGCGTGGGCTGCGGACTGGTCAACGGCCTGCTCATCGCGTACGGCGGGATGGTCCCGTTCATCGCCACGCTCGCCATGCTGGCCTCGGCGCGCGGACTCGCCCTCCAGATCACCGACGGCGCGACACAGATCGTCACGATCGGCAGCGTCCTCGACCTCGGCGAGCGCGACGCCTACATCCTCGGCATCCCGCCCCTGGTGCTGGTCTTCGCGGTAGTGACGGTTCTCGGCTGGCTGATCCTGAACCGCACCACCTTCGGCCGCCGCACCGTCGCCGTGGGCGGCAACGCGGAGGCCGCCCGTCTGGCCGGCATCGACGTACGCCGACAGCGCCTCTACCTCTACCTCCTGTCCGGGCTGTGCTGCGGGATCGCCGCCTTCCTGCTGATCATCCTGTCCGGCTCGGGCCAGAACACCAACGGCAACCTGTACGAGCTGGACGCCATCGCCGCCGCGATCATCGGCGGCACCCTGCTCAGCGGGGGTCGCGGCACCATCGTCGGCTCCGTCCTGGGTGTCCTGATCTTCACCACGATCACCAACATCTTCGCCCTGAACAACCTGCAGAGCGATGTGCAGCAGATCGCCAAGGGCGCGATCATCGTCGCCGCCGTGCTCGTCCAGCGCCGCACCGCAAGCACGACCTGAGGGAAGGGTTCACCGCCATGCCAGAGCCGACGCCTTTCACAAGCCGCAGAGGACTTCTCTTCGGGACCGCCGCCGTCGGGGCGGTAGTCCTGCTCACCGGTTGCACCAGCAACGAACCGGCGGACGAGCCCGCCGCGAACGACGAGCGGCCGGCCGCCGCGGACACCCCCGGCAAGGCCGTCACCATCGGCTTCGCCGGACCGCAGGCCGACCACGGCTGGCTCAACGCGATCAACGACAACGCCAAGAGCCAGGCGAAGAAGTACTCCGACGTGACGCTGGAGATCACCGAGGGCTCGAACGACACCGCCGCACAGATCGGCCAGATCGAGACGCTGATCAACAAGAAGGTCGACGTGCTGGTGATCCTGCCCGCCGACGGCAAGGCGCTCACCCGGGTCGGCCTGAAGGCGATGCGCGCCGGCATCCCCGTCGTCAACCTGGACCGGATCTTCAACACCCCGCAGGCTTACCGCTGTTGGATAGGCGGCGACAACTACGGCATGGGCCTCAACGCCGGCCATTACATCGGCGAACAGCTCAAGGACGTGGACGACGCCAAGGTCATCGAACTCGCGGGCCTCGACAACCTGGAACTCACCAAGCAGCGCACCCAGGGCTTCGACGACGCCCTGAAGAACTACCCGAACATCAAGAAGGTCGCCCGCCAGGCCGCCGAGTTCACGGTCGAGTCCGGCCAGGCCAAGATGGCCCAACTCCTCCAGGCACAGTCGAAGTTCAACGCCCTGTGGAACCACGACGACGACCAGGGCGTGGGCGCGCTGCGGGCCATCGAACAGGCCGGCCGCGACGACTTCCTGATGGTCGGCGGCGCGGGCGCCCTCTCCGCCTTCCAGGCCATCAAGCAGGACAACGGCGTCCTGAAGGCGACCGTGCTCTACCCGCCCACGATGGCCGCCTCCGCGATCGACCTGGCCCGCGCACTGGGCCAGGGCAAGGGGGTGAGCGGCCTCGCCGAGTTCGAGATCCCCTCGTCCCTCACCCTCTACTCGGCGGTCGTCGACAAGAACAACGTCGACCAGTACATGCCGACCGGCTTCAGGTAGAGGGACCCGGCCAGGGGCTTTAAAGGGGCGCGGGGAACTGCGCGACCAGCCACAACGCACCCGCGGCCGACCCACTGGATCACCCCCCACCACCACCACCACGAGGAGGACCTCCGCATGGCACAGCCGCAGGCAGGCGCCGAGGCCGACAAGCCGACACTCGGCGTCGGCATGGTCGGCTACGCGTTCATGGGCGCAGCCCACTCCCAGGGCTGGCGCACCGTGAACCACGTCTTCGACCTGCCGCGACGCCCGGTGCTAGCCGCGATCTGCGGCCGAAACCCCCGCGCCGTCCGAGCGGCAGCGAAAAAGCACGGCTGGGCGGCGGCGGAGACCGACTGGCGCGCCCTGATCGAACGGGACGACGTCGACCTCGTCGACATCTGCACCCCAGGCGACAGCCACGCCGAGATCGCCCTCGCCGCCCTCGCCGCGGGCAAACACGTACTGTGCGAAAAACCCCTCGCCAACACCGTCGAGGAAGCCACAGCGATGACAGCGGCGGCCGAAGAAGCCGAGCGGCGCGGTCAGTTGGCGATGGTCGGCTTCAACTACCGTCGTCTGCCCGCCACCGCGCTCGCCCGTTCCATGGTCGCCGAGGGCAGGCTCGGCAGCCTCCGGCACGTACGGGTGACGTACCTTCAGGACTGGCTGGTGGACCCACGGTTCCCCCTCACCTGGCGGCTGCGCAAGGAGACGGCAGGGTCGGGCGCGCTCGGCGACCTGGGTGCCCACATCGTCGACCTCGCCCAGTACCTCGTGGGCGAACCCCTCGCCGGAGTCTCCGCCCTCACCGAAACCTTCGTACGGGAACGCCCGTTGCCCGGCGGCCCGGTCAACGGCCTGACCGCCACCGCGACCTCCGGGGTCGGACAAGTCACGGTGGACGACGCCGCCGTGTTCACCGGCCGCTTCGGCTCGGGCGCCCTCGCGTCCTTCGAGGCCACCCGGTACGCGACCGGCCGCAAGAACGCCCTGCGCATCGAACTCAACGGTGAACACGGCTCGTTGGCGTTCGACCTGGAACGACTCAACGAACTCGAGTACCACGACGGCTCCGAACCCGGCACGCACGCCGGCTTCCGCCGCATCCTCGTCACCGAACCCGATCACCCCTACCTGGACGCGTGGTGGCCGCCCGGCCACGGACTCGGGTACGAGCACACCTTCGTCCACCAGGCCCGCGACCTTGTCCTCGCGATAGCCGAGGGCAACCGACCCCGGCCGTCCTTCGCGGAAGGCCTCCAGGTGCAACGCGTCCTGGCGGCGGTCGAGGAGAGCGCGGAGAAGAACTCCGTCTACATGCCCATATCGGGCACACCCGCACTGACTTCACCCCTGTCGGACTGAGGAGGCTCGACGAGAATGCCGCGCGACTTCACACTCTTCACCGGCCAGTGGGCCGACCTGCCTCTCGAAGAGGTCTGCCGCCTCGCCCGTGACTTCGGCTACGACGGTCTCGAACTCGCTTGCTGGGGCGATCACTTCGAGGTCGACAAGGCCATCGCGGACCCGTCCTACCTGGCGGGCCGCCACCAACTCCTCGACAAGTACGGCCTCAAGTGCTGGGCGATCTCCAACCACCTGGTGGGACAGGCCGTCTGCGACGCCATCATCGACGAACGGCACCAGGCGATCCTGCCCGGCCGTATCTGGGGCGACGGCGACGCGGAGGGCGTACGACAGCGGGCGGCGGCCGAGATCGCCGACACCGCGCGGGCCGCCGCCGCCTTCGGCGTCGACACCGTCATCGGCTTCACGGGCTCCGCGATCTGGCACCTGGTCGCGATGTTCCCACCGGCCCCCCAGTCGATGATCGACCGCGGCTACCAGGACTTCGCCGACCGCTGGAACCCGATCCTCGACGTCTTCGACGCCCAGGGCGTGCGCTTCGCACACGAGGTCCACCCCAGCGAGATCGCCTACGACTACTGGACAACCCAGCGCGCACTGGAGGCAGTCGACCACCGGGCCGCCTTCGGCCTGAACTTCGACCCTTCGCACTTCGTGTGGCAGGACCTGGACCCGGTCGGCTTCCTGTGGGACTTCCGCGACCGGATCTACCACGTCGACTGCAAGGAGGCCCGCAAGCGGCTCGACGGCCGCAACGGCCGCCTCGGCTCGCATCTGCCCTGGGGCGACCCGCGCCGCGGCTGGGACTTCGTGTCCGCCGGCCATGGCGACGTCCCCTGGGAGGACGTCTTCCGCATGCTGCGCTCCATCGACTACCGGGGTCCCGTCTCCGTGGAGTGGGAGGACGCCGGCATGGACCGGCTCCAGGGCGCCCCCGAGGCGCTGACCCGCCTCAAGGCGTACGACTTCGACCCGCCGTCGGCCTCCTTCGACGCGGCGTTCGGCAGCAACGACTGAGCTGCCCCTGACTGTTCCGGCCTGTTCCGGACTGTTTCGCTCCGGGGTGACGGCGCACCCCGGCGTATCGCACCCGCATGTACCACGAGCTCCATTCTGGAGGCATTCGTGCACGCGAAAGTCGGCACCACCCGCACCGGCAGAACCGGGAGTCGCAGACGACACCCCAAAGTCCGCAGAGCGCTCGCCCTGTTCACGGGCGCGCTGCTCGCGGGAGCGTCACTGACCCTGGTCGCACCCCAGGCCGGCGCAGCCGTCGCCGACCCCTCGGCGGCCCCCGCGACGACAGCCGCCGAGGACTTCCAGCAGGTCACCCTGGCCAAGGGGGAACCGGAGGTCGGCGAACCCATGTCGCTCGCCGTCCTCCCCGACCGCTCGGTCCTGCACACCTCGCGCGACGGTGAACTCCGCATCACCGACGCCGCCGGAAACACCCGGCTCGCCGGCAAGCTCGACGTCTACTCCCACGACGAAGAGGGCCTCCAAGGCATCGGCGTGGACCCCCAGTTCAGCTCCAACCGCTTCATCTACCTGTACTACGCGCCCCCGTTGAACACCCCCGCGGGCGACGCCCCCGAGACGGGCACCGCGGCCGACTTCGCGCCCTTCGACGGCGTCAACCGGCTCTCCCGCTTCGTCCTGGGCGCCGACGGCACCCTCGACAAGGCCAGCGAGAAGAAGATCCTCGACGTACCCGCCTCACGGGGCCTGTGCTGCCATGTCGGCGGCGACATCGACTTCGACGCGGCGGGCAACCTCTACCTGTCGACGGGCGACGACACCAACCCCTTCCAGTCGGACGGCTTCACACCGATCGACGAGCGCGCGAACCGCAACCCGGCCTTCGACGCCCAGCGTTCGGCCGGCAACACCAACGACCTGCGCGGCAAGATCCTGCGCGTCAAGGTCGACGCGGACGGCTCGTACACCGTCCCCGACGGCAACCTGTTCGCACCCGGCACGGAGAAGACACGCCCCGAGATCTACGCGATGGGCTTCCGCAACCCGTTCCGCTTCAGCGTCGACAAGGCGACCGGCATCCTCTACATCGGCGAGTACGGCCCCGACGCGGGCGCCGCCGACCCGGCCCGAGGACCCGCAGGCCAGGTCGAGTTCGCCCGTGTCACCGGCCCCGGCAACTTCGGCTGGCCGTACTGCACCGGCGCCAACGACCCCTACGTCGACTACGACTTCGCGACCGGCACCTCTGGCGCCGCTTTCGACTGCGCCGCCCCCAAGAACAACTCCCCCCACAACACCGGCCTGACCGACCTTCCCCCGGCGCAGGCCGCCTGGATCCCCTACAACGGCGCGTCCGTACCGGAGTTCGGCGACGGCTCCGAGTCCCCGATGGGCGGCCCCGTCTACCACTACGACGCCTCGCTCGACTCCCCGGTCAAGTTCCCGGCGGCGTACGACGGCGACTTCTTCGCCGGTGAGTTCGGCCGCCAGTGGATCAAGCGGATCAGCAGCGACGACAACGGGACCGTCCAGTCCATCAACGACATTCCATGGACCGGCACCCAGGTGATGGACATGGCCTTCGGGCCGGACGGCGCGCTCTACGTCCTCGACTACGGCATCTCCTGGTTCGGTGGCGACGAGCACTCCGCCCTCTACCGCATCGAGAACGCCACCGACGGCCACTCCCCGGTCGCACAGGCCGCCGCCGACGTCACCTCCGGGCAGGCACCCCTGCGGGTGAAGTTCTCCTCCGCCGGCAGCACCGACCAGGACGGTGACGCCCTCACCTACAGCTGGGACTTCGGCGACGGAGGAACATCGACCTCGGCCAACCCCTCCCACAAGTACAAGAAGAACGGTACGTACACGGCGACGGTGACCGCCAAGGACACCACCGGCCGCACGGGCGGCGCGAGCGTCCAGGTCGTCGTCGGCAATACCGCCCCCAAGGTGACCCTCCAACTCCCGCAGGACGGACAGCTGTTCGCGTTCGGCGACGCGATCCCGTTCAAGGTGAAGGTCACCGACCGGGAGGACGGCCGGAGTATCGACTGCACCAAGGTCCAGGTCACCTTCATCCTCGGCCACGACAGCCACGGCCACCCGCAGACCTCGGCGAACGGCTGCTCCGGCACCATCCAGACCAGCGCCGACGGCGGCCACGACCCGGACGCCAACATCTTCGGGGTCTTCGACGCCCAGTACACCGACCTCGGAGGCGGCGGCCAGGCACCCCTGACCACCCATGACCAGAACGTCGTCCAGCCCACCCACCGCCAGGCCGAGCACTCCAACAACTCGTCCGGCACAGGCGTGAGTTCACGAGAGTCGGCGAACGGCGGCAAGACGGTCGGCGACATCGACAACGGAGACTGGATCGCCTTCACGCCGTACGCCCTGGGCAACGCCAAGTCGCTCACGGCACGCGTCGCCTCGGAGGGCGCGGGCGGCAAGCTGGAGATCCGCGCGGGTTCCCCGACCGGCAAGATGCTGGGCCGTACGACCGTACCGGCGACCGGCGGCTGGGACACCTACCAGGACGTCACCGCCACCCTCTCCCACGCCCCGCAGAGCACGACCACGCTCTACCTGGTCTTCAAGGGAGCGGCGAGCGGCGACCTGTACGAGGTGGACGACTTCGCCTTCACCACGGGCTGAGGGGAGACACCCATGCGATCAACAGGAAGAACAGGATGGACCCGGCGAACAGGGCTGTCTGTCACCGCTGTTGTGGGTACGGCACTTCTCCTCGGCGGCGTGCCGACCCCGGCAGCCTCCACGCCCGCACCACGGCACGCCGACCGGGTACTGGTCTTCTCCAAGACGGCCGCCTTCCGGCACGACTCCATCCCCGACGGCGTCACAGCACTCAAGGAACTCGGCGCGAGCGCCGGCTTCAGGGTCGACGCGACGGAGGACGCGACGGCGTTCACCCCGAAGAACCTCCGCCGGTACGCGGCTGTCGTCTTCCTCTCGACGACCGGTGACGTACTGACGGACCGTCAACAGGCGTCCTTCGAAAGCTACATCCACCACGGCGGCGGCTATGTGGGCATCCACGCGGCAGCCGACACGGAGTACGACTGGGCGTTCTACGGCGGCCTGGTCGGCGCCTACTTCCAGGGGCACCCGGCGATCCAGCCGGCCCGGATGAAGGTGGAGGACCGCGCCCACCCGGCGACCTCGACCCTGAACGCGGACTGGAACCGTACCGACGAGTGGTACAACTACCGCTCCAACCCCCGGAGTTCGGTGCACGTCCTGGCCTCCCTCGACGAGTCGTCGTACACCGGCGGCACGATGAACGGCGACCACCCGATCGCCTGGTGCCACAACTACGCGGGCGGACGCTCCTTCTACACCGGCGTCGGCCACCTGTCGTCCGCGTACACCGAACCGGCGCTCAGACAGCACCTGTTGGGCGGCCTGCGCTGGGCCACCGGCAAAGCCCAGGCGGACTGCCGGCCGGAGAACGGCTACCAGCCGCTCTTCGACAGCACCTCGCGGGAAGGATGGAAACAGGCGGGCCCGGGCACCTTCACCGTCTCCGACGACGGCACGCTGACGTCGTCCGGCGGCATGGGCCTGCTCTGGTACGCCGAACGGAGCTTCCGCGCCTACTCGCTGAAGCTGGACTGGAAGGCCCGAGGAGACGACAACTCCGGTGTGTTCGTGGGCTTCCCGCCCTCGGACGACCCGTGGTCGGCAGTCGACAAGGGCTACGAGATCCAGATCGACGCGACCGACACCGCCGACCGCACCACCGGGGCCGTGTACGGCTTCCGCTCTGCCGACCTGAGGAAGCGCGACCGTGCGCTGAATCCGCCGGGGGAGTGGAACACGTACGAGATCCGCGTGGAGGGCGAACGACTCCGCGTCTGGCTCAACGGCGTGCGGATCAACGATTTCACCAACACCGATCCCGCCCGCAGCCTGCGGGACGGTCACATCGGCATCCAGAACCACGGAGCCGACGACCAGGTGTCCTTCCGTGACATCCGGATCAAGGAACTGCCCGTGAACGTGCCGGTGAGCCCGGCCACCACGGGCGACTGAGCGGCGGCGGGCGGCGGACGCCGGACCTCCGCCCGCCGCCTTCCTTCCCCTCCCGGCCCACCGCCGGAGGGTGTGAACACCGCGAACACCGCGTAGACCGCGTAGACCGTGAACGACAAGGAGGCCGCCCATGTCCACGTCGTCGTCCCGTCCTCGAACTCGTGTGGGGGTATGGCTGATCGGAGCCCGAGGCTCCGTCGCCACCACCGTCGTCGCGGGCTGCGCCGCCGTGACAGCGGGACTGCACCACCCCACGGGCATGGTCACCGAGACACCCCCGTTCACGGACTGCGACCTTCCGCCCCTGTCCGCCCTGGTCTTCGGCGGCCACGACACCGTGGACTGCCCGCTGCCCAAACGCGCCGAGGCCCTGACGGCGGCCGGCGTCCTGCCCTACGGGCTCACCCCGGCGATCACCTCCGAACTGGCCGCCGCGGACCGGGAGATCAGGCCCGGCGGCCCCGCCCCCGGAGACACCACCCGAACCCCGGACGACCTGGTGACGGCCTTCGCCGCGGACATCCAGGATTTCGGACGACGCCACGACCTGGCCCGGACGGTGGTGGTGAACGTCGCCTCCACGGAACCGGCCCCCACCGGCACCGCACTCCCGCCGAGCTCCCTGTACGCGGCGGCGGCCCTCCGCGCGGGCTGCCCGTACGTCAACTTCACCCCGTCGACAGGGCTGCACCACCCGGCACTGGCCCACGAGGCGGCGACCAGCGCGCTGCCCTACGCGGGCCGCGACGGCAAAACGGGCCAGACACTGCTCAGGTCGGTCCTCGGCCCGATGTTCACGCAACGGGCACTGGAGGTCCGCGCATGGTCGGGCACCAACCTGCTCGGCGGGGGAGACGGGGCCTCCCTCGCCGACCCCGCCGCCGCGGCGGCCAAGAACGCCGGCAAGGAACGCGTCCTCACCGACACCCTCGGCACCACACCGGAGGGCACGGTCCACATTGACGACGTCCCGTCCCTCGGTGACTGGAAAACCGCGTGGGACCACATCGCCTTCGACGGCTTCCTCGGCACCCGCATGATCCTCCAGACCACCTGGCAGGGCTGCGACTCGGCCCTGGCGGCCCCCCTGATCCTCGACCTGGCCCGCCTCACCGCCCGCGCCCACGAAGCCGGCATCTCCGGACCCCTGAGCCAACTCGGCTTCTACTTCAAGGACCCGATGGGCGACGGCCCCCCGGGACTGGGAGAGCAGTACGCGGAACTGCTGGCGTTCGCGACAAGGCTGCGGGGCGGCGGCGTGGGCGGGGGCGGGGGAGAGGTCGCGGACCGGCCGGCCCACCCGGGCAAGGGACGGGGCCGGGACGCCGACACCCGGCCGGAGGCCTTGGGCGCCCGACCGTCCGGCGACGAGGAGGAACGCCGGTGAGCACCCGACCCGGCGCACGAGACCGGGCCAATCGGGACCGGGACCGCGCCCGAGCCGGTTCACCGTCCGACGCGACCACCCCCGACACCCCCCACACCCCCTTCCGCTTCGGCTACGGGACCAACGGCCTCACCGACCTCCGTCTCGACGACGCCCTCGGTCTGCTGGCCGACCTCGGCTACGACGGCGTCGGTCTGACCCTCGACCACATGCACCTGGACCCGCTCGCCCGCGACCTCTCCGAGCGCACCCGACGCGTCGGCCGCCGCCTGAACTCTCTCGGGCTCGGCGTCACCGTGGAGACCGGCGCCCGCTACGTACTCGACCCACGCCGCAAACACGGCCCCTCGCTCCTCGACCCCGACCCGGACGACCGCTCACGACGCGTCGACCTTCTGCTCAGAGCTGTGCGCGTCGCCGCTGACCTCGGCGCCCACGCCGTGCACTGCTTCAGCGGTATCACCCCCGCCGGCACGGACCATGACACCGCCTGGCACCGCCTGACCGAAGCTCTCGTCCCCGTCCTGGAGGCGGCCACAGCAGCCGGCGTCCCACTCGCGATCGAACCCGAACCAGGCCATCTGCTCGCCACCCTCGCCGACTTCCACCACCTCCGCCAAGCACTCGACGACCCCGCGGCCCTCGGTCTCACCCTCGACATCGGTCACTGCCAGTGCCTCGAACCCCTCTCTCCCGTCGACTGCGTCCGCGCCGCCGCACCCTGGCTGCGTCACGTCCAGATCGAGGACATGCGCCGCGGAGTCCACGAACACCTCCCGTTCGGGGACGGCGAGATCGACTTCCCACCCGTACTCGCCGCACTGTCCGCCACCGGCTACCAGGGCCTGACCGTCGTGGAACTCCCCCGCCACTCCCACGCGGGCCCCCAATACGCCGAACACTCCCTCCACTTCCTCCGCCGCACAGCACCCTCCACCGCCAAACTGCCCGCCGACTCCCCCGAATCCCCAGAACCGCCGGCAACACCGCCCACCTCCGCGCAGTGCACACAGACGGCCACGGAGCCCGGGCCCGCCCAGGGCCAGCAGACGGCCGTGCCGTCCAGGCCCGACCCGGCAGCGCGGGCGTTCGGGTTCGCCCAAGGCCCGCAGCCGGCCACACCGCCCCGGCCTGCCCAAGGCCAGCAGACGGCCATGCAGCCCCGGCCTGCCCAAGGCCCGCAGCCGGCCATGCAGCCCCGGCCTCCCCAGGGCCAGCAGACGGCCGTGCCGCCCAGGCCCCGCCCGGCAGCGCGGGTGTTCGGGTTCGCGCAAGATCCGCTGACGGCCACGGCGCCCCGGCTCGCCCAGGCAGCACCGGCGTCCAGGTACGCCAAAGGCCCGCAGGTGGTCATGCCGCTCTGGCCCGCCCAGGGCCAGCAGACGGCCACACCGCCCCGGCCCGCCCCAGCAGCACCGGAGACCGATCACCCCCTGACCGCCACCACCCCAAAGGCCGCTCCCGTCACCGCCTCCGCACCACCGGCCAGGTATTCCACCACCCCCGCCGAGAGAAGCACCTCATGACCCGGCCCCGCACCGGACCAGGCGCCCTCGCGGCCGGTGGCTCTCTCCCTCGCACCCCGCTGGACGTCCTCCGAACCCAGGTCACCGCCCACCTCGGTGCAGCCGCCCGCACCTGGCTCGCCCTCGCCCTGGACGAGGCAGCCGCCTGTGCGCACGCCCAAGGTCCCATCTCCCCCTGGGCGTTGCGCCTCGCCGAGGCAGGTCGCCGCTGCGGCACCGACCACGCGGACGCCGTACGCGTCCTGATCCTGACCGCCGCTCAGGCCGACCCGGACGCCCTCACCCGCGTCTACCGACAGGGCACCGCCGCCGAACGCCGAGCCGTCCTGTACGCCCTGCCTCACCTGGTCGCGGGCCCCGACGCCCTGCCCCTCGTCGAAGACGCTCTGCGTACCAACGACACGCGCCTCGTCGCAGCGGCAGTCGGCCCGTACGCCGCCCGTCACCTGGACGCCCACAACTGGCGCCACGCCGTGCTGAAGTGCCTGTTCACCGGCGTGCCCGTCGACGCGGTGGCCGACCTCCACCACCGGGCCCGGGCCGACACGGAACTCGCCCGCATGCTCGACGACTACGCCGCCGAACGCACCGCCGCCGGCCGCCCCGTCCCCGACGATCTGCACCGCGTCCTGGCCCTGACGGCGTCCGAAGCGAAGGAGTCCTGATGCGCATCTTCGACCCCCACATCCACATGACGTCCCGGACCACCGACGACTACCAGGCCATGTACACCGCAGGTGTCCGCGCCGTCGTCGAACCCTCCTTCTGGCTCGGCCAGCCCCGCACCTCGCCCGCCTCCTTCCTCGACTACTTCGACTCCCTCCTGGGCTGGGAACCCTTCCGCGCCGCCCAGTACGGCATCGCCCACCACTGCACGATCGCCCTCAACCCCAAAGAGGCGAACGACCCCCGCTGCACCCCCGTCCTCGACGAACTGCCCCGGTATCTCGCCAAGGACCACGTCGTCGCCGTCGGTGAGATCGGCTACGACTCGATGACCCCCGCCGAGGACACCGCTTTCGCCGCCCAGCTCCAGCTCGCCGCCGACCACGGCTTGCCCGCACTCGTCCACACCCCGCACCGCGACAAACTCGCCGGACTGCGCCGCACCCTGGACGTCGTACGGGAGTCGGCCCTGCCCCCGGAAAACGTGCTGGTCGACCATCTCAACGAGACCACCGTCAAGGAGGCCAAGGACAGCGGCTGCTGGCTCGGCTTCTCGGTCTATCCCGAGACCAAGATGGACGAGGAGCGGACGGTCGCCGTCCTCCGCGACTACGGCCCCGAACAGGTTTTGGTCAACTCCGCGGCCGACTGGGGCAGAAGCGACCCCCTCAAGACCCGCAGGGTCGGCGACCTGATGCTGGCGAAGGGCTTCACCGAGGACGACGTCGACCGCGTTCTGTGGCGCAATCCGGTCGCCTTCTACGGGCTCAGCGGCAGGCTGGACCTCGAAGTCGACGCGACCGGCGCCACCCACGAGGGCAACTCCGTCCTGCGCGGCGGGGAGTGACCGATGCGCTTCCGCCACCCCGACGGCTCCACCGTCCACCTCGCCTACTGCACCAACGTCCACCCCGCCGAAACCCTCGACGGCGTCCTCGCCCAACTCCGCGACCACTGCGAACCCGTACGCCGACGCCTCGGCCGCGACCGCCTCGGCATCGGACTGTGGCTGGCCAGGGACGCAGCCCACGCCCTGATCAACGACCCCTCCGCCCTGCGCCGCCTGCGCACCGAACTCGACCGGCGCGGCCTCGAAGTCGTCACCCTCAACGGCTTCCCCTACGAGGGATTCGGCGCCGAAGAGGTCAAGTACCGCGTCTACAAGCCGGACTGGGCAGACCCCGAGCGGCTCGCCCACACCACCGACCTGGCCCGAGTCCTCGCGGGTCTCCTCCCCGACGACGTCACCGAAGGCAGCATCTCCACCCTGCCCCTCGCCTGGCGCACCGCCCACGACCACAAGCGCGCGGCCACCGCCCTGACCGCCCTGGGCACCCTCGCGCAACGCCTCGACGCACTCGCCGAACTCACCGGCCGCTCCATCCGCGTGGGCCTGGAACCGGAACCCGGCTGCACCGTCGAGACCACCGCCGACGCCATCGCCCCGCTCACCGGGATCGGCCACGACCGCATCGGCATCTGCGTCGACACCTGCCACCTCGCCACCTCCTTCGAAGATCCGCACACCGCCCTGGACACGCTCGCCCAGGCAGGCGTCCGCGTCGTCAAGTCCCAGCTCTCCGCCGCCCTGCACGCCGAACACCCCCATCTGCCCGACGTCCGCGAGGCCCTCGCCGTCTTCGACGAACCCCGCTTCCTGCACCAGACCCGCACGGCCACCGCCGCCGGACTGCGCGGCACCGACGACCTGGGCGAGGCACTCGACGGCGACGCCCTGCCCGACGCCTCCCCATGGCGCGCCCACTTCCACGTCCCGCTCCACGCGGCCCCCGCCGCACCCCTCACCTCCACGCTTCCCGTACTCAAGTCCGCGCTGACCCGGCTCGTCGGCGGCCCGAACCCCCTCACCCGGCACCTGGAGGTCGAGACCTACACCTGGCAGGCCCTCCCACCCGAGCTACGACCCCGCGCCCGCGCCCAGCTCGCCGACGGCATCGCCGCCGAACTCACCCTCGCCCGCGACCTGTTGACCGACCTGGGCCTGAAAGAGCTGCCATGAGCCCCCACCCCGCCGACGAAGCCCCCGTCCGCTCCACCCCCCCCGTACCGTCGACGGCCACCACTCGGCCACCGGCGTGACAGCACCCCCGCTCCAACCGACCGGTCTCTCCTGACCGATCACCAGTGAAGCACCCACCACTGACAACGGCCCTTCCACCCAGAGGAGCTCCAGGCATGATCCGCACCCAGCACACGGACCCCGAACTCGCCCGCCGCCTCAGCCGAAGAGGCATGCTCGGCGTGGCCGCGGGCGCCACCGCCGCCGCTCTCCTCGGGGCCGCCTCCCCGGCCATCGCGGCCACCTCGCCACAGACCGCCGGCGCCGGCCGCGGCCGTCCCGTCCTGCCGCCCGGCCGACTCGGCATCCAGCTGTACAGCCTCCGCGACAAGGTCTCCACCCTGGGCTTCGCACCCGTCTTCGCCGAACTGAAGAAGTACGGCTACGACGAGGTCGAGTTCGCCGGATACACCCAGGGCTCCGCCGGCCCCATCACCCTCGCCCAGCTCAAGCGGCTCGCCCGCGACCACGGCCTGAACCCGATCGGCAGCCATGTCGGCTACTACGCCGACGACCCGAACGCGTACACCTTCGCGCAGAACCTCGACAAGGTTCTCGACGACGCACAGGCCCTCGGCCTCAAGCACATCGGCACGGCCTCGGGCCCGTTCCGCTACGGCTCCACCGTCGACGCCTGGAAGCGGGCGGCGGAGGAGTTCAACACGTACGGCGCGGCGGCCAGGGCACGCGGCATGAAGTTCTACCAGCACAACCACTCCGAGGAGTTCTCCTTCGCCACCGACAACCCGAAGGTCCGGCTCTACGACGTCCTGCTCGCCGAGACCGATCCCAGGCTCGTGTACCTGGAGATGGACATCTTCTGGGCGTACTCGGGCCAGTTCCGCTTCTCGAAGCGGCCCGACGGCACACCGGCGCCCTTCGAGCCCCTCGACTACGTCCTCAGGCAGCCCGACCGCTACCCCCTCTTCCACGTCAAGGACGGCGTGAGCGACCCGGGCAACCAGTACGGCTACCGCATGACCGACGTCGGTGACGGAGACATCGACTACCAGCGGTTCATCTCCGGTGTCACCCGGCTGCGTGGCCACCGCCTGGCGCACCACTGGCAGGCCGAGCACGACAACCCGACCGAGTCCTTCACCTTCGCGCGCCGCTCCAGCGAGCACCTCCACTCCCTGCGCGAGAAGTGCTGACGCAGCCACATACATGTGAAGCCGCGCGGACGTGAGGTCGCGGACACGTGAGGAGGCCCTCCCGGAATCCCGGGAGGGCCTCCTCACGCGCGCGTGCCGTCACCCGGCTGGCTGCGACTCCGCGGTCCGGGCAGCCGTCGTGCGACCCGGCTGCCGTAGCAGCAGGGCGATCACCGCCGCCACCATGGAGACCGCGCCGGCCAGGGCGTACGCGCCGTCATAACCCCAGGCCGCGACCACCATGGAGCCGAGGCCGCCACCGAACAGACCGCTGACCAGCTTGCCGCTGTACACCAGCCCGTAGTTGGAGGCGTTGTAGTTCTCCCCGAAGTAGTCCGGGGTGAGCGCCGCGAACAGCGGGTAGAACGCGCCGCCGCCGAAGCCGGAGAGGAAGGCGAAGAACAGGAACAGTGCCTCGCTCTTCGTGTCGCCCGCCCAGATCACCCCGAACTGGGCCAGGCCCAGGACGACGATGACGAACACCAGGGTGGGCTTGCGGCCCCATTTGTCGGACAGCCAGCCCACGACACCGCGGCCGATGCCGTTGATGACGGCCATGACACCCATGGACGAGGCGGCCACCAGCGGACCGAAACCCACCTCCTTGGCGAAGTCGACCTGGAAGGATATTCCGAAGATCGACACGCCGGCGGTCAGCACGATGGAGAGCCACATCAGGGGGAGCATGCCGGTCCTGACGGCTTCCTTGGGCGTGTACTGCTTCACCGCGGGAGGGTTCTTGGTGAGGCTCGTGGCGTTCTCCTCGTTGCCGGCGAACGTCAGCGGATCGATGTCCGCGGGCCACCAGTTCTTCGGGGGATCCTTGAAGAAGAAGGCGGACGCCAGGACCACGATCATGATGTAGCAGCCGATCAGGTCCAGGACCCGGTGGTAGTTCGCGGTGTCGAAGCCGTAGTTGAAGATGAAGATGAACGGCAGTGATCCGTACGCGAATCCGCCGTTGACGAACCCCGTTCTCGCTCCCCGGCGTTCGGGGAACCACTTGCCGACCATGTTGATGCAGGTCGCGTAGACCAGGCCGGCGCCGATGCCTCCGACGACGCCGAAGCCGAGGATCGCCAGCCAGACGTTGCCCAGGTGCGACAGGGCGAGGAATCCGAGGGCGCACAGGCCCGAGCCGATGTACATGGCCTTACGGGCCGTCAGGATGCCCCTCTCCCTCAGCCAGCCCGCGGGGAAGGCGATGCCGGCCTGGAAGAAGACCCAGACGCTGAGGATCCAGAAGGTGTTGCTCTGCGTCCAGCCGTGCGCGTGGGACAGGGTGTCCTCCGCCGAGCCGAACGCGTACTCGAAGACGCTGATGGCCATCATGGCGATCCATGGCAGGTACACCATGATCTTGCGGGAGTGACCGAGGATGTCCCGGTCGGTCTCGCCCACGCGGTAGACGCGACCGCGCGGGTCGGTCACCTCTCGGTAGGGACGGTGCGCGGCTTCGGGGTGGGTCGACGAGCTGTTCTTCGCGATGGGATCTGCCGTCATGTCAGGCCAATTCCTCCGTGTCAGACCATTTCCTTGCTGACGTGTCAGGCCATTTCTTCGCCGAGCGGTTGGGGGTTGGGGACGACCCGGCGGTCGGCCGCCGGCCTGCCCGGCGCCTTCAGGAACACCGCCAGTACGGCGGAGGCCAGTCCTATGGAGCCGGCCAGGACGAACGCGCCCTCGTAGTCCCAGTGGTCGACGACGACCGCGCCGACTCCGGAGCCGACGAGGCCGGAGATGAGTTTGGAGCTGTAGACCATTCCGTAGTTGGAGGCGTTGTTGTTCTCACCGAAGTAGTCGGCGGTCATGGCCGCGAACAGCGGGAAGATCGCCCCGCCGCCGAAACCGGAGACCATGGAGCAGAACAGGAAGAACGGCATGCTGCCCATCTGACCGGAGACCAGCACACCGAACTGGGCCGTGCCCAGCACCAGACAGACGATGATCAGCGTGTGGCGTCGCCCGTAACGGTCGGATATCCAGCCGATGACACCGCGACCGGTGCCGTTCACGATGGCCTTCAGGGACATCGCCGTGGCCACGATCCCGCCCGCGAAACCCATGTCCTTGCCGAAGGGCACCTGGAAGGCGATACCGAAGATGTTGATGCCGGCGGTGCACAGCAGGCAGAACCACATCATCCAGAGAACGGGCTGCCGGGCGGCTTCCCTCGGGACGTACTGCTTGACCGCCGGCGGGTTCTTCTCCAGCGCCCGACGGATCTTCGGGTCGTCGGTGAGCTTGAGCGGGTCGACGTGCGACGGCCACCAGTTCTTCGGCGGGTCCTTGAAGAACCAGCCGGCCGACGCCACGACCAGGCACAGTCCGACGCCGACACAGGCGAGCACGGTCTGGTAGTTGCTCAGATCCATGTACGAGGTGAACAGGAACACGAAGGGCACCGACCCGTAGGCGAAGCCGCCGTTGACGAACCCGGTCTTGCCGCCCTTGCGCTCCGGATACCACTTGCCGACCATGTTGACGCAGGTCGCGTAGACGAGACCGGCGCCGATACCGCTGCACATGCCGAAGCCGAAGTAGGCCACGAGAACATTGGGTGCGTACGCCAGTGAGACGTAGCCGAGCATGGTGCCGACCGCGCCGATCATCATCGCCGTGCGGGCAGGCAGCTTGCCGCTCTCCCGCAGCTGACCGGCGGGGAAGGCCACGGCCGCCTGGAAGAACACCCAGACGCCCATCAGCCAGAAGATGTGCCCGCTGTCCCACAGATGGGCCTCGTGGAGGGTGTCCTCCGCGGACGTGAACGCGTACTCGGCGGAGCTGATACCCATCATGCCTATCCACGGCAGGATGACCATCCACTTGCGCCTGCGGCCCATGATGTCGATGTCGGATTCACCGACGCGGTACACGCGGCCGTTGTGGTCCGTCACCTCCCGGTACGGTACGGACGTCGAATAGTCGATGGTTGTCATCTTGGTCAAGACTCCTTGCGTCGAAAGATCTGGCCAGCGCCCCCTGTCCAAATGCCTTTCGTGCGCGCATGGGTCCCGAGGCCGGCCGACGCGCACCGTCGGACGCCCCCTTCGCCGGGTTACGTCATGAACCGCCCCCCAACTGCCGGGAGGCGCCGCACCTTTGTGGTGCGCTCCGAGGTCCTCACGTTGGCCAGCAAGCGTGTCGCCGACGGACCGGACTGCACATGCGTCATGTCCAGGACGCGAATCCCCGTAAGAGCCCTCGTCGTCACACGTCACCTCGCTAGCCCGTTGCCTTGTCCGTTGCCCTGAGCGTCCTGGTCCCGCCGTTCTCGAGTACCGCTTGGCACATTGCATACAGTCGACGAATACTGTATGAAGATTGTTATCCCGCATCCGGTGGGGTGATGTCCAGGGGGCGTGCGGCACTTTTAGGACGGGAGCCGAATCATGGACCTGTACGAGCACCAAGCCTGCGGACTCTTCGAAGAGCGCGGCATCCTCGTACCGAGGGCGGGGGCCACCGACTCGCCTGAGGCGGCCACAAGGCCACACGGTCGGCAAGGTCATGGTGGACCAGACCGTCGAACTCGCCGACGTCGAGAGCGAGTTCTAAGTCTCCTACGTCCTTGACCGTACGGCGGGCCGCTTGCTGGCGATCGCCTCAGCCGAGGGCGTCACCTCCGCGAAGGCCACGGAGATCGCCGAAGCCGCAGGGCTACTGCCACCGGAGTCCGCCGACGTCCTCCTACGGCTGTGGCAGGTGGCGCTGGAGGCGGTCGGCCTTCAGGTGGGGAACGCCCCGATCGAGACGGCCCGCCTGGTACTCGCCCTCCTGGACGCCGACCGCGACGCCGACCGCGACACGCGGCCATGGCCGACAGTCGGTGACCACCGGCCCGTACGACCCCGCCGTGGCCCAGAACCCCCACGGCGCCCGACAACCCGACAGTGCTCCACGACGTAACCGCGTCCATGACCCCCTCGCGCCGCTGCACCCCCTCGTACCCCCGCCCCCGACTGTGCACCGAGAGCGGAGACACCGCATGACCACCACCCTCGACTCCACCCGATCCACCCACCTCGTGGTGAAGTCCGGCACGGCCTGGACCGACGCCTGGCAGCGATGCCTCGTCGTCGCCCCCGAGGCGTTCCGCGACGACCGTGTCCTCAACCTCTGGAACTCCGCCTGGCAGGCGGACGGCCGGGCCCGGCCCGCCTCCAGCCCCGTCGACGGCAGCCCCATCGTCGGTCCGCCGCGCCTGGACCGGGACACCGCCCGCCAGGCCGTACGCGCCTCCCTCGACCAGCACCGCGACTGGCGGCACGTTCCGCTCGTCGAGCGTCGCGCCCGCGTCGCGGCCACTCTCGACGCCCTCACCCACCACCGCGAACTCCTCGCACTCCTGCTCGTCTGGGAGATCGGCAAGCCCTGGCGGCTCGCCCAGGCGGACGTCGACCGGGCCATCGACGGAGTCCGCTGGTATGCCGACGGCATCGAACCGATGGTCGCCGACCGGGCGCCGCTGGACGGCCCCGTCTCCAACATCGCCAGCTGGAACTACCCGATGAGCGTGCTCGTTCACGCGATGCTGGTCCAGGCACTGGCAGGCAACGCGGTCATCGCCAAGACCCCGACCGACGGCGGTGTCGCCTGTCTGACCCTGGCCTGCGCGCTCGCCGCCCGTGAGGGGATTCCCGTCACCCTCGTCAGCGGCAGCGGGGGCGAGTTGTCCGAGGCGCTGGTGCGGGCGCCCGAGATCGGCTGTGTCTCCTTCGTGGGCGGTCGCGACACGGGCGCCGCGGTGGCCACGGCAGTCGCCGATCTCGGCAAACGCCACGTCCTCGAACAGGAAGGGCTCAACACCTGGGGCATCTGGAACTACTCGGACTGGGACGCCCTCACGGCCGTCGTCCCCAAGCTCTTCGACTACGGCAAACAGCGCTGCACGGCGTACCCGCGCTTCGTCGTCCAACGGGAACTGTTCGACGAGTTCCTGACGGCGTACCTCCCGGCGGTACGCACCCTGCGCGTCGGACACCCGCTCGCCGTCGAGAAAGCCGACGACCCTTACCCGGCACTGGACTTCGGGCCCGTGATCAACGCGGCCAAGGCGAAGGAGCTGCACGACCAGGTCGCCGAGGCCATCGCTCGCGGCGCCGTTCCCCTGCACCGCGCCAGTGAGACCGACTCGCGCTTCCTGCCCGGCCAGGACACCTCGGCGTACGTGCAGCCGGTCACGCTCCTGGCCCCGCCGCCCTCCTCGCCGCTGCACCACGCGGAGCCGTTCGGGCCGGTCGACACCATCGTCCTGGTCGACACGGAGGCGGAGCTGCTCGCCGCGATGAACGCCTCCAACGGCGCGCTGGTGGCCACCCTGTCCACGGACGACCGGGCGACCTACGACCGGCTGGCCCCACAGATCCGCGCCTTCAAGGTCGGCCACGGCAAGCCGCGTTCGCGGGGTGACCGCGACGAGTTGTTCGGCGGGTTCGGCGCGTCCTGGCGCGGCGCGTTCGTCGGCGGCGAGCTGCTGGTGCGCGCGGTGACCCAGGGACCGGCGGGCGAGCGGCTGCCCGGGAACTTCCCGGAGTACCAGCTCATGCCGTGACCGCGGCGGGGCGGCGCCCGCGCGGGGGCGCCGCCCGGCGGACATCGCGTGCACACACGTCGACGTAACAGTGAGGTGGCGATCATGACGAAGGCTCTTGAGGGGATTCGCGTCCTGGACATGACGCATGTGCAGTCCGGTCCGTCGGCGACGCAGCTGCTGGCCTGGCTGGGCGCGGATGTGGTGAAGGTGGAGGCACCCGGCGGGGACATCACCCGCCGGCAGCTGCGGGACGTTCCGGACGCGGACTCCCTCTACTTCACGATGCTCAACTGCAACAAGCGCAGTGTCACCCTCAACACCAAGTCCGAGCGGGGCAAGGAGATTCTGACCGAGCTGATCCGGCGGTCGGACGTGCTGGTCGAGAACTTCGGACCGGGTGCGGTGGACCGGATGGGTTTCACCTGGGACCGGATCAGGGAGATCAACCCTCGGGTGGTGTACGCGTCGATCAAGGGCTTCGGGGAGGGCCCGTACACGGACTTCAAGGCCTACGAGGTGGTCGCCCAGGCGATGGGCGGCTCCATGGCCACCACCGGGTTCGAGGACGGGCCGCCGATGGCGACCGGGGCGCAGATCGGCGACTCCGGGACCGGCATCCACGCGGTCGCCGGCATTTTGGCCGCCCTGTTCCAGCGTGAGACGACCGGGCGGGGGCAGCGGGTGAATGTGGCGATGCAGCACGCGGTACTCAACCTGTGCAGGGTGAAACTGCGCGACCAGCAGCGGCTGGCGCGCGGGACCCTGGCCGAATACCCCACCGAGGACTTCGGGGACGAGGTGCCCCGTTCGGGGAACGCGTCGGGTGGTGGTCAGCCCGGCTGGGCCGTGCGCTGCGCGCCGGGCGGCCCCAACGACTACGTGTACGTCATCGTCCAGCCGCCCGGCTGGAAGCCCCTCGCCGCGCTGATCGGCCGGCCCGAACTCGCCGACGACCCCGAATGGGCCACCCCCGAGGCACGGCTGCCGAAGCTGGCGAAAATGTTCCAGCTGATCGAGGAATGGACGTCGACCCTGCCGAAATGGCAGGTCCTGGAACGGCTGAACGCATACAACATCCCCTGCGGGCCGATCCTCTCCACCAAGGAGATCATCGAGGACCCCTCACTCGCCGCCAACGACATGATCGTCACCGTCGAGCACCCCGAACGCGGTCACTTCACCACGGTCGGCAACCCTCTCAAACTCTCCGACTCGCCCACCCACATCACCACTCCGCCCCTCCTGGGTCAGCACACCGCCGGCATTCTCATAGGCGAACTCGGCCTGGGCGAGGATGAGTTGCCGGCCCTCAGGGCGCAGGGTGTGATCTGACCGCCGGCGGCCGACGCCGCTTCCACTCCGTTCCGGGCGAGGCGCAGAGATCCGCGCCTCGCCCGGAACGGCGCTTGTTCGAACCCAACCGGAGTGAGGTAGCCCAGCATGTCGACCCACGCACCCCGTCCCGCCCACCCTGCCCACAGCGCACCCGGTGCCGGCCCCGGCGCCGGCACGGTCACCGACCGGCTCGTGGAGGCCAACCGTGCCTACGCCGCCGACTTCGCCGATCCGGGGATGGACGCCCGCCCGGTGCTGCGCGTGGCGGTCGTGGCCTGTATGGACGCCCGTATCGACCTGCACGCGGCGCTCGGCCTGCGACTCGGCGACTGCCACACCGTCCGCAACGCCGGCGGTGTCGTCACCGACGACACCATCCGTTCCCTGACGATCAGCCAGCGTGCGCTCGGTACTCGCAGCGTCGTCCTCATCCACCACACCGGCTGCGGCCTCCAGACCCTCACCGAGGACTTCCGGCACGAACTGGAGCTGGAGGTCGGCCAGCGCCCGGCGTGGGCGGTGGAGGCCTTCCGGGACGTCGACCAGGACGTACGGCAGTCGATGCAGCGCGTGCGCACCTCGCCGTTCCTGCCGCACACGGACGACGTACGGGGCTTCGTCTTCGACGTGACGACCGGACTGCTGCGGGAGATCGACCCGAGTTCCTGACCCTGCCTGCCCTCTGCCCTCTGCCCTCTGCCTCGTCGTCACGCGTTCCGTTCGGCCGGCGCCGCGATCTGCTCGCAGTAGAAGTCGTTGGTGTTGGCGGTGCGTCGCAGCCCGGCCGGCGAAGACCCTCGCGGCCTCCTGAACTCCGGAACGGCCGGACGGAAACTCCGTCCGGAAGTCGGCCCGTTCGGATTCCTTCGCGAGTGCCGGTTCCGGCTCAGTCCTTGCCCGCCCCGGCGGCGATCTGCCTGCGGTAGAAGTCGGTCGTACGCTCGGTGTGCTTGCGCATGACCTCGCCCGCGCGGACCGCGTCCCCCTTGGCGATGGCCTTGATGAGCTGCGTGTGCTCGTTCCAGGCCTCCTTGCCGCGGGGCTTGGCGATGGGCGTGTAGTACCAGCGGACCTTCTGGCCCACCTGAGAGAGCATCTCGGCCAGGACGTCGTTGGCGGCCAACGAGGTGACGAAGGCGTGCAGGGCGGTGTTGGCCGCGACCAGGCGCTCGATGTCGTCGGCGGCGAGGGCGTCGACGCCCTGCATCTGAAGCTCGCAGAGGTGGTCGACGTCCTCGGGCTTCGCGTTCGCGGCGGCGAGCTGAGCCGAGTAGGTCTCCAACACCGATCGGACGCCCAGGAGTTGGGCGGCTTCCTCCTCGGTGGGGGAGTGGACGAAGGCACCCTGGGCGGGCCGCAGGTCGACCCAGCCGGCGGTCTGAAGGCGTTGCAGCGCCTCGCGGACCGGTTGCCTGCTGACCCCGAGATGCTCGGCGAGCTCGGCCTCGACCAGATGCTGACCGGGCTTGAGGGAGCCGCTGACGATCAGTTCGGTCAGGGCGTCGTACACGGCCTGGCGCAGTGGTGCCGGGCGGGTGACGCGCCGGGACGCTGCGGCCGTGAGTGCCTCGCGCATGGTTGTCCCGTTCTGCCGCCGGGCCGACGGCTTGCCAAGAGGTGGCCGCCGTGTGGGTTGCCGACGACGGCTGCAGCATACAGGTTTTGGTATGCAACATGGCGAGAGCCGTAAGGCCTACAGGCTTCTGTAACTGTCGTCTGTATACAGAAGCCTGTATGGGGTATTGTCTCAGTCTCCTGCAACCCCCGCCGGGGACCCGCGTGACGGAAGGCGGAGTGATCATGACGACCAGCGGGAGTGACAAGTCGGTCGAGAGCGTGGTCCGGAGGGTGGTGGCCGACCACCGGGATCAGCGCGGCCCGCTGCTGCCCGTACTGCACGCGGTCCAGGCCGAGTTGGGCCATGTGCCGCAGGCGGCGATTCCGGAGCTGGCCGACGCGCTCAACCTCTCCCGGGCGGATGTCCACGGAGTGGTGACCTTCTACCACGACTTCCGTCGCGAGCCCGCCGGCCGCAACACCGTGCGCATCTGCCGCGCGGAGGCCTGTCAGGCCCTGGGCGCCGACCGCCTCGTGAGCTACGCGCGCGAGAGCGGACTGACTCTGGGGGAGACCTCTGCGGACGGTTCGGTCACCGTCGAGCAGGTCTTCTGCCTGGGCAACTGCGCGCTGGGGCCGGCGGTGGAGGCGAACGGACGTCTGTACGGGCGAGTGAGCCCGGCCCGACTGGGCTCCCTCCTCGGCGGGACGCTCAGGGGCACGCCGAACGAGACGCGAAACGGCACGTTCGACGGGACGGTCTCCTCATGACCAACTCCTCGCAGGCCACGGCGACGGTCTACGTCCCCCGCGACTCGGCGGCCAGGTCCGTCGGCGCGGACGAGGTGGCGGACGCTCTGCAACGGGCTGCCACGCATGGGGAGTTCGCCATCGACGTCGTACGCAACGGGTCACGCGGCATGCTGTGGCTGGAGCCGATGGTCGAGGTCGTGACCCCGAGAGGCCGCGTCGGCTACGGCCCGGTGACCCCTGATGACGTGGACGGACTTCTGGCCGCCGGCCTGCTGGACGGCGCGGACCACCCGCTGCGGCTCGGCCTCGTCGACGAACTCCCCTGGCTGGCCCGCCAGACACGCGTCACCTTCGCCAGAGTGGGCGTGACCGACCCCCTGTCGACGCGGGACTACGTCGAGCACGGCGGCCTGGCCGGACTGCGCGCCGCCCTGGACATGGCGCCCGCCGACGTGGTCGCCGAGGTCACCGCATCCGGACTGCGCGGACGTGGCGGCGCCGGATTCCCGGCCGGTATCAAGTGGAAGACGGTGCTGGACCACGCCGACGAGCTGAAGTTCGTCTGCTGCAACGCCGACGAGGGGGACAGCGGGACCTTCGCCGATCGCATGGTCATGGAGGGCGACCCGTTCCTGCTCATCGAGGGCATGACCATCGCCGCGCACGCGGTCGGCGCGAGCGAGGGCTACCTCTACATCCGCTCCGAATACCCGGACGCCATCGCCACGATGCGCGAGGCGATCGAACTCGCCCGTGAGCACGGCTGGTTGGGCAAGGGCATCCTCGGCTCCGCACTCGACTTCGACCTGTACGTCCGCGTCGGCGCCGGCGCGTACATCTGCGGCGAGGAGACCTCGATGCTGGAGAGTCTGGAGGGCAAGCGGGGCACGGTCCGGGCGAAGCCGCCGATCCCGGCGATCGAGGGCCTGTTCGGCAAACCGACCGTGGTGAACAACGTCCTCACCCTGACCACCGTCCCGGTCGTGCTCGCGAACGGAGCGAAGGCCTACCAGGACCTCGGCGTCGGCCGCTCGCGCGGCACCCAGGTATTCCAGCTCGGCGGCAACATCGAGCGCGGCGGCATCGTCGAGACGGCTTTCGGCATCACCCTGCGCGAACTGATCGAGGACTACGGCGGCGGGACCCGAACCGGCCGCCCGGTGCGCACAGCACAGGTCGGCGGCCCGCTCGGCGCCTATCTGCCGACGTCGATGTTCGACCTGCCGATGGACTACGAGGCGTTCGCCGAGGCCGGCGCGATGCTCGGTCACGGCGGGATCGTCGTCTTCGACGACAGCGTCGACATGGCGGCGCAGGCCCGCTTCGCGATGGAGTTCTGCGCCGAGGAGTCCTGCGGCAAGTGCACACCGTGCAGGGTCGGTTCGGTGCGCGGCGTCGAGGTGATCGACAAGATCGTGGCCGGTACGCACCGGGACGAGAACCTCGCCCTGCTCGAAGACCTCTGCGACCTGATGACCGACGGCTCGCTGTGCGCGATGGGCGGGCTGACCCCGATGCCCGTACGCAGCGCCCTCACCCACTTCCCCGACGACTTCCTCGGCGGCCGTCGACTCCTGGACATCCGACCGGTCCAGGCCAACCAGCCGGTCCAGGCGAACCAACCCGTACAGGCGAGCGGCGTGAGGACGGAGGGAACGGCATGACACTCCTCAAGGAACCCGACTTCGGAACCCCGGAACGGCCCGGCCCGGCAACGGTGTCCGTGGAGGTGGACGGCCTGCCGGTGACCGTCCCCGAGGGCACCTCGGTGATGCGCGCCGCCGCGCAGGCAGGCGTCGGCATCCCCAAACTGTGCGCCACCGACAGCCTGGAGGCGTTCGGCTCCTGCCGGCTGTGCGTGGTCGAGATCGACGGCCGGCGCGGCACCCCGGCGTCCTGCACCACCCCGTGCGCCGACGGGATGAAGGTGAGCACGCAGACGCCGAAGGTGGAGAAGCTCCGCCAGGGCGTCATGGAGCTCTACATCTCCGACCATCCTCTCGACTGCCTCACCTGCCCGGCCAACGGAGACTGCGAACTCCAGGACATGGCAGGCGTGGTGGGGCTCAGGCAGGTCCGCTACGGCTACGAGGGGGCGAACCATCTCGAAGCCGAGAAGGACACCTCCAACCCCTACTTCGACTTCGACCCGTCCAAGTGCATAGCCTGCTCCCGCTGCGTACGGGCCTGCGGTGAGGTCCAGGGCACCTTCGCGCTCACCATCGAGGGGCGCGGCTTCGACTCCAAGGTCTCGGCAGGCGCCGGCGAGACGTTCATGGACTCCGAGTGCGTGTCCTGCGGCGCCTGCGTCCAGGCCTGCCCGACGTCGACGCTCCAGGAGCGCTCGGTAGTCGAACTCGGCATGCCCACCAGGTCGGTTGTGACCACCTGCGCCTACTGTGGGGTCGGCTGCTCCTTCAAGGCCGAGTTGCGCGGCGACGAACTGGTGCGCATGGTGCCGTACAAGGACGGCGGGGCGAACGAGGGTCACTCGTGCGTGAAGGGCCGTTTCGCCTTCGGCTACGCCACCCACCCCGACCGCCAAATCAGGCCCATGGTCCGCGAGAAGATCACCGATCCCTGGCGCGAGGTCGAGTGGGACGAGGCGATCGGCACCGTGGCCCGCCGTATGCGCGAGCTCCAGGACCGGTACGGCACGAGTTCGGTCGGCGCCATCACCTCCTCGCGCTGTACCAACGAAGAGGTGTACGTCGTACAGAAGATGGTGCGCGCTGCCTTCGGCAACAACAACGTCGACACCTGCGCCCGCGTCTGCCACTCCCCGACGGGATACGGACTCAAGCAGACCTTCGGCGAGTCGGCGGGCACCCAGGACTTCCGTTCCGTGGCCGAGGCCGACGTGATCATGGTGATCGGCGCCAACCCCACTGACGGGCACCCGGTGTTCGCGTCCCGGATGAAGCGTCGGCTGCGCGAGGGCGCCAAGCTGATCGTCATCGATCCGCGCCGTATCGACCTCGTACGCTCGCCGCACATCGAGGCCTCGCACCACCTCCAGCTCAGGCCGAGCACCAACGTCGCCGTCGTGAACGCCATGGCCCATGTGGTGGTCGCCGAGGGCCTGTTCGACCGTGACTTCGTGGACGCCAGGTGCGAGGACTTCGACGAGTGGGCGGAGTTCGTCGCCCGCCCCGAGAACAGCCCGGAGGCGGTCGAACCCATCACCGGCGTTCCGGCCGCCGAACTCCGGGCCGCCGCAAAGCTGTACGCGACCGCCCCCAACGGAGCCATCTACTACGGCCTCGGCGTCACCGAGCACAGTCAGGGCTCGACCATGGTCATGGGAATGGCCAACCTCGCGATGGCGTGCGGCAACATCGGCCGGGACGGCGTCGGCGTGAACCCCCTGCGCGGCCAGAACAACGTGCAGGGCTCCTGTGACATGGGCTCGTTCCCGCACGAACTCCCCGGCTATCGCCATGTCTCCGACGACGCGGTGCGTACCGTCTTCGAGAACCTCTGGGGAGGAACCCTCCTGGCCGAACCGGGACTTCGTATCCCGAACATGTTCGACGCGGCGATCGACGGCACCTTCCGCGGCCTGTTCGTCCACGGTGAGGACATCGCGCAGTCGGATCCCAACCTGGGGCACGTCACCGCCGCGCTCGAAGCGATGGAACTGGTCGTCGTACAGGACCTGTTCCTCAACGAGACGGCCAAGTTCGCCCATGTCTTCCTGCCCGGGGCGTCGTTCCTGGAGAAGGACGGCACGTTCACCAACGCCGAACGCCGGATCAACCGGGTGCGCGCGGTGATGAAGCCGAAGACGGGCAAGCACGAGTGGGAGATCGTCAGCGAGATCGCCACCGCCATGGGCTACCCGATGGCGTACGACCGTCCGAGCCAGATCATGGACGAGATCGCGTCGGTCACCCCGACCTTCACCGGTGTCTCCTTCGAGCTGCTGGACAAGCTCGGCAGCATCCAGTGGCCGTGCAACGAGGAGGCGCCGGAAGGGACGCCCATCATGCACGTCGACGAATTCGTGCGCGGCAAGGGCCGGTTCGTGGTCACCTCCTACGTGCCGACCAACGAACGCAGCACGCGGCGCTTCCCGTTGGTTTTGACGACGGGACGCATCCTCAGCCAGTACAACGTCGGCGCGCAGACCCGTCGTACCGGCAACGTCGCCTGGCACCCCGAGGACATCCTCGAACTGCACCCGCACGACGCCGAGGACCGGGGCATCAAGAACGGCGACATGGTCACCCTCGCCAGCCGCGTCGGACAGACGTCGCTGCGCGCGGAGATCTCCGATCGGATGCCCACCGGGGTCGTCTACACCACGTTCCACCATCCCGTGACCGGCGCCAACGTGGTGACCACGGAGAACTCCGACTGGGCGACCAACTGCCCGGAGTACAAGGTGACCGCCGTACAGGTCGGCCTCGCCCGCCCGACGCGGGCGGCCGAAGCCGAACCGGCGGCGGACGACATGGTCATGGTGGTGGACTGACATGGTCGCAGCCGCCGTACCACCGGAGCGCCGGATGGCCAACGACATCGCCGCGAACCACGGCCACCTGCCGAGTGAGTTGGCCGCCGAGGCGATCGCGGGACACGTGGGGAAGTTCTGGGACCCGCGCATGCGTACGCGGTTGTACGAGTTCGTCGACGCCGGAGCGGACGGTCTCGACCCGCTCGTCGTCGCCGCGGTGAAGCTCCTGCGCTGACCCGCCGGGTCGGACACGCGCCGTCTCCCCTGTAGATCATCGCGGGGGAGGTGCCGCGTACGCTGGGGCGGCCCCGGACAGAGAGGAACCGTTCATGCTGTTCCGGCAGCTTGAGTACTTCGTGGCGGTGGCGAGGGAACGGCACTTCGCCCGGGCGGCGGAGTCCTGCTACGTGTCCCAGCCGGCGCTCTCGGCGGCGATCGCCAAGCTGGAGCGGGAGTTGAACGTCACGCTGATCAACCGCGGCCACAACTACCAGGGCCTCACCCCGGAAGGTGAACGCCTCGTCGTCTGGGCCAAGCGCATCCTCGCCGAACAGGACGCGTTCAAGGCCGAGGTGGCCGCCGTGCAGTCCGGCATCACGGGAACACTGCGCCTGGGCACCGACCCCACCGCGTCCACGACCCTGGCGCTTCCCGTGGCCGCGTTCTGCGCGGCGCACCCGCTGGCCAAGGTGCAGGTCCGTTCCCGCCTTTCCACGAAGGAACTCCACCGCCAACTGCGCGACTACGAACTGGACGTGGCGATCGCCCACTTCGATCCCGGCGACCAGGAGGGCCTGCAGGTCGTCCCCCTCTACCAGGAGCGGTACATGCTGCTGGTGTCGGACGACCAACTCGTCGCCCAGTCCGCCACCGTGACCTGGGCGGACGCGGCCCAACTGCCGCTCGCGCTGCTGACACCCGACATGCGGATCCGGCAGATCGTGGACACGGTGTTCGCGCAGAAGGGGTTCGTGGTGACCCCGCAGGTCGAGACGGACTCCATCGCGTCCCTCTACGCCCATGTGGGCGGCGGCGGTTGGGCGAGCATCGTCCCGCACACCTGGCTGCGCGCCATGCCCGTCGTAGGCCGTACGTTGGCCCTTCCCCTGGTCGACCCGGAGGCGGGCGCCCAGGTCTCGGTGGCGATCCACGCGGCCACCCCCGGATCGGTCGCCGCCCGCGCGTTCGTCAACGCCGCGACAGCCCTGTCCCTGGACGACCTCTTCACCCGCCCCCTGCCGACAACCGAACACCGCGTGCGGTGAGCCCGGCGGGCGGGGGCGCGTGTCGGGCCGGCAGTACTTCCCCCGGTTCCGGCCCGTCGCGAGGGGCCTCACACCGGGACGACTCTCTTCGCCCACACACCCGTCAGCTCGCCGCCCCGGCCAACGGACGAGTGCCGCGTGCGGTGAGCCTGGTGGGGGGCGCGTGTCGGGTCGGCAGTAGCTTCCCGGTTCCGGCTCGTCGGGAGGGGTGTCGCCGGGGGTGGCTGTCTTCGTCTACGCAGCCGTGAGCCTGGTGGCCTCGCCGACGGGCGAGCGGCGGGTGCGGTGAGTCCGGTGAAGGGGCGTGTATCGGGTCAGCAGCGGCCGCCGTCCAGTCCCGCCCGCGACGAGCCTCACCGGATCTCTTCCTCGCGCGCTCGTTGCCCAGCTCAGGGTGCGTACCGGGCCTGCACCGCCTTGCGGTCCAGGCCGCCCTTGGCGGTGTGTGGCAGGGCGGCGACCACGTCCAGGCGGTCGGGCACCTCGAACGGGGCCAGCCGGTCGCGGCAGTACCGCAGGATCTCCGCGACCCCCACGCTCTCGCCCGCCCGCACGACCACGGCGGCGCCGACCCGCTGTCCGTACACCGCGTCGGCCACGGCGAACACGGCCGCCTCGGCGACCCCCGGGCAACCGGCGAGGATGTCCTCGACGTGCTCGGGCGAGATCTTCTCCCCGCCCCGGTTGATGACGTTCTTGATCCGCCCGGTCAGTGACAGATACCCCTCCGCGTCCAGCGTGCCCAGATCACCGGTACGCAGCCACCCGTCGACGAAGGTGTACGCCGACTCGTCGCGGTCGGCGAGATACCCGCGGGCGACGGTAGGACCGTGCACCCACACCTCGCCCTCGACGCCCACCGGACAGGCCTGCCCCCTCCGGTCGACGACCCGCACCTCGACCCCGGTCGGCCGCCCGACCGACCCCTGCTTCAGCGCGCCACGCTCGGGCAGCGGCTCGCTCGTCGCCTGGTGCGAGGACTCGGTCATCCCGTACGCCGACAGCAGCGGCGCCCCGAACGTACGCTCCAACGCGCGCTGCGTGGCCGTGTTGAGAGGTGCGCTGCAACTCCGTACGAACTTCAGGGGCGGAGCCTGAGGCCCCGGGTACTCCCGCTCCGAACGGTCGAGCAGAATCTCGTGGATGGCCGGCACCGCGGTGAACCAGGTGGCGGACACGGCCCGCATGTCGTCCCAGAACGTACCCGCCGAGAACCTCCCCCGCTCGGGCAGCAGCACACATCCCCCGCTGGCCAGGGAGGCCAGCAGCGCCGCGAACAGCCCGTGGCCGTGGAAGAACGGCATCACCGCCACTGTCGCGTCAGCCGGGCTCAACTCGTAGGTGACGCAGATGCCTTGGACGGACGCTGCCACGTTGCTGTGGCTGATCGGAACCATCTTCGCCCGGTCGGTGGTGCCCGCGGTGAACAGGACGAGCGCGTCCCGCTCAGACAACTCACCCGCCGCACCCGGCACTTCGGGAGCGGCACCGGTGTCGAGCATGACTGTCGCCGTGCCCGCCCGGGAGGCGTCAACCCGCAGCGGCCACACGGGAACCGGCAGCACGACGTCGGACACCGACGGCCCGACCAGTACCGCCCGGGCACCCAACGCCTTTATTCGCGCCGCCAACTGAAGCGCGGGAAGCGCCGGGTCCAGCGGGGCGACCACCACTCCGGCCCGCGCCGCACCCAGCAACGCCACAACGAACTCAGCGGTGTTGGCACAGATCAGACCGACCGCGTCGCCCCGACCCAGCCCCGTACGGCCGAGCCGGGCCGCCACGTCGTCGGCGAGCGCGGCGAGGCCACGGTAGGAGAGGTGCACGCGTTCGCCGGTGACGACCAGAGCCCGGGCGTACGGGCGTTCCCGTACCTGCCGGTCGAGGAGGTCGACGAGGCCCGTGAGCGCCGGAGGCCGGTACCGGTTCGCGTCGCGCACGGATGCCGCGGCCGGAACCGCCATGACCCCACCCCCTCGCGCCAGATCTGATGAAGCAGTCCTCTGCGAGCCTGCGGCGACTCGCGGCCGGCGTCCAATACGCACTGGTGAACGGCCGATAGCAGGCGTCTATCAAGGGAGTTGGCGACGCCTCCACCAGCGGTCGATAGACGCTGTTTATCGGCTGGTCGCCGATGGGTCTTGGACGTGGGCGGACGCGCTGCGGATGGTGAGGGAAGTAGCCGCTCCGGCAGGACCTGCCCAAGGAGGACCTCGGACCATGACCGCCCCCTCGCCCCTGGAGACCGCGGCAGCAGCCGACGTTCCGACCGAGCTCACCGACGGGTACCACCTGGTCGTCGACGCGCTCAAGATGAACGACGTCGACACCATCTACGGCGTGGTCGGCATCCCGATCACCGACCTGGCCCGCCTCGCCCAGGCGCAGGGCATCCGTTACATCGGCTTCCGGCACGAGAGCAACGCCGGACACGCGGCTGCGGCGGCCGGCTACCTCAACAAGAAGCCCGGCGTGGCACTGACCGTGTCGGCGCCCGGCTTCCTCAACGGTCTGGTCGCCCTGGCCAACGCGACCACCAACTGCTTCCCGATGGTCCAGATCTCCGGCTCCAGCGAACGCCACCTCGTCGACCTCAAACAGGGCGACTACGAGGAGATGGACCAACTCGCCGCCGCGCAGCCCTTCGTGAAGGCCGCCTACCGGGTCAGCCGCGTCGAGGACATCGGCCGGGGCATCGCCCGCGCCCTGCGCACCGCGATCTCCGGGCGCCCCGGCGGCGTCTACCTCGACATTCCCGCAGCCGTGCTCGGCGCCATCATGCCCGCCGCGGATGGCGCGAAGACGCTGAGCCGTCTCGTCGACCCCGCCCCGCGCCAGCTGCCGGCGCCGGAGGCCGTGGATCGCGCGATCGAGCTACTGGCAGGCGCCGAGCGGCCGTTGGTCGTCCTGGGCAAGGGCGCCGCCTACGCGCAGGCCGACGACCGGGTCCGCGAGTTCATCGAGTCCACCGGCATCCCGTACGTACCGATGTCGATGGCCAAGGGCCTGCTGCCCGACGACCACCCGCAGTCGGCGGCCACCGCACGCTCCCTGGCGCTGAAGAAGGCCGACGTCGTGATGCTGATCGGCGCCCGCCTCAACTGGCTGCTGGGCCATGGCCGGACGGGCTGGAACCCCGACGCCAAGTTCATTCAGATCGACATCGACTCCAAGGAGATCGACAGCAACCAGCCCATCGCCGCCCCGCTCGTCGGCGACATCGACTCGGTGCTCGAAGCACTCGCCGACCGGACCAAACCCGGCCGGATCACGGCCCCTTCGGCCTGGCGCGAGGAACTGGGTGCCCGCTCGGCGCAGAACGTGGCCAAGATGGCGGTGCGTCTCGAAGCCGACCCGCACCCCATGCAGTTCATGGGCGCCCTGAAGGCCGTACGCGACGTCGTGCGCGCGCGACCGGAGACGTACATCGTCAACGAGGGCGCCAACGCCCTGGACATCGCGCGCAACGTCATCGACATGCACGTACCGCGCCACCGCCTCGACAGCGGCACCTGGGGTGTCATGGGCATCGGGATGGGTTACGCCATCGCGGCCGCCGTCGAGAGCGGCGCACCGGTCATCGCCGTCGAGGGCGACAGCGCCTTCGGGTTCAGCGGCATCGAGATCGAGACGATCTGCCGCTACAACCTGCCCGTCATCACCGTGATCATGAACAACGGCGGCGTCTACCGGGGCGACGACGTCAACCCGTACGACGACGCCCCCTCGCCGACGACCCTTATGGGCGCGGCCCGCCACGACCTCCTGATCGAGGCGTTCGGCGGCAAGGGCTACCGCGCGACCACCCCCGCCGAGGTCACCGTCGCCCTCACGGAGGCGCTGGCCTCGGGCGGCCCGGCCCTCATCGACTGCGTGATCGACCCCTCGGCCGGCACCGAGAGCGGCCACATCTCGCACCTCAACCCCAAGGGCATCACCGTCGGCAACATCACGGCCGCGAAGAAGTGACCCTGACCCTTCTGTGTCTCGAACTCCCGCTCCGTTCACGTACGTTCACGAAAAGGATGCAGACATGAGTGAAAAGCCGCTCGCCGGAATCAAGGTGATCGACTTCACCGGGGTCCAGGCCGGTCCCGCCTGCACACAGTTGCTCGCCTGGTTCGGTGCCGACGTCCTGAAGGTGGAGCGTCCCAACGGCGGCGACGTCACCCGCCAGCAGCTGCGGGACATCGAGGACCTCGACGCGCTGTACTTCACGATGCTCAACAGCAACAAGCGCTCCCTCGCCATCAACACCAAGACCGCCGAGGGCCTGGAGGTGCTGGAGAAGCTCATCACCGACGCCGACGTACTGGTGGAGAACTTCGCCCCCGGCGCCCTGGACCGCATGGGCCTGACCTGGGAGCGTATCCAGGAACTCAACCCGCGCCTGATATTCGGCTCGGTCAAGGGCTTCAACGACGACTCGTCCTGGAACGATCTCAAGGTCTACGAGAACGTCGCCCAGTGCGCGGGCGGCGCCGCGTCCACCACCGGCTTCTGGGACGGCCCGCCGACCATCTCCGGCGGCGCCCTCGGCGACACGAACACCGGGATGCACCTGGCGATCGGCATCCTCACTGCGATCATCGACCGGGGCAGGACGGGCAGGGGACAGAAGGTCTCCGTCTCCATGCAGGACGCCGTACTCAACCTGTGCCGGGTCAAGCTGCGCGACCAGCAGCGCCTGGAGCGGGTCGGCCACCTGGAGGAGTACCCGCAGTACCCGAACGGCGAGTTCGGCGACGCCGTACCGCGCGGCGGCAACGCGGGCGGCGGTGGGCAGCCCGGGTGGGTGCTCAAGTGCAAGGGCTGGGAGACCGACCCGAACGCGTACATCTACTTCACCGTCCAGGAGCAGAACTGGAAGCGCACCGCCGAGGTGATCGGCCGTCCCGAGTGGGCCGAGGACGCGGAGTACGCCACCGCGCGCGCCCGCCAGTCGCACATCTTCGAGATCTTCGACGAGATCGAGAAGTGGCTCGCGGACAAGACCAAGTACGAGGCGGTCAACATCCTGCGTGAGTGGGAGGTGCCCTGCGCCCCGGTCATGAGCATGAAGGAGCTGGCCTACGACGAGGACCTGCGCAAGAGCGGCACGGTCGTCGAGGTCGAGCAGAAGGGCCGGGGTACGTACCTGACCGTCGGCAGCCCGGTGAAGTTCTCCTCCTTCAAGCCGGACATCGCCGGCGCCCCGCTGCTGGGTGAGCACAGCTCCGAGGTGCTGGTCGAACTCGGCTACGACGAGGCGACCATCGGCCGGCTGAAGGAGAGCGGCGTCATCGTCTGACCCGACGCGACCGGGTCCGACGAGGCCGGGTCCCACGAGACCTGCGGACGCGGAAGCGGCCGTGACCCTCGGGTCACGGCCGCTTCCGCGTCCGTCCGGCGAGTTCAGGCCGTCGCCTCGGCCTCGGCCCGCCGCCGCAGCAACTCCCGCTCCCGCTCGCGCTCGCGGCGTGCGGTGACGTCCCGGATCACCGCACCGACGTACGTGCTGCCGTCGGGGGCAGGCAGGAGTACCACGCTGAACTCGATGGACAGCTTGCGGCCGTCCGCCGCCAGCGCCGGAACGTTCAGCAGATCTGCGTCGCCGTACTTGGTCGTGCCCCGGTCCATGGCCTCCTGGAAGCCGTCCCAGTGACGCTTGCGGTGTCGCTCCGGGATGATGACGTCCAGACTGCGACCGTCCACGTCGCCCGCCGAGAACCCGAAGATGCGCTCAGCGCCCCGGTTCCAGAAGCGGATCAGTCCTTCGCCGTCGATGATCACTATGCCGTCGGTCGCCTGGGCGGCCATTCCCAGCACCACCTCGGGATCCAGATCTTCCATGTCGCCTCCGCGCTGGGGCAGTTGGACAACTGAACGCATGCAGGGCGACAGTATACAGATGGATCGTATACAGAATCCATGCGGCAACTGGCAAAGGCGGGAGCCCCGGCACCACCGGGGGTCCCGCCTTTGCCAGTTGCCCGCGCCTCGACTTCTACTCCGGCATCATGCGGCGGTGCCCAGGGCGAGGAGGTCGCTGATCGCGTGGACGGTCCGGAGGGTGGGGACGTCGACGCCGGTGTTTTCGGCGAGTTCGATGACGGCGGTCAGGAGGACGTCGAGTTCGAGGGGTTTGCCTCGTTCGAGGTCCTGGAGGGTGGAGGTGCGGTGGTCGCCCACTCGTTCGGCGCCGGCCAGGCGGCGTTCGATGGAGATGCCGATACGGCAGTTGAGCGCTTCGGCCACGGCGAGGGTCTCTTCCATCATCGTCTGGATGACCTGACGGGTGCCGCCGTGGTGGCACATCTGGCGCATCGTGGCGCGAGCGAGCGCGCTGATGGGGTTGAAGGAGATGTTGCCGAGGAGTTTGAGCCAGATGTCGTTGCGCAGGTCCGGCTCGACGGGACATTTCAGTCCGCCGGCCTGCATGGCCTCGCTGAAGGCCTGGCAGCGCGGGGAGAGGGTGCGGTCCGGTTCGCCGATGGAGAACCGGGTGCCCTCCAGGTGCCTGACGACGCCCGGCCCTTCCAGCTCGGTCGCCGCGTACACGACGCAGCCGATGGCCCGCTCGGGCGCGAGCACCGCACTGACCGCGCCGCCGGGGTCCACACTCTCGATGCGATGACCGTCGTGAGGTCCGCCGTGGTGGTGGAAGTACCACCACGGGATGCCGTTCTGGGCGGCGATGACGGCGGTGGACTCGTGGAGCAGCGGCTCGATGAGCGGCCCGCACGCCGCGTACGAGTTTGCCTTGAGCCCGAGAAAGACGTAGTCGACGGGGCCGATGTCGGCGGGGTTGTCGGTGGCGTGGGTGTTGGCGGTGAAATCACCGCGGGGGCTGAGCACCCGTACACCGTGTCGCCTCATGGCCGCGAGGTGCGGTCCACGGGCGACGAGATGGACGTCGGCGCCTGCTTGGTGCAGGGCGGCGCCGACATAGGCGCCGATGGCTCCGGCGCCGAGGATGGCGACTTTCACTGGTGGCGCTCCGTTCGGTCGAGGGTGTACCGCGGAACTGTCGAAAAGTGTCGACGAAATATTGTCTACAGGATGGAATTGCTGCCAGCAAGGGTTCGGGTGGGGACCCGCGCGGCCACCCGTGCGGCCACCCGCCCGGGGTGAGCTGGGTTTCCGGGCCTTTGTGCGCCGTAGACTGTAGGCGAAAGCCAATCCATACTTGGCTCTCACGCGCGTGGCGACGACGCTGCGGAGGAGGGGCTGTGATGTTGTCGACGACAGGACTGCCGCAGGGCGCGGTGCCCAAGCTCGAACGCCCCGGACCGTTGCGCGACCGGGTGTACGAGGCCCTGCTCGAACTGATCACCACCCGTGCCCTGCAGCCCGGGCAGCATCTCGTCGAGAGCGAACTCGCCGGGCATCTCGGGGTCTCACGGCAGCCGGTGCGTGAGGCGCTCCAGCGGCTGAACGCGGACGGCTGGGTCGATCTGCGGCCCGCGCAGGGTGCCTTCGTGCACGAACCGACCGAGGCGGAGGCGGACCAACTCCTCACCGTGCGAACCCTGTTGGAGGCCGAGGCCGCCCGCCTCGCCGCCACCAACGCGAGCGCCTCGGCCATCGCGGTGCTGGAGGAGATGTGCGCCGAGGGCGAGCGCGCGGTCGCCGCCGACGACGTGGACGCCGCGGTCGCCATAAATGCCCGCCTGCACGCGAAGATCATGGAGCTGGCCGGCAACACGGTCCTCGCCGAGCTGGCGGCTCAGGTCGACCGCCGGGTGCGCTGGTACTACACGCCGGTCGCCCGGCAGCGCGGTCGGCAGTCGTGGATCGAGCATCGCGACCTGATAGCGGCGATCGCGGACCGCGACGGGCAGCGCGCGACCGAGGTCATGCGGGCCCACACGGAACACACGCGGAAGATGTACCACGACCGGGAGAAGAAGTAGCCAGAACTAGCCTCGGACCTGGGCATCCCGTAGCCGCCTCGTCGCTCGCGGTGAGAGATATGCAGGTGAAAGCCAGTCCGAAAGCTTGGTATTGTTGGTCATGTCGCCGCCGGGAACACCCCTGAAGCGACAGACACCTGGTCCGGGTGGCGGAATGGCAGACGCGCTAGCTTGAGGTGCTAGTGCCCTTTATCGGGCGTGGGGGTTCAAGTCCCCCCTCGGACACACAGCAACACAGCACACAAAGAGGCACCCGCCTCCGGCTTACGGCCGGGAGCGGGTGCTTTTTTCGTGCCGCCACCAGGAGTTGAGGCGGAACCCGGCGGGCGGCGAACGAGGAGCTGGGCGAGATCATCGTGCGATCGTCGCGGCGGCGGCGGGGGCGGCGGGGGCGGCGGGGGCGGCGGGGGCGGCGGGGGCGGCGGAGCTTGGACGGGGGCGGACTTCCGCCCAGATCGTCTTGCCGCCCGGCGGATACGGCTGTGTGTCCCAGTGGTCGGCGAGGGCGGCGACCAGGAGTAGGCCGAGGCCCGACTCGGTGTCCACCGGTGTCTCGAAGTCCGCGCGCAGTACGGGCAGTTGCTCGCCGCGCGCGTCGGTGACCGAGATGCGTACGGTACCGGTCGGCACGTCGAGCGTCAGAGCTACCTGGAAGTCCCGGCCCTGTACGCGGCCGTGCAGCACGGCGTTCGCCGCGAGTTCGGCGACGATCTGTTCGACGCGTTCGGTTACGGCGGGTGACACCTGCCACGCCTGGAGTCGCTCCACGGCGAGCAGTCGGGCGAGGCGGGCGCCACGACGTGTGGAGGACAGACGCTGGGCGAAAGTGTGTACGGTAGCCGGAATTTGGGATGCGGGGGCACTCATGGGGCAACCGTGGCGGGCGCGCGGGGGCGCGTTCCAGGGGTACGGCCCGTACGGTGCGTCAGCGTACGGGGACATTCTGTAGACGGTACGTCGATCTTGCCGTCACGCTGGGTGAGTCGATCGCGGGTCGATCGAGGAACAGTCGTACGTACACACCTGGAGGTGGCCGCGCATGACCGACGGTACGGAGAGCATGGACGGCGACGAGTCGGCGGTCGGTGAGGTGGAGCGGGAGCCCGATCCCTCCGACAGTCTGCGGACCTTCGGGGCCGTCGTCCAGGCCCTGCGCGAACACGCCGGGCACAGCAGGGCCGAGTTCGCGGAGCTGGTCCGGTACTCCAAACACACCGTGGAGTCGGTGGAGTTGGGGCGACGGATGGCGGACGAGGCGTTTGTGGAGCGGGGGGAGGAGGCCACGGGGAACACGGGGGCGCTGCGGAAGTCGGCGAAGTTCCTCACGCGGGGGGATGCGGGGCTGGCGGCCTGGTTCCGGCGGTGGGCTCGGCTGGAGCGGGTCGCGGTGAGCCTGTGTACGTACGAGTGTCGGCTGGTGCCGGGTTTGTTGCAGTCGGAGGGGTATGCGCGCGCGGTGTTCGGCAACAGCATTCCGCCGCTGTCGGACGAGCAGTTGGAGGCCCAGGTCGTCGCTCGCCTGGAACGGCAGAAGCTGTTGCGCGAGAGGCCGAACGTCCCGTTCAGCTTCATCGTGGAGGAGCATCTCTTTCGGCGTCGGCTGGGTGGCATCGAGGTGACCCGGGGCCTGCTCGACCATGTGCTGGAGCTGAGTGCACCGCGCAACGTGACGCTTCAAGTCATGCCGCTGGATGCCGAGTTCCACGCGTGTCTGGACGGCCCCGTGCGGCTGCTGGAGACTCCTGAGCGTCGGCGGCTCGCGTACTCGGAAGGACAGCAGAACGGGCGCCTGATCAGCGGCGCGAAAGAGGTGAGCCTCCTCTATCAGGGCTATGACACACTGCGTTCGCAGGCCCTGAACCCCCACGTCTCGCGGGGTTTGTTGGAGAGAATGCGAGGAGAGCTATGAGCATGACGGAACTCGCCTGGTTCAAGTCCAGCTACAGCGGCACCCAGGGCGACGACTGCGTCGAGGTCGCCTGGTTCAAGTCCAGCTACAGCGGTAGCCAGGGTGACAGCTGCGTAGAGGTGGCTCGTGCCCAACAAGTCATCTGCGTAAGGGACTCCAAGGACCTGACGCGCCCCCATTTCACGGTCGGGCCGGACGGCTGGACCTCGTTCGTGCGGTACGCCGCGCACGGCTGAGCCTCTCGGGCAGGCTCAGCCGCACGACGGCGTCACGGCGCTACGGCGTTACTCAGTCCCGCAACCTGTCGATCTGCCGCAGCTTGTTCGTCGCGTCCAGAGCCGCCACCTTGTAGGACTCCGCGAGCGTCGGGTAGTTGAAGACCGCGTTGACCAGGTAGTCGACCGTGCCGCCGCAGCCCATCACGGACTGGCCGATATGGATCAGTTCGGTCGCTCCCGTGCCGAAGCAGTGGACGCCGAGGAGTTTGCGGGTCTCCGGGCAGACCAGCAGCTTGAGCATGCCGTGGGAGTCGCCGATGATCTGGCCCCGGGCCAGTTCGCGGTAGCGGGAGATGCCCACCTCGAACGGGATGCTCTCCTCGGTGAGTTGGTCCTCGGTGCGGCCGATGAAGCTGATCTCGGGGATGGTGTAGATACCGATGGGCTGGAGGTTGTGCATCCCGTCGACCGGTTCGCCGCACGCGTGGTACGCCGCCGCCCTGCCCTGTTCCATCGAGGTCGCGGCGAGGGCCGGGAAGCCGATGACGTCGCCGACGGCGTAGATGTGCGGCACCTCGGTGCGGTAGTGCTCGTCGACCGTGATCCGGCCACGCCGGTCGGCGGACAAGCCGGCCTTGTCGAGGTCGAGGTCGTCGGTGAGGCCCTGTCGGCCCGCCGAGTACATCACCGCGTCGGCGGGGATCTTCTTGCCGCTCTCCAGGACGGTGAGGGTGCCCCGGGAGTGACGTTCCACCGCCGCGACCGTCTCCCCGAACCGGAAGGTGACCGCCAGGTCCCGCAGGTGGTACTTCAGGGACTCGATCACCTCGACGTCGCACATGTCGAGCATCCCGGCCCGCTTCTCGACCACCGTGATCTTGCTGCCCAGGGCCGCGAACATGCTGGCGTACTCCATGCCGATCACCCCGGCACCCACGATGACCATGGAACGCGGGACGCCTTCGAGGTTGAGCACGTTGTCGGAGTCCATGATCGTGCGGTCGTCGAACTCGACGGTGTCCGGCCGGGCCGGCCGGGTCCCCGTGGCGATGACGATGTGCTCGGCGCTCAACAGCCGTTCGTTGCCGGTCACTTCGTGCAGGGCCACGGTGTGGTCGTCGACGAAGCGGCCGGTGCCGGCGAACAGGGAGACGTGGTTGCGGGACAGCTGGCTGCGGATGACGTCGACCTCGCGACTGACCACGTGCGAGGTGCGCGCGGTCAGGTCGGCGACGGTGATGTCCTCCTTGAGACGGTAGCTCTGGCCGTACAGATCACGCTGGGTGAGGCCGGTGAGGTAGAGCACCGCCTCGCGCAGCGTCTTGGAGGGGATGGTGCCAGTGTGGATGGAGACCCCACCGACCATGTCGGGGCGGTCGATGACGGCGACCCGGCGGCCGAGCTTGGCCGCCGCGATGGCAGCCTTCTGGCCGCCCGGGCCGGATCCTATGACAAGCATGTCGAAGTCGGGCACCCTGGTGAGTCTGTCAGCCGGAGGCCACCGCCCGGAAGGGTGAACGGGCAACGTTTGGCGCCCACTTCGACCTAGGAAGGCTGCGGAGTGAGCCGTTTGAGACCCTTGCGGTCGTAGTAGCGGGCCATCGCGAAGCCGAAGAGCAGCGCGAGTGCGGCGCCGACCGCGATCATGATCCAGGCGCGAGTCAGTCCGGCGTCCCCTCGGGCGTCGAAGTAGAGGATCGCGCGGGCCCCGTCGCCGAGTTGGCGCATGGGCTCGAAGACGGACAGGAAGCGGTAGAAGCCCGGGACCGCCTGGAGCGGGACCGTCGCACCGGACGAGGGCAGGCCCAGGACGATGAACACGAACATCGACACGAGCTGCCCGATCCCCCCGAACGCCGCGTTGATGGCCTGGACGCCGAGGCCGACCGCGAGGGTGGCGCAGTACGAGTACAGCCAGAGCAGGGGCAGGTGGTCGGCGTCCATGCCGAGGATGCCGACGGTGGCGACCATGATCAGGGAGACGCTCAGAAGCGTGATCCCGGCGGTCATGCCCATCTTCAGCAGCAGCGTCTGGGTACGGCTGACGGGCACGGTGGGCCGGCGCGTGTGCCAGGGGCCGATCTCGTTGTCGGCGTAGCCGAGGGAGGTGTCCACCCCGTTGCTGATGACGTTGGCGCCGAGGAATCCGGCCAGCACGAGCAGCAGGGTGTAGTAGAAGGTGCTCAGACCCAGGCCGCTGTGGGTGCCGATGGGGTGACCGACCTGGGGGGTGACAGTGACCGGGTCGGCCAGCAGCAGCTTCGTCGTGGCGCTGGCCCCCTTCGCGCTCGCCGTCAGCTGCTCGCCGATGGTCTGCGAGGCCTGGTGCGCGGCCAGCGTGGTGATCTGACTGGCGAGGGACGAACCGAGGCTGCCCTTGCCGGGGTTGGTGAGCACGGTCAGCGCCGGACGGGCGGTGGCGCTCGTGCCGGTCAGCGCGGCGACCGAGGCGGTGAAGCCGTCGGGTACGACCAGCGCGCCGTAGATCTTGCCCGAGTCCAGCTCGTCCTGGGCCCGGGCGAGGCTCAGTTCACGCCACTCCGCCTTGTCGCCGCCGGAGGTGTCGGTGGTGATCGCCTGGATGATCTGGGCGCCCAGGTTCTCCTTCTGCCCGGGCAGCGGCGCGCCCCGGTCCGCGTTGACGATGCCGATGGGCAGGTCGTGCAGGTCGCGGTTGGGGCTCACGATGCCGCCCATGTAGAGCAGCGACAGCAACAGCGCGAGCAGCCCGGTCAGGACGGTGGGGAGCAGCCACAGCTTGGGGCGGCCCAGCAACGCGGTGGCGCGTGCCTGCGTACCGACGACGGGGGTCACCGGGGCCACGGACGCCTGGGGCTGTGACGTACTGGATGTACTGGCGGTATCGGATTCACCAGATGTGCTGGAAGTACTGGACGTACTCGACGGGCTGTCGGACGGGTCGCTGTTCGGTGTGCTGTCGTCGGCTGGCATGGTGCTCCGGTGGCTCCTGGACGGGACAGGGCAGGACAGGGCGGGAAGAGGTGAGACGGGACCGATTGGGCCTGGGCGGGATCGTACGGACTTGCGCCGTACCGGCTGCACCCGGGTGGTCGCGTCCGCCCGGTCAGGATCGTGCGTACGGCCGCACAGCCGCACGAGCGACTCGCCGAACCGGAGTCGACGAACGTATGACTACGGGGCGACGCGCACGCGAACCCCGTCGAGGGCCACCGCGGGGACGCGGTCGCGCTGGGTGTCGTTGAGGAAGTTCGTCGAGGTGATACCGGCGAGCATGCGTACCAGGTCGTCGAAGCTCATGTCGGTACGCGCCTCCCCGGCCAGCTGCGCCCGCTCGAACAGTGGGCCGCCCGCCTGGTACATCGACTCCCGGCAGGCCAGGAAGATCTCCGACTCGTGGTCGAGGGCCTCTCGGACGGCCCAGGGCGTCATCCACGACGCCGAGGCCGCCGTCGCGCAGGCGATCAGCACCCTGCGTACGGCACTTGGCGCCGCCTGACCTGGAAAGACCTCCAGGCGGGGCCGGGTCACATGGCGTCGAGGTAGTCCCTCAGCACCTGGGAGCGGGACGGGTGGCGCAGCTTGGACATCGTCTTGGACTCGATCTGGCGGATACGTTCGCGGGTCACGCCGTACACCTGGCCGATCTCCTCCAGGGTTCTGGTCCGGCCGCCGAACAGGCCGTAGCGCAGGGCGATGATGCCGGCTTCTCGCGGGGTCATCTCCGCGAGGATGGACTGGATGGTCTCCTGGAGGAGCAGGAAGGTGACCATCTGCGTGGGCGTGACGCTGTCCCTGTCCTCGATCAGGTCACCGAACTCGCCGTCGCCGTCCTCGCCGAGGGCGGTGTGCAGCGAGACGGGTTCCCTGGTGTAGGCGGCGAGTTCCGGCAGCCGCTCCACGGGGACCCCTGCCTTGTCCGCCAGCTCCTCCGGCGTGGGTTCCGTCCCGGAGTCCTGGATCAGCTCGCGGCGGGTTCGGGCCACCCGGTTGATGACCTCCACCAGATGCACGGGGATACGGATGGTCCGGCCCTGGTCGGCCAGCGCGCGTGAGATCGCCTGCCGGATCCACCAGGTCGCGTACGTCGAGAACTTGAAGCCCTTTGTGTAGTCGAACTTCTCGACGGCCCTGATCAGGCCCGTGTTGCCCTCCTGGACCAGGTCCAGGAACAGCAGTCCGCGGCCCGTGTACCGCTTGGCGACGGACACGACCAGGCGGAGGTTCGCCTCGATGAGGTGGGACTTGGCGCGCTCCGCGTCCCCGGCGAGGATCTCCAACTCCCGTCGGCGGACGGGGTCCTCGGGCGGGTCGTCCAGCAGCTTGTGCTCCGCGTACAGTCCGGCCTCGATCCGTTTCGCGAGGTCGACCTCCTGTTCGGCGCTGAGGAGCCGGACCCGGGCGATGAGCCGGAGGTAGTCCCGCACCTGGTCGACCGAGCCTCCCGTGGTGCTGAGCCGGGGGAGGGGAGCATCGCTCTCGTCCTCGGTGGCCGGGTCGAACACGTCGGTCACCTCGGTATCGGTCGCCATCGTGCTCACTTCCTCTCCAGGAGTGCACGCGGGAACGTCCCTGTAGGAGAACGAGGCACGACCCCCGCGTGTTCCGGAGTCCCCCGGGCAATCACCCGGCCGCCGCCGAACCCGCCCCTCGGGCTGATGCCGATCATTCCCCGGGGATTCCGGTTTTCTCCGTCCCCCGGGGAACCGCTGTCGGGCGCGAAGGGCACCCATGCGTCAGCAGTCGCGGAACTCCGGCGACTGGTTGAGGATCTGCGAGCGGAGCGAGGTGAAGCGGGCGTAGGTCGCGCCGTTCTGTGCACCGGGGTGGAAGGCCGCGACCCGGTGGCAGTTCTGGAAGGCGAGCGCGACGCCGAAGTGTCGCTCCAGACTGCTCCGGATCGCGTCGCTGGCCAGCGCCCGCAGCAGCTGGCCGCGTTCCTTCTCAGAGGGCGGCGGGGTCTGGTTGTCGGCGAACTCGGCCGTGCCGCCCTGGAGTTCGGAAGTGAGGTCGGCGATGAGCTGGTAGGCGTAGGGGAGCGAGGTGCGGACGGTTTCGATGAAGTCGTCCTCGCGGATGTCACCCTGCTCGGCTTCGGCGAGGAGCTGGGGGGAGACGTCGAGCGACATGTGTGGGTGTCCTGTTCTCTGGTTCTCTGGTCTTCGTGCGTTCGTGCGTTCGTGCGTTCGTCGGTTGGGGCTTTTGGGTTTTCGCGGGTGGTGCGGGTGGTGCGGGTGGTGCGACTCGGGCTGGGTCAGGCGAGCGCGGCAGGCCCGTGGACGAACTCCGGGTCCACCTGCTCGGCCAGGTTCAGGCCCGTCGCCCGGTTCGCCCACGCCCGGGCGTTGCGCAGATGGAACTCGACGGCGTGCCGCTGGAAGGTGGCCCAGTCCTTGGGGCGGGCGTCGACCGCTTCCCTGAGCAGGTTCAGTGCGTGCAGGTTCTGTGGCTCCAACTCGCCCTGATCGCGGCCCTGTTCGGCGGCGCGCACCCAACTGGACTGGACGAGGTGGGTGAGCAGGTCGCCGCCGGTCTCCTCCTTGAGGAAGAGCAGGTCGTCCTCGCCGGTGACCTTGTTGCCGATCACCGCGAGCGGAATCCCGAACTCGCGGGCGTGGTCGCGATACTGGCGGTAGACGGAGACGCCCTTGCGGGTCGGTTCGGCGACCAGGAACGTCATGTCGAACCGGGTGAACAGTCCGGAGGCGAACGCGTCCGCGCCGGCGGTCATGTCGACGACGACGTACTCGCCGGGACCGTCGACGAGATGGTTGAGGTAGAGCTCCACCGCGCCCAGCTTGGAGTGGTAGCAGGCCACGCCCAGGTCGCTCTCCTCGAAGGCACCGGTCGCCATCAGCGCTACGCCGCCCACCCGTTCGACGTGCCGGGTGTGGATCTCGTCGTCACCGAGCGGGCGCAGCAGCCGTGATCCCCGGCCGGCCGGGGTCGTCTTGACCATGGCCTCGCGCGACGCGACACGCGGGTTGGTACCGCGCAGGAAGTCCTTGATGTCACCGAGGTGGGCACTGAGCGGCGGCGCGGCGAAGGCCTCACCGCCGACCGGGTCGAGCGCCTGGGCCAGATGCTGGTTGATGTCGCCGTCGATGGCGACCACGGGGGCGCCGGAGCGTGCGAGGTGACGGGAGAACAGGGCGGACAGCGTGGTCTTGCCGCTGCCGCCCTTGCCGACGAACGCGACGCGCATTACCGGGCCACTCCTCGCGGCAGGAGCAACTCTTTACGAGCCGTTTTGAAAATGAATGTCATGTGGCAAGTTTTTATGCGGCGCCCTGGGCTCTGTCAAATCACCTCGCCCTCAACCGGGCTGCGGGGGTTGGGAATTGACGATCGTTTGTTCGATCAACATAAATGCATATGATGTGCAGGTGCGTGACTATTGCATCAGAGCTGCGACCCCCGACGACCTCGACGGCGCGCGAGCCGTCATGCTCGACACCGTCTACCGGGACTTCGGGACGGGCTACGTGCCCCGCTGGCACGGCGACATCATCGACCCGGCGTCCGCCTATCTCGCGCCCGCCCGTCATACCCTCCTCGTCGCGGTCGACGAGGGTGACGCGCACGTCGTGGCCACCGCGGCGCTCGACTCGCGTGGCCCCCTCCATCCGCCGAACCCGCGTCATGTCGCCGAGCGCTATCCGTCCGGCGCCACCGCGCAGTTGCGCCGGGTGTACGTCCGCCCCGAGCACCGCAGGCGTGGTCTGGCCCGGCGGCTCGTGGCCGAACTCCTGGCCTTCGCGGCGGCCGACGGCGCTTACCGCGCCGTGTATCTGCACACGGACCCGGCCGTGACCGGCGCGGAGGGTTTCTGGCGGTCGCTGGGCAAGGTCGTGCACGACGAGCGCGAAGGTGTGGGCGCGGGTGGCGGGCAGAGTGTCGTGCACTTCGAGGTTCCGCTGATCCGGTGATCGGCGATGGTCGGTCGGTGGTCGGTCGGTGGTGATCGCAGGCGGGCGGGCGCGGACCGACTCCCGGGCTGACTGTCGGACTAGCTATTGGAAATGATTATCAGATAGGCTCCCGTTTCTGTGCGGCCCTCGTCCGCGCCACCCCACCCCTTCCCTCTTACGGAACCGAGGACCATGCGCACCCCCCGCCGTCGCCGACTGCTCGTCGGACTGCTGCTCTCCCCGCTGCTCACCGGCTGCTTCGCCTCTGGCGGCGACGACGGCAGCGACTCGTCGTCCGACGCCGGGTCCGGCTCCCGGCTGCGGGTCGCGCTCGCCTTCCCGCCCACCGAGAACCTCTCGCCGTACGGTGCCGACGCCACCCTCCTCAGCCGCCTCGGCGTCACCGAAGGTCTGACCGCCCTCGACGCCAACGGCTCCGCCGCGCCCGCGCTCGCCGAGTCCTGGACCCGCGAGGACGACCGAACCTGGCTGTTCACGCTGCGCGATGCGCGCTTCCAGGACGGCACCGATGTCACCGCGGCCACCGTCGCCGCCGCCCTCACCCGCGCGACCCGGGCCGAGCCCGAGCCCGCCGCCTTGACCGGCGTCACCCTCACCGCGAAGGCCGCCGCCGACGGACGTATATCCGTCACCACTGCCGAGCCCGACCCCGTGCTCCCGCTGCGTCTGTCCAGCCCAGGCCTCGTCGTCCTCGCGCCCAAGGCGTTCGCGAAGAAGGGCGCCGTCGACCCGGTCGGTACCGCCACCGGGCCCTTCGAGCTGACGAAGACCACCGGATCCACCGCGGCGACCCTCGACCGCTTCGACGACTACTGGGGGGGACGCGCCCAGGCTGCCGGGATCGACGCCCGGTTCATCGCCGACGGCACCGCCCGCGCCAACGCCCTGCGCACCGGCGAGGTCGACATCGCGGAGTCGATTCCCGTCGCCCAGGCCGCCTCCCTCGACAAGGCGACCCGTCGCGAGACCGCCACGGCACGCACCGCCTCCCTGCACCTCAACACCAGGTCCGGCGTCTTCAAGGAGGCGAAACTGCGCGCCGCCGCCCGCGCCGCCGTGGACACCTCAGCCCTCGCCGACGGTGTCTACGAAGGCCACGCCGACGCCGGCCAGGGCATCTACGGCCCCGCACTCACCTGGGCCGAGGGCAAGCGCGTCCAGCCCGCCGCGCGTGCGAAGGCGACGGCGCCCGACGGGACTTCCGTCACCCTGGCCACGTACGACAACCGGCCCGAACTCCCCGAAGCCGCCCAGGTGTTGAAGCAGCAGCTGGAGAAGGCCGGGTTCAGGGTGAAGCTGGAGGTACGGGAGTACTCGCGCCTCGAAAGCGACCTGCTGGCCGGCAAGTTCGACGCCGTCGTCGCCGCCCGCAACACCATGCTCGACTCCGGCGACCCTGTCTCCGTCCTCGCCAGCGACTACACCTGCGACGGCGGCTACAACCTCTCCCTGCTCTGCGACAAGAAGGTGGACCGGGCCGTCGCCAAGGCCGAGGGCGTCGAGGACACCGCCGAGCGCCAGGACGCGGCCATGGCGGCGGAAGCCCTCATCCTCGGCGCCGACGCCGTCGTCCCGCTGGTCCACCAGCGGATCATCACCGGCGTCGACGCCGACGTACAGGGCGTGCTCCTCGATCCGTACGAGCGCACGCTGGTCGGTACCGGAACGCGGCGCTGACCCCGTGCGGGGACGTGCGGGCACGCTGCTGTGGCGTGCCCTCCTCGCCACGCTGCTCGTGTGCGGGATCGGCCTGCTGCCCTGGCTGACCCGCACCGACTCGGCGTTCACCGTGCTCAAGGCCCGGTCGGCGGAGCGCGAGGCCACCCCGGCCGTGCTGGCTGACATCCGGGAGCAACTCGGCCTGGACGCCGGGCCGTTGAGGCTGCTCGGGGACTGGCTCGGCGGGCTGCCGCGCGGCGACGCCGGGCGGTCATGGATCTCCGGTGCAGAGGTCATGCCGGATGTACTGCAGGCGCTCGGCGCCTCGCTGCTGCTGATGGCCGTGGCGCTGACCATCGCGTTTCTCGTCGCCGCGCTGGTGTGTGCCCGCACGCTGTGCGGCGGCGGCGGCGGCGGGCGTCGGCGCGGCGGCAGCGGGTCGGCGATGGTCGCCGCGCTGCCCGAGTTCCTCACCGCGTCCGTGCTGGCCACGGTCGTCGGCGTCCAGCTCGGCTGGCTGCCCGCCCTCGGCTGGTACGGGCTCCAGTGGACGATCCTGCCCGGCCTCGCCCTCGGCCTGCCCGCCGGCGCGCTGCTCGGGCGGCTCCTCGACGATCTGCTGCCCGGCGCCTTCGCGGAGCCCTGGGCGCTGGCCGCCGCCGCACGCGGTATCCCGGCCCGGCGCATCGCGAGCCAGGCGGTGCGGCGCTGCCTGCCCGCACTGCTGCCCAACGCCGGGCTGTTCGTCGTCGGGCTGACCGGCGGCTCGGTCGCCGTCGAGCAGATCTTCGACATTCCCGGCCTCGGCCGCACCGCCCTCCAGGCCGCCATCGCCCAGGACCTGCCCGTCCTCCAGGCGAGCACCCTCGCCCTCGTCCTGCTGGCGGTGCTCGCCGCGGGCGCGACCCGGGTCACGGCCCGGCTGCTCATCGGCCCCGCCCTGCGCGACGGCGGCCTCTCCTCCCTGCACCGGCCCGCGCCGCCCGCCCGCCGCACCCCGCCCCTGCTGTACGCCGGTGTGCTGCTCGGCGTCGTCGCCCTCGGTCTGCCGCGTGACCCGCTCGCGCTGGACACCCGCGCCCGGCTCCAACCCCCTTCCTGGGCACACCCGTTCGGCACGGACGCCCTCGGCCGTGACGTCCTCGCCCGAGTCGGGCACGGTGCCCTCGACACGCTGCTGCTCGCCGCCGCGATCAGCGCCGCCGCCCTCCTCATCGGCCTGGTCCTCGGGCTGGTGCCCCGACTGTCCGGACCGCTCGTCGACACCGTCAACGCGATACCGCCCGTACTTGCCGCGCTACTGGTCACGGCGGTCGTGGGCAGTGGCGGGGCCACCCCGGCGCTCGCCGTGACCGCCGTCGCCTGGGCGCCGCTGGCCGCGCACACCGCCGCCCTGCTGCGCCAGGAACGGGCCACCCTGCATGTCACGGCCACCCGGGGCCTCGGCGCCGGCCGCTGGTACGTCCTGCGCCACGAACTCCTGCCCGCCGCGCTGCCCCCGGTCACCCGGCACGCCCTGCTGCGGCTGCCCGGCGTCGCCCTCGCCCTGGCCGCCCTCGGCTTCCTCGGCCTCGGCGCCCAACCGCCGTCCCCGGAATGGGGGTTGCTCCTCGCCGAGAACCAGCCGTACGCCGAACGCGCCCCCTGGGCGGTTCTCGCCCCCGCCGCCGTACTCGCCCTGCTCGGCGCCCTGGCCGTCACCGCCGCGGGCCTCACCGCCCGACGACAGCGGATGAAGCCGGTGCGGGCTACCCAACCGAGCCTGGAGAAAAGGGAGTTGGCGTTCCAGTGACCACGTACGTAGCCGCCGTCGAGGCCAGGTCCCCTGCCCGGACGCCCCGGTCGCCGCTGCCTGCGACACGGCAGCGGAAGGAGCCTGTGCGGCTGACCCAACGGCGCCCAGAAACAAGGCGGTTGGTCCTCAGGTGACCACGTCCTCAACCGTCGTCGAGGCCAGGTCCCCTGCCCGGACGCCCCGGTCGCCGCTGCCTGCGACACGGCAGCGGAGGGAGCCTGTGCGGCTGGCCCAACCACACCGAGAAGCGCAGGAGTTGGGTTTTCTGTGACCAGCCCCGCAACCGGCGTCGACGACGAGGCGCCCGCCCGGATGCGACTTTCGCCGCTGCTGCGGCTGCTGATCCTGACCCAACTCGCCTTCAACGTCGGCTTCTTCGCCGTCCTGCCCTTTCTCTCCGCGCATCTCGGGCAGACGATCGGTATGGCGGGGTGGCTCGTCGGGTTCGTTCTCGGGCTGCGCACCTTCAGTCAGCAGGGGCTGTTCGTGGTGGGCGGCGCCCTCGCCGACCGGTACGGCATCCGGCCGGTGGTGCTCGCGGGCTGCGCCCTGCGCATCGCCGGCTTCGGCTGGCTCGGTTACGCCGACTCGACCGCGACCGTCATCGGCGCCGTCCTCCTCATCGGCTTCGCCGCCGCGCTGTTCTCGCCCGCCGTCGAGTCCGAGGTGGTCCGACAGGCGGTGGTCTGGGAGGAGCAGGGAAACGGCTCACGCACCCGGGTCCTCGCGCTGTTCACCGTCGCGGGGCAGGCGGGCGCCTTCGTCGGGCCGCTGCTGGGCGGACTGCTGCTGTCCGTCGACTTCCAGGTGGTGTGCCTCGCGGGCGCCGGAATCTTCGTCCTCGTCCTCGCCGGACATGCCTGGCTGCTCCCACAGCACATACCCGGCCGGGAGCGCGTACGCGCGAAAGGGGGCGTGCGCGCACTGCTGCGCAACCGTCGATTTCTGGCACTCTGCTGCGCGTACGGCGCCTATCTCCTCGCGTACAACCAGCTGTATCTGGCGCTCCCCGACGAGGTGGAGCGCGCGACCGGCTCGCAGACCGCGCTGGCCTGGCTGTTCGCCCTGTCCTCCCTGCTCGTCGTGACCGCCCAACTGCCGGTCACCCGCCTGGTCGGCGACCGGCTCGCCCTGCGCCGCTCGATGGTCGCCGGGATGCTGCTGATCTCCGCCGGGTTCGCGGTGGTGGCGCTGGCCAGGCCCGCAGGGTGGACCGGCGCCGCCGGGCTCCTGCCCGCCGCCGGCTTCGTCGTCCTGCTGACCTTCGGCCAGATGCTGGTCGCGCCCGTGGCCCGCGCCTGGGTGCCCGACCTCGCCGAGGAGGGCCGGCTCGGCCTCTACACCGGCGCGCTGTCGTCGGTTTCCGGCCTGATCGTGCTGGTCGGCAGCTCGCTGACCGGCACCCTTCTCGACACCGGGCTGCCCGCTGCCGTGCCGTGGCTGATACTGGCCGCCGTACCCCTGGCGGCGATCGCCGTACTGCCGCGCCGAGCCTGAACCATGGCCGGGGAAGCACCCCGGGGGTCTGGGCGGCACGGCCGTGGGGCATGCCGCATTGGTAGCGTCACACACCACTCGCGCCGACAGGGCGCGGATGAGCACCGAGCAGCACCGCTGAGACCGAGCAGCACCACTGAGCAGCACCGCCCAGCAGGACCACGCACCACGACCGCAGATACGCGTCGCGCTTTCGTACAGGGGGGCCCATGGCCACGATTCGCAGGGCAGTCATTCCCGCAGCCGGACTGGGGTCCCGGCTGCTGCCGCTCACCAAGGCGACACCGAAGGAGATGCTGCCTGTCGGTGACAAGCCCGTCATCGAGCACACCGTCCGGGAGCTCGTGGCCTCCGGCATCACCGACATCACCATCGTGGTGTCCGGCGGGAAGGGCCTGATCCAGGACCACTTCCGGCCGAACCCCGGCCTGGTCGACCAACTGCGCGCCGACGGCAAGGCCGCCTACGCGGACGCCGTCGAGGAGGTCGGTGAGCTGTCCCGGCTCGGCCACATCACCTACCTCGACCAGCACGGCCCGTACGGCAACGGCACGCCGGTCCTCAACGCCGCCCGCAACTTCGGCGACGAGCCGATGCTCGTGCTGTGGCCCGACGACGTGTTCGTCGCCGAGGTCCCACGCGCCCAGCAGCTGATCAAGGCGTACGAGGCGACCAACTCCCCGGTCCTCGCCCTGATGCCGATGGACCCGGGCGACTCGCAGCGCTACGGCGTCCCCGTCGTCAAGGAGGACCTCGACGAGGGTCTGCTCCGTATCACCGGCCTGGTGGAGAAGCCCCGCCCGCAGGACGCGCCCTCCTCGTACGCGGCCATCGGCGGCTACGTCATCACGCCCGGCATCATCGACGAACTGCGCGACCAGACCAAGCGCTGGTACGACCACCGCACCGGCGAGGTCTACCTCACCGACGCCATCAACGCCTACGCAGCGAGCCGGGCCGTCTACGGCCAGGTGATCCACGGCCGCTGGTACGACACCGGCAACCCGCTCGCCTACCTCACAGCCCAGTTCGCGGCAGCGCTCAACCACCCGGAGTACGGGCCGCATCTGCGCCGCCTGGCGAAGGAGTTGGAGGACGAGCAGGTCTCCGGCGGCGAGTAGCCGGACAGGCCCCCTGGGCCTCGGTGTCCGGTCCGGGGACCGGCCGTGGGAGGATCCCGGCACGATGAGCGCTTCCCCGGCGGTACGGAGTCTGCGCGCGGCGGTGTTCGCCGCGGTGTGTGTGCTGCTGGCCGCCGCCGCGCACGGTCTCGCGACCGGCGGTACGCCGTCGGCCGGGGTGGCGGGTGCCGGGCTCGCGGCCGTGTTCGCCGCCGGGTGGCTGCTCGGTGGCCGGGAGCGGTCGCTGCCGGGGATCGGCGCCCTGATGCTGGTCACCCAGGCGGGGCTGCACGCCGCGTTCGGTGCGTTCGGGTCGGTGCGGGTACGGGCGATGTCGCACGCGCATCATTTCGGGATGCAGGGCATGCACGGCATGCAGATGCCCCACGCCCATCTGAACCCCACGAACACGATGAACGCCATGAGCGCCCACGCGATCCCCGCGCACGTCGTGGCCGCGCTGGTCGCCTCCTGGTGCCTGCGGCGGGGCGAGGCCGCGCTGTGGTCGCTGCTGCGCTGGGCGGTCGCCCTCGTGCCGGGTCTCGCCGCCTGGTGGCGTGACGCGCCCCTCGGAGGGCCCCGTACGGCCCCGGGACGCGTGTCGTCGCCGGACGTCCGGCCGCGCCGGCTTCTCCTGCGGTACGCGGTGAGCGGTCGAGGACCGCCGACAGGGATTCCGTACACACCCTGAAGCTCCTCGACAGCAGTCACCAGTACCAGTCACCAGTACGGAGTTGTGCCCATGTTCCCGACCCGCATCACCCTGCGCCGCGCCGGCGTCGTCACCGGTCTCACCGCCGCCGGTGTCCTCGCCGCGGCGGGTTCCGCCTTCGCGCACGTCACCGTGCACCCCGAGAGCTACGCGAAGGGTGCCACGGACGGCGTCCTGAGCTTCCGGGTCCCCAACGAGGAGGACACCGCGAGCACCACGAAGGTCCAGGTCTTCCTGCCCACCGACCACCCCGTCCTCGGTGTCCTCGTCACCCCGGAGGCGGGCTGGACCGCGAAGGTGACGACCACCAAACTGAAGACGCCGATCAAGACGGACGACGGGACGATCACCGACGCCGTCTCCGAGATCACCTGGTCCGGCGGCCAAATCCGGCAGGGCGAGTACGAGGACTTCGACGTCGCGTTCGGTCAACTCCCCGACAACACGGACGAGCTGGCCTTCAAGACCCTGCAGACGTACTCCGACGGCAACGTCGTCCGCTGGATCGAGACCGCTCAGGCGGGACAGGACGAGCCGGAGAACCCGGCACCCACACTGAAGCTGACGGCGGCGGCAGCGGCGGACGAGGGTGCTGCGGCGAGTGCCCCGGCGGCGGCTTCCGCAGCCACCTCCCCGAAGAGCGAAGCCGCTTCGGACTCCGGCTCGGCCAGTGACTCGACGGCTCGCGGGCTGGGGATCGCCGGGCTGATCGTGGGCGTACTGGGCCTGGCCGCGGCGGCGTTCACGCTGGTCAGGACCCGGGCCGCACGCTCGTAGTGCAGCAGCCGCAGGAAGCACGGCGGTCGCCGTGAGCCGCGGTCCGCGCCTCGCCGGGCGGGCCGCGGGTCAGCGGGACAGGGACTCGGGCACCAGGGCGCGCAGTTGCCGCTCCACCGAGGCGATCGACGCGACGGGCGCCGCCGTACGCGGGCGGGACGTGCGGTACAGCCACAGGATGTCCCGGCCGAAAGACCAGACCAGCGTCCCCAGGGCCAGTGCGATCACGGCCTGCGTCGCCGCGTGGGGCAGGTAGCCGGAGGCGCCGAGCAGCAACAGGATGCCCTGGAGGGCGGCCACGGTCTTGCGGGCGGTGCTAGGGGGAAGCGGGGCGTTCAGCCAGGGCAGGGCGCGGGCCGCGGCGACGAAGGCGTACCGCATGCCGCCGATCAGCAGGACCCACGGGCCCAGCGACATCGACACGTACACGCTGAGGACCAGGATGAGGAACGCGTCGACCTCCATGTCGAAACGCGCCCCCAGCGTCGAGCAGGTGCCCGTGCGCCGGGCGACCTTGCCGTCCACGCCGTCGAGGAGCAGGGCCACGGCCGTCAGGCCGACGAACAGCGTGATGGGCGGCGAGCTCACGAAGGAGTCCGCGACCAGGGCGGTCACCCCGCCGACCAGCGTCGCCCGGCCCAGGGTCACACGGTTGGCCGGGCCGAACGACTTCGAACCGGACCGGTGCAGCGCGCGGGACAGTACGGCCCAGGTCGCGATCGCGAACGCCAGCCCGGTCAGCCAGCCCGCCGTGCCCAGGCCGATCGCGGAGCCGATCAGAGCCAGCAACAGGACCTGCAGGCCCGCCCCCAGCGCGGTCTCCTGCTGAACCAGCCTCGCTTCGTACGTGTTGTTCAGGGCCACCGCGAGTCCTCCGCCATATGTACAGAGTGGATCATGCCGCGTACTGTGCGCGGACTGTGCACCTCGCAGTACGTGAACAACTTCCCAAGCGTTCAGGAGGAACTCCGATGAAGCTCGCCGCACGAGCGTTCTGGCTCGCTTCGCCGGACCACGGAGAGATCCGTGACGTCGAACTGCCGGCGCCCGGCGAGGGCGAGGTACTGGTCCGCACCCTGTGGTCCGGGGTGAGCCGGGGCACGGAGACGCTCGTCTTCCGGGGCGGGGTCCCGGTCAGCCAGTACGCGGCCATGCGGGCGCCGTTCCAGGAGGGCGACTTCCCCGGTCCGGTCAAGTACGGCTATCTCAACGTCGGCGTGGTGGAGGCGGGCCCGGACGCGCTGGTCGGCCGTACGGTCTTCTGCCTCTACCCGCACCAGACGCGGTACGTCGTCCCGGTGGGCGCGGTGACACCGGTGCCGGACTCGGTGCCCGCCGAACGCGCGGTGCTCGCCGGGACGGTGGAGACCGCGGTGAACGCCCTGTGGGACGCGGCTCCGCTGGCCGGCGACCGGATCGCGGTGGTCGGCGGCGGGATGATCGGCTGCTCGGTGGCCGCCCTGATCGCCCGGTTCCCCGGCGTGCGCGTCCAGTTGGTGGACGCCGATCCCGGGCGGGCGAAGACAGCGGAGGCGCTCGGCGTCGACTTCGCGCTGCCGGGGGACGCGCTGGGGGAGTGCGACCTGGTCGTCCACGCCAGTGCCACGGAGGCGGGACTTGCCCGCTCGCTCGAACTCCTCGCCGCCGAGGGCACGGTCATCGAGCTGAGCTGGTACGGCGACCGGCGTGTCAGTCTGCCGCTGGGCGAGGCGTTCCACTCCCGGCGGCTCACCGTCCGCAGCAGCCAGGTGGGGACGGTGTCCCCGGCCGCGCGACCCGGCCGCTCCTACGCCGACCGGCTCGCCCTGGCCCTCGATCTGCTGGCCGACCCGGCGCTCGACGCCCTCGTCACCGGTGAGTGCGCCTTCGAGGAACTCCCGGACGTGCTGCCGAGGCTCTCCTCCGGGGAGACGCCGGCACTCTGTCACCGCGTCCGTTATCCGGACGCGGGGTGACGAATGTGCCCGGTCTCCGAAAAGAGGATCGGGCACATGAACAAGTCGTTGAACAAGCTGCCGTGGGTAGCCGTACTAGTCGGCATGCCCCGGCAGCGATCAGCACGGGGCAAGACGCGCCGCACCTGGAGGGTCGTCCGTTGTTCAGCATCACCGTTCGCGATCACATCATGATCGCCCACAGCTTCAGCGGCGAGGTCTTCGGGCCCGCGCAGCGCCTGCACGGAGCGACGTTCCTCGTCGACGCCACGTTTCGCCGTGAACAGCTGGACGACGACAACATCGTCGTCGACATCGGTCTGGCCACCCAGGAACTCGGTGCCGTGGTGAGCGAGTTGAACTACCGCAACCTCGACAACGAGCCGGACTTCGCCGGTATCAACACCTCCACGGAGTTCCTGGCGAAGATCATCGCTGACCGGCTCGCCGCGCGGATCGAGAAGGGCGCCCTGGGTGAGGGCGCCCGAGGCCTGGCGGGCCTCACGGTCACCCTGCACGAGTCGCACGTCGCCTGGGCGAGCTACGAGCGTGCCCTGTGACCGACACGACCCTCGACCGTCCGGCTCCCCTTTCCCCGGTGGCCCCTTCGGCCGCCCCGGCTCAGGTACAGGTACAGGCTCCCGTGCAGACCACGCTCGACTACGTGCCCGTGCAGAACGCGGCCCTCAAGAACGCGGCGATCATCCCCATGTCCCTGCGCTCCGTGCACTTCGTGATGCCGGGCGGCGTCGACGACCCGGCCAAGCCGAGCGGCGGCAACGCATACGACCGGCGGATCAGCCTCGACCTGCCCGGCTTCGGCTGGCAGGTCCACAAGCACGCCGTCGCCGGTGAGTGGCCCCGGCCCGGCGCCGACGCCCGCGCGGAACTGGCGCGGACGCTGCGCGACCTGCCGGACGGCACGGTCGTCATGCTGGACGGCCTGGTGGCCTGCGGGGTCCCCGAGATCATCGTCCCCGAAACCGAACGCCTGCGCCTCGCCGTGCTGGTGCACCTCCCGCTGGGCGACGAGACCGGCCTCGACCCGGTCGTCGCGGCAGAACTGGACGCCCTGGAGCGGACCACCCTGAGGGCGGTGCCCGCGGTGATCGCGACCAGCGACTGGGCCGTACGGCGCCTCGTCTCCCACCACGGACTCGCCCCGGAACGCGTACACGTGGCGGCCCCCGGTGCGGACATCGCCCCCCTCGCCTCCGGCACCGACGGCGTCTCCCGGCTCCTCTGTGTGGCCGCGGTGACCCCCCGCAAGGGCCAGCACCGGCTGGTGGAGGCGCTGGCCGCGGTGACCGACCTGCCGTGGAGCTGCGTCTGCGTCGGCGGGCTCGAACAGGATCCCGAGTACGTCGCCGACCTGCGCGCCCTGATCGCGCGGCACGGCCTGGAGGACCGGCTGCACCTGGCCGGCCCCCAGGCGGGCGCCCAGCTCGACGCCAGCTACGCCGCCGCCGACCTGATGGTCCTCACCTCCTACGCGGAGACGTACGGCATGGCGGTCACCGAGGCCCTCGCGCGCGGCATCCCCGTCCTGGCCACGGACGTCGGCGGCCTGCCCGAGGCGGTCGGGCGCGCGCCCGACGGCGGGGTCCCCGGCATCCTCGTACCGCCGGAGAACCCGGCGGCGCTCGCGGCCGAACTGCGCGGCTGGTTCGGCGAGGCGGACGTCCGCCGGCGCCTGAAGGCGGCGGCGCGAGGCCGCCGGGCAGCCCTGGACGGCTGGGCGGCCACGGCACGGAGCCTGGCCGGCGTGCTGGGCCGGATCCCCTGGGAACCTCGGAGGGTGGCATGAGGACGGCGAGCACGAACGCGACTTCGGCCGGGCCGGTCTCCGCCCGGGGACTTCGGGTGGCCGCGCTGCGCGGTGCCGTCGGGGTACGAGGGCGGATACCCTCCAGAACCCCGAAGGACGGTGTGGACGACGGCACGAACAAGGTGACGACGTTCCCGGCTCCGGCCGGGTCGGAGCCCGGCCGTCGGGCGGCCGCGCTGCGGAGTCGCGTGGGAACGCCGGGGCGAACCTCCCGGGACGCAAGGAGCGCGGCATGAAGAAGACGACGACCATCACGACTTCGGCGGCGTCCGAGATCCAGCGACGAGGACCGGTGACTCCGGTGGACGCGAATGCCGAGCCCGCCGCCGGGATTCCGGCCCAGCCGACGCACCGGGACGTCAAGGCCGGCGCCGGGCCGGTGGGCCCCGGGGAGCGGGGCACGATCCGGCTGCGCGAGGCCGGCCCCGACGACCCGCCCCGGTACGCGCCCGACTGGCTGGAGCTGCGCGAGCGCCCCGACGCCGCCGCACGCGCCGTCGAACTGCTCGACCCGCTGCGCATCCGGCTGGCCAACCTGCCCGGAAAGCCGGGCGGGCTCGTCATCCACGACCTGGGCTGCGGCACCGGCTCCATGGGCCGCTGGCTCGCGCCCCGACTCGACGGCGCCCAGCACTGGGTCCTGCACGACCGTGACCCCTATCTGCTGCACTTCGCCGCCGTGGCCTCGCCACGCGCCGCCGCCGACGGCAGCCGCGTGACGGTCGAGACACGGCGCGGCGACGTCGCCCGGCTGACCTCCGACGCGCTGGCCGGCGCCTCGCTGGTCACCGCCTCCGCCCTGCTGGACGTCCTCACCCGTGAGGAGGTCGACGCCCTCGCCGCCGCCTGCGCGGGCGCCGGCTGCCCGGCCCTGCTGACCCTGTCCGTGGCCGGCCGCGTCGAGTTCGCCACCCCCGACCCGCTGGACGGGGACCTCGCCGACGCCTTCAACGCCCACCAGCGGCGATCGGGAATGCTCGGCCCCGACGCGGTCACGGCGGCCTGCGAGGCCTTCGACCAGCGGGGCGCCACGGTCCGCGTCCACCCCAGCGCCTGGCACCTCGGCCCCGTGGAGGCCCCGCTCACCGCGGAGTGGCTGCGCGGCTGGGTCGCGGCAGCGGTGGAGGAACGCCCGGCCCTGCGGGACCGCGCCGACAAATACCTCGCCGAGCGGCTGGAGGCCTGCGCGGCCGGCGAGTTGCGAGTAGAGGTTCATCACAGCGACCTCCTGGCGCTGGCGAGGCCGGCGGGCGGGACGACGTCATGACCGTCCAGACGGTGGACGCGGCCGAGGTCGTGCTCAGCGGCCTCGGTGACGTGGGGCACGGGATCGTACCGATCAGCGGCTCCGCCGCGGGGCTCGACCGGCCCCCGTCGGCCCGCACCGGACAAACCGCACCAGCCCCGGGGGCATCGGCACTGACGCGCTCCGCCTCAGCGGGCCGCGCCGGAGTCATCGGCTTCGTCGACCCCCGGGACGCCGCCCCGCAGGCCACCACCCCGAGCCGGCTGCGCCGCGTGACGCGTGCCCTGCGCCCGCACCTCGGCACCCTCGCCGGAGTGACGATTCTCGGCGTGCTGCTCTGGCGCCTCGGCACCGGTGTCTTCCTGGACGGGCTCCGGCGCATCGACGCACCGACGCTGCTGGTGGGCCTCGGAATCGGGCTGCTCACCACCGGGTTCAGCGCCTGGCGCTGGGCACTGGTCGCCCGGCGCCTGCAGCTCAGGCTGCCGCTCCTCCCCGCGATCGCCGACTACTACCGCGCACTGTTCCTGAACGCGGCCCTCCCCGGCGGCGTCCTCGGTGACGTGCACCGCGCGGTACGGCACGGGAAGAGCGCCGGTGACATCAAGCGCGGGGTCCGAGCGGTAGTCCTCGAACGCGTCGCCGGACAGGTCGCCCTGATCACCGTCGGCGGAGCGGTTCTGCTCACTCTGCCGTCCCCGGTGCTGGCAGAGGCCCGCCGGGTCGCCCTGATGGGGGCCTTCGCCGCCGTGGGCGTTGTCGCCGTCCTCGTCGCCGTCCGGATGAACCGCGCCCCGAGCGCCGCCGCCCGCAGGACCCGGGCCCTGCGCGCCGTGCTCACCGAGGCCCGTGGAGCCCTGCTCTCCCGCGAGAACCTGCCGGGCGTGACGCTCTCCTCCCTGGTCATCCTCTCCGGACACCTCGGGATGTTCGTGGTCGCCGCCCGGGTCGCCGGATCCTCGGCCTCCGTCGCGCAGTTGCTGCCGATCGCCGTACTGGCGCTGCTGGCCATGGGCCTGCCGCTGAACGTCGGCGGCTGGGGCCCCCGCGAGGGCGTCACCGCATGGGCGTTCGGGGCGGCGGGGCTGGGCGCCAGCATGGGGCTGAGCGTCGCAGTCGTGTACGGCGTGCTGAGCTTCGTGGCCGCCCTGCCCGGCGCGGTCGTCCTGGTCGTCCGCTACTTCTGGTCGCCGACGGAGCCGGCGGAGCCCACAGAGTCCGCAGCGTCCTCGGCACCGGTACCGGCCTCGGTGAGCATCGAGAAATACGCCCCGAAGGACTCGGCGAAGCTCGCCAGCAACGCCTTCCCCTTTTCGGCGGAACCCAGTGAAGGGCGCCCGATGACACCGGAATCGGTGTAACCGGCCATGCCGAGGGTGAGGAGATGCCGGCGGTCGTCGGCGACGAAGTCAGAGGTTTCATAACCGGGACGGAGCAATTCGGGATGAGCGTGCAGAAGGACGGAGGTCTCGATTTCCCCCGCGTGCATGTCCGTGAGCAGCGAGGTCACCACTCCGGCCCGCTCACGCGCCGTCTCCCAGTCCTCCCCGGCCGGGAACAGCGCGACACGCTCACCGCGTGCGGAGGATTCCTGAACGACGTTGCCCAGTACGTAGTTTCCGCCGTGTCCGTTGACGATCACCAGGGCCTCCACGCCCGAGCGGCGCAGCGAATCGGCGATGTCCCGTACTACCGCGTGAAGGGTCACGGAGGAGATGCTGACGGTTCCCGGCCAGGCGGCGTGCTCGTGCGAGCAGGCGATGGTCACCGGAGGAAGGAGGTGCACCGGGTATGCGGATGCGATCTCCCGGGCAATGGCACAGGCGACCAGGGTGTCGGTCGTCAACGGAAGGAAGGGGCCATGCTGTTCGAAGCTCCCGACCGGAAGAACGGCGACCTGCGTTGAGACGCCGGCGGCTCGTGTCCGTACGTCTTCCGTAGTGTCCACCGGCAACAGGCCGCCGGTAGGCAACGCTACGGACGCCGTCGACCGTATTCCCGATTCATCCATGTTCTCCCGGCCTTTCGTCTCTGCTTAGGAACCAGATCATGACAGAAAAACTTGGCGTACTCGGCAAAGCCTCCCAGGCCTCGGGAGTGGAACGCGTGGTGAATGCGCCGTTGCCCACCGTGTACGGCGATTTCCAGGCGGTCGGATACATGGACCACGATCGCGGTGACGAGCAAGTGGCGCTGGTCTACGGTGAGATCGCCGAGGACGACGTTCTCACCAGGCTGCATTCCGAATGCCTGACCGGTGATGCCTTCGGCTCCCAGCACTGCGAATGCGGGGACCAGCTCGACTCGGCGCTGCGCGCGATAGTCGCCGAGGGAAGCGGCATTCTCGTCTACCTCAGAGGGCATGAGGGCCGGGGTATCGGACTGCTCGCCAAGCTGCGCGCGATGCAGCTTCAGGCGGAGGGCCTGGACACCGTCGAGGCGAACCTCGCGCAGGGCCTGCCGGTTGACTCCCGTGACTACGGCGTCGCGGCGGAGATCCTCCACGACCTGGGGGTGCGTTCGGTGCGCCTGATGTCCAACAACCCGCGCAAGCGTGAGGCGTTGGTACACCACGGCATCAAGATCGCCGAAGATGTACCGCTGCTGATCCCGCCGTGCGAGAACAACATCACCTATCTGCGGACCAAGCGCGAGCGTCTCGACCACGTCCTGCCGCACCTGGACGCGGTGGCGCACTGGTCCTGAGCTGACCGGGAGAGCAGGCCGGGAGCCCCGATCCGGGGGCGCGCGTCATTCGTATGCGCGCGGGGGGTGCCAGAAGCCCCGATTCCGGAAAGGAAGAGGGAATGACCGACGACGTCCTCTTCCTCTCCCGGGACCGGGTGACGGCCCTCCTCGACGCCGACACGGCGATCGCCTCGCAGCGCGCGGCGTTCGGCGCGCTGGGCGCGGGTGGCGCGAGTCAGCCCGATCTGCCCGGGAAGATCATGCATCCCAGCCGCTTCGACGACAGTGTGGTCTTCGCGTACGTCTCCCGGCTGTCCCGGGACACCGGCGCGGTGGCGAAGTTCGGCAGCGTCAACCCGGGCAACGCCGCGGCCGGCCTGCCGACCGTGCACGCCGTCATCACCGCCCTCGACCCGGTGACGGGCGAACTCGCCGCCGTCATGGACGGCACGGCCGTCACGACCCTGCGTACGGCCGCCGCCAGCGCAGTGGCCTTCGACGCGCTGTCCACCGCCGACAGCGCCGAACTGGCCCTCATCGGCTCGGGCACCCAGGCACTCGCCCACGCACGGGCCGTCGCCCGGGTACGGGACCTGAAGTCCGTACGGGTGTGGAGCCCCGACCCGGAGCGGCGCGCGCGGGCGGCGGAGCTGCTCGCGGCCGAACTCGGCATCGCCGCCGAGGCGACCGACACCCCCCGGGAGGCGGTGACCGGGGCATCGCTGGTCGCGGCCTGCACCCTCAGCACCACCCCCGTCGTGCGCGGCGCGTGGCTCGCGCCCGGGTGCACGGTGGTCAGCGTGGGGTCGTTCGAGCCGACCCGCAGCGAGGTTGACGCCGGGGTCGTACGGCGAGCGGCGGCCGTCGTCGTCGACGACCCGGCGACCGCGGCGGAACACGCCGGACCGGTGATCGACGCTCTCCGGGACCGCCTGCTGTCCCACGAGAACCTGATCGGGCTCGGGGAGGTCCTCACGGGCGCACGCACCGCCCGCACCGGCCCCGACGACATCGTCTACTACAACAGCGTCGGCCTCGGCGTGCAGGACGCGGCGGCCGCCTGGGCCGTCATCCACGCGGCGAGGGGGGCGGGACGATGAGCGTGACGTCGGCGGATGTGGCTGTGTACGTGGACGTGATCGGTGTCGGGGAGACCGACGCGGGCGCCCCTACCGGCCCCGACGGCATCGGCTGCCACAGCGGTGTCCACGCGGCACGGGGGAGAGGGGCGATGAGCGCCCCCCAGCGGGCCGAAGCGGTCGTGATCGGCGGCGGCGTGATGGGTACGAGCATCGCCTACCACCTGGCCCGGGCGGGCGTACGGGACGTCGTTCTCGTCGAGCGTGACGAGCTGGCCTCCGGGTCAACCTCGCGTGCCGCGGGCGGGGTCCGGGCGCAGTTCTCCGACGAGCTCAACATCCAGCTCGGTGCGCGCAGCCTGGAGGCGTTCGGACGGTTCGGGGAGGAGATCGGGCACGACATCGGACTGCACCGGGTCGGCTATCTCTTCCTCCTCTCCACGCCCCAGGACGTCGCGTCCTTCGAGGCGGGGGTGGCCCTGCAGAACGGTCTGGGCGTGCCCAGCCAGATGCTCAGCCCCGCCGAGGCGCGCCGGCTGTCCCCGCTCATCACCACCGACGGCCTGCTGGCGGCGGCCTACTCGCCCGACGACGGCCACTGCACGCCGGAAGCGGTCGTCCACGGCTACGGCGCAGCTGCCCGCCGCCACGGAGCGACCGTCCTGCGCCACACCGAGGTCACCGGTATCGAACGCGACGGCGACACCCTCACAGCCGTGGTCACGGACAAGGGCCGGATCGCCACCGACACCGTGATCTGCGCGGCCGGCGCCTGGTCACGGGCGGTCGGCGCGATGGCCGGCGTCGACCTGCCCGTCGACCCCCTGCGCCGCCAGATCGCGGTCACCGAACCGGTCCCCGGACTGCCGCCCACGCTCCCCATGACCATCGACTTCAGCAGCAGCCTCTACTTCCACAGCGAGGGACCCGGCCTGCTCCTCGGCATGTCCGACCCCGACGAGACGACCGGCTTCGCCACCGACACCCACGACCGCTGGATCCCCCGCCTGTACGAGGCGATGGAACACCGGGCGCCCACCCTGATCGACCTGCGCCGCACGGGCGGCTGGGCGGGCCTGTACGAGATCACCCCGGACCACAACGCCCTGATCGGGGAGGCGAGTTCACCCTCCCGGTTCCTCTACGCGACGGGGTTCTCCGGCCACGGTTTCCTCCAGGGACCGGCGGTCGGCGAGGTGGTCCGTGACCTCTGCCTCGGCCGCGTACCCTTCGTCGACATCAGCCCCTTGAACGCCGGCCGTTTCGCGGCCGATGCCCTGCGCCCGGAGGTCAACCTCGTATGACCGAGCTCCACTTGTGGCTGCGCCACGAGACCCGTACGACCGAACGCCGCACACCCGTCGTCCCGTCCGACGCCCGTCGGCTCGTCGAGCAGGGGGTGCGCCTGACCGTCGAGGAGACCCCGCAGCGGATCTTTCCGACCGAGGAGTACGAGGCTGTCGGCTGCGGCACCGCCGACGCCGGGTCCTGGGTCTCCGCCCCCTCGGACGCGGTGATCGTCGGCCTTAAGGAACTCCCCGACCAGCCAGGCGAGTTGCGGCACCGGCACATCTTCTTCGGGCACGCCTACAAGGGCCAGCCGGGCGCGACCGAGCTGCTGCAACGCTTCGTCGCCGGGGGCGGGGCGCTGCTGGACCTGGAGTACCTGGCGGACGACCGGGGCCGCAGGCTGGCCGCCTTCGGCTACTGGGCCGGGTATCTGGGGGCGGCCCTCGCCGTGCTCCAGCACCGGAGCAGGCTGGCAACTCCGTTGCGGCCGACCACTCAGGAGGAGCTGGCCTCCGAACTCCGTGCCAGTGCGAGCGATTTGAGTGCGCTGGTGATCGGCGCCCTGGGCCGCAGCGGACGCGGGGCGCGTGTCGCGCTCGCCGACGCCGGCGTCGAGCCGACCTGCTGGGACCTGGCCGAGACGCGGAACCTGGACCGACCGGCTCTGCTGGCCCACGAGTTGCTGGTCAACACCGTCCTCACCACCAGCCCGGTGCCGCCGTTCCTGACGGACGAGCATCTGGAGAGCCCCGGCCGCCGTCTGCGTACCCTCTCGGACGTCACCGTCGACGTCGGCTCACCGATGAACCTCCTCCCGGTGTACGACACCGCGACCACCTGGGACCACCCCGTGCGCAGGCTGCGGGACGAGCCGCCGCTCGACCTCATCGCCATCGACAACCTGCCCTCCCTGCTGCCCCGCGAGGCCAGCGCGGACTTCTCGGCCGCCCTGGTGCCCCAACTGCTCGACTTCGAGGTGGGCGGCGCCTGGGGGCGCTGTCTGGAACGGTTCGACGAGACATGCCGTGAACTCGGCCTGGTCAAGGGCGAGTCGGGCAGCGACGAGGGAGTGGGCGCATGACGGACAGGGTTCCCGCGAGCGGCACCGTCCACTGGATCGGCGCGGGTCTGTCCACGGGCGGCGGACTGGCCGCGCTGTGCGACAGCGACGCCGTGCGAGAGGTACGGGTGTGGCACCGCACGGAGGACCGCGCGGCCGAGGCCCTGGCCCACCTGGGGCTCACCGGCCGCGCCGAACCCCGCGCCTACACCCTCCCCGCGCTCACCGCCGAACTGGCCCCCGGAGACGTGGTCGTCTCCATGCTCCCGGCGCCCGAGCACGCCCCACTGCTGGCGGCCTGCGTGCGGGGCGGCGCCCACTTCGCGTGTTCGAGCTATGTGTCGGAGGCGGTACTCGCACAGGTTCCGGCAGCCGAGGCGGCCGGTCTGGTCGTCCTCACCGAGTGCGGGCTCGACCCGGGTCTCGACCACCTCTTCGCGCACAGCCTGGTCACCCGCGCCGAGCACGCCATCGGCGCCGGCACGCCGGCCTCGTACCGCCTCACGTCGTACTGCGGAGGCATCCCGGCGGTGCCCAACGACTTCAGGTACCGGTTCAGCTGGGCGCCCGCCGGAGTCCTGAACGCCCTGCGCTCGCCCGCCCGTTACATCGAGGACGGCGCCGAGACGGTCGCCGACCGGCCCTGGGAGGTCACGCGTCCGCACATGATCGACGGCGAGACCTTCGAGGTGTACCCGAACCGGGACAGTGTGCCGTTCGTCGAGCAGTACGAGCTGCCGACGGCATGGAAGGCGCGGGCGTTCGTCCGGGGCACCCTGCGCCTGGACGGCTGGCTCACCGCCTGGGACGGCGTCTTCGAGGAGCTGAAGGGCGGCGACGACGAGCGGATCGGCGCCCTGGCAAGGAAGTTGGCGGCGCGCTACCCGACGACCGACGCCGACCGCGACCGCGTGGTCCTCGCCGTGTCCCTGGAGGTGGACGTGGATGAGCACGAGGAGGGGGAGGAGGGACACGGAGACGGACACGGAGACGGGGACGGTGGTTCCGGGCGGCGGCGGAGCTGGTCCGGTCGCTATCTGCTCGACCTGGAGGGCGACGCGGCCGAGAGCGCGATGGCCCGCTGTGTCTCCCGCACGCTGGCCCTGGGCGTCGGACACATCCTCGACGGCTCGCTGCCGCCGGGCCTGAGCCGCGCCGCCGAGACGGCACGGCGTTCGGACGAGTGGCTGGCTGAACTCGACGGGGAGGGACTGGAGTTCAGGCTCACCGTCGGCTGACGGCGGCGCGCTCCCCGCCGGTGGACCACGGTCCGCTGTCGCCTATCCGGTGACGACCGCCTCGTGCACCAGACGCTTGAGGTCCTGCCAGTACGGCCGGCTCGTCCTGTGTCGCACCTGGGTCATGAACTGCACTGTCAGATCACGGCCCGGGTCGACCCAGAACGTCGTCGTCGCCACCCCGCTCCAGCCGTACGTGCCGAGGCCGGCCGGGGCCAGGGTGCGGTTCGGGTCGATCACCACCGAGACCCCGAGGCCGAAGCCGACACCCGCGTTGCCGGGTTCGTCGTGCGGCCGGGCGCCGAAGGTACGCAGGTCGGCGCCGCCCGGCAGGTGGTTGGAGGTCATCAGGGCCACGGTGTCGGCCGACAGGACACGGACGCCGTCGAGTTCGCCGCCCCGGCGCAGCATCTCCATGAACCGGTGGTAGTCGTGAGCGGTGGCGACCAGACCGCCGCTGCCGGACAGGAACCGGGGGCGGCCCTTCAGAGGCAGACCGAGGGTCGGCTCGATGCCACCGTCCTCCGTCTCCCCGTACAACTCGGCCAGCCGGTCCGCCTGTTCCCCGGTCACACAGAAACCGGCGTCCGTCATTCCGAGTGGGCCGAGGACACGGTCGGCGACGAACTCGTCCAGCGGCTGCCCGGACGCCACCTCGATGACCCGGCCCAGGACGTTCGTGGCGACCGAGTAGTTCCACTGGGTGCCCGGCTCGAACTGCAGCGGCAGACTCGCGTACACCGAGCAGGTCTCCGCCAGGGTCGAGCCCGGCACCACCGACGACTCCAGATTGGCGGCGCGGTAGAGGGCGTCGACGGGGTGCGAGTGGTAGAAGGCGAAGGTGAGGCCCGCCGTGTGGGTCAACAGATGCCGGAGCAGAAGGGGTTGGGCGGGCCGGGTGCTGAGGTCGCTGCCGGAACCGCTCAGGTACACCTGAGGGTCGGCGAACTCCGGCAGGAAACGGGAGACGGGGTCCGTGAGCGCGAGCCGCCCCTCCTCCAGCAGGATCAGCGCGGCGACCGAGGTGACCGGCTTGCTCATGGAGTAGATCCGCCACAACGTGTCGGCCTCGACCGGCAGCCCGGCCGCCACGTCGCGCCGGCCGTACGTGGTGAGGTGTGCGACGCGGCCGGCGCGGGCCACGGACACGAGGAAGCCGGGGAGGTGTCCCTCGTCGACCACGTGGGCGAAGTGCTGGTCGAGGCGGTCCAGCGCCTTCGCGTCCAGCCCTACCTCGCTCGGCTCGACCTCTTGTCGCAGCTGTGCCATCGTTCCCCTCCGGTCGTTCGAAGTGCCGTGCTGTCATACCCCGAAAGGATCACCTCAGGCCTACGACCCCTCATGGTGACGCAGGGACCCGGCAGGCGTCGCCCTCCGTTCACCCATGTCCGGCAGCCGCAGGGCTGCCAGGACACCTACAAGGGCTGTACCCGCGAGCACGGGCAGCGCGGTCCGTAGCCCGTCGGTGACGGTGGCGAGTGTCGCCGCCGTGGCCACCCCGAGGACCGGTCCGACGTTCATCGCCGTCTGCTGCAACCCGCCCGCCACCCCCGCGGACCTGACCGGGGCATGCCGTACGACGACGGCCGTCGCGGTCACCATCACGGTGCCGAAACCCGCTCCGAGCAGCAGGAATCCACCGCCGACCGGCACGGCACCGGACGCCCGGAACAGCACGGACACGCCGAGCGAGAGCAGGACCAGGCCGGCCGCGGTCGTCCGCCGAGCCCCGTACCGACGCAGCAGTACGGCGGCCCACGGCGCACCCAGCACCATCGCGACGCCGCCCGGCAGCGCGGCCAGAGCGGTGCTCAGCGGGTCCATGCCCAGCTCACTCTGGAGCACGTAACTGGCCACGAAGAGTGTGCCGAACATCGCAGCCGACGCGAGCACGAGAATGCCCAGCGCGGCGCCCACCACAGCCGATCCGAGCACGTCCGGCGGCAGCAGCGGGTCAGCGGTACGCCGTTCATGGCGTACGAGGACGAGGCCCGCGCCCACGGCCGTGAGCAGCCCGAGGACGGCTGACGCACTCCAGCCGGTCTCGGGGACACCGACGAGCGTGTGCACGAGGCAGGCGAGGGCCACCGCGAGCAGGGCGGCACCGGGGAGGTCGAGGCGCCCGGGTCCGGCCGAGGGCGACGGAGGCGGGGGCGGGCCGGGAGCCCGGACGGCCGACGCGAGTACGGCCAGCACCAGCGCTGGTACGACGTTGAGGAAGAACACCGCCCGCCAGCCCAGGTGGGTCACCAGGACGCCTCCCAGCAGCGGGCCGGCCGCCGCGGCCACCCCGATCGCACTGGTCCGCAGCGCGATCGGCATCCCCAGCCGGTCGGGTGGGAACGCGGCCCGCAGCATCCCGAGCGTGGCGGGCTGCAGCAGCGCGCCGAAGACCCCCTGGACGACCCGCAGTGCGATCACCCAGTGCACCCCGGACGCGAACCCGATGGCCGCCGACGCCGCTCCGAAGCCCAACACTCCGATGGAGAAGAGCCGTTGGTGTCCATACCGGTCGCCGAGCCGCCCGGCGAACACGAGCAGACTCGCCACCGCGATGAGATACCCGGTGCTCGTCCACTGGACCTCGGAGAAGGAGGCGTGCAGATCCCGCTGCAGGGTGGGCTGCGCGATGGTCAGCACGGTACCGTCGAGAGCGACGACCACCGCCCCGATCACACTGCTGGCCAAGGCCACCCGCCGATGAGCGCTCACCGCCCCTCCGGCCCGAGGTGCGCGTCGAGAGCCGTACGCAGCAGGGGCGTGAAGTCGTCGGCGCCGGTGGCGAGTTGGAGGCTGCCCCAGGTCCAGAGCTGGGCGATGCCGTAGAGGTTCGCCAGCAGTGACCCGGCGAGGAGTCGGGCGTCGGCGTCCGGCCGGGCCCGCCCGACGAGTTCCACCAGCAGGGCGAAGACGGGCAGGCTGGCCTCGCGCAGCCCCAACGTGTCGCTCTCCAACAGATCGTGACGGAACATCAGCTCGTGCATGCCCCGGTTGGCGAGCGCGAAGTCGAGGTACACGCGCCCGAGCGTCGCGATCTGCTCCCGGGGGTCCGCCGCGGCGGACCCGCTCTCCTTCACCGCCGCCGATCCCCTGGCCGCCAGCTCGGTGAAACCACGGCGCGCGATGGCGGACAGCAGCTCCAGATGGGTCGGGAAGTACCGGCGAGGGGCGCCGTGCGAGACGCCGGCCCGCCGGGCGATCTCCCGAAGGCTGAGCGCGTGGACGCCTTCCGAGGTCACCAGGTCGACGCCGACATCGATCAGCCGGGTACGCAGAGAGTCACTCATAGACACTGTCTACCAGCATGGAGTAGACAGTGTCTACTGGAATGAACCGGCTATGACCGCCTGTTGAGTGAGGCATGACTCAGGACGACGCGCAGGACCCGCTGCTCAAGTTGCTCTCCGAGTACGACGGCGGAGTGCTGGTCACCCTCAAGGCCGACGGCCGCCCCCAGCTCTCGAACGTCAAACACACCTACGACCCCGACGAACGCACCGTCCGCGTTTCCCTCACCGACTCCCGCGCCAAGACCCGCAACCTGCGCCGGGACCCTCGGGTCTCCTACCACGTGACCAGCGACGACCGCTGGGCCTACGCCGTGGCCGAGGGTGTGGCCGACCTGACGCCCGTGGCGCGGGATCCGTATGACGAGACCGTCGAGGAACTCGTTCGTCTCTACCGGGCGGTGCAGGGCGAGCACCCCGACTGGGACGAGTACCGCGCGACGATGGTCCGGGACCAGCGGCTCGTGCTGCGGATCAGGGTGGACAGGGTGTACGGCATTCCGCGCCGCTAGGACTCGTGCCGCCAGGACCTGTCCGGGCCGGGCAGTCAAACGCCCGGGTCCCCGAACAGCCCATCACTGTCGGGGACTTGGGCGGGCCGCCGTGGCTCAGGCCGACACGGTCTCGCGCTTCTCCGGGTGCTCGGCGTCCCGCTCACCGAGCCGCTCCGTGGGCACCCGGTGTGTCTCGCGCGCCGTGATCGCGGCCAGCACCGGCGGGATGCACAGAGCGGCCGTGAACAGGGCGACGGAGGACCAGTCGTCCCCGTCCGGACCGGCGATCTCCGCGGCGAAGGTGACCGCGAAACCGGCGACCGCGAAGCCGATCTGCGTACCGATCGCCATGCCCGACAGCCGTACCCGGGTCGAGAACATCTCACCGTAGAAGGAGGGCCACGTGCCGTTAGCGGCGCTGTAGACCACGCCGAAGGTGACGATGCCGAGGCCCATGATCAGCGGGTACGAGCCCGTGGAGATCGCCCACAGGTAGAGGAACATCATGACCGCGCTGCCGGCGGCGCCGACCAGGAACACCGGGCGGCGGCCGATGCGGTCGGACAGCGTGGCCCAGAGCGGAATCGCGGCCAGCGCGACCACGTTGGCGAGCGCGGCCACCCACAGCATGGACGTGCGGTCCATGCCGACCGCGTCGCTGGTCGCGTACGCCAGCGCCCACACCGTGAAGATCGTGGAGACCGAGGCGACCAGCGCACCCGCGACGACCCGCAGGACGTCCGCCCAGTGCTCGCGCAGCAGGATCAGCAGCGGCAGCTTCACGACGCCCTCGGCGGCGGTCTGCTGGGCGAAGGCCGGAGTCTCCTCCAGCTTGCGGCGGATGACGTACCCGACGACGGCGACCGCGATGCTCAGCCAGAACGGCACCCGCCAGCCCCAGGACAGCAACTGGTCCTCGGGCATCGCGGCGATCGGGATGAAGACCAGCGTGGCGAGGAGCTGGCCACCCTGGGTGCCGCTCAGGGTGAAACTGGTGAAGAAGCCGCGCCGGCCGGGCGGGGCGTGTTCGAGCGTCATGGAGTTGGCGCTCGCCTGCTCACCGGCCGCCGAGATGCCCTGGAGGACCCGGCAGAGCACGAGCAGGACCGGCGCGAGGGTGCCGACCTGGCCGCGGGTGGGCAGACAGCCGATGAGGAACGTCGACAGGCCCATCAGGATCAGCGTGAAGACCATGATCTTCTTGCGGCCGACCCGGTCGCCGAAGTGGCCGAGGAAGAGCGCGCCGACCGGGCGGGCGGCGTACGCGACACCGAAGGTGGCCAGCGACAGCAGGGTCGCGGTGGCCGGGTCGGACTCGTCGAAGAAGACCTTGGGGAAGATCAGGGCGGCGGCACTGCCGTAGATGAAGAAGTCGTAGTACTCCAGGGCGCTGCCGATCCAGGCGGCCGTGGCGGCCTTCCTCGGCTGGCCGCCGGGTGGGGCGTCCAGGGGTGCTGCGGGGTCGCGGGGTGCGACGGAATCCGCCACGGCATGCTCCTTCGGGGGAACTCCACCCTAGGTGGAGTGAGCGGAGGGGGAGGGAGGGGGGAAGTCGCCGGACCCCTGGGGTGACGGGACGGCTGCGCCGGGGGCGACCCGGCTAATTAACCCACTGGGTAGTTAGTAGCGGTGGCTACGGATGTTGCGCCCACGTTTCCCGGGTGTCAAGAGGTCGCGGTGAAGGATCTGGCCCCGCGCAGTCTTGGGGCGGCCCCCGCGCGCAGCCCCCGGGCGGCCTCCCGGCGGCTCCGGGTGGCGTCTGTGCGGCGTCCGGGTGGCCCCCGTGCGGCCCCGGCGCCGGCCCGCGCAGCCCTGGTCAGGCCGTACGGTCCGCCGTCAGATAGGCGATGACCATGTCGCCGAGCATCGCCCGGTAGTGCTCCCGCTGGTCCGGAGCCGTCAGGTCGCGGCCGAACAGGGCGCCGAAGGTGTGCCGGTTGGCCACCCGGAAGAAGCAGAAGGAGCTGATCATGGCGTGCAGGTCCACGGCGTCCACCTCGGCGGTGAACAGTCCCGACGCGCGGCCCGACGCCAGGATCCGGCGGATCACCTCCAGGGCGGGCGAGCCGATCTTCCCCAGCTGCTCGGAGGCGGCGATGTGCTCGGCCTCGTGGATGTTCTCGATGCTCACCAGCCGGATGAAGTCGGGGTGCGCCTCGTGGTGGTCGAAGGTGAGCTCCGCCAGCCGCCGGATCGCCGCGACCGGGTCCAGATGCTCGACGTCGAGGTCCTGTTCGGCCTGCCGGATCACCGAGTACGCATGCTCCAGGACGGCTGTGAACAGCTGCTCCTTGCCGCCGAAGTAGTAGTAGATCATCCGCTTGGTGGTGCGGGTGAGCGCGGCGATCTCGTCCACGCGGGCCCCCGCCAGGCCGGCCCGGGCGAATTCCTTGGTGGCCACGTCGAGGATCTCGGCCCTGGTCCGGGCGGCGTCGCGGATGCGCCCGCCTGTGTGTACCGGTTCTTCGACGCTGGTCATCGGGTTCCTTCGGGCGAGGGGCCAGTCCCGTGATTCTAGAAGCACCGCCGAAGCGTCCCCGGGGGCTTCCCTGAGGCCCGGCGGTGCTGATATAGCTAACGTACTAGTTCGTACATTAATGGTGAGCCGCAGTCGCACAGGAGGTCCGTCGTGGCCAAGGACTCGTTTCTCGTCGGGCTCATCGGCTCCGGCATCGGCCCGTCGCTGAGCCCCGCGCTGCACGAGCGGGAGGCCGACCGGCAGGGGCTGCGCTATCTGTACCGGCTGATCGACATCGACACGCTGGGCGTCGAGGCCCACGCGGTGGGAGATCTCGTACGGGCCGCCCGTGACCTCGGGTTCGACGGGCTGAACATCACGCATCCGTGCAAGCAGCTCGTCATCGAACACCTCGACGGCCTCGATCCCCAGGCCGAGGCGCTCGGCGCCGTCAACACCGTGGTCTTCGAGGACGGCAGCGCCGTCGGCCACAACACGGACGTGACCGGTTTCGCCGCGTCCTTCGCACGCGGCCTGCCGGACGCCCCGCTGGACCGGGTCGTACAGCTCGGGGCCGGTGGCGCGGGCGCCGCGGTCGCCCACGCCATCCTCACCCTCGGCGCCGGTCAGGTCACCGTCGTCGACGCGCTGCCCGACCGGGCCGCCGACCTCGCGGCGTCCCTCAACCGGCACTTCGGCGAGGGCCGGGCGACCGCTGCGACGCCCGACCGGCTGCCGGCGCTGATCGGCCGGTCCGACGGTGTCGACGGCCTGGTGCACGCCACACCCACCGGTATGGCCGCCCACCCCGGCCTGCCCTTCCCCGCCGAACTGCTGCACCCCGGCCTCTGGGTCGCCGAGGTCGTCTACCGCCCGCTGGAGACCGAGCTGCTGCGCACGGCCCGCGCGGTGGGCTGCGCCACGCTCGACGGTGGCGGCATGGCCGTCTTCCAGGCCGCGGACGCGTTCCGCCTCTTCACCGGCCGCGAACCCGACACCGCACGCATGCTGGCCGACATCGCGGAACTGGCGGGCGCGCTACCGGCACCGAAGCAGCCGGAAACGGCAGCTGCAGGAAGCGATAGATGCAGGAAGCAGTAGAAGCCAGAACCAGAAGCAGAGAGAAGCCAGAAGCAGAAGCAGAGTGAAGGCAGAGGTACCGACGTGCGTACGTCCATCGCCACCGTGTCGCTCAGCGGCTCCCTGACCGAGAAACTGAACGCCGCCGCCCGGGCCGGCTTCGACGGGGTCGAGATCTTCGAGAACGACCTGCTCGCCAGCCCCCTCACCCCCGAGGAGATCCGCGCCCGCTGCGCCGACCTCGGCCTCACCATCGACCTCTACCAGCCGATGCGTGACATCGAGGCCGTGCCCGACGACGAGTTCGCCCGCAACCTGCGCCGTGCCCGGCACAAGTTCGAGCTGATGCGCCGCCTCGGCACCGACACCGTCCTCGTCTGCTCCAGCGTCTCCCCGCTCGCCCTCGACGACGACGCCCTCGCCACCGCCCAACTGAGCGAACTGGCCGACCTGGCACAGGACTTCGGCGTCCGCGTCGCCTACGAGGCCCTCGCGTGGGGACGGCACGTCAGTACGTACGACCACGCCTGGAGGATCGTCGAGGCTGCCGACCACCCCGCGCTCGGCACCTGCCTCGACAGCTTTCACATCCTCTCCCGGGGCCCTGACCCGAAGGACCTCGAAGGCATCGAGGACATCCCCGGCGAGAAGATCTTCTTCCTCCAGCTGGCCGACGCCCCGCTGCTCGCCATGGACGTGCTGCAGTGGAGCCGCCACTACCGCTGCTTCCCGGGACAGGGCGGCTTCGACATCGCGGGCCTTCTGCGACACGTCGTCCGGGCCGGATACGCCGGTCCACTGTCCCTGGAAGTCTTCAACGACGTGTTCCGGCAGGCCGAGGCCGGACCCACCGCCGTCGACGCCCGCCGCTCACTCCTCGTCCTCCAGGAGAGCATCGGCCTCGCCCCGCTGCCCGAGCCCGTGGTCCCCACCGGTATCGCCTTCGCCGAACTCGTCACCCCCGACGCCGAACCCGTCGCGGCGATCCTCGGCGCGCTCGGCCTCGCCCGTACGGCACGCCACCGCAGCAAGCCCGTGGACCTCTGGGAGTGCGGTGAGGCCCGCATCCTGGTCAACACCGGGCCGGCCGCCCGCCGTGAGGGCACCGGACTCGCCGCCGTAGGCCTGGAGTCACCGGACCCCGCAGGCGCCGCCCGCCGGGCCGAGGCACTTCTGGCCCCGGTCCTGCCCCGCCGCCGCGCCCCCCAGGACACCCCGCTCGACGCGGTGGCCGCCCCCGACGGCACGGAACTCTTCTTCTGCGCCACGGGCCGCCCCGAACTCCCCAACTGGCGCGCCGACTTCGAGCCCGTCGAGGCCGCCGCGACCGCTGTGAGCGCGGAGGGCGTGGAACGCATCGACCATCTGGCCCTCACCCAGCCCTGGCACCACTTCGACGAGGCCGCCCTCTTCCACCGCAGCGTCCTCGGGCTGCACGGACAGGAGAGCGTCGACGTCGCCGACCCGTACGGACTCTTCCGCAGCCGGGCCGTCACCAACTCCGGTGGCAGCGTACGTATCGCGCTCGCCGTCGGTCCCGCGCCGACCGAGGACGAGACCCGCGTCCAGCACATCGCGCTGGCCACCGACGACGTGATCGCCGCCGCCCGGCGCTTCCGGGCGGCCGGCGGCAGACTCCTCCCGATGCCCGCGAACTACTACGACGACCTCGCGGCCCGGTACGAGTTCACCGAGGGCGAGTTGGCGACGTACAGCGAACTCGGCATCCTCTACGACCGTGACGCACAGGGCGAGTTCAGGCACTGCTACACACGGACCGTGGGCCGCGTCTTCTTCGAGCTGGTCCAGCGCGACGGCGGACACCAGGGCTACGGCGCCCAGAACGCACCGGTACGGCTCGCCGCCCAGCACGCACAACACTCCCTTCGCTGAAGGGAGTTACTGCGGCGGAGTCACTGTCGGCCGGGCTCGCTCACCGGGTGACGCTCCTGCTCACACCGGCGATGACGGTCGTGGCCAGAATCCACCCGGTCAGGATGAGGACGTACGACAGGAACTGGTACCCGCCTGTCGGCGCGAACGCCCCCTCCTGGCCGAAGGAGATCACCGGGAGGAGCAAGTCGAGGGTGTAGAAGACCGGGTTGAACTCCGGGGTCTCGTCGGCCTTGAGCGGGTGCGGGTGGTGCAGGGCGTACACGGTCGAACCGGCCGCCAGCAGCGACAGCAGCCAGACGGCGGCGCGCAGCGGACGGAAGCCGTAGCCGACGGTGGTGTCCTGGAGGTGTCCCCAAACCCGGCCGATCCAGGGCAGGGTGGCCCGGTGCCGGCGCTGCTTGGCGAGCTGGACCCGGCGGGCCGCGCCCTCGTCGCCGACGTGCCGGTAGGCGGCCGCCAACTGCTCGTAGGCGTACGGGACATAGCCGTCTCCGTCGCGCTCCAGCAGGGGCAGACGGCGGTGGGCCGGCTCGGTGGGATTGAGCGCCGTGTAGCTGAGGTTGTTGAAGAGCACCTCGCCCGGGGCGACCTCCGACTCGAAGCCCAGTACGTCGATCCGGGAGCGGCGCAGATGCAGTCTGCCCTCGATCGGCTCGCAGCGGTACAGCCACAGCTCACCGATGACGCAACTGCTGGCCCGCAGGGCCGTACCGCCGGGGTTGGACAGCCGCGCCCCGGTGAAGTCGAGGGAGCCCGAGATCCGGGAGCCGCGCAGGTCGATGCCGCCCTGGGTGCGCAGGTTCCGCGCTCGTATGTCGGCCCGCACTTCGATGGACCGCGCGCACAGGGCGTGGCCGCCGGGGTTGGCCAGCTCGGCGTCGTCCAGCGCGATGGAGCCCCCCACGGTGGCACCGTCGAGCCGCATCTCGCCCCGGACCCGCAGCCCGGGTGCCGCGAAGCCGTCGCCGAGCACCGCCTGATGGAGTTGGAGCACCGGCACGGACGGGTCGGACGTGGTGAGTTCGGCGTCGTCCAGGAAGAGTGCGCCCGCTATCTCCGCGCCGGCCAGCCGCACCGGCCCCCGCACCCGGCAGTGGGTCATGCGCAGCGGGCCGTCGATCCGTGTACTCGCGAGGTTGATAGAGGGGAGCACCGAGCCGCGCAGGTTCAGCTGGCGCAGCCGGGTGCCGTAGAGGTCGGGCGACTCGTCGAAGTGGCAGTACCGCAGATGGAGCGGGTGGTCCACGATCGCGTACATCAGGTTCAGATGCCCGGTGACACGGGCGCCCGAGAGCCTGAGCCTGGGGATCTCGGCGTCCTGCGGGGGACTGAGCAGCAGGGCCCGCAGCACGGAGGCGCGGACGGTCCTCTCCGGCCCCCAGTCGTAGCCGTCGGCCGGGTCCTCGTCGTCTTCCTCGCGGAAGTCCACGGGTTCGCCCTTGGGGAAGGCCCGCCACACCCGTGCTTCGGCCGCCGTCAGTTCGTTGATCTCCACCGGGGCGACTCTGACGCGCCTTCCGTACACATGTCAATCGGGTCCGGGGACAAAGCCCCGGACCCGATCGGCATTTCAGTCGCCCTGTTGCAACAGGCTGCTCAACTCGCCGCTTCCCAGCGGGAGTTCCACTCCGTGATCACGGGGCGGTCGTGCTCCGTGGAGAGCCTGCTGACCGTGCCGGTCGCGAGCTGGAACAGCCGCCCGTCGGCGGCCGGCAGCCCGAGGTAACGGGCTGTCAGTACACGCAGGAAGTGCCCGTGCGCCACCAGGATCACGTCACCCTCCGCGAGGGCGTCCTCGATGCGAGCCAGTACGCGGTCCGCGCGCCGGCCCACCTCGTCGGGCGACTCACCCGGGTGCCCGACCGGGCCGGGCACCACCCCGTCCGTGAACAGGAACCAGTCGGGCCGGGTGCGCTGGATCTCGTGGGTCGTCACGCCCTCGTAGCCGCCGTAGTCCCACTCGTGCAGGTCCGGGTCGGTCAACGCCCCGGACAGGCCCGCGAGTTCGGCGGTGCGGACCGCGCGCGTGAGAGGGCTGGTCAGTACTCGGGCGAAGGTCCGTCCGGCGAGGAGCGGAACGAGGGACTTGGCCTGTTCCTCGCCGTGCGCGGTGAGGGGCAGGTCGGTCCAGCTGGTGTGCTGTCCCGACGCGCTCCACTCCGTCTCGCCGTGGCGGACCAGCAGAAGGTCACCCACGGTTTTCTACTCCTTGGACTCGACGGCGTGACCGCCGAACTGGTTGCGCAGCGCAGCGATCATCTTCATCTGCGGGGAGTCGTCCTGCCGGGACGCGAACCGGGCGAAGAGGGAGGCCGTGATCGCGGGCAGCGGCACGGAGTTGTCGACGGCCGCCTCGACCGTCCACCGGCCCTCGCCGGAGTCCTGCGCGAACCCGCGCAGCCGCTCCAGGTGCTCGTCCTCGTCGAGGGCGTTGACCGCCAGGTCGAGGAGCCAGGAGCGGATGACGGTGCCGTCCTGCCAGGACCGGAAGACCTCGCGCACGTCCGTGACGGAGTCGACCTTCTCCAGGAGTTCCCAGCCCTCGGCGTAGGCCTGCATCATGGCGTACTCGATGCCGTTGTGGACCATCTTCGAGAAGTGCCCGGCACCCACCTTGCCCGCGTGGACATAGCCGTACGGGCCCTCCGGCTTCAGCGCCTCGAAGATCGGGTGGAGCCGCTCGACGTGCTCCTTGTCGCCGCCGACCATCAGGGCGTAGCCGTTCTGCAGGCCCCACACACCGCCGGAGACACCGGCGTCGACGAAGCCGATGCCCTTGGCGCCCAGCTCCTCGGCGTGCTTCTCGTCGTCCGTCCAGCGGGAGTTGCCGCCGTCGACGACCGTGTCACCGGCGGACAGCAGGCCGCCGAGTTCGTCGACGACGGACTGGGTGACGGCACCGGCCGGGACCATCGACCAGACCACACGCGGCGCTTCGAGCTTCTCGACCAGCTCGGCGAGGCTGCTCACGTCGGAGACCTCGGGGTTGCGGTCGTAGCCGATGACGGTGTGGCCGGCGCGGCGGATGCGCTCGCGCATGTTGCCGCCCATCTTGCCGAGACCGATCAGACCAATCTGCATGTCAGTTCACTTCCTGAGCGTCACGAAGAGTGCGGTACGTGGCCACGAGGGCGGCGGTGGAGGAGTCGAGGCCGGGAACATCGGCCCCGGTGGTGAGCGCGGGCTCGATGCGCTTGGCGAGGACCTTGCCCAGCTCGACGCCCCACTGGTCGAAGGAGTCGATGTTCCAGATCGCGCCCTGCACGAACACCTTGTGCTCGTAGAGCGCGATCAACTGGCCGAGGACGGAGGGGGTCAGCTCGCGTGCGAGGACGGTGGTCGTCGGGTGGTTGCCCTGGAACGTCTTGTGGGCGACCAGTTCCTCCGGCACCCCCTCGGCCCGCACCTCGTTCGGCGTCTTGCCGAAGGCCAGCGCCTGGGTCTGTGCGAAGAAGTTGGCCATCAACAGGTCGTGCTGGCCCTTGAGTTCGTCACTCAGCTCGGCGACCGGCTCGGCGAACCCGATGAAGTCCGCCGGGATGACCTTCGTCCCCTGATGGATCAACTGGTAGTAGGCGTGCTGCCCGTTCGTCCCGGGCGTCCCCCACACCACCGGCCCGGTCTCCCACTCCACCGGCAGCCCGTCACGGTCGACCGACTTGCCGTTGGACTCCATGTCCAACTGCTGCAGATACGCCGTGAACTTGGACAGATAGTGCGAGTACGGCAGCACCGCATGCGACTGAGCCCCGAAGAAGTTGCCATACCAGACACCCAACAGGCCCAGCAGCAAAGGTGCGTTGCTCTCCGCCGGCGCCGTCCGGAAGTGCTCGTCGACCAGCGCGAACCCGTCCAGCATCTCCCTGAACCGCTCCGGACCGATCGCGATCATCAGCGACAGCCCGATCGCCGAATCGTACGAGTACCGGCCGCCGACCCAGTCCCAGAACTCGAACATGTTCGCCGTGTCGATCCCGAAGTCGGCGACCTTCCCACCATTCGTCGACAGCGCCACGAAATGCTGGGCGACCGCCTTCTCGTCACCGCCGAGCCCCGCCAGCAGCCACGACCGGGCCGACGTCGCGTTCGTGATCGTCTCGATCGTCGTGAACGTCTTCGACGCCACGATGAACAGCGTCTCCGCCGGATCCAGGTCCCGCACCGCCTCATGCAGATCGGCACCGTCGACGTTCGACACGAACCGGAACGTCAACTCCCGCGCCGTGAACGCCCGCAACGCGTCATACGCCATCGCCGGACCCAGATCCGAGCCACCGATACCGATGTTGACGACATTGCGGATACGCCGGCCCGTGTGACCGGTCCACTCACCCGACCGCACCCGCTCCGCGAACCCGGCCATCCGGTCCAGCACCGCGTGCACCGCCGGCACCACGTTCTCACCGTCGACCTCGACCACCGCGCCACGCGGCGCCCGCAGCGCCGTGTGCAGCACCGCCCGGTCCTCGGTGATGTTGATCTTCTCACCCCGGAACATGGCATCCCGCAGCCCGAACACACCCGTCGCGGCGGCCAGTTCCTGAAGAAGGGCGAGGGTCTCGTCCGTGATCAGCTGCTTGGAGTAGTCGATGTGCAGGTCGCCGACCTGTACGACGTACCGCTCCGCGCGCCCGGGATCGGCGGCGAACAACTCGCGCAGTTGGGGTGCGAGGAGCGCACCGGCGCGGTGGTCCTCCAGCGCCGTCCACTCGGGGCGCTGGGTGAGCCTGGGGGAGTCAGACACGAGGGGTCTCCTTGGTGCTGTCGCCCCGCAGGGCGATCGCGTACATCTCGTCGGCGTCGAGGCGCCGCAGCTCCTCGGCGATGAGTTCGGAGGTGGGGCGCACCTTCAGCGCGAGGGTGCGGGAGGGCTGGCCGGGCAGGGTGAGCGTGGCGAGCGGGCCCTCGGGACGGTCGATGACGATCTCGCCCTTGTCGGTGCCGAGGCGGACGGCCGTGACGACCGGGCCCGCGGTGACGACACGGTCGACCTTCACGTCCAGGCGGGCGCCCAGCCAGCGGGCCAGCAGTTCGGCGCTCGGGTTCTCGGCCTCGCTCTCGACGGCCGCCGAGATGATCTTCGTACGGGCCTGGTCGAGGGCCGCGGCCAGCATCGAGCGCCACGGGGTGAGACGCGTCCACGCCAGGTCGGTGTCGCCGGGCGCGTACGAACGCACCCGCGCCTCCAGGGCGGTCAGCGGCTGCTCGACCGCGTACATGTCGGTGATCCTGCGCTGGGCCAGCGCGCCCAGCGGGTCCTTGGCAGGTACCTCGGGGGCGTTCACCGGCCACCAGACGACGACCGGGGCGTCCGGCAGCAGCAGCGGCAGGACCACGGAGTCGGCGTGGTCGGACACCTCGCCGTACGTCCGCAGGATGACCGTCTCGCCGGTACCGGCGTCCGCGCCGACCCTGACCTCGGCGTCGAGGTGCGACTTGGTGCGGTCGCGCGGGCTGCGGGCGTGCCGCTTGATGACGACCAGGGTGCGCGCGGGATGCTCGTGCGAGGCATCCTCGGCCGCCTTGATCGAGTCGTAGGCGTTCTCCTCGTCCGTGACGATCACCATCGTCAGGACCATGCCCACGGCAGGGGTGCCGATGGCGCGCCGCCCCTTCACCAGTGCTTTGTTGATCTTGCTTGCCGTGGTGTCGGTGAGGTCGATTTTCATGGCCTGCGCCAGCTCCGTCCGTCTCGTGCGAGCATCTCGTCGGCTTCTTCCGGGCCCCAACTGCCCGAGGAGTACTGCGCGGGCCTGCCGTGCGTGCCCCAGTACTCCTCGATCGGGTCGAGGATCTTCCAGGACTCTTCCACTTCCTGGTGACGGGGGAACAAATTGGCGTCGCCGAGCAGGACGTCCAGGATGAGCCGTTCGTACGCCTCCGGGCTGGACTCCGTGAAGGACTCGCCGTAGGCGAAGTCCATCGTGACGTCCCTGATCTCCATCGAGGTACCCGGGACCTTGGAACCGAAGCGCACGGTCATGCCCTCGTCGGGCTGGACGCGGATGACGATCGCGTTCGCGCCGAGTTCCTCGGTGGCCGTCGAGTCGAACGGGGAGTGCGGGGCGCGCTGGAAGACGACCGCGATCTCCGTGACACGCCGCCCCAGCCGCTTGCCGGTCCGCAGATAGAAGGGGACGCCCGCCCAGCGGCGGTTGTCGATCTCCAGCTTGACGGCCGCGTAGGTGTCGGTGCTGGACTGCGGGTCGATGCCGTCCTCTTCGAGGTAACCGCTGACCTGCTCGCCGCCCTGCCAGCCCGCCGCGTACTGTCCGCGCACAGTGTGCTCGCCCAGGTGTTCGGGCAGCTTCACCGACTTCAGGACCTTGAGCTTCTCCATCAGCAGCGACTCGGCGTCGAAGGCGATGGGCTCCTCCATGGCCGTCAGGGCCATCAGTTGGAGAAGATGGTTCTGGATCACGTCACGCGCCGACCCGATGCCGTCGTAGTAGCCGGCCCGGCCGCCGATGCCGATGTCCTCGGCCATCGTGATCTGGACGTGGTCGACATACGACCGGTTCCAGATGGGCTCGTACATCTGGTTGGCGAAGCGGAGCGCCAGAATGTTCTGGACGGTCTCCTTGCCGAGGTAGTGGTCGATCCGGAAGACCTGCTCCGGGTCGAACACGTCGTGCAGGACCCGGTTCAGCTCGCGCGCGCTCCTCAGGTTGTGTCCGAACGGCTTCTCGATCACCCCGCGCCGCCAGGAACCCTCCGGCGCGTTCGCCAGCCCGTGCTTCTTCAGCTGCTGGACGACCTTCGGGAAGAACTTCGGCGGTACGGAGAGGTAGAAGGCGTAGTTGCCGCTCGTTCCCCGGGACGCGTCCAGCTCGTCGACGGCCGCGCGCAGTTGCTTGAACGCCTCGTCGTCGTCGAAGTCGCCCGGGATGAACCGCATGCCCTCGGCGAGCTGCTGCCAGACCTCCTCGCGGAACTCCGTACGGGCGTGGTCGCGCACCGAGTCGTGGACGATCTGCGCGAAGTCCTCGTCCTCCCAGTCCCGGCGGGCGAAACCGACGAGCGAGAAGCCCGGCGGGAGCAGACCGCGGTTGGCGAGGTCGTAGACGGCCGGCATCAGCTTCTTGCGGGACAGGTCACCGGTCACCCCGAAGATGACCAGCCCCGACGGGCCCGCGACCATGGGCAGCCGGCGGTCGTCGGCGTCACGCAGCGGGTTCTCCCAGTCCGCCCCGACGCCGTCGCCGAGGTCCGGTTCGGACGCGGTCACGGCTGCGGTGGTGACTGCCGGCAGAGTCGATTCGTCACTCATTCCCCGTCAACTCCCTTACTGTTCAGCGACTTCGTCACGGCGTCCAGCAGGTCGTTCCAGGCGGTCGCGAACTTCGCGACGCCCTCGTCCTCCAGCAGCTTCACGACCTCGTCGTACGAGATTCCGAGCCCCTCGACGGCCGCGAGATCGGCGCGGGCCTGGGCGTAGCCGCCGGTCACCGCGTCGCCGTGGATGTCGCCGTGGTCGGCGGTGGCGTCGAGGGTGGCCTCCGGCATCGTGTTGACGGTGCCGGGCGCGACCAGCTCGTCGACGTACAGAGTGTCCTTGTAGGCGGGGTCCTTGACGCCGGTGGAGGCCCACAACGGGCGCTGCCTGTTGGCGCGGGCGCCACCCAGGGCGGTCCAGCGCTCCCCCTCGAAGACCTCCTCGTACGCCTCGTAAGCGAGCCGCGCGTTGGCCAGCGCAGCCCGGCCCTTGAGGGCGAGGGCCGCGTCCGTGCCGAGCAGCGTCAGGCGCTTGTCGATCTCGGAGTCGACGCGGGAGACGAAGAAGGAGGCGACGGAGTGGATGGAGGACAGGTCGAGGCCCGCGGCCTGTGCCTTCTCCAGGCCGGCCAGATAGGCGGCCATGACCTCGCGGTAGCGCTCCAGGGAGAAGATCAGGGTGACGTTGACGCTGATCCCGAGGCCGATGACCTCGGTGATCGCCGGCAGGCCCGCCTTCGTCGCCGGGATCTTGATCATCACGTTGGGGCGGTCGACCAGCCAGGCCAGCTGCTTGGCCTCGGCGATCGTCGCCGCCGTCTCATGGGCGAGACGAGGGTCGACCTCGATCGAGACGCGACCGTCCCGGCCGGCTGTCGCGTCGTACACCGGGCGCAGGATGTCGGCGGCGGCCCGTACGTCGGCGGTGGTCATCATCCGTACGGCCTCGTCGACCGTGACGCCGCGCACGGCCAGGTCGGCGAGCTGCTCCTCGTAGCCTTCGCCGGAGCCGATGGCGGCCTGGAAGATCGACGGGTTGGTGGTCACGCCGACCACGTGATGGGTGTCGATGAGTCCGGCGAGGTTGCCGGAGGTGATCCGCTTGCGCGACAGGTCGTCCAGCCAGATCGAGACGCCCTCGTCGGAGAGGCGCTTGAGTGTTCCCGCGGTGCGGGCTGTTTCGGTGCTCACTGTGGTCATCTTCCTTCTGGCGGGCGGATCAACCGCGGGCGGCGGCGAGGGATTCTCGCGCGACCCGGGCCACGTTCTCGGCGGTGAAGCCGTACTCGGCGAACAGGGTTTCGGCATCGGCGGAGGCGCCGAAGTGTTCGAGGGAGACGATGCGTCCTGCGTCACCGACGTAGCGGTACCAGGTCAGACCGATCCCCGCCTCGACCGCCACGCGCGCCTTCACCGACGGCGGAAGGACACTCGCGCGGTACTCGGCCGGCTGCTCCTCGAACCACTCCACGGACGGCATCGACACCACTCGCGTACCCACACCCTCCGACTCCAGCGCCTCGCGCGCGGCGACGGCGAGCTGGACCTCGGAGCCGGTGGCGATCAGGACGACGTCCGGGGTGCCCGTGGAGGACTCCCGCAGCACGTAACCGCCCTTCGCGGCGTTCTCGTCGCGGGCGTACGTCGGCACACCCTGCCGGGTGAGCGCCAGCCCGTGCGGGGCCGGGTTCGTGGCGTGCCGCTCGAGGATCTCGGCCCAGACGACGGCCGTCTCGTTGGCGTCGGCCGGGCGGACGATGTTCAGGCCCGGGATCGCGCGCAGGGAGGCCAGGTGTTCGACCGGCTGGTGCGTCGGGCCGTCCTCGCCGAGGCCGATGGAGTCGTGCGTCCACACGTACGTCACCGGCAGCTGCATCAGGGCCGCCAGCCGCACGGCGTTACGCATGTAGTCGGAGAAGACGAGGAAGGTGCCGCCGTAGATACGGGTGTTGCCGTGCAGGGCGATGCCGTTCATCTCGGCGGCCATCGAGTGCTCACGGATACCGAAGTGGACGGTACGGCCGTACGGGTCCGCCTCCGGCAGCGGGTTGCCCTTCGGGAGGAAGGAGGACGCCTTGTCGATGGTCGTGTTGTTCGAGCCGGCCAGGTCGGCGGAACCGCCCCACAGCTCGGGCAGGACCGGGCCCAGGGCCTGGAGCACCTTGCCGGAGGCCGCGCGGGTGGCGACGGACGTGCCCTCCTCGAACACCGGCAGCGCCTCCTCCCAGCCCTCGGGCAGCTGACCTGCCACGACCCGGTCGAACAGCTTCGCCCGCTCGGGCTGCGCGGTACGCCACTCGGCGAGCTGCTTGTCCCAGGCGGCGTGTGCCTCGGCGCCCCGGTCGAGGGCCTGGCGGGCGTGCGCGAGGACGTCGTCGGAGACCTCGAAGGTCCGCTCCGGGTCGAAGCCGAGGACGCGCTTGGTGGCCGCGATCTCGTCGGCGCCGAGCGCCGAGCCATGGGCCGCCTCGGTGTTCTGGGCGTTCGGGGCGGGCCAGGCGATGATCGTGCGCATCGCGATGATCGAGGGGCGCGCGGTCTCGGCCCGCGCCTCCTTGAGCGCCGTGTACAGCGCGCGGACGTCGATGTCACCGCCCAGTTCGGGCTCGATCCGCTGTACGTGCCAGCCGTACGCCTCGTACCGCTTCAGCACGTCCTCGGAGAACGCCGTCGCCGTGTCACCCTCGATGGAGATGTGGTTGTCGTCGTAGACGAAGACGAGGTTGCCGAGCTTCTGGTGGCCGGCCAGCGAGGAGGCCTCGGCGGAGATGCCCTCCTCCAGGTCGCCGTCGGAGACGATCGCCCAGACGGTGTGGTCGAAGGGCGAGGTGCCCTCGGGCGCCTCGGGGTCGAAGAGGCCGCGCTCGTAACGGGCGGCCATCGCCATGCCGACCGCGTTGGCGACACCCTGGCCGAGCGGCCCGGTGGTGGTCTCGACACCGGCCGTGTGCCCGTACTCGGGGTGGCCCGGCGTCTTCGAGCCGTGCGTGCGGAACGCCTTGAGGTCGTCCAGCTCCAGCTCGTACCCCGACAGGAACAGCTGGGTGTAGAGAGTCAGCGAGGTGTGGCCGGGGGAGAGGACGAAGCGGTCACGGCCCGTCCACTCTGGATCCGCCGGGTCGTGCCGCATCACCTTCTGAAAGATCGTGTACGCGGCGGGCGCCAGGCTCATCGCGGTGCCGGGGTGCCCGTTGCCGACCTTCTGCACGGCATCGGCCGCGAGTACACGCGCCGTGTCGACAGCACGCTGGTCGAGATCGGTCCACTGGAGGCTGTCGGATGTGTGCGTACTCATCTTCAAGAAGTCCTCGGTAGGGGTGGAGGAACTGCTCTGACGTGTTCAAACTTAAAAGTCTGACTTTTACGGGGCCAGGTGCCTGTGTGTCACCCTTTGGTGAAAGTGGGACACGGACGGCGGGGACCGGACGGCAAGAGAAGGACATGGCGGACAGAACCATCCAAGACGGCATACGAGACGGCATTCGAGCCGGCGTCCAAGGTGGAGACGCCATCAGGACGTTTCCCTTCCCGGTCGATCTGAGCGTCCTGGGTGTCGGCATGCAGGTCGGGCCGATGTCACCCGACCGCACCTGGCACGACGAAGCACCCCTGGAGCGCGTCCACCGCATCGACTTCCACGTCGTGCTGCTGTTCGACGACGGCCCGGTCAACCACATGATCGACTTCGCCGAGTACGAGGCGACAGCGGGCGACCTGCTGTGGATCCGCCCGGGTCAGGTTCACCGTTTCTCACGCACCAGCGAGTACCGCGGCACCGTCCTCACCATGCAACCCGGTTTCCTGCCCCGGACCACGGTCGAGGCGACCGGCCTCTACCACTACGACCTGCCCCCGCTGCTGCGCCCGGACGGGCCCCAACTCGCGGGCCTGCGGGCGGCCCTGGCCCAGCTGGGCCGTGAGTACGAGGACACGGCCACCCTCCCGATCGGCCTGCACACCTCCGTACTGCGCCACTCGCTCACGGCGTTCCTGCTGCGGCTGTCCCACCTCGCCACGAGTTCGGCGGAGGCGGCGCGCGGGCGGTCCGACACCACGTTCACCCTCTTCAGGGACGCGGTGGAGAAGGGCTTCGCCACCAATCACAGCGTCAGCGCGTACGCCGACGCCCTCGGTTACTCCCGCCGCACCCTCGTCCGGGCGGTGCGCGCGGCGACCGGTGAGACGCCCAAGGGTTTCATCGACAAGCGGGTGATCCTGGAGGCCAAACGGCTGCTGGCCCACACCACCCTGCCGATCGGCCGCGTCGGCGCGGCCGTCGGCTTCCCCGACGCGGCGAACTTCTCCAAGTTCTTCCAACTGCACACGGGGGCGACCCCGGTGGCGTTCCGGGCGGAACTGAGCTGAGGTCACGCGGGGCGGATCTCGCGGAGGATCTCCGAGACGACCGGAACGGCGCCGAGCGTCGGAGCCCGCGCGCGCCGATGCCCCGCGAGGCCCGGAAGGTCTCGCGGGGCATCGGCGACGCCCGTGTCAGTGACCGAAGTTGAACCAGTTCACGTTCACGAAGTCCTGCGCCTGGCCGCTGGTGAAGGTCAGATAGACGTCATGGGTACCGGTGATGGAACTGATGTTCGCCGGAACCGTGCGCCAGCTCTGCCAGCCGCCCGTGTTGCCGATCGAGAAGCTGCCGACCGGTGTGCTCGTACGGCTGTCGAGGCGCACCTCGACCAGTCCGCTCACGCCCGAGCCCGCCCCGCTCGCGACCCTGCCGACGAACTGGGTGGCGGCCGTGGAGCCGAAGTTGACGTTCTGGTAGAGCGCCCAGTCGCCGTTGGCGAGCGAGCCGATGTTCTGTCCGCCGCCGGTGTCGGTGGTGGTCTCCGTGCTGGTGCCCGACTGACTGTTGTAGGACTCGGCCTGGACGGCGCTGTACGCGTCCCGGGTCCCGGTCGGCGGCGGAGTGGTCGTCCCGCCGCCTGAGGTCGACTGGAGGACCTGCACGTAGTCGACGACCATCGGGCGCCCGGAGACCGTGTTCGCGTCCGGTCCGCCGCCGAACGCGGCCGGGAAGGCGCCACCCATCGCCACGTTCAGGATGATGAAGAAGCCGTGGTTGGTGGCGTTGGCCCAGGTGGTCGCGTCGACCTGGTTCGCGGTCACCGTGTGGTAGTTGGTGCCGTCGACGTAGAAGCGGATCGCCTCCGGGCTCACCGAGCGGTCCCACTCCATGCGGTACGTGTGGAAGCCGGCCTGACAGGTGGTGCCGGCGCAGCTGGTGGTGGAGCCGATGCCGGTCGTCTCGTTGCAGGCGCCGCCCGGACTGGTGCCGCAGTGCATGGTGCCCCAGATGGTGTTGAGACCCTGGGTGTTCTCCATGATGTCCAGCTCGCCGACGCTCGGCCAGTTCTGGTAGTTGCCCCGGTAGGGCGCCCCGAGCATCCAGAACGCGGGCCAGTAGCCGAGGGCGCCCGCGCCGGTGACGTTCGGTACCTGGAGGCGGGCCTCGACGCGCAGCTTTCCGCCGGCCGGGGGCTGGAAGTCGGTGCGGTTGGTCTCGACGCGGCCCGAGGTCCATGCGCCCGACGAGTTGCGCACCGGGGTGATCCGGAGGTTGCCGTTGCCGTCGAGCGAGACGTTGTTCGTGCTGTTCGTCATCGTCTCGACCTCGCCGGTGCCCCAGTTGGCGGGGCCGCCGGGATACGAGGTCCCGGTCGCGTACTGCCAGTTGGCGGTGTTGACGCCGGTTCCGGCGGTGCCGTTGAAGTCGTCGAGGAAGACCTGCGTCCAGCCCGTCGGCGGCGTCGGCGCGTCCGCCTGTGCCACCGACACGGCGGCAGCCGCGAGGCTGAGGACGGCGGCGACGGCGACGAGCACGCGCCGGAGGGGGCCGCGTGTGACGGGTGGGCCTGAAGTGAGCGAAGTGCCTGAAGTGTCCCTCATGGGTGCCTCTTCGGGTACGGGGTGGGGATGCGGGGGTGCCTTCGAGAGAGTGTGAGAGCGCTCTCAAAGTGGCCCCAATGTGCTCCCGGTGGCTCCGGCCGTCAAGAGGTGAAACCCAGAATTTCCTTTTGCCACGGGTGAGTTCACCCGATGAAGACATGAATGTGTTAGGGGGCGCTGCCGGCCTTCCAGTCCGCCCACGGCAGGTTCCAGCCGTTGAGCCCGTTGGCCAAGTCTGAGATTCCGGTGAGGACGCCGGCGGCGGCCTGTCGGGCGGCCTTTCCCGGGGTGGCACGCGGAACGTTGATCGTCACGCGGGCTCCGCCGGCGTCCACCAGACCCGGCGTCCCTGGCGTGCCCCGGCCGCCGGGGAGCGCGGTCCTCCTCGTCGGGCTGCCCGTCGCCCAATGCGGTGCCGCCGCCGCAGTGCCGCCGCAGTGCCCCGCAGTGTCGGCGGCCGCGCGAGTCCCGGTCCCGGTCGCGACCGGGACCGCGGGAGAGGCGCCGGGCCACGGGTTCGGGGCTCCGGGTTCCGTCCCCACCGGCTCGCGCCCTGGATCGTTCGGGGCGCTGTCGAGCCGTACGGCACTTCGCCGAACCCGCCGCTCAGCCCCCGCCCGGCTGCCACCCCAGTGCCCGTGAGATACCTCGCGCCGCCAGTCGTACCGCAGGCACCAACACCGGTACCTGGGCGTCGACCTGGGGCACCACGACCGAGACCGCGGCGATCACCGTGCCGCCCGGTCCATGCACCGGGGCCGCCACCGACAGGGCGTCGTCGGTGACCTGACGACTGCTCACCGCCACGCCTGTGCGGCGGACTTCTGCCAGGACACGGCGCAGCGCGGCCGGGTCGGTGATCGTGTGCGGGGTGAAGGCGGCCAACGGGCCCTCGCAGTACTCCTGCTGGAGCGCCGGGTCGCTGTGGGCGAGCAGGGTGAGGCCGACCCCCGTGGCGTGCAGTGGCCAGCGGGCGCCGACCCGGATGTGCACCCCGACCGCCGAACGGCCCGACAGCCACTCGATGTAGACGACCTCGCCGCCGTCCCGTACCGCCAACTGCACGTTCTCGTGCGTCGCTTCGTACAGGTCCTCCAGATAGGGCAGCGCGATCTGCCGCAGCGCCAGTCCGCGCGGGGCGAGCGCCGCGACCTCCCACAGCCTGAGACCGATGTGGTAGACGCCGTTCTCGTCCCGCTCCAGCGCGCCCCACTCGGTGAGGGCGCCCACGAGGCGGTGCGTGGTGGTGAGGGTCAGCCCGGCCCGTCGGCTGATGTCCGTGAGGGTCAGCGCGGGGTGCTCGTGGTCGAAGGCGCTGAGCACGGACAGCAGTCGGTCGGGCGCGGAGCGGGTGGTCATGGGCGGGCAGCTCCCCGGAGTGTCAACGTCACGTCCTTGTATACCGAGGACCGGTGCGCCGCCGCGAGCGGACGGTGCCCGTGTCCGTCACGGGATTACGGGAGTTCACGGGCGGATCCCTTCGGCGGCGGGGGTCTGCCGCGGGACGGGGACGGGGGCGGGGGAGTCGAGCGTGTCGGTGTGTGTCTCGGGCATCCGCCACACGGTGACCGCGGTGATCAGCGCACCGCCGCACAGCAGCAGCGACACGGGCGTACTGCCGCCGCCGTTCGAGGCGAGCAGGCTGGTGGCGATCAGCGGCGAGAAGCCGGCGCCCACCAGCGTCGCCGCCTGGTAGCCGAGCGAGGCGCCGGTGTAGCGCACCTTCGTACCGAACATCTCGGAGAAGAGGGCACCCAGCGGCCCGTACATCGTGGACTGGGCGATGCCGTGACCGAGGACGAGGGCGAGGATCAGCAGTCCGGGTGAGCCGGAGTCGACCAGCCACAGCACCGGGAACGCGAGCGCGGCCGAGGCGAGGGCACCGGCGAGGACCACCGGGCGGCGGCCGACACGGTCGGTGAGCGCCGAGGCGGCGGGCAGGACGACCAGCGCCACGCAGGAGGCGATGGTCACGGCGGTGAGTACCTGGGGACGGCTGTAGCCGTTGTCGGTGGCGTAGGAGATCATGAAGCCGGTCAGCAGTGACTGGGCGGTGAAGGCGCCGATGCCGACGCAGCAGGCGAGCAGCACCGGCTTGGGGCGGCGCAGCACCTCGAAGATCGGCGGCTTGGCGGAGGTCTCCCGCTTGACCCCGGCGAACAGGGGGCTCTCCGCGATCCGCAGCCGGACGAACAGCCCGACGCCGAGCAGTACGAAACTGAGCAGGAACGGTACGCGCCAGCCCCAGGAGCGGAACTGGTCGTCGGGGAGTGTGGAGACGAGGGTGACCACTCCGGCGGAGAGCACGGAGCCGAGCGGGGCGCCCAGCTGGGTGAAACTGGACCACAGGCCGCGCCGGGAACCCTGGGTGCGTTCGGCGTGCTCGACGACCATCAGGGTCGCGCCGCCCCACTCGCCGCCGATCGCGAGGCCCTGGACGACCCGGAGGGCGACCAGCAGGACCGGGGCCCAGACGCCGATCGCGTCGTACGTCGGCAGCAGCCCGATCAGGAAGCTGCCGCAGCCCATCAGGGTCATCGTCAGCAGCATCATCGACTTGCGGCCGAGCCGGTCGCCGAAGTGTCCGAAGAGGATGCCGCCGAGCGGCCGGGCGACATAACCGGCGGCGAAGGTGCCGAAGGCGGCGATGGTGCCGACCGTGGGGTCGGCCTGGGGGAAGAACAGGTCGCCGAAGACGAGCGCGGCGAGTGTGCCGTACACGAGGAAGTCGTAGAACTCGACGGTGGTGCCGAGCAGTCCGGAGAGTGCGACCCGGCGCAACTCCCTTGTGCCTGAGGAGAGTTGGGGGGAAGAGCCGGACGACGAGCCGGAGGACGAGCGGGTTGGCTGCACGGGAGACTCCCTGATGCCGATGCCGTGGGGGGCGTCACCGGTGGGGGACCGCACCGGTGCCTGGGTGAAGTTAGGCATTAATCGAGTGGCAGTCAAGAAGTTGCGCAACATCGCACGTCAGTTGGGTCCGTCCTCCGTGACCCTCTGGAGCAGGGTGTGCAGGGACTCCCGTTCCGCGGGGTCGAGCGGGCTCAGCAGTTCGTTGGTCACGCGCTGGCCGGCCTCGTCGGTGTCGCGGAGGAAGGCGCGGCCGTTCTCGGTGAGGGCGACGATCCGGCTGCGGCGGTCGTCGGGGGAGGGGCGGCGTTCGACGAAGCCCAGCTTCTCCAGGTCGTCCACCAGGCCGACGATCGCACTCGGGTCGTATCCGAGCGCGGTGCTCAGCTCACGCTGGAGCGCGCCCGTCGACGTGGCCAGGAAGCGGACCACCGCGTAGTGGCGCAGCCGTAGCCCCGACTCCTGGAGGAAGGTGTTGAACAACTGGCCGGAGCGCAGGCCCAGCCGGTACAGCAGGTAGCCGGTGTCCGCGTGCAGGCCGCGCATCCAGGGCTCGCGCGCGTCGATCGGGGCGGGGTCGTGGACATCCTGCTGGCGGGCGATGGCGGGCTCCCTCGTCGTGGCCCCGGGCGGGGCGGATCCATGTACAGATTCCAGCATGGCGCACCCATCTGACGGCAACAACTATTGACGTCAACAATTATTGCTCTTAGCTTCGATCTCACGCAGTCGTCTTGGGCTGTCGACTTGAGGCTGTCGTCTTGAGCTGTCGTCTTGTGAAGGGACCTCCCTCGTGCCCAGCATCGATCTGACCGGCAAGGTCGCCGTCGTCACCGGCAGCGGTCGTGGCCTCGGCCTCGCCTACGCGCACGCTCTCGCCGCCGCCGGCGCCTCCGTGGTCGTCAACGACATCGACGAGAGCGTGGCCGAGCAGGCCGTGAAGTCCATCACCGCGGCGGGCGGCACCGCCGTCGCCGAGGTGGTCCCGGTCGGTACGACCGAGGCCGCCGAGCGGCTCGTGAACCGCGCGGTGGAGGAGTTCGGCCGGCTCGACATCCTGGTCACCAACGCGGGCATCCTGCGCGACAAGGTGCTGTGGAAGATGACCGACGACGACTTCGACGCGGTGATCACCACCCACCTCAAGGGCACCTTCACCTGCGCCCGGGCCGCCGCCGTACGCATGCGCGAGCAGGGCGAGGGCGGCACGCTGATCCTCGTCGGCTCCCCGGCCGGTCAGCGCGGCAACTTCGGGCAGACGAACTACGCGGCCGCCAAGGCGGGCATCGCCGCCTTCGCCCGTACCTGGTCGATGGAGCTGGGCCGCGCGAACATCACCGTCAACGCGATCGTGCCGGTGGCCGCCACCGCCATGACCGAGACGATCCCCGCCTTCGCCCCGTACATCGAGGCGCTGAAGAACGGCGAGCCGTTCCCGGCCTTCCTCCGCAAGGGTGAGGGCTTCGGCACCCCCGAGGACTGCGCCGCCCTCGTTCCCTTCCTCGCCTCCGAGGCCGCCCGCGGCATCACCGGCCAGGCCATCGGCATCGGCGGCGACAAGGTGGCACTCTGGTCGCATCCGCAGGAGGTCAGGGCCGCGTACGCCGACGGCGGCTGGACCCCCGAGACCCTCGCCGACGCCTGGCCCACCTCGGTCGGCGCCGAGCTCCAGTCGGTGGGCATCCCCGCCCCCAAGTTCCCGGAGGCGTGACCATGGCGAACATCGACGTCGAGGAACTCGTCGCGATCGACGTCCACACCCACGCCGAGATCTCCTCCAAGGGCACCTCGTCCCTGGCCGACGACCTCCACGACGCCTCGTCGGCCTACTTCAAGGTCGAGGGCAAGCGGAAGCCGACCCTGGAGGAGACCGCCGCGTACTACCGCGAGCGGAAGATGGCAGCCGTCATCTTCACGGTGGACGCCGAGTCCGCGACCGGCACCGCGCCCGTCCCGAACGAGGAGGTCGCCGAGGCCGCCGCCGCCAACCCGGACGTGCTGATCCCCTTCGCCTCCATCGACCCCTTCCGGGGCAAGGCGGGCGTCAAGCAGGCCCGCCGGCTGGTCGAGGAGTACGGGGTCAGGGGCTTCAAGTTCCACCCCAGCATCCAGGGCTTCTTCCCCAACGACCGCTCGGTCGCGTACGAGCTGTACGAGGTGATCGAGGAGACCGGCGCCATCGCGCTCTTCCACACCGGCCAGACGGGCATCGGCGCGGGAGTCCCCGGTGGCGGCGGGATCCGCCTCAAGTACTCCAACCCGCTGCACATCGACGACGTGTCCGCCGACTTCCCCGAGATGAAGATCATCCTGGCGCATCCGTCGTTCCCCTGGCAGGACGAGGCACTCGCCGTCGCCACACACAAGCCGGGCGTGCACATCGACCTGTCCGGCTGGTCACCGAAGTACTTCCCGCCGCAGTTGGTGCAGTACGCCAACACACTGCTCAAGGACAAGGTCCTCTTCGGCTCGGACTACCCGGTCCTCACCCCGGACCGCTGGCTCGCCGACTTCGAGAAGCTGCCGATCAAGGACGAGGTCAGGCCGAAGATCCTCAAGGAGAACGCGGCCCGGCTGCTCGGACTCACAAAGCCCTGACTTCGTAACCCATGTCTCGCAACTCGTAGAGGGGCGCAACGATGCGCAACGAGGGACTGGGGTCTTGGCCCGCCCGCCGGGCCCGCAAGACCCCCCAACGCACCGCCCTGATCCACGGCGACACCACGTTCTCCTACGGACAGCTGTACGAGCGCACCACCCGGCTCGCGCACGCCCTGCGCGACCGGGGAGTGCGCCGCGGCGACCGGATCGCCTATCTCGGCCCGAACCACCCCTCCTACCTGGAGACACTGTTCGCGGCGGGCACACTCGGCGCGGTCTTCGTACCGCTCAACACCCGCCTCGCCGGCCCGGAGATCGCCTACCAGCTCGCCGACTCCGGCACCAAGGCCCTCGTCTACGGCCCCTCGCACGCCGGCCTCGTCGCCGGACTGCCCGGCAACACGGACGTGCGGACGTACGTCGAGGTCGGCGCCGAGTACGAGGACGCGCTCGCCGGCGCCTCCGCCGAACCGGTCGACGCACCGGTCACCGCCGACGACACCTGCATCATCATGTACACCTCGGGTACGACGGGCCGGCCCAAGGGCGCCATGCTCACGCACGGCAACCTCACCTGGAACGCCGTCAACGTGCTCGTCGACCAGGACGTCATCACGGACGAACGCGCCCTGGTCTCCGCCCCCTTGTTCCACACGGCCGGGCTGAACATGCTCACCCTGCCCGTGCTCCTCAAGGGCGGTACCTGCGTCCTGGTCGAGGCCTTCGCCCCGGACGAGACCTTCGACCTGATCGAACGGCACCGGATCACCTTCATGTTCGGGGTGCCGACCATGTTCGACCAGGTGGCCAGACATCCACGCTGGGCCGACGCCGACCTGTCGTCGGTGCGCATGCTCTCCTGCGGCGGCTCACCGGTGCCGACCCCGCTCATCGCCCGGTTCCAGGAGCGCGGGCTCACCTTCCTCCAGGGCTACGGCATGACCGAGGCCTCGCCCGGGACCCTGTTCCTGGACGCCGAGCACGCGGTCAGTAAAGCGGGCTCGGCGGGCGTACCGCACTTCTTCAGCGACGTACGGGTGGTACGGCCCGACCTGACGCCGGCCGAGGTCGGCGAGCCCGGCGAGATCGTGGTCCGCGGGCCGCACGTCATGCCGGGTTACTGGGGGCTGCCCGAGGAGACGGCCGCCTCCTTCACGGACGGCTGGTTCCGCAGCGGGGACGCCGCCCGGATCGACGAGGACGGCTATGTCTTCGTCGTCGACCGCATCAAAGACATGATCATCTCGGGTGGGGAGAACATCTACCCCGCCGAGATCGAGGATCTCCTCCTGGCCCACCCCGACATCGTCGAGTGCGCGGTCATCGGCGTCGCCGACGAGAAGTGGGGCGAGGTGCCGCGCGCGGTCGTCGTGCCCCGCGAGGGCGCGGCCCTGGACGCCGACGAGGTGCTCGCCTCGCTGTCCGGGCGGCTCGCCAAGTACAAGATCCCGAAGTCGGTCGTCATCGCGGACGGACTCCCGCGCACCGCCTCCGGAAAGCTTCTCAAGGCCCGGGTGCGCAAGGCCTTCGGCGCCGGTTCGTAGCCCGCTGCGGCGCCCTCCACCACTTTCGGCTCAACTCCCAGTTAAGGAAAGCGACATGAGCATCACGGTCAACGGCATCGACGAACTCAAGAAGCTCGCCGGCAGCGACCTCGGCACCAGTGAGTGGATCGAGGTCACCCAGGAGCGCATCAACACCTTCGCCGACGCGACCGGCGACCACCAGTGGATCCACGTGGACCCGGAGAAGGCCGCGGCGGGCCCCTTCGGCGCTCCCATCGCCCACGGCTACCTCACCCTCTCCCTCTTCATCCCGCTCTTCACCGAGCTGCTGGACGTCCAGGGCGTCACCACGAAGGTCAACTACGGCCTCAACAAGGTGCGTTTCCCCTCACCCGTGAAGGCCGGCTCGAAGATCCGCCTGGTCGGCAGGCTGGCCGAGGTCGAGGACGTACCGGGCGGTGTGCAGATCACCGTCGACGGCACGATCGAGATCGAGGGCGCCCCGAAGCCGGCGGCCGTGCTGCAGAGCCTGTCCCGCTTCTACGCCTGATCCGCTCCGGCGGCGCCCCAGATCCGGAGGATCCTCACGCACGGGCATGAGGTCGAGACGACGTCCGGCCGGTTGGCCGCGCCGGTGCGCCTTGCGCCGTCCGAGCGCGGCGCACCATCCGGGTCGGAGGCGAACGGGTCCCCGGTCCATCGACGCCCGCCGCCCCGCGCCAACACGTCGATGTCCCGTCAGCCCGTGACCTGCCGGTACGAGTACACGGTGGTCGCCAGTGCGCAGATGCCCGGCTGGACGACCTGGGCGCGCAGGGTGCCGGTGTTCGTGTCGTAGTCGACGCCCTCCGCCTCGTACGCCGTCCCCGTGCAGGCGCTGCGCTGCGGAAGGGCGAACAGGCTCGTCACGTGCCCGGCGACCGGCTTGCCGTCCACCGCGCGGGACAGGTCGACCTGGAGCACCGGCCGGACCTCCGGGAACAGGGTGCCCGAGCTGTCGTCCGAGGCGCACAGCAGCCGGGTCGCGGTGACGAAGTCACAGCCCTGGATGTCCCGGACGGTCCTGTCCAGGGTGATCTGGCCCGCCTGCGCCAGCGCGCCGCCCGTGGTGGGGGTGGACGCGTTGAGGAGCGGCGCCGGGAACACCTGGAGGCGTCCTTGGTCGCCCCATTCGCCCGACACCAGCCACTGGTTGTCGGGCGAGACGGCGGCGAAGGAGTTGTTCAGCTTCTCGCCGGAGTCGAGCTGGTGCGTGTACTGGTAGCGCTGCCCCGCCGGGGTGGTGACCGCGAACATCTTGGACGTGGCGGTGTCCGACCCCTGGTAGGCGTCGAACACATACCCGTTCGCGATGTCCGGGTCACCGATGTGGTTCCAGCCGGCGATACGCAGGTCCAGCGGGATCGACGTGAGCCCGCGGTACAGGAGCGTGCCGTCCGCGCGGGAGGCCAGCCCCTGACCGCTGCCCAGGGAGTCGACCTGGCCGGAGCCTGTCTCCGTCCACGGCGCGTCGGCGGCGGACGCCGCTCCACCACCGCCGAGCGCGAGCGCTCCGGACAGACCTAATAACGCGGCCAGGGACAGGAGTTGACGCCTCATCAGTCAGCCACCTACGACGTCGACGAACACGGGGTTCGAATAGAACCACGTATCGGCCCACGGGTCACCGTTTCCGGGCTCGTGGACGATCGGCCCGTGCGGGTCCACCGAGGCGCCGAGGTAACCGGCGCCGTGCCGGTTGCCGTCGCTGCCGCGCAGCCGGACGTAGAACGACTCGTCACCGGCGGTCAGCGGCACGCGCAGGGTGTACGTCCCCGTGCGCCCCGTCACGTCCTTCGACTTCACGACCTTGGTGTCCGGCGCCTGCCAGGTGTCCCGGTCGGCGACCGGACCGCGCACCGCGCCCCGGATCACGTCGACGTGCGCCAACTCGGGCAGGATCCCCTGCGGGTTGAGACGGGAGGCGGTGGTCACGGTGATGTTCAGCGTGAGCTTCTCACCCCGGCGGACCCGGATCCGGCCGCCCAGCGTGACACCCCGGCCGAACTCGCAGTCGCGCGTCAGCCGCACGTCGAGGCCGTCCAGCAGATGACCGTGGTCCAGCCAGACCCGGCCCGCGCGCATACCGTCCATCACCGCGCGGTAGCCGTAGCGCGTGACGCCCACGTGGGTGCGGCTGAACTGGCCGGGCCAGAAGTCGCTGCCGGGCTGCGGGGTGTCGGTGTTCACCGGGTCGGGCAGCTTGCCGGTGTTGTCGAAGTTCTTCCCGGCCGGCCAGTCGCCGTTCTTCCAGGTGTCGAAGACGATCCGGTGCGCGTCGGAGTTCGTGGTGATCGAGAACAGGCTGCCTTCGGCCAGCATCGAGTCCCACAGACCGCCGACCGTCGCGGTCGCCCAGTCGAAGCCGCCGTACGTCAGATAGCCGTCCGCCGGATAGCCCTGCCAGGACTGCGCCGTCGGCTTGTTCTCGTACTCGCCGCGGATCGAGTTGGCCCCGCGCCAGCCGGGGATGGCCGCGCCCTGGGCGCCGGGCGCGCCCTCCATGCCGATCATGATCTCGGGGGCCGCGTCCCGCCAGCCCCGCATCTCGTGCGGGGAGTCGATGCCCAGACGCATCGGATGGTTGGCGAGAACCAGCACGTCGTCGACGTACCCGGTGCGCCTCTGCTCCGCCAGCCACCGAATCGCCTTGACGGCGTGCGCCTCGTTGCGGGCGGTGTCCGTCGCGCCGGCCGAGCCCTCGGTGTAGCCGAGCAGCTTGCCGTCATAGGCGCTCTCGAACTTGGTGAGCAGATCGACCTCGTGCCGGCCGGGCGGCGAGAAGACCGTGCAGTGCTCGGCGCCCGGGATGTACCACTCCAGGCCCTGGAAGATCAGCTGACGCGGGTTCTCGGCGCGCGCCTTGAGGATCTCGGCGTGCTCCAGCGGGGCGCCGTACTGGGCGTGCCCGAAGTTGGAGTGCTCGGTGAACACCATCCAGTCGAGGCCGAACTTCTCGCCCTCCGCCGCCAGTTGGGAGAACGTGTACTTGGCGTCGTGGCTGTACACAGTGTGGATGTGATGATCGCCGACGAGGTAGGCGAGGCGCGGGTCATGGCCGCCGAGCCGATGCGGGCCGGCCGCGGCGGAAGCGGGCGTCGCCAGTGACCCGGCGGCGAACGCGGCGCCCAACAGGCCTGCGCGGTGCAGGAGTTGACGCCGGGAAACGCCCTGGGCGTCGAGTCCGGCGGGGGAGACGGCGGGGTCGGCCCAGGCGGGCAGCTGCTGCTCTGTCATGGTCTTGGGTTCCTCGGGAGCTGGAGAGTCGTGGAGTCCAGGAGGCTTGGCGGACCCCGACGGTGTGGGTCAGTGGTTCATGAACGAGCTGACGGGCAGCGCCCGTTCGACGATCCGTACGTCGCCGAGGCGGGCGTGCAGGATCTGGTCGATCTTGCCCGCGTACTCGTAGCCGCCGAGCAGCCACGGCAGCCCGACCGAGGTGATGCCGGTCGAGGTCGCCGTCGGGTTGCGGACCACCGGGCAGCCCTGGACGTACAGCGTGGTGTGCCTGCCGTCGTTGACGACCGCGAGGTGCCACCAGGTCTCCAGCGGTGTCTCCTGGCCCCAGTTGGTGGCGATGCCCTGCTGGTTGAGGGGCCGCATGGCCCACTGGGGCTCGCGGTCGTTGGAGAGGGACAGGGTGGCGAGCGGCTCGTCCGGGTCGTCGCCGGTCTTGCCCGCCGCGCCGCCCGTACCGGTACGGCTGACCACTCCGGCCCAGGCGTGGTGCGAGGGGTCCCAGTCGGCGGGCAGCCGGTAGAACGCCTCGATGGTGTAACCGGACCTGAATGTAGCCGAGTTGAGGGGCGCGCCGTCGACCATGCGCAGATAGGCGCCCTTCAACGGTGACTTGAAGCCGTTGAAGTCGAGGCTGCCGTGGCCGGGCTGGTCCGGGTGATGGTCGCTGGACCAGTTCAGCGTGCCGCCGCCGACCGACACCAGGGTGAGATCGTTGCCGTGGCCGGACCGGTCGCGGACCGTGCCGGTGAGGGCGGCCCCGTCCGTCTGCCCGTCGAAGCGCCAGTAGGCGACCGTGCCCGGGATCACCATCTTCGACGCCGGGCGGGCGGAACGCGTGGGCGCCGGGGCGAAGCCGGCGAAGCGCTCGGCGAAGTCGATGTCGACGGAGAACCGGTCGGCGTCGCCGCTCAGTTCGATCTCCTGCCGCTCCAGCTCGTTGAGGCCCTTCCCGGCCCGGCCGAGGATCCACGGGGAGACCGTCTCCACGTCGATGGTGTTCCGGTCGAGGTCGAAACGGTAGAGGCGGATCATCGCCGCGCCGCCGAAGTAACGGTTCTGATAGTTCGTCAGATGCAGCTCGACGTCATGTCCCGCCGCGTTCTTGCGCGTCGCCCGCCCGGCGGGCCAGTAGTGCCCGTTGAGGGTGAGGAAGATCTGGTCGTGGTCGGCGATCAGCCGGTCCCACAGCTGCTGCCCGTAGTCGGACAGGGAGTCGTCCTCCACGACCAGCTCGTGTGTCGTGAGGATCACCGGCAGGGCCGGGTGCTTCGCCAGGACGTCCTTCGCCCACGCGTACCCCTTGTCCGACAGCCGCCAGTCCAGCGCGAGGACCAGCCACTCCCGCCCGGCCGCCCGGAACACATGGAAGGTGTTGTAACCGTCGGCCGAAGCGCCGCCGAAGGTCCGCTTCCCCTTGAACCGGTCCGGCCCGAACACGTCGAGATACGGGGAGGCGCCCCGCTGGTCGGTGGTGGAGGACTTCACGTCGTGGTTGCCCGCGACGACGCTGTAGCCGACGCCCCGCCGGTCCAGGAGCCGGAACGCCTCGCCGATCGCGGCGACCTCCGGCGCGGCGCCGTTCTGGGTGAGGTCACCCAGGTGGGACAGGAACACGATGTTCTCGTCCCGCCCGTGCTCCAGCAGATAGCGCAGGGACGCCTCGACGGGCGCCTTGTCGATGCTCGGCCCGTCGAACAGGTACTGGGTGTCGGGCATCACGGCGAGCGTGAACCGGCGGCTGTCGGTGTCGGGCCGCCACGACGAGCGTGCCTTGTCCGTCACGGCCTCGGCGGCCGTCGGCAGGGCGACGGACGTGGTCGCCGCCGCCCCGATCAGCGCGGTCGCGCGCAGGAAGGTACGCCGACCGGCGCCCGCCTGGGGTGCTTCGAGGGCAGGTTCGTGCCCGGACTCGTGCGAGGTGCACACAACTGACTCCGTAAGAGGTTCTGTGAGGTGAGAGGAGGTGTGTGGGGGGAGGGGCTGTCGTCAGAGCGTGCGAAGAGTCCAGGCCCACCGATGGGTGCCCGGCTGCAGGAGATAGGAGGGGAAGGTGTCGGGACCGCACGACGCCGTGCCGAGCCCGCGGTGTGCCGCGTCGATGTGCACCACGCAGCCGAGCCGGGGCCGCAGCTGGTCGTGGTGGGTGGCGGCGGCCAGCTCCTCGGCTCGGTACCGGGTCACGGAGACCTGGCGCGGCCGGTCCAGCACGACCGAGAGACCGGTGGCGTCCGGCGCCGACAGCCTGAACTGTCGTACACCGTGCCGTCCGCCGCTCTCCTGCGGTCGCAGATAGGGGGTGAACAGGGAGTCCACGGGCGCCGAGTGATGCCCGACCGGCGCTCCGGCGGCGCGGTCCGGATAGGACTCCCAGGGGCCCTGCCCGTACCACTCCAGCAGGTCGAGCCCGGACACCGTCTCGAACACGGAGCCGACCCGCGCCACGTCGGTGTACGCGTCCGGCAGCTCGACGGTCTCCTCGACGCGGATGCCGCCCTGGACCGGGGTGAACACCTGCTCGTGTCGGATCACCCCCGCGTTCGCGGCGTACTCGGCGAGCACGGTGACCCTTCCGCCGTCGCGCCGCACGTCGACGGCCTTGCGGACGAGGGTGTCGAGGCCCCAGTCCTGCCAGCGGGCCGCCATTCCGCCCAGCTCGTCGTTGTCGGTCGGAGCCCGCCACAGGGACAGCACCGGCGCCGAGGCCAGCAGCGGATGGATCAGCAGCCCGTCGCCGTCGACCCGGATCCCCGGTCCCGCGACCACCGTCTCCGACATCTCGTCCGCCGGCCGCAGCAGCAGCTGGGGCACGCAGATCTCGGTGCCGCGCGGTGCCCACGGCTCGTCGCCGGCCGTCGTCACCCGCAGGGTCAGCCAGGCCTCGCCGCCGTCCGCCGGCAGCTCGAAGGGCAGCGGCACAGCCGCCGTCTCGCCGGGCCGCAGGTCGGGCAGTTCGGCCGGCGCGGTCAGGGTACGGCCGTCCGCGAGCGCCAGTTCCCAGGTGCCCGCGAGCCAGTCCAGGCCCCGGAAGCACTGGTGGTTGGCGACCACGAGCCCCTCGTGTCGGAAGGCCTCCAGACGTACCGGAGCCGCGATCTCCCGGTGTTCGTACATGACCGGCTTGGGGGTGCGGTCGGGGAAGACGACACCGTCGGCGATGAAGGCGCCGTCGTGGATCGTCTCGCCGAAGTCGCCGCCGTACGCCCAGCGCATGCCGGGGGCGGCGACACCGTTGTCATAGAGCCCGGCGCCCGCGCGCCCGGCAGGTCTGCCGCTGTTCACGGACTGAAGGATTCCGTGGTCCCAGAACTCCCAGATGAACCCGCCCTGAAGTCCCGGCGTGGACTCGATGGCGGCCCAGTGGTCCGCGAGCGTGCCGTTGCTGTTGCCCATGGCGTGCGAGTACTCGCACTGGACGATCGGCTTGGTCTGCTCGCCGGACATCGCGTGCGCGACACAGTCCTCCAGCGGCGCGTACATCGGACACGCGATGTCGGAGGCGACCGCCGGATCGGCCCAGCCGAGCTTGGCCGCGCCCTCGTACTGGAGCGGCCGGGTCGGATCGTGACGGCGCAGCCAGCCCGCCGCCGCGTCGTGGTTCGCCCCGTAGTCGGACTCGTTGCCCAGCGACCAGATGATGACCGACGGATGGTTCTTGTCCCGCAGGACCATCCGCGAGACCCGGTCCACGAAGGCGTTCAGATAACGCGGGTCGTCGGCGATCTCGTGGGCGTGGTCGTGCGACTCGATGTCCGCCTCGTCGACCACGTAGAAGCCCAGCTCGTCCGCGAGGTCGTACAGCGCCGGGTCGTTCGGATAGTGCGCGGTGCGTATCGCGTTGAACCCGAACCGCTTCAGCAGGACGAGATCGGCGCGCTGGTCGTCGTACGACACGGTCCGCCCGGTCAGCGGATGGAAGTCGTGCCGGTTGACGCCCCGGACGTAGATCCGCTCGCCGTTGACCAGCAGGTCCCGGCCGACGATCTCGACGTCCCGGAAACCGACGCGCTGGTACGCGGTGTCGGCGACCGTTCCGTCGGCGCGGTGCAGCCGGACGGTCAGGCCGTAGAGCTCGGGTGTCTCGGCGTTCCAGGTGCGTACGTCGGACACGTGTGCGCACAGCCGGGGCTCGCCGAGGAAGTCGGAGACGCGGTCGTCCTCGGCGTTGAGGCGGTCGAACTCGGCGTCCTGGAGGAGGAGTTCGCCGTCGATCTCGCCGGTGACGTACCACCCCTCGGGCAGCGCGCCGCCCGCGTCCCGCACCCGGCAGTCCACTCGCAGCTCACCCGAGGCCGGCGCGCGCACGGTGACGTCCGCGAGATACAGCGGGTCCGTCGCGTACAGCAGCACCGAGCGGGTGATACCGCCGTGCCACCACTGGTCCTGGTCCTCGATGTGGGTCGCGTCGGACCACTTGACGACCGTCAGCCGCAGCGTCGCGGACCCGCCCGGCCAGACGAGGTCGGAGAGGTCGAACTCGGCTGCCAGATGGGAGTCCTTGGAGATACCGACCGGCCGCCCGTCGACGTGCACGAGCAGCACGCTCTCGGCGGCGCCGACCTGGAGCACGATCCGCCGGCCCGCCCACTCGGCCGGAATGTCGAACTCACGCTCGTACACGCCTGTGGGGTTAGCCATGGGGGAGTCGGGCGGGAAGTCGGCCCACGGCATCTGTACGTTCGTGTACCAGGGCAGGTCGTCGGTGTCCTGGAGGGTCCAGGCGCCGGGGACCCGGGCCGAGGACCAGTCGTCGCCCACCTCGGACGTCGGCGTCGGGAGCAGTTGGAAGCGCCAGTCGCCGTCCAGGGAGCGTGCCTGGGCACGCCGGTCGACGGCGTTCATGGGCAGCCGCCCCCAGGAGGTCACCTCGGGTGACTCCCAGGGGCGCAGGTCCAGCAGCGGATCACTGGTCATCCGCGGACGGCTCCCTTCGCGAGGTCGCCGATGATCTGCTTGGCGCCGACCGCGAACACGATCAGCAGCGGGACGAGGGCGAGCAGGGCGCCGGTCATCACGATGCCGTAGTCGGTGGTGCCGTGGGTGCCGTTGAGCTGGGACAGCGCGACCTGCAGGGTCACGTTGTCGGGGTTGGTGAGGGAGATCAGGGGCCAGGCGAAGTCGTTCCACTGGCCCATGAAGGTGAAGATGCCGAGGAACGCGAGACCGGGGCGGACCACCGGCAGCGCCACATGCCAGTACTGGCGCAGGAAGTTCGCGCCGTCGAGCTTGGAGGCGTCGAGCAGCTCGTCGTGGATGGCCGTCTTCATGTACTGGCGCATCCAGAAGATGCCGAAGGCGTTGGCGGCGGCCGGCACGATCAGTGCGGTCATCGAGCCGATCCAGCCGATCTTCGCCATGACGACGAACTGCGGGATGACCGACAGCTGCGCCGGGACCATGAAGATCACCATGAGCAGCCCGAACAGCAGTCCCTTGCCGGGGAACTCGAACTTGGCGAAGACGAAGGCGGCGAGCGAGTCGAAGAGCAGGACCAGGAAGGTCACCGACACCGCGACCAGCAGCGAGTTCCACATCGACCCGAAGAAGTCGATGGCGTCGAACAGGTTGCGGACGTTCTCCAGGAAGTGTGTGCCCGGCAACAGCTTCGGCGGGTACGAGAAGATCTCCGTCGAGCTGTGCGTCGACATGATGACGGCCCAGTAGAACGGGAAGGCCGAGACCAGCGTGCCGATGATCAGCGGGAGGTGCAGCGCGATCCCTCTGCGGCGGGATCCTTTGATGGATGCCATGATGCGCGCCCTTCCTAGTCGCCCCGGCGCTGCACGAGGCGCCAGTTGATGATCGAGAAGAGGACGACGACGAGGAAGATGCCCCACGCCACCGCGGCTCCGTACCCGAAGTCGTTGTTGTCGAAGGTCTGCTGGAAGAAGTAGAGGACCATCGTCTGGCCCGAGTGGCCCGGCCCGCCCGCGAACGTCGAGTCGTTCGAAGAGGTCTGCAGCAGGACCTGTGGTTCGGAGAAGCTCTGCAGGCCCGTGACCGTCGAGACGACGAGCACGAACAGCAGCGTCGGCCGCAGCAGCGGCAGCGTGATCCGGAAGAAGGTCTGGACGGGGCCGGCGCCGTCCATGCGCGCCGCCTCGTACAGCTCGCTCGGGACCGTCTGGAGCCCGGCGAGGAAGATGATGGCGTTGTAGCCGGTCCACTGCCAGGTCATCAGGGCCGCGATGGTGACCTTGATGCCCCACGGTGTGTTCAGCCACGCCACCTGGTCGATCCCCACCACATGCAGGACGGCGTTCACCATGCCGGCGTTGGTGGAGAAGATCGAGCCGAAGACGATCGCGATGGCGACGACCGAGGTGACGTTCGGCAGGAAGTACGCGACGCGGTACAGGCTCTTGAACCGGACCGCCGAGTTGAGCATCACGGCCGTGACCATCGCCAGGATGATCATCGGGAAGGTGGCCAGCGCCCAGATGATGATCGTGTTGCCGATCGAGTTCCAGAAGTCGCTGTCGCTCAGCAAATACTGGTACTGCGACAGCCCGGCCCACTCCATCGAGCCGAGGCCGTCCCAGCGGTGGAAGGACAGATAGAGCGAGAAGCCGACCGGGAAGAGTCCGAAGCCGAGGAAGATCAGATAGAAGGGGGAGATGGCCACGTACAGGTGCCAGTACTTGCGCAGGCCTTTCTTGGGCCCGACCGGGGCGGGCCGGGTCACCACGGACGGGGTCTGCTCGATGACAGCCATCAGTAGCTCACCCCCAGGTGCTTCGCGATGCGACGGCACTTGCTCATGGCGTCACTCCATGCCTTCTTCGGGTCCTTGCCGAGGACGCCGACGTTCTTGATCTCGTCCTTGAGGGGTGTCCCGAGCGCGATGTCGAACGGGCTGTTGTAGGCGACCACGATCTTCTGCGCGGCGGGTCCGAAGACGTCGGTCGTGACCTGACCACCGAAGAAGGGGTCGGGTTCCCGCATCTGTTTCAGACCGTAGGAGGCGGGCGTGGAGGGGAAGAGACCCGCGTCGACGTAACCCTGGGCCTGGTTGGCCGCGTCGAGGATCCAGGTGATGATCCGGAACGCCTGTTCGGGGTCCCGGCAGGCCTTGGTGACCGACAGGAACGAGCCGCCGTTGTTGGCGGGCCGCACGGGCATCTGCGCCACCCGCCATCTGCCCTTGGTCTTCGGCACGCCGTTCTTGATGTCGAAGCTGGCCCAGGAGGCGTTCAGCTGGCTCGGCAGCTTGCCGTCCTGGATGGCCGACAGCTGGTCAGGGGTGCCGCTCACCAGGTCCGAGACGATCCTGCGCTGCTTGGCCTCGACGGCGAGCGCCCAGGCGCGGCGCACATGTTCCTGGTCGCCGATGAAGTGGCGGTCCTTGTCGACGTACCGCTTCGCGCCCTGCTGTACGACGTTCTCGAAGACCGAGTTGATGTCGGTGAGCAGCTTCGCTCCCGACACCCGCTTGCCGAGCTGCTCGCCCGCGGCGAAGAACTTCTCCCAGGTGTCCATCCCCTCGGACACGTCGGCGGGCTCGTACGGCAGACCCGCCTTCTGGAACACGTCGTACTGGTAGAAGTGCGCGACCGGCCCGCAGTCGATCGGGAAGCCGACCATCGTGCCGTCGTCGGCGATGCCCTGGTCCCACTTCCAGGGCAGGTACTGGCTCTTGTACTTCTCAGCGCCCAGCGTCCGCAGGTCGACGAACTGGTCCGCGTTCGGCAGATAGGCGGCCATGTCCTCGCCCTTGAGCCCCGCTATGTCGGGGACATGGGCCTGGCCGGTGATGGTGGTGATGAGCTTGGAGCGGTACTGGCCGCCGATCTGGATGGCCCGGAGGTCGACGGAGCTGTCGTACCGGGCCTTCGCGTTCTTGACAACGGTGTCGCTCAGCCCGCCGCTCCAGTACCACAGGACCATGTCGCGCCCGGTGGAGCCGGTCGGAACGGCGCAGCCGGTCGCCAGGCCGCCGAGCGCTGTGGCGGCCGTGCCGGCCAGCCCCGCGCGCAGCAGGCCTCTTCGTGAGAGCTGCACAGCTCCCACCGCCTTTCGGATGTTCGGTGCGTGCGTAAGGGGAAACGCCAGTGGGGGGCGCGTAAAGGGGACAGGGCAGTGGGGGAGGCAGGTCTCAGGGGTGCAGGTCTCAGGGGTGGCAGGTCGCAGGGGTGATGGGTGTCAGGGGGTGACGGATCTCAGGGGGTGACGGGTGCGAACCGCACCGGCGGTCCCGGGTCGGCCGGCAGCCGGTCGGCCAGGAAGCCGTAGGTCCGCCGCAGCTCGGGGTCGTCGAGCGTGTGCCACCAGCGGTGGATGTGATACCAGCCGGGTGCGGCGAGCGCCCCGCCGTGCTGCCGTACGGAGAGGGAGGCGGCCAGTACGGCGAACCGCAGCCGTTCCTCCAGCGGCCAGCCGCCGAGCGAGGCGGCGACGAAACTGGCGCCGAACACGTCACCGGCGCCCGTGGAGTCCACGACGTCCACGGCCAGGGCCGGCACCTCCGCGTACTCGCCGCTCGTCTGGTCCACGGCGATCGCGCCGTCACCGCCCCGGGTGACGACGGCCACCGGGACCAGCTCGCTGAGTGTGCCCAGCGCGGCGACCGCGGTGTCCGTGCGGGTGTACGCCATCGCCTCGGTCTCGTTGGGGAGGAAGGCGTGGCACAGGGCGAGCTGGTCGAGCAGGTCGGAGGACCACACCTGGGTGGGGTCCCAGCCGACGTCCGCGTAGATCCGCGTGCCGTTCGCCGACGCCTTGGCCAGCCAGCGGTGGGGCTCGGCCTCCAGATGCACCAGGGCGGTGCGCGCCTCGGGCGGGTCGCCCAGCAGGGTCTCCTGGGAGTACGGGGGCGGCTGCCCGTGGGTGATCAGGGCGCGGTCGCCGTCGTAGGCGAGCGAGACGGTGACGGGGGTGTGCCAGTCGTCCGCGGTGCGCGAGAGCGAGAGGTCGACGCCCTCCTGGCCGGCGAGGACGCTGCGGCAGTGGGCGCCGTACGCGTCGTCCCCGAAGACGGTGGCCAGGGAGGTCTTCAGACCGTACCGGGCGGCGGCCACGGCGAGGTTCGCGATCCCGCCGGGGCTGGTGCCCATCCCCGACGTCCAGATCTCCTCGCCGGGCGTCGGGGGCTGGCCCAGGCCGGTGAGGACGAGGTCGAAGAAGAGCAGCCCGGTCAGCAGCACATCGGGCCGTTCGTCGTCCACGCGTGCATCCTCTCGTCAAAACTCGTCATTTGATGACCGGAATCGTGCGCGCCTTCCGGAGATTTGGCAAGAGTCGAGCAGAAGCAAGCATAGAAATGATTGAAGATGACGAGTACTGTTCGTCGCGTGCTGGCAGAACGACGACATCAACTCATCCTGCGGGCCCTGCGCTCCGGGGGTCCCGCAGCCGTGACCGATCTCTCCGAACAGCTGGGCGTGAGCCCTGCCACGGTCCGGCGAGATCTGGTCAGACTGGAGGAGGAAGGCCTGCTCACACGTGTACACGGTGGCGCCGTGGCGGACGAGGGTGACCAGCCCTTCGCCGAGGTCGCCGAGGTGCGCGTGGCCGAGAAGGACGCGATAGCCGCCGAGGCCGCCTCTCTCGTCGAGGACGGGCAGTCCGTGCTGCTCGACATCGGCACCACCGCCTACCGGCTCGCCCGGCAGCTGCACGGCCGCCGGCTCACGGTGATCACCAGCAACCTGGTGGTCTTCGAGGAGCTGGTGGACGACGAGGGCATCGAACTGGTGCTCCTGGGTGGCATGGTCCGGCGCGAGTACCGCTCCCTGGTCGGCTTCCTCACCGAGGACAACCTGCGCCAGCTGCACGCCGACTGGGTCTTCCTGGGCACCAGCGGCGTCCGGCCCGGCGGTCAGGTGATGGACACCACGGTGGTCGAGGTGCCGGTCAAGCGCGCCATGATCAAGGCCGCCGACCGGGTCGTGCTGCTCGCCGACCGTGCCAAGTTCCCGGGCACGGGCATGGCGAAGGTCTGTGGCCCGGGGGAACTGGACATGGTGGTGACGAACGCGCCGGTGGACCCGGCGACGCAGTCCGCTCTGCAGGAGGCCGGGGTGCAGATCATCACGGCAGGAAAGGTGCGACCTTGAAGCTGACCATTCTGGGAGGCGGCGGATTCCGCGTCCCGCTCGTGTACGGGGCGCTCCTGGGCGACCACGCCGAGGGCCGGGTGACGCGTGTCGTCCTGCACGACCTGGACGCCGGCCGCCTCTCCGCGGTCACCCGGGTCCTGGCCGAGCAGGCGGCGGGGGTGGCCGACGCCCCCGAGGTGAGCGCCACGACCGACCTCGACGAGGCGCTCACCGGCGCCGACTTCGTCTTCTCCGCGATCCGCGTCGGCGGTCTGGAGGGCAGAGCGAACGACGAGAAGGTGGCGCTGGACGAGGGTGTCCTCGGCCAGGAGACGGTCGGGGCGGGCGGTATCGCCTACGGCCTGCGCACGGTCCCGGTGGCCGAGGACATCGCGCGGCGCGTCGCGCGGGTCGCCCCCGACGCCTGGGTCATCAACTTCACCAACCCGGCAGGCCTGGTCACCGAGGCCATGTCCCGCCACCTCGGCGACCGCGTCATCGGCATCTGCGACTCCCCGGTGGGCCTCGGCCGCCGGATCGCCCGGGTTCTCGGCGCGAACCCCGGCGAGGCATGGATCGACTACGTCGGCCTCAACCACCTCGGCTGGGTACGCGGCCTACGGGTGAACGGCCGCGACGAACTCCCGCGACTGCTCGCCGACCCCGACCTCCTCGGCTCCTTCGAGGAGGGCAAGCTCTTCGGCACCGACTGGCTCCAGTCCCTGGGCGCCATCCCGAACGAGTACCTGCACTACTACTACTTCAACCGCGAGGCCGTACGCGCCTACAGCGAGGCCGAGAAGACCCGCGGCGCCTTCCTGCGCGACCAGCAGGCCGGCTTCTACGACGAGATGAAACGTCCGGACGCCGACGCCCTCACCGCCTGGGACCGTACCCGCGCCGAGCGCGAGGCGACCTACATGGCCGAGGCCCGTGAGACGGCGGGCGCGGGCGAACGCGACGCCGACGACCTGTCCGGCGGCTACGAGAAGGTCGCCCTCGCCCTGATGCGGGCCATCGCCCGCGACGAGCGCACCACGCTGATCCTCAATGTCCAGAACCGAGGGACGCTCTCGGTGCTCGACTCCGAGGCCGTCATCGAGGTGCCCTGCCTGGTCGACGCCAACGGCGCCCACCCCGTCACCGTCGACCCGCTGCCCGACCACGCCTCCGGGCTGGTCTGCTCGGTCAAGGCGGTCGAACGCGAGGTGCTCGCCGCCGCCGACTCCGGCTCCCGTACGACGGCGGTCAAGGCGTTCGCCCTGCACCCCCTCGTCGATTCCGTGAACGTGGCCCGCAGACTGGTCGACGGATACACCTCGGTCCACCCCGGCCTGGCGTACCTTAAGTAAGCGCTTTCCCGGTCTTGTCCGGTCTGCTCGTATCCGGGTCTGTTCGTACCCGGTCTGCTCACATCTGGTCTGCTCGTATCTGGTCTGGAGACTTCTCATGCACGACGAACGCCGGCGGATCGAGGAGCGCGTCCAGCGCCTCCACGACCAGCGGATCAAGGCGGCGATCTACGCGGCCACGGTTCCCTTCGAGGTAGAGGCCTGGCAGGCGCCGGGCGAGCCGGTCTCCTTCGAGGAGGCGGCGGCGGCGTCGTACGCGCCCTTCGCCATGGACACCCTCTGGGGGCCGCCCTGGGGCACCACCTGGTTCCGGATGCGCGGCCGGGTGCCCGCCGAGTGGGCCGGCCGGCGTGTAGAGGCGGTCATCGACCTCGGCTTCGTCGGCGACTGGCCCGGCAACCAGGCCGAGGCCCTGGTCCACCTCACCGACGGCACCCCGCTGAAGGCGGTCAACCCGCTCAACCAGTACGTGCCGATCGCCAACCCGGCGACTGGCGGCGAGGAGATCGACTACCTCGTCGAGGCGGCCTCGAACCCGGACATCCTCGCCGAGAACTTCTCCAAGATCACCCCCATGGGTGACATCCTCACCGCCGGCGACAAGCCGATCTACACCTTCCAGCGCGCCGACCTCGCCATCCTCGACGAGGAGGTCTTCCACCTCGACCTCGACGTCCAGGTACTGCGCGAGCTGATGCTGGAGCTGGACGACCACGACCCGCGCCGCCACGAGATCGCGCACACCCTGGACCGCGCCCTCGACCTCCTCGACCTGGACGACGTGGCCGGTTCGGCGGCGGCGGTACGAGCGGCCCTGGCGCCCGCGCTGGCCAAGCCGGCCAACGCCAGCGCCCACAAGATCTCGGGTGTGGGCCACGCGCACATCGACTCGGCGTGGCTGTGGCCGATCCGTGAGACCAAGCGCAAGACGTCCCGCACCTTCTCGAACGTCACCTCGCTGGCCGACGAGTACGAGGACTTCATCTTCGCCTGCTCACAGGCCCAGCAGTACGAGTGGGTGCGCGACAACTACCCCAAGGTGTGGGCCCGCATCCAGGAGTCGGTGAAGAAGGGCCAGTGGGCTCCGGTCGGCGGCATGTGGGTCGAGGCCGACGGCAACCTGCCCGGCGGTGAGGCGATGGCCCGCCAGCTCATCCACGGCAAGCGGTTCTTCATCGAGCACTTCGGCGTCGAGACCAAGGGCGTGTGGCTGCCGGACTCCTTCGGCTACACCGCGGCCTACCCGCAGCTCGCCAAGCTCGCCGGCAACGACTGGTTCCTCACCCAGAAGATCTCCTGGAACCAGACCAACAAGTTCCCCCACCACACCTTCTGGTGGGAGGGCATCGACGGCACCCGTATCTTCACCCACTTCCCGCCGGTCGACACCTACAACGCCCGCTTCAGCGGCGAGGAGATGTCCCGCGCGTCGCGCAACTACCAGGAGAAGGGCGTCGCGTCGCGTTCGCTGGCCCCCTTCGGCTGGGGCGACGGCGGCGGCGGCCCCACCCGCGAGATCATGGAACGGGCGCGCAGGCTGGCCGACCTGGAAGGCTCGGCGACCGTCGAGATCGAGCACCCCGACGACTTCTTCGCCAAGGCCCGCGAGGAGTACCCCGACGCCCCGGTCTGGGTCGGTGAGCTGTACCTGGAGCTGCACCGGGCCACGTACACCTCGCAGGCCCGCACCAAGCAGGGCAACCGGCGCAGCGAACACAGGCTGCGCGAGGCCGAGTTGTGGGCGACGACGGCCGCGCTGCACGCGCCGGGCTACGCCTACCCGTACGAGCACCTGGACCGCCTCTGGAAGACGGTCCTGCTCCACCAGTTCCACGACATCCTGCCCGGCTCGTCCATCGCCTGGGTGCACCGCGAGGCGGAGGCCGAATACGCCCGCGTGGCCGAGGAGTTGGAGACGATCACCGCCGAGGCGGTGGCCGCGCTCGGCGGCGGCGAGTCCCGCGCCTTCAACACCAGCCCGTACGACCGGGCCGAGGTGGTCCGCACCTCGACGGGCGTCCCCATGTACGTGGAGGTCCCGGCGAGCGGCAGCGCCCCGCTGGCCGTCGCGGAGCCCCCGCGGCCGGTGACGATCGCCGCCGGACGGATCCTCGACAACGGGCTCGTACGGGTCGAGCTGGCCGAGGACGGCACGCTGGCCTCGGTCCGCGACCTGAGGGCGGACCGCGAAGTCCTCGCCGACAAGGGCAACCTGCTCCGGCTGCACACCGACCTCCCGAACTACTGGGACGCCTGGGACATCGACAAGCACTACCAGAACCGCTACACGGACCTGCTGGAGACGACCTCCGTCACGGTGACCGACGAGGACCCGCTCCTCGGCGCCATCCGGGTGGAGCGCGACTTCGGCAAGGGCTCGAAGATCGTCCAGACGATCACCGTCCGGGCCGGCAGCCCCCGGATCGACTTCGAGACGGAGATCGACTGGCACGAGGCCGAGAAGATCCTCAAGGCGGCGTTCCCGGTGGACGTCCGTGCGGCGCACTCCAGCGCGGAGATCCAGTTCGGCCACGTCCAGCGGCCCACGCACACCAACACCACGTGGGAGTCGGCCCGCTTCGAGGTCTCCGGCCACCGCTGGGTGCACATCGCCGAGCCCGGCTACGGCGTCGCGGTCCTCAACGACTCGACGTACGGCCACGACGTCTCCCGCACGGTCCGCGAGGACGGCGGTACGACGACCACGGTCCGCCTGTCGCTGGTGCGCGCCCCGCGGATCCCCGACCCCGGGGCCGACCAGGGCAAACACCGCTTCACGTACTCGCTGCTGCCGGGTGCGAGCATCGCGGACGCGGTCGCCGAGGGCTACTCCCTCAACCTGCCGCTGCGGGTCGCGGACGCGGCGGGGGCGCCGGAGCCGGTCGTGTGGGCGGACGGCGACGGTGTGACGATCGAGGCGGTGAAGCTCGCCGACGACGCGTCCGGCGACGTCGTCGTCCGCCTCTACGAGTCGCGCGGCGGCCGGGCGGAGGGTGCGCTGTGCACCGGGTTCGCGCTGGCGGGTGCGAAGATCACGGACCTGCTGGAGCGGCCCCTGTCCGAGGCGCCGACGGACGGTGACTCGGTGCCGGTGCGGCTGCGGCCGTTCGAGGTGCAGACGTTGAGGCTGGCTGTTCGGTAAGGGTTTTTGGCTGCGGGCCGGTGGGGGCTGGTCGCGCCCACGCGGCGGAGCCGCATATCGACACAGCCCCGCGCCCCTGTCGGGGCGCGGGGCGCGCCCGGCCCGCCCCCGGCCCGCGCCTGCCGGTCAGCCTGTGAAGCCGGCCGTGATCGACGTGAACTGCCAGGTGTTCTGGCTGATGCCCGAGCAGTTGCTGACCACTCCGCCGCCGGGGCATGACCGGTCGCGGTTGACCGCCCAGTAGGCGAGGCGGGCGATGTGGTGGGAGTTGGACCAGTCGCGGATCTGCGTCCAGGTCGTCGGGCTGGTCAGTTCCTGCTGGTCGGACAGGCCGTTCATGCCGGATATCCCGATGTGGGCGTACGCCGTCGCGTCGTCCCAGCCGAACGTGGAGCGCAGTTTCGTCTTCAGCCCCTCCGTGGCGTTGACGGTGCTGGCGTACATGTCGGCGCCGCCGCCGAAGTCGAACGGCATGATCGTGAACACGTCGATGCCGGCGCCGAGGGCCGACGCGCGCTCGATGAGACGGTTGCCCCAGTAGTTCGGACCGGTGGTCGACGTGCCGAAGGTCAGGATCGTGCGCAGGCCCGGGTTGTTCGCCTTGACGATCTTCAGGGCGCCCAGGATGCGGTCCTGCACCACCTCGTTCTCGAATTCGTCCGAGTTCTCGATGTCGACGTCGATCGCCTTGAGTCCGTACGCGTCGATCACCTTCTGGTAGGCGCCCGCGAGTGCCTCGGGCGTCGAACAGTTCGGGCCCAGCTTGTTGCCGCTCCAGCCACCGATCGACGGAACGATGTCACCGCCCGCCGCACGGATGGAGTTGATGACGCTCTGGTCGTTGCCGCCGGTCAGCGCGCGGGTGCCGTCCCAGGCCGGGTTGCAGCCGCCCGAGGACAGGATGAACGCCATCGTGAACCACTTGACGCCCGTCGCGCTCATCACCGAGGTCGGGCTCGGCGGGTCGCCCCAGCCGAGGTAGAGGTAGGGAGCCGCCTGCTTGAACCCGGTGGTGCCCCCGCCGGCGTCCGTCGTGACGCTCACGGAGTTGGAGGCCGCCGAGACGTTGCCCGCCGCGTCGCGGGCCTTCACCGAGAAGGAGTACGCGGTGCTCGGTGAGAGTCCGCTCACAGTGGCCGTCGTACCGGAGACGCTCTGCACCTGGCTCGCGCCGCGGTAGATGTCGTACGCCGTGACGCCGACGTTGTCCGAGGCGGCGTTCCAGGTCAGGGAGACCGTCGAGGAGGACTTGGCAGTGGAGCGGAGGGTGCCGGGCGCGGTCGGGGCCTGGGTGTCCGAGCCGCCACTGCCCGGGCCGTCGAGGCTGATGTCGTCGGCGTAGTAGGTGCCCTGGCCGTACCAGCCGTGGGTGTAGACCGTGGCGGTGGTCTGTGCCGCGCCTGTGGTGAAGGTGACGGACAGTTGGACGTAGGCCGAGGGGGACGTCGTCCAGGTCGAGGGGCCGCTGTCGACGCCGAGGTAGACGTACGAGCCGCGCACCCAGCCTTGAAGCGTGTAGGCGGTGTTCGGGCGGACGGCGACGGTCTGGGCGCACTGGGCGTTGTCGCTCGAACTGGCCGCCCCAGCAAGGGACTTGGTGCCGCCATGGACGGGGGAGGAAGCGACCTGGCCGAGGTTGCCGGTGCAGGACCAGGGGGAGAGGGAGCCCGACTCGAAGCCGGGGTTGGACAGGACGTTGGCCGCCTGAGCGGTGCCGGGCAGAGCGACCGCCCCGGCCAGGGCCAGGGTGGCGGAGCCGAGCAGGGCGAGCAGTCGGTGTCTGGTGAGTGTGAAGCGCACGCGGTCTCCCTGAAGCGGTGGGGTGATTCGGGAGTGCAGAGCTCTGCACGAAGGTGCAGAGGGATGCGCAACAAAGTTGGTCTGGACCAGTCGGGCTGTCAAGAGACTGAGCACCGATTGGTCCAGACCGATGGGGGTGAGTCTGGTGGAGGAGAGGAGGGGGTCGGGCGGGGCGGTTACGCGGTGGCCGCCGCCGGTGCTCCCGCGGATGCCTCCGCCGCCGCTTCCGTGACCGGCTCATCGGCGGCTGCCGTAGCCGGTGCGGCCGGCAGCGTGGACGTGGGCTCCGGAACCTCGTCCGCGGTCGCCGACACGGTGCGCACCAGGCGCGGCGCGGAGATCACCGCGTAGTCCTGCCCGAGGAACGGCGGCACCAGATCACCCGGGTCCTCGCCGAGCGCCAACTGCACCGCCGCCCAAGGGGCGTTGATGCCGCACAGTGAGAGCTGGTGCAGACCGCCGGCCGGACGGGTGTTGACGTCCATCAGGACCGGCCGGTCCTCGTACATCCGGAACTGGATGTTGCTCAGGTGGTGCAGTCCGAAGCCCTCGGCGATGAGCCGCGCGGGCTCCAGCCAGGCCTCGTCGAGGGTGAAGCCGCGCCGCCGGCCGTTCTTGGTGCGGCCGATCGCCATCCGGGTGCGCGAGTCGGTGCCGGTGAGGCAGTCGACGGACACCTCCGGCTGCTCCAGACGGGGCATCACCAGCCAGTCGACGTCCTCGTCGGTGTTCCGCAGCACGTCGAGGACCATGTCCAACTGGACGTAGGGGCTGGGGAACCCGTTGAGGTGCGACATCGAGAAGGGGGCGCGCGTGATCATGCGGAAGCCCACCCCGCCCGCGCCCGCCGCCGGCTTGAAGCACGCCTTGTGGCCGTCGGACTCCAACTGATCGACGGCGACGATGAGTTCCTCGGCGCTGCGCACCCGCCACCAGGGCGGCACCGGGACGCCGACGGCCTCGACGGCCTGGTAGGCGGTCGCCTTGTCCTGGAAGACGGCCACCGCCTCCGGCGTCGGCGCGAGCAGCTTGGTGCCGACGGCCTCGAAGTCCGCGCGGTGCTCGACGATCGCGTCCTGGTGCAGACGCGGCACGAACACGTCGATCTCGCGACGGTCGCACTGGTCGAGCGCGTACTCGACGTACGCGGCGGGGGACAGGCCCTCGGGCTCCATGGCGGCGGTGTCGGCGGCGGCCAGGACGGGGGAGTCGGCGTCCCCGTGGGTGGCGTGGATCTCGACCGCGCGGTCGCTGGGATTTCTCCGCAGCTGTTCCATGAAGAACACGTTCTCCGCGTACGTGCGGTTCAGCCAGACGCGTACGCGAGAGACCATGCAGGGCCACCTTTCAAGGTTCACGGGCACGGCAAAATAGGGCCGAGCCCGGCCAGGGGAGAGTTGGGAACACGACAAGCCACCCGGGTGCGAACCGGATTTCTGGCGGAAGTGTTGAGGCGATCATAAGGCTCCGCAGACCCTGTTCCTGCTACGCGCGTGTTACGGAATTGACAGCAGTACCCCGTGTGTTGCCTTGTGTACCAACCGTGGCCCCCTGTAATGATCTTCGGCCCCGTCCGGTGAGCTGCGCCGAGAGGGTGCCGGGAGGGCGGGGAGCCGTACTTGTCCGGCTGCCGGTGATGTGTTCTTGTGGGTCCGAACGTGCGCTCGCGGGGGCGGAGTTCGGATGCGGAAGGGGCTGGGGTGGAGACGACGGCCGGTGGTGCCGGACAGTTGCTGGCGATCAGTGATCTGCACATCGGCTACCCGGAGAACCGCACCCTGGTCGAACAGATGTACCCCGAGACGGACGACGACTGGCTGCTCGTCGCCGGCGACGTGTCGGAGGCGGTGGCCGACATCCGCTGGGTCCTCGAAACCCTTGCGGGCCGCTTCCGCAAGGTCGTCTGGGCACCCGGCAACCACGAGCTGTGGACCCACCCCAAGGACCGGGTCACCCTGCGCGGGGTCGCCCGCTACGAACACCTGGTCGAGCTGTGCCGCGAGCTGGGTGTGACGACGCCCGAGGACCCGTACCCCGTGTGGGAGGGACCCGGCGGCCCCGTGGTCGTCGCGCCGCTCTTCCTCCTCTACGACTACTCCTTCCTCCCGCGGGGGTGCGCGACCAAGGAGGAGGGGCTGGCGTACGCGCACACCACCGGCATCGTCTGCACCGACGAGTACCTCCTGCACCCCGACCCCTACCCGACCCGTGAGGCCTGGTGCCGGGCCCGGGTCGCGGAGACCGAGCGCCGGCTCGCCGAACTGCCCGAGGACCTGCCGACGGTGCTCGTCAACCACTATCCGCTGGACCGGCATCCCACGGACGTGCTGTGGCACCCCGAGTTCGCCATGTGGTGCGGCACCACGCTGACCGCCGACTGGCACCGCCGGTTCCGAGCCCTGACCATGGTCTACGGCCATCTGCACATCCCTCGGACCACCTGGCACGAGGGCGTCCGCTTCGAAGAAGTGTCAGTGGGCTACCCCCGCGAATGGCAGAAGCGCCCCGGAGACCCGGGACGGCTGCGCCGCATACTGCCGATGGAGGTCGGATCCGGTGATCGAGGAGCTGCTTCCGGCCACGGTGGTGGCCGTGGAGACGCACGGTGACGAGTGGGCCGACAGCGCGTACGGGACCGGCGGGCCCGGGGGCGCGACGCTGTATCCCGAGGAGGAGGCGCTCGTGGCCCGGGCGGTGCCCAAGCGCGTCCGCGAGTTCACCCTCGTACGCGCGTGCGCCCGCCGGGCCATGGAGAAGCTCGGGGTGCCGCCGCAACCCGTGCTCCCCGGTGAGCGGGGCGCCCCGCAGTGGCCGGCCGGCCTGGTCGGCAGCATGACCCACTGCGAGGGCTTCTGCGCCGCCGCACTGGTCCGCGCGGACGACCTGGCCTCCCTCGGCATCGACGCCGAACCCCACCAGCCGCTGCCCGAGGGCGTCCTCGGCTCCGTGTCCCTGCCCACGGAACAGGCACACCTGCGCGCGCTGACCGCCAATGGCCCGGACGCGCCCGGAGACCGGGTGCACCGGGACCGGGTGCACTGGGACCGGCTGCTGTTCAGCGCCAAGGAGTCGGTCTACAAGGCGTGGTTCCCCCTCACCGGCAGGTGGCTGGACTTCAGCGAGGCCGACATCGAGTTCACGGCAGTGCCCGGCCCGCACCCGTACGGCACCTTCCGGGCCCGTCTGCTGGTGCCCGGGCCGGTTGTCGACGGCCGGGAACTCGGGTACTTCGACGGGCGCTGGACCGTGCGGCGAGGGCTGTTGGCGACGGCGGTCAGTGTGCCGCACCAGCCTGCCTGAGCAAGCGGAAGAATCTCTCCTCGTTGCCCGTCAGACCCGCCTGCGCCAGGGCCGCTTCCGCCTCCGCGAGGACGGCGGGCGGCACCACGGGTGGTCGTGGGCTCCCCGGCGGTACGTCGAAGGCGGCGCGGACGGTGTGCAGCAGCCGCAAGTAGGCCTGTACGGCGCTGCGCTCACGGTCGGTCAGTACGGCGGTCGGCATCGGACGGCTCTCCCCATGTCGGCGTCATCTCTGCTCAGTGGTGCACCTCCCAGCTTGCCGCCCGCCACTGACAATCCCGGTGCCGTACGCGTCGGTTCGCTCGCTTAGCGGAGGCGAAACCTCCTCGAAACGCCTCGTGAGAATGGGGTTCTACGCTGGATAGAAAGGGTTTTCGGCAAGGAGTTCAGGGCACAGGAAGCGGGGAGGTGAGCGGCGTGACGGACATCCCGCGTCACGGACCGGCACGCGCGGTACGGCTGCGACCGGTGGGCGACGGTGAGCTGGAACTGCGGTACCGCGTCGTGCACGGCTACCGCCGGGCCTTCCGGATGGCCGGCGAGGGGCCGGCCCTCGTCCTGATCCACGGCATCGGGGACTCCTCGGCGACCTGGGCCGAGCTGATCCCCGACCTCGCCCGCAACCACACCGTGATCGCCCCTGACCTGCTCGGTCACGGCGCCTCCGACAAGCCGCGCGCCGACTACTCGGTGGCCGCCTACGCCAATGGCGTGCGCGATCTGCTCACCAGCCTCGGCATCGAGTCCGCGACACTCGTCGGACACTCGCTCGGCGGCGGCGTGGCCATGCAGTTCGCCTACCAGTTCCCCGAGCGCACCGAGCGGCTCATCCTGGTCAGCGCGGGCGGTGTGGGCCGCGAGGTCAACCCGGTCCTGCGTGCGGTGTCACTGCCCGGCGCCCATCTCGCGCTCTCCGCGCTGCGGCTGCCCGGCATGCGGCTCCAAGTGGGGCTCACCGTACGGTTGATGAAGCTCCTGAACACCGATCTGGGCCAGGACGCCCACGAACTGCTCACCCTCGTCGACGCGTTGCCCGACGAGACCTCCCGCAACGCCTTCATCCGCACCCTGCGTGCGGTCGTCGACTGGCGCGGGCAGGTCGTGACGATGCTCGACCGGTGCTATCTCACCGAGGGGATGCCGACGATGCTGTTGTGGGGGGACCGGGACAGTGTGGTGCCGGTGCGGCACGCGTACCGGGCGCACGAGGCGATGCCCGGCAGCCGGCTGGAGATCTTCGAGGGGGCGGGACATTTTCCGTTCCACGGTGATCCGGCGCGGTTCGTGGCGCTGGTGGAGGAGTTCACCGGGGGGAGTGCGCCGGCCGACTGGAGTCGGGAGCACTGGCGTGAGCTGTTGGTCGACGGGCGGCCCTGTGATGTCCACGGGCGGGTGGTGGGACGGGACTTGCGTGAGGTCAGCGAACGTAGCGCCACGTAGTGATTTGGCTGCCGGTCCGCTGTGGCTGGTCGCGCAGTTCCCCGCGCCCCTACAAGCCCCTCCCGTCCCGTATCTCTGCCACCACCGGGGACCGGCGCAGGGCGTGGGACATGGCTACCAGGTCGCGGGGGGCCTCTGTGGCCGATGGCGGGCCGCCGTTATCTGTTGTCGCCGCAGTGATGATTCTGCCGTCCGGGTCCGCCGCCCTTGACCGTAACGCCGCGGTCACCATGGCCGCGTCCGCCTCGGCCCGGGCGATGTCGGGGGAGGAACCCGCGGCGCGGGCGGTCTCGTAGGCCCGGGTCCGGACGGTCGGGTCGAAGTACGGGTAGAGGCTGAGCATGCCGTCGTGGATGTCGGACTCACGTCGGGTGACCTGGAGTTCGGCCGGTGACCACCAGGCGATACGGACCGCGTGGGCGCCGTGGTCGGACAGGGGGGCGAGCTCGCGCCACAGCGGGTTGAGGCGGCGGTACGTCGACCAGGTGCTCCACACGTCCCCGAAGCGCTGGCAGGCCAGCGGGATGCAGAAGCCGGCCGCGGTGATGACCTCCGCGGCGGCGGCCAGCGCGGGGGCGACGTAGGTGCTCAGGTAGTCGAGGTCGCCGCCGTTCCAGCGGGCGACGACGGCCACCAGCTTCGTGGCCGCGAAGGCGATGTTGCAGAAGAAACCGGCCACGATGACGAGCAGCCCCACCCGCAGCGAGCCGCGCACCCGCAGCGCCCATGGCCAGCACACCATGTTCATCGCGATGTTCGCGACCGTCAGCGCGACGAGGTAGAGGACGATCATCTCGCGGACGAAAGGGGTGTTCGCGTAGTACGTGTCGAAGTCGCGCACGCGCTGCTCGGGCGTGTCCCCAAGGGCGAACAGGGCCCCCGTCGCCACGATCACGACCGCGTACCCGGCGATCCAGCGGTGCGAGGCACGCCGGGTGGCCTCGGGCGGGCCGCCGCGCCAGTTGATGATCAGCACCAGGCAGGAGGCGCTGAAGGCGCTCAGCAGGCAGTACACCAGCGGCGCCGAGAAGTTCGGGACGGCGGTGAGGCGGTTGACCCAGGTGATGGTCGGCGGGGCCGCGAAGAGGAACACCAGCACGGACAGCAGGAGCAGCGCGTACACCGACCGCAGCAGCGGGTCGCGCCAGGCGCGCAGCACCGCCCGGCCCTTGAGGAGGAGGACGATCACCATCGCGGCGGACGGCACGTAGTAGCTGGAGTCGTTCACGGCGGGCGCCGACTCAGCTCTGCGGCCCGCGATAGCCCAGGGAGGCCTCGATACGGCCCGCGAGCTGGTCGCGCCGCACGGGCCGGCGCGCCGAACCGGCGAGCCATGTACGGCACTTGCTGGCCAGCAGCAGACCGAAGCTCTCGGCGTCCTGCTCGTCGGCGAGGTCGGAGCGGGTGCGGGCGGCCACCTTGCGGACCGTCGCCTGGAGGTCCGCGGTGTCGCTCAGCAGCCGGGCGGCGACCGCCGCGCCCTCGACGTGATGGCCGCAGTGTCCGGCCTGCATGTGCCACAGCTCGTGGCCCAGGATCACCAACTGGTGGTCGGGCGCCGTGCGTTCCTCGACCACGATGAGGTCCTGGTCGGCCATGTCGAGCCACAGCCCGCTGGCCGTGCCGGGCGGGAAGGGGGCCGCGCGGAACACGACGGGACGGCCCCGGCGCCTGCTCATGGCGTCGCACAGCGCCGCGTAGAGGTCGGCGGGTTCGGCCGGTGCCCGGAGCTGCAGCTCGGTCACCAACTCGCCGCACAGGCGGCGCATTTCCTTGCCGATGTTCACAGTCATCCCTCGGATCACGACTCCGGCCGCTTGACGCTCTCCAGAAGCATGTCCAGCCACTCGGCGACCTTGTCGCGATGCTGGTCGGAGGGAAGCTGCGCCGCCCGCCAGGCGATTCCGCGGACGCCGTGGTCCTGCAGCAGCCGCTGCAGCGGGTCGTCTGCGGCCTTCGCCGCCTCGCGCTCCCTGTCGGCGAGCTGCTGGAGAAGATCCTGCTCGGAAGCCTGGAGGGCGCCCGCGAGTGCCTCGGGATCCTCCGCGGTGAGGAAACCGGCGTGCACTCTGAAGAAGCGCTGGATGGCGTCGCAGTGCTCCATGGTGGGGCGCCGGTCGCCGTTGATGAGTGCGCCCGCCTGCTGGCGCGACATGCCGGCGCCGTCGGCGATCTCCTGCTGCGTGTACTTGCGGCCGTTCGGTTTCAGCCGGGTGCGGCGCAGCAGACCCAGCCGCTGAAGGAAACGGGCCTGGAGATCGGGTTCGCCGGCGCTCTGCCCGCTCAGCAGGGCCTTGACGACGCTCTCCGGTACGCCGGACACCGCGGAGAGCCGCCCGGTGTGGAAGACCTCGGCGTGCGGTACTCCGAGCCGGTCCGCGAGCGCGGTGACCCGGGCCACGACGGCGGACAGCAGAACCGTCGCCGTGGCGCCCGGAACCTCGTAGCCATCGGTCACCGACAGGTCTCCTACCGTCTTCTGTGTATGTGCGGTCGCTGAGTCTTCGCGTACGTGTACGTCTTCCGCGACTTCGTCGGTCGCCGTGAACTGCCCGGAGAGAGTAGCGGGTTGTTCGAACTCACATCCAGCTCTCGCCACATCTGTGGCCAGATTCAGCCGTCAACAGGCATGAAATGCCACGATAGTTGACACGGCTCCTGCCAGGGCAGCAGGATCAGGGCGCCGCGTGAAGGCCGCATAGGCAAGAGGGGTGACCTCCCGATGGCATTTCAGGCAGGAGGGCAGCGGCCGGCGCCGCGGCCCGTCCCCGAGAGTCCCGAGGCCCAGGCGTATCTGCGGGACTACGCCACACTCGTCGAGGCCGTGACCTTTCCGTCCGTCGTCCTCGACCACCGCTGGGACGTGGTCCTCTCCAACACCGCGTTCGAGACACTTTTCCGCGCGGTCGGCCCGCATCCCACGGCCATGCCCGGCGACAACTTCCTCCGTTTCGTCCTCTTTCATCCGGACGCGGGCACGGTCCTGGGCGAGCACGAGTCGAGCTGGTGTCTGCCGATGCTGGCGCACTTCGCCGCCGCGGTGGAGCGGCACTCCCAGGACCGCGGCCTCCAGGCCATCCGCCGCGACATCGCCCAGGACCCGCTCATGGAGGCCGCCTACCGGCAGGGCCTGCCGCACTGGATCCGGGCGGTCGGCGCGGAGGCCGTCGAGCACGACGGGGCCGTACGCCCGCTGCTGCACCCCGACCCGCGCTGGGGCGCCACCGAGTGCCGGGTCGTGGGCGAGACCCCCAAGTCTCTTGAGGACATGGGCTATACGAGGCTGACGCTGGTGCTCCGCGAGACGCGGCGCCCGGCGGACGTCTCGCGCGGACCACGCCGCCCGCGGCGCTCGGCGAGCCACCTGAGCGTGGTGCCGGCCCGGGAGGTGTGAGACGGGACCTGGCCGCGGAACCGTCGGCGTTCAGGTCGTCGACGGCACCGGGGCCACCGCCTGTCCTTGACGGTCTCCGACGGGCCGGGTGCCGGTGTTCCGCGCCTGGCCGCCCGGATCTACGCGTAGACACCGGTACGGAGTTCGGCGAAGCGCGGGGCGACGCGGGTGAGGCGGGTCGATGCCAGGGGCGGCGAGATGGTGGCTCAGAGGTCGAGGACGAGCCGTGGACCACGGCAGCGGGACACACAGATGAGCATCGTCTCGCCCGCCTCCCGTTCCTCGTCCGAGAGCACCGAGTCCCGGTGGTCCGGGGTGCCTTCGAGCACGTCCGTCTCACAGGTCCCGCAGGTGCCCTCGGTGCACGAGAAGAGCACCTCGACCCCCGCGCCGCGCACGGCATCCAGCACGGACACCTCGACGGGCACGGTCAGCGTACGACCGCTGCGCTGCAGGACGACCTCGAACTCGCTGTCACTGCCGACCTGTTGGGCCTTGGGCGCGAACCGCTCGACGTGCAGCGCACCGGCGGGGCAGACCGTCTCCACCGCGTCGAGAAGGGCCCCGGGGCCACAGCAGTAGACGAGGGTGCCCTCCGGCAGCCGCCCGATCTCCGCGTCGAGGTCCAGGAGCCCTGTCTCGTCCTGCGGAGCGAACGTGACCCTGTCCCCGTACCGCCCCAACTCCTCGGTGAACGCCATGGAGTCACGGGTCCGCCCGCCGTACAGCAGCGTCCACTCGGCGCCCGCCGCCTCGGCGGCGGCGAGCATCGGGAGGATCGGCGTGATGCCGATACCGCCCGCGACGAAGCGGTACCGCGGAGCCGGCTTGAGGGCGAAGTGGTTCCGGGGCCCGCGTACCCGCACCTTGTCGCCCAGTCCCAACTGCCCGTGCACGTATGCCGATCCGCCGCGCCCGTCCGGCTCGCGCAGCACCGCGATCCGCCACGACGAGCGGTCGAGGGGGTCGCCACAGAGCGAGTACTGCCGCTCAAGGTCGGGCCCGAGCACGACATCGACATGGGCGCCCGGTTCCCAGCCCGGCAACTCCTCGCCCAGCGGGTGCCGCAGGGTGAGCGCGAGCACCCCGTCTGCGGCCGACTCCCGCCGCTCCACGACGAGTTCGGCTTCGTAGACGCTCATGAGCTGTTTCCCTGTCGCTGATCCGCCCGTGGCTGGTGTTCCTGCGGCTGATGTCCCTGTGGGTGGGCGAGCATCCACTCCCACATCTCGATGGGGTCCTGCGAGCGGTGTTCCCGGCCGCAGTGGCAGGTGCCGTGCAGGACGTCCGTGCCCGGCAGCCACGCGATGCGGTAGATCTCGCGCGGTGTCTCGGAGAGGGGCACGCCGTTCACAGGACCTTCTCCACGGGCTTCTCGCCCTCCTCGACCAGCCTCGCGAGGATCCGGCGGGCCGCGAGACCGCCGGTGTCGATGTTGATGCTCAGCTCCTGGTACCCGGCCCGTTCCGAACCCAGCGTCCGCTGAAGGAGGTTGAGCGCGTCGACGTCCTGCATGACCACCGTGTGGTTGTTGCCCCGCAGGAACTCCGTGACCTCGTCGTCGTCCGTGGCCCAGTCGCGCGAGACCATCCAGAAGTCGTACACCTTGCCGTCGGCCGACGGGGTGATGGCGTACGTGATCTCGGTGTGGAACCCGTTCGGGTCGCTGCCGTCGGCCTCGGGCAGGACGCCCACCGGCGCGATCCGGCTGTGCAGCAGATACAGACACGGCGCGTGGTACTCGATGTCCTGCCAGCGCGTGATCCGTCCCTCGATGCCGGTCGACCTGGCGTAGAAGGGCGGGCACTCGGCGTCGTCCATGTGCCGGCTCACCCGGACGATGCCGGCGCCCTCGTCGACCTCCGTGGTGATCGGCGTCTCGGCGACCTCGGGGGTACCGATGTAGCCGCCGTGCAGATAGGTCTCGTGGGACAGATCGAGGAGGTTGTCGACGAGCAGGCCGTAGTCGGCGTCGATCGGCTCCATGCCCTTGACGGTGACCCAGCCGGGGGAGTCGAGGTGCCGGGCGCGCGGAATCGTGTCGGCGTCGGCGAGGGCGGGGTCGCCGATCCACACCCAGATCAGGGCGTCCTGCTCGACCACCGGGTAGGAGGCGACGCGGGCGGTGCGCGGAATGCGTTTCTGCCCGGGCACGTACACGCACGCGCCCGTGGTGTCGTAGGTGAAGCCGTGGTAGCCGCACACGATCCGGTCGCCGTCGAGTCCGCTCTCGGAGAGCGGGTAGCGCCGGTGCACACACCGGTCGGCCAGGGCGACGGGTGTTCCCTCGTCCTCGGTGCGGTAGAAGACGAGCGGCTCTCCGAGGATGGTCCGGCCGAGCAGCTCCCGCCCCACTTCGTGGCTGTAGGCGGCGACGTACCACTGGTTCCTGGCGAAGGCGGTGGTGTGGGGCATGGCGTTCCCGTCCCTGAGAGCGGGGCGTCATCGCCCCGCGGCCGTGGTTGGACTCAGGGTCCTGAGAGACGCCACCACCGCGCAAGGCGGCTTCTGTCAGGCGGAAGCGCTTCTGCGGCCGGGCTGGTCAGCGGTGGTGCGAGCGCCCCGGTACGCCCGTCAACGGGAGTACCGGGGCGCGCTCGGTGGGGGTCAGCCCTGGCTGCAGTAGTCGACCCAGCGGTGCGAGGAGATGTTGTTGTTGACGGTGGCACCGAACTGGGACAGGCCCGCGCCGTAGGTGAAGTGGTAGTTGTCGGTGGTGGTGTCCCACCAGCGGTCACCCTGGCCGATGCAGGCGTGTGCGCCGCCGCCGTTGGGAGCTGTGTACAGGTCGACCGCGTCCAGGCCGCCCGCGTAGCCGTTGTTCCAGATGTCGGAGGTCAGGTTGCGGCAGCTGCCCCAGTTGTCGGAGTTGCCCTGCCACTTGCACTCCCGGCCGCCGCCGTAGGGCTGGGTGTAGACGTGCAGGTAGCCGTCCGCGGAGGCGAGCTGGACGGACTTGGTGCCCTGCGTACCCGCGTCCAGGGCGCTGGCGCTGGAGAGCGGGGAGAAGAGGGCGGCGACGGCGGCGGCGGAGGCCGCGACGGTGAAGAGACGCTTGACGGACATGGTGTTCCTCGTTTTCGTCGGTTAGTTGTTGCGTGGTGAGTGGGGATGGTTCGACCACGGCTCGGCGGCCGTGGGGGTCTGTTGGGGGAGCGGGCCGGGTCAGTGGCCGCGAGCGACGATCGCGCGGGCCCGGGGCAGCGCCTCGCGCTTGAGGCGCGCGAGATCGGCCGTCTCCTGGGGATAGCGTCGCCGCAGCTTGTCCCAATACTCGGTGTCAAGGGACTTCGCCACGGTCGACAGGCCGCTGGAGGCTGCGCAGGCCGCCTCGGCCGAGGCCAGCCGTACTTCCTTGGCGTGCGGCCAGGGATCTGCCGGCTGGGTGGCCGCGGCACGGGCCTCGGCGGGGCCCGGGTATGTGTACCCCTGGTCGCGCATACAGCGTGCCCATGGTTCGACGGCCGCCCGGTAGCGCTTGTCGTTCGTCACGAGACCGACGCGCGTGCCGGCCAGGCTGTCGGTGACCCGGGTGGCCCGGAACCAGGCCTGGAGGTCGGAGTACAGCTCTCGTTCGGCGGCGGCCTGGCAGCCCTGGTCACTGTGGGAGACCTGCATGCCGCCCGGCAGCCGGGCCGAAAGCCCTTGTGGCCGCGCCCCGTTGAGGGCGCTCACCAAGGCGGCCCGGCCCTTCTCGGGCATGGAGTGGAAGTACCGCTGGTTGGGGTTGCGCCGGACCTCGGCCTCCCGGTCGCGCCGCAGGTCGGTGCCGTACCCGCGGGCCTTGGCCCATGCCGGGTCGTCCACGACGTACGGGAAGCGGGTCGAGACGTCATCGGGCCTGGGCGGCTCGACCCAGTATTCGTGCCCCTGCTTCTCCATGCACTCCTTGATGAGGAGCTGCTCGGCGAGCGCCAGCGTCTCCCGAGGGTCGCCCGTGGTCCGGCGCGGGCCGGCGTCGGCGGCACCGGGAACGGCGGCACCGGAGACCGCGGCGGTGCCACCCGCGCAGCCGGTGGCCGTCGTAGCCAGCAGACCGGCGGTCAGCAGAGCCAAGGTCCAGCGGTGCATACGGCGCCTCCCGGGGCTCCTGTCGAACGAACGTGTTCTTCTCGACCCGTTGACGCCTCGCGGGCCGCATCCGTATGCGCTCGGATCTCGGGTTTCTTTTCTTTCTCCGACGCTCATACGACGACGTCGGAAGAGCCGTCCTTCCTGCGCGCCACGCGACTCACCGAGCGGCGGAATCCAGCCAACCGATGACAGAGCAGAGGAGCGTCGACCTTGCCGGCGGCACGGCCGAGAGGCTCTGTCGCCCCGTGATCGCGCGGAACGGAACCGGTTGGCCGCATCGACCGGATCCGGTCACGGCGGTCCGGCCGCCGCCGTGCCGGACGCGTGATCGCCGATATCTTTTACCCTGTTCCGCGGGGCGGACGGTACGGCGATCGGGGAGCGATGTTCGAGGTGCGGCTGCTCGGTCCGGTGGAGGTGTGGGAGGGCGACCGGCGGGCTCCGCTCGGCGGTGTCAGACCCCTCGCGGTCCTCTCGGCGCTGATCGTCCACCTCGGTGAGGTGCTCTCCACCGAGCGGCTCGTGGACTGCGTCTGGGACGAGCGGGCACCGGCCACCGCGGGCGCCCTGGTGGCCACCCATGTCTCCGCCGTGCGGCGCGCACTGGCCCAGGTCACCCCGGCCGCGGTCGTCCGGACGCGACCGCCCGGCTATGTCGCCGACCTCGACCCGTCCCAGATCGACGCCCGCCGTTTCGAGGATCTCCTCGCCTCGGGCCGGACCTCGGCTGCGGACGGCCGCCCCGAGGAGGCCGCCGACCTGCTGTCCGAGGCGCTGGGGCTGTGGCGCGGCCCGGAGGCACTGGAAGGGCTCGCCCAGTCGTTCGCCCGGATAGAGGCCGCCCGGCTGGCGGAACTGCGGCTCATCGCCCAGGAGGAGTCCTTCGCTCTGCGACTGGACCTGGGCGACGCGGACCGGACGATCGCTCCCCTGCTCGCACACGTCGCCGCCCACCCCCTGCGGGAGCGGCCACGCGGCCAGCTGATGACCGCGCTGTTCCGCACCGGCCGGGTCTCCGACGCCCTGCGCACGTATCAGGAGGGCCGCGCGATCCTGCGCGACGAACTCGGCATCGACCCCGGGCCGCAACTGCGGTCCCTGCACCAGGCGGTACTGACCAACGACGCGAAACTGTCCGGCGACGCCGGGCACCAGCGCGCGGGGCGGGAGCAGCCGAGGCTCCCGAAGCCGTCACCGGGCGCCGCCCGCGACACGTCCAGCGCCCCGCCGAGACCCGCGCCGTCTCATCTCCCGCCGGACATAGCCGACTTCGTGGGCCGATCCGAGCAGATCGACTGGGCCTCCTCGCTGCTGCGCCAGGTCGACGAGACCAGCCGTACCGCCCCACCGATCGGCGTGTTCTCCGGCCGTTCCGGAACAGGCAAGACCGCGCTCGCCGTACACGTCGGCCACCGTATGTCCGCGCTCTTCCCGGACGGCCGCCTGTTCGTGGACCTGCGCGCGGGGGACACCGCCCCGCTGCAGCCCGCCGACGCCCTGGCCAGGCTGCTGCGCGCCATGGGAGCCGACCCGGAGGATCTGCCGACCTCGGTCGAGGAGCTGACGGGGCTTTACCGCACGCTCATCGGGCGCCGGCGCGTTCTGCTGATCCTGGACAACGCGGCCGGCGAGGCGCACGTACGGCCCCTGCTGCCCCCCGGCCCCGGCTGCGCGGTGCTCGTCACCAGCCGGCGCCGGCTGGTGGCGCTGGAGGGTGCCGCCCATCTGGACCTGACCGTGCCCGACCAGGCGGAGGCGCTCGAACTCCTGCGCCGGGTCGCCGGCCCGGACCGTACGGACGCCGAACCGGAGCGGGCCGCCGAGATCGTCTCGCTGTGCGGGCGGCTGCCGCTGGCGGTGCGCATCGCCGGCGCCCGGCTGGCGGCCCGTCCGCACTGGGCGCCCGGCCGGCTCGCCCGACGACTGCGCGACCAGCGCAGCCGGCTCAACGAACTGCGCGCCGGAGACCTGGAGTTGCGCACCAGCCTTGAGCTCGGCTACGCCGACCTGGACCTGTCGGAGCGCCGGGCGCTGCGGCGGCTGGCCCTGTTCGACCTGCCGGACTTCGCGGCCTGGATCGCCGCCCCCCTGCTGGACATCGGCACGCCGGAGGCCGAGGAGGCGGTGGAGCGGCTGGTGGACTGCCACTTCATCGATGTGATCGGCCTCGACGACACGGGGCGCAGCCGCTATCGCATCCATGACCTGGCCCGGGAACACGCACGCGAACACTGTCTGTCCGAGGAGAGCGCCGAGGAGCGCAGGGCGGCCGTGCTGCGGCTGGTGGCCTCCTGGCTGGGGCTGGCCAGGAAAGCGGCGGCCCTGGGCCCGGGCGCGGCCGGCCGGTACTTCCCCGAGCCGGCCGCCGTACGGGCCCTCGACGCGGAGACGGAGGAGGAGCTGCTGGAACGCCCCGCGTCCTGGTTCGCCGCCGAACAGGCCTGTCTGCTCGCGGCGGTGGAGTACTGCGCGGACAACGGTATGGACCGCGCCGCCCGCGACCTGGCCGGCGCGTTGATCGCGAGCTCGGCCGCGCTGTACAACCAGTTCGACGCCTGGACCCGCTCGCACGCCGCCGCCATGGCCGCCGTACACCGCAGCGGGGACGGCGAGGGCGAGGCGTGGCTGCTCGCCGGGCTGGGCCAGCTGCGCTACGAACAGGACGAGTTCGAGGAGTCGTACACCTACTTCAGCAAGGCCCTGCGCCTGTTCGAGGCACGCGGCGACGTACCGGAGGGCGCGGCGCTCGCACTGGCCGGGATGGGGACGGCCCGTCGCGAACAGGCCGGGTACGCCGAGGCGTCGGAGCTGCTGAACGCGGCACTCGGCCTGTACGGGGAGTCCGGCGAGCGGGGCGCCCGGGCCCGGGTGCTGTACGGCATCGGCTACGTGCACCGGGAACAGGGACGGGGCGCGCAGGCCCGGCAGGTGCTCACGCGGGCGCTGGAGCTGTACCGCGCGGAGGGCGACCGCAACGGCGAGGCGCTGACCCTGCGCTCGCTGGCCCTGTGCCACCGGGCCGAGGCCCGACTCGCGGACGCCGAGCGGCTGTTGCACGAGGCGCTGCGGATCTTCGCCGGCCTGCGCGACACGTTCGGGGTGATGTACACCGAACAGTCGCTGGCCAAGACGGAGTTGCGGATGGGGCGTCTCGACGAGGCGCGCGAGCGGCTCGGCCGGTGCCTGGAGATCGCCCGCGAACGCCAGGACCGCTTCGGTGAGGCACTCGTCCTGCGCACCCTGGGCGAGTGGCATCTGGCGGCCGGTGATCCGGACGGCGCCCGGGAGCCGCTCGAGCGGGCGCTGTCGGCCTGGCAGACCCTGCGGCTGCCGCTGTGGCGGGCCCGTACCGTCCGCGATCTGGCCGAGGTGTGGGAGGCACAGGGGGACGCGGCGGCGGCGAGCTCGGCCCGGGCCGAAGCACACGCGGTCTTCCGGGAGTTGGGCTGCGGGACGACGGAACCGGCGGCGGACACCGAGTAGGTCCCGTACCGGCCGCCACCGTCTGCAGACATCCTGGTGGGCCGCTTGCAGACAACTTGCAGAGGATCTGCAGCGCCGTCCGCGACTCTTTGAGCGTGACAGAGATCATCACGCTCTCGGACGCCCGGGTCGCCGCGGTCGCGCTGGACGACTGCGGTGAGTCGCTGGTCGACCTGCGCGGGGCCGGCCACCTGCGGCTCGACCACCGACAGGCCGACGACGACGGCCACTACGCCCACCTCCGGTCCGGCGCGCTGCGCCGACTGGTGCGGGCCCAGCGCCTCCTGCCGGCCGGGGTCAGATTCCTGGTGGTGGAGGGATACCGGCCCCCCGACCTGCAGCGCCGCTACTTCGAGCAGTACGCGCGAACCATGCGCCTGGCCCACCCGGACGCCTCGCCCGAGCGGATCCGCGAACTGGCGAGCGCGTACATCTCCCCGCCGGAGGTGGCACCGCACGTCAGCGGCGGGGCCGTCGACCTGACGCTGTGCGACCAGGACGGCCGAGAGCTGGCGCTGGGCACGGAGGTCAACGCGACCCCGGAGGAGAGCGAGGGCGCCTGCCGCACCGAGGCGCCCGGCATCAACGCCGAGGCGCGCGCCAACCGGGCCCTGTTGGGCTGGGCCCTCGGCGCGACCGGCTTCGTCAACTACCCGACCGAATGGTGGCACTGGTCCTACGGAGACCGGTACTGGGCGCTGCTGCGCCAGGCACCGGCCGCCCGCTACGGCCCCGCCACCCCGCCCGGCCCGACGGCCTGACCAGCCGACCGCCGTGACACGACACGACCGTACGACCGCGCGTACGAACGAGGGGAACAGTTGTGAACACCAGCACCTACGCCTGTCCGCCGCCGCCTCGGGAGGACGGCGACCGGATGAGCCCGAACGACTTCGACGCCTCCTTCGCCGCGGACATGCCACGGCTGCGACGGCGGCTGCTGGCCCTGACGGGCAACCCGCACGACGCCGACGACCTGGTGCAGGAGACCTATCTACGGCTCTCCAGACGGGCCCGCGCCCAGAACCTGACGCACCAGCAGCACCCGTACGCCTACACCTGCACCGTCGCCCTCAACCTGCTCCGTGACTCCTGGCAGCGTCCCTCCCGCCGCGAACAGTCCACCGACCGGCTGCCCGAGACCGGCTGGGACGGCGGGCTGGCCTCCTACGAGGCTTCCGAGACCACGCTGGCGCTGCTGGGCGTGCTCTCCGAGAAGGAGGCCGCGGCGGTGATCCTCGTGGACCTGGAGGGACTCAGCCACGACACGGCCGGAGAACGCCTCGGCGCCCACCGCGGAACGGTCCAGCGCAACCGGATGCGGGGCCTGGCCAAGATGCGCGACGCGCTCGGCAACTGACTCGTGCCGCTCCCCCCACGGGGGTGGGGAGCGGCACGTCCTACCACCACCGCAGTCACTTCGAAGAAGGAAGAGTTCCTTGATGATCAGCAGCACGCGTCGCCGGACCAGCGGCGCGCTCCTGGGGGCCTCGGTCCTCGCCCTGTCCGCGTTCTTCTCCGCTCCGGCCCACGCCGCGCAGGACGCCACCTGCGGCGTCCTCGCTCCGGGTGCCTCGGCCACCGCGCAGGCGGCCGTGAACGCCGCCTGTTCGCAGATCGGCGTCTGGTACAGCTGGGGCGGCGGGCACGGAGCGTCGCCGGGCGCCAGCTACGGCTACTACGACGGCTCGGACCCCGACAGCCTCCACGACAGCGAGCGCAAGGGCTTCGACTGCTCCGGCTTCACGCGCTACGCGTACGCGCAGGCCACCGGCAAGGACCTGCTCAACGGCACGGCCGACGACCAGTTCCACAGCTCGCAGGCCTCGGCCCGCTTCTCCGCCTCGCAGGGCAGCGCCCCGCTGCTGCCGGGCGACCTGATGTTCTGGGGCAGCGGGCATGTCCACCACGTCGCCATGTACCTCGGGGCCGGACAGATGGTCGAGGCGTACGAGTCGGGCACCCACATCAGGGTCGCGCCCGTGCGCACCGGCGGCGACTACGCGGGCGCGATCCGGATCAACGGGTCGGGCACTCCCACTCCGCCGCCCGCGAACGGCGGTACGACCTTCGAGACCTGGGGCACCGGGGTGCGCACCCACCGCACGCCGAGCGTGGGCGGCGCGGTGGTGGACACCTTCGCCGGACCGACCCAGGTGTCGATCCAGTGCCAGCAGCACGCGGAGAGCGTCACCGCGGAGGGCTACACCAACGACATCTGGTCCAAGCTGGCCGACGGTTCCTGGCTGACGAACATCTACATCAAGGGCCCGGCGTCGCTGCCCGGCATCCCGGACTGCGGCGGCAGCAGCACCCCGCCGCCGTCGAGCGGCAGCAAGCCGTTCCAGACCTGGGGCACCGGGGTGCGTACGCACAGCGAGCCGAACGTCAACGCCGGGGTGGTCGACTACTTCGCGCAGCCCACCACGGTCAACGTGGTCTGCCAGGCGCACGCGCAGGAAGTGACGGCCGAGGGCTACACCAATGACGCCTGGGCCAAGCTGACGAACGGCTCCTGGATGACGAACATCTACATCAAGGGCGCGGCCTGGCTGTCCGGCGTGCCGACCTGCTGACGCGTGACCTCCCGTCCCGGGCCGCCGGAGGCTGTCCTTCGGCGGCCCGGGGCCGCGGTGGGTGAGAACGCGCCCGGCACGAGGCCGTCGAGCCGGCCCACGGTGGTGCCGGTGGAGCCCACTCCGCGGCCTGCCGGCCGACGTCTCGCCGACGGCGGGACCCTCGCCGTGCCGCGTCCGGCACGGCGAGCACCACGGCGTACGACCACGGTCCGGCCGCCTCGCGCGACACGCTCCCCGGCGGGTGACGCGGTCTCCCCGCGGCGGCACCATGCGCACCACTGGGCGGCAACGGACGCTCACCCGGTCGCGAGGGAGATCTCGGTCGACTTGATCAGGGCGACGACCGGGGAGCCGGCGGCCAGACCCAGGTCGTGCACGGCGTCCGTGGTGATCGCGGCCGTGAGCGTGCCGCCCGCGACGGTGACCTTGACGGACGCCATCGCGGCACCCGTGGTGATGTCGGCGACGGTGCCGGGGAGTTGGTTGCGGATGGAGACGCCCTCGACGACGGCGGTGGCGAGCGCGACCTCCGTGGACTTGACCAGGGCGTGAACCGTGGTCCCCGCGGCGAGCCCGAGATCGTTGACGGATTCCCGGGTGATCGCGGCGGTGATCTCCTGACCCGCGTCGAGGCGGACCTTGACGGTGGCCATGACCTGCCCGGAGGTGACGGCGATGACGGTGCCGGGAATCTGGTTGCGGATGCTCAGGCTCATGGCGGAACGCCTCACAGGGAGAAGGTGCGGAACAGCGGCTTTCGCGGCTTTTGTGAGGCTCACGCTAACCGGGCCGGGCACCGGCTCCCGCTCAGGCCGGGTACGCGTGCGTCTGTGTCGCCTTGACGGTCGCCCACACCTCGGCGCCCGGATGAAGGTCGAGTTCCGCGGCGGCTACGGTGGTGAGGTCGGCGGCGAGGGGGAGTTCACCGGTGAGGTTGGCGCGTATCCGGTCGCCGTGGGTCTCCATGCCGGCCACCTCGCAGCGCCACAGGTTGCGGGCGCTGGAGCCGGTGGGGCGGTGTCGGTGCAGGGTCACCGCGCTGGGCGGGAAGGCGACGAAGACCGGGCCGGTGAGATCCTCCGTGGTGGTGATCACCGGACCGGTGTCCAGGGTGACGGCGTGCCCCTCCGCCCGGCCCGGGTACAGGTTCAGGCCGACCAGTTGGGCGATGTAGTCGGTGCGCGGCCGACGCGCGATGTCCTGCGGCGGCCCCTCTTGGACGACCCGGCCGTTTTCGACGACCACCAGCCGGTCCGCGAGCACCATGGCGTCCAGCGGATCGTGCGTGACCAGGACCGCGACGGCCTCGAAGTCGGCCAGGTGACGCCGGAGTTGGGCCCGGACATCGAGGCGGGTACGGGCGTCCAGCGCGGCCAGCGGCTCGTCGAGGAGCAGCAGCCGGGGGCAGGTGGCCAGGGCGCGGGCGAGGGCGACCCGCTGGGCCTGCCCGCCGGAGAGCCTGCGCGGCTTGGCGCCGGCCTGCTCGGCGAGCCCCATCCGCTCCAGCCACCCGGCGGCCGTCGCCCGGGCCTCCGCCCTGCTCGCTCCCCGGCAGCGCGGGCCGAAGGCGACGTTGTCGAGGGCGCTGAGGTGCGGAAAGAGCAGGTAGTCCTGGAAGACGACGCCCACCGGCCGGGATTCCGGCGGCGTACGCTCCAACTCCGCCCCGTCCAGCCGCAGATGGCCGCCGTCGAGCGGGGTGAGCCCGGCCAGTGCGCGCAACGCGGTGGTCTTGCCGGCGCCGTTGGGGCCGAGCAGCGCCACGACGTCGCCGGGCGCCGCCGTCAGCCGGATGTCGAGCCGGAAGGAGCCCCGGTCGACGACGATCCGGGCGTCGAGCCCCGCGCCGGACGCGCTGCCGCGACCGGCGCCGACGCCTGACCTGGTCTCGTCCATGGAGGTCATGACGTGGTCATCCAGCGATCGCGCAGCCCGGCCAGCACCGCGATCGAGACGGCGAGCAGCACCAGGCTCAGGGCGATGGCGGCGGCCGGGTCGCTCTGCAGAGCCAGATAGACCGCCAGCGGCATGGTCTGTGTACGGCCCGGAAAGTTGCCCGCGAAGGTGATCGTCGCCCCGAACTCGCCCAGCGCGCGCGCCCAGGCCAGTACCGCGCCGGCCGCGACCCCGGGAGCGATGAGGGGCAGTGTGACCCGGCGGAACGCGGTGAAGCGGGACGCGCCCAGTGTCATGGCGGCTTCCTCGTAGCGCGGGTCGGCGGCCCGCAGCGTTCCCTCCACGCTGATGACGAGGAACGGCATCGCCACGAACGTCTCCGCGACCACGACGCCCGCCGTGGTGAACGGCAGCGTGATGCCGAACCACGAGTCCAGCCACTGCCCGACGACCCCGTTGCGCCCGAGCGCGAGGAGCAGCGCCACACCGCCGACGACCGGCGGCAGCACCAGTGGCAGGGTCACCAGCGCCCGTACGAAACCGCGTCCGGGGAACTCGGTGCGGGCCAGCAGCCAGGCCAGCGGGACGCCCAGGACCAGACTCACCGCCGTCGCCGAGGTCGCACAGAACAGGGACAGCCGCAGGGCCTGCCAGACCTCGGGGCTGGTCAGCTGCCCGGGCAGGCCGCGCCACGGGGCCCGCACCAGCAGCGCGAGCAGCGGCAGCAGCAGGAACGCCAGGCCGACGAGCGCGGGGACGAGGAGCGGAACCGGGACCGCGGACCGACGGCCTCGGACGCGCCCACGCCGAGGCCCACCGGCGAGGGTGTCGGCCGCGGCGCCGGGCTTGTCGGACCTGTCGGGCTCGGTCACGGCTTGAGGAATCCGGCCCCGGTCAGGACCTGGCTGCCCTCGGCGGACCGGACCAGCTCGATGAACGCCTTCGCCGCGTCGGCGTTCGGCGCGTCCTTGAGCAGGACGATCGGATAGTCGTTGACGGCCTCGGCCGACTCGGGGAACTCCACACCCTCCACCTTGTCACCCGCGGCGTGCACATCGGTCTTGTAGACGACGGCGGCGTCCGCCTCTTTCAGCTCGACCTTCGTCAGGGCGCTCTTGACGTCCTGCTCGTACGACACCGGGGTGAGCTTCAGCCCGCTCGCGTCGAGGCTCTTCTGCGCGGCGGCGCCGCACGGCACCTCCTTGTCGCAGAGGACGACCTTCAGCCCGGACTTCGTCAGATCCTTCAGCGACGCGATCCTGTCCGGGTTGCCCGGCAGGGTGGCGATCTCCAACTGGTTGCGGACGAAGGTGGCCGGGGTCCCGGCGGCGTCCTTCGCGTCGGTGACGATCTTCATCGTCTTGGGGCTGGCGGACGCGAACACATCGGCCGGGGCGCCGCCGGTGATGCTCGCGGCGAGGGAGTCGCTGCCGCTGAAGCTGAAGGTGACCTTCGTACCCGGGTACTTCCTCTCGAAGTCCTTGCCCAGCGCGGTGAAGCTCTCCTTGAGGGAGGCGGCGGCGAACACGGTCACCTTGCCGGACACCTGCGGGGAGGCGGAGTCCGACGCGGCGGAGCCCGCGTTCGCCGCCGGGTCGTCGGAGGAGCAGGCGCTCAGGGCCAGCAGCGCGGCGACACCCGCGCCGGCCACCTGGAGGGTCCGACGGGTCCGGCGTACGGAACGGGTCATCACGGGGCTGCTCCTCTGTCGATCGCGGACAAGCACCGATGATACGTCCGCAAGTGCGAGGAGTAAGCCCCCTGTCTCATCGCATGAGCATGGCTGACAGGGGAATGGAGTGGCATCTGCGCTTTGACGAGGTGCGGTGGCCGCTTCTTGGGCCGGCCTTGACCCGTCCCTCATCTCACGTACCGATGACCTTCACGCCGATGCCACCGGACCCTTCCGTGCCGTTCGGTACCCCTGGGAAACTCCAGGCGCGCATTCCGTCACGTTCCTCCCAATGCCGTCATCAGGACGAGAGGCTCTTCCCCCATGCCCGAAGTCAACCGGCGCCGCTTCCTCCAACTCGCGGGCGCGACCACGGCGTTCACCGCGCTGTCCAACAGCATCGAGCGTGCCGCAGCCCTTCCCGCGCACCACCGCACCGGGACGATCGAGGACGTCGAGCACATCGTCGTCCTCATGCAGGAGAACCGGTCCTTCGACCACTACTTCGGTTCGCTGCGCGGCGTCCGGGGCTTCGGCGACCCGCATCCGGTGACGCAGGTGAACGGCAAGTCGGTCTGGCACCAGTCGGACGGCACCAAGGACGTGCTCCCCTTCCACCCGGACGCCGACAACCTAGGGCTGGCCTTCATCCAGGACCTCCCGCACAGCTGGAGTGACGGGCACGTCGCGTTCAACAACGGCAAGTACGACAAGTGGATCGAGGCCAAGTCGTCGACGACGATGGCCTATCTGAACCGCGAGGACATCCCGTTCCACTACGCGCTGGCCGACTCCTTCACCATCTGCGACGCCTACCACTGCTCGTTCATCGGCTCCACCGACCCGAACCGCTACTACCTGTGGACGGGCTACACGGGCAACGACGAGCTGGGCGGCGGCCCCGTCCTCGGCAACGACGAGGAGGGATACGGCTGGACGACCTACCCGGAGCGCCTCGAAAAGGCGGGCGTGTCCTGGAAGATCTACCAGGACGTCGGTGACGGGCTCGACGCTGCCGGTTCCTGGGGCTGGATCCAGGACGCCTACCGGGGCAACTACGGCGACAACTCGCTCCTCTACTTCAACCAGTACCGCGACGCCAAGCCCGGGGACCCCCTCTACGACAAGGCCCGCACCGGCACCGACGCCCGGAAGGGCGAGGGCTTCTTCGACCAGCTCAAGGCCGACGTGTCAGGTGGCAAGCTGCCGCAGGTCTCCTGGATCGTCGCCCCCGAGGCATTCACCGAGCACCCCAACTGGCCCGCGAACTACGGCGCCTGGTACATCTCCCAGGTCCTGGACGCGCTCACCTCGGACCCCGAGGTGTGGGCCAAGACGGCGCTGTTCATCACGTATGACGAGAACGACGGCTTCTTCGACCACCTCGTGCCGCCGTTCCCTCCCGGGTCCGCCGCGCAGGGCAAGTCCACGGTCGAGGTCGGCCCGGACCTGTTCAAGGGCGACAGCAGTCACGCGGCCGGTGCCTACGGGCTCGGGCAGCGGGTGCCGATGCTGGTCGTCTCGCCCTGGAGCAAGGGCGGGTTCGTCTGCTCGGAGACGCTCGACCACACGTCGATCATCCGGTTCATGGAGAGCCGCTTCGGGGTGCACGAGCCCAACATCTCGCCCTGGCGGCGCGCGGTCTGCGGCGATCTGACGGCCGCCTTCGACTTCTCCCGCAGGGACGTCAGGCCCGTCGCCCTTCCCGGCACCGACGGTTACCTGCCGCCGGACGGGAACCGCCACCCTGACTACGTGCCGACGCCGCCCGCCCACCCGGTGCTGCCCAGGCAGGAACGCGGTCTGCGCCCGGCCCGCCCGCTCAAGTACGCCCCGTACGTGGACGGTTCGGCAGACCTGGCGGCCGGGAAGTTCACGCTGGCCTTCGCCTCCGGCACCCACGCCGGCGCCTCCTTCCTGGTGACCTCCGGCAACCGCGCCGACGGCCCGTGGGCGTACACCACCGGAGCCGGCGAGACCCTCTCCGACACCTGGAACTCGGCGTACTCGAAGGACGTCCACGACCTGACGGTGCACGGCCCGAACGGCTTCCTGCGCGTCTTCAAGGGGCGCGGCAAGGGCGCCGCCGGACCCGAGGTGACCGCCCGACACGTCGGCGACGACCTTGAGCTCACCCTCACCAACAAGGGCGCCAAGGCGGTGGAGTTGAAGCTGAGCAGCGGATACGGCGGACAGGCGCGCACGATCAGGGTGCGGGCCGGCGCGGTCGTCCGGCACCGGGTGGACCTGGGCGCCAGCAAGCGGTGGTACGACGTGACGGTCACCGCCGAGGGCGACGCGTCGTTCCTGCGTCGGTTCGCCGGGCACGTGGAGAACGGCCGGGCGGGTGTGAGCGATCCGGCGATCGTGACCTGCTGACGGGCGGTACGGGCCCGGGGCGCCTTGACCGTGACATGGTTGTCATCCAGTCACGCCACGGTAGTGTGCCCCGGTGACCACGCAATCGAACATACCTGCAGGTTGGTACGCGGATCCGCACGGAGCGCCCCAGACGCTCCGGTATTGGGACGGTTCCCAGTGGACCGACCACACCAACACCGACCAGCAGCAGGCGCAGCAGCCCCAGGCCCAGCAGCCGCAGGCGGCGCCGGTTCAGCAGCCCCAGCAGGGATTCGGTCAGCCCCAGGGACAGCCCCAGGGGCAGCCGCAGAAGGGCTTCGGCGCGGCGCAGCCGGCGGCCGCCGGTGCCGATCCGCGGGTGCGGGGGCAGGTCCAGCAGCAGGCCGGGGTCGCGGCGGGAGGGGCGGGCGGAGGCACGCTGTTCAGTGAGCCGGTGCTGGTGGTGAACCAGAAGGCCAAGCTGATCGAGGTGACCAACGAGTACAAGGTCATGGACCAGCAGGGCCGGGAGCTCGGCTCGGTCGTCCAGGTCGGACAGAGCACGCTGAAGAAGATCATGCGCTTGGTCTCCAGCCTCGACCAGTACATGACGCACAAGCTGGAGATCCGGGACGCGCACGGGCAGCCGGTGCTGCTGCTGACGCGCCCCCGGAAGTTCCTGAAGTCGCGGGTGATCGTGCAGCGCCCGGACGGTTCGCCGGTCGGTGAGATCGTCCAGCAGAACATGATCGGGAAGATCAACTTCGCGATCAACGCGGGCGGGCAGCAGGTCGGCGCCATCAAGGCCGAGAACTGGCGGGCCTGGAATTTCAGCATCGTCGACCACGCGGAGAACGAGGTCGCCCGTATCACCAAGACCTGGGAAGGTCTGGCGAAGACGATGTTCACGACCGCGGACAACTACGTCCTGCAGATCCACTACCAACTGCCCGAGCCCCTGCTGAGCCTCGTCGTGGCGACGGCGCTGACCGTCGACACCGCGCTGAAGCAGGATTCACGCGGCCTGGGCTGACCGGTCGGTTCACAGAGGACGGATCGGTTCACAGAGACCGACCGAAGCCCCTGTTCACAGGTGTGTTCACGCCAGGCATGTTCACAGGGGCCGGCCGGTTCACAGTGACGTGAGGTGTCCCGGCTGCGACGGCTGCCGGGGCATCAACGACGGTTCGACGGGCGCCGGGTGGGCCTCCAGCGCGAGGACCGACGCCACCGGATGCTCCTCGTCGTCCAGGACCGAGGCCGCCGCCGAAGCCGAGGACGGAATCACGATCCGCCGCGGAGACACCGGAACCGCGTCCAAAACCGGCTCCGCGACGGTCTCCGGGACCAGGGCCGGCGTCGCCCGCGACAGCGTCACCACACCCCACCCCGCGAGTCCCGCGCCCACCAGCGCAAGGAGCAGGCCGGCCGCCCCGCCCTGGAGCCGCTCGCCGAGCAGCGTCAGGCCGATCACCGCCGCCGCGCCCGGGTTGGCCAGCGTCACCAGGGCCAGCGGACCGCCGAGGCCGCCCCGGTAGGCGGTCTGGGACAGGATCAGGCCGCCCGCCGCGAACGCCGCGACCAGCAGCGCCACCCCGATCACCTGCCAGCCGAGCAGCGGACCCGAGCTGTCCGTAGCCGCGACCGTGACGGTCTGGGTGAGCGCCGAGGCCACCCCGGACGCGATACCGGACGCGCTCGCGTGCCGCAGGCCGGGCCGGGCGCCGGGGCGGGCCAGCACCCCGATGAGGATCATCGTCGTACTCGCGACCGCGAGGGCCTCCGGGAGGCTCAGGATGTGGTCCGGCGCCGGACCGGACGCCGTGACCAGGATCGCCGCCAGGCCGAGCAGCGTCAGCGCGGTACCGCGCCACTCCCGCGCGCTGACCCGCCGGCCGGCGACCCGCGCGCCCAGCGGCACCGCGGCGACCAGCGTGAGCGCGCCCAGCGGCTGGACCACCGTGAGCGGCCCGTACTTGAGGGCGACCACGTGCAGCAGCGCGCCGCCCGCGTTGAGCAGCACCGAGCCCCACCAGGCGCCGGTCGCGAGCAGCCGCCGTATCCCCGCGTCGGCGTTGCGGGAGGCGAGCCGTTCCTGGGCGACGGCCGCGGCGGCGTAGGCGACGGCGGAGAAGAGGGAGAGGGCGACGGCGGCGAGCGTGGCGGCGTTCATCGTGCGGCTCCCACGAGGACGGGCTCGTCGACCGGGGCGAGCCTGCTGCCCTGGCTTGCCGTCGACTCGGTGCGGTGGGGCAGGTGGACGACCGCGAGGGCGATGCCCAGCAGGGCCGAGGCCACGATCGCGTCGAGCCAGTAGTGGTTCGCCGTACCGACGATCACCAGCAGCGTCACCAGCGGATGCAGCAGACACAGCCAGCGCCAGCGCGAGCGGGTCGCGACGATCAGGCCGATCGCCACCATCAGGGCCCAGCCGAAGTGCAGCGACGGCATGGCCGCGAACTGGTTGGACAGGGTGTCGGCCTCGGGTGAGGCGCCGTAGACCGTCGGTCCGAAGATCTGGCCGGTGTCGACGAGACCCGCCTCGCCGAGCAGCCGCGGCGGCGCCAGTGGGAAGGTGAGATGGATCACCAGGGCGGCCCCGGTGACCGCGGCGAGGACCCGGCGGGCCCATACGTAGTGCGCGGGGCGCCGCAGATAGAGCCAGACCAGGAAGGCGACGGTGGCCGGGAAGTGCACGGTCGCGTAGTAGGTGTTCGCGATGTGGACCGCGGTGTCGCTGTGCAGCAGCGCCGACTGCACGGCGCCCTCGCCGGGGAGATGGAGGGCCCGCTCCCAGTCCCAGACGCGGTGGGCGTTCCGGAAGGCCTCGGTGGTGTGCCCGGTCGCCAGCTGCCGGCCGAGTTTGTAGACGAGGAACAGCCCTGCGACCAGCAGGAGTTCACGGCCGAGCGGCGGCCGTCGTATACCGGCGGGTTCCGCCTTGGCAGGCTCGGTGCTGGCTTTCATCCCCCGGCCCTTTCCCTGAGTGGCGCGTGTGCGCACGTGCTGCGTGATGGGCGGGAACTCGTCTGTACGGGCGCTCGTCTCATCGATACGTTGGTGTACCGATACGAGAGTGTACCGAAACGAATCCGTACCGGTACACTGGCGTATCGATGGACTTACGCCACACTGGAATCGGGAATAAGCCACAGAGCCGCCCGACAGCAACGACAGCTATGACAGCTATGACCGCAACGGCAGGGAAAGGGAGCGCAGTCATGACGTCGCAGGCCGCGGAGGGACCGGAACCGGTCGTCGCCTCCCGCCGCTCCAAAATCACGCCGGAGCGTGAGCAGGAGTACTTCGACGCCGTGCTCGTCCAGATCCGCGAGTGCGGATACGACGCGCTGACCATGGAGGGCGTCGCCGCCAGCGCGCGCTGCAGCAAGTCGACGCTCTACCGGCAGTGGAAGACGAAACCGCAGTTCGTGGCCGCGGCGCTGCGCGCCAACCGGCGCGCCCGCTTCGCCGTCGACACCGGGTCCCTCGGTGGGGACCTGCGGGCGGCGGCGCGGGCGACCGGCGAGTCCTCGGGCCGCGACACCCAGCTGATGCAGGCACTCGGCCACGCCGCCATGCAGGACCCCGAGCTCCAGCAGGCGCTGCGTGAGGCGATCGTCGAACCGGAGCTGGCCGCGTACCGCGAGATGATCCGCCGCGCGGTCGAGCGGGGCGAGGTCGCCGCCGACCATCCGGCGCTGGAGTACGTACCGGCGCAGATGATGGGCGTCCTGCGGGTCCGTCCGGTCCTGGAGGGGCGGTACGCGGACCCGGAGTACCTCGTCGAATTCGTGGAGGCCGCGGTGCTGCCCGCACTCGGCGTCACCTGAGACGCAGGCCGCCGTCCCTGCCACGCCCGGACGGTGACCTGTCCGCGCCGACCCGTGGGGACGGGGGCGGCGCGCACCCCCCGGCCGGGTGGGGTTCCTCTTGAGCGGAGAGGCGCCCCACCCGGCCGATCCAGCTCCACCCGCACATCTGTCCGCCGGGAGCGACGCGTACCTGCGGATCAGACGTTCGTCCCGCTGCCGCCAACCGTCGAGACCTTGATACCGGCCGTTATCTGGTCGATCACCGTCTCCTTCTGGTCGGCGTCGACACCGAAGCGGACGACGACGATCTGCCGGGGGTTCGACGGCGCGGGGAAGGCGAGCGACTCGACGATGCCGTCGGCGCCCTTGCTCGTGACCGCCTTCCAGCGGACCAGATAGCCCTTCTGCCCGGCCACGGTCACCGCCTTGGAGGCCAGTACGTCGTGCGAGGTGATCTTCCCGTACGTCGTGCCTCCGTAGGACTCCTCGGCGTTCGCCGAGATGTCCGCCTTGGCGACCGCCTCGGCCGTGCTGCCCGAGGTGCCCAGCGCCAGCGCGGGCGCCGAGTACGCCCCGCCCTTGGTGCACGACTTCGTCGTGTCGCCCGGGCACTTGTACGAGCTGTCCGAGGTGATCTGGCCACCCACGGTGATCTGCTGGCCGTACCAGCCGTCGGGGATCGGGATGCTGATCCCGTTGGTCGCGTCGGGCACGGAACCGCTGTCGATCTTCGGACTCTCCGAGGGCTCGGACTGCTGCGGATCCGGCGTCTGCCCGCCCGGGCCGCCGCCGGTGCCACCACCGGGACCGCCCTGGCCGCCACCGTTCTGACCGCCGCCGCTCTGGCCACCGCCGTTCTGTCCGCCGGTTCCGCCCTGGCCGCCCGGCACCCGCGCGCTCACGTCGCTGCCGCCGTCGTCCTTGGTCAGCGCGTACACGCCGCCGCCTATACCGGCGAGGACGGCGATCGCCACCGCGACGGCTATGCCGGTGCGCAGACCGCGCCGGGTGCCCGTCGGCGGATGCTCCGGGTACGCCGGATAGGCCCCGCCGGTGGCCAGCACCGGTGGACCCCAGGCGGCGGCCGAGCCCTCGGGACGGGTCTGTTCCGTCCATGTCCTGCCGTCCCACCAGCGCTCGGTGGCGGGGCTGTCACTTGTCTGCCCGGGGTCGGGATACCAACCGGGAGGAGTCTCCTGCGTCATGCCCCCACCGTATGAGGCCAGAGTGAAAGGCGGATGAGAGGAGTGGCCTTTCCGCCGGGAAAGGCGCGGAATGGCGGGCCGAGATGCCGAGATAGCGGGATACGAGAGGTCAGGCGCCCGCCGCCTCCACCGCGCCGACCGAAGGGGAACGCCAGTACGGACGATGTTCACGTCCGCACCGTCGCCTCCGCCTCGCCGCCACCTTCCCGGGTGAAGAGGGGAGCCGCGCGGTGATCCTCTCCAGAGGTGCGGACAGGTCGGCCCGAAGAACCACGACCCGACGGAGGCGCGCCCCCCGCCGTCGACAAACCAGCTGTGTCCCAGCGGATGTTGACGAACCATCACCTCGACGACGGCTGGTGGCGGGCCTGCCGCGTCGCCCTGTCGCCCTCCCTGTCACTCGTCCCGGCACTACCTGCGCGGACCCGCCTCCACCGCGGCAGCCGGACGGCTACTCTCGGGTTCTGTACGTCGTTCAGGCGACTTGGGGAGGTAGCGGGATGACGGAGGAACTGCCCGGGACGGCCGGCTCTGCCGCCCTGTGGGAGCGCGACACACAAGTCGCCGCCCTCGGCCGGGCGATCGACGCCCTGCGCGCCGACAGCGCCTCCTCGGGCAATCTGGTGCTCTTCACCGCCGAGGCGGGCCTCGGCAAGACCGCGCTGATGGCCGAGACCCGGCGCATCGCCGAGCGGCGCAACTGCACGGTGTGGTCGGCACGTGGCGGCGAGACACTCAAGTCCGTCCCCTTCAACGTCGTACGGCAGCTGCTCCAGCCCGCGTTGGTGTCACTGATGCCGGAGGAGGCCCGCGAGTACCTCGGCGACTGGTACGACATCGCCGGCCCCGCCCTCGGCATCACCGAACCCGGCGACCGCCAGGCCGACCCGCAGGGTGTGTGCGACGGCCTGGTCGCGGCCGTACGGCGGCTCGCCAAGCGTGACTGGCCGCTCGTCCTGCTCATCGACGACGCCCAGTGGGCCGACCAGGAGACCCTGCGCTGGCTGGCCGCGTTCGCCGAGCGGCTCGACGACCTGTCCGTCCTCGTCGTGGTCGCCCGCAGGCCAGGCGAGGCCACCGGCGCCAGCGCCGACCACCTGGAGGCGATCGCCCGGGCGGCCGGCCCCGTCGCCACGCTCGACGCCCTCACCCCCGCAGCCGCCGCCGGACTCACCCGCACGACCCTCGGCCCGCACGCGGACGCCCCGTTCTGCCGCGAGGTGTGGGCGGTCACCGGCGGCAACCCGTACGAGACCGTCGAACTCCTCGCCAAGGTCCAGGACGCCCGACTCGCCCCGGTCGAGGCATCCTGCGGCCGGCTGCGCGAACTCAACAACGCGGCACGCGGCGGTGGCCTCGTCGCCCGCCTGGAGGAACTCGGCGTCGAAGCCACCCGCTTCGCCTGGGCGGCGGCCATTCTCGGCAAGGGCATCTCCGTGGACCTCGTGGCCCGGCTCGCCACCCTCAGCACGGACGAGGCCTACCGTTGCGCCAATCTCCTGTGCGGCGCCCGCATCCTCACCGAGCCCCAGCTGATGGCCGGCCAAGTCGCCGACGGCGAACTGGAGTTCGTCCACCCGCTGATCGCCACCGCCGTCTACGACTCCATCCCGGACGGCATGCGCACCGCCATGCACGGCATCGCCGCCCAGGTCGTCACCGAGTCCGGGCTCGGCGCCGCCGCGGCCTCCCACCATCTCCTCCATGTGTATCCGGACGACGACGAGGAACTCGTCGACCAGCTGCGGGAGGCGGCCCGCGAGCATCAGGCGGTCGGCGCCCCGGACGCGGCCCGCCGCTGTCTGGAGCGCGCCCTGCTCGAACCGCCCAGGCCCGAGAGCCACGCGTATGTGCTCTTCGAACTGGGCTGCGCCACCCTCCTCACGGCGCCCGCCACCACCATCCAGCATCTCCAGACCGCGCTCGCGATGCCCGGCCTGGAGGGTGACCTGCGCGTCGACGCGATCGTCCGGCTCTCGCAGGCCCTGCTGCACAACGGCCAGTCGGAGGCAGCCGTCCGTACGGTCGAGGCGGAGGCCGCCCGGCATCAGCCGGGCCCCGCCCGGATGCGCCTGCAGGGCGTGCACTTCATGCTGGAGGGCCTCCACGGAGCCGATGTGGCCGTGCCGGGCCGCTCCGAGCGCCTCGCCGACCTCGCCCGCCCCTGCACCGGCCGGGACAACTCCGAGCGCGCGCTGCTCATGCTGCGCGGCTTCGACGCCATGTCGCGCGGCGAGAACGCGGAGGAGGTCGTGGAGGTGTGCGACCGCGCCCTCGTCAACGGCCGCCTCGCGCCCGGACTCGGCTGGACCGACCCCGAGTGGGGCATCGAGCTGCCGATGATGCTGGCCTGCGCTTACGCCTACACCGACCGTCTCGACCGTGCCGAGGCGCTCTACATGGACGCCCTGCGCGCCTACGAGACGGCGGGCTGGAGCGGCGGCCATCTCTCCCTCGCCCATGCGTACGTCGGTCTCGGACACCGTAGGCGGGGCCGCCTCAGAGAGGCGGAGACCTCACTGCGCGAGTCCCTGCGCCTGGCCGAACGCGTCGGGCGGGGCCTGCCCCTGTACTGGTCGGCGACCTGCAACCTCGTCGACACACTGCTCGCCCGCGGCCATGTCCAGGAGGCCTGGGCGGTCGCCGAGCAGTACGGGTTCGCGCCGCCCTACCCGTCCACCATCGTGCTGCCCGAACCCCGCGCCGTACGCGGCCGGCTGCTCATCGCCGTCGGCCGCAAGAAGGAGGGCATCAACGAGTTGGAGGCCGCGGAGAAGGCGGCCACCGGGCGTGGCTTCCACAACCCGGTGCTCGCCACCTGGGCCGTCGACCTCGCCCGGGCGCTGGCCACGGAGGACCCGCTCCGGGCCGCCGTGCTGGCGGCCGACGCCCGCCGGTACGCCGAACGCTTCGGCACGGACACCGCCATCGGCGAGGCCCTGCGCTGCGCGGCGGCCCTGGAGACCGGCCAGCGGGCGGTACGCCTGGCCGCCCAGGCGGTCGCCTACCTGGAGGCCTCACCCTGCCAGTACGAACACGCCGCGGCCCGCGTCGAGTACGGCATCGCCGCCCGCTCGATCGCCGAGATCCAGCGCGGCCTGACCCTGGCCAAGTCGTGCGGCGCGGACGGCCTGGTCGCCCAGGCGAGAGATGTCCTGGAGGGCGGCCGGGGACTGCGCTGACGGCCGGGGTGCCCGGTGCGCCGGTCAGGTCCGGAGCAACTGCTCGGTGACCTTCTCCAGGCCCCCGCGCACCCGGTCGTCGTACCCACGACCACCAGGGTCACCCTTCCGCGCTGTCCTCTTCCGGGCCGTCCTCTTCCGCGAGGACGCGCTGGGCCGCGGCGAACGCCGAGTTGGCCGCCGGGACTCCGCAGTAGACGGCCGTCTGGAGGAGTACCGCGCCGATCTCCTCGGGGGTCAGCCCGTTACGGCGGGCCGCGCGGACGTGCATCGCCAGCTCGTCGTAGTGGCCGTGGGCGACCAGCGCGGTGAGTGTGATCATGCTGCGCTCGCGCCGGGTGAGCGTCGGGTCGGTCCAGATCTCGCCCCACGCGTAGCGCGAGATGAAGTCCTGGAAGCGGGCCGTGAAGGGCGTCTGCCGCGCCTGCGCCCGGTCCACGTGTGTGTCGCCGAGCACCTGCCGACGCACCTCCATGCCCCGTCGGGGAGCCGCCCCGAAGTGGGGGCGCAGCGCGGCCAGTACGGCCTCCGGGCACTGCGCGACGGCCAGGTGCGAGGCGCCCGGCAGTTCGACGAGCGTGGCACCCGGCACCGCGTCCGCGATCTCCCGCAGATGGGCCGGGGGAGTGGCCGGGTCCTGCCGTCCTGCGACGAGCAGCGTGGGCACCTCGATCTCGGCCAGCCGGTCACGCAGGTCGAAGGCGCCGAGCGCGTCGCAGCAGGCGGCATACGCGTCCGGATCGGCGCTGCGGTGATCCGCGACCAGCTCCGGCACGGTGAACCCGGGCGTGAACCAGCGGGCGTCGGCGCTGTCCGCGAGTCCGGTCAGCCCCTCGCTCCGTACCAGCGCGGCCCGTTCCTCCCACGGCCTGCTGCCGTTGAAGTGGGCCGAGGAGCACAGGACGGCGAGCGACGACACCCGCTCCGGGTGGTGGACGGCGAGATACAGGCCGACCGCACCGCCCAACGACACGCCCGCGTAGGCGAATCGGTCGATGCCGAGCGAGTCGGCGAGCGCCAGCACGAGCGCGGCCAGGTCACCGACGGTGGCCCCGGGCCCGATCAGCCCGGGCGCCGAACCCCCGTGCCCGGGCAGGTCCCAGCGGACCACCCGGTGAGTGACGGACAGCTCGGGCGCCACCTTGTCCCACAGGGCGTACGACGTCCCGAGCGAGGGCCCGAGCAGCAGCGGGGGAGCGGTGGCGGAGCCCTCGACACAGTGGTGCGGCAGCTTGTCGGTCACGGTCGCTCCAGAGCACGGTCGGTGAGGGCTCCGGCGGAGCCGGTGTAACGGGCGGGGTCGGTCAGGTCGTTGAGGGGCAGATCCTTCAACTCGGGCTCCTCGGCCAGGAGTTCGGCGAGTGTCCGGCCCTCGGTGTGGGTCCGGGCGGCCACCTGGGTGAGCAGCTCTTTAGCGCGGGCGCGGCCCAGCACGGGCGAGAGTTCGGCGGCCAGCCGCTCGGAGACGATCAACCCGTGGGTGAGGCCCAGGTGTTGACGCATGACCTCCGGGTGCACGCGCAACCCCTCCGTCAGCTCCACGGCGTCCCGGGCCGCGCCCCCGGCGACCCGGAGCAGTTCCCTGAGCGGCTCCCACTCGGCGTGCCAGGCCCCCGCCGGACGCTCGTCCTCGGCGACGAGCGCGCCGTACAGGGTGGCCGCGAGCTGCGGGGCTCGCCGGGCCGCGGCGGCGATCAGTGTCGACCGTACGGGATTGGCCTTGTGCGGCATCGCCGACGAACCCCCGCCGCTGCCCTCGGAGACCTCGGCGATCTCCGTCCGGGCCGACGTCAGCACATCGGCGGCGAGTTTGCCGAGGGCGCCGGCCGTGAAGGCGAGCGCTCCGGCGAGATCCGCGACCGGGGTGCGCAGGGTGTGCCAGGGCAACACGGGTTCGGCGAGCCCGAGTTCACGGGAGTAGGCGGCGACCAGGGCCTGGGTGTCGACCGGAGCGTCACCCGCGCCGAAGACGGTGAACGCGGCCAAGGTACCTGCGGCGCCGCCGAGTTGGGCGGGGAGACTCCGACGCACGGCCGTCACCCGGTCCCGGGCGTCCAGGACCAGGGAGCGCCAGCCGGCCGCCTTCAGCCCGAAGGTCGTCGGTACGGCGTGCTGGGTGAGCGTGCGGCCCGGCATCGGGGTGTCGCGGTGGACGGCTGCCATGCGGGCCAGGGCTTGCGCGGTGCGGTCGAGGTCCGTCCGGATCAGGTCCAGGGTGCGGGCGGCGACCAGCATCGTCGCCGTGTCCAGGATGTCCTGGCTGGTCGCACCCCGGTGGACGTACGGCCCGTACTCCGCGCCCACCGCCGCTGTCAGGTCCGCGACCAGCGGGATCACCGGGTTGCCGCCGGACCGGGCGCGCAGCGCGATCGACCGGACGTCGAAGCCGGAGGCGTCATCGGCTGCCGCGTCGACCGCCGTGGCCGCTTCCTCCGGCACCAGCCCCAGCCCGGCCTGCGCACGGGTCAGCGCGGCCTCCGCGTCGAGCAGCGCGCGCAGATACGCGGTGTCGCTCGACGCGGAGGCCGCCGGGGAGCCGGCCCACCCGGGCGAGAGCAGGCCGGTGTCGGCGTCGGAATCGGCAAGTGGTGTCACTCGAACTCCAGGAAGACCGTTTCGCCCTCGCCCTGAAGGCGGATGTCGAAACGGTACGTGCGCCGATCGCCCTCGGCGGCGACCAGCGTGGCGCGCCGCTCGGCCGACAGGGAGTCGAGCAGCGCGTCGGCGCCGTCCGCGAGATACGCACGCGTGTACAGGTGGGTCAGCAGGCCGCGCGCGAACACGCACACGCTGATGTACGGCAGCCCGGAGTTGCCCGGGGGCAGTGTGTACAGCGCGTAGTGCCCGTCGGCGTCGGTGGCGACCCGCCCGAAGCCCGTGAAGTCGGTGCCGTTGCGGCCCAGGAAGCCGCCCGTCACCGGGTCCCGGCGCAGGGATCCGGGGGCTCCGGCGAGGGAGCCGTCGGGCGCGGCCTGCCAGAACTCCAGCAGGGCGTCGGGGATCGGGTTCCCCTCGCCGTCCAGGACGTGTCCGTGAAGGGTGATCGTGTCCGGGTGGCCCTTGGGCGCGACCTGCTCGCCCTCGGGGAAGGGGAGCGCGTACCCGTAGAAGGGGCCCACGGTGTGGGACGGGGTGGGGAGGAGGTTCTCCGGGGAGGGAGGGGAGACGCTCATCAGTCGCGGCCTTCTTCGATCCAGGTGGCGGAGGGACCGTCGAGGACGATGTCCCACTCGTAGCCGAGCGAGAACTCGGGCTGCGACAGGTCGTGGTTGTACTGCGCGACCAGCCGGTTACGGGCGGCCTCGTCGGTCACCGAGCGCAGGATCGGGTCGTAGCGGAACAGCGGGTCGTTCGGGAAGTACATCTGGGTGACGAGGCGCTGGGTGAAGGCAGTGCCGAAGACGGAGAAATGGATGTGCGCCGGGCGCCAGGCGTTGGTGTGGTTGCGCCACGGGTAGGCGCCCGGCTTGATCGTGGTGAACCGGTACCGTCCCTGATCGTCTGTCAGGACCCGTCCCACACCGGTGAAGTTGGGGTCGAGCGGCGCCGGGTGCTGGTCCCGCAGATGCGCGTATCGGCCGGAGGCGTTGGCCTGCCACAGCTCGATCAGCTGACCGCGCACGGGGCGCCCGTCCCGGTCGAGGAGCCGGCCGGAGACGGTGATGCGCTCGCCGAGCGGCTCGCCCTGGTGCTGGATGGTCAGGTCGCTGTCGATCTCGGTGATGTCGGTGACTCCGAACACCGGCCCCGACAGCTCGACCGTCTCGGGGTCCCCACCGCTCACCGCGACCAGCGGCTGCTTCGGGTACCGCAGCACCGAGCTGCGGTACGGGGCGTAGTCGCGCGGCGGATGGTTCTGCACGGGCGCGCCTTCCGCGACCGCCTTGTCGTAGGCGTCCTGGAGGTCGCTGACCTCGGTGTCGATGTCCGACTGGGAGAGAGCCATGGGGAGTTCCTAGCGTTCGAGGACGAGGGCGAGACCCTGGCCCACGCCGATGCAGAGGGTGGCGACACCGACTCCCGTGCCCTTGCGGGCGAGTTGGTGGGCGACGGTCCCGGCGAGCCGGGCACCGGAGGCGCCGAGCGGGTGGCCGAGGGCGATGGCGCCGCCCTGCGGGTTGAGGACCGCCGGGTCGAACTCGGGCCATTCGGCGACGCAGCCGACGACCTGGGCGGCGAACGCCTCGTTCAGTTCGAGAGTTGACAGCTCGTCAAATGCCTTGCCCGCCTTGGCGAGTGCCCGGTTGACGGCTTCTACGGGAGCGAGGCCGAAGTAGTCCGGGTCGATCGCGGAGACGCCGGTCGCCGACACGCGGGCGAGAGGTTCGCGGCCGGTGGCCTTCAGGCCTTCCTCGTCGACCAGGAGGAGAGCGGCGGCGCCGTCGTTGAGGGGGGAGGCGTTGCCGGCCGTGACGGTGCCGCCGTCCGTACGGAAGGACGGCTTGAGCTTGGCCATGGCTGCCAGGGAGGCGTCGGCGCGTACCGATTCGTCGGCGGCGAAGGTGACCGGGTCACCCTTGCGCTGCGGGATGGGGACGGGTGCGAGTTCGGCGTCGAACAGGCCTGTCTGCTGGGCGGCGGCGGCCTTGCGGTGGCTGGTGAGGGCGAACTCGTCCTGCTGCTCGCGGGTGATCTTGTGCTTGTCGGCGATGAGTTCGGCGGACTCACCCAGCGGGATGGTCCAGCGCGGGTCCATCCTCGGGTTGGTCATACGCCAGCCGAGCGTCGTCGAGTACAGCTCGGTGTGCCCGGCGGGGAAGGGCCGGTCGTTCTTGGGCAGGACGTAGGGGGCGCGGGTCATGGACTCCACACCGCCCGCGAGCACGATGGAGGCGTCGCCGACGGCGATGGCACGGGCGGCCTGGATCACCGCTTCCAGGCCCGAGGCGCACAGCCGGTTGACGGTGACGCCGGGGACGGAGGTGGGCAGTCCGGCGAGCAGACCGGCCATACGGGCGACGTTGCGGTTGTCCTCACCGGCGCCGTTGGCGTTGCCGAAGTAGACGTCATCGACACGGGAGGGGTCCAGACCGGGCGTACGGGCGAGGAGTTCACGGATGGCGTGCGCGGCGAGGTCGTCCGGACGGACACCGGCCAGGGCGCCGTTGTAGCGGCCGATCGGGGTGCGTACGGCGTCGACGATGTAGACGTCCTTCAGACGGCTCACGGCTGGATCTCCTCCGGGGTACGGACCTTCGCGGCGGTCTTCGCCACGATCTCCTCGACGGTGACGCCCGGCGCGGTCTCCACCAGCACCAGCCCGTCGCCGGTGACATCGAGAACACCCAGGTCGGTGATGACCCGGTTCACACATGCCTTGCCGGTGAGCGGCAGTTCACACTGCTCCAAAATCTTCGGGGAGCCGTCCTTCGCGGTGTGCGTCATGACCACGATGACCGTACGAGCCCCGTGCACCAGGTCCATGGCACCGCCGATCCCGGTGATCAGCTTGCCCGGAATCGCCCAGTTCGCCAGGTCACCCCCGGCGGACACCTGCATCGCGCCCAGTACGGCGACGTCGATGTGCCCGCCCCGGATCATCCCGAAGGAGAGCGCCGAGTCGAAGAAGGAGGCGCCCGGCAGGACGGTCACCGTCTCCTTGCCCGCGTTGATCAGATCGGGGTCGACCTGGCCCTCGGCCGGATAGGGGCCGGTGCCCAGGATGCCGTTCTCCGACTCCAGGATCACCTCGACATCGGCGGGGAGGTAGTTGGGGATCAGCGTCGGCAGACCGATGCCCAGGTTCACGTACTGCCCGTCGCGCAGTTCCCGCGCGGCCCGGGCGGCCATCTCTTCCCTGGTCCAGGCCATCAGCTGCTCACCGTCCGCTGCTCGATCCGCTTGTCGGCCACCTGTTCGGGCGTCAGTGCGATCACTCGCTGCACGAAGATGCCCGGCAGATGCACCGCGTCCGGGCCGATCTCGCCGGGCTCGACCAGCTCCTCGACCTCGGCGACCGTGATCCGGCCGGCCATGGCCGCGAGGGGGTTGAAGTTCCGGGTGGACTTGTTGAAGACCAGGTTGCCGTGCCGGTCGCCCCTTGCGGCCCGCACCAGCGCGAAGTCGGTACGGATGGCGCGCTCCAGCACGTACTGCGTGCCGTCGAACTCCCGTACCTCCTTCGGCGGTGACGCCAGAGCCACACCGCCCGAGCCGTCGTACCGCCAGGGCAGACCGCCCTCCGCGACCTGGGTGCCGACCCCGGCGGGCGTGTAGAAGGCGGGAATACCCGACCCGCCGGCGCGCAGCCGCTCGGCGAGCGTGCCCTGCGGGATCATCTCGACCTCCAGCTCACCGGCCAGGTACTGGCGGGCGAACTCCTTGTTCGCACCGATGTACGACCCGGTGACGCGGGCGATCCGGCCCGCCGCAAGCAGCACCGCGAGACCCGACTCCATGGCCCCGCAGTTGTTGGACACCACCGACAGCCCCGAGACCGCGCGCTCGTACAACGCCGCGATCAGCACGTTCGGAACTCCACTGAGTCCGAAACCACCCACCGCGAGCGACGCGCCGTCCGGCACATCGGCCACCGCCTCCAAGGCTGTGGCGACCACCTTGTCCATCCGTGTAGCCCCATCTCTTCCGAGCGCAATTACTCAGGGCACTGAGTATTTCGGCAAGGTTTCCCTCACGCTGCCACTCGTCGGACACGGCGTCAAGAGTCGTGAGAAAACAGCACGTGGAGTCAGGTGTGTCCAGACGGGAGACATGGAGATGGCTGGGACTGTATCGTCAGTACACCAACTAAATTCTGCCCTCAGAAGACGACGATCCCAGGAGCGGACATGGCCGCGGTGGACCTCTCCACCCACCCCGGGCACCTCGCCCGGCGGCTGCAGCAGGCGCACTACCTGCTGTGGAACACGATGGTCTCCGAGGAGATCACCTCGCCGCAGTTCGCGGTCCTGAACGCGCTGGTCGCCGAACCGGGCCTCGACCAGCGCACGGTCGGGGAGCGGGTGGGCCTCGACCGGTCCACGGTCGCCGAGGTCGTCAGCAGGCTCGGCCGCCGCGAACTCATCGACAAGGTGCGCGACCCGGAGGACGGCCGCCGCTCGCTGCTGCGCCCCACGGAGGACGGGGTGCGTACGCACCGCAAGCTGACCGTACGGACGGCCCGGATGAACCAGGTCTTCCTGGCCCCGCTCTCCGCCGACGAACAGACCGTCTTCCTCGACCTCATCCAGCGCGTGGCCGACGCGGCGGAGGGGCTGCGCAACCCGGTGGAACCTCTCGCCTCCCCCAGCTCCCCGCGCTGACCGCGCTTCCGCGGCAGGCCGGGTCCGCTCAGCGGACCTGGAGCGGATACCGTGCGAGGCGAGACCGCGGCCCGGACGTGGGGCGGTCCGGAGCCGAGGAGGAACAGGGATGGCAGCCGGAGGATCCGGGACAGGAGGCCCGGCAGAGTCCGAACCCGCGGGGATGCGTACCGTCCAGCGGGCCATCGACATCCTGGGGCTCTTCGACGAGATCCGGCCCGCGCTGTCCCTCCGCGAGATCGTCAGCGCCTCCGGGCTGCCCAAGACCACGGTGCTGCGACTGCTCCAGACCCTGCGGCTCAACGGCCTGCTCTGGGTCGACGAGCACGGCCGCTACCTCGCGGGCCCCGCCCTGCTGCGCTGGTCCCGGCTCGCCGAGCAGGCCTGGCGGCTGCCGGCCGCGGCCCGGGCACTGCTGCGCGACCTCGCCGCCGAGCACAAGGAGACCGTGCACCTGTATGTGCGCCGGGACATCCACCGCGTCTGCATCGCCCAGGAGGAGGGTCCGCAGGCGCTGCGCCAGGTCGTGCGGGTCGGCGACGAACTCCCGCTGTGGGCGGGCGGCGTGGCCAAGGCGCTGCTGCTGGACGCCTCGGACGGGCTGCTGCTGCGGGTCGCGCAGGCCTCACCGTACGGGGCCGGACATCTGGCGACCCTCCGGACCTGGATCGAGGAGGCCCGCGATCACGGGTACGCCGTGAGTCACGGCGAACGCGAGGAGGGGCTGTCGGCGGTGGCCGTGCCGGTGCGGGGGAGGAGCGGGGCTGTACTGGCCGCGCTGTCCTTCGGCGGCCCGAGCACGCGGTTCACCCCGGAGCGGGTGACACGGTTCGAGGCGGCGCTGCGCGAGGCAGCGGGGGAACTGTCGCGGGCGGGACTGCCGTTCGAGGCCTGAGGAGGGCTCCGCCGGCTGCGCTGTTCGACCCGGCTCCGCTGGAGGTGGTCGCGCCCGCGCGGGCATGGTTGCGTGCCGCTGCCCGCTGCCCGCTGCCCGCTGCCCGCTGCCCGCTGCCCGCTGCCCGGTGCCCGGTGCCCGGTGCCCGGTGCCCGGTGCCCGGTGGCCGGTGGCCGGTGGCCGGTGGCCGGTGGCCGGTGGCCGGTGGCCGGTGGCCGGTGGCCGGTGGCCGGTGCCCGGTGGCCGGTGCCCGGTGCCCGGTGCCCGGTGCCCGGTGCCCGGTGCCCGGTGCCCGGTGCCCGGTGCCCGGTGCCCGGTGCCCGGTGCCCGGTGCCCGCTGCCCGCTGCGTGTCGTGGAGGGGCGGGTGCTGTGCTTGGTGCCGCCGGGGCGATGTGGGGGACTGCGGTGGGGCGGCCGGTCCGGGGCAGCGCTTCGCGCACAGGGCGATGGGCTGCCTCGTCAGGCCCTCGCGAACAGTACCCACACCTGCCCCTTCGCGAAGTTCACCGGCGTACCGGCCGCCGTCGTGAAGTCCGTCCCGTCCGGGGCCGCCGCACGCCGCCACTTGACGTCGAAGGCCCGCCCGTCACGCAGTACTTGGGCCCGGCCCGAGCCCACGGACTGGGTGTACGGCGAGTTGTTGCCGAGCACGTCGTGGAAGCGCGACTCGCGCACCTTCACGTACTGCACGACGACCGTCGGGGCGGCGATCCGCTTGCCGTCGCCCGCGACGGTCGGGGTGCCGTCCATCGACACCAGCCAGCCGTGCCGCTCCGCGGACCAGGTGAACGTGAAGCGCGCCGACGGGAAGCGGACGGTGCGCGACTTCTCCGGGGCGCCGCCCTCGGGCGCGGCGCCGTAGCGGAAGCCGGTGGTCAGCGCGTCCGCTCCGGGGGCGGTGCCGACCAGCTTCTGCGGCCGCAGATACAGGTTGTGCGGCGCCGCCCTGTCTGTGCCCCGGTAGTAGGCGCCGGAAGCCGCCGACTCCGGGGGCTCGGCCGTCAGTGGCGCCCGGTCGATCAGCGGCAGCAGCTTGCGCTGGGCCCCGGAGAAGGCGAGCGTCGGCTTGTCGAACTGACCCAGCAGCTCCAGATCGGACTCGCGTGCGCTGCGCACCGGCCCGACGGCCTCCGGCAGCCGGGTCGCGTAGATCGCCATCAGCCGGCTCAGGCCGCCCTCGACCTGCTCGGCGTACACGATGTCCGCCGCCTCCAGGCCGGTCTGGGGGCGGGCCCCCGGGACGTTGTCGATCTTCACGGCGAGTACTGGGCCGGCGCTCGCCGGAGCGTGCGATTCGGGGTGGTCGGGCTCCTCGCTCCGGCTGTGGGTCTGCCCGCGTCCGTCGTCGGAGGGGCGGCCACCGCTCGTGCAGCCGGCCATCAGAGAGGCCGTCACGGTGGCGGCCACCAGCGCCGCCGCGACCGTTCCGTGCCGCCACGTCCGTGTCGTTCGCGTCATCTGTCGCATACCCACCGTCGCCACCAAGTCCGTGTCTACGATTGTGCGCTTATCCGGTCATTGGTGGCCATACCCGATCGGTTCTGATCGCGCGTGTTATAGGGGCCGAACGGCCCACGGAGGAGGTGGTCCAAGGGTGACCTCAGTCCTGCGGCCCGAGAATCTCCGCGAGGTCGTACCCCACCGGCTCCTCCAGTTGGTCGTACGTGCAGCTGTCGGCCGTACGGTCCGGGCGCCAGCGGCGGAAACGGGCCGTGTGCCGGAAGCGCGCCCCGTTCTCCATGTGGTCGTACGCCACCTCGGCCACCAGTTCGGGCCGCAGCGGGATCCACGAGAAGTCCTTCTTCGTGGACCAGCGGCTCGGCGCCCCCGGCAGCCGCGCCGACTCGTGCGCCGTCTCGTCCGTCCAGGCGGCCCACGGATGCTCGCCGACGTCCGCCAGCCGCAGCGGCTCCAGTTCCTCGACGAGTTCGGCCCGCCGCTTCATCGGAAACGCCGCGCTCACCCCGACATGCTGGAGGGTGCCCCGGGCGTCGTACAGCCCGAGCAGCAGCGAGCCCACGATCGGACCGCTCTTGTGCAGACGGTACCCGGCGACCACGACATCCGCCGTCCGCTCGTGCTTGACCTTGAACATCACCCGCTCGTCCTGCCGGTAGCGCAGGGTGAGCGGCTTGGCGATGACACCGTCGAGGCCAGCCCCCTCGTACTGCTCGAACCACCGCCGCGCCACCTCGATGTCGGTGGTCGCCGGCGCCACATGAACAGGCGGGGTCACTCCGGACAAGGCCATGGTGAGCAGCGCGCGCCGGTCGGCCAGCGGGACGTCGACGAGCGACTCGTCGGCCAGTGCCAGCACATCGAACGCGACGAACGAGGCCGGGTTCCGCTCGGCCAGCGTCCGCACCCGGGACTCGGCGGGGTGGATACGCTCGGTCAGCGCGTCGAAGTCGAGGCGCCCGCCGAGCGCGATCACGATCTCGCCGTCCACCACACACCGCTCGGGCAACCGCTCCCGCAGCGCCGCCACCAGCTCCGGAAAATACCTGGTCAGCGATTTGCCGGTACGGCTGCCGACCTCGATTTCGGCTCCGTCACGGAACACGATCGCCCGGAAGCCGTCCCACTTCGCCTCGTACTGCATGTCCGGGGGGATCCGCGCCACGGACTTGGCGAGCATGGGCTTCACGGGGGGCATGACCGGGAGATCCATGGTTCGATTCTGCGCGTCCATGACCGTTGTCGCCCGGTATGCGAGCTTCGCGCGGTACGCCTACCGTGGCTCGCATGGGTGAAGCGGTGGAGCTGGAAGCGTTCGGTCGGACGGTGCGGCTGTCCAGTCCGGACAAGGTCTTCTTTCCGGAGCGCGGCTTCACCAAGCTCGACCTCGCCCAGTACTACCTCGCCGTCGGCCCCGGCATTCTGCGTGCGCTGCGCGACCGGCCCACCACCCTGGAGCGCTATCCGGACGGGGTGAGCGGCGAGAACTTCTTCCAGAAGCGGGCGCCCAAGAACATGCCCGACTGGATCCCGACCGCCCACATCACCTTTCCCAGCGGTCGCAGCGCCGACGAGATGTGCCCGACCGAAGTGGCCGCCGTGCTCTGGGCCGCCCAGTTCGGCACCCTCACCTTCCATCCCTGGCCGGTGCGACGCGCCGATGTCGACCACCCCGACGAACTGCGCCTCGACCTCGACCCGCAGCCCGGTACGGACTACGAGGACGCGGTGCGTGCCGCCCACGAACTACGCGCCGTGCTCGATGAGTTCGGCGGTCTGCGTGGCTGGCCGAAGACCTCCGGCGGGCGGGGTCTCCACGTCTTCGTGCCGATCGAACCGCGGTGGACGTTCACCCAGGTCCGGCGGGCCGCGATCGCCGTCGGGCGGGAGCTGGAGCGGCGGATGCCGCAGCAGGTGACGACCAAGTGGTGGAAGGAGGAGCGCGGGGAGCGGATCTTCGTCGACTACAACCAGACCGCCCGCGACCGCACCATCGCCTCCGCCTACTCCGTCCGGCCCCGGCCGCACGCCCCCGTCTCGGCGCCGTTGACGTGGGAGGAGGTGGCGGACGCGCGGCCACTCGACTTCGACCTCGCGACCATGCCCGGCCGTTTCGCCGAACTCGGTGACGTCCACGCGGACATGGACGATCACGCGTTCTCCCTCGACACCCTCCTCGAACTGGCCCGCCGTGACGAACACGAGCACGGACTCGGTGACCTGCCGTATCCCCCCGAGTACCCGAAGATGCCGGGCGAGCCCAAGCGCGTACAGCCAAGTCGGGCCCGCAAGGAGTGACTTGGCCAACCGTGCGGGGGCACCTCCCGTTCGGCGCGGTTACGCCACCGGACGGGAGGTGACCCCCTTGCTCAGGCTTGTTCAGGACAGTTCCTTGATCCGGACGTCCCGGTACGAGACCACATCGGTCGTGCCGTGCACCTGGAGGCCGAGGTAGCCGGACGCGAACCGCCGCCCGTCCGTGCCCGGGTCGTCCGAGCGCGGTGGGGTGAAGTCCTGGCCGCCGGTGTTGTCGAACTCGTTGATCAGCACGCCGTTGCGGAACACCGAGTAGTGCTGGTCGACCACGCGGATCTCGTAGTCGTTCCAGGTGCCCTTCTGGGTGACGCCGGCCCCAGCGAGTCCCACCCGGTCGAAGCCGTAGACCGAGCCCGTCTTGTACATGTCGCCGTCGGGCCGGTCGAGCACCTGCACCTCATGCCCGTACTTGATGGCGACCCACTCGGGCCGGTCCTCCTCCGGATGGCCGTGGACCCACGGGAACCGCACGAAGACACCGGCGTTGGCATTGCCCGTGCCCGGCGCGTCGTCACGCCACTGGAGCTTCAGGGAGAAGTCGCCGTACTTCCGCTCCGGGAACCACAGCATGCCCATCCCCGCGACCGTCGTGCTGCTGGTGATCGACCCGTCGCCGTTCGGCGTGAACGAACCACCGCCCACCTGCTGCCACTTGGCGAAGGACGCGGCCGTACCGTCGAGGATCGTGCGGTACCCCTCGGTCTGGCCGGGCCTGCCGATACCGGACGCGCGGGCCGCCTCCTCGATCGCCGTGTCCTCCCGTTCGTCGACGGCGCCGTCCTTGAAGAGCCGGTCGAGGACGGTCCGGACGTGCTTGAGGAACAGGGCGTGGGACGTCCACTCCCGTTCGTCCTCGATCAACTCGCCTATGCGGCAACGGTTGTTGGTGACACGGTTGGGGACCCCGGAGTCGACCGCGCCGACGATCACCGTCAACCGCTCGTCGTACTCCGGGCAGTTGGGCGCCGGGACCCCGCCACCCGCCACGACCGTGAGGCTCACCGAGCGCGCGTCGCTGCTGTTGCCCGCCTTGTCGCTCGCCCGGTAGGTCAGGGTGTGCGCCCCCGCCCGGTCGACGACCACCGGCGCGGTGTACGCCAGATAGGGTCCGCCGTCGAGTGAGTACTCGACCGTGGCGACACCCGAGCCGCCGTGGTCCGTCGCGCTGACGGTCACCCTGGCGCTGTTGACGTAGGCGCCGTTCGCGTTCCGGGTGCCCTCGACGGTCACCCCGGTCACGGGCGGCACGGTGTCCTCGGCTGGCTGTGCCACCACGGTGAAGGCGACGCTCTTCTCCGGGGAGACGTTGCCCGCCTTGTCGGTGGCACGGTACCGGACGGTGTGACTGCCGACCTGGTGCACCATCACCGGCCCGCTGTACGGCTGCCAACTCCCGTTGTTCACCGCGTACTCGACCGTGTTGACCCCGGACCCGGTGTCCGACGCGGAGACGGTGACCGTCGCCATGTCGAGATACGCCCCGGCCGGGTTCTGTTCGCCGCTCACCGTCGCCGAGGTCTCCGGTGGCGCGGTGTCATCCGTCGGCGGCGGGACCACCGTGAACGTGACGCTCTTCTCGGCAGCCGCGTTGCCCGCCTTGTCGAACGCCCGGTAGCGCACCGAATGACCGCCGACCTGGTCGATCACGACCGGTACGGTGTACGGCTGCCAGGCGCCGTCCGTGCCGATCGCGTACTCGACCCGGTCGACGCCGGAACCCTCGTCACTCGCGCCGATCGCCACGCTCGCCGAACCGACGTACGCGCCTTGCGAGTTCTGCGCACCGGAGACGGTCGCCGAGGTCTCCGGGGCCGTCGTGTCCGCGCCGCCGCCCTCGGTCACCACGAGAATGCCCTGCATCTGGCCGTGGCCCGGAATGGTGCAGTGGTAGCGGTAACGGCCGGGGGCGAGCGTGACCTCGGCGGTGTGCCGGCCGCCCTGGTCGTCGTTCGGGTTGGCGAGGATGTTGAGCGGAACGTCGTTGTTGTACTCCGGGTCGGAGACGTCGAACGTCAACGTGTGCGGCATTCCCATGGTGTTGCCGGTCGCCGCACTGTTCTCGAAGACGATCGTCGTCGCGCCCGCCACCGCCGTGACCGGCACGGAGGCGTACTTGGTGATGTCGTCACCCGCCGTCCAGGTGAGCACCTGAGCGGCGGCGGTCGGCTCGGCGGCGGGTTCCGCGGCGGTGCGCGCCCCTGCCGCCGACGCCAGCCCGAGGACCATGAACAGGGACGCCAACAGGGCCGTCCAGAGCTGCCTGCGTCTGCGCACTACTTCGCTCCCCTCGCGAGGTCGCCGGCCGCGGGAGTGGGGCCGCCGCCGGTGTAAGTGATCCGCCACAGTGCCGACTTGGCGTCCGAGGTGAAGAAGCCCCGGCCGTAGTCGAGGACGTAGAGCGCGCCGTCGGGGCCGAACTTCCAGTCCATGAGGTTCTTGATGCCGTCGTTGCCGACCGGCACGATCTTCTTCAACGACTCGGAGTGGATGGGCAGTCCGCCGTCGCCCTGGGTCTTCGGGTCGGTGAGCACCGCGTTGCGCGGCTGGTCACCGTCGTAGAAGTCGCCCACGAACCACTTGCCGTCCCAGTAGGCCGGCCACTTGGTGGTGCTCGTGCTCGCCGCGTCGTAGCGGTACACCGGCCCGTTCATCGCGGCCTGGCCGCCGCCCTTCAGCCACGGCAGCAGATAGGTGCTCTCGGCCTGCTTGTAGGACGGGATGCCGTTCGCGTCGCGGGGGAAGTCGGGGGCGCCGCCCTGGGGCGAGTACCAGATGTTGTTTCCGGTGACGGGCGGCAGGTCGACCAGACCGTCGTTGTTCGGCGACTCGTTCTTCGGGTGGTCGCAGTCGTACCAGCCCAGCGGCTTCGTCGGATCGGGCAGATTGCGGTCCCGGTAGGGCTGCTTGTTGCCCATGCAGTACGGCCAACCCCGGTTGCCCGCCCGGGTGATGGTGGCGAACGTGTCGTACTTCGCCGGGCCCCAGGTCGTCGAGGGCGCGCTCGCGTCCGGGCCGACCCAGCCCGCGTACAGGGTGTCGGTCGCCTTGTCGACGGAGATACGGGCCGGGTTCCTGACCCCCATCACATAGATCTCGCCGCGCGTCTTTCCGCCGCCCTCGTCGGTCTCCCGGCCCGTGAAGAGGTTGCCCTCGGGGAGCGTGTACGTGCCGTCGGGCTCCGGATGGATGCGCAGGATCTTGCCGTTGAGGTTGTTGGTGTTGCCGGCGGTGCGCCGCGCGTCCGCGAACGAGACGCCCTTGTAGGCGGGTTGGGGGTTGTTGCCGGAGTAACCGTCGCTGAACTGGCTGGAGTTGTTGTCACCGGTCGCGATGTACAGGTTGCCCTTGGAGTCCCAGGCCATCCCACCGCCCGCATGACAGCAACTGTGGATCTGCACCGGCCACTTGAGCAGCACCTTCTCGCTGTTCAGGTCGAGCCGGTTGGTGGCGAGGTCGAGGGTGAAGCGCGAGACGTACCGCTCGGCCGTCCTCGTGTCGCGGTTGATCCTTGAGTGGGGCGTGTAATGGAGATACACCCAGCCGTTGCGCTCGAAGGACGGATCCAGCTCGATGCCGAGCAGCCCCTCCTCGACCTTGATCAGCTCATCTCCGCCGCCCTTGTTGCCGAAAACGGTCAACTCGCCCGCCAGAGTGACCTTTTTGGTCCTCGGGTCGTAGACGTGGATCTGCCCGGTGCCCTTGCCGACGGCCGGGTTGTTCCAGTCGGTGACCACCGGCTGCGAGGAGTCGGCGCCGCCCCGCCCGATGTAGAACACCCGCCCGTCGGGCGCGGTCACCAGTCCGTGCGGCTCGCCGATCTGGTCGCTCCGCCCCGGCTGGTTGGGTACGGTCAGCCGCTCCGCCTTGTAACTGGCGTTGATGGTCGCCTTGCAGTCGGCCTGCGCCAGTCGGGTCGTCCACAGCAGCGCCCCGCGCAGATGACCGCGGAAGTCCGCCTCGTCGTACGACGACACCGTGCCGCCCATGCCGGTGTAGAAGGAACGTCCGCCGTCGTAGTCACGGCACCAACTCACCGGGTGGTCCCAGCCGTTGGCGCTCGCACCGGGTTTGTACGTCGACTCGCGCACCCGGGCCACGGTGTGCACGTCACCGGAGGGGTTCTTCACCCAGTTCAGCCACTGGTCCGGCCGTTTCCACTGGACGGGCAGCTCCCTGGTGGCCGGATGCCGCCGGTCACCGACCTCGATGGTGGCCCGCTGTACGGCCGTCGGGCTGGTCGCCGCCGGCCGGGCGCCCACCAGGCCGGTGAACCAGTCGGAGTACGGTTCCGCCCGGGCCGCGTCATGGATGCCGACGAAACCGCCGCCGGCCTCCATGTACGTCTCCAGCCCGGCTTCCTGCTCCGGATCGAGGACGTCACCGCCCCCCGTCAGGAAGACGATGGAGTTGAAGGTCCCGAGCCGGGGCCCGTCCGTGAACACGGCGGCGTCGTCCGTCGCCTCGACGTCGAAGCGCTGTTCCACCGGGCCGGACAGCCCGATCCGCTCGATCGCCTCGATCCCGGCGTTGACGACCGGCGACTCGTCCCCGGCCGCCGCCGAACCGTGGAAGACCAGGACGCGTACCCCGCTGCCACCGGGCGGCGAAGTGACGGACATCGTTGTCGCGGCTGGTTCGGGTGCCGGCCGGGCGCTCGCGGCGGGTCCTGACAGCAACCCGGCGGTGACGACCGATGCGGCGACCGTGGCCGTCCAGGCCCGTCTCCGCCCGCTCTCGTTCCTTCCTCTGCTCCTCGCGCTCAACTCCCGTAAACGCCTGGATTCCTGATGCGATGTGAACCGCACGTGGCCACCCACCCCTCCTCGGTCACAGCAAACGCAAAGGAAGTTAGACCCCTTTGGGCGGCTCGCCAAGAGGTATGACCGGGATAGGGCAAACTTTGTCCTGGGTGTGGATAAACGGTCTCGGTACCGCTACCGTCTCACCGGTTCCTCTCGTTCCCGCTGCGCATCTTCCGTACCAGACTGGGGAGTTCGGCATGGACAGGCGTGACTTCAACCGGCGGGTGCTGCTGGGTGGCGCGGCCGTCGCGACATCGTTGTCCGTGGCGCCGGAGGCCGGCGGTGCGACCGCCGCCACCGGCGCACCCGCGAAGACCGCCCCGGCCGGCGGCGAGGTGCGGCACCTCCAGCTGTACGCCGAGCGGCTCCCCGACGGGCAGATGGGCTACGGCTTCACGAAGGGCACGGCATCGGTTCCCGGCCCGCTGATCGAACTGAACGAGGGCGACACGGCGCACATCACCCTGGAGAACACGACGGACGTGGCCGTGAGCCTGCACGTCCACGGCATGGACTACGAGATCTCCAGCGACGGGACGAAACTGAGCCGCAGCGATGTCGAGCCCGGCGGCACCCGCACCTACACCTGGCGCACCCACGCCCCGGGCCGCCGCACGGACGGCACCTGGCGGGCGGGCAGCGCCGGCTACTGGCACTACCACGACCATGTCGTCGGCACCGAACACGGCACCGGCGGCATCCGCAAGGGCCTCTACGGCCCGGTGATCGTCCGGCGCAAGGGAGACATCCTCCCGGACACCACCTACACGATCGTCTTCAACGACATGACGATCAACAACCGGCCCGGCCACCAGAGCCCGAACTTCGAGGCCACGGTGGGTGATCGCGTCGAGTTCGTGATGATCACGCACGGCGAGTACTACCACACCTTCCATATGCACGGTCATCGCTGGGCGGACAACCGCACCGGCCTGCTCACCGGCCCCGACGACCCGAGCCAGGTCCTCGACAACAAGATCGTGGGCCCGGCGGACTCCTTCGGTTTCCAGGTGATCGCGGGGGAGGGGGTCGGCGCCGGCGCGTGGATGTACCACTGCCATGTACAGAGCCACTCGGACATGGGAATGGCGGGTCTCTTCCTGGTGCGCAGGGCGGACGGGACGATTCCGGGCTACGAGCCGCACGGTGTGAGCGGGACGGGGGAGGCGCGGTCGTCGCACGGGCACTGACGGGATCGGAGAGCGCTCTCATCCGGTGCCGGGCCGGGACTATCCTGATCGGCAACCGCCGGATGAGGAGCCCCGAAGTGACCGAGACCGCGTCGCGTCCCACCCTGGAGGCCGTGGCCGCGAGGGCGGGAGTCTCCCGGGCCACCGCGTCACGCGTCGTGAACGGCGGGGACGGTGTGCGCGAACCCCTCGTCGAACGGGTCCGACAGGCCGTCGAGGAACTCGGGTACGTGCCCAACCAGGCCGCCCGCTCCCTGGTGACCAGACGGCACGACGCCATCGCCGTCGTCATCGCCGAACCGGAGACCCGGGTCTTCGCCGACCCCTTCTTCGCCCTCCAGCTCCGGGGGATCAGCAAGGAGCTGACCGCCCACGACTCGCAGCTCGTGCTGCTGCTCACCGAAGGCCGCGACGACCACACCCGCGTCGGCCGGTATCTCGCCGGCGGACATGTCGACGGCGCCCTCGTTTTCTCCCTGCACCTCGACGACCCGCTGCCCGGGCTGGTCCGGGGCGCCGGTGTGCCCACCGTGTTCGGCGGCCGGCCCGGCTGGAGCGACGGCACCCGCGACGCCGTGTACGTCGACAGCGACAACCGGGGCGGCGCCCGGACGGCCGTACGGCATCTCGTCGGCCTCGGGCGGACCCGGATCGCGCACATCACGGGCGCCCTGGACCAGACCTCGGCAGCGGACCGGCTCGACGGGTTCCGGGACGTCGTGCCCGACGCCGACCCGCGACTGGTCGTCGAAGGCGACTTCACGCCGGCGGGCGGGGAACGCGCGATGCGCGAACTCCTGGACCGGTGCCCGGACCTGGACGCCGTGTTCGCCGCCAACGACCTCACCGCCTCGGGCGCCCTGCGTGTCCTGCGCGAACGTGGACGGCGCGTGCCCGAGGACGTCGCCGTCGTCGGCTTCGACGACATGCTGCCGATCGCCGAGCAGACCGACCCGCCGCTCACCACGGTCCGCCAGGACATCGAGGAGATGGGCAGGCTGATGGCCCGCCTGCTGCTGCGCGACCTCGGCCCCTCGCGGACAGCCCCGACGGGCGCGCCGCCCGGGCTCGTCCTGCCGACGACCCTGGTCCGCCGCGCCTCGGCGTAGCGCTCACGGCGCGGACGGCTCGCGTTCGGTTGCCGCGAGTGTCGCGAGCCGAAGAAGTCTGACCGCGCGGCCCGACAGGCCCGGCCGCGCGTCCTCGCAGGGGTTGGGCCTCCCGCGCGCTCCCGCAGGTGTTGGGCCTCCGGCGTTTCCGCAGGGGTTCGGCCGGCCGCGTGTCCTCGGAGGGGTTGGGCCTCCCGCGTTCCCGCGAGGGTTCGGCCGGCCGCGCTCCCGCAGGGGTTGCGCCTCCGGCGCTTCCGCAGGGGTTCGGCCGGCCGCGTGTCCTCGGAGGGGTTGGGCCTCCCGCGTTCCCGCGAGGGTTCGGCCTCCCGCGCCCTCGCGAGGGTTCGGCCGGCCGCGTGTCCTCGGAGGGGTTGGGCCTCCCGCGTTCCCGCGAGGGTTCGGCCTCCCGCGCCCTCGCGAGGGTTCGGCCGGCCGCGTGTCCTCGGAGGGGTTGGGCCTCCCGCGTTCCCGCGAGGGTTCGGCCCGCCGCGCCCCGCGAGGGCTCGGCCTCCCGCGCCCTCGCGAGGGTTCGGCCGGCCGCGCTCCCGCGAGGGTTCGGCCCTCCGTGCTTCCGCAGGGGTTCGGCCTTCCGCGCCCCCGCAAGGGTTCGGCCTTCCGCGCCCCCGCAAAAGCTCGGCCCCCCAGCGCCCGTGCGGGGGGCGTCTGGCTCACGTCTGTGTCGACGCGCTCCTGATCACCGCGAACCGTGCCCCGTACGGGTCCGTCAGTCTGGCGATGCGGCCGACGCCCTCGATGTCCGTGGGCGGCATCCGGACCTGGCCGCCTTGTTCCTGGGCCGTGGCCACCGTCGCGTCGGTGTCGGCGACCTCGAAGTACGGCAGCCAGTACGGAGTGGTCTCGACGCCCGTCGGGTCGTCGTCCACGTCGACGACGCCACCGAACATCCCGTCGTCCCCGGTGCCCGCCGGATTCACGCACGTGTACGAGCCGCCCGGGAACGGCACCGCCGAGGTCTCCATGCCCAGCACGGTGGCGTAGAACGCGGCGACCTTGGGCACGTCCGTCGTGTAGAGCTCCACCCAGCACAGGGAACCGGGGTCGCCGGCCACCTCAAGACCCTTGATCCGGCCGGGCTGCCAGAGGCCGAAGACGGCGCCGGTGGTGTCGGTGAGGATGGCCATCCGGCCCGCGTCCATGACGTCCATGGGCGGCGCCGGTGTACCGCCCCCGGCCTGCTCGGCGGCCTTGGCGGTGGCGTCGGCGTCCGGGGTCTGGAAGGACACCGTCCAGGACGGGGGACCCTGGTCCGCAGGCATCTGCATGCCGCCCGCGGCGGTCCGCCCGTCCAGTTGGAAGAAGCCGTACCCGCCGGCCTCGGGGCCCGCCGACCGGAAGTCCCAGCCGAAGAGCGCTCGGTAGAAGGTGGTGGCGCCCTCGATGTCGGGGGTGCCGAGATCGATCCAGTTCGGAGCGCCGGTCACGAAACGGGTGGTGAGCATCATTGCCCTCCTTCGTGGGCCCCGCCCGTTGCGAGGGACCCGTTGCCTGCTCTGCCGAGTCTCGCACCGCCCACTGACAATCGCCGCCCTGACGCTTTCGCGGGTCCCGGGCGCCGACGCTCCGCGCGCCGCCGTGCGCTCGTACCTCCGGCGGGAGCATCATCGGGCGAACCGGCGAGACACCCCGGGCCCCTCGTCGGGCGGCTCCGGTGGTCGCTGTTGATCGGTGTTGATCGGACGTTGAGCGAACGTTTTTCGCCGTCCGGCACGCTCTGGTGCATGTACTACGAGACGATCACCCCGATGGACAGCGCCTGGCAGGCGCAGGCCCTGTGCGCGCAGACCGGGGCCGACTTCTTCTTCCCCGAGCCGGGCAGCTCGGTCCGCGAGGCGAAGCGCATCTGCGGGATGTGCGAGATGCGCCCGGCGTGTCTGGAGTACGCGCTCAGCAACGACGAACGGTTCGGCGTCTGGGGCGGCCTCTCCGAGAAGGAGCGGCTCCACCTCCGACGCGCCTCGCACACCACCCACTGACTTCCGGCGCGAGGCCCTGACAGCACCGCGCCGCCACCTCGGGGCCGGCGTGCGGGACGCGGCGCCGGACGAGGTGACGGCGTAGGAGTGCGTGGTGTTCCGGGGGCGGTCAGCCGGCGGCGCGGGCCGCCATGCGGGCCTTGCGGGCCGCGAGCTTCACGTCGAACTTGGAGGCTTCCGCGTCCAGGCCGCCCATGAACATCCCCAGTTCCTCCTGGGCCTGAAGGCCCTCGGGGCCGAGGTCGCCCATGTCCATGACCTTCAGGTGGCGCAGGACGGGCTGGAGCACGTCGTCGTGGTGGATGCGCATGTTGTAGACCTCGCCGATCGCCATCTGCGCGGCGGCCCGCTCGAATCCGGGCATGCCGTGACCGGGCATCCGGAAGTTGACGATCACGTCCCGTACCGCCTGCATGGTCAGGTCGGGCGCGAGGTCGAAGGCGGCCTTCAGCAGGTTCCGGTAGAAGACCATGTGCAGGTTCTCGTCGGTCGCGATGCGGGCCAGCATGCGGTCGCAGACCGGGTCGCCGGACTGGTGGCCGGTGTTGCGGTGCGAGACGCGGGTGGCCAGCTCCTGGAAGGCGACGTACGCCACCGAGTGCAGCATCGAGTGCCGGTTGTCCGACTCGAAGCCCTCGGCCATGTGCTGCATACGGAACGCTTCGAGCTTGTCGGGGTCGACCGCGCGGGAGGCGAGCAGGTAGTCGCGCATCACGATGCCGTGGCGGCCCTCCTCGGCCGTCCAGCGGTGCACCCAGGTGCCCCAGGCGCCGTCGCGGCCGAACAGGCTGGCGATCTCGTGGTGGTAGCTGGGGAGGTTGTCCTCGGTGAGGAGGTTGACGACCAGGGCGATCCGGCCCAGCTCGGTGACCTTGGACTGCTCCTTGTCCCAGGCCTCGCCGTCCTCGAAGATGCCGGGGAAGTTGCGGGCATCGCTCCACGGCACGTACTCGTGCGGCATCCAGTCCTTGGCGACCTTCAGATGACGGTTGAGTTCCGTCTCGACCACTTCTTCCAGGGCGTACAGCAGCCGAGCGTCGGTCCAGGCGCTGGACGGGCTGCCGAGGTGCGGAGAAGTGATCGTCATGAATGCTCCAGAAAGACGTGCGAGCGGGTGCGCGGACTACAGGGGACTCGACCTACGGCATCGTAGGCTACGTTCCCGTAGGTTACGCCACCGTAGGTTAAGAGTGTTGTAAACATCCCTGATCAGCGGGTTCATGCCAGGGCGCGGTGAGACTTCCGGGACCCGCAGGTCATCGCCGGAACGAGTATCTCGGTCACCCGTCAGGCGTACAGCTCCCTCAGCCGCACCGAGAGGCATGTCACACAGCCTTCGAGCTTCTCGAACTCGCTGATGTCGACGAGCACCGGTTCGTGCCCGAGTTCGGCGAGCAGTTCGGCCGTCTTCGGCGCGCTCGCCGCCATCAGCACCTTCCCGCCGTCCAGCAGGACCACGTGCGCCCCGGACTCCTCCGGCACCGGCAGGAAGCGCGGGAAGAGGGACGGCGTGTCCACCAGGGGCGCGTACCCGATGACGGTCCCGTCGGGCAGCGCGGTGACCGCCGACTTCAGGTGCAGCACCTTGCTGACCGGCACGGCGACGACCCGGGCACCGAGCGGTTCGAACACCGCCCTGAGCTGCTGCACCCCGGCGGCGTTGGTCCGCCCGCCCCGGCCGACGTAGAGGGTGTCGCCGACCTTGAGGACGTCACCGCCCTCCAGGGTGCCCGGCTCCCAGACCCAGTTCACCGAGCAGCCGAGGCGGGCCACCGCCTCCTCGACACCGCTGGTCTCGTCGCGCCGGGACTCGGCGCCGGGCCGCGCGATCAGCGCGACGTTCCGGTAGACGACCACCGCGTCCTCGACGAACACCGAGTCCGGGCAGTCGTCCGCCGGGTCCACCTCGACGGTCTCCCAGCCGTGCGTGCGCAACGCCTCCGCGTACGCCTCCCACTGGCGGCCGGCGAGGTCGGCGTCGATCTCCTCGCGCTCGATGTGCGTGACGAGACCCTCGGCCAGGCGCGGGCTGGGGCGACGTATGAGGGCCTTCTTGCTGGGCACGAGGCGAACTCCGTATCGGAAGGGGGCGTCCGCGCACATCATGCAGGGCGGGCCTGTGCGGACAAAAGCCCCGGAGGTCAGACCGGTGGCCGCGCCCCCGCGTCGATCACCCCACCTCCTCCGGATCGATCTCCCTCAGCTCCCCGTCGAGCAGCAGCCACCGGGTGATCCCGATCGACTCCAGGAACGGCAGGTCGTGGCTGGCCACGATCAGTGCGCCTTCGTACGAGTCGAGAGCCGTCGTGAGCTGTCGCGCGCTCGCCATGTCCAGGTTGTTGGTCGGCTCGTCCAGCATCAGGAGCTGGGGCGCGGGCTCCGCCAGCATCAGGGCGGCCAGAGCGGCGCGGAAACGCTCGCCGCCCGACAGGGTCGCCGCCCGCTGGTCGGCGCGGGCACCCCGGAACAGGAAGCGGGCCAGCCGGGCGCGGACCCGGTTGTTGGTGGCGCCCGGGGCGAACCGTGCCACGTTCTCCGCGACGGTCAGCTCGTCGTCGAGCACATCGAGCCGCTGCGGCAGAAAGCGCAGCGGTACGTGCGCCCGCGCCTCCCCGGAGACCGGGGCCAGCTCCCCGGCGACCGTCCGCAGCAGGGTCGTCTTCCCCGCCCCGTTGCGCCCGATCAGCGCGACCCGCTCGGGCCCGCGCAGATCGAAGGAGCCGACGCTCGCCCCGTACGCCAACTCCAGGTCCAGGAGCGTGAGTACGGTACGGCCCGGCGGCACCGCCGTGTACGGCAGGTCGACGCGGATCTCGTCGTCGTCCCGTACGGCGTCCACCGCCTCGTCGAGCCGCTCCTTCGCGTCGGCTAGCCGTTCCTCGTGCATGATGCGGTGCTTGCCCGCCGACTCCTGGGCGGACCGTTTGCGCGCCCCCATGACGATCTTCGGCTCACGCTTCTGCTCGAACATCTTCTGCCCGTACTTCTTGCGGCGGGCCAACTTGAGCTGGGCGTCGGCCAGTTCGCGTTTCTGCTTCTTCAGGTCGGCCTCCGCGACGCGCACCATGCGTGTCGCCGCCTCCTGTTCGGTGGCCAGCGCCTCCTCGTACGCCGAGAAGTTGCCGCCGTACCAGGTGACCTCTCCGGAGCGCAGATCGGCGATCTGGTCGACCAGGTCCAGGAGTTCGCGGTCGTGGCTGACCACGATCATCACGCCGGGCCAGGAGGAGACGGCCGTGTACAGGCGTCGGCGCGCGTACAGGTCGAGGTTGTTGGTCGGTTCGTCCAGCAGGAGCACGTCCGGGCGGTCGAGGAGCAGCGCGGCCAGCCGCAGGAGGACCGCCTCGCCGCCCGAGACCTCGCCGACCGTGCGGTCCAGGTCGATGTGACCGAGCCCGAGTTCGCCGAGCGTGACCAGGGCGCGTTCTTCCACGTCCCAGTCGTCGCCGATCGTCTCGAAGTGCGCCTCGGCCACGTCACCCGTCTCGATGGCGTGCAGCGCCGCCCGCTGGGCGGAGATACCGAGGACGTCCTCGACGCGCAGCGCGGTGTCGAGGGTGACGGACTGCGGGAGGTAGCCGACGTCGCCCGCGACGCGGACGGCGCCGTCGGCGGGCCGGAGCTGTCCGGCGATCAGCTTCAACAGGGTTGATTTTCCTGATCCGTTGACACCGACGAGCCCGGTGCGGCCGGGGCCGACGGCGACGTCGAGAGCGTCGAAGACGGCAGTGCCGTCGGGCCAGGCGAAGGACAGGGAGGTGACGGCGACGGAAGTGGTGGCTGACATGTGGCCTCGCGGTTGCTTGATTCGGTGGGGGCAAACGCGTGTCGAGACACCGACGGCCGGCGGAGGAATCCTGGAGGCACGGACAAGGCCCTGTTCCGGAGGGAGGAACGGACGGCTCGTACACCGAGGTCGCACGCTGCGCGGACACACCACTGAAGGGTGTGCGGCGCGGTGTCTCAGGACCTCAGTAGAGCAACGTCCTTCTCCATTCGACGGCAACAGGACCGCTGCAAGCGTAGGAAGAGGCGCTTCAGGCTGTCAAAGCATTAACTCTCACAGGGCGTCGCGCATCAGCTCCGCGAGGTCGCGGTCCAGGTCGGTCTGGAGGTGCTCCAGGCCGACGGGCACCAGCTCGGTGGTGGCCGCCAGGAAGCGCCGCAGCTCGCCGGAGCGGACATGTACGACCGCGGTGCCCTCGGGGGCGTGGAACTCCAGGACCGTGCGGTCGTACCCGTACGGCCGCACCCTCACGTCGCCGTGGCCCTGCGGTTCCCGCAGGCCGTCGGCGAGGAGTTCGCGGGCGAAGGTCCAGCAGACCTCCACGCCCTCCAGGGTGGCCGGCGCGGGGAAGGTCATCCGGACCGCGAACGGGTCGCTCCGGTCGTAGGTGAGGGTTGCGGGAATGCTCGTCACCCGCGGTGCGGCGGCGACGAGACGGGCCTGTACGAGCTGCTCGATGACGGTGAACAACGACTTGCTCCCTTGTGACGGCCTGCCGGACTCCTGGGTGGAACGGTCCGCACACTGAGAGAGACGCTGGAACGAGCCAATCAGTGCACCTGAATTTCTAGTGACCTCTGTCACCGAGTTCATTCACCTCGTGCTCTTGCAAGGGAGGCCCTCGGCGTTCGCACCGGGGAGGAATCGCATTCCGTGACGGCGATGCGGAGTGCGCCGCAATCGGCTTCCCGGGCGCGGAGCGCCGTCGCAGACTGCCCGACGGAGCCGCTGAGGGCGTACGTGTGTTCCTGTGTTCGCTGGTTGGGGTGATCGCGACGGAAGGGGGTGTGGGTGATGTTGTGGTGGCAGGCACGGGGACCGACGGGGTAGGGCATGCCCGGTGGACGTTCCGACTTCGTGTGTCGTCCACTGCTCGTGCATCCTTGGTGGCGGAGTGGGGCCGCTGCCGGTGGGTGTGGAACGAGTGCGTGGCCAAGTCCAAGGCCGTGCACCTGCACAACAAGGCCACCGGGGACAAAGGGACGTGCGGCCCCGCACAGCTGGACAAGATGTTGACCGAGGCGCGCGGAGCGAGCCCATGGCTGCGCGAAGGCAGCTCGGTCCCGCAGCAGCAGATCATCAGGGATTTCGGCAAGTCCAAGGCCAAGGCGCACAAGGACATCAAGGACCGGCTGCCTGTGGCGCGCCGAGCCGGGATGCCCAGGTGGAAGAAGAAGCTTCAGGCGCTGCCCTCCCTCAACTACACCCGGCGCGGCTTCCGCCTGAAGGACGCACAGCTGCATGTGGCGGGCGGGATCGCCCTGACCGTGGTGTGGTCGCGGGACCTGCCCGCCGCCCCTTCCAGTGTCCGCGTCTACCAGGACAGCATCGGCCACTGGTACGCCAGCTTCGTAGTCCCCGCCGCCGTCGAGCCGCTGGCGCAGACCGGAGCAGTGATCGGCATCGACTGGGGTGTGAAGGAGACCGCCACCACCACATCCGACACCCACGATCTCCCGCACGCCGAGCACGGCAAGAAGGCCAAGGAGAAGCTGACCCGGTACGACCGAATGATGGCCCGCTGGAAGCCGAAGAAGGGGCAGGCCGGTTCGAAGGGCTACCGCGCGGTGAAGCGACTGCGTGCCAAGCTGCACAAGAAGGTCGCACGCCGACGCCAGGACGTCGGCCTCAAATGGGCAAAGGCCGTCGTGGCCGACCATGACGCCTTGGCTGTGGAGGACTTCAAGCCGAAGTTCCTCGCCAGGACTTCGATGGCCCGCAAGGCCGCCGACGCCGCCATCGGCGCCACGAAACAGGCCCTGATCGAGATGGGGCGCAAGCACGGACGTACCGTGTACCTGGTCCACCCCGCGCACACCACGATGGACTGCGCGCACTGCGGAGCGAGAGCCAAGCACGCACTGCCGCTGGGAGAGCGCACCTACACCTGCACCGTATGCGGGATCGCATCCCCACGGGACAAGAACTCCGCACACGTGATGCTCATCCGGGCTGGTCTCAACCCGGCTGGTGCCGAAGGCGCAAGACCACCTGGGGCGCTGCCCTCGGTGGCCGCCTGAGCCAAAAATCCCCTCCCACGGAGGGGAGGATTCAATGCTACGTTCGCCCGCCATGAGGATCATGGGGATGCAGCGACAGAACAGGCGTGCGAGTCGGATGCGGCGAGCGATGGTGGCCGGGTCCTATGGGGCCGCACTCGCCGCCGTCGCCGCCGGACTGGCGGCCCCCGCGCAGGCCGCACAGGCCTATGAGGGGTCGGGCGGCGTGTCCGGTGCAGGGCACCGGGCGCCGCACTGGGCGGCGAAGGACAGCGGCGCCACCGACGTCCGCTTCCGCGGACTGTCCGCCGTCAGCCGGGGTACCGCCTGGCTCGCCGGTACCCAGGGCACCGTCCTGCGCACCACCGACGCCGGCAGGAGCTGGCGAAACGTCTCTCCGCCGGGCGCGGCCGAGCTCCAGTTCCGGGACATCGAGGCGTTCGACGCTCGGCGCGCCGTGGTCCTGGCCATCGGAGAGGGAGAGGACTCCCGCGTCTACCGCACCGACGACGGCGGCGGAACCTGGACCGAGTCCTTCCGCAACACCGACGCCAGGGCCTTCTACGACTGCCTCACCTTCTTCGACAGCCGACACGGCCTGGCGATGAGCGACCCGGTGGACGGCAAGTTCCGCATCCTCTCCACCGGCGACGGCGGACGCTCCTGGAACGTGCTGCCCAGCGCCGGCATGCCGGCCGCGCTGGAGGGCGAGGCGGGCTTCGCGGCGAGCGGACAGTGCCTGGTCAGTTCCGGGCCGCGTGACGTCTGGCTGGCCACCGGCGGGGGCGCACGCGCGCGTGTGCTGCACTCCGCCGACCGCGGGCTCACGTGGACGGCCTCCGACACACCGATACCGGCGGGCGACCCGGCTCGTGGCGTCTTCGCGCTCGCCTTCCGCGACCGCACGCACGGACTAGCGGTCGGCGGGGACTACCGCGCCGACCAGACCTCACCGCGCGCGGGGGCGGTCACCGCGGACGGCGGTCGCACCTGGGCGACGGCCGCCACCTCCCCGCCCGCCTACCGCTCCGGCGTCGCCTGGCTCCCGTACAGCCGCACGGCGGCGCTCGCGGTCGGTCCTACCGGCACCGACCTCACCACGGACGCGGGGCGCACCTGGAAGACCGTCGACACGGGCTCGTACGACACCGTGGACTGCGCCCCCGACCTCGGCTGCTGGGCCGCCGGTGAGAAGGGGCGGGTGGCACGGCTCGAATCGTGAGGCGCGGGTACCCGTTCACCGGCACGGAACGAGAGGACGGCGCGAGCGAGGGAAGTGAACGGTCATGGCACGCGGTGCGAGCCCTAAGCGGGAACGTCAGTACGAGCACATCAAGGACAGTGCGCTGGACCGGGGCGAGAGCGAGAAGCGCGCCGAGGAGATCGCCGCGCGGACCGTCAACAAGGAACGCGCCCGCTCCGGCGAGTCGAAGACCGCCAGCCGTACGTCCATCCAGGACATGTCGTCCAGCAAGCGGGGTGGGCAGCGCTCGCACAAGGGCGCCCAGGGGCCGACGTACGACCAGCTCTACCAGGAGGCCAGGAAGCGCAACGTCCATGGCCGCTCCGACATGAACAAGGCGCAGCTGAAGAAGGCCCTCGGCGACAACTGAGGGACGGGGGACCTGCGGCGGGGGCCGGTCGGCGGGACCGTACGCTCGTCGTCACCATGGCGATGACGACGACCGTACCCATTCCGGCGGACTGGCCCACGACCGAGGAGCGGGCCCGCGCGGTCCAGGACGAGCTACGGCTGCGGGTGGTGGACGAGCCGGGCCCGCCGCCCGGAACCGGGCACGTCACGGGCGTAGACGTCGCCTACGACGACGAGCGCGACCTCGTCGTGGCCGCCGCGGTCGTCCTCGACGCGGCGAGCCTGGACGTCGTCGCCGAGGCCACGGCAGCCGGACGCGTCCCGTTCCCGTACGTGCCCGGCCTGCTCGCGTTCCGGGAGATCCCGGCCGTGCTGGCCGCCCTGGAGGCACTGCCCGTCCCGCCCGGCCTCGTCGTCTGCGACGGCTACGGCCTGGCCCACCCCCGCCGCTTCGGCCTCGCCAGCCACCTGGGCGTCCTCACCGGCCTCCCCACGATCGGCGTCGCGAAGAACCCGTTCACCTTCACCTACGAGGAGCCGGGTACCCCGCGCGGATCGGCGTCCCCCCTCCTGGCGGGCGCGCGGGAGGTCGGCCGCGCCCTGCGCACCCGGGACGCGGTCAAACCGGTGTTCGTCTCGGTCGGCCACCGCACCTCCCTCGACACGGCCTGCGCCCACACCCTCGCGCTCACCCCGGAGTACCGCCTCCCGGAAACGACCCGCCGGGCGGACGCCCTGTGCAGACGCGCCTTGAAGGAAGCGACTGCCTGAAGGAAGCGACTGTCCGGGAGCAGAACTCGCCCGACGGGATCAAATGATCATCTGAGTACCCGATCTGAGTACTTATACGGATGTCGGCAGTCCGGAGCTGTCGGCAGGCTGTGCCCATGACCACGCACAGAGCCCCGAAGCCCGTCACCAGCCCCGCCCAGCCCGTCGAGCGCGCCGTCACGGCGGCGCTGGTCGTCGCCGTACTGGTGGGACTCGCCTGGATCGGCGGCATGATCTACACGGTCACGGGCTGGGCCCAGTAGGCCCCCAGGAGCGTGCCGGGGGCGCGGGGTCACCTGGTGGCCGCGACCCGGAACGTGATCCCCGCCTTGCGCAGACGTTCGATCAACGCGTCGCCCATCGCCACGGCGGTGGTGACCTGCCCGGACGCCGCCGGGAGGTCGTCGAACGCCAGGGAGAGCGCCGACTCGGCGAACATCTTCGCCGTCTCGTCGTAGCCGGGGTCGCCGCCCGCGACCTCCGTGAACACCCGCTGTCCGCCACCCTCGCCCACGAACCGCACCGAGAACCAGCTCTTCGCCCGCCGCTCCGCGCTGGGCCCGTCACCAGGCTGAAGCCGCCCGGACAGCCAGCGTCGAGCGGGCGGCACCTGGGCCGCCGCGAACACGGCACCGGCGACGGCGACCCCGCCCACCACGAAGGGCAGCCGTCGTACCGCCGCGTAATGGCGGTACCGGAAATCGGGGCCGTACCGTTCCAGCGCGCGCGCCGAACGCACCACGACCTGCGGGTCGATGGTGGGCAGCGGCAGAGCCCAGGCGTCGACCTCCCCGGCGTACCGGGGCGGGCCCGCGGGGGCGGTCGCCCGGCGGCCCAGCAGCCGCGGCTCATGGCGCCGTCGGTCGCGTGCGGCGGCCAGCATCCGCGGTCCCCGGGAGAACTGGTTGAGCGCCGAGGCGAAGGTACCGCCGGAGAACATCGCGTCGGAGCGCACGAAGCCGTCCACGGTCAACGGCACCCCCTCGGGCAGCTGCGCGACCGTGAAGTACGCGCCCAGGTCGTGCGGGACCGAGTCGAAACCGCAGGCGTGCACCAGCCGCGCGCCGGTCTCCCGCGCGCGCGTGTCGTGGCGGACGTACATCAGGTCGACGAACTCGGGCTCACCGCTGAGGTCGAGGTAGTCGGTGCCGGCGTCCGCGCAGGCGGCGACGAGCTCCTCGCCGTACGTCAGATAGGGGCCCACCGTCGTGGCCAGCACGCGCGCGTGCCCCGCGAGGGCGCGCAGCGAGTCCGGGTCGGACACGTCCGCCCGCAAGATCCCGATCTCGGCCGCCCTGCCCACGCCCGCGAGGCGCTCGCGCAGTCGCTCCAGCTTGTCCGCGCTGCGGCCGGCGACCGCCCAGCGCAGACCCTCGGGCGCGTGTGCGGCGAGGTATTCGGCGGTGAGTGTGCCGACGAAGCCCGTGGCTCCGAACAGCACGATGTCGTACGGACGTTCCACCTTGGTCGACCTGCTCATGACACCCCTCATGGCGCGTCCCGCGCCGTTGTCGGTGGTCGAGGCTAGCGTGAGGGGGAGTGGAGGCTCGCGGCCGGGCGGTGTCCGGAGCGGGTCGCTTGGCCAAGCGCTTGCTTAATATGTGCCCGGTAAAGCCTTGTGCCGAGTCGAGCGCGTTCCTAGCATCGCGAGTGTCACATCGGTTGGGTCACGGGAGCGGGGGCGCGATGTCAGTGGCGGGGACGGCGGGAAGCGGTCCGCTCACCGGAGTGCGCGTGGTCGAGCTGGCGGGCATCGGGCCAGGACCGTTCGCCGCGATGCTCCTCGCCGACCTGGGCGCCGACGTGGTCCGCGTGGACCGCCCGGGGGGCACCGGACTCGCCGTCGACCCCGAGTACGACGTGACCAACCGCAACAAACGCTCGGTGATCGTCGACCTGAAGGCAGCCGACGGCCCCTCCCGCGTCCTCGATCTGGCCGCCCGCGCCGACATCCTGGTCGAGGGTTACCGCCCGGCGTCGCCGAGCGCCTCGGGATCGGCCCCGAGACCTGCCACGCCCGCAACCCGAGGCTCGTCTACGGCCGGATGACGGGCTGGGGCCAGGAAGGCCCGCTCGCCCGCCGCGCCGGGCACGACATCGCGTACCTCGCCCCGACCGGCATCCTCGGCATGATCGGCAGCCCGCAGGAACCGCCGCCCGTCCCGGCCAACCTCCTCGGCGACTTCGCGGGCGGCTCCCTCTACCTCGTCGTCGGCGTGCTCGCCGCCCTCCACCACGCGCGCGCGACGGGTACCGGCCAGGTCGTGGACGCCGCGATCGTCGACGGCGCGGCCCACCTCGCCGCGATGATCCACGGCATGCTCGCGGCGGGCGGCTGGCAGGACCGGCGCGGCGCCAACCTCCTCGACGGGGGCTGCCCGTACTACGGGACGTACGAGACCGCCGACGGCCGCTACATGGCCGTCGGCGCGCTGGAACCGCAGTTCTACGAGGAGTTCCTCGACCTGCTCGGCCTCCCGGAGCACGCCGCCGCCCGCAAGGACATCACCCGCTGGGACGACCTGCGCGAGGCCGTCACCGCCCGCTTCGCCTCCCGTACGAGGGACGAGTGGACGGCCGTCTTCGAGGGCTCCGACGCCTGCGTGGCGCCCGTCCTCTCGCTGCGCGAGGCCCCGCACCACCCGCACCTGGCCGCCCGCGGCACCTTCACCGACCACAGCGGCATCACCCAGCCCGCGCCCGCGCCCCGGTTCTCCGTGAGCCACACGTCGATCCACAGCGGCCCGGCCCGGCCCGGCGCCGACACGGGGGACGTGGCGCGCGACTGGGACGTGCCCCGACTCCTGCAGGATGGCGGCTGACCTCGGTCGACGCCCGCTCGCCCACCCTCCCCGAAAGGCCCACCAGTGAGCACCGAAGCGTACGTGTACGACGCGATCCGCACCCCGCGCGGACGCGGCAAGTCGAGCGGAGCCCTGCACGGCACCAAGCCCGTCGACCTCGTCGTAGGCCTCATCCACGAGATCAGGAACCGCTTCCCCGACCTCGACCCGGCCGCGATCGACGACATCGTGCTCGGCGTCGTCGGACCGGTCGGCGACCAGGGTTCCGACATCGCGCGGGTCGCCGCGGTCGTCGCCGGGCTGCCCGACACCGTGGCCGGCGTCCAGGAGAACCGCTTCTGTGCGTCGGGCCTGGAGGCCGTCAACATGGCCGCCGCCAAGGTGCGTTCGGGCTGGGAGGACCTCGTCCTCGCGGGCGGCGTCGAATCGATGTCACGGGTGCCGATGGCCTCGGACGGCGGTGCCTGGTTCAACGACCCGATGACCAACCTCGCCGTCAACTTCGTGCCGCAGGGCATCGGCGCCGACCTCATCGCCACCATCGAGGGCTTCTCACGGCGAGACGTCGACGAGTACGCGGCCCTGTCTCAGGAGCGGGCCGCGACCGCGACGAAGGAGGGCCGCTTCGAGCGGTCCCTGGTCCCGGTGAAGGACCGCAACGGCCTTGTCGTCCTCGACCACGACGAACACCTGCGCCCCGGCACCACGGCCGACTCCCTGGCCCGGCTGAAGCCGTCCTTCGCGGACATCGGCGACCTGGGCGGCTTCGACGCCGTGGCGCTCCAGACGTACCACTGGGTCGAGAAGATCGACCATGTCCACCACGCGGGCAACTCCTCCGGCATCGTCGACGGCGCCTCGCTGGTCGCGATCGGCTCCCAGGAGGTCGGCGAGCGCTACGGGCTGCGTCCGCGCGCGCGGATCGTCTCCGCCGCGGTCTCCGGCTCCGAGCCCACCATCATGCTCACCGGCCCGGCGCCCGCCACCCGCAAGGCCCTCGCAAAGGCCGGGCTGACCATCGACGACATCGACCTCGTCGAGATCAACGAGGCGTTCGCAGCCGTCGTCCTGCGCTTCGCACGGGACATGGGCCTGTCCCTCGACAAGATCAACGTCAACGGCGGCGCCATCGCGCTCGGCCACCCGCTGGGCGCCACCGGCGCGATGATCCTCGGCACCCTCGTCGACGAACTGGAGCGCCAGGACAAGCGGTACGGCCTCGCCACGCTGTGCGTGGGCGGCGGGATGGGCATCGCGACGATCGTCGAGCGGCTCTGACTCGCCGGCGACTCCCTGGCGACTTCCCGGCGGCATCAGCCGAGTCGGCCGAACCGGGAGAGTCGTTCACAGCCCCGGCTTGGGCGGCACCAAGAGACTTCTGAGCTTTCTACGGAGATCCCCGTCATGACACAGAGCACCACCATCCGCTGGGAACAGGACCGCACCGGTCTCGTCACCCTCGTCCTCGACGACCCGGACCAGTCCGCGAACACCATGAACCAGGCGTTCCGCGACTCCCTCGCGGTGGTCACCGACCGCCTGGAGGCCGAGAAGGACACCATCCGCGGCATCATCCTCACCTCCGCCAAGAAGACGTTCTTCGCGGGCGGCGACCTGCGCGACCTGATCCGGGTCACTCCCGACACGGCCCAGGAGCTGTTCGAGGGCGGCCTCGCCATCAAGCGCGACCTGCGCCGCATCGAGACCCTGGGCAAGCCGGTGGTCGCGGCGATGAACGGCGCGGCCCTGGGCGGCGGTTACGAGCTCGCGCTGGCCTGCCACCACCGGGTCGCACTCGACGCGCCGGGTTCGAAGATCGGCTGCCCCGAGGTCACCCTAGGCCTGCTCCCCGGGGGCGGCGGGATCGTCCGTACGGTACGCATGCTGGGCATCACCGACGCGCTGCTGAAGGTGCTGCTCCAGGGCACCCAGTACAACCCCCAGCGCGCCCTGAAGAACGGCCTGATCGACGAAGTTGCCGCCACCCAGGACGAGTTGATGGCCAAGGCCGTCGCCTTCATCGACGCCAACCCCCAGTCGCAGCAGCCCTGGGACAAGCCCGGCTACCGCATCCCGGGCGGCACCCCGGCCAACCCCAGGTTCGCGGCGAACCTGCCCGCCTTCCCCGCCAACCTGCGCAAGCAGACGAACGGCGCGCCCTACCCGGCCCCGCGCGCCATCCTCGCGGCGGCCGTCGAGGGCGCCCAGGTCGACTTCGAGACCGCGCAGGTCATCGAAGCCCGCTACTTCGTGGAACTGGCCGCCGGACAGACGTCGAAGAACATGATCCAGGCGTTCTTCTTCGACCTCCAGGCCGTCAACTCGGGCGCCAACCGCCCCAAGGGCGTCGAGCCGCGCCCGGTCCGCAAGGTGGCGGTCCTCGGCGCGGGGATGATGGGCGCGGGCATCGCGTACTCGTGCGCCCGCGCGGGCATCGACGTCGTCCTCAAGGACGTGTCGGCCGACGCGGCGGCCCGAGGGAAGAACTACTCCGAGAAGCTGTGCGCGAAGGCCGTCTCCAGGGGACGCTCCAGCCAGGAGAAGGCGGACGCGCTGCTCGCTCGCATCACACCGACCGCGGATCCCCAGGACGTGGCCGGCTGCGACGCGGTCATCGAGGCGGTCTTCGAGGACCCGGCCCTGAAGCACAAGGTGTTCCAGGAGATCCAGCACCTCGTCGAACCGGACGCCCTGCTGTGCTCCAACACCTCGACGCTGCCCATCTCGGCCCTCGCCGAAGGCGTCGAACGCCAGGCCGACTTCGTCGGACTGCACTTCTTCTCGCCGGTCGACAAGATGCCGCTCGTCGAGATCATCAAGGGCGAGCGGACGGGGGACGAGGCGCTGGCGCGGGCCTTCGACCTGGTCCGCCAGATCAGGAAGACCCCGATCGTCGTCAACGACTCGCGCGGCTTCTTCACCTCACGCGTGATCGGGCACTTCATCAACGAGGGCGTGGCGATGGTCGGCGAGGGCATCGAGCCCGCGTCGATCGAACAGGCGGCCGCACAGGCCGGTTACCCGGCGAAGGTGCTGTCCCTCATGGACGAACTGACGCTGACGCTGCCCCGCAAAATCCGGACGGAGTCCAGGCGGGCGGTGGAGGAGGCCGGCGGTACATGGACGACGCATCCCGCGGAGGCGGTGATCGACCGCATGGTGGACGAGTTCGGCCGCACCGGGCGGAGCGGCGGCGGGGGGTTCTACGAGTACGGGGAGGACGGCAAGCGGGCGGGCCTGTGGCCGGGGCTGCGGGAGCACTTCTCGCACGAGGACGCGGCGGGCACGGAGGGCACGCGGATCCCCTTCAAGGACATGCAGGAACGCATGCTGTTCTTGGAGGCGCTGGACACGGTGAGGCTGCTGGAGGAGGGCGTCCTGACGTCGGTCGCCGACGCCAACATCGGCTCCATCTTCGGTATCGGATTCCCGGGGTGGACGGGAGGTGTCCTGCAGTACGTCAACGGCTACGAGGGAGGCCTGCCGGGCTTCGTGACGCGGGCGCGTGAGCTGGCGGACCGGTACGGGGAGCGGTTCGCACCGCCGGCGCTGCTGGTGGAGAAGGCGGCGAAGGGGGAGGGGTTCGGGGACGGCTAGGGCTGCCGCCCCCGCTCTGGGGGCTGCCGCCCCCAGAGCCCCGCAACGGCCCTGAACGGGCCTCGTCCTCAAACTCCCCCAGAGGGGGGACCCCAGACGGGCTGAAGATGCCGGCCGGCGCTTGAGGGTGCCACGAGCGGCTGAGTGAACCGCGCTACCTCGCGCCCCTCACCCCACAGACACTTCTCAGCCACCTCATAGCCCCTTCACCCCTCCCGCCCCTCAGCTGCCCTCTTCTGTACGGGAGTTGACCGAGATACCGTCCGGCGCATGCCGATACGCATGCGCCTCACGGCCTGGAGAACGCTCGCCACGGCGGCCACCGCCGCCCTCACGGCCGCCCTGCTCACCCCGGCCGTCGCCCACAGCGACCCACGGGAGAGCAGACCCGTCTACTCCTACGACAACGCGATCCGCGAGGCCGTCTGGGTGGACACCGGACTCGACGGTGACAGCGACGGGAAGACCGACCGGGTGGCCGTCGACATCGTCCGGCCGCGTGAACCCGCCGCGCAGGGTCGCAAAGTACCCGTGATCATGGACGCCAGTCCCTACTACTCCTGCTGCGGACGCGGCAACGAGAGCCAGCGCAAGACGTACGACGCCGGCGGCAACGTTGTCCAGATGCCGCTGTTCTACGACAACTACTTCGTGCCGCGCGGCTACGCCTTCGTCGGCGTGGACCTGGCCGGCACCAACCGCTCCGACGGCTGCGCCGACGTCGGCGGACGCTCCGACGTCCAGTCCGCGAAGGCCGTCGTCGACTGGCTGAACGGCCGCGCCAAGGGCTACACGACCCGCACGGGCACCGACCGGGCCAAGGCGAACTGGACCAACGGCAAGACGGGCATGATCGGTAAGAGCTACGACGGCACGATCGCCAACGGCGTCGCCGCCACCGGGGTCGAGGGCCTGAAGACGATCGTCCCGATCAGCTCCATATCCTCCTGGTACGACTACTACGTCGCCCAGGGCGCCCCGCTCTACGCCTCCGGCCCCGAATGGCTGTCGGACTACGTCGAGAGCCCCGCCGCCCGCGCCAAGTGCGCCGCGGTACAGCAGAAGATCGTGGACGGATCCCCTCTCAGCGGTGACTGGACGTCCTTCTGGACCGCGCGCGACTACGCGAAGGACGCCCGGAAGGTCAGGGCCAGCGTCTTCGTCATCCACGGACAGCAGGACCTCAACGTCCGCCCCAAGCACTTCGGCCAGTGGTGGGACGCCCTCGCGAAGCACGGCGTCGAGCGCAAGATCTGGCTCTCGCAGACCGGCCACGTCGACCCCTTCGACTTCCGCCGCGCAGCCTGGGTCGACACCCTGCACCGCTGGTTCGACCACGAACTCCTCGGATACGAAAACGGCATCGACGACGAGCCCATGGCCGACATCGAACGCCACCCCGACCAGTGGGTCACCTCCGCCACCTGGCCGCCCCGCTCCACGCACACGGTGAGCCTGCGCCCCGGCACCGGCACACAGCCAGGCGTCGGCACCCTGGGCCTACGGAAGCAGTCCGGCGCGGAGAAGTTCACCGACGACCCGAGCCTGAGCGAGACCGACTGGTCCGCGCAGATCGACAGCCCGACGCCCGGCAAGGCCGGCTTCATCACCAAGCCCCTCACCGAGAACCTGCGTGTGTCCGGCTCGTCCGCGGTGACCGTGACGGCCACCCCGAGCACCTCGACGGCCCACCTCACCGCCGTCCTGGTCGACCTCGGCCCCGACACCATCCGGGACTACGCCGACGGCGCCGAGGGCATCACCACGCTCACCGACCGCACCTGCTGGGGCCCGAGCACCACCGGCGACAGCTCCTGCTTCCGCTCGACTGCGGCGAAGACGACAGCCGTCGACTACACGATCTTCAGCAGGGGCTGGGCCGACCTGGGCAACCACGCCTCCGCCACCAAGGGCGTCCCGCTCACCCCGGGCAAGCCCTACACGATCACCCTCGCCCTGCACGCGAGCGACCACGTGATCCCGACGGGCCACCGCCTCGCCCTGATCGTCGCGGGCACGGACAAGGACCTCATCGACCCCCCGTCGACCACCCCGACCCTGACGCTCGACCTGTCCCGTACGACGGCCAGGGTCCCGCTCGTCGGCGGTGCCGGCGCGTTCGCGCGGGCCACGGCGGGCGCCGTCACGGCCACTCCGGGCCCGTCCCTCCTCGACGGCGTCCGCGACCCGCGCGCCGCCCGCCGCATACCGGGGGCCGTATGAGACCGCGTCTGACCGCGGTGCTCGCCGCCACCCTCGCCGCACCCCTGCTGTCGGCCCCCGCGTACGCTGCCGAGAGCCGAAGCGGGCCTCCGCGCACGGGATTCGAGCAGACGAACGGCGCCCGCTGGACCAGTCAGCCCGAGGAGCAGGACTTCCTCGCCGCCGTCGACCGGGGAAGCGCCCGTGTGACGCTCACCCGCATCGGCACCACCGAGCAGAACCGCCCCCTGCGACTCGTCCGCATCGGCGAACGCCCCACCACCCGCACCGTGCTGCTCATCTGCAGCCAGCACGGTGACGAGCCGTCCGGCCGCGAGGCCTGTCTCACGACGATCCGCGATCTCGCCTACGCGAAGGACGCGCGGACGAAGGCGTTCCTGTCGCGCACCACGCTGCTCGTCGTCCCCACCGCCAACCCCGACGGGCGGGCCGCCGACACCCGGGGCAACAGCGACGGCATCGACATCAACCGCGACCACCTGGCCCTGCGGACGGCGGAAGCGCGCGCGATGGCGGCGGTCCTCCGCGACCGTGAGCCCGACGTGGTCTACGACCTGCACGAGTACGGGGCCACGCCCCCGTACTACGACAAGGACCTGTTCGACCTCTGGCCGCGCAACCTCAACACCGACCCGGCCGTGCACGACGAGGCACAGACCCTGTCGCGGACGTACGTACGGCCGGGCGCCCGGAGCGCCGGGTTCACGACCGGCACGTACGGCATCTGGACCGACCCCGTCACCGGCGACCCGATCCGGCAGGTCGCCGGGGACGGCCAGGAGCGCATCCTGCGGAACATGTCCGGGGTGAAGCACTCGGTCGGGCTGCTGATCGAGAGCCGGGTCGAGCCTGCGGCGGTAGGAACCCCGGAGCCGGACAACAACCGGCGCCGAGTGAACTCCCAACTCGCCGCGCTGAAGGGGCTGTTCAGCTTCGCCGGCGAGCGGGGACGACAGGTCGACGCGGCCACCGGCGCCGCGCGGCTGGCCGGGTACCGGGACACCGGGCCGGTCTACCTCGGCGGCGCGGACAACGACCCCGCCGAACCCGCCGAGGTGATCGGGAACCCGGCATGCGGCTACCGGCTCACGGGCGAGCAGTACACGGAGGTGGCCGACGAACTGGCGTTGCACGGAGTGCGGGTACGGCGGGACATCAACGGGGCCGGGGCGTACGTTCCCCTGCGCCAGTCACTGCGCGCTCTCGTACCGCTGCTGCTCGACGAGCGGGCGCCGTACCACCTGACGGCGGGGGAGGCGGTCACGGACTGCTGAGCCGGTGCTGTCTTCGGGCGCGCCCCGCGCCCCGACAGGGGCGTGGGGAACTGCGCGACCAGCCCCCACCGAGCCGGGGGTGAACCGCATACCCTCAGCGGTCGTCACCCTCCGGCAAGCCGCGCGGCGTCCCCCGCACAACCCCACGCGACCGTGACGCCCGCGCCCCCGTGCCCGTAGTTGTGGACCAACGCCCGCCCGTCAGCGAGCAGTTCACGATCCAGACGCACCGCGTCACGGGTGGGCCGCAGCCCGACCCGGTGACCGAGCACCCGTGCCCCGGCGATCTCCGGCCGTACCTCCGCACACCGTCGCACGATCTCCTCCGCCACCACCGGATCGGGCACGAGCGACCACTCGTCCTCCTCTGCCGTGCCGCCCAGGATCAGCCCGCCCGGCTGCGGAAAGAAGTACGTGGTCTTCGCGTCGGTGTGCCCGACCGCCGTGAACCACGTCGTGATCCCCGGGTTCTCCACGACGACCAGCTGCCCGCGCACGGGCCGTACCGCCGGATCGGGCACGAGATCACGCGCACCGAGCCCCGTGCAGTTGACGACGACGTCCACCGCGTCGGACTCGAAGGCTTCGGCGAGATCCTCGACGGACCGCTCCTCCACCACGCCACCCGCCGCGAGGAACCGCTCCCGTAGCCACCCCAGATGGACCGGCATGTCGATCAACGGCAGCCGCGCCCGAAGTCCCTCACCCGTCTCCCGCAGCTCCGGCACTCGAGCCGCCCACGGCCCCAACTCGTCCAGCCGCAGCCCGGTCTGTACACCCTCGACCATGCGTACGCCCGTCTCATCCGGCCGCTCCGCCAGCTCCTCGTACACGGACAGCGACGCGAGCGCCCACTCCCCGGCCGACGCCTCCGGCTCGATCCGGTACGGCCACCACAGCGCGCCCGCGACCGCCGAGGTCGTCAGCTCGGCGGGCTCCCGCGTCCACACCCGGACCCGCCTGCCGCGCTCGGCCAACACCACCGCCGTCGTCAGGCCGATGACACCGCCACCGACCACGATCACTTCACCACTCAGTCGCGTCTCCACGCCGGGACCGTAGCGGAATATGTCATGCCGTGCTCAGATCGGTCCCAGTCTGGGGATACTCACAGCATGTCTGCCGAGTACGCGACCTTCGGCCTGGCACCGGCGATACGTGCCGGTGGAGTCCTGGCCAACGGTGACTACCAGGTCCACCGGGACTTCCTCGACTTCATCGTCGACGGACGCCCCCTCCTCCACCAGCTCTCCGACCTCGACGCGGTCTCCCCGCTCGCCTCCGACGTCCCGCCCGCGATCTTCACCACGCAGGTCCGCGGCCTGCTCCTGGAGGCCGACGCACCCCTGGCGGGCGGCCGGTACATCATCTACGGCTGTCCCGAGTGCGCCGACCTGGCGTGCGGCGCCGTGACGGCGGCCATCGACAGGGACGGCGACGACTACGTGTGGCGCGACTTCGCCTGGCAGACGGACACCCACGCCGACCTGGAGCTCAACGGCTACCACGGCATCGGGCCCTTCCGCTTCCCGGGCGCCGGATACCGGGACACGCTCGGTTCCCTCCTCGACACCGCGGAGGCCGCCGAGGCGGTGGGCTCCGACGACTCCGCCGCGGCCCGCCGACGGGTCCTGCTGATCGGCGCCCGGGTCGCCGTCCTCGCCAGGCTCGCCGCCGCGCTGCGCACCATCGGCATCGGCGCGGACATCACCCGGGACGCCACCGACGTCCCCGCCGACGAACTGCGCGGATACGGCGCCGTCGCCTTCGGCCGCACGATCGACGAGGAGGAACGCGCCGCCGTACGCCGCGCCTTCGACCACGCGGGCGTCGAGGTGGCGTACGTGGACGGTCTCGCCCCGATCGTCCCGCTCCTCGTCGCCCAGATCGAACACGCCCTGGACCGCAGCCCGCCGGCACAACGCCGTCTCACCCGCCTGGTCGCCGCCGACGGCGAGGCGGACATGGAGATCACCTCCACCTGCCGCGTCCACCTCACCGCGTACCGGCTGGACCGTCTGTACCGCACGCACACCCTGGAGGTCTTCGACGGCATCCTCGAACCCGGCCGGCACCGCATCCCGCTGGAGGCGAAGGCGGTGAAGGGGGAGTCGTTCATCGTGGCGCGTACGGCGGGAACCGTGCTGGTGGAGCCGATGGCCCGGTGACATCCGGGAGGCCGGGCCGCCGCCCGCGCCAGTTAGGATCGGCCTCCTGATGACTGCCACTCTCGTCGCCAAGAACCTCGCCGCCGGCCACGGCGACCGCTCCCTCTTCGCCGGGCTCGACCTCGTCGTCGCGCCCGGAGACGTGATCGGGCTCGTCGGTGCCAACGGCGCGGGCAAGTCCACCCTCCTCAAGATGCTGGCCGGGCTGCTCCCGCCCGAGCAGGGCGAGCTGCGTCTGTCCCCGCCGAGCGCGAGCGTCGGCCATCTCCCGCAGGAGCCGGAGCGCCGGGAGGGCGAGACCGTCCGCGAGTTCCTCGCCCGCCGCACAGGGGTGGCCGAGGCACAGCGCGTGATGGACGAGGCGACGCAGGCGCTGGTGGACGGAGCCCCGGGCGCGGACGACGCGTACTCGGTGAGCCTGGAGCGCTGGCTCGACCTCGGCGGCGCCGACCTGGACGAGCGGGCCGAGGAGGTCGCCGGTTCCCTGGCCCTGACCGTGGACCTGGACCAGCCGATGACGTCCCTGTCGGGCGGCCAGGCGGCAAGGGCGGGCCTCGCCTCCCTGCTCCTCTCCCGCTACGACGTCTTTCTCCTCGACGAGCCGACGAACGACCTGGACCTCGACGGTCTCGAACGCCTGGAACGCTTCGTCAAGGGCCTGCGCGCCGGCACGCTCGTCGTCAGCCACGACCGCGAGTTCCTCACCCGCACGGTCACCAAGGTCCTCGAACTCGACCTCGCGCAGCAGCAGATCAGGCTCTACGGCGGCGGCTACGAGGCCTACCTGGAGGAGCGGGACGTCGCCCGCAGGCACGCCCGCGACGACTTCGAGGAGTACGCCGACAAACGCTCCGCCCTCCAGGACCGGGCCCAGATGCAGCGCGGCTGGATGGACAAGGGCGTCAAGAACGCCCGGCGCAAGGCGAACAACGACAACGACAAGATCGGCCGCAAGTTCCGCAGCGAGGCCAGCGAGAAGCAGGCGGCGAAGGCGCGCCAGACCCAGCGCATGATCGAACGCCTCGACGTGGTCGAGGAGCCGCGCAAGGAGTGGGAGCTGCGGATGGAGATCGCGGCGGCCCCGCGCTCCGGCTCGGTGGTCGCGACCCTCCGGGACGCGGAGGTGCGCCGCGCGGGCTTCACGCTCGGCCCGGTGACCGTACAGATCGACTGGGCGGACCGCATCGCGGTCACGGGCGCGAACGGGGCCGGCAAGTCGACGTTCCTGGCCGCGCTGCTGGGCCGGATCCCGCTCGACGAGGGTCACGCCACGCTCGGTTCGGGTGTGGTGGTCGGGGAGGTGGACCAGGCCCGCAAGCTCTTCCACGGCCCCGAGGCGCTGCTGGACGCGTTCTGCGAGGCGGTACCCGACACGGAGCCGGCGGAGGTCCGCACGCTCCTGGCCAAGTTCGGCCTGAAGGCGGAGCACGTCCTACGCCCGGCGGCGACCCTGTCCCCGGGCGAACGCACCCGTTCCGCCCTGGCCCTGCTCCAGGGCAGGGGCGTGAACCTCCTGGTCCTGGACGAGCCGACCAACCACCTCGACCTCCCGGCCATCGAACAACTGGAACAGGCCCTCGATTCCTACGAGGGCACGCTGCTCCTGGTGACCCACGACCGCAGAATGCTGGACGCGGTGCGGGTGACGCGGCGCTTCGAGGTGACGGCGGGCAAGGTGAGGGAGTTGGCGTAGGGCTGCGCCGGCTGAGTTGTGCGTGCAGGTCCGGTGGGGGGTGATCGCGCAGTTCCCCGCGCCCCTGGAAGGAGCTGCGTCGGTTCAGTTGTTCGCGTGCGGGGCGGTGGGGGCTGGCCGTGCAGTTCCCCGCGCCCCTGGAACGGGCTGTGCCCGATCCGCCCAGCTGCGGGCAGTCGTGCCGCTGGGGCGGCACGGGTGGGCGCAGGCGGCGCCCCGTCAGCGCCGGGCCGCGCGACCCACCCGTCGTCAGCGTCAGCGCCGCTTGGGATCCACCAACCCCGCCTTCCGCAGCGCATCCGCCATCGCACTGTTCCCCGGCGCGGGCGCCGCCTGCCGAGCCCCTCCACTCCCTTGGCCCTGGCCCTGGCCCTGGCTCTGACCCTGACCCTGGCGCTGCCGGGGCTGAGGCGGGCGGCCGCCACGCTGAGGCCGCCCCCCACCCCCCTGCTGCTGCCCCTCGCCGGAGGCCACCGCCTCGTCGTCCAACCGCAGCGTCAGTGAGATCCGCTTCCGGGGAATGTCGACGTCGAGCACCTTCACCTTGACGATGTCACCGGACTTCACGACGTCGTGCGGGTCCTTGACGAACGTCTTCGACATCGCGGACACATGCACCAGCCCGTCCTGGTGGACGCCGACATCCACGAACGCCCCGAACGCCGCCACGTTCGTGACCACACCCTCCAGCACCATCCCGGAGGCCAGGTCGCCGATTTTCTCGACCCCCTCCTTGAACGTGGCCGTCGCGAAGGCGGGCCGCGGGTCGCGCCCGGGCTTCTCCAGCTCACGCAGGATGTCCGTCACCGTCGGCAGACCGAACTTCTCATCGACGAAGTCGTCGGGCCGCAGCGACCGAAGCACCGCCGTGTTCCCGACCAGCGACGCCACCTGGTTCCCCGCGGACTTCACCATCCGCCGCACCACCGGGTACGCCTCCGGGTGCACACTGGACGCGTCCAGCGGATCGTCCCCGCCCCGGATCCGCAGGAACCCCGCGCACTGCTCGTACGCCTTCGGCCCGAGCCGCGCGACACTCTTCAGCTGGGACCGTGAAGTGAACGGCCCGTTCGCGTCACGGTGCGCCACGATGTTCTCCGCGAGCCCGGAGGAGATACCGGAGACCCGCGAGAGCAGCGGAGTGGACGCCGTGTTGACGTCGACACCGACACCGTTCACACAGTCCTCGACCACCGCGTCCAGCGACCGCGACAGCTTCACCTCGGACAGGTCGTGCTGGTACTGCCCCACTCCGATCGACTTCGGGTCGATCTTCACCAGCTCGGCCAGCGGGTCCTGCAGCCGCCGGGCGATCGACACCGCCCCGCGCAGCGACACGTCCATGCCCGGCAGCTCCTGCGAGGCGAACGCCGACGCCGAGTACACCGAGGCGCCCGCCTCGGACACCATCACCTTGGTGAGGTTCAACTCCGGGTGCTTGGCGATGAGTTCACCGGCGAGCTTGTCCGTCTCCCGCGACGCCGTACCGTTGCCGATGGCGATCAGGTCGACCGAGTGCTCCTTGGCGAGCCGGGCCAGCCTGGCCAGCGCCTCGTCCCACTTGTTCGCCGGTACGTGCGGATAGATCACGTCCGTGGCGACGGCCTTGCCCGTCGCGTCCACCACGGCCACCTTGACGCCCGTCCGGAACCCGGGGTCCAGCCCCAGCGTCGCACGTGTGCCCGCCGGGGCGGCGAGGAGCAGGTCGCGCAGGTTCGCCGCGAACACGTTGACCGCCTCGTCCTCGGCGACCGTACGCAGCCGGAGGCGGACGTCGATGCCGAGGTGCACCAGAATCCGGGTCCGCCAGGCCCAACGCACCGTGTCCTTCAGCCACTTGTCGCCCGGACGGCCGCGCTCGGCGATCCCGAAACGGTGGGCGATGATCCCCTCGTACGAGGAAGGGCCCTCCGTCGGCTCCTCCGGCTCCAGGACCAGGTCGAGGACGTCCTCCTTCTCGCCGCGCAGCATCGCGAGGATGCGGTGCGAGGGCAGGGCGGTGAAGGGCTCGGCGAAGTCGAAGTAGTCGGCGAACTTGGCGCCCGCCTCCTCCTTGCCGTCCTTCACCTTGGCGGCCAGCCGCCCGCGCACCCACATGCGCTCACGCACCTCGCCGATCAGGTCGGCGTCCTCGGAGAACCGCTCGGTGAGGATCGAGCGGGCGCCGTCCAGCGCCGCCTGCGGATCGGCGACGCCCTTGTCGGCGTCGACGAAGGCCGCCGCCGCGGCGAGCGGGTCGACGGACGGGTCCCCGAGCAGCCCCTCGGCCAGCGGTTCGAGGCCCGCCTCGCGCGCGATCTGGGCCTTCGTCCGCCGCTTCGGCTTGAACGGCAGGTAGATGTCCTCCAGGCGCGCCTTCGTCTCGGCCCCGCGGATCTGCGCCTCGACCTCGGGCGTCAGCTTGCCCTGCTCGCGCACCGAGTCGAGGATCGCGGCCCGCCGCTCCTCCAGCTCCCGCAGATAGCGCAGCCGCTCCTCCAACGTGCGCAGCTGCGCATCGTCGAGCATCTCGGTCGCTTCCTTGCGGTAGCGGGCGATGAAGGGCACTGTCGAACCCCCGTCGAGCAACTCGACGGCGGCCCTCACCTGCCGCTCCCGTACGCCGAGTTCCTCGGCGATCCTGCCTTCGATGGACCCTACGAGGGGTGTCGTCACGATCCCGTACCGCCTTCTCCACTGAGGTTGCGCGGCAATTGTGGCAGGTGGCACCGACATCAGGGGAGCAGGACGCCACACGCCCCGCAAGTCACCGGCCTTCGGGCCACGAACACCAGCCGTGGCAGGAAAGGCGGGAACTAGTCATAGCCGTGCCTTCGTCAGAAGGCTCGGCTCGGCCCCGGCCGAGTACCGCCGCCGCTTCCGCCCCGCACCCGCCGCCCGTTGAAAGGCACACCACGTCATGCAGATCGCCCTGCTGCTCTTCGACCGCTTCACCGCCCTCGACGCGGTCGGCCCGTACGAGATCCTCAGCCGGCTCCCGGACGCCGAGACCGTCTTCGTCGCCGAGGAGACCGGGCCGGTCCGCGACGAAAGTGGCACCCTCGCGCTCATCGCCGACCGCACCCTGGCCGACGTACCGAACCCCGACATCGTGGTTGTTCCCGGCGGCCCGGGGCAGTCCGCGCAGATGGACAACGAGGCATTGCTCGGCTGGCTGCGCCGCGCGGACGCCACCAGCACCTGGACGACCTCCGTGTGCACCGGCTCGCTGCTCCTGGCCGCCGCCGGACTGCTCACCGGCCGCCGCGCCACCTCGCACTGGCTGGCCCTGGAGCAGCTCCCGAAGTACGGTGCCGAACCCACGGGGGAGCGGGTCGTGACGGACGGCAAGTACGTCACCTCCGCCGGTGTCTCCTCAGGCATCGACATGGCCCTCACCCTGACCGGCCGGATCGCGGGCGACGAGCACGCCCGGACCGTACAGCTCGCGACGGAGTACGACCCGCAGCCGCCCTACGACGCCGGCGCCCCGCACAAGGCACCCGCCCACCTGGTCGAACTCCTGCGCTCCCGGGAGCCGGTTCACCGTGCGGTAGGCGACACCGGCCCGGTCCAGGAGAAGTTTGGGGGACGGCGCTCCAGGAACGCGGCGACCCCCTCCGCGGCCTCGCCGCTCTCCCGTGCCTGGTCGGTCCAGAAGGCGTCCCGGTCGGTGCGTCCGTCCGTGAACTCCTTCGCCGCCGCCTGGGTGAGCCGCGAGCGGGAGGTGAGGACGCGGGCGAACTCCGTGACCCGCTTGTCGAGTTCACCCGAGGGCAGCACCTCGTCGAGGAACCCGGTGCGCAACGCGCGCTCCGCGTCGATCAACTCGCCCGAGAACAGCAGGTACTTGGCGGTCGCCGGACCCACCAGGGCCGCCAACCGCCGGGTGGACGACGCCGGGTAGACGAGACCCAGCTTCGCCGGAGTCACCCCGAACAGCGCCCCCTCCTCGGCGAACCGCAGATCGCAGGCCGCCGCGAGCTGTGCCCCGCCCCCCACGCAGTGCCCGCGAATCGCCGCGAGCACCGGCTTCGGAAAGGCCGCGAGGGCGTCCTCCGCCCGGACGGCCAGCCGCTGCGCCTCCTCCGGCGAACCCTGGAGGGTCGAGATGTCAGCTCCCGCGCAGAACGTTCCGTCCGCTCCCGTGAGCACCAGGACGCGGACGTCCGGGTCGGCGGCCAGGCCGGCGAGCAGCGGCGGCAGCGCGCTCCACATGCCGGCCGTCATGGCATTGCGTTTGGCCGGGTGGCGGATGACGACGGTGGCGATCCCGTCGACGGCACTGTGGGTCAGCAGCGGCTCCATGGGGCGGATCGTATCCGCCGGATCCCGACGCCCCGACGACGGCGGCAGCAAACCCGTACAACCCGAATAGTTCACGAAGTCGACACGGCATGACCAGGTCCAGTCGTATGTGGGCTCATGGCGTGCTTGATCAGTCGGAAGCGCTCGATACGTGCTGACTTCTGTTCAGTTCTCCAGTGGCGACCCTTCGTTACCAACACTCGTCTCGTGGTGACAATCGAGCGCGAGGGCGGCGACCGAACGATGGACGACCAGGGGCGCGAGTCCGGCTCACGCCCGGCGGACGACGGCGGGCCGACGGAGACGGAGCGGAGACCCCTGGACCCGCTTCCCTACGAAGGGGTCTGGAGGTTCACCGCGCCCGCCGTCGACGCCTCCGTCCCGCAGGCGCGGCACGCCGTCCGGGACCTGCTGTACCGGCAGGGAGTGCCGGCCGCACCGGACGTGGTGCACGGGCTGCTGCTGATCGTCTCGGAACTGGCGACGAACGCCGTCCGGCACGCGGCGCTCCTCTCCCCGACCCTCGCCGTGGAGGTCGCCGTCGGCGCCGAATGGGTCCGGGTGTCGGTGGAGGACAACCACCCCTACCGCCCTAGCGCCCTGGAGGCCGACCACGGCCGGACCGGAGGGCGCGGGCTGCTTCTGGTCCGTGAGATCACCAGGGAGGCGGGCGGGGTGTGCGACATCGAGCACACGGCGAGCGGCGGCAAGGTCGTCTGGGCGGCACTGCCGCTCACCCCCGTATCGATGCGGCCTTAGGACCTGCCCGGCCGATCATGTCGCACCGGGATCGGACAGGAGCCGCTGCCTTCCTGCGACTCGATCGGCCGGACAGGTCCTAGCTAGCCGCGGCCCTCACCAGCCGGCCGACGGACCCGTCAGCTCCCGGACCGCCGGCCGCGCCGCGTCCAGCACGGTCATGAACCAGGCCGAGAACGGGTCCTTCGCATGCCGCTCCGCCAGCTCGGCCGGGGTGACGTAAACCGTGTCCCCGACCTCCTCCGGGTCCGGCGCGAGCGCCGACTGCGCCATGCCGACGAAAAGGTGGTTGTACTCCTGCTCCACCAGACCCGACTCCGGGTCCGGGTGGTTGTAGCGGACCGTGCCCGCCTCGGCGAGCAGCGACGGGGAGATGCCCAGCTCCTCGTACGTCCGCCGGGCCGCCGCCGCGAAGGGTGCCTCACCGGGGTAAGGGTGGCCGCAGCAGGTGTTGGACCAGACACCGGGGGAGTGGTATTTCCCCAACGCGCGCTGTTGCAGGAGCAGTCGGCCCTGCTCGTCGAAGAGGAAAACGGAGAACGCCCGGTGCAGCCGGCCCGGTGGCTGGTGGGCGGAGAGCTTCTCGGCGGTGCCGATCGTCGTGCCGTTCTCGTCGACCAGTTCGAGCAAGATCGCTTCTGCGGTGCCGTTCGACGAACTGTTGTGCGTCGCGGTGGCAGGTGTGATCGGCATACCCATCCTTCGCCTCGGTCTTCGAGCCCCAAGTCTGCCGTACGAATCCGGCACTCCCGGCACTTCGCGGCGCCCCCCGCATGTCCGGCGCGAAAGCGACCCGCCGGTGACGTGATAGTCCATCGTGCCCTGTTCCCCGGCCCGGGAACCGTCCGTGAGGGGGCTTGAAGAAGGGGACGCGGGCGCGCGCCGGACGACCGCGTCCCGGCGACGGCGCACGCCGAACGGTCTCAGAGGCAGAGTTTCGACTCGTGCTCGGCGTGGCCGCCGGGCTCCAGCTGGAAGGTGCAGTGCTCCACGTCGAAGTGGTCGCCCAGACAGCCCTGGAGCTCGTGCAGCATCTTCTCGTGCCCGATCCCGCTCAGCACCTCCGAACTGACGACCACGTGCGCCGACAGCACCGGCATCCCCGAGGTGATCGTCCAGGCGTGCAGATCGTGTACGTCCTCCACGCCGGGCAACGCCAGTATGTGCGCCCGCACATCCGCCATGTCGACGTCCCGGGGAGCCGCCTCCAGGAGCACGTTCAGGGTCTCGCGCAGCAGCTTCCAGGTACGCGGGACGATCATCACACCGATGACGACCGAGGCGATGGGGTCGGCCCGCTGCCAGCCCGTCGCCATGATGACCGCCGCCGAGATCAGCACCGCCACCGAGCCCAGCGCGTCCGCGGCGACCTCCAGGAAGGCGCCCCGCACGTTCAGGCTCTCCTTCTGGCCGCGCATCAGCATCGCCAGCGAGATCATGTTCGCCACCAGGCCGATCAGGCCGAAGACGACGGTCACCCCGCCCTCGGTCTCCGCGGGCGTGACGAACCGCTGGATCGCCTCGTACAGGACGTAGCCACCGACGCCGAGCAGCAGCAGACAGTTGGCGAGCGCGGCGAGGATCTCGGCCCGGGCGTACCCGAAGGTGCGGTTGCCGCTCGGTGGGCGGTTCGCGAAGTGGATCGCGAGGAGCGCCATGCCGAGGCCCAGCGCGTCCGTCGCCATGTGCGCGGCGTCCGCGATGAGCGCGAGCGAGTCGGCGACGAGCCCGCCGACGATCTCGACGACCATGACGGTGAGCGTGATGGCCAGCGCGAAACGCAGCCGCCCGCGGTACGCCGCTGCCGCCGTACCCGTGGTCGGCGCGCCGTGCGCGTGTCCGTGGTCGTGCCCAGCCCCCATGGAAGCCGCCTCCTGGTGTTCGTGCCGAGCCCCGTCCCGGGATCAGTGAACTACGGGTGGGGGGTATGTGGCAACGCGGCACTGAACACCGTTGTCATGTGCCCTGACCTGCGGAAACGAAACGCAGGTCAGAAGGTGCGGAGATCGTGATCGCTCGCCGGGTGACGCCCGCCGCCCCGACCGGCGGACCGGGGCCCGTGCGGGGCGACGGTTTGTGCGCGGCGGGTGGGGTCGCCCATGATGACCGGGGCTCGGTGGCCGCCGGGCCGCCGGAATCGGACCTCGAACGGCCGGTGAGCACAGGCGAGGCACCATCCGATAGCCTCTGCCGACATGCTGCCCGGCCACCGTGGGTCAGGGTTCCCCCACCATCACGTACAGGACCGGCGTGCACACGTCGGTGTCCAGGGAGTGAGTTCGGTTGCCGACCGCCATCCTCACGGGTCAGCCGGTTCCCGGATCGTCGATCGAGGGCGATCTGCGGTCCCTCGGCTTCGACGTGCGGAGCGCGACCGACGTCGCCGACACCGAGACCCTCATCGCCGAATCGCCCTGTGACGAACGGGTCGCCGTAGTCGACGCCCGCTTCGTCGGCCACCTCCACGCGCTGCGCCTCGGTCTCACCGACCCCCGCTTCCCGCTCGCCGCGGTACCGGGCGCCCTGTCGGCACAGCCCGGCGCCGGCCGCACCGCCCTGACCCGCGTACTGGCCCGGGAGATCTCCGCGAGCGGCGACGCCCCGACGAACCCCGGCAAAGCCGCCTTCGCCGCTTCCGCCGTCGCCGTGGACAGCCTCGCCGACCGCATCGCCTTCGCCCTGGACGCGGACGGCGCCGACATCCACCGCCCCGGTCTTGGCAGCCTGACCGCCGCCGTCCCCGCCGACCCCGAGGCCCGCGACGAGGCACGGCGGGCCGTCGCCGCCGTCGACGACGAGGCCGTACGCCTGAAGTCGGCCGTGAAGTCCCGGGACGGCTTCTTCACCACCTTCTGCGTCAGCCCCTACTCCCGCTATCTGGCCCGCTGGTGCGCCCGCCGGGGCCTCACCCCGAACCAGGTCACCACCGCCTCGCTGCTCACCGCGCTGATCGCGGCCGGCTGCGCGGCCACCGGCACCCGCGGCGGCTACGTCACGGCGGGCCTGCTCCTCCTGGTCTCCTTCGTCCTGGACTGCGCGGACGGCCAGCTCGCCCGCTACTCCCTCCAGTACTCGACGCTCGGCGCCTGGCTGGACGCCACCTTCGACCGCGCAAAGGAGTACGCCTTCTACGCGGGCCTCGCACTCGGGGCGGCACGCGCCGGCGACGACGTATGGGCGCTGGCCCTCGGCGCGATGGTCCTGCAGAGCTGCCGGCACGTCGTCGACTTCGCCTTCAACGAGGCGAACGCCGGAGACCCGGCCGCGACGGCGAACACCAGCCCCACGGCCGCCCTCTCCGACCGTCTGGACGGCGTCGGCTGGACGGTCTGGGTGCGACGGATGATCGTCCTGCCGATCGGCGAGCGCTGGGCCCTGATCGCCGTGCTCACCGCCCTCACCACTCCCCGGGCCACCTTCACCGTGCTGCTCGTCGGCTGCGGCTTCGCGGCCACGTACACCACGGCGGGCCGCGTCCTGCGCTCACTCACCCGAAAGGCCCAGCGCACCGAGCGCGCTGCACAGGCCCTGGCGGACCTCGCGGACAGCGGGCCGCTCGCGGAGCTGGTCGGGCGCGTCCCCGGGCGTACAACGGGCGGCTCGCGCCTCCTCCTCGCGCTGGAAGGTACGGCGGTGCTGATCTTCGCCGTATGGGCGTGCGGGTACGGCAGCCCGATCCCCGTGGCCCTCTCCGTGTTGTACGTGCTCAGCGCGGGCGGCGCGGTCGCACTGCCCCTCATGGGCCGCCTCGACTGGCTCGTCCCCCCGCTCTTCCGGGCCGCCGAATACGGCACAGTCCTCCTTCTCGCGGGCAAAGCGGAGGCAAATGGAGCACTTCCCGCGGCTTTCGGCCTCGTGGCCGCCGTCGCCTACCATCACTACGACACGGTGTACCGCATCCGTGGCAACGCCGGAGCGCCCCCGCGCTGGCTGGTACGGGCGAGCGGCGGGCACGAGGGCCGGACACTGGTGGTCGTCGTACTGGCCGCGCTGCTCACCGCCTCGCAGTTCGTGGTCGCGCTCACGGTCCTCGCCGTGGCCGTGGCCCTGCTGGTGCTCGCCGAGAGCATCCGCTACTGGGTGATCGCCCACCAGGGCGGCGCCCCCGCCGTCCACGACGAAGGAGTACCCGCATGATCGGCCTCGTGCTGGCGGCCGGCGCCGGACGGCGTCTGCGCCCCTACACCGACAGCCTGCCCAAGGCTCTCGTGCAGGTCGGCCCAGCGGGCGACGAGGACGGCCCCACCGTGCTCGACCTCACCCTCGCCAACTTCGCCGAGATCGGCCTCAGCGAGGTGGCGATCATCGTCGGCTACCGCAAGGAAGCCGTGTACGAGCGGCGGACGGCCCTGGAGAAGAAGTACGGGCTGAAGCTCACCCTCATCGACAACGACCGCGCCGAGGAGTGGAACAACGCCTACTCCCTCTGGTGCGGCCGGGACGCCCTCGCCGACGGGGTGATCCTCGCCAACGGCGACACCGTGCACCCCGTCTCCGTCGAGCGGACGCTGCTCGCCGCGCGCGGTGACGGGAAGCGCATCATCCTGGCCCTCGACACGGTGAAGGATCTCGCCGACGAGGAGATGAAGGTGATCGTGGACCCGGAACAGGGCGTACGGAAGATCACCAAGCTGATGGACCCCGCGGCGGCCACCGGTGAGTACATCGGCGTCACCCTCATCGAGGGCGCCGCCGCCGCCGACCTGGCCGACGCCCTGAAGACCGTGTGGGAGTCCGACCCCCAGCAGTTCTACGAGCACGGTTACCAGGAACTGGTCGACCGTGGTTTCCGCATCGACGTGGCACCCATCGGCGAGGTCCCGTGGGTCGAGATAGACAACCACGCCGATCTCGCCCGAGGACGGGAGATCGCGTGCCGGTACTGACGAGGCTGATCCCCTCGCCGGTCGTCGTCGACATCCGCCGGGGGGCCCTGGACCACCTGGCGGACGTGCTGTTCGACCAGCGGATCTCGCACTCCGGGAAGATCGCCGTCGCGGTCAGTTCCGGTTCCGGCGCCAAGCTGCGCGCGCGGCTCACCCCCGCGCTGCCCGGCGCCAGCTGGTACGAGGTCGCCGGCGGCACCATCGACGACGCGATCCGGCTGGCCGACGCCATCAAGTCCGGCCACTACGACGCCGTGGTCGGCCTCGGCGGCGGCCGGATCATCGACTGCGCCAAGTTCGCCGCCGCCCGGGTCGGGCTGCCCCTCGTCGCCGTCGCCACCAACCTCGCGCACGACGGTCTCTGCTCCCCGGTCGCCACCCTCGACAACGACGCGGGGCGCGGCTCGTACGGCGTACCCAACCCGATCGCGGTCGTCATCGACCTCGACGTGATCCGCGAGGCCCCGGCGCGGTTCGTGCGCTCCGGGATCGGCGACGCCATGTCGAACATCTCCGCGGTCGCCGACTGGGAGCTGGCAAGTCAGGTCAACGGGGAGAAGATCGACGGCCTCGCCGCCGCGATGGCCCGCCAGGCGGGCGAGGCCGTGCTGCGCCACCCCGGCGGGGTCGGCGACAACGCGTTCCTCCAGGTGCTGGCCGAGGCCCTGGTCCTCACCGGTATCGCCATGTCGGTGTCGGGCGACTCCCGCCCGTCCTCCGGCGCCTGCCACGAGATCAACCACGCCTTCGACCTGCTGTACCCCAGGCGGGCCGCGAGCCACGGCGAACAGTGCGGCCTCGGCGCCGCCTTCGCCATGCATCTGCGGGGCGCGCACGAGGAGTCGGCGTACATGGCCGAGGTGTTGCGCCGGCACGGGCTGCCGGTGCTGCCGGAGGAGATCGGCTTCACCACGGACGAGTTCGTACGGGTCGTCGAGTACGCCCCGCAGACCAGACCCGGTCGCTACACGATCCTGGAACACCTCGACCTCAGATACGACCAGATCAAGGACACGTACGCGGACTATGTCAAGGCCATCGGTAGCTGAACTACGCCCCGTCGTCCACCCCGAAGGGGTGAAGGACCGGCGCAGCGGCGAGCACTGGGCGGGACGCCTCTACATGCGCGAGGTGTCCCTGCGGGTCGACCGCTACCTGGTGGACACCAGGATCACGCCCAACCAGCTCACGTACCTGATGGTCGTCGCGGGCGGCACGGCAGGCGCGGCGCTCTTGGTGCCGGGCCTCACCGGCGCGGTCCTGGCCGTCGTACTGATGCAGCTGTACCTGCTCCTCGACTGCGTCGACGGGGAACTCGCCCGCTGGCGCAACCAGACCTCGATCACCGGCGTGTACCTCGACCGCATCGGCCACTACCTCTCCGAGGCGGCCCTGCTGATCGGCTTCGGCCTGCGCGGCGCCGACCTGTGGGACGGCTCCGGGAGCCCCGAGTGGCTGTGGGCGTTCATCGGCACCCTGGCCGCTCTCGGCGCGATCCTGATCAAGGCGGAGACCGACCTGGTGGACGTCGCCAGGACCCGCAGCGGTCTGGCCGCCGCCAAGGACGAGCTGTCGGTGCCGCGCTCCGAGGGGCTCGCCCTGGCGCGTAAGGCCGCCGCCGCGCTCAGGTTCCACCGGCTGATCGGCGGCATCGAGGCGAGCCTGTTCATCCTCTTCGTGGCGCTCCTCGACGTCATCGGCGGCGACCTGTTCTGGACCCGCCTGGGCATCGCGGTCCTGGCCGGTATCGCGATCCTGCAGACCGTGCTGCACCTCGTGTCCATCCTCGCGTCGAGCAGGTTGCGGTGAGTACCGGGATGAGAGTCGGCGCGGTGATCATCACCATGGGCAACCGCCCCGACGAACTGCGCGCCCTCGTCGACTCGATCGCCAAACAGGAGGGCGACCCGGTCCAGGTCGTCGTGGTCGGCAACGGCTCGCCCGTCCCGGACCTCCCCGAGGGCGTACGGAGCGTCGAGCTGCCCGAGAACCTCGGCATCCCCGGCGGACGCAACGTCGGTATCGAGGCGTTCGGCCCGGCGGGCAGCGACGTCGACATCCTGATGTTCCTGGACGACGACGGCCTCCTCGGCCACCAGGACACCGCCGAACTGTGCCGCCGGGCCTTCACCGCCGACCCTCGCCTGGGCATCATCAGCTTCCGCATCGCCGACCCCGACACCGGCCTCACCCAGCGCCGCCACGTGCCCCGCCCGGGCACCACGGACCCGATGCGCAGTTCCCGCGTCACCAGTTTCCTCGGCGGCGCCAACGCCGTCCGTACGAAGGTCTTCGCCCAAGTGGGCATCCTCCCCGAGGAGTTCTTCTACGCCCACGAGGAGACCGACCTCGCCTGGCGGGCCCTCGACGCCGGCTGGATGATCGACTACCGGGCCGACATGCTGCTCTACCATCCGGCGACCGCGCCCTCGCGGCACGCGGTCTACCACCGCATGGTCGCCCGCAACCGGGTCTGGCTGGCCCGCCGCAACCTCCCCGCCCCCCTGGTGCCGGTCTACCTGGGGGACTGGCTGCTCCTCACACTTCTCCGCCGACCCTCCCGCCCGGCGCTCAGAGCCTGGTGGGGCGGGTTCAAGGAGGGGCTGACCACCCCGTGCGGACCCCGCCGGCCCATCCGGTGGCGTACGGTGTGGCGGCTGACCCGACTGGGCCGCCCCCCAGTGATCTGACAAGCTCTCTCCGAGAGCCCCGCGGGCCGGCCGAATCCTGGACCCGGCCCGCGCTCTGCCCCGTTCAGCTGCGCATATTGAAGACGAAAGTTTCCATTTGTGAGTGAGACAACGCATGACGGCGGTGTCGCGGTGAGCGACCGACCGTCACCCGACGACGGCCTCTCCGCGGCCGAACTCGCCGCGAAGTACGGGCTCGCCGTGAGCGGCGCCCGCCCTCGACTCGTCGAGTACGTCCGCCAGCTCTGGGGACGGCGTCACTTCATCCTCGCCTTCTCGCAGGCGAAACTGACCGCCCAGTACAGCCAGGCCAAACTCGGCCAGCTGTGGCAGGTGGCCACACCGCTGCTGAACGCGGCCGTGTACTTCTTCATCTTCGGCGTGATCCTCAAAGCCGACCGCGGCATGCCCCGCGAGGTGTACATCCCGTTCCTCGTCACGGGCGTCTTCGTGTTCACCTTCACGCAGAGCTCGGTGATGGCGGGCGTCCGCGCGATCTCCGGGAACCTCGGTCTGGTGCGCGCCCTGCACTTCCCGCGCGCCGCGCTGCCGGTCTCCTTCGCGCTGCAGCAACTCCAGCAGCTGCTCTTCTCGATGCTCGTGCTGTTCGTGGTGTCGATCGGCTTCGGCAGCTACCCCAAGGCGTCCTGGCTGCTGATCGTCCCGGCGCTGGCACTCCAGTTCCTGTTCAACACCGGCCTCGCGCTGATCATGGCCCGGTGGGGCTCGGCGACTCCCGACCTCGCCCAGCTGATGCCGTTCGTGATGCGCACGTGGATGTACGCGTCCGGCGTGATGTTCTCCATCCCGGTCATGCTCGCCGACAAACCCAGGTGGGTCGCCGACGCCCTCCAGTGGAACCCGGCCGCCATCTACATGGACCTGATGCGCTTCGCGCTCATCGACGGCTACGGCCCGGAGAACCTGCCGCCGCACGTCTGGGCGGTCGCCGGCGCCTGGGCCGCGCTCTTCGCCGTCGGCGGATTCGTGTACTTCTGGCAGTCGGAGGAGAGGTACGGTCGTGGCTGACCCGATCCCCGGGGACAAGATCCCCACCGTCATCGCGGACGAGCTCCACATCGTCTACCGCGTCAACGGCGCCAAGACCGGCAAGGGCAGCGCAACCTCCGCCCTCAGCCGCATCATCAGGCGCGGCGACTCACCGGGCGTACGCAAGGTGCACGCCGTACGGGGCGTCTCCTTCGTCTCGTACCGGGGTGAGGCCGTCGGGCTGATCGGCTCCAACGGTTCCGGCAAGTCGACCCTGTTGCGTGCCATCGCCGGTCTGCTCCCCGCCGAGAGCGGCTACGTGTACACGGACGGGCAGCCCTCTCTCCTCGGCGTCAACGCCGCCCTGATGAACGACCTCACGGGCGAACGGAACGTCATATTGGGCGGCCTCGCGATGGGTATGTCCCGCGAGGAGATCAAGGAGCGCTACCAGCAGATCGTCGACTTCTCCGGCATCAACGAGAAGGGCGACTTCATCACCCTGCCGATGCGCACCTACTCCTCCGGTATGGCGGCGCGGCTGCGGTTCTCCATCGCCGCCGCCAAGGACCATGACGTACTGATGATCGACGAGGCGCTGGCGACCGGCGACCGGTCCTTCCAGAAGCGCTCCGAGGACCGGATCCGCGAACTGCGCAAGCACGCCGGCACGGTGTTCCTCGTCAGCCACAACAACAAGTCCATCCGCGACACCTGCGACCGCGTCCTGTGGCTGGAACGCGGCGAACTGCGCATGGACGGCCCGACGGACGAGGTCCTCAAGGAGTACGAGAAGTTCACCGGCAAGTAGCCGGGCGGTACACCGGCGTGTCGCCGGGCGAGTCGGGGCCCCGCCGGAACTGTTCCGGTGGGGCCCCGCGTCTGCAAAGGAAACGTCAACTCCCGGGCACCCTAGGAATCTTGACGCCAATCGGTGTGTTCTTGTGATGCGCGGGACACCCCGACGGACCATGTCGCGTTGTACAACGTAAGCTGTACCAGTGCTGAATCGCGGCAAGTGGGGCGATAACGCGCGACATCCGGCATCGGACCGCCGCGTGGACGGCTGGGCGGCGTGTCCGAAATAGTGCCCATTGGGTCCGCAGTGTAGAACGGGAGATGTGACGGCGATGGCTACGGAAACTCCCCAGCTCCCCACAGCGTGCGCCGTCCCCGCCCCGGGCAGCGAACGGTGACGGCGACCGGCCCCACGCGGACCGACGATACTGAGCGCGGCACGCTCGACAAGGCCGCGCACGAGAACTTCCCCGTGGCACCGTTCTTCCTGCCCAGGGCCTGGCGCACCGACCTGATGGCCGTCTACGGCTTCGCCCGCCTGGTCGACGACATCGGCGACGGCGACCTGGCCCCCGGCGGCGCCGACGCCCGCCTGCTGGGCGTGGTGCCCGCCGAGGCCGACGACCGGCTCGTCCTCCTCGACGCGTTCGAGGCCGACCTGCGCAGGGTCTTCGACGGCACCCCGCGCCACCCCCTGCTGCGCAGGCTGCAGCCGACCGTCCGCAGCCGTTCGCTGACCCCCGAGCCGTTCCTCGGCCTGATCGCCGCCAATCGCCAGGACCAGCTGGTCAAGCGGTACGAGACGTACGACGACCTCCTCGCCTACTGCGAGTTGTCCGCCAACCCCGTCGGACGCCTCGTCCTCGCCGTCACCGGCACCGCGACGCCCGAGCGGATCCGCCGCTCCGACACCGTGTGCACCGCCCTCCAGATCGTCGAGCACCTCCAGGACGTCGCCGAGGACCTCGGCCGAGACCGGATCTATCTGCCCGCCCAGGACATGAAGCGCTTCCGCGTCCAGGAGTCGGATCTCGCCGCTCCCACCGCGGACGCGTCCGTGCGCGCACTGATCGCATACGAAGCGGAACGAGCGCGCCGCCTGCTGAATGAAGGCACCCCCCTCGTGGGTAGCGTCCACGGCAGGCTGAAGCTGCTGCTCGCGGGTTTCGTGGCGGGGGGAAAGGCGGCGATCCAGGCGATCGCCGCCGCCGAATACGACGTACTTCCCGGCCCGCCCAAGCCCGGCAGGATCCAGTTGCTGCGCGAGGCGGGCACAACCCTGCGAGGAAAGGGGTGATCCGGAGCGTGGAGTCGGAACCACACGTGTCCGCACCGGTACTCGCGGCCTACACCTACTGCGAGTCCGTCACCGGTCACCAGGCCCGCAACTTCGCCTACGGCATCAGACTGCTGCCTACGTCGAAGCGGCGCGCGATGTCGGCCCTGTACGCGTTCTCGCGCCGCGTCGACGACATCGGTGACGGCCCGCTGGCCCCGGAGGTCAAGGCGGCACGGCTGGAGGACACCAGAGCACTGCTCGCACGGGTGCGCGAGGGCGCGATCGGCGAGGACGACACCGACCCGGTCGCGGTCGCCCTCAGCCACGCGGGGACACACTTCCCGATCCCGCTCGGCGGCCTCGACGAACTCATCGACGGCGTCGTGATGGACGTACACGGCGAGACGTACGAGACCTGGGACGACCTGAAGGTCTACTGCCGCTGTGTGGCCGGGGCCATCGGGCGGCTGTCCCTGGGGGTGTTCGGTACGGAGCGGGGCGCGCGCGGCTCGGAACGCGCCTTCGAGTACGCCGACACGCTGGGGCTCGCCCTCCAGCTCACCAACATCCTGCGGGACATCCGCGAGGACGCCGACAGCGGGCGGACCTATCTGCCCGCCGACGACCTCGCCAAGTTCGGCTGCTCGGCCGGGTTCAACGGCCCGAACCCGCCGGAGGGCTCCGACTTCGCGGGCCTCGTCCACTTCGAAGTACGGCGCGCCCGCACCCTGTTCGCCGAGGGCTACCGCCTGCTGCCCATGCTCGACCGGCGCAGCGGCGCCTGTGTCGCCGCCATGGCCGGCATCTACCGACGGCTCCTCGACCGCATCGAGCGCGAGCCGGAGGCCGTGCTGCGCGGCCGGGTCTCCCTGCCGGGACGCGAGAAGGCGTACGTCGCGGTGCGCGGCCTGTCCGGCCTGGACGCCCGGCATGTGTCCCGGCGGACCGTCAGGAGGCGGGTCTGATGGACGATTCGGTCCAGGACGACGCGCCCGCGGCGAACCGGCGCGCAACCCTCCGGCCGGGGACGGCGTCCCTGACTTCAACGGCCTGCCGTGCGGCGTTCGTCCGGCGCGACGGGTGTGCAGGGGGGAGTGCGCGATGAGCGGGAGCACCCAGCCCGGGGAACGTCCGGGACACCGCGGTGAGAAGAGCGCCGTGGTGGTCGGCGGCGGACTGGCAGGCATCACCGCGGCGCTCTCGCTCGCCGACGCCGGTGTCCGTGTCACGCTGCTCGAAGGCCGGCCTCGCCTCGGCGGCCTCGCCTTCTCCTTCCAGCGCGACGGACTGACCGTCGACAACGGCCAGCACGTGTACCTGCGGTGCTGCACCGCGTACCGCTGGTTCCTCGACCGTATCGACGGCGCCGCGCTCGCTCCGGTGCAGGCCCGTCTCGACGTACCTGTCGTCGACATGGCGAAGCCGGCCGGCCGGCGCCTGGGGAGACTCCGGCGCGACGCGCTGCCCGTACCTCTGCATCTCGGGCGTAGCCTGGCCACCTATCCGCATCTCTCGCTCGCCGAGCGCGCCGGAGTGGGACGCGCCGCGCTCGCGCTCAAGGCGCTGGACCTCGCCGACCCGGCGCTGGACGCGCAGAACTTCGGCAGCTGGCTGGCCGCGCACGGTCAGTCGCCGCGTGCAGTCGAGGCACTGTGGGACCTGGTGGGGGTCGCCACCCTCAACGCGGTGGCCGGGGACTCGTCCCTGGGGCTCGCCGCGATGGTGTTCAAGACCGGTCTGCTGTCCGACCCGGGCGCGGCCGACATCGGCTGGGCGCGTGTCCCGCTGGGCGAACTGCACGACACTCTGGCCCGCAAGGCGCTCGACTCCGCGGGCGTGCGTACCGAAGTCCGTACACGCGTCACCTCCGTGCGACACAACGAGAACGGCCGCTGGACCGTGTCGGTTCCCGGCGAGACGCTCGACGTGGACGCCGTCGTGCTCGCCGTGGCCCAGCGCGAGGCGCACGATCTGCTGCCGGAGGGCGCGCTCGACGCCCCCGAACGGCTGCTGGAGATCGGCACCGCGCCCATCCTCAACGTGCATGTGGTGTACGACCGCAAGGTGCTGAACACGCCGTTCCTCGCGGCGCTGGGCAGCCCGGTGCAGTGGGTCTTCGACCGGACCGAGGCGTCCGGGCTCGGCGGCGACGGCCAGTATCTGGCGCTGTCGCAGTCGGCCGCGCACGACGAGATCGACGAGCCCGTGGCGGCGCTGCGCGAGCGGTATCTGCCGGAGCTGGAGCGGCTGTTGCCCCGCACGCGGGGCGCCGGAGTAAGGGACTTCTTCGTCACCCGGGAGCGGACAGCGACGTTCGCCCCCACCCCCGGCGTCGGCCGGCTGCGGCCCGGCGCCCGTACCAACGCCCCCGGCCTGTACCTGGCCGGTTCGTGGACCGCCACCGGGTGGCCCGCGACCATGGAGAGTGCGGTCCGCAGCGGAGTCGGTGCGGCCGGCGCCGCGCTGGGCGCCCTGGGCCGGCCCCGCCACCACCTCTTCGATGTCGAGGAGGCGGCCTGATGCTCGATCATCAGCACACGGCAGGTCCCCGCACCCCCAGCACCGCAACAAGAGGAGAGACTGTGCCCACTGTGCCCCCGGCCCCGAAAGCCGCCGACGCCGTGGACGTGACCGTGCTCCTGGAGCGCGGCCGGACCCTGGCCACCCCGGTACTGCGGGCGGCGATCAACCGTCTCGCGGCGCCCATGGACACCGTCTCCGCCTACCACTTCGGCTGGATCGACGCCCAGGGCAGGCCGGCGGCCGGCGACGGCGGCAAGGCCGTACGTCCCGCGCTCGCCGTGCTGTCCGCCGAGGTCACCGGGGCCGCCCCCGAGGTCGGCATCCCCGGCGCCGTCGCCGTCGAACTGGTGCACAACTTCTCGCTGTTGCACGACGACCTGATGGACGGTGACGAACAGCGCCGCCACCGCGACACCGTCTGGAAGGTGCACGGTCCCGCCCAGGCCATCCTGGTCGGCGACGCACTGTTCGCGCTGGCCAATGAGATCCTCCTGGAACTCGGCACCGTCGAGGCCGGCCGGGCCACCCGCCGCCTCACCACCGCGACCCGTGCCCTCATCGACGGCCAGGCGCAGGACATCTCCTACGAGCACCGCGACCGCGTGAGCGTCGAGGAGTGCCTGGAGATGGAGGGCAACAAGACCGGCGCCCTGCTCGCCTGCGCCAGCTCCATCGGCGCGGTCCTCGGCGGCGCGGACGACCACACCGCCGACACGCTGGAGAAGTACGGCTACCACCTCGGCCTGGCCTTCCAGGCCGTCGACGACCTCCTCGGCATCTGGGGCGACCCGGAGGCCACCGGCAAGCAGACGTGGAGCGATCTGCGTCAGCGCAAGAAGTCCCTGCCCGTCGTCGCCGCCCTCGCGGCGAGCGGCCCGGCCGCCGAGCGGCTCGGTGAACTCCTCGCCGCCGACGCGAAGAGCAGCGACTTCGAGAACTTCTCCGAGGAGGAGTTCGCCGCCCGCGCCGCCCTGATCGAGCAGGCGGGCGGCCGGGAATGGACCGCCGGGGAGGCGCGCCGGCAGCACACCATCGCCGTCGACGCACTGAGCGCCATCGACATGCCCGACCGGGTGCGCGCGCAGTTCACGGCGCTCGCCGACTTCGTCGTCGTACGAAAGAGATGATCACTATCGGTCGAATAAGCCTCGCGTAGTCGCCGGCCGGCGTCGCGTTCAGTGGCGCACCGGCCGACGGCGGACCCAGTCAGCAGAGACATGCCACTGCACGAAGGGGAAGCCATGACAGCGACGACCGACGGAAGCACCGGGGCACTCCCGCCCCGCGCTGCCTCGGCCAGCGAAACCGACACCGACACCAACACCCCAGTGGCGGCAGGGGTTCAGGATGCCGCCGAGCGTGCCATGAGGCGCGCCACGGATTCCCTGCTCGCGCGGCAGGACGCCCAGGGCTGGTGGAAGGGCGACCTGGAGACCAACGTCTCGATGGACGCCGAGGATCTGCTGCTCCGTCAGTTCCTGGGCATCCGCGACGAACAGACCACGCAGGCGGCCGCGTTGTTCATCCGCGGCGAGCAGCGCGAGGACGGCACCTGGGCCACCTTCCACGGCGGACCCGCCGACCTCTCCGCCACCGTCGAGGCGTACGTCGCCCTGCGGATGGCCGGGGACGCACCCGAAGCGCCGCACATGGCGAGAGCGTCCGCCTGGATCCGCGACCGGGGAGGCATCGCCGCCGCCCGGGTCTTCACCCGGATCTGGCTGGCCCTGTTCGGCTGGTGGAAGTGGGACGACCTCCCCGAACTCCCGCCGGAACTCATCTACTTCCCGAAGTGGATGCCGCTCAACATCTACGACTTCGGCTGCTGGGCCCGGCAGACCATCGTGCCGCTCACCATCGTCAGCGCGAAGCGTCCGGTCCGCCCGGCGCCTTTCCCGCTCGACGAGCTGCACACCGACCCCGACCTGCCGAACCCGGGCAAGTCCCTTGCTCCGCTGGCGAGTTGGGGCGGTGCGTTCCAGCGTCTCGACAAGGTCCTGCACGGCTACCGCAAGGTCGCGGTGCGCCGGCTGCGCAAGGCGGCCATGAACGCCGCAGCCCGCTGGATCATCGAGCGCCAGGAGAACGACGGCTGCTGGGGCGGCATCCAGCCGCCCGCCGTCTACTCGCTGATCGCCCTGCACCTGCTCGGCTACGACCTCGAACACCCGGTCATGCGGGCCGGGTTGCAGTCCCTGGACCGCTTCACGGTGTGGCGGGAGGACGGCGCCCGGATGATCGAGGCCTGCCAGTCGCCGGTGTGGGACACCTGCCTCGCCGTCATCGCCCTCGCCGACGCGGGCCTGCCCGCCGACCACCCCCAACTGGTCAAGGCCGCCGACTGGATGCTGGGCGAGCAGGTGGTCCGGCCCGGCGACTGGTCCGTACGCCGGCCCGAACTGCCGCCGGGGGCTGGGCGTTCGAGTTCCACAACGACAACTACCCCGACACCGACGACACCGCGGAGGTTGTCCTCGCCCTGCGCCGCGTCCGGCACCACGACCCGGAGCGGGTGGAGAAGGCCATCGGGCGCGGGGTGCGCTGGAACCTCGGAATGCAGTCCAAGAACGGTGCCTGGGGCGCCTTCGACGTCGACAACACCAGCACGCTCCCCAACAAGCTGCCGTTCTGCGACTTCGGGGAGGTCATCGACCCGCCGTCCGCCGACGTCACCGCCCATGTCGTGGAGATGCTCGCCGTCGAGGGCATGTCCCACGATCCGCGCACCCGGCGCGGCATCGAGTGGCTGCTCGCCGAACAGGAGCCGAGCGGCGCGTGGTTCGGGCGCTGGGGCGTCAACTACGTCTACGGCACCGGCTCGGTGGTGCCCGCGCTGACCGCCGCCGGCCTGACCGCCGCGCACCCGGCGATCCGGCGCGCGGTGGGCTGGCTGGAGAAGGTCCAGAACGACGACGGCGGCTGGGGCGAGGACCTGCGCTCCTACCAGGACAGTGCGGGCTGGAGCGGCCGGGGCGCCTCGACCCCCTCCCAGACGGCCTGGGCCCTGCTCGCCCTGCTCGCCGCCGGGGAGCACGACTCGAAGGCCGTCGAACGCGGTGTCGAGTGGCTGGCCGCGACCCAGCTGCCGGACGGCTCCTGGGACGAGCCGTACTTCACCGGCACCGGCTTCCCCTGGGACTTCTCCATCAACTACCACCTCTACCGCCTGGTCTTCCCGCTCACCGCACTCGGCCGGTACGTCCACGGAGAGCCCTTCGCCGACGTCAAGGGGGGCTGATGGACAGGCGGCCCGAGCCGGCCCCGCTGCTGATCGCCTGCGCGCTCGGCATCGAACGGCTCGCCCTGCGCCGGGGCGGACACGGCGACGGACCCGTCACCGTGCTGCGTACGGGAATGGGTCCCGAGGCGGCCTCGGCGGCCGTCACCCGCGCTCTCGCAGAACCGGCGCTGCGTGACGCCGTCCTGCTGGCCACCGGATTCTGCGCGGGACTCGCCCCCGGTATGCACCCCGGTGACCTGGTGGTCGCCGAGGAGACCCGGGGTCCGGGGGGCGTCACACCCTGTGCCGGCACCGAACTGCTCGTCAAGGAACTGGTGCGCGCCGTACCCGGGCGGACGGTGCACACCGGCCCGCTCACCGGTTCCGATCACGTCGTGCGCGGTCACGAACGGTCGGAGCTGCTCGCGACCGGCGCAATCGCGGTCGACATGGAGTCGGCGGCCACGCTCCACAGCGCCGTGCGCACGGGCGTGCGCCCCGTTGCGGCCGTACGGGTGGTCGTGGACGCTCCAGAACATGAACTCGTCCGGATCGGAACGCTTCGCGGTGGAATATCGGCCTTCCGCGTCCTTCGTTCGGTCCTTCCCGCTTTTGTCGAATGGCACCGTTCCTTGCTGCTCCCCAGGAGGTGAGTCAGATGGCCATGCCGCTCCGCCAGACCATCAAGATCGCTACATATTTGGCTGAACAGAAAATCCGCAAACGGGACAAGTTCCCGCTGATCGTCGAGCTCGAACCGCTCTACGCCTGCAACCTGGCGTGCGAGGGCTGCGGCAAGATCCAGCACCCGGCCGGTGTGCTCAAGCAGCGCATGCCGGTCGCCCAGGCCGTCGGGGCGGTGCTCGAATCCGGGGCCCCGATGGTGTCCATCGCGGGCGGCGAGCCCCTGATGCACCCTCATATCGACGAGATCGTCCGGCAGTTGGTGGCGAAGAAGAAATACGTCTTCCTCTGCACCAACGCCATGCTGCTCCGCAAGAAGATGGACAAGTTCACGCCGTCGCCGTACTTCGCGTTCGCCGTGCACATCGACGGCCTGCGGGAGCGGCACGACGAGTCCGTCGCGAAGGAGGGGGTGTTCGACGAGGCCGTGGCCGCCATCAAGGAGGCCAAGAAGCGCGGTTTCCGGGTCACCACCAACTCGACCTTCTTCAACACCGACACCCCGCAGACCATCATCGAGGTGCTCAACTTCCTCAACGACGACCTTCAGGTCGACGAGATGATGATCTCTCCCGCCTACGCCTACGAGAAGGCGCCCGATCAGGAGCACTTCCTCGGCGTCGAGCAGACCCGTGAGCTGTTCAAGAAGGCTTTCGGGGGCGGCAACCGGCGACGCTGGCGGCTCAACCACTCCCCGCTCTTCCTGGACTTCCTGGAGGGCAAGGTCGACTTCCCGTGCACGGCGTGGGCGATCCCCAACTACTCGCTGTTCGGCTGGCAGAAGCCCTGCTACCTGATGAGCGACGGGTACGTGACGACGTACAAGGACCTCATCGAGAAGACCGACTGGGACTCCTACGGCCGCGGCAAGGACGACCGGTGTGCCAACTGCATGGCGCACTGCGGCTACGAGCCGACGGCCGTCATGGCCACCATGGGGTCCCTCAAGGAGTCCCTGCGCGCCATGCGTGAGACCGTCGCCGGAAACAGGGAGTGACGCCGTGACCGCCGTCTCCTTGGGCGTTCCCGAGGTACCGGCCCGTCCGATCGCCGAGCGCCGGGTCTCCCGGCGCATCGAGGTCGGGCCGGTGGCGGTCGGGGGCGGGGCCCCCGTGTCGGTGCAGTCGATGACGACGACGCGTACGTCGGACATCGGCGCCACTCTCCAGCAGATCGCCGAACTCACCGCGTCCGGCTGTCAGATCGTCCGCGTCGCCTGCCCCACGCAGGACGACGCGGACGCGCTGGCGACCATCGCGCGCAAGTCGCAGATACCGGTGATCGCCGACATCCACTTCCAGCCGAAGTACGTGTTCGCCGCGATCGAGGCCGGCTGCGCGGCCGTTCGTGTCAATCCCGGCAACATCAAGCAGTTCGACGACAAGGTGAAGGAGATCGCCCGGGCGGCCAAGGAGCACGGCACACCGATCCGGATCGGGGTCAACGCCGGTTCGCTGGACCGGAGGCTGCTCCAGAAGTACGGGAAGGCGACGCCCGAGGCGCTCGTGGAGTCGGCGCTGTGGGAGGCGTCGCTCTTCGAGGAGCACGACTTCCGGGACATCAAGATCTCGGTAAAGCACAACGACCCGGTGATCATGGTCAACGCCTACCGGCTGCTCGCCGAACGGTGCGACTACCCGCTCCATCTGGGCGTCACCGAGGCCGGTCCCGCCTTCCAGGGGACCATCAAGTCCGCTGTCGCCTTCGGGGCGTTGCTGAGCGAGGGCATCGGGGACACCATCCGGGTCTCGCTGTCGGCGCCGCCGGTCGAGGAGGTCAAGGTCGGCATCCAGATCCTGGAATCGCTGAACCTGCGGCAACGGCGGCTGGAGATCGTGTCCTGTCCGTCCTGCGGGCGGGCGCAGGTCGACGTCTACAAGCTCGCCGACCAGGTCACGGCCGGCCTGGAGGGCATGGAGGTCCCGCTGCGCGTCGCGGTCATGGGCTGCGTGGTCAACGGCCCCGGCGAGGCGCGGGAGGCCGATCTCGGGGTCGCCTCCGGCAACGGCAAAGGGCAGATCTTCGTGAAGGGCGAGGTCATCAAGACCGTACCCGAGTCGAAGATCGTGGAGACCCTGATCGAGGAGGCGATGAAGATCGCCGAACAGATGGAGCAGGACGGCGTCGCGTCGGGAGAGCCGGCGGTCACCGTGAGCTGAACAGCACGGCCTGAAGCGTACGGAAGAGAAGGGGGCCCGAGCGTGACGATTCTGGAGAACATCCGGGGACCACGCGACCTGAAGGCGCTGTCCGAGGCGCAACTCGGCGAACTGTCCGACGAGATACGGGAGTTCCTGGTGCACGCGGTCGCCAGGACCGGCGGCCATCTCGGGCCGAACCTGGGAGTGGTGGAACTCACCGTCGCGCTCCACCGGGTCTTCGAGTCACCGGTCGACCGGATCCTGTGGGACACCGGCCATCAGAGCTACGTCCACAAACTTCTGACCGGTCGTCAGGACTTCTCCAAGCTGCGCGGCAAGGGCGGCCTGTCCGGCTATCCCTCGCGTGCGGAGTCCGAGCACGACGTCATCGAGAACAGCCACGCGTCCACCGCGCTCGGCTGGGCCGACGGGCTCGCCAAGGCCCGCCAGGTGCAGGGCGAGCAGGGGCATGTCGTCGCGGTCATCGGCGACGGCGCGCTCACCGGCGGGATGGCCTGGGAGGCGCTCAACAACATCGCGGCGGCCAAGGACCGCCCCCTGATCATCGTCGTCAACGACAACGAACGCTCCTACTCGCCCACCATCGGCGGCCTCGCCAACCACCTCGCGACCCTGCGCACGACGGACAGCTACGAACAGGTGCTGGCCTGGGGCAAGGACGTACTGCTGCGCACCCCTGTCATCGGCAACACCCTCTACGAGTCGCTGCACGGCGCGAAGAAGGGGTTCAAGGACGCGTTCAATCCGCAGGGCATGTTCGAGGACCTGGGGCTGAAGTACGTCGGCCCGATCGACGGGCACGACATCGGGGCGGTGGAGTCCGCGCTGCGGCGTGCGAAGCGGTTCCACGGGCCTGTGCTCGTCCACTGTCTGACGGAGAAGGGACGCGGCTACGAGCCCGCGCGCTCGCACGAGGAGGACCACTTCCACACCGTCGGGGTGATGGACCCGCTCACCTGCGAACCGCTCGCCCCTGCCAACGGGCCCTCCTGGACCTCGGTGTTCGGCGACGAGATCGTCCGGATCGGGGAGGAACGGGACGACGTCGTCGCCATCACGGCGGCCATGCTGCATCCCGTGGGTCTCGGCAGGTTCGCCGAGCGGTTCCCCGACCGGGTGTGGGACGTCGGGATCGCCGAGCAGCACGCGGCGGTGTCGGCGGCGGGCCTTGCCACCGGCGGTCTGCATCCCGTCGTCGCCGTGTACGCCACTTTCCTCAACCGTGCCTTCGACCAGCTGCTGATGGACGTCGCACTGCACCGCTGCGGGGTGACCTTCGTGCTGGACCGCGCCGGCGTCACGGGAGTCGACGGGGCGTCCCACAACGGTATGTGGGACCTGTCCATCCTCCAGGTCGTCCCCGGCCTGAGAATCGCCGCACCGCGCGACGCCGACCAGCTCCGCGCCCAGTTGCGGGAGGCGGTGGCCGTCGACGACGCGCCCACCCTGATCCGGTTCCCCAAGGAGTCGGTGGGGCCGGCGATCGAGGCGGTCGGCCATGTGGGCGGGATGCATGTGCTGCACCGGTCCGGGGAGGCGGCCGACGTACTGCTCGTGGCCGTCGGCGTGATGGCCCCCGTGTGCCTCCAGACCGCAGACCTGCTGGCGGCACGCGGCATCAACTGCACAGTGGTGGACCCCCGTTGGGTCAAGCCCGTCGACCCCGCGCTGCCGGGACTGGCCGCCGAGCACCGCATGGTGGCCGTCGTCGAGGACAACAGCCGCGCCTCCGGGGTCGGCGCCGCCGTGGCGCTGGCACTCGGTGACGCCGAAGTCGACGTGCCTGTAAGGAGGTTCGGCATACCGGAGCAGTTCCTCGCGCACGGCAAGCGGGGCGAGCTGCTCGCCGACATCGGTCTCACACCTGTCGAGATCGCCGGACGCATCGGCGCCGGGCTGGCCGCCAAGGAAGAGCTGTCCCAGCGGAAGCACCAGGGGAAGGCCAAGGAGAAACAGGAATGACAACCGCTGAACCCGGTTCCCCGGCGGGGGAGTTCGACCTCGGCGCGCTGCTCGCCGAGCGCGGCGCCGAACGCTACGAGCTGCACACCAGGCATCTCAACCACCAGCTCCCGCGCATGCTGCACACCATCGGCTTCGACAAGGTCTACGAGCGGGCCGAGGGCGCCTACTTCTGGGACACGGACGGCAACGACTACCTCGACATGCTCGCCGGGTTCGGGGTGATGGGCCTCGGCCGCCATCACCCCGTCGTCCGCAGGGCGCTGCACGACGTCCTCGACGCCCAGCTCGCCGACCTCACCCGCTTCGACTGCCCGCCGCTGCCCGGGCTGCTCGCGGAGCGGCTCCTCACCCACAGTCCGCACCTCGACCGGGTGTTCTTCGCCAACAGCGGCACTGAGGCCGTGGAGACCGCGCTCAAGTTCGCCCGCTACGCCACCGGGAAGCCGCGCGTCCTGTACTGCGCGCACGCGTTCCACGGCCTGACCACCGGGTCCCTCTCCGTCAACGGCGAGGACGGCTTCCGGGACGGCTTCGCCCCACTGTTGCCCGACACCGCCGTCCCCCTCGGTGATCTCGACGCCCTGGCACGGGAGTTGAAGAAGGGCGACGTGGCCGCCCTGATCGTCGAGCCGATCCAGGGCAAGGGCGTGCACGCGACACCCCCTGGTTATCTGCGCGCCGCCCAGGAGCTGCTGCGCAGGCACAAGGCGCTGCTCATCGCGGACGAGGTGCAGACCGGTCTGGGGCGGACCGGTGACTTCTACGCCTATCAGCACGAGGACGGGGTCGAGCCCGACCTGGTGTGCGTGGCGAAGGCGCTGTCCGGCGGATACGTGCCCGTGGGCGCCACGATCGGCAAGGAGTGGATCTTCAAGAAGGTCTACTCGTCGATCGACCGCGTCCTCGTGCACTCGGCCAGTTTCGGGGGCAACGCCCAGGCCATGGCGGCGGGCCTCGCCGTGCTGTCGGTGATGGAGAACGAGCAGATCGTGGCCAACGCCCGGGCCACGGGGGACCAGTTGAGGTCCCGGCTGGCGGCACTCGTCGACAAGTACGAGTTGCTGGCCGACGTACGAGGCCGGGGCCTGATGATCGGCATCGAGTTCGGGAAGCCCAAGTCGCTGAAGCTGCGCAGCCGTTGGACGATGCTGCAGGCCGCGCGCAAGGGACTGTTCGCTCAGATGGTCGTCGTGCCGCTGCTGCAACGGCACCGGATCCTGACCCAGGTCTCCGGCGATCACCTGGAGGTGATCAAGCTGATTCCACCTCTGGTCGTCGGCGAGAGTGAGGTGGACCGGTTCATGGACGCCTTCACCGCCGTGATGGACGACGCGCACAGCGGGAGCGGGCTGATGTGGGACTTCGGGAAGACGCTGGTCAAGCAGGCGGTGGCCAACAGGTAGGTCTACGTTTTGCCTCTGGGGCAAGAGATTTGCCCCAGAGGCAAGGGTGCGGCTGAATGGAGGGCATGAGCTCTTCCGAATCCGAACCCCTGCGGACGCCCGGGGCTGCCACCGAGTCGGTCGAGGATCTACCCATTCTCGCACCGCAACTGCGTGTGCTGCGCCGCCGGGCCTCCCTCACCCTGGAGGCCGCGGCCAGGACCGCCGGGCTGTCGCCGGCCCATCTCTCCCGCCTGGAGACCGGGCAGCGCCAGCCGTCGCTGCCGATGCTGCTGGGGCTCGCCCGTATCTACGGAACGACGGTCTCCGAACTGCTCGGCGAGACCGTCGCCGACCGAGACGCAGTCGTGCGCGCCGGGGACATGGAGCCGACGGCCGCGGGCGGCTGGTCCTACTGGCAGGCCGGTGCGTCCGGACGCGGAATGCAGGCCCTGCGCGTCCATGTGCCGCACGGGGCGCAGGGCGACATCGTGCGCGTCCACCCCGGTGAGGAATGGCTGTACGTCCTCACCGGGCGGCTGCGGCTGGGCCTCGGGGACACCACGCACGTCCTCGCAGCCGGCGACAGCGCGCACTTCGACTCGCTGACCCCGCACCGCCTCGCCGCCGACGGCCGGGACGGTACCGACCTGCTCTTCGTCCACACCCTGCTGCAGAGCCCCACCGCAGGTCTCTGCATCGGCCCCACCACCGGAGTGACGCCATGACGGACATGGAGGACAAGTTCCCCCGGGCCCTGTGGGTCCGGCTGATCATCTACATCGCGGTCGGGCACCTTTTCGCCGGCTTCATCTACCTGCTGTTCGAGGTGGGCGCGAAGCAGTGACGGGCAACAGGGAGTAGGAAATGGCGGGGAGGGGGGCGGGTCAGTCGAGGAACCGCGCCCGCAGCCGCTCCCGCGTCTCGGGGGTGACGCCCAGTCCCTGCTCCAGGTAGCCGTCGACGCCGCCCCAGGTCTCCTCGACCATCTCCATGGCCGCCGTCAGATACTCGGGGCGGGTGCCGAAGAGCGGGTTGAGGAGTTCGAGGACCTCGGGGCTGTAAGCCTTGGCCGCGGAGCCGTTGCGGCGCACCTTGTAGCGGCGGTGCTGCGCGTTCGACTCCATGTAGTCGGCCACGATGGCGTCGCGCTCCACCCCGACGGCTAGCAGCGTCACCGCGACGGACAGGCCCGCGCGGTCCTTGCCGGCCGCACAGTGCATCAGGGCCGGGACGCTGTCCTTGGCCAGTGCGTGGAGCATCCGGGAGTGCTCGGCCGTGCGGTCCCTGACGATCTCGCGGTACGAGTTGATCATCCGCTGCTCGCCCTTGCCGTCGGCCAGCAGGCTGCGCAGTTCGTCCAGATCGCCGTCCCGGACCATCTTCCAGAACTCCGCGCCGTGCGCCGGGTCGGACAGCGGGATGTTCACGTTGCGCACGCCCGGCAGTGCGACGTCGTGACCTTCCAGCCCGATGTCCGCCGCGTTGCGGAAGTCGAAGATGGTGTGCAGCCCGAGAGAGCCGAGGAACACCGCGTCCTCATCGGTCGCGTGCGCGAGATGACCGCTGCGGAACAGCCGTCCGTGGGCCACGCGCCGACCGTCCACCGTCGGCAGCCCACCCACGTCACGGAAGTTTCGTACGCCGCCCAGCTCGGGCTCGGTCGACGGGACCTGCTGCGTCACGAGGGCTCCCCTCCCACACCGCCCCGCGGACGCTGCTCGTCGACGGGCACGCTTCGACGATACGACATGAGTGACCAGGCCAATGAGTTTTCCACAGGCGTTGCCGTCGGACGCTGTGGAGCTGATGATGTTGATGCTTGAGCGTGCCTGTTCGGATCTGTGGGGACATGATGCTGGAAATTGCCGGAACCGGTCGTACATGGCTTCTCTCGGGACCCACGAGCAGCTACGCCGTCCATCTCACCGAGGACGACGAGCTGCTCCATCTGCACTGGGGCCCGAGGATCGCCCTCGCCGACGCGGAGGCGCTCGCCGTCCGTCCGCTGCCGGACTACTGGCCCTTCGAGGCCCCGCTCGACGGTCATGAGGAGTACCCGGTCGAGGGCGGCCCCCGCTTCGTGCGGCCCGCACTGTCCGTGCGGAGCGACAAGCGCCGGGGGACCGAGTGGCGCTTCGAGGCGTACGAGACCGAGGGCGGCGACGAGGGCGACGAACTGCGGCTGCGGTTCCGTGACGCGGGGCTGGCGATCACGCTCCACTACCGGATGCGCCACGACGTGGTGGAGCGCTGGGTGACCCTTGCCCATGACATGCCCGAGGGGACCGGCCCGCTGGAGCTGCTCCGCGCGGACTCCGCCACCTGGACGCTTCCCGAGCGCGACGGCTGGCGCCTCTCCCAGCTCCATGGACGCTGGGCCGCCGAGTCGCGTCTCGTGCGGACGGACCTCACCTACGGTGAGAAGGTCATCGGCAGCAGGCGCGGCCACACCGGGCACCAGCACCTGCCCTGGGTGGCGCTCGACACCGACGCGACCGAGGAGCGCGGCGAGGTGTACGCGTGCGCGCTCGGCTGGTCCGGCTCCTGGCGGATCGCCGTCGCCCAGCTGCCCGACGCGCGCGTGCAGATCACCGGCGGCGCCGGATACGACGACTCGGGCCTGCTGCGTCTGGCGGCGGGGGAGTCCTTCACCACGCCCGTCTTCGCGGGGCTGTGGACCGACTCGGGGCACGGCGGGGCGAGCCGGGCGTGGCACACGTACCAGCGCGCGTTCGTCGTCCCCGACGCGGACCGGGACCGGCCGGTGCTCTACAACTCCTGGGAAGCCACGGAGTTCGACATCTCCGAGGAGCAGCAGGGGACGCTGGCCCGGCGGGCCGCCGCGATCGGAGTCGAGCTGTTCGTCGTGGACGACGGCTGGTTCGGGGCCCGCACCAGCGACCGGGCCGGCCTCGGCGACTGGACGCCGAACCCGGACCGCTTCCCGGCGGGTGTCAAACCGCTCGCCGAGTACGTGCACGCCCTGGGGATGCGGTTCGGCATCTGGGTCGAACCGGAGATGGTCAACCCGGACAGCGACCTGTACCGCGCACACCCCGACTGGGTGCAGTTCCAGCCGGGACGAAAGCGGACGGAATTCCGCAATCAGCTCGTCCTGAACCTCGCGCGCGAGGATGTCCGCGAGTACCTCTGGGAGCAGCTCGACGGGCTGCTCTCCAGTGCCCCGATCGACTATGTGAAGTGGGACTTCAACCGCTGTTTCACCGATGCCGGCTGGCCCGGTGAGGACTACCCCCAGCGCCTGTGGGTCGACCATGTGCACGGGTTGTACGCCCTGCTGGACCGGCTGCGGGCGGCCCACCCCGGCGTCGCCTTCGAATCCTGCTCGGGCGGCGGTGGCCGGATCGACCTGGGTGTCCTCGCCCGTACGGACCAGGTGTGGACCTCCGACAACACCGACCCGCTGGACCGCCTCGCCATCCAGGAGGGCTTCAGCCAGATCCATCCGGCGCGGGTCATGGCCGCCTGGGTCACGGACAGCCCGAACGCCCAGCTCAACGGCCGGGTCAGCTCCCTGCGATTCCGGTTCGTGAGTGCGATGGCCGGGGTGCTCGGTGTCGGCGGCGACCTCGCCGGGTGGACGGAGGAGGAGCTGACCGAGGCCGGGGAGTGGGTGGGGCTCTACAAGGAGATCCGGCCCGTCGTGCAGCGCGGAGACCTCTACCGGCTGCGGCGGCCGACCGGTGGACTGAGCGCGGTGCAGTACGTGCTCGGGGACGAGACCGTCGTCCTCGCCTGGCTTCAGGCGCAGCACCACGGTGAGCCGCTACCGGCGCTGCGGCTGCGCGGACTCGACCCCTCGGCGACGTACGAATGCCGCGGAACGGGCGAAGTCCATCGAGGGGCCGTGCTGTTGCATCGCGGCCTGCGAACCGGGCTGAAGGGCGACCTCGATGCGGCAGTTTTCCGACTGCGTCGCATCTGATGCGTCTGTCCGTTATGACGCCTTCATTCCAACTCGCCAGGAAATGGGAGTTGCTGTGAATCGGGTGCGTGAGCAGCGTCATATTCGTGACGGTGCGTCGCCGTCATGTTCACGTAATTTCGGCGTGATTAAAGGAAGTTCAAGGGGCTGAAAGATCCGGAATTCACCGACAGTGACCGGGAATTCCGGGGAGGATCACAGGAAACCCGCACACAGGGAACCTGAGGCTTGTTTCCGTGCGTCTTGGTCGCTTACGTTCGCCACCAATCCGGACGGACGCCCAATCCTGCCGCCGCCCGGAACCCGCATCGAACACCCGAGTACGGCAGGAGCGGGGGACCCACAGGTAGAACGCCTGTTCCGGTCTCTGGAACAGGCTTGGGGTTAAGTCACGTTCAGGCGTGGCCGGACATCTCCAGTCCGCACCCGACAGCTCACCTCGCAGGCGACGGAGAGGAATTCGTCATGCCCGCGAAGGGTAAGCACCGCCGTCCGAAGTCCCAGCGATTCACACGCTCGATAGCCGCCGCCGGAACCGGCGGAGCGGCTCTCGCCCTCCCGTTGCTGGGAGCCACCGGCGCCCATGCCGCCACGGTGGAGTCCACGACTCAGGCTGTTTCGTCGCTTTCGGAAACGGCCACGTCCGTAACGGCCCATTCCGTTTCCGCGAAGACGGCGAAGACCGAAAAGGCTGCCGCGGCGAAGAGGGCGGGCGTCAGGACCTACGCGGTCCAGGCCGGCGACTACCTCTCGAAGATCGCCCAGGAGGAGCGCGTCAGCGGTGGCTGGCAGCAGCTCTACTCGGACAACCGGACCGCCATCGGCGCCGACCCGAGCCTGATCCACCCCGGTCTGAAGCTGACGATCGGCAAGAAGGCCGCGTCGACCTCCTCGTCCCCCTCGTCTTCCGTGGAGTCCTCGTCCTCCTCGAAGTCCACGCCGAAGACGGAGTCCAAGCCTGCCGCCGAGAGCGCGACGGCCGAGACCTCCACGACGACCGAGGCCGCCGACACCAGCAGCGCCAGCAGTTCCAGCGGCTTCACCCTCCCCGTGACCGGCGCCACCATCGGCACCGGTTACCACGTGGCGGGCAGCATGTGGTCCAGCGGCTACCACACGGGCGTCGACTTCGTCGTCCCCACCGGCACCTCCCTCAAGGCGGTCGGCGCCGGCACCGTCGTCTCCGCCGGCTGGGGCGGCGCGTACGGCAACCAGGTCGTCATCAAGCTCGCCGACGGCTACTACGCCCAGTACGCCCACCTCTCCCAGCTCTCCGTCTCGGCCGGCCAGGCCGTGAGCGAGGGGCAGCAGGTCGGTCTCTCCGGTGCCACCGGCAACGTGACCGGACCGCACCTGCACTTCGAGATCCGCACCACTCCGGACTACGGCTCCGACATCGACCCGCTCGGGTACCTCCGTTCGAAGGGTGTCGCCGTCGGCTGACGGGCACCCCCTGCAAGGGCATCCATCAAGGATGTCCACCAAGCACATCCACCGAAGGCCGGACCCCGATCCCCGGGTCCGGCCTTCGGTGTGCTCATGTCCGCGTGTGGGGGTGTGATAGTGAACTCCCTGTCTGTGCAAGCGCTTTCCCCCCTACGCACACAAGGAGCCGCCTCATGACGACCACTCGCAGAGCCTTCGGAACCCTGGCCGCGGGCGCGGCACTCACCGCACTCACCCCGGCCCCGAGTGCCAGTGCCGCCACGTGCGGGCGCCTCCTGGCTCGCGACGACTTCCGGCACGGTCTCGGCCAGTGGGCCGTCGAACTCCAGGACGGCGGCAGCGTCACAGCGACCCGAGGCGTCCTGGAGGTCGACGTACCCAGCGGTGCGACCATCTGGTTCAAGCGCAAGCTGCGAGGTCCGTACGTCATCGAGTACACGGCGACGCCTGTCTCGGCGGGCGGGATGAACGACCGGGTCTCCGACCTGAACAACTTCTGGAACGCCGTCGACGTACGCTCCCCGGACGACCTCTTCGCCACTCCGCGCAGCGGCGCCCTCGCGGAGTACGACTACCTCAAGACGTACTACGTCGGCTACGGCGCCAACACCAACACCACGACGCGGCTGCGCCGTTACGTCGGCGAGGCCGGCGTGCGCCCCCTGATCTACGATTACCCGGAGCCGCTGCTGGTCCCGAACGAACGGCATCGGGTGCGGATCGTCTCGGCCGGATCCACGGTTCGCTGGTGGAACAACGGGCGGCTCGTCTTCGACTACGACGACCCGGACCCGTACACGAGTGGGCACTTCGCCTTCCGGACGACGTGGAGCCACTTCCGGATCACCGACTTCAGCGTCCGTGGGCTGCGTCTCCCCGTTATTCCGGATTGACCAACACTTGACGAGTGGCTTATCTCACCGCGCGTCAACCCCTTCCTACGGTCGCGTAGCTCACATCGGAAGGTGAATCATGGGCCGATGTGGCAGACGATTCGAAGAATGACAGCAGAGCAGTGATCGGGTCGTACGTGGCGGTGGGGGACAGCTTCACCGAGGGCGTCGGCGACCCCGGCCCCGACGGGGCGTTCGTCGGCTGGGCGGACCGCTTCGCGGTACTGCTCGCCGACCGGCGTCCCGAGGGAGACTTCGACTACACGAACCTCGCGGTACGCGGGAGGCTGCTCGACCAGATCGTGGCCGAGCAGCTTCCCCTCGCCAGGGAGCAGGCGCCGGACCTGGTCTCCTTCTGCGCGGGCGGCAATGACATCATCCGGCCCGGCAGCGACCCGGACGAGGTCGCCGAGCGATTCGAGCGAGCGGTGATCGGCCTCACCTCGGAGGTCGGCACCGTCATGGTGACGACCGGGTTCGACACCCGCAACGTCCCCGTCCTGAAGCACATGCGCGGCAAGATCGCCACGTACAACGGACACCTCCGGGCCATCGCCGACCGGTACAACTGTCCGGTGCTCGACCTGTGGTCCCTGAAGACCATCCAGGACCGCAGGGCCTGGGACGGCGACCGGCTCCATCTGTCGGCGGAGGGCCACACGCGCGTGGCGCTGCGCGCGGGTCAGGTGCTCGGCCTCGAGATTCCGGCCGACCCGGACCAGCCCTGGCCGCTGCTGCCTCCCCGAGGCACTCTGGAGATTCGCCGCGACGACGTCCAATGGGCCCGCGAGTACCTGGTCCCCTGGATCGGGCGGCGGCTGAGGGGCGAGTCGTCGGGGGACGCCGTGACGGCGAAGGGGCATCTGTCGCCGGACGACATCAAGAGCCGCATCGAGTGGGTCGCTTGAGGTCAGTTGATCGCGTGAGTCGATCACGGAGGCATCGCTGCTTCGCAGCGCCGGACGGGCACCCTCAGCCCGTCCGGCGCTTGAGGACGAGGCCCCTTCAGGGTCGAAGTGGGGGTCTGGGGGCGGCAGCCCCCGGTCGACGCCCAGGTCACTCACCTGGGCCCGGTCAACGCCGCCCGCTCAAGCCCCAGTTCCCCAGCCAGCGCAGCGTCCACCCACCGCTCGGCCCGCGTCCGTGACACCCCGTCGTACGCCGTCATCTGGACGGCCAGTCCGTCCAGCAGCGCCGTGAGCCGCTGTGCCGAGCCGGTGGGGTCGGGGCACTCGAACTCGCCCGCGGCCACCCCCTCCGCGATGACCTCGGTGATCGCGGCCTTCCAGCGCCGGTCCAGGTCGCCTGCGACCTCCCGCAGCGCCGGGTCGCGCAGGGACACCGCCCAGCCCTCGATCCACAGTCGCCAGCCCTTGGCCTGACCGGTCGGCGCGTACCAGCGCACGGCGGACCGCAGCCGACGCAGCGCCGGGGAACGGCGTCCGAGGAGTCTGCCCAGGTGAGCGAGATCGGCCTCCGCCGCGTACCGGAACGCGGCGGCGACCAGCTTCTCCTTGGTCGAGAAGTGGTACAGCACCAGCGCGTTGCTCACCCCGAGGACGGCGGCCACGTCGGCGATCCTGACCGCCGCCACACCCCGCGCCTCGATCTGCTCGATGGCGGCCCGCAGCAAGTCCTCGCGCCGCTCGGCCACGCTCAACCGCATCCTTGCCACGCGGCCACACTAATCCGTCACCGGACACGATGTCGGACCAGCCCCGTCACTGTCCGTGAATCCCCGTCGATACGGCCGGTTGTCGGCGAAGACACCCGGAGCCGGGCGCTCTCAGCGGTACCACCCGAACCGCTCCGCGATCACCGGCAGCCGGTCCTCGACGATTCGGTGCGCCGCCGCCCGCGGAGTCGTCCCGTCGGCCTCCGCGCGCGCGAGCACCTGGTCGATCAGGGCGCGCATCGAGCGCCGGGTGTACGCGAACGCCTCCTCAGGGTCCGCGCCGATGTCCCCGAACAGCGTCCACCACCACCAGGCGTTCGTCCCGGAGTTGACGACCACGTCCGGCAGTACGACGATGCCGCGCGCGGCGAGCAGGTCCTCGGCCTCCGGCAGCACGGGCATGTTGGCGGCCTCGACGATCCAACGCGCGGTGATGCCCTCCTGGTTCCCGGTGTCGACGGCGTACGAGACCGCCGCCGGCACTAGTACCTCCGCGTCCACGGACAGCCAGGCCTCGCCCGGCAGTTCGCGGTCGTCGGGGCGCAGCACCGCGCGGTCCACGGTGCCGTACGCGTCCCGGGCGGCGAGCAGCGCTTCTACGTCGAGGCCCGCCGGGTTGCCGATCGTGCCCTTGACGTCGGCGACGGCCACCACCGTGAGCCCCGCGCGCGTGAGGAAGCGTGCCGTGGCCCCGCCCATCGTGCCGAGCCCCTGCAGGGCGACCCGCGTCCCGGCGTACGGCACCTGGGCCCGGTCGAGCGCCGCGAGCACCGACTCGGCGACCCCGCAGCCGCCGACCAGCTCGTCCAGTCCGATGCCGTCCACCTCGACCGTGAACGCCTTCGCGAGCCGCTCCCGGGCCACGGTCTCGTCGTCCAGCAGCGGATAGACCGCCTGGATCGACGACACGAGCCCCGCCTCGGCCGCCGCCCGGTCGACGAGGTCCTGGGTGAGGCCCAGGTCCTCGCCCGTGGTCCAGACACTCTCGACGTACGGCCGCATCGCGCGCAGATACCGCACCAGCAGGCCGTACGCCGCCGGGTCCCGCGGGTCGCAGTCGATGCCGCCCTTGGCGCCGCCCAAGGGGATGTAACGGCCCTCCGGGTCGTAGTGCAGGGCCTCCTTCATGGTCATGCCTCGGGCCAGCCCGGCGACCTCGTCCAGGGTGCAGCCCTCGCGCATCCGCAGCCCGCCGCTGGACACGCCCCGCACCAGTCTGTCCACGACGAGGAAGCCCTGGCGGCCGGTGAGGTGATCCGTCCAGGTGAGGGAGAGCAGAGGCGCGCTCTGAGGGGTTGCCATGAGGGCAATATACTGACTCGCTGTTCAGTTGCGGCCGAGCCGCGGTGCACTGTCGGCCGCCATGGCGCCGACGGGGTGTACTGCGCCGACGGGGTGTACTGCGCCGACGGGGTGTACTGCGCCGACGGGGTGTACTGCGGCCCCCCTGCCCCGGCTACCACGCGTGTCCCTCCGGCCGTGTTCCGTCGTTCGGCGGCGTCGAATGGCGGTTCAGGGCGTCGGTCCTCGCTCGGAAGGACCCGGCGGACACACGCCCGACGCCGGAGTGTCGTGGAGAGCGACCATAATGGAATGCCTGACCGACTTTTCCTGGAGGTACCGTGACCGGATTCCCCTCTCCGAGCTCCAGGCTGCGCGCACTGCGGCCCGAGGCCTTCGGTGCGGACGCGAGTGGGGAGCGCCTCGCCCGGATCCGCAGATCGCCGCACTTCGCGGACGGTGTCTTCCAGAATCCGCCGGGCACCCCCAGGCCCGACGGCGCCATGCTGGAGTTCGCGAAGTCGTCCCTGCGCAAGGAGGACCGGGCCCGCCGCGCCCCGGCCGGCACGGTGCCGGTGCACGCCACGACGCTCGCCGACCTCGCCAAACCTCCGGTGAGCGGTCTCAGGCTGACCTGGATGGGCCACTCCAGCGTGCTCACGGAGATCGACGGACACCGGGTGCTCTTCGACCCCGTCTGGGGCGAGCGCTGTTCGCCGTTCGCCTTCGCCGGTCCCAAGCGGCTGCACCCGGTGCCCGTGCCGCTGGCCGCGCTCGGCCCGGTCGACGTCGTCGTCATCTCGCACGACCACTACGACCACCTGGACATGCCCACGATCAAGGCGCTGGCCGGCACGGACACCCTGTTCGCGGTGCCGCTCGGGGTCGGTGCCCATCTGGAGCGCTGGGGCGTCTCGGCCGACCGGCTGCGCGAGCTGGACTGGCAGGAGTCGACGAAGGTCGGCGGCCTCACCCTGACCGCGACCCCGGCCCGCCACTTCTGCGGCCGTGGCCTGCGCAACACGCAGCACACCCTGTGGGCCTCCTGGGTCGTCGCGGGTGAGGAGCACCGCGTCTACCACAGCGGCGACACCGGGTACTTCGAGGGTTTCCGGGACATCGGTGCCGACCACGGCCCGTTCGACGCCACCATGATCCAGATCGGGGCCTACAGCGAGTTCTGGCCAGACATCCACATGTCGCCGGCCGAGGGGGCACAGGCTCATCTTGACCTGCAGGGAGGCGGTCCGGGCGGTGTTCTGCTGCCGATCCACTGGGGGACGTTCAACCTGGCGCCGCACGCGTGGGCTGAGCCGGGGGAGTGGACGAAGGATGCTGCCGATGAGGTCGGCCAGGCAGTGGCGCTCCCTCGGCCGGGCGAGCCGTTCGAACCGGCGGGACAGCTGCCCTCTGACCCCTGGTGGCGTGGGGTGTCCGCTCCGATCGCTCACCCGTGGCGTAAGCCCCGGCCGGCGCAGGCTGCCGCCGAAGCCCCGAAGCGCGATCTCGACCTTGCGGGTGATCGATGACAGCGAAGCGAGGATGACCTCCGCGGAGGGACCGCTCCCAGTTGTGGTTCGCATACGCATCGTGAGGTGCCCCGCTTTCTTGCCGCTGTTGGGCGCTGCGCGCCCTCCAAGGCCCGGCCCGGCTCGTGGAAACGGCTCCGGTCCACGGCGCCGTCATGGGTAGGGCTGGTTTAGGGCGCCCACCTCGGATACCCGGTCTCGTACGTCACTGATCAAAGGACGAGCGAGGAGGCGGACAGTATGCGTGCTCTGACCTGGCAGGGTCGGCGGGACGTCCGGGTGGAGACGGTCCCCGATCCGGTGATCGAACAGCCTGACGACGTGATCGTGCGGATCACCTCCACCGGTATCTGCGGCTCCGACCTCCACCTCTACGAAGTCCTCGGGCCGTTCCTGGATCCGGGCGACATCCTGGGTCACGAAGCCATGGGCGTCGTCGAGGAGGCCGGCCCCGAGGTGCACGCCGTCGCGCCCGGGGACCGGGTCGTCATCCCGTTCAACGTCTCCTGCGGCACCTGTTTCATGTGCTCCCAGGGTCTTCATTCGCAGTGTGAGACGACGCAGGTGCGCGCCTACGGCTGCGGCGCCTCCCTGTTCGGCTACACCAAGCTCTACGGGCAGGTGCCGGGCGGGCAGGCCGAGTACCTGCGGGTGCCGTTCGGCAACACCTTGCCGATCAAGGTGCCCAAGGGGCCGGCCGACGACCGTTTCGTCTACCTCTCCGACGTACTGCCGACCGCCTGGCAGGCCGTCGAGTACGCGGCGGTGCCGCCGGGCGGCTCGCTCACCGTGCTCGGGCTCGGCCCGATCGGAGACATGGCCACGCGCGTCGCCCAGCACCGGGGCGCCGGGCTGGTCATCGGCGTCGACCTCGTGAACGAACGCCTCGACCGCGCCTCCGCGCACGGCGTGACCTGCCTGGACCTGCGCCGCCACAAGAAGGACCTCGGGGACGCGGTGCGCGAACTGACCGACGGCCGCGGCACCGACGCGGTGATCGACGCGGTCGGCATGGAGGCGCACGGCACCCAGGTGGCCAAGACCGTCCAGTGGGCGACCGCGCTGCTGCCCGACGCGCTGGCCCAGCCGCTCATGGAGAAGGCGGGCGTGGACCGCCTCGGCGCGCTCTACGCGGCGATCGACCTCGTACGACGTGGCGGCACCGTCTCGCTCTCCGGGGTGTACGGCGGAGCCATGGACCCCCTGCCGTTGCTGCGCATGTTCGACAAGCAGCTCCAGTTCCGGATGGGGCAGGCGAACGTGTGGCGCTGGGTGCCGGAGATCCTGCCGCTGCTCACCGACGAGGACACCCTCGGCGTGGACGGTTTTGCCACCCATCATCTGCCGCTGGAGGACGCGCCGCAGGCGTACGCGGCCTTCCAGGCCAAGCAGGACGGCATGATCAAAACCCTGCTGCGCCCCTGAACCGGCACCCCGTCCCACGTCCGGGACCACGGGTTCGCGTACGGCGGTCCCGCTGCGTGTCATGGCGCCGAACGGGCCAGTGAGTGTGTCAGGTGGCGCGTTGAGGGGCACCCGTCGGCAGCAGTTGGTCTCTTCCCTGCCCGGGCGCTGGTCGCATCGCGCGTGGCGCTCCCCTTCGCAAAGATCGGAACCAAGTGAGCGAGAAGAAGAACCCTGTGGCGGCTGCGGCGGAGAAGGTCGTGGAAAAGGTTCAGGACGTTGTCCGGGCAGGAAACGAGATTCCTGGCGCTCCGGGCCCCGAGGAGCCGTCGGTCGAGGAGCCGACCGAGGAGCGGGGGCCGCTGTTGCCCAAGCCCGACCAGCGAGGACCGGATACGTACAGCCCGACCGGCCAGGCCACCGGGGCTCCGCAGAAGAAGGTCGCGCAGGGCGGTGACCGCCTCACCACCGCACAGGGTGCGCGCCTGTACGACACCGACCACTCCCTGAAGGCCGGTCCCCGCGGCCCGGTGCTGCTGCAGGACCACCACCTGCGGGAGAAGATCACCCACTTCGATCACGAACGCATTCCCGAGCGGGTGGTACACGCCCGTGGCGCAGCCGCCCACGGCGTGTTCCGGGGCTATGGCGCCGCTGCCGGAATCACCAAGGCCGCCTTCCTCGCCGAGGGCGTCGAGACGCCCGTGTTCGTCCGTTTCTCCACCGTCCTGGGCTCGCGCGGATCGGCCGACACGGTGCGCGACACCCGGGGCTTCGCGACGAAGTTCTACACCGACGAGGGCGTCTTCGACCTGGTCGGCAACAACATCCCGGTGTTCTTCATCCAGGACGCGATCAAGTTCCCCGATGTCATCCACGCGGGCAAGCCGCATCCGGACCGGGAGATCCCGCAGGCGCAGAGCGCCCACGACACGTTCTGGGACTTCGTCACCCTCCACACGGAGGCGACCCACCACACGCTGTGGAACATGTCCGACCGGGGTATCCCGCGCTCGTACCGGATGATGGAGGGCTTCGGCGTCCACACGTTCCGGCTGGTCAACGCCGAGGGTGCGACCACGCTGGTGAAGTTCCACTGGAAGCCGAAGCTGGGTGTGCACTCGCTGGTGTGGGAGGAAGCTCAGATCACCGCGGGCATGGACCCCGACTTCCATCGCCGTGACCTCGCGGACGCGATCGAGGCGGGCGCCTTTCCGGAGTGGGAACTGGGCGTGCAGACCTTCCCGGACACCGAGGACCAGATGTTCCAGGGCATCGACCTGCTCGACCCGACGAAGATCGTCCCCGAGGAACTCGCTCCGGTCCGCCCGATCGGCCTGATGACGCTCAACGCCAACCCGTCGAACTTCTTCGCCGAGACCGAACAGGTCGCCTTCCACGTCGGACACCTGGTTCCGGGGATCGACGTCACCAACGACCCCCTGCTGCAGGGTCGCCTGTTCTCCTACCTCGACACCCAGCTCACCCGGCTGGGCGGGCCCAACTTCGGGCAGCTCCCCATCAACCGCACGCACGCGCCCGTCAACGACATGCTGCGTGACGGCATGCACCAGACCGCGGTCCACCGCGGCGTGGCACCGTACCGGCCCAACTCCCTTGACGGCGGCTGCCCGTTCCTCGCCGGTGCGGACACCGGGGCGTACATCGAGGTGCCGGTCGAGGTGCCCGCGTCCCGCAAGGTGCGTGACGCGGCGGTGTCCTTCGACGACCACTTCAGCCAGGCCCGGCTGTTCTGGCTCAGCATGTCTCCCACCGAGCGCGAACACATCGTCGCCGCCTACACCTTCGAACTCGGCAAGTGCTGGGAGACGGTGATCAAGGAACGGGCGCTGAAGGTGCTCGCCAACATCGACCCGGTCCTGTGCACCCGGGTCGCGTCCGGTCTGGGCCTTCCGGTCCCGGAGGCGAGCCTCCCGTCGGCGGCGGTCGAACCGAGCCCCACCCTGTCCCAGCTGGGCGGGGACTGGCCGGTCGACGGCCGGATCATCGGCATCGTCACCAGCGGTACGGACGACCTGGCCGGTGTACGTGAGGTGCGCCGGGCAGTCCTCGACGCCGGCATGGTCCCGCTGGTCGTCGCACCGACAGGCGGGGTCCTGGACCCGGACGGTGACCCGGTCACCGTGCAGCGCACCTTCGCCACTGCCCGGTCCACCGAGTTCGACGCGATGGTGCTGGCCGGCGCTCCTGCTCCGGCCGCCGACGCCTACGGGGCCCGCGATGCCAAGGCGGCTGACGACGCTGCCGTGGTCACAGCCGTCGACCCCCGCCTGCTGCTGATGGTCACCGAGGCGTACCGTCACGGCAAAGCCCTCGGGGCCTGGGGCGAAGGAGTCAGTGCACTGGAGGCAGCCGGACTCCCCGAGGGCCCCGCAGGGGTGGTCTTCGGCGAGACCGGGCCCCCTGTGCTGCAGGCGGTGACACGCCTTCTCGGTGGCCACCGCGCCTGGGGCCGCTTCACCCCCGCTCTGTGAGGGGTGTGACCCGCCATGGACCGCTCGGTAGTTCCCGTACTCGGCGCCTTGACGGCATACCAGGCGCAAGGACAGTTGCCCTTCACACCCCCGGGCCACAAGCAGGGCCGGGGGCCGGCCCGAGGGGTCGAGCTGCCCTGCGGGAGGCGCTTTTCGGCGCGGACATGCTCGCGGTGTCCGGTCTGGACGACCGGACCGAGTCCCAGGGTCCTGGAGCGGGCGGAGGCGTTGATGGCCTACGCCCTCGGGGCCGAGCAACAGCTTCTTCTCCACCTGCCCGGCAACTCGCTGTCGGTGAAGGGCGCCTGCTCTCCGTCGCAAGCCCGCACGACGAGCTGATGGTCGGACGGGACGCGCATGATCAGGCATCTCGGGCTTGATCCTTGCGGGTATCCACCCCGTCCGGGTCGATCCCCAGTGGGACTCAGATCCGCACCTCTCCCACCCGCCTGCCTCCGACGCATTCCGGTCCGCGTTCGAGAATCGTCCGGATGCCCGGAGGGGGCGCTGTGGGGCGTTGGTCATGCCGACGGGAATGCGGGACACCGGCGGGAGGTTCGGATCGTCGCGAGACGTGACCACCCACACGCACTGGAGACACCATGAAGATCGGCATCATCGGCGCAGGCAACATCGGCGGCAACCTGACCCGCCGTCTCACCTCCCTCGGGCACGAGGTGTCCATCGCCAACTCGCGCGGCCCGCAGACCCTGAGTGCGCTCGCCGAGGAGACCGGCGCGACCCCCGTCACCGTCGGCGAAGCGGCGGCCGGCGCCGAGGTCGTCGTCGTCACGATCCCCTTGAAGAACGTACCCGACCTGCCCTCGGACCTCTTCGACAAGGCGGCCGAGGGCTTCGTCGTCATCGACACCGGCAACTACTACCCGAAGCAGCGCGACGGCCGGATCGCCGCCATCGAAGACGACGGCCTGACCGAGAGCCGCTGGACCGAGGGACACCTCGGACACCCCGTGGTCAAGGCCTTCAACGGCACCTACGCCGAAGACATCCTGGCCAGGCCGCTCCCGGCCGGGGACCCCGACCGGATGGCCCTGCCGGTCGCCGGTGACGACGAGGCGGCCAAGAGGACCGTCCGCGCCCTCATCGACGAACTCGGCTTCGACTCCGTCGACGCGGGCGGCCTCGACGACTCCTGGCGCCAGCAGCCCGAGACCCCCGTATACGGGCTGCGTGCCGGCGTCGAAGCCGTCACCGAGGCACTCGCCGAGGCCTCCCCGGAGCGCAAGGACAGCTTCAAGGGCTGACTGACCCCAGGCCGACAGGTCACCGACACGGGAAGACCGAGCATGGCCATGCCTGGGGCGTCTGCGTCGAGGCGGAGGGGCAGTTCAGGGAACCCCGCCCCGGCGCGGGACGCACGAACTGTTCGACAGGGTCCCGGTGAACGGCGAGGTACGGGACTGGGCGGGCGGCACCGGTTCTGGGTGACCACGAAGGCCCGCCCGAGGGCCACAGGGGCTCCGTCCGAGTGCGTGACGGCGTTCTCCAGCGGGGGACGGACGTGATCGACCTGGGACTCGACGGGAAGCACTTCACGCCCGTCCGCGAATACGCCCGGCCGAACGCGCGGATCGCGCTGCCGCACCCAGGTGAGCCCTTCGAACCGACGCCGAGGTTGTCCCCCGGCGGGTGGGCGCAGACGGGGCAGCCGATGCCCTCGGGCGGCGGATGTCACTCGTACGGCTGATGTGGACGAGGGCCGGATCGACACGCCCGGTGAAATCCAGGGGGGTACTGCCGGCGGCAGCGGAAAGCCCAAGGCCGTTTCGGCGGGCTGATGCCCACGGGAGAGAACGTACGACAGGCGCACAACCGTGCGGACGGCGAGGGTCGGAGGGTGCGTCGCTCCCCGGCCCTCGCCCTCCGTTCGTGACCGGTTCCGACCAGGCCTGATCGATTCGGTGGGGTGGGGGAACGTACGTCCGAAGAGCTAATCGGTCTGCCGTGCGAGGCCTCATAGCAGAGCGGGGCGCCGCCCGGAGGAGTTTGTCAACTGCCCACCGCACCTGATTCCTTCCCGACTACTGTGAGTGGCCGCCGGGCAACACAGGGCCGTTTTTCTCGGCTCCCGACCGGCACCGCGATGGCGCACACCCGACTCGCGCAGACGCGCGATCCCCAGGTCCCGACGCACCAGTACGAGGACGAAGATGTCTCACCTCCGAGCACCGGCCCCCCGCGCAGACCGCCGTGAGGGCGGGCGGCACGGTCGGCCGGTCGCCCGTGCCGTCCCCTCGCTGCCCGAGACCCACATACGGCCCCAACTCATGCGGCTCGCCGTGCTGCCGCCGCTCGCGGTCGCCCTCAGCGCCTGTGCGGCCGTCCTGTTCATCGTCCGTTCCTCCGGGGTGCGGCCCACCCTCACCCTGTTCGCCGTGATCGCCGGAGCGGTCGGCGTGGCCCTCGGGGGCATCGTGATCGCCCTGGTCGCCGCCGACCGTGCCGCCGGATCCGTGCACGAACGCCTCGCCGCCCTGCGCCGCGTCAGCGCCCGCGGCGAAACGGACCTGCGCGCCCTCGTCGAGGCGCTGCGCCGCGGCGACGCACCCCCGGCCCGCGCCACGCGCGGCGCGCCGGCGCCCGACGCCGACGACTTCGAACTCCTCGGCTCCGACATCGCCCGCGCCCACGACGGCGCCTTCACCGCGGTCGTCCAGGCCTCGCAGCTCTCCAGCCAGGCGGGCAGCGAACAGAAGGTCGAGGTCTTCGTCAACCTCGCCCGGCGCCTTCAGTCGCTCGTGCACCGCGAGATCTCCATCCTCGACGAGCTGGAACACGAGATCGAGGACCCCGACCTCCTCAAGGGCCTCTTCCACGTCGACCATCTCGCCACCCGCATCCGCCGGCACGCCGAGAACCTCGCCGTCCTCGGCGGCGCCGTCTCACGCCGTCAGTGGAGCAACCCGGTCTCCATGACGGAGGTGCTCCGCTCGGCCATCGCGGAGGTCGAGCAGTACTCGCGCGTCAAGCTCGTGCCCCCGATCGACGGCACCCTGCGCGGACACGCCGTCGCCGACGTCATCCACCTGCTCGCCGAACTCGTCGAGAACGCCACGGTGTTCTCCGCCCCGCACACCCAGGTGCTGCTGCGCGCCAACCTCGTCACCTCGGGCCTCGCCATCGAGGTCGAGGACCGCGGACTCGGTATGCCCGTGGACGAGCAGCACAAGATGAACACGCTGCTCACCGACCCCGACCAGGTCAACGTCGCCAGCCTGCTCCAGGACGGCCGCATCGGGCTCTTCGTGGTCTCCCAGCTCGCCCGTCGGCACGGCATCCACGTCCGGCTCCAGACCAACATCTACGGCGGCGTGCAGGCCGTACTCGTCGTACCCCAGGGCCTGCTGGGCATGGACACGGGGCCGGGCAAGACCGGGGGCGTACCCCAGCCGCGGTCCCAGGCCCCGGCTCAGCCCCACGCCCCCGCCCCGGCCCGGACCCAGGACACGGGGAGCATGCGGAGGGTGGCCGAGCCGCCCCGGCAGCGCCCGTCGGCCGCCGGACACGAGGAGCGGCCCCCGTCGCCCACCACATCCGGCCCCGGCCCGCAGTTCGGCGGCTCGACGGGGCGGCGTCCGGAGGCCCCCCGGACCGCCGCACCGGCGCCGAACGGCCGAGGCCCGGCTCCGCTGCCCGTCCGGGGGCCCGCGTGGAGCGGCCCAACCCCGCCGAGGCGATGCCCGGCATCCGCCCCGACGACCGGCGGACCGTCGCCGACAACGTGGGCGCGGCACCCACCCCCCGGACCGGCGCCGTGCGCGGCACCATGGGCAAACCCCAACTGCCCCGCCGCCGCGCCCAGGAACACCTCGCACCCCAACTGCGCGGTGGCCCGGCGGCTCCCCGGCCGGAGAGCGAACACGTCGTCGGGCACGACCCCGGCCTCATGGCCGCATTCCAGCGGGGCATCGGGCTCGCCGAGGCACGCCAACTGGACTCGGACTACACGGACCCGGCGCTGGCGGCGATGGAGAGGGAGTACGAGGCGCACTACGGGCAACCGGCGCCCCCGGAACCGACGTACGGGGAACCCGTCCACCCGGCCGCCGTCGAACCGGCGTCGATGGAGCCCCTGCCCGTGGAGCCAGTGCCGACGGAGCCGGTGTTCATGGAGCGGATCTCCGCGCGGCCGACCGGACCGGGCCTCCCTCCGACAGGCCCGGTCGAGGACCGTACCGATGCCGCCGCGTCTCCCCTGGACGCCATGGACGTACCGCCGCCGGACACGTCCCCGATACCCGAGGCGCACCGGCTGCGCGCGCCCGGACACGACCTGGACCTCACTGCCCGGCACGACGGGAGCGCACCGGCCGGATGACCACCCTCCGCAGCACCACCCCTGCCCCCACGCCCACCCCCACCCCCCGCGCTCCCGCAGACCTTCGTACCCCAAGGAGTCGATCCACCATGGCGAGCGATGTGCCGACCGGCCATGTATCCGATCTCGACTGGCTGATGAGCGGCCTCGTCCAGCGCGTGCCGCACACCACGAGCGCGGTACTCCTGTCCTGCGACGGACTCGTCAAGTCCGTGCACGGACTCGACCCGGACAGTGCCGACCACATGGCCGCCCTGGCCTCCGGTCTCTACTCCCTCGGACGCAGCGCGGGCATCCGGTTCGGGGACGGCGGTGAGGTGCGGCAGGTCGTCGTCGAACTCGACTCGACCCTGCTGTTCGTCACCACCGCGGGCTCCGGCACCTGTCTCGCCGTGCTGGCAGGCCGTGAGGCCGATGCCGCGGTCCTCGGCTACGAGATGGCGATGCTGGTCAAGAGCGTCCGTCCGTATCTGATGACCGCGCCCCGGCAGGCGGCCGAACCCTCGGTGATGAGGCCTTGAGCGTGACGGCGGCCGGCGACGGGCCCTGGCTCGACGACGCGGCCGGACGGCTCGTGCGCCCCTACACCGTCAGCAACGGCCGGACCCGGCCGAGCACCGCCCTCGACCTCATGTCCCAGGTGATGGCCACCGGGGCGACACCTCTCGGCTATCTCGGCCCCGAGCACGCGCAGGCTCTCGACCTGTGCCGCAGGCCCGTCTCGGTCGCCGAGATGGCCGCGCAGCTGAAGTTGCCGGCGGCGGTCACCAAGGTGCTGCTGTCCGACCTCGTCGACTGCGGGGCACTCACCACCAAACCGCCCGAGTTCTACCACAACCCCACTGACCGGTCTCTTCTGGAGGCAGTGCTCGATGGACTACGACGACAGCTCTGATCCCTTCCCCACCGCGTTGAAGATCCTGGTGGCCGGAGGGTTCGGAGTCGGTAAGACGACCCTTGTCGGTGCGGTGAGCGAGATCGCGCCGCTCAGCACGGAGGAACTGCTCACCACGGTGAGCGCCTCGACCGACAGTCTCGAAGGTATCGAGAACAAGGTCGAGACCACCGTGGCGATGGACTTCGGCCGCATCACCCTGGACCCGCAACACGTCCTCTATCTGTTCGGCACACCCGGACAGGAGCGGTTCTGGTTCATGTGGGACGAACTCTCCGAAGGCGCGCTCGGCGCGGTGATCCTCGCCGACACCCGGCGCCTGGAGGACTGCTTCGCGGCCGTCGACTTCTTCGAACAGCGCGGTCTCGGCTTCATCGTCGCGATCAACGAGTTCGACGGCTCGTACCGCTACGACCCCGAGGAGGTACGCGCCGCCATCGACCTCGATCCCGAGATCCCGATCGTGCGCTGCGACGCCCGGATCTCCAGTTCGGGGGTGCAGACCCTGCTCACCCTCGTACGGCACCTGCTCGCCCACGCGCCCGCCCCGGCATCCAGCGCCCACAGTGAGGGAGCCCGCCCATGAGCTACGACCCGCCACGCCCGGCAGGTCGTCTGCTGCTGACCCCCGAGGACAACGAGGCCCCGGCCCGCACCCGGCGACTGCGTGGACTGGGCTTCGGGGAACGGCCCGAGCCGGCCCTCGACGCCTTCGCGGACCGTCTCGCGGACCTCGTCGGCGCGCCGTACGCGATGGTCAACTTCATCGGTGAGGAACGGCAGTTCTTCGCCGGGCTCCATGTTCCTGCCGAGGCCGGCACCGGTCGTGCCGCCGGGGGCGACTCCGACGAGGTGAAGCCGCGGGTGGGCCGACGGCTGCCGCGCGACCACGGGTTCTGCCCGCATGTGGTGGTCCGGCGCAAGGCGCTCGTCCTGGAGGACGTACGCGACTATCCGCGGTTCGCGGGCAACCCGGTCGTCGACGAGTTCGGCATCCGCTCCTATCTGGGCGCGCCGCTCATCGACACCGAGGGCATGGCGCTGGGCACGGTGTGCGTCGCCGACTTCGGGCCGCGCCCGTGGGGGAGGGCGGGGCTGGAGACCATCAAGGCGATGGCGGCGGAACTGGCCGGGCAGCTCGCTCCGGGGGCCCCTCTCTGAGGCCCTCTTCTGAGGCCCTTTCTGAGGGGCGTCTCCGTCACACGGAGACCGTCTCGCCGTCCGGGAACATGATCAGTGCGCGGCCCTCCTCCGTCACCGCGCACGACACCGCCTCGCGCAGGGCCTGCGGATGCACGGCGTCCCGGGTCAGCGCGACCAGCGTCACGAACAGCCTGCTCGCGCCCAGGGATTCCGCCGCGCGCTGGAGGTACGGCGTCGCCGAGTGCGGGCCGAAGGCGTTCGCGTCGACCTCGCGGGCCACACCCGTGGCCTCGTCCCAGCCGTGCAGCGCGACGACCACGCTGGTCAGTCCGGAAGCGGTACGGGTCAGGGCCCAGCCGTCACCCCGCTCGGCCTCGGGCAGGGCGGTGTCGGCCACCGCGTAGCCGCCCTCGCGGACCGCCGCGTCTGCCGGTGCCTGCACGCGGTGCACGCGGATCTCCCAGGAGCCGTGCAGCACACTCGTCGACTCGACCCGGAACTCACCCTCCACGCCGGGGAGTTCGGCTTCGTACCGGGAGGCGGCGACCCGTCCCGAGCAGTGCAGCGGAAGGATTCTGCGCCGACGTGACGCGGTGCCGTCGGGGGCGAGGAGCGCCAGGTGGCCGTCGACGTTGCGTTCCCAGGCCAGGGAGCCCGTCTCCGGTGCGGAGGCCGTCGAGTAACCGAACTTCGCGTAGTGCGGATCGTCGTCGGCGGGTCCCTCCATCGGGTTGCGATCGCTGCCGTGGTTGACGAGACGCACGATGCCGTCGTGCCGGGTGCCGTGCAGCAGCCAGCCCGGTCCCGGCAACGCCGTGAACTGGTCGGACTCCTCGACGGGCAGCGGGCGTTCCCTGGCGGTCCACACCTGGTCCTCCGGGGGCAGCAGCAGGCCCAGGAAGGCCATGCTCGACCAGTACGGCGACCCGGGCCCCGAGTGCGCCTGGGTCGCGGGCAGAAACGTGCCGTACCAGCCCAGCGGCAGCAGTCCGCGCTCGTCGGGCACCCCGCGCTCCACGAAGTGCGCCACCGCGCCGGAGGCCAGCCGCCGGGTCAGTCCCGGCGCCAGGGGGGTGCACTGGGCCAGCGCGCCCAGCCAGACGGGAGCGGTCGCGGCGAAACGATACGTCAGGGAGCGGCCCTGGTGGACGGGGGCGCCGTCCGCCCCGAAGAAGTGCGGATAGGAGGCGAGGAACTGGGTGAGGCGCCGACGGTGGACCCGGCCGCGTCCGCCGTCCTCGCCGCCCGTCATCCGGCCCCACAGCAGCGGATACAGGTGCAGGGACCAGCCCACGTGGTAGTCGAACGTACGGCCGTCACCGTCGCTGTACCAGCCGCCGCCGACATACCAGTCGTCGATCCGGTCGAGGCCGCCGTCGATGTCCTCCTGGCGGTGCGGCGCCCCGACCGAGGCAAGGAACTGCTCGGTGACCACCTGGCACAGGCGCCCGCTGTCGTCCCGGGTACGGCGGCCCACGAAACCCCACAGCCAGTCGACGATTCGTTCCTGCACGTCCACGTCGAGCCGGTCCCAGATCCACGGACGGGTCTCGTGCAGCCCGATGGCGATCGAGGCCGCCTCGGTCATCGGCTGGGAACAGTCGGTGAGTTCGGGCCACGCCTCGCCGCTGTCCCGGTCCGTGCCCGTTGTCAGACCCCGCGCGTAGCGTTCCACGAGACGGGAATCCACCTCGCCCGCCGTTCCCGCGATCCGGAAGGAGGCCAGCAGAAACGACCGTGCGAAACCCTCGAGTCCGTCCGAGACCACGCCCGCCGAGGAGTTCCTGCCGGGCAGCCGGTACTGCGCGAGACCCGGCGTCGCATAGGGGACCAGCGCCTCCAGCTGCCGGTCTGCGAGCGCCTCCCAGTGCGCCCGGGTCCAGCCGGTGAACAGCGACAGGACCCGGTCGTTGGGCGGAAGCGCCAAGTGCGGTGCGGGCATGACGGGTTCCTGGCTCCTTACGGCCCCTGAGGGGCGCGGCTGTCGGTTCAGTTGTCGGCCGAGCTGTCGGTTCGTACGGTTCTCCGAAGGGATACGGCTGATGGTTCCGGTCGGATCAACAGATGGGCGACGGTTGTCGTCTTTCCGGTTCTTCCGGCCAATGGGGATATGCCAGACGTCGTCCTTCGCGACGATGGGCGGCCTGGTGCGGCGGCGTGAAGGAAAGCTGCGGCGGCGCTTAAGAAAACCTCGATGGACCGGGGAGCCGTCGTACGGCAGATTTCGTCACGCGATCTCAGACGCGCGTTCTCGTCGGTCCTGCCGTCGACGTCACCCCTCTCCCCGCCACGGGCTTTTTCGGCGTGCCCTGCCCCGGGGTCCTACCCACAGGAGCCGTTGCGTTGAAGGCGCTGGTCAAGAAGAAGGCGGAGCCCGGGCTGTGGCTCGCGGACGTACCGGAACCGGCGGTAGGCCCCGGTGACGTACTGATCAAGGTGCTCAGAACCGGGATCTGCGGCACCGACCTGCACATCCGGGCCTGGGACGGCTGGGCGCGGCAGGCGATCCGTACGCCGCTGGTGCTCGGGCACGAGTTCGTCGGCGAGGTCGTCGAGACCGGACGCGACGTCCCCGACATCGGCGTCGGCGACCGGGTCAGCGGCGAGGGGCACCTCGTGTGCGGCCGATGCCGCAACTGCCTCGCCGGGCGCCGCCACCTGTGCCGGGCCACGGTGGGGCTCGGCGTCGGGCGGGACGGGGCCTTCGCCGAGTACGTGGTGCTGCCCGCCGCCAACGTGTGGGTGCACCGGGTGCCCGTCGACCTCGACGTGGCGGCGATCTTCGACCCGTTCGGCAACGCCGTGCACACCGCGCTGTCCTTCCCCCTGGTGGGCGAGGACGTCCTGATCACCGGGGCCGGCCCGATCGGCCTGATGGCGGCGGCGGTGGCCCGGCACGCCGGGGCGCGGAACGTGGTCGTCACCGACGTCAGCGAGGAACGGCTCGAACTGGCCCGCAAGGTCGGCGCGAGCCTGGCGCTGAACGTCTCCGGCGCGACCGTCGCCGACGGTCAGCGCGTCCTCGGACTGCGCGAGGGCTTCGACATCGGCCTGGAGATGTCCGGCCGTCCCGAGGCGATGCGCGACATGATCGCCAACATGACGCACGGCGGGCGGATCGCCATGCTCGGCCTGCCGTCCGAGGAGTTCCCGGTCGACTGGTCCCGGATCGTCACCTCGATGATCACCATCAAGGGCATCTACGGTCGTGAGATGTTCGAGACCTGGTACGCGATGTCGGTGCTCCTGGAGGGGGGCCTCGACCTCTCCCCGGTCATCACCGGGCGGTACGACCACCGCGACCACGAGGCCGCGTTCGCGGACGCGGCGAGCGGCCGGGGCGGCAAGGTCATCCTCGACTGGACCACGTAACTCCCTCACCTCTTCAGGAGCTTCTGTCATGTTCGACTCCGTGCGCGACGACCTGCGCGCCACCCTCGACGAGATCCGCGCCGCCGGTCTGCACAAGCCCGAGCGGGTCATCGGCGGCCCGCAGTCCGCGACCGTCTCCGTGACCGCGGGCGGGCGCCCCGGCGAGGTGCTCAACTTCTGTGCCAACAACTACCTCGGCCTCGCCGACCATCCCGAGGTGGTCGCCGCCGCCCACGAGGCCCTCGACCGCTGGGGCTACGGCATGGCCTCCGTGCGCTTCATCTGCGGTACGCAGGAGGTGCACAAGGAGCTGGAGGCCCGGCTGTCGGCGTTCCTCGGGCAGGAGGACACGATCCTCTACTCCTCCTGCTTCGACGCCAACGGCGGCGTCTTCGAGACCCTCCTCGACGCCGAGGACGCGGTGATCTCCGACGCCCTCAACCACGCCTCGATCATCGACGGCATCCGCCTGTCCAAGGCCCGCCGCTTCCGGTACGCCAACCGCGACATGGCCGACCTGGAACGACAGCTGAAGGAGGCCACGGAGGGCGGCGCGCGCCGGAAGCTGATCGTCACCGACGGCGTGTTCTCCATGGACGGCTACGTGGCCCCGTTGCACGAGATCTGCGACCTCGCCGAGCGCCACGACGCGATGGTCATGGTCGACGACTCGCACGCCGTCGGCTTCGTCGGCCCCGGCGGCCGGGGCACCCCTGAACTGCACGGCGTCATGGACCGCGTGGACATCGTCACCGGCACGCTGGGCAAGGCGCTGGGCGGTGCGTCCGGGGGATATGTGGCCGCGCGCGCCGAGATCGTCGCGCTGCTGCGGCAGCGCTCCCGGCCGTACCTCTTCTCGAACACGCTTGCCCCGGTGATCGCCGCCGCCTCGCTGAAGGTGCTCGACCTGCTGGAGTCGGCGGACGACCTGCGGATCCGGCTGGCCGAGAACACCGCCCTGTTCCGCCGCCGGATGACCGACGAGGGTTTCGACCTCCTCCCGGGCGACCACGCCATCGCGCCCGTGATGATCGGTGACGCCACGAAGGCCGGCCGGCTGGCGGAGCTGCTGCTGGAGCGTGGTGTGTACGTGATCGGGTTCTCGTACCCGGTCGTGCCGCAGGGGAAGGCCCGGATCCGTGTCCAGCTCTCCGCCGGACACTCCACCGAGGACGTGAACCGTGCCGTCGACGCCTTCGTCGCCGCCCGGGCAGAGCTGGCGGTCTGAGCCGGCCGGCTGACCGGACCGGGACCGTTCAGGGCATACCGTCCCGGACTTGCTGGATAATCGACTGCATGATCGAAGCGCGGCGGCTCCACATCCTGCGTGCGGTGGCCGACCACCGCACGGTGACGGCGGCTGCCGCCGCGTTGTATCTCACCCCCTCCGCCGTCTCCCAGCAGCTGGCCGCCCTGGAGCAGGAGACCGGCCACCGGCTCGTGGAGCGCGGCGCCAAGGGCGTACGGCTGACCCCGGCCGGCGAGATCCTGCTCGCGCACACCCATATGGTCCTCGCCCAACTGGAGCGGGCGGAGGCGGAGTTGGCCGCGTACGACTCCGGTGCCGCCGGTACGGTCACCGTCGCCGCCTTCGCGACCGGCATCGCCCTGGTCGTCGCCCCCGCCCTGGCCCGCCTGGCCGGGACCGCCCCCGGCATCCGGGTCCGCGTCCAGGATGCCGAGGGTGACGCCAGCCTGCCGATGGTGCTCGACCGGCAGGTCGACGTCGCGGTGGCCGTCGAGTACCGGGGGGCGCCGCCCGCCGACGACCCCCGTCTCACCCACGTCCCGCTCTACGCCGAGCCCTTCGACGCGGTCGTCCCGGTCGGTCACCGTCTCGCCGACGCCCGCGAGGTGCCGCTCGCCGAGTTGGCCAAGGATGTGTGGATCGGGCCGTACCCCGGCAATCCCTGCCATGAGGTCGTCGTCCTGGCCTGCGAGAACGCGGGTTTCCGGCCCCGCCTCGAACACTCCTCCGACGACTTTCGGGCGGTCGTGGCCCTCGCCTCGGCCGACGCCGGCGTGGCTCTCGTACCGCGTTCGGCGCTGCGCGGCATGGAGCTGACGGGGGTGGTCGTGCGCCCGGTCGACGGGGTGGCCCCCACCCGGAGGGTCTTCGCGGCCGTGCGCAGGGGAGCGGAGGAACACCCTCTGATCCGGCCGGTACTGGAGGCACTCGGCGCCGCCGCGCAGGCGTAGGCGCGCCGTCCGGCAGGGGGAACGGGCCCTCTCGCCAGGGGAGCGCGAGTGATTGTCAGTGGCATTGGCTACGGTGCGTTGCATGTCGGAAGCCGAAGACGTACGCCGTATCTCCCTCTCCCTGCCGGACACCTCGGAGAAGATCGCCTGGAGCATGCCCACGTTCCGGGTGGCGGGGAAGATGTTCGCCACGCTGCCCGAGGAGGAGACCTCCATCGCCGTGCGCTGTCCGAAGGAGGAGCGCGACGAACTGGTCCTGGCCGAGCCGGAGAAGTTCTGGATCGCCGACCACGAGGCGGGCTTCGCCTGGGTGAGAGTGCGCCTTGCAGCTTTGGAGGACGAGGGCGAACTGCGGGACATCCTCACCGACTCCTGGCGCCAGGCGGCCCCGCCCCGACTGCTGGACGCCTACCCGGAGTTGGGGGCGCCGGGTGCCGACTGAACCCGGAGGGCGGGCTCAGGCCACGAACCCCTGGATCCGCTCCCGGAGCGTCCGTGCGTCGAGCCCGTGCGCGGCGACGTGCTCGTCGATGTCCCCGTACCTGCGGAGTTCGCGGCGGCCGACGCCCAGGCCCAGCACCCGGTGCGGCATATCGGGGAGCGCGTCGTTCACGACGGCGGTCGACGTACCCGCGAGGTACGGCTCGACGAGGACGACGTCGGTGCTGGCCGCCTCTGTGGCCCGGCGCAGGGCGGCGGTGTCGAAGGGCCGTACGGTCGTCGCGTACAGGACGGTGACGTCGAGCCCTTCCGTGGCGGCGAGCACGGTGTCGAGCATCGGTCCGACGGCGATCACGACGCCGGAGCGGCCCTCGCGGACGGTGAGGAACCGTACGCCGTCGACCGCGCGCCCGTCCGCGTTGGACTGCGCCGACAGCCGGACGTACACCTTGTCGTCGCCCGCGGCGACCGCGTGCCGCAGCAGCGTCTCGGCCTCGTCGGGGTGCCCCGGCACATGGACGGTCCAGCCGTCCAGGGTGTCGAGAAGGGCCACGTCACCGGGTGCCATATGCGTGAAACCGCCCGCCGGCCAGTCGAAGGAGCCGGCGGCGCTCACCAGCACGGCGCCGACGTCCTGGTGACCGAGGTCGAGTTTGACCTGCTCGAAGGGGCGCTCCACGAGGAAGCTCGCGAACGTGTGCACGACCGGGCGCATACCGGTGAGCGCCAGGCCGGCGCCCGCGCCGACGAGAAGCTGCTCACGGATGCCCACGTTGATCACCCGGTCGGGATGCCGGGCCCGCGCCCGGGCGAACGCGTCCGCGCCGATCTCGGCCAGGACGACGGCGACGCGTGGGTCGTCGTCGAGCAGCCTGGTCAGGACGGGGGCGAAGCGGTCACGCATGGTGTCCATGGGGGAGTGGATCCCTTCAGATCGGTGAGATCAGATCGGTGAGAACGGTCGGAAAAGCCGGACCGGGTCGGGGCTGTGCCGGGTCAGCCGGACTTCGGTTCGACCCGTGCCACGACCGCGTGCGGGCGACCGGGGTCCGGCGTGGTGAAGGCGGTGTACAGGGCCTCGTGGTCACGGCCGTCGACCGTGGACGTGGACCAGCCCGCGGCCTCGAAACGGGCGGCGATGCCACCGGGCCTGGCGTGGCTGGCGGACGAGTTGTCGACGACGACGGTGTGCAGGCGTTCGAGGCCGGCGGGACCGGCGAAGGCGATCGCCTCGTGGTTGCTGCCCTCGTCCAGTTCGGCGTCGCCGACCAGCACCCACACCGCGGGCCTGTCGAGCCGCTGGGCGCGCAGCCCCAGCGCCGTACCGACGGCGATCGGCAGACCGTGCCCGAGCGAACCGCTGCCGATCTCGGCCCCGGGTACCAGCACCCGGTCGGGGTGGTGGCCCAGCGGTGAGTCGTACGAGCCGAAGCCCGGCAGCCAGTCCACGGGCAGGAAGCCCTTGGCGGCGAGGACCGCGTAGTACGCCATGGGCCCGTGTCCCTTGGACAGCAGGAACCGGTCACGCTCCGGGTCCGTCATCCGGTCCGGGCCCACCCGCAGGACCCGGTCGTAGAGGACCCAGAGCACATCCAGGGTGGAGGTCGCCGCAGGCCCGTGCTTCTCGTCGCCGGTCATCAGCCCCATGAGCCCGGGCAGCTCGGCGTGTCCGTGGGTGCCGTACCGGTCGGGTGCGTCGTGTGAGTCGCGTGTCCCGGACAGGTCGGCGTGCGTGGTTGTGGCTGTCATGGGGACGATCCTGCGACCTCAATCAAACTTGAGGTCAAGTGGCGGACGTGCGAATAAAGGAGTGCGCGACCATCGACCCGAGTGCGGTATTGTTTCCATGCGCGTTCAACCAGGGGAAAGCCCAGGTCAGACCGCATCGGGACGTGGCGCAGCTTGGTAGCGCACTTGACTGGGGGTCAAGGGGTCGCAGGTTCAAATCCTGTCGTCCCGACTGGAGACAGTCGCAGGTGAGGGCCGGTTTCGGAGGCATCCGAAACCGGCCCTTGGCTATTCTTGGGGACCAGTTGGAGCCAGGGTCCTTGACCGGCGTCAGCGGGTCATGACGATCGGGCTCGGCAGGGAGCGTGGTGCGCGGAGCACGCTGAGGTGCGCGGAGAGTGCTGCGCCTGCGGCTGTGATCTTGTGTACGTCCGGGTGGAGGTAGCGCTGGGTGGTGGTCAGCGACCCTGGTCGGCGATCCGGCGCAGGACATGGACCTGCACTCCCGCGTCGGCGAACCAGGTCAGTCCCGTGTGCCGGAGGTCGTGGCGGCGCAGGTGCTGGTAGCCGAGCTTGGTTACCACGTGGTCCCAATGGGTGGCGTCGCGCGGGACGGCGGTGGAGATGCGTCCGCCGCGCGGGCCGGTGAAGAGGCGGGCATCGGGATCGGGGCCGGCAGACAGGATGCGCTGGGCGACGAGGGGGCGGATCTCTTCGACGATGGGAACCTTGCGGGCCCGCTTGCCCTTGTCGGTCAGCCCGCCGGGTGCGGGTGTGGTCTGACGCCGTACGGTCCAGATCCACTGGCGGTGTCGAGGTCACCGACGCGGCATCCGGACACCTCGCCGATCCGGGCGGCGGTGCACGCGGCGAAGAGGACGACGTCTCCCCAACCGCGGTAGTCGTCGTAGTAGGCGGCCACGAGTGTGTCGGCCAGTCGGACGAGGGTCTCCCAGTCGGGCAGTGCCAGCCCGCGTGGGTCGAGGAGTTCGTCCTCGGCCTGCTTGCAGAGCTTCTGCCAGCCGGTCACCCGGGCGGGTTTGACCTTGACGATGCCGTCACGGGTGGCCTGGAGCCGGTCGCCAAGCGCTCGTGACCTGCACTGTCAAGCAGATCCTCCGCCTGCACGCACGAGGAATCCTGTCGGACAAGGACGAATGGGCATCCGGCTGGTGCGGGACGCTCCGATGCCGGCCGCCGACCGGTTTCACACCTGGAGTCCGGGAGCCGGCGACTCCCCTGTGGGCTGTGGTTCGAGCACCTCGCCACACTCACACTCGTGGTGGTCGAAAGCCGCCCGGGCCGAGTTGTGCCGTTGGGGCATCCGGCCGGGGCGGCGTCGAACGCGGCTGGGCAGCCGCTGGGTGCGCGTTACGGGGTCGTGTAGGGGTCCTGGCTGATCAGGTGGGCCTTCAGCCCGTCGCCGATGCCAGCCTCCGGGGTTCCGGCCCAGTCCTTGATGAGTACGGCGCCGGTGCTGCAGCCCCACGGGTTCCAGGTCCACGCGAGATAACCCATGTTGTGCGCGTCGGCCCAGTCGACCAGCCGCTGCATGTAGTCGAAGCCGCAGTTGTCCTGGCCGAACTCACCGATGACGACCGGCACTTGTTGCGCGAGCGGCGCGACCTGGCTGTCCCAGCAGGATTCGGTCGCGCAGGCGTTGAAGCTGTAGGAGTGCCAGGACGCGGCGAGGTTGTTCAGTGGGTCGGTCGGCTTGTACGTCAGCCACTCCCGCATGTCGTTGGCCCACTCCAGGCCACCCAGCATGAGGACGTTGGTCGCGCCGGTGGCCCGAACAGCGTCGACCAGGTCCTGCATGCCGGCGGTTTCATAGGGAAGGCCGGTGCAGGTGCCGCCGTCTCGCCAGCACGTCCAGCCGAGGGTCTTGTCCCAGTTGCCGGCGATCTCCGGGTACGGCTCGTTGAACAGATCGAAAACGACGGCGTCGTTGCCCTTGAACGCGCCTGCGACACCGGTCCAGAACTGGGGGGCGTACTGCGCGTCCGGCATCGGCTTCTGGCACGTCGCGGTGGCGTCCTTGCAGTGCCAGTCCGGCCCGTTCGTGTAGGCACCTCGGGTCCAGTGCAGATCGAGGATCGGGGTGATGCCGTTGGCCACCAGCAGGTTGACGTAGTCCTTGACGCCCTGCTGGTAGGTGGCTCCACTGGGCGAGCCGTTGATGCCGAGCCAGCATTCCTCGTTCAACGGCACGCGTACCGCGTGGATGTTCCAGGTCTTCATCGCGTCGACGGACGCCTGGTCGACCGGGCCGCTGTCCCATAGCCCCTTGCCCTGCACACAAGCGTATTCACCGCTGGAGCGGTCCACACCCAGCAGCCGGTACTGCTTGCCGCTCGCGGTGACGATCTTGTTACCGGAAACCTTCAGCTCCGGGGCCGGATCACTGGGACCGCTGGTCGGAGTGGTGGTGGGGCTGGGGGTCGGGGATGTCACCGAGCCGGTACAGGCCACGCCGTTGAGCGCGATCGATGCGGGTTCCGGATTGGCGCCCTTCCACGCACCGGTGAACCCGATGGAAGTCGACCCGCCCGTATCCAGCGCCCCGTTCCAGTCGAGGCTGGTGGCGGACACGCGGGTTCCGGACTGTGTCCACGTGGCACTCCAGCCGTTGGTGACCTTCTGGTCGGAGGTCGGGAAGTCGAACGTGGCGGTCCACCCTCGCACGGGGGAGCCGAGATTTGTGATGGCCAGGTTCGCGGTGAACCCTCCCGGCCATTCGCTCTGCACCTTGTACGCGATCGAGCAGCCGGTGGCGGCTGCCGATGCGGGCAGGGTAGCGACTGCAAGGCCACCCAGGATCAGTGCGCCGGCGGCACCGGTGGCCATTAAGGCGTGACGACGTTTCACTTGATCTCCTCGTTGCCGTAAGGGATCGATGAGCTCGATACCCAGCTGATCGACGAGCTGGTGAGCCGGGCCCAGGCCGAGGGCCTGCAGCTGACCGGTCCACCGGGCGGGTACTGCGTGCCGTACGGATCAAGGAATCAACAACTGTCGCGCGTTCAGATCCTGTCTTCCCGACGGATCCCACGCGGGCGTCAGCAGCCGATCGGTGAGGAGCCCAGGGCCACGTCGTCGAACCAGAGAGTGTCGTCCCCGGTGCCGTAGCTCTCCCAGCCCAGGCGCAGGCCGGTGGGGCGGGGAGGGGTCCTGCGGGCGAGCCACTGCCCGTCGACGTTCTGGGTCGCCACCCCGTCCACGTGCAGTCCGGCGACCTCACGGTCGTCGACCCATGTGCGCATGGACTGGGCTGTGGTGTCGATCTGGAACCGCAGGCACAGCCACTGACCGGTCGGCAGCGGCGTGCTGAGCGCGACCCCCGCCGGGCTCTGTTCCGGCAGCGTCGCGTCGTCGCTCTCGCGGTTCCACTGCAGCGCGCCGTTCTGCCCGCCGACGCGCAGCGCCCTGCCGCCCTGTGAGGCGTCCGGCATGGATACGAAGGTGACGTGGTTGGTGGGCAGGGCGGTGGTGTGCCGGACCCGCATGCGTCCGTACACCACGGGCCCGACGGAGGACAGATCGCGGGTGGAGGCTGCGAAGACGTGGTTGCAGTAGCCGGCGCCGCCGTCGACGCGCAGCGACCTGGTGCCGCTGTAGGCGACGGACGTGTCGACGCTGACCTTCCCCGTGCCCTGGCAGTCGGGTGCCGTGGTCTGCCAGGGGCCCGAAGGCACGGTACCGGTCTGGTCCTCGAAGTCGGAGCAGATCGTCGCCCCGGCGCATTCGGCCGGCGCCGTGGCTGTCGCGGTCGCTGTCGGTGAGGCGGTCGCCGTCGGGGTGGGACTCGCGGTTCCGCCGCACGGCGTGCCATTGAGGGTAAAGGCGGTGGGAGCCGGGTCGGCGGTGCGCCAGGTGCCCTGGAGCCCGAAGTCCACGGACCCGCCGGCGGCGAGCACGGCATTGTGCGCGACGTTCACTGCGGTCACCGCACTGCCCGACTGGGTGACCTGCGCGTTCCAGGCGGACGTGACCTGCTGGTCGCCGCCGTAGGTCCACTCCAGCCGCCAGCCGTTCAGGGCGGCGCCGAGATTCGTGACGCGGATCTGGGCGGTGAAGCCGCCGGACCACTCGTTGGCGGTGTACGTGACCGTGCAGCCCGTCGCCGCGCCCTGAGCGCGCGACGTCGCGATGGCAGGAAGGGCCACCGCCACCACGGTCAGCACCAACGCCCAGAGCGGCAGGCGGTGGCGGCGCACGCGTAATGAAGTCATGTCCATGGTCAATCTCCGAGAGTCAGGACGCGGTGCAGGAGAGTGTGCCGAGGGCTCGGTCGTCGCCGCTGAGCGTCATCCCCCAGGTCGTCGACGCGCCCGGTGCCAGCGAGCCGTTGTAGGAGGCGTTGTGAACGGTGGTGGCGGGGCGGGACGGATCCACCACCGCGTTCCAGCGGTTCGCCACGGTCACACCGCCCGGCAGGGTGTGGTGCACCGACCAGTCGGTGACCGGCCGGGACCCGGTGTTGGTGACCGTGACATCGGCCTGGTACCCGCCCTGCCATGAGCCGGTCAGCTTCCACTCCGCCGTGCAGGCGGTGTCGCCGGAGGGGCTCGGCGCGGGAGTGGGAGGTGGTGTCCCTCCAGAGCTGTCGGTGGTGTAGGGGACGGCGGTGTAGTCCTGCGAGCAGCCTCCCGCGCAACCCGACGGCAGCGAGAAGGAGTACGTACGGCCGCCGCCCAGCCAGGCGTCGGCTGCGTCGCGGATCCGTATGGTGAAGCTGCTCTGGCCGGAGGCCGTCGCGCCGATGACGTAGGACTGCCCCATGTCGCTGTTCATTGCGGCGTCGGTCCAAGTGCCGTTCGCCAGGTACTGGACGCCGTGGATGCCGCCCGGCAGATGGGAGACGGCGATGGCGGGCCAGTACCGCTGGGCTCCCCTGAGGAAGCCGATACGGATGTCGCCGCTGTAGTCCGGGGCCGGGACGAAGCTCCAGGAGACATGACGGTTGTTCCAGTGGTCCGGGTACATCGTCCCCACTGGGGTGCCGCCGGTCCGGAAGCGGTTGAGGGAGTCGGTTGCCAGGTCGAGGTGGTTGGGGTCGTCCCGGCACCAGGCGTTGGAATCGGCGCAGCTGTCCGCGACGAGCATGGTCAGGGTGGCCCCGTTGTACTTGTCGGCCACCCAGGAGCCGTTGCGGCAGAAGGGCAGGCCCGGGGCGCCGTCGTTGGTGCCGGTGCAGTAGTCCCCGATGGTGACCTTGACCCAGCGGCCGCAGTTGCGGCCGTTGTCGAAGACGCCCTTGACCGAGGCGTTCGAGTCCGGCACCGGGCGGGGGTAGGTGCTCGAGTAGTCGCCGGGTGTGTTGAACACGTTGAGCGCCACGAAGTCCTGGCTGTCCAGTTCGCGCTGCGGCAGACCGCAGCCGCCGTAGGGGCTGCCGAGCCCGGCGAAGTGGGTCGCGTTACCCAGGACCTCAGTGACGGCGGCCCTCTCCGCGGGCGGCTGGGCCGCCGCGGCCACGACGGGTAACGCGGCGCAGCAGAGCGCTGCCAGCAACGTGGCGATGCGCCTTCGGGCGGGCGAGCGGGGGGTCGAAAGAAGCTGCATGGGGGGATCCGCCTTCTTCGTGACGGGGCGCCGTGACGCTTGTACGGGAGTCCTCTCGGAGGGAGGGGAGCGAGCGCTGGAACCCCTCACCAATGGGAGCGCTCCCACAATCTCCGTATCCGGGGACTGTAGAAGAGGGTCATGCCCCTGACAAGGGGTAGGTTCCCGTCGGAGTTTTCGCCCTGTCCGAGCCGGGGCGTGCCCGGCCCGGACAGGGGTGGAGTCAGCTGAGGTTCCACTTCTGGTTGATGCCGCCGTTGGACGGCCAGGTCACCACCTTGGTGCCGGACGTGGTCTGGTGGTTGTAGGCGTCCGGACGCAAGGTGGTGCCCGACATGGTCACCGTCAGCTGGCCGGACCCGGTGCGGGTCCAGAGCTGGTTGGCCCCGCCCTGGCAATCACGGATCTGCACCTGCGTACCTGCCATCGTCGGCACGTCCAGGCACTTGCCTGCACCCACCACGTGCAGCGCACCGGAAGTGCTGGGCGGCGGTGGGGTGGTGCCGCCGCCGTCGAGACAGAGGAAGGTGAAGGCGTAGGCGAGCATGCCGGTCATGGCCCTGGGGACCAGCTGGGGACCGCACGGTGTGCGCGCAGGTGCACGACGGCCCGTCGCGTCCACCGCCTGCACTCAGATTGAACCTGATATCTCCGGAAAGTACCCTTGCCCTCACTGCTGGGGGTCAAGGGGTCGCAGGTTCAAATCCTGTCGTCCCGACTTGTGGAAGTCGGAGGCCGGAGGGGGCGCCGTTTTCTCAGCGATGAGAAGACGGCCTCCGTCGTTTGCGCACAGTGGCGTCAGTCGTCATCCGCCGCCGTCGAGGTCGGCGCGTCGGCGGAGCACCCGCAGCTCATGGCCGACGAACTCCATCTCGTACAGCTTGCCCCGCGCGTTGTCGAAGGGGCGGTGGAGCACCATCATCAGCCGGTCGTCGAACGTGTGGAAGAGCATCCCGTGACCGCTGTCCTCGCGGACCAGCGGCCGGTGCTGCTGCCACGGCCCCGTGATGTCGCCGGACGCCGAGGTGGCGTAGGTCTGCACATAGCCGCCGCTCATGGCCCCGTCAGGGCCGACGGTGTTCTTCTCGTACGTCGACCACAGCATGAGCAGCGATCCGTCAGGGGTGCGGTGGAGTTGGGGGCCGTCGGTGACGTACGGCGGGAGCTGGTTCGGCAGGCCGCCGGGGATCTCCTCGGCGAGCCAGGACGCGTCCGAGCCCTTGAACAGGAAGAGGGGCTCTCCGATGGTCCGGGCCAGGTCCGGGGCAAGCCGGATCGCCTCCATGGTTCCGTCGATGGTCTGCAGCCACTCGTGCGCGTACACCATCCAGGGCTGCCCGGACGGGTCGACGTAGAGCGTGCCGTCGAGCGTCATGAGGTTCTCGGGCGGGGTGGGGCGTGAGGGGTCTACGACGGTGAACGGGCCCAGCAGCGAGGACGAGACGGCTGTGATCGTGCCGCGCATGTAGGCCGGGATCTGGAACGGCGTACCCCACTGGTTCGGCGGAGGTACCGGAAGCGGTCTGTTCTGGTCATGCAAGGTGGTGAACAGGTAGTACCTGCCGCCCCATTCGTGCACCTCGGGCGCCCAGCCGCCGTCGGTCGCCCAGATCTCCTCCTGCTCGGCGGCCAGGAAGACCACCACGGGGCGCGTCCAGTTCCGCAGGTCGTTGCTGCGGTAGACCATTGTGCCGGTGCCGTCCACGCCCGATACGGACGGGTTGTTGGACGTGTAGAGGTAGTAGGTGCGGGTCCTGTTGTCGGCGACGACGAACGGATCGTGCAGCGGCATGTCGGGAAGCCGCATCGGGGTGGTGTCGGTGTCGGTGTCAGCCACGGTCGAAGGATAAACGCACCGCTCCGACCTCGGTTCGCACCCGTGTTCGGGCATGGCGTTGGCCGAGAAAAACGCGTGGACCCCGGGGAAGCCGACGCGGGACACTGCGACTTCTGGCCTGCCCGTACCCACACGTCGGCGTCGCCGCGAGCTTCGCGGGGGCGGCGGCGTCGTGCCCGCCTGCCTGGACGACCTTGGCGAAGGCGAGTGGCCGGCCGCCCTACGACATCACAGGGTTGGAATGGGATCGCCTGAATCGCCCAAGGATCCACCGGGCAAGGGGCCTGTGCTCCTCGCCCTTCGCTACTACGGACAGGAGTTGGCCCGTCTCCGCCGGCTGACGGTGCCCGCGATGCTGCTGCCGGCGCTGGGCAACATCGGCCTCGCCTACATCGCGCCGCTGATCGTCGCGAAGCTCGTCGGCCGCATCGCCGACGAAAACGGCGTCGCCGCCGGCTCGGCGCTGCCCTACGTGGTCGCCTTCGCCGGCGTCATGCTGCTCTCGGAGGTGCTCTGGCGCATCGGCCTGCACTGCCTGAACCGTGTCGACGCCCGCGGCATCGAGCATCTGTACGTGATCGGCATGGACGAACTGTTCGCCAAGGACGCCGCGTTCTTCCACGACAACTTCGCCGGGTCGCTGACCAAGCGGGTCCTGAGCTTCGCCTCCCGCTTCGAGGAGTTCGTCGACACCCTCACGTTCCAGGTCGTGGGCAGTCTCGTGCCACTCGTGTTCGGGTCGGTGGTGCTGTGGCGCTACGAACCGCTGCTGGTGGTCGGCCTGCTGGCGATGATCGCACTGACGGCGCTGTGCGTGGTGCCCCTCATCCGGCGCCGCCAGGCGCTCGTCGACAAGCGCGAGGAGGCGATCGCCCAGGTGTCGGGCCATGTCGCCGACAGCCTGACGAACATGGACACGGTCAGGGCGTTCGCCGCCGAGGAACGTGAGGCCGCCGAGCACCGGTCCCGGGTCGCGGCGTCACGGCGGCTCATGCTGCGGTCGTGGGACTACGGCAACCTGCGCATCGACACACTGGTCGCGCCGCTGTCCGTGCTCACCAACGCCCTGGGCCTGCTGCTGGCGGTCACCCTCGCGGGGGGCGGGCACGGCGTGGAGACGGTCGTGGTCGCCTTCACGTACTACTCGAACGCGACCCGGATCATGTTCGAGTTCAGCCAGATCTACCGTCGGCTGGAGAGCTCGATGACCGAGGCCGCGCAGTTCACCGAACTGCTGCTGACCTCGCCGACCGTGCTCGACCCCGCAGCGCCGGAAACCCTGCGGTCCAGGGCCGCCGACGTCCGCTTCGAGAACGTGACCTTCGCGCACGCCGGCGCCGAGCCGCTCTTCGAGGGACTCGACCTGTCGGTGGCCGGCGGAGCGAAGATCGGCCTCGTCGGCCGTTCCGGCGGGGGCAAGACCACCCTCAGTCGGCTGCTGCTGCGGATGACCGACATCGACGCCGGGCGGATCATGATCGGAGGGCAGGACATCAGCCTGCTGCGCCAGAGGGACCTGCGCAGCCTGATCGCCTACGTGCCGCAGGACCCGGCGATGTTCCACCGCACGCTCCGCGACAACATCGTGTTCGCCCGCCCGGACGCCACCGAGGCCGAGATCCGCCGGGCGGCCGAGGCGGCGCACGTCACGGAGTTCGCCGACGCGCTGCCGGACGGCTTCGACACCATGGTGGGCGAACGCGGGGTCAAGCTGTCCGGCGGACAGCGCCAGCGGGTCGCTCTCGCCCGGGCGATCCTGCGTGACGCGCCGATCCTGCTGCTCGACGAGGCCACCAGCGCCCTGGACTCCGAGAGCGAGATCCTCGTCCAGGAGGCGCTGTGGCGGCTCATGGAGGGACGGACGGCTCTCGTGGTGGCGCACCGGCTGAGCACGGTCGCCACCATGGACCGGCTCGTCGTCCTGGACCGCGGAAGGATCGTCGAGCAGGGCACGCACCAGGAGCTGCTCGCGTCGGAGGGCGCCTACGCGAAGCTGTGGCAGCACCAGTCGGGGGGCTTCCTGGACGAGACCCCTGCCTCGGCCGACCTCCGCTGAACGTGCCCCCGGTGGGTGTGAGTGGCCCGGCTCACATGGCGCGAGCCGGGCCGGGCCGACACCATGGGGCGCGTCACCGGCAGGCTGAAGGGATCCAGGATGTTCCGCAAGGTGCTGGTCGCCAACCGTGGTGAGATCGCCATTCGCGCGTTCCGCGCCAGCTTTGAGCTGGGCGCGAGGACCGTGGCCGTCTTCCCGCACGAGGATCGCAATTCACTGCACCGGTTGAAGGCCGACGAGGCCTACGAGATCGGCCGTCCCGGACATCCCGTCCGGGCGTACCTCTCCGTGGAGGAGATCGTCCGCGCGGCGCGTCAGGCGGGCGCGGACGCGGTGTACCCCGGTTACGGGTTCCTGTCCGAGAACCCCGATCTGGCGCGCGCCTGCGAAGAGGGCGGCATCACCTTCGTCGGGCCCAGCGCCGACACGCTGGAGCTGACCGGCAACAAGGCGAGTGCGGTGGCCGCCGCCCGCGCGGCAGGCGTACCGGTGCTGGCCTCCTCGGCGCCCTCCGCCGATGTGGACGAACTCGTCCGCGCCGCCGACGACATCGGCTTCCCGGTGTTCGTCAAGGCCGTCGCCGGCGGTGGCGGGCGCGGCATGCGGAGGGTCGAGGAACCCGCCCAACTGCGCGAGTCGATCGAGGCCGCGGCCCGTGAGGCGGCCTCCGCGTTCGGCGACTCCACGGTCTTCCTGGAGAAGGCGGTCGTCGAGCCACGCCACATCGAGGTACAGATCCTCGCCGACGGCCAGGGCAACGTCATCCACCTGTTCGAACGTGACTGCTCGGTACAGCGGCGCCACCAGAAGGTGATCGAGATGGCGCCCGCGCCGAATCTCGACCCGGAACTGCGGGACCGGATCTGCGCCGACGCCGTGCGGTTCGCCGAGCAGATCGGCTACCGCAACGCGGGCACCGTGGAGTTCCTCCTCGACCGCGAGGGCAACCACGTCTTCATCGAGATGAACCCGCGCATCCAGGTCGAGCACACGGTCACCGAGGAGGTCACAGACGTCGACCTCGTCCAGGCACAGCTGCGCATCGCCTCCGGCGAGACACTGGCCGACCTCGGGCTCTCCCAGGAGACCGTCACCCTGCACGGCGCCGCACTGCAGTGCCGGATCACGACCGAGGACCCCGCCAACGGCTTCCGCCCGGACACCGGCAGGATCAGCGCGTACCGCTCGCCCGGCGGCTCCGGCATCCGGCTGGACGGCGGCACCACCCACGCCGGTACGGAGATCAGCGCGCACTTCGACTCGATGCTGGTCAAACTCACCTGCCGGGGCCGCGACTTCGGGACCGCGATCAGCCGGGCCCGGCGTGCCGTGGCCGAGTTCCGCATCCGTGGCGTTGCCACCAACATCCCGTTCCTGCAGGCCGTGCTCGACGACGCGGACTTCCGCGCCGGCCGGGTCACGACGTCGTTCATCGAGCGACGGCCGCACCTGCTCACGGCACGTCACTCCGCCGACCGCGGCACGAAACTGCTCACCTACCTCGCCGACGTCACCGTGAACAAGCCGCACGGCGAACGCCCCGAACTGATCGACCCGGTCAGCAAGATCCCGCCTCTGCCTGACTCGGAGCCGCCGGCGGGCTCCCGGCAGCGGCTCGTCGAACTGGGCCCGGAGGGCTTCGCCCGGTGGCTACGCGAGTCGCCGACCATCGGTGTCACCGACACCACGTTCCGCGACGCCCACCAGTCGCTGCTCGCCACCCGGGTTCGCACCAAGGACATGCTCGCCATCGCCCCGGTGGTGGCGCGGACCCTGCCCGAGCTGCTGTCCCTGGAGTGCTGGGGCGGCGCCACCTACGACGTCGCGCTGCGCTTCCTCGCCGAGGACCCCTGGGAACGCCTGGCCGCCCTGCGCGAAGCCGTACCGAACATCTGTCTGCAGATGTTGCTGCGCGGCCGCAACACCGTGGGCTACACCCCGTACCCGACCGAGGTGACCGACGCCTTCGTACAGGAGGCCGCGGCCACCGGCATCGACATCTTCCGGATCTTCGACGCGCTCAACGACGTAGGCCAGATGCGGCCCGCGATCGACGCCGTACGCGAGACGGGAACGGCGATCGCCGAGGTCGCCCTGTGCTACACGTCAGACCTGTCCGATCCGTCCGAGCGGCTCTACACCCTGGACTACTACCTCCGCCTCGCCGAGCAGATCGTCGAGGCCGGTGCCCACGTCCTGGCCGTCAAGGACATGGCGGGCCTGCTGAGGGCCCCGGCCGCCGCGACCCTCGTGTCGGCGCTGCGCCGCGAGTTCGATCTGCCGGTGCACCTCCACACACACGACACCGCGGGCGGCCAGCTCGCCACCTACCTCGCCGCGATCCAGGCCGGCGCGGACGCGGTCGACGGCGCGGTGGCGTCGATGGCGGGCACCACCTCGCAGCCGTCGCTGTCAGGCATCGTCGCCGCGACCGACTACTCCGAGCGGCCCACCGGGCTGAGCCTGACGGCCGTGGGTGACCTGGAGCCGTACTGGGAGAGCGTCCGGAAGATCTACGCACCGTTCGAGGCGGGCCTCGCCTCGCCGACCGGGCGGGTCTACCACCACGAGATCCCCGGCGGACAGCTGTCCAACCTGCGCACCCAGGCGGTCGCGCTGGGCCTCGGCGACCGCTTCGAGGCGATCGAGGCGATGTACGCCGCCGCAGACCGGATCCTCGGCCGGCTGGTGAAGGTCACCCCTTCGTCGAAGGTGGTCGGCGACCTCGCCCTCCACCTCGTAGGCGCCGACGTCTCGCCGGAGGACTTCGAGGCGACGCCGAACAGGTTCGACATCCCCGACTCGGTCATCGGCTTCCTGCGCGGCGAGCTGGGCAACCCGCCCGGCGGCTGGCCGGAGCCGTTCCGCACCAAGGCACTGGAGGGCCGGGCCGCCCCCAAGCCCATGGCGGAACTGACCTCGGACGACCGAACGGGGCTGGCGAAAGACCGGCGGGGGACGCTCAACCGGCTGCTCTTCCCCGGCCCCGCACGCGAGTTCGAGACGCACCGGCAGACCTACGGCGACACCAGCGTGCTGGCCAGCAAGGACTTCTTCTACGGGCTGCGTCCCGGGACGGAGTACTCCGTCGACCTCGAACCGGGTGTCAGGCTCCTCATCGAGCTGGAGGCCGTGGGCGAGGCCGACGAACGCGGCATGCGCACGGTGATGTCCACGCTGAACGGCCAACTGCGGCCGATCCAGGTACGTGACACCGCCGTGTCCTCCGACATCCCGGCCACGGAGAAGGCGGACCGGGCCAACCCCGGCCATGTCGCCGCGCCCTTCGCCGGAGTGGTGACGCTCGCCGTCGCCGAGGGGGACGAGGTGGCGGTCGGCGCCACGGTGGCCACCATCGAGGCGATGAAGATGGAAGCCGCGGTCACCGCCTCGAAGGCCGGAAAGGTGACGAGGCTGGCCATCAACAGGATCCAGCAGGTGGAGGGCGGCGACCTGCTCGTCGAGATCGCCTGAATCCGGGACGGCCGGCCCCCCGCCGGCACACGTACATCGGGTTGCGACGGGGGTGGCTCGGGGTTTCACCCCCGAGCCGCCTCACCGCCCGGTGACGGAAGACGTGACGCGACCCCACGCGGCGTCAGCCGAATTCTCGGAATCGAATGCGCGGGAGAGGGCCGCGGGAACCTCGGTAGTTCCTGGGTTTCGGTGGTGGCCGACTGTTCAGGACAGTCGGCCGACATGGGCCAGGGCCTGCTTGAGGAGCATCCCCTGACCGCCCGGCATCTCGTTCTGGACCACGGGGGAGGACGCCTCCTCCGGACTGAACCAGACCAGATCGAGGGCGTCCTGGCGGGGGCGGCAGTCGCCGGCCACCGGGACGATGTAGGCGAGGGACACCGCGTGCTGGCGCGGGTCGTGGAACGGGGTGACGCCCAATGTCGGGAAATACTCCGCGACAGTGAAGGGTTGCGGGGAGGCCGGGATCCTGGGCAGTGCCACCGGGCCGAGATCCTTCTCCAGATTGCGCATAAGAGCGTCGCGTACGCGCTCGTGGTGCAGAACACGGCCCGACACCAGAGCGCGGCTGACGTTGCCGTCCGACCCGATGCGCAGGAGCAGACCGATACTGGTGACTTCGCCGTTGTCGTCGACACGCACCGGTACGGCTTCTACGTACAGGATCGGCATCCGGGCGCGGGACTGCTCGAGTTCGTCGGGTGCCAGCCAGCCGGGCGTGGTTTCGATCATCTCAGACATTGGCTGATCGTACTTTCAAGTCGTCCTGTTTCTGCAGAGCCTCTCCACGTCGAACGCGCCACATCCGGCTGACCCGCCGCTGTCAGACCTCCGGGCGCGCGTGCCCGTTCTGCCATGCCCAGGCCGCGATCTCCACCCGGTTCCGCGCGGCCAGTTTCAGCTGCACGCTCGACAGGTGCGTCTTGACCGTGGAGAGGGAGACGAAGAGCGAGGCGGCGATCTCGGCGTTGGTGTGACCGAGTGCGACGAGCCGGACCACGTCGAGTTCCCGGTCGGTGAGCGGTTCCGCGAGCGTCGCGGCGGAGACCTGGGGCGGAACTGCCAGTCGGGACGCGGTGGCGTGCGGGGCGGTGATGTGCTGGAGCAGACGGACCGTGATCGACGGCGACACCAGGGAGTCCCCGGCCGCCGCGGCCCTCACCGCCTCCGCGAGCAGGACGGGCCCCGAGTCCTTGAGCAGGAACCCGCAGGCGCCGCCACGCAGTGCACCGTACACGTACTCGTCGAGGTCGAAGGTGGTGACGACGACGACTCGCATCGGGTCGGCGACACCGGGGCCTGCCAGGATCCGGGTCGCTTCCAGGCCGTCGAGCTTGGGCATCCGGATGTCCAGGAGACACACGTCAGGACGCTCACGGCGGGCCAGTGCCACGGCCTCCTCACCGTTGGAGGCCTCGGCGACGACGGTGATGTCGGGCTGGGCGTCCAGGAAGAAGCGGAAGCCGGTACGGACCATGTCCTGGTCGTCCGCGATGAGGACGCGGATCGGGGGGCTGGGCGGGGCGGCAGTCATGGCTCGATCATGCCTCAGGGGTGGGAGGGGCGGAGTGGGGTGGAGCGGAGGGAGAGGGGGAAGGGGCGAGGGGAACGACGTGGGGGATGGGGGATGGGGGGGGGAGTGGGGGAGAAGGGGAGCGGCGAGGGGCCGTGAGGCGTGGGAGAAGGGCGAGGGGACGGCGTCCGGTAGGCGGCTGTCCCCTCCCCGATGTCGGCCCCCAGGTCCTCCGTCGTCCCTCGTTCTCAGTCCGCCGTCTGCGCCGCGTTCTCCGTGACCGCCCGCAGCAGCGGCCTGCTCGCTCCGATCGCCGCGAACATGGCCAGCGCGCCCACGGTTATGCACACCGCCAGGGTCACCGCGCCCGAGGTGCTGATCGTGCTGTCGAACATCTTGTTGACCTGGAAGGCGGCGTAGATTCCGGCGGCGGTGGTGCCACCGGCGAGGACGACCAGCGGGAGGACCGTCTCACGGAACCTGGCCCGGTCGAGAAGCTTCAACGGAGTGCCGGCCAGCCGCAGCAGGGCGTAGACACGTCGCCGGTCGAGGACGTTCGCGGCGGCGGTCAGCCCGGCGGACGCGGTCGCGACGAGGAAGCTGACGGCGAGGGCGGCGGTGCCGAGTTCCCCCAGCCGACCGGTGAACGCGTCGTTCTCGGCGTTGGCGTAGTTTTGGGTGTACGGCAGCTGGCCCGGCACCAGGTTCGAGAGGGCGGTGACGGCTGTGTCGAGCTGCTCCGTCCCGCCGGAGACGTGAACCAGCACACCGGTGGAACTGCTCAGCAAGTCGTCGTCGCCCTTGCTCGTGGTGACGGTCGCCTTCACTCCGGCCGCGTCGAGCAGTGAACGGGCTTCGGAGGCGGCGGTGCGGGCGGTGGCGGCACTCGTGGTGGGTACGGCGACCTGATCGGGATAGTGGTAGTCCTCGATGCCCACGTTGCCGACGGTGAAGAACCCGGCCACGAACCCGGCGAGGACCAGCCCGCTGACGGTGCGCCACGAGCCGCGAGGGTCGTCGCTGAGCCGGCGTGCTGCCAGCAGGGTCGCCGGACGGCGGGCGAAGTGGGCCGTGATCCGGCCGAGGCGGTCCACCACCCAGGGGCCGAGCAGCCAGAAGGCGCCGTAGAACATGAGCAGCATCGCGAGCTGCTCGCGGGGCCCAGGGCTGCCCGAGGAGGCTGTCACGTAGTTGTAGAGCAGGACTGCCGCGAAGAGGACCAGGCGGATGAGACGGGTGCGGCGCGGGTTCGCCTGCTGGGCCACGCCCAGCGGGGAGACCGCCACCTGACGCAGCGTCAGCATCGCGCTCACCGCGATCAGTCCGGCCACGAACACCGTGACCGCCAGCAGCCAGGGCAGACCCACCCACAACTGGTCCGTGTACCAGCTGCCGATGCCGAACGGGATCTTCGCGAGCGCGGGCAGCAGCAGACAGTAGGCCAGCGCGCCCGTCAGCGCCCCGGCCGCCCCGACGACCGCCGACTCCAGGCCGGTCATCGCGAGGATCTGGCGCGGTGTCGCCCCGGCCAGTCGCAGTGCGGCGAGCCGTTGCTCACGGCGGGCCGCGCCGAGCCGTCCGGCGGCAGCTGCGAGCACGACCACGGGCACGGCGACGATCGCCACACCGACGGACACCGCGGGCTTGTCCGCCGAGGTGAACACGCTGACGTCGGTGCCGTCGAAGCCGGAGATCACCGAGCGGGCGGTCAACCCGCCGAACTGGCCGAACAAGCCGAGCGGTTCGGCCGCGGAGGAGACCGTGGGATCGGACGCGGCCTTCCCCACGACGGCCACGAGCTCCTGCGGCGCCGCGAGACCGGCGTCGCCGATGGCGCCGTACGAGGACACTTTCGGAAAGCGGTCGGCGAGTTGCTTCGCCGGTGTCCTGTGCAGCAGGTCGGCCAGGGCGGGCGAGACGTACACCTGCCCGGGCTCGGGGAACTCGGTCAGCCCCGGGGGTGCCGGAGTGGCCTTCCGGCCCGGCAACTGGGCCAGCGAGACCACGGTGACCGGGCGGTCGCCGAGATAGCTCGTTCCGAGCGTCTGGACGGCGGTGCCATGCCGGTCGGGGGCAGGGGTGCGCCAGGCCGTGTCGTGAGCGCGGGTGCCGCTGCCGAAGCAGGCGGCCGTGAGCACCAGGAGGATCAGCGCGCCGACCGCCGCGGCGCCGGCCGCCAGCAACTGGCTGTGCAGGCCGCGGCGGCCGGAGCGGCGTGCGAGAAACCACGTCAGCTGGGGGACGGGCGAGGACATGAGGGCTCCGGGGTGCTCAGGAAGGGCGCAGCGGCCGGTGATCGGGGCAGAAGGGGGCGAGGACGAACCAGTGCCAGGGGGAGGGGCGTTGGAGCGGCGAGGACCGTGACTCAGGGCGCGACGGTGACGGTGTACTGCAGACCGTGGCTCAAGGTGCGACGGTGTACTGGTGATGGCCGGTGATGCGGCCGTCACGGACCTGGAGGACGCGGTCGCAGTGGGCGGCCACGTCAGGATCGTGTGTGACCATCACCAGGGAGGCACCCTGCTCACGGGTGACGGAGGTCAGCAGCCGGATGACCTCCTCGCTGGTCACCTGGTCCAGCGCGCCCGTCGGCTCGTCGGCGAAGACCACGTCGGGCTGGACGACCAGGGCGCGGGCTATCGCGACGCGCTGGGCCTGACCTCCGGACAGCTGACCGGGACGGCGCTTCTCCAGACCGTCGAGGTCGAGCGGGGCGAACCAGCGACGGGCGAGGGAGACGGCCCGGCCACGGGGCATGCCGCCCAGCATCAGCGGCAGGGCGATGTTCTCCTCGGCGGGCAGTTCGGGCAGCAACTGGCCGAACTGGAACACGAATCCGAACTGCTTGCGACGCAGTTCGCTCAGCTGGTTCTCGCCCAGGTTGTCGATACGCCCACTGTGCAGCAGGACCTCGCCGCCGTCCGGGCGGACCACTCCGGCCAGGGTGTGCAGGAGGGTCGACTTCCCGGACCCGGACGGCCCCATGATCGCCAGCGACTCGCGGACGCCGACCTTCACGTCCACGCCGTGCAGAGCGGTGGTGGAGCCGTATTTCTTGGTGAGGCCGAGACCGGCCAGGACAGTGCTCATCGTCTCCTCGTTCTCCTTGGTCTCTTCGCCGTTGCTCAGCGCTCGAACTTCCAGGTCACCGAGGTATTCGTCGCTTTGACCACCGTCACCGGTATGTCGATGTCCTTGCCCTTGCCGGTGTGGCCGGTGCAGGTGATGCTCGCGCCGGCCACTGCCTTCAGACCGGTCGGGCAGGACACCTGGGAGACCTTCGTGCCCACCCAGGGAAGTGGGTGGAACTTGCTCTGGGCGCGCCCCGCGACGATCCCTCCCGACAGGGCCCTGTGGCCGTCCACCGTCACCGCCGTGTACTTGTCCAGAGAGGTTGTCGACTCGGTGCCCGCGAGCAGATGTGTACCTACGCCGGCCAGGGCGACCGCAGCGGTCGCACCGCCGATCACGCTGATGAGGGCCTTGCGCTGCATCTCGTACTCCTGAAGGTCGGACCGGGTGGGAATTGGCTCCACTCTGTCCCGCGGGCATGGGCGCGCGCCTCGGCCGTCCGGCCACTCTCGCGGACCGGCTCCTCGGCCATTCGGCCGATCCCGTCGTTCCCGTCCGCGCATACGGTGATCCGCATGACATCGGATTCGCCCCGCAACTGCTCCCGCGCCTTCGTCGTCGCACTCCTGGTCATGGCCGGGGCTGTCGACGTCGTCGACGCGACGGACAGTGGCTACGTGGTCTGGCCCCACGTGCTTGTCCTGGTGCTCGGGTACGCCGCTCTGCTGTGGCCGAGCAGCCGGCGGCCGCAGTGGTTCACTCCGCAACTGCGCACGGGCGTACCGGCCGTCGTCTCAATGCTGTTCACAGCGGGTTCGCTGCTGCTGGACCAGCAGGCCCCGTTCGGTCCGGGCGAGACGCTCGTGCTGCTGATTCTGCTGTTCATGGCGGTACGGCAATGCCCGCAGCCCTGGGCCGTCATCTGCGCGGCCCTGAACGCCGCCGCGCTGCTCGGCACGCCCGCGCGCTTCTATCGGGACGACCGGACAAGCCTACTGGGATTCATGCTGGTGGAGCTCGTCCTGATCGGCATCGTCGCCGGTCTCGCGGGGTATCTGCGCGCGCTGGACCACCGGCGAGCCGCAGCGGTCGTCGACACCCGGCGGGCGGAACGGGTGGCGATCGCCGCCGACCTGCACGACTTCGTCGCCCACCATGTGACCGGGATCCTTGTCCAGACCCAGATGGCCCGCATGATGGCGACCACCCAACCGGAGAGCCTGGACACCGTCCTGGCGGGCATCGAACGCGCGGCGACGGAGGCCCTGGCGTCGATGCGCCGTACCGTCGGCGTGCTGCGCGACACCGGGCCCGACGCCGCAGACCGCCGGCCCGTCGGCGACCTGGCAGGCATCGCGGAACTGGCGGAAGGCTTCGCGAACCCGGTCCAGCACGTCACCCTCGACCGTGACCCCGCCGTGCCCGACGACCTCCCGCACGAGGTGCAGGCCGCCGCGTTCCGGGTGGTGCAGGAAGCGCTGACGAACGTACGACGGCACGCGGCCGACGCCACAGAGATCACCGTCCGGCTCCGCCACGACGGGCGCACGCTGGAGGTCGGGGTGACCGACGACGGACGGGGCGGCACCCAGCTCCCGGCCGCCGCCCACGGGGGCGGCTTCGGCCTGGTCGGCCTCACGGAACGCGTCACGGCACTGGGCGGGGACCTGCGCGCGGGGCCGCCGACCGGGCGGACGCAAGGGTGGGAGGTGCGGGCGCTCTTCCCCACGGGGAAGCCATGACGGTACGCACCTCGGCATCGTGGTCGGAACACACGACCACCCCTTCGAGGAGACCTGACTGATCCTCGAAGGGGTGTTGGTCGTTCTGCGGCCGGGTCAAGTAGCGGTCTTACCGGGCGGGACGCGTGGACGGGGGACGGCTGTGGAGCTGACCAGGGTGAGGAGATGGAGAGAGAGGGGGAAGAACTCGGTCAGTCGCCGCGGGTCGCGTTTTCCGCCTCGAACATCCAGCGCTGCTTCTCGAGTTCGGCCGTGATGCCGATCAGCAGGTCCTGGGTCACCGGGTCCGCCTCTTCCGTCGCGTCGATGCGTTCACGCAGGCGCTCGATCGCCGTCGCCAGTGCCTCGACAAGCAACTGGACGACATCCGTGTCCTGGATCCAGCCGTCCTTCGGGCCCTGGAACACGGAAGCCGAGGCGACGGTCTCCGGGCGGCCGTCCGGCGGCACTCCGAGCGCCGCCGAGCGCTCCGCCACCGTGTCGGAGAACGCACGGGTCGCCGACACCACCTCGTCGAGGTGCAGATGGATCGAACGGAACCTCGGCCCCACGATGTTCCAGTGGGCCTGCTTCCCGATCAGCGACAGCGCCAGCAGATCCACCAAGGTCGCCTGCAGAGCGTCGCCGGTGATCTTGCGTTCCGGCTCCGGCAGGCTGCTCTTCACTACAGTCATGGGGTAACTCCTCCTCGTGACTCGGCCCGGGTTCTCGCTACCGGACCCGTTCTCTCGCGGTTCGGAGCAGTTCGGCGCGTTCCTCCTCGCAGGTGCCGCCCCACACGCCCAAGGTCTGACCGCTGCGCAGGGCCCAGTCCAGGCACTGCGGGGTCACCGGGCAGTGGGCGCACACACGTTTCGCGGCAGCGGTGTCGCGCACCGCCGGCCCCTTCGTACCTATGGGGAAGAACAGTTCCGGGTCCTCTCCCGCACAGGCCGCTCGCCGCAACCACTCCATGGAAACGCGGGTGCCCAGGTCGGAGGGGCGGAAACGTGACGGAACCGGCCATCGGAGGCGACGGAGAGCGAATGGCGGGAGAAGAGAAGGTGATCAGGCGGAGCGGAGGGTGATCAGGTGGAGAAGGGAGGATCAGTGGGGCCGGGGTGCGAGCGCGCGAGCGCCCGGTCCACGAAGGCGGTCAGTTCGGCGAAGGCCTCAGTCCTGTCCGTCTCCAGGAAGATGTCATGCCGGGCGCCCGGAAAGATCCGTTCGGTCCAGTCGGTGCCGCGCAGTTCCTCGATACCGACGCGGCTCCCGGCGAGCGGGACGAGCCGGTCGTCGTCGCCGTGCAGCCACAGCAGCGGCAGCGGCCCGATGTCACCGTCCTTGGCCACGGTCTCCAGTGTCCGTACGAATGCCTCCAGCGTCGGCCGCCTCATCGGACCGTGCCAGACCAGCGGGTCCGCCGCGTACGCCGCCCCGACCGCGGGATCGCGGGACAGCGCGGCCGGGTTGATGGGCCGGTCGAGGATCTCGTCGAGTTCGAGCAGCCGTTCCGGAAGGTCCCAGTTGCCGAGTACGGGCGCGGACAGGACGAGCGCGGCGAGTTCGGCGCCGTACCGCTGTGCGAAGCGGGCCGCGATCAGGCCGCCGGTGGAGTGGCCGATGAGGACGACGGGCACCTCCGGGTGGGCGGACCGGGCGAGTTCGGCGACAGAGTGCAGGTCGGTGACGACGTCCTCGAAGTCCGTGATCACCGCCCGCTCGCCCCCCGACCGGCCGTGTCCCTGGTGATCGGGGCCCAGGACGGTCGCGCCATGAGCCACGAGGACGTCGGCGAGTCCCTCGTAGCGGCCGATGTGTTCCCCGTACCCGTGCGAGAGGAGGGCGAGATAGCGGGGCGGGTCGGGCGGACGTTCGGAGTCGCCGGGGGCGGGTCGGGGCCACTCGCGTACGGCGATCGTGCCTCCGCTGCCGGTGAGGACCCAATCGCGGGACTCGGCCATGGCTTCTCCGGGTGCGTCGTTGAAGGCGTGCGTGGTGTGCGTGGTGTGCGTGGATCTTCCCAGGACTCGGGAGGCCGGTCCACGGTGACGCGTCGGACCGGGGCAGGGGTCACCTGGCGAGACGGTCCTGACGGCGGCAGTTGGGTGGGCTTAGCATCGGTGTCCGCATGAACACGATGACGCTCTGGCACATAACGCACTGGGAATTCGCCGCCCTCGCCGCCGCGGCGGTGCTGGTCGGCTTCTCCAAGACCGCCGTCAGCGGGGCCAACACGGTCAGTCTGGCGATCTTCGCGGCCGTTCTGCCCGCCCGCGAGTCCACAGGTGTGCTGCTGCCGATCCTGATCGCGGGGGATGTACTGGCCGTCCTGACCTACCGCAGACACGCCCACTGGCCCACCTTGTGGCGGCTGTTCCCGGCGGTCGCGGTGGGGGTGGTCGTCGGCACGGTGTTCCTGGTGTGGGCGGACGACGAGGTCGTACGGACCTCGATCGGGGCGATCCTGCTGCTGATGGCCGGAGTGACGGTGTGGCGCCGACGGCGGGCGGAAGCTGAGGCGAAGCGGGAGGAGGAACGGGAGGTGGACGAACCGGAGGCGGTGAGCACGCCCGCCGGGCGTCTCAAGGCACGCTCGTACGGTGTCCTCGGCGGCTTCACGACGATGGTCGCCAACGCGGGCGGCCCGGTCATGTCGATGTACCTCCTGTCGGCCGGTTTCCGGAAGCTCGGCTTCCTGGGTACGTCGGCGTTCTTCTTCCTCATCGTGAACGTCTCGAAGGTCCCCTTCAGCGCCGGCCTCGGTCTGATCGACGGCCACTCGCTCCTGCTCGACGCGGCCCTCGTACTGTTCGTCGTCCCCGGCGCGTTTCTTGGCAAATGGGCTGTGAACCGAATCAACCAGCGGCTGTTCGAGCAGTTGGTGATCGCGGCCACGGTGGTGGGCGGAGCCCAGTTGCTGCTGCGCTGACCAGCGACCCTCCGGGTTACGCCACGGACGTACCGCCACCGGAGCCCGCGAGTGCTGGCGGCCGGCTCGGCAGACTGCTGCTGAGGTCCTCCACCAGGAGGCGTTTGGCGATCGCGTCCACCGCGGCGCGCAGGTCGTCGCCCGAGGGACGGCCGACGTCGTGTTCCACTCGTTCGGCCAGCCAGGAGCCCAAGCACCGCCGATCACCGCGGCCTCGCGGGTGCCCGCCTCGGTGTGGGAGAAGAGGGAGCCGGTGCGCGTCAGGTAGCCCTCCTCGACCATGCGGTCGAAGACCGGCAGGAGTACCTCGGGCGGCATATGACGGCGGGCGGCGATCAGGCCGAGACCGGCATGGCCGACCATGCGGGTGAACAGCTCGACCTGCATCACGGCCCAGGCGCCCGCGATGTCGAGCCGGGTGTCCGAGCCGGTGACGATCCGGCGCGCGGCGTCCAGATCCGTACTGCCGATGATTTTTCCGACGGAGGCCTCCACCAGGCGGCGCGAGTCCGCGGCGACCGGCGTCGCGAAGCCTTCGCCCATGTCCGTCGAAGCCATCCGCGCACTGTCGCGCAGCTGGACCTGCTTCAGGAACAGGGCGACGACGAAACCGATGAGCGCGACCGCCACGGTCCACAGGAAGACGGCTGGATGGTGTCCGCGTAGGCGCCGATGATCGGCTCGGCCGCCCGGGCGGGGAGGTGGTGCACCCTGCACGGCGCCAGTCCCCGACCGCGAGGGAGTACGAGACGCACCCGGCCGTCCGGTCCCGGGTCCGGATCGCGCACCTCGACCAGGCGGTACGTCCCCTCAGGCACATGTGTGTCGAGCAGGTGCCGGCGCAGCCCCATGAGGTCGGAGCCGGCCTCGCCCTTGTCGAGGACGAAGAACACGTCGGTGCTCCGCAGCGCCCTGACCGCCTGCAGGGTGAGCTGGTCGGGGTCGCCCGCGCCGATACCGATGACCTGAATCCTTCGCACGCTCCCGAGTCTGCCCCACCCCACTGACAACGCGGCCGTCGGACCGGCTCAGCCGCCGACGGCACGGCTCGACAACCGCGGTGCCCGGGCTCCCGCATCGACGGCCGGGGCCTCCTGTTCGAGCTCGGCGGCCAGCTCCCGTGCCCAGGCGACCACACCCGCGAGGTCCATCTCGTACGGCTGCGGGCGCGCACCCGCGGCCGCCCACTCCTCGACCGCGCCGGCCCCGCGCCGCAACAGCCGGACGCCTCCGGTGACGTTCCCGCGCGCGGCGTGCGTGAGTCCCACGGCCAGCTGCGCGAGCCCACGCCACAGGCCGCGCTCCTCCTCCGGCCCAGACTTCCAGGCGTCCTCGAACACCTCGTGCGCGTGGAACGGTTTCCCCGCGTCCAGCAACGCCTGCGCCTCCGCGACACTGTCCTCGGGACGGCGTACGACGCCCTCGGGCTGCCGGGCGACCCCGTGCTCGCCGTACGGCAGCGGACGCCCGAGTCCGTCCCGTGGCCGCGCGTTGCGCGCCCGCCCCTCCTCGTCCCGGTCCCGTCCGCCCGCTGCTTCCCGATCCTTTGACGCACTGCTCATACACCGATTGTCGCGCGCCCCCTGCCGCCATCGGGGCAGCCGCTCACGTGGGGTAAGGTTCTGTTCGCGTGATCACACGGGGCAACCGTGGATCGTCGCACCGGGACGTGGCGCAGCTTGGTAGCGCACTTGACTGGGGGTCAAGGGGTCGCAGGTTCAAATCCTGTCGTCCCGACAGTTCGATGGACTGTCATCGCAGGTCAGGGCCTTGGATCACTTCGGTGAGACGAGGCCCTTGACCATTTCTTAGGCTCTCGTCTCACGATTTCTCACAAACCGAGATGATCTTCCCTGTCCAAGTAGATCGCCCAGCTTGTCAGACCCTGCCTTGAGGCTTTGCGGGTCGGGATGCACGTACACGCGCTTGGTGAATGTTAGATCGCTGTGTCCGGCCCGGCCCACGCGGAAACGACCGTGTCGGGCACGCCGTGGTTGGCCCATCCAGGACAGCCAGGCGTGCCGGGCATCGTAGAGACGGACCCTGCGGACGCCTGCTGCCTCCATCAGCTTCTGAGCTCTCCGGCGAAGCTTGTCTGTCTTGAACGGTCGGCCCAGTTCATCGACGACGACATAGTCTGAGTCCTCGTACGCTCGCCGGCCGCAGCCTTCTCCTGCTCCTGCCGGGCTCGAAACGTCAGGAGCGCAGCGTGTACCGGCTTGGGCAGCGGCAAAACGCGCTTGCCGTTCTCGGTCTTGGGTTGCTCCTCAACCACCTTGTTCCGCTGGCCCCGCTCGCGATGGCGGTCACAGACAATGGTGCGAGTGTTGCCACGGCGATCTGCCCGTACCGCCTTCCCGCGCAACCACTGAGCCCTGTGGCGAGGGGGCGGCCGTGCACCGGCCGCCTCTCGCCGTCGCGTCGGCGGGGGCGGCCGGAGGAGCCGACCGTGCCGCCGGCGGAGTCCGTGGTCTCTACCAGCCGCCCCAGCCTTCCGCGGCGGAGGCGATGCCGGCGGCTGTGACGATCAGGGCGGCGGTGGCCACGGCCGTGGTCAGGGCCTTGGTGATGAGTCGTTGCATGGCTGCACTGATTCCTTCGAGTAGTGGGGGATGTGATGGATCATCAGCCTGTGGGATTACCGCTCCCATGTCAATGTGAAGTTTCAAGTAAATCCGCCGTGTCGCACGGGGTTTGGAGTCCGGACGCGGCTTGCTGAGGCGTGGAGGGGGCTTGTTGGTGTACGGAGCGGCGGCCGGGGTGTGTCCCTGTGCGGTCGGCTCGGGGCGCGGTGACGACGTTGCCGTCGTTCCTTTTCCCCGAGCCGCCGACCCGAACCGGACGTGCGTGTCTCCACGCATCCGGCTCTCCACGTGTCTTGCCCTGCGGTCAGCCGGTTTCCGGCGGTCACAGAAAACGGGGACGACCACGCTCATCGCGCCCTGCGACATCGACCGGTACAGGTAGGCCACTCCCACGCCGCCCGGTAACAGGGCCAGGAGCAACCCCAGCGCGGTGCCGCCCAGTTGGGCGTGGAGCGCCACGGTCAGTCCGTTGTGTCCGCGCGAGACCAAGCCGTTGACGAAGTGCGTGATGCCGAAGCACAGAGCGGACAGCGGAGCGAGCAGTTCACCCATGGTCACGCTCGCCGCTCACACGGCGGTCCCGGTCCGCCTTGCCCACCGGGCAGATCGCACCGTCCCGAAAGCAGGCACCCCGGTCGCACAGTCGGCAGATGCGTTCGGCGTCACCGGGCTGCCGGTACAGGACCGTCAGGAGCTTGCTCAGCAGCTGGCCGAACTGCTCACGCTCGCAGTCGTCGAGATGGTGCAGGGACTGTCGTGGTGCGTCGCCCCGGGATGCGAGGAGGCTGTGTGCCGCCCGCGTACCCAGATCGGTGAGCTGGAGGCGGACCCGTGTTCTCCAGTCGGCCTCTTTGCGTCCACCGAGTTGGGGCGGCAGGTCGGACTGAGCCAGTCCGCGGCGGCCCGCATGGTCGAGAGCCTGGAAAAACAGGGGCTGGTGGTCACCCCCGCCGCCACCACGTCACTGAGAGCCAGAGATGCGGCACCCAGAAGATTCGCCGTACGGAACTCATCATGCATGACTCGTGCGTAACCCCACTGAGGTGTTGACAACCTCACGTGGCACAGACTCCGCGGAGCCCGCCCGCCCAAGCTCGTCACGATCGCGGCCTCCAGCCCGACGGCCTCCAGCACCTTGCGGGTGCCCTGGGTCGGCGAACGCACCGCGGCTGTGGGAGGGGACGCGACCCATGATGAAAACGCCGAAGGCGCGCACAGCGAGTGGGCGATGAGCCCAACTCGGTGTGCGCGCCCTCAGGTTCAGATCTCTGGCGCGAGCTGTGCCTCCGGCCTATCGGCGGACGGTGATGCCCTTGGTCGCGGTCCCCGTGCGGTTGTCGTACACGACGACGCCCGAAGACTTCTTCCAGATCTGGATGCGGAACGTGTCCGGCTTGTCGGTCGCCGTGATGCGGAAGGCGTAGCCGTCCTTGCCGTTGACCTTGCCGGAGCCCTGGTAGACCGCCGTGGAGCCGGTGATCACCAGCCAGTCCGAGGACGTGGCACGCAGTTGCACGCCCGCCTTGGACTTCCCGGGTGCCTTCAGGTCGAAGGAGGCCGTGCCCTTCGGAACCGTGCCGCCCTTCCCGTAGGAGGCGCCGAAGGAGAAGGCCGCCTTGGCGGTCAGCTTCGGGTCGGCCGGGTAGGCGCCCGGCCGGGACGCGATCACGCCGTTGCCCGTCACGGAGCCGGCCTTGGGGTCGTACACGATCAGCTCGGGCAGCTGGCTGGTGGCCGAGGCTCCGTCGTCGTCCGTCACCGTGACCGTCGGGCGGAGGATCCCCGCCTTCAGGTAGGCGTGGCTCGCCTCACAGGTGCCGCCCGTGACCTTGCCGGCCGTCGGGGTGGTGCCGTCCTTCCAGTCGATCCTGCACGTGTGGGTGTCGGCGCTGCCCGGGTCGGTGAACTTCGCCGAGATACGGGCCGGGGTCTGCTTGCCCGCCGGGACCGGGGTCTTCGGGCCCTGGACCGAGGTGATCGACGGAGACGCGTTCGAGACCGTCACCGTCAGGGTGTCCTTGCTGCGACCGCCCGTCAGCGTGACCTCGTACGTGCCGTTGTCCCGGCAGGTGATGGTGGTCGGGATCGTGGTCCGGCTGGAGAACGTGCACGGGGTCGCCGCGCTCACGCTCCAACTCGGCGTTCCTGCCCCGGAGATGCTGCCCGTGAGCGGGATCGCGCCGCCTTCCGGGCCCGTTGTGTCCGCACCGGCGTGGACGATCGTCACCGGGTCGATGCTCGACAGGGTCGGGACGACCTTCTTGATGAGACCGTCGGCGTCGAACTCCAGCTTGTCGATGGTCGTTTCGCGGTGCATGCCGTCACCGCCGGGGATGGCGAAGCGGTGGTATGCGATGTACCAGTCGTCGGTGTTCGGGACGTGGACCACCGAGTGGTGGCCGGTGCCCTTGATGCCCAGGGAGAGGTCCTTCTGGAGGATCACCCCGCGCTTGGTCCAGGGGCCTGTCGGCGAGGAACCGGTCGCGTAGGCCACCTGGTAGTTCTCGTCCCGGGTGTCGTTCTCCGACCACATGAAGTAGTAGGTGACGCCCCGCTTGATGACGAACGAGCCCTCGTTGTAGCCGCTCGGGGTGATGTCGGTGACCTTCGACGCGTCGAAGGAGACCATGTCGTTGTTGAGCGGGACCACGTAGGCGCGGCCGTTGCCCCAGTACAGGTACGACTGGCCGTCGTCGTCGGTGAAGACCGCCGGGTCGATCATCTGGCCCGGGTGATCACCGGCCTTCAGCAGCGGCTTGCCCAGGGCGTCCTTGAACGGGCCGGTCGGGGAGTCCGAGACCGCCACGCCGATGTTCGCGTCGGCGCAGAAGTAGAAGTAGTACTTGCCGTTCCTCTCCTCCATGGTCGGCGCCCAGGCGCGGCTGTCGGCCCAGCTGACGTCCGGACCGAGGTCCAGGATGACGCCGTGGTCCTTCCAGTGGACCAGGTCGGTGGAGGAGTACGCCTTGAACTGCGTACCGCTCCAGCCCTCGAAGCCGTCGGTGGTCGGGTACATGTAGAAGGTGTCGCCGAACCTGACGATGTTCGGGTCGGCGTTCAGGCCCGGCAGTACCGGGCTCTTCATCTCCACCGCCGACACGGTCCAGGTGCGCTTCTTGCCGTCCGAGCCGGTGACCTCGTACGTGAGCGGCTTGCTGAAGTCGCGCAGGGTGCCGGAGGCGGGGCTGATGCTCGCGCCGTGGGCCAGGGTGAACTGCGGCGCCAGGGCCGTGACATCACTGCCCGGGTTGAGCGGCAGGACGACCTTGCTGTCCTTGTCGTTGATGATCGCGTCGACCTTGAGCGCCGGGTGGGTCACCGCGGCGATGCCGGTGGTGTTGCCGCCGAGCTCCAGGACCTCGGCCGGCGTCAGCGCCCGGTTGTAGATCCGGAAGTCGTCGACCTCGCCGCCGAAGTACGGGTCCGGGGAGTACAGGGACTTGCCGATGTAGCCGGAGTAGTCCTTCGACGCGTCGTACAGCTCGGACGGCTTGATGGTGACACCGTTCACGCGGGCCGTCTCGGCGCCGTTCACATAGAGGATCGCCGTCTCGGTCGCGCCGTCCAGGGTGACGGTGACGTGCTGCCACTCGCCCGCGGTGAGCGGGGAGCCGCCGATCATCTGCTTCTCACCGGACCAGGTGGCCTTGGTGATCGCGGAGAACAGTTTGCCGCTGCCGTTGGAGGGCGAGGCGAACAGGTACTTGTTGCTGTCCGGGCCGAGACCGAAGAGCCACTGGAAGTTGTCGCCGCCCTTCCACTTGACGTACGTGGAGACGGTGACGCTGTTCGTGTCCTTCAGAACCCCGTTGGGGATCTTCACGTACGGCGAGCTGGAGCTGCTGTTGCCGCCGGACATCTTGAACGAGCCGCCGTGGACGCCGGTACCGAAGTCGGGCGTACGGACGTAGGTGCCGTGGTAGCCGTGGCCGCTGGAGTCACGGGCGATGCTGCCGCCGGTTTCGTCGAAGTCGTAGTGCAGGAGCAGGTCGGCCGGGACGTCGGGGCCCTCGGCGGAGACCGTGATCTCGGCGCTGACCGCGATGGCCGAGTCGCCCGCGAGGTCGCCCGTCACCGTGAAGGTGCCGGCCTGCGCGTACTGCGACGGGGCCACGCTCGCCCAGGTGACCGCGACGGGCCGCTTCACGCCGTCCCCGGTCTCGGCGATGACGGTGGCGGGGAGGACGGGAGCCTCACCGATGCGCGTCTCGACCTTGACGTTCTCGGCGCTGGTGATGATCTGGTCCGGCTGGTAGGTGCTCAGCAGACGGTCGTACTCCGCCTGTGTGACCGGAAGTACCGTGCCGTGGCGGGGCTTTGAGGGGAGGTCGTAGTTCGTGGACGGGGTCCAGACGCCGGAGGCGAGGTCCGTCGACTCGAACGGGATGTAGCCGCGGCCGCCGAACTCGTCGGCGAACAGGTACCACTTCTCCTCGGTGTTGGACTTGAAGACCAGCGGTCCTTCGGCGGCGCTCATCGCGCCCTTGCCGATGCCCTCCGCGACGGCGTCGTAGGACGGGTTGAGGATCGAGTCGCTCTTCTCCTCGAAGATGAACTTGCTGTTGGGCGTCGAGGAGGTGTTGTTCCGCTCGTCCTTGGAGAAGCGGTAGTAGGTGTCGTTGTTCTTGATCATCGTGGAGTCGATGACCGAGTAACCGCGGTCGATCCACACCTTGGGCTCGCTGAAGGTGCGGAAGTCCCGGGTGGTCGCGTACATCATGCGGTTGTACGTGTCACCGGAGTGGTCCGCGTTGTCGTACAGCTTCGAGGCCCAGAAGACGACGTACGAGCCGAGCTTGGCGTCGTAGAACGCCTCCGGCGCCCAGGTGTTGCCGGCCGAGTCGGGGGAGATCTTCACCAGGCGCTGGTCGGTCCAGTGGACCAGGTCCGTGGACTCCCACACCATGATGGACTTGCTGCCGGTGCGCTGGGAGGCGTCCCAGTCACCGTTGCCGTAGATCCTCAGGTCGGTGGCGATCTGGTAGAACTTGTCGCCCTCGGGGGAGCGGATGATGAACGGGTCGCGCAGGCCCTTCTCGCCGAGCGTGGAGGTCAGGACGGGCTTGCCGTCGTTCAACTCCCGCCACTTCAGCGGGTCGTTGCCCTTGCTGAGGGCCGAGTAGAGCTGTTCGCCGTCCGAGGTGCCCTCGCCGGTGAAGTAGCTGAACATATAGCCCTTGAGGGCTGCCTTCGCGGGGAGTTCGGGCACCTTGGCGGTCAGTGTGCGGGTCGCGGTGGCGGTGCCCTTGGTGATCGTCGCGGTCAGGTCGACCGTGGTGCCGCCGGCGCCGTGCGCGGGGCGGTGCACCACACCGTCGGTGGCGATGACGTCCGGGTTCGCCGAGGACCAGGCAACCGCCGTGCCGTAGGCGCCGGTGGTGGGAAGCGTGATGTTGCCGCGTACGTCGTCGATGTCCGGGACGGTCAGCGCGTCCGAGGCCTGCTGGGTGGCCGTCGTGTCGTCGAAGGTGGCCGGAACCGTGATGTCGAAGGTCCTGGTGTCGCTCGCCGGGCCCTTCTTCAGGGTCGCCGTGAGCGTGGCGTGGCCGTCCGGCTGACCGGCGGCCGGGCGGGTGACCGCGCCGGAGGACGAGACGACGGAGACGTTGTCGGTCGCCCAGGTGATGGCGGAGCCTCCCGCCGGGCCCGCGCTCGGCAGTGTCAGGTCGGCGGTCACCGCACTCGTGTCGCCCAGTGTCAGGGCCGACTTGTCGGCGGCGACGCCCTGCGCGGCGATGGGGAGGGAGAGTTCCTCGACCTCCGTGCCGGCCAGCGCCCGGTTGTAGATCCGGAAGTCGCGGATGTTGCCCTTGAACAGGTTGTCGCCGGGGTAGACCGACTTGCCTATGTAGTTGGCGGTGGTCGTACCCGAGCCGATGGAACCGGGGGTGAGGGTGATCGCCGTGTTGCGGCCGACCTCCACCCCGTCCTCGTAGAGCACGCCCGTGTTGCCGGTCTGGGTGTAGGTGATCTGCTTCCAGACCGCGCGCTGCAGGTTCGTGCCCGCGGTCCGCGTCGTCTGCTCGGTCGACCAGTTGCCGCTGGCGATGGAGGTCCGGTACGAGTTGCCCGTGGTGAACAGGTAGCCGTTGCCGGCGGTGCCGCTGGTGTTGCCGAAGCCATAGATGAAGTACGGGTTGGGCTGGGTGGAGTCGACCTTCACGTCCATCGAGACGGAGATCGAGTTCATCCCGCTCATGATGTTGTCCGGCACCTTGATGTAGGTGTCGGAACCGTTGAAGGAGAGCCCGTCACCGGAGTTGGACCAGCCTGCGGTCCCGTTCACCGTGCCGGTACGGCCATTGCCCGAGGAGTCGGCGACGGTGGTGCCGGAGGCGGCGTCGAGCTTGTACCAGAGGGCCAGCCCGTCGGTGATGTCCGACGCGGCGGCGTGAGCGGGCACGGACAGGGCCAGCGGCCCCGTGAGGCCCAGCAGAAGCGATGCGGCGGTCAGTCCGGCGAGCCTCTCCGACCAGGGTCTGCTGCGGCCGCGTGATCTCGCGAGTTGCATCGTTTCGGTTTCCTCTGATCGGACACAGGGGGAGGTAACGGGAGACACCAGATTTCGTCTGTGTGTCCGCGCGTTGCGAGAGTGTCAATCGGTGCGGCCGGGGGCGTCAAGAGTTTTCGAACGACGTTCGACAGGTCGGACGTTTTGTTTTTTTGCGCGATACCTGCCAAACGGAACGGAACCTGTCACAACCGTTGACGTGCGCACCTCCCATATCTAAGTTCTGGTCGAAGTTACGTACGCCGTTCGGAATCTCGAACGCTGTGACCATGATGAAGGGGACCATTCGTGTTCCGTACCCGTCACTGGCTGACCCTCCTGGCGGCGCTGCTGGCGCTGCTCGTACCTGTCGTCGGCCTCCAGCCCGCCGCCGCGGCCCAGGGGCGTCCGTACACGAACCCCGTCAAGTCGCAGAAGGGCGCCGACCCCTGGATCGAGTACTACAACGGCAACTACTACCTGGTCACCACGTCCTTCACCGGCGTCCTGACCATGCGCAAGTCGCCGACTCTGGCCGGGCTCGCGACGGCTCCCAGTGTGCAGGTCTGGAGTGACACCACCTCGACCCGCAACAACAACTTCTGGGCGCCCGAACTGCACTTCTTCGACGGCCACTGGTACCTCTACTACTCCGGCGCGCCGAGCGGGGCCGCCTGCTGCGACCAGCAGCGGACGTACGTCGTGGAGAGCGCCGGCACCGATCCGATGGGTCCGTACACCTTCAAGAACCAGCTCACCGGGTCCAACCTCGACCCCGGCGGCTGGCTCATCGACGCCACCGTGCTGACGTACGGCAACAAGCTCTATCTGGTCGGCAGCGGCGCCATCGGCGGCAGCAAGCAGAGCCTGGTCATCGCGCCGATGAGCAACCCCTACACGGTCAGCGGTTCCACCTTCAGCCTCATCTCACAGCCGACGCTGGCCTGGGAGACCTCCGGGGCGCCCGTCAACGAGGGCCCCGAGCCGCTCTACCACGACGGACGGACCTTCCTCACCTTCTCCGCGAGCTACTGCCAGACCGCCGACTACAAGCTCGGTCAACTCGAACTCACGGGCACCGACCCGTTGTTGGCGTCTTCCTGGACGAAGAAGCAGACCCCCGTCTTCCAGCGCGACGACGCCGCCGGGGTCTACGGGCCGGGTCACAACGGCTTCTTCACCTCACCCGACGGCACCGAGAACTGGATCGTCTACCACGCCAACAACTCGGCCTCGGGCGGCTGCGGCAACGGCCGTACCACCCGCGCCCAGAAGTTCACCTGGAACGCGGACGGCACACCGAACTTCGGCACCCCGGTCGCGCTCGGCACCACACTGCCCGGCCCGTCCGGCGAGACCGCGACGACACCGACCGCGTACACGCTGGTCAACCGCAACAGCGGCAAGTGCCTTGATGTGGAGGGCGGGAACACCGCCGACGGCACCAACATCTTCCAGTGGACCTGCAACGGCGGCAACAACCAGAAGTGGCGCATCGAGGACCAGGCCAACGACACCAGCCGACTGGTCAACGTCGCCACCGGCAAGGTGATGGACACGGCGGAGTGCTCCACGGCCGACGGCGCCGATCTGCGCCAGTGGTCCTGGCTGAACAACAACTGCCAGAAGTTCAGGCTCGTTCACACGGCCACCGGTGACTACGTCCGCATCGTGAACGAGTCCACCGGCAAGGTCGCCGACGTCGCCGACTGCTCCACCGTGAACGGCGCCGACGTACGCCAGTGGTCCTGGCTGGGCAACAACTGCCAGCAGTGGCAGATCAAACCCACCACGTGAGCCGCCGGCATTGAAGGATGGTGGTGGCCCGGCCGGACCTCCGGCCGGGCCACCACCATGTGATGAACCGGGCTGCTACGACGGCACACCGGGCCGGATCCTCATCCGCGAGGGCGACGGGCCGTCGTGGTCGCGGGCGTCGACGCCCGGAACAGGCGGCTGCGGGGCTTCCGGACGATGGGCGGGAATCTGACCGCCGCGGCCCTGACCGAAGGCGGGGGAGGACGAGGCGGGGGCTGATTTCCGTTCGACGCGGGTGCGTGATCACGTCAGGATGGGCGCCATGCCGGATCTGCGAACCAAACGCCTCGTCCTCCGTTCCTGGAGCGACTCCGATCTCGCCCCCTGGGCGGCCATGAACGCCGACCCGGAGGTCCGCGAGCACCTCGGGGGCGTCCTCACCCGTGAACAGAGCGCAGCCTCCGCCGCCCACTTCCAGGCCGGCCTCGACGAACGGGGCTGGGGCTGGTGGGCGGTGGAGGTCACCGGCACCGGGGAGTTCATCGGCTTCGCCGGGCTGGACCCGGTGGAGGACGACATGGCGTTCGGCGGCGTCGAGGCGGGGTGGCGGCTCGCCCGGCGCGCGTGGGGGCACGGATACGCGACTGAGGCCGCCCGCGCGGTGATCGCTCACGCTTTCGACGAGAAGGGCCTCGGCCTCGAAGAGGTCCTGGCGATCACGACGGCCACCAACCTCCGTTCGCAGGCGGTGATGCGCCGCCTCGGCATGACCCACGACCCGGACAAGGACTTCGACGACCTGACCGTCCCGGAGGGACCGCTGCGCCGGAACGTGGTCTACGCGATCCGGGCCGGCGCCTGGCTCTGACCGGCCGGGTGGTCCGGAGGCCGGGTCAGACGTGCCGCATCCAGACGTTGGGCTCCTCGTACCCGCGGACTCGCCCCACGCCCCCGGCGGGTCCTCCGGGACGCCGCCGGAGACGTGTTGGTGTTCGACCGGGACGTCAACTGCCCCCTCTGCGTCGACGACGGGGCGATCCGGCGCGAGGTACCGCGCCGGATGCGTGCGGCGGGCGTACCGGAGACCGTGAAGTACCCGGGCCGCCCATGCTCCCCACAGCCGTACTCAGGAGCGCATCAGCAACTGGAAGTCGAAGGCGTAACGTGACGCGCGGTAGATGTGCGTGCCGAACTCCACGGCCCGTCCGGTGTCGTCGTACGCCGTGCGCTGCATGGTGAGCAGGGCCGCGCCCTCCGGCTCCTCCAGACGTTTGGCCTCCGCCTCGGTGGCCGAGCGGGCGCCGACCGTCTGGCGGGCGCTGTGCAGGGTGATGCCCGCGCTCCGCATCATCCGGTACAGGCCCGTCGACTCCAGCCGGGCGGCGTCGAGTTCGAGCAGTCCCGAGGGCAGATAGTTGCAGAGGAACGCCACCGGCTCGCCGTGCGTGCAGCGCAGCCGCTCCAGCACGACGACCTCGCTGCCCTCCTTCACCCCGAGGGCGGCGGCGACCTCGGCGGACGCCGGCTGCCGTTCGTCGCGCAGGACCTGGGTGGTGGGCCCCTGTCCGGCGGCCTCCAGGTCGTCGTAGAGACTGCTCAGTTCGAGCGGGCGCTTGACCTGGCTGTGCACCACCTGCGTGCCGACGCCTCGCCGGCGTACCAGCAGGCCCTTGTCCACCAGGGACTGGATCGCCTGGCGGACCGTGGGCCTGGACAGTCCCAGGCGGACCGAGAGGTCGATCTCGTTGCCCAGGAGATTGCCCGGCGCCAGGACTCCGTGCTCGATCGCCGCCTCCAGCTGCTGAGCCAGCTGGTAGTAGAGCGGGACCGGGCTGGAGCGGTCCAGCGTGAAGTCCAGGGTGTCGAGCGGGGAGCCGGACACCGCACGGGCACGATCACCGGGTGCCACCACGGGGACACCTCCCTTCAGTAGATGACGAAGCGTCAGGAATGGCTGGGGATGACGAGGTTGAGGCTGTCGCCCACCCGGCGGTCAGAGGTGCCTGCGGCGGTCGCCGACCTGGCGGTCGTACTCCTCCCGGGCCCGTACCGCCGACTCACGGGTGGCGGTCTCGGCGACCGGTACGTCCCACCAGGCCTCCGCCGGGGGAGAGGTCGGCGCCGGATCGGTCTCCACGTACACGCAGGTGGGCCGGTCCGAGGCGCGGGCCGTGGCCAGGGCCGTGCGCAGCTCGCCCACGGTCTTGGCGCGCAGGACGTCCATGCCGAGGCTGGCCGCGTTCGCCGCGAGGTCCACCGGCAGCGGGTCGCCGGTGAAGGTGCCGTCGGCGGCCCGGTAGCGATAGGGGGTGCCGAAGCGCTCGCCGCCGACCGACTCGGAGAGGCCGCCGATGGAGGCGTACCCGTGGTTCTGGATGAGGACCAGGTTGACCGGCAGGCCCTCCTGGACGGCGGTGACGATCTCGGTCGGCATCATCAGATAGGTGCCGTCGCCGACCAGCGACCAGACCGGGGTGTCCGGCGCCGCCTGCTGGACGCCGATGCCGGCCGGGATCTCGTAGCCCATGCAGGAGTAGCCGTACTCCAGGTGGTACTGACGGGGACTGCGGGCCCGCCACAGCTTGTGCAGGTCGCCGGGGAGCGAACCGGCCGCGTTGATGATCACGTCGTCGTCGCCGACGACCGAGTCCAGGGCGCCCAGCACCTGCGTCTGGGTGGGCACGGCGGAATCGTCGGCAGCGCTGAAAGCGGTGTCAACGACCTTCTCCCAGCGAACCTTCCCACCGCCGTACTCGGCCTCGTAAGCCGAGTTCACACGGTGATCGGACAACGCCTCCGTCAACGCCGTGAGGCCCGCCCGTGCGTCGCAGACGAGCGTGCGGGCCGCCAGCTTGTGGGCGTCGAAGGCGGCGATGTTGAGGTTGAGGAACCGCACACCGGGATTCTGGAACAGGGTGTTCGAGGCGGTCGTGAAGTCCGTGTAACGCGTGCCCACGCCGATGATCAGGTCTGCGGTGCGGGCCACGTCGTCACTCACGGCCGTACCCGTGTGGCCGATGCCGCCCAGGTCGGCGGGGTGGTCGTAGCGCAGGGAGCCCTTGCCGGCCTGGGTGGAGGCCACGGGGATGCCGGTGGCGTCCACCAGGGCCTTGAGCGCGTCCTCGGCCTGGCTGTGGTGGATCCCGCCGCCCGCGACGATCAGCGGGCGCTCGGCGGCCAGGACGGCCTGTACGGCCTCGGTCAGCTCGTACGGGTCGGGCGCGGGACGCCGGACGTGCCAGACGCGCTCGGCGAAGAACTCCTCCGGCCAGTCGTACGCCTCCGCCTGCACGTCCTGCGGCAGGCAGAGGGTGACAGCACCGGTCTCCACCGGGTCCGTGAGGACGCGTACGGCGTTCAGCGCGGACGGGATCAGCGCCTCGGGGCGCGTCACCCGGTCGAAGTAACGCGAGACCGGGCGCAGGGTGTCGTTGACGGACAGGTCGGCCTCGACCGGGTGCTCCAGCTGCTGGAGCAGCGGGTCGGCGCTGCGCGTCGCGAAGTAGTCGCCGGGGAGCAGCAGCACCGGGAGACGGTTGATCGTGGCTAGGGCGGCGCCGGTGACGAGGTTGGTGGCACCCGGGCCGATGGACGTGGTGACGGCCTGCGTCGAGAGCCGGTTCAGCTGACGGGCGTAACCGACGGCCGCGTGGACCATCGACTGCTCGTTGCGGCCCTGGTGGAACGGCATCGCGTCCTCACCGGCCTCCAGGAGCGCCTGACCGAGGCCGGCCACATTGCCGTGGCCGAAAATGCCCCACGTGCCGGCGATCAGCCGATGGCGGACGCCGTCGCGCTCGGTGTACTGGACGGACAGGAACCGCACCAGCGCCTGGGCGACGGTCAGACGGCGGACAGGGGTGGTGCTCATCAGGACTTCTCCGGGGCCGTGTAGAGGGGTAGACGGGGGTCGACGGGCTGCTCGGGCCAGGTGCCGCGGACCCAGGCGTGATCGGGGTGGTCGCAGATCAGCCAGGCACGGTCGGCCTCGGGTCCCGCCATGACGTTGAGGTAGTACATGTGGTGGCCCGGCACGGCCATGGAGGGCCCGTGCCAGCCGTCCGGGATGAGGACGACGTCCCCGCCGCGCACCTCGGCCAGCACGTCCGTGTTCCGGCCCTGCCCGGACGGGGACACCCGCTGGTAGCCGAGGCCGGGTGTGCCCTCGTGCTCCGCGAACTCGAAGTAGTAGATCTCCTCGAGGACGGACTCCTCGCCGGGCCGGTGCTCGTCGTGCTTGTGCGGCGGGAAGGACGACCAGTTCCCGCCGGGGGTGATCACCTCGACGGCGATCAGCTTGTCGCACTCGAAGACGCCGGCCGCGCCGAAGTTGTTGACCTGCCGGGAGGAGTTCCCGGTGCCGCGCAGCTCCACCGGGACCGAGGAGGCGGGCCCGTAGCGGGCGGGCAGCCGCCGGGTGCAGCGGGCGCCGGTGAGCGCGAAGCGCCCGCCCGCGGCGGACGTGATGGTCGTACGGGCGTCGCGGGGCATGTATACGAAGTCGCTGACGCCGCTGAACACGCTGTCGCGGCCCTGCACCTCGAAGGTGGAGTGGCCGAAGTCGTCTGTGGTGTCGACCGTGCAGGCGCCGTTCAGGGACAGCGCGATCCACTCGCTGTCACCGGTGGAGAAGGTGTGGGAGCCGCCCGGGGGCAGCTCCAGCACCCGGAGACTGGAGTAGCCCCAGCCCGCCTTCTCGGGGTTGACGTCGACGACGTACGGGCCGCCGAGAGCCTTGCCGGCCGGGAGGTGGTAGGCGGTGGTCATGATCTGTCGCTCCTGTTCACAGCGGGTCCCGTGTTGACCCTGTTCACGGCCGTCCCTGGGATGTCTCGGTTCACAGCAGTCCCACCGCCGTGTCCACCGCAGCCTCCACACTGCCCGAAGACGGGTAGAGCAGCGACCGGCCGACGACCAGCCCCTGCACGGTCGGCAGCCGCAGCGCCTTGCGCCAGCGCTCGTACGCGCCATCCTGGTCGTCGCCGACCTCGCCGCCCAGCAGTACGGCCGGCAGTGTCGACGTCTCCAGCACCTCGGCCATGTCGTCCGCGTCGTCGGTGACGGGGAGTTTCAGCCAGGTGTAGGCGGAGGTGCCGCCGAGGCCCGACGCTATGGCGATCGAGCGGGTGACCGCCTCGGCGGACAGGTCGCTGCGCACCCGCCCGTCGACCCGGCGCGAGATGAACGGCTCGACGAACAGAGGCAGTTGGAGCGCCGCCATGTCGTCCACGGCCCGTGCGGCGGACTCCAGGGTGGTGAGCGAGCCGGGGTCGTCGTAGTTGACGCGCAGCAGCAGCTTGCCCGCGTCGAAGCGCAGTCGGGCGATGTCCTGGGCGCGGTGCCCGGTGAAGCGGTCGTCCATCTCGAAGACCGCGCCGGCCAGCCCGCCGCGGTTCATCGACCCCATGACGACCTTGCCGTCCAGCACCCCGAGCAGCAGCAGGTCGTCCAGGATGTCGGCGGTGGCCAGCACCCCGTCCACCCCAGGCCGCGACAGTGCCACGCACAGGCGTTCGAGCAGCTCGGTGCGGTCGGCCATGGCGAGCCTTCGGTCGCCGACACCCAGGGCGCCGCGCGCCGGATGGTCGGCGGCCACGATCATGAGCCGCCCGCTGTCGCCGATCAGCGGTCGCCTGACCCGGCGGGCGGCGGCCTCCGCGACGGCCTCCGGGTGCCGGGCTCTGACCGTGGCGAGGTCGGCGATGCTGATGGTCAAGAGGGGCTCCGTTCAGGGGTGCGGGGCGCCCGTTCGGCCGCCCCCGGGATCGTCGCGGTCCGGCGTCGACTCATCGGGGCGATCCGCTCGCGAGGAGCGCGTCGACCTCGGACTCGGTCGGCATCGCGGACGAGCAGGCGAGGCGGGAGGCGACGAGGGCGCCGGCCGCGTTGGCGTAGCGCACGGTCCGTTCCAACTCCCAGCCGGACAGCAGCCCGTGGCACAGGGCGCCGCCGAACGCGTCACCCGCGCCCAGGCCGTTGACCACCTCGACGGGGATCGGTGCGACCTCGGCGGTGGTGCCGTCGCGACGCATCGCCAGTACGCCCTTGGGGCCCTGCTTGACGACGGCCAGCTCGACCCCGGCCGCCAGCAACGCCTCGGCGCAGGCCCGCGGTTCGCGTACACCGGTGGCGATCTCGCACTCGTCGAGGTTGCCCACCGCCACGGTCGCGTGGCGCAGGGCCTCGGCGTAGTACGGGCGGGCTTCCTCCGGGTCGCTCCAGGCCGCGTCGCTCCAAAGCGCCGGCCGCCAGTCCAGGTCGAACACGGTGATGCCCGCCCGGTCGCGGGCCTTGAGGGCGGCCAGTGTGGCCGAGCGGCTCGGTTCCTCGCTCAGGCCGGTGCCGGTTATCCAGAAGACGCGGGCGGCCCGGATACCGAAGAAATCCAGCTCATCGGTGCGTATCCGCAGGTCAGGAGCGGTCGGCTGACGATAGAAGTGCAGCGGGAAGTCGTCCGGTGGGAAGAGTTCGCAGAACGTGACCGGAGTGGGCAGGTCATCGACCGGCGTCACCCAGCGGTCGTCGACCCCGAACTCCCCGAGCGCCTGGTGCAGATAGTCGCCGAAGGCATCCGCGCCGGTACGGGTGATGACGGCCGAGGAACGGCCCAGACGGGCCGCCGCGACCGCGACGTTGGCTGCCGACCCGCCGAGAAATTTTCCGAACGTCTGCACTAGGGTCAGCGGTACTCCGGACTGCAGCGGATAAAGATCCACTCCGATGCGGCCCAGGGTGACCAGGTCGAAGGGCGGGGCTGACTCGGTCATGCGATGCTCCTTCGAGCTGCGGAGGATGCGGGTCCCGAGGGGTCTGTCGTCCCCCCAAGGTGTAGGACTCGGAGGGCAACGCTGTCAAGGGTTTGTTCTTACATTCTGACCTGCTCGTGAATTAATGTCTTAACAAAGTATTGACAGCGGACACGTCCAAGGAATTGGATTCGGTCCCAACACGACTGCCGTGTTCGCGGCACACGGCCCGGAGCTCCGGGACCCGGGCCCGGGATCACCACGATCCCCACCCTCTCCCCGGTCGCACAGTGAGGTGCAGGAAAGATGGCTCGCTCTTCTCGCTCCCGCAGAATCGCCCCCGTTGTTGCCGCTGCCGCGGCAACGGCCTTGGTCCTCGCGGGCTGCTCTAGCAGTTCCGGTGGCAAGAAGTCCGAGGACGGTGGCGCCGACGCTTCTGCGGGCAAGGCCACCACCCCTCGGATGACCGTCGCCCTGGTCACCCACCAGGCGCCCGGTGACGCGTTCTGGGACATCGTCCGCAAGGGCGCCCAGGCCGCCGCGGACAAGGACAACATCAAGCTCATCTACTCGGCCGACCCGAACGCGGGCCAGCAGGCCACCCTCGTTCAGAACATGATCGTCCAGAAGGTCGACGGCATCGCCGTCACGCTGGCCAAGCCGGACGCCATGAAGGGCGCCGTGGCCAAGGCGACGGCGGCGGGAATCCCCGTGGTCGGCCTCAACTCGGGCCTGAGCGACTGGAAGAAGCTGGGCCTCCAGCAGTTCTTCGGCCAGGACGAGTCCGTCGCGGGCGAGGCGTTCGGCAAGAAGCTGAACTCACTCGGCTCCAAGAAGGCCGTCTGTGTGATCCAGGAGCAGGGCAACGTCGGCCTCACCCAGCGCTGCGACGGTGTGAAGAAGACGTTCACCGGCACGCTGGAGGTCCTCAACGTCAACGGCACCGACATGCCGTCCGTGAAGTCGACGATCACCGCGAAGCTCAACCAGGACAAGGCCATCGACTACGTGGTCACGCTCGGCGCCAGCTACGCGCTGACCGCGGTGCAGTCGGTGTCCGACGCCAACAGCAAGGCCAAGGTCGCGACCTTCGACCTCAACAAGGAGATGACCGACGCCATCACGAAGGGCGACGTCCAGTTCGCGGTCGACCAGCAGCCCTACCTGCAGGGCTACTTGGCCGTCGACGCGATGTGGCTCTTCAAGAACAACGGCAACTACAGCGGTGGCGGTGAGCAGCCCGTGCTGACCGGTCCCGCCTTCGTCGACAAGTCCAACGTCGAGAAGATCGCCGCGTTCGCGGCGAAGGGCACTCGGTGATCTCGATGAGTCAGACAACGGCTCCGGCGGCGAGTTCCTCGCCGCCGGCTCCGCCGGCCACTCAGAAGGACGGCCGTACCAGTCAGCGGTCCCTGGGTCGCAGGCTCCTCGGCCGCCCCGAGGTCGGCGCGCTGATCGCGGCGATCCTCGTGTACCTGTTCTTCTTCGCGGCGGCGCCTTCGTTCCGTGAGACGAGCGCGCTGGCGACAGTGCTCTACCAGGCGTCCGTGATGGGCATCATGGCGCTGCCGGTGGCCCTGCTGATGATCGGCGGGGAGTTCGACCTGTCCGCCGGTGTCGCGGTCACCACCTCCGCGCTGACCGCGGCGATCCTCAGCTTCCAGCTGTCGATGAACGTGTGGACCGGCGTGTTCGTCGCCCTGATCGTGTCGTTGGCCGTGGGGGCGTTCAACGGCTGGCTGCTGATCAAAACGGGGCTGCCCAGCTTCCTGGTCACCCTGGGCTCGTTCCTGATCCTGCAGGGCGCCAACCTCGCCGTCACGAAGATCTTCACCGGCAACGTGGCGAGCGACTCGATCGCCGACATGGACGGCTTCGACCAGGCCAAGAAGGTCTTCGCCTCCGAGTTCACCGTCGGCGGCGTCAACTTCAAGATCACGATCGTGTACTGGCTGGTGTTCGCCGCACTCGCCACCTGGCTCCTGCTGCGCACCAGGTTCGGCAACTGGATCTTCGCGGTCGGCGGCAGCCAGGACAGTGCCCGCGCGGTCGGTGTCCCCGTGAAGTTCACGAAGATCGCCCTGTTCATGGGCGTCGGCGCGGGCGCCTGGTTCGTGGGCATGCACCTGCTGTTCTCGTTCAACACCGTGCAGTCCGGCGAGGGCGTGGGCAACGAGTTCCTCTACATCATCGCCGCGGTCATCGGCGGCTGCCTGCTCACCGGCGGCTACGGCTCGGCGGTCGGCCCGGTCATCGGCGCCTTCATCTTCGGCATGGTCTCCCAGGGCATCGTCTACGCCAACTGGAACCCGGACTGGTTCAAGGCATTCCTCGGCGTGATGCTCCTGGTCGCCGCCCTCGTCAATCTGTGGGTCCGCCGCCAGGCGACCCGGAGGTGAACTGATGACAACCAACGAAACCTCCCCCGACGACGTCTCGCCCAACGACACGCTCACCGACGACAGTTCGCCCCAAGGCGACTCGCCGAAGGACGGGCACCCGATCGTCGAACTGCGCGGCACGGGCAAGTCGTACGGCAACATCCGTGCCCTGCACGGCGTGAACCTCGCGGTCCGCTCCGGCCAGGTCACCTGCGTGCTGGGCGACAACGGCGCCGGCAAGTCCACGCTGATCAAAATCATCTCCGGGCTGCACGAGCACACCGAGGGCGAACTCCTCATCGACGGCAGCCCCGTCCACTTCGCGACACCCCGTGAAGCCCTGGACGCCGGTATCGCCACCGTCTACCAGGACCTGGCGACGGTCCCGCTGATGCCGGTGTGGCGTAACTTCTTCCTCGGCTCGGAGATGACCAAGGGCCCGTGGCCCGTGCGCCGCCTGGACATCGAGAAGATGAAGCAGACGGCGGACGCGGAACTGCGCAACATGGGCATCGTCCTGGACGACCTCGACCAGCCCATCGGCACCCTCTCCGGTGGCCAGCGCCAGTCCGTGGCCATCGCCCGCGCCGTCTACTTCGGCGCCCGCGTCCTCATCCTCGACGAGCCCACCGCCGCCCTCGGCGTCAAGCAGTCCGGTGTCGTGCTGAAGTACATCGCCGCGGCCCGTGACAAGGGCCTGGGCGTCATCTTCATCACCCACAACCCGCACCACGCCTACATGGTCGGCGACCACTTCAGTGTCCTGCGTCTGGGGACGATGGAACTGTCCGCCGCCCGCAGCGAGGTCAGCCTCGAAGAGCTCACCAACCACATGGCCGGCGGCGCGGAACTCGCGGCGCTCAAGCATGAGTTGGCGCAGGTTCGGGGTGTGGACGTGGATGAGCTTCCCGAGGCGAAGGATCTCCAGGCACCTGTCGCGACGCCCTCGCAGGGGAAGTCGGCGTAGCGCGGAGCGTGGGGGCGCACGGTTGTTCGGCGGGTGCGGGTCCATTGTGGCTGGTCGCGCAGTTCCCCGCGCCCCTGGGTCGGCCGGCTCGCCGTATGCCGAAAGGGGCACCCTTCTCCAGTGAAGAGCCGTGACGCGCTCGGCGTTCTCGTGATCGGTACCGGCAAGATGGGTGCCGATCACGTTCGTCGTATCGAGGAAGTCACCAGTGGGGCCCGGGTGGTCGCCGTCGTGGACGTCGATCGGGAGCGGGCCGAATCGGTCGCGGCCGGTGTCGACGGCTGTACGGCCTACACCGACCCCGTCGCCGCCATGGCAGCCACCGATGTCGACGCCGTGCTCATCGCCTCGCCCGGGGCCGCTCACGAGGCGGCCCTGCTCGCGGCGTTCTCGTACGACCTGCCGGTGCTGTGCGAGAAGCCGCTCACGCCCGACGCGGCGTCCGCGCTGCGAGTGCTGGAGGCCGAGCTGAGGCTGGGGCACCGGCGGGTTCAGGTCGGGTTCATGCGGCGGTACGACGCCGAGTACCTGAAGCTCAAGTCACTGCTTGACACAGGGCAGTTGGGGCGACCCCTCATGCTGCACAACCGGCATCGCAACGTGGCATCCCCGCCTTGGTGGACCAGCGCGATGCACGTCAACGACTCCGTGGTGCACGAGATGGACGTGACCCGGTGGCTCCTCGGACAGGAGATCACCGCGGTCACCGTGTTGTGTCCGAAGCCGTCCGGGAACGCGCCGGACGGACTTCAGGACCCACAGTTCGTCGTGATGGAGACCGACGGCGGTGCGATCGTCGACGTCGAGATCAACGTCAACTGCGGCTTCGGGTACCAGGTGCAGGCCGAGGTGGTGTGCGAGCGCGGGACCGCGCGGATCGGCGACGGGCACGGCATGGTCGTCAACTCGGCCGGTCAGTGGGGCGGGAGCATCGCCCAGGACTTCATCGAGCGGTTCGAGGACGCGTACGACCGTGAGGTCCAGGCATGGGTCGACGCGACCCGGCGCGGCGAGGTCACCGGGCCCGGTGTCTGGGACGGTTACGCGGTGGCCGCCGTCTGCGAGGCCGGCGTACGCGCGCGGACCGAGGGCCGGCGCGTCGAGGTGGAACTCGTCAAACGGCCCGCGCTGTACCCCTGAGGGCAGCGCGGGCCGGACGTTCGACCGGGCCTGCTCAGACCGTGCGTACGTCCTCGATGCGCACCGGGCGGTGCTCCTGGAGCGACAGCGTGCACGCGTCCGCGATCCAGCCCGCCTCCAGCGCGTCGGCGACCGTGCACGGGGACGTACGGGTGCCCGCGACGACCTCCGTGAACTCCGTCAGCTCGGCGCGGTAGGCGGGGATGAAGCGGTCCATGAAGAAGTCGTGCGGGACGCCTGCCGGGAAGGTGACACCCGGCTCCACGGAGCGCAGCGGGAGCTTGTCCTCCAGGCCCACGGCGATGCTGTCCTGGAAGCCGTGGATCTCCATGCGGACGTCGTAACCCCGGGCGTTGTGCCGGGAGTTGGAGACCACGGCGATCGTGCCGTCGTCCAGGGTGAGGATGGCGCCGGTGGTGTCGGCGTCGCCCGCCTCCTTGATGTAGGCGGCGCCGTTGTTGGCGCCCACCGCGTACACCTCGGTGACCTCGCGGCCCGTCACCCAGCGGATGATGTCGAAGTCGTGCACCGAACAGTCCCGGAAGATACCGCCGGAGGAGGCGATGTACGCGGCCGGCGGCGGCGCCGGGTCGAGCGTGGTCGACCGGACGGTGTGCAGCTGGCCCAGCTCACCGCTCCGCACTGCGGCCCGTGCGGCGACGAAGCCCGCGTCGAAGCGGCGGTTGTAGCCGATCTGGATCTCGACACCGCTGTCCTTGACGGCGTTGAGCACCGCCACGCCCTCGGCCATCGTGCGGGCCACCGGCTTCTCGCAGAACACCGGCACACCCGCTTCGACGGCGGCGAGGATCAGGGCCGGGTGGGCGTCGGTGGCGGCGGCGATCACGATGCCGTCGACACCGGCGGCCAGAAGGGCCTCCGGGGAGTCCGCCACCTGGGCGCCGAAGCGCTCGGCGGCGGTCTTGGCGGCGTCCGCGAACGGGTCGCTGAAGACGAGGGAGTCGACGGCGTCGAGACCGGCGAGGGTCTCGGCGTGGAAGGCGCCGATGCGGCCGAGGCCGAGGATTCCGATACGCATGGGCTGTGTTGCTCCTTGGATGTGGTGCGGGTGTCTTGTGAGGCAGGGGAGGTAAAGGGGGGTCAGTCGAGTCCGCCCAGGACGTTCTGGTCCCAGTCGATCACCGAACCGGTGACCACGCCCGACCGGTCGGACAGCAGGAGGACCACGAAGTCGGCGATCTCGTCCGGCTGGCCGAGCTTGCCCATGGGGAGGCGCTCGGCGGCCTGGTCGAGCCAGTCGTCACCCGCTCCGTGGAAGGCCCGCTGGGTGGCGTCCTCGCCCTCGGTCGCGGTCCAGCCGATGTTCAGGCCGTTGATCCGGACCCGGTCCCAGCGGTGCGCGTGTGCCGCGTTGCGGGTCAGCCCGATGAGACCGGCCTTGGCGGCGACGTACGGGGCAAGGAAGGGCTGCCCGCCGTGCGCCGAGGACGTGATGATGTTGACGACCGTGCCGAGCGCCTTACGGGCCACCATGTCCGCCACCGCCGCCTGCATGGCGAAGAACGGGCCCTTGAGGTTGATCGCGATGTGCGCGTCGAACAGCTCGGGCGTGGTGTCGAGCAGCGTGCCGCGCGAGGTCAGGCCCGCCGAGTTGACCAGGCAGTCGATCCGGCCGTGCGCGGCGATCACCTCGGCCACGGACGCCTTCGCCTGCTCGGCGTCCGAGAGGTCGGCGCGTACGTACATGGCCTTGCCGCCCGCCGCCGTCAGCTCCGCGACCAGCGCCTCGCCCGGTTCCGGGCGCCGACCGGTGACCGCGACGACGGCGCCCTCGCGGACCGCGGCCCGGGCGATGGCCGCCCCGACGCCCTGGCTGCCGCCGTTCACGAGGACGACCTTGTCCTGAAGAAGTCCCATGCTGTTCTCGTTCCTCAGCTCATCTGTCGTTCGGCGCCGGCCCGCAGTGACTCGCGGAGCGCCTCGGGGGTCCACTCCTCGCGCAGCGCACGCCGTACGAGGTCCGCCTGCGAGGGCGGGGCCAGGCCGTCGACCGGCGGATCCCGGTCGAGGTTGGTGGGAAAGGGGTAGCCCTCGGCCGAGGCCGCGACGACCGCCTCCAGCCATGCGTCGCCCGCTCCCTCGGCCTTGCGGGCGAGCAGCACCGGATAGACCGCGTTCACGACGGCCTCCCGGTCCACGGTCTCCATGGCCCGCCCGAACGCGGAGGACACCTGGAGGAGGTTCGCCATCCGGCGGATGTCCGCGGAGCGGTTGGTGCCTGCCGCGTGGAAGAGCGCCGGGTTGAAGAACGCGGCGTCCCCCTTGGCCAGGGGCAGCTGCACATGGTGGGCGTCGAAGTACGCCGCGAACTCAGGTAGCCGCCAGGCCAGATAGCCGGGCTCGTACGTGTGCGAGTACGGCAGGTACAGCGTCGGGCCGGACTCGACGGGCATGTCGCAGTGGGCGACCGCGCCCTGCAGCGTCAGTACGGGGGACAGCCGGTGGACGTGCGCGGGGTAGGCGGCAGCCGCCTCGGCGGACAGGAAGCCCAGGTGGTAGTCGCGGTGCGGGCTCTGCGCCGCGCCACCGGGGTTGACGACGTTGATCTGCGAGGTGACCTGGTAGCCGGGGCCGAGCCAGGCCGTCGAGACGAGGGCGACCATGTCGTTGGCGTAGTAGTCGGCGAACGCCTCCGGCGCGAGCAGGGCCGCCTTCTCCAGGGCGTTCCACACCCGGTCGTTGGCGCCCGGCTTGGCGAAGTGGTCGCCCGCGACCGTCCCGGCGGCGCGCTGGTCGGCGATGAGCGCCTCGAACGCGGCGGTCGCCCGGTCCACGACCGACAGATCGGCGAAGGCCCGCTGGAGGACCACGACGCCGGGTCCGTCGGTGAGCGCCCTGAGCAGCTCCGTCAGGACCTCCCGGCGTCCGCCCGGTGTGGTGACGGCGGCGCGCAGCCGCTCACTGTCGTAGACGAGGACGTTTTCCCGGACGGCGGTCGCGTACGGGTAGTCGGCGGCGTCGGTCGTCCGCTCGACCTCGGCGTGGAAGGTGTCGAGATCGCAGTCCTGTTCGGACAGCCACGCGGGGCGCTGTGCGGCGCTGAGGGACATCGTCGTCCTTCTCTCGAACTCTCGGTGTTGCTGTCATTGTTGTCATGACAAACTCGTCAAACAACCAGCAGGCGGCCATCAAAAACCCCTCAAGCGAAAGCCGAGGAACCTCTCCATGGGCCACCCCTTCCCGATCCGGGAGATCGCACGTCAGGCAGGCCTCAGCGAGGCCACCGTCGACCGCGTCCTCAACGGCAGGGGCGGCGTGCGCGAGAGCACCCGGCGGGAGGTGCGGCAGGCCATCGCCGACCTGGACCGACAGCGCACCCAGGTCCGGCTGGTCGGCCGTACGTTCATGATCGACATCGTGATGCAGGCGCCCGAGCGGTTCACCACCGCCGTCCGGGCCGCCCTGGAGGCCGAGCTGCCCGCCCTCCACCCTGCCGTCGTGCGTTCCCGCTTCCACTTCCGGGAGACCGGCCCGGTGGCGGACCTGGCGGCGGACCTCGACCGCATCGCCCGACGCGGCTCGCAGGGCGTCATCCTCAAAGCACCGGACGTGCCCGAGATCACCGCCGCCGTCGGCCGACTGGTCGCCGCCGGTATCCCGGTCGTCACCCTGGTGACCGACCTGCCCTCCAGCGCCCGCCTCGCCTACGTGAGCATCGACAACCGGGCCGCCGGCGCCACCGCCGCCTACCTGATGGGCCAGTGGCTCGGCGAACTCCCCGGCAACGTACTCACCAGCCTCAGCAGCGGCTTCTTCCGCAACGAGGAGGAGCGTGAGATGGGCTTCCGGGGCGCGATGAGGGCCCGGCACCCCGAGCGCGCCCTCGTCGAGATCACCGAGGGGCAGGGCCTGGACGCCACCCAGTACGACCTGGTCCGGGACGCCCTGAAACGCGACCCCGACATCCGCGCCGTGTACTCGATCGGCGGCGGCAACATCGCGACGCTACGGGCCTTCGCGGACCTGGGCCGCGAGTGCGCGGTGTTCGTCGCCCACGACCTCGACCACGACAACACCCACCTGCTGCGCGAACACCACCTGTCCTGCGTCCTCCACCACGACCTCCGCCAGGACATGCACGAGGCCTGCCGCACCATCATGCGCACCCACGGCGCCCTCCCACCCGCGGGCCCCACCCTGCCATCCGCGATCCAGGTGGTCACCCCATACAACATGCCCCCACACTGACCGCCATCAAGGCGGTTCGGGGAACTCGCGGCGCGAACTCACGCCCCCGACAGGGGCGCGGGGAACCGCGCGACCGACCACAGCGGGCCCGCGGCCGACGAACTGCCCGCTACACCCTCCCCGGGTCACGGTCGATCGAGCGGGGACTCACCCCCGCAAGGGGCGCGGGGAACCGCGCGACCGACCACAGCGGGCCGTAGCGGCCGACGAACCGCCCGCTACACCCTCCGCGGGTCACGGTCGATCGAGCGCGGACTCACCCCCGCAAGGGGCGCGGGGAACTGCGCGACCAGCCACAGCGGGCCCGCGGCCGACGAACTGCCCGCTACACCCTCCCCGGGTCACGGTCGATCGAGCGGGGACTCACCCCCGCAAGGGGCGCGGGGAACTGCGCGACCGACCACAGCGGACCCGCGGCGACCACACCGCACAAGCCACGCCACGGCAGCCCTCACGCCCCCACCGACACCCACGCCCCCGACTCCACCGACCGACTCATCGCATCCAGCGCGGCAGCGCTCCGCACCGCGTCCGTCAACGTCGCCCCGTACGACGTCCCCTCAGCCACCGACCGCACAAACCGGTGAGCCTCGATGACCTTCAGATCGTCGTACCCCATCGCGTTCGCCGCCCCCGGCTGAAACGCCCCGAACTCCCCGTCGCCCGGCCCGACGAACACCGTACTGACCGGCTGGTCCTGGTACGACGTGCCGGTGCTCACGCCCAGCTCGTTCATCCTGCGGAAGTCCCAGAACACCGCACCCTTCGTGCCGTGCACCTCGAAGCCGTAGTTGTTCTGCTCGCCGACCGACACCCGGCACGCCTCCAGGACACCCCGGGCGCCGGAGGCGAACCGCAGCAGGCAGGAGACGTAGTCCTCGTTCTCCACCGGACCGCGCTCACCGCCCGCCGCAAGCGTGTGCCCGGCCGTGGCGCCCGTCGGACGGGACCGCTCGGGCACGAAGACGGCCGTGTCGGCGGTGAGCGCGGCGATCTCGCCGAGCAGGAAACGCGCCAGGTCCGCGCCGTGCGAGGCGAGGTCGCCCAGCACTCCGCTGCCGCCGCGCTCGCGCTCGTACCGCCAGGTCAGGGCGCCGTCCGGGTGGGCGGCGTAGTCGCTGAAGAGGCGGACGCGGACATGTGTGACCGTGCCGATGTCACCGGCCGCGATGAGCTGCCGGGCCCTCTCCACGGCGGGCGCGTTGCGGTAGTTGAAGCCGACCGTGCCCTGGACACCGGCCCTGGCGACCGCGTCGGCGACCGCGCCCGCGTCGGCCGCAGACAGGCCCACCGGCTTCTCGATCCAGATGTGCTTGCCGGCCTCGGCCATCGCGACGCCGATCTCCCGGTGCAGGAAGTTCGGCGCAGTGATGCTCACGGCCTGCACGCGCGGGTCGGCGGCCACGGCACGCCAGTCACGGGTCGTCGAGGCGAACCCGAACTGCGCGGCGGCCTCCTCGGCCCGGCCCGGCACTTCCTCGGCGACCATGACCAGTTCGGGCCGCAGCCCCAGCTGGGGGAAGTGGTGCGCCAGACGGACGTACGCCTGTGTGTGCACCCGTCCCATCCAGCCGAACCCCACGACGGCGACACCGAGCGTACTTGCCATGACAGCTACAGCCCTTCTTTGGACCGGTCCAGAACATTTCTCACTCACCCTCGGTGCCGACAACCGCTGATGTCAACCCTCATAGGTCGTTACTGGCGCCCTTTGACAGGCCAAGCAAGCTGTGGAACGGTCCAACCATGAGACCGCCGACCATCCGAGACGTCGCCGAACGAGCCGGGGTGTCGAAATCCCTGGTCTCGCTGGTGCTGCGCGGTTCCGACCAGGTACGGCCCGAGAAGCGGGAGGCCGTCCTGCTCGCGGTACGCGAACTGGGCTACCGGCCGAACGCCGCCGCCCGCAGCCTCAGCGAACAGCGCACCCGGACCGTCGGCGCCCTCCTCAACGACCTGCGCAACCCCTGGTTCGTCGACCTCCTCGACGGCCTGGGCTCCCTCCTCCATGACAACGGCCTGCACATGCTGCTCGCCGACGCCCGCCTCAACCGGCGCAGCGGCCAGGACCTCACCGGCCCCTTCCGTGATCTCGGCGTCGACGGCCTGGTCGTCGTCGGCACCCTGCCCGACCCGGCGGTCCTGGGCACCCTCGCCGAGCGCCTCCCGGTCGTCGTCGCGGGTGCCCGTGAGCCCGCGCTGCCCGGGGTCGACGTGGTCGCCAACGACGACGAGCACGGCGCCCGCATCGCCACCGAGTACCTCCTCGGGCTCGGGCACCGCCGGATCGCCCACATCGCCGGGTACGGCGCCGTCGGTGAGCTGCGCCGGCGCGGCTTCGAGGCGACGATGCGCGCGCACGGTCTGGCGGACAGTGCCCTCGTCGAGGCCGGCGACCTGACCGAGGAGGGCGGCTACCGGAGCGCCGTCCGACTGCTCGGCGACCCCGCCGACCGGCCCACCGCCGTCTTCGCCGTCAACGACATGACGGCCGTCGGCGCGATCTCCGCCGCCGAGGAACTGGGGATGGGCGTCCCGCGAGACCTGTCCGTCATCGGCTACGACAACACGAACATCTCGCGGCTGCGCCACGTCTGGCTCACCACTGTGGACAGCGCCAGCCACGAGGTCGGCCGCCGCGCCGCCCGCTGCCTCCTCGACCGGCTCGACGCGCCCCGCGACCCCGGCAGCGTCCACCTGGCCGCCCCGACACTGGAGATCCGGGGGACGACGGCAGCACCTGCCGAGGTTCGGTAAGGCCCTCTCAGGCCCCGCACTCGCGCAGTTTCCGGTACAGCGTGGCGCGGGCGATGCCCAGGGCCGACGCCGTACGGGCCTTGTTGCCGCCGTTGCGGCGCAGCGCCTCCAGAATCGCGGTGCGCTCGGCGAGATCCGCGCCCGCTATGTGATCGGCGCCGACGGCGGCCGGTCCAAGGTCGCCGAGGACGCCGGACTGCCCATGGGCGGCCAGATGGGCGTCGCGGGCAGCATCAACATCGTCTTCGACGCCGACCTCACCCGGTACACGGCCCACCGCCCCTCCACCCTCTACTGGGTCCTCGCCCCCGGAGCCACGGGCGGCGGTATCGGCGCGGGCCTGGTCCGCAACGTCCGCCCCTGGAACGAGTGGATGATCGTCCGGGGCTACGACGTGACCGCCTGCGCCCCCGACCTCACGACCGAGTACGCCGAGGGAATCGGCCGCAGGCTCGTCGGCGACGACGACATCCCCGTCACCATCAGGTCGTCCTCGGCCTGGACGGTCAACGAGATGTACGCCGAGACCTACGCCAGCGGTCGCGTCCTCTGCGCCGGCGACGCCGTGCACCGGCACCCGCCGTCCAACGGGCTCGGCTCGAACACCTCCATCCAGGACGCCTGCAACCTGGCCTGGAAGCTGAAGCTGGTCCTCGACGGCGTCGCCGCCCCCTCGCTGCTCGACAGCTACACCGCCGAACGAGCCCCCGTCGGCAGGCAGATCGTCACCCGCGCCAACAAGTCCATCGCCGAGACCGCCCCGATCTTCGACGCCCTCGACGGACTCTCCCCGCAGACCCCCGAGGAACTGTGGGCCAACATCGCCGCCCGCAAGGACGCCACCGAGGCCGCCACCGGGCAGCGCGCCCGGCTGCGCCAGGCGATCGCCGCCAAGGTGTACGAGTTCAACGCGCACGGAGTCGACCTCAACCAGCGCTACGAGTCCGCCGCGATCGTCCCCGACGGCACCCCCGACCCCGGCTTCGCCCGCGACCCCGAGCTGCACCACCAGCCCACCACCCGCCCCGGCGCCAGACTCCCGCACGCCTGGCTCACCTCCGGCACCCGCACCCTGTCCCCCCTCGACACCGTGGGCCGGGGCCGCTTCACCCTCCTCACCGGCATCGGCGGCGACGCCTGGCTGCGCGCGGCGAAGGCACAGCCCCTCGACATCGCCACGGTCGTCATCGGCCCCGGCCAGGAGTACGAGGACCCCTACGGCGACTGGGCCGGCCTCAGTGAGGTGTCCGACGCGGGCGTGCTCCTCGTACGCCCGGACGGGTTCGTCGCGTTCCGACACGCCGAAGCCGCCGAGAACGCCGAACAGTTGCTGACGGACGCGCTGCGGCAGATCCTCGGACATGCCTGACGGGACAGGACAGGACGGACGGGACGAGGAGCACGGCATGACCACTGAACCCAGCACACGTGACGTCGGTGAGGGCGCCGGTTTCACCACCGCCGTCACCGAAGCGGTCGTCGACAGCATGAGCGGGACCGCCGACCCGCGCCTGCGCGAGCTGCTCACCGCCCTCACCCGCCACCTCCACGCCTTCGTACGGGAGACCGAGCCGACGATGGAGGAGTGGGAGCGGGCCATCGGCTTCCTGACGGCGACCGGGCAGACCTGCACCGACACCCGGCAGGAGTTCATCCTCCTGTCGGACGTCCTCGGCGTCTCGATGCTCGTGGAGACCCTCAACGGCCACGGGGACCCGGGCGCCACCGAGTCGACCGTGCTCGGTCCCTTCCACATGACCGAGTCGCCGGTACGTGAACTGGGCGCCGACATCGACCTGGTGGGCGCCGGTGAGCCGTGCGTGGTCAGCGGGCGGGTGCTCGACCGGGACGGAACTCCCTTGCCCGGCGCGGTACTTGACGTGTGGCAGGCCGACGCCGAGGGCTACTACGACGTCCAGCAGCCGGACGTCCAGCCGCCGGGCAACGGCCGCGGGCTCTTCACCGCGGACACGGAGGGCCGCTTCTGGTTCCGCACCTGTGTGCCGAGCCCGTACCCCATCCCGACGGACGGCCCGGTCGGCGCACTGCTCCACGCCACCGGCCGGCACCCCTACCGCCCCGCCCATATCCACTTCATCGCCACCGCCGAGGGCCACGAGCCCGTCACCACCCACATTTTCGTCGCGGGCAGCGAATACCTGGACTCGGACGCCGTGTTCGCGGTGAAGGAGAGCCTGGTTGAGGACTTCACCGAGACCGACGACCTGTCCCTGGCAGGGGAGTTCGGCGTACCGAACCCCTTCCGCCACGCACGCTTCGACCTCGTACTGGAGAAGTCGGGGCAGAAGTCGTGAGCGGCACACCGGACTTCGTCTACGAGGCCCAGCCGATGCGGGTCGTGCTGCGGGCCGGGGCCGCCGTGACCGCGACGGCCGGAGAAGCCGAACGGCTCGGTCTGCGACGGCTGTTGGTGGTGTGCGGCGAGCGCGGGAAGGACACCGCGCGGGCGGTCGCCGACTCGCTCGGACCGGCCCTGGCGGGTCTGCACGCCGAGGCGCGGATGCACGTACCCGTCGAAGTCGCCGACCGGGCCGTCGAAGTGGCGCTCGCGGCGGGCGCCGACGGTTGTGTGGCGGTCGGCGGTGGCTCCGCGATCGGCCTGGGAAAGGCGATCGCGCTGCGCACCGGGCTGCCGCTGATCGCCGTGCCCTCCACCTACTCCGGCTCGGAGATGACCCCCGTCTGGGGCCTGACCGAGCAGGGCGTGAAAAGCACCGGCCGCGACCGGTCGGTCCTCCCGCGCAGTGTCGTGTACGACCCCGAGCTGACCCTCTCCCTGCCGGTCCCGCTCTCGGTCACCAGCGGTATCAACGCCATCGCCCACGCGGTGGAGGCCCTCTACGCCCCCGACGCCTCACCGCTCGTCTCACTGATGGCGCAGGAGGGCGTACGGGCGATGGCCGAGGCGCTCCCGGCTGTGGCCGCCGACCCGGGGTCCCTCGACGCGCGCGGCCGGGCCCTGTACGGGGCGTGGCTGTGCGGCTCGTGCCTGGGTGCCACGACCATGGGCCTGCACCACAAGCTGTGCCATGTCCTCGGCGGCACCTTCGGCCTGCCGCACGCCGAGACCCACACGGTCGTCCTGCCGCACGCCCTGGCCTTCAACGCGCCCGCCGCACCGGACGCGGCCGACGCCGTCGCCCGCGCGCTGAGCGGTCCGGCCGATGCCCCAACTGCCTTGTGGGAGCTGGCCGGACGTCTCGGCGCCCCGGGCTCCCTTGCCGAACTGGGCCTCACCGAGGCCGATGTGGCGGTGGCGGCGGCCCAGGTCGCCGGGCAGCGGCCGTACGCCAACCCGCGCGAGGTCACGCCCGAGGGTGTGCTCGGTCTGCTGCGGGCGGCGTACCGGGGCGCGGCACCCGGCACGGCGGACTGAGGCACCGGTACGTCACCCGCCCCCGCCCTTCAGGGCAGGGGCCCTCAACGAGTGACCGATCCATGATATGGGCATGCCAATCTGACCTAACGCCGTACCCCGCACGGCATCGATCAGGAGGCCCCCGTGAAGAGACCTGTGCGCACCCGCAGAGCCTCGCTCGTCCTCGGCAGCGCGGTCGCGCTGGTCGTCGCCTTTCCCGGCACCGCCCTCGCCGCCCCGCCCGGACCCCTCCCGGCCGACGCGGACAGCACCGAGCAGACGTACCAGCCGGCGTACGACTACGACACGGACGGCTGCTACCCCACCCCCGCCATCGGCCCCACGGGCACCCTCAACGGCGGCCTCAAGCCGACCGGTTCCCTCAACGGGCAGTGCAGGGACGCCGCCGACCTCGACAACACCAACGGCTACTCCCGTTACAAGTGCGACAACGGCTGGTGCGCGATCATCTACGGCCTCTACTTCGAGAAGGACCAGGCACTCGCGGGCAGCAGCATCGGGGGACACCGGCACGACTGGGAGCACGTGGTGGTGTGGGTGCGGGACGGCGTGGCGGAGTACGTCTCGACCTCCAACCACGGCGGCTTCAGCATCCACACCAGGGACCAGGTCCGCTGGGACGGCACGCACCCCAAGATCGTCTACCACAAGGACGGCATCAGAACCCACTGCTTCCGCCTCGCGGGCACCAACGACGAGCCGCCGGAGAACCACAAGGGAACCTGGCAGTTCCCGGCGCTGGTCGGCTGGAACGGCTATCCGTCAGGCATCCGTGACAAACTGACCTCCGCCGACTGGGGCAGCGCCAACTTCGGCCTCAAGGACGGCAACTTCGCCTCCCACCTGGCGGCGGCAATGCCGGCGGGCATCGCGTTCGACCCGAACGCCTGACATCTGCCCGTCACTCGCAGCCGACGCCGTCGCCGTCCCGGTCGAGATGCCGCGCGTAGCCGGGATCACCGACATGCACCGGGGCGGCTCCGGCGGCGCGGGCGGCCGCGCAGTTCTCGTAGTACACGCTGTCGTCACCGGACCCGGAGCCGCCGTCCGATCCCGTGCCCGATCCCGTGCCCGAGCCGGTGTCGGTGTCGGTGTCGGTGTCGGTGTCGACCGCAGGCTCGGCCGTCACCGTCCTGGTCGCCCGCACGGTGACGGTGGGGGCGGGTTCGGGCGTGGCTGTCACCGTGGCCGAGACCGTGGCGGTCGCTGTCGTCGTGACGGTCGCCGTGGGCGTCGGGTCGGCGGCCACCGGGTCCTTGCCGTCCCCCTGACCGCTTCCACCGATGCCGACGCCGAGGAAGAACACGAGCCCGAGGGCGGGCAGGACGAATCTCTTACGAGCCCATCTCGGGCCCTGGCGGCCTGGCGTCGGCCCCGGTATCGGAGCCGGTGGCACATTCCCGGGAGTGTTGTACGGGTTGCTCATGATCGTCCCCCTGTTGTCTTTCGGGTGGGACGACGGTAGTGCGGCGGATGGGACGGTAAGGGGCCTTTGATATCTCGGTGACCGTTCCGTGACCGCTCGGAGGCAGGGCGGGTGTGCGGTAGGGTTTGTCTGTGCGATCACGCGGGGCAACCGTGGATCGTCAGCACACCGGGACGTGGCGCAGCTTGGTAGCGCACTTGACTGGGGGTCAAGGGGTCGCAGGTTCAAATCCTGTCGTCCCGACTGGAGACAGTCGTAGGGCAGGGCCGGTTTCGGAGATATCCGAAACCGGCCCTTGGTCATTCCCGGGGACCAGTCGGGGACCGCCCGTGGGTCGAGGAGTTCGTCTTCGGCCTGCCTGTTCCGCGAAAGAGCGTGCACCCGGTGGATCGTTCGGCGCTTCGTCGTCCGGCTCACTCATGGGGAGCTTCTCGTGATGTGGGAAACGCGCCACTCCGCTTGCGTAGCGCGGCTGCGGCCGCGCCGGCGACGAGACCGACGCAAGCCAGTGACAGGACGGGGTGCCGTGCCGTGACGGCTTGCCAGGAACGGGCGTGGGAAGAGTCGTCGAAGACGCCGTGGGCGCCGTGGTCACTGCCAGGTGACCGGTCGACGGGCTCGAACAGGTTGCTTTCACCGGTCGGCCGGCCGTCGGTCTGCTGGGAGTCGAAGCCCGTACGGGCCAGGTACCGGTCGAGGAGCGCTGGGACGAAGCGGTTGGCCCAGATGGTGCCCACGGTGCTGGCTCCGACGAAGTACTGCTTGCGGTGCGGGTGGTCGGCGGCGTGCAGGACGCCCCGGGCGGCGACTTCGGGCTGGTAGATCGGCGGGACGGGGCTGGGATGCCTGGGCAGACGGGAGTGCACCCAGGAGAACTGGGGTGTGTTGACCGCCGGCATCTGCACGATCGTGATGTGCACGTTGCTGCGGCGGTGGAGCAGCTCGGTGCGTACCGAGGAGGTGAAGCCGTTGACGGCGTGCTTGGCGCCGCAGTACACGGACTGCAGGGGGACGGCCCGCTCACCGAGCGCGGAACCCACCTGCACGATCGTGCCGCGGTCGCGGGGCAGCATCCGCTTCAGCGCGGCCCGGGTGCCGTGGACGAACCCGTGATAGGTCACATCCGTCGCCCGCTGGTACTCCTCGGCCGTGATCTCGTCGAAAGGCGCGAACACGCTGGTGAAGGCACAGTTGATCCACACGTCGATGGGGCCGAAGGCTTCCTCCGCTGCGGCTGCGGCGGCCTCGACCTGCGGCCCGTCCGCGGTGTCGGCGACCTGCACAAGAGGGCGGCCGCCGAGGGCCTCGACTTCGTCGGCGGTGGCTCGCAGCCCAGCATGCCCGCGGGCGACGAGGACGATGTTCGCGCCGCGCTTGGCGTAGAGGCGGGCGGTCGCTCTGCCGATCCCGGCACTGGCGCCGGTGATGACAACGTTCACGGACATGGTCAATTCCTTTGTGCTAGAGCGCTTTGCGGCTGGGCGGGGGGTGCGGCGAGGCGGGCGGCGGTTTCGAGCAGCAACGCGTGGACGAACGCCTGCGGCAGGTTGCCGCGCAGTTGCCGCTGGGCGATGTCGAACTCCTCCGCGTACAGGCCCGACGCACCGCAGGCGCCACGGTTGCGTTCGAACCAGCGGTGCGCGGCGACGGCGTCGCCTTGCTGGTGTTCGGCCAGCGCCATGACGAACCCGCAGAGCAGGAAGGCGCCCTCGGCCTCTTCCAGGGGGCGGTCGTCGTGGCGGAAGCGGTAGGCGAAGTGGTCCTGCGTCAGCTCGCGCCGACAGGCGTCCAGGGTGGCGCGGATGCGCGCGTCGCCGGGGGGCAGGGCGCCCCGTACGAGGGGGAGCAGCAGTGCGGTGTCCACGTGCGGATCCTTGGGAGCGCGCTGCCAGTGCCCCTCCGGAGACAGGCAGGTCGCCGAGGTGGCGGCGAGCACGGTGTCGGCGAGCCGGGTACAGGTGGCGGCGAGGGGGTGGCGTGGTGCCGCGGCGGCGACGGCTCGCAGACCGGCGACACAGGTGAGCCGACTGTGGGTCCACATGCGGTCGTCGAGCTCCCAGATACCGGCGTCGGGTTGCTGCCAGCGCTCGGCGATGGCCCGTACAGCGATGCCGGCGGCCTGTCGGGCGGTGTCGTCGAGTCGGTGGTGACGTTCGGCCGCCGCGAACAGGAGCAGGCTCTCGCCGAAGCAGTCGAGCTGGAACTGTTCGCGGACCCAGTTGCCGATGCGGTCGAAACCCCCTGGATAGCCGGGCAGGTCGAGATCCTGCTGACCGGGCACGTTCGTGCCGTGCACGGTGTAGGCGGGGGCCAGCCGCGGCCCGTCCGTGTGCAGCCGCTCACTGACGAAGCGGACCGCGTCGTCGAGCAGTTCGGGGGCGCCCGCGGCGGCCGCGGCCTGCCCCGCGAGGCTCTGGTCGCGGATCCATACGTACCGGTAGTCGTAGTTGCGGCCCTGCTCGGCTCGCTCCGGCATGCTGGTGGTGGCGGCCGCGACCATTCCGCCGCCGTGCGAGGTCAGACCGCGCAGGACGGCGTAGCCTCGGCGCGCGTCCGTGGGGGCGATGGTTTTCGTGAGCGGCGGCACCGTCCGCCGCCACGCGGATTCAGTGGCGGCCCAGGCGGGTTCGGCCCGGGGAAGCTCCCGTGGCAGCGGAGCACCGGAGCACTCCAGGATCAGGTCGTGGCTCTCGCCCTGCTGGAGTTCGATCTCGGCGGTGAGGCCCGCTGCCCCGGGGACGGCGAACGGCGCTCCCTGCCAACGCAGGTGGTGGGTGCCACTGCGCACTTCCCACACCCCGTCATCGCGCCGGTGAGCATGCGATAGCGGCTCCCGCCCGTATCCGCCGTGCGGGTCGAGGACGACGGTCAGGCGGCCCGTTCCGTCGACGGCCCGCACCTGCCGCAGCAGGATGAGGCGGCCGGGTTCACCGGGAAAGGCCAGTGCCTCACGGCACTCCACGATGCCGTCGACGCCCACCCAGCGGCTGCGCCAGATGAGGGTGCCCTCTTCGTAGTAGCCGCCGAAGACGTGCGGGGCGCGCGGAGTGATGGCGTACACGCCCTGTCCGCCGATGAGGGAGGCGAAGACGGCGTCGTCGTGCCAGGCCGGCGCGCACAGCCAGCTGACGGCGCCGTCCGGTCCGATCAGCGCGCCGCGTTCCCCGTCGGCCAGCAGCGCGTAGTCGTGCAGCGTGTGGGGTGGGTACGAGGTGCTCATGAGTGTCGGCCTCCTGTTCAGCTCACCCGGTACCGCTGTGCGCGGTCGGCGTTCAGGGCGAGGCCCAGACCGCCTTCGCCGCCGCTGCCGGGGTCGATGCTGCCGCCTGCGGGGTCGAGGACGCCGTCGAAGAGGATGCGTTCGATGCGGACGTGGTCGTGGAACCATTCCAGGTGGCGCAGGTTGGGCACCGCCGCGGCGGCGTGCGCGTGGGCGTGCGGTGCGCAGTGGCCGGAGATGTCGAGGCCGCGGGCCTGGGCGAGGGCGGCGGCGCGCAGCCAGACGGTGATGCCGCCGCAGCGGGTGATGTCCGCCTGCAGGCAGTCCACCGCCCCGGCGGCGAGCATGTACTCGAAGTACGGCAGGGTGTATCCGTACTCGCCGGCCGTGACGTCCATCGTGACCTGGTCGCGGATGTGGGCGAGGGTGGTGAGGTGGTCGGAGGAGACGGGTTCCTCGAACCAGGTGACGCCCGCATCGGCCAGTGCGCCGGCGACGCGAACGGCCTGCTTCGCGCTGTAGGCGCCGTTGGCGTCCACATACAGGGAGGTGGTGTCTCCGACGCTCGCGCGGGCCTCGGCCACGCGCCGACGGTCGCGCTCCTCACACCGCCCCCACGACTCACCGATCTTGATCTTGACCCGCGGGATGCCCTCCTGTTCGACCCAGCCGCGCAGTTGGCGGTCCTGGCGATCGCTGTCGTAGGTCGTGAATCCGCCGCTTCCGTAGACCGGCACGTCGTCTCGGGCGGCGCCCAGCAACTGGACGAGGGGCAGTCCGAGCAGACGGGCCTTGCAGTCCCACAGAGCGATGTCCACAGCGGCGATCGCCTGCGCCGCGACGCCGGGCAGGCCGGCGTTGCGTACCGCGCGGTGCATGGCCTCGTTGAGGCGCGGCACGTCGAAGGCGGGGCCACCGACGACGACGCCCGCGAGCACGTCGTCGATGATCCGTGCCGCGGCCGCCGGCGCGTAGGTGTACCCCAGGCCGGTGACAGGGCCGCACCGTACGGTGGCGAGCACGAGGGTGGTGCTGGTCCACCTCAGGGTGCCGTCCGCCTCCGGCGCGTCGGTGGGCACCGTGTAGACGGCGGTGTCCAGCCGCTCCACGGTCTCCTCGGCGGTCACGGCGCCTCGTCGGCTCCGGGCCGGTCCTCACGGTGGCGGTGGCCGGGCAGCATTTCCTGGACCTTGGCCTTGAAGCCCTGGCGGATCATGGCGGTGCGGTCGCTGTCGCCCTTGAGGACGGAGGCAGCCGCGGCCTCGATCTGGTCGAGGGACGCGTGCGGCGGAATGGGCGGTACCGCCGGGTCGGTGCGGAAGTCGAGGACGAAGGGCCGGTCGGCTGCCAGCGCCGTCTCCCAGGCCGTCTGCACGTCCTGCGGCTTCTCCACCCGCGTTCCGCCCAGGCCCAGCGAACGCGCGAAGTCGGCGTAGGCCACATCGGGCAGCGACTGCGAGGGCAGGAACTGCGGGGCGCCGGACATCGCGCGCATCTCCCAGGTGACCTGGTTGAGGTCCTGGTTGTTCAGCACGGCGACCACCAGGCGCGGATCGGCCCACTGCTCCCAGTACTTGGCGATCGTGATCAGCTCGGCGAGACCGTTCATCTGCATCGCCCCGTCGCCCACGAGGGCGATCGCCGGGCGATCACCGTGCGCGAACTTCGCTCCGATCACATAGGGAACGCCTGGTCCCATGGTGGCGAGCGTGCCGGACAGCGAGCCGCGCATGCCGCCGCGCAGCCGCAGGTGGCGGGCGTACCAGTTGGCGGCGGAGCCGGAGTCGGCGGCCAGGATGACGTTCTCGGGCAGCAGGCCGTTCAGGGTGTGCACGACGTACTCGGGGTTGATCGGGTCGGCGTCCACGGCCGCGCGCCGCTCCATGACCTCCCACCAGCGGGCGGTGTTCTTCTCGATCGTCTTGCGCCAGCCGTCGTTCCTGGCCGGTTCCAGACGCGGCAGCAGTCGGCGCAGTGTCTCCCGGGCGTCCCCTACGAGGTTGATCTCGAAGGGGTAGCGCAGGCCCACCATGTGGGGGTCGATGTCGATCTGCACGGCGCGGGCCTGGCCGAACTCGGGCAGGAACTGCGTGTACGGGAAGCTGGATCCGATGACCAGCAGGGTGTCGCAGTCCTGCATCAGCTCGTACGACGGGCGGGTGCCCAGCAGGCCGATCGAACCGGTGACGTAGGGCAGCTCGTCGTCGAGGGCGTCCTTGCCGAGGAGTGCCTTCGCCACGCCCGCGCCCAGTCGCTCGGCGACCTCCATGACCTCCGGCCGGGCCCCGCGGGCGCCCTGGCCGATGAGGACGGCGACCTTCTCACCCGCGTTCAGGAGCTCGGCGGCGCGCTCGATGTCGGGGTCGGCCGGGATCGGGGCGTACTGGGACATGCCCAGGCTGGAGGGCACCATCTTGAAGGCGTGCGCGGGCGCGGAGTAGTCGAGTTCCTGCACGTCGGCCGGGATGATGACGGCCGTCACGGAGCGGCGGGCCATGGCGGTGCGCATGGCCCGGTCCAGCACGTTGGGCAGCTGTTCCGGGACGGTGACCATCTCGCAGAAGTCGGAGGCGACGTCCTTGTACAGGCTCAGCAGGTCGATCTCCTGCTGGTAGGAGCCGCCCATGGCGCTGCGGTTGGTCTGCCCGACGATCGCGACGACGGGCACGTGGTCGAGCTTGGCGTCGTACAGGCCGTTGAGCAGGTGGATGGCGCCGGGGCCGGAGGTGGCGGCGCACACGCCGACCTTGCCGGAGAACTTCGCGTAGCCGACCGCTTCGAAGGCGGCCATCTCCTCGTGCCGAGCCTGGATGAACTGGGGCTTGTTGTCAGCCCGGCCCCAGGCGGCGAGGAGGCCGTTGATGCCGTCGCCCGGGTAGGCGAAGACATGCTCGACCTCCCAGGCCCGCAGACGCTCGAGGATGTGGTCGGAGACCTTCATCGACATGATGGTGACCTTTCCGTGAAGCACGTGTCGGATGGCTTTCGGCTACGCGTGGCGGCGCAGACGGCGCGCGGCACCGCGGCCGGCCCATACGGCCGCAGCCGTCGTCAGGGCCGCGGAACCTGCGGTGATCGCCCAGCGACCCGCGCGTGAGGGCTCGGCCGGGCGCCGCGCGAGGCGTTCTGGATGCTCGCTGGGCAGGTTCCCGTCCAGACCCAGCGCCAGCACCTCGGCCAGGTGCAATGCCCTGCGGCCGGTGTCCGCCTGTTCGATCTGGGTGCGGCAGCTGAAGCCGTCCGCGAGCACCAGGCTGCCGGGAGCGGCCGCGCGGACGGCGGGCAGAACGCCGTGCTCGGCAATCGCCATGGAGACCTCGTGATGGCCGCGTTCGAAACCGAAGTTGCCGGCCAGCCCGCAGCAGCCCTCGTCCAGGACGTCGGCGTCGAGGTGGGCCCGGCGCATCAGTTCACGGTCCGCGTCGTCCTTCATGATCGCGTGCTGGTGGCAGTGGGTCTGCACGACGGCGTGCCGGGCCAGCGCGGGCGGCTGCCAGCCCTCGGGCGCGTGGTTGACCAGGTGTTCCGCGAAGGTGCGGAACTGGCCGGCCAGACGGCGTACGTCCTGGTCGTCCGGCATCAGTTCGGGCGCGTCGGCCCGGAACACGGCGGTGCAGGAGGGTTCGAGGCCGATGACCGGGGTGCCTGCCTCGATGTACGGCCGCAGGACGTCGAGCGTGCGCCGCAGGACCTTCTTCGCGATGGTCAACTGTCCGGTGGAGATCCAGGTCAGGCCGCAGCACACGGCTTCCGTGGGCACGGCGACGCGGAAGCCGGCGTCCTCCAGGACCCGCACCGCCGAGGTCGCGATCGACGGATGAAAATAGGAGCTGAACGTGTCGGGCCAGAGCACCACGGTCCGTGCGTCGGCGGGATCCGGATCGTCCGCGGCACGGGCCCGCCACCACTGCGGGAACGACTCCGGCGCGAACACGGGCGCCTGGCGGGCTCCGTCGACACCCGCCAGCCGCTTGCCGGCCCTCGCCAGCCCCGGTGCTCGGAGCGCGCTGTTGACCAGCGACGGTGCGAGCCGGGACAGCCGGGTCCACACCGGCAGCCAGCCCATCGAGTAGTGCGCCGCAGGGCGGATGCGGCCGTCGTAGTGGTGGGCGAGGAACTCGGCCTTGTACGTGGCCATGTCGACGCCTGTCGGGCAGTCAGACTTGCAGCCCTTGCAGGCCAGGCACAGGTCGAGGGCGTCGCGGACTTCGGTCGAGCGCCAGCCGTCGGTGACCGCGGAGTCCGCGTGGCCGTCGAGCATCTCGAACAGCAGCCGGGCGCGCCCTCGCGTGGAGTGCTCCTCTTCCTTCGTGGCGCGGTAGGACGGGCACATGACGCCGCCCTGGTGGCTGCGGCAGTTGCCGATGCCGACGCAGCGCATCACCGCCCGGGTGAAGGAGTGCTCGTCCTGCGGGTACCCGAAGTGTGTGTCCGAGCCTGCCGGACGCCACGCCGGGCCGAGCCGCAACTGTCCGTCGACGGGATTGGGGTCGACGATCTTGCCCGGGTTCATGAGGTTGTCCGGATCGAAGAGCGCCTTCACCTCGCCGAAGGCGGTCACCAGCCGCTCCCCGAACATCCGGGTGAGCAGCTCGCCGCGGGACTGGCCGTCCCCGTGCTCGCCGGACAGGGACCCGCCGTAGGAGGCCACGAGGTCGGCTGCGCGTTCCACGAAGCGGCGGAAGTCGGCCACCCCCTCGGCGGTCTTCAGCCCGAACGGGATGCGGGTGTGCACGCAGCCCTGTCCGAAGTGCCCGTACAGCGACGGGTGGTCGTAACCGAACTCCTCGAACAGCTTCTTCAGGTCGCGCAGATAGTCGCCCAGCCGTTCGGGTGGGACGGCGGAGTCCTCCCAGCCCTCCCACGTCTCCCGGCCGTCCGGCGGGCGCGCGGTCACGCCGAGCCCGGCCTCGCGTGCCCTGAGCATCTTCTGCTCTCGCTCAGGGTCGTCGGAGAAGGCCACCGTGGCATCCTTCTCGTCACGCCCCAGAGCGCGCAGCAGTGCGTGCGCCTGTTCGTCGACGTCCTTCTGGGTGTCGCCGACGAACTGCAGCATCAGCCAGCTGTCGCCGTCCGGGAGGGTGTCGAGGGAGTCGAGGTAGGCGTGCTCCTCGCGCATGAGCTGCGCCATCCGGCCGTCGAGGGCCTCCAGCTGGCCGGGCGAGCAGTGTCGCAGCAACTCGGGTACGTCGTCCGCAGCGTCGCAGATGTCGTCGTAACCGAGCACCAGCAGCGACTGGTACGGCGGCACCGGCACCAGGTCGAGTTCGGCGCGCAGTACCGTCACCAGGGTGCCCTCGCTGCCGACGAGGGCCTTGGCCAGGTCGAAGCCGTTCTCCGGCAGCAGCGAGTCCAGGTTGTAGCCGGACACCCGCCGTGGGATCTTCGGAAAGCCCTGCCGGATGTCCGCCAGGTACCGGGTGAGGATACGGTTCAGGCCGTCGTAGATCTCGCCCCGGCGGCCGCCCTCCGCTGCGATCCGGCCGCGTTCCTCCTGGGAAACCGGTCCCACCCACATGCGTAGACCGTCGTAGGTGAGGATCTCCAGACGGCGCACGTTGTCCACGGTCTTGCCGTACGCCTGTGCCGACGCCCCGCACGAGTTGTTCCCGATCATGCCGCCCAGGGCACAGTGACTGTGCGTGGACGGCTTCGGTCCGAACTGCAGACGATGATCGGAAAGTTGCCGGTTGAGCTCGTCCAGGACGATCCCCGGCTCCACCACACAGGTGTGCGCATCGGGGTCCACGGACACGAGTGCGTGGCAGTACTTGGTCCAGTCGATGACCACTGCGACGTTGGTCGCCTGTCCTGCCAGGCTGGTTCCCCCGCCCCGGGACAGCACCGGGGCACCGAACCGCGCACACACCTCCACCGCCCGAACCCCGGCGTCCACGCTGCGCGGAATGACCACGCCCAGGGGTACCTGCCGGTAGTTGGAACCGTCCGTGGCATACGCGCCCCTACTGCCCGCGTCGAAGCGGACCTCACCATCGACCACGTCTGCCAGCGCGGTCTCCAGTGCCACCACGTCGACAGACTCGCTCCGCCCGTCGCTTGCGCCGCGGGTCCTGTGTCGTGATGTACGGGTCATCGGGAAATCCGTCCCTCTGGGCTGCCCCGTGAACGAGGCGGGAGCCAGGTAGTGGAAACGTCTCGACCAGTGCTGCGGATCAGCGGAAGGAAGAGCGTGGGAACAGCACGGGCAGGTGCGACAGCTGGGCGGTCTGCCCAGACCCACGCCCCGGGAACGCGACGGCGGAGGGCATTCAGCGGATGTTCCCCAGGCCCGCGGATCTCGGGTTCCGCGCCCCGCCGGTGCCTCCCGATGGTTTTGCCGCCATCCTTCTCACGCCCTTCGGCCGGGAACCGGGGCTCTTGGAGAGCCTCCGGCCTCCGGGTACCCACCATTGCATTGCGCAATGATAATTTCGGGGAGTATTTCGGCGAGATCCACACCGTTCGTCCGACTGGACGACGGGTGAGCGTGAGAGCGGGAGGCCCTAGAGACCCGTCAGTATCTGGGGAGCCAAGTTCTTGATCATCGTGTTGGTCCAACGCATCTGGCGGAGTGTCTGCGGATGGCAGGAAGACGCAAGCTCGAGGAGCGTGCTGTCTTTCGTGGCCTGGGCCGCCTGCGCGAGCATTTCCCAGTACACGGAGTTCTCCGTTGCGCTCAGGTGCAGCTCGCGCAGGTCCCGCAGCAGGAGGAGGCCGGGCTCGGGCCGGCTTCCCACCGCGTCGGCTGCTTTCTCCCGTAGCGTTGCCAGGAGCCCTGAGGAAGAGGCGTCGGGCGCGTCTGCCAGGTCCAGACCGTGAGCGTGCGCGGTGTCCGCCACTCGCTGGACGTGTTCGCGAGACCATCGGGCCAGGTCGGTGGCGACATGGTGGACCTCGTGCTCGGCGCGGTGGCGGTCGGCCACGACCTTCAGATCCTCAGCGAGTTGCCGCTCACCGTGATGGACGGCGCGCAGGACGAGATTGATGCCGTTCATGCCCCCTCCCCTTCCTGACCGCTCTGGTCGTCGCTCGCCGTCTGCGTGGCGTGCGCGGAGGCGCCCCCCGTGGTGGCGGGCACGCCGGCCGCAGCCATGGGGGCGGAGGCCGCGGTCGTAGGAGCCGGCGCGGGTTTGCCGTCGCCGCGTTCCAGGAGGCGCAGAGCGGCCGCGGCGGTCTTGAAGAGGGGTTGTTTGGAGACTGGGTCCCAGTCGGTGACGGTCAGCTCGTTCGCGGCGCGTCCTGGCGTGCTGTCATCGGGGCCGTGTCCGCCGGGAGTGTCCCAGTAGCCGAAGTGGAAGGGCACGAACAACAGCCCTGGACGGATGTCGGTGACGCGCGTACGCGCCCGCAGAGCTCCGCGCGGTGTGGTGACCTCCACCAGGTCGCCTTCAACAAGTTCCTGGGCGGCCGCGTCGGCGTTCGAGATCTCCACCCACACATCCGGTGCGGCGGAGTTCAGCTGAGGCACGCGGCCGGTCTTCGTGCGGGTGTGGAAGTGGTAGATCGTCCGTCCCGTGGTCAGCTGGAACGGGTAGTCCTCATCCGGCGGCTCGTGGGGCGGCAGGTACTCTGCGGCCTTGAGCACGGCCTTGCCGTCCGGATTGAGGGACCGGTATTCGACGACACCGACCGATGCCCCGGTGACCAGGTCCTTGCCGTAGCTCTCGCAGTCGTCCGGGTGGGCCCAGCTGATGCCGTCTGCGTAGAGGCGCTCGGTCCCCTCGGGTGTCTGCTCGTTGCACGGCCACTGGATACCCGTCCCGCCGCGCAGCTTGGCATAGGTGAGTCCGGTGTAGTCGCAGGGCCTGCCCGCGCTGCACCGCTTCCACGCCTCAAACGCCGTCTCAGGGTCCTGCCAGGTGATCAACGGGCCGCCGTCCTTGTCGCGGAAGTCCATGCGAGCGGCGTAGTCGAGGAAGATCTCCAGGTCGGGCCTGGCCTCGCCGGGTGGCTCGACGGCCTTGTCGGACAGGTGCACCGTGCGGTCGGCGTTGGTGAACGTGCCGGTCTTCTCGGCCCACGTCGCGGCCGGCAGCACCACGTCGGCCAGTCGCGCGGTCTCGGTCAGGAAGAGGTCCTGCACCACGACGAACAGCCGGTCCTGAGAGAGGATCGAGCGGATACGGGAGAGCTCGGGCAGCGACACGGCCGGGTTGGTGCCGCTGATCCACAGCATGCCGATCGATCCCTGCTCCGCATAGCGGAACATCTGCATCGCAGGAGTCGGCGGTGCGTAGTGCGGGATGTCCTCAGGTTCGACGTTCCAGACCTTCGCCAGGTCGGCGACGTGGCTGTCGTTCTCCCAGTTGCGAAAGGCCGGCAGGTCGCCGTTGGCACCGCACTCCCTCGTGTTCTGGGCGCTGGGCTGCCCGTTCATCTGAAGCACCCCGGCGCCCGGCCGTCCCAGCATGCCGCGGATCAGGTGCAGATTGTTGATCTGCACGGCGGCGGCAGTGGCCTGGTGGGACTGGTAGACGCCCTGCAGCACCGTGGAGAGCAGCCTGTCGGCCGTGCCGAGTACTTCGGCCGCTTCCCTGATCCGGGCAGAGGGGATGTCGCAGATCTCGGCTGCCCACTGCGGTGTGCAGTGCGCGACTCGGGCCGCGAGTTCCTCGAAGCCGACCGTGTGGGCCGCGACGTAGCCATCGTCGATATGACCCGCACGGATGACTTCGTGAAGCAGGGCGTTGAGCAGGGCCACGTTGGTTCCGCCGCGCGGTGCCAGATGCACGGTCGCCTGGCGTGCCGCCGGGGTAGGACGGGGATCGACACACACCAGCCGGGGCGGATCACTGCCCGCGAGCCGGTCAAGGACGCGCATCCACTGAACCGGCTGCGTCTCCGCCATGTTGTGGCCGAACAGGGCGATGACATCCGCGTGATCGATGTCGTCGTACGTGCCGGGCTGACCGTCGCAGCCGAAGGACTCCTTCAGCGCCTCGGCCGCCGTGGAGGTGCACAGCCGGGTGTTGCCGTCCAGATGGTTGGTGCCGACACCGGCCCGCGCGAGCACGGCCAGGGTGTAGTACTCCTCCAGGAACAACTGGCCCGTGGTGTAGAACCCGATCGCTCCCGGCCCCCGGCTGCCCATCAGCTCCCGTGACATGGCGACCACCTTGTCCATCGCCGTCGACCACGAGCACTCGACCAGGCGTCCGTCCTGACGGATCAGCGGCCTGGTCAGCCTGTCCGCAGCGGCGTTGGCCTGCCATCCGAACAGATCCTTCGGCCCCAGACGGCCACGATTGACCCGGTCCGTCACCCGGCCCCGCACACCGACCAGCCGGCCGTCTCGCACCGCTACGTCCATGGCGTCCCCGTCGGAATGCAGCACCGACGCCGTCTGTACCCACCGATGCACCATGCCGGGTTCGACGCCCTCGGCCAGGTAGGTGTCCACGCGCGCCGGCCACGGCTCATGGCGACCGTAGGGGGTACGCCCTCCCCACGGCTGCGCGACCCGGTCCACGGAATCATCCACGATTACCTCCCGGCGGCATCCGACGGCATCTGGTACGCCGACCGCTCATCGGTACCCTTCCCCGCCGCCCCGTAACGCGCCAGCGGGGGGATGACAGACCGGGTTCGACGGCGGGTCTCGTCGTACGCCCGTACTCCGGCGCGTGGTTTCAGTCGAACCGGGGGCGGGCGGATCGCACCCGCCCGGGCCGCAGTATCCGGATGCGGCATCCGGAGCAGATCCGGCAGCTGCTCTCGGTCAACGGCGAAGGGACCTTGAGGCTCTTCTCGTAGTAGTCCACCCGCACGCGGCCCTGCCCGTCGAGGCAGTGGCGGATCTCGTAGGACCCCTCCCACGCGTGCCCGCACCGCAGACACACGAACGAATAGGCCTCATATATCGGCTCGGTCGTCAACATCATCACGTCCTCGTCGCCGAAACCGGCGCGCCTCCAAGGCTCCAGCCTCGTCACTCCGACTGTAACATTGCATCCTGCAATAGTTCCGGAACGTGGAGACGTCGAACCGCACCACGGGACCATCGGCCAAAGACGTGGAAGGTGCGTGATGACTCGGCAGGATCCCCGTCGGCCCCAGCCCTGCGCTGAGCAGCTCTCCCATGCGGCACTCGACCAGGAGGCCGAGGAGGTCACCCTGGCCGTGATGGCCGCGTCCAGGCTGCTCATCGCGATCTCCGCGCGCGCCCTCTCGTTCACGGACGGCACCTTGACCCTGCCCCAACTGCGCGCCCTGGTGGTGCTCGACACCTGCGGGCCGGTCAAGCTCGCCGCTCTGGCCGCGACGCTGGGGGTCAACCCCTCGACCGCTCTGCGCATGGTCGAACGCCTCGAGTCCGTCGGCCTCATCGACCGCAGGACCAACCCCCGCAACCGGCGCGAGGTCATCCTGAGCCTGCCCCCCGCCGGCCGGGCCCTGGTCAAGCGCGTGCTCACGCATCGGCGCACCGAAATCCGAACCCTCGTGCAGCAGTTGCCCGCCGCGGCACGTGCCGGTCTCGTTCCCGCGCTGAAGGCGCTTACCGAGGTGGCGGACGAGATGGCCGTGGACCCGTTCGACGAGATGCGTCTCGTCGGCGGTCTCGTCGACGACCCGCTCAATCCGCCCCCACCAGGTGTTCCTAAGGGAGGACGCCGTCGATCGAAGGACAGAACTACCTGACACCGGCCCGCAAGGTACGCATCGCGGGAACCGCCTGCCGCACGGCTCGCCCGGCCCGGTTGCCTCACCGAACCCCGGGCGGTCGTGCGACGCGGCTCGGGGCCCGGGACCCGTGGAAGGGCACTTCTTTCTTGCATCCTGCAATAGTCAGGAGGAGCATGAAGGTAGCGGCAGACCGGCACTGCCGGGGCCCGCCAGGCGAGGGGAGACAACGTGAACTGCTATGACTGCCCTGACATCACCGCGACGCCCGCAGTCGCCGTGTGCGTGCGCTGCGGAGCAGCGGTCTGTCGCGAGCACGCGCATGAGAGCCATGTCCTGGCACAGGACATCACGGGAACCGGACGCGCGACACATGACCAGCCCCTACGGCACATCACCTGCCTGGCCTGCCGCAAAACGGAGGTGAGTTGAACCGCCTACGACATTGCTGATCGTGCGTGGATCGACCACAGGCGCGGTGGCGGTTTCGCCAGGGCGCCGGAAGCCGCGCCCGCCGAAGCGGCGAGCGCGGTGCATCTCATTTGGGCGCGAGGATTGTACGGTCGGTTCCCGGGCGCCGCGGAGTCGGCTTCAGACAGCGGTTTCCACCACGTACCCCCGCACGGCGAGCACATGGGTCCACCGGAACGTCTCCAGCGGTCCGCTCACGTCGAGCGGGCTTGACGAAAAGTGACGCACCGGCTCCGGTCGGACCGTCGCGTGGGCCGGTGTTGAACGATTGACAAGCCGAATCCACCAGGGTTGTCATGAGCGCATGATCCAGTGCCGCGTGACCTGCCGCGCCACGGCCGAGGCCGGCCGGCCGCCATGGGCGTACGGTCCGTGACCGGTCGACGCGAGCTGTTCGACACCGCCCGGGCCGAGTTGGCAGGCCGTCAGGGAGTCCTCCTGCACGGCCCCGCGGGGATCGGCAAGTCCGCACTCGTGGCGTCCCTCGTGACCTCCTCGGCCGTGAGTGGCCAGCCGTCCGGAACGGTGCTGCGCTGCTCGCCCGCCCCCGAGGATGCCGGGCTTCCCTTCGTCGGCCTCGTCGACCTGTTCGCGCGGGTGCCGGAGAGCTGCCTGGAGACGCCGGCGCCCGAACCCCGGGCGGCACTGCGCGCCGCCCTGCTGCACAGCGCTGAACCCCCCGACGGCCGCGGCCGACTCGCGGTGCGCGTCGCCGTCCTCGACGTACTGCGCGCTCTCGCCGCCGCCGGCCCCGTCCTGCTGGTCGTCGACGGCCTCCAGTGGCTCGACGAGCCGACCGCCGAGGTGCTCGCCTTCGCCGTACGTCGGCTCGGTGGCCTCGACATCCGGGTGCTGACCACCGAGCGCGTGGCCGACGACGAGCGGCCCGAACAGTCGCGCTGCTGCCCGCCGGACACCCTCGAACTCCTCGTGCCGCCCCTGGACGACGCCGAGGTGGCCGACCTCGTGCGCACCGTCGTCGGCGCCGAGCCGCCACCGGGCGTACTGCGGGCGATCCTGGACACCGCCGCCGGAAACCCGTCGTACGTACGGGAGTTGGCGGGGGCGGCCCCGCGCGACGCGGCCCCCCTCGGCCTCGGCCGCCCGCTGCCGGTGCCCCGAGGACTGCGTGACCGGCTCCTCGACCCGACGCGCTCGCTGCCGTCGACGGCCCGGCACACCCTCCTGGTGGCGAGCGCCGCCGCCCACCCCACCCTCACCGTCCTGCGCGCCGCCGGGCTCCCCGACCCCGCCGACGACCTCGCGGAGGCCGAACGGCTCGGCGTCGCCACGGCCGGCGCCGACGGAACCGTACGTTTCCGGCATCCAATGATCCGGGCCGCCCTCTACGCCGACGCGCCGGAGTACGGCCGCCGTGCGGCGCACACCCTGCTGGCCCGCGCCGTCACCGAGCCGGTGGAGCGGGCCCGCCACCTCGCCCTCGCCCACCCGCACGAGGACGAGAGCACCGCCCGCACCCTGATGTCAGCCGCCGAGTCCGCACGCCGTGACGGCACACCCGAGGCCGCCTTCGAACTCGCCGCGCTCGCCGCCCTGCGCACTCCCGCCGACCGCGCCGCGGACCGCGCCGACCGACTGCTCGCCGCCGCCGAATACGCCTGCGACGGCGGTCGGTCGGAGGAGGCGGCACAGGCGGCCGGAACCGTCCTCGCCGGGTCGGGCTCCGCACGGCAGCGGGCGCGCGCCCGGGTGATCCTGTTGCGCAACGCCGGGCAGGCGCTGGAAGGTACCCGTGACCTGATCGAGGAGGGCCTGCGGGACGCCGCCGGCGACCCCGGGTCGGAGGCCTGGCTGCACTACTGGGCGGCCGTACGAGGCCTGCTGTGCGGGGAGTTGACGGACGCGGCCCGGCACGCCCGGCGCGCCGCACGGCAGGCGGAGCTGGCCGGTGACACGGACACCAGGATCGGGGCCCTCGCCACCCTCGCCCGGGTGCGGTCCCTGGCCGGGGAAGCGGTCGCCGCCGACGCGGCCCTGGAGGAGGCGCTCGCGCTGGCCGGCGGCGCCGACGCCGGCCCGGAGAGCTGGGGACTGATCCGGATGCGGGCGATCCTCGCCCTGGACTCCGACAGAGTCACCGAGGCAGGGGAGCGGGTCACCCGACTGCTGGCGGAGATCGGCGAGTTCGCGGGGGTCGAGGAGGTCATGGCGACCCTGGTCGCGCTGACCCGGATCCAGGTGCGCGCCGGGCACTGCCGAGAGGCACTGCGCACCGCCGCCCACTGCTCGGGCATCCTGGCCGAGTCCGGCGTACTGGCCGCTCCGGCGCTCTACGCGGCGGCGCTCGCGGCGACGGCGGGCGGCAGCGCGGACGAGGCCCGGCGTCTCGCCGAACAGGCGGTACGGGCCTCGGAGGCGGACGGCGACCGGCTGTTCCTGCTGCGCGCGCTGGCGGTGCTCGGCCAGGCCGAGCTGCTCGGCGGCGACCCGCGGGGCGCCGCCGCCGCGGTCGAGGTGCTGGGACGCGTCAAGCGGCTCGGCGAGGCGATGTGCGCGGCCGACCCACCGCTGCTGCACTGGTACGCGGACCTGGCCGAGGCACTCGTCGTCCTGGGCGAGACGGACGCGGCCAAGGCCGTGCTCCACGACGCCCGCGCACTGCTGTCCGCCGACGCGCCCGGCAGCGTACTGGCGGCTCTGGAACGGGCGGAGGGGCTGCGCGAGGCGGCGCTCGGCCGGGCGAAGGAGGGGGCGCCGCACCTGCGCTCCGCCGTGGACCGGCTGCGCCGGCTCCCGTTGCCCGTCGAGCTGGTCCGCACCCTGATCGCCCTCGGCACGGTCGAACGCCGCTCACGGCGCAGAAGCGCGGCGCGAACGGTCCTCCACGAGGCGCTGGACACCGCGAAGCGGATCGGCGCCGCTCCGCTGGCGGCACGGGCCTGGGACGAGTTGGCGAGGTTGGACGCCAGGGACCGGGGCGGTGAGACGGGCGCGGGCGAACCCGAACTCACCCCGACGGAGGCCAGGATCGCCGAACTGGTCGGGGGCGGGGCCACCAACAGGGAAGTCGCCGCGAAGCTGTTCATCAGCGTCAAGACGGTGGAGGGCGCTCTCTCCCGGGTCTACCGCAAGCTCGGCGTCCGCTCGCGCACCGCGCTCGCCCACGCCATGGCAGTCGCCGTCCTCGCCTCCGGCGCTGCCGTGGCCCACGGCGACGACGACCAAGTCACGCCCGTGCCACAGGGAGTGACGATGAGTCAGCCCGGCCGGGTCCGGACGGCCCGGGCACCCGACACACGCCGTTGACATGACATGTGCAGTTAACACGTACGGCAAGGGTTCCCCCGCTTACGGGGGTGGGGCCGCCGTTCCTACGGTGAAGTCGTTCCGCTTCCGGGACACGCCCCCACTCTCCGGAGGACTCCAGTGAAGTCACGCCTGAAACTGCTCGGCCTGGTCGCCGCACCGGTGCTGCTCGCCGCCGCCGTCCCCACCGCCTACGCGGCCGACATCGCCCAGCCGCACGCGACGCGCGCCGCTGTCACCGGAGACGTCCTCAAGGGCCTGAGCAGGAGCGCGACCCGGACCGGCAAGCTCGCCGCCGGGAAGCGGATATCGGTGGCGATCAGCCTGACCCCCAGAAACGACAAGGCGCTCGACACCTTCGTCACCAAGGTCAGCGACCCCCGGTCGGGTTCCTACGGCCACTACCTGACGAAGAGCCAGTTCGCAGCCCGCTTCGGCCGGACCGACGCCGAGGTCAAGCAGCTCAAGGACTTCCTGCGGGCCCAGGGCCTCACCGTCGGCAAGGTGCACTCGGGCAACCTGCTCGTCGACGCGAGCGGCACCGCCGCCCAGCTGGAGAAGGCATTCGGCACCAGGCTGTCGACCTGGAAGGACGCGTCGTCGGGTCGCTCCTTCTACGCCAACGACGCCGCGCCGACCCTGCCCGCGTCCGTAGCCTCCCTCGTGAGCGATGTGGCCGGCCTCAACAACCGCACCCAGCTGCACCACCAGTCGTCCTCCCGCGTCGCCCCCCGCAACGGCCCGGGCGGCGGCTACACCCCGGCCCAGCTCAAGGGCGGCTACAACGTCTCCGGTACGTACACCGGCAGCGGCCAGAAGATCGCGCTGCTGGAGTTCGACGGCTTCCAGCAGGCCAATATCACCAAGTACGACACCAACTACAGCCTGGGTTCGCCCGCCCCGACCGTGTCCAAGGTGGACGGCGGATCCGGCGCGCTCGGTGACGGCCAGGTCGAGGTCGAGCTGGACATCGAGGTCCTGCACGCCATCGCACCCAAGGCGAACGTCACCGTCTTCGAGGGCCCCAACTCCGACGCCGGTGAGGTCGACACCTACCAGGCGATCGTCGACAGCGGCATCCCGACCACGTCGATCAGCTGGGGCGCCTCCGAGAGCGCCCGCACCACCTCCAACATCAACGCCGTGGACGCCGTCTTCAAGGCGGGCGCAGCCCAGGGCCTCGGCTTCTACGCGGCCTCAGGCGACGACGGCTCCGACGACGCGGGTGACGGCACCACCACCGTCGACTACCCGGCCAGCGACCCGTACGTCACCGGCGTCGGCGGCACCAAGCTGACCGTCACCTCGGCGAACGCCTTCAGCAAGGAGGTGGCCTGGTCCGGCGGCGGGGGCGGCAAGTCCTCCGTCTTCAAGATCCCCAGCTGGCAGACCGCGGTGCAGAAGACCGCCGGCGGCGGCTTCCGCCAGGTCCCGGACGTCTCGGCGCACGCCAACCCCAGCCCCGGCGTCTCGATCTACTCCCAGGGTTCGTGGGGCACGGTCGGCGGCACCAGCGCCGCGGCGCCCGAGTGGGCGGCGTTCGCCGCGCTCTACAACCAGCAGGCCAAGGCGGCCGGCAAGGCCAATCTCGGCTTCGCCAACCCCGCCCTGTACACGGCGAGCGGCACCGGCTTCCACGACATCACCAGTGGCAGCAACGGCGCCTACTCCGCCGCCACCGGCTGGGACTTCACCACCGGCTGGGGTTCGTACAACGCCGCGACCCTGGCGAGCAAGCTGCTCGGCTGACATGACGGGATGACGGAACGAAGCGCGGGCCGGGACCACTCCCGGCCCGCGCTTCGTTCCGTCATCCGGTGCTGAGACGCAACCACGAAGCCGCCTTCCCCCTCCTACACAGGAGACGCACCGACAGCGGGTTCGGCGACGGACCGCCGGAAACAGGCGGGCGGCGGTATGAACCGACAGGAATCGGCAGGGGTGGCGATGGAGCGGCAGTGGTCCCGTCGGAGGTTCATGGTCTACACGCTGGCCGCGACCACCCTCACCGTGGCCGCGCCGATCGGCTGCGACACGTCCTCGGCGGAGGGCGCCGAACCCCGGGCGGCGGACGCGAGCGCCCGGCCCGGCGTCGTCGTGACCGGTGACGACGACGAGATGCTGGTCCTGGAGGTCACCGCGGCGAACCGGGTGGTCGTCCGGCTGCCGCGCGTCGAGGTGGGCCAGGGGGTCACCACCGCGGTCGCCATGATGATCGCCGAGGAACTGGACGCCCGCCTGTCGGACGTCGACATCCCGCTCGCCGACGCCCGCACCAAGGGCAGCCAGTTCACCGGCGGTTCGAACTCGGTCAGCTCCCTGTACGGACCTGCCCGGGCCCTGGCCGCCACCGCGCGCGCCCGGCTGGTGACCGCCGCCGCCCGGCAGTGGCGCCTGCCCGCCCGCACGCTGCGGACCCGGAACACCATGGTGGTCGCACCGGACGGGCGTACGGCCACCTTCGGGTCACTGACCGCCGCCGCCGCGAAGGTCACCCGGCCGGCGGTGTCCAGCAAGCCCAAACCGCCCTCGCGGCACAAGGTGATCGGGAAGCCGACGACCCGGATCGACGCCCGGGACATCATCACCGGCCGGGCCCAGTACGCCGGTGACCTGAAGGTGGCCGACGCGAAACCGACCGTGGTGGCCAGGCCGCCGACGCTCGGCGGGAAGATCCGCGCGGTCGAGGACCGGCCCGCCCGCGCCATGCCGGGCGTCCGCGCCGTCGTGCGGGTCGCGGGCGGAGTCGCCGTGGTCGCGGACACCTTCCACCACGCCTTCCAGGCCCGGGACGCCCTGCGGATCACCTGGGCGCCCGGCCCGCTGGCCGCGCTGTCCGACCCGGCCGTCAGAGCCCGGCTGCGCGCCGCCGTCCCGCCGCTGGGCGCCGCGCCGAGCGGATCGACGCAGGTGACCGGGGAGTTCGAGTTCGCGTTCGTCAGCCATGCCCCGATGGAGGTGCTGACCACGGTGGCGGACGTCCGCGCGGACCGCGCCGAACTGTGGTTCTCCACCCAGACGCCGATGGACGCCCGTGACGCCATCGCCTCCGCGGTCGGACTCCCGGCGTCGAAGGTCAAGGTCCATGTCATGCGGGGCGGCGGCTCGTTCGGGCGGCGGCTGAACCACGACTTCGCGATCGAGGCCGCCCTCGTCTCCAAGGCGGCCCGCCGGCCGGTCAAACTGATGTGGAGCCGTGGCGACGACCTGCGGCACGGCAGGATGCGCCCGGCCACCCACCACCGGATCAGAGCGAGCCACAAGGGCGGCCGGGTGGTGGCCTTCGTCCACGCGACGTCCTCGGTGAGCGAGTCGTGGGAGGGCGAGGGCCTCGCCGCGCAGGGCGGTGTGACATCCCTGGCCGCGCGGACGGGACGCGCGGCGGCGGGCCCGCTGCCCAGCGACAGTGGGCTGTACAACTTCGGGCGGCTGTCCGGGGATTCGGGCGATGTGGCGCTGGCGGCGATCCCGCTGGGCGCCTGGCGGTCGGTGGACTCCGGGACGAGCCGCACCGTCGAGGAGATCATGGTCGACGAGATCGCCCGCAGCCTCGGCAAGGACCCGGTCGCCTTCCGGCGCACCACACTCCGGAACAAGACCGTACGTGCCGTACTCGACAAGGCGGCATCCGCCGGGAGTTGGGGGCGGACCATGCCCGCCGGACACGGACAGGGCATGGCGGTCCACGAGGAGTACGGTTCCTGCGTGGCCTGTCTGATCGAGATCGACGCCACCGACCCGAAGAACCCCCGGGTGACCAGGGCGGTGATGGCTGCCGACGTCGGAACGGCCGTGAATCCACGCGGACTTGAGGCCCAGCTCATGGGCGCCACGACCGACGGCATCTCCACCGTCCTGCGGGCCGGCCTCCACATCGACCGGGGCGCGATCCGCGAGGGCAGCTTCGACGACTTCCGCTACGCCCGCCAGCGGCACGCTCCGTTGCACTTCGAGGCGCACATCATGCCGTCCACGGGCGAGCCCGGCGGCGCCGGGGAACTCGGGGTGCCGGCCGCCGCGGGCGCGGTCGCCAACGCCTACGCCCGGGCGACGGGCAGCAAGCCCCGCCGCTTCCCGCTCACCTTCTGACCAGCCGGCGACCGCGGCTCCTACGCGCCTTCCGAGAGGTACTGATGCCCCGCTACACCTTCGACCTCAACGGCGAACCGGTCACCGTCGAGGCCCCGGCCGACATGCCGCTGCTGTGGGTGCTGCGTGACCTGCTCCACGTGACCGGCCCCAAGTACGGCTGTGGGGTCGGGGTCTGCCGCGCCTGCACCAGTCATCTCGACGATGCGGAGATCCAGCCCTGCGTCGTGCCCGTCGCCGACTGCGCGGGCCGCAAGGTCACCACCATCGAGGGGCTGGCCGACGGCGACACCCTGCACCCCGTCCAGCAGGCGTGGCTCGACCTCGATGTCGCGCAGTGCGGCTTCTGCCAGCCGGGGCAGATCATGGCGGCGGTGGCGCTGCTCCGGCGGACGTCCGAGCCGACCGACGCGGACATCGACCGGATCGAGAACGTCTGCCGCTGCGGCACGTACTGCCGGATCCGCGAGGCCGTCAAACAGGCCGCCGCGGAGACCGAGAGCTGACCTGCAAGGCGAAAGCAGGTCAACCGGTACTGGCGAATTCAGTTCCTCGATGGCCGATATGGGTATGCTGCCGGTGGATGACTCCATCGGCCTGATCATGATGTGACGTTTCTGCGCAACCGCACCGCCCCTGCGGCCGTATCCGTTTTGTAGCACGATACGCGGTGTGGTGGATATGATTCCCTGGGTTTCCATTCGGATGAGTGGTAGCCAATCGGCTCGGTTTGTCCGTGAGTTGACCCGGACAGTCCTTTCTCGTCGGGTTGGGGACAGGACGTGCGAATATTCTGGATTCGCACCCAGGGACCATTTCGGGGCCGTGTACTGCATGAATTCGGAAACCTGCTCAAACGAGTTCACAATCGGCGATGGAGAACTCCTTCGGGAGTTGTCCTGGGGAGAGATCGCCGGCCACCGGGAACGACTGATGAGACTGGTCCGCCGGCGGCTGCCGACCGCCCAGGACGCGGAGGACTGCGTCCAGGAGACCATGCTGCGGGCGGCGGCCCACGAGAACCTCGACCGGGAGCGGATCGGGCCCTTTCTGACCTCGGTCGCGCTGCGGCTGTGCGTCGACCACTATCGCGAACTGGACCGCAGGCGGCGGCTGGTGGGCCGAACCGCCCACGTCAGCAGGCCCGAGCTGCCGGACGAGGACGTGTGCGACGAGGACTTCGGGCGGTGGCTGCTGCGCCAGGTCCAGCAGCTGCGGGGCCGTGAGCGCCAGGTCATGCTGGCCCGCGCCGACGGCATCTCCACGATGGAGTTCGCCCGTATGCACCAGATCTCGCTCAAGGCGGCCGAGGGCGCGTTCACCCGTGGGCGGGCGCGGCTGCGGCTCGTGTGCGCCCAGACGCTGGACGGGGTCACGGCACACCACAGGTAACGGACGGCCGAATGTTCTCTCGGTGTATGTCCGGCCTCTTGTGAACGACTTCCGGGTTACGGGAGTTCAGTCGACAAGGAAGGCGTCGTAGTGGGCAGGAACAATAATACGCAGGACACGATCAAGGACTTCATCGGTGATATCGCCGACAGTACGAAGAAGGCCTTCGACGATATTCTCGACCGAAGGGGCGAAGACTCCCGGGCCGTGGACTGGATCTCCGCGGGAAATCCGTATCAGGCACTGAACGCTTTGCCGGGCGATGTGCTGCGAAACGTCCAGGCGCTCTCGGCGCTCGGCGGAGTGGCGAATCCGGCGGCGGTACTGGCGAACGCCGCCAATCCCCTCGCGGCTCTGACGGGCGCCGCCCCCAATCCGCTGGCCGCTCTCACCGGCGCGACTCAAAACCCCCTCGCCGCGCTCGCGGGTGGGGGCGTGAATCCGCTCGCGGCGCTGGGCGGTGTGGCGGGCGGGGCCGCGTCCGCCGTGTCGGGAGCGGCGGAGATGGCGGAGGGGCTGGCGGCGCTGCCGCGTCAGATCGCCCAGCTCTCCGAGCTCGTCGCGAACCTGGTCGGCGTCCTGGAGAGCGTCCAGGGTGTCGCCGGAGCGGTGACGGGCGGTGGCGGCCGGGCACCGGCGGCGAGGAAGAGCAGCTGACGGAGGGCAGCTGACGGTGGGGCGGGGCGGGCCCCGCCCCACCGGGCCGCCCACCGCCACTCGCACCCGCACCCGCCCCCGCACCACGGACGTATGCGCGCACTTCAGGAAACGCGGCACACACAGAAGGTCGTGACACATGGGCAGTGCCCTGCTCGGCAGCCGGCTTCGGCTGGTCGTGAAGGTGCTGGGAGGTCTCGCAGCCGAGGAGGCCGGCCGACTGGCCCGGGACCGCCGCCGCTCCCGGCGCGGAGCCGACGGCCAGGACGACGGAGGGGAGGGCGACGACGGAACCCGGCGCGCCAGAGCCGTACGGCACGCGCTCGAAAGCCTCGGCCCCTTCTACGTGAAGCTCGGGCAGATCCTCTCCACCCGGCCCGACATGGTGCCGGCCTCCATGATCGCCGAGCTGCAGAACCTGCACGACCAGGTCGACGTCCAGCCCTTCGCCGTCTTCGAGCCCGTGCTCAGGGACCAGCTCGGCCCGGACTGGAAGCGCCGTTTCGACGACATCGACACCGTACGACCGCTCGGTGCGGCCTCTCTCGCGCAGGTGTACCGGGTCACGCTGCCCGGCGGGCGCCCGGCGGTCGTGAAGGTGCAGCGGCCCGGGATCCGGGACGCGGTCCGCGCGGACATGGCCCTGATGCGCAGGGCGTCCCGGATCGTCGCCCGTACCGCGCCCCGCTTCAACGAGGTCATCGACCTGGAGGCGATGCTCGGCTCGATCTTCGACGCCATGGAGCCGGAACTCGACTTCACCGGCGAGGCCCGCAACATGGACGAGGCCCGCGAGCACATCCGGCGCTATCCGACCCTCGCCGTGCCCCGGGTCGTCCACGCCACCCCGAAGGTGCTGGTGCAGTCCCTCGCGCCCGGTTCCTCCGTACGGCATCTCGACCGGGGCACGTTCAGCGACCGGGAACGCACGGACATCGGCAAGGACCTGCTGCGCTTCATGTACCGGGGCTACTTCGTCGACCGCATGTTCCACGCCGACCCGCACGCCGGGAACGTCTTCGCGCTGCCCGGCGGCCCGGCCACGCTCATCGACTGGGGCATGATCGGCCGCCTCGACCGGCGTACGAGCCTGCAGCTGCTGCCGCTCCTCATGGCCCTCGCCCAGAACGACGGCCACGGCCTCGCCTGGGCCTGGGCGGACATGGGCCGGGTCACCCCCTGGTCCAACCTGCCGGCGTTCGCCGCCGACATGGCCGCGCTGGTGCCCAAGGTCGCCACGGCGTCCCTGGAGGACATCAACTTCGGGGTGTCGCTGACGACCGTGCTGGAGAAGGCGACCAAGCGGGGCATCGGCTCGGCGCCCGCCATCTCGCTGCTGGGCAAGTCCTTCGCCAACCTGGAGGGTTCGGTGCGCTGCCTGGCCCCGGACATCGCCCTCGCGGACGTCTTCAAGTCGGAGGCCCGTGGCATCGTCATGGCTCTGCTGCGCGAATACTTCTCCCTCGACCAGGCCGCCCGCAACACGATGGACTTCCTGTCCTTCGCCGTGTCCGCCCCCGAGCAGCTGCGCGGTCTCCTCTCCGACGCCGCGAACCGGCAGTTCGCCCTCCAGCTCCATGAACCGCACACTCCGGCGGGCATGGGCGGGCAGCGGCCCTGGACCCCCTCGCGGGGCCTGTTGGCGCTCGGCGCCGCCGCCCTTCTCTTCGACCGCCGCCGCCCGCATCACTGACCGGGGTCGTGGCCTGTGCGCCGCGCCACGTCGTGCAGGGACTCCGCCAGAGTCGTGAGGAAGAGCCGTACCTCGTCGTCGCCGACGATCGCGGGCGGTGTCAGGCGCAGCACCCGGGAGGCGTTGAGGGAGTGGTTGACCAGGATGCCCCGGCCGACCAGTTCGAGGATCAGCTCGCCGACGGCTCCTTCCTCGGCGAACTCCAGGCCGATCAGCAGCCCCCGTCCGCGCACCTCGCGGACGAGCCCGCCGACGTACGGCGCGCAGACCGCGCGGACACCCGTGAGCAGCCGCTCGCCGATGTCACGGGCCCGGGCGACGACGTCCTCCCGGGCCAGCGCCTCGACCGCGGCCCGCGCCGCCGCACAGGCGATCGGCGAGGCGGCGAACGTGGAGGTGTGCAGGTAGGGGTCACGGGAGAACGGGCCGTACGCGGCTCCCGTGGCGACCATCGCCGCGACGGGCACCACCCCGCCGCTGAGCCCCTTGCCGACGAGGAGGACGTCAGGAGTGACCTCCCCGGCGGCCTCGACACCCTCCTGGCCCTCCCCGTCCAGGCCCCACCACGAGCCCAGCCGCCCCAGCCCCGTCTGGATCTCGTCGACGATCAGGAAGGCGCCGTACGCCCGGCACAGCCGGCTCACCTCCGCCAGATAGCCCGGCGGTGGAATCCGTACCCCGCCCTCGCCCTGCACCGGCTCGACGATCACACAGGCCCGTTCGCCGAGCGGGCCGAGCATCGCCTCCAGCGCGACCGGGTCGCCGTACGGGACGACGTTGCTGTCCGGCAGCAGCGGCCGGAACGGCTCCTGGTACTTGGCGTTGGCGGTGGCGGAGAGCGCGCCCAGGGTCTTGCCGTGGTAGCCGCCGGCCGTGCTGACCAGCGCGGTGTGCCCGTGGGCGCGCGCCAGTTTGAGGCCCGCCTCGGTCGCCTCCGCACCGGAGTTGACGAAGTGCACCCGATCGAGGCCGGACGGGGTGCGGGCGGCGAGGGCCTCGGCGGCGCGGGCCGCGACCGGCTCCAGGAAGACCCGGGAGGCCAGCGGATGGGCGTCCACCTGGCAGTGCACGGCCGCTGTCACGGCGGGATGCCGGTGGCCCAGGATGAAGACTCCGTAGCCGCCGAAGTCGAGGTAGCGGCGACCGTCCTCGGTGAAGATCCACGCCCCGTCGGACGCGGTCTCCAGCATCCCGCCGAGCACGGTGCCCATGACGGCACGGCCGGAGGAGAGATGCTCGCGGTAGAGGTGGGCGATGTGCTCGCGGCTGCCGAGCGTGTCATAGGCGGTGGTGTAGCTGTCCGGCCGGAGACCGGAGTCGATCGGAACGGTCGTCATGACGCCAACTCCGTTGCCTGGACTGTCTTCTGGGGTGCTGCGGGGGTGGTGGCGGACCGGCCGCGCTGTCGGCCGCGCATACCGCCGGGGCGGGCGGCCCAGGCGGCCAGGTTGCGGACGAGGGCCTGGCGCAGCTCCCCCTTCGACACCGCCCGGCCGCAGTGCGGTGTGCCGAGGGACGACTCGAAGGGCAACGCCCGCTGGAAGACCAGCAGCAGTTCCGCGTACGTGTGAAAGCGGCGGCGCAGCGACTCCGGGAACGTGGGCCCCTCGATCAGCGGCAGCAGCAGCCGGTGCACGGACTCCAGCGGAATCAGCCGGGGCGGATGCGGCCGGGGCCCGTAGCCGTCGGCGAACTCCAGGCAGGTGTCGATGACTTCGGTCTGGAGCAGCACCTGCGAGCCGGCCGTCAGCCAGTACTCGCCCCCGGTGACACCACCGCGCATCAGGTCGCCCACCGCGGCGGCGACGACATCCTGGGGCACCATGTCGATCCGGGAGTCCGGCCCGCCCGGCATGACCGGGACCTGGCCCTTGACGATGGCACCCAGCGCCCGCGTCAGCCCCTGCACCCCGGCGATCAGGCCGGTCACCGAGTCGCCCATCACCACCGACGGCCGCATGATCACCCCGGGCACCGGAGCCTGCCGTACCGCCTGCTCCGCCTCCGTCTTCGAGGCCAGATACGCGGCGGCGCCGGGGAAGCGCTCCTGCTCCTCCGGGGCCAGCGGATTGGCTACGAACGCGGTGCTCATGTGGAAGAAGGGCGCGCCCGCGAGGGCGGCGAGGTCGAGCATCGTACGGGTGCCGTCGAGGTTGGCGCGCCGGATCAGGGCGGGGTCCCACTGCCAGTTGGTGGCGGCGGCGGAGTGCAGCACCAGGTCCACGCCGGCGGCGAGACGCGTGAACTCCGGTACGGACAAGCCCAGTCGGGGTTCCATGAGGTCGGCGCGGAACTCGTGCACCCGGGGGTCGTCGACGGGGGTGCGATGGCGCAGGCAGACGATGCGGAAGTCGGGCAGGAGCTCGTCGATCAGAGCTCTGCCGAGTACTCCGGTGCCTCCGGTGAGCAGCATTGTCGGCCGGACGCTGGGCCGGGTCGCGGGCATGGCGGAATCCCCCTCGGTCGGGTGAGCGGCGATTGACGGCAGGTTGTGCGGGTGCGGGCGGTGCGGGTGTCTTCCGGTCGCGTGGAGCTCGTGAACGGGCGGGTCCCTCAGGCGACCGTCAGGGGCGCCTCGTCCAGATAGGCGGCCAGCGGGCCCGTCATCCGTGACCTCGACGGCGGATGCAGGGCGAGGCCGTTGGTGCAGGCGGCGAGATGGCCGACCTCGTCCGAGGCCATGAAGGCGAGCCCGCCGAGCAGTTCCACCGCGCGCGGGACGATCCGGGCGAGCGCGTCCTGCACGGTGTAGCGGACATAGAGGGAGTCGGCGAGCGCGGACTCGTCCGGGATCCCTTCGTCCACCCGTCGGGCCAGCCCCTCCACGGCGGCCATCGCGCCCTCCGTCTCCACCAGCAGCCGCACTCGTTCGGCCTCCGGTACCCCGTCCTTGCGCAGGGCCCGCTCCACCAGGGCACTCGCGGCACCGAGATAGCTGCCGGTCATCAGCAGTTCGAACCAGACGAGCCCGGCGGCCTGCACCTCGTCGAGCCGGGACCCGGCCGGGGACGCGGTGCGCACCAGCAGTTCCGGTGGCACGAGGACGTCGTCCAGGGTGACCTGGTCGCTCTCGGCGCCCGCGAGGAAACCGCTCGCCCAGAAGCCGCTGACGCTCAGGCCCTCCGACTCGGCCGGCACCAGGGCCACGGCCAGCTCCTCGCCCTCGCCGTTCTCGCACGGCACCATCACGCTGGCGGTGAGCAGGTCCATGGAACGGGCCAGACTGCACGGCCGTTTCACGCCGGAGATGCGTACGCCGTCGGGGGTCACCGTGGCGGACATGGCGGGGGAGAGGATGCCGGTGCCCGTGCGGCCCTCCGCGAAGCCGGACGCCATGAGCCGGTTGTCGGCCGCGACACCCTGGACGAGCATCCACTCCAGCCCCTCGCCCCCGCCGGACTCGCTCAGTCCGACGAGCGTGGCCATCGAGAAGTGGTGCATGGTCGTCGCCACGGCCAGCGAGGGGGAGCGGCTGCCCAGGGCCCGCTGCACCCGTACCGCTTCGAGCGCGGTGGCGCCGCGTCCCTGGAGGGCGGCCGGCGCCAGCAGCCCGGGCCCTCCGCACTCCCTGAACAGCCCGATGCCCGGACTCGCCGGGCTCTCCAGCGTCATCAGCGGCAGGGACCGCAGCCCGTCGTCGAGGCCGGGCAGCAACTTGGTGAGGGCCGCGCGCTCGCGCTCCAGGAATCTCATGTCGTCCCCTGCTTCCTTGGCCTCGGACGGAGCCGGCGTCGTCGCTTCCGTCGTCACGAGCTTTACGAGCCAACCGCGAGGACCCCTCGGGGGAGGAGACGTCTCAGACCGGAGGGGCCGCGCCGTCCGCCGTACGAGACGCCCTTGACGCGGGCCGCGAGTCGATCGACACTCCCCATGGGAATCCTAGTGAAAAGGTAGGGAAAGATGTCGCGCGTGGAGTCGAACGCCATCGGGGCCGTGCACACGCCCCGGCCGACCCCGCTGCTGACCTCCCGCCGGTACATCGATCTCCAGCGCGTCCGCAGCGCCATCAGCCCCCTGCGCTGAGCCCGGCCGCCCACCACGCCCCACCACGGGCGGCCCCCCGACTACGCCTTCCGCCGCGCGTACGTCTGCGCACCACACTCTGGGGAGACTCATGACCCTCACGCCACTGGCCGCCATCTCCACCCGCCCGGGCCCCGCCTTCCGCGGGCGGCTCGGCCGGGACGCGCGCAGCGGCCACTACGCCGTGCCGCGCCGATACCGCCTCCACCTGTCCCCGGCCGACCCGGACTGTCTGCGGATCGCCGTGACCCACAGCCTGCTCGGCCTCGACGCGGCCTGTCCCGTGACCGAGCTGCCCGCCGTGCCCGACGCCCCCGGCGGCGGACACTCCGCACTGCGCCCGCTGTACGAGGCGAGCGCGCACCGCTACTCCGGCGCCGCCACGGCCCCGGTGCTCAGCGACGACTGGTCGGGTCGGATCGTCAGCACGCACACCCCGGACATCCTGCGCGACCTGTCCCGGCACTTCGGCGCCGGCCGGCCGACGCTGTACCCGTGCGGCCTGGACGCGGAGATCGAGGCCGTCGAGCAGCTGTGCGCCCGGCACTTCGACGCTGCCGGGACCGCCCAGCGAGCCGGGGACGCCGCCGCCGAGGACGCCGACCGCGCCGACGCGCTCGCCTCCCTGCTGCGCACCCTGGGCTCGCTGAACGCCCGGCTCGCTGCGGACCCGTATCTGCTGGGTGAGCAACTGACCGCCGCCGACGTGGAGTTGTGGGTCGGCCTGGTCCGCCTCGACACGGTGCACCGCTGGCATCTGGACGCCGCCGCCGTGCACCGGGTCGCCGATCATCCGGCCCTGTGGGCCTACGCCCGCCGCCTCGCCGCCCACCCGGCCTTCGGGCCCCACCTCGATCTCGACGCCATCGCCCGCCGGCACCACGCCGACTGCCGGGGACCGGAGGCCGCGGGAGCCGCCGTACAGATTCTGGACTGGGCGGCTTACGCGGAACGCTCCGCCGGATAGGCGGACTGTCCGTACCCCCCCCGCGGGGGCACTGCCGGTGTTCATCCGGCCGACACAAAAAGTCGGAACACGCGGCCTCGCCCGGGCTGTTGACCACATCGTGCCGAAGCCCATCGCCCGCCGCCCGAGTCTGTACTCGCGGCGGCACATCGACCTCCTGCGCGTGGCCGGCGCGCTCTGTCGCTCCTGACCGCTGTCCCGCCCCTTCGTACGGTCGATCAGGAAGGCATGTCGTCGTGTCCGCAGCAGCTTCGCCCGATCCCTCCGCCCCCCTCCACCTCGCCGTCGCCCTCGACGGCGCCGGCTGGCACCCGGCCGCCTGGCGCGAACCCGGCGCCCGGCCCCAGGAGTTGTTCACCGCCCGCTACTGGGCCGACCAGGTCGCCGAGGCCGAGCGCGGGCTGCTCGACCTCGTGACCATCGAGGACGGCCTCGGTCTCCAGTCCTCGCACCCCGTCGAACCGGACGAGCGCACCGACCAGGTCCGGGGCCGTCTCGACGCGGTCCTGATCGCGGCCCGCGTCGCCCCGCTCACCCGGCACATCGGCATCGTCCCGACCGCCGTCGTCACCCACACCGAGCCGTTCCACCTCTCCAAGGCGATCGCCACTCTCGACTACGTGAGCAACGGCCGCGCGGGCGTGCGCGTACAGATCACCGCCCGCCCGAACGAGGCCGCCCACTTCGGCCGCCGCCCGATACCGCACATCGACCCGCTGAACGACCCACGGGCCTGGGAGTCCGTGGCCGCCCTCTTCGACGAGGCCGCCGACTACGTCGAGGTCGTGCGCCGGCTCTGGGACAGCTGGGAGGACGACGCCGAGATCCGTGACACCGTCACCGGACGCTTCGTCGACCGCGAGAAGCTGCACTACATCGACTTCGAGAGCCCGCACTTCAGCGTCAAGGGCCCGTCGATCACCCCTCGCCCGCCGCAGGGCCAGCCGGTGGTCACCGCGCTGGCCCATGACACCGTCCCGTACCGGCTGGTGGCCCGCTCGGCGGACATCGGGTACGTCACGCCGTTCGACACCGGGCAGGCCCGCGCCGTCGTCGAGGAGATCCGCACCGAGCAGACGGTGGCCGGCCGGGACGGTGAACTCCTGCACATATTCGGTGACTTGCTCGTCTTCCTCGACGACGATCCCGCCCAGGCCGCGGCCCGCCGGGAGCGTCTGGACGCCCTCGCCGGGTACGAGTACGCCGGCGACGCCCCGATCTTCACGGGTACGCCCGCACAACTCGCCGACCTGCTCCAGGAGTTGGCGTCGACCGGCCTGTCCGGCTTCCGGCTGCGGCCCGCCGTCGCCGGGCACGACCTCCCGGCGATCACCCGGCGACTGGTCCCCGAACTCCAGCGCCGGGGTGTCTTCCGGCAGGCGTACGAGGCCGACACCCTGCGCGGACTGCTGGGCCTCGACCGCCCCGCCAACCGCTACGCCACCACAGCCGCGGCCACCGCCGCTGTCGGCGCCTGAGCCGGAAGGACGTCACGACCATGAGCAAGCCGCTGAAGCAGATCCACCTGGCCGCGCACTTCCCCGGCGTCAACAACACCACCGTGTGGAGCGACCCGCGGGCCGGCAGCCATATCGAGTTCAGCTCCTTCGTCCACTTCGCACAGACAGCCGAACGCGCCAAGTTCGACTTCCTGTTCCTCGCCGAGGGACTGCGACTACGTGAACAGGGCGGAAAGATCTACGACTTGGATGTCGTCGGACGGCCCGACACCTTCACCGTCCTGGCCGCCCTCGCCGCCGTCACCGAACACCTCGGCCTCACCGGCACCATCAACTCCACCTTCAACGAGCCCTACGAGGTGGCCCGCCAGTTCGCCAGCCTCGACCACCTGTCCGACGGCCGCGCCGCCTGGAACGTCGTCACCTCCTGGGACGCCTTCACCGGCGAGAACTTCCGGCGCGGTGGCTTCCTCCCGCAGAGCGAGCGCTACTCACGGGCGAAGGAGTTCCTGCGGACGGCCGGTGAACTCTTCGACTCCTGGCACGGCGACGAAGTCCTCGCCGACCGGCACACCGGCACCTTCCTGCGCGACGCGAAGGCCGGCGCCTTCACGCACACGGGCCGGCACTTCGACATCGAGGGCCGGTTCAACGTTCCCCGGTCCCCGCAGGGCCGCCCGGTGATCTTCCAGGCGGGCGACTCCGACGAGGGCCGAGAGTTCGCCGCGTCGACCGCCGACGCGATCTTCAGCCGGTACGCCACCCTCAAGGAGGGCCAGGAGTTCTACACGGACGTCAAGAGCCGTCTCGCCAGACACGGCCGCCGCGCCGACCAGTTGCTCATCCTGCCCGCCGCGAGCTTCGTCCTCGGTGACACGGACACCGAGGCGGAGGAACTGGCCCGCGAGGTGCGCCGACTGCAGGTCAGCGGCGCCACCGCGATCAAGCACCTGGAGTTCGTCTGGAACCGGGACCTGTCCGCGTACGACCCGGACGGCCCGCTCCCCGACATAGATCCCGACCTCGGCGAACACACTGTCGCCCGGGGCCGGGCCCAGGTGCGGATGTACCGTGACCCGCTGGCCACCGCCCGCGAGTGGCGCGAACGCGCGGAGGCCAACAACTGGTCCATCCGCGACCTCGTCATCGAGACCGGCAACCGCCAGAACTTCGTCGGCTCCCCGGCCACGGTCGCCCGGACCATCGACGAGTTCGTCCAGGCCGACGCGAGTGACGGCTTCATCCTGGTCCCGCACCTCACCCCGGGCGGCCTCGACGGCTTCGCCGACACGGTGGTCCCACTGCTCCAGGAGCGGGGCGTCTTCCGCACGGAGTACGAGGGCACCACCCTCCGCGACCGGCTCGGCCTCGCCCACCCCGACGCCGAGGCGGCGGGGGAGCGGGCGGCGTCCTGAACCGTCGTGCATGGCGTGGTCGAGGACGTCACCCTCCCCCATGAAGGTGACGTCCTCGACCGCTCCCCCGGGTGCCCGAAGGTGGTCTGTGTCGTTCGCGGCGGCCGTCATGCGCTGGTCTCTGCCCCCAGCTTCACCAGCACATGACGGCCGTTTCCCCCGATCCCCAGGTGGAGTAGAGGCGTACGCGGACGAAGTAGTTGCGGCCCTTGACGAGCCGGACCCTCACATGGGCGTTGTGCGGGGTGCCGCCGTCGTCGTCGGCGGACAGATAACGGGGCTCGCCGTCGATCTCCTCGAAGACCGCGACGACCGTGTCGCTCTCCCCGAAGGTCCCCACGGTGTAGTCGCGGGTCTCCGGCGGCGCGACGCCGAAGTCGGCCTGCTCACCCGCGCCGAGGCGCAGGGGCGCCGACCTGAACGGCACCAGTTCGGCCGGCCCGCGCGAGCCCGTCGGCGGATACCAGCGCAGCACGCACTCCTTGTCGGCCGGGGAGAGCGTGCCCGGCGGCCGCACCCCCGAGCGCAACTGCTCCGGTTCGAGGATCAGCCCCGCCGAGAACGGGTACTGCATGATCGACAGCGGGTCCCAGACGGAGCCGTTCACCTCGTCCGGGTCGAGCTTGCGCAGGATGTTGACGTTCGTCCTGTCGCGGCCCCAGAAGTTCGGCGGGCCCGCCAGGTCGTCGTACAGGGCCTCGTCGTCCCAGTGGATGCCGGCGAACGGGTTCTGGTGCTCGTGGAGCAGGCCCAGGGCGTGCCCGATCTCGTGCAGGGCCGTCGCGCGCTCCCCAGACGCGGTCAGATCCCAGCCGAAGTTCATCGTGCGCCGCCCCAGACCCACCGAGAGTGCGTCCCGCCCGATCGTGGAGTACGAACCGTCACCGGTCTGGAACCCGATGCGCAGTTCGGCCTCCGAGCGGTCGCGCACCTCGACGAACGACAGCCCGATCCCCAGGTCGAGCCATTCCCGGAAGCAGTCACGGACGACGTCGCGCTGCGCCTCGGTGCCGACCCATGACTCCCACCGTGTCTCCCCGGTCCCCGGCAGGGGGATGACCGAGCCGTCGCTGTCCCGGTCGAAGAAGTAGTAGTGGAGCACGGTGCCGTTCACCCACATCTGACGCCCCGAAAGGAGCGCACCGAGCCGCTCGGCCGGCAACCCCGGTGCGAACGTGGGGGCCGGCTGCTGCGGGAGTGAGCAGAACCGTGCGTTCATGGGGAACAGGTTGCGGCCCACGGCGCCCGGGCGCCTGAGTCGGGGGCTACTCAAGTCGCCCTGTATCAAAGCTGAGTAGCCCCGCTCTTGTTCACGTGACGACTTTCGAACGGGATGCCAGGACCCTGGAAATGCCCTGGCCGTTCACCGGCCGGGACGACGAACTGGAGCTGGTCCGCCGGTCGCTGGCGGCCGAACGGCGCGGCGTCGTGGTGACGGGTCCGGCCGGACACGGCAAGACCCGGCTGGTCACGGAGGCCGTCAGGGGCACCGACTGCGCGAGGGTGAGTGGCACGCCCGAGACCCGGGACATCCCCTTCGCCGCGTTCGCTCACCTCCTCCCGGAGTCGGTCACCCTGCATCGCGCGGTCCAACTCCTGTCAGGCGTGCGGACGTTGCTGGTCGACGACGCCCATCTGCTGGACGACTCCTCGGCCGCCCTGGTCCACCAGCTCGCGGTGCACGGACGTACCCGGCTGCTCGTGGTGGCGACGGACGGCGCCACGGCGCCCGGTGCGGTGTCCCGGTTGTGGACCGGCGAGGTGCTGCCGCGTCTCGCCCTTGAGCCGCTGCCCCGCGAGGAGACCGCCCAGCTGGTCGCGGCCGGCGCCGGCGGCCCGGTCGAGCCGCTCACCGCCCGCCGTCTGCACCACCTCTGCCAGGGCGACCTGCGGCTGCTGCGCGACCTGATCGGCGCGGTGCTCGAACGCGGCGAACTCGCCCTGGAATCAGATGAGTTGATGTGGCGTGGTCCGGTTCCCGTGACCGCCGCCGTACGCGAGAGAGCCGGCCAGGCACTGAACCGTGCCTGCGCCGTGGAACGGGACGCCCTGGAACGCCTGGCGTTCAGCGAACCGCTCTCGCTCGACCTCGCCGACCTGGACCTCTACGCCCTCGAACGCCTCGAAGCCGACGGTCTGATCCGCGCCGACACCATGACCGACGTCCGCCTCGCCCACCCCCTGCACGGCCCCGTCCTGCGCGCCTGCGCCGGGCGGCTGCGGGCCGGGCGACTGTCCCGCACGCCGGCCGAGTGCGTGTCGGCCCTGGAGGCCGAGCGCGCCGAACTGGCCTACCGGATCGAACGCACCGACGTCCAGGAGCCGGCCGGCCCCGTCGGGGACTGGCTGACGGCCGAGAACACGGGACCGCACCCCGCCGTACCGGTCGGCTACGCGACCGTCCGGGCCCGCTTCGCCCGACTGCGCGGAGAACTGCGCGAAGCACAGTTCTGGGCCCGGGAAGGCCTGCGAGGCGCCCCGGACGACCCGTCCTGCCGTACGGAACTGGCGCTGGCGGCAGCCCAGTCGAGCGAGGCGGCGACCGCGTCCCCCGGGCCCGCGACCCCGTGGCTCCGGGCGGCGCACGGCGACCTCGCCGGGGCACTGGAGTCGGTCACGGACCCCGAGGACGGCGAGGGGGAGGCGTACGCCCTGTACGACGCCGTACGCCTCGGGGCCCCGCACCTGGTCGCGGACCGGCTCGCCCGACTGCCCGGCGCGGGCGCCGAACCCCTGGCCCGGCACGCCGACGCCCTCGTCCGCCAGGACGGCCCCGCGCTGGACCGCGCCGCCGAACTGCTCGAACGCCGGGGCCTGTTGCTCTTCGCGGCCGAGGCACACGCCCAGGCCGTCCCGGCGCACCGCGACCCGCGCGCCGCACGCAGGTCCCGCTCCCGTGCGATGACCCTGGCCCGGCGCTGCCAGGGCGCCCGCACCCCGGCGCTGTCCGGTCTCGTCCTCGGCGAACTCACCGCGCGCCAGCGCCAGATCGTCACCTTGGCGGCGACCGGCCTGAGCAACCGCCAGATCGCGGACCGCCTCACCCTGTCCATCCGCACGGTCGGAAACCACCTGTACAGCGCGTACACCAGACTCGGCGCGAGCGACCGGTCCGCCCTGCCCTGGCTCCTGGAGGACACCCCGACCGCGCAGCCCGCGTGACCACCGTCGGTGGGCCGGTGCGCTGATAGCTTTCGGGCCGGAGGCCCGGTTCGCGTGATGCCCGTCCGGCGGCGGCTGCCGCGGGCCTACCCACTCGGACAGGCGGGTGGGCGGAAGTCGTTCGTCGGGCCGGGGGTGGCTTCGTGCACGGAAGCGGTTCGGTGCGTTGATCGCTTGTGGGCCTGGCGCGGGTTCGTGTGGTGGCTGTCGCGGGCTCACCCATTGGAACTGGCGGGTGGGCGGAAGTCGTTCGTCGGGCCGGGGGTGGCTTCGTGCACGGAAGCGGTTCGGTGCGTTGATCGCTTGTGGGCCTGGCGCGGGTTCGCGTGGTGGCTGCTGTGGGCTCACCCACTCGGACAGGTGGGTGGGCGGAAGCCGTGCGTCGGGCCGAGGGTTACCTCGTTCTCCGCGCGGCTCGCGTGGTCGCCGTGCGGGGCCCGGACGGTGCCCTGTGCCGCGCGCCCGCCGCTTCCGCACGGGCACGGAGGCCGTTCGACTCGCCGAGTGGCTCCATGCCCTGCGCGCAGCTCCCGTGATCGCCGTCCTGGGGCGCGAGCCCCGCAGCCGCCTCAGGCGGCGCCGAACGCCGAGAAGGCCCAGCCCGTCGCCTGGTGTGTGGCGTCCCCGGGCAGGGCGGCGCGGGCGTCGCGCAGGGCTTCCGCGAGGGAGAGGCCCACGCTGAGGCCTTTGTGCAGGGCCAGCATCAGCGGGACCACGGCCGCGTCGTTGACCGGCGCGCTGCTCGCCACCACGCCCGCCGTGCCCAGCGGCAGCAACGCCGTGACGAGACCGAGGAGTTCGTCGGCGCCGACGGTCGCGAGGCGGCCGGTGTCGCAACTGGACAGGATGATCCGGTACGGGCTGCGGCCGAGGCGTTCGAAGTCGTGCACGATCAGCGGACCGTCGGCCATCCGAAGCGACGAGAAGAGCGGACTGTCCGCCCGGAAGGTGCCGTGGGCCGCGATATGGGCCAGCGCGGCCCCGTCCAGCGCCTCCAGCACCGCCGGAACCCGCGCGCCCTCGTGTTCGAGGACCGTCGGCCTGCCGTACCGGTCGACCAGGTCGGGCACCTCCGCCCCGCCGCTCGCCAGCCCCGGCCCCCGGACAAGGACATGCCGGCCGCCCGGCGGGGGCCCGGTCTCCTGGGCGCGCAGCCAGCTGCTCGCCGACGGGGACACACTGAGCACCCGCTCCCGCAGCGACGGCAGCAGAGCCCAGGGAACCCGGTGCAGCCTCCCCGGCGGGACCACGACCACCGGGCCCCGGCCCAGATGCGGCACGGCCGCGCCCAGCAGCAGCTCCTCAAGCCGGCGCCCCGACGCCTCAAGGACCGGCAGCCTGCCCTCCGCCCCCGGATGCGCGAGCCGCCGCAGTCCGGCCTGGACGTGCTCCGCCTCCGTCACCGCGTCCGCGAGCAGCCCCGCCTCGAAGCGGCGCACCCGCCCCTCACCGCACAGCAGCATCTGCACCCGGCCGTCGACGACCGCGATCTCGATCAACCGCCCACCGCCGCCCAGGTGTTCGAGCAGCCGACCGGGGTCGAAGCTGCGCCCGCTGCCGGGGGACTCGCCGCTGATGTGAAGGGTGCGGGAGCGTACCTCCCGTTCCAGACGCCGCTGTTCACGCTCCAGCGCGGGTACGGGGCGGCCGCCGATCCGGGCCTCCTCCGCGCGGGCGGCGATCTCCCGGAAGGCGGTGAGGCTCCGCACGAGCGCCGGGTCGTCGGGCGGCCGGGCGGGCGGCGCCGACAGGACCGTGGCCCGCCACCGCTCGCTCCACACCAGCAGCCGCCGGGGACCCCCGGACACCAGGGTCGCCCGCTGTGCCATGGCGGCCAGTTCGGCCCCCTGAGCCGTGGCCCGCGCCCGCAGCTCCGAGGCGCCGAGCGTCATCCGGTGGTCGTCCAGGACGGCGAGCCCGCGCCGGCATGCCTCCAGCACGCCGCGCCCCGACCCGGCCGCCTCCGCGCGCAGCGCCTGCGCCGCCCAGCCCGTCATCCGGGCCAGCGGCGGACCGACGCGCCGGCTGCGGGCGGCCACCCTCAGATGCTTCTCCGCGTCCTCGGTCCAGCCCAGCGCGAGCGCGATCCGGCCCGCGAGCAGCGACGCCTCGGGCGCGGCCGGCGACCCGAAGGCGGCGAGCCGGTCGGCCACCGCCGCCGCGTCCGCGACGAGTCGGCCCGAGGTCCGCCCCGTGGCGACCCGCGCCTCCAGCAGCACCAGCCGGGCGTGCGCCTCCCACCAGCTGCGCCGCTGCCCGGCGAACAGACGTACGGCCACCGCCGCGCGGGCGATCGCGGTGTGCGGATCGTCCGCGAGCCGGGCGGCCTTCGCGGCCGTCAGCAGCAGCTCCGCCCTGCGGGTGCTCTGCCCGCCGATGCCGTCGAGCACGGAGAGCGCCGCGTCGGCCTCCGCGACCGCCTCCGGCACCAGCCCGGCCGCCATCAGCACCTCGCAACGCCGGATGTAGAACACGAAGATCGGCGTGCCCAACCGGTCGTACCGCTCCGCCGCCTCGTCGAACAGGCGCAGCGCCGCCGGAATGTCCCCGGCCCGGTAGGCGGCCAGCGCGCGGCTCTCGACGACGTCGGCCTTGTCGTGCTCCTGGCCTGTGGTGTCCCACATCTGCTCGGCGGCCGTGAAGTCGGCGTCGGCCCGCTCGGGTCGGCCGAGCGCCAGATGCACGGTCGCGCGCAGCGTCAGCGCCCGCGCCGTCCAGATGGTGTCGTCCGCCTGCCGCAGCACGGGAATGGCCCGCCGTACGTCCTCCAGGGCCTCGCGATGATGCCCCAGTACCCACCAGGCGTACGCCCGTCGGTACAGCACGCGCGCGCGTGTATGGCCCGTACCCCGGTCGACGCCCTGCTCGAAGGCCTCCAGACCCTGCCGGGTACGGCCCGCGTGGACCAGCGCCACGCCGAGAGTGCCGAGGACGTCCGCCTCACGCTCCGCCGACCCGGCGTCCGCCGCGAGATCGCGGGCGCGCCGCAGATGGCGCAGGGCGACGCGCATGTCGCCGAAGTCCCGTTGCCACAGACCGATCACCTGATGGGCGACGGATGCGTGCAACGGCGTCGGGTCGCTGCCGAGGACGTTCTCCGCGCGCGCGAGGGCGTCCTTCGGGCGGGCGAACACCATCGGGAGTAGTTCGAGAACCGTGTCGCTTCCCGCTGTCACCCAACGGATGGTAGTGCTCCGCGCCCCGCGTCACACAGGTTTGGCCATGGATAACTCGCTGTCCATCGCTGAACGACCCCTGTATCAAGAAACGTGCAGCGACCCCTGTATCACGCGGCGCCCGAACGGCTCTTCATTGTGGCAACAGGGGATCGGTTCAAGGGGGAGGGCATTCCATGGCACCTCAGCGTTTCCAGGAGCAGTTCGACCAGATCCAGCGCTCCATGCCCGGCGTCGAGCTGGCGATGGGGCCCGACGACGCCGCCGAGTTCATCTACGAGAAGGGTGTCGTCCTGGCCCGCGACGGCGAGGAGGCGCGGATCGTCGAGGACACCGTACGCGCGCACTTCACCACGTTCGCCGGCTTCGCCGCCGACGACGTGCGTCGCGCGAGCCCACAGACCAACCGGTCGGGCATCACCCGGATCCGCGTCGGCGACCCGGCCCAGGGCGGCCGGCAGGGCGACCGCGCGGTGGCGGGCGCGCTGCGCGCGCTCAGGGAGACGGAGGGCAACGCGGGGCGGCGCCTGGTCAGCCGTAACCACGTGGTGCACATCGCCGGCGTCAACGCCTGTCCCGGCGACGAGCCCGTGCCCGTCCCGTACGCCGCGGGGCCCAACCCGGCGGTGGCGGAGAGCGGTTACGACGAGGACAGCGCCGTCGGCGTCCTGGTGATCGACACCGGTCTCATGAACGACTACGCGTCCTACGCGGCCATGGCCCACGTCCAGGGCGACACCCAGCTCGACGAGTGCGACGCGAACGGCGTGCTCCAGCAGTACGCGGGGCACGGCACGTTCATCTCGGGGCTCGTCGCGGCCGTCGCCCCCAACACGAACATCGTCTCCCGCAACACCCTCAACGACGCCGGCGCGATCCTGGAGTCCGAGTTCGGCGACAAACTCTTCGAGGCCGTCGAGCGCGACGGCTGGCCCCCCATCATCAGCCTCTCCGCCGGCACGTCGAACGGCAGCACGGAAGGCCTGCTCGGCCTCACCGCGTTCATGGAGGCCCTGCGCGAGCAGCCCCGCACCCTGCTGGTCGCCGCCGCCGGCAACAACGCCAGCGCCACCCCCTTCTGGCCCGCCGCCTACGCCGACAAGCCCGAGTACGCCCAGTCCGTGATCTCCGTCGGCGCCCTGCGCAGCGACGGCGAGTTCGGCGCCTGCTTCAGCAACCACGGCGCGTGGGTGAAGGTCTACGCCCCCGGCGAGCGTCTCACGGGCGCCCTCACCGGCTTCGAGACACCGGTGCCGTACATCTACCAGCACAGCACGTACGCCACCTGCCGCCACCACTTCACCTATGCCTGCACCTGTCAGTCCCCCGAGCACCTCGGCGTGCTCTCGGGGGACACCGGGACCGCCTCGGGCCCCCCGGATCAGGTGATGTTCGAGGGGTTCGCCCAGTGGAGCGGCACCTCGTTCGCCACCCCGGTGGTCGCCGCGATGATCGCCGCGCACATGACCGCCCACAAGGAGGCCGACCCGCGCGTCGCCCGGCAGCAACTCCTCGCGGCGAACACCGAGTTCGCCGAGGTCCGGGGCGCCGTCGTACCCGCGCTGATCCCGCCCACCTGGAGCCCGGTGCCGGTCGTGAACATGCCCTCCGCCCCATGAGGTCAACACGCCTCCGTACAAGGACAAATCGAGTGAGGACCATGCGTAGGACGAGTGGAGCACCCCCTTCCACGGCGTACGATGACTGGCCGTACACGAGGGGTGGGGACGTGGACCGAGCTGCGGTCGGCGCGCTGGTCCAGTCCGCCGTCGACGGCGACGCGGCGGGCTGGAAGGCACTGGTTGAGGGGCTGAGCCCGTTGGTGTGGTCGGTGGCGCGCGCCCACCGGCTTTCCGACGCCGACGCGCACGAGGTGTACTCGACCGTCTGGTTCCGCTTCGCCCAGCACCTGGGCCGGATCCGGGAACCGGAGAAGGCGGGCTCCTGGCTCGCCAGCACCGCCCGGCACGAGTGCCTCAAGGTCATCAAGAGCAGCCACCGGATGACACCGACGGACGACGCCCAGCTGCTCGACCGGATCAGCGACGACCGTACGCCCGAACAGTGGGTGATCCAGTCCGAGGAGGCCTCCGCCGAGGCGGAGCGCGTCCGGAGGCTGTGGCAGGAGTTCGAGGAACTCGGCGCCCGCTGCAGGCAGTTGCTGCGCATCCTGATGTCCACGCCACCACCGAGCTACCAGGAGATCTCCGCCGGCCTCGGTATCGCCGTCGGCAGCATCGGCCCCCTGCGCCAGCGCTGCCTGCGCCGACTGCGGGTACGACTGGCCGCCCGGGGGGTGCTGTGAACAACGCACACGACGGCGCCGGTCTGCCCCAGGACCCCGAGGGCTTCGACGACAGCGCCGACGACCTGCCGGAGTTCGAGGGCGACGACTCGCTGGACAACGACCTGCTGGAGGAGACACTGCGCCAGGCGGCCGCCGTCATGGATCCGGTCCCGGCGCAGCTCCAGCAGACGGCGGTCGAGGCGTACGCCCTGTACTCGCTCGACACCCGACTGGCGGAGCTGACCTTCGACTCGCTCGTCCACGGCCTCCCCGTCAGAGGCGCCATGGACCCGCCCCGCATGCTGACCTTCCACACGGACGAACTGACGGTCGACATCGAGGTGAGCGCACACGGTCTGATGGGCCAGGTGCTGCCGCCGCAGGAGGCCAGGATCGAGGTGCTGAGCGGACCGCAGCTCGCCTCGCCACCCACCCTCACCGCAGACGGGATGGGCCGCTTCACCAGCGACCTGCACGTCACCGGCCCCTTCGCGCTCCGGCTGCGGACGGCCGCGGAGATCGTCACGACGGAGTGGCTGCGCGTCTGACCCGAGGCAGGCAGGGCCGTCATGACGATCGGCCCCGGGACGAGGGTCCCGGGGCCGATCGGTGCTTCTTGGACTCGGGTGCGGATTCGCGCCCCTTAAGGGGCGCGGGTCTGTGTCGGTCAGCGGCTCCGCCGCGGGGCGCGACCAGCCCCACTGGCCGGCAGCCGACAACCCGCCTTATACGAGAGTCGCCAACGTCGAGTTCCACGTGGTCGACGGACGCATGACCGCCTTCGCCTTCTCCACGTTCGGCTGGTAGTACCCGCCGATGTCCGCCGGCTTGCCCTGGACCGCGATCAGCTCGGCGACGATCGTCTCCGCGTTCGCGGTGAGCGACTCGGCGAACGAGGCGAACGCCTTCGCCAGCTCCGCGTCCGCCGTCTGCGCCGCCAGCTCCTGCGCCCAGTACAGGGACAGGAAGAAGTGGCTGCCACGGTTGTCGATGCCGCCGACACGGCGGGTCGGCGACTTGTCCTCGTTGAGGAAGGTCGCCGTCGCGCGGTCGAGGGTGTCGGCGAGGACCTGGGCGCGCGCGTTGCCCGTGGTCGTGGCGAGGTGCTCGAAGCTGGCCGCCAGCGCGAAGAACTCACCCAGGCTGTCCCAGCGCAGGTAGTCCTCCTTGACGAGCTGCTGGACGTGCTTCGGGGCGGAGCCGCCGGCGCCCGTCTCGAACAGGCCGCCGCCCGCCATCAGCGGGACGACCGACAGCATCTTGGCGCTGGTGCCCAGCTCCAGGATCGGGAACAGGTCGGTCAGGTAGTCGCGCAGCACGTTGCCGGTGACGGAGATCGTGTTCTCGCCGCGCCGGATGCGCTCCACCGACAGCTTCGTCGCCTCGACCGGGTTCAGGACACGGATGTCCAGACCCTCGGTGTCGTGCTCCGGCAGGTACGCGTTGACCTTGGCGATCAGGTTGGCGTCGTGCGCGCGGGTCTCGTCCAGCCAGAACACCGCCGGGTCGCCGGTGGCGCGGGCGCGGGTGACGGCCAGCTTCACCCAGTCCCTGATCGGGGCGTCCTTGGTCTGGCAGGCGCGGAAGATGTCACCGGCGGCGACGGGCTGCTCGATCACCACGTTGCCGGCCTGGTCGACGAGGCGGACCGTGCCGGCGGCCGGGATCTCGAAGGTCTTGTCGTGGCTGCCGTACTCCTCGGCCTTCTGCGCCATCAGACCGACGTTCGGGACCGAGCCCATGGTCGACGGGTCGTAGGCGCCGTTGGCGCGGCAGTCGTCGATCGCGACCTGGTAGACACCGGCGTACGAGGAGTCCGGCAGGACCGCGAGGGTGTCGTCCTCCTGGCCGTCCGGGCCCCACATGTGGCCGGAGGTGCGGATCATGGCCGGCATCGAGGCGTCGACGATGACGTCGGACGGGACGTGCAGGTTGGTGATGCCCTTGTCGGAGTCGACCATGGCGAGCGCCGGGCCCTCGGCCAGCTCGGCGTCGAAGGACGCCTTGATCTCGGCACCCTCGGGCAACGCCTCCAGGCCCTTGTAGATGCCGCCGAGACCGTCGTTGGGGGACAGGCCGGCCGCGGCGAGGGTCTCGCCGTACCGGGCGAACGTCTTCGGGAAGAAGGCGCGCACGACGTGGCCGAAGATGATCGGGTCCGAGACCTTCATCATCGTGGCCTTGAGGTGCACGGAGAACAGCACGCCCTCCGCCTTGGCGCGGGCGATCTGCGCGGTGAGGAACTCGCGCAGCGCGGCGACGTGCAACACGGAGGCGTCGACGACCTCGTCCGCGAGGACGGGTACCGACTCGCGCAGGACGCTGGTCGAGCCGTCCTCGCCCACCAGCTCGATACGCAGCGAACCGGCCTCGGAGATCACCACGGACTTCTCGGTGGAGCGGAAGTCGTTCTCCCCCATCGTCGCCACGTTGGTCTTGGACTCGGAGGTCCAGGCGCCCATGCGGTGCGGGTGGGTCTTGGCGTAGTTCTTCACCGAGGCGGGGGCGCGGCGGTCGGAGTTGCCCTCGCGCAGCACCGGGTTCACGGCGGAACCCTTGATCTTGTCGTACCGGGCGCGGATGTCGCGCTCCTCGTCCGACTTCGGGTCGTCCGGGTAGTCCGGCAGCGCGTAGCCCTGGCTCTGCAGCTCGGCGACGGCCGCCTTGAGCTGCGGGATCGACGCCGACACGTTCGGCAGCTTGATGATGTTCGCCTCGGGCGTCTTCGCCAGCTCACCGAGCTCGGAGAGGGCGTCCGCGATGCGCTGGCCCTCCTCCAGGAACTCCGGGAAGACGGCGATGATGCGCCCGGCCAGCGAGATGTCCCGGGTCTCGACGTTCACCCCGGCCTGCGAGGCGTACGCCTGGATCACGGGCAGGAACGAGTGCGTCGCCAGTGCGGGCGCCTCGTCAGTGTGCGTGTAGATGATGGTCGAGTCAGTCACCGGGTGCTCCGCTCCACGTCTGCAACATTGCTCGACATCAAGATATCTCAGAGCCCGGTGCGGAAGTCGCTCGGGATCTGTTCGGGACAGCGATGCGACCGACTTCGCCGATCTTGTGGTGTCCACTCCTGCTGCGGCACCAGCGTCAGCTCCGGCACCTGGGCCGACCTCTGGCTCGACGCGGACCACGCCGACATCTACGGACTGCTCTACCGCCACGAGCGCGGCTGGACCGACTCCCTCGGCCTGACCACCATGGAGGCGCGTATGAAGGACACGTACGCGCGCGGCGCCCAGTGGCGCCGCACCTCCGGGCCTGTCGCGGCCCCCAGCGAGGCCGACCTCTCCGACAGCCGGCGCTACGTGGGCGGCGTCCTCGTCCTCTACGCGCTGTGCGAGTTCGTCGGCGGGGCCACCCTTCAGCTCGATCGAGCGCACGTTCCTCGACCGATACCGGGGCGCCTCGGCGACGACCGAGAACTACATCTCGGTCGCCTCCGAGATCGCCGGCCAGGACCTCTTCGGCTTCCTGCGGGACCGGCTGTACGGCACGACGACACCGCGGATGCCCGGGCACCCGGACCGGACGGTCACCCCGGTGTCCACGTCGCTGCTCGCGCCGAAGAACCGTACGGCCGGCCAGCACGACAACTCAGCGACCCTCTGAGCCCTGATCTCTGGTTCCTGATCTCTGATCGCTGAGCTCCGAGCCTGACGGCTGAGACGTGTGTCTCATCTGTCGAGCAGGGCGGACGCCGGTCCGCCCTGCTCCAGGCCGAACCCGAGGTCGGGTTCGCCGTGGCCGCCGCGCTGCTGCGGAATGACCACCGCGCCCTGCTGCAGGGCGACCGTCCGCGCGGGCGCCGGGATGCTGATGCCCTCCGCCCGGTAACGCCGGTGCAGGCGTTTGATGAACTCGTGCTTGATCCGGAACTGGTCGCTGAACTCGCCGACCCCCAGGATCACCGTGAAGCCGATCCGCGAGTCGCCGAAGGTGTGGAACCGCACCAGCGGCTCGTGCTCCGGGACGGCGCCGGTGATCTCCGTCATCACCTCGGTCACGACCTCGCAGGTGACCCGCTCGACCTGCTCCAGGTCGCTGTCGTAGGCGACGCCGACCTGGACCAGGATCGTCAGCATCTGCTCGGGACGGTTGAAGTTGGTCATGTTGGTCCCGGCGAGCTGCCCGTTCGGGATGATGACCAGGTTGTTGGAGAGCTGGCGGACCGTCGTCTGTCGCCAGTTGATGTCGACGACGTATCCTTCCTCGCCGCTGCTCAGCTTGATGTAGTCACCGGGCTGGACGGTCTTCGACGCGAGGATGTGGATGCCCGCGAAGAGGTTCGCCAGGGTGTCCTGGAGGGCGAGCGCGACGGCGAGACCACCGACCCCCAGGGCGGTGAGCATCGGCGCTATGGAGACGCCCAGCGTCTGCAGCACGACCAGGAAGCCCAGGGCGAGGATGACGACCCTGATGATGTTGACGAAGATCGTCGCCGAGCCGGCCACCGCCGACCGGGACTGGGTGACGGTCCGCACCAGCGTGCTGACCACTCTCGCGGTCGTCAGCGTGGTGACGGCGATCAGCAGCACGGTCAGCGTCTGGTTGACGTTGTGCCCGACCGTCCTCGTCAGCGGCAGCGCGGCGGCCGCTGCCGCCGCACCCCCGGTGAACGCCGACCACGGCACCACCGTGCGCAGCGCGTCCACGATGACGTCGTCCCCGCTCCAGCGGGTGCGGTCCGCGTGTCTGCCCAGCCAGCGCAGCAGCATACGCAGCAGGAAGGCCGCCAGCAGGCCCACGGCGAGGGCGATGCCCGCGACGACCAGATCGTCCACGGTGAGTTCGCGCTTCACCGCTCACCTCCGAGGAGTGGTTCCGCGGCGCCCCGCGCCACCGACGGCCGGATGTGAAGTCTCGTCACTTGCCACCTGTTCGAATGTGCGAAAAGTTCTGGATGTGCGATCAATCCACGGACGTCTGTACGACGTCCGGCGACCGCTCATCCTGCCGCATCCGGCCGACCGATCGTCACCGAGCAGTGGCAAACCCGCCAATGAGCAGCTCAGACGGGGAGCGCATCGCAGACGTCCGCCGGGTACACCTCCCATGCGGGGAAGGGGTCCTCGTACGCCATGTGCGCCAAGTCAGCTGCGCCCGTGGCCAGTTCCTCCTCCGTCAACAGGCAGCGTGACAGCGCCAGTCGCAGTGTCTGGCGGCGCAGGTCGGTGCCGATGAACACCAACTCCTGTCCCTGTACGGGGGGTTCGTCACCCGAGGTGTCACCCGTCGCGATCGGCTCGAAGCGGGCCACCGAGCCGGCCTGGGACCACAGGCCCGTGGTGCCGGGGCGGGAGGCGAGGGTGAAGAAGCCCTTGGAGCGCAGTACCTGGCCGTAGTCGCCCGCGTCGAGCGGGCCGGTGAGCAGGTCCCAGAGGCGGCCGGGATGGAAGGGGCGCGGGTCGCGCAGCACGAGCGAGGAGATGCCGTACTCCTCCGTCTCCGGCACATGGTCGCCGTTCAACTCGGCCACCCAGCCCGGCGCCTGCTCGGCCTTCTCCAGGTCGAACAGGCCCGTGCCGAGGAGTTCGGCGGGGTCGATCGTGCCGTGGACGGTGCGGTGGACGCGGGCGGCCGGGTTGAGGCGCCGCAGGGTCGCCTCCAGACGGTCGGCCTCCTCCTCGGGGACAAGATCGGTCTTGTTGAGGAGGATGACGTCGGCGAACTCGATCTGGTCGATGAGGAGATCGCTCACCGTGCGCTCGTCGCCCTCGACCGGGGTGATCCCGCGCTCCAGCAGGTCGTCGCCGCGATCCAGCTCCGGCAGGAAGTTCACCGCGTTGACGACCGTGACCATGGTGTCGAGGCGGGAGACGTCCAGCAGGCTCGCACCGTCGTCGCGGGCGAAGGCGAAGGTGGCGGCCACGGGCATGGGTTCTGAAATTCCGGAGCTTTCGATGAGCAGATAGTCGAAGCGGCCCGCACGCGCCAGCTTCTCGACCTCCTCCAGAAGGTCGTCCCGGAGGGTGCAGCAGATGCAGCCGTTGGTCATCTCCACCAGCCGCTCCTCCGTACGGGAGAGGGAGCCGCCGTCCCGGACGAGGGACGCGTCGATGTTGATCTCGCTCATGTCGTTCACGATGACCGCGACCCGCAGGCCCTGCCGGTTGCCGAGAACGTGGTTGAGCAGCGTCGTCTTTCCGGCACCGAGGAAGCCGGAGAGCACGGTCACGGGCAGACGGGGGTCGGGAGAAGTGGTGGGCATGCGTCCGCACGCTAGCTTATTGGAAACCATTTTCACAAACGGCTCCTGGGGTGCCGCCCCGAAGCGGCCCTCAGATCACCTTGAGCCGCACCAGCGCCCCCAGCGTCAACGCCCCCGGCAGCAGCGGCACCCAGACGGTGATGATCCGGAACACGAGCACCACCGCCGTGGCGACGGCCACCGGCCCGCCCACCGCGACCAGGGCCACGATCAGCGCCGCCTCGACGGAGCCGATACCGCCGGGCGTGGGGATCAGCGCGACGGCGACCGTCGCGGCGAGATACGCGAGTGCCATGTGCCAGGCCGGTACCGGCAGCCCCATCGCCGTCCCCACCGCCGCCAGTCCGGCGGCCTGCAGCGCCGGGAACGCCAGCGAGCCGCCCCACAGCGCCAGCGCCCTGGCCGGCCGCGTGTGCACGGAGCGGGCCTCACCGAGCGCCGTGCGCAGGAAGGAGAGGACGGCCGCGCGCAGCCGTCGTACGCACACCAACGCGCTCGCCGCCGCCGACAGCACCGCGCAGAGGCCGATGAGCAGCGGACCGAGTGCCGTGCCGGGAACGACGCTTCCGAGCCGCAGGGCGTGCGGGAAGGCGATCAGCAGCGCGGCCAGCAGACCGAGCCGGCCGACGACCTCCGCCAGCAGATACAGGGCGAGCGCCGCCGAGGAACGGGCCGGCGGCAGGCCGCACACCGTCATGAACCGCAGGTTGACCGCGCTCGCGCCGAGCCCTGTCGGCAGCAGCTGGTTGGCCGAGCCCGCCGCGAACTGCGTGGCGAGCAGCCGCAGCCTGGGCAGCCGCTCTACGACCGCTCCCTGCCGGCTCACGGCGGCTGCCACCCAGGTCAGACAGGTCGCGCAGGCCGCGGCCAGCAGCCAGGGCCACCTGGCCGTCTCCAGGTGGCCGAAGCCCTCGGCGAGCACCTGCCGATGGCGCACCGCGACCACGGCGACGAGGAGGAGCGGCAGCAGGCACAGGACCTGCCGTACCGGTACGCGTCGGCGCCGGGCCGGGGGAGAGAGAACGGCTGTCACAACCGGCAAGGTTCTCCGGGCCGCACCAACACCGGGTGGCGGACGCACGGCCATCGGCCGACGCGCCGGGCAACGGCACGACGTCCTTCTCCACTCCGGATGCCTCTGTTGACCTCAAGGTTGCTTGAGGTCGTACGGTCACTGCATGAGTATGGAGACCACAGCCTGGATGCAGCTGCACAGCGTCATGAACGCTCAGCAGGACCGGCGTCCCTTCGCCCCCGCGACCCTTCGCCGCATCGCCGACTTCGCGCGCCCGCACCGCCGCCGTATCATCCGCTTCGTCGTGCTGAGTGTGCTCACCGCGCTGCTCGCCGTAGCGACCCCCGTCCTCGCGGGCCGCGTCGTCGACACGATCGTGTCGGGTGGCGACGAGAGCACGGTCATCCGGCTCGCCCTGCTCATCGCGGTCATCGCGGTCGCCGAGGCGGTCCTCGGGATCGTCGGCCGCTGGCTCTCGTCGACGCTCGGGGAAGGGCTGATCCTCGACCTGCGGACGGCGGTGTTCGATCATGTGCAGCGCATGCCGGTCGCGTTCTTCACCCGGACCCGTACGGGAGCACTGGTCTCCCGCCTGAACAACGACGTCATCGGCGCGCAGCGCGCGTTCAGCAACACCCTGTCCGGTGTGGTGAGCAACCTGGTCACGCTGGTGCTCACGCTCGCCGTGATGCTCACCCTGTCCTGGCAGATCACCCTGCTCGCCCTGGTGCTGCTGCCGTTGTTCGTCGTCCCCGCCCGGCGGATGGGCAGCCGGATGGCCAGGCTGCAGCGTGAGGCCGCCGACCTCAACGCGTCGATGGGCACCCGGATGACCGAGCGTTTCTCGGCCCCCGGCGCCACCCTCGTCAAGCTCTTCGGCCGGCCCGACGAGGAGTCCGCCCAGTTCGCGGCCCGCGCCCGCCGGGTACGGGACATCGGCGTACGGACGGCCCTCGCACAGTCGGTCTTCATCACCGCCCTCACCCTGGTGTCGGCCCTCGCGCTCGCCCTGGTCTACGGGCTCGGCGGCTGGTTCGCGCTGCGCGGCAGCCTGGAACCGGGCTCGGTCGTCGCGCTCGCCCTGCTCCTCACCCGCATGTACGCGCCGCTCACGTCGCTCGCAGGGGCGCGCGTCGAGGTGATGAGCGCCCTCGTGAGCTTCGAGCGCGTCTTCGAGGTGCTCGACCTGAAGCCCCTCATCGAGGAGAAACCGGACGCCCGCGAGGCCCCCGAGGGCCCGGTCGCGGTCGAGTTCGACAACGTCCGCTTCGCCTACCCTGCCGCTGACCGCGTCTCCCTCGCCTCCCTGGAGGAGGTCGCCGCCCTGGACACCCGAGGCGGCACGGAGGTCCTGCACGGAGTCAGCTTCCGCGCCGAACCCGGCCAGACGATCGCCCTCGTGGGCTCCTCCGGCGCCGGAAAGTCGACCATCGGACAACTCCTGCCGCGTCTGTACGACACCGACGAGGGCGCCGTACGCATCGGCGGCGTCGACGTCCGCGACCTGAGCGCCGCCTCCCTGCGCGCCACCCTCGGCATGGTCACCCAGGACGGCCACCTCTTCCACGACACCGTGCGCGCCAACCTGGTGCTGGCCCGCCCCACGGCGACGGACGACGAACTGTGGGAGGCGCTCACCCGGGCCCGCCTCGACGAACTGGTCCGCGACCTGCCCGACGGCCTGGACACGGTGGTCGGCGAACGCGGCTACCGCCTCTCCGGCGGCGAACGCCAGCGCATGACCATCGCCCGGCTGCTGCTGGCCCGCCAGCGCGTCGTCATCCTCGACGAGGCGACGGCCCACCTCGACAACACCTCCGAGGCGGCGGTCCAGGAGGCCCTGACGGAGGCCCTGGCCGACCGCACGGCCGTGGTGATCGCCCACCGCCTCTCCACGATCCGCACGGCCGACCTGATCCTCGTGATCGAGGCCGGCCAGATCCTGGAACGCGGCACGCACGAGGAACTGCTGGCACTGGAGGGGCGGTACGCGGAGCTGTACCGGACACAGTTCACGCAGCGCCCCGGGGAGCAGGCGGAGGTGACGGAGGCCGCGTAGGGAGGGGCAGCGGCCGGCGGATCGGCTGGGCGGCCGTCCTACCCTCCGGTGGCGCTGGTACCTCGTCCTCCTGCGGGTGGGCGGGCCGGCCCGCGTGGGCCTGGGCAGCCCGCTGAGAGCGCCGGGGGCCGTCGACGAGGAGTCGGGGTCTCGCGGCGGCCGGGGCGGTCGTCGGCGCCGTCCTCTCGGCGCGCGCGACCGCGCCCAGCGTGTCGTCATCGCCTGGCAGACCGGCCTCGTACGACCCGCCGTCCGAGATCTTCGACCTCGGTCAGAGGTCCAGCAGATCCCGTGTCCGCACCGGCAGGCCCGTCTCGAAGGAGCGGTTCGCCGCCAGACCGGTGACCAGGGAACGGGCGCCGTCGGCCGCGTCCGCCGCGCGGTGCAGGGGGTCCTGGACCCGGAGGCCGAACACGTCCTGGAGCATGCGCGCGTCGCCGCCCCCGTGCCCGCCCTCACCGGAGGCGACCTCGATGGCGCGCGGCTCCTCCCAGAAGCGGCGCAGCGTCAGCTCGGTACGGCCGGCGGTGTCGTCGGCCTCCGCGCCGTGCAGCACGGGATCGGCGCTGCTCGCCCGGAGGTGGGGACGGGTCCACGTCGACTCCTCCACCAGCAGCTCCAGCCGCCCTTCGCTGCCGTTGAAGGCGATCCGGTATCCCTCCCAGGGCGCGTACGCCGTCAGGTGGTAGGTCAGTGTCGCGCCGGTCGCGTAGCGCACCAGGACCGCCATGTCGTCCTCGATGGTCACGCCCGGGCCGAACACGTTCTGGTCGCGGTGGTAGCCGTCCTCCGCCTCCGCCTCCAGGTACAGCGCGCTGAGCACCGGAGAGTCCTCCAGATGTACGGCGAAGGGGTCGTCCCGGGCGGCGGGGGAGCCGTGGGCGCGGGTGTAGTCCCGGGCGAGTTTCCGGCGCCGGCCGGCCTCGTCGCCGTAGAAGAAGAGGCCGCCCTGCGCGAAGACGGTCTCCGGCCGGGAGCCGAGCCACCAGTTGACCAAATCGAAGTGGTGGGTGGCCTTGTGGACCATGAGGCCACCCGAGTCGGCCTTGTCGCGGTGCCAGCGCCGGAAGTAGTCGGCGCCGTGGCGCAGGTCGAGCAGCCACTCGAAGTGCACCGAGCCGACCTCGCCGATCTCCCCGGCCGCGATCAGTTCCCGTACGGCCGAATGCACGGGGTTGTAGCGGTAGTTGAACGCCACCCGCATCTCGCGGCCGGTGCGCCGGACGGCGTCCAGGACGCGCCGGGCCCGGTCGGCGTCGGTCGTCATCGGCTTCTCGGTCACCACGTCGCAGCCCGACTCCAGGGCGCGCACGATGTAGTCGTCGTGGGTGCGGTCCACGGAGCAGACCACGACGAGGCCGATCCGTTCGCGGCGCAGCATCTCCTCGAAGTCCTCGGCGGCGTACGCCGGTACGGGAGCCCGGCCGGGGTCGGCGTCCGCCAGCCAGCCGTTGTGGACCGCCATCCGGTGGGAGTTGACATCGCAGAAGCCGGCCAGCTCGAACCGGTCCGCGTAGGGACCGGCCAGAGCCTGGGTGAACAGCCGGGCGCGGGCGCCCAGACCGACCACTGCGGCGCGGCGGCGTGCGATGCCGGAGGACATGTTTGTCTCCATTCGATGGGGAGAACGACGTGTACCGCTCGGCCTCCCAGTCTGCCCGGCGCTCAACGACGTACGCCGCTGCCGGTCTTGTGGTGCGGTGGGCAGGCCCACATCTACGGGGCGGGGATCACCCCTCCCGACGCGTGAGCGCCTCACGCATTCGCGGAGGCGGTGCGTGAGGCGCTCACGGGTGCGAGGTGTCCACCGCTTCCGGGGCCCGCGTGAGCCCGCCGGAAGGTGGCCGGGGCGGTCGAAGTGTCCGCTCCGCCCGTCAGGAAATGGCTGCTCGCGCGGTGCAGCCGACGGTCGCCGAGGGCGTGCCGGCCGTCGCCGGGGTGGTCGCGATGAAGCCGAAGGTGGCACTCGCGCTCGGGGCCAGGGGGCCGTTCCAGGCCGCGTTGGTGACGGTTGCGCTGCCGTCGGCGGCCGTGGTGAGGCTGCCGTTCCAGAGCTGGGTGAGGCGTGCGCCCGTGGCCGGTACGACGGTCGCGGTCCAGCTCGACACGGGGGCGGCGGACGCGTTGGTGACTGTCACCTCGCCCTGGTAGCCGCCCTGCCAGGAGGAGACGGCCCGGAAGGTGGCCGTACAGGCGGGCTCCTCGCCGCCCGGGTCACCGGGGTCACCCGGCCCACCCTTGACGAGGAGTGCGCTCAGGGCCGGGTACCAGCGCGCGGCGATCTTCTGGTTGCCGGCATCGGAGGGGTGCACGCCGTCGTAGGTGTCCGTGGCGGTGTCGAAGCCCGTCCACTGGTCGACGACCGTCACGGGGGAGCGGCTGGTGCTCGTCGTGCGGGCCCAGTCGGGGATCCGCGCGTTGAGGTCGACGACGCGCTGGGCACAGCCCGTGCAGTTGTCGGGGTTCAACGGGATCAACTGGGCGACGAGGATCTTCATGTCCGGGTTGGACTCCCGCATCTGGCGCACCAGCGTGGTGTAGGCGGCGAGGACGCGGTCCGGGGTGATGCTGCTCCACACGTCGTTCGTGCCGAAGTGCATGACAACGATGTCGGGTCGGGTCGCGGAGAGGCGGGCCGGAAGCAGGTTCTGATCCGCCACGGCGGTCACCTGCTCGCCGCCGTGCCCCTCGTTGTCGCCGTCGTGCGCCTGTGCGCAGCCCTGCTGGTTGAGGGTGCCGACGAAGTCGATGTTCGTGTATCCGGCGCTCTGCAGACTGTTCCACAGCATGGCCCGCCAGCAGCCCGGCGAGCCGGTGATCGAGTCGCCCAGCGGCATGATGCGGACGGCCGCCGCAGCGTCGGGCGCCGCGGTGTCGGGTGCCGCGGTGGCGGGGGGTGCGAGTGCCACGCCGAGGGACAGCAGGAGCGTGGCCAGAAAGATCCGTAAGGGGTGTGGGTGGCGCGGACTTCGCATGGTGATCCCTTCCCTGGCTGTGTTGTCGGCTCACCGCGAGCGCGGTGTGGGAGCGCTCCCACACATCAAGCCACTGTTGTCAGTGACGCGTCAAGAAGGGTGCGTCGTGCGTCTCGCGCGTTCCGGTCCGGACGCTTCGACGCGCGGCCGTCGTGGACGCGTCCGACGTGTCGTGGCTGCTTCCGGGCGCTTGCGCCGAGATCGAGATGGCGGTCCAATGCTGAAGGTGACGGCTTGTGGAGAGCGTGGTTCTGGTGGTGCTGGTGCAGGGGGCGGAGAGTCGGTGAACCCTCTCGAAGAGTTCTCGCTCGAACAACTCCGTCGGCGCCGGAGCATGAAATGGCGTACGTATCCGGCCGACGTCCTGCCGTTGTGGGTGGCGGAGATGGACGTCCCGCTCGCGCCGGCGGTCGCGGACGCGCTGCACGAAGCTGTCGAGACCGGTGACACCGGATACCCCGCCGGAACCGAGTTCGCCGAGGCGCTGGCCGATTTCGCCGCGCGGCGCTGGAAGTGGCACGGGGTGGCCGTCGACCGTGTCGCCCTGATCCCGGACGTGATGATGGGCGCGGTCCAGGTACTGCGGCTGATCACCGAGCCCGGTGACCCGGTCGTCGTCAACTCCCCGGTGTACGCGCCCTTCTACGCCTTCGTCACCCACGACGACCGCAGGATCGTCGAAGCACCGTTGGGCCAGGCCCTCCGGATCGACCTGGAGACGCTCGAGGACGTGTTCCGGCATGCCCGGAAACAAAGGGGCAAAGGCGGGATCGCCTATCTCCTCAGCAATCCGCACAACCCGACCGGCACGGTTCACACCTACGAGGAACTCGCCGCCGTGGCGGCGTTGGCCCGCCGCTACGGCGTCCGTGTCGTCGCCGACGAGATCCACGCCCCGCTCGTACTGCCGGGCGCGGAGTTCACGCCCTACCTGAGCGTGCCTGGGGCGGAAAACGCCTTCTCGCTCATGTCGGCGACCAAGGGGTGGAACCTCGCCGGCATCAAGGCGGCGCTCGCCGTGGCAGGGCCTGAGGCGGCCGCGGATCTGCGCCGGATGCCCGAGGAGGTGCACCACGGCGCCAGTTTCCTGGGCGTCATCGCCCACACGGCGGCTTTCCGCCACGGTGACGCGTGGCTCGACGCGCTGCTGGCCGGGCTCGACGCCAACCGCACCCTGCTGGGCCGGCTCGTCGCCGAACACCTGCCCGGGGTCGGCCATGTCAGTCCGGAGGGAACCTATCTGGCGTGGCTCGACTGCCGGTCCCTCGACCTCACCCCGGAAGAGGGTGCCACGGAAGAGGGTGCCACGGATCTCGCGGTGGTCACCGACCTGGCCGGGCCCGCACGACTGTTCCTGGATCACGCCAGGGTGGCTCTCTCCGCCGGCCACATCTTCGGAACGGGCGGAGCCGGGCACGTCCGCCTGAACTTCGCCACCTCCCAGTCCGTCCTCACCGATGCGGTCACCCGTATGGGGCGCACCGCCGCGCTCCATACGCGCCGGCCGAACGCCCCACGGTGAAGTCGGCTTTCCGACAACTTTGACTACTCCGGCCAACCCGGCCAACCCAGTTGACCCAGCTGCTCCGATTTCTCGGAGTACGAGGTCATCGGCACTTCCGGCCGGTGTTGACGCACTGGACCAACTGGTTCATCAGACTCTCGTCGAAGACGTTGATGAAGTCGCCGTGGTCCGTGATCGGCTTGTGCATCTGCTCCGGGAAACCGTCCACCGCGTAGAACGGGCTTGTCTTTCCGTTGTCGTTGAGGCTGGGGGCCTTCACGTCGTAGACGAGGCGCTGGACCAGCTGCGGGATGGCCTTGAAGCCGGTCGGGCAGGCACCGGTCCTCCGGTCGGCGAACGCGACGTGTGTGCGGTGGTTGGCACTGTCGATGTTCTGGCCGTCCCAGCAGCTCTGGAACGAGGACGTACGGACCAGGCTGCTGCCTTGGGGGCAGATCGGGTACTTGTCCGTCAGCTTCCGGTTCTCGAAGCCCGTGCAGCTCCAGGCCGCGTTGGCGTTCGCGGTCCCGTTGGTGAACGCCTTGGCGTCGCCGGTGATGATCCGCAGGAACTTGGGCATCGCCACGACCTTGCCGCGCGGGCTGCCGACGAAGTTCAGGGTGACCCGCGAGGCGGTCAGGATCCGGCCGGTGTTGCCCTCGGCGCCGCCGCCGAGCTGCTTGGCGTCGAACTCCCGGGTGCCGTCCTGCAGTCGGAGCACGGGCCAGTAGTAGGTCGACTTGTCGCCCTGGTTGCTGCAGGTCGTCGCGGCGGCGGCGAACTCCTCGTTGGTGGTGAACGCGTCGTTGTCCTGGTTGCCGACGTAGTCGTGCGTGTGGTGCGCGCCGTTGGTCACACCTGGGGCGACGATGATGTTGTCGGAGTTGTACAGCTTGTTCGCGTTGACGCCGCACCGAGTGGTGAAGCTGCCTTTGGAGGCGCCGCGTGACGGGCGGGGGCTCCGCACGTTCGGCTGGACCGTGGTGATGTCCACGAAGTCGGCGGCCACCGGACCGTTGCCGGCATTGCCACCGGTGCCGCCGGTGCCGCCGTTTCCGTTCTGACCGGCGCCGTTGCCTTGTCCTTGTCCTTGTCCTTGCCCCTGGTTTTGCCCCTGCCCTTGGTTGCCGCCCTGTCCCTGCCCTTGGCCGGTGCCCTGCTGGTTGCCGGAGGTGCGCAGTGAACAGGCGGCGAGGGATTCGAGGCCCTGCGGCCTGGCGCCGGACCTGCCGATGGCGATCGCGATCCGGTCGATGGTCGCGGTCCGCTTGTTTTTGAGGGGTCCCATGATCGCGTTGTTGGCGAAGTTGCTGTCCTGCCGGATGGCCTGGGCCGAATTCCGCAGTCGTTGGTACGCCTCGGCCACCTGCTGGTCGAGGAGCGCGAGTTCCCTGTCGACCTGTCCTCGGGACCGGTCGGGGACCCCGGTCAACTTCATGCGGACGTCCGGACAGCTGATCGTGGTGGCTCCGGCCGCCAGGACCTGGTTCGGCTGCCCCTGGGACGCGCTGTACGCCGAGTTGCCGTCGCCACTCTCGTGGGCGGACGCGTACACGTTGACCGCTATCAGCCCTCCCGCCCCCAGAGCCAGACCTGCCGCGGCGGCCACGGCTCGATGCGTCGTCTTCGATCGCTTGCGCATGTTGCGTCGCATGGGATTCCTCTGTGGGTTTCGATTCACGTGGGTTCGGTTGGTCCGGCCGAGTGTCGCTGAGTCCCGCTGGGTCCTTGCGAACCCCGGATACGCCGTGGCAGGCAATTCGCTGTCAGGCGTGACCAGTTCGGCCGGGACCATGGTTACGGGTGGGGCCAGCGTGGTGGCGGGTCCTCCGCGTCATGTCATGGCTCCGTAAGGACTTGCGTAAGGACTTGGCGCTCCGCGGATCCGCTCATACGCCTGGCCCCCTGAAGGGGCTGTCCGGCGCACGACGTCCCTGTTCCGTAAGGGTTCAGTCGTTCCGAAACGGCTGTGCGCCGAGTGGGATGGACGACATGAAACTGAGTGTCTCTCCACCGGAGTTCAGGGGCAGACTGCACGACGCCCGCACAGCGACCGTGATCGGCCGGTGGCTGGGGCCGGCATTCGTCCTGTGCTTCCTCACCGGCCTGGTCAGTCACCTCATGCAACATCCCCCGGGATGGCTGGCCGACAGCCTGCCGAGCCGCCCCTCGTGGGGCTACCGGCTCACGCAGGGACTGCATGTCGCGTCGGGTATCGCGGCGGTACCTCTGCTGCTGGCGAAGCTGTGGACCGTATACCCGCGGTTGTTCGCATGGCCGCCGTTGCGTTCGATTCGGCATGCCCTGGAGCGGCTGTCGGTCGCCGTGCTCGTGGCTGGCGCCGTCTTCGAGCTGGCGACAGGGCTGCTGAACGCGGCCCAGTGGTATCCGTGGCCGTTCTCGTTCGTGCCCGTGCACTACGCCGTGGCATGGCTGGTCGTCGGGGCACTGGTCCTGCACATCGCGGTCAAGGCCCCGGAGATCAGGGCGCATTGGAGCCGTCGGTCGCCCGGAACCCTCGCACTGCCCGCGCAGGACGGCCCGGACCGGCGTTCGCTGCTGGCCGCGGTGGGTGTGGCCGTCGGGGCCGTCACTCTCACCACCGTGGGACAGGCGCTCACCCCGTTGAAGGACTTCGTCCTGTTCGCGCCCCGTGACCCGGACAAGGGGCCCCAGGGCCTGCCGGTCAACCGAACCGCCGTGGCGGCCGGGGTCGGCCGGATCGCCGCCGAGGAGTACCGCCTGGTCGTGGCGGGCCCGCGCCCCTACACCCTCACCCTGGACGAGCTGCGAGCCCTGCCGCAGCACGAGGTGGAGTTGCCGATCGCCTGTGTGGAGGGCTGGAGCAAGTCGGCACGCTGGACCGGCGTACGCGTGGTGGACCTGCTGGAGCGGGCGGGGGCGCCGGAGCACGCCCGCGTGCGGGTGATGTCGTTGCAGTTGCGCGGCGGCTACCGGGTGTCGGAGATGGGCCACGCGCACGCTCGTGACCCGCTCACTCTGCTCGCCCTGTGTCTCAACGGTCAGGAACTCGACCCCGACCACGGTTACCCGGCGCGGCTCATCGCCCCGAACCGGCCGGGTGTGCTGCAGACCAAGTGGGTCGGCCGACTGGAGGTGCTGGCATGAAGACGCTGCGAGTGGTGGCGGGGGCGGCGGGGCTGGCGCTCATGGGAGTCGGCGTGTCCCTGCTGACGGACGTCCGCGACCTGCCCGGTGTGCTGGCGTGGCTGGGCGGGGCCATCGTGCTGCACGACATGGTGATCGCCCCGGTGGTGCTGCTGATCGGGCTGGCGCTGGTACGGGGCGGTGTACGCGGGCCCGTCCGCGGGGCGCTGCTGGTCGCGGGTGCGCTGACGGCGGTGGCGCTGCCGGTGCTGCTCCGGCCGGGCAGAAGGGCCAACCCGTCGGTGCTGCCGCTGGACTATCCGCGCAACTGGCTGGTCGCGCTGGTGGTCGTGGTGTCGTTGACGGCGGTGTGGCTGACCGTGCGGAAAGTCAGGGACAGCCGTCGTAGGCCCGTCGCATGAGCTTACGGAGGTCTTACGTGTGCCGAGCGGGGCCGTTCGAGCAGCGGACGGCCGCCTAGCGTGACCGGATGCGATCCCTCCGTACCGTGCGCGTGACCGTTCTCGTCACCGCCGCTCCGCTCCTGCTGGCCGCCGCCGGCCTGATACATCCCCGGCATCTGACGGCGGCTACGGCCGGCCACTGGGCCGGGCTGCACATCGCCTTGCTGCCCGTCTTCCCGCTCCTCGTCCTCGGGTTGGTCGTTCCCCTGTGGGGCAGGCCGCGCCGAGACGCGGAGGGGGCCCTGACGGTTCTCTCCTGGGCCGGCTGCCTCTGGTTCGCCGCGTACTACTCCGGTCTTGACGCGGTGGCCGGCATCTCCGCCGGCACCGTGGTGGACCACGGCGTCCACGGCGCGGCCGGCCCCTTGTTCGTCGTCGGGGACGAACTGGGCCGGGCCGGTGTGTACGGGCTCGCCGTCGCCTCGTTCACCACCTGTGCGGTGCTCTGGCGGCGGCACGGCGTGCGCGTACTGCCGGGCGCCGCCGTGCTGTTCGCGGCCTGCTGGTCGTTCGTCGACAGCCACATCTTCTGGCCCAAGGGAGTGTTCACCATGCTCGGCTTCGCGTTGGCGTTCGCTCTCCTGACGGTGGCAGCGGCCCGGCCCACCGAGGACGCGCAGATGCGGTAACTCCGAAGAACGCGGACGAACGCCGACGAACGCCGAAGAAAGTCAACAAACTCCGCCCGCACCGGCGCCATGCGACGCTGCCCGGCGCCCCGGTCAGTTCTCAGTTCTCCGTTCTCCGGCGTCTGCTGGAGCTCGGCGAGGTACACCGATCGAACGCGGGGGCGACGTCCAGCCCTCGGCGCAGGTGCTGGCCGCGCTGGCACGGGCGCTGCGGCTCGGCGGCGACGAACGCGACCACCTGTTCCACCTCGCCGACCGGCCCGTCCCCTCCAGGGCCCGAGGTCCGGACGTCCACGCCCAGCCGGCGCTCCTCGGCCTGCTCGACCGGCTCACCACGACGCCCGCGCAGATCATCACCGACCCGCACGAGACCCTCGTACAGAACGAACTCGCCGCCGCACTCGTCTGCCGTGCTCCCGCGCGGCGCGGTGCGGAGGCGAGCTTCGTGCACCGGTGGTTCACCGACCCCGCCTCCCGCACGATCTATCCCGCCGAGGACCACCCGCAGCACTCCCGGGCCTCCGTCGCCGACCTCCAGGCCGTCGCCGCCCGGCGCGGCCGGGTTACGGAGGTCGCCGGGGTGGTGGCCGAACTACGGCGCCGCAGAGAGGAGTTCGCCGCCCTGTGGGACACACGCGACGTCGCCCTGCGGCGGACCGACCACAAACGCATCGTCCACCCCACCCTGGGAGTCGTAGAACTCGACTGCCACACCCTGTTCAGCGAGGACGGACGTCAACGCCTCCTGTGGTTCAGCGCCCCACCCGGCACGCAAGGCGCAGCCCAACTGGAACTGCTCTCCGTCATCGGCACCCAGGACATGTCCAGCGACGAGAGCAACATCCGGTAGGACCCGTCCGGCGATGGCGTGGCGTCACGTCGACCGGGGCGGAGGCCGTTCATCCGGAGGCCGACGAGTCACTCCGCCCGCTCCGGCGCGGTGCCGTCCGAGCGGACAGCCCCGACACCGGGAGGGACTGCCAGTGGAGCCGCCCGGGCACTCCAGCACCTTGCCGCTGCGGGCGTTGGACAGTAGACAAGGCGCCCGGACGCCGTTCGCCGGAGAGGCCAAGCCGGGGAGAGGCCTCTGGCCGGCTCGCCGATTGAGCGGTTCTGCCCTTGTTGCTACGGGGCGCGCCACGTTGCAGCGACGCACCCCGAAGGGCGTTCGGGGCAAACACGCGCGTGCCGCAACGGGCGCCGCGCCCGGCGGCACCCGCCACCGATGTCCTCCCGGGACCTGGGACCGGAAAGGCCCCGGTCCCGGGAGCGGGGGTCATCCGGCGGTCAGAGTGGTCCATTTCTGGTTGGAGCCGCCGTGGCAGTCCCACAGTTGGAGTTGCGTTCCGTCGGCGGTGGAGAAGCCCGGAACGTCGAGGCAGCGGCCGGAAACGGGGTTGCGGTAGCCGCCGTTGTAGGGCTGCCAGACCTGGTTGGCGCCACCGTGGCAGGCCCAGAGCTGCACCTTGGTGCCGTTGACGGTGCCCGCGCCGGCGGCGTCGAGGCACTTCCCCATGGAACGCATGGTCCCGTCGGTGTAGGCGGACCAGAGCTGGTTGGCGCTGCCGCCGCAACTCCAGCTCTGGACAGCGGTTCCGTCGGCCGTGCCGGCGCCGTTGACGTCAAGGCACTTGCCGGCGATGCCGGACTCCACCCGTGCGGCGGCGGGAGCGGGAGTCCTCAGCCACCCGGCGCTGTCCGCGGCCCGAACGCCGCGGTGGAAGGCGTCGGCCATCTTCTGGTAGCCCGCGTCGTTGGGATGTAGGGCATCGGCCAGGTCGGCCGTCGTCAGGCTGCTCATGTCCACGTAAGCGACCTTCTTGCCGACGGCCTGTGCGTCACTCACGATCCGGGGGATGGCCTGGTTGTACGCGGCCCGGTACTGCTCCTCCGAGCCGCTGGTGGACACGACCAGGGAGGCCACGAGAACGGTCGCGTCGGGGGCGGCGGCGGTGATCTGGTTGACCAGCGACCTCAGCCGGTCGGTGGCGGTGGCGGGCTGGTAGCCCCCGTTGAGATCGTTGGTGCCGATCTCCAGCGTCACGACGTTGGGCCGATAGCGGGTCAGCGAGGCGTCGGCGAGGGCGGCGATCTGGTCGATGCGGTAGCCGGAGTGACCTTCGTTGTCGGAGTCGGACATCGAACCGCCCCGCAACGTGCCGACGAAGTCCAGCGGATGACCGTCCGCCGCGAGCTTGTCCCACAACGGACTCCGGTAGCCGTTGCCTGTACTGCTCCCCACGCCCCAGGTTATGGAGTCGCCCAACGGCATGACCCGCAAAGGCGTGTTGGAGGCGGCGGAGGCGGGGGTCGCACCTGTCGCCGTCATCCCGAGCGCTGCAGCGACAAGCGTGACGAGAGACAGAAGGGACAGAATCGAAGGCCTTCTCATACAGACGTCCTCCTACTACGAGTGAGTGCTGGTTCAACGGGGCTGATCGCGTGTCAGTAGCTCGGCCCCTCAAGCGCCCTCGTACAGATATCACGCAGATTCCCGCCGGAACATCCCATGGATGTCAGTATTTTGGGATCAGGGAACTGGGGGCGGGCTCTGCTCCATTTCGGCCTGTAGTTGCTGTTCCACTGCCTGTTCGACGCTCTTTACGCCTCCGGCGTGGACCGAATAACATCCGATGTTTTTTGCGCGGAACAGCATGAAGTGCCGTGGTGCGCGGGCGTTGGTACACGGTCACGACTGCCTGCGGGGCCAGATGCCGGGCGTTCTCAAGCGCGTCGCAGTCAAGCTCTCGAAGTCCTGCAACGACTTGCGTCTGCTGTGATCGGCAACGACGTGACCAACACCGGCAGAACGGGTCGGACACGCCCTCGTCGTGCGAGGCGCACTGCGTGCAGCCGGACGGTGGTGCAGGGCTTACCGCTTCGAACCGGACTTCGATGGGCCCGGGTGGACAGGCCGCGTCGAGCGGGAACACCTGGCAGGTTCCGCTCCGTCGGGACCTGGTGAGGGAGCGAGCGTGCCCAGCGTTCGTCCGTCGATCAGCACGCGGGTCGGTCCGGAATTCGCGCCCGCCCGGTGGGTTACCTGGACGCCGGTGGCGACGCCGTCCCGATCTGTCAGACGGTGGGATTTCCTCCGGAGTGTCAGTGGTGGTCCGTACGCTCGGTGGCATGGAGGAGAACGAAGGGAAGCCACCGCAAGGGGAGGAAGCCGGCGCCGAGGCGTGGCAGCGGCTGAGTGCGTACTCCTACCTCAGTGCGCCCGAACGCCTGGACTACATCGCGGTGATGCGGGTGTTCTGCGGCACACTGCTCGCCGACCTGTCCGTACCCGACCTCCTCGCTAAGGTGGCCGAGAGGGGAGGCCCTGGGGCGGGGCTGGACGCGGAAACGCTCACACGCAGGCTCGAAGAGCTGGTGCGCTGGGGCAATCTGCTGCGCAGCACGCACACCGTCAAGGCGACGAGCATCGCCGAATACCAGCGCTCACGGTCCCGCTACCAGCTGTCGAAGCTGGGAGAACGCGTTCAGCGGGACGCGGACGAGGTACTGGCCGGGGCCGACGCGGCACGCGAGGTGAGCACCGAGCTGCTGGCCCTGGTCGACCGCGGCCTGCGGGAGATCGCCGCCGTGGCCGCAGCGCCGGGCGGCGCTGATCCGCAGCAGGCGCTGGAGCGGATCAGCACGCTCTTCGTGCAGTTCGCCGAATTCGCCGATTCCGTCCGCGACTTCTACGCCTATCTGGGCCAGGTGCTGGCGCGCTACGACCTCGACTCGGCCGAGTACCAGGGGTTCAAGGAACTACTGCTCGACTACGTGGAAGCCATCACTGAGGACGTCTCCTTCCGGGCTCCACGCATCGCGGCCCACCTGGACGCCGTGTGGCCGCACCTGCCCGCGCTGCTCGCCCGTATCGACGAGCATTCGGCAGGCATCGGGGCACTCGCCGACGGGCTACCGGAGACGCGGGTGCAGCGTAGCCGTGGACGGGACCTGGCGGACTGGGAGGGGCTGCGCGCGTGGTTCACCGCTTCGGGAGGGCGTATCAGCCAGGTGGAGCAGCTCCGGGACGCCACCCTGCGCGCCCTGCAGTCGCTTCTCGCCAATGCCAAGCGGATGCTGCGTTCGGCCTCGGGAGAAATGTCCCGTCGCAAGGACCTGTTGCGGCTCGCGGCCTGGTTCGACGCCGCTGAGCCGGAAGAGGCCCACGATCTGGCGGTCGCCGCCTTCGGGCTCTACGGCGCGCGCCACCTGGGGGTGGCACCGGACCCCGACCGGACCGTGCCGGCGTATGTGAGCTGGTGGACCGGACCCGTGGTGGACGTGCCGGTGGCGCTGCGCGAGCGCGGCAGCAGGGCTCCGCGCGGACGTGCCGCGGCGGCCGAGGACCACTCGGAGCAGAAGCGCCGCCTCACGGAGCAGGCGCGGCAACAGGCCGAGGCCCGGCAGGCGGCGGCCGACGAACTGCGCAGTGCCTCGGGGAGGTTCGAGCAGGTGCGTCTCGGCGCCCCGGCCATGCAACTGCTGCTGGAGCTCCTCACGACCGCTCTCGGCAACGCTCAATTCCACCAGGACGCCCGCGACTTCCTGCTCGACGGCGCGCAGGCGGATGACGCCGACCTCGGCATCCGGCTGACCGCCTGGCGCACACCCGGTAGGTCCACGGTGCTGCGGTCAGTGGACGGCGACCTGACAGCGGACGATCTCACTGTGTCAGTCGAGAGCATGTCCGCGCCGACGGCGGGGGAGGTGAGCGCCTGATGCCCCTTCCCTCCGCACACGATGTCGCCCTCGCGGCCGAGCGCCGTACCGCCGCCCGGCTCCTGCTGGCCCACCCTCTGGTCACCAGCACCGGACCGCAGAGCGATGCCTTCCCGCTGGTCCGGCGCCACGCCGACTGGCTGGCACCGCGCTTCCAGCAGGTCTTCGGATACCGCCTGCTGGTGGAGGCCTCGTACGCCCGGCTGTTCAAGGCGGGCCTCGGCCAGGGCTCGGGCCACCGCCTGGAACGACCGTCCACCGGAACGCCGTTCAGTCCACGGACGTACGCCTACCTGGCCCTCGCGCTGTCGGTCCTCGTCACCGCCCCGGAACAGCTCCTGCTCTCCCAGCTCGTCGCCGATCTGCGGGCCGCCGCCGTCGACGCCGGCATCGACATCGCCGACACCGGACGGCAGGCCGAGCGGCGAACCCTCGCGGCCGCGCTGCGGCAACTCGTCGACTGGGGCGTTCTGGTGGAGACCGAAGGCCATGTCGGGGCCGTCGCCGAGGAACGGGCGGGCGAGGCGCTGCTGACCGTGGAGCGTGAGATCGCGCGAGTCGTCGTCGCCGGACCGCTGGCCCAGAGCCGCGACGGCGCGGACCTCGTACGCCGGGCCGCCGACCCCGGTTTCGGCGGGCCCCGTACGTACGTGCGCAGGCGTCTCGTCGAGACGCCCGTCGTTCACCTCGACGACCTCACGGACGCCGAGCGCGAATGGCTGCGCACCCGGCAGCGGCGCGAGGCGCAGGCGTTCTCCGAACTGCTCGGCCTGGAGGCGGAGATCCGCGCCGAGGGTATCGCCCTGGTCGACCCGGACGACGAACTCACCGACCTGCACCTGCCGGGCACCGGGACGGTCGCTCAGGCCGCGCTGCTCCTGGTGGAGCGGCTGGTCGACCGGCTGCGTCCAGAAGACGCGGGCCATCCGGCGGTCGGCGGACGGCTCGTCATCGGCGTGCCCGTCCCAACCGGGCTGCTGCCCGGCCTGCTCGGCGAACTGATCGAGGAGTACGGCAGGCGCAGCAACTGGCAGCGCGGTCACCTGGACGACCGGGACGGATTCCTCGCGGCCGTACTCGACCTTCTTGTCCGGATGCGTCTGATGGCTCGCGCCGGGCCCGTGCGCGCGGACGGCCACGGCCTGCCCGAGGGATACGGGGAGACGGTGACCGACGGCCGCTCCGTCACCGATGTGTCGCAGGCACGCGGCCAGAGCCATGCGGACGGTGTACCGGGCCTTGCGGACGGCGGCTGGATATTGCTCGCCGCTGCCGCCCGGTACGCCACCACGGTGGAGGTCAAGCCACGAACCGACCAGTCCCCAGCGGACGACGTCGCCAAGGAGTCGCCCTGATGAACCGCCCACCGAACCCGTACCGCTACCGACTGCACCGTGCGGGCATCCGGAACGTCTGGCAGTACGACGAGCAGGAGTTCGCATTCGGCGACGGGCGCCTGCTGCTGCGCGGCAAGAACGGCGCCGGCAAGTCCAAGGCCCTGGAAATGCTGCTGCCCTATCTCCTCGACGGCGACGCCCGCGCACTGGACGCTACGGGAACCGGGCGCACCACCCTGGCTTGGCTGATGCTCGACGGCTTTGAACAGACCAACAGGCTGGGCTACCTGTGGCTGGAGTTCGCGCGGACGGACGAGGAGGGGAACGACCGCCATCTCACCATCGGCGCGGCCATCCGCGCGTCACAGTCGACGAAGACGGCGAAGCCGTTCTTCTTCACCACTCCGCTGCGGGTGGGCGAGGGGCTGGACCTCGCTCCGAACGGCCGGCCGCTCCCCGTCGACCAACTCAAGGCGCTCGTCGGCTCGGAGCACGTCACCGACCGCGCGGTCGAACACCGGGCCACGGTGGCCCTCGAGTTGTTCGGGCTCACCGACCCGGCGCGCTACCGCAACCTGCTCCACCTCCTGCACCGTCTGCGGCGTCCCACCATCGGCGACCGCATCGACTCCGGCGGACTGGTCTCGGTCCTCGCCGAGACCCTGCCCGCCCTCGACGACGAGGTCGTCGAGAAGGTGGCCCGAAGCCTGGACGACCTGGACTCCGTAAGGGCCTACCTCGGCCGCCTCGAACGCACCGACCAAGCACTGCGCACCTTCCTCACCGGCTACCGCGGCTATCTGCACGGGGCGCTGCGCCGCCGCACGGACCAGGCGAGCGGTGAGCTCGAGCAGCTGATGGAACACCGCAAGTCCGCAGGGGACGCTGCCCGAAGGGCGGAGGGGCTTCGCGAGCGCGAGCAGGAACTCGAGGCCCGCGTCGAGGTGCTTGAGGGCGAGGCGAATGCCGCCGAGACGGATCTGGCCGCGCTGCACGCCAGCGCCGGGTATCGCAGCCTGAAGGAGCTCGGCGAGAAACGCGCCACCGTCAACGCCCTGCACAGCGCGGCCGCCGCCGCCTTCAAGGCCGTCCGCCAGGCGCACAGCAACGAGGAGGAGGCCGGGCGGCGGCTGACCGCCGAGGCCGGGCGGCTCGGAGAAGAGCTGATCGAACTGCGCACCGGGCACGGCGAGTTGGTGCGGGAAGCCGAACGTTCCGGGATCGACCCGGTGCATCTGGGTGAGCCCGTGGCGACACCCGCCGCGCCGGCCGCGCCTCCAGCCACGGCTGAACTGACCGCGCCCGAAGGCGACTTCCACCTGGTACGGCACAGTGAGGTGCTGGCGGTCGACATTGAGACCTGCGTGACAGCGCTGCTCGCCTGGGACGCCCGGCTCGACGCCGCGCAGCCGGTGATCAGGAACCGCTCCCGCTTCGTCACCGAACTGGGAGTTCTCATCGAGCGGTCGAACGAGGCACAGAGGGAGGCGCAAGAGACCGACGCCGCCCGTGAGCGCCTGGAGGAACAGGCGGACCGCGCGCGCACGCGCGCCGAGGAGCGCCGACAGGAATCCGTGCGCGAGGGAGAGGCGTACGCCGACGCGGCCAGAGCCTGGAGCGAGCAGCTGCGGAGTGCCACCGGGCTGCCCCTGGACGCCGTGCTGGCCCTGGTTGAGCATGACCCGGCCGATGGCCCGCTGCCCGCGCAGGTTCCCGACGAGGTGGTTGAGGCGGCCCGGTCGGCCGTCGACCCGTGGCTGGCCGAACTGGGCGCGGAGCGCGACGACCTTTCGCTGACCGTCCGCGAACTGGAGCTCGAGCAGAGCCGGCTTCAGCGTCGGCGCGAGGACCGGGAAAGCCGCACCGACCCCGAACCTCCGCCCCCGCCCCACCGCACGGCTCCCCGCACATCCGGCACCGGAGCGCCGCTGTACCGGCTGGTGGACTTCGCCCATGACCTGGAGCCGGACGCGCGGGCGGGGCTGGAAGCCGCGCTGGAGGCGAGCGGCCTGCTCGATGCTTGGGTGCGGGCCGACGGCACGGTGCTCGACCCGGTCACGCAGGACACCATCCTGGTTCCAGGAGCACCTGTGGCCGGGGCGACGCTCGCCCAGGTGCTGCGGCCGGTCTCCGCGCCGGACAGCGGAGTGACGGCGGCGCAGGTCGAGCGCCTGCTGAGGACGGTGGCTCTGACCGAGCGCCGGGTCTTCAGCAGCGATGCCGACACGGTCGAGGCGGCAGAGGCGGGCCCGCACACCGCGATCGGTACCGACGGCTCCTGGAGGCTCGGCATCGCCCACGGCCGCCACGCCAAACAGGCCGCCGAGTACGTGGGTGCGGAGGTGCGCGCGGAGACGCGACGCCGGGAGCTGGCGGAACTCGACCGTCAACTGACCTCAGTACTAGGGGTGTTGACGGAACGCGGGCACAGCCTGCGTATCCTCACCGAGCAGCGCGACCAGGTCGCCGACACTCTGCGCCGACCGCCCCCTGCACGTGCGCTGACGGATGCGTGGGCCCGCACGGTCGAGGCCGCGCGCGCCGCCGAATCATTCGCCTCGCAGGTGTCCAAGGCCGCCCGCGAGGCGGAGCAGGCACGAGCCCGCGCTGTCGCCGCTCGGCGCGAGACCGAGGCGACGGCGAGTGCCCAGGATCTCCCAGCGGACCCGGCCGCACTGGAACGGGTCCGGCTGGCCCTCGACCGTCTTGTGCAGGGCACCCAACAACTGCGTCGGCGGGTGCGGGTGGTCCTGTCCGCCGCGGACGGCCACCGCGGCGGCCGCATCGACTACGAGCGGGCCGAAGCAGCCCGTCGGGAGGCCGAGTCGGACTACGCCGAGCCTCTCGGCCGGCTGGAGACTGCCCGCCGTACCGTCCGGGGCCTGGAAGAAGCCCTCGGTGTCTCGGAGCAGGAGATTCTGGCCCGCGAGTCGGAGGCCAAACGTCGCCTGGACGCCGTGGGACGCCAACTTCCCCGCACCCGAGGGGACATGACCGAGGTGCACGACCTGCGCGTACGGTCGGAGGAGGACGAGAGGGTGCGGCGCGAGACACTCGCCGCCCAGGAAACCGAGGTGCTGGACTGCGGCAGGAGGCTGCGTACGGCCCTTTCGCTGCCCGGTGTCATGCGGGGAGCGGGACTCGACACCGACGCGGAAGCGGAAGACCGGACCCTGAAGGCCCCGGACCCTGTCCACCACGCGGTGAGGGAGCGCATCGCAGCGCTGCGCCTGCTCGTCGATGCCGTACGGCGCGGCCTGGACGCCGAACGCCGCGATGTCTCGGACACCACGCTCCTCAACCGCCACACCGAACTGCGCGACCAGCTTTCCGGAGGCTACGACGCGACGATCGAGGAACATGACGGCATCAAACTGTGCCGACTGGTGGACGACCACGGTCCGCACGACATCGCCGCGGTCGGCGGGCGCATCGCCGCCGAGGCCGCCGAGGCACGCGACCGGCTGACGGAGCGCGAACGGGAGGTCTTCCAGCGCTTCCTGACAGGAGAGCTGGGAGACCACCTGTCCTCGCAGGTGCTGACCGCCGGCGCCCTGGTCGCCGCCCTCAACACCACCCTCGCCACGGTCCGTACGTCACACGGTCTGGGCGTCACCCTCGACTGGAAGCTGGCCGACGGCGTGGAAGCGGACGTCAAGGCGGCCGTCGACCTGCTGCGCAGCCCCTCCGGTCTGCGCACCCGTGAGCAGTCCGAGCAACTTCGCGACGTCCTCCAGCGCCGTATCGAGGACGCCCGCCGCGCCGATCCTGCCGCCGGCTACGCGGCCCACCTGCGCACCGCCCTGGACTACCGCGACTGGTTCACCTTCACCCCCTGGGTGGTGAACGACGCGGCACCGGGCAGCCGCCGTAAACTCTCCAGCCGCACGGGTATGAGCCAGGGCGAACAGCGGGTCCTCTCCTACCTCGTGCTCTTCGCGGCGGCGGCGGCCCACTTCACCGGCCTCGCCGACGCCGCCCCGCACGCGCCCCGTCTGATCCTCCTCGACGACGCGTTCGCCAAGGTGGACGAGCCCACGCACGCCCGCCTCGGCCGCATTCTGGTCGACCTGGACCTCGACTTCGTCCTCACCAGCGAGCGACTGATCGGCAACTGGCCCGACGTACCGTCCCTCCACATCTACGAGTGTCTGCGCGACCCGCACGTGCGGGGCGTGGCCACGCTCCACTACACGTGGAACGGGCGGCACCGGAGGCTGATGTCGGTATGACAGCACCCGAACGAGTCGAACATCCCCCTGACGCCGAAGCCCTGGCATTTCTCACCAGGCCGGGCCTCACCCGCCTCTGGACGGCGGCACGCACCCGTCTCGAACGCAACGGCCTCCAGCCGGCCGGCACCCTCAAGCTCGACCACCTGGACGCACAGGAGCGCGAGGCGCTGTCCCTCCTCCTGGCCAGACCGATCAGCGGTCGCACCGCCACCGTCCGCCTGCCGGACCTGGACAGCCGCCTGCGTGCCAGCGCGGTCGGACGCGGCCTGGCCTCGACGCTGGAAGAACTGGGCCCACCCCTGACCGACCGCCGGGCGGTCCGCGACGCCGCGGCGGCCGAACGGGCCCGTCTGTGGTCGACGGCTCAGGCCGAGGTCGAAGCCACGTCGCTGTCGGCCCAGCCCTGGACGGCACAGTGGCTGGAGGAGATACGACGCAGCGGCACGCTCCCGCGCCAGGAGCCGCACACCGCGACCACCGTCATCACCCAGGCCGTCCAGACCCTGGCGACGCTCTTTCCGGGCGCGGACGCACGGCCCACCCCCGCCTCCTGGGGTCGCGGCGAACTGGCCACCCGCACCACCGGCTCGGCCCATGGCCTGGACGACGGCACGCTGCTGTCCCGGTGGGTCCTGCGCGGCATCGCGCTGGCGCGCGACGTCGAGTTCCCCGGCGACGCCCCGGCGCGTCGCGCTCTGTGGCGCATGGCCTCGGTGACCCCGGACGAGGTCTCCAGCACCGTGCTCGCGTACGGCCTGCGCCCTATCGGCGGTACCTGGCGGGAGGCAGCCCTGCGGGAGCGCGCCGACCATCACATGGAAACGCATGTGACCCTGCGTGAACTCCGCGCTCTGCGCCTGGAGATGCCGCAGCGCACTCGTGTCCACGTCTGCGAAAACCCACGCGTGGTGGAGGCCGCGGCCGACACCGGCCGTACGGCGCCCTTGATCTGCACCTCAGGGAGCGCGGCAACGGTCGTCCTCACCCTCCTCGACGCGCTGGCGGCGACCGGCTGCACCTTCGCGTACCACGGTGACTTCGACTGGCCCGGCATCGCGCTGGCGAACCGGATCATGCAGCGGTACGAAGCCGAACCCTGGCGTATGCGAGCGGCCGACTACGAGTACCTCGCCATACGCACGCGAACGCAGGTCACACCGCAGATCGCCCTCACAGGAACGCCGACCGAGGCCATGTGGGACGCGGAACTGGCCCCCGCGATGGACGCCCTGGGAGTCGCCCTGCACGAGGAGGCGGCGCTCGATCTGCTGCTGGAGGACCTCGGGTGAAGCCTCTCGGAGCCGTTGTCCGGTGGGTCGACCCCGGTGCTGCGGGCCGCCGGCCAGGCCTGAGGAGGGTCAGGTGGTGAGCCTGCCTGCCGCGAGTCGATCACTCAGGTCGCTCACCAATCCGTTGCCTGTACCGCCGGCCGCGGTGAGCAACTCGTGGAAGGCCCGGAGACCACGGAAGGTCTCGGCGTACACCGTCTGCTTCTCCAGGGAGAGCTGGAGCACCTGGAGACGCCGGATGTCGACTCTGGACGAACTGGAGGCGTGAGTGCCTGCCTGGCGCCCGTTGGCCGGCGCGCTCAGGCAGCCGGCGAGGAAGTGGGAGTCGAGCTTCTCCGCGTCCACCCGCAGGACGTGGAGCTGAGGTCCCAGGGCCATCGGCGGTCCTTCGTGGACCCACGCCTTGAAAGCTCGAGCCACTCCGGCGACCACGACGTCGCCCTCCTCGGCGACTACCGGGGCTGAGCCGGTGGGGACCATCCCGCTGGGCGTGCCGTCGTGGAGAAGGTCGGCGATGCTGAGAAACGGAACGGTGCCCCCGGGAGCCGTCGCGGCCGAGTCCGGCGGCTGCTGGCCGGCGCGCAGTGTCAGTGCCCCGGCTTTGGCGAGGTCGCCCACCGTCGTGGTGGTCTGTGGAGTACCGGCCCCGAAGTCGAGTGCGGACAGACGCTGCGCATGATCGGCCAGATCGGTCATCAAGGACCCGAACTCGGCCCACTTGTCAGCGAGTTCCTTACGGGACGGCTCGGCCGTCGCCCCGGTGTAGCGTCCCGGAGTGACGTCCACCTCGTCGTCGAGAAGGTCGAGCAGGGGGACATGTACGGCGCCCTTCGGCGGCTCCTGATCCACTTGGTCGAGGGTCGCCATCGCGGTGAGTACGAACGAACCGAGGCCGTCCCAGTCGGGGCTCGGCTCGCGCGTTCCGGGCCTCGCGAAACGTGTGGCGTCCACCAGGAGGGCGTGCTGGCTGGGGGGAGCGGCGGCAGGGCCGTCCTGTGCCGCGCGGAGGATCCACAACTGCAGTGACACGCTGTGCGGTTGTGCGCTCCCGGGGGGCAGGGACACGACCGCGCGGAGCGCTCCGGTGCGCAGCAGCGAGCCGCGGATGCGGCGGCCCGCCTTGCGTGACGCGACGGCCGGCGGAAGAACGACCACGGCGGCCCCGCCCGGCTTGAGGTGGGAGAACAGGTGCTGTACCCAGGCCAGTTCGGGCTCGGTGCGAGGGGGCAGACCGTGCGTCCAGCGCTGGTCGGTGGCGAGCTCCTCGTAGCCCCAGTCTCGTTCGTTGAAGGGGGGGTTGCACAGCGCGATATCGGCTTTCGCACCGGCGAAGGGGTCGTCCCGCAGTGCGTCGGCGGTGGCGACCCGGGTCCGGATGTCGCGGTCATCCGCGAGGAAGTCGAGGCGGCCGGCCGTCAACGCGGCCAGCGCCGGGTCCCTTTCGCACGCGAGTACCTCCAGCCCAGGGACGCCGTACTCCTGCACCGCGGCGGCGGCCAGATGTCCGGTACCGCACGCCGGGTCGAGGAGGGTCAGTACCTCCTGCACCGGGCCGAGGCGGACGGCCAGGGCGATGCGGGCCATCAGGGCGGCGAGTTGCGGCGGCGTGGTACTGAGCTGTCGGACATGCGTTTCCAGCCATCGTTGCAGCAGAAACTCGAAGGTCTCGCGCGGTCCCTCCTCCCGTCCCACCTTCGCCGCTTCGCCCACTAGTTCATGGGCTTGCGCGGAGAGTTCGGGATGTGCGATCCGTGCCTTGGAGGAACGCATCCGGCGAGCCGCTTCGGCGATGGCCAGCCCCGACTCGTTCCGACTGCCCAGCGCCTCGAAGCGCGGCCAGAGGAGTTCCCGGCCGCCGATGTCCATGAGCTTGCCGCTGTCCCGCAGCCATCGCTCCACGTCTGCCAGCGAGAACTGCGGACTGACGTCGGTGCCCCCGATCCGGGTGGGGAAGGAGTCGTGGCGCCGGCGCCAGTTGCTTACGGCGGCCCGCCCGACGCCGGCGATCCGGGCGATCTCGGCCAGGCTGACGGGGACGGCGTCATGAACACTCATGGTTCGGTCTCCGAGGTACTTGGTGGCTGGGCTGGTCGGCGTTCCCCCTGCGGCCGCCGTTGATGCGGGGAGGGCTACTGTCCCCATTGACTTTGTTCACAGCGTATACGCTCCACCTTGTTGTGCGGGGAAATACGGAGGTCGGCAGACATGTGGAGTCTCGCGCCGGGACTGGTGCTCCATGACCGCTATCGGCTGGAGTCCGTGCTGGGCCGCGGAGTGATGGGGCACGTGTGGCAGGGACGTGACCTGCCCCTTGACCGGCCTGTCGCCGTGAAGACCGTCGCTACGGAACTGCTGGCCGTGGCAAGCAGCCGCGACTCCGCGCTCACCCGGTTCGGCAGGGAGGCGCGGGCGGCGGCACGCCTCGACCACGCGAACGTCGCCACGGTCTTCGACGCGTCGATCACGGACGACACGTGCTGGCTGGTGATGGAACTGATCGACGGCACCACCCTCGAGCACCTCTTCGACCAGCAGGAGGACGGCCGGTTCGACGTCCCCACCGCGGCAGCCGTCGCCGCCCAGCTGTGCGCGGGGTTGTCCGCGGTCCACGCGGCCGACCTGGTGCATCGCGACCTCAAGACGCAGAACGTCATGGTCCGCCGTGACGGTGTCGTGAAACTCCTCGACTTCGGCCTGGTCAAGCTGCTCAGCGACACCGACCCGCGGCTGACGACGACCGGCGAGGGCATCGGCAACCTCATCTGCGCCTCTCCCGAGCTGCTGGCCGGCCGGAACCGACTCGACGGCCGCAGCGACCTGTACGCGGTGGGCTGCCTGCTGCACCACATGCTCACCGGGGAGCCGCCCTTCCCCACGGATCAGCCGGCGCTCCTGGCCTCCCACCATCTCGCCTCGCCCCCGCCTGTCCTGGCCGACGCGGGGGTGCGCGTACCCGGCGATCTCCAGGACCTGATCACAGCCCTGCTGGCCAAGCGGCCCGAGGACCGTCCCGCGTCGGCGGCCGAGGTCTACGCCGGCCTGGCACCCCATCTGCCGGAGCCGGACCCCGGGCTGGCCGTCAGGCGGACTCCGCCCGAGGACCCACGCCGCCCCTTCCTGGTCCCACAGGGGCCGATGCCGGTGTGAACGACGGCGCCACCGCGTTCCGTAGCGGGGCTCCGGTCTTTGTAGCCAGCACTTTCCCGGTCACGTGCGGCACAGGAGTCCCGCGACCGGTGACAGAATGACCCGGTCGGCCGGGGTGCCGTGACGCTCCCGGGCGCGGGAGGCGGCGGGCGCGGCAGGCGCCGGAACTGGGGGCGGAGCGCGATGCGGCGGAGCCTTGGACGGTACGAGCTGACGCACGAGCTGGGCCGGGGCGGGATGGGTGTCGTCTGGGCGGCCCACGACGGCGACCATGACCGCGAGGTCGCCGTCAAGCTCCTCGCGGCCCGCGGCCGGGATGCCGAACCGAGCACGCTGGAGCGCCGGTTCCTGCGCGAGATCCGCCTGACCAGCCGCCTGCGCCACCCGGGAGTCCCCGCCGTGCACGACCACGGCAACCACGAGGGCGAGCTGTATCTGGTCATGGATCTCGTCCCGGGCCGTGCCCTGGACGCCGTCCTCAAGAACGACGGCCCCCTGGGTGTCGAGCAGGCGGCGGACGTGGCCCGCCGCACGGCCGAGGTGCTGTCCTACGCCCATGGTCAGGGAGTCGTGCACCGCGACCTGAAGCCGTCGAACCTGATGCTGACTCCCGACGGGGATATCAAGGTCCTGGACTTCGGGGTCGCCGCGGCTCTGGAGCCCGAGCCCGGCGAGACCCGTTTCACCGCTTCCAACGCCACTCCCGGCACGGTCGTCTACATGGCGCCCGAGCAGGCTGTCGGCCGGACAGTCCCCGCGAGCGACCTGTACTCGCTGGGCTGCGTGCTGTACGAACTGCTCACGGGGGCGCCCCCTTTCACGGACCCCAGCCCGTTCATGCTGTACCACCGCCACGCCAACGACCCTGTCCCGCCGCTCGCCGACCGCCGCCCCGGTGTACCGGACGGCCTGCGGGCGCTGGTCGAGCGGCTGCTGGAGAAGAAGCCCGAGGACCGGCCCGCCTCCGCCGAGGAGGTGGCCGCCCTGCTCACCGCCTGGGCGCCCCGGCCGGCTCCCGCCGCCGGGACCACGCCCGCGCACCCGCGGCTGGCCGAGCTGGCCGCCCTGCGCCGGGCCGGACGGCCCGCCCGCGCCCTGCAGGAGTACCGCGAGCTGATGGCCGACCCCGGCCTCGACCGCGCGGGCACGCTCGCCGCCCGGGCCGGAGCCGCCCTGTGCGCGGGGACGCTCGGCCGCACCCGCGAGGCCCTGGACGAGCTGAAGTCCGTCCTCGCCGAACAGCGCAGCCTGCTCGGGCCGGGCCACCCCGCCGTGCTGGACACCCGCTACGAGATCGCCGTCCTGCTGATCCGCACCGGGGAACGGCACGCCGCCGAGGAGTTGCTGCGCCGGCTGGCCGACGAGGAGGAGACGGTCCTGCCCGAGTCCGACGCCGGGCACGGGCGCAGCCGGAAGCTGCTGGAACGGCTGCGCCGCATGGGCTGACGGCCGGCGGCAATCCGGACGGTCGATTGGGTTGTTTGTAATCTCTGTTCACAGTTGATGGCTCGTGTTAGCCTGCCGTCACGTCGTTCCGGAGGGGAGACAGGACACGGGACACTGTCTACGGACGACGGCAGGTGAACACCGAGGGGAACAGCGCCCATGACGCCAGCAGCTCAGCGCGAGACCGAGCGGACGGGGGCGCAGCCGCTCCCCGAAGAGGGGAACCTGGTCGAGGTGCGCGGCCAGTCCTGGGTGGTAGCCCGCGTCGAGCCGTCCCCGGCCGCCCCCGACGGCGAGGAGAACCACCGCCCCGCGACCCTGGTCCACCTCCAGTCCGTCGCCGACGGCCGCTTCGGCGACACCCTCTCCGTGATCTGGGAGGTCGAGCCCGGCCGCCGCGTCCTGCCCGCCGGCTCTCTCCCGGACGCCTCCACGGGCTCCTACGACTCCCCGAACCGCCTCGCCGCGTTCCTCGACGCCGTCCGCTGGTCCGCCGTCGCCTCCGCCGACGGCAAGACCCTCCAGGCCCCGTTCCGCTCCGGCGTCGCCGTCGAGCCGTATCAGTTGGAGCCGGTCTCCCGTGCCGTCGGCGCGCCCCGCGTCAACCTTCTCCTCGCCGACGACGTCGGCCTCGGCAAGACCATCGAGGCCGGCCTCGTCGTGCAGGAACTCATGCTGCGCGGCCGGGCCCGCCGCACCATGGTCGTCTGCCCGGCCGGCCTCACCCTCAAGTGGCGCGACGAGATGGCCGAGAAGTTCGGCCTGGAGTTCACCATCGTCGACTCCGAGCACTGCGCCCGCCTGCGCCGCACCCACGGCACAGCGGCGAACCCCTTCCGCGTGCACCCGCTCACCATCGTCTCCCTGCCCTGGCTGCGCGGCCAGAAGGCCCAGCGCCTCCTCGACGAGGTCATCGGCGCCCCCGAGGAGAGCACCGACGGCGAGCACAAGCGCTTCTTCGACCTGCTCGTCCTCGACGAGGCGCACCACGTCGCGCCCGCCGCGCCCAAGCAGGTGTACGCCGTCGACTCCCAGCAGACGAAGCTGATCCGGCGCCTCGTCCCGCACTTCGAGCACCGCCTCTTCCTCTCCGCCACCCCGCACAACGGCTACCCCGAGTCGTACACGGCCCTCCTCGAACTCATCGACGACCAGCGATTCGCACGCGGCGTCGACCCGGACAGGGAAGCGCTGAGGGACACCGTCGTACGACGCCTGAAGTCGACCGTCACCAACGCGGACGGCACGCCCCGCTTCCGTACCCGGAAGACGTCCGAACTCTCCGTCGACTACACCCCGCAGGAACGCGAGATCCATCAACTGCTCGGCTCCTTCGCCGAGTTGCGGCGCAGGAAGCTGACCCCGAAGGCCCGGGGCGGACGCCGCGCCGCCGACCTGGTGACCCTGCTGCTGAAGAAGCGGCTGTTCTCCTCCCCGGCGGCCTTCCTCCACACCGTCCAGGTGTACCTCTCCCATCTGGAGGACACCGGCCCCGTGCGCGGACGTACGGCCGCCGCCGAAGTCCCCGAGTGGCTGGAGGAGTTCGCCGATCTCGTCGCCGACCTCGACGACGCGGGCCTGGTCGACGCCGAGGACGACGCGCTGACCCGCTCCACCTCGCTCACCCCGGCCGAGGACGGCCAGGAACTCGACCTGCTCCAGGAGATGGAGCGCTGGGCCCTCACCCACGAGGCGGCACCCGACTCCAAGGCGGACGCGTTGATCGCCGAGTTGAAGGCCGTCTGCCGCCCTGACGGAAAGAAGTGGACCAACGAAAGGGTCGTCGTCTTCACCGAGTACCGCGACACCCAGAAGTGGCTCCACGACCTCCTCCAGCAGGAGGAACTCACCGACGGGGGCCGCGTCGAGCGGCTGCACGGCGGAGTGCCGACCGATGAGCGCGAGCGCATCCGCCTCGGCTTCCAGGCCGAGCCGTCCCGCGCGGAGGGCAAGGTCCGCATCCTGCTGGCCACCGATGCCGCCGGCGAGGGCATTGACCTCCAGAACCACTGCTACCGCCTGATCAACTACGACATCCCCTTCAACCCCAACAAGCTCGAACAGCGCATCGGCCGCATCGACCGCTGGGGCCAGAAGCACGACCCGGAGATCACCCACTTCATCGGCTCCGGCTGGCAACAGGCCCAGGCAGGCTCCTACGAGGCCGACCTGGAGTTCCTGTCCCGGGTCGCCAAGAAGGTCGCGCGCATGGAGCACGACCTCGGCTCCGTCAACGCCGTCCTCGCCGACGCCGTACAGCGCCGCATGACCGGCGACACCGCACCGGTCGACATCGAGAACGCGAAGCCCAGGCCGATCAAGGGCCGCCGCACGGGCGGCGAGGTCGCCCCCGAGCAGAACGTCACCGCGCAGACGAAGCGGCTCGCCGACCAGTACGACGAGACGGTCAGCGCACTCGGCCTCACGCCGGGCAACGTCAAGCGCGTCGTGGACACCGCCCTGGCCCTGGACAACCAGCCGCCCCTGCTGACGTCCACACTCCGCGCGGAGGACTTCGAGCCGGGCGACCTCTTCGAAGTCCAGCCCCTGTCCGGCAGTTGGGAGCGGGCCACGCGCGGCCTCGCCCACAAGCTCCGCGAGGGCGAGCAGCGCCCGCTCACCTTCTCCCCGGCGGTGGCCGCCCAGGGCAGGGACGACGTGGTCCTCGCCCACCTCAAGCACCCGCTCGTCGCCCTTTCCACACGCCTCCTGACCGCCGCCGTCTGGAACGCGGACTCGGTCGGCCTCCACCGCGTCACCGCCGTCGTCTCCGACGACCCGGCCGTCACCACGACCCTCGTCTCCGCGTACGCCCGGTACGTCCTCGTCGGCACCGACGGCACCCGACTGCACGAGGAAGTCCTTTACGCAGGCGGCTGGTTCGGCGACACCGGCCGCTTCCGCCGCTGGGAGTCGGTGGGTGAACAGGGCAGGGTCCTCTCCCAGGCACTCTCCGAGGGCGTCGAGGCGGCCCCGCACCTGCGCAGGGAACTCACCGAGGCCTGGCCTAGGCTCCGCGACCCTCTCTACCGCTCCCTGGAGGCCCGCGCCGGCGAACTCGGCCGCCAGTTGGAGAGCAGGCTCGCCGACCGCCGAGGCGAGGAGGAACGCCGTATCACCGGGACCCTCGACCGCTTCGAGGCCACCCTGCGCGCCAAGCTCAAGGAGGAGGGCGAGGGAGAGGGCGAACAGCTCGCCCTCCTCTCCACCCACGAGCTGACCGGCCACGAGCGCCGTCAGTTCGAGGACGACCGCAAGCGCTGGGACGACCGCTTGAAGGGCCTCCCCGCCGAACGCGAACGCGAACTCGCCGCCATCGCCGCCCGCTACCGCGAGCCCCGCTCCCACCTCTTCCCCGCCGCCGTCGTCTTCGTGATCCCCGCAAAGGAAGCCCGCCGATGAGCCCCCGCCGCCCCATGAGCGCCGGAGTAGCCGCCGCCAAGGCCCAGGCCGCCGACGGCCGCCGGCAGCACCAGGAGTGGCTCGACCTCACCGAGGTCTCCGGCCCCTTCCTGACCATGCCCGTCCTGCTGCGCGCCTGGCCCCAGCTGGACACCCTGGAGAAGGACGAACGCGCCCGTGTCCGCGCCCGCCACGCCGACTGGCAGACGGACACGAAGGCGGGCCGCGACGAGTGGGTGGCCTACGTACTCGGCCGACTCCTCGGCTGGGACGACGCGTTGGCCTTCCGTCAGGGCGACTCCGAGCACCACGGCCTCGACCGCCTCACCCTGCGCGTCGCGGAGCACAACACCGAAGTACGCCCCGACTTCGCGCTGGTCGAACCCGGAACGGACCTCGCTGTCGAACCGGACGTGGAGTCCGCCGCCAAACGCGTACGCCTGCTCGGCCTGACCGTCCCGTCCGGTACGGCGCCCACGGCCCGCGTCGGCGGTGGCGGCGACTGGTCCGCGGCCCCCGCCGACCGCCTCGCCCGCCTCCTGCGCCACCACGGCGTACCGCTCGGCCTGGTCACCGACGGCCGCTGGTGGTGCCTGGTCTGGGCCCCGCTCGGCGGCGTCACGACCACGGCCGTCTTCGACTCCATCGGCTGGAACGAGCGGGCCGAACGCAACGTCGTCCGCGCCTTCGTGTCCCTGCTGCGCCGCCGCCGCTTCTTCGAGTACGACGAAGCCGAGACCCTCGTCGGCCTGCTGAGGGCGAGCCTCGCGGCCGGCGAGGACGTCACCGAGGCGCTGGGCGTCCAGGTCCGCCAGGCCGTCGAACTCCTCGTCGACGCCATAGGGCGCGCGGATGTACGGGCGGTCGAGCACGGGGCGCCGGGCCTCCACGCGTCCGGCGTCGGCGCGGGCGAGGTCTACCGCGGTGCGGTGGCCGTCATGATGCGGGTCGTCTTCCTCCTGTTCGCGGAGGAACGGGGCCTGCTCCCGGCGGACAACGAGGTGTACGCCCGCTCCTACTCCGCCCGCTTCCTGCGCGACGAGCTGAAGGCGCGGGCGGACGAGGAGGGCGAGACGTCGCTGGAGCACACGACATCCGCGTGGCACCGCCTCATCGCCCTCTTCCACGCCGTGCACGGGGGAGTGGACCACCCCGGCTCCGGCTTCCACCTCCCGGCGTACGACGGCTCGATCTTCGACCCCGAAAAATACCCCTGGCTGGAGCGCACCACCCCGCTCCTCCCCATCGACGACCGCACGGTCCTGCACATGCTCCAGGCGGTCCAGGAGGTCCGCGTCGGCCGGGGCAAGGACCGCGAGGTCCGCACGCTCAGCTTCCGCGCCCTGGACGTCGAGCAGATCGGCTACGTCTACGAGGGCCTCCTGTCGTTCGACGGACGCAGGGCAACTGAGCACATGGTGGGCCTGATCGGCCCCGAGGGCCTGGAACACGAGGTCGGTCTGCGGGAGTTGGAGACGCTGGCGGCGAAGGCCGGCGGCTCCGTGAAGACACTCGCGACGTCCGTCCACGAGAAGTGGAAGGACCCCAAGCCCCCGGCGACGGCGGGCCAGTTGGAGAAGAAACTCGCGCCGCTCGGCACGGAGGCGTCGGCGGAGGCCCGTCGCCGCCTGAACGCGGTGACGAAGGACCCGTCCCTGACGGAACGGCTCCTGCCCTTCGTCGGCATCCTCCGGGACGACCTGCGGGGCCTGCCGACGGTCATCCCGAACGGCGCGCTGTACGTCACGGAGTCGTCCCTCCGCAAGAACACGGGCACGCACTACACGCCCCGTTTCCTGGCGGAGGAGGTCGTACTGCACGCGCTGGAGCCTCTGGTGTACGAGCCGGGCCCACTCCAGACGGCGGACACGGGGGAGTGGCGCCTGAAGGACAAGGACCAGATTCTGGCCCTGAAGGTCGCGGATATCGCGATGGGCTCGGCGGCGTTCCTGGTGGCGGCCTGCCGCTACCTGGGCGACCGCCTGATCGAGGCCTGGGAGTCCGAGGGCCGCGCGGACGCGATGGCATACCGGGCGGGCCGAGCCGTGGACGCGGTGACGGCGGCGGACGCGGAGCAGGACCCGGTGGTGGTCGAGGCCCGCCGCCAGATCATCGAACACTGCCTGTACGGGGTCGATATCAACCCCATGGCGGTTGAGATGGCCAAGCTGTCGCTGTGGCTGGTGTCGATGGACCCGGGCCGCCCGTTCACGTTCCTGGACGACCGGTTGGTGGCGGGGGACTCGCTGCTGGGCGTGCACAACATGGAGCAGATCCAGTCGGTGCACATGAAGCCGAGCGGGCAGACCGACGTCCTGGCCGAGCAGGCGCGGGAGTTGGTGGACCAGTTGACGCGCGAGCGGTTGGCGATCACGGCCATCAAGGGCGTGGACCTGCCCGCGCTCCAGGACAAGCGGCAGCGCCTGGAGGAGGTCAACCGGCACTCGCGGCGGCTGCGGTTGGTGGGCGACCTGATCGCGGGGGCGGCGATCGCCACGTGCGCTTCGGGGCGGGTGCCTTGGTATGAGGAGGAGGGTGGGGAGCGGGTCCGGGATCTGTTCCCGCGCGCTGCGTGGATCGTGCAGCAGATCATGGAGGACGGGGTCGAGGACGACTCCGAGGTGGTGCGGGCGGCTCGGGCTACGGCGGAGGAGTGGTTGGGGGCGGAGCTGCCGGAGGGGGCGTTGGAACGGCGGCCTGTGCATTGGCCTTTGGTGTTTCCGGAGGTGTTCACTCAGCGTGGCGGTTTCGATGCGGTGGTAGGTAACCCTCCTTTTTTGGGTGGTAAGAAGCTCACGGGTGCGCTCGGAGAAGCTTATCGAGAATACATGGTAGATTTCTTGGCTTCGAAGCGTGGTAGCGCCGATTTGGTTGCGTATTTTGAGTTGCGAGCGCATGAGCTATTGAACCCCGCAGGGCAAACTGGGCTGATTGCTACAAATACGTTGGCTCAAGGTGAAACTCGCGAGATTGGTCTTGATCAACTGGCGGCCAGTGGCATTGAGATCCGTCGAGGCGTAAAGAGTGCTCCGTGGCCCGCAAAGTCGGCTACGCTTGAATACTGTGCCGTTTGGACCAGTAAGGTGAATATTGCGCAATATGCCAACCGGATCCTAGGGTGCAATATTTTGCCCGGGGGTATTTCGACGTCGCTAAACCCGGCTACCCGTCAAGCGTCATGGGTGGAGCCATTGGTGGTAAATGCCGCACTGGCTTACCAAGGTGCAATTGTTCTGGTTATTGACGGTTTCAGTGTGCCGAAGGATCTAGCCCAGGAGTGGATTTCCGAGGAATCACGCTATGCGGATGTGCTGGCACCGCTCGTGAATGGGCAGAATCTGAACAGTAGTCCGACGTTTGATGCGGAGCGTTGGGTAATCAATTTTTATGATTGGTCCGAGGGGGAGGCGCGTTCTTACCCTAAACCTTTCTCTAGGCTTCTCAGGGAGGTGAAGCCTGAGTGTGAAAAGAAGGATCTGAAATCCTATTCAGGACTAATGGAACGCTGGTGGCAGTACTGGCGCCCTCGAGGGGATTTGAACCGGGCGCTTTCGGCGTTGCAGCAGTGCATCGTTATGACTCGGCATACGCATACCGTTATGCCTGCCTTGGTTCCCACCGGCCCGATCTTTACGGAAGCCACGGTCGTCTTCGCTTCGTCCGATTCTGGTTTGCTGGCCATGCTTAGCGGTGCTATGCACTACTGGTGGGCCCTTGACTATGGGTCGACTATCAAGGGAGATCTCCGGTACACCCCGACTGACGTCTTCGAGACTTTCGTGCGCCCCCCGATCACTGAACGCCTTCGCGAAGCTGGTTTCCAGCTCAACGCGTACCGTCGGGAAATGATGCTCGCCCGCGACATGGGCCTCACCGCCACCTACAACCTGGTTCACGACCCCGACTGCCAGGATGAAGACATCGTCGAACTCCGCCGTATCCACGTAGAGATCGACAGGGCCACCACCGAGGCGTATGGCTGGCACGACCTTCTGGACGGCTCCGGGCAGACCCCGCCCGCTGACCCGGACCACGAGACCTTCCCTCTCGACCACGGCTTCCACGAGACCGACCAGGGCACCCGCTACACCATCGGCCTGCTCGCTCGAACCGAGATCATCGACCGCCTGCGCCAACTAAACCACCAGGCATACGCCGACGAAGTTCACCTTGGCCTGCACAAGGGCATGACAGAGAAGAAGGCGCAGGAGAAGCACCCCGACCTGCCCCCGCCGTCCCCCGAAGCCGTCCGGAAGCGCAAGGAGCAGCTGGCCGCGCGAGGTGGGTCGGATTTCGGTGAGGGCGCTGAGGGCGCCCTGTTCTGAGCTGACCGCAAGACAACGGGCTCGTTCACGCCACCCCAAGTGACGTGAACGAGCCCGTTGTTCCGCTCGGAAGCCGTACTCGGCCCTACTCCACGGTGAGTGCCACGAACGCAGCCCACTCGCCCTGGCTGACCCGCAGCACAGGCCCGCCCCCCACGACCTTGGAGTCCCGCACGTACACGACGTCCAGGCCGGCAGCCACCTCCACGCAGTTGCCACCCCCCGAGCCGCTGTAGCTGCTCTTGAACCAGCGCAGCCCGTCCACGTTCTCGGATACCTGCTCCACGCTCATGTCTCTCCCACCAGCCGTTCGATGAGCCGCGCAGACTCGACGCCGTTCAAAGCCTGCGACCGCAGCTTGCCATACCGCAACCCGAAGGCACTGACCTCTGCTGGATCATGCACGACGCATCCGACGTCCTGAGACTCGATGTAACCAAGGTGCTGGTGCTCCTTGGTCTCCAGCACCACAAACGGGCCGTTCAGACCGGAGTGGAGCCCGCATGCGGCAGGCATGACCTGGACCTCCACGTTCCGCAACGCCCCGACTTTCAGAAGGTGTTGCCATTGTCCGCGCATGACGTTCCTGTCGCCAACCGGATTCCGCAGTGCCTCCTCGCCGATGATGAACGACAGCTCCGCGAGCGGCACTCGCGTCAGTAGCTTCTGTCGACCCAGCCGCGCTTCTGTGTGCTGGTCGATGATCTCTTCACTCAGCGGCGGACAGTGCCCGGCGAACAGAGCCCGTGCGTACGGCTCCGTCTGCAACAACCCCGACACCAGCAGAGGCTCATACTCGAACCGGCTGAGCGCCTCCGCCTCGATGAGGGCGAAGTTCCTGAAGAACCGAGGCAACTTCGCCCGATCCACCTCCCCCTGGAGCGCATCCAGAACCCCGCCCGCATCCAGCACCCGCTCAGCCGCCGCCGTGAACACGGCCTTCGCCGGCCGGCGCCCCTGCTCGACCGAAGCGACCAGCTCCAGGGAGTAGCCGATCGCGTCGCCGAACTGCTGCTGGTTCAACCCGGCCCGCTTGCGCAGGTACTGCAACAGCACCCCGTACGCCGACCACACCCCCGGCAGGTCGGCTCCCTCGTCCTTCGTCTTTGCGCTCCGCCCCGTCCGCGTGTCCCTTGCGTCCCGTACCGTCCTCACAGTCCCACGCCCTTTCCCGTCCCGCTCCACACCCCGCCCACGGCCGCGCTCGCCACCGGTTCATGTCCAACGTGACGCGCGGGAACCAGGACACGCGCCGGACCCGTACAACGCCCGTACAAGCCCCGTACAACCAAGCCCGCAGCCGGCGGCCCACCCCGTACGACGAGGACGACGTACGGCCGTCATACCTGGTCAGCGGGCCATGCGCTCCACCACGCTGACTCTGTGACCCATCATCAGCTCACCGACGAGGCGAGGCCGCTCCTCACGCCCGTACGCCAACTGACCCTGCGCTTCAGCGGCACACGACGAGGCGCCCGCCTCGCCCGCCGGTTCGCCGTCCAGCAGTTCACCGAGTGGACGGGCCTCCCGTACGACTCCGACGCGGCCCGTGCCGTCGCCCTCGTCACCGCCGAGTTGGCGTCGAACGCGGTCCGCCACGGCAGCCTCCCCGGCCGGGACTTCCGCCTGACGCTGCTCCTCCTGCCCCACTGCTTCCGCGTCGAGGTGACCGACACCCGCCCCGAGCGCCTGCCACCATCCGTGACCGCCCAGCCCGCCGACGAGACCTCGGGCCGCGGACTGCTCCTCGTCGAGGCCTACGCCGACCGTTGGGGATCCACCGTCCGCGACGCGTACACGAAGACCGTCTGGGCGGAGGCGCGGCTCCGCCCTACGGGCTCCTGACGCCCACCCCTCGTCCGGGACGGGCCCGCCGAAGGCCGCCGCAACGCCGACGACAGGGACCGTCAGTGACCGGCGTAGTGCTCCGCCAGCCTCTCGATCTCCCGCATCCACAGCAGCACGTTGTCGCCCTGCCGCTTGTACGGCGCGCGCCGGGCCAGCTTGAAGAAGCCGCCGGACGGCCAGCCGCTGTCCTTCAGCACCACAAGTGCCGACAGCAGGGGAAGCGATCCATCAGGGCTCTCCCGGACCGAGGCGTCCTCCAACAGGTAAGGCATGGGGCCCTCGTGGGCGGGGACGTGATGACCGAGCCGTGCGAGTTCGCTGCTCAGATCGCCGTACGGAATGGGCGCCGCGCCCTGGCGTGCCCGCGAACGCAGGATCTCGATCACGGCGTCCAGAGCCTGCTCGTACTCAAGCGTGCCCTTCTGCATGTGCCCTCCCGACCTCGGAATCCGACGACCGCCGAACCTACGCCACCGGACACCCAGTTGCGGTCCGGATGCTCGCAACGATCACCCACCTATTGTGAACTAAGTGCATAGATCGCATACTTATGACGATCGACCGCTGTCCGCCCTCCCGGCAGGCGCGCGCGTGGCTCCGGGGGGATTCGTGGATGGCTCAGACGGCAGACTCGTGCAGACCGCGGTGATCGGGAGCCGGAACTCCGGACGGGCGATCATCCTGCCGACGGACGCGGACGAACTGACCCGGTGGCGACGACGCCACCCCGCCTACACCTACTGGTGCGGTACCCAGCTCGGTGGTTGCGGCAATGAGCTGTCGGACCGTTTGTACCGCGACAAGGTCTGCCACTTCGCTCACCGACCCCACACCTCCTGCCACCGTACGGCCACCGGCGCGGCCAGCGCGGACCACCTCTTCATCAAGGACGACCTCGCCGCATGGGCCGGGCGTAACAGGCTGAAGGGGCGCACCACTTCACGCGACCTCGGATCCGGGCCCGGAGACGCCGTCGACTTCCGGGTGGGCGCGGCCAGGCAGCATGTGCGTTTCCAGTTCAGCAGGCTCGAGCACGCCGAGTGGCAACGGGCCCGCCAGAGGCTTGTCGGTGAATCGGCCACCTTCGACTGGGTCTTCGGTCCGGGCACGGCCCAGGCGGAGACCATGGAGGAGCTGTACGACGAGTACGGATACCTGCTCCGCTTCCGCTTCGAGACACATGGTGCGGTACGGCGCATTCATCTCAGGGCCGAGGACCCCCGGCGAAGCACCGACTGGGTGCCCCTCGACGCCTGTGCGATGACCCCTGCAGGGCTCCGGGTCCCAGGAGTGGAGCCACGACGACGTTCGAGTCTCAGCCCGACCGCCAAGGCCGGAGCCGAGGGCGGTGCAGCGCCGGTGCAGCGTTCCCGCGAGGAGCAGGCGCTCGCGCTGAAGGAGGCCCTGGTGAGCGCCGCGAGGTTCCGGACCCGGCCCACCTGGGAGGCGCTGGCCCGAACCGCCGGAAGCGACCTGCTCGGGCTCTCCGGCCCGGGGCGTTTCGGTTTGCTGCTCGCCGTGGAGCAGAGCGACGGCGGTGAGGGGAAGCCGCTGTTGTCGGCGCTGATCAGAACCGAGGAGGGTGACCCACCGTCCTACTTGGGGAGTGTGGTCACCGCCGTCGGGTGCGGGGTCCCCGCGACGGCAGCGGTACTCAGACGATGGTGCCAGCGTGAGGCGGACCGAGTGTTCGCCGTGCACGGGGTGCCGTCCCGTACGGCCCCGCCGCGGTTGTCGCTCACCGTGGATGGTCAGATCGCCGCACAGCGGAGTGCGGAGCCCGCTCAGCGCCAGACCATCGTCCACGTCGAGGGCGGCCTGGTGCGACAGCCCGCGGCCCGGCCGAAGTCGCAGCCGGAGGGACTCGCCGGTGTTCCTCTGCTCCATGACACGGAGATTGGGCTCGCTCTGCGCGGCGCACGGCAGAGACGCGGGCCCAGGCCCAGGTATGCCGCCGCTCTCATGGTGCGAGCGGACGAGGCGCTGACGAGGCTGCCGGAACCGCAACGCACCCAGTTGGTCACCGAGATGGCGGCCACCCGCCGCTGGCTGGACAGCCGACCGGACACACAGGCGCGGAAGCCGAGGCAGAGCCGGCGCGCCAAGAAGACGGCGGACGCGAAGAAGACCGCGGCCGGGAAGCAGCCGGCGCGAGCCAAGAAGACGCAGCAGGGGAAGAAGCCGAAGGACCCGTTACAGGGTGCGCGCCCCCTGCCCGGAGTCGGCGAGTCCAGGCCGAAGAAGAGGCCGAAGTGAGCGGTGTTCCCGTGATGAGTGCCGCCCTCGGAACCTCCGGTGCGGTCCGACCGCAGAGGTGATGCCGCCCACCGCGTCCGCCGCACGCGGAGTTCGGCGCCTCGTCGACCAACCAGCCAACCAGCCAAGCCTGTTCACCGCACACGGAGTTGCCCCATGTCCCGAAACCGCCGAGCCGCCGTCACCGCCCTGCTCGTCGCCGCGTCGCTTGCCGTCGGCGGCTGCGGGAGCGACACCGAACCCTCCACCGCGCGCACGTCGACCGTCCCGGAGGACGTGACGAAGAGCGCGTCGGTCGCCGCGCCGAAGGACGAGTCGAACTCGGACGACGCGTCGGCGGAGACGACGGCCGGGGACGACACCTCGATCGAAGACGCCCTGGCCGCCGCAGGTGTCGACGATTCCCTGGTCAATCGGCTCGGCGAGATCGGTGATGCCAACAACTACGGACTCGGGGAGGGCGTCAAGACCGGCTTGGAGGACCGCCGCGGACTGGCGGTCACCCAGGTCGACGCCTGTCGCAACGTGGCCGTCGGCTACCAGACATGGGAGGGCATCCGGTCCGCGGACGAGGCGAGCGGCGCGAGCGAGGACCAGGCCGCCGCGATGGCCGACTTCCTGCGGACGGAGTTCTGTCCCCACGTCGCACCGCTGAAGGAAGCGCCCCTTCCCCAGCAGACCCTCGACGGAGCGGCCGAGGACGACCTCGGCGGCCGGGGACTCGCCTCGCCGCTGACCTGGTGGGACGCGCGCTATCCGCGCGTCTCGTGGGCCAAGGCGTGCGCGGCACAGACGGGCATGCCCATAGGCGACTCCGTGGCCTACCGCCTGGCGAAGGACGAGGTCGTCTGCGCCACCCTCCCGTTCGCCACATCCCTGAAGGAACACCTCATCAGCGTGGACGTCGTCTTCTCATCTCCTGTCGACGAGGACCGGGCGCGGAAGTCGGCGCTCGCCCTGCTTCCGTCCGACGCGTCGGCGACGGAGCCGACCGAGGGCACCAACCCGGACTGGTCGTACCTGGGCGGCGGCTGCCTGAACATCAACTTCCGTACGGCGACGATGGAAGCCATGACGGACGGACTGGAGAAGGACGCCGAGCCCTGGGCGTCCGCCGTCTACTACTCCGACGGAGCGACCGAGGACGGAGCCGTGGGCGACTACACCGGCGAGGTCAAGCAGATCTCGCTCTCCACGGGCGCCAACGAACCGGGCGCGTCGGGCGAGTTGACCTGCTGACACCCACGGTCCCGACACGCAGGCGTCCGCCTCCACAAGAGCTGCTGCGGCCGTCTGATCGAAGGCACTCTCCGCGGAAGGTGAGCGTCCAACACGGACACCACGTACTCGTCCCGGCCCACGCGGGCGGCGCTCGCACGTTTTGCGAATGATCCAGTCACGTCGGGACCTGGAGTGCGTGATCGTCAGTTTTCGGTTGGGTGAGCAGCTGCTCGACCGCGTCGAGTTTGCGCTCCTCGGTGAGGTGCCGGGGGACCCAGCCCATGCGGGCGTTGTCCGGCCGCGGCGCGTCCTTGCGGTAGCGGCCAGCGAGTAGGCCCATGGCCAGCGGGCTCACACCAGAACGCCCAACCCGTAGCGGTGGCAGCGCGCGCAGCGACGCCTCGTCCAGAGGGCCGCCGAACACCCTGCACCGGGCGGTCTGCTGTCGGCTGCGGCCGTCGACGGCAAGGCATTGACCGGTGCGCGTACCGGGCACGGGAAGAAGCTGTCGGCGACGCACCCGCGCCGCCGAGCGGACCGGCTTCCACCGCCTGCACGCCACCGAAGTCCACCCCCTCACCCCGAGGTTCGGACCACCGGACGGCAACCGCACACGGCCACGCCGCGCCCGAAAAGCCTGGAAACCACAGGCACATACAGAGTTCTGGAGACGCTCACGGTCCGTCGCTGTCGGCCGCGGCCTTGGACTCGTCGGACAGTGTCTCCACAAGCGCGGCCGGCCGCCGCACCACGAGGTGCTGGACCTCGTACGACATCTCCTTGACTTGAGGATCCGGTGGCGGGTGATAGCGGCCCGCGCACACCGAAAGGTTGACGATGAGGTAGGCGTGCCAGGCGCGCCCCACGCCTCGGCGGTCGGCGAACACCCGGCTGCCGTTCACCCACCAGATCACGGACCTCGGGCCGAACTCGACACGAAGGTCGACCCACGCGCCCGGGCCGATGGCGAGGTCGCGGTAGTAGAGGTTGCCCCCACGGACGTGGTTGGTCAGCTCCAGGAGGTCGGGGTTGTCGGGATGGTACTCGAAGACATCGATCTCCTGGCCGCCGTCCCGCCAGGTCCAGATGGCCGGCCAGGCCCCGGTCTCGTACGGCAGTCTGACCCGCGCCTCGAGCACATCCCCCGCACGGACGGTGAAGCCCTCCTCGCTCCCCTCTGTGGTGAGCAGACCCGTGTCCCACAGGCCGTCCTTGCGGAGCGTGGCACGGAAGGTGCCCGAGCGGCTGTACGCGGGGTCCGCCGTCAGGTGATCCAGTTTGTTGTCGCCGGGGTTGACGGGTCCACCGTTCGGATACGCCCACGAATGCCCTGCCAGCCATTGACGGGTGGACGCGAAGTCCGCCGTGAAGACGACCTCAGGTCCAGCCGAAATCCCCTCCGCCGACGGTGGCCCCTCGAATGCAGGATTCTCCATGCATGGATGCTGCTCTAAATGCGACTTAGGCATGCAAAATGCGAGAAATTATGATTAGTTGCGGTTCGTCGCCGCGGGTGTGTTGTGATCGGGCAGCTCCGCCGGCGTCATGGCGGCTGCTTCGCGGACGTGGTCCACGGGCACGGCCCCGGCGTTCTGTCGGGATGCGGCGCGGGGTTCGATCTTCTTCGTGTGGCATGAGACTGTCTGATCGTGCCAGAGACGATGGGTGGGTTGGAGGCGGGCTTGGCTGAGGCATCGTCTCCTTCGTGGACGCATCGTGTTCGTGCCGGGTGCGACCTTGCTTCCTTCGCTGAGGTTCCGGAGGCTGCGGAAGCGCTGGTGGGGCTGCTGCTGGACGTCGAGAACACGGCGGTGACTCGACAGACGGCAGAGGCCCTGGCCCCGGGTGGGGACGCTGGCCGCCGTAAGGCTCATCGCTCTCGCGGTCGCCAAGGCCGACGACAATCAGCTGACTGGTTGCAGACCGGGGCGCATGACGCGCTCGTGGGACCGGACGGTGCGCCGGACGTCGCAGCGGCCTGCGCGGAGCTCGCCCAGGACCAGGAAGAAGCTGTCCGGCACGCTGCCACGGATATCTCGGCGTGGACAGACGACGCAAAGCGTTGACCTGAAGTTCCGTGTCCCCGCCGTGCAGACCGTAGAGCACGTTTCCGAATTGGTCTCCGTCACGGTGGTTGACGATGACCTTTCCTCCGGTGATGTCTGTGGCGATCGGAACCCACCGGGCATGGAACGCGTATCCGTACACGCCGTCGTAGATGTCCCGCACATCGGGGTCCTCGCTGACATGGCCCACGGGAAGACCTCGTACGTCTGCCTGCCCTGCCGGGCTTCGTACAAGCAGTCCTACGACCCGGACAGGCAGCGGATCTGCCCCGCTGCGCGCGGCCGCTGATCCACGTGCGCTCCGCCTTCGCCGCACCCCGTCGCCGGGACACCGCGGCCTGGCGGACGCTGTCCGTGCTGTTCCACGCCGGCGTCCGGTTCCACAAGAGCTGCTGCGGCGGGCCCGGTTACCGCCCCCGCACCCTCAGAGAGGTTCGAGGGTGGATGACGTAGACCCAGCGGCATCACTTAAGTGGCGTCGTCCTGGGGCTCGTCGTCCCCGTCGGCCGTCAGTGCGGTCGGCAGCGGCATTCCGTACTTGTCGCACAGGAATCGGGTCTGGCAGTACCGCTGGGCGTCGGCGGCCACCCTGCCGAGGATCGCGGAGTTCATGCCTGCACCGATGATGACACCCACGAACGGTACGACCTTGGCGACGTTTTTGACTGGCACCCTGGAGCCGGCCGGGCCCAGCTGCTGCATCAACTTCTCGAGGGCGGCCAGGAGGCGGTGGTCGTTGCGGAGCTTCTGTGACCAGTTGATGCGTCCCTTGACCGCGTCCGCCGCCCGTGCGGCATCACGCAATGGCTTGGCCTTGGCCGCTTGTGCCATGAAGGACCGCTGGACCAGGCGTTGGATGAAGTCCTGCTCGTCGGGGTCTTTGGCGTCATAGCCGTAGGAGTATGCGATGCGCGCTGCGATCGACGTGCTCAGAACCTGGACGACGAGGATGTCCGCTGTCATCGCGATGGGGATACCGGCGATGGGGACCATGGCCAGCAGGCCCATGGCGCCGCCTTCGACTGCTCCGGTGGTCCGCCACTTGAGGGTGTTGCGGGTCAGTAGCCGGTCGCAGAATTTGAGGTCCTGCTCTCGTAGTTCGGTGAAACTGTCGAGTTCGAGGCCTCGCTTGCGGGCGAGCTTTTCGACGTTCTTCGGGTCGTTGAGCTCCAGGGCCGAGTCGTTGACCAGCTCGAGCAACGCTGCCGCGCCTGCGAGCGCCGGTCGCATGGCCTTGTCGGCGACCGCATCGCCTGCGCGACGGATCGGTTCCGTGACCGTCTCCGGCACAGCGTCCGTGACCCGTCGTACGGCGTTTCCCGCGACCTCACCGGTGCGACCGAGGGCGGTACTCGCCCAGTTCGGCAGACCACGGCGGTTGTTACGGTGCTGCCAGTGCTCGTTGAGCGTGTCCCACACCTGCCCCTCGTACGCGCTCATCGGGGTTGCGCCATCGACGAGTGGGTCGGCGTCGGTGCTCATTGAGGTTCTCCTTTTCGACTGTCATCGCGGTCCGCGATGTCCTACCAGCTGACGCGTGGGTGAAGCCACAGTGCGGGAGCGATGCCCGACGTCGACTGCACCCGCCAACTACGGATTGGTAACTCACCTCTGAGTCACTGCGCCGCCAACTGGGGCGATACGTCGAGCACTTCCATGTGCTTGGCACTGTTGCCCCCGCTGGGTGACGTCGAGAACAGCTTGTCGTGAACTGTGAACTAAGTCAACGTCGATGCGGGAAAGAGGTGTCGGGCTCCATGGTGTTGTCGAGGTTGTCCGGCGTGGGTGGTGATCGCTCGTTGGATGCAGTCTGTGAGTGATGGCCGTCATGGCGGGATGGATGTCTGGGTTTGCTGATCCATTCGCTATGCGTGCTCAGTTCACACTCGAGTTCGCGGCGGGGGTACTTTGCGATCGGGCTCGTGGTGGTCGGGGCGGGATGACCGGACAAGCCACCGGATGGTCCTCAGGAGCCTTGGCGGGGTGGGGCGTGTAGTCACGATGAGCGTGGGCCGGGCGAAGGTCTGCGGCCGGTTGGTTCCGTCTATCAGTACGACGACGGCCTAGACGTAAGGGTGGATGACGTCGTGCCTCACGTGCTGGCGACGACGCACCGGGGCCGGGGCCGGGGCCGGGCACGCGGTGTCGGCCGAGCATGGGCAGCGAGCGAGCGCACCTGTCGGACCCGACGTCGTCCCGGCACAGTCGGCCAGGCCTCGGGTTGACAGGCCGCACGGACACAGCCGCTGGGGCGGACGCCCCCAAGCACCCGCAGCCTGACACCGCATGGCGGCCAGTGAATCAAAACCCTCGGAACACGCCGTCGTCGTCGACGGCGCCGACGAACTCCTCGAAGTCCATGTTCGCGCCCGAGAGGTTGTTCTCGATGCTCCACAACTCGGCTGTCACAACGGGGACGCAACGCCCAGGCTCACCCCGCCTGTCCACCACGAGGAGCGGTAGCTCAGTCGAGACGAGAGTTATGAAGTCCGCCAGGACAAGAAGTGGATGCTGGTACTGCGCGGGGATCAGGTCGAGGGCCTGGTCGGGCGTCAAGCCCTCGTACAGCCGATCATCGACAAGGGCGACGTTGGCCAAGAAGCCGTCCTTGCCGGGCGAGAACAACGCCGCCCGCAGAGCGTCCCAAGCACCGTCCGCCGAGAAGTCGATGCGCACGACGAGGGCTTCCAAGGTGCAGGGGAACTGCCTCATGCGCGGACAGTACCGCCACCCCGGCGAACCTTCGCGGTCAGAGCACCAGCCCGGCTGACCGTCGCCCGCCCTTTACCACTCCGACGGAGCGACCGAGGACGGGCCGCAGGCGACTACACCGGCAAGGTCAAGCAGATCTCGCTCTCCACGGGCGCCAACGAGCCGGGCGCGTCGGGCGAGTTGATCTGCCGACCCTCACGGGGCCGAAATCCCGTCGATTTCCGCTCGGGCGTCGCCTAGCCTGCTGACATGGCCCACGCGAAGACCTCGTACGTCTGCCTGCCCTGCCGGGCTTCGTACAAGCAGCCCTACGACCCGGACAGGCAGCGGATCTGCCCCCGCTGCGCGCGGCCGCTGATCCACGTGGGCTCCGCCTTCGCCGCACCCCGTCGTCGGGACACCGCGGCCTGGCGGACGCTGTCCGTGCTGGTGCACGCCGGCGTCCGCTTCCACAAGAGCTGCTGCGGCGGGCCTGGTTACCGCCCCCGCACCCTGAGGGAGGTCCGCGAGCGGATGACGTACGCCCGACGCAGCGGCGAGCCCTTCGCGAGGTCGCTCGTACGGTACGCGGTGCCTTCTGCCCCACCGCGCGGCTGAGCGCGGCGGCTGCAACCGCGGGCCACCCGGGCCTCTGCGCAGGCTAGATCTCCAGACGGACCGGCATCAGGAACGAGAAGAGAATCAGCTCGTCCCGGCCCGTTGGTGGTGCGTGCGGCCCGACTGGTGATGGACTGTCGCGTTGTTCTGGCCGTCGTCGGCGTCGCCGCACACGGAGCGGGTCATACTGGGTGCATGCTTGTTCCCAGCGGTACGCTCTCGCCGCTCCAACAACACCTGTTGCAGGAACTGGATCTGTGTGACCTCCCTGCTCCCGAAAGGTCACCCGAGTCCTACCTGGCGCGTGACCTCGACACGGACGAGATCCGGGACGCATTGCCGACCCTGTTGTGGTCCGGACTCGTGGAGCGCCAGGGTGGCGAACTGGGCAACCTCACGCTCACCCCGGTCGGCGTCGCGTCCCTGCGCGCGGCGGAGTGCGACGAGTTGACGGCCCGCCTGAGTGCGGTGGCGTCCTTCTCGGACACCGTTTCCATGGGCGCGGCGCCCCGCCCCGCCGGGCTCGCCCTGAGACGTCTCGCGGAGGGGACATGGACGCTGGAGCAGGCGAAGTCCTACGTCCGCACGGGTGAGGTCGGCGCCGACCGCTCATGACCCGTCCGCTTGGCCGAAGTCCAGGACGACGCGGCGCCGTGCGCGAGTTGCCCCGGGCTGCGGCGGGAGCACACCCGCCGAAGTGAGGTCGGCGACGGTGATGACCGGTGAACCCACGATCTTCGTGGTGAGCGCTTGCTGTGCGGGTGCGAGATCGACCAACCGCCGTAGGACGGACAGCAGGTCGATCAGTTCTTCGGTCCACTCGCTCGGCCAGGACGTGACATGGAGGTCGTCGAGCGGGCTTGTCTTCCGGCTGGTGGGGGCGGCTTTCCGGTAGCCGAACCACTTCTTGACGACGTTCATCCCGCCGACTTCGTAGTTCCAGACCTCGGGCGGGACACCGGTGAAAGCCCCCGGACCCACACAGAGGGTGCCAGTTTCCGCGTCGTAGCCGATCGTGTCGGGCACGGTGGAGCCGATCCCGGTCTCGTACCGCACTTGCCGTGGGTCTCCCGCGGTGAAGGTGACGCCCTCCTGTCCGGCGTGCGGGGCTCCGACATCGCCGTAGGTCGCCGCCCACAGGAACTCGCGGCCGACGCGGACGGCTTCGGTCCATAGCACCGGGTCTCCGGTGAGGGGTAACCGGACGCCAGGGGTGAGTAGTTCCTCGGCGAAGTGCTCCGTGAAGGCACTGTGCCCGGCGACGGCAACGGCGTAGGCGGCGAGGTCGTGTACCGGCACTTCGTCGAGGTCGAGCGCTGCGGCCAGGTACCGGAGCAGCCCGGTAGGTACGTTGGCGTTGCCGTCGGGATGGAGAATGGGGTGCACCCTTCCGCCCCGGCCGTTGAAGTGATGGGTGTCCGGTAACAGCGAGGTCGCCATCAGGGCGGGACCACTGCTGATCTCCTGGCTGCTCTGCTGGTTGAGGAACACCTGCCCCGGCCGCAAGGACTCCCATAAGTCGGGGCGCGCGAAGTCGAGAGCCCTGCTGTCGGCGATGAGCCACTGGCGGTCAAAGCTGCGTCGGGCTATGCGCAGAAGTGGTGGGCGAGCTTCGGTCTCTTCGTTGATGGTTCGGTTGGGATGCGGAAACTTCGGCAAACCAGCCACCCGTTTGTCGAGTTGGCGATCTCGTGTCTGCTTGAACAGAACGGCCTTTACCTCAGGGTTCTCTTCTGCCAGAAGACGGGACCAGCGCCGCTGTAGGACCGATTCGGACGGTGAGTTCACCCAGGACCTGTTGGTAGTGATGCCAAGACTTCCCCACGGGAACAGGTCCTCCATCGCAGGGAGGTCGTCCCACCCTGACAAAGTGGCCGGCGTAAATGGCCGCGCTCCCCGCGCATGGGCGTCCCGCCAGCCCCCGTCATCCAGACTCACTTCCCGGAGCTGGGCGAACTTGTCCGCCCGCCTGCCCTGCAGAGCCCGGTAGTGGACGCGTGCCGGACGGTTGGCGTCGTGATCGGCCCGCCGTACGAACACGCAGATCGACAGCGGTTGGGCGACGTGAGGGAATACGCGGGTGGCCACGTCCGACCGCTGCCCCTCCGGTGACAGGTTGATGACCCACCCCTCGTCGCAGGTCCTGCGCAGGTAGTCGCGCATGCCCCGCCCGGCGGGACCGGTGGCGAACGCCGACGGGGTGATGAAGCAGACGACGCCGTGCCGGTCGTCCGGCTGGGCGTCGAAGACCTTCCATGTGGCCCAGCGCCAGAAGTAGACGTACAGGTTCTTCAGGGCGTGCTCGTAGCGGCCGTTACCCGGATACCGGAAGTCGTCCAGGGGAGGACGGCCCTGGCCTTTCACCCGCTTCTCGATCCAACCCCCGCGGTTCTCCGCCTTGTCGTCGTACGGGGGATTGGAGATGACCACGGTGACTGGGACGTTGGCCTTGACGTTGTTGGCGCGGGCGCGTGACACGGAGAGGGCCGCGTACGTCGAAGCGAGCTGCTCCTCCTGGACGAAGGGATCGTCGAGTGTGTCCGTGACATGGAGGTTGAGTCCGCCGGGCGGGAGCGGGGCGCCGTGCTTCTTGAGCAGGTCGGCCGCGCGGAGTTCGGCGACGGCGAACGGGCCCATCTGCAGCTCGAAGCCGTACAGTCGCTCGGCGAGCCGGCCGATCGCGTCGGGTGCCATGGCGTCGCCGTGCCGCTGGGCCGCCTGCTGTGCCACCCGCTCGATGACCGTGTGCAGATAAGTGCCGGTGCCCATCGCCGGGTCGACGATGTGCACGCTCTCGTCGCCGTAGCCGCGGGCTTTGCCCAGACGGGTGCGCAGCACCTCCTCGGCGAGCCGGACCATCTCCTCGACGATCTGGTGAGGTGTGTAGTACGAGCCGCTGCGCTGGCGGAGGCTGTCGTCGTAGACGGAGAGGAACGACTCGTAGAGGTGGAGGTAGGCGTCCCGGTTGCCCTGCCGGATGGTCTCCCAGTCGACGGCCGCGACGGTACGGGCGAGGAGGTTCAAGGTGACTTCGAACCGCTCATTGACGTTGTCGGTGAGCAGTTGGAGTGCTTTGCCCATCAGAGCGTGGCCCGCATTGAGGCGGCGGCCGATCTCGTGGAAGCTCGTGCCGGTGAGCGGGATGTGCTCGGTGCGGGCAAGGAGCAGCGCGAAGGTGACCGTCTGGGCGTAGCCGTCGGCGAAGGTCGCGTCGTCCGCGGTGGGGAAGAGGAACCGGCGCCAGTCGCTTCTGAGGCCGGTGAAAGGGCGGTCGGCGGCGGAGTCGGCCGCGTCCAGTGCGGCTTCGGCCCGTAGTTGTTCCCGTACGGCCTCGCGCAGTAGGCGGCACAGCGGAGCGATGTGCTGGACGAGTACCGGAACTCGACGGATCTTCGAGGGTTCCCAGCAGAGCACAGCCTGGGCCAGTGCGTCGAAGGCGGCGAGATCGACGGCTGTCAGTTTCTCACCGGCGCTCTTCAAGGCCCCCGCCAGCACGACCTCCTCACCGACCTGTGTGCCGTACTGGAAGACACGCCAATGGGTGCCGTTGGTGTAGAGCAGGTTGGGGAGGTCGCGCAGGCGTTCCCACTGTCTCTTGTCGTGACCGGTGAAGGAGTCCGGATCGATGCTCTTTCCGGGCCGTTTCACCTCGATGTAACCGGTCACGTCCGCGCCGACGCGCACGGCGTAGTCGGGCCGCACCCCGAGGTGCGGGATGCGCGTCTCCGGGAACCAGTCGATCTCGGGGCGGGCATGGTGCGCGGCGATCGTGCGGAACAGTTGCTCAAGTGGGCTGCGGATCGCTGCCTCACGGTCACCCGGACCCGACAGGTTCCGCTTGCATTCGGCACCGAAGACGGAAACGGCTTCCTGGAGCCACTGAAGACGTGCGTCAGCCATGGATCGTCCCCCCATCGCCCCGGCCCCGGACGAGATACGGGACCAACCCCTTCCGCGAAGTATGGGACAGCAACACCCCAAATGGGCAGGGGCGTGCGGGAGTTCGGCCGAGGTGAAGGTGCGCCCTGCAAGAGTTGTTCGGCGGACGGAACCTGTCGCGACGGACGGAAGCTAGTTCTCCAGGCGGACCGGCATAAGGAGCGAGAAGGCGTGCTCGTCGTCGGGCCGGCGGATTGCGAGCGGTGCCGTGGGCGCGCCCAGTTCCAGGATCAGCTCGTCCCGGGCCCCGGCGGTGAGCGCGTGCAGCAGGAACTCTCGGTTGACGGCCACGTTGTTCTGGTCGTCGTCACCGTCGTCGCACACGATCACGGACTCGTTCTCCGTCACCCGGAGCAGGCTGAGGTCGTGAGGCTCGCCGTCCTGCTCACGCGTCTCGCCCGTGCGGACCGGGCCGGTCTCAAGGGCCATGCGGAAGGCCGCCGTCTCGACGTGGACCCGGCGACCGGCCGGGAGGTCGGCGAGGCGGCGGTAGTCGGGGAACTCGTGGCCGAGGGACTGGCCGGATGTCTGCCGGTCACCGGTTTCCAGGCTGACACGATCACCGTCCACCGCGAGCTGGACGGGCTCCTCACCGGTCAGCAGCGCCCGCATCGCGTCGGCGAGCGGAAGGGGCACGACCACCTGCGTCCGTGGCCCGCCGTGCCCGGTGGCGCGTGCTCGCGCGACAGCCATGCGGTAGCGGTCGGTGGCCACCAGCCGGAGTTCCTCTCCTTCGATGTCGAACAGGATGCCACTGAGCATCGGCAGCTCCGGATCGCTGCCGGCCGCGAAGCGGACCGTGTCCAGCGCCGCGGCCAACTCCGGCGCGGCGACGGACAGTCGGGTGGCGGTGGCTGCGGTGTGAAGCGACGTCATGGGGTTCTCCCTGTGGTCGAGTAGAGCTCGGAGCGTGGAGAACTGACTGCGGGCGTCGGACAGCCCCAGTTCGAGACGGCGCAGGTGAGCCTCAAGGAGACTTCGCACCAGGTCCGTGTCCGCGCCGGCCCACCCGGCCAGCACGAGCCGGATGTCCGCCAACGGCATGCCCGCCCGACGCAGCCGGGCCAGCAACCGGGCTTCCTCCAACTGCCCGGGCTCGTACCAGCGGTAGCCGCTGACGGGGTCCACCCAGGCGGGGACCAGCACACCGGCACGGTCGTAGAACCGCAGCGCGCTCACGCTCAGTCCGCCGTCCCGGGCCATCTCCCCGATGCTGCGCATCTCGTTCTCCACACCTGGAACTCTGAGCCCTCGACAAGGTCGAGGGTCAACCTCGGCCATGGCCCTCTCCGAGGACAGGGCGCGAAGATGACCAGCAGAATTATGCTGGTGTGCAGCAAGTGGGGCGATGTGATCACCATGTTCCCCATCCCTTGAGTGAAATCACGGAATGCGAAGAGGATCAACGGTCATGGGTCTCGATATTTACGTGCGGGACGTCCGGCGGGATCAGGTCGACGTCATCGGTGACGATGCCGAGGATTCCTTCGGGCAAATGTGCCGGACGGCTCCGAAGACCAGTCTCCGACGCGGGGTCATGCAGTTCGGTGACACGATGTTCAACTCCTACCAGCTCCACCGATTCGTCGAGGAGTTGGAGAGCTTGTCACCGGACGAGGTGACACCGGCGATCCACTGCGTGCTCGACGCGGCACGGCGGGCCATCCGTCGGTCGGGGTACCTGTACTTCGTCGGCGACTAGCCTAGATCTTTCGTGAATGGCCGCCAGCTTTGGCTGGCGGCCAATTGGTCGTTGTGAAGCGTGTGTAGGCACACAGGTGGCCCGATCGTCCCATTGGGTGGGCGCCGGATTTCAGGCTTCCGGCCGGTGGCTCACATGCAACCGTCCCGCCGTCGGCCACGTTGCTGAACAATGCGAGGTGAGCCATCAATCACCGCGTTCGAAATCTCGGGCAACCCCGCACTACTCGCCAAGCGAGTGCGAGCGCGCCTATGACGGTGCGGGCAGCGCGGGGAACACGACCACCGAGCCGTCCTTGTCGCGGGCAATCTCAATCGCCACGTCTGTCGCAGGGTTGTTGACCATGACGCCGTCACCGAGCCTGTGAATCCGGTGTGCCACACGCATCAGGCGATCGACTTCACCGGTCGTGAAGACGGGCCGCAAACCGTTCGGGCGGGCCAGCTCCAGCGCCGACAGGCGCACCAGGACACCTGCGATGCCCAACTCCAGTTTGTCGAGGCGCTGTTGGTCGGACCTGAGTGCGCGGGCGAAGTTCTCGAACAAGTTGGCAGGGTCGCTCTGGGCATGCTCGACGGCCTGCAGGACGACGACCCGTCGCTTCAACGCAATGGCCAAGGCCGCGAGTTCGAGGTGGGCGCGGAACCTGCCGCCGTGGTCGTCGACGCCGGGGAATGACTTGGTCAGCGTGTCGATCTCGACGGCCTTGTCGTCGGGCAACTTGTCGAGTGCGCTCTGCCACCGGGCAAGGCGGCGGTCAGCGGCGCCCAGTGCCGTGTTGATGGCATGAACTGCCGAGTCCAGGCCCAGCGAGAACCCGAGCTTGCCCTGATCGAGCAGAATGGCGGTGGCTTTGTCGATGGCATCGCGGCAGCCGTCGAGTTCGCTGTGCTCGTCATCGAGCTTCTGCTCGTGCAGTTGCTCCAGCAGCTCTGTGATGTGTTCGATGGCCTGCTGGCGCTTGGAGTCGGCGTTCGCGCTCACCCCCACCGCTACGGCCATGAGCACGAGTGGCGCGGCCACGGTGAGAGTCGCGCTGCCGGCGACCGCGACGCCGGCTGTCGCACCGGCTCCGCCAGCTGCGCCTGCTGCTGTCGCTTTACCGACCGGCACGAACTTCGCATGGGCGGCGATGCGGCCCTTTGAGTTCACGAGCGCGCCGCGGATGCAGCCGCCCACCCCCTTCGCTGCCATCGGGCGAACGATGCCCTGACCGAACTGGGCGGCAACCTTCGCCGGAACCACCATGCGATACAGGCCTTCGCCGGCAGCGGTCGCCGTAGCCGCCACAGAGGAACTTCGCGCTGACTGCGTGATGAGCTGCGACAGGTGCTGTGCCAGGGGACTCACGGCATCGAGCGGGATACCTCGGCTGCGGTCGAGCTCGTCGGGTAGGGGATGTACCTCAAGTGTGGTGATCGGCGCGTTGGCCAGGCAGGCCAGCACACCGCGCAGTTCAGCCAGGCGCTCAGCCGTCATCGGCTCGTCTCCGCCAAATGCGGGCACCAGGACGTCACGGGTCGCCAGTGTCCACACCGGAACGATTGTCTTGCGGTAGTCAATCATCGGCTCCCCGTCTCGCCTTGCTATGCAGCAACAGCTTACGGCTGACGTAGGGCCGCTTGTACGGTGTGCGCCGGGCCGACTTGAAGGAGCCGTTGGAGGGCCAGCCGCTGTCCATCAACACCACGAGGGCCGACAATAGGGGCAGCGATCCGTCCGGGCTTTCCCGGACCGAGACGTCCTCCAACAGGTAGGGCACGGGGTTCTCGTGGGCGGGACGTGATGACCGAGCCTTGCCAGTTCGCTGGTCAGATCACCGTACGGAATGGGCGCCGCGCCCTGGTGTGCCCGTGAACGCAGAACCTCGATCACGGTGTACAGAGCGTGCCTCGGCGCTGAAGTGCGCGATGGCAAACGAGCGACTCGCGTTGGAGGGCTGACCACTTCCTGCCCAGGACTTCATGATCGCCGGAACCGTGACTGGTGATTACATAGGGTGCCGGACAATGTCACGTATCGTAGAACGAACTACACATAGAGCCCTCCCCGCTTGACGGAAACCCCACTGGTGTCATCACGTGCCCCACAGATAGCGTTGGTTCGCTGGAGTTACCCCACCTCACCAGGAGTCCAAAGTGAACCGCCCCGCCCGGCTCGTGACAGCCGTGCTCACCGCATCCGCGGCCCTGCTGCTGACCGCATGCGGCTCCGGAGGGGGCGACGACGCGTCCTCGGACAACATCGGCTGGCCGTACGAGTTGAAGGCGTTGGTCACCTGGGCGATCTCCTGGGAGGGCTCCGGCGGCGCGCAAGGTGACCTGCCGGACGGCGCCTTCGAGGCAACCCGGGATATGGCCGTTCAGGAGATCCAGTCCGTCAACCGCTGACGGGCGAACCACGAGGGGCGAGGAACGAGCATGTCGAAGGGATCCGATCTCCAGGTCGACTACGACCTGCTGTCGACGAGTGCCAAGCAACTCGCCCAGATCCGCCGCGAGTTCAAGGGCCTGGAGGACTGGAAGCAGGACATCGAGTCGCTGCTCGGCGATAGCCGTGTCCAGGCTGCCATGGGCGACTTCGTGGACAACTGGGACAAGAACCGGGGGCGGCTGGTCGAGGAGATCGAGGAGGTCGGGAAGCAGGTCAAGACAACCAGCGACGCCTTCAAGGGACTCGACGACCAACTGGCCAAGGCCAACAAGGGGAAGAAGTAGCGCCGTGGGTGCAGACGAACTGACGGCTCTTCGCAGGGGGAACATCCATGGCTCGGCCGGCTGACTGGGCGCCGCTCGCGGAGACCGACCCGGTTCCGGGGGATCCGGATGGGATCCGGCGCGAGGTCACGCACATGAAGAGGATCGCCGAGAAGCTGCGTACGCAGGCTGCTGCTATGCAGGCGATCGCCGAGTGCGACGGTCTGAAGGGCGAGTATGCCGACAAGCTGGGCGACAACGCGCGCGGGCTCGGCCGGAGGCTGGACCTTGCCGAGGACCGCTACCGCAAGGTGAAGGGGCACCTGGGCGGCTGGGCAGACGACATGGAGGACGCCCAGAAGAGGGCGGGCCATGCCCTCGACGATGCCAAGGACGCCCAGCGGATCATCGACCAGCACAAGCCGGACAGTGCCAGCAAGGGCTCGGACAAGGACACCGGCAAGGACGCAGGCAAGGACAAGCCGGACGAGGATCCCGCCGTGAAGCGGGCCAGGGAAGACCTTGAGGCCGCCCGTACGAAGCTGCAGTCGACTGTCACCTTCTACGGTGAGCGCGCGGACCACTACGCCGGCAAGATCCGGTCGTCGATCGACGACGACATGGAGGACAGCTGGTGGAACGACTTCAAGGCGTGGGTGGGCGACGCTGACTGGTTGGGGACACTGGCCGAGGTCCTGAGCAACATCACCACCCTGCTCACCTTCGCCGCGATTTTCTTCCCCGCTCTCGGCGTGCTGGCCGGAATCCTCACTGCCATCGTCTTCGGCATCCACCTCATCATGGCCCTGACCGGCAACGGCTCCTGGTTCGATGTGGTCACCGACATCGCAGCGTTCAAGATGGCCAAGAACGGCGTCAAGGCGGCCAAGGCGGTCAAGGCGCTACAGAAGGAAGGGCGAGGCATCTCGAAGGGCCTCGCGGAGCAGCAGGCGAAGCGAGTGGCCAGAATGAACCGTGCCGCCGGCGGACGGGGTGGCAGTGGGCGCCTGGGCCGACTCCGCAGAACCGCGGACAACCAGCAGGGTCGAGCTGCGGGTGTGAAGACCCGGGACGAGGCCATGCCGGTGGCGACGCGGAAGGAGACCTACAGGGCCCTCGGGGACAAGCGCATGGCGGAGCAGGTGAAGGACGTCGAGCGAATGAGCGGCAGGTATCCGGACAGTCAGCGACTGAGCGAGGTCGCCTCGGAGGCAGCCCGCCAGAAGGGCGTATCCCAAGCCTACTGGGGGACGAGTACGGTGCTTGACCTTGGTGGACGGGCCGGAGACGCGTGGTCTCCTACCTACGTGAATGCCAAGGGAGACATGACAGCGCCAGCAGTCGGGTTCGGGTCGCAATGGTGAGGCCCAAGCCGGAGAAGCGGAGAAGCGGCCTCACGGAGAGCGCTCGTACCCGGCAGGCGCGCCAGGTTCAAGAGCGCGTGCATGCCGCAGCGGATCAAGACCTTCACGGGTCTGTGCGGCCTCCCCGTGGAGCGGAAGAGCATCCCGGGACCGATGGCGCCGACTCCGGAACACATGCGTCCGGCCCAGGAGACGAGAGGTTCCTCAAGCGGGCAGCCCTGGTGCGCTATGTGCTGCTCGCCATCGCCCTCGTCATGCTGCTGTGGTTTATCGTCGCGATGCAGAACCACAAGACGTGGGGACTGGAACTACCCATGCCCACATGGGCGTTGGACATCGCCGCGCTCAGCCCTCTGCTGGTGCTGATCCGGTTCTGGGGCCCGGAGACCAGGAGGAGGAGCGACACCCTGGAATTCGACCTGCGGGTCATCAGCGGTCTCTACTTCCTCATGGCTCTCCTGGGAGCCGCGCTCGGCGGATACTGGCAGCTGTGGCCTGGGGTTGCGATCAGCGCTGCGGTGCACGCGGGCATCTGGTACACGAACAGGCGGACCCGCAGTCATGGCTGATCCTGTGACCGAACTGGCCTCGCCGCCTGCTGGCTACGGGTTTTTTCTGCCCGAGGACTGGGTGCAGATCCCACTCCGGCAGGGAGATGCGGAGGACGCCGTACGTTCCCTCGTCGCCTCCGCCTTTGCACGGGTGCCGGCGGACGTGCCGCGCGACAAACTGACGCCTCTCCGGCTGGAGTTGGAGCGCAGACTGCGGGCAGCCGTTGCCGAGGCTCGCAGGGCCAAGGCGCTGGAGATGTATCTGCCGGTGAAGCTGGCGGGGGAGGTGAACCTCGGGGCGTCGTTCACCGTCTCCAACGCGCGTCTTCCGGCGCGCTCCGGGCCTGACGGAGCCTCGAGTGAAGTGTCCGACCCTGCGGAGATCGCCGTGCAACTGCTCTCCGCTGACGGTACGGCGAGTGCCTCGGAGATGGACCTGAGCAGCGGCGAGGTCGACGGAGCCCTGACGGTTCGCCGAGAGCGCGTCGTGCCTGCGGCCCCGGAGCGCGGTGCGGAGCTTGCCAGCCGCAGGGTGGAGTACCTCGTGGCGGTACCCGGTGACCCCAGCCAGTGGCTCGTGGCCGCTTTCTCCACGATCGGCGCCGGGAACCCCCGAGACGACCTGGCTGATGCGATGGTCGAGTGGTTCGACGCCCTGATGACGACCTTCCGGTGGAGCTGGACATGACTGAGCCCCTGGTCGAGCTGGAGCACGAGTTCAGCCTCGACATCGACTACGACCCGAGCCGATGGCTGGAGCTTCCTCCGCGCTGGGACACCGAGGAGTGGCAGGACATCGACGCCTGGACGCGTTCGTGCGCCGCGCTGCTCTGGCGGTCGTACGGACAGGATCCAGGCGAGTCAGGTATCCCCTTCCTCGCGGGCGTGTTGCGGCGCTTCGCGGAAGCCTTCGCGCCGGAGCCCTTCGACACGCGGGTACTGCTGCGCATGTGGGAACCGACGAGCATGCCTCTCCAGGTCTTCAGCATGGTCAAGCCCGCACAAGGCGACCGCGAGGAGACGCTGCGCTTCCTTGTCGGAGCGGAGGACCCCGACGCTGTCGAGCCCCCGGTCGTCGAGGCCTTCCACACGGAACATCTCGGTGAGGGCCTGCGGACATTCCGCTATCTCCGGCAGGACGACACCCCCGAAGTGATCGCCGCACTCCGCTATGCCTGGCGCGACGAGGAAACCGGCGCCGACGTGGTGCTGTGGACCGCCGCCGACGACACCGCACGAGTCATCCGGGCCGCCCAGGATGTCGAAGAGCTGGCACACAAGGTGAGCGTGGCAGTCTGGAATCTCGAACCGGACGACGAGGAATCGCCGGATACGAAGCCGTAGAAACACCCGTAGAGCTTTCCTCGGTGTCTGTGGAGAGGGAGCAGCTCGCCCGCCACTCCAGCGGCGAATTCAGTCGGCATGAGCATGGCTTGGGTGCCTCGCTGGCCGTCGTTCTGCGACAGCCAGTCGCTAGGGCACAGAACGCGACACACCTTCAGCCCCGCCGTGCCAGGTCCAGCGCAACCACCCCCACGAACCAGTCCAGCACCTCGCAGATCTCGTCGCCGTGTCGCGCGAAGACGCTCAGGGGGAAGGAGGGGCGCAGCTCCAGCTTCGCCTCTGGCAGGTCGATGCCGTCGATCTTGTTCAGGCGGTTCAGGAGTTCGCGGCGCTGCTCGGTGTCGTCGAAGGGGCTGCGGGTCTTGAGGTACTGGAAGACCACCTCGACCGTCCCGCTGACGGGGTAGATCCCGACGGGCCACATGAAGTGATACCGACGGTTGGACCCCAGATCGAGTGTGGGGAAGCAACTCGTCTCCTCGTACCGGCCGTAGGTCACATGGCCGCCCTGGCGGCGCCAGAAGTCGAGGGCCGTCACGACTCCGGCGTACGCGTCGGGCCAGTTCTCCCGCAGTTGCGCGCGGAACCGCTCGGCCGCCGCCTCGTCCTCCCCCTCGGGGAGCGGGTCGTGTGCGGCGGGTTGCGCCACGTCCCTGCCCAGCAGGGTGGCCAGCTCGGCGGCGGACAGACGCTGGGAAGGGTGGGCCCGTCCAAGGGGGTCGAAGCGGATGCCCTCGCTGGCCAGCAGTTCCTGCGGCGGCGGCCGGTCGCTGCCGTCCGCCCAGCGGAACGACGGGGAGATCCTGCCTTCCACCGTGAGTACGCGATAGGCGCCGATCACGGTTGTGTTGGCGCCCAGGAAGGCTCCGACGGGTACCGGGTGGCTGCCGATCAGCTCGGCGACATCGCCGTACGTCGTCCAGGTGCCGCTCGGCATCGCCACCAGCGCGGCCCGCAGCTCGGCCCAGCCCGGTGATTCCTCACCGGTCGGCTTGATCCCGCCGATCGGGCCGGGCCACAGTTCCACGGCGCGGTCGGCCAGACGGTCGGCACGTTCCAGGATCTGTGCCTTGCCCCAGCGCGGTGCCGAGGAGATCTCGAGGTTCATGCGCAGGGCACTCGAGTCGAGGATCTGCTGCTTGCGCTCGAAGGGGTGATTGGAGAGCTTGGCGTTGTCACCGGTCAGCGTCAGGTTGCCGAGCGTGTGCACCAGCAGGTCGTGCAGTTCCTGCGGACTCTGGTTCGGCTCCGTCTCCTCGGCGAGCAGGTCGAACCACGCGGGACCCGGGCGTTGTGGCAGGACGTGCTCCACACTCAGGGACGCCTTGGCGAAGTCCACGGGCTCGGAGGCGCGGTAGCTCTCCTCCAGGCGACGCAGGATGTAGCTGCGCTGTGGCGGGCGGCCCGACCAGTAGAACGGTTTGGCGCGAACCGCTTCGCGCAGCTCCTCGTCGCTCGGCCAGCGTCGGCGCCGGCCCGACAGGAACCGCCGCACGGCCTCGGCGGCTGACCGGTCGGTCTCCAGCTCCTTCGGCGCCTCCATGAAGATGCGGTTCAGGTTGGTGGTCGGCGTCTGACAGATCAGACGCCGTACGAGGTAGGACTCGACGTAACCCAGTGCCTGGGCCGTGTCCTCCGGGGTCGTCCCGCCGGCGTCGAGAAGGTCCAGCAGGTGCAGCGTGAGCGGGTAGTGGGTCTGTCCGCCCCAGGCGGCCAGGCGCTCCAGGACCGCCCTGAGAGCGGGGGACGGCTCACGCGCGGGTTCGATGATCCGAAGGAATCGCTGGGCTCGCCCGGCGAGTTGCTCGATCTCGCTCTGCAGCGCGGCCTCGTCGCCGGCCAGCGGCTGGAGCCGCTTCTGCTGCTCGCGGTAGATCTCGCTCTGCTTGGTCTTGTAGTGGCCGCGTACGACCAGGTCGAGCCAGACCAGCAGTTCGAGGTTCTTCGGGCCGAGGCTCTGCTGCATTGGCAGCCACAGTTCCTCGTAGATCCGCTCGCCTCGCTTGGGCAACAGCATGAACACGTGGTTGCGCAGAAGGTCGCTCTGGCTGAGCCCGACACCCGTGTTGTTGATCGACTCAAAGATCCGGTACACGTTGTCGCCCGGCTCCGCGGTGATCTCCACGATGGAGAGCAGGTCCTTGAGCACCGTCTCGACCGTGGCGGCCCATCGCTCGTCACCCGACTCGTGGCCCTCGGCCAGCGCACCGCGGAAGAAGCGGTAGGCAGTCCCTACGTTGTCGCTTCCGCCGGCTTCCGCCCGGGACTGGACACAGGAGACGTATGCCTCCCGGTCCGCTTGCGTGGGCAGCAGCCGGTAGTGGTCCGGACCTTCGTGGAACTCGTTGACCAGGGTCTGGCGATGGACTCGGTCCACGCCTCGTGCGTCACCCGTCTCCTTCAGGTGGTCGCGCAGCGCGACGAAGGCCAACATCAGTGTGGTCAGGCGCTGTTGTCCGTCCACCACCAGCCATCTCTGCACGCCGCCCGCCTGGATCTGTCCGGGTGCCAGCACCACGGAGCCGAGGAATGCGGCGCCGTGGGATCGCCGGCCAGATGCTGGTCGACGAGTTCACCGATGTCCTCCCAGAGGCGCTGCAACTGCTCCCTGCGCCAGCTGTAAGTGCGTTGGTAGAGCGGCACTTGGAACTGCTTGTCCCCTTGGACGAGCTTGAGGAAGGTGATTTCCTGGGCGCGCATGTGCGTCCCTTTCCCTGGCGTCTTTCCCTGTCCGGGTGTACAGGACGGGCCCCGTGCACGTGCAGGTGTCCGCCGAATCTATGCCTTGTCAGGCGCTGTTGTCCGCCGATGTCAGGGCTGAGCTGCTGGAGATGCGCGGCATCGTCTCGTTGGGGGAGCGGCGCAGCAGTTTGATCGTGCGGCCCTCGACCCACGCGTTCCACGCCTTGAGGTAATAGAGCAGGTGCTCGCGTGAGTCGTCGCGGCGCCGGTGTGCGTTGCCCAGAGCGAGATTGAGCATCGTGTTGCGCAATGTCAGACGTGGGTCACCCGGCTCCAGGCGGGCACCGGTGACGACCCCCGCCTCCCAGTCGGACTGGTCGATGTCGGGACGGGCCCCGCTGGTGACGTACCAGCCGATCGTCGCGGCCGTGACGGTGATACGGCACCCCCGGTTCAGCGCGATGCCGTGGTGCAGGGCGTCACGGACACCGGGGTGTTCGCCCAGCAGGTTCAGGAGCTGGTCGTTGCTCGTGACCGACGAGCCGCCGCTCCACGCGGAGTTGGGGGCGCTGCGGTACAGGTGCAGTCCACGCAGGGCTGCCGCCAGGTGGGTCGCGTTGGCCTCCCCCGCGAGGGCCAGCGCGTCCCGGCCGGTGCGCTTACGGCCCGTGTCCATCACGGTGAACGCGGTGCGCGGCACACCGTGCGTGACGGTCAGGGGCACGGTGGCACCCGCCTTGACGATGGCGGCAAGACGGTGCTGTCCGTCGATAAGGACGTCGTCCTCGTCGAAGGCGATGCCCTGATGCGTCAACTGCCATTCCCCGCGCTGGATCTGAGCGGCCAACTGCTGAACCGTGCCCTTGCTGAGCGGCCGGTTGCTGGTGTTGCGGGCGAGCCACTCGGTCGCCAACTGGGGCGACACGTCGACCACTTGCATGTGCATGGCAGCTTTACCTTCCTTTAGGCTGACGTCGAGAACAGCTTGGCGTGCATTGTGAACTAAGTCAACGGCGAAATTCGAAGAGAGTGTCGGATGTGAAGGTGATGTCGAGGTCCGTCGGTGCTCGCCGTGCTGGCGGTGATCGCTCATTGGTGGCGATCTGTGCGTGATGGGCGTCATGGATGTCCGGGTTTGCTGATACGCTCGCGATGTGTGCTCAGTTCACACTGGAGTTCGTGCGCCGGGGGGCGTCTCGTGATCGGACTCGTGGTGGTCGGAGCGAATGACCGGACGGGCCACCGGATGGCCCTCAAGGCACTGGTGGGGTGGGCGTGTGAGTCAGGACAAGCGCGGGCCGGGCGAAAATCTGCGACCGGTCGGTTCCGTCTATCAGTACGACGACGGTCTGTACGTGCGGGTGGACGACGTCGGGCCCCACGCGTTGGCGAACGCCGAGGACAACCACGGGTACCGGCAGGGTGACGACCTGGTGCGGTGCACCCTGTCGGTGAGCAACGGCACCGGGCGCTCGTTGGACCTCGATGGCGTCACCCTGCTGGTGCGGGGAGGGCCGTACGGCAAGACAGGCCGTCAGGTGCGGGATGATCGCAGCGACGTGCTCGATGGCGAGCTCCAGGGCACCCTGCGTGCAGGGCGCCGGGTCTCCGCCACGTGGGCCTACAGCATTCCGGCCGGCACCGCCGGTGACCTGGACATCGAGGTCCGCTTCCCGGGGCGTGACCGGGGGAGCGTCACGTTCAGCACGGCGTCGGCCGCCGCCACGGTCGTCGGCGAGCGCCCCGTACCGGTCGCGTTCGACCAGTCCGTGCTGTTCGGTGATCGGCAGCAGTCGTTGTTCGCGGAACCGGACGACGCACCGGAGACCGTGACCGGGGCCGGGCACGCGGTGTCGGCCGAGCATGGGCAGCGAGCGAGCGCACCTGCCGGGCTCGACGGCGTCCCGGCCCAGCCGACCGGCCTCGGGCGACAGGCCGCACGGACACCGGTCCCGGAGATCTCCGCCGACGGCCTGGACGTCGCTCGCGTCCGGCAGATCTTCCGGTTCCTCGCCGAGGCCGAGGAGTCGAAGACGCGCCCCGTGCGCACGCTCGACGGGGCGGCCGGCGCCGTGTGGTTCGACGAACTGCCGGACGACGACGGCGTAGAGGTGATGGTCGACGGCGCTCTCGCGGGGGACGACGCGGCCTGGCTGACCGTCGCCCGCCCCGAACGCGAGGACGCGCCACACCCGAAAACCCTGCTCGCGCCCTGGGTGGACGAGAGCCGTATCCGTGACTTCAAGGAGGCTCGCGCCCCGCACCTGCGCCGGCGTATCGAACCCGAGTTCCCCGACTGGTCCCGGGGCATCCCGCTCGGCAAGACCTACCACGAGTTGGACGAACACCCCCAGCGGGAGAAGATCGAGAAGCTGTACGCCGCTTGGGAACAGGAATGGCTCGCCTGGGCGGAACGGCGCCGCGCGATCGACGCCATGGTCAGGCTGTACGACCAGCTGCACAAGATGCACGAGGACGCCGCGGCCCTCGGTGAGGCGTACGAACTCGTGCTCGGGCTGGGCCGACTCACCTGGCAGACGTCCACCGGGCAGAGGGTGGAACGGCACCTCATCACGCACCGGGCCACCATCCAGCTCGACCCGTCCACCGGCACGCTCACCGCCGCCCCCGACCCCACCGGCGCGGGCCTGGAACTCGAGGAAGGCATGCTCGAAGGGGCCCAGCACGTGCCGGGCGCCGTGCGCGAGACGATCGGCGAGGTGCTGGAAGGCGCTTTGGACGTGACCGACCCCGAACACCTCGACGCCGTACACACCGCCCTGCGCAGCTGGGTCAACGCCGCCCACAGCGCCGGAAGTTACGCGCCGACCGTCGAGCGCGCCAAGCCGCGCAGCCTCGATGTCCCGCAGGTGGGACTCGCCCCCGCGCTCGTCCTGCGTGAGCGCAGTCGCCGCTCCACCATGGACGCCCTCAAGGAGATCGCCCGGCAGATCGATGCGGGCACGCCGCCCACCGCGCTGCTCGGCCACATCGCCGGCCGGGACGGCGCGCTGACCGCGGCGGACCTCGCGGCGGCGGAGGACGACGGATCGGCGCGGGGCGGCGACGAGATGTACTTCGCGCTGCCCGCCAACGAGGAGCAGCGCACGATCGCCGAACGCCTGCGCGCCAACCGGCTCGTCGTCGTCCAGGGGCCGCCCGGCACCGGCAAGACGCACACCATCGCCAACCTGGTCACCGACCTGCTCGCCCAGGGCAAACGCGTCCTCATCACCAGCCACACCCCGCGCGCCCTGCGCGTGCTGCGGGACAAGCTGCCCGAGTCCGTCCGCGACCTGTGCGTGAGCCGCACGGAGGACGGCGCGGCCGCCCAGCGGGAGTTGGAGGCATCCGTGCAGCGAATCCTCGGCGAGTACGCCGGCTACGACGAGAAGGCCTCCCGCAAGGGGATCCAAACCCTTCAGACCCGCCTCGCCCGGGCCCGTGCCGCCCAGCAGGCCATGCTGCGCGACCTCGCCGTACTGCGCGAACAGGAGACCCACCGCTTCGAGGCGGAGATCGGCGACTACAGCGGCAGCCTGCAGGAGATCGCCGAGCGCCTCACCGAGGAGGCGGGACGGTACGACTGGCTCGGCCCGGTCCCGCAGGAACAGTCGGCCCTGAGCGCGGACGATGCCCTGCGGCTACTGCACACCACCCGTGTCTACACCCCGCACCACCAGGCCCTCGCGGCCGAGGTGCCCGGCCCCTCCGAACTGGCGGGCCCCGGCAACTTCGAGGAGGCCGTACGCATCGTACGGTCGGCCGGGGAAGCACACACGGCCGCGCGCCAGGACCCGCTGTGCGCGCAGTACGACACGGCCGTGAGGAGCCTCGACGAGAGGGAACAGCAGCGGCTGTCCTCGGCGCTCGACGCCTTCTCCACCACCCGCGCCCGCGCCGCGGCCCTCGCCGCCGCGGCCGGTGACTGGGCCACGAGCCTCCTGAGACAGGTGACCGAGGGGCAGGACTGGCAGGCACGCAGCCGGCGGGCCGCCGTCGCCGAAACCCTGACGGCCACCGACAGCTCGCGCGGCGTCCTGGGCACGGCCATCGTCAGCGGCCTGGAGCAGTACGACCCGGCCACGGCGCTCGCCCAGGTCACCGCACTGCACGACGGCCTCGGTCAGGGACAGAAGCTGCGCGGCCCCCTCGGTATGCGCTCCAAGCTGGCGAAGACGGCCGGCGCGTTCGCGGAGAAGGTACGGGTCGACGGACGGGCGCCGGAGGACGTCCCGACCTCGGCCGTCGTCCTCGCCCGCGTTCAGCTGGAACTGCGCCTGGCCCAGGTGGAGTCCGAGTGGGGCACGCCCGTCGCCACGTGGCAGGGACACGGACCGCGCCTGGCACGGCTGCGACAGGACGCGGAGGTGCTCGACGCGCTGTTCGCCCTCGCCGCCGCCCGCACCGACGTCCTGACCGCCGCGGCCACCTCCCCGGCACTCGCAGTAGCCACCTGGCACGACCCGTCTGTCGAGAACGCCGTACGTACCCTGCTGCGCGCGTCAACTACCCTGCGCGCGGCCGAGCAGTCGCGCAAGGTCATCGCGGACACCGCGGAACTGCTGCGTGCCTGGAGCGACCGGCCCGGCGTGTCGCCCGCCGTCGTACGCGCACTCGGCACGGTCCGTGACCGTGACCCCGACGGCTACCGCGCGTTCAGCGACGAGATGGCCGAGGTGCGCGAGGCCGCCCGGCTGCGGGCCGAACAGGACGCGGCCCTAGCTCATGTCCGCGAGGCGTTCCCGGCCCTCGCCGAGCGGATCACCGGCACACCCGAGGACAGCGCCTGGGACGCCCGGCTGCCCTCGCTCACCGAGGCTTGGTCCTGGTCCGCGTGGCGTGACCGCATGGAACGGCTCACCGATCCCGAGGCCGAGCGCGCCCTGCGCCGGAAGCTGACGGAGGCCGACGACGAGGCCCGCATCATGCTCGCGCGGCTCGCCGCCGCCCGCGCCTGGCACCGCTGCCTCGGACTGCTCACCGGTGACCAGTCCCGGGCACTCAGCGCCTACCAGCAGGCCGCACGGCGCATCAAGGGCAAGTACCAGCACCGCTACCGGCGTGACGCACAGGCCGCCCTGCGTAAGGCGCAGACTGCGGTGCCGGCCTGGATCATGCCCCTGCACCAGGTCGCGGAGACGGTACCCATGGACCGGCCGGGTCTGTTCGACGTCGTCATCGTCGACGAGGCCAGCCAGTCCGGCCTGGAGGCCATGCTGCTGAGCTGGCTCGCCGACCGGATGGTCGTCGTCGGCGACAGCAAACAGGTCAGCCCGTCCAACGTCGGCCTCAAGCAGGACGAGTACTTCCACCTCAGGGACCGCCTGCTCACAGCTCTGGAACCGGACGTCCGCAGCCTGTTCGGCCCCGAGTCCAGCTTCTTCGACCTCACGGAAGCGCTCTCGGCGGGCCGCGGCACGCTCATGCTCAAAGAGCACTTCCGGTGCATGCCGGAGATCATCTCCTTCTCCAACGACCTCTGCTACAACCGGAATCTGCTGCCCCTGCGGCAGTACGGCGCCGACCGGCTGCCCCCGGTCCGTACGGTGTACGTCGAGACCGGTGAAGCCGTCGGCGCCAGCACCCGGCTGGCCAACGTCGCCGAGGCGGAGGCACTCGTCGACGCGATCGTGCGCTGCTGTGCCGACCCCGCCTACGACGGGAAGACCATGGGCGTCATCAGCCTTCGCGCGAGCAAGGGGCACCTGACGGAGCTGGAGAACCTGCTCGCCGAGCGCCTCGACTACGAGCAGCGCGAGGAGCGGCGCATCCGGGTCGGTGACGCCGAGGACTTCCAGGGCGACGAGCGGCACATCATGTTCATCTCGTGCGTCAATTCGGCCACCACGGCGGCGGGAGCGGTCCCGGGCGGCTTCAACGGCAAGACCTACGAGCAGCGCCTCAACGTGGCGGCCTCACGTGCCCAGGACCAGCTGTGGGTGTTCCACAGCGCGCGGGCCGAACAGTTCCACGAGAACGACCTGCGCAGACGGTGGCTCGATCACCTCACCCGTCCCGCGGAAGAGGACGTCGTCACGGTCGAGGGAGGGGTCCTGCCCGACGTCCGGCACGAAGCGTTCGACAGCCTGTTCCAGCAGCAGGTGTACCTGGAACTGACCACGCGGGGCCACCGGGTCCGTCCTGGATACAAGGTGGGACGCCACACGATCGACCTGGTCGTGGAAGGAGGGACGCGGCGGTTGGCGGTCGCCTGCGACGGTGACGCCTTCGCCGAGGGGGAGGACGCCTCCACCGCGGCAGCCAGGCAGCGCGACCTGGAACGTGTCGACTGGACGTTCGTCCGGATCCGGGGCAGTCGCTTCCACCTCGACCGCGAGCAGGCGCTGGCCCCGCTGTGGGCCGAGCTGGAACGGCTTGGCATCGAACCCGTCGGGCGTGAGCCGGAAATCTCCGGCGGCGCCGACGGCGCTGTGCCCAGTGGGGCGGACCCGGCCGGCGAGGTGGATCCGGTCCGTGGAGTGGGGGACGGCGGTGATCCGGCCGTGACGGGGGACGTGGGCGAGGCCGGTCACATGGCCCGCTCGGGTCACGTGGGCGCGGCCGGTCACATGGTCCGCACGGGACACATGGCCGAGTCCGGTGACACTGCCCGCGCGGGTCACTTGGGCGGGGCCGGCGATGCGGCCTGGGCAGGGGCCGGCGACGCCGGCGTGGTCGATGAGGGCGTGCCATCCGAGCTGCGGGGCGCCTCGAGCCACGCGGCGGGGAGCCGGGACGAGGCACGGGACCAAGAGCCGCAGCGGGGCGCCTCGAGCCGGGCGGCGGCGAGCCGAGATGCGGCGCGAACTCAAGCGCCGACCGGACCTGCGGCCGGCCCGGCGGCGGTGCTCGCGCCCAGGGGCACGGACCCGCGCGAATCCCTGACGGGACCGGCCCGACGGTCGACGCCTGCTCCGACATGGCTGCGTGCCATGACCGCGGAAAGCGGGGCCGCTCCCACACAGGGGGCCGGGGCGACGGTGCCCGAGGCGGCACCCGCCGTACGGCCGACGGGCCCGGCGGCGCACGACGTAACGTCCGAGGGCTCGGCGCGGTCGGCCCTGTCCAGCCCGACGGCGCCGAGTCCCCTGCCGGTCCGGGAGATCCCGGCCGCGGCCTTCCAGCGGCTGGTGCGCGAGGTGCAGCAACTGCAGGCGGCAGCCGACGCTCCCGACGAGACCCCCGAAGGAGTGGACGCGGCCCAGCTGATCTTCCTCAGGAAGACCCAGGCCGATCAGCGCGACCGGCACACCAAGCGCCTCGCCTTCCTACGGACCTTCATCGACTCCGTCGGCGTCGGGCGGGAAGCGGCTGTCCCCGACGTCGTGATTCCAGGCGCGCTGCTCCGCCTGGAGTTCGACGGTCAGGTGGACGAGGACACTCTGTACACGCTCGCCGAACTTCCCACCGAGGAGGCCGACATCGTCTCGCCTTCCTCTCCTCTCGGCCACGCCCTGGCCTGGCAGCCGACAGGACGCGAGATCTCGTACGACGCGTCCCAGGGCAGGTCGTGCACGGTCGTCGTGCGGGAGATTCGCGTCTGATCGCTGCCGCTGCACTGTGACAAAGACGGGCCCTGTCGCTGTCCCTGTCCCCGCGCACCCGCCTTTCGGTCCGCGGGGACAGGGACAGGGCACGGTGTGCCTCAGCTGGTGACGGGGTCCAGCATGCGGCTCCGCTCACCGCTCCAGGAGATCGCCAGTGCGTCGCGTGCCCGCGTACAGGCCACGAAGAGCAGGCAGTGCTCGGCCAGAAGATCCGAGCGGTGCTGCGCGGCGTCCTCGTCGGCCGGTGTCACCTGCGGAGCGAACGGCAGCGCGTTGGCCGTCACGCCGACGACGGCCACACAGCGGAACTCCAGCCCCTTCATGGCATGCATCGTCGACACGCGTACGCCCGACACCGACGGCCCCGGGTCGTCCTTGACCGCGACGGCGGGGACGCCCTCCCGGCGCAGGCGGGTGATGACGGCGTCCACCAGCGTGTTGAACCGGGCACATACCGCCACTTCGGACGGCTTCACACCGTCCTGGTCCACCCATGTACGGATCTGCGCCACCAGCGCGCGCAGTTCGTCGTCCTGGCTGCCGTGGCCGAGAGCCACCGGGACGCGGCCGTGCAGCTCGGAACGGTAACCCCGCAGCGAGTCCTGGCCGCCGTCGTCCTCGTCGTCCTCACCGAGACGGCCCACCGGCTGACCGTCCAGGAGGGACGCCGACCAGCGCAGGATCTCCTCCGTGCTGCGGTAGTTGAGGCGCAGCCGGGACGTCCGCCCCCGCACGTTGACACCCAGGGACCGCAGCGAGACCCGGGAGTCGTAGATGCGCTGATGAGGATCGCCGACAAGGAAGATGTCGTCCGCCTGCTCGGCCACGCAGGCACGCAGTACCCGCCACTGGGCCGGGTGCAGATCCTGCGCCTCGTCCACCACGACATGGCGGTGGCGTGGCGCCTGCTCGGCCAGAATCCGGGCGGCCTGGTCGCACACCATGGTGTACGTCGCGGAGTCGCGGGAGTTCAGGTCTGCCGTGAACCGCTCCATGACCCGCCAGAGCCGGGCCCGTTGCACTCGACCCACCTGTGTGCCGCGTCCGCTGCGTACACATCTCAGGTACTCCTCGGGCGTCCGCAGCCCCTGGGCCAGAACGACGTTTCGGAACTCCTGGGACAGGAAGCGCTCCGACCAGGGAAGGTCCTCGCGCGCGGTGGCACGGGCCCACGCGCTCTTCTCCGCTGCCGCCGACAGCGGCTTCGGCGAGCTGCCCCTGGCTTCCCGGACGACCCTGGCGGCCAGCGAGTCCACCGTCGTGACGTCGACACGCTCGAGAAGGTGCGCGTCCGTATCGCCGAGCAGGAGGGCCAGACTGTCCCGCAGGGCGGCCGCCATGGCGTTGGTGAACGTGGTGAGCAGGATCCGATCGGCGTCGTGTCCGGTCCGCAGCAGGTGGCGTACCCGGTGCAGGGCGACGACCGTCTTGCCGGTGCCGGGGCCGCCCGTCACCTGAGCCGGTCCGTTGAAGCCCGGGTGGTAGGCGTACCGGCGCTGGGCGGGGTGCAGGAAGACGCGCCAGCGGGTGAAGTCCTCGGTGAGGATCCGCTCGAGTTCCCCGGGGCCTGTGACCTCCACTATGCGGTTGGGCGTGTTGAGGATCGCCTCACTGAGTGTGACGGCCGGCCGGTCGTGCGCCGTTCGCACCGTCTGCCCTCGTGAGGCGATCAGCTGCTCCCAGACGTCCTCGGGCGAGTAGTCGGCCGCAAGGTACTCCAGTACCTCGTACTGATCGGAAGGCATCATGGGGGGTGCCATGACCGTCAGGTCGTCGGCGGTGACGCACACCCGCGCCAGCCGCAGGACCTGCTCGTCGATGCCGAGGTCACGCAGCACGGTGTCGGAGTGGGACGCGAAGAGCCGGGCCGGGCTCTGCACCACCTTCGTCTCGAAATAGGTCTCCATCTGTTCGAGTGCCTCGACATTGCGAACCTCCAGGCCTCCGGTGGCGCCGTTGACCGAATAGGCGCGTTTACAGGCCCAGTTGATCGCCTCGTCGTGGGGCGCAACTCTGAGAAGAGTGAACAACTCGCTGCCGTCGTCCGGGGCGAGGAGAACGCCCCGGTAGAACTTGGTGACCCGGATCGTACGGATCCTGGGGTCGCGCGCCCGCTCGAGCTTCTCCAGATGCATACCCTTACTGGCGTGGAGCTGAGGCACGGTCAGGCTCTGGAACATCTGGATCGCGTCGTTGACCTCCTTCTGGACAGGTCTCTGCAGGGAGATCAGATCCGCGACGAAGTCGTCGGAGAGGGCGAGACGGGGCATGGGAGTCCTCGGGTCGCGGACAGGCGGCGGGCGCGCAAAGGGCGTGCACCAGCCTAGAGACTGACGGAACGCGGAGCGACGGACCTCTCGAATTCATTGTGTGAACTGAGTCAACGGGTCTATATTTCTTGTGCTGCCACACCACAGGTGCACGCCCGTGCTCCGATGGCCCTGTCCGAAAGGACCCCTCGCATGCCGGCCCAGCCCGCCCAGGCCGCTGTTCCGCACCCGCTCGACGAAGTTCCCCAGACGTTCGCTGCCGGGGATTCCTATGCGGTGCGGGACGCACTCGTGCACTACATCCGACGGGATCTGCTGGGCCCTTGGGACGGTGACACGGAAAGCCTGCCGAGCGCCTCCTCCGGTCCCCGTGACCGGTACCTGGTCGGCATGCTCGGCCCGCGCCCCCAGACCGTCACCGCGGAACGGATCGCCCTTGCGGCCGCCCAGGGTGCGGATGGGCAGTCGGGTGACGAGCAGGAAGGTGACGACAGCGACCTGCAGGACCGGTTGAGCCCCCAGGCGGCCGGACACATCTGGGCATCCTCCATGGGGCTGTCCTTCACCGCTCCGGCCTCCGTCGGCACGCTCAGCGCCACCGTCCGCTGGGGTCGCTACACCCAGTCGGACGAGGCAACCGAACGGGGGACGACGCGCAGGGTCTGGTCACGTGAACCCGTCGAGCGTCCGGTGGACATCGACGTGACCGACGGAGCCGACCGCGTCGTTCCCCTCGACGGCGCCGCAGTCGTCCTCCATGTGCAGGTACGCCGGCACACAGGCCGTACGGGTGCCGAGGACCTGCGCATAGTCGAACTGGCCCTGGTGAACCGGCAGCAGGACAGCGCGGACGCGCGCGACGCGCACTGGCTCTTCCAGACCGAGATCGACGTCACCGCCTTTCCCGACGACCTGGCAGCCGTCTTCCTGCCGGTCGACGACCCTCTCGACCCGGCGACCCACGACAACGTGCCCGAGGATGCCGAGGAGCGGCGACTTCGCCTCCTTTACCGGGACAGCCTCAGCCACGCCAAGGGCCGCAACGTAGCCGTGCACGCCCACGTCCGCGACGGAGAGCGTAACGCCCATCGTCTGACCACCGTCTGGCTTCCCGAGTACGACGTCAGGGCGACCACCGCGCCGGCACTCGAGGAACAGGATCTCCTCCAGGGGCTGGAGTTGGGCATGGACGAGCTGGCGGCACTCGCCGTGCCCGACCGCCGGGCAGAACTCAGCGCCGCTCTGGCCCCGTTGGCCGACGGGTACGGCACGTGGCTGGAGCAGCAGCGGCGCAATGCCGCCGCACTCCCCGAGGACCTGCGAGAACCGGCCGAGACCGCGATCGAGCAGGCGCTCGAGGTCTGCGACCGCATCACCCTCGGCATCGACCGGCTCGTGGCCGACGAGACGGCGCTGCTGGCCTTCCGGTTCGCCAACCGGGCCATGGCCCATCAGCGCCGCAACACGGCCATCGCGACCGCCCGCGCCGGCCGCGAGAACGACTCCCGGTCCTACCAGGAGGCCTACGAGGAGGTTCACGGCAAGGGCAAGGCGGCAGCCAGTTGGCGTCCGTTCCAGCTCGCCTTCGTCCTGCTGAACATCGACTCCCTGACTCAGCCCGGACATCCGCACCGCGGCACCGGCCGTGAGGCCCTCGTCGACCTGCTGTTCTTCCCGACGGGTGGCGGCAAGACCGAGGCGTATCTCGGACTCGCCGCCTACACCTTCGCGCTGAGGCGCCTCCAAGGCACCATCGGCTCGGGTACGGAAGCCCGGAGCGGTGAGGCGGGTGTGGGCGTTCTCATGCGCTACACCCTGCGGCTGCTGACCGCCCAGCAGTTCCAGCGTGCCGCCGCCCTGGTGAGCGCCTGCGAAGTCCTGCGCCGCGAGGAGTTCGAGCGGGACCGGCGCTGGGGACCCACCCCGTTCCGGATCGGGCTCTGGGTGGGCACCGCGGTCTCACCCAACTGGTTCGACGAGGCCAAGGAACAGATCGCCGAAGCCAAGGAGAACGCCAGCGACAAGCACGCCCGGGTCCTGCAGGTCCTCACCTGCCCCTGGTGCGGCAGCGGCCTGACCGCCCGCTCGAACATGGAGTACGACGAAGGCCGCCGCAGAGTCCTGCTGTACTGCCCTCGCGGCGAGGGAGAGGAACGCTGCCCGTTCTCCCGTCGCGAAGCGCCGGGTGAGGGAATCCCCGTGCTGACCGTCGACGAGGAAATCTACCGACTGGCCCCCTCGCTGCTGATCGCCACGGTCGACAAGTTCGCCCAGCTCCCGTGGAACGGCTACTCCGGCCTGCTGTTCGGCAGGGTCACCGAGCTGTGCCCCCGCCACGGCTACCGCCACGACGACCTGGATGCCAAGACCGGCTGCGGAGGCCGCCACAACGCCAGGGGCGACCTGCCCGGCGTCACCGCCCAGCCGGTCACCCGCCTGCGACCTCCGGACCTGATCATCCAGGACGAGCTGCATCTGATCTCCGGAGCCCTCGGCACCACCGTGGGCCTCTTCGAATCGGCCGTCGACCAGTTGTGCACGTGGAGCTTCACCGACGCGCACGGAGGACGTCACGAAGCCGGTCCGAAAATCGTCGCCTCCACCGCGACCACCAAGCGGGCCGCGGACCAGGTGCGCGGTGTCTTCGCCCGCAAGGTCGCCGTGTTCCCGCCCCAGGTGCTGGACGTCGGCGACACCTTCTTCTCCCGGCAGGTGGAGCTGAGCCGGGAGAACCCCGGCCGCCGCTATCTTGGCGTATGCGCGCACGGCACCCGGCTCAAGGCCGCCGAGATCCGTGTCGCGGAGATCCTGCTGCTCGCGGCGCAGCAGCTCTTCGACGAATACGGCAGGCCGGCGGATCCGTACATGACGCTCGTCGGCTACTTCAACGCGACCCGTGAACTCGCCGGCATGCGGCGGTACATGGACGACGACATCACCACCCGAGTGCGGTCCAACGGCAGCCGCAAGGGCCAGGACACGCTGTCGGATCGCATCGTGAGCAGAGCGGGGATGCTCAGCATCCAGGAACTGACTTCACGCATCTCCTCGTCGGACATCGGCGCGGCCCTGAAGCGGCTGGAGATCGAGTTCGACCCGGAGCGGGACACCTCGGTGCGCAGGCGGGCCTTCCTACGTGAGTACGCCGCCGCCATGAAGGACAAGCGCGAACCTCGCGCGTCCATGACGCCGTTCATTCGACAGGCCGTCGACGTCGTCCTCGCGACCTCCATGCTGCAGGTCGGTGTCGACGTCTCCCGCTTCGGCCTGATGCTTGTCGTGGGCCAGCCCAAGAACACCGCCGAGTACATCCAGGCGTCTTCACGTGTTGGTCGCGACGCCGCCCGTCCGGGCCTGGTGGTGACCCTCTACAACTGGGCACGCCCCCGCGACCTGGCCCACTACGAGGACTTCGAGCACTATCACGCGACGTTCTACCGTCAGGTGGAAGCCCTGTCAGTCACCCCGTACACGCGCCGCGCGCTCGACCGGGGTGTCGCCGCCACTTATGTCGCAGCGCTGCGCCATCAAACCTACGACTCCTCCCGCAACCTCGACGCCCATGACGTCGACCTCGACGGACCGCTCGCCCAGGATGTCGAACGGCGGCTTCTCGAACGCGCCGAACGGGTGGGAGGCGACCGGCCCCGCCAGTACCTGAGCGAACGTCTGGACCGGCTCAAGGACGAATGGCGCCGAAAACGCGACGAGAGCAGTTCGGCCCTCGCCTACCGCAAGGAGAAGCACAAGACGACCGTCGTGAACGGCCTGCTGCGACGGGCGGACGGATCCCGGTGGACCGAACTGACCGTCGGCATGTCGATGCGCGAGACGGAGAACGAGATCAACCTGCTTCTCCCCGGTGGCGGCGCCTTCCTGGAAGAGCCCTCGGGCGACGGACCGGACTGGGCGTTCGGCGCCTCCGGGACCAACTCCGACCCGGACACGGCGAGCACCGTGGACAGCGACGAGTACGGGCCCGTCACGGCCGACACGGTAAGGAAGGCACAGCGATGAGCAGCCCGGGCAGCAACCGCAGGGTCGGCGCCGTACGGCCCAGCCACCTCATGTTCACCGCCGGCGTCGGCGCCCTCGTCGACCTGCCCAACTTCTCCGTCCTGATCCGGGGAATCGACTCCTGGAGTCACTCCGGAGTCACCGACTACGACATCGACGAGCCCCGGCTTCGCGCTGCCGTCAACCGGTCGCTCCAGCGCTATGGACGCGGCCAGGTCGAGCAGTTGCGTGCCGCTCCCTGGCTGGAGGGCGCCGACACGGACCCGACGGGCTGGGCGGCACAGGGGACCGGAGTGCCTGTCACGCCGTTCCCGCAGTGGCTGCGCTGCACCGCGTGCAATGTGCTGGCCGCGATCGACTCGGGCGAGTTCGCTTTCGTCAACGCCAACCCACGGACACCGCACGAGGCGAAGTTCGTCCACGACTGCAAGCGGGGCAAGCCGCTGGCAGTGGCTGCCCGTTTCACCCTCGTGTGCACCGCCGGCCATCTCGACGAGTTCCCGTACACCGCATACGTGCACCGTGGGCAGACCTGCGGCAAGACACCGCGCCCGAAACTGCGCATGAAGGACCATGGCGGCAATCAGGCCGCCAACGTCACCATCGAATGTGTCGCCTGCGGAGTGAAGCGCAACATCCGGGAAGCCATGGGCGAACGAGGCCGGCGAAACCTGCCCCGATGCCGTGGACGGCATCCACATCTCGGCACCTATGAGACGAACGGCTGCGACCAGGAGCCGGTCCTCATGGTGGCGGGCGCGTCCAACCAGTGGTTCCCGCTCACCCTCTCCGCCCTGGCCCTCCCCAAGGCGCAGGGCGGAGACATCGGCAAACTCCTGGACGACCACTGGCCCGACCTCGAAGTGGTCGGGGACCGAGGGCAGTTCGACTTCATGGCGAGCATGCCCAAGTTCACCTTCCTCAAGGAGTTCGACGCCGACGCGGTGGTCGCGGCGATCACGGCCCGCAAGCAGGGAACCACCGGGCAGGCCCCCTCCGCGCCCGACGTCCAAGCCGACCTCTTCGGACCCGAATGGGACGCGCTCTCCGGTCCCGTTCCCGCCCCCAGCGACGATTTCGCACTCCGGCAGATGCCCGTGCCGGACCGCCTGAGCGAGTTCTTCGCCGACATCAGGCAGGTCGAGCGACTGCGCGAGGCGCGGGCGCTGATCGGGTTCACCCGGCTCGACGCGCCCGACCCGGAATCGCCGGAGATCGCCACCCGCGTCGAGCTGTCCCGTGGGATCCGGAACTGGGTACCGGCCAGTGAGGTGCGCGGCGAGGGCGTTTTCCTGCGCGTGCGGGACGGTCTGGTGGCCGAGTGGACCGCCCGTATGGAGAAGTCACCGCAGATGGAGGCGCACAGACAGGCGTACGCACGATTCCGCGCCAACCGGAAGTCGGACCGCAAGACCAGTGAGTTCGACCCCCACCACGGCTGGCCAGGAGCGCGGTACATCGCCCTGCACACCCTCTCCCACCTGCTGATCCGCACCATCGCCCTGGAGTGTGGCTACAACTCCGCCTCGCTCGCGGAACGGATCTACGCGGGAGACGAACAGAACCCGAGGACCGGCATCCTCATCTACACCGCCGTCCCGGACTCCGAGGGCACCCTGGGAGGCCTGGTGTCCCTGGCCGAAGAGCGGGAGTTCGACCGGATCGTGCGCCGGGCCCTCACCGACGCCCGCCACTGCTCTGCGGACCCGCTGTGCGCCGAGCGCCTGCCGCAGGACCCGGCCGACTTCCTCCACGGGGCCGCGTGCCATGTCTGCCTCTTCGTGTCGGAAACCACGTGCGAACGCGGCAACCGGTTCCTGGACCGTCGTTTCCTCGTTCCGCTGAACGGGGAGCAGGATCCGGTGCTCACGCCGGTCGGCCTGCTGCCGTGAGCCGACCCGCGTTCGAGGGCGCTGCCGAGACCGCCGTCGCGGCCCTCGGCCTCTCTCGCAGCAAGGACCTCGCCGGGCTGCTCGCCCAGGGACGCACCAGGGAGCGGATACTGACGGAACTGGCGACACCGGGAGTCAGCGAGGCGGTCGCGGCGCTGCACGACGCCATGGAGTCGGAGTCGGTGCCTGCCTCCGAGGCGGCTGCCTATGTGCGCGGCTATGTCGCCGCCGCGCGGCAGGCCCGGGAGAGGGTCCAAGTCCGTACCGTGTGGAGCGGTCCCTCGACACCGTCAGTACCGGTGCGCGCAACCGCCCAGGTGCTCGTCGAGGTTATCAACGAGGCGCGGCACGAACTGCTGGCGATGACCTACGCGGCTCGTCCGTATCCCGCCCTGACCAGGGCTTTGACAGAGGCCGCGGGCAGGGGCGTGCGGACGCACGTCGTGGTCGAGACCCTGGCCGGTGCTGGCGGTCTGCTCTCGGGGAGGGAGCCGGCCGAAGCGTTCGCGTCCGTGCCCGGCCTGCTGCTGTGGGTCAGGGCGCGGGACCCGGCCGAACGGGGCCGCTCACGCCAGCATGCCAAGCTGGCGGTCGCCGACCGTCGCACTCTCCTGCTCGGCAGTGCCAACCTGACCGAGTCCGCCGCACGGCGCAACATCGAGGCGGGTGTCCTGGTGAACGGCGGTGAAGCACCGCGGCGCACGGCAGAGCACATCGTGGAACTGCAGCGCCTCGGCATACTCAGGCCCCTTCCGCCACGCCAAGCTCCTGGCTGACCACGGAAGCGTGCTCGCGGGCAGCGTGAGCCCTGGAACACCTGAGTGTGCGGGAGTTGATCGGGGGCTGGTGGTCTCAGTTTGCACTATGCAATGATTGGCGCGGGGGGCACCGGCGGCCGATTGACTTCTGGCGCCCAGGAGTGACAGTGGCAAGGTAGGCGGGAGACACCGGCCCGTCGGTGCCCCCTCTGCGGCTCTGCCTCCGCCCAGCCCCGGATCTGCGTCGTGGACCGGAACGGGCCAACGGCAACCCGGCTGACCGCGATGCCCGATGGTCCATGCAGAGGTGAGATGTGGGCGCCGCCCATGGACTGTGAGTGAGAGGAGTAGGGGCAACTGTGATCGCTGCAGGGGCGGGCAGTGAGGGAACAGTCGAAGAGCGGGACGGCACTTCGTCCCGCTTCGGGAAATTCCCGTTGATCTCTTTCGGGCGGCGAGGCCGTTGTCCGACGGTCCGCACCGAAGGCCATGCCCCATGCCCGCTGACGCGGTGTGTCAACGGCCACTCGGTGATCGCGTCTTGAGGCTGTGCAGTGACTTCGGTGGGTCCTGGGCACCGGTGTCACCGTGGGTCGTCGTCGACCACGACACCGACCCGACCGCCCGCCTCCAGTTGCACCGGCTGGCTTCGCCGGGCGGCGGCCATCTGCGCCGTGCTGATGGAGAGTCACTTGCTCGCTGGTCGGGCGGGATGGATCAGCGGTCCGTGGGCTGCGAGCCATACCGTTCAGGCCCACAGACTGCTGCGACGTCGGTAGGTAGTTCAGTCATGACAGGGCCACCCGGGCGGCGCGTGGTGTGGCGGTCCGGTGCATTCACCGGTGGGCACCCCGCACAGGATGAGGAAATGCCGACAGTCTTGGAAGTAAATCCTCCAAGCACTGTGCGGGTTGATGTCAGATCGGTGCTCCTGCGGTGACGGGCGCCGCCTGCCCTGTCACAGACCCATGTCTGCCAGCCACTCCGTCGTGGTCCGGGGCGTGACATCCAGCAGCTTCTGGGCGGAGTTCTCCGGCGTGATCGAGCGACCCGGCATCGCGCTCATGGCGCGGTATGCCTCCGCGGTGCCTGCGGCAGGGCCTTCGCCGATCAGGGGTGCCACGGACGTGCGGAACTCATCCAGGCTGATCGGCTCGAAGACCACGTCCCGCCCGAGCCGGGTGGCGAAGGCCGCGGCCAGGTCGGGCCCGGTGACCGCCGGGTACTGCCCGACGGAGACCACGCCGGTGACGTCCGGGCGCTCGAACAGGGCGACCGTGACGTCGGCGATGTCCAGGTGGGATGCCCAGGAGACGGGGAAGTCGGCCCGGATCGGGTACGGCAGCACGCCGCGCTCACGGACCGAATCGATGACGTACGGCATGAGCAGGTTTTCGAGGTACAGCTCGGGGGCGATCACCGCATGGGACACCCCGCTGCCCGCCAGGCCGGCGGCCAGCGTCGCGGCGCCGCCGCCGGTGGCTGAGTCGATCGCGAAACCGCTGGTGGAGAACACCACGCGGCCCGGCCGGGCTACACGGACAGCCGTGAGGATGTTGTTCGCGAAGGCCAGACGGTCCTCCTCCGCGCCCACCGGCAGGTGGACGAACACCCCGTCGGCGCCTCGGTAGGCGTCGGTCAGGTCGGAGGCGGAAGAGTAGCTCGCGGCCACGACGCGTGCGCCGTCCACGGCGGCGTCGGGGTTGCGGGTCAGCGCGGTCACGGACCTGCCCGCGGCAGTGAGAGTGGTGGCGACAGGGGCACCCTGGGCGCCGGTGGCGCCATGGATCACGTAGGTCATGCGGCTATTAGTGCATGGGATGTACTGGTTACATCAACTGCACTAATGGGCTACTGTCGAAAAGTGACCAATCCCTGCCTTCCCGAGTGTGGTGTGGCTCGCTTCCTCACCCTTCTCAACGGCCCCTGGGCCACCCTCATCGTGCGCGAACTCCTCAAAGGCACCCACCGCTTCACCGAACTGCGCCAGGCCCTGCCCGGCATCAGCCCCCACACCCTGACCAGCCGACTGCGCCAGTTCGAGACGTACGGCATCGTCACCCGCACCACCTACGCGGAGATCCCACCGCGCGTCGAGTACGAACTCACCCCCCTCGGTGCGGGGTTGAGCGACGTTCTCGACGCCATGGCGACCTGGGCCGATTCGGTCCCCGTCCCGGAGGACACGTAGGTCATTCGCAGACTGTCCGACCCGTAAGGCAGTCCGCGAGGTACGTCGGCCGGAAACGTGACGCTGCCTCACGGGCCGCTCAGAGGGTCGCGCGCAAGTGGCTGACCGTCACGAAGTGGTAGCCGCGGGCGGTGAGGGCGCGCAGGATCTCCGGGACGGCGGCGACCGAGGTGGGGTGGATGTCGTGGATCAGGACGACGTCGTTGCGTTCGGCCTGGGATATGACTGTCTTGGCGACCTCGGCCGGGTCGTGGGACTTCCAGTCCAGGGTGTCCATGTCCCACAGGACGGGGGACAGGCTGGTGGTAGCCCGGACCTTGCCGTCGATCGCGCCGTACGGCGGCCGGAAGAGCGTCGGCTCCTTGCCCGTGGCGGCCTTGATCGCCGCGGTGGTGCGCTCCAGCTGGGAGCGGACCTGGGCGGGGGTGAGGTTGGTGAGGACCGGGTGGTTCCAGGAGTGGTTGGCGACCTCGTGACCTGACTTCATCTCGGCGCGCACGATGTCCGGGTGAGCGGCGACGTTCTGGCCGACCACGAAGAAGGTCGCCCGCGCCTTGAACTGGGCGAGGTACCGGAGCAGCGTTCCCGTCTCGGGGGCGGCGGGCCCGTCGTCGAAGGTCAGGGCGACGCACTTGGCCTTGGAGCAGTCCGTGGTGTCCGCGCCCGGGTCCGGCTGCGCGGAGACGGACGGGGCGGGGGTGTGGGTGGCGCCGAGGTCGAGCTTGTCGTCCGGGTCGGTGGTCTGCTTCTGGGCGCGGCTGCCGAAGCCGGACAGCCACGGGGTGACCGTCGCTTCGGGGAGGGTGACGGAAATGCGGGCGGCCGGCGGAACGCCGACCGTGCCCCGGTCGAAGTCCACCTTCAGATCGCCGTCGGCGCTGAAGGCCATGTCGTCCAGGTAGGCGTCGCGGCCCTCCTGGTCGCCGAGCGCCGCGTCGACGGTGTCGGGAGTGACTCCTTCCCGCTTCTCGAGGCGCGTCTTCAGGGCCGCGACGAAGGCGTCCCGGGAGTTGTCCGCGATGAGCGCGGGGGAAGGCCGGTACTTCTTGGCGGCGCCGTCGTACCAGTACGCCCTGGTGTCCAGGCCGTCCGCGTTCGACGTACGGTCGACCGTCGCCAGCCGGACGCCCAGCACGTCGCCGGAGGCCACAAGGAACGAGAAGCTGACGTTCAGCTCGGGCCCCTCCGACCCGTCCGCGCCACCGCAGTTCGGCGGGCCGCCGATGTCCTCGCCGAGGAAGCCGGAGAGACGTCCCTCCACGTGCTTCTTCATGACGACCGTCATCGCGTCGGCGCCGGGCACGTCCGGGTAGCTCGTGGCCCAGGGGCAGGAGCGGTCGGTGCTGCTGTCGCTGACGATGTTCACGCCCTTGAGCTCGGTCAGGTCGACCTGGGTGCCGGTGTCGTTCTTTCCGGTCAGGGATGGGCCGTTCGGAGAGGGCGCGGACTCCGCCGGTGTCGAACCGGTGGAACAGGCGGCCGTCAGGGCGAGCGACCCGAGCAGGAGGAGGGCAGGGGCGAGGGTGCGTCGGGGCATGCGTGAACCTAAGTACGTGAGATGCGGGGGGTGTGGGTCGGGATGTGCGGTGCGTGAGCTGCATCGCGCTGCGGCGTCCCGTTGTGACGCCTTATGGGGCAAGCGCTTTCACAGTTGCCGGGTAAAGGTACGTTTTCGGCCGGTCTGCCGCAATCCCCGGTGCCCGTCGGCGTCCCGGATGTGACCACTTCCTCTCCGGCCGCTCGGCGAGGAGCTGCCGCTGATCGTGTTGTACAAGGGCGGCTCAAGCGGGCGGGCCGACATCAAAAGGGCGCGGAGGCGGCCGATGCCGAGGTCGGGCGCCCGCTGCCGTGGACCCGGCGCACGGGTGCCGGGTCCACGGCAGCAGGGCCGGGTCAGGCACCCGTGCGGCTCGGGCCTGGGCGGAGTCCGGTGGGTCGCCGAGTCCGTGGTTCGCAGGGTTCCGTTGTCATTTCATGGGGCTGTTCAGCCGTAGACGACCCGCGCCCCTCCTCCTCGACAGCAGGCAGTGGAGGAGGGGGCGGAGGGCCGGTCAGGAGGTGATGATCTGCCATTGCTGCCGCGTTTGTGACGTGTACGGCTGCTGCTCGATGTTGGCTCCGTCGGCGGTGCTGCCCTCGTCGACGCCGAGGCAGAGCCCGCTGTAGCGGTTGATGAGGAAGTAGTACCCGTCACCGGTGGGCGTGACGGCCCAGTGCTGCTGGGGTACGTCGGAGTCCGCGTAGATGGCCACATTGCCGCCGTCGTCGCGGGAAAGCCCGGCCACTTCCATGAGCTTGGCGCTGCCGAGGCCCTTGATCTCGTAGTAGCCGTCGCCGGTGGAGGCGACGGTCCACTTCTGGTTGTTCTTGTTCAGCCAGGGCCACTGGAGGATGTTGGTGCCGTTGGCGGATCCGTTCGCACTGACGTCGGCGACCTTGCCGCTGTTGCGGTTGACCAGCCGGTACACGGTGCCGTCGCCCGGCAGGACACTCGAGACGAGGGCAGGCTTGGCCGTCCGGCCGCCGATCCGGACGCCGCCGACGTTGGCGTAGCCGCCGGTGGCCGCGTTCGCCTGGATCCGTACGAAGCCCACGTTCCGGGCGGGCCACTCGACCACCTTGGGCTTGCGGTTGCCGGCCCAGGTGCCGGTGGCGACCTGGGCGAAGTTCGTGCCGTCGGTGCTGGTCGAGATGGTGTACGAGGTGATGTCGCCGTCGGTGGAGTCGTTGCGGTTCCACTGCTTGGGCAGGTACTCCAGGGTGGAGACGTTGCTCCACACCCCACCCAGGTCGAGCGTGAGCGAGTTGGGCAGGGGCGAGGAGAGTCCCCAGGTCGACCAGCAGGTCTCGTAGCGGACGTCGCTGAGTCCGTCGATGGCGTTGAGCGGTCCCTCGCCGGTGTGGAAGCCGGCGGCGTACGCGTTGACCGGGGTGACGGGGTGCTCAGCGCGCAGTGGTTGGGTGGGCAGCGGTGGCCTGGAGGTGTTCGGGCTCCAGGCGGCACCCACTTCGGCGAGCCGGTTGACGATGTTGGTGTCCAGCAGGCCGTTGCGGTTGGGCGGGCAGTTGAGGATGAACGAGGTGTACTTCGGCTCCAGGTCCGCAAGGTGCGACAGGACCGCATCCTTGCTCATGAGGCCCTCGGTCGGAGTGGAGGGGTGCCAGAACCAGCCGTTGCTGATGGTCTGCCCCTGCATACCGGCGTAGGTGTTGCCCGCCGGCGCCGTGACCCCCAACGGCTCCTCGAAGAAGATCGCGTCGCTGAGGAAGGGCTCCGACAGTCCGCCGATGTCGATCATGACGCAGTCCGGCTGCAACTCCTTCACCAGTGAACGGATCCTCTGGTAGGAGACGGCCTGCTGCCCCATCTGCCATGCGTAACCATCGGTCATCAACATGTCGATGGTGCCGTAGTTGGTGAGCAGCTCGGTGATCTGACCGAGGATGAAGGTCATGTCGCCGGGCTGGATGGCATCGGTGATTTCGAGCCCGGTCACCTTGTGCCGGCTCTCCCATGCCTCGACGCCGAAGGTGCGGTCCCAGATCGAGTAGTACAACCCGACCTTCAGCCCCTTCGCCCGGAAGGCGTCGCAGTACGCCTGGACGACGTCATGCTTGTAGGAACTGTTCGCCACGTTCTGGGTGCCATGGGCGCTCGGCCACAGGGCGAAGCCGTCATGGTGCTTGGTGGTCAGGATGCCGTAACTCATCTTCGCGGCGACCGCCGCATCGGCCCACTGCGCGCAGTTGACACTCGGCGGAGCGAAAAGGGTGGGGCTCTGGTTGGGTTCGGCCCACTCCTGGTTGGTGAACGTGCCCAGGCTGAAGTGGTTGAACATGCCGAACCGCATGTCGACCATCTTGCTCAGATTGGTCTGTGTGTCAGCGGCGGCAGCCTGCGACAGAAGGCCGGCGAAGCCGGGGACGATCGGCAGGGCGGTCGCGGCGCCCGCCACCCCGGCCGCCCCGAGAAACGTACGGCGAGTCATTCGTGATGAGGACATGGCCCACTCCTGTGGATCGATGGCGCTGACTGTGGTGACGACGTTCCGGGTAACAGTCGACGGACTGGGCGCCGGGGCGTGGACGGGTTGTCGAAGTGGCTGTGAAACGGCGCTCCGCTGGAACCGCCGGGCCGGCGGCCCGGCGGGTGTCAGGCGGAAGATGACCGATCGAGGCCGGAGACAGGGCTGTCGTGGCATGGCTCAGCCGCTCGGCAGTGAGAGGTAAACGTGCGAGTCGAGGCTGCCGGCGGCCAGGTGCCCCTGACCGGTCGCGCCGACGTTGACCGGAAGAGGGACGCGTCGCGGGAAGTGGTACCGCTCCCGGGCAGGCCGGAAGCTGCCTGGCCAGGTGGTGTGGTCGCCGTCGGCGGTATCGGTGAAACCGGGACGCGTCGAGCGCGGTGACGGATCGGCCTGGGCGCGCGGTCCGGTGATGAGTGTGGGGACCGCCCTCAGAAAGGCGGCCGGCAGGGCATCGCGGAGCGCCGGAGTTCAGGAGCTCCTGCACGGACAGGGCGCAGACGGAAGGCGAAGCCGGCTCTCGGCGGACCACCACGGCCGCGAGTGTTTCTGCTACAGCTGGTCGGCTCTGACAACGTGATCTCCAAACTTTGCTGGGACAGCCCACCGTGCTGCGGCTCGACAACCGGGATGGACGGAGTGACCAGTGGCCCTCAGAGGGAGAGCGGAAAAGCGGCCACTCATACGGTGTGTGTTTCGCCCGAGTGACATCGGACCTATTAAGGAGCTTCAGCGTGGACTCTGTCTAGAGGATCGACGGAAAACCCGTGATCAACGCTAATTGTGTGCCGAACTCTCAGGATCGAGCCGTCAGGACGTAGTGGCCGAAAGGATCAATAGATCGGGTGAATGGGGTGGCTGGTGCCCTTGCGGACGCACATCTCGGCGGGCTCGCGGCGCGCTGGGCCCCGGTCGGGGTGCCGCGAGTGCCATTCGCCCAGTGCTTGCCGCCACATCTTTGCGAAGCAGGTGGTCGCGGCCTGAGCGCCTTCCGGCCCGGGCTCGGGGTCGTCCTGGCGCGCTGCCGGCGCGTACTCCACACCGTTGTCGTCGATGCTCACAAGGCTGCCGGTTTGCGCACTCTGAGTAATCGCCGGAGATCCCTCTCCCAGTCGTTCGGGTCTCGTGTCTACGGCGGTACGCAGCGGCTTGACTAGGCAACTCCCGGGTAACACGCACACGTCGTGTGATGCGCGTCACGATATTCCATTGGTTACGTTGAGGTGACTGGTTACCGATGGTGAAGATGGAGGTGCAGAAGGAGAAGTCGCCGAAGAAGAGGCGTCGACCTGCTGCGGATCGAGGGGCGATCGCACGCCGTTGATCCATCCCGCGTCGCGCACGTCGCGTCTCGCACCAACCTGCGGAGTAAGTCGTACTGCCTCTTTGTCGGAGGCGTGAGGAGTGTTGTCATGACCAGCAAGAACGTCGACATCGCGCGTGAGTACTTCCAGGCCGTTCAGAAGGGTGACTTTGCCAAGGTGGGCGAGCTTCTGGACGAGGAGATCGTCTGGCATCAGCCGGGCGCCAACCAGTTTTCCGGTGAGCGCAAGGGGCGCGACGCCGTCTTCGCGATGCTCGGCGGGATGATGGAGACCAGTCAGGGCACCTTCGCCATCGACACGATCCACGCCCTCATGGGCAACGGCGACACGGTGGCCGCCTCGATCCACTTCGCCGGGCGGCGCGAGGATGCGTCCATGAGCATGGACGGCGTGGATGTCCTGCGCCTCAAGGACGGCAAGATCGTCGAGATGTGGCTGTTCTCCGGCGACGAGGCGGCCGAGGACGCCTTCTGGGGACGGTAGAGTCCGCGTCCTTCCCCGGCGGAAGTCGTCCGGCTGACTCCAGGTGCGCGAGCGCGGCGTGGCCGTCTCGGCGTCGGCGAATCCGCTGCCGACGATCGGGATCCTCCTGTATGAACAGGTCGGCGACCTGCGGGAAGACCGTGGTGAAGGTCGCCGGCCCCCTCTATGACGTTGCCGGCTGCCTACCTCTGGCAACCAGTCACGGCTGCCGGCGAGCGTCGTAGCTCTCGCGCGCCGCGAGTACCTCGGCGAAGTGTTCCTCGGCCCAGAGGCCCAGGGCCTGAAGCGGGGCGTACAGGGTGCGTCCCAGTGCGGTCAGCTCGTACTCGACCCTGGGCGGGACCTCGCCGTACACCCGCCGGGTGACGATTCCGTCGCGCTCCAGGTCCCGGAGTGTCTCGGTGAGGACCTTGCCGCTGATGCCGTCGACGCTGGTGCGCAGGTCGCGGAAGCGCATGGGGCCCGTGCTGAGCGCGATGACCACCATGGCCGTCCACTTGTTGGCGATGCGGGCGAGCGAGGTGCGGGACGGGCAGGTCGCCGTCATGACATCGAAGGCCGGAAATTGCGGAGACGTCACGGGCCCTCATCGGTTGCGTTGGGTCGACTGTTACCGGTGGTAAGCATAAGGCCCGGCAGGGGACATTTTCACCGAAAGTGTTGTCCTGTGCCAGCCCGGTGTCCACCTCTTCCCGGGCGGTCGTCGCGACGGGGTGGTCGGAGCGGCGCAGGTGTGGCCTCCTGCGACGTACGCGGCTGCCTGAACCTGACTATATAGACCACTGCATGGAGTTTTGTTGATGTTTCATCAAAGGAGCGTCCGGACCCTCGGATCCTTCCTCGCTCTTCTTCTCGCATGTCCTCTGGCGCTGACCACCGCAGTGCCCGCACCCGCGGTCACGCACGCCGGCTCCGGCCGGAACGAGGGGACTTACGAGGCGGGCACCTACCTCGTGAAGCTGGCCGACGAGCCGCTGGCGACGTACGGGGGCGGCGTGCGCGGCCTCAAGGCGACCGCCCCTGCGGCCGGCAAGCGGCTCGATGCCGGCACCGGCGCGGCCAAGTCGTATCTGCGGTACCTGGAACGACGCCGGGACGCGGTGCTCGGCGCCGTTCCGGGAATCAAGAAGCAGTACGACTACGCGTACACGGTCAACGGGTTCGCGGCCGAACTCACCGGCGGGCAGGCGGAGAAGCTGGCGGCCGTGCCCGGTGTGGTGTCGCTGACCCGAAGCACGGTCCACCGAACCGCCGTTGCCGGGCGCGACGCGGTACCGTACGACGCCCGGCCGGCCGCCGCAGTGCGGCCGGCCGGGGAGGCCGTCCCGGCCACGAGCACCGCGCAGGGCTTCTCCGGCGCCGGCCGCTCAACTTCGACCGCGCCGCTGCCCGACATCCCCGCCCTGCTCGGACTGTCCGGGAAGAAGGGTCTGTGGGCGAAGGTCGGTGGCCCGAAGCGCGCGGGTGAAGGCATGATCATCGGGGTGATCGACAGCGGCTTCGACCCGGACCACCCGATGTTCGCGCCGCTGCCGGAGCCGCGCCCCGACGCGGACGTCATCGCCAGGAAGTGGCACGGCACCTGCGACCGGGGCGATGCGAGCCGCCCCGAGTCCCGCATCACCTGCAACAACAAGGTGATCGGCGCCCGTTGGTTCCCTGACGGCCAACCCGGCGATGTGGTGGAAGAAGCCCCCTCGCCGCTGGACACCGACGGCCACGGCACGAGCGTCGGCAGCGTGGCCGCCGGCGGCCACGTGACCCACGCGTCGATTCAGGGCACCTCCATCGGCGGGTCCCTCAGCGGGGTCGCGCCGGCGGCCCGGCTGGCGTTCTACAAGGCATGCTGGGGCGGCGGGTGCTTGGCCACGGCGCTCACAGCGGCGTTCGACAGTGCCGTGGCGGACGGCGTGGACGTGATCAACTTCTCCTACAGAGGGTCGCTCCTCGACCCGTTCACCCTGGAGGCCATGCGCAACACCGCCGCGGCGGGCGTCTTCATCGCCGCGGCCGCCGGCAACAACGGCCCGCAGGCGGTGGACAACACCGCGCCGTGGCTCACGTCCGTGGCCTCCACCACGCACGACGCCGAGTACCTGGCCACGCTGAAGCTGGGCGACGGCCGCAGCTTCACCAACATCTCCTACAGCCGGGACATCCGGAAGGCTCTGCTGGTCGGCGCCGCCGACGCCGCCCGCACGGACCCCGCGAAGGCCGCGCTGTGCTTGGACGGCACACTGGACCCGGCCAAGACCCGGGGGAAGATCGTGGTCTGCGACCGAGGCGAGAACCTCCTGGACGAGAAGGTGGCGGAGGTGGCCCGGGCCGGTGGCTCGGCGGTCGTCATCGTCGACACGCCGTCCAGCGGGCGTGGCTTCTTCGCCGAGCTGAACGACCTTCCGTACCTGCAACTGAACGAGGAGGGCGGCCGGAAGGTGAAGGCGTACGCCGCCACCCGCGGCGCCACCGCCGCGTTCACCGGCAGTACCCGCGTCCCCCGGCGGGCCCCGGTCGTCCGGACCGACTCCTCGAGCGGCCCCGACCCCTTCAGCGACGGCGACCTGCTCAAGCCGGAAATCGCCGCGCCGGGCGACTTCGTGCCCGTGGCCACCCTGTCGGACACCCCTGGACAGCCGGGCCGTTACGACCTGATCTCCGGTACGTCGTTCGCGTCGCCCTACGTCGCAGGCATCGCGGCGCTGCTGCGGTCCCTGCACCACGACTGGTCGCCGAGCGAGATCAGGTCGGCGCTGATGACCACGGCAACAACCACCGACAACCGTGGCGAGCCCATGGGACGGCAGGACGCCGACTCCGCGAGCCCGCTCGACTACGGTGCCGGCTTCCCCAGGGCCGCACGGGCCGCCGACCCAGGCCTGGTCTACGACTCGACTCCGGCCAACTGGAAGTCGTACCTGTGCGCCCTCGGCCAAGGACCACTCACCGACCGGGGCAACGACTGCGCCACCGCACCGCGCACCGACCCCAGCGACCTCAACCACCCCGCACTCGCGGTCGGCGACCTGGTCGCCCGGCAGACGGTCACCCGCACCGTCACCAACGTCTCCGCGCAGACCGCCTCCTACAGGGCGATGCTCAAGACGCCCGCCGGCTTCAAAGCCACGGTCTTCCCGAGGCGGTTGACCCTGAAGCCGGGCCAGTCGGCGAGGTACAAGGTGACCTTCACACGCGGCGACACCCCCTACGACACGTGGTCCTTCGGGTCCCTCACCTGGAGCGACGCGCACAGCCGGCACCGGGTCACCAGCCCACTGGCCCTGCGCGCCGCCCCCTTCCGCGCACCGCACGAGATCACGGCGGACACCGGCGGTTCCGGCTCCGCCGCTCTCACCGCGTACGCGGACCGGACCGGCGACGTGACCGCGACCACGACGGGCCTGTACGCGGGCAGGAAGACGACCGGCACGCTGACGGGAACCAACCAGGACGCGGACTTCAGTAGCCACCCTCGCCCCTCGGAGGCGGTCGCGAAGGTACGCATCCACGTACCGAAGGACGCCCCGTTCACCCGAGTGGCGGTCACCTCAGCCGACCACTTGCCAGGCAGCGACCTCGACATGTACGTCTTCGACGCCGAGGGCGAACCGTTCGGGCGCTTGCCGGGGACCGGCTCGGACGAGCAGAACGACCTGCCGCCCGGTGACTACGACGTCTACATCGTCCAGTACGCCCTCCCGCCGGGCGCGACCGGTCAGTCCTACACCCTGTGGACCTGGCGGGTCGGCCAGGGCGCCCCCGACGCCCCCGCGGAGGTGTCCTTGGCCACCCGGCCGGTCAGCCCCGGCAAGGGCGCCGAGTTCACAGTGACCTGGCGCGGCACAGTCCCCGGCAAGCGGTACACGGGAGTTGTGGAGTACAGCGACGGTTCCACGGCCGTGGGCCGCACGATCCTGACGCTGACCCCGTAGCCGTGACAGGCATCGGCCGGCCGGCATCCAGCCCGTGTACGGGTTGGATGCCGCCCGCCATGTGGCACGGCGGGCACGATGCGCTATCCCCCATACCCTTACCAGGAGTACCAGGTGAACGTCTCGCTGTCCGTGTGGCTGCTGACCGTGGCAGCCCTCTGCGTGCTCGTCGCAGTCGACTTCTTCGTCGGCCGCAAACCCCACGACGTGTCCATCAGGGAAGCCGGGACGTGGACGGTGGTGTGGGTCGTCCTGGCCGTGCTGTTCGGGCTCGGGCTGTGGTACTTCGGTGGGAGTGGTCCCACCGGTGAGTTCTTCGCCGGTTACATCACCGAGAAGTCGCTGAGCGTCGACAACCTCTTCGTGTTCGTGCTGATCATGGGGAAGTTCGCGGTGCCCTCGCAGTACCAGCAGCGGGTGCTGATGGTCGGTGTCCTGGTGGCCCTTGTGCTGCGCGCCGTGTTCATCGCGGCGGGCGCGGCGATCATCACCGCGTTCTCGTGGGTCTTCTACCTCTTCGGCGCCTTTCTGATCTGGACCGCCTGGAAGCTCGTCCAGGACGCCCGCAAGGAGGAGCACGAGGGGGAGTACGAGGAGAACAAGCTGCTGAAGATGGCCGAGCAGAGGTTCGGGGTCGCGGACCGGTACCACGGCACCAAGCTGTTCATCGTGGAGAACGGCAAGCGGATCATGACGCCGATGATGGTCGTGATGCTCGCGATCGGCTCCACGGACGTGCTGTTCGCGCTCGACTCCATCCCCGCCATCTACGGGCTGACCCAGGACCCGTACATCGTCTTCACCGCCAACGCGTTCGCCCTGATGGGCCTGCGCCAGCTGTACTTCCTCATCGGTGGCCTCCTGAAGAAGCTGGTGCACCTCAGCTACGGCCTGTCGATCATCCTCGGCTTCATCGGCGTCAAACTCGTCCTGCACGCCCTGCACGAGTCCGGCGTCCACGTCCCCGAGATCGGCATCCCCTTCTCCCTCGGTTTCATCGTGTGTGTCCTGGCCGTCACCACGATCACCAGCCTGCGAGCTTCGAAGAAGCAGGAGGCAGAGGAGAGGACAGGGCGCGCAGCCGGATCCCGGTAGAGGCCACGGTCGTCCGCCAGTAGGTGCCTGGGCCGCCGCGCGCAGGTCGGCCGGCGAGCGCTGCGTGTGCCGGTGCGGAGGTCGCACCGGCACACGGCGTTCGTTTCGGAGATCGTGACCCGAACCGCTTCGTCAGCTGACGGAGAACTGGCTGAAGCTCGCGGTGCCGATGGTTCCGGCGTGGGCCGTGGAGAACATGCCCGCGTCCAGGGTGCTGTTCGCGCCGGTCAGTGTCGCGGTGCCGACTGTGGTCCAGGTGGTGCCGTCGGCGGAGTAGGAGCCGGTGACCGACGTGCCGCTCCTGACCAGGCGGAGCCAGACCGGGGCGACGGTGTTACTTCCGGTCTTGACGGCGTTGGTGTCGAGGTAGCCGTCACCGTTGGAGTCCGACGACAGGGCGATTCCGTTGCCGGGGGTGGTGGCGAGGACGAGGTACCCGGTGGACGAACCGGCGGAGGCGATGTCGTTTCGCAGCATCAGCCCGGCTTTGGCCCAGCTGTTGGTCTTGTCCTGACCGGTGACGCGGACGGTGACGGTCGAGGACGTTCCAGCGGCCCCCGGCTTGTAGGCGGCGGAATACTCGTCGTCGTACGCCGTGCCTGAGCGCCACACGTCGATGCCCGCGCTGGTCAGGGAGGCCACTCCGCCGCTTTGGCTGACGGCGGCCGGAGTCGAGCTGTATGCCTTGTAGGGAGAGGTGACGATTCGCAGGTCGCCGAATGTCGCGCTGCCGGCGGTGGTGCTGTGGGCGGTGTGGATGACGCCGGCGTCCTGGGTGGTCGCCATGGACGGCAGGGTCACCGTCGAGCCGACCTGGGTGAAGGTGGATCCGTCGGTCGAGTAGTAGGCGGACACCTGGGTGGCGGTACGGGTGAGCCTCAGCCAGACCGGTGCCTTGACGGTGGTAGCCGTGGACGTGAGCTGGTCGAGGTAGCCGTCGGCGTTGGAGTCCCGCTGGAAGCTGACGCCGTTGCTCGGGGTCACCACCACAGCCGCGTATCCGGCGGAGGAACCGTTGCCGGTGAGGTCGTTGCGCAGGACGACGCCGGCCTTGGCCCAGCCGTTGGTGTTGTCCACGTTGTCGACCCGGGCGGTCACCGAGGTGCCGTTGACAGCCGCATCGGCCTGGTAGACGGTGCCGTAGGCGTCGTCGGTCTGTCCGCCGGCACCCCAGATGTCCGCGCCCGCGTCGGTGATGGTGAATCGGCCGCCGCTCTGGCCGGTGTTGGCGGGGGTGGAGGAGTACGCACTGTAGGGCGAGCTCACCGGGTCGGTGGTCAGCGGACGGTACAGCGGCTGGATACCGGCGTTGTCCATGACCGTCTTGGCGCCTGACGGCCAGTTGCCGTTGCTGACGACGACGGTGCCGCTGACCACGTCACCGCGGCCATTGGTGTTGGTGATGTTCGCGGAACTGTTGTTCGTCCAGTTGTCGGTCAGGGTCAGGGCGCCGGTGTTGTTGGTCGCGCTGCTGTTCTCGTGGCCCCAACTGCCGGTGTTGCGGAAGACGTTGTTGGTGTCCGTGAACTGCCGGGAGCCCTCGTCGTGGTAAAAGCCGAACCAACCGCCGTTGCTGTGGCAGTAGTTGCGTTCGAAGGTGCTGCCGGGTGACGCCGACAGGGTGTACATGCAGCCGCCGTCGGTCATCTGCTGCATGAGGTCGTGGATGTAGTTGTCGGTGACGTGGTTGTTCGCGGCGGTGGTCGCGGTCGTGTAGGTGGGCTGGTAGTTGTACAGGCCCCGGTTGACGTAGTCCTGGCTGCCGCCGATGTCGTTGACGCCCCAGCCGTAGCCGATGGTGAGGCCGGAGTAGGGCAGGTTGTACACCTCGTTGTGCGAGACGGTCGCGCCGTTCACATAGGTGACGAGGATGGCCGACATGTCGCGGTACTCCAACGCCACGTCGTGGATGAGGTTGTTGCTCAGTGTGATGTTCCGGTTGGTCATCCGGCTGTCACTCGGGTGGTGCGCGTCCGCCTGAAGACCGCCGACGACGATGCCACCGCCCGCGTCCTGGGTGAAGACGTTGCCTGTCGCGGTGACGGTGTCGGCGCCGAGTCCCACGCCGGTGGTGTGGGCGTTGGCGTCGTTGCCGATGCCGAGGCCGCTCTGCCCGAGCTGCGTGAACCGGTTGCCGGTGAACGTGATGTGGTCGGCGGCCGAGACCTGTACGGCGGAGGGCATCTGGTCCCAGTGCGGGCGGGTCGCCTCGAAGAGCGGGCAGCCGCTCTGGCATGAGGTCAGCGCGTCCGACGAACGGTCCCAGGCACCGGAGATGTACGCGCCGGTCTGCTGGCTGGCGTAGCCGTGGGCGGTGGGGTCCAGCCAGCTGGTGCCCGAGAACTGCAGTCCTGAGAAGGCGATGTGGGTGGCGGGGGAGGAGTACGTCCCTCCGACGCCGATGAGCGACTCCAGCTTCGGCACCTCGACGTCGGCCGTACTCATGTCCTGCCCGGTGAGCGGCTTGTAGTACAGGGTGCCGGTAGTCGTGTCGAGGTACCACTCGCCGGCCGCGTCGAGCAGTTCGTAGGCGTTCTCGATGTAGAGGGGGCCGGCCCGGAAGGGGCTCGTCAGGGTGTCGTAGCCGAACGTGTTGTTGTCCCACGAGGGCTGGGCCATGGTGATGGCGCCGCTGCTGATGCCGGTCACCGGGGCGTAGCGGTCGGTGAAGGAGCCGATGCCGTGGATCTCGGTCCGGCCAGGCTGCGCGAGGCTGTTGAGGTAGCTCAGCGAGCTGTTGGTGAACGTGTAGCCGCTGGTGGTCGCGGTCAGGTCCGAGCGGGTGACCGCGGCGCGGGCCCTGGTGGCCAGTACGCCGTCGACGGACAGATGGCGCGTGTCGAAGCCGGTGCCGACGTTGCTCTTCCAGATGTTCTTGGCCGAGTCCTGCACCGTCCAACCGGTGGCCTTCTGTGCGCCGGTGATGACGGGACGGGCGCCCAGCGCGGCCTTCCAGCTCACCGTGTGGCCGCCTGTGCCTGAGTCCGCCGAGGTGAAGGCGAGTGGCGCGGAGAGCCGGTAGGTGCCGTCGGCGAGCTCGACGGTGATGTCAGCCGTCATGGAGCTGTTGATCGCCCGCACCTTGGTCTTGGCCTGGGTGACGGAGCACGGCTGGCTCGCGGAGCAGACGGTGCCGGAGCCGCTCGGCGATGCGTAGAGCGTCGTGCCCGCCGCGAAAGCGGGGCCGGCCTGGGTGAGGACCGCTGCGGTCGAGGCGAAGAGGACAGCTGCTGTGGCCAGCCATGATCTGAGCCGGTTGGGAACCGAGGGACGAATGCGGGTTGTTCGCACGTGACACCTTCCGGGTGGTTCAGGAAGCCTGCGGTGCCCGTCGCGGGCAGGGGAGAGCCCAGAGACACAGGAGGGGAAGGGAAATAGGGCTGTAACATTAGACGTCATATGAATTTCGTCAATAGATCGCGCACACAGACTCCGCCGGAGTTGGCCGGAGCGGACCCGGGCATGCGAACGCCCCCGGTCTGTCGGCTCGGGGGCGAGGTCGCTGCGGGTGCTCTCAGTGGGCCGGGGGCTCAGGAGACGGCGGAGTTCACGTTCGGCAGACGGCGGCGACTCCACGCGGTCTCGATGTGTGCCGCCATGGCCCGCGCGGCCCCGTCGGCGTCCCGGGCCAGCAGTCGCGCGGCGACTTCGCGATGCTCCGCGTTGGCCCGCTCGCACGCGGTCGTGTCCGGAGTGCCGTTGTAAAGGAACGTCGTGCGCGCCTGGGCGTGGAGGATCCGGATGATGGAACGGCCGAGCCTGTTGTGGGATGCCTGCATGATCCGGTCATGGAAGGCCACATCGGTCTCGATGAAGCGCGCCGGGACGGCGGTCTCGTCGTCGAGACGGGCGAGCAGTCGCTCGATGGCTCGCAGATCGTCGTCGGTGGCCAGCTCCGCCGCCTGCGCCGTCATCTGGGCCTCAAGCGTCGACCGGATGTCGACCAACTGGTCGAGGACGACGAGTTGGTCGTCGTGCTGGACGGTCGCGGCGAGCACGACGGGGTCGAGGAGGTTCCATTCCTCGGGCGGGGTGACGGTGGTGCCGTAGCCCTGCCGGGCGAGAACCAGCCCCTTGGCCTCCAGGGACTTGACCGCCTCGCGGATGGTGATCCGGCTGACGCCGAACGTCTCGCAGAGCTCGGGTTCCACCGGCAGTGTCGATCCCGGAGAAATGACGCCCGACACGATCGTGTCGGTCAGGCTCTCCATGACCGCCTGCGCCAGCCGGGCTGGACGCTTGGGCCAGGGCTTGAGTACGGGAGGCTCTCCCGCTCTGCCAGTGCTGTCCTTGGCCATGCGGCTCCCCCTTGCTGATGCGGATGGCGGCGAGTCTACTGCGTGGAAACCTCTTGACAGCATTCGTATGACGACTTACGTTACACGAAAATTTCGCAGCAGTACTTTCCCGTCCAAGGGGTGCAAGCCGTGCGCATTACCCAAGTCGAGTGCCATCCGGTCCGGGTGCCGGGAGCCAGTCCACCCTTCGCATGGCGGGACGGACTCCTGGGCAGCCCGGCCGAGGGTGAGGCCTCGGTGCTGCGCATCTGCACGGACGGAGGGGTCGAGGGGGTGGCGATGGCCCCCCGGCGGGGCAGCGGGGTCATCCTGGCCGACCTGCTCGACCGCGTGCTGCGCAAGGAGTTGGTGGGGCAGGATCCCTTGCAGCGGGAATGGCTCTGGCACCGCATGTGGGAGCTGGACCGCACGGAGGAGCTACCGCTCTACCTGCTGGGTCTGGTCGACACCGCGCTGTGGGACCTGGCCGGACGGCTCGCCGACCGGCCCACCTGGCAGATGCTCGGCGGTTACCGCACCTCGATACCCGCCTACGCCTCCACCGTCACCTACTCATCGGTCGAGGAGTACCTGGACATCGCGGACCAGGCCCTGGAGCTCGGCTACCCCGCCATCAAGCTGCACGCCTGGGGCGACGCCCGCCGCGACGCCCGCCTGTCGGTGGCTCTGCGTGAACACGTAGGAGACGACATCCCGCTGATGTTCGACGGGTCGGCGGGCTTCGACCTCCCCGACGCGGTCTATCTTGGGCGCGCCCTCTCCGACGCCGACTACCTCTGGTACGAGGAGCCGATGAGGGAGTTCAGTGTCACCGCGTACAAGCGTCTCGCCGACGCGGTGGCCGTTCCTCTCCTCGTGGCCGAGACCTCCGACGGGGCGCACATGAACTCCGCCGACTTCATCCAGGCCGGCGCCGCCACCTTCGGAGTCCGCGCCTCCACCCAACTGCGCGGCGGCTTCACCGGCGCGATGCGCACCGCCCACCTCGCCGACGCCTACCGGCTGCGCGCCGAGGTGCACGGGCCGGAGATCCCCAACCGGCACCTGTGCATGGCCATCTCGAACACCACGTACTACGAGTCGCTGGTCATGGGCAATCCCATCAGCCGTGAGAGTGGCATCGACGCCCAGGGTCTCGTCCATGCCCCCACCGGTCCGGGCGTCGCCCTTCCGGCGGGCCTGGACTACCCCACCGTCCTTCAGGAATTCGTCGACAAGGAGACCGTCACCCCACCCCGGGCCTGATGTCCGGAGCCCCAGGCCCGACCGCCTGTCCCCAGCACCCCGAACGAGGCGCCTCTCACCGCTGTGCGCCATTCCCCAAGATCTGAGGTCAGTCATGAACAACGACGTTCCGGTTTCCTCCCGCCGCCAGCTCAGACACACAGCCGTCGCCGCCCTGGGCGCCGTCTCCCTGCTCGCGCTCGCCGCCTGCGGCAGCGCGGACCCCACCCCCGCGGCGACCTCCTCCCCCGCGGCCTTCAAGCCCGTGGCTCAGCAGGAAGGCAGTGAGATCACCGTCTGGGCGGACGCAGGCCGTGTGCCCGGCGTGCAGGCGTACCAGAAGGCGCACCCGGACGTGAAGATGAAGATCATCACGTACAGCGGCGACGCGAACGGTGCCAATGACCTGCAGACCAAGGTGCAGCTGTTCGACCGGACCGGCAGCGGCTGGCCCGACGTCGCCTTCAGCGCCAACGTCAACGACGGCAGCTGGGCCGCCCAGGGCAAGACGCCCTACGCCGCGCCCGTCGACAAGGGCCTGGTCCCGCTGTCGACCCTGAACGCCTTCGCGTACGGCGCACTGGACCCCTGCAAGTTCAACGGCGGCACCTACTGCCTGCGCAACGACCTTGCCCAGAACGTGCTCTGGTACAACAAGAAGCTCATGGGCAAGTGGGGCTACACCGTCCCGACCACCTGGGAGGAGTACCAGAAGCTCGGCGAGAAGGTCGCCAAGGACCACCCCGGGTACCTGGTCGGCACCGCCGGGGACGCCTGGACTCCTGAGGTGTACTTCTGGGCGAGCCAGTGCACCGCCAGCACCACGACCGGTGCCAAGAAGGTCACCGTGAACCTGCAGGACGCCAAGTGCACCCGGATGGCGAAACTGCTCGACACTCTGATCGCCAAGGGATCGGTCGCCAAGGACACCGTGTTCAGCGCCGGGTTCATCAAGAACCAGGCGAGCAAGGTCCTCATGCTCCCCGGCCCGTCCTGGTACGGACAGGTGCTCTTCAACTCCACGTTCAAGATCCCCAAGGGGCAGATCGCCGCTGCCTCACCGCTGAAGTTCGAGGGCGACGACAAAAACTACACCGGCAACGTCGGCGGCGGACTGTGGTTCGTCTCCTCCCACAGCAAGAACCTCAAGGCATCCTCCGACCTGGTCAGCTGGATGACCACCTCCGACGACTACCAGGCCACCGCGGGCACCTACCCCGCGTACAAGCCGGCGGCCACGAAGTGGCTCGACAACCAGCTGGACACCGGCTACTTCGCCGACGACATCAGCCCCGCCTTCGAGGAAGCCGCGGAACTGATCTGGCCCGGCTGGTCCGCCACCCAGTACAGCCAGGAGGCGATCTACTCCTCCACCGTGATCCCTGCCCTGAACTCCGGCAAGACCCTCACCGACACCCTCGGCACCTGGCAGACGGCCATCACCGACAAGGCCAAGTCGCTCGGCTACACCGTCAACTAGCGAAGCGGACCGATGACCAACCACCTCGCAACGGAGCGGAGCGGCCGACGACGCGGCCGCTCGGCCCGCAACCCGGTCGGACGCGCCGGTTACGTCTTCGTCTCCGGCTACGTCCTCCTCCTGCTCGCCTTCGGCGTCCTGCCCACCGGATACGCGGTGTGGCTGGCGCTGTCCAACTCCCGCAACCAGCTCGTCGGGTTCGGCAACTTCACCCGCACGTTCACCGACTACCGCTTCGGTCCGGCCTTCCTCCACATCGGCCTGTACCTGGTGGTGTGGCTGGCCAGCCTGATGATCCTGGTAGTACTGCTCTCCCTGATGCTGCACGGCCGCATGCGCAGGGCCTCAACCAGCCTGCGGTTCCTGTTCTACCTGCCGGGCGCCCTCGCCGGGGTCGCGAGCGTACTGCTCTTCCTGATCCTCCTCGACCCGGCCGCCAGCCCCGTCGGCTGGCTGCTGAAGAGCTTCGGCTGGAACACCCTCGCCCAGGTCAACGCCCCCGGCCACCTGCCCGTGCTCTTCACCGTCATCGCCTTCTGGACCGGGGCCGGCGGCTGGATCGTGGTCATGTACGGGGCCCTCAACAGCATCCCCGACGAGATCCTGGAGGCCGCCCGCATCGACGGCGCCAACACCCTCCAGATCGCCCTGCGCATCCAGATCCCCATGATCACCAAGTGGATCGCGTACATGTTGATCCTGGCCTTCGCGGCCGGCACCCAGCTCTTCGTCGAGCCACAACTGGTCTCCCTCGCCAGCTGGGGCATGATCCCCGACAGCTGGTCACCGAACCAGCTCTCCTACCAGTACGCCTTCCAGGCAGGCGACTTCAACGGCGCGGCGGCGCTCTCCGTCGACCTCCTCATCCTGGGCCTCGCCTGCGCGGCGCTCGTCGTCTTCCGCACCGGTCTGTTCTCCAAGGACGAAGGATGACCACGGCTCCCAAGACCACAACCCGCCGAACCCCGCCGCGCCACAGCACCGGCGACCGCACCAGCCCGAGGAAGCCCATGCGCCGGACGCGCCGCCCACGCTCACTGGCCGCCCGGCTGGCCTGGTTCATCGTCATGGGCCTGTCCGTGCTGTTCTTCTGTGTGCCGGTGGTGTGGCTCCTGCTTGCCCCGACCAAGTCCGACGGCCAGATCGTGCGGGACAACCCGTTCTCCTTCGGCTCTCTCGGCGCGGTCGCCGACACCTGGCACCACCTCTACGCGTTCCAGGACGGCGCGATACTCACCTGGCTGCTGAACTCGGCGCTCTACACGTTCGGCGCACTGGCCATCACCCTCGTGACATCGATCCCCGCCGGGTACGCGCTGGCTCTCACCCAGTTCATCGGGCGCCGGATGCTGCTGACCATCACCATGCTCGTGATGCTCATGCCGACGGCCGCGATGGTGCTGCCCCTGTACCTGGGGATGAACGCCGTGCACCTGGACGGCACGATCTGGTCGGTGATCCTGCCCTTCTCCTTCTTCCCGTTCGGGGTCTACCTCACCTACATCTACTTCTCCTCCAACGTCCCCTCCGACCTGCTGTCCGCAGCGCGCATCGACGGCTGCTCGGAGTGGCAGGTCTTCCGGCTCATCGCGATGCCGCTGGCCAAGCCCGTGATCGCCCTGGTCGGCTTCTTCAACTTCGTCGGCAACTGGAACAACTTCTTCCTGCCGTTCGTGATGCTGCCCGACAGCTCCCAGTATCCGGCGCAGGTGGGGCTGAACAACCTGCTCGCCGCCTCACCGCTGTTCAACACCTCCAGCGGCACGGGAAACGAGATCATGCGGCCCGAACTGGCCCTGGCCACCCTGGTGACCATCGTCCCCGTCCTGATCGTCTTCCTCTTCTCCCAACGGGCCCTGGTGTCCGGCATGCTCGCCGGCGCGACGAAAGAGTGAGGCGACCAGCCGCCACCCCCTCGTCGACATAACCGTCCACCCATGGCGCACCGAAACGGACGGGAGTCGTCGATCGTGCTCGGCGCCCTGTCGGTACCGCTTCCTGACAGAGCGCCGGAACCCCGCTGCCCCATCGTCGTGCTCAACCGACGTTCCCTGACGCGGCCCGCACTCACCGAAAGGACCCGATGAAACGCGTTGCCCAGACGATCCGCCTGCGGCCGGAGCACCGGGACCTGTATCTGCGCCTGCACTCCGAGGTATGGCCGAGTGTCGAGGCCGCGCTGAGGGCTGCGAACATCCGCAACTACAGCATCTTCCTGCGCGAAAACACTCTGTTCGCCTACTTCGAGTACCACGGCGATGACTTCGAGTCCGACATGGCCGCGATCGCCGCCGACGAGGCCACCCAAGCCTGGTGGAAGCTCACCGGCCCCTGCCAGGAGCCCTGGGCCGATACCGGCACCGGGGACAACTGGTCCGACCTGACCGAAATCTGGCATCTATCCCCCTCGGCCACAGCGACCTGACAACCGCCCATGGCAAGGGAACACCAGTGAACCCGAGGTCGCACGGGCCGTGATCGCGGGACACGCGATGAGCCACGATGTCTCCGAGCGCGAGTTCCAGCCCGACTACCCAGTGGGATTTGGGCAAGTCCTGCGAGACCCTCAACCCGCTCGGCCCCTGGCTCGTGACCGCCGACGAGGTCGGCCCCGTCGACGGCCTCGGCGCACCAGCGCCAGACCTTCGCCCAAGCGTGAAAGGCACCCCTCTTGAGCAGCATGAGCGGCCTGTCCGGGCTCAAAGCCGTCGTCACCGGCGGCGCGTCCGGGATCGGGCTGGCCACGTCCCGGATGCTGGCCGAGCACGGCGCCACCGTGGCCGTCGTCGACCTCGACCCCTCCCACGCCCCCGAGCCGCTGATCGCCATCAAGGCCGACCTCGGCGACGACGCATCGGTACGTGTCGCCGTGGACGCCGCTGCTGGGCAGCTCGGCGGCCTGGACATCCTGGTCAACAATGCGGGCATCGGCGCCGTCGGTACCGTCGAGGACAACCCGGACGAGGAGTGGCACCAGGTCCTCGACGTCAACGTCCTCGGGACGGTGCGCACCACCCGGGCCGCCCTGCCGTATCTACGGCGATCGTCGCACGCGGCGATCGTCAACACCTGCTCCATCGCGGTCACCGCGGGCCTTCCCCAGCGCGCCCTGTACTCCGCGAGCAAAGGTGCGGTGCTTTCGCTGACCCTGGCGATGGCCGCGGACCATGTCCGTGAGGGCATCCGCGTCAACTGCGTCAACCCCGGAACCGCCGACACCCCCTGGGTAACCCGGCTTTTGGACGCGGCCGACGACCCGGAAGCGGAACGCGCCGCCCTCGACGCACGCCAGCCCCTGGGCCGCCTGGTCACCGCGGACGAGGTGGCAGCGGCCGTCGTCTACCTGGCGAGCCCCGCCGCGGCCTCCGTCACCGGCATCGCCCTCGCCGTCGACGGTGGCATGCAGGGGCTCCGGCTGCGCCCGGCGGTCGGAGCATGAGCATGAGAGTGACCACGTTGGGCGCCACCGGTGTCAGGATCACCGAGTTGTCGTTCGGAGCCGCCGGCATCGGCAACCTCTTCCGCCCGGTCACCGACGAGGCCGCCCACGCCACGGTGGAAGCGGCCTGGGACGCCGGCGTACGCACCTTCGACACCGCCCCGCACTACGGACTCGGTCTGTCCGAGCGACGCCTGGGCGCCGCGCTGCGCGAGCGCGACCGCGACACGTACACCGTCTCCACCAAGGTCGGGCGGCTGCTCGAACCCAACCCCGCAGGCGGCCGCGGCGACGATCTCGCCCACGGCTTCGCCGTGCCCGCCGCCCACCGCCGAGTCTGGGACTTCAGCTCCGACGGAGTCCTGCGCTCCCTGGAAGCGAGCCTCGACCGCCTCGGCCTGGACCGGGTGGACATCGCCCTGCTGCACGACCCGGACCACCACGCCGAGCAGGCGCTGCGCGAGGCGTACCCGGCGCTGGAACGGTTGCGCGGCGAAGGCGTCGTCAAGGCGATCGGCATCGGCGTGAACCAGTGCGCGCTCCCCGCCCGCTTCCTGCGCGAGACCGACATCGACGTGGTGCTGCTCGCTGGCCGCTACACCCTGCTGGAGCAGGAGGGGCTCGCGGAGGTACTGCCGGAGGCCGCCGCTCGTGGCAGGAGTGTCATCGTCGGCGGGGTGTTCAACTCGGGTCTGCTCACCGACCCCAAGCCCGGGGCGACGTACGACTACGCGCCCGCCCCACGGCGCGTGCTGGACCGGGCCCTGCGCATGAAGACGGTCACCGAACGCCACGGCGTACCGCTGCGCGCAGCCGCTCTGCGCTTCCCGTTGGGTCATCCGGCGGTCGCGAGCGTGCTGTCCGGCGCGCGCTGCGCCGAGGAGGTCCGCGACACGGTGGATCAGCTGCGGAGAACGGTACCGGCCGAGGTCTGGGACGGACTGCGCGCCGAGGGGCTGCTGCCCCCGCACGTCCCCGTCCCTGCCACCGCACCGGTCGAGGAAGCCGATCGGTCGAAGGAGGAGTCAAGGAGGCGTGGGGGTGATGACGGCCATGGAGGCGAACACAACTGAGGGTGTCATCGACGCACACCACCACGTCTGGGACCTCTCCGTACGCGACCAGAACTGGATCACCGGACGGGAGCTCGCCCCGCTGCGGCGCGACTTCACCCTCGCCGACCCGGCCCCCGAGGCCAGTACCGTCGGCGTCACCGCGACGGTACTGGTCCAGACGATCGACGTTCAGCAGGAGACACCCGAGTTCCCGCCCGCAACCACCCGACCTTCTCGGAGCCCCTCTTCGCCTTAAGCTTCCGTGGAAGTAATATCTGGGGAATCATGTTCCGGGTATGCTGATTCGTCGGAACGCTGCGAGCACTCGTCTGTCCCGGAGGCCGAAGACCTCGGACGACACGCCCAGGAGGAGAAGCGATGGCGCACGACGAGGTAACACGCGGCGACCAGTGGGCCGGGGCCCCGGGCGCACGAGGTGCGGACGCGGTGGATCCGCCGCTGTCCATCCGGGTACGCGGGGCGAAGGTCCACAACCTGAAGAACGTCGACGTGACGGTGCCGCTGCGCCAACTCGTCGCGGTGGCAGGCGTGTCCGGCTCCGGAAAGTCGTCGCTGGCGATGGGGGTCCTGTACGCGGAGGGCTCAAGGCGCTACATCGAGGCGCTGTCCACGTACACCCGCCGGCGTATGGCGCAGGCACCGCGTGCGTCGGTGGACAGCGTCGAGCACGTGCCCGCGGCCCTCGCCTTGCGGCAGCGGCCCGGGGTGCCCGGGGTGCGCAGCACTTTCGGCACGTCGACCGAACTGCTCAACGTGCTGCGCCTGCTGTTCTCCCGGCTGGGATCACACCTGTGCCCCAACGGCCACCGGCAGGACCCGACGTTCGACGTGGCTGCGGGGCTGGACCTGACCTGCCCTGTATGCGAGGTGACGTTCTACCCGCCGGGCGCGGAGTCGCTGGCCTTCAACTCGGACGGCGCATGCCCGCGCTGCACCGGTACCGGCATGGTCCGGGAAGTCGACGAAGCGGCTCTCGTCCCCGATCCGCAACGCACCATCGCCGAGGGGGCGGTGGCCCCGTGGTCGATGTTCGGGCTGACAGTGATGCCGCAGGTCGTCGCCGAGTTCGGGGTGCGCACCGAGGTGCCGTACACGGAACTGACCGCACACGAGCGGGACATCGTCATGCACGGACCCGCGGAGCAGCGGCACATCAGTGTCCGGTCCAAGAACGGCAAGTTCTTCGAGCTGGACTTCACTTACCGCAACGCCCGTCGGGCCGTCGAGGAGGCCCTGAACAAGGCCACCACCGAACGCGGGCTGAACCGTGTGAACAGGTTCATCAGCGCCCAGGTGTGTCCGGCCTGCCACGGCACCCGGCTCAGCGAGCAGGCCCGCGCCACCCTCGTCGACGGCATCAACCTCGCCCAAGCCACCGCCAAGACGCTCGACGAACTCATCGCCTGGACCCCCACCCTCGCGGACGCCCTGCCGTCCGAGATGCGCCCGATGGCACGGAACATCGTCGCCACCCTGCTGGAGACCGCCCGCCGCCTGGTCGAACTCGGCCTCGGCTACCTCACCCTGGACCGGGCGAGCTCCACCCTGTCGACCGGCGAGCGGCAACGCGTCCAACTGGCCCGCGCCGTACGCAACCAGACCACCGGCGTGCTCTACGTCCTCGACGAACCCTCCATCGGCCTGCACCCCTCCAACGTGGATGGCCTGCTCGGCGTCATGCGCGACCTGCTCCGCGACGGCAACTCCGTGGTCCTCGTCGACCACGACGTCCAGGTCCTGCGCGAAGCCGACTGGCTCATCGAGATCGGCCCCGGCTCCGGCACCGAGGGCGGGACCGTCCTGGCCACCGGTGACGTCACCACTCTCGGCAACGACCCCAACTCCCTGATCGGTGGATTCCTCACCGGCCGCGAACCCGTCCTAGTCCGCCAACGGGCCGGACGTGACTCGGTGTTCGACCACGGCCGCATCCGCCTCTCCACCCGGCCCCTGCACACCGTGCACGCCCTGGACGTCGACATCCCTCGGGGCCGCCTGACCGCGGTGACCGGCGTGTCCGGATCCGGCAAGACGACACTGATCCTCGAAAGCCTGATTCCCGCGCTCCAGGCGAAAGCCGCGGGCAGAGCGCTGCCCGACCACGTGGCCGCGGTGGACGCGCCGGCGATCACCCGGGTGAACACGGTCGACGCCACCCCCATCGGCGTCAACGTCCGCTCCACCGTCGCCACCTACAGCGGCATCCTCGACGACCTGCGCCGCGCCTACGCCGCCATCGACGCGGCCAAGCAGCGGGGGCTCACCGCCGCCGACTTCTCCTACAACACCGGCTCCCTGCGCTGCCCGCGGTGCGAAGGTACCGGCCAGATCTCCCTCGACGTCCAGTTCCTGCCCGATGTCGACATCGCCTGCCCCGCATGCGACGGCACCCGGTACGCCCCCGCAGCCGCCGACATCCGCCGTCCGGCCCCCGCAAATCCGGACGAGGGTGTCTCCTTGCCCGAACTGCTTGCCCTCACTGTCAGGCAGGCGATCGAGCAGGTCGGAGACATCCGCCGCGTGAGAACCCGGCTTCAGGCCCTCATCGACCTAGGACTGGGATATCTCACCCTCGGCGAAGACACCCCGGCCCTCTCCGGCGGCGAGGCACAGCGGCTGAAGCTCGCCACCGAGCTGACCCGGAACCAGTCCGACACGCTCTTCGTCCTGGACGAACCCAGCGTCGGGCTCCACCCCCTGGACATCCGCACGCTCCTGGACGTCCTCCAGAGACTGGGCGACAACGGCGCCACCGTCATCGTCATCGAACACGACCTGGACATGATCGCCAACGCCGACTACGTCATCGACATGGGCCCCGGAGGCGGCACCGCCGGCGGCACCATCGTCGCCACCGGTACACCCGACGACCTCTCATCTGAATTGCACAGCGTCACGGCCCGCTATCTCAACCGCCATCTGCACCCGAAGAGGTAACGAGCAGAGTCGCGCCCTGGCTATGTTCTCCGTCTACGACGGTCGACCGGGCATACGGGTATGAGATCGACGAGACGACCGCGAAGATCGTCCACATAACCGCAACCAAGGCCCTTGACGGCAGTCGAGCGGCCCGAAGGGCTGGACGCCGACGGAGCCTTCGAGGAGCGTCGGCTCAGACTCACACCGTCGCTGGTCTGCCAGGAACTCGGCGCCGACGGCAAATTGGGATGCCGTGGTTCTCGACCATTCCGCCGCCCTGGCCTTCGACAAGGTGCGGGTTGCCGTGCAGCCTAAGGATGTGCCTGACCTTCGGACACCCGATACCGTCGCACAGTCTGCTGGGATGCGTATGTCTATGTCGGTCGAACGGGTGCGAGGTAGCCGGCCTGCGCGCCTCGACGAAGGCGGCGGCGGAGACTGGGTCGACCGTCTGATGCGTCACCGAGGCAGCAGTGCGGTTTCGTCACACAATTCGTGACGGCCGCCCGGCACACCGGGGCTGTGCGCGCGTCGCGCTTCCACAGGGACACGGCAAGCTACTGAATGCCCCAGCGGTGCGGATGCCGGCTCACTGAGGCAGCCGAATACGTGGGGCTTACCCCAGCGGCCCACAGCGACCTCCGCGGGAGTGGCGCAGCGATGAGTGGGCCGGTGTGCAGGTCCTCCAGCGGTTTCCAGCTGACGCTACCGCGAGCTTGGGATCCAGCGTGCACAGTGCCGCGGAAAGCCGCCGGCCGCAGGCAACGGCGAACCGAGTTCCCCGGCGACGATCTTCTCCGCGGGGTTTCCGTCCTTTCGGCGGTCGCGACTACCATGAAGTAATCAATGGAAGAAGATTCTGCGGAAGATGACTTGTGGTTGATCTGAAGCTGGTGTTCCACGACCTGGTCCAACTCGAGATCGAGCTGTGGAATGCCGTCGATGCGCGGCTTCGCGCCGAGTGCGACCTCCAGCTGACATGGTTCGAGGTGATGCAGTTGCTCGCGACGCGCTCTGCGTGCCGGATCCAGGACGTGGCGGAGGAGTTCGGGATCACGGTTGGTGGCACCAGCAAGGTGGTCGACCGTATTGAGGCTGCCGGTTACTGCCGGCGGCGCGCCAATCCGAACGACCGGCGGTCCTCCCTGGTCGAGCTCACGCCCGTCGGCCAGCGGGTGGTGGACACTGCCATGAAGATCTTCGAGGCAGAACTCGAGGCACGCCTCGGTTCCGTGCTCCCCGAGCAGGAGCTGAAGAGGTTCGCCGCGACCCTGAGCGCACTCCGGACGGCCGGTCGGTCGGTGAGTGCCCCTCAGCGGGCGGAGTAGGGGACGCACGGCTCAGTGTGAACGGGGCTTGGCTGCCCGTTGGTTGAACGGAGGGGGCAACTGCCGTGCTGGTGAACGGTGTTGCCGTTCCGGAGGTCCTTCCTGGTGCTGTGGATGCGGACCCAGGAGCAGGCCGAAGGGGTACCGACGTAGGTGACGCGCCGGTGCTCGGCGCCGGCAGTCGGCTCAGTCGGCAATACCGGCGAAGGCGATGACCTTCTCGATGTGCGCGCGGACGAGGAGGTTTCCCGAGCCGCCGTTGCGTGCGGCGTACTCCTCGGCGCGGTCCTCGCCCACATAGCGGGCGCCGAGGCGCCCGGCCCACCGCAGGGTCTCGTCGGGGTCCTCGGACATCTTGGCGCGGCCCTGGAGCAGGACGAAGGCGTACGGAGGCTGGTCCTGGTCCACGCACAGAGCGAACCGGCCGTCCCTGGCCAGGTTGCGGCCCTTGACCCCGTTCCTCTCCGTGTTGAACACCACGTCGTCCCCGTCGAGCAGGAACCACACCGGCGTGACGTGCGGGCTGCCGTCCGCCCGGGTGGTCGACAGCTTGCCGGTGCGGGTGCCCTCGGATACGAAGGCCCGCCACTGCTGCTCGCTCATCCTGTGCATGGGCCTGCCCCTTCTGATCGGGCGCCGGGCCCGTCGGGAAGCCGGACGTTCCGGCATTCCCACGGGACAGCGCGGTCCACAGCCGACGGAGTCTCGCCGGATGTGCGGTGGCTTATCGGGCGAAGTCGAGGCGCTCGGTGAGGTCGGCCTCGGAGAACGCGGCTTCGATCTCCTTGCGCCCCTCCTTGAAGTGGGCCCAGCTGTCGTAGTGAGCAGGCACGACCCGGCGAGCGCCGAGGATCCTTGCTGCCTCGGCGCCCAGGGCGCTGTCCAGGGTGAGGAGGGCGCCTTCGAAGGCGAAGTCCATGCGGGCGCCACCGAGGAAGAGGACCGCAGTGTCCACCGGGGCGAACTTCGCGGCGATCTCCTTGACGTGGTCCAGGCTGGCGTTGTCGCCGCTGACGTAGACGGAGGGCAGGTCGTCGGAGGTGAGCATGAAGCCGACGACGTCGCCGGTGATCGGCTCACAGCCTTCGGGGCCATGCCGGGCGGGCAGGCCGGTGACGGTGACGGTGCCGCCGTCGGGCCGCCAGAGCTCTGCGGTCTCCCAGAAGGCCAGGCCCTGGGCATTGCCGCCCAGGCGGCCGGCGCCGCTGACCGTGGTGAAGACGACCGGTACCTCGGGCAGGAAGGCGCGGCCGGCGTCGTCGAGGTTGTCGTCGTGCCCGTCGTGGGAGAGCAGGACGGCGTCGACACGGCCCAGGTCGGCGGCACTGACGGGCGCGGGCTCGGTCTTTACCAGCTTGTGGTCGCCGGGGAGGGGCATGGGGTACTCGCCCGGCGCGTCGAAGGTCGGGTCGGTGACGAACCGGAGACCGCCGTACTCGATGAGGGCGGTGGGGCCGCCGTAGACGCGGACGGGGATGTTCTCGCCGGTGGCGCTGGACATTCGGGAACCTTCCGGGTGCTGACGCGTGGATTCTTGACCGTGCTGGACTGCGGGGGACCGCCCGGGGATCTGTCACGAGGCCGGTCCGGCTACGGATGGCGCGTGATCTCTCAGAGAGCCCGTCCGCCGGAGACGGCGCACGGCGGGGCAGCCCGCTGCGCGCGGGATCTCACGGAGCGGGTGCGGAGAACACGCCGAAGTTATGGCCCGTGCTGTCCTCCAGACGGGCGAAGGTGAGGCCCGCGGCGTCGGTGGTCGGCGCCATGAGCACCTTGCCGCCCAGTTCCTCGGCGCGCTCGACGGTTGCGGCGACGTCCTGGACGAGGACGTAGAAGACCGCGTAGTCGGGGAAGTTGCCCTCCGACTCCCATACGCCACCGGTGGGCTGCTGGGCGCCAGGCGTGACGACGGCGTGGTAGTTCACGCCGGGCGTGTTGGTGTTGAGCTGGAAACTCCAGTCGAAGAGCTGGCCGTAGAACTGCTTGACCCCTTCCGGCTGGTCGGTGCCGATCTCGAACCAGGCCACGGAGTTGAGGGCGGGAGCGGGCATCGAGCTCTCCTTTGCGTTTAAGAAAGGGATAAACGGAACCCTCTGTGCGCCGCACCTGGGGAGTCGGCAGGCGCCTGCCGGAGTTGCCGAGTTCAGACTAGAACACATGCATTCCATGGAAGCAACTTCTGTGGATGGATGTTCCGTGTCGATCCGCACTCGGCCGCCGGAGAGAGGAGCCCCAGCTCATGAAGCCAGTGGAGATCGAGGCGAAGACGCTGATCCAGCGGTCGAAGATCCGCAAGGAGAACGATTCGGGTGCCGCGCCGCACGTCGGTGACGTTGCGCTTGACCACCGCCTGATGCTCGGCTGCCTCGAACCGGTGTTCACCACCCGCGCCGAATACCGACGGCTGTACCCGGACCTGCCGGCCATGGGTAAATCGCCGGCGCCACCAACGATCGCGAGCTCGGACGGCATGCTCGACACCGTCCAGGACTTCGTCGACGACATGATCGGGGACGCGCCGTTTCTGCTCATAGGTGGGTCGTACGGCGGCTGCCTCGCCCGCGCGCCGACGGGCACCCACCCTGAACAGAGCCTCGCACCGGCCCTGATCTGACCCATCGGCACGGCCGTGGGCAACGCCGAACGCCGCCTACCCCAACGGCAGATCGTACGATCCGACCCTGAACTGCTCGCCTCGCTGGACCACGGGACCGCCGACCAGTTCGCGGCATTCGCCGTGGTCCAGACGCCGACGACCCTCCATCGCACCCGAAGAAAAGGTGCATGAACAGGCGCCGGACCAGCGGCGTCGCAGCAGCCGGCTTTGCACGGAAGCGCAGGCAGGGAGCCTCTAGGTCGCAGGGACGCGATGTTCCTCACAACCTTCGGGTCCGGCATGTGCCCGTGTACAGTGAAGACCGCCCTTGACCTGCAGAAAGCGGGCAGGGAGCCGTCCTCCAGGAGTGCAAAATGCTGCGCACGATCCTCAAGTCCAAGATCCACCGCGCCACCGTCACCCAGGCCGATCTGCACTACGTCGGCTCCGTGACCATCGACGCCGATCTCCTCGACGCCGCCGACCTGCTGCCCGGTGAACTCGTGCACATCGTCGACATCACCAACGGCGCCAGGCTGGAGACGTACGTCATCGAGGGCGAGCGGGGGTCCGGTGTCGTCGGGATCAACGGGGCGGCGGCCCACCTCGTCCATCCCGGAGATCTCGTGATCATCATCAGTTACGCTCAGGTGACCGACGCCGAGGCGCGGGCGCTGCGGCCGAAGGTGGTCCATGTGGACCAGGGCAACCGCGTCGTGGCGCTGGGCGCCGACCCGGCTGAGCCGGTGCCGGGCTCGGACCAGGAGCGCAGTCCGCAGGCCGTCACCATCTGACCGGTCTGCGAGCCGGTGCGTCCGACGAGGCGACGATGCGACGATTCGAGCAGGAGTGCCCATGAGTGACATCGAGATCCGCGACGACCGGCCGGCGGGCCGCCTTGAGGCGCTGGCGGCGGGTGAAGTCGTGGGCCGCATCGAGTACTTCGTGCTCGCCGCGCGTGGACGCGCGCTGGTCCCGGTCCACACGATCGTCGAGCCGGCGCACGAGGGGAAGGGCATCGCGGGTTCACTGGCCCGCGAGCTCTACCTCATGGCCGCCCGCGAGGGCATCGTCGTGGCCCCCCTCTGCCCGTACGTCGTGAAGTGGGCCGAGCGTCACCCCGACGAGGCCCCGGCGGCGGACCCCGACCTGCTCCGCGCCGCCAAGGAGTGGCTCGCGGCGCACCCCGACCGTTTCTGATCCGATGAGATCTGATCCGATCTGATCCGACGTCGACCGGCATAGGGACTCTCCGCACCGTGCTCGCCCTTCTGCACACCTCGCCCCTGCACATCCCGGTGTTCGACGCCCTGTGCGACGAGGACCACCCGGGCCTGGAACTCGTCCACTTCGTCCACGAGGATCTGCTGACCAGCGCGCGGGCCGACGGGCCCGACGCCGTGGCCGGTGATGTCCGGGCCGTCCTGGAGCAGGCCGTCGCCGGAGGCGCCGTCGCCGTGCTCTGTACCTGCTCGTCCATCGGCGGTGTCGCGGAGGCCGCCGCCGAGGAGGTGGGGGTGCCGGTGCTGCGGGTCGACCGTCCGATGGCCGCCGAGGCGGTGGCCATCGGACCGAGGGTGGTCGTGGTCGCTACCTCGGAGAGCACGTTCGGGCCCACGGTGGCCCTCGTCGAGGAGGAAGCGCGTCGTGCCGGGCTCCCCGCCGACGTACGGACACTGTTCGTCGACGGCGCCTGGGCCCTCTTCCAGGCGGGCGACACGGAGGGCTACGTCCGTTCGGTGGCCGACGCGGTGGACTCGATCCCCGGCGAGAGCGCCGACGCGATCATCCTCGCCCAGGCCTCCATGACCCAGGCGCAGCCGCTGACGACCACCACGGTGCCGGTGCTGTCCAGCCCCAGGCCGGGTCTGGCGGCGGGCGCGGCGGCGGCACGGGCCGCCGAGGCCGGGCGACCGTGACAGCGTGACCCACCTGGTCGCGGGCGCGTAGCGCGTCGGAGTGAGTGGGGGCGCGTGCGCCGGGTACGCGGGGGAGAAGTCCAGAGCCGACGTACCCACTGGCTGGAGGACACAGTGACGCAACCGGACCCGTATCCCCGCCCTGTCCCGCCGGGCCCCACCCCCGGCCCCTACCCGGACCCGACTCCGGGTCCCCCGCCGGGCCCCGACCCGGAACCCCAGCCCCCGGGGCCGACTCCCGTACCGCCGGACCCGGCCCCGTCGCCGATCCCACAACCCCCGGGCCCCGAGCCGGTCCCCGACCCCGAACCGGGCCCACCCCTGTACTGACCCAACGCCGGGACGAAAACGCCAGGTGGGCGGCCGGAAAACCCGACCGCCCACCTTCCCCGCGCCCCCTAAGGGGCGCGGGGAACTGCGCGAACAACCCCCACGGACCCGCGGCAAACAACGGCCCACCGCGTAGAGCGCCCCGCCAGCCCGTCACTTCGGACCACCGTCACGCGCCCCTTAAGGGGCGCGGGGAACTGCGCGAACAACCCCCACGGACCCGCGGCAAACAACGGCCCACCGCGCAGAGCGCCCCGCCAGCCCGTCACTTCGGACCACCGTCACGCGCCCCTTAAGGGGCGCGGGGAACTGCGCGAACAACACCACCGGCCCGCGGTCGAACACGCGCCCAACCCGCGGAGCGACCTAGCCCGTGACCTCGGACCGGTCGCCGCCCCACAGCGTGTGGAACGCGCCCTCGCGGTCCGTGCGCCGGTAGGTGTGCGCCCCGAAGAAGTCCCGCTGCCCCTGCGTAAGCGCCGCAGGCAACCGCTCCGCGCGCAGGGCGTCGTAGTACGCGAGGGCCGCCGCGAAGCCCGGCGTGGGCACGCCCTGGCGGGTCGCCGCGACCAGCACCTCGCGCCAGTCGTCCTGCGCGGCCCCGATCTCCTGCGCGAACGTGTCGTCGGACAGCAGGCTCGGCAGGTCCGCCCGGGCGTCGTACGCGGCGCGGATACGGTCCAGGAAGGCCGCCCGGATGATGCAGCCACCGCGCCAGAGGGCGGAGACGGCACCGAGGTCGATGTCCCAGTCGTACTCGGCGCCGCCCGCCGCGATCTCGTGGAAGCCCTGCGTGTACGACACGATCTTCGACGCGTACAGCGCCTGCTCGACGCGGTCGGCGAAGGCCGCCGCCTCCGACTCGCTCAGCGGGGTCGCCTTCGGGCCGGCCAGCCCGCGCGAGGCCTCGCGCAGCGCCGCGTGCCCGGACAGCGAGCGGGCGAACACCGCCTCGGCGATGCCCGACACCGGTACACCCAGGTCGAGGGCGATCTGCACGGTCCAGCGGCCGGTGCCCTTCTGCTCGGCCTGGTCCACCACCACGTCCACGAACGGCTTGCCCGTCGCCGCGTCGACGTGCGACAGCACCTCGGCGGTGATCTCGATCAGGTAGGAGTCGAGACGGCCCGTGTTCCAGGTGCGGAAGATGTCGGCGATCTGCGCGGGGGAGTACCCGGCGACATCGCGCAGCAGCTGGTACGCCTCACCGATCAGCTGCATGTCGGCGTACTCGATGCCGTTGTGGACCATCTTCACGAAGTGACCGGCGCCGTCCGGGCCCACGTGCGACACACAGGGGGTGCCGTCCTCGGCCTTCGCGGAGATCTTCTCCAGCATCGGTCCGAGGGAGTCGTACGACTCGACCGGGCCGCCCGGCATGATGCTCGGGCCGAGCAGCGCGCCCTCCTCGCCGCCGGAGACGCCCATACCCACGAAGTGGATGCCCTGCTCGCGCAGGTCGCGCTCCCGGCGCCGGGTGTCCGCGAAGTGCGCGTTGCCGCCGTCGATGATCATGTCGCCGGGCTCCAGGAGCGGCGCGAACTCCTGGATCACCGCGTCGGTCGGCTCACCGGCCTTCACCATGACGACCAGCCGGCGCGGCCGTTCCAGCGCGGCCACGAACTCCTTGGCGGTGTCGGCCGCGATGAAGTCGCCCTCGGTCCCGAACTCCTCGACCAGGGCGTGCGTGCGTGCCGCCGTCCGGTTGTGCAGCGCGACCGTGTAGCCGTTGCGCGCGAAGTTGCGGGCGAGGTTGCGGCCCATCACCGCGAGTCCCGTGACGCCGATCTGGGCTGAGTTGCTCATGCGGATGACTCCTAGTGGGTCCTGGAAAACGGTGGTGCCGGTAGGTCCTGGAATCGGTGGTGCCGAACGCGTCGCGTGTCGTGCTCGTCAGTATTGCCCTTCGGACCATCCTGACGTGCCGGTACGCCGACCGCACATCCGGGTTGGCCGTTCCTGCGTACGCAGATACGCACCAGAACCCCCACCTGCCTCAGCATTCACACAACCGGCCCGTATTCCCGGCCACTTCGACCTCGCCGCAGACGTACTTCGGCCGCACAGAGGCTGGTTTGCCGCTTGTGTGGCCTGTTCGCAGCGTTTACTTTTGCGGCTCCTGGCACAGGTGAGGGGGCTCTTCCATGGCCGTACGCGGCAAGCACCGCCGGTACCAACCGAACAGGATCAACCGCGCCTCGCTCACCGTCACCGCAGGTGGCGCCGGTATAGCGCTCCCGTTCGTCGGCGCCGGAGTGGCGGACGCGGCGGACATGGCGACCTGGAACAAGGTCGCCGCCTGCGAGTCCACGAACAACTGGAGCATCAACACCGGCAACGGATATTACGGCGGCCTCCAGTTCAACCAGTCCACCTGGGAGGCGTACGGCGGCACCGTCTACGCGGGGCGCGCGGATCTGGCCACCCGGGACCAGCAGATCGCCGTGGCCGAGAAGGTGCTCAAGGCGCAGGGCCCTGGCGCGTGGCCCGCCTGCTCGGTCCGCGCCGGCCTCACCCGGGGCGGCGACACTCCCGACATCCACCCCGCGGGCGGCGCGGGCGACTCCGTCGGCGTGGAACGGAGGTCCCAGCGGACCGTCCGTGACGTGAAACCGCAGACCACACCCCAGTCCCAGGCGGGCACCGCCGAGATGTACACCGTCGTGCACGGCGACACCCTCTCCGGCATCGCGGACGACCGCTCGGTGAAGGGCGGCTGGCAGCGCCTGTACGCCGGCAACCGCAGGACGATCGGCGCCGACCCGGACCTCATCGTCCCCGGCCAGCGACTGAACCTCCGTACGAAGGCCGCACCCGGCGCCCCCGCCACCGCCGAGCCCGCCCACAAGTCCCGGACGGAGAAGGCCCCTTCGCGCACCGCCGAGAGGCCCGCGGCGACCCAGGCCCCCAAGGCGCCGACCACCAGCACCCTCATGTCGCCCGTGAGTGCCGCGACCGGGACGCCCTACCACAAGGCGGGTTCCTCCTGGTCGAAGGGCTACCACACGGGCGTCGACTTCCCGGTGCCCACCGGTACGTCCGTACGGGCGGTCGGAGTGGGCGAGGTCGTCGACGCGGGCTGGGGCGGGTCCTTCGGCTACCAGGTGGTGATCCGGCACTCCGACGGGCGCTACTCGCAGTACGCGCATCTGTCCGCGATCTCCGTGCGGGCCGGACAGTCGGTGTCGGCCGGGCAGCGCATCGGGCGGTCCGGTTCCACGGGCAACAGCACGGGCCCGCATCTGCACTTCGAGGTGCGGACGGGACCCGGCTTCGGCAGCGACATCGACCCGGTGGCCTATCTCCGGGCGGGAGGCGTCAGGATTTGACCCGCATACGGTGCTGGTCCCGGGCGGGAATCGGGATCGGCACGTAGGGGATGCCGTAGAAGGCCCCGTAGGGGAGAGGCTCCTCGTCGGGCGTGTCCTGCGCGGGTGCCGCTGGGACCGCGGCGGCCAGAACCGGCCGGGCGGGCTCCTCCGTCACCGCCGCCGTCTCCTCGGGCCCGGACCCTGTCTGTGCCGGTACCGGTACCGGTGCCGGGTGTGCCGAAGCAGCGGAAGCAGGGGCAGGAAAGGCGGAGGGCAGCGGGTGGGCGTCGGCGTGGGCGCTGTGCTGCAGCCGCTCCGTGGTGAGCAGGATCAGCCCGCCGGCCGCGACCACACCGCAGCTCAGCGCGAGGATGGTGCCCGTGGTGCCGTAGCGGAAGGTTTCGCCGAACATCGTGATGCCGACCGCCGCGGCCACCACCGGGTTCACGACGGTCAGCGTCGCGAGCGGGGCCGTGAGGCCGCCGCCCCGGTAGGCCGCCTGCGAGAGCAGCAGACCGGAGGCACCGAGCACGGCGATCAGGGCCAGCGAGGGCAGATCCGCGGCCGTGAGGCCACCGGACCAGTCCACGGCGACCACCTTCGTGAACACCGACGACATACCGAAGGCGATACCGGACGCGATCGCGAGCAGAGTGCTGCGCACCGCCGGGTGGCGGTGCGCGGCGCGGGCCGCCACCATCAGCGTCACCACGGCGGACCCGGTGAAGACCGCCAGGAGCACGCGCTCGGTGGTGCCCAAAGACTGCGCCTCGGACGTGCCGACCAGGGACAGCAGGCCCGCGAGTCCGAGCGTCGCCATGATCGCGCCCCGCCAGGCGGCCGCCCCGGCCTTGCGGCGCACGAACAGGGCCGCCATAGGCAGGGCGAACACGATGGTCAGCGCGCCCATCGGCTGGACGACGCTCAGGGGGCCGAAGGCCAGCGCCACCACGTGGAGCACTCCACCGAACCCGTTCAGCGCCACGGCGGCCCACCAGACCGGCCTGCGCATGGCCGCGTAGGACCGGGCGTGTTCGGAATCCGCGACCCGTTCCTGCACGATCGCCCCGCCCGCGTAGGCGACAGCGGAGAAGAGCGACAGCAGGATGGACAACGCGAGGGCGCTCATGAGCAACTCCTCTGCGTGCAGCGAGGGCGCGGGGCCCGGCGCGGCGAACGGTCGGCTTCCATGGTCACTACGATCCCCCCTCGCGGGCGCCATGTCGTCGTACCAGAGCATTCATTGGGTCCTACTGCCGATGGAGTACGCCGCCGCGCACGTCCTCCCCAGGGTGGGTGACGCGGGGGCGGAGCGGCTGCGTACAGCTCCCGCCCGACCTGGTACTACTGCCTTTCGTGGACCTCGACCCCGATCTCGCGGCGCTCCGGCCGCTCGGCGGCTTCTTCGTACTACGCACGGCCGGAGCCCCCACCGACCCGCCGCCGACACTCGCGCAGGCGTACGCCCATCGCGGCAAGGACGTTTACGCGGATTCCATAACTTTGCGTATTCAGACGGTCACGGACCGTCTCCATGTCTCTGAGCTGCGGGTTTCCGCGTCGATCGCCCAACAGGCGCTCGCGGCCCGTCTGTGGTCCGTCGCCCTCGCCTGCGCCGTCCTGTACGGCAGCGTCCCCGACCTCGATCCCCGTCTGCTCCACTGGGACGCCGCCGCGTCCGCCCCCGACGACCTGTGGCTGTCGGCGGTACGTCCCCGGGCGGCCGACGCGACGACGGTCGCGGATCTCGTCGTACGAGGGCACCTGGAGCCCCTCACGGCCGCCCTGCACGCCCGGTACGGCGTCGCCGAAGGCCTGCTGTGGGGCAACGCGGGCTCGGCACTCGCCGGCGCGGCCCGCGAACTCGACCGCTGGGCGAGCGGAACGCGCGGGGCGGGCACGGACGCCGGCACCCGAGCCCGCGCCCTGGCCGTCGAACTGTTCACCCACCCCCGCCTCGCCCCGACCGGAACCCTCACCGGCACCGCCTTCCGGCGGCGCAGCTGCTGCCTCTACTACCGGGTGCCCGGCGGCGGGATCTGCGGCGACTGCTGCTTCACCAGGACCCCATGGTCTTCCCCGGACGCCGCATCTGGGTGACCATGTGGGAACCAACCGCCGAGACAGGGAGTTTTGGGTGCGTGTGGGCCTGCTGACCCGGGAATACCCGCCGGATGTATACGGCGGCGCGGGCGTCCATGTCGAATTCCTCGCCCGGGAGCTGGGCGCCCTCACCGACCTGGAGGTGCACTGCTGGGGTGAGGGCCGCGGCGTCGGCGTCATCCGGCACCGGTCCTGGCCGGCGCTCGACGGGAGCAACGACGCGCTGCGCACGTTCTCCACGGACCTCTCCATCGCCGCCGCCCTCGAAGGCCGCGAACTCGTCCACTCCCACACCTGGTACGCCAATCTCGCCGGCCACTTCGCCAAGCTTCTGTACGGCGTGCCGCACGTGATGACCGCGCACTCCCTGGAGCCCCTGCGCCCCTGGAAGGCCGAGCAACTCGGCGGCGGATACGCCCTGTCGAGCTGGGCCGAGCGCACCGCCATCGAGGCGGCCGACGCCGTGATCGCCGTGTCCGGGGCGATGCGCGAGGACATCCTCGCCTGCTACCCGGCCCTTGATCCGGCCACGGTCCACGTCGTGCACAACGGCATCGACACCAGCCTCTACCAGCCCGACCACGGCACGGACGCCCTCACCCGGATCGGCGTCGACCCCGACCGGCCCTACGTTTTGTTCGTCGGCCGCATCACCCGCCAGAAGGGCGTGCCCCATCTGCTGCGCGCGGTACGGGACATCGACCCGGCGGCCCAGGTCGTACTGTGCGCGGGCGCCCCCGACACCCCGGAGATCGACCGGGAGTTCCGCGAACTGTTCCAGGAGCTGAGCGCCGTACGTGAAGGCGTCTTCTGGATCCCGCAGATGCTGCCCCGACCGGACGTCATCCAGCTCCTCACGCACGCCGCCGTGTTCGTCTGCCCTTCGGTGTACGAGCCCCTGGGTATCGTCAACCTGGAGGCGATGGCCTGCGGGACTCCCGTCGTGGCCTCGCGGGTCGGGGGCATCCCCGAGGTGGTGGAGGACGGGAAAACCGGGGTACTGGTGTCCCTGGACGACGACTCGGGAGTCTTCGAGGCGGACCTCGCGCGTGCCCTGGACTCCGTGATCGGTGATCCGGAGGCCGCGCGGCGCATGGGGGACGCCGGACGGGAGCGCGCGGTGGGGGAGTTCGGCTGGGACGCGGTGGCCCGGCGGACGGTGAGTCTCTATGAGGAGATCACCAAACAAGGTCAACAGGCTTAGCCCGACCGGCGTACGGGCAAGCATCGTGCACAACCACGGTGAGGGGAGCGGCGATGCGTCGTGGTGGGCCTTCTGTGCTCGGGATCGTGCTGGCGGGCGGAGAGGGCAAACGCCTGATGCCCTTGACCGCGGACCGCGCGAAACCAGCGGTGACCTTCGGCGGAACGTATCGCCTGGTCGACTTCGTCCTGTCCAACCTCGTCAACGGTGACATCATGCGCATCTGCGTGCTCACGCAGTACAAGTCGCACTCGCTGGACCGGCACATCACCACCACCTGGCGGATGTCCAGTCTGCTCGGAAACTACGTCACCCCGGTCCCGGCCCAGCAGCGCCTGGGCCCGCGCTGGTATCTCGGCAGTGCCGACGCCATCCTTCAGTCCCTCAACCTCGTGCACGACGAACAGCCCGACTACGTCGCGGTGTTCGGCGCCGACCACGTCTACCGCATGGACCCGCGCCAGATGCTCAACCAGCACATCGAGAGCGGCGCCGGGGTCACGGTGGCGGGCATACGGGTGCCGCGCGCCGAGTCGTCGTCCTTCGGTGTGATCAGTCCCGGCTCGGACGGCCAGAGTGTGCAGGGCTTCCTGGAGAAGCCCGTGGACCCGCCCGGTCTGCCCGACGACCCCGGGTGCGTGTTCGCGTCGATGGGCAACTACATCTTCACCACCAAGGCGCTGATAGAGGCCCTGCAGCGGGACGCCGAGGACGGTGACTCCGTGCACGACATGGGCGGTTCGATACTGCCCTCGCTCACCGACCGGGGCGAGGCCCAGCTGTACGACTTCAGCGGGAACCACGTCCCCGGCGAGACCACCCGCGACCAGGGCTACTGGCGGGACGTGGGCACGCTCGACGCGTACTACGACGCCCACATGGACCTGATCGCCGAACGGCCCGCCTTCAACCTCTACAACCGCGACTGGCCCGTCTACACCCACTCGGGCCAGCTGTCGCCCGCCCGCTTCAACGCCGGTGGCATCGCCAGCGAGTCGATCATCAGTGCGGGGTGCCTGATCCGGGGCCAGGTCTCGCGCTCGGTTCTCTCGCCCGGCGTGCGCGTCGATCCGGGCGCTGTGGTGCAGGGGTCGATCCTGCACGACAACGTGCGCATCGGGCGGGGCGCCATCGTGCGCGGGGCAGTCCTGGACAAGAACGTCGAGGTCCCGCCGGGCGCCACGATCGGCGTCAACCCGGAGCGGGACGCCGACCTGTACACCGTCTCCAAGGGCGGTGTGATCGGCCTCGGGAAGGGCCAGCACGTGTCATAGCCCCGGATACGCCCATGCCCATGCCGTCGGCCCCGGTGAGCCCGTGCTCACCGGGGCCGGCGGCGTGTCCGGGGTCCGGCGCGGTGAGCCGAACGGGCTGTTGCCGTACGGCCCCGAGGTGACCGTGCGCGACGCGGCGCGGATCGGGGCGGCCGGCGAGGAACGGATCCGGGACACGGACCCGGCTGACTCCAGCGGGCCGTCCCGCCATCCGGCCCGAGCCTTCGGAGGTTCTCCCTGTGAGATGGACGCTGCGCACCGCGGGAGCGGTGACGGCCGCCGCCCTGTTCGCCGGTGGGCTCGCCGCCCCGGCCGCCCATGCCCGTGACGAGCGGCTCACCGACCTCGTCAACCCCTTCATCGGCACGGAGAACGAGGGCAACACCTTCCCCGGCGCGACCGTGCCCTTCGGGATGGTGCAGCTCTCGCCCGACACCGGGCACAAGACCGGCTACCGCTACTCCCAGACCCGTATCCGGGGCTTCTCCCTCGTCCACCTCTCCGGCGTCGGCTGCCGCATCGGCGGCGACCTGCCCGTCCTGCCCACCACCGGCGACATCACGAGCACCGACTACGCGACCTACGCCGCCGAGTTCACCCACGACAGCGAGTCCGCGAGCCCCGGCTACTACAAGGTCGGCCTGAAGTCGGGCATCGACGCCGAGCTGACGGCGACCGCTCGCACCGGAGTCCAGCGCTACACCTTCCCGGCGACCACGCGGGCCAACGTGCTGCTCAACGCGGGCCAGTCGCTGCACACCAAGGTGGCGAACCGGGTCGAGATCCTCGACGACCGGACCGTGCGTACGACGATCACCGGCTCCGGTTTCTGCCGGGGCACGAACCCGTACACCGTCCACACGATCACCCGCTTCGACCGGCCCTTCACGGCGTACGGCACCTGGGACGGCACCACGGTCACCGACGGCTCCCGGACCGGGGGCGACGGCGCCTACGTCCGCTTCGACACGACGGACGGGGACCGCACCGTCGAGGCGACCACCGCCCTGTCGTACGTCGACGCGGAGGGCGCGGCGGGCAACCTGCGCGTCGAGGGCGGACGCCCGTTCGACGACGTGCGGGAGGCGGCCCGGGACGCCTGGGAGGCGCGCCTCGACGAAGTGGGCGTGACCGGCGGCTCGGACACGCTGCGCCGGACCTTCTACTCGTCCCTCTACCGCAGCTTCCTCGCCCCCAACACCGGCAGCGACGCCGACGGCCGCTACACCGGCTGGGACCTGAAGACCCACCACGCGCGGGACTTCACGTACTACCAGAACTGGTCCCTGTGGGACACCTATCGCACCCAGGCGCAGCTCCTGTCGCTGCTCGCGCCCCGCGAGGCCCGGGACATGGCGCTCTCGGTGCTGAAGATCGACGAGGAGGGCGGCTGGCTGCCCAAGTGGGGCTACGGCACGGTCGAGACGAACATCATGACCGGCGACCCGGTCACCCCGTTCCTCACCCACGCCTACCAGCAGGGACTGCTGCACGGCCACGAGGAGCGGGCCTACCGCGCCCTGAAGAAGAACGCCGACGGCGTTGCGCCCGCCGCCCTGCCCATGCTGGGGCGCGAGGCGAACCGGGAGTACATCGAGAACGGTTTCGCGCCCTGTCTCAAGGACCGCCCGCGCACCAAGCCCGGCGACTCGGACTACCACTGGGGCGCGTCCGTCACCCTCGAATACGCCCTCTCCGACGCGATGCTGGCCCGGATGGCACGCGGGCTGGGCCACGACGCCGACGCCGACCGCTATGCGGCCCGGGCGCGGAGCTACCGGCACGTCTTCGACGCCTCGACCGGCTTCTTCCGCCCCCGGGACGGCTCGGGCGCCTTCGCGGGCGACCCCGATCCGGCCAAGGGCGACGGGTTCCACGAGGGCACGGCCTGGCAGTACCAGTGGCTGGTCCCGCAGGACCTGCCGGGCCTGGTGGACCTGCTCGGCGGCAGACAGGCGGCCAACGAGCGGCTCGACGCCTTCTTCGCCTACGACCGGCTGACGGCGGACCCGGCCAAAACGGCCCGCGAGGTGTGGGTGAACGGCCCGTACGCCTACTACAACGCGGACAAGTACAACCCGCAGAACGAGGTCGACCTCACCGCCCCCTACACCTACCTCTCCACCGGACAGCCCTGGAAGACGACCGACGTCGTGCACGCCGCGCTGACCCTCTACACGGACGGCCCGGCCGGTATGACCGGCAACGACGACATGGGCACCATGTCCGCCTGGCACGTCCTGTCCGCGATCGGGATCTTCCCGGTGCAGCCCGGCTACGACACCTGGGGCCTGTCCACACCCGTCTTCGACCGGGTCGACCTGACCCTCGACCCCCGCTACTACCCCCTCGGCGCCCTCACGGTGACAGCACCCGGTACGTCGGACAGCCGACGGTACGTCCAGTCGGTGGCCGTCGACGGTTCCTCGTACAGCCGTACGTATGTGACGAGCGGGATCTTGAGGGGTGCCCGCTCGCTCGACTTCACGGTCGGCCCGGAGCCGTCCGGGTGGGGTATCGGCGCGGATGCGGCGCCGCCGGCCCTGAAATAGCCGCCCCCGCAGCCCCTGACAACCCCGTGAGTCGCTGACGGCCCGTCGCTTCCGCAGCGGCGGGACGTAATACGTTGTTAACTGAGCGTAGCTTGATCGTACTTGACCGTAATCGCCTGCAAGCGATTGACTGCTGACTCACCCGTCGTCGACGCGAGAGTGATCCCTTGACCTCTGAGACCGCGGGCCTGCTCGCCCCCCTCGACCTGGCCTTCTGGAACATGGACTCCGACCTGCACCCCATGCATCTGGGTGCTCTCGGTGTCTTCTCGGCCCACTCGCCGACCGCCGGAGCCCACGCGGCCGATCTCCTCGCCGCCCGCGCTCCGGCCGTCCCGGGCCTGCGCATGCGCATCCGGGACGTCTGGCAGCCCCTGCTCCCGCTGGCCTTCGGGGGCGCCACCCGCGAGGCGGCGCCGGACTTCGACCCGCTCGACCACGTCCGGCTGCACGCTCCGACCCCCGACTTCCACGCCGAGGCCGGACGCCTCATGGAACGCTCGCTCGAACGCGGCCGGCCGCCCTGGGAAGCCCATGTGCTGCCCGCCGAGGACGGTGAGTCCTTCGCGGTGCTGTTCAAGTTCCACCACGCCCTGGCCGACGGTCTGCGCGCACTGACCCTCGCCGCCGGCGTCATGGACCCCCTCGACCTGCCGGCGCCCCGCCCGCGCCCCGAACAGCCGGCCACCGGTCTCTTCCCGGACGTCCGCAAGCTGCCCGGACTGGTACGCGACGCGTTCTCCGACGTGGGCCGCGCCCTGGACATCGGTGCCTCCGTCGCCCGCTCCGGCCTGGGGACCCTGAGCACCCGTTCGTCCGCCGCGCTCGTCGCCGAACCGACCGGCACCCGCCGCACTGCCGGGCTCGCCATCGACCTCGACGATGTCCACCGCGTACGTAAGACCGTCGGCGGCACCGTGAACGACGTACTCATCGCCGTCGTCGCGGGAGCCCTGCGCCGCTGGCTCGACGAGCGAGGCGACGGGAGCGAGGGAGTCGCCCCGCGCGCGCTCATCCCCGTCTCCAAACGGCGTCCACGCACCGCGCATCCGCAGGGCAACCGCCTCTCCGGGTACCTGATGCGGCTCCCCGTAGACGACCCGGACCCGGTCGGGCGCCTCGACTCCGTACGCAGGGCCATGGACCGCAACAAGGACGCGGGCCCCGGGCGGGGTGCCGGCGCGGTCGCACTGCTCGCCGACCATGTGCCACCGCTCGGCCACCGGCTCGGCGGACCGCTGGTCAAGCAGGCCGCCCGGCTCTGGTTCGACATCCTCGTCACCAGCGTGCCGCTGCCCAGCCTCGGCCTGAAGCTCGGCGGCAACCCGCTCACCGAGGTCTACCCCTTCGCCCCGCTCGCCCAGGGCCAGTCACTGGCGGTCGCCGTCTCGACCTACCGGGGGCAGGTCCACTTCGGGCTCGTCGCGGACGCGGAAGCCGTCCCGGACCTCGACCGGTTCGCCGCCGCGCTGGCCGCGGAGGTGGAGACACTGGTCGCCGCCTGCACCCTGTGACCTGCGTCATGATCGTCGCGGGTTTGGTGACTGGGCCCGGGCTTCCGTAAAATCGCCTGTTCGAGAGCTGGCGCCGTCCGAGCGCCGCGAGGGCGACCCAGGGAACGGCAGCGCGATGACGGTGACAGAGGACGGCCCGACGGCCGTGGACGGCATGGACGTCGTAGGCGACGTCTCCTACGGTCCCGGCATCGACCCCGAGCGCATGGCCGTCTGCCTCAGCGTGCTCGAAGAACTCGACAAGCTGGACGTCGACCACCCCGACGCCATCGCCGTGCGCCGCGCCACCGCCGGCGTCTACCGCACGGTCAAGCAGCGCCGCAGGCAGGAGCGCCGGGCCTCCAAGACCGCCCACGACAAGGCGGTCACCGAGTCCACGGCGACCGGCTCCGCCCAGCGCATCGACGACGAGACCGAGGGCATCCTGCCGTCGTCGGTGACCGTGGAGGGGCAGATCGCGGGGATACTCCAGCGCCCGCGCTCCTGCTACACCTGCAAGACCCGCTACGTCGAGGTCGACTACTTCTACCACCAGCTCTGCCAGAACTGCGCCGCCGAGAACCGCTCCCGCCGCGACGCCCGCACCGACCTCAGCGGCAAGCGCGCGTTGCTCACCGGCGGCCGGGCCAAGATCGGCATGTACATCGCGCTGCGGCTGCTGCGCGACGGCGCGCACACCACGATCACCACGCGCTTCCCCAAGGACGCCATCCGCCGCTTCAAGGCCATGGACGACTCGGCGGAGTGGCTGCACCGACTGGAGGTCGTCGGCACAGACCTGCGCGACCCGGCGCAGGTCGTGGCCCTGGCCGACCGGATCGCCGAGCAGGGCCCGCTCGACATCCTGATCAACAACGCGACCCAGACGGTACGCCGGCTGCCGTCCGCGTACGCCGCGCTGGTCGAGGCGGAGAGCGCTCCGCTGCCGGCCGGTGAGCTGCCCGCCCACCACGTCATCGGCGCCTTCAACTCCGGCGCGGTCGACGGACTGACCGCGCTGCCCGTCGGCATCAGCGGCCTCGACGCCCAGAAGGTCGCCGACCTCGCCCTGGTCGCGGGCAACGCCAGCGTGGCCCGGCACCTCGACGGCACGGCCATCGACGCGGGCGGCCTCGTCCCCGACGTGGTGGACACGAACACATGGGTGCAGACCATCGAGCAGATCTCCCCGGTGGAGCTCCTCGAAACCCAGCTGTGCAACTACACGGCGCCGTTCATCCTGATCAGCAAGCTGCGGCCGGCGATGTCCGGGGCGGCGCGCGGCGCGGTCAGCAAGCGGGCGTACATCGTCAACGTGTCGGCGATGGAGGGCGTGTTCGGCCGCGGCTACAAGGGTGCGGGCCATCCGAACACGAACGCCGCGAAGGCCGCGATGAACATGGTGACGCGGACGAGTGCGCAGGAGATGTTCGAGGCGGACGGGATCTTGATGACCTCGGTCGACACCGGGTGGATCACGGACGAGCGTCCCCACTACGACAAGCTGCGCCTGGCCGACGAGGGGTTCCATGCGCCACTCGACCTGGTCGACGGGGCGGCTCGGGTGTACGACCCGATCGTGCGGGGTGAGGCGGGGGAGGATCTGTACGGGGTCTTCATGAAGGACTACGCGCCCGGTAAGTGGTAGGCGGGTGGTAGGGCGTCTGCGGGCCCGCGGGGGCTGGTCGCGCCCACGCGGCGGAGCCGCATATCGACACAGCCCCGCGCCCCTAGGTGGGTCTGTGTTGACGCATGTGGTCACGAACCGTGTAGGTGGCGGCCGTTTGCGCTGGGTGTACCCGGGTTCCGCCGTCCACCAATAGGTCTGTGCCTGTCACCCACTCCGACTCGTCCGACGCGAGCCACAGCACCGCCCGTGCCACGTCCGCGGGTTCGCCGATACGGCCCAGGGGGAGGCCGGCGGCGATGGTGTTCTCGTCGTGCTCCCAGACGAAGCGGGCCATCTCCGTGCGGACCAGGCCGGGGGAGACCGAGTTGACCCGTACCCTCGGGGCCAGCTCGCCGGCGAGCTGCTGGGTGAGGTGCAGGAGCGCGGACTTGCTGGTGCCGTACGCGCCCACGTGGGGGCCGACATGTGTGGCGCCCTCCGTGCAGATGTTGATGACTGTGCCGCCGTGTTCGCGCATCCACGCCCGCCACACGCACTGCGTCAGCCGCAGAGGCGCCTCGACGTTGACCGTGAACGCCTCGCGCCAGGTGTCCGGGTCCGCGTCCATGAGCGGGCCGTAGGGCTGGTTGGTCGCCGCGTTGTTCACGACGATGTCGAGCCGCCCGAACGCGTCGAGTGTGAAGTCGGTCAACGCCGACAGGTGTGCCGGATCGGCGACACTGCCCGCCAGTCCGACCCCACCGAGTTCCTCGGCGGCCCGCCGCACCCCGTCCGGGTCACGGGCCGTCACACACACCCGCGCCCCCGCCCGCGTCAGCGCGCCGGCGACGGCCAGCCCGATCCCGCGCGTGCCCCCGGTGACCAGGGCGACCCGCCCTTCGAGTCCGTACGGCGACGTCATCCGCGTACCGTCTCATGACGGACCGTCAGCGAACAGCCCCTGGACCAGAGGGGGTTCAGGGGTTCAGTCGACGGCGCCCATCCGTGAGTGCTGCTCCGCGACCAGCTCCAGCAGGGTGCTCCAGTCCTCCAGGACTCCCGCGTCGAAGCCCAGGACCCGGCCGGCCTCGTCCGCCTGGCGCAGGGCAAGCGTGTCGGCGTCCGTATGCGGGTCCAGGTCCGTGGCGTACGGGCTGTCGTGTACGAGGCGGGCGACCCGTTCGCCGAGCAGGTGCCGGACGGTGTCGGCCGCGACCCGGGCGTGCCGGGTGGGGACGCCGGGTACGAGGAGCCGGCCGATGACATGGACCAGGCCCGCCACCTGAAGTTCCTTGTCGGCGGGGCGACTTCGGCGCAACAGGGCGGCCGTCTGGAGGGCGTGCTGGTTCAGGTCGACCGGACCGGCCGTGCCGCCGCCGTGTTCCCGGGGTGCCCCGGCAGGCGTGCAGCAGATCCATCAGTTCCTCGACGCCGCGCAGCTCCATACGTCAGTCATCCCGAGTTCCACCGCGGGACCAGCCGTTGCCGTCGGCAGCAGACCATGGCCGACTGGCGCGCGGGCCAACGGGAGCTGAACTGCCGGACCTGATGCGACATCGGCGTACGTGGGTGCGTCGGCTGAGCCGTACGGGTGAAACGCAAAACGTGCTCAACGTTACAAACAACCGCAGATTATGGCTGAATGAACACTGAGCGACTTGAGTTCTTTACTCCTTGTTTTCACCCCATCGAGCGGGCGCCCGCTCATTTGGTTAATACTGGAGCGGACGGGCAGCACGACTGGGTTCCACCCACACCCACGGTCCGTTACCGGCGCCACCGCGTCCTGACTGCTCTTGACCCAGACCCGAGTGGATGTGGAGCGGCCGGCATCAGACTGGTCCCGAAGTCCCGAGGGTGACCCGACACATAAGGAGTGCGCGGTGACACCGGAGAAGACGAATCTCGAACAAGGCCCTGAGGAACGCACGGCGGCCCCCGAAGACCGGAGCGACCGGCTCGGCAGCCTCGACGTGTGGGCCAGGTCGGCCCCGATCCGCCTGGCGGGCTACGAGGACGACCTCGCCGAGCCCCACATCCTGCCCAGCGTCGACTGACGCCCCGACAGGACCTGTAGAGATCGCCGTCAGCATGGGCGTGCCAGACTCGCGCCCATGCTGAGCACAGAGATCCGGCGGGCCACCGCCGAAGACTGGCCGCGGATCTGGCCGTTCTGGCACCGCGTCGTCGCCGCCGCCGAGACCTACACCTGGGCCCCGGACACATCCGAGGAAGCGGCCCGCGCCCTGTGGATGAGCCCGGCCAAGCAGGTGTACGTTGCCGAGGACACTGCCGGAGCCGTCGTGGGCTCCGCGTTCCTCACCCCCAACTACGGCGGCCCGGCCGCCCGCATCGCCAACGCCGGCTTCATGGTCGACCCCGACCGCGGCGGCCGTGGCATCGGCCGCGCCCTCGCCGATCACGTCCTGGACGAGGCGGCGGCCCACGGCTACCGGGGCATGGTGTTCAACGCCGTCGTCGAGACCAACCCGGCGGTCAAGCTGTGGACCTCGCTCGGCTTCACGATCCTGGGCACCGTGCCGGACGCGTTCGACCATCCTCGCCACGGCCGGGTGGGCCTGCACATCATGTACAAGGGCTTCTAGGCGAGCGGGGCCGTCCGCTGCCAAGGGTGCAGTTCCTCCAACTGCTGCGCCACGTCGAGGAGTACGGCCTCCGAGCCCGGGCGGCCCACCAGCTGTACGGAGCAGGGCGCGCCCGAGGGCAGGGTGCCGAACGGTACGGCCATCGCCGGCCAGCCCGTCAGGTTCCACGGGGGTGTCATCGGCGAGTAGTTCGTGTTGGCGAGGATGTTTCGCAGCCAGCCCCGCTCGTGCCAGGCCGTGGCGGTGGGCGAGCGCCGGGCGAGTGCCGGGGTGAGCAGCACGTCGTGCTCGGCGAAGAACGGCTCCAGGCGCCGACGCAGCTGTTGCTTGTGCTGACCCCGCTCGACGTAACCGACGAACCGGCGCCCGACGGCCGCGTGGACCCTGGTGCGCCGGCTCAGTCCGCTCCGGTCGAAGCCCTCCGCGTCCCGTGCCGTGCCCGCTGTCCAGTGGGTGAACGAGGTCACGCCGATCGACAGCGGGTAGGGCGGGTCGGCGGGCCGCACCTCGTGACCGGCACTGTCCAGCAGCGCGGCGGCCTCACGCGCGGCTGACGCGAACGGCCTGCTGATGGTGACGCCGGCGATGGGGCTGCGGACGGAGAGGGCGATCTTGCGGCCGGCGTGCGCGTCCGACCGTACGAACTCCGTGTCCGCGAGGACCGACAGCATCAGGCGGGCGTCCTCGACCGTCGTCGCCAGCGGGCCGTTCTCCGACATGCCGAACCAGTCGCCGTTCCCGATGCCCGCCGGGACGACCCCGAGGCCCGGCTTGATGGTGACGGCACCGCAGTTGGCGGCGGGGATCCGCAGCGAGCCCATGCCGTCGTTGCCCAGCGCGATCGGCACCATCCCGGCGCCGACGGCCGCCGCGCTGCCGCCCGAGGAACCGCCCGCCGTGCGGGTGGTGTCCCAGGGGTTGCGGGCCGTGCCGAGCGGGCCCTCCGTCGTGCCCCAGATGCACAGCTCGGGCACGTTGGTGACGCCGACGACGATCGCGCCGGCCGCCCGGAGCCGGGCCACGGTGATGTGGTCGTGGTCGGCGGGGGTGTCCGGCGTCGCGGGGGAACCGTGCCGCGTCGACTCACCGCGCACGCCCAGGTTGTCCTTCACCGCGATGGGCACGCCCGCGAGCGGGAGGTCCGCCAGGTCCGGGCGGCCCGCCACCTCGTCCGCCTCGGCCAGCGCCTCCTGGGACCGAAGCCGGCGGAACGCGCCGACGCGGGCGTCCAGCAGTTCGATGCGCGCGAGATGCTCGGCCACGACTTCGCGCGGTGTGACGCGCTTCTCGCGTACGGCGGCGGCGATCTCGACGGCGGTACGGCCGGCCCAGCTGGTCACGGGGGCTCCTCGGGGTGGATACAACACATCGTGCTACGCGTGAGGCGATGAGGCTACTCGTGAGTACATGGGGCGTCGAGTGTCGTCGAGCTTGGACATTCGGACCGGTTCTCTTGGACTTTTCTGGCGTGGGGACCCCCGGCTTCCGTCATGGAGTCGCTGGTCATCCGATCACTGGCCCAACCGTCCCGGCCTCGGGCCCCATTGACAGCCCTTGGGGTGCGCTCAATCATCACACCTCCGATGAATGGGAGCTTCCAGATGAGTAGGTATCCACGAGGTCGGCTTCTGGGGGTGCTGGTGGCCTTCCTGCTGCTGGCCGCCCCGGTCCCGGCCGTCGCGCGCACCGGGGTGGCCGGCGTCCCCGTCACCGTGCCGGCCCTCGCGAACTGGACCCCGGAGCAGGGGAGTTACCGGTATGCCGCCTCTGCCCGGCTTGTCGCCGACTCCACGCCCGAGCGGAAGGTCGCCGACACTCTCGCCGATGATCTGCGCGCGGCGGGCCACGGCACCGTACCCGTGGTGAGCGGCGGTGCGCGTGCCGGTGACATCGTTATCGACGTGGCCCCGGGGCGGACCGCACTGGGCGCCGAGGGATACGAACTCCGGGCCGGCGCACGGCTGTCGGTGACCGGCGCGACCGAACGCGGCGTCTTCTACGGCACCCGCACCCTCCTCCAGCTCCTCGCCCAGGGCGACCGGATCCCCGCCGGACGCACGGTCGACGTACCCCGGTACGCCGAACGGGGCGTCGGCGTGTGCGCCTGCTACATCCACATCTCGACGGAGTGGCTGGAGAACCTCGTACGCGACATGGCGTACCACAAGCTCAACCAGCTGCTCCTGGAACTCAAGGTGAAGAGCGACACCCACCCCGAGGCCAACACCTGGGGCTACTACACCAAGGACGAGATACGGCGGCTCGTCGCCCTCGGCGACAAGTACCACGTGGAGATCATCCCGGAGATCAACTCCCCGGGCCACATGGACCCCTGGATCGAGAACCGCCCGGATCTCCAGCTCACCGACTCCGACGGCGACAAGCAGCCCAGCAGGCTCGACATCACCCAGCCGGCCGCCTTCGACTACTACACGAGCCTGATCGACGAGTATGCGCAGGTGTTCACCGGCGGCTCCTGGCACATGGGCGCCGACGAGTACATGCTCGGCTCCGACTTCGCCAAGTACCCGCAGATGCTCCGGTACGCCCGGGACCAGTTCGGGGCGAACGCCACACCCCAGGACGCGTTCATCGACTTCGTCAACCGGATCCAGACCTACCTGGCGGCCAAGGGCAAAAAGCTGCGCATCTGGAACGACGGGCTCACCGGCGCCAACACCGTGCCGGTGGCCGCGGGCACCACCGTGGAGCACTGGCTGAACGTGGCCGTGAAACCGAGCCAACTCCAGGCCCAGGGCTACCCTTTGATGAACGCGGCCTATGCGTTGTACCTCGTCCGGGGCGGCTTCCACAGTGACACCAAGGGTCTGTACGACCAGAGTTGGGACCCGCGCGGTTTCGAGGGCGAGAAGCTCGCCTCCAGTCAGGGCATCACCGGCGCGAAGATCAGCCTCTGGCCGGACAACGGACGCGGCGAGACCGAGAACGAGGTCGCCGTCGACACCGGCCCGGCGTTGCGGCAGCTCGCACAGGCCACCTGGGGCGATCCGCATCCCGACGCCACGTATGCCCGGTTCACCGCGCGGGGGACGACTGTAGGGCACGCACCCGGTTGGCGGGACCTGACCCGGGTGCCGGTCACGGACGGGACGTACACCTTCACGGCGACGGGTGGCACCTCCCTCACCGCCGACGTGCGACGCACCCCCGACGGATACGTCACCCTGCGGACCGGCGACGGCTGTCTGGAGGTGCGCGGCGGGAAACTCACGCTCAACACCCCGCTCCAGCCCGGCGTCGAGCTCACCGCGCAGACCTGTGACGCGGCGAACACCCTGCAGCGCTGGGATTTGGAGCAGGTCGCGGGGGGCTACCAACTCGTCAACGCGATCACACGGATGGCGGTGCAGGTGGCCGACGGCGGTCGTCTCGTGCAGTACCCGCCGGACCAACGCCCGCCCGCTGTCTGGCCCTTGACCACCGTCAACTGAAACCATTTGACCCGAGGAGTCGTTCCCCATGACAGTCTCCAGACGTCTCTTCGTCACGGCGGCCGCCGCGATCGCCGCATCCAGGGGCACCTCACAGGCCCTCGCCGCCCCGGCTCCGGCAGCGGCTCCGCTCGGGGCCCCGGTCGCGGAGGAACCGGCCTTCCGTATCCCCGTCGGCCCCACCGACTCCGCCGAGGTCCTTGTCCGCAAGGCATCCCAAGTCAGGCCCACCGCACGGCAGATCGCCTGGCAGCGGCAGGAGCGGACCGCGTTCCTGCACTTCGGCGTCAACACCTTCACCGGCCTCGAATGGGGCACGGGCGACGAGGACCCGGACGTCTTCCAGCCGGCCGGCCTCGACACCGACCAGTGGGCGCGGGCCCTGCGCGACGGCGGCTTCCGGCTCGCCATCCTCACCGTCAAGCATCACGACGGCTTCGTCCTCTACCCCTCCCGGTACACCGGCCACTCGGTGGCATCGAGCAGTTGGCGTGGCGGACAGGGCGACGTACTGCGCTCGTTCGCCGACTCCATGCGGCGGTACGGGCTGAAGGTCGGCGTGTACATCTCCCCGGCCGACGAGAACCAGTATCTGCACGGTGTCTACGCCAACGGCAGCGCGCGCACCGAGCACACCATCCCGACACCGCTCGCAAACGACGACCGCCCGGACGGCCCGGTGTTCACCCTCCCCGCCACCGACTACGGCGCCCATATGCTCGACCAGCTCTACGAGGTCCTCACCGAGTACGGGCCCGTCGACGAGGTCTGGTTCGACGGCGCCCAGGGGCGCATCCCGCCGGACAAGGTCGAGAAGTACGACTGGGACAGCTGGTACACCCTCGTCCGCGCCCTCGCCCCGGACGCCACGATCGCCGTCTCCGGCCCCGATGTCCGCTGGGTCGGCAATGAGGGCGGCCTGGCGCGCGAGAACGAGTGGAGCGTCGTACCGGTCACCGAGAAGGACTACGGCCGGACCGACTTCGCGCTCTCCTACGACGCGGCGGACATGGGCGGCCGGGACGCCCTCGTCGCGGCTCGTGGGGTGGCCGACTACGTCCAGTGGTGGCCGGCCGAGTGCGATGTGTCGATCCGGGACGGCTGGTTCTACCACGCCGACCAACAGCCCAAGACAGTCGACCAGTTGACCGAGATCTACTTCGGCTCGGTCGGCCGCAACGCCGTACTCCTCCTCAACGTCCCGCCGGACACGGACGGCCGCCTCGCCGCCTCCGACGTCACCCGGCTGAAGGAGTTCCGGGAGCGCGTCGACCGGGAGCTGCCGGCCGACCTGACGCTCGGGGCCCAGGTGACCCGGACGCCGGGGACCGTCACCGTCGACCTCGGCAGGGAGCGGGAGGTGGACCGGGTCCGGCTCGCGGAGGACATCCGGCTCGGACAGCAGGTCGAGGACTTCGTCGTCGAGGTGTTCACCGGGGGCCGCTGGACCCGGGTGGCGGGGGCGGGCACGGTCGGTGCGAGCCGGATCCTGCTGCTGACGGCACCCGTACGGGCCCGGCGGTGGCGGGTTCGGGTGACGCGGGCGCGCGCGGAGGTGCGGATCGCGGAACTCGGCCTCTACCGGTCGGCGCCGGCCTGACGATCGAGGGGACGCCCCGCGCCCCCCGCAAGGGGCGCGGGGAACTGCGCGACCAGCCCCGACCGGGCCCGCGGACAAGTCACGGCCCTCCCAGCGGAGCGTCGTGCTGCCCCCGCAACCACTGCTCCACCTCCCCCACGTGCGCCGCCGCTGCCGCTCGGGCCGCCTCCGGGTCGCGGGCGACCAGCGCACGGTGGATCGCCGCGTGCTCACGCCGCGTGCGCGCGAACGCGCCCTCCTCCTGGTAGGCGCGCCAGACGCGGGCGCGGAAGGTGCGGGAGGAGAGGCCCTCCAGGATCGCCGCCATGCTGTCGTTCCCGGCCGCGGCGGTGATCGCGCGATGGAAGGCCAGGTCGTGGGCGAGGATCTCCTCGGGATCGTCGGTGGCGTTCATCGCCGTGAGGTGCTTCTCCACCTCCGCGAGCTGGTCGGGGGTGATCCGTGCGGCGGCCAGCGCGGTCGCCGTCGACTCCAGGATGCGCCGGACCTCCAGCAGCTCGGCCAGCCGCGGGCCCCGCGAGAGATCCGCGACCACACCGAAGGTCTCCAGCAGATCGCCGGCCTCCAGCTGGGTCACGTAGATACCCGAGCCGTGCCGGGCCTCCAGCACGCCCATCACGGTGAGCGCCCGGATCGCCTCCCGCATCGAGCTGCGCGAGATGCCCAGTCGGACGGCGAGATCACGCTCGGTGGGCAGCCGCTGGCCGGGTTCCAGGCGGCCCTCGCCGATCATCGCCTTTATCTGCTCGATGGCGCGCTGCGTCACGCTGCCCTTCTGCGGGGCGGCCTCTGTGCTGACGGCCGGGATCTCGTCCACGCCGTGTCCTCCTGTCGCCGGGTGCCGCCGCAGTCTAACCAGTAGAGTGGTCGGACCACTACAGGTCCAATTGAGGAAAATTTGGCCCTGTGGGGTGTTCTAACCTGGAAGTGGTCTGATAAATATGCGGTCATCCGCTCGATCACGCTCAACGAGGAGCTGTCAGATGTTCGACAGAACAGTGGGGAACCCGAAGAAGCGACGCAGGACGACCGGCGTCGGCGCGGTGGCCGTGGCCGCCTGTGCCGGGCTGGTGCTCAGCGCCTGCGGCAGCACCAAGGACAGCGTCGCCTCGGGTGGCAACGACGGTGGCGGGACCGGCAAGGTAGGGGTGATCCTCCCGTTGCTGACGTCGCCGTTCTGGCAGGCGTACAACGACTATGTGCCGAAGATGGCCAAGGCCGAGGGCGTCGACACGCTGAAGACCGTCAACTCCAACAGCGACCCGGCGCAGCAGATCACCGACATCAACAACCAGCTCAACCAGGGTGTGAAGGGCCTGGTGGTGGCGCCTCTGGACAGCGCCGCCATCGAGGCAGGACTCGACCAGGCCGAACGCAAGGGCGTGCCCGTCGTGGCCGTCGACGTGGCGCCCGAGAAGGGCAAGGTCGCCATGGTCGTACGCGCCAACAACGTCGCGTACGGCGAGCAGGCCTGCGAGTACCTGGGCAAGCACATCACCTCGGGCAAGGTCGTCCAGATCATGGGCGATCTCGCGTCGGTGAACGGCCGTGACCGGTCGGAGGCGTTCCGGGCCTGTGTGAAGGCGAAGTTCCCGAAGCTCAAGGTGCTGGAGATCCCCGCCAAGTGGGAGTCGGACACCGCGGCCTCCAAGCTCGACACACTGCTCAACGCCAACCCGGACCTCAAGGGCATCTACATGCAGGCCGGCGGGGTCTACCTCGCGCCCACGCTCCAGACCCTGAAGTCCAAGGGGATGCTGAAGAAGGCGGGCCAGCCCGGGCATATCGCCATCGTCTCGAACGACGGCATCCCGCAGGAGTTCGACGCGATCCGCAAGGGTGAGATCGACGCGACCGTCTCGCAGCCCGCGGACCTCTACGCCAAATACGGCATGTTCTACATCAAGGCCGCGATGGAGGGGAAGACCTTCAAGCCGGGCCCGACCGACCACGGCTCCACGATCGTCAAGCTGCCCAGCGGCATCCTGGAGGACCAGCTGCCCGCCCCCCTGGTCACCAAGGACAACGTCGACGACAGCGCGCTCTGGGGCAACACGGTCGGATGAACAGCCAGCCACGGGAGAACCCACACACCGCCGCCGTACCGCTCGTCGAGGCGCGTGACATCACCAAGCGGTACGGCCCCACCACCGCGCTCCAGGGCGGCCGGCTCACCGTCCTGCCGGGTGAGTCGCACGCCCTCGTCGGCCGCAACGGCGCCGGAAAATCCACCCTGGTCACCATCCTCACCGGCCTCCAGACCCCCGACGAGGGCACGGTCAGCTTCGACGGCCGGCCCGCCCCTCCGCTCGCCGACCGCGACGCCTGGCGCTCCAAGGTGGCCTGCGTCTACCAGAAACCCACTGTCGTCCCCGAGTTGACGGTCGCCGAGAACCTCTTCATCAACCGGCAACCCACCGGCCGAGGCGGCGCGATCAGCTGGCGCCGATTGCGCGCCGAGGCCGCCGAACTCCTCGACACCTGGGACGTCCACGTCGACCCGGAGGCCCGCACCGCCGAGCTCAAGGTCGAGGACCGCCAAATGGTGGAGATCGCCCGGGCGTTGAGCATCGGCGCCCGGTTCATCGTCCTCGACGAACCGACCGCCCAGCTCGACAGCCGGGAGATCGACCGGCTCTTCACCCGGATGCGCGCACTCCAGGACTCCGGCGTCACCTTCCTGTTCATCTCGCACCACCTCCAGGAGGTGTACGAGGTGTGCCAGACGGTGACCGTCCTGCGCGACGCCCGCTGGATCACCACCGCCCCCGTCGCCGACCTTCCGCGCCAGGCCCTGGTAGAGGCCATGGCCGGTGAGTCGATCGCCGAACAGGCCTTCACTCCCAAGGGAGTCGAGCCCGGGGCGCCGGTGCTGCTGGCAGCCGAGGGGCTCACCTCACCGGCGTACGAGAACATCGACCTGACCGTGCGCCGCGGTGAGGTCGTCGGGCTCGCCGGCTCCAGCGCCAGCGGCAAGATCGAGCTGGCCGAGTCCTTCGCCGGACTGCGCACACCCACCGGTGGCAGCGCCCGACTCGACGGCGAACGGCTGCCGTTCGGCGATGTGCAGGCGGCGTTGACGGCGGGCGTCGCCTGTGTGCCGCGTGACCGGCACGAGGAGGGGCTGGTCTCCGGCATGACCGTCGGGGACAACGCCACCATGAGTGTCCTGCGCCGCCTCGGCCGGTACGGCTTCGTCTCCGAGAGCCGCAAACGCGGCTTCGCCGCAGGCCTCATCGACCGTCTCGACATCCACACCGAGGGCCCTGACCAGCCCGTGTCCGACCTCTCCGGCGGCAACGCGCAGAAGGTCGTCATGGCCCGCGCACTCGCCTCCGACCCCAAACTGCTCGTCCTCATCAACCCCACCGCGGGCGTCGACGTGAAGTCGAAGGAGTCCCTCCTCGCGCGCATGGACAGCGCCAGCGAGGACGGCACCGCCGTCCTGGTCGTCTCCGACGAACTCGACGATCTGCGCCGCTGCGACCGCGTCCTCGTTCTCTTCCACGGCCGCGTCGTCGCCGAGCACCCGGCGGGCTGGCGCGACCACGAGCTGATCGCCTCCATCGAAGGAGTGGACCATGGCTGACACGAAGGCCTCACCGGCGAGGACGGCGCCAGTGCCCAACGTGCGGTCGGCGAGGACCGTGCTGCTGCGACGGGCGCGCGAACTCGCCCTGGTTCCAGCGCTGTTGCTGCTACTGCTGCTCGGTTCCGTCCTCAACGACTCCTTCTTCACCGAAGCCACCCTGATCTCCATCCTGGCCTCGTCCGCCGCGCTGGCGATGGTGGTACTCGCCGAGTCGCTGGTGCTCATCACCGGTAAGTTCGACCTGTCGCTCGAATCGATGGTCGGCATCGCGCCTGCGGTGGCGGCGCTCCTGGTGCTGCCGGCGGCCCAGGCCGGCTGGGGTACCGAACTCCCCGTGGGCGTCGCTCTGTTGGCCATCCCCCTGGTGGGCGCGGTCGTCGGTGCCTTCAACGGCTTTCTCGTGGTGAAGGTGAAGCTCAACGCGTTCATCGTCACCCTCGCCATGCTGATCGTCCTGCGCGGACTCCTCGTCGGGGCAACCAAGGGCAAGACGCTGTTCGGCATGCCGGACGCGTTCTTCTCGCTGGCCACCACCACCTTCCTGCACATCCCCCTGTCGGTGTGGCTCGCCGCCGCGGCGTTCGCCGTCGCCGGGCTGGTGCTCAAGTACCACCGGGTCGGCCGGTCGCTGTACGCGATCGGCGGCAACCTGGAAGCGGCGCGCGCCGCGGGCATCCGAGTCGACCGGGTCCGCCTGGGGGTCTACGTCGTCGCTGGTGTCCTCGCCTCGGTCGGTGGACTCATGTACACCGGCTACGTCGGCGCGATCGGCGCGAACCAGGGCGAGAACATGATCTTCACCGTGTTCGCCGCCGCTGTCATCGGAGGCATCAGCCTCGACGGCGGCCGGGGCACCATGTTTGGGGCCCTGACCGGCGTTCTCCTGCTGGGCGTGGTCAAGACCATGCTCACCCTGGCCCAGGTGCCGTCCTTCTGGATCGACGCCATCTACGGCGGAATCATCCTGCTCGCACTCGTGATCGCCCGTCTCACCACCGGCCGAGCCCAGGACTGATCCCTTACACCCAACCGAAAGGCCTTCCGTGTCACCGACTCCCGCCCGCGTCACCGCGGTCGACACCTACGACATCCGGTTCCCCACCTCGCGGGAGCTCGACGGCTCCGACGCGATGAACCCCGACCCCGACTACTCGGCGGCCTACGTCGTGCTGCGTACCGACGCCGCCGACGGGCACGAGGGGCACGGGTTCACCTTCACCATCGGGCGGGGCAACGAGGTCCAGGTCGCCGCGATCGACGCGCTGCGCGGTCATGTGATCGGCCGGTCCGTCGACGAGCTGTGCGCGGACCCGGGCACCCTGAACCGCGACCTGATCGGCGACAGTCAGCTGCGCTGGCTCGGGCCCGAGAAGGGCGTGATGCACATGGCGATCGGCGCCGTCGTCAACGCCGTGTGGGATCTCGCCGCGAAACGGGCCGGCCGGCCCCTGTGGCGGCTGCTCGCCGAGGCGGAACCCGAGTGGCTCGTCCGGCAGATCGACTTCCGCTACCTCACCGACGCGCTCACCCCCGAGGAGGCCCTCGACCTGCTGCGCCGGGGCCGGGAGGGCGCCGCCGATCGCACCGCCGAGCTGCTGGCGACGGGATTCCCCGCCTACACCACCTCCGCCGGCTGGCTCGGCTACGACGACGAGAAGCTCACCCGGCTCGCCGCCGAGGCCGTCGCCGACGGCTTCACACAGATCAAGCTCAAGGTCGGATCGGACCTTGAGGACGACATGCGCCGCTGCCGGGTCGCCCGCAGTGTCGTCGGCCCCGACATCCGTATGGCGATCGACGCCAACCAGCGCTGGGACGTCGACGAGGCGATCCGCTGGACCAAGGCGCTCGCCGAGTTCGACCCCTACTGGATCGAGGAGCCCACCAGCCCCGACGACATCCTCGGCCACGCCACGATCCGCCGGGCCGTCGCACCCGTCAAGGTCGCCACCGGCGAACACGTCCAGAACCGCGTCGTCTTCAAGCAACTCCTCCAGGCCGACGCCCTCGACATCGTGCAGATCGACGCGGCCCGCGTCGGCGGCGTCAACGAGAACCTCGCCATCCTGCTTCTCGCCGCCAAGTTCGGTGTCCCCGTCTGCCCGCACGCGGGCGGCGTCGGCCTGTGCGAACTCGTCCAGCACCTGTCGATGTTCGACTACGTGGCGCTGGCCGGCACGACCGAGAACCGGGTCATCGAGTACGTCGATCATCTACACGACCACTTCCTCGACCCCGTGGTGGTCAGGCAAGGTCATTACCTGGCACCGACCGCGCCGGGCTTCTCCGCGACCATGCGGCCCGAGTCCGTCGCGGAGTACACGTTCCCCGGCGGCAGTTTCTGGGCCGCCGACCTGGCGAAGGAGAAGGGGCACGCCGCATGACCGACTTCGAGGGTCTCAAGGCGCTGGTCACGGGCGGCGCGTCCGGCATCGGCCGGGCCACCGCGGAACTGCTGGCGGCACGCGGCGCCCAGGTCGCAGTCCTCGACCTGGACCCGTCGTCGGTCGAGGAACCGCTGCTCGGACACAAGGCGGACGTCACCGACGACACGTCCGTACGGGAGGCGGTCGCCGCGGCCGTGGCCGATCTCGGCGGCCTCGACATCGTCGTCAACAACGCCGGCGTCGGCGCCCAGGGCACCGTCGAGGACAACGACGACGAGGAATGGCACCGCGTTTTCGACGTCAACGTGCTCGGCATGGTCCGCGTGGCCCGCGCCGCGCTGCCGCACCTGCGGAACTCGGCGCACGCCGCCATAGTGAACACCTGCTCGATCGCGGCCACGGCCGGCCTGCCGCAGCGCGCCCTGTACAGCGCCACCAAGGGCGCCGTGTACTCGCTGACCCTCGCCATGGCCGCCGACCACGTGCGTGAGGGTGTCCGCGTGAACTGCGTCAACCCGGGGACGGTCGACACTCCGTGGATCGGCCGTCTCCTCGACGCGGCCCCCGACTCCGCCGCAGAACGCGCCGCGCTGGAGTCCCGCCAGCCCACCGGCCGCCTGGTCTCGGCAGCCGAAGTCGCGGGCGCCATCGCCTACTTGGCGAGCCCCCTGTCCGGCGCCACCACCGGCACCGCGCTCGCCGTCGACGGCGGCATGCAGGGCCTGCGGCTGCGCCCGGCGGGCCGGTGAACATGCCGAACAACACGTCAGAGAGCCTCCCCGGGTCCGCACCCGTGCCCATGCCGGTGCACGCGCTCGGCCGCAGCGGCGTCGAGATCACCGGCCTGGGCTTCGGCGCCGCCGCCATCGGCAACCTCTTCACCGAGGTCACCGAGGAACAGGCGCACGACGCCGTGTCCGCCGCCTGGGACGTCGGCATCCGCTACTTCGACACCGCGCCGCACTACGGCATCGGCCTCTCCGAACGCCGCCTCGGCGCGGCCCTGCGCGAGCACCCGCGCTCGGCGTACACCCTCTCCACGAAGGTGGGCCGGCGCCTGGAGCCGGCCGGGGCCCCGGCCGGTGACGACCTCGCAGGCGGCTTCGCGGTCCCCGCCACCCACACCCGGGTCTGGGACTTCAGCGCCGACGGCGTTCGCCGCACCCTGGAGGCGAGCCTGGAGCGGCTCGGCGTCGACCACGTCGACGTCGTCTACCTCCACGACCCCGACGACCATGCCGAGGCCGCCTTCCGCGAGGCCTACCCGGCGCTGGAGAAACTCCGCTCGGAAGGCGTCGTGCGCGCCATCGGCGCGGGGATGAACCAGGCGGAGATGCTCACCCGCTTCGTCCGGGACACGGACGTCGACGTGGTGCTGTGCGCCGGCCGCTACACGCTCCTCGACCGGAGCGCGCTCACCGAACTCCTGCCGGCCGCGGTCGAACGTGGCACGTCCGTGGTGATCGGCGGCGCCTTCAACTCCGGTCTGCTGGCGGACCCCAGGCCCGGAGCCACCTACGACTACGCGACCGCGTCAGGTGAGTTGCTGGACCGCGCCCTGCGCATGAACGCCGTCGCCGACCGGCACGGCATCACCCTGCGCGCCGCCGCGCTCGCTTTCTGCGCGGCTCACCCGGCCGTCGCCGGCGTCCTCGTCGGCACTCGTTCGGCCGCCGAAGTCCGTGACTGCGCCGAGCAGTTCGCGGTGCCCGTGCCCGAGGCCTTCTGGCAGGAGCTCAAGGACACCGGCCTGCTGTCCGCCGACGAGCCGTCTCAGGAGCCGTCATGAGAGTCGCCCTGCACACCAGGGTCCGCGCCGACCGCGTCGCCGAGTACGACGCCGCCCACCGTGAGGTGCCCGTCGAGCTGACCGACGCGATCCGCGCCGCCGGGGCCACCTCCTGGACGATCTGGCGCAGCGGCACCGACCTCTTCCATGTCCTGGAGTGCGCGGACTACGGCCGCCTCCTCGCCGAGTTGGAGAAACTGCCGGTCAACGTGGCCTGGCAGGCACGGATGGCCGAACTTCTCGACGTGGTGCACGACTACTCCACCGAGGGCGCGGAGTCGGGGCTGCCGGTCGTCTGGGAGCTGCCGTGACGGTCGTCGACGCGCACCACCATGTGTGGGAGCTGTCGGTCCGGGACCAGGACTGGATCGCCGAGGACAGTCCACTGCGTCGGGACTTCACCATGGAGGACCTCGCGCGGGACGCCCGCACGGCCGGAGTCGGCCGTACTATCCTCGTCCAGACGATCACCGTGCCCGAGGAGACCCCGGAGTTCCTGACGCTCGCGGCGGAGCACGAGCCGATCGCGGGCGTCGTCGGCTGGACGGACCTGACGCGTCCCGACATCGCCGACGAGCTGGCCAGGCTGCGTGAACTCCCCGGCGGCGAGTACCTGAAGGGCATCCGCCACCAGGTTCAGGGCGAGCCGGATCCCGAGTGGCTGCTGCGCCGGGACGTGCGCCGAGGTCTTGCCGCTGTCGCCGAAGCGGGCCTGGTGTACGACCTGATCGTCCACCCGCACCAGCTGCCCGCGTGCGTCGAGACGGTCAGGTCATTGCCTCAACTCACCTTCGTCCTGGACCACTTGGGAAAGCCGCCGATCGCCTCCGGCACGCTGGAACCCTGGGCCTCGGACCTCCGTTCCCTGGCCGCCCCGCCCAACGCCGTGGGAAAGCTATCCGGCCTGGTCACCGAGGCGGACCACGCCTCCTGGACGACCGAGGACGTGCGCCCGTACGCGGACACGGCCCTGGACGCCTTCGGCCCCGGCCGGCTGATGTTCGGCTCGGACTGGCCGGTGTGCACGCTCGCCGCGTCCTACGGCCAAGTGGTGTCCCTGGCCGAGGAGTTGACCGCCTCCCTCGACACGGGCGAACGCGAGCAGGTCTTCGCGGGCACCGCGACCCGCGTCTACGGCCTCTGAACCGACCCGGCCAGCCGCGTCGGCGGCATGAACTCCCGTACGTACACCCGCTCCCAGTACGCACCCGTCGCCCGGCGTTCCCGCCAGGTCGTGAACCGGTACCGGAAGAGTCGGGCGCGGACATGGCGCGGGGGCGCGTCCGGCGGGAACGGGGAGCGGCGCAACAGCCGGAGCGTGTCGGGGTCGTTCTCCAGTAGCCGCTCGACCAGCGCGCCGAACCACGAACCGGCGTACGCGGGCGACAACGCGGCGAACCACATCATCCAGTCGAGCCGCAGATGGTAGGGCGCGAACTGGCGTGGCCGGCACGCCGGTTCGCCCGGCTTGCCCTTGAACTCGTACTCCCGCCAGCCGGAGTCCTCGCGCGGTATCTCGTCGGCCGTGCCCTCGACGATCACCTCGTACCGGATGCGGCTGACGCTGCCGAAGGCGCCGTAGCTGTTGACCAGGTGGCACGGGTCGAAGGAGCGGTTCATGACCTGGCGGCGCGAGAGCATGTTGCGGACCGGACGGTAGCTGAGGGCCACCAGCGCCGTCCCGACGGTCAGGACCACGATCTCGTACCAGAGCGGGGTGTCGGGGACAGACGTAGGCGCCGTGTCCGGGAGACGCACCGCCGACAGGGCCAGCACGATCGTGATCCAGTTCAGCCAGGCGAAGTTGCCCGACAGAACCAGCCACAACTGGGTGACGGCCATCAGCGACGCGGCGGCGGTCGCCACCGGCTGCGGGGTGAACAGCAGGACGGGGACGGCGAGTTGGGTGACATGGTTGGCGGCCGTCTCGATCCGGTGCACCGGCCTCGGAAGACGGTGGAAGTACCAGCTCAGCGGGCCAGGCATGGGCTGTGTCTCATGGTGGAAGTCGAGGCAGGTCAGTTTCCGCCAGCACGCGTCGCCGCGCATCTTGATCAGGCCTGCGCCGAACTCGACGCGGAACAGGATCCAGCGCAGCAGGAACAGCACGACGATGGGCGGCGCGACCTCGTCGTTGCCCAGGAAGACGGCGAGGAAGCCGGTCTCCAGGAGCAGCGACTCCCAGCCGAAGCCGTACCAGGTCTGACCGACGTTGACGATCGACAGATACATCGCCCATGGCAGCAACCACAGCAACATCCCGCCCCAGAGGGGGAGTTGCCCGTCCAGTCCCGCGAGCAGCGCCACCGACACCGCGCAGCCCGTCCAGGACCAGCAGGCGAAGAAGCGGTCGGAGTAGTGGAGTTGGAACACGCTCGGTGCCTGTCCGAAAGGCAGGTGGGCGACCAGCCGGGGGACCGGAAGCATGCCCCGCTCGCCGATGAGCGCCCGGAACTGGAGGGCCGCGCCCAGGAAAGCAGCGAGGTAGACGCAGGCCAGGCCGCGTTGGAGGAGCAGACGGCTCAGCCAGTAGTCGGGTGCGGTGAACCACTCCATGCCCCGGTCCTCCCTTCTCCCTTTTCTCTCTCTTTCCCTCCATTGTGACGCTGGGTGACCATCTCGGCTTGCGTAGGCCGAGTGGGCGACGCAGACAATGGGGGATGCACCGAACCCTTGTCACGGCCTGTGCACTCTCCGCGGCTCTGCTCGTCGGCGGCTGGGACAGCGACCCGCCGGGAGCGGACGTCGTGTCCCCGGACGACCTCGGTGTCGGTACGGCCCAGGACTCCTGTGACGACGTCGGCCCCGACACCGTCCCGGAGATCCCCGACCTTCCCGACGGCGGCGGCCTGATTCCCGACGAGACCCCCACCGCGTACGGCTCCTATGTTCCGTACGACCTGTGCGAGGGCGTCGGCGAGTGAGAGTCGCCCAGCGAAAGACGTCGGACAAGTCGAAGAATCAGCCAAAAACTGGCAGGGTGGGCGCATGGCTGATCGGGGAGCGAGCGCCCTGTCACTCCCGGACGACTGGCCCGCCCACCCGGACCCGGTTCTGGCGCTCAATCGCATGGGGACGTTCGACTGGGACCTGGACGCAGGCCTGTTCCACATGGACGCCCTGGCGTACGAGATCTTCGATCTGCGCCCCGAGGAATACGACGGCCGCCCCGAGAGCCTGGCCTTGCGGGTGCCCCCGATGGAGGGCCGGCGGCTCGATTCCGTCATAGCCGAGGCCATGAAGGACGGCAGCGAGAACTACGGCGCCTACATCCGCGTCCGCCGCCGCGACGGCACCCTGCGCTGGACCCACACCCAGGGCTACATCCGCCGTGACGAGACGGGCCGCCCGCGCCGGATCATCGGCCTCGTCCGCGACGCCACACAGGAGCTGCGGGACAGCGAGGCCCGTACCGAACAGGCCGCCCGGGACGAGGTCAGGCGCCGCCAGACCAACGTCGTGCAGGTCATCACGGCGGCCCTCGCGCACGCCCGCACCGTCGAGGACGTCATCGACGTCCTCACCGACTCCCACGGCGTCCCCCACCTCGGGGCGGCCAGTCTGGTCATGGGCCTGGTGGAGGCCGGCCGTATCCGGCTGGTCGCCGAGGGCCCGGTGGGCGCCTCCGTGCCCGGCACCCGCATCACCCGGATCGACGAGCCCTACCCGATGGGCGACGTCGTACGGACCCTCAGCCCACGTTTCATCGAGTCGCCGGAGGAGTTCGCGGCCGGGTACCCGATCCTGTGGCCGCACCTCACCGACCTGAACATCACCTCGGCGGCCTATCTGCCGCTCATCGCGCAGGCCCGGCCGATCGGAGCGATGGGCCTGCTCTACAACGACCGGTACGGCTTCTCGGCGGAGGACCGCGCCGTGCTCGTCGCGCTCGGCACCAGCATCGCCCAGAGCCTCCAGCGGGCCATGCTCTACGAGCAGGAGAAGGATCTCGCGCAGAGCCTCCAGCAGGCCATGCTGCCGCGCACCATCCCCACCGTGCCCGGAGCCGACATCGCCGTCCGTTACCGCGCCGCCTCCTCCGGCGGCCAGCTGGGCCGGGACATCGGCGGCGACTGGTACGACGTGATCCCCCTGCCGGGTGGCCGGGTCGGCGCGGTCATCGGGGACGTGCAGGGCCACGACACGCATGCCGCGGCCGTCATGGGCCAGCTGCGGATCGTCCTGAAGGCCTACGCGACCGAGGGGCACCCGCCCGCCACGGTGATGGCCCGCGCCTCGGTCTTTCTGCACGAACTCGACACGGACCGCTTCGCGACCTGTCTGTACGCGGAGGCCGACCTGTCCACCGGGGTGGTCCAGGCGGTCCGGGCCGGCCACCTCGACCCGCTGGTGCGGCGCGCCGACGGCACCTGCCGCCGCGTCCCGGTCGACGGCGGGCTGCCGCTCGGCCTCTCCGCCGAGTTCGGCCGCCTCGCCTACCCCGTGGCCACCCTCGAACTGGACCCCGGCGAGACCCTGCTGCTGTGCACCGACGGACTCATCGAGCAGCCCGGCGCAGACCTGGAGGACGGGCTGCGGACCCTCATGGCACTCATCGCGGCAGGCCCGGACAGCGTCTGGAAGATGGCCGACTGCCTCATCGAGGTGGCCGACGAGCGAAGCGGGGACGACGACGTGGCCCTGCTTCTGCTGCGCCGTCAGGGCCTGGCCGCCGTACAGTCCGGCGGACGGCTCCAGCAGCATGTCGCACCCGCCGACCCCGACGCGCTGAGCCAGGCCCGGCACATGGTCGGGGCGGCGGTCCGGGCCTGGGGCGCCCATGAGCGGGCCGACGAGGTCGAACTCGTGGCGGATGAACTGATCACCAACACCCTGATGCACACCGAGGGCGCGGCGGTCGTCACGCTGCGGGTGCTGCGCGGCCCGGAGCGTCGCCTGCGCGTCGAGGTCGAGGACTCCTCCAGCGCGCTGCCCCGGCGCCGGGAGGCGGGGGAGGCCGGGGTCTCCGGGCGCGGCCTGCTCCTGGTCGACCTCCTCGGCGACGACTGGGGTGTCGAGGCGCGGGGCGGCGGCAAGGTCGTGTGGTGCGAGTTCGTGGTGCCGCCCACGAGCTGAGCGGTGCGGCGCGCGGTGGCACTCTGGACGTATGCCGGAACTACCCGAGGTCGAAGCGCTCAGGGACTTCCTGACCGAACGGCTCGTGGGCCACGAGGTGGTCCGCGTGCTGCCCGTCGCGATCAGCGTCCTGAAGACGTACGACCCACCGGTCACCGCCTTCGAGGGCCGTGAGGTCACCGCCGTGCACCGGCACGGCAAGTTCCTCGACCTGACAGTGGACGGCGGCCCGCACTTCGTGACCCATCTGGCCCGCGCGGGCTGGCTGCACTGGCGCGACCGCCTCCCCGACGGCCCGCCGAAACCCGGGAAGGGCCCGCTCGCACTGCGTGTCGCCCTGGAGACGGGCGAGGGCTTCGACCTCACCGAGGCCGGCACCCAGAAGCGGCTCGCGGTGTACGTCGTACACGATCCGCAGGAGGTGCCCGGCGTGGCCCGCCTCGGTCCTGACCCGCTCGCCGACGACTTCGACGAGGCCCGCCTCGCCGGTCTGCTGGCGGGGGAGCGGCGCCGGCTGAAAGGGGCGCTGCGCGACCAGAGCCTGATCGCTGGGGTGGGGAACGCCTACAGCGACGAGATCCTGCACGCCGCGCGGATGTCCCCGTTCAAGGTCGCCTCCTCACTCACGCCCGAGGAGACCCGGCGGCTGTACGAGGCACTGCGCACGACGCTCACCGACGCGGTCGAGCGTTCCCGGGGCCTCGCGGCCGGACGCCTGAAGGCGGAGAAGAAGAGCGGCCTGAGGGTGCACGGCCGGACCGGCGAGCCCTGCCCGGTGTGCGGGGACACCGTCCGCGAGGTCTCCTTCAGCGACTCCTCGCTGCAGTACTGCCCCACCTGCCAGACGGGTGGCAAACCGCTGGCCGACCGCCGGATGTCCCGCCTGCTCAAGTAGCGCCTCGCGCACTTGCTCAGGGGGCGTCGAGGGTCACCAGGTGCAGGCCGTCGGTGGTGCGCAGCTCGTACTTGTCGATCTGGTCGGGGTGGAGGGTCGAGGCGCCCATCATCGTGCTCTCCCGGGCGTCGTGCTCGGGCACGTTCCAGTTGGTCAGCGTCTCTTCCGTGCCGTCGTCCGCGATGGCGACGAGGTGGCAGGCGCGGGGGCCGGCGCCGTCCTTGACCTTCAGTTCGATCTGGCTGCCCCAGACCGTGTTCTCGCTGGTGACCTGTGCCCAGACGCCCGAGCGCTCGTCGGTCGCGGTGACCTGCTGCGTCCGGTCCGCGTCGCCGCTCGCCATGATCGCGATGCCGGGGCCGGCCACGGCGAAGACCACCGCCGCGGCGACCGCGTACAACCAGCGCCGACGGCCGGCGCGCTGCCGGTTCGCCACTTCGCCGAGCAGTCGGTCCAGCAGAGTGGGACCGGGTTGGGCCATGGGGTGCACGGAGCGCGGCGTGGCTCGCCGGTACAGCAGCAACTGCCGTGTGGCGGGGCCGAATTCGGTCACATGGGCCGCGCACTGGGGGCACTCCATGAGGTGGTCCTCGAAGCGGAAGGCGTCCGCCTCGTCGAGCACGCCGAGCGCGTATGCGCCGACGTCGCGATGCCGTTCCAGGGACCTCATGCAGAATCCTCGTGCCGATGGTACGGGTGGGGTGGTGTTGCTCCCACCGGTACGCACCGCACAGCGGAATCACTCAAGGCCCATACCGAATCGAGACCAAAGGTGTTCGGAGCGGAGGGCACCGCGGATTGGTCGGATTCTAGAAAAGATGGATCGCCAGATGCCCGAGGGGCAGTCCCAGCCGCCAGGCGGGGGTCCACACCTTCGGTCCGTCGTCCTCACCGGGCACGGGCCCGCCACCCGGGACGGCGTCCAGATCCGGGGCGAGCAGCTCGGTCTCCTCCAGCCAGCGCCAGGCGGCGGCGGCAAGATCCAAGTCCGGGGCCGGTGCTCTCGATTCGAGTGCGTCGGCCGCCAACCTGGAAATACGTGTGCGGACCCAGTCCTGCCAGGGCTGGTCGTACGCCGTCAGCGAAAGCCACTTCTCCAGCTGAGTGATGACCCGGATGCCCGAGAGTTCACCACTGGTGTCGGACAGGAAGATGGTGAGTGCCAGCGCGTCTCTGCCGGCACGGAACTCGAAGGACGTGGGCGGCATCAGGTCGCCCGTCCGCAACAGCTCGTCGGCGATGTACTCGGCGTACAACCAGGCCATGGGGACGGTGAGTTCGCCCCCGCCGGTGCCGTCCGTGCTCTCTTGACCTCTGTGCAGCATCCCTTCCTGCCTTCCTCCGGTGCGTGCGCGTCGCCCGACCCCGGGCTCCGGGACCGTCACCCGGTCCGGACACCGATGAAGACAGCTGATTGCTCAACCATGGTCCTCAGCAAGGCACTTTGCCGAGGCTTGACCCGACTGTCGGTTTCACCGCAGGTCGGCCGCATAACCCGGTAGGACTCGGCGCAGGGCGCGCAGCGCGTAATACGCGCGGGACTTCACCGTACCGGGCGGGATTCCGAGTGCCGTCGCGGCCTCCGCCACACTCGCCCCGTGGAAATACACCAGCACCAGGACTTCACGGTGCTCGGGAGTGAGAGTCTTCACAGCCTCCCGCACATCCAGCGTCGCCGCCGACCGTTCCGCGTGATCGGCGCACACCCGCGCGCTCTCCAGGATCGCGTCCCCGACCTCGGCGGGCCGCGCCTGCCGGGCCCGCCGCGCGTCGATGGCGAGCCGTCGCCCGACGGTCAGCAGCCAGGGCCGTACGGACTCGAAATCGTCGGCGCGCAGCGCCTCGGGGTGCTGCCAGGCGCGGACGAGTGTCTCCTGCACCAGGTCCTCGGCGCGCTGCCGGTCGCCGTCGCACAGGCGCAGCAGCAGGGCGAAGAGCGGTCGGCCGTGCTCGCGCTGCAGCGCGGCCAGCTCGTGCTCGGCGGTCGTCGTCCCGTGGGTGATGGTGGTTCCGGCCGTCATGGCCGTATGGCATCGCAAGGTCCTGATTCGGGACAGAGCGTGGACCGGAGTGTGCGGCGGACGGTCGGACCCGTCGACGAACGGTGCGACGAACGGTCTGAACGGGAGGTTCCTCATCCGCACGCGCTTCACCCGCTCGCCGTCGGCCCGCGAGGGCGCGGCAGGAAGGTGATGTGAAAGAGGCGCGCACGCGGGGCGCGCGGGCACCGGGCGCGACCCCGTCCGTGTCGTGGTCCCGAGCCGGGGCGCGGGCCCGGACGGTCCGCCGCGACAGGCCCCCGGCGGGACCGGGAGCCGTCGTCGTGGCTACGGCACGACCGTGACCGGCCAGCGGCCCGCCTTCACCAGCCGGACCGCGACCGAGCCGATGATCCGGTGGCCCGCCTGCTCGGACGCGCCGACGACCACCGCGTCCGCCTTGAGGTCGTCGGCGGCCTTCACCAGGCCCGTGTACGGGTCCCCACGGAAGGTGTGGAACTCCCAGCGGATGTCGAATATCCCCTTGACCTGCTCGGTCGACTCCCGGATCTGCGCGATGAGATCCTCCGCGATGCTGTCCGTCGTCTCCGCCACGGGCGCCCCGAACGCGGCGCCCGCCGCCATCACCGGCTGTACGTACACCAGGGCGAGCAGCGCGTGCTGGCGCCGGGCCAGCCCCGCGGCGTAGGCGGCCGCACGGAACGACGAGTCGGAGCCGTCGACGCCGACCACGATGACCTTCGGGCCGTCCGTGCCCCGCTCGAACTGGTGCTTGCCCTGGGGTGAGTGCTGCTGTTCCGTCACGCTGCGAGGCTATCGGGAGCCGGGGGCGGAGCGGACGCGCGGGGGAGGGCGTGACCGGGGAGTACTGGTCCCAACGGGTGTTTTCCTACCGCCGCACCGGTGTCGATGCGGGGCGCCGGGACCGGCGCGGGCGACTGATGAGTCATGACGAAGGATCAGTTGCTCACACGGCGCCGGGCGTTGATGATCGGCGGAGCCGCCGCCGTGGGAGCGGCCGGTACGGCCGCGCTGCTCACCACCGGCCAGGACACGACCCCGGCCGCCAGGCCCGCCGCCGGCCCCCCGGCCCATCAGGCTCTCAAGCCCTCCGCGTACCGCCTCGAACCCCTCACCGGCTACGGCCCGCCGCACGCCGTCGCCCACGGACGCACCCTGGTACGCCACGAGCCGCTGCTGCGCGTGTCGGGTCGTGGCCGCACCATGGTGCTGACCTTCGACGACGGCCCTGACCCCCGCTACACCCCGGGCATCCTCCAAACCCTGCGCGAGCACGACGTCCGCGCGATGTTCTTCGTGTGCGGGGAGATGGCGGTCGACAACAAGGACCTGCTCGCCGAGATGACCGACGACGGGCACGTCGTCGGCAACCACACCTGGTCCCACCCGCTGCTGACGCGACTCACCCGCTCCGAGATCCGCTCCCAGATGGAACGCACCAGCGAGGTCATCGAGGACGGCTGCGGCGAGGCGCCCGCCTGGTTCCGCGCCCCGTACGGCGCGTGGAACCGGGCCGCCTTCCAGCTCGGCGCCGAACTCGGCATGGATCCGCTCGCCTGGACCGTCGACACCCTCGACTGGATGACCCCGGGCACCCGCACCATCGTCGACCGGGTCGAGCGCGGCGCCGCCCCGGGTGTCGTGGTGCTCTCGCACGACGCGGGCGGCAACCGCTCGCAGAGCGTCCAGGCACTGCGCGACTATCTGCCGGACCTGCTCAATTCCGGGTACCACATCACCGTACCGACACGGCATTACACCTAACCGCGTCGCCGACCACGGGCTTTCGCCCGCCCGGCCCAGGAACGCTCAGCGAACCTCGACCAGGCGGGCGAACACCACGACGTTCCCCGCGTAGCCGTTCTGTTTGGAGAAACCGCCCCCGCAGGTGATGACCCGCAGTTCGGGGGTGTTCTTACTGCCGTAGACACGATCGCCGGGGAAGTTGTTCTTCTCGAAGACCTCGATGCCGTAGATCTCGAAAACGGCCACCTTTCCGTCCTGGCGCTGGACCTCGACGCGATGCCCCTTCTTGAGGGCCCCGAGTCCGTAGAAAACGGCCGGCCCCTGTTTGTTGTCGACATGGCCGACGATCACGGCGGTGCCCTTCTCGCCGGGCGACACGGCGCCGGTGAACCACCCGGCCAGGTTCGGGTCCTCCGGCGGTGGGGCGTCCACCCACCCGGCCGCGTCCAGACCCACCGGCAGCAGGGGTGCGTCGACCTGGATCGCCGGGATCCGCACCCGGTCGACCAGGGAGTACGGCAGTGCGGCCGGGACGCTGGAGAAGGTGCCGCCCGGGAGGTGGCTGTCCGCTGCCGCCGCCGACGCGGGCTGTGGCGGACCGACGTCGAACTCTCCCGAACCGTTTCGAATGAGCGCGAGGCCGGTCAGCAGAACAAGCGCTATCACGCCCCACGGAGCGCGCTTCTTCCGCTGCTGCTCCTCTTCCGCCAGCTCGGACGCAGACATTCGTCATCCCCTCTCGACCCGGCCGTCGCCCGGTCAATCGCGCATACGAGAACGCTAAGTGCCCGGCGGGAAACCGGCGACGGGGCAGCAGCGAACGGGTGGTGGGCGTGTCATCGGTGAGCCATCCGGGTCGGCGGCGAAAGTATTTTTCTGACGGTCCGTGACCTGCGGCAATATCTGATTGTGTGGTCTTCCTTCGGCGTGTCCTCTCACCAGGACGGACCATTCCCGAAATGCGGCTGCGGGCACGGCATCTGAGGGTTCGTCTGGGAGGCGTTTTCTCGCCGATCGACCGGGGACGGGTCCCGGGGCGCCTTCCGCGGAGGTTCACATGCGTACTACTCGTGCCCTGGTGGTGGCTGCCGCCACGGCTGCCGCGGTGGGGCTCGCCGCCCCGGCGGCCTCGGCCTGGGACCAGCCGTCCAGCGTCACCGCCGCACCGAGCGTCATCGCGCCGGGCGGTCAGCTGGTGCTCACGGCCAACGGTTCGGCCTGCACCGTGTCCGGCAGCACCATCAGTTCGAACGCCTTCACGCCGGTCAAGTTCAGGTCCATGGGTGGCAACACCGCGACGGCGACGGTGACCGTCAACTCGAACGCCACCGCGGGTTCGTACAGCGTGACCACCAACTGTGAGAACCGGATGAAGACATTCACCTCCGTGTTCACGGTGATCGGCGGGGTCCAAGGCGGTCTCGGTGGCAGCAGTTCCGCCGGGGCCACGCCGACCGACATGGCGATCGGGGGCGGCCTGGTGGCCGCCGCGCTTGTCGGTGGCGGGGTGTTCTGGATGCGCCGCCGGTCCGAGACCCGGATCTGACGCACCGCACGTCACCAACAGCCCTTCGCCCCGGAAACCCGTCAGGGTCCGGGGCGAAGGGCTGTGCCCGTACCGGGTGGTCAGGCGTTGTCGTCGCCCGAGCGGCGGCGTGAGAAGCCGTACGCCACCGTCAGCGATCCCGCGACGAGCGCGGCGCCGAGGCCGATCTCCTTGAGGTCGAAGCCGGCGACGCTGCCGCCCTCGCCCGCCTGCACACCCCGCTGCACCGGCAAGGGGTACTGCGTCGGCTCGCCGGGGCGCCCGATCGCGATGGTGAGGTCGGTGTGGCCGCTCTCGCCACCGCAGGTGAACGTCACCCGGTACGTGGCCCCCGGTCTGGCGTCCCAGTCGACCTTCGCCCGCGCCGACGAGTGTCCCTCGGGGATGATGACCGGATCGAACACTCCGGAGGACACCCGGGTGTCGTCGTTGCAGCCGTCCACGCGCAGGGTGACCTGTCCACCCGCCGCGATGGTCGACGGCACGACACTGAAGCCGAACGACGTGACGTTGTTGTCCATGACGGCGGCTTGAGCGGTGGGTGCGGTGAAGGCGAGGGCGGTGACGCCGAGCAGTGCGGCCGAGGCCACGCGTATCGCGTGCATATGGGTCCTCCGGGTCCCCGAGGAGCAGCTGCGGACGTTTTCCGCTCGCGCCGTACCGGTCGCGCCAGAATGCACCTCGATGACCGAAACGCTAGGAACGCGTGTGCGTATGCGCGATCGGTGTCGTGCGAATGGGGCACGGATGTGGGCCGCTCAGGGGATCTCGTTGAGCGAAGCGGGGGACACGCGCGCGTGGCGCGTGTCCCCCGGAGTGAGCGCGATGAGGAAACGTCAGTCCCTCGGCGCCGGTCCTCGGACGGTCAGTGTCCCGCGCCCGGGAAGAGCGCCAGGAACGGATCCGCCGTGGCCGTGATGCCGCGGCTGTAGGGCGCGTCGAAGTCCCAGATCAGGAACAGCAGGAAGGCGATCAGGGTGGAGAAGAGCCCGGCCAGGATCAGTTCGCGGGGTGTGCGCCGGATCTGGAGGGCGAAGATCATGCCGACCGTGATCACGGCACCCGCGATCAGGCCGAACCAGACGACGCCGGGCATGGTCGGCCCGGTCGAGTCGGCGCGGGCCGTGCGTGCCTGGTCCGCGGTGGTCACCTGGTCGAGGAGCGGCTGGTAGGCCTGGGCCTGGAAGTCGGTCGTCGGCTCGTAGTCGGTGACGTCGACGCGGACGCGTTGCAGCAGCTGGTCGCCGCGCTTGGTGACCCTGCCGTTGTCCGCCATCTCCTGCCACTCGGTTTTGACGACGTGTCCGACATAGGCGTTGACGTCGTTGCGAATACGGTCACGGACGTCGGGCGGGTAGACGCGGACCCGCTCGGAGATCTCGTGCAGTGCGTGGGCCTCCGTCGAGACGTGGTCCTGGGCGACGCCGCGCGCCTCCCAGACACCGGCGATGGCCAGACCCAGCACGATGGCGTACACCACACCGATCCACATCGTCATGTACTCGATCACGTCCGGGGTGTCGGACGGATCCTCGTCCTCCGGGGCCCTGCGGTCCCGTACGAAGGTGATGAGGATGACGACCGCGCACGCGGCCGCGATCGCGAGGGCGAGAACAAGCCATTCCGACAAGGGGATGCCTCCAAGGGGTCAGCGCGGACGCAGCGCGGCGACGGCGATCACGGCGGGCAGGGTGATGAGCAGGGTGAACGAGACCAGCGAGGGGCCGCCGCGGACGGTCCGTTTGTGGGCGGACACGCGGTACGGCGGATACGTCACCGCGGCCGGTGACACCGTCGGGCTGGGGCTCGGCTTCGGCGTGCCCGTCGGTGCGGGTGCGGGTGCGGGTGCTGGAGCGGGAGGCGGCGGCGGACTCGGGGTCGGCCGGGGGGCCGGGGCGGGCGGCGCGGCCGGTGGCTTCGGCTCGGGTGCCGGCGTCGGCTTGCGCGGGGGAGTGGGCTTCGGGGTGGGTGTGGGCGTGGGCCTCGGTTTCGGTGGTGGCGGAGGTTCCGGCGTGGGCGTTGGCGTCGGTGGGGGAGTCGGCGTGGGTGGGGGAGTCGGCGTGGGGCAGGGCGGTGTCGGTGTCGGTGTCGGTGTCGGGGTCGGGCACCAGGAACCGGTGCCGACGACGACCTCCGTACCGTTCCCGGTGACAGCCGCTCCACCGTTGCCCGCGCTGACCGACCAGCCGTCTCCGGCGGCGACCGGGACACCGGTGCCGACCGTGACCGTGGCCCCGTTCCCGGTGACCGTCACCGAGGTGTCGCTGCCCGAGCCGGTGGAGACGGAGACGCATGTGGTCGCCTCGGCCGTCCCGACGGGCATGCCGACGAGCAGCCAGGTCAGGCCCAGCAGCGCCAATACCCGTATGGCGGGGGCGAATCGGGTCTGTGTGGGTCCATACACGACGAAGATCATGTGCGCTGGACGCTCCCGCGCGCGCGGGAGCGCGAGGAGGTTGCCCCGAACGAGTGACATATGTCGTGTAGCGGTTTGGATCACCCGTTCTAGGTGCGGTCGGTAATCGTCCTCGTGTGCGAGCTGTGACGGGTGCGGCCACAGGCTTCGGAAAGAAATTTGTGCCGTGATTGAACACAGCGACCACCGCCGCCCGTACCTAGGACCGTGCGGCGGCCCAGCAGGGCGTCGCAACACCCTAACGATTACGGGGAGTACGTAATGAAGACCTCCTGGCGGAGCGCCTCACTCGTAGCGTCAGCTGCGGCCGTGCTGGTGCTGACGACGGCGTGCGGTCAGGACAAGGGCACGGACACGAGCAGCCAGAACGTCGGCGCGGCGGCACCGGCCGCCGGTGGTTACGGCTCCGTGGCCGGCACGACCACAGGCGGAACAGGTACCGGTACGGACACCGGCACCGACACCGGTACGGACACCGGCGCCGCGGCCAACGGAGAGCAGGCCGCCGCGGGCAACTCGGCGTCGGCGGGCCAGCTGAACGTGGTCGCCAGCGCGGCGGTGGGCAAGGTGCTGGCCAGCAGCAGCGGCCGTACGCTCTACCGCTTCGACGCGGACACGGCCGAACCGCCGAAGTCCAACTGCGACGGCGACTGCGCCACCGCCTGGCCGCCGGTTCCCGCGGACGACGTCTCGGCCGGAGCCGGTGTCGATTCCGCGCTCCTGGGCGAGGTGACCCGTTCCGACGGCACCAAGCAGCTCACCGTCGGCGGCTGGGCCGCCTACTACTACGCCAAGGACACCTCGCCCGGCGACATCAAGGGCCAGGGTGTGGGCGGCAAGTGGTACGGCCTCGCGCCCGACGGCAAGAAGGCGACGCTCGCCGCGCTGCCCGGCCTGTCCACCCGCAACGACCCCAAGCTCGGCACGATCGTCGTCGACAAGAAGGGGATGACGGTCTACCGCTTCCTGAAGGACCAGGCCTGGCCGAAGCCGGTGTCCGCCTGTGTCGGCGCCTGCCTGGACAAGTGGCCGGTCGTCTCGCCGGTCGCCTTCAACGACACCAAGGGCATCAAGGAGAAGGGCTACATGAACTTCACCCGGCCCGACAACGGTGCCAAGCAGCAGACGCTCAACTGCTCGCCCATCTACACCTTCATCAACGACAAGGAGCCCGGCGACACCAACGGGCAGGGCGTCGGCGGCACCTGGTACGCCGTGGCACCCGACGGCAAGCTGGTCGGAGCGCCCAACCAGTAACAGGGCGAACGGACTTCTCCGGGCCTGCTCCCTTCGTCTCGCACACTCCGTGCGGGACGAAGGGAGCAGGCCTCTTCGCGTGTCCACAACTCGCCGGTAACCAAAGCGATGTGTCGGCGAATCGTCCCCGACTCGCCGTATTTCGACGGGAGTCGGCAGCAACACTTCGTAACCCTTGAGAACTCTTTGGAATGCTCCGGATACTTTTCGTAGAGAGTTCGCGGTACGTCAATTCGGCACGTGCCGCAGGCAGTGACCGGGAACGGATGGTCAATTTCCGTTTCCGCTCGCTCCTTTGGCGGGCGATCAGTAACCTCAGCTCGAACACTGGTCCGCCAACGCCTGCCAACTCCTGGGAGAGAGACCGATGGAGCGTCCCGCCTGGGCCCCCCGGGGCATCGACATCTCGGTGCCGAGCGTTTCCCGGATCTACGACTTCTACCTGGGCGGATCGCACAACTTCGAGGTCGACCGGGAAGCCGCCCGCAAGGCCATGGAGTTCATGCCGGGACTTCCGAAGATCATGCAGGCCAACCGCGCGTTCATGCGCCGGGCCGTCCGCTTCGCAGCCGCCGAGGGCATCACCCAGTTCCTCGACATCGGCTCCGGCATTCCCACCTTCGGCAGCGTCCACGAAGTGGCCCGGGAGGTGAACCCCGAGGCGCGGGTGATGTACGTCGACCACGACCCGGTCGCCGTCGCCCACAGCCAGGCGGTCCTGGCCGGCGACGAGCACGCGGACGTCCTCGCGGCCGATCTGCGCAAGCCCCGGGAGATCCTGGACAGCTCCCAGACGCAGAGCCTGATCGACCGGAACCGGCCAGTGGCCCTGCTTCTCGTTGCCATACTGCACTTCGTGGAAGACACGGACGACCCGTACGCGGCGGTCGCCGAGCTGCGCGACGCGCTCGCGCCGGGCAGCCTGCTCGTCCTGACGCACGCCTCGTACGAGGGAATCCCGCTGCCGCCGGAGCGGGCCGAGGGCGCGGTCGACGTATACAAGGGCATTCGCAATCCGCTGGTCATGCGTTCGCGCGATGCGATCGCACGGTTCTTCGAGGGGTACGACATGGTGGAACCGGGACTGGTGCCGATGCCGCGCTGGCGGCCGGAGACGGCACCGGAGGACGATGACGCGTACTCGTTCTCCGGATTCGCCGGCGTGGGGCGTACGGCATGACCGCGGAGCCGGACGGCCCCCAGGACAGACTGCGCAGGTTCGCGACCATCTGGAGCCGGGCGGTGTTCCAGGTGACTTCCACCTCGCTCACCCGGCCGGAGTTCGAGGAGCAACTCCTGCCGCTCGCCGGGCGGTTGAGCGAGGCGCTGCGGGCCAGGACGTTCGACGCCGAGGAGGGCCGGGCGGTCGGCGCCGCACTGGTCTCCGCGCACTGCACCGACCCCGAGACGCTTCTCCGCTCGCTCGACTGCGTGGACGCCTACCTGGTCCTCTACTGCGGTGAGGACGGCCCGCAGGAGGACCTGCGAGCCCGTTCGTCGAGGCTCCAGCACGCCATGGCCGCCGGCTACGCTGTCGCGCTGCGCGACCGGACCCTGGCCGAGCAGGAGGCCATCGCGTGGGCCGCGCAGAGTGCGCGCAGCGCGGTCGCCGAGGCGCTGCACGACAGCGAGGCCCGTTTCCGGGCCGTTTTCGAGGGTGCGGCCATAGGCATCGGCATCGCCGACCTCGACGGCAACATCCTGCAGATCAACGGCGCGCTGCAACGAATGTTCGGCGGCTCGGAGCAGACCGTACGGGGCCGCAGGGTCCCGGAGTGGACCCACCCGGACGACGCCCCGCAGGTCTGGCGGCTCTACGACGAACTCGTCCGCGGCGAACGCGAGCACTACCACGTCGAGAAGGCGTTCTACCGCCCCGACGGAACGGTCCTGTGGACCAACCTCACGGTCTCCCTCCTCCGGGACGCCGACGGCCGTCCGCAGTACCAGCTTGCCCTCATGGAGGACACCACCGAGCGCCGGCTCCTCAACCTCAGGCTGCGGTACGAGGCCACGCACGACGCGCTCACCGGACTGCCCAACCGCACCCTGTTCTTCGAACGCCTGGAGAAGGCGGTGTCGGCGGGCGCGGGCCAGCGCTTCGGCCTGTGCTACCTCGACCTCGACGGGTTCAAGACCATCAACGACAGCCTCGGCCACGCGGCCGGAGACCGGCTGCTCGTCGAGGTCGCCGACCGGCTGCAGTCCTGCGCGACCGCACCGGGCGAGATGGTGGCCCGGCTGGGCGGCGACGAGTTCGTGGCCCTGACCACCGGCCCCGACACCGAACGCGAGGTCGACGAACTCGCCTCCCGCATCATGAACGCGATGATCGCGCCGGTCAGTGTCGACGGCCGGGAGCTGACCGTGCGCGGCAGCATCGGCATCGTCGAGGGGCCGGCGGGAGAGCGCGGCCCCGCGGAGGTACTGCGCAGCGCCGACATCACCATGTACCGGGCCAAGTCGGCGGGCGGCAACCGCTTCGAACTGGCCGACCCCGAGGCCGACTTGAGGGCGATCACCCGCCACGGGCTCACCACCGCGCTGCCGGCCGCCCTGGACCGCGGCGAGTTCTTCATCGAGTACCAGCCGCTCGTCCACCTCGGCGACGGCAGCGTGCGCGGCGCCGAGGCCCTGGTGCGCTGGCTGCATCCGCAGCACGGGGTCCTGGGCCCCGACCGCTTCATCCCGCTCGCCGAGCACACCGGCCTGATCGTCCCGCTCGGCCGCTGGGTCCTGGAGCAGTCGGTGCGTCAGGCCCGCGCCTGGCAGGAGCAGTACGGGGGACACCCCGCCGGCGGCCCGCTGCGCATCAACGTCAACCTGTCCCCGTGTCAGCTCACCCACCCGGGCCTGGTGCAGGACACCGTCGACATCCTCGAACGCGCGGGCCTGGAGCCCGAGGCGCTGTGCCTGGAGGTGACGGAGTCGGCGTTGATCGGCGCCGACGACGACCTCCTCAAACCTCTGCGCCGCCTCGCCGAGATGGGCGTCGACATCGCCCTGGACGACTTCGGCACCGGTTACTCCAACCTGGCCAACCTGCGTCGCCTCCCGGTGAGCATCCTCAAGCTCGACCGCTCCTTCACCCAGGGGATGCAGCAGTTCCCGGCGGACCCCGTCGACCTGAAGATCGTCGAGGGGATCGTCTCCCTCGCCCACAGCCTGAACCTCACGGTGACGGTCGAGGGCGTGGAAACGGGCGCCCAGGCGGAGCAACTCCGCATACTGGGCTGCGACACGGCCCAGGGCTGGTACTACGCCCGCCCGGGCCCCCCGGAGCGCCTCCACGACCTGGCGCTGGTGGACGCGACGGGCTGATCTCGCGATGGGGCGCGCCCCCTCAGGGGCGCGGGGAACTGCGCGACCAGCCACATACGACCGCGCGATGGCCACGAACCCGTACCCCCTTACCGTTCCAACAGCATCCGCTGCAACTCCCGAGCCGCCCGAGGCGGAGCCACATCGCTTCGGTGGGCAAGGGCGATCGCCCGGAACAGCCCCGGTCGGGCGAGCGGCGTCACCCTGAGCCCCCGCCCCGTCCGGCTCGCCACCATGCGCGGTACGACGGCCACGCCCAGCCCCGCCCGCACGAACCCCAGTACCGCGTCCATCTCCCCGCCCTCCACCGCGAACTCCGGCTCGAACCCGGCGGAGCGACACGCCGCCACGGTCAGCTCGCGCAGGTCGTAGCCGTGCCGGAACATCACCAGGCGCTCGCCCTCCAGGTCGGCGACACGGACGGTCCGCCGGCCCCGGCCGGGCGCGGGCGCGTCCGGGGACGACACCACCACCAGGTCCTCGCGCAGGACCTCCACCGTGGTCAGCGCCGGGGACGGTGTCGGCAGCGGGAGGACGACCAGGGCCAGGTCCAGGGCGCCGCGCGCCAGCTCCCGTACGAGATCGTGCGAGCCGCCCTCCTCGATCAGCAGCCGGATGCCGGGATAGCGGTCGTGGAAGGCGCGCAGCACGTCCGGCAGCAGACCTGTGCACAGGCTCGGCGTCGCGCCCAGCCGGATCCGGCCGGCCCGCAGCTGGACCAGTTCCTGCACCTCGTGCCGGGCCGTGTCCGCGTCGGCCAGGATGCGCCGGGCCAGCGGGAGGAGCGCCTCGCCGGCGTCCGTGAGGGTGATGTTGCCGCGCGCCCGCAGGAACAGTTCGGCCCCCAACTCCCTTTCCAGCGACTTGATCTGCTGGGACAGCGACGGCTGCGCGACATGGACGAGATCCGCGGCGCGGGTGAAGTGCCGGGTCTCGGCGACCGCCACGAAGTACTGGAGCTGCTGGAACTGCATGCGGCCAGGATACGTCCCGCATAGGCTGTGGCTATGGAAACGAGCCAGACCATGTCTTGGACCGATCGGGGTCCGGCGGCCTAGCGTCTTGACCCATGGCTCTGGCAACGCGGACGGACCGACGGCCGTCCATGGCACGCACCGTGTGGGACAGCTCCGTCGGCAAGAAGACCGTGATGGCCGTGAGCGGCCTGATCATGCTGCTGTATCTCGTCGTCCACATGATCGGCAACCTGAAGATCTTCTTCGGGCCCGGCGAGTTCAACCACTACGCCCACTGGCTGCGCACGGTCGGCGAGCCCTTCATGCACTACGAGTGGACGCTCTGGCTCGTCCGCGTCGCGCTCGTGGTGGCCGTCGTCGCCCACGCCACCTCCGCCTACCAGCTCAGCCGCCGCGACCTGAGGGCCCGGCCCAGCAAGTACGTGCACCGGAAGGCGCGGACGAGCTACGCGACGCGCACCATGCGCTGGGGCGGAACCATCCTCGGCCTCTTCATCGTCTGGCACGTCCTCGACCTGACCACCGGCACCGTCCACTCCGGCGGCTTCCAGCCGGGCCACCCCTACCAGAACGTCGTCGACACCTTCTCCACCTGGTACGGCAACGCCGTCTACGTCGTCGCGATGCTCGCCCTCGGCCTGCACATCCGGCACGGCTTCTGGAGCGCCGCCCAGACCCTCGGCGTCGGCAGCCGCACCCGCGACCGCGCCCTCAAAACCGTCGCCAACGTTCTCGCACTGCTGCTCACGGCCGGCTTCCTCGCCGTACCCGTGGGCGTCATGACCGGAGTGGTGAGCTGAAATGACCTCTGAATACACCGAGTTCACGACCGGTGAGTCCCTCGTCGACCACAAGGCGCCCGCCGGCCCGATCAACGAGCGCTGGGACACACGCCGTTTCGAGGCCAGGCTGGTCAACCCCGCCAACCGGCGCAAGCACACCGTCATCGTCGTCGGCACCGGGCTGGCCGGGGGCTCCGCGGGCGCCACGCTCGCCGAACAGGGCTACCACGTCGTCCAGTTCTGCTACCAGGACTCCCCGCGCCGCGCGCACTCGATCGCCGCCCAGGGCGGCATCAACGCGGCGAAGAACTACCGCAACGACGGCGACTCCGTCCACCGGCTGTTCTACGACACCGTCAAAGGCGGCGACTTCAGGGCGCGCGAGTCCAACGTCCACCGGCTGGCACAGATCTCCGTCGAGATCATCGACCAGTGCGTCGCCCAGGGCGTGCCCTTCGCCCGCGAGTACGGCGGACTGCTCGACACCCGCTCCTTCGGCGGAGTCCAGGTCTCACGGACCTTCTACGCCCGCGGCCAGACCGGGCAGCAACTGCTGCTCGGCGCCTACCAGGCACTGAGCCGGCAGATCGCCGCAGGGAACATCGAGATGCACGCCCGCACCGAGATGCTCGACCTGATCGTCGTCGACGGACGGGCCCGGGGAATCGTCGCCCGGGACCTGATCACCGGAAAGATCTCCAGCCACTTCGCGGACGCCGTCGTCCTGGCCTCCGGCGGCTACGGCAACGTCTTCTACCTCTCGACGAACGCCATGAACTCCAACGCCACCGCCGTCTGGCGTGCGCACCGGCGCGGCGCCCACTTCGCCAACCCCTGCTTCACCCAGATCCATCCGACCTGCATCCCGCGCACCGGCGACCACCAGTCCAAGCTGACCCTGATGAGCGAGTCGCTGCGCAACGACGGCCGGATCTGGGTGCCGAAGGCCAAGGGAGACCGGCGGCCGGCGAACGAGATCCCCGAGGACGAGCGCGACTACTACCTGGAGCGGATCTACCCGGCCTTCGGAAACCTGGTGCCCCGTGACATCGCCTCCCGTGCCGCCAAGAACGTGTGCGACGAGGGGCGGGGAGTCGGACCCGGCGGACAGGGCGTCTACCTCGACTTCGCCGACGCCGTCCGGCGGTTGGGGCGCAAGGCGGTCGAGGAGAAGTACGGCAACCTCTTCGACATGTACGCGCGGATCACCGCAGAGGACCCGTACACCGTCCCCATGCGGATCTATCCGGCCGTGCACTACACGATGGGCGGACTCTGGGTCGACTACGACCTCCAGACCACCGTCCCGGGCCTGTTCGCGATCGGCGAGGCCAACTTCTCCGACCACGGCGCGAACCGGCTCGGCGCCTCCGCGCTGATGCAGGGCCTCGCGGACGGCTACTTCGTCCTCCCGGCCACCATCAACGACTACCTGGCCCGCAACCCCGGCCAGGACCCCGTCGACGCCGAACACCCCGTCGTACAGGAGGTGCTGGCCCAGACGGAGGACCGCCTGAACCTCCTCCTGGCCGTCGACGGCGACCGCACCCCCGACTCCTTCCACCGTGAACTCGGCGAACTGATGTGGGAGTTCTGCGGAATGGCCCGCAGCGAGAGCGGGCTGCGCAAGGCCCTGAGCCGTATCCCGCAGATCCGTGAGGAGTTCTGGCGGCGGATCAAGGTCCCGGGCACCGGCGAGGAGTTCAACCAGTCGCTGGAGAAGGCCAACCGTGTCGTCGACTACCTGGAGCTCGCCGAGCTGATGTGCCTCGACGCCCTGCACCGCGCCGAGTCCTGCGGCGGCCACTTCCGCGAGGAGTCCCAGACCCCGGACGGCGAAGCGGCCCGCGACGACGACAGGTTCGCCTACGCCGCCGCCTGGGAGTTCACCAGTGCGGGCTCTGCCCCCGTCCTGCACAAGGAAGATTTCGTCTTCGAGTACGTCCACCCCACCCAGCGGAGCTACGCATGAAGCTCACCCTGCGCGTCTGGCGCCAGCGCGACGCCGACGCCGACGGCGCCATGTCCACGTACGAGGTGGACGGCATCTCCGCCGACATGTCCTTCCTGGAGATGCTCGACACCCTCAACGAGGAACTGATCCTCAAGGGCGACGACCCGGTCGCCTTCGACCACGACTGCCGCGAGGGCATCTGCGGCGCCTGCTCCCTCGTCATCAACGGCGACGCGCACGGACCCGAGCGCACCACCACCTGCCAGCTCCACATGCGGTCCTTCGCCGACGGCGACACCATCGACGTCGAACCCTGGCGCGCCGCCGCCTTCCCCGTGGTCAAGGACCTCGTCGTCGACCGGTCCGCCTTCGACCGCATCATCCAGGCCGGCGGCTACGTCACCGCCCCGACCGGCGCCGCCCCCGAGGCCCACGCCACCCCCGTACCGAAACCGGACGCCGACCTCGCCTTCGAGCACGCCGAGTGCATCGGCTGCGGCGCCTGCGTGGCCGCCTGCCCGAACGGCTCGGCGATGCTCTTCACCTCCGCCAAGGTCAACCACCTGAACGTGCTGCCGCAGGGGGCGCCCGAGCGGGAGACCCGGGTCCTCGACATGGTCGCCCGGATGGACGAGGAGGGCTTCGGTGGCTGCACCCTCGCCGGGGAGTGCGCCACCGCCTGCCCGAAGGGCATCCCCCTCTTCTCCATCACCGGGATGAACAAGGAGTGGCTGCGGGCGACGCGCAAAGTGTCCGGCCGCTGACCCCAGAACGTTCGCCGGCAAGGTGCGGACGGGCGGGACCGGAGTGGTGCTCGACCCCGGTCCCGCCAGGCACCCCTGGCATTCAGCAAGCTCACACCCGCTCTCCCTTCGAGAGTCACGCGCAGGACAGCCGAGGTCGGAAGAACTGATACGGCCGGACGTAACGGGACCGGCCAGCTCACCCCTCGCCGCCCCCGGCCCGTGACCAGGAGAGAGCCATGACCGGCGTTTCCACCATCGAACGTCCCCCGCTCCCCGCCACACCCACCCGCTACACCGTCACCCTCGCCCGCGACGAGGACGACGTCCGAGCCGCACAGCGGCTACGCCACGACGTCTTCGCCGGTGAGCTCGGCGCCCTGCTGTCCTCCCCGCAGCCCGGCCTCGACATCGACCCCTTCGACGCCTACTGCGACCACCTGCTGGTCCGCGACACCCTCACCGGCCAGGTCGTCGGCACCTACCGGCTGCTGCCCCCGGAACGCGCGGCGATCGCCGGACGCCTCTACTCCGAGGGCGAGTTCGACATCTCCCCGCTCGACGCGATCCGCCCCGGGCTCGTCGAGGTCGGCCGCTCCTGCGTGCACCCCGACCACCGCGACGGCGCGGTCATCGGCCTCATCTGGGCCGGAATCGCCCGCTACATGGTCGACCGCGGCCACGACTGGCTGGCCGGCTGCTGCTCCATCCCGCTCTCCGACGGCGGTACCGTCGCCGCCGGCGCCTGGGACCGCGTCCGGGCCAAGCACCTTGCGCCGGAGGAGTTCCGGGTACGCCCCCTGCTGCCCTGGTCCGCCGACGGTGTGACCCGTCCCGCCGGCCGCACCGAACTGCCCCCGCTGCTGCGCGGCTACGTCCGCCTGGGCGCCTGGGTCTGCGGGGAGCCCGCCCACGACCCGGACTTCGGGGTCGCCGACCTGTACGTGCTGCTGTCGATGCGCCGGATCAACCAGCGCTATCTGCGGCACTTCCTCTCCCTCGTCCCGGCCTGATGAGCGTCTGGCTGCCCAGCGCGCCCTGCACGCCGAGGACGTGCGTGGAGACGACGGGTTCCACGACGGCCCTGCCCCTGGCAGTGCTGCGCCTGGTGACCGTCCTGGTGGTCCTGCTGGCGGGGATCATGCTGTGCCCGTTCGGCGGGCGGATTCCCGCCGGGTGGGTACGGCGCTGGGCCCGCACCATCGTGCGGGCCGCCGGGGTCCGGCTCCGGGTGAGCGGCCCGACCGCCCCCACCGGGGGCGTGCTGCTGGTCGCCAACCACATCTCGTGGCTGGACATCCCGCTGCTGGCCGCCGTACGGCCGGCCAGGATGCTCGCCAAGGCCGAGATCCGGCAGTGGCCGGTGGCGGGCGCGCTGACCGCGGCCGGCGGTGCGCTGTTCATCGAGCGCGACCGGCTGCGGGCGCTGCCGCAGACCGTCGCGAAGATCGCCGACGCCCTGCGTCAGGGCACGGCGGTCGTCGCCTTCCCCGAGGGCAGCACCTGGTGCGGCAACGCCCAGGGCCACTTCCGCCGGGCGGTGTTCCAGGCCGCGCTGGACGCCGGGGTCCCCGTCCAGCCGGTGCGGCTGCACTACCGGCTCGCCGGGGGAGCGGCCAGCACGGCGCCGGCGTTTGTCGGCGAGGACTCGTTGCTCACGTCGGTGTGGCGGGTGGTGTCGGCGCGTGGGCTGGTGGCGGAGGTCGGGGTACGGGACGCGATACCGCCGGGGAGTCACCTGGACCGGCGGGCCTTGGCCGAAGCGGCTCAGCTGCCGCTGGGGCCGGGGGTGCATCCGGTTGTGGGCGGGTGCGGGCTCGCTGTGGCTGGTCGCGCAGTTCCCCGCGCCCCTGTAGTGAAGAGGCTGGCTGCGCCGCCTCTTCACTACAGGGGCGGTCAGCCGACCCGGAAAGGTTCCGCCAGCCTGCGGTAGGAGTCCAGCAGGGCGTTCCGGTCGTATGTGCTGGTCGCGACCAGGACCTCCTGCGCGCCCGTCTCCTTCACCAGCGTCTCCAGCTCGTGGGCCACTTCGTCCGCCGTGCCGGCGAGCTGGCCCGCGAGCCCGGACTCGTAGAAGCCGCGTTCCTTGGCGGTCATCGTGCGGGACGGGTGTGCACCCCGGTCGGTGAGGTGCCGCCGAACCAGCCGAGCAGCTCGTCGAGCTGGGCCGAGAAGTCCTCGGGGACCTCCTTGTCACGGCCCAGCGCCCGGCGCACCCCGTCGGTGAAGCCCACCGAGTGGCCGAGCCCCATGTCGATCCGACCCGGTACCAGCGACTCCAGGACCCCGAACTGCTCGGCAAGGAGTGCGCACGAAGCCGAATTAGCTCGATCGTGTGATGGTCGGCTTCCGGGCTTGCGGCGCCCTGGACTGTTCGGGTTAGCGTGAGTGTGCGTTCTGGGACACCGGGTACGGCGTCAGCGTGCAGGGGCCCCTGCTCCACCAGAGGATGGTTCAGGGCCTCTCCGTCGCCTCTGGCCATACCCACCTGGCCAGGTCGCACAGGGCTGTGTACGTCAGCGGCCTCCGGCCGCGGGGGCCTCCCGGGCTAGGACCACGCACACGATGCGTGTCGCCACCCGGGGTCGAGTACGCCGGGGACCAGCTCGCCCAAGACCGTTCGGGGCGCGCGGCTGAACGGACTCACTCCCGCTCAGTCCACAGGAACGGTTGGTGATTGGGCAGCATGACGCCGCCCGTACCGACCCGGATCGTACGGGTCGCCGCCGCCACGGCCGCCGCCAGCACGGTGGGCGCGGAACCGGCGACCCCGGGCACGCCGTGGTGCTCGGAGACCCAGAACCGGTGGAAGCCGAGCCGTTCCGATTCCCGGGCCAGCGACACCGTGTCCCGCAGGGCCTCCGCGTCCGGACGCCCCTCCCGGGTACGGGACCGGTCGAGCACGGAGAACCGGGTCGTGGACAGCACCGACCCCGACTCCGGCCCCGGGCGTCGTGATCGCACCGGTTGATCTGCTGGGTTCGGCATGGCTGCTCCGGTCGTCCTCGACTGTGTCCGTGTCAGCGATCTCCCGGACGCTCGTATTCCTCGCGGCTCACCGGGCACCTGTGGAAGGGTGCAGAACATGTCGACCACACCGGACGGACGTCCCATACCTCCCGCGAACGCCGACGAACGCGCCATGCTGAGCGCCTGGCTCGACTTCCACCGTGCCACGCTCACCCTCAAGTGCCAGGGCCTCGACGACCGGCAGGCGCGCCTGGCCTCGGCGGCGCCCTCGGAGATGACGCTGCTCGGGCTCGTCCAGCACCTGGCCGACGTCGAACGGAACTGGTTCCAGCGGGTGTTCGCGGGCCAGGACGTACCCGTCGTCTACGAGGAGGGCAAGGGTGACGGTTTCACCCTCGTCCCCGGGCGCGGGCTCGACGAGGCGCTGACCGTCTGGCGGGCGGAGGTCGCGCGCGGCCGGGAGCTGGTCGCCGCCGCGCCCTCACTGGACGAGACCGGGCGGCTGTCGGATGCGGAGGCGGCCCTGACCGGTACCCAGCGGCTCTCGCTGCGCTGGATCATGGTCCACATGATCGAGGAGTACGCCCGCCACAACGGCCACGCCGACCTGCTGCGTGAACTCGTCGACGGGGCCACCGGAGCCTGAGCCTCCACACAGGTCAACATCACCGATCAGCAAGGGGATTCAACGTGTCTGCGCCACGCCTTCGGGCGACTCCGCTGCCGGGCATCGGGGTTCAGTACGACCTCGTCACACGTGAGCAACGCCATCTGTCGGTGGTGGCCCACCGCGACGGCGGCCGTACCGTGAGCCTGTACCGGGACGACGATCCGGACTCGTGCGCCCAGTCGCTGCGGCTGACCGCGCCCGAGGCCGCCTCGTTGATCGACGCGCTGAGTCCCTCGCACCACAGCTCCAGCCTGCTGTCCACGACACCGCTGGGACTGGTGGCGGAACGGGTGGAGGTGGCCGGCGGCTCGCGCTGGAACGGGCGGGTGCTCGGGGAGACGCGGATGCGGACGGAGACCGGCGCGTCCGTCGTCGCCGTGCTGCGGCGCGCCGAGGCGATCCCCTCCCCGACGCCCGACTTCCGGCTGGCCGGCGGGGACGTCATCATCGTGATCGGTACCCGCGAGGGCGTCGACGCCGCCGCCGCGATACTCGGACGGGAGTGACACCACCATGCACTCCCAGGTCCTGCTGATCGAGTTCGGCGCCGTCATCCTCGCCCTCGGGCTGCTCGGCCGGATGGCCGCCCGGCTCAGCTTCTCCCCGATACCCCTCTATCTGCTCGCCGGTCTCGCCTTCGGCAAAGGCGGCCTGCTGCCGCTCGGCGCGAGCGAGGAGTTCATCGCCACCGGCGCCGAGATCGGCGTCATCCTGCTGCTGCTGATGCTCGGGCTCGAGTACACGGCCAGTGATCTCGTCTCCAACCTCAAGTCCCACTACCCGTCCGGCCTGGTGGACTTCACCCTGAACGCGCTGCCCGGCGCCGCCGCCGCGCTGCTGCTCGGCTGGGGTCCGGTCGCCGCCGTGGTGCTCGCCGGAGTCACCTGGATCTCCTCCTCCGGCGTCATCGCCAAGGTGCTGGGCGACCTGGGACGGGTCGGCAACCGGGAAACGCCGGTGATCCTCAGCATCCTGGTCCTGGAGGACCTGGCGATGGCTGTCTATCTGCCCATCGTCACCGCGCTGGTGGCCGGTGTCTCGCTCGCCGCCGGCAGTGTGACCCTGGCCATCGCGCTCGGGGCCGCCGGCCTGGTGCTGTTCGTCGCCGTCCGCTTCGGCCGGGTCATCTCCCGCTTCGTCTCCAGCGACGACCCCGAGAAACTCCTGCTGGTCGTTCTCGGTCTGACCATCCTGGTCGCGGGCATCGCCCAGGAGCTCCAGGTGTCCGCCGCCGTAGGGGCGTTCCTCGTCGGGATCGCCCTGTCGGGGGAGGTCGCGGAGGGCGCGCACACCCTGCTCAGCCCGCTCAGGGACCTCTTCGCGGCGATCTTCTTCGTCTTCTTCGGGCTGCACACCGACCCGGCGAGCATCCCGCCCGTGCTGCTCCCGGCCCTCGCGCTGGCCGTCGTCACGGCGGCCACGAAGATCGCCACCGGCTACTGGGCGGCCCGCCGCGCCGGAATCTCGCTCAAGGGCCGCTGGCGGGCGGGCGGTGCGCTGGTGGCCCGCGGCGAGTTCTCCATCGTCATCGCGGGCCTCGCGGTCACCGCCGGCGTCGAGTCCGACCTCGGCCCGCTGGCGACGGCGTACGTCCTGATCCTGGTCGTCCTGGGCCCGCTCACCGCCCGCTGGACCGAGCCCCTGGCGGCTCGGGCCGGCGCGTGGCGAGCCGGGCGGGCCCGACCCGAAACCCCGGCCACGGCGCCGACTGACGAGACGGTGCAGCCCACGACGGTCGGCGACTGACCAGCACCCCGGCGAAGCCGCCAACCCCGGCGGCGGCCTGGTTCTGCCGCCCCGGGCGGTAGCCCTCGGGTAGGGGTACCGCCCGTCGCGATCGGAAGATGTCCGGGGATCAGGACACGTACGTCGCGCCCTGCGCCGTGCTGACCACCGTGTCGGCCGCCGCCTGGGTGAGCAGCCCCGCCGACACCCAGGCCGTCGTCGTCGACCGGACCCGCGTCACCAGCGCGGCCTTGTTCGCGAAGGGTGCCCCCGCCCAGATCTCGTCGAGGAGCGTGGTGCCGTCGGCCTTCGCCGGATCGGCGATCCCCGAGTCGACGGTCCCGAACACGACCTTCGGTTCGGCGCGCCGGACATAGGCGTGCGTCGGGTCCTCCGTCCCCTCGGAGAAGGGGGCGAACTCGGTGCCGTTCAGCGTGTAGTGGAGCGGCTTGCCGCTCACCGGGGTGAGGGAGGGCAGCAGATCGCCCGAGAGCGCCGCGTTGCGGTACAGCCCGACGGACAGATAGCTGGTGCTCGCACTCCGGGCCACCAGGTTCACCGGGCCGTAGAACAGGGTCTGGAGCGACGGGTCGTCGAGCGCCTTCTCGACCCGCAGCCGGAACGGCACACTGATCCGTACGACATCCCCGCTCTGCCAGGTCCGCGACACCGCGAAGTAGCTCCCGGCGACCGGAGTCCCGCTCACCGCCTGCCCGTTGACCGTCACCTGGAACCCGGCCGTCGCCCAGAGGGGCACCCGCAGCCGCAGCGCGAAGGCCGCGCTGCCGCCCCCGATGGTGAGCGTGGTGCCCTGCTCCTTCGGATACTCGGTGGTCTGGGTGACGGTGACGCCCTTCTCGGCCCAGGTCAGGGTCGAGGGGCTGTACAGGTTGACGTACAGGGAGCCGCCGTCGGCCGACTTGAAGTACACCGAGTCCTGGTACTTGGTGGCGCTCTCCATTCCCGTGCCCTCGCAGCAGGTCGTGCCCTGCTTGGGCGTGTAGTCGCGCACATGCCCGGGCGTGAGCCCGATGAAGTACGTGACGAGCGGCTTCTCGGCGTCGGCCTTGTCCTGCTTGGAGCCGAGCACCTGGTTGTAGAGCGCCCGCTCGTAGTAGTCCATGTACTTCGGGTCCTGCTCGTGGAAGAACAGCGTCCGGCTCAGCTTGAGCAGGTTGTACGCGCAGCAGGTCTCGGCGTTGGTGTCGCTGACCGTCCCCGCGATCACCCCGCGCGCCTTCCAGAACTCGCCCGTGCTGGTGCCGCCGATCCCGTACATGCGCTGCGGGATCACCATGCCCCAGAAGTTCTTCGCGGCGGTCAGATAGCGCGCCTCGCCCGTCGCGTCGTACAGCCGTACGTATCCGGTGAAGATCGGAATGTGCTGGTTGGCGTGCAGGCCGTTGAGGGTGTCGTTGTTCGCCGCGCACGCGTCGATGAGCGTGTCGAGGTCGAACAGCTTGGCCAGGGCGAGGTGGTCGGCCTTGCCGGTGATCGTGTACAGGTCGACGATGGTCTCGACGATGCCGCCGAACTCACCGCTGGAGAAGATCCCCCACATCCGCTGGAGGGTGGCGTCGGGCAGCTTGGACAGCCGCGAGTACATCCAGTCGCACATACCGGACGCGAGGTCCAGCGCCCGGGAGTCGTCCGTCGCGAGGTAGGCGTCCAGCAGACCCTTGAGGATCTTGTGCGCCGTGTAGTAGGGCGCCCAGATCTTGGTGTAGTCGGCGCTTGTCGCCGACTCCAGGGCGATGAACTGCGTCTCCGGGTACGCGGCCAGGAAGCCCGGGTGGCTCGGGCCGCCCCAGGTGCGGCGCAGGGTGGCGGTCAGTCCGCGCCCGGAGGCGTCGCCGAACGTGCCGCCGGTGGTGGCGGAGAAGTAGTACGAGGCGAGGTTGCCGAGCCCGGCGGAGGAGTTCTTGGCCTCGTTGCTCTGCATCGAGGTGATCTCGGCCTGCGTCAGGGCGCGCGAGTAGACGTTGAACTCGTCGAACGCGCCCGCGTAGACCGGGTCGCCGGAGAAGTTCGAGCGGCCGAGCCAGTTGTTCGTCAGGGTGCCCAGGACGGACGGGTTGACGGTCATCGCGGTGTTCGTGGCGACGGCGGTGCCGTTGACGTAGAGCGTGCCCGTGGTGCCGGAGATGGTCACCGCGAGGTGGCTCCACTGGTTCAGCGGCAGCGCGGAGGTGCCGTTGAGGGCCTGTTCCCCGCCCGGCCCGTTCGTGGTGATCGCGAACCGTGGCACCCCACTGCCGTTGCGGGAGGCCAGGTACATGTACCGGGTGGTGTCGTTGCCGAAGTCGAAGACCCGCTGCCAGTTGGCGTCGTGGGTGGGCTTGACCCAGGTCGACAGGGTGATCGCCGAGGCACCGCCCAGGACGGCCGCCGGCAGGTCCACGTACTGGTAGGAACCCCGCACGTTCTCGTGCGCGCCACCCCACTTCCCGGTGACGACGAGCATGCGCGGGTCCGTGCGCAGGGCCGCGCGTACGTCGGTCAGCGCGCCGACCATGGTCGCGATCTTGTCGGCGTAGGCCTGGTCCCTGGTGCTCGCGTACGCCTGCGACAGCATGCTCAGGAAGTGCCCGGTGTAGTGGCCGCGCAGGTTGCCGTTGGCCTCGCCGTCCAGGCCCTCCCAGCCGCCCGGGGCGACCGCGCCGCCGGTGGAGAGGCCTGCGTTGGCGCGGAACACCTGGAGCAGCCGGTTCACGTCGTAGCCGCGCCCGTGGTCCAGCATCAGCTGGCGCTTGCTCGCGAAGACGCCCTGGCCGAGCGCGACGTCCTTCAGCTCGAAGGGGCGGAGCGTCCAGGCGGACGGCGCGGGCAGGGCGGCGGCCGCCGCCCTGCCGGATCCCGCGTAGGCGAACGCGGGGGCGGCGGTGGCCAGTATCGCGCTCTGGAGCAGAAACCGTCTCGACAGGTGGGGTGTCACATGTGCCTCGTCTCTGAGGTGACTGACGTAGCTGAGTTCTGAAGTCCCTTGTGCTGTAAGGGATTTGCTCCGGCGGTCTACTCGGCGTAGTACGTCGCGTCCTGCTGGTCCAGGGAGGTGCTGAGCGGCTGGAGCTGGAGGAGGCCGTTGTAGTGCCGGATGTAACGGCCCGGGAAGTTGTACGACTCGAAGGACACCCCGGCCGAGTCGGCGAGGCCCGCCCGTCGGGTGAAGGAGGCGTCGGCCAGGAAGGTCGCGGTGCCGTCGTTCTTCTCGACCCACAACTCGTAGTTCTTGTGCCGGAGGTAGTAGCCGGGGAAGTTCGCCGACTCCAGCGAGACGGTCCCGGATCCGGTCAGCCCGGTGACGAACCGGAACTGCGAGTCGGCGAGGTTGGTGACGTTCGCCTCGATCTTCGCCCGGTACTCCCAGTGCCGGATGTACCGGTCCGGGTAGTTGAACGACGAGAAGCGGACCGGGGTGACACCGTCGGAGACCGGGATGCCGAAGTTCGGGGTGCCGTCCGCGTTCCAGTACAGCTTCTGGTAACGGGTGCGCCGGTTGGGGTCGTTGAGCGGATCGCCGTTGATGTCCTTGTAGTCGCGGTCGTGATAGACGAGGACGTCGGACGTGCCGTCCTCGGAGACCGTGAAGGTGTTGTGTCCCGGCCCGTACTGCCCGGTCGAGGCGTTGCTCGTGAACACCGGCTGCGAACTCTTCGTCCAGGAGGCCGGGTTGAGCAGATCGGCGGAGGCGGACGCGGTCAGCAGACCCAGGCAGTAGTTGGCGTCGGTGGCGCTCGCCGAGTAGGCCAGGAACACCTTGCCGTTCCGCTGGATCACGGACGGCCCCTCGTTCACCGTGTGCCCGATGATCTCCCAGGACAGCGTGGGCCGGGAGATCATCGCCGGAGTGCCGCTGATGGTCCAGGGGTTGGACATCTTCGCGAGGTAGATGTTGGTGCCGTCGCCGACGGCCGGGTCGTTCTGTGCCCAGCTCAGGTAGCGGGTGCCGTTCACCACGAAGGTCGTCGCGTCGAGCGAGAAGGTGTCCAGCGGCAGCGCGATACGGCCCTTCTCCGTCCATGTCCCGGTGATCGGGTTGGCGGACGAGGACTCCAGGACCCACGGGCGGATCTTCCAGATGTCGTTCGAGGCGCCGGCCGCGAAGTAGATGTACCACTTGCCGTCGATGAAGTGGATCTCCGGAGCCCAGATGTGGGCGCCCATGTCACCGCTGGCGTGCTTGGTCCAGATGGTCGTCTCGGCGGCGGTCGCCAGACCCTGCAGCGTGGTGGCGCGGCGCAGCACGATCCGGTCGTACGCGGGGACCGTGGCGGTGAAGTAGTAGTAGCCGTCGGTGTGCTTGTAGATGTGCGGGTCGGCGCGCTGCGCGGCGATCGGGTTGGTGAAGGTGACGGCCGGGGAGGCCGGGACGGCGGCGAAGGCGGGGGTGCCGACGACGGCCGGCACGGTCACGGCGACGACCAGTGCCGTGCAGGCCTTGAGGAGCGTGCGTCGGCTGGTCGCGTCGTTGCGGCTGCGGTCCACGGGAGTCTCCTTCGACGGCCTATTCCCGGGCCGACTTTGTTCGATATATGGAACGACGTGCGGAGGTTCGACCGAAAGATAGATAAGGGGCGGGAGTGAGTCAATGTTTCCGACAGATCAAATTCCGGTTGACCCCTCACGCCCCTCCGAAGATCGACTAGAAGCGGGCGCCGATGTTCGTTCCAGCGCGCGGAACCAGGAAGTCGGGGGCGGCGGGCGGCGAACCGTCCGCTCGCCGCCCGCCCGTGATGGCCGCCGGGTCGGTGCTCAGCACCGAGGCGGCGTTCCAAGTGCCGCCCAGGTCCCAGGAGTTGCCGGTGGATACGGTGTTGGAACCCAGGGCGACGGCCCGTCCGTCGGCGACCGACAGATCCGCGGTGAGGGTGGCGCGTCCCCCGGAGACGTCGAAGTCGAAGCCGGTGCCCGCATTCCCGTACGCCGTACTGTGGTTGACGCCGATGGCACCCGGATTGCCGTTGTCCGTGAAGCCGTGCGCCGCGTTTTTGAACGAGGCCGTGTTGCGCAGGACGTGCGCCACGGCGGGTGCCGGGGAGCCGCCGCCCAGTTTGAAGCCGTTGCCGTCGCCCGCGAAGTCGGGGAAGTTCCAGCGGTTGAAGCCGTTGCCGTACGAGATCGTGTTCGCGATCGTGATCGGCGAGGTGAACTTCCAGGCGTCGAAGCCGTCGTCGACGTTGTTCCACAGCCGCGCGCCCCGCACCAGGTTGCCGGTCCCGGTGCCCTCCTTGATGGCCAGCCCGTCCGCGCTCTCACCGTTCTTGCGAGGGTCGCGGTTGCCGTAACTGTCCAGGTCCAGGATCTGGTTGTTGCCGGAGGCGCCCTGGAGCTGGAAGCCGGACTCGTAGTTGTCGTGGGTGATCAGGCGGGCGAAGACGTTGCCGTTGCAGCCGTCACAGTAGACGCCGTACGGCCCGTTCACGATCTCCAGCCCCGAGATCCGCCAGTAGGAGGCCTCCTGGTGGATCGCACCGCGCTCGGCGCGCGGGATGCTGCCGCCGACGGGCGTGTGACTGGCGGGCAGCCGCTCCCCGTCGACGACGACCCGCTCGCCCGAGTAGGCGCCCAGGGTGATGGGCTGGGAAGCGGTGCCGGAGGTGGCGATGGTGATGTTGTCGGTCAGGGCGTAGGTGCCCCCGCGCACGGTGATCGTGTCGCCCGGCTTCGCCAGGTCGACGGCCCGCTGGATGGTCTTGAAAGGGCGCGCGAGAGTGCCCGGCGCCGAGTCGTCGCCGCCTGTCGCCACGACGAGTGTCGTCGCGGCGGTCGCTCCCGTGGCGGCTCCCACGAGCATCCCCGCTGTCATTAACGCGGTTCCCAGGACCGCCGTTCCCGTCCGGATCGCTGCGTTGCGCATGTACGGCTCCCGCCTCTGCCTCGGTTGTGTCGCCAAGGAGTGGCCGCCGACGCCGTGGAGGTTGCCGGGTCCGCCCGACTGGCTAGGGTCAGTGACCGTGACGCAGAACAGCAGCCCGAAGAACAGCAGCCCGAAGAACAGCAGCCCGAAGAACAGCGGCCTGATGAACAACAGTCCGAAGAGCGGCAGACCGCTCGCCGTGTTCGACCTCGACAACACGCTCGCGGACACCGCGCACCGACAGCGGTACCTGGAGCGCAAGCCACGCGACTGGGCGGCCTTCTTCGCGGCGGCGCCGCACGACCCGCCGCTCACCGAGGGCGTCGCGCTGGCCCTGGAGAGCGCGCGGGAGTGCGAGGTCGTCTATCTCACCGGCCGGCCCGAGCGCTGCCGCCGCGAGACGCTTGCCTGGCTCGCCGCGCACGGCCTGCCCGAGGGCCGCCTCTGGATGCGGCGCGACGACGACCGCAGGCCCGCCCGCGGCACGAAGCTGGAGATCCTGCGTCGGCTGGCCCAAGGCCGCGAGATCCGCGTCCTGGTGGACGACGACGAACTCGTCTGCCAGGACGCGGAACGGGCCGGCTTCAGCGTCGTACGGGCCCGCTGGACGGGCGATTCCGGCGCGCTGAAGGAGGCGCAGGAGATGGAGGGCCGGACCTGAGCGAGTGGCCCAGTACCGCTACTCGCCGTCCTCCAGCCGGAAACCGACCTTCAGGCCGACCTGGTAGTGCTCGATCTGCCCGTCCACGATCTGGCCCCTGACCTGCGTGATCTCGAACCAGTCCAGGTTGCGCAGGGTCTGCGAGGCCCGGCTGATGCCGTTACGGACGGCCTGGTCGACGCCTTCGTGCGAGGTGCCGACGATCTCGGTGACCCGATAGGTGTGGTTCGACATGCGGGTGCTCCTCTTCGCGGTACTGGACGGACTGGACCCATTCCACCTTCCACCGTGCCCCATGTGGCGGTGGTTCGCGAGGCGTGTGTCGCTAACGTGCGACGCTCAGCGACAGGGCGAAACGGCCCTGCTCGTCCGTCCACCACCGGGTCGCCTCCAGCCCGGCGGCGGCCAGTTCGGCGCTCACGCCCTCCTTCCGGAACTTCGCCGACACCTCCGTCCGCATCTCCTCTCCCGCCGCGAAGTCCACGGCGAGATCGAGTGCGGGGATCTTCACGGTCTGCTCGGCGAGCGAGCGCAGCCGCATCTCGATCCACTCGTTGTCGGCGTCCCACAGGGCCACATGCTCGAAGGTGCCCGGGGCGAAGTCGGCGCCGAGTTCGCGGTTGACGACGCTCAGCACGTTCTTGTTGAACTGGGCTTATGCGGGCGTGGACATGTCCGGAGTGCTGGTGCCGCATCGCGACACCAGCGATCACCACGACGGCGGATTGCCAGCCATAAAACCTGGGAAGCTCGTCGGGACGTTTCGTCGGAGTAGCCCTCACTCGCGTCTTCCTCGCCTCGTTCCCCGTCAGGCATGCGATCTTTGATTATCTCCAGGACGCGGCTGGTCGGTAGCCAGTCGGGCGGTCGGTTCTCGGCGGTGCGCCGGTTCCCCTCCGATCGGCAAGCTCGTTCTAGGTGACACGCGGTCAGGCGGTGGACGAGAAGGCTCTTCGTAACCTCGCCCTTGAGGTCTGGGATGAGATTGGTGCCGGACCGCACGTCTGGCTCGACCTCCAGCGGCTGACAGGTGCGTACGGGCTCCCAGCGTATGCGGTTCATGACCTCGTCGATAGTGGATATCCGACGCATTGGTGCCGGTTGGGATGGCGCGGTTCATCGTGGAGACCCCCGCGCGCACCTCAGAGGCGCCGGTCCAATGTCGTGCACGAGATGTGACATCTTCTCCTGGAGCGCAAATTCGAGGGGATCCTCTTCGCTGATGGTGAGTGCCGAGACGTCGGTCCGGAGGTGGTGCTCAAAGAGAAGCAGGCCACGGCTCACTCCGGGAATTACTCAATTCCATGACGGCGGCGATCGGCACGGCTCCGTCGAGCAGGACCGATGAACAGGTGGCCAAATATTTCGACGTCAGTTAAAATTCGCGGCCTGGCGCATGAACGCTTCAGGCGCTCAGAAATTCGCCTAACGGACGCTTCAGAAGCGGGTGATGGGGATTCGACGTTAGCCCATCAGGCCCTTGCTTCATCGCTGACAGCGAGGGTGATGCCCCGACGCTTTTCTCGCGATATCAGCCTTGAGCCACGAGAGCCGTCGATGCCTGTCGGTCACCGGCGGGCCGCGCCTCTGAACCCCTGCTCCCCGTTTTCTGCCAGTGTCCAGTGCAGATCTCCCGACGGCGAGTGGACACTCCACGAGCCGACTTGTCCTGCGACCGCCAAACGGTCAAGTGCATTCACGAACTCCGGTGTGGCCAGCCCACACTCCAGTGCCAGCCGATCCACTTCCATCATCCCGTGGATGCTCTCCGGGGCGGTATGAGCCGTGAGACACATGGTGATCAGGCGAGGAAGCGGGGCGCAGTCGTTACGGACGCGGCAGGCGGCGCGCAGCGCCCAGTCTGCGGCGACGAGCCGGTCAGGGCGGGCCGGGCATTGAGCGAAGAGCCCTACGTCGAGGAGTTGGACAACCACAGCGCTTGCTTTGGCGCGCGGCGCAGTCGGGGTTGCGTACAGCCAGCCTGCCTGGTGGAGCTCCCGCCAAGAATCCCTGGCAGGTTCCAGGCGAAGGCTGCGCAATACCCCGAGTGGCAAGCGGACTTGAGCTGAGTCGTTCATGCGCAGGGCGCATTGCAGGGCGATCAGACGGGCGGCGGGCCCGGTCTCGGCCGGCAGGGCAGAGGCGAGGTAGCTGAGCATCTCCCGGACCCGGGTTTGCCCGTCCGGGGCTCTGGGGCTACGGCGTCTTCGACAGACGCCCACATGTGCCGATGGTGCTGCCGGTGCGTTGATCAACGTGTCCGGAACGACGGCCGCTTGTGACGTGGCGGCGGCGCAGGCCGTGCACATGTCAGCCAGGCGCCAGAGCCGTCCACCTCGCTCGCGTGCGAGCACGAGCCGGATGGGCCCACCACAGCCTCGATGGCGCGGGTGCCAGCTACAGCCACGCTCGTGGCATTGGCAAGTGCGAAGGTGCGCGGGGAGGGGATCGCGGCGAGCGTGTCCTGCCAGGTGGGCCAGGAGCTCCGACCGAGCGGAAGTGCCGCCGAGGAGTCGCCCACTGTGGGAGCACTGCTGGCATACGAGCATCGGTCCGCCTGGCTCCGGGCGTAGTTCCACGGTCCAGGCGCGTCGGACGCCGGGTTGTGCCGTGCAAAGCCTCATGGGGGGCGTGTTCCTCCCGTCGTATCTGCGGACCCGCAGAGGAGTGGGGTGGCCCGCACACGGTAGTGCAGACCTCTGCCCTCCCTCCGCTGCCACTATCAGCGGAAATAGGGCAGAGGTCTGCACTGACAGGGCAGTAGTCTGCACCGTCGGATTGTCGGGTGACGATCTTCCCGCCCGACCCCGATTTCGAGGCGCTGCGTCTGGAGCTTGCGCGGCTGCGGGCGGCGCAGGGCTGGAGCTATGACGAGCTCGCTGCTCGAAGCGGCCTGGCCAGAAGGACCCTCATTGAGATTGAGCAGGGACGAACCCTCGGCACTCTCAAGACCTGGCACGCACTCGCGCATGCGCTGAACACTCCGCTGGACGAACTCTTCGGAACGCTGTGTGAGGGGCACGAGCCTCCAGGGTCGACCGACGCTGGCCTCTGACTGGGAGGGTCTGCGCCAGTCACCCAGACCGGCGACGCGACACGAACCTCTGATCGACGTCTCGCATGTGTGTTTCATGAGATGGGGCTGTTCGAGGTACCTTCCGGCCTCGACGCCACCGATGCGGCGTGTTGCCTGGCACCTTCACGCGCATGCGTTGTTCATCCACACCGTGGCACTGGGACGGCAGCCCCGCTGTCTCTCACTCCCGACGCTCACTGCGTGTCGAGCACGACAGCCCCAGTCGGCTCCTGCGCTGTGCTCAGCGAGATCGCTGCCGAGAGTGCGGCAACCCGGTCGAGTGGTACGAGCGCAGCTTTGCGCGGCCCGTTTGCCTGCACCCTCGGGAGGTGTCCGCGGTGAAGGTGCCCGCAGCCCACCGCTGGCACGTCAGCTCCGGTGTCGCGCATCCGGCTGGCGACGGCAGAGCGTGGTGCCGCCTGGCGCATGCCCATGTCTGCCCCGCTCGTGAAGCTCTGCCCGAAACATCCGCGTTGGATGGGCTACGGCGCGTGCTGGCTCTGAACACGCGCCGTCTGATCGACAGCGGCGCGTTCACCCCCGGCACCACTCCGAGTCGACCAACGGCACAACCGGCCGCCTGTCGACCCGCCAGGCCCGTCGTGCAGCTCCTGTACGTCCGCTACCTTGCTGCGCACCCAGTGGACGAAATCCAGTGCGTGGCACAGACACGGCGCCGCGACCGTTGTACGCAGAGGCTCCTCCGCCCGGGGGAAACCCCGGTGGGCGTCTGGACGCTGGTACCAGCCATGGCCGCAAGGGGACAACTTGCTTTGCCCTACGAGGTCATGGCCCTATATGACCTCACGGCCCTGCCCTACACTGAGCAACTGCGCTGGCGCATGCAGCGCTGTTCCGCTCACGCCGCAATCCCGTCAGCAGCGGACCTCGCGTTGGCTGACTGGGAACCCTTCGACCCCATGCTCCATCACGCGCACATCCACAACCGCCTGCCCGATCACGTCCGTCGTCCACGCCGGACCCATCACGAGCACGGAACGGGCACGCCGTGACGTCGCGCCACGCCATTGAAATCCTGCTGACCCGGCCGGCCACAGACGGTGAGCTCGATCGAGCGCGTCGTACGGTGCCGCTTGCAGCGAACAGGGACCGCACCCGGCTGATGGCCGTCCACCCGGCCAAGACGCCCAGCCGCGCGCTGCAATCACTGCGCAGACGACTGCACCACCTTCTGCCCATCGACGTCCTGACCACCCACTACCCCGACCAGCACGGGCAGGTCGTCCTCAACCTCGAGCTCAGCCGTACCGCGCGAGCGGCGATTCACCGGGCCGCGACCGCCAGCGGACAGCGGCCCGGAGACTTCGTCGGCCGGAGTGTGACCGCAGCCCTCGATCGGAACGAGCGGGAACGCTCTCGGCAACTGACGGCGCAACTCGAAGGCCTAGTAGCTCTTTACTCCTCCGAGGACCTACTGGCCTGCACAGCCCGAATCCTGCTCCGCCGTTGTAGCTCGGCCGCACCTGACTCGTACGCCGCCGACCGCGATCGGCGAGACCACACGAACCCCTAGCCCTGCTCCTCCGTGGAGGCCTTGTTGCACACGCCCACCGACGAACAGGCTCAGGCCGTCGAAGCCTTCCAAGACGGCCATCACCTCGTGCTGCAGGCCGGCGCCGGCACTGGAAAGACCAGCACGCTGAGCCTGCTCGCCGCCAGCACCAAACGCCGAGGGCGCTACCTCGCCTTCAACAAGGACATCGCACACGACGCCTCGGCGCGCTTTCCACGATCCGTGATGTGTAAAACCGCCCATGCCACTGCTTACGCCGCGCTCGGCCATCGCTTTGCCCGCCGCCTCAACAGCCCCCGGCAGCCCGCATGGAAAACCGGCCAGGCCCTCGGCATCAACCGCTCCGTCCGCATCGGGGATCACCACATCACCCAGCGGACGCTTTCACACGCCGTCGTGCGTACCGTTACGCGCTTTTGCTACTCCGCCGACCGCGTCCCGGCCTGTCATCATGTACCACGCTTGCGCGGCCTGGACGCGCCCGGTGAGCACGCCCAAGTGGTAGATGTGGTCGTGCCGTTCGCCGTGAAAGCCTGGGCAGATCTACAGAACCACGAGCAGGGCGTGGTCCGCTTCGAACACGACCATTACCTAAAGATGTGGGCCCTGACCGCACCGAAGATCGAAGCAGACTTCCTCTTCCTCGACGAGGCCCAGGACACGAACCCCGTCCTGGAACAGGTCTTCGCCGCCCAGCGTGACCACGCCCAGCTGGTCATGGTCGGCGACTCCGCCCAAGCCATCTATGGCTGGCGCGGCGCCTGCGACGTGATGAGCCGCTTCGACGCGGCGCAGCTGACCCTGACACGCTCCTTCCGCTTCGGCCCCGGGATCGCCGACCAGGCCAACCGGTGGCTCGCCCTTGCCGACGCTCCCATCCGGCTGACCGGCACGGACACCATCCCCGCCGAAATCGGCGACGTCCGCAGCCCGGACGCCGTGTTGTGCCGCACCAACATCGGCGCCATGGCGGAAGTCATGCGCCTGCTCGCTGACGGTAGGCGCGTCGCCCTCACCCGGGGAGGGCAACAGTTGGCTGCGCTGGCCATCGCAGCCCGCGATCTGAAGGACGGCCGCCGTACGAACCACCCGGAGCTGGTGTTGTTTGCCTCCTGGGGCGAACTGCAGGACTACGCCGCATACGACCCGGCCGGCCGTGACCTCCAGCCCTTCGTCGATCTCGTCGACACCCACGGTCCTGACGCAATCCTCGCCGCTGTTGACGAACTCACAGACGAGACGACCGCCGACGTCACCGTCTCTACTGCCCACAAGGCCAAGGGGCGCGAATGGCACGCCGTGAAAATTGCAGAAGACTTTCCGGAGCCGAAGGACACGGACCAGCATGACAACGAAGGCCGTCCGATTCCGGGACCTGTGAACGCCACCGACGCCCGCCTCGCCTACGTCGCCGTCACCCGCGCCCGCAGCCGACTCGACCTCGGTGGACTGGCATGGATCGAAAACCACTCATCCGCCTCGGAGTGAAGACAAGGACCAGGACGTTCTTGGTCTGCTCGTGGTTCACAGCTTACATGTCGCTGACCTGCGGAAATAGCCTTAGCTGAGGTGGATGGCGGGTCGATGGTGCGGGAATGGTCCGGGTCTTGGCCCGAGGCCCGCGTCAAGGGAGCCGTGGGGTTCTGGGTTCGTAGAAGGTGCCGTCGCGGAGCATCGCGAACAGCACGCTGATGCGGTGACGGGCCAGGCGGAGAAGGGCCTGGGTGTGGGTCTTTCCGCGGGCCCGGCATTTGTCGTAGTAGGTGCGGGAGGCGGGGTGGTGCAGGGCGGCGAACGCGGACAGGAACATCGCGCGTTTGAATTGACGGTTGCCGCCTCTGGGCGCGTGTTCGCCGTGGATAGAGGTCCCCGACGACTTGGTCGTTGGGGCGAGGCCGGCGTAGGAGGCCAGGTGGGCGGCGGTGGGGAAGCTGGTGCCGTCGCCGACGGTGACCAGCAAGGTGGCGGCGGTCCTGACCGCGATCCCCGGAATCCAGGTCAGGACCGCGGAATGAGGGTGAGCCTCCAGCAGCTGTCCGATCTGCGCTTCCAGAGCTCGTCGCTGTTCGTGGACGGCGGCGAGCGAACGGGCCAGGGACGGGATCACGACATCGAGGGTGCCGGTGCCCGGGACCACGACGGTCTGCTCGTCGAGGGCGTCGAAGATCTCGTCGATCAGCCGGGCAGCCATGCGCGGGGGCTTTGGGCCGGATCACCTCAACGAGCCTGCGCCGACCGGCTTTTCGCAGCGCGGCAGGGGAACCGTAGCGCTCCAGCAGCCAGGTCACGGCCTGGTGGTCCAGGCGCGGCCCGAGGACGCGCTCCAGGTTGGGGGTGGAACTGGGTGAGCAGGCCGCGTAGCCGATTCGAGGTGCGAGTTTGCCTCGGCCGCCAGGTCCTGGTCGAAGCACACCAGCACGGTCGGCTCGGCGGTTATCTCGTCGGTCAGTTCCAACGAGCGCAGGGTGTGCGGCATCGTCCGGGCTGCGTCCGCGATCGCTGCGGCGTCCTTCGCGTCGGTCTTCGCCTAGCCCGGGTAAAGGTTGGCGATCCGTCGCATCACAAGTCCGCAGCACGCCGCTGAGCTGGGCTTTCCAGGGCGGGCTCTCCCATCGGGCCAAGGGCCAACACGTCATAGCCTCAGACTTGCGCGGTGGTCGTGGCCGGCTTCATGGCGATGCCGCAGCGCCGATCAGTGAGAGCCAGTCGCTCAGCCCGGCCGCGTCGGCGGTCCCGCACCGGAAGCCGACATGCCCGTCTGGGCGGACTGTGATCAGACCGCGGCCGGGGCTGTTCCCCAGCCGGAGGACGGTGACTTGGGGACCGAGCACCGCGTCCGGCAGCGAGGTGGCGTCGCGCTGCAGCAGCACGTGCACGCCCGGACCGGCGAGCAGTCCGTGCAACCGTTGTGGAGGCCCTCCGACGCTGACGGCCGCGTCCGGAAGGCGGTCTCCCGGGCGAGGTGCACCACGCAGGCGCGGTCTTCCCTCCACCGACAGGGCGCTGTGCCTGTAGTTCACCCGCAGTTGGGAGATGAAGCGGATGCCTTCGGCGACCAGCCGTCGTCGGTCCAGGAGGATTGGCACAGCCGGGGCCGCGAGAGGAGCGGCCACCGCGCGCAGCCACGAGGGGATTCGGCCGGTCGACGCCTCTGCCCAGAACACCGTGTGCGTGAGAACCAACCGTCGGTGGGCGGCCGGCCGGCGCTCCGTGTCGTAGGAGTCGAGCATTACTTCGGCACCGAGCCCGCCCGCGGCCCCGCCCTCGGAGCAGTTCGCCGCAAAGCCGAGCTTCCAGCCGAGATTCACCGCGTCCTGGATGCCGGCGTTCATGCCCTGGCCGGTGGCCGGTGAATAGTTGTGAGCCGCGTCCCCCGCGAGGAAGAGCCGCCCGTTGCGGAATCGTGTGGCGAGGCTGCACTGCAGGGGAACCCGCGCGGACCACGCGAGGCGCTCGATCCGTGCGTCCAGCCCGGCGTCGCTCAGAAGTCGCTGCAGATCGGCATACGGGACGGCGGGTCCGGGCTGGCCGAAGTCCAGTCCGGACCCGCCGGTGGACGCCCGGGTGGCCAGCAGCCTCCAGGCGGCCTGCTCTCCGAGAGGGAAGAGGAACAGCAGCCCTTGACGCCCCGCGAACACCTGGGCGACGGAACAGCCGAAGTCGCCGCTGAGGTCGAGGTCGGCGAGGACCACCTCTTCGGTGTAGGGCCTGCCGTGCCACCCAATGCCAGAACAGACCCGCACGGTACTGGCCGGGCCGTCACAGCCGACGACAAAGGGGCAGCGGATCTCCTCCGTATCCTGCTGCGAGCGCAGCACTGCCCACGCGCTGTGCTTGTCATCGCGGGCGGTGACCAGTTCGGTGCCCCGTTCCACCGCCACCCCGCGGTCGGCGAGCGCCTGGGCCAGCACTCTCTCGACGTCCGTCTGCCGCATCAGTGACAGGTGCGGGAACGCAGTGTCGGGCAGGGAGAGGTCGGCGAGACTGGCTTCGACGACGCGGGAACCGAGGTGCAGCCCGACCGTCGGCGCCGTGTCCGCCAGCCCCAGCAGGGCGTCCGTGACGCCGAGTGGGCGCAGGACCTCCAGAGTGCGCGGGTGCAGGATGAGCGCGCGGGAGGGCCGGAACGCGCCGGGACGCCGCTCGATGACCCGGACCCGCGCTCCGTGGTCATGGGCTTGCAGTGCCAGGGTGAGTCCGGTCGGACCGGCCCCGACCACAAGGACGTCCACTGCTGTCGTGGCTGCCATGTTTCATGCCGTGCCCTTGATGCGCCACCATGCCGCGGTGTCGTCCGGCGTCAGGCTCTCGGCCAGCCCAGGATCTGCGATGATCGCGTCGCGGCGCAGCCCGGGCAGGACTGCATAGCGGATCGAGCTCGGCACGCTGACCAGCGCCAGAACCCGCCACAGGGAACGCGCATAGTGTTCGGCGCGCTCCTGGCCATCCCACTCGTACACCCCGCGGTAACGGTCGCACTCGTCGTGGGCCAGCCACAGCTTCGAGGTGAACCCGGGGAAGCCGACGAACAGTGGGGTGTTCAGCAGGCTCTCCGCGCGGAACAGGGCGTGCGCCGGCCCGCGGACCAGGCGCAGCCTGAATTCGACCACGAGCGTGCATGGGTCCTTCGCCAGGCCGCTGCCCATGCGGGTCTCCCGGTACACCCGGGCCGAGGTGCCGTCGGAGAAGCACAGCCTCATTCCCAGCCGTTCTTTCGGCAGACGTACCCGGCGCCGCGCGAGCAGTGGGAGGGTGGTGAGGAAGCATGCGGCCACTGCCCGCCATGCCTCGCCAGGGGCGAGGGGTCTTTGTTCACTCATGAGGGGCCTCCTCCCGAAGCGGACTGCTGTCAGGGCCTGGACAGCCGCTGCCTGCAGGGTGCCGCTCGTGTCGACGCTGGCGGCTTCCGGCCACAGCGGTCCACGACGTCCAGCACCTGTACGCCACCGGCCACACCACCACGGGCACGCCGGTTGACGAGTGGGACTTGCCCCAGGAGCTTCGCCTTCCTGCTGCGTAGCTTCCCGAACCCGTTTCCAGGGCCCAGTGCACATGACGGCGGTCGCTCCCGGTCACCGCTGCGGGGCAGTCGCGGGTTCCCACCGGGTTCAGTTCGGCCTGGCCGCTCTTGTTTGGGGAGAGACGGACAGGTTGGTGACCTGGCTCTGCAGACCGATCATTGGCCGGGAGTCAGGACGGTCGGCGGGCCGGCGATGACACCGCCGTCCAGGACGAACTCCACGCCGGTCGAGAACGTGGCCTCGGCGGCGATGAAGAGCACCATGCGGGCGACCTCTTCGGGCTCACCGAATCGGGGCAGGGGCTGTCCGGCTGTGAAGGAGTCGTCGAAGTCGGCCGTCATCGCGGTGCGCACCGCACCGGGATGGACCGAGCAGACACGGATCCCGTCCGGGGCCAGTTCGAGTGCCGCGGCCTTGGTCAGCCCGCGCAGCCCCCATTTGCTGGCCACATACGCTCCGATGCCGGCATAGCCGGTGAGGCCGGCGAGCGAGGAGATGTTCACGATCGCACCTCCGCCGGCACGGCGAAGGGATGGTGCCGTCGTACGCATACCCAGCCAGGCGCCCTGCAGGTTGACGTCGATGACGCGCCGGAAGGATTCGAGGGTCTGTTCCTCGATGGTCCCCCACTCGAGGACCCCGGCGTTGTTGACCAGTGCCGAGACCGGGCCCAGTGCCTGCTCCGTCTCTGCCACCATCGTCTGCCAGCCGTCCTCGGTGCTGACGTCCAGGTGCATGTAACGGGCCGGGCCACCGAGTTCCGCGGCCAGCTTCGCCCCCCGACGTCCAGAACATCGGCTACCACCACCACAGCGCCCTCGGCGGCGAACAGACGTGCTACGGCGGCGCCGATGCCCCTGGCTCCGCCGGTGACGATCGCCACCCGCTCGTTGAGACGTCCCATCGTGGCCTCCTGCACCGTGCTTTCGACGTGGATCCGGTCGGTCAGGGGGCCGCGCAGACGACCTCGACGAAATGGCCCACCTGGTCCTCGGGCAGGTGACGTCCGAGGTCCGCCTCGCTGATCATGCCGACGAGGCGATGGTTGTCGACGACCGGCAGCCGCCGGATCTTGTGCTCCTCCATGGCCCGGAGGACCTGGTGGGCATCGGCGTCGGCGTCGATGGTGATCGGCTTGCCCTGTTCGAGCTGGCCCGCGGTCACGGTCTTCGGATCCTTGCCCTTGGCGAGGCACTTCACCACGATGTCGCGATCGGTGATGATCCCGTGGAGCCGGTCGTCGGGCCCACAGATCGGGAGGGCTCCGACGTCCAGTTCCTTCATCCTGCGCGCTGCGGCCTCCAGCGTCTCGTTCTCCTGGATGCACGTGGCACCGGTGTGCATGATCTCCCGGGCGATGGTCACGGCCGTCTCCTTCGAGCGTCGCTATTCGCGCCGGGGAGAGCCCATGGAGCGTGGCCCACCCCGGCCGGTACTCCTCCTGACCAGTGTGTGTTCTTCGCATCCCGTGCGCATGCCGGGGGAACTTTCGCCCACGCCACCGGGCGGCGGTTGGCTCAACTCAACGTTGCCGGGCGGCCAGTGGGCCCGCGCGCGACGGGCGTTCCGGTCGCAGCCGCGTCTGGAGCCGCATGACGACATGGCCGAGGCCGGACAGCACGCACTTGTCGTTCGGCTGGGCGTCGATGGTCGCTGTTCGAACGGCAGCGGCCGTGCGTTGGTCTTCAGGCGGCCGCGAGGGTGACCCGGGGGGCCTCGGCCTGGCGGCTGGGGCGGGACAGGCGGAGCTGGTCAGGGGGCCGCTTGAGCACGCCTACCTTTGCCCAGCGGGCGGGAGTATCCGAATACGGTGCGCCACGGGATGCCGAAGTCGCGGGCAGCGCCCTGGAAGGGCGGCGGCTGCGAGGGTGCCGTCCCCGACGAGGACGGCACCACCCACCCCGGACACCATCACACCCCGGAGCTGGAGGAACAGACCTGATGAGCGCCGTCACCATCACCACCGACAACGGCAAGACCTCCGTTCAGTACCCCTACTACCCGGACTTTTAATCCATTGGTTATGGGTTCGAGTCCCACAGGGCCCACCGGTGGTAGGGGGATATAGCCTGCTTCGTTTTCAGGTCCTTGCGTGAGTAGGTGTGCTCGTGGTCCGCAGCGGACCGGAGGAGTCTCCCCGTGCCCGAGTGGTCCTTTTCCGACGTTGCAGCTCCGGGGTGTCGATGAGATCGAGAGCGCGCTGCCCGTTCCCTAGCCCCGACTCAGCGGCACCCCGGTCCTCCAGACGGGCCATCAGCCATTGTCGGCACGCAACGGCGCAGGCAGGGTCTCCGCGCGTAACACGGTGGCCGGGGTGCTGACCGCCGATCCGGAGGAGCCGTGGCCCAGTGTCGGCCTCGTCCGTCAGCCGCCGTTCTGCGTGGCCGTCTTGGAGTAGTTGTCCTGCCAGGCAGCCTTGGCGCCCGAGTCGCCGATCCGGTAGACGTCCACCACGGCGCCGACCGCGACAGCGAGGGAAAGGATCACGACCGCGCCCCGAAGCAGCGCCGAGGACGACCGTGGAGCACCCGCCGTGCCGTCCGTGGCGGGCGCCGAGCGGCGGGCCGTCCACCAGACGACGGCCGAGATCACGAAGAGGCCGAGAGTCCAGGGCAGAAGGCCGTCGCCGAGTTCGGCGTGCTTGCGCACCAGTGGATTGCTGCCGACGTGCTCTTCCAGCCATTCCCCCGCGTGTGTGGCCACCGGCACGCTCGCCAGCGTCACGAGCGTGAGAACTGGCAGCAGCAGGCCGAGCCGTCGGGCGCCGCCGGGCCACGCCGCGCACACCACGAGTGCCAGGGCGCTCAGGGGCACGAGCACGATGACGAAGTGCACGAACAGGACGTGCGCGGGGAGTCCGTTGACAACAGTGAGACTCATGAGGGTTTTTTTCTCCATGGGGCTGGCCGGACGGGGGCGGTGCGGGAGCGTCGGCACTTTTCCACAGGGACTTCTCAGTTTCCTCTGAGCCTCATCGGGATCACTGACCCCGTGATTCCCGTTGGAGGTCCGGTTCAGGGAGCGAGCGAGAAGTAGCTCTCCTCCTCCTGGCTGAAGTGCAGGCGGAGAACGGAGTGGAGCCCGTACAGGCAGGCACGCAGGTCGTCGATCTGTTCCGGTCTCAGTGCGCCTGTCGCGTCCGCCATCCGGAGGTGGATCGTGATCCGGCGGGAGAGGCGTGCTATCTCGGTGTGGGCCCGGCTCATGGTCTCGGTGGATTCCGGTCCGCCAAGTTGTCTGTTCAGCGCGGGGTAGAGCTGCCGCTCCTCCGCGTCCTCGTGCGGAAGCAGCCGTGTGGTGAGCAGGTGGTCGACGTGCCGCACGGCGGCCAGCGATTCCGGACCGCCCTGCGTGGAGAGCAGGCCGGCGGTGTCACGGATGGCGTCCAGGACGTCCCTGAGGTCTTGGTGTTCGGCCGCGAAACGCTCGACGAGGTCCTCGGCGTCCGGTTCGAGAACGATGCGGGCGCCCTGAGCCGGCAACAGCACACGCAGGGCGTTGAGGATGACGGCGACGTCGATCGTCTCCTGGAGAAGGGCTCCGATGGCAGGCGGCAGCCATCCGAGGAGGGCCGCGATCATGGCGACCAGTGACAGCGCCATCCCGCCCGCGGCGCTCTGGACCGCGATCCGGCGGGCCCGTACGGCGATCTCCATGGCGTCGGCGAGGCGGTCCACCCGGTCGGTCGTGAGGACGATGTCGGCGGCCTCGGACGTCGCGGACGATCCGCGGGCACCCATGGCCACGCCGACGTCGGCCGCGGCCAGGGCCGGTGCGTCGTTGACGCCGTCGCCGACCATGACAGTGACGGCCCGCGCGCATTCCACCCGTACGGCCGCGACTTTGCCGGCGGGAAGCTGACCGGCCCGGACCTCGTCGAGGCCCAGCACCGCGCCCACTTCGCGGGCGGGCTCGGCGCGGTCACCGGTGAGCATCAGCAGCCGGGTCAGGCCCGCCGACCGCAGGCGACGGACGGTGCGCGGGGCGTCATGGCGCAGCGGGTCCTGGAGCAGGACGGCGCCGGCGAGGACGTCGTCGACGGTGAGCCAGGCGATGGCGGCCCCGTCGAGAACGGCACGGTTGTCCACGGCACGGGCCCAGTCGGGAAGTGCTTTCTGCGGGATGCCGCACCTGCCGAGTCCCAGGCGGAGGCCCTCCACGGTGCCGACGGGTCCTCGCCCGGGTTCCTCCGTGGCATCGACGGGCATGGCGAGCGCGAGGCCCCTGGCTCGTGCTTCGCGGACGATCGCGTCGGCCAACACATGCGCGGAAATCTGGTCGAGCGACGCGGCCAGCCGCAGCACGTCGGACGGGGAGCGCCCCGGGGCGGCGGCGACCGCCAGGACGCGCGGTCGGCCGGCGGTCAGGGTGCCGGTCTTGTCGATCACCAGGGTGCGCGCCCGGCCCAGGCGCTCCAGCGCGCCGCCGTCCCTGACGACGACACCGCGGCGGGCCGCCCGGGACAGTCCGGAGACGACGGCGACCGGCGCCGCGAGCAGCAAAGGGCAGGGGGTCGCCACGACCAGGACGGCGACCGCCCGTACGGCGGATCCGCTCAGCAGCCAGGCGAGACCGGCCAACCCCACCGACAGCGGCAGGAACCAGGCCGCGTAGCGCTCCGCCAGCCGGACGGTCGGTGCCCGCTCCGCACCCGCGTGCTGAGCCAGCCGTACGATCTCCGCGTACGTGCTGTCCTGCGGTGGCGGTCGCCCGGAGTTCGAAGACACCGCCCGCGTTGACGACGCCGCTGTGTACGGTTTCGTCTGTGCCGCGTTCGACCTGGGCGGACTCGCCGGTCAGCACGGACTCGTCGAGTTCCGCCGTACCGGCCAGGACCTGCCGTCGACGGGGACCACGTCTCCTGTGCCGATCACGAGCACGTCGCCCACGACGACATCGGCGAGCGGGACCACGGCCACCTGCGGCCTGTCCGGCGGCGGGCCGAGCGGGGGGGCGTGCTCCAGAAGGGCACGCAGATCGTGGGAGGCCCGGCGCTCGGCCGCGGCGTCCAGGGCCCGGCCGGTCGCCGGCATCGACGCGATCAGCGCACCCGCCAGGTACCCGCCCACCGCGAGGGTCCCGGCCAGCGCCGGCACGGCGATCAGGTCGACGCCGGCCCGCCCCTTCCGCAGTGCGGCCACGACCCAGGCCACGGCGGGCACCACGGCCGGCACCGTGCCGGCCGCCCAGCAGGCGTCGGCGACGTTCTGGTTCCCGGCCGCCCAGGCGATTCCACCGTTCAGCAGGGCGGCCGTCGTCGTGGCCAGCAGTGCCGGTTCGAGCAGTCGACGGACACCGTCGGCCTTCGGCCCCGGCCCGTCCCCGGTGTCTCCCCTGTGCGACACGACAGCGGCCCTCCGGCTTCTCCGGGATGTCCCCGCGCCGGGCGCGACAGCGCCCCCGGGTGTCCCCGGGTGTCCCCGGGTGTTCATGCAACCGTGCGCACCGCGCCGCACGCCAGGGCCAAACGGTCCACAACGAGGGCCTCTCGGTCAATCCGTGCAGAGGTGGCGGAATCGTAGGATGTCGGTGTGCGTGTGCTGGTGGTCGAGGACGACCCGGGGATCGCCGTTTCCCTGGTGCTGGGCCTGGAGCGGGCCGGGTACCAGGCGAGCAGAGTCGGCACCGGGCGGGAAGCGCTGGCGGCGGCCCCGGTGCCCGATGTGGTGCTGTTGGACCTGGGGCTGCCCGACCTGGACGGTGTCGAGGTCTGCCGCCGGATGCGGAGCCGCTCCGGCGCGGCGATCATCGTGGTGACGGCGCGCGGGGAGGAAGCCGACCGGGTCGCGGCCCTGGACGAGGGCGCCGACGACTACCTGGTCAAACCGTTCGGCTTGGCGGAGCTGCTGGCGCGGATCCGGGCCGTGCTGCGCCGCGTCCAGCCGTCCGACGCCGAGTTGCTGCGGCACGGCTCTCTCGCGGTGGACCTCCGGACCCGCAAAGTGACCGTCGGTGGCCGCGAAGTCGCGCTCACACCCAAGGAGTTCGACATCCTGGAGTGTCTGGCCGCCGATCCGGGACGGGTGGTCACCCGGCAGGAGGTCCTGGAACGCGCCTGGGACGCGCATTGGTACGGCCCCACCAAGGTGCTGGACGTGCACATCGCGGCGCTGCGCCGCAAGCTCGGTGTACCCGGGCTGGTGGAGACCGTGTACGGCCGGGGCTTCCGCCTCGGCGTACCTGAGCCGGGCCAGGACCCGAACCTTGGTGCGCGATGACCAGGCGTATCGCACTGACCTTCATGACGCTGATCGTCCTGCTGCTGGTGCTGGCCGTCGTGCCCCTGGGGCTGTCCATGACGGGGCGTGAGCGCACCTCTTTCCGGGACACGACCGAGGCGGCGAACCGGACGATCGCCGCCGCGGCCGAGGAGCACCTGTCGGATCATCGATCCCCTGCCTCCATGCGACGGCTCCTGGAACAGGCCGAGCGGGCGGGGGACTGCGCCGCGGTCTTCGACGCGGCGGGGCGGATCGTGGCGGCCACCGGGTGCCCCGGGCGGACAGCCGGAGGCGATGAGGACGACGAGGCCGCCGACAGCTGGGGCGACCTGGCGCACCAGGTGCTCGTCCACCCGGCGACGGCCACGCGTGAGCGGGAGGACCGGCTGGTCGTCGCGGTGCCGATCGGCGACGCCACGCATCCGGTCGGGGTGGCGGTGCTGTCCAGGTCGGCGGAGGGCATGGACGACCGGATCAACGCGATGTGGGGGCGGCTGGCGCTGATCGGGGCCGGCGGCCTGGTGGCAGGCGTGCTGTTGTCGGTGGCGCTGGCCCGCTGGGTCGGACGCCCGCTGCGGGCCGTGGACGCCGCCGCGCTGCGGCTCGGCGAGGGCGCACTGGACGTACGGGCGCCGGGCGGGCGCGGTCCGCAGGAGGTGCGCAGACTCGCCTCGACCTTCAACACCATGGCGGCGCGCCTGGAGGCCCTGATCCACGGGCACCGGGCGGTCGTCGCCGACGTCTCCCACCAGCTGCGGACGCCGTTGACCGCGCTGCGGCTGCGGCTCGATCTGCTGGCGGCGGGCGCGGACGAGGCCACGGCGGCGGAGTTCGCCGGCGCGCAGGAGGAGATCGCCCGGCTGTCCCGGCTGGTGGACGGGCTGCTCGCGGTGGCCCGCGCGGAGACCTCGGTGCCCAGGCCGGTTCCGGTCCGGGTGGACCAGGTGGTGGACGAGCGGGTCACCGCCTGGGAGCCGGTGGCACGGGAGCGCCGGGTGTCGCTCGCCGGCCGATACGGCGCCGGGCTGACGGCGTACCTGGGAGCCGGGGACCTGGAGCAGGTGATCGACAACCTGGTGGCCAATGCCCTGGACGCGGTGGGTGAGGGCGCGGCGGTACGCGTCGAGGGGAAGGCGACGCGCGAGCGGGTGCTGCTGCGGGTGGTGGACGACGGTCCCGGGATGAGCCAGGCGGCGCGCGAAGCGGCCTTCAGGAGATTCGGCAATCCGGAGGCGTCCGGCAGCGGCCTGGGGCTGGCGATCGTGCACCGGCTGGTCACCGCCAATGGCGGCACCGTACGGCTGGAGCAAACGGCCGGCGGGGGGCTGACCGTCGTACTGGATCTTCCCGCGCCGCCGTCTCCGGAGCCGCCGCGCGGCGGCGGGCGGGATCTTTACCGCTTCTGAAGAACTCCTGAACCGGTTCCCGACGGGCCGCCGGGCAGCCTGGGTAGTAGGACAAACCGGCCTCCTGGCGAGGGAGTTCATCCATGCCTCTTCCCGAGCAGCACGCAGCCGCCGACCGATCTGTGCGTGACTCCGTCCGGCGCCGCGAACGAGGGCTGCGGCGCGTGAGCGCCACGACCCGTTGGGTGGCGGCCGTGGCACTCGCGGGTACCGCCGCGCTGGGCGCCGGGTACGCACACGCGATCCCTGGCATCGCCCAGCCCGCCCACCACGGGAGCGGCACCCGTACGGGCACGAGCGGCGGCCTCCAGCCCGCCGGGCAGGCGCCCGCACCGACCAAGCAGGCGCCGCAGACCCAGTCGGGTGCGTCGTGAGCGCCACGTCGGCGGGCGCCCGAGGCGGAGCCGGAAGCAGCATGCGCACCACGTTGCCGGCCGCGGCAGCTCGCACCGCCGCCACCCGCTCGGCTTACCTGGAGCCCGCCACCGCGGTCTTCTCCGCGCTGGGCACCACAGCCGCGCTGCTCACCGCCGACCCGGCCCGCATCCAGGACGCGCTGCTGATCCTGCGGGCCGAGCTGGCCGCCATCGACGCGGCGTGCAGCCGGTTCCGCCCCGACTCCGAGCTCTCCCGCGTCAACGCCACCGCGGGTACCGGACCCGTACCGGTGAGCGCCCTGCTCGCCGAAGCTGTGGAGACGGCCCTGCGCGCGGCCGAACTCACCGACGGTGCCGTCGACCCCACGGTGGGCCCGGCGGTCGTGGCGCTCGGCTACGACCGCACCTTCGCCCAAGTGACCGCGCGGCGGCCGGAGGACACCGGGCCGGCGACCGCGCCACGGCCCGCCGCGGGCTGGCCGTCCGTCCGCTGGGACCCGGTGCTGCGGCTGCTGCGCCTTCCCGCCGGTACGACCCTCGATCTCGGCGCCACGGCCAAGGCCCTGGCCGCGGACCGGGCGGCCCGCCGGGCCGCCGCGGCGGTGGGCTGCGGGGTCCTGGTCAACCTCGGCGGCGACCTGTCGGCGGCGGGCGAACCACCGGCCGCCGGCTGGCGGGTCGCGATCGCCGACGACCACGCGGCCCTGGACGCCGGCCCCGGACGCCCGGTCGTCTCGATCCGCGACGGCGGCCTCGCCACATCCGGTACCACCGTACGGACCTGGCGGCGCGGCGGCCAGACGCTCCACCACATCGTCGACCCGGACACCGGCGACGTCCCGCCGCCCGTCTGGCGCACCGTCAGCGTCGCCGCGGGCAGCTGCGTAGACGCCAACACCGCCACCACCGCGGCCCTGGTCCTCGGTGAACGCGCCCCCGGCTGGCTGCGCGGCACCGGTCTGCCGGCCCGGCTGGTCCGCACCGACGGAAGCGTGCTGTGCCTGGGATCCTGGCCCGCCGACGGGGGCGACGACGGGGGCGACCGATGAACGGCGCCGTCCTGCTCGCTGCGGGATCCTCCGGCCCCAGCCCGCTCTGGTACGCCACCCGGGCCGGCGGCACCGTCTCGCTGGTCCTGCTGACCACGACGGTCGCGCTCGGCATCGCGGCGGCGGGACGGTACGCGCCGTCGCGCCTGGGCCGGTTCGAGGTGTCCGCGCTGCACCGCAACCTGTCGCTGCTCACCCTGGCCTTCCTGGGGATGCACATCGTCACCGCCGTCGCCGACAGCTACGCCCACCTCACCTGGCCGACGGCCTTCGTGCCGTTCGTGGCCTCCTACCGTCCGCTCTGGGTCGGCCTGGGCGCGGTGGCCCTCGACCTCCTGCTGGCGGTCGCGGTCACCAGCGCGGTCCGCGGACGCCTTGGCCGGCGCCGGTGGAAGGCGGTGCACTGGCTGGCGTACGCATCATGGCCGGTGGCGCTCTTCCACGCGGCCGGCACCGGCACCGACACCCGCCTGGGCCCGCAACTGGCGCTGTACGCGGGCTGCCTGCTGACCGTGGCGGCCGCCGTGTGGTGGCGGCTGGTCCGGGCCGGGACACCCGCGCTCCGGGTTCGCCGGTGGGCGACGGCGGCCTTGGTAATGGTGCCCGTGGCACTGGTCGCGTTCCTGGCCGTCGGCCCGTTGCGGCCCGCCTGGGCACACCGCGCGGGCGGCACGGCACAGGCCCCGGCGCCGTCCACCGCCCCGGCGGCCCCCCATCGGTCGCCGCCCCCACCGCCCCCACCCCAGCAGCACGACCAGGAAGACACACACGAGGAAGACGCACACCAGGGAGACGACGCGGAATGAACTCCGACACCGGGACCGCCCTCGCCGGAGAAGATTCGGCGGCCCCCTGCGGCCCGTACGGCGAACGCCTGCTCTACGGCTGGTACGACACCGGCCGACCCGCCGACCTGGTGGAACACCTCAGCAGGTACGGCCCGGCCCCGCTGTCCTCGGCACGCAGCCGCGGGATCGCGATGCCCCTGGTACGCGCCGTGGAGGAGGCCGGGCTCACCGGCCGGGGCGGCGGAGGCTTTCCCACCGGCCGCAAGCTCCGCTCCGTCGCCGGATCGAGCCAGCCCACGGTGGTCGTCGCCAACGGCATGGAGAGCGAGCCGGCCAGCCACAAGGACGAGGTACTGCTCTCCGTCGCCCCGCACCTCGTCCTGGACGGCGCGGCGCTGGCCGCCGTCGCGGTCGGCGCCAACGCCGTGCATCTGTGCCTGCCCCGTACCCGGGCGACGCAGGCGGACCAGCTCACCGCGGCGGTCGCCGAGCGGCGCCGCGCCGGGCTCGACCCGGTACCGGTGAGGGTCCACACACTGCCCCACCACTTCGTCTCCAGCGAGGAGACGTCCCTGGTCAGCTGGCTGAACGGCGGCGACGCCCGCCCCCGGGCCACCCCACCGCGCCCCTTCGAGAAGGGCGTCGGCAAACGCCCCACCCTGATCGGCAACGTGGAGACCTTGGCCCACCTCGCCCTGATCGCCCGCTACGGCCCCGCCTGGTTCCGAGAGAGCGGCAGTCCCCAGGCACCCGGCACCACACTGGTCACGGTCTCGGGCGCCGTCCCATGCCCAGGGGTATACGAGATCCCGGCGGGCAGCCCGGTGACGGCGGCGCTGCGACGGGCCGGCGACCAGCGGGGGCGGCTCGGGGCCGTGCTCGCGGGCGGCTTCTTCGGCAGCTGGCTGCCGGTGCCTCTGAGCACCACGGCGCCGGAACGGGGCGCGGGCGTCCTGGTGGCGTTGCCCGAAGGCACCTGCGGGCTCGCCGAGACGGCAGCCGCGCTGGGCTATCTGGCCGCGCAGAGCGCCCGGCAGTGCGGGCCGTGCTGGTTCGGCCTGCCGGCCGTCGCCGAGGACTTCGCCGCGCTCGCCCGGGGCAGCGCGGACGCGCAGCTGCTGGACCGCCTGAACCACCGCCTCGGCCTGCTCCCGGGGCGCGGCGCCTGCAGCCATCCCGACGGCGGGGCGCGGCTGGCCGCCTCTGCCCTGCGGGTCTTCGCCGACGACGTCCACCGGCACGTACACGCCGGACCATGCCGCACCGCGTACGCCCCTCTCGTCCTGCCCGTGCCCGCCGCCCGGCCCCCTGAGGAGGAGGAATGGCGATGACCCGCGCCCAAGCCCAAGCCCATGTACTGGCCGTCGATTTCGCCGCCTGCGACGGACACGGACTCTGTGCCGAACTGCTCCCCGAACTGGTCGGCCTGGACGAATGGGGCTACCCCGTGCTCCGCGACCCCAGGGTCCCGCCTGATCTGCTCCCCCACGCCCGACGCGCGGTCGCCGCATGCCCCGTGATGGCGCTCCGCCTGAGGGGTCGTTCAGCGCCCAACGTTTCATCCCGCAATGCGGATTCGATGCGGTGATGCCGAGTCGCGCCAGGAGATGGCGGCTTCGCCTGTGAGGCGGCGGGCCATGAGGTCGGTCATCGCCAGGTGGATCATGGCCTCGGAGCGGGCCGGGAGAGTTTCGTGATCGCGCGCCAGGCGACGGTGGAGCATGAAACAGCCGTCACAGATCCGCTCGACTGCCCATCGCGTCGGTATCGGGGTGAATCCCCTGGTCCCCGGGGTGCGTGAGACGATTTCCCTGTCGATGCCCAAAGTGGCGGCATGCTCGACGAGGTGCTGGCGGTCGCAGCTGTCGACCCACATGTTGCGGACGGCGGGTTGACCGGCGGCAACCCTGTCGAGCAGTTGGGTGCCGACCACGGAGTCCTGGACGCCGGCCGCGGTGACCAGCACCGCCAGGAGGAGGCCGATCGTGTCGATGCCATGAGTCGATCCCCTCGTGCCTCCGGGAACCGACCCCCGAGGGATGGTCCCCCGCTTCTCAAAGTGCACCCTTGCTCAGAGCTGTGCGCGGCTGCGGCCGTGGTCGGCGGCGTACGCGGCGAAGACGTCCGTCGGCGCTCCGCCCGTGTGCAGGAATCGCTGGTCAAGGATGGCGGCGAGGTCCTTCAGCGCGCCGGCGAGCAGGTCGCCGGCCAGTCGCACCTCCGGCCGCCGCGCTGCCCGGCCGCGCTGGGCAAGGGTGTCGGCGTAGCCGACTGCGGCCGCCAGCGACGAGTGGTCCTCCCCGTCGTGGAAGTAATACGCCTCGGCGTACTGGGTGAAGTCGATGCGGACGCGTACGACTTCGGTGGCCAGGCTGTCCAGCAGCAGCGCCCCTGCCGTGCAGTCGAGATGCTGGGTCGTCGGGTCCGCGTCGCGCAACAGCGCCAGCCGGATGGCCAGGACCCTCCTGCGGGTCAGCGCCGGGTAGATCTCCAGCACCCAGGAGACCGTGGCCGTCAGGAGGGCGAAGCCGACGAGGGCTTCCAGCGGTGAGACCAGACGGAGCCAGCCTTCGCCAGGTGCGATGTCGCCCAGTCCCAGGGTGGCGACGGTGACGAGCGACAGGTACACGGAGTCCAACAGCGCCGGTTCCTGCGCCGCCTTGGAACCGGGCGAGAAGGTGAACGCCCCGGGCATGTGGGGCCAGTAGATGATCGCCCAGCCGAGGATGACGGTGACGGCCCACATACCCACCACCGTCACCACGGCGAGCGGCCCGATGAGCCCGACCACTCGCCTGCGCGCCCGAAAGCGCCTGGCCAGTCGCCACAGCGTGCTCATCACGAGGCGGCTCAGGCCGCCGCGACGGGTGGGGTGCCAGAGGGTGTGGAACAGGTCCCGCAAGGTGATCATGACGAGCCCGGCACCAACGAGCGAGACCAACCACTTCATGCACGTCTCCCACAGCCCGGTCACCTGACGCGGCCCCGCTTTCGAGGCTCCGGTCCCAAACTGACGGATCGTGCGGCAGACGCGGGGTCCGGCACGCCCATCCGCGCGGATCAACTCGCCGGCAGCACCAGCGTGCAGGTCTCCCCCGGTGCGATGGTCACGGCCCGATCGGCCAGCACCACACGGATCGGTGACTCCTCCGAGTCGGGCACAGCGATCTCCAGCTGTCCGCTCCGGCGTCGTACGCCGACCCCCCAGTGACCGCGGTAGCGCAGCGAGAACCCGTACTCGGAGAGCGCCGGAAGAGGTACCGGGTCCAGCCACAGGGCGTCCTCACGCGTCTCCAGTCCCGTCAGACCGCGCTGGACCAGGTCGAGGGTCCCGGCCATGGCCCCGAGGTGGATGCCTTCACCGGTCGTGCCGCCCTGGATGTCGGCGATGTCCGCCTCCAGGGCCTCGTGGATGTACTGCCACGCCTCGGCCCTTCTGGCCCTGGCGAGCACCAGGCCGTGGACGAGGCCGCTGAGTGTGGAGCCGTGGCTGGTGCGCCGGAGGTAGTAGTCGACGGTCCCGCGCCAGATGTCGTCGTCCAGGTCGTAGCCGAGACGCTCGAACAGCTGCCGCAGCTCGCCGGGTGAGAAGAGGTAGCCGAGCATGAGGACGTCGGCCTGCTTGGACGCCTTGTAGCGGTTGACGGTGTCGCCCTCGGCTTCCAGGATCCGGTCGAGCCGCCGGATGTGGTCGTAGCGCGTGCGGTAGGCGTTCCAGTCCAGCTCGGCCAGATCGTCGTAGCCCTGGAACTGGCTGATGACGCCACGGTGGAACGGCACCCACAACCGTCGGGAGATCTCCTCCCACTTGAGGGGTTCGTCGTCGTCCAGGCGGATGCGATCGCGCAGCTCCTCCCGGCGCCAGGCGGGAAGGCGCCGCAGGAGGTCCAGGGCGCGGCCGAGTACCCAGGCGGCGGTGACGTTGGTGTACGCGTTGTCCTCCAGCCCCGGCAGGTCGGCGCCCGGGTAAGCGTCATGGTACTCGTCGGGGCCGACGACGCCGCGGATGTGGAAGCGCTCCGTGTCGGGGTCGAAGTCGGCGAGGTCCGCCCAGAAGCGGGCGATCTGCAGCAGCATCTCCGCGCCCCTGGTGTGCAGGAACTCGGTGTCACCGGTCGCCTCGCAGTACTGCCACACGTTGTACGCGATCGCCGAGCCCACGTGGTGCTGGAGCCGGGAGTGATCCGGCAGCCAGCGCCCCGAGCTGGGGTTGAGATGCCACTCCTGGGTCTCCTCCCGACCGTCGCTGCCGCTCTGCCAGGGGTACATCGCCCCCCTCCGGCCGGTCGCGGCGGCGGCTTCGCAGGCCCGCGGGAGGCGTCGGTACCGGTAGTTCAGCAGAGCCCGGGAGACCTCCGGGAAGTGCAGGTTGAGGTACGGCAGGACGAACAGCTCGTCCCAGAAGACATGGCCCCTGTACGCCTCGCCGTGCAGCCCCCGGGCGGGGACGCCCACGTCCAGGTCCGCGGTGTGCGGTGACAGCGTCTGCAGGAGGTGGAAGAGGTGGAAGCGCAGGACGCGCCCGGACTGGCCGGGCACCTCGATCTCCGCGCGCCGCCACAACCGCTCCCACGCCGCGACGTGGGAGTTCAGCAGGCCCACGAAGGCTGCCGCCGAGGACACTCGCTCGACGGCCGCCCCGAGAGGATCGCTGATCGCCGTGTCGCGCGAGGTGTGCAGCGCCACGGTCTTCTCCACGGCGACGGGCCGGCCGGGAGCGAGCGGGACCACCAGGCGGTGAACGGCACGGTGGCGGGCTGGGCGGAGCTCCGACGACGTCGGAGGCCGGTCGGTGACGACCGTCCGGGCGGCCATGGCGACACTGATGTCGGAGGTGCTGGTCCGGCATGTCAGCCAGACGGTGTGGGGTTCCCGCGACCCGGTCCGCACCTGGGTGAGCTGCTGGTGGTTGAGGGCACGGTAACGGTGCACATTGCCGTTGAGTACCTCGCCGTCGAGGCAGGACTCGATCTCGACCTCTCCCGACCAGTCCTCGGCCGTGAAGACCGTCCGTAGTGCGGCCAGATGAGGATCGCCCATGTGCACCAGGCGGGTCTGCTCGACAGCGACCACGCCTGCCCTCTCGTCCCGGTGGCGGAAGGCACGGGTGAGCGTGGCGTGGCGCAGATCCAGGGTGTGCCGGTGGTCCAGGAGGGCGTGCGGACGGGGGGTGAACCACGGGCCCCACGCTCCCTCGGGGCGGCGCAGGCGGAAGCGCAGGAGCAGCCAGTTCGGTAGGTTGACCAGGTCCTCATTCACCACCTGTCGTCCCGCCACGGTCGACTCCGTGCGGTTGTAGCATCCGGCCGCGTAGGTTCCCGGGTAGTGCACCAGGCCCGCCCGGCACTCGGGCACCGCACCTCTTGTGGCGAAGTAGCCGTTGCCGAGCGTGCAGAGCGATTCCCGCAGCCGTTCGGCAGTGGGGTCGTACCCCTTCCACTCCCACGTCCACTCCGTCATCCGTCGCCCTCCTCAGTTCGGAAGTCGTGGAAGCGGGGCCTGCACGGCGAACCTCAGACCCGATGAGGGACGACGGCGACTGGGCAAGCGGAGTGGTGCAGCAGGGCGTGGGCAACACTGCCGAGTTGCAGACCGAAGTGTCCGTGTCGGCGCAGAGCACCGACGACGACCAGGTCGGCATCGCCCGATGCCTCCAGCAGGACACGATGGGCGGGGCCCTCGACCGCGCGGCGGCTGACATCGACCTCGGGGCGCTCCCGTACGACCTCGCGCAGCGCATCGTCGAGGTTGGCCGAGACTTGCTCCTCGGGCGCCCCAGCGGCGTCCGCCGCGAGCCGGGGGTCCCCCGGGAAGGACTCTGCGGGAGGGGGGCCTGGCTCGTGAACCGGACTGCGCCAGGCCCGCACGGCGGTCAGGGCGCAGCCCCGCGCCTCGGCCTCGCGGGCGGCGAACCGTACGGCGCCCGTGCCGCCGGTCGCATCGCCGACTCCCACTACGACTCGGCCAAGGGACCCCCGAAGGTTGCGCTCCTCGCCTCGGACGACGATGACCGGGCACATGGCGCGAGCCGCCACCGTGAGGCTGACCGACCCCAGCAGCAGCCCGGCGACCTCGCCGCGCCCACGAACGCCCGTGACCAGGGCGAATGCCTCGGACCCCGCCCGAAGCAGCGTGGACACCGCATCGGCGGCCACGACGTCGGCGGACACCTTCACCTCGGGGTCGCGGAGCTGGGCTCGTTGTGCGCAGGAAGCGACGATGTTTTGCGCCATGACCTCTCCGGCGGGGCGATTGGTGCTGAGGGAGGGCCGGGCTCTTTCGTAACGCTCCCAGAGGGAGGCGTGGACGAGCCGCAGCGGCAGGCCGTGACGGGCCGCTTCGTCCACCGCCCAGTCGACCGCCAGCAGACTGGATTCCGATCCGTCGACGCCCACGACCAGCGGGAGTTCCATCGGGGCCACCGCCTTCCGTCCCGTTGCTGACAAACCCCCTGTGAATACCGTCGCACCGCCCGCGGGCCGCCGCGACATACGGGCGGGCGCTCGGATCGGGTGGCTGTCGGCGGGTTGCGGTGCGCCGGGTCGCGACGACGCCGGAGATGTACGGCCCGACCAAGCGCCCGGCGCGCTCTTCAAGGACCTGGGACATGCCTGACACCCCGAACATCGTGAGGGATGCGATGACCCTCCCAGCGGTAGCCGTCCGGCGCGCGACGCCCCAGATCAGCATCTGTCCGAGCTTGCCGAGGAGGGGGCGGTGACTGCCGAGGAGCACATGACCGCTCCCGGGGGCGCGGTCCACCTCGACGTCTGGGCGTGGACCCGGCCGTGGACAGTCCAGGGTCAGGCTTCGATGTCGAGTACCTCCGGCACAGGGCGGCGCGGCGTGCTGGGACCGTTGGGGCCGTAGCCCAGGCGCAGCAGGACCTGCGTGTAGCCCGTCCCGGTCATCGGGTCGCGCACTGGCCAGCGCAGGTCCGTCCATTCGAGAGGCTGGGTCACGAAGGAGCTGGCGAGGCCCTCGTGGGTGGCCAGCAGCAGGACGCGTTCCATTGCCTGGCCGGCGCGGAGCCAGTCCTCGGGGCGGTCGTGATCCGTGCTGATGAGAGCCAGCTGAGGGTTCTGCTCGAAGTCCGCTGCGTCACGTCCCGCCACCTGCCGGGGGCCGGCGAAGTCGCGCATGGGCGCCTTGCCCCCGCGCTTGCGCGGCCCGAAGGCGTAGTGCGGGACTCCGTCGTCGGCGGTGGTCACCGACGGGGCGTCGATACGCGTCCACCGGGCCAGGTCCTGGTCGCTGCCGCGGTCGGTGATGTTGCGTGCCTCGGCTTCCTGAACCAGTTCCAGCACTTCGCACAGATGCCATGAGTCGGGGAACGTCAGTGCCGCTCCCTCGACGCGAGCACTCGCGGCGAGTGCCGCCCGCACGGCCTCGGGGATCTGTCTCTCCTCGAACGGGTAGCGGCTGCTGTGCCGTTGGCGGATCGCCGGATACAGCGCGCCGAGGCCGCTCACACCGTTCGTACGGCCGGCCAACCGCACGCTCGCGAGGAGTGCCCGGTCGGTGAGGTCGGGCAGTAGCCGGGTTTCCGGGTTCCAGCCCGCGTGGGCGATGGCGGCCCTCAGGTTCAACAGGGCGGCACCGCAGCCGAGATGAAGGCCGTGGGTATCGGGGTCGGAGTGCGGCATGGCGCGCTCGAAGTCGGCCCACACCTCGAAAGCGCGGCTCTGCCGGAGATAACGGAAGCGCCAGGGCTGCACGTTGTGCATCGACGGCGCGGCCACCGCGTCGCATACCACAGCGGCCACCCATTCGTTGGATGGTGCTGGTTGGCTCATCGGAACACCCTTCGAGAGCCGTCGGGACGGGAGCGCTCTTCAGTGGCCCGCGACTGCCTGGTCATCCATCGGCTGGAGTGATGCGGCGGCCGGTGAGGTGTGCGGGCCGGATCGACACCCACATGTCGCGTGCACCGCCCGGCCAGGGCGTGGTGTGGGCGTGTTCGCTGAGCCTGCGCACGGTGTCAGGATCCGTCACGACGCTCGCGAGGCCGATGGTGAGGACGCTCCAGCCCTGACTCATGGCCTCGTCCATGTGATCGACCTCGAAGGCGACCTCGGTTCCGACGGCTGCGGCGGGTGTGGATTCCGGCGCGGTCCGGAAGACGATCGCGTCATCCACGACGTCGTAGTTGACCGGCACGACCGCCGGGCGGCCGTCGGAGGCCGACACCGCGATGCGTCCCACGCCGTGGGTGGAGAGCAAGGTGCGGCATTCCTTCGGGCCGATGTCCCGTAGCTGAGGGTGCAGCAGCGCCTGGCCTTGGCCGGGTGGCAGATCCATTCCTCCGCCGCGCAGCGTGGAGACGGTGGTGCCCAGCGCGTCGGCCAGCCTGATGAGGGTCGCCACACTCGGGTCGCCCGGCCGTGACTCCAGGTACTCCAGGTAACCGGGGGACATCCGGGCGCGGCGGGCCGTCTCCTCGCGGCTGAGCCGCTGCCTGTGGCGTTCAACGGCCACACGTCGGCCGATGTCACCGGGGCCGGGTGCCCTGGGCTGCATCACGTTCGCCTCGGCCGTGTCGCTGCCGTCCGGGGCGTCGGTGCCCCCGTGCTCGCCGTGTTCGCCGTGTTCGAGATGACGGATGTGTGCGTCGGGCCCGGGGAACACGAGCGTCACTTCGTCCGTGTCCGACCAGCGCACGTCGTAAGGGGGCGTTCCGTCCTCGTGATGGAGTCCGACGATCTCGCCGTCGCGCTTGGCGGCGCCGGTCGTTGTGCGTTCGATGACGAGTTGGTCGCCGAGGTGAGCTCGCATGACGTCCGCCCTCTCCTCAGAATGGTGCTGTATCCAACGTGCCACGCGCGACGGTCGGCCGCACGGGACCGATCAGCCTGGGAGGCTGCCCCGCCTCGGGGAGGCTGCCCCGCCTCGCTCCCGCGCGGCTGTCGACCGACTCAGCCGGTGATCTCGATGCGCTGAGCCTTGCCCTTCTCGGTCTTGGGGACCTTCACCGTGAGGACTCCGTTGTTCAGATCCGCGCTGATGTGTTCAGTGTCGGAGTTCGGCGGCAGAACCGTGCGGTAGTCGAACTGGCCGATGTGACGGGTCTGCCGGCGGACCGCCCCGGTGTGTTCCTTCTCCCTGATCTCACCGTGGATATCGAGTTCGCCCTCGGCGACCTCCACGGTGATCTGGTCCTTGTCCACTCCGGGCAGCTCCAGTTCCACCAGGTAGGCGTCCTCGGTGTCCTCGACGTCGGCAAGGGGCGCCCATGGCTCGGCCACGCCGAACCCGGGGAATCCGCCGCCGGGAAAGGCGGCGTGCATGAGCTGGTCCACCCTGGTGCGCAGGTCCTCCAGCTCCCGCAGGGCGGCCGGAAGCCCACCTCTGCTGTGTCGTGCGGGATGTGTCATGACTGATCCCTCCTTGGCTTCTGCCTTGGGAGTCGCTGTGCCGTTGTCGGTCACGTGGGCCACCCGGCGACCTCCCGGCCGCGTGGCCGCGGTGCGCCCATGCCCTCGATGTCGCGCTCGGCGGTCTTCAGTAGCTGCACGGCCAGGTCGTTCATGGCCCGGCCCGCTGCCAGTTCGTCACCAATCTCCGGCACGTTCGAGTCCGCCGGATGGCAGTGCGCGGTCCCGTGACCGGTGAGTTCTGTGGTGCCGGTGTCCAGGATCAGATGTGCCTTCGTCGTTCCCGCATCGTCCTCGAACAGATGAAGACGAACCGTCCATTCCAACGTATGCGGCATCGCTTTCCTCCTCACCTCGGTATGGACCGATGCGACCCTGATGGGGCTCGTTCTGGGGCTTGCCGCGCGGAGGCGGCCGGCAGCATCTGGTCCTCGATGCGTCGCCGGACGCGGGCCGTGAGTACGCTCAGTCGCTCGGAGGTCGTCGCCAGGGGCGCGACTGGACCTCGGACCCGGAGCGCGGCCGAGGGCAGCTCTCCCAGGTCAGCGGCGAATCTCTCCTGGCACTCGTCGAGCGTGGGCCTCCTGCCCGTGCGCCGCCCGTTCCGCATCACCGTCTCCAGCAGCGGAACGCTGTCGTCGGGGGGCTGCTCGTCGGCGAGAGCGATCACGTCGGCGCAGCCGGGGCGGCGGAAAACCTGCTTGCGGCCGGGTGCCGTCACCTTCGCCGACGACAGCTTCATCACCGGGCGGCCGTCAAACTCCACCAGCTTGTACGCGGAGTCCAGGTACGGCGCGTCGGCCGAAACGCCGACGCGCGTGCCCACGGCGTACGTGTCGATCGGTGCTCCGGAGCGCACGAGGTCGTCCACGGCGTACTCGTCGAGACCACCACTGGCGACGATCCGCACCTCCGGCAGACCCGCGTCGTCGAGGATCGACCGGGCCCGTACCGCCAGATCGCCGAGGTCACCGCTGTCCAGCCGCACGGCGGAGCCGGCCCCGCGGCCAAGGTCCCGCAGGACGCGTGCCGCGACACGGACGCCTTCCTCCGTGTCGTAGGTGTCCACCAGCAGGGTCACCGGGCCGGGGTGGCACCGGGCGAAGGCGCGGAACGCGTCCTCCTCCGAGGCGAACGCCTCCACGAAGGAGTGGGCCATCGTGCCGACGGCGGGGATGTCCTCAGCGGTGGCCGCCGCCACGTTGCTGGTCCCGGCGAAGCCGACCATCGCACCCAGCCGAGCAGCGTGGAACCCCGCCTGCGGACCGTGGGTGCGCCGCAGGGAGAAGTCGACGACCGGGCGCCCGGCCGCCGCGAGCACGCAGCGTGCGGCCTTCGAAGCGATCGCCGTCTGATGGCTGAGCAGGTTGAGAACATACGACTCGACCAACTGCGCCTGCGGAAGAGGCCCGGTCACCTCCAGCAGCGGCTCACCCGCGAGCACGATCCGTCCCTCCGGTACCGCCCGCACCTGGCCGGTGAACCTCAGGCCGAGCAAAGGCTCCAGATCCCGTGGCGGACGGTGCAGCGCTGAGGCGAACGCGTCGACGTCCTCGGGGCCGACATGAAAGCCGGCCAGGTAGTCGAGTGCCGACTCGAGCCCCGCCGCCACCAGGAAGCCGCGCTCCGGGGGCAGGTTGCGGACGAAGAGGCTGAACGTCGCGGGGCCGGTCCTTCCCTCCCGCAGGTAGGACATGGCCATCGTGACTTCGTACAGATCGGTGGTCGTCGCATCCGACATCGGTGTCACCTCCTGGGCTTCCGTCCGGCCTGCTGCTCGTCACCGGCGAAAGCGCGCGGACCACTGCGGTTCCACCAGGTCCCACTCGGCGTCCCACCGCGCATACCTTCTCCGGTCCAGGACCAGGCGCATGCCCGCCCGGGCCGCGTAGGAGCCGGCGGCCACGCCGAACGCCGCCATACCGCCCACCATCCAGCCACTGGTCGTCGCATTGAGCGTGCTCACCGGCGGACTGGTGACGGTTCCGTCCCGTGTCACCCACACACGCACGGTGGCGCCCTTGGGAGTTCCTGGCTTCACAAGGGCCGCCCCCGTGCGGACGTCGCCGTCGGCATCGGTCCAGCGAACCTGCGCCGGTCGCTTCGCCAGCTCGTCGTCGCTCTTGACACGCGCCGTCAGCCGGGCGGTGACCTCGTGCCGTTCCGCCGCCTGGGCTCGCACGGTGCGCATCGACGCCTCATACGATGCCAGTCCAGCGCTGACCGCGGCTGCCGGCAACCCGACGACGAGTACGACCATCAGGACGCGGCGGAGCCAGCATTCGAGCCTGTCGGACGTGCGTCTCAGGGGGTTCGCGCCCTTGGGCACGTTATCGCCGCGCCCGGACGGCGGACCGGACGCGTACGGCGAACCTTGTGCGCTCATGAGTCGGCCTCCAGCAACTCGCCGGCCGTCCCCTGCCACCTGCGCCCACCGTCGCCCGGCAGCGAGTTCGGGGCACAGGGCCGAAAGTCCCTGCCATGCCGGTTTCCGGCTCACGTTCACCGGATTCCGGCCTCGTCCGTCTGCGCAGACCGCGGTCATGTCGGTCATATCTGGGGTACGACCGCGACCGGACACGGCGCATGATGCAGGAGTGCGTGATTGATCAGGCCCAGCTGCAGGCCCGGGTGCCCCTGTCGCCTGCGGGCGCCGACGACCAGCAGGTCCGCCTTCGCCGCCGCGTCCAGCAACGCCCGGCGGGCCGGACCCTCGATCACCGTGGAACTCACCCGGGCGTCGCGATACCGCTCCGCCATGCCGTGCAGGGCGTCGTCGAGCACCTGGGACGGTGGGCGCCGGTGGGCCTCCATGGCGTACCACGACGGAGCCGGCCGCGTGGTGAGAGCCCTGGATGACGGATTCCAGGCGTGCACCGCCGTCAGCCGGCAGCTCCGCACGTAAGCCTCCCGCAACGCGAACTGCAAGGCCGTGCCGCTGCCCTCCCCCTCCTCGACACCGACGACGATGTTCCCGAACCGGCCGTCCCGGTGCTCCGGGGCACCGCGCACCACGACGACCGGGCAGTCCGCTCGTGCCGCCACGGACAGGCTGACCGAGCCCAGGAGCATGTCGGCGAGGTCTCCGAGCCCTCTGGACCCGAGCGCCAGTGCGAAGGCGTTGCGTCCCTTGTCGACCAGGGCGGAGGCCGCGTCCCCGTGCAGTACCTCCTTCGACAGCGGCACCGTGGGAGCGTGCTCCCTGGCACGTTCCGAAGCAGCGCTGATCACGGCAGACGCCTCGTGGTCCCCCGCTGCCGCGTACAGGAGGTGGAGCGGCAACCCATGCCGGGCCGCGTCGTCGGCGGCCCAGTCCACTGCCTCCAGGCTCGCCTCTGACCCGTCGATGCCGACCACCAGGGGAATCGTCACCGCCCCTGTCTCCTCTCGTGCCGGATTCCACGCCTCCGGCCTCCCGGTCCACATGCGCCGCGGAGGGGATTGGGGTGATCCTCGAATGAGGGAACGCACCGCGCTCGGTATGTCGGCTAGGTCCGGACCGTCCGCTCAATCGGACTCGGTCACTGACATTCACCGTCGTTTCCAGCTTCTTACGAGACGGAGGCCGCCGCCATGCAGCCAGCGATCACCGTGGGCCTTGATGGCTCACCCGAGAGTCTTGCCGCCGCCCGCTGGGCGGCCGACGAGGCGGAGAAGCGCAAGCTCACTCTGCGCCTGCTGCACGCCTGGCCGCTGCTGGCACCGGAACCGGCCCGCGTCCCCTCGGAAGTCGATCAGAACTACTGGGCGAAGCGCCTCGTCCACACCGCGCAGACGGAGCTGCAGGCACGCCACCCGGGCCTGTCCGTTGTCGGGAACCTGGTTGCCGACAACGCCCAGAACGCTCTGCTCCAAGCGGCGTCGGAGTCCGAGATGACCGTGCTCGGTTCTCGGGGGCTGGAGCCGGTGCAGAGTTATTTCCTGGGCGACATCAGCATGCCGGTGGTGGCACGGGCCGAGCGGCCGGTCGTACTGGTCCGCGCTGAGAGCCGGGAGGAGGGGACACCCCCGGCACCCGCGAAAGGCGTGGTCGTGGCCCTGAAGCTGCACGGATCCTCCGACGGCCTGCTCGACTTCGCGTTCCACACCGCTGCGGCCAGGGGGGTTCCCCTGCTGGCCGTCCACGGCCGAAGCGTGCCGCTCCACGCACGTGTGCCCTGGGGTGTGGATCACAACGTCACCGAAGAGATCACGCGGGACGTGCACAAGCAGCTGAGCAAGGCGCTCCGCCCCTGGCGCGAGAAGTACCCGCAGGTGGACGTGGCCGACAGCATCCGTCTCGCAAGCCCCGCCAAGGCAGCCGTGCAGGCCGCCGAAGGCGCCACGCTGCTGGTCGTCGGCCGACGGGCACACCGGCACGACGTGGCACCCCACCTGGGCCACGTGACCCATGCCGCCATCCATCACGGGCGCTGCCCCGTCGCCGTCGTCCCTCATGACTGACCCCGGCCACCACGGGCCACCGCCCCCGCGCGCGGAGGTGTGCGAGACCCATACCGCGATCGTGTTCTTCGCCGGGGACCGCGCCTACAAGGTCAAGAAACCGGTCGACCTGGGATTCCTGGACTACACCACGCGGGCGGCGCGCAGGACAGCGTGCGAACGCGAAGTCGCTCTCAACCGCCGTTTCGCCCCCGACGTCTACCTGGGCCTGGGCGAGTTCAGCAGCCCGGACGCCGAAGGTCCCGAGCCGCTCGTGGTGATGCGACGCATGGCCGCGGACCGGCGCCTTTCCCGTCTGGTACGAGAAGGGGCCGTCCCGGACGGCGTCCTTCGGGCCGTCGCCCGGGACCTCGCCGCGTGGCACGCGGACGCGCCCCGTGGCCGGGATGTGGACGAGCAGGGCACGCGGGACGCCCTGTCGTCGCGGTGGGAGGCCAGCTTCGCGCAGATCCACGCGCTCGCCGACGACGGCTCCGTGCCCGAGGGGATGACGGAGACGGAACAACTGGTGCGCCGCTTTCTCGCAGGCCGCGAGCGGTTGTTCGCGTCCCGTATCGAGCAAGGGCGGGTGGTCGACGGCCACGGTGACCTGCTCGCCGAGGACATCTTCTGCCTCGACGACGGCCCCCGCGTCCTGGACTGCCTGGAGTTCGACGACCGGTTGCGCTACGTCGACGGCCTGGACGACGCCGCCTTCCTCGCCATGGACCTGGAACAGCTCGGCGCCCCGGAGGCCGCCGCCTACTTCCTCGCGCAGTACAGCGAGTACTCCGGTGATCCGGCTCCGGCGTCGCTGTGGCACCACTACGTCGCCTACCGCGCGTTCGTCCGCGCCAAGGTCTCCCTGATCCAAGCCGGCCAGGGCGCGCCGGGCGCGGAGGCGGCGTCACGAAGGCTGGTCTCGACGACGCTGCGCCACCTGCGCACCTCCGCCGTCGGCCTGACCGTCGTCGGTGGGATGCCGGGCAGCGGGAAGTCCACCCTCTCCGGCGCGCTGGCCGACCGGCTGGGGGTCACCCTGCTCAGCAGCGACCGCGTCCGCAAGGAACTGGCGGGCATTCCCGCGGAACAGTCCGCGGCGGCCGGCTACGGCGAAGGGCTGTACACACCCGAGTGGACCGCCAGAACCTACGCCACCCTCCTCGACCGGGCGGCCGCCCTGCTGTCCGCCGGCGAGTCGGTCGTCCTCGACGCCACCTGGTCCGATACGGCACAGCGTGAGGCGGCACGGCGCGTGGCCGAACGCACCAGCGTCGACCTGGTGGCCCTGCGCTGCCATGTTCCGGACGACGTGTCAGCGGCCCGACTGAGCACGCGCGCCTCCGGCCCGTCCGACGCCGACCTCGACATCGCCACCGCCATGGCGGCCAGAGAAGTTGCGTGGCCCGAGGCCGTCGCCCTCGACACCAGTGGCACGTTGGATTCCGCGGTCGCCCGGGCGCTGGCAGCTGTACGTCCCTGGGGCGCCGGCCAGGCCCCAGTCTTCCGCCGCCCCTACATGGAGCCGGACTGACGGGAGACGCACGACGACCCGGCGGTCCGTGTTGCCGGGGTGTTCCACTGGGGCGACCGTGGAGGTGGGGGAGCGAGGGAGTGAATACCGTGCGAGCGCTCGTCTATCACGGCCCGGGGCACATCTCCTGGGACACCGCCCCGGACCCTGCGATGGAGGAGGCGACCGACGCGATCGTGCGCGTCGACGCCACCACCGTCTGCGGCACTGACCTGCACATCCTGCGAGGAGACCTCCCCGAGGTGAAGCCGGGGACGGTTCTCGGTCACGAGGCCGTGGGCGAGGTCATGGAGGTCGGCCGTGATGTCCACGGGCTGCGCCCCGGCCACGAGGTGATCGTGTCGTCCGTCTCGGCCTGCGGCCGCTGCCAGGCGTGCCGGGACACCATGCGCGGGCAATGCCGCGGGGGCGGTGGCTGGATCCTGGGAAACCAGATCAACGGAACCCAGGCCGAGTTCGTGCGGGTCCCCTTCGCCGACCACTCCACTCACCGACGGCCCCCCGCGATTCCACTCGACGACGCGCTCCTGCTCGCTGAGGTCCTCCCCACCGCCTACGAGGTCGGGGTACGGAACGGACACGTCGGCCCTGGAGACACCGTCGTCGTGGTAGGCGCCGGTCCCGTCGGGCTCGCCACGGTCGCCGTCGCACGGCTCTACTCACCCCGCCGGATCATCGCGGTGGACCTGTCCGACGCCCGGCTGGAAGCCGCCGCCCGCGTGGCCGATGCCGCCGAAGTGCCGGGGAAGATGATCGCCGAGCTGTCCGAGGGGCCGGGCGCCGACGTCGCCATCGAGGCATCGGGCGAACCGGACGGCTTCGTCTTGTGCACCCAGGCCGTCCGGGCGGGAGGGCACATCGCCAACATCGGGACGCACGGCAGATCGGTCACACTGCACCTCGAGTCCCTGTGGCGGAAGAACGTGACGATCAGCACCGGCCAGGTGGACACGTCCTCCACGCCGTGGCTGCTGGAGCTGCTGAGGTTCGGACGCCTGCCCGTATCCCAGCTGGTCACCGACACCTTCGGCCTCGACCGGATGGAGCACGCCTACGAGGTGTTCTCACAGGGCGCCACCACAGGTGCCCTCAAGGTCGTGCTGCACCGGGAGTGAGAGGAGCCCGGAAGCAGGAGCCCGACGGGCCGGCCGGTCCATTGGACGCAGTGCCGGGAGGAGCACCGATGCACTGGGAAACCATCCGCAAGGACACCACATCGGTCGTCCCGCCCCGTCTCGCCGACTACGACCGTGCCTGCTCGGAGTCCACCTGGGCACAGTCGCGCACCGAGCTGGCCGGGCTTCCCGGCGGCGGCCTCAACATGGCCCACGAAGCGGTCGACCGGCACGCGGCGTCCGCCCACGCGGACAAGGTCGCCCTGCGCTGCGTGGCCCGGGACGACTCCGTCTCCACCGTCACGTACGCGGAACTGGCCCGACGTACGGCGCGCTTCGCGAACGTTCTGCGGTCACTCGGCGTCGGCCGCGGCGACCGGGTGTTCACCCTGCTCGGCCGCTGCCCCGAGCTGTACACCACGGTGCTGGGCACACTGAAGAACACCAGCGTGCTCTGCCCGCTCTTCTCCGCCTTCGGCCCCGACCCGGTCGAGCAGCGCTTGCGTCTCGGGGACGCGAGGGTCCTGGTCACCACCGCGGCCCTCTACCGGCGCAAGGTCGCTGAAGTCCGGGCATCGGTCCCCGGACTTGAACACGTCCTGATCGTCGGACCCGGCACCGCGGAACTGCCCGGCACCGTCTCCTTCGACGACCTGATGGCCGCCGCCCCGGACACCTTCACCATCCCGCCGACCTCGCCCGATGACGTGGCCCTGCTGCACTTCACCAGCGGCACCACCGGCACCCCCAAGGGCGCGGTCCACGTCCACGAAGCCGTCGTCGCCCATTACGTCACCGCCGCGTACGCCCTCGACCTGCACCCCGAGGACGTGTACTGGTGCACCGCCGATCCCGGCTGGGTCACCGGCATGTCGTACGGGATCATCGCCCCGCTCGTCCACGGCGTGACGGTGGTCGTCGACGAGGGGGACTACGACGCCCGCCGTTGGTACCGGATCCTGGGCGAACAGCAGGTCAGCGTCTGGTACACCGCTCCCACGGCCCTGCGGATGCTGATGCGCGCCACACCGCGCCAGGGCCCGTACGACCTGCCGCGCTCCTACGACCTGTCCGCCCTGCGCTTCATCGCCTCCGTCGGTGAACCCCTCAACCCGGAGGCCGTCCTGTGGGGATGGGACGTGCTGGGCCTCCCGGTGCACGACAACTGGTGGCAGACGGAGACCGGCTGCATCATGATCGCGAACTTCGCGGCCTGCGAGATCCGGCCCGGATCGATGGGGCGGCCACTGCCCGGCGTCGAGGCGACCGTGCTGGAACAGGGCGAGGACGGCCGGGCCCTGGTCACCGACGGCCGGGTCACGCAGGTGCGAAGCCCCGAGGTCGAGGGCGAGTTGGCGCTGCGGCCGGGCTGGCCGTCGATGTTCCGCGGTTATCTCCACGAAAAGGAGCGCTATGACGCCGCGTTCGCGGACGGCTGGTATCTGACCGGTGACCTGGTCCGCCGGGACGTGGACGGCTGGTACTGGTTCGTGGGGCGCGCCGACGACGTCATCAAGTCGGCCGGCCATCTGATCGGCCCGTTCGAGGTGGAGAGCGCGCTGATGGAGCACCCGTCGGTGGCCGAGGCCGGGGCGATCGGACGGCCGGACCCGGTCGCCGGGAACGTCGTCAAGGCGTTCGTGTCGCTGCGCCCCGGAGTTTCGCCGACTCCGGAACTGGAGCGGGAGTTGCTCGCCTTCGGCCGCCGCAAGCTGGGGCCCGCCGTCGCACCCAGGGAGATCGCGTTCGACCAGAACCTGCCCAAGACCCGCAGCGGGAAGGTGATGCGCCGTCTGCTCCGCGCACGCGAACTCGGCCTGCCCACGGGCGACCTGTCCACCCTGGAGGGATCCTCATGAGCCCGGCCCGCCCCACCAGCGCGCGCAAGGAGCCGACTCCCCGGAAGGCCGGCAAGAAGACCGCGAAGACCAGGCGGAAGACGGGCGCCGGATCTCCATCCGACCGTCCGGCCGCCGGGCACCGGACGGATCTGCTGGAGGCCATGCTGCGCATCCGGCGCTTCGAGGAGCGGTGTGTCGAGCTGTACAGCGCCACGAAAATCCGCGGCTTCGTCCACCTGTACATCGGCGAGGAGGCCGTCGCCGTCGGCGTCAACGAGGCACTCACACCCGAGGACGCGGTCGTCGCCACCTATCGCGAACACGGCCACGCCCTGGCCCGCGGGATCACGGCCGAGGCCGTCATGGCCGAGATGTACGGCAGGGCGACCGGGTGCAGCGGAGGCCGGGGCGGCTCCATGCACCTGTTCGACGCGAGCCGGCGCTTCTACGGCGGCAACGCGATCGTCGCCGGTGGACTCCCGCTGGCCGCCGGCCTCGCGCTCGCCGACCGTATGCGGGGACAGGACCGCGTCACCTGCTGCTTCTTCGGTGACGGAGCCTTCGCCGAGGGGGAGTTCCACGAAACGGCGAACCTCGCGGCCCTGTGGAGACTTCCCGTGCTGTTCATCTGCGAGAACAACCTCTACGCCATGGGCACGGCCCTGGCGCGGCACGAGGCGCAGACCGACCTGGCCATGCGGGCCGCTTCGTACGGCATGGTCGCGTGGGCCGTCGACGGCATGGACGTCGAGGCCGTGGAACAGACCGCACGACGGGCCGCCGAAGCCGTCAGGTCCGGTGCCGGGCCGCACTTCCTCGAACTGCGCACCTACCGGTTCCGCGCCCATTCCATGTACGACCCGGACCGGTACCGCGACAAGGCGGAGGTCGAGCGGTGGAAGGAGCGGGACCCGATCACCCGGCTTCTCGACCGCATGCGTGAGGACGGCGAGCCGGTCGAGGAGACGCTCGCCGGGATCGAGCGCCGGGTCGCCGCCGAGGTCGACGACGCCGTGGAGGCGGCCGAGCAGGCGCCCGAAGAACCGGTCGAGCATCTCCTGCACCACGTCACCAGCGCTTCGGCGGAGGTGAGCTGACCATGGGCGACGGTGAGCGGCCGCAGGCGGCGAAGACGACCTATCGGGAAGCGCTGCGCGAGGCGCTGCGGGACGCCCTGCGCGCCGACGACCGCGTCTTCCTGATGGGCGAGGACGTGGGCCGCTACGGCGGAGGCTTCGGCGTCAGCCTCGGCCTGCTGGAGGAGTTCGGCCCGGCACGCGTCCGCGACACTCCGCTGTCGGAGTCCGCGTTCGTGGGCGCCGGCATCGGCGCCGCCCTGGCCGGGCTGCGGCCGATCGTCGAGATCATGACCGTCAACTTCAGCCTGCTCGCCCTCGACCAGATCCTCAACAACGCCGCCACCCTGCTGCACATGTCGGGCGGCCAACTGGCCGTGCCCCTGGTCATCCGCATGACGACAGGTGCCGGACGGCAGCTCGGGGCCCAGCACTCGCACAGCCTGGAGGGCTGGTACGCGCACATCCCCGGCATCCGGGTCCTCGCCCCCGCCACCCTCGAGGACGCACGCCACATGCTGGCCCCGGCGCTCGCAGACCCCGACCCGGTCCTGATCTTCGAGCACGGAAGTCTCTACAACGTCTCCGGCGAACTCCTCCCGGCCACCGCGCCCGTTGACCTGGATCACGCCACGGTCCGCAGGCCCGGCACCGACATCTCGCTGATCACGTACGGAGGTTCGCTGCCCAAGACCCTCGCGGCGGCGGACGAGTTGGCCGCCGCGGGCATCAGCGCCGAAGTGATCGACCTGCGCACGCTCCGGCCCTATGACGCCCAGACCGTCGCTGCTTCCGTGGCCCGTACCCACCGTGCGGTGGTCGTCGACGAGGCATGGCGGACGGGCAGCTTCGCCGCCGAGGTGTCCGCTCGTATCGCCGAGGAGTCGTTCTACGAACTGGACGCGCCCGTCGAGCGGGTGTGCAGCGCGGAGGTGCCCATGCCGTACGCCCGGCAGCTGGAGGAGGCCGCCCTGCCGCAGGCACCCGACATCGTCGCGGCCGCCCACCGGGCGGTGGACTGACCATGGCCGAGTTCACCATGCCGTCCCTCGGCGCAGACATGGACGAGGGAACGCTGCTGGAGTGGCTGGTGGGACCAGGCGACCTCGTCCACAAAGGCGATCCGGTCGCGGTCGTCGAGACCGCGAAGTCGACCATCGAGGTGGAGTGCTTCGAGACCGGAACCATGGCCGAGCTGCTTGTCGAGCCCGGTTCGACGGTGCCGGTGGGCACACCGCTCGCGCTGATCGGGGCGACGGCGCCGAAACCCGAGCACCCGGAAGGAGAGGAGGGGAAGCCGCACAGAACCCGGAAACCACGCAAGGTCCGTGGACCCGAGGGCTCCAAGGAGACCGAGAAGGCGGGGAGGATGGGGAAGGCGGAGAAGGCGGAGAAGCGACGAGCTGCCCGTCGCGCACCGAAGAAGGGCGAGCCTTCCAAGCCCCCGTCCCCGCCTCCCGGCCCCGCCACGGCCCCGGCGCCGGTACCGTCCACCGCTCGACAGGGCAGTCACATCGAGGCGGGCCCTCTGGTCCGGCACCTGGCGGAGCAGAGCGGCGTCGACCTGGAGACGCTGCACGGCTCCGGACCCGGCGGCCGCGTCACCCGAACCGACGTAGAGGAAGCGGCGGCCGGCGGGGCCACCACCCGTCAACCGCGCGTGCGGGCCACGCCTCTCGCCCGGCGGCTCGCCGCCGAAGTGGGCGTCGAGCTGGCCACCGTGCAGGGCACGGGCAGGGACTCGGCCGTCCGCGCTGCGGACGTACGCCAGGCGGCCCCCGGCCCGTCGACTCCGGTCCCGCCCGCGTCTGCGGACGCCGTTCCGGTACGTCCTTCCGCTGAACGTCCTTCTGCCGCACATGTGCCCGATGATCGGGGGGCGGTCATGCGCCGCGCGATCGCTGGTCTGATGAGCCGCGCCAACCGGGACATTCCCCACTACTACCTCTCCACAACCGTGGACATGGCCGCCGCGATGGACTGGCTGCACGAGCACAATCGGCGCAGCCCGATCGGTGAACGGATGCTTCCCGCCGCCCTGCTGCTCAAGGCGGCGGCCCTGGCGGCCCGGGACGTACCCGAGCTCAACGGTTCCTGGACCGACGACCACTTCACGGCCGGCGAGGGCGTACATCTCGGCGTGGCCGTGTCGCTGCGCGGTGGAGGGCTCGTCGCCCCCGCACTGCACCACGCCGACACCCTGGCACTCCCGCAGTTGATGACAGCCCTGAAGGACCTGGTCACTCGGGCCCGTACGGGCAGACTGCGGGGCTCCGAGGTGTCAGACGCCACGATCACGGTCACCAACCTCGGAGATCAGGGAGTGGAGACCGTGTTCGGAGTGATCTACCCGCCGCAGGTGGCCCTCGTCGGTTTCGGGCGGGTGGTCGACCGGCCGTGTGCCGTAGACGGCCTGCTGGGCGTGCGGCCCGTGGTCACTGCGACCCTCTCGGCCGACCACCGAGCGACGGACGGCGCTGTCGGCGCCCGCTACCTCACGGCGGTCACCCGCCTCCTGCAGAACCCGGAGCAGCTGTGAACATCAACCGAACCGACGCACTGGACATGGTGAGGGAATCGATCTCCCGGGTCATCCCGGACGCCGACTTCGCCGCACTGGGGCCCAACGACGCGTTCCGTGACGCGCTGGAGATGGACTCCCTGGACTTCCTGAGTTTCGTCGAGGTGCTCAGCGAACGGTCCGGCGTCCGCATCGAGGACGAGGACACGCCCCGGCTGACCACGCTGTCCGGCAGTGCCGACTTTCTCGTCACCCGCACGGGCTGATGTGCCCACTGGCGACGTGAACGGCTCAGACCGCTTCAGTGTTGTCGATGACACCCACCACGTCGTCGATGTCCCGCACAGAGGCGAACAGTTCGGGGACGAGTGCGTTGTCTGCTTCCTTGACTTTCCCCGCCACGGTCACCACGCCGTGCTCCACGGTGACTTCGACAGCGCGCGGGTCCAGCAGGTGCCGGCCGACCAGAGACTCGACCTCGGCGAGGATCTCGGTGTCGTCCCGGATCAGGGCACGCAGCAGATCCTCCCGGCTCACCACACCGACGAGCCGACCGTGATGGTCGGTCACGGGGAGGCGCTTCAACCGGCCGTGCGCGGCGGTCCACGCCGCGTCCGCCACCCTCTGCTCAGGGTGGACCGTGACAGGCGGGAAGGTCATCAAAGTGGCGGCCGAGTCGCCGTGGCTCTTGTCGTACAGGCGGTGCTGCCACAGCCTGCCGACAGCTCCGTGCCGACGAGGCTCCGCCATCACGGCGGCCTTGGCCAGCAGGTCCGTCTCCGAGACGACACCGATCACGTGGTCGTCGGAGTCGACCACTGGCAGGGCGCTCACCTGCTCACGGGCCAGCGTGTGGGCCACGTCCAGGAACGGCGTGTCCCCGGCCACGGAGGCCGCCGGCACCCGCATCACGTCCCGTACACGGAGTACGGCCGGTTCCGCGGCGGGCGGTCCGGGTGCGGCGGTGGCGGGCGGCTCGGCATGTTCCCCGCCGTGAGGGCGCTCGGACTCCTCGGTGCTCCTCGCCGACGCGGCGCCGGCGATTGCCCCGAGGTAGCGGCGCAGTGCGTCCTGGCGCGGTTCCTCCCGGGGTGTCCAGGGGCGGCCTGGCATGGTGCGGCGGGCTTCTTTCTCCGCCGAGCTGTGCTCGAAGTCGCTCACGGCTGCCTCCTGGGGACGCCGTTCACCTATGGGCTCAGTTTCGCATCTATCGACCGGTGCGGCCTCTGGGTCGAAGGGCCCCGCCTGGGGACAGGCGGCCGAGCGCGACGCGACAGGCCGTCGCCCACCGGGGAGACTGGGAAGCGGGGCCTTGGCCCACCTGGAGGAGAGCGTGTGACGGGTTTCCGGGACTTTCTGACGCGGTTCCGGCCGGCGGCGTCGCCCGGCCGCGCCGCACCGGGTGGTGTCCCCGCGGACCGTTCCGCCGAACTCCATGCGGAACTCACACCGCCACTGGCCCTGCTCGAACAGACTGAGGCGGAAGCCCGGAGCGTGCGCGAACGGGCCGACGCGGCCGCCGCATCGCGCCGGCGCGACGCCGAAGGGCAGGCAGAGACGATCGTGGCCGCGGCGCACGAGGAGGCCCGGCAGGTACGGGCGCGCACCGCCGAGCAGGTGCTGCGCGCGGCCGAGGACGAGGCTGAGGCACTGCTCGCCGAGGCGGAACGCGAGGCGGTCGCCGTACGCGACCGCGCCAAGAGCCGGGCACCCGCGCTCGTCGACCGGGTGCTCGCCCTGGTGCTGGAGGACCTCGCGGCGGACGAGGCGTCGACCATGCCGCCGGAGGGAGGTCACCGGGCTCAGGACTCCGGGAGGCCACGGGGAGGTGCTTCCTGATGGGGGCGGGGTGGGTGGCGGGTGTGACCCGGGCGCGGGCTCTGCGGACCAGGTGCTTGGGTGCCGAGGGCACCGGGCAGGTGGCGGCGTCCGGCGAACTCGACGACGCTCTGCGCTACTTGGCGGCCACCCCGTACCGGCACGATGTCACCCCGGGCGTCACGCCCGCCGAAGCCCAGCGTGCGGTCTCGGCGACCCTTCTGTGGCATCTCCGGGTCCTCGCCGGCTGGCAGCCGGCCACCGGCGCGGACGCCGTCCGGACACTCGCCGCGGGATTCGAAATCTCCAACACCGAGCACCATCTGAGCGAACTCGCGGCCGACCCACGACAGCTGGGCACGGAGGGCCTCCATCCCCCGCCCTACCGCCTCGGCGCGTTGGCAATCGCCTGGACGCGGCTCTCCCGCGCTCGTTCGCCGTCGGAACTGCACACCGCGCTGGCGGCCTCCGCTTGGGGCGACCCAGGGGGCGACTCGGCGGCCGCGATCGCCACCGGTATGCGGGTCTCCGCCGCCGTACGGCTCGCCGCCGCCGTTCCCGAGGCGGCGCGCTGGGCGGCAGCCCGGCTCGCACTGCTCTTCGGCCGCGAGGTCTTCGTCGTCGGCCGCCGGATGCCGGACGTTTCCGCCCGCCGGGCGGCCCGCCTACTCGGCGTGCGAGCGGTGGGTGCGGGATCGTACGCCGATTTCCGGCAGGCGTTGCCGGCCACCGCCGGCTGGCTGCTGGAGGACATCGAAGAGGCGGCGGACCTGTGGCGGGCGGAGGCCCGGTGGTGGGGCGCGGTCGAGCGGGACGGCCGTGAGCTGTTGCGTCGGGCGCGCTTCGGTTCCCAGCCGGTCGTGGGGGCTGTGGCACTGCTGTCCGCCGACGCGTGGCGGACGCGAGGCGCGCTGGAACTGGCCGCCCGGGGTGGCGGCCCCGGGGACTGGCCCACGGAGGTGCTCGATGCCTCGGGCTGAGCCAGCGGTTCCGGTCAGGATGCGCCGAGTGGCCGTCGTGGCCCCTGAGAAGGCGCTGCGGGTGAGCCTGGTCCGGATCGCCGAGGCGGGCTGCGTCGAGATCGACCTGGCCGGGGACGGCGGGCCGGAAGTCCGCAGACCCGCGGCGACGCGACTGCGGCGGCTGCGCACCGAGCCGGCACCACCGCTTCTCAGCGAGGCTTCCCCCGACCTGGATGCCCTGGAGCGCGAGGGCCGGACGGACCTGTTGGCGGGTGAGGCGCAACTGGAGGAACGACTCGGCAGCGCGGTCCGGCGCGGCGAAGCCGCCGCCCTGGCCGGCTGGTGCCCCGAGGCCGAGGTGGGCGCGACGGCGGCGCGCATCGCCGGCGCCGGGGGCGCGCTGGTGGTACTGAGGGCCCCGCGCGGCGTCGATCCGCCGACTTTGCTGACCGGAGCGGACACCGGATCGCCGGCGCGCCCGGCGAGAACGGTGCGCCGCTCCTTCACACCTCTGGTCAGCACGTACGGCACCGTGCCCTACGCCGACCTCGATCCCACCCTGCCGGCGGGGATCGTCTACGCGGTGATGTTCGGCGTGATGTTCGGCGATGCCGGGCACGGGCTGCTGCTCGTCGCCCTGGCCCTGCTGCTGCGCGCCGGCCGACCGCGCCGACTGGCGGCGCTGCGCCCGCTGTGGCCTTTCGTCGCCGGGGCCGGACTGGCCGCCACCCTGGCCGGGGTGGCGTACGGCGAGTTCTTCGGCCCGACCGGAGTGCTGCCCGTGCTGTGGCTGGCGCCGCTGGAGGAGCCCATGCGGCTGCTGGCCGCCGCCGTGTTGCTCGGCGCCGTGCTCCTGGCCTTCGCCTATGCCGCAGGAATCGTGAACCGGTGGCGGGAGGGCGGACCGGCCTCGGCTCTGTTCGCGACGACCGGTGTCGCCGGAGCCGCGCTCTACCTCGGTCTCGCCGGGGTCGCCGGATGCGTGTGGTTCGACCGGCCGGCGTACGCCGCCGCGGGGGCCGTGATCGCCGTCGTCGGCCTGGCCCTCGTCGCAGCGGGGCTGTACGCGACCACGGCGGGCGGTCCGGGCGGTGTCGTGCAGACAGGCATTCAGCTCCTGGACGCGGTGGTCCGCATCGGTTCCAACGTCGTGTCCTTCGCGCGGCTCGCGGCCTTCGGGCTGACCCATGCAGCGCTCGGCGCGATCGTCTGGGACGGCACGACGGCTCTGGCGGGCCGGGGGCCGGTCGGTGTCGCCGCCGCACTGGTGGTGTTCCTCGCCGGTAACGCCCTGACGTTCGCGCTGGAGGCGCTGGTGGCCGGCGTCCAGGCCCTGCGCCTGGAGTACTACGAACTCTTCTCCCGGCTCTTCGAGGGGGAGGGGCGTCCGTTCAGACCCTGGCATCTGCCCGCCGAGCCCGCCGAGCCCGCCGAGCCCGTCGAGGGGTTGGCCGCCGACGCCGAGCCGCCCGCCTCGGGAGAAACCGCGGCGGGGCAGATCGCCCGGCTCGGTCCGGCGAGGGAGGAGCACTCGTGATCACCTGGTTTCTGGCCCTGCCCGTCATCGCGGCGGGGTTCGTCGCCGCCCGCCTGGTACTGCGGCGCTCGGGCCGGACGGCCCTGTGGTGGATGGTCGCCGCCGACGCCGTGCTCTTGGTGGCCGCCACCGTGGTGCTGACCCTGGCGTTCGGCGGCGGATCCGCCCAGGCCGCGTCCACGGCCGCCCAGGACTCGGGTTCCGGCTCCGCCGCCCTGATCGGCGCCGCGATCGCGGTGGCCGGGTCGACGATCGGCGCCGGAATCGCCGTCGCCTACACCGGCGCCGCCGCGCTCGCGGCGCTCAGCGAACGGCCCGAACTGTTCGGCCGGGCCATGGTCATCGTCGGCCTGGCCGAAGGCATCGCCATCTACGGGCTGGTCGTCGCGGTCATCCTGATCGGGAAGGCATGACCATGGGACGCGTCGCCGCCCTCGGAGAGCGGGCCCGTGTCGCCGGTCTCGCCCTGGCCGGAGCGGTCGTGCTCGTCGCCGACGACCCCGAGGCCGTACGCCGGGGCTGGCGGAGCCTGCCGGACGGCGTCGACCTGGTGATCCTCACCCCTGCCGCGGCCGAGGCACTGGAGCAGGACCCCGGACTGCCCACAGGCCGCCGCCGGCTGACCACCGTGATGCCGCCATGACATCCCGAGCTCCCGACCGGACGACGGACGCGCTCGACCCGGTCCGGGCCGAGCTGCTGCGAGCCGCTCACGCAGATGCGGACGCGCTTCTGGCCCGCGCCGAGCGAGAGGCCGCCGCCCGGCTGGACCAGGCCCGTGCCGAGGCCCGGGCGATACTCGACGACGCCCGGCGGCAGGGCGAGGCCGACGGCGCGGACGCCGCCCGTGACCTCACGGTCAGGGCACGGCGCGAGGCCAGGTGCCGCATACTCTCCGCTCGGCGGAAACCGTACGAGGACCTGCGCCGCGAGGCAGCCGAACGGGTCCGGGAACTGCGCCGGGCCGAGGACTACGCGTCTCTTCGGGAGCGGCTGGAACAGCGGGCCCGGCTGCTCCTCGGCCCCGGCGCCGAGGTGATCGAGCACGCCGACGGGGGCGTGGTGGCCCAGGTACGGGGCCGGCGGGCCGACCTGTCGCTGCCCGCGTTGGCCGAGCGTGCCCTGGACAGGATGGGAGCGGAGGTGCGCAGCCTGTGGGAGCCGTGACGGAGTCCACCGGGACGGACCGCCCGCCTGTCGCCCGGCAGCCCGCCTCCCGGATCCTGCGCGTCACCGGACCGCTGGTCGAGATGGAGTACGCGGGCGGCACCGCGATGTACGACCTGGTCTCGATCGGCCCCGCCGGACTGCCCGGCGAGGTCGTGGCCATCAGCGGTGACGTGGTCACCGTCCAGGCGTACGAGTACACAGGCGGGCTCGCCCCGGGACAGGCCGCGCTTCCGCAGGGCCGCCCGCTCTCGGTGCGGCTCGGTCCGCAACTGCTCGGCGGGATCTTCGACGGGCTGCTGCGCCCACTGTCCGGTGCCGGCGACTGGCTGCTGCCGGACACGCGGCGGACCGCGACCGGGGAACGCACCTGGTCCTTCTCCCCCCTGGCGGCGGAGGGCGAGGAACTCGCCGAGGGGCAGGCGCTCGGGGAGGTCCGTGACGCGGGTCCGGTACGGGTGAAGGTCCTGGTGCCACCCGGCTGCGGGGGCACGGTGACGGAGATCGCCGGCCCCGCCGGCTACTCGCAGGACGCCGTCGTGGCTGTGGTGGGCGGCACCGAAGTCGGGCTGGGCGCCCTGTGGCCGGTGCGCAGGCCCCGCCCCGTGCGGGAGCGCGTCGACACCCACGAGGCCCTCAACACCGGTCAACGGGTGGTCGACCTGCTCTTCCCTGTGGCCCGGGGCAGCACGGTCGCGGTGCCCGGTGGCTTCGGCACCGGCAAGACGGTGCTGCTCCAGCAGATCGCCAAGTGGTGCGACGCGGACGTCATCGTCTACGTCGGCTGCGGCGAGCGCGGCAACGAGATGGCAGACGTCATCACCGAGTTGTCGGAGCTGCAGGACCCGCGGACGGGCGGACGCCTGGCGGACCGCACGGTGACGATCGCGAACACCTCCAACATGCCGATGATGGCGCGCGAGGCCAGTGTCCACACGGGGGTGACGGTCGCCGAGTACTTCCGTGACATGGGCCTGGACGTGGTGGTCATCGCCGACTCGACCTCCCGATGGGCCGAGGCACTACGCGAGTTCGCCTCCCGCACCGGCGCGCTGCCCGCCGAGGAGGGCTACCCGGCCGGACTGGCCTCGGCCATCGCGGCCTTCTACGAGCGGGCCGCCGCCGTGGCCACGCTCGGCGGTGACCGGGGCTCGGTGACCGTGATCGGCGCGGTGTCACCGCCCGGCGGCGACATGACCGAACCGGTCACGGCCCACACCGAGCGCTTCGTCCGCTGCCTGTGGACCCTGGACCGCGACCTCGCCTACGCCCGCCACTACCCGGCCCTCTCCTGGGCGGGGTCCTTCTCCCGGGACGTCCCCGTGCTGGCTGCCGGACACCGGGCGGCCGGAGATGCGGCGTGGTCCCGGCACCGCGACCGGGTGGGTGCGGCACTGGCGGAGGCCGACCGGCTGGCCGACCTGGTGGACCTGATCGGGATCGCCGCCCTTCCGCCGCGGGAGCGGATCAGCGTGCTCGCGGGCAGGCTGGTGCGGGAGGGTGTGCTGCAGCAGAGTGCGCTGTCGGAGCGGGACGCGTACTGCGGGCCGGAGAAGACGGCCGCACTGGCCGACGCCGTCCTGGCGGTCGTCGACCGCTGCCGGGAACTGGTGGACTCCGGTGTTCCGGCGGCGACGGTCGAGGAGATCGACTTCGGCCCGCTGCTGCGCGCCCGGGAGGACACCGGCCCGCACGACGCCACCGGGGTGGCGGCACGGCGCGACGCCATGCTCTCCAGGCTGGGAGAAGTGCGGTCATGAGCCTCTCCGGCGGAATCGAGTACACAGCGGTGCGCGAACTCCGGGGGCCGCTCGCGATCGTCGAGGGGGTCTCGGGGGTCGGCTGGGACGAGTACGCGCACATCACCCTCGCCTCGGGCGAACGGCGCCACGGCGTGGTGCTGGACGCCGACCGCGGCCTGGCGGTCGTGCAGGTGCTGGAGGGCACCGCGGGCATGGATCCGCAGGGCGTCCGCGCGGTCTTCTCGGGCAGCCCGCTGCGCGTCCCGGTCGGCACGGACTGGCTCGGCCGCGTCTGCAACGGACGCGGGGCTCCCGTCGACGACGGGCCACCCATATTCGGCTCCCACCAGGCCGAGGTGGGCGGCGCCCCCGTCAATCCGGTCCGGCGTGAGCCGCCGTCCGAGCCGGTGCTCACCGGCGTCGGGGCCATCGACGCCCTGACCACGCTGGTACGGGGGCAGAAACTGCCGGTGTTCTCGGTGGCCGGGCTGCCGCATCTCGAACTGGCCGCCCAGATCGCCGCGCAGGCCACCGTCGGCGGAGAGGCGTTCAGCGTCGTCTTCGCGGGCATGGGGCTGACCCACGCCGACGCCTCCTTCGTACGCGACGTCCTGGAGGAACGGTCCGCGGCCGGGGAACTGGTCCTGCTGCTGAACACCGCCGACGATCCGGTGATCGAACGGATCCTCACCCCTCGCATCGCGCTCACCGTCGCCGAGCACCTCGCCTTCTCCGAGGGACGGCACGTCCTGGTCGTCATGACCGACATGACGACGTACGCCGAGGCGCTGCGCGAGGTCTCCGCCGCCCGCGGGGAGATCCCCGCCCGCCGCGCCTATCCCGGTTACCTCTACAGCGACCTGGCCTCCCTGTACGAACGCTGCGGACGCATCCGCGGGCGGCCCGGCTCGGTGACCGTGCTGCCGGTGCTCACCATGCCCGCGGGTGACATCACGCATCCCGTACCCGACCTGACCGGCTACATCACCGAGGGACAGATCGTGCTCTCGCCTCAGACCCACGCGCGGGGCGTGTACCCGCCGCTGGACGCCCTGTCCTCCCTTTCCCGGCTGATGCGTAAAGGCGCAGGCCCGGGCCGTACCCGCGACGACCACCTCGACGTCGCCGCCCAGCTGCTCGCCGCCCTCGCGCGAGCCCGGCAGGTCCGTGATCTCGCGGACCTGGTCGGCCAGGCGGCGCTGAGCCCCACCGACCGCCGCTACCTCGACTTCGACGAGGCGTTCCTGCGGGACTTCGCCGACCAGCGCCGTGACGAGTCACGCAGCCTCGACGCCTCGCTGGAACGCGGCTGGCGGGCCCTGCTCACTCTGCCCCGCGGCCAGCTCTCCATGCTCCCCGGCGAGCTCCTCGACGCCCACGGGGCGAAGGACCTCGACCGTCTCGACGACCGGGGCGATCTCGACGACCGGGGCGATCTCGGCGACCGTGACGAGGAGGCGTCCCGATGACCAGTGCCCGTCGTACGCCGCCCGGCCGTGCCGGACGACTGCGGCTGCGTCGCAGCCTCGATGTCGCCGAGCGCGGAGCCGACCTCCTGGAGAGGAAGCTCCGCATCCTCAGCTCCGAACACCAGCGTCTGCTGCACGCGGAGAAGTCGGCCGACCGCGCATGGCGTGACCTTCTCTCCGAGGCCGAGACCTGGCTGCTGCGGGGCCTGCTCCTCAGCGGCGAACAGGCCCTCGACGCGGCCGCTGCCGGCATCGGCCCCGCCGAGATCACGGTGCGCTGGATCAGTTCCATGGGAGTACGCCGCCCGGCGGCTGCCTCCGTGGCGGTACGGAACCGTCCTCCCACCTCCGCCGCGCCCACCAACACGGCGCTCGTACACGCCGAAGCGGTGTACGGCCGTGCCCTGCGCGCCGCCGCCGAGTACGCCGTCGCCCATGCCGCCGCCGAGCGCATGGGAGCGGAGGTCATCAGCACCCGGCACCGGGTCCGTGCCCTGCGGCGCCACTGGATTCCGCGTCTGCGGGAGGCGCTCGACCGGGCCGACCTCTCCCTGGAGCAGGCCGAGCACGAGGACGGTATCCGGCGGCGGTGGGCAGCTCGGACCGCCGAGCGGTGAGCGCCCCGGTGGTTCCGTGTCCGGCGGTCACTGGAATGCCGCGTGGATCTCCTGCTCGTTCGCGTTGTGCGAGACGAGCAGGATCTCGTCACCGGGTCGGAGCCGGAGCGCCGGATCAGGCACGGTGGGTTGTCCGTCGCGGACGATTGTGGCGACGACCGTCCCCTCGGGCAACCGGACGTCGCCCAGGACGAGTCCGGCCGTCCTGGACTCCGCTGTGATGGCCGTTTCGATGACGTCGACGCCCGCCTTGCTGAGCCGCAGCAGGGCGACGGTGTCGGTGGCGCCGGTGGCCTCTTCGATGAGGGAGATCAGCGGGGTGGCGGCAGGGACGGCGACGTCCACGCCCCAGCGTCCGTCGAACAGCCAGGCGTTGTCGGCGTCGTTGACGCGGGCGGCGACGCGGTCCACGGCGAACTGGCGTTTGGCGAGCAGGCTGATGACGAGGTTGTCCTCGTCGTCCCCGGTGGTGGCGATGACGAGGTCGGCGGTCAGGGCGCCGGCGTGTTCCAGGAGCGCCGGCTCGCAGGCGTCCCCGGCGATGAGCCGCACCGGGATGCGCCCTTCCAGGTCGGCGACGCGGTCGTCGTCGGCGTCGATCAGCGTCACCTCGTTGTGGGCGGCGGCGAGCACCTGGGCGATCTGGGTGCCGAGCCGTCCTGCTCCGGCGATGATCACGTTCACGTGCCCAGCTCCTTGTCGAGGAAGCCGCGCAGCCTGCCGAGCGCGGTGGCGGCAACGGCGAAGGTGACCAGGTCGCCCGCCCGCGCGGGCGTGCTGTGCGCGGGGATCAGGGAGCGGCCCGCGCGGGTGACCTCGACGACGCGGATCTCGCCGTCGACCTCGAACTCGGCCAGCGGCCGCCCGGTCAGATAGGCCGGCAGTTCGGAGCGGTAGAGGAGGGTCTCGCCGTTGCCGAAGGTGAGTTCTGGTGTGAGGTGGCGGTGCAGCAGCATCTGGTGGATCTGGTGGACCGTCCAGCGGACGCTGGCGATGGTTGGGATGCCGAGTTCGCGGTAGATGTCGGCGCGGCGTGGATCGTAGATGCGGGCCAGGACGATCGGCACCCGGTAGATCTCCTTGGCCGTCCGCGCACTGACGATGTTGCTGTTGTCGCCCGAGGTGACGGCGACGAACGCGTCCGCGTGTTCGATTCCGGCGGCCTCGAGCACCGCGCGGCTGAATCCGTTGCCCTCGTGGAAGTGGCCCGGGAAACCGGCTGGGAGCCGCCTGCGGGTCCTGGCCGAGCGATCGATGAGCCGTACGTCGTGGCCTTCGGCGACGAGCTGGACCGCGAGCGTGGACCCCACCCGGCCGCAGCCCGCGATGATCACTCTCATCGTGCTTCTCCTTTCGGACTCGTCGGCCGGCGGCGGCGCAGCCACCACTTACGGGTTTCCTCCGAGGCCAGCAGCAGCGCCCCGAAACCGGCGAGGACTGCCCAGTCGGTGGCGGCCAGTGGAGCGGTGTTGAAGAGGGCCTGGAGCGGGGGCAGGTAACTGATCGCCGCCATCAGGGAGATTCCGAAGCATCCGGCGGCCAGCAGCCACGGGTTGGACAGCAGGCCGATCCTGAACACGCTCTGCCGGTCAGTGCGCACCGCGAGGGCGTTGAAGAACTGGCTGACCACGATCCCGGCCTGCACCATCGTGATCGCCTCGCGATAGACGGTGTTGTCCTTGGTGAAGTCGGAGTACGGGATTCCGGAGGCGTGGATGTGCCAGAAGAACACGGCACACACTCCGAGGGCCTGGATGCCGCCCAGGAACAGGATCCGTCCCATCACGGCGGTTGAGAACAGCTGTTCCCGCCGGGAGCGCGGCGGCCGATCCATCACGTCGGGTTCCGGCGGCTCGGCGCCCAGTGCCAGGGCGGGCAGGACGTCGGAGCCGAGGTCGATCGCGAGGATCTGTACGGCGGTGATCGGGACCAGCGGGAATCCGGCCAAGGTCGCGGCCAGGATCGGGACGAGCTCGGCGATGTTGTGGCTGAAGAGGTAGACCAGGAACTTGCGGATGTTCTGGTAGACCGATCGTCCGAGCCTCACCGCTGCGGCGATGGAGGCGAACGAGTCGTCCAGTAGCACCATCACCGCGGCCTCCCGGGCGACATCGGTGCCGGAGGCGCCCATCGCGACGCCGATGTCGGCGTGCTTGAGGGCGGGTGCGTCGTTGGCGCCGTCACCGGTGACCGCGACGACCTCGCCGCGTCGCTGCAGCGCGGTGACGACCCGCATCTTGTGCTCGGGGCTGACTCGGCACAGCAGCAGCTCGCCCGGCGCGGCCAGCAGTGTGTCCAGGCCGTCGTTGTCCAGAGCGTCGAGCCGTGCCCCGGTCACCATGGTGGGCGCGGGCCGGGAGACGATGCCGACCCGGCGGGCGACGGCCTCAGCGGTCAGCGGGTGGTCCCCGGTGACCATGACGACACGGATACCGGCCCGTCGGCAGGCGGTGACCGCGTCGCTGACCTCGGGCCGTGGTGGGTCGAGCATGCCCACGAGCCCCAGGAGCGTCAGCTCCGACTCGACCTCGTCCTGGACAGGGCGGGAGCCTGATACGGGCCGCCATGCCGACGCCAGCACGCGTAGCCCCTGAGAGGCCAGCTCGTCGTTCGCGGTGGTGACAGCGGCACGTAGCTCATCGGTCAGAGGCCGCCGCTCTCCCCTCCAGTCGATGCTGGTACAGCGCGCCATCAGCTCCTGCGGTGCGCCTTTGACGTACGCGTGGTAGCCGTCGGCGGTGTCACGGTGCACGGTGCTCATCAGCTTGCGGAGCGAATCGAAGGGGTACTCCGCCACGCGCGGCGTCGCCGCTTCCTCAGCGGCAAGGTCGAGTCCGGCCTTCGCCGCAGCCACGAGCAGCGCGCCCTCAGTGGTGTCGCCGAGCACCCGCCAGCCCTGGCGATCCGACGGAGGGATCAGCCGGGCATTGCAGCACAGTGCCGCTGCCCGCAGCAGCCCGCGCACCGGCTGCGGGTCGGCCACGTCGCCCTCAGGCGCGTACCCCACCCCGGAGACGGCGTGCGGCACACCGCCGGCCCACACCTGCACGACGGTCATCTCGGCCTGGGTGAGTGTCCCTGTCTTGTCCGTGCACACGACGGTGGTGGACCCCAGCGCTTCCACGGCGAGCAGCTGTTTGACCAGGGCGTGCCGACGGGCCATGCGCCGCACGCCGATCGCCAGCGACACCGACAGGGTCGCGGGAAGGCCCTCGGGGACGAGCGCGACCATGACCCCGAGTGCGAACACGAAGGTCTCGACGAACGGCTGCCCGGTGGGCGCGCGCACCGCGAACAGAGCGGCCCCGATCGCCAGCGCGGTTCCCGCCACCCTGCGGGCCATCGAGGCCACCTGACGCTGCAGCGGAGTCTTCTGCCGCGGCGCTGCGGCTGCGAGCCGGAAGATCCCTCCGAATTCGGTCGCCGCTCCGGTGGCGAAAACCACCGCCTTCGCGGCGCCCGCCACGACATCGGTGCCCATGAACACGCAGTTGCGGGCCTGCAGCACCGGCCCGGCCGCCACCGGGTCGGCCGTACGGCCGACGGCGTTGCTCTCCCCGGTCAGTGCCGCGTTGTTGACGGAGACCTCGTGTGCCTCCACGAGGCGGCAGTCCGCTGACACCGCGTCCCCGGCCTCCAGGACGACGACGTCTCCGGGCACCAGGTCACGCGCGGGCAGCTCTCGCCGCTCCCCGTCGCGGAGCACCCGGCAGGTGTGCGGCACCATGGCCTGCAGCGATTCTGCCGTCCGCTCGGCGGAGTACTCCTGCGCGAACCCGATGGCCGCGTTCAGCACCACCACACCGAGGATCGCCACGGCCAGTTGCAGGGTTCCCACGTCCTGTGGCTTCTGAAGCCCGTAGGCCAGGAACGTGATCGCCGATGCGACGAGCAGCACGACGGCGAAGAGGTCGGTGAACTGGCCGACCAGGTCTCGCCACAGCCCTCGTCGCCCTGCGGGCGGCAGTTCGTTGGGCCCGAACCGGTCCCGCCGTGCCGCCGCGTCCGCCGACGCCAGTCCCCGCGGCGAAGCATCCAGCGCGGCGAAGACCTCGCCCGTCGCCAGCGTCTGCACCGTGGGGCCGCGCGTCCCGACCGGGACCGCCGGCCCGGCGCCCCCGTCTCCAGGCGTCAGCACGGGAGTTCCGGTACCCATCGCCGAGTGCCTCAGACCATCGCCGTCACGGCGGGGCCACGCGGACGGCCGTGACCTTGTACTCGGGGCAGGACGTGACGGTGTCCGCGTGGTCGGAGGTGAGGCGGTTCACTCCGCTCGCGGGGAAGTGGAAGGAGCAGAAGACCTGGCCGGGAGCTGTCTGTTCACTGACGCGGGCGATGAGCCGGGCTCGGCCGTGCCGACTCTCCACCGTGACCTGCTCGCCGCCCCGCACCTCGTACCGGGCGGCGTCGTCCGGGTGGAGGTCGAGGAAGTCGACCGGATCGAGGGCGAGGTTGCCGCCGCGCCGGGTCATACTCCCGGAGTTGTAGTGCGCCCAGCGCCGTCCGGTGACGAGGACCAGCGGATAGCTGTCGTCGGGCTGCTCACCGGGCAGGAGGTAGGGGGTGGCGGCGAGGTGGGCCCGGCCGTCCGGCGTGGCGAAGCGCTCCAGGTACAGCTTGGCTTCTCCGGGGCGGTCGGGGTCGGGGCAGGGCCATGGCACGGCGCCCTCGCGGTCCAGTCGGTCATGGGAGAGCCCGGCGAAGACGGGCGCGAGTCGTGCGCACTCGGCGAGCGCGTCGGCGGGAGTCGCGCAGCCCAGGTCGACTCCCATCGTCGTGGCGAGGGCCCGGACGATGTCGAAGTCGGTCCGGGTCTCTCCCGGCGGGGGCGCGGAGGGGCGGACCCGCTGGAACCTGCGGTCGAAGTTGACGAAGGTCCCGTCCTTCTCCAGCCAGGAGGCGACCGGCAGCACGACGTCGGCGTGCCGGGCGGTCTCGGACAGGAACAGTTCGTTGCAGACGACGAGCGGGCAGGCGTCCAGCGCCTGGGCCACGTGGTTGGCGTCGGGGTCGGTGGCGCAGACGTCCTCGCCGATGACCCACAGCGCCCGCAGGTCTCCGGCTCGTGCGGCGGCGAACATGTCCGGGATCCGAAGCCCTGGCCGTGCGGGGACCGCTACGCCCCAGACGCGCTCAGCCCGCGAGCGGACGGCCGGGTCGGTCACCTTTCCGTACCCGGGCAGCAGGTCCGGCAGGGCGCCCATGTCGGAGGCACCCTGGACGTTGTTCTGGCCGCGCAACGGGTTGACCCCGTAGCCCCGGTCGGTTCCCACGGCGCCGCGCAGGATCGCCAGGTTGGCCAGCGACCGCACACCGTCGGTGCCGTGGAGGTGCTCCGTCACGCCCAGGCCGTAGACGATGGCCGGCCGCTCGGCCCTGCCGTAGAGGCGGGCGGCGGCGACCAGGTCCGCGGCAGGTACGCCGGTGATGTCCGCGACCCGGTCGGGCGGATAGTCGGCCAGCAGCTCGGTCAGCTCCGGCAGCCCGGTCGCCCGTGCGCGCAGGAATTCCTCGTCGGTCAGCCCTTCGGCGAGCAGGATGTGGGCGAGCCCGTGGAAGAGGGCGACGTTGGTGCCGGGGCGGGGCCCCAGATGTACGTCGGAGTGCAGGGCAAGGCCGACAGCACGCGGGTCGGCGACGACCAGCTTGGCTCCGTGCAGCACGCGGTTGAGCAGTCGGGCCCCGACCACCGGGTGAGCCTCGACGGGATTGGCCCCGACCACCAGCAGGCAGTCGGCCCGCTCGACGTCGTCGAAGCTGTCGGTGCCGCCGGAGAGTCCGAAGGATGCCGTGAGGCCGGCGGCGGAGGGGGAGTGGCAGAGCCGGGAGCAGTTGTCGACGTTGTTCGTGCCGATGACCACCCGCATGAACTTCTGCACGAGGTAGTTCTCCTCGTTGGTGGCACGGGCCGAGGAGATCGCCGCCACGGCATCCGGGCCTCCCGTGTCGACGGCCGCACGCAGTCCTCCGGCGACGTGGGCCAGCGCCTCGTCCCAGCCGACCGGTTCCAGGGCGCCGGCGCGCCGCAGCAGGGGCTGGGTGAGCCGTTCCGGGGACGTGCGGAATCCGTGGGCGAAGCGGCCCTTCACGCAGGCGTGTCCGTGGTTGACCGGGCCGTCCCGGGCGGGCAGCACCGCCGCGACCTCGCCGTCCTGGGTGACCACGTCGAGGGTGCAGCCCACGCCGCAGTAACCGCAGGTGGTGCGCGTCCGGGCCGCCGCGGGCCCGACCCCGGAGGTGAGGCCGCGCGCCGGTCCGGGCTGGATGATCGCTCCCGTGGGGCAGGTGTCGACACAGCCGCCGCAGGCCACGCAGTCCGACTCCGCCCAGGGTCCGCCGGTGCCGGGGGCCACGACCGTGTCGCCGCCCCTGCCGACCAGGGTGAGGGCGAACGTCCCCTGCACCTCGGAGCACATCCGCACACACCGGCCGCAGGCGATGCACAGGTCCCGGTCGAGATGGACGTACGGGTGGGAGTCGTCCCCGCCTCGGCCCCCGGAACCCTGCGCCGTCTCGGGAGCGATACCCAACGACTCGCAGACATGGGCCAGTTCGCTGGGGTTGCCCTCGGCGAGGGCCCGAGGCGGCAGAGCGGAGACGATGACCTCCACCGAGTCCCGGCGCAGCCGCACGAGATCATCAGTCGTGGTTTCGATCCGGGCGCCGGGCGACGACGGGGTGACACACGCCGCCGCGACGTGCCCGTCGGCCCGTACCAGACACGTACGGCAGGACCCGGCAGGGCTGAGCCGGTCGTCGGAGCAGAGCGCCGGCAACTCGACCCCGGCCGCCCGCACCGCTGCCAGCAGCGACGTACCCTCAGGCACCTCGACGCCGGTCCCGTCGACCTCGATCGCGATGCGGGTCATGGGCCCCACCCCGCCAGCCGATCCCCGTAGGCGCGGGCAAGACTGCGCACGGCGGGCGCGATCCGCCGTCCGAAAGCACACAGGCTCGCCTCGGCCAGGACACGCGACAGCCGACCCCACTCCCGGACCGGCGCAGTCCCGGCGGATGCCATCTCCAGGCCGCGGCGCGAGCCGACCCGGCACGGCGAGCACGCCCCACAGCTTTCGGCCGAGGCGAACTCCCATACGTGCCGCAACACGTCCTCCGGCGCCACGCGCTCATCGAAGGCGACCAGACCGGCATGGCCCAGGGCGGCGCCCCGGGCCGACAGTCCGGCCTCCGACAGAGGTACGTCCAGCGCGTCGGCGGCGAGGAACCCGCCCAGTGGGCCGCCGACCTGGAGTGCGGCCAGCTCGGCGTTGTCCTTCAGGCCGCCGCCCAGTTCCGTGACGATCCGCCGCACCGGAGTGCCGAGCTCGACCTCGTAACAACCCGGCCGGGCGAACCGCTCGGAGAGACACACCAGTTTGGTCCCCGTCTCGGCGGGCGTGCCGCGCCGCGCGTACGCTTCGCTGCCACGCCGGACGATCCACGGCACGGCCGCCAGGGTCTCCACGTTGTTGACCACGGTCGGCGCATCCCACAGGCCACGCTCGGTCGGGTACGGAGGGCGCGGCCGGGCGCATCCCCGACCGCCCTCCAACCCCGCGATGAGCGCGGTCTCCTCACCGGCGACGTAGGAGCCGGCGCCTTCGACAACCCGGATGTCCAGCGCGGTGGCCGTACCGTGCACGGACGGGCCGAGATGGCCGTCGGCATACGCGTGCCCCACTGCTTCCCGCATCCGTGCCAGAGCGGCCGGGTATTCGGACCGCACCAGCACCACGCCCTGGCGGGCCCCGCACGCGAAACAGGCCAGGGCCAACCCCTCCAGCACCCGCTCCGGGTCGGCCCCCATCAACAGCCGGTCGGCGTAGGAGCCAGGGTCCCCTTCGTCGCCGTTGGCGACGACCACGGTGCCGGGCGCGCGGCCGGCCGCCTCCCATTTCGCCGCCACCCGGAAACCCGCGCCGCCACGCCCTCGAAGCCCTGACGCCGCGACCTCGCCGAGAACCTCGTCCGGGGTTCCCGTCGTCACCGTCCCCGGCCACACCTGCCACGCGGGCTCACCGCAGAGCACACCGCCCAGCAGAACCGGGTCACCGGTGTCATCGGTCACCGGGATGTTCGGTGCCCGCGGTGGCTCCCGCCCGGCGAGCTGACCAGCGAGAGTCGGACCTGCGCAGGGCGTGTCGCCGTCGAGCGCCGCGGGCCCCGCGTAGCAGTAGCCCAGACAGCGGACGGCCTGCATCGATACGTCACCTTCCGGCGAGGCCGTGGCGGGGATGACGCCCAGCGCGTCCTGGGCATCGGCGAGGTGTCGTCCGGCCTGCGCCGCGAAGCAGGCAGTCGCGGCGCACACCCGGACATGACGGCGGCTGTGCGGGGTGGCGAGGTCCGCGTAGTAACTGGCAGGTCCGAGCGCGGCGGCAGCGGGAAGTCCGGCTTGGGCAGCGACAGTTGGAGCCCAGCTCTCGGGGCGGTCCGGTGTGCCCGCCCTGGCCTCAGCCAGGGACTCGATCAACCGGTCTCCAGGCCGCCCGCGCCGGTCGGCCAGGGCGCGGAACGCGTCGAAACGGTCGGCAGGACCGACGGGAACCATGCCTTCATCGTGGAGGCAGCGGGACGAGGCCGCATCCCGGCACCAGCCCGCACGGCCAGCACCCGTGCGGGAGGGACTTACCTGCCGTTCTCGTGAAGCCGTAGTGACCTCGAAGCCGGGAGTCACGGGGGCGGACTCAGCAGCCGGTCACATGCCGCCGCCGGGCCGAGCCTCGTCGCCTCCGTCGTCAACGCCCTCCAGAGGCCCTTGCCGCAGTTCGCATCCTGCCGGGTCACCCGGTGAAAGCGCCCCAGCCCCGATCACGATGTGCGGTGTGCTGGGCGCGCACGGCAGAGCGGCACCTCGGCACTTGGTCAGCTGCTACCGCCAGTACCTCGGACTACCGCCACGGGGGAGTGCGCATGATGCAGCATGGCCTGGCTCACCGACCCCAGCAGCAGGCCGGAGAAGCCGCCGCGTCCGCGAGCACCGACCACAAGCAGCTGGGCCGTGCGGCTCGCGTCGATCAGCGCCTCACGCGTCCCGCCGTGCACGACCTTGTGCTTCACGCTCACGCCCGGGTACTTCTCCTCCCTCTCTGTAAGCCTTGGGTGAGACGCTCCGTCGTAAGCATGAGAATGAAGAGCAAGGGATCCTCAGCGACTGATGACGTACTTGTGCCGTGCATGGCGACGGCCGGCACGGCCGCCATTCTTGTGGACGAGGTACGGCGCCATCGCGACGCCATGGCAGAAAACCGGTGGCTGTTGATCCGCGCACGCACAGGGGCGGCCGCGCCGGGCTGTGACCTCGGAGGAAGCCGGGGGGACTGGGACCTAGTCAGGCCACAGTGATGCTGTCGTCGAGGTAGACGTCCTGGACGGCGTGGAGGAGTTCGATGCCCTCGTCGGTGGGCCGCTGGAAGGCTTTGCGGCCGGTGATGAGCCCGGTACCGCCGGCCCGCTTGTTGATCACTGCCGTCCGTACGGCCTGCGCGAGGTCCCCTTTTCCGGCCGATGCACCGCCGCTGTTGATGAGCCCGACCCTGCCCATATAGCAGTTGGCCACCTGCCAGCGGGTGAGGTCGATCGGGTGATCGGTGGTGAGCCTGTTGTACAGGCGCTTGTCGGTTCTGCCGAAGTCCAGTGCGGTGTAGCCGCCGTTGTTCTCCGGCTGCTTCTGCTTGACGATGTCGGCCTGGATGGTCACGCCGAGGTGGTTGGCCTGCCCGGTGAGGTCGGCCGACACCGAGTAGTCCACGCCGTCCTTCTTGAACGCCGGGTTGCGCAGGTAGCACCACAGCACGGTGAACATGCCCAATTCATGGGCCCGCGCGAAGACTTCGCTGGCTTCCTGCAACTGGCGGTCTGACTGCTCCGAACCGAAGTAGACCGTGGCGCCGACACCGGCCGCACCGAGTTCGAAGCACTGCTCGACGTTGCCGAACATGATCTGGTCGTAGTGGTTCGGGTAGGTCAGCAGCTCGTTGTGATTGAGCTTCACGATGAACGGGATCTTGTGTGCGTAGCGCCGCGACACGGCCCCCAGCACGCCGAGTGTGCTCGCGACCGCGTTGCAGCCGCCCTCGATGGCGAGTTCGACGATGTTCCGTGGGTCGAGGTAGCGGGGGTTCGCGGCGAACGCCGACGCCGCGGAGTGCTCGATGCCCTGATCGACCGGCAGGATCGACACGTACCCCGTGCCGGCCAGACGGCCGTGGTCGAGGAGGGACTGCAGGTTGCGCAGCACCCGGGGCGAGCGGTCGGTTGCGGCCACGGTCCGGTCGACGAAGTCATGGCCCGGCAGTACCAGGTCTTCCTTGGAAATTCCTTGGGCGGTATGAGCCAGCAGGTCCTTGGCCTCGTTGCCCAGCAAGGCTTGGATGTCGGTCATAGGCTCGCCTCTCCGGTCGTTCGGATTACCGAGGTGCGAGGCTCGCGGATTGCCGAGGGGTGAGGCCCGGGTTCCCGTAACCGCCGGACCCATGTACGTCCGTTCGTACGCGCCTGTTCGGCGTCTTGACGGCTTCAGCGGCGACGCGGGCACAGCCGTGATCATCCATGCCCCGTGCCATGTCCCCTCCCCGTCGGGAGCACCAGCGGTCATGCCCGCTGGTGGTGCCCATGGGGCTCAGGCGGGTGCGTAGGTCAGGCAGTCGACGTCGGTCTGCTGGTAGCCCACGGCGATGCCGGGGGCGCGGCATTCGAAGTCGATGTTGTGCCGGCAGTCGGACATCTTGCAGGCGCCGACCCGGCCGGTGGCGGACCGGTCGCCGCCCTTGGCCGGGGAGGTGAAGAAGGTGTCGCAGTGTGCGTGCTGGATGTCGCCCACGGTGATGGCCAGAGCGTGGCAGGCGCGGTCCCGGTTGTAGGCACAGTCCTCGACCGCGCACTCGGTCACGACGGGCATTTTCATGGCGGCAGTCTCCGGGTGTCGGTGTTTGTCCGGCTCGGGGGCGGCGAGCGGTGAGCGGCTGACGGGAGCGTGGGCCCAACACGTCCATCGTGTTCGTCGGCGCCACCGGCGGCCAGCGGGCTTCCGCCGAACGGGACAACACGCGTGAGCCGTCCTACGGACCCTGAACGGATGTGGCTGCGATGCGCGCCGCCAGGACCTGCGTGGAACCCGCATCGGGTCCGGGCGCCTGAGCGATCCTGCCGTGGAACAGTGGAGAGGAGGAGCCACGAGCCGTGTGACGCCCGCGGAGGTGCAGGCCGGGCGAAGGAGGACACGATGAGTCACCCTGTGCTGGCGGGCATCGACGGGTCCGAACGCAGTTCGGCGGCAGCCGACTGGGCCGCGAGGGAGGCCGCGCTGCGCGGCGTTCCGCTGCGCCTGTTCCATGCCTTCCCGCGGCTTCCCGGACCCGCCACCGTGCCGGGTCCGGCCCTGGACAGGCTGCATCACATGGGTGCGCAGATGCTCGAGCGCGTGGTAGCAGACCTCGGCGACCGCTACCCGGATGTCGAGGTGCGGGGCGAGCAGGCCGATGACGCCCCCGCCGAGGCTCTCCTCGTCGCGGCCCGCGCTGCCGGGCTCCTCGTCGTCGGCACACGGGGGACAGGCGGTTTCGACGGTCTCGCGGTCGGCTCGGTGGCCCTGCGGATGGCGGCAGCAGCCCCATGTCCTGTCGTGTTGGTCCCCCAGCGGCCCGGCGCCTTCAGAGAAGGGGTGAATGCGGCGCGCGGCGCTGCCCGGGTCGTGGTGGGGTTCGACGCGCATCGCCCGGTCCGTGAGGTGGCGGACTTCGCGTTCTCGGCCGCTGCGGCACGCGGAGCACGTTTGCGGGTGGTCCAGGCATGGGCCTTTCCTGCCGAGGCCGTCTCTCCGCGGACGCTGGTGGTGACCGGGGAGGACCGCGCCACGTGGGAGGACCAGGAGGTCTTGCAGCTCTCCGACGCGCTGCGCGTTTGGCAGGAGAAGTACCCCCGTGTGACGGTCCGCACCGATGTCGTGATGCTCCACCCCGCGGAAGCGCTCTTGAACGCGTCCGGGGACGCGGCCCTGCTCGTCGTGGGCCGCCGCACCGATCCGCAGGCGGCCGAAGGCCGACTGGGGCCGGTCACGCATGCCGTACTGCACCACGCCGGCTGCCCGGTGGCGGTCGTACCGCACGCCGGATAGCGGCCGGACCAGAGGTCTGGTGGCGGATCGGCAGGTCCGGCAGCGATCGGGTGAGCGCCGGGGCCGGTCAGCCGAAGAACACCTCGAACTCGTCGTACAGCGACGGATCGACCAGTTTGGTCTGCGCCGTGGCATCGGCGAGGGGGAGTCGGACGATCCGGGTGCCCTGCAGGGCGACCATGACGCCGAAGTCATTGTCCTTGACCGCGTCGATGGCGTGCAGCCCGAAGCGCGTGGCCAGCCACCGGTCGAAGGCGCTCGGGGTGCCGCCGCGCTGGATGTGACCCAGCACCGTGGTGCGTGCATCCTTGCCGGTACGTTCCGAGATCTCCTGGGCCAGCCATTCACCGATGCCGGACAGCCGCACATGGCCGAACTCGTCCAGCGACCGATCCTTGAGGATCATCTGCCCCTCTTTGGGGACGGCCCCTTCGGCCACGGCGACGATCGGCGCGTAGTTGATCTTGAATCGGCTCTTCACCTGATCACAGACCTGATCGATGTCGAACGGTCGCTCCGGGATGAGGATCACGTTAGCGCCGCCCGCGATGCCGGCGTGCAGTGCGATCCACCCGGAGTGCCGCCCCATCACCTCCACCACCAGGGCGCGCATGTGTGACTCGGCAGTGGTGTGCAGACGGTCGATGGCCTCGGTCGCGATACCGACGGCTGTGTTGAAGCCGAAGGTGTAGTCGGTGCCGGAGACGTCGTTGTCGATGGTCTTCGGCACGCCGACCAGGTGGATCCCCTGCCGGCTCAGCTCAGTGGCCACACCGAGTGTGTCCTCGCCACCGATCACGACGAGCGCGTCCACGTCGTGCGTGGCAAGGGTGTCCTGCACGCGTCGCAGCCCGTCCTCGTGCTTGAACGGGTTGGTGCGGGAGGAGCCGAGGATGGTTCCGCCGCGAGGGAGAATCCCCCGCACGCTGGAGATGTCCAGCGGCATGACATCACCCTGGAGCAAACCGAGCCAGCCGTCCCGTACGCCGACGAAGTCGAAGGCGTATTCCTGGACGCCCTTGCGGACGACACTGCGGATCACGGCGTTGAGGCCGGGACAGTCACCGCCGCCGGTCAGTACTCCGACCTTCATGGGCTTACTCCCATCCGCTGGTCACCCCGCCTGTTTGCGGCCTCATCGGAGATCGAGAACCGCTGTCGGGGTACGTAATCGCCTGCTATCAGCCTCCCTCCGTTCGATCCGCAGTGGCCACTCGACGGACGCCAGATCCAGGCAGCTCGCTCGTGGGGACTTCTGCCCGGCCCTAAATGCGGCCTGGACTCGTTGGACAGGTGCGGGCCGTGTCGGACGGGCGACCTGTGTGACCGGGCCCGGGACAACCCCGTGCGGAGCAGAGCAGGCTGTCCTCACCGGAATCGGCGTCGGTGAACAGATGGAAGCCGTAGTCCATCGACTCCATCTCAAAGGCCGCCTCGTGCGGTGTTTCCTTGCGGGGAGAAGGACTTGTGGCGGACGACCTGCCGTTCCCTCGCGGGCCGCGGCCCGCGGGTAGTGGTCGGGGCGGTGGATGGGTTCACCGCCGTGCCGCCACTCGTTCGGGCCCGGGGGCCGGGCATCCGGCCGCAGCAGGGCTCCCAGCGCTCGGCCAGCCGGGCGGGCTGTTCTGCCAACCGGTCCTGGGGCAGGTCGACGGCCTGTGTGGCGGTCTGCCCTGGTGCACAGCCTGCTGGAAGCGGTGCTGTCCGTCGGCCGGGAACTGGACCTGGAACAGGCCCTGCACAGCATCGTCGAGGCCGCCGCTGTGCTGGTCGACGCCGAGTACGCCGCACTCGGCGTGATCGGCCCCGACGGCAAGCGGCTCTCCGCCTTCCACACCATCGGCGTCACCGAGGAGCAGATCGCCCGGATCGGCCCCTACCCGGAGGGCCACGGCATCCTCGGCGAGCTGATCCACCACCCGGAGCCGCTGCGCCTGGCGAAGATCTCCGAGTACCCGGCGTCCTACGGCTTCCCGCCCAACCATCCGCCGATGAACACCTTCCTCGGGGTTCCCATCCGGGTTCCCATCCGGGTGCGCGACCAGGTCTTCGGCAACCTGTACCTGACCGAGAAGCGGGGCGGGGCGCAGTTGGACGAGGAGGACATCTCGGTCACGTCGCCCCTGGCAGTCGCGGCCGGCGTCGCCATCGACAACGCCCGCCTGTACGAGGAGTCCCGGCTGCGGGAGCGCTGGCTGCAGGCGAACGCGGAGGGCTGATCGCCGACCGGGCTCGGGAGATCACGGGTGCGGCGCTGGCCGTGGTCGCGGTGCCGATGGCGGAGACCGACTCGCTCGTCATGGAACTCGCGGTGGGAACGGACGCGGAGGCGCACCGGGGCCTGGTGGTGCCCGGGGAAGGCGGCCTGATCGGTGCGGCCTTCACCTCCGGCACCCCCGTCACCAGCGGCGACGGGTCCCACGACGAGCGCGGCGAGATGGGAGTCCCCCCGGCCGAAGGCTCGGGGAGGGTGTCGTCCGAGCCCGCCGGGTTCGCCGCACTCGGCCCGGCCGTCGCCGTCCCGATCGGGACGGACCCCGGCGCGGTCCGGGGCGTCGTGCTGCTGGTCCGGGAGGTCGGCGCCACGGCGTTCTCCGGCAAGGAGATCGAACCACTGAAGGGCTTCGCGGCGCAGGCGGCGGTCGCGATCGAGCTGGCGGAGCGGCGCGCGGACGCCGAGGAGGTCGCGGTGCTCCAGGACCGCGACCGCATCGCCCGCGACCTGCACGACCTGGCGATCCAGCGGCTTTTCGCTACCGGCATGACCCTCCAGAGCGCGGGCCGCTTCATCGAGCACCCCGAGGCATCCGAACGCGTGGTGCGCGCGGTGGACGACCTCGACGAAACCATCAAGATCATCAGGTCGACGATCTTCGGGCTGCGCTCGCGTGACGGCTCCGACGGGACCGGGCTGCGGGCGCGTGTCGCGCGGATCGCCGGTGAGGCGGCGCCGGTGCTGGGTTTCGCGCCCAGTGTGCGGATGGAGGGCCTGGTCGACACCGACGTGCCGCGCGAGACCGCCGACCACGAGGCCGCCGTACTCTCCGAGGCCCTCACCAACATCGCCCGGCACGCCCGCGCCGACCGCGCCGACGTCGTCCTCACGGCCGGCTCCGGCAGGGTGCGTCTCACGGTCACCGACAACGGCGTCGGCATCCCGGCCGACGGCCGGCGCAGCGGGCTGCGCAACATGGCGGAGCGGGCTCAGCAGCTCGGGGCGAGCTGGAATTGAGCAGTCCTGAGGGCGGTGGCACAGCGTTGGTCTGGTGGGTGCCCGTCGCGTCGGCGTAGCAAGGAGGTCGGCGCGGCAAGGAGTATGGGCCGCTCGGCCCAAGCGCCGGGTCCCCGGGATGTCCGACCCTGGAGGTGTCGCGAAGGCATCCCAGCACCATGGGAGTCCCAGCACCACGGGAGGACGCCATGCCCGGCACCCCGTACGTCGTCGACGACGTGATGACCCGTACCGTCGTCGCCCTGCGTGACGCGGCGGAGTTCAAGGACATCGCCAGGACCATGCGGCGCCATCGGATCAGCGCGCTGCCCGTGCTGGACGCCGACGGCAGGGTCGTCGGCGTCGTCTCCGAGGCCGACCTGCTGCCCAAGGAGGCGTTCCGCGACCGGGACCCGGCGGACGCGCGGGTCCCGTCTCCGGACGGGTTCGGCCTGGTCAAGGCCCGCGCGGTGACCGCCGGGGAGCTGATGACGAGCCCCGCGGTCACCGTCGCCGCGAACGCCACCCTCGCCCAGGCGGCCCGGCTGATGGCCCGGCACCGGGTCAAACGACTGCCCGTGGTCGACGGCGAAGGCGTGCTGAAGGGCATCGTGAGCCGCTCCGACCTGCTCGACGTGTTCCTGCGCGGCGACGAGGACATCGCCGCGGATGTGTGCCACGAGATCGCCGCACACCTGCTGGCGGTTCCCGTGCGCCCCATCGGCGTGGAGGTCCACGACGGCGTCGTCACCCTCACCGGCCATGTCCGCGACACCACACTCGTCCCGCTCGTCGTCCGCCTGGTGCGGGCCGTCGAAGGCGTGGTGGACGTGAACTGCGAGCTGGAGGGCCCACTGCGCCGCCCGAACCTCGACCCCGACCTGCCGGCGCGGTGAACCGCCAGATCCCGCCGGGCCCTTGAGAGGGCCGTTCGGCCCACGCACTCCCCAGGCCCGGAGCGGGACCCTGGAAGTGGCGAAAGGCAGGAACCGAGGAGGGAGAAGGGGCATGAGCGGCATGATCGAGCGCTTCCCGGGCTGGCCGGCGCTGCCCGACCTGTTCGGGTGGGCCGAGGCAGGGTTCCCCGGGACGCACACCCTTCCGGGACCGCACGGCATCCGGGTCGAGGAGCACTCGCGGACGGCACGCACGCGCTGCGCGCCGAACTCCCTGGCATCGACCCCGCCGAGGACGTCGAGATCACCGTCACCGAGGGGGTGCTGACCCTGCGGGCCGAGCGCACCGAGAAGACCACCGAGAAGCATCGCACCGAGTTCCGCTACGGCACCTTCACCCGCTCCCTCCGGCTGCCCGCCGGAGCCAGAGGCGAGGAGCCAACCGCGGAGTACAAGGACGGTGTCCTGACTGTCCCGGTCCCGGAGGAGAAGACGGGGACCAGGACCATCCCGGTGTGGCACGGCTGAGGGCAGGGCATGCCGGACCGCACCAGGTGTCGCGCGGCGAGGTCGGGGCGACCCTGCCGCGCGCACGTCCGCACATCGCCACGGCCCCGCCCCCCTTGGGCGCCGCCGAACCGCAGTCGGCTTCCCCAGGCTGCCGAGAGCCCGAGGAAGCACCATCAGCGTGAAAGATCCTCCGTCGTCCCTCGGCCCACCCACCGTGAGGGGAGCAGCGATGACCGTCCGGCCCCCCGACGTGCTCGCGCCCGCGCTGCGGGGCGTCGACGCGGTCGTGTTCGACACCGACGGGGTCATCACCGACTCCGCCCGCGTGCACGCGGCCGCGTGGAAGACCGCCTTCGACGAGCAACTGGCCGTGCACCCGCCCGCCGACCCCGCACAGCGGCGTCCCTTCGACGCCCGCGACGACTACCTGCGGTACGTGGACGGCAGGTCCCGGCTCGACGGAGCCGCCGCCTTCCTCGCCTCACGAGACATCGACCTGGTGGCGGAGACCGTGCGCGCCGTCGCGGAACGCAAGGAGCGGCTGTTCACCGAACGGCTGCGCGCGCACGGCATCGCCGCCTACCCCGGCACGGTACGGCTGGTGCGGGCCCTGTGCCGGGCATCGACACCGGTCGCCGCGGCCTCCGCCTCCCGCCACGCCCGCGAGCTGCTCACCCGGGCCGGTGTGCTGGACCTCTTCGACACCCTGGTCGACGGGGGTGAGGCGGCCCGCCTGGGCCTCGCGGGCAAGCCGCGCCCCGACCTGTTCCTGGAGGCCGCGCGCCGCCTCGGCGTGCCGGCCGGGCGCTGCGCGGTCGTGGAGGACGCCCTGGCCGGGGTCGAGGCCGGTCGGCGCGGCGGGTTCGCCCTCGTCGTCGGCGTGGACCGCGCCCACGGCCCGGACACCGCGGCAGCCCTGCTGCGGCACGGCGCCGACATCGTCGTACACGATCTCGCGGAACTGCTCGAACCGGACGAAGGGCTGCGGCGGTGACGTTCTGGACCTGGGAGTACGACGGCTACGAACCCTTCGGTGAGCGCCTTCGGGAGTCGCTGTGCACCCTGGGCAACGGCTACCTGGCCACGCGCGGGGCGCTCCCGGAGTGCGCTGCGGACGGCGTGCACTACCCGGGCACCTACGCGCGGCCGGCTGCTACGGCCGGCTCACCTCGGACGTCGCGGGGCGCTGGGTCGAGAACGAGGACATGGTCAACCTGCCGAACTGGCTGCCGCTGCGCTTCCGGCCCGCCGGACGGGAGGAATGGCTGACGCCGGACACCGCGACGGTCCTCGACCACCGGCACGTCCTGCACCTGTCCTCAGGTCTGCTGGAGCGCCGGACGCGGTACGGGCTCGGGGACGGGCGGGTACTGGCGCTGCGGCAGCAACAGCTGGTACACATGGCCGACCCTCATCTGGCGGTCCTGCGCACCGAGTTCACCGCCGAGGGCTTCGCCGGCGAACTCGACGTCGAGGCCGCGCTCGACGGGGGTGTCACCAACTCCGGTGTGCCGCGCTACCGGGACCTGGACGGCCGTCATCTGACCCACGTGCACGCGGGCGGCGCCGCCCCGGATACGGTGTGGCTGCGCTGCCGTACCCGTACCTCGGACATCCGGATCGCGATGGCGGCCCGGCTGACCGGCGACGGACCGGTGTCGCACGCGCACCGGTCCGGATGCGCCGTGCAGCGCACCCGCCTGCTCCTGCCCCCTGGCCGTACCGTGACCGTCGACAAGACCGTCGCCGTGCACACCTCCCGCGACCCCGCGATCAGCGACCCGCTGGACGCCGTCGTCGACCGGGTGGGCGCCGCGCCCGGATTCGACGGACCATCCTTTCGGAACGGCGGAACAGGTGGCGCTCAGGACGCGCAGTGCCCGGTGGCCGTAGTCCCCCGCGGCTGATCGGCCGCTCGCCGGGAACCGCCCGGCTGGTGTCGTCCCAAACGGCCGGATCAGGAAGTCGTCAGCTTCCGCTGGAGGGTCGAACTTGCGAGCCACGGCGTCGACGAACCGGTGCGACCTCACGGACGCGGTCGCATCCCGACGTGCCGTCCAGGCTCCTCCAGCGCGCGAAGCCGTGGGCCCGAGGGTGTACTGGAAGCCAGGAGGATCCGCGCAGCGAGAGGTGCGAGGCGAGCGCGTGATCAACGACAACGTGGTGCGACACCGCGTACCACTCTCTGTGCGCCAGCCGGGGCGACGCTCCTGACCCTCGGGCAGTCCCGTCGTCCGGCGCGCGGCGGGGCGGTGGTCGCAGCGGGACGGCTGTCTGCCAGGTGACGGTTCGAGCAAGGGGAGAGAGCTGTGCGGGCGACGTTCGTTCTGGGACGGATCGCCGGGGTCCGGGTCGGCGTGCACTGGAGCGTCCTGTTCATCTTCGGCATCATCGCGCTCGGCCTGTCACAGGGCCGCCTTCCGGAGACGTATCCAGGGCGTGCCTGGGCGGTGTACTGGGCGGCCGGCCTTTGCACCGCCGTGGTCTTCTTCGCCTCCCTCCTCGCACATGAGCTGGCGCACGCCGTGGTGGCCCGGCGCAACGGGGTCGAGGTGGACGACATCGTCCTGTGGCTGTTGGGCGGAGCGGCCCGGCTCAAGTCCGAGGCGTCCAGCCCCGGCGCGGAGCTGAGGATCGCCGGCGTCGGCCCTCTCGTCAGCCTCCTCCTGGGTGGGCTGTTCACACTCTGCGCCTGGCTGCTCGACCTGGTGTCCGCGTCCGGGATCGTGGTGGAGATGGTGGCGTGGCTGGCAGGCATCAACGTCCTGCTCGCGATCTTCAACGCCGTTCCCGCCGCCCCGCTCGACGGCGGCAGGCTGCTGCGCGCGTTCCTGTGGTGGCGCACGGGAGACCGGCTGCGGGCGACAGCCGGCGCGACCGCGGCGGGGCGGGTCTTCGGGTGGCTGCTCGTGGCGCTCGGGCTGATCGCGTTCATGAGGACCGGCGCGTTCGGCGGTCTGTGGCTGGCGCTGATCGGCTGGTTCCTCATCGCGGCGGCCACCGCCGAGGGACGGCAGGCCCAGCTGCGCGGCGTGCTCGCCGGTGTCCCGGTGCGGGACGCCATGACGTCCGAACCTCTCACGGTTCCCGCGGACACCACGGTCGCGGGCTTCATCACCGATGCGCGCTACCGCTACCGGCATTCGGCGTTCCCGGTGACCGATGACGGGACCCCGGTCGGGCTGGTGACCCTCGACAGCGCCAGAAAGGTGCCACAGGCCGATGCCCACGCCGTGACGGTGAGGGAGGTGATGGTGCCGCTGTCGCAGACCACCATGGTGGAGCTGGACAGTCCGCTGGCCGATTTGCTGCCGCGCATGGAGCCGGGCGCCGAGCACCGGGCCCTGGTCCTGGATCACGGCAGGCTCGTCGGAATCGTCTCGTTGTCGGACGTCAGCCGGACGGTGGCGTGGCTGATGAACACCGCCCCCGGGCGACGCGATGGTCTGTGAACCTGGCCCGGCACCCTCGGGCGGGACGCGTCGCAGAGGCGCGGTATCGCTCATGTGGCGCACTGCGACGATTCGCAACTGGTCGTTGATCCGGGCGTGGCAATTCGGAAGCCAGACTTGAACGAGGCCGGCACGACAACTGCGTCCGCGGGCTATGCGGATCTACGGGACGGACTGCGTCGTGCACTGGCGCGCAGTGAGGCGACGTTCGCGCGGCGTCTGGGCGTCGTGGCTGCGGCTGGCCAGGGCGACGAGCTTCCCGACCCACCGATGAGGGCAGAGGCTCACAGCGGTGACCTCGCTGCGGCCGTCATTGCGGCGCGAGTGCGAGGGCCGGCGACTGCCGCTCGTCAACGGCGACCATCGTCCCCGATCCGACGACCCCGCCCAACCCGAATCGAAACCGCTCCGGCACCTCGGCTGGGGGCCGTCGAAGACGAGCGCACTCCGTTCGGGATGACCACGTGGACCGACGCCCGAACGCGGCGCATCGAGCTGAGGGAGGGAACGGGATCATGAGCACGTCGCATGTGCGGGGGGCGGTTGTCGTCGGGGTGGATGCCACTTCTGCCGCCGGGCTGGCCCTGGCCTGGGCGGCGGACGAGGCGGCGCTTCGGCGTCTGCCGCTGCATGTGGTGCTCGCCGTTGACGCGCCCGGGCTGGAGGGCGGTTCTGCCGAGCTGACGTCCTTGTGGACGTCGTGGGGCCCGGCGATTCGTACCGTCTACGCGACGGTGCTGGAGGAGGCGCGGGACTTTGCCGTTGGACGGCATCCGGAGCTCACCGTGGTCGCCGAGCTGGCCGATGGCTCTCCGGTGGACGTCTTGCGGGCCCGGGCACCGGGCAGCTCCATGGTGGTGATCGGCTCGCGGCACCGCGGCATCGTGCGGGATCTGCTGAGCCGCGAGTCGGTGGGGGAGCCGCTGGTCACGCACGCACCGTGCCCGGTCGTCGTGGTCCGCGCGCCGGAGCTGGTGACGCACGCTCCGCCCGATGTCGTGGTTGGTGTGGATGGTTCGGCTGTGTCGGCGGAGGCGGTGCGGTTCGCCTTCGAGGAGGCTGCTTTCCGCGAGGCCCGTCTGGTCGCGGTCTCGGCCTGGCAGCCGACCCATCTCCGCGATGTCTCTTCGGAGGAGGTGGAGGACGAAGTGCGTCGGGTGCTGGTGGAGTCCACGGCGGGCTGGCGGGAGAAGTACCCCCAGGTCGACCTCCGGCACTCGGTGGTCCGCGGCCACCCGGTTCGGGTGCTCAGCGACGCGGCCCAGTGCGCGGTGGTGCTGGTGGCGGGCAGTCGCGGGCTGGGCGGATTCTCCGGACTGCTGCTCGGCTCGGTCGGTCAGGGCCTCATGCACCATGCACCCTGCCCGGTCGTCATCGTGCCGCACCCTGCCGGGGACGGGGCCGTCTGACACCCCGCGACGGCAGGAATCTGTCGGTGCGGCGCGCACGTCAGCCTGCCCGGACAGGTCGCCCACCCGCGGAGCCTGGAAGGCGCCAACAGGGGCGTCGTCGGCGGGAGCCGTGCGGTCAGGTGCCGTCGACCGCATGCCTGGTGCGGCAGGCCGTGGATCCGATCCATGACCACCACGTTCTTGCAGCGAAGACGCCGTGAGTGCCGGCCGGGACGCGAGGTGGCTGCTCGTTGGATCGGCGGTTACGAGTCCCTCGGGCCGCTTCCTTCCTTGCCAGGCGTGGTTCGGTGGGCCCGGTCCTCTTGTGTGCCTGGGGGTCAGATGTACGGGATGCTCAGCGCGAGGATGGCCATGTCGTCGTGGCCGTCGCTGGGGTGTTGGTCGGCCAGTGCTTGCACGAAGTCATGCAGGGGCAGGGCGGCGTGGGTGGCAGCGATGGCGGAGAGGCGTTCCAGGCCCTCTTCGATCGGGTGCTCGCGGTGTTCGACAAGCCCGTCGGTGAATAAGATCAGCGTGGCTCCGGCAGGCAGGGGGTGGGTGTGGTCGTGGCGTGGGCGGGCGGTGTCGACGCCGAGGGGCAGATCAGGGTCGGCGTGGAGGTAGCGGGCCCGGCGGTCGGGGGTGATCAGCAGAGGTGGGGGGTGGCCTGCAGTGCTCCAGCGCAGCATCCAACCGGCCGGTCGCCCGGGTTCGATGCGTGCGAGACATGCGGTGGTGACGGGATTGTCGGTAATGGCGTGGAGGGCGCGGTCGAGCTGGGTGAGGACGGCGCTGGGCGCGGTGTGCCGGTCGTAGAGGAGTCCGCGCAGCATGTTACGGGCCTGGCTCATGGCGGCGGCGGCCTGGAGATCATGTCCGACGACGTCGCCGATGACCGCGGCGCAGGCTTGGTCGGGGACCAGCAGTGCGTCGTACCAGTCTCCGCCGACGTGGCCGGGGGTCGTGGCGGGGACGTAAGCGGCGGCAGCGTCGAATGGCTCCAGGTGCTCGGGGAGCCGCGGTAGCAGGAGCCGCTGGAACCGCTCGGCGTCGAGGCTGGTCTGCTCGTACAGGCGGGCGTCGTCGATGGCCAGGCCCGCAGCACCGGCCAGCGCGACGATCAAGGTTTCGTCGCGGGCGTCGAAGGGTCGGCCGTCGAGCCGCTCGGAGACATACAGATCTCCGTAGATCTTCCCGCGGATGTTGATCGGTGCTCCCAGCAGGGTGCGCAGGGGTGGGTGGCCGGGCGGGAAACCAGCAGAGTCCGGGTGGGCAGGGATGTCATCGACGCGCAGCGGGTGGGGATGGGTGATCAGGTGCCCGAGCAGGCCGCGCCCGCGCGGAAGGGCCACGTCGGCCAGGTCGGCCTTCTCCTGCTCGGAGAGGCCCTTGGGGACGAACAGCGCGAGGTTGTCGCCGTCCTCGTCGAGCACGCCCAGTGCGCCGTAGCGGGCACCGACCAGGTCGATCGCGGTGGATACGATCAAACTCAGCACGACGGGCAGCTCGACGTCCCGGCTCAGGACGGCCTCGTACAGATCGTGCAACTCGTCCTGGGCCCGGGCCAGTGACCTGAGCTGCTCGGCGATCCGCTCCAGCTCGGCACCCAGACGCAGCCGCGGCTCCATGGCAGGCGGCTGCTGGGGTTCTTCGCTGTTCCTTGGCATCACGGCCGCCTGGTGGTGTGGTGTTCGGTTTCGGTGGTCTTAAGCCGGCAGGCGTCGGTGCCGGTCTGGATCAGTGCACCCATGCAGGCGAGCCGTTCGACGGTCGCCGCGCAGAACTTCAGGTCGGTGAAGGTCTTGTCCCCCTCGCTGAACGGGATGTTGGAGGCCACCGCCGGTGGCCTTGCGTTCCTGCCGCTCAGTGAAGATCCGGAACGGTAGTTTGGCGCCCTTCTCGTCCAGGTCAGGTACCCGAACTCGCCCAGGCACAACAGGTCGACCTTGCTGCAGCGGGTGGTGACGGAGCTCAATCGCTTGGCCGCGTCCGCCTTGGCGAGCTCGTTGACCAGGGCAGAGGTTGTCGTACATCGGACGGGCCGCCCCGCTTCAGCGATGGCAGTGCCCGCCCCGATCAGCAGACGCGACTTGCCCGTCCCGGAGTCCTCGATCAGCTCCAGGAGGCGGCCCTTGCGCGGGGCCAACGCCCGCGCCGAGACCGTGAGGTCCGCGCGGCAGCCACGAAGAATCCGCTCGTACAGCCATTCACGCGGGCGGTACACCTTGGCCTCCTGACACGACCGTGATCAAACAAGACCACAGCGTGACACGGTCAAACAGTCCAACCCGCCCATTGCTTCGAAAGCGGCACGCCGTACCCGAACGAAGCCAGGTGGATGCCCGTTCTTGTTGCCGGAGCAGTAGCTCCCGACCTCACCGCCGCGGTTCAACCCGTCAGAAACACCCCAGCGGGCAGGGGAGGCGTCCGGTACGAACTCACCGCACGCCGGCAGCACAGCGTGCCGCGCGCCTCCAGTTCGCCCCGGGCCAACGCCCGCACCACGCGCCGACCGGTCGGCATCCCGCGGCCTCCGGCGCACCCGCGCCGGGACATGGCTGGCGTTTCGCGTTCCGGCGTGAAGAGCTCCTTCCGGTGAACTGCGGGCTACTGGTTGGACGCGTGCGGGACGGTGATGACCGGGCAGCGCGCGTGGTGCAGTACGCCCTGGCTGACGGAGCCCAGCAGCATGCCGGTGAAGCCGCCGTGCCCGCGTGTGCCCACGACCAGGCCGAGGGCGTGTTCGGACGCCTTCGTGAGGACCTGTACCGGGTGGCCTCGTACGACCTCGCGGTGCAGTTCCACCTCCGGGTGGGCGGCGGTGCACCCGGCGACCGTCTCCGACAGCAGTCGCCGGCACTCCTGGACGGCCGCGTCCTCGTCCAGGACGCCGAGCAGCGGAGGGTGCCACGCGTACAGGGCCCGCAGGGCCGCGCCGCGAAGGGGCGGCCTCCTCGAAGGCGAAGTCGACGGCGGCGGCGGACTGAGGGCTGCCGTCGACGCCGACCACGAAGTACGGTGGCTGCTGGGTGATGTGCTCCGGCTCCGGTACGACTACCACGGGGCAGGGCGCGTGGGCGATGAGCGGCAGGGCGACGGCGGCGGCGCTAAAGAGCTCCTGGAGAGCGCTCAGATGCCAGGAACCGAGCACGACCTCTGTGGCGTTCTGCCCCTGCTCACGCAGCACCCAAGCCGGATGCCCCTCGGCCAACACCCCGGACACCCGCACCCGCGGATGCCGGGACTCGACGAAAGCCACCGCCTCCTTGAGCGCGCGATCCCCCGTAGCGTGCAGCGCCTCGTTCCACTCCTCCCAGGACGGCCGCCCGTTCGTCGGCCGGTATCCGGCGGTCGGTACGTTCTGCGCCAGGACCAGCAACAGTGGCAGGCGGCGTCGGGCCGCCGCGTCGGAGGCCCAGGCGAGCGGCATGCGCTTGCCCGGATCGGGGTCGACGCCGGCCACGATCGGTCTACGTTCTCGTGCATGCGCCATCGCCGACTCCCGTTTCTTCGATCGGTACGTCCCGGCGTCGGCCGGTGCTGGTGCTGGCCGCTGTGGGCCGACTCCGTCTTCTCCGGCGCTACGGTGCGTCTACAGGCCCTGGGCGAGCAGGAGTTCGTGGGCGAGTCGTGCCCCGCGTGCCGCTTCCCCGGGTGGAACGTCCTCTGACGGGATGCTCTCCAGGCCACGGGCGAGTACCCGGACGGCCTCGGCCAGGGTCGCCACCTGTGCTTCCAGCTTGCTCAACCGGTCTTCCGATCCGAGCGTGGTGGCATCGGGTTCTTCGGGATGGTTCTGCGTCATGTCGGGCTTCCTTACGATGTGGTGACGGGTCGGGCCGTTACTCGGCGAGGGCGATCAGGCCGTAGTGCTTCTGCTGCCATGCCCGGGTGGTCCACGCGCTTGTCAACCGGACCCTCCTCGTTCCGGAAAGCTCACGGCGTCTTTTCTGTTGTGCGGCACGTGCGGGCCCGCACGTGCCGCACAACAGGGCGTGCCGACCTCCTCGGGCCGCGGCGAGGCGTCGAGAACAATCAGTGGCTGTCGTCTCCAGCTGCCACCGCTGCGCTGCGGCTCACCGGGAGCGAGGGGCCGGCGCCGTCCCGGAACCCGATGGCATCGAGGTCGGCGACCAGCACCTTCGTCGCCCCGGCTCCGCAGCCGCCTCTCATCACGCCGGCGCGTCCGCCCTGGGTGGGGTGGACTTCCTGCCACCACACCGCTCCGCCGTCCTCGGCCGCGACGGTACGCCGACGGGGAACCCGGGCGCATCCCGGGCGGTCAGCGAAGATCGCCACGTTCCGTAGGGCGTCTGATCAGCCATGGGCAACCACACCGCTCGGGTCGGTCCCGGCAGCGTGGACCCTGCCGGCCACCGCTCATAGCCAGTAAACAACGGTCGACCGGTGCCCGCAGAACAGGGGCTTGGGGACGCATCGCCGGGCCTCTCCTGGCGGCGTGACGGACTGACCCGCCCCAGCTTGGGCCCGCTGGTCCCTACCCCATGAGGTTCCCCCGCTTGGTATCCCGGAGCAAGGATGTTTCCCGGCCGGGCGTGTGCGGTCCTGCGCAGTTACCGGCGGCCGGTGAAGGACTGGGACGCCAGGACCGAGGTTGCGACCCGGACTACGCCGCCGGACCCTGGAGGTGTCCCGTGGCATGGCCTGGCTGATTCCTCACCCGCCGTCGAGAGGAGGCAGGCCACTATGACCAGCATCGCCCACCGCATAGCCACCCTGTTCCGGACCAAGGCAAACAAGGCCCTCGACCGCGCTGAAGACCCGCGCGAGGTACTGGACTACTCCTATACCCAGCAGCAGGAAATGCTGCAGAAGGTACGACGTGGCGTGGCAGACGTGGCCACCAGCCGCAAGCGCATCGAGGTGCAGATCAACCAGTTGCAGCAGTCCAGCGGCAAGCTGGAGGGACAGGCCCAGCAGGCCCTCGCTGCCGGACGCGAGGACCTCGCCCGCGAAGCCCTGAGCCGGCGCACCGCCGTGGCCTCCCAGCTCACGGACCTGCAGACCCAGCAGGCATCGGTGCGGGCCGTGGAGGAGAAACTCACCCTCGCCTCACAGCGCCTGCAGGCGAAGGTGGACACCTTCCGCACCAGCAAGGAGACCATCAAGGCCCGCTACACCGCGGCCGAGGCCCAGACCCGCATCACCGAGGCCGTCACCGGCATTGGCGAGGAGATGGGCGATGTCGGCCTGGCCATGCAGCGCGCCGAGGACAAGACCGAACAGCTGCAGGCCCGCGCCGGAGCACTGGACGAACTGCTTGCCTCCGGCGCGCTGGAGGACGCCACCCTCCCGGCCGGCCGCGACGACATCCAGGCCGAACTCGAGCGCGTCACCGCAGGCCAGGACGTGGACAGGGAACTGGCCCGGATGAAAGCCCGGCTCCCCGAGTCCGCCACCCCGCCGGCCGTAGAAGGCAAGAGCGCCGAGCAGGGCCCGCCGGACCAGGAGGCGACATCATGATCATGCGGATTCTCGGTGAGGGCCAGTACGAGATCACCGATGAACACCTCGACCGGCTCAACGAGCTGGATGCCGCCCTGCAGTCGGCAGCCGACGCAGGCGACGAGACGGCGTTCGCAACCGCCCTGTCGGCCCTGCTGGACGCGGTGCGCAGCCTCGGCACACCCCTGCCGGACGAGACGATCACACCGTCCGATCTGGTGCTGCCCGACGAGGAGAGCAGCCTCACGCAGGTGCGGGAGCTGCTCTCCGACGAGGGCCTCATCCCGGGGTGATGGCGATGCGCAGCCGATTTCGAGCCCGACCGGCAGCTCACCGCCCGGATGCTGGTCACCATGTTCCTGCTCGGGCTGCTGTACGTGGCGTTCGTCGCCGCGCTGATCGTGCTGCTCAAGTCCGTCGTCCTGGTGGTCGTCATCGCCGTAGCGCTGCTGGGCGCCCAATACTGGTATTCGGACCGGATCGCCCTGTACGCCATGCACGGCCGCCTGGTCACCCGGGAGGAGGCGCCTCAGCTGCACGGGGTCATCGACCGGCTGTGCGCCGCCGCGGACATGCCCAAACCACGGGTGGCCATCTCCCGGATGGACCTGCCCAACGCGTTCGCCACGGGACGCAACGCAGACCACGCCGTGGTCTGCGTGACCACAGGGCTGCAACGCCGTCTGGAACCCGCCGAGCTCGAAGGCGTCCTCGCCCACGAGCTGTCCCATGTCGCGCACCGCGACGTCGCGGTGATCACCATCGCCTCGTTCCTGGGCGTGATCGCCGGTCTTATCGTCCGTTTCGCCTTTTACTCTCAGCTGTTCGGCGGACGTAACCGTGACCAGAACACCGCGGTGGCGATCGCAGTTGTCATGGGGGTCTCCGCCCTGGTCTACGCGATCAGCTTCCTGCTGATCCGGGCGCTGTCCCGCTACCGCGAACTGGCCGCCGACCGCGCCGGAGCCATGCTCACCGCGCGACCCTCCGCCCTGACCAAGGTCACCGGCGACATCGCCCGCAACCCCCCAGGACCTGCGCACCGCCCAGGCGTTCAACGCCTTCTTCTTCACCCCCGCCCCCGGGCCCGGCACCACGGTGGCCAACCTCTTCTCCACCCACTCCAGCCTGGAGCGGCGTCTGGAGGCGCTCGCGGAGATCTCCGCAGAACTGGGCGAGACGGCATGACCACCGGCCACCCGGGCCGGCGGGCAGTGCCCGAACCGGGAACGACAGGGAGGAGCTGAACAGCTGTGGGTTTCCTCGATGCCCTGTTGGGACGGAGCAAACCGGTCAAGCCCGACCTCGACCAGCTCTTCGGCCTGCCCTCCGCGGCGATCACTCTCCAGGCGGCCATCGGCTTCACCCCGGCTGGAGCAGGCTCGGTCTGCTTCGCCAGCATCGAAGGCGGCGCCTTCGCCCAAGTCCAACAGGACGTACGGGCCCTGCTGGACGCCGACCCCGAACGCAGCGGTACGCCCGTGGAGTTCAGCCGCGACGACTACGGCTACTCATGGCTGCTCTCTCGCCGCGACCCGGACAACCTGCCCGCACTCGTCAACGACCCGCACGCGGTCAACACCGCCCTGCACGACAGCGGCTTCGGGCCCCAACTGCTCTGCTCACTCGTCGCCTTCCACGACGCCGAGCTCCGCCCCCTCGCCCTGGTCTACCTCTACAAACGCGCCACTGCCCGGCAACAGACGCGACAACGCGCTGGAACTCCAGGTCAAGGCCGCGGTCAAGGACGACCTGCGCATCGAGGAGGACCTGAGCCGCTGGTTCCCGCTCTGGGGCGCGCCCGGGCCGTGAACCCGCCGGCGTGCGACTCCGAGAGACCCGGCCCCGCGGCCCGGTCCCACGGAAGTCTGTGCCGTCGGCTACTGGCGAACCAGGTGATCTGCCCGCCGGTAGCTTGTCGTGTCGGTGACCCCGCGCAGTGCGGGGAGGCGTCGGCCGCGGCGGTCAGTGCCCGTCGCAGCTGGCTGACGTCGGGGACGCCGGCGAGGCCGTCGGGGGTGCGGTAGACCCGGCAGGACAGCCCTGGCGGGCGTCCCGGCTCGGTGAACAGGTCCCGCCCGTCGACGAAGATGGTCGGGGAGCCGGTGAAGCCGTCACGCTCGGCCTCGGCCCGGTCGTCGATCACGCGCGTGGTGACCCCGGTCTCGCGCAGCCCGATGTCGTCGAGCGCCCGCCGCAGTCGGTCGGCGGCGGTCTTCGCGTTGGGGCAGTCGGGTACGACCAAGACCTCGATATCCATGCTTCCAGGATCGCGCGCCTGCGGGTCGTACGGAAGCTGAAGGGCCCGCGCTCGCCGGGGCCGGAACGCGGCAGCGCACCGCCCTTCATCGGGAACGGGAGGGGATCACCGGGCCGGTGGCTTGTGGACCGGGGACGGTCTGGGTGACGCGCCACAAGCGGCGGGGCAGGTCGCCTTCCTCGAAGGCGTGGACCTCGGTGAGGTGCCAGCCGTCGGCGAGGGAGTCGACGAGGTGGCGGGGGAAGAAGTGGACGGCGAAGCCGCCGTGTTCGTAGATGTCGTCGCCGTGGGCACTGCCGGTGCCGTAGTGAGCATCGCCCGTGTGACGGACGGTGTAGACGAAGATCCCGCCGGGCCGCAGGACGCGGCCCACCTCGCGGACCAGCGTCCCGATCTCCTGGGTGGACAGTGCCATGCACAGCAGCATGTGCGCGAAGACCGCGTCCACCGAGGCGTCAGCCAGGTGCAGCGGTCTGCGGACGTCGTGGACAGTGGTGGTGACCCTCTTCGCGACACCGGTGTCCTGGGCGGCGCCGCGCAGCTGCTCCAGCCCGACGGGGCTGAAGTCGGTGGCCTGCACGGTGAAGCCGCAGCGGGCGAAGTACAGCGCGTCGCGGCCGTGCCCCGCCCCCAGCTCCAGCACATCGCGGGCGCCTGCGGCGCGGAAGACCTTTGCGGCGTGGCGGGCGGGGGCGGAGGGCTGGTCGCCGTACATGCCGGGGTGGGCGCTGTAGGTCTGCTGCCAGTGCTCGCGCTGGGCGTGGGCCAGCGTGCCGTCCTCCCCGTTCGCGGCCACGTGTGTGCTCCCCTTCAGTGTCTGCGGCCCCGTTTGGGCCGTCGGCAAGCGTAGATCCCGGGTGAACGGGTCTTGCTCGCCGGGCATACCCGCGCCGGGCTTCACCTGCTGCTTTCCAGCCGACGGGCGGAACACTCGGCGGAATTCAAGGATCGGTAGGGGCGCGAGGACGCGCCACAGGGGAATATATCGTTGCCCGATATCGGAGGCCGTAAGATGTGCGGCCGTATGGGCGCCGCCAAGGAGTGAGCCATGAGCAAGTCGTCGGCCGACGTTGCCGGTGCCCCCGAGTTGCAGCGGCGCATGGGGGTGCCGGATGCGGTGGTGATCGGCCTGGGGTCGATGATCGGCGCGGGGATCTTCGCCGCGCTCGCCCCGGCGGCGGGCGCGGCCGGGTCCGGGCTGCTCGCCGCGCTCGCCATCGCGGCGGTCGTGGCGTACTGCAACGCCACATCCTCCGCCCGGCTGGCCGCCCGCTATCCAGCCTCCGGCGGCACCTACGTCTACGGCCGCGAACGTCTCGGCGACTTCTGGGGATACCTGGCCGGCTGGGGCTTCGTGGTCGGCAAGACCGCTTCCTGCGCCGCCATGGCCCTGACCGTCGGCTCGTATGTGTGGCCGGGACAGGCGCACGCGGTGGCGGTGGCCGCGGTGGTGACACTGACCGCCGTGAACTACACCGGCATACAGAAGACCGCCTGGCTCACCCGCGCCATCGTCGCCGTCGTCCTGGCGGTGCTCGCCGCTGTCGTGACCGCCTGCCTGACCGGCGACACCGCCGAGGCGGCCCGTCTGGAGTGGGGCGCGGACGCCACCTGGAGCGGGGTGCTGCAGGCTGCCGGTCTGCTGTTCTTCGCCTTCGCCGGATACGCTCGCATCGCCACTCTGGGCGAGGAGGTCCGCGACCCGGCTCGCACCATCCCCCGCGCCATCCCGCTCGCGCTGGGCATCACCCTGGTCGTCTACGCGGCCGTGGCCGCCGCCGTCCTGGCCGTGCTGGGCCCAAACCGCCTCGCGGATGCCGCAGCCCCGCTCGCCGAGGCCGCGATCGCCGGCGGGGCCCCGTGGCTGGAGCCCTTGGTGCGCGTCGGGGCGGCCGTCGCCGCGCTCGGCTCGCTGCTCGCGCTGATCCTCGGCGTCTCCCGCACCACCCTCGCAATGGCCCGCGATCACCACCTGCCCCACGCCCTGGCCGCCGTCCACCCGCGGTTCAAGGTGCCGCACCGCGCCGAACTCACCGTCGGCGCCGTCGTCGCGGTGCTCGCCGCGACCGCCGATGTGCGCGGGGCGATCGGCTTCTCCTCCTTCGGTGTGCTCGCGTACTACGCCATCGCCAACGCCGCCGCCTTCACTCTCGCCCCGGATGAGGGACGTCCGCCGCGCATCGTGCCCGTCCTCGGTCTGGCCGGATGTCTGCTGCTCGCCTTCACCCTGCCCGCTGCCTCGGTCGCCTCCGGCGCCGCAGTGCTGGCGCTGGGCGCCACCGCCTACGCCGCACGCCGCGCGATCACCGCCCGCCGAGGGGCGTGACACCTCACCGCCGTTCGCCCGCGCGGGGGAACGGCCGCGTTCCGCGTCGCCCCGCCCCTCGGCGTCACCGTGACGGTATCCGTGCCCGATATCCGACAGGCAGGGGCGAGGTACCGCCTCCATGGCACCAATCCAGCGGTGGCGGGCCGGGCATACCGGCACAAGGGCACTGGGTGTGGTGATCCTCATCCGCCTGTACATCGGGGCGGTCTTCCTCTCCGAGGATGCCTTGAAGTTCGTCCGTCCGGATGCGCAGGGCGCCGGCCGGTTCGACAAGGCCAGCATCCCTGTCCCCGGCCTTGTCGGCCCGCTGGGCGGGGTCTTCGAGATCTGCTGAGGGCGCTGATGGCCGGGCTGCTCACCCGTCTCGCCGCCGCGCCGATGGTGTCAACATGCCCGGCGAGCTACTGATCACCATGCTGCCGCTCCTGTGGGGCGACGACCCGCTGTTCGACGGCAAATCCGGCTGGTGGGACTTCGCGCACGAGTCCCGTACCGACCTCGCCCAGCTGTGCGGCAGCCACTTTCTGCTCATCGTCGGCGCGGGGGCCTACTCGCTCGACGCACGCCGGTCGCGGGCTGCGGATGCCCCGCGTACTGCGCAGACGGCATCCGCCTGATCAGAGGGCGTCGCCGCCGAGGACCTCGCGGGCCAGCTCCGCCAGCGCCTTGCGGTCTTCGGCAAGGGCCTGCTTCCCGGCGTCGGTGGCGCGGTAGACCCGGCGGGCGCGGCCGTCCACCACTCGTTGCTCGGAGACCAGCAGCCCGTCCGCCTCCAGCCGGTGCAGCGTCGGGTACAGGGTGCCGGGGCTGATCCGGTAGCCGTGGCGGGCCAGCTCCTCGGTCATCCACGCACCGTGGATCTCCTCCCCGGCCGCGTGATGCAGGATGTGCAGCCGCACCGCGCCCCGCTGGAACTCCCGCACCCTGTCCACCTCCACGCCGACCGGCAGTGACGAAGCCGATATCGGCAGCCGATCCTACGCCGCCAGCCAGCCCGATATCTGCCGATGGACAGCGAGCACTCCCTCGACCGCGTCATCGACGCCCAGCTACCCCCACCTTGATCAGGAGACCGTGACCGAGGCTGTCTACGCCACCCACGCCCGGCTGCGCGAGAACGCCACCATCACCACTCGTCCGGCCAGCCTCACCAAGCGGTAAGCCAGCGAGGTGCTCGCGCAGTCCTGCCCCCAGCGCCAAGTCCGCGCGGTGGCCATAGACCGGCAATGGTGGCCCGGGCGCCGCGCCAATCGGCGGGTGCTGTCCGGCCGCGGGGTCATGACCGGTAGGCGACGTTCGCCATCATCCCGGATTCGCCGTGGTAGGCGTTGTGGCAGTGCAGCATCCACTGGCCGGGGTTGTCGGCGTCGAAGAAGACGGACAGCCTCTTCTTGGCAGGACGATGGCGGTGTCCTTGCGCGGGCCGAAGTCGCCGAGCTGGTACGTGTGGCCGTGCAGGTGCATCGGGTGCCACATGGTGGTGTCGTTGACGAAGTCCAGCCGCACCCGCTGGCCCTCCTCGATGAGGATCGGGTTGGCGTCCGGGCTGGCCGTGTCGATCGGCTTGGCGTTGATGGCCCAGTTGTACGTCATCATGCCGCCGGTGAGCTTGATCTGGTGCGTGACGTCGGTCCTGGGGGACTTCAGGCGCACGTCGTCGGCCGCGCGGAGCTGGGAGGCGGTCTTGATCATGCCATCCAGTTCCTTCGGCCGTACAGACGTCGACGGTGCGCGACCGGAGCCCGTACGGACCAGAACCAGGCCGCCGGTGTTCTTGCCCTCGGCTGCGGCGACCAAGGGGAAGACTCCGTCGCCGAGGGTGACCAGCACGTCGTAGCGTTCGCCCATGCCCAGGTTTTGAGCGCCGGGGCGTCGTTCGCGCCGTCGCCGGTGACCGCCACCACCTCGCCTCGCCGCTGGAAGGCGGTGACCACGCGCATCTTGTGCTCAGGGCTGACCCGGCACAGCAGCAGCTCGGACGGTTCGGCGAGCAGCGCGTCGAGCGCCTCCTCGTCCATCGCGTCGAGCCTGGCCCCCGTCACCACGACCTGATCCGGCCCCCGTACGATTCCCCCCGCCGGGCCACGGCCTCCCCCGTGAGCGGGTGGTCGCCGGTGACCATGACGATCCGGATGCCGGCCCGGCGGCAGGCGGCGACTGCGTCAGTGACCTCCGGACGCGGCGGGTCCAGCATGCCGACCAGTCCCAGGAACGTGAGTCCCGACTCGGCCTCATCCTGTGTGGGGCCGGGCCCGTCCAGCTCCCGCCGCGTGACGGCCAGCACCCGCAGCCCCTGCGACGCCAGCGCGTCACTCGCCGCGAGGACCGCCGCGCGGTCCTGCTCGGTCAGTGGCCCACACCGCCCCTCCCACTCCACCTCGGCGCAGCGCGCCAACAGCTCCGCCGGCGCTCCTTTGTCAGCTTGCGGTCCGAGTCGAAGGGGAACTCGGTCACGCGGGGAGCCGCCGCCTCCTCCGCGCTCGGGTCGAGACCGGCCTTGGCCGCGACGACGAGCAGTGCGCCCTCTGTGGTGTCGCCGAGCACCCGCCAGTGCTGCGTGTCCTCGGGCGGAACCAGACGGGCGTTGCAGCACAGGCCAGCCACCCGGAGCAGCTCGCGCACCCGCGCCGCGTCGGCGACTTCCCCGCCAGGGGCGTATCCCACACCGGTCACCGCGCGCGTCGCACCCCCTGCCCACACCCGGGTGACGGTCATCTCGGCCTGCGTCAGCGTCCCGGTCTTGTCGGTGCACACCACCGTGGTCGACCCGAGCGCCTCCACCGCCAGCAGCTGCTTGATCAGAGCATGGCGGCGGGCCATCCGCCGTACACCGATCGCCAGGGACACCGAGAGGGTGGCGGGCAGTTCTTCCGGCACCAGCGCGACTATCACTCCCAGCGCGAACACGAACAGGGTCACCACGGACTCCCCGGTGGGTAGCCGCACGGCGAACATCAGGGCGCCGATCGCCAGGGCCGCCCCCGCCACCCGCCGCGCCATGGAGGCCACCTGGTGCTGGAGCGGGGTCTTCTGCCGCGGAGCCGCCGCGGCCAGCCGGTAGATCCGGCCGAACTCGGTCGTCGCGCCGGTGGCGTAGACCACGGCGCGTCCGGATCCAGCGACGACGTCGGCGGCGTCCCCGGCCTCCAGCACCACCACGTCGCCCGGCACCAGGTCCCGGGCCGACACCTCCAGCCGCCGGCCGTCGCGCAGCACCCGACTGGCGTGGGGCACCATGGCCTCCAGCGCCTGAGCCGTCCGTTCGGCCGAGTACTCCTGCGCGAAGCCGATCGCGGCGTTCAGCACCACGACGCCCAGGATTGCCACAGCGAGCTGAAGAGTGCCCACGTCACGCGGCTCTTCCAGCCAGTAGGCCAGGAAAGTGATCCCCGACGCGACGACCAGCACGACCGCGAAGAGGTCCGTGAACTGCGCCGTCAGTTGCCTCCATAGGGGGCGACGCCTCGTACGTGGCATTTCGTTGGGCCCGTACCGCTCCAGCCCCGCCCGTGCTCGTTCCGCCGACAGGCCGCGCCGTGAGGTGTTCAGGGCGGTGAGGACATCACCGGCGGTGAGTTCCCGTACCGGAGGACGTGGAGCGGAACCGGACGTGGCGTCGACCGCCGCGTCCGTCCCTCCGCCTGTCACCAGCGGGTCCGTACCGGTGCGTATCATCCGAACCCGTACGGCGCCAAGGTCCTCGGTTCCGGCGGAGCCGGGCGGATCGGGCGGAGGGCCTTGCGTGAGGCTTCATCACGGACTCCAGTGAGTGCGGCGGCCGTTCGGCCGGTGTGCCGCCCCTGAGCGGCAGCGCCCTCTCATCGTGGAACGGGCTGTCCGGCGCCACCAGGCCGTACGGGGCAGGGGATGGCGCCGTTCGGCGTCTCACACCGGGACCGTGATGACGGGGCAGTGGGCGTGGTGCAGTACTCCCTGGCTCACCGAGCCCAGCAGCATGCCCGTGAAACCTCCGTGCCCGCGGGTTCCCACGATTAGGCCCAGCGCGTGTTCCGAGGCTTCCGTCAGGACCCGCACCGGGTGGCCGAGGACGACTTCGTGGTGCAGCTCCACTCCCGGGTACCTCGCGGTCCGGCCCGCGACCGTCTCGGACAGCACCCGGCGGCACTCCCGCACAGCGGCGTCCTCGTGCCGGACAACGAGGAGCGGCGGATGCCACACGTACAGGGCCCTGAGGGTCGCTCCGCGTAGGGCTGCCTCCTCGAAGGCCAGGTCCACCGCCGCCGCCGCGTGCGGACTGCCGTCGACGCCGACGACGAAGTACGCGGGCTCCTGGGTGATGTGCTCCGGCTCCGGAACGACGACGACCGGGCAGGGAGCGTGGGCGGAGACCGGCAGTGCCACGGAGGCGGAGGTGAACATTTCGCGCCGGGTGCGCAGATGCCACGAGCCCACCACGACCAGGGAGGCGTTCCGCGCCTCCTCCCGCAGAACCCACGCGGGCTCTCCTTCCGCCAGCATCGTCGACACCTCCACCGTCGGCCGCCGGGACTCGACGAAGGCGACCGCCTCCTTGAGTACCTCGGCACCCGCTTCGTGCAGTGTCCGGTTCCACTCCTCCCAGGACGGCAGAGCCTCGCCCGTGCGGTATCCGCCCGTCGGTACGCCCTGGGCGTGGACGAGCCGCACCGGCAGGCCACGGCGATCCGCCTCGTCAGCGGCCCAGGCGAGTGCCAGCCGCTTCGAGGAATCGGGGTCGACACCCACGACGATCGGCTCACGCCCGTGCGCACTGCTCATGGCACCTCCAGCAGACTCCCGTGCCGCCGTCCTTTCACTGCCTTCCAGCGTGACCCCAGCAGTCGGCAACCGCCACGTCACGGCCTCGTGGGGGGCTGATCTGGCGGTTCACGGATTTGTGATGCCGCAGGGTGGCTGAGGTGGGCGGCTGCGCGATGTGCAGCCACTTGATGCGGGGCGGCGCAGCCTGGTGGAGCCTGGCAGGAGGGACACGGGGCAGCCGGCGGCGGGCCGGCTGGGCCCGCGGCGAATTATGGAGGTGTCGTGATGGACCCGGTCGTCGTGGGAGTGGACGGCTCGCCGTCGAGCCTCGACGCGGTGGAGCTCGCGGCACGTGAGGCCGGACTGCGCGGCGTGGGACTGCGGCTGGTGCACGCCTTCGGGTGGCCGTCGATGCATCTGCCGCCCGGCGGGCCCCCGTGGAATCCGGCGATGGCGGGGGTACGGGAGTTGGTGGACGGCACGCTTATCGAGGCTGAGGAGCGTGCCCGCAGAGCCGTGCCGCAGGTGGATGTGACGCGCGAGGTCACCGTCGGCGAGCCGCTGATGGTCCTGGAGATCGAGTCGCGGAGCGCCTCGCTCGTCGTGGTCGGCAGCCGGGGCCTCGGGGCGTTCGGCAGCCTGCTGCTCGGTTCCACCGCCGTGCATCTGACCGCCCACGGCCGCTGTCCGGTGCTGGTGGTGCGCGGCCGGCCCGACCCGAGCGGTCCTGTGCTGCTGGCGGTCGACGGCTCACCGGCGGGCGAGGCAGCCGTCGAGTTCGCCTTCGCCGAGGCGTCGCTGCGCGGCGTGGACCTGCTGGCGCTGCACGTCTGGAACACCCGGAGCGAGCGAGCCTACGAGGGCCCTGGTGATCCGCTGAACGCGGTGGTGGACATCGAGCGGCTCCGCCAGGAGGAGCAGCGGTTGTTGGACGAAACCGTGGCCCCGTGGAAGGAACGTCATCCCCGGCTCGTCGTCGAGCGGCGCCTGGTGCGTTCCCGTGTTCGCCCGGCCCTGATCGAGGCGAGCCGCGATGCGCAGCTCGTCGTGGTCGGCGCCCGCGGCCGTGGCGGGTTCACGGGCCTGCTGCTCGGCTCGGTCAGCCAGGCACTGCTGCACCACGCGCACTCCCCGGTCGCCGTCGTACGGGCCGAGGAGCGGCCATGACCGCCGGGTGGTGCGCGACGGATCCGGAGGCCGCTGTGCGCGGCGGCTCTTCGGCCACGACTGCGTACTGCGGCTTGGTCGTAGCTGCCGCCTCCTCGGAGACGCAGCAGTTCCTTCTCATACGACTTGCGTGGCAACTCCGCCGCCTTCTTGTCGGCCATGCCACCTCCACCGCCCGATGACATCCGGAGTCCTCATGCCCAAGGTCGAACACCAGGACGCCACCGTACTTTCCGACGACGAGCTGCGCATGCTGGACGCGCATTGGCGCGCCGCCAACTACCTTGCGGCGGGCCAGATCTACCTGATGTCCAACCCGCTGCTCACGGAGCCTCTGAGGCCCGAGCACATCAAGCCGCGGCTGCTGGGGCACTGGGGCACCTCGCCCGGCCTCAACCTCGTGTACACGCACCTCAACCGGGTGATCAAGGCCCGGGGGCTGGACGCGCTGTGCGTGTGGGGTCCGGGGCACGGTGGTCCGTCGATCCTGGCCAACTCGTGGCTGGAGGGCAGCTACAGCGAGACCTATCCGGACGTGTCGCGGGACGGGGAGGGCATGGCGCGGCTGTTCCGGCAGTTCTCCTTCCCCGGCGGTGTGCCCAGTCACGTGGCACCGGAGACGCCCGGCTCGATCCACGAGGGCGGTGAGCTCGGCTACTCGTTGGCGCACGCGTACGGCGCCGCCTTCGACAACCCGAACCTGCTGGTCGCCTGCGTGATCGGCGACGGCGAGGCGGAGACCGGGCCGCTGGCCGCCGCCTGGCACTCCAACAAGTTCCTCGACCCCGCGCACGACGGCGCCGTCCTGCCGATCCTGCACCTCAACGGATACAAGATCGCCAATCCCACGGTGCTCTCCCGGATCCCGGAGGCCGAGCTCGACGAGCTGCTGCGGGGATACGGTCACGAGCCGGTCCATGTGACCGGTGACGACCCGGTCGATGTGCACCGGGCCATGGCGGCGGCGATGGACGACGCCCTGGGCCGCATCGCGGTGATGCAGCAGACCGCCCGCGAGGACGGCGTCACCGAACGAGTACACTGGCCGATGATCGTGCTGCGCACTCCGAAGGGCTGGACCGGTCCCGCCGAGGTGGACGGCGTGCCCGTCGAGGGAACATGGCGCGCCCACCAGGTTCCGCTGGCGGGCGTCCGCGAAAACCCCGAGCACCTCCGCCAATTGGAAACCTGGCTGCGCTCGTACAAACCCCAGGAGCTCTTCGGCGCCGACGGCCGACCCGTGGCCGACGTCCTCGCCTGCATTCCCGAGGGCGCCAAGCGGCTGGGGGCCACCCCGCACGCCAACGGCGGCCTGCTCGTCCGGGACCTGCCCCTCGCACCGCTCGACGAGTTCGCCGTACCTGTCGACAAGCCGGGAACGACCCTGCACGAGCCGACCCGGGTCCTCGGCGACCTCCTGGCGCGGGTGATGAAGGACACCGGCGGACGGCGGGACTTCCGCCTCGTCGGCCCGGACGAGACCGCCTCCAACCGGCTCCAGGCCGTCTTCGACGTCAGCGGAAAGGCGTGGCAGGCCGAACACCTGCCGCTCGACGAACACCTTGAGCATCACGGCCGGGCGATGGAGATCCTTTCGGAGCACACCTGCCAGGGCTGGCTGGAGGGCTATCTGCTGACCGGCCGACACGGGATGTTCTCCTGCTACGAGGCGTTCGTCCACATCGTCGACTCCATGGTCAACCAGCACATCAAGTGGCTGCGGACATCCCGGGAGTTGTCGTGGCGTGCGCCCATCGCCTCCCTGAACTACCTGCTCACCTCGCACGTGTGGCGCCAGGACCACAACGGCTTCTCCCATCAGGACCCCGGCTTCGTCGACCACGTCCTCAACAAGAGCCCCGAGGTCGTGCGCGTCTACCTGCCGCCGGACGCCAACACGCTGCTGTCGGTGGCGGACCACGCGCTGCGCAGCCGCGACTACGTCAATGTCGTCGTGGCCGGCAAGCAGCCCTGCTTCGACTGGCTGCCGATGGACGCCGCCCGCGCGCACTGCGCCCGGGGCGCCGGGATCTGGGAGTGGGCCGGCACGGAGAACGGCGGTGAACCCGATGTCGTCCTGGCCTGTGCCGGAGACGTGCCCACTTTGGAGGTGCTGGCCGCCGCGCAGTTGCTGCGCCGGCACCTCCCGGACCTTGCCGTCCGCGTGGTGAACGTGGTCGACATGACCCGTCTGCTGCCCCGCGAGGAACACCCGCACGGGATGAGCGACTTCGAGTACGACGGCCTGTGCACCACCGACCGGCCGGTGATCTTCGCCTACCACGGCTACCCCTGGTTGATCCACCGCCTCGCCTACCGCCGCACCGGCCACAAGAACCTGCACGTTCGCGGCTACAAGGAGTCCGGCACCACGACCACACCCTTCGACATGGTCGTCCGCAACGACCTCGACCGCTACCGCCTGGTCATGGACGTCATCGACCGCGTCCCCGGCCTCGCGGTGCGCGCCGCCGTCGTACGCCAGCGGATGGCCGACGCCCGCACCCGCCACCACGCCTGGATCCGCGAACACGGCACCGACCTGCCCGAGGTCGCCGACTGGACCTGGAACGCCTGACCGCCCCTCACCCCCGGAAGGAACTCACCGCCATGACCGTACGCGGGGGCGTCAACGGCATCGGACGCAGCTACCAGCGCGCCGCCCTCCACCGTGCCGACGAAGGCACCCAGGAGGTCGATTGCGCCCCGTGTGGTTCTTCAGCAGCGGACCGCTCGACGCCTCGGCCTCCGAGCGGGACATCCCCGCCCGTGCGCGGCGTGCAGCGGGCCATGGCCCGACTCGACGTCCAAGAGCACGTCACGTTCGGAGGGCGCTTGGAGGCAGGCGCCGAAGGGCGGTGGCCGGGATGATCTCGGACGCTCACGTACTGGCCCGCGCGGGCCCGCGGAGCCTTCCTGTTCCGCCCGGGCGGAACAGGAAGGACATACGCCAGGCGTCATGAGTTCCCCCGCCGTGCCGGCGTGCGCGGCGGTGGTGGCGCGACGCGTGATACCGGTTCAGTGCGGGGATCCGGAACCGTCGTGCCCGGGCGTCTGGGGACCGGGCCGCCTCGCGGCGGATCAGGTCGGTCTCGCAGACCACTTCGACGAGCTTGACGTCGTCCACGACGGGCAGCCCACTGATCCGATGCCGGTCCAGCAGCCGCACGACGTCCATGAACGGCTCTACCGGCGCGCCTCGACGACGTCACAGGTCATCACTTCACCGACGATGCGGGCCATGCCGACCACCTCCTTGCTTGTCACCTGCTGTCGCTCGTTCCCGCCTCGGGAAGCGCGGCCCGTCCGGCCTCCAGCCGTGCGACGGGGACGCGGAACGGCGAGCAGGAGACGTAGTCCAGTCCCGCGGCGTGGAAGAAGTGGACGGATTCGGGATCGCCGCCGTGCTCGCCGCAGACGCCGATCTTCAGGTCGGGTCGCACGGCGCGGCCCTCGTCGACCGCGATCCGGACCAGTCGGCCCACGCCGTCGCGGTCCAGGGTCTCGAAGGGGGAGGTGGCGAAGATCCCCTTGTCGAGGTAGGCGGAGAAGAAGGCCGCCTCGACGTCGTCGCGGGAGAAGCCCCACGTGGTCTGGGTGAGGTCGTTGGTGCCGAAGGAGAAGAACTCCGCCTCCTCGGCGATCCGGCCAGCTGTCAGCGCGGCCCGGGGCAGCTCGATCATGGTGCCGACCGGGCAGTGCACGGGGACGCCGGACTTGATGGAGACCTCGGCGAGCACTCGTTCCACTTCCTCGCGCTCGATGCGCAGTTCCTCGACGGCGCCGACCAGCGGCACCATGATCTCCGCCTCGGGGGAGCCTCCGGCCCTCGTGCGTTCCACGACCGCCTCGGCGATGGCCCGTACCTGCATGGCGATCAGTCCCGGGACGACCAGGCCCAGGCGGACGCCGCGCAGCCCGAGCATCGGGTTCTCCTCGTGCATCCGGTTGACGGCTTCCAGCAGCTCGGTGTCGTGCGAGTCAGGCACAGAGCCGTGTGCCTCGGTGGTGGCGATGCGCACGGCGAGGTCGGTGCGGTCGGGCAGGAACTCGTGCAGGGGAGGGTCGATGAGCCGGATGGTGACCGGCAGGCCGTCCATCGCCTCCAGGATGCCGATGAAGTCCTGCCGCTGGAGCGGCAGCAGCGCGCTCAGCGCCGCCTCGCGCTCGGTCTCGTCGCGGGCCAGGATCATCGCCTCGACCAGCTTGCGGCGCTCGCCGAGGAACATGTGCTCCGTGCGGCACAGCCCGACGCCCTGCGCGCCGAACCGCCGGGCGCGGGCGGCGTCCTCGGGGGTGTCGGCGTTGGCCCGCACCTCCAGCCGCCGGGCGTCGTCGGCCCGTTCCATGGCGCGGGCCACGGCATCCACCAGTCCGGCGGGCGGCTCGCCCGTCTCGAAGTAGCGCATCACCGCGGAGTCGACGAGCGGAGCGGCGCCCAGGTACACAACGCCCTCGGAGCCGTCGACGGAGACGACCGTGCCCTCCTCCACGATGGTGTCGCCCACGGTGAAGCGCCGCGCCGCGGTGTCCACGGTGAGTGCCTCGGCACCGCACACGCACACCGTGCCCATTCCGCGGGCGACCACGGCCGCGTGGCTGGTCTTGCCGCCGCGGCTGGTCAGCACCGCCTGTGCGGCGATCATGCCGGGCAGATCGTCGGGGGTGGTCTCCTGACGTACGAGGACGACCTTCTCGCTGGCGGCGGCCCGGCGGACGGCTTCGGCCGAGTCGAACACCGCAGCGCCCACTGCCGCGCCGGGCGAGGCAGGCAGGCCGTGCGCGAGCGCCTCGCCGACGGCCGCGGTGTCGAAGCGGGGGAACATCAGACGGGCGAGGCCGTCCCCGCTGACGCGGGCCAGGCCCTCGTCGGCGGTGATCAGGTTCTCGTCGGCCAGCTCGGCGGCGATGGCGAACGCGGCCTCGGCGGTGCGCTTGCCCACCCGGGTCTGCAGCATCCACAGCCGGCCCCGCTCGATGGTGAACTCGATGTCGCACAGGTCCCGGTAGTGGGTCTCCAACGTCCGCAGATGGTCGCGGAGTTGCTCGTAGGAGACGGGATCCAGCTCCCCCAGGGCGGTCAGGGGGACGGTGTTGCGAATGCCGGCGACGACGTCCTCGCCCTGCGCGTTCGCCAGGTAGTCGCCGTACAGTCCGGGCCGCCCCGTGGCCGGGTCGCGGGTGAAGGCGACGCCGCTGCCGGAGCCGGACCCGAGATTGCCGAAGACCATGGTCTGCACGTTGACCGCGGTACCCAGGTCGTCGGCGATGTGCTCACGGTGGCGGTAGAGCCGGGCGCGCTCGCCGTTCCAGGACTCGAAGACGGCGAGGACGGCCCGGCGCAGCTGCTCGTCCGGGGACTGCGGGAAGTCCTCGCCGGTCTCCCGGCGGATCAGCTCCTTGAACGTCCCGACCAGCCCGGCGAGGTCCGCCGCGTTCAGGCCCAGGTCGTTCGCCACGCCCCGGACCCGCTTGAGGTCGGCCAGAGCGTTCTCGAACAGAGAGCCGTCGACGCCCATCACCGTGTGCCGAACATCTGCACGAGGCGGCGGTATGAGTCCCAGGCGAAGCGGTCATCGGAGGAGACCTTCGCCAGGCCGAGCACAGAGGCGTCGTCGAGGCCGATGTCGAGGATCGTCTCCATCATGCCGGGCATGGAGAACCGGGCCCCGGAGCGGACGGACAGCAGCAGCGGGTCGTCGGGCTGCCCCAGCCGCCGTCCCGCGGCCCGCTCCAGCGCGGTGAGGTGTGCGGAGATTTCGCGGGCCAGGGTGTCCGGCTCGCTGCCGGTGGCCAGGAAGGCCCGGCAGGCGTCGGTGGTCACGGTGAAGCCTGGCGGGACCGGCAGGCCCAGCCGGGTCATCTCGGCCAGGTTCGCGCCCTTGCCGCCGAGCAGGTCGGCCTGGTCACGGCCGCCTTCTGCGAAGTCGTACACGTAACGGACCATGACGCCGGGCTCCTCCGTCGGGCTTCGGGCTGACCGGGCACCGGGACCTCGACGTCAGAGCTCGACCGGCACATCGGGATGTCCATGGTGGACAGACCCGGTGCCTCCCGAACCACAGGGCCGGTGCCCGCGTTCCTCTGGAAGGCGGTGGGCGCATCTCGTCCACCGGTAGATGAGGTTCACCGCCCTGGTGCACCGGCTGTGGTCTCGCTGCCGGCGCGGAGGTGATGCGTAACGTCGACGACACCGTCGACGCTTTCGGACAGGCGTACCACGATGGGGATGAGGCTTTCCTGCGGCACGGTGCCGTCGAGTGTCACCCGTCCGTCTGCGACCCGGACGCTGACCTCGCCGGGTCGCAGGCCGAGGCTCCGGGTCATGACATCCGTGGTGATCTCCTCCTGGATGGCGATGTCTCGCCGCAGGAAGACGTGCAGCAGGTCATCGCGGCTGACGATGCCCACCAGCAGGCCGAGGTCGTCCACGACGGGCAGCCGTTTGACGTGGTGGCGGGCCATGGCACGGGCCGCCTCCACGACCGACCACTGAGGCCGCGCCGTGACGGCGGGGCTCGTCATCAGCTCCCCGGCAGTCAGCGCATGCGCCTTGGCGCTCTCCGTGGGCAACAGGTGTGTGGCGCTCAGGTGTCCGCCCGGATCCGCCTGGCTTTCCTGTCTGCGTAGCAGGTCCGCCTCCGACACCACGCCGATCGGGCGGCCTTGATCATCGACGACGGGTACCGCGGTGATGTCGTGCTCCGTGAGGTTGTGGACGATGTCCTTGAAGCCCATGTCACGCCGCACACTCACCACAGCCGTGGTCATAAGGTCTCCGACCAGTCGATGCAGCATGTCGCCGCTCCCTCCTCAGGTCCCCGCGGCACAGGTTCACTCTCCACTGTCCGCTCCTTGGAGAGCGCCTGCATTTCACGCGGAGCAGGACCGGGTCACCGGCCAGCGGCCACGGGGATATCGGGTGCTCGCGGTGGCTCCCGCGCGGTGCGCTGACCGGTGAGAGTCGGCCCTGTTCAGGCGTGTCGCCGTCGAGCGCCGCAGGTCCCGCCTGGCAATTTCCCAGACAGCGGACGGCAGCAGCGCGTCCGTGACGCCGAGCTGGTCCGGCACCACCGGGTCCCCGTGGTGGCTCGGCTCAGTCATGGGGGACGACAGCGACAGGGCAGCGCGCGTGGTGGACGGCGGCCTGGGCCACCGGGCCCAGGTGCGGTCCCACGTCGGGGTGGTGCTTGCGTCGGCCGACGACCAGCAGCTCGGCGCCCTCTGCGGCTCCTACGACGGCCCTGGCAGGACTTTCGAGACGGATGGTGTCGGCGACTTTCACGCCCGGAAACTTCTCGCGCCAAGGGCGGAGCGCCTGGTTCAGATCCTTCTGCACACCTTGGACGATCTCCTGGGTCACGGTGTGGTCCACACCCCAGGGGGTGTACGCGTGGAGCGGACTGCTGCGGCCATGGACGGCACGTAGGGGCAGGCTCCGTGCCGCGGCGGTGGTGAAGGCGAACTCGAGCAGTTCGTCGTACGGGGCGTGCAGTTTCAGCGCCACCACTACGTCGCCTGTCGCACCTGGTTCGGGCGTCGTGGGCTTTTCCGTACGCCCCTCGGCACGCACCAGGACCACCGGCCGCTCGGCGCGTCCCACGACGATCATGCTGATGTCGCCGAGGAAGTAGCTCTCCACGGGAGTCAGGCCCCGCGAGCCGAGCACGAGCATCTCGGATTCCGACGCCGCTCGGATCAGCGCGTCCTGGGCGTCGTCGGCGACCAGGTTGCCGACGACGGTGAGGCCCGGGTAGTGCGCCTGGAGTTCCGTCTGGGCGTTGTGCACGAGCCGCTTCGCCCAGTAGTTCTGGTCCAGTTCCGCAGGGACGCGGGCCGGTTCCGGTGCCAGCAGGGGCCACGCATGCAGCAGGCGCAGGGTGAGTTTGCGCCGCTGGGCTTCTTCTGCGGCCCAATGGGCAGCGGCGAGGCTCTCGGGTGAGCCGTCCAGGCCCACGGTGAGGACTCGTTCCATGGCGACTGCCTCCGTCTCGTACGAAGCTGGAAGGACGGTGAGTGTGGCCGCCGTCCGGACTACTGCCGTCCCCGTGCGTCGGCGGCCGTGCAGGTCGGCTGTGGGGCGTAGTCGCCGCAGCACATGCGCATCTGTGCCGGCGCGTTGAGCACGACGCTTCTCCCTTGAGGAGTACCCCAGATCTCCGCGCGGCGCATGTGGTCCCGGAAGCGGCGGCGAAACGGACGGACGTGAAGTCCGGCATGAGGAGGAGGCGGAAGCAATGGCGGTTCCCCTGGTGGTCGGCATCGACGGGTCCGAGGCGAGTCTTGAGGCGGTGGACTGGGCCGCGGACGAGGCAGTCCGACACGATGTGCCGCTCCATCTCCTGCACGCGGCCCCGGCTGACCACGACGCGTCGGACCTGGTCGCCGCCGCCTCGGAGCGAGCCAGGAAGAGTGCTCCTGCGGTACGGCTGTCGAGTGAGGTGCTGTCCGAAGACGCGGCGTCCGCGCTGGTCAGCGATGGGCGCAACGCCCTCGCTCTGGTACTCGGGTCCAGAGGGCTCGGAGGTCTCGCCGGCCTGCTCCTCGGTTCGGTCAGTCTGGCTGTGGCGGCCCATGCCGACTGCCCGGTCGTCGTGGTGCGCGGCGGGGTGGAGCCCCGGCATGGCCGGTTCGGGTGCGTCGTGGTCGGGGTCGAGGACGGGGAAGGCAGCGGTACGGCCGTGGAGTTCGCGTTCCGCGAGGCCCACGTGCGGCGCTGTCGGCTCCTGGCGGTGCACGCCTGGAGTGTCCCGGTCGGTAACCCCGGGCCTCCGGGCCTGTCCGGCTACGCCCTCCAGGCCTTCGACCGCCCGCCTGCCCAGGTGCTCGCCGACGTCTTGCGCGGCCCCGAGCAGCGGTATCCGGACGTGACGGTGAGGAGCGAGGTGGTCGAGGGCGCGGCACGACAGGCGCTCCTGAATGCCGCGTCCGGTGCTGATCTGCTCGTCGTCGGAGCCCGGAGACGACATGGGCACGTCGGTCTGCAGCTGGGCTTGGTCAACCATGCGGTGCTACATCATGCGCCGTGTCCGATCGCGGTCGTTCCGCAGATATGACCAGGTAGGGCCCGGATGAGCCCCGTGGTCTGTTGGCGAGGCGCTTTGGTCCTGTGACCGGGATCTGCCGCCGCCCCTCTCAGGGGTGCCGTATTGCTTCGGTCGAGATGTGAGTGAGAGCTGTGCTCGACCCCCAGTGAAGTCCGGCGCAGGCCCCCTTCCACCCTGGTCGCGGGGCTGCATTGCCCGACTTCACTGAAGGCTCCCCGGTTCAGACGGAGCGGTGGCCTCGCCGGTGAGGTGGGGCTCGACGTCCACGACGCCCTCCACGGCGCGCACGAGGCGCACGGCGACCGAGATGAGCGAGGTGTCGCGGATGTGTCCGCGGAGGATGACCACTCCCTCGTGGACGTTCACGTGGATGGCGTGGCTGAAGGCCGGGAAGAGGTAGGACACCACTGTGCGGCGAACCTCTTCCTCGATGTCCTCGTCCGACCGCAGGAAGACCTTCAGCAGATCGGCACGGCTGACGATGCCCTGGAGCATGCCGATGTCGTCGACCACGGGCAGACGCTTGACGTGGCGGACGGCCATGATCCTTGCCGCTTGGGCCAGGGTGACGCCGGGGTGGACCGTGATGGCGGGGGTGCTCATGAGCTCCTCCGCCGTTGCTGCCCCGGCCTTGGCGACGTCGGACAGACGCCGACGTTGCTCGAAGAGGCTCGGGTCGCTGTCACGGAACTCCTCCTTGGGCAGCAGGTCGGCTTCGGAGACGACACCGATGACGCGGCCTTCGCCCTCAAGGACGGGCATGGCGCTGACTTTCCACTGCTCCATGGTCCGGACGATCTCTTTGAAGGGCGCGTCGCGGCCGACAGCCACGACCGTCTGAGTCATCACATCGCTCACGATGTGCGGGGTCTGCGGCACTTCGAAGCACCTCGTCTCGCCTTGTCAGGGGACCTCGCCCGCTCCGTGGGGCGCGTACAGGTCGAGTAGTCGCACCCGGGCGGATCTCAGTCGGCGCGCGAGCACGCCGGAGACATAAGTACAGAGCTCGTGATCCAGCCCCGGGTCCTTCGCGCACAGTTCACGAACCGCCGCCGCGTCGAACTCGTAGGCACGCACCGGGCTGGTGGCTTCGGCCCCCATGTGCCAGTGATGGGGAGGGACCAGCCAGGACCAGCCCAGCATTCTTCCGGCGCCGAGGGTCTCGACGACCGCTGCCTGGCGGCCGGGCACGTGAAGGTCGAGAGCGACCGTGCCCGTGTGGATGATCCAGAAGCGGTCGGCCTTGCCGCCCTCGTCGAAGATGCGCTCGCCCGCCGCGAACGACACCTCACGAGCGTGTGACATGAGCTGCTCGCGATGCTCCTGGGTCATGGCGCCGAAAACGCCGGTCCTCGCAACCACGATGGCCGTCCCTTCTCCGCGACCTCGAAGTGGAGCCGGGCTCCTGTCCGGTCACGGACGTCTCAGCACGCTGCCGGTGCGAAAGCCATGGCGGGCGTGGGACCCAGCGGCGTCCTGCTTCCGGCCGCATGACTCCACCATCGCCGCAAACCGGCGTGGCGCAACCTGGGCGGAGGCACTCCGGAAGCCGAAGCGCGCGTCGCGGTGGGCCCAGGGCGGTGCGACCGTATTCACAGGGGCTCTCACAGTGGCTGGGCAGAAAGGCGGTGGGACGATGGAGCGTCCGCTGGCCTTGGAGGTCGACGGATCGGATTCCAGCCTGGAGGCGGTGGACGAGGCGGCGCGCCACGGACTGTCCGTGCGGCTTGTCCGCGGCTCCCTGCGCGGGAGCATTACGAGAGACGCTTCCCTCCTTCCGCACCGACCCGCCCGTCCGGAGCGATCATGGCGGTGAACATCGCCGCGTCGTGCGCGGAACGCGCCTGGCTGCGCAACCCGGATCCGAAGATCTCCGGCGGGTGCTGAGGTTTCGAGGAGGCACGTGATGACGGACGACGAGCGCAGTCGACCCATGGTTCACGCTCTGCTCGCGGACGGCACGACTGTGTCCATCCGGGCCGTGACGCCGCGAGATCACGAACAGCTGCAAAGGTTGTACGAGGAGATGTCCACGGAGAATCTCCGGCTGCGGTTCTTCGCCGCGAGCCGGCGCTCCGCCACGATGGCGGCCGACCGGGCCTGCGCGCCGCCGCGCCCCGGATACCGAGCGCTGCTGGCCGAGACACAAGGCCAGGTGATCGGCCTGGCCGAGTACGAGACCGGCGAGGACAAGACATCGGCCGAGATCTCCATCGCCGTGGCCGAGGGACTGCACCACCGGGGCGTCGGTACCCTCCTCGTCGAGCATCTGGTCTCGGCTGCCCGAGCGGAGGGCATCAGCACGTTCACCGCTGACGCGCTCAGCGAGAATCACGAAGTGCTCCGGCTCTTCGCCGATCTGGGACTGCGTACAGCCCGTCACTTCGAAGGCCCAGAGGTGCGCTGCACCATCGAGCTTGCTGAGGACGAGGCGTACCTGTCCACGGTGGAGACGCGTGGCCGGGCCGCGGATGTGGCCAGCCTGGTGCCACTGCTGCGGCCGGAGACAGTAGCGGTGGTCGGTGCCGGGCGCCGGTCGGGGTCGGTGGGACGGGCTCTCCTGCACCATCTGCACGCGGGTGGTTTCACAAGGCTGCTCTTCGCCGTGAACCCGAACGTCACGTCGGTGCTGGGTGTGCCATGTCATCCCTCGGTGAGCGCGCTGCCCAAGGTCCCCGATCTCGCGGTCCTCGCGGTGCCCGCGGCGGCGCTCCCCGCGACTGCGGAGGAGTGCGGCAAGGCCGGAGTTCGGGCACTCGTCGTCGTCTCCGCCGGGCTCGACGGAGGCCAGGCTCAGGCGTTGCTGGCGGCGTGCCGGACGTACGGCATGCGGTTGGTGGGCCCCAACTGCCTGGGCATCTCCAACACCGATCCGGACCTCTCCCTCGACGCCACCTTCGCGGCCGCTCATCCGAGCCCCGGCACGGCAGGCGTCGCTGTGCAGTCCGGTGGGGTGGGCATCGCCCTGCTCGAGGGGCTGTCCCGCCTCGGCACCGGTGTCTCGTCCTTCGTCTCGCTCGGCGACAAGTACGACGTCAGCGGAAACGACATGCTCCAGTGGTGGGAGAGCGACGGCCGCACCGACCTCGCCCTGCTGCACCTGGAGTCGTTCGGCAACCCGCGCGCCTTCTCCCGCACGGCCCGGCGCGTGACCCGCCGGATGCCGGTGCTGACCGTCGACGCCGGTCGCACCGACGCGGGCCGGCGTGCCGCCGCCTCGCACACCGCGGCCGCCGCCTCCCGGACCATGACCCGCCAAGCGCTTTTCACCCAGGCCGGCATCACCGCCACCCGATCGGTCGGCGAACTTCTGGAAACCGCCGCCCTGATGCACTCCCAGCCACTCCCCGCGGGCACCCGCGTGGTGATCGTCACCAACGCGGGCGGTGCGGGTGTCCTGGCCGCCGACGCCTGCGCGGAGGCGGGGCTTTCCCTGCCGCAGCTCACTCCCGACACGGTGGACGCCTTGCTCGCCGTTTTGCCCGACGGAGCCGCCGTCGGCAATCCCGTGGATGCCACCGCCGCCGTTACGGAGGAGCAGCTCCGGGACTGCGTGGAAAGGATCATGCGGTGTCCGGAGGCCGACGCCGTATTGCTGGCCCTTGTTCCCACCGCGGTCGCCGAGGCGACCGGCGACGACCTGATCCGTGTCCTCACCGACGGTCCCGGACGCCGGGCACGGCCGGTCGCCGCCGTACGGCTCGAACAGGACCTGCCCGTCAGGCTGCTGCCCGCCACGGAGGGCGGCACCATCCCCTCGTACGCCGAACCCGGGGCGGCGGCAAGGGCGTTGGCACATGCGGCCCGCCGTTCGGCGTGGTTGAGCCGCCCGGCCGGGACGATCCCGACACTGGTCCAGGTCGACACGGCTCGCGCGCACGCGGTCGCCGAGGCGTACCTGACCGCGCACGCGGACGGCGGCTGGCTCGATCCGCGCTCCTGCGCTGAACTGCTCGCCTGCTACGGCATCCCACAACTGCCCTGGGCCTGGGCCGAGACCGAGGACGACGCCGTCGTGGCCGCCGATCGGCTGCGCGGTGCCGATGGCCGGGTGGTCCTGAAGGCACACTGGCCGGGCCTGCTCCACAAGAGTGAACAGCACGCAGTTCATCTCGATCTCCAGGGCGACGCCCAAGTGCGCGCCGCCTTCCGGGCCTTCGAGACCCGGTTCGCCGGGCTCATGACCGGAGTGGTGGTCCAGCCGCTCGCCGCGCGCGGTACCGAACTGTTCGCGGGCGTGGTGCAGGACCAAGTCTTCGGCCCGCTCGTGCTCTTCGGGCTCGGCGGCACGGCGACCGAGGTCCTCGCCGACCATGCCGCACGGCTCGCGCCGCTGACCGACCACGACGTGCATGACCTGATCACCGCACCGCGCTGTGCTCCGCTGCTGTTCGGCGCGTACGGCGGCGGACCGGTCGACCTCGAAGGGCTCGAAGGGCTGCTCCTGCGCCTCTCCCGGATGGCGAGCGACCTGCCGCAGCTCGCCGAAGCCGACTTCAACCCCGTCCTGGCGACACCCGGCGAGGTCACCGTGCTCGACGCACGCGTACGCCTGCTGCAGCGTCGGCCTCAGGACCCCTATCTGCGTCGACTGCGCTGAGGAGGAAGTGACATGAAGCGGTGGTCGACAAGCTCCCACGGCCGCTGGGCGACATGTGCGCGCGGCCTGACGAGCCGGCGAGCAGGGTGTGACCGAGGAATGGCTACGAAGGCTGTGAGAGGAGGCGGACCGTCATGGTGAGCAAGGTGCTGGTCGCCTTTGGGACGACGAACGGGTCGACCGCGCAGATCGCGGAGGCCATCGCCGACGTCCTGCGCAAGGAGGGACTGACGGTCGAGGCGATGCCCGCCCGGTCCGTGACGAATCTGGAGTCGTACGACGCCGTAGTGGTCGGCGGCGGCCTGTACGCGGGACGCTGGCACAGCGACGCACGCCACTTCGTCCGGCGGCACGCCCGCGAGCTGTCCCGGCGTCCGCTGTGGTTCTTCAGCAGCGGTCCCCTCGACGCCTCGGCCTCGGAACGCGACATCCCACCTGTTCCCGGCGTCCGCCGGGCCATGATCCGGCTGGATGTCCGGGAACACGTCACGTTCGGCGGCTGCCTCGAAGAGGGAGCGAAGGGATTCATCGCCCGGAAGATCGTCTCCTCCGGGAAGGGCGGGGACTTCCGCGACTTCCGTCAGATCGAGGCGTGGGCCGCGCGCATCGGCAGCGAACTGGCGAAGGAGTCGCCCAGGACCTGAATCGGACGGCTGGCACCCGTCGCCGGCCTCCAGTCCCTGGCCTGGTGACGAGGGCGTGGAGGGAGGGCCGAGCGCCTTGGTCCTGGCCAATGTTTGGACTCGTACCGTCCAGGACTCTCTGGCGTGCGGCGCCGAAGGGTGGCGGTTCGGACGGTCGGGCGCCGTCCAGACACCGGGGTGCCCAGCCCGTACACGGTCGGAAGTACGGCCACTGGCGCGGCGGTTACGCCCGCTCTTCCGAAGTGGCCGTCTCCGAGCCGCCCAGGTCCAGGCGGAACGGTGGGTACGTGTCCGTCATCAGAGTGGCGTACGCGGTGACTCGCAGGACCCACCGGTTGAGGCCGATGATCAGGTCGAACAGATCTCTCGGGTACTTCTCGGTGAAGGCCAGGATCACGGCCGCGATGACCGTCAGCAGGGCGATCAGGCCACCGGACCACCAGCCGAGGTGGGCGCCGCCGAGGAAGAAGCCGATGACCATGTAGTGCGGGATGGCCAGGAGCCACCACTTCACCAGCACCAGGCCGCGGGAGAGCCGCTCCGGGTAGGCGATGTCCAGCCGTGCCGGGTAGTCCGGTTCCTCGCCCAGGCTGAATGGGGGATACCGGTCGGTGCCCAGGGCGTCGTACGAGTAGTACGAGACCCGCCAACTCCAGCGCAGTACACCTAGGTTGAAGTCGAACAGGGCGCGGGGATAGCGCTCGGTGAACAGGATGGCGAAGAACGCGATCACGGTCACCACGGTGAAAGCGATCCAGAGGAAGAACAGCACCACGTAGTGCGGAATGGCGAGGAGCCACTTCACGAGCCACAGCCATCGGGACAGTGGCGAGTCGATGTGCGCGTTCACCTGGACCGGGCGGTCGTGGAATCCCACCGGCGTCGTCATGGTGATCAGCTCCCTCTCCCCGGCGTGTGCGTCGCCGGGCGGGTCATATGACCAGCCTGGCTGCTTCCGCCCTACCCCGCGAGGGCAGGTGGGTCCATTGCGGTGGCCTGTCGGCATACGCAGTCGCCAGCTCGGGGTACGCCTGCGCGGAGACGGGGCGACGGTGTCGGGCAAGGCCGTACTGGGCTCACCCGGGGTGGTCGGTCCGCAGCAGCTGCGCCCATATCCGCATCATGTGGCCTTACGCCCCCACTGCGGTCCGGCCTGGTCCCACTCACGGCCCCATTGTTCGCAACGCCCCTGGTCGAGCTGTCACTGCGCGAGGCGTCCGGTGGCGTATGTCAGGCCACTGAAGGTGAGCGCGGCCCCGGTGCCGAAGAGGGCCGCTACGAAGGCCGCCGCGCCCGCGGTCGGCGGCTCCGCGGTGAGCTGCCCGCGGCTGTTCAGCCAGATCACGACCTTCGATCCGGCCTGATGCTCGGAGTCGACCAGGGTCCGGCCTGTACGAGTGGAACCGTCCGACGCCGTCCATCGGACTTGTGCCCGGACCCGCTCGGATGCCGCACCTTTCGCCGTCGGTACCGCTTCGGCCGTGCCTTCCACGAGGACGGCTGGAACTGAGTGGCGCTCGCGCCGCAGTCGCGCGAAGGACTCATCGGCCGCGTGGGCCGTCACCAGGCCGACGAGAGTGCCGCCCAGCACGATGACCGTCCAGACGGCCAGGACGATCCAGGCTTCGACGATGTCCGTGTGGCGGCGCAACGGATTGCTCCGCCACCGCCACCACCTCTGGCTCGTTCGCTTTGCCTTGCGCATGGGACCGCACCTCCTCGTCGCCCCTGGCAGGAAGGTGACAACCGGGAACGAGCGGCGGTTGGGGCCGACCTGACGGCGCTCTCGGGCCGCCCCGTACACCCGCACGTTCAGCCTTAGGCGGTGCCCCGGTGCGCAAGCGGTAGCCGGAGCCGCCATAACCGAGCACACCAAAGCTGCCGTGAATGCACGGTGCGGTGGGTCGCTCGGGCCGAAGGGCCCGCCCGCTCAGGCGATGTGGACCCGCCTGCCCCTGCGGACGGCGGCCGTCAGGGGCAGGCTGGAAAGACGAGGTCACTCCGTTCGAAGGCGGCCGCCCAAGTGGCGTCTCACCGTCATCGACGCCGGTGGTTTCCAGGGGCAGCACGGTGTCCGCGCGTAAGCCCCGGTCGCTGTTGCACCCCGCGACCAGCACCCGGAAGGTGCAGGAAGGGATCGTCATGAAAGCACTCGTGTTCCACGGCTCCGGCGAGTCCGCCTGGGAGGAAACCGAGGATCCCGGCCTCCAGGAGGCCACCGACGCGATCGTCCGGGTCGACGCCGTGACCATCTGCGGGACCGACCTGCACATCCTCAAGGGCGATGTGCCGGAGGTACGCCCCGGCACGGTGCTCGGGCATGAAGCCGTCGGTGAGATCGTCGAGGTGGGCAGTGACGTGCGCAGTGTCCGCCCCGGCGACCGCGTCCTGGTCTCGTGCATCACGGCGTGCGGACGCTGCCGTTTCTGCCGGGAGGGGGCATACGGACAGTGTCGCGGCGGCGGAGGCTGGATCCTCGGCCATCTGATCAACGGCACCCAGGCCGAGTACGTCCGCGTGCCGCACGCTGATCTGTCCGTGTACCCGCTTCCCGGTGCGGTGGACAGCAAGGACGCCGTCCTGCTGGCCGACATCTTCCCCACCGCCTACGAGGTGGGTGTGCAGAACGGACGTGTACGGCCCGGAGACACCGTCGCCGTGGTCGGAGCGGGACCCATCGGGCTCGCCGCGATTGCCACCGCCCGGCTGTACACGCCCGAGAAGATCATTGCCGTGGACCTCGCGTCGTCCCGGCTGGAGGCCGCGAAGCGCCTAGGTGCCGATGCCGTGGCCGCCGCGGGCGAAGAAGCCGAGCAGCTGGTCGCCGACCTCACCGAAGGACTCGGAGCCGACGTGGTCATCGAAGCGGTCGGGGTGCCGGAAAGTTTCGAGACGTGCACGCGCATGGTGCGGCCCGGCGGGCATGTGGCCAACATTGGCGTGCACGGCAAGCCCGCGACACTGCACCTCGAAGACCTGTGGATCAAGAACGTGACGATCACCACCGGCCTGGTCGACACGCACTCCACTCCCATGCTGCTGCGCATGCTGGCCGCCGGTCGTCTGACTGCGGCGTCCATGGTCACCCATACTTTCCCGCAGGACCGTATGGAAGAGGCATACGACGTCTTCTCACGGGCCGGCGACACCGGTGCGCTCAAGGTCGTTCTCGGCGGGGAGCAGCAAGATGCCCTGACGATCCGGGCGTCATGACAGGAGGAAGTGAGGGCCGGCCGTGCGCTGCGGCGGCACTGCATTCTGCGGCTGCGCGACGGCCTTGCGGGGGCCGGTCTGGCGGCGGAGCAGAGCAAGCACGAGGGCGCGGTCCGGCGGCGGTGGGCCGCCGGGCACGCGCACGGCGACAGCCGCCGACATCCTCCGCACAGCCCCTCCTGCGCTTTGGGGAGCTGGACGAGGCCACCCGCTTGATCGCCGAGCGTCCTACTCCACGGGCACAGAGTTCGTGCTGGACGGCTGCGCGACCACCGGCACTGCGGCTGTTCTGCCGTCCGTCAGTCGGCGACAACGCCGGGCACGCCGACCCGGCTGCGTGGGGCGGCGGGCGAGCCCGTCCGAGGAAAGAATGGCACGGGACAGACTGCATGCAGGACCTTCGGCCTGCGGACGCAGGCTTGCCGGCCCTGGCTCTCGTGCGGCTGCGATGACAGCGTGAACGGCGCGCCCGTCCAAGCGTCACCGGACGGGGCATGGCCGAGGGCATTACAGCAATGTCGAGCCCACTCGTTGCAGTGCGTTCCCCACGACGGCATGAGGTGGCAGGAGGAGCCATGAAGAACACCGCTGTACGCAACGAGGTGATTGTCGGGATCGACCCACGCGAGCAGTCCGTTCCGGCGCTCGCCTGGGCGGTCGACGAGGCTGTCCGCAGGCGGTTGTCCCTCCGGCTGGTGATGGCGGTACCACCCCTGCCCGGCGGGCAGCACATCGACACACCCTGGCGTCGCACAATGCTCAGGGCTCAGGGCGAAGACGCGCTTTCTGAGGCGGTCGCCACGGTGCGGGCACTGCACGCGAAAGTGCCTCTGACGACGGAACTGCTCGACGGCATGCCGTCGGCGGTGCTCTGCCAGAAGGCGGCGCAGGCCCAGTTGATCGTCGTTGGTTCCCGTCGGCTCACTCGACCGGAGGAGCTCTTCAGCGCGGGCTCGGTGGCCGTGCCGGTCAGTGCCCAGGGGGACTGCCCGGTTGTTGTGGTCAGGGAGCCGGAGCACGCGGGTGAGCGGCATCCCCATCTCGTCGTGGGTGTCGACGGCAGCGAATCCTCCAGGGCCGCCGTGGAGTTCGCTGTAGAAGAGGCAGCGCTGCACGGCGCTGCCCTGCGGGCCGTGTGGGTATGGCGGCGGCCCGTCGTGTCCTTCGGCGACGAAGCGGCGGGGCTTGAGGAACGGCGCCGGATCCTGTCCGAGACCGTGGCGGGATGGGCGGACAAGTATCCGGATGTGCAGATCACCCGTGAAGTCCTGCGCGGCCACCCGGTGGAGCAACTGGCACTCGCTTCGGTCAGCGCCTTGGTGGTCGTCGTCGGCAGGCAGGGGCGCGGGGGTTACTCCGGCATGAGGCTGGGGTCGGTGGTTCATGGCCTGCTGCACCGAGCGGAGTGCCCGGTGATCACCGTGCCCGAGTCCCGGCACGGCTGAGCCGGAACTCGGACCGTCGAGTGAACCGGAACTGGACGGGAGAAGCCGTGTCACCTAACCGGACCGACACCGCTCCGGCGTCGGACGCGGGTGACACCGGGCTCAGCCATGAGGAGGCGGCGCGTCGCCTGACTCGGTACGGTCCCAACGAAGTGACCGCCGAACGCGCCGTTCCCCTGTACGCACGCGTGGCGGCGCAGCTCCGCGATCCGCTGATCATGGTGCTGCTCGCGGCCATCGCCCTGACCCTGGCGATCGGCGACCACGCCGACTCCGTTGTGATCGCACTCGTCATCGTGGCGAATACGACCGTGGGCGTGGTGCAGGAGATCAGAGCCGATCAGGCGGTCGCCGCGCTGTCGGCGCTGTCGGCACCGAGCGCGCGTGTGCTCCGGGACGGCGCCGCGACGGAGGTGCCATCTTCGGCGGTGGTGCCGGGTGACGTCCTGTTGCTCGGCGAGGGCGACATCGTGCCTGCCGACGCTCGGCTCACGGAGGCGTCGTCGCTTCTGATCGACGAGTCCATGCTGACCGGCGAGTCCGTGCCCGTCGACAAGGCTGTGCCGTCCCGCGGGCGGGATTCCTCCGGGCAACAGGAATTGGATGCCTCTGAGCCCCAGCAGGACACCGGGGCATTGCGCGCCGGCACGGTCGTGGTCCGCGGCAGAGGTGTGGCACTGGCGACGGCTACCGGGAAGGCCAGCGCGCTGGGAAGAATCGCCGAACTGCTGGACACGCGTCCCCAGACCACACCGTTGCAACATCGGCTGGCCGCACTGGGGCGGGTCCTCGCGCTGGTCACGCTCGCACTGTGTCTGCTGGTCTTCGTCCTGGGGCTCGTCCGGGGCACCGCCCCGGGGACGATGGCCGTGACGGCGATCAGTCTTGCTGTGGCCGCCGTCCCCGAGTCGCTGCCCGCCGTGGTCACCCTGGCTCTGGCCCTCGGCGCACGTCGCATGGCCGTCCGGCATGCGCTGGTGCGCCGCTTGCCGGCCGTGGAGACTCTGGGGTCGGTGAGCGTGCTGGCGACCGACAAGACCGGCACGCTCACTGAAGGCCGCATGGTGGTCGAGCGTGTGTGGACGCCTCAGGGGGAGGCGGACCTCACCGGCTCCGGATACGAACCCGTCGGTGAGGTACGAGTCGACGGGCAACCGGCGTACGGCCGCGAGCTCGCGGCCGTACGGGAACTGCTCACCGCTGCCGCCCTGTGCAACGACGCCGAGCTGCGGCCGCCGCATGGTGCGGAGAGCGGCTGGGCTGCACTCGGGGACCCCATGGAGGCTGCGCTCCTCACGGCCGCGGTCAAAGCCGGATGCGAGGACCGCCGCACACTGCACCGGAGGTACCCGAGGACGGACGAGGAGCCCTTCGACAGCCTCCGCAAGAGGATGACCACGCTGCATCGCGCCCCGGACAGCGCCGTGCTCGTGTGCCTGAAGGGTGCCCCGGAATCAGTACTGGACCACGCCGTGCTGGACGAGCCGGAGCCGTTGGTCGAAGTCGCCCGGGGGAACGCCGCACAGCTGGCCGCCCAGGGCTTCCGCGTCCTCGCTGTGGCGTCAGGTCTGCGAGACGGCACGCCCGGCCGGGCACGGGACGCCGAGACGGGCCTGCGGCTACTGGGCCTTGCAGCGCTCAGCGACCCGCCCAAGGTAGCCGCTGCCAGGACCCTCGCCGACTGCAGAGCCGCCGGCATCAACGCCGTACTGATCACGGGTGACCACCCCGCGACCGCGGAGGCGATCGCTGACCGGGTGGGGCTGCTCGATTCCGGTACGGCGCACGGTCGGGTGGTCACCGGCCAGGCACTGGCAGCCGGTGACGTGCCGGATCCCACGCAGGTACGGATCTTCGCGCGCACGGACCCGAAGCAGAAACTCGACATCGTCGAGGCGTGGCGGGCTCACGGACATGTCACGGCGATGACGGGCGACGGCGTCAACGACGGCCCGGCGCTGCGGCACGCGGACATCGGCGTCGCGATGGGGCGTCGGGGGACCGAAGTGGCGCGGCAGGCCGCCGATCTCGTGCTGACGGACGACGAGCTGTCGACCGTGGTGGCCGCGGTCGAAGAGGGCCGACGCGTCTACGACAACATTCGCCGCTTCCTGCTGTACGCGCTGGCCGGCGGCACGGCGGAGATCCTGGTGATGCTGCTCGGACCTCTGCTCGGGCTGTCTCTTCCCCTGCGCGCCGGACAGATCCTGTGGATCAACCTGCTGACGCATGGCCTGACCGGGGTGGCCATGGGCGCCGAGCCGGTGTCACCGGGAGCCATGCGCAGACCACCACGTCCTCCTGGCCAGCATGTTCTGGGTGACGGGCTGTGGCAGCGGATGCTGTTCCTCGCGGCGGTGGTGACCGCGGGATCCCTCACGGCGGGGCTCGCGGCGCGCGCCATGGACTTGCCCTGGCAGAGTGTGCTGTTCCTGTCCCTGCTCGCGGCGCAGCTCGGCGTGGTGCTCGGGCTGCGGGACCGTCTGCTGACTCGGGAGAACCTGTTCCTGCCGGCGGCGGTCGCCGTCTCGGCCGGGCTCGCGGCCGCTGCCCTGTATGTGCCCTTCCTCCGCGCGGTGCTCAGTACGGTCGCGCTCGACTGGACAGAGATCGCCCTGGCGGTCGCAGCAGGTGGACTCGGCTATCTTGCCGCGCGTGTAGGCGGGCGCGGTCAAGGGCGGTGGTCGTCGACGTGAGGACAACGTGCGGTGAGGTGCTGCGAGCCAGCGGTGAGGGATTGACGTCGATCGAATCCTTGAGGTCACAGGTCAGGGGGCCGGACTCGCTCGGGACGGTTGGGGCGCCGACGGAGTCGTGGCCGGTGGGCGCTGGGACCGGACGTTCCTGCCGACCATTCCACCCTGCTCCAGCTGAAAGCGGTGGGCGGTGGTGGCGTCGCGGGCGAGGCACGTGATCTCGTTTCCACCGAACGGGTGTTGGTGTTTGCCTTGGAGGGCGTGCCCCGCTGCCCTTGGTGTGAGACGAGGTGCAAGCTGCCGGCATGCCCGATGACGAGGCGCACCTCACCCCTCCGGAGTCACTGCTACAGGTGATCGACAACCTCTCGCGGTTCCATCGAGAGCATGAGGAGTACTACTCGCAAGCGCCTTTGCAGCAGGCGGGCGAGCTCCAGGCGTGGTCTCGGGCTCTGAAGTCACTGGCCGACCGATGGAGCGTGGTTGAGGCCGGTGAACAGACGTCGCCGATCACGTTCGCCGGCACGGAGGACCTGAATGCGCCTGGGCTCGTAGCGGAGTCGGGAATCCTCTTCATGGAAGGAGAGGGCGAGCCTGCCGAACTCCAGAGGCTGAAGCGCCAAGTCGCCCTGCTCGCCGATGAGACCCAGCAGGGCGGTGACTGGCTGGCCCAGGCGATGGAAAGGCTTGGGACATGGCGGGAAACTTGGCTGCCTATCCGGCCCTTGCCGACCTGCTGGGAGAGCGCCACCGGATCATCGCCAATGACTGGCAGTCGGCGGGCATGCAGGCTCTGACCGCGCGACTGCTGCGCCGGGCCCTGGACCTGCTGGCTCAGGTCGACTTCTCGCCGACAGCACTTCGGGCCGACCTACGAGGCGAGCGGAAGGCCCCTGCCTACCTTTATTCGGCTTCTGAGCTGCTCGACAGGGCTGCCGACCTGATGGCGGAATCGGCAATTCTTGTGCATGAGAACGAGAGGCGCTGGCGCGTCTTCCGTGCCCGAGTTCGTGAGCTGCAATCCGAGTAGGCCGTGGCGACCGCGGTAATCCCATTCTGCAGTTTGGGACCGCGACTGTCCCGCAAGCTGAGCCGAAGCGCGACAGTTGTCACATAGGCAGGCGGTTTGGCCACAGCACGCCGGCCGGGTCCGGACGCGCTTCATCGGCCTGCGACTTCGGCGTCCTTGTCGTCGGCCAGCATGATGGAGGCTGTGATGCGCTTGCCGACGGGCTCGCGGTGGATCTGAAAGGTCAGGGCTGCGGCCATGATGATCTCCAGACTGAGGGGCCGTCGTGTTGCCGGGCGGCCATGCCTCCCGGTCCACTCCCAGGTCATCGTCGTCGCGTCCTGTCGGTTGCCGGGCGGATCGGAAGTGTGGTGTCACCGACGGGCGGCGGCCATGGCGAGGCCGGGCGAAGATCCCCAACGTCTTGCCGATCACCAGGCCGATCACCACGCCGAGGGGTTCGGGGCTGGTGAACACCGCGCCCAGGGCAGGGCCGGAGATGCTCACCCCCGCGGCGAACAGCGCGATCAGCGGCACCGCGATACCGGCGGAGAGCGGGTGGACCAGGTGTGCGACCCGCGAGGCCGGCGAGACCTTCTCGCCCGGGTCGCGGGTGGTGCGCAAAATCAGGCCCATGGTGACGCCGGCGACGGTGGTGTGGACGCCGCCGTTGTACATCAGCGCCCAGATCGTCACCCCGAGGGGCGCATACCACCACCAGCCGCGCACCCGCAGCCGCTGGAGCAGGTAGAAGAGCACCAGGCCCGCGAAGGCTCCGGCGAGCGCCCACGGGTTCAGGTCGGAGGTGAAGAACACCGCGATGATCAGGATCGCGCCCAGGTCGTCGACCACGGCCAGGGTGAGGAGGAAGGCGCGCAGCGCGGCTGGCAGGTGCGTGGACAGCACCGCCAGGACCGCCACCGCGACGGCGATGTCTGTGGCCATCGGGACCGCCCAGCCCGAACTGCTGCCGCCGACCACCCAGACCGCGGCCAGGTAGAGGGCGGCGGGCACGGCCATACCGCACACCGCGGCGACGACGGGCAGCGCGGCGGTGGCCGGGGTGCGCAGTTCACCGACGACGAGCTCGCGTTTCAGCTCGATCCCGGCGATGAGGAAGAACACGGCCAGCAGCCCGTCGGCCGTCCAGTGCCCCACGGACAGGTTCAGGCCGAGAGCCGATATCCCGTAATGGAAGTCGCGTATGGACGCGTACGCCGCGCCCTCCAGGGACTGGCCCAGATCAGCGCGAGGACGGCTGCGCCGAGGAGGACCAGGCCGCCGACGATCTCAGTGCGCAGGCTCGGGTGATTGCCTGCCGTTCAGGCAGCGGTAGCAAACCGAGGAAGGGGGAGCGGGTGCCGGCCATGGCAGGGCCTCCGGGTGTGTCAGCGAAAGAGGGCACACTGCCCCCAGGACGCCGACCAGACTTCCCGGCACACCGCGCGCCAGCTCTTGGCGCGTTCTTTACACCGTATCCAGCGGACGGGTAGCTGTCTGCCCCGCACCGCTCCCCATGATCACATCGGTGTCAGGTTGTGATCAGCCCTGGCGGGAGATGCACCACCAGGCGGCGGCTGCCGCGAGCACCAGTGCGGCGCCCGCGATCAGGTCGGAGCAGCGTTCGGCCCGTCAGCTTTCGGGGTTGCGCTGAGCCGCCCCGAGCATCCGGATGTGGCGCCACACGTTCGCGTGGCTGCGCTGAGCCTCGCGTACCCAGGAAGGAACAGAGCGCCAGTCGACGGTCACTTCGCGTTCGCCCCAGGCCGCCTGCATTATCCGTTGATCGCCGGCGAAGTCCTCGACGAGATCGCGACGCAGGAAGAGCAGGTGGCCGCGCCAGGGCTCATCCGCGCGGAAAGCCGCGGAGGCGCGCCGGCCGTCTAGGCCCACGAGGTCCAAGGTGCCAGGCAGTTGGCGCAGGCCGAACCGGGTGGCGAACTCGTACGACGGCACGTCATAAGCCCCGCCGAGCCCGGTCTCCGAAGTGTTTTCGGAGGAGAAATCTATAGCGACCTGGTGGAGCTTGATGCCGTTGTCCTGCCAGTGGCAGCGCAGCGCCGGGGGCGGGACTGCGTCTGGCACGTCGTAGCCGAAGGTCAGCTTGAACCTGGGGCTCCACGGCATCTCCGAGGCCAGCACGTCACGGACCGACGGCAGCGAGGGGAAGAAGTCGTTACCCAGGTAGGGGCGCTCGCTGGCGAGCTGGTGTGCGAATTCCGCGTCCTTCGGGTCCAGGAGTAGGGTGCGGAAGAATCCGAACACCGTCCGGCCCTCGCGGCGGTGACTCAGATACCCCTCGACCAGAAGCCAGCCGCCGTCGACTCCGTGGATTTCCTCGGGTGACCACAGTTGGTCCGGGATGGCAACTGTCCCGGACGTGACCCACGTCCGATCATCTGTGGCCTCCGCGGGCGCCCACGGCGGAAGGGGCATGGGCACCACTGGGGGCGTGTCGGGGAAGGTTGGGTCGATGTCGGGCATCAAACGTTCCGCGGTCCCGAACCGAGCTGGTGCATGGCCGGCGTCCACGAGGCGGCCGACCATTTCGTGATACCCGATCCAGCCGTACTTCTTCCCGTAGCGCTCCACGTTCTCGTGGGTGCTGGCAGGCCGGTTGGTACTCGTTGCGATGGCCTGGTCGACACTGCCGAACTCTGCCTCGCGCCAGCCTAGTTCCCAGACGCGGGCCATGACCTCGGCACGGGCCCTGCGGTAGCCGGGATGGTCGAAGTCGTAGTTGTCCCGGCCGTTGATCGCAGTTCCGATGACGTAGTTCTCGAAGTCCATGCCGAAGGTGCGGTCGCACTCCTCGGCGTTGGGGTCGTCATCCTCCATCACCTCGGCGGGCGTCACGGCGGCGAACCTCGGTGCAAAGGCGTCGACACCGTCGGGGACGGCAGCGGGGTGGAGGGTGCCGGCGAACTCGTAGACGGCCCGTACATAGCCGCGCAGCTGTTCGTGGGAGGTGGGTGTGGTCCCACCGTCGAGGAAGCTGTCACGCAGTCGCACCAGCCAGTCCCGCAGCGCTTGTTCCAGCGGTCCGCCGGGATCGGGCATCTGGTGGGTGCTGACGGCGCCGAACGCGGCGGCGACGAGCCGTTCGACGATGTAGGGGTCGTCGACATCGAGCATCCGGGCAGCGAGGTCGAACAGCCGCTTGGGCTCCGGCCGGCCGTAACGCTGGAGGGCTTTCGTCGCCAGGTCCCGCATGCCCGTGTTCGTGGAGGCCAGCAGCCAGGCGATGGCCAGGGCGTCCAGGTCGTCGCTCTCGGCGCGACTGCTGCTCTCGGTCCACCTGTCGATCGCTCGGTTCAGGTTGGTGGTGAGCCGGCGAGTCCGGCCTCGAGCCCATTCGGTCCAGCGCAGGTCGCGTTGGGAAAGGGGCAGTTGGCGCAGGACCTGGTCGAGAAAGGTGGCGTTCAGGCGGTGCGCGGCGGACCTGCGGATCTCCCACAGACGGTCGAATGCGGGTCGGCCCTTCCTGTTGCTTGGGCGCGCGGTGACAAGCGCGCTTGCGAGCGCTTCGACGGTCTCGTCGTCGAGAAAGCCCGACTCGGTGGTGAGTTCCTGGGCGAGCGCGGTCGAACGGTGCTCATCGGGGGCGACGCGCCACAGGTGGTGCCCGGTGAAGCGGCGCGGCAATAGTGAGATGAGAGCGATGAGGGTGTCCTCGCCGAGGGGGTGCGCGTCGTTCCCCACGAGGGACTGCCAGAGAGTTGTCTCCGCGAGCTGCTCGTTGACGTCCGCGTAGGGCATGCGCACCAGGATCGCGTCGGCGATGAGGTAGCCGGCGAGGCGGTCAAAAACGAAGCCGCACTCGGTGTCGTCGGAATCCCTGATCTCCTCGCGGAAGATCACTCCTTCCTCTACGAGGCGCCGGAGCAGGCTTTCGTCCCAGTTCGGCTGGTCGGCGTCGAGGATTCTTCGCGCTTCGTCGAACGGGAGCCGGCGGACGTTGTGCGTCCAAAGGTGTCTCGCCATAGTGGCGAGGCGGCGCTTGATCTGGTCGGCTGGCACCGAAATGCGGGCCGGGTCCAGTGCCAGCCTCTCGGTCACACCATCGCGGTACAGCTCGAAGACGCCGATGAGGGACTGCGGCAGGGCCTCCGCGCCCACCGGCACCAGGCGGTCGTGGTTCGCGGCCTCGCAGTACATGCGGACGAACAGTGGGTTGTGGAAAGTGTCGACCGGAAGCCACGCGTCGGCCGGGTTGATGAGGTAGTGGTCGAAGTAGACGCGCAGGATGTCGTCGACTTCCGCGTGCTGCCACTCCAGTTCCAGGGGCACGGTGTGCTGCGGGAGGGTCTGGTCGGCGAGCACCTCGCGGAGGGTGACGATCACCGCGACGTGGGGATAGCTGCCCAGGGCCGGTACCAGTCCGGCGAGCAGGGTCCGCCACTGCAGGGGCCGCTCGGCCTCGTTCAGACCGTCGATGATCAGTGGTATCCGGCAGCCGGCACGAGCTCCGGCCGAGTTGAGCGCTTCCAGGAGGTCCTCGAGGCGGTCGACCCTGAGTCCGGGGATCCGTCGCGCGAGGTCGTCGAGGGTGTCGCCGGTGTGCAGGCTTGCCCCCTGGATGAACACCCCGGCTGTCGGCCGGTCCTTCGGCGAGGTCATCTGCGCGGCGAGGTGGGTTTTGCCTTGCCCGGCAGCGGCGACAACAGCGAGCAGCGGGGCTTCGGCGTCCGCTCGTGTCTCGGTCAGCCAGTGAACGATGTCGCGGATCTCGGCTCCGAGACCGGTGACGAGCGGCGCCTCGGGAAGGCGACGCTGCCTGAGCTTCAGCACCAGGCGTCGCAGCGTTCGGGGAGAGGTTCCCGGAGGTTGATGGTCGGCGAGGCGCTCGCGCACTTCCCAGGGCCGAAGGTCCCTCCCGGCGTCAATGACGGCGCGCAGACCGTCGACGAACCCCTCCAGATCGTCGGCTATCTCCTCGGCACCGGCACGGGGATCGGTGTCGAGGCCGCCCAGGGCTGCGCGCAGTGCCTGGAGCCGTGCTGTGACGTCGTCGGTGCGCTGCTGCAGCCACTCGAACGACGCCGGACGCAACAAGGCCCGGTCGATGCGGTGCTCCACGTGGTGGGCGGTGTGCAGCTGCGGGGCCCACCGGGCCGCAACCGGTGCCACAGATTGCTCGTGGGTTCGCGCGAGCTTCTCCGGGGTGAGGGCGAGTTCGCCGAAGAAGGTGGAGCGGAGCTCGTCGTGTCCGGCCAGTTCGGCGTCGTAATTCTCGGTGGACCACAGTTTGACGCGGACATCTCGCCGACTGAGGCCGTTGATCCACTCCTCGTCACCCTTGGCGGGCCTCTGTGGCAGGCAGAGCACGAAGTCGGTCAGTCCTACGACGTGTTTGATCGCCTTGGTGAGGGAGTCCTCGATCTGCGTGCGCTGGCCTGCGCTGAGCTCGTTCTTGCTGTTGAGGATGAACCATTTGCACGACCACCCCCAGATCCGGTCGGGATCGCCCAGGTCGCCGGCGTGGTCGACGTGCATGTAGAACTCGACGCCGGGTTGGTTGCGGCGCTCTCGCATAGTGCCCAGCGCGCCGTAGCGGCGGGAGACGATGGCCCGCGTGAGCGCTTCGAAGTTCTGGTCGGCCGCGCCGGGTAGGCGTGCCAGCTCAGTCAGATCCACCGTCGCTCCGGCTGTTGCTCGCGTCCGTGGCATCGGATCGGGTGACAGCGTCCTCGTCCCACGTGTGGCGCGAGAACACCTCGACTTTCGCACCGTGGTGGAGGAGGACCTTCAGGAATCCCTGGACGTCGGACTCGTCGGTCCAGATCCGGACCGTCTGCGCCTCACGGGTGACATTGTGATCGAGAGCGAAAGCATCGACGTCGGATCGCCCCATGTCATACAGCTTCATCTGGCTCAGTGCTTCGCCGAGTTCGCGCGGCATGCGTTCCTCGGGACTCTGCCAGTCGTCGTCGGACCACGCAGCCTCGGCGAGGGCCTGCAGTGCCTCCATCCGCTCCTCCGCTGCTTGCGCACCGGTGACCGTCTCGAATCGGCCGATCAGAACGAGGTTCATCGAGTGCTCCGAGCCGTAGCCGTTCCAGATCCTCATCCCGTCTCCTTCAGCGTCTGCACGACGTCCATGATGGAACCCACGACTGGCACTCCCGTGCTTGCGTAGGCGTTGGGGCGCAGGACGCCGGTCGCGTCGAGATGCATGTGCGCGTCGAGGGGGAGTTCGCCGGGGATGGCCTCTGCGGTCGGTAGTGCCGCTTCGAGGCCGGTACGCGAGATCGCGAGTCGGACCTCGGTTCCTGCGGTTGCGGCCCATTCGACGAGGCGCTGTGCGTCGGCGTCGCTGATGCCGCGGGTAGCCGCGGTGGGCTGCTCCGGCAGGAGCAGCAGTTCGGACGCACCGACCTCGTCAGCGAACGCGGCGAGGTCGTCAAGTTCGCCGATGGTGTCGGCGTTGATGACCGCGTTGATGCCAAAAGGGGAGAGCGAGCCGAGCAATGCAGCCGCCCGGACTACGGCTGCGAACGGCCGGCCGCGGAGCCGCTCGTAGGTGGTGCCGACCCCGTCGACTGACAGACGCACGAAGTGCACGGCCCCGCGCAGAGAACTGACGAGTTCTGGTGTGAGCCGGTGCCCGTGCGTCGTGAAAGTCACCGCCATGGACGTGGACTGGACGATATCCGAACAGAGCTGGGCGAAGCGTCGGTACGCGGTTGGCTCCCCGCCTCCGAAACCGACACCGAGGCATCCGGCGGCGTCGAGTTCCACCGCCCACGCCAGCACACGCTCTCTGTCGAGCGCAGCGGCATGCTTGGGCGCGTAACAGTAGACGCAGCGGAGCTCGCACGCGTTCGTCAGCGCTACGGACAGGTACCGCGGAGCGCGGGAGAACCGCCCAGCGGGAACACGCACCTCGTCGAGCAGCACGTTCACCCCGGAGACGCGGTCGAACAGGTGAACCCCAGACGCGGACATGCGGATCTTGCACCTCATCGACAGCATGATGCCACCGCTGTCTGCGATACCGAGGTGGGACTGGGAAATGTTCCGCGAACGCATCCCCCTCCACGAGGTCCAGTCGACAGTTCTCGGGCCTGACTTGGCTCCGGCCGCTGCCTGTCAGTCGTGTTCGCTCCGTCGAGAGGCTAGGTTGATCACTCCCATTTTGTGCTCCAACCTTGATTCCAACTCTGCGTAGTCGAGAGTGAGTTGCCGGAGAGCTTCTGCGTACACCTTCACCGTGGTTCGAAGATTCCTGTTCTCCCGGCGGAGGTCCGCGATCTTATCTGTTGAGGGTCTGCAGTTAGGGACAGCTGGTCCTTCTGGGGTTTGTTGGCTGGCGGCCTGTTGTTGCTTGAACCAGGTGATCAGGTGCGGGAAGTTGCGGTAAAAGGTCGGGTGGGCGATGCCCAGGCGTCGTTCGACGGCGGTGATGGTCGCATGCCGGCCGGCGTCGGCTGCCTCGCGCAGGACAATGTGCATTGCAGTACGGACTTCCTCATCCGTGATCGTTGGCCGTGCCACCGTTGTCCCCCTGGGGGATGTCGTTGTCAGCGAGGAACTGTGCGACTTCGTCCCGTCGTTGTGCGAGACGGCCTCGGAGGTACGGAGCCATCGTGGGGTCGCCTAGGCGCTCTTCCATTTGGAGCATCCAGCGACGGAAGGCGTCGATGTTGCCGGTGGTGAGGGCGACGTTTCGGCATGCGAGGGGTTGACAGTGCTGGAGCGACGGGCCGTCGGCTTCGGCCCGGCGGCACAGCGCCCGGTCGGGGTTGTAGACGCAGGTCACGAATTCTCCGGGGTAGACATGTGGGTCGTGCCGTGTGATGTGGCGCTCGAGGCGCTTGCGGTCCGCGATCACCTTTCCGGGAAACTGCACATCCCCCGCGATGGCCTTCAGCCGTGCTTCGGCTTCCTCGCCTGCGGGTCCGGTGAGCCGCCCGGGGGCGGCATCGAGGATGAGATCGCAGAGCTGTTCGCTACGGGTGAATGCCTGTTCGGCTTCCACTTCTTGGCGGAATCCGGAGGATGATGTGCCGGCGTAGCCCTCGAACATCTGGATGCTGTGGTGGCGGTACTGAATGGCGCCTGCGATCGACCCGCCTGGCTGTCGGGCGATGGACCAGGCCAGTGTCCGCCTGAACTGACGAGTGGTGAACCTCCATGGGTGCCCGTCGACTGTGGGAATTCCATCGCTTCGCCGACGCTCGGCGCAGTAGTCATTGACCCAGGCAGAGAATGCGTTGATGTCGTTGACCGTGGTGTGTGATTGCTTGGGGTGGGGTGTCGTGTCCTGGTCCACTTCCTTGCCCCTGGTGCGCTTCGGTACGGGAGGCGATGCGAAGAGAAGGCGCTGGGGCTCGGGGACCAGCCGCTCCAGTACGTCGACGGCTCGGGCCACCGTCGCGGTGACGACCCAAGTCGCCTGGATCCCGAGAGGGGTGTTCTCTCCCTTGAAAGCCTGGCTGGTCAGCTTGTACCTGATGGGTTCGCCATCCTCGTCGCACCATCGTTGCAGGCAACCCCGTTCCAAGTGCTTGATCTCGGCGTCGCGCATTCCGGACAGGTACGCAATGACGATGTAGCAGGCGGACTGCAGCCGTCGTAGCATCGTCCCGATCTCGTCAGTGGCGACGGCCCGTAGCCACGGTTCCCTGTCCAGGGAGGCATGGATAGGCGTGCGAAGGTAAGTGGCGTTGTCCAGCCCTACCTCATCCAGGGCTTCCTGGATGAGGTGCCAGTACATGTGCTGTTGGCTGATGGTTTCCTGGTGCACGCCCGCTTCGCGGGCCAGATGATTGAGGTTGACCGGGGCGCGGCCCTGGATCGGTTTCGGCGTCCTGCCGGCACGGGGAAGAGGACGTCTGTCCGCGCGGTACTCGGACAGAAGGGCGGTCAGCCGTCGCGTCGTGACGCCGCGAGTTCGATCGACATCAGGCACGGTGGCCTGCAGTTCGGCCCAATCGTTCCGGGCCCGCAGAACGTCGTCGGCGAAGTCCTCCACCCAGCGCAGCGCCCACGTCATCAGCGGCGCCAGGACCTGCTCGGGGATCCTCGGTGTTCGATTCTCGCGGGCCTGTGACCTCTGGCGGCGGCCGTGAACGGTGGCGTCGAACCAAAGAGGATGTGGGTCGAGCGGCAGAGTGTCGGACGTGAGTTTGCTGCGGAACTGCCACAAGAGCCGTACCGAGGCAAGTTTGACCAGATCGTTGCCGCGGGAATTGCGCTCGCTCTTGATATGCACTTGGAAGTCCAAGAGGTCCTGTGATGTCAGAGAATTCAGCTTCATCCCCCCTCTCTGGTCGACCCACACCAGGAACTGGTTGATCTGGAGGAACCGGGCATAGATAGTGATGACTCGGATTTCCTTGTGCCCCGGGGAAGATCGATGACCAGCAGGGCGAAGATCAGTTCCTTGACCGTCTGACGGAACTGTATGGGAACGTCGAGGAAATGCAGGGATATTTGGCGCTTGTGGACCTGGTGTACGGCCGGCGTGAGAGTCCAGATATCGTCGCTGAAGCGTGAGGTTGTCGCCAGTTCAATGTGCTCACGCAGAGGGCGGGAGCGCAGGATGAACGCTGTCGGAGGAATGACGGTGAAGTCGGACTTGCGCAGGGCGAGAGAGGTCATCGAGGTTCCTGGGGGCCGCTGAGGAAACTGAGGTGAAGGGAGACAGGTTTCTTCGTAGCGGCCTTGGCCTGCTGCGCTTCGCTGAATTTGGGAAGAATCAATTGGGTGAGCGCGAGCCAGGTTCGGCCATGTTCCTCGACCCAATCGTCTAGTGGCAGCGTGTCTCGGGCCGTCTGCAAGAGATCGCGGACGGAAAGCAAGGCTGGCAGGTGGTGTTCGGTGATCAGTGCGTTTGGACAGCGCAGGCAAGTCAGGAAGGAAACGTTGCAGACGTCCGCGTCGGTGAATGGGCTGCGATGGATGGCCAGGCAAGCACTCGCCAGGGTGTCGAGTTCGCCTTGGATCACACGACTTAGAAGTTCCGGGCTGATGCCGAGATCATCCGCCACGGTTTCCGGGCTGCTATTTAGGGCGGCCTCGCCGCCGGCCACCAGGATGCGTGGCCGGAATGCCCGAGCGTTGGCCTCCGCTTCGTTGATGGCTGTGGTGAGTACCTGGTCGGCCCAATCACGGATCCGGGGGTCGCCTTGGAGATAGTGGATGAAAGAGACGTCCATGGTGTTGGTGCGTGAGGCGGAGGGCAGGTGGCCGCCCACTGCCCGCGTCCGTCGTACTTCGACGGTTGTTTTGAGGCGATTAAGGTTGATCTCCAGCGGATTTCCGTCGTCGTCGGTCAGCCCATGTGATGCTCCCCATCTGCCCAGTTTCAAGTCGCGTGTCAAATTGAGGGCATACGGGTCGATGTGGCCGAGCGAGGAGTGCTTGCCTTGCCCGGCGGGGTCATCGGCCGGCCGCCCGGCGATGCCGGCCCAGATACTCCACACCCGCGTGTCGCCTGTGAGACGGCGGCCGCGGCGCATCAGATCGTGCAGCAGCAGGTAGAAGCCGCCGGGGGTGTGTAACTGGCGACTCTCGCTGGTGCCGATCTCCCAATGCACGCTCTCGCGACTCTGTGATTTGCCTCGCCGACGCTTGGTGAGGGCGACAGCTACCGCGCGTCCTTCAAGGACCCGGTGCTGCGCCGGGAGCTCCTTGATCGTTTCGCTGTTGCGGCCTGTCAACGCGACTCCCAGCAGCAATAGGGGCGTTAGGTCGTCCTGGGTGAGGTAGAGATGCCGCGCGAGGGCGACGCGCGCGAAGCGGTGCTGTACCCGCTGTGTGAGGCGGGTGGTCCAGGTAACGTCGGGTATGCGGCCTGTTTGGTCCATCGCGTCGAGATGGGCAGCCAAGATGCGGTCCTCGGGGTCGAGGTTTTCAGGGTCGTTCCTGAAGGTCTGCAAGAGCTGTTCGCCGACCCGAATACGTTCCCGGATGCCCACCACGTCGCTGCGAGCGGCTGTGACCAGTGCTCGGAACTCTCGGTCCGAGTAGCCGGGCCTGCCGACGGCTTTGGCACCGTTGCGATGGTGACCGGGTTGCTGCAGGAACTCGCGGAGTTGAGGCGACAACTCTGTGTCAGGGGTGACTGAGGCGAGCACCATGCGCAGGAGGGCCAACTCGATGCCCACGGGGCCGACCTTCACGGTCTTCAAGCGCTCGAGGCGATAGCGCTCCAGGTGTCGGGGCCTGAGTTCCCCGAGCGAAGTGGGCCGTGCGTGGAGGGACTCGAGGAAGGCGAGCAGCCGGCGGATTCCCAGATAGGCGCTGTTGGCGCTGGACTTGGTCCGAAGAGTGCCAGTCGGTCCGGTCCGGGCCGCGAACGCGATCGCGAGGTCCCTGTGCATACGCGGCAATGGCAGCCGAGTGAAGTCGTAGTCCTTTGTGCGACCGTCCTCGCCGGTGAACCGCACCGTCAGCGCACCCTGCTCGCTGTGCTTGACGGGTACGGAGTCGTACGGCCCCGAGGGCATCGCGGAGCTACGGCCAGGACCAGTGGGTGCGAGGCGGGACTGGTGCAAGATCTGCTCGCTCATGCCGCGCCCTCGGAATCTGCCGTGATCTCGGAGGCAGGCTGGGCAGCCGCAGCGGCGACGGGTTCCCAAGTGTCCGGGACCAGGGCCATGCGGGTTTGCATCTCCAGTTCCTGGAGGGTGTGCAGATATTTCAAGGTCGTGGTGATCGATCGGTGACCGAGTCTGATGCGGACCCAGTTCAAGGGGTCGCCGAAGACCATCTGGTAGGTCTGGCGGTGCCCGGGGTTGGACTCGGCGAGGTCATGCAGATGTCCTCGCCAGAGCTGTTCAAGGGTGATGACGGCGAAGGAATGCCTCAGTTTGTGAGGGTGTGAGGACAGGTCCACCCCCGCCCGGCGGCAGCGTCGGTTGCCCGCTCTGAATACCTCCTGCCAGCAGGAATTTCCGCTGGGCAGGCCCGATTCATTGAGCCACAGTGCGGCTGGCTCCAAGCCGTCGGGAGTGACGATGAACAACCGCTGCCGCTCATGGCTGTCGAGCTTGTCCACGGTGATCCGATTCCCGCCGACGAAGACGACGGGGTCACGCCGGTCGGTGACGATCAACGGATCGCGGACCTGCTCGTACAACCCCTTGTCGCGGGCGTAGTCGATGGCGTCCAGCCGTTCCATCTCGGCGTAGTCCCGAAGCGCCTGAAGGACCGAGGCAGGGTAGTAGACCCAGCGGGCCGAGCCGCCCTTCGCGATCGCCTCAGGCAGCCATGCGCGGGCGTTGTCAACTCCAGGCAGCAGCGTGGGGATGTCGAACAGCGAGAGTGCGGTCTGCTCGCACAGCCTCAGTCCGGTGCGGATCATGAGGTCGCTGTAGGTGGCGTTTCGGGAGGCGAACCTGCCCCGGAAGGACGGGTTGGGCAGCCCGGATGCGGAAAGACCGCGCAGGCCTATGTCCCGCCACAGCCGGTACATGGCCGCGGTCATCCACTCGACATCGTTGAGAGAGCCTTGCCGGGATGCCTCGGCGGGAGTGGTGGTGCCGGCACCGTGGTGGTGAGGATCGCGGATGCGGCTCTCGCGCTGGACGATCGGGTTCGCGCGCGTATAGCCGTGATAGACCGCCCAGTTGTAGAAGGTGTTGATGTCGGCGACTTCCCGGTCCCACGTCGTCAAGGCGACATGCGGCCCGCGGGGGTCTGCCGTCCTCCACTGTTTGTAGGCAGCGCGATCCCCCGAGGTGGCCTCGCGCCAGTCGCGACGGCCCCGGCTGACCCACAAGAACGTGAGCCATAGCACCAGGTCGTAGGCCATCGCCTGGCTGGTGTTGACTGGCGCGGCCTTGAGCATGCTGTCGAAAATGTGGTTGAGCTGGATGTCGTACCGGCCCTTGGGACTGATCAAGTACGGTTGCCGGTCCAGAATGTCGTGATCGTCAAGCCACTCGTCCAGGTCCCACAGCGTGTCGAGGAGCGGGTCCCCGCTCTGGGGGCGGGGCAGGCCGCGGCGGGTGTGAAAGACCCGCCATCGTGTGTCACTCATGATGCCTGTCGCAGCGGTTGGGGAAGGATCGGTGGATCGGGCTGCTGCTGAAACCGGAGATCAGCCGCCGCTGGCCAGCAGCGAAGCGTACGCGCGCCGCACCTGGAGCAGGGTCGGCTCCAGCGGCAGACCGGCGTCGTCGGACAGGCGGTGGCGGTGGGCCCACTCCTTCAACAGCGGGGCTGCCGAACGCGGTGGCAGGGTGCAGGGACCCGTGAGAGACCACAGGCACCACAGCCGGTCAGAGCCCGACGCCCGGCGTGCGCGTTCGGTGAGCCGGTGCACCATTAGGTAGAGGTCCCCCGGGCCCAAGGGCTGATCGTCGGAAGCCCGAAGCTCCCATCGAACTTGGGCGTGGCCTCCGTGCCGGCGGTCCGGAACTCTGATGGTTACGGTGCCCCGTACGGTGTCATGCTGGTGTGAGGCGGGAAGATTCAGGAGCTCGGAGGGGCGGAGCCCGGAGAGCCCGGTTCCCAGTACAAGCAGTGGTGCCAAGTCTTCCCTGGTCAGGAAGAGGCCCCGGGCGACGTCGGCTCTCCTGGCCGGGCTGTTGGTCCGGTCGAAGAGATCGAGGACGTGGAGGTCGAGGCTTTCGATCTCCACGTCGGTGACGGCCGAACTGGGCGGGTCGGCCCGGTACGCCGCCAGCAGGCTGTCGCCCCGGTCAATTCGGTCGCGGACGGCGACAGCGTCACCCACGGCCGCGCGCATGAGTTGCTCGAACTCGCGGCGAGTGAGGCAAGAAACGGGTTGTTCCCGGGTTGGCCGCAAGAGGTTCTTAGCCAGTCTTGAGCCCGGTCGGGTGAAGGGAGGGCGACCCCCGGTAGTAACTAGAGTTCCGACCTCCGGAGACAGGCTGCCGTATGGTGCATTCCGCAGGAGCCTGCACAGCGAAGTCATGTCTTGGTAGCAGGCGCCCGCGGAAGCCATGGTCCTCCGGATGGTTACGTATTGCCCAAGGTGCCGTGCGCGCAGGGACGACAGGGAATCCAATGGTTCGCCCAATGAGTCCAGGAAAGCCAGGAAGCGCCGTACGGTGGAGAAGCACGCCTGAGCCGTGGGCAGTGCGCCTACCGACTTCAGTGCCTCGGTCAGGCACATAGCCATCTCCAAGTGCAGGGCGGGGCATGGTAGTTCAGCCAGCCTGAAGGTGTGCGTGCGGCCGTCAGTGGCCCGGAAGGCAACCGCCGTCGGAGACAAGCTGGAAGGCTGGGGTGGTTCACTGCCGTCAGAGGAGAGCGCAGGCATGGGGCAACACCTTTCGTGCGGAAATTACGCACAGAGGAGCCCCCGTCGTAAACCAGGGGCCGGGCAAGGACCGGATCCGATTTAAGGATCATCCGAGGGCCTGCTCCGTTGTCCCGTGAATCCCCATATGGGTGACCCCTTGACGCCGCGTTCGAAAATGACTTCGAACGACGGGTTGCCGCATTCGTGCGCAATTGGAGGTGAGGCAATGCGCCAAGCGTCGATCATCAGCCATCGAAGATCGTGCCGGTCGATGTGACCGGTGAAGTCGGGGTCGAGCGCGCGCGTTGCTTTCCAGCCGTCGCTGCTCCGCTGTCCCGTCAGCAGAGCAGCGATCTGGACTCATCGAGGGTCGTGCACCAGCTTGTTCAGCGAGCAGTGGCGAGGATGAGCGCAAAGCCGGCGTTGGTGTCTGCCCAAAGCTGATTCGTACGGAGACCCGCTTCAGTCATTTCTTCCTGAAGTCCGGCCTGCGTGAATTTCGCGCTCCGCTCGGTGATCCATTCTTCTCCGCGTGCGAAGTGCACTGCCAGGTCAAGGTCTCGAATCTTGACGAGCTGTTCGACTCGGCTGCGCAGTCTCATTTCGATGTGGCTTTCCGTGCCGTTCCACACCGATACGTGGTCGAAGGCATCCGGATCGAAGTCGGCGTTCAGCTCGCGGTTCAAGACGTGCAACAGATGTTTGTCGAACTCGGCCGTGACGCCCTGAGCGTCATCATAGGCGACGATCATTTCCTGCTCGGTTTTGACCAGGTCAGCGCCGATGAGAAGGAAGTCTTCGGGGCGGAGGATGTCTCGGAGCCCGCGGAGGAACGGTCCACGGGCCGGGCGTCGGAAATTCCCGAGCGTGCTGCCAAGGAAGGCGATGAGGCGTGGGCCGTCCTCGGGCAGCGTCGGTAGGACGAGGGAAGTCGTGAAGTCGGCGCGGAGGGCGTGCAGACGGATCCCCGGGTAGTCCTGGACGAGTTGGGCGCTGGCCTGATGGAGCGCGTCTGCACTGACGTCGACAGGGACGTAGTGCAATCCGCTCGGCCCCAGTGCCTCGATGATCAGCTTGGACTTCGTTGAGCTCCCGGACCCGAGCTCGACAAGGCTTCGTGCTCCGGTCCGCACAGCGATGTCCTGGGCATGGAGTTGGAGCAGTCCCAGTTCCGCCCGCCACAAGGGGTATTCCGGGAGCTGGGTGATTTCCTCGAAGAGTTCGCTGCCCCGGGCGTCATAGAACCACGTGGGCGCCGTGGACTTCGGGGTGCGGGTCAGTCCGTCGCTGATGTCAGAGCGAAGTGCCTTGGCGTAGTGCTCGGCCTCGAGAGTGTCGGTGTAGCCATAGGCCCGGTTGTCGTTCATGCGTGCCTCTCTTCGGTCGACGCCACATCGGCGGAGTGCCGGGATCGCAGTTTCCTTGTCGATCGCGCAACGCCGGCAGCAGCGGGCACCTTCCCCATCACCGGGCCGTTGGGTGCCCGGGATGACCGACGAGGCCGGGAAGCAGGCCGAGTTCTTCCATTACTGATCCGGCTTCTCTGCCTGGGCTTGGGCACACAGGTGGGCCTTGGAGTGCGGACAACGGACAGGATGAACGACCCACATAGCGCGGCCGTCACGCCCGCCGCGTCGTCGTACGCCGGGACCAGCACCGACTCGTCCTTGACCAGGTCGGTGCCGAGCAGCAGCGCGTCGCCGGGCGACAGCAGGGAACGCACCGAGGACAGGAACACGGCTCGCTCGGCGGGCAGCAGATTGCCGATGGTGCCGCCGAGGAACGCCACCAGCCGGGGCCCGGGCGTGCCCGGCAGCGCCAGACCGCCGGTGAAGTCGGCGATCAGGGCGTGTACGCCGAGACCGGGCCGCTCGGCGATCAGCGCCTCGCCCGCCTGCCGCAGCGCGCTCTCGCTGACGTCGACCGGGACATATGTCTCCAGCCCCGGCAGCGCGTCCAGCAGGTGCCGCGTCTTCTCCGACGAGCCGGAGCCCAGCTCGACCAGCGTGCGCGCACCGGTCGCCGCGGCGATCTCCCCGGCGCGGGCGACGAGGATCTCGCGCTCGGCCCGGGTCGGGTAGTACTCGGGCAACTCGGTGATCCGGTCGAAGAGTTCGCTGCCGTGAGCGTCGTAGAACCACTTCGGCGGGAGGGTCTTGGGCGTGCGGGTGAGCCCGTGCAGGACGTCGGCGCGCAGGGCGGCCTCCGTGGCGTCCTCGGGCAGGGTGCGGGTGACCAGGAACGGACTCACGTACGAAGCTCCTCGGGTGGTACGGATGCCAGGTCGCCGCTCACGTCCTGGAGCGGGGTGAGCCGTACCTCGGTGCGGCTCGCGATGACGAGGGTGCGGTCGGGTACCTCCTGCCAGCGGGGATCGTCGTCGTACGGTTCCGATGCCACGACCGTGCGGGGGCCGGGCCCGGTCAGGTGGAAGAGGCTGTCGCCCCAGGTGGTCGCCGCGATGGTCTCGCCGTCGGTGAGCAGCAGGTTGAGCCGGGAGCCGGGGGCCGCCGCGTCGACCTCCAGGACGGTGCGGGCCAGCGCCCGTCCGACGTCGTCACCGGCGTGCAGCCGGTGCAGCACCAGGGCCCAGATGAACGCCGAGTCGGTGCGTGCCTCCATCGACAGCAACTCCTCGCCGGGCAGCGCCTGTACAAGGGGCGCGAGGGACCCCGGCCAGCCTTTGACGGCCCCGTTGTGCCCGAACAGCCAGGCACCGGCCGCGAAGGGCGCCGCGGCGGCCTCACCGTCGGCGCCGGCCAGCGTCGCGTCGCGTACGGCGGCGAGCAGCGCGGTGGTCCGCACGACCCGGGCGAGGTCGGCGAAGGACGGGTCCGCCCAGACCGGCCCGGCACGCCGGTAGCGGGCCGGTACCGGATCGCCCTCGGCGTACCAACCGACTCCGAAACCATCCGCGTTGACGGTCCCGTGCCGCTGGCGCCGGGGCGCCCACGACTGCCGGTACAGCCCGTGCGGCGGGTCCACCAGAACGCTGCCGAGCGCCTCCGGGATGCCCAGGAAGGCCAGTTGACGGCACATCAGACACCGTCCGGGGTACGGGCGGTACGGAACCCGGAGAAGATCTGCCGCCGGATCGGATAGTCCCAGTTGCGGAAAGTCCCCCGGCAGGCCACCGCGTCCACGGCGAACGAACCACCGCGCAGCACCTTGTACTCGGGGCCGAAGAACACCTCCGAGTACTCCTTGTACGGGAACATGCTGAACCCCGGGTAGGGGAGGAAGTCGCTCGACGTCCACTCCCACACGTCGCCGATCAACTGCCTCACCCCGAGCGGCGATTCGCCGGCCGGATAGCTTCCTGCGGGCGCCGGACGCAGATGCCGCTGACCGAGGTTGGCGTGCTCGGGCCCCGGGTCGGCGTCGCCCCACGGGTAGCGCGTCGAGCGGCCGGTCGCCGGGTCGTGCCGCGCGGCCTTCTCCCACTCCACCTCGGTGGGCAGCCGGCGCCCGGCCCAGCGGGCGTACGCGTCCGCCTCGTACCAGCAGACGTGCACGACGGGCTCCTCGGGCGGCACCTCCTCGGTGACCCCGAACCGCCGCCGCAGCCACTGCCCGCCGTCCCGGAACCAGAACTGCGGTGCGTACAGGGAGTGCCCGCGCACATGCGCCCAACCGTCCGGTGTCCACCAGCGCTGGTCGTCGTAGCCGCCGGCCGCGATGAACGCCTGATAGGCGCCGTTGGTCACAGGAGTCGTGTCGATGAAGAAGGGCGCCACCTCCCGCCGGTGCGCGGGCCGTTCGTTGTCCAGGGACCACGGCTCGGTGGAGGTGCCCATCGTGAACGGCCCACCGGGTACCAGGACTTCGGACGGCCCGGTGAACGGGGGAGCGGGCGCCGGGTCCGGAGCCCGGAGAACCGCCGGCCCGGTCCGCAGCTGATGGGTGATCAGCATCGTCTCGTCGTGCTGCTGTTCGTGCTGGGCGATCATCCCGAAGGCGAACCCGGCCCTGGTCAGCTGTGCGCCCGTACCTTCGAACTCGGCGCTCTCCAGCACGTCCAGGGCACGCCCGCGCACCTCCGCCGCGTACTTACGGGCCTCGGCGGGCGGCAGCAGCGGCAGCGAGGGCCGTTCGGCGCGCGAGTGCTCGAAGGCGTCGTACAGGCCGTCGATCTCGGGTCGCATCGCCTCCCGGCCGGCGACCGCGCGCAGCAGCCACAGCTCCTCCTGGTTGCCGATGTGTGCGAGGTCCCACACCAGCGGGGACATCAACGGCGAGTGCTGCGCGGTGAGTTCGGGATCGTCGACCGAGGTGAGGAGCGCGGTCCGCTCCCGCGCGGTGGTCAGCGCCGCGAGAGCGCGTTCCCGGAGCACCTCCGGTTCCAGGGCGGGGTCGGTCATGTGCGGAGATCCTTTCCGTACGAGGTCCCGTGCGCGCGCCGGTCCGTGCCGGGCAGGCGGTCGAGCAGGTCGTCGGCGGGACAACGGCCTTTGACGACATAGCGGTTGAGGAACGCGTCGACGGCGTCGACGACCTCCGCGCTCGCGCCGAGCCGGGGCAGCGCCTCCAGGGCGGCTGAGAAGCAGACGAGAGCGACTTCCCGCAGCTCGGGGTCGCTCATGCCGTAGCGGGCCGCGTCGGTCCACAACGGATTGTGCGGGGCCGGGAGGGACGAGGTGCGCTCGGCGAGCGGCTTGACCGCCCGGTAGGCCACCTCGGCGGCCTCCGGGTCGTCGAAGAGCGCGGCCGTGACGGCCAGCGGGACCATCCAGCCGTCGTCGCCGGGCTGGGCGTCGATCATGCGCAGTTCGAGATGACCGCGCGGCCGGACCGGCGGGAACAGGGTCGTCAGGTGGTAGTCGAGATCCTCCTGGGTGGGCGGCCGGGGCACGCCGGACCGGATCCACTCCCGGAACGTCAGCCCGTCCTCCGGCACGTCCCACGGCCCGCTGTCCCGCCGTATACACATCACCGGCGCATCGAGCACATGCCGGGCCCACGCCTGCCGGGGTTCGGCGTCCAGCGGGGGTGCGCCGGCCCGTCCGGCGCCGATCTCCGTCCACAGCACCTGCCGGGTGGAACGCCAGCCGGTGGGGTTGCGCCGGGCGATCGGGGAGTTGGCGAAGGCGGCCACGAGGACCGCGCCGAGCTGGTGTGCGAGCCACCAGCGCCGTCCGTGTCCGAGGGGGCCTGGCTCCTCGTGACCGGCGTCCAGGCACACCTGCACGGAGGCCGAGGTGCACATCATGGCGCGGCCGGCGGGGCCCGTGCGGTCCAGGCACCGCTCCAGGGCGTCGTAGCGCGGCTCGCGCAGGAAACGCCGGGGCGGGTGCCAGGGATCCTGGCCGATGCCGACGAGGCCGAGACCGTCCTTGCGCAGTACCGCGCGGACGGCGTCCAGATCGGCGGAGACGGACTGGATGCACTCCATCAGGGAGTCGGCGGGAGCGGAGCTGAGCTCCAGCTGGCCGCCGGGTTCGACGGTGAGCGCCGACCTGAGAGGCAGGTTCCGCAGTGCGGCGTAGGCCGCTTCGAGCCGTGCGGGTGACACGGGGAGCCGCGGATCGCGCAGCTCGTGGACGAGCCATTCGACCTCGACCCCGAGGGTGCGGGGCGGCCCGGTCTTGAAGCAGATTCCCCGGACCAGGGCTTCGACCTCGGCCTCGGACAGGGCGGTGCGGCGCTTCGTACAGCCACTTACCGAATCGGACATGTCGGGATCCTCCTGAGATTCCACCATGTCGCCCGGACCGGCTTCGGATGGGCCGGACACAGGCAACACTCGTCCCACCCAAACCCCTCACGTCGAATCGCACAAGGGTGCACATGGGCACTTTCAGGACGATGGATCTCCGTTTCCATGGTGTTTCCAGGCTGTTCGCCGGCCCGGGAAACTCTGTTGCAGAGCACGTCCAGCATCACCCACGATGCCGGTATGAGCACGGCGGGGGAGCGAGTACCAGGCACGGTCATGGCGCACACGGGGGTGGCGCCATGAGCGCCCGCCTGCGCGACCTCGCCCGTGGCACGGAGGAGATCGTCGCGGCCGGTGCCTACCGCGCGTCCGACGGACGCGAGGTGTCACTCGCCGCGGCGATCAAGGCCGCCCGAGCGGGCACGCGCCTCTACGGCCCGGGCCCGCTGGACGTCCCTCAGGCCGCCGCGCCGCTGCACACGTCCTTCGAGGTCACCGGCGAGAGCAGCCTGGAGGCCGCCCGCCGGCTCCCCGGCCCGGTGGCGGTCCTGAACTTCTCCTCGGCCCGCAACCCGGGCGGCGGATACCTCAACGGCGCCCAGGCCCAGGAAGAGGCCCTGTGCCGGGCCTCGGCGCTGTACACCTGCCTGACGGAGGTGCGCGAGTTCTACGACCATCACCGCACCCACCGCGACCCGTTCTACACGGACCGCGTCATCCACTCACCCGGGGTACCGGTCTTCCGAGACGACCGGGGCGGCCTCCTGGACGCCCCGTACACGGCGGGCTTCCTGACCTCGGCGGCCCCGAACGCGGGGGTCGTCCGACGAACAGCCCCCGAACGGGCGGCGGACCTCCCCCAGGCCCTGGCCTCCCGCGCGGAACGGGTCCTGGAAACGGCGGCGACAGAGGGCTACCGCCGCCTGGTCCTGGGTGCCTGGGGCTGCGGAGTCTTCCAGAACGACCCGGCGACGGTGGCGATCGCCTTCAGAAACCTGCTGGTGGGCGGCCGTTTCGAGGGCAGATTCGAGAAGGTCGTCTTCGCGATACTGGACCGCACGAGAGGCACGACAACGAGGGCGGCTTTCGAGCGTACGTTCACCCTCTAGGGGCGCGGGGCTGTGACATTTGCGGCTCCGCCGCGCGGGCGCGACCAGCCACAGCGAACCAGCACGCGCCCCACAACCGCACCCCTCACTGCCACCCGTACCGCTCCCGCAACCGCCGCACAACGGAGTTGAACCGCATCCGGTCCAACGCACAGGCCTCCCGCCGCATCCCGTCCTCGAACAGCCGCAGCACCCGATCCACATCAACCCATGAATCGCGCCCGGTCCGGTCCCACGGACCGCTCCCGATCGCGACCCACTCCTGATCGCCGTCATGCCGCTTGCTCGACAGCTGCACGGCGAGAAACGTCCCCCCGTCCTCGCGGGCGACAACCAGCACGGGCCGGTCCTTACCCCGTCCGTCTTTCTCTTCGAACGGCACCCAGGTCCACACGATCTCCCCGGGATCGGGATCCCCGTCGTGGGCGGGCGAGTACTCCGTACGCACCCGCCCCACGTCGCGAGGGTCGGCCTCGGTGGTGGCGGAGGGACCGTAGCGGCCCGGGACTTCGGCATGGGGAAGGGCAGTCACAGGCACACGTTAGAGCCTGTGACCGCCCCACCCGGCAGCGCCCCGCGCCTCAGCGCACGGCCCTCACCGCATCAGCCCTCGTTCTTCTCCACCGGCACCTTCTGGACCGTCGGCGCCGCCAGCCCGTTCAGCGCCGAAGTCCCGTTCGGTGTCTGCCCGTTCTGGTTCATGGACGCGAGCAGCTGCCGCGCCAGGCCCAGCCCCGTGCCGCCCATCGTGAGCGCCTTGGCGAGCATCTCCGCCATGCCGTCCGCGCCGTTGAGCACCACCATGTTGTCGACGCTGCCGAACGCTGAGGCGCCGGCCTTGACGATCTCCGGCCAGTTCTCGGCGAGTTGCTGGGCGACTACCGCTTCCTGGTTCTCCGCGAGCGCGGCGGCCCGTGCCTTGATGGCCTCCGCCTCCGCGAGGCCCTTGGCCTTCGTCGCCTCGGCGGCGGCGAGTCCCTTGGCCTGGGACGCGGCGGCCTCGGCCTCACCCGTGGCCCTGGTCGCCATGGCGCTGGCCGCACCACGTGCCTTGGTCGCCTCGGCCTCGGCGGTCGCGGCCGTCTTGACCCGGTTCGCCTCGGCCGTGGCCGCGAGTTCGGTCTCCTTGGCCTTGGCCTGCGCCGCCGAGATACGCGCGTCACGCTCGGCCTCGGCCCGCGCCCGTGTCTCGTAGGCCTGTGCGTCGGCCGGCTTGCGGACGTCCGCCTGGAGCTGCTGTTCCCGGCGCAGGGCGTCGAGTTCGGCGATGCGCGTCTCCTGGATCACCACGTCCTGCCGGGCGGCGGCGTCGGCGAGCGGTCCGGCCTGGCGGGCCTTCGCCGCCGCCTTGTCGCGCTCGGCCTGGTACCCGGCCTGCAGGATCTCGCTGTCCCGGGTGGCCTCCGACATCCGCGCCGCGGCCTTCTGCTCGGCCTCGGTGGCGAGACGATTCGCCTCGGCCTGCGCGATCCGCGCGTCCCGCTGGACGGCGGCGGCGTGCGGCATGGCGAGGTTCTTGATGTACCCGGTCGGGTCCTCGATCTCGTGGATCTGGAGGGAGTCGACGATGAGGCCGAGCTTCTCCATCTCCGTACCGCACGCGGCCCGCGTCTGCCCGGTGAGCTTCTCGCGGTCGCGGATCATCTCCTCGACGGTCAACCCGCCGACGATGGACCGCAGATGACCGGCGAACACGTTGTGCACCCGCTCCGCCATCATCTTCTGCTGGTCGAGGAAACGGCGGCCCGCGTTGGCGATCGACACGAAGTCGTCGCCCACCTTGAAGATGACCACGCCCCGCACCTTGAGCGGAATGCCCTGGGTGGTCACACAGTCCACGTGCAGCTCGGTCTCGTTCAGGTCGAGCGAGATCTTGCGCACCGCCTGTACTCCGGGCAGCACGAGCGTGCCCCGCCCGGTGACGATACGGAACCCCATGCCTGCCTCAAGGCCTTCGGTCCTGTGCTTCGAACCGGAGATGATGAGTGCCTCGTTGGGTTCAGCGACCCGCCACATCATCTTGAAAACACCGATGAGTGCGAGGACGGCAACTACCGCGACCCCCGCAACGACGCCGACGAACATCGGCATACGCCCCCTTTGCCTGGTGCCCTTTCGGCACCGAACGACGCAAGGGTGCTCCTGTGCGGGGCCTGGGTACAGCGGCTGAGGAATCCTTGTTGCAAGCTTGACGCACACGTGATCATCCGCAGACGTACGGACTCCACGGCCGTACGTCCGGCGGGCTCAACCGTCGTACGCGGCGGTGACGTACACCGTGCGCGGCGGCAGGTACTCGACGACCATGACCACCGTCCCGCGCTCGATACGGTCCTGGGTCGCGGCGGGATACGCGAGGAAGTGCTCGGCGCCGCCGCGCACCCGGACGATGACCTCGCCGACCAGCCCCGGCCCTATCGTGCCCGTAACCCGCCCCATCAAGCCGACCATCGGCGCGTCGTCCATGGCCACAGCGTACGGGCCGGGGCGCCCATCTGCCGTCGTCGAGGCGGCGACCGGCTGAACCGGCGGTCACCGCCGGGCTGGGGGTGGGTTCCCCTAGTAGGGCTTGGTCAGGTCGGTATGGGGTCTGGCATGTCGCGGTGACAGGTGGGGCAGGCGCCGGTCCAGACCGCGAGGAGTAACTGCAGTTCGCGGGCGACCCGGTAGAGGCTCAGGCCGGCGCCGTCCCTTTTGGGGACCGGGTGATGCGCTGGAGGGTGCAGAAGGCGTGCGCAACGGAGACGAGGGTGACGTGGTGGTGCCAGCCCCGCCAGGTGCGGCCCTCGAAGTGGGCCAGGCCCAGGGCCTGCTTCATCTCGCGGTAGTCGTGTTCGATGCGCCAGCGCAGCTTCGCCGTGCGCACCAATGTGGCCAGCGGGGTGTCGGCGGGCAGGTTGGAAAGCCAGAACTGGACGGGTTCGGCTTCGGTGGCGGGCCATTCGGCCAGCAGCCAGCGCACCGGAAGCTCGGGCCCGTGGGTGTTCTTGCGGATCTCGCGTCCGGCGGGCCTGATCCGCAGGGCCACGAAGCGTGAGTACATGCGCTTGAAGCCGCTGCGGCCGCTGCCCGGGCGGGAGCCCTCCCGCCACTGCACCGGCCGGGTGGCCTGCCTGCCGGCCGTGATGACCAGTTGCTTCACCCGCTGCGCCGGCTCGGGGTAGGCGGGCTGGGGCCGGGGGCCGCGACCGCTGTAGGGCGGGATCTGCGGCCGCGCCCCTTCCGGCTGCGCGGTCGTCGTGCTCGAGATGCCCACCACGTAGGTGAGCCCGCGTTCTTCCAGGCCCAGCCGGAAAGCGGCCGTGTCGCCGTAACCGCCGTCGGCAACGGCGAGTGGGACCTCGATGCCCCACGACCGGGTCTCGTCGATCATGTCCAGCGCCAGCTGCCACTTCTCGACATGGCCCACCTCTGCGGGAATGCCGCACGGCCCACGGCGGGCCGTCTTGGCGGGATCGGCCTTCGGCGAGGCGGGATCCCAGCTCTCGGGCAAAAACAGCCGCCAGTCGATGACCGCCGAGGCACCGTCCGAGGCCATGTGCAGCGACACCCCGGCCTGGCAGTTGGTGACCTTGCCCGCGGTGCCGGTGTACTGCCGCGTCACGCACGCCGACGCATCACCGTCCTTCAGGAACCCGGTGTCATCGATGATCAACGCGGTCGGCTCGACCACCTGCTGCATCCGCCACGCCAGCCGGGCCCGCACATGCGCGGCATCCCACGGACTGGAGGTGATGAAGTGGGCCAACGCCTGCCGGTTGCCGTCCGCGCCCAGCCGCGCGGCCATCGGCTCCACCGACTTGCGCCGCCCGTCCAGCAGTAGCCCCCGCAGATAGACCTCGCCCCAACGGCGCTGATCCGTTCGCGCGAACGGCTCGAACACCTCCGCCGCGAAGTCCTCCAGATCACACCGGACCGCAGCCAACTCCCCACCCATCACACCCGGTCAACGACTCACCCGATCAAACGGACACGCCACCAGAGACCGAACATGACCAAGCCCTACTAGCGATTGCACAGCTTCACTGCCGCACGGTGACGGTCGGCGGGGGGACGCGGTGCGAGATGCCGAATGTGCCGTGTCCGGCCGCAAGTTCACAGGTCGGAGCATGTCCGAACTATTGACGCGCACACGACGCGGACTTACGGTCTGACCGATTTACCGAACTGCGTTCGCAATGTCGAACGCGGAGAGCCGTCGGTTGGATCATCAAGGAGCCGTACGTGACCAGTTCCCGCCCCACGCCCTCCCGTCGCAGCCTGCTGCGCGCGCTGGCCGCCCTGCCCGCCTCGGCACTCGTCCTGGGCGAACTGCCCGGGCTGCTCGGCACCGCCGCCGCGGCGGCCCCGCCCGGCGGCTCCGCCACGCGCTACACCATCGTGCCGTTCCTCAACAGCAACGACGGCACGGTGAACGTCTACCAGTCCGACGACGCCACCGACTTCCGGCTGGTGAAATCCTCGGCCTACACCCCGCCGAGCAACCGCATCCGCGACGCGAGCGTCTTCAAGCACACCAACGGCTACTACTACGTCACCTACACCACGCACACCTGGCAGGACACCAGCACCACCATCGGCTTCGCCCGCAGCTCGGACCGCGTCAACTGGACGTTCCTGTACGACTACACGGTCCCGATCGCCAACCTGTCCCGCGCGTGGGCACCCGAGTTCTTCGTCGACAGCGACGGCAGCGTCAACATCATCGTGTCCTGCTCGGTCACCAGTGACGAGTGGATCTTCACTCCGTATCTGCTGAAGGCGACCAACTCCGCTCTGACGACGTGGAGTTCACCGGTCGCGCTGTCGGGCATCGGGTCGAACCACATCGACACGTGCATCGTGAAGATCGGTTCCACCTATCACGCCTTCCCGAAGAACGAGACGACGAAGTACATCGAGTACGCCACCGCCACCAGCCTCGCCGGCCCCTACACCATCTCGAAGACCGGCGACTGGGCCGGCTGGGGCAGTTATCGCGAAGGCCCGTCCGTGATCCAGCTCGACAACGGCGGCTGGCGGATCTTCTTCGACGGCTACGGCGACGGGAAGTACTACTACAGCGACAGCTACGACACGTTCGCCACCTGGACCGCCGCGAAGGCGCTGCCCTCGGTCTCCGGAACAGCCCGTCACTTCACGGTCGTCAAGGAGACGGTCAGCGGCGGCCCGACTCTGCCGAAGGGCGTCACGCGCTCCTTCCAGTCGGTCAACTACTCGACGCGTTACTGGCAGGTGCAGTCCTCGCTGCTCAACCTCCCCGTGGTGAGCAGTTCCAGCACCACCGCGCTCAAGCAGGCGTCGACCTTCACGGTCGTCGCGGGACTGGCCGACGGCAACGGCTACTCGTTCCGCGACAGCTCCGGCAACTACCTCCGCCACTGGGACTTCCGGGCCCGCTTCGACGCCAACGACGGCACCTCGACCTTCGCGAAGGACGCCACGTTCATCGCCAGGACGGGCACGGCGTCGGGGTCGGTGCGCTTCGAGTCGTACAACTACCCGGGCTACTTCCTGCGCCACTACAACTACCAGTTGCGCGTGGACGTGACGGACGGCACGGACACCTTCCGCCAGGACAGTTCCTTCGTCCCGGTGACGGCCTGGGCGTAGTCGCCGACCCCGCTACGCTCGCCCCAAATGCCGCATGGTCAGCGCCAGTTGCAGTCTGAGCCGGCCCTGAGGGGTACGGACGGGCCACCCGAGCAGCGCCTCGGCGTGGCCCAACCGGTCCTGGAGCGTGGAGTGGTGGACGTTGACCTCGACCGCGGCTCCCCGCAGGCTCGCCGTCGAGGCCACGGCGTGCAGTGTCGTCAGCATCCAGGGCGCGTCCGCGACCGCGGCCTCCAGTGCCTGGACGTCGGGCGGCGGATCCGCTCCCGGCACGACGAGCTCGGCGAGCAGTCCGATACCGCCGAGCTCATCGGCGTACACGACCCGTGGGCCGGGGGAGTGCGGGGTGCCGTCGGCCGTGAACCGGAGGGCGGTGCGGGCGGCGGCCCAGGAGCCCGGCAGTTCGAGCACGGGCACGGCGGGCCCGACACCGACCCGGCCGGGCGGGAGGGCGGAGCGGGCGGATCCTGGGTCGGAGGGGGCCGGTTCGGCCTGAGCCGGTGAGTCCGCCCTGCGCGGATCCCCGGCGGCGAGAACACGGGGCGGGCCGTCGAGCGGGGCGACCGCCCGGGCCGGGGCGCCGGGGTCCAGGCCCAGGCGCCGGGCCGCGTGCAGCCGTACCTGCTCGGGCGCGGTGGCGTCGAGCAGGGTCTCCACGAGCGCCGGGTCGTCGGCGGGGGCGGCCGGGGCGCGGCCGCGGGTGCGGTCGAGGACGACCCGGATGGCAGCCGCCGCCCGCTCCAGGATCACGGCGTCCACGACGCTGGGTGCCCCGGCCCGCTCCAGCCACAGTGCCGGGACGCCGTCCGGGGACAGCGCGGCGGACGGCCAGGCCGGGTCCGGCGGCTGGTCCGTGTCCCGGCGGCGTCCGTCGGTCTCGACGCGCAGACGCACCCGGCGCCCGGCGTCGGCGAGCCGCGCGGGACACCCGGCCAGGACGGCGACCCCGCGCACCAGCGCCTCGAGGCCCGCCCGGTGCTCGGCCAGCCGATCGAAGTAGGCGATGACCCGGACGGCGGCGCCGGCATCCGGATCGAGTGCGGTCAGGCGCCCCGCCAGCTCTTTCATGGCCCCATGGTGCCAGTTGCTCCGCAGGTTGTGCGGTTCCTTGGCTGCGGGCCTGGTGGGGGGTGGTCGCGCAGTTCCCCGCGCCCCTTGAGGGATTGCGTGCCGTCGGCTGGGTGCTTCGCGGGATGGGTGTGCCTTCTGCTGCGGGCCTGGTGGGGGGTGGTCGCGCAGTTCCCCGCGCCCCTTGAGGGATTGCGTGCCGTCGGCTGGGTGCTTCGCGGGATGGGTGTGCCTTCTGCTGCGGGCCCGGTGGGGGCTGGTCGCGCAGTTCCCCGCGCCCCTGGGGGCTGCGCCCCTTCGGGACCAGCCCCGCGCCCCTGGGGGCTGCGCTCCTTCGGGACCGGCCTCGTGTCCCTGGGGGCTGCGCTCCTTCGGGACCGGCCTCGTGTCCCTGGGGGCTGCGCTCCTTCGGGGGTGCCCGCCCCCGGGGTTCGGTGGCGGATCAGGGGTCCGGTGGTGCCTCGGGGTACCTGGCCCGCGTTGTCCTACTCCGCCAGGAGTCGGCGCAGCCACTCCATCTGGGCCGACTGGCAGGCCTGGGACAGGAGCGCCTGGGGGGCGAAGCCGTCGAAGCCGTGGAAGCCGCCCGGCCAGACGTGCAGCTCGGCGATTCCGCCGGCCTGCCAGAGGCGGGTCGCGTAGGAGACGACCTCGTCGCGGAACGTCTCGGCGGAGCCGACGTCGAGGAAGGCCGGGGGCAGCCCGGACAGATCCTCCGCACGGGCCGGTGCGGCGTACGGGGAGACGTCCGGGCCACCGCGCTCCGCGCCGAGCAACGCGGTCCACCCGGTGTCGTTGGCCGTGCGGTCCCACACGCCGAGGCCCGCCATCTGGTGCACGGAGGGAGTGTCGTTGCGGTCGTCGAGCATCGGGCACATCAGCAGCTGGCCGAGCGGCCGCGGACCCTTGCGGTCCCTGAGGAGCAGCGCCAGCGCGGCCGTCAGGCCACCGCCCGCGCTGGCCCCCGCGATGACGATCCGCTCGGGGTCGGCGCCGATCTCCTCCGCGTGGTCGGCGGTCCACAGCAGTCCGGCGTAGACGTCGTCGATGGGCGCCGGGTACGGGTTCTCCGGCGCCAGCCGGTACTCGACGGACACCACGACCGCGCCCAGTTCCTTGCCCCACCGCAGCGGGCCGTCCACACCGACGCGGTTGTTGCCGAGCACCATGCCGCCGCCGTGCACGTGGTAAATCACCGGCAGCGGACCGTCCGTCGCCGGAGCGACCGGTCGGCAGATCAGCAGCGAGATGTCGGGCGCGTTCTCGGGGCCCGGCACGATCCGGTCCTCGACCTCGAAGGCCCCGCCCAAGGTCAGGTCCAGGTCCGCCAGCATCTCGATACCGGGCCCGTTGCGCACGGTCTCGATCTCGTCCATGGTCAGCTGCGGCGGCAGCGTGTCCTTGATCATCTCCAGGACGGCGGCGAGTTCCGGGTCGAACGGCGGCGGCGTTAGCGTCATTGCCTCTGCTCCTCATGCTGCGTGCGGCGGATCGTACGACGATGGTCCGCGCGCCCGCCCGGTCCGGGCATGCCGCCGTCCGGCGGAACCTGCCCGCCGTCCGGCGGGTAGCCCGGTCGGCCCCGGTCTCGGCCGAAGGGGTGCCGACGGCGGTGACCTCGGGACTTTGCCGAGTCATGAACCATTGTTCACCGTGCGGGGGTGGAAGTGATCGTCGGCGATGACAACGCTGCCATTTGCACATCCTTCCTCTGGAGCACCTGTGAACGTCTCATTCACCGTCTGGACCCTGACCGTCGTCGCCCTGTGTGTCCTGGTCGCCGTCGACTTCCTCATCGGCCGCAAACCCCACGACGTGTCCCTGAAGGAGGCGGGCACCTGGACGGTGGTGTGGGTCGTCCTCGCCTGTCTGTTCGGGCTCGGGCTGCTGATCTACGGCGGGAGCAAACCCACCGGTGAGTTCTTCGCCGGTTACATCACCGAGAAGTCGCTGAGCGTCGACAACCTCTTCGTGTTCGTGCTGATCATGGGGAAGTTCGCGGTGCCCTCGCAGTACCAGCAACGGGTGCTGATGGTCGGCGTCCTGGTCGCCCTCGTCCTGCGGGCCGGGTTCATCGCGGCGGGCGCGGCGATCATCACCGCGTTCTCGTGGGTCTTCTACCTCTTCGGCGCCTTCCTCGTCTGGACGGCGTGGAAGCTGGTCCAGGACGCCAAGGCGGGCTCGCACGAGGGGGAGTACGAGGAGAACAAGCTGCTGAAGATGGCCGAGCAGAGGTTCGGGGTCGCGGACCGGTACCACGGCACCAAGCTGTTCATCGTGGAGAACGGCAAGCGGATCATGACGCCGATGATGGTCGTGATGCTCGCGATCGGCTCCACGGACGTGCTGTTCGCGCTCGACTCCATCCCCGCCATCTACGGGCTGACCCAGGACCCGTACATCGTCTTCACCGCCAACGCGTTCGCCCTGATGGGCCTGCGCCAGCTGTACTTCCTCATCGGTGGCCTCCTGAAGAAGCTGGTGCACCTCAGCTACGGCCTGTCGATCATCCTCGGCTTCATCGGCGTCAAACTCGTCCTGCACGCCCTGCACGAGTCCGGCGTCCACGTCCCGCAGATCTCCATCCCCTTCTCACTCGGCTTCATCGTCCTCGTACTGGCCGTCACGACCGTGACGAGCCTGCGGGCCTCGAAGAAGCAGGAGGAGGCCGAAGCGGCCCAGCCGCAGGCTTGACTTCGCGTGCGCTCCAGGAACTAGCGTCGCTGTTGGAACACGGCTGGACGAAGGCGATCGGAGACGGACATGCGGCTCGGTGTGCACATCAATCGGTTCAACCACTCCGGGGGCGGCCCCGCGCTCGGCACCGAGCTGGCGGCGGCCGGTGCCGCGGCCGAGGCGGCGGGCGTCCACCGGCTGACGGTCATGGACCACTACTTCCAGATGGAGTTCAACGGTGGGGCCGAGGACGCCATGCTGGAGGCCTACACGACCCTCGGTTTCCTCGCCGCACACACCTCCACGGTCCGCCTCGGCGCGCTGGTGACCGGTGTGACGTACCGCCACCCGGGTCTGCTCGCCAAGATCGCCACCACGCTCGACGTCCTCTCCGGCGGCCGGGCCACCCTCGGCATCGGGGCGGCCTGGTACGACCGGGAGCACGAGGGCCTGGGGGTGCCGTACCCGGCGACGGCCGAGCGGTTCGAGCGGCTGGAGGAGACGCTGCGGATCTGCCTGCAGATGTGGGACCCGGACGACAACGGGCCGTTCGAGGGCACGCACTACCGGCTCGCCGAGACCCTCTGCGTCCCGGCGCCCGTCAGCTCGCCGCGCCCGGAGATCATGATCGGCGGTGGCGGGGAGCGGAAGACCCTCCGCCTGGTCGCCCAGTACGCGGACGCCTGCAACCTGTTCGCCAGCACCCCCGAGGAGATCGGGCACAAGCTCGACGTCCTGCGCGGCCACTGCGACAGCGTGGGACGCCCGTACGACGACATCACCAGGACGCTTCTCTACATGGGCGACGCGGCGGACGAGAACGACGTCGACGGCTTCGTCCGGGACATCGAGGGGTATGCGAAGTTCGGCATCGAGACGGTGATGCTGGCGCCGCGCACGGGCGAGCCGGCGGCCTGGATCGAGGAGTTCGCGGCCCCGGCGGTGCGGCGCGCGGCCGAGCTGGGCTGAGACCGAAGGACATGGGGGAGGGCCGGAGCCCGTACGGCTCCGGCCCTCCCCCATACCCGCGTCGCTACCTCGGTCAGGCGGCGGCGGAGGCGGTGGCCTCGGTGTGGATCAGACCGATGACCTCGGCCAGCTGCCCGGCGACCTCGGCGTCGTCGGAGGGGTGCGTCTCGGCGAAACGGACCAGCGAGCCGGGGATGGCGAGTTTGACGTCGACAACCTTGGCACCGGCGATGCCCACGGACTTGCGGGCCTCGTCCTGCGCCCAGACGCCGCCGAACTGGCCGTACGCGGTGCCGACCACGGCGACCGGCTTGTCGGAGAGGGCGCCGGCACCGTACGGGCGGGACAGCCAGTCGATGGCGTTCTTCAGGACGGCCGGAATCGTGCCGTTGTACTCGGGCGAGAAGAGCAGCAGCGCGTCGGCCGAGTTGGCGGCCTCGCGCAGCGCGGCGGCGGCGGCCGGGACGCTGCCTTCCACGTCGATGTCCTCGTTGTAGAACGGGACGTCGCCGAGGCCTTCGAACAGCACGACCTCAGCACCCTCCGGAGCGTGCTTCACGGCCGCCTCGGCGAGCTGGCGGTTGGTGGAACCGGCGCGAAGGCTGCCGACGAGACCAAGGATACGAACAGACATGGGGGACTCCACTGAGGGTTGAAACAACGTCGTCACGATCCGGACCGAGGTCCGTTTAAAGTTCTACCAGTGAAACGGACCGCGGTCCAGTTTTCTTCCGAGGCGTTACGCTGCAGTCATGTCCGACACCCTGCCGCCCTTCTCGAAGCCCCAGCGGCGGCCCGAGGAACCCCTGCTGCTGGCACTGGGGACCGGCGCCGGCATCGGGCTCGGTGCCGATGCGGAGGCCGACGAGCCGTGTCTGCGCGCCGACGCCGCCCGCAACCGCGCCCGTCTGCTGGAGGCCGCCGGGCGGCTGGTGGAGCAGCACGGCGTGGCGGGCCTGACCATGGAGGCGGTGGCCGCCGCTGCGCAGGTGGGCAAAGGGACCGTGTTCCGGCGCTTCGGGGACCGCACCGGCCTGCTGATGGCCCTGCTCGACCACTCGGAGCGAAATCTCCAGGCCGCCTTCCTGAGCGGCCCGCCGCCGCTCGGACCCGGCGCGCCGCCCGTGCAGCGGCTGCGCGCGTTCGGGGTGGCGGTGCTGCGCCGGGCCTTCGACGAGCTGGAACTGCAGCTGGCCGCCGAAGGCGAACCCGGCCGCCGCTTCGCATCCGCACCCCACCTGGTCCGGTCCGGTCACGTCACCATGCTGCTGCGTCAGGCGATTCCGGACGCCGACTGCGAACTCCTCGCGAAAACACTGATGGGTTATCTGGATCCGGCCCTCATCCATCACTTGACCAGGCAGTGCGGGATGCCGCCGACGCGCCTGGAGGCGGGCTGGATCGACCTCGTCGACCGGATCGCGGGCGGTGCGCCGTCGCCTTGAGCGCGACTTTCGGCCAATTGCACCGATCGCGCTCCGCTGTGCGGAGGTGCGCAACCGGTGCGTCCTGTCCGGGACTTGACTCGGCCTGTCCGGAAAGCGCGTTCGGTGCGCGACAGTGCGGGGAGCAGCTGGGAACCGGTTGACCTACGGGCACCGGGCAACTGGAAATGATCTTTCAAAAGGCGGATTGGTAAAGCGCTTTCCTAAAGCACTTTCGTCAACCGCCTTTGCTATCGGGTCGATTGCGAAGTTCCCCCGGTCAAAACTATGCCCCGAGCTTCTGCAAAGATGCCGTACGTCATGGTGCAGATACCGAATTCGGCCGCCCCGGCGGTACCCCAGCCACGCTCCGTGCCCACGAGCGCGGATGTGGCACGCCTGGCCGGCGTCTCGCGCGCAACCGTCTCCTACGTCCTCAACAACACCAGTGCCGTCCGGATCAGCGAACCCACCCGCCGCCGCGTCCACGAGGCGGCGAAGGAACTCGGGTACGTTCCGCACGCGGCGGCCCGCAGTCTGCGGGCCGGACACAGCCGCATGGTCCTGATGCCCGCGCCCAGCGTGCCGATCGGCCCGCTCTACAGCCAGTTCATCAACGAACTGCAGTGGGCGCTCAGCCGCCTCGACTACACCGTCGTCCAGTACGCCTCGGTCGGGCTGCGCGGTGACGAGGCGGCCCGGGCCTGGGCCGAACTGCGGCCCGCCGCCGTCCTCGTGCCCGTCGGCGGGCTCGAGGCGGAGGGCGTGGCCGTCCTCAAACGCTCCGGTGCCCGGGCCGTCGTCACGCTCGGTACCGAGCGCATCGAGGGCGCGCACAGCCTGCTCATCGACCACGCCGGCGTCGGACGTGTCGCGGGTGCGCATCTGTACGCCCGGGGCCGCCGCCGGATCGGCGTCGTCATGCCCGACGAGCCGGGCCTGAAGGTCTTCTCCAAGCCCCGCCTCGACGGAGTGCGCGGCGCGCTGGAGGGCACGGACGCCTCGGTGACCGTGCTGCCGCTCGCGTACGAGGAGGAGTCCGCGGCCCGCCTCGCCGCCCGCTGGCCCGAACTCGGCCTGGACGGCGTGTTCGCGTTCAACGACGAGTACGCGATGCTCCTGATGCGGGCCCTGCAGGACGCGGGCGTCACCGTCCCCGGGGACACGGCGCTGGTCGGTGCCGACGACCTGCTCCTCGGCCGGCTGCTGCGGCCCCGGCTGAGCACGGTGCACATCGAACTCCCGGCCGGCCGAGACCTCGCGGAACTCGTCGACCGCGCGGTGCGCAACCCCGGCGCCGCCGCCGAGACCCACCACGTCCACGGAGCCGCGCTCGTCCACCGCGACTCCAGCTGAACCGGCGTGCGTACGCGGCGACTTCGGCGGCGCGGTTCCCGTACCGCGTGACTAGGATGTTGCACGCTCAACCAGTGGAGATGCCGTCGACCACCGGACGCCGCGTGCTGCTCTGCCGCGCGCCGGATCACCGCATCCCGCGCCGCGGCTGACGAACGGCCGCGAACCACACGGGACCCGCCTTCGCTCCGCGTGTCCCGCCGGTGACTGATCGGAGAGCCACAATGCCGTTGCTCGACCCCAAGACCTGGCAGTCCCAGGCCGCCCGTCCCCTGTCGGGCCCCGAGTACGCCGTCACCGAGCCCGCCACCGGCGACACGCTCGGCACGGTCACACTCGCCACCGGCGAGGACGTCGGACCGGCCGCGCAGGCCGCCCGTACCGCCCAGCAGGCATGGGTGCGTACCCCGCACTTCGTCCGTGCCGGGGTGCTCCGCAAGGCGGGTGACCTCTTCGCCGCGCACGCCGACGAACTGCGCGACTGGATCGTCCGCGAGTCCGGCTCCATACCCGGCAAGGCCGAGTTCGAACTGCACGTCGCCGCCCAGGAGTGCTACGAGGCCGCCGCCCTCGCCTCCCGCCCGGCCGGGCAGGTGCTGCCGTCCGAGGCGCCCCGGCTGTCCTACACCCGCCGGGTGCCCGTCGGGGTGGTCGGCGTGATCTCGCCGTTCAACGCCCCGCTGATCCTCTCCATCCGCTCCGTCGCCCCGGCGCTCGCGCTCGGCAACGCGGTCGTCCTGAAGCCGGACCCGCGCACGGCGGTCTGCGGCGGGCTCTCCCTGGCCGCGGTCTTCGCCGAGGCGGGCCTGCCCGAGGACCTGCTGCACATCCTGCCGGGCGGTCCCGACGCGGGCCAGGCACTGGTCGCCGACCCGCTGGTGCCGGTCATCTCCTTCACCGGCTCCACGGCGGCGGGCCGGACCGTCGGCGAGGCGGCCGGCCGCCACCTCAAGCGCGCCCACCTCGAACTCGGCGGCAACTCCGCCATGATCGTCCTGGAGGACGCCGACCTCGACGCGGTGATCTCCACCGCCGCCTGGGGCTCCTTCTTCCACCAGGGCCAGATCTGCATGACCACCGGCCGCCACCTCGTCCACCAGTCGCTGTACGGGGAGTACGTCGAGCGGCTCGCCGCCAAGGCCGACGCCCTCGCCGTCGGTGACCCGTACCGCGCCCAGGTCCACCTCGGCCCGATCATCGACGGCTCCCAACTCGCCAAGATCCACGGCCTGGTGGAGGCCAGCACGGCGAGCGGCGCCAGGCTCGCGGCGGGCGGCACGCACGAGGACCTCTTCTACCGGCCGACGGTCCTCGCCGACGCCGACGACCGGACCCCCGCCTACGCGGAGGAGGTCTTCGGCCCGGTCGCGCCCGTACGCCCCTTCAGCACCCTCGACGAGGCCGCCGCGCTCGCCTCGGCCGGCCCCTACGGGCTCTCCCTCGGCATCGTCACCCGTGACACCTCACGCGGCCTCGAACTCGCCGAGCGGATCCCGACCGGCATCGTCCACATCAACGACCAGACGGTCAACGACGAGGCCGTGGCTCCCTTCGGCGGGGTTGCCGCGTCCGGCACCGGTGCGCGGTTCGGTGGGGAGTCGAACCTGGAGGCGTTCACTGACGTGCGGTGGACCACTGTGCGGGGGGATGTGGCGCCGTACCCCTTCTAGAGCGATCCGGCGCGTTGTCGGCCGCCGGCCCGTCGTGGCTGGTCGCGCGGTTCCCCGCGCCCCTGCGGGAGGGCTGCGCCCCTCCCGCAGGGGCGCGGGCCCGGTCGGCTTACTCGCCCTGCTGGGCCTGCTGGGCGGCGACCGACTTGCGGACCTCGTCCATGTCCAGCTTCCGGGCCTGCCCGATGACGTCCGTGAGGGCGGCCTCGGGCAGGGCGCCCGGCTGCGCGAACACGGCGACCTGGTCCCGGACGATCATCAGCGTCGGGATCGACTGGATACCGAAGGCCTGCGCCAGCTCCGGCTGCGCCTCCGTGTCGATCTTGCCGAACACCAGGTCGGGGTTGTCCTCCGCGGCCTTTTCGTACACCGGGGCGAACTGACGGCACGGCCCGCACCAGGACGCCCAGAAGTCGATCAGCACGAACTCGTTCTCCGTGACCGTCTGGTCGAAGTTCTCCTTGGTGAGCTCCACGGTGCTGCTCATGACCTGATTCCTCTTCCTGCTGTCGGGTCGTTACCGGTGGCGCTCGCACAACACGGCCCGGCCCCTGCCTATTCCGCGCACGTACCCGTGTCGCCACGGGCCACACCAACTACCAGACTGGGCCCATGACGGAAACGGAAACCAACGTGTACGACGTCGTGGTGCTCGGTGCCGGGCCCGTGGGGGAGAACGTGGCCGACCGCACCCGCGCGGCCGGCCTCTCCACCGCGATCGTGGAGAGCGAACTGGTCGGCGGCGAGTGTTCCTACTGGGCCTGTATGCCCAGCAAGGCCCTGCTGCGCCCGGTCATCGCGCGCGCCGACGCCCGCCGGGTACCCGGCCTGAGCCACCTCGTCCAGGGCCCCCTGGACGCTGAAGCGGTCCTCGCCCACCGCGACTACGAGACCTCCAACTGGCAGGACGACGGCCAGCTCGGCTGGCTGGGGAGCATCGGCGCCGACCTCTACCGCGGCCAGGGCCGCCTGGCCGGGCCGCGCACCGTGACGGTGACGGGCGAGGACGGCGTGACGCGGACCCTGACCGCCCGGCACGCGGTCGCCGTGTGCACGGGCACCGGCGCCCAACTGCCCGACCTGCCGGGCCTCGCCGAAGTCCGGCCCTGGACGAGCCGGGAGGCGACCAGCGCCAAGTCGGTGCCCGGCAGCCTGATCGTGGTCGGCGGCGGTGTCGTCGCCGTCGAGATGGCCACCGCCTGGCAGGCCCTCGGCTCGCGGGTCACCCTGCTGGTCCGTGGCAAGGGCCTGCTGCCCCGCATGGAACCGTTCGCCGGCGAACTGGTCGCCGAGGCGCTGGCGGAGGCGGGCACGGACATCCGCACCGGTACGTCGGTCCAGTCGGTGACCAGGGAGAACGGCACCGTCGTCGCGGTCACCGGCACCGGCGACCGGATCGAGGCCGACGAGATCCTCTTCGCCACCGGACGCGTCACGCGCACCGACGACATCGGCCTCGACACGGTCGGCCTCGAACCGGGCTCCTGGCTGTCGGTCGACGACAGCCTGCGGGTCACCGGCAGCGAGTGGCTGTACGCGGTCGGCGACGTCAACCACCGCGCCCTCCTCACCCACCAGGGCAAGTACCAGGCGCGGATCGCGGGCGCCGCCATCGCGGCCCGCGCGGCCGGCGTCCCGCTCCTGGAGACCGACCCCTGGGGCGCCCACTCGGCCACCGCCGACCACGGCGCCGTCCCGCAGGTCGTCTTCACCGACCCGGAGGCGGCGGCCGTCGGCCTCTCCCTCGCCGAGGCGGAACAGGCGGGCCGTCGCGTACGCGCGGTCGACGTCGAGTTCGCCTCGGTGGCGGGGGCGGGCCTGTACGCCGACGGCTACCGGGGCCGCGCCCGTATGGTCGTCGACCTGGACCGCGAGACCCTGCTCGGCGTGACCTTCGTGGGCCCCGGCGTGGGTGAACTGATCCATTCGGCGACCGTCGCCGTCGCCGGCGAGGTGCCGCTCGGACGGCTGTGGCACGCGGTGCCGTCGTATCCGACGATCAGCGAGGTCTGGCTGCGACTCCTGGAGGCCTACCGGGACGGGAAGTAGGAACCGGCGGGCGGAGACGTCGGGCGGTCGGGGGAGCCGGGCGGTCGGAGGAGCCGGGCGGTCGGCGGGGAGGGGCGCTCGGGGGAGCCGGGTGGTCGGGGGAGCCGGGTGGTCGGCGGGGAGGGGCGGTCGGGGGAGCCGGGCGGTCGGCGGGGAGGGGCGCTCGGGGGAGACGGGCGGTCGGGGGAGACGGGTGGTCGGAGAAGCCGGGTGGTCGGGGGAGCCGGGCGGTCGGCGGAGACGGGTGGTCAGAGGGGGAAACCCAGCTCCTCGGCCGCCCGCGCCGGGGTCGGCTGGGCCCACCGCTCCGCCATGGCCGTGCTGGAGGACAGCGAGCGCAACTCGGCGCGGTCGAGATAGAGCGTGCCGTCCAGATGGTCGGTCTCGTGCTGGACGATCCGGGCCGGCCACCCCGTGAACACCTCGTCCACCGCCCGCCCGTACTCGTCCTGGCCCGTGAGCCGCACCGCCGCGGGCCGGGACACCACCGCCTGCCAGCCCGGCACACTCAGACAGCCCTCGAAGAACGCGGCCCGCTCGGTGCCGACCGCCTCGTACGACGGGTTCACCAGCACCCGGAAGGGCAGCGGCACGCGCCCGCGCACCACCCGTACCTCCTCCGGCACCGGCGCCGGGTCCTCGATGACCGCGATCCGCAGCCCCACCCCGACCTGCGGCGCCGCCAGACCGACGCCCGGCGCGGCGTACATCGTCGCGCGCAGCGCCTCGACGAAGCGGGCCAGCAGCTCCGGCCCGAGCTGCCCGTCGAAGGGCATGGACGCGCGGCGCAGGACCGGGTCGCCGGCGGCGACGATCGGCAACGGGCCGCCGACGGCGAGGAGTCGCTCGACCCGGTCGGCAAGGGCGCTCGGGTCATGGGGAGTTGCCATGGCGCAAGGATGCCACGCACCTCCGACACCCGGCGCCCACGTGTGTGACGTACGCCATATGTTGGGTCGGGAACTCGACGGCCCGGCGGCCCGACTACTGACCCGTCCCCCCTGTCATACCGCTCGCAGTCGGTCACCCCACGGCCGCCTTCCCCGCTCCCCGTCCCCAGCCCACCGGAGAAGCCCGCCGATGTCCATCGCTCCCACGACCACGACGGACGAATCCCCGGATTCACCGGACGCGTCGAAACCCTCCGTCCCGGCGAAGCCGTCCGCCACCGCCACGCTCCGCCCGCTGGTCCTGCGGCTGCACTTCTACGCCGGCCTGCTCGTCGCCCCGTTCCTGCTGGTCGCCGCGCTGACCGGATTCCTGTACGCGGCCTCGTTCCAGGCCGAGAAGATCGTCTACGCCGACGAGCTCACCGTGTCCTCCGTAGGAGACACCAAGCTGCCGATCTCCGAGCAGGTGGCCGCCGCCCGCAAGGCCCACCCCGAGGGCACCGTCGCGGCTGTGCGCCCCTCGCCCGATGACGACGCCACGACGAGGGTCATGCTGTCCGGCGTCCCCGGTGTAGGTGAGGGTCACACGCTCGCGGTGTTCGTCGACCCGTACACCGCGAAGGTGGAGGGCGCGCTCGAACAGTACGGGGCGTCGGGCGCGCTGCCGCTGCGCACCTGGATCAGCGAGTTCCACCGCAACCTGCACCTCGGCGAGAACGGCCGCCTCTACAGCGAACTCGCCGCGAGCTGGCTGTGGGTGATAGCCGGCGGCGGCCTGGTGCTGTGGTTCGCCCGCCGCCGCACGCAGCGCAAGGTACGCGGCACCAGCGGACGCCGCCGCACCCTCGGTCTGCACGGCACCGTCGGCGTCTGGGCCTCGGCCGGCTTCATCTTCCTCTCCGCGACCGGTCTGACCTGGTCGACGTACGCCGGCGCCAACATCGACGTCCTGCGCACCTCCCTCGGCCAGTCCACCCCGTCGGTCTCGGCCGTCGCGGGCAGCGAGCACGCCGGCCATGGCGCGGCGGCCGGCGCCGGCAGCGACAGCGAGCACGGCGTCGGCCTCGACAAGGTGCTGGCCGCCGCCCGCGCCGAAGGCCTGGGCGACCCCGTCGAGATCGTCCCGCCCGCCGACGAGTCCTCCGCGTACGTGGTGCGGCAGACCCAGCGCGGCTGGCCCGAGAAGCAGGACGCCGTCGCCGTGGATCCTTCGACCGGCGAGGTCCTCGACGTCCTGCGGTTCGCGGACTACCCGGTGCTCGCGAAGCTGACCCGCTGGGGCATCGACGCCCACAGCGGACTTCTGTTCGGGTTCGTCAACCAGCTCGTGCTGATGGCCCTCGCGCTCTCCCTCGTGCTGCTCATCATCTGGGGCTACCGCATGTGGTGGCTGCGCGGCCGGGCCTCCGCCTTCGGCCGCCCGATCCCGCGCGGCGCCTGGCAGCAGGTGCCCCCGCTGCTCCTCGTGGCGCTGATGGCGGGCGTGGCCGTGGTGGGCTACTTCGTTCCGCTGCTCGGCATTCCGCTGGCCGCCTTCATCGCCGTGGACGTGATCTTGGGCGAGATCGACCATCGACGGGGCAACCGGACGTACGAGGAGCGGGCCGGCGCGAAACAGTGAGCGGTACAGGACGGCCCGGCAGCCCCTCGAACCCTGAAGCGGGGAGCCGGGCCGTCCTGTTGTCGCGTCGCGGAGCTACTCGAAGTCGCCCGCGAGGGCCGAGGCGAGCTTCATGTGCGGTGCGGCCTCCTCGTGACGGCCCTGACGTTGGAGTGTGCGCCCGAGCAGCAGCCGCGCGTACTGCTCGACCGGGTCGCGCTCGACGAGAACCCGAAGTTCGGCTTCAGCGCGCAGCAGTTGAGCCGAGTGGTAGTAGGCGCGGGCCAGCAGCAGTCGGGGTCCGGTCTGCTCGGGCACCTCCTCGACCAGCCCGTCCAGCACCCGCGCCGCACCGGCGTAGTCCTTGGCGTCGAAGAACAGCCGCGCCCGCTCCCAGCGCTCCGCAGCGGTTCCGTGGTCGTAGTACGTGTACGTCGTGGTCTCCACTCGTGCCTCCTTCGGAGGCGTAACCGCTTCGAGCGGCCGGTCATTCCGCCCCTGGTCCGGCCAGGTCGGCCAGCTCCCCGTTCGCCCGCTCGTTGATCAGGGTGAGCACCCGGCCGGCGGTGGCCAGATCGTCCGCCGGGATGCCGGCGTAGATCCGTGCGGAGATCGGAGCGGTCTCGGCGCTCGTGCTGCCGTACAGGTCGCGTCCCGCCTCTGTGAGGGCGACGGAGGCCGGGGACTCGGCCGACAGCAGCCCGCTCTCGACCAGTTCCCCGACGACCGCGCGCACGGCCCCGGCGTCGGTCTTCAGCGCGTCGACGACCTCACCGACCAGCCACTCGCGGTCGACGGGCCCGTCGGCGACGGCGACGAGCCTGAGCGTCACCGACTGCTGGAAGGTGGCGCCGTGCCGGGCCAGCACGTTTTCGAGGACGGCCCGCCCGGCGTAGTGGGCGAGGGCGATGACGCGGGGGTCGAGCGTGGGTCCGGTGGATGTGGTGGATGTGGTCATGACTGCTCCCTCTCGGGGTCGGTGTGGAGCGGGGTGTCGAGCAGGAGTGCCAGGTCGCGGGTGAGGTCGCGGGTGCGCTCGCTGTCCAGGCCTCCGAGGGGCTCCAGCAACTGCTGAAGCAGTCCCTGTACGACCCTGATCGCGCGCCGGGTGACCTCGTCGCCCTCCTCGGTGAGAGCGAGCCGCACCGCGCGCGGGTCCTGCGGGTCCCGGGTGCGGTCGAGCAGGCCGGCGCTCTCCAGGGCGCGGGCGAGCTTCGAGACATAGAGCGGTTCGAGCCCGGTGTGGTCGGCGAGCTGCCGTTGACTGGGGCGAAGACCGGCACGCCGCATACCGTGCAGAGAGGCGACCAGGGCGTACTGCGCGTGGGTCAGCCCCAGGGGCGCGACCGCCCGGTCGACCGCCACACGCCACTTCGTCGACAGCCGCCAGACCAGATAGCCGGGGGTCGCGTCCTCAGATGCCGCAGATGTCGAACTCATGGCCGATAGAGTACATGGCTACTATGTACATGGCTATGAAATTCTTGCGAAGTCCCGGAGGCAACTCCTGTCGGCCACGAGGGGGGCGGGTGCGGGCCTGGGGGCGGCCTGGCTGACCTGGCGCCTGAGCCGGGCCCTGATGCGCGACGAGTCCGGCGCCGCTCCTGGCGGCAGGGACCTGCTGGGAAGTTCCGGTTCCGTGGTCACCGCGATCCCTGTCGACGGCTACGGCGTGCATCGCCCCGGGCGACCAGGACGACGACCTCACCCGCTTCGCCGAGCACGCTCACGCCGCCACCGGCCAGGCGCAGGTGGCCATCGGCCGGCCTCGGCCCGGCGCGGTCGGTATCGGCCACAGCTACGAAGAGGCCCTCAACGCCCTGGACGTGGCCCAGCGCATGGGCCTCGACGAGCGTCCGCTGCGCGCCGCGGACCTGCTGGTCTTTCCCGTTCTGGCCCGGGACCGGCAGGCACTGATGGATCTCGTGCGCAGCACGGTGGGACCGCTGGAACAGGCGCGCGGTGGGGCCCAGCCGCTGCTCGACACCCTCATGGCGTACTTCGACACCGGTTGTGTGGTCGCCGCCGCGGCCCGGCGGCTGTCGCTCAGCGTGCGTGCGCTGACCTACCGGCTGGAGCGCGTCCACACCCTGACCGGCAACGACCCGACAGGGCCCGCCGACCGCTACACCCTGCACTGCCGTCATCGATGCCCGCCTGCTCGACTGGCCCGCCCGCCCCTGTGACGCATCCGAAGCTCAGCGCACCCGTCCGCGCGGCTTCAGCGGCGTCCCGGGCAGCGACGGTGCGCGGAGCGGGGCGCCGTCGGACCCTTCATCTCGCCGAACCGGACCCCCTTCGCCCGGACCTCGCGGACCTGCACGATGCCGTGGTGGTTGGCGTACCAGTGGATTCTCCAGCCACGATGTCGCCGAGTTTCACCGCAGCCGCTCATATGTGTCGCTGTGATCAGGTGAGGGTGACCTCGACCGGCAGCCGCTTGATGCCGTTGACGAAGTTGGAGCGGACGCGCGGGACGTCTCCGGTCAGGCGGATGTCCGCGAGGCGCGGGATCAGTTCCTCGAACATGATGCGGATCTCGGTGCGGGCCAGCAGATTGCCCAGGCACAGGTGCGGGCTGCCCTTGCCGAAGGTGACGTGGTCGTTGTCGGTGCGGGCGACGTCGAAGTCGTAGGGGTTGCCGAAAACGGCCTCGTCACGGTTGCCGGAGGCGTACCACATGACGACCTTGTCACCCTCCTTGACCTGCTTGCCGCCCAGCTCGACGTCACGGGTCGCGGTGCGGCGGAAGTGGTAGACGGGGGAGGCCCAGCGCAGGAACTCCTCGACCGCCGTGGGGATCAGCGACGGGTCGTCCTTGAGGCGCGCCAGTTGCTCGGGGTGCTGGAGGAGGGCCAGCATGGAGTGGGTGATGGTGTGCCGAGTGGTCTCGTTGCCGGCCACGACCAGGAGCAGGAAGTAGTTGTCGAAGTCCTGCGGGGACAGCGGGACGCCGTCGCGCGGCGTTTCGTTGACGAGCCTGGAGATCAGGTCGGTGCCGTTGCCCCCGCGCCGCTGCCCGGCCAACTCCCGTCCGTATGCGAAGACTTCGAGGGAGGCGGGGGAGCGGAAGGGCAGGTCGCGGTACTTCTCGCTCTCCGCGCTGTGCAGCAGGACGTCCGCGTAGTCGGGGTCGGTGTTGCCGATGATGCGGTTGCCCCAGTCGATGAGCTGCTGGTTGTCCTCCGGGGGGACGTCGAGGAGGCGGGCCAGGACGTTGATGGGGAAGTCGGCGGAGACCTCCTTGACGAAGTCGAACGTTCCCTTGGCGAGGGCCGTGTCGAGTGTCTTCGCGGTCAGGCCGCGCAGGAAGTCGCTGTAGCTGTTGATGACGCTCGCGCCGAACTGGCGCTGCATCAGGCTGCGCAGCGCCCGGTGGCGGACACCGTCCAGCTCCAGGATCGAGGCGCGCTTCTTGATCTGGTCCTCGTCGACCTCTTCCAGGTTGACGAACTTCGTGGAGGTGAAGGTCTCCGCGTCACGGTCGACACGGGCGATGTCCGCGTGCCGGGTGACCGCCCAGAAGCCGGAGTTGGGTGCCTCCTCGGGCTGCCAGTGCACCGGGTCCTCGTGGCGCAGGGTGTGGAACATCCGCCACGGGGTCACTCCGTCGGTGAAGTTGTCGAGGTCGGCCAGGTCGACCTGGTCCAGGGGCAAAGGCTCGCGCACGGCATCGGTCGCGGAGAGGGCGGGCGGCACAGTGGTCATGGGGTATGGGCTCCTCGGCGTCACAGGTGGTAGGCGTACTCGGTGAACTCCCAGTCGGTGACGTGCCGTTGGAAGCGTTCGACCTCGTTGCGCTTGTAGGAGAGGAACGAGGAGGTGAAGTCCTTGCCGAGCACTTCGCTCAGCGCGGTGTCCGCCTCCAGGGCGTCGAGGGCGGCGGACAGGCTCATGGGCAGGACGGACGCCTTGGCGGTGTCGTAGCCGTAACCCTCCAGCGGGGCCGGAGGCTCGTCGCCGGCCGTGACGCCCAGCAGCGCGGCGGCCAGGGTGGCGGCGATCAGCAGGTAGGGGTTGGCGCTGGCGTCGCCCAGACGCAGTTCCAGGCGGGCTCCGCTGCCGCGCTCGGGCGGGATGCGGACCATGGCGCTGCGGTTGTCCATGCCCCAGTCGATCAGCCAGGGGGCGAGGGTGTCCGGTCCGAAGCGTTTGTAGGAGTTGACCGTCGGGTTGGCGAGGGCGGCGAGGGCGGGGGCGTGGGTGAGGATGCCGGCGACGGCGTGGCGGGCGGTGGCCGACAGGCCGTACGCCTCCGAGGGGTCGTCGAAGGTGTTGCGGCTGTCGGAGTCCTCGCAGGACAGGTGCAGATGGAAGCCGGAGCCGCCGGCGTCGTTGAACGGCTTGGCCATGAAGGTGGCCAGTCGGCCCTCTCTGCGGGCCAGCTCCTTGACGGCGGACTTGAGCCGGAAGGCGCGGTCCGCGGCCGACAGAGCCTCGGAATGGTTGACGTTGATCTCGAACTGGCCACCGTCGAACTCGTGGTTGCCGTTGGTGGCGCCGACGTCGAGGTCCCGGAGCATGCGCAGCGTGCGCAGGAGATGGTTGTCGGGGTCCGCGCGCAGGCCGGCGGTGTAGACGGCGCCCGCCTCGCGTGCGTACCGGCGCCAGCCGCCGGCCGGGTCCGGCTCGCACAGGAAGTACTCCAGCTCCGGGCCGACGACCGGGCGCAGTCCGTGCTCCTGACACCGGGCGAGGACCGAGCGCAGCAGGTCGCGCGGTGACTCGGGCGCGGGTGCACCGGTGGCCGGGTCGGTCACGTCGCCGAGGCAGGCGGCGACGCCCGGTTCCCAGGGCAGCGCGACGAGTGTGTCGAGGTCCGGCCGTACGGAGATGTCGGGCAGGCCCGCGTCCAGTCCGCCGCTGACCGGGACGACGTCACCCTGGGGGCTGGTGTGGTAGACGGCCCGGCAGAAGGCGAGCCCGTGGTCGCAGGCCGTCGGCAGGCTGTCGAGCAGTACGTCGCGGGCACGGTCGGTCCCGATGAGGTCGGGGTAGACGACCCGGACGACGTCGATGCCCTGGGCGGCGAGCCGCTCCATGTGCTGACGGACCTCTGGGGTGGCGGATGCGCTCACCGATGTCTCCTCGGGCGGCTGGGATAAGCGGCGTACGAAGCAGGAGCGGGTTGCGGGCACGGACGCCGGGCAGGCTCGTGATTCGTTGTTTGAGGCCAAACGGTATGGGTGGCCTCTCCGGGCCGCAAGGGGGCGTACCCAAAAAATTATCCACCTGGACAGGTATTGACCAGGGGGAAACGGCTTCCTATGTTGTTTGAAGCCAAATGAGTGGAGGTCCGGCGTTCCCGGACCTCATGGCCGGGGCCCGGTCGATGGTGGCCGGGCCCCTGTATCCCTTTCCGCCCGGCGCCTCGTCGCCCTCATCACCAGGAGGACCGGCCATGAAGGTCGTCGTCGACATGAACAAGTGCCAGGACCACGGCCAGTGCGTCTTCGCGGCACCCGACGTCTTCCAGCTCGACGACAACGGGCGTCTGGCCTACGTCAGCGATCCCGACGACGCACTGCGCGACGAGGTCGAGGAAGCCGCCGACGTCTGCCCCCTGCAGGCCATCCGGATCGAGGCCTGACCATGACATCGACGAGTCCGGGTGTCGTCGTGGCCGGAGCCTCCATGGCCGGCCTGCGCGCCGCCGAACAGCTGCGCGCGGCGGGCTGGACCGGGGCCATCACGCTCGTCGGCGACGAACCCCACATGCCCTACAACCGGCCTCCGCTGTCCAAGGAGGTCCTCGCGGGCAAGGCTCCGTTCGAGTCGCTGGCCTTCCGCCCCCGCGCGAGCGTCTCCGACGTGCGGTGGCGCCTGGGCACCAAGGCCGTCACGGCCGACCTCGGCCGGCGGATCGTCGAAGTCGACGGCGGTGAAGCACTGCCGTACGACGGACTGGTCGTCGCCACCGGCATGCGGCCCCGCCGACTGCGCTGTCCCGGCCCGCTGATCGGCCGCCACACGGTGCGTACCCTTGCCGATGCCCAGGGACTGCGTGAGGAGCTGACCCGGCCGGGTGTGCGGGTGGTCGTGGTGGGCGCCGGTTTCATCGGCTGCGAGGTGGCCGCGACCGCCGTCGCCCTCGGCGTCGCCGAGGTGACCGTCGTCGACCCGCTGCCGTTGCCCATGGTGGGCCCGCTCGGCGATCTCCTCGCCAGGTCGCTGCTCAGGCGGCATGAGGACCGAGGGGTGCGCTTCGCGCTCAACATGGGCGTCGCCGGTTTCGAGGGCGAGGACCGCGTCACCGGCGTCGTACTGAGCGACGACACCGTGCTCCCCGCCGACATCGTGATCGAATCGGTGGGCTCGGTCGCCAACACCGAATGGCTGGAGGGCAACGGGCTCGACCTGACCGACGGGGTCCTCACCGACGAGCAGTTGCGGGTCGGCGGACACCCCGAGGTGGTCGCGGTCGGCGATGTGGCGCGCTTCCCCAACGCCCGCTACGACGGCGTGCCCCGCCGGGTCGAGCACTGGTGCATTCCCACCGACACCGCCAAGCACGCCGCGAGGACGCTGGTCGCCCACCTCGCCGGTCAGAAAGCCGAGTCGGCGCCCTTCGCGCCGCTGCCCGCCTTCTGGAGCGACCAGCACGACTTCCGGCTGCAGTCCTTCGGGGCGCCGGTCCTCGGCAAGGACGACATACGCGTCCTCGACGGCGACCCGGAGGGCGATGTCCTGGTCGGCTACCACCGGGACGGCCACCTCGTCGCGGTAGTGGCCCTCGGTGGCCGGGCCGCCGCGTCCGCCGCAGCCCGCTACCGCGCCGAACTGCTCCAGCAGTCTGCCCTCACCGCCTAAGGAACCCCTGCCCATGACCACCGTCCGCGGATACCTCCACCCCAAGACGGCGACCGGCGCCTCGTCGCTGATCCCCTCCCCGCCCTGGCACTACTCCGGCGACCTGCTCACCGTCGAGTACCGCACCGACCCCGCCCGGGTGCGCGAACTGCTGCCCGAGCCGCTGGAGCTCGCCGATGAGGACCCCGGCGCCGTCGCGCTGATCTGGGCCGACTGGCAGTCCTGCTCCGCCTCCGGCGACGAGCTGCTCGATCCCGTGCTCTCCCAGTACAAGGAGGCCTTCGCGGTCGTCCGCTGCGCGTACCGGGGGCAGACCTACTCGCGCTGCGTGTACATCTGGGTCGACAAGGACTTCGCCATCGCCCGCGGACTGCACCAGGGCTACCCCAAGAAGCTCGGCTCCATCCACCAGACCCGCCCCCACCCCTACGGTCCGGCGCCGCGGATCGAGGCCGGCGCCCGCTTCGGTGCCACGCTCGCCGCCGCGGACCGGCGTCTCGCCCAGGCCGTGGTCACGCTGCGAGAACCGTCCGAGACCAACGGCTTCGTCAACAGCCACCCCATGGCCCACCACCGCTGGCTGCCGTCGATCGAGCAGGGCAAGGGCCTCGCACTCGACGAACTGATCGAGACCGGAGCCGCTTCCTTCGAGGCCGGGCAGGCCTGGCGCGGCGACGCCGAACTCGAGCTCTTCGAAGCCCCGACCGAGGAGCTGGCCCGACTGGAGATCCGGGAGCCGATCGCCGCGTACCACCGGCAGGTCGGCGTGGTGTGGGACGGCGGACGACTGCTGGAGTCCGGCACGTCCGGCGCCCAGTGACGCCCTGTACCGCGGATACGACTTGGAGACCGGACATGACCGACCACATCACCACCGTCGCCGGGGTCACCGTCGACACACGCCACTGGATCGGCGGCGAACGCGTCGCCTCCACCGAGACGTTCACCGACGTCTCGCCGATCGACGGAAGCGTCCTCGGTGAGATCGCCCGAGGCACGGCCATGGAGGCCGCCGCAGCCGTGGCCGCGGCGAAGGCCGCCTTCCCCGGCTGGGCCGCCACCCCCCGCGCCGAACGCGCCCGCCTCCTGCACGCCGTCGCCGACGGCGTCGAGAAGCGGATCGAAGAGCTCGCGATCGTCGAGACCACCGACAACGGCGCCCTGCTGCGCTCGCACCGGCGGGGCGTGATGCCTCGTGTGGCGCACAACTTCCGCTTCTTCGCGGACTGGTTGCTGCGGTTGGAGCACGAGGACTTCGACACGCGCGGGCACACCAATCAGGTCAGCTGGGACCCGGCCGGCCCCTGCGTGCTGATCACCCCGTGGAACGCGCCGCTCATGCTGGCGACGTGGAAGGTGGCGCCGGCGCTGGCGGCGGGCAACACGGTGATCCTCAAACCTGCCGAGTGGACCCCGTTGACCGCCTCGCTGCTCGCCGACATCGCTGCCGAGGCCGGGTTGCCCGCCGGCGTCCTCAACGTCGTCCATGGATACGGCTCCGAGATCGGCGACGCCCTCACCTCGCACCCGGACGTGCGCCGGATCAGCTTCACGGGTTCGGTGCCCACGGCGAAGCGGATCACCGAGTCGGCCGCCGCCAACCTCACCCCGCTCAGCCTCGAACTGGGCGGCAAGTCACCGCTGTTGGTGTTCGCGGACGCCGACCTGGAGCTCGCGGTCGATCTCGCTGTGGAGCAGTACGACAACGCCGGGCAGGTGTGTCTGGCGGCCACCCGGTTCCTGGTCGAGGATTCGGTCGCGGAGGAGTTCACCCGCCGGTTCGTGGAGCAGGCCGGGCGGCTCGTCCAGGGCGACCCGCGAGACGTGGCGACCGACATCGGGCCCAACATCCACCCCCGCCAGCTGGAGAAGATCGACGGCTTCGTGCGGCGGGCGATCGCGGCCGGAGCACGCGCGGTGCTCGGCGGACATCGCAAGGGCGGCCAGTACTACGCTCCGACGCTGCTGACCGATGTCGCCCAGGACTCCGAGGTCGTGCAGGAGGAGGTCTTCGGCCCGGTCCTGACCCTGCAGACCTTCGCCGACGAGGACGAGGCCGTCCGCCTCGCCAACGACACCCGCTTCGGGCTGGCCGCCACCCTCGTCACCGGCGACCGGGAGCGCGCCGAACGCGTCACCGCCCGGCTCGTCGCGGGCACGGTCTGGGTCAACTGCTTCTTCGTACGCGATCTCCAGGCGCCCTTCGGCGGCTCCCGCCACTCCGGCGTCGGTCGCGAGGGCGGAACGTGGAGCTTCGACTTCTACTGCGACCTGAAGAACACCGTCACCGCCCCGAAGGGATGGAAGGACCATGGGTGAGATCGTCGGGGCGGGCCTGCTCGCCCATGTGCCGACCATCGTGCTCCCGGAGGCCGACCGGCTGGAGCTGAACGAGGGCAAGGAGATCACCCTCGTCACCGGCCTGCGGCAGCTTCGGGAGGACGTCTTCGAAGGCGATGCCGCAGGCGAGTACGACACCGTCGTCGTCCTCGACTCGCACTGGGCGACCACCGTCGAGTTCGTCGTCACCGCCCAGCGGCGCCGCGCCGGCCTGTTCACCTCCGAGGAACTGCCGCGCGGCATGTGCCGGATGCCGTACGACTTCCCCGGCGACCCCGAACTCGCCGCCAACATCGAGAAGTTCGCCGACAAGCACGGCACCTGGATCACCGCGATCGACGACGAGTACCTGCCGATCTACTACGCCACCATCAACCTCTGGAAGTTCCTCGGCGAGGGCCTGCCCGACAAGCGGTGGGTGACCATCGGCGTCTGCCAGACCGGCGACATGGAGGACCACCTGCGCCTCGGCCGCGCACTCGCGGACGGCATCGCCGCCACGCCCGGCCGCCGCGTCCTGCTCATCGCCTCCGGCGCCCTCTCGCACACCTTCTGGCCGCTGCGCGAGCTGCGCGACCACGAGGCCGGCGACCCCGTGCACATCCGCACGCCCGAGGCCCGCGAGGCGGACCACGAACGCATCGCCTGGTTCAAGGAGGGCCGCCACGACAAGGTCCTCGACACCATGGACGAGTTCTGGAAGGTCAAGCCCGAGGCGAAGTTCTTCCACTACCTGATGATGGCCGGCGCCCTCGGCGGGCAGGCCTGTATCGCCAAGGCCCGCCAGTACGGCGAGTACGAGAACTCCATCGGCACCGGACAGGTCCACCTCTGGTTCGACCGCCCGGCCGAGGGCTGGACCGGCACCGGCCGGCCTGCCGCCCCGTCCCCGCGCACCCCGCCCAGTCGTATCTAGGAGCCCCTGCCATGCCCGAGTACCGCCGCATCCTCCTGGACGGTTCCGCCGTCCAGGTCACCGTCGAGGGGGACGAACTCGTCGCCGGGGACGGCCGCCGCGTCAAGACCGAGGAAGCACAGCACCTGCCCCCGGTGGTGCCGTCGAAGGTGATCGCCGTCCATCTCAACCACCGCAGCCGCGTGGACGAGTTCGGGATCGATCTGCCCGGCACGCCCACGTACTTCCACAAGCCGACCTCGGCCCTCAACTCCCACCAGGGCGCCATCGTCCGCCCCGAGGGCTGCAAGTGGCTCAACTACGAGGGTGAGGTCGCCATCGTCATCGGCAGGACCGCACGGAACATCTCCCCTTCCCAGGCGGGGGAGTACATCGCGGGCTACACCATCGCCAACGACTACGGCCTGCACGACTTCCGCGACACCGACGCCGGCTCCATGCTCCGCGTCAAGGGCTCCGACACCCTCTGCCCGCTCGGCCCCGGCCTGGTCACCGACTGGGACTTCCACGGCAAGTACCTGCGTACGTACGTCAACGGCCAGGTCGTGCAGGACGGTTCGACCGACGAGATGCAGTGGGACATGCACTACCTCGTCGCCGACATCGCCCGCACCATCACCCTCCACCCGGGTGATGTCCTGCTGTCCGGCACCCCGGCCAACTCCCGTCCCGTACAGCCCGGCGACGTGGTCGAGGTCGAGGTGGAGGGCCTCGGCAAACTGACCAACCACATCGTCACCGGCCCCACGTCCATCCGCGCCGACGTCGGCGCCCAGCCCACCGAGTCCGAGGAGGTGCTGTCCACCGCACTCGGCGGCGACTGGGAGTTCCGCGGCATCCGCGCGCCCCGGCGTTGACCGCTCGAGAGCCCGTGCCGCACCGGGCGGCCCACTGCTCCGCCCGGCGCGGCACGCACCACATCGCGGACCGCCGTCTCCCTCCCGGCCGGCGATGCTGCCGCACCGAAGCGCTGGGTAGGGTCACAGCCATGACCGATTCCGCGGACACCTCCCAGAGCAGGGGGTCGCGCAAACGCCTGAACTACGGGGAGGGGCGCGAGGCCCTGCTCAACGCCGCCGTGCGCGTGGTGGCGCGCGGCGGGCTGCGCAAGCTGACCTACCGGGCCGTCGCGGAGGAGGCGGGCGTCACCCACGGGCTCGTCGTGCACCACTTCGGTTCGCGCGACGCGCTGATCGAGGAGGCACTCGCCCACACGATCCGCACCTCGCTGAGCACCAGCGCCCTCGAACCCGGCACCGGCAAGGTCGCGGACTTCTCCACCGGGCTGTCCGACATGGTCACGGCGGCACCGGGCACCCAGATGTTCCAGTACGAGCTGCTGCTGGAGTCGACGCGCAGGCCGGAGCTGCTGCCGCAGATTCGCGCCCTGTACGACGAGTACTTCGACGCCACCGAGCGCGAGCTGTCCCGCATGGTGCCCGCCGGCGCCAACCGGGCGCTGGCGCGGCTGATCTTCGCCGCGCTGGACGGCCTCGTGCTGCACCAGCTCGTCCTCGGCGAACCGGACGTCACGGACGCGGCGCTGGACGAACTGCGTTCCCTGCTGAGGCTCCTCGCCGGCGACGGCGCCGACCCGCCCGAGGACCGGCCATGACCGTCTGACCACCCCCTGCAAAGCCCCTCTGCAAGGCCCTGGACGCCCCGGCGTCCAGGGCCTTCATCGTTCAGCCTTCAGGCGTTCGTTTGACTCCGCACGAGTAAAGAATCGATTACGCGGGCCGGAAGCATTGACGAAACTGTCCGATTGGATAATTCTCGCCGCATGGCACCGGCTGGTCCGAGACCGCCACGCACCCGAGGAGATCCCCATGACCACCGAGGCTCCCGCAGCAGACCTTCTCCCGTTCCGCGCCGCCGACTACCGCGCCGACCCCGCCCCGTACTACGCCCGGCTCCGCAGGGAGGCGCCTGTCTACCGGCACCCGACGGGCGTCTGCGTCGTGTCCCGCTACGAGGACGTCGCCAAGCTGATCCGCAATCCCACTCTCAGCGTCCGCAAGCTCGACTTCGGCGTGGCCGATCCCCTGCACGACACGATGCTCGGCCAGGACGCCCCGGACCACACGCGGCTGCGCCGCGTCACCAACCGCTGGTTCACGCCGAAGGCCGTCGAAAAATGGGCCAAGGTCATGCAGGCCTCCGTGGACGCCGTCCTCGACGAGGCGGCGACAGGCGACGGCACCCTCGACGCGGTGAGCGACCTCGCGCTGCGCTCCACGTTCGACACGATCTGTCATGTCTTCGGCATCGAGCCCGCCAAGATGCTGGAGATCCAGAAGTACACCTACGACATCGGGCTGAGCCTGGGCCCCGGATCGGACGAGGACGACTGGCGGATCAGCGGCGAGGCCTTCGAGTGGTACGAGGAACACGTCCGCGGCCTGATCGCCCACAAGCGCGCCGACCCCGGCGACGGCCTGATCGACGCCTTCCTCGCCGCTCAGGACGAGGGGAGGATGAGCGAGAACGAGGTCGTCCGGACCATCCTGCTCTTCTTCGCCGTCGGCCACCTCGACATCAAGCACCTGATCGTCCAGGGCGTCCGGCACATGGCGGAGCACCCCGAGTACATCGGGATCTACCGCGACCGGCCCGAGGCGAGGCCCGGCTTCATCAACGAGATCCTGCGCATCGAGACACCCGAGCAGATGGTCGCCCGGCTCACCACCCAGGAGACGGCCATCGGTGACACGACCGTGCCCGCCGGCGAGGTCCTGGTCCTGCTGATCGGGTCCGCCAACCGCGACCCGGAGGTCTTCCCGGACCCGGACCGCTTCGACCACACCCGCCCCGTCGCGGCCGGCCAGCACCTGGCCTTCGGCTCGGGCCAGCACGGCTGCGCGGGCCAGGTCCTCGCCCGCGCGGAGGCCGACGTGGTCTTCACCTCGCTGGTGAACCGCTTCAGCACGATCGAACTCGCCGGCGAGCCCGCCTTCACCCACACCGAGTTCCTGCGCAGCATCGCCCGGCTGCCGATCCGGCTGCGCTGACCCACCGGACCGCCCGCGCTTCCCGTATCGCACGAAAACCGGCACAAGGAGCACATCGCATGCGCGTCGAAGTCGACCTAGAGAAGTGCCAGGACCACGGACAGTGCGTGTACGCCGCTCCCGGCCTCTTCGCCCTCGACGACCAGGGCCGCCTGGCCCTGCGGGCCGAAGCCACCGACGTGTACGAGGCCGAGGTGGGCCGGGCGAGCGCGGACGAACTGCACGAGGCCGCCGACGTCTGCCCGCTCCAGGCCATCTCCGTCCACGAGTAGACAGCCGACAGCCTGTCGCCGCTCATCGCCCGGCCCCCGCAGAAGGGCGACGCCGGCGACCTGACCGTCATTCCGAAGCCGGTCGTCGCGACCGGCGCGGCGCCCATCTGCCCCACCTGGTGGGTTACGGGCCTGTAAGGAACCGGCGACCAGTCGAAAATCCTCGCCCAGACCCCTTGTCAAACGGATAGCTCCGGCCCACCATGAGGCAACTCATTTGGCCCGAAACGAAAAATCACCCTTCCCCGTTCCCAGCAGGTGATCTCGAGTGGACAATCAGACAGCGGTCGCGACGCGGACCGCGCAGGATTCCCCTATGGCAGGCAGTCTCAAGCCCAACTCACTCGGCGTTCTGGGCATCCTCTTCTTCGTCCTGTCGGCGCAGGCGCCGCTGACCGGCATCGCCGGCGCCGTGCCCATCGCCGTCGCCATCGGCAACGGAGCCGGCGCTCCCGCCGCGTACCTGGCGGCCGGTGTCGTCATCCTGCTGTTCTCCGTCGGCTTTGTCGCCATGGGCCGTCACGTCGTGGACGCCGGCGCCTTCTACACCTACATCGGCAAGGGGCTGGGCCGGCAGACCGGCTCCGGCAGCGCGGGCGTCGCCCTCTTCGCCTACTGCGCGGTCCAGGCCGCCATGTACGGGCTGTACGGCGCCACCGTCAGCGGCCTGGTCGAGCACTACAGCGGCGCCCGCGTGGGGTGGTGGGTGTGGGCCCTGGTCACGATGGTGATCGTCCAGGGCCTGGGCGCCTCGGGCATCGAGATGGGCGCCAAGATCCTCGCCGTGTTCGTGCTGGCGGAGTTCAGCATCCTGATCGTCTTCGCCCTCGTCACCTTCTTCAAAGGCGGCGGGCCCGAGGGGCTCGGCTTCGGTGACAGCTTCTCGCCGTCGGCCGTGTTCCAGGGCGCTCCGGGGGTGGCGCTGATGTTCGCCGTCGCGTCGATGTTCGGTTTCGAAGCCACCGCCATCTACGGTGAGGAGGCCCGCGAACCGCGCAAGACCGTCCCCCGGGCCACCTACCTGTCGGTCGCCGTGATCACCGGCTTCTTCGCCTTCACCTCATGGATGCTGATCTCCGCGCACGGCGCGTCCCAGGCCGCCGGCGAGGCGGGCAAGGCGCTGGAAAGCGGAGACGCCGCGGCCTTCGTCTTCGCGCCGATCGCCGCCCAGTTCGGCGGCTGGACGGGCGACGTGCTGCCGATCCTGCTGGCCACCTCCCTCTTCGCCGGCATCCTGGCCTTCCACAACTCCGCCAACCGCTACCTGTTCTCCCTCGGCCGCGAAGGGCTCCTGCCGCACAAGCTGACCGCCATCAACCGCCGCCACTCGCCCTGGGTGGCAGGCATCGTCCAGACCGCGATCTCGATCGTGCTCGTCATACCGTTCGCCGTACTGGGCAAGGACCCGGTGCTGACGCTCTTCTCCTGGTTCAGTGGCGTCGCGGTGCTGGGCATCATGCTCCTGTACTTCCTGACCTCCGCCTCCGTGGTGGTCTACTTCCGCCGGTCGCGCGCCGACACCCGCCCCTGGAACACGCTGATCGCCCCAGTTCTGGGCGCGCTCGGCATCGCCGGCGCCATCTGGCTCATCATCGAGAACTTCACCACGCTCATCGGCGGCGACAAGGTCACCGCGGTCTGGCTCCAGCTCAGCGTCCCCGCGGTGCTGGTCATCGGGGTGGTCGCCGGCCGGCTGACCCGCAGCAGGGCTACGGCGCAGAGCTGACGCGGCCACCCGGTGCGGCCCGGTTCCGGCCGGGCCGCACCGTAGTTCCATCCGACGGCGGACGGCGGACGGCGGTTTGCGGAGGAATCACATGGCCGGGCGAAGAACGCAGCGCACGCCGTCCGGCCGGACGCGTTCGCCACTGGATCGAGGAAGCCGTCGCCCAGGCGGCGGGCGTTGTCGCGTGCCGTCGGCTCCATGGTGCGGCCGGGCGTAAGCGCGGATCGCTGCCGTGGCGATTCTCCGGATGGAACCGCACCCCGAAGGAGCGTCCCGCGCGGAAGGCCCGCGCGCCCACGGCGTCGCGGGCTACCTCCGTGGCGTCCGCAAGCAGGACGCACCGGTTGTACCAGCCGATCTCGGGGCGCGCGGAAGCTCGGCCGCCGCCGAGGACGGTGGCCAGCGCCTGGGCGTCGAAGCGGACGCCGAGAATCGGGACGCCGAGGTGACACCGCTTATGCGGCAGGGCGAGCTCGCCGCCGGTCCAGCCTCGACCGCGGCCTCGTCGTACCGGTCACGGCCCGCCGAGCGACATGACCTCCCGGTCGTCGGCGTCGGGAAACCGCCCCCGCAGCTGCCGCGCGCACGCCAAGCGTTCCTTTCCGGGCCCCGCGGCAGGCCGGACCGATTCTCGTGAGCCCTTGTGGCGGCCGACCGCCCACCATATCGTTTGATATCAAATATTCTTGTTGGAGGCTCTCTCATGACGGACGTCACGCACGAGGAGTGGGCGCGCCGCGCCAAGTCCCTGGACCTGTCCGGCGCCCATCACATCGACGGGGCCGACAACCCCGGCGGGGGACCGAGTTACTCGGTCGTCTCGCCCCGTGACGGTCAGGTGCTGGCGCAGGTCGCCGACGGGGGCGTCGCGGAGGTGAACGCGGCAGTGGCCGCCGCGCGACGCGCCTTCGACTCCGGCCCCTGGCCGCACCTGCCGCCCGTCGAGCGCGGCCGGGTACTGCTGCGCATCGCCGACCTCCTCGAGGAACGCCGTGCGGAACTGGCACTGACGGTGAGCCTGGAGATGGGCAAGCCGATCGCGGACGCGTACGGCATCGAACTGCGCGCCGCCATCAACACCTTCCGCTGGTACGGGCAGTTGGCCGACAAGCTCACCGACGAGTCGCCGCACACCGCCCCCGACGCCCTTGCCCTGGTCACCCGGGAACCGGCCGGTGTGGTCGGCGCGGTCGTGCCATGGAACTTCCCCCTCACGCTGGCCTCCTGGAAGGTTGCCCCGGCGCTGGCAGCCGGCTGCACGGTCGTACTGAAGCCGTCCGAGAACTCGCCGCTGTCCGCGCTGCTGCTCGGCCGGATCGCCACCGAGGCCGGGCTGCCTCCAGGCGTGCTGAACGTGGTCAACGGCAACGGGCCGGTGGCAGGGCGCGCCCTCGGCACGCACTCCGACGTCGACGTGCTGGCCTTCACCGGCTCCACCGCCGTCGGCCGCCACTTCCTGCACTACGCCGCCGACTCCAACCTCAAGCGCGTCTGGCTCGAACTCGGTGGCAAGTCCCCGAACATCATCCTTCCCGACGCCCCCGACCTGGAGAAGGCCGCCGCCACCGCCGCCTGGGGCATCTTCTTCAACCAGGGCGAGATGTGCACCGCCCCGTCCCGGCTGCTGGTGCACTCCTCCGTCGCCGAACGCGTCACCGAGGCGATCGTGGCCCGGGCCCGGGAACTGCGCGTCGGTGACCCCCTCGACCCCGCGACCGAGATGGGCGCCCTGGTCGGCGAGAGCCACCTGGAGCGCGTCCTCGGACACATCGCCACCGGCCTCGACGAAGGCGCCCGGCTGCGTGTCGGCGGCGGCCGCACGCTGGCCGAGAGCGGCGGCAGCTTCCTGCGGCCCACCGTCTTCGACCGCGTGGAACCGGGCATGCGGTTGTCCCGTGAGGAGATCTTCGGGCCCGTCCTGTCCGTGCTCACCTTCGACGACCTCGACGAGGCGGTGCGCCTGGCCAACGCCACCGAGTACGGCCTCGCCGCCGGCCTGTGGACCTCGAACCTGTCCACCGCCCACCAGGTCTCACGGGCGCTGAAGGCAGGCACGGTCTGGGTCAACTGCTACGAGGAGGGCGACCTGACCGTCCCCTTCGGCGGCATGAAGCAGTCCGGCAACGGCCGGGACAAGTCCGCCCACGCCCTGGAGAAGTACACCGAGCTCAAGACCACCTGGATCCAGCTGTGACCCGTACCGCGACAAGACCGCTCATCGCGATCCCCGCCCGGTTCTCCGCCACCACCTCCGCCCTGCGCTACGCCGCCGAGGTCAACGCCCGCGCCCTGATCGAGGCGGTCTGGCGGGCCGGCGGCGAACCGGCGACCATCCACCCGGCCGACCCGGCCCACCATGGCGTGGCCGCACGCCTGGCCCGCTTCGACGGGGTCCTGCTCCCCGGCGGCGGTGACCTCGCCCCATATCGCTACGGCGCGGCCGACACCCACGACAGTGTCTACGACGTCGACGCCGTCCAGGACGCCTTCGACCTCGAAGTCGCCCGCCACGCACTGGAGTCGGGCCTGCCGCTGCTCGCGATCTGCCGCGGTCTGCAGGTCGTGAACGTCGCCCTCGGCGGCACCCTGGAGCAGGACATGGGCGGACCGGAACGCGAACACCGCCACGTCGTGCACTCGGTGGCGATCCGTCGTGGCACCCTGCTCGAACAGGCAGCCGGCGCCGAGAAGGTGGACGCCTCCTGCTACCACCACCAGCGGGTGGACAGCGCCGGTGCCGGACTGGCAGTCACCGCGAGGGCCGACGACGACACTGTGGAAGGACTCGAACTTCCCGGCTCGCAGGCATGGTTCACCGCCGTCCAGTGGCACCCCGAGGACACGGCCCACCAGGACCCCGCCCAGCAGGGACTCTTCGACGCCCTCGTCCGCGCCGCACAGGACAGACACTGACCCTGTCATGGCCCTCTTCGGACGCGGACGGCAAGCGCCCCGCGTCGCTCCGGAACTCGACAGCGCGGACATCCGTCAGGCCGGCGGCGTCATGGAGCGGCGTCTTCGCCGGCGCGCAGCCGGTTCCCTCGGGCCCGGGGTGGTCACTCGTCACGAAGGACCGGAACTCGCCGCACGACCCACCGCACGACGGTTCGCTGTTCGACAGTTCGACAGTTCGACAGTTCGACAGTTCGACGGATTGCCGAGCCGGGTACCGCACGCTGTGGGGAGCCTCTGCCCTGTGATCGAGGCCGGCCGGTTCTGGCTGCCTGGGTCCGCTCGCAGGCGCCCTGCGGGTCGGCGCCGCCTGACCGCGAGATGCCACGTTTCCGTAGCCGGAACCCGTCGTGGGAAGGTTCGCCGCTGTGCTGGGTGTGCTGCGGCGCAGTGCTCCGGGGCCGGGCCGTCGAAGCGCCCCGGCCCCGGAGCCCACCGCTGTCGTCACCCGCGCTCGGCGGCCTCGACGACGTTGGTCAGCAGCATGGCCCGGGTCATCGGGCCGACGCCGCCGGTGGCCGGGGACATCGTGCCGGCCACCTCTCCGACGTCGGGGTGGACGTCGCCGAGGATGCCCTCCACGGTCCTGGTGATGCCCACGGAAAGGACGGTGGCGCCCGGCTTGATCCAGTCCGGCCTGACAAGATGGGCCACCCCTGCCGCGGCCACGACCACGTCGGCGACGCGGGTGTGGGCCGCGACGTCCCGGGTGGCCTCGTGGCACAGCGTGACGGTGGCATGCTCGGTGGTGCGGGTCAGCATCAGGCCCAGGGGACGGCCCACCGTGATGCCGCAGCCGATGACACAGAACTGCCGGCCGGTGATGGGGACCTGGTTGCGGCGCAGCAGGTCGATGATGCCGCGCGGGGTGCAGGGCAGCGAGGCCGGGATGCCGAGCACCAGACGTCCCAGATTCGTCGGGTGGAGTCCGTCGGCGTCCTTGGCGGGGTCGATGAGCTCCAGCACGGCGTGGGTGTCGATGTGGGCCGGCAGCGGCAGCTGGACGATGAATCCCGTGCAGGCCGGGTCCGCGTTCAACCGCAGTACGGCCGCCTCGACGTCGGACTGGGAGGCGGTGGCGGCAAGCTCCACCCGGATCGACGCGATGCCGACCTGGGCGCAGTCGCGGTGCTTGCCGCGCACGTAGGAGTGACTGCCCGGGTCCTCGCCGACGAGGATGGTGCCGAGCCCGGGGCTGACGCCCCGGCTTGCCAACGCCTCCACCCGGGCGGCGAGTTCACTCTTGATCTCGGCTGCCGCGGCCTTGCCGTCGAGCAGCGTCGCGGTGGTCATGGTCGTACCAGCCTCTCCGGTGTCACGAGAACACGACGGTGCGCGAGCCGGTGTGGACGACGCGGTCCTCCGCGTGCAGCCGCACGGCCCGCGCGAGCACGATCCGCTCGACGTCCCGGCCGATGGCGACCAGCTCCGGCGCTGTGTGCCGGTGCCCGACGCGGACGACGTCCTGCTCGATGATCGGCCCCTCGTCCAGGTCGACGGTGACGAAGTGGGCGGTGGCGCCGATGAGTTTGACGCCCCGGTCGTGGGCCTGGTGGTAGGGCTTGGCGCCCTTGAAGCCCGGCAGGAAGGAGTGGTGGATGTTGATGACCCGGCCCGACAGTTTGCGGCACAGGTCGTCGGAGAGGACCTGCATGTACCGGGCGAGGACGACGAAGTCGACCTGGTGCTCGGCGACCAGCCGCAGCAGTTCCGCCTCCGCCTCCGGCTTGGTGTCACGCGTGACCGGGAGGTGGAGGAACGGGATGTTGTGGCGTTCCGCGACGGGTGCCAGGTCGGGGTGGTTGGAGACGATCAGCGGGATGTCGACGGGCAGCTCGCCCAGGTCCCAGCGGTAGAGCAGGTCGACCAGGCAGTGGTCGAACCTGGAGACCATCAGCAGTACCCGGCGGCGCTGCTCCTCGGCCCGCAGGGTCAGCACGGGGTCGAAGCGCGCCAGGCGCAGGGTGAGTGCGTCCCGCAGGCCCTCGGTGTCGGTTTCGGGGGTCTCCAGACACACGCGGATGGTGAAGATTCCGGTGCCCGGATCGGAGAACTGGCCGCTCTCCAGGATGTTGCCCTTGGCCTCGGCGACGCCCCCGGCCAGTGCGTGGACGATGCCCGGCTGGTCGGGGCAGCGGAGGGTGAGGATGTAGCGCTGCATGGCGGGATCTCCGGTCCGCTCAGGCCCGTACGCGGGTGCGGTCGGGGTCGTACACGGGCGTGGGCCGGACCGTCGCGTCGGCCTTGGAACCGTCGGCGGCGACGGCGGTGAGGGCGGTGCCGGCCTTCACGGCGTCGCGGTGCACCCGGGCCAGGCCCAGGGTGGCGCCGTCGAGCGCGGGGGAGGGCACGGCCATCGTCACGTAGCCGATGTCCCGGCCGTCCAGCTCCAGCCGGGCGCCTTCGGCCACCTCGGGAGCGGCGTCCACGACGACGCTGACGACGCGGCCCGTCACGCTGTCCTTCCTGGCCAGCAGAGCGTCCCGCCCCTGGAAGGGGCCTTTGTCGAAGTCCAGGGCCCAGCCCATGCGGCACTCGAAGGGAGTGACGGTGTGGTCGTACTCCAGCTCGCCCATGATCATTCCGGCCTCGGTGCGGCACATCATCAACGCGGCCGCGCCGAAGGCCCTGACGCCCAGGTCCTGGCCCGCCTCGAAGACGGCGTCCCACAGCTCCAGCGCCCGCTCCCGGGGAACCTGGATCTCGTAGCCGAGCTCGGCGGTGAAGCCGAGACGGTTGACCTGCGCGGGTATGCCCGCGACGAAGGCTTCCCGCAGGAACGTGTAATAGGGGAGGGCGGCGCCCGAGACGTCGACCTTGGTGAGGCGCTGGAGCACCTCGCGGCTGCGCGGCCCCTGAAGGGTCAGCACGGCGAACTCGTCGCGGCGCTCGGTGACGGTGGTGCCCGCGGGAGCGTGCGCGGCCAGCGCCTCCTGGGTGGCGGGGTTGCCGCCGGTGACGGCGACGTGGCCGGGCGCGAGGACGGCCACCGTCACGTCGTCGAGCATCATGCCGTCGGCGTCGACGACCACACCGTAGGCGACGCGTCCGGCGCCGAGGCCGCGCACGCTGCGCGAGAAGACGGCGTCCACGGTCGCGACCGCGCCGGCCCCCTCGACGTGCCACTTGTAGAGCATCGAGTACTCGGACGCGCCCACAGCGGTGCGGATGGCCTCGTACTCCTCGGCCGGGTCGCTGATGGTCAGCGGCACGGCATGGCCGTAGACGTCGATCCACTCCTCGACGCGGTCGGCGTACCGCGTGGAGAAGGGGGTGCTGCGCAGTCCTTCGGGCAGGGCCATGGGGCGAGCTCCAGAGAGGGGAGGGAATGCGGTACAGCGAGAATCTATCCACATGGATAACTTGTCAATAGGATAGTTGTGGTGGCGGTGCACGCATACGGACATCAGGAGGACGAGCGGTGACGAGCGCGGCAGAGGCGGACGACGAGACCGGCCAGGACGCCCGGCCCGGATACGGCGAAGGGCGTGACGCCCTGCTGGCAGCGGCCGTCAAGGTCGTCGCCCGCGGCGGCCTGCGGAAACTGACCTACCGGTCTGTCGCCGCCGAAGCAGGAGTGACCCATGGGCTGGTCGCCCACCATTTCGGTTCCCGGGATGCCTTGCTGGAACAAGCCCTGCAATGGGTCGTCCGGCACAGCATCAAGACATCGTCGCTGGTCCCCGTGAGCGGCAGGCTGGAGGACTTCGCCGCGACCCTGCCCGGCCTCGTCAGTGCCGATCCCGACCTGCAGGCATTCCAGTACGAGCTGAAGCTCGAAGCGATCCGCAGCCCAGAACTGCGGCACCATGCCGACGCGCTCTACCAGACCTACCGCGACGCCGTCCGGGAGGCGCTGGCCTGCTTCGCCCTGTCCGAGGAGCTGGTCGACATAGTCTTCGCAGCCTTGGAAGGACTGGTGTTCCACCAGGTCACTTCCGGTGATTCGCGGCGTACCGAGGAGGGTGTCCGGGCGCTGCGCCGCCTGCTGGAGGCACAGCGAGAGCAGGCCTCGTCGTCGGTGCCAACGGCAGATTGAACGAGCGGGAAGACCCTCGTACCACGGACATCAGTACCGGCGACGACAGGTCTCATCGGCACTCATGACACGGGACGCCGCCCCAGGACGAACTCCCTACGAAGCCCTGACAGCCGGGGGCGCGAGCGCGGTCGGCACGGCGGCATGCGGTTCGTCCGCCGTGACGATCAGCAGCTACTGGTGCGCCGCCGACCCCGGCTGGGCCTACGGGCTGTATCCGCGATCGTCGCTCCGATGGCCGCCGGCGTCCCCAGCCTGCTGCTGTCCGGCGGGTTCTCCGCCGATACGACCTGGCGCACCCTCGTCGACGACCAGGTCACCGACTTCACCGCCGCCCCGACCGTGTACCGGGGGCTGCGCGCATCGCCGGTGCCGGTGCCGGTGCCGGTGCCGGTGCCACAGGGGCTGCGGCTGGAGCGGGCGTCCAGCGCGGGTGAGCCGTTGACCCCGGAGGTCAACGAGTGGGCCGGCGCCGCGCTCGGCCTGGCCGTGCACGACCACTTCGGCCAGACCGAAGTCGGAACGCCCCTGGCCGACCACCACCATCCCGAGCTCAATTGTCCGCTCAAGACGGGGTGTCATCGGCGCACCCGACGACGTCCGCGGCGAGGTCATCGAGGCGTACGTCGTCCTGCGCGACGGCGCCGACGGCTCGCCGGAACTGGCCGCCGAGCTCCAGCAGTTGGTCAAGACCCGCTACGCCGCCCATTCCGCCCATGCCTACCCCCGCGCACCATCCACTTCATCGACGCCCTGCCCAAGACCCCGAGCGGCAAGACCCAGCGCTACCTGCTGCGCAAACGCCGACGCACCGAACTCACCACCACCCCGGAGTCACCTTGACCGGCACAGAACCCCTGCTCGCCGAGCAACGCGACCCCGTCCGGTGGCTGTTGCTCAACCGACCGAGCGCCGCAACGCCCTCGATGTACGACGACATGGTCGGTTACGAACCGACCGCACAGATCAACCGCAAAAATTCGGCCGCTGCGGCGCGACGAGTCCACGAACTGATCGAGGAGGGCGTGCAGACCGGCGTCTTCCTCGCGCTCAACGGGCATTTCGCCGCCCATGTCGTGGCAGTCACCATCGACGCGGTCCAGTCAGGGGCCCTTCTGGAGAGGACCGGCCTGACCGCCGGCGACGCCTTCTCCGAAACTCGGGGACCTCCTGCTGGACGGGCTCAGTTCAGGACAGGGCGCAGCCGAGTCTCCTGCCGCAGCTGTCCGCTCGCCGAAAGGGCAGATTTCGGCACCCGACTAAAGCGCGGAGACCGGGGCGGGCTTCGCGGAGAGCACGGCAGATGCGACGCCCGCGTCGACGTCCTCTGGACACATGCGGCGGGCGCTCCCCAGGGAAACGGGGTCAGGCCACCGCCTCGCGCGAGCGGTAGGTCCATCCCCGCCGCACAGACCCCCGCCCGGAAGTGGCCGCTGCATGAGGCCGGGCGGTTCGGGCGTGCGTGCACACCCGCCTTCCGGCGACGAAGCCACCAAAGCGCGGCGTCAAACAATGCCCAGCGGTGCAGTCGGCGGGCAGGGCTTGATCAAGTTCCGTAGGTGTCCGGATCGTTGGTGATGCCCAGGATGGGGAGTGCTCGTTGGGGCTCGTCGCGGATCGCCCGGGTGGTCTTGGCGATGTTGTCGGCTCCGAGGGTTTTCAGCGCGCCGATGGCGAGGTTGCGGAGGGTTGCCATGGCCCGGGGTGCGGTCCCGGCGTGGACGGTGGAGGCGTCCTCGGCGAAGGTGACATCCCTGATGTGGTGGGAGGAGTTTTCCGCGCCCCAGTGTCCGCGAATCGCGGCGGCCAGGTCGGAGGGCCCGGCCCGGTGGGCATCGAGGCTGGTGACGGCGTAGACACTCTCACGGGTCTCATCACCTACGCCGCCCACAACTGTGCGGCCGTCACCACCACCCGGGGCGCCCTGCTCGCCCTCGGCGCGGCGGGCGGGCGTACGGACGCGGGGCGCCCGGCGTCCCTCTCCACCCGCTGAGCCACCGCGGTCGGCGGCCGCGTGACGTCAGGACGCAGGCTGCCGGGGGGCCGGCTGATCAGGGCAATGGCTGCAGCCATCAGTGACGGCGCACATGTCGGTCTATGGCTTGGCCTGGCGTCCGTCAGCCACGGGCCGACCCTCCGTGGCCGGTCAGAGACCGGGCAGCTCGAACCCGAGGGCGGCGAGGGCCTCCTCGGCGGCCTGCTGGTCCTGGTCGTAGGTGCCACCGGATATCCCCAGCCCTCCGACGTACTGGCCGTTCTCGATGATCGGGTAGCCGCCGCCGACGGCCATCACACGAGGATGGCCGCCCAGCGGCGCGATCTGCGGGTTGGCGAGCAAGTCGTTCCACGTGTGGGTGGGGATTCGGAAGGAGGCCGCGGTCCAGGCCTTGTCGAGGGCCACCTCGGCGGTGAGAAAGGGCGCGTCGTCGGCGCGGTCGAATGCCTTCAGATGTCCGCCCTGGTCGGTGACGGCGATGGACGCCGTGAAGCCGATCCGGGCAGCCGCGGCGTGTACCGCCGCGATGAGTGCGCCGGCGGCGGCCTGGGTGATGGACGAAGCGGGGGCCGACTTCTGGAGTGTCTCGGTGCTCATGATGGTTCCTTTGTCGCTGTCGCTGTCGCTGTCGCTGTGCGGTGGTGTGCTGTGGCGGATGAAGAGGCCGTGAGCCGGGTTATCGCAGGGGTGAGGCCGGGGTGGGGACCAGACGGGTGACGACGGACTTCTCGGGGATCAGCAGGCCGTAGACGACCGGACCGATCTCGTTCTTCCAGCGGTCGTGCTCGTACACGGCCGCGTACAGGGCCTCGTCCTCGAACCGGCGAATCCACACGTAGCCGTCCTCGTCCTCGGCGTCGACGAAGGAGGCGGTTACGTCCATGCCCAGCGAGGCCTGGAGGGATGGTCAGTCGGTCACGGTGAGGACGACCTTGCCGCGAGTGCGGCCGGCCTGGACGTGGGCCTGGGCCGTGCCGACCTGCTCCAGCGGGAAGGTCTCCTCCACCTCGACGGCGACCTCACCGGCGTCGATCAGGCCTGCGATCGTGGTCAGCGCAGGACCGTCCGGCTCGACCAGGTACGCAGTGAGGCGCACGCCGGCCGCCTCGGCGGCCTGGGCCAGGTCCGGGGAGACACCGGACGGTACGGCGACCAGCAGGCCGCCCGGGCGCAGGACCTTCAGCGAGCGGGTGCTCGTGTTGTCGTGGGCGTCGCCCACCAGGTCGATGACGACGTCGACGTCCTTGACGACGTCCTCGAAGCGCGTGGTGGTGTAGTCGATGGTCTCGTCGGCGCCGAGTTCCTTGAGCCAGGGGTGGCGGGCGGCGCTGGCGGTGGCGATCACGTGGGCGCCCAGGTGCCGGGCGAACTGGACCGCGAAGTGGCCCACTCCGCCGGCGGCGGCCGTGATCAGGACGCGCTGGCCGGCCTGGACGTGGGCGGTGTCGACCACGGTCTGCCAGGCGGTCAGCGCCGCCAGCGGCACGGCGGCCGCGTGCGCGTGGTCGAGGGTGGCCGGCTTGCGGGCCCACTGGCGGGCCGGTGCGCTCACGTACTCGGCGTAGCCGCCGGCGGCGCGCGGGAACCACGGCATGCCGTACACCTCGTCGCCGACCTTCAGGGTGGTGACGCCGAAGCCGACCTTCTCGACGACGCCGGAGACGTCCCAGCCGAGGATCAGCGGGAGCGTCTGCAGCCCCGCCATTCCCTGACCCTCGCGGGTCTTCCAGTCCACCGGGTTGATCCCGGCGGCGTGCACCCGCACCAGCACCTCGGTCGGCAGCGGCTCGGGGCGCGCGACCTCCTCGACGGTCAGCACCTCCGCTCCGCCGAACTCGCTGATGGTGACTGCCCGCATGGTGTTCTCGCTCATGATGTCCTCGCTCTTGTCTGTCTTGCTCTTCCTTCGGCGGGGACCGCGTCCCCGCTGAAGGAAGAGTGGCGTGTGCTTACCAAGGCGGGTGAGTGGCCGGAGGGCCACCTGTCGTACCATTCCAGCCATGTCGCATCGTGTCGCTGTTCTCGCCCTCGACGGAGTCCTTCCGCTGGATCTGGGCATCCCGGCCCGGGTGTTCAACGAGGCCCGTAAGCCGGACGGGACTCCTCTGTACTCCGTCGTCACCTTCTCCCTCGGCGGCCGGCCGGTGCGCACGCACGAGGACTACCGGATCGTCGTCGACCACGACGAGTCGGTGCTGGAGAGCGCGGACACCGTCGTCCTCGCCACGCAGGAGCCCGGCGAGGACCTGCTCGCGACCGGCGCGCTTCCCGGGGAACTCGCCGCGGCGCTGGACCGGATCGGGCCGCGGACCCGCATCGTCAGCCTGTGCACCTCGGCCTTCCTGCTCGCGGCGGCCGGTCTGCTGGACGGCGGCCGGGCCACCACACACTGGACGCTGTGCGACGAACTGGCGCGGCTGTTCCCCGACATCGAGGTCGATCCGGACGTGCTGTTCGTCGACAACGGACGCATCCTGACGTCCGCCGGCGGAGCCGCCGGCATCGACCTGTGCCTGCACCTGGTCCGTCTGGACCACGGAGCGGCGGTGGCCTCGGCCGCCGCGCGGCGCTGCGTGGTGGCGCCATGGCGCGAGGGCGGCCAGGCGCAGTTCATCGAGCACCCGGTACCGCAGGACACCGACCGCTCCACCTCGGCGACCCGCCAGTGGGCGCTGGACCGGCTGGCAGAGCCGATCACACTGGAGGACATGGCCCGGCACGCGCACATGAGCGTGCGCACCTTCACTCGGCGCTTCCGCAGCGAGGTGGGCAGCAGCCCGCTGAAGTGGCTGGCACAACGACGGCTGGCGCACGCGCGCCTGCTGCTGGAATCCACCGGCCTGACCGTCGCACGGATCGCCACTGCCTCCGGCTTCGGCGACCCCGTCGCCCTGCGCAAGCACTTCCACACGCACCTCGGCCTGTCACCACTGGCCTACCGTCACGCCCACAACGCACCGGAGCCTATGACGGCGTCTGGGCCGGGATGTGAGCGGTCTGCGTGATCAGCGCGTTGCGGACCTGCGGGGCCTTCCATCCTCGCCGAGCGGAACTCGCCACGTGACGACACCGTCCTCGATGCTGGGCGTCATGGGCGTGAGTGGCGAGATCACCATCTCGATGTAGGGGCCTGACGTGAAGACCGCGGCTCCCATCCGGTCGCTGTTCTTCTCGTTCTGGAAGAGTACCCATTCGGCCATGCGACCCTTGCCGTCGTAGTGGCCGGTGCGGAACCTGGAGTCGTAGCCCGACTTCTTGAGGGCGTAGTCGAGGTTTCCGTAGACGAAGAACTTGATTCCTTCTTCGATCGCTATCTCGTAGCTGCGGATGGCCCAGTAGGTCTCGGTCTTTTCGCCGGTGTTGAACCCGTCGATATTGATGAATGCCCCGTCGCAGCCGCGAAATCCTTCGCGCAGTACGTCCTCGTTGGCGAAGGACCCTTCGAGGATGGAGACGTTGCCGAGCGCGAGGAGTTCCTGGGCCCGGGCGGAGGTGGCATCCCGGGTGAGGACCCGCACGGAGTATTTCTTGTCGGCGACGAGAGCGCGAACGACGGGGATTCCTTGGGCCCCTGTGCCGCCTATGACGAAGATGGTGGAGGTGGCATGAGTGGACATAGTTCTTGACTCCGGGGTCGAGCGCGAACGCGATCAGTGCGCGCTGAGCGCTGCGTGGTTGGAGGCTTATCCCAGCATTGACTTGACGACTATGGAAACCGATCGGTTTCCAATTCGGTACACCGATCGGTTTCAAGGCTGCAAGTGCCCGAGTGCCGGATCTTGACCGTGGACCGGCGCGGAGTCGCGGTCTCCGCATGGCCCTGGTCATTGGGCGACTACCGCGCAACTCTCCACGCGGAGAGGCTCGTTGAACGAGGACGTGTCGCGGCGCTACAGGAGGCCCGTCATCCGTGTCGCGTCAGACGGGGTGCGCCGGCAGTCGCGTTCGGCGGCGGCCCGATACGCGCAGCACTGGGTGACCGCTATGCGCGGAGTCGTCGTCCACGAACACAAACGACTCGGCCACGGCATGCATCGAACTCGTCATGCTCGCCGAGGAGTTGAAGGCGAGAGACGTCGGCCCGCAGTTCCTCACCGGAGAAACTCAAGGGCTCGCACGACCCCGCCGGGATCGTGTTCACCGTGCTCGCCGCGCCGGCCGTTTTCTCAAGCTCGTCGATCGAGCGGGGCGGTGACCTGGGCGGCCAGGCCAAGGACACTGTCCTCGACCTGGCCGCGTAACACCTTCGAGGCCCGGTCAGGACGGTCCGATCGTCACTGAAGAGCGACGCGGTGTACTGGGTTCGGGGCCTGCCTCACAGCCACCGCCTGGCTGCTTCGACGCTGTCGCCACCGTTCGTGTTGAACGCGATCGCGGCCTTCGGCGCATGACGCCGAACCAGATTCACGACCTGCTCAAAGAGCGGCAACAGCGGCTCCGGTTTGCGGATCCCACCCCCGATGACGACGACGTTCCATTCATGCTCGGACAGTGCTGCGACTATCGTCGACTCCGCCGACTCGTCCAGCCCGATCAGCGTCATGGACGCCTCGATGGCGTGTTCGCCAAATCGGGTCAGTTCATGATCGAGGGCTGCTCGGATGCTGTCTCCGTCCATGCCGGGCACTGCACGCGGGTCGATTCCAATGACGAGAACGCTAGGCATGTCCAAGAGGACGATCAGTCGGCCACCCAGGTTCCGGATGCACGAAATCCGACGCACCAGAAGGCCGAAACCCTCTGGGGGAACACGTGAAGTCGGCTGAATCACGTGATCGTCGCGAGGCTGCGTGTGCGGATGCCTGCTGGTCACCGAGCGCATGAGCGAGTTGCCGCCGCAGACGCCGGTTCTCTTCTGGGAGGTGCCGATTCCGCTCCAGGGCCGCCGGCCGACGGTGGTCCCGGCGCCGGCGCCACCGAGTAGGTGATGCCTGCGGCGAAAAGCAGACTCGACACCACCAGCAGGACCGACACGACAACTGCCCAGTCGACCAGCGGGCGGGCGAGCCCTACCGCGAGGTGGCCCCCCAGGTCATGACCGGCAGTACCTGATCCGCGCGGTCACGTTCCTCGCGGCCGGCCGAGCAGACCCCTGCGGCGGCAGCATCCGAGGGTCCGCTCCGCCAGAGATCGGCATGCAGGGCAGGCGGGGAGACGCTCCCGGACGACCGGCACCGTCGGCGCGGATCACCGCAGGTCAGCGCAGCCTTCCGCGTGGTTTCAGCGGCGTCGCCGGGAGCTCCGGTGCGCGCAGTGGGGCTCCGTCGTAGCCCTTCACTTCGCCGAAACGGGCCCCCTCCGCCCAGTCGTCGCGGGCCTGCACGATCTCCTCCTGTGTCCGTCCGACGAAGTTCCACCACATGATCAACTCCTCCTCGAACGGCTCACCGCCCAGAAGCATCACGCTCGCGTCGGAGGCGGCGCGCAGCGGGAGTTCGGTGCGGCCGCAGCCGAGGTAGAGCATCGAGCCCGGCAGCACCGGAACCCCGTCGACGTGCACCTCCCCGGACATCGCCAGCACCCCGTACTCGAAGTCGGGCACCAGTGGAAGGCGTACGTCGGCGTCTGCGGTGAGCGTCAGGTCGGCGCCGACGATCGGGGTGTACGTCGTGCCGGGCGAGGTCGCGCCGTCGAGGTCGCCCAGGATCACGGTCGCCGTCACGCCGGGTGCCGTGACCGTGGGCAGACCGGCGTGGTGTTCGAAGTGGGGGTCGGTGTGGCGGTGGCCGTCCGGCAGGGCGACCCACAGCTGCGCCCCGTGCAGGAACCGCGCGTGGGACCTGGGACTCTCCTCGGAGTGACTGATGGCCCGGCCGGAGGTCATGAGACCCAGTTCACGCGGGCGGATCGTCTGGAGGCTGCCGGTCGAGTCGCGGTGCAGCACCTCGCCCTCGTGCAGCCAGCTCACCGTCTGCAGGCCCATGTGGGGGTGCGGCGGCACCTGCATACCGGGCTCGTCGGCGATGTCGTCCGGCCCGTAGTGGTCGACGAAGGCCCACGCGCCGATCATGCGCCGCCCGAGGTTCGGCAGCAGCCGGCGTACCTCGGTGCCCTCCCCGAGCTTGACGTGCCGTGGGCTCAGCAGTTCGCGCACGGGTTCGGCGACGACGAATCCACGGCCGCCACAGACGCTGGGTACGGGCGCGCGGTCAAGGTTGCTCATGGCGCACAACCTAGTGCGCCCGCAAGTCCGTGCGCACGGGAGTGGACCCTTGGCGCGCTCCCCGCAAACCTCCCCACCGCGAGTGGCGTTCGCTTGGTGAAAGGTAGTTCACCTCGGCTATCGTGGGTCGGACCGCCATGGGCAGGTGTTCTCCGAGGAGCCATGCATGAGTACAGGAGAGTTTCCCGAGGTCAGGACGGCCGCAGGCGCCGTCCGAGGGCGCCGGGAGGGCGGCCTCGCGGTGTTTCGCGGTATTCCGTTCGCGGAGCCCCCCGTGGGGGAGCTGCGGTTCGCGGCGCCACTACCGGCGGCCCGCTGGGACGGGGTGCGGGAGGCCTTCGCCTTCGGACCGCCTCCTCCGCAGGAGGTGACGGGGCCCGACGCCTCGCCCGCCGGGGACGACTGGCTGACCGTCAACGTGTGGACACCGGACGCGGATCCGGCGGCGCGCCGGCCGGTGATGGTGTGGATCTACGGCGGCGCCTACAAGCTGGGCTCCGCCGACGACCCGAGCTACGACGGCGGCCGTCTCTCCCGCGACGGTGACGTCGTCGTGGTCACCCTCAACTACCGGGTCGGCATCGAGGGGTTCGCCCGCATCGAGGGCGCCCCGGCCAACCGCGGGCTCCTCGACCAGGTCGCCGCCCTGGAATGGGTGCGCGAGAACGTCGCCGCGTTCGGCGGCGACCCCGACCAGGTCACCGTCTTCGGGGAGTCGGCGGGCGCCGGCTCCATCGGCGCACTGCTGGTCATGCCGAGGGCGCGAGGACTGTTCCGGCGGGCGATCGCGCAGAGTGTGCCCGGCACGTACTTCTCGGACGCGCTGGCCGGGGACATCGCCGGCGCGCTGGCCGGTGAGCTCGGGCTGCGTCCCACGGTCGCCGACCTGGCCGGCGTGGACCCGCGCAAGCTGCCCGGGGCGGGGGCCGCGCTGAGCGCCCGGATGCGTGAGTACGTGCCGAGGTGGGGTGCGGTCGCCCTCACCCCGACCCCGTTCTCGCCCGTCGTCGACGGCGATGTCCTGCCCACCGCGCCGTGGGAGGCCCTGGCGGGCGGCGCCGCGCGGGACGTGGACCTGATCGTCGGGCACACCCGGGACGAGTACCGCCTCTTCCTCATGTTCGCCGGGCTGTTCGGCCGGGTGGACGAGGCGATGGCGGCGACGGTCCTGCGTATGTTCGGCCCCGGGGCCGACGCCGGACAGGCCTATCGCGCCGCGTTCCCGGACGCCTCGGCGGAGTACCTCTTCGAACTCGTCCAGTCGGACTGGCTGTTCCGCATGCCGTCGCTGCACCTCGCCCAGGCGCAGGTGGCCGGAGGTGGCCGGGCCCACATGTACGAGCTGACCTGGTCCGCCCCGCTGAACGGCGGTGCCCTGGGCGCCTGTCACGGTCTGGACGTGCCGCTGACCTTCGGCAACTTCGGCAACTTCGGCGACAGCGCCGGCGGACTCGGCGGCATGCTCCTCGGACCCACGCCGCCGCCCGAGACCGAGGCGCTCTCCGCCCGCCTCCGCTCCGCCTGGACCTCCTTCGCGGCGACGGGCGACCCGGGCTGGCCCGCGTACGACACCGAACGGCGACTCGTCCAGCTCCTCGACACCGAACCGTCCGTCGCCGCCTACCCGGAGGAGGCCTCCCGCCGCCTGTGGGAGAGGCACATGTTCGGCGTGCTGCCCCTGACGGCGGAGTGACGCGGCGGTCTACCTCGCGGCCAGCAGCCGCAGCACCCGGTCCGAGACCGGGGTGGGCAGGGCCCGCAGCGTGCGGACCAACGCCGTTGTCCGCCAAGGAAAACAGGCCTGCGCCGGTTCCCGCTCCAGAGCGCGTACGACATACCGGGCCGCGCGCTCCTGGCTGACCTGGAACGGCTTGGGCAGACCGTCCGCGCCGACCCGGTCCGTTCCCACGAAGCCCGGGTGGATCGACGTGATCCGGATGCCCCTGGGGGCCAGTTCGACGCGTGCCGTGTCGAGGAGGGTGCGTACGGCCGCCTTCGCCGCCGAGTACGGGCCCTGGCGGGGGATGCCCATCAGCCCCGCGAGGGAGTTGGTGTGGGCGATCAGGCCGCCGTCCGGCTGGTCGCCCAGCTGCCGGATCAGCGGGACCAGGTAGTTGACGACGACGTCGTAGTTCAACGCCATGATCCGGGACACGTCCGCCACGTTCACCCGGTCCATGGCCATGTCCGGCCCCTGACCGGCGTTGAGCAGCGCGATGTCGACGCCGCCGAACTCCGCGACGGCGGCCGCCACCACCCCGGCCGCCGCCTCCGGGTCCAGGGCGTCGGCGGCGAGGTCGAGGCAGGCGCTGCCCGCGGCCCGTACCTCCTGGGCCACGGCGGCCAGTTCGGGGGCGCGCCGGGCCGTCAGGACGAGGCGGTTGCCCGCCGGGGCCAGTCGGCGGGCCACCGCCGCCCCGATTCCGGAGGAGGCCCCGACGATCAGGACCGTCCGGCCGGTGATGGTGGTGGTGGCGGTCACAGGAAGTGGCGGCCCTCACCGCGGTAGGTGGGCACGGTGTCGACCACCGCGCCGCCGCTGACCAGGTGCAGGTCGCCGATGCGTTCGCACAGCTCACCGGCCTTGGCGTGCCGCAGCCACACCCGGTCCCCGATGTTCAGCACGCTCGCGGCCCTGCCCACCAGCGGGGTCTGCACCTCCCCGAAGGACTCGGTGGCGGTCACACGCAGCCCGGGGGGCCAGGCCAGCGTGGGCAGCCGGTCCTTGCCGAGCGGCCCGGACGCCACCCAACCACCACCGAGTAGGGTCGCCACCGACGACGAGGGACGGCGTACGACGGGCAGCACGAAGTACGCCGCCGGGACGGGCCGGAAGGCGCGGTAGAAGTCGAACAGGCCCGGACCGTACAGGCCGGAGCCCGCCGCGAGTTCGGTGACCGAGTCCTCGCGGGTCGTGGTCTCCAGGCTGCCCGTACCGCCGCCGTTGACGAACCGCAGCGGTGTCACCGCCCGCACCGCCGCCACCGCGGCTTCCCGGCGGTGGCTCAACTCCTCGACGGAGGACCGCTGCATCGCCCGTACGACGGCCCGCTTGATCGCGTTGCCGGGCACGTTGTCACCGAGGCCGGCGACCTGGCCCTCGTAGCCCATGATGCCGGTCAGCTCGAAGCCGGGGCGGGAGGCGATCTCGCGCGCGAACGCCGCCGCCTCCTCGGGGGTGTACACCGGGGACCTGCGCGGCCCCAGGTGGATACGGCCGCCCGCGAGGCGCAGGGCCGCGTCCAGTTCCAGGCACACCTGGATACGGGTCGTCCGCGGGCCGCTCGCGGCGTCGATCAGGTCGAGGTGCTCGACGCAGTCCACCATCAGGGTGATCCGGGACGCGAGCCGCTCGTCGGCGGCCAGCCGGCGAAGCGCCGTGCGGTCGGCGGTCGGGTAGCCGACGAGGACGTCGTCGAACTCCTCGGCCAGCCACAGGGCTTCGGGCAGGGTGAAGCCGAGGATGCCGTCGAATCCGGGGCGGTCCAGGGCTCGCCTGATGAGGGCGCGGGAGCGCAGCGACTTGCTGGCCAGCCGGATCGGCTTGCCGCCCGCACGGCGTTCCAGGTCACGGGCGTTGGCGTCGAAGGCGTCCAGGTCGATGACGCCGAAGGGCGGTTCGAGGCCGGCGGTCGCCGCCCTCAGTCCCTCGAAATGGCTCTGGGACATCGGATCCGAACCGGTTCTGGGAGTGGTGGTGTCGATGGTCATCGGTGGGTGTCTCCTTGCTCGGGTACCGCGGTCGGCGCCGGGACGAGGCCCGTGCTGCGGCGCTTGGCCATGGCTGCCACCTTGGGGATCACGAAGCGCATCAGCCGGGGGAACACACCGGCGACCCGCTGTACGCGTCCGCCGATGGCGGGGTGGACGATTTCTACCGGCTTCCGCACGATGGCGTCGACGATCACCGAGGCGACCTTCTCGGGGGAGAGCGGTTTCTCGGCGAAGGTGATCACCGCGCTGGGATCGGCCATCTCCTGCTCCAGCATGGGGGTGCGGGTGCCGGGCGGATGGACGATGCTGAAGGTGACGGGTCCGTCGCGTTCCTCGATGGCCACACTGTGGTGGAAGGCGCGCAGCCCGTGCTTGGTCGCGCCGTAGGTGGTGTAGCCGGGCAGCGGCAAAAACGATGTCATGCTGCACACGGTGACGATGTGCCCGTGGCCCTGGGCGCGCATCCGGGCCAGGGCGGCCAGCGTGCCGGTGATCGGGCCGAGCAGGTTCACCTCCACCATGTGCCGGTGCTTGGCCGGCGGCAACTGGCGGGCGTAGCCGGTGTGGATGATCCCGGCGTTGTTGACGAGCACGTCGACCGGGCCGAGTTGCTCCGCGACCGCGTCGAAAGTCGCCTCCCACGCCGCCTCGTCGCGGATGTCCAGCTCGAACGCGCGGGCGACGTCGCCCAGTTGACCGGCGATCCGGGTCGCTCCGGCCAGGTCGATGTCGGCGAGGGCCACCCGGTGGCCCCGGCGCACCGCCTCGCGCGCGGTCGCCGCACCGATACCGCTCGCGGCACCGGTGATCAGGACGACGCTCACCGCGGACCCCCGCCCTGAGCGTCGACGCGCGGGGGACGCGCACCGTCCGTTCGATGTCCGTGCATGTGAACTCCCGGGAAAATAGGCCGAGTTGATGATGGTCGCGGTTATGACGGCAGGACGTACGACTCCAGTCGCGACCCGTTCAGCCGGGCCGCGCGCACCGGGTCGTCGGTCGGTGTGGTGGCCGCGTACAGGGTGTTGCCGTCGGGTCCGCCGACCACACAGCTCAGGGTCTGCCGACTGGTGGCGACCCGCTCCAGGATCACGCCGCCGGGTCCCACCCGGACGCACTCGCCGCGCAGCGCGTTGGCGACCCACGCCGTACCGTCCCGCCCCGGAGCTATGCCGTCCGGGGCGATGGGACTGGCGGAGCGGGCGGCGATCGCCGGCCGGTCGAGAAGGGCGGAGACGCGCCGGGTGACGCGGCCCAGCAGCCCCGGATGGTTGAGGGACGTCCACAGGGCGGAGGGGATCAGCGGAGCCCAGGGCCGGGGTGGGCCGAGGCGCCCGTCGGGAAGCACGGGCAGGGCGGTGAGACGCATGGCCAGGGTCTCGGCGACCAGCAGGACGGGCCCCTCGCCGGGACGCTGATCGTCGTCGAGGAGGAACAGGCCGTTCGGGAACGTCAACGGCTCGCTCAGGCCGAGGAGTTCGCCCTCGGGGGAGAAGCAGGCGAGGGAGGTCCTGGGCGGTCCCGGTGGGGCGTAGAGCATCGAGTTGGGCTGCCGGCGGACGAACCCGTGGTAGTCGAAGCCGAAGTTGCCCACGTAGGCGCGGCCCAGCCGGTCGACGAACATGTCGTTGGCGGGACCCCCGGCGACGCCCTTGAGGTCGGCGTGCACGACCAGGGAACCGTCCGGCTCCCGCCGGTACACACGGTGCCCGTCCATGGAGACGACCAGCATCCGCCCGTCGGGCAGCCAGCCCAGGCCGCCCGCCCGGCCGGGGACCTCCGCCACCGTCTCCGGCTCGCCCCGGGTGTCCCAGCGGTGCACCGTCCCGTGGGCGAGATCGCAGAACCACAGAGCGTCGTCGTGCCAGCGCAGCGACTCCAGGACGCCGAATCCGTCCAGAACGACTGTGGCCCTCGGTCGCACCCCTAGCCTCCTGAGGCTGCTCGTACCCGTCCGTTTCCCGCTACGGTGGCCCAGACCAGAGAAGTAAGTCAAGCGTCCTGGACGAGTGACTTACTTCTTCTGGGTGGGTTGGCTATCCTGACGGGCGAACCCACAGGTGAGACCGGTGCGGAGAGGAGAACGCGTGCCCCGCATGGCGGCGAGCGACCGGAGAGCGGAGCTCCTTGAGGCGGCGATCCGCGTGATGGCACGCGACGGCGTGGCCAAGGCCACCACCCGCGCGGTGGTCACCGAGGCGGACATGACCCTCGGGGCCTTCCACTACTGCTTCGAGTCCCGGGCGCAGCTGCTCGAACTCGTCACCGAGACCCTCACCGAGCGGTACGTCGCCGAGGTCCGAGGCCTGTTCGCCCCGCACAAGGACATCCGTGACAGCGTTCTCGACAGCCTGCACGCCTTCTGGAAGGGCTTCGAGGCCAACCCCGGCGAGCACCAGATCAGTTACGAGCTCACCCAGTACGCGCTGCGCAATCCCGGCTTCGAGGACGTCGCCAGGAAGCAGTACGAGATCTTCCTGCGCGCCTTCGCCGGTCTGCTCGAACTCGCCGCCGACAACGCCGGAATCGAGTGGACCGAACCGGTGCCGGTGCTCGCGCGGTACGTCCAGTCGATGATCGACGGCCTCAACATGGCCTGGCTAGTCGACCGCAACACCGCGGACAGCCAGGCCGCGCTGGAGCTGCTCGCCGATCACCTTCTCCTGCACGCCCGGCCACGAGCCGCCTGAGCCGCGAGCCGCCGGAGTCAGGAGCCGCTTGACTTCCGGTCACGCGGGCCTTGCGCCGTCACGCGGGCCACGCCCGCCAACGTCCGGCCATGCGGGGCTCGCCCGGCCGTGCCGGTCACGCCCAGCCACCCCCGTCGCCCTCGTCACCCTTGTCACCTCCGTTCAACCGAAGGGTTGAACGGAGGTTCATCCCTCAGCCCCCACCACGCTCCGTTCAGCCGACGCGAAGACCCTCTCGCTCGCGTCAGGCTCGAATCCCAGCTCGACTCCCCCCATCGAGAGGCTTCCACGTGTCCAGTTTTCTCAGTCGGCGTCGTGTACTCGCCACCGGAGCCGGAGCGGCCCTGGGCGTCGGCGCGCTCGGTGCCACCGGGACCCCCGCCGCCGCGGCCTCGTCCGCCGGGTCACGTTCGACCACGCGCGGCGAGGAGACCCGGACGCTCGACGAGCTGTACCAGGCCGCGCTGGCCGAAGGCGGCAAGCTCGTCATCTACTCGGGCGGCGACGTCGACAGCCAGGGCAACGGCATCCGCACGGGCTTCGCGGCCCGGTTCCCGGAGATCGACCTCAAGGTCGTCGTGGACTACAGCAAGTACCACGACGTCCGCGTCGACAACCAGTTCGCGACCGACACCCTCGTCCCGGACGTCGTACAGCTCCAGACCCTCCAGGACTTCACCCGCTGGAAGGAGCAGGGCCGCCTGCTGCACTACAGGCCGGCGGGCTTCTCCAAGGTGTACGACGCCCTCAAGGACCCGCAGGGCGCCTGGACCGCGATCGCGGTGCTCGCCTTCAGTTACTCGTACAACGTCGCCGCGGTCGGCGCCGACGCCCCGAAGTCCCCGCTCGACCTGATCGACCCGAAGTGGAAGGGACAGATCGCGTCGTCCTACCCGCACGACGACGACGCCGTTCTCTACCTCTTCAAGCTGTACGTGGACCACTACGGCTGGGACTGGGCCGCCAGGTTCGCCGCCCAGGACGTCCGGTTCGCCCGCGGCAGCCACACTCCGGGGCTGGCCGTCTCCAGCGGGCAGAAGGCCCTCGGCGTCGGCGGCTCGGGCTCCCTCCTGGCGACGGCCACGGCACCCTCCCGGTGGGCCGTCGCCGAGGGGCACCCGTTCATGTCGTGGGGTCAGCGGGCCGCGATCCTCAAGCAGGGCCGGAACACCACGGCCGCCAAGCTCTACCTCAACTGGCAGCTCTCCACCGCGCAGCAGCAGGGTTCCCGCAACGGCTGGTCGGTACGGACGGACATCACCCCCGCGGGTGGCCTCCAGCCCATCTGGAAGTATCCGAACGCCAACCTCGACGGCTTCCCCCGCTTCATGGCCGACCGCGCGGGGATCGAGCGCTGGAAGCAGACCTTCGCCCTGTACTTCGGTGAGGTGAAGGGGGATCCGACCCCGGGATCGCTGGGCCTGCACCCCGGTGCGTAGTTCCGCCCGAAGGGCGGTTTCTTCGGCTGGCTCCACCGGTTCTTCACGGTGGTCATACAGGCGGTGGATAGACTCGGGGTCCTTTCGACCGGATCAGTCTGCCCAAGGGGATCAGCCGTGCCCGACCGCGTTCCCGTCCGTTCGCCGCTGACGGTTCGTGGTCGTCGGCTCGCCCTGGAACACGTCCCACATCTGGCGTTCTTCGTCATCGTGGCCTCCGCGCTGTTTCAACTCGCCGAGATCAACAGCGAGTTGTGCTGGTACATCGCGACGGTCAGCGGGCTGCTCGCGCTCGTCTACACGGGCGGAGTGACGGCGTGGGACCGGCTCGGGGCGGTCGGGCGGGCGACCTGGATTCCGCTTCTCCTCACCCTGTGGGGGCTCCTCCTCGTCCTCGTCCCGGCCGAGCTGACCGCCGCCTTCGTGTGGTGTGCCCTGCCGTTGGCGTGCGCCGCGCAGCGCGTGCTCGGCCGCCGGGCCGCGACCCTGGCGCTCGCCGTGATCACCCTGGTCCTCGTCACGGCGCTGGCCGGGGCCGACGGCCGGCTCGCGACCGAGGCCGTGCTGGTGCCCGTGGCGGCCGTCTGGGGCACCGTCGCCCTCTACCGCGTCCAGCAACGGGACGCCGAGGCGCGCCGCCTTCTCGTCGAGGAACTGCGTGACACGCGGGAACTCGTCGCCAGGCAGCAGCGCCACGCGGGCGTACTGGCGGAGCGGACCAGGATCGCCCGCGATCTGCACGACACCCTCGCCCAGGAACTCGCCGGCGGGCTGATGCTGCTCCAGGCCGCCGAACGCGACTGGGACGAGCGCCCCGACGCGGCACGTACACGTGTCCGCGCTGTCGCCGACGGCCTCGGCACCAACCTCACCGAGACCCGCCGTATGATCCGGGACCTCACCCCCTCCTCCGTCGCCGAGACCGGCATCGAGGGCGCGCTGCGCGTCCTGTGCGCCCGCTCCCAGGCCGACGGGACCGCGGCCAGGGTCCGGTTCCGGTCGGTGGGCGACCCCCAGGCCGTTCTCGACGAACACGCCGCGACCACCCTGTTCCGCATCGCGCAGAGCACACTGGCGAACGTCCGCGAACACGCCCACGCGGTGAACGTGCAGGTCACCCTCAGCCGGCGGCGGCCGGACCAGGTGGAGCTGGAGGTCAGCGACGACGGCGTCGGATTCGACCCCGCCGAGGTCTTCGCCCGTACGTCACCGGCCCCGGGTCGGGGTTTCGGGCTGCCCGCGGCGCGGGCCAGGCTGCTCGAGTACGGCGGTGACCTGGACGTCAGCGGCACGCCGGGCCGGGGCACCCGGATCCGGGCCACCGTCCGCGCGCGGCCCCGGCCGCAGCAGCACACCGCCGGGTCCGCCGCCCCCGCCGTGCCGGTCCCCGCGGCGACCGTCCGATGACCGCGGCACCGCCGGGCCCAGCCGGGCCGCTGCGCGTCGTGATCGCGGACGACCACGCCGTCGTACGGGCCGGTCTGCGCGCGCTCCTGGAGGGCGAACCCGACCTCGATGTGATCGCCGAGGCCGGCAGCGGTGAGGAGGCTGTCGGGCTGGTCGCCCGGATGCTCCCCGACGTCGCGCTGATGGACCTTCGCTTCGGGAGCCCGGGGCACGGGATCGACGGGGTCGAGGCGATCCGGCGGCTCGCCGCCGAAGCGCCCGGTGTGGCGGTGGTGATGCTGACCAGCTATGCCGGACGGGCCGATGTCGTAAGGGCGTTGGAGGCGGGCGCCCGGGGTTACGTGCTCAAGGCGGGCCCGCCCGAGGAGCTGTTCCGGGCGGTGCGCGGGGCCGCCGCCGGGGCGCTGGGGCTGGCATCGGAGATCGTGGGCGAACTCGTCGGCCAAGTGGTCAGCCCGGAGCACGAGTTGAGCGGACGCGAGATCGAGGTCGTACGGCTGATGGCCGAGGGGCTCAGCAACCGGGCCATCGCGGCGGCGCTGTTCCTCAGCGAGGCCACGGTCAAGACGCATCTCGTACGTATCTACCGCAAGCTCAAGGTCGACAACAGGGCGGCGGCGGTCTCGGAGGCCGTACGCCGGGGTGTGCTCGAACTGACCTGAACGGGGGAGGGGTTGGGGGGTCTCCGGAGATCGCTCAGGCGTCAGCCCCGGGCGGTGAGCCAGTCCTCGTCCGCCCAGGCGGCGGTCTTCGGGATGCGGGAACCGTAGTCCGGCAGCTCGCCGACGCGGGCGCGGACGCTCGCGTGCACCCAGGCGTGTGGGGGCAGCCGGCGGTGCCGGTAGGTCAACAGGGCCCAGATCCAGCCCATCCGGTGCACCTTGCCCAGCGCGTACGTGGGGCCGACCGGCACCTGGCGCCGGTATGACCCGGGCTTCAGCAGGAGGCCCCTGCCGTCGGCGGCCAGGGCGCCGTCCACGACCCACTTCAGGGCGATGGTGGCGAGATGGTGGTCGTCCTCGAAGGTGCCGCCGACGTCCGAGTGGACTCCCGCGAACCACACCTGTTCGACCCCGTCCGGCAGGGCCGGCTGCTCGCCCGGGGTGACCAGGTACTCGCGGTAGGGCGTGCGCTTCTCGTCGATGGAGACGGCGTGCCGGACCCGGAGGGCGTTGGGGACCTGCCGGGTGTGCGGCCAGCGCAGGTTCCAGCGCAGGATGCCGGCCGCCTTCACGGAGTCCCAGATGCCCAGGTACTCGACGGGGATACCGGTCCTGGCCTCCACCTTGATGCTGAACGTGCCCGCGAAATGGTGGAGTTGAGCCCAGTCGTCGGCGGTGAAGGTCTTGTTCCTGGCGTAGACCGACACGGCGTACGGGACGAGGTTCTCCAGCCCGGGCCGCAGCAGACCGACCGCCTTGAGCATGCCGGTGAGCGCACGCGCCGTGTACGCGCCCCGGCTGAAGCCGAACACGTAGACGTGGTCGCCGGGTTCGTAGTGCCGCATCAGATACGTGTACGCCTCCGCGAGGTTGACCCTGATCCCGGAACCGAAGGCGAGCCCGAAGAGCTTCGACAGCCGACGGCCCACAGCCGTCCAGGCGCCCGCCGACGAGAACGTGCCGACCCCTGGGTCGTAGTACGCGATCTGCCGGACGGGGTCGGAGAGGTCCAGCATCTCGTAGAGCCGTACGACGTTGGTGTTGCCCTTCGCCTTCAGCTGATTGCCCGTGCCGTCCAGGCAGATGACGAGGTTCCTGGCCATGGCGGCCTCACCTTCACTGACGTATGCCAGGACATACAGGGTGTTACGAAATATAGTAGGAGAAATGATGCCAATGGGCATGCTCGGGAGCGGTGGTGTTCCGGAGGATCCATGGCCGGTTCAGTGATCTATCTCGAAGATGTGGCCGCAGCCGACGAAACCGCGGTCGGCCCGCCTCGCACTCATGCGCTGGTCGTCGGAGTCGGCAAGTACCCGCACCTCGACGGCGGTGAGTCACCGGTCGCCGACTCCGACGGGATGCACCAGCTCAGCTCGCCCCCGGTGTCGGCCCGCGCCTTCGCCACCTGGCTGCTCGCCGAGTACAACGACCCCGAACGCCCGCTCGGCAGCGTGGCCCTGCTGCTCAGCGAGGAGCACCCGACGCCGTTCACCGACCCCCGTACCCGGACCGACCACGAGGTCGACGACGCCACCATCGGCAACATCGTCACCGCGGTCGGCGACTGGTACGACCGCGGCGACAGCCACGTCGACAACCGGCTCCTCTTCTACTTCTGCGGACACGGCGTCTCCCAGGGCGAGGACATGGCGCTGCTCGCCGCCGACGTCTTCGCCGACCACCACAACCCCCTCAACGGAGCACTGGACTTCGCCGGCCTCATGAACGGCCTCAAGCGGTGCAAGGCCGGCCAGCAGGTGTTCTTCGTGGACGCCTGCCGGGCCAACTCCGATGTACTGATCGACAGTTCGGGCACCCGGTTCGCCGGCTGCACCCCGCTGGGCGCCGGCGCGCGCCCGCTGGACCTGCCCCGGCGCTTCCACATCCCCTACTACGCCACCCTGGCCGGCGACAGCTCGTACGGCCGGACCGACGAGGTCAGCCTGTTCACGGAGGCCCTGCTGAAGAGCCTCGCCGGGGCCGCGAGCGACGACCCCGAGGGCGACTGGCAGGTCAACACCTCCCAACTCCTCACGGCGATCGACCACTTCATGCACCAGCCGAGCTTCGCCGGACCCGTCGCGAACGTCCAGGTCCCCTCGGTCGGCGAACTGCCCGTCTTCGTCCTCCACCAACTGGCCGGCACCCCGGTCGTCCCGGTGTACGTCGGCTGCGACCCGGCCGAGGACAACGCCGAGGCCGAGTTCGTGTGCCGGGAGGACGGACAGGACGGCCGGGAACGGCTGCGCCGGGCGGCCGGCGACATCGACACGGACGACCCCGAGTGCGAATGGGCCATCGAACTCGGCTTCGGCAACTACGTCTTCGAGGCACATCTCGGCGACCACGAGGTGCGGACCAAACCGGTCACCGTGCGTCCGGTGTTCCGGCGCGTGCAGCTGGGGAAGCCGTCATGAGCACCGGACTGCGGGTGTCCGTGGCGCTGAGCCTCCACGAGTCCGACCTGCCCTATGGCGCGAAGGTCGTCGGCGACATCTACCCGGCCGGCGGTACCGGCAGCGCCCACCGGGACGTCCTCTTCCCCTGCGGGACCTCCGCGCCTGCGGCCCGCTACGAGGTCGATCCCGGGCGCTATCTCGTCTCCGCCACACTGCCCTCCGGCATCGTGCTCTCCAAGGACGCGGAGGTGAGCGAGGGCAAGGACACCCATGTGACGCTGCGCACCGCGCCCTCGCCCTACGAGTCGCACTCCTGGCAGTACCTCATGGGCAACATCGAGGCGTACGGCGAGTATCACGACGACGAGACGATCGAGGAGCCCCGGTCCCAGGGCTCGCGTTCCGGGGTGTGGGCGACGCGCGGGGTGGTGGCACCCGGCAGCGCCGTCTGGGTCGGCGATCCGAAGCCCGACAGCTGGCACTTCCCCAGGATGCTCGCCCTGACCGACGCCGCCTCGCCGGAACCGATCGCCCTCGGCCTGGCCCACTCGGCGCCGCACACCGTGCCCAGCCTCGACCTGGGCGACGCCGCCGCCCGCCTCTACCGCTTCGGCCCGCACGGCCCGGTCGACGAACAGGGCGAGCCCGCCCTCCAGGGACCCACGGGCCGACGGCAGTTCCTGGTCGTCTCGCTGACCGGCGCCGAGTACGTCGTCACCCTGCCCGCACCCTGGGGGAACGCGCAGATCGAGGTCATGGTCAACGAACGCCAGAGCCCGACCGGCAGCACCGTCTCCGTCACCGTCCGCGACAGCCGGGTGGGGCCCGCCCTCGCCTACATGACCCGGGGCGCCTTCGGCACGGCCGCGGCGCTGGTCAAGGACGCCGAGGACATGCTCTACGCCAAGATGGAGAACCCCCTCGCCGCGGTGGCCGGCGCCTACATCCTGGTCGGCAGCGAGCTCACCGAGCGGCGGCACCGCTGGGACGACTGGCTCGACCATCTGCGCCGCGAGTTCCCCTGGCTGAGCGACGGCTCGCTGCTGTGGGGCATGCGCCATCTGCGCCGGGCCCACACCGAGACCGAGCTGAGCGCGGCGCGGGACGCGCTCGTCGAGGCCTACGACCGAGGCGTCCCGGTCTTCACCCTGGGCCTGAGCCGCCTCATCCACGGCCTCTCCGAGTTCCCCGACGACCCGGCGTGCGCCACCCGCCTCGACCAGGCCCGCCTGCTGTCCTACCGCGTGGACATGCGCGAACCGTTCGTGATCGTCGGACTGCGAGGGGTGCCCGAGTAGCGCGAGAGACCCGACGAGAGAGGCCGCGATGATCCGGTTCACGATGCTGCCCGGCGAGGACGGCGACTGTCTGCTCCTGGAATACGGCGACGACACCTTCGTCCGGCGGATCCTCGTCGACGGCGGACGCGCGGGCACGTATCCGCTGATCAAACCCGTTCTCGCCGGGCTCGACGGGCTGGTGGACCTCCTCGTCGTCACGCATGTCGATCAGGACCACATCCTCGGAGTGCTCGCCCTCCTCGGCGACCCTGAGCGGTCGGTGGAGATCGGCGACGCGTGGTTCAACGGCTTCGACCACCTCCTCGACACCGAGGGGTTCGGCGCGCAGGACGGCGAGAAGCTCACCAGCGCGCTGCTGACGGGCAAGGTGCCCTGGAACGACGCGTTCGGCGGCCGTGGTGCGGAGGTCGGGCGGCCGCTCGGGTGGTTCGAGGACGGGTCCACGATGGAGGTGCTCTCGCCCGACCGGAAGCAGCTGGAGAAGCTGGCCCCCGTATGGGTGAAGGAGTGCGCCGCCCACGGGCTGATCCCGGGCCGCGACCCCGACGAGCCGCGCGTCGTCACCGGCTTCGAGCACTTCGGCGGCGCCGTGGACGTGGAGCGGCTCGCCGCGACGCCGTTCAAGGCGGACACCTCACCGACGAACGTCACCAGCATCGGACTGCTCTTCGAGTTCCAGGACCGGCGGATCATCCTCACCGGCGACGCGGACGACCACCGGCTCGTCGAGTCGATACGCCCCAGGGCCGAGGCGGCGGGCGGACGGCTCCACGTCGACGTCCTGAAGGTCGCCCACCACGGCAGCGGCCACAACCTCTCCAACGAGCTGCTCGGCCTCCTCGACTGCGACCGCTATCTGATCTCCACCAGCGGCGCCCGGCACAACCACCCCGACGACATCGCCATGTCCCGGATCCTCCAGCACGGCGGAGCCCGCAAGGAGATCGTCTTCAACTACCGCGAGCGTGCCGCGCTCTGGGACGTCGCCTCCCTCAGAGACCGATTCGGCTACACGGTGACAGCACCGGAACCGGACGCGGCGGACGGCTTCGTGACCTTCGAACTCTGACACCGCGGGTCCCTCGGATGGCGGCCCCGGCTTGACAGGCGGACGATGGAGACAAGTGGGGGTCCGACAGCCATGGCGGGGGATGGGAGGCAGCAGACATGCTGGAGATCAAGACGGTCGAGAAGCCGGACGAGCGGCGCGACTTCCCCCGAGGACACCTCGAAGCCGTCCACATGACCGGCCTCGACTTCGCGGTGGCGACCTTCGAACCGGGCTGGCGCTGGTCCGAGTCGGTAGGGCCCCTCGCGGGCACGAAGAGCTGCGAGATCCACCACAACGGCTATGTCGTCCAGGGCCGGATGGGCATCCGCATGGATGACGGCGGCGAGGGCGAAGTGGGCCCCGGCGACGTCTTCGTGTGCCCGCCCGGGCACGACGCGTGGGTCGTCGGCGACGAACAGGTCATCGTCCACGACTTCGCGGGAGGCATGGCACAGGAGTACGCGAAGACATCGGGAAGCTGACGCCCAGCAGCCGCGGTCGCCGTCACACCGGGAGCAACCGGGTGATCAGCGCGCCGAGTTGGCGGGCGTTGCGGCACTCACGCATCTCCACCAGCTCGGCGTATGCGGGCGCCGCCGAGTCGCCCGTGCCCCACTGGCTCCGCCCTTCCGGGTTCAACCAGTAGACGCGCCGGGCCCGTTCGGCCAGCTGCCGTACCGCGGGCAGATTCGGGTCGCTCATGTTCGTCCGGGCGTCACCGAGCACGAACACCGTCGTCCGGGGGCCGACCGCGTCGGCGTACCGCTCCGTGAACTCACCCAGGGCCATGCCGTAGTCGCTGCTGCCGTGCCAGCCCGTCAGGGTCGCCTCCGCGCGGATACGGGCGCCCAGCCCCTCGGCGTCGGCTGCGCCGTGGACGAGCAGGCCGGTCACCTCGTCGACCCGGTTGACGAAGGCGAACACCCGGACCTTGCTGAACTGGTCGTGCAGCGCCTGCACCAGCAGCATCGTGAAGTCGGAGAAGCCGGCCACCGAGCCCGACACATCGCACAGCAGCACCAGTTCGGGCCGGGCGGGCCGGCGCTTGCGCAGTACGGGCCGCATCGGCACCCCGCCCGTCGACAGTGACGCGCGCACGGTGCGCCGCAGGTCGATCGAGCCGCGCGCGGCCTTGCGGCGGCGGGCCGCCAGCCGGGTGGCCAGTCTGCGCGCGAGGGGCTGAACCGTCCTGCGCAGCTCGGCCAGTTGGGTGCGCCCGGCGAGCAGGAAGTCGACCCGGTCGGCGGTCGGTGCCACCGCCCGCCGGGCGATCTCGTCCCGGCCGCGCCGCTCGGCGACCCGGCGCCGCGCCTCCGCGCCGACCAGCCGCCGGAACTCCTCGATCCGCCGCCGGATCTCGTCGTCGAGCAGCCGGTCCGCGAACCCCGCCTCCCCGCCACCCTCCCGCAGGCTCGCCCGCACCCGGGCCAGCAGCGTCTGCGGCCGGATCCGGTCCAGCGTCTGGTACGACGACCAGCCGTCCGATCCCGGCGAGGAGCCGTAGCCGCCGAAACCGTCGACCGCCTCGGCGGCCAGCCGGGCCATCAGTGCCTGGTCGTTGGCGGCCAGCGCGGCGGCGAGCCGGTCGCGCAGTTCGTCACGCTCGGCGGGTCCGGTGCCGGGTCCCCCGACACCCCGGGGAAAGTACAGGTCGAAGACCGGGTCGAACACCGGGCGTTGGCCCGTGCCGTGCAGCAGGGTCGCGGCCAGTCCTTCGCGCAGCGACTCCCGGTCCGCGAAGCCGAGTACGGCCACCGCCTGCGCCGCGTCCACGGTCTCCCCGGTACCGATCCGGACACCGTGCGAACGCAGCGCCCCGACCAGCCCTGTGAGCCGTTCGGCGACATCGGCACCCGAACCGGCGTGGGCCGACGGCGGGTTCACATCGTGTCCAGGTCCAACTTGGCGTTCGCCTTGAGGACGTCGTCCTGGTGCTTGAGGAGAACGCCCAGACTGTCCCGTACGACCGTCTCGTCGAGCGTGTCCGCCCCCAGTGCCAGCAGGGTGCGCGCCCAGTCGATGGTCTCGGCGACCGACGGCACCTTCCGCAGGTCCATCGCGCGCAGCGCGCCCACGACCCGCACCACCGACTCGGCCAGCGCCGCGTCGAGCTCCGGCACCTTCAGCCGTACGATACGGCGCTCCAACTCGGCGTCCGGGAAATCGATGTGGAGGAAGAGACAGCGGCGGCGCAGAGCCTCGGACAGCTCGCGGGTGGCGTTCGAGGTGAGGACGACGAAGGGCCGGCGGGTCGCGGTGATCGTGCCCAACTCGGGGACGGTGACCTGGAAGTCGGAGAGCACCTCCAGGAGCAGGCCCTCCACCTCGACGTCCGCCTTGTCGGTCTCGTCGATCAGCAGCACCTTGGGGCCGTCGCCGCGAATGGCGGTCAACAGGGGCCGGGGGAGCAGGAACTCCTCGCTGAAGATGTCCGTGCGTGCCGCGTCCCATGTCTCGTCGCGGCCGGCGCTGATGCGCAGGAGTTGCTTGGCGTGGTTCCACTCGTACAGCGCCCTGGACTCGTCGACGCCCTCGTAGCACTGGAGGCGGATCAGCTCGGCGCCGGCGATCTCGGCGACGGCCTTGGCCAGCTCGGTCTTGCCGACGCCGGCCGGGCCCTCCACCAGGAGCGGTTTGCCGAGACGGTCGGCCAGGAAGACCGTGGTGGCGACAGCGGGAGAGGCCAGATACCCGGTCTCGGCCAGGCGCGCGGAGACGTCGTCGACGGAAGTGAACAACGGGGCCTCCAGCACGGGCGTGAAACGGGTTCCTGGTCACTATCTAAGCGCTTGTTCACCGCCCTTGTCACCCATGAATCCGCGCGACGGCCCTCCACCGCCGGGGCCTGACGCGGAAGCGCCCGGCCCCTCAAGCCCGCTCACGCCAGGCCGGCACCGCTCACCAGCACCACCTCCAGGGTGCGTGGACCGTGCACCCCCTCGACCCGGTCGAGCTCGATGTCACTGGTCGCGGACGGCCCGGAGATCCAGGTCAACGCCCGTGCCGGGTCCAGGCGTTCGAAAGCCTGGGGGACCGAGGAGACGACCTGGTCGGGGACCCGGACGACACAGATGTGGTGGTCGGGCACCAGGGTGATCCGGCGGCGCCCCTGGTCCAGACCGCCGTCCAGGACGATGGTGCCGGTCTCGGCAATGGCCAGGGCGCACGCCGTGACGACGCTGTCGACCTCGTCCAGGTCGTACGCGGTGCTCTCCGCACGGTCCTCGACCCGGGTGATGTCCGCGGCCGACAGCCACGCGGGCGGGAGCCCCGGCGGTACGACCACCGATGCCGAGCCGTGCGCGGACAGTATCCCGGCGAGCAGCGCGGGAAGCTCGTCGTCGGTACAGCGGTGCACGATCGCTCGGTAGTCCGCCAGGTTCTCGGCGAGCAGTCCGACCGTCTCCTCGACGCCGAGGTTTCCGTGTTCGCGCAGGTAGTCGCGGTCGACGGCCTGGTCGTACGGCGGGTCGTCGCGGGGCACGTCCGCGAGTGCGCGGCGCACCCGGCCCAGGATCAGCTCGCGGCTGTTCACTTCGTGGTGTCCTTTCCGCCGTGGGTGCGCTGCCACCAGTCGCGGAACGGCTCCGCCGGTACGGCCGGCAGGTCACGGGTGTCGCTCCAGGCCCTGCCGGGCCCGGGCAGGGTGCGGGGGTGGAAGCGGCGGGTGCGGGAGGCGAGGCGCTGGCCGGTGCGCAGGGCCCCGGGGTGGCTGAACGCCCAGCGGGCGGCGCGCATCGCGGCCCGCTCGGCGGCATGCCCCTTCGCGGGTTTCAACACCACCTTGGTGCCCTCCCGGGTGGCAGGCCCGCCCTGGACGACGCGCTCGCGCAGATGCACCAGCACCTCGGGGATGTCGATGGCGACCGGGCACACCTCGTAGCAGGCCCCGCACAGCGAGGAGGCGTACGGGAGTGAGGCGTCGATCTCGCTCTCGGTGCCCCGGAGTTGAGGGCTGAGGATGGCGCCGATCGGGCCCGGATAGACGGAGCCGTAGGCGTGACCGCCGGCCCGCTCGTACACCGGGCACACGTTCAGACAGGCCGAGCAGCGGATGCAGCGCAGGGCCTGGCGGCCGACCTCGTCGGCGAGGGTGTCGGTGCGGCCGTTGTCGATCAGGACCAGATGGAAGGTCTGGGGTCCGTCCCCGTCCGTCGTACCGGTCCAGGTGGAGGTGTACGGGTTCATGCGCTCGGCGGTCGAGGAGCGGGGGAGTGTCTGGAGGAAGACCTCCAGGTCCTGCCAGGTCGGCACGATCTTCTCGATGCCGACGACCGAGATGAGCGTCTCGGGCAGGGTCAGGCACATCCGTCCGTTGCCCTCGGACTCGACCACGACCAGGGTGCCGGTCTCGGCGACCATGAAGTTGGCGCCGGAGACGCCCACCTTGGCGCGCAGGAATTTTTCTCGGAGGTGCAGCCGCGCCGCTTCGGCCAGTTCGGCGGGGGTGTCGGTGAGGCCCTCGGGGGCCGGGCGCCCCCACTCGCTCATCTCCCTGCGGAAGATGTCCCGGATCTCGCCCCGGTTGCGGTGGATCGCCGGGACGAGGATGTGCGAGGGGCGGTCCTTGCCCAACTGCACGATCAGTTCGGCGAGATCGGTCTCGTAGGCGTGGATGCCCTCGGCCTCCAGGGCCTCGTTCAGCCCGATCTCCTGCGTGGCCATCGACTTGACCTTGACGACCTCCGACTCACCGGTCATCCGCACCAGGTCGATGACGATCCGGTTGGCCTCGTCCGCGTCGGCGGCCCAGTGCACGACACCGCCGGCCGCCGTGACCGACTCCTCCAACTGGACGAGATAGCGGTCGAGATGACGGAGCGTGTGGTCCTTGATCCGCTTGCCCGCCTCCCGCAGCTCCGCCCAGTCGGACACCTCGGCGACGGCCTTCGCCCGTTTGCCGCGGATCGTGTGGGTGGCGTGCCGCAGATTGGCGCGCAGGGTCTGGTTGCCCACCGCCTCGTGGGCCGCCTTGGGGAAGGCCGGCATCCCGAGATACGTCCCGCTCATACCAGGGGCTCCTCTTCCGTGCTCGCCAAAATCTCCGCGATGTGCACCGGCCGCATTCCGGTGCTCAGCCTGGTCATGGTCCCGCCGATGTGCATGAGGCACGAGTTGTCGGCGGCGCACAGCACCTCCGCCCCCGTCGACTCGGCGTTGCGCACCTTGTCCGTGCCCATCGCCGCCGAGACATCGGAGTTCTTCAGCGCGAACGTGCCGCCGAAGCCACAGCACTCGTCGGCGCCGGGCAGCTCGCGCAGCTCCAGCCCCTTGACGGCCTGGAGCAGCCTGAGCGGCCGGTCGGCCAGTCCGAGGCCGCGCAGCCCGTGGCAGGTCGGGTGGTAGGTGACGGTGTGCGGGTAGTAGGCGCCCACGTCCGTCACCCCCAGCACATCCACCAGGAACTCCGTCAGCTCGAACGTCTTCGGGACCACCGGCGCCAGCGTGGCCGCGAGACCGTCCCCGCGCCCTTCGGCCCGGGCCCGCTCACCCAGCCGCGGATACAGCTCCCGCACCATCGCGCCGCACGAACCGGAAGGCGTGACGATCGCCTCGTACCCACCGAATACATCGGAGAAATGCCGGGCCAGCGGCTCGGCCTCGTGCCGGTAGCCGGTGTTGTAGTGCGCCTGCCCGCAGCAGGTCTGCGCCATCGGGAAGTCGACCTCGACACCCAGCCTGGTCAGCAGTTTCACCACGGCGCGGCCCGTGTCCGGATACAGCGTGTCGTTGACACAGGTAAGGAACAAGGCGACACGCATCGCGGCTCCTATCGATCGATCATCGGATGAGTGCAGAGTACGTGGAGGTCGCGCGGTGGGGGAATCCCCGTCTCACCGGACGTCGGCGAGTCGGGCCTGGGCCGCACGCCAGGCTGCCGGGTCGCCGGACGGCTCGTAGCGGGTCAGTGGCTGGGTACGGGCGAGCAGCCGGCGCATGTCCCTGCGGTCGCCCACGAGACCGTGGGCCCTCGCCTGGACGAGGACGTTGCCGAGCGCGGCGGCCTCGGCCGGGCCCGCCACCACCGGCAGCCCGCAGGCATCTGCGGTGAGCTGGCACAGCAGCGCGTTGCGCGTCCCGCCTCCGACGATGTGCACGGCGTCGACCGAGTGCCCGGCGAGCCGCTGGGCGTCCGCCACCGCCCGCCGATGGGCGAGGGCGAGGGAGTCGAGGATGCAGCGGGTGATCTCGCCGGGGGTCCCGGGCACCGGCTGCCCGGAGGCCCGGCAGGCGTCGGCGATCCGCTCCGGCATCCGCCCGGGCGCCAGGAACGCCGAGTCTCCCGCGTCCACCACGGACCGCAGCCCCGGCGCCTCGGCCGCTTCCCGCAGCAGCACGCCCAGGTCGGGGTTCCCCCAGGCTCGTACGCACTCCTGGAGCAGCCACAGTCCCATGATGTTGCGCAGAAAGCGGACCGTGCCGTCGAGCCCCAGCTCGTTGGTGAAGTTGGCGGCCCGGCTCTCCTCGGAGAGGACGGGCGCCTCCAGCTCCAGACCGGCCAGCGACCAGGTGCCGGTGCAGATGTAGGCGAACCGCTCGTCCACGGCAGGCACGGCCGCCACCGCGGAGGCGGTGTCGTGCGACCCGACCGTGGTCACCGGCACCGGCCCGCTGAGCCCGGTCTCCTCCAGCACCTCGGCCCGCAGCACGCCCGCCGGATCACCGGGCCGGCGCAGCGGCGCGAACAGCCCGAGGTCGATGTCCAGTTTCCGCGCGATGTCATGGGCCCAGTCGCGCGTCCGGGGATCGATCAGCTGGGTGGTGGAGGCGTTGGTCAGCTCGGTGCCGGCCTCGCCCGTCAGCCAGTACGTCAGCAGGTCGGGGATGAGCAACAGCCGCTGGGCGGCGGCCAGTTGGCGAGTGCCACGGGCCGCCGTCAGCTGGTAGAGGGTGTTGAAGGGCGCGTACTGCAATCCCGTCGCCGCGTACAGCTCGGTGGCCGGGACGGTCGCCCACACCTTCTCCGCGACGCCCTCGGTGCGGGCGTCGCGGTAGTGCACCGGGTTGCCCAGCAGGGCGCCGTCGGCATCCAGCAGCCCGTAGTCCACGGCCCAGCTGTCGATGCCGACGGAGTCGACCTGCCCTGCCGCCCGCAGCCCGTCGAGGACACCCCCGTACAGCGCCAGAACATCCCAGCGCAGCCCCTCGGGCACCCGCACGGGCCGGTTCACGAACCGGTGCGCCTCGGTCAGCTCCAGCGTGTCGGGCCCGACCCGGCCGACCATGACGCGCCCACTGGACGCGCCGAGGTCGACCGCGGCGTACGACTTGACGGTCTGGGTCATCGCAGGAAGGCGGCGGCGACGCCGGCGTCGACCGGGACGTGCAGCCCGGTGGTGTGCGTGAGCTCGCCGCCGGTCAGGGCGAACACGGCGTTGGCGACGTGCGCGGGCAGCACCTCGCGCTTGAGGATGGTCCGCTGGGCGTAGAACTCGCCGAGCTTCTCCTCCTCGATGCCGTACGTGGCCGCGCGCTGCGCACCCCACCCGCCGGCGAAGATCCCGGAGCCGCGCACCACGCCGTCGGGGTTGATGCCGTTGACCCGGATGCCGTGCTCGCCCAGCTCGGCGGCGAGCAGCCGCACCTGGTGCGCCTGGTCGGCCTTGGTCGCGGAGTAGGCGATGTTGTTCGGTCCGGCGAAGACGGCGTTCTTGGAGGCGATGTAGATGATGTCGCCGCCCAGCTCCTGCGCGATCATCACCCGTGCCGCCTCACGCGAGACGAGGAACGAACCACGCGCCATGATGTCGTGCTGCAGGTCCCAGTCCCGCGCCGAGGTCTCCAGCAGGGGCTTGGAGATGGAGATCCCCGCGTTGTTGACGACGAGGTCCACCCCGCCGAAGGCCAGCAGGGCGGCCCGGAACGCCTCGGCGATCTGCTCCTCGGACGTCACGTCCACGGTGACGGCGACAGCCTTGTCAGGCCCACCGAGCTCCTCGGCCACCGCCGCCGCGTTCTCCGCGTCGAGGTCGGCGACGACGACACAGGCACCCTCGGCGACCAGCCGCTCGGCGATGGCCTTCCCGATCCCGCTGCCGGCGCCGGTCACCAGAGCGACCCGCGTGGCCAGCGCCTTCGGCTTGGGCATCCGCTGGAGCTTGGCCTCCTCAAGGGCCCAGTACTCGATCCGGAACTTCTCCGACTCCTCGATCGGCGCGTACGTCGAGACCGCCTCGGCCCCGTGCATCACGTTGATCGCGTTGACGTAGAACTCGCCGGCCACCCGGGCGGTCTGCTTGTCCTTGCCGAAGCTGAACATGCCCACGCCCGGGATCAGCACGATCGCCGGGTCGGCGCCACGCATCGCGGGGGAGTCGGGCAGGGCGTGGCGCCCGTAGTAGGCGGCGTACTCCTCGCGGTACTCGGCGTGCAGCTCCTTCAGGCGTGCGATCGCTTCGTCCAGGGGGGCGGAGGCCGGCAGGTCGAGGACCAGCGGCCTGACCTTGGTGCGCAGGAAGTGGTCCGGGCAGGAGGTGCCGAGAGCGGCGAGGCGAGGGTGCTCGGCGCGCGACACGAAGTCCAGCACGATGTCAGCGTCGCTGAAGTGCCCGACCTGCGGCTTGTCCTGCGAGGCGATGGCCCGCACGTACGGGGCGAGCGCGGCGGCCCGCTCACGCCGCTCCCCGGGCGCGAGGGCCGCGTACCCCTCGATCACCGGGCCGAACGGCTCGGCCTTGCCGCGCTCGGCGAGGAACGCCTCGGCGGTACGGATGATGTGCAGCGAGTTCTTCTCGCACGCCTCGGCGGTGTCGCCCCAGGCGGTGATGCCGTGTCCGCCGAGGACGCATCCGACAGCCTGCGGGTTGGCGGCCTTCACGGCGGCGATGTCCAGGCCGAGCTGGAACCCGGGGCGGCGCCACGGCACCCACACCACGCTGTCCCCGAAACACTCGGCGGTCAGCTTCTCCCCGTCGGCCGCGCAGGCGAGCGCGATACCGGAGTCGGGGTGGAGATGGTCCACGTGAGCGGCGTCGACGAGCCCGTGCATCGCGGTGTCGATGGACGGCGCCGCCCCACCCTTGCCGTGGAGGCAGTAGTCGAACGCGGCGACCATCTCGTCCTCGCGCTCCACCCCCGGATACACACCCTTGAGCGCGTGCAGCCGGTCCAGCCGCAGCACGGCCAGCCCACCCTCGGTCAGGGTGCCCAGGTCACCCCCGGACCCCTTCACCCACATCAGCTCGACATCACCCCCGGTGACGGGATCGATGTCGGTCCCTTTCGCGGACGTGTTCCCCCCGGCGTAGTTCGTGTTCCGAGCGTCAGCACCAAGCCGACGGGACCGAGCGAGAAGAGCGGCGGCTTCGGGATGGAGAGCCATGAACTTTCAGTTCCTATCTGGAGAAGGGCGGGGCAGGATGCTTTTTTCAGGGGCGCGGGGAACCGCGCGACCAGCCACGGGCGGCCGGCACTCCGCGACGAACGGAACCCGGCAGACGGTTACGCCCCCCAACCGGCTTGTTCCCCACCAACCCGCTCCGCAGTGATCTTCGAAGCCCACCCAGACCGGGCATACGCGGCAATCGGGTCGCCGTCCAACCCCATCTCCTCCCGAACCTCAACGAGCAACGGCCGAACATCCGTGTTGTACGCGTCCATCAACACCGCGTTGGCGGCCAGCACATCTCCGCCCCGCTGAGCGGCAGCCAACGCCGACGCGTCAACAAGGAGTGCCTTGGCCGTCGCCTCCTGCACATTCATCACCGACCGGATGATCGCCGGGATCTTCGCCTCGATGTTGTGACACTGGTCCAGCATGAACGCGACCTCGGGCACGAACCCCCCGCCCCGGATCACCTCGTACATGATCCGGAACAGCTGGAACGGGTCCGCCGAGCCGACCATCAGGTCGTCGTCCGCGTAGAACCGCGAGTTGAAGTCGAACGCGCCGAGCTTCCCCTCCCGCAGCAGCGTGGCGACGATGAACTCGATGTTGGTGCCGGGCGCGTGGTGCCCGGTGTCGACCACGACCTGCGCCTTCGGGCCGAGCTTGAGGCAGTGCGCGTAGGCCGTGCCCCAGTCCGGGACGTCGGTCGTGTAGAAGGCCGGCTCGAAGAACTTGTACTCGAGGAGCATCCGCTGGTCGTCGCCGAGCCGCTCGTACACCGCGGCCAGCGCCTCGGAGAGCCGGTCCTGCCGCTCGCGGATGTCGTCCTGACCGGGATAGTTGGTCCCGTCGGCGAACCACAGCTTCAGGTCCTTGGAGCCGGTGGCGTCCATGATGTCGACGCATTCGAGCAGATGGCCGAGCGCCTTGCGCCGCACCACCGCGTCCGGGTGGCAGATGCTGCCCAGCTTGTAGTCGTCGTCCTGGAAGGTGTTCGAGTTGATCGCGCCCAGCTTCAGGCCGCGCTCCTCGGCGTACTTGGCGAGGGCCGCGTAGTCCTCGACCTTGTCCCACGGAATGTGCATGGCGACGGTCGGGGCCACACCGGTGAACGCGTGCACCTGGGCGGCGTCGTCCAGCTTCTCGAACGGGTCGCGGGGGACGCCGGGCTGTGCGAACACCTTGAAACGGGTCCCCGAGTTCCCGTACGCCCACGACGGCGTTTCGATGGCCTGGGCCTTGAGAGCGGCCTTCACCGCGCTGAGCTCGGTCACTTCAGGACTCCTGTGACATCGGGTCGGACGACTGCTGGGAAACAGCACGCGGAACGACGGTCTGATGAAACGATTCAGAACGGGAAGTTATGAGCCTCCTGGAGGGGTGTCAAGTCCTCTGGCCGATTCGGCCTACCGTGACTTGCCTGTGACCTTCGATTTCGAAAGAATTTCGACACGAACCCATTGACGCGACATGGCTCCCATGCCTAACGTCCCGGCAACCCAGTTGAAACCTTTCACGACGTCGTGAGGCCAGACCCACAGGCGTCGTCGAGGAGCCCTCATGACCCACCCGTCCGACCCGGGGCCGGCCCCTGTGCTGGCACTCAAGGACATCTCGAAGTCCTTCGGTGCGGTGCGTGCCCTGCGGGACGTCTCCCTGGAACTGTTTCCCGGCGAAGTGCACGCACTCGCCGGCGAGAACGGCGCCGGCAAGTCGACCCTCATCAAGACGCTCGCCGGGGTGCACCGACCGGACGCAGGCCAGGTACTGCTCGACGGCGCCCCCGTCGCCTTCCACGGCCCCGGCGACGCCCGCGACGCGGGTATCGCCGTGATCTACCAGGAGCCCACGCTCTTCCCGGACCTGTCGATCGCCGAGAACATCTTCATGGGCCGCCAGCCCCGGCGCGCCCTCGGCCGGATCGACCACAAGGCCACCCACGCGGCGACCGCCGCCCTGATGCGGCGACTCGGCGTCGAACTCGACCCGGACCGCCCCGCTCGCGGCCTGTCCATCGCGGACCAGCAGATCGTCGAGATCGCCAAGGCGCTCTCCTTCGACGCCCGCGTCCTGATCATGGACGAGCCGACCGCCGCCCTCACCGGCAGCGAGGTCGCCCGTCTCTTCGGTGTCGTCCGCACCCTGCGCGAACAGGGAGCCGCCGTGCTGTTCATCTCGCACCGGCTGGAGGAGATCTTCAAGATCTGCCAGCGGGTGACGACACTGCGTGACGGCGCCTGGATCGCCAGCGAGCCGCTCGACGGCATGACCGAGGACGATCTCGTACGCCGGATGGTCGGCCGCGATCTCGACGAGCTCTATCCGAAACAGGACGTGGAAGCCGGCGAGGTCGCGCTCAGCGTGCGCCGGCTGACCCGTGAGGGCGTCTTCACCGACGTCTCCTTCGATGTGCGCCGCGGCGAGATCGTGGGCCTCGCCGGACTCGTGGGCGCCGGCCGGACCGAGGTGGCCCGGGCCGTCTTCGGCATCGACCGCTGGGACGCCGGCGAGGTCGAGGTGGACGGCACGGTCCTGACGAACGGAGCACCCTCCACGGCCATGGCCGCCGGGCTAGCCCTCGTCCCCGAGGACCGGCGCGCCCAGGGCCTGGTGATGGACATGTCCATCGAGCGGAACATCGGCCTCACCGGTCTGCGTACGACCGCGAGGGCCGGATTCATGGACCGGGGCGCCGAGCGCAGCCGCTCTCTGGACTGGGCCGTCAAGCTCCAGGTGAAGTACGCCCGTATCGCCGACACCGTCAACACGCTGTCCGGCGGCAACCAGCAGAAGGTCGTCCTGGCCAAGTGGCTCGCCACCGGCCCCCGGGTGCTGATCGTCGACGAGCCCACCAGGGGCATCGACGTCGGTACGAAGGCCGAGGTGCACCGCCTGCTCAGCGAGCTGGCCGCCGACGGCGTGGCCATTCTGATGATCTCCTCCGACCTGCCCGAGATCCTCGGTATGGCCGACCGTGTGCTCGTGATGCACGAGGGCCGCCTCACCGCCGAGATCCCGCGCTCCGAAGCAACCGAGGAAACGGTGATGGCCGCAGCCACCGGGAGGGCCGCCGCATGACGGTGACCGCCCCCAACCCCGCCCCCGCCGCAGAGGTGCCCAAGTCCAGCGGCACCCGGCTGGTGGACCGCGTCTTCAAGATGCGCGAACTCGCCATCCTGCTGGTCTTCCTGGTGATGATCGCCATCACCCAGGCCGGCAACAGCGAGTTCCTGTCCGAGCAGGGCATCAAGGACCTGCTGCTGAACGCGACGATCCTGGTCCTGGTCGCCACCGGCCAGTCGCTGGTGGTCATCACCCGCAACGTCGACCTGTCGGTCGGCTCCACCCTCGGCATCAGCGCCTTCGCCGCGGGCCTCTACCTCCAGGGCGGCGGAAACCCCGTCGTGGCCATCGCCCTGGCCGTCCTCCTCGGCATCGGCTTCGGGCTCCTCAACGGGCTGCTCGTCAGCTTCGGCCAGGTACCCGCTCTCGTCGTCACCCTCGGCACGCTCTACATCATCCGCGGCATCGACTCCATCTGGGTCGGCTCCCGGCAGATCACGGCGGCCGACCTCCCCAACGGATTCGTCGACTTCGGCTCCGGCGGCATCTCCGCGGTCCCGTATCTCGCGCTGATCGCGCTGGCCGTACTCGTCGCCACCGCCTACTACCTCAGGCAGTTCGGCAGCGGCCGTGAGCTGTACGCGCTCGGCTCCAACCCCGAGGCCGCCCGGCTCGCCGGCATCCCCGTGCGCAAGCGGATCCTCGCCGCGTACACCTTCTGCGGAGCCCTCGCCGGACTCGCCGGCGCGCTCTACCTCGCGCGGTTCGGCAACGTCGACTCCAGCACCGGCAACGGGTACGAACTCACCGTCGTCAGCGCGGTCGTGGTCGGCGGTGTCGTCTTCACCGGCGGCTCCGGCAGCGTCTACGGGGCGGCGCTCGGCGCGCTCCTGCTGACCTCCATCAACAGCGTGCTGCCCGCCCTCGGCGTCAGCTCGGTGTGGGTCATGGCCATCAACGGCATCCTGCTCATCCTCGCCATCGCGGTCGACCGGATCGTCGCCCTGCGCGTGGCGTCCGCACTGAAGAAGAGGAACGCCCGCCATGGCTGACTCGTCGTTCGCGCGTGCCGCCATCCGCTGGGACACGGTGGTCGGCGCCCTCCTCGTCGTGGTCCTCCTGCTGTCCTTCGGGTTCGTGGACGGGTTCGGCAACGGGCTCAACCTGTCCTTCCTGATCGGCAACACCCTCCCGATCGCGCTCATCGCGCTGCCCATGACCCTTCTCGTCGTCTCCGGCGAGATCGATCTGTCGGTCGCCTCCACCGCCGGCCTCTCCGGCGCGGTGATGGGCGCCCTGTGGAACCAGGGCCTGACGATCGAGGCGATCATCCCGATCTGTCTGCTCCTCGGAGTCGTCTGCGGGCTCGTCAACGGCACGCTCGTCACCCGGCTCGGGCTGCCCTCCCTCGCCGTCACCATCGGCACCATGGCCGCCTACCGGGGCATCGCACAGATCGTGCTCGGCTCCGACGCGGTGACCGACTTCCCCACCCAGTACCTGGACTTCGCGGCGGGACGCATAGGCGACACCTTCATCCCGTACGCCCTGTTCCCCTTCCTCGTGCTGCTCGCGATCGCCGTGGTCGCGCTGCACGCCACCCCGTTCGGCCGCTCGCTGTTCGCGATCGGCGCGAGTGAGGAGGCCGCCCGCTTCGCCGGTATCCGGGTCAAGCGGCAGAAGCTGATCCTCTTCATGGTGACCGGCCTCACGGCCTCCCTCACCGGGATCTTCTGGGCGCTGCACTACGCCAGCGCTCGCTACGACAACGCCACCGGGCTCGAACTGTCCGTCATCGCCGCGGTGTTGCTTGGCGGCATCGACTTCGACGGGGGGAAGGGCACGTTGGGCGGCGCCATCGCAGGGGTGTTCCTGCTCGGTGCGCTACAGAACGTGATGAGCCTTCAGGATGTCTCGGCTCAGTCGCAGATTGTTGTGACCGGCGTTCTGCTGGTGCTTTCCGTGCTGGGACCTCGGGTCGCTCGGCAGGTGTCGCTGGCCCGGGCCTCGCAAAGGCTGACGTAGAAGGTTGTTCGAACGCTGCGGGGCCGTTGTGGCTGGTCGCGCAGTTCCCCGCGCCCCTGTCGGGCGCGTTCACTCACCCTCTGTTCAAAAGGAACCCTCATGCGTAGATCTTCTGTCCGCCGGGCCTCCGCGGCTCTCGCCGCTGCCACCTCGCTCGCTCTGGCGCTCACCGCCTGTGGCGGTACCACCAAGAACGACGTCAAGGACGAGGGCGCCTCGGCCGCCGCGACCGGCAAGGCCGACCCGAACGCGGCCACCAAGAAGGGCCTGACCGTCGGCTTCCTGCCGAAGGCGGTCAACAACCCGTACTTCACCTCCGCCGACAAGGGCGGCGAGGCCACGCTGAAGACGCTGGGCTCCAGCTTCAAGGAGGTCGGCCCCAGCAGCGCCACCGACACCTCCGGGCAGGTGTCGTACGTCAACACCCTCACCCAGCAGCAGGTCGACGCGATGGCCGTGTCCGCGCAGGACCCGGGCGCCCTGTGCACCGCGCTCAAGCAGGCCATGAAGAACGGCATCAAGGTCGTCACCTACGACTCGGACACCAAGACCGACTGCCGCAACGCCTTCGTCTCGCAGGCCAGCGCCGAGGACCTGGGCCGTACCGAGGTGCAGCTGCTCGCCGAGCAGATCGGCTACAAGGGTGAGATCGCGATCCTGTCCGCCGCGCAGACCGCGACGAACCAGAACGTCTGGATCGACTTCATGAAGAAGGAGCTGGCGGACCCGAAGTACAAGGACGTCAAGCTGGTCAAGGTCGCGTACGGCAACGACGACGCCCAGCAGTCCTTCCAGCAGACCCAGGGCCTCCTCCAGGAGTACCCGAACCTGAAGGGGATCATCTCCCCGACCACTGTCGGCATCAAGGCCGCCGCCCAGTACCTGTCCGGCTCGAAGTACAAGGGCAAGGTCAAGCTGACCGGCCTCGGCACCCCCAACGACATGCGCAAGTACGTCAAGAACGGCACGGTCGAGGGCTTCGAGCTGTGGGACCCGGCGAAGCTCGGCTCGCTGGCCGCGTACACCGCCGTCGCGCTGGCCTCGGGTCAGATCACCGGCAAGGAGGGCGAGACCTTCAAGGCCGGCGACATGGGTGAGTACACGATCGGCAAGGACGGCGTGATCAGCCTCGGCAAGCCGACCGTGTTCACCAAGGACAACATCGACCAGTTCAACTTCTGATTCCCCGGGGGCTGTTGATGCAACGCGTGTGCTTTCTGCTGAAGGTCCGGGCGGACCGCCTCGACGAGTACCGCGAGCGGCATGCCGCCGTGTGGCCCGAGATGCTCGACGCGCTCTCGGCCACCGGCTGGCACAACTACTCGCTCTTCCTGCGCGAAGACGGCCTGCTGGTCGGCTACTTGGAGACCGAGGACTTCGCCGCCGCCCAGGCCGGCATGGAAACCGCCGAGATCAACGCCCGTTGGCAGACGGAGATGGCGCCGTTCTTCGAATCGCTGGACGGCGCCCGCCCCGACGAGGCCATGAAACCCCTCACCGAGGTCTTCCACCTCGCCTGATCACCCCCGCTTCACCCCTCTCACCTCGCAAGACAACGGAGTCCCCGAGATGAAAAGACGAACGTTGCTGGGCGCCGCCCTCGCCGGCGCCGTGGTGACCCCCGCCTTCGCCGTCGGCAGTGCCCGCGCCGCCGACCCCGGCCCCTCGGTCACCCAGACCGGCAACACCACCCTCGACTCACAGGCCGTCTTCTTCGTGTCCTACGACGGCCTGGTCAACAACAACTCGTTCCAGAAGAACGCCCTGCTGACCTACAAGGGCTACCAGTACGCCGTCTGGTACACCGCCGACAGGAACGCCGTCGTCGGTCGCCGTGTCCTCGGCGGCACCACCTGGTCGACGGTCCAGGTCGGACACACCCTCAAGTCGAGCGACTCGCACAACGTCATCTCCATGGGCGTCTCCAAGACCGACGGCCGCCTCCACCTCAACATGGACTCGCACAGCGACGGCTTCACCTACGTCAAGTCGGTGGCCGGCCTCGTGGACAACCCGTCCGGGCTCAGCTGGACCGCGGCCCGTTTCGGCGCACCCCAGTCGACACTCGACGGACTCGCGCTCACCACGCAGTTCACCTACCCGCAGTTCGTCTCGCTGCCCGACGGCAAACTCCAGCTCAGCTACCGCGTCGGCATCTCCGGCAACGGCCGCAACGCGATCGCCGAATACGACGGCACCTCCTGGACCAACCTCGGCGAGTGGTCCAGCTCCACCGGCACGTACACCAGCGAGCACGGCTCGTCGACGGTCCGCAACATGTACCTGCACGGTATCGACTACGACAAGAACGGCCGCCTGCACTCGTTCTTCACCTGGCGCGAGCAGAACGGCGCCGTCATGTGCAACAGCGGCGGCATCACCAACCACGACACCGGTTACGTCTACTCCGACGACCGGGGCCGCACCTGGCGCAACAACGCGGGCACGCTCGTCGGCACCACCGGCGGCTCCGACAAGGTCGCCGTGACGGACAGCGGCCTGGTGGTCGACGCGCTCAACCCGGACCACTCCCTGATGAACCAGGAGAGCCAGTTCACCGACGCTGCCGGGCTGCCGCACGCGATCATCAGCTACGTACCCGGCCGCTTCGGCCAGTGCACCACAAACTACGTCGCCAACCGCACCGCCAACGGCCGCGCCTTCCACCTGCGCAAGAACTCCGCCGGCAGCTGGCAGAAGACCGAGATCCCGGTCCCGCTGAACTCCAGCCAGCGCACCAAGCTGGTCCTCGACAAGTACGACAACGCCTACGCGATCTTCCCGTTCGGCCGTATAGCCGGCGCCTCGAAGTCCTCCGGGTACACCGACTGGACGGTGCTGTTCGACGGCAGCGGTCTGAACGCCTTCGGTGAGGTCGTGATCGACGAGACGCGGATCGCCCAGGACAACGTCCTGTCCGTCCTCTACCAGGAGAAGTCGAGCGGTACGACCCCCTCGGCGCTCCATGTCGTCGACTTCCGGCTGCCCGCGTGACCGGAATGATCAGCGGATTAGTCAAAGCCGGGCAGGCCGCTAATGTAAGGGTCTGCCCGGTACCGTTCGTTTCCCTGGAGGTCCCCGCCTGATGGCCCAGCCGGTGGGTATCAAGGACGTCGCACGCGCCGCCGGAGTCTCCGTCGGCACGGTCTCGAACGTCATCAACCGCCCGGACTCGGTCGCCACCGAGACCCGCGCGCGAGTGCTGTCCGCGATCGACCGCCTCGGCTATGTCCGCAGCGAGTCGGCCCGTCAGCTGCGCGCCGGGCGCAGCCGCATCATGGGGCTGCTCGTCCTCGACATGGGCAACCCCTTCTTCGTCGACGTGGCACGCGGTGCCGAGCGGGCCGCGCGCGACGCCGGGCTCGGCGTGATGGTCTGCAACAGCGCGCAGAGCGCCGGGGAGGAGGCCGACTACCTGTCACTCTTCGCCGAGCAGCGGGTGCGCGGAGTGCTGCTCACCCCGGCCGACGCGACCGGCCGCAACATCGAGTCGTTCCGCCGGCACGGCATCCCGTTCGTCCTGGTCGACCGGGTCGCCGAGGGCACCACCGAGTGCTCGGTGTCCGTGGACGACGTGGCGGGCGGCGCACTGGCCGTACGCCATCTCATCGACGCCGGACACCGCTCCATCGCGTACGTCAGCGGACCGCCCGGCTTCAACCAGGTGCGCGACCGCCGCACGGGCGCCCTGAACGCGCTCGCCGAGGCGGGTCTCAGCCCCACCGCCCTGCGTGAGCTGCCCACCGAGCGCCTCGACGTGGCCGCGGGCCGGGACGCGGGCGCCCGTCTCCTCGGCCTCGCCGACCGTCCGACGGCCGTCTTCTGCGCCAACGACCTGCTCGCCCTCGGTGTCCTGCAGGCCATGTACGCGGCCGGTGTCGGCGTCCCCGACGACCTCGCGATCGTCGGCTACGACGACATCGAGTTCGCCGCCGCCGCGGCCGTCCCCCTCACCTCCGTACGTCAGCCCGCCGTGACGATGGGCGCCCTGGCCGCGGAACTCCTCCTGGAGGAGACCGAGACGGAGGCGGAGTCCGGCGCCAGGCGGCACTCGCACCGCAGGGTCGTGCTCCAGCCGGAGCTGGTGGTCCGGCGCTCCAGCCTGTCGGCCCGCTGAGTCGTCGTTCAGTAGAGGATTCAGTGGAGGATCCAGGAGAGGTTCCTGGAATTTCTTGATCCACGGGGTCGGCCGGGCGAAGAATCTGTGCTGGACTGGGCCACGGCCTGGAATTCATTCGTTCAAGGAGCCCTGTTGTCCGCCAGCTACCGACAGCCCGGTGTCGTCCTCACCGACCGCCGTTTCACCGTCCCCCTGGACCACGACGATCCCGGGGGCGAGACCATCGAGCTGTACGCCCGTGAGGTCGTCGCAGGCGGCAGCGCGAACCGGGACGACCTACCCTGGCTGCTCTACCTCCAGGGCGGTCCAGGCTTCGGAGCGAATCGTTTCGTCGGCCAGGGTGCCTGGCTCGGCCGCGCTCTGGAGGAGTTCCGTGTCCTCCTCCTCGACCAGCGCGGCACCGGCGCCTCCACGCCCGCCAACCGTCAGACGCTCCCGCTGCGCGGCGGGCCCGCCGACCAGGCCGCCTATCTGACCCGCTTCCGCGCGGACTCGATCGTCCGGGACTGCGAGGCCATACGCGCCTCGGTCACCGGCGGCGCTCCCTGGACCGTCCTCGGCCAGAGCTTCGGCGGCTTCTGCGCGGTGCACTATCTGTCGACGGCTCCCGAGGGTCTGTCCGCCGCCCTGATCACGGGCGGCCTCCCGTCGCTCGACGGACACGCGGACGACGTCTACCGGGCCGCATACCCCCGTATCGAACGCAAGGTCGCCGCACACTACGCGCGTTACCCGCAGGACGTCGACCGGGCGCGGCGGATCGCCGAGTACGTGAGCGTCCATGAGCCGGTCCTGCCGAACGGCTACCGCCTGACCGTCGAGGCCTTCCAGTCCCTCGGCATCCTCCTCGGCGGCGGCGAGGGCAGCCACCGGCTGCACTACCTCCTGGAGGACGCCTTCGTCCGGACCCCCGGGGGCCCGGCCCTGTCCGACGCGTTCGCGGAAGAGGTCCAGGGCCTCCTGTCGTACGCCGGCCATCCGCTGTACGCACTCGTCCACGAGGCCGTCTACGGCCAGGACGGCAGTCCCACCGACTGGTCCGCCGAGCGGACGCGCGCCGAGTTCCCGCAGTTCGACGCGGGCAAGTCCCTCGCGGGCGACGGCCCGTTGCTGTTCACCGGCGAGTCCGTCCACCCCTGGATGTTCGACGTCGACCCGGCCCTGCGCCCCCTGCGCGAAACGGCCGAACTCCTCGCCGCCCACACCGACTGGCCACCCCTGTACGACCGTTCACGCCTCGCCGCCAACGAGGTTCCGGTCGCCGCCGCCGTCTACCACGACGACATGTACGTCGACACCGGCCACGCGCTGGAGACCGCTCGGGCGATCGGGGGCCTGCGCACCTGGGTCACGGACGAGTTCGAGCACGACGGGGTGCGCGCGGGCGGCCCCCGGGTCCTCGACCGGCTGCTGGCCCTGGCCCGCGACGAGGTGTGACGGCCCCTGGTGACTCCTGCGCGGAGTCGGGACAGCTCGCGCGGTCCGGGGAGGTTTTTCGGGTCAAGCGTGGAGCGAACCGGTTCCGCGCAAGCGCTTCGAGGGGAGGCCGGGCCGTCGAAGCGCGGGATCAATGTCGTTCCAGTAGGTGAAGGCAGCCCCATCTCCCGCCCGAGGACGACCTGTTCGGGCAGGCCCTTTGGACGGGCGTCCCGTGATCCGGGTCTGCTACGAAGAAATCCCTGTTCACCAGTGTGATGGCGGGTCGGCCGGAGGGGCCGTGCCCACCTGCCGGGCCCGCCCGCGCAGCCCGCGACGCCCGCACGGTCGGCGGTCGCACCGTCCTGCGCTGCCGCCGCCTCGCAACTTTTCGACGGTGCCAACGGCTTGCAAACCATGGCAATCAGCCGTCGAATCGATTCCGCGACAGGGTTCACGGACCACACGCGCCACCACCGGAGGATGACCATGTCCAGAGCCAGAACGGTCCACGGCCTGTGGGTCGCCCCCATCGCTCTGCTCACCCTGCTGGCCGGTGGTCCGGTCACCGCCGGGGTCGCGTACGGCTTACCGATGGAACGTCAGGTGGCGGTCGCCGACCTGTATGTGGCGCCGGACGCGGCTCCCGGCGGTGACGGCAGCGCCGGGCGGCCGTTCGCCACCGTCGACCAGGCGCAGCAGCCCGCGCACCGGCTCTCGGCGGACTCCGACGTCGCCGTTCACCTGGCCGGAGGCACCTACCGGTTGTCCAGGCCGCTGACCTTCGGCTCCGGAGACGGCGGCCAGAACGGGCACACCATCACCTATCAGGCCGTGTCCGGACAGCAGCCGGTCCTGTCCGGTGCCCAGCAGGTTACTGGTTGGCAGGTGCATGATCAGACTAAGAACATCTGGTCGGTCCACGTCGGCACCGGCGTGAACTCCCGCCAGTTGTACGTGAACGGCAAGGGCGCGCCCCGGGCGGCGATCCAGGTATCCCGCTCCGGCTTCACCTTCACGCAGACCGGCCTGACCGTCACCGACTCCTCCCTCGACTATCTGGCCGGCCTTACGGACCAGAGCCACATGGAAGTCGAGAGCGTCAACTCCTTCACCGACCGCTACGCGCCGGTCAAGTCGATCAGCGGCAGAACCGTCACCATGCAGCAGCCCGCGTGGAACAACAACTCCTGGGGCTACGACACCGTCAACGCGCCGTTCGCCGGCGGGACGATGTACCTGGAGAACAACTACGCCTTCCTGAAGCAGGCCGGACAGTGGTATCTCGACTCGTCCACCGGCGACCTGTACTACCGGGCCCAGCAGGGGCAGGACCCGAACAGCCTCGACGTCGAACTGCCCCGGCTGCAGAGTCTGCTCGGCGTGAGCGGCAGCTACGCCTCACCGGCGACCGGACTGGCCTTCGCCGGCCTCCGGTTCACCGGGACCTCCTGGCTCGGCCCGAGCGGACCCGACGGATACGCGGACCAGCAGAGCGGCGCGCACATCACCGGTGCCTTCGCGATGCCCGCCAACTGGCTGAGCACCTGCAAGTCGGGGTGCACGCAGTTCGAGGCCACCCGTAACCACTGGGAGCAGATGCCCGCGGCCGTCCAGGTCTCCGCCGCGAGCGGCATCACGTTCTCCGGCAACACGTTCTCCGGACTCGGGCAGGCCGGACTGGGCGTGGGCAACGACGGCGTCGCCACTGCCTCCGGCACCGGACTCGGCGCGAACGGTGTCACCATCACCGGCAACACGTTCACCAACCTCTCCGGCAGCGGCATCCAGGTCGGCGGGATCCTGTCGGACGCGCACCACCCGAGCAACCCGCGGATGACCAACCAGAACATCACCATCAGCAACAACAAGGTCAGCGGGGTGGGCACGGACTACAAGGAGACCACGGGGATCCTGTCCACCTACGTCACGAACGCGACGATCACCCACAACCAGACGGACCATCTGCCCTACGACGGGATCGACATCGGCTGGGGCTGGGGGATGAACGACCCCGGCGGCAGTCAGGACTACGTCAACCGGGGCACGTACAACTACCAGCCCGTCTACAGCACTCCGACGACGCTGAAGAACAACACCGTCACCCACAACCTGGTCTTCGACACGAAGAACGCGATGTTCGACGGCGGCAGCATCTACAGCCTGTCGGCGGCCCCCGGCTCGGTGATCTCCGACAACTACATGTACGACAACAACCGCACCACCGCGCTGTACCTCGACGAGGGCTCCCGGTACCTGAAGGTGTCGGGCAACGTGGTGCAGGACGCGAGCAACTGGGCGCTCACCAACGCCAACGCGAACAACCACACCGACGACAGCACGTTCTCCGGCAACTGGTACAACGGCGGCAACACCTACGTGGCCACCGGCCCTCCGCACAACAACGTGCTGACCGGCAACGTCCAGGTCAGCGGCACCAACTGGCCGCAGGGTGCCCGCCAGGTCATCCAGCAGGCAGGCGTACAGCCGTCGGGCGACAGCGGTGGGGGCTTCCCCAGTGGCTACCACCAACTGGCGTTCGGCTCGGGCGGCCTGTGCCTGGACGTGTACGGAAACTCCGGCAGCGCGGGCGCCGCGATCGCCGAGTGGACCTGCGGCGGGCAGGGCAACCAGCAGTTCCAGTTCGTGCCGGCCTCGGGCGGTTTCGGGCAGTTGCAGGCGCAGAGCTCCGGGCTGGTCGTGGCGGTGTCCGGCGGTTCCACGGCCGCCGGCGTACCCAACATCGTGCAGCAGGCCCCGAGTACGGCGGCGGCCGGGCTGTGGCTGCCCGTACGGCAGTCGGACGGCTCGTACTCCTTCCAGAACCAGAACAGCGGCCTGTGCCTGGACGCCTACGGCGGCGGAGGTAACGCGGGCCAGCAGCTCGACCAGTGGTCATGCAAGAACACGGCAGGCAGCAACCAGGACTTCACCCCGCGCTGACCGACTCGCGCACCCGTTCACCCCCCGACCGTTCACCCCATCCATCCATCCACCCACCCGTTCACCCCCACCCACTGTCCCGCACCAGTGAGGAACGCTCATGCGGAAGTACTCGTCATTCCTGACCGTCGCGCTGGCGGCGACGCTGGCTGTCGCCACCGCTTTACCGGCGGTGGCCGCCACCGGCACCGGGTCGCCACCCTCTACCGCGGATGCCACCGCGCCCGCCGCTCTACGGCTGATGCCCTTGGGTGACTCGATCACCTGGGGCGTCGGCAGCCCGTCCGGCAACAGCTACCGAGGCTTTCTGCGCAACCAGCTGTCGGCCGACGGGCACGCCGTGGACTTCGTCGGCTCCGGCCGCAACGGCACCATGTCCGACCCGGACAACGAAGGCCACTCCGGCTGGCGCATCGACCAGATCGCGGGCATCGCCGACTCCGTGCTGGCCCGCTACCGTCCGAACGTGGTGACCCTGGAGATCGGCACCAACGACCTCAACGGCAACTACCAGATCCCGACCGCTCCCGACCGGCTGCGTGCGCTGATCGACCAGATCACCCGCGACGTCCCCGGCGTGACCGTTCTCGTCGGCACCGTGATCATCTCCACCAGCGGCACCGAGGAGGCCAACCGGCCCGGGTTCAACGCCAAGCTTCCCGCGATCGTCCAGGCCGCGCGGGCCGCCGGCAAGCACGTACGCCTGGTGGACATGGGCGCGTTGAACAGGGCGGACCTCTCCGATGCCCTGCACCCCAACGAGAACGGCTTCCGCAAGATGGCGGACGCCTTCAACGCGGGGGTGCGGGCGGCGGACGCGGCAGGCTGGATCAGGCCGCCGGCTTCGGCGGTCGATCAGGTCCAGCGGCGGACCCTCGGGTGAGGTGACGGACACAAAGACCCGCGCCCGGCACGGCGACCGTCGCCGGGCGCGGATTCGGCATGCCCGTACAGCGGTTTGACCAGCAGAAACATGGGATGAATCTCCTCGCTGGATCGTCGGGACAGGGCTATTGACAGCTAGATGGGCCTGTGGGATCACTAGCAACATGGGATGTCTGAGTGTTCCCTGTGAGTGCTCACGGGCACCCGGCCGGGAGCGGTCGACACCCCTTCCACCCCTTCCGAACCCTTCGGACAGGCACGGCACTCTCCGTCCGCACCCCCGCATATCCGAGGACACAGAATGCAGCCTCCATCCGCTCCGCCCCCCACCCCCACCGCACGCGCGTCCCGCTTACCGGCAGCGGCCTCCGCATGCGTGCTGGCCCTGCTGGCCATGCTGCTGGCATCCGCGCCGACCTGGTCCGCCTCGGCATCGACGGCAGCCCTGGTGAGCTCGGCGTCGGGGCGGTGCCTGGACGTCACGGGCAACGTCGACACGTCGGGCACGGCGCTGCAGATCTGGGACTGCAACGACCAGGTCAACCAGGCGTTCGAGTTCACGTCGGCGGGCGAGCTGAGGGCGATGAACGGCACCCGGTGCGTGGACGCGTACGACAACCGGACGGCCCCGGGAGCCCCGGTGGTCATCCGGCCGTGCGACGGACGGCCGACCCAGATGTGGCGCCACACCTCCGACGGACCCGTCACCGGTACCGCCTCCGGATTCTGCCTGGACGTGAACGGGGCGGCCACGGCCAACGGCACCGCGCTCATCCTGTGGACCTGCAACGGCCAGAGCAACCAGAAATGGACCTCGCCGACCTCCCCGCCGCCCGTGCCGGGCGGATCGGGCCCGTGCGGCATCTACGCCGCCGCCGGTACACCGTGCGTGGCCGCGCACAGCACCGTGCGAGCGCTCTACGGTTCCTACAACGGCTCCCTCTACCAGGTCAGGCGGGCCTCGGACAACACCACCCGGGACATCGGTCTGCTGGCGCCCGGCGGCTTCGCCGACGCCGCGGCGCAGGACGCGTTCTGCGCTGGCACCTCCTGCGTGATCACGGTCGTCCGCGACCAGTCGGGACACGGCAACGACCTGTGGTACCAGGGCTCCGCCCAGGTCCCGGGCTCGAACCAGAGCAGCCCCGCGAAGGCCACCTCCGAGTCGCTGACCGCCGGGGGCACCAAGGCGTACTCGCTGTACATCAACCCGGGGAACAGCTACTGGCGCGACGGCCACCTGACGGGCGTACCGACAGGTGCAGCGCCCGAAGGGGCCTACATGGTGACCAGCGGCACCCACGTCAACGGCGGCTGCTGCTTCGACTACGGCAACAGCGAGACGACCCGCAAGGCCGACGCGGCAGGCGCGATGGACGCGATCAACTTCAGCACCCAGTGCTGGTTCGGCGGCTGTTCGGGACGGGGCCCCTGGGTGCAGGCCGACCTCGAATGGGGCCTGTACTCCGGCGGCAGCCAGTCCTGGAACCCCAACCAGCGGGCCTTCACGGACAAGTTCGTCACCGCGATGCTGAAGAACAACGGCACGTCGAGGTTGGCCCTCAAGGGCGGCAGCGCCCAGTCGGGGAACCTGACCACCCTGTGGGACGGCGGGCTGCCCGGCGGATACAGCCCCATGAAGAAGCAGGGGGCCATCATCCTGGGCAGCGGCGGTGACTGCTGCAAGCCCGGCGGCGGCGCCAACCTGAGCGCCGGCACCTTCTACGAGGGGGCCATCGTCGCCGGCTACCCCTCCGACGCGACCGACAACGCGGTGCAGGCCGACATCACCGCCGCCGGCTATCGCTGAACGCGCGGCACCGCTCCGCCGCTCGTCCGCCGGCGATCGTCGCCGCGCCGACCCGGTGGCGCGCCCGCACTCGGCTCCGGGGCGGCAGCCCGTCGCCGCCCCGGCAGGTCGCCGCGCCGTGCACCACTCACGTACGGAAGCAGGCCCTGTCCAGCACGCGCGCCGCAGCGCAGCGGCGCCCTGTCTCAGGAGGATCTGATGAGGACGAGAGGGACAACCGGCCGGCTGGCCGCGGTGGCCGGGCTGGTCCTGGCGCTCGTGCTGCCGTTGTCGTCGACGGCATCGAGCCAGGCCGCCGCGGTCAAGTCGCTGAGCGTGAACCTGGCCTCGACGCGGGGACCGTCGACCGGCGTGGGGGAGGGGTTCCTCTACGGCATCAGCCAGGACGGTACCCAGCCCGTGGACCGGTTCCTCCAGCCGCTGGGGATCAACGCGTTCCGCGGTGGCGGCTGGTTCTCCGGCGGCTGGATCAAGGACGGCTACCAGTACGGCTCGGCCACCCGCGCCGACCTCGACTCGATCACCGCGCAGGCGAAACGGCTCACCCAACCGCCGTATCACGCGCAGTACCAGGTGCTCGTGAGCGACATCTACGGCGCGAACGGCGGCCAGCCCTCGAACACGAGGTACCCGTGCGACAACGGTGACTGCTCCAACTGGGTCAGCTTCATCGACTCCACGGTGGGGGCGCTGCAGGCTTCGGGGCTCACGTTCTCCTACGACATCTGGAACGAGCCGGACATCTCCGCCTTCTGGACCCGGGGCGTCAACAGCGCCCAGTACTTCCAGATGTGGGACACCGCCTACCGGGAGATCCGGCGTATCGCCCCCGGGGCGCAGATCGTGGGCCCGTCGTTCGCGTTCACCCCGCAGGGCAACCCCGGTCAGTGGCGCACCTGGCTCGCGCACGTGAAGTCGGCCGGGACGGTTCCGGACATGATCGCCAACCACAACGAGGGCGACGTCGACGACCCCGTCACCGTCGGGCAGAGCCTGCGCGCCGCCCTGAGCTCGGCGGGCATCGGTCCGTTGCCGCTGTCCTCGAACGAGTACCAGCCGGCCGACCGACAGACCGCCGGGGTGACCGCCTGGTACCTGGCGCGGTTCGCGCAGTCCGACTACACCAACGCGATGCGCGGCAACTGGGTGTGCTGCGTCGTCCCGAACCTGACGGGAGTGCTCACCCAGAGCGGGGGCACCTGGCAGCCGACCGGCAACTGGTGGGCGCTTCGGGACTACGCCGACCTGACCGGCACCCTCGTCGCCACCTCCGGCCAGGTCGGCTCGACGGCTGTCTCGGCATCCGAGGACCCCGCCGCGAAACGCGTGGTGGCCGTCGTCGGCGACTCGAACGGATACACCGGGGACGCGTCCGTCGCCTTCAACGGGCTGTCGTCCCTGCCCTGGCTGACGAGCGCCGGCGGTGTGCATGTCACCGTCCACCGCATCCCGGACCAGGCGCCGCTGGCCGCGCCGCAGACCGTGTACGACCAGAACGTGAGCGTCTCGGGCGACTCGATCACCGTGCCGTTCACGTTCCAGGGCTCGCACGACGCGTTCTCCGTCTATCTGACACCGGCATCGTCCGGCGGTGGGGGCGGTGGCGGCTTCCCGGACGGCTCCCACCAACTCGTCGTCGCCAGCAACAACCTGTGCCTGGACGTGTACGGCAACTCCACCAGCGCGGGCGCCGCGATCGACCAGTGGTCCTGCAACGGGCAGGGCAACCAGCAGTTCCAGTTCGTGCCCGATTCGGGCGGCTACGGCGAACTGCGCGCCCAGAGCTCCGGCCTGGACGTGACGGTCGCCGGCAGCTCCACGGCGGCGGGCGTTCCTGACATCGTCCAGCAGGCCCCCGGCGCGGCGCCCAACGCGCTCTGGCTGCCCGTGCGCCAGTCCGACGGCAGCTACGCGTTCCAGAACCGCAACAGCGGTCTGTGTCTGGACGTCTACGGCGCCGGCAGCACCGCGGGACAGCAACTGGACCAGTGGCAGTGCAAGAACGCGCCGGGCAGCAACCAGGACTTCGTCGTCCGCTGATACCGCACCCGACGCGGACCCCATCGACCTGCGAAAGGAATCCCCAACGTGTCAGCAATCAGAGGGCTGTTCAGGCGCATGCGCGCCTCGACGGCCGTGCTCGCGGGCCTCGTCCTGGCAGCGGGCGGCCTCGTGGCCACGACCGCCGTACCGGCCCAGGCCGCGACGTCCATCACCATCAACGGCGCGTCCGGCGGGCGGACCTTCGACGGAGTCGGCGCGATCAGTGGCGGAGGCGGCAACAGCAGGCTCCTGATCGACTATCCCGAGCCCCAGCGCGGGCAGATCCTCGACTACCTCTTCCGGCCCGGCTACGGCGCCTCGCTGCAGATCCTCAAGGCCGAGATCGGCGGGGACACCAACTCCACCTCGGGGGCCGAGCCCAGCCACCAGCACACCCGCTCCGACCTCAACTGCGACCGGGGCTACGAGTGGTGGCTGATGGAGCAGGCGAAGGCCCGAAACCCCGCCATCAAGCTGTACGGGCTCTCCTGGGGCGCGCCCGGCTGGATCGGCGGCGGGAACTTCTGGTCCAACGACATGACCAACTACCTGCTCTCGTGGCTGGGTTGCGCAAAGCAGCACGGGCTCACCATCGACTACCTCGGCGGTTGGAACGAGCGGGGTTACAACGTCTCCTGGTACCAGCAACTGCGTAGCGCGCTCAACAACAACGGCTACGGCAGCGTCAAGATCGTCGCGGCCGACTCCGACTGGGCCGTGGCGAACGACGTCAACTCCAACCCGGCGTTCGCCTCCGCCGTGAACGCCATCGGTACGCACTACCCCTGCGGCTACCGCTCCTCCCAGTCCAACTGCTCGGTGCCGTCGGCCGCCATGTCGAGCGGCAAACCCCTGTGGGCCAGCGAGAACGGCTCGGACGACTACAACGGGGGAGCACCGGCGATGGCCCGCGGCATCAACCGCGGATACATCGACGGCCGGATGACCGCGTACCTCAACTGGCCGGTGGTCGCGGCGCTCACCCCGAACCTGCCGTATCCCACCATGGGTCTCTCCCTGGCCGCGCAGCCGTGGTCGGGGCACTACTCGATCGGCAAGAACACCTGGGTGATGGCGCACACCACCCAGTTCACGGCCCCGGGGTGGAAGTACCTCGACGCCTCCAGCGGCTACATCGGCGGCAACCGGAACAACGGCAGCTACGTGTCGCTGAAGTCGCCGACCACCTCCGACTACTCCACGGTCATCGAGACGATGGACGCGGGCGGCGACCAGACACTGGACTTCAACGTCACCGGGGGCCTGTCCACCGGAGCCGTCCACGTCTGGTCGACCGACGTCAACTCCGGCAACACGGCCGACCATTTCGCGCACACCACCGACATCACCCCCACGGGCGGCGGCTTCTCCTTGACCGTGAAGCCCCACCGCGTCTACACCCTGACCACCACGACCGGCCAGGGCAAGGGCACCGCCACCGGCCCCGCCTCGGGCGCGATGAGCCTGCCGTACAGCGACTCCTTCGACGGCTACGCCACCGGTAACGAGGCGAAGTACCTCATGGACTGGCAGGGCGCCTTCGAGGTGGCGGGCTGCGGCGGCGGCCGCACCGGCAGGTGTGTGCGCCAGATGAGCCCGCAGAAGCCGATCACCTGGGACGCGCTGTCCGATCCGCACGCCCTGCTCGGTGACGTGAGCTGGAACAACTACACCGTCTCGTCCGACGTACTGCTCGAACAATCGGGATACGCCGAGCTCATCGGCCGCGCGAACGCACAGGACTACTCCAGCACCGGCGGACTGAACGCCTACCACCTGCGGGTGAGCGACACCGGAGCCTGGTCGATCCTGAACTCGCGCACCAACGGCAACGTCGCCACCCTCGCGAGCGGCACGACCGCGCCCCTGGGCACCAACCGCTGGCACACCCTGGCGCTGACCTTCTCCGGCAGCACCATCACCGCCGTCATCGACGGAGCCACGGTCGGTTCCGCCAACGACCGCACCTGGGCCGCCGGCCAGGTCGGCTACCAGACCAGCCAGAACGAGACGGCACAGTTCGACAACCTGTCCCTCACCCCCGGCAGCGGCGGAGGCGGTGGCGGCTCGATCGCCACGATCGTCGGGGCCGGCTCCGGCCGGTGCGTGGACGTACCGAACGCGTCGCAGACGTCCGGCACCCAGGTGGCGCTGTGGGACTGCAACGGCGGCGCCAACCAGCAGTGGACGAGCACCTCGGCCGGTGAACTGCGCGTCTACGGCAGCGCCTGCCTGGACGCCTCGGGCGGCGGCACCAGCCCCGGTACCAAGGTCGACATCTGGACCTGCGACGGCAGCGGCAAGCAGAAGTGGACGCTGGGCGCCGACGGCACGATCACAGCCCAGTCCGGCCTGTGCCTGGACGCCGCCGGCGCCGCAACCGCCAACGGCACCCTGCTGCAGCTGTGGACCTGCAACGGCGCGAGCAACCAGAAGTGGACGCGCGACTGATCCCGGGACAGCCGGGACGACCGACCCCTCAACGACGCTGAGAGGCTCCGCATGACTTCCTCACCCCTCCCGATCAGCCGGCGCCGGCTGATCGGGGCGACCGGCGCGGCCACGGCCCTGGGCCTGCTGCGGTTCGCCCCCCAGGCGGCCGCGACCGACGGCCCCACCAGCTACACCCCGAGCTGGTCCTCCGTCGACCAGCACCCCCCGGCCCCGACCTGGTTCAAGGACGCGAAGTTCGGCATCTACTACCACTGGGGCGCCTTCAGCGTCCCCGCGTTCGGCAACGAGTGGTACCCGCGCAACATGTACATCGGCGGCTCCAACGAGAACCGGCACCACATCTCCACCTACGGCGACCCGTCGGCATGGCCGTACCACAACTTCATCGACGGGGCCCGCGACAAGTCGGGCAGGTTCGTGCAGTTCGCCCCCAAACTCACCTCCCAGGGCGGCAGTTGGGACCCGAACGCCTGGGCGCAGCTGTTCAAGGCGGCGGGCGCGCGGTTCGCGGGCCCGGTCGCCGAGCACCACGACGGCTTCTCCATGTGGAACAGCCGCGCAAACCCGTGGAACTCCGTCCAGCACGGCCCCCGACTCGACCTCGTGGGCCTGCACGCACAGGCCGTCCGCGGCCAGGGGATGAAGTTCATGGCCTCGCTGCACCACGCCTACAACTTCACCGGCTACTACGACAACGTGCCGTCCCAGTCGGACCAGACGCTCCGCATCCTCTACGGCCAGCTGGGCTCCGCCGCGGAGAACAAGCTCTGGTACGACAAGCTGGTCGAGGTCATCGACGGCTACCAGCCGGACCTGGTCTGGCAGGACTTCAACCTGGGCCGGGTGGACGAGTCCTACCGGCTCCAGTTCCTCGCGCACTACTACAACAAGGCGGTCGCCTGGAACAAGGACGTGGCCGCGACCTACAAGGACGGCCTCAACAACAAGGGCGAGGTCTTCGACTTCGAGCGCGGCGGCCCGGCGGGGCTGCTCACCCCCTACTGGCTGACCGACGACAGCATCTCCTCCTCCAGTTGGTGCTACACGGTGGGCATCGGCTACTACTCGACGCAGGCACTGCTGCACTCGCTGATCGACCGGGTCAGCAAGGGCGGCACCATGCTGCTGAACATCGCCCCGACGGCCGAGGGCATCATCCCCTCCGGACAGCAGTCGATCCTGCTCGGCATGGGGGACTGGCTCGGCCGCTTCGGAGAGGCGGTCTACGACACCCGCTCCTGGACCAGTTACGGCGAGGGCCCCACCAAGATGGGCGGAGGCTCGTTCAGCGGACCCGTGGCGGGCAAACCGCAGGACGTCCGGTTCACCCGCAGCCAGAACAACAAGGTTCTCTACGTCACCGCGCTGGGCTGGCAGGGCGGCACCCTGAACGTCACCACGCTGAACTCGAACCGGATCAACCTCAGCAGCCTGACCGGTGCCCAACTTCTCGACAACACCGCCGGCACCTACCTCAACCTGCCCGCACCGACCCAGGACGCCTCCGGCCTGCACCTGGCCATGCCCTCGTCCAACCCGCCGTTCAACGCCCTGGCGTACACCGTCAAGCTCACCTTCTCCGGTGAGATCCCCGTACTGGACGCGCCGGGCGGCCCCACGACCTGGGTGAAGATCGCCAACGTGACCAGCGGACTCGCGCTCGACAGCGGCGGGAACGTCGCCTCCGGCTCCAACCTCAAGCAGTGGACCTACGACGGCAGCCCCAACCTGCAGTGGCAGCTGATCGACCTCGGCAACGGCTACCACCGGATCATGAACCGGGCGAGCGGCATGGCCGCCGACAGCTGGGGCAACTCCGCCAACGGCGCGCCCGCCCGCCAGTCGGCGTGGACCGGCGGCAACAACCAGCAGTGGTCCCTGGCAAGCCTCGGCGACAACCGCTTCCAGATCGTCAACCGGGCCACCGGCACCGCCCTCGACGGCAGCGGCTCCACCACGTCCGGCTCCACCACGGTGCTGTGGACGCCGAACTCCAGCACCAACAACGAATGGACCGTCACCGGCGTCTGAACCACTCCGGCGACCGACGTTCCCTGTCCGTGCCCCGACGTCCGTCCCCCGACCAAGGAAAAGGAAGAAGGAGTACATGAAACGCAAACCGTTACTGCTGTCCATCGTGGCCGCGCTGCTTCTCGTCCTGTCAGCTGCGGGCTCCTCGTTCAGCAGCGTCATGAACCCGCCCGGGGCGCCCTCCGCCGCCGCCGCGACCGCCGGCTGCGGGAAGGCCCCGCTGGCGAGTGGTAACCACACCATCCAGAGCGGCGGCCAGACGCGCAGCTACATCCTGCGGGTTCCTTCCGGCTACGACAGCAACCACCCGTACCGGCTGGTCTTCGGTTTCCACTGGCGCGGCGGAACGGCCAACGACGTCGACTCGGGCGGGACGGACGGCTACAACTGGTCCTACTACGGCCTGCGGCGTCTCGCGGACAGCGCGAACAACGGCACGATCTTCGTCGCCCCGCAGGGCAACGGCAACGGCTGGGCCAACCCCGGTGGCCAGGACGTGGCCTTCGTCGACGCCATGGTCAGCCAGCTCGAGGCAGGTCTGTGCGTCGACACCACCCAGTTGTTCGCCGGCGGCTTCAGCTACGGCGGCGGGATGTCGTACGCCCTCGCCTGCTCCCGGGCGACGGTCTTCCGCGCGGTCGCCGTCTACTCCGGCGCGAACCTCAGCGGATGCAGCGGCGGCAACCAGCCCATCGCCTACATGGGTCTGCACGGCCTCAGGGACAACGTGCTGCCCATCTCGTCGGGACGGGAACTGCGTGACACCTTCGTCCGGAACAACGGCTGCACCCGGCAGAACCCGCCCGAGCCTGCCAACGGGAGCCTGACGCACATCATCACCACCTACTCCGGATGCCGGTCCGGATACCCCGTCGTCTGGGCCGCGTTCGACGGCGCGGGCCACGACCCCGGTCCCATCGACGGTTCCACCGGTGACGGCTGGCGCACCTGGACGTCGGGAGCGGTGTGGCAGTTCTTCTCCCAGTTCGGCTCGGACCAGCCGCCGAACCCGCCTTCGGGCAGCAGCCAGAAGATCGTCGGTCAGCAGTCGGGGCGCTGCCTCGACATCGGCAACTCCGCGACGGCCAACGGTACGCAGGCACAGCTGTGGGACTGCCACGGCGGCACCAACCAGCGGTGGACCTACAACGCCGGAAAGCAGCTGGTCGTCTACGGCAACAAGTGCCTGGGTGTCGGCCAGTCCGCGGGCAACGGGACCGCGGCGGCGATCTTCGACTGCACGACGCTGGCGGACCAGCAGTGGAACGTCAATTCCAACGGCACGATCACAGCGGCGCAGTCCGGGCTCTGCCTGGACGCCGCCGGCCAGGGGACCGCGAACGGGACGAAACTCCAGCTGTGGAGTTGCTCGGGCGGTGCGAACCAGAACTGGCGCCTGGAGAGCTGACTCGTGGGGCCGGGTGGAGCAGAGGCCTGCCCGGACCCGTAGGCCTCGACGCACGTCCGTACGACAGCCCCGCCGAGCCGGCATCTGCGCCGGCTCGGCGGGGCTGCCGTGTGTCCTGTACCGCGATGCGGTGGTGCGCGGCGGCTCTCGACGGCCGGTTCAGGCAGCCGCCAACTCCTCGCCCGGGGAACGGTGTTCGAGGTGCAGCCGGAGCCCTTCCGGCATCACCGTCAGGCGTTCCGCCACCCGCAGCCGGTAGTCCGGGTCGGGCTTCAGGTCGTAGCGGCGCAACAGCAGACCGAGGACCAGGGTCGCCTCGTGCAGGGCGAACTGGCGGCCGATGCACGCCCGGGCCCCGGTGCCCCAGGGCTTGAACGCGTGAGCGGGGCGGGCGCGCACGGCCGCCGCGTCGAAACGGTCCGGGTCGAAACGGTTCGCGTCGGCGCCCCAGACCGTCGGGTCGCGGTGCAGCAGCGGAGCCAGGACCAGCGTCCAGGCGCCCTCGCGCATCGGATGCTCGCCGCCGAGCACCGTGTCGTGGCGGGCCTCGCGGGCGAAACCGGGCGCCGTCGGCCACAGCCGCAGCGACTCGTCGAGCACCCGGCGCACATACCGCAGCTTGGCGATCTGGTCGTAGCCGGGGACCTCCGCCCCGCCCCAGACACGGTCCACCTCGGCGCGGGCGCGGGCGGCGACCTCCGGGTGCCGGGAGAGATAGTGCAGGGCGAAGGAGAGCGCGCCGGACGTCGTCTCGTGCCCGGCGATGAGGAAGGTGAGGACCTGCCGGCGCACGTTCTCGGGCCCGAGGCGTTCACCGGTCTCGGGGTGGGTGGTGTCGAGCATGCGGTCGAGCAGATCGCCGGTGCCGCCGCCCCCGCCGTCCGACGCCCGGCGGGCCCGTACGAGCTCGTCGACCGTCCTGTTCAGGTACGCCACGGCCGCCTCGTTGCGCCGTGTGGCCCGGCGCAACAGCAGCGGGGCGAGCGGCGCGGGGACGATGTTCAGATACTGCGCGTGGTTCAGGGCGCCCACCATCGCCGTCACGAAGGGGTGCGGGCGGGCCCGTTCGAAGGAGCCGAAATCGTGCCCGAAGCCGGTGCGCGCGATGGTCTCCAGGGTCAGCTTCGTCATGTCGCCGGGCACGTCCACCGCACGGCCCGCGACCAGTTCCCGGTCCCAGTGGTCCGTGAGCTGCCCGGCCACGGCCAGCATCATCGGGTGGTACTCAGCCATCGCCTCGCGGCTGAAACCGGGGGCGAGAACGTCGTGCGCCAGCTGCCAGTTGGGCTCGTCGTTGTACGCCGTGAACAGTCCGTCCCCGGCGACCGGGCGGAGGTTGGCCACCCCGAGGCCCACATGTTTGGCGAAGCGGGTCTCGTCCGCCAGATCGCCGGTGAGCTCCGCGCCCCAGACGAACACGATCTCCTTGCCGAACACCCTGCGCCGGAAGATCGGCCCGAGCTGCCGTCCGACGCGCATCGAGTCCTGGAGGGGCGTACGGGGACTGACACCGACCAGGTCGCCGAGCAGCGGAATCCGGCGCGGCGGATGCGGGATCCGCCGCAGCTCCGGCCAGCCCAGCTCGGCACTGCGGAACCCCCTGGACGCGGCTGTCCGGGTCGCCGTCTCGGTCATGGCGCCATCTCCCTTGATGCAGGGGCGTGTTGATCCTGTTGTATGTGGATTCAATAGCGGGGTCAGTCTGATCCCGCTGTTGAATCCACGTCAAGTAAAGTGCGGCCATGGCTGCGAAGGGCGGGGAGCGCACACGTCGGCGGTTGAGTACCGGCGAGCGCCGGGAGCAGCTCCTGTCGGTCGGTGCGCGGCTGTTCTCGGAGAGCCCGTACGACGACGTGTGGATCGAGCAGGTCGCCGAGATCGCCGGGGTCTCGCGCGGGCTGCTCTACCACTACTTCCCGACCAAGCGGGACTTCTTCGCGGCGGTCGTGGAGCGCGAGAGCGAGCGCATGCTGCGGATGACGGCGGCCGTGCCGGGCGTTCCCGCACGGGATCAACTGGACGCGAACCTCGACGCGTTCCTCGCCTACGTCGAGGAGCACGCGCACGGCTATCGCGCCTTCCATCGTGCCGACGCGTCCGGCGACCAGGCCGTACGGAAGGTCTATCAGCGGGCGCTGGCCGCACAGGAGCGGCAGATCCTCGCGGCGCTCGCGGCGGACCCGGAGTTCGGGCGGCTGTCCGGGGAGCGGCCCGAACTGCGGCTCGCCGTCCGGGGCTGGCTGGCGTTCACCACCGCCGTGTGCCTGGAGTGGCTGCGCGGTTCGGACCTGTCCCGGCAACAGGTGCGGGACCTGTGCGCGCGGTCGCTGCTCGGCACCCTCGCGCCCTGAAGCCGGGCGGCCTTCGGTAGGGAATCGCACGGGATCGTGGGAGGTGGTTGGCGGACACCCGGATTTCAGATAAGTTAGGCAAGGCTTACCTAAGGAGATTCGGGATGGGTGACAGTCAGACCTGGGCGGCCGAGCCCGCCGCGGCGGAACGCGCGCGTTCGGTGCTTGCCGCCGCGTGGTCGTGCGCGGTGACCGCGGACGGCGGTCGTGAGGAGTTCGTCGGCGCGCACACCGTAGGCGAGGACGGCCGGGTGGTCCTGGACGTGCCGGCCGACAGCGCGCTGCTCGCCGCCGCCGTCTGCGCACCGCGCGGTGAGCCGTCGGCCGTACTGGAGTTCGCCGACGTCTCGCCCGTCCCCGTACGCAACCGGATCCGCGCCCGGCTGTGGATGGCCGGCTGGTTCACCGCCGAGGACGAGCAGCTCGCGTTCCGCCCGACGCGCGTGGTCCTGCGCCAGACGTCCGGTGCCACCGTCGTCGACCTCACCGAGTTCGCCGCCGCCGCGCCCGACCCGCTGGCGACTGCCGAGGCCGAGCTGCTGACCCATCTCGCCGACTGCCACGGTGACGCCGTCGAGCGCCTCACCCGCCTGGTCGAGCCGGACAGCCTGCACGGCGCCCTCAGCGTCCGGCCGCTCGCCGTCGACCGGCACGGAATCACCCTGCGCATCGAGCGGGTCCGCACCCACGGCGACGTACGGCTGGCGTTCCACGAGCCCGCCGACTCGGTGTCCCAGCTCACCGAGCGCATGCACATCCTGCTCACCCAGGCCGGTGCCGCCTCCTGCCCGCGCGCACTACAGCGGCAGCGCACAGACGGCGACGGGTGACGCGAACGGCTGGCCCGCGAGCCGCAGTTCACCGCTCGCGCGGTCGACGTGGAAGACGCTGACCGTACTCGACCGCTGGTTCGCCGCGAACAGCAGGTTCCCGCCCGGCGCGAGGGCGATGTGGCGCGGGAAGTCGCCCGCGACCGGAACCGTGTCGAGGAGCCGGAGACGGGCACCGCCCGCCTCCACGGCGTACCGCGTCAGGCTGTTGTGCCCACGGTTCGCCAGATACGCGTACCGCCCGTCCGGAGTCACCACGAACTGGGCCGGGTAGCTCGTGGCCGCCCCCGTCCCCGTGGACTGTGCCTCCCCGATGTCCAGGCGGCCGGTGGCGGGGGAGTAGCCGCAGACGGCGACCGTGTTGTCGACCTCGTTGGCGAGATACGCGTACCGGCCGCCGGGATGGAAGGTGAGGTGACGGGGGCCGGCGCCCGGGCGGGTCCGGGCGCGCGAGACCTCGGTGAGCGTGCCGCGTCCGCTGTCCAGGCGGTAGGTGTAGACCGTGTCCGTGCCCAGATCGACCGCGAGAACATGGCCGCCGTCCGGGCTGGTGACGAACTGGTGCGCGTGCGGGCCCTGTTGACCCGGGCCCGGTGCGGGACTGGAGTGCGTGACCAGGTCGGTGCGCTCACCGAGCGCGCCCGAGGTGTCGATGGGGTGCACCGCCACGCTGCCGGAGCCGTAGTTGGCGCTGAGCAGCCAGCGCCCGCTCGGATGGACCGACAGATGGCACGGTGCCGACCCGCCGGTCCCGCGCGTGCCGAGCACCTGATGGCCGCGCCCCTCGCCGTCGCGCCGGATCGCGGTCACGCCGCCGTCCTCGCGCTCGTTCACCGCGTACAGGGTGCGGCCGTCCGGGTGTGCGGCGAGATAGGACGGGTCGGCCACGCCCGTGAGGGTTCCCGCGCCGGTGACACGTCCCGAGACCGGATCGTAGGTCGCGAGACCGATGCCGGTGCCGCCCCCCTCGACGGAGGTGTAGGTGCCGAGGAGAAGCGGGCGAGGGCCGGTCGGCGCGGAGTGTGCGGACTCAGGCGTCGGCGCGGGGGCGGGTGAGTCCGGTGCGGGGGCGCGCTCCACCGGGACGGCCGTCATCGCCCGCGCCGGCACGGACGCCGTCGCGGCCGTCCCCGCCGCCGCACCCACGAACCGGCGCCTGCTCCAGCCGTCGCGCGCGCCCCGCGCCGGTTCCGTATCACCGCTCATACCTGCACCCCGGGTCTCGGTCGCCTCAGCCGTCACCCGGCAACTCTGACGCGGATCCCCCGTCGCGCGCAAGAGAAGCAATGCGCGTTGCGCATGCTGCAATGCCGGAACGGCTTACCAGTCCCCGTCCTCCACCGGCTTGCCCGTCAGCGGCTTCACCTGCCCGGGTGACGGCGCCTGCCAGGGCTCGTGGTCGTCGCCGAGCCAGTCGCCGACCGGCTGCACAGCGGCCAGCGGGTCCGTGGGGGCGAGGTCCTCGGCGTCCTGGTCGAAGTAGTCGAACCAGGGCAGGCCGGCCCGGGTGTACGCCGCGCGGTCCACGGGAGACGGGGGCGGGGCCTCGCCGGTGATGCGGCGCCACTCGGGCGGGGTCACCAGATGCACGAAGACGCGTCCGGCAGGCCGCTCCGACCACGCGGTGAGCGGCCGGTCGTCCCGGAACACCTCCTGGCGCATCGATCCGCCGACGCCCAGACCCATCGCCGCCCCAGACCGCTGCGGCCTCGCCGGGCCGCCGGGCGCCGCCGGAGCGGACATCGCCATCGGCGCCATGGGTACGGCCCCGCCGTACCCCCCGGTCCACGCGGTCGCCGTCCGCGCCCGCTCCGCCCGGCGCCGCTCCTCATCGCGCCACTTGGCCAGTTCCACGTCGGTCAGCGAGAACGACTGGAGCTGTACACCGCCCCACACCTCCTCGCCCGTGACCTGGCCCTCGACGGTCGCACCCAGCCCGAGCGGCACCGCCACGAACTGGCGGACCGTGCCCTTGCCGGAGTTGATGCCGTCCAGCCACGGCTGACGCGGCAGCACCACGTAGTTCTGCGGCTTCCCCGACAGCCGGTCGCTCCACGGCTCGCCCGACACCGCGCACACCTTGCCCACGCCCACCTGCAACGCGGCGGGCTGCGTCGTGCCGCCGAAGCTCAGCCACATCGCCTCGCGCAGATACACCGGCAGCAGCACGCCACCGCGCGCCCGCCAGGCCTCCGGCACCGTGTCGGCGTAGTCGGCGACCCGGCGCACCGGGAACTCGCCGAGCCCCGGCGGCAGCGCGTGCGTGCCGGTCTCCGGCAGGCGGAGAGTGCGGATGAACCGGACGGTCGCACCGCCCGGCAGCCGCAGCGTGTTCCCGTCGATCCGCACCTCGGAGTCACCCATGCGCAGCCCCCTCGATCCCAGTCGGTGCCAGTCGTCCTGTTCATGTGACTTCGACACGTGGTTCGTCACATAGAACGACGTGACACCGCCTCACGGTTCCTGCCCGGCACCCGCACGTACTTCCGCAGCCGGGTCACCCACGGCATCCGCTCCCGCTCCTCACGCGTGCAGCGGTCCAGCTCCTCAAGGAGCCGCCGCGAGCGGTGCTCGGTGTCCAGCTCGTCGAGGATGCGGTTGACCTCGGTCAGGACGGCACCGTGCAAGTGCCACTGGGCAGTGATCTCGGCGTTCTGCCGGACCTCCGCCAGGAGCAGCTGGGCCAGCCTGTCGCGGGTCGCCGTCGCGGCCCGCAGTTCGGTGGCCAGCCGGCTCTCCGCCGACTCGGCGCTGACACTGACGTCGGTGGTGACGAGGACCGCGAAACTGACCACGGCGTCGGCGATCTCGGCCAGCAGCCGCTCCAGCGCGGCGCCCGTCTCCGGGGCGAACAGCGGGTCGGGCTCCCGTTCCTTGGCCAGGTCGGTGAGGCTGCGGGCGAGGACACGCAGGACGACCGTGCAGATCTCCAGGGTGTCCAGGCCGGTGCGCAGCACCACCCGGTGCAGCAGGCCCTCCCGGACGCGCGGGTTGAGCCGCAGGCTGTCCTCGGCCTGCTTCAGCGCCGCGTCCACCTCGACGATGTCGTGGTCGAGCCGGCGGGCCTCGTGCAGCCGGGCGGTCGCGTGGTCCACCGGGGTGCGTCCGGCGGCCTCCTCGCCCATACGCAGCATCAGCTGCCGTACCCGGCGCGCCAGACCCTCGATGGACTCACCGGCCGCGTCCACCCACACCGGGGGAGCGAACAGCAGGTTGAAGGCGAGCCCGACGGCAGCGCCGATCACGGTCTCCAGCACCCGCGCCCAGGCCGTGTCCCCGACCCGGGTGACGCCCAGCACCAGCATCGCGCTGATCGCCACCTCGGGCACGAACTCACTGACCCGCACCAGATGCCCGACCGCCAGCGAGGCCAGGATGATCAGTCCCAGACTCCACCAGGTGAGACCGACCAGCACACTGAAGCCGATCGCGATGACGACGCCGGCGACCACGGAGTTCACCCGGCGGATGCCCGTGGTGATCGTGGCGTACAGGGTGACCTGGACGACCAGCAGGGCCGTCAGCGGGGCGGTGAGCGGAGCGGCCTCGGGGCTGACGCGGAGCGCGACGACGTAGGCGATCGTCGCCGCGGCCGCCGACCGCAGGGACTGGACGACCACGGGTTCGCGGTGCTTGCCGACGAACCGGACGACGGAAGCCGTCCACTCTCCAGGTACCACTCGCATGCGCGCGCACGCCTCCCTTCCCACAAACGGACCGAGCGTACTCACCGAAGTCCGTGGGCGCGCGTGATGCGGAAGGAGGTATTCCTCACGTGATCAGGGACGTTTCCTTCGTTGACCAAAAAATTGTGGATCTCCAAGGCCGCCGGATGATCTCCTGGTACGCATGGTGGACGACCCCGATTCCGCGCACACGAAAGCCCTCCGTCATGTCGCGGCCCTCTCCGCCGGCCCGGCCGTGCCCCCGGACCTGCGGGTGACCCTGAACTTCCACCCCGACCGGACGTTCCGCGACCTGCACCTGCTCAGGGCGCTGGCACAGGACGGTTTCTACCGCTCGCAGTTCGTCACCGGTACCAGCAACGGCGGACTCACCGCCCGCCCCGGCGGCGACCGCTGGCGCTGGGAGAGCCGGATGTTCGCCGAGGCGTACGACAGCGTGCCCGCCCACCAACGCCCGGTGTACGGGGCGTTGAACTTCCGCCGCCAAGTCGTGGGCGCCGCCCCGAGATTCGGTTCCTCGCACTTCCGGCTGACCGGCGCCGCCCTCGCGCGGGCCACCTTCTGCTACCCGGACAGCGCGGCTCTGCCCGCCCACTTCGGGGTCGCCGCCGGTATGTCCCTCCTGGCCCTCGCGGAGGCGGACACGCAGGACGCGCTCGACGACTACATCGAGGCCCAGGTGCACGGCCCCGTCGAGCTCGCCCGGGACGTCGAGGCGCTGGTCCTCGACGCGAGCTATCGCGGTACCCCGGTGGAGCAGGCGGCGCGTGCCCTGCCCGTACCGCTCGAATGGCATCCCGGATACCGGCTCTCCATAAGCGAGTTGCGCCGTCACGCCGACTACCGGGGGCCCGAGTACGTCGAACTGGGAGCCCGGATCGCCGAGGACGGACACCTCGACCCACGGATCATCGGCGACGCGGCCCGCACCGGCCGGCACGAACCGCAGGACCTGAAGAAGGTGTGGCACTGCCTCGCCCGGTTCGGCGCCCCCGAAGGTGCGGGGACCGCCCACCGCGTCGCTACCGCGTAGCGGCGGAGCCGTCTCCTCGCACGTTCCGTACCCTGTTCCGGGGTTGTACGCAGGGCGCGGGCGCGCCCGTTGAGACAGAGGAGGCACGGGTGACCGATTCGTGGGAGCGGGCCAGACAGGTCCTCGTAGCGGCGGGACTGCCCCCGGACGGCCTCGTGGACTGCCGTCCGCTCACCGGCGGAACGTACAACACCGTGGAGGACCTCCGGCTGGTCGACGGCAGCAGGTACGTCCTCAAGATCCCACCGCCCGAAACGGTGCCTGGACTGCGCCACGAGTCCCAACTGCTGCTTTCTGAGGCCGAGTTCTACCGAGCCGCCGGCACGGTCGGCGTACCCGCGCCGAGCGTCGTGGCCGTCGGGGACGGTCACCTGCTGATGACCGCCTGCCCGGGCGATCCGTGGGACGACTCCACCACCGGCGCCGAACGGGCGCTCCTGCGAGCTGAACTCGGCGGCCTGGTGGCCCGGCTGCACCAGGTCACCGGGCCCGCCTTCGGCTACCCCTCCGGCGCCCTCGGCCCCCTCGCCCCCGACTGGCGTACGGCGTTCACGGCGATGCTCGACGCCGTGCTCGACGACGCCGTGCGCTACGACGCGTGGCTGCCGGTCCCGGTGGACGAGGTGGCCCGGTCCGTCCGGGCCGCGTACGACGCCCTGGACGAGGTCACCGTTCCCCAGTTGGTCCACTTCGACCTCTGGGACGGGAACATCCTGGTGGACCGTTCGGCGGGCGCTCCCCGGGTCGGCGGTCTCATCGACGGTGAGCGCATGTTCTGGGGCGACCCGGTGGCCGACTTCGTGTCGCTGGCGCTGCTGGGGGACATCAGGGCCGACGCGGAGTTCCTGACGGGATATCAGGAGGCTGGCGGGCAGGCCGAGTTCGACGACGCGACCTGCCGGCGGCTCGCCCTGTACCGCGCCTACCTGTACCTGATCATGCTGACCGAGACGGTGCCGCGGGCTGTGGGGGAGGAGCGCGTGCGGTGGACGCGGGAAGTGGTGGGACCCGCGCTGACGGCCGCGCTGGCCGATCTCTGACCCGCGCACCGTCCGCGCCGGTCCGCGAAAGGGTCGCCCCGTGCGGCGGGGGATGATCGGGTCATGAGTGAGATCATCCTGATGTCCGACGCGAAGGTCGCCGCCGTTCCCGTCGAGGAGTGCGGTGAGCGGCTGGTGGAGGTGCGAGGCGCGCTGCTCACCGACGACCGGCAGCAACGGGCGTCCGGCGGCGCACAGTTCACGCTGCGGCAGGGCGTCCTCGACCGGCTGCTCGACGCGCAGGCGTTGCTCCCCGACGGCATACGGCTGCTGTTCGTCGAGGGCTACCGGCCGCCCGCCCTGCAACGCCGGTACTTCGAGGACTACTCCGCCGAACTGCGGGCCCAGCACCCGGACTGGTCCGGCGACCGGCTCCGCTCCGCCGCCAGCCGCTATGTCTCCCCGCCCGAGATCGCCCCGCACAGCGCGGGCGCCGCCGTCGACCTGACCCTCGTCGACGCCGACGGCCGTGAACTCGACCTGGGCACCGTCATGAACGCCAGCCCCGAGGCCAGCGAGGGCGCCTGCTACACACACGCCGAGACCATCGGCGCCGAGGCCCGCGCCCACCGGGAGATCCTGGGCAAGGCGCTGAGCGGGGCCGGACTGGTCAACTACCCCACGGAGTGGTGGCACTGGTCGTACGGCGACCGGTACTGGGCCCTGACCACCGGCGCCCCCGCCGCGCTGTACGGCCCCGCGGAACCCGGCACAGGCTCATCCTGACCAGTGGGTGTGTGGGCCGGCCGTCCACTGGTCAGACGGCGAACGCGTCGACGCCGGTGAGCCGTGCCGACAGCTCCCACAGCCGCGCCGCCTCCCCGGTGTCGACCGCGTAGTCACGTACGCCGCCGCGCTCGTCGCCGGCCACGGCGGGCTCGGCGATGTCGCAGTCCTCCAGGTAGACGCCGCCCATCCCGGCCAGCTGCGGGGAGGTCGCGGCCCACACCTGGGTGGCCGCACCCTGCTGAGGCGTCTTGAAGCCCGTCAGTTCGAGCAGCTTGCCCTCGGGGTCCCGCCAGCCGCGCTCGATCTGCTCGGCGACGGGGATATGGCGCTGGAGCGGGGTGAAGATGGCGCCGGGGTGCAGGGAGAAGGCCCGTACACCCGTGTCGCGGCCGAGGCTGTCCAGGTGGACGGCGAACAGCACGTTCGCCGTTTTCGCCTGGCCGTACGCCTGCCACTTGTCGTAGTCGCGCTGCCAGTGCACGTCGTCCCAGCGGATGCCGGAGAAGTGGTGGCCGCGCGAGGAGACCGAGACGACGCGTGCCCCGCCGGGCGCGAGGGCCGGCCACAGCCGGTTGACGAGCGCGAAGTGGCCGAGGTGGTTGGTGGCGAACTGGGCCTCCCAGCCGGGGCCGACCCTCGTCTCGGGGCAGGCCATGATCCCGGCGTTGTCGATCACGAGGTCGAGAGGGCGCCCGGAGGCGAGAAAGCGGTCGGCGAAGGCGCGCACGCTCTCCAGGTCGCCGAGGTCGAGCGCGTCCACCTCGACGCCGTCGATGCCGGCCAGCGCCTCACGCGCGGCCTCCGGGCGGCGGGCGGGTACGACGACCCGGGCGCCCGCCTTGGTGAGGGCGCGGGTCGTCTCCAGGCCGAGACCCGAGTAGCCGCCCGTGACGAGCGCGAGCCGGCCGGTGAGGTCGATGCCCGCGAGGACGTCGTCGGCGGTGCTCCGGGCGTCGAAGCCCGAACCGATCTTGTGCTGTGCGGTGGTCATGCCCAACACGCTACGAACTGGAGCCCACTCGAAGTCAAGCCGCACCGCCACCCTCTCCGAGGCCTGGCGGCACGCCTGCGCTCCCGTGTCCAGGCCGGCAGGTCGGGCACCGGCCGGGTCGTGACCAGCTCGGTACGGCGCACTCTTCGGCCCGGGCGCGGCCGTGGTCCTGCCGGTGGGAGCACACTCGAGGTCAAGCCGCGCCGCCGCCCTCTCCGAGGCCCGGCGGCAGCCTGCGGACCTGTGTCCAGGCCGGCAGGTCGTCCACCTCGGCCCGGGCGCGGCCGTGGTCCTGCCGGTGGGAGCGGGCTCGAAGTCAAGCCGCGCCGTCGCCCTCTCCGAGGCCCGGCGGCAGCCTGCGGTCCTGTGTCCAGGCCGGCAGGTCGTCCACCTCGGCCCGGGCGCGGCCGTGGTCCTGCCGGTGGGAGCACACTCGAGGTCAAGCCGCGCCGTCGCCCTCTCCGAGGCCCGGCGGCAGCCTGCGGTCCTGTGTCCAGGCCAGCAGGTCGTCCGCCGGCCAGGTCGTGACCACCCGCTCGGGGGGTACGCCGCACTCCTCCGCCCGGGCGCAGCCGTGGATCTGCCAGTCCAGCTGGCCGGGGGCGTGCGCGTCGGTGTCGACCGCGAACAGCGCGCCCGCCGCCACGGCGCGGCGCAGCAGCCGGCGCGGTGGGTCGAGCCGCTCGGGACGGCTGTTGATCTCCACGGCCGTGCCCGTCTCGGCGCACGCGGCGAACACCGCGTCCGCGTCGAACTCCGACTCGGGCCGCTCCCGGCCCCCGCCCCGCTTGCCTCGCCCGCCACCGCCACCCCGGGGCTCCTCCCCGACGAGCAGCCGCCCGGTGCAGTGCCCGAGCACGTCCGAGTGCGGATCGCGTACGGCGGCCACCATCCGGCGGGTCATCGAGCGCGCGTCCATGCGCAGCTTGGAGTGCACCGACACCACCACGACGTCCAGCAGGTCCAGGAGCTCCGGATCCTGGTCCAGCGAGCCGTCGTCGAGGATGTCGCACTCGATGCCGGTGAGCAGCCGGAAGGGAGCCCAGGTCGCGTTGAGCTCCTCGACCAGGGCCAACTGTTCGCGGAGCCGCTCGGCGGACAACCCGTTCGCCACTGTCAGCCGCGGTGAGTGATCGGTGAGCACGGCCCACTCGTGCCCGAGCCGCGCCGCCGTGCGGCCCATCTCCTCGACCGGGCTGCCGCCGTCCGACCAGTCGGAGTGCAGATGACAGTCCCCACGCAGCAGCGCCCGCAGCCGCTCCCCGCCCCGGAGTGGCGGGGCCACCCCCTGCTCGCGCTCCAGCTTCTCCAGATAGGCGGGCACCTGCCCGGCCAGCGCCTCCCGCACCACCTGCGCGGTCTTCGGGCCGATGCCCTTCAGGGACTCCAGCGTGCCGGTGCCGGCCCGCTGCCGGATCTCCTCGGGCGACAGCTCCGCCAGCACGTCGATCGCGGTGCGGAAGGCGCGTACGCGGTACGTGGGGGCCAGGGAGCGCTCCAGCAGGAAGGCGATCCGGTCCAGCGCCTCGACGGGATCCATCGCCATGGCCATCGTCACCTCCGTCTCCAGCGTCGCCCGGGCTCGTCGCCTCCGCACCACGAGGGGGCGGAGGCGACCGTTCCGGAACTGTCCGTGGCCGGTACATGATGGCCGAAATCGCTCTACGCTCGACGCATGACCGAAATAGCGAGCCCGTACATCTCCCGTCCGCGGATCATGGTGCTCGGGGTACAGCCGGGCATCCCGCCGTTCCGGATCGTGGAGATCGACGGTGAGGTGGTCGGAGCGGCGCGCACGCTCACCGATGTGCTGAGGGTGGCCGCAGCGGCCGGCATCACGGTCCATGACCTCGACGATCCGGACACGGTCCGCTGGGTCGGCGGCGACAAGCTCACCTGGACGAGGCGGAGGTAGCCGCTTCGGGCGACCGGCGGACCGTCTCCCGGTTACACCCGCTGCCGCTTCGGCGCGTGCACCGCGCGGCTGACGCGACGGCCGAGGAGCAGATAGCCGATCAGCGCGCCCGTGGTGTTGAGGATGACGTCGTCGATGTCGAAGGCGCGTCCGGTGATCAGCGCGCCCTGGGCCACCTCGACCATGAGCATGACGGTCGCGGTCAGGAACAGCACCCGCAGAACTCCCCGCGTCCGGGGCGCCACCACGGGCATCAGGACGCCGAAGGGCACGCCGAGGAGGATGTTTCCGCCGATCTGGCGTACGGCGTCCCGCAGTTCGGGTTGGTCCAGGTAGGCGCGCAACGAACGGCCCGGATGGAGGTTGTTGTGGGTCAGCGCCACGGACGCCGGGGACGGCTCCAGGGTCAGCCGGGCCAGGATCACGGCGAACGCCACCATGAACAGAAAGGCGCACAGAATCGTCAGCACCCGTGCCAGGAAGGCGAACGGGCGACGTTTCGCCGGAGCCTGCGCGGGCGGCTTCGGGGAGGCCTTCGCGCCCTTCGCGGTCCTGGGTGTCTTCGCGGTCTTCGACGCGGACCTGGGCCCCGACTTCGGCGGGGACTTGGGACTGGCCTTCGGCGGGCTCTCGGGCGGCTTGCTCTCGGCCTTCGCGGGGCGCAGGCGCAGCGCGGCGAGAGCGCGCGGAGCTGATCGGGCCATCAAAGTCCTCCGGTCTTCAACTGATCCCCGTGCAAGGTCAGTTACCCCCGGACAGGCCGAGGATTCCGCTCCGGCCCGCCCGGATCCCAGGACCCGGGCGGGCCGACTCCTCTCAGGTCCCGTACGTCACCTTCACCTCCGTGAAGCCGAGGGAGCCGAGCAGGCCCTTGAGCATGCTGGTCGTGTTCTGCTCGGCGCGCGCGGTCAGTTCGCTCTCCTTCGCCGCGTCGCCGATGTGCCGGGCCGCCAGTTTCTGGACCGCCTGTTCGTCGTTCGGGTTGTCGGAGAAGAGATCGGTGATCCGGTCGAAGATTCCGCGCTGTTTGGAGACCGCGTACGAGCGGTCGGGGTCCAGGGCGGGCTTTCCGAGCGCCGCGTGCGGCAGTCGGAGCGACGCGGAGGTGCGGTCCCCGTTGACCGTCACGTCGTTCTTCGCGACCTTGCCGAGATCGACGTAGGCGTCGACCGTGCCGGCACCCACATAAAGCACCCGGGTGCCCTTGATCGCGTCGGGCAGGTACTTGGTGTCCTTCTCGAGGTCCACGACGACCTGGAAGTTGCCGGACGCCGCGTCGTAACGGCTCATGTCCTGGATGGATTCGAGGAGCGCGGGCCCTGAACGGTCGTGCGTCTCCTCACCGAAGATGTCCCCCAGCACCGGCAGCACCGCCAGCCGGAGCCCGGCCAGCAGCAGCGCGAACACCAACACCACGGCACTCAGCACCTTGGCCCAGAGGGGCATGCGCCGCACGGCCTTGATGGACGTCGTCATGGCGACGGACCTCCTTCTTCCTTCGTACTGAGACGGATGCCCGCCAAATGCCTTGCCAGACCGTCCTGTTGACGTATCGGAACAATTGAGAGGGGGTGGGCCTGCCGGAGCGCGCGGTCGCCCGACACACGTGACCACCACATTCCCTCGCCGTGCGTCAGCCCCGGCAACCGCAGCTCGGCCTCGCGCACGCACCGGGCCGCCAGTTCGCCGGTGAGATGCCAGCCGCCGGCGACACCCGTGGTCCGGCCGAACTCCGCGCCGAGGGACACGAGCAGACCGGTCACCGGCGCCGGCGCGGTCGACGGGATCTTGAATGGGTGAGACAGTCACTCCGGGAGGGCGGCGGGGCGGTGGACGCGGTCATAACGTGCCGGACGTGGCCTCGGGCAGCCCCAGGACCGCGTCCAGGGACGCGGCAGGCGGCAGCACCCTGGCCAGGCCGGTGACCTTGAGGACGCGCAGGGTGAGTGGGTGCGTGCAGACCAGCTGGAGCCGGCCGTCGTTGGCGAGCACCCGGTGCCGGGCCCGGTACAGCAGGCGCAGTCCCGAGCAGTCGAAGAACTCGACGTCCGTCAGGTCGATCACGATCCGGGCGTCGGGATGACCGGTGGCCGCGTCCAGGTGCGGGATGATCTCGACGGCTGCGGCGATGTCGATCTCGCCGTGGAACTCCAGCACCGTGTGGCCGCGGTCCTGGTGGACACGTAGATACCGGGTGGGCGGTGCAGGATCCTGCTGCACGACTACATCGCCTCCAACCGGCTGCTGTGGTGGCGGGACCCGCCGGTCACCGGGCACGGCGTGACGTCGTACGGCGAGCGTGGACGTGCTTCCGGTTCCCGGGTGAGCGCAACTGAGCTCCCCGCCCTGCAAGTTACCCCCGATGGAGTGAATTTGAGCATGTTCGATTGACATATGTCTTCGAAATTGACGCGTGTCTCCCACACGTCTTCGCGTGAGCTGTGGGGCGGGGCTACGACAGCGCGTGCCAGGCCTTGGACAGCGACTGCCGGAACTGGTCCGCCTGGTGCGACGTGAGGTCGCGGATCATCCGCTCCTCCAGCTCCCGTACGGGCTCCGTGAAGCGGTCCAGCAGCGCGCGGCCGACGTCGGTCAGCAGGATCAGCAGCTCGCGGCGATTGTGCGGATTGCGCTCCCGGCGCACGAGTCCGCGGTTCTCCAGGGACCGGACGAGGTCGGCGATGGACTGTGCGGTGACGAACGAGTCGCGGGCCAGCTGGGCCGCCGAGAGGCCGTCGTGTCGCTCCAGGACGGTGAGCGCTGTGTACTGGAGTGCGGTGATTCCGGCAGGCCTGACCAGCTCGTCCAGATGGGAGCGCACAATGAGCTCCACTTGTTTGACCATGTAGAGCAGTGAGGGGGGCGCCTTGGTGCTGACCATGGATTCAGATTAGAGCATTGACAGGAAACCTGTCTGTAACCAAACTGCGGACCAACAGGAATCCTGTTGATTGACATCTTGGCAATGAGGCTGAGGAGCGGTGATGACCACCTTCGAGATCGAACCCGGGCGACTGTTCGTCGGAGGACAGTGGCGCGAGGCGGCGGACGGAGCGCGTACCGAGGTGGTCGACCCGTCCCGGGGCACGGTCGTCACGACCGTCGCGGAGGCCTCGGCGGCCGACGTGGACGCGGCCGTACGTGCCGCGCGCGAGGCCTTCGACAACGGCCCGTGGGCCACGACGACCGGACGGGAACGCGGCCGGATCCTGAACCGGGTCGCCCAGCTGATCCGGGAGAACGCGGATGAGATCGCGCGGCTGGAGAGCCTCGACGTGGGCAAGCCGATCAGCCTGTGCCACGCCGTCGACGTGACCAACGCGGCCAACGACTACGAGTACTTCGCCGCCCTCGCCTTCTCCCTGGACGGCGCGACCCGCGAGACGGTCCACAACGCCCTCGCCTACACCAAGCGCGAGGCCATCGGCGTCGTCGCAGCGATCACACCCTTCAACTTCCCGCTGATCCTGGCCGGTTCGAAGCTGGGCCCGGCGCTCGCCGCCGGCAACACGGTGGTGCACAAGCCCGCCGACGAGACCCCGCTCAGCGCCCTCTACATGGCCAGGCTGTTCCAGGAGGCGGGCGTCCCGGACGGCGTCGTCAACGTCGTCACCGGCGCCGGCCCGGTCGCCGGCGAGGCGCTGCTGCGGCACGGCGGCGTCGACAAGATCGCCTTCACCGGCTCCACCGCCGTCGGCCGCCATGTGGCGAGCGCCGCGGGCGAGGCGCTCAAGCCGGTCACCATGGAGCTGGGCGGCAACGCGGCGCACATCGTCTTCGAGGACGCCGACGTCGAGAAGGCGGTCGGCGCGGTCATCAAGGGCTTCGTCTTCAACACCGGCCAGTTCTGCATGGGCGGCCCGCGACTGCTGGTCGCGCGCCCGGTGTACGAGACCCTGATCGGCATCCTGGCCGAGGCGGTGCCCGGTGTGCCGGTGGGCGACCCGCGGCAGCCCGAGACCGTGGTCGGTCCCATGGCGGGGGAGAAGCATCTGCGCAAGGTCGAGGAGTACGTGGCGCTGGCCCGCAAGGAGGGCGCGCGGATCGTCTGCGGCGGCGAGCGGCTCGACCTGGACGGCGGCTACTACTACAAGCCGACCGTGATCGCCGACCTGACGAACGACTCCCGGGTCGTCCAGGAGGAGATCTTCGGGCCGGTCCTCACCGTCCAGCCCTTCGACTCCGAGGACGAGGCGGTCCAGCTCGCCAACTCCACCCCGTACGGCCTGGCTTCGGGCGTCCAGACCACCAACCTGGCCCGCGCCCACCGGGTCGCGAACCGGCTCCAGGCGGGCATCGTCTGGATCAACGACTGGGCGATGCTCGATCCCGCGATCCCCTTCGGCGGCGTCAAGGACTCCGGTTTCGGCCGGGAGTACGGCTCCGAAGCGCTCGCCGCCTACACCAAGGTCAAGTCCGTCGTCGTCTCGCTCGACTGAGCGCCCCGTCAATTCGTCTGCTCGTAAAGGGAGTTCAGGATGTCCATCACCACCCGCGCCGCCGTCGTCGAGTCCGGCGGTGCGCCCTTCACCCTCTCCGATGTCCAACTGGCCGAGCCCGCGCCCACCGAGGCACTCGTACGGCTGGTCGCCACTGGTCTGTGTCACACGGACCTCGGTGTGGCGAGCGGCGGACTGCCCTTTCCCCTCCCCGGAGTTCTGGGGCACGAGGGCGCGGGCGTCGTCGAGGCGGTCGGCTCCGCCGTCACCGGCATCGAGCCCGGCGACCACGTCGTCCTGTCCTTCACCTCCTGCGGCGCCTGCCGCAACTGCCGTGCCGGGCACCCCGCGTACTGCGTGGCGTGGCTGCCGCTGAACCTCCTCGGCGGCCGACGGGCCGACGGCACCGCCACGATCAGCCGTGACGGCACGGAGCTGGGCGGCCACTTCTTCGGCCAGTCCTCATTCGCGGAGCGGGCGTTGGTCGACCAGCGCAGCCTGGTCAAGGTCGACCCCGAGGTACCGCTGGAGTCCATCGCCCCGCTGGGCTGCGGCGTCCAGACGGGTGTCGGCGCCGTCTGGAACGTGCTGAAGCCGGGCCTGGGCAGCACGGTCCTCGTCCTCGGCGCCGGCGCGGTGGGTCTCTCCGCGGTCATGGCGGCGGCCCTCACCCCCGCGACCAGGATCATCGCCGTGGACAGGGTCGGCGAACGTCTGTCGCTGGCCAAGGAGTTGGGCGCCACCCACACGATCAACGCGGGCGAGGCCGATCTCGCCGAGGCCGTCGCGAGCATCACCGACGGCCGGGGCGCCGACGGCGTCGTCGAGACCACCGGCAACGTCACCGTCCTGCGCCAGGGTGTCGACGCGCTCGCCCAGCGAGGCACGCTCGTGGTGGTCGGCGCCCCTCCCTTCGGCACCGAAGTCGCCCTGGACGTCAACGGGATGCTCTCCGGCAAGCGCGTGGTGGGCCTCACCCTGGGCGACGCGGAGACGCAGTCCTTCATCCCGGACCTGGTCGACCTGGTGAAGGCGGGCCGGCTCCCGCTGGACCGCCTGATCAGCACCTACCCGTTCGCGGACATCGACCAGGCCGTACGGGACATGAGCGCGGGCAAGACGATCAAGCCGGTACTCACGTTCGGCCCTTAGCCCGTCCGGCGTTTGAGGACGAGACCCCTTCAGGGCCGACAGGGGGGTCTGGGGGCGCAGCCCCCAGGGACGGGACTGGTAGGGGCGGCGGGGGCGAAATCCCCTACCGGCTCCGATGCAGCGCCACCAGCAACTGCCACACCTGGTGGGCGATCTCCTCCGACGTCGCCTCGATCCGCCCGTGCAGCCAGTCCGCCAGGACCCCGGCGAACGTGGCGGCCACCGCGGAGGCGACCAGCGGAGCGTCCGCCGCGCCCGCGAGTTCCCGCTCCGCGAGGCTCCGCGCGCGCAGGTCCCGGTGCAGTACCTGGCCCAGCGGGCCTCCGCCGCCCGGGCTCAGCAGGGCCCGGTACAGCGCGGTGTGCGGGGTGAGGTCCGCGAAGAACTCCACCAGCGCGGCCGGGGCGATCATCGGATCGGGCCGGCCGCGCCAGGCGTGCAGGGCGTCCACGGCCTCCCGTACGACATCGGCGCAGGCGTCGACGGCCAGCGCCTCCAGGTCGGGGTAGTGGACGTAGAACGTGGCCCGGCCGACCCCCGCCCGGCGGACCAACGCGGCGACGCCGATCTCCGCCAGCGGGTGTTCGGCGCACTCCGCGAGGAGGGCCGCACGGAGTTTCGCCCGGGTGCGAGCGGCCCGCGGATCCTCCGGCGCGCCGCGCGTCACCGCGCGACGAGGACGGCGGCCAGGGCGATCGCACCGGGCAGCGCCTGGGCGAACAGGATGCGCCGGTTCGCCGTCGCGGCGCCGTAGACGCCCGCCACGATCACACAGGACAGGAAGAAGACCTGCGCCCGGAACCCGGTCGGATCGGCGGCGATGAGCCCCCAGACCAGGCCCGCCGCGAGAAACCCGTTGTAGAGCCCCTGGTTGGCGGCCATGGCGGCGGTCGCACGGGACATCTCCGCGTCGAAGCCATGGAACTTGCGCCCGGGCGGGCGCTGCCACAGGAACATCTCCATCACCAGGATGTACAGGTGCAGCGCGGCCACCAGACCGACCAGCACATTCGCGACCGTCTCCATGCTCGGCAATCTCCTACGTCAGGCCGTCAGGCTTCTGAGAGCCACTTCTTGGACAGGTGTCCATCATGGGCAGGTGGCCAGCATACATGGACAGATGTCCATGAGGAGAAATGCCCGCGGGGCCGCGGTCAGGCGGCGCCCTCCGCCGCGTAGACCCTCTCGCCGCCCACGTAGGTGAGTGCCACCCTCGTCTCCGCGATCGCCTCCGGCGGGCCGGCGTACGGATCGCGGTCGAGGATCGTCAGGTCGGCCAGTGCCCCGGCGCGCACGCTGCCCGTGTCGTCCAGATGGTTGGCGTAGGCCGAACCCGCGGTGTACGCCGTGAGCGCGGCCGTCAGGCCGATGCGTTCGGCAGGGAGGAACACGCGGGAGGAGGGGGAGCCAGGGGCCGCGCGGTTGACGGCGACGTGGATCGCCTGGAGCGGGTCGGGGCTGCTGACCGGCCAGTCGCTGCCCGCCGCCAGCATGGCCCCGGAGCGGAGCAGCGCGCCGAACGGGTACTGCCACCCGGCCCGTTCGGGCCCGAGGAAGGGGATCGTCAGGTCGTCCATCTGAGGTTCGTGCATCGCCCACAGCGCCTGGATGTTCGCGACCGCGCCGAGCCGGGCGAAACGCGGCACGTCGTCCGGGTGCACCACCTGGAGGTGGGCCAGCTGCGGCCGGGTGTCGCTCGGCCCGTTCGCCGCGCGCGCGGCCTCTACGGCGTCCAGGGCGTCGCGTACCGCCCGGTCGCCCAGCGCGTGGAAGTGGCACTGGAAGCCCAGGGCGTCCAACTGCGTGACGTACTTGGGCAGTTCGGCCGCGTCCACGAAGCTCGTGCCCCGGTTGGCCGTGACACAGCCGCACTTGTCGAGGTACGGGTCGAGCAGCGCGGCCGTGCCCGTCTCGGCGACCCCGTCCAGCATCAGCTTCACGCTGCCCGCCCGGAACCTGCCCCGGCTCAACGCGGCCCGCCGCTCCACGAGTTCGGGGATCTGCTCGGCCCCGCGTTCCCGGTCCCACCACAGCGCGCCGACCACCCGCGCGGTCAGCGAACCGTCCCGGACGGCGGCGAGGTAGGTCTCGGAGGGGTCCTCCATACCGAGGAACGAGCCGACCAGCGCGTCCTGCCAGGCCGTGACGCCGAGCGAGTGCAGCCGGCACTGCGCGGACAGCAGGGCCGCCAGCCGCTCCGCCGCCGTGACCGGCGGGGTCAGCCGGCCCACGTACTCCATGGCGCCTTCCTGAAGCATGCCGGTCGGCTCGCCGGAGGCGTCCCGCTCGAAGCGGCCGTCCGCCGGGTCCGGCGTGTCCCGGGTGACCCCCGCGAGTTCGAGGGCTCGGGTGTTCACCCAGGCCCCGTGATGGTCCCGGTTGGGCAGGTACACCGGCCGGTCCGGGACCACGGCGTCCAGCGACTCCCGGGTGGGCGTGCCCCCTTCGAAGGCCTCCATGGACCAGCCGCCGCCCGTGATCCACTCCCGCTCGGGGTGCGCGAGGGCGTACGCGCGGACGGCGGCCACCGTGTCCTCGGCGGTCTTCGTGCCGGTCAGATCGCACTGGGTGAGTTCGAGACCGGCCGGCAGCGGATGGACGTGGGCGTCCTGGAACCCGGGCAGAAGGAGCCGCCCGGCGAGATCGACCACCTCGGTCCCCGCCCCGATCAGATCGCGCACCTCGTCCCGGCCCACGGCGGTGATCCGCCCGCCGGTGACCGCGACGGCCGTGGGGCTCCCGGGAGCGAAGACGGGGCCGCCGGTGAAGAGGAGGTCAGCGTGCATGTTCCGTTCCTTGCTGGGGTGGGGGAGGGGCGAATGCGCTGGGGCGGCGATGGTCACAGCGCCGACCGCTGTTGTACGGCCAGCAGTTGGGGCGCGTCGGCGTCGGTGCCCCGGCCGGTGTCGAAGTACGGGCTCCTGCGGCCCCACTTCGCCCACGCGGCGGCCAGGAAACCGGACGTGACCATCAGCGAAGGTACGAGAAGCAGGAACCAGCCGTTGTCCGGGCTGAGTTCGAGATGGTCGGCGGAGGTGTAGAAGGTCCAGCCGAGATAGCCGCCGAGCCCCAGCAGTGTGGCCGCGCTCAACGCGGGCAGCACCACCGCGCGTATGCCGTCCCGCCAGTTCTCGCGCAGCAGACCCCGGAAGCGCACGGCGGCGGCGAGTGCGGTGAGCGCGTACGACAGGGCGACGACCATGCCGATCGCGTTGACCGCCGCCAGGATCATGTCGGCGAGGCGCGGGATCACCAGGGCGAGCCCCGCGACCGCCGCCGCCAGTACGCCGATCATCAGCGTGCCGGCCGCCGGGGTGCCGTACCGGGGGCTGACCTTGGCCCAGGCCGGGCCGAGCGTCCGGTCGCGGCTCATCGCGAACATCGCGCGGGCCGTCGGGATCACCCCGGCCTGCAACGAGGCCACCGCCGAGAACATCAGCGCGACGAGCGGCAGCGCGGCCAGCGGCTGGTCGGCGAGCCGGTTGCCGAAGAACGCCAGACCCTGGGCGCCGTGGCCCGCCAACTCGCCCTCCGACAGCACCCGTTGGAAGGCGATCGAGCCGAGCAGGAACAGTCCGAGCATGGTCACCAGGGTGGTGATCCCGGCCCGCGACGCCTGCCTCGGGTCCCGCACCTCCTCGTTCACACTGAACGCCGCCTCGAAGCCCCAGTAGCAGAACACCGACAGCAGCATGCCCTGCGCGAGCGCCGACGCCGAGGGGATCTGGAAGGGGTCGAACCAGCTCAGGCTGAAGGGGTGCGGACCGGCGACGATGCCGTAGCCGCAGAAGCCCAGCAGCACGACGTACTCGAAGATCAGCAGTCCGCCCTGGAGCCGTGCGGCCGTTCTGACGCCGGAGACCGCGGTGAGGGTGACGGCGACCAGGACCACGATGCCCACGCCGGTCGTCTGCGCGGTCGACCCCGGGTCCAGGGTCAGCCCGGCCACCCGGTGCACACCCGCGTCGCCCGCCAACTGGAGCACCGCCGAGCCGGTGACCGCCGTGGTGTACGCGAGGAACACCACCGCCGCCACGATGTTCACCCAGCCGACCATGAAGCCGAGCCAGGGGCTGAGTGAACGCCCCACCCACACATAGCCGTTGCCCGCGTTGGGCTCCACCTTGTTCAGCCGGGAGAAGGCGCCCGCGATGCCCAGGATCGGCAGGAAAGCCAGCAGCATGATGGCCGGCAGATGCAGTCCGACCACCCCGGCGGTCACCCCGAGACCGATGCCGATGGTGGTGGTCGCCGCCGTGCTGGACGCGGCGATGGCCACGCTGTCCAGCATGCCGAGGGACCTGCGCAGCGCGGGCTGCCCGGGCGACGCGGCGGATGCGGGCGGGGCGGCTCCGTAACGTTGGGGATCGGTCATGGCGGTCTCCGCTCACACCTGGGGGCCTCGGACGACCCCGGTGAACGCACATGAAACTGCCCGAGGCCTTAACAGGTCAACGGTGTTGTCATAAGGTGCCCGCACCGGCCACCCGCGCAGGAGGAAGTCCGTGAGCGAACGTGTCGTCCCGCCCGCCGCCCGGCGTCGCAGGCGCCCCACCAAGCACGGCGTCGTCCTCTCCGAGGAACTGATCGTCGAGACGGCGATGCGGCTGCTCGGGGAACACGGCGCCGAAGCCCTCTCCGTGCGCCGCCTCGGCCGCGCCCTCGGCGCCGACCCGAGCGCCCTGTACCGCTACTTCCGGGACACCGACGAGCTGATGCTCGCCATCGCCGACGAGCTGATCGGCCGTACGCTGCGCACCTGGCGGCCCAGCGGCGACTGGCTCGCCGACCTGCGTGACCTCGGCCTGCGGATGCACGCCGGAGCACTCGCGCAGCCGCAGGCGGCCGTGCTCAGCTCCTACCGGGTGACCGGACGGGTGTACGAGATCCAGGCCGTGGAGACCGTCCTCGGTGTGCTGCGCGGCGCCGGGTTCCCGGACGCCGAGGCGGTACGGATCTACCACGCCTTCGTCGACCAGTCGCTCGCCTTCGGAGCCCTCGACTCGGCGAACGTGGCCCTGCCCAGGGCCGCCCGTGAGGCGGAGACGGCCGTGTGGCGGGCGACCTACGCCCGGCTGCCCGCCGACACCCACCCGCACATCAACGCGACCGCCCGCCACCTCGTGACGGAGATGCGCCACAGCTCCTACCCGGCGGCACTCGACCTCTTCCTGACGGCCGCGGCGACCCGGCTAGCGCACCTCACCGCGCCAGACGGCCCACGGCCTGTGTGATTTCGGCGTGCGGGGTATCCGAACCGGAGAGGGCAGCGGCGAACAGGGCCGCCCCGGATCCCCGTACGGAGGAAGCATGACCTTGGTGACAGCGGGCGTCGTGGTGCTGGACTGCGCCGAGCCGGAGAAACTCGCCGCCTTCTACAAGGAACTCCTCGCGGCCGAGGAGACGGAGGCGACCGCCAACCGCATCGAGATCCTCGGCGCCGAGGGGACCCGGATGGCGTTCCGCCGTGACGTCAACGCCACCCCGCCGAGCTGGCCGCGCCCAGAGAACTCCCTTCAGGTCCATCTCGACTTCCGGGTCGAGGACCTCGACGAGGTGGAACGCAAGGTGATCGGGCTCGGCGGACGCCCGCTGGACACGAAGGACGCCGGCGGCCCGTACGAGGAGCGCGGGTACTCCGACCCGGCCGGTCACTCCTTCACCCTCTTCAAGGTCGTACCGACGGCCCCCAAGCAGCATTGATGGCTCGCACAGAGGGCAGCGACGGCAGGGACGGCAAGGCGGCGGCCGGTACGTCGTCCGCGGACCGGCGGACGCGTGTGACCGTGCTGGTGGCGCTGGGCGCCAACCTGCTGATCGCCGTCGCCAAAGCCGTGGGCGGACTCCTCACCGGGTCGCCCGCCCTGCTGTCCGAGGCCGCGCACTCGGTGGCGGACAGCCTCAACGAGGTCTTCCTGCTCGCCGCACTGCGCCGCAGCCGCCGCCCCGCCGACCGGCGACACCCCTTCGGCTACGGCAAGGAACGGTTCTTCTGGTCGCTGCTCGCGGCCGTCGGCATCTTCGTCATGGGCGGCTGCTTCTCCTTCTTCCAGGGCGTGGAAGCGTTCAGGAGCGACGCGGAGGAGTCCTTCGGCGGCTATGTGGCGGGCCTGGTCGTGCTCGGGGTGGCACTGCTCGCGGAGGGCGCCTCACTGGGGCGGGCGGTGCACCAGGCACGCGGGGAGAGCGCGAAGGGCACGGGAGCCGCGGGCGCGCTGCGCGATCCCGCCCTGCGCACGGTGATCGCCGAGGACGGCACCGCGGTGCTCGGTGTGACGCTCGCGATCGTGGGCATGGCGCTGCACATGGTCACCGGGCAGGTCGTGTGGGAGGCGTCGGCCTCCCTCGCCATCGGGGTGCTGCTCGTCTGCGTCGCCTTCTGGCTGGGGCAGGACGCGCGCGCCCAGCTCATCGGCGAGGCCGCCGACCCGGAGGTGAGCCGCGAGGTCCGCGACCTGCTGGCGGCCCAGCCCGAGATCGACAGCGTGGAGGCGCTGTTCACGATGAAGATGGGCCTCGACTCCACCCTGGTGGCCGCCCGGATCGACCTGGTCCCCGGGCTCGACAGCGAGCGGGTCGAGGAAGTCGCCGTACGTATCAAGCGCGCGGTCGTCGACGCGGTCCCCGAGGTCGGGGAGATCTTTCTCGATGTGACCGACGCGGCGGCGAAGGAGGCAGCGCAGAGCCCCGCCGCGACGGGGGAGCGCGGCGGGGCCTGAGGCTCAGGTGCCCGGCGGCGCGGAGTTCATTCCTCCGGGCACCGGATTGTTTTCCGTCCGGTGGGGATCAGTTCCCGGCGGCCGGTTCGAGGACGAACACGGGAATCTCGCGGTCGGTCTTCTTCTGGTACTCGGCGTACTGGGGGAACGCGGCGACTGCCCGCTCCCACCACGCGGACTTCTCCTCGCCGGTCACCTCACGGGCGACCATGTCCTGGCGCACCGGCCCGTCCTGCAGGTCGACGTGCGGATCGGCGAGGACGTTGAAGTACCAGACCGGATGCTTGGGGGCGCCGCCCAGCGAGGCGACCACCGCGTACAGGCCGTCGTGTTCCACCCGCATGAGCGGCGTCCGGCGGATCTTGCCGCTGCGGGCGCCCCGCGTGGTGAGCAGGACGACCGGCATGCCGGTGTCGAGGAGAGTCGTTCCCTCGGTGCCGCCGGACTTCTCGTACAACTCCACCTGCTCACGCACCCACTGGGTCGGACTGGCTTCGTACTCGCCCTCAAGAGGCATGGAGTTCGTCCCATCGTCTCGTCGCGTATGACTGTCGCGTACAAAGGTCCAACACTGCGGCGGCCCGGATTCATCCGGACACGGCGGCCGGACCGGTTCCATGTGTCCCCCTCACGCCGGCGACACCACCATCCGCACGGCCAGCGCCATGATCACCGCACTGGACACGAGGGCCGTCACCAGCCGTCCGCGCCGGCCCGTCAGCGCCCGGCCGAGCAAGGCGCCGCCGGAGGCGATCAGTACCTGCCAGCTGGCCGAGGCGAGGAAGGCCGCGAGCACGAACACCCCCTGCTCCCAGGGGGACACGGCGTCCGAGGCCCGGCTGCCGAGCACCAGCGCGGCGAAGTAGATCACGGTGGTGGGGTTGAGCAGTGTGATGCCGACCAGCATGAGAAACGCCCGCGCCGGACTCGGCGGCGTGCTGTCGGCCCGGGTGGAAAGGACCCCGGCGCGGTACTGGCGCAGCGCGCCGAACCCGCCCCTGACCGCGAGCGCGGCCAGCACCACGGCCGAGGCCCAGCGCAGCGGCACCAGCACCGGCTGCAGGGCGCCGGCCAGGGCGGTACCCCCGAGCGCGGCGAGCAGGGCGTAGAGACCGTCTGCGGTGGCGATACCGAGCGCCGCGCAGACGCCGGTCCTGAGGGACGTACGTGCGGTGAGCGAGACGAGATAGGTCGTGACGGCTCCGACCGGGACGGCGATGCCGTACCCCGCGAGAAGCCCCGCGACGAGCGCGGCCGTCATGACCGGGGAAGCACGGGCCTCCAGGGGCGGCCGGGCTGCTGCCGGACCCGCACCGGACGAGCGGTGGCGGGGGACAGCGGCCGGGGGGCTTCGATCGTAGACATGGCGTGATCCTGGGGTCCGGACCCTCCTACCGGCAACTCATTTAGGGTTTCCGGATGACCGAGACGCCCGCACAGGCCCAGAAACCCTTCCTCTACGTCGTCGTCTGTGCCGCCGGAATCGCCTCCGACGTCAGCAAGTTGATCACTGCCGCCGAGGAACGGAACTGGGAGGTCGGGGTCATCGCGACGCCCCTCGCCACGGGGTTCTTCGACACGGACGCCGTCGAGACGCAGACCGGACGCCCGATCCGGTCCGCCTGGCGCAGGCCGGGTGATCCCCGGCCCTTTCCGGCGCCGGACGCCGTGCTCGTCGCACCCGCCACCTTCAACACCGTCAACAAGTGGGCCGCCGGCATCGCCGACACCCTCGCCCTGGGCACCCTGTGCGAGGCGTACGGGCTGGGGGTGCCGATCGCCGTCCTGCCGTGCGTGGGTGACGCGCTGGCCGCCCATCCCGCGTACCGGGTGAGCGTGGAAAGGCTGCGCGGAATGGGGGTGCGGTTCGCGGATCCGTACGCGGGAGAGGTGCGGGAGGACGGCGGGCGGCCGGAGTTCGGGTGGGCGCGGGGGCTGGAGCTGCTCGGCACTCCGTGATGCGTCACGGGATGTCCGTGTCCCCGTTCCGGGTCAGCGGGTCCTGCGGACGTACCCCGCGCTGCCCGGTGTCGACACGTCGACATCCCTGCGTACGATGCTCAGCCGGTCGCCGAAGCTCGCCCGGGCCTTGCGCAGTCCGGTGTCGGTGTACTCGATCACGAGCACCCGGTCGTCGAACGCCTGCGCGTACTGCCCGCACTCGTCGTACTCGCCGCACTCCTCCGCGACCGCGAAGTCCAGTCCGGTCCGCTTTCTGAGCCCGGCCAGCTCCACGGTGTTCTTCTGGCCGACGGCCAGCCCACGGACGTGCGCGTGCCGGGAGAGGAGGGTGATGAAAGCGGTGGCGTCGTCGGCGGTGAGAAGGTCGTCGGAGCGGGTGTAGCTGTCGTAGTTGTCGGGCTCGACCGCGTCGAAGCCCTTGTCCGCGCAGCCGTCGGTCCACTTGTTCACCCGCGCCGCGATCCGTTTCCGCTTCGCCGTCGTGCCGATGTCGAGCAGCGCCTCGTCCCAGTCCTTGTCGACGACGACCTCGCCGTTCGCGTTCCGCAGCAGCAGATCGGCGGGCCACGCCTCCTCCTCGCCGGGCTGAGCCTGGAAGGCGTTGACGTAGCAGACGTTGTACAGACCGGCTGCCGGAGTCGCCGTACGGTCGCGGCTGACGACGCGCACGCCCGCCGGGGGCGGGTAGGCGCCGCCGATCTGGTAGTCGAAGCCGGCGTGCGGCGGCGGCAGCCGGACCTCGGCCGAAGGGGTGGGCGAGGCCGTCGGGCCGGGCCCGGACCCCTGATCCGGCTCCGGCGAGGTACCGCACGCCGTCAGTCCCCACAGGGCCGCGCAGACGGTCGCCAGTACGACCGCGGCCGTCCCGGGACCTTTGACGCGGGGTACACCCTCGACGGGCATGTCCGCTCCATCGGTCGCGGGTGCGGCCCCGCCTCGGACGCCGTGGCGTTCCTGGCGACTCGGGCCGGACTCGGACCATGTCCACCACCGGCTGGGCGCACCTCTGCGTGCCGGACACGCGGCCCGGCACGGTCAGGATCAAAGCGTCCGGCCCGCCCGCAGTCAAATGGACGTCCGTGCGGGGACCGTCGGCCGCAGCCCCAGTCACTTGACAGAAGCCCACGGTCCGACCACCCGGCCATGCTCAGGAGACGTCCTCGTCCGCACGTTCTCGCCGGGTCAGGGAAGGCATGTCATGCGTATCGGCATCATCGGCGCCGGAGCCCTCGGACAGGCCCTCGCGGTCCGTTTCGTGGCCGCCGGGGAGGAGGTTCTCCTCAGTGACAGCCGGGGCCCCCGGTCCCTGCGAGAGGTCGCCGACTCGATCGGGCCGGGTCTCACACCGGCGACCGTGGCGGCGGCGGCCGGCGAGGAGATCGTCGTACTCGCTGTGCCCTGGCGGGAGTTGACCGATGTGGTGGTGGCCGCCGATGTGTCCGACTGGCAGGAACGGGTCGTCATCGACGCCACCAATCCGCTGGGCCCACCCGACTTCCGGGTCGTCGACCTCCAGGGACGCCCCTCCAGCGAGGTCGTCGCCGGGCTGGTGCCCGGCGCCCGGCTGGTGAAGGCGTTCAACACCCTGGCGCCTGCGGTCCTCGGCGCCGATCCGCGTACACCCGCCGGACGCCGGGTGATATTTCTCTCCGGCGACCACGCGGGCGCCAACAACCGGGTCGCCCGGCTCGTCGAACACGCCGGCTGGGCGGCCGTCGACCTGGGCCGACTGGCTGACGGGGGCCGCCTCCAGCAGTTCCCCGGCGGACCGCTGCCGACACTCAGCCTGCTCCTTCAGCCCTGAACCGAGGACCGGCCCCGGACCTCTACGAGGGCGGACGACAGCCAACCCACCGTTTATTGTCAGGACATGATCGGAGACCGCAACCCCTCGGACTTACGTCACCCGTCGGCCCCCGCCAGGTCCGCCGAATGAGCCCCTCCCGCCCCGGCGCGGAGTGGATCGTCGGCCGCGACCGCGAACTCGCCCTGCTGGCCGACCTGGTGAACGAGGCCGCGGCCGAACCCGGCGACCTCCCGGAAGCCCTGCCGAGCGTCCTGGTCGTGACCGGCCAGCCGGGTGCGGGCAAGAGCGTGCTGCTCGACGCCGTCGGCCGTACCGCTCTGCGGGCCGGACTGCGCGTCCTGCGCTGCCGAGGCTGCGAAGGCGAGTCCGGGCTGCCGTTCGCCGGACTGCACCAACTGCTGCGGCCCGTACTGGACCTCGCCGGTGGTCTGCCCGTCCGTCAACGGGCCGCGCTGCTCGGTGTGTTCGGGCTCGACCCCGAGCAGTCCGAGGACGCCGCCCCCGACCCGCTGCTCACCTCGCTCGGCGCCCTCACCCTGCTCTCCGACGCGGCGAGCCGGGGGCCGCTGCTGCTCGTCGTCGACGACGCCCACTGGCTCGACGTGGGTACCCTCGACGTCCTCGCCTTCGTCGCCCGGCGCCTCGAAGGAGAGCCCGTCGCGATGGTGCTCGCCACCCGGGACAACGCCGTACCCCCGCAGTTCGCCCGCGAAAGGCGGCAGTTGACCGTCGAGCCGCTGCCCCCGGCCGCCGCCGGACGCCTCCTCGACCTCCAGCCCGAACCGCCCGTCGGACGCGCCCGCTCCCGCATCCTCGACCAGGCCGCCGGCGTCCCCCTCGCCCTCGTCGAACTCGCCCGGGCGGTCAGCCGCGACCCCGCCACAGGCCAGAACGGCGTCACCGACGCGCTGCCCCTCACCGACCGGCTGGAGGCGATCTTCGCCGCCGAACTGCCCGAACTGCCCGCGCCCACCCGCCGGTTGCTGCTCCTCGCGGCGGCCGCCGAGACGGCCGAACTGCCCGTCATCCTCTCCGCCGCCGGGGACACCGCGGACCCCGCCGACTGGCGGCCCGCGGAACGCGCGGGCCTCGTCCGCATCGACGACGGGCGGCTCCACTTCCGGCACCCGCTGATCCGCTCCGCCGTCTACCAGTCCGCGAGCTACGCGGAGCGCCACGCCGCCCACATCGCCCTGGCAGACGTCCTCGCCGGTGACCCGGACCGGCGCGCCTGGCACCGGGCAGCCGCCGTCTTCGGCGTCGACGAACAGGCCGCCCAGGGACTGGAGGACAGCGCGGGCCGCGCACAACGCCGGGGCGGTTACGCGGCCGCGGCCGCCGCCCTCGAACGGGCGGCCCGGCTCAGTCCCGACCCCGACGTCCGCTCCAGACGCCTGGTCCGGGCCGCGACCCTGGCCATGCACGCCGGACACCCACGCTGGGTCAGCGAGCTGGCCACCCATGTCCTCACCCTCACCGACGACCCGGCCGTCCTCGCCGAGGCCTCGCTCCGGGCCGGCTGGGCGCTCGCCGTGACCACCCGCTTCGAGGACTCGCTCGGCTTCCTGCTGCCGGTCGCCGAGGCCGCCGTCGAGACCCGTCCGGACCTCACCCTCGACGCCCTCAGCACGGCCACCACCCCCGCCTACCACTCCGGGGACCCCTCGTTCCGCGAGCGCATCCAGCGGATCACCGAACGCGTTCCGCCCCAGGACGACGAGAGCGGACGAGCGTGGGCGCTGGCCGGCTGCGACCCCGCACGCCACCGAGAGCAGGCCCTCGCGCTGCTCAGGAGCACCGACTGGATCGAGCCCCCGCCCGGGCACTCCGAGGCGACCGCACCGGACCGCAGACTGTCCCGGCTGGTCGTCGTGGGCGCCGCCGCCTGGGTCCTCGACGAGACCGCCGAGGCCGTCCGCCTGCTCGGCGCCGCCCTCGACCATCTGCGGCGTTCCCCGACGGCCGGCGCCAACGCGACCGTCGCCAACGCCCTCGCGCTCGCCCTGTACGAGAGCGGCTCCTGGACCCGGGCCCGCACGATCTTCGACGAGTCGTACCGGACGGCCGCCGAGGCCGGCCTGGAGATCGTGGCGGCCGGCTCGCCCGTCGTCGGCGCCACCATCCTCGCCCTGCGCGGTGACACCGAGGCGGCCCGCGCCGCCGTGCAACGCGCCATCCACGGCATCGATCTGCCCAACTCCCGCAGCCTGCAGGTCCGGACGCACTACGCCCTCGGCGCCGCCGCCCTCGCCGAAGGTGACCACGCCGGCGCCTACAGCCGCTTCCGGGCCGTCTACACCCAGGACGCCGAGCCCGAGCCGGTGCACTTCCACGCCTCCCACTACTACCTGGCCGACCTCACGGCAGCGGCCGTACGCACCGGCCGCGCCGACGAGGCACACCGGATCGTCGACGCGACCCGGCGTCGCCTCGCGGCCGGCGGGGTCTCCGCCCGGCTGGCCGCCGTACTGCACCGGGCGGACGCCCTGCTGAGCGAAGGGGACGAGGCGGAGGAGCACTTCATCGCGGCGCTCGCCGACCCGGACGGCGAACAGTGGCTGTTCGAGCGGGCGTTGGTCCGACTCGACTACGCGGAGTGGCTGCGCCGCAGACGCCGCTCGGTGGAGGCGCGCCCCCACCTCACCGCCGCCCTCGTCGCCTTCGAACGGGTCGGCGCCCGCCCCTGGACCGAGCGAGCCCGAGCCGAACTGCGGGCCGCCGGCGTCACCCCCACCAGCACCGCGCCGCGTGACGTCCTCGCCGAACTCACCCCGCAGCAGCTCCAGATCGCCCGGCTGGCCGCGGCCGGCCTCACCAACCGGGAGATCGGCGAACGCATCTTCCTCTCGCCCCGCACGGTCGGCTTCCACCTCTACCGCATCTTCCCCAAGCTCGGCGTCACGGGCCGCGCCCAACTCCGCGACGCGCTGCCGGAGTCGCCGGAGCAGCCGGACGGGACGCCGGGCCCGTGATCGGGCGACGGCGCCGCCGTCAGTGCGGTGCGGACGCCCGCCCGAACTCCGTACCGCACGGCCCCGCGTCCTCGCTCTCGCGCAGCCGGACCCGGTCGCCGGTCATGGAGATCGTCCGGTAGAAGTCGCCGATGCGCTCCGTCGAGCGGCCCACGTAGTGCCCGATGAAGGAGCGGCGGAACCGGTCGGCGCTGCGGTTGGGCTGCGAGCCGTGCACCAGGCTGCCGTTGAAGAACAGGACATCACCCGGGGCCATGTCGACCGGCACCGGGGTGAGTCCGGGCGGCGGGGGCACGTACTCCCGGGCGAAGGACACTCCGGCGTCCGCCTCCTGCGGACAGAACAGGTCCATGCGGTGCGTGCCCGGCACGACCTCCAGGCCGCCGTTCTCCCGGTCGATCGTCTCGCAGGCGATCCACGCGGCGACACAGGTGCCCGGCTCGACCCGCAGAAAGAAGTTGTCCTGATGCAGCGCCTGGCCCCGCGCACCCGGCGGCTTGAAATAGAACATGCTCTGCGCGGCCAGCACCTCCTCGCCGAGCAGCACTTCGAGGACGGCCCTCAGCCGGGGATCCAGCAGCCAGCCGAGCGACGGCCCGTGGAACTCGTGCGGCTGCATCACCCGCGGATACGCGTCCAGCGGGTCGGCCGGGCGCCCGTCCTGCCCGGACGGGCGCGGCTCGAAATGCCCCGGCACCGGACCGGCCGCGTGCAGCGCCGCGAACCCGGCGCGGAGCGCGGCGATCTCGTCATCCCCGAACAGGCTCCGCACGACGGTGAATCCGTCCTCCTCGAACCGTCGGCGCTCCTCCTCAGGCAGGATGGAAGCGTCGGCGGCTTCAATGCCTGTGACTGTCATCGTCCACTCCTTCGGTCCGCTGTCACCAGCCGCCACACTAGGGTTCGCCGCCCCTGGGAAGGATGCCCGTGAACGCTGGCCGATTGCCCGAGACCGCTGTCTCCGCACCGCCGCCCGGTCTGGTGACCGTCGGGCGCTACGACGAGGGGCCCGGTTACGCCGTCAACAGGCCCCAGGGCGCCGACAGTTGGCTGTTCACCTGGACGACGGACGGCCACGGTCTGCTGACCCAGGGCGCGGCCGGGTCGCGGGCCGGCGCCGGGGACCTGGTCGTCCTCGGCCCCGGTGTGCCCCACCGGTACCAGGTCCGGCCGGGCGCCCGGCACTGGCGCTTCTGGTGGGCGCACTGCCAGGCCCGCCCCTCCTGGACGGCCTGGCTGAGCCCGTACGCGGTCGGCGACGGCATGTACGTCGTCGCCCCGGTCCCGGGCACCCCGCACGACCGTATGGCGACGGCGTTCGCCCGCATGCTGTCGGACGCCCGCTGGCCGGGCAGCGCGGAACAGCCGCCCGGTTACGCATCCCCCTCCACGCCTGACGGCCCGACAGCCGTCGCCCACGGCGCCGCCGCCAGGGAGCTCGCCCTCTGTTCCCTGGAGGAAATCGTCCTGCTGGCCTCGGCAGCCGCCCGCACCCTGCCGAACCGGCCGGGAGTCGACGCGCGGGTGAGCCGGGCGGAGGCCCTCATCGCCGCCGACCCCGCCGCCCCGCACACCGTCCGATCGCTCGCGGAGGGGGTCGCTCTCTCTCCCTCGCGGTTCGCGCACCTGTTCACCGAGCAGCTCGGCCGGTCCCCGATGCGGGCGCTGCGCGAGGCCCGGCTGAGCCATGCCGCCCGGTTGCTGGAGGCCACCGACCTGCCGGTGGAACGCGTCGCCGCCGCTTCCGGTTTCGCCAGTCCCTTCCACTTCAACCGGGTGTTCCGCGAGCGTCACGGGACGCCGCCGGGCGCGTACCGGGCGCTGTGCAGACGGGGTTCGGCCGAAACCGCGCCCGCTATTGGTTCCGAGGCGGCTGTGGGCGGGAGATGTGAAGGAACCGGTCAACCGGTGTGACGACGGCACCCGTTGCGACGGCGGTCGCACGCCCGGAACCATGAGCTGCGAAAACGCGCAAGGGGCGCGGACAGGACACAGCGGGCGGGCGGTTTTACGCCATCGACGGAGGGCCTGACTCAATGGTTGTGAAACGTCCCTGAGTGAAGTGAATACCGTTTGCGATGAGGGTGTTGATACAGTGGCAATCCGAAAAGGTGCATCCCATTGACGCGCCGTCAACCGCTTTAGGTCACAGAGCAATGCGGAAAACGGCGTGATCTCTTGTTACGGCTCGATGAGCTGTGCAAAGGTGTGCACGTCGGCGTGCGGGCGATCTTTCTCCCTCTGCACGTACGCGACGCCCCCGCTGACTCCCCGCTCCAAAAGAGCTGTCTGCCACGGGTGTTCGCGATGCCGATTCCCCGTTTGGTCGGATCCTGTCGTTTCGTCGGCAGGGTCACATACCCCTAGGTATGGACTAAAACCCGCGTTGTCCGTGGAGGAATACAGACGTGAAAGACGCAGGCCTGTCGAATTCCCCTACCCCGGCTCCCGCGTACGACGCCTCGGATGTCGCACTGAGCGCGGAGCTGAAGAAGTGGACGGGGACGACGCCCGCGCTCCATCCCGTGGGTGAACTGCTCGACCGGCACTGGGAAGCGGCCTTCGCCTATGCCCGTCTGTGCACCAGCGGCCCGCGTCCCGCCGGAATGCTCACCACGGCCGCGTTCACCCGCCTCTTCGGGGAATCCCTGCGTCAGAGCGGCCCCACCTCCGCGTGGCGGCCCCACCTCCTGGTCACCGTGCGCCGACTGGCGGCGGAGTGGGAGGGCGACCACCGGCACGAAATGCTCCACCCCGAACTGCGCTCCACGACCGGCGGAAACCGGGTCGCCGCCCGGCTGCTGCCCGCCCCCGACCGGCGGCTGCTCTCCAGGGCGTTCCAGAACCTCCCGCAGTCCGCGCGCTGCCTGCTCTGGCACGCGGAGGTCGAGGCCGAACCGCTGGAGATACCCGCCGGACTGCTGGGCCTGAGCGTGACGGACGCCGCCGTGGAACTCGGCCGGGCCCGCGGACGCCTGCGCGAGGAGTGCCTGCACGTCCACCGCGAGGTCGTGCAGCAGGAGGAGTGCCGCCGCTACATCCGGCTGATCGACGTCACCTGCCGGCGCCGCAGCTTCGATGTCGACCCCGACCTCGCCAGGCACCTCGCCGACTGCAAGCCCTGCCGGTACGCGGCCGACCAGCTGAACCAGTTCAACGGTGACCTCGCCCTCGCGCTGGCCGAGGGAGTCCTCGGCTGGGGCGCGCGCGCCTATCTGGAGTCCCGCCCGGGCCGCGCCGCGGAGAGCGCCATCGTGGAGGTCGACCAGGCTCCGGTCATCGAGATCGCCACCGTCGAGAGCGTGCTCCCGGTCCCGCGTGTCCTGGCCCAGGCTCCGCCCATGCCCGCGAACCCGCCCGTCACCACCGAGCTGGCTGTCCGCCCCGGATCGCACCGGTCCGCGCACAAGGCGGCCCGGCGTGCCGTCCGCCGCCGCAACCGTGTCCTGGCCGCGGCGACCGTGAGCGCGCTGGTCCTCGTCCCGCTGGTCCTGTGGTCCGTCCTGGGTTCGGACGACGACGAGGGCCAGACCGCCGGGACCAACCCCTCGGACACCGCCACCAACGGCTCCGGCGCGTCCGACAGCGACCCCTCGTGGGTCGGCTCGGGGGAGACCACGAAGGGCGCCCTGCGCGGCCGGCTGCACAACGTCGAGTCCAAACTGTGCATAGGCATCGTCGGCGGCAAGGCCGTCAAGGGCGCGGAGACCGAGCTGACCACCTGCTCGGCGGCGACCGGCCAGGAGTGGACGTACGAGACCGACGGCCTGCTGCGCAACGCCGCCGCCCCGGACCTCTGCCTCGACTCGCACCTCGGCTACTCGGTCCAGCTCGCCCCGTGCACGGGCGTCTCCCAGCCCGGCACCAAGAACGTGCGCTACGACTTCACCCTCCAGGGCACCCTCGTCCCGCGCTGGGACCAGGAGCTGGCGCTGACGCCCGCCACCGCCAGGGGCGAGGCGCCGCTGGTCCTGAAGCCGCGCGCGGAGGTCGCCGACCAGCACTGGGTCTTCGACTCCTCGGCGCCCTCGCTCCAGATGGAGGCCGTCAACTGGGACGCGGCCACCGATTCGAGACCCCCGGTCGTCAAGAAGAGCCCCGAGCCGGCCACGACCCCGGCCCCCACGTCCACGTCGGCCGAGCCGACCGCGACACCGTCGGCGACCACGCAGACACCTTCGGCCTCGAACCCGCCGAACACGCCCTGCTACTCCTACGGGTACTACAACTGCGGAAACAACCCGTATGGGAACAACCCATACGGAAACAACCCGTACGGAAACACCAGCGGCAACCCCTACCCCTACGGCTACGGCGGCGCGTACGGCGGCTGGGGACCCCGCTGACGACCGGGTCCCGGCCCCCTCTCAGCCCCCGAGGACGAGAAGCGAACCCCACAACGCCACCACGGCCGGGATCAGCGCGGCCGGCACGGAGATCAGTCCGAGCCGGGTGAACTCCTTGATCCCGACGTAGTGTTCGTGCTGGTGCACGATGCGCCGCCACAGCAGGGTCGCCAGTGATCCGGCGTACGTCAGGTTCGGACCGATGTTCACTCCGAGCAGCACAGCGAGCACCGCACCGGGACCGGCCGTGGCGGTCAGCGGCAGCAGCACGAGCACCGCGGGCAGGTTGTTGATCAGATTGGCGAGTACGGCGGCCAGCGCGGCGATCCCGAGCAGCGCGGCCACTCCCGTCCCCTCGGGCAGCACCCGGCCGAGCGCGTCCGCGAGCCCGTTGTCCACGACCGCGCGGACGACGATGCCCAGCGCCAGCACGAACGCGAGGAAGCCGGGCGCCGTGGCCCGCAGCACCGTCACCGGGGTGGCCTGCCGTCGTATCAGCGCGCGTCCGGCGAGCACGAGCGCACCCGCGAGCGCGGCCCACGCGGGATCGATGCCCAGCGCGGAGGCCACGACGAACCCGGCCAGTGTGCACGCCACGGTGACGAGGGCGAACAGCGGAAGCGCGGGCGTGTCCGCCGTGCCCGTGTCCACGGGTGACGGGTCCGGCGTCGTCCCGGCCAGGTCGGCGGCGAAGAAGCGCCGGAACACCAGGTACTCGGCGCCGATCGCGACCAGCCAGGGCAGCGCCATCAGCGCGGCGAACCGGGTGAAGCTCAGACCGCTCGCGCTGAACGCCAGCAGGTTGGTGAGGTTGGAGACCGGCAGCAGCAGCGACGCCGTGTTCGACAGATGCGCGCAGGCGTAGGTGTGCGGCTTGGGCCTGACCCCCGTCCGGGCGGCCGTGGCGAACACCACCGGCGTGAGCAGCACGATGGTCGCGTCCAGGCTCAGTACGGCCGTGATCGCCGAGGCGAGCACGAACACCGAGGTCAGCAGCCGGCCCGGCCGGTTCCTCGCCCAGCGGGCCATCCACGCGCCGCAGGCCCGGAAGAGCCCCTCGACATCACAGAAGTGGGCCAGCACCAGCACCGCCGCGAGGAAGCCGACCACCGGCCCGAGCCGCTCGGCCTCCTCCCACGCGTGCTCCGGTGAGATGGCGCCGGTGAGGACCACGAGCCCGGCGGCGGGGACCGCCACGACCGCCTCCGGCAGTCCGAACGGTCGGACTACGGCGCTGGCGAGGACGGCGATGAGCAGGACGACGGACAGTGCCTCGGCGGACGGGGCGTTCAGGGTTCGGTCCTCCGGGACAGGGGGGTCGGTACCCGTCCATGAAAGCAGGTTCCGCCAGCGGGCCCGATGACCGGGTCAGGGTCCGGTGCCGGAACCGAAGACCGTCAGGAACACCGAGGCCTCGTCGCCGTCGACCGGTATCACACCCTTCTCCCAGGTCACCTTCAGCTGCTCCCCCTCGTCCGGCGGCGTCACCAGCAGCTCCTCCGGAGTGACCGTCCCGGCCCCGCCGAGCTCCGGGTCGGCGAAGCTCAGACCCGCCCAGGCGCTCTCGGGAAGGTCGCCGTGTCCACCCTCCTGGGGTCACCGCGCGTACCGCGTCCCGTGCACCGTCACGGGTGTCCGGTACGACCGGCACCCGAAAGTCCCGCGTGGCACCGTATCGAGGCGTCCTCAGCGGCCGCCGGGACTCACATCTCGCCCGTCAGGGACAACTCGGCCCAGATGGTCTTGCCGTCGGGTGTATGGCGGCTGCCCCACCGCTCGGTGAGCTGGGCGACCAGCAGCAGACCGCGGCCACCCTCGTCGAAGGTCCTGGCGCGCCGCAGATGCGGGGCGGTGTGGCTGCTGTCGGAGACCTCGCAGATCAGGGTGGCCGCGTCATGGATGAGCCGCAGCCGGATGGGGTGCGAGCCGTAGCGGATCGCGTTGGTGACCAGCTCGCTCACCACCAGCTCGGTGGTGAACGAGGCCTCGCTCAGATCCCACACGTCGAGCTGCTCGCCGACCTGCTTGCGGATCGGCCCGACGAGCGCCGGGTCGGACGGAATGTCCCACGTCGTGACACGGGAGGCGGGCAGGCCCTGGGTGCGGGCCAGCAGCAGTGCCACGTCGTCCGCCGCGCCGCCCGGCGGGAGCAGGGTGTGCAGGATGCGGTCGCACGTCTCGTCGAGCGAGTCCGCGTACGCCGCCAGCGCGTCGCACAGCATCCGGTGGCCGGCGTCGATATCCCGCTCGCGGCTCTCGATCAGCCCGTCGGTGTAGAAGGCGAGGACCGTGCCCTCGGCCAGATCCAGTTCCGTGGACTCGAACGGCAGCCCGCCCAGACCCAGCGGCGGTCCGGCGGGCAGCCGCACCTGCCGGGGAGTGCCGCCCGGGGTGAGGATGACCGGCGGAGGATGCCCGGCGCGGGCCAGCGTGCAGCGACGTGACACCGGGTCGTAGACCGCGTACAGACAGGTCGCCCCGACCTCGCCCGGGTTGCCGTCGCCGCCGGCCTCGGCGGACAGCCGTACGACGAGATCGTCGAGGTGGGTGAGCAGTTCGTCCGGGGCGAGGTCGATGTCGGCGAGCGTGCGCACGGCGGTACGCAGCCGGCCCATCGTGGCGGAGGCCTGGATGCCGTGGCCGACCACGTCCCCGACGACCATCGCGACCCGCATCCCCGACAGCGGGATCACGTCGAACCAGTCGCCGCCCACCCCGGCCCGTGCGGCCGGAAGGTAACGCGAGGCGGCTTCCAGGGCGGCGGTGCGCGGCAGCGTCCGGGGGAGCAGGCTGCGTTGCAGGGCGAGAGCGGTCTCACGTTCGCGGGAGAACCGGCGGGCGTTGTCGATACAGACGGCGGCCCGGGCGGTCACCTCCTCGGCGAGCAGCGCGTCGTCGGCCGTGAACGGGTCGGGCCGTCGGTACCGGGTCAGTACGGCGACACCGAGGGTCGTACCGCGCGCCGTGATCGGCACGGACATCGAGGAGTGGATACCGAGCTCCCTGACCCGGTCGAGGCGGGCCTTGTCCCAGGCCAGCCACTGTTCGACGGCGGCGGAGGGCAGGGTCGCCACGATGGTGCGGGCCGCCAGGAGGGAGTCGGCCTGGGGCGAGGAGACGGGGTACCGGTCCAGTTGGCCCACCTTGGTCACCGCTTCGGGGCTGCCCGGCATGATCGACCGGTGGGCGGCCCGGCGCAGGCTGAGGGGCGCCGTCAGTTCGGCCGGGCGGTGGTCGCCGCCGTGCTGCGGCGGGTCCAGCAGATCGACGCTGACGAAGTCGGCGAGCGCCGGGACGCAGACGTCCGCCAGCTCCTGCGCCGTCCGGGTGACATCGAGGGTGGTGCCGATGCGTACGCTCGCCTCGTTGACCAGCTGGAGGCGCTCCCGGGCGAGGTACTGGTCGGTGAAGTCGTGGGCCGCGAGACAGACCCCCCGCACCCGGCCCTCGGCGTCCCTGAGGGGCGCGATTCTGGCCAGCCAGGCGTGGGCGTGATCCTCGCCGCCGGTGCGCAGATAGGTCTGGACGTCCTTCGCCCGGCCGCTGGTCAGCACGTCGAGCATGTGCAGCTCCAGCTCCGAGCTGCGCTCCCGGCCCCCTATCTCGGCGATTCTGAGCCCCCGGATGCGCGTCGGCGGCAGCCCGATGACAGCGGCCATGGCGTGGTTGACACCGTGCAGCCGCAGCTGGTCGTCGTAGACGGCGGTCGCACACGGCGCCTGGGCGAGCGCGGCCCGCATCAGCGGGTCGTCGGCCGCGGGCCGGGCACCGTTCGCCAGGGGGGTGACGACGAGCCAGTCGCCTCCGCCGCCGTCCGGGGTCGGCCGGTGGTGGGCGAGAAGCCAGGCGGACACCGTCCGGCCGTCGCGGTGACGCAGGGCGAGAGTGCCGTGCCAGAGGTCCTCCGCCGGCCGGTCGGGCCCGGCCGAGCCGTCGGCGACCAGGAGGGAAGCGGCGGGACGGCCCAGTATCTCGGCCGCCGACCAGCCCAGCAGTTGTCGAGCGCCCTCGTTCCAGCCGGTCAGTGCGCCCCGCTCGTCGACGACGGCCCGCGCCGTGGCGGCATCGTCGAACGGGTACACCGGGCTCATCGCCGCCACTCCGTCGTGAACACTCACAGTGAGCAAGGGGCGTCACTGGTGTTCCACCCTAATGCGTCCTGCCCCGGCGTGGGCAGGAACCCCGCTCTCCCCGGGGCCCGCGCGGGCCGCCGCACGGGGCGGGAATTCAGGCCGTTGTGACGGGTGAGACCGAAGTACGCCACCGAGGTCTTGACGGGTGCATGCACCACGCCGTCAGAATCTGTTTGTTAACGATCAGTTGTGAGTACTTCTGGGGTCTGATGAGGGAGAGTCGCATGACGGTCACGCGCAGATCGGTGCTGGTCGCCGGTACGTCCGCCCCCGCGGCCGGAGCTCTGCTGGGCACCGCGGCCGACGCGCGGGCCGCCGCGGGCCGGGCCGGCCGCCGAACCGTGCCGCTGCGGGACGGCTGGCGCTTCGCGCTGGTCAACGCGGGCGGGATCACCGACCCGACGGGCGCGTACGCCGACGCCCCCGATCCCGCCTACGACGACTCGACGTGGCGAGCCGTCGCGGTGCCGCACGACTGGAGCATCGAACTCGCCCCCACCACCGACCACGGCACCACCAGTGGCACCGGGTTCTTCCCCGGCGGCCTCGGCTGGTACCGCCTCGCCTTCACCCTCCCGCCCGCGCTCGCCGGCAAGCGGATCTCGGTCGAGTTCGACGGCGTCTACATGGACTCGTACGTCTACTGCAACGGCACGGAGCTCGGCCGCCACCCCTACGGATACACCGGATTCACCTTCGACCTCACCGATCTGCTCCACACCGACGGCACCACCGAGAACGTGCTCGCGGTCAAGGTGCAGAACCGCCTGCCCAGCAGCCGCTGGTACTCGGGCAGCGGCATCTACCGCGAGGCCCGCCTGGTCGTCACCGAACCGGTCCACGTGGAGCGCTGGGGTACGTATGTCACCACGCCGGAGATCACCGAGGACCGGGCCGTCGTCCAGGTGCGGACCTCGGTCGTGAACGCGTCGGGCGCCGCCGCCGAGGTCGAGGTCGTCTCCCGGGTGGTCGACCCCCGCGGCCGTACCGTCGCCCGCACGTCCTCCACGGTCACCGTCACCGACCGGTCGAGCGAGACCCATGAACTCACGGTGCCCGAACCGAAACTGTGGGACGTCGCGGCCCCGCACCGCTACACCCTGAAGACCGAACTGCGCGTCGACGGCACCACCGTGGACACCCATCGCACGACCTTCGGCATCCGGAGCTTCCGCTTCGACCCGGACGAGGGTTTCCAGCTCAACGGCGCGCATCACAAGATCAAGGGGGTCGACCTCCACCACGACCTGGGCGCCCTCGGGGCAGCCGTCAGCATCGACGCGATCCGCCGGCAGATGACCATCATGAAGTCGATGGGCGTCAACGCCTTCCGCACCTCCCACAACCCGCCCTCGCCGGAGATGATCCAGGTCTGCGAGGAACTGGGCATCGTGATGATGGTGGAGGCCTTCGACTGCTGGCGCAGCCCCAAGACGCGCTACGACTACGGCCGGTTCTTCGAGGAGTGGGCGGACAAGGACATCACGGAGATGGTGCGGGCCGCCCGCAACTCGCCCGCCGTCCTCATGTGGTCCATCGGCAACGAGATCTCCGAGTTCACCTCCACCGCCGGCCTCACCATCGCGGACCGGCTCATCGCCGCCGTCAAGGCGTCCGACGACACCCGCCCGGTCGTCATCGGCTCCCACCGCCACCGCAGCGTGCCGGCCCCCGGCACCCCCGGCGACCTGATCCTCGCCAAGCTCGACGGCCTCGGCCTCAACTACAACACCGCGGCCTCCGTGGACGCCTTGCACGCCCGCTACCCCCACCTGTTCCTGTTCGAGTCGGAGTCCTCGTCGGAGACCTCCACCCGGGGCGCCTACCAGGAGCCGGAACGCCTCAACACCGGCGAGAACCACACGCCGGGCAGGCGCGCGGTCTCGTCGTACGACAACAACCTCGCCTCCTGGACGATGAGCGGCGAGTACGGCCTGAAGAAGGACCGGGACCGGAAGTGGTTCGCGGGCGAGTTCCTCTGGTCGGGCATCGACTACGTCGGCGAGCCGACCCCGTACGACGTGTTCCCGGTCAAGGCGTCCTTCTTCGGCGCGGTCGACACCGCCGGTTTCCCCAAGGACATGTACCACCTGTTCCGCAGCCAGTGGACGAGCGAGCCCATGGTCCATCTGCTCCCGACGACCTGGAACCACGAACCGGGCGACACGGTCGAGGTCTGGGCTTACGCGAACGTCGACACGGTGGAACTGTTCCTCAACGGAATGTCCCTAGGCACAAGGCGGTTCGACACGAAGAGGACGGTCGACGGCCGCGCCTACCTGGAGACCACCGAGGCCACCGGCGACGACAAGACCGTCACCGCCGGTGCCTGGCCCGGCAGTTACACCAGCCCGACCGGCAGCGCCGGCAAACTTCATCTGACCTGGCATGTGCCCTACGAGCCGGGCGAGTTGAAGGCGGTGGCCCGGCGAGGCGGCCGGGTCGTGGCGACGGACGTCCTGCGGACGGCGGGGCCGGCACACACGGTACGCCTCACCGCGGACCGCAAGTCCCTCGCCGCCGACGGCCGTTCGCTGTGCTTCGTGACCGCCGACGTGGTCGACGCCCGGGGTGTGGTGGTGCCCGGCGCCGAGCATCTGCTCGCTTTCGAGGTCGACGGCGGCTCGCTGGCCGGACTCGACAACGGGCGCGAGGAGAGTGCCGAGCGCTATCAGGCGAGCACCCGAACCGCCTTCCACGGCAAGGCGCTTGCCATCGTCCGGGCGGGCACGGCGGCCGGGCGGCTGAAGGTCACGGCTCGCGCGGCCGGGCTGCGCACGGGAACGCTCACCGTCCGTACGACGGCCGCACGCGACGAGGCGCTGACGCCGGCCACGCTCTTCGCACCCGACCTGGGCCCGGCGACCCCCGTCTACCCTCTGGCGGACGCCAGTTACTCCGGCCGCCCGGACAGTCTGCCCGCCGCGATGCTGGACGGCACGCCGGCCACCGGCTGGTCCAACGCGTTCTACAAGGCACCGACCGCGCTGCTGCCCGCGTTCAGCGGGGCCCGCGCCGAGGACTGGATCAGCGTCGACTGGGGCAGGGCCCGCGACTTCACGCGGATCGAGGTCTCCTTCACGGTGGACGCGACGCACAGCCTGCCCGCGTCGGTCGCGGTGTCCGTGTGGGACGGCGACCGCCATGTGCCGGTGCCGGACGCGACCGTCCAGTGGGCCGACACCTCCGACACACCCACGGCGATCACTTTCGCGGCGGTACAAGGCACGGGGGTGCGGCTGGACTTGACGAGCCGTTACCCGGGGGAGGAGCGGGGCGCGGTGCGGATCAGTCGCCTGGAGGCGCCGGCGGGCTGATCTTCAGCCCGTCCGGCGTTTGAGGACGAGGCCACTTCAGGGCCGAAGCGGCGGTCTGGGGGCGGCAGCCCCCGGGATGGGACGGGTAGGGGCGGCGAGGGCGAAAACCGTAGGTGAGCCCATTCGCGTCCGGACCGTTGACGAAGGCGCGGCGTCTCGCACAGCATGGGCCACGCCCGCATCTGGGAGCGCTCCCACCGCACAGCGCCGCTCTTCTCGCCCACGCGCCCCCACCCTCACCCGAGGAGCCCAGACGTGAAACGACGCAGAACGATCCTGCTCTCGGTGACCGCCCTGCTCGCGGCGGCACTGACCGCGCTGCCCGCCGGTCCGGCCGGCGCCGAAGAGATCGAGCAGGTCAAGAACGGCACCTTCGACACGACCACGGCCCCTTGGTGGACGACCAGCAACGTCACCGCGGGCCTGTCCGGCGGAGGCCTCTGCGCGGACGTCCCCGGCGGCACCACCAACCGCTGGGACGCCGCCGTCGGCCAGAACGACATCACCCTCGTCAAAGGCCAGTCGTACCGGTTCGCCTTCAAGGCGACCGGCACACCCGCCGGACACGTCGTCCGGGCGATCGTCGGCCTGTCGGTGTCCCCGTACGACACCTACTTCGAGGTGAGCCCCCAGCTGAGCGTGTCCGGCGACGCCTACACGTACACCTTCACCGCCTCCGCCGACACCACCCAGGGGCAGGTCGGATTCCAGCTCGGCGGCAGCGCCGACCCCTTCCGGTTCTGTATGGACGACGTGTCGCTGGTGGGCGGGGTACCGCCCGAGGTGTACGAACCGGACACCGGCCCCCGGGTACGGGTCAACCAGGTCGCCTATCTGCCCGCGGGCCCGAAGAACGCCACGCTGGTCACCGGCTCCACGCAGCCGCTGCCCTGGCAGCTGAAGAAGGCCGACGGAAAGACGGTGGCCCACGGCAGTACCGTGCCGCGCGGCATGGACCCCTCCTCCGGGCAGAACGTCCACTCGATCGACTTCGGTTCCTACCGCAAGGGCGGTACCGGCCTCACGCTGGTCGCCGACGGTGAGACGAGCCACCCGTTCGACATCGGCGCGAGCGCCTACGACCGGCTGCGCCGGGACTCGCTGAAGTACTACTACACGCAGCGCAGCGGCATCGCGATCCGCGACGATCTGCGCCCGGGTTACGCGCGCCCCGCCGGCCATGTCGACGTGGCACCCAACCAGGGCGACTCCAAGGTGCCGTGCCAGCCGGGCGTGTGCGACTACACCCTCGACGTCACCGGCGGCTGGTACGACGCGGGCGATCACGGCAAGTACGTCGTCAACGGCGGCATCTCCACCTGGGAACTGCTGAGCACGTACGAGCGCGCGCTGCACGCCCGTACCGGGCAGCGGGACAAGCTCGGTGACGGCACGCTCGCCATCCCGGAGAGCGGCAACAAGGTGCCGGACGTCCTGGACGAGGCCCGCTGGGAGCTGGAGTTCCTGCTGAAGATGCAGGTGCCCGCCGGGCAGCCGCTGGCCGGCATGGCCCACCACAAGATTCACGACGAACAGTGGACCGGGCTGCCGCTGCTGCCGAGCGACGACCCGCAGAAGCGTGAACTGCACCCGCCGACCACCGAGGCGACCCTGAACCTGGCGGCCACGGCGGCCCAGGCGGCCCGGCTGTACCGGCCCTACGACCGCGCGTTCGCCGCACGGGCCCTCGCGGTGGCGCGCAAGGCATGGACGGCGGCCCTGGCCCACCCCGACCTCCACGCCGACCCGAACGACGCGACCGGTGGCGGCGCCTACAACGACACCGACGCGCGGGACGAGTTCTACTGGGCTGCCGCCGAGTTGTATCTCACCACCGGTGAGAAGCCGTTCGAGCGGTACATCCTGAACTCGCCGGTCCACACGTCCGACATCTTCGTCCCCCTCGGCTTCGACTGGGCCAGGACCGCCGCGGCCGGCCGCCTCGACCTGGCGACCGTCCCGAACAAACTCCCCGGCAGGGACAAGGTCCGCCAGTCCGTCGTCAAGGGCGCCGACCGCTATCTGACCACGCTGGCGGCCCAGCCGTACGGCATGCCCTACGCCCCCGACGCCAACGTGTACGACTGGGGCTCCAACGCCCAGGTCCTGAACAACGCCGTCGTCGTCGCCACCGCGTACGACATCAGCGGCGCCTCGAAGTACCGGGACGGCGCGCTCCAGAGCATGGACTACCTCCTGGGCCGAAACGCGCTGAACATGTCGTACGTGACGGGTTACGGCGAGGTCAACTCGCATCAGCAGCACAGCCGTTGGTACGCCCACCAACTCGACCCGAAGTTGCCGAGCCCGCCGGACGGCACGCTCGCCGGAGGCCCCAACTCGAGCATTCAGGACCCCTACGCACAGAGCAAACTGCAGGGCTGCGTCGGCCAGTTCTGCTACATCGACGACATCCAGTCCTGGTCGACGAACGAGCACACGATCAACTGGAACGCGGCCCTGGCCAGGATGGCGTCCTTCGTCGCCGACCAGGGATAGTCGGATGCCCCCTCGGTACCACCACCTCACCGTTCTGACCTGGCCATATTTACGGGTAAGTACCGGCGCGGTACCGTGGGGGCATGCCAGCTCTCAACGTGGAGTTCAGTGACCGCGAGCTAGAGGACCTGCGGCAGATAGCCAAGGAGCGCGGTACGTCCATGAAGGCCCTCGTACGGGAGGCGGCGGCGGCCGACATCGCCCGGCACCGCGCCCTGCAGGAGGGCGCGGAGGAATTCCGGCGGTTCTTCGCGGCCCACGCCGACGAGTTCGCCGCCGCGTTCCCCGAGGACGAACCGGTCGCGTCGGCTCGTCAGGGACGGGTCGCCTGACTGATGGCTCCCGTCATCCACATCGATGTGCCGTGGCTGCTCCAGCGCCACGAAGAGGTCCTCCCGGACCAGCCCACGGTGAACGACTTCTCCGCCCTGGTGGCCGCCGTGGCCCGCCACCGGGTCGACCCGCCACGCCTCGGCGTGGACTCCGACCCGGCCTGGCGGGCCGCCGCGCTGCTGCACACCCTCGCACTGCTCAAGCCGCTGCCGTCGGCCAACGCCCGCTTCGCCTGTGCCACCGCCGTGGCGTACATGTTCGTCAGCGACGTCGGCATCGACCCGCCCTACGGCGCTCTCGTCGACCTGGCCCGCGACCTGATCTCGGGCAAGGCCGACGTCTACGGCGCGGCCGACCGGCTCCGCTCCTGGCAGATCTGAGCGCTTCGTAGCTTCGTAGGTTTGTCGCTTCTTCGGTGTTTCGGTTCTTCCGAATCGTCGAGTCGGGCCGCCCTCGGGGCCGCCGACCGAGGGCGGGAGGAACGGGGTCGGCGGCCGTCGCGCGGGAGAGCCGCCATTTCGCGCGAGGCCTCCGAGAAGGGCCGGTTCCAGTGGACTGCACCGTTGCACGCGCCGGGAGCGTGCGTGGCGCACCGGCGGGTGCGCGCGGTTCACACGGGGCGCGGGGAAAGCATCGAAAGCCGGTACGGGGGTCGAAAGTTGCTCCTGTTGCTGACTTTGCTTCAATGAATGGTTGTTACCCAGGCGCCTTGTTGGCCAGGAGTAACTTGTGCAAGGGTGAACTACTTGTGCAGGGGGGATGGCCGGGCATGCATCGCCGGTGGTGGTTCGGTGGCGGTCCAGCGCCACAGTCGGGGCCGGGGGCGGGGGGACGCAACGCCGTCGGTGTCGGCTCGGACTCGTCCGGGCGGCTTTCCCATAACCTCTGCGAGTCACTCGCGCGTGGGAAGGAAACCGCTCAGTGCCCCACCCCCACCCCGCTCGTCCGCCTTACCCCCCGTATTCCGGTGGGGTTCCGGGGGAATCGGACGAGAGCCTTGCCGCCCAGCTCAGAGGCAGACCGGAGGGCGAGACCGGCCCGGCCGTCGCCCTGCTGACGGCGCGGCACTGGCAGGCGACCCACGAGTACGCGGTCATCTGCCTCGCCACTTCGGCCCCGACCTCGTCCATGGTCACCGCCGCCGCCTTCCATCAGGTCCTGGAGCGGGTGATGCGCGCCGAGTCGGCCGTCGCACTGCGTCCCCGGTTCCTCGTGGCCGTACGTGACATCGTCAAGGACTGGTCCGCGGACGACCGCATAGCCGAGGTGCTGCCCGATCTGACGAAACCGGCGGGCGGTCGCGGTATGCGCGCCGCGAAGTCCATGACGCCGGAAAACCGAAAGCTCGCGGAGCGAGCGTTCCAGGCCCTTCCCGGGCTCGCCCAGTGTCTGCTGTGGCACACCGAGGTGGAGGCCGAGTCGATAAATGTCCCGGCCGAGCTTCTTGGCATGGACACGAATATGGCGGCGGCGTCGCTGGAACAGGCCCGCGAACAATTCCGCGAGGGCTGTGTACGCGCCCATCGGGAATTCGCGCCGTCAAAGGAGTGCCGGTTCTACAACCGCCTCCTCGACGTCCCCATCCGGCGTGGCGGTGCGCTGCTGCCCGATGTCCAGCAGCATCTGGCGGAGTGCCACTACTGCCGTTACGCCGCCGAGCAGTTGAGCCAGGTCGAGAGCGGCCTCGGCGCGTTGCTCGCCGAGGCGGTGCTCGGCTGGGGGGCCCGGCGCTATCTCGACTCGCGCCCCGGGCGCGGCCAGAGCGGGACGCGGGCGCGGGGCCAAGGCCGGCACGGCGGCAGCGGGAGGGGCCGCGAGAGGGCCGGCGGCCGGGGGGCCGACCGGGGGCGCCCTCGTCTGCTGTCACGGCTGTCCTCCCCGCGTCGTCCGCTCGCCGGCGGGACCCGGAACAGGAGAACCCTGTTCACCAGCGTGGGCCTGGCCTCGGCCGTCGTCCTCGCGGTCGTGCTGGGCAGCGGGCTGTGGCCGAAGGACGGCAGCGGCGCCGACCCGGCCGCCTCCTCCAGCGCGACCGGCGGACGAGCCCCGGTACCCGACGCCTCGCCGACCCCGCCGGCGGTGTCCTCCTCGCCGCCGGCGACGGCCGGCAACCCGACCGCCACCCGGCACACCAGGCTGCGTAACATCACCGCCGACCTGTGCCTGGACATCCGGGGCGGCAGGGCCACGGCCGGCGCTGCCACCATGCTCGCGTCATGCTCGACCGCGTGGACCCAGATGTGGACGTACGAGGACGACGGGCTGTTGCGCAGTGTCGCCAACCCCGAACTGTGCCTGGACTCGCACGCCGACGCCGGTGTCGTCATCCTCGGACGCTGTGCCGCCGCGTCCGCCGGGCGAGGTGACGACGTCCGCTACGACCTCACCGTGCGGGGCGAACTGCTGCCCCGCTGGGAGGAGGGCCTCGCCGTCGCCCCCGCGTCCGACGACCCCGACACGGACGTGGTCGTCAAGGTCCGCGACGGCTCCGCGGCACAACGCTGGCTTAGGGACACGGTGACCGCCAGCGCTGATTCCCTGTCGATAGGGGGGCCGCGGGGGAAGGCGGCACGGGTCGGCGCGGATTCGCCGTAACGGGGTCTCACGGCGGGGGGCTGCCCAGTCCAGGTTGTGTTTCCCGCCCGCCCGGTTACGGCATCTTTCCAGCGCAGCCCCCAGGCGGCGGGGGCGGAGCACTCGGTCAGCCTCCGGTCGTCGCCCGGTGCAGGGCGGCGGCCAGTTCGCGCGGGCGGGAGAACATCGGCCAGTGTCCGGTGTCCAGTTCGGCCAGCTCCCACCGGTCGCTCTTGAGCAGTTCGACCACGTCCTCGGACGGCTCCGGATCGTCGAGCAGACATTTGACGTACGTCGCGGGAAGGTCGGCCATCGAGCCCGCGAGGTCGGCCGGCTCGGTGAGGGTGGCCCCAGGGTGGGGCGTCGAGCCGTTCACGATCCGCGCGATCTGCTCGTCGGTGAGGCCCTGGCCCGCGAAGTGGCCCGCCCCCGGGGTCGGCCGGAAACCCCCGTTCTCGGCGATCGACGCCTCCACCCCGGCACTGTCCCAGCCCCACAGGAACGACCTCCCGTCGGCCGGGACACGCGCGTCGACGAACACCACCCGTCCCAGCCGCTCACCGATCCGCTCGGCGGCCTGCCCGACGGGTATCCCCGCGTAACTGTGCCCCACGAGCACGACGTCCCGCAGATCGAGGCGCTCCACCTCCTCGACGATGTCCCGCACATGCGTCTGCTGCCCGGCCGGCTCGCCCCGCCGCTCAGCCACCCCCGACAACGTCAGGGGGTGCACTGCGTGCCCGGCGGCACGCAGTTCGACCGCCACTTCGTCCCAGGCCCACGCCCCGAGCCGTACCCCCGCGACCAACACGAACTCACTCATGCCGCACAACGTAGCGCGAGCCTCCGACAGGGCCCCGACGACGGTGCGGGGATGCGCCGCGTGGCCCGAGGGGAGCGGAATCGGAATGTTTCAGGCCGATTAAAAAAGCGGGTGGATCCAGCCACTCGGCGGCCTCGGACGATCAACATCCGCTCAGTTCCGGGACCCGCGTGTTCGAACAACGTAACTTCACGCCACTGATTCAATACGCAAGGTTACTGAAACGCATGGGGTCGAGATGAGTTTCGGCGCCGGACTCGGCAGACTCACGCTCGCCGATCCGGCCCGACCGGCTGGGATCGAGCACCCATGCGGACCGATGACCTTCGATTCGCATCTTCGAACTGAGCGGAAGGATGCACACAATGCCGAACACCGCGCGCTGGGCAGCGACTCTGACCCTGACGGCCACCGCCGTATGCGCCCCTCTCACCGGGGCCGCCGTCGCCGCCCCGGGCCCCGCCGCCTCCGGGCTCTACGCACCCTCGGCCCTGGTGTTCACCATGGGGCACGGTGACACCGCGGCCACCGTCACGCCCGAGCGTGCCGTCACCCTGACGTGTGCCCCGACGGCCTCGGGCACGCATCCGGCGGCGTCCAGGGCCTGTGCCGAACTCCGGGCCGTGGGCGGGGACTTCGACATGCTGGCGGCGTCCGGCGACGTGAAGTGCACCAAGCAGTACGAACCCGTGGTCGTCACCGTCGAGGGCGTGTGGCGGGGCCAGCGGGTCGCCTATGAGCGGACTTTCGCGAACGAGTGCGTGAAGAGCACCTACGGGGAGGCCGTCTTCACGTTCTAAAGGACCGGGGTCGCGCGCTTCCGTGAGCCACGCAGGCGTATGCGGATGGGGAGTGCGAACCCTGTGTCGCGGGGTGCGCGCGATCTCGCAGCAGGGCCGGTCGGTGGTGTGGGGCCACCGGCCGGCCCATCACGACTCCTGCTCCGGGATGCGGGCGAGGAGCGGGAAACGGTGAAGCAGGGCCGCGGCGCGCATCAGACGCTGCAGGCGGGGCGTGTCCGAGACCAGCCGCAGCCGGCCGCCGCGCTCGCGGGCCCGATTGTCGGCGCGGCACAGTTCGCGAAGGCCCGAGCAGTCGAAGAAGCCGACGTGCCGGAGGTCGACCAGCACATCGGGGCCGGGGCGCGAGGTGGCGGCGTCCAGGTGTTCGGCGAGGAAGCCGGCGGTCGCCAGATCGATCTCGCCCAGGGCCTCGACCACGGTGAACGGCCCGTGCGTGTACGTACGGGCATACGGATTGGGCGTCGGTGGCAGGGCTGCGGACGAGTCCGAGGCCGTGCGCTCGGGCGGCCCGGGGGTGCGGTCGTCGGCTTCCGGCGTCATGGCTGCTCCACCTCGGCGGGGGCGCATTCGATCTCGGTAGCTACCCCGGCTGGGTCCGGACCATCCCTGACACGCCGTCCGCAAGATCTAGTTCACTCGACAAGGTGAATTACTGCTGTATTCATTGACATTTCGTGCAGTGCGCACTCGCCTGCGGAGGCGCCGAGACAGACGGAAGGGCCGCCGTCTCCCTACGGACGGCGGCCCCTGCGGCCTCGGTGACCCGGGCGGGTCACATGTGGACGACCGGCGCGGCGCTCTCGTCCTGGACCGGGACACCCGGGCGGTACAGCAGGAAGGTGATCAGAGCGCCCGCGGCGAAGAAGCCGGCCGACCACCAGAACGCGGTGGTGTAGCTCTCGATCGTCGACTGGGCCTGGACCAGCTTGTCGGCCGCGTTCCGGCCGGACAGGTAGCTGGTCGCGGCGCTCGCGGCGAGCGTGCTCAGCAGCGCGGTGCCGATCGAACCGCCCACCTGCTGCATGGTGTTGACCGTCGCGGAGGCCACTCCCGCGTCCTCGGCACCGATTCCGCTGGTGGCCAGCTGCATCGCGGGCGGCATGATCGTGCCCATCCCCACGCCGATCACCAGCAGTTGCGGGAGCACGGCGGTGCTGAAGGACGAGCCGACACCGATGTCCGTCAGCCAGGCCATGCCGGCCGCGCCCAGGGCGAAGCCCAGCGGAATGATGATCCTCGGGCCGAAGCGGGGCACGAGCACCGTGGTGGACACCTGGGCCGCCACCATCAGCGCCGCCATCATCGGCATGAAGGCCAGGCCGGTCTTGGTGGGGCTGAAGCCGAGGTTCAGCTGCAGGTAGTAGGTGAGGAAGAGGAAGACGCCGAACATCGCCGCGCCGGAGATCAGTACCGTGAGGAACGAGGCGGCACGGTCCCGGTCCAGCAGGACGCGCATCGGCAGCAGCGGGTGCTTGGCGCGGGTCTGCCACTGGGTGAACGCCGCGAGAAGCAGTACACCGGCGGCCAGGAAGCCCCAGGTCTGCGCCGAACTCCAGTCGTGCGACTCGGCGTTGGAGAAGCCGTAGACGACGGAGAAGAGACCGGCGGAGACCAGGAGCGTGCCCGGGACGTCGATCTTGGAGTTGGCGGCGTCACGGTGGTTGCCCAGGAGTATCCAGCCGCCCACCAGCGCGACGACGGCGAAGATCAGGTTCACGTACAGCGTCCAGCGCCAGTCGAGGGCGTCGGTCAGCAGGCCGCCGAGCAGCAGGCCCACCGCGCCGCCGGCCCCGGCGATCGCGCCGTACACGCTGAACGCGCGGGCACGCTCACGTGCGTCGGCGAAGGTCGTGTTGAGGAGCGACAGGGCGGCGGGCGCGAGCAGCGCGCCGAAGACACCCTGGAGGGCCCGGGCGATGACGAGCATCTCGAAGCCGTTCGCGGCGCCGCCGAGGACGGAGGCGCCGGCGAATCCGGCGACGCCGATGAGGAAGGCGGGCTTACGGCCGAAGAGGTCGGCGATCCGGCCGCCGAGCAGCAGCAGGGAGGCGAAGGCCAGGGCGTAGGCGGTGACGATCCACTGCCGGTTGCCGTCGGAGAAGCCGAGGTCGGCCTGTGCGGAGGGGAGCGCGATGTTCACGATGGTGGCGTCCAGGACGACCATCAACTGCGCGATTCCGATGATCGCGAGGATCCACCACCGCTTCGGGTTCGGCGCGGCGGACCCCTTGTCCGTGTCGTTCGTGACGCCCTTCGGGGCGCCTTCGGTAAGGGACTGGGGCATCTGAGCACACTCCAGGGAAGGCCGCTCGTGGAGTGGAGCGACGAGTGGTGACGGAAGGCGAAGAGGACCAGAGGTTACGAGTATGTAAACGAAACCGTTTCGTACTCTCGACGTTCTGAGATTAGAGCACTTTCATCGAAACGGCAAAGTATCGATACGGGAAAGTGTCGCTAGGGAGGATGTGCGGACGGCGCAGCGGCAGACTGACGGTCGGCGCCTTCCTGCCGGTCTCACCGGCCTCCGTCGCTCTCGCCGGTGTCCCGGAGGGGGCCGGCGGCTACGCCAACTGGCGTCGCACCAGTTCGTGCAGCCGGCCGCCCGTGTCCGCCAGCAGTTGGGCCGGGGGGCCCTGCTGGGCGACCTTGCCGTCCTCCATGACGATCACCCGGTCCGCGTCCAGCACCGTCGACAGACGGTGGGCGATCACGACCCGGGTGGCGTTCAGCGCGCGGGTGCTCTCGATGACCGTGCGCTGGGTCTCGTTGTCCAGGGCGCTGGTCGCCTCGTCGAAGAAGAGGATGCGGGGCCTGCGTATCAGCGCCTGCGCGATCATCAGCCGCTGCCGCTGGCCGCCCGAGATCGCTCCGCTGCCCTGGACGATGGTGTGCAGCCCCATCGGCATCCGCTGGATGTCCTCCGCGAGGCCCGCCATCGCGGCGGCGGCCATCGCCTCCTCCGGTGTGTACGGCTCGGTGCCGCAGATGACGTCCAGGATCGAACCCGTCATCGGCTGGGCGTGCTGGAGCACCACACCGCACTGGCGGCGTACGGCCGACTGGTCGAGCGCGCCCAGGTCCTGGCCGTCGTACAGCACACTGCCGGAGACCGGTCTGTCGAAGCCGATCAGCAGGCGCAGCAGCGTCGACTTGCCGCAGCCGCTGGGGCCGACGATCGCCACGAACTCGCCCGCCCGCACCTGGAAGGACACGTCGTCCAGGACGAGGGGGCCGTCGTCCGCGTAACGGAAGGAGAGCCGGCGGGCCTCGATCGCGCCGGTCAGCACGCCCGGCCGGGTGCTCGCGACGCGGACCTCCGGGGTCGCCTCCAGCACCGGCTTGATCTCCTCGTACAGCGGAAGCGCGGCCACCCCGGAGACGAAGGCGCCGGTCAGCTGGGTGACCGACGTCAGGAGCATCGTCACCGAGGTGTTGAAGGTGAGGAAGGCCGCCGCCGACATCTCACCGCGCGCCGGACCCGCGAGCAGCATGAACATCAGCAGCGTGCAGACCGGCAGATACACCGCGCCCAGCACCGTCGTGAGGTTCTTGATGCGGCCGACCCTCTGCTGCAGCTCGCGGCTGCGCGCGAACTCGCCCGCCCAGGCCGCGTACGCGTAGTTCTCGGCCGCCGCAACCCGTAGCTTGGGCAGGCCGCGCAGGGTCTGGAAGGCCTGGTTGTTCAGCTTGTTGGAGAGGACGAGCAGCCGCCGCTGCCAGCGCACCTGCCACAGTCCGAGCCCGAGGAACACGGCGGCGATCACCACGAGCATGCCGACCGCCGCCAGCGCCATCGGGACGCTGTAGTAGAGGAGCAGGCCCAGGTTCATCGCCGCGATCGTCACCGACTGCGTGACGACGGGGGCGACTCCCGCCAGCAGCTTGCGAATCGCGCTGATGCCCATCGCCGCACTCGCCAGCTCACCGGTCGAGCGCTCGGTGAAGAACTTCGTCGGCAGCCGCAACAGCCGGTCCCAGACGGCCGGTTGGAGCGTCGCCTCGATCCGGCCCTCCATCCGGAGCAGGGTGAGGTTCTGCAGCAGGGTGAAGGCCGCCGCCACCACACTGCTGATCATCACGGCCAGACAGAACTGCACGATCAGCGTGGTCTGCGCCTTCGGTACGAACTCGCCGAGCACCTTGCCCGTCGCGACCGGTACCAACGCCCCGATGGCGATGGTCACCAGGCTGCTCAGCAGCAGGTTCACCACATCGCCCCGGCTGCCGCCCATACTGAACCGGAGCAGCCGCAGGGGGGTCATCCCGCGTTCGGGCAGCGGACGGTAGAACATCACCGCCCGCTCCTCGAACTCCGCCGCGTTCGCCTTCTCCACCGGCGTCTCGCGTCCCGACGACGGCTGCAGGGCGACATAGCCGCCGCGTCGCCACAGCAGCGCGACCGGCGCGCCGGACAGACTGCGGTGGCCGATCAGCGGGCCGACGTTGTCGTGCCACCAGCGTCCGTCGAGCCGGACGGCCCGGGTGCGGACGCGGGAGGCGAGCGCGATCCGTTCGACCGGGTCGAGCCGGTCGCTCTCGGTGCCGCTCTGCGCGGGCTCGGCGAGCGTGATCCCGGCCGCCTCGGCGACCAGCTTGCAGGCCGCGTACGTGGCGTCCGCGTCGGCGGCGGTCGTGCGCTTCGCCGACGGCTTGCCGATCGACGCCAGCAGGGTCCGGTCGGCCTGGGCGCGCACGGCCTCGCCCGCCTTGATGCCGGCCGCCGTACGGGTCTCGTGACTGCGTTCGAGCTGCTCGATCCACCGGTCGAGGGTGGCGAGCAGCCGGTACTGCTGGTCGACCATGCCCTGCCAGACCCCGGGGTCCATCAGCAGATCGGCGGCGGCCTCCGCCCCGTACAGCGATCCGTACTGCACACTGCCCGGCGGGACCTGCATCCAGAAGACGTCGTCGTCGGTCGGCGCGGCGGCCCGCTCCGAGGCCATCGGCGCCTGGAAGAGGACCGACAGCCCACGTCCGACGCCCAGGGCGAGGGCGTACTCCAGCGGGCTGGTCGCCGGAGGCACGTACTGGGCGTTGCCGTACTCGTCGTACGACCAGGTCTCCGTGCCCGGCGACCGGTACAGCTCGCGCAGGCCGACGCGGTGCACCACGCAGTCGCGCACCGGGCGGGCGACCAGGGTGTGGTCCGGGCCGGTGACCGGGCCGAGCAGCAGAGCGCCCGCCTCCAGCCGGCCGATGTGGTGCCACTGGCCCTGTTCCACGGCGTCCACCGCGTACAGGTCGAGCGCGCCCGACGCGACCAGCCACAGCACCTGTGGCCCTTCGAGATCGAGGCGGCCCTGCCCGGCCAGGTCGAAACGCGTCCCCATCTGCCCGAGCGCGGTAAGGACGACATCGACATCGCCTTCGTGAACCGTCGTCATCTCAACGCTCCCTGACCAGCTCGGCGTACGCCCCACCGGCCGCCACCAGGGCGTCGTGCCGCCCGCGTTCCACGATCGTGCCGTGCTGGAGTACGACGATCTCGTCACTGTCGCGCACGGTGGAGAGCCGGTGCGCGATCACCACACAGGCACAGCCGCGCTTGCGCATGTTGTCGATCACGGTCTGCTCGGTCTCCGCGTCCAGCGCGCTGGTCACCTCGTCGAGGACGAGAATGCTGGGGTTGCGCACCAACGCCCGCGCGATCTCCAGGCGTTGGCGCTGCCCGCCGGAGAAGTTCCGCCCGTCCTGCTCGACCCGGCTGTGGATACCACCCGGCCGGCGCGTGATGACGTCGTACAGCGCCGCGTCCTCGAGCGCCGCCACCACCGACTCGTCCGGGATCGACGGGTCCCACAGCGCCACGTTGTCGCGGACGCTGCCCTCGAAGAGGAACACGTCCTGGTCGACGAAGGAGACCGAGGCCGCCAGCGCACCGCGCGGAATGTCCTCAAGCCGCTGCCCGTCGATCCGGATGACGCCCTCCCAGGGCGCGTACAGGCCCGAAATCAGCCTGGAGACAGTTGATTTTCCGCTACCCGAGCCACCCACCAGCGCCACCTGCTGACCCGGTCCGACGGTCAGGTCGAAGCCGGTCAGCAGGGGTTTGTCGAGCGGGCTGTAGCCGAAGGTGATGTTCTGCAGCTCGACATGACCGTGCAGCCGGCGCGTCGAATCACCGCCCCCGGGACGGGCGTACAGCGGATCCGCACGGAAGTTCTCCACGTCTTTGAGCCGTGCCACGTCCGCCGCGAAGTCCTGGATCCGGCCCGCCACCCCGTTGAGCCGGGTCAGGGGGGCGGTGAACCGAACGACCAGGGACTGGAAGGCCACCAGCAGACCCACGGACAGATGACCCTCGACGGCCCGCATCCCGCCGATCCAGAGGATCAGCGCACTGTTCAGCGTCGCGAGCGTCGGTGCGACCACCCCCAGCCAGGCGCTCGGCACCCCGAGCCGCTGCTGCTCCTCCAGCGTGGTCGCGTGCTGCCCGGCCCACTTGCGGAAGTAACCCTCCTCGCCGCCGGTCGCCTTCATCGTCTCGATCAACTGGAGCCCGGAGTAAGCGGTGTTGGTGAGCCGGGCGTTGTCCGCGCGAAGTTTCGCGGTACGGGTCGCGCGCAGCCGGATCACCACCCGCATGGCCACGATGTTGAGCAGCGCCACGCCGATGCCGACGGCCGTCAGCTGCGGGTCGTACGTATAGAGGAGCACGGCGTAGAGCACGACCACGATCGCGTCGACGCCGGCCGCCGCGAGGTCACGGGCCAGGGTCTCGGAGACCGCGTCGTTCGACTGGAGGCGCTGGACGAGGTCGGCCGGGCTGCGCTGGGAGAAGAAGGTGACCGGCAGGCGCAGCAGATGGCGCAGGAAGCGGGCGCTGCTCAGGGTCGAGGAGATGACGCGGCCGTGCAGCAGGTTCGCCTGCTGCAGCCAGGTCAGCACGAGGGTCAGTGCCACGCACGAACCCATCGACGCGAACAGCACCTCCAGCATCGAGGTCTGGCCGCCGATCAGGAACGAGTCGATGTAGGTGCGGCTGAGCGCGGGCATCGCCGCGCCCACCGCGACCAGCAGCAGACTCGCCAGGATCGCGGCGGGCATCGTGCCCGACGTACCTCGCAGCCGGGCCGGCATGGCACCCAGGACGCCAGGCTTGCGCCCGCCGCGCTCGAAGTCGGCGCCGGGTTCCATGACGAGGACGACACCGGTGAAGCTGGAGTCGAAGTCCTCCATCGGCACGAACCGCCGGCCCTTGCCGGGGTCGTTGATGTACACCCCGCGCCGGCCGAGGCGGCGCCCCATGCCGTCGAGGACGACGTAGTGGTTGAACTCCCAGAACAGGATCGCGGGCGCGTTCACCTCGGCGAGCGCGGCCGTGTCCATCTGCATGCCCTTGGCCGTCAGACCATAACTCCGGGCCGCCTTGAGGAGGTTGCTCGCGCGCGAGCCGTCCCGCGAGACACCGCAGGCGATACGCAGCTCTTCGAGGGGGATGTGCCGACCGTAGTGCGCGAGGACCATGGCGAGCGAGGCCGCGCCGCACTCCACGGCCTCCATCTGGAGAACCGTCGGGGTGCGCACGGACTTGCCGCTGCCCTTGGGGACCGTGCGCGGGCGCGGGGCCGAGCGACGCCCTGCCCGGGACTTCTGTGCGGCACTCACGGCAGCAGCCAATCGACGGGACGCTGGTCCGCCAGCCGGATCGAGCCCGAGGCCAGGGTCATGGAGGTGAGCTGGAAGGGCGGCCCCTCGGCAGAGGACCACCGGTAACCGCTCTTCGTGGCCGACGACTTGTCCAGCTTGACCAGGACGGCGACCGGCCGGCCCTTCTTCGTGAACTGCTCGCCGAGCTGGCTGTCACCGAGGAACGTGCCGATCTGCGCCTGTGTCTGGGGGGCCCGGTCCACCGATTTAACCTGGCCGCGCAGCACCCCGTACTGCTGGGTGGGCGCGGTCTGGACGCTCAGGTCGACGGCGGCGTTCTCGGGAATCGTGGCGGCGCTCTCGGCCGGGACGTACACCGTCGCGTACAGCGGGTCGCTCGTGCGGGCGACCTTCTCGATGGCAGCGACGTTCGTACCCGTACCGATGATCTGGCCGATCGTGGCGGCGAGCGCGGTGAGCCGGCCCGCGGCGACCGAGCGGACGACCGACTCACCGGCGGCCGTACGGACCTTCAGCACAGGGGAGTTGGCGGGCAGCCGGGTGCCCTCCTTGGCGAGGACCGCGGTGATCTGACCGGACACGGGGCTCTGCAGGACGTAACTGCCCTCCCCATGCGTGAGGATGGCGGGCGCGCTGACGGTGGAGGTGACGGACCCCGTGACCGCCCACACGGACGCGGCGGCCATGACGACGACCGTGACGGAGAGGACCAGCCAGCCCTGAGGCCGTGCGAAACGCACCGGAAGATCCAGCTCTTCGGCCGACTGGAGCTTGGCGAGGGCCTGCTGGCGGAACTGCACGGGCTTTCCTCACCTGCGTAACCTGCGTAAGAAGACTTGCGTGGGCCGGGCCGACGGGTTTGTGGAACCCGAGAGTCCCGGAACCGGGAAACGGTTCCGGGACTCAGCGGCGTGAGGCGTCGATCAGAGACCGGCGACCAGGCCGGTGACCGCACCGGTGTTCAGGCCGGTGAGGCCCTCGACCGTGCCGGTGAGGGAGCCGACCAGCGGGAGCGCGCCGGGGGCAACGCTGTCCACCAGGTTCGTGGCGGTGCCGACGGCGTTCAGGGACAGACCGCCGGAGACGGCGTCGAGAGCGGCGTCCGACAGCTCGGCGGTCTCAACCTGGGGGGTGGAGTTCATGGGGGAACTTCCCTTCATAGGGGTATTTCACAAGGGGGGAGCGGCCCCCTCTGGGGACAGATGACGGCCGCGACCGCAGGACTGCCCAGGCTCGTTTCCGGAACCTCAGCGGCCCCTGCGATGCGATGGATCAAAGCACGCCCGTGCAGCGGGCTTCCAATCAACCAACGGCCCCACCAGGGCACTTGTGCCCCGCGAGCGCCAAACCGTGAGGGTGTGCGCACGCCTTGGCGGCCACTTCTCCACATGCCGCACGACTTCGGTGCAGGCCGCCCCTTGCGGCCGGGTGCACATCTGACTCAGGGGGGCGGGGCGGAATCGGACAGTCCGCCACCAAAGGCGTGGCGTGTAACGAGCGGATGTGCGGAACCGTCGTGTGCGGTGACCTGACTGCGTATTCGCTGTGCAGATTCGCTGGAGCCGGGATTCGGAGCGGTTCGGCCGACACAAAGACACACGGCGGCTACGGAAAGTGTCTTCCTGTGGCCTTTTCGGTGTGCCGGGTCAGCCCAGGAGGGCGTACACCGTGCTCGCGCGGGCCGAGAGTTCACCGGATCCGGCGTCGGTCAGCGCGATGTCGGCGAAGGTCGTCCGGCGGCCGATCTTCGTGAGGACCGCCGCGAGCGGGACATGGGATCCGGTCGCCGCGCGCTGAAAAGTCGTGGACTTCTGGACCGTCGTCATGGGGACGAAGGCGTCGCGCGCAGCCGACACCGCGATCACGGTCGAGGTGTCCGCGGCGGCCATCAGAGCCTGCCCCGACAGTGCGCCGCCCTTCCGCGCCAACCGGGTTGACCAGGGCAGTCGCAGCAGCGCGCGACGCTCGTCCGGTTCCTCGACCGCCGGGCCGAGATCGAGCACCCAAGGGGCGAAGCCGGTGGAAAGGATGTTGTCTGCTTCGTCGGGCGTCATCGTCATATGGGTGATTGTTCCCGGCGGCCCTCGGTCAGGCCCTGGCAATGGCCGATTCGCTGTTTCGCAAAGGGAGTTGGCAAATAATCTGAACGCCCCACGGGGCCTGTCCGTACCTACAGCCATCCAGGCGCCCCAGTTGGTCGCCGATGAACGATCGGCGGCTAAGACCCCGCCCCGCAGGAGGTCAAGAAGTTGAGTCACAAGCGAGTTCCGAAGCGTAAGGCCGCGATAGCGGTGGGCAGTGTCGCGGCGATCGGGGCCGCGGCCCTGTTGCTCCCCAACGCCATGGCGTCCCAGACCGACAACGCGGCCGGCGCGGCTCCGAAGACCCTGAAGGCGACGGACGCCTCGGATCTGGCCTCGCAGCTGCAGCAGATGCTCGGAGATGCCTTCGCGGGCTCCTACTACGACACCGACAAACAGCAGCTGGTCGTCAACGTCGTCGAGGGTGACAACAACGTCATCATCCAGGCCAAGAAGGCCGGCGCCGCCGTCCGCGAGGTCGAGAACACCATCGGCGAGCTGAAGGCCGGCGCGCAGACGCTCAAGGCCAAGGCGACGATCCCGGGCACGGCCTGGGCCCTGGACCCCCGGACCAACAAGATCCAGGTCACCGCCGACAGCACGGTCACGGGCGCCGGCTGGAACACGATCGAGTCGACCGTCAAGAGCCTCGGCTCGGGCATGGCGGCCATCAAGAAGACCGCGGGCACCTTCAAGCCGCTGGTCGAGGGCGGCGACGCCATCTTCGGCGGTGGCGCCCGCTGCTCCCTCGGCTTCAACGTGGTGACCGGGGACGGTACGCCCGGCTTCCTGACCGCCGGTCACTGTGGCGTCGCCGCGGCCGACTGGTCGGACGCGGAGAACGGCGATCCCATCGCCACGGTCGAGGCGGCCACCTTCCCGGGCGACGGAGACTTCGCACTCGTGAAGTACAACGACCCGGCGACCGTCGCGGCCAGCACTGTCGACGTCGGCAACGGCCAGACCGTCGACATCACGCAGGCAGCCGAGGCGGCGGTCGGCCAGCAGGTCTTCCGCATGGGCTCCACGACGGGCCTCAACGACGGCCAGGTCACCGGCCTCGACGCCACCGTGAACTACGCCGAGGGCACGGTCACCGGCCTCATCCAGACGAACGTCTGCGCGGAGGCCGGCGACAGCGGCGGCTCGCTGTTCACCCAGGACGGCAGCGCGATCGGCCTGACCTCCGGCGGTAGCGGCGACTGCACGGTCGGCGGCGAAACCTTCTTCCAGCCGGTCACCACGGCCCTGGCGGCCGTCGGCGCGACCATCGGCGCGGGCGACGCGGGCGCGGGCGCCGGTGCTGGTGCTGGTGCTGGTGACGCTGCTGGTGCTGGTCAGGACGCCGGTGCTGGTCAGGACGCCGGTGCGGGTCAGGATGCTGGTGCGGGCCAGGGCGTTGGTGCTGGTCAGGACGCCGGTGCGGGTCAGGATGCTGGTGCGGGCCAGGGCGTCGGTGCCGGTCAGGATGCTGGTGCGGGCCAGGACGCCGGTGCGGGCCAGGACGCCGGTGCCGCCGGTCAGGATGTCGGTGCGGGTCAGGACGCCGGACTTGGTGAAGAGGTCGGCGGCGACGAGCTCGGCGGCGTCAACGACCAGACCGGCAACGGCGCGGACAACGGCAACGGTGCCGACGACGGCACAGGCCTGGGGAACAACCAGAACCACTGACCGGCCACACCAGTAGTCCCGGCCGACAGTGACGCGGTCCGGCCCTCCGGCGGGAGGGCCGGACCGTTCTGCGTGCGCGGGGCCGTCCGCGGCGCGGTTCGAAGCGCCGCGGGGCCGATCAGCGCACTTGCGCCGCCGGCCCCGCGTGCCGTGGCCCTCGGTGCCGCGCACGGATCCCTACGGCGGAGCGGGCCGCAGAAGTCCTCGGCCGGCTCCTCCGCAGGGCCAGGACCCCGGCCCACTCCCACGGGCGCCCTCCCGCCCGGCGTTCGTCAAGTCTCCGTCCGCTCCGTCCGCTCCGTCCGCTCCGTCCGCGCCCGCAGCAGAAGCAGCGCGATGTCGTCCACCCGGTCCGTCACCCCCGCGCCGAACTCGACCAGCCCGTCGGCCAGTTCGTCCAGTGGCCCGTCACCGGTCGCCGCGAGCCGCCGGGCGAGGGCGGCCAGCGTCTCGTCGATGTCGACGCCCGGCGACTCGATCAGCCCGTCGGTGTACAGGGCGAGGACGCAGCCCGGCGACAGCTCGACCTCGGTCGCCGGGTACTCGGCCGAGGCGTCGATCCCCAGCAGGGGACCCCCGGCCAGGTCGAGCACCCGCACCTGCCCGTCCGGGTACCGCAGCAACGGCTGCGGATGCCCCGCACGAGCCATCACGGCCCGGCCCGTCCCCGGATCGAGCCGCAGATACAGACAGCTCGCGAACAGCTCGGTGCCGAGGTCGATCAGCAGCCGGTTGGTGCTGCTCATCACCTCCTGCGGCGTTTGACCGACAGTCGTGTACGCCCGTACGGCCGTACGGATCTGCCCCATCAGGCCGGCCGCCGTCACGTTGTGCCCCTGGACGTCCCCGATCACCGCCGACGCCCGCCCGTGTGAGCACACCAGGTCGTAGAAGTCACCGCCGATGTCCATGCCTTGGGTGGCGGGCAGATAGCGCGCGGCGGCCTCGAAGCCGGGCAGCGACGGCAGGGAACTCGGCAGGAGGGCGGCCTGGAGGCCGTGCGCGACCCGGTGCTTGGCGTCGTACAGCAGGGCCCGCTCCAGAGCCTGGGCGATCAGGCCGCCGAGACTGGTCAGGACGGCGCGCTCGTCGGCGGGGAACGTGTGCCGTTCCGCGTAGCCCAGCACACAGGTGCCCACCGGACGTCCGGACGCGATGAGCGGGAGAAACGCCCAGGCCGCCGTCCCACCGGGCAACTCCCGCACCGACGGATACGCCCGCTCCAACTCGCCCCTCGACTCGAAGAAGGCGGGCACACCCGTGTTGAGAACCTGCATCCCCGGGGTCCGCTCGGTCAGCGGCAGCCCGTCGAACCGCTCCACCAGCCGCGCGTCGGCGTACCCGCGATGCCCCAGCACGCGCATACGCCCGCCCCCTGAGCCCAGCATCACCAGGGTCTGGCAGCCCACCGCCGGCATGATCTCGTCCGCGACCAGCTGGATGACGTCCTCGACACCCGCCGCCTCCGTGAGGGCCCCCGCCAGGGACAGCACCTGCGAGATCGTGACCAGACTGGACGGTCCGCCCGGCCTGCGCCCCGCCCGGTCCAGTTCGGCCACCGCCCGCGCCCGGGTGATCCTCACACTCAGCCCGGTCGCGCTCGGATACAGCCGGAACGACAGCCAGTCGCCCGGCGGTCGCAGCGCCACGAACGAGGTGACGTGCAGGCTGAGCAGCGCGGCGCGGTAGCGGTCCTCGTACACCGGATCATCGAGCCAGGGCACCGACACCCACAGTTGGGATCCCAGCAGCGCTCCCGCCGGGACCCCCAGCAGCTCCGGGGCCGCCGCGTTGACGAAGCAGACCCGCCCGTGCAGATCGAGGGAGCACAGTCCGTACGGCAGCCGTGACACCATCCGCGCCGCCTCGACCGTGCCGAGGGTGTCGGCGGTCGGCGTCCCGGGCGAGATGGCCAGCAGATCCGCCTCGGGCCGCAGCGGACGGCGTTCGGCGGCGGCCCGCTCCAGACGCAGCGCCAGCCGGTCGCAGGCCGCGCCGAGCTGCTGCCGCTCCCGCTGGAACAGCTCGGGCGGATGCGAACCGGGCCAGGTCACGAAGATCGCCCCGTACACCGTCGAGGCGGTCGCCACCGGTACGGCGGCCAGCGCGAAGGGGTAGGGCAGCACGACGGCGACCCGTGGATACCGCCGGGCCATCTCCTCCTCGCCGCCCACCCACACGAACCGCCGCTCGCGCGCCGCCTCGGCGACGGGAACCGGCGCGCCGAGCCCGACCCGTTCCCAGGGCGCCGCGAACGCCCGGGGCAGCCCCGCCATGACGGCCATCTCCAGCACCGACCCCCCGGGCTCCAGCAGATACACCGCGCCCGAGAGGGCCCGGACCTCCTCCATCATCCCGGCGAGCGCCAGCGACAGCAGCGGCTTCCCGAACGAGGCCGAACGGGCGTCCGACCCCGGTCGTCGGCGTGCGGAGGTCCCTCGACGAGCCACCGGGACCACCTCCTCGCAGGGCCGGGTACTTCCGAGTCAAGGCTCTGTCCACCCGGCCCGTCGCGCACGGCGAGCGGGCTCGGACCCCACCCCGGGCCCGAGCACCTCGGCAGGGAGAAACCTTCTCGCCACCCCTTTTACGCGGGGCTCGTGCCCCCGCGTGGAAGCACGATTCCGGCGCGAAAGCCCCACGAGTGCGCCCCCGCGCACCCCGTTGGCCTGTTCTGCACGTCTGGGAGCCGGAGCGAGAGGTGAGAGTCGAAAAGGGGGCACACGCGACAGCGGATGACCCGGGGCGAGGCGAGTGAAGGAGCTGCAGTGATCCGAGTGCTTCTGGTGCACGACGCGTGTCTGGTGAGATCGGTCCTGGCGGAGTGGCTGGACAGGGAGTCCGACCTGGGGGTGTACGACGCCTCCTGGCGCGGCGCGGCGAGCCGGCTCAGGACGGTGCGGCCGGATGTCTGTGCCGCCGACCTGGAGACTTCGGATTCCTACGGCCTGCCTCCGCTGGGCGAGTTACGCAGCCGCGGGGCGGGCGCGTCCGTCCCGCGGCTGCTGGTACTGGCCAGCGCCGGCAGACCCGGCCTGCTGAAGAGGGCGGCGGAGGCGGGTGCGCTGGGCTATGTCGACAAGGAGCGGGAGGGGGCACCGGAGCGACTGGTGTCCGCCATTCGCAAGGTCGCGGCGGGGAAACGTTTCGTCGATGACTCGCTCGGCTTCGGTTTCCTCAGGGCCACACAGATTCCGCTCACCCGGCGGGAGCTGAGTGTCCTGTCACTCGCCGCGGAGGGGGCGTCCGTCGCGGAGATCGCCGGCAGCCTCCACCTGTCCCACGGAACCGTGCGCAACTACATGGCGGCCATCACCCGCAAGACCGGGGCCCGCAACCGCGTCGACGCCATCCGTATCTCGCAGGGCGAGGGCTGGCTGTGACTCCGTCGACGGGGTGGCCGACCAGTTGCCCACCAGGTCGCGGTAGAGGTGGGAGCGCTCCAGCAGTTCGTCGTGCGTCCCGTACGCGCAGTGCCGGCCGTCCATGACGAGGACACGGTCGGCGCGGCGCGCCGAGGCGATCCGGTGCGCGACCACGACCAGGGTGGTGCCGGGCCGGGAGGCGAAGGCCCGCTCGGCGCGTTCCTCCGCCGCCGGGTCCAGATGGCAGGTGGCCTCGTCGAGGAGTGCCACACAGGCGTACGAGAGCCAGGCCCGCGTCAGTGCGATCAGCTGCCGTTCGCCGGCCGACAGCGCGGCCGGGTCGACCCGGCCGCCGGGTCCGCCGTGCCGGGCGAGGAGCGGGGCGAGCCCGACCGCCTCGGCGGCGGCCAGCAGCTCGGACTCGGGCACGGGGTCCGGCCGCAGACAGCCCAGGTTCTCGGCGAACGTCCCGCTGAACACGTACGCCTCTTGGGGGATGACGACCCGGTGGGCGTGGGCGGCGCTGCCGGACACCGGATGCCCGCAGAGCCGGATAGTGCCGTGCTGGGGTTCGAGGAGACCGGCGGCCAGGGAGACGAGGGTGGACTTGCCGATGCCGCTGGGGCCCACGACCGCCAGCCGCGCGCCCGGGGGCAGGCTGAGGGTGAGGCCGTCGACGACGGGCGCGCAGGTGGGGCCGTAGGCGAAGGTGAGGCCGGAGACGGTGAGGGCGGGCGCGCTCGCGGGGCTGTGGGCGGGGCGGGCGTCCGGACCGCTCCCCCTGTCCGCCGCCCCGCCGGCCGGCACCAGGCGGCGCAGGACGACCGCGAGCCGGGAGCCGCTGGTGCCCATGCCGTGGACCAGGTTCTGCAGGGCGGGCAGCAGGGACTGGGTGACGTAGGCGAGCGCGCCGACCAGCGCGCCGGGTGTGACACCGCCGCGCAGCAGCCAGGGGGCGGCCAGCAGCAGCAGGACGATGGGGAGCTGTCCGCCGACGGCGATCGACGCCACGCGCGGCACTCCCCAGCGGGCCAGCGAGCGGGCCGCCCGCAGCTCGGCCTCGACCCGTTCGCCGACGTCGGCGGCCACCCGCTCCTCCGCCCCGCCCGCCGTCACGTCCCGCAGTCCGGCGCAGACGTCGCCGAAGCGGTCGGCGAGCCGTTCGTCGGCGACGAGGAAGGCCTCCTGGCGGTGGGCCAGGGGGCGCATGCTCGCCGCGAAGAGGCCCACGCCGACGACCAGTGGGGGCACGACCACGAGCAGCAGCGGCGGCGCCAGTGAACCCAGCCCGATCAGCGCGCCCGCGGCCGTGAAGACGAAGGAACGGGACACCATCACCACACCGGCGAAGGTGTCCCGGGCGATCTCCACCTGCTGGGTCAGCGCGGACAGGGCCCCGCCGTCCGCCTCCCGCACCCCGCGCGCCACCACCCGCTCCACGAGCCGGTCCCGCAGCGGTTCGACGAGTGCGGCGACCGCCCCGTAGACCCGTCCGGTGCCGTACGCCCCCACGGCGACCGCGAGCACGGCGACCCCGAGCCAGCCGAGCCCGACGTCCGCCCGACCGCGCAGGAACCCCTCGTCGAGGGCGCGGGCGAGGGCGTAACCCATGAGGAAGGTCTGCCCGGTCTCCAGTACGGACCACAGCACGAGCCGGGCCACGACACGCCGCTGCTGCCGCAGAAACCGCACTCCGCGCGTGCGGAGGCCGTCGCCGCCGGTCGGCCACGCCCGGGCGTGCTCACTCCTCGGCATCCGCGAACACCTCCCGGTAACCCCTCTCCCGCCACAGTCGCGCGTGCGTTCCCACCGCCCGCACCCGCCCTCCGTCCAGCCAGGCCACCGTGTCCGCGCGGGCCGCGCTGGAGACCCGGTGGGCGACGATCACCCGGGTGCCGCCCGGGGAGTGGTGCAGCAGGGCGTCGACGACCTGGTGTTCGGTGACCGTGTCGAGGCTGGACAGCGCGTCGTCGAGGATGAGCAGCCTGCTGTCGCGGGCCAGCACCCGGGCGAGGCCCAGACGCTGCCGCTCACCCCCGGAGAGAGGCGCGGCCCGGCAGGGGGTGGCGTAGCCGTCGGGCAGCCGGCGTACGAACGTGTCGGCGCGGGCGGCGACGGCGCCGGCCCTGATCCGGTCGGGCGGGGCGGTCCGGACGCCGAAGCCGATCGTGTCCGCGACGGTGTCGCCGAGCAGGGCGGGGCGCTCGAAGGCGTAGCCGATCGCGCGGCGCAGTTCGTCGTGGTCCAGTTCGGGCAGCGGCACGCCGTCCAGGAGCACCGTTCCGTCGTCGGGATCGGCCAGCCGCCCGGCGAGCGCCGCGAGGAGGGACTTGCCCGCGCCGGAGCGGCCCACCACGGCGAGAGTGCCGCCGCCGGGCACGACCAGGTCGACGCCGTCCAGGAGCGTCCGCCCGCCCCGCCGGGCGGTGACCCCGCGAAGCTCCAGCCGGCCCCGCCCCGGCGGCAGCCGACGGCTCCCGTACGCCGTCACCGGCTCGGCCAGCACCTCGCCGAGGCGCCGGGCCGACGCCCGGGCCCGGACCAGGCCCGACAACTGGCCGACCAGGACTCCGACCCCGGCCGCCAGGACGGCGTACCGCGAGGCGGCGAGCATCTCGCCCACCGTCAGCCGGCCGCGGACGAGCAGGACACCGGCGACGGCCACGACCCCCAGTTGCAGCAAGGGGGCCAGGGCGACCGCCCGGGCCGCCGCGCGTCCCTGGACGTGCCACATCCGGTGGCCCGCGCGGGTGAGTTCGGGCAGTGGCCGCAGGACCCGGGCCACCTCCCGGTCCGCCGTCCCGCACGCGGCGATGGTGCGGGCTCCGCCGATCGCCTCCGTGAGTCCGCTCGCGATCCGCCCCTGGGCGTCCTGGTAGGCGGCCACACACCGTGAGGAGTCCTGGGTGAAGGCCCGCAGCAGGAGAGCCAGCAGCGGAGCCCCGGCCAGGAACACCGCGGCCAGCCACGGGTCGAGCAGACCGAGCGCCACCACCGCTCCGACCGGTCCGGCGAGCGCGGCCAGCAGCGCGGCGAGGGCGGCGGGCGCGGTCCCGGCCTGAGCGGCGTTGCCGACCAGCCGGGCCACCAGTTCGCCGGACCCGAACCGTTCCCCGGCCCGTGGCCCCACGGCGAGCAGGTGCCCGGTCAGCCGGTGTCGCAGCCACGCCGTGGCGCGGGCGTTGGTGGTGCCGCTCAGCACGGTCTCGACGGCGTCGAGGACGGCGAGCAGCAGGACCAGAACGGCGCACCACAGGACCCAGCGCAGGGCGCCGGTGCCGTCCGGGTGCGCCAGAGTCACGTCGAGGGCCCGTCCCAAAGTCAGGGGCAGGGCCAGGCTGAGCCCCGTCGAGACCGTGGCCACCAGGAACAGGACCGCGCAGCTCGCCCGGGTGCGGCGCACTGTCGCGCGCAGCGGCGAGGCGGTGTCCTCGGCCGGGGCCGGCCGGTCGGGGGAGTCGGTCGTCATCGGGTGGGCCCTCCGACGGGGGATGACGGACCGCCGGGCGGCCCTCCACGAGTGGGAGTGGCCGCCCGGCGTAGCTGCCGGCAGTGCTCAGAGACAGAGGGTGACGCTGGCCGCGCTCACGCAGGACAGCAGGCTCAGCGTGCTGTTGCCGCCGGTGTTGGCGGTCTCGTCGGACTCCATCGTCTGAAGGTCGAGCAGTGCCATGTCGATTCCTTTCGTCGATCCCGGTGGTCCGGGTTCTCTGTGGGGACGGGTGTCGCGTCACGACTCCTGGTGAGGAGCCGCGTCTTGGGGCCGCCGTGGCGGCGGGAGGAAGGGCAGTGCGGCGGGGGCCGTCTCGTCGAGGGCCGCGCCGAGCGCGAGCAGACAGCCCGCCGTGCCGGTGCCCAGGTCCATGGAGAGCCGCATCATCTGGTGCCCGGGGAAGGCCAGTTGGCCCTGGTACGACATCGCGTACCAGCCGAGCCCCGCGATCTGTTCGCGGCGCCGCGACTCGGGGGCGCCGGTGCGGGCGAGGTGCAGGATCATGCCGGCCCTGCCCTGGAACAGTCCGGGCTGTGCGTAGAAGCGCGAGGCGGCGGAGGTCAGGATGCGGTCCCGGGCTTCCTCGAACTCCACACGGCCGTCCGAACGGGCCGGGGAGTGCCCCGCCGACGCGGAGCGCGCCAGGTAGTCGTCGAGGACCAGGCCGATCCCCACGCTGCCTTCCGCGAGGTACGGCATGGTCCGCCATCCCTCGTCGACCTCAAGACCACCGCCCCGCTGTACGACGCAGCCGTCCAGGTCCCGGCGCAGCGCCGTGCCTGCCGCGTCGAGCAGCGCGGGGTCACCGGTCGCCTCGTACTGCCTGAGGAACAGCAGGGCGGGCCCGCTCGCCCCCCGCAGCAGCCCGGCGCGGCGCTTCTTCGGGTCCGGGAGCGGCTCGTCCAGGCGGCTCACCAGGATGTCCGTGACCTCCTGGGCCCGCTGGGCGAACTCTGTCTCCCCGGTCGTGCGCGCCAGCCCGCCGAGGACCAGACCCAGCCCGGCGAGACCGCCCCGCAGGTCCGAGGAGAGCTTGTGCCACTTCTCCCGGAGGACCAGGTCCATCAGGTCCAGCGCGCGCGGCCGGTGTCCGAGCAGGTCGAGGACGTGGGCGACGCCCGCGAGACCGTCGTACAGCCCCAGCGGAGTGCCCACCGGCACCGGGTCGGTGTGGGCCAGCAGCCAGCGCTCGCCCTCCTCGTACCGCTCGGCGCCCGCCCGGGACAGCGCGTACAGGACCCCGGCCGCGCCGTGCGCGAGGCCGAGTCCGCCGCCGTCGGAGAACTGGGTGATGTCGCCGGGGAAGAGCCGGTCGTGGCGTTCGGGAGTGGCGGAGGCGAGGATCGCCTTCACCATCGAGTCCCGGCTGTACGGCCAGTCGCCGGGCTCGACCGGAGCCGCCGGCGGCGAGGGCGCGGGGCGCCCGGTGTCCGGCGCGGACACGTCACGGGTGATCTCGGCGACCGCCTCGGCCAGGAAGTCGGCCGGTACGTCAGGGAACTGGCCGGCGATCACCTCGGCCAGATGGGCCGCCTTGCCCCGGTCCACCACGAACAGGGTGGTCAGGGGCATGAAGAGCGCGAGCCGCAGACACGCCAGCGCGTACCGGTCGACGTCGATGCCTCTGCGGTCGGGCGGGGCGAAGAAGCCGGGGTGGGCGACGACCTGGCGGCCCCGCTCCTCGGCCGGCGCCGCCGCCTCGAAGTCGACCAGGGACACCGACTCCTCGTCGGGCGCGACCATGATGTTGAAGATGTGCAGGTCGTTGAAGACGATCCCGCGCGCGTGCACCGCCTCCAGGGTCTCCTCGACCGCGCGGTGGATACGCAGTGCCCACCGCGTGTAGTCGGCCACCGACCCCGGGTCGGGATCGTGGGTGAGCAGTGGATGGCGCTCCGCGAAGAAGGAGTTGAGGGGGCGCCCCTCGATGAAGTCCATGACGAGGAAGCGGTGGTCCCCGAGCGTGAACCAGTCACGCACCTCGGGCACCGTCCCGAGCCCCGACACCCGCTCCAGCGCCGCCCGCTCTCGCTCCAGCCGGGTGATCGCGTCCGCGCCGTCGGCCGCCAGCCCCGCGTGCGGTCGCCCCTCCTTCAGGACGACCCGGCGCCCGTCGCGCGTGTCGGTGCCCACGTACACGCCGCCGCCGTTGGAGAAGTGCAGGGCCTTCTCGATGCGGTACGGCAGGTCGGCGACCGTCGTCGCGTTGCGGGCGGCGAGCTGGGCCTCCAGGAACGCGGGCAGCCGCACCCAGTCGGGTACCTGGAAGGACGGCGCGCGCCGGTCCGGCACCAGCCGGCCCTCGCCGTCCCGGACGGCGGGCACGAGCGAGCCGCGCTCGTCGACGACGAAGGAGCGCGCGAACGCCCCGTAACGGACGTACAGCGGGCCCTCCTGCCAGCGCAGGTCGGTGAGGATGTACGGGCCCTCGCAGCCCTCCAGCAGGGCGCCCAGCTCGGCCAGCACCTGGTGCAGCTGGTCCTCGTCGGCCGGGTAGACCGTCACGAACTTCCCGCTGCCGTCCCGGCCCGCGTACTTGGTGTTGCGCAGATGCAGCAGATGTGGGCCCGGCAGGAACTTGAACGGGATACCGCGGGGCACGCAGTAGTCCCACACCGCCGCGGCGATCCGCTCCGCGTTCGCCCGGGTGGCCGACGCGTGCACCTTCCAGCCCTGGGTGGGTCCGGGCAGCGGGTCTCCGTCGGGACCGAGCGGCGTCAGTGCCAGCCAGTCACCGATCCGCCCCGCACGCCAGCCCTCCGGTACCGCCCGGCGAGCCGTCTCGAACTGGGGAGCGGTCTCGCCCGCGCCGGACAACCGGTCCGGTGTCTCGTAGAAGTGCTGGTCGGCGAGCGCGTACACCTCGTACCGCTGGTCCATGCCCACCTCCTCGATGGCTGGCACCGAGCCTTCCAGTCCGTGGACGGGTCCCGACAGTCACGGCTGTCACGAGAGCACTGTGCGGAACGCACAGGTACGGCCGGGGCCGACGTACGCGAGTGCCAGGGGCTGCGCCCGGGCCCCATACGCGCTGTAATGACGAACGTGGGCAGAGAGGACGCGGGTCGCGGAACGAGAACGGCGCGCGCCGAACTTGCCCTCAAGTCGCTCACCGCCGAACTCGATCCCCGTGAACGCCTCCGCCGCGTCCTCGAACAGACGCTCGTCTTCGCGGGGGCGACCGTCGCCGCCGTCTACACCCCGGGCGACGCCGTCGACGTACTGTGCCTGGTCGAGTCGGCCGGTGTGCCGAGGACGCTGTACGGCCTGCGCGACAGCTACCCCGTGGCCGCCCACTCGCCCGCCGCCGACGCCCACCGCACCGGGCGGCCGATCTGGCTGGGCCCCGACGACCTCGCCGAGTGCGCCGAGTCCCGGCGGATGCCGGCCGGTGACGTCCATCTGGCCGCCCTGCCCGTCCGCGCGGGCGCGGCGGTCGGTGACGGCGGCTGTCTGCTCGCCGTGACGGAGAGCCCCGGCGGCTTCGACGACGAGGCCCGGGACTGCCTCGGACTGCTCGCCGACGCCGTCGCCTGGCCCGCCCCGCCCGCCGCCGGAGACCTCGGCGAACTGCCGGCCAACGCCTTCAGCCTCGCCATGGACAGCGGACGCGTCGAGGTCGGCGACGAACTCCTCGACCTGTTCGCCCTCGACCGGGCGGACTTCGACGGCAGGGTCGAGACCCTCCTCGGCCTGACCGTGCCCGAGGACCTGCCCTCCCTGATGTCCGTCGTCGAGGCCGACCACATGTCCATCGGCGACCGGGAGCTGGAGTTCCGGGTGCTCCAGCCCGCCGGCCCGCCGAGGTGGCTGCGGCTGCGCGGGCGGCTCGCGATCACGGGGGAGGGGCGGCCCGCCCGGCTCGTGGGCACGGTCGGCGACGCCTCCACCCTGCGCGCCGGCGTCACCGACGTGGCCCGCGTCCAGCGCCTCGCCGCCGCCCTGGCCACCGCCGGGACCGTCCGCGACGTCAGCAAGGCCGTCGTCACGGCGCTGCGCGAGCCGCTGCTGGCCGACCGGATCGCCCTCGCCGAACTGGAGAACGAACGGCTTGTCGTCACCGTCCTCGACCCGCCCGAACCCGAGTCCTGGCCCGAGCTGTGGCGGCTCGAATGGCGTTCCGAATGGCCCGAGTCACCCGTCCGCTCCATGCCCACACTCGCCGCCGCCCTGCGCGAGGGCCGCGCCGCGATCTGGCCCGCGGGCACCGAACTGGAACCCGCCCTCGACGGCGTCGGCCCCGGCGGCCTCGCCGTGCTGCCGCTCCCCGCCGGCGGCCGGATGGCCGGTGTCTGCCTGATCGGCTGGGACACCCCGCACGAGTTCGGCACCGACGAACGCGCCCTGCTCACCGCCGCCGCCGGCCTCGCCGGCCAGGCCCTGACCCGCGCCCACGCCTTCGACGCCGAGCACGAACTCGTCGGGATGCTCCAGCGCTCCCTGCTGCCCCGCCGCCTGCCCAAACTGCCCGGCGGGGTCGCCGAGGCCCGCTACCTCCCGACCACCGAGGGCCTGGAGGTGGGCGGCGACTGGTACGACGTGATCCCGCTGCCCGACAACCACGTGGCCCTCGTCATCGGCGACGTCCAGGGCCACAACGCGGGCGCCGCCACCCTCATGGGCCAGATGCGCACCGCCCTGCGCGCCTACGCCGTCGAGGGCCACCCGCCGGACGTCGTCGTCTCCCACGCCAACCGGCTCCTCGCCGACATGGAGACCGACCTCTTCGCCACCTGCTGCTACGTCGAGGTCGACATGGAGGAGGGCACCGCCTGGTACGTCCGCGCCGGCCACCTCCCCCCGGTCGTCCGCCACCCCGACGGCACCACCGAGGTGCCCGAGTCCGACGTCGGGCCGCCGCTCGGCGTCGTCGCCCGGGCCGACTACCCGATGAGCCTGCTGCGCCTCCAGCCCGGCACCCTGCTCGCCCTCACGACCGACGGTCTCGTCGAGTCCGCCGAGATCGACATCGAGGACGGCCTCGACGCTCTCGCCGCAGACCTCGCCGCCGCCGACCCCGCCCACCTCGGTCTGGTCGCCGACGCCCTGCTCGCCCGCGCCAACCGCAACGACGACGTGGCCCTGCTCCTGCTGCGCTACGACGGCATGGAGCACCGCCCGCTGCGCGAGAGCTGGACGGTGTGGCGGGTGCCCGAGGCGGTCCGGCACGCCCGCCGCTTCACCCGGCGCACCCTGCGCACCTGGGGTGTCGCGGGCGAGGCGGGCCTCCAGGAGAACATGGACACCGTGCTCCTCGTCGTCTCCGAGCTCGTCACCAACGCCCTCGTGCACACCGACGGCCAGGTCCGTCTCGACCTCACCGTCTTCAACGGCCGGCTGCGCGTCGCCGTCGCGGACAACACGCCCCGTACGCCCATCCGACCGACGAACCTCGGCTGGGAGGCCACCGGCGGCCGGGGCATGCTCCTGGTCGAGGCCATGTCGGCGGCCTGGGGAACAGTCCCGGTCAGCGGCGGCAAACAGGTGTGGAGCGAGCTCGCCCTGGAGCCCTGAGGGGACGCCGGCGGGCTCCCGCACCGGTCACGCTGCGGCACCGGATATTACGTCGTGGGAAATCGAAGCTAGGGTGAACGGATGAAGGCTCTCGTGCTCTCCGGTGGCGCCGGTACGCGGCTTCGGCCGATCACCCATACCTCGGCGAAGCAGCTCGTACCCGTGGCCAACAAAGCCGTGCTGTTCTACGGCCTGGAATCCCTCGCCGACGCGGGCATCACCGAGGTCGGCATGATCGTCGGCGACACCGCCGCCGAGATCGAGGAAGCGGTCGGTGACGGCTCGCGGTTCGGGCTGAAGGTCACCTACATCCCGCAGGAAAGGCCCCTGGGCCTGGCCCACGCGGTGCTGATCGCGCGGGACTTCCTCGGTGACGACGACTTCGTCATGTACCTCGGTGACAACTTCATCATCGGCGGCATCAGCGACCTCGTCGACGAGTTCCGCCGTCTGCGCCCCGACGCCCAGATCCTGCTCACCCAGGTGCCCGACCCGCGCTCCTTCGGCGTCGCCGAACTCGACGCGGCCGGTCAGGTGATCGGCCTGGAGGAGAAGCCCGAGCACCCCAAGAGCGACCTCGCGCTCGTCGGCGTGTACCTCTTCACCCCGGCTATCCACGACGCCGTACGCTCCATCAGCCCCTCCCGGCGCGGCGAGTTGGAGATCACCCACGCCATCCAGTACCTCATCGACGCCCGGTCCGACGTACGATCCACGCTCATCAAGGGCTACTGGAAGGACACGGGGAACGTCACCGACATGCTGGAGGTCAACCGCATGGTCCTGGAGGGCCTGGAGCGGCGGATCGACGGCGACGTGGACACCGCGTCCGAGACCATAGGGCGGGTGGTGATCGAGGAGGGCGCGAGCATCAGCCGCTCACGCATCGTCGGACCCGTCGTCATCGGCGCCGGAACCGTCGTCAGCGACTCCTACGTCGGGCCGTTCACCTCCGTCGCGGAGAACTGCCGGATCACCGACAGCGAGCTGGAGTTCTCCATCGTGCTGCGGGACTCCTCCATCGCCGGGGTGGGCCGCATCGAGTCCTCGCTCATCGGCAGGCACGTCGAGGTGACCCCGGCCCCCAGTGTCCCCAGCGCCCACCGACTCGTCCTCGGAGACCACAGCAAGGTGCAGATCCACTCATGAACCTCCTCGTCACCGGCGCCGCCGGATTCATCGGCTCCACGTACGTCCGCACACTCCTCGCGTCCGACGCCCCCGACGCGCCCCGGATCACCGTGCTGGACAAGCTCACGTACGCGGGCACCCTGGAGAACCTCCCGGCCGAACACCCCCGGCTGACGTTCGTCCAGGGCGACATCTGCGACGCCGAACTCGTCGACAAGCTGATGGCCGAGACCGACCAGGTCGTCCACTTCGCCGCCGAGTCCCACGTGGACCGCTCGATCGACGGCGCCGCCGACTTCGTCCGCACCAACGTCGTCGGCACCCAGGTGCTGCTCGACGCGGCCCTGCGCTACCGGGTCGGCCCCTTCGTGCACGTGTCCACCGACGAGGTGTACGGCTCGATCGAGTCCGGCTCCTGGCCCGAGGACCACCCGCTGGCCCCCAACTCGCCCTACTCGGCGTCGAAGGCGTCCTCGGACCTGCTCGCCCTCGCCTACCACCGCACCCACGGCCTGGACGTGCGCGTCACCCGCTGCTCCAACAACTACGGGCCGCACCAGTTCCCCGAGAAGGTCATCCCGCTCTTCGTCACCAACCTGCTGGACGGCAAGAAGGTCCCGCTGTACGGCGAGGGCCTCAACGTCCGCGACTGGCTGCACGTCGACGACCACTGCCAGGGCGTCGACCTGGTGCGCACCGGCGGCCGGCCCGGCGAGGTCTACAACATCGGCGGCGGTACGGAGCTGAGCAACAAGGAACTGACCGGACTGCTCCTCGAAGCCTGCGGCGCGGACTGGGACAGCGTGGAGTACGTCGAGGACCGCAAGGGCCACGACCTGCGCTACTCCGTCGACTGGGGCAAGCTCCACGACGAACTGGGCTACACCCCGCGCCACGACTTCGCCGCCGGCCTCGCCGCCACCGTCGCCTGGTACCGCGACAACCGCGCCTGGTGGGAGCCCCTCAAGCGACGCGTCGGCGCCGACGCGTCGAAGAAGGACGAGAAGCAGGTCGAGAAGCAGGTCGAGAAGCGGGTAAGCGGATGAAATGGCTGGTGACCGGCGCCGCCGGCATGCTCGGCCGCGACACCGTCGAGGAGCTCCTCCGGCGCGGTGAGAACGTCGTGGGCCTCGCCCGCGCCGCCCTCGACATCACCGACCCCGACGACGTGCGCCGCGTCTTCACCGACCACGAGCCCGACCTGGTCGTCAACTGCGCCGCCTACACCGCCGTCGACGACGCCGAGACGGACGAGGAGACGGCGCTGCGGATCAACGGCGTCGGACCGCGTCTGCTCGCCCAGGCCTGCGCCGAGCACCATGCCCGGCTTATCCACGTGTCCACCGACTACGTGTTCGACGGCGAGGCCCGGGACACCCCGTACCCCGAGGACCACACCCCGGCCCCGCGCACGGCGTACGGCCGCACCAAACTCGCCGGTGAACAGGCCGTCCTGGCCACGCTCCCGGACACGGGGGTCGTCCTGCGCACGGCCTGGCTGTACGGTGCGCACGGCGGCAACTTCGTGCGTACGATGATCGATCTGGAGGCGCGTCGGGACACCCTCGACGTCGTCGACGACCAGCGCGGCCAGCCCACCTGGAGCGCCGACGTCGCCGTACGGATCGCCGACCTCGGACCCCTGATCGGTCCCGAGGCGCACGGTGTCCTGCACGCCACCAACTCCGGCGAGACCACCTGGTTCGAGCTGGCGCGAGAGGTGTTCCGCCTCGTCGACGCCGACCCGGACCGCGTACACCCCACCACCAGCGCGGCCTTCGTCCGGCCCGCGCCCCGACCCCCGTACAGCGTCCTCGGCCACGGCCGCTGGCAGCAGGCCGGTCTCGGACCTCTCCGTGACTGGCGTACCGCCCTGCACGAAGCACTGCCACACATCCGCAAGGAGATTTCCTAGTGAAACGCCATGAGTTCCTCCGGGAGCTCCACAAGGTCAGCGCGAACAGGAACTACCTGGAGATCGGCGTCAACGACGGCCGAAGCCTGACCCTGTCCCGGGTACCGAGCATCGCGATCGACCCCGCGTTCAAGGTGGTCTCGGAGATCCGCACCGACGTCCATCTCGCGAAGGCGACCAGCGACGACTTCTTCGCCCGGGAGAACCCCCTCGCCCACCTCAAGGGCGGCCGGCACCCGCTGCGCAACCTGGCGCGCAACCGCAGCCCGTTCGGCTACTGGCAGCGCACCACGCTCGACCTGTCGTTCATCGACGGCATGCACCTGTTCGAGTACGCGCTGCGCGACTTCATCAACGTCGAGAAGCACTCGGACTGGGCCAGCGTCATCGTCCTCGACGACATGCTGCCGCGCAGCGTCGACGAGGCCGCCCGCGACCGGCACACCAACGCCTGGACCGGCGACGTCTACAAGCTGATCGAGATCCTCGCCCGGTACCGCCCCGACCTGGTCACGGTCCTCGTCGACACCGCGCCCACCGGACAGCTCATCGTCTTCGGCGCCGACCCCGACAACACCGTACTGAAGGACAAGTACGACGAGATCATCGCGGAGTTCGAGGTCCCGGACCCGCAGAAGGTGCCGGAGAGCGTCCTGGAGCGGACGCCGGCGATCAAGCCGGAGACCCTGATCGAGGCCGCCTTCTGGGCCCCCCTCGTCAAGTCCCGCAACCGCGGCACCAAGCGCTCGCGAGGCCTGGAGCAGCTGCGACGCAGCCTGCAGCCGCTGAGCACCTCCCGCTGACGCGGAACCGGACAACGGCCTGCGGCCCGGCTGCTGATCAGCAGCCGGGCCGCAGGCCTTTCTGGTACTCGTTCTGGTACTCGTCCGGTTCGGGAGCTACCGGTCGGCGCGCAGCCCCGCGTAGTAGGCCGCGCACTCCTCGTACGACGGCAGCAGCCCGGCCGCCTTCGCCTCGGCCAGCGTGGGCGCCTCGGCGTCCTTCTCCGACAGCACGGGCTCGATGCCCTCCGGCCAGGCGATGCCCAGCTCCGGGTCGAGCGGATGCACCCCGTGCTCACGCCCCGGCGCGTACCCCGTCGAACACAGGTACACCACGGTGGCGTCGTCGGTGAGCGCCATGAAGGCGTGCCCGAGGCCTTCCGCGAGGAACACCGCGTGCCGGGTCTCGTCGTCGAGCCGCACCGCCTCCCACTGCCCGTACGTGGGCGAGCCGACCCGGATGTCCACCACGACGTCCAGGACCGCCCCGCGTACGCACGTCACGTACTTGGCCTGGCTCGGCGGTACGTCGGAGAAGTGCACCCCGCGTACGACGCCCCGGCGTGAGACCGAGCAGTTCGCCTGCGCGAGGGACAGGTCGTAACCGGTGGCCTCACGGAACTCCTCGCCCCGGTACCACTCATGGAAGGCGCCCCGGTCGTCCGGGAAGATCTTCGGCTCGAGTACCCAGGCGCCTTCGATGTCCAGTGCTCGCATGCTGTCAGGCTCCGTTTCCGCGTCGCAGCCCGGCCTTGCGCGCGATCTTCCCGAGCGTGCGCCGCACCTTGCGGACCACTCGCTGCCCGGTGCTCGGCCCGGCCGGCTTGGCGGGCCGCACGACCTGCGGACGACCGCCCTTGACGCTCAGGCCGACGGACATCGCCAGGAACCGCGGCTCGGCTGCCTCCGGGGCCAGGCACAGCGACGGCTTCCACGTCCCGTCGGCCAGGGCGCCGCCGGGCAGCGTCGCCTCGACGAACGAACCCGAGCCGTCGGAAGCGCCGGACAGCGTGCCAGGCACCTCCACGGACTCGGCGACCGCCGACGAGGTCAGCCGCAGCAGCGTCTTGGTGTCGCCGGGCACGTGCAGGGGCAGTGCCACGCGCAGACGGTCACCCGTGATGGTGACATCGTCCGGCTTGAGGCGGCCGAGGCCCACACCCTTGACGGCGCGGTCGACGTCCAGGGACAGCGTCGCCTGCTTCGCCGTCCAGTACGGCAGGATCACACGGCCGGCGACCACACCGGCCTGCGGCACCGGGCGGGGGTCCAGCTTGACCGGGCCGAGACGGCACTCACGGGTCCAGCCGCCCAGCTTGATCCGGACGAACACGTCGAAGAGACCGCCGCCGAGTGCCACGCCGCCCGCCGCCGTGCCGGGGTCGACGGTGGCCGTGCCGCGCAGCACCAGCCGCACCTGCCCGTCCTCGTCGGCCGGGAGGGTCTCGCGGGTCAGCTCGACCGGCTGGAAGAACTGGGCCGCGGTGGTCCGCTCGCGCACCAGGAAGTCGGCTGTCGCGCTCCCGAACCGGGCGACGGTGGACGCGCCCACCCGGGCGATCGCGTCGTCGGCGTCGGTGGGCGTGCCGTCCAGGTCGGCGCCGTCGCTGTCATCCTCGGCGGGGAACGTCATCGGCTTGCCGCGCGAGGTGAACTCGGCGGTGAAGCCGACGTGCAGGACCCCGTCCCGCCATTCCACGCTCTGCGGGGTGGCCGTCGGGGCGAGGGACGCCTCCCACTCGGCGAACGCCACCACGTCGTCAAGACGGTCGGCGGCGATCAGCGCGGCCACGATCCGCTGCGCCTCCTGCATACCGTTCGCGACACCCGGGCCGAAGCGCTCGACGACGACCCCGCGGATCTCGTCGAACATCTCCTTGCGGTAGTCCTCCGGCAGCTTGAGAAGCCGGTTGGAGCGCATCCGCTCGACCATCTCGTTGCGCAGCCAGCGCCGGTAGAGACGGTCGCGCACCGCACCCGGTTCGGTGTACTGCTCGACGACGTCGAGTGCCTCGCGCAGGTTGCGGAAGTAGCCGACCGGGTCGAAGCGCTGGAATCCCGCGTTCGAGGCGTCGTCGCGCTTGACGTGGTAGTAGCAGACGTAGTCGCTGAGCACGGAGACGTTGTCCGCGCGCAGATACGCCTCGGTCACGAAGACATGGTCCTCAAGGCGCCGCCTGCCCTCGGGGAAGCGCAGGCCGATGCGGTCGAGGAACGCGCGGCGGAGCATCTTGTGCGGGGTGAGGCTGTCGATCAGCGGGGCGTTCTCGACACTGGCCTTGGGATGGTTGTGCCGGAACAGCTCGACCGGCACCGGGCGGCCCTTGCCGGCCATCTTGCCGACGATCACGTCGGCGCCGTTGGCCACGCCGTACTCGTACATCCGCTCAAGGGCCTCGTCGCCGAGGTAGTCGTCGTTGTCGACGAACATCACGAACTCGCCCCGCGAGGCCTCGATGCCGACGTTGCGCGGCTTGCCCGACCAGCCCGAGTTCTCCTGGTGGATGACCTGGAAACGCGGTTCCTCCGCGGCGAGCTGGTCCAGCCGGGCCGGGGTCTCGTCGGTGGAACCGTCGTCGACGAAGATCACTTCGTACTCGTCGGCGGGCAGCGACTGCCGCAGCAGCGACGCGACGCAGTCCTCGATGTACGGTCCCGGGTTGTACACCGGAACGATGACGCTGACCTTGACCGGCATACGGCTGGAAGCTCCCTTTTTGGCTCTACTCCCCGTATCCGCGACGGCGCGGACAGGGCTGCCTGATACTAACCTCGCACGGACCTCGCGCCCGAAGGGGCGCGGGGAACTGCGCGACCAGCCACGATGCTGCCGCAGCCGCTCGACGGCAAATCCTGGCATCCCGTGGAGCGCCTACGCTCGGGTCCGTGCACCTTCTGCTCCTCTCCGACACCCACCTCCCCAAACGCGCGCGCGAGCTGCCCGCACCCCTTCTCGACGAACTCCCGCACGCCGACGTCGTGTTCCACGCCGGCGACTGGGTCGACACGGCGACACTCGACCTGCTGGAGACCCGCTCCCGCCGTCTGATCGGCGTGTACGGCAACAACGACGGCCCCGAACTGCGCGCCAGACTCCCCGAGGTGGCCTACGCCGACCTGGGCGGCCTGCGCTTCGCGGTCGTCCACGAGACGGGCCCCGCACAGGGCCGCGAGACCCGCTGTGCCGCCCGCTTCCCCGACGTCGACGTCCTGGTGTTCGGCCACAGCCACATCCCGTGGGACAGCACCGCGGACACCGGCCTGCGGCTGCTGAACCCCGGCTCGCCCACGGACCGGCGCCGTCAGCCGCACCGCACCTTCATGACGGCGACAGTGACGGACGACGGCGGGCAGCTCACCGACGTGGTGCTGCACAGGCTGCCTCCCCGTCAGGCCTGACGCTCCTTCGGCGGATGAATGGCGCCGCCCGTCGCCGTCAGCGCCGCCCCGCTGCCGCCCCACCGCAGGGCGACTATCTCGGCGGCCACGGACACCGCCACCTCCTCCGGCGTACGGGCCCCGAGGTCGAGCCCGATGGGGGAGCGCAGCCGGGACAGCTCGGCTCTGGTGAGGCCGGCTTCCGTCAGCCGGCGCCGCCGGTCGTCGTGGGTACGGCGGCTGCCCATCGCCCCGATGTACGCGGCGGGGCGGCGCAGGGCCTCCTCCAGCAGCGGTACGTCGAACTTCGGGTCGTGGGTCAGGACGCAGATCACCGTGCGTTCGTCGGTGTCCGTGCCGCTCAGGTACCGGTGCGGCCAGTCGACGATCACCTCGACGCCCTCGGGGAAGCGCTCCGGGGTGGCGAAGACCGCGCGGGCGTCGCAGACGGTGACCCGGTAGCCGAGGAAGGCGCCGATCCGGGCCACGGCGGCCGCGTAGTCGATGGCGCCGAAGACGAGCATGCGGGGCGGGGGCGCGAAGGAGTGCAGGAACACGGTGACGGCGTCCTCGCGTCGTTCGCCGTGGGGTCCGTAGTGCCGCAACCCCGTTGCTCCCAGGGCGAGTTCACCGCGAGCGTCGGCGGTGACGGCCACGTCCAGGCCGGTCGTGCCGAGGGTGCCGGCCACCTTGTCGGGCCAGACGGTGAGCGTGGCGCCGCGCGCCGCGGGACCCCCGGTGACCGTCGCCACGGTCACCGGGCGGCCCGCCGCCACCGTCTCCGCGACCGCCGCGAAGGACGGGTCGAGGGCCGGCGTCACGGGCCGCACCAGCACGGTGATCTCGCCGCCGCAGGTGAGACCCACCGCGAAGGCGTCCTCGTCGCTGTAGCCGAAGGTCTCGAGGCGGGCCTCGCCGCTCGCCACGACCTCCTGCGCCAGCTCGAACACCGCGCCCTCGACACATCCCCCGGACACGCTGCCCACCACCTCGCCGCCAGGCCCCACCGCCATCGCGGCCCCCGGGTCACGGGGCGCGCTGCGGCTCACCGAGACGACGGTCGCGAGTCCGAAGGGTTCGCCCGCCGCGTACCAGCGCCCGAGCTTCGGGAGGATGTCGCGCACGATTCGCTCCTTTTGTCGCCCGTGTTACTTGATCATCGCCCATGGGCGTCAAAAGCTGAAGATTACTCAGGAGTCAGTTTCTATTGACGGCCTCTGATGCGCGCGGGACTGTAATGCACATGTCGAAGTCACGTGTGCATTTGCTCGGCGTACTGGTTCTGGTCACGGGTTTTGTGACCACTGTCGGCTCCCAGCCCGCCCGGGCCGACACCCTCTGGTTCGACTCTCCGGCCTCCACCACCCTCACCGTCCAGAACGGCCGGTTCACGGACTCCCTGGGCCGGGAGGTCGTACTGCGCGGCTACAACGTCTCCGGCGAGACGAAGCTCAAGGAGAACAACGGACTGCCGTTCGCCTCCGTGGCCGACGCCAAGAAGTCGGCGACCGCCCTGCGCGCGCTCGGCGGCGGCAACAGTGTCCGCTTCCTGCTCTCCTGGGCGTACGCGGAGCCCACCCGGGGGACGGTGAGCAGCAGCTATCTGGCCGCCGCCACCGCCCAGATGGGTGCCTTCCTGGACGCGGGCATCCGTGTCTACCCCGACTTCCACCAGGACCTCTACTCCCGTTGGCTCTTCGACTCGGACAGCTGGTACACCGGCGACGGCGCCCCCAAGTGGGCCGTCGACCTCGCCAACTATCCGGACGAGAGCTGCGGTATCTGCCTCCTCTGGGGGCAGAACATCACCTCGAACGCGGCCGTGCGGGACGGGGCGTACGACTTCTGGCACAACACCTACGGGATCCAGGACTCGTTCCTCGACACCGCGCAGAAGACGATGACGTATCTCAAGCAGAACCTGACGAGCGCGCAGTTCACCGGTGTCGTCGGCTTCGACCCGTACAACGAGCCGCATGCGGGCAACTACGACTCGGGCCAGACCAGCCGGACCTGGGAGAAGGACGTCCTGTGGCCGTTCTTCGTGAAGTTCCGGTCGCGGATGGACGCGGCCGGCTGGCAGGACAAGCCGGCCTTCGTGGAACCGAACATGTTCTGGAACGCCAACCTCGACTTCCAGAAGCAGGAGGGCGGCCTGCTCGACGCCGGGACCATCGGTCCGCGCTATGTCTTCAACACCCACTTCTACGACCAGAAGGCCATCTCCGGCGTCTTCATGTGGGGCAAGGCCGGTGACGGGCAGTACACCACCGACTTCGGTACGGTCCGCGACCGGGCCGCCGCCACCGGGACCACGGGGATCGTCAGCGAGTTCGGCCACCCCCTCAACGGCAACATCTCCGACAAGGCGCCGACCGTCCTCAAGGCGATGTACCAGGCCCTCGACTCCCGGGTGAAGGGGGCGAGTTGGTGGGCGAACGCGAGTGTCTCCGGGCCGGTCCTGTCCGGCAGCCAGTGGCAGTGGGACATCTACAACGGCCGCCACAGGGAGCTGATGAACGACAACGCCGACAAGGTGATCACCAGCGGTGACGGCTGGAACGACGAGGACCTGTCCGCCGTACGCCTCGACGACTCCGGTACGGCGGTGCTGCGGCAGGACGCCCGGATGCTGGACCGCGTCTATCCGGGCGCCACTGCGGGGACGGCGCTCGCCTTCACCTACGAGGACCGGTCCCGGGACGGGTCCACGACCCTGACCTGGAACCCGGTGCCGAGTTCACTGCCCAACGTGGCCCAACTGGTGGGCTCGGGCCAGTACTCGGTGCTGGTGTGGCGGTCGAAGGGCATCTCGGCGCCGACCGAACTCCATCTGCCCGCGTCCTTCCCGACGGCGACCACCACGGTCGTCTCCGACCTCGGCACGGTGTACGGCCCGCCGGCCTACACCAGCACGACCCCGATCGCGGTGGGCACCGAGCCCGGCAACACGGGAAGCCGCCGCGTGCTGCTCACCGCGCCGGACTCGGGGGTCCTGCACTACGCGCTGGTGACCAACGGGGCGACGGCTCCCTCGGCGACCCTGCTGAGCGCCGCGCGGACCGAACTGGCCTCGTGGGCCGCGCAGGAGTTCAGCTAGTCGAGCAACCGGCGGTCAACCGACCTGAAACGACAGGTCAGTTGGTCGCCGGGCCAGTCCAGTCCGCCTCGACATGGCCGAGGCGGACTCGCTGGGGGTGGTCGCCGACCGGCACGGACACCGTCTTCAGCCCGGTGGCGAAGTCGATGGCCGTGACCTGGTCGGCACCGCTCTCGGAGATCACGCAGGACTTGCCGTCACCGCTCACCGTGGCCCAGTAGGGCTTCGAGGCGGGAACGAGCGGGCCCTCCTGGAGCGTCGCACGGTCGACGACCGTCGCGTAGTCGTCCATCGTGCCCGCGACGCACAGCTTCGTGCCGTCCGGGTTCATCGAAATCCCGTGGTGGCGCGAGTCGTTGACGAACGTGGTGCGGTCGTCGCTGGTCGCCGGGTTCTTCGGCAGGGTCTTCGTCCGGGTGATCTTGTCGGTGGCGACGTCGTACTCGAAGAAGCCGTTGAAGAACGAGACCTGGAAGTACAGCTTCGACTCGTCGGGCGAGAAGACGGCCGGGCGGACCGCGTCCGAGTAGTCCTTGAGCCCGATGGCGTCGAGCCGTTGCCGCATGTCGATCACCTTCACCTGCTTGAAGGTGGCCGCGTCGACGACCGTGATCTTCCGGTCGCCCTTCGTGAAGTCCTGCCACGGAGCGTCCTGGTTGGTGTTGACGTCCCCGATGGACATGTTCCAGATGTACTTGCCGTCCTTGGTGAAGATGTTCTCGTGGGGCTTGTCGCCGGTGGCGAACGAGCCGATCTGTGCCCCGGTGTCGATGTTCAGCACGTGCACGGTGTTGGAGATCGAGGCGGAGACCGCGACCCGGGTGCCGTCGGGGGAGACCGCCATGTGGTCGGAGCGGTAACCCGACACGGGGAAGCGCCAGTTGATCGCCCCGGTGGCGAGGTTGATCGACACGACATCGGCGAAGCTGGGCCGGGAGACGACCACCGACTTGCCGTCCGGGGTGGAGTACATGTCGTCGACCAGCTGGTCGTGGCCCTCGCCGACGCCGTTGCGGATGGCCATGAAGTAGATCCACTTGATGGGGTCGGCGTTGATCGCGGCCATCCGCGCCGCCTTGTCGGGTACGACGTTGATCCGGCCGATCTTGGCGAAGTCGCCGGTGGACTTGATGACGTCCGCGGTGCCTTCCCAGTTGTTGCCGACGAACATCACCTCGCGCAGGCTCGCGGCGGCGGTCGTGCCGGAACCCTCGGCCGCCGACGCGGCGACGGCGGTGGTCGCGGGGGCGGTGACGGTCAGAACGAGGGCGGCGGCCAGGGCGCAGAGGTGCCTGGATCTGGAAGCGGACATGAGCGCTTTCCCTTCCGGGAGTGGACAGACGGACTGTGGCGGGTGCATGACATATAGGGCAAAAGAGAGATCGCGGTCGCGGGCGGGAAACTGAACACGGTCACGTTCAGATTGGACTTACTGGAAAGTAAGGAGGGGGTGCCCTTCTCCACAAGACTGCGTGCACGACAAACTTGGCCCCCGGACCGACGAAGGAGGGTTCATTGGCGGGCAGACTCAGGGCGCCGACCGGCCGCTACGCAGGCAGGACGGCCGAGGAACGACAGGCCGACCGGCGCCGGAGATTCCTGGAAGCCGCGCTCCGGTTGTTCGGTGACACTCCGGGTTACCGCTCGACGACCGTCGCCGCGCTCAGCGAGGCGGCCGGTCTGTCGACGCGCCAGTTCTACGAGGAGTTCCGCACCCTGGAGGACCTCCTGGCCGCCCTTCACCTCCAGGTCAACGACTGGGCCGAGGGGGCGGCGCTCACCGCGCTGGCCGCCGCCGAGGGCCTGCCCCTAGCCGAACGCGCCGGCGCGATCTTCCGCGCCTACGCCGCCAACGTCACCGCCGACCCGCGCCGCATCCGGATCACCTTCGTCGAGATCATCGGCGTCAGCGCCCGCCTGGAGGAACAGCGCCTGGCCCGCCGCTCCCGCTGGGTGAACCTCATCTGTTCGGAGGCGGAGTCCGCCGTCGCCGTGGGGGAGGCGGCGCCACGTGACTACCGGCTCGCCGCGACCGCGTTCATCGGCAGCGTCAACGGCCTGCTGCACGACTGGAGCGCCGGGTGGGTGGACGCCACCCTGGACGAGGTGGTGGACGAGCTGGTGCGGATGCTGCTGGGCATCCTGCGGCCGGCGGGCTGGCTGCCCCCGGGCTCGGCGCGTGCCGAGGGCACGGGGACTTCCTGACGTTGCCGGGGCCGCCCGGGGCGGGCTGCGCCCGTCCGGCCGGCGTTGCTCAATCGGCCAGCCGGTTCACCGACTCCAGAACCGGTCCGACACCGTCCTCCGCGCCGATCCGGGCCGCGAGGACACGCGCCCGCTCCCCGTACGAGGGGTCACCGGTCGCCCGTAGGAGGGCCGAGGCGAGGGTGGCGGTCGTCAGCCTCCGCAGGGGCACCGGCCGTGGGGCCACGCCCAGGGAAACCAGCCGCCCCGCCCAGAAACCCTCGTCGAACTGGATCGGCACGGGCACCGCCGGCACCCCGGCCCGCAGACCGGCGGCGGTCGTGCCCGCGCCCGAGTGATGGACCACGGCCGCCATACGAGGGAACAGCGCGGAGTGCGCCACCTCGCCGATGGTCAGCATGTCGTCACCGTCCCCTTCGAGCCCGCCCCACCCCCGCTGGATCACCCCACGCAGCCCGGCCTGCCGCAGCGCCCCGACGACGACGGCGCTCAGCCGCCGTGGATCGGGCACGGTGGCGCTGCCCAGGCCCACGAACACGGGCGGCGGCCCGGAGGCGAGGAACTCCTCCAGCTCGCGCGGAAGGTCGGGCCGGGTGTCGTACGGCCACCAGTAACCCGCGACATCGAGCCCCGGGCGCCAGTCGCGAGGCCGGGGCACCACCAGCGGGCTGAAGCCGTGATGCACCGGCCAGCCCTGGCGCTCCCGGGCGCGGCGCGCGGCCCCCGGGGCGTTGCGGGACAGGCCGAGCCGGGTCCGTACGGCCGGCACCGTCGAGGCGAAGACCTGCTCGACGGCCAGACTCACCCCGTTCCCCGCGAGCCGGTTGCCCGCCGGGCCCCAGGAACGGCCCCCGAGGACGGGCGGCCCGAACTCCGCTGTCGGGTCGAGCGGTTGGAGGTACACGCCCATGCTCGGCAGGCGCAGCCCCTCCGCGATGGTGTGTCCCAGGGGGCCCAGCGAACTGGACAGCAGCAGGACGTCGTTCACGCGGGCGGCGGCCAGCAGGTCGTCGGTCATCCGGCCGACGAGCCGCCGCGCCATCTCGACCACCCGCAGAAGCTTCCCGGCCCCGGTCGAGCTGCGGTGCAGCCCGCGCCCGCGCGCCGACTCCAACTCCGCCCGGGGGTCCACAGGCAGGGCGTGGAACCCGACCCCGGACCCCGCCACCAGCGGCTCGAAGCAGCCGTGCGTGACCAGGGTGACCTCGTGCCCCGCACGGGCCAGCCCGTGTCCGAGCCCGGTGTAGGGGGCCACGTCACCCCGTGAGCCTGCCGTCATGATCGCTACACGCACGGGGGCCAGTATGGCGCCCAGGCCGCCGACTGGGGAGCCCCCCGGAACGGGCGCGTCGCGCCCGTAAGGGGCGCGGGGAACTGCGCGACCGGCCCCCACCGGCCGGCGGCGGAGGAACCGCCTGTCCCGGGGAGTGGACGGGCGTGCCAGCGCTCTGTAGGGGGCGCGGGGAACTGCGCGACCGGCCCCCACCGGCCGGCGGCGGAGGAACCGCCTGTCCCGGGGAGTGGACGGGCGTGCCAGCGCTCTGTAGGGGGCGCGGGGAACTGCGCGACCGGCCCCCACCGGCCCGCGCCGGAGGAACCGCCTGTCCCGGGGAGTGGACGGGCGTGCCAGCGCTCTGAAGGGGGCGCGGGGAAATGCGCGATCAGCCCCCACCGGCCCGCGCCGGAGGAACCGCCTGTCCCGCGGAGCGCCTAGCGGCGTAGCGGAGCGAGGAGAAGCAGGGTGAGCGGCACCGTCGACGCCGCGGTGTCAGGCATACGGCCGTCAACCGCCCCTTCAGACGGCGGTACTTCGCCTCGTACTCGGTCCGCAACTCGGCGCTGCGGGCCGCGGTGCGCTGCCAGGAGGCCCGGGTGAGCGCGAGATGCTCCGCCGCGAACTGCCTCTCCAGTTCGGCTCGCTGATGACTCGTCAGCCAGTCGAGCCGAGCCGTGAAGTGGACCGCTGCCTCGTGTCCCTCCTGGCGGGTGGCGGCGATGAGCAGGTGGCCATGGATCTCGTTGACCAGGGTCGTGACGTCCACCTGACGGCCGTCGTCTCTCGTGGTCACCGGCGGGTCAACTCCTGCTGAGAGAGGTGCCGTCCATGATCCGGGCCTGTGCCTGAGACATGTTCACTCCTGAGCGAGCAGTTGTCATCGCCCAGGCGCACGGCACGCACGCACACTGTGCGTTCTTCGCGTTCTTCGCGAGGCCGCTCCCCGGTGGTTGTCCACCTCAGCGCCAGTCACGACCCGCTCTCAAGCCTAGCCGACGTCAGGAATCCTCCTCGTCCCATGCCTGCAGCACGGTCTGGTCGACGATCTTGCCGTCCCGCAGGGACATCATCGAGCCGGCGAGGACGCGGACGCCGTCCGGGTACAGGCAGGACTCGGTGTAGGCGACCTGGTCGCCCTGGACGACGACCTGTTCCAGCTTGTGGGTCATGTCCCTGCCGTACACCTCGGTCAGCATGGCGCCGATCTCGCCGCGCCCGTGCATGACCATCGGGTGGCTGGGCTGGGTCTTGTGGTCGACGACGCGCAGCTCGGCGTTGTCGGCGTAGAGCGACAGCAGTGCTGCCGCGTCCTGTCCTTCGATACCCCTGCGCAGTGCTTCGGTGTCGAAGGTGGGGCTTGCCGCGGTGCCCATGGTGACCTCCTCCGAGGGCCGCGGCCCGATCGGGTCCGGGCCGCGAGGGGCCTCTCCCTCCGAGCGTCCTCCGTCCCGGGAGGCTCGGCAAGCGCAGACGGATGATGAGCCTGACGAGTGAGCGGGGCGCGCTGCCCGTGACCGGTGAGGGGCGCGCGACGTTGCTGAGTACATGATCTCAACACGACGAATCGCCGCCGCCGTTGGTCTCGCCATCGGCGTCACCGGCCTCGCCGCCCCGCTGGCGAGCGCGGCTCCCGCCGCCGACCAGAACGCGGGCAAGCTGAACCCGATCGCCCAGCTCGACTCGCTCGCCGTGAGCGAGATTCCCGCCCAGTACCACGAGGATCTGCCGCGGGTCTCCAGCCAGCTGAGCGGGCTCAACCACCTGAGCGACCTCCAGCAGCTGCACCAGCTGACCGACATGGCCGCCCCCGTGACCGGGCTGCTGCCGGGTATCGAGGCCTGACGGACGCACGGACCGGAGGTATGTGGGCCGCCCGGCCGGACGGGGCGGCCCACAGGCGTGTCGCACATGTGTGCCATTAGGGCCGGTTCGCCGACAAGGCTCCACGCCCAGGAACTGGAAGCCGGCCTCGGGTGCATCAAGAAGTGTCCTGCCCGGCCCGCCGAACGCCAGCGGCCCGCCGGGCGCCGCGCCCGCGACATGGGTGAGTTCGCCGCCCGAGGAGACCTCGTAGCCGTCGACGTACGGCGAAGCGATGGCCAGGATCTCAGGCGCCGGGGTTGACCTTGGCCGCGTAGTACACGTAGTACACCCCCACAGCTGCGACACAGAACGGGTGCGCGGGCTGGAGAGTCGAGCGTTCACGAACCGCGCGGGCTCAGCCGGTGGTCGCCAGGAACTGTGTCGCCGCCAGCTCGGCGTACAGCGGGTCGCCGGCGACGAGTTCGCGGTGGGTGCCGACCGCGCGGACGCGGCCCGCGTCCATCACCACGATCCGGTCCGCCATCGTCACCGTCGACAGCCGGTGGGCGACGACGAGAACAGTCGTCGTACGGGCGACATCCGCGACCGTGTCGCGCAGCGCCGCCTCGTTCACCGCGTCCAGCTGGGAGGTCGCTTCGTCGAGCAGGAGCAGTCGGGGGCGACGCAGCAGCGCGCGGGCGATGGCCACCCGTTGACGCTCGCCGCCCGACAGCTTGGTGCCCCGATGCCCGACGAGGGTGTCGAGGCCGCGCGGCAGCCGGTCCACCAGACCGTCGAGCCGGGTCGTCTTCACCACGCGCGTGACCGCGTCCTCGTCGGCCTCCGGATTGCCCAGCAGGAGGTTGTCGCGCAGCGAGCCCGACAGCACCGGCGCATCCTGCTCGACATAGCCGATGGCGGACCGGAGTTCGGCCAGCTCCCAGTCGGCGGCGTCCCGGCCGTCGAGGGTGATGAGGCCGGACTCGGGGTCGTAGAACCGTTCGATGAGCGAGAAGACGGTGGTCTTGCCCGCGCCGGACGGACCCACGAACGCCGTCATACCCCGGGGCGGCACGGCGAACGTGACACCGTGGTGGACGTACGGAAGTTCGTCGTCGTAGCGGAAGCGGACGTCGTCGAAGGCGAGTGCCGCCGGTTCGGCGTCACCGGCCGGGAGGGGGGTGGGGCCGGCCGACGACGGTTCGGAGGGCAGGGCGAGGGCCTCCTGGATGCGGGTGAGGGCCGCGGCGCCCGTCTGGTATTGCGTGATCGCGCCCACGACCTGCTGGATCGGCGACATCAGATAGAAGACGTAGAGGAGGAACGCGACCAGCGTGCCGACCTCGACCGCGCCGGTCGCGACCCGCGCGCCGCCCACCGCGAGCACCGTGATGAAGGCGATCTGCATCGCGAGGCCGGCCGTGTTGCCCGCCGCGGCCGCCCACTTGGCGGCCCGGACGCTCTGCTTCCACGACTCCTCGGCCGCCGCGTGCAGCCGCTGCTCCTCGCGGTGCTCGGCGCCGGACGCCTTGATCGTGCGCAGCGCGCCCAGCACCCGTTCCAGCGAGGCGCCCATCACACCGACCGCGTCCTGCGCCCGCCGGCTCGCCTTGTTGATACGCGGCACGATCACCCCGAGCACGGTCCCCGCCCCCACGATCACGGCGAGGGTGACGCCCAGCAGCACCGGATCGACCAGGCCCATCATCACGACCGTCGCCACCAGGGTGAGACCGCCGGTGCCGAGGCCGACGAGCGAGTCGGTGGTGACCTCGCGCAGCAGGGTCGTGTCCGAGGTGACCCGGGCCATCAGATCGCCGGGCTCGGTCCGGTCCACGGCCGGTATCCGCAGCCGCAGCAGATAGGAGGACAGCGCCCGCCGGGCCCCCAGCACCACCGACTCGGCGGTACGCCGCAGAACGTACGAACCCAGCGCGCCCAGCGCCGCGTTGGCGACGACCAGCGCCGACATCAGCACCAGCGCCCCGGTGATCGTCCGGTCGTGGGACAGGTCGTCGATGAGCCCCCGCGCCACCAGCGGCAGCGCCAGCCCGGCGGCACCGGTGGCCAGCGACAGCAGGGCGCCCGCGAACAGGGTCCACCGGTGCGGCCGTACGTATGCGAGGAGCAGTCGCCAGGCGGGCGGACCGGCGTTCGGTTCTGCGATGCTCACGGCGCTCCTCGGCGGTCGGGCGGACATTCACCCTACGTCGGCGGCCGGGGAAGCGGAGAGGCCGTCATCTCCCGTCTGTCGTGGGCTTCCTGCCGTGTGTTCTTCGCGCGGCGCCCGCCGGTCCCGGGCCGCCGCGAGGACGAGGGGTGCGTGTCCCCGCACGGCAGACAGCAGTCCAGCGGACCGGGCGGCACCTCGCCCGGGCCGAGTTCGCGATATGTGGTCACGCGGTACGTGGGCCGGCCGGCCCGGCCGAGTTCGAACTCGGCCGGACCGGCCGGGACTTCATGCGCCGACGTCCACGGACTGCTCCGCCTGCTCGGCCGACCCGGTGGCCCCGGCGCGATCCCGGGTCCGCCGGGCGAGTGCGGTGAGGGTGGCGTCGAGGTCCGCGGGCCGCGGCTGGTTGTGCGGCAGCCTGGACAACAGGTGTGCCATGCCGCAGGTGTTGCTGACGGCCGAGAACACGAGGCCGCCCGCGACCCCGGCGGCCAGCAGCCGCCAGGCGGGGTGCAGGCGGCTCAGCCCGAGACCCGCGAGGACGAGGCCGCCCGCGGTGAAGCGGACCTGGCGTTCCATGGACCAGGTGGCGCGGGCCTCGGTCGCGGGGTGTTGCAGCGCGTGCCCCTGATCCCGCCAGCCCTGGGTGCCGCCGGACAGGGTCATGGCCGGCACGCCGTTGTCGGCGAGGACGGAGCAGGCAGACTCGGAGCGGGCGCCGGAGGCGCAGACGACGAGGAGTTCGCCGTGGGCCGCCGCCTCCCTCAGGACGGGCAGGGCGCGGCGGAGGTGGTCCAGGGGGATGTTGAGGGCGCCGGGGAGATGGCCGGAGGTGTACTCGCCCGGGGTGCGGACATCGACGACGGTCAGGTGGGGGAGGCGGGTACGGGCCTGGTCGGTGTCGAGGGCGACGGGAGCGGTCATGAGGGGCTGTGATCCTTTCGTGGGGTGGGAGTAAAATACCCCCAAGGGTATGTAGAGGAGTGATCGTGGAACTGCAGTTCGAGGGCGATGAGCTCAAGTCGGTGCTGAACCGGTTGCGCCGGGCGCAGGGGCAGATCTCCGGGGTGATCCGGATGATCGAGGAAGGTCGCGACTGCGAGGAGGTGGTCACGCAGCTGGCCGCCGCCTCACGTGCCCTGGACCGGGCGGGTTTCGCCATCATCGCGACCGGACTCCAGCAGTGCCTGACCGACGTGGAGGCGGCCGGGCGGAACGGCGAGACGAAGGAGCAGATGCGGGCCCGGCTGGAGAAGTTGTTCCTGTCGTTGGCGTGAGTGTGTTCGAGGGGTGAGGGGCGGTTGGGCGGCGCGCGCGAGTGGTGTAGCCAGTGGCGAGTGGTGGGCAGGGCGATGAGCGGTGGTCGGTCGGCGATCACACCAGCGCGTCGGCCAGCATGAACAAGGCCACCGCCAGCAGCACCCAGGCGAAGATGCGCTGGAGCCGACCGCCGGAGACCCGGCCCGCGAGCCGCTTGCCGTCCCACGCGCCGAGGATCGCGGCCCCCGCGAAGGGCGCGACCAGCGTCCAGTCGACGCGGGTCGCCGTGCCTGAGCGGGCCAGCAACGCGGCCAGCGAGTTGACGGTGATGACCAGCAGGCTCGTCCCGACGGCGGCCCGCATCCGCAGTCCGACGACGTTCACCAGCGCCGGTACGGCGAGAAAGCCGCCGCCCACGCCCAGCACCCCGGTCACCGCACCCAGCCCCGCGCCCGCCTGAGCGACCTGAACGGGCCGCACCGGCACCCCCTCCCGTACGGACGCCGACGGGCGCAGCATGCGGTACGCGGCGAGCCCGGCGATCACCGCGAACGCGCCGGTCAGCAGGGCGGGCGGAACATACCCGCTGATCGCCCCGCCGAGCGTCGCGGGCACCAGTCCCGCCGCCGCGAACACGGCTCCGGCCCGCCACTCGACGGCGCTCGCACGGGCGTGCGCGGCCAGTGCGGTGGCGGAGGTGACGGTGACCACGGCCAGGCTCGCGGTGGTGGCCGCCGCCGGGGAGAAACCGAGCAGATAGATCAGCGCCGGCACGGCCAGCACACTGCCGCCGCCCCCGAGCGCCCCCAGCGCGAGACCGGTGACGGCCCCGGCGACCAGAGCGAGAACGTACGCACTCACGTGACCGGTCCACCCTCACCGCCGGAATCCGCCGCCGACCCGCCCCCGGCCTCGGCCACCAGCGGCGGACGCGCCTCTGCAGGCGGCCTGCTGCCGTCGGCCGACGGCTCCCGTACGTCCAGGAGTACGGCCGCCCCGTCCGCGCCGGTGAGCTTGTGAGCCTCGGCCGGGGTGATCCGCGCCATGGGGAGCCCGGCCTCGCGTGCGGCGGCGAAGCCGTCGTCGACGGCGACCACGTCGCGGCCCGCCGCAGCCAGCAGCGAGGCGGCGATCGCGGCCCGCATCCCGCCCGCACAGTGCACCCACACCGTCCCGTCGGGTATCTCCGTGAGCCGGTCACGCACCTGATGGAGCGGGATGTGCAGAGAACCCGCGACCTGGCCGCCCAGACGCTCGGAATCGCGCCGCACATCAAGGATCACGATCCCCTCACGCCGCCGACCCGCGAGGTCGGCGTAGGGAAGGGAGCGTGCCTGTTCGCCAGCTCCTGGCTGAGCGGGGACGGAGTCCGTGGTGGCGGTGTCAGGGTGGTTGCTGTCGGCCTGCGGCAACTCGCCCTGTGTGTCAGCGAGATGGTCTGCGGGGTCGGCGAACGCGGTGGCGTCCGGAAGGGAGTGGGAGTGTTGCTGTTCGTTCGGTCGGGGTGGAACGCCGGCGGAGCCCGTGCCGGCGATGCCGGGACGGTTACTGTCGGCCTCCGGCAACTCGACATCCACGTCCGCTAGTTGGCGTGCCAGGTCGGTGAACGTGGCGCGTGGGAAGGTGCGGGGGTGTTCGCCCGGTCGTAGCCATGTCGCGGGGGAGCCGGTCGCGGAAGCGGCCGGGCGGTCGATGCCGACCCGCACCAGTTCTCGCTGGGCGGCGGCGAGTTGGGACGTCGACTCGGCGAGCAGGGTGACCGGCCTGCCCCACGGCAGCAGCCACGCCAGATAGGTGGCGAGCTGCCCCGCCGCCTCGAAGTTGACCGACCCGGCGACATGTCCCTCGGCGAATGCGACCCGGCTGCGCAGATCGACCACCCACTCCCCGGCGGCGAGCCGCGCCGCGATCTCCACGGCGTCCGCGGGGGCCGGCGGCGTCAGGTCCACGGGCGCGGGGCCCTCGGAGTTCACCGGGCCCATGTGCGCGTAGTACGCCGGGACGTCGTCCAGCCCGGCCAGCAGGTCGGCGACGAACGTGTCGACGTCCTTGATCAGCGCCTCGTTCGTGACGCGTTCCCGTCCGACGGTGGTGGCGTCGCCCGTGGCCGTCCCGGCGGAACAGAAGCTGCCGAACCCGTGTGTGGGCAACACGGCGGCCTCGTCCGGGAGTTCGGCGGCCAGCCGGTGCGCCGAGTCGTACTGTGCGCGGGCCAGTTCCCCGGTGAGCCTCGGCTCGACGAGGTCCGGCCGCCCGACCGTGCCGATCAGCAGCGAACCGCCGGTGAACACGGCCACCGACCGGCCGTCCTCCTCCAGGACGTACGCGGTGTGGTGCGGGGTGTGGCCGGGCGTGGCCAGCGCGCGCAGCGCCAGTCCCTCCTCGACCTCGACGCTGTCCCCGTCCATGACAGGCACCCGGTCGTAGGCGACTCGCGCGCCGGCCGGGACGAGGTAGGCGGCGCCGGTGATCCGGGCCAGTTCCAGGCCACCGGTGACGTAGTCGTTGTGGACGTGGGTCTCGACGACATGCGTGACCCGCACACCCCGTCGGGCGGCGGCCTCGATCACCCGGTCGATGTCCCGCGGCGGATCGACCACCACGGCCCGGTGCGGCCCGCCCGCCAGATAGCCGCGGTTGCCCAGCCCCGGCACCTCGATGCGGTCGACGAAATACATGGCGCCACTCCTCTCCCTCGTGAACCGTCAGGGGCCCCTGGAAAATTACCCCCGGGGGTATGTGTTTCACCGTAGCAGAGGTACCCCCGGGGGTATTCTGGCGTCGAGCTCCACGATGGACGTGCCGTTACCGATCGGTCGCACGTAGGGTCGGAGCGAAGAACCGAACATTGGCCGATGGAAGGGTTCAGCACCATGGCGCAGGAAGTACGCGGCGTGATCGCACCGGGTAAAGGCGAACCGGTACGGGTCGAGACGATCGTCGTGCCGGACCCCGGTCCGGGCGAGGCCGTGGTCCGGATCCAGGCCTGCGGGGTGTGCCACACCGACCTGCACTACAAGCAGGGCGGGATCAACGACGACTTCCCCTTCCTGCTCGGCCATGAGGCCGCCGGAGTCGTGGAGTCGGTGGGGGAGGGGGTCACGGACGTGACCGCCGGTGACTTCGTGATCCTCAACTGGCGTGCTGTGTGCGGGAGTTGTCGGGCGTGTCAGCGTGGGCGCCCGTGGTACTGCTTCAACACGCACAACGCCAAGCAGAAGATGACCCTGCTCGACGGCACCGAGCTGTCGCCGGCCCTCGGTATCGGCGCCTTCGCCGAGAAGACGCTGGTCGCGGCCGGTCAGTGCACCAAGGTCGACCCGTCCGTCTCGGCCGCTGTCGCCGGGCTGCTGGGGTGTGGCGTGATGGCCGGTATCGGCGCCGCCATCAACACCGGGAACGTCGGTCGCGGTGACACGGTCGCCGTCATCGGCTGCGGAGGCGTGGGCGACGCCGCGATCGCCGGGGCCAACCTCGCGGGCGCCGCGAAGATCATCGCCGTCGACATCGACGACCGGAAGCTGGCCACCGCCCGCACAATGGGCGCCACGCACACCGTCAACTCCAGGGAGACCGACCCGGTCGAGGCGATCCGTGAGCTGACCGGCGGCAACGGCGCCGACGTGGTCATCGAGGCGGTAGGCCGTCCGGAGACGTACAAGCAGGCCTTCTACGCCCGTGACCTCGCCGGGACCGTGGTGCTGGTCGGGGTGCCGACGCCGGAGATGAAGCTGGAGCTTCCGCTGATCGACGTCTTCGGGCGGGGCGGCTCGCTGAAGTCGTCCTGGTACGGCGACTGCCTGCCCTCCCGCGACTTCCCGATGCTCATCGACCTGCACCTGCAAGGCCGCCTGGATCTGGCGAAGTTCGTGACGGAGACCATCCAACTCGACGAGGTCGAGAAGGCGTTCGAGCGGATGCACGGCGGCGACGTACTGCGTTCCGTGGTGGTGCTGTGATGGCCGCGCGCATCGAACGCCTCGTCACCTCAGGGCAGTTCAACCTCGACGGCGGCACCTGGGACGTCGACAACAACGTGTGGATCATCGGCGACGACCACGAGGCGATCGTCATCGACGCCGCTCATGACGCCGACGCCATCGTGGCGGCTGTCGGTGACCGGCGGCTGACCGCCATCGTGTGCACCCACGCCCACAACGACCACATCGACGCGGCCCCCGCGCTCGCCGAGCGCACCGGCGCCACCATCTGGCTGCACCGCGACGACCTGCCCCTGTGGAAGCAGACCCACCCCGACCGCGAACCCGACGCCTGGCTCACCGACGGCCAGGTGATCGAGGCCGCCGGCGCCGATCTGACGGTCCTGCACACGCCCGGACACGCACCGGGCGCGGTCTGCCTGTACGACCCGGGGCTCGGCACGGTCTTCACCGGCGACACCCTCTTCAACGGCGGCCCCGGTGCCACCGGCCGCTCCTACTCCCACTTCCCGACGATCATCGACTCGATCCGGGACCGGCTGCTCGCCCTGCCGCCCGAGACGAAGGTCCTCACCGGGCACGGCGACCCCACCACCATCGGGGCCGAGGCGCCGCACCTGGAGGAATGGATCGCCCGGGGGCACTGACGGCCACGGACCCGGACACCGCGCGCCTGTGGGCGCCCACCGCCACGACGGAGGGCGCCCACACGGACGTACACACCGGGTAGGTGCGGTTCAGGCGGCGACCGGCAGTCCCGGGGTCCGGAACACGTGCCGGTCGGCGTCCACCGCGAACACCTCGCAGCCCTTTCGCGCGGCGGCCCAGTCGATGCCCTCCGCGCCCATCGCGAACGCGGCCGTCGCCGTGGCGTCCGCCTCGGTGAGCGTGGGGGCGACGACGGTCAGGCTCAGCAGTCCGGTCGCCGGGCGGCCGGTGCGACCGTCGAGGATGTGATCGCCCCGCTCGTAGCGGGCGGAGGTCGCCACACCCCCCTCGGTGATCTCCAGCACCGTGCACAGCTGGTCGGCGTGCTCGGGATGCCGTACACCGACCCGCCAGGGGCGCCCGGCGGCGACCACGTCACCGCCGGCGTTCAGGCAGTACGTCCGTACGCCCGCTGTCTCCAGCAGCTCCGCCGCCCGCTGTACCGCCCAGCCCTTCACCATCGCGCACGGATCGAGGCCACGGCCGGGCAGCCGTACGTCGAACGCGCCGCCGGTCGCGACCCGGTACTCCTCGCACAGGTCGAGCACCTCGGTGAGGTCCGCGCTCAGCGCGCCGGAATCCAGCTCGCCCCGGCCGAGGCGGGACACCTCGCTGTCCGGCTTGAACGGGCTGAACCGCGCGTCGACCTCGTGGAGCCAGGCGAACACGGCGTCCGCCGCCTCAGCCGGAGCGTGTCCGTCGTCGATCCGCAGCGAGATCGGGAACCCCATGATGTGCTCGACGCGCCGCATCCCCTCAGCCCTTCGCGTCGATCGCTGCCTGGAGGGACTTCTTGTAGCCGCCGCTGGTGATGGTGGCGCCGGAGACGGTGTCGACCTCGGCGCTCTGCGCGGCCAGCGTCTCCTTGATCAGGACCGGTACGGCGGCGGTGGTCTGCGGGTGGTTCGGCTGCTTCAGCATCCGCACCGAGGAGATCTTCGAGCCCGCGAACGTCACCTCGACCTGGACGTCACCCTTCTCCGTGGGAACGGTGGGACCGGCGACGACCGTGGAACCGGAGGAGCCGGACGACGAGGTCGAGGTCGACGCTGGCGGGGTCGAGGCCGAGGACGTGACGGCGGGCGACGGCTCGTAGAGCCAGACGGGGACCAGGCCCGCGACGCTCAGGACCAGTACAGGGAGTGCTCGTTTCACGATGTTCCTCTTATCCGGCCAGGCTGAAGCGCTCGAAGTGGGTCTGCGACCGGGGCACGCCCAGCTCCCGCAGGCTGCGCAGCACCGCGTTCATCATGGGCGGCGGGCCGCACAGGAAGACGTCGCGGTCCGTGATGTCCGGCACCAGCTCGGCCAGCGCGGCCGGGGCCAGCCGGTCGGGGACGGCGGGCCCGCTCACCAGGTGCAGCTCGGCACCCTTGGCGTGGGCGATGTCCCGCAGCTCCTCGTAGAGGACGGCGTCCTGGTCCCTGGCGACCCGGTAGATGACCACGGCGTGGCCCTGGATCTCCTCCAGCAGCGCGCGGATCGGCGTGACGCCCACGCCGCCGGCGATGAGGACGGCCTCCGGCCGGGTGCGGTGCATCGCGGTGAACGCGCCGTACGGGCCCTCGGCGAAGACCCGGGTGCCGACCGGGATGTGCCGCAGGGCGGCGGTGCCGTCACCGGCCACCTTCGCGGTGAGCCGCAGCGATGTGCCGTCGGGCGCCGCCGACAGCGAGAACGGGTTCGCCTGCCACCAGCGGTCCTTGGTGAGGAACCGCCACAGGAAGAACTGGCCGGCGCGGGCGGGCAGCTTGTCGAGGTCGCGGCCCGTCATGTAGATCGAGACGACGTTGTCGGCCTCGGGGACGACGGCCGAGACACGCAGCTGGTGCCGGAGGTTCTTACGCAGCGGCAGTACCACCCGGCCCAGGAACACCGAACCGAGCGCCACGCTCCACAGGGCCCACCAGTACGTGGTGGCGGCGGACGACGAGGTGAACGTCGTACCGACACCGACCTGGTGGGTGAACGCCAGGACCACCGCCACGTAGGTGTACAGGTGGATGAAGTGCCAGGTCTCGTAGGAGAGCCGGCGGCGGGCGTAGCGCGCTGAGACCGCACCGATGACCATGATCAGGACGAGGGCGACGATCGCGCGGAGCACGCCCTCGGTGGTCTCGGCCAGCTCCACCAGCTCGTCGACCGGGCCCACGGAGGCACCCTCGGCGTAGCCGAAGGTGATGAACACCGCGTGGGACATCAGTGTCCACAGCAGCCCGAAGCCGACCCAGCGGTGCCAGGTGGTCAGCCGGTCCATGCCGATGCGGTGGTCCAGCCACGGCAGCCGGGCCACCAGCACCAGCTGGAAGGCCATGAAGAGGGCGCCGTACAGCCCGGCCAGCCGGCCCAGCACGATCAGCGCGTTCGACGCGAACCCGGCCTGTGCGAAGAAGACGGTCACGGCAGCGACATTGGCGGCCAGCACGGCGTACAGGCCCGTGCGGGCCACCACTTTGGGCCGTATCGCCGTGGGGGGCGCGGGAGGCGATTGGACGGTCGTCACTGACGGTGCTCCTTGATCGGGTCCAGGGACCCCGAGTCTGACCGGCGGTAGCTGTCATTCAGCTGTCGTTGGACTTTCAACTTGTTATCGATCACGCGTACGGACGGAGGAGGGTATGGCGCTGCGAGCAGCGTGCAGCAGTATGAGCACGTGGAAAAAGTACGACTTCTCGTCGTGGACGACGATCCGCCCATCGCCGACCTGGTCGCGACGGTCGCCCGCTACGAGGGCTGGGAGGCGGTCACCGCGTACTCCGGTGAGGAGGCGCTGACCAGGGCCGCCGAGTTCCGTCCCGACATCGTGGTGCTCGACCTGATGCTCCCGGGCCTCGACGGCTTCGCCGTGCTCGACCGGCTGCGGCTGTCGGGCACGATGGTTCCCGTGGTCTTCCTCACCGCCCGGGACGGAGTCGCCGACCGGGTCGCCGGCCTCACTCGGGGCGGCGACGACTACCTGGTCAAACCCTTCGCCGTCGAGGAACTCATGGCCAGGCTGCGGACCGTGCTGCGCCGCAGCGCGGGCCCCGGTTTCCAGCGGTCCGTGCTCCGGGTGGCCGACCTGACGATGGACGAGGACACCCGCGAGGTGAGACGCGGCGACAAACGGCTCACGCTCACCCCGACCGAGTACGAGGTGCTGCGCTACCTGATGCGCAAGTCACCGACCGTCCTGACGAAGGCCCAGATCCTCGACCATGTCTGGGAGTACGGCTTCGGCGGCCGGTCCAACGTCGTGGAACTGGTCGTCAGCCGGCTGCGCCGCAAGCTCGACGACCCCGACCAACACGACGAACCGCTCATCCACACCGTCCGGGGCGTCGGCTACGTGGTCCGGCAGGTCGGCGAGTGATCCGCCGCTGCCGGGAGAACTACCGCAGGCTGCGGCTGGGCACGCGGTTGGCGCTGGGCATCGGCGTGCTCTCGCTGGTCGTGTTCGCCGTCGTCGGCGCGTCGCTCTCGATGTACATGCGGGAGTACCTGGTACGCCAGCTCAGCGACCAGATGACGCACGTCCAGACCAGCCAGGCCAAGGACGTGGTGGCGTACGGCGGCGTCCAGGACAAGCCCTACTGGGGCTGGTACAGCGCCTCGTACAAGATCTCGGGCCCCGAACCTGTCATCCGTAAGCCCGCCGACGTGCCGTCGGACGCCAGCGAACTCCTCGCCACCGCCGAGGCCGTGCGGACCTCCGGCGCCGACGTGCTGCGCACCGCGCGGATCGGCGGGGAGTCCTACCGCCTGCGTGCCTGCGAGGTCGAGGACGGGGTCGTGCTGGTCACCGCGGCGCCCCTGGAGGACATGGAGAACACCATGGACCGGCTGGTCACGGTCCAGGTCGTCGCCTTCGCGGTCGCCCTCCTCGGCCTCGTGGTCCTCGGCCGCGCGGTGCTGCGGCGCGGCCTCCGGCCCCTCAGCGACATGGCCCACACCGCCCGCGGCATCACCTCCCACGACTTCACCGACTCCGCCCGGCTGCCCGTACGCGCCGACCGGGGCGACGGCGGACCCGAGGTCGAGGAACTGCGCACCGCGTTCAACACCATGCTCGAACACATCGACGACTCGCTCGCCGTGCGCACCGAGGCCGAACAGCGCCTGCGCCGCTTCGTCGCCGACGCCTCGCACGAACTGCGTACACCCCTGATGTCGGTACGGGGCTACGCGGACCTCTTCCAGTACGCCGCCGCCAACGAGCCCGGCGAACGGGACAGGCATCTGGCCCGGCTGCGCGCCGAGGCGGCCAGGATGGGCGTCCTGCTCGACGACCTGCTGCTGCTGGCCCGGCTGGACGCGGCCCAGGTCGAGACCCCGCTGCGCCCGGAGCGCGCCGACCTGGTCGAACTGGCCGGCCAGGCGGCGGACGCCTTCCGCGCGGGCCACCCGGAGCGTCCCCTGACGGTGACGGCGCCCCCGAAGCAACTGCGGCTGCGTCTTGACCCGCTGCGTATCCGGCAGGTCCTGGACAACCTGCTGACCAACGCGGCCGTGCACACACCAGCCGGCACAGCGGTGTCCCTGGAGGTGGGAGTCGACGACGGTCACGCGGTGGTCCGGGTCGTCGACGCGGGCCCCGGCATCCCGGCCGCCGACCGGGACCGGGTCTTCGACCGCTTCTACCGCGTCGACAAGGCCCGCAGCCGCGACCGGGGCGGCAGCGGTCTCGGCCTCGCGGTCGCCCTGTCCCTGGTCCGGGCGCACGACGGCACCCTCGACGTGACCAGCCGCCCCGGCGAGACCGCCTTCACCCTGCGCATCCCCCTCGACAGGACGGACAGGTCGGACAGCGCGGACGGGCCACTGAACAGCTGATCGAACCGGACAGCGGGGCGAACAGAAAGAACCACTCAACCGAACGCAACGATTCAACTGAACACGACGACTTGACCGAACACAACGACTCAGTCCGAACGGCTCAGCACGGACGATCTGAGGAGACCCCCCACTGTGAACGTACTGATCGTTTTCGCTCACCCCGAACTCTGCTCCTTCAACGGCGCGTTGAAGGTCAGAGCCGTGGACGTCCTGAAGCGGGCCGGGCACGAGGTCGTGGTCAGCGACCTGTACCGGCTCGGCTGGAAGGCGGCGGTCGACGCCGAGGACTTCCCCGGAGTCTGGACCGACCCGGACTTCCTGGATGTCGTCGCCGAGCAGGAACGCGTGTCGGCGGCGCACGAGACCCCGCCCGACGTCCTCGCGGAGCAGGAGAAGGTCGCCCGGTGCGATCTGATGATCCTCCAGTTCCCGCTGTGGTGGTCCGGAATGCCGGCCATCCTCAAGGGCTGGATCGACCGCACGATGGCCCGCGGTTTCGCCTACGGAGAGGGACGCGCCTACGACACCGGACCGCTAGGAGGCAGACGTGCCCTGGTCTGCACGACCACCGGCACCCCCTCCGGCCTGTACGGCCCGGGCGGCACCGACGAGGACCTGGACCGCGCCCTCTGGCCCATCCACCACGGCATCCTCGGCTGCCTCGGCTTCGACGTGCTGCCCCCGTTCGTCGCCCGCTCCCCGGGGGAGGCGTCGGTGAAGCAGCGGGAGGAGTACCTCACGGAGTACGCCGAACGGCTGCTGGCGATAGCCCCGTAGCGGGGGCGGGAGTCCCGTACGGGCTACTCCCGTACGAGGGCGGCCACATGGTCGGTGACCGTGTCGAGGATCTCCGTGCAGGCCTTCTCGTCGCCGAGGGCCAGGAAGTTGAGCGTCAGCCCGTCCGTCATCGCGGCCAGATAACGGGCCAACACCGGGACGGGCACGCTCAGTTCGAACTCCATCGTCTCGCGCAGCTGCTCCAGCAGTTCGGCGTACGTCTCGGCGTACAGCTCGTACTGCCGGCGTGCCAGATGCGCGAACCCCGGCTCGCGCAGGGCGTACTGGGTGAGTTCGTACGTCAGCATGTGCTCGCCCGGGTGGGCCGCCACATGGTCCCAGTACGCCCTGAAGCCCGCCCTGACGGTCTCCCGCAGGGTGGACTGGGGCTGGATCGCCTCGCGCACCACATCGACGTAGTGGTCCATGATCGTCGTGATGACCGACTCGATCAGGGCCTGCTTGGAGTCGAAGCAGTAGTGGAAGACGCTCAGTGACACGCCGGCCTCGGCCGCGATGGACCGGGTCGTCGTCCTGGGGACGCCGTCCCGGGTCATCGCGCGGATGGCCGCCTCGGTCAGCTGCCGGCGCCGCTCGGCCGACGGCTTGCGTGCCATGGACTCCCCCTAGATATGGAACTCAGCTGCTGTAGACACCTACTTCGTAGAGTGAGTATCCCCAGTCCGTGCCCCGATCCAGTCCGTGGACGCGCACATAACGGGCCGGGATCCCCGAGAACTGCGCGGTGTCCAGGCCGCCGTCGCCGACGGTCGTGGACCAGACGGTCTGCCAGGTCGTGCCGTCGGTGGAGAGTTCGATGCGGTACGACTTCCCGAACGCCTTCTCCCAGTCGAGGGTGACCCGCTTGACCAGGCTCGTCGTCCCGAGGTCGAGCTGGAGCCACTGGTCGTCGCTCCAGTCGCTCGCCCAGCGGCTGCCCGAGTCGCCGTCCACGGCCCGGCCGGGCTGGTAGCTGGTGACCGGGTTGGACTCCGACGAACTGGCCGTCGCCGTCACGCCCTTGGCGAGGTTCACCCCGGCCTTGTGGGTCTCCGTGGCGTCCCAGGTGTCGAGGTAGGACTCGGCGCCCCGGAACAGGTCGCTCACCGCGTCGGCGCCGCCGACCTGCTTGATGTCCTGGATCCAGTCCGGGATCAGGCCGACGTGCGCGGCACCGTCCGTGTTGATGTCCCAGGTGCGGGACCCGGTGGTCTGCCGGTCGATCACCGAGCCGCCGTCGACACTGGTGAAGGGGTACTTGACCGTCGTACCCGTGTCCGTGCCGCGCGGGGCGGGGTGGTCGCCGATGCCGTTGAAGTCGGTGCCGTAGCCGTAGCCCTTGTCGTACTTGGTGCGCAGGGCGTCGGTGCGCGCGGCCTCCGCGACGAACTCCTTGGAGGAGTGCATGTACTGGGCGATGAAGCCGCCGAGAGCGTAGACCCGGTCGGTCCAGTTGAGGTCCATCCAGCTGTGCGAGGAGAGCACGCCCGGGTAGGACTCCGACTCCATGATGTCCATCGCCTGACCGGCCGCCTTGACCCCCATGTGGTCGATCTCCAGCATCATCTTGCGCTTCATCATGCCGCGCACCGCGTACTCGCCGAGCGAGGTGAGCCCCCGCTTGTTGCACTGCGCGTCCGAGGAGTACGTCGGCAACTCGGTGCCCGCGGGGAGTTCCTCCGTCGCGCTGGTCGCCGTGGCGCCGCCGATGGGGTTGTCGTGCATCGCGGTCGTGCACTTCTCCGTCTGCCAGAAGGTGCCCGTCGACAGGAACTGGCCGACGTTGATCGCCGTACCGAGACCGCCCTCGTCGAACCGCACCCCGCACAGCGCGTTGTCGAACTTGTGGCACAGGAACATGCTGCGCACACCGAGGCCGTACAGCTCGTCGAGACCCTTGTCGATGTCGGCCTTGCTGCACTGCGCGATGTCCAGGATCTGCTTGCAGCCGAAGGGCTCGGACGTCTCGACACCGAGGACGACGGCCAGCTTGCCCTGCTTGATCACCTCACGCGCCTGTGCGCTGTCGGTGACGATCCGGAACCAGCCCTTGCCGGTGCCGCCGTACTGGGCGTCGATGAAGTCCTGGAGCTGGTAGGTCAGTTTCGCCTGGAGGCGGATGGACGTCATCTCGTCGCAGCTGCGGTCCTTGAACGGGTAGATCGAGCAGATCATGCCGTTGGTGACCAGGTCGTTGACCAGCACGCGCTGGCCGCCGCGCCAGGCGCGCTCGATCCAGGCGTAGTAGTTCGCCTGATGGGTCATCGAGTCGTACGCGGGCCAGTCCTTGAACGTCGGATAGCCGACCGGGTCGTGCTTGCCGTCGCCGCCGTGGGTGATGTAGTCGAAGATCGCGAGGGTGCCGTCCGGGTAGTGCTCGGGACAGTCCTTGAGCGCGTCGGCGATCCCGCTGGTGGAGAAGACCTTCCCGCAGATGAGCCGGCCGCCGAAGGCCTCGTTGGAGAACAGGTGGTTGTGCGCGTCGACGAACCCCTGTACCTCGCCCTGGGAGTTGGTGCCTTTGAAGGGCTCACCCGTGACGTTGATCTGGGAGTCGGGCGTCGGGCGCGCGGTCGGCGTCCACCACTCCGCGCCGGCCGCCGAGCTGGGCCCGGTGCCGAGCATCAGCGCCAGTACGGCCAGCAGCAGGGGCAGCACGGTCAGGGGTCTGCGACCGCGACGCGGGCGAGGGGGGAAAGCAGGCTCGGTCATCACTCACGTCCTCGCACAAAGGTTGTCATGGCTCGCGCAAATCTGTGATGAGGATCGCTACAGCAGGGTGACGGAGTCAATAGTCCGGGACGCTTGACCTGATAGCCGGAGTGGCCGTAGTGGACGGATTTCAGTGCAGGCCCGTACCCCAAGCCCGGACATTCCCCTGCAACTGGGCTCGGCCCTCCTCCAGCGCGGGCCCGCACCCCCAGCCCGACCGCTTCCCGACAACTGAGTCCGTCCCCCTCCAGTACAGGCCCGCATTTCCAGCCCGTCCGGCGTTTGAGGACAAGGCCCGTTCAGGGCCGGCAGGGGGTCTGGGGGCGCAGCCCCCAGGTACGGGATGGGACGGGTAGGGGCGGCGGGGGCGAAAAAATAATCACCGCCCCTGTCACAACCCTCGCTCAGCCGGTGTCTTGAGGCCGAACCCCATTCAAGGGGCGACCGTCGAAGCGGAGGAGACACCATGAGCGGGAACACCGAAGTGGTCGTGATCGGCGGCGGCTACGCCGGCGTCATGGCGGCAAACCGCCTCACACAGCGCACCGACGTGACCGTCACCCTGATCAACCCGCGCCCGACCTTCGTCGACCGAATCCGCCTCCACCAACTCGTCAGCGGCACCCACGACGCGGTCACCGACTACCGGAAGATCCTGGCCGAGGACGTCCGCCTGGTGGTGGACAGCGTGACCCGGATCGACACGGCCGGGCGCGGCGTCACACTCGCGAGCGGCGACACCGTCGGCTACGACCACCTGGTCTACGCCGTGGGCAGCGGCAGCGCCGACCCCCGCGTCCCCGGCGCCGCCGGGTTCGCGTACCCGATCGCCGGCCTGGAGGAGGCACAGCGGCTCCGGCCGGCCCTCGACGCCGCGCCCGCCTCGGCCCCGGTGACCGTGGTCGGCGCCGGTCCGACCGGCATCGAGACCGCCGCCGAGCTGGCGGAACAGGGCCGCACCGTGACCCTGGTGTGCGGCGGACTGCTCGGCCCGTCCCTCCATCCGCGGGGCCGGCGTGCGGTGGCCAAGCGGCTCGCCGCACTCGGGGTGAGCGTGCTCGACGGCCCCGACACGAAGGTGACCGAGGTGACCCGTGCTGCCGTACGCCTCGCCGATGGCCGCGAACTGCCGAGCGCGGTGACCATCTGGACCGCCGGCTTCGGGGTCCCCGACCTGGCCGCCCGCAGCGGACTGCGCACCGATGCCCTGGGCCGCCTGCTCACCGACGAGACACTGACGAGCGTGGACGACGAGCGCATCGTCGCGGCCGGGGACTCGGCGGCCCCGTCGGACCTGCCGTTCCGGATGAGCTGCCAGGCGGCGGTCCAGCTGGGCCCGCAGGCCGCCGAGACGGTGCTCAGCCGGATCGCGGGGGAGCGGCCCGCCCCGGTCGACGTGGGGTTCGTCGCCACCTGCATCAGCCTGGGGCGGCACGCCGGCGTCTTCCAGCTCATGGGCAAGGACGACACCGTCAAGAGGTACTACCTCGGCGGCCGGACCGGCGCGAAGGTCAAGGAACTCATCTGCAGGAGCATCCCCTGGCAGCTCTCGTACGAGGCACGCAAGCCCGGCGCACGCACCTGGTGGAGCAAGGACGCCAAGCGCCGGCAGCTCCTCCGGGCCAAGGCCGACCAGGAGCGGGTCACCGCCGAGCGGGCAGCCTGAGACACTGCCCGGCGTGTCACCGCCGGACGCCGGGCAGTGCTCCCCTGGCGGTCGAACGGCTGTCGACGACGACGAAAAGGACCCTGCTGTGAACGCACGCCCGATCACCGACGGCGGCCGGCGCCGCCGCCCGCGCCGGACAGGGGCCGGGACATGAGCGACCACACCACGGCCCCCGACCCCGGCACCGGCCCCGGAACCGACCCGGCGACCGAGACGTTCGTCGCCCACCGCAACCTGCTCTTCACCGTCGCGTACGAGATGCTCGGGTCGGCGGCCGACGCCGAGGACGTCCTCCAGGAGACCTGGCTGCGCTGGGTCGCGGTCGACCTCGCGCAGGTCCGCGACCAGCGCGCCTACCTGGTCCGGATCACGGCCCGGCAGTCCCTCAACCGGCTGCGCACGATGAGCCGCCGCAAGGAGGCCTACGTCGGCCAGTGGCTGCCCGAGCCGCTGCTCACCGCGCCGGACGTGGCCGAGGACGTCGAACTCGCCGAGAGCGTCTCGATGGCTCTGATGCTCGTCCTCGAGACCCTCTCGCCGACCGAACGCGCCGTCTTCGTGCTCCGCGAGGTCTTCGATACGGGCTACGACGAGATCGCCGCCGCCGTGGACAAGAGTCCCGCGGCCGTCCGTCAGATCGCCAGCCGCGCCCGTCGGCACGTGGACGCCCGGCGCCCCCGCCAGACGGTTTCCCCGGCCGTGGGCCGGGCCGTCCTGGAGTCGTTCCAGCGCGTACTGGAAACCGGGGACCCGCAGATCCTCCTCGACGTGCTCGCCCCGGATGTCGTCCTGGTGAGCGACGGCGGCGGTATCAAGCAGGCGGCGCTGCGGCCGATCAACGGCGCCGACAAGGTGGTCCGCTTCCTGTTCGGCGCCGCGGGCAAGAATGACAGCCCGATCACCTTCACTCCCACCATGGTCAACGGCGGCCTGGCACTCGCCGTACACCTGGGCGGTGAGCTCGACGGCATCATGGCGATGCGCGTCGAGAACGGCCTTGTCACCGGTCTCTACTACGTCCGCAACCCCGAGAAACTGACCCGCGCCGGAACGGAGACCCCCCTCACCCTGCGCTGAACGCCCCGGGGCCGGCGGCGCGGGGGTCAGAGGGCCGCCGTGGCCTGCCGTACGTGGTGGGCGACGAAGGGGTAGACCTCCCTTGCCTTCTCCTCGTCGTCGAGGTCGTAGCCGTGGTCGACCCCGGCCATGTCGTGGTGCTCGACCAGCGATCCCACCTGGCGCAGCCGCTCGGCGTAGCGCACGGCCTCCGCCCGGAGGCGGTCGTGCGCCGCCGTGACGACCAGGGCCGGGGCGATGCCCTTGAGGTCCGCGGTCTCCTCCGGATGGGCGGGGGAGACGAGCCGGTCGGTGCGCTCGCGCGCGTCCGGTACGTACGCGCTGTCGAACACCTCGCCCATCCACGGGCGCAGCATCGGCTTGGCGATCGCCGCCCGCTTGTCCTTCGCGGCGGTCGCGAGGTCGAGGGGCGCGTAGTGCAGGACCTGGAGGGCGATCGCGGGGCCGCCCTCCTCCAGGGCCTGGCGGGCCACGGCCGCGGCGAGACCGCCGCCGGCGCTCTGCCCGCCCACGGTCAGCCGGGCACCGTCCCAGCCGTGCTCGGCGCCGTGCGCCGCGATCCACCGGACGACCTCGTACGCCTGCCGGGGCGGGGCAGGGAAGGGATACTGAGGGGCGACGACGTAGTCCACGTTGACGACCACCACGCCCGCGAGCGCGGCCACGGCACGGCAGAAGGCGTCGTCCGACTCGGTCAGCGGAAGGATGAACCCGCCGCCGTGGAAGTTGACGTGGACCGGCGGGGCCGGGTCCTCGGCCGCGGGCCGGTAGACCACGACCCGGGCCTTGGCCACCGAGGTCGGAATCGTCAACTCGCCTGTGGCACGCGGGAATTCGGGAAGGCGGGCGTGGGACGCGGCGGCGGAGCCCCGCCCGCCGGACCGTCGGTCCGCCAGCATGACGAGCCGCTGCATCGCCTTGGCGACGATGGAGGCCACCGCAGGCCTGCCGAGGAGGGACATACGGTTCCGTTCGGTCGGGCTATTGCCAGGAATCCTGTCGATCGACAGGATGACATCAAACACGACCGACCGGTACAACGGAAGCGGCTACGCCTTGTACGCGATGCCTCCGTACACGTCTGTCGGCTGCGGCGAGGTGCCCGGCTCCGGGCGCCAGAGCGGGCAGGAGACGATGCCCGGCTCCACCAGCTCCAGACCCGCGTAGAGCGCGGAGAGCTTGTCGGGGCTGCGCAGCACGTACGGGACCGCGCCCGTGTCGTCGTATCCCTGCTGGGCGCGCTTGAGCTCCTCGTCGGTGTCCGTGCTGTCGTAGTGCACGAAGTAGCTGCCCGGCGGCAGGGCCGCCTGAAGGCGGTGAGTGATCGCCTTGGCCTCCTCCCAGTCCTGGATGTGGCCGAGGATGCCCATCAGCATCAGCGCCACCGGCTTGTCGAAGTCCAGGTACTGGCGCGCCGTTTCGATGATCTTCTCGGGTTCGCGCAGATCCGCGTCGATGTAGTCGGTGGTGCCCTCGGGGGTGCTGGTGAGCAGGGCCTGCGCGTGCCGCAGGACGAGCGGGTCGTTGTCGACGTAGACGATGCGCGACTCGGGGGCCACCTTCTGGGCGACCTGGTGCGTGTTGTCGTACGTCGGCAGGCCGGTGCCGATGTCGAGGAACTGGCGGATCCCGCGCTCGCGGGCCACGAAGGTGACCGCGCGGATGAGATAGGTGCGCGAGGCGCGGGCCATCGTCTCGATGTCGGGGGCGATCTCGCGGTACTCGTCGCCCGCCGCGCGGTCGACCTCGTAGTTGTCCTTGCCGCCCATCCAGTAGTTCCAGATGCGGGCGGAGTGGGGCACCGTGGTGTCGATCTTGGACAGTGCTTCCTGGTCGGGGGTGGGGGAGCCGTCTGTCATCGGAGTTCTCCTGACTTGCCTCGCGCGGACTTCGCTAACCTATCGTCAACTGCTAGCTAGATCGCCGGAGTTGGGACAGTTGGGGCGCTGGGGCACGGATGCGGCGAGTCCGCTCGGCGACCATGTCGGTCAGGGCGGGGGCGACGTCCACGCGTACCACGGGAACATGCTGTGCGAGCGTCCGGAACACCCTTGCGTAGGCAAGGGCGGCGGCAGCGCTCTCCGACCCGTCGTCGTGTTCGCCTCCGGTGAGGTGGAGCAGGGCGCCCTCGCGTTCCGCGACCGCCTCGGCGAAGTCGAGCGCCTGGATCCAGGTCACCCGGGACCGCCCGCGACGCAACGGCCCGTACACGAGTTCCCCGATGATGCCGCCGTCGACGACGAACCGGCCCGGCGCGGCCAGCAGGTCGCGGTAGGGCCGGGTGGGATCGAGATGATGCAGCCCCTCGGGCGGCTGCCGTGACGGGAAGCCGAGCAGGGCCAGTTCGGAGTACAGACAGGCGCGGCGAAGACCCTCGTGGCCCTCGACGACCAGGATCCGGTACGGGGTGACGGTCTCCGTGACGGCCCGCGGAAGGTTCATCGCGTGGGCGTCCCCGTCCTTGGGGAGCGGCCCGGCAGGGGAGTGCCGGCACGGCCGGACGACGTGACTCGACCCGGGGCGTGAGACGGCGTACGCATGCCGCTCCCTTCGGACTTCGGAGTGAATGCGCGCACAACGGTGCGCGCGGTGGCGCGTCAACTCCTCCAGTGTGTACGGCTATCCCGCGCGTCGGGAGTGCACGAACGGGTTGTCCGGTTGTGCGGATGTGGTGGTGCGCCGTACCCGGACCGCTCGCGCCGGAGGCGTACGGCGGGCCGGGGCGTCAGGCGATCAGGAAGTCGGCCTGGCCGGACTTGGCGCCCTCCAGGAACGACACGATCTCGTCCCGGGAGTAGACCAGGGCGGGCCCGTCGGGGTCCTTGGACTGCCGGAAGGCGACACTGCCGTCGGGCAGTCGCTTGGCCTCGACGCAGCTTCCGCCGTTGGTGCCGCTCCAGGGCTTGTGCCAGCCCTCGGAGCCGAGTTCGGTCGCGGGCATGCCGCTGTGGACGGGGTTGTCGGTTGCCATGGTTCACAACTCCTTACGCAGTGCTGCCAGGATCTCCCTGGTCCGAGCGACCGGTTCCGCCTGAACGGACATCCGGTCCAGTACCTCCAGGTACGTCACGACGTCGGCGGGCTGGTCGAAGTACTGCGCGCCGGCGAGGCTCTCCGTGTAGACGACGTCGGGCAGTTCGGAGAAGCCGAAGCGGAAGTAGTGGAAGGGACCGAAGGCTCCCGGGTGCGGACCCGCGGCGAAACGCATGATCTGGAGCCGGACCTTCGGATACTCCAACACCTCACTGAGACGGTCGATCTGAGCCCGCATCACCTCGGCCCCGCCCACGGGCCTGCGCAGTACGGTCTCGTCCAGTACGGCCCAGACGGCGGGCGCCTCGGGCTTGTCGAGCAGATCCTGGCGCTTCAGCCGCAGGGCGACCCGGCGCCGGATGTCCTCGGGACTCTCGTTGGGGAAGCCGATGCGCAGCAGCGCGACGGCGTAGTCCTCGGTCTGCAACAGGCCGGGGACGTAGTGGGGTTCGTAGAGCCGGATGACGGTGGCTTCGCTCTCCAGGCTCACATAGGCGCTGAACCAGTCCGGCAGCACATCGCGGTACGTGTACCACCAGCCCGGCTGGTTGGCCTCCCTGGCGAGGCGGAGGAAGTCGTCGATCTCCTTGGCCAGGACCCCGTAGGTGCGCAACAGCTCCTTCACGTAGGGGATGCGGAGGCCGACCTCGGCCTTCTCCATCCGGCGGACCGTCAACGGCGTGACCTCGATCGCCCGTGCGGCGTCCTCGAACGACACCCCTGCCCGCTCCCGCAGATGCCTCAGGCGCTTTCCGAGGACCATCCGAAGGACGGTGGGGGCGCTTCCGCCTGAGCGGTTGTCGCTCACGTGGGACCTCCGGGGACCGGTCACAGCGGGCAGTGTGCCATGTCTTCGGTTGACACCGACAGGCCTTTGCGGTTCATTCTGAAATTATCAGAACGAAGGTTGCGAGCTGTGCCTGTCGGTCACCATAGTGATCGAGTGACCTGCCGCACATCGCGCGGTGACGTCACCGAAGCCCGTCCGTCCGCCGGGAAGTTGACGTCCCGCCAGATCCGGACGAGTACGTAGCCCCACGCCGACGTGATGCGAAACCTGGATGGCCGCCGTGACGAACGGACAACCGAGAAGCCCCGGCAGGGGCGCGGGCGGAGCCAACACGGCGCTGGCGACCGCGCTCAAGGACGCCGGCTGCTCCTACGCGTCACTCGCGCACCGCGTCAACGAACTGGGCCGCAGACAGGGCGTGGACAGCAACTACGACAAGGCGTCGGTCACCCGCTGGCTCCAGGGTCAGCAGCCCCGGGGCGGCACCCCCGAGTTGATCGCCGCGGTGCTCTGTGAACGCCTGGCCCGCGCACTGTCTCCGGCGGACCTCGGCTTCGTGCCCGACCAGCAACGCCCCGTCGTGGGCAGGGCACTCGTGTACGGCGAGGACGTCGCGGAGACCCTGCACTCCCTGGCGGAACTGGGCTCCACGGACATCTCGCGGCGCACGCTCCTCGGCACGGTCCCCTTCGTCCCGGGCGCCCTGACGAACCCTCAGCGCGAGTGGCTGCTCTGGCTGTTGGAGAACGCGGAGAACGCCGAGAACAGCGAGAACGGCGAGAACGGCGGGACCGGCGACGGAGGCGTCGGCGGAGGCGGTGACTCGGGCCGCGTCCGCCCCGTACCCGCCGCTGTACCGCCACCGGACTGTGCCGGTCCCGTGGAGCAGGTCCACGCGATGATCGGCATGTTCGACGAGATGGACAACCACTACGGGGGCGGCGGGGTCCGCACCAGCATCGTGCACTACCTGTCCACCGAGATCATCCCCATGCTCCAGCAGCGCGGCGTCGCCCCGGCCCAGCTGCGCGAGCTGTTCGCCGCCGCGGCCCGCCTGGCGGCGATGGCCGGCTGGAGCTCGTACGACGCGGGGGAGTACGGGCTCGCGCAGCGCTACATGACCCAGGGCCTGCGGCTCTGCGCCGAGGGGCGCGACCGGGTGCTCGGCGGGCAGATCCTCGCCGGCCTGTCCCATCTGGCGACCAGCCTCGGCCGTCCCGACGAAGGTGTGTGTCTGGCCCGGGCCGGACTCGTCACGGCGAAGGGTTCGGGCAGCCCGCTCGGCCTGATGCGCCTGTACGCGATGTCCGCCCGGGGGCACGCCGCGCTGGGCCGCGCTCGTGAGGCCTCCGAGGCCCTGTGCGCGGCCGAGAGGCAGCTGGCCGCGAGCCGGGGCAGTGCCCAGGAGTCGCCCTGGGTGCGCTTCCTGGACCACCACTACCTGGAGGCGGAGTCCGCGGTGTGCTTCCGTGACCTGGGCTGGGCGGCGCAGGCGCAGGACACCGCGGCGCGGTCCGTGCGCGCCCACGCCGACCGCCGTCGGCGCCAGGCCATCAGCCGGTCCGTGCTGGCGACGGCCCATCTGCAGCAGCACCGTCTCGACGAGGCGCTCGGCACGGCGACCGAGGCGCTCGACGCGCTGAGCGGCGTCCACAGCGAACGATCCATCCAGGCACTGCGGGACTTCCGCGGCCGGCTCACCCCGCATCGCGACGAGCCGATGGTGCAGGAGTTCGAACGCAGGTCGCGACCGGTGCTGGGAGCGGTGGCATAGCCGATGTCGGCGCCACTACGCATATGCAACCGGACAACCCCCGCACTCCCTGGTATGTCAGGCCACCGGTGCTGTTGTCTTCGACAACAGCACCGGTGCACCGGAAGGAAGCCCGATGACGGCACGCACGGCACCCACGGCGTTCCATGACGTGGACGCGGACGTGGACCACCTGGTGAGGCTCCCGTGATCTCCCCCAGCAGGCCCCGCCTGCTCCAGGTCGCGCTGCCCGCCCACCCTTCCGGTGCGGCGCGGATACGGCGCACGGTGGCCGGGCACCTCACCCGCTGGCAGCTGTCCCACCTGGTCGACGACGCGGTTCTCGCGACGGACGAACTGTTCGCGAACGCGGTCAGCCACGCGGGCACCGGCCCGGCCGACTCGATCGCCCTCGTGATGGAACACACCGAGCACGAACTGCGCGTCACTCTTTCGGACCCCTCACCCCTGCTGCCGAGACCCCGTACGCCCGGTACGTCGGCCGAGTCGGGGAGAGGCCTGTCCATCGTCGCCGCGCTCACGGACGGCTGGGGCACCGCGCCGCCGGATCCGGGCACACCGGGCAAGAAGGTGTGGTTCTCGATGTCCACCGGGGAGAAACCGTGAAGGCCGTCGGGGGCAGGAGAACGGTATGAGGAGTGCACCACCCATGGAGACCCCGCGAGGCGCGGCGGCCGAGCCGCGACAGGGCGCCCTGGCCGCCGAACTGGTGCGCAGGGCCGAGGAGGACCAGCGACTGACCCGGCTGGCCCGCGAGGCGCCCACGGCGCTCAACCGGCATTTCGTCACCCGCTGCCGGGGCGCCAACGCGGACGCCCTCAGATCGGTCGTGGCCCGACGCGGCTGGCCCCAGGCGGCTCAGGTCGGCGAGCCCGCGTCGACGGCGGCGCTGATGATCCTGCTGCACACCGCCGACCTCGGCTTCCAGCTCACCTGCCGCGATCTGATCGCGGAGGCGGTCGCGGACGGCGGCTGCCCGGCCGTGCACCACGCCTACATCGCCGACCACTGCGCGGTCGAGCTGGGCCAGCCGCAGTTCTACGGCACCCGCATCAACGCCGACACCCTGTGCCCGTACCCGATCCGCCACCCCGAGACGGTCGAGGAGCGCCGCGAGGACGTGGGCCTGGACCCGCTGGCGGAGCAGCTGCCCGCCCTGCGGCATGTCGTGAGCGGAATACCCGACAGTGGATGTCCGGTATCAACGACACCCTGGACGTGACGCCGGCCCGCAGGCCCGGTCGATCGGGCCCCCGGTCACGCACGGAGGAGACACGGACATGCCGAGGACGACGCACAACCCGCTGGACGGGCAGCTACACGAAGGGGCGCAGGGCGGAGGACTCGCGGGCAAGGTCGCTCTGGTCGCCGGGGCGACACGCGGGGCCGGGCGCGGCATCGCCGTGGAGCTCGGGGCCGCCGGGGCCACCGTCTACGTGACCGGCCGCAGCACCCGGCAGCAGCGCTCCGAGTACGACCGGCCGGAGACCATCGAGGACACCGCCGACCTGGTCACCGCCGCGGGCGGCCACGGCATCGCCGTACCCACCGACCATCTCGACCCGGCGCGGGTACGGGCGCTGGTGGACCGGGTGGCCGAGGAGCAGGGCCGGCTCGACGTCCTGGTCAACGACATCTGGGGCGGCGAGAACCTCTTCGAGTGGGAGAGCCCGGTGTGGGAGCACGACCTCGACAAGGGGCTGCGGCTGCTGCGACTGGCCGTCGAGACCCACGCGATCACCAACCACCACGCCCTGCCCCTGCTGCTGCGCAACCCCGGTGGCCTGGTCGTCGAGATGACGGACGGCACCCTCGACTACAACCGCGCCAACTACCGCAACACCTTCTTCTACGACCTCGCCAAGTCGTCCGTCCTGCGCATGGGCTTCGCCCTCGGCCACGAACTGGGCCCGCGCGGCGCCACCGCCGTGGCGTTGACCCCGGGCTGGCTGCGCTCCGAGATGATGCTCGAACACTTCGGCGTCCGCGAGGAGAACTGGCGGGACGCCCTGGAACGCGTCCCGCACTTCGCCATCTCGGAGACCCCGCGGTTCGTGGGCCGCGCCGTGACGGCCCTGGCGGCCGACCCGGATGTGTCCCGCTGGAACGGCGAGTCCCTCTCCAGCGGCCAACTCGCCAAGGTCTACGGCTTCACCGACCTCGACGGCAGCCGGCCGGACGCCTGGCGCTATGTGGTCGAGGTCCAGGACACGGGGAAACCGGCGGACACGGCCGGATACCGGTAGAGATGTTCCAGATCATCCGCTGACCACAGACGCGGGCCCACGTATCAGCCGCGGTCGCCGTTGCCGTCCGTGTGGCCCGTGTCGCCGGTGGTCCTCGCGGCCGGGACCACCGGCCAGCGTGCGGAGTGGCCCGGTGGCAGCGCCAGGTCGCTGCGAACGGCCGCGTAGTAGCCCTCGCGTCCGGACCGCTGGCGTTGCAGCAGCACCTGCCAGGCTCGCGGATCCTCGGTCCGCTCGCGCAGGAACGCCTCCATCTCCAGCAGCGTGGCGACCCACTCCCGGGCCTTCGCCACCACCCCGGGGTCGCCCAGCAGAAGCAGGGCCTCCCCGTACGGGTCCCTGGCGACGGTGGCCTCGGCGATGAGCGGTGCCGCCTCCTCGGGGGTCAGGGGGTGCGGATGCGGGTCGTTGCCGAGGCTCGCCGCGACCCGGTACGTCAGCGTGACCGACTTCTTGAGCACCCGCGCGTAGTCGGTGTACACCGCCAGCCGCCGCTCCTCCCACCGCGCCTCCCGTTCGCGCGTGAAGCGGACGCGCTCCCCTCGCGCGACGGCCCAGTAGGAGCCGAGGGCGCCGATGACGACACCTATGAGGGCGGGGAGTTGCTGCATGAACGCGGACATGTCCGAACGCTATCTGCCCAGTTGATCGCCGGGACAGTACGGTCGGACCATGACGGCCATGTGAATGTCACCGTTTCGTCCCGGCCCGGGCGGATCTACAACCGATCAGCCGCAACGGTGGTCTAGCAAGCAGAGAACGTTCATGACAACCCGCTCGCAGCACGTAGGAGAGAGGTACCGACATGGGGGACGTACGCAGACGAGGGGTCGTCGCGCTCGGGGTCGCGGGGCTCGTCGCGCCGCTCGCACTCGTGGTCACCGCCGCACCGGCGCAGGCCGCGAGCTGCACGACGCAGACCGGCCCGTACCAGAAGAAGGTGGAGAAGTTCCTCGGGCGGCCCGTCGACGGTGTGCAGTCCGCCGCTGACTGCAAGGCCACCCAGAGCTTCCAGAAGAAGCACGGCATCACTCCCAGCGCGGGCTACGCGGGCTCCGTCACCTGGGGCGTGATGGACCTGATGCTGAAGCAGCGGGCCGTCGGCAACACGCCCAACAGGGAAGGCAAGTGCCCGGTCAACAAGGGCCGTATCGCCTGCGTCAACCTCACGCTCCAGCTGAGCTGGATCCAGGACGGCAGCCGCCTCGTCTACGGCCCGGTGCCGGTCCGCACCGGCCGCGACGGCTACGAGACCCGCACCGGACTGAAGAAGATCTACTGGCGGGACATCGACCACGTCTCGAACATCTACGACGTGCCGATGCCCTACAGCCAGTTCTTCGACGGCGGGCAGGCCTTCCACTCGGTCGGCCTCAGCATGTGGAACCCGCCGGGCTCGCACGGCTGCGTCAACATGACCAAGACGACGGCCAAGAAGTACTGGTCGCTGCTGAGGAACGGCGACGACGTCTTCGTGTACGGGCGCAAGCCGGGCACCTGAGGCACCCGGCCGACCCTCGTACCGTGCCCCTGGTCACGCCTCGGGCGCGTCCCCGAAGTCGGGGATCGGCAGCCTCGCCCCGCCCTGCCGCGCCGAGTCGTGCGCCACGATGCCCGGCAGGGTGTAGCGGGCGGCGACCCACGCGTTCACCGACGGCAGGGTGCGGGTGTTGACCGCCGTCACGAAGTCGTCCACCAGGAAGTGGTGGCTGCCCTCGTGGCCGTTGTGCAGCTCGTCGAACTCCCTCGGGAGGCGGGAGCGGTCGTGCACCGGAGCCGAGCCGGAGGTGAACGCGGCCCGCAGGTCCGGGGCGATGCGCTGGAGTGACGGATCGTCAGGAGCCATGGTGGGCTTGGGCTCCAGCAGCTCGCTGATGTCCGTGACCCCCTTCTTGTCCTGCCACAGGGCGACCGTGGCGAGCTGCTCCATACTCGCGTCCGTACCGAAGAACCGGAACCGCGACTCCCGGATCTGCGAGGGGTAGCCGACGCGCCGGAACTCGTTCGTACGGAACGAACCGCCGCCCGCGACCTCGAACAGGGCGCTCGCGTTGGAGTAGTCGTTGCCGAACTGGCTGACCTCCTTGTCGAACACGCCGTCGCCGCGCTCGTCCCGCACCCCGATCGCCGACACGCTCACCGCGTGCGTCTGCCAGGCACCGAGCACCCCGCCCACCGAGTGCGTCGGGTAGAGGAGCGGGGGATAGCTGGCCGTCGCCTTCCAGTTCTCGCCGCCGCTGTACTGGTAGGCCTCGTAGAACCCGAGGTCCATGTCGTGGACGTAGTCACCCTCGGCGTAGAAGAGCCTGCCGAAGGCGCCCTCGGCGATCTGGTTGCGGGCGTGGACGGTCGCCGGGTTGTACTGACTCGTCTCACCCATCATGTAGGTGAGTCCGGTGGCCCGTACGGCGTCGATGATCGCGCCGATCTCCTCGGCGGTGATCGCCATCGGCACCGCCGAGTACACGTGCTTGCCGGCGCCGAGGCCCTGGAGGACCAGCGGCCCGTGCGTCCAGCGCTGGGTGAAGATCGCCACCGCGTCGACCGTGGGCGACTCCAGCATCGCCTCGTACGAGGGGAACGTGCCCGACAGGCCCTCCGTCGCGGCCAGTTGCTCCGCGCGCTCCGGCAGGAGGTCGGTCACATACACCTCGCCGACGCCCGGATGGGCGAGGAACAGCTTGGCGAACTGGCCGGAGAACTGCCCGGCGCCCACGATGCCGAGGGAGAACGTCATGTTGTGCGTGCCCTTCATATGGTGTCCGACCGGTGACTTCGGTGACGTCACTGGTCGAGGATCAGGTTGATCTGGCTGTTGGTCCCGTCGAGACTGGTCACGGACCTGCCGTTGCCGAAGATGTCCTGCATGGCCGGGTGCATCAACGCGTACACGTCGGCCGCGTAGTCGGTGATCGGGTAGGAGAAGGTGGCGAACTCCTTGCCGCCCGCCTTCTCGCCGGCGACCGGCCGGGTGAACGCCGAGACGTCGATGCCCTTCTTCTTGTACGCGGCCACCGCGGCCTTCGTGCCGTCGGGCGTGGCCGGGAAGACGATCCCGTAACTCCCCACCGTCCGCTGGCACTCGGCGGACGCCAGGTACGCGACCCACTTCTTGGCACCCGCCATGTTGTGGGCGTCCTTGGTGATGGAGTCGGCCAGGCCGTTCATCATCGTCGCGCGCCGGCCCGTCGGACCGGTCGGAGTGACGGCGGTGGCCATGTCCAGGCCCTTGAAACCGGCGTAGGAGGAGATCATCCAGGCACCGTCGAACGCGGCTGCCGCCTTCCCCGACGAGATCTGGGTGTTGGCCTGGTTCGACTGGGAGTTGTAGTCGGTGAAGGGGACCATGTAGCCCTTGTCCGCCAGGCCGAAGTACCACTTGATCACCGACTGGAAGGTCTTGCTGTCGTACTGGTACTTGGTGCCCCAGCGCTTCTCGTCGGTGTAGGTCCAGCCCGCCGACGCGGCGAACGTGCTCCACTGGGTCTGGCCGTCGCCGTCGCCGCCGCCGTTGGTCGCCAGGCCGTACACCTTGACGTGGTCCTTGTCGAAGCCGGCCTCGTCGCCCCGTTTTCCGTTCCTGTCGACGGTGAGGTGGGCGATCGCCTTCTCGAAGGTGCCGCCGTCCTTCGGGTTCCAGGAGAGATCGTTCAGCTGGGCCGCCGTGAGACCGGCCGCCTTCGCCAGCTTCCGGTTGTAGAAGAGCGCGACGGTGTCCCAGTCCTTCGGGGCGCCGTAGCGGTGACCGTCCTGCCCCATCCAGTTGGCGGCGAGGCCGGGCTGGTAGACGGAGTCCTCGATGCCGAGGTCGTCGAGCGGTTCCAGGACCTTCAGATCGGCGAACTGGCCGAACTTCTGGATGTGGTCGGTGAACACGTCCGGCTGGGTGCCCGCGATGAAGCTCGCGGTGAGCTTGGTCCAGTAGTCGTCCCAGCCCAGTTGGGTGATCTTCACCGTAAGGCCGGGGTTCTCCCGCTCGAAGCCCTTCGCACAGGCCTCGTAGGCGGGCTGCTGGTTGGCGTCCCACAGCCAGTACGTCACGGTGTCCGACGACGAGCCGGCCGCCCCGCCCTGCGCGCAACCGGTCGCGAGGGACAGCGCCAGAGCTCCGGTCAGTGCCACGACCGTACGAAGTCGCATGTCCGTCCTTTCGGTTGAGCAGATGAACAGGTGAGCGGACGATCGGTCGGCGCGGTCACTTGATGCCCGTGAAGCCGACGGAACTCACGATGCGGCGCGCGAAGCACGCGAACAGTACGAGCATCGGCAGCGCGGCGATCAGGGTCGCCGCCATCAGCCCCGACCAGTCGACACCCGTCTGCGGGGTCTGTGCCCGGAAGATCGCCAGCGCCACCGTGAGCACGCGAGAACTGTCGCTGTACGACACCATCAGCGGCCAGAAGTAGTCGTTCCAGGCGGTGATGTACGTGAGGATCGCGAGCGTGAGCACCGGCGTGGACGCCATCGGCAGCAGCACCCGGAAGAACACGCGGATCTTGCCGGCGCCGTCGAGCAGCGCCGCCTCCTCGACCTCGCGCGGGATGTTCATGAAGAACTGGCGGAGGAAGAACACCGCGAACGGCGTCATGAACATCGTCGGGAGTGCGATCCCCAACAGGTTGTCCACCAGGCCGAGTTGCTTGATCAGGACGAAGTTCGGCAGCAGGGTGAAGATCGCCGGAACCATCAGGCCCGCCAGGAACAGCCCGAAGACGGTGTCCCGGCCGCGCCAGCGCAGCCGGGCGAAGGCGTACGCGGCCATCGCCGAGAAGAAGATCTGACAGCCGGTGATCAGGGTCGACACGAACACCGAGTTGAGAAGGTAGCGCCAGAAGTCCAGGCCGCCGCCCGCGCCGCCCTGCGCTATCGCCTCCTTGGTGGACTGCAGGCCGAGCGCGCGTTCGAAACCGCCGGTGGTCGGATGCACCGGCAGGGGGTTCGTCGGGTCGGCGGCGAGGCCCGCGTTGGTGGACAGCGCGGTGCGCAGGATCCAGTAGAAAGGCAGCAGGGTGACCAGCACGATCGCGGTCATCATCGCCCAGGCGGCGATCCGCCCGAGGGAGGGCCCGCGCCGCTGCGGTTGTACGGCCGCCTTGGCGGATGTCGGGGTCGGTGCGGGTGCCGGTGTCGTCAGGGCTGTCGGCGTTGTCATGGTGTCGGTCCTCCCGGTCAGCCGAGGTCGGTGTGGCCGGCCCGGGTGAGCCGGTACTGGAGGAAGGTGATCGCGCTCAGCACGACCAGCAGGGCCACGGACATCGCGGACGCGTAGCCGAACTGGAAGCGGCCGAAGGCGGCGCCGTAGATGTAGAACTGCAGCACGTTGGTGGCGTTCGCCGGACCGCCCGACGTCGTCACCGCGACAGTGTCGAAGACCTGGAACGAGCCGATCACCGTCATGATCAGGACCACCGCGAGAACGGGCCGCAGCAACGGCATGGTGATGCGCCAGAACATCCGCCCCTCGCTCGCCCCGTCCACCTTGGCCGCCTCGTACATGTCGTTCGGGATGGCCTGCAGACCCGCGAACAGCAGCAGCGCGGTGTAGCCGACGTGCCGCCAGACGTTGATCAGCGCGATCGTCGGGATCGCCCAGGTCTCGTCCGCGAGGAACGGGATCCGGTCGAAGCCGAGAGCCGCGACGATCTCGTTGCCGATGCCGAGCTGGGTGTCGAGGATCCAGAGCCAGACGATGCCCGCGACGACGTTCGACATCAGATAGGGGGTGAGCACGATGCCGCGCAGGACCGCGGACTGGGTCAGCCGCTGGAGCAGTACGGCGATGGCGAGTGCCGACACCGTCTGAACGCCGATGTTGATGGCGACGTACTCGACGGTGACCGTCAACGAGTCCCAGAAGATGGGGTCGTGCACCATCCGGACGTAGTTGTCGAGCCCCACCCACTCGGCGGGGGTCAGCAGGTTGAAGCGGGTGAAGCTCAGGTAGACGCCGCGCAGTGTCGGCCAGAGCAGGAACACCAGGAAGCCCAGCATCGCCGGGGCGACGAAGAGCGCCGCGAGCGCCCCGTCACCCCGTGGTCGACGCAGGGGAGGGCTGGTGGAGGCGACGGTCATGGAGCGACTCCCTCGTCTGCTCGTCGGCGGCTCGTCCTCAGGGCACTTACTTTCGGGGTGGAAGAATCCATTCGTCAAGATGCGGGCAGATATCTTTTGCCGGCCAGGTTTCTCGCCGTATCGTGACCTTGTTAGTTCCGTACCAAAAGAAAAGGTGAGGGGTCTGATCGTCATGACCGCAGTGACCGACGGCTGGCCGCCGCTGAGCCCCGGCGAGCGCGCGGTGGCGATCGAGGTGCTCGTCCACGGCCCCCTGTCCCGCGCCGAACTCGCCCGGCGACTCGACCTCTCCGCCGGCAGCCTCACCCGGCTCAGCAAACCGCTGCTCGAATCGGGGCTGCTCGTCGAGGTGCCCGACGCCGGATCACCGGACGAGGTACGCCAGGGACGCCCCTCGCAGCCCCTCGACATCGTCGCCGAGTCCCGCGCCTTTCTCGGCTTCAAGATCACCGACGACATGGTCTACAGCGTCGTCACCTCCCTGCGCAGCGAGGTCGTCGCCCGCCTGGACCGGCCTCTCACCAGCCATGACCCGGCCCGCGTCGCCGACCTGATCGCCGGGATGGCCGCCGAACTGGCCGCTGCCCGCCCGGCTGTCGCCGGCATCGGGATCGGCGTCGGCGGACGCGTCGAGAACCGCTCGGTGGTCGCCGACTCCGTCTTCCTGGACTGGTACGACGTCCCGTTCGCCGACCTCGTCGAGGAGCGCACCGGACTGCGAGTGGTCGTCGAGAACGACGTCGCCGCCCTCGTCGAGGCCGAGAGCTGGTTCGGCGCGGGCCGTGGACTCGACCGCTTCGCGGTCCTCACCATAGGGGCGGGCCTCGGCTACGGCCTGGTCAGCGGCGGCCGGCGGGTGCCGTCCTCCGAGGACGGCCTGGGCATCGGGCGCCGCTGGATCGTCAACCCGAACGGCCCGCTCACCCCCGACGGGGAGCGCGGCAGCGCCATCTCCCTGCTCACCATCCCCAGCATCCGCTACCAGATCCGCGCCGCCACCGGCCACGATCTGTCGTACGACGAGATCCTCGCCCGGGCCGCCGCCGGTGATCCCATGACCGCCCGCGTCGTCGACGAAGCGGCCCGCGCGCTGGGCACGCTGGTCGCCCAGATCGCCAACTTCGCGATGCCGGAGAAGATCCTGCTCGCCGGGGAAGGTGTCGGGCTCGTCGCGGTGGCGGGGGCCGCGATCGAGGAGAGCATCCTCGCCAACCGGCATCCGCTCGCGGACCCGGTCGACCTGGAGACCAAGGTCTCCGACTTCCACGACTGGGCGCGCGGGGCCGCCGTACTGGCCATTCAGGTGCTCGTGCTGGGGGCGGCCGACCGGTGAACTCGGAGCCGGGCACGAGGAGGGTGACGTACTGCACGTGATCAGTAACACGGTCAGCAATGTCGGAATAGTCCGTATCGATCGATTTAGTTTTCACGGGGGGCGTCATATGCTTCACAGCATGTCCACCACTCTTCAATCCGCCCCTGATCGCTCGGCAGCCGACGTCAACGAAGAGATCCGGGCCTTGTGGCTCCGGTCGGGCGGGATCCTCAACAGCGAGCAGCGGCTGACTTATCAGCAGCTCGTCGCCGAATGGGCCGCGGTCTCCCCGCACCCCGGGCGCGACGCGTAACCGTTTTCGTTCACCATCTGGGCAGCAGGGCCGGGGTCACGTCAGCCCCGGCCTTTCGTGTGTCTGTCGTCCGGTGAGTCCCCGCGCCCTGAAGGGGCGCGGGGAACTGCGCGACCAGCCCCACCGGGCCCGCGGCCGAAGAACGCCGAACCAGCGGAGCACTCAGCTCCACGTCGCCGAGTACGACCTGCGGTAGTCCCTCCGGTCCTGTTCCACCCGGAACCACCGGGTGGCGACCAGGGCGATCAGGCTGCCGCCCACGACCAGCAGCCCGGGGCCCACGTTCTTCGGGTCCGCGAGCTTGTCCAGCAGTGCTTCCCCGGCGGAGCCACCCGTCACCGGCGCCACCGAACCCGGCTGGGCCTCCCCGGGGGCGACGGCGCTTTGCGTGGCCGCACCGGACGGCGCCGGAGCGGCTGCCTGACCCGCCTGGCCGATCAGCCGGACATTGAGCGCGGCCAGCGCCTTGGTCACCGGCTGGAAGAACGTCGTACCGCCGGTCTTGCAGTCGCCGTTGCCGCCCGAGGTGATCCCGAGCGCGATGCCCTCGGAGAACAACGGGCCGCCGCTGTCACCCGCCTCGGCGCACACGGTCGTCTCGATCAGGCCCGACACCGTGCCCTCCGGGTAGTTGACCGTGGCGTTGAGCCCCGTCACCTTGCCGTCGCGCAGGCCGGTGGTGCTGCCGCTGCGGAACACCTTCTGCCCGACGGTCGGATCGGCCGCACCCGTGATCCGCACGCCCCGCCCGTTGCCGATGGCGACGACATCGGCGCCGTCACCGGCCGAGCCGCCGTTGTACTGCACCAGCGAGTAGTCGTTGATGGGGAAGCTGCCGCTGATCGTCTTGCCGATCTCCGTCGAGCCCCCGGTGTCCGCGAACCACACCGAACCGTTGGGCCCGCAGTGACCGGCCGTCAGGATGAAGTCGGCCGACCCGTTGGTCACGTTGAAGCCCGCCGAGCAGCGCCCGCCGGTCGACAGGATCGGCTGCGCCGCGTTGATACGGGTGGTGAACGTGCCCTCGCTCCGCTCCATGCGCACGGAACCGCCGATGCTCTTGGCGACCGAGGCCAGCTTGGCCCAGTCGGCGGCCGACACCGTGCTGTCGGCCTGGACGACCACCTCGTTCTTGGTGTAGTCGACCGCCCATGCCGTGCCCGCCACGCGCGGTGCCGAACGCAGCGTCCGGGTCGCGGACTTGAGGTCGTTCAAGCTGTGGTCCACGACCTTGGCGCGGGCGCCCGCCTTCTCGACCTCCGTGGCCGCCTCGGCGTCGGTGACCGCGACCACCGGTTTCCCGTCGGCCGCGATCCAGCTGCCCGCCGTCCGGTCGGTGCCGAGTTCGGTGACGAGTTCGCTGCCGGTGGTGCCGGCCGTCTGGGCGGAGCTGAAGGGCAGATTGATTTCTGGCGGCTCGCTCGCCACGGCCTGGGTGACCATCAATCCGCCGAGGATGACTCCGCCGACGGCCGCCAGCCGTGTCGCTCGCCGGACGATCCGTCGTCGTGCGTGCCTCATCAATGGCTCCCGAACCCTGAACGCGCGATGTCGCGACACCGCGGGGCCCTCCGGTCGTTGAGTGACCCTCACTTCCATACGTGGCGAGCGGTGTTCGTGTTCAGCGACTCCAAGATCCCGTTCGGGTCCACCGGCCGGGACGGATCGCGTCAGGGCTTACGGGCCACTCCGCAGTACATGGCGACCTCCGTCGGCTCGTCCTGGCCGGTGCGGAATCCCTCCGGGCGCCAGCGCGAGCAGGACACGACCCCCGGCTCCAGGAGATCGAGGCCGTCGAAGAAACGCGCCACCGCCTCGGGACTGCGCTGGGTCAGCCGGGGAGTGCCGTGCGCGTTCCAGAACCCGACCGCCGCGTCCACCTCGGCCGGCGCCGGGCCGGAGACGGTGTGCGACAGCGCGAGATGGCTGCCCGCTGGAAGGGCGTCCAGCAGCCGTCGTACGACACCGTGCGGGTCCTCGTCGTCGCCGAGGAAGATGACCACCCCGAGCAGCATCAGGGCGACGGGCCGGGTGAGATCCAGGGTGCGGGCCGCCTGTTCGAGGACCGCGTCGACATTGCGCAGGTCCTCCTCGACATGGTCCGTACGCCCCTCGGGTGTGCTGGTGAGGAGGGCGCGGGCGTGGACCATGACGAGCGGATCGTTGTCGACGTACACCACCCGGGTCTCCGGAGCGATCCGCTGGGCCACCTCGTGCGTGTTGTCGGCGGTCGGCAGTCCGGTGCCGATGTCGAGGAACTGCCGTATCCCGCACTCGGTGACCAGATGGCGTACGGCCCGCGCCAGGAAGAGGCGGTCCGCGCGGGCGTACTCGCCGATACCGGGGTGCAGTTCACGGATCCGGTCGCCGGCCGCGCGGTCGACCTCGTAGTGGTCCCGGCCGCCGAGCCAGTAGTTCCAGATCCGAGCCGTGTGCGGCTGACGCGAGTTGATCCGCGACTGCAGGGATGCGGCCGATGAGTTCTCGGGCACGGGGGCAGCTCCTGAGCACCGGCGAGAAAGTGTCAACACGCAATCTAGACAAGGTTGTTGATGTTGGCGAGGGTCTGGACGCGTCGGTTGTGAACGGATTCCAGAAGCTGTGCCCGACTCCATGAGGGCCGCTGTGGCCACGGGTGCCTCGGGTCGTGTGACGTCCGTGAAAACTCGGAACCATGTCTTGACATACGGCTGAAACCGTTCGTAGCTTACAGCGGTCATTTAGATTCGTGAAAGACGTTCACGAATATGAACGGAGAACTTCCATGGGCGATCGCCGACGAAGTCGCCGCCTGGCCGCCGTACTCGCCGTCACGGGGCTCGCTTTCACAACGGCCGCCTGCGGAACCGGTTCCGGCGGCTCCGGCGACGACCCGAACACGCTGGAGGTGTGGACCCGGAGCAACCCGGATTCCGCCGCCACCTACGGGCGGGTGTTCGCCACCTTCACCAAGAAGACCGGGATCAAAGTCGACTACCAGCCGGTCATCAACTTCGACCAGCAGCTGCAGAGCCGTGCGTCCACCAAGGACCTGCCCGACGTCATGATCAACGACACGGCGCTGATGGGCAGTTACCAGAGCCAGGGCCTGCTGAAGGCCGTCGACCCGGACTCGATCGCGGGCCATGACCAGATCACCGCCAAGTCATGGGCGTCGACCGTGGGCATCGACGGCAAGCACTACGGCATCCCCTACTCCCGACAGGCCCAGACCCTGATGATCCGCAAGGACTGGCTGCGGAAACTGGGCATCGAGGCGCCCACCACCTGGCAGGAGATGCTGGACGTCGCCAAGGCGTTCGCCACCCGCGACCCGGACGGCGACGGCAAGGCCGACACCTACGGCATGGTCGTCCCCGGCAGCGCCCAGAACGGCTACGCCGCCTGGTGGGGCTCCAGCTTCCTCTGGCAGGGCGGCGCGAAGATCGTGGAGCCGGACGGTCAGGGCACCTACAAGCCGGCCATGGACTCGGCCGCCGCCGTCAACACCGTGACCTGGATGAAGGACAACCTCTTCTGCGGTGACAACGCTGTCACCCAGCCTGGCGCCCTCACCGCCATCACCTCCACCGCCACGAACTTCCAGGACGGCAACGCCGGGATGTACATGACCGGCCCGTACAACATCACCACCTTCGACCAGACCCTCGGCAAGGACAAGTACGAGGTCGTCCCGGCCCCCGCGGGCCCGGCGGGCGGCGACGTGCTGGCCGACGGCGAGAACGTCTACTTCGGCGCTAAGACCGGAAAGACGAAGCAGGAACAGGAACTCGCCGCGTTCCTCATCAGCCCCGAGGGCCAGAAGATCGCCATGACCGGCGAGAACCAGCCCGTCGTCCGCATCCCCGTGAACTCCACGCTGGACGCGGCGGCAGTCCGCGACGATCCCCGCTGGAGCGTGGTGCAGAAGGCGTACGAGGACGCCTCGCAGCAGTTCCCGAACGCGCCCGACTTCGCTCCCATCAAGCAGGACACCGCCGACAGCCTCAACGCGATCTTCACGTACTGCGGCGGTGACGTCCGCTCCCAGTTGAAGGAGCTCAACGAGACCCTCGCCGGTGACCTCAAGGACCAGGACCTGCTGAAATGACCGCTACCGTGACCACCCCCGCGGCGCGCGGAGGCCGGCGCCCCACCAAGAAGGCCCTGGTGCCGTGGCTGTTCCTCGCACCGGGCCTGCTGCTCGCCCTCGTCTTCAAGTTCTGGCCGATGGCCAAGGGCGTCTGGCTCAGCTTCTTCGACGTGCGGCCCTTCCTCGGCGACAGGTGGACCGGCCTCGACAACTACACCCGGGTCCTGACCGACCACCGCTTCCAGGACGCCATCGGACACACCCTGGTCCTCGGCATCGGCCAGTCTTTGGGAGCCATCGTCCTCGGCTTCGTCCTCGCTCTGCTCCTGGAGGGCCAGGCCCGCTTGCTGAAGATCGTGCGGACCGCCGTCTTCCTGCCCGCCGTCACCGCGACCGCGGTCGTCGGTGAGCTGTGGCGGCTGATGTACTACCCGACCTCCGACGGCCTCCTCAACAGCGGCCTGAACCTCTTCGGGCTCGGCCCGGTCCAGTTCCTCGACAACCCGGACCTCGCGCTGTGGTCGACGATGGCCATGGGCATCTGGATCTGGGCCCCCTACAACATGGTCATCATCATGGCCGGCCTCGCGGGCGTCGACCGCTCGCTGTACGAGGCCGCCGCGATGGACGGAGTCTCCCTCTGGCAGCGGCTGCGGTACGTCACCCTGCCCGCGATCCGCCCCGCCCTCGGCATCGTCCTCACCCTCGCCGCGATCCGCGGACTGCGCGTCTTCACCGAGGTCTACGTCCTGACCGGCGGCGGCCCGGCCGGGTCCACCGAGGTCTGGATGACCCGCGCCTACACCCTCGGCTTCACCCGCAACGACATCGGCGGCGCTTCAGCGGCCTCCGTCGTACTGCTCTGCGTGACGCTGCTGCTCACCGTCACCGTCAACTACTTCCGCAAGAGGGGAGACGTGCGATGAGCGCCCCCGTCATCGACCCCGTCCGGGCGACCGCACCGAGGACCACGGGCAAGCGGTCCGGCAAGGCGAAGCGGACCACTCCGGCCCGCTTCGACACCGCTCTCGGCTGGAACGACAAGCCGGGCACCGCCTGGGCCCTGCGGATCCTGCTCTGCGCGACAGCCGTGGCCATCTTCGCGGCGCCCTTCCTCGCGATCCTCTCGGGTGCCTTCACGAAGAACGCCAGCGGCTCGTCGCTGTCCTTCCTGCCGCACGACAGCACACTGCTGAACTTCACGGTGGCCGGCGAGCGCGGCATCTGGGACTACTTCTCCAACTCGCTCGTCATAGCGGGCGGCGGGCTGCTCCTCCAGCTCGTGGTCTGCACACTCGCCGCGTACGCGCTGGCCAGGCACCGTTTCCGCGGCCAGGCCCTGATACTGACCCTGTTCATGCTGACGATGATGCTGCCCGAGGAGGTCATCGCGATCCCGCTGTCACTGGTCCTCGGTGACGTCCCGGTGGTCCACCTCGACCTCAAGGGCACCGTCTGGGGCGTCATCCTCCCGCTGGGTGCCTGGGGCTTCTCGGTGATGATGCTGACCGAGTTCATGAAGGACATCCCCGACGAGATCGAGGAGGCCGCCCGCCTCGACGGCGTCGGCGAGCTGCGCATGCTGTGGCAGATCGTGCTGCCGCTGTGCAAGCCCGCGCTCGGTGTGGCCGGCGTCCTCGGCTTCATCATGATCTGGGACCAGTACCTGCTGCCGCTGATCGCCGCCAAGGACCCCACCGACTACACGGTGACCGTCGCCCTGTCCGTCCTGCGCACCGACCCCGAGGTCGGCTCCGGGGTGGTGCTGGCGGGCGCGGTCATCGCCCTCATACCCAGTCTGATCGTCTATCTGCTCCTTCAGCGCTCGCTGGTCTCCGGCATCGCCGCCGGTGCCACCAAGGGCTGACACCCCCCGACCCCGACCCCCCCCCCACGTTTGAGAGAGACATGAAGTTCCAGGGAGTGCTGTTCTTTCCGGTGACGCCCTTCGCGGCGGACGGAACGCTGGACGGGGAACGCCTCGCCCAGCACATCGAGGCGGGGGTCGCCGCCGGTGCCGGCGGGGTGTTCGTCGCCTGCGGCACCGGCGAGTTCCACGCGCTGACGCCCGCCGAGATCGGGGAGGCGACCAGGATCGCGGTCGCCACGACCGCCGGGCGCGTCCCCGTGCTGGCCGCCGCGGGCGGTCCGGTGCCGGCCGCCCTCGACCAGGCCGCCCGTATCCGGGAGGCCGGCGCCGACGGCATCCTGCTGCTGCCGCCGTATCTGGTGACCGCACCGCAGCAGGGGCTCGTGCGGTACGCGCGGGAGGTGACGTCCGCGGCCCGGCTGCCGGTGATCTTCTACCAGCGCGGCACCGCCCGCCTCACCGAGGCCACGGCCGCGGAGATCGCGAGCCTGCCCGGGGTCGTCGGCCTCAAGGACGGCATCGGCGACCTGGAACGCATGCACCGCATCGTCCGTACGATCCGGGCGCTGCCCGGCGGCGAGGACTTCGCCTTCTTCAACGGCCTGCCCACCGCCGAGATGACGGCCGCCGCCTACCAGGGCGTCGGCGTCGACCTGTACTCGTCCGCCGTGTTCGCCTTCGCCCCGGAGATCGCCACCGCGTTCCACCGGGCGCTGGCGGAGGGCGACCAGGCTCTGGTCACCAAGCTCCTCGACGGGTTCTACGGCCCGCTCGTCGAACTCCGTGACGAGGTACCCGGATACGCGGTGGCGCTGGTCAAGGCCGGCGTGACCCTGCGGGGGCTGGACGTCGGCGGCGTACGGGCACCCCTGCTCGACCCGACGCCGGAACACCTTGCCCGGCTGGCGAAACTCATCGACCACGGTCTGGAGGCGGTCCGCGCATGAGCGGCCTCGCGCACGACGACAGGAGTACGCACATGAGCGGCACCGGAACCGGCACGCGTATCCGCGAACTCCGCATCACCCCCATCGCGTTCAGTGACCCGCCCCTCCTCAACGCCGACGGGGTGCACGAACCGCTCGCCCTGCGCTGCGTCCTCCAACTCGTCCTGGAGAACGGCACGGTGGGCCTCGGAGAGTCGCCCGGAGGCAGTGCCCGTCTCGAACGGCTCCAGGAGGCGGCGAAGGTCGTCGTCGGCATGGACGTCTTCGACACGACCGCCATCGCCGCCGCGATCGACACCGTCCTGAGGCCTGCCGCGCCCCGGTCCCACGACCGGGGCTGGGCCACCTCGGCCGTCGAGGTGGCCTGCCTCGACGCCCAGGGCAAGCTGCTGGGCCGCCCGGTCAGCGACCTGCTCGGCGGCAAGGTCAGGGACGCCGTGCCCTTCGCCGCGTACCTCTTCTACAAGTGGGCCGAACACCCGGCCCTCGACGGCCGTGCGGCCATCGGCGACGAGTGGGGCGAGGCCCTCGACCCGGCCGGGGTCGTCGAACAGGCCCGGCTGATGCAACGACGGTACGGATTCACCTCGTTCAAGCTCAAGGGCGGTGTCTTCCCGCCCGACGAGGAGATCGCCGCGATGAAGGCGCTCGCGGAGGCCTTCCCCGGACAGCCGCTGCGCCTCGACCCCAACACGGCCTGGACGGTGGAGACCTCCAAGTACGTCGCCCGTGAACTCGACGGCGTCATCGAGTACTTGGAGGACCCGACCGCCACCATCTCCGGCATGGCCGAGGTCGCCAAGGACGCGCCGATGCCGCTCGCCACCAACATGTGCGTGATCGCCTGGGAACATCTGCGCCCCGCCGTCGAACAGAACGCGATCCAGGTCCTCCTCACCGACCACCACTACTGGGGCGGACTCCGTAGGACCCGTCAACTCGCCGCCGTCTGCGAGGCGTTCGGCATCGAGCTGTCCATGCACTCCAACTCGCACCTGGGCATCAGCCTCGCCGCGATGACCCACGTCGGCGCCGCCATCCCCAACCTCGCGCACTCCTGCGACACGCACTACCCGTGGAACTCGGCCGACGACGTGATCGTCCCCGGCGCCATCGAGGTCCGCGACGGCGCCGTGAAGGTGCCGACCGGCCCCGGCCTGGGTGTCGAACTCGACCCCGACGCCCTCGACCGGGCCCACCGCCGCTACCTCGACTCCGGGATACGGGACCGCGACGACACCGGGTACATGCAACAGATCCGGCCGGAGTACGAGCGGCTGCTGCCCCGCTGGTGAGAGCCGGCGAGGAGGGCAGGGCGCCGGGCGGCAGTTGAGGTCCCGGCGCCTAGACTCGCGTCCATGGACGACACCAGCACCCTGGACCGGCTCGGCGCGGGCAAATACCTGCTGATCACCAGCTTCCGCAAGAACGGCACGTCCGTCGCCACCCCGGTCTGGGTGGTGCGGGACGGGGACGCTCTCGGAGCCTGGTCGGTGACGGACTCCTGGAAGGTGAAGCGGATCCGCAAGCGGGCCGACGTCCTTGTCGGCCCCTGCGATGTCCGCGGCAATCCGACCGGCGACCAGGTCCCCGGTACCGCCGAGATCCTCGACCAGTCCGGGACCGACGCCTACCGGCGGCTCCTCGCCCGCAAGTACGGCGTGCTGGGCCGCCTCACCCTCATGGGCAGCCGGCTGCGGCGCGGCAGGACGGGCACGGTCGGGATCCGGATCACTCTCGTGAACAGCTGAGGGTGGGACCGCACCCCGCAGGGGCAGCGGTCCCACCCTCACTCACTGACGCACCTCTACGAGGCGTCGAGCACGGTGCCCGTGAACTCGGGCCCGGGGATCGGCTCTCCCGTCTCCTCGTCGTAGTCGGCCAGCCGCAGCCGCACCGACTCCTCCGGCTCGGCCACCGTGTCCGCGACCGTCGGCAGGTTCACGTCGGCGGTCAACTGACCCGGCTGGACTGCCGCGTAAAGGTAGAGTCCGTCGATCGTGGACAACGGCCGTTCCGGCAGCGGTGATTCACCGGTGGCGTCCATCAGCCATGCAGGGTCGACGTCCTTGGTGGACAGTTCCGCGCCGCCGGTGACCGGCACCACCTTGAGGTAGGCGTACATATCGGCGCGGGAAGGCGCCGACAGTGTCGCGCGCCAGGTCAGCGGCCGGCCCTCGGTGACCCGGTCCGCGACCGGGGTGATGGTGACCGTGGGCGCGGGATCGTCGTTCTCGACGATCACCCCACCGCTGTACGAGCCGATGACCGCACCGCGCACCGCCTTCACGAACACGCTGCGCTGGACGTCGTAGTCGTACAGGGTGTCGCCCTTCACCGTCACCGGCACGTCGATGCTCTGCTCGCCGGGGCGCACCGTGACCAGCCGGCTCGTCATCGTGTCCGTCCCGGGGTTCTGGGCGTAGAGGCGGACCGTGCCGCCTCCCTGCCCGGTGATCCGGACCGGAACCCGGTAGGTCCGGGTGCCGGAGTCGCCCTCCTTGACGGTCAGCTGTCCGAGGTCGACGCGCGGCAGCGCGGCCGGGCGCACCGCGGGTGTGCCGGGGCGCCAGCCCCACGTGTCGATCAGCCAGGCCTGTCCCGCACGGCTGCGCGGAGTCAGCTCCACGCTCCTCACCTTGCGTAGATCGACCCCGGCGCGAGCGGCGGCGGACAGCGGTACGCGGACCTCCCGCGCCCAGTACGAAGCCGTCCGGTTGCTGCCGGGCAGTCCGTCCACGCGGACCCGGCCGAGCGTGGCGCGCTTGCCCGCGGTGTCGGTGACGGACACGTCCAGTTGCGTCCCGGTGGTGTTCGGGGGCACGACGACGCGCAGGGCGAGGGCCTTGGCGTCGCCGAGGGACACCGGACGCCCGGGTGTCACCCGTACCGCGGTACCCGGCTGTGACCACTTGACGGCGACCGCCCGGCGGCCGACCTCCCGCTCCGTCGCCCAGCTCGCGAAGTGCGGGGACTGGCCGGCGTCCGGGGCCAGACACCTGACCGAAGGACGGTCGTCCACCGCCGAGCACAGTCGTCCGCCGCCGCCCTGCACGGTCACCGCGCCGTCCGGCAGGATGCCGGCCGAGCGGTTTCCGCCCACCGCGTGCGTGAGGACGCGCGCCGGATCGGCGGACGGCGCCCGCAGGCCGGAGCCGTCGAGCAGCGGACGGACCCGGTCGTCGCCGGCGACGAACAGCCGGGCCGCCGCCGCGACGTAGGAGGCGCCCGCCTTGTGCTGCTGGTCGGGGGTCAGCCGGGTCCTGGTGCCCACGTCGCACACCGGGTCCCGGTCGTTCGGGTCCGAGTAGAAGTCGTCGTCCGCCGGTGCCTGCGCCTGCCCCGGCGTCCACTCGGTGTTGAAGTAGTTGTGGTTGGCGCCGATCACGTAGACCGCGCTGTGCAGGGCGGCGCCGCGGCTGATCCCGCGGGTGCCGTCCAAGGCCAACTCGCCCTGGAGATCCGACACATCGCCGTCGCAGCCGGGCAGGATCGTCATCGACGGCACATCGGCGACCGGGTTCTGACCGAAGATCGTCGGACCGATGAGGACGGTGCCCCGGATGTTCCAGCGCACCGGGCCGGGGGCCCCGTCCTGGTCGGCCGGCGGCCGGTACAGGCTGTCCATGGCGGCGCGATTGACGCCCTCGCCGCCCCGCGAGTGGCCGACCAGCAGCACTCGTGAGAGGTCGGCGGCCGGGGCGGTCCGTACGATCGTCGGTGCCGAGGGCCGGTTCGTGGTCCAGCCCGCCCAGCGGGCGAGGTGCTGCCGGACGAGCGAGGAGCGGGCCTGGGCTCCGGCGTCCTCAAGGTCCGAGTCCTGGGCGTTGATGCCGTTCGCGGAGATCGACACCGTCACATAGCCCTGGGACGCCAGGAGTTTCTGGTCGCGAAGATATCCCCGGTAGCTCGGTATCTGCTTCTCCCCGGCCGGGCAGGGCCACGCGCCGTCGACATCGGTGCTGCCGGGCTTGTAACAGGTGGAGTGACGTCCGTGCAGGAACAGGGCGAGAGGCCTGCGGCCGGTGGCCCCGGTCGGGGCGACCACCACGGCCTTCATCTCCACCGGCACGGGCATCCCGGGCAGTTTCACCGAGTCGAGCGTGTACTCGCCCGAGACCGTACGGTACGAGCCCGGCTTGCCGGGGTCCACGGGATTGGCCGGCGCCGCGGCGGGCGGCGCGACAGCGGCGCGGCGCCCGTCCGGGACCGCCGCGAGTCCCGCCACGTCCAACCGGCGCCCACCGGCGTGTACTTGCAGGTCCTCGACGGCCTTGGTCCCCTTGAGGCCGCTGAGCTTCTGAGCCTCTTCCAGCGGAAGCCGGAACGTCCGGCCGTCCTGCCCCGCCGTCGGCCGGCCGAGCAGCCGCTCGCCCGCGTAGAACTCGACGCGCGCGTCACCCATCGGCAATGGTCTGCCGGAGCGCCAGACGAGCTGCCGTTCCGCACCGTCACCGGTGAACGTCCAGTCAGAGGGCAGCTGTCGGGCCGTCACCTCGGAGCTGGTCGGCTGCTGCGCCTGCGCCCATCCTGGCGATCCTCCCACCACGGCGATTACCGCCGCAGCGGTGACCCATATTCGCCCGGCACGTAGCAATGCTCTCTCCTCCTGGCCCTTGGTCAGGAGCCCCCGGATCTCCGACGGCCCCTCTCGCCTCGAAGGACGGGCTCAGGGACCTGTGGGTTGCCTGTGAAGGAGAGACAATGGAGGTGCGTACTGCGGGCGTTGGCGATGCGGGACGGGTAGATGCCTTCAGCGCAACGGTTGGTGACGAAGCGTCAGATCCAGGCCCGGTACGGCTCGTCCAGCAGCTGGAACACCGGTTCGCCGCGCACCGGGTCCTTCGCCATGGCCAGCCGGACCCGGTCCCCGCCGTGGATGCCGATGGCGGGGCCCATCACCCGGCCGCGTACGACGAAGCCCTCGGTCATCTCGACCAGTGACACATTGCGTGCGGCCGGGGTGTTCCGGTTGACCACCGTGGCGTGCCGGACCGTGCCCGTGCCCTCGCTGCGCTCCATGCGCAGGTCGCTGCCCGCGCAGACCGGGCACAGCAGCCGGTGGTACATCGCGGTGGCGCACCAGCCGCAGCGCTGGAAGACCAGGGTGTTCGTGTCGGCCGGGGCGTCGAGCAGGCCGGTGGCGGAGCCTGCGCCCATCGGACGCGTGGCGCCTGGTGAGTGGTACACGGTGTCTCCCTGCGCTCGGCCTGAATCCGAAGTGCGCGGTTCGCCGTGCCACCGTGCACGGCTTCAGGGTATGGCACTCAGTGTCATGCGTAAAGGCACTGCGTACCCTCAATTTTCGCGTGGGGTTTCCAGCAAGGACTCGATCTCCTGAACGACCCGCCACATCGGCGCCCCGCGCCGCGAGACGACGACCACCACGTCCTCGGAGCCGGAGCCGGAGCCGGGCCCGGGGCGGGGCTCGTCCTGTTCGGGGGGCGCGGGCGGGGCGCCGAACGCAGACTTCACATAGTCCAGGGCGTGGTCGACGGCCGTGGTCGCGTCGCCGTGTCCGTCCGAGCGCAGCCAGGAGCGCAGCGCGTTGTTGTGGGCCGCGACGACGGCCGCCGCGATCACGTCGGCCTGGAGCGTCCCGTCGGGCCGGCCGGCGAAACGCTCACGCAGATACGCGGCCAGGGCGCGCTCGTACCGCCAGACCACCGACAGTTCGGAGGCGCGCAGCCCGGGGACCTTCTTGGTGAGCCGGTAGCGCTGGACGGAGAAGGCCGGGTTCTCGGCGTACATGAGCAGCACCATGCGGGCGGCGGCGCACACCCGCCCGACCGGTTCCGCGTCCCCGGGGCTGTCGGCCAGGTAGGCCGTCATGTCGGCCAGGCACCGCTCGTGGTCGGGGAAGACCACGTCCTCCTTGGACGGGAAGTAGCGGAAGAACGACCGCCGCCCGACGCCGGCCAGCGCCACGATGTCGTCCACGGTGGTCTGCTCGTAGCCCCGCTCCAGAAACAGCTGGAAGGCCGCCGCGACCAGGGCGTCCCGCATGGGCGGTTTGGTCATGGTCGGGAAACTAGCATCCGATCGAGGCTGATGGCACTCAGTGCGCTCCTTATGGGGAACTGAGTGCCCTCCCCCCCCCATCGGTCGGTTGCCGAATCATCAGCCGCCCGGCGGAGGGGTCAGCCCCGCTCGAAGACCACCCGTCCGTCGAACACCGTGAGGTCCACCTCGACCCCGGTGATGTCGTGCGGGTCAAGACCGAGCAGGGGGCGGTCCAGGACGCACAGGTCCGCGACCGAGCCCGGCTCGATGGTGCCCTTCCAGTCGTCCGCGAAGTCCTGCCAAGCCGGGGTGGCCGTGTAGGCGCGGAGAGCCTCGGCGAGCGTCACGCACTGCTCGGGGCCGCTGGGCCGGCCGCTGGCCTTCGACTCGCGCAGCAGCATCGCGGCCACCCCCTGACGCCAGTCCGGCCTGGTGATCGGCGCGTCGGAACTCGCGCACACCCGCACCCCGGCCTCGATCGCCGACCGCACCGGCCACTGGTACGCCGACCGGGCGGGTCCCACGACCTCGTCCATCAGGTCGGAGATGGTCCACTTGATGGCGGGGTTCATGTTGACCCCGTATCCGTGCGCCGCCAGTTTCGCCAGGCTGTCGGGGCCGATGAAGTCGCCGTGGATGACGTAGTGCCGGGCGTCGGCGCGGGGTGCGGCGGTCTCGGCGTCGAGGAACGCGTCGACGACGGTGTCGATCGCCCGGTCGCCCGTGACGTGTACGCCGAGCTGGAATCCGGCCTCGTGCGCGACCCGGATCATCTCGCGCAACTCGTCCACCTGCAGCGCTGGTGTCGATCCGTGCACGCACAGCGCGCCGTGACCGCCCTCGGGATACGGGTCGTTCATCCAGGCCGTACGGTTCGGCGGCACCCCGTCGGCGAAGATCTTGACGCCGATGGCGTTGAGGAGCCGGGGGTCGGCCGACTCCGGCCGGCGCAGTTCGGCGAGGCCCTTGCGTACGTCGTCGGCGGAGCCGCCCATCGGCGCGGGCAGGAGCAGCACGCTGATCCGGGCGTCCAGCTCACCTTCCGCGGCCAGTTCCGCGTACGCCGTCCAGTTGTCGGTGCTCAGTCCGCCGAAGAAGGTCCCGGCACCGCCCGGCCCGAGACCCGGCTCGGTGTAGCTGGTGATCCCGCGCGAGTGCAGCTCCCGGACGACCCCCTGGATGGCCCGGCGGCGCTCGGCGACGGTGGGGGAGGGGAGGCCGGCCTGCACGAGTCCCTGGGCGGCCTCGCGCAGGATGCCGGTGGGCTGCCCGTCCGCGCCGAGGTCGATGACACCGCCGCCCGGCGCCGTACTGTCCGCGTCGATCCCGCACGCACGCAGCGCCGCGGTGTTGAGCCACGCCATGTGGGAGGAGAAGTCGGTCAGACAGACCGGGTGGTCCGGCGCGACCGAGTCCAGATCCTCGCGGTGTGGGAACCGCCGTGGGTCGGCGAGGCACTCCGCCAGATATCCGGGGTCCCAGCCCAGCCCGACCACCCACGCACCGGGCGGCGCCTCCCGCACCGCCCGCCGCACGACCCCGGCGATGTCGGCGATCGATCCGACGGTCGGATGGCCGACGTCGATGGCGAAGGGCGGCTTCGTCATACCGTAGGCGGCCCCGTGCAGATGCGAGTCGTTGATGCCGGGCAGGACCGTACGTCCGTCCAGTTCGACGACGCGGGTGTCCGGGCCGGCGAGCGGGCGCACCTCGGCGTCGGTCCCGACGGCGACGATGTCCCGGCCGCGCACGGCGACGCCTTCCGCCACGGTGAAGTCGCCGTCGACGGTGAGGACCTGACCACCGGTCAGGATCAGGGTGGGAGCGCTGTCGCTCACGCGGAAACCTCTTTCACGGAGTTCACAGGGGTCGCAGTGTTCGTGGCGTTCACAGTGTTGATGGAGTTCGCGGCCCCAATGGTGTTGACCGCGTTCACAGCCGACAGGTCGGTAGGAGGGTTCACCGGGCCGCCCGGGGCGCGAAGTGGGCGAGCGCGGCGCCCGCCACCAGAGCGGTCCCCTGCGCCATCTGCTGCCAGAAGGTGGGCACGTCGAGCAGTGTCAGGCCGTTCTGCAGGCTGCCGAGGAACAGCACGCCCAGCAGCACGCCGAGGACCGACCCCGAACCACCGCTCAGCGCGACCCCGCCCAGCAGTACGGCGGTCAGCACGGTCAGCTCGAACCCGGCTCCCGAGGTCCCGCCGACCGCGCTGTCCAGCACGGACGCCTTGATGGCCCCGGCGAGCGCGGCGGCCACCCCGGTGACGACGAAGAGCGCGAAAGGCGTACGCCGGATGCTGATGCCGGACAGATACGCGGCCTCCCGGTTGACGCCGATCGCGAAGACGTGCCGCCCGGCCGGCGTGAGCGCCAGGAACAGGGCGCCCGCGACCAGTACGACCGCCGCGATGACGACCGGCGCCGCGATCCCGGCGATCCGCGACCCGCCGAGCCACGCGAACCCGGCGCCGAACCCGCTGAGCGGCAACGGGAAGAGCTGCTGCGCGAGCCCGCGTACGGCGGTCAGCATGCCCAGCGTCACGATGAACGCCGACAGCCCGAAGTAGCAGCACAGCACGCCGTTCACGGCACCGACCGCGGCCCCGGCGGCCAGGCCGCCCAGCACGGCGACGACCGGTGACTGCCCCTGACCGGCCAGCCGGCCGGCGACCAGTCCGCCGAGGGCGAGCGTCGAACCGACGGACAGATCGAGATACCCGCTGATCACCAGCAGCGCGAGCGGCACGGCGACGATGGCGAGGGTCGCCGCGTCGGTGGCGATCCCGCGCAGATTGGCCGGGTCGAGGAAACTCCCCGTGGACACCTGGAACACCAGCACCATCACGGCCAGCACCAGGATCAGTGGATGCCGTCGCACGGTGCCGAGACCGCCTACGGCGAGGGCGCGCGGGCGCACGAGGACGGAGTCGGCGGTGGTCATACTGCTCCTTCGGCGGGGGCGGACCGCTGGTGCGCGGGAGTGGCGTCCGGGCTGTCCGGGCTGCCCGAGTGGTCGGTGAAATCGACGAGGCCGGCGGAGGCGTCGTGCACGGCCGACAGCAGGGCCTCCTCGGTGAGTTCGGTTCCGGACAGTTCACCCACGACCCGGCCGCCGGCGACGACGAGGCAGCGGTCGGCGAGCGCGACGATCTCCTCCGGGTCACTGGACGCGAACAGCACGGCTGTGCCCCGGTCGGCGGCGAGTGAGCGCACGACCTGGTAGATCTCCTGCCGGGCCCCTACGTCGACGCCCTGGGTCGGCTCGTCGAGGAGCAGCACGCGGACGTCCCGGGAATCGTTGATCCACCGGCCGAGGACCAGTTTCTGCTGGTTGCCGCCGGAGAACGAGGCCGCGGGCAGCCGGGGCCGCACCGGGCGCAGGCCCACCGCCCCGGCCAGCGCGTCGAACACCCGCCGCTCGGCGCCGAGTGCCCGTACGCCGTACCGGGCAAGGGGGCGCACCGCCGGAAGCAGCGCGTTGTCCCGGGCGCTCAGCGCCGGGAACAGTCCCTGTCTGCGCCGGTCCGCCGGTACGAGGGCGATGCCGGCGGCCAGCGCGTCGCCGGGCCGGAGGGCCCTGACGGTACGGTCACCGACCCGCACGGTGCCGCCGGACGCGCGGCGCCTGCCGTACAGCGTCTCCAGGACGCGCGTACGACCGGAACCGATGAGCCCGTACAGGCCGACGCGTTCACCGCTGCCCACGGTGAGGGTGACGGGTCCGAAGCCGGGGCCGCACAGGCCCTCCAGTTCCAGGACTCCGTCGGGGGAGCCCACACCCCGCGCCACTGGAGAGGCGGGGGAGTTGGTGGCGCGGGGTGTGGTGTCTGTGGTGGAACGGTGATCGGGACCGGGGGAATCGGTGCCGAGCGGCCGACGCTCGGCAGGCGGGCCGGGCGGCCTTCCGGCGATGGCGGCGACCAGTTCCCGTCGGCGCTGTCCGGCGCCCACCGCGTGATGGGTGACCCGGCCGTCGCGCAGGACGGTGACCGCGTCCGCGAGCCGTTCGACCTCCGCCAGCAGATGGGTGACGTAGACGATGGCCAGTCCCTGGGCGCGCAGATCCTCGACCCGCTCCGCGAGGGCGTCGCTCTCGGCGGCGGACAGGGCGGCGGTCGGCTCGTCGAGGACCAGGACCGACGCGCTGCGGCTGAGCGCCTTGGCGATCTCCACCAACTGGCGCTGCCCCATGGGGAGTTCGCCGACCCGGTCGCGCGGTGAGCAGGTCGCCGCCACCCGTTCCAGGAGCCCGGCGGCGACCTCGTCCTGGGCGCGGCGGTCGATCCGGCCGTACCGGGTCCACTCCTGGCCGAGGAAGATGTTCTCGGCGACGGTGAGCGCGTCGACCACGCTCAGCGTCTGGAAGATGATCGCCACACCCGCGGTGATCGACTCGCGCGGGCTCAGCCGCTCGTACGCCCGTCCGCCGACCTCGATCGTGCCCGCGTCCGGCGGGAACGCGCCGCCGAGGCACTTGATGAGGGTGGACTTGCCGGCGCCGTTGTGGCCGAGCAAGGCGTGGACCTGTCCCATCGGCACGGTCAGGTCCACGCCGTCCAGGGCCCGGACCCCGCCGAAGGACTTGGTCAGTCCGCGGATCCGGAGACTCGGCTCGGTCATGACGGCCCCCTAGCCGTTCTGGGCGAGCAGGGCGTCGATCTTCGCCGTGTCCCGGGGGCCGACGAGCGCGATCGGTACCTCCACACCGGGGTCGGCCTTGCCCGCCGCGACCGCGAGGGGGACGTCGACGATGGCGTTCGCGATGTCCTGCGGGGCGAGGGCGGCGGAGGCGCGGTAGAAGGTGCCCTGTTTGATCGCGAGGAGTGAGGGCGCCGCTCCGTCCTGCCCGCCGACGAACGTCTTCGCGTCGTCCTTCGCCCGCCCGGTCTGCTCCAGCGCCTTGTAGCCGCCGTACGCCGCCGCGTCCGTGACCCCGAGGACCAGATTGAGGTCGGGGTGCTTGGCCAGGATGGCCTTCGTCTTGCTCAGGCCCGTGTCGGGGTCGATGGCCTGCTCCTGGGAGACCACGTCGACGCCGGGCGCCAGTCTGGTGAAGGCGTCGACCATGCCCTTGGTGCGTTCGCGGCCCAGTTCGATCGTGCTGTCGGTGAGGAAGGCGATCTTGCCCTTGCCGCCGAGGTTCTCCAGCGCCCACTTGGCCGCCGCCTCGCCGAGCAGCGTGCCGCCCTCCCGGAAGCTGAACCGGATGTCGGCGCTCTGGTGCTCCAGTGTGCCGCCGTACGTCACCCAGATCAGGCCCGCGTCCAGCGCGGCCTCGGCCATCGGCTCGGCGGCCTCGAACACCATCGGGAACGACACGATCGCGGGAGTCCTGCGGGCGACCCAGGTGGTGAGGTTGGTCGCCTGGGTGTCGGCGCTGCTGCCGTCGCTCGTCGTCAGCAGAGAGACTCCGTGCTTCTTCGCTGCGGCCGTGGAAAGCTTCACCAGCGTTGCGTAGAGCGGGAGTTGGGTGAACGGATAGTCCAGGCCGATCTTCGTCAGGGGCTCACCGGACCCCTTGCCGCCCGCGGCGGCTTTCCGCCCCGACGACGCCGTGGCGCTGCCGGGTGCCGAACAGCCGGCGGCGGCGAGGGCGAGGGCCGTGCCGGACCAGGCGAGGAACTGTCTGCGCGAGGCCGCGGAGCCGGCGAACGGGGATGAGGTCATGGCGGTGCTCTCCCAGGGGATGTGCCCGTCGGGAACGGGCTGCGAGGGGTGTGGCAAGAGGCTCGTGACGCCGCCGGTCGTGAAGACCGGCCGTGCCGAACAGAAAAGCCCCCCGCGCCCCGCCGCACCATCCGTACAAATACCGACCCTGTCCCGACCCCACCTCGAGCGCGCCCCGACCCCACCCCGCCCCCGCCCCGACCCCACCCCGCCCCCGCCCCCGACCCGCCCCGACCGACCCCGCCCCCGTCCCGAGCGCGCCCCTACCCGCCCCGACCGACTCCGCCCCGACCGACCCCGCCCCCGTCCCGAGCGCGCCCCTACCCGCCCCGACCGACCCCGCCCCCGTCCCGAGCGCGCCCCTACCCGCCCCGACCGACCCCGCCCCCGTCCCGAGCGCGCCCCTACCCACCTCGGCCCACCCCGGCCCCCGTCCCGAGCGCGCCCCCACCCCGAGGGCGCCCCGGCCGTCCATCCACCCCCTGGTCCGCCGGAACCGATCCGGTCGCGTCCGGGCGAACGTCTTGTCCGGGACGAGGCGCGGCCCTAGCGTTAGGGGCCAAACGACTTCGCTGCTGGATGACTCCCGGGCAGCTCCCGGAGGCGCGCATGCTCAGCCACCACCAGATCGCGGCCGCCACCCGCATCGGCATGCTCACACGCGAGCGCGACACCGTTGCGGCGTGCTCCCAGGCTCTGGACGAACTCCGCCGCGCCCTGCCGCTCGACATGGCGACTCTGCTGACCATCGACCCGCTGACAGGCGAGCACCTCCAGCTCGCCGGCATCGGCTACACCGCCGAGATGTCGCAGACACTGGCCGCCGAGTTCGTCGACACCCCCTGGTACCGCAACGTCGTCCGCCAGGACATGCCGCCCTCCATCTCCGAGGACGCAGACGACCCCGGGCAGCGCTTCCGCCACGGCTGGTTCTACGCAGACCGGGTCCGCCCGGCAGGCGTGCGCGACGCCATGACCGGAGCACTCCGGCACGACGGACGCCTCGTCGGCCTCATCACGCTCTCCACCCGCGACGCGGACGCCTACGACACCGAGGCCCGCCGGCTCCTCGCCTCCGTCATCCCCGCGCTCGGCGCACTCGCCGACCCGACGGCCCACACCGGCGACCTGCACGGACTGCCGGCCGAGGGCGCGGCGAGCCTCGTCGCCGAGGGCGGGAGCGTCGACCTGCCGGGACGGGAGCGCGCCCGGGTGGCGGCGGACGAGGAGTTCCGTCCCCTGCTGCGCGCCTTCGCCCGGACAGGCGGCCGGCGGCTGCGACTGCTGTGGCCGCTCGACGGCACCTGGTACCGCGTCTCCCTGTACCGGCACAGCTCGGCCCCGGGTCCGGCGGGCCCGGCGGAGGCGGTGCTGATCCACGAGACGCCGACCGAACTGCCGTACGGGCTCAGCCCACGCGAGTTGGAAGTGCTCACGCGCGCCGCCACCGGGCAGACAAACCAGGCCATCGCGCAGGCACTGTTCCTGTCCCCGCGGACCGTGCACAGCCACATCGAGCATCTGCTCCGCAAGACCGGCGCCGCCTCCCGCGCCGAGGCCACCGCCCTCGCGGTCCGTGACGGCCTGCTGCGCCCCACCCCGGACCATCTGGACCACTTCGTCGAGCGCGGCGTCTGAGCCGGGGCGGCGACGGACACCGGCCTTTCCCCAACCTCGGCCCGCCGCACTGAACCCGGCGGCTTCTGACCGCGTATCACTTCACGGAGCCGACGGCATCGCCGTACGCGGCCCGTGTGGAGTCCGTACGCAGGGAAGGGGTGCAGAGTGTCGACACCGCCCGCACCGGGCCGGCCGGAAGGCCGCCGGCCCCTGGAGCCGACGCGAGTGGTGCGCCGCCGCCGTACCGAGGCGCTGGCGCAGCTCATGCGAGAGCACGAGGAGGCGATGGCCGAAATGCCGGAGGGCTACGAGGCCGTCCCGCTGCCCCGGCCCGCGCCCGACGTGGAGGAGGCGACGGAGCAATTGCCCCCGGTCGCCCACCGCGGACGCGCCGAACGGAGGGAACAGCGGGGACGGAGGGGGCAGACCCGTCAGACCCGTCAGACGGGTCAGCGGGAGCAGAGGGGCCGGCGGGAACGGGTCGGCAGTGGCTTCGGGTTCGGGCCGAACCTGCGCCGGGCCGCCGTCGCGGTCGCTGTCGGCGCGGCGGCTCTGGTCGGCTTCGGTTCGGCCCTGCTGCTCCCGGGCAGCGCCGAGGGCGAGGAGGTCCGGCCGGCACCTTCGGTCACGCCGACCGGCACGCCGTCCGCCCCCGTCCCGTCCGCCCCCGTCGCGGCGGACCCGGACGGCGCGGGCACCCTCCGCGAGGGGGACAGCGGTCCCGAGGTGACCGACCTCCAGCAGCGGCTGTCGCGCATTCCGGACGTCTACGACCACGGTGCCACCAGCGGCAGCTACGACACCACCCTCACCGAGGCAGTGGCCCGTTTCCAGCTCTGGTACGGCATCCGCGGCGACGAGACGGGCGTCTACGGGGACGACACCCGCAAGGACCTGGAGTCACGTACAGGGTCCTGAGCACCCGGAGGCAGACAGGCGGGCGGCTCAGCGGGCGGCGTGGGTGTCGACCAGGGCCTGGGTGACCGCGCGGATGCTGCGGGCGATGTGCTGGAGCTGGAGCACCTCGGCGGCGTACATCTTGATCGTGTGCTCGATGACCGACTCGCTCAGCCCGAGGCCGGGCAGGTCGGCGCGGGCCGTCTGGAGGGCGGTGCGGGCGACCCGGATCTCGTGCTGGACCTGGATGTGCGCGTGCCGTGCCAGCAGCACGGGGTGGCGGATCAGTGTGGGGTAGCCCGCGTAGCGCGTCGGCACCAGCTCGCGCAGCCACTTGACTGCTGAGCGTTCCCAGTCGTAGCTGCCGGGGATCTTGACCTGACAGGGCCAGTCCGGACCGGTACGTGTGGTCATCGTGGACGTCATGGGCATGGTCATCGCTCCGGGAGTGCGGCGTCGGCAGGGTGGTGCGACGGGATTCAGCGGCCCCGGCCTAGGGGATGGCCGGGGCCGCAACGGGCGTTCGCGGAGGCGGCACCCGTCCGGACACCCGCGGCGCCGACGCGGGTAGGAGACGGCGGCAGCGGGTGTGCAGGGCATGGAACGTGTTTCGGAGTCCCACCGGGACACGATCCGTGAGCAGTATTTATATATGCCGTCCGGTTTGCAAGAAGTATGAAAAAATTCATGCACAAAACGGGATGAACACCCATACGCCCGGACGAGGGCACAGTCGGCCGGTTCAGTCCCGGAGGAAGAACTGATGCTGGTCGGCGCTCTGTTCGTACTCCTCCAGGCGCCCCTGGGTCCGCTCCGGATCGGCGTCCGTCATGGCCTGGAGCAGTGCGGCCGAGAGCACCGCGGGCCCGGCATACGAGTCGAACACCAGTCGGGACCCGGTGCCGGTGGCGAAGGCGATGTCGGCCTCGTCGGCCAGCGGGCCGAGGGCCAGGTCGGTGATCAGGGCCACCCGCAGCCCGGCCCGCCGCGCGACCTGCACCGCGGTGAGCGTCTCCTGTGCGTGCCGGGGCATCGAGAAGGCCAGTACCCAGGTGCCCCCGGCACCCCGCGACTGCAGGAGCGCGTCGTAGGCGACACTGCCGCCCCGGGTCACCAGTCGGACGTCGGGGTGGATACGGCGGGCGGCGTAGGCGAAGTACTCCGCCAGCGACCCGGAGATGCGCAGGCCGAGCACGGTGAGCGGAGTCGAGCGGGACAGGTTCCGGCCGACCTCGATCACCCGGTCGGGGTCGGCGAAGTCCCGCCGCAGGTTCTCCAGGTTCGCGATCTCGGCGTCCACGGCGGCCTGGAGCTCGTTGCTCCGGTTCTCCTCCGCGGTGCCCGGCACGCTCGCGAGGGTGCTGAGCGCGATGGCCTGGAGCCTCTCGCGCAGCGCGGGATAACCGCTGAAGCCGACGGCCGCCGCGAACCGGGTCACGGACGGCTGGCTCACGCCGACCCGGTCCGCCAGATCGGTGATCGACAGGAACGCGGCCTCGGTGATGTGTTCGATCAGATACTGCGCGATGCGCCGCTGCCCGGGAGAGAGCCGGGGCCCGTCGAACAGGTCCCGCAGCCGGGAGGTCGGGGCCGCTTCCACCTCGGGGGCCGTCTTCCCCGAGGTGATCGCGGATGCCTGGGCGCGTGCCTGCTGCGGCGATGGCACCGATGTGCCTCGTTCGTCTCCCACAGCGACTCAACATAGCTCACCGTTCACCGGTGGAAGATCGTGATCGAGTGGCCGACCTCGTCGACCTCGTGGCTGCTGTGGATCAGCCGCGCCAGTGGCCCCCGCGCCTTGGCGACCGACGAGTCGGACACCACCAGCAGCCCGCGCACCTTCCGTTCGGGCTGCCGGCGCGGATCGGACGCGTGGATCCCGTAGAAGGCCGGCACCCCGCTGCCCTTGTAGACCAGCCAGACCCGCTGACCCGCGTACCGGCCCCGCAGCCGGTCCGCGAGCCGCCCAAGGTCCTGACCCCAGTCGACGTTGGAGTCGTGCAGCCACTCGTGCGTCTTCGCCGTTCCCCCGAACGCCTCGTTGGCGTACGGCAGATAGAAGGGGAACGTCCGCAGCGAACTGACCGCCACGAACGCCAGCAGCCCGGCCGCCGCGAGGGGCACCCATCGCCGCCGCAGCGCGAGCGCACCGACCGCCGCCACCGCCCCGAACATCGGCACGAAGATGGCGTACCGCACCCCGAAGTTCCGCTGCCCGTCCATGGCCGCGGCCAGCAACACGGCCGTGGGAAGCAGCAAGTAGGGTGCGACAGGCCGTAGTTGACGTACTGTCAAAAACGCCGCCGTACCCGCCGCCCACAGTGCCAGCATGCCGAGCGGTGTCTTCACCAGCAGCGCGGCCGGCAGGTAGTACCAGAGGGAACCCTCGTAGTGCCGCCCGAAGAGGAAGCCCTCCCACCGCGCGTTCTCCAGACCGAACTGCATGCGCAACCCGTCGCGGTAGGCCTCGGGGAAGGGCAGCAGACCGGCCAGTCGCCCCCGCAACCCGGGCACGGCCGGGACCTCGCCGGAGACCGGAGCCCAGTGCAGCAGGGGATCGACGGCGAGATACGACGCCCATACGACGGCCACCGCGACCAGGGCCGTCACGGCCGCGCCCGCGCCGGCCCGCGCGAGCAGCTTCAGCCGCGCTCGCGGGACCGCTGCGCGCCGGGTGCGCCACACCGACAGGCCGGCCAGCAGGAGCAGCACGGGGACGGCGGCGAGGGTGTTCATCTTCGTGGCCACGGCCGCCCCGAGAGCCGCTCCGGCGAGCGGGAGATACAGGCGCGGCCGGCGCCGCGCTCGCCACAGCAGCCACACCGACGTCAGCACGAACCCGGCCGCCGGTACGTCGAGGGTGGCCAGCGAGCCGTGCGCGACGACGTCCGGCGAGAACGTGTACAGGGTGAGCGCCACCAACCCGCCCGCCGCACCGGCGAGTTCACGGCCGAAGGTGAACACCACCAGCCCGAAGAGCAGCGTCAGCGCGATCACCGGCAGCCGCGCCCACAGCATCAGCCGCCAGGGGTCGTTGCCGGACTCGTAGAGCAGATGGCGGCCCACGCCGCTCTGGTCGCCGGCGTAGCCCCGGTCGAAGTGCGGGTCTGCCGCGGCCACCCCGGCGGCGATGAGCAGCTTGCCCAGCGGCGGGTGTTCGGGGTTGAGGCGCAGGCTGTGCTCGTGGAGGTAGACGGCCGCCGTGCCGACGTACACGGGCTCGTCGATGGTGGGTGTCTGCTCGACCGCCGTGGTGACCATCGCCACGGCCATCTGGAGGAGCAGGACGGCGACGGCGAGCGGGACCAGCAGGCGCCGGTGACGTCTCAGCCGGGCGAGGGGCCGCGCCCGTCCGGTCGGGGCCGCCGACGCGGCGACAGCGGCACCGGGGAGCACCTCCGGAGCCCCGGAGCCGGCCGGCCTTCCCGCGTCGGGGGAAGGCCGGGGGTCGAGAGCCGTGTGCCGATCGCGCGTCATCGTCCGCCCCGCGGCGACGCCGACCGCGCGGTGGCGGGAGTGATCCGGAGCCGGGCCATGGCCCCACTCTCGCACCGGCTCCCGCCCCGCGGCGTGCGCTACCGCTTCAGAAGCCGTACCGACAGACCCTTTGCCGTATAGACGGGTACGGCACGGATCTTGTCCGAGTTCACCACGACACGGTCGAAGTGGCCCCTGAGTGCCGCGGCGCCGATGACGGGAACGACGCTGCCCACGGCAGGCGGGTTCTTGGCGTCGAGGGTCAGCGACAGAACGCTGCCCTTCTCCAGGAGTACGCGCCGGCCCACCGTCACGACCTCCTTGTGACGGTCCTTGCGCAGCGTGACCGCCAGCGTCGCCGACTGCTGGGTGTACGCGCCGTGCAGCTGCACCGGCTCGGTCACCCGCAGCGTCCCGCCCTGTACCCGGACATCGCCGTGGCCCAGCGCGTGGGACGAGGCCGAGACCAGCACTCCGGCCTTGAGGTCCGTCCCGCCCGTGTAGCTGTTCTGCCCGGTCAGCGTCAGCGTGCCGGTGCCCGTCTTGGTCAGCCCGCCCCGGCCGTCGATGTCGTTGCGCCAGGCGTCGGCCGCGCCGAAGCCGTGCGCCGCCGTGTCGAGCTTGACCGTCACGTCGGACTCGAAGGAGCCGTATCCGTCCGCCGCGGCGGCCAGGTTGAGCCGCCCCCACTGCTCGAAGCCGTCGAGCATGACGTAACCGGAGGGCAGAGCGGTCGTGCGCAGCACCGCCCGGCGCTGGTCCGCGCTCAGGTAGGGGAGGCGCGTCTCCAGCAGCACCTCGGCGCCCTTCGGGACGGTCAGCGGCGTCGAGCGGCCCTGCCGGGGAAGGACGTACGTCAGCTTGGGCGTGACCAGGGCGAGATTCGCGGCCCGGTCGGCGTACTTGTCGTGGGCGTCGGAGTGCGCGTAGGCGAACAGCGTGTCGGCCGTCGTGCCCGTCTTGGCCTGGAAGTACTCGGCGGCCTGCTTGCGGGCGGCGGCCTTGAGCGCGGTGTTCTCCGGCTTGTACAGCACGGCGGCGGCCAGCGCCGTGGCCATGATCCGCCCGCCGATGACGTCGACGGTGGAGTGCATGCCGGACATGATCCGGGTGTGGCTCAGCTCGAAGGCACGGGTCACGATCTCCTGGAAACGCTCCGGGACCGCGTACGCGTACGCCAGGGCCGCCAGGTGGAAGGCGTTGGTGTGGCCGCTGGGGAAACCGCCGTCCTCGGCCGGGACGTCGCTGCGCTGCCGCAGCAGCTGCGTCACGACGACGACATCGGAGTCGTAGACCGGGAACCCGAGCCCGTCGGTCGTTCCGGTGTCGACGACCTCGCTGTTCTCGTTCATCCGCCACGGCCGCGGGTACTGGAAGCTGAACTTGGCGGGGTTGCTGGAGGTGAAGTCGCCGCGCACGGTGTCGACGAGCTTGGCCACCTGGCCGAGGTCCGAGTCGTACGAGCCGGCGCCCAGCGCGGACCCCGCGGGGGCGTCGGCGGGGACGGCGTCGTTGATCTTGGCGGCCGGAACGCCGTGGGGGGCGGACGTGATCGAGGTGACCGCCTTGGCGCCCGAGCGGTACAGGTCGGCCAGCGGGCCGAGCCCGCCGATGATGGCGTAGCTCTGGTGCTGACGGTCGTAGACGAACGCCTCCCTCGCCTGCTCCTCCGTGCGCCCGTGGGTGAGGCGGATGGAGTAGCGCATGTTGGCGCGCAGGATCTCGGGCCGCAGCGGCGTGCCCGTGTTCCACGCGGCGCCGGTCTTCCACACCTTGGCGAAGCCGCCGAGCGCGCGGATCACCGCGTTGGTCTCGGCCGTCGCGTTGGCGACGATGTTCGTGCTGTAGTCGTCGACGAACGCGAGAGGCGCGGTGGCGGCCTTCGCGTCGGCCGCGGCCAGCCAGCTGACGGCGGTCGGCGCGGCGAGCAAGCCCGCCGACGCGCCGAGGGAGGTACGAAGGAACCCGCGTCTGTCGACGGCGAGTTCACGGCCACGGGCCGACGGGGTGGCGCGGTGCCCGGCTGCTGACGGCATGCGATGCCTCTCTTGAGTTCTTCGGCCCTGCGGCCGGGTGACGACGTGCGGACGGCGGTGTCCCAGGTACGCATGGGGCACATGGGGTGTACGAGGCCTGCGTGTTGTGTGTTTCCGGAGGAGGAAGCACACGGGGTGGGTCGTACGAGCGAAGATCTACGGCCAGGGCATGTACCGATGCCCATGGTTCGGCGACCGCGAGACGGCCGCGAACTGTCATACGAGTGAACGAGCCAGCTCCACGGCCCCTTCGACCGGCGGCACCCTCAACGGCTGTAGCCGGGCGCCGGGAACGAGTTGGGCAAGTGACGCCAACAGCGCCTCGTGCAGGGCTGGTTGAGCGAGCACAGTACCGCCCGCGATGACGACGTCGTCGACCGGGACACCGCGCGCGGCGAGTCGGGCGACGAGCGCGGCGAGTGACCGGCCCCCGTCGGTGACGACCGTACCGGCGAGTGACGAGCCCGCCTCGGCGGCGGCGAACACGACCGGCGCGTGCCGGCCCCAGCCGGCCGAGGGAGAAGTGGCGGCCTCCAGTGCCCCACCGAGCGCGGGCACGTCGGGCACCCCGAACGCGGCGAGGAGGCCCTCGGCGAGTTCGTCGGGTTCCTCGCCCCGGTCGTGCGCCGCCCACACCGCGCGGACGGCCTCGCGGACCAGACCGGCGGAGCCGCCCTCGTCGCCGAGGAGCGCGCCCCAGCCGCCGACCTGCACGAGGGTGCCGTCCTCGCGGCGGCCCACCGCGACGGAACCGGTGCCGGCGACCAGGCCGGCGCCCCGGTCCAGACCGGCGGCGGGCACGAGCAGTTCGGCGTCGCCGACGACGGACGCGGGCGCGTCGAAGTGGGGACGCAGGGCGCTGCGGATCTGGGCGCACTGGCGGGGTGTCTCGCAGGCGTGTGCGCCCACGGCGACGGCGGACGGGCGCGCGCCCGTGGGCAGGGCGCCGGTGACCAGTTCGGCCAGCCAGCCGGCGGCGGCCACGGGGTCGTGCGGCTGCCAGCCGCTGCTGGGGCGGACGTGATCGGCGATCAGATCGTCCCCGGCGTAGGCGCGCAGATGCGTCTTGGTGCCGCCCACGTCGATGCCCACGACGAGCGGGCGCGGGAAGGGGGAGTCCTGCACGGATCCTCTTTCGTCGTTGCGCTGTGGCTGCGACGGTGGGCGAACCGTGCCGGGAGCAGGGAAAACCTGCCGTACGGAAGCTGTGCGGAAGAGCTTAGGGAAGCCCCGGGACGGGCCTCTGGGCGGACACGGCAGGCGAGTACCGTGACATTCGTTAGGAAGTTAACTAACGAAGTACAGTGCGTGTCAAGAGGTATCGCGCACTCGACCGAGATGGCGGCCCGACGGGCCGGAACGAGGCGGGAAACCGCGATACCAAGGCATCCCGTCGCCGCATCCCCACGACATCGAGCTACCGGGGGAGCGCGGCCCTCGACCTGGGGGAGAACTGTGGAACACGAAGTGGCGAAGGCCCCCCGCCTGACCGAGAGCGCGAGCGCGGTGTTCGCCGTGCTGGCCGGGGCGGGCACGGCCACCCGGCCGCAACTCGCGACTCTGGCGGGCCTGTCGAAGCCGACCGTGTCCTCAGCCGTGGCCGAGCTGGAGAGCGCCCGGCTCGCCGCCCACTCCGGCATCGCCTCCGGCGGCACGGGCCGCTCCGCCGCCGTGTACGGACTCGGCCCTGCGGCCGGCTCCGTACTCGCCGTCGACCTCGGTCCCGCCCTGACCCGGGTGCGCGGCTGCGCCCTGGACGGCACCCTGCTCGCCGAGGCCACCGGCTCCCGCGACCAGGCCGCCGACGTGGTGCGCGAAGCGCTGTGCGCGCTCCCCGCCGACGCGCCGCTGCGCACCATCGTGGTGGCCGTCGGTGACGTCACCGCACGCGCCGAGGAGGGCACCGCGCGTCCGGCGACCGCCAAGGCGGGGCCCGTCTTCGACGCGGTGGCCGTGGCGCTGCCGCCCGGGGTGCCCGTCCACCTGGAGAACAACGTCAACTGCGCCGCGCTCGCCGAGCTGCACGAGGGCGCGGCGCGTGGCCGGCACACCTTCGGCTATCTGCGGATCGGTGTCGGTATCGGTCTGGGCATCGTCGTGGGGGGCCAGGTGCTCGCCGGTGCCAACGGGGCGGCCGGAGAGCTCGCCCGGCTGCCCTACCCCTGGGACGACGCCCTGGAGCCCCGCCGTGAGGCCCTGGAGGAGTACATCGGCGCCCGCTCCCTGCTGCGCCGGGCCGCCGAGGTCTGGCCGGAATCCGACGTTTCATGTCCTCGTACCGCCGAACGGCTGTTCGCGCTGGCCGGGCATGGCAGCGCCCCCGCCCGCGCGATCGTTGAACGGCACGCCGTGGACGTGGGCCGGCTGGCCGCCGCCGTGACCGCCGTACTCGACCCAGGGCTGCTCGTCCTGAGCGGCAGCACCGGAGCGTTCCCGCAGCTCCTGCCCGGTGTGCGGGCCGAGCTGGAGCGGCTGAGCTGGCCCACCGAAGTGGTCAGCAGTCAGATCGGTGATCTCGGCACCGTCGTGGGCGCCGCCCGGCTCGCGGTCGCCAGAGGAGTCCAAACCGTGACCCAGGCGGCGCGGGCGAAGGATTGACGGGTTCGGACTCGGTCTGCCAATGTCCGGACAAGCGCTTTCTAAGTCGGCCGGGACGCCGACTTGGGGTGAGCCTCCCGCCCGTACTCGACGTACGGCAACCGCACGAGGGCGTGCCCGTGCGGTGACGGCCAGGACGGCCGGGGATCCCGCCCCGCGTGGACGACGCGGCCGGGCGAGGCCGCGCCCCCCGAAAGTGACCTTTCCTGCAAAATGCACCCGTGCCGCCTCAGTCGGCGCCGTGCTCCGTCTCCTACGACGAAACAAGGGATCGAAGATGACCACTGTGGGTGTACGGCGCTCTCGCCGACTCGGCCGTGGCGGCATGCGCCGCGTGGCTCCCCTCGCCGCCGCTGCCACGGCAGGCGCCCTGCTGCTCTCCGCCTGTGGCGGGGGCGGCGACTCGGGCGGCAGCTCCAAGGCCCTGACGTTCTGGATCTCCACGGTTCCGGGTCAGGACGCGGGCTGGAAGAAGATGGTGGCGCAGTACAAGAAGGAGACGGGCGTCGACGTCAAGCTCGTCAACCTCCCGTACGACGGCTACACGACGAAACTGCACAACGCCGCGCAGGCGAACTCCCTGCCCGACGTGGCGGCCGTGCCGGCGCTGGACCCGATCTGGTCGAGCAAGCTGCTCGACCTCAGCTCCATCGCCAACAAGAAGAGCAACAACATCAACGCCAACTTCCTGGCGAAGGACTCGTCCGGGAAGGTGCTGTCCATCCCCTCGGACGTCACCGCGTCCGGCATGTTCATCAACAAGTCGCTCTTCGAGAAGGCCGGCGTCTCCTTCCCGACCTCGCCCGACAAGACCTGGACCTGGACCGACTTCATCAAGGCGGCCAACGAGGTCCGCGAGAAGACCAAGGCCAAGTACTCCCTGACCTTCGACCAGTCGCCGTCCCGGCTCCGCGCCATGGTGTACGAGATGGGCGGCCAGTACGTCCACGCGGACGACTCCGGCAAGTTCTCGGTGGACGAGGCGACCAAGAAGGCCGTGAACACCTTCGTCGGCTGGAACGACGACAAGACCATGCCGAAGTCGGTGTGGACCAGCGGCGCCGACCCGTCCGCCATGTTCCAGAGCGGTGACGTCGTCGCCTACTGGTCCGGCGTGTGGCAGGTTCCCGCCTTCGCGGAGAGCATCAAGAAGTTCGAGTGGGCGAGCGTCCCGACCCCCGCCCAGCCGGTGCAGGCCAGTGACGTCAACAGCGGCGGCATGACGGTGGGCTTCAACAACAACGGCGACGCGGCCACCGCCGCGACGAAGTTCCTGTCCTGGCTGTACGAGCCGGCCCACTACCAGGCGCTGTGCGAGGCGTCCGGGTTCCTGCCGGTCGAGAGCGGTCTGACCCCGAAGTACCCCTTCAAGTCGGAGGCGGCACAGGCGGCGTTCAAGCTGTACAACGAGTCGATCCCGCTCTACGCCCCGATCTCCGGCTACTTCAGCGGCGCGCAGACCAACTGGGTGCTGAAGGGCAAGAGCCTCACCGAGGACCCGACCAAGACGGAGCTCGGCAAGGCGATCAACGGCCAGCAGTCGGCCGACAAGGCCCTGGAGAACATCGTGGCCGGCTACAACCAGCAGGTCGGCGGCTGATCGTAGGCCGGTGGGCCGGGTGGCGGTGCCCAGACGACGCCGCCCGGCCCCGGCGCCCACGCAATGCGGGGCTCGCGTGAGCCCCCGGTAATCGATTCGACCAGCACGGAGACAGGAAGATGACAAAACGCGCCTCGGACGTGTCCACGCGCCCGCCCAGGAGACGCAGTAAGTACACCCTTGCGCCGCTCGTCCTCATCGCGGCCAATGTCGTGCTCTTCGCGCTGTTCTTCGTCTGGCCTGCGGTGATCGGGCTCATCTACTCGTTCACGAACTACACAGGTGTGGGGGCGTACCAGTTCATCGGGCTGGACAACTACCACAACCTGATCGGGGACTCCACCTTCTACGACGCGCTGACGCGGACGCTGCTGTACGCGGTGCTCTTCGTGCCGCTGAACTTCGCGGTGTCGCTGCTCACCGCCAACCTGTTGGTGAGCAAGCACGCCAAGGGCGCGTCGGTCGCCCGCGTCCTCTTCTTCATCCCGTGGCTGCTGTCGCCCATCGTGGTGGGTGTCCTGTGGCGGTGGATGTTCGGTGAGAACTTCGGACTGGTCAACTACGTCATCGAGAAGTTCGGTGGCAGCGCCGTTCCGTGGCAGTCGAACGCGGACCTGTCGCTGATAGTGGTCGTGATGGCGGCGTCCTGGGCCTGGACGGGCTTCTCCATGCTGCTGTTCATCGCGGCGATCAAGAACGTACCGGTGTCCTACTACGAGGCGGCCTCGCTCGACGGCGCCGGCCCCTGGCGCCAGTTCTTCAGCATCACGCTGCCGAGCATCGCGCCCACCTCGTTCATCGTCATCCTTCTCAACACGATCAACGCGATGAAGGAATACCCGGTGTTCGTCGCCCTCAACAACGGCGGACCCGGCACGTCGAACAACCTGCTCGTCCAGTACATCTACGAGACCGGCTTCAAGCGGGGCCAGATCGGCTACGCGAGCGCCGCGTCGTTCGTGCTCATGCTCATCCTGATGGCCGTCGCGATCATCCAGCTGGTCGTCAACCGACGGGTGGAGAACCGATGACAACCACAGACATGCCGCGCCCGCTCGACGCCGATGCCGAACCGCCCCGCGCCAAGAAGCCGTCCCGCCCGGCGGCCACCGGCGGGCTCCGGCGGGCGATCGCCCCGACGACACTGCTGTGGATCCTGGCGTGCCTGTACGGGTTTCCGGTGCTGTGGTTCGTCCTCAGCTCCTTCAAGCCGTCAAGCGACCTGTTCTCGTATCCGCTGACGCTCATTCCGCACAACCCCACCCTGTCGGGTTTCAAGGCAGCGTGGGACAGCGCCAACTTCTCCCAGTACTTCATCAACACGGCCCTCGTGTGCGTGGTCACGACGATCCTCACGGTGGGCGTCAGCTGCTGCACCGGCTACGCGCTGGCCAAGTACGACAACCGATGGCTCAAGGCGTTCTTCATCTGCATCCTGGCCACCACGATGCTGCCGTCCGAGGTCATGCTCGCCCCCGAGTTCCTGGTGGTCCGCAACCTCGGCCTCTACAACTCGTTCGCCGGCATCATCCTCCCGGCCGTGCTCACCGCGACCGGATGCTTCATGTTCCGCCAGTTCTTCCTGACAGTTCCCGACGAACTCGTGGAAGCCGCGCGCATCGACGGCGCCAAGGAACTGTCGATCTTCCTGCGGATCATGGTGCCGCTCTCCCGGCCCATCATGCTGACCCTCGCGATCCTGTCCTTCCAGTGGCGCTGGAACGACTACATCTGGCCGCTGCTGATGCTCAACGACCCCGACAAGTTCACCGTGCAGATCGGCATCCAGAGCATCGTCGGAGCGCAGAACATCAACTGGTCGGTACTGCTGGGCGCGTCGGTCATCTCCATGATCCCGCTGATCCTCGTCTTCCTGGTCTTCCAGCGCTACGTCATGGGCGCCGACATCAACGCCGGACTGAAGGACTGACCTTGTCCACCCCGCTCGACCACGAGTTCGTCCGCGCGGTGGCCGGCGCCGCCGACCGGTCGGCCGCCCCGCCGGCGGCCGGCCCGGACGTGGAACCCGCCGGTGTGCCGCACCGTGGTCTGGCGCGGAGGGTGAAGACCCTGGTCGCGGCGTACCGTTCGCCGGACTCGGCCCTGCACGGCAGCAGTCGGGCCGTCGCCGCCGCGACGACCCACGTCCGGGCGCTGCGGGCCACGCAGACCACCACCGGCCTCTTCGCCGGCGGCGACAACGTGCAGTCACCGCCGGACTCCGCGTTCACCGTCAACGACGTGTGTGACGCGTACGTCCTCGCCGCCGGCGCGGGACCGGAACTGCACGACGTCACGGCGGCGCTCGCCGAGATCGCCCATGCCGCCACGGGGAGTCTCCTGACCGGTGGGGTGCACACCCCGAACCACCGCTGGGAACTGTGCGCGGCGCTGGCCCGGCTGCACCGGTCGTTCCCGGACGACCGGCTGCTCGACCGTGTCGAGGAGTGGCTCTCCGAGGGCGTCGACATCGACGCGGAGGGCCTGTACTCGGAACGCAGCGCCGTCTACGCGTCCATCGTGACCAACCCGGCGCTGCTGTTGCTGGCCGAGGTGCTCGGGCGTACCGATCTGCTGGACGCCGTCCGACGCAACCTCACCGCGACACTGGACCTGATCAGGCCGGACGGCACGGTGGAGACCGTCCACTCGCGCCGCCAGGACCAGAAGCTTTCGTTCCCGCTGTGGCCCTACCTGCCGCACTACCGGCTGCTCGCGATCCGCACCGGCCGGGGCGACTTCGCCCGCGCGGCCCGCCTGGCGGCCGCCGACGGCATCGACGACCCCGACCTGCTCGCCCAGACCCTCCTCACCCCGGATCTGTGCCGCGCCCTGCCGGCCCCGGACGCGGAGAAGCTCCCGCGCGACCGGTACCTCCCCACCGCACGCCTCGCCGCACACGCCTCGGCCACCGCGCACACCGTGGTGTACGGCGGCTCCGACGTGCCCGAGCATCGGCGCATCCGCTCGGGCCTCGCCTGCAACCCCACCTTCGTGCGCCTGTTCGCCGGTGCCGCCGTCCTCGACGCGGTCCGCCTCTCGCGAGGGTTCTTCGACCTGGGCCCCTTCCGCGCCGCCGACATGGAACAGCTCGCCGACAACCGGTACCGGCTCACCGGAACCCTCACAACCGCCTACTACCAGCCGCTCCCGAAGGACCGGAGGCGCGACGACGGTGCCTACCGCCTGGTGGACGAGGGCCGCTTCTCCGCGGCGATGGCCTTCCCCGAGCGCCCTCAGGACGAGGTCTCCCACACGACCCGAGTCGAGGTCGACCTGCGGGAGGACGGGGCGGACCTACGGATCGACATCAGCGGCCCACCGGTGCCCTGGGCCCTCGAACTGACCTTCCGGCCGGGCGGCGAGCCGCAGGGCGCCATACCGCTCGGCGACGGAAGCTGGTGCCTGACGACCGAGCCGCTGTCCTACCGTGTCGGCGACGACGAGATCCGGGTCGAGGTCGCCGTCGAGGCGGGTGAACCGCTCGCCGGACCGGACCGGAGCGACGTACTGCGCTATGACCCGGGGCAGGACTACACCGTGGTCGGCGGCACCGACGCGACGACCGGGAACCGCGTCTACCTCGGCGGGCACGGACCGCACACACTGACCGTCGCCCTGCGCGCCCACCGGCCCGCACCCGTCGTGTGACCCCGACGAACCACACCATGGCCACCCCAGGCATGAAGGACTGATCCCCGTGCACCTCACGCACCAGCGCGGCCCCCTGCACGACCTGCCCGACAGCGCCGAGGCGTACGACGCGGTCCTCGCCGACGTCGTAGAGCAGGCCCTCGCGCGCCTCACGCCCGAGGGCAACCTCGAACACCCCGACTGCGTCGACGACATCGGCGACACCTCGCTCGGTATCACCTCGCTCCTCGCACTGGCCTGGCAGCGCGGCAAGGACCCGCGGCTGCCGGACGCGGTGCACCGCAGCCTCGTCTTCCATCTGCGCGAGCGCGTGTACGTCGAGGACAACCCCGGCTACCCGAACCTGAAGACGCGCGACTCCGGTCTGCCGTACGCCCGTTACGTACTGGAGTCCGGCGCCCACCCCATCGGCGACTGGCCGAGCACGGTGTGGGCGCTGCTCCAGGCGGTGAACGTCCTGGACGCGGCCGAGGGACTCGTCGCCGACGAACAGCGCGCGGAACTGGTCGAGTTGGCGCGGGGCTACTGGCGCTGGCTGACCGAGGCGACCTTCTTCAATCCGCAGGAGGCCGGCAACCAGGCCATCGGCTGCGTCGTCGGCGGTCTGATGCTGGCCCGCCATCTCCCCCCGGAAGAGGGGAAGTCGGTGCGGTCCCGCGCGATCTCGCTGTACGTCGACAGGATCCGTGCCCACCGGGTGAGTGACCGGGGCGCGGCCCTGCCCCCCGAGCACGGCGGCGCCTACGACAACAACTACGGCCCGATCTCCCTCTCCTTCCTCGCCCAGGCCCACCGGATCAGCGGCGAGGAGATCTTCGCCGAGGACGGCGACGCGCTGGCCCGCTACATCGACGCCCGCCTCACGAACGGCGGCTACGACAACGGCGGCCCCCGCTACAGCGAACAGCACTCCGCCTTCGAGTCGGTCCTGGGCCTGCGCTACTTCGGCGCCCGCGTCGGCGCCGACCTCGGCCGCTACCGGGGCGACAGCCGCTGGGCCCGCCACGCGGTCAAGCAGGACGGCGGCATCGACGGCCACTTCGCGTGGATGCTGGTCTGGCAGATCCAGGACACCACCCCCTGGCACCGCACCCCCTCGACCCGGCCGATGCGCCACCAACTCCGCGCCGGCACCGTCTCGGTGGCCTTCGACGACAAGATGACTCCGTCACTGGTCGAGGCGGCGGGCACGTACCACCTGCCGGCGGCGGTGGGCCGCCAGCACGGCTTCGGCCCGGTGACGGACGGCTTCCTGCTGTGCCGCCCCATGGGCGAGGTCCGCGTACGCGACGTGCGCACCGCCGGCCTGGCGGCCAAGCTGGTCACCAAGCCCGTCGTCGGCCGCGACCACGTCCTGCGCCACCTCCGGTCCCTGTACGTCACGGACGGCACGACCCTGTGGGTCACGGTCGCCGTGGAACACCTCGACGGCACCCCGTACCTGCTCGCCGGCCTGCCGTACGCCACCGACGACGGCGACCAGGTCCGCAGGACGGCGGCGGCCGACGGCGTCACCTCCGCGGGTCCGCTGCGTCTGACGCACCCCCTGGCGGAGGGCGTGGAGCACTTCGACGCCCGCACGGAGACGACCCAGGAACAGGCGGCCTTCGCCCTGGCGGCCGACCCGCGCGGCTACGGCAACCCCGACGAGGGCTGGCGCCACCTGGTCACCTCCACCGCGCTGGAGGCCGACCCGGCCCCCGGCGCACCGGAGGGACTGAGCGTCTTCGCCGTACGGTACGGCGCCGACGGGGACGCCGGGTTCGCCCCGGTCTTCGAGGCGACGCCGGAGGGCCTGCGGGTGCGCACGGAGGCCTTCACGGCGGTGATCGGCGAGGCGGCGGGCGACGCCCACGGCGAACCGGAGCTGACGCTTCTCGACTGAGGGCGCACCGAAGGAAGCAGGACGTACGAGGCCGAGCGGCTCACCCGCGCGCTGCTCGGCCTCGTATCACCCGGCAGTCGCGTACCGCAGCGACCCAGGCACCACCAGATCCGCCCGGTCCCGGGTCGCGGCGACCAGATGGGCGTTGCGCTGGTCCGTACCCCGGACCCACGCGAGCGCCGAGTCGTGGTTTTTGCCGAACTCCTCGTGCCGGGCGACGAGTCGGCGGACCCGCTCGTCCTCGTCCAGTTCGCAGAACCACACCTCGTCGAGCTGGGTCCGCACCCGCGCCCACGAACCCTCCGTCAGGAGAAGGTAGTTGCCCTCGGTGACGACAAGCCGCGCCGACGGGAACACCGGGATCGCACCCGCTACCGGCTGCTCCAGCACTCGCTCGAACCCAGGAGCGTAGACGATCTCCCCGTCGCCCGCCCCCTGCCCGTCCGCACGCAGCCGCCGCAGCAGCGCCGCGTATCCCGCCGCGTCGAACGTGTCCGGCGCGCCCTTGCGGTCCCGCAGGCCCAGCCGCTCCAGCTCGACGTCGGCGAGATGGAATCCGTCCATCGGCACATGGGCGACCCAGGGCGAGCCGTCGCCGTTCAGCGCCCGGACGAGCCGCTCGGCGAGCGTCGTCTTGCCCGAGCCGGGACTCCCGGCGATACCGAGGACGGCCCGCCGGTCGTCCCGGACCAGCGCCCGGGCCCGGCCGAGGAGTTCACCGAAGGTGGGTGCGGGGGAGGAGAGGGGGTGTTCCACGCGGCCGAGTCTCTCACCCGGACAGCCCTTCGTACCTTGCGCCGCCGCCTTCGCACCCGGCTCATGTCCGGTCGATGTGCACGCTCGTCGACTTCACCCGGGCCGTCGCCTCCACCCCGACTTCGAGGCCCAGTTCCTCCACGGCCTCCCGGGTCAGCAACGACACCAGCCGGTGCGGGCCCGCCTGGATCTCGACCTGCGCGGCGACATCGCCGAGTTTGACGGCCGTGACGATGCCGGCGAAGGCGTTACGGGCCGAGGTGTACGACGGCTCGTCCTCGCCGGCGCCGGTGCCCGCGCCGGAGTTGGCCAGCTCGATCGAGAAGGCGGCCAGATCACGTCCGTCGATCAGCCGCCGTCCGCCCTCGTCGCGGTGGGTCTTCACCCGGCCCGCGTCCGCCCACCGCCTCGCGGTGTCGGGGCTCACGCCCAGCAGACGGGCGGCCTGACCAATGGTGTAGGACTGCATACGCGCCAACTTAGCCCGTTCCCCGATCTCGCAAAATGAGCAACCATGCCCGTCCGGGCGTACTGAAGTGGTAGGGAACGCACGTACGCAGCACAGCCACGCCCGGAGGTACCTCACCCGTGAGCATCACCAAAGCGGCCCCGCCAAGGGCCGGCCACCGCGACACGGAGGCTCCGCCGGACGAGGCGAAGGGCGAGCCGCAGGGCTGGCAGTTCAGCTCGCCGCTCGTCCTGACCATGCTGCTGATCCTCATGGTCGCCCTGCAGGGGCCGATCCGCCGGGCCGTGTCCGAGCCGGTGATGCAGAGCTGGATGACGGTGTTCGTCGCCGTCGTCGTACAGGCCCTGCCCTTCCTCGTCCTCGGCGTGCTGCTGTCGGCGATGCTCGCGGTGTTCGTACCGCCGTCGTTCTTCGTCCGCGCCCTGCCCAGCCGGCCCGCTCTCGCGGTGCCGGTCGCGGGGATGGCCGGAGCGATCCTGCCCGGCTGCGAATGCGCGTCCGTACCGGTGGCTGGTGCGCTGGTGCGGCGGGGCGTCGCCCCGGCGGCGGCGCTGGCGTTCCTGCTGTCCGCCCCGGCGATCAACCCGATCGTGCTGACCGCGACCGCCATCGCGTTCCCCGGCCGGCCGGAGATGGTCGTCGCCCGGTTCGCCGCGAGCCTGCTCGCGGCGTGCGCGATGGGCTGGCTCTGGCAGCGGCTCGGCCGCACCGACTGGCTGCGCCCGCCGGCCCATCCCCTGGACGAGGGCCTCGGCAAGTGGGCCGCGTTCTGGAGCTCCGTACGGCACGACGTGATGCACGCGGGCGGCTTCCTGGTCGTCGGCGCGATGGCCGCCGCCACCCTGAAGTCCATGGTGCCGGCGAGCTGGCTGAGCCTCGCGGCGGACAACCCGGTGGTGGCGGTCCTCGCGCTCGCCGTCCTCGCGGTGCTGCTGTCGATCTGCTCGGAGGCGGACGCCTTCGTAGCCGCGTCCCTGACCCAGTTCTCGCTCACGGCCAGGCTGGCGTTCCTCGTGGTCGGCCCGATGATCGACCTGAAACTCTTCGCCATGCAGACGGGCACCTTCGGCCGAGGGTTCGCCCTCCGCTTCGCACCGGCCACCTTCGTCATGGCCGTGGCGTCGGCGGTCCTCGTCGGGACGGTGCTCCTGTGAACCGGCAGGCACAGGCGGTCGTCCTGTTCCTGGTCGGCGGGGCGATGGTGCACGCCGGCACCACCGACCTCTACCTGCGCTACGTCAAGGCAGGGCTCCAGCCGATGGTCGTCGGCGCCGGCGCGGTGCTGATGGTGGCCGCGCTGACGACGGTCTGGTACGAGCGGAAACACGCGAAGACCGGCCCCGCCGACACCGAGGTCCACGTCCACGAGGGCGTTCACGTACAGGAGGAGGAAGCGCACGTCCACCGCGAACCGCGGGTGTCCTGGCTGCTGGTGCTGCCGCTGTTCGCCCTGATCCTGGTGGCCCCGCCCGCCCTGGGCTCCTACAGCGCCCTGCGCACGGGTACGGCCCTCCAGGCGCCGCTGGCCTACCCGCCGCTGCCCTCCGGTGACCCCGTACGCCTCAGTCTGGTCGACTACGCGGGACGCGCGGCCTACGACCACGGACGCTCGCTGGGCGACCGGAGAGTTTCCATCACCGGGTTCGTCGCGCTCGACGGCAAGGGCACCCCGTACCTCGTGCGGATGGCGCTCAACTGCTGTGCGGCCGACGCCCAGCCGGTCAAGGTCGGCCTGACCGGCCGGATCCCCCCTGTCCTGCAACCGGACACCTGGCTCGAACTCACCGGCACGTACACCGGCCGGCTGACCAAGGACCCGGTGAACAACGGCGTCATCCCGTTCTTCGACATCGCCCGGGCCAAGCCGGTCCCGACCCCGCGCGACCCGTACGACGAGAGCTGGAACAGCTGATGCCCCCAGGCGCGGGCCGGGAGCGTCGGCGGGGTGGGCGGGTCAGGGCTGGATCAGCCCCCGCTCGTACGCCTTGACCAGCCGCTGCGGCACCATGTGCGCGACCCCGTCGACGGTGACCGGCACCAGCTGAGTGGTGGTCGCCTTCCACTGGGCACGGCGGTGACGGGTGTTGCTGCGGGACATCTTCCGTTTGGGAACGGCCATGGGAATCCTCCTCGGTCGGCAAGCGAGACAGGACGCTACATGAAAATGGATCCCATTAACAGTTGAGTGCGGTCGGCGGACAGCTCTCAGGGGGCCACGTGCACGACTCCCTGCGGATCATGGGGGTCAGACTGTGTCGGCGGCCCTTCCCCGGCCAGCCAGTCGGCGACAGACCGGGCTATCGGCTGGCCGGTGTCCATCTCGACGAAGCCGAACTGACCCGACTGGTTACATTCGAGGAACCACCAGATCCCGTCGGCGTCCTCCGCGAAGTCGAAGGCGCCGTAGGTGAGTTCGGCCTCCCGTAGATACCGGTGCACGGCCTCGGCGAGCCGCGGCGACACGTCGGCCGGCCGCCACGGTTCGGCCGAGGGCGCGAAGCGGACATCGATGTCGTCAGGGTGCGCGTCGGGTGCGACGGCCTTGCGGGCGGCGAGGACGCGGTGGCCGACCACCGTCAGCCGGATGTCCGCCCGCTTGTCGACCCGGCGCTGCAGCAGCGTCGGCCCGAACGCGACGGCGGCGAAGTCGACATCGGGCGCCACCCGGCTCGTCGGCACCACCCTGGGCGGCTCCTGCGGATGCGAGCCGGACACGGGCTTGACGACCAGGTCGGGAAAACGCCGCGCGAAGTCCCGGGCGGCCTGCGGGAAAGTGGTGATCAGGGTGGGCGGAACGGGGAGCCGGCTGCGCTGCGCGAGATGGAGCTGCCAGGGCTTGTGGCGGGCCCGGGCGGCGGCGTCGGGATGGTTCATCCAGCGCGCGCCGGTGCCCCGGAGCATGCCGTAGAAGGCCTGCGATGCCTCCTCGCTGAGCCAGCCGGACGGCGCGGCGGCGCGCGCCCCCGGCACCCCCGGCCTGCGCACCCAGACGGACCGCAGCCCGTCCATGCCCACCACCCTGCCGCCGACGGAGAGATACCCGTGAAAAGCGCCGTGAGCGTACTCGCCGGACAGGGCGACCTCGCCGGGCAGGTCGGCGGGATCGAGCCGGACCACGGGAATGCCGGTGCTGTTCAGCCGGTCCACCACGAGATCCGCCGTCACATCCTGTTCGGACGTCAGGACCAGGACCGTCATCGCGTCAGGCCCATGTCAGTCATCGAAGTGCGTCTTGGAACCGGCAGTTGAAGTGGTGGATCCGAATTCACGCATCACGGCATGGTCATGAGCGGCAATCCGTCCGCCCGGAAGCACATTCAACTGCAGTGCGCAGTCGTAACTGTACGGAGTGCTCACCTCCAACTGGTCAGCCGGGCGCGCGTAGTTCAGGACGAACAGCTGCATCGCTTCTCCTCGATCGGCGACGACGTCGGTCAAGTGGACGGTGGAGCTCCGGAAATACAACTGTCCAGTCCCCTGTTCCCCGCCTCCAAGGAGTTATACGAATCGAACGGGTGAATGGTTGCCTCCTGTTGAAGGTAACCGCGTCCGGGCAGACCTCCGTGGTCCGCGCCCCCCGGTCGAGGGTCGCGGACCGAGGTCGAGGACGGCTCAGTGGCGCCCCAGGCCGCCACTGCCGAAGGACCCGCTGGAACCGGGATCCCAGCGCCCCCGCTGCTGGTCCTCACGCCGTTTCGTCGACGCGCGGTGGAGTTCGTGCGGCATCAGCCGCTCCCGCTCCTGCGCCGCGCGCGGCATCTCGTCGGGCTCCCTCATCTCGCGGACCTCGTGGACCGGACCGGAAGGCGGGAGGGTGGGTTGCTCGTCGGGGCGGGGCCGGGCGGATTCCCGGTCCCCTACCCGCATGCCGAACCAGAAGGCCCAGATCAGTGCACCAGCGATGAAGAGGCCCGCGACAAATGCGGCCGTTACGTTGAGTAGATCGCTCGACGCGGCCAGTAGTTCAGACGTTGCCGTACTCATATAGCGATTATCGCCGACAGCCTATGAATGCGCGTCCGAAAAGATTCTGTGGAACCGCTGTCCCTTTCTTGTCGGTCAGGTTCTTGTGGGTCAGGGCTTCACGGCGACGGCACCGAATTGCGGAAGAATGTCGGCGAGGCCGCTCTCGGCGCGCCACTGAGCACAGGAGACGAGCCCCGGGTCGAGAACGTCCAGGCCATCGAAGAAAGCGGCGACCTCGGCACGGGGGCGCGCGGTGATCGGCGGGGTGGCGTTCTCGTTCCAGAACTTCATCGCCTCGACGTTGCCCTCACCGTGGAGGTCCGGGTCGGTCGTCGGATGCGTGAGGACCAGAAAGCTTCCCGAGGGCACCGACGCCATGACCCGGCGCACGATGTCCTGTGCCTGGCCCGTGTCGAGCACGAAGTTCAGGATGCCGAGCATCATGACGGCGATGGGCCGGTCGAAGTCGAGCGTGTGCGAGGCGCGTTGGACGATGGTGTCGGGGCGGTGGATGTCCGCGTCGATGTAGTCCGTGGCCCCTTCACGCGTGCCGGTCAGCAACGTACGGGCGTGCGCGAGCACGATCGGGTCGTTGTCGACGTACACGATCCGTGACTCGGGCGCGATGCGCTGGGCGATCTCATGGGTGTTGTCCACGGTCGGCAGCCCTGTCCCGATGTCCAGGAACTGCCGGACTCCCCGCTCGGTGACCAGGAAGCTCACGGCCCGCCCGAGGAAGGCGCGGTCCGCGCGGGCCACACTGCGGATCAGGGGGAACATGGCGTCGATGTGGTCACCGACCGCCTGGTCGACGACGTAGTTGTCCTTGCCGCCGATCCAGTAGTTCCACACCCGCGCGTTGTGGGCCACCGAGGTGTCCAGCCGGCTCTGACCCTCTGACGTGCTGCCCTGCTCGCTCACGTGGCTTCCTCTCGTTCACTTCCCTTGCCCCGCACGGACGTTGACACCCACCCGAGCCGACAACATCGTTCGCGCCTACGAGGGTGATCTTAGGGCCGGGATCCCCGCGGCCAGGACGGCGACCTCTAGTCTCGCCTCGGCTACGACCTCGGCACTCACGGGCGGCCCGTGACGACGTCGTCCGCCGAGGCCCAGAAGTGGTTCGACCGGGGACTGGTGTGGACGTACGGCTTCCACCACGAGGAGGCTGTCGCCTGTTTCGAGGCCGCCGCCCTCGCCGACCCCGACTGCGCCATGGCCCACTGGGGCATCGCCTTCGCCCTCGGCCCGAACTGCAACAAGCCCTGGGAGTTCTTCGACGGCGAGAACCTCGCCAGGACCGTCGCCCGTACCCACGCCGCCGTCGAACGCGCGCGGTGGAAGGCGGCCGACGCCACGCCGTCGAACAGGCCCTGATCGGCGCTCTGCGGGCCCGCTACCCGCAGCCGGAGGCCGTCGAGGACTGCTCGGTGTGGAACGAGCCCTACGCCGACAGCATGCGGACGGTGTACGAACTCGCCCCCGACGACCCGGACGTCGCCGCGCTGTACGCCGACGCGTTGATGAACCTGACGCCCTGGCAGCTGTGGGACGTGCGCACGGGCGAACCGGCCGAGGGCGCCCGCACCCTCGCCGCGAAGGCCGCCCTGGAGCGCTCGATCGAACTGGACGACAACCTCCCCTACGACGAGCCCTGGGGCCGGATGCAGCCCACCCGGCACGCCTATGGGGCACTCCTCCTCGAACAGGGCCGCGTCACCGAGGCGGAAGCCGTCTACCGGGCCGACCTCGGCCTCGACGAGACACTGCCGCGCGCTGTGCAGCATCCCGGCAACGTCTGGGCCCTGCACGGCTTCCACGAGTGCCTGGTCCGCCTGGGCAGGGAAGGGGAGGCGCGGATCGTGGCCCAGCAGCTGAAGATCGCGCCGGCCCCGGACGTCCCGATCGAGGCATCCTGCCTCTGCCGCCTGGACGTCGGGACCGGTGATCCGGACGCCGGTTGTTGCTGAGCGCTCCGCCGGACGGACAGTTCGTTCACCGCGACCCGGGCGGGGCCGGTCGCGTGGTTCCCCGCGCCCAGGCTTTCGCGGGGCGGCGCGGTGCCTGGCAGCCGCCATACGACCAGGTCTGCCCCCGAGGGCGCCCGCTCCTGCCTCCGGCTCTGCCCCCGGGGCCGCTGACGAGCGGTCCACGCAGCGCTAGCGTCCGCACGTGAGTACGAGGAACTCCCCGCAACGGCCGGTTGAGTGAGCGACGACAACGCCGTCGGGACACCACCGCACGAGACACCGACCGCCGTACAGCAGGCGGAATCGATCCAGGCTCCCGCAGAACCTCCGCAGCGGGAACAGTCCGTGGAGCGCCCCCGCCGACGCGGTCCCGGTTTCTTCACCCTGGTGGTGCTGCCCTGTCTGGTGACCCTCTCCGCGGTCGCCGGTTTCCTCGCCCTGACGGGCGGCCTGCCCGGGGACAGTCCCTCGGACGCGGATCCGCAGCAGAGCGCCGGGGGCGGCGTCAACGAGACCTACGGACCGTGGCTGCGCAAGGCCGCCGCCTGCTCCGTCGTCGCGCCGTCCGTGCTCGCCGCCCAGATCGACCAGCTCACCGGCTGGCGCGACGACACCGGCGAGCTCTCGGGCGAGCAGGGCATCGCCGGATTCACGGCCGCGCAGTGGCGGACCTGGGGCAGGGACGACGACGGCAACGGAACCTCCTCGCCGCGCGACGAGGCCGACGCCATCATGGCCCTCGGCCGCCAGGACTGCTCCCTCGCCCGGAAGATCACGGACCTCAGAACCGAGGGCACCGTCAACGGCGAACTGGTGGACCTCACCCTCGCCGCGTACGCCGTGGGCATCCGCGAGGTCACCGCGGCGGGACGCGTGCCCGCCGGGGCGCGGGCCTACCTCGCCGAGGTGAAGGAACTGCTCCCGCGCTACGAGGCGTTCGACCGGGAGCCCCCGGCCGGCGGCGGACCCGCGAGCGCGATCCTGGCCGCACCCGTGAGCACCCTCGTCATCACCTCGCCCTACGGATCCCGTCAGCACCCGCTCACCGGCGTGACCAAACTCCACACCGGCGTGGACTTCGGCGCGCCCCAGGGCGCCGAAGTCCACGCCGCCCGGCAGGGTCAGGTGGTCTTCGCGGCCATGACCAGGGCGTACGGCAACCGCATCGTCATCGACCACGGAACGATCGAGGGCAAGCGACTGGAGACGACGTACAGCCATCTGTCCGCGCTCGACGTCACCGCCGGACAGGCGGTGTCCGCCGGCGACGCGATCGGCCGGGTCGGCTCCACCGGCCTGTCCACCGGGCCGCACCTGCACTTCGAGGTGATCTACGACGGCTACTACGCCGACCCGCAGCCCTGGCTGGCGGCTCCCGGCTGACGCGGCGGCACACAGGGCGAAACAATCCGAAACGAAAGTGTTTCGTTTCGCATCGGGGTACGCTCACGCCATGACCTCACTCACCCTCACCGAGCTCACAGAGCGTCTGCACTCCGACCTCGCCCGTCCCGCCCCCGACCTGCTGGCGCCGGGCGGTCCCTGGAACCTCTCCCAGACGCTGCAGCACTGCGCCCAGACCGTCCGTTACTCCGTCACCGGATACCCCAGACTCAAGCCCGCCCTGTTCCGGGCCACGGCCGGGGCCCTGGCCAAGCGGGTCTTCCTGCGCCGTGGAGCGACCAAGCACTCGCTCGGCGCGGAGATCGACGGGGCTCCGGCACTGGACCCGAGCCTGCCGGTGGCAGAGGCCGCGTCCGGCCTCGCGGACGCGGTGGCCCTGTTCACCGGCCACACGGGGCCGCACGCCCCCCACCCCGCGTACGGACGCTGCACGCACGACGAGTTCGCACAGCTGCACGCCATGCATCTCGCCGAGCACCTTCCCGGCCTGGTCGACGCCTGACGAGCGGCCTCCGTCACGCCAGTTTGGCGGCGGCGCTCTTGATCGCCTCGCGGATACGGAAGTAGGTCCCGCAGCGGCAGACGTTCGCGATCGCGTCGATATCGTCGTCCGTGGGGTTCTTCGTGCGCTTCAGCAGGGCCACCGCCGCCATGATCTGGCCGGGCTGGCAGTAGCCGCACTGGGCCACGTCCTGCTCCAGCCAGGCCTCCTGCACGGGGTGCAGCCGGTCGCCGTCCGCCAGGCCCTCGATGGTGGTGACCTCCCTTCCCGCGGCCTCGGCCACGGGGACCACGCAGGGATTGACCGCCTCGCCGTCGAGATGGCTGGTGCAGGCCTTGCAGACGTCGATCCCGCAGCCGTACTTGGGGCCGCGCACGCCGAGCAGATCGCGCAGCACCCACAGCAGGGGCAGGTCGTCGGGGGCGTCGACGGTCACGGACTTCCCGTTGACGGTGAAGGTGTGGGAGGGCACGTACGGTCTCCGCTCAGCGAGGAAAAGGGGTGAAGTCGACGTCGAAGTTGACGGGGAAGGTGCGCGGCTTCGTGCCGGTGGCCCTGGCGTAGGCGTTGGCGATCGCTCCGACCGCCGCCGGGACGCCCAGTTCTCCCGCGCCGCCCGGCTCGCCGCTCGCGGGCAGGATGAAGATCTTCACGTCCTTGGGGCTGTCCTTCTGCCGGGCGTAGTGGAACTGCGAGTAACTGCCCTCCAGCGGGAGCCCCTTGTCGATGTGGAGCCCGGCCCGCAGGGTGGTGGAGACGGCGTCGGTCAGACCGCCGAGCAACTGGGCCTCCAGCCCTCGCGGATTGATCGGCCGCCCCACGTCGGCGGCGATGACGGCCCTCGTCACGCGTGGCTTCTTCGGGTCGCTGGCGTCGATCTCGACCAGACAGGCCGTGCAGGACTTGTACTCCTCGTGGAAGCCGACGCCCTGTGCCCAGCCCTTCGGCAGAGTGCGGCCCCAGCCGCCCTCCGCCGCCACCTTGTCGAGCACGGCCCGCTGCCGGTCGTTCTTGAGGAACGCGCGCCGGAAGGCCACCGGGTCCTTGCCCAGCTCGGCGGCCAGTTCGTCGACGACGATCTCCTCCGCGCCCCGGGTGTTGCCCGAGTACACGGAGCGCCAGGATCCGGTGTGCATCTTCAGCGGCACCTCGGTGAGCACCTGGGTGGTGAGGCCGAAGTTGTACGGGGACTTCACGGTGGTGAGGAAAAGCGTCTGGGCGAAGCCCGCGTTGCCCACCCCGGAGGGGAGACTCGCGGCGGTGGCGGTCAGGATCTCACCGAGACCATGGCGGAAGTCCGTCTCCACGGCCGCCACCCGGTGCTCGAACGAGAGCACCTGGCCGAGCGCGTAGGTGGCGCGGATCCTGTGGTGGGTGGCGGGCCGCATACGGCCGTGCCGCATGTCGTCGATCCGCGACCACTGGAGCCTGACCGGGCGTCCGCTCTTCTGCGAGACGAGTGCGGCCTCCAGCGCGGCGTCGAAGAACAGCCGACGCCCGAAGGAACCGCCCGCCTGCACCACATGGACGGTGACCCTGTCCAGCGGCAGCCCGAGCTCCTTCGCGATGGTCTGGCGGGCCACGATCGGGGACTTCAGCCCCGACCAGATCTCGGCGCGGTCGGAACGGACGTCCGCGACGGCCGAGTTGGTCTCCAGCGGGGCATGGCTGGCGAACGCGAAGTCGAACTCGGCGTCCACGCGCTTGACCAGCAGCCCGGGAACGACCAACGGGGCGGTCGCGGCCCTCAGCTTCGCGGAGATCTCGGCGTCGGAGAGCGCGTCCACACTGCCGGGGCCCCAGGTGACGTCCAGGGCGTCCTTGGCGTCGAGCGCCTGGCCGAAGGTCTCCGCGACCACCGCCACGCCCGTGGGGACGGTCACGACGTCCAGAACGCCCGGCATGGCCCGTACGGCGGACTCGTTGTTCACCGATCTCACGGTGCCGTTGATGGTGGGCGGCCGGCGCACCATGCAGGGCTTGGCGCCGGGCACCTCCAGGTCGAGGGTGTACTCCTGGCGGCCGGTGATGATCGCCCGGGCGTCGATGCGGGAGGTGGGGGTGCCGACCAGCGTGTGCTGGGACTCGGGCTTGGGGGTGGCGGTGAGCGCGCCCAGGTCGGGGGAGGCCGCCGCTGCCGACAGGGACCCGTAGGAGGCGGTACGCCCGTCAGGAGCCGTCACCACACCCTGACGGACCGTCAGGACGCCGCTCTTCACGTCCCATCGGCGGGCCGCGGCGGCGACCATACGGGCACGGGCCAGCGCCGCTGTGTGCCGTACGGGGTCGTAAAGCGAACGGATCGAGTTGGAACTGCCGGTCAGCTGATTGAAGAGCAACTCGGGGCGGGCGTCGTCCAGTCGGATGCGTACCCGGGCGAGCGGGACGTCCAGCTCCTCGGCCACCAGCATCGCCACCGCCGTAGTGAGGCCCTGTCCGACCTCCTCTCTGGGCAGCCGGAAGTCCACGATCCCGTCCTCGCCGATCTCCAGCACCAGCATGTTCGCGGTGGGCGCACTCGCGAGGATCAGTACATCGCCGAGGTCGACCAGGTCGGCGGGCGCCGGCGGCGTGGGTATCGCGGCCTCGGCGCTGCTCGGTGCGACGGCGTCGAGGCCGACGTTCGTCGCCAGCGAGAGGGTGGGGGCGGCGACCAGATAGGTGAGGAACCTGCGCCTGCCGAGTCGTTTCATCGAGGCTCCGTTCAAGCGGGCCCGCCGACGTCGCCGGGCCGCCCTCAGATCATTACCGAGCGGTAGTCGCAGATTCAAGGGGTTGTCCGACACTCCGACGTGACCTGGACAACCTTGTTCGTGCGTTCCGGCACGCTCTTCCTGGTCAGGGTGGTCCCGGCGGGCAGGTGTCAGGCCGTCAGCCGTGGGCGTGCAGGCTGTCGAGGAGCGGGTGATGGCTGTGCCGCCAGCCGCCGCGGACCCGTCGGGCGTCGGTCAGATGCGGGTGCCCGGTAGGGAGACCGGCGTGCTCGTGCTCGACCGGCGCCGTTTCCCGCGCGGGCCACAGGCGTACGGCGAGCAGCGCGGCGGTCAGGGCGACGGCGCCCAGGACGAGTGCCGCGGACCGGAGTCCGGCCGCCGCGCCGAGCCATCCGGCCAGCGGATAGGTGAGCAGCCAGCAACTGTGCGAGAGGGAGAACTGGGCCGCGAAGGCCGAGGTACGCGCCTCGGCGGGCGCCGCCCGGCGGATCAGCCGCCCTGTCGGAGTGAGCACCGTGGAGCAGGCCGCACCGAACGCCGCCCAGGCGGCCAGCAGCGCGGGCCAGCGCCAACTGCCGCCGCCCGCCGAGGTGATGGCGCCGAGTGCGACGAAGACGACGGTGAGCAGCAGGGCTCCCGGCAGCATCACGGCACGGTCCGGGACCCGGTCGAGCACCTGGGGCAGGAGCAGCGCCACGATCATCGAGCCCGCCCCGAACGCGCCGAGCGCCAGCGGCACGTCGCCCGCGCTCCGGCCGAGCTGATCACGGACGTAGACCACGGTGTTGACGGTGACCATGGCGCCCGCGGCGGCCACCGCCAGATCGAGGGCGAGCAGGGCCCGCAGCTGCGGGACGGCCAGGAAGAGGCGGGCGCCCGAGGTCCTCTTCACATGGACACCGCCCGTCTGCGGGGTGGTGGTGAGGGCGGGTTTGGGCAGTGCGGCGGAGGCGACCAGGGCGGCCGAGGCCAGGAAACCGGCCACCGTGCCCAGGAACAGCCAGTTGTAGGTGATCAGTGACAGCAGCGCGGCGGCGAGGGCCGGACTGAACAGGCTCTCCAGGTCGTAGGCGAGCCGGGACAGGGACAGCGCCCGCGTGTAGTCGCTCTCACCGGGCAGTACGTCCGCTGCGACGGCCTGGAAGGTGGGTGTGAACGCGGCCGACGCCGCCTGGAGCAGGAAGATCAGGACGTACACCTGCCAGACCTGGTCCACGAACGGCAGCAGCAGTGCGACCCCGGCCCGAGTGAGGTCCGCCGTGACCAGCAGCGCGCGGCGCGGCAGCCGGTCGGCGACCGCGCCGACGGCCGGGGCGATCACCACGTAGGCCACCATCTTGACGGCGAGCGCGGTGCCGAGCACCGAACCGGCCTCGGCGCCCGCCAGGTCGTACGCGAGCAGTGCGAGGGCGACCGTGGCCAGGCCGGTGCCGGTCAGGGCGACCACCTGGGCGGTGAAGAGGCGGCGGTAGGTGCGGTTGCGGAGTACGGAGAGCATGCGGCGGTCCCTCCTCCGGTCGGTGCGTCCGACTCCACTCTAGCCATAGGTGCGCACCTGTGCACATGTTGATGCGGGAATCGGTACGTCGGCACTCTCGACGGGTCCGTCCTGCCTCTACGCTGAGGGCATGCCAGCTCGCGAGACTTTGCCAACTGCGGCCCATGCGCACCTGCGTGCTCCGGACAGCGCGCGTCTCGCGGAGGCGACAGAGGTGTTCGCGCTCCTGTCCGACGCGACGCGGCTCCATCTGCTGTGGCTGCTCGCGCAGGGGGAGTCGGACGTCGGCTCGCTGACCGAGCGGTGCGAGGCGTCGCGGACGGCGGTCAGCCAGCATCTGGCGAAGCTGCGGCTCGCCGGGCTGGTGGAGACCCGGCGAGAGGGCCGGTACGTCCACTACAGCCTGCGGGACGGGCATCTCCGCCGCCTGGTGATGGAGGCGTTGAGCCACGCCGACCACCGGGTCAGCGGCAGCGCACCGCACGACTGAGGGACGGCGGCCCGATCTCGCCCCCGCCGCCCCTACCCGTGCCATCCCATCCCTGGGGGCGCTGTCCCCAGACCCCCGGGCTGAGGTGGCGGACTGTTACCGCTCGCCGGCTCCCCTGCGTCGTACGAGGTAGGCGGCCGCGCCCGCCGCCACGACCACGACGGCCCCGATGCCGATCCAGGCGACCGCGGACATCCCGTCGTCGTCGCTCTTCGCCTCCGCCGCCGGGGAGGCCGATGCCTCCGTCGGCTCCACCGTGGGTGTCGGCGACGCGGACGGAGACGGTGACTCGGACGCCGGCTCGCTCGGCGACGGGCTGACCGGCTTCGCACCCGGCGCGGCGGCCTTCAGTTTGAGTACTGGCGCGGGCTGCTCACTGGTCTCGTCCAGCTCGATCCAGCGGTCGATCTTGCCGTCGCTGTAGGTCTGCAGCGACTTGAAGGCGAGCTCCTTCACATCGGGCAGCTGCCGTACGACGACGGAGTACTCGGCGTTCACACCGGCCTTCAGGGCTGGGCCCTTGATCGTGTAGCCGTCGTCGGCGGCGGTGAACTTCCAGCCCTTGGGACCTGCGCCGTAGGTCACGTCGCCGGGCGCGATGCCCTTGGGCAGGATCACCCGGACCGCGGCGATCCCCGCGGTGTCGGACTCCGCCTCCGCGTCGAAGGAGATCTCGACGTTCTCCGCGAGCGCCTGGGCCTTGTCGGACTCGACCTCCACGTGGGCGGCGACCGGCCCGGCCGTGAGGAGGACGAGGGTGCCGGCGGCGACGGCCGCGAGGGTCAGGCGTCGCGCGGTGCCGTGCTGGACGGGGGCAGTGAACATGGGTGTCTCCGGTGTCTTTCCGGGCGTGCGGTGGCACGGAGCGGCCGACCTGCGTCGGGCCGTTCCGCAGGGTCAGTTGGCGTGGGCGTACCACGCCGGCGGAGGACCCCGCCGTACCAGCACGTTCGTGAGGAACACGGCCCCGAGCGGCGGCAGGTCCGTCCGGCGCGGGCGGCGCGCCCGCGATCCGCGCCCGGTCGGCACCGGCAGGCCGGCGAGCAGCGCCCGGACGGTGGCGATCCGCGTCCGCACCGCGTCGACGGCCCCGGTCAGACCGCGCGCCAGCGACCAACAGGCCGCGTCCGCGCGGTGCAGCAGCACGGCGACGAGTACGGCGGCCACGGCGTGGAGGACGGTCATCGCCGCCGAGTCGTGCGGCCGCCCGGGCCAGCTCCCATGGGCGGACATCGCATGATGCGTGTGCGCGGCCACGGGCATGGCCGCGGACGTGGCTCCCGACGGGCGGCCGTGAACGGCCGTCAGCCACACATGCAGTCCGGTCTGCGCCGTCGCGCTGGTCACCACCACCGCGGCGAGCGAACGCGGGCGCCGGGTGCCGGCGAGTCCCACGGCGAACAGCAGCACCGCCGCCGCCATACTCGACCGCCACGGGGCCGGCCCCTCGGCGACGAGATGGTGCGCGCTGACCCCGAGCACCGTGCCGACGACCGCGAACACCGCTGCCCGGAACACGGGCAGTGGCGCGGAACGCGTGGTGGGCGTACGGAGCATGGTCATGACCCGCCCATCATCAACCATGCGGCGGCCGGGCAGGGGAGGGGTTTCAGGAATTTCTCAGGGAAGATCCAGAAGGCCCGGCCGCTGCCGGCCGCCGAGGACGTGCCCGAGGCCCTGCGCGACCTCACCCGCGCCTGGGGGCACCCCTGTTGAGACGGCTGCCCGTCCGGCGCCGGACGGCCCCGGGCGTCCGTACGGTCAGTGGCTTCCGCCGCCGAAGGCCCTGAGGATGCGCTCGGCGGCGAGGGTGGCCGTCAACTCGCCGTCCCGCACCTGCTGTTCGAGGCCCGGCGTGAGCGCACGTACGGCCTCGTCGGCGTGCAGGCGGCCCAGCAGGTCGTCGCGGACCATCGTCCAGGTCCAGTCGACCTGCTGGTCACGGCGTTTGGCGGCGAGGCGGCCGGTCGAGTCGAGCAGGGTGCGATGCTGTTCGAGGCGGTCCCAGACGCTGTCCAGACCGGTCGACTCGCGGGCGCTGCACGTAAGCACCGGCGGTGTCCAGGCCACGTCATGGCCGTGCATCAGCCGCAGGGCGCCCGCCAGTTCCCGTGCGGCGGCCTGGGCGTCGCGCTCGTGCGGGCCGTCCGCCTTGTTGACGGCGATGACGTCCGCCAGCTCCAGCACGCCCTTCTTGATGCCCTGCAACTGGTCGCCGGTGCGGGCCAGCGTCAACAGCAGGAACGAGTCGACCATGTTGGCGACGGCCGTCTCGGACTGGCCGACGCCGACGGTCTCCACCAGCACCACGTCGTAGCCCGCCGCCTCCATCACCACGATCGACTCACGTGTCGCCTTGGCGACCCCGCCCAGCGTGCCCGCGGTGGGGGAGGGCCGGATGAAGGCCGCAGGGTCGACGGCCAGTCGTTCCATCCGCGTCTTGTCACCCAGGATCGAGCCGCCGGTACGGCTGGAGGACGGGTCCACGGCGAGCACCGCCACCCGGTGCCCCAGCCCGGTCAGCATCGTGCCGAACGCGTCGATGAACGTCGACTTGCCGACCCCCGGCACCCCGCTGACCCCGATCCGCCGGGCCCGGCCGCTGTGCGGGAGCAGCGCGGTCAGCAACTCCTGCGCCAGCGCCCGGTGCTGGGGCCGGGTCGACTCGACGAGGGTGATGGCCCGCGCCACGATCGCCCGCTTCCCGTCGACCACGCCCTTGACGTACGCGTCGAGATCGATCACAGGTCGTGCCCGAGGTCGGCCGAGAGCCGCTGGACGAGGTCGTGCGCCGCGTCCGGGATCACCGTCCCGGGCGGGAACACGGCAGCCGCGCCCATCTCCAGGAGGGTCGGCACATCCTGCGGCGGGATCACCCCGCCGACGACGATCATGATGTCCTCCCGTCCCTCGGCCGCCAGCTCCTCGCGCAGCGCCGGTACGAGGGTGAGGTGCCCGGCGGCCAGCGAGGACACCCCGACGATGTGGACGTCCGCCTCCACCGCCTGCCGCGCGACCTCGCCGGGGGTCTGGAACAGGGGGCCGACGTCGACGTCGAAGCCGAGGTCGGCGAAGGCGGTGGCGATCACCTTCTGGCCCCGGTCGTGGCCGTCCTGGCCCATCTTGGCGACCAGGATGCGCGGCCGGCGCCCCTCGGCCTCCTCGAAGGCGTCCACCAGGGTGCGGGTGCGGTCGACGGACGGGGACTCGCCTGCTTCGTTGCGATACACCCCGGCGATCGTACGGATCTGGCCCGCGTGCCGCCCGTACACCTTCTCCAGCGCGTCGGAGATCTCGCCGACCGTCGCCTTCGCGCGGGCGGCGTTCACCGCCAGCTCCAGCAGGTTGCCCTCACCGCCGGCCGCCCGGGTCAGGGCGTCCAGCGAGTCCTGGCAGGCCCGCTCGTCGCGCTCCGCGCGCAGCCGCCGCAGCTTCTCGATCTGCTGGGTGCGTACGGAGGAGTTGTCGACCTTGAGGACGTCGATCCGCTCGTCGGTCTCCACGCGGTACTTGTTGACGCCGATCACCGGCTGCCGCCCGGAGTCGATACGGGCCTGCGTGCGGGCCGCGGCCTCCTCGATGCGCAGCTTGGGGATGCCCGCGTCTATGGCCTTGGCCATACCGCCCGCCGCCTCGACCTCCTCGATGTGCTGCCAGGCACGGCGCGCGAGGTCGTACGTCAGCTTCTCCACGTACGCGCTGCCGCCCCACGGGTCGATGACCCGGGTCGTGCCCGACTCCTGCTGGATCAGCAACTGGGTGTTGCGGGCGATGCGCGCCGAGAAGTCGGTGGGCAGCGCGAGCGCCTCGTCCAGGGCGTTGGTGTGCAGCGACTGGGTGTGGCCCTGCGTCGCGGCCATCGCCTCCACGGCCGTACGCGTCACGTTGTTGAACACGTCCTGCGCCGTCAGCGACCAGCCGGAGGTCTGCGAATGGGTGCGCAGGGAAAGGGACTTGGCGTTCTGCGGGTCGAACTGCCTGACCAGCTTCGCCCACAGCAGGCGCGCCGCGCGCAACTTGGCGATCTCCATGAAGAAGTTCATGCCGATCGCCCAGAAGAAGGAGAGCCGGGGTGCGAACGCGTCGACGTCCAGGCCTACTTCGCGGCCCGCCCGGATGTACTCGACACCGTCCGCGAGCGTGTACGCCAGCTCCAGATCGGCCGTCGCACCCGCCTCCTGGATGTGATAGCCGGAGATCGAGATGGAGTTGTAGCGGGGCATCCGCTGCGAGGTGAAGGCGAAGATGTCGGAGATGATCCGCATCGACGGCTTCGGCGGATAGATGTAGGTGTTGCGGACCATGAACTCCTTGAGGATGTCGTTCTGAATGGTCCCGGCCAGCTTCTCGGGCGGCACCCCTTGTTCCTCCGCCGCCACGATGTAGAGCGCGAGAACGGGCAGCACGGCGCCGTTCATCGTCATCGACACGGTCATCCTGTCGAGCGGGATGCCGTCGAAGAGCTGCCGCATGTCGAGGATCGAGTCGATGGCGACGCCCGCCATCCCGACGTCACCGGTCACGCGCGGGTGGTCGCTGTCGTAACCCCGGTGCGTGGGCAGGTCGAAGGCGACCGACAGGCCCTTCTGGCCGGCCGCGAGGTTGCGGCGGTAGAAGGCGTTCGACTCCTCGGCGGTGGAGAAACCGGCGTACTGGCGGATCGTCCAGGGCTGGTTGACGTACATCGTCGGGTAGGGGCCGCGCAGATACGGGGCGGCACCCGGATACGTCTCCAGGAAGTCCAGGCCCTCCAGGTCACGGCCGGTGTACAGCGGCTTGACCGCGATGCCCTCCGGAGTCTCCCAGAAGGTCCCGTCCGAGCCGGTGGCCCCCTTGACGGCCGTATGCCAGTCGCCGGCGTCGGCCCGGGCGGTCGGGGTCCCCAGTTCGATCTTGGAGAAGTCGGGGATTCCCATCAGATCGCTCCCATGCGGTCGAGGGTGGCGGAGAGCACGGCGACGGCGTCGCAGCCCGCGAAGACGTACGCGTCCACGTCCGTGTACTGCCCGGGGCGGCCGGCGAGGAACACATGTGAGGCGCCGGCCGCCTTCAGCCCGGCCGCCACGGTCGCGGCCTGCTCCTCGTACAGCGTGTCACTTGAGCAGAGGCACACCTCGGTGGCGCCGCTCTCCTCGAACGTGCCCTCCGTGACGGGCTCGATACCGCCGGCCTGGAAGAGGTTCGAGACGAAGGTCGTCCGCGCACTGTGGGCGGCGGCCGGACCGATGGTCGCCAGATAGACACGCGGCCGGGACCCGGTGGCGGCGAGGTGGGCGTCGGAGCGGGCGCGCAGAGCCTCGTACGCCTCGTCGCGCCGTACCCGGGGAAGCCCTCCGGGCGGCGGCTCGGGCGCGGGCTCGCGGTCCGGGAGGCGCTCGGCGAGATTCGGGAACTCGCTGACCCCGGTGATGGGTTCGCGCCGCTTGGCCAGCTTGGCGGAACGGGCCGCCCAGGTGGTGGCCAGTGCCTCACCCAGTCGTCCGGAACGAAGGGCGGCGGCCTGACCGCCCGAACCCTCGATCCACTGGAAGAACTCCCAGCCCGCGTGGGCGAGTTCGTCGGTGAGCCGCTCCACGTACCAGGAGCCGCCCGCCGGGTCGATCACTCGCGCCAGATGCGACTCCTCGACCAGGATCGTCGAGGTGTTGCGGGCGATGCGGCGCGCGAACGCGTCCGGCAGGCCCAGCGCGTGGTCGAAGGGGAGCACGGTGACCGAGTCGGCGCCGCCGACCCCGGCGGCGAGCGTGGCGACCGTCGTGCGCAGCATGTTCACCCATGGGTCGCGGCGCGACATCATCACCGGCGAGGTCACGGCGTGCTGCGTCTGCGCACCGGCCGCCGGCGCCCCGGACACCTCGGCGACCCGGGCCCACAGCCGCCGGGCCGCGCGCAGCTTGGCGATCGTCAGGAACTGGTCGGCGGTGGCCGCGTAGCGGAACTCCAGCTGTGCGCAGGCCTGTTCGACCGACAGGCCCGCTTCCGTCAGCTCGCGCAGGTACGCGACCCCGGTCGCCAGGGACGCGCCCAGCTCCTGCGCTGCCGAGCCGCCCGCCTCGTGGTACGGCAGCGCGTCCACGGTCAGGGCGCGCAGCCCCGGGTACCCCTCGGCGCACAGCCGCGCCAGCTCGACGACCGGCGCGAAGGCCAACTCCTCACCCGTACGGGCCTCGTGGCCCAGCGGGTCGCCACCGAGGTTGCCGCGCGCCGCCTCCCTGGCGACGCCCCGCTCCTCGTACAGCCGCAGCAACTCCCTTGCGGCGGGCTCGACTTCTCGTCCGGCGTCGAGGACGACGGGGGCCAGGTCGAGATACACGCCGTCGAGGGCCCGGGCGAGCGACGACACCGGGATCGCGTCCGGGCCGACCATCAGCCAGAGCGAGGAGACGCCGTTCTCCAGGTCAGCGAGCACCGCGTCGCCGACGAGGGTCGTGTGCCGCTGCCGTACGTCCCAGCCTCCGGCCGTGTTCCCCTCGGGGCGTCCGCCGCGTACGAAGGGGGCGAAGCCGGGGAGGCCGGGGTCGGGGGACTGGTCGTGCGCCGTGTAGAGGGGCCGGGTGGTGAGCCCGTCCTCCAGCGCGGTGGACAGCGCGTCCTCGGCTGTCGCGGCGGAGACCTCCTTGCCCGCTTTGCGCAGGACGCCTTCCACCAGGCGCTGCCACTGCTCATGGGTCGTGGAGGGGAACTCGGCGGCCAGCGAGAGCCCGTCGTTGGGCAGGACTGTCATGCCCGGATGCTAGGGCAGAGAGGTCCGGCCGCAGCAGAGCCCCAGGCTGTGACCTTGACCTCGACCGAACTGTGACGTCGGCCTCACGGTGCTGCCGGACCCCGCGAGGGCGGCGGCGGGCGGCCTTCACGACCCTCCCGCCGGCCGGGATCGTCACCCGTACCGGCACGGTGGGTCAACGTGTGTCGGCGCGTGTCGGCGCATCAGGCAGGCGTCACCGGAGCGCCGGGCGTGACCTCGTGCGGCGCACCATAATGAGTGGGGAGTGCGGCGCCGGAGACAGCGCCGCAGGTGAGGTGGCCCATGGCAGCCCTGAGCGAGCACGACGACGCGGACGTGTCGGCCGACGAGGTCGCCGTCGTGCTGCTCGACAGCGCGGGGATCGTGCGGGGCTGGTCGCATGCGGCGGCGGAACTGCTGGGACGGTCGGCCGAGCAGGTCTGCGGTCGGCCGATGGCGGGGCTCCTCGTCGATCCGGCCCCGACGAGCAGCGTGGACGCCCGCGGCGACGCCCCGTTCGTACCAACAGGACAGACCGTCTTCCGGCACGCCTCGGGCCTGCCCGTCGAGGCCACCGTCGACGAGGTGCGTCTGGACGGCTCCTCCAAGATCGTCCTGCTGGCGGCGCCCACGCGCGACGAGGCCGGACAGGAAGACGAGGCCGACCGGGAAGACGAGGGAGGACAGGAACAGGGATCGTCGCTGCTGACCGCCCTGCTGGCCCAGTCCCTGCTCGGGGTCGTCCTCTGCGACACCGAACTGAGGGTCCTCCTCACGAACGTCACCGCCGAGGTGCACGGCTGGCCGCTGCTGCGACCGGGGCACCGGGTCGAGGACGTCATCGCCGCCGAGGACGCCCAGGAGGTCGGTGACCAGCTGCGCCGGGTACTGGAGACGGGGGCGCCGCTGCTCGCCCGGGAACAGCGGATGCGTGCGCCGGACGGATCGGGACGGGAGCGGTACGTGTCGGTGTCCGCCTTCCGGCTGGCGGACGGCCAGGACCGGCCGGCCGGGATCGCGGCGTTCTTGACCGACAGCACGGAACAGCGGCGGGCACGGCGGCGCACCAAGGTCGGCCACGAGGCGTCGGCACGTATCGGGGACTCCCTGGACGTGACCCGCACCGCCCAGGACATCGCCGACGTGCTGGTCCCCGGCCTGGGGGACATGGCGACGGTGGAGATGGCCGAGGCGGTGCTGGAAGGAGAGGAACCGTCGAAGGTGATCCTTCCCGGCCACTGGCTGCGGCTCCGCCGGGTGGCTGTCGCCTCGGCCACCGGCCCCTGGCCCGCCGAACTCGTTCCCGTGGGCGGTCTGATCCCGCGCTTCCCCGATGTGCCGCAGGTGCGGCGGGCCGCCATCCACGGCGACACCGTCTACAACACGACCCGGCAGGAGATGGTCGACCTCCTGGGCGATCCCGAACTGATCCGGGCGACGATGCCCGAGCAGGGGCACTCCGCCGTGGTGTCCCCGCTGTACGCGCGCGGTCTGCTGCTGGGCTTCGTGACCGTCTGGCGGACCGAACAGCCGGAGGCGTTCGAACAGGAAGACGCGGACCTGGTCTTCGACATCTCCTCGCGGGCCGCGCTCAGCGTGGACAACGCACGGCAGTACACGCGCGAACACCGGGCGGCGGTCGCCCTGCAGCAGCGGCTGCTCCCGCGCGCCACCACGAGGACCGCGGCGGCCGAGTCGGCGGGCTGCTACGTGCCGGCCGGGGGCGGGGCGGACATCAGCGGCGACTGGTTCGACGCCATCCCGCTGCCGTCGCTGCGGGTCGCCTTCGTCGTCGGCGACGTCTTCGGCCACGGTCTGCACGCCGCGGCGATGATGGGGCGCCTGCGCACCGCGATCCGTACGCTGGCCGACCTCGAACTGGAGCCCGGGGAACTCCTCATCCATCTGGACGACCTCGTCCAGCAACTCGCCGAGGAAGTCGATCCCCAGGACCGGGACACCGTAGGCGCCACCTGTCTGTACGCGGTCTACGATCCGCTCTCCGGCAGCTGCGCCCTGGCCAGCGCGGGGCATCCGGCACCCGCGGTGATCGAGCCCGACGGCACCGCCCGGCCGGTCGAGGTGTCCCCGGGGCCACCGCTCGGCGTCGGCGGCATGCCCTTCGAGGTCACCACCTTCTCCCTGGAACCCGGCAGCACCCTCGCGCTCTACACCGACGGCCTCGTGGAACGGGGAGCGCGTGACGTCGACCAGGGCACCCGCGAACTGCTCGACACCCTCTCGTCGCTCTGCCGGGGCACGGGCACGCTGGAGGACATGGGCGGCGCCGTCATGGCTGGCGCCGCCGAGCCGCCGCCCCGCGACGACATGGCGCTGCTCCTGGCCCGCCCCCGGCTGCTTCCGGCGACCGACATCGCCGACTGGCGGTTCCCCGACGACCCGGCGGCGGTGGCCGACGCGCGGAGCGTGGTCGCGCGCCGACTCGCCGACTGGGGCCTCGACCACCTCGCCTTCAGCACGGAGCTGATCGTCAGCGAACTGGTCACCAACGCGATGCGGTACGCGGGCGGCACCGTCGGACTGCGCCTCTTCCACGACGGCACCACCCTGGTGTGCGAGGTCCGGGACTCCAGCAACACCCAGCCACGCCTGCGCCGGGCACGAGCGGCCGACGAGGGCGGCCGAGGGCTGTTCCTGGTCGCGCAGCTCACCAGACGCTGGGGCAGCCGCTACCACCACAGCGGCAAGACCATCTGGGCGGAGCAGCCGATAGGCGGCGCCCCGGCCGTGGACGACGGACCCGCCGCGGTGTGGACCGACGCCGCCTCGTAGCCGCCGTGGACCAGGACGAACCCCGACGATCAGAGAGCACACCATGAGGATCCATCTGACCAGCGTCTTCGTCGACGACCAGGACAAGGCCCTGCGCTTCTACACGGACGTGCTGGGCTTCGTGAAGAAGACCGAGGTCCCCCTGGGCGCGGACCGGTGGCTGACCGTGGTCTCGCCGGAGGACCCCGACGGGACCGAACTGCTGCTGGAGCCGTCCGGCCACCCCGCGGTGAAGCCGTACCGGGACGCCCTGGTCAGGGACGGAATCCCGGCCACCGCGTTCGCCGTGGCCGACGTGCACGCGGAGTACGACCGGCTGCGGGCGCTGGGGGTGCGCTTCACCCAGGAACCGCTGGAGACGGGCCCGGTCACCACCGCCGTGCTGGACGACACCTGCGGCAATCTCATCCAGATCGTGCACCAGACGCGGTAGCGGGAACAACCGGCGGCCGGCGGCAGGGGAACGGCCCCCCCGGCCCCGAAAACCGGTGGCGGACCGTGTCGACGCACGCGACGATGCCCCCCATGGATTCGCGTGAGCACGGCAACGAGGCAACGACGGCTCGGTGGACGGTCGCGACCGTCTATGACGACATGTGGGTCGACCCGGACGACGACCCGCGCGAGACCGACACCGAGATCGTCGACGAACGCGGCACGCTGCTCGAAGGCCTGCGCCACTACCGCCTCACCGTGGAGATGAAGTGCGCCGGCCTGGACGCCGAACAGATGGCCCGGCGCTCCGTACCGCCGTCCACGATGTCCCTGCTCGGGCTGGTGCGGCATCTGACCGAGGACGAACGGCACTTCCGCCGGGTGATGGCCGGCGACGACGCGCCCAAGCTGTACCGCACCGACGACGACCGTGACGGCGACTGGAACGGCGCGGTCGCCGATCCGGCGGTCGTGGAGGACGCCTGGAAGCAGTGGCGGGTGGAGACGGAACTCACCGACCGATTCATCGCCGGTGTCTCCGACCTCGGCACCACGAACGCCGGCTTCTCCGACCTCGGCGCCGACCCCGGCGGGCAGCTGCAGCTCCGTGACGTCCTGTCGGCGCATGTCAACGAGTACGCGCGGCACTGCGGCCACGCCGACCTCCTGCGCGAGCGGATCGACGGCCGCGTGGGCCAGTGACCCCTGGTCCGGGAGCGGCTCGTCACCGCTGGGACGGCCCGGGCGGAGAACTTGTCGCGCCACCGATGAGTTTCCGTCCGAGGATCGGTCGAAAGAGGTGACAGGTTCCCGCTCCAGGAGGTACCCCATGACCACCGACGGATTCACCACGTGTCTCTGGTTCGACGGCCAGGCCGAGGAAGCCGCCCACTTCTACGTCTCGGTCTTCAAGAACTCGACCATCGGCAGGATCGGCTACTACAACGAGGCAGGCCCCGCCCCCGCCGGCGGTGTGCTGGCCGTCGACTTCGTGGCCAACGGCCAGAAGTTCGTCGCCCTGAACGGCGGCCCGCAGTTCACGTTCAGCGAGGCCGTCTCCTTCCAGATCTACTGCGCGGACCAGCAGGAGGTCGACCACTACTGGGCCAAGCTCACCGAGGGCGGCGGCGAGGGCGGCCCCTGCGGGTGGCTCAAGGACAAGTACGGCCTGTCCTGGCAGGTCATCCCGGACGGCCTGATCGAGATGATCAGCGACCCGGACCCGGAGAAGGCCGTCCGGACCACCAAGGCCATGTACGCCATGGGCAAACTGGACATCGCCGCCCTGAAGAAGGCGTACGCGGGGGAGTAGGGGCGAACCCGGCCGCCCGTCGGGCCCGAGCCGACCCCTCTGGTGTCGCCCTCACTCGGCCAGGATCTCCCTGATCACATGCCGGGAGTTCGCGGCGAGCACCGGATTCGTCTCCCGGTAGTACGGCAGCTGGATCAGCGAGATCGACAGCGCCCAGCCACGCCCGCGCGCCCATTCGGCGTCGTCGGCGCCGACCGCGTCGCGGAAGGTGTCACGGACCTCGGCGGGCAGCAGGTTCCAGGCCACGATCAGGTCGACGGCCGGATCACCGATCCCGGTACAGCCGAAGTCGATCACGGCACTCAGCCGTCCCTCGGTGACCAGCAGGTTCCCGGGGGAGAGGTCCGCGTGCGCCCAGACCGGCGGGCCCGTGTGTTCGGGAGCCCGCAGGGCCTTCTCCCACAGGGCTGTCACCGCCTCCGTGTCGACCGCGTCCGCCGTCCCCGTCAGCCGGGCGAGGGCCGCGCGCGTGTCCGTGTCGCGCGCCGACAGCGGAACGGCCCGGGCATGGGCCGGCCCGTCGCCGGCGTCGACGCGGCGCAGGGCGCGGACGAAGCCGGCGAGTTCCCGGGCCAGTGTCTCGGGGGAGCGGAGGGCGTCGACCGCCGGATTCCGCCCGTCCAGCCAGCCGTACACGGACCAGGGCCAGCGGAACTCCTCGCCGGCGCCGCCCCGCCCGAGCGGCTCGGGCACGGCGACCGGGAGCAGGGGCCCCAGCAGGGAGAGCCAGCGCTGCTCGTGCTCGATGCTGCTGACCGCGCCGGGATGTCTCGGCAACCGGACGACCAGATCACAGCCGAGCCGGAACATGGCGTTCTCGGTCCCGGCGGACTCCAACCGCTCCACCGGCAGACCCGCCCACTCGGGAAACTGCCGGGCGATCAGGCGTCGGACCAGCGAGGCATCGATCTCCACCTCGTCCGAATGCATCTTCATGGCACACATGGGCCCATCCCAGCCGCCGAAGGGCCCGTGGTCCACCGAATTTCCACGGCATGGAAACCCGGGCGACGGCGCGGGGTCGTCCGGCGCGAACGCCCCGCGGCCGGGCCTCAGTTCACGGCGTCATCCCGTTCGTGCACGCGGCACCGGGCTCGGGCGTCTGCTCGCCCTGGACGTACTTGTCGAGGAACGCGGCGACCCGGGGGTCCGACGCCTTGTCGACCTTGAGCTGGTGCTCCCAGGCGCTGAGCACGATCGGCGACGACTGATCCTCGTAGGGACTCATGAAGGTGTACGACGTGTTGGTGACCTTCTCGGAGAGCGCCTCGACGTCCGCCTTGGCCGCCTTGTCGCTGTACGTGATCCAGACAGCGCCGTGTTCGAGGGCGTGCACCGCGTTCTCGTTGGGGACCACCTTCGTGTAGACCTGCCGGTCGCAGTTCACCCACACCTGGTTGTGGTCGCCGCCCACGGGCGGGCTCATCTTGTAGGTGACGGCCTTGGCGACGTGGTTCTGGGTGAGCTTGGACCAGCTCTTCACGCCCGAGATCGGCGCCGCCTTCGCCTCTTCCTTGTCCTGGGCGGAGTCGACGAGCAACCAGCCCCCGCCGACCAGGCCGACGAGTATCACGGCGGTCGCGCCGAGCGTGAGCAGTCGCATACGGCGTTCACGCGCCTGCTCGGTCTTGCGCAGCTCCTCCATGTGGGCGCGGCGGGCCGCGGTCTTCGCCTTGGCGTTGGATGTACCCATGGGATGTCCTTCTCCGTGCCGTGCCTGTCTCCGGGCACGGCGCTGCAAGCTGGGGTGATGGTCGTGGCTGAGTGGGTCGGCCACGGTCTAGACCCGGAGCAGCTGCAGTTCGTGGAGGTCGGGAGGGCGGGCGGCGCCCGGGACCCGCGACGGGCCGAGTGGTAGCCGGGCGGGGTCCGTGCTCGGCTGGTCCAGCGCGGCGGCCCGGTCCGCGCCGACAAAGGGGGCGTGGTTGAGTACGCCGTGCTGCCCGGGCGCGTGACAGCTGTGGTGCGGACCCTCCTGGCAGGGGTCCCGGTCGGCGATGTGCACGACGTGCGCGGACGCCGACCGCGAGGTCCCGGCGTCCGGCGAGGGCAGGGACCCCGCGCAGGTGAACGCGAACGTCGCGAGGGCGAGTACGAGGACGACGACGCCGCCCAGCAGGTGCGGAAGGCCGCCGCGGGCATGCCGCGCCGCGAGGCGGCGTCGCACCCGTGCAGCGGACATCTGGACACCTGGAGGTAGGGGAGGGGCCAAGGAGACGAGCGCCGATGAAATTATCAGACCGCAGTTGCGGGTTGCTGCCGCGCCCTGGGCTTCAGCGGCTGGAGGAGAGCCGCACGGGCGAGGACAGGTGCCCCGGCTCGCCGGTCTGTAACAGCGCGGAGCGTTCGGCGCGCGGCCCGGACGAAGCCTGACTAGCGTGAGGATCCGGACAACCCGCGAGTTCGACGAGACCGGAGAGGCCGCAGCCATGGCCGTGCAACCTGAGGGAACCCCCTGTTGGGCCGACGCGATGTTCAGCGACGTCGAGGGAGCCAAGAGCTTCTACGGCGAGGTGCTGGGGTGGACGTTCGGCGAGTCGTCGTCGGAGTACGGCAACTACACGCAGGCGTACGCCGACGGCAAGGCCGTCGCCGCGGTCGTCCCGCCCATGCCCGGCCAGGAGGGGCAGTCGGCGTGGTGCCTGTACCTGGCCTCACCGGACGCCGCCGCCACCGCCTCGAGGATCCGTGACAACGGCGGCGAGCTGCTGATGGAGCCGATGCAGGTGGGTGAGTTCGGCACCATGTGCCTGGCCCGCGACCCCAGCGGTGTCGTCTTCGGCGTCTGGCAGGGCGGTACCCACGAGGGCTTCGAAGCGGGACCGGACCAGCCCGGCGCCTACTGCTGGGCCGAGGTCTTCACGCGCGAGGCCGAGAAGTCGGACACCTTCTTCCAGGACGTCTTCAGCTACTCGGCCAAGCAGATGCAGGACGACGCCGTCGACTTCCGTATGTACAACCTGGGCGACGCCACCGTGCTGGGCCGGATGCGGATGACGGACGACTTCCCGCCCGAGATGCCGCCCTACATCAACGTGTACTTCAGCGTCGGCAACTGTGACGACGCCGTCGCCACGGCCACGAAGCTCGGCGCCGTGCTGCGCTTCGGGCCCATGGACACACCGTTCGGCAGGTTCGCCGCCCTGAGTGATCCGCAGGGCGCCAACTTCTCCGTCATCGACGTCACGACGACGGCGGGCGAGCTGCCCAAGTCGGTGGACGTGGGCTGAGCGAGGCAGCCCACGAGGGCCGGGAGCCCGTCGCACGCATGGCATGATCGAGCGCATGCGTGAACGTGTGGTGGCCGCGTGCGACGGGGCTTCGAAGGGAAATCCGGGACCTGCGGGCTGGGCCTGGGTGGTGGCCGACGGCTCGGAGAACCCCGATCGCTGGGAGGCCGGGCCGCTCGGCCGGGCCACCAACAACGTCGCCGAACTCACCGCGCTGGAACGCCTGTTGACGGCTGTCGCGCCGGACGTACCGCTGGAGATCCGGATGGACTCCCAGTACGCGATGAAGGCCGTCACCACCTGGCTGCCCGGCTGGAAGCGCAAGGGCTGGAAGACGGCCGCCGGCAAGCCGGTGGCCAACCAGGAACTCGTCGCCCGTATCGACGAACTGCTCGACGGCCGCTCGGTCGAGTTCCGTTACGTACCCGCCCACCAGGTCGACGGCGACAAGCTCAACGACTTCGCCGACCGCGCCGCCAGTCAGGCCGCGATCGTGCAGCAGCCGGCCGGCAGCGACCTCGGCTCCCCCCGGCCTCCGGCCTCGCCCGACACCCCGCGTTCCACGGCCACGAAGTCGTCCGGCACGAAGTCGTCCAGCGAGTCCGGGACGAAGTCGGCCCGGCCGCGAAGCGGCAACTCGGGCAGCGGCGGCCGCACCCTCAAGGCCAAGTTCCCCGGTCGCTGCCTCTGCGGAAAGTCCTACGCGGCCGGCGAGACCATCGCCAAGAACGCCCAGGGCTGGGGTCACCCGGAGTGCCGTACGGCCGACGTCTGAGCGCACCCGGCGTCAACCCTCACGTCGCCGGACGACCGGTCGACGGCGTTTCGGCGCGCTCGCACCCTGCTACTCTCCGACGCGAACTGACCACCTTCCGTAATCGCTAGGGGTGTGTGTGAAGGTCGCCTGTGTCGGAGGCGGGCCCGCCGGCCTGTATCTCTCGATCCTGTTGAAACTGCGGGATCCGTCCCACGAGGTCACCGTGTACGAGCGCGACCCGGCGGGCTCGACCTATGGCTGGGGCGTCACCTACTGGCGCGGACTGCTCGACAAGCTCCACGAGCACGACCCCGAGTCCGCGCGGGCCATCGGCGACGCCTCGGTGTCCTGGAACGACGGAGTCGCCCGCGTGGGTGACAGCGAGACCAGGCACCCGGGCGACGAGGGCTTCGGCATCGGCCGCCACAAGCTCCTCGACATCCTCGCCGACCGGGCCCGGCAACTGGGCGTACGGCTGGAGTTCGAGCACGGGATCACCGACGCCGACGACGAGGCACTGGTCGGCGCAGACCTCGTCGTGGCCGCCGACGGCATCAACAGCGCGCTGCGCGAACAGCACACCGAACACTTCGGCGCCCACCAGAGAGCCGGACGCAACCGGTACATCTGGCTCGGCACCGCCAAGGTGTTCGACGCCTTCACGTTCGACTTCAAGGAGACGGAGCACGGCTGGATCTGGTGCTACGGCTACGGCTACAGCCAGGACCACAGCACCTGCGTCGTCGAGTGCGCCCCCGAGACGTGGAGCGGACTCGGCCTCGACCGGGCGAACGAGGCCGACGGTCTGGCCCTGCTGGAGAAGCTCTTCGGCGACCTGCTTGACGGCCACCCCCTGATCGGCCGCGCCGCCGCCGACGGCGCCGCCCAGTGGCTCAACTTCCGCACCCTCACCAACCGGACCTGGCACCGCGGCAACCTCGTCCTGCTCGGCGACGCCGCCCACACCACGCACTACTCCATCGGCGCCGGCACCACCCTCGCGCTGGAGGACGCCATCGCCCTGGCCGACGCCCTGCGCGCCCACCCCGACCTCCCCGCGGCCCTCACCGCCTACGAGGAGCGGCGCACGTCGGAACTGCTCTCCATCCAGAGCGCCGCCCGCTACAGCGCCCAGTGGTACGAGAACCTGCCTCGCTACATCCGGCTGCCCCCGGCCCGCATGTTCGCCCTGCTCGGCCAGCGCCACTCACCCCTGCTGCCCTATGTGCCGCCCCAGCTGTACTACGGCATCGACCGGGCGGCGGGGCGCCTCGAAGCGCTGCGCCGGTTCAAGCGGTGGCTCGGCCCGAAGCTCGCCAGGACCGCTCAGTCACGGGCACTGGCCTCCCGTACCCGGGAAGAGGCCGAGGCCTCCGGCAGATAGCCAGGTCACGGCCGGTGTTGTTGGGTGAATGGCAATTCACCGCTATGGTGAATTGCCATTCACCTCTTTTTTGTCGCGCAGAGCGGCCGGCCGCTGGAGTACCGATGGAGCAGCCTGTCCCGATACCCGACCCGCCGGCCGCGCACCGCCTGCGCGACCGGATGACCGTTCCGGCGCTGGCGTTCGGCGGGATGCTCATGGCGGTCATGCAGACCGTGGTCATCCCACTGCTGCCCGACCTGCCCCGGCTGACGGGAGCCTCACCCGGCGCGGTCTCCTGGATGGTGACCGCGACCCTCCTGTCCGGCGCCGTTCTCACCCCGGTGCTCGGCCGCGCCGGCGACATGTACGGCAAACGCAGGGTACTGATCGCGGCCCTGGGGCTGATGGTCATCGGCTCGGTCATGTGCGCCCTGTCCTCCGACATCGGCGTACTCATCACGGCCCGCGCTCTGCAGGGCGCCGCGTCCGCCGTCGTCCCTCTGTCGATCAGCATCCTGCGCGACGAACTGCCGCCCGAGCGCACCGGAAGCGCGGTCGCCCTGATGAGCTCCACCGTCGGCATCGGCGCCGCCCTCGGGCTGCCGCTCGCCGCGCTGATCGTCCAGTACGCGAACTGGCACGTCATGTTCTGGGCGACCGCGGGCCTCGGCACGGTGGGCGTGACAGCGGTGTGGTGGGCGGTGCGCGAGTCGCCCGTCCGTGAGCCGGGGCGCTTCGATGTCGTGGGCGCGCTGGGGCTGGCCGCCGGGTTGGTGTGTCTGCTCCTCGGTATCGTCGAGGGCGGCGCGTGGGGGTGGGGCAGCGCGCGCGTCCTGGGACTGTTCCTCGGCGCCGTCACGGCGCTCGGCCTGTGGTGGTGGCATCAACTGCGCACCCCGCAGCCCCTGGTGGACCTGCGGCTGGTCTCCCGGCCCCGGGTCGGCCTGTCCCATGTCGCCGCCCTGCTGACCGGGTTCGCCTTCTACTCCAACTCCCTGGTGACGGCCCAGCTGGTCCAGGCGCCCGAGGCCACCGGGTACGGGCTCGACCTGTCCATCGTCCAGACGGGCCTCGTCCTGCTGCCCGGCGGCATCGTCATGCTGGTGTTCTCGCCCGTCTCGGCCCGCCTCTCGGCACGGTACGGACCGCGCGTCACCCTGGCCATCGGCACGGCGGTCATCGCGCTCGGCTATGTGGTGCGCATCGCGGACAGCCGCGACCTGTGGATGATCATGGTGGGTGCCGCGGTCGTCGGCATGGGCACCACCTTCGCCTACTCGGCGCTGCCCATGCTGATCCTGGGGGCCGTGCCGCCCGGTCAGACCGCCTCCGCCAACGGGGTCAACGTCCTGATGCGCACGGTCGGCCAGGCCATGTGCAGCGCCGTCGTCGTCGCCGTGCTGGTACGCCACACCAGCCTGGTCGCCGGTGTCCCGGTGCCCACCCTGCACGGCTACCAGCTGGCCTTCGGGACGGCGGGCGTAGTCGCCCTGCTGGCCTGCACGGCGGCCCTCACCATCCCCGGCGACCGGGTCTCCGGCGGCACTCCGCGCGCCCGTGGCCGCGCGCCGGGAGCGCGGGACGGGGCGTTGGAGGGAGCATGAGTGCCGTGCCCACACCACCGACGACCGACCCCGGGCCCATCCCGGCCTCTGCTCCGCGCCGGGACGCGGAGCAGACGAAGGACGCCATCCTGCGCGCCGCCCGTTACCTCCTCGCCCGCCACGCCCAGGCGGACATCACCCTCAAGGCGGTCGCCGAACGCGCCGGTGTCAGCCCGCCGTTGATCCTGAAGTACTTCGGCAACAAGGACGCCCTCTTCGCCCGCGTCATGTCCTTCGACCAGGACGCAGACGCTCTCCTCGACGCGACCCTGGACGAACTCGGCCGCCATATGGTCCGCCATCTCCTCACCGGCCAGACCGAGCGCGGCGCCGACCCCGTCCTGCGGATCGTGTTCGCCCCCGTCCAGGGCGACCGGGGCGACATCATGCGCGCCAACTTCCGCACCCAGGTGAGCGACCGCCTCGCCGGCCGCCTCACCGGCCCCGACCCGGGCCTGCGCGCCGAACTGGCCGTCGCCACCCTGCTCGGCCTGGGCGTCATGTACGGCATCGCCCGCGGCACGCACCTCCGGGAGGCGGCGATCGACGACATCGTGGACCGGTACGCCCCCACCGTGCAGGCCCTGCTCACCCCCTGACGGGACGTCAGCGCAGCAACCGGTCGAGGAACGCGTTGCCGAACACGCCGTGCGGGTCGAGCCGGTCCAGGGTGCCGACCGCCTCCTGCCACACGGCGTCTCCGTAGGAGGCCGGCACCGCCGTGCCGATGACCTCCTCGTCGCTCCACCCGGCCGAGTCCGTGTACGCCCAGCCCTTGGACCACTCGACCCGGGTCAGCGCGTGCCCGCCGTCGTACGTCGCGATCAGGAACTGTTCGAGCTCGCGGAAGAACTCCTCCGCGTACGGCGTCCCTGGCAGCGTCAGTACGTCCAGCCAGACGGCGGTGTCCCACTCGGGACGCCCGTCGACCGGCCGCAGCGCGGACAGCAGCGGGGCGTGGGCGCCGGCCGAGCCGGAGTCGCCCGGGCGGTCGAGGCCGGTGGCGCGGATCTCGACGGTGCCGTTGACCGGGAAACGGCCCGACGCGGCGTACGCGGCCAGGCGTTCCCGGTAGAACGCGGTGAACTCCGCGATGACACGCTGCACCTGCGCCCGGCTGGTCAGCACCGCGTACCCGTTGGCGGTGACCCGCAGAGTCGTCGGCCTGACATACAGCAGCGTGTTCTTCGACGGCCCCCAGAGGTCCGCCGACAGCGTCGTCACGAGCCCGAGCGAGGCCACGTCCAGCTGCGCGTTGCCGAGCACCGGCGCGAGATACCAGGCCCCGTCGGAGAGGATCCGCCCGACGAGATCGGCCACCAGGGTCGGGACGTTGTCGGAGAACGGGTAGTTGTACGGCGAGGACACGCGCCGCGAGGTCAGCGGCTTGGCCGGCGCGACGCTCCACACCTTCAGCCAGGGGGACTCGGTGAAGGCGAACCAGATCGTCTCGACCCGCCCGGCCTCGTCCAGGAAACTCGCGAAGGTCCGGCCGCCGGAACCGCTGCCGGGCGCCGCGAACAGCTCGGCCGCCGGGATGTCCGTACGGCTGACACAGCGAAGGTTGCTGTTCGCCCCCACCCGCAGGACGACCTCGACGACCAGGGACCGGCCGAGATGGGTGAGGAGCGCCGCGCAGTCCGCCTCGTCGCGGTGGAACGTCCGCAGGACGTAGGCGCCGGAGCCCTCGTCCCACACGACCGCCGTCAGCGACAGCACGAGGTTGCTGAGCGAGCCGTACGTGTGACCGGGCAGCCGGGTCTCGCCGGTGGCCGGTACGGCGGTGCCGTGCGCGTCGACGGCCAGCGCGCCGCCCAGCGTGAGGTCGCCGGGCGCGGGCGCGGCGGTGACCCCGAGTCCGTGCCGCTCCAGGTAGGTGAGGAGGGCCTCCAGGGTGACACCGGTGCCGGCGCGCACGGCGGCCGGGCCGGTGGACTCCAGGGCGAGGCCGGTGAGATGCGGAGCGGTGTCGACGATCAGCACGGGCGCGCCGGACTCCGTACCGGCGGTGATCGTCAGGGGCGACCAGCCGTGCGCGGAACCCCGGGCGCGAACCGTCCAGCCGTGCCGCCAGGCCCAGTTGACGACATCGGCCACCTGGCCGGGGTCGGCCGGCGCGCAGGCCCACAGTCCGTCGGCGGTGATCTCGCCGACCCAGTTGCGGTAGCCGGAGCGGTAGGGCGTGACGTCCGCCGGGAAGTCGGGAAGCTCGGCGGCGGCGACGGCCGGGTCCGCGGCGATCGCCACGAGGGCGAGGGAGGCCGCGCCGAGCAGGAAACCGCGGCGTGCCAAGTGATCAGCCATCAGGTCACGCTAAAGGGTGACGGACGCGAATTAGTTGCCGCGTTCATCGATTCACCCGTGTGGGTGACACGTAGCCCTGGTCAGCGGGCAGGTCGGACGGATGTAAGACTGACGCCATGGACGAGCGTGTAATCGGTAGGTCGGGTCAGCGGGCGTCGGTCATCGGCCTCGGAACGTGGCAGCTGGGCGCCGACTGGGGCGACGTGGAGGACAAGGACGCCCTCGCGGTGCTGGACGCGGCGGTCGAGTCGGGGGTGACCTTCTTCGACACCGCCGACGTGTACGGCGACGGGCGCAGCGAGCAGACGATCGCCGCCTTCCTGCGCGGCAGGCCCGAGCTGGACGTACTGGTCGCGACCAAGATGGGCCGTCGCCTCGACCAGCTCCCGGAGAACTACGTCCTCGACAACTTCCGTGCCTGGAACGACCGTTCGCGGCGCAACCTCGGCGTCGACCGGATCGAACTGGTCCAGCTGCACTGCCCGCCGACCCCGGTCTACTCCTCCGGCGAGGTCTTCGACGCCCTGGACACCCTCGTCGACGAGGGGCGTGTCGCGCGCTACGGCGTCAGCGTCGAGACCTGCGAGGAAGCGCTCACCGCGATCGCCCGCCCGGGCGTGACCAGCGTGCAGATCATCCTCAACGCGTTCCGTATGAAGCCCCTCGCCGAGGTGCTCCCGGCTGCCGCGAAGGCGGGCGTCGGCATCATCGCCCGGGTCCCGCTCGCCTCGGGCCTGCTGTCGGGCAAGTACACCAAGGACACGGTGTTCCCCGAGAACGACCACCGCACGTACAACCGCCACGGCGAGGCCTTCGACCAGGGCGAGACCTTCTCCGGTGTCGACTACGCCACCGGCGTCGAGGCGGCGGCCGAGTTCTCCGCCCTGGCCCCGGAGGGGTACACCCCGGCGCAGCTGGCGCTGCGCTGGATCCTCCAGCAGCCCGGCGTGACCACGGTGATCCCGGGCGCCCGCTCGGCCGAGCAGGCCCGCGCCAACGCGGCGGCCGCCGCCCTGCCGCCGCTGTCGCAGGAGACGCTCACCGCGATCCAGGACCTCTACGACCGCCGGATCAAGGCCCAGGTGGAGAGCCGCTGGTAGCGGACCGGCGTAGGCGTGTCACGGCTCCAGGAGCAGCTGCCGTTCCTGCTCCTGGTCGCCGGAGACACTGCCCCGGTCATGCGCGGTGAACGTACCGGTGAGGGTGTCGCCTGCGCAGCGGACGGCCGTGGGCGTGCCCTGCACGGTGACCATCACCGGCGCCGAGAGCGGCGTCCTCGTCGGGCGACCGGGCGCGAGGGACTGGGTGCCGACGGTGAACGCGGCAGTGTGCACCGTCGAGTGGCCGTCATCGTCCCCCGGGGACTCGTCGGCCGGCCCGAAGGCCGACTCCAGGGTTCGTACGACCGTCTGCGCGTCGGCGGCGGTGCCGCCACTGATCGTGAGGGTGAGCTGCGTCCCGGACATGGCCGGACCTCTTCTCGACGTGGGCACCGTGGTGCGGTACGAGTAGCCCTTCCCTCGATCACTCAAACCGTCCGGTCCTGACCTGATCGATTCCGCCGTGACGGGGAACCCGTAGCCGACAGGACGTGAGGGCGAGTGGGCCGGGAGGAACCATGGTGGACGCGGACGGCGAGGTCGGCACGCGCAAACGCGGGCGCACGGAGACCGAGGACGAGCGGGCCGACCGTATGTGGGGCGAGCTCATCCAGGAGGTGCGGGTGGCGCAGACGGGTGTGCAGATCCTGTTCGGTTTCCTGCTGACCGTCGTCTTCACCCCGAGATACCCGCAGCTGGGACAGACGGAACACACGATCTACATCATCACCGTCGTGCTGGGGGCCGCCGCGACCGGCGCCCTCATCGGGCCGGTCTCCCTGCACCGGATCGTCTCCGGACGCCGGGTGAAACCGCAGGCCGTGCGCTGGGCCTCGCGTCTGACCTTCGCCGGCCTGGTGCTGCTGCTCGCCACGATGACCTCGGCGTTGCTGCTGGTCCTCAGGGTGGCCACCCACGACGGTTACGTGCCCTGGCTGGTCGCGGGGGTCGTCGCCTGGTACCTGGCCTGCTGGTTCGTGCTGCCGCTGTGGACGCGCCACCGCTACACCACCAAGTGAGCGCGGGCGCGCACCGCCGCGAGCTGCCGGTCGTGGAGGCGGCTCAGCAGGAGCACCGAGAGGGTCGCACCGATCAGCGCGCAGAACATGTCCCACTGCGTGTCCCACACGTCGCCCTGCGTGGCCAGGAAGTCGTCGGCGGCGGCGCCACCGATCACGGCGGCCGCCCACTCGAACATCTCGAACAGCGCGCTGAAGGCCAGACAGGCGCACACGGTCAGCGGCGCGAGCCAGCGGCTGCCGCGCAGCGGTGACGTCCGGCTCAGCAGCTCCCGTACGAGCACGGCCGGCACGAAGCCCTGCATCAGGTGGCCGAGCCGGTCGTACGGATTGCGGTCGAGGCCGAAGCTGTCGCGTGCCCAGTCGCCCAGCGGGACCTGCGCGTAGGTGTAGTGGCCGCCCACCATCAGGACGAGCGCGTGGAGCGCGAGCAGGCAGCACAGCAGGTTCGTGAGCGGGAAGCGCCGCCAGGTCAGGACGATCACGGGCAGCCCGACCATGATCCAGAACGTCTCCAGGAACCAGGTCATCAGGTCGTGCGGCTGCCACACGGAGATCGCGAGCGCGACGGTCACCAGCCCGGCGAGCAGCACGGGAAGGTGTCGGCGCGGGGCACCGGTGGCGGACGGGAGAGGGCGGGAAGCGGTGTCAACTGCGGGCATCGGGACGCTCCTTGTGGTGGAGCACCATCGTGGAGCAGTGTCCCGGCCCCCCGCTTGAGTACGCGTACTCAAGCGGGGGTGTCCGCGACCCCAGGGCGCTACGCGGGTGAGGTACGTGCCCCGCGCAGCGCCGTGATGCACGAGGCGATGGCCTCCTGGAGCTCCTCCAGCTGCTGGACCATGTCGTCCTCGGCGAACTCCTGGACGTCGTCGAAGGTCAGTTCCTCGAACGCCTTCGTCGCCTTCGTCAGGTTGCTGTAGAACTTGGTCCGCCGTTCCTGGACGCGCAGTTCCGGGTCGGCCTCGACGGCCTCGACGACGAGGTTCTTGAGGGTGTCGTAGGCCTCGCTCGCCCACTCGCCGGTGTCCTCGTCCTCGTCCAGCTCATCGAGGAGGGACAGATGCCGCTCGGCCTCCTGACGTAGGTCGACGGGCGCTTCGATGGTCTGTCCGGCGGGCGTCTTGACCTGGCCGGACTCGGCGATCTGGCGCACGTATCCGACGCGGTCGGCGGACCGGGACTCGGTGGCCACGGCCTTCTTGAGGTCGTCGGTGCGGACGATGTCGCGGGCCAGCTCGGCCTGGAGGTCCGGGTCCTCCTTGATCCGGTCGAGCAGTGCGTGCCGTGCGGCGCGCGCGGTCGAGGGGTCGGCCATGATCGCGGCCCGCAGCGCGGTGGGGTTCTCCGCGACCTCCAGCGCCTTCGTCGGCCGGATGCCCTCCGCCTCGGCGGCCTCGGAGATGGCGGCACCGCGCTCCGAGCCCGCGCTGGAACGGGAGCTGTAGTACGTGAGCCACAGGTCGGCGCCCGGGAGTTCGACCTCCGCGCCCGGGGCCAGCGCCTCGAAGTGCGGGACGACACCGTCGTCGGCGGCCTTGTCCCAGGCCTTGTAGTAGCGCATGACCCGCTCGGGCGAGCAGTCGGCGAGGGCGGCGAACTCCTTGGCGGACACCTTCGGCGTCTCACCGGCGGCCTGACCACCGGGCCGCACGCTCCGCGCCACCTTCAGCCCGAAGGCCCAGCCTCCGGTCCGCGCGTAGGCCCCGAACTCCTGCGCGTCGCGCGCCACGAGGGGGGACACGTCGGCGGGGTCGAGGGAGGCGTCGTCGGTGTCGTCGGGCTCCGCGGCCGGCTCGGACCACTCGGACCCGTCGAACTCCTCGGACACGGGGGGCATCTCGGGTGTTTCGGAAGACTCGGGCGTCGGAGACGTTTCGGACGGGGCGATCGCTACGGTCACAGGTGACTCTCCCGGCAGGCTGGACGGACGGCGAAGGTGCAGACAGGCAGCCTATATGCGCGCATTGACGCTGCTTTGACAGACCGGGCCCGACCCGGATCCCGGCCTGTCACCGGGTCCGTACGCCCGGTGGTCGACACGTGTACCCGCCCATGGCTGGACGCCGTTCACTCTCTGAAGGTCCGCAGGAAGGTGTCCAGAGCCTGCCGGTTGACGGTGTCGTTCCAGTCGGCCGCGGGTGTCGTCCAGCGCAGCGAGTAGCCCGTCTTCTCGCCGGTGAGGAAGCCTCGGCCGAACGTCCGTATGCGGGTGCCCTCGAAGTCGGACAGCCACTCCATGTCGGCCCCGCTCCGGCCGTGATAGGTCGTCGCCCGGATCGCGCCGATCCGCTGGAAGCCGATGTCCGCCCGGATCAGGTCGGGTTGGACGTCGTCGCGCCATACGGCCACGGGGTCCGGGCGCAGCAGTTGGCTGTAGGTGACGGTCAGGGTGCGCGGGTCGTCGTCGGCGCCGAACACGATGCGGTAGGCGACGTTGCCGGGGGAGACGTCCTCGCTCAGCCGCTTCCACCCCTGGGGGAGGGCGATGACGAACCCTTCCGGCGCGTTGTACACCTGGAACCCCGCCGGCAGGGCTTGGGCGGTACCGCCGGTGGCCGAGGGGGTGGGGCTGGGCGCGGGAGGAGTGGAGGGCGGCGCCGACGGTGCCGGTGAGGCCGGTGCGGAGGGGGAGGGGCTCGGTTCGGGGGTCTGGTCGGGGAGGGGAGCGCTGCCGCCCGTGGAGGGGAGGGACGGGGCCGGGGCGGCGACGGACGGAGTGGTGTCCACGCCGGATGCCGAGGCGTCGATGCCGGGCAGGTTGTCGGTCGTGGCGAGCACGGCGACCGTGACGACGGCCAGGGCCGTACCGGCGAGAACGAGTTTGCGGGCGGCGCTCCTGTTCCCGTTCCGGCCCACGCGCCGCGCTCCGGCACCGCCCCCGGCGTCGCGCGGCCGGACCGAGGGCAGTGGTTCGTCCGAGGTGTCGGGTTCGTCCCTGATGACGCGCAGCAGGGCGTCCCGTGCCACCGGCGCGGTCAGCCGTTCCCGGGCGTTCTTGCGCAGCAGCCCCTGGATGACCTGGGTGAGTGGACCGGCTCGCACCGGGCTGCGCAGCGGCAGCCGGTCGACCGCCTTGAGCGTGGCGTCGGCCCGCCCCCGGTCACGGAAGGGCGGCCGTCCCTCGGCCATCGCGTAGAGGAGCGCGCCGAGCGCCCACAGGTCGTCCGACGGGTCGGCGCGCGCGCCGTGGGCCTGCTCCGGCGAGGCGTACGAGGGCGCGCCGACCCGGGACGCGGACGTGGCGCCCGCCAGACCGAAGCCGGTCACCACGACCGGCCCCTGGTCCCGTACGAACACCTGGCCGGGGCTGAGTTCGGCGTGCACGATGCCCTCGCGGTGCGCGGCCTCCAGCACGTCGAGCACTTCGAGGGTGATGCGCGCCGCCCGAACGTAGTTGAACGTGCCCTGCCGTTCGAGGAGTTCACTGAGCGGTGTGCCGTCGATCCACTCGGCGACCGTCCACAGGGTGCCGAACTCCTCGAGGACGTCGATCACGACGCCCACCCGGCCGGGCAGGACCAGCCCGAGGATCTCGGACGCGCGCATCACCCGGGCGATGGCCCGGCGTGCGGTCTGCTCCCGGGGATCGGGCGGGAGCTGGATCTGGGTGAGGACGACCGGGCGCTCGGACGAGGTGTCCTCGCCGTACCAGGAGACCCGGTTCGTTTCGCGATGGACGACATCGAGGAGTCGGTACCTTCCGGCCACCAACTCGTGTGTGGAGACGTGCGCCTTGACCATGGCCATCCCTCGCTGAACCCCTGGCTTTCACCTTTCCCAGAGGTACGAGGGGTGTGACGGGGTCTGTTCAATTATTCCGCAACTCCCGGGCCCGATTTTCCTTTTATTCATCTGCGGCGAGCGGGTGTGCGAAGAAATGGGGACTTTCACGAGCGGTGAGTGACGGCCCGTACGCGATCTTTCCACCGGATCTCCTCCGCCCCCTCATGCCTCCCGGCGCACGAGGAAGCCCAGCAGCGCCCGCAGCCCGCCGAGCGGCGGTCCCGCCAACTCCAGTTCGTCCAGGCCGCGTTCGACGGCGGCGAGGTGTCGACGGGCCTCCGCGAGGGCCGCCGTACGGCCGCCCGCCTCCGCGACGAGCGCCGCCGCCCGGCGCGCGAGCGCCTCGTCGGGCACCTCGACGGACTCCAGCAGCGCGGCGAGCCGCCGGGCGGCGGGGACCGGGGCGTCGAGCGCGGCCAGTACCGGGTACGACTTCTTGCGCTCCCGGAGATCGCCGTGGACGGGCTTGCCGGTCATGTCGGGATCGCCCCAGATGCCCAGTACGTCGTCGACGATCTGGAAGGCCGTCCCGGCGTGCCGTCCCACTCGCTCCAGCGCTGCCGTCGTCGCCGGAGGGGCGCCGCCCAGAGCGGGCCCCAGGGAGAGCGCGCAGCCGAGCAGGGCGCCCGTCTTGCGCTCGGCCATCGACCGGTACTCCCCGGGTCGCACCCGCTCGGGCCCGGTCCACGGACGGATCGCGAACAGCAGGTCGTCGGCCTGCCCGGACACCACGTCCGACAGCGCCGCCGACAGCAGGCGCATCCCGGCCGGGCCGCCCGGAGTCAGCGCGAGGGTCTCCACCGCCAGCGCGAACAGCGCGTCGCCGGCGAGCACGGCCGGCCCGGTGCCGTACGTCTTCCACACCGTGGCGCGACGGCGCCGGGTCTGGTCGCCGTCCATGATGTCGTCGTGCAGCAGCGAGAAGGTGTGCACCAGCTCCACCGCGACGGCCGCCGCGATTCCGGACCGCCGAGGCGCCCCGGCCGCCTCCGCCCCGAGAACGGCCAGCGCCTGGCGTACGCCCTTCCCGCCGGACGCTTCGGCGGGCCCCCCGCCCACCTCGCACCAGCCGAAGGAGTACGCGGCCATCTCGCCCAGCCACGGATGCAGCCGGTCGACGGCCTCGGTGAGCGCCGGACGCACCAGGTCACGGCACCGGTCGAGGAGCTGGGGCACGGACGGAGCCGCCGGTGCCAGGACCTCGGAGGCCGACGGCGTCATCGTGCGGCCTCCGCGTCCGTGTCGAGGCCGAGTTCGGTCTGCGCCCGGGCCACCATGGCGTGGGCGTGCCGCAGCCCTATGCGGTCCAGCTCGCGGGCGAGTTCGGCCAGTTCGGTGGCCGTCTCGGCGCGGTCGTGGCCCAGGCGGGCCAGGGACTTGGCCAGCCCGAGGCGGGACAGCGCCTCACCGCGCGGCTCGCTCATGGCGCGGAACTCCGCCAGGGCCGTGGTGTACAGGTCGCGCGCCTCGGTGTAACGCCCGGCGCGGTAGAGGACGTTGCCGCGCATCTTGTGGTTGTAGGCGAGCGCGCTGATCAGATTCATCTCCGTGCAGCTCTTCTCCGCCTCCGTGAGCAGGGCGAGGGCACGTTCCGCGTCCCCGTCGCGCACGGACACGATGTCGGCCAGCCCGCGTAACGCCCAGGCGTGGCCGCGCCGGTCGTCGGCCCGCTCGGCGATCTCGGCCGCCTCCTCGAACATGGCGTACGCGCTGTCGTACGAGCCGGTGTTGCGATGCATCTGCGCGATGCCCTCCAGCGCCCACACCGTGTGCCGCGCCTCACCGCGCCTGCGCGCCTCGGCGAGCAGCTGCTCGTGCAGCCGGCCGACCGCCTCGTAGTCGCCCTGGATACGCCCGGTCTCGGCCAGCCCCGCGAGCGAGTAGCCGCGTACGACGATGTCGCCGCCGCGCTCTCCGAGTTCCGCCGCGAGTCCCAGCAGTCGCCGGGCCAGCGGGAACGCGCCGCGTTGGCGGGCCAGGGTGCCACCGCTCCACAGGGCCCACGCCATCGCCGGGGTGTCCCCGGCCGCCCGGGCCGCGCGGTAGCTCGCCTTCCAGGCCCGGTCGGCGTCGCCCACCTGCCCGAGCCGCCGGTGCGCCTCGGCGACCGCGAGTCCGGAACGGGCGGCCTCGCCGGTCTGCCCCGCCTGCTCGGCGGCGGCCAGCTGCTCGGTGCCCGCGGCGAGCACGTCGACCAGGGAGGAGTTCACCGAGAGGCTGGTGAGCGCGCCCTGGTACTCGGGGGCGAATGCCTTGCCGTACATACAACCCTTTCGGTATACGCTCAGCGTATACACGGTGTGTATAGCGTGCCGGAAATTCGCCCCGGCCGGTTCGGGCCGGGGCGGCTCTGTGCTGTCGTCAGTCAAGACGGCGGTGACGGCGCTGAGGTTGCCTGTGCGACACAGATCACGTGCGAGGTGCGAGTCGCGGATGCGTCAGTGCTGCTGGGCCTTCTGCGGAGTCGCCTCGCTCGGCCGGACGACGACGAACCCCTCGCCCTGGAGCATGAGTTGGACAGCCTCGCCGGAACCGCCGCGGATCATCGAGCCGATGGACTGCGAACGGTGCAGCGACGTCTGCAGGCTTGCCGTCCAGCCCACCACCGCGTCCGTGTCGACGTACACCGGATACTGCGGCGACACCGGGATCACCAGCGGATTGCCCTCGCAGACCAGCCCCAACCGCCCCTGCCCGGTGAAGACACTGTTGAACAGGCCCCCGCCGCTGATCCCAGCCCCCTTCACGGTCTTGATCTCGTACGTCAAAGACGCGTCGAAACACAGCACGTTGCGTCCGTTGACCGTGAAGATGTCACCCGGGTCGATCTCGACGATGAAACAGTTCTGCGCCTCGTGCGCGAACCAGGCCTCGCCCTGCCCGCGCACCGTCATCAGAGGCAGCCCCTCGCCCGTGACCGCGCGCTTCAGCATGCCGCCGACGCCCTGGCCCTTGCGCTCGAACTGCAGGTTGCCGCGGTAGGCGATCATCGCGCCCTGGCGGGCCAACATCTCACCGTTGACCGCGTACTTGATCGACTTGGCGTTCTCGGCGGTCATACCGGGCGCTGTGGCCGGCTGCACCATGTACTCACTGGAAAAGAGGTCACCCTTCATGCGGGCATCGTGTCCCGGAGGGTGGCGTTCCGCCAGGAGAACGCGCGGAAAGGGGGGCAGGCGCCTCAGGCGCCGAACAGCTGGGTCCAGTACGTGCCCGCTTTGCCGCCGCCCGCGAAACCGATGCCTATGTGTGTGAACTCCCGTTTGAGGATGTTGGCGCGGTGTCCCGGGCTGTTCATCCAGCCCTCCACGACCTCGGCGGGGGAGCGCTGCCCGCACGCGATGTTCTCGCCGATCGTCCGACGGGTGGACCCCGCCGCGGCGGCCCGGTCCCACGGCTGGCTGCCGTCGGGCCCGGTGTGCGAATAGAACGCGCGGACCACCATGTCCGTACTGTGCGCCTGCGCGGCCCGGGTGAGCAGGGCGTCGGTGGCCAGCGGCGGCAGCCCCGCCCGCGCCCGCTCCCGGTTGGTGAGGTCGGTGACCTCGGCGGCCGTTCGCGCCAGGTCACCGGTCCGGAGAGGCCGGGCCCACACGGCGGTCCAGTACGTGTCACCCGTACGGGACCCGGTGACGTACGCCAGGCCGACCTGGGTGAACGCGGGGTCGTGCAGGGTGCGTCGGGCCTGTTCCGTGCGCAGGCAGTAGTCGACGAACTCCTCGGGCGTACGCGGACCGGAGACCAGGTGCTCGCCGACGGTCAGATACGAGTACCCGGTGTCGGTGACGCGCTGGTGGACGGAGGTGCCGTCCCGGCTCTCGGTGCCGAGGCGGCCGGCCGACGCCATGTCGGCGGCGTGCGCCCGCGCGGCGGCGCCGAGCCGCCCGTCGAGCGAGACGGGCGGAGAACCGGCAGCGGCCCGGGCCGAGTTGACGAGACCGAGGAACCCGTCGGAGGGGGTGAGTGGGCCCGGTGCTCCGGCGGCCGGGGGAGCCGACCCGGCGGCCTCGGCCGACGACGGGCCGCCCGTCGACCGGGACCGGCGGGAAGCCGCCTCCGACAGCCGGGAGGCCGCGCCCGACAGCCGGGAGGCGGCGCCGGACAGCCGGGCCGGTGTACGCAGGCGCGCACCGGCCGTCGAAGGCGGCGCGGCGGACCCCGGCGAGGCCGACACCGAGGAGGCGTCGTCCGCGACGTCCACCCCGAAGTCCCGGGCCAGGCCCGCCAGTCCGTCCGCGTACCCCTGGCCCAGCGCACGCAGCTTCCAGCCCGCGCCTCGCCGGTACAGCTCCGCCAGCAGCAGGACCGTCTCCCGCTGCGGGCGCGGCGGCGTGAACCGGGCCAGCGGGCGGCCTCCGGGGCCGGTGACATGGAGGGTGGGCGCGGGGAGCCCGCCCAGCGCCGTACCCGGATCGGCCGCGCTGACCACCACCGTGACCCGGGTGGCGCCGGGCCGCAGGGCCGCCGGGTCGACGGTGAGGGTGTCGCCGTGGAGCCGGGCTCCCGGTGCGGCCGGCTGGTTGTAGAACACGAAGTCGGCGTCGCCGCCGACCTTGCCGCCGTCGTCCGTCACGAGCGCGCTCACATCGAAGGGGCCCGGCACCCGGAACGTGAGGGTGCCGCCCGGAAGGGGCGTGTTGCCCCCGGGGACCAACTCGCTCATCGCGCCTGCCCTGGGGTCGTCGTTCGCGCCCTCGGGGGCGTTGCCCCTGTAACGCACGGCCGGGCCGCCGCGGTTCCCCGGGCGCCAGGAAAGCCGACCGGGGCACAGGCCGGCTATGCCTCCTCGACCCGCACCAGGTGCACGGCCGTGCTGGACCAGTCGCCGGGCGCGAGGTCGAGCCGCATCCCGTAGTCGCCGAGCACGTTCGCGTGGTGGACGGCGCCCGTGCGCGCGTCCCGGTAGCGGGCGCCGGGGGTGAGGCCCCGCAGCCGCACCGGAATCCGCGGAAGACCGTGCCGGGGGCCGTGGCGGAAGCCCAGCACCAGGGCCTCGGCCGCGTCCTCGCCGACGTACTGCAGAGCCGTCGGCTCCTCCCCGAGCGGCCCCGACAGCCGGTACAGCTCACCGTGCTGCACCAGGTGCCGCACCGTCTTGTACTCGGCGACGAGCGCCGCGCCCTCCGCGAGTTCCTCCTCCGACCAGCGGGTGAGGTCACCGCCGATGCCGAGCAGCCCGCACATCGCCGCATGGAAACGGAACCGCAACGGCACCGAACGCCCCGTGAGCTGATTGGGCACGTCGGTCACCCAGGCGGACATGGCACGCGCCGGATACACCTGCCCGAACCCGTGCTGGATCACCAGCCGGTCCACGGCGTCCGTGTTGTCGGACGTCCACGCCTGGTCCGTACGGGACAGGATGCCGAGGTCGATCCGGCCGCCGCCGCCACTGCAGGTCTCCACGCGCAGTCCGGGATGGTCGGCGCGCAGCCGGTCGATGACGTCGTACAGATTCGCCACGTACCGCGTCCACAGCAGGTCGTCGCCGTCCGGCCTTCCCGACCAGCCCGACTCGCCGAACGCGCGGTTCATGTCCCACTTGAGGAAGTCGACCCCGTGGTCCCCGACCAGCCGCGTCAGCCAGCCGTAGGCCCACTCGGCCACCTCGTCGCGCGCGAAGTTCAGGACGAGCTGGTTGCGCAGCTCGGTGCGGGCCCGGCCGGGAAGGTGCAGCACCCAGTCGGGGTGCTCGCGGTACAGGTCGCTGTCCGGATTGACCATCTCCGGCTCGACCCAGATCCCGAACCGCATGCCCAGCCCGTGCACGGCGTCGGCCAGCGGCTTGAGCCCTTCGGGGAAGCGCTCCGGAGTCGGCGTCCAGTCACCCAGCCCCGCGCGGTCGCTGCGCCGTGCCCCGAACCAGCCGTCGTCGACGACATACAGCTCCACCCCGAGCAGCGCGGCCCGCTCGGCCAGCGCCAGCTGGCTCGCCTCGTCGACGTCGAACCCGGTGGCCTCCCACGAGTTGTAGAGCACGGGCGCCGACTCCCGCGCCCGGGGCAGCACATGGGTCGTCGTGTACGTGTGCCAGGCGCGGCTCGCCGCCCCGAACCCGCCGTCCGTGCACAGCCCGGCGAACACCGGCGTGGTGAACTCCTCGCCCGGCGCGAGCGGAACACTCGTACCCTCATGGCCCACGCCCCCGGTGAACCCGGCCAGCCCGTCGGGGGTGCGCTGCGCGGTGATGCGCCAACTCCCGCTCCAGGCAAGGGCGGCACTCCACACCCGGCCGTGCTCCTCCGTCGCCTCGCCCGCGTCGAGCATGACCCAGGGGTTGGCGTGATGGCTGGTGATGCCGCGTCGGCTGGTCAGTACCGTCTCACCGAACGGCAGTGTGTCGCGCCGCAGTTGGCTCTCGGCCGACCACTGGCCGGTGACATGGCTGAGCCGGTAGCCGCGCAGCGGCGGCAGCGTCCAGGCGGCGGAGTCGGCGCGCAGCAGGTCGACGTGCTCGTCACCGGCGTTGCGCAGCACGGTCCGGCGCTCGATGACGTCCGTGTCGGTGCGCACCGTGTAGTGCAGCGCGACGTCGAGGGGGTACAGACGGTCGCGGAACTCCAGCACCAACTCGCTCACCCCGGCCGCCGGTTCGAGGACACGATGACCGGTCGGCACCCATTCGAAGCCGCGGGAGGAGTCCGCGTACCGCACCTGGAGCGAGGGTGGCCCGTAGCGGGTGCCGCCGTCGACGGGGAGTTCCTCGCCCACCGGGGTCCGGCCCTCGAAGCTGCTCGACGTGTCCCGCGCCGGAGCGACCAGCGCGCCCGCCTCCGCGAGGGTCAGCCGCGGACCCCACGCCAGGTGACACGGCGCGCCGGTCTCGTCGATCCGCAGCGCGTACGACGTGCGCGGTGTGGTCAGCAGCCAGACCCCGGTGTCCGGGGAGTGGGAGATCAGCGGCATGGTGCCTCACGTTCGTGGTACTGGCGTTACTCGGCGAAGCCAAGCGCGACCATGGATCTTGTGTCAATGGGATGCCTGTATCGGCCTTTCGCAAGTCTAGATGCCGTTCCATAGATGGTTCGTCTTCTCAGTGCTTCTTTCATTGACAGGGGAAAATAAGCTAGGTTCCCGGCCATGTCCTCGCCCTTCCGTGCCGAGGCGTTTCCGGCCCGCACGCCGGCCGCCTCGCTGATCTTCACCACGGTCCTGTCCCACGGCCCCCTCACCCGCGCCGACGCGGCCCGGCGCGCGAGGCTGTCCGCCGCCGCCGTCACCAAGGCGGTCCGCCCGCTGATCGAGGCCGGCTATCTGGTCGAGGACGAGGACGTGGAGACCCGTCCCGGACCGGGACGCCCCGCGAACGCCGTACGCGTCGACGGCGGCCGGGCACTGTTCATCGGCATCAAGATCACCGGCGACGAGATCTTCGGCGTGCTCACCGACCTGTGCTGCCGTATCCGGGTCGCCCGGAACATACCGCTGACCGCCCGGACCCCCAAGTCGGTGCTGGCCTCGGTCGCCGAGCTGGTCCGGGAGCTGCTCACCGAGGCGGACGGCTTCGGGGTGCCCGTACTGGGCTGCGGTATCGCCCTCGCCGGAGAGATCGACCGCGCCGAGGGCGCCGTACGCTACTCGCCGTTCCTCCAGTGGCGTGACATGCCGCTCGGAGAACTGGCCGCCATGACCACGGGGCTGCCCGTCACGGTCGACAACGACGTGCGCGCGCTCACCGTCGCCGAGCAGTGGTTCGGCGCCGGGGTGGGGCTGTCCGACTTCGCCGTGGTGACCGTCGGCGCGGGCATCGGCTGCGGGCTCGTGGTCCACGGGCGCGTGGTCGAGGGGACGCACGGCGTGGCCGGTGAGATCGGGCACCTCGTCGTCGATCCGGCGGGCCCGCCCTGTCACTGCGGCAAGAGGGGCTGCCTCCAGGCGTTCGCGGGGGACGCGGAGATCGTCGCCCGGGTCCGGGAGGTCACGGGCTCCGAGGTCGTGGACAGCGCCGAGGCCGTCGCCCTGGCCCACGCGGGCCACCCCGGAGCGCGGGAGGTGTACGCGCGGGCGGGGGAGGCGATCGGCCGGGGCATCGCCACCGTCGCCAATCTGCTCGGCCCCGAGCGCGTGATCATCTCCGGTGAGGGACTGGCCGCGTACGACCTGTTCGCCGACCAGATCCGCGACGCGTTCACCGCCACCGCCTTCGGCTCCGCCGCCCGCTGCGAGCTGCTGATCCGGCCGCTGCCCTTCGAGGAGTGGGCCCGAGGGGCGGCGGCGACGGCGATCCGGTCCTTCGTCAGGGCGGAACAGTAGAAGCGGGGCGGTCAGGGCTTCGCGTCAGCGCGGATCCGGCGCCGGCTCCGCCGTCGCCGCCGTCGAGGCCGGTGGGATCAGCCCCTGCCGGTAGGCGACCGCCACCGCCTCCCCGCGGCTCGCGGCGCCCAGCTTGGCCAGGATGTTGGACACGTGGACGCTCGCCGTCTTGCCGCTGATGAACAGTTCCTCGCCGATCTGACGGTTGCTGCGGCCGAGGGCGAGCAACCGAAGGACGTCCTGTTCACGGGCGGTGAGCGGGGTCGGAGCCGAGGCGCCGCCGGTGTCCCCGGCGGGGGAGGGGTCCATGAGCCGGCCTCGGCGGATCAGGGCGTCCACGTCCCGGAGCAGGGGTGCGGCGCCCAGGCGCAACGCCGTCCCCCGTGCCGCGCGAGCCTGCGTGGCGGCCTCCTCACGGCGGCCGTCCGCCAGCAGGGCCTCGGCGAACCGCCTTCTGCAGCGCGCCTGTTCGTAGACATCGCCGAAGCCGAACGCCGTGACCGCCCGCTCCCACGCCTCGGCTTCCGGGCCGGCCGTCGCCCGGGCCCACTCCGCCTCGGCACGGGCCAGCCAGGCGTGTCCCTCCGGGCCCTGCGGGGATCCGTCACGGCCGATCGCGCCCCGGGACCGGGCCAGCTCCAACAGTTCGGCCGCCGTGTCCGTCCAGCGCGCGATCCCCGCCTCGTCGCCGGTCCGGCGGAGCTGGACGGCCGTGTCGGCGACGGCGGCCAGTGCGAGGGCGACGAGCCGGACCGCGACCTCCGGACGCGCCCCGGCGTCGTCGGTGAGCGCCTTCACCGTACTGTGCACGCGCTCCACGGCCCCCTCGGGGTCACCCGCCAGAGCGGCGGCGTCCGTGAGCACCACGCTCGCGACCAGCGTGGCCATCCAGTCGAACGGGCCGTCGAGGAGAGCCCGGGCGCGGTCCACGGCGCCCAGGTCACCGCGTGCCAGTGCCACGTACAGCGAAGGCCCGGTCACGTAACCGGCGGTCGCGGGCAGCACCTCGGTGTCGGCCGCCGCCGCGCGGGCGCACTCGTCCCATCGGCCCAGGGTGTACAGCACCAGGGCGTGCAGATAGCGCATCTCCAGGGGGTACGGCGAGGACAGGAGGCCGACGCGGCGGGCGCGGTCCAGGCCCTCCGAGAGCCACGGCAGACATTCCTCCAGCAGACCGGACTCGAAGGAGCCGATCGCCAGATTGAACAGCGCGCGCATCTCCACCGGTGTGCAGCCTGCCCGCCGGGCCAGTTCCCGGGCTTCCCGGAGCTGCTCGCGGGCCCCGGGCGTGCGCCGGCCGCCCGCTTCGAGACCGGCCACGGAGATCATGAGGTCGGCCTGCGCGTCGAGGGCCTGCAGTTCCTCGGCGACGGAGAGGGCCTGCCGGGCCACCCGCAGCGCAGTCTCGTTGTCACCCATCTGCCGTGCCGCCATGACATGCGTGGCCGCCGCCCACACCCATGTCCGCGACGGAGGCTCGGCCGGGATCAGGGCGAGTGCCTCACTGCTGTACGCGAACGCCGCCGCCAGGTGGTCGATGCTCATGAGGTTGTCGGCGAGGGTGTAGCGGACGCGGGCCGCGAGTTCGGCGGCCGTGTCCTGGCCGACCCCGGCGAGAGCGGCCCGGGTGAGTGACACCGCGCGGTGCGAGTCCCCGGCGTGCGCCGCCGCGGCCGACGCCCGCAGCATCAGCGTCACCGTGTCCAGACCCTCGCCCGTGGGGCGAGCGTCCGCCTCCACCGCCGGCCACATGTCGAGGGCGGCCTCCAGCTGCCGCAGCTCCTCCGCGGGCGCGCCGACACGATGGGCGTGATCGGCTGCCTCCAGGGACGCTGTCAGCGCCTCGGCGAGGTCGTGGCTCTCCCGGTAGTGGTGGGCCCGCTCCGCCGCGCTCTCGGCCGGGCGGCCCCGCCCGGCCAGCAGCCGCGCGAACGCCCCGTGCAGTCGCGACCGCTCCCCCGGAAGCAGATCGGCGTACACGGCCTCACGGGCGAGCGCGTGCCGGAAGGAGTACGTGTCGCCCTCACCAGGGACCAGCAACTGGCGCCCGACCGCCTCGCGCAGCGCCGACTCCAGCTCGTCCTCGGGCAGCCGGACGGCGTCGCTCAGCAACTCGTGCTCGACGCGCCGCCCCGCGACGGCCGCCGTACGCAGCACCTGCTGGGCCGTGTCGCTCAGTTGCTCGAAGCGGATGAGGAGAACGTCGGCGAGCCCGCTGGGTACGCCCCCGGACTCCGCGTCGGTGGCCGCGAGCAGTTCCTCCGCGTAGAACGCGTTGCCCTCGGCCCGCTCGACGATCCGGCGGACGGTCATGTCGGGCAGCGGCCCCTCGCCCAGGGCACGCACCAGCCGGGCCACCTCGGCGTCGGCCATCGGCCGCAGCTCCAGCCGCTCCACGGCGGGCAGCCGCACCAGCTCCGCCAGCAGGGGGCGCAGCGGATGGCGGCGATGGAGGTCGTCCGCGCGGTACGACGCGAACACCGCGAGCCGGTGGCCGGGCGCGCCGCCCGCGGGACCCTGGAGCACACCCCGGCTGAGCAAAAACCGCAGCAGATCCCGGGACGACTGGTCGGCCCAGTGCAGGTCCTCCAGGACGAGCAGCAGCGGAGCGACCTCGGTGACGGCGGCCAGCAGCCCGGCCATCCCCTCGAACAGCCGCAGCCGCCCGCCGGCGTCCCGCACCCCGTCGTCCGCCCCGCCGCCGAGCAACCGCCCGACCACGGGATGTGCGGCGAGCGCCTCCGCGAACCGCTCGTCGGCGGCCAGCACGCCCAGGATCTCGGTGAACGGCAGATAGGGGAGCCCGACGTCACCGAGATCGACGCAGTGCCCCGTGAGCACGGTCATTCCCCGGTCCGAGGCCCGCCCGGCGGCCTCCGCCAGCACCCGCGTCTTGCCCACCCCTGCGTCCCCGGCGATGAGCACGGCACGGGCCTCACGGACACGGGCACGGTCCAGCACACCGTCGAGACGGCTCAGCTCGTCGTCCCGGCCGATGAGTGGAGTGTCGTACAGGTTCTGCGGCACAGACCAATCCTGACACGCACCACTGACAGCCCTGGCCGGTCAGGCCTCAGCGCAGCGTCTCCGCCCAGTTCGCCGGCACGCGTCCAGCCGGTCCCGGTGTGGGCTGGTCGGCGGGGTGGCTCGCCGGGGGCGCCAGGGCCGGACCGGACTCGTAGAGCTCGGACGTCTCGAAGTTCCAGAACCAGGCCTCGCCGGGCTCGTAACTGCGGATCACCGGATGGCCGGTGTCCCGGAAGTGGCCGGTGGCGTGCTTGGAGGGCGAATCGTCGCAGCAGCCGATGTGGCCGCACTGGGCGCAGCGCCGCAGATGGAACCACCAGCCGCCGACGGCGTCGCACTCGACGCATCCCGCCCCGCTGGGCGGGACGCTGGGGTCGATTCCGGTGTCCTTCGTCATGAGGGCTCCTGGGCCGGGGCGGAGCCCACGGCCGGGTCGGGGTCGGTGTCGGTCTCGGAGTCCACGGCGGTGAGGGGGAGCAGGACCTGGAAGCGGGTGTCGCCGGGTACGGACTCGACTTTCAGGTCGCCGTGGTGTTTGTTGACGACGATGCGCCAGGAGATGTCGAGGCCCAGCCCCGTCCCCTCGCCCACCGGCTTGGTGGTGAAGAACGGGTCGAAGATCCGGCCGCGGATCTCCGCCGGGACTCCCGGTCCCGTGTCGCGGAACTCCACCAGCAGCCGGTCGTGCACCAGCGCCGTCCGTACGGTCAGCGTCCCTTCCCCGCCCGCGCTGTCGATCGCGGAGACCGCGTTGTCGATCAGGTTGGTCCACACCTGGTTCAGTTCGGCGGGGTAGGCCGGAATCCTCGGCAGCGAACGGTCGTACTCCTTCACGACCTTGACGCGCGTACCCATCTTCCCCGACAGCATCAGCAGGGTGCTGTCGAGGAGTTCGTGCACATCGGCGACCTGGTAGGGGGCGCGGTCCAGCTGCGAGTACTGCTTGGCGGCGTCGACGAGGTGCGAGATGCGCGTGGTGGAGTCCTCGATCTCGGACATCAACAGTTCGGTCTCGACTGTGTAGTTGAGCCACCCGATGGCGGCCTGGAGGATCTCCTCGTCGACGGCCGCCGCGACCTGCTCCAGCCAGCCGACGTCCAGGCCCCCCTGCACGAAGGTCGGCGCGATCTGCCAGCCGCCCTGGATGCCGTGGTCGTCGAGCCAGTCGGCGACCTCGTCCTCCCGGTCGGACGCTTCGAGCGGGCTCAGCGCCTGCGCCTTGGCGACCCGCTCCGCCGTCCGCTCCTGGATCTCGACCAGGGACTTCAGGGCATCGCGGTGGTAGGGACCCGAGGCGATGATCCCGAGCTTCTGCCGCATGTGCGCCACCCGGTCGCGCAACGACGACGTGGCCCGTACGGCGGCGGCGGCCGGGTTGTTGAGCTCATGGGTCAGCCCGGCGGACAACGAGCCCAGCGCGAGCAGCCGCTCCCGCTGCCCGATCGCCCGCTGGGTGGTCTGCGAACCGAAGAACAGTCCCTCCAGGAGGTGGACCGCCATCGGGAACCACTCCTGCATGATGGCCGCGAAGCCGCTGCTGGACAGCACGAAGAACCGCGTCGGTTCGGTGACCCGCATCGAGTTCTTGTACCGCTGCGGCTCCCCGTCCTCCAGGTACGCCTGCATCGCGCCCGCGTACACGCCCGACTGGGACGTGCGGCTCACCTCGACGTCGTCGACGCCGACCCGCCGCGACAGGACGACCGTGCCCTCGATCATCACGTAGAAGCAGGTGGCCGGGTCGCCCTCGGTGTACACCGGCCCGGCGTCGAACAGTTCCACCCGTCCCTCGCTGCACAGCCTGCCGAGCTGTTCCGGGGCGAGCTTCTCGAAGAGGAACAGCGAGCGGATCTCCCCCGGGCTGCACGGCATCAGCCGGCCGCTCACGACTGCTCCAGATACCGGTGTACGAGCATCACGGCCATGGCTCCCTCTCCGACGGCGGACGCGACCCGCTTGGCCGACTCCGCGCGAGCGTCCCCGGCGACGAACACGCCGGGGATGTTGGTCTCCAGGTGGTACGGCGGCCGGTCCAGCTCCCAGTCCGCCGGTGGCCGTCCGTCGGCGGTCAGATCGGGCCCGGCGAGGATGAACCCGCGCTCGTCCCGCAGCACCGTACCGTCCAGCCAGTCGGTCAGCGGGGCCGCGCCGATGAACACGAACAGCCACTGCGCGTCGACCAGTTCGGTCTCCCCGCTCACCGTGTCGCGCAACGTCAGCTGCTCCAGGTGGTCGCCGCCGTGCGCGGCCTCGACGACCGTGCGGGCCCGCACCGAGATGTTCGGCGACTCGGCGATCTGCTGGATCAGGTAGTGCGACATGGAGGCGGTGAGGTCCGCTCCGCGCACCAGCAGCGTGACCGACTTGGCGCCCCTGGACAGGTACATCGCCGCCTGCCCGGCCGAGTTGGCGCCGCCGACGATATAGATGTCGTGGCCCTGGCAGGCGGCGGCCTCGGTCAGCGCCGACCCGTAGAACACCCCGCGACCCGACAGATCGGTGGCGCCCGGCGCCTCCAACTGCCGGTACGACACACCGGTCGCCAGGATCACGCTGTGCGCGGCGACCGCCGACCCGTCCGCGAACCGCACGAGCCGCGCCGCGCCGCTCACCTCCAGGCCGGTCACCTCACGCGCGGAGAGGATCTCGGCGCCGAACTTGGTGGCCTGGCGCCGCGCCCGGTCGGTGAGCTGGCCGCCGGACACCCCGTCCGGGAAGCCGAGATAGTTCTCGATCCGCGAGCTCTGACCGGCCTGCCCGCCGGTGGCCGACCGCTCCACCAGCACCGTCCGCAGCCCCTCCGAGGCCCCGTACACGGCAGCGCCCAGCCCGGCCGGTCCGCCGCCGATGACGACGAGGTCGTAGAAGTCGGCCGTGGGCGTCGTCGCCAGCCCCACCCGGGCGGCCAGCTCCGGCACCTCCGGCTCGACGAGTGCCGATCCGTCCGCCGTGATGACGACCGGCAGCCGCTGCCCGTCCTGGCCGCAAGCCGCGAGCAGCCGCTGCCCCTCGGGCTCCTCGGTGGAGTACCAGCGGTACGGCACCTGGTTTCGGGCCAAAAACTCCCGTACGTCCGACGAGCGGGCCGACCACCGGTGACCGACCACCTTGGTGCTCGGCACCGGCCGGAAGTCGCTGCACCGCCAGGCCGCCAGGAGATCGTCGAGCACCGGGTAGAGCTTCTCCTCCGGCGGATCCCAGGGCTTGAGGAGGTAGTGGTCGAGGTCGACGACGTTGATCGCGTCGATCGCCGCGCTCGTGTCCGCGTACGCGGTGAGCAGTACCCGGCGCGCGCCCGGATAGACGTCCAGGGCCTGTTCGAGGAACTCGATGCCGTTCATCTGGGGCATGCGGTAGTCGGCCAGGATGACCGCCACCAGATCACCGCGCAGCTTCAGCTCGCGCAGCGCGTCCAGCGCGGACTCGCCGGACTCCGCGCGCACGATCCGGTACGACTCGCCGTACCGCCGCCGCAGGTCACGGGCGACGGCCCGGGAGACCCCGGGGTCGTCGTCCACGGTCATGATGACGGTCCGCGTCGTGTCCGCGGCCTGTGCCATACGTCTCCCACCCCGAGCGGTTCGAGTCACCGGGCGGCGCCAGCCGGGTGCCGAGCCGCTCCGGCCCATCGTATGTTCGATCGCCGCGCTTCGCTCCGGTCAGCTCTTCCGTGCGCTGAGCACGCAGAACTCGTTGCCCTCCGGGTCCAGGAGCGTGGTCCAGGGCTGCTCTCCCTGGCCGATGTCCGCGTGGCGTGCTCCGAGGGCCAGCAGACGGTCGACCTCGGCCTGCTGGTCGTCGGGCCGGAAGTCGAGGTGCAGCCGGTTCTTGACGGACTTCGTCTCCGGGACCCGTACGAACAGCAGGCCGGGCAGCTGGTCGGGCGTCGGCCGGATCTCGTACTCCTCGGGGGAGTCGTCGACGACCGACCAGCCGAGCGCCTCGGCCCACCAGCGTCCCAGTGCGGCCGGGTCCGCCGCGTCCACGATCACTTGTTCCCATTCCAAGGTCATGAGTGCAGCGTAGTGAAGACTGGGTCCGGTACGCACCCATGATCACGACCCGGAGGGAACCGTATGACGCGCCCGATCACGGCAGGGGTGGACGGAACGCCCGAGAGTCACGCCGCGCTCGCCTGGGCGGCCAGGGAAGCCGTCCGCCGGGACCTCGCGTTGCGGGTCGTGCACGCCTGGGAGCCGGTGCCGGACCAGGCGTTCGGGGCCGGGACCCGGGAGACCCACGACCAGTGGGTGCGGGAGGGCGTGGACGAGGCCGTCCGGAGCGTCACCGAACGCCATCCGGGGCTGGACATGACCGTCGACGTGGTCGAGGGCGGCGCTGCGCACTCGCTCGCCGAGGCCGCGGCGCAGGCCGAGATGCTGGTGCTCGGCTCCCGCGGCCACGGGGCCGTCGTCGGGTTCCTGATCGGCTCGGTCGGCCAGCACGTGATCGCCGAGTCCGAGCGGCCCGTCGTCCTCGTCCGCGCCGAGGACCGCCCCTCCGACGAGGCAGCCGGGCGTGAGGTCGTCGTCGGGCAGCACGGCGACCCGGAGGAGAACACGCCGGCCCTGCGGTTCGCGTTCGAGGCGGCGGCGGCCCGTGGCGCGGCCGTCCGTGCCGTCCGCGCGTGGAGCCTGCCGCCGGTGTTCGCGTACAGCCCCGGCTCGATGAAGCTCCTCGACGAGGCCGGGGGGCTGGAACCGTACGAGAGGAACGCGCTCGCCGCCGCGCTGGAGCCGTGGCGCGAACGCTTCCCCGAGGTGCCGGTCACCCAGCAGGTGGAGATGGGCAGCGCGGGGGAGGTGCTGCTCTCGGTGGCCTCGCGCGCGCAGCTCCTGGTCGTCGGGCGGCGCGCCCACCGCTCGGCTGTGGGCGCGCGGATCGGCTCGGTCGCCCACGGCGTACTGCACCACGCGCACTGCCCGGTCGCAGTGGTCCCGCACGACTGACTCAGACGGGCGGCGCCGCCTCGTCCGTGGGCAGGGGCAGTGCCTGGCGGGCCTTGGGCAGGATGTTGACGATGTAGTCCTTGACCGCCGTGTCCAGACCGATGTCGTGCTGCGCCCGCTCGGAGAGGAACCAGCGGTGCTCCAGCAACTGGTGGTAGATCTCGGCGGGGTCCACGTTCCCCCGCAGCTCGCGCGGCACCTCCCGGACGGTCGGCCGGAACACCTCACGCACCCACCGGTGCGCGAGCACCTCCGGGCTGGCACCCAGGGGGTCGCCCGGTTCGTAGTCGTCCTGGGTGGCCATCCAGGACTCCAGGTCGCTCAGGAGCCGCCGCGCCTGGTTCTCCTCGGTGTCGAGCCCGGTCAGCCGCAGCAGCTGCCGCTGGTGGTGACCGGCGTCGACGACCTTCGGCACGAAGGTCACGGTGTCGCCGTTCGAGGAGTGCTCGATCTGCATCTCGGCCACGTCGAAACCGAGCTCGTTGAGACGCCGGATCCGGCGCTCGATGTAGTGGTACTTGCCCGCCGGGTAGACGGAGGTACGGGTCAGTTCCTGCCACAGCCGCTGGTAGCGGGCGCAGATCTCCATGCCGAACTCGATCGGGTCCACGGAGGGGTGCAGCGCCCCGGAGGCCTCCAGGTCCAGCAGCTCACCGCTGATGTTCACCCGGGCGAGGTCGAGGTCGTACTCGCGCTGTCCGTCGCTGAGCTGCGGGTGCAGATCGCCGGTCTCGGCGTCGACCAGATAGGCGGCGTAGGCGCCCGCGTCGCGCCGGAAGAGGGTGTTGGACAGGGAGCAGTCGCCCCAGGCGAACCCGGCGAGGTGGAGCCGGACCAGCAGGACGGCCAGCGCGTCCATCAGACGGTGCATGGTGGCCGGGCGCATCGTCGTCTCGAACATCGAGCGGTACGGCATCGACCCGCCGAGGTGCCGGGTGATGAGCACCGGCTCCAGGACGCCGCCCTCGTCGGTGACCCGCCCGGTGACCACGGCGAGGGGGTCGACGGCCGGGATGCCGAGCCGGTCCAGGTCCCGCAGCAGTTCGTACTCGCGCAGGGCGGGACGTTCCGCCAGCTCCTTGACGGCGATCACCTCGTCGCCGGCGCGTGCGTAGCGCACGACGTGCCGGGAGATACCGCGCGGCAGCGGGACGAGGTAGCGGTCGGGCCACTCCTCCAGGGGGAGGTCCCACGGCAGTTCGAGCAGGAGTGCGGGATGCTCGGGGTTGGTGGCGCTGATCTGCAATGCCATGGCTCGACCGTTCTCGTTTTGCTGGTGATCGTCACCTCACTGTAGAGCGCCGCCTCACATCGCCCGCTCCCGCGCCTGCCCGGCCGCCTCCAGCACGCTGCCGTGATGCACGGGCCCGTGCCCGGGCAGTACGACATCGCCCGGGAGCTTCGCCAGCAGGTCCAGCGAGGCCAGCGCACGCGCTCGCTCGCGGTGGAACATGTCCGGCAGCAACTGCGGGCCCTTGAGCCGCGAGGTCGGATGCCCGCTGACCAGGGCGTCGCCGGAGACCACGACCCCGGCGTCCGGGAGGTGGAAGGCACAGTGCCCGTCGGTGTGCCCGGGGGTGTGGACGGGGACGGGCCCGCCCGGCAGGTCGAGCGCCTCCGGGAACGGCAGCGGCTCGGCGACCGGCACCTGCGCGGTGCCGCCGGAGCGGATCGCGTGCACGGCCCAGGGGAGCACACCCGGCCGCCACCCGTTCCTCAGCACCTCCCCGACGGTCACCTGGTGCAGGAAGTCCCGGCGCGCGTGCGGTACTTCGGCCTCGTGCGTCAGCACCGGCGTGCCGTACGTGGAGCGCAGGTACTCGGCCGAGCCGATGTGGTCGTTGTGGGCGTGCGTGACGAGTATCGCCGCCACCGCCTCCGGTGAACTGCCCACCTGCGCCAGCGAGTCGAGGACCAGCTGCCGGTCGCCGGGGTATCCGGTGTCGATCAGGGTGGCGGCGTCCCCCTCGGTGAGGATCACCCAGTTGGTGTTGCTCCCGTGTACGAGGTAAATGCCATCGGCGACTTGCTGGACGTCTGCCCGCATGATCTTCCCGTTCTGCAGTTCGCTGCCGGATGACGCACAGCAAAGCAGACGGCGCCGGAGTGGATCACGACGGGGCACACCCCTCGGTGTCTCACCGCACTCCGCGCGGCCGGAACTGGACGCTGATGCGCGGACCCGTGACCCGTGTGCTCTTGGGAACGGCGTGCTCCCAGGTCCGCTGACAGGAGCCGCCCATCACGATCAGGTCCCCGTGCCCCAGCGCGCGCCGCACCGTCTCGCCGCCGCGTACCGGCCGCAGCAGCAGGTCGCGCGGCGTGCCGACGGAGAGGATCGCGACCATGGTGTCCTCGCGCGCACCGCGCCCGATCCGGTCCCCGTGCCAGGCGACGCTGTCCCGCCCGTCCCGGTAGTAGCACAGCCCGGCCGTGGCGAACGGCTCACCGAGCTCGGCGGCGTAGTGCGCGCAGAGTGCGTCCCGCGCGCGGGACAGCACCGGGTGCGGCAGCGCGTCCGCCTCGCCGTAGAAGGCCAGCAGCCTCGGTACGTCCACGACGTGGTCGTACATCTTCCGGCGCTCGGCCCGCCAGGGGACCTCGGCCGCCAGCTGTTCGAACAGGGAGTCCGCTCCGTGCAGCCAGCCGGACAGTTCGTCGATCCAGGCGCCGTGACCCAGTGGCGTACGGCGCATTCCGGCCAGGGTGCCGAGCCGGACCTCGTCGGTCTGGTCGAAGAGTGAACCCTGGAGATGCGCGGTCATGGCATCAGCGTACTCCCATATTCGAATGCGCGTTCCTATTTAGGGATGGCAAGGCTGGGTGGGGGTGGCGAGATTTCGTCTGTCCCGAACCCTTTGGATACATCGATGTATCGGATACATTCGCGTATCGAACGGAGGGTCGGACATGGCGGTCGAGGGAACGACGGGGCGGGTGACCAAGCGCCGGGTGCGGACGCGGGCCAACCTGCTGGAGGCCGCCTTCGCGGTGTTCGCCGCGAAGGGGTTCGGGCGCGTCTCGATCGAGGAGGTCTGCGAGGCCGCCGGCTACAGCAGAGGCGCCTTCTACTCGAACTTCGACAGCCTCGACGAACTGTTCTTCGCCCTCTACACGGACCGCGCCGGTCTGATCGCCGACCAGGTCGCGGGCGTCCTCGCCCTGGACGGCCCGGATCTCGACGTCCCCGCGGCCGTCGACCGGGTCACCGAGGTCCTGCTGCTCGACCTGGACTGGCTGCTGGTCAAGACCGACTTCCTGGTTCACGCGGCCCGGATCCCGGCCGTCGCCCAGACGCTCCTGGAACACCGGGAGCGGCTGCGGCGGGCCGTCGCGGACCGGCTCGCCCGGGCCACCGGACACACCGAACTGCCCGTCGTACTCGGCGACACCGAGGGCGCCGCCCACGCGGTGATCGCCGCGTACGACGGGGTCACGACCCAACTGCTGCTGGACAAGGACGTCGAGCACGCGCGCGCGTGGCTCAAGCAGCTGCTCACCGCACTGCTCACCGACGGCCGTGACAACCCGACCGCGCGCAGCGGCGGATGAGAGAGGGAACAATCGCCATGGACGCGGACGTCATCGTCGTCGGAGCCGGCCTCGCCGGACTGGTCGCGGCTCACGAGCTGACCAGCAAGGGCCGACGGGTCGCACTGGTCGATCAGGAGAACGCCGCCAACCTCGGCGGGCAGGCCTTCTGGTCCTTCGGCGGGCTCTTCCTCGTCGACTCCCCGGAACAGCGGCGCCTCGGCATCAAGGACTCCTTCGACCTCGCCTGGAGCGACTGGCAGGGCAGCGCCGGGTTCGACCGGGTCGACGACGAGGACTCCTGGGCGGTCAAATGGGCCCGCGCCTACGTCGAGTTCGCGGCCGGGGAGAAGCGGTCCTGGCTCGCCGGTCACGGCATCTCGTTCCTGCCGACGGTCGGCTGGGCGGAGCGCGGTGACCTGCGAGCCCACGGGCACGGCAACTCCGTACCCCGCTTCCATGTGTCGTGGGGCACGGGCACCGGGGTCGTCGAACCGTTCGTCCTCAGTGCCAAGCAGGCGTCCCGCGCCGGACTGCTGACCTTCTACCACCGCCACCAGGTCGACGAACTCGTCGTCACGGAGGGCGCCGTGCGCGGTGTACGCGGCACGGTCCTCGCCGAGGACGACTCCGCGCGCGGAGTCGCCTCCAACCGGGAGCGGATCGGCGACTTCGAACTCACCGCCCAGGCCGTGGTCGTCACCACCGGCGGCATCGGCGCCAACCACGACATCGTGCGCCGCTACTGGCCCGAGCGGCTCGGCACAGCGCCGGCCAACATGGTCACCGGGGTGCCCGCCTACGTCGACGGGCGGATGCTCGACATCAGCGCCGAGGCCGGAGTCCGCCTCGTCAACCGCGACCGCATGTGGCACTACACCGAGGGCATCCAGAACTGGAACCCGATCTGGCCCGGCCACGGCATCCGCATCCTGCCCGGCCCGTCCTCCATGTGGTTCGACGCGCTCGGCCGCCGCCTCCCCGACCCCTGCCTGCCCGGGTACGACACCCTCGGCACCCTCAAGTACCTGCGCACCACCGAGGACATCGCCGAGCACGACCACTCCTGGTTCATCCTCACCCAGCGGATCATCGAGAAGGAGTTCGCGCTCTCGGGCTCCGAGCAGAACCCCGACATCACGGCCAAGAACCGCAAGGCCTTCCTCAAGGAACGCATCCTCGGCAAGGGCGCCCCCGGCCCGGTGGCCGACTTCGTGAAACACGGCGCGGACTTCGTGGTCGCGGGCTCCCTCGACCAACTCGTCGTGAAGATGAACGGGCTGACCGACAAGCCGCTCCTCGACGTGGACCGGGTGCGCCGCCAGATCGAGGCCCGCGACCTCCAGATCGCCAACCCGTACAGCAAGGACGCGCAGGTCCAGGGCATCCGCAACTCCCGCCGCTACATCGGCGACCGGCTCGGCCGCACCGCCTCCCCGCACCGCATCCTCGACCCCGAGGCCGGCCCGCTCATCGGCGTCAAACTCCACACCCTCACCCGCAAGACCCTCGGCGGCATCCAGACGGACCTCGACTCACGCGCGCTGGGCACGACGGGCGAGCCCGTCGAGGGGCTGTACGCGGCCGGTGAGGTGGCCGGCTTCGGCGGCGGCGGTGTGCACGGCTACAACGCCCTGGAGGGTACGTTCCTCGGCGGCTGCCTGTTCTCGGGCCGCGCGGCGGGACGGGCGGCGGCCCGGGCGACGGCCTGAGGTTCCTTCCGTGCCTTCAATCGGACGTCAGCAGTTCGACCAGTACTGAGGTTTGGCTCCGCGCGGGGGACCTGGTGGCGGTCAGGAGTGTCACCGGTCCCTCGCCGGCCAGCGCGCGCAGCGCGTCCAGGGCTTCCGCCGCCTCGGGCGCGGCCAGCTCCGCCTCGTACCGGCGCCGGAACTCCTCGTACCCGTCGGAGGTGTCCTCCTGGGCGTGGTGCCAGCGGCGCAGCTCGGTCGACGGGGTGAGTGCCTTCGGCCATTCGTCGATCCGCGCCGCGTCCTTGGACAGGCCTCGCGGCCACAGCCGGTCGACGAGGACGCGGACGCCGTCGTCCGGCTCGGGCGGTTCGTAGACACGACGGACGCGGACGGTCACGGTGCACCTCCGGCGGGGCGGGGAGAGAGGGCCGAAAGAATGATGTGGCCGGTCCCGACGACTCGCAACTTGACCAGAAGGGGGAGGAATCCGTGCGGTGGCGCCTCTAGGGTGAAAGACCTGATGATGATCAGACCTATCACCGTAGGAGCTCGCGTGAGACCCCCCAGGAAGTACGCAGGCAGCCGCACCGCAGTCCTCCGCCGTGACGCCGTCGTCGCGACAGTGCCCGTCGCTCTCGCGGCCCTGCTGGCCGCCGCCGCACCTGCCGGAGCGGCGACGACGGGCACCTCCGGCGTCGGTGACCCGTACTTCCCGCTGTCCGGAAACGGTGGCTACCACGTCGCCCATTACGACCTGAACCTCCGCTACGACCCCGTGAGCCGCCACCTCGACGGCAAGGCCGTACTCACCGTCCGCGCGACCCAGAAGCTGACCCGCTTCAACCTCGACCTCAGCGGCCTGAAGGTCACCGCCCTCACCGTCGACCGCGTGAAGGCCGGTTTCCGGCGCTCCGGGCAGGAGCTGATCGTCAGCCCGCGCCGCGCCCTGAACAAGAACCAGACGTTCCAGGTCGCCGTCACCTACACCGGTGTCCCCAAGGCCGTCATCGACCCGGACGGCTCGAAGGACGGCTGGATCGCCACCGACGACGGCGTGTTCGTCGCCGGCGAACCGCAGGGCTCCATGAGCTGGTTCCCCGGCAACAACCACCCCAAGGACAAGGCCTCCTACGACTTCACGATCACCGTCCCCCAGGGCCGCACCGCGGTCGCCAACGGTGTCCTCCTGAGCCAGAAGACAGCCGGCGGCAAGTCCACCTTCCGCTGGCGCCAGACCGAGCCGATGGCCGCGTACCTGGCCACGGCCACGGTCGGGAAGTTCAAGGTCGAGCAGTACACCACGCGCGGCGGCATCAAGGTCTACAACGCCGTCGACCCGCGCGAGGCCTCCGCGGCCGCGCCCGTGCTGAAGAAACTGCCGTCCGTCCTGGACTGGGAGGCCAAGCTCTTCGGCCCGTACCCGTACAAGGCCGCCGGATCCATCGTCGACCGCGCCCCGCAGGTCGGCTTCGCGCTGGAGACACAGACCCGTCCCGTCTACGACCGGGCACCCGGCCTGAGCACCCTCGTCCACGAGAACGCCCACCAGTGGTTCGGCGACTCCGTCGCCCTCACCACCTGGAAGGACATCTGGCTCAACGAGAGCTTCGCGACGTACACGGAGTGGCTGTACGCGGAACAGCACGGCGGCCCGAGCGCCCAGAAGACCTTCGACGGCCTGTACGCCACGGCCAAGGACGACGACCTGTGGTCGTTCCCGCCGGCCGACCCGGGCAGCGGCGCCAACATCTTCGGCCGGCCCGTCTACGACCGCGGTGCGATGGCCCTGCACAAGCTCCGCAAGGCGGTCGGTGACCCGGCCTTCTTCAAGATCCTGCGCACCTGGGCCACCGAGCACCGGGGCGGGCACGGTACGACCGCCCAGTTCACCGCCCTCGCCGAGCATGTCTCCGGCAAGGACCTCGACCAGCTGTTCCGGACCTGGATCGGCACCAAGGGCAAGCCCTCCGCGCCGTAGCACCGCGCCGTAGGACGCCCGGCTCCCCGGGTTTCGGCCCGGGGAGAGCACCTCACTGCTCGCGCATTCCCCACGGCGAGCCGTACACCGTCAGCAGATCCAGGAAGGGGCGCGCCGGGAAAGCCTCCGGGCCGAGGACACCCGCGCCGGACCAGGCCCCGGTGGCGACGAGTTCCAGGGCGACGACCGGATTGACAGCCGTCTGCCACACCACCGCCTGGGAGCCGTACTCCGCCACGGACCACTGGTTGTCGACCACGTGGTACAGGTACACCTCACGGGGCGCCCCGTCCTTCGTGCCCTTGACCCAGGTCCCCGCGCACGTCTTGCCGTGCATGCGCTCGCCCAGTGTCGCCGGGTCGGGCAGACAGGCGGCGACGACGTCCCGGGGCGACACCGGGACGGGTCCGGCGGCGCTCGGGACGGTCACGGGGTCGGTGCGGTCAAGGCCGAGCAGATGGAGCGTCCTGAGGGTCTGGACGAACTCCTCGCCCAGGCCGTACTTGAAGGTGACGCGGCGCGCGTCGATCCAGCGCGGCACGAGCAGCACCTCCTCGTGCTCGACGTTCACGCACTCCACCGGGCCGATGCCCTCGGGGAAGTCGAACACCTCCGGTTCGCTGAAGGGCGGTGTGGTGAACCAGCCCCGGCCGGACTCGTAGACGACCGGCGGGTTGAGGCACTCCTCGATCGTCGTCCAGATGCTGAAGGACGGCGCGAAGTCGTAGCCGTCGACGGTGAGGTTCGCTCCGTCGCGGATGCCGATCTCCTCGATCTCGTCGAAGAGTTCGTCGGCCGCGTACCGGGCGAACACATCGGACATGCCTGGCTCCACACCCATGCCGACCAGGGCCAGCGCGCCCGCCTTCGCCCACTCGTCCGCCGCCGCGAACTGTTCGTCGCCGAGCTTGACCCCGCACACCTCGTGCGGCCGCTCGGCGTGCGGGCGCGACAGGGACATCGCCATGTCGAGATAGGTGACCCCGGCGGCGCGGGCCGCGCGGAACAGCGGCATCACGAAGCGCGGATCGGTCGCGTTGAGCAGGACATCGCACCCGTGCCGGGCCAGCAGCTCCGCCACCGCACTCTCGTCGGCCGCGTCGACCCGCTCCGCCACGAACCGCTCCCCGGCGTCGAGCGCCGCGACCGCGGCCTCGGCCCGCGCCGGGTCGTAGTCGGCCACGACCATCCGGTCGAAGAAGGAGCGCCGGGCGGCGATCCGGGTGATCGCGGTCCCCACACCGCCGGCTCCCACGAGCAGTACCCGCATGGCAAATCTCCCTGTTCGCGAAGGTTGGGAAGCTGTTGTCCGCCCGATCCAACGCCTTGCCGTCGTCTAAGGTCAATGGCGTTGGCATAAGAGTGGAGGGGTGGCCGTGGCCAAGCAGGTCGTGCCGGAGGAGAAGCGGCGGCGCCGCCGTCCCACCAGGGGCGGCACCGTGCTGTCCGAAGCGCTGATCGTCGACACCGCCCTGCGCATGCTCCGCGAACACGGCAGCGCCGGTCTCACCGCCCGCCGCCTGGGCCTCGCCCTGGACGCCGACCCGAGCACCCTCTACCGCTACTTCCGGGGCATGGACGATCTGACCCTCGCCATCGGCGACGCCCTCATCGGCCAGGCGCTGCACGGCTGGCGGCCCACGGGTGAGTGGTCGGCGGACCTGCGCGCCATCGGGCTGCGCGTCCACGCGGTGTACGTCGCCCATCCGCAGGCCGCCGCCCTGACCGCCGGCCGTGTCACGGGCCGCGCCAACGAGCTGGCCGCCGACGAGGCCATCCTGGACGTCCTGCGCACGGCCGGTTTCCCGCTGCCGGAGACGGTACGGATCTACCACGCCTTCATCGACCAGACGCTGGCCTTCGCCGCCCTCGACGCCGCCTCCCTGGCCCTGCCGCGCGCCAGCCTCACCGCCGACGAGGACATGTGGCGCTCGACCTACGCCCGGCTGCCCCGCACCACCCACCCCCGCATCGCCGAAGCGGCCCCCCTGCTCGCCGCCCGCATGGTCGCCAGCGCCTATCCGACGGCCCTCGACATGCTGCTGGACAGCGCCGCACGGACGCTCGCCGGAGAAGGCCCCCGCAGTACTTGTGATATTGAAAGCTGAGCCGATTGGATGTAACGAGCAACCAGGACACCTGTGGACCCCAGCGACAGCAGCACCGGCAACGACTCGGACTCTCAGCCGACCGTGCCCCCGAACGACCCTCGCCCGGCCAGGCGCCGCCTGGCCATGGACACCCGGCCCCTGCGCCGCCCCGCCTACCGCCGCCTGTGGTCCTCGACCGCCGTCACCGCCGTCGGCAGCCAGCTCACCGCCGTCGCCGTGCCCAAGCAGATCTACGACATCACCGGCTCCTCCGCGTGGGTCGGCTACGCGAGCCTGGCAGGGCTCCTGCCCCTGGTCGTGTTCGCCCTGTGGGGCGGCGCGATCGCCGACAGCATGGACCGCCGCAAGCTGCTGCTGATCACCAACACCGGCATCGCCGTCACCTCGCTGCTGTTCTGGATCCAGGCCCTCGTCGGCCTCGACTCGGTGGCGACCCTGATGCTCCTGCTCGCCCTCCAGCAGGCGTTCTTCGGCCTGAACTCACCGGCCCGCAGTGCCGTCGTCGCCCAGCTGGTCCCCGAGGAGGAGTTCGCCGCGGCCAACGCCCTCGGTACGACCGTCATGCAGACCGGCCTGGTCGCGGGACCGCTGCTCGCCGGCGCCCTGATACCCGTCATCGGTCTCGCCGAGCTGTATCTGCTCGACGCGCTCGCCCTGTGCGTCACCCTGTGGTCCGTCTTCCGGCTGCCCGCGCTGCCGCCGGGCCCGGCGGCCTCCCGGAAGGCGGGCGCCCAGGAGATCGTGGCCGGCTTCCGCTACATCGCCCTGCACAAGGTGCTCCTGCTCTCCTTCCTCGCGGACATCGTCGCCATGGTCTTCGGCATGCCCCGCGCCCTGTTCCCGCAGCTGGCCGCCCAGACGTACGCCCCCTACGGGGAGGGACTCGCCCTCGGCCTGCTGTTCGCGGCGATCCCCGTGGGCGCGGTGCTCGGCGGACTGTTCTCCGGCACGTTCTCGCGGGCGCGCCGGCACGGCTGGATGGTGATCGGCGCGGTCGTCGCCTGGGGGCTGGCGATCACCGGGTTCGGGCTGAGCGGCAGCCTGTGGGTGGCGGTGACGTTCCTGGTCGTCGCCGGAGTCGCCGACCTGGTCTCCAGCGTCTTCCGGGTGGCGATCCTGCTGTCGGCGGCGACCGACGAGATGCGCGGCCGGATGCAGGGCGTCTTCACGGTGGTCGTCGTGGGCGGTCCCCGACTGGCCGACCTGCTGCACGGCACCACGGCATCCGCCCTGGGCCCCCGCACGGCCGTCGCCGGCGGCGGACTCCTGGTCGTCGCCGTCACCCTGGCCCTGACGGCCGCGATGCCGGCGCTGCGCCGCTACCGCGTCTGAGCCACAGAGCCGCACTCCTCAGCCCGGCCCCCGCTTGTGCAGGGAGAAGTGGTCCATCAGCCGGCCCCGGGTCAGCTCCAGCCGATGGGCGAGGATCTCGGCGATGACCCGCACCAGTTGCAGCCCGAGGGCCGGTTCCTCCTCACAGAGTTCCAGCACCGACGCCGCGTGGAACTCGTACGCGCGTACGGGACTGAACGCCTCGGCGCCGAAGTCCCACTGGTGGGGCGGGAAGAGCCAGGACCAGCCGAGCAGATCGCCCGACCCGAGGCTGGCCACGGTCACCCGCTGCACCGGCGTCACCTGCTGGACCAGGGAGACCGCGCCTGAGCGGACGACCCAGAAGCGGTCGGCGGTGCCGCCCTGCTCGAAGATCCTGCAGTCCTCGGGGAAGGACACCTCCGTCGCGAGTGCGAGCAGCCGCTCACGGCGTGGCGGAGGAAGGGCGGTCAGCAGCTTTGTCGCTTTGGTCATGAGCAGGGCTCCTCACCGGCGATCGGGAGGGAAGACGTCCGCCACGACAGCGCACTGCTCGGTTCCGGCGGCTTCCCCTACACCCATTTGAGCGGTTGCGGACGCGCCGGGCACCTCGGCGGCGGGCAGGAATCTGCTTTTGACAGAAAAAGGCCCTGGCTGGACGGGGGAGACCAGCCAGGGCCGTAGGTGGTGGCACGCGGAGGGCGGTCGCCTCGCGGCGAAAGGCTCCATGGGGCTTCAGCCGAACGATCTTCCCCATGGGCTATAGGTGAGGCCCGGGGACACTGTCCCCTCCGCAGCCACGTACAGAAGAACGGCCGGCCCCTCCGGGTTGTTCCGCATCCACTCGGAAGCGGCGAGTGATCCACGTCACGCGCGTTCTCGGGGTTGCTCAGCCCTCGGACACCTGGGCCATCAGCGTCTGCAGACGCAGCCCGCGACGGGCGTCGAGCTCACCGGAGACACCGGTGCGCACGGCGGTCGCGAACTCGCGGCGCAGGACCGGCCAGGTCTCCTCGTGGTCGAGTTCCGCGCTGTCGAACACCAACTGCGGGCCGGATCCGTAGAGTTCGACGCGGGCGGAGCCCTGTGCCACGTTCACCGAACCGGACAGGGACGCCTGGCTGACCGCACCGTTCTCGTGTTCGCAGGTGAGTTCGATCCACCGGCGCGGATCTCCGGTGCCGCGCACCCGAGTGATCGGCCCCACGGAGGCGTCGAGGAGGTCGAGGACGTGCGGTCCCAGATCGAGCAGCGCGCCCTGTTCGAGCCGCCAGGGGCTCGCGAACGCGCCGCCGAGGAAGGCACCGCTCAGAAAGGCCGCCCGAGCGCCGAACACATCCGCCTCGCTCGCCGCCGCCAGGAACCGGCGCGTCTCGGGGTGGAAGCGGTTCGTCAGGGTCACCTGGGAGACGACCCCCGCCTCGTCGATCGCGTCCACCAGCCGGCGGGCCGCCCCGAGATCCTCGGCGATCGGCTTCTCCAGCAGCAGCGCCTTGCCCGCCTTCGCGGCGCGCAGGGCGAGTTCGGCCTGGACGGCGGGCGGCACGGCGAACGCCAGCGCCTCGCAGGAGTCGAGCAGTTCCTCGAACCGGGCGACGACCGGGGCGCCGTACGGCGCCGCCGTCTCCTTTGCCGCCTCCGGGCGACGCGCCCAGACCCCGGCGAGTTCGGTCTCGGGCCCGGCGGCCAGCATGCGTGCGTACACCCACTGCGCCCAGGGTCCGGCGCCGACGAGCCCGACCTTGACGGGCGCGTGCGACCACGGTGCGGCGGTACTGGTCACGGGGAGGGTCCAATCCGTACGGGAGCCGATTCGGAGATCACTCTGCGGGCCTGTCCGTCGTACCGTCAACCAAGAACTGCCCCGCGTACGCGCCCGGCGATCAGCGGAACACGTTGTCCGAGTCGTCCCAGTGCGCGAGTTCGTCCGCCGCCGCGTTCGGCCGGGGAGAGCGTGTCCTGGCCTGGTACATCGCGTCGATCTCGAAGGCGTAGTGCCGCACGATCGCGTCCCGGCGCAGCTTCATCGAGGGGGTCAGCAGGCCGTTGCTGAGCGCGAAGGGCTCCGGGAGGACCCGGAAGACCCGGATCGACTCGGACCGCGACACCGCGCTGTTGGCGGCGGCGACGGCCCGGGCGATCTCCTCCCGCAGGGCGTTCTCCTCGCGCGCCTGACGGTGCGGCGTGTCCTCCTGCAGGGCCAGCGAGGCGCGCCAGTGGGCCAGGAACTCCGGGTCGAGGGTGATCAGCGCGCCCACACACGGCCGGTTGTCGCCCACGATCACCGCCTGGTGCACGAGCGGATGCATGCGCAGCCGATGCTCCAGGGCGGTCGGGGCGACGCTCTTGCCGCTGCTGGTGATGATGATGTCCTTCTTGCGCCCGGTGATCGTCAGATACCCCTCCTTGTCCAGCCGCCCGATGTCCCCGGTGGCCAGCCAGCCGCCCCGCAGCGCTGCCCGGTTCCCGGCTTCGTCGTTCACGTACCCCTGGAAGACGGAGGTGCCGTGCACCAGGATCTCGCCGTCCTCCGCGACCCGGATCTCCGTGCCGGGCAGTGGCTTTCCCACCGTCCCGAACTTCTCCCGGCCCACGGGCTGTGCGGTGACGCCCCCGCAGGTCTCGGTGAGGCCGTAGCCGTCGTGGACGAGGATGCCGATCCCCGAGTAGAACAGGGCGAGTTCACGGTTGAGGGGCGAGCCGCCCGACACCGCGCCGCACACCCGGCCGCCCAGGGCGCCACGGAGTTTGCGGTACACCGTCCGCTCGTAGAGGGCGTGTTGGAGCCGCAGGTCGAAGCCTGGTCCGGAGCCCGTGCCCAGTCGCTGCCGTTCGACAGCCGTCGCGAAGTCGCGGGCGGTGTCGACGGCACGCTCGAACAGGCTGCCCCGGCCCGATCTCTGGGCGGCGCGCAGGAAGTTCTTGTAGATCTTCTCGAACACCGACGGCACGGCGTACAGGTACGTCGGCCGGAAGGAGAGCATCGCCGAGGACAGCGCCTCCCCGCTCAGGTCGGGTTCGTGGCCCATCAGGAGGCCGCCGCGCAGACACAGGTTCTGGACCATCAGGCCGTACACGTGGGAGAAGGGCAGGAAGGCGAGAACCTTCGGCTGTTCGCCGGGGGGTGCCGCCGTGTGCCTCCAGCCCGCGAGCAGGGTGTCACAGGGGCTGGCCAGACTGCGGTGACTCAGGGCGCAGCCGCGCGGATGCCCGGTCGTGCCGGACGTGTAGGCGATCACCGCGGCCGAGTCCGGCAGCACGATCCGGCGCAAGGAGTCGACCGTCGTCGTCGCCACCGACCGCCCCAGCTCCACGAGTTGGGCGAGGGCCCCGTCGTCCAGCTGCCACACGTTGCGCAGCAGGGGCAGCGAGGTGCACACCGAGCCGACGGTCATGAGGCCCTGTTCGTCCTCGACGACGACGGCGCTGCACTGCGAGTCCGCGAGGATCCAGGCGACCTGGTCGCGGGAGGAGGTCGGGTAGATCGGCACGACCTCGGCGCCCACCGCCCAGAGCGCGTAGCAGAGCACCGTCCACTCATAACGGGTGCGGGCCATGATGGCCACCCGGCGGCCCGGTGAGATGCCGGAGGCGATGAACCCCTTGGCCAGGTCGACGACCTCGTCCCGCAGTTCGGCGGCCGTCACCTTGGTCCAGACCTGTCTGGCCGGATCGGCGCGGCGCGCGAGCTGCACCAGGTCCGGTTCACGGATCGCCGTGTCGAAGACGCTGTCGGCGAGACCGCCCGTAAACGGTGCGGCGGTGGTGGGGGGAGCGAGGGCGAAGTCGCGCATGCGCTGCTCCTGGATCGTACTGACTGTGACCGCGCCGACGAGTGGAGTTATCGACGGTGAACGAATCTAGCTCAGGTCACGGGCTTTGTTGTCGGGAACTGTGAAGTCGTTGTCCCCCGGAGGTTTCGGAAGAGAACTTCCGTGACCGCACCTCATGTCACCTCATCGCACTTCACCCCATTCGGGCCGGCGTCAGCCACACCGTGGCGAGCGGTGGCAGAGTCAGCCGGATGCCCGACGACCTGGGCGTCACCGCCCCGGGGTTGAGGATGTCGCCGCCTCCGTAGCGGGCGGCGTCCGTGTTGAGGACCTCCTGCCAGGCGGTGACCGAGCCGGGAACGTCGAGACGGTAGTCGTGGCGGACCACCGGCGAGAAGTTGCTGACGGCCAACAGGGGCGCTCCTGCCGCGTCGTAGCGGAGGAAGGCGAACACGTTGTCCTCGGCGGCGTCCCCGGCCACCCAACGGAAACCGGCAGGGTCGGTGTCGCGCTGCCAGAGCGCGGGGGTGCGCCGGTAGACGGTGTTGAGATCACGGACGAGATCGCGGACACCCCGGTGATCGGGCTCTGCCGCGTACGTGGGGTCCAGCAGCCACCAGTCCGGCCCGTCGGCCTCGGACCACTCGGAACCCTGGGCGAACTCCTGTCCCATGAAGAGGAGTTGCTTGCCGGGGTGGGCCCACATGAAACCGAGGTACGCCCGCTCGGTCGCCCGTCGCTGCCACCAGTCGCCCGGCATCTTCGACACCAACGACCGTTTGCCGTGGACCACTTCGTCGTGGGAGATGGGCAGGACGTAGTTCTCGCTGTACGCGTACACCATGGAGAACGTCATCTCGTGGTGGTGGTACTTGCGGTGGACCGGCTCGTGCTGGACGTAGCCGAGCGAGTCGTGCATCCAGCCCATGTTCCACTTCAGACCGAAGCCGAGCCCGCCACTGTCGGTGGGCCGGGTCACCCCGTCCCACGCGGTCGACTCCTCGGCGATCGTCATGACCCCCGGGACCCTCCGGTACAGGGTGGCGTTCATCTCCTGGAGGAAGGCGACCGCGTCGAGATCCTCCCGTCCGCCGTGCACGTTCGGCGTCCACTGCCCCGAATCGCGCGAGTAGTCGAGGTAGAGCATCGAGGCGACCGCGTCCACCCGCAGCCCGTCGAGATGGAACTCCTCGCACCAGTACACGGCGTTGGCGACCAGGAAGTTGCGCACCTCGGTCCGCCCGAGGTCGAACTCGTACGTCCCCCAGTCCGGATGCTCGGCCCGCCGCGCGTCACCGGGCTCGTAGAGGGGCCCCCCGTCGAACCGGGCCAGCGCCCACTCGTCCTTGGGGAAGTGCGCCGGAACCCAGTCCAACAGGACGCCGACACCGGCCCGGTGCAGCGCGTCGACCAGATACCGGAAGTCGTCTGGGGAACCCAGCCGGGCGGTCGGCGCGTAGTAGGAGGTGACCTGATACCCCCAGGACGGGCCGAACGGATGCTCGGCGACCGGCATGAGCTGTACATGGGTGAAGCCCAGGTCGGCCACGTATGCGGGAAGCTCGTCAGCCAGTTGACGGTACGTCGACCCGAGGCGCCAGGACGGGAGATGGACCTCGTACACGGAGAACGGCTTCTCGCGCACCGCGCTGCCGGAGCGGCGCGCGAGCCACTCCTCGTCGCCCCAGTCGTAATGCGAGGCGGTGACGACGGACGCCGTCGCGGGCGGCACCTCGGTGCGCCGGGCCATCGGGTCCGCCTTCATGACCCGGCCACCGTCCCGGCCCACGACCTCGAACTTGTACCGCTCGCCCTCACCCACACCGGGCACGAACAGCTCCCACACCCCGGCGGCGCCGAGGGAACGCATCGGGTGGGCGGTGCCGTCCCAGCAGGTGAAGTCCCCGGCGACCCTCACCCCCTGCGCGTTCGGCGCCCAGACGGTGAAGCGGGTGCCGGTGACGCCCTGGTGGGTCATCGGCTCGGCGCCCAGCGCCTTCCACAGCTCCTCGTGCCGCCCCTCCCGGATGAGATGCAGATCCAGCTCACCGAGCGCGGGCAGGAAACGGTACGGATCCCCGACCTCCGACGAGCCGCCCTCGTACGACACCAGCAGCGTGTGGTCCGGAAGCGTCGCGGAGGAGGGATCGAAGGGGAGTACGGCGCTGAAGAACCCGTCGCCGTCGTCGTCGAGCCTGTTCGGCCGCCCGTCGACAAGCACGCTCACTCCCCGTGCGAACGGGCGCAGCGCACGGAAGACGACCCCGCCGACGGGCAGGGGATGTGCGCCCAGGACGGAGTGCGGGTCGTGATGGGTGCCCGCGAGCAGGCGCCGCCTGTCGTCGGGATCCCACAGGGCGTCGGGCCTGCCCAGGGAGGGCGTGTCGGGGAGAGAGGGGTCGTGCAGGGCCACAGCGGTCAGCCTCCTCGGACGGCGAGTCGTTCGATCGCCGCCATAGGGACGGGGAGCCAGTCCGGGCGGTGTCTGGCCTCGTAGACGACCTCGTACACGGCGCGGTCGGTCTCGTACGCGCGCAGCAGCCCGGGGTCGCGGCGCGGGTCCCACCCGGCCCGGGCGGCGTACCCCGCGCAGTAGGCCTCCCGGCAGCGCCGGGCCCACTCGGGGCGCCATGGCAGCCGGGTGCGGGCGGCGTAGTCGAAGGAGCGCAGCATGCCGGCGATGTCCCGGACCGGTGACTGGGTGCTGCGTCGCTCCGCGAGCGGGCGGGACGGCTCGCCCTCGAAGTCGATCACGTACCAGTCCCCGCCGGTACCGCCCGTGCGCAGCACCTGTCCGAGGTGCAGATCACCGTGGACGCGCTGCGCGGCCGGGCCGGCGTCGAACCCGGCCAGGGTGTCGAACGCGGCTCGCAGCCCCCGGGCGTACGGCCGCAACGCCGGTACGCAGTGCACGGCGGCATCGAGACGGTCGGTCATCGCCGCCGCCGTACGTCTGCTGTGCCGTCCGCCGTGGGTGTCGCAGGGGAAGGCGGTCGCGAGGGCCAGGTGGACGTCGGCGGTGGCGCGGCCCAACTCGTGGGCCTCGTCGGTGAAGGGGTGCCCCGAGGCGAGGGCGCGCAGAGCGAGTGTCCAGCCGTCAAAGGCGCCGGGCAGGAAGGGCTGGAGCACCCCGAGGGTCGCGTCCTGAGGCAGATCGGTCCTGAACCAGGCGGCCGGGGCGGGTACCCGGGCGCAGCCCTGCCGGGCGAGGGCGGCGGGCACCTCCAGGTCGGGGTGGACACCCGGCTGGACGCGTCTGAGCACCTTCAGGATGAACGAGTCGCCGTACACGAGCGAGGTGTTGGACTGTTCCACGTCGAGGAGACGCGGGGTGAGTCCGGCGGGCACGCTGACGGCGGGGTCGGCCTCGAAGCGCAGGGGGCCGGCCGTTCCGGGGTGACGGAGGCGCTCCAGCAGCAGTTCGGCCGTCCGGGGGTCCTGCAAGGCGTCGTAGACCAGCAGGCCGGCCAAGGGACCCTCGTGTGCGCGGCCGATGAGAGCCCGGCCGAGGTGCGGCGACGGACGGTCCTGGACGCGGAGGAGCAGTTGGTAGCAGTCGCCGGGCGGGGGAGGGCCGCCGGGGACGGGGACGGCCGTGTGGCCGGTGCGGACGAGCAGGTGCAGGCAGCCCGGAAACAGCTCCGTCATCGACAGCAGGTCCAGGTCCGTGACAGGCCGGTCCTTGCCCGCGAACCAGCGCTGCTGCGGCAGCCACTCGCGGAGCAGCCCACCGAGCGAGCTCAGCGGCTCGGCGAGGGCCGCCGTCCGGCTCGGGCGAAGAGATGCGGTCTTCGGCATGGTGACGCTCCTTTCGCGGGGCGGTCGGTCACGGTCGTCGGGCGGTGCGCGGGGCGGCTCGGGTGAGCCGGAACCAGTAGAAGCCGTGGCCTGCGAGGGTGAGGAGGTAGGGGAGTTCACCGATGGCGGGGAAGCGGACTCCGCCGATGAGTTCGACGGGGTGTGCGCCGCTGAAGGCTTGCAGGTCGAGCTCGGTGGGCTGGGCGAAGCGGGAGAAGTTGTGGACGCACAGGACGAGGTCGTCCTTGTGTTCGCGTAGGAAGGCGATCACGGCGGGGTTGGAGGAGGGGAGTTCGGTGTAGGAGCCGAGACCGAAGGCGGGGTTCTGTTTGCGGATCTCGATCATGCGCCGGGTCCAGTGCAGGAGCGAGGAGGGGGACGACATGGAGGCTTCGACGTTGGTGACCTGGTAGCCGTAGACGGGGTCCATGATCGTGGGCAGGACGAGGCGGCCGGGGTCGCAGGAGGAGAAGCCGGCGTTGCGGTCGGGGGTCCATTGCATGGGGGTGCGGACGGCGTCGCGGTCGCCGAGCCAGATGTTGTCGCCCATGCCGATCTCGTCGCCGTAGTAGAGGATCGGCGAGCCGGGGAGGGACAGCAGGAGGGCGGTGAAGAGTTCGATCTGGTTGCGGTCGTTGTCGAGGAGGGGGGCGAGGCGGCGTCGGATGCCGATGTTGGCGCGCATGCGGGGGTCTTTGGCGTATTCGGCCCACATGTAGTCGCGTTCTTCGTCGGTGACCATTTCGAGGGTGAGCTCGTCGTGGTTGCGCAGGAAGATTCCCCACTGGCAGTTGTTGGGGATGGCCGGGGTTTTGGCGAGGATTTCGGAGACCGGGTAACGCGATTCACGCCTGACTGCCATGAAGATGCGGGGCATGACGGGGAAGTGGAATGCCATGTGGCATTCGTCGCCGCCGCTGGCGAAGTCACCGAAGTAGTCGACGACGTCTTCTGGCCACTGGTTGGCTTCCGCGAGCAGGACCGTGTCGGGGTAGTGGGCGTCGATTTCCTTGCGGACGTGTTTGAGGAAGTCGTGGGTGGCGGGGAGGTTTTCGCAGTTGGTGCCCTCGGCCTGGTAGAGGTAGGGGACGGCGTCGAGGCGGAAGCCGTCGATGCCGAGGTCGAGCCAGAATTTGAGGGCGGAGAGGATTTCTTCCTGGACTGCGGGGTTTTCGTAGTTGAGGTCGGGTTGGTGGGAGAAGAAGCGGTGCCAGTAGTACTGCTTGCGGACGGGGTCGAAGGTCCAGTTGGAGGCTTCGGTGTCGACGAAGATGATGCGGGCGTCTGGGTATTGTTCGTCTTTGTCGGCCCAGACGTAGTAGTCGCCGTAGGGGCCTTGGGGGTTGTTTCTGGATTCCTGGAACCAGGGGTGTTGGTCGCTGGTGTGGTTCATGACGAAGTCGATGATGACGCGCATGCCGCGTTGGTGGGCGGCGTCGACGAATTCGACGAAGTCGGCGAGGTCGCCGAATTCGGGGAGGACGGCGGTGTAGTCGGAGACGTCGTAGCCGCCGTCGCGGAGGGGGGATTTGAAGAAGGGGGGGAGCCAGAGGCAGTCGATGCCGAGCCATTGGAGGTAGTCGAGTTTGGCGGTGAGGCCTTTGAGGTCGCCGATGCCGTCGCCGTTGCTGTCCTGGAAGGAGCGGACGAGGACCTCGTAGAAGACGGCGCGTTTGAACCACTCGGGGTCCCGGTCCTTGGCGGGAGTGTCCTCGAAGGTGTCCGGAACAGGGTCGTTGACGGTCACGGTGTTACTGGCCTCCAGTCGAGTACCGCAGCAGGTGGAATACGTGCGCGGGCGCCCTGCCCGGCTCCAGACGTACGTAGTTGGTGCGGCCCCAGCGGTAGGTCTCACCGCTCAGCTCGTCACGCACCGCGAGGGAACATCCCTCGTCTTCCCGCTTGTCCAGGCCGAGTTGCGGCATGTCCAACGAGACCGTCGCCTGCTGGGTGTGGTGAGGGTCGAGGTTCACGACCACCAGCACCGTGTCCTCGCCGGTGCGCTTGCTGTACGCGATCACCGCGTCGTTGTCGGTGCGGTGGAAGTGCAGGTTCCTGAGCCGGCGCAGGGCGGGGTGGTCGCGTCTGATCCGGTTGAGGGCGGCGATGAGCGGGGCGATCGAATGCCCGTTCCGTTCGGCCGATTCCCAGTCCCTGGAGCGGAGTTGGTATTTCTCGGAGTCCAGGTATTCTTCGCTGCTCTCGCGCAGCGGGGTGTTCTCGCACAGTTCGTAGCCGCTGTATACGCCCCAGGTCGGGGAGAGTGTCGCGGCGAGCACGGCGCGTACCTCGAAGGCGGGGCGTCCGCCCTGCTGAAGGTACGCGTGCAGGATGTCGGGGGTGTTGACGAAGAAATTCGGGCGCATGTACGCGGCGGCGTCCCCGGACAACTCGGTCAGGTAGTCGGTGAGTTCGCTCTTGGTGGTACGCCAGGTGAAGTAGGTGTACGACTGCTGGAAGCCGACCTGGGCCAGGGTGTGCATCATCGCCGGGCGGGTGAACGCCTCCGCCAGGAAGATCACGTCCGGGTCGGTGCGGTTGATGTCCGCGATCACCTGTTCCCAGAAGACGACCGGTTTGGTGTGCGGGTTGTCGACCCGGAAGATCCGCACCCCGTGGTCCATCCAGTGCCGCAGCACCCGCACCGTCTCCGCGACCAGACCGGGCAGGTCGGCGTCGAAGGCGATGGGGTAGATGTCCTGGTACTTCTTGGGCGGGTTCTCCGCGTAGGCGATCGTCCCGTCGGGGCGGTGATGGAACCACTGCGGATACTTCTGCACCCAGGGATGGTCCGGCGAGCACTGCAGTGCGAAGTCCAGCGCCACTTCCAGCCCGTGCCGGGCGGCCTCGGCGACGAAGAAGTCGAAGTCCTCCAGGGTCCCCAGACCGGGGTGGACGGCGTCATGGCCGCCCGCCTCGGAACCGATCGCCCACGGCACCCCCACATCCTGCGCCGACGCGGACAGGGTGTTGTTGGGGCCCTTGCGGAAGGTGTGGCCGATCGGATGGATCGGCGGCAGGTACAGGACGTCGAAGCCCATCGCGGCGATCGCCGGCAACCGCCGCGCCGCCGTCCGGAACGTGCCGTGCGGCTGCTCGGGCGTGCCCTCCGAACGCGGGAAGAACTCGTACCAGGCCCCGTACAGGGCCCGTTCCCGCTCCACCACCAGCGCCGACGGCTCACTGGAGGTGAGCGGCTCACGCAGCGGATACCGGCGCAACACCTTGTCCACCGCCGGAGTCAGCGCCGGTTCGAGGCGATCCGCGACCGGGAGTGAGTCGTCGCCCAGGGCCTGTGCCGCGGCCAGTACGGCAGCCCGCGCCGCCCGCTCCGGCACACCCGCGGCGGCACGCTCGTACAGGAGTGCGCCCTCCTCCAGCACCAGCCCGACATCGATCCCGGCCGGGATCTTGATGCCCGCGTGGTGCCGCCAGGTGCTGATCGGATCGCCCCACGCCTCGACCCGGTAGGTCCAGTGGCCCGCCGTGTCCGGGGTGACGTCCGCGCCCCAGCGGTCGGTGCCCGGGGCCAGTTCACGCATCGGTGTCCAGGGGCCCGGCCGGCCCGCCGCGTCGCACAGCACCACGTTCGCGCCGATCGCGTCATGACCTTCGCGGAAGACCGTCGCGGAGACCTGGAAGGTCTCGCCCGCGACGGCCTTCGCCGGGCGCCTGCCGCTTTCGACGGCCGGGCGCACATCCCGCACCGGGATGCGGCCGATGGCCGGGGTCGGGCTCATGGGTCTCACCTCTGGCGTGGTCGGGATCAGGGTCGGTCAGGGTCGGCGGGAGCCGTGGGCGGTGCTATCCGCCCGCCGTGGAGCGCTGCACGGCGGGGGGAGCGTGCCCCGTGAAGCGGTCCGCGTGGGCCCATCCGGCCTGCTCCCGGAGGTAGGCGACCAGGCTGGTACGGAGATAGCGCTCGGCGGCGTGCACGGCCTCCCGCGCACACCGCTTCCCCATCAGTACACACAGGGTGTAGCCCGAGTCCTCGAAACTGTCCCGGGCCGAACGGTCGGACGGGGCCGCGAGCATGACGCGCTCCCACTCCCGGTACCTGTTCAGCTGTCGGGCGACCTCGGCTTTGGCGGGCAGCAGCATGGCGCTGGTCCCCTTCCTCGTGACTCACTGCTTCTACGGCGAGACCTTCACTCATGGTGCACGCGGGACGACCCAGCGTCTTGTTGGATCTTCAACCACCGGGTGTCGTGCTCGTGTTGCACGAATGGACTAGCGCTCCCACTCTGGGAGGTGACTCAGAAGCGAACAGTGCTCACGCTTCGCGCTCGGGGCCCTGCCCCGCACAGCGTAGGGAGCGTGGGTCCGCCGCCGTGAGGAGCAACGACGATGAGAACCGCAGAGTCCTGCTACTACCACCTCGACGTGGAGGTCTGTCCGGAACGGATCGGGCAGGTGAGCCGCATTCTGGCCGCCCACCTCCGGCTCTGGGACCTGGAACACCTGGCCGGGTCCGTATGTGACGGCACCGAAGCTCTGTTGAGCGCCATCGACGGGCACGCGACCGACAAGCGCGCGGTGATCGAGATGTGGTGGAACGGCCAGCACCTCATCACCGCCATCGCCGAGAACGACCGTGACCTGCGGCTCGACCAGGAACTCGGCAACTGCCTGGCCCGGATCGCCGCGGCGAGCGACGGCTGGGGCTGCTGCGACACCGACACGGGCGCCAAGGTCATCTGGTTCTCGCGCCGGGCCCGCTCCTGCGAAGGAGTCCCATTGATCCCGGCCCCGCCCGCGCCGAGCCTGCGGGAGGGATGCCGGACGCCGCGAGGCGGGTCGGCCTTCGCCGGTGCGGAGCAGTGGGCACCGGGCGTCCTCGTGAACGCGTAGAGCGGTACTGCCGATTCTCCCTGGGCATAGTGAAGTCGGCACCCTGCTACGGGGGGCGGGGCTGGGCACAGGGGGAACGTCGTGGTCAGGTATGTCCATTACGAAGTGACGTGCGGGATTCTCGCGGTCTGCGCGACAGCGGTGAGCGCCGGGGTGGTGTTCGGGGCGGAGGGTGCTCCGGGGGCGCCGCGAGGTGTCGCCCTCGCGATCGCCCTCGCTCTGCTCGCCCTGGTGTGCACCGCGGGGTTCGGGGTCCTCACCGTCTCCCGGCTGAAGTGGTTCGGGGGAGGGCGGGACTTCGGCCTCGTGGCGTCCGCGCCGGGCGGCGGAGCGGTGTGGGGGGCGAGCGCTGGCGCTCTGGCCGCTGCTCTTCGCGTCGGCGTGGCCGGCCCGCGGGTGGCGGGTCGCCCGCTGGGAACGGTACCAGGGCCTGCCGCTCTGGATCGGCCCGGTCCACACCCGGCTTCGGGAAGGCGGCGACCGGTACCTGTACTCGTCGGTCCGGTAGCCGTCGGCCTCAGCGCGGGATGCGTGAAGTCACCGTGAACTGCGCCCCGTCCGGATCGCGCAGCACCGCCTCGTACGGCACGGAAGCGGAGTCGTGCCGCAGGACGCTGCCGCCGTTGTCCTGCGCGGCCTTGACGCAGGCCGCCACGTCCTCGACCGCGAAGTGGACCTGCCAGTGCGGCCGGATCGTGGGATCGGGCGCGGCCTCCAGCGCGCCCGACACGATGCGGGCCACGATGTCGCCCCGGCTTCGCAGCACGACCTCGTTGCCCTCGTAGAGGACCTGGCAGCAACCGGGCCGGTCCGAAGCCCACTCCAGGATCTCGCCGTAGAAGATGGCCGCGTCGAAGGCGTCACGGGTGTGCAGCCGTACGAACGTCGGCGCCGACCGCCGCCAGGCCTCCCAGCCGGCCAGCAGCTCTCCCTCCCAGACGCCGAAGATCGCGCCGTCGCGGTCGGCCAGCAGGGCCGCCCGGCCGGGCGGGAGGGAGAGCGGCCCGACCGCCGCCGTACCGCCGCGCTCGCGGACCCGGGCCACCGCCTCGTCCGCGCTCGGCACGGCGAAGTACGGGGTCCAGGCGACCACCATCTGCCATACGGAGGCCACCGCGGCGATCCCCGCGACAGGTGTGCCGTCGACCAGAGCGACCCGGAAGCGGTCGCCCAGCCGGGCCGGACGCCACCTCCAGCCCAGTACGGCGCTGTAGAACGCCTCGGTGGCCCGCAGGTCGCGGCTGGTCAGACTCACCCAGCAGGGGGCGCCGAACACGGAATGGGTCGAGACGAGGTCCGTCGCGCCGCGGGGATGTGTTGCGTGGTTCATGGCACTCGTGTCCTGACTTCGTCGACCTGCGGGCACCGGTGGGACACCAGTCTCCGGCCGATCCCCGTCCCGGTGCCTGTCGAGTACCCCGATCGGGCCTGTCGGCACCTACGGCCTGTCCGGCCGATCATGTCGCAGACGCGGGGTGTGGCACGCACTCCCCCGGAGGGGGGACCCCCAGCCGCGTTGTCGTCGGTTGCCGACTCCCCCACGCTCGACTTCGCTCGCGCGGGGGGGACCCCCATCGCGTCGACGCCCTCCTCCGCCTTGCAGCTGCACGCTCCCCCACGCTCGAACAACCTCGCGCGGGGGGACCCCCATCACCCCGCTCACCGGGATCAGACAGGAGCCGCTGCCTTCCTGCGACTTGATCGGCCGGACAGGTCCTGGCCGGTTCGCCGGCGACGAGCGAAGTCACGCGAGGGGAGTGTGTTTCAACTCCGTCCCTCCGGTGCAACCGGGAGAGGTGGGCGCTGGTGAACCGTTCCCGGGAGGGTTCGGCAGTGAGCCCGTCCCCCAGTCGCCCGGCATTGAAGCAGTTGCCCGGGCGACTGTGGTGTGTACGGGTCCGGCCGGTCCTCAGCGGGCGTCGGCGAGCATGTCGCCGTGCCGCGCCCGGCTCCGCCCGGCGTGTTCGACGGACGGCTCGACGGCGGACTCCTCGTCGAGCTCCTCGCGGATGCGCGCACAGCAGGTGCTGAGCAGCCGGGAGACGTGCATCTGCGAGATACCGAGTTGCGACGCGATCCGGCTCTGGGTCATCCCGCCGAAGAAGCGCAGGTAGAGGATGGTTCGCTCGCGCTCGGGCAGAGCCCGCAGACAGGGACTGACGGCTGTGCGGTCGACGATCAGGTCGAAGCCGGGGTCGGTTCTGCCGACGGTGTCCGTGAGCGCGTATCCGTCGGTGCGCGGCATCTCCGCCTCCAGCGACAGCACGGAGAAGCACTCCAGGGCCTCCCTGCCGGTGCGTACCTCGCTCTCGCTCAGCTGTGCGTACGCGGCGATCTCGGCGTCGGTCGGGGGCCGCCCCGGGATGGTGGCGGCGAGTTCCCTGGAGGCCGTGCGCACCCGGTTGCGCAGATCCTGGACCCGGCGCGGCACGTGCAGCGCCCACAGATGGTCGCGGAAGTGGCGCTTGATCTCGCCGGTGACGGTCGGTACGGCGTAGGCCTCGAAGGCGGCGCCGCGCTCGGGGTCGTAGTGGTCGACGGCCTTGACGAGTCCGACGGCAGCGACCTGGTAGAGGTCCTCCAGGGCCTCACCGCGCCCCCGGTACCGGACGGCGATCCGCTCGGACATGGGCAGCCAGGCCCGTACGAGGTCGTCCCGGAGCGTCTGACGTTCCGGTCCTTCGGGGAGCCGGGCGAGCCGCTCGAAGTCGGCGGCGGTGTCGGGGGCGTCATCGTGCGGATGTTGCCTCGTTCTGGTGGCGATACGCATCGCGCGCACCTTCCTCAGCTGGTGCTGGATGGACAGACACCGGGGGAGGGTGCGCTCACGGACCGGACGGAGGTCGGCCGGAGTCCGGCGAACCGGCTCCCACGGGCGTGCCTCCAGTCCGAAGCACTGAATGACCAATTCCCGCTCCGGGCGGTACGGAAACAAATCCGCATAAAGTATGACTCAGTGTTTCCGATTGATCGCGATGCGAATTCACGAAATGGAACGTGCCGTATACATGTTCTTGACCGCTCCATTTCTTCCCCATGGTTCATTACCTCTGGCACAGAGCTAATCTCGATGTGTGGACCCAGAGACCCTGCCGGACGAACTGGCCGACGCGCTCCTCGGAGTGCAGCGGCTGATCCGGCGCCGACTGCGCGGCGGGACGAGCGTGCCCCGGCTGCGGGGCGCCGAGGTCGAGCTGCTGCGTCTGGTCATCGGCCGCCCCGGCATCGGTATCTCCGACGCCGCCCGGGAGCTGTACCTGGCGGGCAACTCCGTGTCGACGCTGGTGAACCAGCTGGTCGCAGCCGGTTACCTGATCCGCGGCACGGATCCGGCCGACCGGCGGGCCGCGCGGCTGCTGCCCACCCCGGCGGCCGAGGCCCGCCTCAGGGAGTGGCGGGAACGGCGCGCCGCTCTCGTACGGCGGCAGGTGTCCCTTCTCGACGACGCGGACCGGGACGCCCTGCGGGCCGCGCTCCCGGCCCTGCGGACACTCGCCCGCAACCTGCACGAGGAGACGGAGGAGACGTGACAGCGGAACGGATCACCGAGACGACCGCCGAGAAGGCGGCCGAGAGCGCCGCTGAGAGCCTGGCGGCCGTCAGCTGTACCGGCCTCGTGTACGCCTTCGGCGGGACCAGGGCCGTCGACGGACTCGATCTCACCGTCCGGCAGGGGGAGGTGTTCGGCCTTCTCGGGCCCAACGGCGCGGGCAAGACCACGGCGATCCGGTGCGTCACCACGCTCCTGCCGGTGCTCGCCGGCATGGTCCGCGTCTTCGGCCACGACGCCGCCGGGGACCGGATGGCGGTGCGCCGACTGCTCGGATACGTACCGCAGCAACTGTCCGCCGACTCCGGGCTCACCGGACGCGAGAACGTCGTCCTGTTCGCCCGGGTCTTCGACGTCCCGCGCCGAGAGCGGGCCGAGCGGGTCGGCCAGGCCCTGGCGGCGGTAGGCCTCACCGACGCCGCCGACCGGCTCGCGGGGACGTACTCCGGCGGCATGGTGCGCCGGCTCGAACTCGCTCAGGCGCTGGTCAGCGCGCCCCGGCTGCTCATCCTCGACGAACCGACCATCGGGCTCGACCCCATCGCCAGGACGGGCGTGTGGGAGCACATCGACGCCGTGCGCGCCGCCACCGGTATGACCGTCCTGGTGACCACGCACTACATGGACGAGGCCGACCAGTACTGCGACCGCGTCGCCCTGATGCACCACGGCCGCATCCGCGCCCTCGGCACCCCCGACGAACTCCGGGCGGGACTCGGCGAACGGCGCCGGGCCGAGGGCGCGTCCGACTCCGCCCCGCCGCCCACGCTGGAGGACGTCTTCCGGGACGTCGCCGGCAGCGGCCTCGACGACAGGTCAGGAGACTTCCGCGATGTCCGCAGCACCCGCCGCACCGCTTCCCGCGTCGGCTGACCCCACGGCCCTGAACCTCCTGCTCGTGCCGCCGCTGCCCAGAACCGGCTGGCGGGTGCTGCCCGCCCGGGTCGGCGCGATGTGCGCCGTCGAACTGCAGAAACTCCGCCACGACCGTACCGAGCTGTACACCAGGGCCATCCAGCCCGCTCTCTGGCTGCTCATCTTCGGCGAGACCTTCACCCGGATCAGGGCGATACCCACCGGTGGCATCCCGTACCTCGACTATCTGGCGCCCGGGATCATCGCCCAGTCCGCGATGTTCATCGCCATCTTCTACGGCATCATGATCATCTGGGAGCGGGACGCCGGAATCCTCACCAAACTCCTTGTCACCCCGACCCCGCGCGCGGCCCTGGTCACCGGCAAGGCCTTCGCGGCCGGTGTGAAGGCCCTGATCCAGGCCGTCGTCGTGATCGTCATCGCCGCCCTGCTCGGCGTGGCCCTGACCTGGAACCCGCTCCGGCTGCTCGGAGTCGCCGCGGCCGTCGTCCTCGGCTCCGCCTTCTTCTCCTGCCTGTCGATGACGATCGCCGGGATCGTCCTCACCCGCGACCGGCTGATGGGCATCGGCCAGGCCATCACCATGCCGCTCTTCTTCGGCTCCAACGCCCTCTACCCGGTCAGCGTGATGCCGGGCTGGCTCCAGATCGTCAGCCGGATCAACCCGCTGAGCTATCAGGTGAACGCCCTGCGGGGCCTTCTCCTCGGCACCCCGGCCAACCTCGCCGTCGACTTCGGGGTCCTGCTGCTCGCCGCCGTCCTCAGTGTCGTCGCGGCCTCCTCGCTGCTGGGCCGGCTGGCCCGCTGAACGCCGGTCACGACCATGCACCGGAACGTGATGTGCGGCACGCGTCCACCTGGTGTGGGACGGCCCTACGGTGGATTTCCGCTGCACACCGCTTGATCAGTGATCAAGGGGGCGAATTCGCTGGCCACAGCTCATTCTGCTCATTTGACTGTGCGCCGGGCACAAGGATAGGAAGCAGCCATCCGAGGTCGAGAGGTGGACTGTGCGCGAGCCGAACGTGGTCGGGGACTGGCACGAGTACGACGAGCATGCCGGCCTGCGTGTCCGCGTCCACCGTCTGGTGGCGGCCGAACCGCCGCGCGGGCGTGACGACGCAGCCGAGGGACTGACCTATTTCAGCCTCCGGGTGACGGTCGAGAACCGCGGCGACCGGCATTTCGGCGTCCACCTCGAGGACGGTCAGATCGACATCCGGCTGGGGCCCGACGGCGAGGGCGCCTTCATCGACTGGCGGAACTCGCAGTTCATCGAGGGCTTCGACGTCCATCCGCTGCGGCGCGCCACGGCCGTCCTCTACGGGGCCGGCCCGGAAGCCTCGCTGGCGCAGGTGGACGTACAGATCCAGCTGCGGGTCGAGGAGGAGTGGACCCCCCGGCACCTCTGGGCGGGCGGGATCGGTCTGCCCGAGGACTTCACCGGCAGCGGCGCGCACCACGGCACGGCCCGCGACGGGGTGGCTCACCAGGCGAGCGCCTTCCTCAAGGCGCAGCGGGAGCTGAGGCAGCAACGGGACCAGAAGGGCCAGACGGAACCCACCTGAGCCCCTGAGCCATCGGCCGAACCGGCGTGCCGACTTCACTGCCGCCGGACGGCCTGCGCTCCCGTGCCTCGTTCCCCGTCTTCCCGTGCCTCGTGCTCCCGGTCCTCAGTGCGCGATGTCGTCGATCAGCTCGCGCGCGCCCTGCCGCAGCAGCGCCACCGCCACGGACGTGCCGAGCGTGGCCGGGTCGAGACGGCCCGCCCATTCGTGGGCGTTGAGCTGGACCTTGCCGTCCGGAGTGAACACACAGGCGCGCAGGGAGAGTTCACCATTGCGGGCCACCTTCGCGTACCCGGCGATCGGGCTGTTGCAGTGCCCCTGGAGAACGTGCAGGAACATGCGCTCGGCCGTCGCCTCCCGATGCGTGTCCGGGTCGCCGAGGTCACTGACGGCGTCGATCAGCTCGGTGTCGCCCTCGCGGCACTGGAGGGCGAGGATGCCCGCGCCGATCGGCGGCATCATCGTCTCCGGGGAGAGAACCTCGCTGACCACGTCCATCCGGCCGATGCGCTCCAGGCCGGAGACAGCGAGAAGGAGCGCGTCCGCCTCCCCGGCCGCGAGCTTCTCCAGCCGCCGGTTGGCGTTGCCGCGGAACGGCACGCACTCCAGGTGCGGGTGGGACGCGGCCAGTTGGGCGATCCGGCGCACCGAGGACGTACCGATCCGGGTGCCGTCCGCCAGCTCGTCGAGGGTGCGGCCGCCCGGGTGGATCAGGGCGTCACGGATGTCGTCCCGCCTGAGGAACGCGGCGAACGTCGTGCCGGCCGGAAGCGGCCGGTCGGCGGGCACGTCCTTGACGCAGTGCACCGCGAGATCGGCCTCACCGGCCAGCAGTGCGGCGTCGACCTCCTTGGTGAACGCCCCCTTGCCCTCGACCAGGGACAGGTCGCCCATCCACTTGTCGCCGGTCGTCTTCACGGGGACGACCTCGGTGCGGACCTGCGGGTGTACGACGGCGAGCTCGGCGCGTACCCGCTCCACCTGGGCCAGTGCCATGGGCGAGTCGCGGGAGACGATACGAATCAGTTCAGGGACGGACATGCCGACACGATAGACCCTCCGGACACCCCTCCTTCTCCGAACCGGTCGCTTCGCCCAGGCAGTTCGCACCCCGCGCGGAGGCCACGAGAGCCCCGCCACCGACCTCACCGCAGGTAGGGATGCCTGCCCATGGGACGGGAGGAAGCGGCAGGCCGAAGCTCGGCAGCACATGGTGACCGCGCAGCCATGGGCGAGGTCGCGTGCGAGGTCGCGCGCGAAGGCCGGGAAGTCGCGAATCCCGGCCTCCGCCCGCCAGACCGACCGGCCTGTTCGGCCTACTCGGCGTCCTGTTCGTCGAAGGTGATGACGATCATGCAGCTGGCCCTCGGCGACTGGTCCGCCGAGGAACTTCAGCAGCTCGCCGGCCCGGTCCACCGGATGGTCGACGATTTCCCGGTCTACTCGCTCGATGACGACGGCGTGGTGGGCCTCGTCGAGCCCCTCCCCGGCACCTGACGCCTGACGCGGCACCTCGTGCCGTGTCGCAACGCGTTCTCGTGCGATCGGTCACTCCCCGTCGAGCGGCAGTTCGACCGTGTGCCGACCGGTTCCGGCCGCAAGAGAACCGGGGCGCCCGGCCGGCCGTCCACCGTGCGGGAGCGCACCCGGTTCCCCGCGCCGGGCGACGCGATGCCGGGGAGGGTTTCCTCGCGGCCGACGCGGCCCTCGTACGGCAGTGGCCGGGAACTTTCGGCGACCGTGGCGAGCCCGTGACTGATCACCCGGGAGAGGGGAACACCCGGCTCTCGAACTGGATTTACCGTCCAGTAGGATCGCCCGGCACACCATCCGAGGAGGAAGCGTGCCCCGGTCCCAACGCTCACCCCTGCTGCTCGCCGGTCTGCTGGCCGCCGCCGGCGTCAGCCACTTCGTGGCGCCCCGCACGTTCGACGCGATCGTGCCGCGCGCGCTGCCGGGTACGCCCAGGACCTGGACGTACGCCAGTGGCGCCGCCGAACTCGCGCTCGCGGCCGGGATCGCGCTGCCGCGTACCCGGCGGGTCGCCGCCCTGGCCACGGCGGGCTTCTTCGTCGGGGTGTTCCCGGCCAACGTGAAGATGGCCGTCGACTGGCGTGGCAGGCCCGCCGCCCTGCGGGCCGGTGCCATCGGGCGGTTGCCGCTCCAGGTGCCGCTCGTCCTGTGGGCACGCAGTGTCGCGAAGAACGGAGAAGGCCGGTCATGACAAAGGTGAACGTCGGCGACAAGATCGAGGACTTCGAACTGCCCGACGAGAGCGGAGCGCCGCGTCGGCTGTCCGAACTGCTCACGGAGGGGCCGATCGTCCTCTTCTTCTATCCCGCGGCCCTTACACCCGGCTGCACGGCCGAGGCCTGTCACTTCCGGGACCTGGCCGCCGAGTTCGCCGCTGTCGGCGCGCGGCCGGTCGGGATCAGTGGGGACTCCGTCGACCGTCAGCAGGAGTTCGCGCAGAGCCACACGCTCGGCATGCCGCTGCTGTCGGACGCCGACGGAACGGTCCGTGAGCTGTTCGGGGTGAAGCGCGGGTTCTCGATGATGCCCACCAAGCGGGTCACCTTCGTCATAGCCGAGGACCGGACGGTTCTGGAGGTCGTGTCGAGCGAGCTGCGGATGAACACCCACGCGGACCGTGCTCTCGCCGCGCTCCGCGCCCACCAGGGCTGACGTCCGCCCCACCCGTGCCCGGCCGCCCCACAGAGGGGCGGCTCGGCGGGATCGCCGTGCCGAGGTGGGCCGTCGGGGTTGATGCCCCGGGGTCCAGGGACCATCCTGGGGCGTATGAAACAAGTCGCCGCCGCGGTGATCATCGATGCCCGAGGCATGGTGACGGGGTGGAGCGAGGGTGCCCGGCGGTTGACGGGACACACGGCCGAGGCCGTCGTCGGCCGTCCGGCCGCCGAACTCCTCGCGGAGGACCCGACGCCGACAGCGATGACCGAGCTGGCGGGCGTGGTCGCACTCCGCCACCGGGACGGCCGCCGAGTCGAACGCGCCGTCAGCGCGTGCCCCGTGCAGGACGAGAACGGCGACACGCGGGGATATATCGTCACCGCTCTCCCCGAACCGGCGGCGCCCGGTCCGCAGCCGGTCGCGCCGGCGCCCGCCCCGCTGGAGCGGGCCATCCGGCAGGCCTCCGTGTCGATGTCCGCCTTCGACACCGACCAGCGCTACACCTGGCTCAACGACTCCGCCTGCGACCTGATGGGCGTCGAGGAGCAGGCCCTCGTCGGACGGCTCTACGGCGACATCGTTCCCGACGACCGGACCAGCCAGGGCTTCCTGCTCAACCTCCGCGAGGTCGCCCGCACCGGCGTCCCCGTGCGCTACGAGTCCTTCGGCAAGGACGCGGCCAGCGGCAGGGAACACGCGTGGAGCATCGAGATGTGGCCGGTGCGCGACGACCTGGGCGCCGTCACCTCGGTGGGCATCGCCGCGTTCGACAGCAGTGACCAGCACTGGGCGCGGCGGCGGCTCGCCCTGCTCAACGAGGCGGCAGCCGCCATCGGAACCACCCTCGACGTCGTCCGTACCGCGGAGGAACTCGTCGAACTGGTCGTGCCCCGGTTCGCCGACTTCGTCAGCGTCGACCTGCTCGACTGGGTGCTCGGCGCGGACGAACCCCAGGCGGCGTCGGACGAGGAGGTCGTCCTGCACCGTGTGGCTCACGGCTCCGTCACCGAGGGCACGCCGGAGGCTGTCGTTCCGTTGGGGGCGAAGGACACCTACCTGCCGTTCACCGCGCCCGTGCGGGCGATGGCGGAGGGCCGGGCGCTGCGCGGGCGGGTCGGCGAGCGGGCGTTCGACGAGTGGGTGGCGGAGCGCAACGCCCGCGAGCCCGTCGGCCGCCCGTACCGCAAGGGTGTCCACTCCATGGTCACCGTGCCGCTGCGGGCGCGCGGCACCATCCTGGGCGTCGCGGTCTTCCTGCGCATCACCCGCCCAGACCCCTACACCGAGGACGACGTCGCCCTCGCCGAGGAACTGGCCAGCCGTGCCGCCGTCTGTGTCGACAACGCCCGCCGCTTCGAGCGTGAGCGCACGACAGCGCTGGCCCTCCAGCACAGCCTGCTGCCCCGGGGACTGCCGGGCCAGGCGGCCGTCGAGGTCGCCCACCGCTATCTGCCCTGCGGGTCGGTGGCCGGCATCGGCGGCGACTGGTTCGACGTCATCCCGCTGTCGGGCAGCAGGGTCGCCCTCTGCGTCGGCGACGTCGTCGGCCACGGCATCCAGTCCTCCGCGACCATGGGACGGCTCCGGACGGCCGTACGGACCCTCGCGGACGTCGATCTGCCGCCGGACGAGCTTCTCACCCACCTCGACGACCTGGTCACCCATCTGGCCGACGAGGAGGACGGTGCCGACGTCGCCGAACTGGGCGCCACCTGCCTCTATGCCGTCTACGACCCGGTCTCGCGCCGGCTGACCCTCGCCTCCGCCGGGCACCCGCCGCCGGCCGTCGTACCGCCCGGCGGCGTCGCCGAGCTGATCGAGGTGACGGCGGGACCGCCGCTCGGCGTCGGCGGCCTGCCCTTCGAGGCGACCGAACTGAAACTGCCGGAGGGCTCGCTCCTGGCCCTCTACACCGACGGGCTGATCGAGGACCGCGACCGGGACATCGATCATGCCACCGCCGAGCTGTGCCGCGCGCTGAACCTGCCGGGCGCCTCGCTCGATGCCGTGTGCGACGCGGTCCTCAAGGCCGTCCTGCCCGAACAGCCCGGCGACGACGTGGCCCTGCTGCTGGCCCGTACGCACGCGCTGGGCGTCGGCCGGGTGGCCACCTGGGACGTCCCGCCGGACCCCGCGCACGTGGCGGTCGCCCGTCAGGCGGCCATGGAACAACTGGCCGCCTGGGGGCTGGAGGAGGAGGCCTTCGTCACCGAGCTCGTCGTCAGTGAACTGGTCACCAACGCCATCAGGTACGGCGAGCCGCCCATCCAGCTGCGGCTGATCCGTGACCGCGCCCTCATCGTCGAGGTCTCCGACGGCAGCTCCACCTCACCGCACCTGCGCCGGGCGCACGCCTACGACGAGGGCGGCCGTGGTCTGCTGCTCGTCGCCCAGCTCACCCAGCGCTGGGGCAGCCGGCAGACGGGCACCGGCAAGACGATCTGGGCCGAGCAGCCGTTGCCGACGGAATAGACCGTCAGGGCGACAGGAGATCCGATCCGACGCCGGCCGAATGGTCCCCGGGGGCCCGGTGGGGTGGCTCGTTCGGCGACGGGTCAGTCGAAGGCGCACCCGGGGTTCGGCGCGTCCTCCGAGAAGGGCGAGCCGTGCGGCAGGACGTACAGGACGTCGAGTACGACGGGCGTGCTGCCGAGATTCCGGCCTATGTGGATGTTCCCGGGCCCCGCCGGTTCGCTGATGGCGCTGCCTTGCGGATACACGCCGTCGGACTCGCAGGTGGAGTCGAAGTGGCTGAGGGTGCCCTCCTTGACGAGGCCGTAGAGCGGGCCGTCGTGGTAGTGCCAGCCGGTGGCCTGACCGGCGGGGATGGTGACCTCCCGCAGCGTGTAGTCGGTGTCGCCGATGGTGGTCTGGGCGAGTATCCGGCCCGACACTCCTGGTCCGGGCGGCGTGGCGTGGGCCGTGCCGCAGGCGAGGACCGCCGTGACCGTGACGGCACCGGCCGTGGCGGTGCGAAGCAGATTGCGCATGCTGGGTCCCCCGAGGGTGAGAGCGTGAGCGCGCCATGACACCTCAGTGTGACCCTGCGAGAGCGTGGTTGTCCGCGAGACGGTGACGAACGCGAGAGGCGTCCCGAACGGTCTGACCCGGTGACCGCCCCGTCCGTGACGCCCGTCCGTCCCGTACAGGCGTCACCGGGCGGGCGTCACCGGTGTGGGGGAGGGGTCGGCCATCGGTTCGCTGAACCACTTCCTCGGCCGCGATCTCCGCCTCCGCCGTCTCCCCGTCGGTGGCCGGGGCCCGCGCGGAACGCCCAGCGCGCACAACGCGTCCGCGAACACCACGCCGACGCCGACCCGCACCGCCGGGCGCGGCCGTCCACGAACTCCCGCGGCGATACCGAGAGCCCCGCCGGTCTCCCGCACGGTGGTGTCGGCGCCGGACGCCTTGCCCGCGTGGTCGCGGTGCGGTGGCAGGGCACGGACGGGGTTCAGGCGGTCGTCGCGGTGTCGCGGCCGCGGTCAGGCCCTCGTCGGTCCCGCACCGGCCGGCCGCAGGGCGTCGCCGGGCTGTTCGTACTCCTCGACGGGGGCGATGCCGTCGAGAAGTACCGGACGCCCGGGCCGCTGTCCCGCGGACATCAGCCGAGGATCAGTGTCTGGGTCGAGGCGACGTCGAGTTCGTCGGAGTACACCTCGGGCCAGATCTCGCCCCCCGTCGCCACGCTCATCCGGTGGGGCGCTCTCCTCGATCAGCCGGTCCTGGGCCTCGCGAGCGGTCCCTACGGGCCCTGGCCGGGGACTACGGTGCCGACGCTAGTTCTGTGAATCGTCAGTGCGCCGGAATGTGCCGGGCGTCATGTTCACCCGGCGTACGAAGAACTTGCCGAAGTTCGTGACTTCGGTGAACCCGAGTTGGCGGGCGATGGCCCCGACGGGCAGATCCGTGTGGACCAGCAGCCGTTTCGCCTCCAGGGCGACGCGGGCGTCGATCAGGTCCTTGGTGGAGGTGCCGGCGACGATGCGACAGGCCCGGGACAGGGTGCGGGGCGTGCAGTTGAGCGCGGCGGCGTAGTCCTCCACCAGCCGGGTCGTGCGGTAGGAGGCCTCCAACTCGCGCCGGAAACGCAGGAAAAGCTCGCCGTTCTCGCCGGAGAGGCTGTCGGCGTGCCGCAGATCATGGCGCTGGCTGCGGCACATCTGGTCGATGTGCATCAGGGCGACCGCCAGCAGATGCTTGAGGATGTCCTCGCCCAGGCCCTGGTCGGGCCGCTCGAACTCCTCCTGCATCAAAGCCAGCACCCGCCCGAAGCCGGCCAGTTCGTCGTCGCTGAGCTGCCAGTGAGAGGGACGCAGGACATCGTCGAGCACTCCCATGTGGGCGCGCAGCCGCAACGGAAATGTCTCGGTGAACATGACGAGCCGAGCTTCCATCTGCATCGGTGAGGCGAACCGGATCACCTGGTTCGGCCGGATCCACAGCAGGGAGCCCGTGCGGCACGCGTATCGCGTGGAGTCGATGGTGAAGTCTCCGGCCCCCGCTTCGACCAGCACGAGCTGGTGGAAGGCGAGCCGGTGGGGAGTGCTGACGAAGTTCATGGGGAGCTTCTTGCGCACCTCGCTGAGCGGGGCCATGGCCAGGCCGACCCCGGGTCTGTTCGTGGGGGTGTACGGGACCACAGCGATCGGTAACGAAGCGAAATCGACCATGAGCGTTCCGGAATCGACCTTTCTCAATCTTCTTTAAAAATCAATGATAGGCGTGGCCCCCGTAGCCAGATCACTCCTGGCGCATGCACGAGTAATCGTCCCCACATGATGTGCAGGTGAAGGGAAGTACACGGGATGACCACCTACCCCGGCGCCCCCGAGCGCTCCGTTGTCGACCGCACGCTCAGCATCCTCGGCGTCTTCGACCGTGACAACCGCACCCTGACGCTGAGTGACATCAGCCGACGCTCCGGCCTCCCGGTCGCCACGGTCCATCGCATCGTCAACAAGCTCCATGGCTGGGGCGCACTGGAACGAGGAGAGGACGGCGGCTACAGCATCGGCCTGAGACTGTGGGAGACAGCGACACTGGCCCCCCGGTACGCGGGCCTGGCCGAGGTGGCACAGGCCCACCTCGTGGAGCTCCACAGCCGGAGTGGCGGCGCGGCGGTCCTCGCGCTGCGCGACGGAACGGAGACCGTCTGCCTGTCCTTCGTCTCCAACGACCCCGTCCTCACGGCGCATTGGGGCGCCCCCGGGTGCCGGCTCCCTCTGCACGCCACCGCAGCGGGTCTGGTGCTGCTGGCGAACGCGGGTGCCGTGGTGCAGGACGAGATCTGCTCCGGCCCCCTGCGCGCGTACACCGGCGCCACGCCCACCGACGGCGCCGCCCTGCGGAATCAGCTGACCAAGATAGGACGCGACGGTTACGCGCTGGCCTGCGGCACCCTGCGCGAGGGCCGGGGAGGGATCGCGGCCCCGGTGCGCGACGCGCGCGGCACGGTGGTGGCGTCGGTGGGACTCGTGGGCCCGCTGAACATGCTCCAGCCGTCGCGGCTGGCCCCACTGGTCCTGGCCACGGCCGAGGCCGTCTCCCAGCACGACCGGACAGCGGGGCGGCGGATGGCGGGGGTGGGCGCGTAACCAGCCCCACCCCACATATGCCACCCCGCCCCCGGCCGCCAGGGCCGCCGCGCTCCGACTCGGCGACCGCACGACAAGCTCCGCCGGACTCGCGGCACGGACCAGCCGGTGACGTACCGCGCGTCCGGCGGAGCCCGGCGTCCGGTCGCCACGCCCGTCGAACACTGGCACGCTCACCAGCGAGACCGACGAGACCGACCACGAGCGGAGTGCGCATGACGACGGACCGGGCCACGAACGGCGAAGTGCAGCCGGGTGAGCAGGAGTTGAGGCCGACGGACGTCGCCGGAGTGGAAGTGCGGCCCGTCGCGGGGCATATCGGCGCCGAGATCTCGGGAGTCGATCTGACCGAGCCCCTCGACAGCGCCGTGGTCGCCGGGATCAGGGCGGCCGTCCTGCGCTGGAAGGTGGTGTTCTTCCGCGACCAGCGGCTGGACCACGCCGGGCACATCGCCTTCGCGCGCCGGTTCGGCGAGCCGGTCGTCCTCGGGCGGCGCGGCGGCGCCTCACCGCCCGGCTTCCCCGAGATCGAGACCACCGCCGACCGCCTGGAGCTGGGCGGACGCTACGGCATGGAGCACGCCGAGTGGCTGGAGCGGCGCCGCCACTCGCTGCTGCGCGGCTGGCACTGCGACCACGGCGCCCGGATCGACCCGCCCGCCGCGACGATCCTGCGCGCCGAGACCGTACCGCCGTACGGCGGCGACACCACCTGGTCCAACCTGGCCGCCGCGTACGCCGGACTCTCCGCGCCCGTACGGGAGTTCGCGGACGGCCTCAGGGCCGAGCACCGGCTGGGCGTCGGCTACCAGGCGCGGCCCGGCGACGACGCGTACCTCCGCCATCTGCTGGACCATCAGGTCGCCTCGGTGCACCCGTTGGTGCGGGTCCACCCGGAGACGGGGGAGCGGGTGCTGTTCGTCAACGGCTACTACCTGGAGCAGATCGTGGACGTCTCCCGCGCGGAGAGCCGGCTGCTCCTGGAGATGCTTCTCGAACAGGCGACCAGGCCCGAGTACACGGTCCGTTTCCGCTGGGAGCCCGGCAGCGTCGCCTTCTGGGACAACCGGGCCACCATCCACCTCGCCCCCGGCGACAACGCCCACCTCGGCCACCCCCGGGTCATGCACCGGGTGATGCTGACCGGCGACATCCCGGCCGGGGTGGACGGCAGGCTGTCGGAGGCGGTCACCGGCACGGAACCCGGGCGGTGGTGAGGCTCCCGCAGGGCCTTCAGTCGGCGGCCGGCCGCCAGCCCAGGGCGGGACCGAGACGGGTCGCGATGTCGTTGAGGATCTGGACGTAGTCCTCGTGGTCGAAGGTGAACGGCAGCGCGAAGGCCACCTCGTCGATCTCCTGGAACGCGACGTGCGCGTAAAGGCGTTCGGCGATCTCGGCCGAGGTGCCGACGAGGTCCGGCGCGAACATCAGCCGCGCCGGACCCTGCGGGCTCGCGGTGCGCGGCAGCCGCTTCGCCGCGTACTCCTCGTACTTCGCGCGCTGCGCGGGCGAGGCGCTGTCGGTGGGGATGACGACGAGGCCCTGGGAGACCCGGGCCCGCTCGCCGTCCGGATGACTGTCGCGGAAGGCGCGGACGCCCGCCAGCTGGACCTCGGCGAAGTCCGGCGACTCCTCGTTCCCCTCGGCCTTCACGACGCTGCTGGTCAGGAAGTTCATACCGTGTTCCCCGGCCCACCGAGCCGACCGCAGACTCCCGCCGCCGTACCACAGCCGGCTTCCGAGCCCCGGGGAATGGGGCTGCACCCGGTCCGAGAACACCTCGAACCCCTGCACCCCGCTGAAGTCGCTGGCCGCCTTCCCGCGCACGTGGTCAAGCAGCCGCTCGACCCGCTGGTAGCCGAAGTCCTCGGTGTCCGCCGTGTCGGGGTACAGGGCACCCTTGACATGGTCGTAGTTCATCGGCGGGCCCACACTCAGACCCGGGTTGAGCCGCCCTCCGGACAGGATGTCGACGGTCGCCCAGTCCTCCGCCAGGCGCAGCGGGTTCTCCCACCCCAACGGGGTGACCGCGGTGCCCAGTTCGACACGGCGGGTGCGCTGTGAGGCCGCCGCGAGGACGGCCACCGGGGAGGAGATCCCGTACTGGAGATGACGGTGGCGCAGCCACGCGCTGTCGAAGCCCAGCCGCTCACCCAGCTCGATGATCTCCAGCGTCGACTCGTGCCCCGCCCGCGGATCGTCGCCGTCGAACAGCCCGATGGTGAGAAAGCCCAGTTTGCGCAGCGGCTGTGAGGGGGACGGCACGGGCTCCTCCAACGATCGTCGTACGGCTCACGCTTCGTCGATTGTGCCAGCCGGCCGGGTCAGCGGGATGACCACCTCGTCCTCGACCGGCGGATCCACCTCCTGCCTGAGCTTGCCGGTCGCGGAGAAGCAGCGCAGCCGGATCGACTCCGGGGAGACGTCGAGGCGCAGGAAGCTCTTGAAGAACGGCGGGCTGTACGTCGCCGAGCCGGGCGAGAACAGTTGCGTGTACGCCTTCCGGACCGGGAGCCGAAGGCGCCGGGCGCGGTCGGGACGGCGGGCCGTACCCAGCAGACCGGCGACCAGCCGGATGCGCCGGGTGAGGCGGACCGACTCGCCCGGGTCGCGCGTCGGACGGATGCCCAGGCGCTCGGCGATCACGGCCGTCGCCTCGGCCTCGCTGAGGGTGAAGAAGCGGCGCAGGCGCAGCCGTCGGCCGTAGAGCCTGCTGTAGAAGGCCAGCGAGTCGCCGCGCAACGGATAGCAGCGGAAGTCGTCCTCGGTGACGTCGGCGACCGACACGCGCTTGATGGTGTGGGTGGCGTGCATGAACGCACCGCCACCGCCGGAGACTATGTACTGGATGGTCCGGCTGGTCCGGACACCCCGGTCGGGCACGCTCACCGGGTAGCGCTGGTAGTTGTGGATGTCGCCGCCTATCGCGGCCACGAAGTTCCGCTCCGGATCACGGACCAGGTCGTCGACCGTGCCGCCGCCGTCGATGGGGCAGGGGTGGTGCTCGCCGTCCACGTACAGGGGCGAGCCGGTGACGAGGATCTTCGGGACCGGCCCGGCGGACACCTCCCGCAGCCAGCGGCCCTGTTCGGCGTCGAGCGTGCCCAGCAGCCCGGTGTCAATGCCTATGACGCGTATGGGTCCGGCGTCGATCGCCCAGTACGGGCCGGGCTGGACCGCCTGTTGGGCGGGGGCCGAGCGCAACTCGGCCGCCTCGGCGAGGCGTTGCTCGTCGACGGTGCTCGGCCTGTGCCACAGGAGCGAGCGCAGCCAGGCGGGTGTGAGCACGCGGGGCGCGGGCTCCGCCGGGAGGGGCGGGGCGTCGCAGAACACGCGCATGAACCCGTTCAGGTCCTCGTACCAGTCGTGGTTGCCGGGGATGGCGTAGACGGGCGCCGGGTAGTCCTGGTAGGGGCGGAAGAACTTGGTGCCGTAGTCGTCGGTGGCTCCGACGGGGTAGATGACGTCACTGGCGAGCACGGTGAAGGCGGTGTCCTGACCGGCCCTCAGGAAGCCCGGGACGACGGCGTATTGAGGTGCGTCGCCCTCGCCCGTGTCGCCGATGACCATGAAGGAGAAGCGGTCCGGGTCGCCGCGCCGGACCACCTTGTCGGCGGGCGCGCCCGCGGCTGTCCGCTGTTCGGCCCAGCGGCTTCGCGTACGGCCGGTGGGGTCCCCGAACCAGGAGGCCAGTACGCCGTTACGGGCGGGCCACAGCGTCCGGGGGTTGACCCATGAGAGCTTCTCGACCCGACGCGGCATCAACTCCCGGTAGGTTCCCGGGTCTTCGAGGCCCCAGCCCGCGCCCTCGGCGGTGTCGCGGGACGAGTGGGCACGTGCGGAGTCAGCCATCGGGGCACCGTAGCAATGTCCTACAGTCGAAGATCCGTCCGGGTCGCGGTCCGCTGCCGGCTCGTGGACGGCTGCCACATGTCCTGCTGCGCCGACTGCTTCGGGATCAGCGGCGTCCGCTCGGTCTGCCGCGCGGGCCGCCGCCGCGAGCCCTTCGCGCCCCACTCGCTGTCGCCCAGGACCAGCAGCGGGTCGAACATCACCACGACGGCGGCCAGCAGCAGGAAGAGGGTCGGGCCGATCAGCATCGGCAGCAGCAGCGAGGTCGGGGACGTGCCGGACCAGGTGGTGGTGGTGGACGCGTCGTGCAGGTGCACGCTGACGGCGGCCATGCCCGTGTAGTGCATACCGCTGACGGCCACGCCCATCACCAGGCTGGCCCCGAGGCTGGTCAGGAAGCCCCGGATGGAGACGGCCGCCCACAGTGCGGCGGTCGCGGCCACGACGGCGATCACCACGGAGAGTGCCACGGTCGCCGTGTCGTAGCGGATCGCGCCGTTCACCTGGAGCGCCGCCATGCCGAGATAGTGCATCGCGGCGACGCCCAGACCCGTGACGATGCCCGCGGCGGACAGTGCCACAGGCGTGGCGCCGCGATAGCCGACGACGAACACGCCGATACCGACGACGACGATCGCGACGGCGAGGCTCGTGACGGTCAGCCCGACGTCGTAGCGGACCGCGCTCTCCTCGACCTGGAACCCGATCATCGCGATGAAGTGCATGGTCCAGATCCCGCATCCGATGGCCGCGGCCCCCAGAGCCAGCCAACCCGGCTTCCAGGAGCCCTGGTTGAGCAGTGATCTGACCACGCAGCGCAGCCCCAGGGCGCTTCCCAGGCAGGCCATGATGTAGGCCGCCACCGGGGTGACGAACCCGTAGCTGAATCCGTCAATTGTTCCTTGCATATGCCAATTCCCCCCGAGGTGCAAGATGTTGAGGGATGAACTTCTCGCCTTAAGTGTGGTCAAAGCAAGTAGTTACCGCGAGTACTCGGTGAATTCCATTTGAACGATGGTCAAGATCGGTCGAAAAGGGATAGGAATCGGCCGGAAGCCCTTGTTCCGGTACTGGTACTGCCGTCAGGTCCGCTGATCGCTATGCTGCGCGGAAAAGCGTTCAAACGAACACTCCGGTGGGCGGGTGTGCCGGTGCACGAAGTGAGGGGGCGAACGGTATGCGCGAGCCGGTCGAACTGAGGCGGCAGCGGATCCTGGCCGCCGTGCAGGCGCGCGGCGCGGCCCGGGTGACCGACCTCGCCGCCGAACTGGAGGTCTCGGTGGTCACCGTCCGCCGGGACGTGGAGGAACTCGCCCGCGAGGGCAGGCTCCGGCGCGGTCACGGCGTCGCCCGCTCCACCCTCCCGGTGCCGGCCGACCCGCCCGAGCCCGTCACCGTGTCCGGGGACGGTGACATCGTGGCCCTGGTCGTCCCCGCCCGCCACTCCTACCTCTACGAGACCCTGCACGGCGCCCGCCCCGTCCTGGAGGAGGCCGGCGTGCGTATCGCGCTGCATATCGCCCCGCAGGTCGCCGGCGCCGAACAGCCGCTGGTGGAGCGGGCGTTGGCGGACGGCGCCCGGGGCGTACTGATCGCCCCCCGCTGGCGCACCCTCGCCGCCGAGGAGGCCGACGCGAAGTGGCTGTGCGGGCTCGGCGTACCGACCGTCCTGATGGAGCGCAGGCCACGCCCCGGCAGCGCGGCGCACGCCCTCGACTCCGTCTGCTCCGACCACTGGTACGGCGCCCATCTCGCCGTCGAGCACCTGGTCGCCCTCGGTCACCGCAGAGTCGTCTTCGCCACCCGCGACGACAGCCCCACCGCGCGCGCCCTGCGCACCGCCCTCACCGAGATCGCCGGCGCCCATCCGGGCCTCGACGCCTGGACACTCGGGCTCAGTTCCCCCGACGCGGGCCCCGACCGCTCGGCCGGGGCGGACCGCTCTGCCGTCGACCTGCCCGGCCTCCTGCGTGAGGTGGACGCCACGGCGTGTGTGCTGCACGGCGACGTGGACGCGCTGATGCTGGTCCAGGACCTGACCGCGCACGGTGTCCGGGTGCCGGAGGAGTGCTCGGTCGTCGCGTACGACGATGTCGTGGCCGCCCTCGGCAGCACCCCCCTCACCGCCGTGTCCCCACCCAAGGGCGAAGTCGGCCGGGCCGCCGCCGAACTGCTTCTGCGGCGGCTGAGGGATCCGCGCGGCAGCGGGGCGGGGCCGGCGCGGCGCATCGAGCTGCTGCCGCAGCTGAAGGTGCGAGGGTCGACAAGGGCGTTGACCTCCTGAGCGTCCGCAATCAGCGCTCATATCCGACGCGTAGTGAGCGTTTGACCGCTTTATTTTCTTCTGATCGATGTCTTGACCGTTTTCCTTGCGCCGATCAGGATTCCCGTATCTCGAACAGGACGTGTCTCAGGGACACGCCGGAGCCGCGGGAGGCACCACATGCCTGGTCGACAGAGCCACCGTCGACGAAGCCGCCGGTCCGTACTCGCCGCGATGGCCGCACTGCCACTGACCGGCGCCGTGAGCGCCTGCAGCGGCGGAGCGGACTCAGCGTCGAGCGGCACCGGCGGAAAAGTCACCCGCATCACCTTCTGGTCCGCGCTGCGCGGCAGCCAGGAGGTGGTGGACGCCTTCAACAGCACCCACGACAGCATCCAGGTCGACTTCCAGCAGATCCCGTCCGGCGGCCAGGGCGGCTACGCGAAGCTGAGCAACGCCGCCCGCGCCGGCAACGCCCCCGACGTGGCCACCATCGAGTACCCGCAGGTGCCCGGTTTCGCCATCGACGGCGTGGCCCGCGACCTCACCTCGATGATCAGCGACGAGCTGCGCGCCAAGCTGCTGCCCCAGGCGCTGGGTCTCACCACCTTCGAACAGCGCGTGTTCAGCGTCCCGTTGGACGTCGAACCGATGGTGATGCACTACCGCGCCGACCTCTTCGCCCAGCACGGCTTCGAAGTGCCGCGCACCTGGGAGGAGTTCGAGGACCTGGCCCGGGCAGTCCGACGCAAGCTGCCCGGCCGACGGCTGGTTCTCTTCCCCACGGACGGTGGCACCCAGTTCGCCGCCTACGCCTGGCAGGCCGGCGCCCAGTGGTTCGACACCGCCGGCGGCGCCTGGAACGTCTCCCTCGCCGACGCCCCGACCCGGCGCGTCGCCGCCTACTGGCAGCGACTCATCGACGAGGACCTCGTCTTCATGAACGCCATAGAGAGCAGACAGTCCGACGCGCAGATCGCGGGCGGACTCGTCCTCACCCGGCTCAGCGGAGCCTGGGACGCGGGCGCCCAGATGAAGGCACGGCCCGCACAGGCCGGCCAGTGGCGGATCGCCCCGCTGCCCCGGTGGGACACCGGCCACCCGGCCGTCGGCACCCACGGCGGCTCGACCTTCGCGGTCACCAAGGACAGCCGACACCCGGAAGCGGCACTGGAGTTCATCGCCTGGCAGGTCTCCCACCCCGACTCGCTGCGCGCCCGCCTCTCCAGCGGAACCAGCAGCCAGTACCCGGCCGCGTCCGCGCTCGTCGCCGTGGGCCGCGAGGCGTTCGACCGCTCCTACTACGGCGGCCAGGACATCTACTCCCTCTTCGAGGAGGAGGCCCACAGAATCCGTGACGGCTGGGTCTGGGGCCCGCGCTTCACCGCCACCCAGCGGGTGATGCAGGACAACTTCGCGCGCGTCGGCGGCGGCCAGGGCTCCCTCATCGACTCCGTACGCGCCGCCCAGGACGGCACCATGCCCGACCTGAGGGCCCTCGGACTGTCGACCACCGAGCACACCACATGAGCCCGCGCCCCTCCCCGCCCGGCACCCGAGCGGCCCGAGCCGCCCGAAAGGCAGGTGACACCCCATGACCGCGACCACGCAGGCCCACCACACCGCGCCCGCCGCTGCCCGTACCGCCGCCCCGGCCTCGGCGCACCGCGCCCGCAAGGCGGCCCACCGACGTCAACTCGCCGCGTGCGCCGTTCTGATGACCCCGTTCTTCGCCCTCCTCGTCACCATCTTCCTGATCCCTGTCGGCACGGCCGTCTATCTGAGCTTCTTCAGCGACGACCAGCCCGGCCTCGGTTTCGGCCCCGAACGCACGGTCTTCGTCGGCCTGCGCAGCTACGGCGCCGTCCTCACCGACCCGACGTTCCTGTCCGGGCTCGCCACGGTCGCCCTGTACTGCCTGATCTACATCCCCCTGATGGTGATCGCCGCCCTCGCCCTCGCCCTGCTCCTCGACTCCGGCGTCGTACGACTGCGCGCCTGGGCCCAGCTCGGCCTGTTCCTGCCGCACGCCGTGCCCGGCATCATCGCCGCCCTCATCTGGCTGTACCTCTACACACCCGGTATCAGCCCGATCATCGACCTGTTCGCCAAGGCCGACATCACCATCGACTTCCTCGGCATCCACACCGTGCTCCCGTCGATCGTGAACATCGCCCTGTGGAGCAATCTCGGCTACAACATGGTCATTTTCTACGCCGCCCTCCAGGCCGTACCCCGCGAGGTCATCGAGGCGTCGGTCGTCGACGGCGCGGGCCCCGTCCGCACGGCACTCCAGGTCAAGACCCCGCTCGTGCGCACCTCGATCGTGATGGTCGCCATCTTCACCCTCATCTGGGCGCTGCAGCTGTTCACCGAGCCCGTGCTGCTCAGCCAGTCCTCCCCGATGATCAACTCCCGCTTCTCGCCGAGCATGTACATCTACGACGCCGCCTTCACCCGCAACAACTACAGCCTGGCGGCAGCCGCCTCCGTCGTCCTGCTCCTGTGCACGATCGCCCTGTCCTACGGCGTCACCCGCTGGACCAGCCGCGCCAACACCCCCGAGGAGACGGCCCGATGAGCACCGGCGACAGCACCCTCATGCGCCCGCGTCTGCTCGGCCGGGCCACGGTCAACGTGGTCGTCGCGCTCTCCGTCCTCTACACCCTGCTGCCCGTCCTGTGGCTGGTCCTCGCCGCCGGCAAGAACAGGGACGCGCTGTTCAGCAGCAACATCCTCTCGCTGAAGGACTTCTCGTTCGTCCAGAACCTGCGCGACCTGTTCGCGATGGACGACGGCCTGTACAGCCGCTGGTACGGCAACAGCCTGCTGTACGCCGTCCTCGGCGCCGGCATCGGCGCCCTGGTGAGTGTGGCCTGCGGCTACGCCTTCGACAAGTACCGCTTCCAGCACAAGGAGAAGCTGTTCGGCCTGGTCCTGGCCGCCGTCATGGTGCCGCAGACGGTGCTCGCGCTGCCGCTGTACCTGATGGCCTCGAAGACCGGCCTCGTCAACACCTTCTGGGCCGTGTTCATCCCCGTCCTGTTCAACCCGTTCGGCGTCTACCTCGGCCGTATCTTCAGCCAGGGCTATGTCCCCGACGAGGTCCTGGAGGCCGCCCGGGTGGACGGCGCGGGTGAACTCACCACCTACGTACGGGTGGCGCTGCGGATGCTCGGACCCGGGCTGGTCACCGTGTTCCTGTTCCAGCTCACCGCCATCTGGAACAACTTTTTCCTGCCCATGGTGATGCTCTCCGACCAGGACCTCTATCCGGTCAGCCTCGGCCTCTACCAGTGGAACAGCTCGGCCTCGGTCTCGCCCGAGTACTACCCCGTGGTGATCATGGGATCGCTGCTCGCCGTCCTTCCCCTCATCCTCGCCTTCGCCCTGCTGCAACGCTTCTGGCGCAGCGGTCTGACCGCGGGCTCCGTCAAGTAGACGATTGGCGAAGCAGTCAAGTAGTGCTCACTTCAATGGAGTTCCCGACCAGCAAGGAGTAACCGACCCCGAATGACCGTGTTTTCGCCGGGCCCCGGCTTCCGCCCCCGTGCAGCCCTCGCCATGTCCCCGGACGCAGCGGCCGCCGTCCTCGACCCCGCCTCGCTGGCCGCCCTCGCCGCCGTCTGCGACCTCGCCCCGCTGCCGGTCCTCGACGACTTCGGCACCGGGCGCGCACGCGAGATCCTCGCCGGCGTCGACCTCCTGGTCACCGGCTGGGGGTGCCCCGTACTGGACGCCGACGCCCTCGCGGCGGCGCCCCGGCTGCGGGCGGTCGTGCACACCGCGGGCAGCGTCCGGCCGCATGTCACCGACGCCTGCTGGGAACGCGGCATCGAGGTGTCGTCCGCCGCCGCCGCGAACGCCCTGCCGGTCGCCGAGTACACCCTCGCCATGATCCTGCTCAGCGGCAAACAGGTCCTGGAACGGGCCCGCGCCTACGCCACGACGAACACCCGCGACAACTGGCTGCGCACCTCCCGCACGATCGGCAACTACCGCCGCACCGTCGGCATCGTCTCCGCCTCCCTGGTCGGCCGCCGCGTCATCGAACTGCTACGGCCCCACGACTTCGAGATCCTTCTGTACGACCCCTACGTCACCGACGCCGACGTGGCCGAACTCGGCGTGGAACGCGTCGAGTTGGACGCCCTCTTCGCCCGCTCCGACACGGTCAGCCTGCACACCCCGCTGCTGCCCACCACCCGGGGCCTGGTGAGCCGCGCCCTGCTCGACGCCATGCGTCCCGGCGCCGTGTTCATCAACACCGCCAGGGGAGGCGTCGTCGACCAGGACGCTCTCACCGACGCCGTCCGGGAGCGCCGCATCCGCGCCGTTCTCGACGTCACCGACCCCGAAGTCCTGCCGCCCGAACACCCGTTGTGGGACTGCCCCGACGCGCTTCTCACCCCCCACCTCGCCGGATCCCAGGGCAACGAGTGGCGCCGCCTGGCCGATGTCGCCGTCGCCGAGACGGAACACTGGGCATCCGGCGCGGGTTTCCGCCATCCCGTACGACGCGAAAGGCTGGCCTTCCTCGCATGAGCAGCACGACCCGTATCAGCAGCAGCGGCATCCCCTTCGAATTCCCGCCCGAGGACCGCGAGTCGAGCCCATACACCGGGTACACGCGGGCCCACTGGGAGGCCACGGCGGACGGATTGCTGGCCGCCGCGTGGCGCTGGAGCACCCCCGGCGGCGCCCTGCTCGACCTGCCCGGCGTCCCGTCACGCTCGGGTGTGCGCTCCGACGGGCTCGAAGGCTACGCCCGCACCTTCCTCGCCGCCGCCTTCCGCGTCGCGGGTGCGAACGGCGACGACCCGCACGGCTGGCTCGACCGGTACGCCCAGGGCCTCACGGCGGGCACCCGCACCCCCGGACGCGACGACACCGAGTCCTGGCCGCTCATCCTCGACCACGACGTGCAGGGCCAGCCGATGGTCGAGTCGGCGTCCGTGGCCCTCGGCCTCAGGCTGACGGCGCCCTGGCTGTGGAAACGGCTCGACTCCGCCGTACAGGACCGGGCGGAGGAATGGCTGCGCGGTTCGCTGCGGCATTCGCCCGCCCCGAACAACTGGTACCTCTTCCCCTACACGGTCGCCGGTTTCCTGGAGTCCGTCGGACGCGGCGACGCCGAGACGGCCGGGGCACGTGCGCGGGCCCTGGAGCTGATGGAGACCTGGTACCGGGGCGACGGCTGGTACGCGGACGGCGACGGCCGGGCCTTCGACCACTACAACGGCTGGGCCCTGCACCTGTACCCGGTCCTCGACGCCCACCTCGGCGACGACCGGGAAATGTCCGCCCTGTACGGCCCCCGCCTGCGCGAGCACCTCGACGGCTTCGGCCTGATGTTCGGCGGGGACGGTGCCCCGATCCACTTCGGCCGCTCCCTGTCGTACCGCTTCGCCGCCTCCGCCGCCGTCGGCCTGGGCGCCCTCACCGGCCACACCCCGCTCACCCCGGGCACGAGCCGCCGGCTGATCAGCGGCAGCCTCCGCCACTTCCTGGACCGGGGCGCCCTGACCGACGACGGCCTGCTGACCCTCGGCTGGCACGGCCCGCACCAGGCCACCCTGCAGACGTACTCGGGCCCGGCATCCCCGTACTGGGCCTCGAAGGCCTTCGTGTCGCTCCTCGCCCCCGCCGACGCGCCGCTCTGGACGGCCCGCGAGGAACCGGCGCCCGTGGAGGAGGGCGACCGGGTGCACGCGCTGCCCGCACCGGGGCTGCTGGTGCAGTCGACCCGCGCGGACGGGATCGTACGGCTGCACAACCACGGCAGTGACCATGTCCGCCCGTACGAGGGCGAGACGGCGGCCGAGGACGATCCGCACTACGGCCGCCAGGCCTACTCGACGCACTCCGGTCCGACGGCCCTCGCCAACATCGCCGACAACCACCTCTCCGTGGAGTTCGGCGGCCGGGGCAGTGTCCGGCGCCGTATCCACCCGCTGGGCGCGGGCCACGGCGACGGCTGGGGCTGGGCCGCGTCCTGGCACCGCCCCGTCTTCACCGCAGGGCCGCCCATGCTGCCGGGCCTGCGGGTGGAGAGCGTCACGGTCGTACGAGGCCGACACGAACTGCGCGTCCACCGCGTGACCGGCGCCCCCGCCGGGGCACGGGTCACCCACACGGGGTGGGCGACGGGCCCCGAGGAGGAGGTGACGTCGACCCTGCACGCCCTGTACGGCTGGAACCCGAACCCCGAGGAGACCCGCGCCCCGCAGGGCACCGCCTACACCCGCTGGGCCGTGGTCCCCCGCCTGACCGGCGAGACCTCCGGCACCTCACTCCACGTGGCCCTGGCGGTCCTCACAGCCGACCCGGAACCACTGGTGCCGGAGCGGGTCGTCTCAGGCGTGGAGGTGACCGACACGACGGTGGCGATCCACTGGGCCGAGGACGGCACCCGGACGAGGATCACATTCGAGCCACTGACTGTGCGGCATGGCACGCTCTGATCCCGACCGACCGACCGACCGTCACGGCAACAACTTGTCCAGAGCCGCGCGACCCTCCTTCGCCAGCTTCCGCTCCGCCCAAGCGAGGTTGCGCGGAGTGAGGTCGCGGCCCGTGGCCAGCACCAGATCCTCCGCCGACGCCATCCCATGCTCCGCACCGGTGTGCAGCAGGGCGTCGGGGGTCGTGGCGTCGTCGGAGGGAGAGGGCGAATCGGATTGCTGGATCGACATGACGTCTCCTTGCTCGACCGGACCTCCTACCACCATGCACAGCCCACGCCCCGCGCGCACCCCGCACCGGTTCCGGCCCCCCTGCTCGCCCCCTCCAGGGGGCGCCGGACCGGGCGGTGCCCCAGCCGCAGCAGGTCCTCCGATCTTGACGAGGAGGAGGTCGGCGCCACCCGGATCGAGGTCCAGGCCGGTGAAGTCGTGCTCGTGGTGGTACGGCTCCAACGCGTTCCCGCGGGGCGAGGCGGTGCGGGGCGCACTGGCGGGCCCACCCCATGTGCTCGCCATGACGCAGGGCACCGGCGTCGGCGGCGCGCTGTGGCTGGACGGGGCGCTGTACGGCGGTCCGCACGGCGCCGCCGGCGAGATCGGCCGCATACCCGGCTTCGGCGACCTGACCTGCACCTGGCGGCCGGGGACACCTGGAGGCGCTCGCCTCGGGGCGCGCCGTCGGCCGACGGTACGGCGAACGCACCGGACGCGGGCGACCGCGACGCGGCCGCCGTCCACGAGGAGGCGAGGGTGCCCTCGCCCGCGCGATCCTGGTCACGTCGGCCTACGGGACGTCACGGTCTACGTCGTCGGCGGCGGGTGTCGGCCGCGCATGGCATCTGCTCGGACCGGCCGTCCGTACGGCACCCGCCGCCGAGCCGACCGTCAGCGGACGCCCCGTCAGCCTCGTACGGGCCGGACTCGGCAGTGACGTCGTGGCGATCGCGGCGGCCTCCCGCGCGCGGGAGGCACTCGCCCCGGACACACGGGCGTACGACGGCGGTGACGGGGAGCCGTCACTCGAACCGTGACGTGTCTCCCGCGCCCCGCCGCACGATCTCGGCCTCCCCGCTGGAGAAGTCGATGACCGTCGTCGGCTCCGTACCGCAGTCCCCGGAGTCGACGACAGCGTCCACGACATGGTCGAGCCGCTCCTTGATCTCCCAGCCCTGCGTCAGCGGCTCCTTCTCGTCGGGCAGCAGCAACGTGCTGGACAGCAACGGCTCGCCCAGCTCGGCCAGCAGCGCCTGCACGACGGCGTGATCGGGGATGCGCACACCCACGGTCTTCTTCTTCGGGTGCAGCAGCTTGCGCGGCACCTCACGGGTCGCCGGGAGAATGAACGTGTAACTGCCCGGAGTGGACGCCTTCACGGCCCGGAACACGTCGTTGTCGACCTGCACGAACTGGCCGAGCTGCGCGAAGTTCTGGCACACGAGAGTGAAGTGGTGACGGTCGTCGAGCTGCCGGATCGACCGGATGCGGTCGATGCCGTCACGGCTGCCGAGCTGGCACCCCAGTGCGAAGCAGGAGTCCGTCGGATACGCGATCAGCGCGCCGGAGCGGATGCTGTCCGCGACCTGACTGATCGTGCGGGGCTGCGGGTTGTCGGGATGGACGTCGAAGTACCTTGCCATCCGTCGAGCCTATGCCCTCGGTGAGGTAGGTTCCGGACGGTGATGCCGTGAGAACCTGATCGACCGGGGGAGAGTCGTCGTGCCAGGCAGCAGGACCGGAGGCATACGCGACGAAGCCTCCGGCGGCTGGGCCGACGAGCTCCTCGGCCACCTGCGACCGGGGGGCCGAGACCTCGGCAGGGTGACCGACTGGCTCGCCGGAACCATCGAGGCGGAGGTGTCCCTCCAGGACGTGACCGGTGCTCTCCTCGCCGGCCCCCGGCTGTCCGCGGACGACGACCTGGTGAGGGACGTCTCCACCGGAAGAATCGCTTCCGCGGCGGTGCACACACACGGACGCCACGTCAGGCTGGCCGGACTCGGACACCCCGTCACCAAGGGCGTGCTCGCGGTCGCCCGTACCGCGCCCTTCGACCAGCGTGCCAGGGACATCGTCGCCCGCACGGTCTGGGTGCTCGAACTGCTCCTGCGGGAACGCGGGACGACGAGCGCCGAACGTCGGCTGGACCGGGCGACCGCCGACCTCAGGCTCGCCATCCTGCAGCTGCTGATGGTGGGCGACACCATCGCGGCCCGTCGGGTCGCCGCCGGTCTCTGGCCCGGCCTGTTCGACACCGACACCGCCTGCGTCTACGTACTGGAAGGCCACGCCGCACACCGCGACGACCTCGCCGAGGACTGCCAGGAGGCAGCCGAGGGACACGCGTTGATCGTGCGCTGTCCGGCCGTGGACGAGCATCTGATCGTCGTCGCGCCCATCGACCGCGGCCAGGACCTGGCGGGTCCGGAACTGCGCTCGATCGTCGGCGAACACCCGGACACCTTCATCGGCGGCAGCGTCCGGCACGGCCTGGCCCAGACCGCCACGGCGTACGGACAGGCCGTCAGCGCCCTCGCCGTGGCCCGCTTCCACCCGGACCGGGCCGCCGTGTACGCCGAACGCACCCACCCCGAGCGGCTGATGAACCCGCTGGCGCTGCGCGGCTGGGCGGACCGGCTGCTCAGCCCGCTCGACGACCTGCCCCACCACACCCGCGCCGAACTCCTCGCCACCACCCGCCTCGGGTTCTCGTTCACCGCCGTCAAGACGGCGATCATCCTCGGCGTCAGCCGCAACACCGTGCGTGCCCGGATGGAACGCGTGGAGGGGCTGCTCGACGCCGACTTCTCGGACCTCACCACCCGGGCCGCCGTCCAACTGGCCCTGAACACCCAGGCGGCGGTCCAGGACGAGCCGCGCGCGGCCGCGGCCCCGCCGACCGGACTGACCGAACTGCTGCGCACGGATCCGCTGCTGGCCTGGGCCAACGGCCTCCTCGGCCGCCTCGCCACGGACACGCGGGATCTGCGGCGGACGGTCCGCACCTGGATCGCCGTCGGCGGCAACGCGGAGCGCACCGCACAGGTGCTCGGCATCCACGCGCAGACCGTGCGCGACCATGTACGCAGCGCGGAACCCGTCCTCGAACGCCAGCTCCTCGCCGGTGGCAGCGACCTGTACGAGGTCGTCCTCGCCCATCTGGCACTCGGTGATCTCGACGCACCCACCGCCGACCGGACGAAACGTGACCATCCGGGCGGGACCGTGCACGAGTGAGTCCTCGGCCCGGTAGGGAGGGCATGGGCGCGATACACGCCGTGCCCGCCCGCACGTAGGTTCACCGGGATGCCAGTGCTCCGGTATGCGCGCCTCCCTCGGAGGAGCGCGGGAGCGCCGGTGTCCGCGCCGCGGTGCCTGGCCGGAAACCGGCCCCGAGGACCCGCGGGTGCGGGGGACGCGGCCGGCACGGGGGTGCGGCCGTATCCCCGTGCCCGCGTATTCTCCGACGCCAGGTCCCGTCCCCCCGCCGCCCGGTCGTCGACGTCGCAGGTGAGCGGTACGAATAGCCGACAGCTTCCGGGGCACCCGGGGGCCATGAGACTGGCAGAAGCAGCAGACGCGGGACAGGTACTCGCCGCATCGAGCAACGTACTCAATGTGATCGCCGCCTTCGCCGGTGGCCTGATCGTGGTGGCCCTGCTGATCTGGGCCGTCATGTTGGGAGTCAAGGCCAAGGAGGCGGAGTCGCCCCCGCCCAGGCCGGACGAGCAGCCCAGGCTGCCGGAGACCGGGCCGGTGCACGAGGAGCGCGAGATGCGCGAGCCCGACGAGGTGCCGCACACCGTGGAGGAGAGTGAGCGGCTGAATCCGCACAACCTCCACTCCGCCGGCACGAAACGCGGCGAGGACCAGACCCGCCCGCGTTGGTCGCCCGGCAACAGCGGCTCCTTCGGTAGCGGCGGCTCCGGCAGGAAGTGACGCGTTCTGGTGGTCGGTGCGTGACCCGGCTCATAGAGTGGGCCGTATGGGGGAACCACCTGACACGCGGCCCAGCTCGGAGTTCCACGCACGTAACTTCTCCACGGCGGACGTCGGACGGCTCGTGGCCGCCCTTGACGCGCAGGACGAGGCCGACGGCGTACGGCGGCTGCGTGCCTGGACACAGGGCGCGCTGAACCCGCGCCCCGGCGAACACGTGATCGACGTGGGGAGTGGTACGGGATCGCACACCCTGGCCCTGGCCGCGGCTGTCGCCCCCTCCGGCGACGCCGTGGGCATCGAGGCGAACCCGGCGCTGCGCCAGGTCGCCGAACAGCGGGCCGCGGCGGCCGGCAGCACGGCCCGCTTCGTGGACGGCGACGCGCTCGCCCTTCCGTTGCCCGACGCCACCGTGGACGTGGTGTGGTGCGAACGGGTCCTGCAGCACCTGTCCGAACCGGACAAGGCCGTCGGTGAGATCGCGCGGGTCCTGCGCCCCGGCGGACGCGTGGCGCTCATCGACTCGGACTGGGCCACCGCCCTCCTGCACCCCGGTGACCCGGACGCGGTGGCCGCGATGACGGCGGGAACCCTGGCCGCGGCGGCCAACCCGTACTCCGGACGCCGGCTCGCGGACCAGCTGTCCGCCGCGGGGCTGGTCGTCGACGACCGGGGCTCGCAGGCGCTGCTCCAGGACAACGAGACGGTGCCCTGGCCCCTGGTCCGGATGATGGGCGAGTCGACCGTACGGCGTGGACTGATGACCGAGGAGCAGCGCGACCGCCTGTACGCGGAGCTGACCGAGGCCGCGGAGCGGGGCGCACTGCACATGTCGGTGACGATGTTCGCCGTGGTGGCCCACCGGCCCGCCTGACCTGCCCAGGGTGTCATCGGGTGTCGTCGACGCTCGGCATGCGGTCCGGGCCCGGCCGTGGTGCGCTGTGAAGCCTAGGCAGGCGACGACGGACCCCGTGGCGGCGTGATGTGCTGGAGTGCGACGGCTGATCTGGCGGCGGGCGTGGGCATCGCCGCCGTGGGCGTGGCGTGCGTGGCAGCGGTGGCCCGGGCGGGCAGGGGCCGTGATGTGCCGCTGGCCGCGCTGCCCCTGCTCCTGGGGGCCCACCAGATCGTCGAGTCCCAGGTCTGGCGGGCGGACGGCGGAACCGGCCCGGCGACCGTGGCATGGGCGGTCATCGCCCTTCCGCTCCTCGCCCTGTGGGTGCCGGTGGCCGTCCTGTGCGCGGCACCCGGGCGACTGCGGCACCGACTCCTGCTGCCGCTGGCCGTGGGCGTCGTGACCGGCGCGGCACTCGCGTACAACCTCTCGAACCACCGGGTGACGGCGGACATTCGCGGCCACACGATCGGGTACGGCATCCGCCTGTCCCACTCCGGACCGCTCCTCGCGGGCTATCTGATCGCCACGGTCGGCGCCCTCCTTCTCTCCGGCGACCGTCGGCTGGTGGTGTTCGGGCTGCTGGCCGGGACGGGCGCGCTGGGGTGCTGGGCGCTGTGGCGACTGGAGTTCGTGTCGACCTGGTGCGCTCTCGCCGCGCTCTGCTCCCTGGTCCTGCTGGGCTGGGCGCGCGGACGCCCGCTGTCACGCCGCTGACGCGGGCGCCCTGGCCGCCGTACCTGCTAGTCGGTGTCGGCTCCGGCCCCCACGAGCGCGCGGACCTCGAACTCCTCGTACGAGGAAGTGTCCTGACGGGCGGACAGAACGGTGCCGAGCCAGCCGAGGAGGAAGCCCGCCGGGATGGAGACGATGCCGGGGTTCTGCAGCGGGAACCAGGCGAAGTCGGCCGACGGATAGATGGAGGACGCGGTCGACGAGACCACCGGCGAGAACACGACCAGAAGCACCGAGCAAGCCAGCCCTCCGCACAGGCTGAGCAGCGCGCCCCGGGAGTTGAAGCGCCGCCAGAACAGGCTGTAGAGGAGCGTGGGCAGCAGGGCGGAAGCGGCGATGGCGAAGGCGAGGAAGGCGAGCGTGGAGACGTTGGTCTCCCATGACAGCAGGGCCAGGCCCATCCCCAGGATGCCGATGAGGACCGCCGCCAGCCGGGCCGCGCCCAGTTCCTCCGCCTGGGTGGCGCGCCCCTTGCGGATGACCTCGCCGTACAGGTCGTGGGCGAGGGAGGAGGCCGCCGCGAGGGTGAGACCGGCCGCGACCGCGAGCAGCGTGACGAAGGCGAGGCAGGACAGGAGCGCGGTGAGTATCCCGCCGCCGATGGACTGAGCGAGCAGCAGAACGGCCGCGTCGCCCTTCGGGTCGGTGTCGATGATGGACTCGCGGCCCACGAGAGCGGTGGCGCCGAGACCGAGAATGCCCGCGGCCAGACAGACGAAGCCGACCAGACCCGCGGCCCATACGACCGAGGAGCGCAGGACGTTGGTGGAGCGCGGGGCGAGGAGCCGCATCATCACGTGGGGGAGTGCGGCGAGGCCGAGCACGATGGCCAACTGGAGGCTGAGGAAGTCGAGTTTGCTGGTGGTGCTCGCGCCGTAACGCAGACCGGGTTCCAAGAACCGCTGGCCGATACCGCTGTTCTCGGTGGCGGCCTCCAGCAGCGCGTTGAAGTTCCAGTCGAAGCGGTGCAGGACCATGACGGCCGTGACGGCGACGCCGGACACCAGCATCACGGCCTTGACGATCTGGATGAACGTCGCGCCGGGCATACCGCCGAGCGAGGCGTACACGATGACGATGGTGCCGATGACGACGACGCACAACGTACGGGTGGTGGTGCTGGGCACACCGGTGAACTGGGTCAACAAGGCGACGCTGCCCACGAGCTGAGCCACCAGGTAGAGACAGCAGATCGTCAGGGTGCAGAGGGCGAGCGCGATCCTGACCCCCCGTCCGCCCTGGGGCAGCCGCAGCGCCACGGTGTCCCCGAGAGTGAACTTGCCGGAGTTGCGCAGCGGTTCGGCGATCACCAGGAGCACCATCATCCAGGCGACCGTGGTGCCGCACAGGTACAACAGCCCGTCGTAGCCGGTGAGGGCGACCAGCCCGGTACTTCCCAGCAGGGTCGCGGCCGAGAGATAGTCCCCGCACATCGCCAGCCCGTTGCGCAGCGGCGACATCTCCCGGTTGCCGAGATAGAACTCGCCGACCTCGTCGCGCTGCGGGGCGATCAGCAGCGCGGCGAACAGCGTGACCACGACGACCGACAGGAACAGCACGAAGGTCAGCTGCCGGCTGAAGGGGTCGACGACGCCGGCCCCGACGGTCACCATGTGCGGTACTCCCTCGTGCTCTGCGGACGGGAACCGGTCTGCCCGGCCGGAGGGAGCTGACCGGGCCGACGCTGCTCCGACTGGGCGCGCAGCCCCCGGGCGACGGGATCGAAGTGGGTGCGCATCCGCCGTACGTACCGCCAGACGGTCACCCCCATCACCACGAACTGCCCGAGGCCGAGCGTCAGGCCGAGGGTGAGATGACCGGCGATCGGCTGGTTCATGATGCCGGGTGCGAAGTTCGACAACAGGATGTACAACAGGAACCCGCCGACGGCGAGTGCTGTCGACACGGCTGCGAAGCGGCGGTACCCGTTCCGCAATGACTGAAATTCAGGATGGCCGTGTATCGCCTGTCCCGAAACGGATTCGGTGTACGTCGGCCTGTATGTGGGCGGCTCGTCCGGCCGCATGAAATAATTGGACATAAACGCACCTTCTTCGCTGCATTATGTCGCGCAACCAGCTCTTGCGAGCCGTCGATCATCCAGCTCACCGTGGTGGAGAGGATGCCGGAGCTGCGTTCTTGTGCGGATCTGATGGGGGAGTCGTGAATCCGGACGTATCGCCGAGGAATTCCGGTGCGGAGCATCGGGGGGAGTTTCGTGGCTGCCCAGGGGGCCCGTCAGGGGTGACGACGGGTCAGGAAGCGGATTATGGCAGCGGCGCTCCGGAACAATCAACCGGCTGTGAATTACTATTGAGTACTGGCTCAAATGTGCCGTACGGGTGTGCTGCACCGAGAGGTGGGGAAGCGCGGTGTGGAGACATCGTGAAGGGGAAAGCGAAGGGTAGGAAGGTCGCGGCGAAGGCAGGCCTGGAACGGCGGAGGGGCGATGGATTCCACCACGACACTGATCCTGATCGTCGCGGTCCTGGCGGTGGCCGCGCTGGCCGTCGCGGGCATCGTGTTGGTACGGCTGGTCCGAACCCGACGGGATCTGCGTCGCGCGGGTCTGCCGACGGGCTCGCGCTGGGTCTTCTGGGGCGCGATCGCCTATCTGGTGCTGCCGACCGACCTCGTGCCCGACCCCGTCTATCTGGACGACATCGGCGTACTCCTGCTGGCCCTGCGCAGTCTGCGCTCACAGGCACGGGAGCTGGACGGTGGGCAGGAACTCGACTCCGCGCCGACCGGCCGCCCGGACAAGAGCTGGTGAGGGACGACGACAGGGCTCGGCTCGCGGTGTCCCGCGAGCCGAGCCCTGTCGCTCCTTCGGTGCTGCTTACGCCTCGCTGGCCCGGAGCATGTCCTCGCGCTCGACGATCTTCACGCGCTCGCGGCCCTGGGGCTCGCCCAGAGCCTTCTCCGCGGCGTCCAGCCGGTGCCAGCCCTCCCAGGTGGTGAAGCGGACGTCCCGCTCGCCGAGGAACGCGTCCACCGCCTCCGGGGCGGGCGAAGCGGGCTCGGGAAGGCGGCCGTTGGTGTAGTCGTCCAGCAGATTGGCGACGGTCTCGTTGGCGTCGCCCTTCGTGTGCCCGATCAGCCCCACGGGGCCGCGCCGGATCCAGCCGGTGACGTACATCGACGGGAGGTGCTCGCCGGTCTCCTGGACCACTCGGCCGCCCTCGTCGGGAACGGTGCCCGACTCGACGTCCCAGGGCAGCTTGGGCAGCTTGTCGGAGAGGTAGCCCACCGCGCGGTAGACCGCTCCGAGGTCCCAGTCCTTGAACTCGCCGGTGCCCTTGACGTTGCCGGTGCCGTCGAGAGCGGTCCGCTCCGTCCGCAGGCCGACGACCTTGCCGTCCTCGCCGAGGATCTCGGTCGGTGACTCGAAGAAGTGCAGGAACAGCTTGTGCGGCCGGTCGCCGACATCGCGGATGGCCCAGTTCTCCAGCGTCTTGGCGACCATGTCGGCCTGCTTGTTGCCGCGCCGGGTCGCGATCGAGCCTTCGTCGTAGTCGATGTCCTCGGGGTCGACGATGACCTCGATGTTGGGGGAGTGGTCCAGCTCGCGCAGCTCCATCGGGCTGAACTTGGCCTGCGCCGGGCCGCGGCGGCCGAAGACGTGGACCTCCAGCGCCTTGTTGGCCTTGAGCCCCTCGTGGACGTTCGGCGGGATCTCCGTCGGCAGCAGCTCGTCCGCCGTCTTGGCCAGGACGCGTGCCACGTCGAGTGCGACGTTGCCGACTCCGAGGACGGCGACCTTCTCCGCGTCGAGGGGCCACGTACGCGGCACGTCCGGGTGTCCGTCGTACCAGGAGACGAAGTCCGCGGCGCCGTACGAGCCGTCCAGCTCGATGCCGGGTATGTCGAGGGCCCGGTCGGCCGTGGCACCCGTGGAGAAGATCACCGCGTCGTAGAAGGCGCGCAGATCGTCCAGGTTGATGTCGCCCGGGTAGTCGACGTTGCCGAAGAGGCGGATCTGGGGCTTGTCGAGCACCTGGTGCAGGGCCGTGATGATGCCCTTGATGCGCGGGTGGTCGGGGGCGACGCCGTACCGGATCAGCCCGAACGGGGCCGGCATCCGCTCGAAGAGGTCGATGGACACACCGGGCTCCGCGGCCACTGCGGACTTCAGCAACGCGTCGGCGGCGTAGATCCCGGCGGGGCCGGCTCCGACAATGGCCACCCGCAGTGGGCGAGGCATGATCAGGTTCCCTTCGAGCGATGACAAGAGATCTTCGAAGGAAGCCTAAGCTAAGGCAAGCCTAAGCTGGTACGGGGGTCGGGGTTATGAGCTCATAAAGTGGACTTATGGGCGAACGGGGCCGCCCGCGACGACCGTGGGCGCCCGGGTTCAGGGGCGGTAGGACTGCTGCTGCGGCGGCGTGTTCGTCCGGTCACCGGCGCCGCCGCCGACGCCCCGCAACTGCTCCGCCTGCTCCCTGGTCACCTTCTGCTCCGCACCGCAGAAGGTGCACTGCGTCAGGTACTTGGTCGAGAAAGGGAAAAGGGGCACAAAGAACAAGGTGAACTTGGTGACGCGCTTCCGCAGCGCGTGCGCCGACGGATTCCCGCAATGGCCGCACACCAGCGTGAGTATCGCGAGCTGGTACAGATATCCCTTGGTGCCGAAGACGATCATTCGTAAGTCCCTTTGTCGGTACGTGTGTTGCCGGTACGTCTGTTGTCGGCCCGGCCCCCTCAGAAGGGGGTGGTGGATCGCTTGCGTCCGGTTCATGGTGGGGACATGACCGAACTGCAGACTTTCCCACTGCCTCCGACCGTCGAGGGCAGTGACGCCGACCGGTTACTCGGTCGGGCACTCATCGCCGCCTGGCAGGTCGACGGTATCTTCCAGATCCAGGCCACTCCCGAACAGGATGCTGCCACCGGACGGGCCCTCGACGCATCCAGGGCCTTCGTCAGCCGGCCGCTCAAGGAGAAGACCCAGTACGTCTCCGACCTCACCTACAGCGGATATGTCGCGTCCGGCGAGGAGGAGACGGCCGGGGAGAAGGACGGCTCGGAGATCTTCACCGTCTGCCCCGACATCCCCGAGGACGACCCCCGTGTCCTCGACAGGTGGCCGTGCCACGGCCCCGCGCCCTGGCCGTCCGACCAGTACGCCGCCGCCATGAAGGACTACATGGGCGTCGTCGGAGACATCGGCCACCGACTGCTCCAACTGACCGCGCTGGGTCTCGGCCTGGACGACATGGAGCACTTCACACGGCTCACCGACGACGGCTGGCACCACATGAGGGTGCTGCGCTTCCCGCCGGCGGACGCCACCTCCGAGCGAGGTATCGGCTCCCACACCGACTACGGTCTGCTCGTCATCGCCGCCCAGGACGAGGTCGGCGGTCTCTACATACGGCCGCCCGTCCCCGGCGAGTCCCGGGGGCGCAACTGGCTGCCGGACGAGTCCATGGCCGGGCGCTTCGAGAACGAGGACCCCTGGACCTTCGTGGCTCCGGCGCCCTCGGTCTTCACCGTGTTCCCCGGCGACATCATGCAGTTCATCACCGGCGGAACCCTCCTCTCCACCCCGCACAAGGTGCGCCTGGCCGACCGTGAGCGTTTTACGATGGCGTACTTCCACGAGCCGTCCTTCCAGGCAGTGGCCCGTCCTTTGGACGCGCCCGAGGGGGACGAGTTCATCCACTACGGCACGCATTTCACGAACATGTTCATGCGCTGCTATCCCGACCGCTCCACCACCGGGCGTATCGAGCAGGAGGACCGGCTGGCCGTCCTCGAACGGCTCCGCAAAGAAGCCCTCACTTCCTGAACCGTGTCCTCGCACGGAACTGACCAGTGCGGCCCGGCGCGTACCTTTCCCGAATTCGCCAGACCGCCCGCGGGTGTTTCGCTTTCCTGCCGTGGCCTTTTGTCTCCCGGAGGCCTTTCCGCTCTCAGGGCAGCAGACCCAATTGGCGGGCGGTCATGACCGCTTCCAGACGTGAATGGCATCCCAGCCTGCGCATGGCGCTGCGCAGATAGCTTTTCACCGTCTCGGCCCGAAGGCCGAGTTCATCCGCCACGTCGGTATTGGTCCGCCCCAGCGCGACGCACGACAGGACGTCGAGTTCTCGTGCGGAGAGGGCTGGGGCGGACGGACGCCGGGAGGCGGGCGCTCCGGCGTCGGCCAGTTTGTCGCTCAACGCGGCGACCCGCTCGCGCAGGTCGCTGTCCGTGACGTGCTGGGCGAGCACCCGAAGCTCGGCGTATGCCTCGCGAATCGCCTCCCAGCGGGGGGACGCCGGCTCGGGCGGGCGCTCGCCGGCACCCACGGGCTCGTCGAGAAGGCCGAGGCGCCGCACCACCTCGTCGCGCACCGCCAGGTTCTGTTCCAGGGCGCGGGCGGTGTCCATGACGGCGTCGACCGTCCGGTCGCCCAGCCCGACGGACTGGCGGACCGCGCCGTACATCACCGCCCGTACCGTGCGGTTCACCACCACGGGGGCCGCCACGACGGCCTGGATGCCCTCCGCGGCGACCATGAGGTCGTAGTGATGGCTGATCCGTTTGGAGTTCGCGTAGTCGTTGACCGCGATGGGGCGGTGCAGGGCCACCGCCTTGCCGCCGAGTCCCATGCCGAACCCGAGAGTCAGCCCCGTGAGGGCTCTGGTCGAGTTGCCGGCGAACTCGGTGAGCTGCGCGTGCCGTCCTCTGGTCACGACACCACCGAAAGTGAGATCCACGCCGGTGGTGTGGCGTAACGCGTCGATGGCGCGCTTGAGTTGGCGGTCGTCGTCCGAAACGGGGGGTGGTTTCACTGTCATACGTTTCCTCGGTCTGCGCGGGAGCACAGAGTGCTCCGGTGTTGCGTTCCCTGGGGGGCGGGAGCGGCCGGGGTCAGTGGCCGGTGGGCAGGTTCCTGTCGTACGCCGGTAGGAGCCGCGGTGGTGGATGGCGCGCAAGCGCGTTCTGGCGTCCGCGGCATCGCGTACGTCTCGTGCGCGAGACGGTCGGTCTCCCCCGAGGCGCTGTCCGCGGCCGGGGAATTCAGGATCAGCTCGCCGTCGTCGTCGAACAGCGAAGCGAACACCTTCGGGTTCCGCCGGTCCGGGGTGGACGCGTAGGTGTGGACGAGGCGACGCGGTTCCAGCCGGTCCCGTACGTCCCGGCGATCGGCGTTGGTCTCGGGTGAGCCGCTCGGATCGGTGTGTGTCACATGTACCACCAGACGGATGGGGGCCCGTGTCCGTGGCGCCGGGTCAGTCGGCGAAGGCTCGCGGGACCGCGGGCGGAGGCATCCCGAACCTGTGGTCGCCGCCGGTGTCGGCCGGCGCGTGGCACGGCTCGACGACAGCGCTTTCTCTGAGGCCGGCAAGAAGCGGTGAGCGGGAGAAATCCATGGGGGAGGGGTTCCTCTCTGGGGGGTGCGGGCTCGCAGCTGTCGGGTGGACACGACGGCCTCGGGTCCGGCGGGCCTCGCGCTGGGGGTGGTGCGCGCGGCCCGGGCGACGGGTCATACGGTTGTACATCCCGTTCTCCGGACCGCGAAGCGGCTCGACTGGCACCAAGATTGAGCTAAACCGCGCCGCCCAGCTACCCCCGGATGAGGGGGCACCGAAAGTCGTCCGCGGTCGCGCCGGATCCCGAAGGCGGGCGCACCACTCCGGCGAAAGGTGAAGAACGGTCAACTACCTGTTCTCGAAAGGTACTTGACGCCGAAGGGTACTTGCAGAACTGTTCTCCTGGCGACGGTGGAGTAGCCCCTCGGCGCACCAGGAGGGGCAGGGAACCGCCGTCCCGGCAGGATCGTTGACGCAGTACTCGGACAAGGAGTCGACCCGCTCGTGTTGCCGGCGGAGGACAGTGCTGAGGCCGCCGCCGCCCGTGCCGCGGTGCTGGCGCTGCGCAAGGACAGCGGCATGGCTGTCGCGGGTGTGGCCTGGGTGGTCGGCCCGCAGCTGCTGCGGATCGGTGAGACCAGCGGGGCGAAGTCGCAGGGACGCCGAGGGTTTCCCGTGACCGCGGGCGCCGGACTGATCGGCAAGGTGCTGACGACACGTCGGCTCGCAGCGGTGAGCGACTACCGGGCGGCGCGGCAGATCAGCCACGAGTACGACTCCTTCATCGCGGAGGAGGAGGTTCGGGCGATGGTGGCGGCGCCCGTGATCGTGGGTACGAGGGTACGAGCCGCGCTCTTCGTGGGGTCACGCGAGGCGGTACGGCTCAGTGACCGCGTACTGACGGCGGTGACGGCGGCGGCTCGCGACCTGGAGCAGTTCCTCGCGTCCCACGAGCACGCGCACCGGCTCCTCTCGGAGGCCCGGGCCGTGCGGAGCACTCCCTCGCCCCGTGACGCGGCGCCCCTGCGGCAGGTGCACGCGGTCCACACCGAGTTGCTGGACCTGACCGAGACGATCGGCGAGGGACACCTCAAGGAACGCTTCCACGAGGTGTGTTCCCTGCTGGAGTCGGGCTGCTGCGCCGAGCGGACCTCTCCCGGACCGGCGGCGAGTCTGTCGCCGCGTGAACTGGACGTCCTGGTCGCCGTCGCCGCGGGCTGCACCAACCTGGACATCTCCGACCGGCTCGACATCGGCCTGGAGACCGTGAAGGGCTATCTGCGCTCGGTGATGCGCAAGCTCGGCACCGGCACCCGGCTCGAAGCCGTCACCGCGGCCCGCCGGGCGGGCCTGCTCCCGTAGCGCCGCTGTCCGCGGGAGGAGGCGTCACGGGTGCTGCTCGACCGGTCCGCACCCGGGTCCAGCACCTCAGCATCCAGGCCGCCTCTCCTGACCGGTGCGGCGGCGGCACCCCCGACGGCTGACGGGCGCCTCAGCCGTCGAAGCGCGACGAGCCGAGCGTCACCTGGTGACCGACGAGGCTGATCTCGACGCCGTCCGCCGTGGCGCGCGCCGCCTCGAAGCCGACGCCCTGCGGAAGGCCGACCCGCCAGACGTTTCCGGCACTCTCGACTCCAGGGACCGTCAGGGAGAGTTCCGTGCCCTGCGCCAGAAGTGTTCCCGTGGTACTCAACGCCGTCCCGTCGACCGTGCCCGAGACCTTGACGCGTGCCGCCTGGCCGTTGGATCCGGGCGCCCGTGACACCCGCAACGGGCCGCCGTTGCCCGAGAGCCGGCTCAACACCCCGGACAGTTCCTTGTACGAGAGGGTCAGGGTGCCGGTGGCGAGGTTCGCCTCTGCGCTCCGCGCGGTCAGCGAGGTCACCGTCACACCACGCAGGTCCAGGTGGAGACGGTCGACGTCCAGATAGCCGCCCTGGGCGTTGTTCGTGGTGTCGATGGTGAAACGCTCGGCGGTCAGCGTCACATGATCGAAGCTCTGGGCGGCGGCCTGGGTCAGGAAGGGAAAGCCCTCGATCGACACATCCATATGGCCGTCGGTGGTGTTGGCGTAGCCGTACTTCTCCTTGGCGAGCTGTGTGATCTCCTTGTCCGCGTAGTGCACAGCTGCGCGGTCGGCCGCTGTGAACAGTGCGGCGAGCACCACGGCGGTGATCAGCAGAACCTTCACCCATCGACGTCTCACGCCGATTCCCCCCATGTCGCGGTGAACTGAGTACCGGGCGCTCACACGGAGGCCAGGGGGAGACTCTAGGCGTTGTTGACCATGAACACACGTCCGGAGCTTCAAACTCGCGTCAAACCGCGTCGAGTTGTCCGTCCGTGACGGAGCGAGAGGGCGCCGGGACCGTGCGGGCCCGGCGTCCAGAGGCTCAGACGGCGTCCAGCTCCGCCGACTCCTCGGCGGTGAGCGTCAGTCGAGCGGCGGCGGCGGAGTCACGGATCGTCTCCGGGCGGCTGGAGCCGGGGATCGGCACGACCATCGGTGACTTGGCGAGCATCCAGGCCAGGCACACGCGCTGCGGACTGACGCCGTGGGTTGCGGCGATCCTGGCGAAGGGGGCGTACGCCGAACCGAGGTCGCCGGCCCGGGAGATACCGCCGAGCGGGCTCCAGGGCAGGAACGCGATGCCCAGCTCGTCGCACAGCCGCAGCTCCCGCTCGCTGGAGCGGAAGGCCGGGGAGAACTGGTTCTGCACGGCGACCAGACGTCCGCCGAGGATCTCGTCGGCCCGCCGGATCTGGTCCGGGTCGGCGTTGGAGATTCCGGCCATACGGATCTTGCCCTCGTCCAGCAGGTCCCGGACCGCGCCGACCGACTCCTCGTACGGGACCTTCGGGTCGGGGCGGTGGAACTGGTACAGCCCGATGGCCTCCACGCCCAGGCGGCGAAGCGAGGCCTCGCAGGCCTCCTTGATGTGCGCGGGGGAGCCGTCCAGGGTCCAGCTGCCGTCACCGGGACGCAGATGTCCGCCCTTGGTGGCGACCAGGACGTCAGGGCCGCGCTCGTGGGAGGCGAGCGCCTTGGCGATGAGGGTCTCGTTGTGACCCACGTCGTCGGCGCGCAGGTGGTAGGCGTCCGCCGTGTCGATCAGGGTCACACCCGTGTCGAGCGCGGCGTGGATGGTGGCGAGGGAACGGGCCTCGTCCGGCCGTCCCTCGATCGACATGGGCATGCCGCCCAGACCGATCGCGCTGACCTCCACGTCACCGATGCGTCGAGTCTGCATTGCTCGTGACCTCTTCCGGATGTCGCTACGTAGGGATGTGCCCCACCACCCTTGCTCGCCGACGCCCAGAGGTCCAACAGGGGAATGCGAACGCATTCAGCACCCGCACCACTGAATCACGATGCCACCGCTGATAAAATGGGGTCACGCTTCGACACCGCCGGGGCCCGTGCCAAGGGGTACGGGCCCCGGCGCGTTGCGGGCGTCAGACCAGGAAGGCTCCTCATGAACGCCAAACCGTCGGCTCACAACGCGCCGCAGGGTGAGCTCACCACCCCGCGGACGGTGACCCCCGGCCTGCCGCCGGCCGTGTCCTTCGACGCGCTCGGGCTGCCGCCGGAGCTCACGGAGACGATGGCAGGCCTCGGGGTGACGGAGCCCTTCCCGATCCAGGCGGCGACCCTGCCGAACGCGCTGGCCGGCCGTGACGTCCTCGGCCGGGCACGAACCGGCTCCGGCAAGACGCTCGCCTTCGGGCTCGCGCTGCTCGTCCGTACGGCGGGCCGGCGCGCCGAGTCCAAGCGCCCGCTCGCACTGGTGCTGGTGCCCACCCGGGAACTCGCGCAGCAGGTGGGCGACGCGCTGACGCCGTACGCGCGGACCCTGAACGTACGACTGGCGACAGTGGTCGGAGGCCTGTCGATCAACCGGCAGCAGGCCGAGCTGCGGGCCGGCGCCGAGGTGGTCATCGCGACCCCGGGGCGGCTGACCGACCTGGTGTCGCGCCGGGACTGCGTCCTCAACCACGTGCGGATCACGGTGCTCGACGAGGCGGACCAGATGTGCGACCTGGGGTTTCTGCCCCAGGTGTCGGAGATCATGGACCAGCTCCCCTCCGACGGACAGCGGCTGCTGTTCTCGGCGACGCTCGACCGCAACGTCGACCAGCTGGTGCGCGACCACCTGCACGACCCGGTGCTCGCCACGGTCGACCGGCTGGCGAGCTCGGTCGCCACGATGGAACACCATGTCCTGAACATCCACGCCGCCGACAAGTACGCGACCGCGACCGAGATCGCCGCGCGGGACGGCCGGGTGCTGATGTTCCTGGACACCAAGACCGGCGTGGACCAGTTCACCCGTCATCTGCGGGCCAGCGGGGTACGGGCCGGCGCCCTGCACAGCGGGAAGTCGCAGCCGCAGCGCACGCACACGCTCGGTCAGTTCAAGGACGGGGAGATCACCGTACTGGTGGCCACCAACGTCGCCGCGCGGGGCATTCACATCGAGGCCCTCGACCTCGTCGTCAACGTCGACCCGCCGGCCGACGCCAAGGACTATCTGCACCGTGGCGGGCGTACGGCTCGCGCGGGGGAGTCCGGCAAGGTGGTCACCCTGGTGACCCCCAACCAGCGGCGCGACGTGAACCGGATGATGTCCGACGCCGGGATTCGCCCGATGGTCGCACAGGTGCGCTCCGGCGAGGAGAAGCTGACCGCCATCACCGGCGCGAAGCGCCCGCCGACCGAGACGAAGACGCACACCGGGAACGCGCCCTTCCGCGGCATGGGCACCCGCCCGGGCCGCCCCGCCAAGGAGTCCCGCAAAGCCGCCGAGGCCCGCAAGACGGCCGAAGCCCGAGCGGCCGCCCGAGTCCGCAAGGGCCGCTGACGCGGAGCTGAGAGCGGGCCGAAGCCTGCCTGGAGCGCCAGGCGCTGCTCAACCGGTCGTCAGAGGGCGAACGCCTCGGTCAGGCGCACGCTGTAGCCGTCCTCCTCCATCAGGACGACGGTGACCCCGAAGGGCGAGGGGTGGTCGATGTCGAGCGGGATGAAGGAGTAGTCGACCGCGGCCCGGACCGGGGGGATCAGTTCGCCGCCCGGCTGGGGTTCGGGTACGGGGAGCCACGCCAGGTCGGCTGCGGCCGGGCCGTCGGGGGAGTCGGTGGGGGACGGCTCGGCGTAGGGGAACCGGTGCAGGGTGTGGCCGTCCTTCGTGGCGTGCACCAGGTTCAGGCACGGCGACGGGCCGGTGACCGGCAACTCGCAGGTGGCGGCGACGTCCTGGGTCTCCCAGGCGAGGACGACCTCGTCGGCCCCGGCCGCCGCCGCGATGTTCGACAGCTGGGCGATGCCGGTGAGCGCGTCCTTGCCGGTCTCGACGGGACGCAGCCAGATCAGGCCGACCAGCTCACCGCGGACCAGCGGCATGATGACCGGGCGGGGCAGCTCCCCTTCGCCCGGCCCCGCGATGTACGCGTTCCTCATCGATGCGGCCAGGGCGTCCCAGGTCTGCGTGTCCACGAACTTCCTCTCACCAACTGCACGTTCACACGTTCACGATTCTGGCGACCCTGCCACGGCAGCCGCCTCGACGCCAGTTCGTTCCACCGGGACCAGCGGCAGAAGCGGCCGGTCGGGCAGGGCCCTCGGGACGCGTTCAAGGACGCCGCCCGCGAACACGTCGTACAACGGCAGTGTCTCCAGGTGCACGTATCCGATGTGGCAGTCGCACACCCCCGAGGGACAGGCCCGTGGGCCGAGCGCGCCACGGTAGGAGCCGTCGTACAGGTTCCCGAGTTCCGCGCGGACGAAATGGCAGCGGCGCACCGTGCCCTCGCCGTCCACCGAGAGCACCGACTCCCCGGTGCGGCACGGCAGGCCCGCCGAGCGGTGCGGATGGCGGCTGAACGGGAAGAGCGGGTCCAGCGCGGTCCACTCACCGGCCTGCACGTCGGTGTAGGTGTGCCCCTCGGCCGCGTTCACCCACAGATAGACCTGGTCCGGCAGCTCCGCGCGTAGTCGGCGTGCGTGCTCCAGATGGTCCGGTACGCCGACGATGCCGACGCTGAAACGGACTCCGAGCGCGGACAGCTCGTACGTCCTGGCCAGGAACCGCTCGTAGGGCGTCTGCCCGGGATGGTAGGTGCACCACAGGGCGACGGTGTCGCGGTCCGCGTCCGCGAGCCAGTCGGTGCGGCAGCTCAGGTTGGTCTGGATGGCGACCCGGCGTATGTGCGGCTGGTGGGAGAGTTCGACCAGAGCGCGCCGGTACCAGGAGCGGACCAGTCCCTCGCCCCACGGGGTGAAGAGCACCGACAGCTCGTCTCCCCGCTGCTCGCGCGCCCACGCGGTGAAGCGCTCCAGTGCCGCGCGGTCGGCGCGCAGTTGCGCGGTGCTGTCACGGCGCTTCGCGAACGGGCAGTAGGGGCAGTCGTAGTCGCAGGAGGCGAGCGGCCCGCGGTACAGCAGCGTCAGATCCACCGGGCGCCTCTCACTTCGTCTCGTAGGCGGCCATGGCGTCGCGCACGTCCGGCGAGAAGAACTCCGGGCCGATGGCGTCCGAGTGGGCCAGCCCCTCGGCGGACAGACGCAGTTGATGCGTCCGGTCGTCGTCGAGCCAGCCGCGCGCGGCGAGGGTGTCCAGCTCGGCGGGGAAGTCGTCGTACGGCTGCGAGCCGAAGCGGAGCCGGTACTCGGCGAGGGGCATGCCCTCGGCCTGGAGGAGGGACTGCAGCAGATGACGGCGTCGTGCCTCGTCCTCGTCGACCCATCTGCCGTGCAGCGCGCGGGAGAAGTCCTCGGTGGCGGTGTAGTCGTCGATGATGCCGCGTATCTCCCGCATCGAGACCGCGTAGTCGAAGGAGTAGTGCAGCCGGGAGGTGTACGAGCGGGCACCGCAGCCCAGGCCGATCATGCCGTCGGTCTGGCAGGCGTAGTCGTCCGGACCCTGCGGCGGCGCGTCCGAGCGCCGGAACATGCGCATCGACACCTGCTCGTAGCCGTGCGAGAGGAGATGGTCGCGGCCCTCCCGGTAGCGGCGCAGCCGTCGCTCGTCCCATTCCCGGTCGGCCGCCCCTGGGTCGCTGTGGCGGCCGAGGCCGGTCAGCGGACGGATGTAGAGGGGGTAGAGGTAGATCTCCTCCGGGTGCCAGGCGAGGGCCGCGTCGAGGGAGTAGCGCCAACTGGCTGCCGTCTGCCCGTCGATGCCGTAGATCAGATCGATGTTGAGGACGGGCACGGCGGCCTCGCGGATGCGGGTCAGGGCCGCCTCCACGTCGGACCTGTGCTGCGGGCGTACGGCGGCCCGCGCCTCCTCCTCGACGAAGCTCTGCACACCGAGGCTGAGACGGGTGGCGCCCCGCTCGGCCAGTACGGCCAGCCGGTCGGCGGTGGCCGTGGACGGTGACGCCTCCACGGACAGGGGGACGGCCCGCAGGTCCACGCCCATCTCCTGCTCGGCGATGTCGCACAGCCGCTCCAGCTCCGCCGCCTCCAGAAAGGTCGGAGTGCCGCCGCCGAACGCGGCGTTGGCGAACCGCGGCGTCTGCGCGTCACCCAGCGCCTCGCGCACGGCGGCGGCCTGGCGCCGCACGGCGTCCAGGTAGCGGCCCGTCAGACCGTCGGGCGCCCCGATCCGGGTGAACAGGTTGCAGAAGCCGCAGCGGACCTCGCAGAACGGGATGTGCAGGTACAGCGACAACGACTGACGGGACTCCCCGGCCCACAGGTCCGCGAGCCGGGGCCCGGCGGTGAGCGGCCGGTAGGCGGTCTTGTGCGGGTACGCGTACGTATAACTCTGGTACGGCCGCGGCGGGTGGGCGGCGGTGTCCGTCACGGTGTCCGTCGAGGTGATGGTCGGGCTCATACGGACGGCTCCAGGAAGAATTGGCCGTAGGGCACGGTCCACACGGACTCGTGACCGAGGCGGTGGCCGGTGTGACCGTCGTCCCCGTAGGCGGTGCCATGGTCGGAGCAGACGATGGCGAAACAGCGGCGGCGTGAACTCATCGCCGCGAACAGCCGCCCGACATGACGGTCGACGTACTCCAGCGCGGCGGCATGGGTGAGCCGGCTGTCGCCCGCCTCGCGGGTCGCGCCGGGCAGGTGGAACCAGTTCGGCTGGTGCAGCGCGGAGACGTTCAGGAAGAGGAACAGCCGCTGCTCGGGCGGCAGTTCGGACACCGTCTGCTCGGCGCGGGCCACCTGCGCCTCGAAGGAGGTCGGGGAGGCCACCGAGAACTCCGGCTCCCAGTGGCTCTCCTGGAAGAACCCGGGCAGTACGTCGCCCAGGGCGCCCTGCTTGTTGAAGAAGCCGACGCCGCCGATGCAGACTGTGCGGTAACCGTGCGAGGCCAGACCGGACACGAGGTCCGGGGTGTCGAAGACGTACGTGCCGTCCGCTGTCGTCTCGCTGCCCGCGAACCGGGCCGCGAACAGCCGCGGATGTGGCCCCGGCGCCGCCGGTGTGGGCAGGAAACCCGCGAACATCGCCTGGTGGGAGGCGTAGGTGAAACTCCCGGGCGCGTGCCGCTTCTCCCAGGTGCCGCCCGGCAGACGCGCGGTCAGGTTGGGCAGCCGTCCGGCGGCGGCGAGTTCGACGGCCACGTCGTGGCGGAGGGTGTCGAGGGTGAGCAGCAACAGGTCGTCGCGGCCCACCACCTGGTTCATGTCCGGCCCGGCGGCCGGGGCGGGAAGGGGCTCAGGCGGTGGCATGTGCGGTCCTCGGAAGCTCGTGCGGTGGAACGGGTGAACAGGGTGAGTGGCCGGGGGTGAACGATGTCGCCGCGGCGACCTGCGCGGCGTATGTGTCCAGGCCCTCCGCCCCGCTGCCGGGGAGGCCGGTGAGGCGGGGGAGCAGGTCACCGAACGCGTTGACCTCCCCGACGGCGAAGCGGCGCCAGCCGATGGCCGGCAGCAGATCGACACCGACGCACAGCGTGCCGGGGAAGCAGGCCGCGGCCCGCTCACTCGTTTCGAGTGCGGCGGCCCAGCGGTCACCGGCGAGCGCCCGTACCGCCGCCAGGTCGCCGCGCGCGCCGCCGAGATGCAGGTTGGTCAGTGGGGAACGGCTCGTGCGGACCACGGCGTGGGTGGCCCGGCCGCCCACGACCACGATGCGCAGATCGGCCGACCGGCCGTCGAGCGACGCCTTCGGCAGCCACCGCTCGATGTGCAGCCCGTCGGGGGCGAGCGTGTCGACGATCGCGGCGATCTCCCCCTCCTCGGTGTACCGGCGCACCCGCAGGGAGTTGTGCAGCCGGCCCTCCTCGGTCCGTTCCACGGACGTGGTCGCGCGGATGCGCCCCGACGCGGTCGTCTCGATCGCCAGGACACCGGAGGCGGAGGAGCCGTGCGCGAGTTTGACGAACACCCGCCGCAGGACCGCCTCCTGCATGCGGGCGCGTACGTCCGCCCAGTCCCGCACCGGCGCCACGCCCCCGGAGGTGGGGGAGAGCGGCACCGGCACGCCCGCCCGGACGAGCCGGTCGTGACAGAGCCGTTTGTCGAACATCACGGCCAGCTCGACCGGGTCGTCGACCCGTCGCCCGCCGCGCAGCGAGGCCACGCCCTCCAGGAACCGTCCGTACCAGCGCGCGGACCCCTCCACCCGCGTCGGATCGTCCACATCGCGCAACAACGCGTCCACCTCGGCACTCTCTCCGGGAGAGTCGAGGCGGACGAGCTCGTCGTCGGCGAAGTCGTGTCCCCCTTCACGCAGCACGTCCCGCCACTCGACCACGCGAGGCGTGCCGTGACCGGCGGCCTGGGTGGCCGCGCCGAACAGACTCACCCGGCGGTTGTCCCCGTTGGCGACCACCACCCACCTCGGCGAGACGCTCCCCGCGCCCGTGTACCGCATGCCGCTCACCCCCCTGCCTGCCCTGGTCCGCTTCGTCCGGACGCCGTCGTGCTACTCGCCCACCGCGACGAAACGCCAGACCGTGCCGTCGTCCTCCTCGTCGGAGTCGGCGTCGTCGGGATCGGCGTCGACCTCCACACCGGCGGGCTCCAGCGTCTGGAGCAGCCGCGTACGCAGCGCCTCGCTGACGTAGTTGTGGTGCAGGTCGAGCTTCTTCAGATGGGCCAGCGGCTGACCGCTCAGCAGGGCTGTCGCGCCGTCGTCGGTGAGCACGCCCATCGAGACGTCGAGTACCTCCAGACGGGCAACCACCGGCGCGGACGCGAGCGCCGAACAGACGGCGTCCTGGATCTCGCTGTTGCGCAGGGCGAGCCGCCTGAGGTTGGGCAGCCGGGTGCCCGCGAAGAAGGGTTCCAGGTCGGCCACGTCGGCGTCGCCGCCGTACTCGGACGTGCCCAGCCACAGGTCGAGTTCGACGAGGGCGGGCAGATCGCTGCCCGCGATGCCCCGCACCACCTCGACGGGCAGGCCGCCGCTTTCGACGGTCAGAGTGCGCAGCCGCTCGTGACGGACGGCGGGGAAGACCAGCTCGTTGCCGCCGCGGACTCCGAACTCCTCCAGCTCGGGAAAGGCTTCCAGCAGGGGAGTGACGTCGCCCTGGGTGATCCAGGAGATCTCGCACTCCTCCGACATGACGTCGGCCAGGAACAGACCGCGCAGGGCGGGCAGTCGGTCGCGGGCCGCCACCAGTGCCCCGATCACCTCGTCGGGGCCGGTGTCGTACATGTCGCTCCACGCGCCGACGATCAGCGCGCGCACCCCCCGGGTGTCGACGGCCTCCAGGAAGCGGGCGAAGGCCTCCTCCCACTGCTCCTTGGCGTCGTAGGAGTCGGCGGCGATGCGCCAGGCGACGGACTCGGGCGACGGAAGAGCGGACATGTCCGCCGAGGCTTCACCGGCTTCGGGAAAGGTGAAGGCCGGCAGGCCGTGGAATTCCCCGAGGTGGCTACCGAGTGTCATGCGTGCGTGCTCCCTGATCCAGAGGCCGGTGGATCGGCGGTCGTGGTCCCGCGCCCGGCGCGCGCCGACCGCGTCCAGGTAGAGGAGTTCTACCAAGCCCCACTGACAACGCCGCGAACAGGGGGCCCTCCCGGGTGACCCCGACAACCGGTCGACGAGCCGCGGACGGCCGCACGGCACACGGACCAGGACCGATTGTCAGTGGTCGCCTCTACGGTCGTTCCCATGGCACACGGAGTGCCGCATCGGGAGGGAGACCCATGTACCGGCAAGGAGACGTACTGATCGTGTCGCTGGCCGAGGGCGCGGTGCCGGAGTACGCGCTCGACGCGGCGTCAGAACCGCGTGACGGCCGGGGCCGACTCGTCCTGGCCCTCGGCGAAGTCACCGGCCACGCCCATGCGGTGGCCGGTCCGGGACGGCTGATCCGCGAGGCCGGAGTGTTCGGGCCGATGCTGCTGCACGTGCCCGAGGGCGCGCGTGTCGTGCACGAGGAGCATGCGGCGATCTCGCTTCCGAAGGGCTGGTACCGGGTGATCCGGCAGCGGGAGTACCTCCCGGGTTCGGTGCGCGTCGTCGCCGACTGACACACCGGGGCACATGGGCGAAGCGTAGGACCGGGCGGCACGGGGATGCGGCCCGGCACGGAACTTGGAGAGGAACGGCGTTGACGGATCAGGGCAGTTGGCGGACGGCGGCAGCGGCGACGGGACCGGGTGACCGGGCGGCGGCCGAGGAAGGCGTCCGGCTCGCGTACCGGCGTGCCGGATTGCCGGAACCGGACCGCGTCCTGTGGACGCGCTCGCCCCGCGAGGCCGTACGGATGCTCATGACCAACGCTCACCCGGACGGTTCGGCGCTGGGGCCCCTCGGGGCCGGTGTCCGCGACGCCGTGCTGGGCGCGCCCTGGGCGGCAGAACGGGAGCGGCTGCACGCGGAGTTGGGCCCGGAGCGGTGGAGCGGGCACTGGCGGGCCACCGGAGCGGGCCTGTGGGACTCCACCCGCATGCTGGTCGACCGGGTGCGGGCAGGGATCGTCGAGGAACTCGCCGTCGACCGACGGGACGAGGCGCGGGTCCGCCTGCTGCTCCTGGACGCCGCGCTGGGACAGCACGACGCGGCCTGGCTGTGCGCTTTCGATTCCGGCGACGACAGTCCCCTGGCGGGCCTTGGCGCCGTGGCGCGTGAAGCGGGCTGGTGGTGGCCCTACGAGAAGACGGTGATCATCAGTGAACGCCCCCTGACCCTGCACCGCGACGAGGCGGGCCGCCTGGACCGCGGCGACGGCCCGGCACTCGGCTACGCGGACGGGTTCGAGCTGTACGCCTGGCGCGGCATGCCTGTGCCACGGGACTTCCTGGACGACCTGACCACGCTGACCCCGGAGCGGATCCGCGGCGAGGAGAACGCCGAACTCCGCCGCGTGATGCTGGAGTTCTACGGCTACGACCGCTACCTGGACGAGTCCGGTGCGAAGCCCGTGCACCGCGACGAGACCGGGGTGCTGTGGCGGGTCGAACTCGTCGGTGACGAGGACGTGGTGATGGTCGAAGTCGTCAACTCCACACCGGAACCCGACGGGACGAGCCGCACCTACTGGCTGCGGGTGCCGCCGACGACCCGTACGGCCCGCGAGGGCGTGGCCTGGACGTTCGGCCTCGGCGCGGACGTGTACGAGCCGTTGCGGCAGACCTGACCCCGTCGGGTCGAACTCTAGGCCTGCTTCAGCTTCCCGAGCTGCGCGGAGACCAGTTCGGCCGGTACCTCGGCGGGCGAACCGGTGCCGCTCACCGCGTAGAACATGACGACTGTGGCGCCGCTGCGCACGACCACGAAGGCGTCCGAGGAGTCGCCCTGGGTCCGCAGGTCGAAGGCGACGGCGTCGTCGCCCGCGTCGGGTGCGGTGGCCGACTTGACGGTGGTCGGGGCAGGTACGCCGCCCGCGTAGGCGGTGCAGTCCTTCAGGGCGGTGCGCAGGCCGTCGAGGACGCCTTCGGCGTCCGGCTGGTCGTAGGCCATCAGACCGATGGTGGTGGCGGAGCCGGCCGACGAGCCGGCGGTGGCGTAGGCGAGGAGGCCGAGGAACTGCTTCGGAGCCGGTTCGGGGGACGCGGTACGCATGTTCTCCAGCGCCTGGCAGGCCGCGGGACGGGCGGTGCCGCCGCCGGCGGGCTTGGCGGGGAAGTCGGTGATCTGGAAGCCGTCCACCTCGGTGCCGGACAGCGCCGCGGACTTCAACCCGGCCGCGTCGAGCGGGTCGGCGGCAGCCTCCGACCCCTGCGCGGACGCGGAAACGGACGGGGACTGCGACGGGGACGCCTTCGCGTCGGAACCGTCGTCACCGCCGCCCCCGCATCCGGCAACCAGCGTCGCTGTGCAGAGGAGTACTGCCAACTTGACCTGTCTTAAGGGCATTTGGTGACTCCCTGATCTCGATTCCGACCGAATGGATCAGTACTACTTCATACGCGTGGTGATGGGAGGGTTTTACCGACACGGAATCTTTGCGCAGGGCCGGCGCTCAGGGCACCTGTACCGGTGTGGTCTCCAGGAGTTCGCCGGCCATCCGGCGGGCGGGGGCCTCCGTCTGTCGCGCGATGCGGTGGAAGGTCTCCTGGGCCGCGCGGGCCGGCCAGTCGGCAGGCAGGTGTCCGGCGGGCAGTCTCGGGTCCGTGCGGATGGTGTCCAGCCATTCGCTGATCACGCGCAGCCGGACACCGAGCGGGTCGTCGGCGCCGGTGCCGGGCCAGCCGGACCAGCGCTGCTCGAAGTCGGCGTACCGGGCACCCACGCCGGCCAGGTCCCAGGTGTCACGGATCATCAGGCCGATGTCGGTGGCGTCGTCGGCCCTGGCATGGAAGATCTTGACGTGGGCGGCCAGGCCGAGTTCGGAGACGAGCGCGGAGGCGTCGATGTCACCGGGCGCGATCCACAGCCCGCTGTACAGGGCGCCGAAGCCCGACCAGGTGAGCCGGGAGCGCAGATCGTGCCGCTGACGCTGCCAGGATTCGGGGAGCGAGAAGCCGAGCAGTGTCCAGGTGCCGTCCCAGTCGTCGTTGACGGCGCCGGTCTGCCAGAGGCGCCGTTTGCCGTCCATGAGGATCTCGGCCGTCTGCGCGGTCAGGCCGAAGTACATCCTGCGCCCATGGCGCTGACGCTGCAGCAGGCCCCGGTTGACCATGCGGGTGAGGGTGGACCTGACGGCGTGTTCCCCGACTCCGGCGCGGGCGAGCACGTCGATGATGCTGCCCGAGTACACATGTCCGAGCCCCTCCTCCAGAACGTAGCTGCCGAACAGGGCGAACATGAGCGACTGGGGGCGCGGCTGCGGTCCGGCGGGGGTTCCCTCGGCGGCCTGGGTGATCTCGTCGTGCACGTCGGAAAGGGTACGGCCGCCCGGCGGATCCCCGGCATCAGGGGGGACGGTCGAGGTCACGGACATGTTCGGGCCGACGGGGCCGCGGATTCTCATGCGGGGCTGCACAGACAGAACTCCCTTTCGGCTGAGCCTCGTTGGCGAAGCCGCGCCCGTCGAAGTTGTCGGGGCCTCTCTTGTCCTGGGTGCTGACAGCGCGAACATAGGTGTGTACATTGCGGCCGTCAAGAAAGTGCACAACATTTGGGTCGCAGGTCCGCGCGACTCCTTCCGTCACTTCGGGGCGTCCCCTCCCCGTTCACCGTTGACTTCGTCAGGAGAGGCCCATGCAGAGGCGTGTTCTCGGGCTTGCGGCAGTAGTGATCACGGTCGTCGGCGCGGCCGGATGCGGGTCCTCGGACCCGGCAGGAAGTGGTTCGTCGTCCTCGGACGGCGCCGGGACCACGAAGGTCAAGGTCGGCATCATCCCCATCATCGACGTGGCCCCGCTCTACCTGGGCCAGAAGAAGGGGTTCTTCGGCAGCCGGGGCATCGAACTGGAGATGGTGCCCGCCCAGGGCGGTGCGGCGATCATCCCCGGCGTGGTGAGTGATCAGTTCCAGTTCGGGTTCAGCAACACCACGTCGCTGATGATCGCCCAGGTCAAGGGCGTACCCATCAAGTCCGTGGCCAACGGCGCGGCCTCCAACGGCAAGGTCGGGGCGGACGTCACCGGTGTCGCCGTCAAGAAGGACAGCTCGATCAAGTCGGCCAAGGACCTCGCCGGGCACACCGTGGCCGTCAACACCCTGCAGAACATCGGGTCCACCACGGTGCGCGAGTCGGTGCGGCTGGCCGGCGGGGACCCGTCGAAGGTCACGTTCGTCGAACTGCCATTCGATCAAATGCCGGCCGCGCTGGACGGTGGGCGGGTGGACGCCGCCTGGATGGGCGATCCCGCGATGACGATCGCCAAGGCGCAGGGTGCCCGTGTAGTGGCCTCGCCGTTCGCCGAGACGGACCCCAAGCTCACCGTGGCGACGTACTTCACCTCGACCCGGATCGCGAAGGAGAAGCCCGACCTGGTCAAGAAGTTCGCCGCGGCCATGAGCGAGTCGCTCCAGTACGCCACCGACCACCCGGACGAGGCACGCCAGATCCTCACCACGTACACGAAGATCGGCGGCGATGTCCTGAACAAGCTCACGCTGCCCGACTGGCCGACGGAGATCGACATGGCCTCGCTGCGGAAGCTGGCCTCACTCGGGGAGACGGACGGCCTCTTCGACGGCAAGAAGCCTGACCTGAACGCCCTGTTCTCATGACCCGCGTCGCCGCCACCGCCGACGCGGCGGGCCCTGCCGGGACCTCCGCGCGGCGGCTGCCGGAGCGGGCCGTCGCCCCGCTGCGCGGCCTTGCCGGACTCGCCGGGCTCGTCGCGGTGATCGAGGTACTGCCGCACACCGGCCTGGTGTCCGCCGACTATCTGCCACCGGCCTCGGTGACCGTCCGCGCACTGTGGCACCTGCTCGCCGAACAGACGTTCTGGACCGCGCTCGGTGACACCCTCACCGGCTGGGGCCTGGGCCTGGCCATCTCCGTCGTGGCGGGCGTGGCGGCCGGACTCGCCATCGGCTCCGTACCCGCACTGCGCGCGGTCACCGCGTCCACCATCGAGTTCCTGCGCCCCATCCCGTCCGTCGCCCTGATCCCCGTCGCAGTCCTGCTCTACGGCGCCGACCTCAGGTCCAAGCTGCTGCTCGTCGTGTACGCCGCCTTCTGGCAGGTGATCGTCCAGGTCCTGGCCGGCATCCAGGACGTCGACCCGGTCGCCGACGACACCGCCCGCAGCTATCAGCTCGGCACCTGGGGACGGCTGCGCCACGTCATGTGGCCCACCGCCCTCCCGTACGTGATGACAGGCGTACGGCTGGCCGCCACCGTGGCGCTCATCCTCGCCGTCACCGCCGAACTCGTCATCGGCGCACCCGGCCTCGGCCGCGAGATCGCCGTCGCCCAGTCGTCCGGCGCCGTGCCGCAGGTCTACGCCCTGGTTCTGGTCACGGGGCTGCTCGGTGTCGCCGTCAACCTGGTGGCGCGAGCGGTCGAACGACGGGCGCTGCACTGGCACCAGTCCGTACGCACGGAGGCGGCCGGATGAGCGTCCTCACCGTCCTGCGGCGCGTCCTGCTTCTGCTGGGGCTGCCCGCCGTCCTCTTCGCCGTGTGGTGGTACGCCACCGCCGACAGCACCGACTTCTACGTGCCGCCGCTGTCCACCATCCTGGAAGCCTTCGGGAAGGTCTGGACAGGGGAGCGGCTGCTGTCCGACGTCGTCCCGAGTCTGCTGCGCCTCACGGCCGGCTACCTCATAGCCGTGGCGGCCGGAGTGGGGCTCGGCCTGCTGGTCGGTATGCGACGGGCCGTACGGGACGTCCTGGAACCGGTCCTCGAACTCTTCCGGGCCATCCCGCCGCCCGTACTCGTGCCGGTGATCATGCTGTTCGCGGGCATCGGCGACACCATGAAGGTGATCGTCATCGTCAGCGGCTGCGTGTGGCCGATCCTGCTCAACACCGTCGAAGGCGTTCGCGCCGTGGACGACGTGCTCAGCGACACCTGCCGGTCCTACGGCATCACCGGCGCCGCCCGTCTGCGGCATCTGGTGCTCCGCGCGGCGAGCCCGCAGATCGTGACGGGCATGCGCCAGGCGCTGTCGATCGGGATCATCCTCATGGTCATCAGCGAGATGTTCGCCGCCAGCAACGGCCTCGGCTTCACGATCGTGCAGTTCCAACGCTCGTTCGCCATCCCTGAGATGTGGAGCGGCGTCCTGCTGCTCGGCATCCTCGGCTTCCTTCTGTCCCTGCTCTTCCGGATCGCCGAGAACCGGGTCCTGGCCTGGTACCACGGCCTGCGCCGCGCCCGGCGCAACCCCTGAAACGGAGCCGTCGATGCTCGACGTACGCAACCTGCGGAAGATCTACACCGGACGGAACCGCAACGTCGAAGCCGTGCGGAACCTGACGTTCCATATCGATGCCGGTGAACTCGTCTGCCTGGTCGGCCCCTCGGGATGCGGCAAGACCACGCTGCTGAAGTGCATGGCGGGGCTGCTCGACCCCACCGACGGCGAAGTACTCCTGGACGGACGCCCGGTCGTGGGGCCCCCGCCCGGGATGGCGGTCGTCTTCCAGGAGTACGGCCGCTCCCTGTTCGCCTGGATGAACGTCCGCGACAACGTCGCTCTGCCCCTGCGCCGCAAGAAGCTCGGCAAGGCGCGGACCCGGGAACTGGTGGACCACGCGCTGGAGGTGGTCGGCCTGGCCGACGCCCACCAGGCCTACCCCTGGCAGCTGTCGGGCGGTATGCAGCAGCGCGTCGCCATCGCCCGCGCCGTCGCCTTCGAACCGAAGGTCCTGCTCATGGACGAGCCCTTCGCGGCCGTCGACGCCCAGACCCGCGCCGAACTCGAGGACCTCATCCGGCACTTGTGGCGGGAACTCGGCGTCACGGTCCTGTTCGTCACCCACGACATCGACGAAGCCGTCTACCTCGGGCAGCGCACCGTCATCCTGTCCGCGTCACCGACCGTCGTCCAGGAGGACGTCACCATCGATCTCCCCGACGAACGCGACCAGTTGCACACCCGCTCCAGCCCCCGCTTCGCCGAACTGCGCGCCCATGTCTACGGACAGATCCAGCTGGCGAAGCACCCGAACGGCGACCCGGTCACCCAGGCCGCCGACCGGATATCTGAGCCCGCGCTGCCCAAAACCGTCCGCTGACCGGCAGTTGCCGTGGACCTGTTCTCGCGGCCGACCGCCGTCCGTCACCTTTGATGCTCCAGTTGGGGCGCGGGCGACCTGGCCAGGTGCGCGGCGACGGTCATGACGACGACGGAGACCAGGACGAGGCCGGCGCCGACGTAGAGCGGCGCCGTGTAGCCGAGGCCGGCGCTGATGGCCAGGCCGCCGAGCCAGGCGCCGAGGGCATTGCCGACGTTGGACGCCGACACGTTGGCGCCGGCGGCCAGTGCCGCTCCATGGGCGTGGTCGGTGACGCGGGTGATCATGCCGGGCACGCTGGCGAACCCGGTGACTCCCATCAGGAACACCAGTACCACTGACGCGGCGGCGCTGGTGGCCAGCAGACCGAACAGGGCCAGGACGACGGTGAGTCCGAGCAGGGACAGGACCAGCGTGCGGTCGCGGTCCCGGTCGGCTGCCCGCCCGCCGACCAGGTTGCCGACGACCAGTCCGACGCCGTACACCATCAGCAGCCAGGCGACGTCCGACGACGAGAAGCCGCCGACCTCGGTGAACGTGTAGGCGATGTAGGTGAACGCGCCGAACATCCCGCCGTAGCCGAGCGCGGTGGCCGTCAGCGTGAGCCAGACCTGCCAGGAGCGGAACGCACGGAACTGGGCCCGCAGGCTGCCGGGAGGCGCCGGCTCCCCGCGGCCCGTCACCCCCGACGGCCGGGTCTCTCCGGCCGCGCCGGGGACTAGGGCGGCGATTCCCGCCAGCGCGAGCAGGCCGATCGCGGTGACCGCCCAGAAGGCCGCCCGCCAGCCCCAGCGTTCACCGACGAGGGCGCCGAACGGCACGCCCAGCACGTTCGCCACCGTCAGCCCGGCGAACATGACCGCCACCGCCCGGGACTTCCTCTCCGGCGCGACCAGACCGCGCGCGACCAGCGAGCCGATACCGAAGAACGAACCGTGGCACAACGCGGCGACGATCCGCCCGAACATCATCACCTCGTAGGTGGGCGCCACCGCGGAGAGCAGGTTGCCGATGACGAACAGCGCCACCAGGCCGACCAGCACCTGCTTGCGGGGCAACCGGGCCGTCGCCGCGGTCAGCGCGATCGCGCCGACCGCGACGCTGATCGCGTACCCGGAGATCAGCCGGCCGGCGACAGCTTCGGACACGTCGAAACTCGACGCGACCTGCGGCAGCAGCCCGGCGATCAGGAACTCGGTCAGCCCGATCCCGAAACCGCCCAGGGCCAACGCGATCAGTCCGCTCGGCATCCGTGGCATCTCCCCACCCTCACCCCCGGCGGCGGACCCGTCCATGGACAAAGATCGACGACGCTTGGACGGAGCGTGGCCCCTTTTGCCGACCAGTCGTGTTCAGCCCGCGGCGACACGGGCGTTGACCCGCCGCATCCAGTCGCGGTCGGTGTGCCACATGGGGTGGTGCGGGGCCGCGTTGGAGGTCAGGACGACGCCGTGGAAACCGGCGGCGACGCAGCGGTCGACGACGAACTCCGCGAGGACCGGCTCTTCGTCACCACGGCCAGGTACGGGGTGCCGAACCCGACCCCGGCCTCGGGGTCGGTGCTCACGGTTCCCGTGGCGGTCCGGGGGACGGCGGCCTGTTCCTGGAGAGGAGAGCCCCGTCGAAGCTGAGCCGACCCCCACCCCCTGACACTCACCGCCCGTCGGCCGGCCGCGCCGGTGACCTCATCGGCGTCAGGACGTCGTGCCGTGCGGCTCCCGGACGACGGCGACGCCTCCAGCGGGGACGGTGACGGTACCTGTCACCTGAACACCCGTGAGGAGTTCCACCCCCTCGGCGGCGACTTCGGCTCCCTTTCCGGCGTGGTCGACGAGGAACAGGAAGTCGGCCTCCGTGCCGCGCCGCCGGACGACCTCGATTCCGGCGGGCGCCTCGTGTTCGGCGACCACACCGGCCTCCTCTCGGATGCGGTGCAGCAGGGCGGCGAGTGTGTCCTGGTCGGGGTGGGTGGCCACATACCAGGCGGTGCCTGTGCCGTACTCGTGGCGGGTGACGGCGGGCAGACCGGCCAGCGGGCCGTCGGCGTAGGAGACGACCTCCAGCGCGCCGGTCAGTCGGATCCGCTCCGACCACAGGTCGGCCGTGGCACCCGGAGGTACTTCACCGGCCAGCCCCGTCCTGTCTCCAGGCAGCAGCGGGAAGAGCTCGTCGGTGTGCACGCCGAGGAGCTCACGGAACGCGCCGGGGTACCCACCGAGGAACACATGCCCGTTCTCGTCGACCATGCCGCTGTGGAAGCCGACGGCGAGAGTCCCGCCGCTCTCCGCGAACCGGGCGAGGTTCGCCGCGGCTGTCTCCGTCACCAGGTACAGGGACGGGACCAGGACGAGGGCGTAACGGTCCAGATCGGGGTCGTCGGGGCGCACGAAGTCGACGGCGACACCCGCCCGCCACAGGGGCGTGTACCAGTCACGCACCAGGTCCTGGTAGCGCAGCTCGCCGCTGGGCTGGGCAGGGAGTTCCAGGGCCCAGCGGGCGTCCCAGTCCCACACGATCGCCACCCGCGCCGTGACGGTGGAGTCCCGTACCTCGGCCAACGCCCTCAGATCGGAGCCGAGTTGAACGACGTCCTGCCAGACGGTGCTGTCGGTGCCGGCGTGCGGAAGCATCGCCGAGTGCCACTGTTCGGCGCCCGCCTTCGCGGCCCGCCACTGGAAGAAGGCGATGCCGTCGGCGCCACGCGCCACGTGCGCGAGAGCGTTGCGCCGCATCTCTCCCGGGCCCTTGGCCCGGTTGACCGGCTGCCAGTTGACGGCACCCGTCGAGTGCTCCATGAGGAACCACGGGCCGCCCGCGAGAGATCTCATGAGATCGCCGCTGAGGGCGATGTCCAGCTCCGCCTCGGGGTCGTCGGACATCAGGTAGTGGTCGTTGGAGAGGATGTCCAACTCCGGGGCCCAGCGCCAGTAGTCGAGGGCGTCGAAGGTGCGCAGGACCATGAAGTTGGTCGTCGCGGGGAGGTTCGGCGCCGCCCGGAGCAGTACCTCGCGCTCCGCGGTGCACAGCGACAGCAACTCGTCGCTGCAGAAGCGGCGCCAGTCGAGTTGGTGGGTGGGGTTGGGGACCGCGGCGGTCGCGCGGGGTGGGATGATCTCGGCCCAGTCGTAGTACCACTGGCTCCAGAAGGTGGTGCCCCAGGCGTTGTTGAGGGCGTCGAGGTCGTCGTCGTAGCGGGCGCGCAGCCAGGTGCGGAAGGATTCGGCGCTTTCGTCGCAGTAGCAGGCGGGGTTGTGGCAGCCGTATTCGTTGTGGACGTGCCACATGGCGACTGCCGGGTGGTCCGCGTAACGCTCCGCCAGCGCGCCCGCGATGCGTAGTGCGGCCTCGCGGTAGGCGGGGCTGGAGGGGCAGAACGTCTGGCGGCTGCCGTACGAGAGTCGTCGTCCGTCCTTGTCGACGGGGAGTGCGTCGGGGTGGGCGCGGAAGAACCAGGCCGGCGGGGCCGCGGTGGGTGTGGCGAGGTCGGCGGCGATGCCGTTGTCGTGGAGGAGGGCGAGGAGGCGGTCCATGCGGGCGAAGTCGTAGACGCCCTCGGCCGGTTCGAGCAGTGCCCAGGAGAAGATGCCGACGCTGACCATGGTGACCCCGGCCTCGTGCATGAGGCGCATGTCCTCGGCCCAGACCTCCTCGGGCCACTGCTCGGGGTTGTAGTCACCTCCGTAGACGATGCCGGGAACGCGAAGAGGGCGTGCGGTACTCATGGGTGGGGCTCCGGGAGATCGAGGATGGGGGGTGGGGGCGCGTCCGGGGCGGTCAGCCCTTGTTGGCGCCCAGGGTCAGGCCGCTGACGAACTGGCGCTGGAGCGCGAAGTACACGATCAGGGTGGGGATCGCGGTCAACAGGGCACCTGCGGCGACCAGGTTGGGGTCGGTGAAGTACTGGCCGGAGAGGTTGTTGAGGGCCGAGGTGATCGGCATGTTCTCGCCGGTGGAGATCAGCACGATCGCCCAGAAGAAGTCGTTGTAGATCCAGATGGAGAGCAGAGTGCCCAGGGCCGCCATCGCCGGCTTGCACAGCGGCAGGACGATCTGCCAGTACAGGCGCCAGACGGAGGCGCCGTCGACGAGAGCGGCCTCGGTCAGCTCGTGCGGGAGCGAGCGCATGTAGTTGGCCAGCACGAACGCGCAGAACCCGGACTGGAACGCCACATGAATGAGGACGAGGCCGAGCGCGGAGTCGTACAGCTTGCCCGAGGCGGTGATCCCGGGCAGGTCGATGAGCAGGTACATGCGGTACAGCGGGGTGATGATGACCTGCTGGGGAAGCAGGTTGCCGGCCGTGAAGACCAGCAGCAGGAACAGGTTGATCCGGAAGTCGAAGCGGCTGACGTAGAACGCCACGCAGGACGACAGGAAGAGGGTCAGCAGCACCGCCGGTACGGCGATGATCAGCGTGTTCCCGAAGTAGTGCAGCATGTCCGACTGCTGATACGCGTTGGTGAAGTTGGCGAAGCTCAGCTTGTCGGGCCACGAGACGTAGCCCTTCTTGCTGGTCTCGGCGTACGGGCGCAGTGCCGCGAACAGTGCCCACAGCAAAGGTGCCAGCCAGGCAAGGGACGTGACGACGAGGAAGGTGTGCAGCAGGACCCGGCTGGGGCGGACGGGTGTGCGCTGCTTCAGCGACAGGGTGGTGCTCATGCGCTCCGCTCCTTCCGGAAGGTCGAGATCAGATACGGGATGATCACGGCGAGGGAGATCACCAGGAGGACGACGGCGATCGCCGAGCCGTATCCGATGCGGCTGGACTCGCCGATGATGTTGTTGGTGACCAGGATCGACAGCAGTTCTGTGCCCTGGGCGCCCTTGTTGAAGACGAAGACCAGGTCGAAGGCGCGCAGGGCCTCGATGATCGTGACGACCAGGACGACCGTGTTGGTGGGGCGCAGGGTGGGGAAGATGACGTTCTTGAACGTCTGCCACTCGTTGGCGCCGTCCAGCGAGGAGGCCTCGCGCAGGGACGGGTCCACCCCCTTCAGACCGGCCAGGTAGAGGATCATCATGTAGCCGGTGTGCCGCCAGCAGGCGGCCACCAGGACGGCCCACAGGTTGAGGTTGGGGTCGCCGATCCAGTCGATGTAGTGGCCGGGCTTGTTGGCGCCGATCAGGCTGTTGATCAGGCCCGTGTCCGGGTTGTAGACCAGCTGCCAGACAAAACCGGTCACCGCCAGCGAGACGACGACCGGGAGGAAGAACGCCGTCTGGTAGACCCGGCTGAACCGGATGTTCTTGTCCAGCTGGACCGCGAGAAGCAGCCCGAACGGGGTCGGGATCAGGATGAGGACGACGAACCAGATGATGTTGTGCTGGACGGCCGGCCAGAACTGCGGGTTGCTGTCGAAGAGTTCGCGGAAGTTCTGCAGCCCGACCCACTTGATGGAGTCGAAGCCGATGCCGTCCCAGGTGGTGAAGGCCAGCGCGATGGAGGCGAGGGCGGTGACCCAGACGAGGGCCACGTGCAGGATCGTCGGCACACCGGCCATCAGGCCGAGGGTGAGCCGGTCGCGGCGGGTCAGCAGGCGCCGGTGGCCCTGCGGAACCCGCTTTTTCGAGGGCACGCCCCGGGGCGGCTCGGCGGCCGCCTCCGGGGACTTCGTGAGGATGTCGATACTCATGAGGAGGCGAAGATCGTCTTCTTCTGGCGTTCGATGGACGAGAGCAGGCTGTCGATGTCCTTGGGGTCGCGGACGAACTTCTGCAGCGCGGGCTGCATGACCGTGGAGGTGAAGTCCGGGCGGCTGTCGCGGTCCATGAACTGGGTGAGGTGCTTCGCCTGCGCGATCATGTCGTAGCCCTTCTTCTGAAGGGTGCTGTAGGTGGAGGTGTCGGCCTTCGTGGAGGCCGCGATGAGGCTCGGGTCGGCCTTGAGGTAGATCTCCTCGGCCTCCGGAGTGCCCAGGAACTCGAGCAGTTTGACGGAGCCGGCGTGGTTCTTGGGCTTCTTGCTGAGCATGATGCCGTCGGTCGGCGCCTCCACGGTGTCCTGCCCGTACGCCGGGTCGATCTCGGGGAAGGCGAAGAAGTCGAGGTCGTCCAGGTCGGCCTTGTCGGTGAACTGCTGGGCCACGAACATGCCGAGCATGTACATGCCCGCCTTCTTGGCGACCAGCGTCTGGGCCGCGTCCTGCCAGGTACGGCCGACCGCGCCCTCCTGGTGGTAGGGGAGGGTCTCGGCCCAGGTGTCGAAGGTCTTGCGGACCTTCGCGTCGGTCCAGGATGCCTTGCCCGCCATCAGTTCGACGTGGAAGTCGTAGCCGTTGAGGCGGAAGTTGATCTGGTCGAAGGAGCCCATCGCCGGCCACGCGTCCTTGTCGCCGAAGGCGATCGGGACCAGGCCGTCCTTCTTCATCTGCTTGCACAGGGCGACGTACGCGTCCCACGTGGTGGGGACCTCGTAGCCGTACTGCCGGAAGACGCTCTTGCGGTAGAAGACCGCCCACGGGGACGTGGTCAGCGGCACCATGTAGTACTTGCCGTCCTGACCCTTGCTCAGGTCGTGCATGGCGCTGGGGAAGTTGCCGCCGATCGTCTTCCACACGTCGTCGATCGGGCTGGCCAGTCCCTTGCCCGCGAAGAACTGCATCCGGTAACCCGCGAACCACTGGAACACGTCGTCCGGCGTGCCCTGCAGGTAGGAGTTGATCTGCTCCTGGAACGTGCCGTGGTCCTTGATGTTGAGGTCGACCTTGATCCCGGACCGCTTCGTGAAGGCCGCGTAGACGTCGCCGTACGCCTTCTTCGGAACGGCGTCGGACGCGTTGGAGCCGACGGTGACGGTCTTGGAGTCGGTCCCGGAACCACTGCCGGCGCACGCGGAGAGCAGCGGGACACCGGCACCGAGCAGTGCGGCTCCGCTGAGTCCGCGCAGCACGGTGCGGCGGCTGGTGCCGGACATGGGTTGACCGAGGGAGGAATGACGCATTTCGGCTCCTGAAGGGCTGTCATGACCCGGGCGTGGCGCAGCGGCTCAAGGGGGCATGACGGGAGGCGGTCGGCGATACGACCAGAAACGAACGCGATCGGACAGATTCGATCGGCTGACGCGGTGAAGAGTGAACTTTCCGAGGGCCCGCTGTCAAGACTCTGAGGGAACCCGCCTGGTGGATCGTCCGTTCTGTATCGATTCGGTCCTTCGGTGCAGGAAATCCCGCACATCCTCTTGACGGGTGACCCTATGGCTGCGTAGACATGACCGCGCGGTCAGTGACCGCGCGGTCATACGGTTGACCTGGTTCGATACACACGGCCATCGGGAGTTCTCATGACACGAGTGGTGGGGCGGAACGCGGGGTCCCCCGCCCCGCGCAGCGTGGACGTGGCCCATGAGGCCGGCGTTTCACGCAAGACGGTGTCGCGGGTCCTCAACAACGAGCCGTATGTCTCCGACGAGGTCCGCCAACGCGTCCTGGAGGCGGCCGAGAAGCTCGGGTACCGGCTGAACCACGCGGCCAGGGCACTGGCCTCTGGGCGAAGCCGTTCCATCGGTGTCGTCGCCCTCGGGACAGCCGGGTACGGAACCGCCATGCTCCTCGTGGGTGTGGAGAAGGCCGTACGGGACGCCGGTTACGCACTGCGCGTGGTCAACACGGCGGACGGCGACCCCGAAGGCATCGCCGGCGCGGTGCTGTCGCTCCTGGATCAGGGAGTTGACGGCATCGTCGTCTCCGAGCCCATCGTGGAAGGAGAGGTCTCCGTCAGGATCGACGTACCGGTCCTCTTCCTGGGCGCGCCGCCGGCCTTCACCTCCGCTCGGACCCTGAGCGTGGGTGTGGGCGCCTTCGAGCTGGCGAGCGCGGCCACCGATCACCTGCTGGATCTGGGGCACACGACCGTGCACCATCTCGCGGGCCCGCGACGCTGGTACGCCTCGAAGGACCGTATCGACGGCTGGCGTGCGGCACTGGCGGCACGGGGCGCCCCCGAAACTCCCGTGCTCGACGGCGACTGGTCACCCGAATCCGGTTTCGCCGCAGGCCGTGAACTGGCCGAGGACCCTTCCGTGACCGCCGTTTTCGTGGCGGGCGACGAGATGGCCATCGGCCTGATCCACGCCCTGCGCGAGGCGGGCCGCCGGGTACCGGAGGACATCAGCGTGGTCGGCTTCGACGGCAACCCCGTCTTCGCCTACGTCACCCCTCCGCTCACCACGGCCCGGCAGCCCTTCGACGCCGCCGCAAGGGAAGGGATCAGGCTGCTCGTGCACGCCATCGAGGAGCCGGAGACCGACCTCCCCGCGGCGAGCGAGCCGCCGGTCGAACTCGTCGTCCGTGGCTCGACGGCGCCCCCGCCCTCCCACCAGAGGTAGCCGGTGCTCCACACCATCCGCACCATCTGAACCACCATCTCGGCCACGTGTGGAACAGGACCCACATGTGAGCCCCACCTCCGTCTCCGAGGACCCTCGTTCCGAGAGGCCCGCCGGAGCCGTTGTCGCCACGACGTCGGCCGCTGTCAGGACCGGCCGGCGTCACCCGTCCCTGACTCCGCCGTTCCATGCCGGGCTCGATCCGGCGGGCGGCGGGCACGGACACACCTCACACCCCTCATCCCTTCCCCCGGGAGCCGCAATGTCCGCTGCCCAGACAGGCGCCAGATCCGGCGTCGCTCAGCAGTCCCGTCCCCTCTTCCTCCTGACGGCCGTCCTCGCCCTGCTCGCCGCGGTGGCGACGCTGCTGCTGCCCGCGGCGGGCCGGGCCGACGCCCTGACCCGTCCGTCGCAGACGATGTACACGCCGCCGTCGAACGCTCCCTCGCCCGGGTCGTTCTACCCGCGAGAACTGCGTCTGCAGCACAACGGCTCGGCCAACGGCACGCTGCTGTCGACGTTCGAGCAGTACACCACCGGCACACCGGTCTTCCCGATCTATCGCAGCACCGACAACGGCAACGCCTGGACGAAGATCTCCGAGGTCGCCGACACCCAGAACGGCTGGGGCATGCGCTGGGAGCCCGAGCTGTTCGAGCTCCCCGCAGCGCTGGGTGACTTCCCGGCAGGCACGATCCTTGCCGCCGGAGCGTCCGTCCCCGCCGACCGTTCCGCCATCAAGATCGATGTCTACGCCAGCACGGACCGCGGCCAGACCTGGACCTTCGTCAGCAACATCGCCACCGGGGGTTCGGCCTTCGACACGAACGGCAACGGCAACACCCCCGTGTGGGAGCCGTTCTTCCTCTACGCCAACGGCAAGCTGATCGTCTACTACTCCGACCAGCGCGACTCCGCCTACGGCCAGAAGGTCGTGCACCAGGTCTCCACGGACGGCCGCACCTGGGGCCCTGTGGTGAACGACGTGGCGATGCCCACCTACAGCCAGCGCCCGGGCATGCCCACCGTCGCCAAGCTGCCCAACGGCAACTACGTCATGACGTACGAGTACGGCGGCTCAGCCGCAGGCAACTTCGCCGTCTACTACAAGATCTCCGCCGACCCGGAGGCGTTCGACTCCGTCACGGGCATTCCCCTGCGTGCCACGGACGGCACGGTCCCCACCAGCACCCCTTACATCACCTGGCTGCCCACCGGCGGGCCCAACGGCACCCTCGTCGTCAGCGCCTACAGCACGGGGGATCTGTTCCTCAACACCGCGGGCGGCGCCGCCGACACCTGGACGCGCATCAACTCCGTAGTCGTCGGCGGCTACAGCCGAGGCCTGCTGCCGCTGTCCGACGGCCACAGCCTGCTGGTGCTCAGCGGGGGAAGCGGCGGCAGCAACGTCCGTAACCCCGTCACGTACGCCACCATCGACCTGGGCGGCGGCATCTCGGACGGCGCCACCTACACGGTGTCGAACGCCGGCAGCGACCTCAGGCTGACCATCGCGGGCGGCACCACCGTCAACGGCACCGGCGCGACCCAGCAGACCACCACCAACGCCACCGACCAGCAGTGGCGCTTCGTGGCGCAGCCCTCCGGCTACTTCAAGATCTTCAACGTGGCCAGCGGCAAGGTCCTCGGCGTGGAGAACCAGTCCACCGCCAACGGCGCCAGGATTCTCCAGTGGGACGACAACGGCACCCTCGACCACGAATGGGCCGTCGCCCCGAACCCCGCCGGCGGCTACACGCTCACCAACCGCGTCACCGGCAAGTTGCTGGAGATCCCGAACGCCTCCAGCACCGTCGGTGCCACCGCCGGACAGTGGGGCGAGACCGGCTGCGCCTGCCAGCGCTGGAATCTGACGCAGACCGCTCTGCCGCCGCTGGGTACGGGGCAGTACATCCTCGTCAACAAGAACAGCGGAAAGTACCTCGACATCCCGGCCGGCTCCACCGCCACCGGTACGGCCGTGGGCCAGTGGGACAACTCCGCCTGTCTCTGCCAGCTGTTCACCTTCCAGTCGGCGAGCGGCGGAGCCTGGACCATCAGGAACGCCAACAGCAACCTCAACCTCGACATCCGTAGCGGTTCCACCAGCGCGGGAGCCGCCGTCGTCCAGAACACCCCCTCCGCCGCCAACTCGCAGAAGTGGACCCTCACCGACGCGGGCAACGGCTACTACAAGCTCAAGAACGTCAACAGCGGCCTCAACGCCGGCGTCGCCCAGTCCTCCACCAGCAACGGCGCAGGCGTCGTCCAGTGGACCGACGTGAACGTCGACGACCAGCTCTGGAAGATCGTCCGCATCAACTGAGAGGCTGTACGCCTGCTCCCCAGGGCCTTCCGCCGACTCGGGTTCGCGCCGCGACCCGAGTGCCGGGAGGCCCTGTGCTGCTGGGGTACGACGGCGAGAGTTTACCTGTCCGTTCAGCGGACCGGCATACGGCTCTCCGGGCTCGGCCCGCTTCTGCTGCCCGGCGCGGAAGCGGGACCGAGATGTTCCGGGAGCCCGAGATCGGTGATGACCGCCAGGGTCTGGGTCCCGGCGGCGGCGTGGATGTGAGCGGTGACGTGATGGACGTCGCCGAGACGGACGAGCCCGGCGGCCCCACTGCGGGGGTCGCCGGTGCGGTGGAACGGGTTCGTTCGTCTCGGGTCACGCTTCCTGGAGTACGGGGACAGGGAGTTCGCCGGAGCCCCGGACGATCAGACGGGTGGGGACGGTGGCGGTTCGGGCGCGGGTGCGGTCGCCGTCCAGCCGGGCCAGGGCGGTGGTCGCCGCCGCCCTGCCGAGTTCCTCCGCGTCCTGGGCGACGACCGTCAGAGCCGGCTCCAGAGCCTCGGCGAGCGCCACGTCGTCGAAGGCGACGACGGCGACGTCCTTGCGCTTGCTGCGGGCCAGTTCGGCGACCGTGCCCAGCGCCATGATGTTGTTGCCGGCGAACAGGGCGGTGGGAGGATCGGCGAGACCGAGGAGCTGGGCGGTCGCCGCCTCGGCGCCCTGCTGGTCATGGGCGTTGGTGACGAGCGAGCGGTCGTGGGGGATGCCGGCTTCCTGCAGTGCCGAGCGGTAGCCGGCCATACGTTCACGGCGCGTGTACAGGTTCAGGGGCAGGTCACCGACGAAGCCGATCCGCCTGTGACCGTGGGCGACGAGGTGGGCGACGCCGTCGTGGGCTCCGGCCCGGTTGGAGCTGACGATGCTGTCCGTGGCGAGTCCGACTCCGGGCCGGTCGAGGAAGATCACCGGCAGTCCCGCCGTACGGTGCGACTTGAGGTGGGAGTGATCGGCGCCGACGGACGGCACGACCATCAGGATGCTGACCCGGCGGGCCAGGAACTTGTCCGTCAGGGCGCGTTCGCGCTCGGGGTCGTCCGCGGAGGAGCCCATGAGCAGGGTCAGTCCGCGTTCGCGGACGGTGTCCTCTATGGCACGGGCAACGGCTCCGAAGAAGGGGTTGGCGAGGTCGGGAATGACCAGGCCGATGGTGGTGTCGGGGCCGCCGACGCGGATGTTGCGGGCCATCAGGTTCGGCTGGAAGCCGAGCTTGGCCACTGCGGCCAGTACCTGTTCCCTGGTCTGCGCGGAGGCGGGCCCGTCCTCGTTGAGGACTCGGGAGACCGTCTTGGCGCTGACGCCGACTTCGCGGGCGACGTCGGCCAGGGTGGGGCGGCGGTTCGCTGCCATGGAGGAAACCGTCTCCTGAGGGCTCTCGGTTGCCGCCGCGGCCTCGGCCGGCAACTGCGAGAGCGGGGTTGTTCTGTCAGGTGGCCTGGACTCCGGCGGCCTTCGCGGCCTCCGAATCCGCTACGACAGTATCTCCGGCCTCGTCGACGGTGAGTGCGCCGGTCATGATGGCGACGACCTCGGCCATGGAGTAGTCGGAGGGCTTGATCACAGCGGCGCGCCGGCCGAGTCGGTGTACGTGGATCCGGTCGGCGATCTCGAAGACGTGCGGCATGTTGTGGCTGATCAGAACGACCGGCATGCCCTTGTCCCGGACCCGGCGGATGAGGTCGAGAACCTGGCCGGACTCCTTGACGCCGAGGGCGGCGGTGGGTTCGTCCATGACGACGACGCTGCTGGCCCAGGCGACGGAACGGGCGACCGCCACGGCCTGCCGCTGGCCGCCCGAGAGCGTCTCCACCGACTGTGTCAGTGAACGCAGACCGATCTTCAGGTCGGCCATGTGCTCGGCGGCCTCCTGACGCATCCGCTTCTTGTCGAGCATGCGGAAGACACTGCCGAGGACGCCCGGGCGGCGCAGCTCCCGCCCGAGGAACACGTTCGAGGCGATGTCCATCGAGGCGGCCACCGCGAGGTCCTGATACACCGTCTCGATGCCGTGGGCGCGTGCGCTCTGGGGCCCGGAGAAGGTGATGGGTTCGCCGTTCAGCCGTATCTCGCCCGCGTCCGGCGTCACCGCGCCGGTCAGGGCCTTGATGAGGCTGGTCTTGCCCGCGCCGTTGTCGCCGATGACCGCGAGGACCTCGCCGGGGAGCAGATCGAAGTCGGCCCCGTCGATGGCGGTGACCTGGCCGTACCGCTTGACCAGACCGCGGGCCTGCAGCACGGGCGTGGGGGAGGAGGTGGCGGTCATCGGGCCTTCTTCCGGGAGAGCTGGTCGACGGTCACCGCGAGGATCACCAGGACCCCGGTGATCAGGGTCTGGTAGATGGAGGCGACGCCCATCAGCTGCAGGCCGTTGCGGAACACCCCGACGATGAGGACGCCGATGAAGGTGCCCAGCACCGAGCCGCGTCCGCCGAAGAGGCTGGTGCCGCCGAGGACCACGGCGGTGATGCTGTCGAGGTTGTCGGTCTGCCCGGCCTGCGGATCGCCCACACCGGTACGGGAGATGAGCAGAACCGCGGCGATGCCGTACAGCAGGCCGGCCACGGTGTAGATGCCGATGGTGAGGCGGGAGGTACGGATGCCGTTCAGCCGGGCGGCCTCGGCGCTGTTGCCCAGGGCGTAGACGTGACGGCCCCAGCCGGTGTTGCTCAGCGCGTAGGCGAGGAGGAGGAACAGGGCGATGGTGACGAGGGAGCCGTACGTGATGTCCGTGTGACCCATCGGGAAGGTCTCCCCGAGGGCGGTCAGCGGGCCGGGCAGGTTGGTGACCGTCTGCTCCGCGGAGTAGATGTGGGTCAGCGCGAACGCCACGTTGAGCATGCCGAGGGTGACGATGAACGGCGGCAGCGGGATCTTCTGCACCAGCAGCCCGTTGAGCAGCCCGAACCCACCGCAGACCACCAGACCCAGGGCGATGGCGAGAAGCGGGGGCAGGGAGCCCTCGGCGGCCATCTTGGCTATCACGATGCTGCCGAACGCCATCACGGCGCCGCACGACAGGTCGATGCCCGCGGTGAGGATGATCAGGGTCTGCCCGATGGCGAGGGTGCCCACGACCATGACCTGCTGCACGATCAGCGAGAAGTTCCCGCCGGTCAGGAACTGGTCGGTCGAGAAGGAGAAGAAGGCGCAGGCCAGGATGAGGGCGGCCAGGGGCCCGGTGGTCGGCGCCGTGAGCAGTCTGCGCGCCGTCGTCGGTGCTTTGAGTTCGGAGTACGGCGTGGTCGTGGCTGTCATGCGAAGTCCTTGTCGGAAGACAGATGTCCGTGTCGGCGGACGGGGGAACGAGGGGGGTCTGGCGAAGTCGGGTGGCGCGACAGCGCCCCCGACAGGGGCGCGGGGAACTGCGCGACCAGCCACACCGGGCCCGCAGCAAACACCGCGCCCCCAGCGGAGCGCCCCGCTCAGCCCCAGCAGTTCTCCAGGCCGTAGGCGGTGTCCTTCGACGCGACCCCGTCCTGAGCCTTGTCGCTGATCAGCGTGACGCCGGTGTCGGTGTACCCGGACGCCTTCTTGCCGTTCTTGGCGTACGTCACCACTGCCTTGACGCCCTCGGCGGCCATCTTCAGCGGGTACTGCTGCGAAGTCGCGGCGATCTTGCCGTCCTTGACGGCCTGGGTGCCGGTGCAGCCGCCGTCGACGGAGACGATCAGCACGTCCTTCTCCCGGCCCTTGGCCTTCAGCGCGGTGTACGCGCCCAGGGCCGCCGGCTCGTTGATGGTGTAGACGACGTTGATGTCAGGCTCCTTCTGGAGACAGTTCTCCATCGCCGTCTGACCCTTGGCCTGGTCACCGCCGGTGTCCTGGGCGCACGCGACGTCCTTCTCGGTGGCGCCGAAGCCCTTGAGGAAGCCGTCGTGCCGCTGAACGCCGACGGAGACGCCCGGCGCGAGGTCGAGCGCGGCTATCTTCGCCGTCTTGCCCTTCATCGCGGCCTTGGCGTACTCACCGATCAGCTCACCGGCCTTGAGGTTGTCGGTGGCGAAGAGGGCGTCGACCGCGCTCTGCGGCTCGGTCGGGGTGTCCAGGGCGATGACCAGAACGCCCTTGGCGCGGGCCTTCGCGATCGCGGGCACGATCGCCTTGGAGTCGCTCGGAGTGATCAAAATGCCCTTCACCCCGGCGGCGACCATGTTCTCGATGGCAGTGACCTGACCGGCGTTGTCCCCGTCGAACTTACCTGCAGCGGTGGACAGTTGGGCGCCGCTCTCCTTGGCGGCCTTCTCCGCGCCCTCCTTCATCTTCACGAAGAACGGGTTGGTGTCGGTCTTGGTGATCAGACCGACCTTGACCTCGCCCGAGCCGGAACTCGACGAGCCCGAACCGGAGCCGGATCCGCAGGCCGTCAGGGTCAGGGCCGCGACGCCGGTGACCGCGGCGGCTCGGAGGAGGGACGAGGACAGGCGAGTGGTGCGAGACATGATCGACTCCTGTGAGATAGCGGGCGGCACTGGGGTTGGGATCAGCGCATGCCGTCCGAGGTGTCATCGTTGACTTATGTCATCGTTGACACTGCCTGGCGAGGATGATGGACTCCGGATCCCGGCAACGTCAATGCCTTCCACCTGTCACAAATCGGCAACGCCCGTAGTCGTCGCCTCCGCCCGCCGGTCAGGACGAGAGTGAGCAGCCCATGAGTCCGCGTCAGATAACTGTTCTGGGAGAGTGCGTCGCGGACGCCTTCACCGAACCGACGGCAAGCCCCTCGAACGAACTCGCTCTGCGGGTGCTGCCGGGCGGCGGCCCCGCGAACACGGCGGTCGCCCTGGCCCGGCTCGGCACCCCGGCCCGCTTCCTGGCGCGCCTGTCCGGTGACGTGTTCGGCCGCCTGTTCCGGGCCCACCTGGAGGCGTCGGGCGTCGACCTGTCGTACGCCGTCGCGGCCGCCGAACCCAGCACACTGGCCGTGGCCGAGCTGGACGCCACCGGGCAGGCCACGTACTCGTTCCACGCGCAGAACACCGCCGACTGGCAGTGGGCCGCGGCGGAACTGGCAAGGGTGGATCTGTCCGAATCGGCCTGTGTCCACACCGGATCGCTGGCCCTGGTCAGTGAGCCCGGCGGGGCGGTGGTGGAGGAGTTCCTGGCGGCAGCGGCTCCCCAGGCCACCATCAGCATCGACCCCAACGTCAGGCCGCTGCTCGTGCACCCCGACGTCTACCGCGCCCGGCTGGCGCACTGGTGCGCTCTCGCCGACATCCTGCGCCTGAGCGAGGACGACCTGGAACTCCTCCTGCCGGGCACCGCGCCCGAGGAGGCGTGCGACACGTGGCATGCGGCGGGAGTGCGGCTCGTGGTGATCACACTCGGCGCCGGTGGCGCCCTGGCCTCGCTCGACGGCGAACGGGTGCGGGTGCCCGCGATCACCACGCGGGTCGTCGACACGGTCGGTGCGGGGGACTCCTTCACCGCAGGGCTGCTGCATCACCTCGGCGCCCGCGAACTCCTCGGTGGCCGACTGGCCGGCCTCCGTCTCGACGAGGTCGCGGAGGCCTGCCGCTTCGCCGCCGGGGTCGCGGCCCTGACCTGCTCGGTCGCCGGCCCGAATCCGCCGTGGCACGACCAGTTGGTACAGCTCGCGACAGTCGATCGTGTCTGACCGGCAGACGGGCCGCGCCGGGCAATGCCGCCCGAACAGTTGACGCGTCGGCCGGTCGACGTTCATCATCGGGCCACTCGATGTCAGCGTTGACACAAGTCATCGTTGACACCTCTGGTCGGCGGTGTGGACGACATCGCGAGCCAGGGCGTCACATTTCGGACCGCCCGCCGCAGGCTGTGCTGCGTGGACGGCCGCAGCACAGGAGAGACCATGAGCTCTGGACGCGTATCCCGGCATGCCCGCGTGCGGACGACCGCTGCGGCGGCGGCCGTCTGCGCCTTGACCGCCGCCCTGCTCGCCCCCCAGGCCGTGGCCGCCGACCCCCCGCCGTACTCCGAGACCTACCGGCCCCAGTTCCACTTCACACCCGAGAAGAACTGGATGAACGACCCCAACGGCCTCGTGTACTACCAGGGCGAATACCACCTCTTCTACCAGTACAACCCGAACGGCAACTCATGGGGCGACATGTCCTGGGGCCACGCGGTGAGCACCGACCTCGTCCACTGGCAGCAGCTGCCGCTCGCCCTGTCGCACGACGACAAGGAGATGGTCTTCTCCGGCAGCGCCGTCGTGGACGAGAACAACACCACGGGTTTCGGCACCACGGAGAACCCGCCCATGGTGGCGATCTACACCAGCCACAACATATCCACCGGCATCCAGTCACAGTCGCTCGCCTACAGCAGCGACCGCGGCCGCACCTGGACCAAGTACCAGGGCAATCCCGTCATCGACATCGGCTCCAAGGACTTCCGCGATCCCAAGGTCCAGTGGTACGCGCCGACGAAGAGCTGGCTGATGACGGTGTCGATGTCCGCCGAGCACAAGGTGCGGTTCTACTCGTCCAAGAACCTCAAGGACTGGACGCAGCTCAGCGAGTTCGGACCGGCCGGTGCGACGGGTGGTGTGTGGGAGTGCCCCGATCTGTTCCCGCTGGCCGTCGACGGGAACGCGAACAACATCAAGTGGGTCCTGGTCGTGAACATCAACCCCGGTGGCATCGCGGGCGGTTCGGCCGCCCAGTACTTCGTCGGCGACTTCGACGGCACGAAGTTCACCGCCGAGGACAACGGCGCCTACACCCCGCCCGCCGGGACCGTCGTGCAGGACTTCGAGGGCACCGACTTCGGTTCGTGGACGGCCACGGGCACAGCCTTCGGCGCGGCGCCGGCAGCCGGGACGCTCGACGGGCAGCAGACCGTCGCCGGCTTCGACGGCAAGGGCCTCGCCAACAGCTTCCACTCCGGGGACGCCACCACCGGCACCCTCAGCTCGCCCTCCTTCACCGTCGACAGCCCCTACCTGAACTTCAAGATCGGCGGCGGCCGGCACCCGCACCAGCCCGGAAAGGTCCTCGCCGACTTCGAGGGCGGCACCTACGGCGGCTGGACGACGACCGGCGACGCCTTCGGCCCGGCACCGGCCACCGGCGCCCTCCCCGGCCAGCAGCAGGTCTCGGGTTTCCAGGGCGGCGGCCTGGTCAACACCTTCCTGAACGGCGACGCCGGCACCGGCACCCTCACCTCGCCCGAGTTCACCATCGACAAGCGGTACGTCAACTTCCTCATCGGCGGCGGCAACCACCCCGCCGGCTCGGCCAACCCCACCGCCCTCGAACTCCTCGTCGACGGCCAGGTCGTCCGCAGCGCCACCGGGAAGGACGCCGAGGCACTCGAGACGGCCTCCTGGGACGTCAGCGACCTCGCCGGCAAGAAGGCGCAGATCAGGGTGGTCGACGGCAACACGGGCGGCTGGGGCCACATCAACGCCGACCAGATCGTACTGTCCGACACCCGGGCCCAGCCCGGCGCCCAGGAGACCTCCGTCAACCTGGTCGTCGACGGCCAGGTCGTCCGCAGCGCGACCGGCTCCGACAGCGAGATGCTGGACTGGGCCTCCTTCGACATGCGCCCCTATGCCGGCAAGCGGGCGCGGATCCAGCTCGTCGACATGAACACCGGCGGCTGGGGTCACATCCTCGCCGACCGGTTCACCACCGCCGACGCGCCCGCGAAGTCCGTCGTGCAGCGCGCCGACTGGGCCGACTACGGCAAGGACTACTACGCGGCCGTTTCCTGGGAGAACGCCCCGGACGGCGGGCGGTACATGATCGGCTGGATGAGCAACTGGGACTACGCCGGCGCCATCCCCACCTCTCCCTGGCGCGGAGCACAGAGCATCCCGCGCCGGATGGCGCTGCGCACGATCGACGGCCGTGTACGGCTCACCAGCGAGCCGGTGGACAGCGTGAAGTCCCTGCGGCAGCCCTCCCCGGCGACCGCGACCGCCGGCATCGTGACGAACACGTCGAAGGCGCTGATCGGTCCCGCCGCAGACGGCAAGGCACTCGACATCGAGGCCACCTTCTCCCTCAAGGACGCCGAACGCTTCGGACTCAAGGTGCGCACCGGCACCGCGGGCGAGGAAACCGTCATCGGCTACGACACCACGACCCAGGAACTCTACGTCGACCGCACCCACTCCGGCGCCGTGGACTTCAACAGCACATTCCCCGGCATCCAGACCGCGCCTCTGAAGGCGGCGAACGGCAAGATCACACTGCGGATCCTCGTCGACTGGTCATCCGTCGAGGTCTTCGGGGGCAGCGGCGAAGCGGTGATCACCGACCAGATCTTCCCCGACCCCGCCAGCCAGGGAGTGCAGGTGTTCGCCGAGAACGGCTCGGTGACGCTGGACAAGGCCACCGTCTGGCACCTCGACTCCACCCACGGCTGACGCAACGGCCATCCGCCGCAACAGCCATCACACAAGGACACGACACCGTGAAGAAAACCCTGCTCGCCGAGTTCACCGCCCGCGAAGGAGCCCAGGACGAGGTCGCCCGCATGATCGGGGACTACGCCCTGAAGGTCCGCGAGGAAGAAGGCAACCTCGCCTTCGACATCTACACCAGGGCATCCGCCCCACGCGCCTTCTGGATCTTCGAGGTGTACCGGGACGAGGACGCCTTCCAGGCGCATGTGAACGCCCCGTACGGCGGCCCTTTCAACGCCGCCCTCGTCCCGCTGATCGAGGAGGACGCCTCCGTGCTGACGTTCCTGAACCCGCTGGCCACGCATCTCTGACCGCCGCGCCGGCCGCCCCGACGCGAAACCGGGCCGCATCTCCGTGGAGATGCCGCCCGGCGCTGTGACGGAGTCGGCCGGCTAGCCGATGACCCGGCCCAGTTCGATCCGGTCGATGTTCGGGGCCCACGCGCTCGCGTTCCCGAACGTCAGCTTGTTGGAGCCCGCCTTCAGGTCGACGGGGACACCCAGCGTCCAGTAGTCGTCCCAGCTCCAGGTGTTCTTGAAGGTGACCGTCCGGGGGGCGCTCGTCCCCACCGTGAGGTCCGCCGTACGGGACATGATGTCCGTGTTGTACGAGTGGCCGTTGTCGCGCCGCTCGTTGTGCGCGTAGCTGATGACCAGCATGTAGCGGCCGGACTTGGGCGCCTGCACCGTGAACTCGGCGGTGCTGGCAGCGCTGTTGCCGAGCCAGCCGATGTAGGAACCGGCGGACGCGTAGGCGGAGTCGACGAGCTTGGCGCCGCCCGCCAGGGTGGCCGAGGCGCCCTCGTAGGAGAGGGTGCCGGCGGTCGAGCCGTTGCCCGAGACGTCCAGGGAACGGACGGAGGCGGCCTTCGCCGTCAGCGCGACGCGGTTGTTGCCCGCCACCAGGTACAGCCGCAGAGCCTTGCCGGGTACCGCCGTCACCTTCTGGCCGTGCAACTCCAGCCGCACCGGCGCCGAGGCCCGCGACACCACCGAGTAGTAGCCGTCGCGCGGCGCATAGGCGTCGAAGATCGCCTTGTCACCGGAGCGCAGGACGAGGGAACCCGTGCCGACCCCGGCCGACGACGAGTAGTCGTAGGACGGCCGGCCACTGATGTCGGCGAGCGTGGCCTCGTACGACGCCGAGGGGACGGCGGAGGTACGGGCGGTCAGGTCGACGCGGTCGAGGGTGACCTCGGCGTCGCCCTTCGCCAGCGTCAGCACGTGCCTGCCGGCCGGGAGGTCGACGGTGACGTCCTGCTTGGCGCGGTAGGTCCAGTTCTCGGTGGAGGGATAGGAGACCGTGATTGGGGCCCGGCCGTCGACGATGAGCTTCTGCGTGGCCGGTGTCCCGGACTGGTTGCCGTACAGGATCGCCAGGTCGTAGGTCCCGGCGGCGGGCACGTCCACAGTGAAGTCGACCTTGCTGGTGGCCGCGTTGAGCGAGCCGACGTCCTTGGTCCCGGAGGCCGCGTAGCCGTTGGCGTTGCTGACCGTGCCCTGTGTGTAGACCTGGCCGTCGGTGATGGCCGCATCCTCGGCCTCGTACGACGCCGACCAGGGGACGGTCGCGGCGGACGGGGTGCCGGAGCCGCCGGGGGTGAGGACGATCCGGTATGCGGACATCTTGTGCAGGCCGCGCAGCGGGACGGTCACCGTACCGTCGGCCGCGACCTTCACCTTCGTACGGGCGAGGACGCGGGGCGTCGCGTGCTGCCCCTCGTAGCCGGACCAGGCGGCCTCGGCGACGGTCGCGGTGACCGTACGCCCGAAGGCGGACCGGGAGACGTCGCGCACGACGACGTCGGCGTCACCGGCCGAGCCGCCGAGCAGGACCTGCGCCTGGCGGCGCTTCTTGTCGTACGAGGCCAGCCCCTGGAGGGTGTCGACGGTGTCGGCCTGCGGCGGGGTCACCTTGACCGTGTCGCCGGTCAGTCCCGCGTACCAACGAAAGAACCACCAGCCGCCGTTGGGGATGTTGCTGCGTACGACATTGCCGTCGAGGTTACCGGCCGCGTCCCAGTAGGCCTGGTTGGCGTACACCTTGTTGCGCTCGAACATCGAGACCCACTGGGCGAGTTGGCCCGGCACGGACAGGTCGCGGCGGTTGGCGTACTCATCAATGTTGATCTTCAGGGGCGCTATGCCGAGTCGGCGCTCGATCGAGCGGTAGTTGTCGTAGTTCCCCTGGAAGTTCTTCAGGGAGCTGGAGTCCAACTCGTGCCAGGTCAGAACCTGGGGCAGAACGTTCTCCCGCTTGGCGAAGGCGAGGAAGTCGGTCAGCAGCCGCGAGTGGTAGCCGGACTCGTTCGGGCCTGCGATCCTGGCGTCCGGGTCGATCGCGCGGATGCGCTCGTACACCGTCTTCCAGTCCTTGAAGAACCGGTCTCGGTTGACCTCGTACTGCGCCTGGTTCGACGTGCCGAGGTTGTACCAGATCTGGTCCGGCTCGTTGAACGGGATGTAGACGAAGCGCTCGCTGTTCGGGTCGGCCGACACCTCCTTGACGATCTTGTCGACCTTGGGGAGGTAGTCCTCGATGCCGAGATCCTCGTACGGCCACTTCGCGTAGATGTCCTGCATCATCACGTTGATCTCGCCGCCGCCGTTGCGGAAGAACGACCTGGAGACCGTGAGAGCGTCGCCGTTGGGGTGCTGGGCGCCGCCCTCCGGCTTCTGCGAGATGCTGGTGATCTTCAGGGGGGCCAGCATGGCGTCGCTGGGCACGCCGTCGTCGCTGAGCCCGTACAGGGTGCCGTTGGCGCCGAGCGTCACCGGGCCTTCGGACGCGCCGAGGTCGACGGTCACGCGCTGCGGGTCGGCTGCGGCCGCGGGTCCTGCGGCGGGGAGGGTGCCTGCCATGGCGGCTGCTCCAAGTACGGCTGTGGCAAGGACAGTTGCGGTACGGGATTTCGTGCGGGCTCGCGTGGGGGTGCGGGTGCTCACGCTGAGGGACCTCCGGTCATTTGACGGCTCCACTGGTGATTCCGGACACGATCTTTCGCTGGGCCACCAAAAAGATGGCCACCATGGGCAGGCTCATCACCACGACGTACGCGAAGACGAGATGCCAGTTGTTGAGGTACAGCTGGGCGCTGGCGACCTTGTAGAGGTTGAGCGGCAGGGTCGCCTTCTCTCCGCCGCCGAGGACGAAGAAGGCGTAGAAGATGTCGCTCCAGGCGTAGAGCATCACCATGATCGTCGCGGTGGCGATGACCGGCCTGAGCAGCGGCAGGATGATCTGCCGGAAGATCCGCAGCGGCGACGCGCCGTCCATCCGCGCCGCCTCCTCCAGCTCCACCGGGATGGCCCGGATGAAGCCGGTCATGAAGAAGATCGACGTGGACAGATACATCCCGGTGTAGACAGCGATCATCCCGGGCCGGGTGCCCGCGAGTCCCAGCTGCCGCAGCTCCATGACGATGGTGATGACGGCGGGCGGCAACAGCAGTCCGCTGATGCAGATCGCGTACGCCGCCGAGACCAGCCTCGACTTGCGGCGGGCGAAGACCCAGGCGGCGCCGGCCCCCAGGACGAGGACGAGGGCGACCGAAGGCACCACGACCAGAATGGAGTTGAGGAAGCCGTGCAGCATCTCGCCCTGGCTGACGGCCTCTTCGTAGTTGCTGCCCGGCTGCCAGTGCCGAGGCAGATCCAGGTTCGGGATGATCGCGTCGGCCTGCGGCTTGGCGGAGGTGACGGCGACCAGCCACAGCGGCACGCCGACGGCGAGGACGGCGATGACCACGGTCAGGGTGGGGCGACCAATGCGCCACAGACGTGACCCGACAGTTGGTACGCTTACCGACGTGTTGCGCGAGAACCAAGCCAGCACACCAACCTCCCTTCTATCGGGGAACCGGGCTGGTTCCAACCCGACTGGTGTTGATCGTGTGAGTCTCGGTCGCTCGTTGAGTGACCGAGCAGTGTGAGCCAGGAATCCTCCTCGCCCGCGAGGAGGAGGGTTCAAAGAAGTTGCTCCCTTCGACGCAAGCCGAAGACAAGCGGAATCGCCAAGGCCACCACGATGAGGAAGAGCACCAAACTCATCGTGGAGGCTTGGGCGTACAGTCCTTGCCCGAATACGCGGAACATGTAGATGTTGAAGACCTCCGTGGAGCCCGCGGGTCCGCCGCCCGTCGTGGCCTGCACGATGTCGAAGGTGTTCATCGAGCCGATCAGCGCTGTGGTGACGTTGAAGGTCAGGGCGGGCGCCAGCATCGGCCAGCGCACTGACCAGAAGGTCCGCCAGGGACCCGCGCCGTCGCACTTCGCGGCCTCCAGCATCTCGCCGGGGATGCCCTTGAGGCCGGCGAGATAGATCAGCATGGACAGGCCCATCCACTTCCAGCCGTGGATGACGGTGACCAGGACCAGCGTCCAGGTCGTCGAGCCGAGCCACGGAATGTCCGTACCGAGCAGGCCGTTGACGGCGCCGTCCTGGTTGAACAGGGACTGGAAGACATAGCCGGTGGCGAGTGCGGAGATGAGCACGGGCAGGAAGAAGACGGCGCGGAAGAACCGGTTGAACCGGCTGTCCGCCTCCAGCAGCAGCGCCAGAGCCAGCCCGAAGCCGTTCTGGAAGACCGCCGCCAGCAGGGCGTAGAGCAGGGTCGTGCGGATCGCCCGCAGCAGGGAGCCGTCATGGGCGATGGTCGTGAAGTTGTCGAGGCCGGTGAAGGCGATGTCCGGGTGGTACGAGGACCAGTTGGTGAACGGGTAGTAGAAGTTGAGCAGGTTCGGCACGAGGAAGAAGGCCGCGAAGACGACGATCGCGGGGAGGGCGAACCACCAGGGGTGATGGACGGCGGCACGGGGCAGCCGTCCCACCTTTCCCGCCCGGCCCTTGGCGGGCGCCGGTTTCTGTGTGCGTGTGCGTATGGCCGTGTCCGCCATCGGAGAAATCCTTGCCGGTCGGGTCGGTCGATCCACATGCCGGTCTGAAAGCCGGTTGAGAAGCCGGTCTGGAATCGGGTTCAGAAGCCGGTCCGGAAACCGGTTCGGTCACCGTTCTAGAAGCCGGGCGCTGCCTGGGCCTTGGCCACCTGCGCGAACTGGTCCTCGATCGCCTGCGCGACCTGCTGGGGACTCTTCTTGCCGTAGAGCATGTCGGCGAGGTAGAGGTGCGTGTCGGGCGCGACGATCGCCTTGGCCTGGAAGACGCCGATGGCCGTGGGGAGCGCCTTGACCTGCGCCATCGACGCTTCGGGGAGGCCGGCGGGGGTCGGCACGGACGGCTCGACCGAGGGGATCTTCATCGTCTTGATGTAGTCGGCGTAGTCCGGGCCGAGCCAGAAGGCCAGGAACTGCCGGGAGGCGTTCTGCCGCTTCTCGTCACCGGTCTTGAAAGCGACGACGCCGTTGGTCTGGTCCGGCGAGTACAGGCCGGTGGCGGAGGAGTTGGCGACCGGGAACCAGCCGATCTTCTTGTCGATCTCGGCCGTGGAGTACTTGGCCTGCAACTGGCTCTGGAACGAGGTGACGTTGAGGACCATGCCCGACTCACCCTTCCAGAGGGAGTCGGCCTGCCCGGTGAAGGTGCCGGTCTTGTAGTTCTTCTGCGCGAGCCCGGCGTCGAGCAGCTTCTCCTTGTACTTCTTGATGGCGCCGACGACGACCGGGTCGGTCCACTTCACCTTGTTCTGGTTGAGGTCGGCCCACCACTGCTTGTCGAGGTCGGTGAGCTGGACCTGCATCTGCCACTGCAGCGGCCACTTGTCGCCGCCGGCCTCGTAGAAGCCGGCCGCGTCGGTCTTGTCCGTGATGGTTTTGCCGAGGGCCAGCAACTGGTCGTACGACTTGGGGAAGTCGGCCTCGCTCAGCCCGGCCTTCTTGAAGACGTCCTTGTTGTAGTAGACGCCGAGCATGGCGGGGCTGGTGACGATCGCCGCGTACCGCTTGCCGTCGATCACGCCGAGCGACCTCTCGGTGTCGCCCAGCTTCGACACCCACTCCTCACCGTCGAGGGTGAGGAGGTTCTGCTTCGGCTGGATGAAGGGCAGCGTGGAGATGGACGGCTGCCAGAACATCAGGTCGGGCTTGTCGCCGGACGCGAGCTTCGTCGGCACGTTCTGCTCGTACAGGTCGGGGACGGCTTGCGTCTCCACCTTGGCTCCGGTGGCCTTCTCGAACGCGTCGATGACCTGCTTGGGCGCGTTGAGGGTGTTCTGCGCGGTCCACATGGTCAGTTTCACGCCGTCGAGGCGGGCGGTCGGGTCGACCTTCGTCTGCCCCGCGCCCGAGTCGGCGGAGGAACCTGAGTCGCCTGCGGTGGGGTCACTGCACGCGGTCACGGACAGGGCTGCGGCGCATATGAACGCCAGTGCGGGGAGGGCTCTTCTCGTCATGACGTGCCTTTCGCGAACGGGCTCAGACAGGCGGCGGATCGTGAAGCGGTCGGGCTGAGGAGGTGTGGGCGGGAGGCTCGGGCGAAGCAAGTGGGTGAGGCGGAGGAGAGGGATACGACGGGAGGGGTGCGATGGGCGACGCGTGTGCGGGGTGGGGTGGGTGCGGGTGAGGCGTGTGAGGGGCGCTGAGGTGGGGTGGAGGAAACGACGGGAGGGTGAGGCGGGGGCGTATGAGGGGCGGTGAGGCGCGGGCGGGCGGGCGAGGCGGCAGGCGCGGTGAGGCGGGGTGGAGGAAACGACGCGAGGGTGAGGCGGGGGCGTATGAGGGGCGGTGAGGCGCGGGCGGGCGAGGCAAGTAGGGGGCGGTGAGGTGGGGTGGGCGAGGCAAGTAGGGGAGGGGAGTGGGCGAGGCATGCGGGTGGCGCCGGAGCCGGCTCAGTCGCGTCCGGGCGGCGGCCCCGAGCTCTCCCGCACCACCAGTTCCGGTACGGAGACGGGGTGCGGGGCGATCGGCGCGGACTCCTCCAGTACGCCGTGCAGCAGGGCGAACGCGGACCGGCCGAGGCCGGTGAAGTCCAGGCGTACGGTCGTCAGCGACGGGGTGAGATAGGCGGAGTGCGGGGCGTCGTCGAACCCGGCCACGCTCACCTCGCCGGGGACCGTGCGGCCCGTCTCGTGGAGGGCGCGGATCACCCCCAGCGCGAGGTCGTCGTTGCCGCACAGGATCGCGGTGACGCGGGCGTCCTTCGCGAGCTTCAGGCCCGCCGCGTGACCGCCGGCCGGGCCCCAACTCCCTTGCAGGGGACGGGGTTCGGGTGCTCCCGCCTCCCTGAGTGCCTGCTGCCAGCCGGTCGTTCGGGCGCTGGTGCGCCGGGTGCTGGACGGGATGGCGACGTAGTGCACGGTCTCGTGGCCGAGGGAGAGCAGATGGCGGGTCGCCTCGTAGGCGGCCTCGCGGTCGTCGGTCCACACCCAGGGGCGGTCGCCACCGGGCGGGCTCGCGGGGGTCTCGACCACGCCGACGACCGGGAGTTCGGCGGGGACGGCGCCCAGGGCCCGTACACCGGCGGGATCGTATGCGATCACGATCAGTCCGCCGCCCGCGTCCGCCGCCCGCCGCACCTGGGCGTCGACGGCGGCCTCGTCGGCGCCGTCGGTCGATTCGAGGACGCCGACCCCGACGGTGTAAGCGGCGGCGCGGGCGGCCTCCTCGATGCCCTGGAGGATCGAGGCGTAGCCGTAGTGCGTGGTGTTGGAGGTGAGCACGGTCACGGCACGGGTGCGTCCACTGGCGAGGGCGAGCGCGGTGGAGTTGCGCCGGAACCCCAGCTCGTCGATGGCCGCGAGCACCCTGTCGCGGGTGGACGGCTTGACACTGGGGTGGTCGTTGATCACCCGGGAGACGGTCTGGTAGGAGACTCCGGCCGCCGTGGCGACATCCCGGATGCTCACTGAGCGTCTTGTGTGACCGGTCACATTCATGCCAGGATTGTGACCGGTCACATGAGGGTCGTCAAGAGACCGTAACCATCAATTCACGCGGCAGAAGCAGACCGTCGGCCCAGGCGGCATCGGGAGGGGAAGACGTTGACCGGTACGTCGGATTCGGCGGGCACGGCCACCCGCACCACCACTGAGCAGCACTTTGTCTGGGGCCACCGCGCCCTGGAGGCCGAGTTCGCCACGGGCGCCGACGGGATCCCGCGACTGGTCCGGCTGACCCGTCCCGATCCGCGGCCGGGTGCCGGCGCGGCGACCCGCACCGGCGAGTCGGCGCCCGAGCCCGGCCCCGACGCACCCCTTCACCTCGTGGAGCTCACCGCCCTCGGCCACGGCAGCGGCTGGTCGGGCCCCCGCTTCACCGGCACGGCATTCGGCGCCCGGCTGCGGCACCGGGGCCACACCACCTGGGAAGCCGACGGCTGGACGTACCTGACCGTCGAACTGCACGATCCCGGGACCGGGTTGACGGCGTTCGTCGAACTGTCCTCGCCCGTCGGGCTACCCGTGCTGCGCTCCCGTGTCCGTCTCGGCAACGGGGGAGAGGAGCCGCTAGTCGTCCAGTCCGTGAGCAGCCTGCTGCTCGGCGCCCTTCCTTCCCCCGACCGCCTCGACATCCACCGCGCCCGCAACGACTGGCTGGCGGAGTGCCGGTGGTACACCGAGCCGCTGCGCGACACCGTCAGCGACATCCATGTCGACGTCCACCAGCACGACAGCCGCGCGACGCTGACCCTGGCCGGACGTGGCAGTTGGCCCTCCGACGGGCACCTGCCGATGGGCGCCCTCACCGAACGCGGCGGCGACCGGGCCTGGTTGTGGCAGATCGAGTCACCGGCGGGCTGGCGCTGGGACGCGGGCGAGCGCGACCACGGCACATATCTGGCGCTGAACGGGCCCATGGACGCGGAACACCAGTGGCGCGTCCGCCTCGCGCCCGGCGCCGAGTTCACCACGGTGCCCGGCGTCCTGGCCCTCGGCTCCGGGCTCGACGACGCCTTCGGCGCCCTCACCTCGTACCGCCGCGCCGTGCGCCGACCGCACCCGGACCACACCGCGCTGCCGGTCGTCTTCAACGACTACATGAACACCCTGATGGGTGACCCGACGACGGAGAAACTGCTGCCGCTGATCGACGCCGCCGCTCGGGCCGGCTCGGAGTACTTCTGCATCGACTCCGGCTGGTACGACGACAGCACCGAGGGCTGGTGGGACAGCGTCGGCGAGTGGCTGCCCTCGCCGCGCCGCTTCCCCGACGGCGGAATCCAGGCGGTCCTGGCCCGGATCAGGGAGCGCGGCATGGTGCCCGGGCTGTGGCTGGAGCCGGAGGTCGTGGGAGTGCGCAGCCCCGTCGCGTCCGAACTCCCGCCGGAGGCCTTCTTCCAGCGGGACGGCATACGCCTGACGGAGCAGGGCCGCCACCAGCTGGACCTGCGGCACCCGGACGCCCGCGCGCACCTCGACAAGACGGTGGACCGCATCGTCGGCGACTGGGGCGTCGGCTACCTCAAGCTGGACTACAACATCGTCGTCGACCCGGGAACCTGCGCCCCCGGGGACATCGCGCCGGGAGCCGGACTGCTCGGCCACGCCCAGGCGTATCTGAGCTGGCTCACCGAGGTACTGGACCGGCACCCGGGCCTGGTGATCGAGAACTGTGCCTCGGGCGGGATGCGGATGGACGGCGCCACCCTGGCCGTCACCCAGCTCCAGTCCACCAGTGACCAGCAGGACCCGCTCCGGTGCCCGCCGATCGCCGCTGCCGCGCCCACGGCGGTGCCGCCCGAGCAGGGTGCCGTCTGGGCCTATCCGCAGCCGGGGTTCGACGACGACCTGATCACCTTCACCCTGGGCGGGGCGCTGCTCGGCCGGATCCATCTGTCCGGCCATCTGGACCGGATGTCGGAGCATCAACTCGCCCTCGTACGGGACGCGGTGAGCGTGTACAAGACGCTCCGCGGCGATCTCGGGCAGGCCGTGCCGTTCTGGCCGCTCGGTCTGCCGGGCTGGACGGACGAGTGGCTGGCGCTGGGCATGCGGGTGCCCGGTGGCCGTACGTCCTACCTCTCCGTCTGGCGCCGTGGCGGACCGACCGAACTCCGCCTGCCCGTCGAGCACTTGGCGGGCCGGGACGTCCGCGTGGAGATCCTGCACCCGACCGCCGCGACCGCCGGCTCGGCGGCCTGGGACGGGGACCGGGACCAGCTGACGGTGTCGCTGCCGCGTACGCCCGCTGTCCTGCTGATCCGCCTCACTGCGGAGGAGTAGAGGGATAAGACCTCGCTGTGGAGGAGTAGAGGGGTAAGAGCAGGGAGACGGTGTGACGGGCGGCAGGCGTCCACACATCAGAAAAAGTGACGTCTTTGTGGTGATATGCCCGTGTCCCGGGAACACGGGTTCCGCCGGTGCGCATCCAATGCGTGCCCACACCTGGAAGTGGTCACCAGCGGGCACCGCCCGTCAGTCCCCCCTCCTGCTCCCCGGAGTACGCACCATGAACGTCTCGGTCGTCCTGTTCACCGCCGACCTGCGTCTGCATGACCATCCGCCGCTGCGCGCCGCCCTGGACGACAGCCGCACGGTCGTCCCGCTGTTCGTGCGGGATTCGGCGGTGGACGGCGCGGGGTTCGCCGTACCCAACCGGCTGGCCTTCCTCGCCGACTGCCTGCACGACCTCGACACCGGTCTGCGCGAGCGGGGCGGACGGCTGGTCCTGCGCCACGGCGACCTGGTGCGCGAGGTGTGCCGGGTCGCCGCCGAGGTGGACGCCGACGAGGTGCGCATGGCGGCCGACGGCAGCGGCCACGCGCGCCGACGGGAGGACCGGCTGCGCCGCGCCCTGGAGGCCGACGGCGTACGGCTGCACGTCCACGACACGGTGACCGTCGCCGTCGCCCCCGGTGCCGTGGCCCCGGCCGCCTCCGACCACTTCACCGTCTTCACACCGTACTTCCGGCACTGGTCGCAGCACCCGCTCCGGGAGCCGCTCGGGCCGCCGCGGACGGTACGGGTGCCGGAGGGCGTCGCGTCCGAGTCCCTGCCGTCCAGGAGCGGCCTGCCGGGACTCTCGGAGGGGCTCGCCGCCGGTGGTGAGACCGAGGGCCGCGCCCGGCTCACGGCATGGCTGCGCGCCGGGGTGGCGTCGTACGAGGACCGCCATGACGACCTGGCCGGCGACGCGACCTCCCGGCTCTCGCCACATCTGCACTTCGGCACGCTCTCCGCCGTCGAACTCGTACACCGGGCCCGCCGTACGGGTGGACCGGGCGCCGACGCCTTCGTACGGCAGCTCGCCTGGCGCGACTTCCACCGTCAGGTGCTCGCGGCCCGCCCCGACTCGGCGACCGCCGACTACCGCACCCGGCACGACCGTTGGCGGTCCGAACGACAGGCGCGAGACGACGTAGAGGCGTGGAAGGAGGGCCGCACCGGCTACCCGATCGTCGACGCCGCGATGCGCCAACTGCGGTACGAGGGCTGGATGCACAACCGGGGGCGGCTGCTCACCGCGAGCTTCCTCACCAAGACGCTTTACGTCGACTGGCGCGTCGGCGCCCGGCACTTCCTGGACCTGCTGGTGGACGGCGACATCGCCAACAACCAGCTCAACTGGCAGTGGATGGCCGGTACCGGGACCGACTCGCGGCCCAACCGGGTCCTCAACCCCGTCACCCAGTCCAAGCGGTACGACCCCGACGGCGCGTATGTGCGCCGATGGGTACCCGAACTGCGCTCGCTGGCAGGTCCGGCGGTGCACGAGCCGTGGAAACTGCCCGGCCTGGACCGCGCCGCCGTCGACTACCCGGACCCGATCGTCGGCCTGTCCGACGGGCTCGACCGCTTCAAGCGGGCCCGAGGTCTGGACTGAGTCGCCACCGCGACCACCGCGCCTTCCCGCGACGGCCTCCGCGCTTCCCGCGACCTCCGCGGACGACCTCACCGGCCCGTCGTGGGAGCGTCGCCGCTGTACAGAGCCTCCAGTGTGTCCAGGGCATCCTTCAGGGACGTGGGCCACGGATCCCCGGGTCGGACCGGCCGATCCAGCCCGGACCGCTCGGCAGCGCACGGGCTGGCCGCTGGGCACCGTCAGGAGCCACGCACGACGCGGGCTGTACCGGCTGAAGCGCGAGCTCGAAGTCGCCTTCCACGCCTGACTTCAAATTCCACGCGTGACTTCGAAGCGGAAGCGGTGTGACGACCCGCGCCGTCGGATCCCGGAGGCGGTCCGGCGCGCGGCGACCGGATGCCCGGGAACACCAGCGACGCCGCCCCTTGTTGCGGCAAGCATGACGACGAACACACCGAGGCCCGAGTTGCTGCGCTACACCGCCTTCTCCACCTCACCCGCGGGCGGAAACCCCGCCGGCGTTGTCCTGGACGCCACCGGCCTGGACGACAGCGACATGCTGGCCGTCGCCGCCGACCTCGGATACTCGGAGACCGCGTTCCTGACCGCGCCGCCGAAGAGCCTCGGCGGTCAGGACAGCAGGGCGTACGGCATCCGCTACTTCAGTCCCCGGGCCGAGGTGCCGTTCTGCGGGCACGCGACCATCGCGACCGCGATCGCACTGGCCGAGCGACGGGGCCCCGGAGAGCTGGTGTTCGCGACGCGCGCCGGCATCGTGCCGGTGGTGGTGGCCGAGGAGGGCGGGACACTCCGTGCCACACTCACCAGCGTCGAGCCACGGATCGTGGAGATCACCGACGCCGACCTCGCAGAGGCGCTGGCCGCGCTCGACTGGCCGGCCGTCGATCTCGACCCGGCCTTCCCGCCCCGTATCGCCTTCGGCGGCGCCCGTCACCTCGTTCTCGCGGCGGCGACCCGCGCCCGACTCGCGGATCTCGCCTACGACTTCGAGCGCCTCGAAGCCCTGATGCACCGCTTGGACCTGACCACGGTCCAGTTGGTGTGGCGCGAGTCGGCCACCGTCTTCCATGTCCGTGACCCGTTCCCCGTCGGGGGCGTCGTCGAGGACCCGGCGACCGGCGCGGCAGCCGCCGCGTTCGGCGCGTACGCCCGGGAGTTCGGCCTGGTCCCCGAGGACACCGTCCTCACCCTGCACCAGGGCGAGGACCTGGGCCGCCCCGGCGAACTCACGGTGACGCTGCGCGCGGGTGACCAGCGCGTCCGGGTCGGCGGCGCGGGAACCCGCATCGGCTGAACGATGTGCGCCAAGCGGTCAGGGGTGGCTCCGTGCCAGTGCTCCTCGTTCGGGGGGCAGGTGACAGGGCCTGCTGTTACAGGCACTGGCAGGACATGCCTCGACGATGGCGAATGCGCTGAGCGCCTCCTCGTACGCGAACCGGCTTCGATTTTTGGCCAAGGAATTCCCCCGGAATCGTCAAGATCGATTCAGTATTCGATCATGATTCAGCAACCCGTAAGGAGGTGCGTCGGGTCGGACGTACGTTCCCATCCGTGAACTCTCAAGCCACACCCCACACTGCCGTCCACCCGCAGCGGACGGTATCCGTCGCCCCGGCCCCCGGCGCGACACCCCCCGCTCGGCGCTCCCTGCTGCGTGCCGCGCTCACCGGAACCGCCGTACTTGGCACCGGCCTTGCCATCAGCGCCGAACCCGCCGTCGCCGCACCCCCCACCGCCGCTCCGCGAAACCGGCCCACGACTGCCGAGGAGGCCCTGCGGGAACTGTCCGCCGGCAACCGTCGCTGGCGCACCTTCCGGCAGCAGCATCCCGACGAGTCTCCGGCCGTCCGGCAGTCGCTGACGACCAGTCAGCACCCCTTCGCACTGGTGCTCGGCTGCATCGACTCCCGGGTGCCTCCGGAGATGGTCTTCGACCAGGGCCTCGGCGATCTGATGACCATACGCAGTGGGGGCCAGGTCCTCGACGAGGCAGTGCTCGGCAGCCTCGCGTACGGCGTGCTCGAACTGGGGATCCCCCTGCTGATGGTGCTCGGCCACCAGTCGTGCGGAGCGGTGAAGGCCACGGTCCAGGCGGACCAGTCCGGCGAGCGGCTGCCCGCCCACATCCAGTACCTGGCCGACCAGATCACCCCGGCCATCGACCGCGGCAAGGTGGGCGACGCGCGCGTCGACGCGACGATCGACGCCAACATACGGCTCATCCGGGCACGGCTCGCCGCGGAGCCCGACCTCGCCGCCAAGGTGGACTCGGGCGCCCTGTCCATCGTCGGCGCCCGCTACGAACTGACCACCCAGCGAGTGCACCGCGTCAGCTGACGTCGTACGCGGAGAAGTCGGCCTCTGGGGACGGTCGCCGAGGCCGACTTCCGCATTGCCACCGTCCCGTACCTGATCAGCGACATGGTTCGGCTGGGTGCGATCGCCGGGAGCGCGGTGGATCAATCTCGGGTCGAGCCCTCACCACCCGACTGAACAACTCGCCTACGGGATCAGGTGATGCACACCAGCCCGAGCAGACAGATCCCTGCGGGCGACGACGACGCGGACGAAGAAGTGGAAGTCGAGGGATCGGACGGCGCCGGAGTAGCCGGCGATGTGTCCGTGGTCGTGTCTGTGCCCGAGGTGCTGGTGCTCGTGCTCGTGCTGTCGGTGGCCGGGGGTGCGGACGAGGACGTCGTCCCCGTTGCCGTGTCCGTGGCGTCGGACACGGTGGAGGCCACCTCTGACACGCCCGAGTTCACCACCGTGAGGGGACTCGTGACGCTCTTCTGCTGAACGATCTGAGTCTTCGGCCTGGCCTGGGGCGCGGCGGCGGCCTGCTCGTGCGGTGTGCCGGTCGTGGCCGACCGGGCAGTGGAGGCGGGGGAGGCGTGCTTCGCCCGATGTGAGCCGGTCGGCGTCGAGGAAACCGGAGTGGGGTCCGTGACCTGCTCCTCGGCGGCCCCCATGACCTCCCGGTCCGGCGCGGACGCCGCCTGGGTTCGGTCCGGGGACTGGCGGTTCAGCGAGACGGCGGTCATGCCTCCGCCGACGAGTGCGACCGCGGTGGCGACCAGGGCCCTGCGCTGCGTCTTCTTCCAGCGTTCCCGTTGCCGGCGCCGTGCCGCCCGGCCCGTGGGGGCGAGGGAGGGAGCGTCCGGGCCGTCGTACGGGTGCTCCTGCGGCACTTGGCCGAGGTCCTCGGCGACGGAATCCGCTTCGCTCCACAGGGGGGCAGGGGATTGCTGGGCCGGTGAGGCCGTTACGGCGGACGGTGCGGGCGTTCCGTCGGCGAGAGGAGCGATGTCCGGGGCGTAGGCGCCGCATCCGGGACACACGAGGGCGCCGTTGAGATGCCGACGACACGTGGAGCAGTAGTCCATCTACGGTCTTCCTGTATTCGCTTTCGCACGGGTGAGCGAGCCGTGAGCAAAGGTAGCGATGCTTTCGACAAAGAATGTGCAGCCTGTGTGACGCTCCTGCGCAGATGCATCCGGCGCGTGACCGCTGCGAGATACCCCTGAGTACCTCTCCTGCCGTTTCCGGGCTGTTTGTCGGTGTACGTGCGAACGCGGTCAGTCACCGATGCGGGACGAGACGTCTCGTGGTCGGTGCGGCGCCTGCCGCGAGGGCGCGTCGGCTTAGGCTGCGCTCACGAGTTGAGGCGCACGGGGGGGGCAAATGAACGTCACTGAACGCGAGTTGACGGACCCCTGGGAAAGGGGTTCTGGTTGCTCCCGCCCGTGGCAGTGACATCGGGATCCTGGTCCTGGCGGGTTCGAGCGGGCGCATCGAACGGGAGAGGGCGCGCGTCCTTGCCCGGCAGGGCATGACGGCGATGTCGATCCGCTGGTTCGGTGGGCCCGGACAGCCGCCGGGGATCTGCGAGGTCCCCTTGGAGACGTTCACCACCGCCGTCGGCTTCCTCCGGTCGAACGGGGCGCGGCGTATCGGCATTCTGGGTACGTCAAAGGGGGCGGAGGCGGCGCTGCTCACAGCGGTGCGCGATCCGCGCGTGGACGTCGTCGTGGCGATGTCGCCCACGTCCCGGGTCTGGTGCAACGTCGGACCGGGGCACGACGGAGCCCACCACCCGTATCGATCGTCCTGGACCTGGCGAGAGCGACCGCTGGCTTTCGTCCCACTGGACGATTCCTGGTCACCCGCTGACACGGACACCGGGCCGGTCGCCGTCCGCGGATGGTACGAACAGAGTGAGCGGACGTTTGCCGCTCTGCTCCCTGCGGCGGAGATCCCCGTGGACAGGGCGCGAGCCGATCTGCTGCTGGTCGCGGGCGGCGACGACGCGATGTGGCCCTCTCTTCGCTCTGCCGAAGAGCTGGCGCAGCGCCGACGCTCGGTCGGAGCGCCGGTGCGGGTGATCGCCTGCCGTGAGGCCGGCCACCGCCCACGTTTCCCTGGCGAGAGCCCCGCGACTCCCTCCCCCCGCTTCCGGTACGGAGGCACACCCGAAGCCGACGCGCGATTGGGGGCGACTGCCTGGCCCCACGTCCTCGAGTCGCTCCGCTCACTCCGCGGGGAGGACTGAATCTCTTCGGGCAGCTACTTGTGGATGATGGGCGGCGCCGGTCTGGCGAGCACATCGGTCACGGGGTCTGCTCGACGAGTCCCGTCGAAAGGAATGGGTCAGCTCACGCCTGCCGCATCGAGCAAAGTGGTCACGGTGGGGGTGACGAGCCCCGTGAGTTCGTCGGCTCCGATTCCCGCGCGGGCGCTGGCGCCGTCGAAGACCAGGCTGAGCTGCCGGGCCAGCAGATCGGGGTCGTTCGCCCCGCCCTGTTCGGCCTCCGAGCGGAAGAAAGCCGTCAGGTTCGCCTTGATCCGGTGGGCCACCTGGCTCGCGGGGTGATTCTGGTCCTTCAGCTCGATCTGGACGGCCAGATAACGGCAGCCGTGGAAATCCGGTGCACCCGCCTGCGACTCCACCCGCTCGAAGACGTGCAGGATCCGTTCCCGGGGAGGCCGGCCGTCATCCGCCGCGGGCAGAAGGGTCGCCGTGAAGGCGGAGGCACGCTCCCGCAGGCTCGTCGCCAGCAGTTCGTCCTTGCTTTCGAACAACTGGTACAGGGAGCGCTTCGACACACCCGCCGCCTTGCACAGCGCCTCGACGCCGATGTTGACACCCTCCCGGTAGGTGAGCGTGGCCGCCGCCTCCAGCAGGCGCTCTCTCGTACTTGCCTTCACTTCGGTGGTCATACAGCGAGGTTAACCGATGTCGACGAGATAGAAACCGATCGGTTTTTGACGTGTGGCGGCTCGCGGTCCGGCCTGCGGCGATCAAGGGGCGGGAACGGATTTCGTTGCCGTCGGCCGCGCCCGGACTGCTGTTCGACCAGGGCCCGGAACGCCTCGTGCGCGGCGGAGGGAAGAGAAGCCCGTAGGCTGCTCGTTTAGTTGGGAGACTGGCCGTTCGGCTTTACGGAGACCGTATCGCCCGAACCGCCCGTACCCTTCATTAGTGTCTACGGCGTCACATAGCGGGCGCCAAACCACTGGAGGCAACACCCCGTGCTGATTGCTCAGCGTCCGTCCCTGACCGAAGAAGTCGTCGACGAGTTCCGCTCCCGGTTCGTCATCGAGCCGCTGGAGCCGGGCTTCGGCTACACCCTCGGCAACTCTCTGCGCCGTACGCTCCTCTCCTCGATCCCGGGTGCGGCGGTCACGTCCATCCGCGTCGACGGCGTCCTGCACGAGTTCACCACCGTGCCGGGCGTCAAGGAGGACGTCACCGACCTGATCCTCAACATCAAGCAGCTCGTCGTCTCCTCGGAGCAGGACGAGCCGGTCGTGATGTACCTGCGCAAGCAGGGCCCGGGTCTCGTCACCGCCGCCGACATCGCGCCCCCGGCCGGTGTCGAGGTGCACAACCCCGACCTCGTCCTCGCCACGCTCAACGGCAAGGGCAAGCTGGAGATGGAGCTGACCGTCGAGCGCGGTCGCGGCTACGTCTCGGCTGTCCAGAACAAGCAGATCGGACAGGAGATCGGGCGCATCCCGGTCGACTCGATCTACTCGCCGGTCCTCAAGGTCACGTACAAGGTCGAGGCCACGCGTGTCGAGCAGCGCACCGACTTCGACAAGCTGATCGTCGACATCGAGACCAAGCAGGCCATGCGTCCCCGTGACGCCATGGCGTCGGCCGGTAAGACGCTGGTCGAGCTGTTCGGGCTCGCCCGTGAGCTCAACATCGACGCCGAGGGCATCGACATGGGTCCGTCCCCGACGGACGCCGCCCTCGCCGCCGATCTGGTGCTGCCGATCGAGGAGCTCGACCTCACGGTCCGCTCGTACAACTGCCTGAAGCGTGAGGGCGTCCACTCCGTGGGCGAACTCGTCGCCCGCTCCGAGGCCGACCTGCTGGACATCCGCAACTTCGGTGCGAAGTCCATCGACGAGGTCAAGGCGAAGCTGGCCGACATGGGCCTCGCCCTGAAGGACAGCCCTCCCGGATTCAACCCGACCGCTGCTGTTGACGCCTTCGGTGCGGACAACGACGCGGACGGCGGATTCGTCGAGACCGAGCAGTACTGAAGGCTGCGCTCCGACAACCGTCACCCCGGTCTCGACCCGGGCGCACGAATCGGCGCGGATCTTTCATGAGGGGCACCCCGGCCGGACCGGGGTGCCCCTCCCGCACAAACGGCAGTCCCCGACGAGCATGGTCTCGTCGGGGACTGCCGTTTGTCTTCGGTCGGTGGCGGACGGCGACGGCCGGGCCTGGCGCCGAGCCCGCCAGGGCGATTGAAAGCGGGTTGCCCGGGAAAGCGGGTTGCCTGGGAACTTGTGCGACGTGCTTCGGACCGGAGGCACGCCCGTGGGGAGCAACTGTCTTTGCTCCCTTGTGTGTTGTCTGTTGTGTGTCGAGGTCTGCCGGCTCCCGCGGTGAGTGATGCCACCCCGGAGGGAGGCACGTGCCGTTGCCTGGCCTGCGCACACACGGCCCACGTTGACACCCACGCTCTGAGGAGGGCACGTGACGACATCCCGCTTGAGCGGACGGCTCCGGGCCGCCAGGCCCGATTCCCGTCGTTCCGCGGAGAGGCAGACCCTGACCGCCGCCGGACGGGCGGGCTTCGCCGCGCGAGGTGTGGTGTACGTCCTCATCGGCGTACTGGCCGTCCGGATCGCCTTCGGCAGTGGCAGTGGCGGCGAGTCGGCGGACCGCCAGGGCGCGCTGTCCCAGATCGCGGCGCAGCCCTTCGGGAAGGTGATGCTCTGGGCGCTGGTCGTCGGGTTCGGATGCATGGCTCTGTGGCGGGGCGCCGGCGCCGTTCTCGGCCGGGGGGCTCGGCGCAAGGCCGCCTCGCGGGCCCTCGACGGAGGGCGCGCGCTCTTCTACGCCGCCGTCTGCTGGGCCACCGCCGTGTACGCGGCCGGGGGCGGCCAGGGCTCCAGCGGGAACGCGCAGTCCCAGGACTGGACGGCCTCGGCGCTCAAGCTGCCCTACGGCCGGTTCCTGGTCGGTGCCGCGGGCTGCGTTCTGATCGGCGTCGGCGTGGTACTGGCCGTCCGGGCGGCCATGCGGCGCTTCCTGAAGCAACTCGACACAGGCGCCATGAACCACCGTACGAAGCAGGTCGTCACCGCTCTGGGCGTGGGTGGAGGTGTGGCACGCGGTGCGGTGTTCGCCGCGGCCGGGATCTTCGTCCTGGTGGCGGCCGTCCGCTTCGACCCGCACGAGGCGAAGGGGATGGACGCGACGCTGCGCAGCTTCACACAGACACCGGCGGGGCCGTGGCTCCTGGTCGCCGTGGCGGTCGGGCTGGTCCTCTTCGGAGTCTTCTCCTTCGCCTCGGCGCGGTGGCGCCGGCTGTAGGACAGTGCTCCGACCTGCATGGCTCACGCTCGTACCCCGGATCCGGAGCGGACGCAACCTCTGGCGTTGGCGTGCCGAGCGCGACGGATCTACGGTGAAAGCAGGAAGCAGATCCCAGGAGCGCATCATGATCATCCTCGGACTCGTCATTCTCGTCGCCGCAGTGGTCATCGGCGTCGCCGGCGTTCTTTCCAACAGCGGCGATGCGCACCATCTCACCGGCGGATTCTCCGTCTTCGGAGTCGACATCACCGGCTCCACAGGCACCCTCTTCCTCTGCGGGATCGTCGTGGGCGCGGCGGGTCTGCTCGGGCTGAGCCTGCTCCTTGCCGGTGCGAGCCGGGGATCTCGGCGAGGCCGCACCGCACGGCACGGCGCCAAACGGTCTCGGCGCGCGCCAGCCGTACCCGATGACGAACGCGACGAACGGGACGCTCTGATCGAAGATCGCGACTCCTCTCGCGAGCGGCCGGCGCGGATGGAGCGGGATGACGAAGATCCTGGCGGACCGGCCGAACGCCCCCGCCAGAAGGATCACTGGTTCCGCCATCGGGCCGCTCACTGACGATCCAGGTCCGCCGCCCGGCGACCGGCCGCACACACTCACAGGTTTGCCGGTGGCCGTGGCACCCCCGACCGCTCACGGTCGGGGGTTGTCTCATGCGCGGATCCTCGCCCCCGCGAACCCCGGACGGGCGTGCGTGCAACAAAAGGCGCCCCCCAACGCATCGATGTATACGGGGGAGCAGTTCCTCCGCGAGGGGAGAGCACACAGTGACCGTGGGACGAAGGATCGCAGGACAGTTGGCGGGGGTCGGGGCGATCACAATGGTGATCAGCGGAACCGCGACCGCCGAGCCGGCAGGGGGAGGAACCTGGGCGGAGACGTCGACGGGCCAGGTCTCCGTGATGAGCGTGGCCCAGCCGAGCCCGACGAAGACATGGGCCGCCGGCGCCGAGGTCGTGGGGGACCCGGAGAGTGGCGACATCCGGTTCACGCCCGCCATGTACGAGCGTGACCTCGGCCGAGGCGGGGCGTGGAAGCGGACAGCCCTCCGGGGCGCCGACGCGTGGGACAGCAGAATCAACGACATCAGCACCGCGGCCGACGGCTCGGCGTTCTTCGTCGGTGACCAGGGATCTGACGGCGGAGATGTCCTGGTCGGGCGCTATGTGGGGGGCGCCTGGCAGCTGACCCCCGGCACACTGCCTCCCGGGACGGTGGAGGCCAGTCTGCTGTCGGTGAGTTCGGTCTCCGCCCGGGACGCCTGGGCGGTGGGCCAGGGCTATACGGAGGACACCTTCACCCAGATCCCGGTCGTCCAGCACTGGGACGGCCGGCGGTGGCGGTCCGTTCAGATCCCGGGGTCGGCGAACTGGGGCCTGCACCAGGTCGTGGAGCTGGCACCGAACGACGTGTGGACGGTCGGAGTGGACTACGACACCGGTCAGTCCGTCGCCGTGCACTGGGACGGCCACCGGTGGACGCGGACGCCCACCCCGGCGTTCCCCGACTCGGCGGTCCTCTTCGACATCGCTGCCCGCTCCTCGACCGACATCTGGGCCGTGGGCTGGTCCCGCGACACCGACAAGCAGCGTCCGGCGGGGATGGCCCTGCACTGGGACGGCGTCTCGTGGACCGAGGCGCCGCTGCCCGCGGGCACGTTCTCACTGCAGGCGGTGACCCTGCGGCCGAACGGCGGGCTTGCCGTCGTGGGCGGGAACGACGACGCGGCTGTCGGCCTGTCCTGGACGCCCGCCGAGGGCTGGCGGTCGCTCGGTCTGCCCGTTAGTGATCCGCAACTGCCCCTCGGCGTCAGCTCGGTGGTGGCCAGCGGCACCCGCCTGACCGTCGGTGGCTGGCACTACCGGTCCAGCGGCGACGGCGACTCCTTCAGGAGCGGCGCCATCCTCACCAAGTAGAGGGGCCCTCACGTAGAGGGGTCCTCAGGTAAAGGGTCTTCACGCCGTCTCGTCGCGGCGGCAGTGCAGGAAGAGATGGGGCTCGGGCCCGGCGGCGGGGTGATCGGGGGCGAAGACGGTGCTGTGGCGGGACAGCACCGTCAGCCCCGCCGCGCTCACCATGCCGGTGAAGTCCTCCTCGGAGAAGCTCGTCGCGCGGACCGGCTCGCCCATGAACACGAACTCGGCGTCCTCCACGTCCGCGGGCACGGTGGCCACCACCAGATGGCCGCCGGGCCTCAGCGCCAGGGCCAGGCGCCGGGTCAGGGCAGCCTGCTCGGCGCGGGTCATCTGCAGCAGTGAGAAGAAGACGCACACCCCGTCGAACGAGTCCGCCTCAAGCGGAAGATCCCGGATGTCGCCGCAGTGGAACTCGGCCCCGGGGACCTGACGGACGGCGAGTTCGACCATGACGGGGGAGACATCGACCCCGAACACCGTGTGCCCCGCCGCGACGAGCGCCGCCGCGGTGGGCTGTCCGGTGCCGCTCCCCACGTCCAGCGTCCGCGCGGCAGGAGGCAGCCGCTCGATCAGCCAGTCCAGCGCGGCCAGATGCGCGGGGGCATGGGCGAACGCCTTCTCGTAGTCGGGACCCAGCGCGTCGAACAGCACGGCAGCGGGCGGCCGTTGGTCCTCGTGCCTCACGTCGGTGTCCCTTCGCTCGCCGGTCTGCATCGTCGCACCCGTCGCCCGTAAGCCACAACGGTCGCCCGGTGGGCGTCCGGGCGGGCCGGGCAGGGAAGAATGGGGGCCGTAACCTACGGTCGGACCCTTGCGGAGGAGCGGGAAATGCAGGACGCGCGAGCGGGACAGGTCGCCGAACCCCAGGACCTCATCGATGTGGCCCGCCTGGTCACCGCGTACTACGCGCTGCACCCCGACCCGGCCGAACCCGGTCAGCGGGTGGCGTTCGGTACCTCGGGCCACCGTGGCTCGGCTTTCGCGACGGCGTTCAACGAGGACCACATCGCCGCCACCAGCCAGGCGATCTGCGAGTACCGCGCCGCCCAGGGCACCGATGGTCCCCTCTTCCTCGGCGCCGACACCCACGCCCTGTCCGAGCCCGCGCGGATCACGGCACTGGAGGTGTTCGCCGCCAACGACGTGACCGTCCTCATCGACCAGACCGACGGCTACACGCCCACCCCGGCGGTCTCGCACGCCATCCTCGCCCACAACCGCGGTCGCACGTCCGGTCTCGCCGACGGTGTGGTGGTCACCCCCTCGCACAACCCGCCCGCCGACGGCGGCTTCAAGTACAACCCGCCGAGCGGCGGCCCCGCCGGTTCCGAGGCGACCTCCTGGATCCAGGACCGCGCCAACGAGATCATCACCGGCGGCCTGAAGGACGTACGCCGCATCCCCTACACCCGAGCCCTCGCCGCACCCGGCACCGGGCGGCACGACTTCCTCGGCGCCTATGTGGCCGACCTGCGACACGTGCTGGACCTGGAGGCGATCCGGGCCGCCGGTGTGCGCATCGGCGCCGATCCGCTGGGCGGCGCCTCGGTCGCCTACTGGGGGCGTATCGCCGAGCAGCATCGGCTCGACCTGACGGTGGTCAACCCGCTCGCCGACCCCACCTGGCGTTTCATGACGCTGGACTGGGACGGCAAGATCCGCATGGACTGCTCCTCGCCGTACGCCATGGCCTCGCTCATCGAGCAGCGCGACCGGTTCGACATCGCCACCGGCAACGACGCCGACGCCGACCGGCACGGCATCGTCACGCCGGACGGCGGCCTGATGAACCCCAACCACTATCTGGCCGTGGCGATCTCCTATCTGTTCTCGCACCGGGAGCAGTGGCCGGCGGCCGCCGGGATCGGCAAGACACTGGTGTCGTCCAGCATGATCGACCGGGTCGCGGCGGATGTCGGCCGGCAACTGGTCGAAGTCCCGGTCGGATTCAAATGGTTCGTGGACGGCCTGTCCGACGGAACGCTCGGCTTCGGCGGCGAGGAGTCGGCGGGCGCCTCCTTCCTGCGCCGCGACGGCTCGGTGTGGACCACCGACAAGGACGGCATCACCCTGGCCCTGCTCGCCTCCGAGATCACCGCGGTCACGGGGAAGACCCCGTCGCAGCACTACGCGGGGCTCACCGACCGCTTCGGCGCCCCCGCCTACGCGCGCATCGACGCCCCGGCCTCCCGCGAGGAGAAGGCCCTGCTCGCCAAACTGTCCCCGGGCCAGGTCACCGCCGACACCCTCGCCGGTGAGCCGGTCACCACGGTGCTCACCGAGGCCCCCGGCAACGGCGCCGCCCTCGGCGGCATCAAGGTCGCCACCGAGAACGCCTGGTTCGCGGCCCGTCCCTCCGGCACCGAGGACGTCTACAAGATCTACGCGGAGTCCTTCCTCGGCCCCGACCATCTGCAGCGGATCCAGGAGGAGGCGCGGTCCGTCGTCCTCACCGCCCTGGGCACCTGACACGGACAGGACCCGGGCAGGGCGCCGAGCGCCGCCCGGGCCGCCTCCGTGCACGGCCCGGGTGGTGAATCCCGGGCCGGACCGAGCCCGATCCACGGCCTGCCGTGCGTGCGCTCGCCCCGTCGGCCGACGGGGCGCCCCACGCGCGGCCCGGCACTTTGACGTCTCTTGGGACAGCCGAGGTGCATGGAGTCCGGTCATCGGGCAAGGTGCCAGAGGTGACACGTGTGGGAATCATCGTCCTGACCTGGGCCGCGGCCATCGCGGCGGTCGTGGCCGCGCTCCGGGTCTCGCCCGCCTGGCTGTTCGCCGCCCTTCCGCTCGCACTCCTGGGTCTGCTGGGAACCTGGGACCTGCTGCAGCGCCGGCACTCCGTGCTGCGCAACTATCCCGTCCTGGGGCACGCCCGCTTCCTCCTGGAGCGGATACGCCCCGAACTCCAGCAGTACTTCATCGAGCGGAACTACGACGGGCGGCCCTTCGACCGGGACGTGCGCAGCATCGTCTACGAGCGCGCGAAGGGCACCGACGCGGAGGAGCCGTTCGGCACCGAACGGGACGTGTACCTGCCCGGCTACGAGTTCCTCGTTCCCTCCATGGCGCCCTGCGCGGTGCCGAAGACCCCGCCACGGGTGCGCATCGGCGGCCCCGACTGCGCCCGCCCGTACGACATGGCGCTGCTGAACGTGTCGGCGATGAGTTTCGGTTCGCTGTCGGCCAACGCGATCCTCGCGCTCAACGGGGGTGCCGCGGCCGGCGGCTTCGCCCACGACACCGGTGAGGGCGGCCTGTCGGAGTACCACCTGCGTCCGGGCGGCGACCTCGTCTGGGAGATCGGCACCGGGTACTTCGGCTGCCGCACCGACGAGGGTGATTTCGACCCGTCCGAGTTCACGGACAAGGCCGCGCACGATCACGTCAAGTGCGTGTCCCTGAAACTCTCCCAGGGAGCCAAGCCCGGTATCGGCGGTGTGCTGCCCGGAGCCAAGGTCAACGCGGAGATCGCCCGGGTCAGGGACGTGCCGCAAGGGCAGACGGTCATCTCACCGCCGTACCACCGGGTGTTCTCCACCCCGCGTGAACTCGTCCGCTTCATCGCCCGGATGCGGGAGCTGTCCGGCGGCAAGCCCACCGGATTCAAGCTCTGTGTGGGCTCGCGTCAGCAGTTCCTCGCGGTGTGCAAGGCCATGCTGGACGAGGGAACGGCACCCGACTTCATCGTGGTGGACGGAGCCGAGGGCGGGACCGGTGCCGCGCCGCTGGAGTTCGCCGACCATGTGGGTACCCCCCTCACCGAGGGGCTGCTCACGGTGCACAACGCCCTCGTCGGAGCCGGGCTGCGCGATCGGGTCAGGATCGGTGCGAGCGGCAAGATCGCCACCGGTACCGAGCTGGTCAAACGCATGGTGCAGGGCGCCGACTACGGCAACGCCGCTCGGGCGATGATGTTCGCCGTCGGCTGCATCCAGGCCCAGCGGTGCCACACCAACACCTGTCCCACGGGTGTCACGACCCAGGACCCCCGCCGAGCCCGCGCCCTCGACGTCCGGGACAAGACGCCGCGCGTCCAGCGTTTCCAGGAGGCGACCGTGGCCGGCGCGCTGCAGATCATGGCGTCCATGGGCGTCACCGACCCCGCCCAGTTGCGCCCGCACATGCTCCACCGGCGCATCGACCCCTGCACCGAACGTTCCTACGCGGAGTTGTACGAGTGGCTCGCGCCGGGCCAGTTGCTGGCCGAGCCGCCGGCCTCCTGGGCGGCCGACTGGCTGGCCGCCGACCCCGACCGTTTCACCGTCTGACCTTGTGACCTTGTGACCTTGTGACCTTGTGACCTGGAGGATCCAAGTGGCCCGTACTGTTGCCCGCCTCATCGTCGACGCATTGAGCGAACTCGGTGTGCGCCAAGTCTTCGGCGTCGTGGGAGACGCGCTCAATCCCCTGACGGACGCCCTGCGCACCACCGACGGCCTCGAATGGGTGGGATGCCGGCACGAGGAGGCGGCGGCGTTCGCCGCGAGTGCCCAGTCGCAGCTCACCGGAACCCTCGGCGTGTGCATGGGCACGGTCGGACCCGGTTCCGTCCACCTCCTCAACGGGCTGTACGACGCGGCCAAGAGTCACGCCCCGGTGCTGGTGATCGCCGGCCAGGTGCCGCTCGCCGAGCTCGGCAGCGACTACTTCCAGGAGGTCGACAACGACGCGCTCTTCAGCGACGTGGCCGTCTTCCGCGCGACCATCACCTCCCCCGACCAGCTGCCGAGGCTGCTGGAGACGGCCGTGCGCACCGCACTGGGCCGCAAGGGCGTCGCCGTGCTCACCGTGCCGGGGGACCTGGGCGATCAGAAACTGACCGCCGACCGGCCGGCCCGGTTCTCCCTGAACCCTCCGGTCAGCCGACCGGACGACGACGCCGTCCGTGGCGCGGCGGAACTCCTCGACCGCTCCGAAAATGTCACCCTCCTCGTCGGGGAAGGCGCCCGGGCGGCTCGCGAGGACGTCCTCGCCCTCGCCGACCGGCTGGCGGCGCCGATGGTGCTCACCCTGAAGGCCAAGGCGGGCTTCGAGGGCCCAACCAATCCCTTCCAGGTCGGCCAGACGGGGCTGATCGGCAACCCGGCCGCCGCGGCGGCCCTCCAAGACGCCGACACCCTGCTGCTGCTCGGTACCGACTTCCCCTACCGGGACTGGTATCCCGAGGGCCGTACGGTCATCCAGGTGGACACCGAGGCCACCCATATCGGGCGCCGGGTACCGGTGGACGTCGGGCTGGTGGGCGACACCGGCGCCACCGCACGCGACCTCCTGGCCCACCTCGCCGCCCAGACCGGGGGGCCCCGTGACCGCTCACACCTCGACAAGGCGCGCGCACACTTCGACCGGTGGCGCGACGGCCAGGCCCGGCTCGCCGATCCCGCGCACGACAAGGGAATCGTGGGCCGCGTCCGCTCCGCGCTGGACAACCGCGCGCACGACATCCGGCCCGAGGCGCTGGCCGCCGCCGTGGACCGGGCCGCGGCCGACGACGCCGTCTTCACCTCCGACACGGGTATGGCCACGGTGTGGCTCTCGCGTTTCGTCGAGATGCGCGGGGAGCGGCGCCTTGTCGGTTCCTTCAATCTCGGCTCGATGGCCAACGCGATGCCTATGGCACTGGGTGCCCAGTGCCTCGACCGGGACCGCCAGGTCGTGGCCTTCTGCGGTGACGGCGGACTGAGCATGCTTCTCGGCGATCTCATGACCCTGAAGACGTACCGCCTTCCCGTCAAGCTCGTCGTCTTCGACAACCGGCGACTGGGCATGGTCAAACTCGAACAGGAACAGGTCGGACTGCCGGAGTTCGGCACCGTCCTCGACAATCCCGACTTCGCCGCCGTGGCCGAAGCCATGGGCATCACCGGTATCCGGGTGACGGACCCCGCCGACCTCGAAGACGCCGTGCAGCGGGCGTTCCGCACCGCGGGCCCCGTCCTGCTCGACGTCCTCACCAACCCCGACGAGATCGCCGTACCCGCCAAGCCGACGGTCGAGCAGGGCTGGGGTTTCGCGGTGGCCAAGGTGAAGGAGGTCGTACGCAGCCACGGGGACACGAGCGAACACTGATCGGTTGCGAAGTCCGAGAAAGTCGGAGGAACATCCGAGGAATGTATGTGGGCGCTCGGGGTAGACGCGTGCGTGCCGGACGATGAACCGGCGACGACGAGACCGAACGACCGGGAGGGGCACATCATGACGACGACCACCGTGCGGACCGCCGAGCAGAGGGTGGACGTACCGGAGATCGCGGACCCTTCCAAGGTCGCGCCGAAGGACGCGCGGGAGTTGTCGAAGCTGTTCTTCGACCGGCTCACGGTGCTGGAGGAGGGCACGCCCGAGTACCAGTACGCGCGGGGCACGCTGATCGAGATGAACATGTCCCTGGTCCGCTACGCGGCCGGCCGGTTCCGCAGCCGTGGTCCGGAGGAGATGGAGGACGTCGTCCAGGTCGGCATGATCGGCCTGATCAAGGCGATCGACCGGTTCGAACTGACCCGCGAGGTGGAGTTCGCGTCCTTCGCCGTCCCGTACATCGTCGGCGAGATCAAGCGGTTCTTCCGCGACACGACCTGGGCCGTGCACGTGCCCCGGCGTCTGCAGGAGGCTCGCGTCCAGCTGGCGCGCGCCAACGAGGAACTGCACGGCAGGCTGGGCCGGACGCCGACGATCAGTGAGCTGTCCGAGCTGATGAGCCTTCCGGAGGACGAGGTCGTCGAGGCCCAGCTGGCCTCCAACGGATACAAGTCGGCTTCCCTCGACGCGGCCATGAGCGGCAGCGAGGACGGCGAAGCCGCGCTGGCGGACTTCATCGGCGACGAGGACGCGGCCCTCGGACGGGTCGAGGACTTCCACGCCCTCGCCCCCATGATCGCCGAGCTGGACGTGCGCGAGCGGCAGATCATCCACTGGCGCTACGTCGACGAACTCACCCAGGCCCAGATCGGCGAACGTCTCGGCGTCTCCCAGATGCACGTCTCACGCCTGATCACCCGCCTCCTGGCCCGGCTGCGCGCAGGCATGCTCACCACCCAGTGACGTCCGGTGGCCTGTGCGGGGGGAGTCGCGGATCATTCCCCCCGCACAGGCTTCGCCAGCTCCGCGTTGAACTGGGCGCCGACCAGAAGTGCCAGGTTGGACAGCCACAGCCAGACCAGGAAGACCACGATGCCGGCCAGCGACCCGTACAGACGGTCGTAGGTGCTGACGTGTGCGGTGTAGACGGCGAAGCCGACCGAGACGGCCAGCAGGAGTACGACCGCCAGGGCGCCGCCGGGCGCCATCCGGCGGACGGGGCGGGTGCGTGCCGGGCCCGAACGGTACAGGACGAGCACCAGGGCGACGGCGACCACGGCGATGACCGGCCACCGCACGGCGTTCCAGGCGAACTGGGTGCCGGTACTGAGATCCAGCGCTCTGCCCAGACGCCGGGTGAGGTTGCCGGTGAGCAGCATCGCGAGGGTCGACGTGAGGAGCAGGGTGATCAGGACCAGGGCCGTGGCGATGATGCGCGGAGCGGTACGCCAGACCGGCCGGTCGGCGTCGATGCGATGCATGGCGTACATCGCCCGGCGGAAGACGCTCAGATAGCTGCAGCCCGACCACAGCGCTCCCGTCCCCGCGACGAAGATCAGCGTCCATGCCGTCGACGACTGTTCGGCCATCTGCCGCAGGGTGCCGCGCAGCAACTCGCGCGAGGCCGCCGGGGCGGCCTGGGTCATACGGTCGATGACCTCGGGTTTGGCCGTGGGCATGGTCAGACCGAGGATCGAGAGGATCACCAGGAGCAGGGGGAACAGGGCCAGAACCGCGTAGTAGGTCAGCGCGGCCGCCCAGTCCGTGACGTCGTCGTTCCAGACGGTCACCGGCGTCCGGCGCAGCGCCGCCCGCCATCGCTCGCAGATGTGCTTCACCTTTTCCTTTGTTTCAAGAGCATCACGTGTGCTCGTGCTGGTGCCCCCGCTTTCCCTTCATAAACAGGGTGTGGTCGGTGAATGGCGACGGAATTGCAGGGCACACGACAATGTAGGAGGTTGATAAAAATGGTTCCCCTGCTGATTGTTCTGCTTCTCGCCCTGCTGCTCTTCGGTGCCGGCTTCGCCGTCAAGATTCTTTGGTGGGTCGCCGTCATCGTGCTGGTGGTGTGGCTTCTCGGCTTCGTGATGCGCTCCACCTCCGCCGGCGGCAGCCGAGGCCGCTGGTACCGCTGGTGATCTGACCGGCACGCACGCGTTCGTTCCGGGGCCCGGCCGTCACGACGGCCGGGCCCCGCCGTGTTCCGGAGGAGGCGAGGTGGAGACATGGAGAAGGTCGTACCGCCTGCGCGTATCGCGAACTGCGGCGGGGGTAGGCGTGTGTGCAGTCGGGGGCGGGACAGGCACGCACGAGGGAATCCGTGCGACCTCCTGCCGTGTACCCGTCCCCGGCGTTGTCCGAGCCCTGCCGCCCGATATTCAGAGAAAGCGGCGGACAGGGGCGACAGCGGCTTCCTTGACGCGTTGGAGCAGCGTCCGTCGTCTCCAGCGAGTGAGATCGATGTCCACACTGCGTCTCAGGTCGGCGTCGTAGTCCCGTTCGAGCGAGGCGGTGAACTCCTCGTCCAGTACGGCGAGCATCACCTCTTCGTCGTGGTCCATGGACCGTTTACGGTGCCGGCGCCGTGACACTCCCGTACAAGGGCCGGAGGCGTGGGTCGGCGTAAGGTCAACCCCGCTCGGCGATGTTGCCCGCGATCTCCACGGCGATCTCGATCGCCCGTGCCGTGAGGGGGGAGTGGGTGCGTCGCGCCTGCCACAGCAGGAAGATCTCGCGCGGCGGCGGTGCCGGCCTGAGTTCGTGGACGCACAGCGAAGCGTCGGAGCCGATGTCGGCACTGTGGACGGCGAGTTGAGGGAGGATCGCCGAACCCATGCCGGCGCGCACCATCGACAGCACTGTTTCGTTGCCCGCGGTGCGGCACACGATGTGCGGGCGTACACCGCGGCGGGCGAGCGCCTGCTCCATCCGCACCTGGTCGCAGATCGGCGGGTGAGCCACCATCGGCGCGCCGTCGAGTCGGGCCAGGCGCACGGGGCCGTCGGGGCGGGTGCCACGTGGTGGCTGGCGGAGTTCGCGCCGGAAACAGTGTCAATGGACCAGGTGCGAGGCGTACACCGCGACGGCCCGGCCGACACAGACACCTCCGTGGACACAGACGTGGAGAGGATCCGGTGACCGTGATGTCCGACCTGTTCGACTACGACGCGGAACTGCGCCTGCACAACGAACACTTCCGAGCCGCTGCCGGCGTCGGCTCGCGCGACCATGTGCTCGACATCGGCTGTGGCACAGGCCAGTCCACCCGCGAGGCCGCCCGCGCCGTCGGCCAGGGAAGCGCGGTAGGGGTCGATCTCTCCGCGCCCATGCTGGCGCGGGCCCGTCGGTTCAGCGACGACCAAGGGCTGCACAACATCACCCATCAGCAGGCGGACGCCCAGACTCACCGCTTTCCCCCGGCTCGGTTCGACCTCTGCGTCAGCAGGTTCGGAACGATGTTCTTCGCCGACCCGGTCGCCGCGTTCACCAACATCGGGCGTGCGCTGCGCCCTGCGGGGCGCCTGGTGCTGCTGGTCTGGCAGGAGCGCGACCGCAACGAGTGGGCCACCGCGATCCGCCGGAGCCTCACCGCCGCCTCCGCCCCACCCGACGGTCCGGACCCGTTCTCACTCGCCGACCCGGCCGTCACGGAAGGCATCCTGACGGCGGCCGGCTTCGCGGAGATCGGCTTCACCGACGTACATGAGCCAGTCCACTACGGCCAGGACAGCGCCACCGCCTTCGATGCCGTGCTCCGCCTGTGGGAATTCAGGGACCTGCTCGCCGACCTCGACGCCGCCGCGGCCGATGGGGCACGCACGCGGCTGCGCACCACCCTCGACGCCCACGTCAGCGCCGAAGGCGTCCACTTCGACTCACGTGCCTGGATCGTCACCGCTCGTCGTCCCTGACCGCCGTCGGGAGAGGGCGGCCCGGAAATCATTTCGCCCGTCCTCACCTCGTCCGATACGGTCGCGGGGTTGTTTTCTCTGCCGGGAGCCCATGAGGTTCGCGTGGGGCCGCCCCGGCAGTTCCCAGGCTGAGAGCAGGTTCGGTTATGGCATGTCGTATCAGTGAACTCGTGCTGGGTTGTCGCGACCCTGAGGTGCTGGCACGGTTCTGGTGCGAGGTCCTGGACTTCGTCGTACTCGACCGCGAGGGCGACGACATGTACGAGATCGGGGCGCGCGACGGATTCGGCGGTTCGCAGCCGACGATCATCCTCAGTCGCAGGGACGAGCCGGAGAAGGGCAAGTCCCGGCTGCACATCGATGTCAACGCCACCGACCGCGACCAGGACGCCGAGCTCGAACGTCTGCTGAAGCTCGGTGCGCGCAAGGCGGACATCGGTCAGACGGGGGATGAGCAGTGGCATGTCCTGGCTGACCCCGAAGGCAACGAGTTCTGCCTGCTCAAGTCCCGCCTCAACCCTCTCTGACACTCATGACCGTACGGTGAGCGAGGTCTCGGGTAAGGGATCCCTCGACTGAGAGGAAACCGAACACCGGAGACCTCGTAGCCGTCTCCCCGGTGACGAGGCGGCTCGACGAGGTCCGGTCGGCCGTCAGCGTGGAGTCATCGATCGCCCGGGCCCCCGCGCGAGCCGCCCCTTGCCGGCAGAGTCCCGCGCGAAGACCGACAGACCGTTCCTGGCCGCTCTCAAGCGGTTCACGAGGGGCGGTCCAGAAGTATGTGCTACGCCAACTCTGTTCGACAGAAGGTGCGGGCATGACAGCGACGGAGCACAGCCACCGAGCCGTGATGTCCCATGTCCATCGGCAGGCCGAAAACCATCTATTGATAGGTGTCCGTCAATATTTCGCCGGGGTTGCGTACCGCGTGCCCCTTTGTCTCCGGGGGGACACTCCGCCAGGCTCGCCGGGGTTCCACAGACGGCCGCGTCACCGACGCGGCCTCGTCATGTGCCACAGAGCGGGAGAGTACGAGAGGAAGGCATGCGTGGAAGACATCATGACGCCGGATGTGAAGATCGTCCGCTGGCCCGCCGAGTCGGGAAAACTGGAGGGTTTCCGTATGCAGGGGCTGCCCTGCCTCATCGTGGTCGCCAGAGGCGCACGGGTGCCCGAGTTGGCGGGCGCGCACGAGGACTGGGTACGACAGCCGGTGGAGGCCTGGGAGTTGAAGACCAGAATCGCGTCACTGCATCTCAAGGCCACGTCCCGGAGCGCCGCTCCCGTCGTGGACGAGGACGGGTTGCTTCGCTACGGCGGCGCTGTCCTTCCCCTCACCGTCTCCGAGGCGGCGGTGTTTCGCGGGCTCGTACAGCGCCGCCCGGGGATGGCGAGCCGGGCGGAGCTGACGGAGCGGCTCCTGTCCGCCAACCGCTCCGCCAGCCAGAACGCACTCGACCTGCACATGATGAGGCTGCGGCGGAAGGTCGTGTCCGTCGGGCTTGCCATAGAGACCGTGCGGGGGCGCGGGTTCCTTCTGAAGACCCGGTCCCTCGCTGATCCGAGCGTGTGAAGTTCCGGACAGGAAGAGAACGGGCCCTGGGGCGGGTGACGAGCCGGGGTCGGTCGAGTGGCGCAGGCGGCTGGGAGCGGTCCGGGCGGGCGGAGGCGTACCGGCACTCTCTGGCTGTGCGTGTTTCGGCCAGGTGCCCGGCGTGTACGGGGGCGCGGTGGCGCTTCGTACGGCCGGGCACCCGGTGGTACCGGGCCGGACGAAGCGCCACGGCCCGGCTATCGCGCCGGTTGGGTGGCGGAGTCGGGCGATTCGGCGGCGTTCGGCCGCGCGGCGGCGTCGGTGTCCGCGGGGACGTCGATCCGGCCGGGCAACCACACCGCGGCCACCACCGCGGCCAGCGCGAGAGCCCCGGCGGCCACACCGAAGCTCACGTGCATGGCCGACAGATACGCGTCCTGGGCCGTGGCCAGCAGTCCGGGGACCTGTTCGCGTGCCCCGGCCGGCAGAGCGCCCGCCTCCTGGAGTTCACGGACCGCGCCCAGCGTGCCGCCCAGGGACTCCGAGGCCGTCTCCCGTACGCCTTCCGGGAGCACGTTGACAGCGCCGCCCAGCTCGTCGCGGTACCAGACGGACAGGATCGAGCCGAGCACCGCGACGCCGAGCGCTGCGCCGATCTGCCGCAGCGTGTTGTTGACGCCCGCGCCGATGGCAGCCTGCTCGGGTGCCACCACGGCCATCGTGGTCGTCGTGGTGGTGCCCATGACCAGGCCGAGACCGAAGCCGGAGACGCCGAGCAGGATCTCGTACCACCACAGCGCCGTGTCGGCGGCGACGCCGGCCTGGCCGGTGAACGACAGGGCGAGCAGCACCAGTCCGGTGGTGACGACGGCCTTGGGGCCGAAGCGCATGGCCAGCGGGTTGCTGAGGATGGCCGAGGCGACGGCGCCCACGGCCACCGGGAGCAGGATGAGGCCCAGTTCGAGGGGGGTGTGACCGCGGACGGCCTGGACGTAGAAGACCATCAGGAAGGTGCCGCCGGTGAGGGCGAAGAAGGAGAGGGCGAGGCTCGCGGTGCCGGCCGCGAAGGACTTGTTGCGGAACAGCTTGACGTCCAGGGCCGGTTGCGCGGTGCGGCTCTCGAACAGGACGAGTACGGCCAGCAGAACCACTCCGGCGACCATCGTGCCCAGGACCTCGACACTGGTCCAGTCGTTGGTCTCGCCGCCGCGGATCACCCCGTAGACCAGCGCGCCGATGCCCGTGATGGACAGCAGGACACCGGCGACGTCGATGCGTGGCCTGGTCGCCGAGCGGGACTCGGCGAGGACGACCAGGAGGAGGACGGCGCAGACGGCGGCGATGGGGACGTTGATGAGGAAGACCGAGCCCCACCAGAAGTGTTCGAGCAGGAAGCCGCCGGCGATGGGGCCGAGGGCGATGGACAGACCGCCCAGCGCCGACCAGATGCCGATCGCCTTGCCGCGTTCCTCCGGGGCGAAGATGTCATTGATCACCGCGAGCGTGGCGGGCGGTACCACCGAGCCGGCCACGCCCATGACCCCGCGCCAGAAGATGAGTTCCTGGGGGGTGTCGGCGAAGCCGGCGAACGTCGAGGCCGCGCCGAAGACGACCAGGCCGATCACCAGGACGCGACGGCGGCCGAAGGCGTCGGCGAGGATTCCGGAGGAGAACATCAGGGCCGCGTAGAACAGGATGTAGGAGTCCAGGGCCCATTGGAGTTCCGCGTTGGTCGCGCCGACGTCCTGCTGGATGGTCTGCAGGGCGACGTTGAGGATGGTGTTGTCCATCATCACCATCAGGAAACAGCAGCCGAGGACCGTCATGATCAGTCCGCGTCCGCGCACGGGCGCGCCCGCCGATAATGCCCCGTTCACTACGCACCTCCAGTCAGAGGGGCGTCCCGCACCGGATGCCGCGCCCCACGCATCTACTACGGGAGCATAGTAGGTCGTGGGTGTGGGGGTGGGCCGTGATGGTGAAGTAATCCAGAAAGACAGCGGCCCGCTCGGTGTGTCGGGCGCCTCGGCTCAGTGGCCGGGACCCTCGTGCAGCAGCTTCTCGAAGCGTTCGCGCAGGTCGGGGACGTTACGGATCTCGTCGAGGAAGTGACCGACCGCGCTCACCCCGAAGTCGCGGATGACCTCGCGCACGGCCATCGCCGCCTCGTCCGTGACGCAGGGGGTGTACGCGTAACCCCGGCCCGCCTTGGTGCGGTCGGCCGCGCCCTTCTCGGCGAGACGGCTCAGCACGGTCATGACGGTGGTGTACGCCAGCGGGGTCTCACGGCCGGCGTTGAGCGCGCCGAGAACCTCCCGGACGGTCATCGGTTCGGGCGCCTGCCACAGGACCTCCATGATCTCGTTCTCCAGCGGGCCGAAGACGAGGCAGTCCTGGGAGGTGCGGGATCGGTCGGCTGTCACCCCTTCAATCTACGGTGCCCGGGGCCCCAACGCCCAGTAGTGCCCGCATCGGACGGGGCCGGTCCATGCCGCGCCGCGCCCGCGCGGGGGGTCCGGTGAGCGGGAATCGGTCCGGTCCGCTCGTCGCGCCGCTTCGCCTCGATTCCGCGGAAGTGATACCGGGAACGCGTTCTCTTTCACTACTCCTTCCCCTTCCTTTTTCCGCCCTGTCGATACCCCCGACCGTGCTGCGGGCGGTTCCTATGATGCGGTCAACGCCGAAGCGGCGCTTCGCTGTTGGGAATGTGTGACGGGAGAAGGAATCATGACTGTCTTTGAGTCGACCGAAGTGGCCGAGCGGGTCTTCGGCACCCTCTTCGAAATCCTGTTGAAGGACGATCAGTTCACTTCGCAGTTGCGTGCGAGCAACCTGTCCATCCGGCTGACCCAGACCAACCCGGACTGTGTGATCCACGTGTCCGCGGACGCGCTGCGGGTCGGCGCCGACGCACCCGAAGAGGCGACGATCAGGATCAAGATGACGTCCGACACCGCACACCAGCTCTGGCTCGGAAAACTCATGATGCCGACCGCCATCGCCACCGGAAAGGTGCGTATCCGGGGAAAGGTCGCCCGGGTGCTGGAACTTGTCCCCATCCTGCGGCCCGCCTTCGACCGCTATCCCGAACTGGCCGCGCAGGAAGGGCTTCCCGCCTGAGAGCACGCGATGTCAAGTGCCCGGCGGACCTCGCGACGCGGCACTTCGGTAATTCCCCTGGCTCAACCGGATCCGAGTTACGGAGTTTCGAGACCGACATGACGAACAACGACGAACTTGAGCTCAATTTCGACATCCTTCCCGGCGAGGTGGAGAAACTCCGCCGCCAGGTAAGGGAATTCGCCCGCGAGGTCGTCGCGCCCCGGGTGACAGCCCTCGACACGGCGCCCGCCGACGACTTCGACTGGGACATGGTCGCCCAGGGACACGCCCTGGGGCTCACCCGCGTCGCCGTGCCCAAGGAGTACGGCGGACTTGGCCTCGGCATGATCGGCTGCTCGGTCGCACTGGAGGAGGTGGCGTCCGTCTGCGCCGGCACCGCCCTCATCTTCGGTGCCGCCATGCTCGGCCAGACCCCGGTCCTCCTCTCCGGCGACCCACGGCTCCAGGCCCGGTTCCTGCCCATGTTCTCGGGCGACGCCCCGGTCCTGGCGTGCAACGCGGTCACCGAGGAGGAGGCGGGCTGTGACCTGATCATCCCGGCCAACGCCGTCCACGCCCGCGACGTGATGACCGCCCGCCGAGACGGCGACCACTACGTCCTGAACGGCAGGAAGAGGTTCATCACCAACGCCCAGGTCGCCGCGTTCGCCTCGGTGTTCGCCAACATGGAGGGCGCCCCCGGCGCCACCGGCCTCACCTCGTTCATGGTGCCGCTCGACCTTCCCGGTGTGGTCCGGGGACCGGTGGCCGACAAGATGGGATACCGGCTCTGCCTCGGCAGCGAACTGGAGTTCCACGACGTACGCATCCCCGCCGAGAACATGATCGGCGAGGAGGGCGACGGGATGGCCATCAACATCGCGCAGAGCAACATGGCTCGCGCCTCCGTCGCCGGTATCTCCGTCGGCGTGGCCCGAGGCGCCCTCGAACAGGCCCTGGAGTGGTGCGACACCCGTGTCCAGGGCGGACTCCCGCTGCGCGAGCACCAGTTCACCGCTGCCAAGCTCGCCGAGATGTCCGCGAAGGTCGACGCGGCACGGCTGCTGTATCTGAAGGCCGCCCACAAGGTCGACAACGAACTCCCCGCCCCCCAGTACGAACCGGCGGCGGCGAAGCTCTTCGCGGACCGCGTCGCCATCGACGTCGCGGACATGGCCATGTCCCTGACCGGAGCGCGCGGCTACGTGAAGTCCTTCGGTATGGAGAAGCGGCTGCGCGACGCCTACGGCGCGCGTATCTACGAGGGCACGCCCGAGGTACTGGCCCTCGCCATCACCGAGAGCCTCTACGCCGCCGGAGAACCGATATGACCGACACAACCGGCACGGACAACGCGCTGGACAGGGCGGAGCAGTTACCGGCGCGGGAGCGGGAACGGTACGTCTCGGACATCATCCGGCTCCACTCCACCCTGGACTTCCGCTCCCTGCCCGACCATGTCCTCGGGGACCCGCTCTACTCCGTGTACGACCCGAGGGACGAGCTGATCACCCTCACCGTCGAGGACGACCAGCTCCCGCTGCGCTACCTCAACGGCATCATGGGGTTCCGGCTCGTGCAGTATCTGCGGCTGGGCTGGATGTCTCCCCAACTCGTGTACGAGCGGGCGGTCTTCCGGGAGACGGTCCGCCACCCGCAGGGGGTGCAGAACGTCCACACCGTCAGCCTGTGCACCCGCACGGGCCGCATCCGCGGCTACATCAGCCTCGGCTGCTCCCAGGACCCGGTCTCCATGCCGCTCGACCATCCCGGCCGCGGCCGGTTCTCCACCGAGGCGGCGCACGACATCGACCTGCTGGGCCGGTTCGCCGCCGACGGCGTGGGCACGCACCAGGCCTTCGAGATCAAGCGGTTCGTCCGCGACCTCGAACTGCCGCCCGGCCCCGGCACCGAACGGGTGCCCTGGCATCTGCTGCTGGGACTGGGCAGGGTCATCTCGGGAGCCGGGGACCGTATGCGCCTCATGCTGGGCGACGCCAAGGAGAAGGTGGCGATACGGCACTTCCGGCTCACCGGCTTCGACCTCCAGATCGACCGCGGCACCACGCCCCGGCTGCCCGAGACAGACCTCATGGCTCCCATCTACGACCAGGACGTCATCGCCGTTCCCTTCGTGGCGCCGGTCCACGCCGACCTCGGCGACTACATGGACCTCATCGAGGACTACCTCGGCGGCGGCCCGGACGCGATGACGCTCATGGAACTGGTCGCCGCCATGACCGCCCGCAGGACGGGCGCTTACCGCGTGAAGGAGGCGTCGTAGATGAGCAGTGGTGCCGAGGCACAGGAGAAGGTCTTCTACGGGGAACTGACCACCCGTAACAAGGGCGTTGTCAGCACCGGGGAGCAGGCCGTACTGCGGGGCGCGACCGTGCTCGTCGCCGGCTGCGGGTCCATCGGCGGAGCGGCCGTCGAGCCGCTCGCCCGACTCGGGGTGCGCTCCTTCGTACTGGCCGACCCGGGGACGTACGAGGTGAACAACCTCAACCGGCAGAGCGCGGCGGCAACCGACATCGACCGCAACAAGGCCACGGTCGCCGGCGAGCGGGTGGCGGCCATCAACCCGCACGCCCACGTCAGGGTCTTCCCGGAAGGGGTCGGCGAGGAGACGGTGAAGGCGCTGGTCGACGACTGCGACGTCATCGTGGACGGAGTGGACGTGACGACCATGGACGGCTGGCGGGCCAAGCATCTGCTCCACCGCGTCGCCGTCGAACGGCGGCTGCCGCTGGTCACCGGGTGGGACATCGCGGGCGCCCAGTACGTGCGCTGCTACGACTACCGGTACATCAAGGAGCCGTTCGACGGCGCCATAGCCGAGGCCGATCTGGACCGGCTGACCTCCTGGCAGCTGCTGCTGAGGGCCGTGCCGCTCAGGTACGTACCGGTGGAGATGCTCGTCGAGGTGAGGGCGAACCTGGGGCGGCCCGACTACAGCTTCCCCCAGGTCACCTATGTCGCCATGGTGTTCGGCGCCATCACCTCCCACATGGTGGTGAAGCTGCTCTCCGGGGCGACCGTGCGCCCCGAGGTGTACATCGATGTGCACCAGCAGATCCGCTCCACGCGGCGCCGGGTGGTCACTCGGCTGCGCCGGACCGCGGCGCTCGCCGCCCTGGCTCCGGGGCTGCTGCGACTGGCCCGCGGCCGGAAGGGGAGCTGACGCGATGTCCGATCTCCACGAGCTGACGGCGCTCGAACAGGCCGCCGCGATCGCCGGGGGCGAGCTGTCCCCGGTCGAACTGACCGACCACTACCTCGGTCGTATCGAGGAGGCGGACAAGGAACTGGGCGCGTACCTCACGGTCACCGCGGAGCTCGCCCGGTCCCAGGCGGAACGTGCCGAGCGGGAGGCTGTGGCGGCGCGTCGGGACGGTACGCGGATGGGAGTGCTGCACGGGGTACCCGTACCGATCAAGGACCTCGTCCAGGTCGAGGGGGTGCGGTGCACCTGGGGTTCGGCGGTCTTCGCCGACCACGTCAGTGACACCGACGACCATGTCGCCACCCGGCTGCGGGAGGCCGGCACGGTCATGCTGGGCAAGACCAACACCGCCGAGTTCGGGCTGCCCTGCTACACGGAGAACAGGCTCGGCCCGCCGACCCGGCACCCGCTGAGTCCGGGGCGCTCGCCCGGCGGGTCCAGCGGCGGTGCGGCGGCGGCCGTCGCGGCGGGCCTCGCACCTCTCGCGCACGGCACCGACGCCGGTGGCTCCGTACGCATCCCGGCCTCCGTCTGCGGCCTGGTCGGACTGAAGCCGAGCCGGGGCCGGATCAGCAACGGGCCCTGGCGCCCGGACGTCACGGGACTGTCGGTGCACGGCGCGCTGGCCCGTACGGTGGCCGACGCGGCGGCGCTGGTCGACGTGATGGCGGGGCCGATGCCCGGCGACGTGTACACCGCCCCCGCGCACGCCGGGGGCGTGTCCCTGCTGGAGCACGCGCGCCGGGACCCCCGTGTGGTGCGCGTGGCGGTGCTGCGGCAGCCCATGGTGCCCGGCGCGGTACTGCACCCCGACTGCGAGGACGCCCTCGACAGTACGGCGGCGGCCCTGGCCGCGCTGGGTCACGAGGTGGAGGAGCTGGAGATGCCCCCCGACGGGGGTGTCCTGGAGGCGTTCACCCGGGTCTGGTCGGTGGAGGCGGCGTCGTACGAGGTGGAGCCGGAGCGCGAGGGGGAGCTGATGCCCTTCACGGCCTGGCTCAGGCAGACCGCCGCCGGGGTGTCGGCGCGGGAGTACCACACGGCACTCGCGACCTTCCGGGGCCTGGGGCAGCTGCTCACGGACCTGCTCTTCGCCGCGTACGACGTGATCCTCTCCCCGGCGCTGGCCGAACCGCCCGTGCGGATCGGGGAGTTGCGCGACGACACCGATCCGGCGGCGGAGTTCGCCAGAATGACCGCGTTCATGCCGTACACCGCGGTCTACAACCTCACCGGTATGCCCTCGATCACCGTCCCACTCACCCGGAACGCCGGGCGTCTGCCGATCGGCGTACTGCTCGGCGCGCGGTACGCGGACGAGGCACTGCTGGTGTCGCTCGCGGCCCAGTTGCAGCAGTCCGCGACGACGTACTGAGGCCCGGGGGGCCGAGAGGTTCCATTTCTTTCGGTCACTGTCTGGCGTGTATTCGCCCCTGTTGGCAATGGGGGGCGTTCGGGTCGGATTGACTGGTCAATTCGGAGTAAAATTCGAGGGCCGACGTCATCCCCATTTTGTCCGGTTCTTGCTGGTTCTGTGGCAGGGGGTACCCAACGCGTACCCCCTGTATTCCTTTGTCTTTACGGTTGTGCGCCTCGGTAGAGTAATCGCGTCGCCATGGGGAGAGGTGGCGATCCTGGGGAGGATGGGGGACGCTGGTGGAATTGAATGTTCTCGGTGCGCTCGAAATGTGTGTGGGTGGGAAATCAGTGGTTCCCTCCGCGCCGAAGCTGCGGCAGATATTCACGTTACTGACCATGCGTGCGAACACCGTGGTGACAGTCTCCGAAATCGTCGAGGAAGTCTGGACGGGAGTTCCGCCGAAAAGCCTTTCCACCACTCTGCAGACTTATATTCTGCAGCTTCGGAAATCCCTTCGGGAGGCGCGGTCGGGGGCCGTCGGTCCGGTGCGGGAATGCGATGGTGCCGAAGGATTCATCGTGACCTACGACCGCGGATATCTTTTCAGCGCTCCGCAGTCCATGCGGAAGGACTTCGAGGAATTCACCCGGTCCGTCGAGACCGGGCACCAGTACATGCGAAACGGCAGGAACGCGGAGGCGGCCGAACTGCTCGGCGAGGCACTCGCGCTGTGGCGCGGTGACGTTCTGGTCGACGTCCGACGCGGTTCGGTCCTGGACGCCTACGCGGTCAAGCTGGAGGAGGTGCGTCTCTCCGCGCGGATCCTGCGCCTGGACGCCTGTCTCGGACAGGGGAGCGATCTGCATCTGATCCCCGAACTCAACGCGCTGGCCGGTCTGCACCCCCTGAACGAGACGCTGCAGTACCAGCGGATGATCGCCCTGTACCGGTCGGGCCAGGTGGCCGAGGCGCTGGCCGGCTACCGGGCCTTCTACGCGCAGGTGATGGAGCAGGTGGGGATAGAGCCCTCCGCGCACTTGAGGGACCTGCAGTCCGCCATCCTGAACTCCGCCCCGGTGCTGTCGGCCGTGGCGACCTCCGAGGAGATACGCCGGGGCGTCTCGGACGACGAGGGCAACGGGGGAGCGGGGCCCGCCACGGCCCGTATCCCGTCCGGGGGCCACCTCCCTCGTTCCCCTTCCCCCGCCCGATGGAGGCCGAAGGCGGCAAAGGTGATCCTGCCGTCCCAGGCGTCGCCCTCCAGGGGCGTACGCCGGATCACGCTGGACGCCGCGGGCATTCCCCTGTCCGCGCTGATCAGCGAACCCGTCGAGGCGCCCACCCGGGCCGTCGTGGTCGCCGTCCACAACAGCGGTACGAACGCCGACTACTTCGACGGCCGGGCCCACCCCCAGCTGTCACTGCTGACGCTGGGGGCGGCCCTCGGCTACACGGTCGTCGCGGTGGACCGCCCGGGCTACCGTCTCTCGGCCACCCAACTGCCCCACGGGTTAGGCCTATTGGACCAGGGCGCCGCCCTGCGCGCCGCCCTGGACGACTTCTCCTCCCGCTTCGCCACAGGCTGCGGCTTCTTCCTGCTGGCGCATTCCTACGGCGGCAACGTGGCGTTGGCCGCAGCCGCCGACCACACCCCGCCCGGGCTGCTCGGCCTCGACATCTCCGGCTGCGGTCACGAATACGCCGTCGACCCGCACGAGGTGTCGGTCCTGCTCGACCGGGGCCGGTCCGCGAAGAACTGGGGCCCACTGAGCCTCTACCCGCCCGGCACGTTCAGTGGCGCACGTTCCAGGGCCGAGGACATGCCCGCACGCGAACGCGCCGAACTCGCGAGCCGGCCCGGTCTGTTCCGCTCCGTCGCGCCGCGCGTCCGGGTCCCGGTGCGGCTGACGTTCGCCGAGCACGAGGCGTGGTGGCGCCAGGACGGCGACACCCTGGCCGACCTGGCCGCGCAGTTCGTCGCCGCCCCTCGCGTCACCGTCGACCGCCAGCCGGACGCCGGTCACAACATCAGCCTTGGCTGGGCCGCCCGCTCGTACCACCTGCGCGCTCTGGCGTTTCTGGAGAGCTGCCTCGTTCTCCGCGAGACGACGCACGCCGAACGGTCCGCGACGGTGTCGTGAGGTGCCGGACCCGGGGCGCTCGTACGAAGGACTCGTACGAGCGCCCCGGGTCCGGCACCGCCGGTCACGTCAGTTTTCGGCAGTACAGCGCGTCCGGGGTCCGTGCCGAGCCCACCCGAGCCGTGTACGCGACCCCGGCCGCGTACTCGTCGTCCGCGCACTGGCCCTTGTAGTGGCCCTGGGCGAAGTCGCCGCCCTTGGCGGCCGGGCCCCGGTTGTCGCCCCGGTCGAACCAGACGGTACGGCCGCCGGCGCCCAGCCGCCCGTCCGGAGCGGCCGCGCACAGGACGGCGGAGACCGCCGAGCCTCGGACGCTGTCGCCGGTCATGAAGTGGCCGTCGGCACACTGGAGTTTGGTGTATCCGGACGCCCAGTCGCCGCCCGGCCGGACATACCGTTCGTCGAAGACCACCACATGTCCGCCGGCCGGATCCCCCAGGGGGCCGGTGGACACGTCCGAGCACAGGCCCCGGTTGCCGGTGTGGCTGAGGCCGAGCAGCCGCTGTCCGTCGGGGCACGCCGTCTTGCGGGCGCCGGAGTCCCAGTCGGGCAGTGCTCGCATCCGCCGTGACTGGACGAAGTCGCCGTGATCGGGGCTGAGCATCGACCAGTCCGTCACGCGCCCCACCGGGCCGGTGCGACCCGGGGCCTCGATGAGCCGGGTCCAGGCAGCGGCCCGCCAGTCGTCGCCGTCGTAGATCCCCATCCGGTGGCCTTCGGAGTCCCAGTGCAGGAGGGCCCAGCCGTTGCCCTCGCGGTTCTCGTGCCAGCCCACGAGCGGCCAGTACGCGAAGTCGGCGTCGGTGCGGATCAGTTGGTCGACGAAGTTCTCGAACCACGCTCGCTGCTTGCTTCCGGTCTCGTCCCGGCCGCCGACACCGAACTCGCTGATCCACAGGGGCGCGGTGAAGTGCTTGTCCGTCTCCTCGGTCACGAAGAAGGCCTGGCGGTCCAGAACCCTGATCAGTTCGGCAGGGCTCAGGTCGCGGTAGCGGGGATCACTGGTCTCGCCCGTGCCGGTGGCGCCGCTGTGGTTCGGGCCGGTGTAGTCGTAGAAGTGGGCGGAGTACACGAGCTTGCCGGAGTCGACGAGGGTGTGCGAGAGGCGGCGTACGGGCTCCAGGGTGGGGCGTTCGTGGGGGAGTCCGTCTACGGGGATGCCGGTCCAGTTGATGCCCTCGACGATGATCAGGAGGTCGGGGTCGGCCTCGGTGAGGATGCGGTCGCCGACGCGCTGCGAGGCGGCGAACCAGTCGTGGTCGTCACCGGACCCCCAGTTGGGGTCGTCCAGGATGTTGCGGCGCACCTCGTTGTAGAGGTCGGCGCCGACGACGCGCTGGTTGTCCCGGTAGCGGCGGGCCATGAAGAGCCAGTCGTTCTCCCAGGTCTCGGTGGACTGGCTCGCGTTCCAGCGTTCGTTGCCGTCGACTCCGCAGCACCAGCGTGTGGTGTTGGTGTGGTTGTTGAGGATCACCGCGAGCCCGGCGGCGGTGAGTTCCCGAACCGCGACGTCGTACACCTGAAGCGGGGTCCTGCCGCGCAGGGCGGGATTGGCGGCCACGGAATCGTCGGTGACGGGACGGCTGTCGTGGATCATCTCGTTGGAGAAGGGCAGCCGGATGCTGTTGATGCCGATCTCCCGGAAGCCGGCGATGATCTCGGCCATGGGTGCCCGGTCCAGGCCGAGCGGCATCCTGCCGGAGTTCTCCCCGGCATGGTGGTCGGCGTCGTCGTCCGGGCTCCCTGAGCCGTTCCAGGTGCCGCTGGCTCCGTGCCAGTTGCCGGACCGCAACTTGAAGCGGTCGCCGTTCGCGTCGACGATCCAACGCCCCCGGGTGCTGAGTGGCGGCGTCCAGCCCGCCGCGGGTGCGTCGGCCGCGGGGACGGCCTCTCGTCCGACCGCCGCCTCGGCCGTGGGCGTCAGGACCACCACGAGGAGTACGGCGACCAGTGCGGCCCTGGCCCTGACGAAGGTTCCCGGCACGGTCGGCCTCCCGAGGTGACGTTGTCATGGCATCGTCATCATGAGGGGCTGTGTGGGATTGGTCCAGTCCTATGCGGCGAAACTGTCGCGGCGATGCCGAATGCCGGTCACGGCGGGCGGGTTGGCCTCCCCGGGCACTCCCGCCCGCCGTGCGCAGACGATGACCGGGCGTTCGTGGCGTTCGCCCGTCCTGCCTGGCCCGTCGGGGTGTCAGGGGCGTCCTTGCGTCTCCTCCGTGTGGCTGCGCTGGGCCGGTGTCACGGCTCGGTCCGCCGTGGGCCGCATGCACTCGATGAGGTAGTCACCGGTGTCGGGGTCGAGGGTCACGCCGTGGGTTTCGCTGCGGAAGCCGGGGAATCGACGGTCGAACGACTCCAGGGCGGTGAGATAGCGCAGTAGGGGTCCGTCGGGGGCGCCGACGCTCTCGCCGGGCATGAGGACGGGGATGCCCGGCGGGGTGACGGTGACCATGGCGGCGGCCACCTGGCCCGGCGCGTCGACCAGGCGCACACGGTGGGTGCCGCCCCGGATCAGGCGCTGGTAGCACAGCTGCGGCGGCGCGACGGGCTCGGGCAGCTGCTGGAAGGCCGTGTCCAGCAGGTCGACGAGACGGGCCGAGCGCAGGTGGTCGTGCATGTGCCGGCACAGGTCGCGCAGGGTCTGGCCGGCGTAGTGCCTCGGGTGCTCAGCGACCAGTGCGGGCAGTACCCGGTCGAGGGGAGCGTCCTCGTCGTAGAGCGCTTTGAAGTCCATCAGGGCGTCGAGGAGGGTGCCCCATTTGCCCTTGGTGATTCCCATGGAGAACAGGACGAGGGTGGTGTAGCTGTCGGTCTTCTCCACGACGATGTGACGGGTGGCCAGGTACGCGGTCAGCACGCGCGCGGGGATGCCCCACTCGGCTGTCCCACCGGTCGCGTCGATGCCGGGGCAGGTCAGGGTGACCTTGATCGGGTCGAGCATGCAGTAGCCGTCGGTGAGGCCCGGAAATCCGTGCCACGCGGCGCCGGGTTCGAGGTGCCAGCAGGACGGTTCCGTGCGCAGCAGCTCGGCCGGGGCCTCGTCGAACGGCAGCCGCGCGCCGGTGCCCGGGTCGGTGACCGTCTCGGGTTGCCACACGCCGAAGAACCATGGTGGCCGGTCGCCGGCCTCCTCGATACGGCGGCCGATGCGGACCATCTCCTGGCGGAAGCGGACCGCCTCGGTCACGGCCTCGTCGATCAGCCAGCGCCCCTGCGGCCCGTCCATCATCGCCGTCGCCACGTCCAGCGAGGCGATCATCGGATAGAGCGGTGAGGTGGTGCCGTGCATCATCAGCGCCTCGTTGAACCGGTCGTGTTCGACCGGTGCCCTGGGCGCGGGCCTGACATGGACCATGGCACTCTGCGAGAGCGCGGCCAGCAGCTTGTGGGTCGACTGGGTGGCGAACACCGTCGGCCGGTCCGGGCCGGGAAACGTGTCCTCGTCCACCGACATGCCGTACCGGCCCGCGTAGAGCGGGTGGAAGCGGGCGTAGGCGAACCACGCCTCGTCGAAGTGCAGCCGGGGAGTGCTCCCGGCGAACGCCCGCGCCGCCGTCGACGCGTCGTAACACAGGCCGTCGTAGGTCGAGTTGGTGAAGACGGCGTACTGAGCGCCGGGTGCGACGGCCTCCTGGGTCAGTGGGTTCGCCGCGATCCTGGCCGCGACCGACTCCGCGCCGAGCTCCGCCGGGGGCAGCGGTCCGGCCAGGCCGTAGCCGTTGCGGGTGGGGATCAGATAGACCGGGCGCGCGCCGGAGACGACCAGCCCGTGCAGCACCGACTTGTGGCAGTTGCGGTCCACCAGCGCGATCTCGTCGCGGGTGACGCTGAAGTGGCCGACCACGCGGTTGCAGGTGGAGTCCCCGTGCAGCACGAAGTAGGTGAGATCCGCGCCGAAGACCCGGGCGGCGTTGCGCTCGGCCTCACCGATCGGTCCGGTGTGCTCGAACAGTGAGCCGAGTTCCCCGACGGAGATCGACAGGTCGCTGCGCAACAGCCGTTCTCCGAAGTAGTCGTGGAAGGCGCGGCCCGCGGGCGACTTCAGCAGGGCGACACCGCCGGAGTGGGCCGGAGTGTGCCAGGAGTACTCGTGCGCGTCGTCGAAACGGCGCAGTGCCCGGAAGAAGGGCGGCAGAACGGCTTCCCGGTAGGCACCGGCGGCGGTGGTGACACGGCCCGCGATGAAACCGGGGGTGTCCTCGAGCGGCCACACGTAGCCCACGATCAGCTCCGACACCCACAGCGGCAGGTCGCGTACGCCGTCGTCCTTCATGACCAGGAAGACCGGCAGATCCTGGAACCGTCGGCCGATCGAGCGCAGCACCGCGGCGCCCCCCGGTTCACCGTCCTCGCCGGCGGGGCCCGGCAGGTCCCAGGCGACCAGCGCCGCGGTCAGTCCCGCCTGCGTCCGTAACACCGCTTCGGCGTCGGCCGCACCGGCCGCCCACCGGACGTCGAACCCCCGCGCCCGGATCGCCTCACCGATTCGCGCCCACTGCTCGGAGCCGACCCCCTCCTCCCGGTGATGCTCCCGCACCGCGACCAGAATGCCGCTGTCCGTCATGAGACCCCTCCCCGGCGGCCCGCGCCGCCCCGGCTCAGTCTCCGGGAGGCCCGGCCGGACCTGGGGGCGGGCAGTCGCAAACCACCCGCACGACGGAATCAGAGCCAGGGAGGGGGAGGAAAGGGGGCCTTCTGTCGACGCGTCGTATCAGGTGACCAGCAGGCGGTTGAAGAACGAACGGTAGTGGCGCAGGGCCAGCCGCAGGTCCTCGGTGTTCGCCTGTTCGCCCCGGTTCCACTGTCCTTCCAGTTCCTGTTTGTGGTCGGCGAACGTGGCGGCCAGTTTCTGCATCACCTCGGCGACGAGGGCGTCGGCGGTGTGCACGGCGTCGCGCGGGTCGTCCACGAACTCGTTCTGCACCTCCTGCCAGCGTGTGCGGAACGCTTCCTCGTCCTCCGGGGTGAGGAGCTGGGGTGCCTCGTCCTCGGCGCGGGCGCCCGGGTCCCCGGCCTGGCGCCGCGGGGCACCCGAATCGGTTTCCGTCACCTCGTCCTGAGTGCCGGGGTCGGCCGCCTCGGGCTCGTCCTCGGCGCGGTCGCTCGGCGTGGTCGTGCTCTCGCCGGGGAAGGTCGGTACTTCGGCCGACGTGTCTGCTGCCTCATCCTCGGTGTACGTGTCGCGAGGGTGGGCGAGGTCGTCGGTGGACAGGCCGCTCGGGGCGGCGTCGCCCGGCAGGTCTTCGCGTTGCATGTCTTCTCCGTTCCCGGACGCCAGGGACTCCCTGACCGGGGCGACAGGCTGGTCACCGAGCCGTTCAGGCCCGGGCGTGGCGGGGTTCGCCCCCGTCGGAGAGCAGCTCGTCGAACAGGGTCCGGTAGTGCACCATGGCGCCCCGCAACTGTTCGGTGGTCGCCTCGTGGCGGGTGCTCAGCACATTGACGTCGTGGGCGGCCTGGTAGTGCTCGAGCGTGCGGCCGTGCTCGACGGACAGGTCCTTGAGCTGCTGCTCGAAGTCCTCGGTCGGGTAGCCGCGCTCGTGCATCAAGGAAGTCACCAGGCGGTCCGCGTCATGAACGGCGTCCTCCGGACGGTCCACGAACTCGTCCTGCACGCCGGTCCAGTCCTGGGTGTACCGATCCCTGACTCTGCTGTCCAGCGGCTTGATGTCCAGAGAGTCGTACCGCTTCTCACGGGCCCTGAGCTCACGCTCCCCGGCCAGGCGACTGTCGGCGTCCTCCACCGTTCGTCCGTACTCCGGGCCGAAGCGCTCGCGCAGCGTCTGGCGGCGCATGAGCAGCCAGGCCGCCACGGCCGCCAGGGCGATCACCACGACGATGGGAATGATGATCGCCAGGAGCGTGCCTGTTGACATCGGTAGCCTCCTCATGCGTGCTCTGTATCTCTATGTTTATTGGAGTTTCCTCCGTTTTGCCGTTGAAACGGATATACAGGGACAAAATGGGAACGAATTGCCGCAGTCAGGCGCACTGACCGCGCCGGACACATAGAGGTGACATGACGGGGCACTTGGGTTCTCCCGACCGATCGAGCTAGAGGGACAAGAGGGAGACGACTCGTGATCATTGCCGGAGTCATCGGACTGTGTGTGGTGCTGGCCGTGCTGGCCTTCTTCGTTCCGCGCCTGTCCCGCCGCCCCGAACGCGGCACGCAGCGTTCGCTCGGCGCCGGTGCGCGGGCCGGCAGCAAGGCGCCCGGCGTTCTGGGCAGGATTTTCAGCAAGCCGTTCCACACGAGTTCGCGCGCCGTGGGCCGTAGTGGTTCGGCCGGCCGTCGTACCCGTGGCCGTATGCCGTTCTGACCTCGGCGAGGCCACGCCGGGCAGGGAGCACGCACCCCGGAACTCAGTACACAGGCACAGGCTTACGCGGGAGTGATGGGATGACGGCTGACCGGGCCGACAGGCTGCTGGACGGACTGACCGTCGACACCAGCAGGCAGGAGCGACCGATCCTGCTGGACGGGACCGGGCGACCGCTCAAGACCTGGCGGGAGAACCACCCCTACGACCACAAGGTCAGCCGCAAGGAGTACGAGCGGATCAAGCGCGTCCTGCAGATCGAGCTGCTCAAACTCCAGCGGTGGGTCAAGGACACCGGCGCACGCGTGGTCGTGGTGTGCGAGGGGCGCGACGCGGCGGGCAAGGGCGGCACGATCCAGCGTCTGACCGAGCGGCTCAATCCGCGCGGCGCGCGAGTGGTGGCCCTGGACAGGCCCACCGAGCGGGAAGCCGGCCAGTGGTACTTCCAGCGGTACATCCCGCATCTGCCGACGGCGGGAGAGATCGTCTTCTTCGACCGCTCCTGGTACAACCGGGCCGGCGTGGAGCGCGTGATGGGTTACTGCTCGAAGGATGAGTACGAACTGTTCCTTCAGCAGTGCCCGGCCTTCGAGCGGATGCTCGTCGACGACGGCATTCTGCTCGTCAAGTTCTGGTTCTCCGTGTCCCGTGCCGAGCAGCGCACCCGTTTCGCCATCCGGCAGGTCGACCCCGTGCGCCAGTGGAAACTGTCGCCCACCGACCTGGCCTCGCTGGACCGGTGGGACGACTACACCGAGGCCAAGGTCGACATGTTCCGAGCCACCGACACCGAACGCGCCACCTGGACCGTCGTCAAGAGCAACGACAAACGTCGTGCCCGGCTGGAGGCCATGCGCAGTCTGCTGTCGCGCGTCGACTACACCAGCAAGGACCCTGAGGCGGTCGGCACCCCCGACCCCCTCATCGTCGGCGCCGCCAACACCCTCCTGGAGCCCGGCGAGGAGGACACCACCCTCTCGCCCACGCCGCTGTCCCACCGCACCAGCGGGCCCGGCAGCCACCCCGGTTCCACCTGACGCAGTGGCGGCATCGAACGGAACGGCGTATCGGCCGCGATCCCGCTGACCGCCGTGCTCACCGCGCCGGGCGCGGTCCCGCTGGGACGGTCACGGACGGCAGGGGCCGTTCGGGACGCCACTCGTCCAGGGTGGCTCCCGCGGTGTTGAGCACGCTGGCCAGAAACCGGTAGGTGCCGACGAGCGCCAGCAGTTGCAGAATCCGCGCCTCGTCGTATGTGCGGCGCAGCTCCTTCCAGGTGGCGGGGCCGATGACGGAGGCATCGCAGATCTCGTCGGCGGCGGTGATCAGCGCGGCCTCGTGCGGGCTCCAGGCGGCGGTCGACGGGTCGTCGGCGGTGCGGAGCACCTCCGCCTCCGTGACACCGACGGCCTGCGCGGTCTCGTAGTGGTGGGACCACAGATAACCGGATCCGCCGCGCAAGGCGACGCGCAGTGTCACCAGTTCGCGGTCCCGAGGTGCCAGCAGACCGGCGTTGACCAGGGTGGACAGCGGATAGAGGGCGACCGCCAGTTCGGGATGGTGGGCGAGAATCCGCGTGAGGTCGAGCGTGTCCGGCAGTTGCGTCAGATGAGCGGGCAGTCGGTCCTCATTGCCTTTGAGGCTGTCCGCCGTCCAGACGGCGCGGACCTCGGGGGCCCACTTCTCGACGGGCAGCGGTTCGATCCGGGGCTGTGTCTCGTCTGTTGCCATGTGTGCCTCCAGGGGCGGGAACGGGAGCAAGCGAAGTTTCTCGGTCGGCGTGGCACCGTTCTCGCTTCATTTCCCTCTGTTCAGATAGCCGAACTCACTGTGCACAGTGAGCGCTTGGCTACACCTTGACCCAGGGGGAAGGAAGAAATGACCGCTCCACGTAGCAAACCAAGACGCTTCGGACGGATCACAGCCGTCGGAGTCGCACTGACAGCCCTCATGACCGCCGTGACGGGGACGGCCACCCAGGTCGCGGCATCCTCGAAGACGCCGGAGAAGCCGGCCGTGCCGTCGCTCGCCTGGACCGACTGCCAGGGCGGCTTCGAGTGTGCGAACGCCGACGTTCCGCTCGACTACCGCGAGCCGCACGGCAAGACCATCACCCTCGCGGTGGTCCGGAAGAAGGCCGCGGACCAGACGAAGCGCAAGGGCACGCTGTTCCTGCAGCCCGGAGGGCCCGGCAACTCCGGCGTCGACTTCGTACGCAACAACTACGCGGATCTGCCGGCCGCCCTGCGGGACTCGTTCGACGTCTTCGGCTACGACGTCCGCGGTGTCGGCCGCAGTTCACCGCTGACCTGCTTCGACGACGCGAGGTACACGCGAGCCGTCACGGAGGCGAAGGGCGTGCCCGGCCCGGACGCCTACGAGCCGGCGCTGCGCCAGGCCGCCGAATTCGACCAGGCCTGTGTGGACAACACGGGCGAGCTGCTGCCCTACATCGGCACCGAATACGTCGCCCGGGACATCGACCTGCTGCGGGAGGCGCTGGGAGAGAAGCAACTCACTTACTACGGACGGTCGTTCGGGTCGTACATCGGAACCGTCTACGCCGCCATGTTCCCCAAGCGGGTACGGGCCCTGGCGCTCGACGGCGCGTATGACCCCGTCCACTACGCCAACCGTCCGTACGCCTACGACCGGCCGCAGTATCTGGCGCTGGACGGCGCGATGGGCCGCTTCCTCGACTGGTGCGCCGCGGACCGGGCCACCTGCGGGTTCGGCGACGGCGATCCGCGCGCGGCGTTCGAGAAGCTGAAGGCCGACCTGGACGCCAACCCCGTGCCGACCGCCAACGGCGGCCAGGCCAACGGCTACACCCTGGTCTACCGGCTGATGTTCAACATCAACGAGGGCAAGGTCATCTGGCCCGAGTTCGGCGCGGCCCTTCGCAAGGCCCAGCTGCGGGACAACACGTCCTTCCTGCTGCGTCCGCCGTCCCCGGCCAGCTTCGACTTCCTGGGCCCGAACGTCGCGGTCGAGTGCGTCGACCGGGACTATCCGCGTGACCTGCGTCTCCTGAAGCGCAAGGTCACCGCCTTCGCGAAGGCCGCGCCGCTGCTCGGCCCGGCGATGGCGTACGGCCCTCCCACGTACGACCACCAGCACGCCACCGCCTGCGTCCAGTGGACCGGTGAGCACGTCAGCCGCTACGACGGCTCCTACCGGGCGAAGGGCTCGGCGCCGATCCTCGTCCTCGGCACCACCGGCGACCCGGACACCCCGTACCAGGACGCGGTGGCCCTGTCCCGGCAGCTCGACAACGCCTCGCTCCTCACCTTCCAGGCCGAGGGCCACACCGCGTTCGGCCGCAGTGCCTGTGCGACGGACGCGGTCATCGACTACCTGGTGAACCGAAAGGTCCCGGCCGCCGGCAAGACCTGCGCGGACGAGACGCAGCCGCCGTCGTCCACACCGACGACGGCCCCGCCCGGTACGACGCTCAGCGAACTCCGTAACGGCGTCAACGAGCGCGTCGAGCGCATCGGCTCCGTGAGCTGACGTTCCCCGTTCCGACCCCGAGGCGCCGGTCTGCCACGACCGGCGCCTCGGGCGTCGCCGACCCGGGAGTCAGGAGTGCCGGCCGCCCGGGGCGAGGGCCGGCTGAGGGTCCGCCTGCTGGAGTTCGGCGAGCAACTCGCTCTGGCCGGTGATCAGTTCGGTCAGGATCCGACGGGCCGCGCGCAGGAGTTCGGCCACGTCGCCGCCGGCCAGGGCGTAACTGACGGTGGAGCCCTCCCGGATGGACACCACGATTCCCGAGCGGCGCAGTACGGCCAGTTGCTGGGAGAGGTTGGACGGCTCGATCTCGATCTCGCTGAGCAGGTCACGTACGGGTACGGGGCCGTTCTGAAGCAGTTCCAGGACCCGGATGCGTACCGGGTGGCCGAGCATCCGGAAGAACTCGGCCTTGGCCTGGTAGAGGGGCACCTGCATGGTGAATCGCTCGCTCCCTGCCGCATTCGACGGGCCGCATCCGGCCCGGTGGCCCGGTAGGTGCCACCACGGGCGGTCCTGCGGACCGATTCTCGTGCATCCGGCCCCGTACGCCCATCGGATTGAGCTGATCCCGATGTGCCCAGTTGAAGAAATCTTCAAGTCGTGGGCGTGCGAGGCTACGGAGAACGCGGCTTGCTACACGTCCAGTTGGGCTTCGACGCTCTTCAGCTGGTGGCGGGCCATCGCGAGGTTCGACTTCTTCGCGTCGAGCACGAGGTAGAGGAACAGACCGTTGCCGCCACGGCCCTTGAGCGGCCGCAGGATGTGGTACTGGCTGCCGAGTGTGATCAGGATGTCCTCGATCTCGCCCTTGAGACCGAGGTGTTCCATGGTGCGGGTCTTGGCGCGGATCACGTCCGTGTTGCCCGCCGCCGCAACCGTCAGGTCGAGGTCCTTGCCGCCCCCCAGCGTGCCGAGCGCCATACCGCTGGTGTAGTCGACCAGCGCGGTCCCCAACGAGCCCTCGATCGAGGTCATGATCTCCTTGAGGCAAATCTCCACATTGCTCATACCGGCGTCTCCTCCGTGTCCTGCGAGGCGCGGGCGTCGCCTCCTCGCCAATGCACGGACCCTATGGAGGGCGTCCGGCCGGTGACCTGGCGATTTCTGTACTGGCCGAGAGACCCTCAGAAAAGTCGGATGATGCTACGTATATGACCGCTCGTGCCCGCCGATTGACCACCGGTACGGACACCTGGCGGCCCGCCGTTCACCGGGAGTCGCGGACCGCCTCCACAGCCTCGCGGACGTCCGGGTCCGGGTCGTCGGCGAGGCCGTCGAGGACGTCGGTGACCCCAGGGGTGGACCAGTGGGCGACCGCCCAGACCAGTTCCTCCCGCACTCCGGGGTCGGGGTGGGCGGCGAGGCGGCCCAACTGGGCCAGCGGGCCCCGCCGACGCGTTCCGAACCAGTGCAGGGCCTCCCGTAGCGCGGCCGGGTCCCCGGGGTTCCCGGCTGCCGCGACCCGGGCGAGCAACACCCTGGCGGGTGGCGGCGGACCGTCCAGCGGATGCGGCAACCGCTCGCGCAGGCGCCGCGCCCCGTAACCGCCGCGCACCCGGCACCCGAAACAGGTGCAGGGGCGCGTACCGTGCGCGTCCGGCAGATACCGCCAGCCCGCGACCTGCGGCGCGGTGCGGACCCGGTGCACTTCACGTGGCCGGACCGCCCGGGGTACGAACACCTCCCAGCCGCGCGGATCCTCCAGTGCCGCGATCCGACGCACCGCCTCCGACGCGTAAACGGTGGCCCGGGTGCCCCGCGCCCGGTCGGGTGTAGCGTCCGACCAGCACGTGCTGGTCGTCGTTCAGTCGCACGTGTACGGCGACGAGCCCACCCCGGCTGCCGAAACGGGCCAGCTCGCGCAGCCACTGGTGGGTGAGGGTGTACGACGGCAGCACCGGGAAGCAGTAGACCCCGCGTGCACCGCCCTGTCCGTGGCCGGCCGCCCGGATTCCGGACCGTCGGATGCGCGCAGCGTTCGCCGCCGAGGTCAAGTGCACGAACATCGCCATGACTTGGGATGTTAGGTGATCGACTCCATGGCGCCGGCTGAGCGCGATGCCGGGGCCGACGGCGACGCCGGGGGCGTCAGGGTGTGGGCAGTCGCGGGTCACCTCTGACAGTCAGAGGCCTATCAGGGGGATACGGGGGCACACGGGTCTCACCCTTCGAGAGGAGCCGCTCCATGCTTGGTATAGCCGCGGCAGTACTGTTCTTCATCGCGTTTCTGATCAACGCCGCCGAGATCTCGACGAACGACGTCTTCTCGTCCACGAACGTCATGCTCCTCGGCCTGATGCTGCTGGCCCTGCACGTCGCGGGGATCGGAAGCGGCTGGTCCGGACGTAGACGCTGACAGGGCAGATCGAAGCCGGGGTGGGGTGGGGCCGCGAGGGCGCCTCACCCCACCCCTGTGCCCACCAGCGGTACCAACCGCCGTGTTTGAGAGGGGAATCTGAGGCGACACGGGGGAGGAAGGTTCTTTCGAGCGAGACAGGAGTGAGTGACTGTGGCTGCGGACGAGAAGGCTCAGGCAAAGGGCGAGCAGGCCAAGGGCAAGGTCAAGAAGGTGGTCGGCGGCGCGGTGGGCAACGAGTCCCTGAAGGCGAAGGGACAGGCCGAGGAGACCAAGGGGGACCTGCGTGCGGCCAAGGAGAAGGCCAAGGACGCGGGCAAGCCCAAGTAGGCGCACGTCGACTGACGCACGTTCACTGATCCCGGCAGCCGTTTTTCTCGGGCTGCCGGGATCCGCGCTGTGTGAGCCTCGCTGAGGACCGGGCCCGGGGCCCTGCAGTTGACCTGTAACGATCGAGACTAGAAGGCGGCAGCGGCCACCGCCTCGGCTTCCGGCAGCAGGTCCTTGCTCTCCTGGATCACCCTCTCGTACGTGCGCTCGTGGTCCCCGCTTTCCAGAGCGAACCGCAGGAGCGAGCCGGACCAGTTGTCGAAGAGCGAGAACGTGCGGTCCACAACCCGCTTGGCTTCCTCGCGCTGTGCGTCGTCGAGGGACGGCAGGCTTTTCTCTTCTACCTCGGGCGACTTTATGCTGTGCGACGCCTCCGCCATGTAGTGCTTGGTGCCGAAAAACTCACATTCGCGACCGTCCCGCAGGGATATTCCCCGGCAGTGGGTGAAGATCGTGATGGAGACAGCCTCGATGGACTCGACCATCGCGAAAACGGCGTACGTGGGGGCGCCCGCGGCGAGCGCGGCCAGTTCCAGACAGAGACGTCGAGAGTGGCTGAAGTCCGCGCTCCATAGGACCCGCGTGGCGTCCGACAGAGGCATGCTGCTGTCGGCCCCCAGCTTCTCCAGGTCGGTCAGCATCCACTGCCAGTGGAAGTCCTCCTCGTACGTGTGCGCGTTCAGAAGGGCCTGCAGCTGATCGGGCCGGGCATTGCCTTCGTCTTTGCGGAAGACGTACTTGTTCAGGTCGGAATAGCCCATGATGAAGGGAACCACGCTGGGCCCCCACGCCAGACGCCTTTCTCCGGGGAGCGACTCGTCGGTGAGCAGGCGAGTGAAGAATGCATGGTTCTCGTACTTTTTCCGATGTTCTTCGATGTAGTCAATGACCTTCTGCATGGAAACTCCGTTTGCGACGTGTCGACATCTCCGCAGCGACAGGCGGAGAAGGCATCATCGCATAGGGCTCTTCAACTCATCGTGTTTTACGAAGCGTTGACATGAGTCTGCCCTTTTTCCCGTCAGGATTACCCTTCCTCCTGGAGCGCACAGCCGCACCGCGACCGGCCCGTGATCGATCCCGACGGCCGAGGACGCCAGCCAGGTTCAGAGTCACCGCACCCCCGCCGTCATGACCGTCCTGCGAGACCCGGCACGCGCCACTTTCCACTGCGTCGGTTGGGCCAACACTGCCAGCGCCCGACGCGCGCACGGTCAACTCAAGGCCGTCCTGACCCTCCGCTGCATCCCGTGACCAAACGGGCGAACGTGACTCTCCCCGGGGCCCTGGGGGTCACTCGCCGCGGCGTGACTGACTATTGGGTTACACATCTCGCACGGGTTCCGCGGCCCAACTCGTAAGGACCGGCAGGCAGGTCAGTGACTGCGCGACGACACTCAGAGGGACTGCCACAGCTCGACCCGATTGCCCTCGGGGTCAGTGACCCAGCCGAATCGACCCACACCCTCCATGTCCTGAGTTTCCTCGGCCACGTCAGCTCCCTTGGCGCGCAGTTGAGCGAGCATCGCGGCCAGGTCGCGGACCCGGAAGTTGAGCATGGTCTGCTGGGTGAGGGACCCGAAGTAGTCGGTGTCGGACTCGAATGTCGCCAGCACCGTCGGGCCGGCCTGCTGATGCCACAGGCCGTTCTCGTCGGTGTCCACGCCCAGGCAGTCGCGATACCACGAGCTCAGGGCCGCCGGGTCCGCCGCCCGCATGAAGTAACCGCCGATTCCCAGCACACGTTCCATGCCGTCATCCTGTCAGGCCGGCGACCGAGCCGGGCCGACACCACACCATCGCCGTTCGCAGCCCCCGGCCCCAACGCGCAATTCGGCGAAAGCTTCGAAACATTCGAGAAAATGGGCCTGGAGCATTTACCCGGGCTTCTGGAGATGTGTCGACACGGCTGACCGTCACCGCTGTTGACGGAAGTGAATGTTTCGCTGAACTGCAAGAATAACAAATCCAATTAACCATCACTCACTTCGAATGTTTCGAAGGAATCACCGAACTATTGACAGTTGACGTGGCCAGGCCAACACTGTCGCGTGTTCCGCAGCCCCCATCGGTCCCCCGAGGACGAGGAGGAAACACGCACATGAAAGACGCATCCGCACCCGCATCCGCATCCCGGCTCAGGCTGCTCATCAGTGGCTTCTGCACCATGTTGCTGGTCGCCGTGGCCGCACTGACCCTGCCGACCACCGCTCAGGCCGCCACGGTCGTCACCACCAACCAGACCGGCACCAACAACGGCTACTACTACTCCTTCTGGACCGACTCACCGGGCACCGTCTCCATGACCCTGAACTCCGGCGGCAACTACAGCACCTCATGGAGCAACACCGGGAACTTCGTGGCCGGCAAGGGCTGGAGCAACGGCTCCCGCAGGACCGTCAGGTACTCGGGCAGCTTCAACCCGTCCGGGAACGCCTACCTGGCGCTGTACGGCTGGACGTCCAACCCGCTGGTCGAGTACTACATCGTCGACAACTGGGGCACCTACCGGCCCACCGGAACGTACAAGGGCACCGTCACCAGCGACGGCGGTACGTACGACATCTACCAGACCACCCGATACAACGCGCCGTCCGTGGAAGGCAACCGCACCTTCAACCAGTACTGGAGCGTCCGACAGTCGAAGCGGACCGGCGGCACCATCACCACGGGCAACCACTTCGACGCCTGGGCACGCGCCGGGATGCCCATGGGTAGCTTCAACTACTACATGATCCTCGCCACCGAGGGTTACCGGAGCAGCGGCAACTCCAACATCACGGTGGGCTAGTCATGACCCTCGTGAAAGCAGAGCGTCTCGCATTGCTGGTCGCCGCCGCTCTGGCCGCCGCAACCGCCCTCACCGGTCACGCAGCCGCGCCGGCGCAGGCCGCCGCCTGCAACGGGTATGTCGGGCTCACCTTCGACGACGGCCCGTCCACCAACACGACGGCCCTGCTGAACGCCCTCAAGCGGAACGGGCTGCGGGCCACCATGTTCAACGAGGGTCAGTACGCCGCCGCCAACCCGGCCCTGGTCCGCGCCCAGGTGAACGCCGGTATGTGGGTGGGCAACCACAGCTACACCCACCCGCATCTGACCCAGCTCGCACAGTCACAGGTCGACTCGGAGATCTCCCGGACCCAGCAGGCCGTCGCCAACGCGGGTGGCGGCAATCCGGTGCTCTTCCGTCCGCCGTACGGCGAGACCAACGCGACGGTGAAGGCGGTCGCGGCCAAGTACGGGCTGACCCAGATCATCTGGGACGTCGACTCACAGGACTGGAACGGTGCCAGTACCGACGCGATCGTGCAGGCCGCCGGCCGCCTCACCAACGGGCAGGTCATCCTCATGCACGACTGGGTTGCCAACACGCTCGCTGCGGTTCCACGCATCGCGCAGGGCTTGACCGGCCGCGGCCTGTGCGCGGGAAAGATCTCCCCGGCGACCGGACGAGCCGTGGCTCCCTAGCCGACTCCTCCGATCCGACCACGGAGGTGTGCCAGCAATTCCGCACAGGTGGCGCGGCGGCCCCCAGCCGCCGCGCCACCGCGAGCCGGCGGATATCCATTCGGCCAGTCCCCCAGGTCCCGCACTCGCTTCCCATGAACGAGACGACAGTGGGTAGGCGAAATCACGCGACGAAAAACGAACAACAAGCTGAGACGAAGAAGAAACGATCCACGGGAAGAGTTCTATGGTCACCCCGATTAAAAACCGGGCATCGGATGAACGGGAACCCGCAGCCCTGCGATACAGCGCCGCCTGGGACACGACAGACGCATCGGTCGCCGACGCCCGAGCGGCCGTGCGCGCGCTGCTGGCCGATGCCGGCCACCCCCCTGACCACCGGCCCAGCCAGGACGCCCAGCTGGTCGTCAGTGAGCTGGTCACCAACGCGCTCCGCCACGCCCCAGGTCCGGGCGGCCTGGCCCTGGAGGTGACACCCGACGCCGCCCTGCTGCGCATCACCGTGCGCGACAACTCCCCACGCCCACCCGAACTGCGCGCATACGACGTCCGCAGCGTGGGCGGACACGGTCTGCAACTGGTCACCCGCCTGTGCGACCAACTGCACACCATCGCCCTGGACACCGGCAAGCAGATCGTCGCCCACCTGCGCCTGCGCAGCCCCGCCGGGTAGCCGGCATCCGCGCCCTTGTCCTCGGCAGCCGCAGTGGCGTACGGCGGGCGGGGTCGGGTGGCAGCGGCCGGGAGACGTGCGACTGCGAGACGCCCGGACGTTCGCCGATCCGGGCCTGGCTGACTTCCTCCGAGCCTCCGTGACGGTTGTCCCGCGCACGCAGGCAGTGCCGTTGATCAGGCGGGTATGAGCACCCCACCCGGTGTCTGCGAGCAATTCTGCGTCGTACGTCGAGCAGTCCGGGCCCCGGAGGCGCGCTCGGCCGTCGGTGCGACGCGTGTACGGCACCGGCTCGGCTCCATTCCGTCGCCGTGACGCCGTCCTCATGGGCGTCGGCGGCACGACAGGCTTCCCCGACGTCCCCGACTCCAGCCTGCCGAGGGCAAACGGCAGGATTGCAGCCGACCTTCAAGGTGCACCCGGCACTCGATGGAATCCGCCTCTGCCACAGCCGTGTAACAGTGGCCGCACAGGTACAACTACCGCCCCGCCCCGCCGGTCGAACCCGGTGTGTCGCACAACTGCGCCGCGGCGGAACCGGTGCCGCCCGGCGCGACTCCTCTAGTCCCGACCGAACTCGGAGTTGAACTGTGCCCAGTCAGTCCCTGTCCACGCGGCTTGGCGTCACCGCCGCGCTCCTGCTCGCCGCGGGCACCCTGTCCACATCCACCGCGTCGGCGAAGCCCTCCGACGACGCTCCCGCCCGCGCCTACGTGCTGAAGGTGAGCACCAACCCGACCAGCACCGACTACACCCACCGCCGCGTCGACGTCACCGGTACCGTCACCAAGGCCGACGGCACCCCGGCGCCCAACATCCCCGTCACCATCCAGGAGGTCGTCCGCTTCACCACCTGGAATCCGTGGGGCGACCCGATCGACCCCAACTACTACGAGCCGCGCGACCTGGGCACGCCGGTCACCGACGCCAAGGGCAAGTTCACCATCCCCCGCGTCGACATCGACCACGTGACCGGCGGCAGCCTGCTCAACGCCCAGCGCAAGGTGGAGATCACCGCCTACTACGACGAGGACGGCAACGCCAACACGCCGCAGGACGGCTACTTCGCGAGCACCGCCGTGACGACCAAGGCCAAGGCCAGCTCCGTCACGTACAAGGTCAGCAAGAAGAAGGTGAAGAAGGGCGACATCCTCACCATCCAGGGCAAGGTCGCCCTCCCCAAGGGGATCGAGCGCGGGGGCACAGAGGTCTTCCTGCAGACCTACTGGGAGAACGAGTCCCGCGTGCAGACGACCACTGAGGACGACGGCTTCTTCGTGATGTCCGTGCGCGTCCGGGGCTACGACGACACGTTCAAGCTGCGCACGGCTCCGACGGACCTCTACGTGGCGGGCACGGTACAGAAACTCCCGATCACCAACACCTCGCTCCCTCGCAGGTAACCCTGCAGATGGCGGGACTCGGGCCCGAGGCGGGTCACTCTCGAACCGGCGGAGGGTGACCCTTGGGGCTGTGCGCGACCGGCGGTCCGGCGTGGCTCTCCGGCACGGATTCCCGGCTGGCCTCCGCCCGGTGCCGGGTGTCACGAACGGCGAAAGGCAGAATGCCGCTCGACTACCGTCTCTCGGTATGACCCACACCGAGATCGAGATCACCGCGGAACTGGTCCATGACCTGCTGCGCGACCAGCATCCCGACCTGGCCGATCGACCTGTGCGGCTCGGTGCGCGTGGCTGGGACAACCAGCTGTGGCGGCTCGGTGACGACCTCGCTGTCCGGCTGCCCTGGGCGACGCCGGCCGCGGACACGTTGCTGCGCAAGGAATACGCCTGGGTGCCCGCCCTCGCCCCGTACCTTCCTCTGCGAATCCCCGTTCCGCAGCGCCTCGGCGAGCCCTCCGAGCGGTTTCCGCGGCCCTGGATCGTCACCACCTGGGTGCCGGGCGAGCCCGCCGACCGCGCGCCCGTCACGCGCGCGCCGGAGGCGGCGGACACCCTGGCCGCCTTTCTGACGGCCCTTCACCGGCCCGCTCCCACCGGGGCGCCCGCCGGTCGTGACCGCGGAGGGCCGCTGACCGACCACGCCGAGGCGTTCGCCGGACAACTCGCCTCGGTCACCGAACTGGGGCTTGTCCCCGACCCGGACGCCGTGCGCGCGGTCTGGGAAGACGCCGCCGCCGCGCCCCACTGGACAGGCCCGGCACTGTGGCTCCACGGCGACCTGCATCCGGCCAACGTGCTCACCACGGACGGCACTCTCAGCGGCGTGATCGACTTCGGAGACCTCTGCGCGGGTGATCCGGCCTGCGACCTCGCCGCCCCTTGGACACTGCTGCCGGACGGCGCCGCCGACCGCTTCTACGGGGCCTACCAGCCGACCCCGGACGCTGCGACCTTGCGACGCGCACGGGGCTGGGCGGTGCTGCGCGCCCTCAGCGGCATCCTCATCGCGGACGCCGGCGTCCGAGGCCGCCCCGGCGGCAAGCCCACCTGGGGCCCACCCGCCCACGCCACGCTACGACGCCTCCTCGCGACGGCCTCCCACTGATGGGCTCCTGACCTGCCGTCGGCGCTGCTCTCCCCGGAGGGCAGACTGCGACCATGCAACTCCCCACCCGGGCCGTCGCGGCCACCGTGCTGATCGAGGTCGTAAGGATGTCCGGCCTCCCGATCAGGCCAGACACGCCGTACGTCGGCGAGGTCGTCGCCCACTGGGTCGGGAACGAGGCCGCCGAGGCCCTGACCTTGATCGAAACCCTGCCCGGCAGCCAACAGCACCGCTGCGGCTTCTCGCCGGGCTGGGGCATCCGGGCTTACGAGGACAGCCTCGACCTGGTGTTGTTCGAGGCGGCGTTCTGCTTCAGGTGCCACGAAGTCCAGATGCACGGCACGGCTGTGCCGCCCGCGCTGTCCACGCAGTTCTTCGACGCGGACGCTTCGCCGGCCCGAACGCTCCTTGCTCTGTTCCGTGAGACGGCCCCGTAGCCGGAAGATCTCCCGGAGCGCACGCGGCGACGAAGAGCGGCTGACCGCGCTGGAGGTGGCGTGCCCCGAAGACCGTCCCTATGACGCGCGGCACCTGTCAGGTGCCTCGGGTAGGGCATGCGCGATCATGTGCGGAATGGACCCTCGTTCCCTCGGCATCACTGGCATCACCGATCTGGTCGAAACCCCGTCCGTGGCTGTCGTGATCGACGTCATGCGCGCGTACACCGTGGCTGCCTGGGCCTTCGCCAAAGGCGCGCAGAAGATCGTTCTCGCCGAGTCGCTGGACGAGGCCCCTGGCACTCAAGGCTCGTAACCCGGACTGGGTGGCGCTCAAGGACGGCGAGGATCCCGTCTGACGGGCATCGAGGACGACAAAGGCTCCGACGAACGCCGAGAAGCCGAGTTGGCGGCTCTTGAGGGTGGTGCCTGAACTCGTACACGGTAACGACCGCACCGAGTTCCATGTGTGAATGGGTCGGGATCGATGGGCGGTTGCCTCGACTGACATCCGATGTATTGCGCCTTTTTGCTCGCATGGCTTGTTGGTCGTGCAGGTGATGGGCGTGTCCGTAGCTACCTCACCTCTAGACATCCCATCTATTACCCCGTAAAGATGACATGCCCTCGAAAAATTCAACGAGGGCTGTATTTCCTCCCTCCGACTGAAACCAATGGCCAGGAGATCTCGCCGTGACCCATGCGTCCCCACCGCAGAGACGAAGCGTCCTCAAGCTTGGCGGGGCCTTCGCCGTCACTCCGTTGGTCACACAACTGGCCGGCGGATTCTCCGCCGGCCAGGCCGTCGCCGCCGACTCCACCACGGCCGCGTCCGTCCAGTGGCCCACCCTGTCGCGCACGGCGCTGAAGTATCCCGTCCCCGCCGTGGACTGGCAGTCGCAGGCCCTGCCGATCGGCAACGGCCGGCTGGGCGCCATGCTCTTCGCCGGCCCGGACCAGGAGCGCGTCCAGTTCAACGAGCAGAGCCTGTGGGGCGGGGTCAACAACTACGACAACGCCCTGGCGGGCAAGCCGGACAGCGACTTCGACACCGGCATGACCGGCTTCGGCTCCTACCGGAACTTCGGCGATGTCCTCGTCACCTTCACCGCCCGCGCGAAGGTGACGGCCCCGGGCGGTCCGTACCGTACCTCGCCGTCGGAAGGCGTCGACAAGACGCACGACGGTGACGCGAACACCAAGTGGTGCATCGAGGGGCCCGGTTCGACGGTGCGATGGCAGGTCGAACTGCCCGACCCCGTCGAGGTCGCGTCCTACCGTCTGACGAGCGCCAACGACGTGCCGCAACGCGACCCGCAGGAGTGGACGTTCGCAGGCTCCACCGACGGCACCACCTGGACCACGCTGGACAGCCGCGCCCTGGCGGACCCCTTCGAGAGCCGTTTCCGGACGAAGGAATTCACCTGCGACCAGGCCGGTGCCTACCGCTTCTACCGCTTCGACTTCGTCCCCAAGCCCGGGGTCAGCCACTTCCAGGTGAGCGAGATAAGTCTGGCGGGCGTCGACCTCGGGGACGCTTCCACGTACCTGTCGTCGCCGAGCGGCCACTCCGTGGGATCGGGTGCGGGGGCCGGCTCCCGGGCCACGGACATCTCGTGCTCGGTGGACCGGGATCCGGCCACGGTCTGGCGGGTCGACGACGCCGCGCCGACGGTCGTCTGGCAGGCCGACCTCCCGCGCGCGGTGGCTGTCACCTCGTACGCGCTGACGGCGGCCCCGGACCGTCCGCAGGACGACCCCCGGCGATGGGTACTGGAGGCGTCGCAGGACGGGCAGGCCTGGGTGACCCTCGACACGCAGAACCCCGGCGCGCCCTTCGCCGGGCGCGGCGAGACGCGGACCTTCCGGATCACCGACAGCACGGAGTACCGCACCTACCGCCTCACGTTCACGCCCGGCGAGTCGTGCACCGGCTTCCAGATCGCGGGAATCGCCCTGGAGGGAAGGGCGTTCGACACGCGCACGCAGCGCACCTTCGTCGACTACCAGCGCTCCCTGGACTTCGTCGAGGGCGTCCATGTCACCCGCTTCGGCACACCGGGGCGCCGCGTCCTGCGCGAGGCCTTCGCCAGCCGGTCCGCGGACGTCATGGTGTTCCGGTACGCGTCCGACAGCGACCAGGGCCTGTCCGGAGCGATCTCCCTGACGTCCGGACAGGAGGGGGCTCCGACGACGGTCGACGCCGGCGCTCGGCAAATCGCCTTCCGCGGGGTCATGGGCAACGGCCTCAAGCACGCGTGCACCATCCGCGTCGCGCACACCGACGGCGACTTCAGCACTGACGGGTCGGTACTCCGGTTCAGCGGCTGTAGGACCCTCACACTGCTGCTCGACGCACGCACCGACTACCGGCTCGACGCCGCGGCCGGCTGGCGCGGAGCCGATCCGGAGCCGGCCGTCGGCAGAACGCTCGCCAAGGCGGCCGCCCGGTCCTACGACAAGTTGCGCGCCGAACACACCGCGGCGACCCGCTCGCTCATGAACCGGGTCTCCGTCCGCTGGGGCACCTCCGACGCGGCTGTCGTCGCCCTGCCGACCCAGGCCCGGCTGGCGCGCTATGCGGCGGGCGGGCAGGACCCGACCCTTGAGCAGACGATGTTCGACTACGGCCGATACCTGCTGATCAGTTCCTCCCGCCCGAGCGGCCTGCCCGCCAACCTCCAGGGACTGTGGAACGACAGCAACGCGCCTGCCTGGGCCTCCGACTACCACACCAACATCAACATCCAGATGAACTACTGGGGCGCCGAGACGACGAACCTGCCGGAGTGCCACGAGGCGCTCGTCGGGTTCATCAGGCAGGTGGCCGTGCCCAGCCGCGTCGCCACCCGCAACGCCTTCGGTGAGGACTCGCGCGGCTGGACCGCCCGCACCAGCCAGAGCATCTTCGGCGGCAACGCGTGGGAGTGGAACACCACCGCGAGCGCCTGGTACGCGCAACACCTCTACGAACACTGGGCGTTCACCCAGGACAAGGTCTACCTCCGTACTGTCGCCCATCCGATGATCAAGGAGATCTGCGAGTTCTGGGAGGGCCATCTCAAGGAACGCGAGGACGGACTCCTCGTCGCGCCGAACGGTTGGTCCCCCGAGCACGGGCCGCGCGAGGACGGGGTCATGTACGACCAGCAGATCATCTGGGACCTGTTCCAGAACTACCTCGACTGCGAGGCGGTGCTCGACTCCGACCCCGCCTACTGGGCCAAGGTCACGGACATGCAGGCGCGCCTCGCACCGAACAGGATCGGCAAGTGGGGCCAGCTGCAGGAGTGGCAGGAGGACATCGACAGCCCCACCGACATCCACCGCCACACCTCGCACCTCTTCGCGGTCTATCCGGGCCGTCAGATCACCCCGAACACGCCCGACCTGGCGGCCGCCGCCCTCGTCTCGCTGAAAGCACGGTGCGGTGAGAAGGAGGGCGTCCCGTTCACGGCCGCGACGGTCTCCGGTGACAGCCGGCGCTCATGGACCTGGCCCTGGCGGGCGGCCCTCTTCGCCCGTCTCGGTGACGGGCAGCGCGCCCAGGTCATGCTGCGCGGCCTGTTGACCTACAACACGCTGCCCAACCTGTTCTGCAACCACCCGCCCTTCCAGATGGACGGCAACTTCGGCATCACTGGCGCCGTGGCGGAGATGCTCCTGCAGAGCCACAACGGCGTCCTCCACCTGCTGCCCGCTCTGCCGGACGGCTGGAAGCCCAGGGGTTCGTTCACGGGGCTCCGCGCCCGTGGCGGCTACGAGGTCAGCTGTGAGTGGCGGGACGGCGAGGTCACGTCCTACAGGGTCGTGGCCGACCGGGCGCGAAGCCGACGCGACGTCACCGTGCGGGTGAACGGCGTCGACAGGAAGGTGAAGCCCAGCAAGCCGTGACGGCGGTACCCCGGCTGCGGACACGCCGCGGCCGGCGCGGGTGACATCGTGCGTCGGGCCGAGGGTTCGGATCTTCTCGGCGAGCCCGCGTCGTCGGTCCGACCGTCAGCATCGGCGGTCTGGCGGGTCCTCTCATCGGCAGCGTCGCCGACGCGGTGTCCCTGCGGGCCGAGCTGGGGCCACTGATTTTCATGCCCGCACTGAGCCGGCTGCTGTTCCGCGCCCTCCCCGAATCCGCCGCGCCACAGCCCGAGCCGGCGGCGCGTCGAAAGGGGGACGACACCGGGCCCGGGGCAGCGCGCCGCGAACCCGCGCCCGGGCCGGGGGTCAGGACACCGTGAAGTCCCTGAACTCCGCGATCCCACGGGTGCTGGTCCAGCCGTTCGCCGCCGTCATGAAGACGCCCACGTCCTGGGTGGCGGCGGCGGCACCCGGCGTGGCTGTGCCGACGGTGGTCCATGTCGTGCCGTCGGTGCTGGCCTCGCCCGTGTAGGCGGAACCGGCGCGGGTCAGGCGCAGGAACACCGGTGCGGCGAAGGAGCCGGCCAGCTTGATCGAGTCGAACGTCCCGTCCTGGCCGGAGTCCCAGGACAGCACGCATCCGTTCGACGGCGTCACGGCCAGATTGACGTATCCGGGGGAGCCGTCGACGGACAGGTCGTCGCGGACGATGAGCCCGGCGCGGGCCCACCCGCCGGTGCTGTCCTGCGAGGCGACCCGCACCGTGGCGGTGGAGGCGGTCCCGAACGCGCCCGCGCGGTGGATGGCGCCGAACTGGTTGGTACCGGCCCACAGGTCGGCGCCCGCGCCCTCGATGGCCAGCGCGGCGCCCGACTGGCCGAAGACGGCGTCGTTGAAGTTCGCGGTCCGGTACGGGTCGCGCACCCCCGTGCCTGCCATGAGCCGCACCGACGCCGAGGCCGAACCCCGGGGCCTACCCGCCGGACCCACCGATCCCTTCGAGGCGCCGCCGCGGTACGAGGCGGTGGCCCGCACGCGCGTCACCAGAGCGTCGACGGAACCCGTGAGGGTGATCTCGAAGGCCGCCGAGAACGTCTCGCCCGGCGCGACCGAGGCGGCGGTCACCGCGCCGACCGGCCGGGCGGTCAGCCCCTCCGGTGCCTCGACGGCAAGCGCGACCCCGGTCGCCGGGGCGAACCCGTTGCGGTTGGTGAACGCCACCGTGACCATGACCGCACCGCCCTCCACCACCGCCCCCCTGGGAGAGGACGCGGTCAGCGTGACCTGGTGGGTGTCGGCGGCCAGGGTGTCGTGCACCCGCCGCGCCAGCCGGTGGACGTCGCCGCTGGTCTTCGTCGGGTAACTGTCGTGCCGGTGGGCCCAGTCGTCCTCCAGCGTGAACCAGTCGACCGTCTTCGGCGGCCGGTTCTGTCGCAGGGCGCGGGACAATTCCCGGAAGTACAGCGTCCAGCGGGTCAGATAGAGGCCGCCGACCAGCCCTGACCACTCCCGGTTGGCGTAGTCGTGCAGCCCCTCCTCGCTGCTGGCCCGGCCGCCCCAGGTGCTGATGATCGACCGGGCGTCGTACTCCAGCTGGTCCTTCTCGGTCCTCGTGCCGCCCCAGGAACGGGCGTCGGCCAGCCATCTCCCGAGCAAGTGCTGCCCGCTGGTGGCCAGCACCCTGTCCATGAGCTTCATCCAGTCGAGCCAGACGCCGGTGAGCTCGTCGAAGCGGACGCGGTCGGCCGTGTCGTGGGCGGCCTTGATCTGCGGCAGCAGCATTCGGCTGCGGTTGGACAGCACCTGCCGGGCCACATCCGCCAGGTCGTAGCGGTACGCCGAGTTGTCGCGCAGCGCGGGCGTCACCTTCAGCAGTTCCGTCAGCGCCAGGTCGAACGCGGTGGTGTCGTAGCGGTCCGCCTCCGGTCCCCAGGCCGCGGCCTTGTTCGCGCCCAGGCTCGGGCGGGCCCCGAACAGTCCGTCGGGCGCCTCGCTCCAGCCGTCGGCGCGGGACATGCCGTACGCGGTCTCGCCGATGATCTTCCAGGCGGCGAGGGCGTGCGGGTCCTCGGCGCCGTACCGGGACACGGCGTACGAGGCGAACCAGTCGCCGAGGTCGATCGTGCCGGGTGTCCAGGCCAGGTCGGTGAGCAGGGCCAACGCGGCGTGGTTGTTGTCGGCGGCCTCCGGCATCGCGGCGATGCCGGCCAGGGCGCTGTCGTCCTTGTCCCGCCACTTCGGGTACTGCTCCACCCAGTCCGGGGCGTTGGCCCCCATCGGGGTGTGGCCGCCGAAGTTCCAGATGCTGCCGAACGCGTACGGCGTGCCGCCCCAGTCGCTCTCCCGGTCGGTGACCGTGGTGTAGCGGTCGGACAGGCCGTCGACGACGAACATCCGGGACTCGTCGACGGCGTCGAGGATCTCCCTGCTGGGGTTGTTCTGCCAGCCGAGGATCGCCCAGACGGCGCCGGGACGGGCCTTGCGCAGCGCCGCCTCCACGGCCCTCGCGGCCTGCCCCACGGGAACGTCACCGGCGTTGCCGCCCTCGTGCAGCAGATCCATCTTGTACATCGTGCTGTCGCCGAAGCGTTCCGACTGGGCCCGGTAGAAGGCGGCGGCGACCTCGCCGAACACGGTCGTACGCGGATCGAGCCAGTCGGGTCGCTTGAAGGCACCCCAGTCGCCCTGCGGTACGACCGCCGCGTCACCGCCGTTCTTCGCCACGAACCCGTCGGGCACGGTACCGAAGTAGCCCGGCAGTACGGGAGTCATGCCCAGCTCCCGCACCCGGGCGGTGATCTTCGCCGCGAGGTCGGCGCGCTTCTCGATGAGCCGCCGGGACACCGGGCCTCCGAACCCCGACATGTTCTGCAGCAGCCACCACGGCTGATGGGCCGGGGCCGGGATCCACGCCCTCAACTCCGCGTCCGAGTAGGCGAATTGGCGGAAGGTGTCGTAGTAGACGGCGTCGCCGCCGGTGTAGACGAGGACCTCGTTGATGCCGTGCAGTGCGAGGACGTCCAGTTCCCGTTCCCACGCGTCCCAGTCGCGGTAGGGGCCGGTGTAGCCGTCGTTGGTGTCGTTGAGGGCGAACCGGTGCGGCACGTTCGCCGATCCGGCGATCTCCCCGTGCGGGGCGGGCAGCAGCCTGGGCAGGTCCAGCTGTGCGCCGTTCCACGAAATGTCGGCCTTCGCCGCGCGCGCGAGATAGGTGTTGACGCCGGTGAGCAGCACCGCCGGGCTGGTGCCCTCCACGGTGATCGCCCCGGCCCGGCCGGTGACCCGGAACCGGTCGGCGGTGCCGCCGGCCAGCGCGCGCAGCGTGATCTGCCGGTGATGATCGGGGAGCAGCCGGCGCAGCGCGAGAGATGCCGGAGTCGTGCTGAACGGCTTCGCCGCCCCGCCCGCTGTTGCTGGGGCCGCCTGGGCGCCCTGCGGCGGGGCCAGCAGCACCACACCGCCGAACGCGGCCCCTCCGGCGAGCAGACGTCGGCGGCTGAGGGGTTGATTGCCTGTCATGAAGGGTCCTCTCAAGGCTTTGGCGATCTCTGGAGCTCAGGCCGGCCCGGCCGCGCCACGGCCCGTGTCAGGCGACGGACATCACGAAGACGTGCAGGGCGGGACCACCGCTGCCCAGGCCGTCGCCGACTTTCGGCAGCACGACGGAGTGCAGCTCCTTGTCCGCCAGATCGAGGCCGAAGGCGAAGAGGCTGACGGGGTTGTCGTCCCGGCCCGAAGAAGTGTTGCGGTACGGCAGCACCACCGCGGCGGAGGCGTACGTCCGTACCAGTCGGGCACGTCGACGGAGAAGTCCTGCTCGGTGCCGTGCGCATACACGACTTTCCCGGGGCCCGCGCCCGCGCCGCAGGTGCTGGTGCTGGTGCCGAGAAAGGCCAGCCGCCGGCCCGTGCCGGACAGGTGTACGTGCCGGCCGAACGACACCACGTTGTCCTTGGCCCCCGGCCCGGTGTCCGGCCAGGTGAAGGTGTCCCCGCCGTAGGTGACCGAGGGTCGTACGCGGCGTGCTGCGCGGTCGCCCAGGTTCCCGTCCACCGCCGCGTGTGCCGCGTGTGCTGCGTCTGTTGTGCCTGCGCCTGCTGTGCTGCTTGCGCGGTGGGGGCCGGGAGCAGCAGTCCTGCCACCAGGGCGATCATGGCCGTGGCCAGGCCCGCCCGTCTTCTTCGGTGTCCGACAACTCCGAGCACTACTGGTCCTCCTCAGGAACAGCCACGGCCGAGGCCGAGCGAGGTCAGGTCGATGGAGTCGGCGAACGCCTTCATGCCGGCGTCGTCGGGATGCAGATGGTCACCGGAGTCGTACGCCTGGCCGAGCCTCCGTGGGTCCGCCGGGTCGCGTACCGCCCGGTCGAAGTCGGCGTAGTCGTCGAAGACGTGGGCGGAGTGCCGTACGAACGCGTTGACCCGCTGCCGCCGTGCCTCCCGCTCCTCGCTCCAGCCGCCCCAGGTGAAGTCCATGTACGGGGTGATCGTGGCGCCGACGACCCGCATACCGCGCTGGTGGGCACGGCCCGCGATGGTCTTCATCCCGGGGATGATCTGCTCGGCACTCGCTCCGCCGAGGTCGTTGATCCCCTCGAAGAGGATCAGGGTCCTGGCCCCCGGCTGGGACAGCACATCCCGTTCGAGACGGTCCAGCGCCGAGGGGTTGGTCTCCGTCCCGGCGGTGATCCGGTTGCTGGTGATACCCGCGTTGAGCACCCCGGCGCCGGGGCGGCAGGCGTTCAGCCGCGCGGACAGCAGGTCGGGCCAGCGCCGGTTGGTGTCGGTCGTCGAATAGGACCCGTCGGTGATCGAGTCGCCGAGCGCCACCACCGACCCCGCCTTGGGCGCGCTCACGTCGACGCGGGAGAGGAACGGCCAGCTCGTGGTGGTCCAGGTGAAGGCGTCACCGCCGGTGTCGGCGGCATGGTCACCGGCCTGGTAGTCCGTCCAGTACACGGTCTGTTGCGCCCACCAGTGGGCGGTGATGTGGGTGACCTGACCGGACAGATAGAGGCTGACCACCAGATCGGCACCGGCGGGCAGGGGGAACCGGACCGGGTCGCTGACCGCTGTGCCCCCGGCCGAGATCGTCACCTGCCTCTTCCCGCCGAACCGCACCTCGTACGGCCGCTTGACCGCAGGTCCGCCGTCGCGCAGCCCCACGGTCGCGTGACCGATCGTCACCGGCTGGGTGGCGTACGCGTTCGACAGTCGGACACATACCCGAGAGCCGCCGACGCTGGTGCGCACCGGCATCCGTACCGTCACCTCGGACATCCCCGTGACCTCGTAGTGCTCGCTCGGAGCCGTCGCCCACGTGCCGGTCCAGCCGTGCCCATCGGCTTGCTGGCCGGCCCGGGCGGGTTCCACCGGCCCCGCCAGGGCGGCGATGAGTGCCAGCAGCAGAGCAATGGGGCCGCCGCGTATCGCACTCGGCTGTACGGCCATCAGGAACCGCCCGTACAGGTCAACTCGGCGTCCGCCCAGTCGGCGTGGTCGCTGGAGACATCGCCGTTTCCGTCGACGACCAGGTCCAGCCAGCGAGCGCCGGACACGTCCACGTCGACGGTGGTGCCGCCGTCGGAGCCGGACATGACCGGGGTGGTGGCAAGGGTGCGGCCGTCGGCGACCACCTGGAAGGAGACGCTGCCGCCGTCACCGACCTCGTCGTCCACCCCGGCGACGCCGGTGAACCTGGTGCAGCCGCCGCCCAGATAGACCCTGACCTGGCTGTTCGCGTGGACGCCGAGGCCCTTGCCGTAGGGGGTGCCGGCGATGGTGAGGGTCCGTCCGTCACCCGCCGCGGCCTCACCGTTGGACAGGTCCTTCTCGACCGGACCCCAGCCGTTGACCGCCTTGACCAGGGTCAGATCGCTGACGTACGCGTCCTTGGAGAGCCCTGGCGGTGGCACCTGCACGGCCCGCTCGCCGGTGACACTCTTCGGCCGACCAGCCTGTTTCAGCCCGGCGGTCGCCGACAGCACGGCGTAGTGAACCGGGTCGGCGGGCGGGGTCACGGAGTAGCGGGCGGTCACCGATGTGCCGGGCCGGACCCGGCCGAAGCCGGTGGCGCCGTCGGCGGTCGCGGTCCAGCCGGCCGGGACGGTCAGCGACACCTCGACGTCGCGGGCGGCGGGAGCCCCCTTCGCCACGGTGAGCGTGACGGGGACCTCGGTGGTCGTGCCGGTGCTCAGGAACGGCACGGCGTCCACCGTGATCCGCGCGCCTGGGGCGGGCATGGCGTAGGTCCTCGCGTCGTACGAGGGCGCGGACACCGTGTTCACCTTGATGCCGCCGGCACTCGCGCCCAGGTCGACGAGCTTCACCGAACCGGGGCCCGCCGCCTTCCCGGTGGACCACACCGCCAGGGCGATGGTGTTGTCGCCCTGCTCGCGCAGGATGCCCTTGGGGACGACGAACCGTGTCTGGGGCCCGGTGTCGGGCAGAGAGCGGCCGATCAGCCAGCCGTTGACGAAGATCTGGGCGCGGTACGCCGTGCTGCCGCCCTCGGGCTCCGCCAGGTCCAGCGCGAGCGCGTTGTCCTGACCCGTCGGCAGATCGAGCTTCGCGCCGGTGCGGTACCACCGCACCCCGGGTTCCGCTGCCCCGGACCGGGCGGACGCGGACAGTGAGGTGCGCTTCCAGCCGCCGTCCGGGTAACCGGGCAGTGACCAGCCGGCCCGCTCCCCGTACAGCCCCCCGTTGTTGTAGGGACCCCGTGCGGTGTCGACCGGGTTCTCGCCGCCCCTGCTGCCCTGGACCTTCCAGGTGAGGGTGGAGGCACCGCCGATCACCTCCGCGCCGAGCAGACCGCGCGGCTCCTTGGAGTAGTCGTGGCCCCATTCCTCGTTGTGCCCCGCGTTCTCGGCGAGGACGGCGAGCACGTTGTCGCCGGCGCCCTTGAGGGTGCCCGCCGGAATGTCGAAGGTGTGTGCGCCGTCGCCGGAGCTGCCGAGGTAACGTCCGTTGAGCCAGACCGCGTACTGGCCGGTGGGACCGGTGTCGGCGTTCAGCGCGAGCGCGGTCGCCGCGCCGGTGGTCCTGAACCGCCCCCGGTACCAGACATCACCGTGGTGGAAGCCGTACTCGTCCATCGCGAGCACCGGCAGTGAGCCGTTCAGTTCGGCGTCGGCGGTGGAGAGGCGGGCGGCGGTGGGCCAGGCGGAGTCGTCGAAGTCCCGGGCGGTCTCGGGGGCTTCCTCCTTGTACTTCCAGGTCGTCAGTGCGGGCAGCCGAACCGTGCGCGGCGCCTCGGTGACGGCGGTCCTGCGGCCGTTCCAGGTCACTTTCTTCGTGTCGGCGATGACCTCGATCTTCGCGGCCCTTGTCGAGTCACCGGTCAGCCTGAGGGTGTCGCCCTTGACCTCCGCCGTACGGACCAGGGACGGGCCGCGTACCAGGACCGGCCCGTCGGCGGTGTCCTGCCGCCACCAGTGGGCGGTCTCGGCGACATCGGCGATCAGCAGTTCCAGGCCGTTCACCAGCACCCGGGCCAGGCCCTTGTGGGTGTAGTTCAGCCGCAGATCGCCGCGTTCGGCGTCCCAGGTGGTGGTGACGTCACCGGCGAGCACCTTCACCTGCGGCCGCTTCGCGTACCGCAGTACCGTCTCGCCGGTTTCGCCCGCACGCCCGTACAGCAGGGCCACCTCACGGTCGCCGATCGTGGCGTGCGTCATGATCTCCGAGGTGGAGTAGACGAGCCGCTGGTCGCCCAGGTCGTAGCCGGCGACGAGGAGTTTCGCGTCCCGGCCGTCGACGGTGATAGCGCCCTGCTGCGGCACGCGCGGATAGTCGCCGTCCGAGCCGGTCAGGGACAGGGTGGTCTCGTTTTTGTCCTTCACCCGGGTGTCGGCATGCCGGACGGTGAAGAACTGGGTTCCGTCGTCGGGGTTGACGCGCCGGTGGATGCGCAGCGCCTCGTCGGAGGGGACGGGCGCCTCGGCCTTGTCGGTCCGTGCCAGCGAGCCGACCGAGTTGACGAAATATCCGAGCCGCTTGAACTCCTGGTATTTGTCCGTCAGTTGGCGGGACTCGTTGATCGGAGCGCCGTAGTCGTATGACGTGTAGACGGCGTTCGGGTCGGCGAGCCAGCCCCAGTTCGTGCCGCCGTACGTCATGTAGAAGGACTGACCGGAGACCCCGGCGGCGATGTTCATCTTGCTGAACACCCGGGTGAAGTCGGTGCCGGTGAGCTTCGCGCAGTCCTGGTAACCGGTGCCGCCCCAAGGGTCGAAGGCGCCGCCCTGAGCCTCCGGAATGATCAGCGGTGACTCGGGCTTCCAGTCGTTGACGTACGTATAGTCGGGCAGGTTCTTCCAGTCGTCCGGGTTCCTGCAGTCGAAGCCCTGCGGGTAGGCGTCGAAGCCGTAGATGTCGGGGGCGCCCTTGCCGCTCACCCAGTTCCGGTTGGCGCCGCCGTCGTTGACGAAGGTCGGCACGTCGATGCCGTCCTCCTTCGCCCAGTCGATGAGCGTCTGCATGTAGTCGGCGTCGTGGCGTCCGCCCTGGTACTCGTTCTCGACCTGATACAGGATCACCGAGCCCTTGCCGCGCGTGAGTTGGTGACGCGCGATGATCGGATTGATCCGGCTCATCCACTCCTGGGCGTCCTTCAGATACCCCTCCTCGGAGGTACGGTTCACGCCCGCGCGCGTCTTGCGCCACGCCGGGAAGCCGCCGCCGGAGACCTCGGCGTTGATGTAGGGGCCTGGCCGCGCGATGACGTACAGACCGGCGCGCTCGGCCTCGTCGAGCAGCCGCTCCACGTCACGGACGCCGGAGAAGTCGTACGAGCCCTGCTTGGCGGAGTGGTAGCCCCAGTCGAAGTAGAGCGAGACGGCGTTGAACCCGCCCGCCTTGATCTTCTGCAGCACGTCACGCCAGGCGTCCGGGCTGGGCAGCCGGAAGTAGTGGAACTCGGCGCCCCAGATGTACAGGGGTTTGCCGTCGACCTGTACCGCGTACTGGTCGTAGGTGACCGTGTGCTGGTTCGCCGTAACGGGCGCGGTCCGCGCCGGTGATACGGCCGCGCCGGCGGCCGGAGCGCCCAGGGACGTGGCGGCCAGCACCGAGGCGAGCAGCAGCGATCTCACGCGCCCTCTCATGAGGTCAGCCCCTTCACCACGGCCGCCCGCGCGGTCTCGATGTCGGTGACGTTCTTCGTACGGCCGTCCAGGTCCCGAGTGGCCTTCGTGAGAGCCTCGGTGAGAGCGGCGCTGTCACCGCCGTCCTTCTCGCGGAGCTGCGCGATCAGCTCGAAGTCCTCGATGCCTTCCTTGAGTTGCTCCCAGCGGATACTGGACATCGGCCCGTTCTTCCCGGGATAGACCAGGTACTCGTCGCCCTGGGTGAAGATGTGCACGGGCTGCTTGAACGGGTCGCTGGTCCAGCTGTTGTACGACCAGCGCAGGAACCCGTCGAGGTCGCGCTGCGCCGAGATCCACGGCAGCATCCGCGACTCGACGGCGGGGGAGTAGGACAACGTGTTGGGGTGGGCGGGCGCGCCGTACACGTAGAACGTGGTGGTCTTGCCGGCCGCGCGACGCTCGGCCGCCTTCTCCTTGGTCATCGCGTCGATGCCGCCCCAGTCCACCGACAGGTTCGACGCGACACCCTCTGTGGTGATCGATCCGGCGACGGAGATACGGTCGTCGAAGACCGGCGCCACCTCGTGCACGAAGTCCTTGACCACCGTCATGGTGCTGATCGGCCGCTCGTCGAAGGACAGCCAGGTGTCCTTCAGCCAGCCCTTCTTCCTCAAGTGGGCCTCGAAGGCGGGCAGATACGCGCCCCAGGCCTGCCGCCAGCGGCTCCCGCCCAGATCGACGTTCTCGTAGACGGTCTTCCCGCTGCGGGTGTCGGTGTAGGTGAGGTGTTCCTGGTCCTGGAAGGCCAGCATCGAGAAGGCGCCGATGTCGGGGCCGAGCCCGGCCTTCCTGGCGGTCTCGACGTACTTGTCCCAGCGGTCGAAGTCGAAGGCGAACCTGGTCCCGTTCCACTTCCAGCCGACCATGCTGGTGTACGGCGTCGCGGTCTGCGACTCCCGGGTGCCGAGCGACCACTGGTGGTGCCAGGGGTTGTCGACGATCGTCGTGTTGATGACCTTCTGACCGCGCGACGCCAGATCACGGTTGTACGCCTCGATGAGCTTCCAGTGCTCCTTCGACCACAGCTTCACCTTGTGCGCCTGGGCGAGGGTCTCCGGCTGCGCCCAGACGTCGAGGAAGAACCTGTAGTCGGCGGGGGCGGGCACGGTGGCGTCGGCGACGTCGATGGTGAGCGGGTACGTGGCCTGGGCCCCGCCGTCGACGTCGACGCGGACCGTGCCCTTGTACGTGCCGGGGCGGGCGTTCTTCGGTATGTGGAAGGTGAACCAGAGCGGCTGCGCGGCGTACGCGGGCACGTCGACCGAGTCGCGCTCCTCCAGCGGGTCGCCGACGACGTCCGGGTTACGGTCCCCGGAGACCTCCTTGGCGGAGCTGACCTGGTCGATGGTGGCCGACCAGTCGACCTCGCTCTTGGAGCGCTGTACGGGCACGTACTTCACGAACCGCACCTGCGTACTGTCACCGTCGAGCTTCGCGCCGCCCGGCCCTGTCAGGTCGCCGACCCTCGCCTGCACGTCGTCGAGGCTCTTGCCGGAGGCGATGGCGAGCTGCGCGGAGACCTGCTCGCCGCGTACGGCGTCCAGGGCGAGTTCCTTGGTGTCCTTGCCCTCGATGGCGGTCATCGGAAAGCGCGGCACGCGGACCTCGGCCGAGCTCGCGAAGGATCCGGTGGGCACCCAGGTGATGGTGTCCCTGGTGCCCATCGCGTCGGCGACCTTCACGGTCAGCCAGGTCGTGGTGGGTTTCCGCTGGTCGTCGTCGCCGGTGGCCGCGATGACGGTCGTGGTGGTCGCGACGAGCGCGCCGGCGAGGAAGGAGGCGGCGAGGGCGGATACGCGTGCGGGTACGCGTGTGGGCCGTGTCATGGTGGATCCCTTTCGGAAAAGGGTCGTCGGGTGCTGCCGAAGCTGGTGGTGGGGGCGCTCCCGGGCTGCGACGACCGGGAACGCCGGCCTGCGGTGACCGGTCAGGGCGTGGTGACGGAGAAGTCGTCGTGGACGGCCTGGATCCGTTCGCCGGGGTAGTTGAGGTTGACGGCGGAGGCGATCACTCCCGCGTCCCCGGTGCCGGAGGCCGAGGCGACGGTGGCCGAGCCGACGGTGGACCAGGTGGTGCCGTCCTTGCTCGCGTACGCCGTGTACGTCGTGCGGTCGCGCACCAGCTTGAGATGGGCCGGGTGGTAGGTCTGGCCGCCGCCCGCCCAGGTGTCGAGCTTTCCGTCGCCGTCACTGTCGGTCATGAACTCCAGGCCGTACTTGTCCGTCATGACGAGGACCGCGTAGCCGCCCTTCCCGGGCGCGGACAGGTCGTTGGCGACGGCGATGCCGGCCTTGCCGACGGGGCTGGCGGAGTTCTGTGAGACGACTCGCGCCCGCACTGTGGCCTTGTCACCGACCACCCCGCTCTCGTAGACGGCCGCCTTCTCGTCCTTCCAGCCCGACAGGTCCTGGCCACCCGCCCAGATGGCGAACTGGTCGCCTGCCTGGGCGAATTGGGCGCCGCCGGTGGTGTCGGCGGTGCGGTACGGAGCCGAGACAGTGCCCGGCTCCGGATTCACCTTCACCGGGACGCGGTCGGAGACCTTCGTACCGCCGTCGTAGGTGACGGTTCCGGTGAGGATGTGGCTGCCCCAGTCGGCGTCGGCGGGCGGGGTGACCTTCCACCGGGTGGTGAGAGTGGCGCCGGCGGTCAGGGACCTGGAGGTCGCGGCTGTGGTGGCCTCGGCGCGCCAGCCGGCGGGCGCCGCCAGCGTGGCTGTGACCTTCTTCAGCGGCCGGGAGCCCCAGTTGGTGGCCGTGGTGGTGATCTCGAAGGCCTCGCCGTTGCCGGTCTCCGGTGCGTCGGGGGCGAGCAGCACGGAGGCGGCGGGAGCGTCGTCGCTCCGCAGGGCACGCAGGGCCTTGTCGGCGCCCTTGGCCTTGAGGTTCACGAAGGCCGGGGTGACCCCGAGGGGAGCGCCGTAGCCCTTCAGGTCCTTCGGGCCGCGGATCACGGTGCCCTGGTTGACGTCGTACCACGTGCCCGGCGGCAGATGCACGGTCCGGGTGGCCCGGTCGGTGACCTGCGGCGCCGCGAGGACGGCGGGGCCGAGCATCCACTCGTCCGGGACGGTGTAACTCGCCCTGTCCTTCGGGAAGTCGAAGAACAGCGGCCGGACGATGGGGTCCCCGGTTCTGAGAGTCTGCTGGACCTGGTCCCAGATGTAGGGCGCGAGCCGTTCGTGCCGCAGAATCGCCGCCCGGTAGAGGTCGATGGTCTCCTGGTCGTAGACGACTTTCTGGCCGGTCGTCACATCGATGGTGTCGACGGGTGAGGTGGAGGAGTACATCAGCGGCATGAGCGACGCCACCTGAGCCGAGCGGATCAACACCTCCTTGTCCGGGGCCGGTTGGCCGCCGGAGCCGCCGATCATGTCGGTGGTGACGAAGGGGTAGCCGATCGTGGAGATCGCGAGGTTCTGGGTGACCGAGGCGCGGACCGAGTCCCAGCCGGTGCCCTTGTCGACCTGCCGGGTGACGAACCCGGCCCGGTGGGCCGTCGAGTCCCAGTGCACGCGGATGCCGACGCCCTGCAGGTCGAACTCGTCGGCGAGTTCGGTGCCGAGCCGCTGGTAGTCGGTCGGCTTGAATCCGGCGCGCGGGGCGCACCTGTCGTCGAAGAAGCGGGTGTCGAACTTCAGGCCGTCGATGTCGTAGTCGCCCATCAGGGACTTGACGCGGCCGGTGTACCAGGCCCTGGCGTCCGGGTTGGCGAGGTCGATGATCCCCGCTGTGCCGTTCCACCAGGTCACCGTGCACGGCTTGGCGGGGTCGGCGGCGTCCCCCAGCAAGTAGCCCTTGTCGACGGCGAACCGGTAGTTGTCGGAGTCGAGGTTGATCCACAGAGTCGTCCAGAGCCCGAAGTCGAAGCCCAGGTCGTGGATCCTCTTCGACATGGCCTTCGGGTCGGGGTAGGCCTTGGCGTCGAAGGTCAGATTGCCGTAGTTCGACTCCCACTTGTCGTCGAGCTGGAGGGCGTGCCCGTCCAGGCCGGCGGCCTTGAGGTCGGTGGCGTAGTCGAGGAGTTTCTCCTGGTCGATGTCGGTGTAGAACTGCGCCCAGGAGTTCCAGACCGGCTTGGCGTACTGCTCGTACGTGGCGTCGCTCTTCGCCGGTTTCCCGACTATGCCCACGTAGTCGCGGTAGACCTCCAGCGGCGTCGACTCGACGAAGACGGTTGCCTTGTAGGCGTCGGCGGCCTGGACGTCGAAGCGGCCGAGCCCGTCCTTGCCCGCGTTGATCGCCACGTCCATGACATTTCCGGTGTCGACGCGGAGTCCGGCCGAGCTGGAGGTGTACCAGAACGGGTCGATCACGTGGTACGAGGCGGGGGAGAACGCCGGGTGTTCGACCTCGCCGCTGTTCAGCGGCCAGGGCTGGTCGGTGCCGGGGCCGCCCTGCGGGGTCTCGGCCTCGCCATGCCCGTACCAGTGCCCGGCGGAGGCCAGGTCGAAGGCGAGTCCCAGCCGGTCCGGCTCGACTCCCTCGACGTTCCAGTCGAGTTGGTAGCGGTCGGCGGCCGGAATGACACGCGCCTCGACGCCGGCTCCGTCGAACGTGGTGTCGGCGGTCAGGGTCAGGACGCCGTTCTTCCAGCTCCAGGCGGTGACATCGGTGGCGTGCTGCCAGGCGCCGGCCGAGCGGAACCGTAAGGCGCCCGTGTCACCGCTCGCGGTGGCGAGGACGGGACTGTCGGCGCGCTCGGTGGTGAGGGCGAGATCGCCGTCGGTGGATACGTCGACGGCGTAGCCGGGGGTCTTCCCGGTGGCCGGCACGGACAGGGTCAGGCCGTCCGCGGTTTCGGTCACCGTCGACCGAGGGGCCGAGTCGGCCCGCACGGGCTGGGCGAGGGCTTCCGTGCCCGGGAAGGCGATGGTCAGGGTCAGGGCGGCGGCGAGTGAGGCGCCGAGTCTGCGGGGCTGTGCACGCACTGGTGTCCTCCAGCGGGGAGAGGCATGGAGTCTCTGACGAGCTATGCAAGATCTTGTAGTTTTGCGCACATACTCTTGCAGGAAAATTCATCTGTCAACGATGCGTTCCCTGATTCCTGCGGGGCCCCGAGGGCCCGTGTGGTCGCTGATGACGGACAGGCCCGCTGCTCACGGCATGGGTCGCGGGCAGCGGGCCCGGCTTCGGAAGTCCGTCGAATTCGCGTGAACGGCGTCAGGCGAGAATCACCGAACGGGTGAGATGGCGCGGGTTGTCCGGGTCGAGGCCGCGTGCCGCGCCGAGGGCCGCGGCGAGCCGCTGCACCACGACGAGGTCCGCCACCGGGTCGCGGCCGAAGGCCACCAGCCGGCCGCCGGTCCGGGCGATCTCGTCGGGCAGTCCCTCGGGGACACCGGCCGGGTCGCCGAACCACCAGGCCACCCGCCCGGGCCCGGTGACGCTGATCGGCCCGTGCCGGTACTCCATCACCGGATACGCCTCCGTCCAGGCGCCCGCCGCCTCACGCATCTTCAGTGCCGCCTCCTGGGCGATCCCGTAGGCCCAGCCGCTGCCGAGGAACGTGAACTGTTCGGCGGTCAGCAGCTCGTCGGTCAGCGGCTCGGCGAGCGCCGCCGCCCCCTGCGCGGCCAGTCCGCTCAGGTCCTCGCCGAGCAGGGCCCGCAGAAACACCAGCTCAGTGGTGGCGAACCGGGTCTGCACGACCGACGTCTCGTCGGCGAACTCCAGGACGGCGGCCATGTCCGCGAGTTCCATGACGGGCGTCGCCGGATCGGCGGTGACCGCGACGGTGGGTGTCACCCCCTTCAGGCGCCGGAGCACCTCCAGCACTTCGGTGGTGGTGCCCGACCGGGTCAGCGCCACCACCCGGTCGTAGCGTCGCCCGGCCGGCATCTCGGACGCAGGGAAGGCGTCGGTCTCGCCGTGGCCCGCGCTCTCGCGCAGCACCGCGTACGCCTGGGCCATGAACCACGACGTGCCGCAGCCGACGACGGCCACGCGCTCGCCGGTCCTGGGCAGTCGGGCGACGCCTGGGGTCTCCGGCCGGCGCGCGAGTGCGACGGCGCGGTGCCAGCACTCCGGCTGTGTGGCGATCTCGGTCTCGGTCTGGCTCATCGGGACTCCCGTCTCGGACGCACAGGGCGTGGTCGCGCGGTGAAGCGCCGCTCGTGATGGGTGCGGGCACCCAAGGGGATCCGTCTCGGCGTGACCGAGTCGTGATCCGGCGGGCCCTTGACACCATGCGTGATTGATTGAGCATGATGACGTTCAATGCTTGATCGTAGCAAGATTCGAGCATAAATGAGCATGGAGCCGCACTCGTCGTTAAGTGCACAGCCATACGAAGAGAAGGTGGTACTCGCGTGAATCGACACCTCGTCGGCACAGCCGCAGGCCTGGTTCTGGCCCTGGCTCTCACCGGATGCGGCAAGGGAGGGTCATCGACCAGCGGCGACTCCGACGGCCGGACGATCACCTTCGTGGCCGCGAAGTACGACGACGACACCCAGCCCTACTGGAAGAACCTGATCAAGGACTTCGAGGCCGGGAACCCCGGGTACAAGGTCAACCTGGAAGTCGTCGACTGGGAACAGATGGACTCCAAGGTCAAGACGTACATCCAGACCAAGCAGCAGCCGGACGTCCTCAACTACAACAAGTTCTCCGACTTCGCCCGCGACGACCTGATCTACCCGGCGGACCAGGCGGTGTCGGCGAAGGTGCTCGACGACTTCCTGCCCCTCTTCGCCCACCAGGCCATGTACGACCAGATCCAGTACGGCCTGCCATTCATCTCCAGCGCCCGGCTGTTCTTCTACAACAAGGAGATCTTCAGGAAGGCGGGTGTCACGGCGCCACCGGCGAATTGGGCGGAGCTCGAGGCCGTCGCGAAGAAGATCAAGAAGAACGGGGGGACCGGAGTCATTCCGCTGGGTCTGCCGCTCGGACCGGAGGAAGCCCAGGGCGAGTTCGGCATCTGGTCGATGAACAACGGCGGCGGCTGGGTCGACGACTCCGGCGAATGGGCCGTCGACCAGCCGGCCAACGTGGAGACCCTGACCTACCTGAGGAAACTGACCAAGGACGGCCTGACCCAGCCCAACCCGGAGACCACCAACCGCAAGGACGTCTTCAACCAGTTCGCGCAAGGCCGGATCGGCATGATCAACGGCGCCGTCTTCATGCGCAAGGGCTTCATCGACCCTGTCGACAAGAACCTCGACTACGGCGTCGCGCCGCTGCCCAGCAAGGACGGCACCACCCACAACACCCTGGGCGTCCAGGACTACCTGGTGGCGTTCAAGAAGGACGGGGGCAAGAACCGGGAAGCCGTCAACAAGTTCCTGGACTTCGTCTACCAGAAGAAGAACGCCTCCACCTTCCTGTCCACCGAGGGATTCCTCTCGGTCACCAAGTCCGCCGGTGACGCGCTCAGTTCGGACACCGACTACTACAAACCCTTCGTCGACGCGCTGGGGGGCGCCAAGTTCGCCCCGGCGGACAACCCGGGCTGGGGCGCCGTCGACGGCGCCGCGAAGCAGCAGATAGGCACCGCCGTGGCCGCCGGCGATCCCCGGAAGGTCCTGGAGAAGATCCAGAAGACCGCGGAGAAGACCGCTCGGAAGGCCGGCTGACGCATGGCCGTCCACGACATCTCCGTACGCGCCTCGGGGGACCGGCGGGAGCCGGCCCCACCGGGCGCGGCACCGCCCGCCGCCCCGGGCCGGAAACGGTGGCGCGATCTGCGTGCCCTCGAACCACTTCTGTGGCTGGGCCCCGCCGTCGCCCTCATCCTGACCATGGTGGTCTGGCCCGTCGTCGAAATGGCCCGCACCTCCCTCACCAGGATCAGCTCCACAGGGCTGTCCCTCGGCTCCGCGGGCCTCGACAACTACACCGACCTGTTCGCCGAGGAGGACCTGCCGGGCGTACTGCTGCGCACGCTGGTCTGGGTCGTCGGCGTCGTCACGGTCACCCTCTTACTGTCCCTGGGGCTCGCCCAGTTGCTCAACACCCGCTTCCCCGGGCAACGGGCGGTCCGCTGGGCGCTCATCGTGCCCTGGGCGGCGTCCGTGCTGATGACCGCGCTCATCTGGCGCTGGATGCTCAACAACTTCTACGGGGTCGTCAACCGCGCACTGATGGACGTGGGTCTCCTCGACAAACCGGTGAACTGGCTGGCCGACCCGGTCCTGGGATTCGCGGCGATGATGGCCGTGGCGGTGTTCGTCTCCCTGCCGTTCACCGCGTTCGTCATACTCGCCGGACTCCAGACCGTCCCCGCGGAGGTCTACGAGGCGGCCCGGATGGACGGCGCCGGCCCGGCGAGGACGTATCTGTCCGTCACGCTGCCGCTGCTTCGGCCCTCGCTGCTGGTGGCCGCGATCATCAACATCATCAACGTGTTCAACTCGTTCCCGATCATCTGGGCGATGACCCGCGGCGGCCCCGGCTTCGCCACCGACACGACGACGACCTTCATGTACAAGCTCGCCTTCGACAACCAGGCCGTCGGCGAGTCGGCCGCGATGGCCGTCGTGAACTTCGCACTGATCCTCGTCGTGGTGCTGGCGTATCTCCGGGTCGTGCGCTGGCGGGAGGAGATCCGATGACGAAGTCCGCCGCACGTACAGGTGCCGGACCACGGGCCACGCGCAATGGAGGCGGTCGCACGGTACGCACCGCGCTGATCGCCGGCACCGGCTGGCTGGTCGCCCTGGTGTTTCTCTCCCCGTACCTCCAGATGTTGCTGACGGCGCTGAAGCCGACGCCGGAACTCATGAAGTCCCCGCCCTCGTACCTGCCGTCCGAATGGCGCTGGTCGAACTTCGCCGACGTGTGGTCGCTCGACGATCCGCCCGTCGCCGGCTCGCTGGGCTTCTCGCTGTACGTCGCCGGGATGTCCACGCTGCTCGCGCTGCTGGTCGGGCTGCCGGCCGCCTACTACACCGCGCGACACCGGTTCCGGGGCCGCGGCGCGTTCCTGCTGCTCGTCCTGGTGACCCAGATGTTCGCGCCCACCGCACTGCTGGTCGGTATCTACCGGGAGATGGTCAGCCTCGACCTGACCGACACCGGCGAGGCGCTGATCCTCGTCAACGCGGCGTTCAACCTGCCGTTCTGCGTCTGGATCCTCAACGCCTACTTCGCGAGCGTCCCCAAGGAGCTGGAGGAGGCGGCGTACCTGGACGGGGTCGGCCGGCTCGGGGCGCTGACCCGGATCACGCTGCCGCTGGCCATGCCCGGTGTGGTGACGGCGGTGGTGTACACGTTCATCGCAGCGTGGAACGAGTACGTCGTCGCCCTCACCATCACGTCCTCAGGTGACCGCACGACGCTGACCAAGGCCATCCCCGGGTTCGTCACCGCGTACCAGGAGCAGTGGCAGTACCTCTTCGCCTCGTCGCTGATCGCCATCGTCCCGGTGGTGGTGCTGTTCATCTTCGTGGAGCGCCATCTGATCAGCGGGCTGACGGCCGGTGGAGTCAAGGGGTGAAGTGGTCGAAGCGAGGGATGCGGTGACGAGGGTCGCCGCCCTGGCCGGCGGCGAGAACGTGGCTCTGTGCGCGGTGGAGGCGTACGGCGTTTCCCTGCAGAAAGCCCCGGTCGGGCCGGTCGGCGCCGTCCGACCCGCCGGACCCCGGTCCGTCAGACACCGACCCGTCGGTTCGGCCCGGGGTCCCGCCGTCGTCGGCGATCTGATCCTGGACTTCGCCGCAGAAGCCGCCGCCCGGGCCGCCGCTCCGTCGCCCGCCGGTTCGGTGTCGGCCCGTTCCGCGGTGGCCGGCGTCGGCGACGTCACCGACACCGCTGTCCATCCGGTCGGCCCCGGCGTCAGGACCGACGGACCGCCTGTGCCGGCACCCGGAACCTCCGTAGCTCCGCGAGGTGTTCGGCAAGAGCATCGCGCGTGGCTCGACCCTACTCACCCGCGCGGCGCCATGTGGCCGGGCGGGCGCCCGGTGACGTACGCCGCGAACGCCCGTGCGGGGCGCGGACGTTCAGGCGCGGATGATCTCCACTCCGGCGGCGGCGAACGGCTCGATCAGCCCGGCGGGAGCGTCCTTGTCGGTCACCAGCACATGGACGTCCTCCAACGGACAGATCCGCGCGAACGCCCGCTTGCCCAGCTTGGAGGAGTCGGCGACCACGACAACCTGCTGGGCGCGCCGCGCCAACGCCCGGTTGATGCTGGCCTCACCCTCGTGATGCGCGGTCGCGCCGTGCACGGAGTCGATCGCGTCCACGCCGATGAAGACGTGGTCCAGCGTGATCTCGGCGAGCAGTTCGGTGGCCAGTGGCCCGATCAGCTCGTACGAGGCCGGGCGCGCCACTCCGCCGGTGACGACGAGCTTCACATGACGGCGTACGACCAGCTCGTTGGCGATGTTCAGGGCATTGGTGACAATCGTCAGCGACGGCTCGGCACCGCCCTCCGGGCCCAGGTCGCTCCTGGTCGCCAGCGCCCGCGCGACCTCGGTGGTCGTGGTGCCGCCGTTGAGGCCCACCACCGCTCCGGTCTTGACCAGGCCGGCCGCCGCATGCGCTATGCGTTCCTTCTCGGGGGCGTGTCGTGCCGCCTTGTACCGCAGCGGCAGGTCGTACGCGATCGCGTTGATCACCGCGCCACCGTGGGTGCGGGTGACCATCTGCTGGCGAGCCAGTTCGTCGAGGTCACGCCGGATCGTCGCGGCGGACACCGCCAGTTCGGCCGCGGCCGCCTCGACCTCGATACGCCCGTCGCGCGTCAGCAAGTCCAGCAGCGCGCTCCACCTGGCCTGCGGTGCCGCCATCTCAGTCGCTCCCTGTCGGTGGGGTAGACGCCCATGAAACCACGACTGGGCCGCACGTTTCTGGCGTACGTCGCATATTTCAGTAATTTATCCCCTCTAAAACAGCAATTTCCTGCATCGGCTTTCACGATTTCCGTCACACCGCTATGCAGGGGGAGCGGTGGTGCAGGGAGCTGTGCACGGCAACCCGCGATCAGGAAAGGCCATCCGAACATGCCTCTGACTCCCACCGCCGACCTCGTCCGGGCCGCGCACGCCGAGGGGCGCGCGGTCGGTGCGTTCAACGTGATCACCCTGGAGCATGCCGAGGCGATCGTGGCCGGAGCCGAGACCGTGGGCGCCCCGGTCATCTGCCAGATCAGCGAGAACGCGGTGCGGTTCCACGGTGGCGCCCTCACGCCGATCGCCCGCGCCACCGCGGCGGTGGCCGAGGCGGCATCGGTCCCGGTCGCCCTGCACCTGGACCACGTCACCGACGAGGAACTGTTGCGCCGGGCCGCGGACCACGGCTTCGGCTCGGTCATGTACGACGCCTCGGCGCTTCCGCACGACCGAAACCTGGCCGCGACCCGAGCCGCCGCCGAATGGGCTCACGCCCACGGGCTGTGGCTGGAGGCCGAACTCGGCGAGGTCGGCGGCAAGGACGGAGTCCACGCACCCGGCGTCCGCACCGACCCCGGGCAGGCACGCGAGTTCGTGACCAGGACGGGCGTCGACGCCCTCGCCGTCGCCGTAGGCAGTTCGCACGCCATGACCACCCGCACCGCGCGGCTCGACCACGAACTGATCGCCCACCTGAAGGAGTCCGTTCCCGTTCCCCTCGTCCTGCACGGCTCCACCGGTGTGCCCGAGGACGAGCTGCGCCGCGCGATCACCGCCGGTATGACCAAAGTCAACATCGGTACGGCACTGAACATCGCCTTCACCGGAGCGGTGCGCGACGCCTTCAGCAACGGCCCCCGGACGGTCGACCCACGCCCGTGGCTCTCGGCCGCCCGCACCCGCACGGCGGAGACGGTGGCTCAGGCGCTACGCGTACTGGGGTGAATGCCTGTCAGGAGCCGGCCGGGGAGGGGGACGGCTTCGCCACCCGTCTCTTCGATCGCCGGCTGTCCGACGCGTCGGCTCGAAGGATCACTGTCGTGGTGTCATGTGCCGTCCGTATGCCGGGGCGAGTGAAGCCGGACTGGTACGCGATCACGACGAGTTGGGCGCGATGCCGGGCGCCGAGTTTGGCCATGATGCGGTGTACGTGGGTCTTGGTGGTCCAGGGTGAGACGTGGAGCCGCTCCGCGATGGAGACGTTGGAGAGGCCGGCCGCGACGAGGCCGAGGACCTGTCTCTCGCGTTCGGTCAGGGTCTTCAGCTCCGGCGTCTGAACACTCGTGGTCTCCGGTGCGGAGAGACAGCGGGCGATGAGGACCTTGGTCGCTCTGGGGGACAGCAGTGCCTCTCCCCGGCCGATCAGCCGAATGGCATACAGGAGGCGGGCGGGTTCCACGCCCTTTCCCAGGAAGCCGCTGGCCCCGGCACGCAACGCCCGCAAGACGTACTCATCGGCTTCGAAGGCCGTCAGTATCAGCACCCGTACGCCCGTGAGGTCCTCGTCGGCCGTGATGGCCCGAGTGGCGTCGAGGCCGTTCATGCCGGGCAACCCGATGTCCATCAAGGCGACGTCGGCGCGGGTGCTGCGGGCCAGGTCGAGCGCCTCACCGCCCGTCGCGGCCTCCCCGACGACCTCGATGTCCGGCTCCGACTGGAGGACCAGGCGCAAACTGGAGCGGACGAGGGACTGGCCGTCGGCGAGCAGTACGCGGATGGTCATGTGTGCCTCCTCTGCGCGGCGGTCGCAGGCGACGCCGTGCCGGCCGAAGTGATGGTGTGTCGTCCTCCGGCGAGTCGGCTACGGGCAGCGACGGCCGTACGTCCGGGGGAAACCGGCCGTCGGCGTGGGCCGTCCGTCTACGGGCTGTGCCTCACGGCACCCGGCTCGAGGCGCCGTACGGCGACGGCAGGGACAGGCCCACCTTCGACAGCATCGGTTCGAGGACGCGCAGCGAGTACGCCAACCACCGGAAGAGCGGCGCATCCGCGTCCGCTGCGGTTCGGCCGGCGGACAAGTGGGGTTCTGCACGAGGTCCGGCACGGATGGACTCAAGCGGACAGTAGTCCGCTAGCGGATGCAAAAGTAACGGACTAGTGTCCGGTTGGCAAGAGTGAGAGGTTCGGAGGAGGGATGGCCGTGAACGCGGACGAGGCACCCAGAGGTTGTCCGATCGGTCCGGTGTCGATCTGGTGTTCAGTCGGTGGGCCACGCCGATTCTGCGGGTTCTGCACGATCGCGGGTGACTGTGCTTCAACCTCTTCGATCAGGAGACCCGGACGGGCGCCCGCGCGTATCGGAGCGAGCCGTCGAGTTGGCGGACGTTCCCTGGCCAGGGCGCCCGGGAGAGGGCCCGTAGCGCGCCGTCCGTGCACCGAAGGCCTCCGCCGCCGCCATGGCCGGCCATCAGACAGGTCGCGGGCGCGGAGATGTCGGCCGTACGGTGCCGCCACGGCGGGACGGTGACCTCGGCACCGATTCGCGCCCGCACCACAGTTGCGGAATCCACCTGCCGGGACGCGGCCATCCCCTGCCGATCCTGGCGGCGTCCTCCTGGCGGCGTTCGCCTTCAGGAGGCGGGCGGTGAACACGTCAGTTATTCCGTGGCGCGACCTCCGCCATCCGCGACCAACCCTGCCCCTCGGTCTCGATGTTGATGATGTCGGCAGTGACCGTGCCACCTCCTGGACGTGCGCAGGATCGCGCCGCGTGTCCGATCGCTGAAACCTGTTCCCGCTCGCTCCGCTCGCCCTCCCTCCGGGCTTCACCCTCCGCCTCTTGCTAAGCGGACTGCGGTCCGTTACGTTCTTCGAATTATCGGACAGTGATCCGCTTCGGCGGGCTACAGCGTCGGATACGGCCCACTGGCCATGTCCGACCGTCAGCGTCCGTGCCTGAGAACGGTGCGGCGCGCGACCCGTGCACGCCGCCACCACGTCCCATCCGACCGATGGGGTTTCTGTCTGCGGAGGGGCCAAGTGCTGGACATTGCCCATGAGCTGAGTGAGTGGCTCGAGGAGGGCAAGGAGTTCGCCGTGGCCACCGTCGTCGGTGTCAGTGGCAGCGCGCCACGCGGACTCGGGGCCGCCCTCGCCGTCGATCGCGAGGGCACCGCCGTCGGATCGGTCTCCGGCGGTTGCGTGGAAGGAGCCGTCTACGAACTCTGCACGCGAGCACTCGACGATGGCGGGTCCGTCGTCGAACGGTTCGGCTACAGCGACGGGGACGCCTTCGCCGTCGGTCTCACCTGCGGCGGAATCATCGACATCCTGGTCACGCCGGTCGCGGCCGACGCGGCTGTCAGGACGGCGTTCCAGTCCGTGCTGGCCGGCGCCGCCCGCGACGAACCGGCAGCCCTCACCCAGGTGATCCGCGGCCCCGCCGAACTCCTCGGCAGGAGCCTGTACGTGCGCCCTGACGGCACCCACGAGGGATCGCACGGAGACGGCCGCTCCACGCTGGACCGGGCCGCGGCCGCACAGGCGCACGCCTTACTGGAAACCGGCCGTACCGGCACGGTCGAACTCTCCGAAGACGGAGCGCTCTGCCCCGGCGGACTCACCCTGCTCGTCGAAGCGAACATGCCGTCACCCCGCATGATCGTCTTCGGGGCGATCGACTTCGCGGCGGCACTGGTCCGGATCGGCAAGTTCCTCGGCTACCACGTCACCGTCTGCGACGCCCGCCCCGTCTTCGCCACCCGGGCGCGCTTCCCGGACGCCGACGACATCGTCGTCGACTGGCCCCACCGCTACCTCCGGCGCACACCGACCGACGCGCGCACCGTCCTGTGCGTCCTCACCCACGACGCCAAGTTCGACGTACCCCTGCTGCGGGAGGCCTTGCGGATGCCGGTCGCCTACGTCGGGGCCATGGGCTCTCGCCGCACCCACGTCGACCGCGAGCGCAGGTTGCGTGAAGCCTGGCCTGGAAGAACGGGAGTTGGGCCGCCTCAGGTCACCGATCGGCCTAGACCTCGGTGCCCGTACGCCCGAGGAGACCGCCTTGTCCATCGCGGCGGAGATCGTTGCCACCCGACACGACGGCACAGGCAGCCCGCTCGCTGATATCGGGACGCCCATTCACCGCGACGGAGGTCAGCGGGTCGTCCGGGGAGTCGCCTGACGCCTGTCCCTGTGTCCGTGTATTCGCCCATCCGTAGATTGATCTGGAGACAGCTATGAAGCCCCGCACCCTCAGCCGCCGCGTCACGCTCGCCGGCGTCGGCGTACTCACCGCCGCCGCGCTGACCGTCGGCACCACCGCCTTCGCCGGCACCGAGACCACGGCGAATCCGGCGTGGGATTCCGACCCGCGTACGAGTACGGACTGCGGCTGGGCAGCGACCGGCGGGGCCGCCTGACCGCGTCGACGCACGAGGTACGTGCCGAGACCTCCCGCTACGAGACGAACATCGAAAGTGTCCTCGTTCCTGGCCGGATGCTCTACAGCACGCCCAACGTCCGCCAGTCGTACGCGCAGGTACCGCTGGACGTGAGCACGCCGACGTACATGCGCGGCCCCGGTTACGCCAGCGGCGCCTACCCCGTCGAGACGGCGATGGACGAACTCGCCCACGAACTGGGCCTCGACCCCATCGAACTGCGGCTGCGCAACGAACCCGCCGCCGACGAGTCCAGCAAGCTGCCGTTCTCCACCCGCCGACTGCGCGACTGCTACGCCGCCGGCGCTCGCGAGTTCGGCTGGCACCGGCGCGATCCCAAGCCCCGCTCGACGCGCGACGGGGACCTGCTCATCGGCATGGGAATGGCCTCCGGTGTCTACGACACCCAGCGCAGCCAGGCCCAGGTCTCGTTCAGGCTGGATGCCGACGGCACCGCCCTGGTGCAGTCCGCCACCAGTGACATGGGTCCCGGCACGGCCACGTCCATGACCCAGGTCGCCGCCGACGCCCTGGGCCTGACCATGCGCCAGGTGACCTTCCGGCTCGGCGACTCCCTCATGCCGCCGGCCCCTGGGCACTTCGGTTCGCAGACCATGGCGAGTGTCGGCTCCGCCGTCCAGGACGGTGGCGACAAACTGCGGGGGCAGGCCATCACGCTCGCGGTCAAGGACGAAGGATCACCGCTGCACGGCGCCGACCCCGCCGATGTCGTGGTGACCGGCGGCCGGTTGTACGTGAAGGGCAACCCCGCACGCGGGGAGACGTACCAGCGGCTCCTGGCCCGCAACAATCTCAGCCACCTCGAAGCACTCGGCTCGTACGCCGGGGCCTCCGGATCGGAGAAGTTCTCCTTCTACGCCTATGCCGCGACCTTCGTGGAGGTAGCCGTCGACGCGACGCTCGGCCTGGTACGGGTCCGGCGCATGGTCGGTGTGTACGACGCCGGCCGGATCATCAGCCCGAAACTCGCCGACAGCCAGGCCATCGGGGCCATGATCGGCGGCATCGGCCAAGCCCTCCTCGAACACACGGTCACCGACCACCGCGACGGACGGATCGTCAACGCCAACCTCGCCGACTACCTCGTACCGGTCCACGCCGACATTCCCAAGGACCTGAAGGCCATCTACATCGACGGGGAGGACTACGAGGCCGACCCGATCGGCGTCAAGGGACTCGGCGAGATCGTCATCGTCGGAGTGGCGCCCGCCATCGCCAACGCGGTCTTCAACGCCACCGGCCGCCGGATCCGCGAACTGCCCATCACCCCCGAAGCCCTGCTCTGAACGCCCGGGTGGGCCGTCGACCCCGTCGGCCACCCGGGCGTTCCCACCGACGTCCGGCGGGTGACCCCGCCACACCGCCGGACCCAGGGCCGCCGCCGCGTCGTCCCCCGGGGCGTGGCGGCGGCCCGCTCACGTGTGCGCCGCCCGGAGCGGACACCATGCCGACCACCTCACCCTGGCGCACTCATGAGGTCGGCGACCCGCCGCTGATGGCCTCCCGCTATCGCCGTGCGAGGGCTTTGAGCCAGTCCTCGACGGCCACGACATCTGCCCACTGCGGGAACAGCTTCTCGGTGAGCATCGTGTGCACCTCGGGGTCGGTGTCGAGGCAGGCGTCCGCCAGGACGGTGAGAGCGAAGTCCAGGTCGAGGGCGTGCCACAGGGTGGACAGCACCACAGCGCTGGTGGCGATGCCGGTGAGAACGAGGCTGTCGATATCGCGAGCCCTGAGTACCAGGTCGAGGTCGCTGCCCGAGAACGCGCTCCCGCGCCTCTTGGTGACCACCGCGTCGCCCTGCTGCGGCGCGACATCGGGATGAATCTCGGTGCCAGGGGCCCCCTCGGTGAACAGGCCGGCCCGCACGACGTTCGCCATCACCCGGTTGCGAGGGCTGACTTCCGGATCGCCCGGCCGTAACCCCATCACCACGTAGATCACGGGGATGCCGGCGACCCGGGCACCGTCGATCGCGCTGCGCAAGCGCGGCAGATATCCGGATCCGTCGTCGGCGATGGCCACGACGTCCCGTTGGACGTCCATCACCAGAAGCGCGCTTTTCGCCATGCTTGCCGTCCCGTCTTCGTTGGGGAAACACGAGCGAGTCTGGTGGATCGGGTGAGCCGCGGTGGAGATTTCGGCGAAGCAGCCCTTCTCGCGAACGGGCTGTTGTGACGGCCCGTTTGAGGCTCGAAGCCCCTACGCATCAGGACGAGACCGTGCGCCGCTCGCTCAGGCCGAGCAGGCTCGCCGACTATGGTGTCCTCAAATGGACACCAGTCCGATACCGGCGCCGGCTGTACCGGTGGCTGTCCGTCGGAAAGGGGGGCGAAGTGGGTTCGGAAGGAGGACGCGTGGAGTCGAGGAACAACGTGCCTCAGCGCTCGGACGCGCAGCGTAATCGCGAGCGCATTCTAGAGGTGGCGTTGGTCGAACTGTCGCGTTCGGCGGACGTGCCGCTGAGTGTGATCGCCAAGAAGGCGGGCGTCGGACAGGCGACGTTCTATCGCAATTTTCCCGATCGTGAGGCACTCGTCCTGGAAGTGCACCGGCATGAGGTGCAGCAGCTCACCAACAGCGCGGCCGAGTTGCTCAAGACCAGGGAAGCTGACCGCGCCCTGCGTGAGTGGATGGACCGCCTCGCCTATTTCGCCATGGCCAAGGCCGGTCTCTCCGACGCGCTGCGGCAGGCCACCCGTGCGACCGGTGGCCCGGAAAGGCCGGGATACTCCCTGGTGGTCGACGCGATCGAGCTTCTGCTCGACGCCAACCACGAGGCCGGCACCATTCGCCCGGAAGTGACTGTCGACGACTTTCTCCTCGCCATCGCCGGTGTCTGGCAGATCGACCTCAGCGGGGACTGGCATTCCCAGGCGACCCGCCTCCTGGACCTCATCATGGACGGCTTGCGCGCGGGAGCCCCCGGTCCACGACAGCCCGGTCCGTGACGTGCGCTGACCCGGGAGGCTGGGGTGTGGCGGCGCTTACCTCACCAAGGGGGCGTGCCAACACTGTCGAAGTAGCCGCCGATCAGATCCTTAGTTGAAAGCTTTTTATGAAGCTATCGAGCTAGTGACCTATAGTGCAGGAGTGACAGCGACATCCGATCCCGTGGACGCGTGGATGCGCGCGTGGCGTGCGGAACTGCCCGAGATTCTGTTCGCCTCGTCTGAGCTGAGCAAGCGGATCATGTTCCTCTCCGCGGCCCTGGACCGCGTCTTGCGGCGGGAGCTGACCGAATTCGGGCTGACGCCGGCTGAGTTCGACGTGCTGGTGACTTTGCGCCGAGCCGGTGAGCCGTACCGTATGAAGCCCAATCAGCTGGCCCGCTCCCTGATGCTTTCCACCGGCGGTACCACCAACGTCACCCACCGTCTGGTCGCCCGCGGCGCGGTCGCGCGGGAGGACGACCCGGCTGACGCCCGTAGTACCTGGATCCGGCTGACATCGGACGGCATCGCCCTCGCCGAGCGCGCGGTCCTCGCCGTCTCGGCCGAGCACGACGCCGCCTTCGACGGCGTGCCGGCAGAAGTCATCGACGCGGCGACCGTCGCGCTTCGGAACCTCATCACCTCCACCCCGGGCCTGCTCCCGCGTGACTCCGCGGCGCGGAACGCCCGACCCCAGGGCCGGGACTGAGGATCGCCGCGTTCTCGGGATCCACCGGGCGGGGCCCACGTGCGCCGGAGGGGTCCGGGCCGACGGCGCCTCCACCGGCCTGCCTGGTGTGATGAGCGCGGGAGGCGGTATCGCGTCGTGACCGGCAGACCAACGCCGGGGAGTGGGTGGAGCGGCGAAATCCCGCGCTCACACGCGGGATCCATGGTGAAGAGAGCCGGGCCTCGGGTCAGTGATCGTTGACGACGGCGGCGGTGGCGCGCAGGGCACGGACGGCCTGGGCGGTGTCGCCGTAGAGGATCCTGCCGTCGGCCTTCACGACCTGTCCGGCCACAAGGACCGTGTCCACGTTGTGCGGTTGCGCCGCCGTGACCACAGCGGCGATCGGGTCGCGTTCGGCGGTGAGCATGTTGAGGTCGTCGAGGCGCAGCATGATGACGTCGGCCTGTTTGCCGGGTCGCAGCGAGCCGATACGGTCGGCCAGTCCCAAGGCGGTGGCACCGTCCAGCGTGGCCATCTTGAGGACATCCCCCACGGTCAGCGGAGTGGTGTCGGCGATCTGGCTGGCCAGCAGCGCCGCGCGCATCAGGGAGAACATGTCACCGGGCAGCGAGGAGACCGCGTCGACGCCGAGGCCGACGGTGACACCGGCGCGACGCAGCCGGTCGGCCAACGGCGCGCCGACGCGCATCTGGGCCTCTGTGGCGGGCGTGACCGAGGCGGTGCCACCGGACTCGGCGATCAGCTTCAGTTCGTCGTCGTCGAGCGAGTTCCCGTGCACGTAGAGGGTGTCGGCGCGAAGCAGACCGTGCTCACGCAGGGTGGTGATCGGCCGTGCGGCGACCGGGCCGCTGCTGACGTGGATCGTCAGGGGGAGGCCCAGATCGCGGGCCAGGTTCCAGTCGGCGCTCACGGTCTCGATCGGCGAGAACGACGGGCCGAGCGGGGCCAGCGCCATGGTGACCAGGGCCTGGTCGTCGTACAGGCGCTCGTTGCGGATCCTGCGTACGTCCTCCGGGTTCTGGGCTCCGTGCGCCGGGAAGCCGTAGCCGAACACGGTGCGGAGCCCTGCGGCGTGGAGGGCGTCGACGGCCGCGTCGGCGTGCTCGGGAGTGTGCAGCGCGTGGGAGTAGTCGATCAGGGTGGTGATGCCCGAGTCCAAGGCTTCCAGTGCGCCGACCAGGGTCGCGGCGTGGACGTCCTGCGGCCGGAACCGGGGGCCGTACTGCCCCAGGACGACACTCATGTAGGCGCCCAGGTTCAGGTCCGGGGCCCCGGCGCGGAGCGCCGTCTGCCACAGGTGCCGGTGGGTGTCGACGAACCCCGGCAGCACGATCCGGTCGGTGGCGTCGATCACGGTGGCACCGTCCGCAGACAGCCCCGGACCCACCTCGATGATCCGGTCGCCCTCGATCAGGACGTCGGTGCCGGGCAGGGCGACCGGTGCGGACTCGGTGTCGACGACGTAGCCGTTGCGCAGCAGGAATCGGGTGTCGGTCATGATGCGACCTTCCTTTCAATGAAAGCTTTAGAGAAAGCTAACTCGAAAGTGATGTGTGAGGCAACCGCCGCAGACGACCCGCGGTCCCCGGCAAGTACCAGCCGCTCCTCAGCTACGGAGAACGTGGCGGTCTGGCGGAAGCGCGGCGCCGAGGCGGCCTCATACGATTCCGCTTCCCCGCACGGCGGTTACTCCGTCGAGGCGTTCGGCGCGAACGCGCGCACCAGCAGCCGCGCCCGGTCGGGCGAGATGCGGGCCTGGGGGACAGCGGCTGGGACCGCCCCGCCCTGGTCGCCGAACTCCCCGCGTCACTCAAGATGGGCATGGGCATGGGCATGGGCGTCTTCGCCGTGCACCAGGTCACGGAGGGTGCCGGCACTTCCCGGCGCGGACAGGGACTCACCGCCCGCTGGCGCGACCTCCGCGTCCGCGACTGACACAGCACACGCCGGAGATACCGCCGGCCCGGTCGTTACGGCGTGGAGAACAGACCGGGCTCCGCAGGTGAGGAGCCGTCGGCACGGACGCCGTTCGTGACCCGCAGGAAGTCCAGCTTTTCGGCATCCACGGAACCGGCGGCCACCGTGTACACGACGAGACGGACATCGCAGCCCGGGACGGTGAGCACGTCGCAGTCGCACACCACCTCGCCGACCCATGCTGACCACGCAGTACGCGAAGCCTGGCCGGACTGAGAACTCCGGGGCGCGCCCGACCCGGACGAGGGCTCCGGAAGAGAGCCGCTCACCCGCGATGGAGGCCCAACTCGCCCGCGCGCATGCCGGCCTGGAAGCGTGAGTCCGCGCCCAGCATGACGAGGAGCTCGGCGACCCGGCGGCGGTAGGTGCGCAGCGACATACCCAGTTCCCGTGCGGCTGCCGCGTCGGTCGCACCGGACGCCAGTGCGGACAGCACCGTACGGGCCTGTGTCCCGATCTGAGGACGCTCGGGCTGGAAGAAGACCGCCAGGTCGGTAGCGGCTTCCCACGCGGCCTCGAAAAGCGCGTACGCCCCGCTGACCAGGGCGGGTTCCACGCTCATGGTGTACGTACGGTGCCCGTGGTCGCGAGCGGTCGGTGACGCGGAGGCGGACGCGGACGTGGATACGGGAGCGGTGAGGATCATGGTCCGCCGGTCGATGAAGACCGTTCCCTGGGGCAGCGGGGTGGCGGCGATGCGCACCCGCATGCCGTGGGCGGTCATCTCGCGGAGGGTCTCCCGGTCGCGTTCGTCGGTGAGTACGGCCGGGCTGTACAGCTTGCGGGCCCGGTGTGCGCCGTCACGTCGTATCCGCAGTCGTGCGGCCTCCCGGGAGCCGGGCCAGGTGTCGAGATCGCGCGCCGCGCTGACCCATTCCGCGTCGACCGACTCCGTCAGGGGTACGACTCGTGCCCGGAACTCAAGATCACCGGTGAGGATCATGGTCTGTGGCATGCGTTCATTGTGCCCCTGGCAGCAAGGTGTCACAGCCTCGTCAGCAGGTTTGGGGCCGTGCAGGCTGAGTTCATGAGCAATGAATTCCGCCTCGGCGGGGACCTGGCCGTCAACCGGCTCGGCTTCGGTGCCATGCGCCTGCCGTCCAAGGACGGCATGGGTGGCCCCGCCCGCGAGCCCGAGACCGGCCGTGCCGTACTGCGCCGTGCCGTCGAGCTCGGCGTCAACCACCTCGACACCGCCGACTTCTACTTCAGTGCCGGCGGTGCGGTGCGCGCCAACACCCTCATCCGTGAGGCCCTTCACCCCTACCCGTCGGACCTGGTCATCGCCACCAAGGTGGGCCCGATCATCGGCTCCGGCGGCCTGCACCACGCCACCCCGGGAGATATGCGCGGCCTTGTCGAGGCCAACCTCGAAGGCCTGGGCGTGGATCGCCTGGACCTGGTGTACCTGCGTATCGGCCCCATGGCACCCCCGCGTGGTGAATCCCTCGCCGCCCGCTTCGAGGCGCTCGCGGCGCTGCGCGAGGAGGGCCTGATCCGTCACCTCGGCCTCAGCAACATCGACGTCGACCACCTCGCGGAGGCCCGGGCGATAGCGCCGGTGGTGGCCGTGCAGAACGCGTACCACGCCGCCCGGCGCGGCGACGCGGAGTTGCTGGCCGCCTGCGAGGAGGCCGGCATCGCGTTCGTGCCCTTCTTCCCGCTCGGCGGCGGCCGGGAACTCGACGACGAGCGGCTGGCCAAGGTCGCCGCCCGGCACGACGCGTCCGTGTCCCGGATCGGCCTGGCCTGGCTGCTGGCATCCTCACCGGTAACCCTGGCCATCCCTGGTACGGGCTCCCTCGCGCACCTGGCGGACAACATGGCCGCCGCCACGATCACCCTCACCGAGGAAGACCTCGACGACCTCGCCTGACGCCAGGTCCGCAGAGGGCCACCAAGGAGAAACCAGGAAAGCGGTCGTCATGATGACCGTCCGGATGACGGGCGTGACCGCCCGACTCGGTGTGCACGCGGCCCGTCATCGCGCCGACCGGGCCGAACCCGTTCGGAGTGACGCCCGGTATGACGGCGGCTCGGTGACTGTGTAGCCTGCCGATGCTCTATAACGACTGTCATAGGAGGCTGTCATGACGATCATCACCGTGAATTCCCCGAAGGGGCGCCTGGATCTCGCGCAGCGCCGGGAGTTGGCTGAGACGCTGACCGACGCGGTGTTGGTGCCCGAGGTCGGGCAGCACGCTCCGGCCGCCCGGGCCGGGTTTCAGGTTCACTTCGTCGAGCGCGAGCGGGACATGATGGCCATCGGCGGGCAGCTGTTGGCCGACACCGCTCACGATCTCGACGTCATGGTGATCGACGTCGCGGTCATGGACGCCGCCTGGCAGCGGGATGTCCGGGCCGAGGTGATCGAGCGGGTGCTGGCCGCCCTCGCGGCGGCCTGCGGGCTGGCGAAGCCGGCGCCGGCCTGGTGGGTCAACTTCCGAGTGATCGACGAGGGCAGCTGGGGATCGTCCGGGGGTGTGCTGTCCGTCCTGCCGCTCCTTGAGAGCGGGGTCTTCACCGAGGGGCGGGTCAAAGCCGTCCGCGCGGCGCTGGGGGCGTGAGGTCAGTCCTCGATCGCGGAGACGATAAGGATCTGCAACTGTTCGGCTGTGTCGTCGAGGGGCTGTGTGCTGCGTTTGGCGCGGCACATGGCCACGGTCCCTTCGACCGCCGCGACGATCAGCGTCGCGAGCTGAGCCGCCCGCCGAGCCTCGACTCCGTGCTCCCGCAACGATCCGGCCAGTAGGTTCTCCCACTCGGTGAAGACGTCGGCGGCGGCCAGAAGAGCGGTTGTCGGCTCGTCGGTGGGAGGCTCCTCGACGGAGACGGCCAGGACGGGACAGCCGGCCCGGAAATCGCTGTCGACGACGATCTTGCGCCACAGAGCGAGGAAGGCGCGAAGCCCGGCGACCGGTCCCGCCTCCAGCTCCCTGCGCAGACTGTTGGCGGTCCAGGCGCCCGTGTAGCGGACGGCCTCGGTGACAAGCTGCTGCTTGCCCTCCGGGAAGTAGTGATACGTCGAGCCGAGCGGCGCCCGGGCGTGCTTGGCCGTCTCGCGGATGCTCGTGGCGTTCAGGCCGCGCCTGCTGATCATGTCGGCCGCACCGGCCACGATCCGCTGCCGCACTGTCGTACTGGACTTGGTCACGGACGGAATCCCTTCTGGTCCCACCGGCTATGACGTTCGTCATAGCCTAGCCTGAAGCGGATCTCTGACGAATGTCATGGAGGGCGGTAGGACGTGCAGATGGAAATCCGGGCCGCCGCGATCCGGGGCATCGATCGTCTGATCGACGATCTCGGCGGTGACGGGGCGGGTCTGCTCGGCGAGTTCGGCGTTTCGCCGGATGACCTGGACTCCGACCACGCTCTGCTGCCGGCGGTCACGGCCGGGCGGATCCTGCGCCGCGCCACGAAGGAACTGGACTGTCCGGATCTCGGACTGCGTCTGGCGGCGCACCAGGACATGTCGATGCTCGGCCCGCTGGCTCTGGCGGTCGGGAACTGCGACACGGTCGGAGAGGGTCTGGACTGCGCGTCCCGGTTCCTCTTCGTCCACAACCAGGGCATTCGTATGTCTCGCGTGGACGATCCCGAGCGCTACGCGGGGGTGGGGGCCGTCGAATACCGGATGGTGCATCCGGACATTCCGTACGAGCCGCAGACGATCGACGCGGGTCTGGGGCTGCTGCACCGCAATCTCATCACGATGAGCGGCGGCTACGAGCTGCTCGGGGTCTACATGCCCCATCCGCCGCTGACGGACGAGTCGGTGTACGCGGAGTTCTTCGGCGCGCCGATCCGGTTCGACGCGGACCGCGCCCTGCTGCGGGTACGGAAGAAGCTCTTCGTCCAGCCGATGTCGACCCCGGTCAACCCCGAACTGCGCCGCATGGTCGTGGAGTACCTGGAGGCCCACTACACAGATCCCCGCGACAGCGTCACGACCACGGTGCGGTCGGCGGTCGGGCGCGCGCTGGGCACGGTTCCCGCGAGGATCGACATGGTCGCGGCATGGCTGCACACGCATCCGCGCACGTTGCAGCGGCGGCTGGCGCAGGAGGGCACATCGTTCCAGGCGATCGTCGACGACGTACGCAAGAAGGCGGCACATCGGCTGCTTACGGGGACCGACATGCCGTTCTCGCAGGTCGCGTCGTTGGTGGAGCTGGCCGGACAGGCGGCGCTCACCCGTGCGGCGCGCCGTTGGTTCGGCCGGACGCCGACTCAGGTCCGCCGTGACGCCAGGCGCGTTCCCAAGTCACCGCGTGTCGGGCAGGGTTAAATTTCTGTCGCCCAGGGTCAAGCGGCGGTTTCGGAGCGCTTCCATACTCGGGTGCCATGACCAGTGCCCCGCACTCCACCTCGCCGCCCGCCCACGTCGATGTTCTGATCGTGCCTGTCCTGGACCATGCGTGCGGATCTCACCGCGCGACTGGTGTGCCGGGTCCTCAACCACATGCGCCGCGCCGACCTCGCGGCGGTCACCCCACCCGCGGAACCCGACGTCCGGGAGCGGCCCCTGATCGAGCTGGCGTCCGGCTACGTCCAGCGGGGCGTCGAGAGCTTTCCCCGGCACGGACACCGCGCCCCCTGGCGGATGCGCCAGACCTACCTGCTGGACGCCGCCGACATCGCCCGCGCGAGCCTGCGCCGCGAGTTGCGCGGCGTGCCCCGCACGGCGGTGCGGCCGGCCGGCGACGACGTCCCGACGGCGACGGGACGCCGACCATGGCGGAACTCGGCGGAGTGTGCGACGAGCGTTTCACGGAGGTGGCCGCGCGACTGTCCGAGAACCTCGACGCGGGCGAGGAACTCGGTGCCTCTGTCGCCGTCGTGGTCGACGGGGAGCCGGTGGTCTACCTGTGGAAAGGCTGGGCCGACCAGGGCCGCTCGGTGCCATGGCGGCGGGACACGATCACCAATGTCTGGTCGTGCACGAAGACGGTCACGTCCCTGACGGCGCTGCTGCTGGTCGAGCGCCGACTGCTCGACGTCGACGCACCGGTGGCCCGGTACTGGCCGGAGTTCGCCGCGCGCGGGCCGCTTTCGCGTCTCTGGACGTCTGACATGGTTATAGCGAGTGTCATACTTCGAAAGGTGTAAACCATGACCGATCCGATAGTCCTGGTGGCGACAATGGTCGCCAAGCCCGGCCAGGAAGAGCTGGTGGAGAAGACGCTGACGGCGGCGCTGCCCAAGGTGCACGCCGAACCCGGATGCCTGCTGTACGCCCTGCACCGCAAGGCGGGCACCACCGGTGAGTTCGTCATGATCGAGAAGTGGGCCTCGCGGGAGGCGCTCGGCGCGCACATGAAGGGTGCCGTCATGCGGGAGGTCGGCGGCGCCCTGGCGCAGGCACTGGCCGGCCCCCCGGACATGGTCTTCCTGGACGCGATCCCCGCCGGCGACCCGGACGCCGGCGCCGTCTGACCGAGTAGGCGACCGGGCCGGCCGGCACACCGGCCGGCCCCGGGTTCCCCACGAAACCGAGGAGCTTTCCCATGAAGAGCCTGATGTTCGTCGCGCCCGGACAACTGCGCTTCGACGAGGTCGACGCCCCCACCCTTGTCGAGGGCACGGACGCGCTCGTACGCCCGCTCGCGGCCACGACCTGCGATCTCGACCACCATGTCATCGACGACAGAACGCCGTTCTCCGCGTTCGGCCCGTTCCCGATCGGCCACGAGTGCGTGGGCACGGTCGTCGAGGTCGGCCCCGACTGCACGGATGTCGCCGTCGGCGACATCGTCGGCGTCGCATGGCACATAGCCTGCGGCAGCTGCGCGCAGTGCGAGCTCGGACACCCGGCCCGCTGTCTCGTCCACGGCGACGCCCAGTACGGACTTCCGGTGAACGGTGCCTGGGGCGGCACCTTCGACGAACTCATCCGCGTCCCCTACGCGGACTACAACCTCGCCAAGCTGCCCGCCGGCGTCGATCCGGTACACCTGGCGTCGATCGGCGACAACCTCGCCCTCGGCTGGGAGACGGTGATGCCGACCGTCGCCGGGATCACCGACCCGAAGATCGCGGTCTTCGGCGGCACCGGCTCCATCGGCCTGTACGTGGTCGACGTAGCCGTCCACTGCGCCCGCGCCCGCACCGTGTACTACGACGACGACCCGGTCAGGATGAAGGTCGCCGAGCAGCTCGGCGCGGAGGTCCACGACATCAACGGCAAGCGGGAGAAGGACTTCCACCTCGCCGTGGACGCCAGCTGCGACGCCGCGCGGCTGCGCAAGGCGCTGCTGTCGGTCATGCCCGAGGGTTACGTCAACAGCGTCGGCATCTACTTCGACGAGGTGCAGCTCCCGCTGCTCTCGCTGTACCAGCGTGGAGTCCACTTCCACAACGGCAAGGGACACGCGCGGCCGAACATGACGCCGACGCTGGAAGCGGTGGCCTCCGGGACGCTCCATCCCGAGCTGGTCACCAGCGGGGTGTACGGCTGGGACGAGATCCCCGACGTGCTGACCTCGGGCCGCGCCGGCCACAAGCCGATCTTCGTCCTGGAGAGCTGAGGCACCGCGGCCGGCGGCCCGCGACAGCGGTCGGTGATGCGGGGCGCGGGCGATCGGAGCGGTCCCCGGCATGACAAGCTGTGCTTTCCACTGCTCGGTCCCAGGAGGTCACCATGGCTGCAGAGTCTCCATCACCCGAAGGCGCGGAGCCGGTTGACGGCGAGAGCGCCGCACTCGCGCCCGACGATGGCGGTCAGGACGACGGTCAGGACGACCTGAAGCGCAAGTTCCGGGAGGCACTCGCGCGCAAGCGTGGTCAGCAGGCTGACGCCGTCGACGGCGCTGCGAACAGCGACAGGTCGAAGATCCACGGCGCGCACGGCCCGGCCGCGAGCCAGCGGTCGTTCCGTCGAAAGAGCGGTGGCTGAGCCGAACCGCCTTCAGACGGCCTCTGGACGGGACTCCGCTCAGCAGGATTCCGGCCGCGTCTGAGGAAGCCATGTGACCTGTTGTGGCAGACCGCCCCCCATGGTGGGGGCGGTCTGTTCGTATCGCCGGTTGAGTCGCGATGGCCTCATCGGTCGGCTTGTAGAAGGCGCGTATCGGGGTACCTGGGTCGGCATGGCACCGGAAACTGATCACGCCGCATCCGTACGAGCCCTGCGTCAACTGCGCCGAATCCGCCTCTTCTATGCCGGAGGCGTCGTCCTGTGGGCGGTCTCGGCCGCGTTGGTGGGATGGGACGACCCCGGAAGTCGGCAAATGTGGGTGTCGGTGGTTTTGTTGCTGGTCTTCACCGGCCTGCTGTCGGCGACGTCCGTGTGGCTGGGGCGTCGGCAGGCTGCCGGGGCCGACGGCCCCGTGCACCACGCCGCTCCGCGGCGGACGCCGTGGCATGGTCAGGCCAACGCCTGAGCGTGCGGAAACCGGCCGAGCGTCGGACTCCCCCTGTGCGTGCACCCGCCGGGCGAGGTGCTCGGCGGGCTCACGCTGGTGCTGGAGGCGCTGAAGGTCTCTCAGCAGGAGTCGTACCACTTGTGGGCGGGGGTGTCGTCGTTCGTGCTCTCGCCGCCGCCTGATCCGTTGTTCGGGAAGTTTCAGTCGGCGTGCTCGTGCGCGTAGAAGTAGCCGTCCGTCGGGGCTCCCGCCGGGCCCGCCGCGACCGTGTCCCACGACGACTGGCCCCGCTCGGTACGAGGGCGATGGCCCGCAGCGGCGGCAGGGCACTCTCCGGGGCGGTTACCCCAGTGTCCAGGTCTGGTTGTCCCGTCCGTTGCATTCGAACAGGACCGCCCCCGTGCCGCTCGCGCCGCCGAAGATGTCGACGCACATCTGCGCCTGGTCAGCCCTCAGTTCCGTACCGGCGAGACGGAACTCCTGGCTCGTACGGCCGTCGCAGCCGGCCAACTGGACCTCGGTCCGGCTGTCCGTCGCCCCACCGGCCGCGGTCATGCACTTCCCGGAGGACCGCACGGTGCCGTCCGATCCGATGCGCCACCGCTGCGCGGCGGACCCGTCGCACGTGGCCTGGAACAGCTGGATGCCCTCGGTCCCGGCGCCGCCGCTCAGGCACTTGCCCGAGGCGGCGACCAGCAGGGGACGGCCGGGCTGGGAGTCCGAGCCGCCGGATCCACTCGCTGGGGACGTGTCATCGTCACCGGACTCCTGCCCGGCAGTCTTCTGCGAGGACTTGGACGTCGGCTCGGACGGAGCGGGCACGGTCGGCGACGCGCCGCCAGAACCCGCGGTACTCGCGGAACTGTCCGAACTCGCCGAACTCGACGGCGAGGAGACAGGAGAGGAGGCCGCGGCCGTGCCCGGGGAGTCCGGCGCGTTGGCGTCCCCGACTGTCAGCGGATTGTCCGACGCCGTGGCGCCGGTGCCGTGACTGTCCTTCTCCGGTGTCGCCAGGACCAACCACGCGGACGTGATGAGTAGCGCCATGACGGCGGCCACCGCAGCGAACCCGACCGGCTTCCTCCATCGGCCCGCAGACCCCTTGCCTCGCGGATCGGGAGTGCCGGCGGGCGGACGTTCGGCGGACACCTCGACAGCGGACGCCCCGCGAATCGCGAGCCGCGAGTCCGGGTCCGCCTTCCGGCCCGGCCCTGAAGCGGGAGCAAGAGCCGGAATCGGAATCGGAGTTGCGGCGTCGTCGGCCGCCGCGCGGACTCCGGCCGGCACGCGCAGGAGGCGTTCGGCGTCCTCGGCCGACAGTCGCTCCGACGGCTTACTGGCGAGCAGGCCCTGGATCAGGGGGGTCAGCGGCCCGGCGGACCGGACCTGGGGGACGGGCTCCATGGCGATGGCGTACATGGTCCCCGTCACCGAGTCCCGCAGGAACGGTGACCGGCCGTCCACCGCCTGGAAGAGCGTGGCGCCCAGCCCCCACAGATCGGCCTCGGGGCCCGGAGGCGCGCCGACGAGGCGCTCGGGGGCGATGAAGTCGACCGACCCGACCAGTTGGCCGGTACGGGTGAGAGCCGAGGCCTCGGAGGCCTGGGCGATGCCGAAGTCGGTGAGAACCACCCGGCCGTCCTCGGCCAGCAGTACGTTCGCCGGCTTCACGTCCCGGTGCAGGATCCCGGCCCGGTGCGCCGCCCGCAGGGCCGCGAGCACCTCGCGGCCGATCCTGGCGGCCTCTTCGGGCGGGACGGGGCCGTGCTCCTCGGTCAGATCGGCGAGGGTGGTGGAAGGCACGTACTCCATGACGATGGCGGGCAGGCCCTCGTCGACCACGACGTCATGGACGACGATCACATTGGGGTGGCTGATCCGTGCCGCGCTGCGGGCCTCGCGCCGAGTGCGCTCGAACAGGATGGCCAGTTCGTGGTCGTCGAGCTGCGGCTGGGGGTGGAGTTTCTTGACGGCGACCTGGCGCGCGAGGAGATCGTCGTGGGCGCGCCAGACGGTTCCCATGCCTCCCCGGCCGATCCGGTCGAGGAGGCGGTATCGGCCGGCGATCAGCCGTCCTTCGTCGGACACCGTGGGTTCCTTTCGGCTGCTTCGGGGCCGATCCGGTCGGCGGCCGACACGGGACCTCTCCGGCCGGGGAGCCGTTCAACGGACCCTTGGCTGCTGGCTGTTGCACGGAGCGCTGTCAGCCAAGAGGGTGAGCATACGTCCGTTCGGACACGCATTCGCACCGGCCACGCCCATCATCGTCGCTCATCGGAGAAGCCCGGGGGAGCGGACAGATCGCGGCGGCCGACCGATCGCCGGGGACGGTCGCACAGCTCCACAGGACGGATGCGCTGCCCGCGATGACGTGAGCCTGCCGCAGTTCGGAGAAGCCCGGGGGAGCGGACAGATCGCGGCGGCCGACCGATCGCCGGGGACGGTCGCGCAGCTCCACAGGACGGATGCGCTGCCCGCGATGACGTGAGCCTGCCGCAGTTCGGAGAAGGCTCGGGGCGAGGGGCGTTCGGAGCAGAATTTCCGAAACCGGGCGATCGGCGCATCCAACCATCCGGCTGTCCCGATTGTCTGACAGGGCATCGCACCATAGGGGAACCAGAAGGGGGCTGCTCGCCGATGAAACGCTTGACAACGGTGCTGGCAACGCTGGCGCTGGTATTAGCGGGGGGAGGCGCTGTTCCGGCTGCCGCCGCGACCGCCACCGCTGCCGCACCGCAGGCCGCCGCTTGCGAGACGGGCTGGGGAAGTCAGAACAAGTCGGAACCGGGATCGCTCGCGATGACCGGTGCCCTGGCGAACGTCCGGACCGGCCGTCACGCCTGCTACGACCGGATGGTCTTCGACATTCCGGGCATGACCACGGCCGATCCGGCCCTGTACTGGGTGCAGTATGTGCCCGACTTCAACCACGTCCCGTCCCAGACCGGGATCCCCGTCAAGGGTGGGGCGATCATCGAGATCGAGTTCACCGCACCGGTCAACACGTCGCAGTATCCGGTCGAACTGGCTGATCCGCTGCCGGGGCTGGACTTCACCGGCTACCAGACCTTCAGGGACGCCAAGTTCGGCGGCTACTACTACTCGGGCACGCATATCGGCCTCGGGGTCCGGGCCAAACTGCCGTTCCGGGTGCTGGTGCTGCCCGGACGGATCGTGGTGGACGTGGCGCACAGCTGGTAGCCGAGTACCGGCTATCCGGCGTCGACGCTGACCCGACAAGCGGCCACGGCAGGGCGTGCGTGACCGCTTTCGTCAGGTCGTAGGAGACCCGATGCGGAGTGGACGCTCATTTTCGGGGCGGCACGTCCGGCGCTGGAAATGGATAGACCCTTCCGATTGGTGGGCCGGCGGGTATGAACCCTGGCGCCCGGCACTCCGACGGTCCCGCTGCTCAGCCTCTGCGCAGTGACGCCGAGCGCAACAGGGAGCGGATCATCGCCGTCATAGGACGCCGGTCTCAGCGTGGATGGCGGCCGGTTCCCTCTGGATCGGGCGCCGGACGATGTTCGCGAGGACATCGGTGGTGTCACTGTGGTCCCCAGGTGCGTTTGTGTACTCGGCAGAGAGGGAGACGGTGTGCAGCCCAATGAACTTCGACGCGCAGTTGAGGCAGGACGGGCGACAGCTTCGGAGCTGGGCCTCCGGGTCGACGATGTAGTCGTCATCCACAACTCGGACCGCGTCGCGCTGCACCTGATCCCTTGTGGGGTGCTGGCTCGGGTCGCTCCTTCGGGGCAGCTGGCCGATTCCGAGTTCGAAGTAGAGGTCGCTCGCCGTCTCGCCTACGTCGACGCGCCGGTGGCTGAGCTGGACCCTCGGGTCGAACCCCGTGTCCATGTGCGTGATGCCTTCGCCATCTCCCTCTGGACCTACTACGAACCTGTGGGATCAGAGGTCGCGCCGGCCGACTACGCGGACGCGTTCACACGGCACCATGCCGCCCTGCGGGAGATCGATCTGGTTGCACCGCACTTCACCGATCGGGTCGCCGGGGCGCTGAGGGAGGTGAACGACCGGGTGCGGTCCCCCGAACTGCACGACGCCGACCGGCAATTCCTCAGTGACACCCTCGGTGGACTGAGCGCAGCGATCAGCGTCTCGAACGCCGACGACCAGCTGCTGCACGGCGAGCCGCATCCCGGGAACCTCCTCAACACGAGGAGAGGGCCGCTCTTCGTGGATCTCGCCACATGCTGCCGTGGTCCGATCGAGTTCGACCTCGCTCATGCGCCCGAAGAAGTGGGCAGGCGCTACGCCGGGGCCGACCAGGACCTGGTTCACCGGTGCCGCGCTCTGAACTGGGCGATGTTCTCGGCCTGGCGCTGGCGCGAGGGCGATCAAATGCCTGACCGGGACCGCCGGCGGGCTGAGGGACTCGACCGGGTTCGTGCCGCACTCGACCGCTGCGGGCTGGGCTGAGAAACCCACAGAAGGCCCATGACGCACTGAAGTTGGAGCCTGTCAGTGAACTCGGTCCCCGCACTGCGCCGGAATCAGCAGGGCAGGAAAGCGCACGCAGACCACGGGCGGCCCGATCTGGTTCATCAAGACGCCGGCCCCCGGACAATGACCGTCATGACGTCTCTCCACGCCAACCCCTTCTTCAGCCGCCTCGCCGATTCCGAACGGATCCTCGTCGCGGGCGCGGGTGGCGGCTTCGACATCTACTCCGGCCTGCCGTTGGCCCTCTCCCTCCTGCATCAGGGCAAGGAGGTCCATCTCGCCAACCTGTCCTTCAGCGCACTCGCCGGGCTCCCCCTCGACGACTGGGCCGCCCCCGACCTGGCCGCCGTCACTCCCGACTCCGCCCTGCACCAGAACTACTTCCCGGAGCGGACCCTCGCGCAGTGGCTGCGCCTAAACGGCTACCCGTCCACCGTGTATGCCTTCCCCCAGACCGGGGTACGCCCGCTGCGCGCTGCCTACCAAGCACTGATCGAGCTGCACGACATCGACGCTGTGGTGCTGGTCGACGGCGGAACGGACATTTTGATGCGCGGTGACGAATCCGGGCTCGGCACTCCCGAGGAGGACCTCACCAGCGTGGCGGCGCTGGCCGCGCTGGACTCCATACCGACCCGGCTCGTCGTGTCAGTGGGCTTCGGCGTGGACGCGTACCACGGCGTCAACCACGTGCACGTACTGGAGAACATCGCCGCGCTGGAGCGCGACGGCGCGTACCTCGGCGCGTTCTCGATGCCGCGCGCCACCCGTGAGGGCGCGCTCTACCTCGACGCGGTGACACACGCTCAGCACCACACCCCGGAGCACCCCAGCATCGTGAACGGATCGATCGCGGCGGCCGTGCGCGGCTCCTTCGGTGACGTCCGGTTCACTGATCGCACCCGGGGGAGCGAGTTGTTCGTGAACCCGCTGATGTCCCTGTACTTCGCCTTCGACCTCCCGGGCCTGGCCGCCCGCTGCCTCTACCTGGATCGGATCGAGGACACCCACCTGATGCGCCAAGTCCACTCGCGGATAGCCGAGTTCCGCGAGTCCAGAGTGACGCGCCCACCCCGCCGCTTCCCACACTAGGGACCACACCGACTTCGCGCGGTCCGGCGATGGAAACGGACCGGGTCCTGTGGGACTACGCCATCACATACCCCGGCGCCGCCCACCTTCCGCCCGGCGGCTTCCCGCATCCCGGCGATTCCCTGTCAAGTCACCGTGTTGAGATCCTCGGCTTGCTGACCTCAGCCGCACGCCCGTCGCCACCCGTAAAAACCTTCGCGTGTGCCGACGTCCGGATGATGAGGTGACACGGTGATGAACCACGATGAGGCGGCGGCTGTCCGGCCGTTGACACTGGCTTGGGTGAGCCGGCACCTGGAGGCCGGCGAGCGGATCGTCAAGGCCGCGGCACTGCACGGCGGCAGCACCGCCGAGATGCGGCGGCTGACCATCGGGATGCGGGACGGAGGCACCCGTGACCTGGTGCTGCGGACCTACGTCGACCCGTTCTACGTGGAGCACGCCGAGGGCGGGCTGGATGGGGAGGCCGGCGCCCTGACCCTGCTCACGGGGACCGGCGTGCCGGCTCCTTCACTGGTCGCGGTTGATCCGACCGCCACGCAGTGCGAGTTTCCGTCGCTCCTGATGACACATCTGGCGGGCCGGACGGTCCTCGACGATCAGGGAGTGGAGACGCGTGTTCGCCTGCTGGCCCGCCAACTCGTGGCGATTCACGCGCTACGACCCGTCGAGCGGCCCCGAGAATATGTGACGTTGACGACCGCCGACACCGTCGTCGTCCCGAAGGGCGCCGACGCGGCCGTATGGACCGCGGCGATCGACGTGATCCGCAAGCCCGCGCCGCCCTGTGAAGGGCGCTTCCTGCACCGGGACTTCCAGCCCGGCAACGTGCTGTTCGACGTACCGCCTTCACACCCGGAAGATGCCCGGACCACCGGCGTCGTCGACTGGGCAGCGGCCTCCTGGGGGCCGGCGGATCTCGATGTGGCGCACTGCTCCGTCAATCTCGCGCTTCTGCACGGCCCGGCGTGGGGTATGCGGTTCGCCGAGGCGTACGAGGAGGCCGGCGGGGTATTGGCCGCGACCGCGAGCGAGCGGCTGTACTGGCGGGTGCGGGACGCGCTGGCCGCCTCGGAAGAAGTGCGGTCGGTGTCCCAGCCATGGCGGGAGGCCGGTAGGGCGGAGCTGACGACGCGAGCCGTGGAGGAGCGGCTGGATGCCTATGTCACCGCCTTGATGGACGCGCCGGGCTGACACCGGGACCCAGCAGCAGATGCCACGCGGACTTCGCGTACGTGACCTGACGAGGATTGTCCCGCGTGATCGACACCGGCCGCATCCGCCTGTTCTGCACGGACACCGGCCCCGTGGGCGCCTGCCGGGAGTGGTCGCCGCATAGCGAGGAGCTGGCCGAGCGATTCCGCGTGGTCGTCCCGGACCTGCGCGGCCACGGCCGCTCCGGGGTACCGGACCTGGGCAACACGCTGGTGAACATGGCGGACGACCTGGCCGCACTGATCGAGACCCTCGGCACCGGACCGGTGGTCGCCGTCGGCCACTCGATGGGTGGGCAGGTGGTCAACCTGCTCGCCGTACGGCACCCGGAGCTCGTCCGGTCGGTCATCGCCCTCGACCCCGCCCACGGTTCCCATAGCGCCGAAGTGGACGGGATCCCCGCGCGCCTGGCCGGCTACCGGGCACGCGGCGCCCGGGCAGCCGCCGAGTTCGTGGCCGGCGCGTTCTCCCCGGCCACCCCGCCCATGTCCGCACCGTGCTCGGCACCCCGGACCATGTCGTCGCCCAGTCGTACGCGCGCATGTGCACCGACCCGGACGCGGTCGGCATCCGCCCCCGGAGCGAGGCGTACCTGCGCCGCCGCGTCCAGCCGTCGCTGACCGTCTGGACCTCGGAGGGGGCCGTCGCCTGCGAGCGTGGCCTCCCCACCAACCTCAGTCCAGGATGGAGCACTGGCTCGGCGCCGGCCACTACCTGCACGAGGAGCGGCTCCAGGGCCCGGGACGCAGAGGGGCGACTGCCTGCTTCCGGGCCCCGCGGCCATCGGATGCTGCCCCTTAGGTCCTTCCCCGGTGGGGAGGGTTTCGTCTACAACCGGTAGACAGGGCACCCCAGTTACCGAGGAGGATCATCTGTGCACTCCGTTGATCGGGAGCACCGCGAGGCCGTGGGGCGGGCATCGGACGCGACGCGCCGGACGAAGGCGCCGACGGCGATGAGCAGTGCGTGGGTACGGCATCTGCAGCGCGTGGCTGCCGGCGGGGCCGGCCGGGAGACGGAGACCACCGGTCTGCCTCAGGTGCAGCGGGCCGCGGTGGACGAGGGTCTGCGGTCGTCGTCGCGGCCTCTCGACACCGCGCTGCTCGGCGAGATGGAGGAGCGGTTCGGGGGCGCTGACTTCAGCGGGGTGCGGGTGCATGACGGGCCGGCGGCGCAGCGTGCGGCCGCCTCGGTCGAGGCCAGGGCGTTCACCAGCGGCGTGCACATCGTCGATGGTGGAGGGATGTCGAAGAAGGACTGGGCGCACGAGCTGGCGCACACCCTCGACCAGGCGGCGGGACCTGTGCCGGGCACCGACAACGGCGCGGGCCTGAGCATCTCGAGCGAGGGTGACGAGGGCGAACGCCGGGCGGTCGCGGTGGCCGACCAGGTGATGGGCGCCCCCGCACCCGTCCAGCGCCTGCCGGCCGAGCAGGGGCACCTGTCCGACCATGAGGAGCACGGCCACGCGCATCCCCACGCGCATCCCCACGCCGGCCCGGCGTCCGTCCAGCGGATGCGCCAGAACGCCGCGACCGAGGATTCCGCCGAGCCCGAGCAGGCCGAGCGGAGTTCGGCGGCCGAAGGGGCAGGGAAGCAGGCCAAGGGGGCGGAAGCCATCGCCCGCCTGAGCCAGTCGATCGAACTGCACACGGTCCAGAAGAAGACGAAGAAGAACGTCTTCGCGCCGGGCACCTGGTGGCCCGAACAGTGGATGGTCGAAGGACCGGCCCGGCTCAGGAAGACCCTCGACCGGCGGGTGATGCGCGGCGAGGCGTTCAACGACCAGGATCTGGACGACATCAAACACCTCTCCGAGGTGAACGCGGAGTGGCTCCAGAAGGTGGGCATCGGCACCTACGAGCAGGCCGAGAAATACAGTGAGAGCGGGTTCAAGGACTGGCTGACGCTTCCCGCGGGCAAGCGCGTCCTCACGGCCACACTGGCCGTCCGCGCCAACCACCCGGCCGTGCGTGAGGCGGGTCAGGACACGCCCATCTCGCCGGACTACACGCTCGGCCGGTTCATGCTCAGCAAGGCGTCCGGTATCGGGCCGCAGGAGAAGCAGGACCTGGAGCGGGAGCGCGACCACCAGATCCGGGAGACGGCCATCGACACCCTGTACCCGGCCGGGATCGCACACGATCGCCGGCACCCGGCCGGGGTCCCCGAGACGAGTCCCACGACAGCCAAGGGCAAGGGCAAAGGCAAGAGCACGACGCCGACCCACGAGGCGAAGGACGCGCGGGCCCGAGAGATGCTCACCAAGGTGCTGCTCATCCTGCAGCACGGGCTGAAGCTGTACGACCCGGAGGCCGGGGCGCACGTGGCCGACTACGAGAAGGACGTCATCCGCGCCCTCGCCCACGGCGGCCGGGTCAACATCCGTATCCCCGCTCTGAGTTCCGCCGACGCTCCGGCCTACTCGCTGCCGGAGTTCCTGGGCGTGACCCAGAACGACCGTTCGGACACCCGTGCGGGGGACGTCGTCGACCGCGGCTTCGCCACGCACCGGACCTCCATCGGAGACAACAAGGAGGGCAGGCCCGGCACGTTCAAGGAGAAGGGGGGCCTCTTGGCGTCGGCCACCAACGTGGTGTCCATGGGTGCGGACCGTCCGGACCTGTGGGGGCAGGACATCTCCGGCGGCGGTCTCGGCTCCAAGGACTGGAACGGCGATGTGGTGCTGCCGAACGGGTCGTACGGCCACATGCTGCTGATCCACCACCGGCCGACCACGAAAAAGGACGGCTCGCTGCAGATCGGCATCGAGACCCTGGCGCCGCATGCCACCAGTCCGGTGGGCTACGAGCACGACTTCCGCTCCACCGAGGCCACCGCCAACCCGGAGTCGGTCATGCACGGCCACAAGGGTGACAAGGTCGGCTCGGGCGGCCTGGGCAAGAACGAACGCATGGTCGAGCTGGGGGAGATGGGCAGGGCCCATCCCAGCGGCGACTGGCGCACGTTCCTGGACGAGATCAAGACGCAGTGGGACGCCTTGCTGGCGGGGACCGAGGAAGGGTCGACGGAGCGGCGGGCCCTGTACGAGGGACTGGTCGGCCCCCGGACACAGCCGCCATCCTGACGACAGTGGCCGGGCCGCTCAAGGGATCCGGCGACCGCGGGCAGGGGTGTGTCCGCACGGCGCGGCGACCGCCGACCGGGAGGCGCCGCACGGGCGGGCGGGCCGGTGCGGCGGGCGACGAAAGAGTGACAGGGAGTGACGGAGGCGGGGTCGGGTCCCGCAGGTCTGTGCTCATGGTGGAGAATCGCTGCCATGAGTGAGAACGTCTACTTCCAGGTTTCCGCGAACGGTGAGGACCTCGGGCGCATCGTCTTCCGGCTGTTCGACGATGTCGTGCCGAAGACCGCCCGCAACTTCCGCGAGCTGGCCACCGGCCAGAACGGTTTCGGCTACAAGGGTGCCCCCTTCCACCGTGTCATCCCCGAGTTCATGCTGCAGGGCGGTGACTTCACCAACGGCAACGGCACGGGCGGCAAGAGCATCTACGGTGAGAAGTTCGCCGACGAGAACTTCCAGCTCAAGCACGACCGGCCGTTCCTGCTGAGCATGGCCAACGCTGGTCCGAACTCCAACGGCTCGCAGTTCTTCATCACCACCGTTGTGACCCCGTGGCTCGACGGCAAGCACGTCGTCTTCGGTGAGGTCGTCGAGGGCGCGGACATCGTCAAGACGATCGAGGCGCTCGGCAACCGCTCCGGCTCCACCTCGAAGAAGCTCGTCATCGAGGAGAGCGGCGTCGTCTCCCCCGCCTGATCATCACCAGTGGTGTGCCTGCGGCTACTGGACACGGCAAGTGTCCAGAGCTGCCGGAGGGCGCGCCGCCACTGACGGGGGACGGGCTGGGTGCCGTCGGCGCCCGGCCCTGTCCCGGGTGGTGTCTGCCGCCGCCCTTCGCCACCAGCCCGGGTCGGTGCCCCACGAGGTTGACAGCCAAGGTCTCCTGCGTGCCCCCTCCCGGCGGAGAACGTCCAGCCCAATGACGAGTGCCGGCCGCGTACGCCAGCGGCCTGCTCCTGGCCCGTGAACATCCCGCGTCCACAGGCGAGTTGATGGAACGTCACATGCTGCCCCCGGTTGACCGCCCCTCCGGGCGATGTCACCGGCCGGTTCGTGCGAGGCCCTCGTCGAGAGTCCCGGCCCGCCGGAGGGGTTGGAAGTGGACGTGACCGTCGGACGTGTCCACGCGAACGGGCATACCACGGGCCTCAGCGTTCGGCCACCGAACCAAGGCCGAGATACGTGGTTTCACGGATGGCTCGGAGGCGTGCGTCCGGCACGCTGACGGCAGGGGGTTTTTCGGGTGCGCCGGCCGATGGGGATGTCATGCGGAACGCGAGCGGGCGTTGGCACCGGATCACCGCCGACGGGGGCGCCCGCCGCTCGTGGACCGACTCCACCTCAGCCGACGCACCGTGGAGACGCGCCTGTCCTCGATCTACCTCAAGCTGTCCGTACCGTCCAGATCGGCGCTGTCCCGCCTCGTGACCCGCATCGGGTCGAAGCCGGCTCGTGAGCGCCCCGGTACACCGTGGCGCCGTGCGGCAGGGCTCAGATCCAGGTGTCGAGCCACATCCTGGCGTGCCAGTCGGCGTACGGGATCGTCTGCCCGGAGTAGATCGGGAAGAAGTAGATGAAGTTCCAGGCGATGAGCAGGACGAGCACACCCGCGGCCACCGCGCCTCGCACCCGGCGCCCGTCAGCCGCGCCCGGCGGCCCCAGCAGAGCTCCCAGCATCATGGTGACGGCCAGGCACAGGTACGGCACGAAGACGATCGCGTAGAACGAGAAGATCGTGCGGTCCTGGTACAGGAACCACGGCAGATAGCCGGCACCCACGGCGCACAGGATGGCGCCGGCACGCCAGTCGCGGCGCAGCGCCCACCGGTAGAGCAGATACACGAGCGCGCAGCATGCCGCCCACCACAGCAGCGGTGTGCCCAGGGCGAGGACCGCCTGTGAGCAGTCGCTCGTCGTGGGGCAGCCGTCGGTGCCGGGTTTCGGTGACTGGTAGTGGAACAGCACGGGCCGGCCCTGGATCGGCCAACTCCAGGGGTTCGACTCGTACTTGTGCGGAATGTGCAGACCGATGTTGAACCGGTACACCCCTGACTCGTAGTGCCACAGGCTGCGCAACGGCGCCGGAATCCACGACCAGGCGCCGCCGCGGTCGTCGGCCCAGTGGCGTCCGTAGCCGTCGTCGGACAGGAACCAGCCGGTCCATGTCGCCAGATACGTCATCACGGCGACCGGAACGACGGTCAGCACCGACCTGCCGAGGTCCTTGCGCAGTACCGCGCGGTAGGGGTGGTGCGCTCCCGCCACGCGGCGCGAGCCGACATCCCACAGCAGGGTGAGGACCACGAAGAAGACGAGGAAGTACAGACCGTTCCACTTGGTCGATGCCGCCAGCCCCAGAAAGAGGCCCGCTGCCGCTCGCCAGGGCCGCACTCCCGTTCCGGCGTGATCGCCGGTGTGCGCGTCGGGTCGTACCCTGCCGTCCTCGTCGACCGGCAGTGCCGCCGCGAGCCGGGCGCGCGCGTGGTCGCGGTCGACGAGCAGGCTCGCGAACGCCGCCAGTACGAAGAACATGACGACGAGGTCGAGCAGAGCGGTGCGGCTCATCACGTAGTGCAGGCCGTCCACCGCCATCAGTGCCCCGGCGAGGCAGCCCAGCAGTGTCGAACGGAGCAGACGGCGCCCTACCCGGCACAGCATCAGCACCGACAGGGTGCCGAGTACCGCCGTCATGAAGCGCCAGCCGAACGGGGTGAGGCCGAACGCCCACTCGCCGACGGCTATCACCCACTTGCCCGTGGGCGGGTGCGCGACGAAGGAGCCGGTGTCGGAGAGCGGGATCACCTGCGGATCGGCCAGGATCTGCGGGTCGGCGATCTTGCGGTCCGGCCAGGTGCCCTCGTAACCGAGCCGCAGCAAGGACCAGCCGTCCTTGGCGTAGTACGTCTCGTCGAACACCACCGCCCGTGGGCTGCCCAGACGCCAGAAGCGTGGCAGCCCGGCGCACAACGTCACCAGCAGCGGCCAGCCCCACCCCGACCAGCGCGGCGCAGCCGCCCAGGACAGCCCGCACGGATCGCGGAGCCGTGGTGGCCGTGGTCGTGGTGCGGGAAAGGGCGCGACGAGACGGTCGTGCACAGACGCGTGCGCGTGCCCGGCGTACCCGAAACCCTGCAGCCGCCGCTCCCAGGAGATCGGCGGGCGATCCGCCGCGTTCCCCGTCACGGGGACGGGCGCGGGCGCGTTCTTCTGGATCACGTGGTGGGTTTTCCGCTCGTGATGAGGCGGTACGGCATCGGCCGCGGCCGGGTGGCCGGCGTGGAGGCCGGATTCGAACCCTCCTCGGCGGTCGACGCGGGGCGGACCACCGGCGGCCCCGGGACCGACTCGGCGGAGGTGACGGGGCGGGGCCGGGGCGTGGTATCGCCGTGGGCGACGGTGTCCGACAGGGCCATCAGCCCGACTCCGAACCCGGCGATCGCCAGCGCGGAACCGGTGGCCATCCATGCCGTCCGGGACCGCTGCCGGGCGCGCACGGCAACTCGTAGACGGTGTCGGTGCCGGTCCTCGTACGGCGTGTCCTGCCGGCTGTCACGCAGCATCCGCGCCAGGTCCTGCTCGAAGTGATCCATGGCTCCCTCTTCATTCCACCGGTTCGACCGCATCGGACATGAGCCGCCGCAACCGCGCGACACCGCGTGTCGTCAGCGAACGGGCGGTGCCCACCGGACACCCGAGCACCTCAGCGACCTGCCGCTCGGGCAGATCCTGGTAGTAACGCAGCACGACCGCGGTGCGCTGCCGCGCCGGCAGCAACGCCAACATGGCCTCCAACCGGGTCCGTTCGTCCACGGCGGCGGTCGCGTCGGACACCTCGGGCGGATCAGGGAGCTGGTCCACGGGGCGCTCGCCCCACCAGCGTCGCCGCGCCGAGCGGGCCGCGGCACGGGCCAGGACCTTGCGCACGTAGGCCTCGGGCGCCTGCTCGGACACCTTCGGCCAGGCGAACCAGAGCTTGACCAGCGCCTCTTGCAGCAGATCTTCGGCCCGGTGCCGGTCCCCGGCCGTCAGCAGCCGCGCAAGATGGAGCAACACCGACCACCGAGCCGCGACGAAGCGGTCGAACTCATCGGCCCGCAACTGCCCCATCGGTGTCGCCCCTTGCCCCCTGCCGGACTCGCCGGCCCCGACCGCGTCTTCGTGGCGCGGAGCGGCGGACACGTTCATCGACCACATACGCCGCCGCGCGACCGCGGACCCCCTACACCCTTCACTAAGGCACTGGGCCGCGCCCGGCTATGCACCCTGGCCGTGTGGCATGGATCACATGTCACCCTGCGGGTGTCCCCGACTGCCCGCCTCCCGCAGCTCGTTCGCCCTTCTTGGGGAGCGCGCAACGGATCCTGTGCTTTCCGGTGGGGCCAGGTCGCGGCCCCGGAAGTGCACGGCTGGGCCGGGCTGTGCTGCGACGCGGTGCTCGCGTCTTCGAGTGGGCTGCAAGCATCCTATGTTTTGGTTGCCGCCGAATCCGAGTGCGCTGCGTTGAGCGGGAGTTTCCTCATTTCTGTGTGCATGCTCTAGACACAGTGTGCGACTTTGCCGGTTAATACATCCTACGTCCGTGCGGGGTTGCTCTGGCCCCGAGCGGATGTGAGCCGGCGTTCCCCCACATCAGTGCTGTCCCGCGGGCAACCAGGTCGACCCCCCCATGTGTCCTTAACCTTCCAGGAGCCGCACCATGTCCTCTGCCCCCCTCAGCAGGCGGTCCCTCATCAAGGCCGCAGCCCTCGCCGGAGGTACCGCGGCGTTCGGTCTGCCGCAGGTCGTGTGGCCCGAGGGGGCCGAGGCCTACACCGTCTCCTCGAAGCTGGACTGGTGGTACCAGGCTCGGTTCGGGATGTTCATCCACTTCGGTTCCTACTCCTACCTCGGACACGGCGAGTGGGCGTTCAGCGCCGAGAACTGGAGCAAGGCCAACTACCAGACCCAGGTGACCACCCCGTTCAAGCCGACCGCCTTCAACGCCGCCACCATCGCCGAGCTGGCCAAGAACGCCGGCATGAAGTACCTCGTGATCACCGCCAAGCACCATGAGGGCTACGCGATGTGGGACTCCAACGTCCCGGGTTTCACCGACACCACCGGTAACAAGCTCTACAACCTGCACGACTACAAAGGCTTCCAGCCCGACCTGCTGGCCCAGTTGAAGACCGAATGCGAGAACCGAGGCATCAAGTTCGGGCTCTACTACTCGATCCTGGACTGGAACCACCCCTCGCAGACCATCAACAACGGCACGCTGTTCTCCGACATGTCGTCGCAGGCCGCCCGCACCGCCTACATCAACGACATGAAGGGCCAGTTGCAGGAACTGCTGGACCGTTACGACCCGGCCGTCCTGTGGTTCGACGGCGACTGGTGCCCCAACCCGTCCACCCCCACACTCAGCGCCTGGTGGACCAAGGCCGACGGTGAGGACCTGTACGGCTGGCTGATGGCCCGCAAGCCCAACCTCGTCGTCAACGAACGCGTCAAGCGGGACCAGGGTCTCGGCGACTTCGCCTGCCCGGAGCAGACCGTTCCCGCCGCGCCGCTGGACCGGCTCTGGGAGACCTGCGCCACCTTGAACGGTCAGTGGGGTTACACGGACTGGGCCGAGAACAACTACCGGTCCGTGAAGGACCTAGTCCAGGAGATGGTCACGGTCGTCTCCCGGGACGGCAACTACCTGCTGAACATCGGCCCGAAGGGCGACGGCAGCGTGTCGGCCGGGACCACGACGGCGCTGGGCGGGATCGCCACCTGGATGGCCACCTACGGCGACAGCATCCACGGCACCAGCGGCAGTCCCTTCACCACCGAGCCCTCCTGGGGCAGGATCACCAAGAAGAACGGCAAGCTGTTCGCCCACGTCTTCACCTGGCCCACGAGCGGCACCCTGCAGATCCCGGCGGTCCACAACACCGTCAACCGTGTCTACCTGCTGAACAACCCCTCGGGATTGCTCCCTTACACGGTCAGCGGCGGTCAGATCAACGTCAGCGTGCCGGCCACCGCGCCCGACGCCAGCGACTCAGTGGTCTGTGTGGAGCTCAGCGGCATGCCGGCCGTCCTCGCGGACGGCGTCTACCGGCTGGTCAGCTCCCGCAGCGGCAAGGCCCTCGCCAACTGGAACACCACCGCCGAGGGCAACTCGGTGATCCAGTGGACGCAGAACGGCGGCCCCCAGCAACAGTGGACGGTCACCGCTCTGGACCACGGCTACCACAAGCTGGTCTGCGTCCGCAGCGGCAAGGTCCTCGACGACAACGGCAACACCGGCGACGGCGCGGCGATGGTGCAGCGGACCGACAACGGCAGCGCCCAGCAGCAGTGGGCCGTCACCGCACTGGGCGGTGGCGCGTACCGGCTCACCAATCGGCACAGCGGAAAGGTGCTGGACAACGCCAACATCGACACGGAGGGAAGCACGGTCATCCAGTGGTCCGCCAACGGCGGCTCCCCGCAGCAGTGGAACATGACCAGGCTGAGCTGACCACTCGCAGCCCCTTGCGCCTTCGCTGTCAGCGCCGGTGCGCATCCGCTGCCAGACCCGCGCCATCGCCTTCGTTCCGGCTTCGTACAGGCCGGTGTCCCACCCGTGGGCAGCGTCTCCTCCAGCACGGACCGCCCGGAGATCATCCGGGCGGCGGATCCGCGCGCTCACATTCTTCCGTACCCAACACCGAGAGGTAGTCATGTACCAGCACAGGCCGCCGCCACACCGGCGACGTTTCGCACAGCTGTTTGTCACCGTCGCGGCGCTGCTCGCCGCGATCCTGGCGGTGCCGCAGTCGGCGTCCGCCACGACGGTCTCGGACGTGAACGGGTTCACCGCCGGCAACGCCGCGATCAAGTCGGTCGACCTGGCCGGTACATGGGGCTTCACACCGAAGGGCCGCGCGGCGACGTCGATCACCGTGCCCGGCGGCGGCTGGTACAAGCAGGGCTTCACCGACGTGAACGAGGCGACGTACTCGCGAACCGTGACGGTGCCGGACACGGGGCAGCCGCAGTCGGTGTGGATCGAGTTCGGCGCGGTGAACCACCAGGCGACGCTGTCGGTGGACGGGCAGGTGGTCGCCACCCAGACCACCTCCTTCGCACAGTCGAACTTCGACATATCCCCCTTCGCCGCACCCGGCACCACCCACACCATCAGCGTGAACGTCAAGGGCCGCTACGCCCTGATGAACGGTAACCAGACCGTGGTTCCGGACGCGGCCAACTGGTCCGAGGCGATCCCCCAGGGCATCTACCGCTCGGCCTTCATGCGCGTGTATCCGGCGGTGTACGTCAGCGACGCGTTCGTGCGCACCTCCGTGACCAACCAGACCCTCACCTACGACGTGTCCGTGACGAACTCCTCCGGCAGCTCGCGGTCGGTGACGCTGACGGGCTCGCTCGCCTCGGACAACGGCGGATCGTTCAACTACCCGTCGCTGCCCAGCAAGACGGTCACCGTGGCCGCCCACTCGACCGCCAAGGTGACGGTCGGCCCGGTGGCGTGGAACCTCGGCTCCACCTCGTACTGGTGGCCGAACGTGCCCTACCGTGCCGGATACCGCGCCCAGCTGCACCAGCTGTCGGTGCACGCGTCCACCGACGACGGCCGCACCAGCGACGCCAAGTACCGGTTCGGTTTCCGGGAAACCACCCAGAGCGGCGAGTTCTACAAGCTCAACGGCGTGCGGGTGAACTTCCGCGGTGACAGCCTCCAGGGCGCGAACTACGACCGGATCGACAACGGCGGCAAGGGCGACGCCTATGACACGCTGCCCGGCTTCCTCCCGCCGTCCGCGGGCAATGGGGGCTGGCCGCAGGCGGTCGACAACTATCAGCGGCTCAACTACAACGTGGTCCGCATCCACCAGGAGCCGGCCAGCCCGTACATGCTCGACGTGGCTGACGAGATGGGCCTGATGGTCATCGACGAGACGGCAATCCGCGGCACCTGCAGCTGCCAGGACTTCGTCGCCGGGCACGACAACATGGTCAACCACGCCAAGGCGCTGACCCTGCGTGACCGCAACCATCCCGCGATCATCCGCTGGAGCCAGAGCAACGAGGCGGACCTCAGCACCTTCGACTCCGAGTCGTTCGAGAAGGACCTGTACGCGGCGATGAACGGCAACGACGGCACCCGGCCGATCAGCGCCGACACCGCCTGGAACACCAACCCGTGGCCCAACATGCTGAACGGCAACTTCGCCGTCTTCTCCCACTACGTCGACGGCATCGGCGCGTACGGTGAGGCGCTCACCCCCCTGGCCGGCCGACCCGACGGTGAGGGCGAGTACGTCTGGAACAAGTCCAACACCAAGCAGGGCTTCGAGTGGTTCGCCACCGCGACGATCGCCAAGCGAGCCAAGGACGCCAGCGATCTGCGCCCCTACACCCTGTTGTCCGGCTGGGCCGGCTTCGTGCCCGGCGTGCGGACCACCGACTTCGTCCTCGAAGAGGGCGGCCACCCCGTCTACGGCGCGGACAATCTGTCAGACCCGTGGAGCAACCCGCAGATCCAGCGGATCCAGGCCGCGTTCAACCCGATCGCCGCGATCGACCTGCCCTACTGGTCGGCCTCCGGCAAGTCGGACGCGAACGGCAACTTCCCGCTCCCGGAGGCGGTGGACACGTACGCCTTCAACAGCAACATCACCCGGAACATCACCGTCTTCAACGACGACTTCAGCGGTACCTCCGTCGGCCTGAACTGGACGGCACGACTCGACAGCCCCACGGGCGCGGTCATCGCGTCCGGAAGCGAACCCCTCACCGTCCCGCTCGGCTCCCGGGTCACCCAGCCGATCTCGTTCACCGCGCCGGCCACCGGGTCCCGCGTGTACCTGGTGCTGTCGACCACCAAGTCGGGCAACACCACGTTCACCGACTCGGTCGAGTACCTCAACCTGGGCAACCCGGCGACCAACGTGGACGACGCCGCCACCGCGGTGAACTACACCGGCACCTGGGGCCACCAGAGCGGCGAGACCGGCGGCCCGTACGCCGGCACGAACTCCTACAGTGACGTCACGGGCGACACGTCGACGCTGAGCTTCGTCGGCACCGGTGTCACACTGCACGCCGTGACCGCCCCGAGCCACGGCATGGTGGGCGTTTCCGTCGACGGCGGGACCGAGTCGGTGGTCGACCTGTACTCGACGGCGCGCACCGGCGACGTCCCGGTGTGGACCAGTCCCCGGCTCACCTCCGGCACGCACACGATCCGTGTGCGTGTCACCGGCACCCAGCGGGCCGCCGCGACGCACGACTGGGGCGTCGTCGACCGCTTCGAGGTCGCCAACCATCCCACGGCGGGCACGAACTACCGCATCGTCAACCGCAACAGCGGCAAGCCGCTCGCCGTGGCGGGCGGGTCGACCGCGGACGGCGCGTTGATCGTCCAGAACACGGGCGGCGGCGCCTGGACCATCGGCACCGCACCCGGGGGCGCGTACACGCTCAAGTACGTCAGCAGCGGCAAGGCGCTCGATGTCGACGGCTACTCCTCGACCGTCGGGCTCCAGCTTCAGCAGTGGACACCCAGCGGCGGCACCAACCAGCAGTGGTACCTGCGACCCACCGGCGACGGGTACTTCACCATCGTCAGCCACGACAGCGGGCTGGTGGCGGATGTGAACGGCTGGGACACCGGCGACGGAGCCAAGGTCGTCCAGTACACGTCGGGGGGCGGTGCCAACCAGCAATGGCAGCTGGTACCGGCGTGATCCGCTTCCGACCGTCACCCGAGTCCTGACGGTCGCGAACCCCTGACGTGCGGTCGGCCGGCACCCGGCCGGCACCCGGCCGGCCGCACGCCCGCGTCGCCATGGAAACGCCGCAACACCCGAACAGGGTTGAACCGGAGCGAGGGCGCCCACGAGATCACCGAGCAGCTCATCCGCGCCGACGGCTGCGACCCGGTGGGTGCCGGTTCGCCCCACCCGGCGAACTCTGATCGGGCCGACTCGCTCGTTCCACCGAAGGATCGCCGGCCAAGGCCCCCCAGCGACGCGGGACTTGAACCCGCGTCGCTGTCGACCGTCCGCCGGAGGCACCCCGGGCCCATCCTGCTCAACCGGGATGGGCCCGGGCCCCAGTGTCAGCCGATGTGGAAACTGTCCCCGTACACCTTCCAGTCCAGCGGCGGATCCAGGTTCAGGTTCCCCTTGCGGAGGAAGACCCGCTGCGCGGTGTCGACCCGGCTGGTGTCCGAGTGGGCCTCCTCCTGCTTCATCGCCCAGACCCGGGCGTCGAGGAAGGCGTCCAGATACGTCACCTCGTCGCCGCCCTGCGCCGGCGGCTTGGCCTTGGCCAGCGCCCGCTTGCGAATGTTGCCGAAGCTGGTGCTGTCGTCGCCGTTGCCGTGCATGACGATCGCGTCGTAGTACGCGAACTGTCCGAGTACGCCGATGCCGTCGGCCTTGCCCTGCTTGACCGACGGGTCGAAGTAGACGCGGTCGCGCTCGTCGTTCTGTGCCTGTTGGAACGCCGGGTCCTGGGCCGCGCGGCGCCAGTCGGCGGGGTAGCCAGGGTCCAGGCCCTGGTGCGAGTCGCTGCCGTCGACGTCGTGAAGGGCCGGCAGGTACTTGGCCAGGACGTTGCCCGGCTTGCGCCGGGTGTAGAGCTCCACGAGGTCGAGCATGTCGCCGGTGCCGGAACAGAAGCCGATGATTCCGGCGGTGTAGCCGCGGCCGTCGCCGATGTCCTCGATGTACTTGTACTGCGCCTTCCAGTCCAGCGACGAGTTCTCCGCGCTGGACACCAGCTTCATGGCGATCTCCTTCTTCGCCGGGTCGTCCAGGCCGACGGCCACGGCGGTCGCGGACTGGCTCACGATGAGGGGGCCTGCCACCAGCGAGGCTCCGATCAGGGTGAGCAGCGTGCGGCGTGACGTGCGTATGTGGGGGGTGTGCACGGGGTCCCTCCAGGGGTTCAGTCGTGCGCTCAGTCAGGTGCTCGGTTGTTCGAGCAAACTGTTAGGAAGGTTTCCTACCAGACTTTGCGGATGACGTACACCCGTCAAGGGAGGGGGAGTTGGTTTCGGTCGGCCCGTTATCGGCCGACCGTCAGTCGTCCGTCCACTCGGACGGCGACCGCGCACGGGGAACCCGTGGGCCGGGTCGCGAGCGGCTCAGGAGATCGGGTTCAGCGGTCTCCCGGGGGGAGCCGGCCCAGCCATGCCCTTGGCGTTCTCGGCGGTACGGAGCGTGCGCCCCGTACCGCGCGACCACGCGGCGAGTCAGTCACATGCGGAGAAGAGGGCGAAGGTGGCCGAATTGTTGTCCGCCGCCTATGAGGGCGTGGGCGGAGTGACACCACGCGGGGCGATGCCGGGCCTCGCCTCCAACTCTCCTACGGTGAGCCCCCGTCGGGGTGGTGGCGCGGCGCGACGTACGCCCGCCGGTGCTCCAGATGAAGTGGAAGGTGTACGAGCCCGCCCCGGTTCGCCCCCCCAGTCGGGGACCTGTGGGAAGCGGTCGAACAGGACGTCCACGACGAGCGTCCGGTCCTCGTCGACGGCGTTGACGATCGCCCGCGGCTGCCGAAGCGGCTGAGGAACACAAGGGTCATCCCAGCTCTCGCCCCCCGGCTCGCGATGCGCCCGTCAAGCGGGGGACGGGCCGAGGGGGACAGGTTCGCAGAGGTTGACGTCGACGTGTAACCGGCGAATGTCGCTTGGGGTGACAGTTCGTCAAAGGTGTCGCTACGCAGTGTCGCGAGCATCCAGGAGTCGCCGCTGCACATCTGACACCAGCTGTCGAAGCCGTCCCGGTCGCAGTTCCTCACTCTCCATCCACTCGTCCAGCCGTGGACGCAGGTGCCGCACCATGCCGGGTCCGTGGCGACGCAGCACTGAACGACTGACCGAAATCTCTTCCTGGATTTCTCGTCGGAGGTCATCGGTCCAGCCCTGGCGCCGGTCGACTTCCCCCAGGGGCGCCTTGAGGGCGGCCACCGCCTCATCGAGTACCGAAAGCAAGTCCAAGGCTCCTCCAAGGGCAGAGACAGGATCTCCGGCGTGCGCTGCCGCGGCCGATGATCGTGGGCTCGCCCATCATCACTCGCATCCGTCAACTATCGATCAGAGTCACATGTCGTCGGCACGCTGGTCCACGATGCTCGCGCGGCACATGTGCACAGGCTGATCGCTTGAGCGTCCTGGTCGCGCGCGGGGCGTTCGTCGGAGGATTGTCACTCCGCCCAGGGGAGCGGGATCTTGTTGTCACTGCCCGGCATCATCGCGTTGCCCCCGACGGGCATGGCGACCAGCGCCTCGGCGGGGCCACCGACGGCCTTGAGTTGCCGCACCGCACCCGCGGAAAGGACGAGTGCCTGGCCGGCCTCGACCTGTTCGGTCCTGCCGTCCACCTCGACCTCGAACTTTCCTGACAGCGGCATCCACACCTGCTCGCGGTCGATGATGTGGACGGGGGTGGACGCGTCGACGCCGAGCTTCACTCGCCATGTGCTGACCTCGGCGCTGCCCTGGCTGGGGCCCGCCAGGGCGAACATCGAGCCGGAGGGTGTGTTGGTTGTCCGCTGCTCACTCTCACTGATCACATACATGGGTCCCCCTATATAAAGTGTCTTTACTTACTTTGAGTAAAGCTGCTTTATATGTGTGTGTCAAGATGAACCGATGGAGACCCAAGACCCCCTCGCGCCCGCCGAGCTCACCTACCTGCTCGGGATGGCCTTCCAGTTGGTCCTCTCCGAGTTCGTGAGCCGTCTCGACGCCGCGGGCTACGCCGAACTCCGCCCCGTGCACGGCCTGGTCTTCCAGGCGCTCCATGGGTCTGGCGCCACGAGCAGCGAGCTCGCCGAGCAACTCGGGGTCACCAAGCAGGCCGCCGGCCAGATCATCGACGACCTGGAGAAGCGGGGGTACGTCGAGCGTCAGCCGCATCCCGCCGGTGGTCGGCGCAAGCTCGTGGTGCTGACGGAGAAGGCGCTGAAGCACCTGGCCGTAGCCGGAAGGATTTTGCACGAGCTGGAGGCGCAACTGGCCAAGCAACTCCACGAGGTCGGCCTCCAGGTTCCACGAGCTGAGCTGGTGGCCGTCATTCGAGCCTTGGCCGGAGGATCGATCCCACCGTTGCGTCCCGTTTGGTGAAGGCTGGCCTCGATCGTTGATGAGCAGGTGTTTTTGATCGGCCGTGAGGTGTGTACGGCTGGATCATCTGATCCGATGCCGCAGACGATGGCGGCGGAGGCTTCAGCAGACCCGGCGGAGTGCCCGGTTCGGGGCAGGTCGTGGACGGTGGGGGTGGAGCGGTGGAGGGCGGCGGTGTACTGCTCGGGCCGTTGCCGGGTGCGGGACCTGCCGTCAGCGGCGGGCGTCGCGGAACGGTGTTACGAAAACGCCGTAGCCGAACGCCTCGCGAACATCTTGAACACCCTTTGTTTGCAGGAGAGTCAGGGGTGTCTGACTGTCGCTTCGAGCGCCCCCGGTTCACGCTCTGCCCCGCCGTGTCGCGCCCGCATCACGGGGGACGGTGACCGGGCCGGGCCCGGGCGAGGGCGGTGGTCATCATGACCGACCTGGCCGACCGGATCGGGAACGTCACCCGGCAGCGTTACGAACAGCTCGGCACCCAGGCGAAGGAGCTGATCGCGCAGATCGCCCGCGCGTAGTTCTCCCTGGGTGACATGGCGCTGGGGATCGAGCCGATGAGGTCGGCGGGCGGGTCCATGCCGAACGGCACGGCGACCTGTTCACCTTGACGGAGTCGTTGCAGATGTTCGCGGACGACATCGTGTCGAGCGGCGGACGGTGCTGGACTGGCGTTACACCGCGAACCGGTGGCCGAAGGAGCGCCGCAAGGAGGGGTGTCGTTCACGGTCCACCGCATCCTGGCCTCGGTGGTCGACGAGGACGAGCGGTGGGCAGCGATTGAAGACGCCGTTCAACCCGCGCACCGGCGCGAGGCAGTGGACGCCGGACGGCGCGAAGCGGGTCGTCGGCCAGGGGGTCGACCGGCCGGTCACGGTGGACGAGAAGGTCGCTCGTGCAGCTCCTCAAGGGCGAGGAGTAGCCGTGCCGCGACGCCGGGAGGCATGGCCCCTTGCCCGCGCCGGTGCGGCCACCAGCGTCATGTCCACCGGCGAGGTCACCGGCCCGTCCGCGCACAACAACGGGTCCATGAGGTCGAACGGTTCGTCCCCGCGCGCGGTCAGGCAGTCGAATAAGTCCGCCGGGAAACGTGACGCTCGCGCCCGAACGACTCCCCGGGACCGGCGTCAGGCAGCAGACCCACCCTCACGGCCTTCGTCTCGATCGGTGCACCTTGGTCGGAGCACATGATCAGGCGAAGGCCGCTGCAATGCCGCCCAATGCCCAGGTGAGTGACCCAGTTCGAGATGTCGTTCGATGCCAGGAGCCAGGCACGGGCGCTGATGCCTCAGCTGGCGAGCAGGGCCCGCATCCACTGGTCTTCGCGTTGCTCGATGTATTCGGCGTCGTTTCGCCAGGCGTCGCCGTGGCCTTCGGCCCACAGCCTTGCCCAGGGCTGGGCTCCTTGGGCTGCCTGGTCGCGCAGGAAGTCGTGCATGGAACGCGTACGGCGCCCCAGCAGAGGGACCAACCGACGGCGTTCGGACTCAGTCAGACCGTAGGCGTCGGCGAAGACTCGCAGCCGGTCCGCCGCGTCCGGGCTCTGCCAGTCCGGATGCGCGGACAGCGGGATGAACCCGTGAATGGCGTATGCGACATCCCACAGGCGCGAGCCGGGACCTGCACCGTCCCAGTCGATGAAGGCCCACCGCGACTCGTCTGCGACCACGAGGTTCCAGGGGGCCAGGTCGTTATGGGCGATGATGTCACTGCCCTCAGCGGGGATCAGCGTCTGCCACCGCGCATCGGAGGGCGGCGTGAAGTCCTGCACGGCGTCGTGGAAGTCCCGGATCAGCCGTGCCACGCGAGCCAGTTGTCGAGCGGGTTCCATCAGCGAGAACCGGTCGGGCCAGACCACATCTCCCGGGATGAAGGTCAGGACCTCACGCCCCTGATCGTCGATGCCGAGCGGACGAGGCGCCGCGCCGAATCCCACCTCGTGCAGGTGGGCGAGCAGGGCATGCACAGCGGGAGTCCATGGTCCGGCCGGACGGCGAACGGTGTCCCCGACGCGAACGACGCCATCACTGACGTTGCCACCGGACAAGGGCTGTTCATCATCGTGCCGCATCGAACCAGTGTGTCGGATCAGCTCGTCATGATCACCCCATTAAGGGGGAGCGTCAGAGTGGGGACGGAGGATAAAGAACAAGTAGAGCCCCCGTCGGCTTGCGACGCTGTGGCGAATCCGGTTGCGGGATCTTGTGTCGGCCCCCGAGACCTGTGTCTCGGGGGCCGATGTCGCGTGAAAGGTCTGCGATGTCGGTGCAGCCGAAGGGGCCTGCCCGGACTCCGGTGGAAACGGTGCGGGTGGCGCGGGCGGCGTTCCCGCGCGCCGGGGTCAGGACTGGTTCCACTCCTGTGACCAGGCGGTGTAACAGTCGAACTGCACTTGCTGGGTACGGTCGCCGGTGTTCTCGTTCAGGGGCTGCAGGCATTTGCCGCTGTGCCGGGCGGCCAGCCGCGGCCAGCCGGCGTGGGTACTCGTCTGCGTGGCCCACTGCTGGTTGTAGCCGCCGTTGCAGTCGACTATCTGGACGACCGCGTTGTTGGACTGGTCCGAGTTCACGACCTCCATGCATCTGCCACTGCTTGCGACGACCAGCTGGAAGTAGCCACCGCCAGTCGATCTGAGCGACCACTGCTGGTTGACGGTTCCGTTGCAGGTGTACTGCTGAACCACGGAGCCGTTGGCCTGCCCTCCAACGTCCAGACACTTGCCGGTGTAGTAGTTCTTGAACTGGTAGTAGGTCACGGACCGGGGCTGGACGGTCCTGACGCCCGCGCTCGCGGGGGAGGCGAAGGCCAGGACCGAGAGGGACGCTGCGGCCATCGCCGTGAGCCTGGTAGCCGTCTTCCGGGCGGTGGGTCTGTTCATGGTGAAGTCTCCTCTTCGTCTGTTCCGGGACTGTGCGGTGACGACATCTCCGCGAGGGTCAGTGATAGAAGTACGGATCCAGGACGGTGACCTCGGTGATCCCGTCGACGGGCAGGCCTGTGGTCCGCGCGGCCTGACGCACCGCCTCCGGAGACGGCCCGTCGTACACGCAGTAGGTCACGCTCTTGTCCCGGCTCACGTACGACAGCACCCAGGTGACCGCCGACGCGGCGTTGCCCTCGATGACGCTCGTACAGGTCTTGGCGCCCTCGTCGCTCATCGGGATGTGCAGACCCTCGGGGAAGGTCCGTCGCACGAGATATCGCGGCATGTTGCACGCTCCTTTCCGACCACCACTGTCGGGCTGGGAGCGGGCTTCGGACATCGGGCGCCGTTCCCTATGTTCGCTCGGCGATCTCCCCATGTCTGGCGGCCTCTTGGCGGGTACGCACGCCGAGCTTGGCCAGGATGGAGGAGACATGATGCCCGGCCGTCTTCTCCGCGATGCGGAGCCGATCGGCGATCTCGGAGTTCCGCAGCCCGTCCCTGAGCAGGCCGAGGACATCGGCTTCGCGTGCGGTGAGCCCGTCGGGATGGGCGAGAGTGGAACGCCGCGGTGTCCGGAATCCCAGGTCGCGCATCCGCCGGGCCACCAGATCCGCGGCGGGTCGCGCACCGAGCGCCTCGAACCCGCGCAGGGCCTCACGCAGGTGATCCGGGCTCTCAGCGAGCGCCATGGCCGACTCGTAAGGGCAACCGAGTTCATCCCAGGTCCGGGAGGCCTCGACGGGGTTCATCCGATAGGGCGCGGCGGCGGCCGGGTGGACTTCCCCCGGCTCCGGTTCCAGCCACTGTCCGAGTTCACCGATCGCCCAGCCGATACCGAGCCGTACCGCCAGTTCGTATGTCTCGGACAGGTGACTGTCGGCCTGCTGTCCGCTCAGTCGCGCGAGTTCGGCGCGCCCCGCCGCGACCGGCCACAGACGCTGCAGGTCACCGGTCCGTTCGGCCAGCGACCAGGCCTCGTCGAGGATCTCCGCCGCACCCGGATCTCCCCGCCGGGTGCGCAGCCGCCCCAGGACGGTGAGCGCGACGATCCGGCTCGGCGTGCACTCGGTGGCTCCCACCTGCTCCACCAGCGCTTCTGCCGCGGACCACTGCCCTCGCTCCCACAGACACCGGGCCAGCCACGCCGTGGCGTAACTTCGTACGTCGTCCAGGTCGCGGTCGGAGCACCACTGCATGGCCTCGTTCAGCCAGTGTTCCGCGAGGTCATAGCGCCGGACCTCGCCTGCAGCGGACCCGAGATTGACCATCGCACTTCCGACGGCCCCGTCGTCACAGGCCGCCCGGGCCGCCCGAAGACTCCGGAGCATGGTCCGCACGGCCAGGTCGGGCTCGGTGGACCACAGGGCGGAGCCGACCGCGTTGAGCGCCCGGGCCAGCAGGGTCTGTTCACCGAACCGCTCGGCGAGCACGGCGGCGCGGTTGCCGGTCCGCACCGCCCCGGGGACGTCCCGGGCAAGCATCAGAAGGTACGCCGACCAGGTGTACGCGGCGACCAGCCCGGGGCCCTCCGGCAGCCGCTCGGCAAGGGCGAGCGCTTGACGCACCATGGCATGCGCCTCAGCGTTCTGGCCCTGGTTCCACAAGTAGTAGGAGCAATATGCCATCAGAGCGGCCTCGCGCTCCCGGTCGCCCTCAGCTCGCCAGCGCTCGATCGCAAGACGGGAGGACAGCACGGCCGCCGCACCCCGTCCCGCGTGCGCACACGCCTCACCGTGGCGTTCGAGCAGCTCCGCATGATCGCGCGGGCTGATCCCGTCGGCGAACCGCAGAGCCTGGGCGTAGTGATCGGCCGCCTGCCGGTGGGCACCCACGGCAGCTGCCCGCCTCGCCGCCGTACCGGCGTGTACGAGAACGGCCGCCGCGTCGCCTGCCTCCTCCGCGTGATAGACGAGCCTGGCCGGATCGCTGCCCCGCTGCGTCAGAGCGGCCAGCGCACGCTCGTGCAGCTCGGTCTTGCGCGCCGACGCGATGCTCTCCTCGATGGCCAGCCTGGCCAGTTCATGGCGGAACAGGATCCGCGTGCCGTCGCGAATCAGCATTCCCGCGTCCACGCAGCCGTCAACGGCTCTCCTGGGCGCCTGGACCAAAGGCGCGGGAGCATAACCGGGGAAGACGGCCACCGAGTTGAGTGCGTCGCGCTCTGCGGGGCCGAGACCGGCCGCCCGGGCCAGCACCGCGTCGCGTACCGTCTCGGGAACCCTGTGGTCGGGATCGGCCAGGACCTCGGTCACGAAGAAGGGGTTGCCGTCGGCCCGAGCGTGCAGTTCCGCGGCATCCGGACCGTCCGGCCCGACCAGCGTCGCGACGGCCGCGGCCGAGAGCGGTGACAGCCGAACGCGCAGCACGCTCCTGTCGGTGGCGAGCGCTCCCAGCAGCGCGCGCAACGAATGATCAGATCCGACCTCGTCATCCCGAAAGGTGATGACGAGCAGGCCACGGGTGGAGGAGATCCGGCGGGCGGCGAACATGAGCAGGTCGAGGGTCGCTTCGTCGGCCCAGTGCGCGTCCTCCACCACGGCGACGGCCTCTCGTGCGGTCAACTGGTCCAGGAACGCGCTGAACATCGCGTGACGCGGGCTCTCGGCAGCCATCGCGGCGGCCAGTTCACCCGTCACCTGCCGTGCGATGTCGTGGAGCGGACCGAGTGGCTGCGGCGTGCGCAGCGCGTCGCACGAACCCCACAGGACCGGCCGGGTCAGGCCGTCGCAGAACGCCCTCACGAGAGCGGTCTTGCCGATACCCGCCTCACCGGACACCAGGACCACCCGCCCTGCTGGGCAGCGTCGCAGTGCGTCAAGCCAGTGCTCCCGCTCAAGTAACGCCATATCGGGGATGGTAGCCCCGGCTTCGGAGCGAGTATCGGGAGCCGGACGGAGTGCCCGTCGGTGTTTGCGGGCCGGCTTCGGAGAGTGGATGTTGCCTCAGACGCCGTAGCGCTGTCGAACGGGTTGCACTGTTGTCGCAGTGGTACGTCGTGTGGCCGGGTGACTTCAACTCGGCGCGTTCTCCGTGTGATTGCTCGCTCACCGGCGGTCTGCGTACCCGCCGCCCCGTGGTGTGGCGCGGGTCACGGGAACTCCTCGGCCCGGCCGGAGAGGTAGGTGGTGTGAGATGTGATGAACAGGAAGATCGGGAGCGCATGCGCGCACGAATCAGGGCGGGCGATCGCGAGGCGTTCGCCGCTCTCTACGAGGAGTACGCGCGGTCGGTCTACAACCATGCCTACCGGCTGACGGGTGATTGGTCGACGGCCGAGGAGGCTTTGTCCGAGACCTTCCTGGCCGCCTGGCGTACCCGTCACACCGTCGAGCCGGAGGGCGACTCGCTACGGCCGTGGCTGCTCGGGATCGCCACGAACAAGGCGCGCAACGCCAACCGCGGTATCGGGCGGCGCCTGGCCTTCCTCGCCCGCCGACCCGCCCCGGGACCGGTGGCGGACATCGCGGACGCCACGGCCGGACGCGTCGATGACACACGGCGGCTCGCCGCGGTCCGGCAGGTACTGGGCCGACTCCACCGCCAGGAACGCGAGGTGCTGGCCCTCTGCGTCTGGTCCGGGCTGGACTATGCCGAGACCGCGGAGGCGTTGGGCGTCCCGGTGGGCACCGTACGGTCTCGGCTGTCCCGCGCCCGTACCCGCCTGCGACGGCTCACCGACGAGCAGCTCCGCCGGACACCGGACGGGTCCGTGCGGGAGGCACGACCCGGAGAAGAGGTCCGATCCGGAAGGGAACCCCGCCTCCGTCGCGGAGAGGTAGAGAACAGGGCCGCGTTCGTGGCCCCGCCCATCCAGGAGGAAGCCCGATGAACGACCGTACCTCCGGCCCCGAGCGGGCCGAACGTGAGGAACTGGCCCGGCTGCTGCCGGGCCCGGCCGAACGGGACCTGCCCCCGGGCCGTCATCTCCACCACAAGGACACCCTGATGCGTCTGATCGACCAGGACGGCGACCGCACCACCGCCCGCTCGCGCCCCCGCCTCCTGCGCCCCGCCGTCCTGCTGCCCGCCGCCGGACTGGCCCTGGGCGGGGTACTGCTCACCACGCTCGCCGTGACCGGCAAGGACAACGCTCCGGCGCCGTCCGCCGCAGGCGCCGGCTCCGGGGCGACGGTCCCGCGTGGCGCGGCCGTGCTGCTGGACCGAATCGCCTCGGTCGCCTCGAAGAGCGACGAACAGACGGTCATCGGCGACCAGTTCGTGTACGTCAGGACACTGCAGACCGAGAACGAGGGCAAGTTCGACGGTCCGGTGAAGCTGACCGAGCCCCGCGAGCGCGAGGTCTGGATGACGCAGAAGTCGGGGCCGGTGATCGATGAAGGGCTGATCCACCAGGACGGCTCGTACTTCCCGATCACCGTCGGGGTCCCGGACGGTGAGACGGCCGTCGGCTACCCGGCGGGCCTCAACCGGCCGACGTACACGTGGCTGGCCTCCCTGCCCACCGACCCCGACGCCCTGCTCCAGCGGCTCGCCACCGAGATCACCACGGACCAGGACGCGCGTGACACCCCGGCCGGGGACCGGAACCCGGACCAGGACGCCTTCGACGCCATCGGTGAGCTGCTGCGGGAGACGGTGATGCCGCCGAAGACCGCGGCCGCGCTGTACAAGGCCGCGGCGAAGATCCCCGGCGTGACCGAGGACTCCGACGCGGTGGACGCGGCCGGCCGGCACGGGATCGGCGTGGCCCGCGACAACACCCGGACCGGTTGGCGCACCGCCTGGATCTTCGACCCGACCACGCTGGAGTACCTGGGCGAACGCAGCTACCTCATCAGGGACACATCCATGGGCAAGAAGGGCACCCTGATCAACCGGTCGGCGGTCCTGGAGCGGGCGGTCGTCAACGCCCTCCGCGAAAGGCCGTCGACCGGGAAATCGTCCACGACGACCTGATCCGGACAGGGCCTGGGCGGGTGTCGGGGCGTGCCTGAGCGCCCCGGCACCGGCCGCTCTCCGCACGATCCGGGACAGGTTTGCCAGGTCCCGGCCGGCCGGTGCGACTGCCAGATGATCCGAACGAAACTGCCTAGCTCGTCCAGCTGTGGGCCACGTCGACGACGACCCGGTCGTCCAACTGGACCACACGGAACGGCAGTCGGGCGCGGACGCCGAGACCGACCTGCGTCTGGCCCTCGAAGGTGCCGCCGAACCGGGTGTCGCGGAAGGTGCTGTACCCGCTGATGTTCACGCCGGGCAGGGGCTTGCCCACCTTCCCCGGGTACGTCGGCACGCCGGCCTCCAGGTCGTAGCTCCACGCGCCGACGCGGATGTCGAGGATCGCCCCGCCGGCGACCGGGATGTACTGACCGGAGGGATCGGCCTGGAACCGGTCCACGTACGTGACGTTGTAGCCGACCTGGCCACCACCGGGCACGTCGAACACGATGCGGTCGTAGCACTCGTGCTGTCCGGTCCTGACGTCCACCAGGTGATCGCCGCTCATGACGGCACCACTGCTCTTGGCACCGCTGCCCCATCCCGTCGGACAGGCCACCGCCGTGCGCGAGTCCACCGCCGGGGCCGCACCCGCGGTGCTCGCTGCCGACCCCAGCATCGCGCCCGCGAGCACGAGTGCCGCCCCTGCTGCCCTGATACCTCGCATGATGTCCCCCTTGGTCGCACGACTCTGACGTCTGGTGAGACGGCCCCCGACACCGGAAGGTTGTACGCCAGGCGGGACGAAAAGGGAATCCTGCCGTCCGTTGGCTCCACTGTCGCTGCCTGCGGTGCGACCGCCGGAACACGGCTGGTGCCCCCGCCTGCGCCGGTCCTCAGGATGAGGCGGGACGAGGTGGTCCGGGCGGGCGCTGAGGACGAGTCATCCGTACGACCCTGTTCGCGGCCGTCTTCTGCAGCAGGCCGTAGGCGAGGACCGGCAGCAGCAGGTGCGGTTTGTCGGGCAGGGTCGTGGTGATCAGGACCGCGCTCGCGCTGCTGTTGTTCATCCCGCAGGCGAGGGTGAGGGAGGAGGCGGCCGGGGCGTCCAGGCGCAGGACGCGTGCCGCGAGCCGTCCCACCGCGAACGACATTGCGCAGACGACCGCCGCGACGACCGGTGCCGCGATCAGCAGCAGTGGTCGGGGGTGGGCGAGGAAGGATCCCAGGGCGCCGCTCGCGTTGACGTAGGTCAGGAGCAGCGAGCCGGCCAGCGCCACGGGCACGATCCAGCGCAACGCACCGTCCAGGAAGCGCGTCGGCAGGGCGAGACGGCACATGAGGCCCGCCGCGCAGGGCAGCAGGACCTGGGTGAACGCGAAACCGCTGTTCATCATGTCCCTGGCCGGACCCAGCGCGTCCGGATAGCCGCCGTTGAGCAGCGGAGCCAGCGTGCCCACTGTCGCCGGGATCGTGAGCGGACTGACCAGAGTGGAGGCGACCACGAGGCCGACCATGGTCGGCTGGTCGCCTTGCCCCTTGCCGGTCCAGACCGTCGCCCCGGCCGCCACCGGCATCGCGACGATAAGGATCATCGCGGTCACCAGACCGCTGCCGCCGTCGGCGTCGGGCGAGCGGCTCAGCAGGAACGCCACCAGCGGGATGATCAGCAGCGGCGCCGTGAGATGCAGGATCAGCCCCGCCAGCAGAGCCCGGGGCCGCCGCAGCAGCTGTCCCAGCGCGCGCACGGGGACCTGCAGTCCGGCCGAGAACAGGACCAGCGAGAGCAGCAACGGGGCTGTGTGCAGGCGGAGTTCACTCCCCGCGAGGGGATGCGCGTGGCGCAGCCACTGGCCGGGGCCGGGCAGCAGCAGGGCGGCGGCATACGAGAGCACGACGGCCCTTCCGAGGCGCTGCCGCAGCCAGTCCGTCGCGCGATCGGCGCGGTTGCGGCCGGGGGAGGGGGGAATGGTCATCGCGGCACGCTTCCGTCGTGGGGGCCGGGCTGGGACGGAGTGCCGGTATGACCGGTCGGGCCGGGTCGATGTCCATGGCAGAGATCTTCCCCGCGGGAGCCCGCATGTGTACGGGTTGCCGCGCGGTAGTCAGGATGTGTTCAGGTTCCTGGTGGCACGGTCTGGTTTCATGACATCTGAGACGTCTGAGACAGCGGCGGCCCGCAGGTCCGCCCCCACCGCCCCGGGCCACCGACTGCGCTGGAACAAGGTGCCCGAAGTCACCGTGTACTTCTGGGTGATCAAGGTGCTGTGCACGACGGTCGGCGAGACCGCGGCCGACCTGCTGAACGAGAAGGCCGGACTGGGCCTGACCGGAGTGTCGCTGCTGATGAGCGGGCTGCTGGCGTCGGTCCTCGTCGTCCAGTTCCGTACCAGCGCCTACCGGCCCGGCGTGTACTGGACGGCCGTGGCCCTGATCAGCGTGGTCGGCACCCTGATCAGCGACAACCTCACCGACAACATGGGTGTACCGCTGACCACGAGCACCACCGTCTTCGCGATCGTCCTCGCGATCGTGTTCGCCGCCTGGTACCGCAGCGAGCGGACCCTGTCGATCCACAGCATCGACACGCTGCGCCGGGAGTCCTTCTACTGGCTGGCGGTGCTGTTCACCTTCGCTCTGGGCACCGCGGCGGGCGACCTGGTCGCCGAGCGTCTGGCGCTGGGCTACTGGGTCTCCGCGCTCCTGTTCGCCCTGGCGATCGCGGCGGTCTGGGTGGCGCGTTTCGCGCTCGGGGCGAACGCCGTGTGGAGCTTCTGGATCGCGTACATCCTCACCCGTCCGCTCGGCGCCTCCATGGGCGACTACCTCTCCCAGCCGACCGGCGACGGTGGCCTGGGCATGGGCACCGTGGTGACCAGCGTGCTGTTCCTCGCGGTCATCCTCGGCATGGTGGTGTTCCTGGCGGTGACACGCAAGGACGTCACCGAGCGGGAAGGCCTCGCCCGTACGGCGTAGGCGCCCGCAGGCGTTCAGGATGCGTTCAGATCGCCACTGGCAGGGTCGGACACCGACGCAACCGCCGCGCCGCGCGCGGTTGTCCCCACCGTCTCGCGGGGTGCTCGCCGTTGCGGAGCGCCCCGCGCCCTGCACGAACAGGAGCACCTCCTCTTGGAGAAGCCAGAACTTCTCACCGACCTGGATGTCGCCAGTACGACCAGGTCGGTGATGAAGAAGCTGCCCGAAGTCACCCTGGCCTTCTGGATCATGAAGATCGCCGCCACGACGCTCGGCGAGACCGCCGGTGACCTCTTCTCACAGACCCTGAAGCTCGGCTACTTCCTCACCACGATCGGACTGTTCCTGATCTTCGTGGTGACCCTGGTGGTCCAGCTCAGGTCCCGCCGCTACAACCCGTTCTTCTACTGGACCGTCATCCTGTCCACCAGCATGGCCGGCACGACGATGTCCGACTTCATGAACCGCGACGCCAGCGCCACGTTCCTCTCGGGCGGCAGCACATCGCTCGGCTGGGGGCCGCAGGGGCTCGGCCTCGGCTATCCCACGGGTGTCGCGATCCTGGTCTCCCTCCTGATCGTCATCTTCGCCGTGTGGAGGCTGACCGGGATGACGTTCGTCATCCGTGACATCGTCACCTTCCGCGGCGAGGCCCTCTTCTGGGCGGCGATCCTCGTCTCCAACACACTCGGCACCTCGATGGGTGACTTCCTCGCCGACAGTTCCGGTCTCGGGTACGCGGGCGGCGCGCTGCTCGTCTCCGGGACTCTCGCGGTGCTCCTCGCCCTGATGAAGGTGCCTGCGGTGCCGAACGTGCTGCTGTTCTGGCTGGCCTTCGTCCTCACCCGTCCCCTGGGTGCGACAGCCGGCGACTTTCTGACCAAGCCGGTCGCCAAGGGCGGCCTCGACCTCGGTACGGCGGGTTCGTCGGCCGTGCTGCTGGCGATCCTTGTCGGCCTGATGGCGTATGCCCAGGTGCAGGAGCGCCGGACCGGCGCCTCCGCGCCGGAGACCATCGAGCAGCCGGAGGCCGTCAGCCGGCGGGCAGTCTGACGGTGAACCGGGCCCCGGGCGCGGGCCCGGGGTCGTAGGACACCTCACCTCCGACGGAGCGGGCCAGGCGTCGCGCCAGCGGCAGCCCGAGTCCCGCTCCGCCGTGTCCGTCGCCGGGGTCGGCCCGCTGTCCGGGCTGGAAGAGCCGGCCGGCGAAAGACGGCGGTACGCCGGGCCCGTCGTCGGCGACATCGATGCGGACGCCCCCGGCGGGCTCCCGCCGAGCGGTGACCGTGACCTGCGAGGTGGCGTAGCGGACGGCGTTGGCGAGCAGCGGGCTGACGATACGTTCGAGGAGGGCGGCCTGGACCCCGGCCCGCGGCGCGCCCTCGCCGTGTACGTCGACCGTCAGCTGAGCCGGTGTCTGCAGGCGGGCGGCGAGTTGGTGCAGTACCGGCAGGATCTCGGCCGTGCCGGGGGCGCTGGTCGTGCCCTCGCGGGCGTCGGTGAGCAGGGTGTCGCAGATCGTGCGCATGGACCGGGCGGCGTCGGAGATCACCGCGTGGGTGGCCTCGGTGTCGGCTGCCGAGCGGGGACGGGCCCGCCACCAGTCGAGTTCGGCGACGATCCGGCTGAGCGGAGTGCGCAGCTCGTGCGACAACTCACCGGTCAGTAGCTGCTCATGGCGCAGAACGGCGCGGATGCGGTCCAGCAACGCGTCCAACGACGCCCCCAGACGGGCGAGTTCGGCCGGACGCCGGACAGCCCCGAATCGGTCATCGGAAGCGACGGCACTCCACTGGGTGGCCTGGTCGGTCATGGCGCCCACGGGACGCAGGGCACGCCCGACCGCGAGACGCGTCAGCAGATAGGTGCAGGCGAGCATGACCGCGTCGAGGCACAGCGATGCCCACAGCAGGGTGTCGGCCGAACTCCGGTAGGGGGAGAGGTCCAGCGCGGTGACGACGGTCGCCGTGCTGCGCCCCCTGGACACGGGCAGGCTGCACAGCCGGGCGGGGTCCGGCTCGTCGGCGGTCAGGCAGTGTGTTCCGCCCCGGTGTGCGAGTTCGCCGGCGGCGCGGGCGAGCGGGTTGCCGGTTGGGGTGGACGGCGGCCGTTCGAGCAGCCGGGTGCCCGCGTAGATCCACACGTTCGTGTCGAGAAGCTGGTCGTTGACGGTTTCCAGGACGCGCACGGTCGGGCCGCTCGTGTCGATCGTGGTGGCCACGGCGGCGGCGCGGGCGTGCAGTTCGTCGTCGGCCTGGCGCTGCAGACGGTGGCGGATGACGGTGTTGAACGCGACCGTGAGGATCACCATCAGGAGGGTCGCGGTGGTGAGGGCCACCAGGGAGAGGCGGCCACGCAGGGTGCGCGGCGCCAGGCGGGAGAACACGGAACTCATGACAGACGGTGGCCGATTCCTCGGGAGGTGGTGATCGTCAGGGCACTGCCCGCCTCGCGCAGCTTGCGACGCAGCCGCGTCAGGTACTGGTCGAGGGTGTTGTCGCTGACCTGGGCGCCCTCGGGCCAGCCTGCTCTGAGCAGTTCGCGTCGGCGCACGACACCGCCGGCGCCGGTCATGAGCGCGGCGAGGAGGCGGAATTCCGTCGGCGTCAGATCGACCAGGGTTCCGTGCACGCTGACGCTGTGCCGCACGGCGTCCAGGACGAGGTCGCCGGCCGTGGCCGCCGGAAGGGGCGCGGCCCGTCTGACGGCTGCCCGCAGCCGGGCGGCGAGCTCGGCGAGGTGGAAGGGCTTGGGCAGATAGTCGTCGCCCCCCGCGGAGAATCCGGACAACCGGTCGGTGAGCCGGTGATGGGCGGTCAGGAAGATGACGGGGGACAGGAACCCGTTGGCCCGCATCGCCTGGCACACGTCCCGTCCGTCGGCATCGGGCAGCCCGACGTCCAGGACGGCCGCGGCGATGTCACCGGTGGCCAGCCGTAGGGCGGATGCCCCGTCCGGGGCGGGCACGGGGTCGAAGTCCTCGTCGCGCAGGCCGCGCAGCAGGACGTCACGCAGGGCGTGATCGTCCTCGACGACCAGGATCTTGTGGCGCATGGTCCTCCATCGGCTCCTGGTCTGTGTGCGTCGTACCTTGGGCAAACCCCTCGGGCAGCCACCATGTGACGGCGCACAGGCACAGCCCGAGCCAGCCGAGGGCGAACAGCCAGCCGCCGACGACATCGGTGAACCAGTGCACCCCGAGGTAGACACGGGTCAGCCCCACCAGCGCGCCCCAGCAGCCGAGGACGAGGACGAGCAGGTTCCGGCCGCGTGGGGCGCGCACGTACACCGCTATGACGAGCAGCCCGGCGGTGAGCGCGGCGGTGGTGGCGTGGCCGGAAGGGAAGGCCCATCCCGAAGCGTGCGTGGCCCAGCCGGCGCGAGCTGGGCGAGGCCGGGCGACGAGCTCCATCACGCCGTAGCGAGCCGCCTGCGCCGCTCCGAGGCAGACGAGACAGAGAGCGGCGCCGACGGCCCGTCGGCGCAGGGTGCGCCCGGCGACGATCCCCGCCAGCGCCGCGAGGACGTACGGGATGACGCCGGTGCCGGTGGCGGTGAGACCGCGGGCCAACGCCACCGCCACGTCCGGGCGGTGACCGACGGACCAGGACGCCAGGTCCTCGTCGCCGTACAGGGGCTTTCCGTCGGCGAGGACGACCATGGTCAGCACTCCGAACGCCGTCCACGCGCCCAGGCCGATACTGCCCGCCAGTTCGCGGACGTCGCGGCGGTTCATGACGCCGTCAGGAGCGGACGTAGTCGCGTACCGGTGGTCCACCGGGCCAGGGTGTCCGGACGCCGGCGCAGCAGCACCGACGTGGACAGGCCGACCAGCGCGCCGACGACGATCCCGGCCGCGACGTCGTGCGGATAGTGCGCGCCGACCCAGACCCGGGAGACGGCCATCGCGCAGGCGGCCAGGGCCGCCACCGCACCGAGCCGGCGGGAGACGCACCACAGCGCCACGGCGGACGCGGCGGCGATGGCCGCGTGGTTGCTGGGGAAGGACCAGTCGCCGGGCGCGGGACACGCTTCCAGAGTGGTCACGCGGAGGCTCTGGCAGGGCCGGTCCTCGCGCACCACCAGTTTCAGGGCGGCATCGACCCCGTACGCCACGACCACGATCACCGGCACGGCCAGCGCGGTCAGCGCGGCCGTGGCACTCACCCGCCGCGCCTGCCACCAGGCCACGAGCATCAGTACGGCGAACACCGCCAGTCCGTACGTCGACCAGGCCGACACGATGTCGTCCAGCCAGCCGGGCGAGCGGTGGGCGAGATCCACCACGTCGGTGTAGGCGGAGCCGTCGATCGACGAGCCGTCGAAGGCGAGAATCATCCGCGGGTCTCCTTCGCCCTGGTGGCCCGGCGGGAGCGGTACAGCTCGGCGGCGAGCGGAAGCAACGACACGGCCACGATCACGGCGACCATGGGCAACAGATAGCGGTCCACATTGGGGATGGAGGAGCCCAGCGCGTATCCGCCCAGTGTCAGTCCCAGGCTCCACACGAGCCCGCCGACGACCTGCCACACGGTGAACGTCCGTACCGGCACGCCCAGCGCGCCCGCCATCGGGTTGAGGACGGTCCGTACCACCGGCACGAACCGGGCCAGCACGATGGCCTTCGCATGCCCGTACCGCTCCAAGAGCTCTTCGGCCCGGTGCGCACCTTCCCGCAGGCGGACCGAGTGGCTGCGGGCCAGGAGGGCCCCGCCCGCCTTCCGGCCGAGCAGATAGCCGCACTGTGCCCCGGCGAGGGCGCCCACGGCCGCGGCCGTCAGCAGCGGGGCGAGTGACAGCTTCACGCCGTGCTGGCCGCTCCCCGTGCACAGCAGCCCCGCCGTGAACAGGAGGGAGTCGCCGGGCAGGAAGAAGCCGATCAGCAGGCCCGTTTCGGCGAACAGCACCACGCCGACGCCCAGCACGCCGAAGGCGGAGAGCAACGACGACGCGCTGAGGACGTTCACCGCGAGGTCCGATGCGGTGAACAAGGGGGGTGCCGTCATGGGACGCGGTCCCTCTCATACTGGACGGGCGGGGGCACGCGCCAGCGGCCACCCGAGTGACTACAATTCTGTAGACGGTCTACTGAACTGTAGACGATGACAGGGTGAGGATCGTTCCCATGACCGACGCGAAGGACGAACGCCGGCCGGCCGGTGAACTCGAAGCAGCCGTCATGGCCGCCCTGTGGGCCGTCGGCGTGCCCCTCACCCCCGGGGAGGTACAGGCCGGACTCGCCTCCGACCTGGCCCGTACGACGGTGACGACGATCCTGTCCCGCCTGTACGACAAGGGTGTGGTCGACCGCCGTCCGCAGGGGCGCGGCTTCGCCTACCACCCCATACAGGACGCCCCGGGGCTCACCGCACGGCGCATGCACACCGAACTCGACCGCGACCGTGACAGCGACCGCGAAACGGTCCTGGCCCGCTTCGTCGCCCAGCTCACCCCGGACGACGAACAGCTCCTGCGGCAACTGCTGGAGGCCGACGAGTGACAACCGTCCTGCTGCTGATTCCGCTCCTGCTGCCCTTGGCGGCGCCGCCGCTCGCCCGAAGGATTCTCGACCGGTCGGCCCCCGCCACCGCTCTGTGGACGCTCGCCGTCGCCGTCCTCGTACTGGCGGGTGCCTGTGTGGCCGCCCTGGGCTCGCTGGTGCTGACCGGACTGCTCAAGCTTCCCGCGTTCGCGGCGCTCGGCGAACTCGTCCGCCCCCTGCGCACCCCGTCGGGGTCCCTGATCCTCCCCGCGTCCGCGATCGCCACAGGCCTGGTCCTCGTCGGCGCCTGGACCCTCGTGCGCTCGGTTCTGCGGCAGACGCGCGCCTTCCGCACCGCCCGCGCCGAGGCCGGCCGACGGCCCGCGGCGGGCGACCTGTGCGTCGTCGACTCGCCCGAGCCGGACGCGTACGCCCTGCCCGGACGCCCGCACCGCATCGTCGTCACCACCGCCATGCTGCGCAGCCTCGGTCCGGACGAACGCGAGGCACTCTTCGCTCACGAGCGCGCCCACAACGCCGCCGGCCACCACTACTTCCTGGCCGCCGCCGAACTCGCCGCACACTGCCACCCCGCGCTGCGCCCCGCGCGCGCCGTCATCCGGCTGGCCGCGGAACGCGCCGCCGACGAAGCGGCGGCCACCGCCGTCGGCGACCGGCGCCTCCTGGCCCGGGCCATCGCCCGCGCCGCCCTCGCAGGTCAGAGCGCGCGCTCCAGCCGTCCGGACTTCGCTCCGGCGGCGACGACCGGCCCCGTCCCCCAGCGTGTCGCGGCGCTCCTCGCCACTCCCGCGCCGCGCCCGCGCGCCATGTGCGCCATCGCCCTGCTCCTCGCCGCCTGCGCGGCTCTGTCCGCCACCGCCGCGGCGGCCGGCACGGTCGCCTTCCACCACGACATCGAGGTCGCTCAGGGCGAAGCTCCACGCTGACACCCCCTGGGGCACGCGTCTTGGCCGCCGGCCGCGATCGTGCCGACGACGAGCCTCGGCGCGATGCTGACCTTCACCGCCGCGTCACTGTCGGCGGCCGCCCCGCTCCCGGCTCCTGAAGGCCTACGAGGCGTACGTCGTCCGGGGTCCGGTCGGGCCGCGGCCTGCTCGCGACCCGAGGACCACGCCCGCCGCGCAAGCGCGCGCTCGGTCGACGATCCGTCGGCGAACACGGACGTCACCGCAGGTAGTCGCGTAGTACCGCGGTACTACGCGCCAGGTGCGGTTCAGCCTCGCGGTACCACCGGATCGGGGTGAACCGGCGCTTAGCGTGGCCGGTGTGGCGCCGGAAGTGACGGGCGCCGTAGGCCGACAGGGAGAACGCGAATGATCGACGCACGGCAGCTGACCAAGCGATACGGCGACAAGACGGCCGTCGACGGACTGGACTTCGTCGTGAAGCCGGGCACGGTGACCGGATTTCTGGGGCCCAACGGCGCCGGCAAGTCCACGACCATGCGCATGATCGTCGGTCTCGACGCCCCGACGAGCGGCTCCGTCACCGTGAACGGCCACCACTACGCCCGTCACCAGGCGCCACTGCAGGAGGTGGGCGCCCTCCTGGAGGCGAAGTCGATCCATCCGGGCCGCTCGGCGTACAACCACCTCAGGGCCCTCGCGCTGACCCACGGCATCCCGGGCAGCCGGGTCGACGAGGTCATCGACCTCGCCGGCCTTGGCAGCGTGGCGAAGCAGCGGGCCGGTGCCTTCTCCCTCGGGATGGGCCAACGGCTGGGCATCGCGGCGGCGCTGCTGGGCGATCCGCTGACGGTGATGCTGGACGAGCCGGTCAACGGGCTGGACCCCGAGGGCGTGCTCTGGATCCGCAACCTGCTCAAGGGGCTCGCCGAGGAGGGGCGGACGGTGTTCGTGTCCTCGCACCTGATGAGCGAGATGGCCCTGGTGGCGGACCACCTGATCATCGTCGGGCGAGGCCGGCTGCTGGCCGACACGACCGTGGCGGACCTGATCCGCGAGGCGGGCGGCGACACGGTGAAGGTGGCGACCCAGGACCCGGGGCGGCTGCGCGACGTACTGGCCGGACCGGGAGTCGACGTCACCGGACGGATCGGCTCCGAGGAGCTGCAGGTGACCGGGCTGACCGCCCGCGAGATCGGGCTCAGGGCCGCCGAGCACGGGATCGCGCTGTTCGAGCTGAGCGCGCGGACCGTGTCACTGGAGGAGGCGTTCATGGATCTGACCAGGGATGCCGTGGAGTACCACGGCACCACGACCGGGATCGAGAGCCTCGGGAGGCCCGCATGAGCACCCTCACCGCAACCGCCGAGGAACGCCGGGCCACACCCGCCCGTCCCGTCTACCGGGTGACCGGACGGCGCGTACTGGCCTCCGAATGGGCCAAGCTGTGGTCCCTGCGCTCGACCTGGATCACGCTGGGCCTCGGCCTGCTGTTCCTCGTGGCCTTCGGCCTGATCGCCTCCAGCCGCTACAAGTCGGGGATCGGCTCCGGCCACATGGACCGCGACTTCGCCGACTCGACGGCCGTCAGCCTGTCCCTCTTCGGCACGAACTTCGCCCAGCTCGCCCTCGGCGTGCTCGGCGTGCTGGTCACGGCGGGGGAGTACTCCACCGGCATGATCCGCTCGACGCTCGCGGCGGTGCCCCGCCGACTGCCCGTGCTGTGGTCCAAGGCGGCCGTGTTCGGGCTGGTCGCGCTGGCCGTGGGAACGATCGGCGCGTTCGTCGCCTTCCTGGTCGGGAGCCAGATCGTCTCGGGCACGCCCGCGGCCATGGGCCTCTCGCACGCGGGTGTCCTGCGCAGCCTGCTGGGCGCGGGTCTTTACCTCGGCCTGGTCGGCGTGACCGGCGCCGCCCTCGGCGCGCTCCTGCGGTCGGTGGCCGGCGGGATCTCGGTGCTGGTGGCCACGCTGATGCTGATCCCGGGACTGATCTCCCTGCTGCCGAGCTCCTGGCGGGACGACATCAGCCCCTACCTGCCGTCCAACGCGGGGGAGTCGATGTTCGCGCTGACCCACGACTCCACGTCCCTGTCGCCGGGCGCCGGACTGCTGGTCTTCCTCTGCTGGACGGCCCTGGCGCTGGCGGGCGCGGCCTACCGGCTGACGCGCAGCGACGTCTGACCGGCCCCACCATGACAGCGTGACATCCGTGACCACAGTGAGCACCGATGAACTCGGCGGGATGGGACCGCTGGTCGCCCGGCTGTCCCGGGGCGGCCAGCGGCTGCGGCAGGCCGACCGGACACATCCGTGGGTACTGGACACCGCGGTCGTGCTCCTCGTCTTCCTGGCGTTCTGCCTGCCCGACCTGCTCCACGGCGGTGCCGACGACGGCGACGGCCCGCGCAGGTTCCGGCTCGCCTTCACCCAACTGTCCGTCGCGGGAATGCTGGCGCTGCAGACCGGCCTCGTACTGCCCCTGCTGTGGCGGCGACGCAACCCCCTCGCCGCCTTCGCCACCAGCACGGCGGTGTTCGTCCTCCAGTGGTCCCTGGGCGCGGCGCTGCGCGCGGACATCGCCGTCTTCGTCGCCCTCTACAGCCTCGCCCTGCACGGGCGGCTGCGGCAGCTTCCGTGGGCCTGCGCGGCGATGGCGGGTGCCATGGTGCTGGTCGCGGTACGTGTGTCGACGGCCGTGTCCGTCTGGGACGCGCTGTTCTTCCTGCTGAGCACGGCGACCGCGGCCCTCGCGCTCGGTCTGATGGTCCGGATCCGCCGCGCCCAGCTCGCCGGACTGCGGGAGAGGGCCGCCCGGCTGGAGATCGAGCGAGACCAGCGCAGCAGGCTGGCCACGGCCACCGAACGCACCCGGGTCGCCCGCGAGATGCACGACATCGTCGGCCACAACCTGTCCGTCATCATCACGCTCGCCGACGCCGGCGCCTACACCACCGACATCGCCCCCGAACGGGGCAAAGAGGCCCTGCAACTCATCGGCGACACCGGCAGGCAGGCCCTCAGCGAGCTGCGGCGCGTGCTCGGCGTACTGCGCGAAGCCGGGGGAGGCCCATCGGGCGGCCCCGAACTCAGCCCGCAGCCCGGCATCCTGGACCTCGGCGCCCTGTGCACCAAGGTCCGCACCGCCGGACTGGAGGTCGTCTACCGGACCTCCGGTGACGTCGACGCCCTCGACGGCGGGGTCCAGCTGACGGTGTACCGCATCGTCCAGGAAGCCCTGACCAACACACTGAAGCACGCCGACACCGGCACCCTGGTGCATCTGGCGATCATCGTCGAGGACAGCCGGCTGACGATAAGGGTCCAGGACAGTGGTCCGGCCACACCGTCCGGCCCGCCGAACGAGGAAGGGAACGGCCTGGTGGGAATGCGGGAGAGAGCGGCTCTGTACGGCGGCACCGTCAGCGCGGGGCCGACGGGCGCCGGAGGATGGAGCGTCGAAGCCGTCCTCGACCTCACTCCCCAGGGCGGTGCCCGATGACCACCGTCCTCATCGTCGACGACCAGCCGCTCCAGCGCTACGGCTTCCACCTGCTCCTGGACTCCGTCCCCGAGACCGACGTCGTCGGCGAGGCCGCCCACGGCGCCGACGCCGTCCGCAAGGCCGCCGAACTACGCCCGGACGTCATCCTGATGGACGTCCGTATGCCCGGCATGGACGGCATCGAGGCCACCCGCCGGATCACCGCCACCGGCGGACGTTCGCGCGTCCTGGTGCTCACCACCTTCGACCTGGACGAATACGTCCACGCGGCACTCCGCGCCGGAGCCAGCGGGTTTCTCCTCAAGGACGCGCGTCCTGAGGAACTCCTCGCCGGTATCCGCGCCGTCGCCGACGGGGACGCGGTCATCGCGCCCGCCCTCACCCGCCGACTCCTGGACGAGTACGCCCAGTACGTCCCCGCCCACCGAAGCGACTGCGCCGAGGATCCGCGACTGAGCTCCCTCACCGACCGTGAGCGCGAGATCCTCGTCGCCGTCGGCAAGGGGTGGACCAACGGCGAGATCGCCGTCCGGTTCGTTCTGTCCGAGTCCACCGTCAAGACCCACGTCGGCCGGGTCCTGGCCAAGATCGGCGCCCGTGACCGCATCCAGGCCGTGATCTTCGCCTACGACCATGGGCTCGCCCGGCCCAGCGTGGACTGAACCGAGGAACAGCAAGGGGCCGGGCAGCCGGCGTTCCAGGTCGTGAGGACGGCTCCGGAAGATCGCCGATACCACCGCCCGCACGCCGCGAACAGCCCGGATGCGTGTGCGTTCAGGTTGTGTTCAGGCCTGGACGAGCCTTGGACAACTCGTGTACCGGAAGGGCCAAAACTCTGGCAAAGGGGGCTGGGGCAACAGTCGGGCGCCGTGTCATCGTGCCTGACATGTCGACTGATCACCTCACTCACAACGGGCCCGTGGGTCACCTGCGTCACGCGGCGAGCAAAGTGCCGGAGGTGACCGTCTACTTCTGGATCATCAAAGTCCTGACCACAGGAATGGGTGAGACGGCATCGGACTGGCTCGCCCACCTCCTCGGCCCGATCCCGGCGGTCGGTCTCGGCGGTGTGGCCCTGGCTCTCGCGCTGGCCGTGCAGTTCGCGGCCCGCCGGTACGTGGCCTGGATCTACTGGACGGCGATCGTCATGGTCAGCGTGTTCGGCACGATGGCCGCCGACGTCCTGCACGTCGGCCTCGGCGTGCCCTACACACTCTCGACCCCGTTCTTCATGGCCGCGCTGGCCGCCGTCTTCGCCCTCTGGTACCGCAGCGAAGGCACCCTGTCCATCCACAGCATCCACACCCGCCGCCGCGAGGCGTTCTACTGGGCCACCGTCCTGGCCACCTTCGCCCTCGGCACCGCCGCCGGCGATCTCACGGCCACGCTCGGACTCGGCTACCTCGGATCCGCCGTTCTGTACGCCGCCGCGATCGCCGTACCGGCCGTCGCCCACTACCGAGGCCGCCTGAACGCCGTGACAGCCTTCTGGTCCGCGTACGTCATCACCCGTCCCCTCGGCGCCTCGATCGCCGACTGGATGGCCGTGGGCCACAGCCGGGGCGGACTGGACCTGGGCCTCGGACCGGTCACCCTGTCCTGGACAGTGGCGATCCTCGGCTTTGTCGGCTACCTGGCCGTCTCCCGTACGGACGTCCGGAGCACGCCCACGCCCTGATGCGGCAGCGGTACCTGGAATGAGCCGGGGGGCCGGTCGGCCATGTCCGCGAGCTTCGACAGTCCCCCGCGCGCGGTCCCGCGCCGACACGGACGGCGAACAGAGACGGAACCAGCTGCGGAAGCAGCTGTTCTGAGAGTTCGTCCGTTCCCCGCGCCGCGCGATGACCCGTTCCAGTAGCTCGGGATCGACCACGCACAGGATCGAGCAAGGCGCCCGCACCACAGCGCTGGAGAGAGTCCGAGCAGCTCGTCGTCAGTGCGCCCAAGGGAGACGAACCGCCTCGATCTCACAGTCGTTCAGCAACGCGTTGATGAGGGCCGGGGGACCGGCGATCTTGGTGGCCCACAGGTCGTAGTCGGTGCACAGGACCCACGAGCGGTCGTCGGCCCAGAGGTTGGACGGACTGAAGTCGGCTTCGGACCGGCCATAGAGGATCTCGGCGTCGCCGAGCCGACCCGCACGCACGTGGAGGTTGTCGTAGTCGACGGCTCCGAGCGTCAGCGGGCTGTAGTAGGCCAGACAGCGGGTGTTCGGCCCCGCGGGACTGTACTGGGTGAGGATGGCGATCAGCCGGTTCCAGGTCTCACGGTCAAGGCTGCCCTCGGTCGGCGGGGTGACGCCCAGCGGCCAGCTGCCCTCCGTCTTGGCCGAGGGAAAGCAACGGTAGGAGGGCATCAGCCCGTCGGCCACGACCGGGTCCCCGGTCCGCTCGGCAAGCTCGGCCCAGCGCAGCCGTCGCCAACCGGGCCCGGGGTGCTCGGCGCGGCCGACCCCTCCTCCCGTGGCGATGCCCACCGCGTCGACGTCGATGCCCGCGAGCACGTGCCGCTGGCCACCCCCGTCCGCCGACCGCGTCTGGTGGTACTCGTGGTACGAGATATCCGCCGGCCCATGCTCGTGCTCGTACATCGCGTTGAGCACCCACGCCGCGTCGGGCATGGCCGGAGGCATGAACCCGGTGACGCCGTCGCCGCACCGCTCCAGCAGCCGATCGGTGACACCGGCCGGCGCGAGCGGCCACATGCTTGACATCGGGTTCGACTCCTCGGACATGCGCTCATGATCCCAGGCGCGAACAGTCCCGACCGCAGGGGCCCGGCCTCGCGCGGCTGACTGAACAGCCAAGCTTTGCCGGGCGTACGCGCGCGACCTGAGGGGCGAGGAAGTGGGGCTCGGTCGGACCCCTACCCCCAGTGTGCCGTGGCCACGACGGTTCCGTCCGGGGACATCAGGCGGGCGCCGGTCACCGTTGCGGGATCGGCTGCGACCGGTGTGCCCCAGTACCCGTAGCCGTCCTTGAGCGGGAACGAGCCCGCCGGGACCGCCGACCCGTCGGCGTGCACGAGCAGACACCGCACCGGGCCCTGGCCTGACGTGCCGAGGTCGACGGACATGTACACCCAGTCCTGGCCACCGGTGTGGGAGAAGATATGGCCCACCTCGCGGCCGTCGGCGACCAGGGCCGCCTGTCGCAGGCCGCCGTCCGTCCGCTGCGACACCGCCGTAGGCGCGCCCACGACTGCCGTGCCGATCGCCCATCCACCGAAACCGCAGGCCAGGGTCGCGGTCACCGCGGCCGCCGCCAGCCGCAGCCGGCGCCACCGCCACGTTCCCTGCCCGTTCCGCTGCCACACCCGACGGCGCTTCGGCACGGGCTCCGCGCCCAGGGCCCGTACGACCCTGCTCTCGAAGCCGACCGGCGGCTCGGCGTCCGGCAGCAGCGCGAGCAGGTCGTCGCCGACCGCCGTCAGGCGCTCGACGCGCTCCCGGCACTCCGGGCAGCCGTCCAGATGGGCGACCGCCTCGGCCCGCTCACGGGCCGGCAGGACGCCCAGCGCCAGTTCGGCGTCCAGCTCCCGCAGCCGCTCGCACTCCATGCCGTTCACCGCTTCCCCTCCGGCTCCAGCAGGGCCCGTACCTTGAGCGTTCCGGTGCGGATACGAGTCTTCGCCGTGCCCAGCGGAACGTGCTCCGCCTCCGCGACCTCCCGCGCCGTCATGCCGTAGATCCCGGCCATCACCAGGGCCCGCGCCTGCTCCCGGGGCAGCTCCGCGACCGCTCGCCGGACCCGCTGCGCGCTGTCGTCGGCGAGGGCCCGCCGCTCGGGCGTCTCGGTCACCATGCCGAGCAGCGCGTCCAGGTCCTCCGGGGCGACCGGGCTCGCGCGCCGGGCCCGCGCCGTGTCGATGGCCAGGTTGTGCGCGATGGCCGTCAGCCAGGTCCTTACCGAGCCGCGCCGGGGGTCGTACACCTGTGCGTGCCGCCAGGCCCGCTCGAAGGTCTGCTGGGCGACGTCCTCGGCGAGCTGGGGGTCGCCGAGCACGGCGACGGCCACCCCGAAAACGACACCCTGGAAACGGCGCACGAACGCGACGACGAGCTCGGGATCGCCCGTCGCCAGACCGGTGAGCAGTGCCTCGTCCGGCACCCGCCCGGGGGACAAGCTCATGCGCCACATACCAGGGATACGGTTCATCGACCGAAATGTATTGCTTTGCCATAAATTATCCGCCCCCTTTCACCCCTCCACCCTCCCTGCCCCTCTGCGATCCGGTCGGCCGCAATCCCTTCGCCCGGCAGCGCCGTACCTCTTGCAGGGGGACGTTCCGGAGGACCGAATCATGACCATTCCGCGTATCCGCAACCGCGTATTCCTAGGCGTGGCCGCCGGCGGTCTGACCGCCCTGCTCGCCGCCTGTGGAAGCAGCGGCAACAGCAGCACCGGCGCCACCACGGCCCCCACCCCGGCGAAGGCCGGTACCTCGGCGACCCAGGTCACCGCGGTGCTCACCGACTTCCACATCAAGCTGTCGACGCAGAACTACCGGCCCGGCCGCTACACCTTCACCGCGGAGAACATGGGCCACCACCAACACGCCCTGGAGCTCGTGGGGCCCGGTGGCACGAACCGCGGCAAGACGCTGGATCCCGGGCAGTCCGCGGCCCTCACGCTGACGCTGAAGTCCGGCACGTACCAGGTCTTCTGCCCGATCGACGGCCACAGGGACCTCGGCATGAACACGAAGATCGCAGTCGGCGGAACCCCGGCACCGTCCGGCAGCAGCAGCACCACGTCTCCGGGCAACGGGTATTGAGCGGCCAGTACTGCAGGAATGCCCGCACGGTTCGTTGTGGAGGAAGTGGTGCGAGCCGGTGTCCAGGATTGTCTGTCCGGGCGGGCTCAAAGAGTCGTCGTCATCGATGTGGGCCCTGGTGGGGCTAGCCCCGGGAAAGGCCTGTCGGGTCGCCGGCGACCCACTCGCTCCACGGCATGTTCCAGTCGCTGAGGCCGTTGTCCGGGGACAACGTGGTCTTGTCCTCGGAGTTCTTGACGACCACGACGTCGCCGATCATCGAGTGGGCGAAGAACCACGCGGCGGGTCGTCCGCCGTCGCCGCCGCCCCTGACATCCTTCAGGCCTATGCAGCCGTGGCTGGTGTTGACCTTGCCGAAGACCGAGTCGGCGGCCCAGTAGTTGCCGTGGATGAACGTGCCCGAGTCGGTCAGGCGCATGGCGTGCGGTACGGCCCTGATGTCGTACGAGGGCTTGCCGTTCTTCTCCCTGAGGCCGACGGTCGCACCGTTCATATGGGTGTGCCCGAACTTCTCTGAGATCACCATCCGACCGTTGTGCGTCGGGTGCTCGGGACCGCCTGACGAGATCGGGATGGTTCGGATCGTCTTGCCGTCCCGTGCGACGGTCAACTGCTTCGTCCTTGCGTCCACGGTGCTGATCTGGCTCCGGCCGATCATGAACGTGACAGTCTTCTGGACGCCCTGGCGGTCGAGGGTGACGGTGACGGTGGAGCCGGGCTTCCAGTAGTTCTCGGGGCGGAAGTCCAGACGGTGGTCGTTGAGCCAGTGGCCGACGACCTGCTGGCCGCTGCTGGAGCTGACCTGGATCTCCGACCGTACGGTGGCCTTGTCGCTGATCGCCTGGCCGAAGTCGACTGTCACCGGCATGCCGACGCCGACGGTCGAGCCGTCCTCGGGGGAGAGGTGACCGATGAAGTCGTTGGCCGGGGAGACCGTGGTGATCGTGGCGCTGTCGGTGACGGAACGGCCCTTGGCGTCCTCGGCCTCTGCGGCGATCTGATACCTGGTGGCACGCTCCAGCGGGTCGTTCGGCTTCCAGGAGGCGCCGTCCGCGGACAGCGTGCCCGGTATCTCGGCGCCGGTCGCGGTGGCGGTCATGGTCACCTGGGTGAGCTTTCCGTCGCTGACGGTGACGCCGATTGGGTCGTTGATCCCGACGCTGTACGCGCCTTCCCCGGGCGTCAGCTCTATTCGGGCGTCGGAGGCTACCTGGGCGCCCGGCTGTAGTACCCGCGCCTGCGACGCCGGGACATCCCCGGTGGCGTTGCCGCCGACGGCAGCGTTGCTCACGCCACCGAGGGCCGTGAGCGCGAGTAGGCCGCCAAGTGCGCCGGTCGTGGCCACCAGCCCGGTGCGTCGTTTGCTCAGCATGATGAAACGCTTCTCCCATGGCGCTGGATCTGCATCCCTGCGCCGCTCGCCGAAGTGTGCAACCAGCTTTGAAACCATAGGCATACCTCTACCCATAAATGGATAAATGTGGCGAAGGGCACGCATGGGCGAGCGTGTCACCGAGGTTCGCCGGGGAGCGGCGAGACGAGGCGGTCGAGGTCACCATGCGGCTGCGGGTGCCTCGGGACTGCGCGTTTATAGGTGCTCAACATCACCGGCCGGCAGGCCGCCAAGGAGTGGTCCTCCGCAACCCGGCATGGATCATGGGCATCGCTGATGGGTGGGCGCTCATCAGCCCGACCCCGGACGGCGACGGCGATGATCTGTGCCGCGCCCTCCGAATCTTCGTAGCAGCAGCGAGGCCGACATCTACGATCAGGGAAGCGTGATGGCGCCGCCCGCACCCGTGATGTCGAGGATGACCGGAGGACAGGAGAACATGACCAGGCAACGCGATCGGTGGGCCGAACTGACAGGCGGACAAGCCGGGGAAGAGTATGCCGAGCGTTTCGCGCAACTCGCCGCATCGGGCCACGACATCCATGGTGAGGCCGCCTTCTGCACCGCACTGCTGAAGCCCCCCGCCCGGGTACTCGACGCCGGCTGCGGCACCGGCCGGGTCGCGATCCGGCTTGCCGAACTGGGCTACAACTGCACCGGCGTCGACGTCGACCCCTCCATGCTCGCCGTCGCCCGCCGCGACGCCCCGACACAGGAATGGCTCCACAGCGACCTGTCCCATCTGGACACCGTCGGTCTGAATCCGGGCTTCGACCTGGTGCTCGCCGCCGGAAACGTCATCCCCCTGCTGGCCTCCGGCACCGAACCAACCGTCGTCCGACAACTGGCTGCCGTACTGCGCCCCGGTGGACTGCTGGTCACCGGCATGGGGCTGGACGCGGCACACCTGCCTCTGCCGGACCCGACAGTCACCCTGCCGGACTTCGATCACTGGTGCACCCAGGCCGGTCTGGCCCTGCGTCACCGATACGCCACCTGGGGCGGCGATCCCTATCAACAAGGTGGCGGCTACGCGGTCAGCGTGCATGCTCGTCCCACCGCCTGAGCCGGCCTCCAGGCCGTTGCGGGAGGCCGTCGAATCGGTCAACGAGGCATTCAAGGGCCGACTCGAACTCGAACAGCACCGAGCAGCGCACACCAGGCGGTGTCATCGCCCGAGGGAATCGATCATCTAGTAGCTGTCGTGGCTGGGCTTGCCGTTCGGCCGGTAGACGGCGACGACGGTGCCCCCCTTCGTCGTCGAGACGCTGACCGGCTCCAGCGCGGTGGGGATCGCTCCGTCGGCGAACAGTCGTTTGCCGGTGCCGATGATCACCGGATGGATGGTCAGCCGGTACTCGTCGACGAGGTCGTGCCGCATGAGGGTCTGGGCGAGGTCGCCGCTGCCGACGACGTTGATGTTGCCGCCGTCGGACGCTTTCAGCGTGCGTACGGCGTCGGCGATGTCGCCTTCCAGCAGCGTGGAGTTCTGCCACTCGACGGATGTCACGGTTCGAGACGCCACGTACTTGTGCATGGTGTTCATCCGCTGGGTGAACGGGTTGTCGGGATCGGCGGTCGGCCAGTACGACGCGAAGATCTCGTACGTCTTGCGGCCGAGCAGCATCGCGTCGGAAGGCTCGTACCAACCGGAGATGGCCGCGCCGACCTCGTCGTCCGACACCGGTTTCTGCCAGCCGCCGTACTCGAAGCCGCTCTCAGCGTCCTCGTCCGGACCTCCCGGTGCCTGCATGACGCCGTCCAGCGTCAGAAACGTACAAACGATGATCTTGCGCATGGTGCGCTCCTTTCGTCGATGGGTAGACGGCACGACCGCCGAAAACTCATCGGCAAGGCTTTCCCGGTGCGGCGGCCCCGCCGACGCCGCAGCATCCGTGCAGGTCACACCCACCGCAGGGCGTGGTCGGGGCATCTGACATTCCCGGTGCGGCACTTTTTTGCCCATGTCCTGGCGGAGCTGAGGAGTGGGAGGGCCGGCTGGGCGGCGCTGACGCTGACGGGGATCGGGGCGCGCCGGCGGTGCTGCGCGCCGGGCGGGGCCGCCAAGGGTGCGGCGGCCGGGCCAGAAGAGTTGCTCAGCCGTGGGGGGTCCGCCGATCGGGGTGCGGGTGAGCGTGGGACCCACCGCGTTCCCGCGCAGGGACCGAGTCGGCAGCTGCGCAGATTTGCCCGCTCCCCTCGTCGTGGTCCGCGGATGTAAGCGGATTACGCGGGTGGGCCCGACTCGCCCGGTTCTCCGGCTCGCCTGGTTGTCGAGGCCCTGGTGCGCGGGGTGGCGGCCGGACAGGCTAGCTTGCTCCGATGAGTCTCCTTGATGATGTGGCCGAGCGTGACGGCTGGCGGTGCTGGGTGTGCGACGAGCCGGTCGACCCCGACAAATCGGTGAACGACCCGCAGGGGCCCAGCGTTGACAGCCGGACCGCCGACCGGAAGGCCAAGGTCGCCGAGCGGCTCGCGCACCGTGGATGCAACACCCGCAAGGGTGCGGTCAAGGTGGTCATCGCCTGGCCGGACCGCCTGTACGTGGTCGAACCCGCGCCGCTGATCGCCGTTGCCGCGAGGCTGGAGCGCAAGGGGGGTCGCGAGATGGTGGGCCGTTGTCCGACCAGGCAGGACGCCCAGGAGGCGGCGGATTGGCTGGTGGACCGGTTCTCCCGACTGGCACCAGGGCTGCCGGTGACCGCCGACATCGAGGCGGGTGGCGGCCAGTTCCTCGTCATCCTGGCCACCGGCCGCCGCTGACCGGTGATCACCAGCCGCGCCCCCGCGCCGAGGTGAAGCGAGGCGGCCGGGCCGGGTGACCAGGGGCGCGGCCGGCCGCTCGCGCCGGGAACACTGTGGTTCTGCGACAGCCCTGCCGCTCCCTTCCGACAGGTCAGCTGGACGACCGACCGGGTCGGCCTGGCGCACCGCGCGAGGGATGATGTGGACGGAATGACGGAACGCGAGGTCAGGAGCTTCCATGGCGAAGCGGGTTCACCAACCGCGTGAGGACGCGGAGTTCGATTTCATCCTCAAGATGAGCGGAGTTCCGGTCCTCGCGTACTTCACCGGGACATGGCCCAAGGCAATCGAGCCCTGCCGGGTGATGGACCTCGTGGTGGGTGGCATCGCCGACGACTACGCGGGCCGCCTGACGGCCGTCCGTACCGACATCACGCGTTGTCCGGCCGCAACCGAGCGATACGGGATCACCGGAGCACCGTCCTACGTCCTGCTGAAGGAGGGAGAGACGGTGGCGCACGGCACGGGGCCCATGACCATCGCCGAGGTACGGGAGTTCCTGGACGGCCACCTCTGAGCGGCCGCCGCGACACCGTGGCCGCGACGCCCGTCACGCAAGCCGTGCGCGCTGGTACGTGAACTTCGAGCACAACGCTCCGGTCCCTTCGCGGACTTCACCGCGTGGATGTCCTGGCGGTGGGATCCGGCCTGGCCAACCCCGCGCTTGCCACGGCCTGCTTCGGGCGTGCCCTTGGCATCGAGGCCCGCGAGGGTCGCCGGCTCGATTCGGAGCAGACCCGGGGAGAGCCTGGGTGGTGGTCTGTGGTGACCGACGCTCCCGCGGTCAGCGTGGGGCCGGGGTCGTGTGGCCCCGGGTCACTGCCTCCGAGGCTGATCTCGTCAGGGTCTGGCGGTCCAGTTTGCCCGAGGGTGTCAGGGGGAGGGCGGGGAGGAGGAGGTAGCGGTCGGGGAGCATGTGCTTCGGCAGGTGGTTTGTCAGGGCGCGGGCCAGCAGGGCTGTCCGGTCTTTTTCCGTCTCCGTGGTGGGGAGTACCACGCAGGCGACAAGCCACTGCGTGTCCCTTCTTCCCGTCACCACGCACACCGCTGCGTCCCGTACCTGGGGCTGAGTACGCAGGGCCGCTTCGATCTCGGGTAGTTCTATGCGGAAGCCGCGCAGTTTTATCTGGTGGTCGTTGCGGCCCAGGTAGTCGAGTTCACCGTTCGGGAGTCGGCGGGCCAGGTCTCCTGAGCGGTAGTAGCGCCTGCGGATGCCCGATGCGGCGTCTGATACGAAGCGTTGGGCTGTGAGGTCCGGGCGATTCAGGTAGCCCGTGGTCACTCCCGGTCCGGAGAGCCATATCTCGCCGGTCTCGCCGTCCGGCACCGGCAGGTGTGGATGTTCCTCGGCGCGGAGTTCGACGGTGAGGTGCGGGAGCGGCCTGCCGATGGGGGAGCCGGTTCCGGTCGCCACGTCCTGTTCCGTGAGCGGGCGGAACGTCGCGTGCACCGTCGTCTCCGTGATGCCGTACATGTTGATCACCTTCGGGCGGGTGCCCTCACACCGCGACCAGAATCTGCCGACGCTCGGCAGGTCCACGCTCTCGCCGCCGAAGACCACATACCTGAGCCGGTCCGCCGGGTAGCGTTCCAGGCTGGTGAATGTGCGGAAGACCGACGGGACTTGGCTCAGGACCGTCACCTTCTCCTCGACCAGGGTCCGGACCAGTTCCGCCGGGAGTCGAGTCGCCTTCTGCGGCACGATCACCGCCCTCGCTCCCGTCGCGAGCGCTCCCCAGAGTTCCCACACCGAGAAGTCGAAGCTGAAGGAGTGGAAGACCGACCAGCGGTCGTCGGCGTCGACCGTGAACAGCGGCAAGGTGTGGTGCAGCAGGCTCAGTACGTTTCCGTGCGTCACCACGCATCCCTTGGGCCGGCCCGTCGAGCCTGACGTGTAGATCACGTAGGCCGGATCGGAGGGGGCCGGACTCGCTGGTGCAATGATCTCCTCGGCGGTCTCGTCCTCCTCTCCGTCCAGCTCATGTGTGCGTACGGTGTTCAGGCCCCCGGCGCCCGCAAGCGCCCCCGCCGAGCCGACGGCGTGCTCGATGCCGGAGTCCTGGACCATGAGTTTCTGCCGCCCGAGCGGATACGTCGGGTCGATCGGGACGTACGCCGCGCCGCAGCGGAGGATCGCCAGCATTCCCACGACGGTGTCCACCGAGCGGTCGACCGCCAGGCCGACCAAGTCCCCTTTCCGCACCCCCTGTTCGGCCAGCCGTACAGCCACCGTCGCCGATCTGGCGCGGAGCTGTCCGTAGGTCAGGGTCCTGACCGTGTCGGACAGCGCGACCCTGTCCGGGCCGGCGGCTGCCGCCTCGGTGACGACCCCGTCGAGCGAATCCACCCGGGTGAACATCAACTACGTTCCTCTCGCTGCGAGTTCGACATACGCCCCGTGCGGAACCGGGCCGTCCCCGGGACCGCCAGCGCGCCGAAGCAACCGATCATCACGAGGGTCCCCATCACGATCAGCACGGGCCGCGCGCCGGCGCCGTCCACCGCCGCCGGGACCAGCGCCAGGCTCAGCGGGCTGATCGCGAAGGAGACCAGGAAGTCCAGCGAGGAGACGCGGGCCCGGACCTCCGGGGCGAACTCCCGCTGGATCGCGGCGAACCAGGCCACGTTGAAGACCTCCATCCCCACCCCGGCCACGAAGTGCGCGGCATACACCGGCCACGGGTTTGCCGCGAACGCGAGCGTGTAGGGGATCGCGCCGATGAGGGCGATTCCGAGAACGGCGGACAGACCGGGACCGGGCGGCCGCCAGCGCAGCATGAGCAGACCCCCGGCCAGCGCGCCCAGCGCGAACGTGCTCAACGACACCGCGTACACGGACTCGGTGCCGAACCGGTCCTGGCTGATCACCGGCAGCAGTACCATCTGGGTGGCGTCCGAGACGCCGAGGACCAGGGTGAGTGCCGCGAGCCCAGCGACGAACCACGGCTGTCCGCGCGCCGCGCGCACCCCGCCGAGGAGTTTCGACGACACGGGTTCCGGGCCCTCGTGACGGTCGGCGGGCGTCTCCCCCGAGGACAGCCCCCGTACCGCGAACGCCGCGTACAGCCACAGCGCCATCGACAGCGCGAACACCGTCTCCGGGCCCGGCCCCAGCGTCAGTGCTGTCGCCAGACCGGGGGAGAGGATCAGGGCGATCCGGAAGGTGATGGTGGTCAGCGCGATCGCGGCCTGCCGCCGGTCCTCCGGGACCAGGTCCCCGAGCATCGCCATCTGCGTCGGCCGCAGCGTCCCTTCCCCCGCGCCGACCACGAACACACAGGCTCCGACCAGCCACAGCGGACCGTCCGCGAGGAACAGCAGCAGACCGGTCGGCAGCAGCCGGGCCAGACAGGCGTACGCCATAATCCTCGGCCGGGGGTACAGGTCCGCCACGATCCCCGCCGGAACGGTCGCCAGCAGATAGCCGAAGGTCTTGGCCGCGAGGACGAGCCCCAGACCGGTGGCGCCGTGACCGCCGCGCAGCAGCACCAGCGTCACCGCCACCGGCAGCAGGAAGACCGCCCAGGCGTCTGCCGTGCTGCACAGCAGCAGCCGTGCGAAGCCGGGAACCGACAGGACACCGAACCGGTCCCGGGTGCGTGCTGGGGACGTCATGGGGACTCCGCGAGGCTAGGGCCTGTGGGGCGGTCAGCTTCGGTTTCGGCGCCGCGTCGCCCGCGCGCGGCGCTGCGCGCGCTCGGTCACGGCGTCCCGGCCCGTCGCCGGGTCGGAGACCCCGGCGCCGTCCCGCCCTTCGGCTCCGGCCAGATGGCGGGCCAGCGCTCCGATCGTCGTGTGCTGGAACAGCGTGACCAGCGAGATGTCCCGGTCGAGCGCGCTCGACAGCCGAGCCTGGACCTCCGCGGCCAGCGCCGACGTGCCGCCCAGATCGAAGAAGTTCACCTCCACGCCCAACTGCGCCTCCTCGCCCGGCTCGTCCGCGCGCAGTACTTCCTGCCACACCCCCGCGACGACACGTTCCATCTCGCTCGGCGCCCGCGCCACCACCCCGTTCGCCCTGCGCGGCAGGGCCACGCGCCGCAGCTCCGCCCGGTCGACCTTCCCGTGCGCGGTGCGGGCGAGCGCGGGCGTCAGCACGAACGACGTCGGCACGAGCGTGCTCGGCAGCCGCTGCGCGAGGAAACTCCCGAGCCGTGCGCCGAGCCCGTCTCCAGCGCCGGGCGCCGCCACCACGTGCGCGGTCAGCCTGCGGTCGACGGAGGGACCCTCGGAGGCGGTGACCGCAGCCTCGCGCACCTCGGGGTGACCCAGCAACGACGCCTCGATCTCCCCGAGTTCGACCCGGACGCCCCGGATCTTGACCTGGTCGTCGTCCCGGCCTAGGTACTCGATGGTGCCGTCCGCGAGATACCGGGCCCGGTCCCCGGTCCGGTAGAGCCGCGCGTCAGGATTGTCCCGGAACGGGTGCGGGACGAAGCGCTCCACTGTCAGTTCCGGCCGGTTCAGGTAGCCGCGCGCCAGACCCGCTCCGCCGATGAAGATCTCCCCGGGGACCCCGACCGGCACGACGTTCATCGAACCGTCCAGCACGTACACCTCCGCACCCGCGATCGGGCGCCCGATGGGGACACTCCGCGCCCCGGGATGCGGCGGGTGCGCCGACGCCTCGTACACACAGCACCCGACGGTCGCCTCGGTGGGCCCGTACTCGTTGAAGATCCGCGTGTCCGGGGCCTGCCGCCGCCAGAACTCCAGGCTCTCCGCCGGGAACGCCTCGCCCCCGACGACCAGCGCACCCGTGTTCAGCGGACCGGCGTCCGAAGGCAGCACCGCGCGCAGCAAATCGAGTTGGGACGGCGTCGCCTTGACCAGACTCTGCCACCTCCCGCCGAGCAGCAGGTCCCGCAGCTCGTCGATCTCGCGGTGCTCGTCCAGCAGTGTGACGGTCCTGCCCGCGACCAGCGGACCGAACAGGCTCGTCAGCGTCGCGTCGAAGGTGACGGACGAACTCACCGGAGCACCGTCCCCGTCCGCCATGCGGTACGAACGGACAGCCCAGGTAAGGTAGTTGACGATCGACCGGTGGCTGACCGCGACCCCCTTCGGCACCCCCGTGGAGCCCGAGGTGTACAGCACGTAGGCGAGGGCGTCGGGTCCGACAGCGGGTGCCTCATCCGTCACCTCGTCCGTGGTCTCGTCGACGCAGAGCACCAGACCCCCGGCGGGCACCCGCTGCCGTACCCCGCTGTGCGTCAGCACCGCCACCGCGCCTGTGTCGTCCAGCACGTGGGCGATCCTGTGCGCCGGATGCGCGGGGTCGAGCGGGACGAACGCGGCACCCCGGCGCAGCACGGCGAGCAGCGCGACGACCAGGTCGGGCGACCGCCGCAGGCAGACGGCGACCAGCGCGCCGGGACCCACCCCGTGCCGGGCGAGACGGCCGGCCAACAGCCCGGCACGTCGTTCGAGTTCTCCGTACGTCAGCTCGTCCGTACCGTGCCGTACGGCGACCGCGTCGGCCGGGTGCGAGGTGATCAGCTCGTGCAGGCGCGCGTCGGCGACAGGCGCGGCGGTGTCGTTCCACTCCCGTGTCACGGCGCGCAGTTCCTCGTCGCCGAGCATCCGCAGCGCGCCGACCGGCCGCCGGGGGTCACGGACGATCTCGCCGAGCAGGGACCGGAAGTGCCGGCCCATCCGCTCGACGGTGTCCTGGTCGAACAGGTCGGTGCTGTACTCCCAGCGCGTGGTGAGTCCGCCGTCCCGTTCCGCGCAGACCAGGGTGAGGTCGAACCGCGCCACCCCGGTGTCCAGCGGCAGTTCGGGCCCCATCGTCGACGGCATCTGCTCGTACGCGAACATCACCTGGAAGACCGGGGTACGGCTGGGATCGCGCGCCGGGTTGAGCCGCTGCACCAGCAGCGGGAACGGGAACTCCTGGTGGGCCAGCGCCCCGAGGACGCTCTCCCGGGTCCGGCGCAGGTGCTCGGTGAAGTCGGGGTCGTCGGCCAGCTTCGCGCGCAGCACCAGTTGGTTGGCCAAGTAGCCGACGAGGGAGGCCAGTTCGGGCCGGGTCCGGGCTGCCGCCGGGGTGCCGACCACGAAGTCGGTGCTCGCGCTGTACCGGTGCAGCAGCACCTGGTAGGCCGCCAGCAGCAGCGTGTACAGCGTCACGCCGGACGTCTTCGCCAACTCCCGCAATCCGTCCAGCAGTTCGCCGTCCAGCGGCAGGCTCGCCGCAGCTCCGCGGTCACTCCGTACAGACGGTCGTGGATGATCGTACGGAAGCGTCAACACCATTGGCGCGTCAGCCAGTTGCTCCGACCAGAATTGCCACTGTCGCTCCCCCTCCTCACCCGCGACCTGCTCGGCGGCCCACCGCACGTACTCGCGCAGCTCCCAGCCGCCGCCCTCCGGCTCCTGTCCCGCGCAGGCCGTGCGCAGTTCCTCGACCAGCACCCGCAGTGACCACAGGTCGACGACGATGTGATGCGCGGCGAGCACCAGCACCCGCCGGTCCGAACCCCCGTCGAGGACCAGCGCACGCACCAGCGGTCCGTCCTCCAGATCGAACGGCCCGTCGCGGAACTCCGCGATCCGCGCCGACCCCGGCCACACGCCGATCTCTTCGTGTACGACGGGCAGCGGCAGCCTCTCGTGAACGACCGCCCTAGGCCGGCCCTCGACCGCCGGGAACGTCGTCCGCAGCGCCGCGTGCCGCTTGCTCAGCGACCCCAACGCGGCGCGCAGCACGGGGAGTTCGGTGTCCGCCGGGAGCTGGACGGCGTAGCAGGTGTGGTAGGCGGGACTGGCCGGGTCGGCGGTGTGCAGGAACCACAGCGCCTGTTCCCCGGCCGACAGCGGACGGTCGGGACCGGGGGAGTGGTCCGCCGCGGGCCGGATTTCGGTGGCCTCCGCCTCGGTGAGCAGGTCCAGCAGACGCCGCGCCACCTGTTCGACGGTGGAGTTGTCCAGGAAGTCGGTCAGGGAGACCGGCACTCCGATTTCCTCGCTCATCCGGTGCGCCAGCTCGGCCGCCGCGAGCGAGTCGATGCCCTGGTCGATGAGCGTCGTGTGCGGGGATTCTGGGAGCGGGTCGCCGGGGTCGGCCAGGGCTTCCCTGACGTAAGAGGTCAGCCACGCCTCGCGGTCGTGCACCGGTATCTCCCGCAGGGCGGCCGCCGCGGACCTCGTCGGAGGCGGGGTGAAAGCACCCCGGTACAGCTCGCCGAGCGTGCCGTCGAGGTATCGGGTGCGGCTCTCCCGGCGCCGGATCTTGCCGCTGGAGGTCTTCGGCACACGGCCGGTGGGGAGCAGACACACGGCGCCGGCGCTCAGCCCGTGCTGTTCGCGGACGGCGCGCCGGATCGTCAGTGCGAGGGCGGCCGCGTCGAACTCGGCCCGGTCGAGTGCGGCGGCCGCCTCGGGGGTCAACTCGCAGACGACGACCAGCTGTTCGGAGTCCCCTCCGGAGACGGCGAAGGCGGCGGCGCAGCCGGTCCTGATGGCCGGGTCGCACGCGTCGACGGTCTGTTCCAGGTCCTGCGGATAGTAGTTGCGGCCACGGATGATGATCAGGTCATTGAGCCTGCCGGTGACGAACAGCTCGCCCGCGTCGAGGAATCCGAGGTCGCCCGTGCGCAGGTACGGACCCTCCTCACCCGCGTCGTCGGCTTCGGCTGGGCGCGCTTCGAAGACTTCCTCCGTCTCCTTCGGAAGATTCCAGTACCCCGCCGCGACGCTCATGCCCGCGACCCAGATCTCGCCCACCTTCCTGGGCGCGCATACGAGCCGGGTCGCCGGGTCCACCACACGGATGCGCACGTCACCGTGGACCCGGCCACTGCCGACGAGTTCGACGGCCGCCGCGTCCGGTGCGGCCGCACGGGCGGTGCCGGACGCCGACAGGTCGTCCCCGGACAACGCGATGACCCTCGCGTCGTTGCCGACCCCGGTGCCGGTGACCATGAGGGTGGCCTCGGCCAGGCCGTAGCAGGGGTAGAACGCGCGCGGCCGGAAGCCGTGCGGGGTGAAGGTGTCCGCGAACAGGGTGAGAGTGTCCGACCGGATCGGCTCGGCGCCGTTGTAAGCGCTCAGCCAGCAGCTGAGGTCCAGCTCCTCCCGGTCGGCGGCCGTGGTGCGCTCGGCGCACAGCGTGTACGCGAAGTTCGGCCCGCCGGAGTGGGTCGCGCGGTAGCGGGACACTGCCTGGAGCCAGCGGATCGGCGCCTTGAGGAAGGCGGTCGGCGGCATGAGGTATGCCGGGAACCCGGTATGGAGGGGCTGGAGGATGCCGTCGATCAGTCCCATGTCGTGATAGGCGGGGAGCCAGCTGACGGACACGCTGTCCGGGGACAGGTCGAAGGCACCGCGGATGACCTCGGAGTTGGCGAGCAGGTTGCGGTCCCCGACCATCACCCCCTTGGGGACCGAGGTCGACCCCGAGGTGTACTGGAGCAGCGCGAGGCGTCGGGCGGTCTGTCCGCCTCCCCCGGCGAAGACGGTCGGTACGCAGACGATGTCGCCGCGCCGCGGGTACGGACGCGCCTCGCCGCTGCCGAGGACCCGCAGGACACCCTCAGGGAGGGCGGCGGCGATGGCGTCGGTGGTGAGCACGACGGCCGGTCGCGCGTCCTGGAAGATGGCTTCCAGTTGCAGGAAGCCGCGCCTGCCCGGCGGATAGGCGGGTACGGCGATCACTCCGGCCTCGAAGCAGGCGAACAGCGCGACGACGAAGTCGAGTCCCGGCGGGTGCAGCAGCAGCGCGCGGTCGCCGGGGACCGCGCTCTCCCGCAGCGCCTCGGCGACCGCGCGGGCGCGGCGGGCGAGTCCGCCGTACGTCAGCCGGTCGGACGGGGTGACGCCGTCCTGGAGGAAGGTGTAGGCGATCTGGTCAGGTGCCGTCGCCGCCCGGTGGTCGAGCAGTGCGGCCAGGGTCGAGAAGTCCTGGTTCACCATGGAGGTCCCCCTAGGTCGATGACGCCGTCGGCCGGCGCCGGGCCGAGCACCGGCAGGGTCATGACGTGCGGTGAGGCGGTGAAGACGGTGGGCTCGCCGTACTGGGTCACCAGGAGCCGTCCGGTGAACTCCCGCCAGCCGAGCCCCGAGTAGTAGCCGAGCAGGGGCGGTTCGCAGACGAGAAGCCCGAAGTCGACGTCACCCCGGGCGCGGAGGAACTCCCCGGCGGCGCGCAGGGCGCGCTGCGCGTGGCCGAAGCGCCGGTGCCGGGGGTGGGTCTTCACCCCGCCGACACCGGCGATCGTGACGTCCTTGCCGTCGAGGGTGCCGGCGCGAAGCAGCAACCCCACGTGCGTGGCGAGTTCGCCGTCCCCGGACCAGATCCCGACGCGCCACCGCGCGGGGGACCACTCGACGTCGGCGCCGGACCAGTCAGCCTCCTCCGCCGGCGGGTACACCGCGTCGCGGAGCTCCGCCACCGCGTTCCGTTCGTGCTCGGCGAGGTCGGCCATGAGATCGATCGACATCGTCGTGCGTGGTTCTTCCATGCGGGGAACTCCGTTGTCCGGCCCAGAAGTCGAGAAGCGCTTCAGAAGTTGAGGAAACTGAGGCTTGAGTAGATGCGGCGACCGGAGTCCTCGTACGGGTTGCGGCCGTGCAGGAACCTGGTGTTGTCGATGAAGGCCAGATCGCCGGGGACCCAGGGGACCTCCTCCGTCACTCCCATGATCACCTCCATGATCCTTTTGATGTCGGCCTCCGGTATCGGGGTGCCGTCCTCGAACGCCATCGCGTCGCCGAGGGTGTTCTCCCGCTCGGTCATCAGGCTGTTCGCGAACGCCTTGTGGCCGCCGTACTTCGTGGTGACGACGGCGGAGACCACGTACTCCAGGTACACCGACCGGTCGTCTGCGAGGTGGTACGACACACCGTCCAGCCCGTCCAGCGTGCCGCGGAGGTCGTCCAGAGTGGCGTCGCCGCCGAGGAACAGCTGCCACTTGTCCTCTTCGTACTTCTGGAAGAACCGGATCTTCTTGGCCTCGAACAGTTCCCTCAGGTCGGGGTCCAGCCGCTCCCACACCCGGACCCCGTCCCACAGCAGCGTCTCGCCGCCGTCCTTGGAGGGGGTCCGGCAGCAGAACCAGAGCGCGTCGGGCCTGAACGGCGAGTTCGCCTGCTCGGCGTGCGGCTCGACGAACCCCTGGCCTTCGAGCACCGCCTGTACGTACCCGTTGCTGCCGGGGACGGTCGGGCGGATGCGGTCGCGGTTGAAGCGGCTGGAGAACCGTGAGGCGAAGGAGTGCATCCGCGTCGGGTCGGAGACGTCGTAGCCGCGGAAGACCAGTGCGCCGCACCGCTTGTAGAGGTCGCGGATCTCGTCGGCCGGCAGCTCGAACAGGTCGACGTCCTGGCTTCCGGAGCGTTCGACGAGACGGGTCGAGCCGTCGCCGAGTGCGGTGTGTTCGATTTTCATGTCCGCCTCCCGGACTGTCGTTTCGGGTTCACCGGGCGTCCAGGAACGCGACGAACCGGCCGATGGTCGGGTACTTGATCATGTCGGTGATGGCGAAGGACTTCCCCGAGCGCTGCTTGAACTGGTTGTAGACCTTGACGACGGTGAGTGAATCGCCGCCCATCTCGAAGAAGTTGTCGTCGGCGCGGACGGAGTCCAGGCCCAGGGTGGCCTTCCAGACGTCGGCGAGTTCGGCCGCCAGGCCGGTGAGCGCGGGGTCGTTGCCGGTGAGTGCGGCGTCGTACGTCTTGGACACGGTGAGCGCCGCGCGGTCGAGCTTGCCGTTGGGCAGGCGCGGCAGCTCGTCCACAAGCTCGATCAGCGACGGCACGGCGAAGTGCGGCACCCGGGTCCGGAGGAATTCGTGCAGCCGCGCCGCCGAAACCCCGTCGCCGCGCGGCACCACCTGTGCGACGAGCCTGCGGTGGCTGTCCGTGCCCTGCTCCGCCCCCGCCAGCGCGGCTTCCACCTCCGGGTGCTCGCGGAGCGCGGCCTCGATCTCGCCCGGCTCGATGCGGTAGCCGCGAACCTTCAGCTGGTTGTCGATGCGGCCCAGGAGCTGGATGGTGCCGTCCGGCAGATACCGGCCGAGGTCCCCGGAGCGGTACAGAACGCCGTCTGCGAACGGGTCTTCGACGAACCGCTCGGCGGTCAGCTCCGGCCTGCCCAGGTAGCCCTGGGAGACGCCCGCGCCGCCGATGCAGAGTTCCCCCGGCACCCCGGCGGGGACCGGCTGGGCCGCGCGGTCGAGGAGGCGGATTCGGGTGCCCGGGATCGGCCTGCCGACCGGGACCTGGCCGGGCAGGTCCGATGGGCCGCAGCGCTGGACGGTGCTCCAGACGGTCGCCTCGGTCGGGCCGTACTCGTTGAACAGGGCGGTGGCGGGCAGCTGTTCGCGATGTCGGCTCACCAGGTCCTGGTACAGGGGCTCACCGGCCAAAATCACACAGGTCAGCGACTCGGTGTCGGCGGGTTTCGTCTCCTGGAGGATCAGTTCGTACAGCGACGGCACGCAGAGCAGATGGGTCGGCCGGCTCTCCGCCAGGGAGCGGCACAGCACCGGGATGTCCCCCACGGTCGGCGGGACGAGGAGCGTACCGCCCGTGGTGAGGGTCCAGTAGATGCCGGCGACCGAGCTGTCGAAGGACAGCGACGACAACAGCAGGTACCGCTCCGGCGGGCTGTCGTACCGGCTCCAGCGTGCGGTGGTGGAGGCGACGAGGTTGGCGTGGCTGACCATCACGCCGTTCGGCCTGCCGGTGGAACCGGAGGTGAACATGACGTAGGCCAGGTCGTCCGGGGAGCCGGTGGACTCCAGGTCGTGGTCGTCCTGTGCGGCTTGATCGGGTCCGACGCGGTCCAGCAGGAACCGCTGGGCGGTGAGGTCGGGGAGGTCCGCCGCGACCTCGCTGTCGGTGAGGACCGCGACCGGCGCCGCGTCGGCGGCCATGGCCTCCAGTCGGCGGCTGCCGTACGCGGGGTCCATCGGAAGATACGCGGCGCCCGCCTTCAGCACGGCCAGCAGGGCGACGAGCAGGTCGGCCGAGGGCCGCAGCGCGATGCCGACGAGTGCCCCCGGCTGGATGCCGGACCTTCGCAGCCATCGCGCGAGCCGGTTCGCGCGCGCGTTCAGCTCGCTGTACGACACCTCGCCGCTTTCCTCGGCCACCGCCACCGCGTCGGGGGTGCGGGCTGCCTGTTCCTCGAACAGCCGGTGGATCGTGCCGCCCGTCTCAGGCAGCGCCTCGGTGGCGTTCCCGGTCCGGACGAGGCTGCGCAGCTCCGGTTCGGGGAGGAGCGCCAGTTCGGCCAGCGGCCGGTCCGGGTGGCTGACGGCGTCCGCCAGCAGGGTCAGGAAGTGCGTACCCAGCGCCTCGATCGCGTCGGCCGCGTACAGGTCGGTGCTGTACTCCCAGACCCCGCCGAACGCGTCCCCGTCCGTGCGTAGTTGCAGTACCAGGTCGTACTTGGCGACGCCGATGTCCACCTCGTCGGGGGTGATCCGCAGGCCGGTCCGCTCGCCGCCGCCGTCGCGTGGTGCCGGGGCGTTCTCCAGCACCAGCATGGTCTGGAACAGGGGGTTGTGGCCGGGGGAGCGCTGCGGCCCGATCGCGTCGACGACGCTGTCGAACGGGACGTCCTGGTTGTCGTGCGCGGCGATGACGGCTTCCCTGGCCTGCCCGAGCACGTCCGCGAAGGTGGCGTCCGCGTCCAGACTCCCGCGCAGCACCACCGTGTTCGCGAAGAACCCGATGACCTTCTCCAACTCCGGGTGCTCACGTCCGGCCAGTGCGGTGCCGACCACGATGTCCCGCTCTCCGGTGTACCGGTGCAGCAGCGTCTGGAGGGCGCCGAGCAGCACCATGAACGGGGTGGCGCCATGCTGTCCGGCGAGGTCGGCGACGGCGCGGCCGAGGTCCGCCGGGACGGTGAAGGGGAAGCGCGCGCCGTCGTGCGTGGCGACCTCCGGACGCGGCGCCGCGATGGGGAGTTCGAGCAGCGCCGGGATGCCGGCGAGCTCCCGCCGCCAGTGGTCGAGCTGCGCGTCCAGGTCGGGTCCGCCGCTGCGGCGGCGCTGCCAGTCGGCGAAGTCCGCGTACTGCGTGGCGGGTTCGGCGAGCGGGGACGGTTCGCCCCGGCTGAACGCGGCGTACAGCTCGGTGAGTTCGAAGCGGAACAGGTCGGTCGACCAGCCGTCCGTGACGATGTGGTGCGCGATCAGCACCAGGACGTGTTCGCGCGTGGCGAGCTTCAGCAGCGACACCCGCAGCAGCGGGCCGCGCGCCAGGTCGAACGGCTGCCGGGCCCGCTCGACGATCGCCGCGCGCGCCTGTTCTTCCCGCCGGTCCCCGGGAAGACCGGTCAGGTCGGTGACGTCGAGGCGGACCGGCCGGGGTTCGCCGATGAGCTGTACGGGGCCGTCCGCCGAGTCGGTGAACGTGGTGCGCAGGGCTTCGTGCCGCCGGACGATCTCGCTCAGGCAGTCCCGCAGCACGGCCGTGTCGAGGTCGCCGGTCAGCCGCCACCCGGCGGTCTCGTTGTAGGTCGGCAGCCCTGGACGGATCTGGTCCAGCAGCCAGATGCGCTGCTGGGTGAGGGAGGCGAGTACCGGGGCGCCGGGTCGCCGTGCCGGTATGCCGTCGCGTCCACCGGCCCTGGGCCGCTGCCGGAGCGCGGCGAGCAGGCGTTCCCGCTCGGCGGGAGAGAGGTCTTCTGCGGAGGGATGTGTGTCCGTCATGGTGTCGTTCCCAATCCTCAGCTCTGGAGATGTCCGTGGGCAGCACCCGCGCTTGGTCAGCTCCCGGCTCTGACCTGCCTGATCGCCTCGGCGACCGCTTCCGGGTCCGCGCCGCTGATCAGCGCGTCGTCCACCGCCCTGGCCATGCCCCCGACGGTCGGGTGCTCGTACAGCGTCCGCGCGGGCAGGTGGACCTCGAAGGCACTGCGTACCCGGGTGACGAACTGGCTGCCGAGCAGCGAGTCGCCGCCGAGCCGGAAGAAGTCGTCGGTGACGCCGATGCGGTCGATGCCCAGCAGCGCTTGCCAGATCTCCACGAGCATCCGTTCGGTGGTGGTGCGCGGCGGGACGTACGCGGTGTCCAGCTCGGGCCGTTCCTGTTGCGGGGTGTCCGCGCTCCCGGTCGCCGCCAGCTCCTCCAGGTACAGCTGGGACAGGTCCTGGCGCCGCTCGTCGAGTACGTCGAGGTAGTCCGAGCTGGTGACGTAGACCTGCGGAAGTCCGCTGTCCAGCGCCCGGCGAAACGCCTCGACGCCCTGCTGCGGCAGGATGCCGCGCTGCGCGAAGTCGGCGAGCTTGAGCCGCTGGAGCACCTGGGGTCCGGCGGCGTCGTACGCCATCCCGGAGCCCTGCCACACGTCCCAGTTCACACAGGTGACGAAGCGGTGGGCGGACGCCTGTGAACTGTGCGGGAAGGAGTCGAGGAAGCAGTTCGCGGCGGCGTACGCGGCCTGCCCGAACCCGGGTCTGCGCGCCGAAAGCGAGGAGAACAGCACCAGGAAGTCGAGGTCCTTGTCCCGAAACAGTTCGTGCAGCACCAGCGTGCCGGTGACCTTCGGTGCGAGCACCTTCTCGAAGTCCTCGGCGCTCTTGTGCGCGAGCGCGCCGTCGCCGAGCAGTCCGGCGGCGTGCACGACCCCGTCGACCGGTCCGAACCGCTCCTCGGCGGTCCGCACCACCTCCCGCATGCGGTCCGCGTCAGTGACGTCGGCACTCATCACCAGGACGTCCGGCCGGCCGTCGTACCAGGCGTCGCCGGTATGGCGACCACGCTCCGAGCGTCCTACGAGGACGGTCTTGGCGCCGACCTCCTCCACCAGGTGCCGCGCGAGGGCGGAGCCGATGGTGCCGAGGCCCCCGGTGACGAGGTAGACCCCGCCGGGCCGCAGCATCCGCGACCGAGGCGTCCGCTCCAGCGTGAGGGGTTCGACGCTCTCCACCCACCGGTGCGGTCCCCGGTAGGCGACGACCTGATCGCCGTTCGCGGCGAGGATCTCGTCGGCGAGCTGGCCCGCGGCCGTGGCGGGGTCCGCGGTCACGGCGACGTCCACGTTCCTGCTGGTGACGCCGGGGAACTCCAGCGGGATCACCCGGCAGGGGCCGAGCAGCAGGGACTGGCCGGGGCGAGTGCGCTCTCCCACCACGTCGTGCGCTCCCGCGGTGACGACGGTCAGGTCGACGGGGTGCGCCGGTCCGGCCCGGTCGAGGGCCTGGGCCAGCGCGAGAAGGCCGCGCCACCGCCGGCGTGCGGTGTCGTCGTCCTCGGCGGTCAGCCCCCACAGGTGCACGATCCGGTCCACATCCGTGCCCAGTTCGGCCAGCACCCGCTGGTGGTCCTCGGCCTTGTGCGGCCGGACCTCGAACAGCGACTCGTCCCGCCTGCGGTATCGCGAACCCTCGACGACAGCGACCACGCGCTGTCCGCGCTCGCCCAGCAGACGTCGTAACCCGGTGTCCACCTCGGACGGACCACCGAGCACGAGCCAGGTCTCCGAACGCCCGGCAGCCCCCCGGACGGTGGCGGTCCGCTTCCAGGACGGGACCCGGAACCACTTGTTGACATCGTCCTGTTTTCGCAGCGCCGCCGCTCCCGGGTTCCGGGCGACGAACACGTGGTGGCCGAGCGCGTCGTCCTCCGGTACGGCGGTCACGTCCGCGAACTCGGCACGCAGCGCGTGTTCCCAGCCGGCGCGGGAGAGGAACGGCTCGCCGCGCGTGCGGTCCGGGTCGGACACCTCACTCATCAGCAGGCCGTACGTGAGGGCGAAGTCGAGGGTCGGCGTGGTGATCTCGGCGAGCAGGAGCAGTCCGCCGGGGGCCAGCAGCGACCGCGCGTGCTCCAGGGTGCGGCGCAGGTCGCCGGTCGCGTGCAGCACGTTGGCCGCGACGACGACGTCGTAGGCGCCGCTCTCGAAGCCCTGTCCGGCCGGTGGCTTGTCGATGTCCAGCCGTGCCGTGCCGAACCAGGAGTGCTCGGCGTACCGGCGCGCCGCGTGGGCGACGAAGGCGTCGCTGACGTCGGTGAACACATAGTGATGGTCACGCCCGTCGGCGGCGAGTTCCCGGACGACCTGGCCGGTGGTGATCCCCGTGCCCCCGCCGATCTCCAGCACCCGGAGCCCGCCCTCGGCGCGCCCGGTCGCGAGGACGCCGGAGACGGCACGCCGGATCACCGCCGCGTACTCGGTGCCGAAGATCCCGCCGGGTTGGGCGAACGCCCGCTCCAGCAGCGGGGTGAACAGCTCGACGGGATCGGCCAGTCCACGTACCACGTCCACCAGCCCGGTCCCGCACCGCCGCACCAACTCGACCTCCGGACCACCGGACCAGGCCTGACGGGCCAGGTCCAGCAGCTCACCCGGTGAGCCCGCCTCCGGCGCCACCTTCCTGCGCCACTCCGCCACCAGCGACCGATAGCCGGGCAGGACCCCCTCGCCGTCACCCAGCCGGCTGAGGGCGTCAGCCAGATACACCGCGCTCAGCCGCTCCAGCAGATCCGTCTTCTCCCGCCGCCGGCCGAGATCGTCCGCACCGACCCGCGCTGCTGCCTCCGCCCGACCCTCCCGCACCGCCGCCTCGAACGGCTCCTCATCTCGTACGACGACCTTCAGCGGGTGGTCGATCCAGTGCCGCCGCCGTTCGAACGGGTACGTCGGCAGGGGGACCCGGCGGCGCCGGGCGCCGTGGTGCAGCTTCTCCCAGTCCACGTCCACACCGGAGCACCACAGCGACCCGAGCGACCTGAGAAACACAACGTCGTCCGACTCGTCGTCGGAGGCGGACCGGCGCGGCAGGGCCGCCGAGGCGATCCGGTCCCGGTCCCCGCCGGGGTGGCGCCGGGCCAGGCTGGTGAGGACCTCGTTCGGGCCCAGCTCGACCAGCATGTGACCGGTGTCCTGGAAGACCCGGTCGAGGCAGTCGGCGAAGCGCACCCGTGAGCGCAGGTGCGTCACCCAGTACCCGGGGTCGGTCGCCTGCTCGTCGGTGAGCCAGGTGCCGGTCACGCCGGACAACAACGGCACCCTCGGCGGGGTCAGCGTCATCCCGGCGAAGCGCGCGGCGAAGGGTGCGAGCGCCGGTTGCACCATCTCCGTGTGCGAGGCGTACGAGATGCGCAGCACCGTCGCGTCGACATCCCGTCCGGCCAGCACCTCCCGCAGCCGGGCGATCGCGTCCCGGGGACCGGCGACCACGCAGGACGCGGGGTGGTTGACCACCGCGACCGACACACCGGGCCCGAGGAGCGGCTCCACCTCGCCGGGACTCAACGGGACAGCCATCATCGACCCGTCGGGCAGACCCTCCAGCACCTGACCCCGGGCGACGACGACGGACAGCGCGTCCTCCAGCGTGAAGACCCCCGCCACGGCCGCGGCGGCGTACTCGCCGAAGCTGTGCCCGACCCCGGCCGCCATCGGCACCCCGTAGTGCTCCAGCGTTGTCGCCAGCGAGAACTGGACGGCGAACAGCGCGGGCTGCGCGTTGCGGGTCTGGGTGAGGAGCGCGTCGTACGCCTCGGTCCGGCTCGCGTCGCCCGGGTAGAGCAACTCGCGCAGGTCCAGACCGTGTTGGTCATGCAGGAGCCCGAAGCAGCGGTCGGCTTCGGCACGGAAGACTGGGTCGGTGACGTACAGGTGGCGGGCCATGCCGACGTGCTGGGGGCCCTGGCCGCTGAACAGGAAGGCGGCCCGGCGGCCCTCCTGGAAAGCCGGTCCGGTGTCGTCGTCGGACGACCGGTCCAGGGCCCGGATCAACTCGGCGGCGGTGCTGCCCGCGACGGCCCGGCGGTGAGTGAAGGGGCGGCGGCCGCGTTGCAGGGTGTACGCGATGTCCGCGAGGTTCTCCGGATCGCCTCGGAGCTGTCCGCGTAACTGTTCGGTACGGCGTTCCAGGGCGGCCGGGGTCCGTGCGGAGAGGGGGAGGAGCTGGGCGCCGCTCTGCGCGGCGGCCGCTTTCTCCGAACCGGCTTCGTCCGAGCCGGCGGGCGCCTCCTCCAGTACGACATGCGCGTTCGTCCCCCCGATCCCGAACGAACTCACGCCGGCCCGCCGAGGCCCCCCGTCCCGCTCCCACACCGTGGTCTCGGTGTTCACCCGGAACGGGCTCGCCGCGAAGTCGATCGCCGGGTTCGGCCGCCGGTGGTTCAGGCTGGCGGGGATCTTCCTGTTGCGCAGCGCGAGGGCGGTCTTGATCAGACCGGCGACGCCGGCCGCCGCGTCCAGGTGGCCCACGTTCGTCTTGACCGAGCCGATCGCGCAGAACCCGTTCGCGTCCGTCCCTGCGCGGAACGCGTCGGTGAGCGCGGCGATCTCGATGGGGTCGCCGATGACGGTCCCGGTGCCGTGGGTCTCGACGTAGGTGATGGTCCGGGGGGAGGCCCCGGCCAGGGCGTGCGCCTCCTGGATGACGGCCGACTGGCCCTGGACGCCGGGTGCCGCGTAACCGACCTTCCGCGAACCGTCGTTGTTGACCGCCGACGACTTGATCACGCAGTGGATGTAATCGCCCTCCGCCACGGCGTCCGCCAGCCGTTTCAGTAGCACCGCGCCCGCGCCGCTGCCGATGACGGTGCCGTCCGCATCCGCGTCGAACGCGCGGCACTGCCCGGCGCGGGAGAAGATGCCGCCCTCCTGGTGGAGATGTCCGGCCTGCGGTGTGCGGACGGAGACGCCGCCGGCGAGCGCAAGGTCGGACTCGTGCGAGAGCAGCGACTGACAGGCTTGGGCGACGGCGACCAAGGAGGTCGAGCACGCGGTCTGCACCGTCATGCTGGGACCGCGCAGGCCGAGCTTGTACGACACGCGCGTGGCCAGGGTGTCGCTCTCGTTCCCCAGCAAGGTCCGCTGGAGGTGGGCGGGTTCGAGGAACTCGGGACGCGCGGCCACATGGCGCAGGAAGTAGCTGTTCCAGCCCGATCCCGCGTAGACACCGACCGGTCCGGCACAGTCCTTCGGGTCGTACCCGGCGTCCTCGAAGGCAGCCCACGCGCACTCCAGGAACAGCCGGTGCTGCGGGTCCATCAGTGCGGCCTCGTGGGGACTCACGCCGAAGAACTCCGCGTCGAAGGACTCCACACCGGCGAGGACGCCGTGCACCCGCACATAGTCCGGGTGGTCCAGCAGGCGCGGATCCTCCCCGGCGGCGAGCAGCTCACGGTCGGTCAGGGGTACGACGGCTCCGGTCCCGGATTCCAGCAGGGACCAGAACGAATCCGGGTCATCAGCTTTGGGAAATCGGCACGAAATGCCGATGATCGCGATCTCGTCAATCAAGCCACCGGGAGTTTCCACAGATAACCTCATCGCTTTTACGCAAGGAGATCAACTAACTATCACACACTTTTATCCCGGGCTAGATCCCTGATGACCAATCCTAAATTTCCGGCCAGGCTGAAATTGGGTAGTCAATAGGCATCTGGAGCAGTTATATGTCACCTAATGCGCTGTTATGTTCCACGCTGCACGAGGGGTGATCTGGACCACTGTGCACACGGATCGACCGTCGTAACAGCTGTTCGGCAGCCAATAAACGGCGTATTGACAGGTACTGGCGGGCAATGTCAAGGTCAAAATGAAATCGCCGATATCGCGTTCTGTGAACATTCCGTGAACGCCGAAGAAATCGACAGACAGCGGGGTCGGAGATGAATGGGAACGAAGTCGGGCCGACCGCTTTACAGGAGGCGGTGTGGTGGGTGTGCCGACGGGTCGGCGACCCGTCCGTCTACCACATTTCCTGGCGGCTGGCCTGCGGAGCACCCCTGGACCTCGCGGCGCTGCGCGCGTCCTGGCAGGCGGTCGTGGACCGGCACGAGGCGCTGCGCTGGTCGGTCGCCCACGGCGCGAACGGCCTGACGGCCACGATCCAGGACGAGGTCCCGGCACCCGTGCGGCTGATCGAGCCGGACGCGCAAGGTTCCGTCCCGGCGGACGTGCTGCTTCGGGCGATCGCCGAGGAGTCCCACCGTGAGCCGTTCGACCTCGGCCGCGCCCCGCTGGCCCGGCTGACCGTGGTGCGCGTCGGAGACCGCCACGAACTGATCCTCACCGTGCACCACATCGCCGTGGACGGACTCGGGACGCAACTCCTCTTCACCGACCTCGCCGAGGCGTACGACGCCGTACGGCACGGCGGGCGGCCCGTGTTCGCCGCGGAGGCAGCTTCTTGGCGCGCGTTCGCGCGGGAGGAGCGGGCCACCCGCGACACAGGCGGCTGGCAGGACGGCGTCGACCACTGGCGGACCGTCCTGGAAGGTGCGAAGGCGGCGACCGTGGCCGCCGACCGCGGCGTGTACGCGGGTACCGGCGGTGCCGGGACCACCCTGCGCCACACGTTCAGCGAACAGGCGGTCCGAGGCCTCGCGGCGCTCGCGAAAGAGGCGTCCGCGACCTCCTTCGCAGTCGTCCTCGCCGCGCTCCAGATCCTGCTGGCCCGCGCCGGAGCCGGGGACGACGTGGTGATCGGCACCGTCGCCGCGAACCGGTTGGGCCCGCGCGAGCAGCGGCTCGTCGGCTACCTCGTCAACCAGTGCCTGATCAGGACGCGGGTGACCCAGGAGGACACCGTCTCCGAGGTGGTGGGCCGGGCGAGCGAGGCGGCGTGGGAGATGTTCGCCCACCAGTCCGTGCCATACCCCCTGGTCTTCTCCGCGCTCCCCGAACCGACCCGGTCCGCGCTGGGCGACATCGCGCCGGTCATGCTCAACCACCTCGGCGCGATCGGCAGCGGGCTGCGCCTCGGGGACGTCGAGCTGACCCAGTGCCCGAGCCTGAACATCGCCTCCCGCACGGACATGGGCATCGCCTACTGGCACACCGAGGGCGGCGGTCTCATGGCCGAGGTGGAGTACAGCACCCTCCGGTACGACGCCGACACCGCGCTGCGGCTGCTGCGGGACCTGGACACGGTCCTCTCGTACGGCACGACGCCCGGGGCGCGGGTGGGGGAGATCCGGGTGGGGACGAGAGCGGTTCTGGCGTACGCGGATCAGCGTGCGCCTGCCTCGCTCCCGGACCGCTCCGAGCCCTCCTCGGGCGCCGAGCGCGATGTCCGTGACGTGTGGTCGGACGTCCTCGGCTGCCCGCCCGCCTCCCTCGACGAGGACTTCTTCGAGGCGGGCGGCCACTCGCTCACCGCCGTCCAGTTCGTCGCGGCCCTCACCGATCTCACCGGTACCCCCCTCGACCTCGCGACCTGGCTCGCCGATCCCACCCCGCGCGCGATCCTGGCCCAGCTCGACGCACCGGACACGGCGGACCGGCCGTCCACGGTCGTGCGGCTCCGACCCGGACCGGGACGCCACCTGCACCTGTTCGCGGGTGCGGCCGGATCACCGCAGGACTACCGGGAGTTGATCGCCGCGCTGCCGCCCGACTGGCGGGTCACGTTCTCGCAGGAGCGGGAACCGCGGACGGAGGCCGAGACCGCCGTCCCCGCTATGGCCGCCCGCTTCCGCGCCGACCTGGACGCCGCCGAACTGCGCCCGGACGTCCTCGCCGGGTGGTCGATGGGTGGTCAACTGGCCTTCGAGGTCGCGGTCGGCTACGACGAGCGGCCACCGGGCGTGGTCCTGATCGACCCGCCGCCCCCGGTCGGCGCCGCGCTCACTTTGGAGCCGCTGGCGGACTTCGTCGCGACGGTCGGCCTGGCACTCGGCGTGGACGACCCGGCGGTGACCGTCCCGGCCGGCACGGACCCGGAGTCGGCGGAACACCTGCCCGACGCCCTGCTCCTGCTCTCCGCACAGCTGCGTGCCGCCGGACACGACCTCCCGCACGGCCTGATGGCCGACCGCTGGGCGACCTACGAACGGCACTACCGAGCGGTGGCCGCGTACGAGTCCGACCGGGTACTCGCCGCCCCCGCCGCACTGCTCGCCGCAGACCTCACGGACCAGGGAGTCACTGTCTGGGCGGACCGCTTCAAGCACGACCCCGCCATCGCGCGCCTGGCCGCCGACCACTACACGGCCCTGCGCGCACCGGCAGTCGATGTGATCGCGACGACGATCGAGGAGATCGCCGAGGCATCCACGCTGCCAGACACCACCGGCCGGCTCTAGCCAGGAGCTGTCTTCACAGCGGGCGGCCCACGCTGTCGCATCTCCCCGCAGCGGCTGGTCCCTGCGCCGTTCCCCGACATGGTGCTTCACGTCAGCGCGTCCCGCAGGGCCCTGCTGAAACGGTGTCGTACGGTCTGCCGTCGCGGTCGCCCACGTCCGCGACGGATCTCACCGGAACCGGCGATGCCGCCGGTAGGGCCGAAGGATCCGAACCAGTTCCGGGAATCAGGCCGCGACGAGCTCCTGCTCGTGGTCCGGCGTCTTGACCTTGGGCTTCTTGTTCGGCAGCGAGAGCCGGAAGACCTTGTGCCACGCGGAGAACACCTGCTTGGGCAGCGGCCCGGTGACGTACTCCAGCTCGTACTTGTCGAACAACGCGCGCACCTTCACCGCGACCTCGGCGTACCGGTTGCTCGGCAGGTCCGGGAACAGGTGGTGCTCGATCTGGTGCGACAGGTTGCCGGTCATGAAGTGCATGGCCTTGCTGCCACTGATGTTCGCCGAGCCCATCATCTGGCGCAGGTACCACTGGCCGCGCGTCTCGCCCTTGATCGACCGGCGCTCGAAGACCTGCACGCCCTCGGGAAAGTGCCCGCACATGATCACCGAGTGGGTCCAGATGTTGCGGACCAGGTTCGCGGTGAACGTGGCGGCGAGCGTGGTGAGGAACGACGGGCCCGACAGCAACGGGTGGATGACGTAGTCCTTGAGCACCTGCTTGCGGATCTTGCGGCCCACGGCCTTGGCCCGCGCGCGGAACTCCGGGTTCTTACGGCGGCGCTTGTGCAGGTTCTTGCCGAGCTCCAGGTCGTACGCTGCGATGCCGTACTCGAAGAAGCAGGCGTTGAGGAAGTTCCACAGCGGCTGGCCGAGGTGGAACGGGTGCCACCTCTGGTCCTCGTCGACGCGCATGATGCCGTAGCCGAGGTCGTTGTCCTTGCCGATCACGTTGGTGTACGTGTGGTGCAGCTCGTTGTGCGAGTGCTTCCACTGCTCGGCCGGCGAGACGTGGTCCCAGTCCCAGGTGGTGGAGTGGATCTTCGGGTCCCGCATCCAGTCCCACTGGCCGTGCAGGACGTTGTGGCCGATCTCCATGTTCTCCATGATCTTCGCCACGGACAGACCGGCGGTGCCGATCAGCCACGCGGGCGGGAAGATCGAGAACAACAGCACGCCCCTGCTGACCAGCTCGAGCTTGCGCTGCGCCGAGATGACCTTGCGGATGTAGGCGGCGTCTTTCTCGCCGCGGCTCGCGATCACCTCGTCGCGGATCGCGTCCAGCTCGCGGCCGAGCTCCTCGATCTGCCCCGCGGTCAGGTGGGCGGTGGGGTCGATGGCGGTCAAGGTGTTCCTACCGTTCGATGTCGCAGGGGCCCGCCGCGGCGGACACGCAGGTCTGGATGAGGACGCCCGGCTCGGCCTCGGTGATCTCGCCGGTGCGCAGGTCGCGGACGGCGCCCGCCTTGAGCGGTGTGACGCAGCCGAAGCAGATGCCCATGCGGCACCCGGAAGGCATGAGCACGCCGGCTTCCTCGCCGACGTCCAGCAACGGCGTGGCCCCGTCCGCGTCGACGGTCTTGCCGGTGGTGCTGAACGTGACCTCGCCACCGTCGCCGGCGACGGCGATGCCGGGGCGGAAGCGTTCGGTGTGCAGGCGCTCTTGGACGCCGTGCTCGGCCCAGTGCTCTTCGGCGGCGTCGAGCAGACCCGCGGGTCCGCAGGCCCAGGTCTCGCGCTCGGCCCAGTCGGGCACGAGTTCGTCGAGACGGGCGATGTCGAGCATGCCGTCTGTGTTGGTGTGCAGCTCGGTGAGCCGCAGCTTCTTGTCCGCGACCAGGTCGTGCAGCTCGCTGCGGAAGATCACGTCCTGCGGCTGTGGCGCGGAGTGGACCATCACGACATCGTCGAACTCGATGTCGCGCAGCATGCCCATCACCGGCGTGATGCCGCTGCCGGCCGTCAGGTAGAGCACCTTGGCGGGCTTGGCCTCCGGCAGCACGAAGTCACCGGTCGCCTGGTCGAGCTGGATCAGCGTGCCCGGTTTCGCCCTGCGGACCAGGTGATTGCTGACCTTGCCGTCCGGGATCGCCTTCACGGTGATCGTGACGCGGCCGTCCCGGCGGTCTGTCGGTGAGGTGACCGAGTAGGCACGCCACAGGCGCACACCGTCGACATCGACCCCGATCCGCACGTACTGACCGGCTGTGTGGCCGCGCCAGCCCCGTCCCGGCCTGATAACGATGGTCGCGGCGTCACCCGTCTCCGGGTGCACGGCCTCGATCCGCCCACGCAGGTCAGCGCCCGCACGCAGCGGGCTGACCAGGTCGAGGTAGTCCGACGGCAGCAGCGGCGTCGTGACCATCTCCAGCAGTTTCCAAGCCCTACTGCGGAGGGCTGCACTCGTCATGACTCCAGCTTGCTGTGCCTCAGGGCGTAAAGTCCTGTCCGTAGGACGTGAATCTGGTCGGCTGAATTGTTCGCAGGGAACAAGAAAATGAACCATGCAATCCGTAGGGCCACCGAACTGTCCCTGGATGAGGCGACGGTCACCGCAGTTCGGGCCGCGCTGAAGACCACCGCCGACGAGGTCGTCCAGGCGATCATCGACGAGGTCCCTCCATACGCCAACGCCCTTTCGGGCCGCATGGGCGGCGCCATCCGCCGAGCCGTCCGCACCGCCCTGGGGCACTACCTGGACCTCGCGAGCGGGAACGCCACGGGCGGCGACGCCGGTGACGCGGCCTACGAGCTGGGCCGAGGCGAGGTACGCGACGGCCGTTCGATGGACGCCCTGCTCAGCGCCTACCGCGTCGGCGCCCGCGTGGCCTGGCGATGCCTGGCCGCGGGTGCCGTACCCGCGGGTCTGCCCGCCGCGGAGGTCGCCAAGTTCGCCGAGCTGACCTTCGCCTACATCGACGAGCTCTCCGCAGCGAGTGCCGCGGGTCACGCCGACGAACTGGCCGCCCGGGGCCGGGCTCATGAGCGTCACCTGGAACAACTGGTCCGCGACCTCCTCACCGGCGCGAGCCCGGACGTGCTGCTGGCCTCTGTTCAACGGGCCGGGTGGCAGCCTCCGGTTTCGCTGACCGCGGTCCTGCTCCCCGCAGACCAGGCCCGGCCTGTCTACCGTGCGCTCGACCCCAGCACCCTCGTCCTCGACGATCTGCCGGACGCCTTGGGCGTGCTGCTCGTCCCCGACGCCGACCGATCCCATCTCTTGAGACAGCTGACCGACCGCACCGCCGTGGTCGGCCCGGCCCGGCCATGGACTCGTGCGTCCGCCTCGTACGCACGAGCCGTTCGCGCACGCTCCCTCTCCCCTGATATCCGCGACACCGAGGACCACCTGCCCGAGCTGGTGCTGAGCGCCGACATGGACGCGTTCGCAGACCTGCGCGCCCGGGCCCTCGCACCGTTGCGGACCTTGCCTGTCGCGACCGCGCGGCGGCTGGAGGAGACGTTGCGGGAGTGGCTGCTGCACCATGGCAGGCGGGACGAGGTGGCGGCGGCGTTGTTCGTCCATCCCCAGACCGTCCGGTACCGGATGTCGCAGTTGCGGGAGCTGTTCCCGGATCTGGGGTCGCCGCACAGGGTCCTTGAGCTGACGATGGCGGTCGGTCTTCGGGGCAGCTGACGCGCCTTCGACCGCGTCCGCGAGCGGTCCAGGAATCGTGCCCCGTCCGCCGAAAGCATGCCGACGGGACGCCCGTACCCCGAGTGATCTGTCCGATGCCCGCTGGGAGGTGGTCGAACCGGTGCTCTCTGCCTGGCGCTTCGAGCGCGGTGGCAGGGCCCCGGACATCGGCCGGCCGCCCGAGCACGGCCGGCGCGACACCATGGACGTGTTCTTGTATGTGGACCGAACCGCTGCCGGCACCCTGGCCGGTACCTTCCACGCCAGAGTGGCCACGCCACGATCAGCGACCACTTGATCAACGTGCCTGCCCGCCTGGCCCGCTCGGCCCGCCGCCTCACCCTCCACCTGCGCGAACCCACAGATCAGCCGCCAGACATCCGCAACGTCATTCGCACCGGGGAATCGACAGGGCAGACCCGATTGCATTTCTTTCCGGCGATTCATCGGGACATCGGAGCGCACCGTTCACCAGGCACTGCTGCTTGGTCATGAAGCCTCTGGAACGCCCCCTAACAAACAGCCGGTCTGGTGGAAGACCGGTCATAGAAGAAGATGCGCCCGCCCTGTGGAAACAGACCGGGAGCGCGTCATTTGGGGTGGTTCGAATTTCTGCCGGGACAGTGGGAGCGAGGGCGGGTTCATCATTTTTTCGGCCCTCATTCTTCGCAGCCCGGCCCGCTCAGTGGGAACGTCGGCGTAGTCCTGGCCCCGTCGGAAAGCGGTCTTCAGATCCATCCACGAACACGTTCGCTCCAGCCGAGCCACGCTCGTTACTGAGCGATGTCCTTCACGATGCGGGTGGCTGCGGCCCGGCCTTCGGGCGTGGGGGTGAGCGGGTAGACGTGCACGGCGCCCGCGCAGACCGTCACGTCGAGCGGTGCCCCCTCGGCGGCTGCGCGGTCGCGCAGGCGGCACACGTCGGGGTAGAAGATGTCGCGCGTGCCGATGAACACCGCGATCGGCGCGAGACCGGTGAGTGGGCCGTTGATCGGGCTCAGGCGCGCGTCGGACGGATCGTCGCCGCCCGCCCAGGCGTGGCCCATCTCGACGAGGCCGGCCGGGGACAACCACGGGTCGTGCGGTGCGACGGCTTGCACGGCGGGTTGGCCGAGCGTGAGGTCGAGCCAGGGAGAGATCAGGACGATCCGGCGGGGCTGCGGTAGACCTGCTGCCGGGAGCTCTTGGGCGACGCCGAGCGCGAGACCGGCGCCGGCCGAGTCGCCGGCGAGGGTCACCGCTGCGGCGGGCAACTGCTCAAGGAGTTGCCGGTACACCTCGCTCACCAGTGGATACGCCTCGCGGTAGGTGTGCTGCGGGGCCAGGCCGTAGAGCGGCACCTCGACCCGGACGCCTTCGTCGGCCAGCGCGCCGACCAGGGCCCAGTGCTGCTTGGTGATCTCGCTGGTGTACGCCCCGCCATGCAAATACACCGCACCGCGAGTGGCTGCTTCATCGCGTGGCTGGACGGTCCAGCAGGCGAACCCGGCAACCTGCCGCACGGACATGTCGTGGCGCCGCCGCAGCGCGGCTGGCGGCTGTCCGGACCTCTTCGGCTTGCGCATCCTTTTCTGGGCGCGCGCCGCGGTCGACGAGCCGGGCTTGGCGGTGACCCGCAAGAGCAGGGCGACGGCACGCATCGCGATACTCATTCAATCCTCCAGGGAACGATGGCGTACCCGCATCCACCCCACCGGCAACGCCAGACGCACCTCGGTCGGACTCACCACGCTGACGTCAGGGCAGCGCTACCGCCACGCGGGTTGCGTCCGTCGGTGTCAGTGAAACCGGCGCTGAGCTGCACAGGGTCCACCATCTTGCCTCGTGCCTCGCCCGAACGGTAACTCACTTCGTGTCTCTGAGCGCCGGAGAGAGGGGGATGCCGCGTCACTCACGAGACCGGCGAACCGGACCGATCCCCATCGCGCGACGCCCCTGCTCCCGAGAGCGCCCCGCGCTTGCGTGACGAGTACGCCAGTACCGGGCTGCGCGCTACGTCGCCACTCACGAAGGGGGGCCCGCCTGAAATCCTGGAAAAATCTTCCGTCGCGCCCGCTGCAGACCACAGCCCACACCACATGACGTCAATCACCAGAGCTGTCCTCACCCTGGAGCGGCACCGCTGAAAACCCTCAGCGACCGTCGGCGAAGCGGGCGGTGAGTTCCCGCTTCAGCACCTTGCCGCTCGGCCCGAGGGGGAAGTCCTCGACGAACTCCACCAGGCGCGGGTACTTGTGCGCGGCGACTCGCTGTCTGCTCCAGGACACGATGTCCGCGGCCAGCGTCGCGTCCGGGTCCGTGCCTGGCCGCGTCCGCACCACGGCACACACCTCCTCGCCGTACTTGTCGTCGGGGACACCGATGACGGCGACCTGGGCGATGGCCGGGTGGCGCATCAGCACGTCCTCGACCTCGCGCGGATAGACGTTGTAGCCACCGCGCAGCACCATGTCCTTCTTGCGGTCGACGATGGTCAGATAGCCGTCGGCGTCCTTCACCCCCAGATCGCCCGAGCGGAACCATCCGTCGACCAGCACGGCCCTGGTGGCTTCCGGCCGGTTGAGGTAGCCGGCCATGACGTTGTGGCCGCGTACGACGATCTCCCCGACTTCCCCGGCCGGCAGCAGCGCGATACGGTCCTCGACGTCGGCGGCGGCGATCTCCGCCTCCACGCCCCAGATGGGGCGCCCCACCGTGCCGGGCCTGCGCGGCCACGCCTTCTGGTTGTACGCCACCACCGGCGAGGTCTCCGTAAGTCCGTACCCCTCGTAGATCGGGCAGCCGTAGACCTCCTGGAACTCCTCCATCACCTTGACCGGCAGCGCCGAACCGCCGGAGAAGGCGCGGTCGAGGGCGGGGCGGCGGGCGTCGTGGGTGGCGGCGTCGAGGAGGGCCAGGTACATGGTCGGGACGCCCATGAACACCGTGCAGCTCTCGGTGACCATGAGGTCGAGCGCGCCGGGGCCGTCGAAGCGGCTCATGAGCACCAGGGTGCCGCCGGCCAGGAAACAGGCGCTCATGACGCAGGTCTGGCCGAAGGTGTGGAACAGCGGCAGACAGCCGAGCAGTATGTCGTCGGGGCCGAGGTCGAACGGCGAGCGCATCGTGGTGCTGACGTTCATCACCAGGTTGAGCTGGGTGATCAACGCGCCCTTGGGCCGCCCGGTGGTGCCCGAGGTGTACAGCACCAGCGCCAGGTCCTCGGACGCGCGCGGCACCAGGCGGTCGAGGGGCGCCGCCCGTTCGGCGAGGATGTCGAGACGTGGCGGGCCGTCGTCGGTCGTACCGTTCTCCACCATGACGGTGAGCAGCGGAACCCCGGCCGCCTCGGCCGCTTTGGCGCCTTCGGTCAGCATCGGGGCCGCGCACACCAGGGCCTTCGCCTCGGAGTCGCTCAGCACGTGGACGATCTCGTCGGCGCGCAGCAGGCCGTGTACCGGGACCGCCACGGCTCCGAGCGCCAGCACGCCGTAGTACACCATCGGGAAGTGCGGTGTGTTCGGCAACAGCAGGGCGACCCGGTCGCCCGGGCGCACACCGTGGTCCCGCAGCACCGCCGCGTACCGGCGGGTGGCGTGCCAGAGCCCGGCGTAGGTGATCCGTTCTGAGCCGAAGACGAGCGCGGGGTGGTCGGGGCGCCGCTCCGCGGACTCGGCCAGTACGGACGCGGCGGTCAGTGTCATGCCGCACCGCCGTGCCGTGCGGCCAGCGTCTGCTTGTCCGGCTTGCCTGCACCGGTGAGGGGCAGCGCGTCGTGGAACGTCACCGCGTCCGGTACGTGCTTCGGGGACAGTTCGGCAGCGACGTGACCGATCAGCGTCCCGGAGTCGGCGGTGCCGCCCGGCCGCACCACGACGGCGGCGTGGATGTGCTCCACGCGGTCGTCGTCGACCACGCAGTACACCGTGGCCTGGGCGATCTCCGGATGGGTCAGCAGCGCGTTCTCCACATCCGTGGGACGGACCTTGATGCCGTTGGTCTTCATCACCTCGCCCATCCGGCCGTGCAGGCTCAGAAAGCCGTTCTCGTCGACGGAACCGAGGTCGCCGGTGTGCACCCAGCCGTCGCGGACGGTCGAGGCGGTCAGCTCCGGTTCGCCCCAGTAGCCGAGCATGGTGAACGGGCTCCGCACGCAGACCTCGCCGATCTCGCCGGGTGGGACGTCACGGTCGTCGTCCAGGTCGCGGATGCGTACCTCCGTGGTCGGGCGTCCGACGGTCCGGCGGAGTTCCGGGTCGAAGTGGTCCGGCGGCCTCAGGATGCTGATGGGGCTGGTCTCCGTGGTCCCGTAGATCTGGAGCAGCACCGGGCCGAACACCTCGACCGCCTCGGCCAGTCGGGCCGGGGCCGCGGGGGAGCCGACGTAGGTGATGACCCTGATGCTCGACCGGTCGGTGGCGGCGAGGTCGGGGTGGTCGACCAGCATGTACAGCTGCGGCGGGGTGATCGCCAGCGCGGAGACGCGGTGCTGTTCCACGGCCCGCAGCACTTCGCCCGCATCGAATCCGTCGTGCAGGACGACCGATCCGCCGGAGGCGAGCGCGAGGTCGACGACGGAGCCGCTGGAGTTGCTCACCGGCAGGGTCGACAGGTACACCATGGGTTCCGGGGACTGGAGGCCCAGGTTCGCCTGGAGGTGGAGGCTCCGGACGCGGTACGACATCATGACAGCCTTGGGGCTGCCGCTGGTACCGCTGGTGCATATCACCACGGCCGGCTGTTCGGGGTCGGCCTCGACGGAGTCAAGGTTGAAGGCGTCCGGGTCACCCGACGAGAGGTCCAGGACATCGGGACCGAGGGTGCCGAGCGCGGCGAGACGGGGTGGCTCGGATAGCCGGTCGCACAGCTCGCGGGCCGCGTCGAGGTTCTCCTTGTCGACGGCGAGGAAGGTCGCCCCGGTCCTGCTGAGGATCTCCTGCCGGGCGGTGGCGGCCAGCTGGTCGTTGGGATCCACCGCGTTCGTGGAGTGCAGGTGGACCAGGGAGGCCCCGGCGAGGTTGGCCGCGTAGCGGAGAATGACGGTTGCCGGGCTGTTGGTGACGGTCAGCACCGCAACAACCGGATCCTTCGTAATCAGAGCTCGGTGTTCCGCAAAGTGCCGCCGCAGGAGTTCCGCCGCCGCGAGAACCGCCCTGGAGAACTGGCCCGCGGTGAACTCCTCACCCTCCCGCCACAGGGCAATCCGGTCGGGATCGGACACCAACGACTCAAGCACCCGACGGGCGTAGTTCTCGTTCGAAGACATCGGAACTCCACTTCGCAGGCCCGTTTGCCGGTCGGTGCAGGGTTACATGATCGTGAGAGCTCGGCAACAGATTCCGAGCGTCCGTCAAAAGACTAGGAAAATAACCAGAGTTTGCTTTGGTGACTTCACTGTCCGGCGACCTTGGGTAAATTGGATGCAGACCGCGACCGACGATATGCAGACGCTACTTCCATGCCCCTCCTCTGAACCGAGGACGGCAATGCCACGTGACTCCCCGCGCGATTCCGCCAGTGACGCCTTCGCGCCGGGGGAGAGCAGAAGTCAGCCGTAGCCGTGCGGGTTCAGTCGTTTGACGCAGTATCCCGTAGTCGCATGTGGCCTCAGACGGCCTGAAACGAAGCGAGTAGACGTGACGACCCAATATCTAGACCTCTTTGCACGCCTCATAGAAGGTTCCGACGGGGGAAAGAGAGAGTTCCTGGAGATCGGTCGGCTCGCCGGGAACTTTCCCGCGGCCAGCGTACGCAGCAGTGGACACGTTGGTGACCCGGACAGCATCAGCGTCTGGTGCAGCAACGACTACCTCGGCATGGGCCAGCATCCCGCGGTGCTCGAAGCCATGAAGGAGGCGGTCGACAAGTACGGTGCCGGCGCCGGCGGCTCACGCAATATCGGCGGCACCAACCACTACCACGTGCTGCTGGAGAAGGAGCTCGCCGAATTACACGGCAAGGACGAAGCCCTCCTGTTCACCTCCGGCTATACCGCCAACGACGGTGCGTTGTCCGTCATCGCCGGCCGCATGGAGGGGTGTGTCGTCTTCTCCGACGCCCTCAACCACGCGTCCGTCATCGACGGCCTGCGCCACAGCCACTCCCAGAAACAGATCTTCCGCCACAACGACCCCGCTCACCTGGAAGAACTGATAGCGGCGGCAGACCCGGACGCCCCCAAGCTCATCGTGGCCGAGTCCGTGTACTCGATGAACGGTGACATAGCCCCGCTGCCCGAACTCGCCGACATCGCCAAGCGCCATGGGGCGATGACGTACCTCGACGAGGTGCACGCGGTGGGCATGTACGGCCCGGAGGGCGCCGGCATCGCGGCCCTGGAGGGCATCGCCGACGAGTTCACCGTCATCATGGGCACGCTGGCCAAGGGCTTCGGCACCACCGGCGGCTACATCGCCGGCCCCGCCGAAGTCATCGAGGCGGTGCGCATGTTCTCCCGCTCCTTCATCTTCACCACCGCGCTGCCGCCCGCCGTGGCCGCCGGCGCCCTGGCCGCCGTACGCCATCTGCGGTCCTCCGAGGCCGAGCGGGAACAGCTCTGGTCGAACGCGCAGTTGATGCACCGGCTGCTGAACGAGCGTGGCGTTCCCTTCATTTCGGACCAGACGCACATCGTGTCCGTCCTGGTGAGGGACGAGGCCGTGTGCAAGCGGATGTCCGCGCTGCTGCTCGAACGGCACGGGATCTATGTGCAGGCGATCAACGCGCCGAGCGTGCGGACGGGTGAGGAGATCCTACGGATCGCCCCCGGAGCCGTGCACACCGCCGACGACGTACGCGGATTCGTCGACGCCCTGGACCAGGTCTGGGAGGAGGCGGGCTCCGCCCGCGTGCCGGCGCCCCCGGCAGCTCCGACCAGTTGACCTTGGTCACCGAACTCGGCTCTGTCGACGATCTTGTGACATCGAAAAGATCACGGGTTGTGAAGTACGCGCCGCGGAGGAGACCGAGGTTGGCCCGGCCAATCCCATGCCCCTGAGGAGTCTGACGCGTGTCACCCTGATCAGTCACCGACCGGAGGAACTCAACGACCGTAAAATAGCGGGCAGTTGGGAAGGCGACCTGATCGTCGGCAAGGGAAACAGGTCCGCGATCGGCACCCTGGTCGACCTGTCCACCCACTACCTCAAAACTCCTCCACCTGCCCGGCGGACGGAGCTCCGAGCAGGTCCGCGACGTGCTCGTCCACGCCCTCGGTGACCTACCACCGAGCTGGCCCGCTCGGTGACCAGGGATCAGGGCAGCGAGATGAACCGACATGGCGAGTTCACCCACTTCACCGGCATTCACGTCTACTTCTGCGAGCCCGCCAGTCCCTGGCAACGCGGCTCGAACGAGAACACGAACGCCCTGCTGCGCCAGTACTTCCCGAGAGCACCGACCTGCTGGAACACCCCCGCGAACCTCCTCGCTAGGCTCGTCGTAACACTGGAACGATCACCGTGTTGCGACGATGACTGGAATCCGCCCCGTCTGCTCGTCGTGGCTGTCCTGCACCCGCAGACCAAAGGACTACCAGTGTGTGGGGCAGGTAAGGGCCGGTGGCAGTTTCGTGGCGCTATCGCCCTTGGCCGCGTTTAGCTGGGACTGGGTGAGGAAAATGCTGCCGGTGAGGTCTGCGCCGCTCAGATCGGCGTCTCGTAGGTCGGCACCGATGAGATCGGCCGCTCTCAGGTCGGCGCCCTTGAGGTCGGCAGCGATGAGGTAGGCCCCGCGGAGGTTGGCGCCCCGCAAGTTGGCGGCTTTGAGGTTGGCACCGATGAGGTCGGCTCCCCTCCGGTCCTTCTTGCGGCCAGCGACCTTGGCCCGCACGAGTTCGCTCGTGCGCAGCAGCAGAGCATTGACGTCGCCCCGGTGTGCCACGACGTCCAGCTCCGTGAGTTCCTGGGCGCTGCGGCCGGTGAGGTGTTGCGTCTTTTCCAGCGCGCGGCGCAGTTCGCCGTGGATGGGACTGGCGGGCGGCAGTGTCAGTGCTTCGGCCAGGTACCAGAGGAGCTCATGGAGCTGCCGCATGACGGGAAACACGTCGAACATCTGGCGGGCGGTGCGCGGGGCCTGCCGCCAGTCCTGCCCGTTGAAGGTGATCTGGGAGACCTTCTGTCCCGCGCCGAAGCAGTCGAAGACGGTGCATCCCGAAAAGCCCCGCGGGCGGAGCTGTGTATGGATGCCGCAGCGGAAGTCCGCTTTCAGGTTCGGGCAGGGCTGTCCGGCGTCCTTGTCGATCGCGAAGTCCGCCGCGGCCGCGAAGGGCAAGGCGACGCAGCACAGCCCGAAGCAGTTGCCGCAGTCGGCTTGCAGGCCGAGATCGGCTATGTCGGGTATCGGATGTTCGCGATTCTGGGACAACGTGCGTGGGCTCCTGCCACGAGGAGCCCGCCGCTTCTCAGCGTGCTCGGAGGGGAACACCATTCTCCCAGGCCCCGGAAGTCGCTGGCGCGTCCGGTGGGCGAGGCGTTCCCTGACCCGGTTTGGGCGGTCGAGTTCTGCCCCACCGGGTCTGGTTGCCGGTGTTCAGTCTGTGTCGTGTGTGGCGATGGGGACGCGTCCGAGTTGGCGTCCGGGATTCAACCGCCGCCGACCCTGTGGTCTTGGCTGCGTTCCGTGAGCTGGGGCCCAGCTGTACGCGGGGCGGCAACTCGTTCCGGCGGACGGGCCGGAGTTCACGTGAGCGGGACCACCTTCGCGTCCCAGTCGATGTGGTGGTCGAACTGCCAGGCCATCTTCTCCGGGTTGATCAGCTTCATGGCCGTCGGCATCATGAGGTCGCGCAGAGCGCGACCGACCGGGCCCGCGGTCTTGTTGCTGTTCGTGCGGGCGCCGAGCTTGACAATGCGTTCGACGCGGGGTCGGCGCAGTTGTTCGTACGCCGCGAAAGCCTGGTCGTAAGGCAGGTCCCGCAGGCAGCGAGCCAGTTCGACGGCGCTTTCGGCGGCGATGGAGGCGCCCTGTCCGGAGCTGGACGAGGCGGCGTGGACCGCGTCGCCGATGAGGACCATTCGGCCGTGGGCCCAGTTCGTGACCCTCGGCATGTTCTCCATCGGGCCGGTGATGATGAGTTGGCCGACGTCGGTACGGCTGATCATTTCGAGGGCCGGAGTGCGGTCGTCGGCGAAGGCGGTCCGCAGGGCGCGCATCCACTCCTCCGCGCCGATCGCCTGAGCCTCGGCGACTGTCATCGGGTCGCGGTGGGGCAGGTTCACGAACCACACCGCCGAGGAGTCGTCGAAGATCTGGTAGCCGAAGAACGCGCGCTTGCCGAAGCACATGTACATGACGCCATCGGTGGAGGGCAGCCCTGACCGGTCCATCCGCGCTCCCATGCACACCAGGCCGGCGTAGCTCGGCTGCGGTGCGGCCGGGTCGATCAGGGAGCGAACCGTGGAGCGGATGCCGTCGGCGCCGATCAGGATGTCGGCGCTCGCCTGTGTGCCGTCCGCGAAGTGTGCGGTGACGCCGGAGCCGGTGTCTGTCATGCCGGTCAGCCGCTTGCCGTGGTGGATGGGAACGGAGCGATGCTCCGCCTCGTCGTAGATCGCACGGTAGAGATCGGCGCGCCAGACGAACTGCTGGAGCGGGAGGCGGGAGGGCGGAGCGAACCGCGCAAGGTGCTTGCCCGTCCAGCTCCGTAGCCCTATAGCGGTGACGGGGGTGCCGATGGCGCGGACGAGGTCGCCCGCGCCTATCGCGTCGAGGGCGTTCTGGCCGTTCGGGGCGATGGTCATGCCGCCTCCGGCCCCGTCGGCCGTGTGGTCGTACGCCTCGTGGACGGCAGCCTCGATACCTGCCTGGCGGAGCGCCATCGCGGCGACCGGGCCGGCGATACCGCCTCCGATGACGAGCGCGGTGCGGGCCTTGCCGATGCGTGTCATGACTGGTGCCCCCTCGAAGGGTCGTCGATCGTCGGTACGCCGCCGCTCTTGTGCGCGCGGCGCAGATCCTGGACGTACGCGCGGGAGAACATCGCCGACAGGATCGCGATGCCGCCGCGGTGAATGCGGATCTCGCTGTTCGTCGCAGAGCCGGACAGACGGACCAGGCGGACGGCCGCTTGGTCGCCGGTGGACGGGGATCGCGAGTCCTTGATCCGGCCGCGGGCGGTCCACCTCAGATTCCAGTAGTCGACGGCGGTGCTGTCGTCGACGAGCAGCTTGACCATGGCCCGGTCCATGTCGAGGTGGATCTCGACGTCGTCGGGGAGGCCGGAGGAGCGGAGGTCGAGGACAGCGGAGCCGCGGCGGGCCTTGACCTCGATGCGGCCGGCCTCCGTCCAGTCGCCGAGGTGCTTGACGAGGTCGTGGTCGGAGTGGATGCGCTCGGTGAGGGACATCTCGGTGGTTCCTCTCTGGCGATGCCGTGCGAATGACTTGATAGTTTCACTGAAACTAGTATCTCGTCAACTAGTTATGTCGAGGCTAGAATCGGGCCCATGCCCACATCCGCTCCCCGCAGCTCCCCCCTCGCCCTGACCGTCCTGGCCCTGCTGCACTACCAGCCGCTGCATCCGTACGGCATCCAGCGGCTGGTCAAGGACTGGGGCAAGGAGCAGGTCGTCAACGTCAGGCAGCGTGCGAGCCTGTACCGCACGATCGAGCGGCTCAACGGCGACGGGCTGATCACAGTCCGCGAGACCGGCCGTGATCAGCAGTACCCCGAGCGGACCGTGTACGAGGTCACCGACGCGGGGCGCGAGACCGCCCGCGCCTGGCTGAAGGAGATGCTCTCCGCACCCAAGGAGGAGTTCCCGGAGTTCCCGGCCGCCCTCTCGAACCTTCTGCTACTCACCAACGACGAGATGGCGGACGTACTGGAGCGGCGGGTAGGCGCCCTCACGGAGAAGCTCGACGGGCTGGAAGCGGCCATGACGGCGGAGGCGGAGCAGGGGCTGCCACGCATCACCCGCTTGGAGAGCGAGTATCTACGGGCCGTGACAGCCGCGGAGCTGGAGTGGGTGCACGCGGTGGTCGAAGACCTGCGGGCCGGCAGGCTCTCGTGGTCGAAGGAGCAGTTGGACGCCCTCGCGGCGGGGCCTGTGCAGAAGTGAGCCTGCCGGCCTTCGAACAGCTCTTCTGACCCCGGCAGAGTCCGCGCGACCCATCCCGCCCTCCCACTCCTCAACTCCAGCCCAGGGCATGGGTAAAAACGGTCGCAACGTGGATGTCGGAGGCCCGACCACGCCCGTACGGTGGGGGTGACCTGCGCAGATGCGGCAGCGTCGGCGAGACTCACGCACGAGACGGTGCAGGGGAACGCGCCAGGGTTGGCGCAGGAGATGGTGCCACGCGGCGGCTCCCTGGGCGCCGCCCTCGACGACCTCCTGCGCTCCCAGGTCACCGTGTGAGTGGGCCGTGATAGCCCTAGCCGACGACGGTGAGTTTCATGAACGGGTGTCCCTTCGGGTGGAGCCCGTCAGGCGGCTCCACCCCTTCCGCAGCCGTCAGGGGGGGTGTGCCGGCTGCGGCCGGCGGGGTTGGAATCCCGAGGCCCTCCTCCATGAGTAGGTCGTAGAACAGGTGGACCGGCACGAGTCGCTGCTGGATCGTCGAGTTCGCCAGCCCCGTCCCCGAGTCGATCGAGATCACGTTGGCACCCCGGGGGTGCGGCCGTGATCTCAACTCCCGTACGTAAACGGCGATATGGGCGGGGTTCGCGGTGACCGGATCGACGCTCTCCCGCTCGCTCATCAGCAGGTACTCGGCCAGTCCCCGACCGTAGGCGTCGATCGTGCGCGTGCCCGTACCAGATCCGTCCACACCATCAGCCAGGCCGCAACCTGCTCGTGTCGGCCGAGCGCCACTTCTCCGTGCGCACCGTCATGCCGCTCAAGCCATCTCCCAAGTCCGTGGTTGCACCGGGAAGGCATGATCACCCCCAGCAGATTCCAGGTAACAAGTAAGATGATAAAGAGTCAGATATTCTGACGAGTCAAGCTCCCTCTCCTGCGCAAACGTAGCTTCCTCACCGCGACGCAAGCCGGCCACCGGCACCCCCTCTGCCCTTGATAGAACTGCTTCATGAGTTCGAACGACGACCAGATCGTGCAGGTCGAACACCACTTCGGAGTCCGGTTTCCTCAGGACTACCGGGACTTTCTGGGCGCGACAGGAAGTCTGAGCCAGTTCATTCCTCCTGCTGAGGACTTCCTGGTGATCGACGCGCTCGACGAGCTCATCGGCATCAACAACGCCGGTGAATTCCAGAAGCGCTTCCCCGGCGCCGTCGTCATCGGCGGAGACGGAAGCCGCGAGCTGCTTGCCTACGACTTCCGCCAAGACACCCTGCCTCTGGTGACACTCGACATCTCCGCAGAAGGCTGGTCATCGGCTATCCACCAGGCAGCGTCCCTCTCCGCCCTGCTGGATCAGTTCCCTCAAACCGGATGGAAATGGGACGACACCAATCCCACGCCCTCCTGACCACTGCCTTTACGGAATGTGTGCCGGAACCCAACGAACACCTACGAAGCCATGCGGGCCTGGGAACTCCCGGCGGCCCGGGTGTCCCTGCGGAAGCGGTGGGACGCCATCGCCCCAGCGTTTGCCGGGCACATTGCCGCGGTCGGGTACGACGCAGACTCAGGCCGGCTCACCGTGTGCCCCGGAGCGGCGGCCTGGGCGACGAAGCCGCGCCTGGAGCAGGCCCGCGTCGTCCAGGCGGCGAACGAGTCGGCGGGCCGTATGGTCGTGGGTGGTCTGCGCATCCTCGCGCCCGGGGCGATGCCTGCGCGCGAGCCGGGCGACGCCGCCCCGGCGGCCGTGCTCAACGGCCCGGTGAAAACTCGCGCGTTGGCGTCCGGGGGCTACCGCCAGGCGCTTGCCGCGCATCAGTGCGCCGCGCCCGTGCGGCGGGTGGGCCAGGGCGTCGCGCCGGCAGTCGAGCGGCAGAGCCGTGCGATGCGCGAGCCGAGCCGCCGCGCTTTGCCGGAGCCGGATGTGTCCTCGGATGGCCAACTGGCCCCGATCGAAGTGGTCCCCGTCCAGCGCCGCCGTGAAGCTGAGGCCACCCGCACCCTTGCGCAGCCCGGCGCTGCGCTGCGCCGGGCCAGGGCTGATGCGTTCTCAGTCAGTGAAATGCCCAGCCTGGCTCGGTCAGGGTTTCCCGGCACCGGGTGCTGGTGCCGGGAACGCCACAACCTGCCCGCTGGGTTGCCGGGACTCGGGTCCGCCCCAGATCTGGCCGACGACGAACAGGCGTGGGTCGTCCCCGCGGCTGAGCGCGCAGGCGAAGGCGCCGCGATCCAGGTCGACTGTAGCGAGCACTTCACCGCCCCCGCGCACACGAACACAGTGCTGGTTACCGACGTCGGCATACCAGACGGCGCCTTCGGCATCCATACAGATCCCGTCCGGGTGGTCGTCGGGTGTCTCCGCCCAGACGCGCCGGTTGTCGAGGCCGCCGCGGCTGCCGATGTCGTATGCGGTGAGCCGGTTCGCATACGACTCAGCAACAATCAGCGTGGCACCGTCCGGACTGATCGCCATACCGTTGGGGAACGCGAGGCCGTCGGCGATTTGAGTGACGTTGCCTTCCGGCGTGACGATCACGATCGAGCCCGGCGCGAACTCGCCGCCGGGAAAATCGAAGCCGATGGTGTTGACATAGGCGTTGCCTCGGTCGTCGACGACGATGTCGTTCCACGGCTTCTCCGAGACCTTGGAAAGGTCGGCATGCTGCACGAGTGAACCGTCTGGTTCATGGCGCAGAAGCCGTCGTTGTGCCGAGTCCACGACGAGCATCCGACCGTCGGGCAGGAAGTCGATGCACATCGGGAAAGACGGGACGGTCACCACCGCTTCATGGCGTCCGTCGGCGTCAAGCGTGATCACCTGGTGCGCGCCCCAGTCGGCGATCCAGAGTTGCTCGTTGTGCCAGCGCGGTGACTCACCGAACACGATGCCTTCCATCAGGACCTCGGGTGCGCTCATCACGCTTCTCCTCTCGCTTCGTAGAGGGAAGACCTGCCCAGGCACCAGAACTCATCGCGGTCCGTACTGCGAGGAAGCTGCGAGCCCTTGCGTTCGTATCGGATGGTGAGGCGGCGGCAGCCGAAGAGCCGAGCGATCGACCGTTCGATACCCGGAACGCACTGCGGCCGGAAGGCCGGCCACTGAGCGGACCTGGTCCAGGCCCGCGGCGTATGCCAGGGCGCGGTCGACGTCGCGAGCTCCCGGTGGATCCCGGCCCCCGATGCCCGGTGTAGGTCTCTTTTCAGCCATGCCTCTGCAACGTCCCTGTACGGAAAGGTACTTCCATACAGGAGCATGCACCTGACATCTTGCATCCACCACTCGTTTCGTACGGCCCGGCCGGTGCCCTCAGCACGGCCGGGCCGTCTCCGGAGGACGCTTTGATACCCCACATATTCAGCCGCCCCAGACGCACGCTGGTGCTGGCGGCCACGCTCGGCGCCGCCCTCGCGTTCGGCGCCCCGGGCGCCCTTGCGGGCACGCTCCCCGTCGCCTCCTCCACCGCGCCGGCCGCCAAGGCCCACGCTCCGGCCGCCGTGCCGGCTTCCCAGAGTGCGACCTGGGTGGCCGGCACGCGTGCCTACCTCGTGATCACCGCCCCCGGTGACAGTTCGGCGGTCCGGTCCGCGATCGCGGCAGGCGGCGGCACCGTCTTCTCGAACTTCGACGCCATCGGCGTGATCGTCGCCCACTCGGCGTCCAGCGGATTCGCCGCCGCCATGCGCGGCGTCGCCGGCGTGCAGCAGGTCGGCGCCACGCGTACCTCGGACGTCCCGGCCGACGCCTACAACCCGGCGCTCCCGGCCAATCCGGCCCAGGCCTCGACCCCGGCAGGAGAACCGGTCCGGGCCGACATGAGCCAGATCAAGGCCGACCAGGCCTGGGCCGTGAACCCGGGCTCGGCCTCCGTCACGGTCGGTATCCTGGACACCGGTGTGGACGACCAGCACCAAGACCTGGCGCCCAATTTCGACGCGGCCGACTCGGTCTCCTGCGCCTACGGCAAGCCCGACACCCGTGCCGGCGCCTGGCGGGACGTCGACACGCACGGCACCCACGTCGCGGGCACCATCGCCGCGGCCAAGAACGGCCGTGGCGTCATCGGAGTGGCACCCGGAGTGAAGATCGCCGCGGTCCGGGTCGCCGAGCCGGGCAACTCCTTCTTCTTCGCCGAGAACACCATCTGCGGCTTCGTCTGGGCCGGTGACCACGGCTTCAAGGTCACCAACAACAGCTATTACACGGACCCGTGGCAGTTCAACTGCCCGGACAACATCGACCAGGCCGCCATCATCGAGGGCGTCAAGCGCGCCCAGGAGTACGCCGAGGGCAAGGGCTCCCTCCAGATCGCCGCCGCGGGCAACGAGAACTACGACCTCGCCCACAAGACGACCGACTCCGCGAGCCCGAACGACTCGACGCCGGTCACCCGCACCATCACCAACGCCTGCCTCGACATACCGACTGAGCTGCCGGGCGTGGTCACGGTCGCGGCCAACGGCACGGGCGTCACCAAGGCATCGTTCTCCAACTTCGGGCAGGGCGTCATCGACGTCGCGGCGCCGGGCAGCAGCGTGTACTCCACCGTCCCCGGCGGCGGCTACGGCAGCAAGAGCGGCACCTCGATGGCCACCCCGCACGTGGTCGGCGTGGCCGCGCTCATCGCCAGCGCCAACCCGGGCATCACACCGGCGCAGATCCGCGCCAAGCTGGCCGCCCAGGCAGGCGACATCGCCTGCCCCTCGGACAGCCGCTGCACGGGTACGACGGCCGACAACTCGTTCTTCGGCGAAGGGCAGGTCGACGCCCTCAAGGCCGTGGGGACCACCCCGCAGCCCGGCAAGTACTTCGAGAACCTCGCGGACTTCGCCATCAACGACAACGCGACCGTGGAGAGCCCGATCGCCGTAACCGGCGTGACCGGCAACGCCCCGGCCACCCTCAAGGTGGGTGTGGACATCAAGCACACCTACGTCGGTGACCTGAAGGTCGACCTGGTGGCGCCGGACGGCACCGTCTACATGCTGCACAACCACACCGGCGCCGGCGCCGACAACATCGCCCAGACCTACACCGTGGACGCCTCCTCGGAGGTCGCGAACGGCACCTGGAAGCTGCGCGTCAACGACAACGCCGCCTCCGACACAGGCAAGATCGACGCCTGGAACCTGACCTTCTAGCGCAGGGCCCGGCAACGCCCGCGTACAGCACGCACTGCGCCGGCGACAGCTCCCAGCCCGCGGCCGCGGACAAGGCGGGCTGCGGTCTGTTCGGCCAGGGCTGCGAACTGCTGGGCGGCAGAGGGCATAGGGGCCCCGGCGGCGGTGTACGACGCCGTCGGGCCTCTATGCCGGAGGCGGCCAGGAAGGCCGCGGACGGCCTGGGCGGCTGTCCCGCTCACCGTGCGCCGCCTCCCTGAGGAACTGCAGGACCGTGTCCGCGCTGCCCGTACGGGGCAGCGCGGACACGGCTACCCGCGCCGCCGCCCCGGGGAGTATGGGACGGCCCGAGCGGCGGGGCCTAGGTGAGGGCGTCCACCAGCACGGCAAGCGGCGCTCCCGTGATTTTGGTCAGTACCCCGGCAATCAGCGGACCGGTCGAGCCGGCCACCGCGTCGGCCTGTTGCATACGGGCGTATCCCGCGTTGAGCAGCTCTTTTGGTACCAGCTCTGTGGCACATACGACTGGTTCGCCGCCTCGGACAGCAAGGACAGCACCCCGAACGCGAAGACAAACGCGCACAGCGCGGGGATGCTGAGCCGGTCCAGCGCATACAGCACCGGTATCGCACCGAGCAGGACTGCCCTTCCGTGATCCGTGGCGACCATCATCGGCTTGCGTCGCCAGCGGCCCACCAAGACTCCGGCTATGAGTCCGAGGAGTAGACACGGAACCCAGCGGGCGGCGTTGACGATGCCAACCTCGGTGGCAGAAGCGCTCAGCGTCACGGCGAACAGGTCACCCAACGACGGCAGGATGCGCCAGCGTTGTCGGCTGCCATCGACATAGCCGAGCGATCTGATCGTTAAGTGCTGCCCAAAATCAGCGATAAACGTTGCTCGCTCTCGCTTACGAAATCAAGTGGGCGGTGCGCGGCTGTGAGGGCTGGTCAAGGCTGGAGATCCAGCCGGGCAGAAGCGTTTTGCCGCCAACGATCAGTAATCGGGCCGCCACGTGGAGTGGGTCGGGGTACACAAGTCGGCGGATGGTTGTGTCTGATGGGGGAGGGCTGGCCGGGTGTTACTGACGATGAACGTGGCGGTTCTGCTGGCGGTCGTCATCGTCGTGCGGCTGCGTCGGCGTACGCAGGCCCGGAGCCGGTTCGACGAGAAGCTTGACCGTCGTCATCGTGCTGGTCTTCGGGGTGCTGATCGCCCCCACGGCGTTCGGCCAGGGAGTCCTGGACGTCGTCGCTCAGCTGGTGGACGGCTCTTCCCGGTCGGGCCGCTGAACTCCCGCCGGGCGGTGTGGCATCGGCCACGGACGAACCGTCCGGTCAAGGGGTGGCCAAGGGGTGAAACGGACACCGCAGGGTGGGGTGACCAGGTCACGGACAAGGGGTGATCCCGCAGGGTGGCACCAGTCCCGTACACGCCGGATGCGCTGCGGGACAGACCAACACCGCCCGCCCCGGCCCTGGTGCCGCAGAAACGCGAGGACACTGTGCCCACGCCGACTGTGCCCGGTCCCGCCGCACTCCGGACGTGGCGCGGGCACAGCCGTCGCGACCAAGTTGGAATCGGTCGCCGGTCATCTCCATCCCCTTCGACGGGGTCCAGCGCGAAGTCGATGAGGCCGCTACTCCCGGTCTCTGACCGAGAGGAGATGCCCATCGAGGGAGCAGGTGCCGGTCATCAGGTGACCTTGACCCAGTCCAGGGTGCGCTCCACGGCACGTTTCCAGCCCTCATAGCCGTCCTGGCGCTGCTCCTCGCTCCACTCCGGGCTCCAGCGCTTCGACTCCTGCCAGTGGGAGCGCAGTTCGTCGGTATCGCGCCAGAAGCCGGTGGCGAGCCCGGCCGCGTAGGCGGCGCCCAGCGCCGTGGTCTCAGCGACCACCGGTCGGCTGACGGGCACGCCCAGCACGTCAGCCTGGATCTGCATGCACAGGTCGTTCGCGGTCACACCACCGTCAACCTTGAGTACGTCCAAGTGCACGCCTGAGTCCTGCTCCATGGCGTCGACCACGTCGCGGCTCTGGTAACAGATGGCCTCCAGCGTGGCCCGGGCCAAGTGCCCATTGGTGTTGTAGCGGGCGAGACCGACCATCGCGCCACGAGCGTCGGAGCGCCAGTACGGGGCGAACAGACCGGAGAAGGCCGGGACAAAGTACATGCCGCCGTTGTCGTCCACCGAGCGGGCCAGTTGCTCACTCTCCGCGGCGGTCCCGATCACCTTCATCTGGTCACGCAGCCACTGCACGGCCGCGCCGGTGACGGCGATGGACCCCTCCAGCGCGTAGATGGCGGGGCTGCCCGCGAACTGGTACGCCACTGTCGTCAGCAGACCGTGCTGCGAACGCACCAGCTCCGTACCGGTGTTGAGGACCAGGAAGTTGCCGGTGCCGTAGGTGTTCTTGGCTTCACCAGGGGCGAAGCAGACCTGACCTACGGTCGCCGCCTGCTGGTCGCCGAGGACACCGGCAATCGGGACGGCGGCGTTCAACGGCCGGGACGTGCGGGCCTGGCCGAACGCCTCAGGATCGGACGAGGGGTGGATCGCCGGCAGCATCGCGCGCGGGATGTTGAAGATTCCCAGCAGTTCGTCGTCCCAGTCCAGGGTCTCCAGATTCATCAGCATGGTGCGGCTGGCATTGGTGACGTCGGTGGCGTGCACACCCCCGTTGGGGCCGCCGGTGAGGTTCCACAGCACCCACGCGTCCGTGTTGCCGAACAGGGCATGCCCCGCTTCGGCGGCCTCGCGCAGGCCGTCCACGTTCTCCAGCAGCCATTTGATCTTGCCGCCGGAGAAGTAGGTGGCCGGCGGCAAGCCGGCCTTGTGACGGATGGTCTGGCCATGGCCGTCGCGTTCGAGGGCGGCGGCGATGCTGTCGGTGCGGGTGTCCTGCCAGACGATGGCGTTGTAGTAGGGGCGGCCGGTGCGCGGGTCCCAGACCACGGTCGTCTCACGCTGGTTGGTGATGCCGATCGCTTTCAGGTCGGCGGCGGACAGCCCTCCGCTTCGCAGGGCGCTCTGGATCACCGTGTTGGTGCGCTCCCAGATCTCCACCGGATCGTGCTCGACCCAACCGGACCGCGGCAGGATCTGATGATGCTCGAGTTGGTGCTTCGCCACCTCGTTGCCTGCGTGATCGAAGATCATGAAGCGTGTGCTGGTGGTCCCCTGGTCCACCGCTCCGACGAATTCGGGCATCGTTGCCGCCTCTTCTCATGGTCCTGGTGTCGTTGCGCTCTGGGGGTGACGTTTCGGTTCAGGCAGTGCAGTCGCCCGCCCTGAACCATCAATGAAGCCGTGTGCGCGCGCCTGTGGAGTACGGCCATCCGAGCGATCGAGGCCCGGAGTGAGTAGGCGTCGTTCCCGTTACGGGTGCCGCCACTGCCGGACGGATCCTGCTGTGTGTTCTAGGGCTCTTCGGTGGCGGGACCTTCTTCGGCGTCGCCATGCCTGGCCTTGATCAGCGGTTTGATGAGCAGGTCGTACACGCCGACACCGACGACTCCGCCGATGAGCGGGCCGACAATAGGGATCCACCAGTAGCCACTGAACCACTGGAACGTGCCGGGAAGAGCGATAGAGCCCCAGCCTTCGAAGTATGTGAACAATCGCGGGCCGAAGTCACGTGCTGGATTGATCGCGTAGCCGGCGTTGGTGCCGAAAGTCAAGCCGATCGCGACGACCACCAGGCCGATGAGGAAGGGATGGAGGTTGGACATCGGAGCCGTATTGCGCGTGTCGATGAGTGCGCAGATCAACAGCAGCAGGATGCCGGTCCCCACGATCTGGTCGAGCAAGGGACCCCACCAAGAATCTCCGAAGTATTCGGCAGGGAACGTGGCGAAGATCGAGTATGTGCCGAGCGATTTGTCTCGCGGGGCGCCCGCCTTGGTGATGGCCGCGTCGATAGCCCACCTGTAGCTCGCGTAGACGAGCGCGGCGGCGACGAAGGCGCCCACGACCTGCGCCAGCCAGTAGGGCAGGACCTTCCGCCAGGGGAAATCCCGTCGAACCGCGAAGGCGAGGGTGACCGCGGGATTGAGGTGGGCGCCACTGACGCCGCCGGCCACATAGACGCCGAACACCACGGCGAGGCCCCAGCCCCACGAAATGATAAGCCAGTTGGCGGGCCCGAACTCCACGGCTTGCCGACCTGATCCAGGCAGACCGACGACTGAGACAGCCACCGACCCGATACCCAGCAGAATCAGGACGAACGTTCCCAGGAACTCGGCAATCATCTCACCGCCGATACCTTCTCGGTATCCGCGTCGGTGAACAGTGCGTTCAGCCATCTTCCCTCCTTGTTTGGAAAGTAACGGAACTTTCTATTCCCTACCCGAAACGTACGCGAAGGGAAGCGCATCTGGGTGAACGTGCGGGTGTATCCGGAGATTTCCCCCCTATGGAGCAATCCGCAGCGCTAATTACCTGGCGACCGTGCAAGATTCGCCGGACAGGTCACGTGCGGCGAGCCCAGGCTCGCGCGATCGACCGCCGCGTGGGATCCGACCAGCTCATTCAGCGGGCCTGGACGCAACCTCACTGTGCTACCCGGCTGGCACATGACGGCCTGGCCTACAGGCGGCCGATGCCGCAACGGGAGCGCCCCTGTCTCCGCCGATCGCGGCCTCCCGTCGACACCCTCACGAAGATCGACACCGGTCGGTGTACCGAAGGGCGACTGCCAGCCTTGCTGGTCCTCGATGCCGATCAGCAGCCGTGCGCGGGTCGTGGCTGGATTGCGACTGCTGCTGGTAGGGCTTTGTCAGGTCGTGTTGTAGGGCTGCCATGGGGTGGGTTGTCGGCAGGTGGGGCATGTGCCGGTCCAGCAGGTGTTGGAGCAGGTCCAGGGCCTCGTTGACGCCCTGGTCGAGCGCTATCCGGAGGATGACCATGACAGTCCATGGGCATCTCCTCCGGTCATCGATGAAGCTTCGGGACCGATCGTGTACCTACTCGTGTCCTACAGCAGGGCCGAAGAAGTCTCCGAGTACGCCGCTGCGCTGGCGCGCGAGTACGGGCTGATCTGCTTTGACCCGCAAGGAGAAACTCTGCGGTCCTGAGTCGCCCAGATCAGCAGTCGGGGCAGGGGCTTGACGCCCTTGGGCGCATGCGAATCGCCCGCGGAGCAGTGGCTCCTGGCAAACCGCGGGACAAACTGAAACTGGCGAGGGGCAAAGCTGGCGACGACACCAAGACCATCGCCCCAGCATTCGCCTGAGTATCCGGCACCTACAGGATCCCAAGCGTCTGCCGACCTGTGAGGGCTGCGGTGAGTGTCAATGCCCCTCGAACTGTGGAGTCCTTCCATGCAGCCGGCTCCTCGGTGTAGCTGGACCGGCCTCGATCATTCACGTGCGCGCGCCGCGCTGAGGTGATCGGTCGGGGTTGATGATTCGTCCTGGTTCGTTCTTCGGGTGGTGGTGACGTTCCGGCCCGTGTGTCGTCACGGGTGATCGTCGGTTTCCACGGGCCGAGGATGGGGCGCGTCTTCTCCTTTCGGGAATCGGGGTCGTGGGGTGGTGGTCAGCCGGGGTCGGGCAGGGCCTGGACGGCGTCCCAGGCGTCGACGATGTCAGTGGATGCCGGCCAGGCGGGGTCGAGTTTCAGCTCGCGTCTTCGGGCGTGGTCGGCGAGTTACGCGGGGACGTCCAGGAGCCGGGTGCGCAGGGTGGCGGGCTCGGCCCGGGCGAGTTTGCCTTCGGTGGCCAGTGCGAGAAGCCGTCGGCGGTCAGCAGATGCGAGAGCGGCAGCACCATGAGGATCCGGTCCCGCTGGCGGTCGACCAGGCGGGCGAGTCCGATCAAGCCTGACGCACCGGGACATCAAGTTGTCCAAGATCATGGTCAGACCGAGCGGCAAGGCGACGGTGGTGGACTTCGGTATCACCAAGGGAAGCGACGAACGGCACGACATCACGACCACCGGCGTCCTGTTCGGAACGCCGGCCTACGTGGCGCTCGAGGCACTGTCCGGCGCTTTCGACCACTGCTCCGACCTGTCGGCTGGTGTGAGCCTCCGGGGACGGACCGAGTCGGGTGTCAGCGTGGGCGGAAGAGGTAGGCGAGGTTGAGGACCACCAGTCCGGCCCAGGAGATGAGCAGTGCGGTGGTCCCGCCGGGAGTGAAGGTTGTTGCGACGGTGCCGAGGATCAGTGAGAGCAACAGGACCCTGAGCTCCGCCCTTCGGTCGCGGACCACAGCTCGCTGAAGAGGGCCGGGCTCCGCCAGCCGCTCGGCGCACAACTCGTCGAACGACGCGGCGACGCGGTCGTCGATCCGGTCCCCGAGCCGTTCGACGAACAGGTCCACGATGGCGTTCTCGCCCCCGCCTTCCGGGCGCTCGGCGGGCTGGGGGCGTTTTGCCGGTGCCGGGGGTTGCTCGGTCATTGTGGTCTCCTCCAGAGGTGTGGGCGGGGGCGTGGCGGCGGCACCCGCAGTGACATCGGGTCGGCGATGGTGGGGCGGACGATCGTGGCCGGGGAAGCCGGGGCGGCAGGAAGCGGTAGCCAGCACGACGCACAAGGCCGCCATCGGTAGTTCGCGACGGCGGCCATCGCGATCGCTGCGGCGAGTTCGGCTCCGCGGGCAGAGGTGACGATGTCGAACCAGGCGTCGACGATCAGCAGCGCGGCGGTTGCCGCCGCGGTGAGCGGGTGCCGAGGATCCCGGCGCAGCAGCAGTGCTCCCGTGGCGGTGAGGCCCAAGGCCTCCAGCGCATCCAGCCCCACCCACGCGGCCGACCAGTGCGGAACGCTGGGTGCGGCCGCCAGCACCAGCAGCCAGGGCAGCAGCGCGAGGCCGCACCCGATCAACACCATGCCGGGCCACCGCCTCCTGTCGATGGTGCCTTGCTCTCGCAGCACAGCGGTGCGCGACAAGAAGAGCACGTCCGCGATGGCGGCGGGCGGCGCGTCCGCAGCGCCGCAAGCTGCCGAATCGACGAGGGCCATGGGGCTGCGTCTCCTCCCGGATGCGGGCTTGTGTGCCTTACATGGACAAGCTTTCCTGCGGCGGGTGCGCGCGTCGGTAATGCGAAGGTCCGACTTGGGGGTGGTACTGGCTTCACGGGTGGCCCAGGCGTGCCCTGCGGTGGCTGTCCTCGGCCCAGCCCTGGCGACAGGTCGGATACCACCTCCTGCTCGGGCCGTTGCTGGCTGCTATGGAAATGCTCGTGCTCGCGGCGTGGGCGTCGGCGGTGGCGGGCACCACCGTCTTCGGGTACGCCTACGCGCTGCCGGTGGACCAGGCGGTTTTCTGCACCGTCGGCGGCGTCGTGCTGCTGTGCAGCGCCCCCTGGCTGGCCGGGGCGACGGCCCGGGCCGAGGCCCGGCTCGCGCCGGCGCTGCTGGGGCCGAGCCGCAACGAGCGGCTTCGCCAGCGTGTCGAGCACCTGGCCGAGAGCCGCACCGACCTGATCGAAGCCGTCGACAGCGAGCGCCGCCGCATCGAACGCGACCTGCACGACGGAACCCAGCAGCGCCTGGTCTCCCTCGCGGTCAATCTGGGACTGGCCAGGGCAACCCTCACCGACCTGCCGGACGATGCCCGCACCGCCATCGACGAGGCGCACCGCGAGGCGAAGGAGGCCATCGCTGAACTCAACGACCTGGTCCGCGGGTTGCACCCCGCGGTCCTCGAAGACCGAGGGCTGGACGCTGCGTTGTCCGGCCTGGCCGCCCGGGTACCGTTGCCGGTAGGCCTGCGCGTCGACATCGGAGAGCGAGCAGCGCCCGTCGTGGAGTCGGTCGCCTATTTCGTGGTCTCCGAGGCGCTGACCAACGTCACCAGGCACGCCCGCGCCACCCGCGCGGAGGTGACCGTCGAACGGATCGGGAAGGTGCTGCGCGTGAACGTCACCGACGACGGGAGCGGTGGCGCCGACGCCTCAGCGGGCAGTGGGCTGAACGGACTGGCCAAACGCGTCGGCTCCGTCGACGGAAGGTTCCGCGTCAGCAGCCCCGCCGGGGGCCCGACCACCCTCACCGCGGAGCTGCCGTGCGAGCTGTGATCGCCGAAGACTCGGTGCTGCTGCGCGTCGGGGCTTGTCAAGGTGCTCGAGATGGCCGGCTTCCTGATCGCAGCCGACGTGGGTGACGCGGACGCCCTGTTGACCGCGGTCGAGCAACACCGGCCCGAACTTGCCCTGGTCGATGTCCGCATGCCACCGGCCTTCACCGACGAGGGAGTGCGCGCCGCGCTGGTGATCCGCCGCCAGTGGCCCCAAACGGCGGTGGTTCTGCTCTCGCAGTACGTGGAGGAGCGGTACGCGGCCGATCTGCTGACCGCCCACACCAACGGTGTCGGCTACCTGCTCAAGCAACGTGTCGCCGACGTGGAGGAGTTCATCGCCGCGGTACGGCGGGTCGCGGACGGCGGCACGGCGCTGGATCCCGAGGTCGTCGCCCAGTTGCTGCTGCGCCGCCACAGCGACCCGTTGGAGCGGCTGACGCCCCGTGAACGGGAGGTGCTGGCGCTGATGGCCGAGGGACGCTCCAACGCGGGGATCGGCGAGGCACTGGTGGTCAGCGACAGTGCGGTCGCCAAGCACATCAACAACATCTTCGCCAAACTCGGCCTGCCCGCCGCCGACGCCGACCACCGACGCGTCCTCGCCGTGCTGCGATTCCTCGGGGCGCCCCCGAACTGACCGGCTACGGGAGAGTGCCGATGGCCGACGAAGCGAGCGCGACTGCAGCCCCGCGTAACTACTCGGGGCTACATGACGGGTGGCGGCAGCTATACGAGAACACGGCCGTTATGCGGTGCGCGGCCGGAGTCCCGACTGCAGGATGCCGTTCACCAGCCAAGGCGAGCGGGACGGCCTGGGATAACCCAGGCCTGGGGAGCCATCGGCTCCCCAGACCTCTAGGTCAGCGGCCCGGCATCACCTGAAGTATCAGCGTGACGATGAAGATGATCTGGATCGTCTGATCAGAAAGCCTGTTCATGCTCTCTCCCTCTTGCTCGCAAGACCCGCGGCCGGCTGGCCGTAGGCACACCACACCCGTAGGCGTGGCCAATTGCGGGATGAGAGAGGAGGCGGTCTACATCAGGCTCAGTCCTTTGAAGGCGGCGACAGGCGATCCGTGACAGATTCACACGATTTGCGCGTTCTGTCCAGAGGGACTATTTCGCTCTCCCCGGCGTAGGGTCGGCGGCTGGCTGGTGGGGTTGGCGAGCATCCGGCGGACGGTTTCCGGGTGCCGGCGGTCCCCGCGCTTGGGTCGAACGACCTCGGTCTCCAGCACGGCGCAGATCTCGCGGAGAGACAGTTCGTCCTCGTCGCGAAGCCGGCGGGCGCGGGCGCGGCCGGCCACCCGAATGGAAGTGGTACGTGGCGACGACCCCGGCGCGTGGACGGACATCCACGCGGCGATCGTGGACCTGCTCGCGGGCCATCTACCGGCGACGGACCGGCGGTAGGGCTCTCCCAGGTGGCGCCCGTGGCGGAGCTCTTCGTGGGGCGGCCACGAGGGCCGTTGTCAGAGGCGATTGGCAAGATTGCGGCCATGAATGTCACTCCTGTCACTCCGCCACGGCCGATCGACGTTGTCGCGGTCTTTCCCCAACTGGCCCCGCTGGCCCGCACGGCGACTCGCCTGCACCCCCGCCCAGGGGCGCCGACGTGGCACGACAGCTCAATCGGCGGGCCGCTGCTGTGGCCCGCTGAGGAACCGTGGCCGCACTGCGAGGAACCGCATGTGGTGGACGGCATCAACCCAGCCCGGTCCCCGGCGGATCTGCGGCTGGAACGACGGATCTTCGCCGCCTCGCACGGCCGGGACCTGACTCCGGAGGAACGGGAGACTCTCGACCGGATCCGGCCCCCTCAGACGTATCCGGTGAGGCTGGCGGTCCAGTCGTACGACGGCCCCATAGCGATGCTGCCCGTCGCGCAGCTGTACGTACGGGATGTGCCCGATCTGAGCCCGCCGGAGGGTAAGGACCTGCTGCAGGTTCTGTGGTGCCCCTTCGATCATCCGATCATGCCCAGGACCCTGCTCTTCTGGCGTTCCGCAGCCGCCGTCACCGACATCCTCGACACGCCCCCCGAGCCGCCCGCAATGCAGTTCGACGGCTATCTACCGGAACCGTGCGTGCTCGAACCGGAGCAGGTCACCGAGTACCCCGACCATCTGGAGCTGAGCGAAGAACTGCAGGAGCAGCTCAAGCAGTGGAGTGTGCCGCAGGCAGCAGAGGAAGGCATGGACCCGGACACGTACTACGACTGTGTGCTGTCCAACGCACCCGGCTGGAAGGTCGGCGGCTGGCCCGCGTGGAACTCCACCGACCCCAGCCCGCAGCCCTGCTCCGAGTGCGGCACCGGCATGGAGGTCCTAATGACCGTCGCCACCTTTGAGGAAGGGGACGACGCCGGGAACAGCTGGTCTCCGTACCCCCACCCAGGTGCGGGACCGTACCCCGGCCACCGCGGCTACAACGCGACCGGGGTCCAGATAGGCAGCGGCTACCGGCAGCATCTGTTCGTCTGCCCGGTGAAGCCCGAGCATCCGCACATCGAGTTGATGACGTAGCCCGTCCGCAGTGTGCAGCCGGGGCGTCACGGTAGTCGAGCTGCCCTTGCAGGGCGGGGTCGGCCCATTGCAGCCGGGAGCGGCCGGTGATCACCCAGAAGGCGTTCGGCAGCAGCCACACCGTCCGCTGGATCAGCCGTTCCAGGTCGCGGCGGGTGCGGTCGCCGATGTCCTCGAACGTGTCCAGCAGCACGACCGGAACGGCCTTCTTGCCGTCGGGGAGGCGGGCGAGCTCCCAGGCCAGCAGGTGGGAGTAGAAGGCGAGGGTGTCCAGGTCGGGTTCGGCCTCGAGCAGGTCCGCGGTCTGGCGTCGCTCGCGCAGTGCGCCGATGAGGGCGCCGGCGACCTGGCCGACGGCCGAGCCGATGGTGCCGGGCAGCATGAGTGTCCGGGCGACCTCGGCGAGTGCGGCCTGAGGACCGGTTCGTGAACGCCTCCGCGGCCTGCACGCTGCGGTCGTTCGTACTGAACAGCGCCCTGAGATCGCGGCCTGGCACGTCCACACCCGAAAGATGATCACCTGTGGGATCCAACGTATGCCCGCAGTACCGGTCTTGGGGAGGCGGCCCGCCCTCGGGGCGGGTGTCCGGCCTGGTGCCGGCCGGCCGGGCGGGCGTACGGCATTCTTCAGCGATGACGCCTGATCCCGACCCCTGGTACAGCACCACCCTCCCGACGTCTGCTCGGCGGGGTCGACGGTCAGGCCCCAGCGGGTCTTGATGGCGATCCAGTCGGTGGCGTAGGTGCAGCGGTAGCCGGCCGCCGGGGGCTGCCAGGTGGCCGGGTCCTGGTCGGACTTGGACCGGTTGCCGGCGGCGGAGACCGCGATCAAGGCGCGGGAGTCTCCCAGGTCATTCGCGTAAGCCTGGCGTTCGGCGGCACTCCAGGCGGAGGCGCCGGAGTCCCAGGACGCGGCGAGCGGGACCAGGTGGTCGACGTCGAGGGCGCGGGCCTGGGTGAAGTAGACGTCGTCGTAGGGGGAGTACCAGGAACCGCCGCTCAAGGCGCAGTTGGCGTCCTGGACGGGGGCGGTGACGGCCTCCTCCAGCAGAACCTCCTGACGCGTGTTGCGGGAGTCACGGTCGGCGTCGATCCAGTGGGGGAAATTGGAGCGTTCGTACCCGGCGCGGTTCTCGGGCTCTCGGCCGGAGTCTGAGAAAGCTGCCGATGTTCAAGTGGGGGCCGATTCCAGCCCCCGGGTGGGGCCGCCGAACGACGTCGCGGCCAACCCCGCAGGTGCGCTGGCGGCGCGCGTACAACCGGGGTGCACGCGGGGTTGGATGAGGGGTGGCGGGCCAGCCGTGCCGGAGTTCAGCGCGGGGTTGCCGCAACCGCGGCAAGGATGCGGTGCAGGACGGAGACCGGGATCGCCGGGTTGGTGACCGCTGCGCATGCCGTGTCGCGGTCGTGCAACAGCCCGGCCAGGACGCGGGTCGGCAGCCGCGGATTGCGCACCGCGGTGCCGCGGACGTGGGCCTCCGGGTCGTTGAGCAGCCGCACCGCGTCGGCCGGTGACAGCCGGGGGTCCTCAGCCGCCCGGCGGCGCACCTCGGCTTCGGGATCCCGGGCCAGGCGAGCGACTTCCGCCGGTGTCGACTCCGGATCGTCAAGGGCCAGGCGGCGCATTCGCCCGCTGGGGTCGGCTGTGTAGCGCAGCAGGCCCGCACGGGGGAAGTTGGGGTGGCTGCGGGGCCGGCCGGGGTGGCTGAAGCTGCCGTCCCACCAGCGCCAGACCTCCAGCAGCAGGTCGGCCGGCGCGTCCTCGCACGATTCGGCGAGGAACAGGCGGACCACCCGGTCCCCGTCCCGCGCCAGGCGCGCCACGACCTCCGGCGGGAGGTGCCGGGCCCGGGCCACACTGCGGCGGACCAGCGGGTGGGAAGACGCGGCGAGACGGCGCATCGCGTCGGCGTCGCCGTGCAGGTCCTCGACCCAGGGCAGGGCGTGCGACATCTGCGTCGGGTCGAAGTCGTGGCGCGCCGCGGCACGTTGCTCCTCGGTGAGGTCGGGGCGCAGCGCCACCGCGGAGCGGATCTCGTCCTGCGGGTCCTGCGCCAGCACGGCGACGCCGTGCTGGCCCAGGCCCGGGTTGGCGGCCAGCGCCCGACGTACGCGTCCCCGTCCCGCACCAGCTCCGCCTCCAGCTCGGGCGCGAGGCGGCACTGTTCGAGCGCCCGCCGCGGGTTGGGCAGGGCGGCGAAAACCTCGCGAGGCATGGGTACGGCGGTGTGGTGGGCGAGCAGCGCAGCCGTTCGCACCGCGTAGTCGGTGTCAACCAGCAGCCGCTCCCGCGGCGGCGCAGCGAGGTCCTCCCACCGGGCACAGGCCGCCGCCCGCACCCGGGGGTCGGCGTCGGCCGCGAGGCCAGGGAGATGCTGTGCGGGGAGCCCCGGGAGTTCGGCGGCTCGCGCGCGGGACGGGCCCGTGAGGAGGTCGTCGTACAGGTCCTCGGAGAGTTCGGCGCCCCACCTGCAGGCGTTCTCCGTCCAGAGCACACGTCGATTGGGCGATGGCTCGGCGCGGATCAGGTGTACCCACTGATCGGACGTGAGCTTGGGCCGGAAAGTGTCGGCGAGCCCTGACCGCACCCGCGGATCGGGGTGCGCCACGGCAGCGTCGAGGACGGCGGGCCGGTCGCATCCGTGCAGGAAGCCCTCCTCCACATCCAGCAGCCGGATCAGCAGTTCGTCCGGCGCGGCCGGATTGGACCCGATCCCCTCCGCCCAGTGCAGAGGCCACCCACGTCGGCCAGGCACCGCTGCCCATACCTCGGCACGCTCAACCTCCGTCTCGCGCCCGGCGTCCGCGGCGGCCTCCTCCAGCCGCTCCGGCAGTCCGTCAAGGGCCGTCACCCGCGGCCCGCCCTCGACGGGCACCTCCGCCAGCAGTACCTGCCCGTCGAGGGAGAGCGCCACGAACCCCGGGGTCGCCAGTCAACTCCGGCACGCCGCTCCCGGCGTGCCGGACCCGGGTCCACCAGGAGTCGTTGCCGCCGATCCGGTGCCTGAGGACGGCCACCAGGAACTCGCCGTCGACATCGCAAAGACGGCGCCACCACGTGGCATCGAGCGCTTCCCGGGCCACGCCGTCCGGCGCCGCGATCCCCCGCGCGATCCGCCAGCCGGCCTCCGGCGGGAACAGGCTGCCCGGGCGCACGTCCTCGACGACCGTGAGTCCGACGCGTGTGAGTAGTTCGTGGAGTTTTTCTCGGCGCTGCACACGGTCATGATCCCCGCCGGCTCGCGGTGGAACAAGGCCCTCAGCCCCAGGCCCAACCGGCCCTCACCCGCGTACACGTCATCGACTGCGACGTCGTTCGGCGGCCCCACTCGGGAGCTGGAATCGGCCCCCACTTGAACATCGGGAGCTTTCTCAGACTCCGGCCGAGACCTGCCCATGACGGCACGCGGATCGCTTCGAGCCGTCGTGGATGTTCACGAAACGGGGCCGCTTCGAGTCGTCACGCCGGGGCCGAATTACGACGTCGTAGCCACAGCCGCGGGTTCAACCGGCCGCGAGTGCAATTGTCCCGTCTCTGATGATCTGGTCCTGATCTCAGTCGATCTGGTCCGATTCGCACGTCGTCTCAGTTGATCTGGTCCGATTGGGCTACTCGTAGATCTTGGCTGCCGAGAGCTGCAGGGCTACTGATCGCCAGGTGACCGGTTCGAGTTGGGCGTGGAATGGCGAGGTGGCGCCCACCCAGGCGGCCCAGGCGTCGAGCCAGTCGTAGAGGGTGCTGTGGGCCCAACTGCCTCCGTCGCCCGCCCATTCGCCGCGGCTGATCTTCGCTTGGCGTTCGCGTTCGTCCCGGGCGAAGTCGGTGGCAAGCGTCGCCGCGTACATCCGCAGGTCGCGCACGGTGTTGACCTCGTCCGAGGTGGTGCCGGAGTCGGCGAGCGCGCAGTTGAACGCGGGCGGGGTTGTGCGGACGATGTCGAGTTGGTAAGCCAGGCCCGGCCATCCGGGCTGGTCGGGAGCTTGTTCATGCAGGAGGTCGGTGCCGTCGATCCTGCTTCCCAACAGGCGGACCCAGCCCCATAGGAACGTGTTGATGCTTCGGTGGGTCCAGCGCTCAGCGGCGGGCGAGTGCGGATCCTGATCGGTGCACGCCTGCTCGCAGTCGGCGGCCAGTCTGCGGAGGTAGGCGGCGAAGTCCGCTCGGGAGTCCACCTGCTGCCAGGAGTCGATGTTTCGGGATGCGGGCACGTCGAGAGGCTACGAGCCCCACTGGCCTGCGTCGACCACATTGCCTGAGACGGGTTGTCACTCTTTCGGGTGGCGTCGCCGGACTCTGCCCACGGGCCCGGACGACGTGTCCCACGCTCGCATTGACAGGAGACACGCAGTGCGGAGGGCTGAGTGGACGGTTCCGCGGCGGCCTCCGCCCGCGAGTACACCGCAGACCTTGAAATCGGGGACATCGAGGTCGGGTTCGTCGATGCCGACGGAGTCGAGCGCTCCGGTCCGCTGACGCGCTGGTGGGCCGAGCCGTTCGAGCTCGCCTCGCCGGTGCGGTCGTTCAACGCGTTCAAGGGGCAGAAGAACTTCACCGGTGAGTACTGGGCGGCGATATCGGGTTCCCTGGTGGGCTACGAGTCGTGGGTGGAGCGGGACGCGGCGATGGCGCTGGACTTCGATCCGGCGGTGGTCGCCCTGGCGTCCCAGCCCTTCCGTCTCCTCTGGTCGGACAGGGGACGCGAGCGCGGGCACACCCCGGACTACTTCGCACGGCTGGCGGACGGCACCGGCGTCGTGGTCGACGTCCGTCCCGAGGGCCTGGTGGACGAGGCCACCGCCGAGGTCTTCGCGTTCACCGCGCGGGTCTGCGAGGCGGTGGGCTGGCAGTTCCGGCAGGTCGGCGACCTAGGCCAGCCCTACCGGGCGAACCTGCGCTGGCTGTCCCGCTACCGCCACGGCCGCTGCTGTCACGAGCCGTCGGCTGACCGGCTGCGGGATGTCTTCGCCGAACCCCTGCCCCTGCTCGCCGGGGCCGAGCAGGTCGGCGACCGACTGGCCGTGCTGCCGGTGCTCTACCACCTGCTCTGGCAGCAGGAACTGACGGCGGACTTGCTGAGGGCCCCGCTGGGCACCGACACCCTGGTGCACCTGGCCTCCCGGGGGCGGCGGTGAACTCCGCGCGGCCCGGGCGGCTGCGGCTCGGTGACCGGGTCAGGTTCCAGGAGCACACCTATACCGTGGTCGGCCTGACCGGGATGCAGATCCGGGTGGCCGACACCCACGGCACCGGGATGCTCGTCGACCAGGTCCACCTGCAGTCGGCCGAGGACTTCGCGGTCCTGGGGGCCGGTGACCGCACCGCGTTGGGCTCGGCCGCGCTGCTGGATCGCCTGCCCGGGCCGGTGGCGGAGCGCGCCCTGTGGTGGCAGCGGCACCTGGTCGAACTCCTCACCGGCCTGCCGCCCGACGCGACTGCGGGGGTCCGGGTCAAGCCCGAGTACGACCCGGCTGGCCGTTCGCTGGCGCAACGCGAGCGGGCGAAGGCGGATGAACTGGTCGCGCTGGGCGAGGAGATCACGGCGCGGACGGTCAAGCGCAAGCGCCAGCAGTACGAGGCCGGCGGGATCGCGGCGGTGGTGGACCACCGGCTCGCCCCGCACGCCTCGCTGACCGGGCGGGCCGACCCGCGGGTGGTGGCCGCGATCCGCCAGGCGATCGGCGAGAGCGTCCCGGCCTCCACCCGCACGATCGAGCACGCACGCTGGCGGACCGAGCGGATTCTGGAGGCCGAGTACGGCCAGGGCGTGGTGGAGATGCCCTCGCGCCCGACGTTCTACCGGCTGTTCGACAAGCTGTCGCATGGAGTCCACGTCACCGGCTCGGCTCGCACCCGCCGCTCGTTGGCCGACCAGCCCGAGGGGCCGTTCCGCTACGAGTCGGTCGCCGCCCCCGGCGAGCTGATGCAGATCGACTCCACCCCGCTGGACGTGCTGGTGCGGTTGGACCACGGGGTCCCCGGCCGGGTGGAACTCTGCGCCCTCATCGACCTGGCGACGCGCACCATCGCCGCCGCGGTGGTGCGGCCCACCACCAAGTCGGTGGACGCCTGCCTGCTGCTGGCCCGCGCGCTGACCCCGGAGCCGATGCGGCCCGGCTGGGTCCAGGCCCTGGCGATGTCCCGATCGGTGCTGCCGCACCGCAGACTGCTGACCCTGGACGAGCGCCTGGAGCACGCCGCGGCCCGGCCCGTGATCATCCCGGAGACCATCGTCTGCGACCGGGGCAAGGCGTTCATCTCGGACAACTTCCGCTCCGCCTGCCGCACCCTGGAGATCAACTTCCAGCCCTGCCACCCACGCTCCCCAGCGGAGAAACCTCATATCGAACGCACACTCGAATCAGTGGCCACGCTGTTCTGCCAGTTCCTCCCCGGCTACCTCGGCCGCACCGCCGAGCACCGCGGCCGGGACGTGGACGATGAGCCGCTGTGGTCGATGCTGGAGATCCAGGAATTCCTCGATGAATGGCTTGTCGCGAAGTGGCAATCGAGGCCCCATGACGGGCTCCGCGACCCGGGCGTCCCGGGCCGGACCTTCACCCCGAACCAGAAGTACGCCGCGCTGGTCGAGAGCGCCGGCTACGTCCCCCTCGCCCTGGGCGGCGACGACTACGTCGAACTGCTGCCCGCGACCTGGCGGGCCGTCAACTCCTACGGCATCAAAATCAACAACCGCATCTACGACTGCCCCGACCTGGCCCCGTTCCGGCGCCAGCCCTCCGGCGTCACGCGCAAGCGGAACCTGTGGGAGATCCGCCGCGACCCCTACGACGCCGCCTGGATCTGGATGCGCCACCACTGGGAGACCGGCTGGATCCCGGTCCCCTGGAAGCACCTGGGCAGCGTCCCGCAGCCCTTCGGCGACCTGGCCTGGGACCATGCGGCAGCCGACCTGCGAGGCAAGGGCAACCCGACACCCACCGAAGAGGAGACCGCCCAGGCTGTCGCCAAGCTCCTGGTCAGAGCCAGCCAGGGACCGGCCGGCCAGAGCGATGGACCGGCCTCGCGGCCGTCCAAGCGCGACCGGCGCGTCGCCGCCCGGACCCGAGCCGCCGCCGAGAGCCCCGGACCGCGTCCGCCCAGGCCAGAGCCGCCTCCAGTCGTCGAGGATCAGGCGCATCTCCACGGTGATGAGGCGGTGGACGGCACCGATGACGAGCCGATCGCGAAGGTCATTCCCCTCGGCGTCTTCGACCCCTTCAAGGAGGCGGACAAGCGATGGTGACCGTGACCGGACCCACCCCCGGCCAGGACTCGGACCCGGGCCGGCAGTACGGATGGCGAAGCGCCCTGGAACGCGAGGACCTGCACCGCTACCTCACCACGCTGGAGGGCTGGCGGGAGTTCACCATCCAGGACCCGGTTCCGCCCGACCTGCTGCCCGCACCTGCGCTCGCGGACCTGGACCCGGACGAACGACTGGACTACGACGACGACCGCCTCGACTACCACACCCGTCTGACCGTGGCCGCGACCTCCACCTTGCGCACCGTCGTCCACGCGGGCAGGCGGTTGACCCTGCTCAACCGGCACGCGATCAGCGCCCGCCGGGGCCTGATCCTGTCCGGCGCGGCCGGGACCGGAAAGACCACCGCACTCACCCAGTTCGGCAAGACCATCGAGGTCATCGACCGGCGCCAGCACCCCGGCATCGACGGCCGGATCCCGGTGGTCTACGTCACCGTCCCGCCCGCCGCGACCTCGCGCATGCTGGCCGTGGAGTTCGCCCGCTTCCTGGGCCTGCCCGTCACCAACCGCGCCAACATCACCGATGTCATCGAGGCCGTCTGCGGCGTCCTGATCGACGCGAGAGTGAGCGTCGTATGTGTCGATGAGCTCCACAATCTCTCGCTCACGACCAGGAACGGCGCGGAGGTATCGGACACGCTGAAGTACTTCTCGGAACGGATCCCGGCCACTTTCGTCTACGCCGGAGTGGACCTGGAGGCGAACGGGCTGTTCAACGGCACCCGCGGCCGACAGATCGCCGGGCGCTTCGCGGTCATCGACACCGTTCCCTTCCCCCGCACCGCGGAATGGACCGGCCTGGTCAGCACCTTCGAGGAGGCCCTGCGGCTGCACCACCACAAGCCCAAGACCCTGGAAGGACTGGCCGGCTACCTCCACCAGCGCACCGGCGGCATGATCGGCAGCCTGTCCCACCTCATCCGCGGGGCCGCCATCGACGCCATCCTGGACGGCACCGAGAAGATCACCCGGAAGTCGCTCACCGGCGTCAAGCTCGACCGCGCGGCCCAGACCCGCAAACCCGGACCCGCCGCTTGAGCACCGACGGCAGCGACGGTGACCGGCCCAGGTTGCTGCCGGCCCGTCCCCGCCCCAAGGCCGGGGAGACCACGGACTCCTACATCCGTCGGCTCTCCCGAGCCAACCATCTCAAGCCCAGCTACCTGCGCGGCTATCTGGCGGGACCTCCCAACTGGCTCGGCCGCCCCCGCGCCGAACGACTCGCGGCCCTGACCGGCCGACAGCAGACCGCTCTGGAAAAGGCATTGGTGGACCTTCTCCCACCCGCACGGACGAAAACCGTCAAGCGGACCACCCCTCAAGAGACCACCGCCCGCAGGACGGACAGATCCGCGCTCTTCTCCGCGATCCGCCAAGACGCCCGCGCCGAAGGGCTGTCGCTTCGCGCACTCGCCGAACGCCACCATGTCCACCGCCGCACCGTCCGTCACGCCCTCGACTCCCCGACACCCCCACCGCGGAAACCTCCACCCGCCCGTGAGAGACCGGCCCTGGATCGAGCCCGTCCCGTCATCGACGCGATGCTCGACAACCACGCGGAGGCAAACGACGGTCAGCCCCTGACCACCCGCTTCATCTGGGAGCACCTCCTGGACGAACACGACTCCGAGGTCTCCTACGCCACCGTTCGGGACTACATTGCCCAGCTCCGGCAGCAGACTCTCGAAGACGATGCCTTCCCCGTCCGTGAACGGAGACGTCGCTCTGGCAACATTCTCTCCACCAGCGCCGGCACGACTCAGGGGCCCGTCATTCAGCACTACCGGGAGTTGCTCGCGGCCGTGGGACAACGGCCGTCGGCCCACGGTCTCGACGGAACCTACGCGTCCATGACCGCCTTCGTCCTCGGCTGCGACGCCGGAAATTCAAACGGCATGCTCGCCGGCTTCCGCGAATGGCTGGTCGTCCGCCTCGACCACGGCAACAACCTCGCCTGGCCCTCTCTCGTCCGGCATCTCGCCCCCAACGGCTTCGTGCACCCCCTGACACCGGCAGCCGACACGGCTGCCGTCGGCGCCCTCTTCCAACTGCTCGACGAGTTCCTGGAACTACGCGAAGGTCGCGACGGCCCTCTCAAGATCTACGGCGCCTACCAAGCGTGGCTGAACGCCCAGAACTGGTATCACCCAGATCCGTCTCCGACGGACCAGATCAACTGAGACGACGACCCGCATCCACACCTGCGGGACCAGATCAACTGAGAAACCCGGCATCCTGGCGTCTCAATCCATCTGGTCGTCGCTGGTCACAGCCCTGCCCGCAGACCAGATCATTTGAGACGGGACAGCAATCGGGTCGCTGCCGTTCTGGGCTCGCTGATACATATGTGCGATGGCAGGCGACGACTCCGGTGAGTTTCAAGCAGGACGGTCGGGACTCATCGTGAGGGTCCCCGAGGCAGAACCAGCTGTTCGAGCCTGGCGTGACCGGCTGGACCCGTCAGCCCGTGCGGGTGTTCCGGCCCATGTCACCGTCCTCTTCCCGTTCCTCGACGAGAGCCGTATCGACAACAATGCCCGTGCTGCCATCGGAGAAGTGATCGGGCGTCACCAGTCCTTCGAGACGCGGTTCGAGCACTGCGGGCGATTCCCGGGGGTCTTGTATCTCGTCCCCGAACCGGACATCCCGTTCCGCCGGCTCACCGAGGCGATCGCGGAACGGTGGCCGCAGGCCCCGCCGTTCGGCGGGCAGTTCGACGAAGTCGTCCCGCATCTGACCATCGCCCAGGGGCAAGAGGATGCCGTGCTTGAGGAAGCCGAGGCCGACCTTCGCGGCCGGCTTCCCGTCACCGCCCGCGTGTCGTCGGTCGACCTGCTGATCCACGACGGAACACGATGGCAGCAGCGAGCGTCGTTCACGCTCCGGTGATCCCTCTGCCGGCCATCGGTCAGCGAAGAGAAGGACTCGTTGGAGGCAATGGCCATACTGTTCTTCTCCTCGCGCTCGGTCAGAACCTGGAACAGCAGCTCGGCGCCGCACCGGCCCAGCTCTGTACTGCCGATCAGAGCGAGGCCGCCGCCGGCCCGGAAGCTTCAGCTGACCGCCAGTCATGCCCGGGAAGAGGAGCCGATGCCCGGCGGAGGTGGTCTCCCCGCTCCGCTGTGATGGCGTACGCTAGGGATCACCGACGCGGGGTGGAGCAGCTCGGTAGCTCGCTGGGCTCATAACCCAGAGGTCGCAGGTTCAAATCCTGTCCCCGCTACTGCATTTGTAGGGCCCGGATCCACACGGATCCGGGCCCTACACCGTTGCCGGCGCCTCAACCGGCCCCAGCTTTTGCCACCACGCCTCAGCGGGCGGAAACCGCCGAGCCGACGCTGCTCATTTCGGTGATCTCCGGTCCGAAAGACGCCCGCGCGCCTCGATCCGGTGCTGAGATGGCTTCTTAGCGGCCGTCGCACGGGTCGTCGCCCGCAGACATCGGCTTGGTGTCGGCCGCCAGGCAGGAGGAGTACACCCGAGGGGGTGTGGGCTGCGGCTCCGGTTCCCTCGCGGCGCTGACGGCGATGATCGCCACGACACCGACGCAGATCAGCCCCGCTATGGCGGCGAGCCCTGTACGGCGGCTCACCGATCGCCGCTGAAGTGGTCGAGGATTTCATCGCTGCAGTCGTCCGCGCCAACCTGGGTTCGCGTGAAGGCCAGCACGCCGTCGTCGTCGTTGCCTTCCACCTTGGCCTTGGCCAGCTGCGTCTCGATGTCCGAGATGTACTCGGCGCACTCGGCGCTCACGGGCTTCTCGGGCTGCGGGTCAGGCGCCGGGGAGGCGTTCAGTGCGACGGTGGCGGCGATACCGGCCGCACACAGCACCGCCCATGCGCCAACCCACGTGCGGCGGCTCATCCGTAACGGCTTGGACATCTAGGCATCCTACGAGCGCTACGCGAGCTGTCGCCAAGTGGACCGTTGTCTCAACGGTCGGCTACCCAGGGCGCGGTCCGCGAGTAGTAGTCAAGACCTGTGGATTGTTGAAGTTATCGTCTGATGCTCCGGTGCCATCGGATCTCGCCTTCGTGCCATTCGTCGGTGGGCGTGAGCCCGGCGGCAGTGGCGACGGCTGCGGATGCCCGATGTTCGGGGTGGATGTGGGCGACGACGGTGTGCACCGGCTGCCGGCTGAGCCAGTCGACGAGTTCGCGGGCTGCTTCGGTGGCGATGCCTTTTCCCTGCCACGGGGTCCCGACCATCCAGGCGATCTCGGCGATGGGGCCGTGGCCGGAGAGACTGACCGTCGCCTGGATGGTGCCGGTCAGGCAGGCTTCGTCACGGAGCCGGATCACCCAGTTGAACCAGGACACGGCCGGATCGGGAGAGCCTGCGGTCATGCGCTGGTAGCGCGAGCGCAGGGCTTGCGGGGTGCCGGGAGTGCCGCCTGTGAAGGTGTGCAGGGCCGGGTCGGACAGCACGGCGGCCATTTCCTCGGCGTGCTCGACGTGCAGCGGCAGCAGGTCCAGCCGCCTGGTGCTGATGGGCTGGGCCGCAGGAGTGTTCACGTCGCGACCGCCTCGGGGCGTTCGAGGAGCTGGCCGCGTTCGAAGCCGGCTCCGGCACGGACCAGGGCGACGAGGTGAGGTGCGTTCACAGCCCGCCACCGCTGCTGTGCGGACTCGACGAGCTTGAAGACTATGGCCGCCAGGGCGGCGGCCGCACTTCCGGCTCCGCGGGTGACCTTGGTCCGCAGACGGACCGTCGCGAACGCCGACTCTATCGGGTTGGTCGTGCGCAGGTGGGTCCAGTGCTCGGCGGGGAAGTCGTAGAACGCCAACAACTCCTCGACGTCATCGGTGATCTTCTTCACCGCCTTGGGCCACTTCGCGCCGTAGGCATGCTCGAAGGCGGTGACCGCCTTGAGGGCGTAGTCGCGGTCCTCGGCGTTGTAGATGTCCTGCAGGGCCTTGCGGGCGCCGGGCTGGGCAGACTTCGGCAAGGCATTGACGACATTGGCCGTTTTGTGAACCCAGCACCTCTGGTGCCGGGCTTCGGGGAAGACCTCGGCCAGGGTCTTCCAGAAGCCGAACGCGCCGTCGCCGACCGCGAGCACGGGCGCGCGCATGCCGCGGCGGGCGCAGTCACTCAGCAGGTCGGCCAAGGACTCGGCGGACTCGCGGTGGCCGTCGGCCATCGCGATCAGCTCCTTGGTGCCGTCCGCGCGTACGCCCATCAGCACCAAGACGACGCAGGACTTCGCCTCGGCCAGGCGGATGCGCAGGTGGATGCTGTCGGCCCAGACACAGACGTAGTCGGATCCGGCCAGGTATCGCTCGCCGAATGTCTTGTGGTCGGCCTGCCATTGGGTGGTGAGGCGGGTGACGGTGGCCGGCGAGAGACCGGCCGGGCTGCCCAGGAACTGTTCCAGCGCGGGCACGAAATCTCCGGAGGACAGGCCGTGCAGGTAGAGCAACGGCAGCACCTCGCTGATCTTCGGGGACTTGCGGCACCACGGCGGCAGAATCGCCGAGGAGAACCGCTTGCGCTCCCCGGTGGTCTCGTCGACACGCTTGTCGTTCACCCGCGGGACCTTCACCTGCACCGCCCCGGCGGCCGTGGTCACCGACCTGGGCTGGTGATAGCCGTTGCACACCACCAGTCGACGGCCCTGGTCGTCCCGATGATCGGCCAACTCGGCTATGTAGGCACTGACTTCGGGTTCCAGGGCTGCGGCGAGCATCCGCCTCGCCCCTTCACGGATGATCTCGTCGATCAGGGAGCCGTTCGGGGTGCTGCCCTCGGCACTGACTACGCTGAGCACGGGCGTACCTTCCCGACCCGCGCTGCGAACGCGGGCCTACTCGGTGACCATCACAGGATCAATCGGGAAGGTACGCCCTTCGCATCCAACCCGAGGCTGATCCACAGGCATTGAGCATTGCTCCCTGCGATCTCTGCTTCGCCACAACCCGGGCGCCGACTGCGCGTCCGCGGTCTGGTCGTGCACGGTGGAGGAGGCGTGGGGGGATCTTGGTGTTGGTCTCCCAGAACACCGATATCAAAGTGCATGACATCGTTGAAGCCGTGGTCGCGGCGACGCAGCAGCAGCCGTTGTCGGAGTATCTGCACAAGCAGTTGGCTGCTGTGGTGGCGGTGCGGGGGCTCAGGGTGAGGGGTGAGCGTGAGGCGGGCGGCTTTGGGTGGGCGGGCGGTGCCGGCGGGGAGACGGTGGAGCATCTGGGGAGGTCGACGCCGCTTCCCTGCCGAAGCCTTCAGCCGACTCCCCAGGCAGGTACGGAGTCGGCGGGGCAGCCGACGTGACCGTCACGCGGTGCTGCCCGGACGCGCGGCGTGATTTTCGTGTGATGGTCATGTAGGAGGGGGTGCATGGGGCAGAGCGCAGGGGATGAGGGGCAGGAGACAGGAGACAGGAGACAGGAGACAGGAGACAGGAGACAGGAGACAGGAGACAGGAGACGGTGAACCGCTGTCGGCGTCGGCTGCCTTTGACGGCGGCTCCTCCTGTATCGGCGCCGCGCGTCATCTGGTCACCGGCTTCCTCATCGACGTGCGGGCCGTGCACGGTGTGCGGGTGTCGGAGCGGGCGCTGGGTATGACGCGGCTGGTGGTCGGCGAGCTGGTGGTCACCAACGCGGTGAAGTACGCGCCGGGCCCGGTCATGCTCGATATGCGGATCGATGGCGGTGCGGTACGGGTGTCGGTGTGGGACAGCGATCCGGTCCTGCCGGACGTCGCCTCCACCGACCCGCAGCGCGTCGGGCGGCACGGCCTGGGAATCACCCTCGCTGTCATAGGGCGATGAAGTCCACCGCGAACCGGTCGGCAAACGGGGTACGGCGCTGATCGCGCTGGCCGACGACCCTGGCGGGAGCATCGCCGGCGGCGCCCCTTTCCAAGGGCAAGGCTCGAGGGCGTGACCGATGTGCATGAAGGGCTCGGTCAGGGGCGGACGCATCGAATGCCGTCGTCCCTGTCTGTGCTCGCCGCCCAGGTGTGGCACGTGCTCAGCGAGGCGGGCTTCTGCCTGGTCGCGGAGACGGTCGGCGGGATGCCGGGCCTGCGGGTGAGCGAGGAACGGGAAGGTGTGCGCGTCAGGTGGGCGGCATCCGACGAGTTCATCGCGCTGGCCGCCAGCCGGCCGGGCCGTGCAGCGAACGACGGCATGCGGGCGATGGTGCAGGCCGCGGTGTCCGGACTTCTCATGCAGCGGGGACACATCGTCACAGCGGCAGAGGAAGACGGGATTCTCGTCCTGTCACCCGCCGCGGCACCAACCCGGCAACGCTAGAGGCCATCCGTGAACACGGGGCCGGCGGTCCGTTCCAGGGTGTGGTGGCCGCCGTCGTGGCGCGCGGCGTTGGTGATGAGTTCGGAGACCACCAGGACGAGGGGTGTCCGCCATGTCCGGGCCGGGCGGCGGGGGTGAGGCGGTCGGTCCACGGCGCGGCGGCCCGGCGGGCCTGGCTGGCGCCGGATGCGCTGTCGCCCTGGCCCACGGCCGGCTTACGGCCGGTATGGGGGTGTCGCGGTGGTGCTGATCGTCGTGCTGTTCATGCGCATACACGCCGCGTGTGATCGGTTGTACCGCTTGTGCCGTGATGCCCCACCTGTCGGTCCGGCGGTCGCCACACCTCGGGAGGGTGTCGGCCGGTGCAGTTTCCAGGCGACGCGGACCACAGTTCATCACTGTCAGGCCTCAGAGAAAATCTGTCATGGCGGGAGTAGACATGTGGGTGTTGCTGGGGTTAGTGTCTTGTCCGTAGCCGAGAGATCGAGCAGGCCCGGCAGAGATGAACTGCCGGGAAGCAGTACACGTAAGTGCAGGTCGGTGCGGTGGTGGAGTTTCGAAGCCAGGGTGGTTGCAGGACGGCGACGGGACTGACGACCGGACCGGGCGGCCCGCAGTTTTCAGGGGCCGCCGCGAGCAGTACCGCAGTGCAGGTGCAGTCCGTAGTACCGGTGGTCCCTCGGTAAATGGCGTCAGACTGCGGCGCGCGTACCGGGAGGTTCGGCAGTGGGGTTCTAAGCCAGAGTGGTTGCAGGACGGGCGACGGGGCTGGCTGCCGAAGAGTGGTGCTGTCGCAGGCCACCAGCAGGTCGGTGCGGTGGTGGAGTTTCGAAGCCAGGGTGGTTGCAGGACGGCGACGGGACTGACGACCGGACCGGGCGGCCCGCAGTTTTCAGGGGCCGCCGCGAGCAGTACCGCGGTGGCATCACCCGCAAGTGAAGTTCGTGGTACCCAGCAGTGAAGTGAAGTGTGCAGTACCTCGGTAAATGGCGTCAGACTGCGGGCGCGCGTGCCGGGAGGTTCGGCAGTGGGGTTCTAAGCCAGAGCAGACGCAGGGCGGGCGACGGGGCTGGCTGCCGAAGAGCGTGATCAGTGGTTCGCAGGACCCGGCACACAGGTGATTCAGAGGGAAGAACGGAGGAGTTGAGGCGCCATCAGGATCGCCCGGGCGGAAGTCTCGAGCCCGGGTACCGCAGGACATCGATAGGCAGGTGGTCTCCGGTCACGCAATTCGCGATCCCCGCATCCCGCCCGTTTCTTGGGCGGTCACGCGGACACAGAAGGCCGGCGCAGTTCCAGGGCCGGCAGATGGTGTAGCAGTTCCTTCGGGGCCCTGGTGCCGTAGAGCACCAGGGCCCCTCCACGTGTTCCACAGAGAGGTGCGATGACAGCAGACGACTCGTTCGGCCGGCTCGATGACGACGACTTCCCCGCCTACACGATGGGCCGGGCCGCCGAACTCCTCGGCACCACCCAGAGCTTCCTGCGCGCGATCGGCGAGCACCGCCTGATCACCCCGCTCCGCTCGGCGGGCGGACACCGCCGCTACTCCCGCTACCAGCTACGCACCGCCGCCCGCGCCCGGGAACTCGTCGACCAGGGCACCCCCGTCGAGGCCGCCTGCCGCATCGTCATCCTCGAAGACCAGCTCGATGAAGCCCAGCGCATCAACGCCGAACACCGCCGTGCCGCCGAACCGGTAAACCGGGCAACTGCGGCTTGAGCCGGGGCGTGCCCTGCCGGCCCTCGGCGGGCCTGCGCGCAGCGTCTGGCCGGTCGCGCCACGGTCCGTATCCACACCGGTGAGGGCCGCGGCACCCGTACCGGCCTCTACCGGGACCGCCGCAACTACGTGGGGAACAACGACCGCGACACCGCGACCCTGCGCACCGGCCACGGCCGCTTCGTCGACGACGAGTCCTGGGGCCGCGACCACGACCGTGGCCACCGGGGCGATGCCCGCCGCCGCGCCTGAGCCTGACACCCGCCCACGCAGGTGAGACGGGGACGCGTCGGGCCCGCAAGGATCCGGCGCGCCGCCGCCGTCTGATCATCAGTCCTGCAGCTACGGGACGCGGCATCTCTCCGGGGCCGCCGGTAGGGGTCTGATTCATGACACACCCGCCTCCCAGGCCGACCTCCGGCGGGAGATCGAACCACCGGTGGGAAAGACGGCACGGGGGCGGGTGTTCGTGCTACGTTGTGGGCAGTTGCAGTTGTGGTACCCATGAACTTGTGTGCACTCGACGGGCTTGATCCGTGGGTGCATTTTTGTTTTGCCGGTCATCTCCGGATGGGCTCATCGCGGCGACGCGGACTCCGTACAGTGCGGTGTTCGGTTCTGCCCCCTGTCTTGAGGAGATACACATGGCTACTGGCATCGTGAAGTGGTTCAACGCGGAAAAGGGTTTCGGCTTCATCGAGCAGGACGGTGGCGGCGCTGACGTCTTCGCCCACTACTCGAACATCGCCGCCCAGGGGTTCCGTGAGCTCCAGGAGGGCCAGAAGGTCTCCTTCGACGTCACGCAGGGCCAGAAGGGCCCGCAGGCGGAGAACATCGTTCCCGCCTGAGCACTGACGCGTACCACCGGGTAGGGCCCGCACCGCAAGGTCGCGGGCCCTACCCGTTGCCCGCCCGCCACTTCCCGTTCTGGGCCGGCGAGCTGGGGCACATCACATTTGCCTGCATGGCAGGCGGCAGCTCGCAGCCCTGAGGCCGCGCACCGCTTTCTGCCTCCCGGACTTCATCGGTCCGGCGTGTCGCCCACCCGCTCGGTGGCGTGATCCTTCGAAGTGCGTTGGCGCGGATGGTTCCGCCCCGCTTCGCTTCTCCTCATTTCTTTCGGTTCGTCTCTGTGATGCCTTCGTGCGGCGTGTTCGCTGCTGGGGCTTCCTGGGTGCGTGCCGTGTCCAGGAAGGTTCTCCTTGAACCCCGTTCGTTCCAGTCGTTCGTATTCCAGCTCCAGTTCCACCCGCCGTAGCGGCGCTTCGAGCGCGGGCGGTTACAGCCGTTCGGCCCCGGGCCGTTCCGGCGCGCCGGGCCGTTCCGGCGGTTACGCCGGGTCCGGCGGCTCCGGCCGTTCCGGCGGCTACGCGGGCTCCGGCCGTTCCGGCGGCTCGAGTCGACGCCCGTCCGTGCAGGGCGAGTTCGCCCTGCCGGTCACTCTCACCCCGGCACTGCCCGCGGTGGAGTCCTTCGCCGCTCTGGACATGCCGGCGGCCCTGCTGGCGACGCTGGCCCGCGAGGGCATGGCGGTGCCGTTCCCGATCCAGGGTGCGACGCTGCCCAACGCCTTGGCCGGCCGCAACGTCCTGGGCCGCGGCCGTACCGGTTCCGGCAAGACCCTCGCTTTCGGCCTGGCGCTGCTGGCCAGGACCGCCGGGCAGCGCGCCGAGCCGCTGCAGCCGCTGGCCCTGGTCCTGGTCCCGACCCGTGAGCTCGCGCAGCAGGTCACCGACGCGCTGACCCCGTACGCCCGCTCGCTGCGGCTGCGGATGGCCACCGTGGTCGGCGGCATGTCCATCGGGCGGCAGATCCATCTGCTGCGCGGTGGCGCCGAAGTCGTCGTCGCCACCCCGGGCCGGCTCAAGGACCTCATCGACCGGGGCGCCTGCCGTTTGGACCAGGTCGCCATCACGGTCCTCGACGAGGCCGACCAGATGGCCGACATGGGCTTCATGCCGCAGGTCACCGCCTTGCTGGACCAGGTGCGCCCGGACGGGCAGCGGATGCTGTTCTCCGCCACCCTCGACCGCAACGTCGACCTGCTCGTGCGCCGCTACCTGACCGACCCGGTCGTCCACTCCGTCGACCCCTCCGCCGGAGCGGTCACGACGATGGAGCACCACGTGCTGCACGTCCACGGCGCGGACAAGAACGCCGTGACGACGCAGATCGCCGCCCGCGACGGTCGGGTCATCATGTTCCTCGACACCAAGCACGCCGTGGACAAGCTGACCGACCACCTGCTGAACAGCGGGGTGCGGGCCGCGGCGCTGCACGGCGGCAAGTCCCAGCCGCAGCGGACCCGCACCTTGGAGCAGTTCAAGACCGGGCACGTCACGGTGCTGGTCGCCACGAACGTCGCGGCCCGCGGCATCCACGTCGACAACCTCGACCTGGTCGTCAACATCGACCCGCCGAGCGACCACAAGGACTACCTGCACCGCGGCGGCCGGACCGCCCGCGCCGGCGAGTCCGGCAGCGTCGTCACCCTGGTCCTGCCCAACCAGCGCCGCGACATGATCCGCCTGATGCGCGACGCCGGCATCACCCCGCAGACCGCACAGGTCCGCCCCGACGAGACGGAGCTGACCCGGATCACCGGAGCACAGGCTCCCAGCGGTATCCCCTGCGTCATCGCCGCCCCGGTCGTGGAACGCGCCAAGCGCAGCACCTCCACGACCCGCGGCCGGCGCAGCCGCTCCGCCCAGGACCGCCGCTCCGCCCCCAGCAAGCGCCCGGCGCCCCGCGCGGCCCTCGCCGCGTAACACCCCCCCCGGCACCGCCGCAAAGCCGGCGGCCCCTCCGGGGACAAGTCGCGCCGACTGCCGGAAGCCTCCGGACACGAGGACGACCTGCGGGCCATGGCGTATCGGCATCATGGATGCTGCGGGCATCCAGCGAGGCCGCCTCACCGGACTCGCCCTCAGGGGCGAGGACCGGGCCGGCGCCGGTCAGGTCGCCCGGCAGATCAGCCTCGGCCAGGCGCGGGAGGACCGGCTGGTAGCCGAAGAGGTCACCGACCGCATCCGCGACAAATTCGGGCCCGGCGCGATCGGCCCCGCCGCCACACCCTGCGGGTTTCCTGACCGGTTCTCTCCCTGTGGCGGCGGTTTGACCGGCGGAACGTACGTGAACGGTCGTCCCGTCCCGCGCGCGCCAGCGTCGAAGGGGAGCCAATGCAGCGGGAGTTGGTCTAGCGCCTGGGCCGGTGGGACATACCGGGCCTTGACGTACGGGTTAATTGGGGGAGGGGCCGGGTACGGCGGCTGGACGGCGGCGCAAGGTGGGCGCGGTACGGCAGTGGGCGGGCGGACATCGCCGGAGCACCGCAACGGGCGTCTGAGCCAGGTGGTGGCTTCCCGGCTGCCCTGTCCGGTCTGCGGATCGGGCAAGATCCGCGTCACCACGAGCGGCCAGGAGGGCGAACCCTGCCGGCAGACCGGCGACAAGCGCCGCAAACACCGAACCGAACTGCGCCGCTTCGCCGCAGGACGGGCCGTGCCGTGGCTGATCGGCCGACGCAGCCAGGAAGGCGACCTGATGCTCGCCCGCCACGCCGCCTGGCAGGCCCTGGGACCGATCCGCTGCCCGACGGCCGGAAAACCCAGGAACGTCTGCAGGCCCGCCTCGACGCGGTCCACGTCCTGGACACGGAGCTCAAGCGCCGCTACGCCGCAAGATTGCCGCTCACCCAGCCGCTGGGTGTCACCGACCGGCAGGCAGCCGCGTCCCGGCGGCGGCTGTTCGCCGCTCTGGCCGCCGGAGGGCGCACCGCTCCTACCTTGATGCAGCAGGACGACCGGCTGGGGGGGGGGGGGGGCAGCGGGCCCTGCTCGATGCGGCCCACGCCTTCGCGGTCTTCGCGCCCCCGTACGGACACCGGACGGCCGCCGCGGCCTTCCGCCGGACCGGGGTCCCGGCAAGCCTGTCCTGGCAGGCCGCGGCCGTACACCTTCCGGTGCTCGCTCAGGTCGCGGCGGCCGTCACGCTTCCGCCTGCCGAGACGTGCGACCGCCTGGACGAGATCACCGCGCTGGACGCCAACCGTGAAACGGAGCACGCTCTGCGACGGGCCGCGAGGAACAGGGTCTGGCCGTGAACGAGTTCTCTGGCGCTCTGATGATCGGCACAGGTTGTGGGCGTCAGATGGATCGCGCGCCGACATCGAGCACATGAGCTGGGAGGACCTGACCGCCGAAGGCGACCCGCTGTGCTGCCAGACGGCTCAGCGCGTACAGCCCCCCGCCGTCAGCTCCCCCGCAGCAGGCGATCCCGGGTGAAGGTCTCACCAGGCCGGCGTCCCCGTAGATCATCAAGCACCTCGAGCAACCGGGGGGCACAGTGTGGGCAAGGTCCGCCGGATCCGAGACGACGATGCCGAAGAAGCAGTCCCGCGCCGCGCGGCTCGCCCGCCAGATCCAGACCGTGACCGGTCTGCCGTACACCCGATGCCTCAAGATGTGCGAGCCCTTCGAGGGCAGTTGGGTCCGCCTTGCCCGCGAACTGCGGGCGGCGGCCCTGACCGAGGTTGCCGACCGCCTCCTGGCCGTCGACGCCGTGACCACAGAGGCGAGCACCTGGTTCGAGGCGGGAGGACAGATGGAGAGGCTCTACTCCTCCACCGACTACACGCGGGTCCAGCGGACGTATGACGCGTGCTCAGACGCCGCTGAGGCGGCCCTGAACCGGGTCGGGTTCGAGAGGCACTCGTGGGACTCCGACGCCGAGGCTTACCACGCGGCCTTCCTCGCCCTGTCGAAAGCCGGGACGCTGCCCGACGGCCGTACGCTCGCCCGCGCCGCCCGCGCCGTACGCTCGCCCGCGCCGCCCGCGCCGTACGCTCGCCCGCGCCGCCCGCGCCGCCCGCGCCGCCCGCGATGGGTGGGGGTGGACCGGCGGCTGAACGCCGTCTGCTGCTCGTGGCGGTGCGTCACGCGGGCTTGGCGGGCCCGGCAGGAAACGTTCGGCGCACGGTCACAGCGACCGCATCGCGAACGCACACGAACGTCCGCTCAGGAGCAGGCTCCTGCTCCGGGTGTATCGGACAGCAGTTGGGACCAGTGGTGGGCGTTGCTGGCCTGGCAGATGTGTTGGGCGATCTGTCCGGTGTCGAGGTCCCAGAGCCGCAGTTCGCTGCTGCCGGGAGCGGTGAGGCTGACGCTGCTTGCGAGGGTGCGGCCGTCGGGGCTCAGTGCCATGCCCGTGATCATGTCCGTGTGGCCGCGGAGGACGGCTTCGGTGCGCCGTGTACGGACGTTCCACAGGCGCATGGTGTGGTCGTGGCTTGCGGTGATCAGAGTTTCTCCGTTCGGGCTGAAGGCGAGCTTGGTGACGGCGTCGCTGTGCCCGGTCAGGGTGGCTGTCGCCTGATGGGTGGCGGTGTCCCACAGCTTGGCGGTGCGGTCGGCGCTGGCTGTGGCGAATGAGCGGCCGTCGGGGCTGAACTGCACGGCGTAGACGGCGTCTTTGTGGCCGGTGAGGACCGCGCTGGTCTGGTGGCTGGTGGTGTCCCACAGCCGGACGGTGCCGTCGGCGCCGGTGGTGGCGAGGGTGCGGCCGTCGGGGCTGTAGGCCACGTCGAAGACGGCGTCGGTGTGGCCGCGGAGGACGTCAACAAGGCGCCGGTGGGCCACGTTCCACAGCCGTACGGTGTGGTCGTAGCTCGCTGTGGCCAGAATCTGGCCGTCGGGGCTGAACGCGGCGGCCAGCACGCTGCTGTGATGGCCCCTCAGGACGGCAGTCTGCCGGTGGGTAGCGGTGTTCCACAGTCGGACGGTGCGGTCGGCGCCGGTGGTGGCCAGCGTGTGCCCATCAGGGCTGAATGCCATCGCATATGCCGAGTTGTCGGGACCGGCGAGAGTCGCCACCGGCCGCCGCCGGCTGACGTCCCACAGCTGGACGGCCTCGCCGGAGGTGGTGGCCAGAGTGTGGCCGTCGGGGCTGAAGGATTCCTCCGCGGCGTACACCTCGCCTCCGAGTTCGGCGATGGGTATGCGGGTGGCAGTGCTCCACAGCCGGACGGTGCCGTCGGCGCCGGCGGTGGCCAGAGTCTGGTCGTCGGGGCTGAAGGCCAGAGCGTTCAGGAAGCCGCCGCGGAAGGTGAGGGTGGCGGTATCCCGCCGTGTGGCGGGATTCCACAGTTTCGCGGTGCCGTCGGCGCTGGCCGATGCCAGGGTGCGGCCGTCTCGGGAGAATGCAACCGCCGTCACAGAATCGCTGTGGCCGTTCAGCGCCGAGATCAGTTGCTGCGTCGCAACGTTCCACAGGCGAAGAGAAAAGTCGTCGCTGCCCGTGGCCAGGGTGTGCCCGTCGGGTGAGAAGGCCACCGCTCGGACCTCGTTCGTGTGCCCGGTCAGGGTGGCGGTAGTGCGGCGCGATGCCGTGTTCCACACCCGTACGGTGCGGTCAGCGCCGGCCGTGGCCAGGGTGCGCCCGTCCGGCGCGAACGCCACCGCCAACACTGCCCGGGTGTGCCCGGCGAAGGTGGCCGTCGTCTCGTGGGTGTGCGTGTTCCACAGACGTATCCCGCCTTCACCTCCGGCGGTGGCGAGAGTGTGCCCGTCGGGGCTGAAGGCCAAGGCGTTCACGGCGCTGGTGTGGCCGGTGAGGGTGGCGGTTTCCCGGTGGGTGGCGGGGTTCCACAGTTTGATGCTGTGGTCGGCGCTGACGGTGGCGAGAGTGTGGCCGTCGGGGCTGAAGGCCAGAGCGTTAACCGTGTCGGTATGTCCCCTGAGCGTGGCGATCAGCTGGCGTGTCGCGGTGTTCCACAGCTTGACGCTGTGGTCTTTTCCCGCCGATGCCAGGGTGTGGCCGTCGGGGCTGAAGGCCACCGCCTGCACGCTCTGGGTGTGCCCGGTGAGTTGATTGGCCCCGTACATGCTGTAGGCGCTGATCAGGCTGCTGCGGGCCTCCACAGTGGGGGCCCGCTGGAAGCCTTTCAGCGCCATCAGCATGGCCGCCTCCGGTTGTTGGGACAGGAGTGCGTCACTTCTGGCAGCCAGTTCCCGGGACACGGCGACGTCGCGCTGCTGGTTCGCCGCGCGCTGCGCCCCTATTGCCCAGATCGCGGCCGAGGTGGCGATCAGGAGCAGAAAACTCAGCAGCGCCACCGCCTGACGCCGCAGCCGCATCCGGCGGCGGAGTGCAGTGTGTTCGGCTGCTTGCGCAGCCAGACAGGCATCGAGGAACGCCTGTTCCGCAGCGGAAAGTGATCCGCGGTCAAGTCGGGTGGCCTGTTCCAGGCGCGTGCCGCGATACAGGGCTCCCGTGTCCCGGTCCAGCTGCTCCCAGGTGGTGGCGGCCTCCGTCAACTGGCGGTGGACGTGCAGGTGCTGACGGTCCTGTTCGATCCAGTCGCGCAGGCGGGGCCAGGCGGTGAGGAGGGCTTCGTGGGCGATCTCGACCGTGTTGTCGTCGAGGATGAGCAGCCGGGCGCGTGCGAGGCGTTCCAGCACCTGACCGGTCTCACCCGGCTGGTCGCTGTCGAGTTCGTCGCGGCCGGCCGGCCGGCGCGTATCGGGTGCCCCGTCGCCGGGTGTGACCAAACGCAGCATGATCTGCCGCACGTGGCGTGCCTGGCTGGGGTGCAGATGGGTGTGGAGGGCTTCTGCGGTCTGGGCGATGGCGCCGTGGATGCCGCCGGCGGCCTCGTAGGCGGCGAGGGTCAGTGTGCGTTTGCGGCGCCGCCGCCAGGTCTCCAGCAGAACGTGCGACATCAACGGCAGGCTGCCGGGGTGGCCGGTGACATCGTCGACGAGGCGGGCGGTGAGGACGCGCTCCACGATCAGGCCGGCGGCGGCCGCGGGTTTGACGATCGCATCCCTCAGTTCCACGGGCGTCATCGGGGTGACCAGCAGGGTGGCCTCGCGTACGGCGGCGGCGAGAGCAGGATGCTCGGCCAGGCGGCCGAAGAAGTCTGCCCGCACCGCGATGACGACCCGCAATCGGCTTCCGGGCGTGCGGGCGGCCAGCAGCAGGCCGATGAACGCCTCTCGTTCCGCTGGGTCACTGCACAGCGTGAAGATCTCCTCGAACTGGTCGACCACGATCACCGTGTCGGCGCCGGACGGTTCAGGACTCAGCAGGTGAGCGTGAGTGCCGGCGGGCCGGGAGCCCGGGGTGAAAATGCGCAGGGCGGCCGGGCGCTCGCCGGCGTCCGCACTCTGCAGGACGGGGATGAGCCCGGCGCGCAGCAAGGAGGACTTGCCGCTGCCGGAGGCACCGACGACGACGGTGACGCGGTGTCCCCGCACAAGCGAGGTGAGGTCGGCGATGAGCTGGTCGCGTCCGAAGAACACCTCCCGGTCCTGCGGCTGGAACCGCCGCAAACCCATGTAGGGCGACACCGCGCCGTCGTCATCGCCGGGCGGTTCGGCCAGATCCTGCTCTCGTGCCTGGTGCCAGCGGCGCTGCCAGTCCTCGAGCCGGCCGCCGCAGGCGGACACATAGGCCAGCGCCACCGGCAGCGAGGGCAGGCTTCCGCCCGCGGCAGCCTGAGCCAGCGTCCCCGCCGAGAACGACGTGCGCGCCGCCATTTGCCGGTACGTGAGACCCCCCGCCTCCTGACGTAACTTGCGCAGCTCGAACGCGAAGCGTGCCACCGGGCCCTCAGCGGGATCCACCGGCCGTTCCCGACGTCCCACAACTCCCCCCACCATCACAGGAAAACGCTTCACCGACGCTACCGCGCAGCCCAGCCGGCGACACGGCCCACAGACAGCACCCGGCCACCGACATTGTCTGGAGTGGTGAACGGGGCCTGCCAGACAACATCTGGCCGACAAAGCTCCTGTCCTGCGCCCCCCATCATGTGGATCGCCCCTCGCCCGCACTTCGGGGGATGCCGGGCCGGCCACGGCCCGGGACAGAACTGATCACAGGGCATGCCCCGGGCCGTGGCCAGGGAATCCGGCACCAACGAAGCCGAACCCCTGCACGCAACGGCCCGGAACCACACAAGAACTGCGATCGGGCAGCGGTCCGATCGCAGTGAGAACACCGCTGCGGACCCCATCCGAGAGGAGAGAAACAACCAAATGACCAACGAGAACGGGGACTGACGGCCCACGCGCGTTGCCGCAGAACCCGACACTCGGCTCCACCGCTGTCCCTGCCGTGAACCACGACTGCACCTCAGGAGGACCTATGCAGCACATCCGCCGACTCGGCGTCATCCTCGCCGCGGCCACATCCCTGGTCGGCCTCAGCCTCGCCACTGCTGCGGCGTCCGCACCGTCGTCCGCGGCTCTGGTCTGCTTCGTCAGCGGCGACGGCGTGCGCATCCACTCCCAGCCGAACACGTCGTCCACGGTGCTGGGGCTGGCTTACTCCGGTGACAACTGGGTCGAGCTCGCCGGCAGCACCAACACCTACGCCCACGGCACGGACGCCCGTACTGGCGTGAGCGGCTTCATCACCTGGTCCTATCTGCGCGACTGCTACGAGTGAGAGCCGGTGGCGGGAGGAAGGCGACGATGACGTGAACCACGGGCAGGCAGGAACGCGGCCGGCACCGGCCGCAACAGCCGCAACAGCCGCAACAGCCGCAACAGCCGCGGCGGCTGCGGCGGCTGTCCTTTTGGTCGGCTGCAGCGGCAACCAGCCACCGTCGCCGGCAGCACCGTTTGCGGCGACCCGCAACGACCGCCCATTGAGCGATGCGCAGCTGCTGCACATCTCGGACGCTCAGCAGGTGCTGCTGCGCAGGTGCATGAACCGTAACGGCTTCGCGTACTGGCAAGCGCAGCGCGTGAGTCTTGAGGAGAGCCGCACGGCGGGATACGTGTCGGACGACGTCGACTGGGCGCGTGAACACGGATATGGCAGTCGGATCACCGCGAAGGACGATCGTCGTCGGCGTCACAACCCCAATATCGCCTACCACGCGAGCCTTTCCGCAGCCCAGCGCAGAAAATACGACGCGGCCATGGACGGCGGCCTCGACGCCCCTGTCATTACGGCTGAGCTTCCCCGCGGTGGGACGGTCAAGAAGCGGGAAGGGGGGTGCGTGGCCGAGTCGGAAAAGCAGCTGTATGGGGATGTGCGCGGCTGGTTCCGTGCCGACAAGGTGGCAGGCAGCCTCCAGGCACTCTACGTCCCCAAGATCATGGCCGACACAAAGTTCACCACGGCGCTGAGCGCCTGGTCGCAGTGCATGAACCGGGCTGGCCATCCCTTCCCGGACCCCGGGGCCGCCCGACAGGCCGCTGCACAGCAGTCACTACGGCTGGGCGCCGCCCGGGCGTTCCGGGCGGAACGCGACCTCGCGGTGGCCGACGCCACCTGCGCACGACATACCTCGCTCAGAGCGATCGGCAAGGAACGCGAGAACCACTACATCAAAGAACTGCCCCGCACATACCGGCAGGCCTTGAACCTCAGCCGTGCGTTCCAGCACCTGGCGCTGCAACGCGCTGCCGCACTCGCACCCCCTCGAACCTGAAACGTCATCTCTCGCAAGGAGTACGACATGCCTCGAATACGCACACTCATCGCGGCCGCCGGTCTCGTTCTGTGCGGCCTGCTCACCTCGCCTTCCCCCGCACATGCCTCCGTGCAAGGCGACAACTGCAACGCCAAATGGCCCGGACGCAACGGAAGCATGCACGCCTGGGACTGGACCGACTGCACCGGCACCTACCTCGGCGGAACTATCGGAAACGACCTCGACTGGGGCGACGGCGTCGGCGCGTTCACCAATGCCAGCAACCGGGCCAGGTCCGTCATGAACGCGGGCTTCTTCGGCGGCAGAGACGTCGTCGCCTTCTACTTCCTTCCCGGCGGCAACGGCTCCTACGGCTGCCTTGCACCCGGCGAGCTGTACGCGGACTACCTGGGCGACAACACCTTCACCAACGGTGCAAGCATGGACAGGAACATCATGGCCAGCCAGTGGGTGACAGCCTCCGCCTGCGCCGGCAACAGCTGGATCACCTGAACAAGTCGGCGAGCTGCTCGCTCATCCGATGCAGCTTGCAGGGCATGCGCCAGTATGCACACGGACACCGTGTGTCCGGAATGTACGGTGGGCTACGGGCCAGTGCGAGGCAGAACTGCCAGCCGCGGCCGAGCATTTGGGGGAAGTGAGGGTGGATCACGAACTTGCGTCGTTCAGCGCGGAGTTGGGCGCCCGTCGCAAGCGAGCCGGGCTCACTCAAAAGCAGCTCGCCGACCAAGCGGGGGTCAGCGTCCGTACGGTCCGTGCGATCGAGTGCGGTCAAGTCCGCCGCCCTCACACCTCGTCATTGCGGATGCTCGGCTCGGTGCTCGGCCTGGAAGGATCCGACGTGCCCAGCACGGGATGCCAGGTTGAGGTGCTCGGACCGCTCGTGGTGCGGCGCGACGGTCAGGTCGTGCAGGCGGGTGGGGTGAAGCAGCGCAGCCTGCTCGCTGTGCTCGCACTGCGGTGCAATGACATCGTGTCCCAGGCGGAGATCATCGACGTGCTGTGGGGAGACAGTCCCCCGGCCACGTGCCGCGAGTTGCTCTACGGCTACATCTCGCGGCTGCGGAAAGCGCTCGGCGCCGAACGTATCGAGGCGCGGTCGGGCTCAGGCTACCGGCTCGTCGCGGACATCCATGAGCTCGACGTCTTGAGGTTCGACGCTCTGGTCGCCGCGGGTGACTGGGAAGCCGCACTCAGATGCTGGCGTGGTGCCGTGCTCGCCGACCTGCCCGATCTGGTGCGAAAGCTTCCTCGCGCCCTCACGTTGACCGAACAGAGGCTTGCCACCGGGATCGCCCACGCGGATGCGTTGATCGCCGCCGGCGCTCACGGCGGCGCGGTGCCGGGACTGCGCGCTCTGGTGGCCGATGAACCGTTGCACGAGGAGCTGTGTGCACGGCTGATGGTGGCGCTCGCAGGCTGCGGGCAGCAGGGTGCCGCACTGGAGCTGTACGAGTCGCTGAGGAACAGGCTCTCAACCGAGCTCGGCGTCTCACCAGGAGCCAGCCTGCGCCAAGCACATCTGCGGGTGCTGCGGCAGGAGATACCCGCCGCTGGGGCACTGCGGCAGCTGCCGGCTCCGCCGCCGGGGTTCACCGGGCGCGCCTCTCAGCTCGCGGCACTGGATCACGCCCGCGACGCCGGCACCATGATCGCCGCGATCGGCGGTGCGGGCGGCACGGGCAAGACGTGGCTCGCGCTGACTTGGGCTCACCAGAACTCCGCGCGATTCCCCGACGGCCAGTTATACGTCAACCTGCGCGGCTATGACCCGGCATCGCCGCCCTTGCCGGTCGAGACGGCCCTGCACGGCTTCCTGCGGGCACTCGGTGTGGACCCCACCGCGGTGCCGCCGGACATCGACGGCATGGCCGCGCTCTACCGCAGCCTGCTCGCCGAGCGGAACGTGCTGGTGCTGCTGGACAACGCTCGCGATGCCGACCACGTGACCCCGTTGCTGCCCAGTAGCACGGCGAGCGCGGTCTTGGTCACCAGCCGCAGCGGACTGCCGGAGCTCGTCGCCACCCACGGCGCGTGGCCGATTACGCTCGACCCCCTGAACGGCTCCGAGGCGCGCGACCTGCTCGCATACCGCCTCAGCGCGCCCAGGCTCGCGGCCGAACCGGACGCTGCCGCAGCCGTTGTGCACTGGTGTTCTGGACTGCCGTTGGCGCTCGGCATCGTCATCGCCCGCGCCACCAGGGCATCGCTGACCGAGCTCGCAGCCGAACTGAGCAGTGCGCACACCAGACTGAGCGCATTGGACGCGGGCGCTCCTTCGGCGAATCTGCGCGTTGTTCTCGACATCTCCCACGCGGCGCTGTCCTCTGCGGCGGCGCGGTTGTTCCGCCAGCTGTCGATCACCCCGGGTCCGGACATCGGGACACGGGCCGCCATCGCCGTCGCAGGCCCCGGCGCGCCAGTTCTGCTGCGTGAGCTGGCCGATGCCCACCTCGTCGACGAACACATGCCCGACCGCTACCGTATGCACGACCTGGTGCGGCTCTATGCGGCGGAGAAGTGCGGTGAAGCCGAACGCGACAGCGCCCTCGGCCAGACTGTCGAGCACTACCTGCACAGTGCCCTCGCCTGCGCCGAGGTGATGGGCCATCACCGGCTGCCCTCTGTCGACCAGCTGCCCGCGCCGGGAAGCAACCCATACCGACCGGGCGATATGACTGCGGCGCTGGCCTGGACCGAGGCGGAACACGCGGCGCTGACCGCCGTCGTCGATCTTCAGCTGCCTGGCGTGAGCTGGCAACTGCCCAAAGCGCTTGCTGTTTACCACTGGCGGTACGGACGGCTGCGTGACCACCTGGCCATGTGGACCACCGCTCGCGAGGTCGCCGAACGCATCGGCGACGTGACAGCGCTCGTCCAAGCCGACATCAGCTTCGGTGACAGCCACGCGACGCTTGGCGACTTCCCGACCGCACTGCCTTACCTCGAACGTGCCGTGGCGCTGGCGGCTCAACTCGGCGACCTCGCGGCGGAGGCGGACGCGCACAACTCGCTGGCGTGGGCGTGGGAAGGCAGGCGGAATCACCGCAAGGCTCTCGATCACGCCCGCGCAGCACTCACCGGCTACCAGGCGTTGGGCAAACCTCATCTAGAAGCCGACATGCTCAACTGCGTCGGCTGGTGTCTGATCAGGCTGGGCCGCCGAGATGAGGGTCGCGCGTGGTGCGACAAGGCCCTGGCCCTGTGCGAGGAACACGGGCACCGTGATGGCATCGCGCACACGTTGCGCAGCCTCGGCGAACTCGAGCTGGAGACCGGGAGGTACCGGGAGGCGGTACGCCGCCTGCAGATCGCGAGCGACCTGCTCGCACTGCTGCAGCACGGTTTCGCGCAGGCGGGCGTGCTGGCCCGTCTTGGCGAAGCAGCGCACGCGCTCGGGCGCGACGACCTCGCCCGTAGCTCGTGGGAGCGGGCGCTGGGGCTGTACCGGGCACAGCACCGAGAGGTGCCGGCAACCAGAGTGCTCAGCCAGCTGGCGTCGCTCGACTGAGACCATCGCCGAACTCATCGCCGCGGGGCAGGTGAGTTTTACGCAGACATGAAACACGTGATCACGACCGGCAGTCGCCGGCAGACTCGTTGTGCGGCAAGAAAATCAACGAGGGGAAATTCACCATGCCTATGATGAAACGAGTATTGACGGCGGTCGTTGCGACCGGCGCCGCAGTGGTAAGCGCGTCCGGCGTAGCCGCGGCCCAGCCATCCACCGGGCAGACCTACACCGCAGCGGTGACCTGCATCGGCACGTCGTTCTCCGGCAAGCTGGCCACGAACCAGGCCATCTGCAACAGCGGATACTACCTGCTCTTGCAGGACAACGGTGATCTCGTGCTCCGCCGCTCGAACGGAAGTGCCTGTTACGCCAGCGGTACGCGGGCCCCCGGCGACGCCACGGCCACCTTCCACGGCGGCGTCGATGTCCAACCCTACGTCGACATCGACAGCGTCTCTCAGGGTTTCCGCGGCCGGATCTGGGGGGCCAACCGTCTCCCCGCGGTGGGCACGAACGCGAACGTGAACAACAAGGGCGAGTTCTGGATCGGCTACAGGAAGATCGGCTACTGCTGATCGGGGCACACCTGCTGCGGGGACGATCGCCGTCCCCGCAGCAGGTCCGTTCCCAGCGGCGTGACCGCATGGAACACGACGTTGGCCTCGCGCCTGCTCACGACCAACCCCGCACGCCTCAGCACAGTGAGGTGCTGGCTGGCCGAAGAGACCAGAATCCCCGCACGGCGGGCGAGTTCACTCGTACTGCCGCCGTCTGCGGCTGCTTCCAGCACCGCGGTCCTGCTGCGCCCCAGCAGACCGGGCAGCGCCTCATCCCGTGCGAAGCCGAGAGTACGAGTGATCGGGAGCACCAACACCGGCGTATCTTCCTGAATTGCCAACGTAATTGGTGTTCCGTCACAGAAGTACGACGGAACCAGCAGCAATCCCCGGCCTTCCAGGCTGAGCTCCCGCTCCACCGGGTAGTCGACGGCCAACGTCAACGTCGAGCCGGACCATCGCATCCGCGGTGAGAGACGGCTGAGCACCCTCTCCGCACCACCGTCAGCGAGCAACGAAGCCGCACGGGCACGTTCAGCGGCGACCTCATCCCGCACGATCCGCCAGAACGGCCCGACGGCCACCCTGTGATAGCCCACCAGTGCCTCACCGAGACGGCGAACCGCGCATGCCCTGCCCTCGGCCAACGGCCGCAACGAGGCCGTGACACCGTGACTGACCGTCAGCAAGCCGACATCGCGGCGGAGCCGTGACACTGACGTGTCCAACACCGGAGCCACCGCCTCCACAGGATCGGCCGAGCACCCGTACGGCGTCAGGAAGTCCGGAATGTACCCACGCGGCGGAACGAGCGCGCGCAGCAGACGCAGGTCAGGCGTCAGCCTGCGCGCCATGGCGTGGCGCCACCACGCGCCGGCGGCACCGGCGGCACCACGCTGGAGCCAATGCAGACTGAGTACCGTCTCCCACATCAGCGCCGGGCCCGCGGCCAATCGAACCCGGCCCAAATCAAGCGCGGTGAAGCGGATCCGTAACATGATCGCTTCGAGCCCTCCATGTGGTCATCGGCGGCGGCCCGGACGTCACCGGAGCCAGCTGTGGACTGCGATCAGACGCAGTCGGGCGGCGTAAAGCTCGACTCCCTGTCGGTCGCGTTGTAGATGACTCCACGGTTACAGCCAGGGCCCACCCATGTCGGCCACGTCTGGTAATAGGTGTTGCCTGCGTACATCCAGATGTCAGGCGACTTGAACGTCTGGTTGGCAGGGTTCACCCACTCGAGATGCCCGTAGATCGGCGTGCCCGCCTTCTTCTGGTAGGAGACCCGGATGCTCCCCTGCTGGTTCACCGGCGTGATGCTGATGCACAGTTGCCCGTTCCTCAGATCCGTGCATGCCGGGTTTGCCGCTACACCTGCCGAACCGGACCCGGCGGCCTGGGCCGCCCCGCCGGACATCGCCATCAGAGACAGCGAAACAACCGCAACAAGGCTCGCTTTGTTCTTCATGCCGAACAACGCTACCTAGGGCAGTTTGCCGAAAACCTGCCGGAGTTCCGCCCGGTGAACAGGCATTATTCATGAGCTCAGCGGCAGAACTGCCGCTGGTGCCGCGGGATCAAGGACAAGAAGGCCCCGTCCGCCTTCGCCGGCGAACGTGTCGGACTGGTGGCGTCCCGTACGCAGTTCCCCGGGGAGGGACCATGGGCGAGGCCGCCACGGCCGTGTCCGACGAAGTGTTCTCCGCGCTTGCCGAGAACTTGGGCCACGTCCTTGAGGCCCGCGCGCTGCTGTGCGTCATTGCGCCGGAGGACGTCCAGGGGGAGGCCGTGGTGGAGCGAGGCGGAACGGTTCGAGGCGATCCTGACGCCGCGGGATGGCAAGGCCCGGTGACCACGGACGACGCGAGCCGGCGGGTGGGTCAGCAGGTCGAGACCCCTATCACGCCGTAGGAGAAGGTCACCGCGTGAGGTTGCCGCGGCTGTCACCACCGACTTTCTGAGGCGTCCGCAGGTCGCGTCCAAAGTGTCGGCGGAGGACAGGGTCCGGGGGGTGGAGGAGTCCACACCTTCCCAGCGGAGGGGTCAGCAGCTCGACGCGCCGGAGGCATCGACCTGACCGTGGCCGATCGCGGCCAGCGCGCGGTCCAGGACCTCCTGGACCTGGCCGAGGGCCGAGATCGTGGTCACCAGGCCCCGAGCCTGGTAGTGGTCGACGACCGGCGCCGTTTCACTGCGATGGACCTCTAGTCGCTTACGAACGGTTGTCTCGCGGTCGTCATCTCGCTGGTACGGCTCACCGCCGCAGATGTCGCAGGCTCCGTCCACTTCAGGCGGGTTGTAGTGGACGTGGAAGATGTGTTCGCGGTCCTGGCGGCACAGCCGTCGTCCAGCGATCCGTCTGACCACCTGGGCCTCGGGAATCTCCAGGTTTAGCACGGCATCCAGCCTCGACTTCGAGTCGGCCAAGATGCCGTCCAGTGCCTCCGCCTGGGCAAGATTGCGGGGGAAGCCGTCCAGCAGGAATCCGCGAACGGTGTCCGGGCGGGCAAGGCGTTGTCTGATCACTTCGATGGTGACCTCGTCCGGTGCCAGAAGGCCGGCGCGTACGTACGTGTGGGCGTTCTGCCCGAGGTCGGTGCCCTGGTCGATGTGCTCTCGGAACAGGTTACCGGTGGAGATGTGCTGGATCGACAGATGCGTGGCAAGGCGCACTGCCTGTGTGCCCTTGCCGGCTCCGGGCGGCCCGATCAGGAGGATGCGCATCGATGAGGTGTCCCTTCGTCATGCGTGGCCATCAAGCCGTCCCTGTGAAACACGTGCACCGATGTCGTTGCCCATCCGGTGGGCCACCCCCTGGCGGTGGGGATCACCACACCATGGGACATCGCCGAGTTGAGGTTGATGTTCCTCTGTTCTCAGCTGCTCGGCGTCGATACGCCCGCCAGCTGACGAACACGCCTGGGTCTTCTTCGCCAGGTGCCGCGCTTGGCCGACAGGAGATCGAGGTTACGTCCCCGCCCCTGGTCGGGCGCGGGCGTCCGTGGCCAGGGTGTGGTCGAGAACGGCCGCGGCCAGGGGTGCGTGGACGGCGCGGGGCAGGGCGTGCCCCATGCCCGGTATCTCCACCAGCCGTGCCCCGGCGATCACTTGGGCGAGATGGTCGGGGTGCGGCGGTGGGAAGATGGGCTCGGCCGGGGCGGAGACGACCAGGGTCGGCACCTCTGTGCGCGCGAGTTCCTCGGTGCGGTCCATGCCGGAGTGGTCCGCGCGCCCGTGGGTCATGGGCGCCTCGTAGCGCTCGGCGTGCTCGATGATGCGGCGCTCCGAGGCCCGGAACTCCTCGGAGTCGAAGGGGATTTGATCGCCGTTGAGCAGCCGCCAGTGCTCCACGCGGTGGTCCAGCTCGCCCTCCAGGCCACGGTCCTCGTGGGGGTGGGACCACAGTTCGAGCACCCGTGCGTCGATGGGCGGGAGTCGGTCTACGGGAGTTCGGGAGCCGTCCGGGTGCGAAGTGGGGTGCTGCTGAGAGCGCCGGTGCCCATCACTGTTGCGCTGAGCAGCCGTTCGGGGTGATCGGCGATCAGCAGTTGGGTGAGCATGCCGCCCAGGGAGTGACCGACGATGTGCGCCCGCTCCACTTCGTACGCGTCGAGGACGGCGATCGCGTCCGAGGCGAGGTCGACGATGCGGTACGGGTGCGTGCCGAAACTTGAGCTGGAGCGGCCGGTGTCCCGGTGGTCGTAGCGGATGACGCGGTGGCGCACGGCCAACGCGTCAACCAGTCCCTCCGGCCAGCCCAGCCCGGACGCCCCGGCCCCCATGATCAGCAACAGGGTGGAATCCCGGAGGCCGCCGCGAACCTCGGACCACAGCCGCACCGCCGGGTCGACCTGGACAAACCGCTGATTCATGGCACCGTTCCCCACATCCACGACTCGATGACGAGACGAGCCGTCTCGTCATCCTGCGTCATCATCATGATCTACACCCCGGGAGTGATGCAATACGATTCGTCTCGTCTCGTCTCGTTGCTGTCTGGACACTCGAATGACGTCATGGTCATCGTGATCGCCGGGGCGGTGGGCATCATGGTCTACAGGCGGAGCCGGCGCAGGACCGAGGCCGGAGTACCCCGGCAGCGGGGCGACCTGGGACAGGCAATCGGGGCCGCGGCCGCCGTCGGCACTCTGCTCGCCGCAGTGCTGGCGCTCCCCGGCGATCCCACAGCGGCCGAGCAAGCGGCGCCGGACTCAACTACGCCGAGGTCTTCCGTCTTCTCTTCGAGCCCGTGATGACCGATGGTCTGCGTCTCTTCCCTCGGGCAAGCATCGGCCGGGTCACGAGCGCGTCTCGCAAGGGCGGAAGGAAGCTGGACCACAAGGGCCGGCCGCATCCGCTAAATTTGATCTTGAGCTGGTCGCCGCAACTCGGGTTGGCTGGTTGTGCGTTGGTGGTCCAAGGAAGGACGCCCCGCTTCCTGCGGGGAAATGCAGGTGCAAGGCCTGCCCGGCGCTCGATACACGTAGGGCCCGTCCGTACACCGGACGGGCCCTACGTGTTGCCCAGCGTGAGAGCCGGGGAGGAGGAAAATCGGCGAAACTCAGCAGCGTGACGTCCCGTGCGCGATGCTGCTGCGGCGTCCTTCTCCGAGGATCCACAGAGCGAAACCGGGCTAACTAATCTAGCGAGGCCACATGTCGAGCCTGCCCGACTTCACTGCTGCGTTGGGTAGTTTCCTGTCCATGATGGGGATACACCCAGCCGTCATCGCTCTTGTCACATTGGCTTACGCGGTGGAGTCGTATGTGACGAACGCCCAGAATGCGATGAAGCTTGCACGGGCAACTCGGCGTGCGGGGAGTTCAGGAATTTCCCGTCTCCTTGCCCAGCCGACTTCCCGGCGTGTTATTACGGCGATCATCGCCATCATGGTCATCGCCATCCAGTGCGTCATGCTCCGGCTTGCCTACATCATGGGCAGTCTCATCTCCTCGGCATTCGATCCCGCTCGGCGAGATCTCCTCAACGACCTGTCCGCCGCTTCATTTCTCGAAATCGACTCGCTTTCACCCTATCTGCGTACCGACCTGATATCCGTTGGATTCACAGCATTCGCGGCCTTCTTGATGCTCAGCGCCTACCGTAAGGGGGATTCGAACAGAATCTTGTCGTACCTCCTGGGCGCACCCTGCAACATCGCTGTACTCGGATCCCTTTTCTGGCTGGCTCTCAGCCTCGTCGTTGATGCCCTACTGCTGGGTGTTCCCTTCATCCTCTCGGCAGGACAATTCGTCAACACGAGCCTGACCGCGAAGTGGATCAGCGATCAGGCCAACTACGTGATAGTCGCAGTCTGTTTCATCTATACCGTCACGGCCTTGGTCGCTGTCGAGGGAGCCCGACTCGTCGGAAAGCTGTTCCGGGAGGCTCCGGCCCCATGAAGAGCCCCGTGTCGACGATCAAGTTTTTCCCACTTGGGCTCCGGGTGCGGCAGGCGCGGCCAGCGGGTGCGTCACAGTTCGGGCAGTCGTGACGTTCCACCGCCACTGCGGGATGCGCGCTGCTGAGGGTCCACCTGTCGGCGTACACATGAACGTCCCCACCCGCGTACGGATGAACGTCCCCAGTTCTTGACGTGTTGAGGGGCCGGGTTCGGCACTCTGCTGCCTGTCGGTGTGGGTGGCGGAGGGTGGTCGGCGGTGGTCTTGGATCCACGTCGCTGGTTGGAACTGCGGCGTTTTCGTGGCCTGTTGGAGTCCGGGGCGATGAGCCTGTCGGAAATTTCCAGGGAGACCGGGCTGGACCGTAAAACGGTCCGCAAGTATCTCTCGGCGCCGGGTCCGGCGACTCCGCCGCGGCGATCGACGAACGGGCGGTCGTTGGCGAGGGTGATCGACGAGTTCGCGCCCCTGATCGATTCGATGCTTCGGGCAGAGATCCTGCTGAAGGCCGCGGTCATCCACGAGCGCCTGGCCAGGGAGTACGGGTTCACGGGCAACTATCAGCGGGTCAAGCTCTACGTCCAGGAAGCCCGTCCGAGGGTCGCCGAGGAACTGGGGATCACGCCGCGGGAACTCGCGGGCATGCACCGCCGGTTCGAGGTGATTCCAGGGGCCCAGGCCCAGGTCGACTGGGGTGGTGCGACACGAAGTCGCGCATATGAGTGAACTCGCAGATTGGAGGCCGGTCATGCCGGTTGCGTAGTTCTCGGTCAGTGTTCGAGACCGATCTCCGCCCTGACGTGCGCTCGCGGGTCCTGCCCGCAGAGGGTGCGAAGCTCAGGGAAGACGCCCAAGGGCCCCCGATCCGTCAGGGGGAGCAACCGGGCAAGGAGAAGGCCGGACGGGCGAACGCGAGTGAACCCCCTGTGATGCCTCGTCATCGACAAGCCCGGGGAGACGGAAAGAACACCGGGTGATAGGACCTGGCCGCTGGAAGAGGCGGCGAGCGGCGACCGGAGCCTGCCCCGTCGGTCGCAAGAACACCGCTGGTCCCGGGGTTTAGGGGGCGCCCTCCCCGGTCGCGTCTCGTATGCGCGGAACGTGGAAACCCCGTCGGGGTCCGGGCCATCTGGCTCGGTAGGCCGATCGCAAGAGGGGCGGAAGCCCTCGGCGGGACAGGATGCCCAAGAAGCGGATGCCGGCTGCCGAAAGGCAACGGGACTCGTGACACCACGGCTGCCTCTCCAGGCGGCTGTCACGGGGAACCGGCCGGATGCCGGTCCAGGCGACCGGGCCCGAAAGGGCGCTGACGTGGGCTGGTGAGCCTTTGAACGCCGAGGCCGAGCGCCTCTCGAACCGAGGGACATGTTGGACACCATTGCGGTGAACGGACCCGAGGACGTTCTCGACTGGGACGCCATCGTCTGGCGCACTCACGAGGAGAACGTAGTGAGGCTGCGGCGGAGGATCTTCAAGGCGACACGAGAAGAGGACTGGGCTCAGGTCCGGTCCTTGCAGAAACTGATGCTGAGGTCCTGGTCGAACACGCTGGTCAGCGTGCGGCAAGTCACTCAGCGCAACGCTGGACGTCGGACGGCCGGGATCGACGGGGAGACAGCTTTGTCCCCCGAAGCCAGGGCGGCGGTCGCGATGCGGGTGCACCGCACGCGTTCGTCCTGGGACCCCATGCCCGTGCGCCGTGTGTACATTCCGAAGGCCAATGGAAAGCAGCGACCGCTCGGCATTCCCGTGATCTTGGACCGGTGCCATCAGGCGCGGGTCCGCAGCGCACTGGAACCCGAGTGGGAAGCCCGGTTCGAGCCCCGTTCCTACGGGTTCCGCCCCGGGCGAAGCTGCGCGGATGCGATCGGCTCCCTGTTCTCCACGCTCAGCGGGCCACGCGCCCGCCGGTTGTGGATCCTGGACGCTGATCTGTCCGCCGCGTTCGACAAGATCGGCCACTCACGGCTACTCGACTCGCTCGGTTCGTTCCCGGCCAGGGATCTGATCGAACGGTGGCTGAAGGCCGGAGTGGTCGACAAAGGGCAGTTCACGCCGACCGAGGAGGGCTCTCCTCAAGGCGGTGTGATCAGCCCGCTGTTGATGAACGTGGCCCTCCACGGGCTGGAGGAGGCCGCAGGGGTCCGCTATCTCACCACCGGCACACACGCCGGGGATGTGGTGGCGGGCTCTCCGATCTTGGTGAGATACGCCGACGACATGGTCGCCTGCTGCCACTCCAGACAGCAGTCCGAGCAGGTCAAGGCACAGCTTGCGCAGTGGCTGGCGCCTCGGGGGCTGGTCTTCAACGAGGACAAGACGCGCATCGTCCACCTCGAAGAAGGCTTCAACTTCCTCGGGTTCAACGTCCGCCGCTATCGACGCGGCAAGCTGCTGATCAAACCAAGTGCGGAGGCGGTCAGGCGCATCCGGAACAGGCTCGCGGACGAGGTGCGCGCTCTGCGCGGCTTGAACGCGACGGCGGTCATCGCCAAGCTCAACCCGATCGTGCGGGGCTGGGCTGCCTACTACCGGGGGGTGGTGTCCAGCAGAATCTTCACGGCGCTGGATCACTACGTGTGGTGGCTCACCTACCGGTGGGCCAGACGCATGCACCCCAACAAGTCGAAGAAGTGGATCGCTCGCCGCTACTTCGGCAGGTTCAACAAGTTCAGGAACGACCGGTGGGTGTTCGGAGATCGCGCCAACGTGCTCAACGACCGCGGCGAGATCCCCATTCTGCTCAAGTTCTCCTGGACGAACATCGTTCGGCACCAGCTGATCGCAGGCGGGGCGTCACCCGACGACCCCGGCCTGACGAACTACTGGGTCAAGCGGCGACGAAAGGTCAAACCCCCGCTGGACAGCTACAACTTGCGCCTGCTCGCCAAGCAGGACGGCCGCTGTCCGCTCTGCGGGGACCACCTGCTCACCGCCGATCAGCCCCCGCAATCGCCCCAGGAATGGGAACGATGGTGGCTGAACGTCGTCAAGAGAGCGATAGCCGCCGACTATCTCACTCACCACGGACGGCCTGACGCGCCGAGCACGGACCGAACACGCCTCGTGCACGCCTCCTGTCACCGCAGGCTTCGGCCTCGCAGCCGCAGGAGGCCAGCAGTTGCTGCACTTTCGTGAAGCCCATGGGGCTTGCTTGAGCCGAGGTGCGGGGAAACCCGCTCGCCCGGTTCTGAGGGGGCGGGGACGCAGCAATGCGTCCCCGCTACCCGACACGAGGGGAAGATCCTCGCGCATATGGGCATCGCGAAGGTCTACTCCTTCCACATGGTTCTGTCGTACTCGCGTGATCCGTTCTGCTGTTTCACCACCAGCCAGGATCTGCAGACGTTCTTCGACTGCCACCGGCGGGCGTTCGCGCACTTCGGCGGGGCGCCGATGACGATCGTCTACGACCGCACCAAGACCGTCGTCCGCCGCCACGTCGCTCCTGGTGAGGCGGTTCCGCTGCATCCGGAGGCGGCCGGATTCGCCGGCCACTACGACTTCGACATCGACATGCTGGCTGCCTACCGCCCCACCGGAAAAGGCCGGGTCGAACGCCAGGTGCTGATCGTCCGTGATCATGTTCTGTCCGGGCGGGCCTTCTCTTCCATCGAGGAGATGGACGCCGCGTTCACCGCGTGGGTGCCGCACCGGCGGGCTCAGATCCACAAGACGCACCGGGAGGTCATCGGCGAGCGGGCTGCCCGCGATCACGCGGCTCTGCGGCCGTTGCCGCCCACCCCGTATCTGGTGGCCGAACGGCATCTGCGGCCGGTCGGCAGGGACTGCCTGGTGGCCTTCGGCGGCAACCTCTACTCAGTACCCGCCAGTAAGGTCCGACCCCGCCAACTGATCGAGATCCGTGCCACGAAGTCGCAGGTCATGCTGCATTCGACCGCCCCCGATACCAGCGGCGAGACCTTGCTGGCCATGCACCCACGGGCGGTCGGCCGCGGAGCGCGGGTCGTCGAGGAGAAGCACTGGGACGGCCTGCCCACCGGCAAGGGGCGTCGGACGACCACCGGCGACACCCCCGTCCTGCCCCGTCAAGGGCGTCCCCGCGGTGAGGAATCCGGGCCTTTGCAGGCCCTGCTGAACAGAGCCGCGGCCAGCCGGATCGAGGTCGGGCGCCGGCCGTTGTCGGTCTATGACGAGCTGACTGGCACCCGCCCCTTCACCACCCGTTCCCAGAGCAAGGACACGTCTTGAGCGAGCTGACCGGCAACCGCATCCGCACCACGGCCGCCAAGCTCGGCCTGCCCCACCTGGCCGAAGCCGTCAACGAGTACACCCGGCGGGCAGATGAGGCGAAGATGGGCTATCTCGACTTCCTCGACCTGGTGCTTTCCGAGGAACTCGCCGTCCGCGACGACCGGCGCTTCCGCAGCGGCCTGAGGACCTCGAAGCTGCCGCACCACAAGACGCTCGACGAATACGACTTCTCCTTCCAGCCCGAACTCGACCCGCGCAAGATCAAGGACCTCGCGACTCTGTCGTTCGTCGAGGCGAAGGCGAACGTGGCCCTGCTCGGGCCGCCGGGAGTCGGCAAGACCCACATCGCCGTCGCGCTGGCGGTCGCGGCCTGCCGGGCCGGCTACTCGATCTACTTCACCAGCCTCGACGACATGGTCCGCAACCTCAGGACCGCCGAGGCCGCCGGCAGGTTGACCAGGAAACTCGGCTCCTACCTGCGGCCGAGTGTCCTGGTGGTCGATGAAGTCGGCTACCAGCCCCTGGAGCGAGCCGAGGCGAACCTGGTCTTCCAGGTGATCTCGAAACGCTACGAGAGGGGCTCGATCATCCTCACCTCGAACAAGACCTTCAGCGAATGGGGCCAGGTCTTCGGCGACGAAGTCCTCGCCACCGCGATCCTCGACCGCCTCCTCCACCACTGCGAAGTAGTCCCCATCAACGGCAACAGCTACCGGCTGAAGAACCGCCTCAAGGCCCTCGAGCGAGAGACCGAAGTGGCCTGACACCTGGGGACGTTCGTCTGTACGCAACTGGGGAGCTAAGGCCGTACGCCGACACCACCGTCGCGCGGTCGGCCAGGACCGTGCGTGGCGGGCGCAGGAGGAGGCCCGGGCGCGGGAGTTGTCGATGGCTGAGGTCGACGCGTTGTCGTGGCAGGAGTGCGAGACGTACGTCGCGGAGCTGTGTCGGCGGGACGGCTGCACGAAGGTCGTCGTCAGCGGCAAGAGCGGCGACCTCGGCGCGGATGTCGTCGGCTACCGGGCGACGGCCGCAAACTGGTCGTCCATCGTGTGCGCCGCAGCTACGGGCGTGGCAGCGTGACGGTCAGTTCGGCCTGCCGTTTTCCCCCGAGACGGCGGGCCGTTCGCCTTCTTCGGCACGGATTTCGCGGGCAAAGAGCTCTTGGTCTCGGCACCGGGCGTGCCGCGTCAGCGGGCGCGGGTGACCTCGACGGGCGTGTTCGGGCAGCCGGCCGCGGCAACGGTGCTGCACACCTCCCGCGAGCTCCTGCGCCACTCCTACTTCTGCTACGAGTTCTCCACCGTGGCCCTCCTGCACGCCCTGATCGCGATGGAGATCGTCCTCCGGGCCAAGATCCCTGACTCCGGCACGAAGCCGCTCCACGCCCTCATCAAGCAGGGCAAGGAGAGTGGCCTCCTGACCGAGCGGCAGACGGAGTTCCTCCACGAGGGGCGCAAGCTCCGCAACCGCATCGCCCACGGCCCGAGGGCTCATTCCGTCATGCCCCCACGCTGGGGAGCCGGGATGCTCGCCACGTCCTTCACCTTGATCAGTGAGGTATGGGCGGCCCAGCCGACGCCACCGGCCACAACTGACACAGATGAGGGCACGGGTTGTGGGTTCTCCTCTTGTCAGAGGCGCGTGAGATCCTCCGCTGTCCTCTCAGCTCAGATCCCTGTCTGGGTATGAGATTGATCTTGCTTCTTAGACGGCGTTTCTTATGGCTTGATCGTTCGTTGAACGGTGCATGACGGATCTGGTTGAGCGGCTGGTGCCGGACGAGTTGTGGGTGCTGTTCCGGCGGGTGGTACCGCCGACGGAGGTGATACGTCCGCAAGGTGGGGGCCGGCGTCGTGCGGGTGATCGCGAGGCCTTGGCGGCGATCATCTTTGTGGCGACCTCGGGCTGCACCTGGCGGCAGCTTCCGCCGGTGTTCGGTCCGAGCTGGCAGACGGTGTACCGGCGGTTCGCCCAGTGGAGCCGGGCCCGGGTCTGGGGTCGCCTCCATCGCGTTGCCCTCGACGAGCTCGGCGCCCGAGGTGAGCTGGACTGGTCGCGATGCGCGATCGACTCGGTCAGCCTGCGGGCGGCAAAAGGGGGCCACTTACGGGACCGAATCCGACCGATCGCGGCAAGTTGGGATCGAAGATCCATCTGATCACCGACCGGAACGGACTGCCTCTGTCGCTGGGTATCTCCGGTGCGAACATGCATGACAGCCAGGGCCTTGAACCGCTCGTGCGGGGCATCCCGCCGATCCGCTCCCGCCGCGGCCCACGACGGCGACGACCGGCGAGACTGCACGCCGACAAGGGCTACGACTACGACCACCTGCGCCGATGGCTCCGCAAGCGCGGCATCCGCCACCGCATCGCCCGCAAAGGGATCGAGTCCTCACAGCGGCTCGGCCGCCACCGATGGGTTGTTGAGAGGACCGTGTCCTGGCTCGCCGGCTGCCGCCGACTCCACCGCCGCTACGAACGCAAGGCAGAACACTTCCTCGCCTTCGCCGGCATAGCCGCAGCCCTCATCTGCCACCGCCGACTCGTCCGTGTGGACGGGCAGGACCCTTCAGCGTGAGGCTCCGACACTGCTGGCCCAGACACCGAAGGGCATGATCTCCGGCTCAGTCTCGGTCTTCTCCGAGAGGCTCTGCACGTCGTCCAGGTCCGACCAGGCGATGAAGCCTGGCTCGCTGTCAGCCAGAAATCCCTCGATGACCGGACCGAGGTCGTCGGAAGCCACATAGGTACCGCCGAACGGCAGCGCATCCGGGGGCACAGAACCGGTCGAGCACCAAAGCTGCCCGGCCTGTTCGTCGTGCCACACGTAGAACGTCACCACCCCGGAAAAGCCCAGATCGTGAACGCGTTCCCGGATGGCAGCAGCAGTCCGCTCGAAGGCAGCCACCACCTCGGCGACGGACAACGAACTCCTGTCCTCGTCCGCCGCACCCAGCGACCAGGTGTTGGTCTCCCCCCACCCGCCGGTCAGCCGGCTCCAGCACCAGGGGCTCGGCCGCCACCTCAGCGATCCACGTCAACAGCACCACAGCAGTATCCCTGCACAGCTCGGCCCGAGAACCACCAAAAGAAACGACGCCTTAGAGGACGTTCCGGTTAAAAACCGTATGGTTCATGGGTTGTGCCAGGTTATGGGTGTTTCTCCGGTTGCTCGTTTCGCAAGGTTCGAGATCATCGCGAGGCGGATCATGCTCTCGGAATGCGCAGGTTTGGTCTCGTAGTCGCGGGCGAGGCGGCGGTGCATCATGATCCACCCGAAACTTCGCTCCACGACCCAGCGCCTGGGGATCACCGAGAAGCCTTTGACCTGCTCGTTTCGTGGGACTACGTCGACATCAATGCCGAGGGCGGCGCCGTGCTCGATGGCCTTGGCCTTGTAGCCGGTGTCGACCCATGCCTTGGTGATCGTGGGGTGGTCTGTGGCGAGTTGGGTGAGGAGTTGCTTGCCGGCCTCGTTGTCGGAGACGCTGGCGGCGGTCACGATGACCAGCAGTAACAGGCCGAGCGTATCGACGACGATGCTGCGCTTGCGGCCCACGATCTTCTTCCCTGCATCCGTGCCCTGAGTGTCGGAGGGGACGCTGGTCGCGGTCTTGACGCTCTGCGCATCGATCACGCACGCGGTGGGCTCCGCGGTGCGTCCTGCCTGCTCACGGACCATCCGGTGCAGGTGGACGCCGAGTTTCTCGATGGTGCCGTCGGCGGTCCAGGCGCTGAAGTAGCCGAACACCGTGGTGTGCGGCGGGAAATCGTGCGGCAGATAGCGCCACGGGACGCCGGTCCGGTTGAGGAAGAGGATCGCGTTCATGACTTCCCGCAGGTCAGTGACCTTGCCGCCGAGGTTGAGGGAGGTCTTCTGCCGCTCGGCCCGCCAGGCCGTCAAGGTCGGCTCCATCAACTCCCAGCGGGCATCGGAGAGATCACTCAGGTACGGCAGGCGCGGCTGCGAAGAAGTCATGGGGATACTCATGCATGGGGTCCCGGACCGGGCATATCGCTCGATCGAGCGAGCCAAAAGCCGCTTTCAGTAGGTTCCTCGAACCGGACAGGAGCTATCAGCTGAAACCGGGCTGAAATGCAAAGTCACGCCCGCTGAAGCTGTAACCGCAAATCACTTATTCTGCCTGGATAAGGCCAAACCCGGCACGACACAACCACCTCAAACCATCACGTAAGTACCACGAACGTCCTCTGAGACCGGGCGTTATGGGGCATGGAAGGTAAAGGGGTGCTTCTGGTGTTCTTGCCTCGTAGGTGTCCGGGTGGACAGAGGCCGAAGCAGAGTGAGGAGGCGTCCGAGTTCGAGCTCCCCAACTTTGGCTGGCGGTGGCCGCGCATCGTCGGCTGTGCTCCTGGCAGGCTCCAGGTATGTCAGAGATCAGTCATGTCGGCGCCGTCAGTGTGACATACGGTCACTTTCCTGTCGGTGAGCTGTGGGAGCCGGGATTTGAGCGCGAAGAGAGCAGGCCAGATTTTCAGACCGACACGTCGGTCATCGTCATTCCCGGCCAGATCGTCGTGAGAACGCGCGTGCAAGAGCACACTGCACCAGTCGTCCTGGTCCGGGGTCACGGACAGGACGGGGCTCCGGGGGAGAACTGGACGTTACTTGCTTCAGAGCTTTACCGGCCGGTTTACACGGGCCGCATGGCGGCGTTCGACACGACGGACGGCCTGGCCAAGCCCGCTGCGGTGCCAATGGAAGTCTTCGGTCGGCTCTCTGAGCCGGGTGAAGCCTCATTGTCCCTTGACCCTGCTCAAATTTACTTGGTGCAGGTGTGGGAGCAGGGGCGCAACGACTCCCGCGAGCGGTTCGAAGCCGCGTCACAGCGCGGGGAGGACAGCCTCCACGGCTGGTTCGAGGCGTACGCCATCGTCTTCACTCCGTCTGGAAGGCAGTCTCCACCCACTCCCGCGACACCGGTCAGCCGACGCGGCCGGCTAGCCGCCCGGCACGGCAAGCCGCCCCTCGGCATGCGCTGATCCGCCCCACGCAGATGTGGGAGGACGGGCCCGCAAGGGCCGTCCTCCCGCATCTTGAGATGCCGGTCAGTTCACGTAGACGCCGTACTCGTTGTTGTGCAGGATCCGGTCGCTGCCGTACCAGTTGCCCAGCTCACGCCCTGCCTGCTCGTTCTGCACGCCCGGCACATAGCGGACGGAGAAGTTTCCGTCTCCCACGCCGGCGCCTTCCTTGGTGGAGGCGAAGGGGAACTCGTCGCACTGGTAGGTGTCGTTGGGCCGGCTCAGGCCCCGGCACGCAGCGTCCTTGGCATTGCGGTTCTTCCGCGTCACCTCGGCTGCGGCAGCGTCATAGTTGGTCCAGTTGCGGTGCAGCGCCTTCTTTCCGCTCCAGATGTCACCGGGGATCACCTTGCCGGTCTTGGACGGGTAAGTCGTCTGCGGCCTGTAGAGAGCGTCGTAGAGGTGGTTGGCGACGCCTGCGGTATCGGCCTGGGCGCGGTCGTAGAAGAACGACGGTATGACACGATCGAAGATCGCGCCTTGGTCGTAGAAGTTGCTGCCCAGAGACTTCGACGAGTCGAAGCGCAGGCCGCTTTGGGGGCCGCTGCTCCACGGGGTCGTGGCGCCTCCGCCGGTGACCTTCCAGTTGTGCTGGTAGACGCAGGTCGCAGCGTCGTCCGGGCCGGTTCCGGTGCCCCTGGCCGATACCAGCCCGTAAGCGATGTACTCGTCCCGCCAGTCGCCCACCGTCGTGGTGAAGGGATTGGAGGAAATGTCGGCCACCTGGCAGGAGTTGGCGGAGGGCCAGCCCGCCTGGCTGATTTCGAAGCTCATCAGCGCGGAGTCGTTGAACTTGCCTGACGAGGTGACCTCGTCGGTGTGGACCTCAATGGTCGCGTCCCGCATGTTGTCGGAGCCGGTCCCGATCTCGGTTTCCCGGAACCGGACCATCCCCTCGACAGCGCCCTGCCCGCTCAGCTTGACGGCGGTGTTGTAGCCCCAGCGGCAGAAACTGAAGTGGTTGATGACCACGCCTGCCGCGCTGTGCCCGTCAGACCTGGCCCGACATTGCTCCTTGGTGAGGGCTTGAGCAGCCTGGATTCGCTTGGCTGCGGCCGTGTCACCAGCTTGGGCCATGTACGTCGCCCCGCTCTCGTGAGCGATCTTCTGTTCGTTGGCCTCGCTTGACGGTTCGGGCACCGAAGGCGTCTCGCTGGTCTGCAGCTGTTCCACTGAGACTGTAGAACGTTGCGAGGCGAGCGCAGCCTGGTAACCGGAGCCCAGTGCGATGTCGATGGGCTTGCTGGACCGGAGCCAGATGATCTGCCCTTGGTCACTGCGGGCCGAGTCAGCGGCTTGAGCGCTGTTTCCACTCAGCAGCGCGCTGAGGCTGATAACCCCGAGAGCCATAGCCGATAAGCGTCTGGAAATGCGCAATGTACTTCTCCTCCCACTGTGCGAACGGGAAGATCACCCCATCAAACCCAGTAGGAACAAACCATGACCAGCGTCACGGTTTACACAGGAACCACACAGCTTGAGCCAAGTGCACTGTGCCGCAAACAAGTTGAGTGCCCCTTGGAATCGGAACGGGCTGCCGCAGACGCAAATCCGGTGACACGCATAGCGCACGATGATGCCCCACCGGGCGGTGAAAGTGCAGTTCATGGGCCCGATACGAGCGGCTGCCCGCCCGTCTGGCCTGACACCAGATCGAGGCGTCGCCCGCAGTGCTGCGGCGTCAGCATTGACGTGAAGGCCCGCGGGCTCCACGACGATTGTTCTCGTTTGACGGATGGTCAGGCAATCGGCAGTACTGATGCGGGGTGACCTGCAGTTTCGCCTTGGTCGCTGCTACACCGTAGGGCGGGACATGGCCGTAGTGAACATCTCAGGTGCCGATGACACCGTCAACGCTGGGCCGCGACAAGGCCAGTCTGTTGCCGCGCGGCAACAGAAATCAGTCAGCGAGCGCAAGCAGCCGACCTACAGATCGGCGCAAACCTGCTGCGCCGCCCGCAAAACGACTGGACTTGGTGCTGTTCGGCACGGCGGACGACCACGAGCCAGATTCGGGGGCCGAGCGTGTTCGCGCACGATGCGGCGGTCCAGCCCCGAGCCGGCGTGCTGCAAAATGTAGGAGCGGCCGGTATCGGTCAGTGCGCGCACGGCCTCGCAGGCCAGCCAGCTTGGGTTCCGTCGCTATGGTGTTCGCGAGCTCATCTGCGGTTGCTTGGGGGCGGAGAAAGCTTCCGGCAAGCAGTGACGGTGAGTGGCTGCGATGTCCTGAACGTGCCGGGACACACGCTCGGTCGGGTGATGACGCCGGATCAGCGGAACCCTCCCCGCTGCCCAGGCGTAGTGCCGTACCTGAACCTGATGAATGAAGAGCACGTGAAGGAGCCCGGGCTGGTCGTCATCGATGTCGCAGCCCGCCGATGCCGCAACTGCGCTCGCTGTCCAGGCCGCGCTCTCCACGCAGTGGGCGACGGCGACGACGGAGCGTGCGACGCGGGATCCAGGGCGAGACTCCGGTCCGGCAACAGCGGGCCGGCTCGAGGCCTTCCTACGGGCAAAGAGCCGGCCGCATGCGCTCAACTTGATCTTGAGCTGGTCGCCGTAAATCGGGGCGGCTGGTTGTGCGTTGGTAATCCAAAGCAAGACGTCCCGCTTCCTGCGGGAAGATGCAGGTGCAAGGCCTGCCCGGCGCTCGATACATGGGGCCCGTCCGCACACCGGACGGGCCCCATACGTTGCACGGCGTCAGGAGCTCGGGCGGCTGCGATTTCGCTGTTCCGGCGTGCGACGCGCTCTCGGGTGTGGCACCGTGGCGGTCAGTGCGGCCCGCCGTTTTCCCCCGAATCGGCGGGCCGTTCGCGTTCTGCAGCCCCGGCCGGGTGCCCTCCGTCAGACGTTGCGCATCAGGACGGGCCGCGGGCGACGGCCGGGCGGGGAGGCGAGATGCTCGCAGACTCTGCCTTTCTGGGGAAACGCGACTCCCAATTGTCTTTCCAGGGCGGGGAAGAACTGTTTGGCCTCCACGGGAAGAAGCCGCAGGGCGACGTCCGTGGACTCCGTGGACTCCGTGCTTCTGGGGGAAGTAGGGCCGGTGCCGAGAACGCGTCGCATGGTGCTCACCGGGCGAGCCTCCCACGCGCGTGGGAGGGGGACGCAGCGACCGGTCGGTCCGCAGCACGACCGACCGGGACCCGCAGCCGCGAAGAGTTGTGTGCTCCGCCGACAGGAGGGCCTCCGCGCCTCTAACCTGATGTCGACGTGACGTTTCACCGAGAGGCGGTCGAGGGTGGAGCCTACGGCTCTGGGGATGGCGGCGCGGGTCGCCTCGACACTGATCAAGCCGCTCGTGGCGAAGCTGTTCGTGCGGGAGGAGAGCGGCGCCGACCTTGTCAGCAAGCCGATCCGTGTCTCCAAACTGGTCAGCTGGCGTGGCCAGAAGCGCACCCTGGACGAGCGAGACGTACGCAAGATCAGCGAGGAGCTGATCAGCCGGACCCTCGCCGCGAACCCGTACGAGCCGGCGGTGCACCACGGTGACCGGATAGCCGTGGTCGACGCGCTGACCAAGACTCTGCTCTCGCTCGGCGACCTGGAGATGGAGGACGTTCAGGCGGTCCACCTCGGGCACGTCCAGCTGGCGCGCAAGTTGTCGGCCGCGGCGGACGACTTGACGCGCTACATGAGCGCCGACGCTACGAACCTCTACCGTTCCCTGCTCGACGTCTGCTGCCTGCACATCCTGCAGTTCTTCACGCAGCGCTCGGCCTTCATCCCGGCCACCCTGATCACGCAGACCCGCATGATCGACGAGACCATGCGCCGCATGGAGGTGCTGACGGCGCGGCTTCCCCCGCCGCGCAGCCAGGACGCCGATTTCGAGCAGCGCTACCTGGAGCACCTCGGGCTCAAGTACGGCAAGCTCGCCATCTTCGGGCTCGACCTCAGCGCTCCCGGTCAGGCCCGATGGCCGCTCGACACGGCCTATTTGAGCCTGGAACTCTCGGCGCAGAGCCGCGACGGAGGTGTCTCGGCCACCCACCGGCTCCGGGTCGAAGGGGCCCTGACCGGGAAGCACCGTGTGGTGCTGCGGGGCCCCGCCGGTTCGGGCAAGACGACATTGGCTCAGTGGCTCGCCGTCAGCGCCGCGCAGAACGACTTCGACGACGAGCTCGCCTTCCTCCGCGGACGTGTCCCGTTCATCATCCCGCTCCGCAGCCTGGCGCAGGAGTCCACGCTCCCCACCGCTCACAAGTTCCTCGCCATGGCCGGCAGCATGCTGGACGGCGCGCAGCCGGAGGGCTGGGCCGACCGGATTCTGCACAGCGGGCGCGGCATCGTCCTCGTCGATGGCGTCGACGAGATCTCGGAGTCGAAGAGGCTGCTGACCAAGCGGTGGCTCACGGAACTGACCGAGATCTACCCGCGCACGTTCTTCCTCGTGACCACGCGCCCCTCCGCGGTCCCGATCGGCTGGGCGGCGGACCTCGGGTTCGTCGAGTTCGACCTGCTGCCCCTCAACCAGCGCGACATCGACAAGTTCGTCAACCGCTGGCACGAGGCGGCCGTGTCGTCTCTCGGGGACGCCGAGGAGCGCACCGAGGTGGAGCAGTACCGGGCTGCCCTGCACGTCACCCTGCGCCGCAAGCCCGACCTGTACCAGCTCGCCACCAATCCCCTGATGTGTTCGGTGATCTGCGCTTTGCACCGTGACCGGCACTCGCAGCTGCCCGAGGGACGCATGGATCTGTACGCGGCTGCGCTGCGGATGCTCCTGGTCCGCCGTGACAAGGAGCGGGAGGTCATCGCGCCGGAGGGCTTGCAGCTGACCGAGGAGCAACAGGTCCAGCTCCTCCAGCGGCTCGCGTACTGGCTCATCCGCAACGGGCGCTCCGAGGCGACCCAGGCGCTGGCCGTGCGCATCATCCGGGAACGGCTGCCCTCCATGCCGCACGTCGTCCCGCTGGACGGCGCGCACCAGGTGTTCAAGCATCTGCTGCTGCGCAGCGGGCTGCTACGGGAACCCACGCCGGACACGGTCGACTTCATCCACAGGACCTTTCAGGATTACCTTGGCGCGAAGGCGGCCGTCGAAGCTTCGGACCTGGATCTGCTCGCCCAGAACGCCGGCGACGACCAGTGGGAGGACGTCATCCGCATGGCCGTCGGCCACGCCCGCGAACGCGAGCGCGCCGAACTGCTCCGCAAACTAGTGGCCATCGGCGACCAGCGCCCCTCCCAGCGGCGCCGCTATCACCTCCTGGCCGCAGCGAGCCTGGAGAACGCCACAACGCTCGACCCCGCGGTCAGGGCGGAGGTCATCAGCCGCGCCGCCTTCCTCATCCCTCCGGCCACCCGCGAGGAGGCGGACAACCTGGCGCAGGCGGGCGCGGTGGTCCTCGACGTGCTGTCGGGGCCAGCCGACATGACGGAGGAGCAGGCCGTCGCGAGCGTGCGCACAATCGGGCTGATCGGGGGGCCGGCCGCCCTGCAGCGGATGCAGGCGTACAAGGATGCGCCCCAGCGCAGTGTCCGGCAGGAGGTCGTAAACGCGTGGCCGCGGTTCGACACAGTCGAGTTCACCGAGTCCATCCTGGCCGGTTGCCGCTGCGACGACATCGAGATTCCGGTGACGAACGCGGAGCAGGTGGCGTGTTTGCGCCAGCTCCCCGAGGCGCCGAACCTGTTGCTCCCCCAGCCGTCGCTGATCCACGAGCTCTCCGCCGTCCTCGACTGGGACTCCGTGGTATCCCTCGCGCTGGGCACTGCCGACCACCGCACATCGGAGCTTCCTGCCCTCGGCGGTCTGACCGGCCTGCGGCGCCTGCACGTACGCACTCCGACATCCACGGTGTCCCTGACACCACTCGCCAGCAGCTGCATCCGAGAACTCGTGCTCGACTGCGTGCCGGTCGGCCTGGACCTCTCCGCGCTCCAGGCCGTTCCGCTGCTGACCACGCTGAGCCTCGACTTCGGCGACCGCGTCGCCCTCCCGGCGGTCGCGCTGCCCTCGATCACGTCCCTGCGGCTCAAGGGGGTGGCGGACACAACAAGGTTGCCCGACTTCGCCGTTCTCTTCCCCTGCCTCACCCGGCTGCACCTGAATCTGCACCGCAGGCCGCGCCGGGCGCCCCTCGACCTGTCCCGGGTGCACGGGATCGACTCCGTTACCGTCCGCGTCCGGAACACGACGAAGGTCATCGGCCTCGACAGGCTCGACCCGGAGCGAGTGTCGGTCACCGTGGAGGGCCGCCGCACGGGCGGTCTCCTCACATCGTTCCGCGGCCTGCGCACTTGACCCGGGCGGCCGCAACCGTCATTCGAGGATGTGCGCTCTTGAAGTGCCCGCTGCAGGACACACATCGGATGGGACCGTGGTAGACACGACCGACGCTGAGCCGGTTGACTATCTGCACCGGCTCGCCCGGCGCGTCACGCACGCGCCGGGCAGTTGGCCAGGCTTGCCCCTGGCTGGCAGGGGCCGGTTCAGCGGGCGAGGGTGACTTCGACCGGGCTGTTCGGGCAGTCGGTGAGGGCCTCGGTGAGCGCGTTCTGCTCGGCGGGTTAGACGGCCAGGTTCCATCGGGTTTGACGGCGATCCAGTTGGTGGCGTACGTGCATCGGTAGCCGGCTGCCGGGGCAGGATTCGGCGAGCGGGACCAAGTGGTCGATGTCGAGGGCGCTGGCCTGGGTGAAGTATGTGTCGTCGTACGGGCTGTACCAGGATCCGCCGGTCAGTGCGCAGTTGGCGTCCTGGGCGGGTGCAGTGACGGCCTCCTCCAGGAAGACCTCCTGCCTCGTGTTGCACGAGTCGCGGTCGGCGTCGGCCCAGTGGCGGAACTTCGAGCGCTCGTACCCGGTCCGGTTTTCGGTCTGGACGGTCAGGGCGTGGAGGGCGTGGCGTACGGGCAGGGCGACGGTGTCGCCGGGGGGCTGCGGCGTATGCAGTGCCGGGGGAGAGCAGGGCGGCGAGTGCGGAGAACGCGGCGGCAGCGCTGGCGGTATGGAAGCAGGTGGGCTGCACGACGGGCTCCTCTCGGAGATCACGGACAGGTTGTGATCTTCGTAGTGGGCGGGGCCCGCGCTGTGTTCGGCGATCTGCTGCCGGCTCACCTGTACGGCCGGTAAGTCACACAGGCGCCCGAGGGTCGGCGGCAGCATGCTGCAAGGGCCGGCGCCTGGCGCTCTCGGCCTCAGCTGGGGCCGACCATGGAATCTCGGGGCCGGGAATCTGCCTGCCAGGGCCGGACATGTGCTGATCGACTGCCCTCGGAGGGTGGTCGCGCTGGACACTACGGTGCTGCCCGTGATGGTCCGTGAGGGCGTCTTCGGCGAGCCGGTCACGACCTATCTACCACCATCCGTGGATCGCATTGATCAGGTTCGACACGGCCGTGATGAACACTGTCCAGGCGAGGATGTCCCTTCGGTGCGGGCGGAGAGTCTGAGGTGGTCGGATCAAGCATCGCTAGCCCCCTGCTGGCTTCGTATCGTCCCGGGCGTATGAACTTTTGTAGGCGATTCGATTGCTGCGCACACCGGGCGCGTTGCGTCGGCGCTGTTGAGCAGGCGCGGGCGCGGGGGCGCGCCGACTACCGCGCACCTGCGCGCTATTGCGCAGCGCTGCTTGCCGCGACGATGGGCCGCATGGAACAGGAACGAACTCCCAAGGACCACCTGTCCTACCCCTACAACCAAGACCTCTCTGGTGTGCTGCGCAGGATGAACCGGCGCACGCCCTTCAGCAGGAAGAGACTGGCCAACGATCCGGTGACCGCCGCCTACGTGCTCGCCGGCATGCAGTTGATTCGCCGCCATCTGGGGCCCGGCGCGCAGAGAGTGCTCAACGATCCAGAAGATGACAACTCTCTTGGACGTCCTCTTTTGAGCTTGAACCGTTCCGGGTTCGGTAGGGACTCGATCGTTTGAGAGGATCGAGTTATGGCACGTCCTTCCCAGTACCCGCTTGAGCTGCGCCGTCGTGCGGTGCGGATGGTCGCCGAGGTGCGGCCTGAGTACGACACCGAGTGGGCCGCGATGAAAGCGGTCGCCCAGAAGCTGGGCATCGGCACGACCGAGACGCTGCGCAAGTGGGTGCGGCAGGACCAGATCGACGCCGGGACCCGTCCGGGCAGCACGACGGAGGAGTCGGCCGAGCTGAAGCGGCTGAAGAAGGAGAACGCCGAGCTGAAGCGGGCGAACGACATCCTGAAGGCTGCGGCGTCTTTCTTCGCGGCCGAGCTCGACCGGCCACACACACGCTCGTAGCGTTCATCGACGAGCACAAGGGCCGCTTCGGCGGCGTCGAGCCGATCTGCCGGGTCCTCACCGACCACGACTGCAAGATCGCCCCTTCCACCTATTACGCCCACCACAAACGCCGGGCCGCGCCCGCGGCCCGCACCGTCCGCGACGCCGAACTGAAGACCCTGATTACCCAGGCGTACCAGGCCAACTACCGTGTCTACGGCGCCCGGAAGATCTGGCGGCACCTGAACCGCCAGGAGGTCGCGGTGGCCCGCTGCACCGTCGAACGCCTCATACGCGAACTCGGCATCACCGGAGCGGTCCGCGGCAAAAAGGTGATCACCACCATCCGCGACGCGAGCGCGGAACGGGCCCCGGACCTCGTGGACCGCGACTTCGTCGCCCCCGCCCCGAACCGCTGCTGGGTCGCCGCCTTCACCCACGTCACCACGTTCGCCGGCGTCGTCTACGTCGCCTTCGTCGTGGACACCTTCTCCCGCCGCATCGTCGGCTGGTCAGCGGCCACATCGAAGGAGGCACGGCTCGTCCTGGACGCCCTCGAGATGGCCTTGTGGCAGCGCGACCGAGACCAACATCCCTACCAGAAAGGCGAGTTGATACATCACTCCGATGCCGGCTCGCAGTACACATCGTTCGCGCTCGCCGAGCACCTCGACCGGGCAGGCATCGCCGCGTCGATCGGATCGGTCGGCGACGCCTACGACAACGCCCTGATGGAGTCCACGATCGGCCTGTTCAAAACCGAGTTGATCAAGCCCCGCCGACCCTGGAAGTCGCTTTCGCAGGTCGAACTCGCTACCGCCGAATGGGTCGACTGGTACTGCCACCGTCGGCTCCACGGTGAAATAGGGCACATCCCACCCGCCGAATACGAAGCCAAGTACTACAGCGAAGCCACGAAACCCCAGGTCACAGTCACGACCTAGAGTCTCGATCAAACCCGGAACGGTTCAGCTTTCTGTCCCAGCGGACGGTCGTGGCCGACCTGGCCAACAATCCGGCGCCCTTCCCTCGGGTGGGGTCTACCGCCACTCTTCGGTGCAGTTGGAGGTCACACTCGGACTACATCGCCGACCTGCTCAGCTTTGGACTGTGGTCGCTTCACGAGCCGGCGCTATACGACTCGCGGATCGGCCCTGACACGGAACGACTCCTTGAAGGGCCGGAGTTCGTCGAGGCGGCTCATCGGTTGTGCTACTACGATCTGACTACTGTCGTCGACGGGCCGACGTTCCGCCTCGAGCTCGTCGCCACGGCCGCAGCCGAGGGCGACGAGGTGATCCAGGAGGCTCTGGCAGCAAACCACCAGGGCGCTATGGAACCCTGGAAGCAGGTGTACCAGGAGATGTTCCTCGCTCGCGGACTACGACTGCGTCCCGACGTGACCCTGGACGACTTCGCTGGAATGCTCGCTGCCTTGGCATCCGGGTACGCGCTGCGCCAAATCGGCAATCCTGCCTTGGTCAGCATCGATACATCAAAGGAACGCTGCGTCTTCGGCACAGCGGCACTGGCCCTACTCCTGGGCTGTGTAGAACGCGTCGCCGAAGGTGGCACAGCCGACGTCACCATCGAGGATGCAATCCGTGAACTTATCTACGGTCAACTGCCGCAGGAAGGTCAACAAACAGCTCCGCCTGCACCGCCCCAGGAAGCAGATCCCCACTCCGAGACGGGTAACGCCTCGTCTGGCCCCCTGCACGAAGAACCGACGGCCTCGTCCCAAGACGAGACACGCGTATTCTTCGCCCAGCTCGACCGGCTCTGCAACGAGCAACAGCCACCCGAGGTAAAGCAGGCCGCGGTGGCACTGCGCGACCGGTTGCTCTCCCCATCAGATGACTGACGGAGTCTCCCTGAGCGCTCGCCCTATGACTGACACCGCTGGGACGGCACCGAGCGCTTCGAGGTGATCGGCGCCCCTCCGCTGGACGAGCACGCCAAGGTGCGGCGCTGTACGACGGCCCTGGCCGAGAAGTACGTTGGGCAGAGCCCGGGCCGACCCGAGACACCCGCGCAGAAGGTGGCGGCCATCCATCGCCTGGCCGACGATGAGGTCGCGGGACGGGCGGCGCTGCAGCGCTTGGAAGCTGGCCAGGGCCCCGCTGATCTGTCGTTGCGGGATGGGGCTGACCTCGATGACAGCCAGCGTGGCGAGCAGCCCCTGCGTACCGGCCCCCACCGTCGGCGGCTCGGCGAGGAAGCGGTCCACGATCCCGAGCTGGCTCAGGGCCTCCGGGATGGCCAGCACGACCACCTCGATCCAGTGGCCGGCCGCCCGGTGGGACCGGGGGAGGCGCGGAAGTCGTCCGGGTCGGCGAGTGCCGACTCCACCACCGCGTCGAAGCCCATCTCGCGGACGTGGTCTTCGACGGCGCCCTGCTACCGCACGGTGTCGGGACGCACCAAGGCTCCGGCCGTACGGACGGCAGCCGCCAAGACGCCGACGCAGTGACGGTGGAGCGGCTTTGTACAGATCCCGGCCGACTCACACGGCACCGCCGCGCCGGGCCAGGACCGCTGCCACACGGTCGGTGAGCATGGCCTTTCCGGCCCCGAGTTGCCCGGCGACGACCACTACCGGTCGGGCCTGGGTGACGGCGCCCTGTGCCACAGTCGGGAGGATCACCCGATGCAGCCCATCAAGGCTCGCCTGTTCAGACAGCGCGGCCGGTGTTCCTTTCTGCCACCGTTCGGCCACTTGGGCGGCCCTGCTCGCCCGTGCACGGTCGGCTTGAATTCCTGCATCTCCGGGTTGCGTTTCACGAACCGGCTGGGGCAGCACCCTCGTACTCCCGCATCAGGGGCTGCAGCTACTGCGCCTTGCGCGACTCCAGCTCGCGGCGCAGGGCGTCGAGCGTGGGCCCGCCATCCTCTACATGCCACAGCGTCCACCCGTTGATCACGTTGCCGGTCACGGCCTCCGCCGCTTTGGACGGCGAGGGGAACGGAGTGGCCTGGCCGTCGACGACCAGCTGGCCGTCGGGCGTCACCACGGCCCGCCCGGATCGATTGGCCCGGCGCTGATGGAACCTCAGGACCGTGCCCGCCTTCAGCAGCTCCGCCTTCATGAGATCGGCGAGCGGGCCGTGGGGGACCACAGGCTTCGCCGCCGGTGATGCTGTCGGGTCCCCGGTACCGAGGGTGAGCGTGACATGGACGGTGTCATCGCCGCTCGCGCTCATCAGGTGCGCGATGACGGCTGAGTCGAAGTTGATGCTGAGCGTAGGCATACGGTCTCCCGTTGACGGTGGTCCGGCCAGCCCGGACCCCTCGCTTGACTTCGATCATATGCTATCTAGGAGACTTATTTCAACTTTGATATTCAGTGATTCAGGAGAAGATGCAGGGAAGTAGGGTGCGTCATTGGTGCGCTATGCGTACGCGATCCGTACGGTTCACGCTAGGCTGAGAGTCAGGAGGTGTTCTATGTCCGAGCTGTTCGACCGGATCGACGCGCTGGTTGCGTCCCGGTCTCCGCTGCCGCCGCCGGCGGAGCGCAAGCGGCTGCGTGCCGCGCACGGCCTGACCCTGGATGAGGTGGCCGAAGCGCTGGCGGTGCGGCGGGCGACGGTCAGTGGCTGGGAGGCCGGTAAGACCGAGCCCAGGCCGCCCGAGCGGGACGCGTACGCACGTCTGCTCACGCAGCTCGCAGATCTCTACCCCGCTGCTGTTGCCAACGCCCCAACGCCCGTGCAGGACACGGCGGGTTCCGCGACGTTCGCGAGCGCTCCCGCCCCAAGGCCGGAAGCGCGGCCCGTATCCGCAGGCCCGGTGTCCGAGGCTGCGGTCATGACGACCGGACAAGCCGCCCAGCCCCGTCCCGCCACCGCTCCGGGCGCCGTGTCGCGTCCGGCGCCCGCGGCCAGGCCTACGTCGACGTTGCGGCGCCCGGCCTCGAGGAGGGCGGCCTCGTCGAATACCCCGGCGGGCGGCACGGATCCGCGTTTCGTCAACGGTCCGCTCGCGGTCGTGGACGTCGACCCCGGCGGGCAGGTCTTGGCGTACTGCGTCGGTGGCCTGGTCCTGGACGTGCCCGCGAAGTCCCTCCCGTCCCTGGTGGACTGGACTTTGAAGGAGGCCAGGCTCGGGCAGGCGAAGCTGTCTGGTCCGGGTAAGGATGCCGACCCGCTGATCGTGCTCACCGAGTCGGCGCTGGAGCGCTACGGCCTGCCGGTCGCTTTCGCCGATGAGGAGAAGGTCGCCGGCCGGATCCCGGAGGGCCATAAGGTCGTCAAGCAGCTGGTCCGCGCGGAGTGGAAGCTGACGAAGCGTGGCTTCGGGCCGTGGGCGCGGATCTACCGCCCCGCCACGGGTTCGGAGCGCAACTGCGTGCAGCTGTGCATTCCGTCGTGGAACGCGCTTGATCCCCGCAGTTGGGGCCACGCCGGGCAGCTCGCGCCGGCGGACCTCGCCCGTCTCCTGGGTGTGTACGCGTCCCGGGTGATGACCCCGCGCGGTTCCACCGCCGTCACCGGCCTGGAGCTGATGACCGCCTTCCACCCGCCGACCCGAGCCTCCGAGCCCGACGAGACGGGCAAGCGGCACTCCGAGCACAACCCCGGCAGCCTGGGCAAGGACCCGGTGGACTGCGCGCCGTGCGAGGCACCGGACGGGCACCCGCTGCTGAAGGACCTGCCGCGCTTCCACGTGCGCGGTCCGGCGGAGAAGCTGTTCGAGGAGGCGTACGACTGGGCGCGCCCGCTCACCGACGCCGAATGCACCCGGCGGCACCTGGTCGGCATCGACGTGAACATGGCCTTCGCCGCCGGAGCCAACGGACTGATCGTCGGCCTCGGTGCGCCGACGCATGTCAAGGCGCCGGGGTTCGACCCGAAACTGCCCGGCGCGTGGCTGGTGGACCTGTCCCACGTCGACCTGTCGAAGGTGAAGGTCGGCAAGGACACGTGGGTGGATCTGGACGGCAGTCTGCTGCCGAGCCCGTTCACGCCGTCGGGTGACCGGCCGGAGGGGCCGGCCTGGTACGCGACGCCGACCGTGGCGTACGCGGTGGAACTCGGCTACGACGTCACGCCGATCGAGGCGCAGGTGCGGTACGACAACGGCCGTTACCTGGACTCCTGGTACAACCGGCTGCGCGACGCTTTCCTCGCCACGATGGCCGACCTCGGAGTCGACGCGGACATGGCGCCGGCGGACTTCCTAGCGGCGATGGACGGCTGGCGTAGTCGTGACCCGGCGCTGGCGATCGTCGTGGACGCCGTCAAGGCAACGGTCAAGGGCGGCCTGGGCAAGCTGCGCGAACGCCCGCGCGGGGAGGGCTGGAAGCCGGGCGAGCCGTGGCGGGCCCTGTCCCGCCCGACGTGGCGGCCCGACATCCGCGCGGCGGTCATCTCCCGCACCCGGATCAACCTCCACCGCAAGATCGTCAAGCACGCGGCGTTCACCGGGCAGTACCCGGTGGCGATCCTCTCCGACTGTGTCGTGTACGCGGTCGACGGCGCCGGCCCGCTGGACTTCCTGCCGTACAAGGACGGCAAGCCGCTGCCGGGCGGCTTCAAGCTCGGCATCAACCCGGGCCTGGTCAAGTGGGAGGGCACCCAGGAAGTGCTGTGGGGCGAGGGCGTCCGTGAGCAGTTCAACGCCCCGGAGCTCAACCTCGCCCGGTACATCAAGGACGGCACCGTCACCAACGTCGACAACGGCGAGTAGAGGAGTAGGCAGGCATGAGCGTGTTCGGGGACGGCCTGGACACCGCGGTGCAGAAGGCGTTCACCCGCCCGGCGCCGAAGTCGGCCGGTGTGCGGATGCGGTACCTGGTTAAACAACTGGGAGGAACCAAGGCGGTCGCCCAGATGCTGCGGATCTCCCAGCGCACCGTGGAGCGGTACATCAAGGACCAGATCAAGAAGCCCCGCCCGGACCTCGCCGAACGGTTGGAACGCGAGGTGAAGGCCCGGTGGCAGCCGCAGATCCGTGGCAAAGCCCGCGAGAAGGCAGCGACGACCGGCGGCATCGTCATCGACACCCGCGCCCGCATGGGCTACACCGCGCCGATCGGGTCGACGGACCAGGACCGGATCCGGCACCTGACCGTCGCCCTGCCGCCCCGCTACGCCGCCCGCCTCTTCGACGCACAGGAGGACGGCGCCACCGAGCAGCAGCTCAAGGAGATCGTGGCCGAAGCGCTCAAGGAGGTGTACTTCCAGGACGGCGGCCGCCGTGCCGGAAGCCTGGAGGAAGTGCGCTTCACCGACATCGAGCACCTGGAGTTCGATCTTTAACAGCGCGCCCCGAACAGCCCGTGAGCCCGGACCTGTGACTGAGCACTTCATTTGGCCAGTGAGCGTTTCATTTGGCCGCTTGAGTGTTCCGCGTCGAGGGCATGGCTGAGCCGGGTGGCGTAGGTGTCGAGCAGTGGCTTCATCTGCTGGTCGAAGCCGTCAGGGTTCGACGTCGATGCCGTAGTTAGCGGCCAGGCCGGCGAGCCCGGTGTCGTAGCCCTGGCCGACAGCACGTACCTTCCAGCCCGAACCATGCCGGTAGATCTCCATGGCGATGGTGACGGTCTCGCCCGAGACGAACGGGGCAGGCGTGAAGGCGATTCCTCCGCCAGTGGGTTGGGTGACCTCGGCGTGCCATGTGGTGTGCTGGTCGAAGGAAGCGGCGGGTTGCGCTTCGAGGGCGCTGTCAACTTGGCTGATGGGCTGAGTCCCTGGGACGATTCTCGGGTCGTTGGGCATCGGGAGGGGACGCTGTGGCGCCGTCGTACAAGGGCTTCCGGTACCCGGCGGAGATCATCTCCCACTGCGTGTGGCTGTACCACCGCTTCCCGCTCAGCTTCCGCGAGGTCGAGGAACTGCTGCTGGCGCGCGGGGTCGTCGTTTCCCACGAGACCATCCGCCAGTGGTGCGGACCGGTTCGGGCCCCAGTACGCGGCCGGCCTGCGCCGCCGCCGGCCGCGGGCCGGCGACAAATGGCACCTCGACGAGGTGTTCATCAAGGTCAACGGGGTGCGGCAGTATCTGTGGCGGGCCGTGGACCAGGACGGCAGTGTGCTGGACATTCTGGTCCAGTCGAAGCGGGACGCGAAGGCGGCCAAGCGGTTCCTGGCCAAGCTGATGAAGAAGCAGCGCCGGGTGCCCAGGGTGCTGGTCACCGACAAGCTCCGCTCCTACGGCGTCGCCCACCGGGAGTTGATGCCCTCGGTGGAGCACCGCTCGCACAAGGGTCTGAACAACCGGGCGGAGAATTCCCACCAGCCGACCCGGCAGCGTGAACGCGCGATGAAGTACTTCCGCTCATCGGGCGCCGCCCAGATGTTCCTCGCCGTCTTCAGTCAGATCTCGCCTCACTTCCGGCCCCGCCGCCACCTGATGCCCGCACCCGACTACCGCACCGAAATGCGCCACCGCTTCACCGTCTGGAACCAGATCACCGGCGTCGCCAGCCTGCTTGCTACGCCCTGAGCACGGAGCCGGAACCCGACCCACCACGCCCTGACAACCCTCACCCAGCGCCTCACCCAACAAGTTGACAACGCCCATCCGATGTAGCGGGCGCACCTGCGGTCGTCGCCTGGGCCGTGCGCTCCGGGACCGCCCATCCGCGGGCGGAACCCCGCCCCGCCCGCCGACTACCTCAACGGCACCAGAATCGGGGTGCTGATTAGGCTCGGCGACGGGTGGGGCGGGAAGGTGAACGTCGGGCTGATCAGTGGCGGGGGCGACCCGAGGGGCCAGATGGTCTGCGCACTGGGAAGTGGGGACGGCGTCGGATCGGCGCGGGGCGGGTAGATGACGGTGTGGACGAAGAGGCTGGCAACCACGACCAGGGACATTCCGATCAGGTTGGTCTTGATCAGGAAGCGCAGAAGCGCCCTGTTGAACTCAGGCGGTTTCACCGACATCGTGGCGTCGGCCTGCGTGGAGACTGCGGCGCTGGCCGGGCGCATGGAGTCCTGCAAGTCCTCGACCAGCTCGGGAAGGTCGCGCAGAAGCCCTGCGGCGGGCGCGCGCGTGATCAAGGTCGGCCGGTAGGCGCTGTTCGGATCGTCGTCGGGGCACAGTGCCGCCAGCCGGACCGCAAGCGGCGGGTGACTGCCGAGTCCGTCCTCGGAGACGACGCTCGGGGCGAGGGATCCCTGTCCCCCTGTGGGGGCGTGTGCCGCCAAATCGGCGATCCGGCTCGCGAAGGTCCGGAACACGCCTTCAGGCAGCGTCAGCGCGGGCGGTGACGCGAGGCCGCATTCGCCAGCCGGTGCCGTGGACCGGTCCGGGTTCTCGGTGAGGTCGGCCCACAGCGGGGTGAGGGCGTGTACGGTCCGCAGGGCCTGCGCGAACGTGTGCGCCCCGGCGATCCGGGCCGCTGCCGAGTCCGCTTCGAGCTCCTGACTGCGCCGCACGGCCAAGGTTTGGCGCAGGTACGCATCGTTGTACGCCCTGGTGAGTTTCAGGAGCAGCCGTACCGGCGGTTTGGCGCTGGTCCGATCGCTCTCCAGGAACTCCATGTAGCGGACGGCGCGTTCCAGCGCGACGCTGCCGCGGTGGCTGACGGCGGCCAGCCGGGTGTGCCTCCCCGCGTAGTGCCCCAGTTCATGGCAGAGGACGGCTCGCAACTCGTCCTCGCCGAGTCCGAGGAGGAGAGGTAGACCCAGATCCAGGGTACGAGGGCCTCCGATGAGGCCCAGCAGTTTGGCACGCTCTCTGGCGCACGCGTTGACGGTGTCGGTCAGGCAAATCGTGGCGGGCACGGCGGTGTCCAGCTCACCGGCGAGCCGCCGGGTCATGGTCCACAGGTCGGGCTGGCCTTGCGGGGTCAGCTCGATCCGGGGTCCCTCGGTCACGCCGGCGGACGCCTTGCCGAGCAGCCCGTACGCCAAGGTGGAGACAGGGACCAGGGTGAGGTTGCCGAGCAGGGCGAGATGCCAGGATCTGGCGGTCAGGAGGATGATGAGGAGGAGGAGCTGGACGGCCAGGACGGCGACGGCGAGCAGGTGGACCCCGGCCAGCAAGGCGCAGCCGAGCAGGGCGCGCGACGTGGTCGACCGCAGTTTCGTCCGCCTCATGTGCGCCCCGGGCCCCGGCGCCGCCGCCCGGCCAGGTCCGCTCGGGCCTGCTCCGGTGCTTGCTCCTCCTCCAAGGCCGAGCAGAGCCAGGACTCCGTGGCGTTCAGAGCCGCGGCAAGGCGGTCTCCGGGTGCGGGTCCGCCGGTGCCCACCAGCGGCACCTCGCCCAGAGGGTCGGTAGTCGGGTCAAGGCCGAGCATGCGCCGGAGATTGCGACGCCCCTTGTGGACGTTCACCCGCGCTGTGGATGCCGCGATGCCCAGGTCGTCGGCGATCTCCTGGTCGGTCATGGCGTAGAGGCTGAACATGACCAGTACCATCCGCTGGCGCGGCGGCAGCGCGGACATTGCGGTCAGGACCAGCCGGGCCTGCGCCGTCTCGTCCGGCAGTGCCTGGCGGGGGAGTGTCACGTCCAGTGCCGCGCGCTTCGCCTTGAGGCGCAGCCGCAGAGCGCGCCATAGCTTCCTGCGCATCACCAGGTTCACCCATGCCTTCGGCTGTTCGTAGCGGCTGATGCTGTCCCAGTTCTCCAGGGCCGCGAGAAAGGCGTCCTGGACAGCGTCCTCCGCGTCCTGGCGGTTGCCGCACAGCATGACCGCGCGGGCCAGCAGGGCCGGCCGGTGCGTCGTGAAGAACGCGTCGAAGTCGGCGGGATCGCGTCCGTCGCCACCCCCGGGTGCGGGTTCCTGTGCACCGGTGCGCACGCTGTCCGTCCCACTGCTCATCGAGCTTCCCCTTCCCGGCCGCTCGAGGCGGTCAGGCCATCGCCCCGCACAGTCAGGACGCCCCCGTCCGGGCGGCGGTCCTCCACCTGGACTGTGTGGCCCGCCAGGCGCAGCGCGGCAAGCACGAGCCGGTCCCGTTCGCGTTCACGGGTCAACTCGCGCCGCCAGGAAACAACTTGGCAGGCGACTTTGACCGTAGCGGCCAGCACCGCCAGCACCACCGATTCCCACATACCCGACCCCGTCCCTCGCCGACCCCGTAACGTCAGCAGGTCCCCTGCCGACTGCATCACCGCTGAACACCCCCTACCGGCCGCCGCGTTTACCCGCCGAGCGAACATTTTCTGCGGGGTGGCCTCGGCGGTGGCCCGTGGCACCGGCCGGCCGCAAGGCAGAGCTGCGCCACTACCAGCGCCGTGGGCTTGCCTGGCTCCACCATCTGACCGTCGGTTGGCACTGTAACGTTGGCTGACCGGTGGGATGATCTTCGGGTTGATCGCGCTGGAGGGGGCTGTCTGTGGGGTCCGTGTCGCTGTCGTACAAGGGGCACCGGTACCCGGTCGAGGTCATCTCCCACTGTGTATGGCTGTACTTCTGCTTCCCGCTCAGCTTCCGCGAGGTCGAAGAGCTGATGCTCGAGCGCGGGATCGTCGTTTCCTACGAGACGGTCCGCCGCTGGTGCGCCAAGTTCGGGCAGGCCCGCCAACGCGCTGCGCCGCTGGCAGCCTAGGCCCGGTGACAAGTGGCACCTGGACGAGGTCTTCATCAAGATCAACGGCGAGCAGCAGTACCTGTGGCGGGCCGTCGACTAGGACGGCAACGTGCTCGACATCCTGGTGCAGAACCGCCGGGACAAGGCCGCGGCCAGGCGTTTCTTCCGCCGCCTGATGAAGAGGACGGGTGCGGTGCCGCGGGTGGTCGTCACCGACAAGCTCCGCTCCTACGGCGCGGCCCACCGCGAGGTCATGCCCCGCGTCGAACACCGTCAGTCGAAGTACCTGAACAACCGGGCCGAGAACAGCCACCAGCCAACCAGGCAGCTCGAACGGGCGATGAAAGGCTTCCGCTCCGCGGGCGGGGCCCAGCGTTTTCTTGTCCGCGTTCAGCGGCATCTCGCCCCACTTCCGGCCCCGCCGCCATCTGATGCCCGCTGCCGTCCACCGAGCCGAGATGACCGTCCGCTTCGCAATCTGGGACCAGATCACCGGCGTCGCCGGCCTTGCCACCGCGGCCTGAGCACAGCCCGGAACCGGGCTCCACCACGCCGTGACGCACCATCAGACGCCTACCCACCCAACAACGTGACAGCGCCCATCGAGGGCTTCAAATCAGTCCGTGAGCGCCGCCAGATCGTGGGTGTTGTCCCGGGCGGGGGTTGGATGACGGAGTGGCAGGACCCGAGCGAGGGCACTTCGTTCGCTGATCCGGTGGTGGGCTGGGCGGTGTACTCCGACGGAGAAGCCAGAGCTATCGACACCGACTCCTCCGGCGAAGCCATGCCGTTGTCTCCGAACGTGAAAGACCGGCGGACCTACCACCCGGGTCAGATCTCGGGCACGCCGCTGCCCAGCGAGAAGACACCGGGTGCAGCGGCAGAAGATAGCTGATCACCTGAGTCCTTGGTACCCATGCTTGGCCCGCCGGAATGGTGGTTGCTGAGTTCAACGGCGGGCTGGCCTGGAGCGCGTGGACGCCGACAATGTCGCCGTGTCGGAGCTGATCGAGTGGCGCGACAGTCGGCCGGAGGCAGCCGGGTGACAGGCCGAGGCCGCTACTCCAACCGGTTGCCTCGCAGTCGCCGCCAGGCTCGTGTTGTGCCACGGAGGTACGGCAACGCCGCCCGGCTGACGCACCTCGCGGACCGGTTGCGCGGTATGCCAGCGCGGGTCTGGCGGTAGCGGCAGTTCCGCCGGATGGTGGCGGGATGGGGAAGCGGGAGACGCCAGAGGAAGTGGTCCGCCGGGTAGGGCGGGACGCCTTCGGGTTTCTGGCGGTGGCGGGATTCACCGGCCCCTCCGACATCGAGGGCGGCCTGAACTACGACGGTCACGGTCTGTTGATCAGCGTCTACCACTACTACTGGGTCCACGAATCCGTAGTGGTGGTGTTCGTGGACGTCCTGGACGACCCCGGTCCCAGGGCCCACGCCGCCGTCGAGCAGTTTTATGCCGAGTGCGGCCTCGGCGCCATCAACCATCTGCCCGGTACCGCCTACGGTCCCCGGCTGACGGCGGTTCGCGTCCGGGCGTTCGCCGCTGCCGTGCGTGCCTTGCTGCCGTTTCTCCTTGCCCCCGACCGTGCCGCACTCGTCCGCAGGGCATCGACCCGTCACTGACCCTCAAGCGTCCGAACAGACCACACAGCGGCGCTTTGTCCGCACTGCCGGGCGACTGCTCGCGCGTTGTGAATGGGTGCGGTGCTGGCATTGGATGGGCGTCAGCAAGGACGGGACGGCTGTCCCTGCTCACGTTGCGCAGCGGTAGTGATCATGGCTGTCACCGGGTGACCAATGCTGCTGCCGTCGGGTGCCAATCGCGAGGATGGCTGGCTGCCATGGGGGTGCCTGTTCACACTGCCCCACGACCGCGACAGCCAGCCCACCGGCCTTTACGCCAACAGTGCCCCCGCCGAAGGCGTCGACCCCCGCACCCTCGAACCCCGCGTCAAGGGCTACAAGACCGAACCCTCCGAAGGCGGCCCGCCCTTAATGGCCATGCAGGAGTTGGAGATAACGCTCCCGCTGTAAGCCCTCGCGCACCTCAACGACCTCTTCCAGAACGGCAGCTGAACGACGGGCCTTCGGCGTTGTTTGCGAACACGTCAATGTGGCTCTGGCAAGACTTTCGCAGGCGGAGATCATCTGGGTGTCGTGGTCGGTCGGCCCAGACTGCTAGTAGGAGGCGGGCCTGCGCCGCGACTCACGGTGGCTACGGCCACGTCATTTGGGACCACCGAGGCGTCTCGAAGCGGCCCTGATCTGTGAAGATCGCCTCCCGTGAAGGTGGCGTGGTTTGTACGCCCAGCGTCGTCCCGCGCCGGACCACGCCGACGCAACGTTGGTCAGCGGCGCTAGCGGCGCGGCAGCAGACGGCGCCGGGGTGAAGCGCGGTCACCGCTTGAGGAGGCGTGACCTCCGATCAGCTCCCGAAGAGCGCTGCCACCGACGCGATGATGACCAGGGCGGGTTGCGCGATGTCCGCGCTGCTGGCCAGCAGTTCGCGGAGGCGGTCCATGCGGGTACGGACGGCGGGCACGTCCGGTTCGGGTTCGCTGGTGAGGCGAGCCAGGTCGTGTACCGTGCCGGCCGCCTCGTCGCGCTGGTCGTCGGACAAGGTCCTGCTGGACAGAACCAGTTCGAGGAGCCGGGTCAGATCATCACCGCCCGCGCTCGGCCCGTACGTGTTCTGGAAGTCGCGAATCACCGTGTCCTTCGGGCGGTTGACGAACGTGGTCTTCTCGCCCTGGAAGATGAAGTTCTCCGACACCGCTGCTCCTGACGTGACGACGACTCGGCAGTTGACGAACGTATGGGCGTGATCCGCGCGGGACGACTGTACGGTGCTCAGTCGGCCCTTGATGGCATCCGCCGCCGCGCGTACGCGCGCGAACGCCTCGGCGTCGGCGGCCCGTCCCGTGGTGGCGAGGATACCCAGTACGTCCTGGGGCGACGGCTTGGGCCTGGTGGGCAGCGGCTTGCGCCACCACTCGGGATCTTGCCGCTGGATTTCGGCGAACCACTCCTCAAACCGCTCATGAGCCACGGTCTCCTCTGCGCGCATCTCCGCATGGATGCTGGGAGCAGAGGTGTCGCGCATGGCGCGGAGTGCTGTCGCGATACCACCGAACAGAGAGCGGAAGGAGCCGACCGAGACGTCCTCGATGCGGAACACGACCTTCTCCGCCTCGGCCGGTGACCCTCCGGTCGGCTGGAAGAACACCAGACACGGCAGGAGCGTGTGGTCGAGCCCCATGAAGTCGGCGATCTCGTAGGCGCCTTGGCGGTCGTAGGGCCGCCAGTTCAGCCACCTCATCATGGCCAACGTCCGGTACAGCTCCGGTTCCAGGTGCCCCCGCCAGTACCTCTTGGCCGTACTCCAGTCAGTGGGCCGCTCGACGACGAACACCCGGGTCGCCGGGCCGGAGAGGGCGTTCAGATCGTCGAAATGCGTACGGACGTAGGCCGCCAGTTCCGTGTCGGCATCGGTGTACAGCAACACGCCCCACAGACGCGGGCCACCGTCCGGCGGGAGAACCCCCTCGGCGAGTTCAAGCCTGCGGATCAGCGCGGCCGAGTCCTTGATGGGGGCGAGCCTGTACAGCTCCTCTTGAGGATGCTCAACGCACAGCACCAGCGGGTCGTCCTCGGCCAGGCCGAGGTCGGCGATGCGCTGGTCGGCCGGTAGCTTCTCGCTGGTCACGGCATCGTCGAGCCACATGTCCAACGGCTTTGTCGGCCAGCGTGAGACCTTCGTTGCACGTGCTTCGGCGAAGGCCGCCTGCATGAGCTCGCCGACCGTCGCGCACTCCGGCACGGAAACGTCGATCATCATCCCGTCAACGTGCCGGCCAAGGGCCCGCCAGCGTTCCGTACCCGGCTCGGCGAATGGCCCGTCATCAGCGAACAGTCTGTTGTACGCCTCGTCGCCCGGTCGCCACCGATGATCGGCAATGTCCCCCTCGGTAACATAGATCTTCAAGCGCAACAGCCGCCCCCTCGATACCAGTTCGTCCTACCGAGTATGGGCAACGCGGGCCCCGCGGCAGCGACTTTCACCCGATCGAGTGAGGAGGAGTTCGTCCAGCCTGGGGCACGCAGTGCGCACCGGCGCCCGATCCCGGGGGCTCCCGGAGCTTGGCTGCGGCGTGCTCTTCCGGCTCCAGCAAGGCGCCTCCGCGGGCCCCAATCGATGTCACCGACCGACACGGCGGCGACGTCTATGGACACGCTGCCAGAGGGACAGCCGGTCGTTGGTGAGGAGGGACGGGCACCTGCCCATCCGTCGACAGTGACGCCGGGCCAGCGGTTGCACGGCAGTTGCAGGGGCTCGGCCGCAGCACTTGCTCAGGGGGCCTCCTCGTGCATTGAAGGGAGGAGCCCCGGGCCCTCAGCCAGCGGCGACACAGTGAGTCTATGGGTGATATCGGATGACGGAGGTGTGCGATCTCTATCCCAGGTACCACCGTGCGGCCGTGGCGTACTGCTCGACCGTCACGGTCGGCGCGCCTGGCTGATACCCCCTCTGTGCGCCAAGCCGTCCATGCTTCGGGATCGCGCTACGCGGCGCTGGCGGAAGTAGACCTTCAGTCGGGAAGCCGCTGTTGCCTGGGCGGTGCCAGGTGCAATCTCTTACCTTCCCGTCCTCTTGCAGGCATTTGATCAGCCACGGCTCGTCGTATTCAGTAAGGCTGTACTGCACCACCCATCCATTACCGACAGGTGTGTACTGCTCGATGGTCTCGTACCGGTTGTGTCGGCTGGCGAACCGGTACTTACGCCGCTTGACCTGCTCGTAGTCGTAGACCGTCTCCGGCTGCACCCCGTGCTTGCGCATCAGCTCGATGAACCCGCGCGCTGCTTCTGCCCCTGTGGCGAACAACTCGGCCCGCCGTCGATCCTCGGCCTCCTGTGCCGCCCTCTCCTCGTCCCGCTGTTTCCGCATCGCGCGCTCGATGCCATCCGACGAAGACATGTTGCCTCCTCACCCACCCGTCCCCTGAGAGCAGCCACTGGCTGCGCAACAAGCCTACGGAGACAGGCCGGACGGCACGGCGCCGTTGACCACGTACACGAGGCTCCTCCGGTGCAGCGTGTGAGTGAACGCTCACGCCCTGCGCGGCCACGCCGGGTCCGAACAGGGGCCGCCTGGTCAGCGTTTGATGCGGTTACGGACGGCCAGGACAGCCAGGCCCAGAAGAACGGGCTCGGTCAGGCGCGATGCCATCTCGATGTAGGTGCCAGTGGTGGTCAGGTCCTGGCCGGAGGAGCGGAAGACCACGGATTCGAGTGTGACGGTCAGGGCTTTTCGAAGCGTTCGCCGGTGAACCTGTCCTCTGTGGGTTTTGAGGGTCAGCTTTGTCGATCTCGAAGGTGACCTTGCCTCCGCTGGGTGGCACGATGCCGGTCGCTTCCTGCTTCGGGTCGGCTTCCGGGAGTCCGAAGCCCATCAGCAGCACGATGGTGACGAGCATGGTGGCGGCGAGCCAGTACAGGGCGCGGGAGGCGCGCAGGCCATAGCCAGACAGCATCCAGTAGCCGTGCAACAGTCCGCGTTCGGCGCGCGTGGTGCCGGTGCGGTCGTGGCGGCGCATCTCCATCTCGCCGTAGTAGAAGTCCGCCGCGCCAGGCTCGTTCTTGCTGTCTTCGTACGCCTTGCGCGCTGCCCACTCCCGGCAGCGGGCGCCGTTCCCTGGCCCTGAGCAAGGCCAAGCTGAAACCTCGCCGCCTTCACGATGGCCGCGGGCGCGACGTTCGGCTTCATCCAGACCGGCTGCGACGCTCCCACTGCGGCCAGTGTCTCCCTGTCCTGCACCCTCGTGGCCGAGCGGCTCGTCTCCGGGATGACGTCCCGTAAGCCGGATCCCGCGACCGCTAAGGAAGCCGGCACCCAGGAGACGCAGGGCTGACCGCGCCCGGGGTGGGGGAGGCAGGTCGCCTCCCCCACCCCAGTGCAGCGGGGCCCGAAGGGAGAACCGCCATGAACCGAAAGGATCCCGGCCGGCCGACCACGCAGGTCGACCCGAGCAAGGGTGCACTCGAACAGCTCGTCGTGGACCTGCTGCGGCTGCGCAAGTACAAGGGGCTGACACTGGAGCAGTTCGCCGGCGTGTCCGGTCTGTCACGGGCGACGCTCTCGGCCGCGACGCAGGGCACGAAATGCCCGTCCTGGGACACCATGAAGTGCTACCTGCGCGCGGTCGGCGAGGATCCCTCCGCCTGGCGCCCGCGTTGGGAGATGATCGCCGATGCCAAGCAGCGGGAGGCAGCCGGACTGCCCGACGCCCCCGAGCAGAGGGCAGCGGTCAAGAGGATGCTGCCCTCCGAGGTGATGACCGTCCACGCGTTCGCCGTAGCCCTGCGTCAGCTGAAGGTGTGGCAGCACAACCCGACCTACCAGAAGATCGCGAACGTATCCCTGCGGCACAACCTGGCCGTACGCCAGACAACGATCTGCAACGTCTTCCGGGGGACGAAGCTCCCCACGGAGAACGCCCTCATCGGAGTACTCGTCGGTATGGGACTCTCGCCGAAGGACCCGGAGTTCTCCGCGTGGCTGGAGAAACGCCGCGAGCTTGAGGCCGCTCGTGTCGAGAGCACCCTGGAGCCTCCGCACAACAACGACGACACCTCGAGGAAGGGCGGCTTCACCCCCTTGCACAAGAAGCGGATCCCCATCCCGAGGCGGCGGCCGTACGGCACCCGCAACCGACTGCACCGCCGCCGGAAACAGATCATGCCCTGAGACACGAAGACGAGGGGCCGGCGGTGATTCCGCCGGCCCCTCGTCTTCGTGTCGGCATGTGAACGGACCGACGGTCGCGGGGGCCCTCGCGGCAACGCGGCCACCCACGACGTTGTCCCGAAGTCGAATGGGGAGCCCACAGACAGACGGGATGCCTCAGTGCTTGGCACGTGAGGCGACACCCAGAATCGGTCGTACGCGCACGAGTGACAACCGTGATTGAGACGCCTGCGGCGTAATGCCCGGAGAGTCGTAGCGCTGACCTGCGAAGTCCGCGCATGTGAAGGTCTGGATCCGCGGCGTCCAGGGTGAGACAGGGGCGGGCCTATAACCCGGCGTAGTCCCTGGCCGGGTCAGAGCCCCTTCCAGGGTGCGTCAACATCGTGATGGGCCACTCGCATGGGTGACGGCAACCGCTCGTGCGCAGAGGCCAGTTGGGGAGCCCGAACAGACACCGAACGGGAGAAAATCATGTCTCACACCGTCCATGCCGCCTGCGTGGTGCCCGGCGACCGGCCACTGACCGGTCCCGAGGCGACCATCGTCGTGGTTGTCCTGGTCCTGGCCGTGCTGCTCGCCCTCGCGGGGATGCCGGCCTTGTCCGTCCTGGTCCTGCTCGCCGAGGCGACGGACACGGGCTTGCGCCTGGTCCGCCGGGCGCGCTCCGGCAAGCGGGTCGCGGCGGAGGGCTGACCGATGGGACGACGGGAGAACCCCATCGCCCCGTGCGACCGGGAGCTGGAGAAACTGACCCGCTGCCTGCGCGGCCATCGCGGCCAGGCGGGCCTGAACTACAAGGAGCTCGCCGCGCGATCCGGATGCAGCGCCTCGACGCTGATCCGTGCCGCGTCCGGCGAGCAGGTGCCGAAGCTGAAGACGGTTCGGGCCTACGCCGTGGCCTGCGGCGCCGACCCCGGTGAGGCAGAGCGGCTGTGGAAACGCGCCCGCTACCGGGCCGTCCGCGGCTGCGGGGAGCTTGTTCCGCACTCTCGGTATGTACGGAACTTCGCGGAACTGCGCGCGGCGCTGGTCGACCTCTACCAGAAGGACGGAGCCCGGCCGTACCGCGAACTGGAGGCCGCCAGCGAGGGCATCCTGGCCCACGCCACCGTCGGCCGCTTCCTCCGCCAGGAAGGCGGGCGCCCCACCCGCGAGTTCGTCCTGGCGTTCGCCCAGACCTGCGGAGCGAAAGGGATGGCGCTCCGTGAGTGGGAACAGGCCTGGGAAAGGGCCGAGGAGCATCGGCCGGGCGGTACGTCCAAGGTCGTCGCCCGGCGCAGTGTCTCCGAGGTCGTTCTTGCGGACGGCACCCCGGTGTACTTCCGCTCAGATCCTGCGCGCACCCCCGACGGACAGGAGGTCCGGCGCATCACCCCCACTGGGGCAAGGTCGGAAAGCCACGTGTCCCGGGCGTACCCGGCGATGTCCAACGCCTGCGCCGTCTGTGCGTCCGGGTCGCAATTGTTCTCCGCGTTGCCTCCGGCCGACCTGGAGGCTGCCCGGAGCGTGCTCCGCATGCAGCCACCGACCCGGTCCCGGCAGACCGTGCGGCGGACCTCCCTGGTGCCTGGGACCGCTGATGTCAGCGGGACTGGTGGTGCGGGAGCGAGGCGGGCGCCTTCACGCCTGGCGGTGAAAGTCCGGGGCGGCGTTGGGAGCTTCGACGGTGCTCCGGCCGTCGCGCGGCGTCCCTGACGAAGCTGCAGTTCACGGCTGGTTGGTCCCGTTAGCCCTAACGGGACCAACCAGCGGTCAGCGCGGTCCTGGCCCGGCGCGGCGGAGGCGCTGTCGTCCCGTCCGTCGTCGCGCTGCATGTAGCCGAGCGTGGAGCGGGAGTGGCGGGCCCAGCCGCCCCGGTCGGCGATGGCGCTTCCGTCGCGGCCGTTGAGGCGGGCGACGGAAGCCAGGCCGATGCGCAGCCAGTGCCCGGTCCAGGTGATGGGCACACCGGTTCAGGTTCCGGGGTGCCGCTTCCGGCCCGCGGCTGCCGTGAAGGCGGGGGCTGTTACTCACTTTCGGGTGACGGCTTGCACGGTGCCCGGTGGCGTGGTGTGGCGGCTGCGGGGGCGGGGGTCAACTCCTGCACGGGTGCGGGATTGTGCCGGGTCGTCAACCTCGGTCATCAGCGGCATACATGGTTGAGGCAGGTGAGAGTCACAGGAATATGGGCAACTGGTAACACAGTCCATGTTTTCTACTCAAGTTCTGCACGGGGTGGGCAGGGTGTGATGGCGTCCCGCTTGATGGTGTAGGCGATCAACCGGAGCTGGTGTTCGGGGTGTTGGGGAGCTCGTGGGTGGTGTTCCCGGCGCTTTCGCCGGCGTAGACGGCGGCCATGCTGCCTTCGGAGAGGTAGCGGCGGGGAAACGCGATCCACTCGTCATGCATCTCGCTGAGCACCGCGGTGACCAGCCGCTTGAGGGCGGCGGGGTTGGGGAAGACCTGGACGACGTCGGTGCGGCGCTTGATCTCGCGGTTGATTCGCTCCAGTGGATTCGATGACTGGATCTTTTTCCAGTGGGCGGCGGGGAAGCCCGCGAAGGCGGTGAGGTCCTCCTTGGCGTCGAGAAGCATCTGTTTGACCTTGGGAAACTGCTGGCCGAGCATGTCGGCGACCTGATCGAGCTGGTGGTAGACGGCATCGGCGTTCGGCTGGATGAAGATCGTGCGGATGGTCGCCGCAACCATCTCACCGGACCCCTTGGGGATCACCGAGAACACGTTTCGCAGGAAATGGACACGACAACGCTGCCAGGTGGCGCCGAGCATGACCTTGCGGATCGCGGCGACCAGGCCGCTGTGACTGTCGGAGATGACCAGGCGGACCCCGTTCAGACCACGTGCCCGCAGCGAGCGCAGGAATTCGCTCCAGGACACCTCGCTCTCGGTGTCTCCGACCGTGACGCCCAGGACTTCACGGCCGCCGTCCTCGGTGATGCCCGTGGCGATGATGACGGCCTGGGAGACGATCCGGTGGTTCACGCGCACCTTGCAGTACGTCGCGTCGAGATAGATGTAGGGGAAGCGGGTGTGATCCAGCGGCCGGTCACGGAAGATGCCGAGCTCTTCGTCCAGGTCGCCGCAGATGCGTGAGACTTCGCTCTTGGAGATGCCGCTGTCCGCGCCGAGCGCCTTGACCAGGTCGTCGACGGCGCGGGTGGAGACGCCGTGGACGTATGCCTCCATGATGACCGCGTAGAGGGCCTGGTCGATGCGGCGCCGACGTTCCAGCAGGCTGGGGAAGAAGGTCCCGCTGCGGAGCTTGGGGATGGCCAGGTCCAGGTCGCCGGCCTGGCTGGTCAGGGTCTTGTCGCGGTGACCGTTGCGGAAGTTGGTGCGGTCCTCGGTGTGCTCGTTCCACTGGGCGCCGATCCGGCCGCTGAGCTCGGCCTCGATCAACTCCTGCAGCATCCGCTCCGCGATATGCCGCACGAGCTCCAGCCCGTCCGCCGTACGTAGTGACTCCAGCAGGCGTTGTAGGTCAGACTGGGACAAGGCCATCGGGCACCTCCACGGTTGAACGGGCAGTTCACCAGGGAGAGTTGCACGGTGGCCTGCCTTATGAGCAGGTCGCAGAGGCCATCACTGGATGCACGCCCCGGGCATACGCCCGCGCACCCCCACACCTTGATCGCCTACACCATCAAGCGGGACGCCATCCAGGGTGTGGGTGTGCGGCCAGTTCGGCCGCCACCCGCACACCGCACCGTCTCCCACGGCGGCCGGAAGGCCGCTTGCGGGGGAGGGGTGCCTGTACTTTCTGGGGGACTTCTTGTCCGCTTCTGCTTCTGTCACCGCCCGTCGTCTGGCCGCCGGTGTGCTCGCGGCCGGCGCTCTGGTCTCGGTGGCGGCGCTGCCGGCGTCCGCTGCCGACCACGTCCGCCCGCAGCGTCCGAAGGTGGAGATCTCGGCGGTCCAGTACGACTCCCCGGGACGTGACGACCGCTCGAACAGGTCGCTGAACAAGGAGTGGGTGGACGGCACCAACACCACCCGGCACACGGTCAACCTCGACGGCTGGACGCTCGAGGACGCCTCCGGTCACACCTACACGTTCGACCACTACCGCCTGGAGGGCCGTGCCACGGTCCGTATCCACACCGGTGAGGGCCGCGACACCGACACCGACCTCTACCAGGACCGCCGCAACTACGTGTGGAACAACGACCGTGACACCGCCACCCTGCGCAACGACCACGGCCGCTTCATCGACGACGAGTCCTGGGGCCGCGACCGCGACCACCGCCACGGCGACGCCCGCCACTGACACCACCACCCATCGGGAACGGTCGGCTGACCATGCCGCCAGCCCCCGTTATGTTTTCCGCGGTTCCGCAATGGGGCCGCTGGCCTCCGGGCTCGGCATGACTGTGTCCCCCTGTCGAAGGCATGACCTGGGGGGTGGTGTCACCGGGCCCGGGGGTGTTCGTCGGAGACGCTGATCAGAGGTCCGGCCACCGTCCGGTCCGGCGCAATGCCGGACAGTTCGCGGGCGGCAGGTCTGCATAACGTGGATGCGCGAGCACGACACCCGAGCCGAGGCCGGCACCGTCAACACCCATGAAAGGGCACGATGTTCGAGATCGAAGACGTGGGCGTGTTCCTCGGCCTGGACGTCGGCAAGACGACCCACCACGGCCACGGCCTCACCCCGCCCGGGAAGAAGGTCTTCGACAAGCCGCTGCCCAACAGCGAACCGAAACTGCGGGCCGTCTTCGACAAGCTGACCGCCAAGTTCGGCACCGTCCTGGTCATCGTGGACCAGCCCGCCTCCATCGGCGCCCTGCCGTTGACCGTCGCCCGCGACGCCGGCTGCCAAGTGGCCTACCTGCCCGGCCTGGCCATGCGCCGGATCGCCGACCTCTACCCCGGCGAGGCCAAGACCGACGCCAAGGACGCGGCCGTCATCGCGGACGCCGCGCGGACGATGCCGCACACCCTGCGCTCCCTGGAACTGACCGACGAGATCACCGCCGAGCTGACCGTGCTGACCGGCTTCGACCAGGACCTCGCCGCCGAAGCCACCCGCACCAGCAACCGCATACGCGGCCTGCTCACCCAGTTCCACCCCTCCCTGGAACGCGTCCTGGGACCGCGTCTGGACCACCAGGCCGTCACCTGGCTCCTGGAGCGCTACGGCTCCCCGGCCGCCCTGCGCAAGGCCGGCCGCCGCAGACTCGTGGAACTGATCCGCCCGAAGGCCCCGCGCATGGCCCAGCGGCTGATCGACGAGGTCTTCGACGCGCTCGGCGAGCAGACCGTCGTCGTCCCGGGCACCGCCACCCTGGACATCGTCGTCCCCTCCCTGGCCGCTTCCCTGACCGCCGTGCACACCCAGCGCAGGGCGATGGAAGCCCAGATCAACGCCCTGCTGGAGGCCCACCCTCTTTCCCAGGTCCTGACCTCGATGCCCGGCGTCGGCGTCAGGACCGCCGCTGTCCTGCTGACCACCGTCGGCGACGGCACCAGCTTCCCCACCGCCGCCCACCTGGCCTCCTACGCCGGACTCGCCCCGACCACGAAGTCGTCGGGGACCTCGGTCCACGGCGAACACGCACCCCGAGGCGGCAACCGCCAGCTCAAACGCGCCATGTTCCTCTCCGCCTTCGCCTGCATGAACGCCGATCCGGCCTCCCGCACCTACTACGACCGCCAGCGAGCCCGCGGCAAAACCCACACCCAGGCCCTCCTCCGCCTCGCCCGCCAACGCATCAGCGTCCTGTTCGCCATGCTCCGCGACGGCACCTTCTACGAATCCCGCACGCCGAAAGACGTCGAGCCCGCCGCATAACCCCAGCAACCCTGAACCACCACCAAACCCGACAGGCGCGCCTTGACGAAAGACATAGAGGCACCCCCGCACCTGAGATGACGGCGCGCCCGGCCCGCAACGGCCCGGCGCGCCGTCGGCGTGAGGTGTGAAACTCCAAGATGGCCCACGATGACCGAGCATCTTGGCAACCCACTGGGGTGGCTCCACACTGTGGTGTTACAGAAATGCCATGACCTGCCCGCTCACGTCCGCCGTTCCAACTGAGGCGCTCAGTCCCATCCCGGACGCAGTCCCCTTGCCGATTCCCGCGTCCTGGCGAAGGTGGCGGGCTGCGTCTCCAGGTCGTCGTACCGGGCGGGGCGGCAGCGCCTCGATGCTGACCCACGAGCGGGTCGTCCCGCTGCGCGAAGCGCGCCGCCAGCCGCTCGGGCTGGAGGAGCAGACCGTTCCGTTTGAGGTCGCCGATGCGAGGCTGTCCGGCTACGGCTCCCCGGTATGGAACTGGAATGTCAACGGGTGTGGCCATCGACCTCCTGGGAGCAGACGGCCACCGGGCGGGGAGGTGGCTTACACGTCGGCGTGGACCACGGAGTTGGAACCTTCGGCGGCGACGATGAGGATTCCTTCCTCTTCATCACACGGCAGAGAGGACCGGCGCACGCGGGTTTCCCACTGCGCTGGCCACAGCGTCGTGCGGTCCCACAGGATGCCCTCCAGGAGCACGCCGTCCAGTTTGGCGTTGGTGAGGTCTGCTCCGATGAAGTCGTTGCTGGCTCGTTCGACTTCTGCGACGGCCTTGGCCAAAGCGTCGGCGGCCTCGAAGCCGTGCGCCAGGTCATCGATGAGGTCCTGGGCAATCGCTTCGGCGCCGAACAGGTAGGTGTGTCCGGCCGCTTCGAGGGTGGCGATCGTGGGGGCGAGCTCCTCATCGAGAATGTCGCGGATGTCATGGAGTTCGCTGACAAGCCGTTCGGCCGGGTATGCGAGCACGGACTGGACTGCGTCGAGGTAGTCCAGCCCGGTGGGGGTGACGGAGTTCCGGTGCGCTTGGGGCAGCCGAGACATGAGTTCGACGTGCTCTCGGAGCTGGTCCAGCGCAGTGTCGGCGCGGTCCAGGGACTGTGTGCTGTCGCACAGAAGATCATGCAGATCCTGGAGGATTCGGACGGCCGTCCGCATGGCCCGGGTCAAGTCGACGGGCCAGTAGGCGTGCGCCAGGCGCAGAGCCTGTCCACGGTGTTTCACCCGGATCGAGGCCGGCCGGCGAGACAGCTGTCCTCGTGCGGCCAGGCGGGCCTGGAGTGCGGAACTCCGCTGCGCCAGGGCGGCGCTGGCGTCACGGGACAGGCGGTGGCTGACCGCGGCTCCCGTGGATCGGTGGGCTGCTGCCAGGAGACGGTCCAGCGCAAGATCCGGAGTGCGCAGGTCGGGCGGCCCACCTTGTGCGCTGATGCGGTCGGTGATGGCGATGCCCAGCCGGCCATGGATCGTTGCCAGCAGGGTGTCGAGGGTTTCGTCGCGGCGGCTGTTCGCTTCGGCTTCGCGGGGATCGCTGCCCATCACGTCTGCCTCCTCTCATTGCCGTATTGGCCTTCAAGGCCCAGGCCTTGCTTCAGAGCGGCTCTTGCACGGGCCAGGTTTTGACGAACGGCTGCCTGGGTCGTACCCATCGCGTGTGCGCTCTCTTCGGTGGTGAAGCCATCCAGATGCCAGGCCATGGCGGCGCGCTGCTTGGCTGAGAGCTGGAGCAGTAAAGAGATCACCTGGCGTTCTTCCTCTCCGAACTCGGCGGCATGGGCCGGTGTCTGCCAGCGCAGGCTCAGCTGCGGCTCGGGCAGGTCCTCACAGCTCTCTTCGAGTCTCACCTGCTGTTTCACCCAGGACCGCCAGGCCACCTTGCGCAGCCAGGCCCGCGGATAGCTGATGGATACGTCCGGGCCGCACATCTGGGTGAAGGCGTCCTGCGCGGCATCCTGCGCCTCTGTCCAGGACGCTCCGTGCAGGAGCAGGAAGCGGACCAGCGCGGGATACTGCTCCTCGTGCAGTGCCCCGGCGAGCTGGATCCCTGGCAGGGGGGCAGCGGTTGTCTCCAGGGGACCGGCAATCGGAATGTCAGTGCTGACGACATCCTCCACGGCCGTCACCCCCGCTCCGGCCGGCTGGGTCCGGCTTCACAGGGCCGGGGTGGAGAGCTTGCACGGCGCTCTGCCCGGTGAGGCAGCGGACCCGGTCGGTCTGTCCCTCCTCGGTGATCCGCGCTATCTCCACAGAGGCGTTCAGTCGCCGCTGAGCCATCTTCACTATGCCGTTGACGACACTGATGGCCACGGTCACTACCGCTGTGGCGATCACAGGCTCCATGCCGCACCTTTCCCTTTCTCTACGGGCGTCCAGCCCACCTTCGTGCACCTCGTGCACCACAACAGTGCTGGTTTCTAACGCAGTTGTGACATTCGGCTGGTCACACGGTTGTCTGGTCGGGTGGAGCGGCCGCAGCGAGGCGACGGTGCTGGCACGCCTTCAGGAGCGGGAGCGGGCAATCGCCGCGCAGGCCGGGGAGGCGAGGTAACAGATCGCGGTGCCGGCCGCGCAGTTGGACGAACTCGGCCGGGCCACCGAGGAGGTCTATCACCCGCAAGACGCTCCTGGAATTGCGGCATACCCCCGGCGTCACCTACTGCGCAGACATCCACGACGCTCTGATCGAGTTCGGCTGGGAAGGCCGGCGCCGAGTGCGCGTCGCCGACGGACTTGGCATCGAGGCCGACCCGGCCGTCATCGGCCCGCGGCTGCTGATCCTCCTCGACGGACGCGATCGGCTCTCCAGCCGTCGTCCTCAACCCGCGACGCGATGATTTCCCGGCCGGCCAGGTGGAAGCGGCACGAGAGCAGACCGCTTGGGAGTACGAGCATCTCCGCATCGCCGACGTGATCCTCTTCTGGTTCCGCGCTGAAGCCGTCCAGCCCATCGCCCTGTACGAACTGGGAGCGCACGCTGCTCGCGGCACCCGGCCTCGCGGTCGGTGCCCATCCTGAATACTCGCGCCGCCTGGACATCCTGGAGCAACTTCGGCCCGCCCGCCCGCCCGCCCGGACGTGGCCGTGCACGACTCGCTCCAGGCAACCGTCCGCACGGCTGCGGCTCTCCTAGCCGCCTCGCGGGCGGCCGAATGCGCACGGTGCGAGCGGCTGCTGGCGGACATCATCGGAGATGAGGGTTGGCAGCCCAGCCTGCTCCCTGGCTTCGTACGCTGACCGGTGTGACGGATGAACTGCAGCTCCTGGCCGGCGCCTTGGCCGCCGACTACGTGCACAACCGGTGGCGGCCGGGGGACACCGCGCTCGGATCCTGTCCGCACAGGCGAGCATCGACGGAGCGGGGTGGACATTGTGGTGGTGGATGAGGGCAGCCAGGGTCGTCTTTTGACGGCGGATGAGCGGGCCCAGTGGCGCGAGCTGGGGCAGGTGCGCCGGTTCGGTGACGGTGAGGTGCTGTTACGTGAGGGGGAGAACGCGCGCCGGGTGATGCTGCTGGTGGGAGGCCGCGTCAAAGTGGTGACGTCCACCGACGAAGGGGCCGAGGTCGTGCTCGCCTATCGGGAGCCGGGCGAGGTCTTGGGTGAGATGGCGGCTTTGGACGGCGGAGAGCACTCGGCGAGTGTGATCGCGGTCGGGCCGGTCGAGACATGGGCGTTGTCGCCCGAACGGTTCGAAATATTCTTGGACCGGAGCCCGCGGGCGTGCAGGGCCATGCTCATGGTGATGGTGCACCGGTTGCGTCAGGCGGACCGTCAGCGCCTTGAGTACCGTGCCCGCAGCGTGACCGAACGCATCGCGGGGCGGTTGTTGTTCCTCTCCGACCAGGTGGGGGAGCCGATGACCGATGGCGGGGTACGGATCGGCATCAGGCTGACCCTGCCGGAACTGGCCGCCACGGTCGCGGCCGGCCGCGACATGACGGTCAAGGCGATGAGCCGGCTGCGGGCGCTGGAGGTCGTCACAACCGACGCTGCCCACCACTTCGTCCTGCCGGACCTGGAAGCTCTGCGGGCGGTCGCCGAAGGACGGGCGGCCCGCCACTGAAGACGGACAGGGTAAGAATCCGCTGCGCCCCGTTCGTGGGAGCGGCAGGATTTCCCTCGCTGCGCCGATCAGCGCATCAGCGAACGAGGGGACTTTCATGCCTGACATGCCGCCTTCCCGGGCTTTGCTCGCCGTGGACGTGGAGAAGTACACGGCCAATCAAGGACCCACGCTCCCGGCGATCCGCGCGACTGTCCGCACCGCTCTGTCCGATGCGCTGCGCACGAGGGGACTGGACTGGGACCGTGATGTGGCCGATGCCGAGGACACCGGGGACGGCTTCCTCATCGTCTTGACCGACGAGCGCACCCACCTCCTCATCGACGCCGCCCAAGCCCTGAACCACCAACTGCGCCGCATCAAGCTGTCCGGTGGACCGGCGCTGCGGATGCGTGCGGCCGTCCATGCCGGGCCCGTCCACGAAGACGGGGCGGCGACAGCCAAAAGCCGGCTGTGCCGACTTCTGGAGGCCGACATCCTGCGCCAGGCGCTGGCCGCCACACGCTCCCACGTGGCACTCGCCGTATCGGACTCCGTGTTCCAGACAGCCGTGATGGACGGCTACACGGACCTCGACGCCGAGAGCTTCCGCCAGGTGCACGACTCGGTCAAAGGGATGCCGCTGACAGGATGGATCTATACCCCCGCCAATGACCTGCCCCCCGCCTTCGGCTCCAGGCCGGACGGCAGCGCTGCGACGGCGCCCCCCGCGCCCGCCCCAGATCCGGCTGCTCCCGCTCGGCCCGAACCCCTCGCTCCGGTATTCCACATCGGGTCGCAGAGCGGAAACCAGATGATGGGCGGCACCGTCCACGGCGGAATGAACTACAACGCCACCACCGAGCACGTACACGGGCGCAAAGGCGACAACGCCGCCGGTGACAAGCAGGTCCGAGGCGGTCGAGATGCCTAACCCCGACCTCCCTGACGACGACGGTCCCGCCGACGCTGGTACGCCCGCCACCGGCGCCGCTCGCGATGCCTTACCGGAAATTTCTGCAGGCGAGGACCCCGAGGACGAGTTCGACGCAGAGGAACAGCAGGCGCCGTCCATCCCTGTCGCGCCTTTCCTCAGCATCGTCGGAAACCTGCTGATCAACTCCACCGTCCATGACGGCGTCACCGCACAACTGCCCGGCTCGGCCGCACTGGAGCTGCCGGTGCGCGCCGGCACCGTACGGCGTGCCGAACGGGACTTCGTCACCACCACGTTCGTCGAACCGTCCGAATACCGCGCTGCGGCCCAGACGGTCCGCCGCCATCTCGTCCTGCTCACCGGACCCGACGGCGTAGGCAAACGCGCGTTCGCCCTGCACCTGCTGGAGCAGTACGCGGAGGACGCCGGCGAGGTGAAGGCCCTGGACGCCGAACAGTCCCTCGAGGACCTGACCGACGAGCTCCGCCCGGGCACCTGCTACCTGCTGGACCTGGACGATGCCGACCAGCTCGCCATCACCCCGGCACGCCTTCAGGTGCTGCTCAACGCACTGCGCGCCACCGGCGCCTACCTGGCCGTCGTGCTGACCCAGCCGCCCTCTGCACCCATGCGGGCCATCACGGGAATCTGGCGCCCCTACCTGATCTCCTGCACCGCCCCCGATCCCGTAACCGTGGCCCGCAACCACCTGGCACACCACCTCGGACCCGGCTGGGCCGACAACCACCCCGGCCTCCTCGACGACGACGTCCTGGACGCGCTGCGCCTGGTGCCGGGCCCCGGCCAGGCGGCCGCCGTGGCCCGTGACCTGGCCGGCGCCGCCCTCGGCCGCTACGCCAAGACCGACGTGCTCGACGCGGTGCGGGATCGCGACCACGCAGGCATCGCCGACTGGTTCACCTCCCACCCCAACGTGCGCACCTGGGCCTGGATGCTCGCCACCGCAGTGTTCGAGGGACAGGACCGCGGCGTCATAGCCGATCGCGCCACCGCTCTGGAGGCCGTCCTGGCATCTGGCTCCGAGGCCCCGGCCGGGTCCGCTTGGCCACCACCGGGCAGCAGCAAGGAACTGGACGCGATCCGAGCCGCCCCTGAGCCGGCCGCCTCCAGCGGCAGCTTCCCCCGCTACAACCTGGAGCGTGTCCGCTTCCTTCGCCCCGGCTGGGCCCAGCCGGCCCTGGACCATGCCTGGCGGGAGTACCCGACCCTCCGAGACCCGCTGCTGAACTGGCTTGCCGCGACCCCTCTGCGTGGGGACCTGCAGGACCTGGCGGGCGCCGCAGCCGGCTTCCTCACCGCGGCCACCACCGGCCACCAAGCACTCGCGCCACTACGACGATGGGCACGCCAGGACCGGCCGCGCCAGGAACTGGCCGCCCGAGCCCTGGGCGCCGCCGCCGCACACGACCCCGCCATCGCCACTCAGGTCCGCCGTCTACTGGGCAGCTTCAGCCGTGCCGACGCGGGCAAAGAACTACGCCGCACCGCAGCTCTCGCCTACGGCACCGCCTACGGACTCGCCTACCCGCAGACGGCCCTGCGCCGCCTGATGGAACTGGCCCGTGCCGAAGAACGGGAGGTGGCGCAGGCCGCCGTCAACGGGCTCCTCGCCCTGCACCGCGCGGGCGCCACGTCGGGACCGGCCGCTCTACTGCATCAACTGGCGGCCTGGGACCTGAGCGACGACCAGCGCTGCGGCACCGCAGCCGACCTCGTATCCGGGCTGCTGACCGTCACCTACCAGCGCCCCGCCCACGCCGGTACGGGATTGCCGGAGCAGACGGCAACCGTGCTCAGCGATCCCGAGGCCGCACACGCCGCAGCCACCGCACTCGCTGCGCTGAGCGCACACCCGGCCGGCTACGGACGAGTCCTGGACTGGATCACCGGCTGGCTGTTCGCCGTCCGCGGTCACCCACAGCACACCCTGGTCCGCGACCTGATTGAGACGATCTTCACCAATCTCCGGCACCTGGACACCGAACGGCTGGCCTACGACCTGACCCGCCTGGCACACGAACAACCCCACGCCGAGGACCTGGAAACGCTCCGCCCCGCACTGCGCGCCTTCGAAGAACCCGCACTGGCCTGTGGAGGACCCGCATGACCACCCCGCTGATCGAACCGGTGACCGGACCCCGGACACTCGCCTACCTCGCTCACAAACTGGGACGCCACCGAGACCGCGCTCTGGTCGCCGTCACCGACGACTCGCCGGCACAACCACAGCCCACGCGCCACTCGGCTTCCCTCGCGCAGCTTGTACAGGCCGAGGAGGCGTACTGGGTACGTCTGACCAAACAGGGGGAGTCCTTCACCCTCCCGGTATGGGACGGTGCCGCCCGCCGGTTATGGCAGGCCCAGATCACCGTGTCCTGGTGGGCCGACAACCCCCATCTCGTAGCCGCCAGACACCTCTTCGACTGCGTTCCGCTCGTACGCCGCGAGATCGAAACCCTGGTACACGCCACCCTGACCAACGCCCACACTGCCGACCGCGAGACGCTCGAGGAGAAACTCACCGCGTCCATGAGCACCCCTGTGCACTTGCAGGACATCGGCATCACCTACGGCCACGGCACCCTCCTCCTCATCGAAGACGCCGTTCCCGAAGAGCGCAGGGCCCAACTGCACGACGCCCAGTGGGAAGTCGCGGTCACAGAGCAAAATCACCAGGTCCAGCACGCCCGCCTGACGTTCTACCGAGACCTCGTCGAACAGGGGCCGACCGCGCTGCTCGCGTTCTGGCTCATGCACCGCCCCGACGACGTGCCCCGGATCATCGAAGCGGTCCAAAAGATCACACCCGCGCCGACCGCCGGCCCGGGCCCCGACGAGCGGCACCTGCTGACCCTCTTCGAGGGCATGACCGGCTTCGAACGCCAACAGGTCCGCAAATACACCGCCCTCGGACTGGCCCGGGCAGGAGGACAACCAGGCCGCGCGCTGATCGAGGAACTGGGCCTCCTCGACGGCGTGCCGCACCAGAAGGACGCACCGTGACCCCCGACAAGCGCGAGCCCCACGCCACAGCGCCTCCCGCCCCAGCAACGCACGATCACGAACTCGCACAGGCTCTGCGGGCGATCGAAGACATCGGACGCTGGGCCGTCGCCATCGACACCAAGTCCACCTTGGTGGCCGCCATGGCCAGCACCGTCGTAGTCGGACTTCTCAGCCAGGCCGACATGATCCACCACACCTGGGACCGCAGCGCTTTCGGTACACCGCTGCCTGCATTCCTCCTGGCTGCGAGCCTTACGGCCCTTGCCGCGGCCCTCACCGAACTGGCAGCCGCCATTTTGCCCCGACTGGACGCATTCACCCAAAGCCGCTTCTCCTACCCCTGGCTGGCGGCGAACGATCTCGACACCGCCGCCACCCCGCCCCGTACCCCATCACGTGACGCCTGGCAGCACGCCCGCCTCCTGGCACGCCTCAATGTGCGCAAACTCCGGCACTTGAGATGGGCAATCTGTACGACCACAGCTGCGGCGATCCTCTTCATCGCTTGGTTCATCGCCCTGGCCTGCTCGACTACAACGTGAGACAACCGGCGACACGGCGTAGAACTGCGACAACAGAGCCTCCGGTGCAGACGAGTTGGCTTCGCAACCTTTGCGCTGCACCGGAGGCCCTAAGGGCGACCAGGGCCCGGACGAGTGGCAGCCGCCGTCGAAAACGTACTGGTGCACCTACGCCCGCGCCTGGGTGTCGGTGAAGTCCGTCTACGAGCTGTCGGTGACCGGGAATGAGAAGGTCACGATCACCGACATGCTGGGTACCTGCTCCTGATGAACGCACATCCCCCGCAGCCGGAGCAGATCGTCAGCGAGGTGAAGGCCGGTCCCGGTGGCGCGATGACGGACGAGGTCGGCGTCATCACCGGCGACCTCACCATCGCCACCCGGCTCCTTGCCGACGGACGCGCCCACCTCGCCGTCCAGTACACGGACGCAGACGAGTGGTACACCCTCACCGGCAGCCCCCTCCCGGCTCCACCACAGAGCCTCGCCGCTTTGCACGAACAGACCCTGGAACGAGTACGCCACGGTGGCGGCGCTGAAGCACCAAGCTGAGCCTGTGGCACGTGAGGTGTGACGTTCCCGCCGATCGTGGTCAGCGGCCTGTTCGGCCTCGCCGCCAGCACCGCCCACCGCTGGGCCCGGTTCGTGCAGGACGACGGGGCGGACTGCCTCGCAGCCTGCGAGAGCACCGACTCCAAGGAATAGCGCAAGGTCCCAACAATGCCTCTTCCCCAGTCTCGGCTATGACGACCCGAGTCGGGGGCGCGTAGACGGGACGGCTTGAATACGGTCATGGACTCCCCGATGTGGGCCATGCTGTCGGCCGCCGAGCGCTCCGCTGTGGACGGTCTGATCCACGAGGACCACCGGCTTGCGGCAGTCGCCCGCGTACGCGAGGCCTTCCCGGACGAATCCAGGCCGTACCTGTATGAAACGCTCGATATGGTGGCAGAGCGCTACCAGGAGCTGGGCCGACGGTTCGAGCGATATCCGACCCCGCCGCTGAATCCGGTGACGCTCATGGAGAAGGTCAAGACCTTGCCCGGCCAGACGGTGGCCATCGAGGCGCTGTGGGACGGTGACACCGATGGCTGGTGCGTGGACCTGTTGGCGCTCACCGATCACCCGGCTGCCGAGCACCGGGTCGCCATCATCCGGCACGGCGGTGACCTGCGGCTGTTCAACGGCACGGTCCCGCCATGGCCCGAAGCGCAGGAAGCCCGGACTGTTGGTCGTGCCCTGGCCGAGCAGCTCGGTGTGCCGTTCCACTTCGCCAGCCCGGATCGGCCCGACTGCGACGCGCCCCGCTGGAGGACTGCCCTGTGAACGACACTGCCAGCCAACTCGACATCCTTGCTGCCGCGCAGGCGGACCCCGACTCCGACCTCGACCGGATCGCAGAGCTCGAAGACGAGTTGGTGGCCGCCCGGATGACGCGGCCGCTGAGGTGAGGAACAGCGCGCGGTGGCCGATCGGTGGCCGCCGGTCTGTCAGCGGTCAGTCTGGGACTACGGCTGGTCGGCGGTGTGCTGGGGGTTGAGGTAGGAGCGGATCTGCTGGCAGAAGTCCTGCAGTTCGTTGGTTGGGTTCTGGTACCAGCGGTCTGTCCCGTTGAAGACTCCGTCGAGCCATCGGGCCTTGTTCTTCGACGGAATGTTGCGTACCCACTGTTCAAGTTCGCCGCAGGGGACGACGAAGAGTCCGTGCGCCGCGGTGTTTTTCAGCAGGCGCTCGGCGGCGGCGTACACGTCGCCGTTGAGCGCCTTGAGCCCGCTCTTCTTCAGGGCACCCCAGCCGGACGAGCCTTTGAGGAGATCGCCCATCGTCTCGATCATCGAGTCGGTGAGCTGTCTGTTCCCGCGGCCGGTCAGTACCTGTTCCATCTGCTTACGGAAGCTGGCCACGGTGGGGACGTTGCGTTCGGCGTTGGCGTGGTCGTTGAGTGTTTTGATGTCGGCGCTCATGTCGCGAACTGTGCCGCCCAGCGCGGTCATGGCGTTGCGGACGGTCGTGTAGTCGTTGAGGAGATCGAAGTCGGCGATGACGGCTGTAGGGATCCCGAAGGTGCGGAGCCTTCGGGCCGTATCGGCGAGACGGTCCTTGCCGCTGGTGTGGAGAAAGATCGTGTTCTCGTGGGGTGCTGAAGTGTCGCGGGTGACATCGAAGGTCGCGGCGTAGAACTGGCAGTCGCCCTCGGCCTCGCAGAGCACGACCCGGTCATAGAAGAGGCCGGACAGCATGTTGGAGTAGCGCAGCAGCGGTGTGCACAGCAGATCGGAGACGGCGTCAGGTTCCAGCTGGCACGCGCGCGGATTGCCGGAGGACCGGTCGAGCCGGACCAGAGCAAGCGGGCGAGCGTCCTGAGCGTCCAGCACGCCGGCCAGGAAATCGGCGCTGTGCGTCGCGACGAAGACTTGAGTCTGCCCCGACATCTGCGCCAGCTTCCGCCCAAGAAGGCGAGCTTGAGGCGGGTGAAGGAACGCTTCCGGTTCGTCGATCAGGATGACCGGTGCAGGCCGGAGCACCGTATGCAGCAGGATCTGCACAAACGCCTTGAAGCCGTCTCCCTGTTCCGTGAGCGTCGGCAGCCCGCGGTACGCCCGGACGAGGTCGGGCGTAGGCGGAGTGCCGTCGTCCATGCCGGTGCTTCCGACACGCAACACGATCGTCGGGCTGGTCCAGTCCACAGCGAGTGGCTCCCCGAAGGCCTCCACCGTGTACTGGGACAACTCCTTCTTAAGCTCCGGGTCCTCGTACAGGTACTGCACGGGGGTCCCGGCAGGCTCAGCATGGTCCCAGTTGGTTGCTGTCGCGAGCACGCTAAGGCGCTCGTGAGTCCACTGCTCCGTCACGAGCATGCTGCGGAGATCCTGGAACTGTCCCATCTCCCACCAGATTGCGGCGCTGTCCGCTTGTACTGCGCTGTCCGCCCGCGGACCTCCCCGCAACGTTGGTCGCGCGTGCTGCGCATTCGGGAGGTAGGTCCTGTGGCCCCGCTCCGCGACCCAGCTTAGAAACTCTGCACCGCTGCCAACACTGGTCGAGTCGACCGCGGACACCCACTTCCAGTCGCCAGTGGTCGGCGTGGTGATTCGGGGAGAAAGCTCCCGGAGTAGCAGGGACTTGCCGCTGTTGTTCGGTCCGATGAACACAGTCATGCCGCTGGCGGGCGGGCTGATGGTGGTGCCGTCGGTCAGTGTGATGGTCGAGACGGAGAAGGAGATGGACATCGTGCTCCTGCCGTGCCTTCGGATGCGCGAGCGCCGCAGCCGTGGCTGAACCCTAGCGCCGCAGGTAGCGGCTCGTTTGATGGTTGAGGGCGTGGGTTCAACTTGCAGATGCTTCCTGTGGCGAAGGTGCTCCAAGGCCGGGCTCCGGGTTCGTCGTCAGGTTGGCCAGCAGCACGCAGGGGATGAGCCGGTGTACCGCGAAAGCGCTCGCGTACGTGAGAGGAAAAATCACCCGCGCGGTCAACTCGGCAGCGGGTAGCGTCCCGGTCATGCACAGCGATCTCGACGCCGATGAGGCGTGGGAGCGGCTAAGGGCCAGCCGCTCCGATCCACCGGCGAGAGCCGACACCGGCTCCCGCCGCAAGACGTACTCGGCAGCCCTGGAGCAGGCTCAGCAACTGTTCCACGCCGCTTCCGTCGTGGGCCCTGCCACGAGCCCGGTCCTGGCCTTCTACGGCCTCAGCCAGGCCGGACGCGCCATCACGGCCGCCGCCTGGTCACTCAAGGGCGAGGACTGGCGCCTGGAGACCCACGGGATCAAGACCACGGGGTTCCACCTGCCCTTCCCCGACATTGAGATCCGCACCGATCCGTCCGGCACCCAGGGCAGTTTCGTGAAGGTCAGCGAGGTCCTCGACTCACCCGTGTGGGAGATGGACCCGCTGCGCCTGGAAGACGTATGGGATCTGCTGCCGCCGAACCTCCGCTACCCCCTCACCACCAGGGACCGGTTCACCCCGCTGTACACGGTCGGGGATGACGTCGGCGTCGGCACGCACGAGCACTCCCTGCTGAGCGTCCCCGTGTGCGATCTCCCCGACCGGGTCATCGACGCCGGCACCCGCGAGGCGCTGGCCGACTTCCTGGCCTCGTACCCGGCCGTCGCCCAGCATGAGAGCTACGTGACCACCCGCGCCCTCAGCCTCGGTCCGGAGGCGCCTCCGGACTACACCCGCTACCAGCACGGCGGCGGCGAACTCAGGATGAACTGGCTCATGCCCGAGGGCGTGGGCACCGGATTCGACGGAATGGCGACCGGAGCCGAACGGCTGGCTCACTTGCGGACCCTGACCCGCAGCTACGCCGGGAGCCGGTACTTCCTGCCCGTCCTGGGCTCGATGAAGCGGGAGCTGCACCCCCTGATGGCCTGGTGGGCGGTGCTGTACGCGCTGTCCATGCTTTCCCGCTACCAGCCCGCGGTCTGGGGCACGCTCATCAGCGTCGACACCAGCAAGTACGCGGTCCCGATCGAGCGGCTCCTGGAACGCGCCATCAACCACCTGCCCGTCCTGATCGCGGACGCCATCACCGAGGTGAGCACCTGATCCAGGGACGGCTCAGCGCCGTTCGACGTCCGAAAGGCAGTCGAGCGGGGGCAGATACGCCGCTCATCCCGGCGAATTGGATGGATGTGTATGGGAAGGCCGCGTCATGCTGGAGGGGATTTTGACGCGAGGGGGAGGCGTGGGACGCGGTCAGGTAGAGACGCTTGACGAGAAGCACCAGCGTTGGCTGGAGGCATACGTGGTGAGGGCCCGTCGGGTAGAGGAGCACTCGCTCGCTTCCGATTGGGATGCGCTCGTGGAGTTGACACGCATGAAGATCAACGTACGCTTCCACAACGGCGAAGCCAGGATCCGGTATGAGCTTCCAGCCGAGGAAGTGGTTGAGTCCGCCGCCGCGCGACTCAGGCCGATCCTGCTGGAACAGGAAGACTGCTTCCATATGAAGGCGCTGTCAGCCTTGGGCTACATCTGTCGAGCAGCGCCACAAGATGCGGAGTGGATACGGGCTGCGCGCACTGAATGGCGGACCCGGGTAAACCCTTCCACACCAGAACAATCCGGGTATTGGATCATGGTTTCCGACACGGTCACAGGCGAGGACCGCGATCTTGATGCTCACGGGCTGGCCATGGCCTGGATATACGGAGACGTGGTGCATCACGATCCAGAGCGGCGCCAGGAAGGTGATGCCTTCGGGTTGCGTGACCGGTTTCGCGCTGCTGTGCCGTTGGTGGCCTGGGTCATGGTCGGCACGATTGAGCTCCTGAACTACATCCGCGCCCTGAATGAGGCTGGTCTGCTGGAACTACGACAGGAGGTCTTTGGTGAGCAGGTCGCTCTGAAGTCGACTGTTTGGGAAGAGCCCGCCGAGATGTATTACGCCCCCGTCGGTGCGGAAGCTCCCTCGCTCGCGAACTCCCCAATGCCCGAGGGGTGGCTCCCTCTGAGCCAGACAACCGACCTGTCGGTTTTCCAACACTCCATCGCGGGACAACTTCTGCGCGCAGAGCGTTCACCCTTCATGACGCAACTCCCCTCACCTGAAGAAGTTGAAGCTGCCCGGACGCCCGGCGGCGGCTGGAAGCGTGACCAGCTCGCCGCCTGGGGCGTCGCGTGGCCCCCGCCCAAGGGATGGAAGGACGAGCTGTCCGAGCGCTGGCAGGTCGCCCGCCAGGACGGCGCACCGCCGCCCCTGCCCAGCCCGGCCCCGGCCGACTTCGCACAGGAGACACTCGACTTCGGCTGACCCGACGGCAGTGGGGCCGGAAAGGATCACCCTGCCCGGCCCCACTGCTTGTTCCCGGCTACGCACCGTCTGAGGCGGATGCGCGGCCCAACGCGAACTCGAGGTCGTCCAGCGGCCCTGCTGCGGCACTCTGCCTGATGTCTCATGTGGGATGGGAAAATCTCGATCGGCCGGTACGTAGCCGCCTTGCCCTTCATCCTGGACCCATGACGTCCAGCGGCCCCGCCCCGGTACACGCGCAGCCATCGATCACTTCGGTGACGCGGCACGACATCTTCAACTACCTGCGCGGGATATCGAGCCCTTGGTGGGGGAAACTGGACGAGGTCACGTTCCTGGAGGGCCTCTACGACCTGGACCTGCCTACGTCCGAGAACAGCCGGCTCCCGACTGTCCGCGCCGACATCCAGCAGCACCGGTTCAACAACGAAGACGACCTGCCCGACGACTGGATCTTCGAGGACGCTCGGCTGGAGCTCTCCGACGGACCGGACGAGGTGCTGCTCGCCTTCCTGGCACGAATCGTCCATCCCGAGGTCGCGGCCGACGTCGAGGCGGCGTTGAAGCAGGTTGTGGAGCTGAACCGGCTGCTGGCGCCGGACGGATGGGGCCTGCGCCCCTACGACTTCCTCTCCGGCCGCCCGATCTACACGCCGGTCCGGCTGCCGCCCACGGGCCCGTTGATCCCGCTGCCGCTGAACGACGACGACACGGGCAAGCTCGACCTGGTCCTCGGGCAGACCTACAGCCTCCTGGACTGCGCCGGTGAGGAGAGAGCACGCGACCTGCTGCGCACAGCTGTCCTGACCCTGCGCCGCGACGGCGGTATCTTCCACCCCATTCCTGGTGACAATTGGACGGATGACACCTACGCGGCGGTCCTGACCGTGGAGCGTGACCTCCAGCCCACCTGCGCCTCGGAGACGAAGGAGGTGATCTGGCGGACGCTGGAGCCCCTGCTCAGTCAGCTCGGACGCACCGACGTCCAGGGCCTCGTGGTCGAAGGCGATGCCCGGCCGCTGCCCAACATCCCGCCGGACTGGCGGGCCCAGGCCATCGCACCCGCCACTCCCGTCGTTCGCGGTTTCCGCCTCCCCTTCTCCACCACCGAGTTCGACGTCACCCGCGGGGACTTCGCCGACCTGGAGATCCGCGCCTCGCAGGACAGCAGCGGGTTCCACTACCTCTACGACACCCGCGCACACCGGGTGGTCACCGACTTCGTCCTCGACGACCGGCCCCAGGTGGCCACGCTGTGCAGCGTCACCATCATCAAGAAGGGCAACACCTTCACGCCGAGGATCAAGCTGTGGAAGAAGGACAAGAAGAAGGCCGGCGAGGTCCCCGCCCCGCAGACGGTGCCCGATACCGGGGTCACCCGGCCCGTCAAGGCGCTCGTCGACACCGGGGATGTCCACGAGAACTTCTGGAAGGTCATCAACTTCCTCCAGGGCTGCGCCGGGCTGAGCACGCCCGGCGGCTCCCTCCAGCTCGTGGCCGGGGACCAGGACCAGCTGGCCCAGCTGCTGACCGGCCAGGACCGGACGATGGTTCTCGGTGCGGTCAGGACCGCGATCGGGGGTGGGCTCACCGAGGAGGACATCCGGCTGATCAGCAACCGCAGAGAGCAACTCCGCAGGTTCGAGCGGCTGCTGACCGATACGGACTACTTCCAGCAGGAGGAGAGCCTGGCAACGACGCGCGGGGCGGAGGCGGTCTGGCAGGCCTTCTTCGAGGCGAACCAGTGGATCTTCGGCTACGGGCTCAACCTCATCGCCTGCGAATCCATCGACGACGGCAAACTGGAACGCATCACCACCGGTGCCAACATCTTCGGCGGAGCCGGGAAACGCATCGACGCCATCATGCGTTCCAAGGGCCTGATCAGCAGCATGCTCTTCTGCGAGATCAAGACCCACGACACGGAGCTGCTCGCCAAGACCCCCTACCGTACGGGTGTCTACCAGGCATCGAAAGAACTGGGCGGCGGCGTGGCGCAGGTGCAGAAGACCGCCAGCAAGGCCCAGCAGCTCATCTCCCACGAGTTCCTCACCCGCCTCTATGACGACGACGGCACCCCCACCGGCGTCGAACTGTCCACCACCCGGCCCCGGCAGGTCGTGGTGATCGGGAGCCTGCGCGAGTTCACCCACAACGGCGACGTGAACCCGCAGAAGATCAACTCCTTCGAGCTGTACCGGACATCGATCCAGGACGTCGAGATCATCACGTTCGACGAGCTCTACCAGCGGGCGTGCTTCATCGTCGAAGATCGCTGAGACTCCCATCCACCGGTCTGGGCGGCTTGTGAGTGTGTCCAGGAGACGACTGCTGCTACCAGGGCATGCCGAGTGCGTCGAGTTCCGCACAGGGAGCCGCTGGTGGCCCCGGCCTTGGGACCGGGACCACCAGGTCGGCGGATGTGGGATCAGCGGGTGCGCTGGGTCAGCGCTGCTGGATCCACCAGATGATCCACGTGGTTCCGCTCGCGCCCAGGGCGCCGGCGGAGCCGCGGAGGATGCCGTGGCCCGTCGTACGGGCGAGGGCGCGCAGGCGACGGCGGCGACCGCCGTCCAGCATCTGCCCCAGCCGGGCCCGGATCCGGGATCCGAGGGGGTGCAGCGTGCTGCTGCCCTGGTGATGCCGGGTCGACGCCGGCTGGTCGGGGCCCTTAGGCTCGTTGGACATGCTGGTGGTGCCTCCTTGGGGAGTGACTGTCGGTTTGTTCACCAGGCGGCTCCCTGCTGGAACAGGGGGCCGTCGCCCGTTTCGGGGCGGCGGCCTGCGCCGCGCCCGGCCCGTGTGTGCCGGGCCGGGAGTCGTGGGGCTGGGGGCCGTAGCGCCCCGGCGGTGCTCATCGCGGAATCGTGGCCCCCGAGAGCGCGGGGATACGGGCGCCTATCCGCAGCGCGGTGAGGGCGGCGCCCTCGGGAGTCCAGGCGGCCTCTGCCGCCTCGCGCTCCGTCTTGGTGACGTTCAGGTCGAACGGCGCGGCGAGAGCCCAGCGGATCTGCGTGCTCTGTCCGAGGATGGAGGAGCCGTCCAACTGCTGCTCGGAAAGGAACTCGTACAGCAGGCGCTTCTTCTTCAGCTCCTCGATGCCGCGCCCGACCGTGGACGGGGAGACCCCGTACCAGAGCGCGTACTCCCTGGCCGTGTGCAGGTCGAAGGATGTCCTGCGCTGGCTCATGAGGATGAGCAGCATCGTCTTCGCCGGCATCGACAGCTTCCGGTAGTAGTGCTGCTCCCAGTACGAGAAGGGCACCTTGAAGTAGGTGCTCTTGCGGGAGCCTTCCTTGTCGCCCGACGGCAGCGTGTACGGGTCGCCGGAGCCGTCCTCGAGCAACTTGGTGATCTTCGTCATCCGGCCGTCCGACTCGGTGCTGATCAACTTCAGTTCCTTGAGCTTCTTCAGGTGCCGGGAGACCGCGGCGCTCGCCGTGCCGTTGGTGGCGAAGGAGATCCCCGCGGCGCGTCCCCAGGTCTCGGACCGGTGAGTGACGCCCCAGTCGGCGCGCGTGGTGACGCAGTGGATCAGGAGGAACAGGTCCAGCCGCTCGTTACTGCGCAGCATCTTGGAGAACGGGCCGGGCCGCGTGACCAGGCGGAGGCCGGGATCGGCATCCTGGACGAAGGCACGCCGGAGGAGGACGGCACGGCCGGTGCGCTTGGACTGCTCGAGCAGCATCCGTATCGTGTCGTCCTGGCTCACGGTCATGTCCCGCTTGAGCACGGTCAGTTCGGTGGTCACGGAGTCCATGTTCCCCGACCGGTCGTACGAGGCGGGTGTCGAATTCCGGTGCGGCCGCGTGGCCGCCTCCCGCTCAGACCGAGCTATCGGAAGACATGGGATAACAGATGACCCCGATAGGAAACCTTTGGCGTCCGAAGTCGCAGGCAGGAACGGATTTGTAGCCTGCAACTTTTAACGCTTCAGATGGTGATCTTTGATGTTCTGGAGCCCATCTCTTGGATACTTCACACCGTGACTCCGTACCAGGGAGAACACGGCGGCGAGTCCGGTTCGAGACGGTCGCTGGTGACGCCTCTTCCTGCGTCTGTCAGCGGCCCACGCGGTCCGTGCGACCGCACCCGTCCCGAACCCGACAGCACGAGACCCCGGGCCTGAAGAACGGGCCCGGGTTCCGGCGTGATGGGAGGGTGAGGCCGGAAGCCGTCTCAGTAGTCGTCCCGTTCGGAGGGTGGTCCGTACTGTTCGATGAGGTCGCAGGTGCAGGTGCCGCCCTCGTGCAACTCCTTCTCGCACTCGTCATGGTGGTGCCGTACCGGCGGCTGCTTCGGCGGGGCGACAGCCTTGGGCGGGGCGGGAGGCTGCTCGGCTCCGGCCCGGGCGGCGCGGAGCTCGTTGTCGACGACGGCGGAGGCGATCTCGTCCTTGCGCCACTGTTCGGGGGAGTTGTGGCGTACCAGGCCGCCCGCGTAAGCCATGCGCAGCAGTTCGGCCTTGGTGTGCTTCCGGATCAGCTCGGTGTCGGCGGCGGCTGAATCCTGATTCACCCGTCGCTGACACTCGGTGAGGCGCTTCATGCGCGCCAGGCCGCGGGACGCCATCGAGCTGACCGAGCGGATCAAGGAGATCCACGCCGACTCCGCCGGCATCTACGGCTCTCCGCGCGTGCACGCCGTGCTGAAACGCGAGGGCACCCCGGTGGGCCGCAAACGGGTCGAGCGCCTGATGCGTGAGGCCGACCTCGCGGGTGTGAGCCCGCGACGGAAGGGCTTCACGCGCCGGGATCCGAAGGCCACCCTGGCCCCGGACCTGGTCAACAGAGACTTCACCGCACCGGCGCCGAACCGGTTGTGGGTCACCGACCTCACGATGATCTCCACCGGCGAGGGGCCGTTGTGGCTGTCCGCGATCCGGGACGCATGTCGCCTGCGCAGGGTGTTGGTGGCGAGCAGTTCCTGTAGGAGTTCAACGATGAGATTGGGCTGCCCTACGAACGGGGAGTGGCCCGTCTGCCACTCGCGTGCGTCGGTGCAGCGCGAGGCCATCTTCCGCTGCAGGCCGGGGTCGATGGCCCGGTCCTGTGCGCATACGACGTAGGCGGAGGGAGCATGCTTCCAGCTGTGGCGCTCTGGGATGCCTCGCCCACAGCCTGAGACTTGCGCACGCAGCAGGCGAACCGGCCAGGCGGCGAGAGGTTCGGGACAGTCGCCGTAGAGGGTTTCGGCAGCGCGATCAGGGTGCAGGCTGGTCGAGCCGTCGGGCTCGCGGTTGATCGCGTCCTGGAACTGCAGGGACGCGCCCCCCAGGCCGGCCGCGCTCTCGCCGACATCCGGTACGAAGGCCGCCAGATAGACCAGGTGTCCCGCCCCGCGCAACCCGGTGATCACTGACCCTCCGTAGGAGTGACCGAGCACAACCGGAGGCTCCGGTAGCGAGTCGATGACGGCCTGGACCGCGGCTGTGTCAGCGGGCAATGAGCCCTTGTGGAGTTCGGGAACGACGACCTCGGTTCCTGCGGTCCGCAAGGGTTCTGCCACCAGGGAGAAGTGTTCGGGACGGTGATACAGGCCATGAACGAGCACCACGGCGGCCATTCGCACGTCTCCTCGGTTCGGTGTCAGACGAGTGGTCCAGGGCCGGTCAGCCGTATCGTCGCAGCAGTCCGTCCACGTACGCCTCCAGCCGTTCTCCCAGCACCTCGGGCGTCAGATCGTCCCGTCCCAGTTCACGCCACGGCCCGGCCAGTTTCGCTCCGTCGGGGGAGTAGTGCAGGGCGTCGAGCAGCAGCCAGTACAGGTGGTCGGGGTCGTCGGCGAGGTCGCGGCCGCCGTGTGCCTCGTACCGCTCCCGGAAGGCCAGCCCGTACGCCGGCCCGTGCAGCAGCGCGAGCGCGGTCGAGCAGTGCGCCACGTCGAGGTCGGCGGGTCCCCACGAGGTCTCGACCCAGTCCACGACTCCGGTGATCCGCAGCTTGGGTCCGGCTCCTGTGAAGAGCACGTTCCCGGGGTGGAAGTCGCGGTGCAGGAAGCAGCCTTCGTACGGCGGCGGGTCGCGGCGGATCACGTCCACGGCCCGCTCCCACAGGGGACCGTCTGGGGTGCGGACGCGCTCCGGGGACGTCCACGCCTGGTATGTGCGCGGTCTTTCTGCTGGTACGACGCCGTGGACGCGGACGAGCTGGGCCGCGAGCAGGTCCAGGCGTCGGTCGAGGTCGTCCTCGTCCACGCGGACGCGGCCCGGCAGCGCGGACATCAACAGGGTCGGGTGGTCGCAGTGTTCGGCCGTGGCGTCCACAGCGACGAACCCGGGCGCCGGGATGCCTTCCTGCCCGGCGAGCAGCGCCAGGACCGACGCCTCGCGGGCCAGCAGCCCGGGCCCGTGGTGGCGGAAGAACGGCTTCACGAAGGTCCGCTGCACCAGGTCCGTGCTGTCGTCGAGCGTGAGCCGACGCATCTGGGAGCTCCAACCGCCGGACAGCAGGCGCAAGTCGGCCACCGAGCGGCCGTTGCCGAGCTGCTTGGCCACCCACGCACGCGTGGCCGACCAGCCGTGGTCGTCGAGTCCGGTCAGCATCGCCTCCACGAACTCCCGCCGGTCGTCGCCGTGATCGCGGAACCACATTCCCAGCTGGTGCTGTGCGTCCGGAAGGTCGAACCGCGTGTACTGGGCGCGCGCGGCCAGCGCGTCCTGTACGGCCTCGGTCACCGCCGACGGGATCACCGCGTCCGTGCCCGGCACGGCGAGCACCGCCCGGCCCTCGTACGCCCGTAAGACTTGAAGGGCGGGCGCCTCACGCCAGCTGTCCGGCCGCCGGATGATCCTGCTGAACTGGCCGTTCCCGTCCCCGAAGGGCACGTCCCACGCCTCGGCCGTGTACACGGCGGGCGCGCACAGCCCCAGCGCCGCCACCCGCTCTCCGTAGTGCGCCACGAGATCGGACACCGTCTGGCCGCTCATGCTGAAACCCACCAGGGCCAGCGGCCCGTCCGCGCCCGCGTACGCGTCGATCACCGCGACGGCCTGCTCGAACCGTCGCCGCAGGCTCAACTCGCTCAGCTTTCCGGTGCTTTCGCCATGCCCGGAGAAGTCGAAGGCGATCCCGCGACAGCCGTGGGCCACGAACTCCCGCACCAGCGGCAGCAGTCGCTCCGTGCTGCTGGTGCCTGCGCCATGCAGCACCACGGCGGTGCCCCCGGAAGGATCGCCGCCATACACACCGCTGAGCCGTTCACCGTCGTGGTCGTACGTGAAGTCGAAGAGCATGCCCCCTATTCACTCACGCCGTGGCCTCCGTCTTTCGGGAGTGTCATCGCTGGCGTCCGACCCTGGTCGTCAGCGGTTCGGGGATGGGACGGTTGGGGTGCCGAGGGCGACGGGGGTTCGGCGTGTGAGGCGGGCCGCGTCGGCTTGCTTGGTGCGGACGAAGGTCAGGGTCAGATCGATGCCCTCGATCTCGCCGAGCCACTGTTCCTCCTCCGCTCGCTTGCGGCGGAGGAGCAGGTCCTTCTCGATCTCTGCGAGCCTGGGCAACATCTTCGGGTTGACCTGCAGCATCGGGCATCGGATGCAGGCGTGTTCGTGCTGGCATGTAGTTCCGTAGGGGCGGGCGCAGTTTCCCAACTCGACTTTTCGTTTGTCGAAGTGCTCCTCGAACTCGGCCCATTCTTCGGGCGTTACGTCGGGATACTCGCCCTCGGGACGGACTGCCCGGCGGTGATTGAGGAATTCTTGGTAGTGTTTGACGATGTCCTCGGCGAAGACAGCTACGTAGCCCTGTGTGGTTTGAGAGGACGTTAAGTCCCGTTCCTGGTGATGTGGTGTCGCCCGTTCGTGGGTGATGGGACGGTTCCACGCTCGCGTCATGTCGTGTGCATGATGGAGTCGCGGGCATGGAACGGATGCCGTACTCAACCGACTTGTCCGACCCGCAGTGGGCGCTGATCGAGCCGCTGGTCACCGCATGGAAGCAGGAGCGGGTGGCGCGGTCGGCGACCGGGGACCCGGGCTCCTGCGACCTGCGCGAGGTCGTGAACGCGCTGCTCTACCAGAACCGGACGGGCTGTCAGTGGCGGCTCCTGCCGCACGACCTCCCGGCCTGGTCGGCCGTGTTCTACTACTTCACCCTGTGGCGCCAGGACGGCCTTGACCAGCGGATCCAGGAGATCCTGCGCTGCCAGGTGCGGGAGCGTGCCAGACGATTAGGACTTGTCCGGTCGATCATGTCCGGAGCCAAATGACGAGGGCTGCTGCGGTGGCCGTGCCGAGGAATACGTAGCCGCGCTTGTCGTATCGGGTGGCGACGGCTCGAGCGTTCTTGAGCCGGTTGATGGCCCGTTCCACAGTGTTGCGTTTTTTGTACCGCTCTTCGTCGAACCCCGGCGGGCGCCCGCCTCGCGAGCCTTTGCGCAGGCGGGCCGCCTGGCTGTCGGTCTTCTCGGGGATGGTGTGCCGGATGCCGCGTCGTCGCAGGTAATCGCGGCAGGGCCCGTTGCTGTATGCCTTGTCCGCAGCCAGGCTGTCCGGCTTCTTGCGTGGCCTGCCCTGCCCGAGTCGGGGGACGCAGATCTTCTCCAGCACCGGTTCGAACTGAGTGCAGTCCGCCCGCTGCCCTGGCGTGACAACGAGGGACAGCGGGCGGCAGCGGCCGTCTGCGCTCAGGTGGAGCTTGGTCGTGAACCCGCCGCGCGAACGGCCCAGACCCTCGCCTCCAGCACCACCTCCGCCAGGCGGGCGACGAGACTCTGCCACGGCGTCTCGTCCTGGTGTTCTGTCTGCGCGTCCCCCTTTGACGAGGGAGCCGGCGGCGGATCGGTGCGGGCCCCGGCGGCATGCTGATGCGCCCGCACGATGGTGGAGTCGACCGAGATGTCCCAGTCGATCTCACCCGCCGCGTCGGCCTCGGCCTGGACCTGCTGGAGCAGTCGTTCCCAAGTGCCGTCGCCCGACCACAGCCGATGCCGTTCATAGACGGTCTTCCACGGACCGAACCGTTCGGGCAGATCACGCCACTGCACACCGGTCCGCACCCGGTGCAGAATCCCGTCGATCACCTGCCGGTGATCCCGCCACCTGCCACAACGCCTGTTGCTGACCGGCAGGAACGGCTGCAGCCGTTCCCACTCGGCATCACTCAGATCACCCCGCCCCATGCCCACATCAACGACCCGGACACGGAGCAGTTACATGATCGACCGGACAAGTCCTAGAGGACCCGTCCCTGGTGATCATCGACACCCAGTCCGTCCGCGCGGCGGCCGGGGTGCCGAAGGAGACGACGGGACTGGACGCACACAAGAAGACACCCGGCAGAAAGCGGGGACTTGCCGTCGACGTGCTGGGCCTGATCATCGGTGTGGTGATCCTCGCCGCGAGCGCGCATGACAACGAGGCCGGCATCGCCCTGCTGGACCAGGCGGCCGAGCGGTGCGGGATGCGCCTGGAAAAGGTCCTGGTCGACCAGGGTTTCAAAGACGCCGTGATCATCCACGGGGCAGTGAAGGACATCACCGTCGAGGTGGTCCGCCGCAACCCCGACGACGAAGGCAAGGGCTTCGTGCCGCAACCGAAGCGGTGGGTGGTCGAGCAGGTCAACGGCACCCTCATGCTGCACCGCCGCCTCGCCCGTGACTACGACCACCGGCCCGACAACGCGGCCTCCCGCGTCTACTGGGCCTCCACCGCCGGCATGCTCCGCCGCCTCACCACCCCTACCCCCACCTGGCGGGACGACGTGGAGCTGGCCGCGTGAACGTCCACGAACTCCTGCGGCTGCTGCAGACCGAACACGATGCGACCGCCGCACAAGCCGGCAACCTGCGCGAGCAGATCGAGCGGCTCACCGCCGCCCTCGCCGAGACCGAAGCCCGCCTGGCCGAGTTCACCGCCACCCGCAAGGTCATCGACGGCCTCGCCCCTCCCGACCAGGCAACGGCCCCCGCGGAGACCGCCACCGCAAACGTCTACCAGCGCATCGTGACCACGTTCAACGAGCACCCCGGGAAGGTGTTCCGCGTCCGCGATCTGCACAAGCACCTCGACCTACCCACCGACGAGCCCTCGATCAACGTCACCCGCTCCCGCCTGGGACGACTCGTCCGCCAGGGACTACTCGAACAACCCGGACGCGGCCGCTATCAGAAACGGACTTAACGTCCTCTCAGGGCTGAGCGTTTCGTGCGATTTCGGGAAGGACGGATTGGGCGACGTCGGGTGCCACTTCTGCGAGGGCGCGAAGCGGTGCTGTCCATTCACCGAGGGCCAGGGCAGAGGCAAGGAGTTGCCGCGCCCGTACCGGGCGGCCTTGTCGAGCGAGGCTGCGGGCGATCTCGGCGAGCGCGTTGGCGCGGTCGACAGGGCCGCCGATCATGTCAGCTACGGTGAGCGCCCGGTCGGATAGACCTCCCACTGTTGCCATGACCGTTACGATCGCGCCTAGAGCAGCATCGCGTTGGTCTGTCTCGGTCAACTCGTTCCACAATCCCGGCTGGAACGGCTTGGAGATCGACTCGGCTACCCGGATCGCATGGTCGAAGTGGCCTGCCTCGGCCAGGCGTTGGGCGAGGTATGCCGAACGCTTCTCGACGCGGAAGCCGCGGCCGGCACGAGCGAGATCGGGGTCCAGGAGCTGCTCGGCATGGTCGAGCAGCCCGACCTGCACCAGTGCGTCGATACCCATGAATTCGGTCTCGGCGAGCCAACTCGGTGCATCTCCGCGGCGCGAAGCTCGTGCTTCGTAGAGTGCGGCGTTGATCATCTGGGTGACCATCGCCCCGTCACCGATGGCCGCCCAGGCGGCGGCGAGCCGGTTGTACACCATGCTGCGCTCGTAGGGGTCATCCAGGGCTTTGGCGATGGTCGCGGCGGCCTGCGCGTGGTCGGCTCCGGCACTCGTGGCGAGTCGTGCATGGAAGATGCCGCGCTGCCACAGAGTGCGCAGGCGATGTTCAAGCGGTGCCACGCGGTCGGGGCGATGGGCCCGGATGGCGGTGGCGGCGAGCGCAGCGGCGGTCTCCGCCACCTGGACGTTTTCCGCTTGGGTGAGCAATTCCGTCGCGCTGGTGATGAGTCTGTCGGCGAATTCGGCGTCACCGGCGGTCAGATGGGTGTCGGCGACTACGGCGATTGCGGCGGCTCTGTCGTCGGGGTCGGCAATCAACTCTGCGGCACGAGAGGCCTGCGCCAGATGGCCAGCCGCGGCGAAGGCGTGGGTTACTTCCTGAAGCTCGTCTGCGCCGCACGGGCCGTCGTCCTGCATTTCTGCAGCCAGTCGGATCGCGGTGTCACCGTCGCCGCGCTGGGCAGAGATGATCGCAATGTGGAGCAGTACGGCACAGCGGGTTTCAGCGTCGGTGATGCCGCGGGCGAGGTTCTCGGCGTACGGGAAATCAGCCAAGTGGCTGTACGTGGCCGCTTGGAAGGCGGTGTCGGAGTCTTCGCGGTCGGTGTCGATGGTCTGCCGGGCTGCGGCCTCGGCCCGCAAGACCATCTGCGAGGCCTCATCGGTGGCACCGGCCGCCGCCAGCACCCACGCGGCCTCTGCGAACAGGGCGCCGGCCATTTCCAGATCGGCGGAGTCGACCTCGCGGGGATTGAAGTCCGGGTCCTCCACGTCGAGCTGAGTGTCGATGAACCGTTGTCGCGCGGCGAATAACGCCGCTCGTCGGGCCGTCTCCGGCCGTTCCTGCGCGACAGCGGCCTTACCCAAGACAAGTGCAGCAGAGGCGCGGCCGACGGGATGTTCCAGCATGTCGATCGCGCACATGGCGGCATCCTCGTGCCCGCTTCGGGCGATGTCCTTCGCAGCAAAAAGCAGTTCATGCTGGTGGGAGTCTGCGTGGGAATCTGCAACGATCCGCAGGTAGCGTGTGGTGGCCGCCAGGTCGCCGGTGCGCGCAGCCGCGATCGCCAGGGCAGCGTAGGCGGCCGGACGGCCGCGAGCGAGGATTCTCTCGATGGAATCCGCTGCGAACCTCATGGCAACGAACGGGGCCGCACCGGCGGTATTGCGGGAAGTATCGGCGAGGGGCTCCGCGGCGGCGAAGATGAGCAGTCCTCGCCGGTCGCCAGCCATGACCAGCTGCGCTCCGATGTCGGCGAGTACGCGCACGCAGCCGTCTACGTGAGGCAGTCGCTCAGCCAGCGCCTTGGCGATCGCCACCGCCCGGTCGAGCGCACCAGCGCTCACGAGCAGCGTGCCCAGGTGGTCGATTGGAGTAGCGCTGCGCTGGGTGTCAGCCATTGCCTTGGCGAGGCCCTCGGCTTGGTCGAATGCCTCGCGTTTCACGTACAGGTCGATGACCGGAAGGCAGCCTTGCACCGGGTCTTTCATGAGTGACACGGTGTCCCACACCTGGCGGTAGTTGTACTTGAGGGCGAAGCAGCAGCTCATCGTCCCGAGGACCGGCTCGCGGAAATCAGGCTCGGCCTCGATCAGTTCCATCAGGCGCAGGTGCATGTTCTGGTCGAGTGAGCCTTCGCCTGCGGCAGCAACGAGCAATTTCGCGTACGCGTGGAGCAGTTCGTCGCGGACTTCGTTGGCGAGGTCCGCCGCCTCGGTGACATGCCCGTGCTCGGCGTATTCCTCGACGATCAGGCACAGCGCACCGTCTCGCAGGCCGGGGTGCTGGATCGCGCGAGCGTAGTCCGGGCCGCGCAGGCGGGCGTAGTCCACGAAGGCCTTGGTACCGTCTTCCTCGCCGCAGTCGTCCAGTGCGACCGCGATCATCCCCTCGGCCAGGTCGGCATCGCCGGCGCGCAGTGTGGCCGTGGCGACGTAGAGCAGGGAGGCCGCACGCCGCCCGGACTCTTCAATGGTGCACGCCGCCTCGGCGGCGGCCGTGTACGCGCCCACCCGCAGTAGCGCACCGATGAGCTGCTCCTGTGCGGCCGTTCGCTCCTCGCCGTCGTTCATAGCCTCCGTCTCGGCGATGGCGGCCGTGTACTTGCCGACGCGCAGCAGCGCATCAACGAGCAGCCGTTGCGCAGCCGTCTGCTGCCCGGCGCCAGCGATCGCGTCGATCAGGGCCACCGCTCGCTCCGGCTGGCCGAGCAGTGCCCATACTGCCGGGAGGTGTTCGGGCATGTGCAGGTTTGGTCGAGTCAGTTCCCACCGGGTGCGTGCCAGTCGCACGGCGCTGGCAAGGTCGGGGTCGCGCTGGCGGCTCCACTGCAGTTGGGCTGTGATGATGTCGGTGAGTGCCGTACCGTCGCCGCCGATCTTTCTGCGCATCAGGGCGTGCCGTGCCGGGTCGAGCGCGAGATCGGTGAGCGCGGCTAGGCCGCCGGTGTCGGCGAGTAGCTTGCCGTAGCGGGCCACCAGGAAGAAGGGGGTACTGTCGGGCCAGTGGGCTTCCCGGTACCGGGAAGCCCAGTCGTTGACCCGTTCGCGATACGCGTTGAGCATTGCCTCGCCGAGAAATGCCTGGGCCTGTTCGCGGAGCGTCTCGTGGGTGAAGACGAACCCGTCGCCCCCGTCAGGGAAGGTCGTCACCCGCAGGGCACGTCCGCCTCCGTTGACGATCGTTTCCCGGATGTAGTGCTCCCACGTGTTTGTCAGCTCGGCGATCTCCGCGGTGCTGACGGCGCCTTCTGACGCGACGGTGAAGCCCAGTATGTCTTTGGCCAGTTGGCCGCCGCTGCGCAGTAGGGTGTCGAGTTCCAGCCGTGCCTCCCGGTACAGCGATGCCGCTCGCGCCGAGCCGTCCAGCAGCCGTCCCCGGCAGGTGAGCACGGGATGTCCGGTCACGTCAGTGGGCAGGTCGTACTGGGGCCGTCCGGCGAGCACAACGCGCAGGGCGGGTTCCCTGGGCAGCAGGGAGAGGATGCTGGGCAACGGCTCCGCGCGGTTGCGGCCCTGGTCCTCGTCGATGCCGTCGACGACCAGCAGCAGGCACCGGCCGGCGGTCTCGGCGCTGTCGAGCGCCTGGCGAAGCAGGTCTTCCCACTCTGCATGGAGCTGCCTGGGGTCCTTGGTATCGGACGGCGTCGCGTCAAGGTAGGTGGTCAGCTGCGCGTGCAGCCATGTGTTGAACGCGGTGCTGTCGCTCCAGTACGACTCGCCCCCGCGGACGAAGAAATGCAGCACGTCGACCCCGTCCGGCGGGTGCAGTACGAACCAGGCGAGCAGCGCAGTCTTGCCGGACCACGCCTCGGCCACCCACCACACATACGGCTCGTTGCCGAAGCAGAATGCTGCCAGTTCGGCCAGCTCCGCCTCGCGGGCATCGAGCCGCTCCGGGACCAGCTCGCGTACGTGCCCGAGAAAGACCTCCGGGCGCAGCGCTTCAGGCGAGGCAGCGCCGACGTTGACCGTCTGGTGCAGATCACCCTCGACGTAGGAATTCTGGACCGTCTGTTCCCAGTCCTGCTGCTCTGCCGGGAGCCTGCCTGCCTTCCACTTACCCCGCATCGGAGCGGCGGCCCTGCTTCTGAGACAGGTCTCCCGTGACGGTGGAGCGTGTAATTTCTTGCTCTCCAGGGCCGTGCATGCTCTGCTGGGCCGTCCCGCCGATCTTCGTCCGGTGGATGCGCTGCCCGCCCGTTGCGGCCGGGTGGTCGTTTGTGAAGGTCAGCCAGGCTTGCAACCCGCTGCCGATGACGACGACGACAACGGTGAAGGCCCACCATGCCGCCGCCCAATGCTGGGTGAGGACCCCGGTCGTCACATTGGTGGCGGCCGCCACCACGATCGTGCCTGCTGCCGCGATCCCCCGCTTGGCTCCTGGACTCAACGCCGCCCCCGCTTTCAAGCAGAACGTACCCCGAACTGCCCAGTATTCTCCCGGCCGTCCCAAAGGGCTGTCTATCAGTAGGAATGACGGGAAATTGCGAGATGCTGTACGCCTTGCCCTCTGGTTCTCCGGAGGGCAAGGCTGGCCTAGCGTGAACCTTCTACTAGCCGCTCATCTCTTCCTGATACTCCTGATACTCCTGCTGTAGTTCTTCGAAGTGGTCTAGGTGCGCGGAGTATCCGGCCTGCAGTAAGTGCGCGAGCAGATGGACCTTGTTGATGTCCTCGTAGAAGTTGATGTTGGTCTGTGTTGCGCGAGCCGGCCGGCTGTCGTTTCCCCGTCCGATCATGGAGTACCGGAAGGTCTCGCCGGTTTCGTCCTGGCGGTCCAGCCAGCGCAGTGTCTTCATCGACTCGTCGTCGATGCGGTTGTTGGGCGGGTCCAGATCTTTGATGAAGCCCAGGTAGGTGTTGAGGCGCTCGGCGAGCTTCTTGATGCTGTGGCTGTCCTCACGCAACTTCTTGTCGACCTTCTCCCGGTCCAGGTTCGCGCCGCCGGTGTCGTACCGGCCGCGGTGGACGATGCGTGCGGCGGTGCGGATGAGCCATTTCAGGCTGAGTTCGACGCTGTGCCGGTAGTTGTAGAGGACCGGGATGGGAAGTGAGTCGTCGGGGCCGTGCCGACTCCAGTGTGTCGCGCCGATCTCGGCTACGCGCAAGTACCCGCCGGCGATAGCGAGGTCGTCTTCCCAGCTGCCGCCGATCACCGCGATCTCGTGCGCGGGCCACCGGGGGCGCGGCAGGTTCATCATCTCTACCTCTTCCACCTGATCCATATGCTCAGGATGTTCTCGGCCGTCCCTCTACGCGAGGGCTTTTCCCACGCACGTAATACGAACTGGCCAGGGGGCGTGGACCGCGGGTTGCGGCGAGTTGTGCCCACAGTGTGGTGGAGGGCACGCAGGAAGTGCTGTGGGAGGGACGGGACATGGGAGCCGGTGAGGATGTCCGGGCGGTTTTGGGCGACGGTTGGTGGGATTGGATGCTCAGGCAGTCCGGGGAGTTGGAGAGAGAAGCGGACGTGCGGTGTCCGGGTGCGGTGGGGCGGCTGGACGCGCTGCTGCAGGCGTGGGCGGTCGGATTCGCGGCCTCGCGGCCCGATGTCGTATCCCCGGACCTGGCTGCTTCCCGGCGGGGACTTCGTGCGGATGAGGCGGCGGGATTCCTGGCGGCGCTCGATGCGCGGGTGCTGCATGTGGACTCTGCGGGATTTGTTGTGCCGCAGGCCCTGCGGGCCAAGGCTTCAGGGGGGCGGTATGCGCTGTTCAGTCGCAACGGCCGGGGCGTGGCGGTGAACTTGGAGTATCTGATCCAGATGGCTGCTGCGGCGGAGTTGCTTGTGGATCACGGGGTGGCGGGTGCGGACATCTGCTTTGAGCAGGGCGAGTTCGATGCGGTGGTAGAGGACGGTGGCGGTTCCGGTGCTTGCGATGGAGGCCAAGGCCCGGGTCGAAGGGACGGACGGGCTGTGGGAATTGCTGAACTCATTGCTGGGGCTGGGAGTGAATCCGCAGGAGACGGCCAGGGTCAATCACCGGCGAAAGTATGCGGCCCTGCTGGATATGGCAGCGCGGGGACCGGTGGTGTTGTGGCTGGTGGCCGACGGGGCGCGCTGGGCCTTCGACGCGAGGGCGGCCGCGGGGACACTGCGGCTGACGCCCCGACGCGACAACCGCTCGCCCGTGTGCCGGGAAGGAGGAGGATAACGCCATGCGATATGCAGGGAGAGGGCCCATGCCCGTAACTGCCGACAATGCGCAGGTCCGGACGCGGTTCGAATACCCGACTGCAATCCCACCGGTCATCACTGGTGGAAGAGTTGCGGGAGACGCCGGTTGTGGTCGTGCTGGGGGAGCGGGGATGCGGCATAACGTGTGCCGCCCGACCACGTCCCCCTGAAGCACGCACGCCTTGTCCAGGGAACGCACGGGCATGCCGCGAGCCGAGCCTGGCCTCGCTGGCATACCAACGGATGGTGAGTGCGGTCTGGTCGTGTTCGGCAGCAACCTCTACCCGGTGCCCGTTCGCCGGAAGACTGCGACATCACGTTTCAGCGATACAACGAGACTGCCGTCATCAGCCACTGCAGCCTGTGCAAGGCTCGGCACTACGAAATGTTCCATGAGTTTTCGTGGTCGCAGATCCCAAACGCCCAGCGTACTGCCGGCGCTGATGACGGCGAGGGGACGTCCGTCGAGGATGGTGCACGTCACGGAGGACACCCAGCCGTGACGTCCGGTGAGGAGGCTGCCCGTGCAACGGCCGGTGGCTACATCCTGCACATAGGCCCGCCCGCCGGCGCCGACGACGGCGACGGGGCGCTCATCGAGGACGGTGCACGACAGGGCGTACACCCGGCCAGGGAGCTCGGTGAGGGGTTCGCCGATGGGATGGCCGGTGGCCACATCCCGCACATCCACACGTCTGTTGCCTCCCTTCGAGCCGGTGCCGCTGCCGATGACGGCGACGGGGCGGCCATCGAGCTCAGTGCACGCCATGGCTGTGACCTCGTTATTGAATCCGCTAAGGGGCTCGCCCATGAGATCGCCGGTCGCCACATCCCGCACGTACACTCGGCCGACGCCGTCGCGAGTGTGGCTGGCGCCGATGATGGCGAGCGGGCGTTCGTCGAGAACTGTGCACGTCAGGGCGGACACCTGGCCTTGGAGTCCGGTGAGGGGTTCGCCGATAGGACGGCCGGTTGCCACGTCCTGCGAATACACTCGACCGCCAGCACCAATGATGGCGAGGGGGTGTCCGTCGAGGACGGTACATGCCACCGCCGTGACCCGACTGCCGAATTCGGTCTGAGGCTCGCCGATGAGGTAACCCGTCTTTGTATCCCGCACATCCACGCGACCGCTGCTGCGGCTGGTGGCGATACCGATAGCGGCGATGGAACGGCCATTGAGGACCGTGCAGGCCACGGCTGATACCTGCGTACTGGGAGCAATGCTCAAGACCTGTGGATCGACCTCGGGAGGGATGCCTCGCACAACGCGGAGGGCGTACCTTCCCGAGTGATCGACTTCTGGTCATCGAGTAGGCCCGCGTTGGCGCGCGGGTCGGGAAGGCACGCCCGTGCTCAGCGTAGTCAACAACGACGGAACCACCGAGACCGGCTCCCTGATGGACAACATAGTCCGCGAGGGCGCCCGGCGGATGCTCGCCGCGGCCCTGGAGGCCGAAGTCAACCAGTACATAGCCGAGTTGGCTGACCAGCGCGACGAGACCGGCCGACGTCTGGTGGTCCGCAACGGCCACCACGCCGAGCGCACCGTGACCACGGCCGCCGGGCCGATCCCGGTCAAGGCACCGCGCGTGAACGACAAGCGCGTCGATGCCGAGACGGGCGAACGCAAGCGGTTCTCGTCGCAGATCCTGGCCCCCTGGTGCCGCAAGTCCCCGAAGATCAGCGAGGTCCTTCCCCTGCTCTACCTGCACGGACTGTCCTCCGGCGACTTCGTTCCCGCACTCGAGCAGTTCCTCGGCAGCTCGGCCGGGCTCTCGCCGGCCACCGTGACCCGTCTGACCAAGCAGTGGAGCGACGACCATGCTGCCTTCCAGGACCGGGACCTGTCGGAATCCGACTACGTGTACGTGTGGGCCGACGGCGTCCACCCCAAGGTCCGCCTCGGCCAGGCCCGCTCCTGCGTCCTGGTCCTCATGGGCGTGCGCACCGACGGCCGCAAGGAACTCATCGCGCTCGCTGAAGGATTGCGCGAGTCCACCGAGTCCTGGGCCGACCTGCTGCGTGATTGCCGACGGCGCGGCATGCGGGATCCCGAGCTCGTGGTCGGTGACGGCGCGATGGGCCTGTGGCGGGCTCTGGCGGAGGTGTTTCCGCAGGCCAGGCACCAAAGGTGCTGGGTTCACAAAACCCGCAACGTGGTCAACGCCCTGCCGAAGTCGGCCCAGCCCGGCGCTAAGAAGGCACTGCAGGAGATCTACAACGCCGAAGACCGCGACCACGCCCAGAAGGCCGTCAAGGAGTTCGAGCGCACCTACGGCGCGAAGTGGCCGAAAGCGGTGAAGAAGGTCAGCGACGAGACCGATGAACTCCTGGCGTTCTACGACTTCCCCGCCGAACACTGGGTGCACCTCAGGACGACGAACCCGATCGAATCCACCTTCAGCACCGTCAAGTTGAGGACCCGGGTCACCCGCGGCGCCGGCAGCCCCGCTGCCGCCCTGGCCATGGTGTTCAAGCTCGCCGAGTCCGCCCAGGCACGCTGGCGCGCGATCACCGCACCCCACCTCGTCGCCCTCGTCCGCAACGGCGCCACGTTCCAGAACGGCTACCTCGTCGAGCGCCCCGAGGTGAGCGCAGCATGACCGCGCACGGGAACCGTCCACTGCTCTTCTTGGACGTCGACGGGCCGCTCCTGCCGTTCGGCGATGGCCCGCAGCGCGAGCCGGCGGGCACCGCATCGGACACGCACCTGGCGCGGCTCGTCCCACAGGCCGGGCCGCGGCTCGCGGCGCTGCCGTGCGACCTGGTCTGGGCCACGACCTGGGAAGAGGAGGCGAATATCGAGCTGGCACCGCGGCTCGGCCTGCCCCAACTGCCGGTCGTGAACTGGCCGGAGCCCTCCGCCGCCCACGAACGAGAAGACCAGTGGTTCGGGCTCCACTGGAAGACCCGAACCCTCGTGGCATGGGCGGACGGACGCCCGTTCGCCTGGGTCGACGACGAGATCACCGACGCCGATCGGGACTGGGTGTCCACCCGCCACCCGGCACCAGCCCTCCTCCATCGCATTGCGTCGTCCCGCGGCCTCACCGACCAGGACTTCGCAGTCCTTGGTCAATGGCTACGGCTGGATTGAGGCTCTTCGCGGTGATCCACAGGATTTGACAATTGCTCGCGTACTGGCGGGCATTTCGCCTATCAGGGATGGATGGGTGTTCTCTAGCAGGTTCCATACGCGCACTGTGCGGTCGCTGCTACTAGTGACAGCGATGGGGCGTCCGCTGAGAGTTGTGCACGTTACCGCGGTGAACCGGCTGTTGAATCCGGGCAGGGGGTCGTCCACGAGGTCACCAGTATCTAGAGCCCGCACATATACCCGGGCGTTGGTGCCAGTCCCAGTACTGATGACGGCGACGGAGCGGTCGCCAAGAGTAGTGCACGCCAAGGCGCTGACCCGGCTGCCGAATCCGGTGAGGGGTTTACCTATCTGCTGTCCGTGAGCAATGTCCCGTACATACACACGGCCGCGGATCCCACCAGTGCCGATGACGGCGACGGGGCGGCCGTTGAGGACAGTGCAGGCCACGCGGTGACCGGCCCTGCGAATCCGGTGAGGGGCTTGCCGATTGCACATCCGCTGGCCAAGTCGCTAACAATGAGGCGGCCGCCGTTACGGCTCTGTTTGCTGCCAGTGCCAGTGCCGCTGCTGATGACGGCGACGGGGCGGCCGTTGAGGACAGTGCAGGCCACTGCTGATACCCGGCCCATAAATCCGGTGAGGGGTTCGCCGATAGGACGCCCGGTGGCCACGTCCCGCACATGCACGCGGCCGCCGTCATCACGATTGCTGTGCACGAAGCGGCCGTCGTGGGATTCGGCGCCGCCAGCGGTGCCGATGACGCTGACGGGGCGGCCGTCGATGACGGCGCATGCGATTGCGGTCACCCGGTGGTTGAATCCGGTGAGGGGTTCGCTGATGGGACGCCCGGTGGCCACGTCCCGCACATGCACGCGGCGGCCGTCTCCAGGATCGCTGCTGATGACGGCGACGGGGCGGCCGTTGAGGACGGTGCAGGCCACGGCCGATACCTGGCCAGCGAATCCGGTGAGGGGTTGGCCGATGGGGTGGCCGGTGGCCACGTCCCGCACGTACACACGGCCGTTTGCTGTGCTGATGACGGCGACGGGGCGATCGTCGAGGATCGTGCACGCTACGGCGGACACTTGAGCATCGAATCCGGTGAGGGTGTGGCGTAGCGCCGGACTGAAGTCGTTGCCTGTAGCCCAGGCGGGGACCCATTCGGTCTGTGTGTCGGAGTTGAGTTGTCTGAGTAGCCAGGCTGCTTGGGCACGGGCGGCGTTGAGCGCGAGGATGCTGCGACGTACGGGGGCGGGTGCGGCGACGTGCCAGTCGAAAGAGGTGCGGTAGACCGCTGCGGTCAGCCGGGTTTGCTGGCCTACGGCATCGTCGAGGTAGGGGGTGAGGCTGTTCGGGACGGCGTGGACCAGGTATTCGGGTATGGAAAGCAGGCCGTCCACGCGGTGTGCTGCCGCAGCGTGAGTGGCGAGGTGGTTGAGGGCGTACGGGTGGGCGCGGGACCAGTCGCGGGTGGCGTCGCCGCGGTAAGGGACGTCCTCGGTGAGGGTGTCGACGAACGCGGAATGGACTGCCGCGTCGTCGGTATTCTCGCGGAGGTGTTCGGTGAGGGCCTGATGGTAGAGGCGGTAGGCGGAGCGGCCGTTCTCGGTGGCTTCGACTACGTAGGAGCCGGCGTTTCGACGTAGCCACAGGAGGTCTTCGTCGGTGTACGCGCGGCCGGAGATGGCGGAGGCGAGGGGAGCCCAGATGCCTTCCCACGGCAGGCCCTGGCCTTCGGCGTACGCGAGCGGCCGCAAAAGGTCCGCGGCGCGTTGGGCCTCGGGGCCGAGGCGCCGGACGAGGTCGTCGTGCATGGCCTGCCCGGCATGGCGGGGCAGGCTGGCCCGCCAATCTGCGTTGTCCGGGTCTGTGACGACCGTTTTTGCGGAAGCGAGGGTGTAAGCGGCGAAGCGGGCGACGAGGAAGGATGTGCCTGCGGCGTCGCCCACGGCTTGGGCGACATCCCGTAGCAGGCCTGGATCGGCTGACTTGTAGGGGGAGTCGCTGCGGCTTTGGAGGAGGTTGCGCATCGTGTAGGCCAGCAGCGCCTCGCGGTCGGCGTAGCGGGGACTGTCGAGGTCGATGACCCCATTGTCGTGGTGCTCTGGACTGCTGCTGATACCGAGCCGGTCCAGTAGGTAGGGGCGGGTACCGAGGAGGAGGCAGATGCGTCGATTGGAGTGCTCGATGAGAGGGCGCACGATCTGTGAGCACAGGGTGTTGGGGGTGGCGGCTTCGTCGAGGGCGTCGATGAGGATCGTGAAGGGTCGGCCGCGACTGTCGTTTCGCTGTTCGAGGGCGTTGAGGAACTCGCCGACGGTCGCGCATTTGAAGCCAGCGGCGGCCGCGAGGCCGGACAGTACCTGGGCGTTGGTGAGGTTCTGGGCGTACATGACGACGTCGATGCTTCCCTCGCCTGGGATCCAGTCTGGATCGAGGCCCAGGGCGGCGACGGGCACGGTGCGGCGGCGTTCGGGCATGGTGAGGGCAGCCACGAGACCGAGGACCGCTGTCTTTCCCGAGCCTGGGCCAGCCGTGACGATCCGCACGCACTCTCCCGCCGCGCCATCGCGCGGGAACAGTTCCTCCTGGGCGTCGTTGCCGTCCTGGTTGAGCCAGGCGGCGAGTTCGGCGAGGGCCTGATAGCGGCCGCAGAACCACCAGCCCTGCGCGGCGTCTCCGTGGTAGCCCATGGCACGGACCAGGAGGCGGGAGGTGAACTCCGTGTCTCTTTGCAGGGCGTAGGCGTCGAACTCGGCGGCGTCTTGCAGTGCGAGGTCGACGTCGGTGAGGCGGACGTCGTGGCGGGGGTTGGTGAGGAAGTCGGGCGGTTCGCCGGTCAGCCCGAGCAGGGAGAGGCTGATGTGCTGGTAGCCGGGTTTGTCGGCGTGGTCGTTCATCTGTTGCACGACTGCGGACACCGACAGGTGGGTGGGAGCGTGTCCGGCGGTGGCCTGGCTGCGCACTGCCTCGTCGAGCAGATTGGGGAACAGCCCTGTCTGTGCCTGTTGGTGAGGCTGGGCGGAGGACATGATGACCAGCCCTGAGCTGCTCTTACCCCGTCCCCACTGCCCGCCGAGGCGCTCGAGGGCCGCAGCGGCGAGTTCGTTGCCGCCCTGCCCTGAGTAGCAGGTGTCCAGGATGAGCAGGAGCCGGCGGATGCGAGTGCCGCGCAGAACCCGTACCAGCTCCGCGGTCGGCAGCGCGGTGTAGGTGACATCGGCCGGGTCGGTGTCGGTCATCAGCAGCACGTGCTCGTTGCCGTCTTCGAGAACCTCGCCGTGACCGGAGAGATAGACAACGACGAGATCGTCCTCTCGGCGCTCGTCCGCGGTACAGAACGCGCGCAACTGATCGGTCAGTTGCACCCGCGTCGGGTCGAGACCAAGCGCGGTGTGAAGGCGGTAGCCGAGCTTCTCGGTGAACAACTCGACGATCTGTTCACGGGCCTGGACCAGTCCGGGACGGTCCCACTCCGCACACTTCGGGTAGCGGGATACAGCAGTCGCGATCAGATAGCGCCGGGGCCCCTCTCCGCCCTGCGAGCCCGCGGTGGACCCGGTCATACCAGGCCGTTCATGATGGCCTGCCCGCACAGAGTGTCCGTCAGATACGCCGTCGCATCATGAGCACGCGCTTCGTTGTGCACGATCGCGCAGCGCACCTCCTCACCGAACGCCGGCCGCAGATCCTTCACCAGGGCAACGATGTCCCCGTCATCGGCGAGATTCGTCCACACTAGGTCCGCGTTGCCGGGCCACACTGCGTGTGGCGGACCATCCAGCGTGACGGGCGGGGGCTGCAAGCGTTGCAAGATCAGGTTGGGGATGCCCAAGGGAGATCCGATCGTCACCAGAGCGCGCACCCGGTGTCCGGGCCGCGCGCACAGGGCTTCGTAGGCGACGACCGATCCGAGTGAGTGCGCGACAACGACCCGGGTGTCCTCGCGGATCTGGTCGGCTACCCGGGCCAGAACCTGCGCGCGCAGGTCCGTATCGGTGAGATAGCCGTGAACTTGCTTCAGGTCGAAGACCATCGCTCGCAACGCGATGCCGGCGAAGAACCGCGAGCCAGACAGGGCCCGCAGTGCCGCCTGCACCGAGCGCGGCATGGACACCAGGGTGTCCGCGCCTGGCGGTACCACAGCCGGATCACTCGCGGCGGCCGCCGACCACCAGGCCAGCAGCAACTCCTGCTCGAAGCCCTCGGCGACGTCGGCCGCGGTGTAGGGAGAGTCCCCGACCGCGAGGAACTCGCCCTGCGGGCGAAAGAGGTCGCCATAGAACGCCATCGCCACATCCGGCTCAGCGAGACCGTCAGCACTGCCCGCACGCGCGAGGCCGTCGTTGAGGGCTGGCAACCACTCCTTGCGGAGCGTGCCCTCGCCGAGCGTCTGCTTGCCGATCCCGTGTACTGCCACCACGCGCGCCATGACCCGTGCCCCCGAACTTGCCCCCACATGCTTGTCCAGCACTGTAGGCCTTGCTGAGGTGGTCGACAGCCGAAACGGGCGAGCCGTGGGCCAGCATCTGGACAGGGCACGGACGTCGGCCCAACTGAACGGATCTGGGTAAGTCCCGTCAGAAGTCGCTGTGGTATCGCTGGCGCCATTCGGCCAGTTCGGTGAGTGCCTTGTCCATGGTGGTGTTCCGTAGTGCCGGTTCCAGTCGGGCACGCAAGTCAGCGTCTGCGGAGATCTCGGCGAACAAGCCGCGGCCGTCTTCGCCCCAGCGGCTCTCGAACAGATAACGTCCTGGCCAGGGCATCCCGCGACGACGCGGTGCCGCGCTGTCGTACGTGAACAGTGACGCCAGGAACTCGAAGCGGTCGCAGGCGGCGTCGATAGCTGCATCGTCCGGCTCGATCGTGCGGAGGACTTCCACGGTTTCCTGGCGCAGGTAGTGGGAGGCGGGGTACTTCCACGCTTGCTGGGGGTTGAGCCGGCAGAATCGGTCGAGGCTGTTCTTGGGCAGTACGTCCCAGGAGTTGAGGAAGATGGCTGCCTCTTCAGGGTCCTGGCGAAGGGGTGATTTGAAGACGGGCTTGGTGAGGATGGTCCCGATGAACTCCTCGCGCCCGGCGATCACTGCGGCGACTCCCATGGTCCATGCGGCGAGCAGGGCGGGGTAGTGGCGTAGTGCTTCAAGGTCCCCGGTGTGGCTTGGGGGCAGTGTCTGGCGTAGGCGGGCGAGTCGCTGGACGGTGCGTACCCACAGGGCGTCGTGTGTGCCGTCGTCGTGGAAGACTCCTGCGGCCAGGAGGTGCAGGAGAGTGTCGGCGTCGCGGCGGTAGCCGGTGGCGTTTTGCTCGAACACGTCGCCGTGCAGCGGGTAGTTGTCGGGTGTCGCCCGGCCGATGACCAGGTCGGTGGCGCGGGTGAGGAGGTCGTCCAGATCGATGCGGCGTACCGGGTCGGGCAGTGCGCGTTTGAGCTGGGCGACGGCCATCTCGCGGGTGGGGGGAAGCTCGGCGAGTTTGTCGAGGGCTTCGAGGCGCCGTACGAGGTCGGGAAAGAACTCGTCCGCGGTGGCCCCGGTGATGATGGCCGCGTTGTGACGCGCCGCCAGATCCTGGGCCTTGTCGCCTTGGGTGCCGTACTGCGACCAGAACATCGGGTAGCGGCGTGTGCGGATACCGGAGATGGCCTGCACCAGGGCCTTGTCCCAGTCGGCGGACCATCCGCAGATGATCAGCCCGTACTCGTCGAAGACGCGGTCGAGGAAGGCGGCCTGCTCTTTGGGGTAGGTGCTGAGTTCCTCGTCGGTGTTGAGCGACTCGTGGTCCAGGTAGTCGCCGTGCACCTTGATGACCGCCACCCTGCGGTGTTGGAGGGGCGCTGTGCCGGCGTACTCGTCGGGCCGGTGGATGATCTCGGGCGTGATGCCGGCCTCTTCCAGCGCGCGCTCGGTCAGCCGGTCGAAGTTGGTGGTGATGATCACCCCGATGCTCCCGCGGCGTACGAGTTCCGCGATGGCGTGATGCGCCGCGCCGGGCCGCTTGTCGTCCGCGTCGTCGGGATCGGCATCGAAGTATCCCGACAGAAGGGTCTGCCGTGCAGCCGGGGTTGGCCCGAGTGCGGCAAGGAGCGCGGAGTAGCCGAGCGGGCCGGCTCCCTTGGCCTCCCACCAGGCCTGCGGATCCTGCGCGGCGTCCTCGCTCGCGGTCTCGGAATTCGGGTCGTCCGCAGCGGCCGCCCTGCGCACGAGGTCCGTGACGACGCCCCACCCGGTCTTGATCCCGGCCCCCATCGAGACGCCAGCGCCCAGGAGAAGGGCGTAGACCCGCGGACTGGCGTGCACGCTGGTGGCCAGGACCACCATGGGGTCGAGGGCGCTGCCCGGAGGAACCACCAGTGCACCTGGGCTTGTTGGTGTACTGCTCGACGGCATGGCGGCGCTCCTTCTTGGACTGTTGCCGGGCCGGGGACCCGGTGTCTCGGGACCGACTCTACCAAGATTAACGTCACATTGACGATAAATGTGGGTGATCGGGTGGGCAGCCACTACATGACGTCTTACGTCGACTCGTGCCGCTAGGAGTACTCGACGGCGGGCTGCGTCTTGCCGACGCAGCCCGTGGAGTGGATGTGGGGCTCGGGAACGTGCCGCCCGGCGAGAATCCGCCCCCACGCATCCCGCGCGGCGGCCAACTCCGCCTCGTCGGCCGCTGACAGGCGGGCGAGTGGGTCGACGCGCGTCTGCCCGCACCAGCTCTCCAGGGTGCCCTCGCGCCCGCCCCGGCTCGCGGACTTGGCGACCGGCGCCCAGGCCACGCCGGACATCAGCGCGCCGAGTGCCTCGCCGCAAATGTCTCTGGCCCCATCCCAGCGGCCGCGGCCAAGTGCGCTGCTGCCTACACCAGCCCCGGCTCCCCCTCACCCCTCGGGGAAGGCCTCGACTACCAGCCGCCTCACCTCGTCAGGGTGCGGCAGCCCTGCTGGCCCCCCTCCACACACAAGCCGATCGGCCTCGGCCTAGCCTCGGGCTTTCACCAGCCGGGCTGTCCAGGCTTGAGCACAGCCGGGGGACATGCCCTCTGGCCAGTGCGATTGGGGCTTGTCGAGGGTCCTGTTGGGTGCGAGCAAGGAAGCACCTCCCAGGTGAAGCGGCACGTCGCCATCCACTTGGGGCTTCCCGGCGGCTCTCCCGTGACCGTTTATGCTCGCAATGATGAGGTCGCCCGCACGGTAAAGAACGGGACCCGGGGTGCGGACAGGGTCGTTTGCCTCGTCACCTTCACATGGTCGGCTCCGCGTAGTTCACCTCGAGGAGTCGCCGGTGCAGGTTGTCCGACGGGTGGCCAGAAAAGCAGAAAGCGCCTCTGACCAGCAAGAATGAGGATTGTCGAGGTCCTTGTTCCTGCCACCGTCGGAGGCACTTCCCAGGTGAAGAAGCGTATCGGGTCCTACCCGCGTGTCCGTGTCGAGGGTGGTGGCCGGGCAGTGGTCTCGCAGGCGGGAGGCGTCCTGCTCGTGGAGACGGCCCGTAAGGCTGGGCTGGACCAGGAGATATCTGCGGCGCTGACACCGTGGCGCAAGCCGCGGGCGGTGCACGATCCGGGGAAGATACTGCTGGATGTGGCCCTGGCGGTCGCGCTCGGCGGGGACTGTCTGGCGGATGTGGGAATGCTGCGGGCCGAGCCGGCGGTGTTCGGGCCGGTGGCTTCCGACCCGACCGTCTCGCGGCTCGTCGACACCCTCGCCACGGCCGGCCCGAAGGCCCTGGATGCGATCCGTGCCGCGCGGTCCGAAGTACGCGCGCGGGTATGGAAGCTGGCCGGGACGTCGTCGCCGGATACCGCGGGCGAGGTGATCGTGGACCTGGACGGTGTGCTGGTGCTGGCGCACTCCGAGAAGCAGGACGCGGCTGCGACCTGGAAGAAGTCCTTCGGCCACCACCCGTTGATGGGCTTCGTCGATCACGGAAGCGGCGGCACCGGAGAGCCTGTCGCGGCCCTGCTGCGGCCGGGGAACGCGGGCAGCAACACCGCGGCCGACCACATCACCACCACCCGGCTCGCCCTGGCCCAGCTCCCGAAACGGCATCGGCGAGGCCGCTCCACACTGATCCGCACCGACTCCGCGGGCGGTACTCACGAGTTCCTGGCCTGGCTCTCCAAGCGCGGGAGGTGGCTGTCGTACTCGGTCGGGATGACCATCACCGACGCCATCCATCAGGCCGTGCTGAAGGTCCCGGCCTCCGCCTGGACACCCGCCGTCGAACCCGGCGGCGAGATCCGCGAGGGCGCCTGGACCGCCGAACTCGACGGCGACGTCCTCAAGGGCTGGCCCCGGGGAATGCGGCTGGTGGTCCGCAAGGAACGGCCGCACCCCGGCGCCCAGTTGCGCTTCACCGATGCCGACGGACTACGGCTCACCTGCTTCGCCACCAACACATCGGACGGGAAGATCACGGACCTGGAACTGCGGCACCGCCGACGAGCCAGGGCGGAGGACCGCATCCGCAATGCGCGTGCCACCGGCCTGCGCAACCTGCCCCTGCACGACACCGCCCAGAACCAGATCTGGCTGGAGATCGTCCAGCTCGCACTCGACCTGCTGGCCTGGCTGCCCATGCTCGCGCTGGCCGGCAAGCCCCGGCTCTGGGAGCCCCGCAGACTGCGGCTGCGGCTGTTCTCCGCCGCCGCTCAGCTGGTCAGCACTGCCCGTCGGCGGCACCTCCGGTTCGCCCGTCACTGGCCCTGGACCGACGTGATCACCGACGCTGTCCGGCGACTCGCCGCCCTTCCAAACCCAGGCTGACCAGGCACAACAGCCCGTCCCTGCACCAGCAGCACTCCCGCCGGAACCGTGGAAACCGGCGTTCACCCGGCACGACAGCCGGGCCGCACCCCTGCCCACAATCCGTGCGACAAGCCGAAACGGCCCACCGAAAGAACCGACGGACCGTCACGAAAGATCGAGGCTAGAAGGCGTCCTGCGCCTGCTCGCTCCCGCCATACGGGCCTACACCAGCACCCGCTGACTCCCAACCCTCCGGTAGCGGAGGGAAGTCCGTCCTTAGTGAACCCAGAGATCGGCCAGGCTGGTGTGCCGATCACGTTTAGCAAGTGGTTCCTGATGTGCGGTGGATTTTGACCTGTTTAATTCGTACGGCAGGGGCGTGGATGGAGTCGCTGAGTTTCTTGGGCGAGGAACTGATGGTGAGACCGCCTTTGGCGCCTCCGATTCCCAGGAGAAGGGTGTCGGTCACCGGGGGGACGAGGTAGACACTGACCCAGTAGTACTTGCCGTTCTCACTTGGCTTCTCACTTCCGACGCGGATGATGTCCGTCTCCCAAGCGCTTGAATCCCCAGGGTAATCAGCCCTCATCAGATCGAAGTAGGCGCCGGGGGCGGGTTCGTCGTCGCCCTCTGGGTTCTTCTTGTTGTTTTGATGAACGACCCACAGGGCGTAACCGTGAGGGATAGTTCCAGCTCCCTGGACTTGGAAACAGCGAGAAACATTCTCGTTGTTGGGCGGGTAGTTGTAGTCGAGGCGGTCTGCCGCCTTCGCCAACTGGATTTCTGTCAGAGTCGCTCCGCTTTTGGTATCGGATACGTCCTGCTTGTTGGAGCTCTGTTTGTTAAGGGAGGGGACAGTCCATAAGACAGCGAGTACGACCAGAACGAGGAGGCTGGCACATGTGGCGATGATGCTGCGGCGCCGTACTTTGGAGCGCTCGTCGGTCTCTGTCTGTGCCTGCTCTGGGGTGAGATTTGGGCGGATTGGCTGGTCAGCCCGGGTGTTAAGCCAATAGAACATTGCAGCGCAGGCGGCGAGCAGGCTGAGCATGATGGGGTGAATTTCGTCAGGAAGGTCAATGAACCAGGTGGCTACGGCCCCAAAGCCACCCAGAATGATGGGTAGAGCAAGTGACTGGAAGAGCGAATTCCAGTCGATAGGCGTCCCAGAAGGTGAGGGCGGCTGAGGGCTGGCTGGTTGTGGAGGCGGAGTGCCCTGAGTCATCTGTGAAGTCCTCCGTCTGGGCGATGGGCTGTGGCGACCTTGCTGTCGAGATGGTTGCAGTTGTCCGCGACGGCGTGGTGCCTTTTGCCAGGTGGAGGTCGTAGCGGACCAGAGCTGAGGCGGCCGTGGGCCCTTTGGGGTGGTCCCGTGGCCAGCCTTTCAACTGGCCTGATCAGAAGCTAGTTTGTGCATGATAGTGAGCCTTTTCCAACCTCCCGCACCAGCTGGGTAGTTGGCCTCACAAACGGGTGAAGCCCCTGGTAGATGGGTTTTCGACGAAGAGAACCGTCTCCACCAGAGGCTTCGCATGCTTGTCTACCCGTCCGGCGTCGACGTGTCCAGCTCTGCCCTCCGCTTCCTCGCCGCCCGCTTGAGGAAACACCGCCACGCTCTCGGAACCCGATGGCGGCGGCTGAGTGCGGGCCGACAGGCCCTGCTCGCCCTCGCCCACCTCCGCAACGGCCAGCCCTACGCCCAGCTCGCGGCCGGTTTCGGGATCGGCACCACCACCGCCTACCGCTACATCACGGAGGCCGTTGAGCTCCTGGCCGCCCTTGCCCCCACGCTCGCCGAAGCAGTACGGGCCGCGTCGATGAAGGCGTACCTGCTCCTGGACGGGACGCTTCTGCCGATCGACAGGATCGCCGCCGACCGGCCCTTCTACTCGGGCAAACACAAGAAGCACGGCATGAACGTGCAGGTCATAGCCGATCCGAAGGGTCGTCTCCTGTGGGCTTCACCAGCCCTGGCCGGTGCCGTCCATGACGTCAGGGCCGCACGCGAGCACGGCATCATCGATGCTCTCGCCGAGGCCGGCATCAACTGCTGGGCGGACAAGGGTTACCAGGGCGCGGGCGGCACGGTCCGCCTCCCTTACCGTGGCCGATGGGAGAAGCTGTCCGCCGGTCAGCAGGCCGTCAACCGGTCCCACGCAAAGGTGCGGGCACTGGTCGAACAGGCCATCGCCACCCTCAAGTCCTGGCGGGTCCTGCGCAAGCTCCGCTGCTCGACGACCCGAATCACGAGCCTCGTCCAGGCTGTCCTCACCCTCCATCTGACCAGCTCAGACTGAGGATGGAAAAGGCTCAGTGGGTGCTGACATCCCCTCTGTTGCCGCTGTCCCTGCCCGAATGAGAGAAGGGTGGGGCGGGCTAGGGCGGCGCGGCGGCATCCGGCATCGGAGCCGGTGCTTCGGGTTGAGCGTCGGCCGGAGGCCTCCGTGCTCGGCCACTGACGCGCCTGCACCGCACAGTGGTCTGCCGGAGGCAGTTCAACCCCCCATCGCTGAACATACAACCTGACCCGGCTCGGATGCTTCCACGCCTGGTCACTGGCCGACACGAGGGCGCGCTGCCGGCGGCATTCCTGACGACCGCGGCCCCGGTGGACAGCCAGACGCTGAGCGGGCTGATCGGCACCATGACCGATGCCCTCGACCAGGCCGACGGAGACCGCGGCTACAAGCTGATCGACGACATGCAGGTCTACGGGCAAAACGAGACCACCCTGCACGCCCTGCTGCTGCGTCAGGTCCGGGAACCGGTCAAGGAACTGGACGGTGGCATCACTGCCCAGGTGCGCCGGGTTCTCGACGCGACCGCCGTCAAGGGCGCGAACCGGAGCCGGGCCCGCCTCGCGCTTCACGGCCTGGTGCCGAAGGACATCATCTTCGGCATCGATCGCGGTCTCCTCGGACTCGACGGTGTCGACGGCGTTCCCGCGAAGGTGGCCGACCCTGCGGTGTGGGTGCCGGCGTTCGCGGAGAGGCTGCGCGTCGCCTTCGACGACGAACGGCACTCTCTCCATGGCCAGGCGAAGCAGGCCGCCATGGTCGCCACGGTCAGGATGCAGATCATTGTGGGTACCTCCGCCCCGGAGGACTTCCACAACGTCGTCTTCGACCCGAACAGGGCCGACCACCGGCGCCCGCCCCTGGGCTACACCCTGGTCGAGAAGGCGGCCTCCGACCTGCGTGCCGTTCTGCGGGATGCGAAGCAGCGTGGATGGATCAGCGAGGAGGAGCGCGCCTGGCTCGCCGGGGAGGGTCGCGATCCCGAGCACCGTCCCGGCGAAGCCATCGTCACTGCCCGCGACCGGCGCGACCGCGCTCTGTACGCCGTAGTCTTCCCCAAGGACCCCGCCCGGGCCAGGGCCCTGCGCCGGGTGTTGGGCGAGCCGGCCCGCTACGCCACGAGCAAGGACCACGTCTGGCACCGCCTGCGCATGGTCTCCTCGGTGATCGGCGAGGGATACAGCTTCCGCTGGAATCCTCGCGTCCTGGACGGCCTGCTGAGCAGCACCTTCATCAAGTCCCAGGGGCACCTCGCCGAGGAACCCGCGTGGGACAAAGTGATCGGCACCGTCAGTACCGCCGGTCAGCCGCTCGATCTCGATGCGCTCGACCGCTTCCTGACTACCCGCGGCATCCACTGGCTCGCCGAGTGCAAGATCATCGAGGCGGACCGTGGGTCGATCGGTGCACAGAGCGGCAGCGGGGAGCTCGAGGACGGCGAAACCGTCGCTGACAAGAAGATCCGCCGGAGCACGATCAACGCCCGCAAGGCCATGCTCAGCCAGCCCCGCCGGACGGTCGGGCTGATGAACGAGCTCGCCAGGGCAACGGCCAAGAACACCACGCCCCGGCAGGTGGACCCCGAAGGCCTTCCCATCGAAGACACCAAGGCGGACAAGTCATGGTTCGACGCGGTCTTCCCGAAGGCCCAGACCAAGCGCCCGCCGGCGTTCACGCCCCGGGGCAGCAGCACCGATGGGACGACCCCGCAGCCTCCGGACCCGACTCCCCTGGAGATCTTCAACGACACCCGTGGCCGCTTCTACGACGCAGTCACCGGCGATCTGCCCGCGGCCCTGGTCGAGGTGCTCAAGACAGCGCGGTCCCTTCTGTCCGACGCGCAGGGGGCCGGTCAGCGGCCTCTGCACGGAGCCGTGGAGCAGGAAATCGCCGCTCTTCTCCGCGCTCTGTCCGTGGTGCACTCCGACGTGGGCATGCTGAAGTCGGCCATCATCGACATGCAGTACGGCAACCCGACCATCGAGGAGTCCGCGTCGGAGAAGTTCCTCACGGAGGCCAGCGACTCCGACGAGGACGACGACCTGGCGGAGTTCGAGGAAGAGTTCACGGAGGAGGGTGACGCCCTGTGCGCGGAGCCCTGCCGACCGGCCCGGTCCTGACCGACGGCCGCCTGGGCGCACTGCCCCGAGCAGCCGGCCGGTACCTCGACGAGGTTCTCTTCCGGCCCGTGCGCTGGGCCGAGCGGTGGCGGTACGAGGAACTGGACATCACCACCGCGATCTACCTGATCTCAGACACGGAGCACCGTCTCCGCTGGCTGGGGCAGGCCAACCGTGCGGACGGCCTGCTCGGACGGCTGGACAGGCACGACAACAACCCGGCGAAACGCGGGACCTTTGCCCGGATCCGCGTCCTGAGGCTCACCGATCACACGCCGCCGGAGGCCGTGGACGCGATCGAGGGCCGGTGCGCCGACCTCCTGCGGATCCGGGATGTGATGCGCCCGCGGAGGTGGCCGCCTGCCGACGACTGGTTCGTACTCACCTCCTGACGCGTGTGCGGTAAGACGCCCCCAGTGATGCTGTGGGGCGTCTTACCTGGTGCTCGGTGCACACCGAACTCCCGGCGGTGGGCGTGACGCAGACGCAGCCGGGAGTTCGGGGCGTCCCGACCGTGTGCATTGGCGAGCCCTGTGGTAGCCCGCGACACAGCGGTGGGCTCGTGGGGGAAGTAGTAACGGAGAAGATCCCGGGCGGAACGGGAATGGGTTGTCAGAGGTGTGCGGCATCATCGGCAGATGGCCGCCACACAAGCCCCGCCGACGTACCTGGAACGCCTCCGGTCCGACCTGGACCGGATCGAAGCGGACTTCCTCAAAATCCTTGCGGACTCACAGATCCGGAACGTCGACCCGAACCGTCGGTCCGGCGGCTTCGTGCACTTCGGTGCCGCGAAGTGGGGCTGGGTACCCAGCGGCCCCGAGCTCGAGACACGAAGGATGGAACTCCTTGGGCGCGTACGGGAGTGGGAGCCGTTGTTCCGGCTGTTGTTCCCGCACCCGACTCCGGAGGTCACCAAGCGCCTCGACGGGAGCCTTGCCCTGCTGCAGCGCTGGCTTGTACGGCCCCGGGACACCCCCGTGCCGGCAAGCATCGACAAGGCCGTCGACAAGGCCGTCGACAAGGCCGTCGACAAGGCCGTCGACAAGGTCAAGGTGGCCGTGGCCACGCTCCGGAAGCTGGGCGAGCTCCTGCCGGATGACGCCTGGGCGGTGCGTGTGGCGGTCGACACGAACATGCTGCTCGATGACCCCGACGTGGCGATCTATACACCGCTGCTCGGGTGTCTGTCTTCCGTCTAGTTACGACAGCAACATGGCGGTGAACTGCGGTGTTGGAGGTGTGGAGAGGGTTTCTGTGATCTTGTCTGGTATGGCATCTGACCAGCAATGGTTTGTTGTGATTCGTGTCCCGTCTCAAATGATCTGGTCTGCGGGCAGGGCTGTGACCAGCGACGACCAGATGGATTGAGACGCCAGGATGCCGGGTTTCTCAGTTGATCTGGTCCCGCAGGTGTGGATGCGGGTCGTCGTCTCAGTTGATCTGGTCCGTCGGAGACGGATCTGGGTGATACCAGTTCTGGGCGTTCAGCCACGCTTGGTAGGCGCCGTAGATCTTGAGAGGGCCGTCGCGACCTTCGCGTAGTTCCAGGAACTCGTCGAGCAGTTGGAAGAGGGCGCCGACGGCAGCCGTGTCGGCTGCCGGTGTCAGGGGGTGCACGAAGCCGTTGGGGGCGAGATGCCGGACGAGAGAGGGCCAGGCGAGGTTGTTGCCGTGGTCGAGGCGGACGACCAGCCATTCGCGGAAGCCGGCGAGCATGCCGTTTGAATTTCCGGCGTCGCAGCCGAGGACGAAGGCGGTCATGGACGCGTAGGTTCCGTCGAGACCGTGGGCCGACGGCCGTTGTCCCACGGCCGCGAGCAACTCCCGGTAGTGCTGAATGACGGGCCCCTGAGTCGTGCCGGCGCTGGTGGAGAGAATGTTGCCAGAGCGACGTCTCCGTTCACGGACGGGGAAGGCATCGTCTTCGAGAGTCTGCTGCCGGAGCTGGGCAATGTAGTCCCGAACGGTGGCGTAGGAGACCTCGGAGTCGTGTTCGTCCAGGAGGTGCTCCCAGATGAAGCGGGTGGTCAGGGGCTGACCGTCGTTTGCCTCCGCGTGGTTGTCGAGCATCGCGTCGATGACGGGACGGGCTCGATCCAGGGCCGGTCTCTCACGGGCGGGTGGAGGTTTCCGCGGTGGGGGTGTCGGGGAGTCGAGGGCGTGACGGACGGTGCGGCGGTGGACATGGTGGCGTTCGGCGAGTGCGCGAAGCGACAGCCCTTCGGCGCGGGCGTCTTGGCGGATCGCGGAGAAGAGCGCGGATCTGTCCGTCCTGCGGGCGGTGGTCTCTTGAGGGGTGGTCCGCTTGACGGTTTTCGTCCGTGCGGGTGGGAGAAGGTCCACCAATGCCTTTTCCAGAGCGGTCTGCTGTCGGCCGGTCAGGGCCGCGAGTCGTTCGGCGCGGGGGCGGCCGAGCCAGTTGGGAGGTCCCGCCAGATAGCCGCGCAGGTAGCTGGGCTTGAGATGGTTGGCTCGGGAGAGCCGACGGATGTAGGAGTCCGTGGTCTCCCCGGCCTTGGGGCGGGGACGGGCCGGCAGCAACCTGGGCCGGTCACCGTCGCTGCCGTCGGTGCTCAAGCGGCGGGTCCGGGTTTGCGGGTCTGGGCCGCGCGGTCGAGCTTGACGCCGGTGAGCGACTTCCGGGTGATCTTCTCGGTGCCGTCCAGGATGGCGTCGATGGCGGCCCCGCGGATGAGGTGGGACAGGCTGCCGATCATGCCGCCGGTGCGCTGGTGGAGGTAGCCGGCCAGTCCTTCCAGGGTCTTGGGCTTGTGGTGGTGCAGCCGCAGGGCCTCCTCGAAGGTGCTGACCAGGCCGGTCCATTCCGCGGTGCGGGGGAAGGGAACGGTGTCGATGACCGCGAAGCGCCCGGCGATCTGTCGGCCGCGGGTGCCGTTGAACAGCCCGTTCGCCTCCAGGTCCACTCCGGCGTAGACGAAAGTGGCCGGGATCCGTTCCGAGAAGTACTTCAGCGTGTCCGATACCTCCGCGCCGTTCCTGGTCGTGAGCGAGAGATTGTGGAGCTCATCGACACATACGACGCTCACTCTCGCGTCGATCAGGACGCCGCAGACGGCCTCGATGACATCGGTGATGTTGGCGCGGTTGGTGACGGGCAGGCCCAGGAAGCGGGCGAACTCCACGGCCAGCATGCGCGAGGTCGCGGCGGGCGGGACGGTGACGTAGACCACCGGGATCCGGCCGTCGATGCCGGGGTGCTGGCGCCGGTCGATGACCTCGATGGTCTTGCCGAACTGGGTGAGTGCGGTGGTCTTTCCGGTCCCGGCCGCGCCGGACAGGATCAGGCCCCGGCGGGCGCTGATCGCGTGCCGGTTGAGCAGGGTCAACCGCCTGCCCGCGTGGACGACGGTGCGCAAGGTGGAGGTCGCGGCCACGGTCAGACGGGTGTGGTAGTCGAGGCGGTCGTCGTCGTAGTCCAGTCGTTCGTCCGGGTCCAGGTCCGCGAGCGCAGGTGCGGGCAGCAGGTCGGGCGGAACCGGGTCCTGGATGGTGAACTCCCGCCAGCCCTCCAGCGTGGTGAGGTAGCGGTGCAGGTCCTCGCGTTCCAGGGCGCTTCGCCATCCGTACTGCCGGCCCGGGTCCGAGTCCTGGCCGGGGGTGGGTCCGGTCACGGTCACCATCGCTTGTCCGCCTCCTTGAAGGGGTCGAAGACGCCGAGGGGAATGACCTTCGCGATCGGCTCGTCATCGGTGCCGTCCACCGCCTCATCACCGTGGAGATGCGCCTGATCCTCGACGACTGGAGGCGGCTCTGGCCTGGGCGGACGCGGTCCGGGGCTCTCGGCGGCGGCTCGGGTCCGGGCGGCGACGCGCCGGTCGCGCTTGGACGGCCGCGAGGCCGGTCCATCGCTCTGGCCGGCCGGTCCCTGGCTGGCTCTGACCAGGAGCTTGGCGACAGCCTGGGCGGTCTCCTCTTCGGTGGGTGTCGGGTTGCCCTTGCCTCGCAGGTCGGCTGCCGCATGGTCCCAGGCCAGGTCGCCGAAGGGCTGCGGGACGCTGCCCAGGTGCTTCCAGGGGACCGGGATCCAGCCGGTCTCCCAGTGGTGGCGCATCCAGATCCAGGCGGCGTCGTAGGGGTCGCGGCGGATCTCCCACAGGTTCCGCTTGCGCGTGACGCCGGAGGGCTGGCGCCGGAACGGGGCCAGGTCGGGGCAGTCGTAGATGCGGTTGTTGATTTTGATGCCGTAGGAGTTGACGGCCCGCCAGGTCGCGGGCAGCAGTTCGACGTAGTCGTCGCCGCCCAGGGCGAGGGGGACGTAGCCGGCGCTCTCGACCAGCGCGGCGTACTTCTGGTTCGGGGTGAAGGTCCGGCCCGGGACGCCCGGGTCGCGGAGCCCGTCATGGGGCCTCGATTGCCACTTCGCGACAAGCCATTCATCGAGGAATTCCTGGATCTCCAGCATCGACCACAGCGGCTCATCGTCCACGTCCCGGCCGCGGTGCTCGGCGGTGCGGCCGAGGTAGCCGGGGAGGAACTGGCAGAACAGCGTGGCCACTGATTCGAGTGTGCGTTCGATATGAGGTTTCTCCGCTGGGGAGCGTGGGTGGCAGGGCTGGAAGTTGATCTCCAGGGTGCGGCAGGCGGAGCGGAAGTTGTCCGAGATGAACGCCTTGCCCCGGTCGCAGACGATGGTCTCCGGGATGATCACGGGCCGGGCCGCGGCGTGCTCCAGGCGCTCGTCCAGGGTCAGCAGTCTGCGGTGCGGCAGCACCGATCGGGACATCGCCAGGGCCTGGACCCAGCCGGGCCGCATCGGCTCCGGGGTCAGCGCGCGGGCCAGCAGCAGGCAGGCGTCCACCGACTTGGTGGTGGGCCGCACCACCGCGGCGGCGATGGTGCGCGTCGCCAGGTCGATGAGGGCGCAGAGTTCCACCCGGCCGGGGACCCCGTGGTCCAACCGCACCAGCACGTCCAGCGGGGTGGAGTCGATCTGCATCAGCTCGCCGGGGGCGGCGACCGACTCGTAGCGGAACGGCCCCTCGGGCTGGTCGGCCAACGAGCGGCGGGTGCGAGCCGAGCCGGTGACGTGGACTCCATGCGACAGCTTGTCGAACAGCCGGTAGAACGTCGGGCGCGAGGGCATCTCCACCACGCCCTGGCCGTACTCGGCCTCCAGAATCCGCTCGGTCCGCCAGCGTGCGTGCTCGATCGTGCGGGTGGAGGCCGGGACGCTCTCGCCGATCGCCTGGCGGATCGCGGCCACCACCCGCGGGTCGGCCCGCCCGGTCAGCGAGGCGTGCGGGGCGAGCCGGTGGTCCACCACCGCCGCGATCCCGCCGGCCTCGTACTGCTGGCGCTTGCGCTTGACCGTCCGCGCCGTGATCTCCTCGCCCAGCGCGACCAGTTCATCCGCCTTCGCCCGCTCGCGTTGCGCCAGCGAACGGCCAGCCGGGTCGTACTCGGGCTTGACCCGGACCCCCGCAGTCGCGTCGGGCGGCAGGCCGGTGAGGAGTTCGACCAGGTGCCGCTGCCACCACAGGGCGCGCTCCGCCACCGGCCCGGGCAGGCGATCCAGCAGCGCGGCCGAGCCCAACGCGGTGCGGTCACCGGCCCCCAGGACCGCGAAGTCCTCGGCCGACTGCAGGTGGACCTGGTCGACGAGCATCCCGGTGCCGTGGGTGTCGGCCACCCGGATCTGCATCCCGGTCAGGCCGACCACGGTATAGGTGTGCTCCTGGAACCTGACCCGGTCACCGAGCCGCAGCCGCCCGGGCCGCGCGGAGTTCACCGCCGCCCCCGGGAGGCCAGGTGCACCAGGGTGTCGGTGCCCAGCGGGGCCCTCAGCAAGTCCGCCGTCAGTTCCTGCTGCCAGAGCAGGTGGTAGAGCACCGGCAGCACGGCCAGTCGGTCGCCGACCTGCTCGGCCCCGGCGAGCAGGGGCAGGGGTTCGGCGAAGACATCCCGCAGCCGGTCAGCCGACGGCTCGTGACAGCAGCGGCCGTGGCGGTAGCGGGACAGCCAGCGCAGGTTCGCCCGGTAGGGCTGGCCTAGGTCGCCGACCTGCCGGAACTGCCAGCCCACCGCCTCGCAGACCCGCGCGGTGAACGCGAAGACCTCGGCGGTGGCCTCGTCCACCAGGCCCTCGGGACGGACGTCGACCACGACGCCGGTGCCGTCCGCCAGCCGTGCGAAGTAGTCCGGGGTGTGCCCGCGCTCGCGTCCCCTGTCCGACCAGAGGAGACGGAAGGGCTGGGACGCCAGGGCGACCACCGCCGGATCGAAGTCCAGCGCCATCGCCGCGTCCCGCTCCACCCACGACTCGTAGCCCACCAGGGAACCCGATATCGCCGCCCAGTACTCACCGGTGAAGTTCTTCTGCCCCTTGAACGCGTTGAACGACCGCACCGGCGAGGCGAGCTCGAACGGCTCGGCCCACCAGCGCGTCAGCGGACCGGAGCGCTCGACTCCGTCGGCATCGACGAACCCGACCTCGATGTCCCCGATTTCAAGGTCTGCGGTGTACTCGCGGGCGGAGGCCGCCGCGGAACCGTCCACTCAGCCCTCCGCACTGCGTGTCTCCTGTCAATGCGAGCGTGGGACACGTCGTCCGGGCCCGTGGGCAGAGTCCGGCGACGCCACCCGAAAGAGTGACAACCCGTCTCAGGCAATGTGGTCGACGCAGGCCAGTGGGGCTCGTAGCCTCTCGACGTGCCCGCATCCCGAAACATCGACTCCTGGCAGCAGGTGGACTCCCGAGCGGACTTCGCCGCCTACCTCCGCAGACTGGCCGCCGACTGCGAGCAGGCGTGCACCGATCAGGATCCGCACTCGCCCGCCGCTGAGCGCTGGACCCACCGAAGCATCAACACGTTCCTATGGGGCTGGGTCCGCCTGTTGGGAAGCAGGATCGACGGCACCGACCTCCTGCATGAACAAGCTCCCGACCAGCCCGGATGGCCGGGCCTGGCTTACCAACTCGACATCGTCCGCACAACCCCGCCCGCGTTCAACTGCGCGCTCGCCGACTCCGGCACCACCTCGGACGAGGTCAACACCGTGCGCGACCTGCGGATGTACGCGGCGACGCTTGCCACCGACTTCGCCCGGGACGAACGCGAACGCCAAGCGAAGATCAGCCGCGGCGAATGGGCGGGCGACGGAGGCAGTTGGGCCCACAGCACCCTCTACGACTGGCTCGACGCCTGGGCCGCCTGGGTGGGCGCCACCTCGCCATTCCACGCCCAACTCGAACCGGTCACCTGGCGATCAGTAGCCCTGCAGCTCTCGGCAGCCAAGATCTACGAGTAGCCCAATCGGACCAGATCAACTGAGACGACGTGCGAATCGGACCAGATCGACTGAGATCAGGACCAGATCATCAGAGACGGGACAATTCGTCAAGAGCGTCATGCGCAGGGGCAGTTTGGCTATGAACGACTTCTCTGGCTCCAGCGGAACGAACCTTTGGGCCCCAGGGGCTTGATCGCAGTTTGAGTGTTCGTCAGAAGTGGCCCCAGGGGCGGTCTTGCAGTGGGAGCATCGATGTGCTTCCGACAGTCAGGGGGCCCGCATGGACGGCCCGAGAACCAAGGTTGAGCTTTTCGCGGCGATCCGCCGCGACTCCCGTGCCGAGAAGCTGTCGATCCACGAACTCTCGCGCCGCTACGGCGTGCATCGGCGTCTGGTACGCGAAGCTCTGACGTCCCCATGGCCGACGCCCCACAAGCCGATGCCTCCGCGGCCTTCGGTGATCGACCCCTACAAGCATCTGATCGACGCGATTCTGCGTGCTGATCTGGATGCCCCGCGCAAGCAGCGCCACACCGCTAAGCGGGTCTTCGACCGGCTGGTGGACGAGCACGGCATGGACAACGTCTCCTACGGCCGGGTCCGTGACTACATCAGGCGCCGCAGGCCCGAGATCTGGGTGGAGGAGGGCCGCGGACCGCCCAGCGTGTTCATCCCGCAGACGCACCGCCCCGGCGAGGAGGCCGAGGTCGACTTCGGGGACGTCTACATCACCCTCGATGGCGTTCGCACCCTGTGCTACCTGTTCGTCTTCCGGCTCTCCTTCTCCGGGAAGGCCGTGCATCACATCGGCTTCGCAAGGGCAGGAAGCCTTCTTCGAGGGCCATGTCCATGCCTTCCAGGTGCTGGGCGGACTGCCCTGGGGCAAGGTCCGCTACGACAACCTCACCTCCGCGGTGGCCCGGGTGCTCGGCTTCACCCGGGCCCGGGTGGAGACGGACCGATGGACCGCGTTCCGCTCCTGGGTGGGACTGGACGCCTTCTACTGCCGGCCCGGCATCGACGGCGCGCATGAGAAGGGCGGCGTCGAGGGCGAAGTCGGCCGGTTCCGCCGCAATCGCCTGGTCCCCGTCCCCGACGTGACCACCCTGGCCGAGCTCAACGCCCGGATCGATGAGTGGGACCGGCAGGACGACCAGCGCCGGATCGGCGAGCGCCCGCGCACCGTCGGCGAGTACTTCGCCATCGAAAAACCCCTGCTCCAGCCGCTGCCCGAAGACCACTTCGAGACCGGGCGGCTCCTGACCCCGCGGGTGGACCGCTACGCGCAGATCACCGTGCGGCAAAACCACTACTCGGTGCCGGTACGGCTGATCGGCCGCCAGGTCCGCGTCCTGCTGCACGCCTCCGAGGTGGTGGTCTACGAGGGCCGCGCCGAAGTCGCCCGGCACGAGCGCCTCGTCACACGCGGCGGGAGCCGCCTGGACCTGGACCACTATCTGGAAGGACTGTTACGCAAGCCCGGCGCGCTGCCCGGGGCGACCGCACTGGACCAGGCCCGCGCGGCGGGGAAGTTCACCCCCGTGCACGACGCCTGGTGGGAGAACGCCCGCCGCGCACACGGGGACGCGGCCGGCACCCGTGCGCTGATCGAGGTTCTGCTGCTGCACCGGCACATGAGCCACGACCACGTCGTCGCCGGGATCGCCGCCGCTCTGCGGGCCGGGGCCCTGACCGCAGACGCGGTGGCCCTGGAAGCCCGCCTGGCCGCCGAAGGCGAAACTCCTGGCGAGCCGGGCCCGGACACGGCGCTGAGCCGTATCGCCTCTCCGGTGGTGTCGCTGACCGCGCGCAGGATGGCCGCGCTGCCTCCGGACCCCAGGCCGCTGCCCTCGGTGGCCGCCTACGACCAGCTTCTTCGTCACAACCGGCCTCCGGCCGAACGTCCCACCAGTTAGGGGAGTCCCGCCATGAGCTCTACCCGTCCCCGCGGTCTGACCGAGCCCGCCGCCGACGCCGCCATCGACGCGGCCTGCCGCAACCTGCGCCTGCCCACCATGCGGGGCCAGTTCTCCGAGCTCGCCGACGCCGCGGCCCGTGACCAGATGACTTACCGCGGGTTCCTGGCCGAGCTACTGATGGCCGAGTGCGACGACCGCAACCGCCGCCGCTCCGAACGCCGGATCAAAGCCGCTGGCTTCCCCCGCGAAAAGGCTCTGCGCACGTTCGACTTCGCCGCGAACTCCGCCATCGACCCGGCGGCCATCCATACCCTGGCCTCGTGCGACTGGGTCCGCAAAGGGCTGCCGCTGTGTCTGATCGGCGACTCGGGGACCGGCAAGTCGCACCTGCTGATCGCGCTGGGCACCGAGGCCGCGATGGCCGGCTTCCGGGTCAAGTACGTCCTGGCCACCAAACTCGTCAACGAGCTCGTCGAGGCCGCCGACGAAAAGCTGCTGACCAAGACCATCGCCCGCTACGGACGGGTCGATCTTCTCTGCATCGACGAGCTGGGCTATATGGAGCTGGACCGGCGCGGAGCCGAGCTGCTGTTCCAGGTTCTGACCGAGCGCGAGGAAAAGAACAGTATGGCCATCGCCTCCAACGAGTCCTTCTCTTCGTGGACCAAGACGTTCACCGACCCCCGGCTCTGCGCGGCCATCGTGGACCGCCTCACCTTCGGAGGCAACATCATCGAAACCGGCAGCGACTCCTACCGCCTCGCCCACACCAAAGCCCGCCAGCAGGCTGCCCTCAGCGCTTGATCACACCTTGTCCGCTGGGACGCACGGCGGCTGCCCAGCACCGGAGATGTGAGACTTGACTCTCACAATATGTGAGAGGAAACTCTCACGTTATGGATTCTGGTAATCGTCTGGGCGATATCGAGATCACTGATCCGCAGGCGATGCGGGCGCTGGCGCACCCGGTGCGGCTGGCGATTCTCGAACGCCTGCAGCGGTACGGGCCGGCGACGGCGACGCAACTCGCGCCCGATGTGGGAGCAACTCCGTCGGTGACCAGCTGGCATCTGCGGCATCTGGCGGGCTTCGGGCTGGTCCGTGATGCCGAGCCCGGCCCGGACCGTCGCCAGCGGCGGTGGGAGGCGGTGGCGCGCGGCTTCCGGTTCGAAGCGCCGGAGGATCCGGACGACGAGGAGGGCAGGTCGGCCGCGCGGGTCCTGTCCCGGGAGATGTTCCTGCGCTCGGGAGACCTGCCGAACCGGTGGGCTGCCGAGGCCGAGCCCAAGCTCGAACCGGCATGGCGGCGCCTTGCGGGTCTGGCCAACACCCGCGTCGTCGTCTCCGCCGACGAACTCGCCGCCATCGAGGACGCGATCGAGCGCATTCTCGCGCCCTACGTGATGCGTGACGAGGCCGCGCGTCCGGCCGACGGCCGCGGCGTCCGGCTCCTGCGTTACACCCTGCCGGAGAGCGCCGAGGAGCAGACCGGCGGGACGCCATGAGCGCTGCAGACCAGTCCTTACCCGTATCGCTGTGGCGTGATCAGCGGTTCCGTCGTTTCTGGGCCGGCAATTCGATCTCACAGTTTGGCGACCGGATCACCGAACTGGCCCTGCCGCTGATCGCGGTGGGGGCGCTGCACGCCTCGGCCAATCAGGTGGCGTGGCTGACCGCGCTCATCTGGACCCCGAACCTGCTCGCGATCGTCCTCGGTGCCTGGGTCGACCACCGCGTCCACAAGCGGCGCCTGATGGTTCTCGCCGACCTGGTGCGCGCCGCAGTACTGCTCTCTCTCCCAGCTGCCTATCTCTTGGGGGCAGTAACGCTCGGCCAGTTGTATGTCGTGGCCTTGCTGACGGGTGCGGCCGGGGTGCTGTTCAACACCGCCTATCCGCCGTTCTTCGCCCACCTGGTGCCCCGGTCGTCCTACATCGACGCGAACAGCAAGCTCAGTGCCAGCCGTTCCGCGTCATACGTCGCCGGACCGGCGATCGGTGGTGCTCTCGTCCAGGCGCTGACCGCTCCCGTCGCCGTCGTCGTCGACGCCCTGACGTTCCTGGCGTCTGCGGTTCTGGTCGGTCGGGTTTCGATCGACGAACCGCCAGCCGCCCCTGACCAAGCAGCACCCTCCCTGCAGCGGCGTGCCAGGGAGGGACTGGTGTTCGTCGTCCGTCACCCGGTGCTGCGGGCGAGTCTCGGATGCGCGGCGACCGTCAACTTCTTCACCTTCATCGCGGGCAGTGGACTGATCGTGCTGTTCGCCAGCCGAAACCTCGGACTGACCGCGGGAGTCATTGGCATGGCGCTCGGGATCGGCGCCACCGGCGCGCTCCTTGGCGCGGTGATTGCCCCGAAGATCTCGCAAAGACTCGGCGTGGGCCGCAGCATCGTCGTGGGCGCTGTGCTGTTCCCGGCACCGATCGCCATCGCCGCTGCCGCGGGCGGCCCCCTCTGGGCTCGCGCCGGAGCCCTGGCCCTGGCCGAGTTCCTATCCGGCGTCGGCGTCATGCTCTTCGACGTCAACCTCAACTCCCTTCAGGCGGACGTGATCCCCGATGGCATGCGCAGTCGAGTCGCCGGCGCGTTCAGCACGATCAATTACGGCTTACGCCCTGTGGGCGCCGTCCTCGGCGGCCTCCTCGCTACCCTCATCGGCCTCCGGGTGACCCTCCTCATCGGGGCCGTCGGCGGAACGCTGTCGCTGCTCTGGCTGCTGCCCTCGCCAATACCACGCATCCACTCCCTGACTCCGGACCATCCGGTGGCTCCGGACAGCGACACGGACGCGCGACCATTGCCTTGCTGACCCGCCGCTGAACCATCCCGGCGCCCCGTGACATAGCCCTCGTGGATCGGATCCGTGATCCGCAGCGAGGGTGGGGCCAACAGACTCGTTCAAAGCCAGGCAGTTGGAAGGTCTGTGAACTGTGGTGTTGTGAGTAGACAGAGGATGCCGTAACTAGTAGGACTCCGTTACGTCTGTCTCTCGGTGCTGTTCGGGGGCACGTTAATGGTGTGGACGCACATGAAGTGAACCGTGCTCGGGCGAAGTTGGCGCTGTTCGTGGCTGATGTGTTCACCTCGGTGCCGCGGAAGGATCAGCGGGCCAAGGGTGACTGCTATCTGCGGGGGCTGATGCTGGACGGGCGGCGCAAGTCGATCCAGCCGATGGCTGCGCGGCTGCCGGACGGCAACGAGCAGAACCTGCAGCAGTTCGTGAACCAGTCGACGTGGGATCCGGTGCCGGTGAGACGGCGGATCGCGCAGCGGATGGTGCCGAAGGTGGGCCCGGACGCCTGGGCGGTCGATGACGTGTCGTTTCCCAAGGACGGCCGGATGTCGGTGGCGGTCGCCCACCAGTACTGCGGCGCTTTGGGCAAGCAGGCCAACTGCCAGGTCGCGGTGAGTGTGCACGCGGTCTCCGACACCGCGTCCTGTCCGCTGCAGTGGCGCCTGTTCGTGCCCCAGGAGTGGGCGGACGATCCGGTCCGCCGCCGCAAGACCGGGATCCCGGAGGAGATCGGGCATCGGGAGAAGTGGCGCCTGGCCCTGGACACCATCGATGAACTGGCCGGATGGGGTCTGGTGCCGCCGGCGGTGGTGGCCGACGCCGGCTACGGACAGAACGCCGACTTCCGCGACGGACTGGAACGCCGGAGTATCGGCTACGTGGTGGCGATCCGCTCGGACGTGACCGTCCACCCGCACGACGCGCAGCCCACGACCCCCACCTGGTCCGGCAACGGCCGCAAGCCCCAGCCCCGCTACCGCGACAAGCCATTGCCGGTCGCCGCGCTCGCGGCCGGTCATGGGCGGCAGGCGTTCGACGTGACCTGGCGGGAAGGCTCCCACGGCCCGATGCGCTCACATTTCCTGTCCCTGCGGGTGCGGCCGGCCGGGATCAAATCCCGTCGCCTGGCCCAGGCAGCCGCCGGCCCGGGCGGCTGGGAGGGTGTCCTGCCCGAGGTCACGCTGCTGGTCGAATGGCCCATAGGCGCCGAGGCACCCACTGACTACTGGCTGTCCAACCTGCCAGCAGGCACCCCGGTCGCCGAACTGGTCCGCCTCGCGAAGATCCGCTGGCGCATCGAGCACGACTACCGCGAACTCAAACACGGCCTCGGCCTGGACCACTTCGAGGGACGTTCCTGGAACGGCTGGCACCACCACGTCACCCTGGTCACCGCCGCCCACGCATACCTCACCGAACAGCGCCTGGCCCCAAAAGCCGATACAGCGGACTCACCCTCTACCAGACCCTCGACACCATCCAAGACCTCCTGAACTGCTGGACCGGCACCTGTACCACCTGCCACCGCCCCCTGCCCAGAACAACCCCCACCAGCCACAACCCCAGAGCCAGAGCAACCTAACGGAGTCCTACTAGACGCACAATTTTATGGCTTGGACGTAAGTTGTGGCCGCGATGCAGTTGATCTTGAGAGGTGGGGCGGGGTACTGCCCGATGTGGCTCGCGATGGCTGACCGGGTGGTTGATCTGAGCCTCTCGGGGAGGTGTTATCAGTCTCCGCTGTGGGGGGCGTCGTCGTGAGTTGCTGGCATGTGGCGGACGCTGATGCCCGTTCGGCAGCGGGAGGGGCCGATCGTGTCGCACAGGCGTGTGAACAGGTCTGGACGGATGAGGAGATCTGCGCCTGCGATCGCGGGCAGGAGAGGCTCGTAATTTCCGTCGTGGACGAGGTGGCCGTGCCACTGGCGGCAGACCAGTGCTTCTCCTGCGGCGTCGCTGAGGCTGAACCCGCAGATGCCGAGGGTGGGTTCGAGTCCGAGGGTTGCCACGACGCTGGCGGCGGGTGCCAGTACGTAGAGGGGCAGGCCAAGGCCGCTGTCGCGGTGGGGTGTGTCGACCATGATGGTGGTGCCGGCGTCGGTGAGTGCCACGAGGGCCTGGTTCTTGGTGCGGATGTGCTCGGCTGCCGTCTCGGCCTTGGTCAGTCCTGGAGCTAGGCGCCGGAGCGGGCGCGTCCACAGCTGCCAGGGAGCCTGGGCGAGGGGAAGCGTGCCGGGCGGCGGATCGTCGTTGACGGCCTCCAGCCCGAGCGCGACGCGTACATGGCGGGCGGGCTGGTTCGGGTGGCGGCGTGCGGGGGTGTGGTGCTGCTCGATCAGGCCGACCTGTACCCAGCCTGCGTGAGGCCCGTCCGTAACGTGAGAAAGGGCAGTGGCGCCTCCCGGCAGGGCCCGCAGGCCCGCGACCGATGCCAAGCCGGAAGGGGGCCAGGGCAGTTGCTCCTGCCGGGTGTCACTGAACCAGGGTGCGGGATTGAGTGACCATGCCAGCGCCTCGGGGCGGGCGAGGGGGCGGGGAACACGGGCGAGTTCGGCACGCAAGGCCGCGCGGGGGTCGTCGCGCAGTCGCGCGGCCGCATTGCGTTCAAAAGTGTGGGCGGGGGCGAGGTGCCCGGCCTGGGCGAATACGACTCGCAGGCCGGCGGCGGCCTGCTGCAGGGCGTCTTCGGCGGCGGCCTCGGCGGCGAGGTAGGCGTCGGGGTACTGAGTCCGGCTGGGGTGGGCCAACGCGTCCAACTGGGCAGTCATCAACGTCTCGACGTGCCCGGCGGCCAAGGCGTCGGTCACAAGGTCGACGACCGTCTCGCGGAGCCCGGCCGGACTGTCGGCGGCGTCGAGGCGGGCGCCCAGGTACTGGTCGACGAGGTCGGCTGCGAACTCCCGAGGATTGTTCATGTGCTGCCCTCGGTGCTGGAGAGCGCGGCGGAGATGGCGCGTGCGAGTGTCGGATGGGCGGCGGTCGCCGGAGGGGAGGGTGGCTGGCATCCCGCGCGGGTGAGGACTGCAGCAGCTTCGGCGCGTACGGACAGCATGCCGCTGCCACACAGGGCCTCGAGCTGCTCTCGTAGGCTGGCATCGAGGGGGCCCTCGGGCAGGTGGCTGTGCAGGACGGACATGAGCCAGGTCAGCGGGCCAGCGCCCAGGTCGAAGGAGAAGACGTGCGCGAATGCGGCCTGGGCCTGGGCGGGACGGCTGGCCAGGAGAGCGGTTGCTGCGATCAAGGCGCGGCGCTTGTCGCCGCGTTCAGGCAGGGCGACGGTGGCCAGGAAGAGCCGGCACAGCGCGGTGTCAATGTCGTGTTGCGTGGCCGGCCCCGGCTGTGGGTGGTAGGCCCCATGGCCGAGGCCGGCGTCGCCCGGCAGCCGGTGCGCGATGACGTCGTACGCCGCGTCCCAGCAGGCCAGCGCGCTGGCGGGGGAGTGCTGGGAGGTATCCGGGGACTGGATCGCAAAGGCCGAGACCAGCGCCTGACTGACGCCGGTGGTGCGGTTGTGGGTTGGGTTGGCGATGGCTTGGGCCACCTGGTCTGCGAGGATGCGGGCTGCGGTGGTGGTGTCGGCTGCGTGCGCCTGCTGCCACAGATCCAGTCGGTCGCTGCCGGCGAAGACGCGCCATCCGCCGCCGCCTCGAGTCTTGGTGTAGGCGAGCATGCCGGCTGTTGCGGCGAGCGGGCCGAAGACGCCGGGGTCGGTGTCGTGGCGCAGGCGCAGGCCGACGGCGATGTCGGCGAGGAGCTCCAGGGGATTGGAGAGGTTCATCTCCTCGGGGATTTGGTGCAGTAGCTGGGTGACGGCGTCGGCTCCCTGACGGTGGAGGATCTCCAGCAGCCGCCATCCGACCGCGTTGGCCAGGGCGTCCCGTGACCACCGGGGACCCGGCGGGTCGCTGTATGCCTTGCTGCTGCGGTCGCGGATCGCGGCCAGCGCGCCGGCAGCGCCCGGGGGCAGGGTGGGGCGCTGCTGGGCGTGGAGATAGGCATGGGTGGCAGGGCGCCTGTGGCTCGACCAGTCGCGGGAGGTCTTGGTCGGCACGGGCCGGGGGACCCAGTGCGGGCCCTCACCGCCGCAGCGGTGTGCTGCGGCGGTGAGCACTGCGGCGGGCTCGTTCCCGGCTGCGTGCGGTGCGGCGGCCAGCGTCTGGTCGTCGTAGGTGGAGGTGATGGCGTTGGCGAGCACCGGAAGCAGGCGCACTGAGCGGGCCGCGTCGTCGGCCGGCAGTTCGGCGAGCCTGCCGAGCAGGGCGATGTCCCCCTTGATGTTGTGGCCGGCGCCTCCTGCCGCGATGCGCACCGCGGCGAGGATGACGGGGTCTGCCGTGTTCGCTTGGGTCGCCAGCAGTTGCTGGTGAGCGGTAGCCACCCGGTGATCGGGCAGCCCAGGCTCCGTCAGCAGCACCTGGGCGCCCAACTGTGCGGCAGCCCACGGGTCTAGACGGGCCAGCAACTGCCACCAGCGGCTGGGAAATCCTCCGGTGCCCCGCCCGTCGGTGCCGTGCGCGACGAGATACACCAGCGGTTGTGTACGTGCCAGCCGCACCCGCGCCTGGACGGGATCGGCCTGCATGAGCTGGGGCAGCGGATCCAGCAGCTCCTCGATGGTGATGTCCTTGTGGCTGCCGTAGGCGCCCATGTAGCGGGCGGCGCGGTCCCAGCACCGCTGCGCTTCCTGCGGGTCGCCGCAGGCCAGACTCACGCGGGCCATCTCAAGTTCGAAGTCGGCGCTCTCCGTATACAACGCACGGTACCCGGCGTGCGCCGCGCGCAGGGCGCGCATCAGTTCGCGCGCCACGTCGACCCCGGGCTGGCCGACGCTCGCAGCGAGCAAGGACAGCAGGTCGGTGGTGATCAGAGGGCCGGTTCCGGCCATGCCCATCAGAGAGGTGGTGGTTCCTTCGCTGACGGCTTGCAGGGCTGCAATGCCCAGCGCGACGTCGTCGCCGTGCAGCAGGGCGACGGCGTCGTGCAGGACCTGACGCACGAGCTGGTAAATGTCGATCAGGTCACTGGCGCTGGGACGGCCGGTGAAGGGGGCCGTGTGCTGGGCCAGTTGCTCGAGCGCCACGCGGGCGGTGGCGGAGGCGGTCGCGGCCGGGAGCTTGCCCGCCTCGACGTCCTGGCGCAGGCCGAGGGTGGCAATGGCAAAGCGCAGCCAGGCACGGTAGAAGCCGTCTCCCTCCAGATGAGGGAGCAGCCGGGTGGGCGTCTGTGGGTCGGCCGCGTGGGCCACGGCCAGTAGCGCAAGCCACCTGCTCACCGGCCCCGACAGACCGCCGGGACGGTCGGTCAGCACCTCGAGCGTCGCCTTTGTGAGAACAGTGGTGATGTTCGGGGAGAAGACCTCATCAGCCAGGTCCGCCACCATCAGACCATGGCGGAGCAAGCGCCGCGGGTCGCACGGTCCGCTGGCCCATGCCGCCGTGGCCAGCGTGCGCGCCGACGGCAGCGTGCCGTGTGCACGGTCGCGGGCGTCGGCAAGATGCAGCAGAAGGGCAGTGCGCCGGTCGGGCCGCTCGATGTGCTCGGTACTGTCCAACAGCGGCACGAAACCGAGACAGTCCAGCAGCACATCGAGGGCCAGCTCGGGCGATGTCAGAGCCTCCTGGTTGAGGAATCGGGCCACCCGCTGAGCGAGCGTGCGTGGGGCCTGCTCGGGCTCGACATCATCGCTGGCCCGGGCCGGCAATCGGATCCGTCCGCGCAGCTCCGCCAAGGCCACCGACTCGTCGCTCTGGGAACCGTAGTGGACCCGTTCGTCGTTGCGTACGTCGTCCCAGGCCGTCAGGTAGGCCTCCCACGGGGCGGCGTAACCGGCCCGGTCGACCGCCGCACACAGTTGCAGGCCCCACCGAGCCGGCATCGTGGGCACACCCTCATACATCAGGCTTGCCGCCAAGCGGTCGGCTCCCACCAGCTCCACCAGCACATCCGCATACGGCACCAGGGAACCCGGCAGGCCTTCGTCCTCGTAGTTCGCCCGCGCCCGGCTCAGTTCGATGCAGCGCACCAGCGTGGGCCAGTCACTGCGGGCCGCCGCCCGCCGCGCGGCAACAGCCAGGGTGTGCACGACGGCCTGCGGGGGCTGCAACCCGGCAATCGCACGGGCGAGGAAATCGGGCCCGATCAGCAGAGCGAGTTCGTCGTCGCGACCCAAGACGGCCAGCAGTTCGGGCAGATGCCGGAAGGCGCGGGGATCGGTGAAGAAGCCCCGCCGGGACAACCAGTCGACGGCCTGGGACCGGACCTGATCGACCCACCCGCCGTCGCCGTCGATCCGGCGGATGAAGCGGCTGAAACTCTCATGGTGGATCTTCAGTCCACCGATGCCCGGCTGCTGCGCGATGATCGGTGCCACGCTGGTCAGCGCGGCACCGAGTTGCATGCCGGGCAGCGGGAAAATCTCCTCGAGTTCCTGTGCGGTCACGGCGAAGTCGCAGACCGCGAGCATGCTGACAGCGGAGCGCTGCCCGGGGCTCAGACCGGCCAGCAGATAGGCGTAGTAGTCGTCGAGGTCGTGCGCCGACGACGGAATGGTCCGCAGCCTCTCCAGAGGATCGCCGGTGCCATCCGGCGCGGGCGCCGCTCCCAGGGCCGGGAGGGGACCGACGGCCTGCCGGCACAGATAGGTGGCATACAGAGCATTGCCGCGTGAGCGTTCCTCGATCAGGGCAACCGCGGCCTCCGCCCGCGAAGCGGGATCCAGCCCCTCACCGGCGGGCGACGACGCCAGGGCCACCAGCACGCCCAGACGCTCCGCCAGAGCATGCAGTTCGCCGCGGTTGAGTGGGGCAACGATGAGTCGGAAGGCACCGTCGTCGACGGAATCGAGGTGAGGGCCGGGCTGGCTGGCCAGGACGAGCACGACACCAGGCGGCAGCTCGAGGGCAGTGAGGTCCGCGACGAGTTGGGCCGCCGGGTCCACCTGTGCACGAAAGGCGCTGCCGGCGGTGTATCCAAGAACCCGGCTGACGTGGTCGATGCCGTCCACGATCAGCGCGATCGGCCGGTCCGGAGCCAGGCCGCGCGCGGCCGTGACCGTGGCCGCGAGAGTCTCCGGAGTGGCCGCGTAGCGGGGCCTAACCTGCGCCAACGCCTCCGGAACGGCCACCTCCAGCTGCTTGAGCAGGCTGCCGATCACGACTTCGGTCAGCACACGCTGTTCCCGGTCGATGTCCGCGGCGCCGAGCCAGCAGTGATGTCGCACCGCCAGCCAGGTCTCCCGCAGCGCCTCCCCGAGCTGCTCACACAGCCACGACTTGCCGATGCCGGGAGCGCCGGTGACCACCACGACACCCCCCTGCTGCGCGGCGCCCTTCACGGCCGCGATTACGCCCGTGAGCACCGTGGGACGGTGCACCTCGGTGGCGTGGTCCACGGGGTGGCCCTCACGGACCGCTCCGAAGTCGACTTCCAGGCTCAGACGGGGAAGCAGGTCCTCGACCGTCACCGTTCCCGCCCGGCTGCGAGCCGCTTTGGCCGTCTCGATCAGGGTCAGTGCCACTTCCTCGGGCGTGCGGTGCCGGTTCGGCGGCCGTCCGGCACCGAGTTCTTCGGTGATGCGGTGCAGCAAGGCCGCTTCAGCTGGTCCGGGCTCTCGGATGTTGAGCGAGCATGCCGGAAGATTCGTGTCGACGACCAGGGAGGCGCAGGCGCGGCTGAGCAGGTCGTCATCGACCTTGGCGAGCATCTCCTTCCACGGAGCGTGTGCTCGCAGCGCGGCGGCGTCGAATCGGAACCGCTTGCTGCTCAGGCCGTGCAGTGCAGGCCCGGGATCGGCGTTCGTGTGGACCGGCCGCAGCACCCGGGTCAGCTCGGGATCCTCCGGCTCCGTGTCGCGTACCACGAGGCGGTGCGAGGCACCGGGATGCGAGGTGAGGTCGTGTTCCATGGAGGAGAAGAGAAGATCCAGACGTAGGCCTCGGTTATCCTTCGTGAAACTCTCCAGCGACAACGCGCGGTCATGGTCTGTGTGCTTGATCTGCAGCCGTTCGCGGCTGCTGGTGCCCCACTCGCAGGTGATGTCGTCGAACCGGTCACCGGTGAACAGCTTCGTGTCGACCAGCACCGATGTCGTGCGTCCCACCGCAAGGTCTACCAGGCGTAGCGCGGTGAGCAGGTCCTGGTAGGCGTAGCCGAGGTGGGTCGGGCGCAACCCCATGCTCACCTCCATCGCGCCTTGTTCACGCGGTGCCCACCCCGGGCCACCGCAGCCACCCTAACCTCGCCGCCCACGTGGCGGTGGGCACGGAATCCGGCGGCCGTGGTGACCGGCCGGGGCAAGAGCGGAGCGCCGACCGCCGTTCAATCGGCTGCATTGCGGCACGGATGCCGCAGCGCCCCGTACGTGCGTGAGGCTGGGTCAGGGCTGGAGCAATGCGAGCAGCTCCCGAACATCGGCCGCTTCGCTGGTAAGACCATGGTCTTCGAACATGCTTGCTGCACGCGTGAGGTGAGCGGCGGCCTGGTTCCTGTCGCCCGCGGTGATCCATGCCCGGCCGATGGCACCCAGCGCGTGCGCGTACAGACCGTGCGCGTTGGCGCGTTCGCATGCTGTCAGAGCTTGCAGGAGGTAAGCGATCCGTTGCTGGGGCGTGAGGCCGGTCAGCAACTCGGCACAGGTCATCAAGACTGCCGCTTCGTCATGGGGATTGCCCACGGTGCGGCTGGCGGCCTCGATGGCCCGCTCGCAGACCGCCTTTGCTTCCTTGGACTGTCCCGACGTCTGGAGTGCGAATGCTGCCGTGCACAGTGCTTTCGCTTCGTTGATGGAGTCGCCGAGTTGCTGGAACAGCGAGGAGGCCTCTTCTGCTGCGGCGCACGCCGCTGCGACGTTCCCCAGCTCCTGGTCGTCCAGGGACAGGCTGTTCAGCACCGCAGCCTGTTCCTGCAGGTCTTCACAAGTCCTCTGGATTGCCAGGGCTTCCTGGTGGATCTGTAGTGCGTCGGCGGGATTCCCCGAATCGCGCAGGGCCGAACCGAGTCCGTTGAGTGCCTTGCCGCGTTCATTGTGGTTGTCCACTGAGGCGAAGAGGTCGGCGGCACGCCTGTGGGCAAGGCCAGCTTCCTCGTAGCGTGAGGCCTCGGCCAGGGCGATGCCGAGGTTGTTCCACGCTCCTGCCTCGGCGGCGAGCGCTCCCGCTTGGTGGGCGACGCCGCACGCGATTGTCGTCACGGTGATCAAGTCGTCGAAGTACCCGTGCCAGATGAGGTAGTCGTAGAGGATCACCGGGAGTTGGAGAGCGATGTCCTGGTGCTGGATGGCGGCTGCGGCGGCCACGGACGCGGTGAGGTTGACACGCTCGCTGTCCAGCCAGGCCAGCGCCTCGTCTAGATCGGCGAATCCGCCTCGCGCAGATGTGTGTGCCCCCGAGGTGAGGTATGCGCTCGCTGCGAGAGCAGTTGTGGTGTAGTGCTCGAGGAGTCGGCTGCGTGCCTGAGTGTGAGTCCCTGCCGCACCCGGCGCGTCATCTCCTCCGGCACCGTTTGCTGCAGCCTGTTGGGTGTCGTGCGCGAGTTCGGTGGCGTAGTCGCGGACGAGGTCGTGCATCGACCAGCGCCTGTTCACACAATCGAGCAGGTGCGCTTGGACGAGAGCGCGGAGCATGGTGCGGACGGCCAGCAGCGGGCGGGCAGCCAGGACTGCCGCTGCTTCAAGGCCGATGTCGGGGCCGGGGTTGAGCGCCAGGAGACGAAAGAGTTCGGCATGATCCGGGGGAAGCCGACGATAGGAGAGATCGAAGGAGGCACGGACAGCCTCCTCTCCGTCGTCCAGGAGGCTCAGCCGTGACCGGGCCGCGGCGAGCTCGGCCGCGAGTTCGGCGACGGCTCTGTCGGGTTCCAGGATCAGCAGGGCGGCGCTGATGTGCAGAGCCAGCGGCAGGTACCCGCACAGACCGGCCAGTTCCTCAACGCCGTCTGCGGCGTCGACGACGCGTCGGTCCGCGGGGTTGGCTCTCTGCAGGGCATGCCGCAGGAGTGCCGCCGCCGCCTCGGGGCTGAGCACAGCAAGATCCACGAGCCGCGCGTCGAGTGTCGGCAGAGTGTGCCGGGAAGTGATCAGGACTTGGTGCCGACGGCTGCCCGGGAGAAGGAGACGGACCTGGTCGGCGCTGGCGGCGTTGTCTACCACGATCAGCAGACGCTGTCCCTGATCGGCCCGGCCTTCCAGCGCGGACCGGTACAACGCTGCCCGTTCCTCAGCCGCTGCAGGAATGTCGGCCGGGTCGACGCCGAGGGCCCGCAGGAACGCCTCCAGAGCCTGACCTGGCTGCACCGGGCTCTCGTCGTATCCATGCAGGTCGATGAAGAGGCTGCCGGTGAACCAGCCGGCCTCGGCAGCGACATGCCCGCAGGTCAGGGCAAGTGCCGTCTTGCCCACACCAGCCAGCCCGGCGACTGAGGTCACCAGCACGGGCGGTACGACATCATCCGCAGCCGCGGCAGCGATCAGCCCTGCCCCTGAGCGGTTCGCTTCCTGCTGCGGTGACTTGGTGCGCGGGCGGAGGACCGACAGAACCTGCTCCACCTCTGTGTCCCGGCCGCTGAGCTTTGAGGGCGCAGCGGGAAGGGAGGCCAACGCGGTCGGCGCCGGCGCGGACGGGTACACGCTGACCGTCAGAGGGCTGTGGTCGCCCGTGGTGACTGCACCTATGCTCCCGGCGGCCGCAACGGAGCGCAGGCCGGATGCCGCCACGTCGGCGTCCGGCCTCAAGGACTGCCGGTCAGCAGGCGAGTTCTGCGGTCCGGGAGCTGGTTTGGTCTTCCTCTGCTACGGTTTCATGCGCGCGCGTCATCTCCGGTGAAGGCCTCGCCGACCCCGCCGGCCGCTGCGACGCCCCGATCGCCCATCGCCTGTGCCGAACCGGACGTCCCTGCTGCAGTCGGGGGCGCCGCAGGGGGTGCGGTGAGAGTGACGCGATCACCGGTGACCACGCGTCCGATGCTGCCGCCAGCCGCGACGGAACGCGCTCCCGACACTGTCACAGCCGCCCCGTGGCCGCCGGCCGCAGACGGCCGTACAAGTGCGTAGCAACTCAACGCAACCCCGACGAGGCTGGCGACCGAACCAGCCACGCTCGCTACCTGTCCAGCCGTGTCGAGATCAGCAAGAGCCGCGACGACACCCAGCCCCACCGCCGCCGCGCCGCACAGCACCGCCAGCAGCCACATCACAATCCTCAGCCGTCCCGTCACACGCGCATCATCGCATTGGGGACTGACATCCCCGCCGCCCCGCCTGCCCGATGCTGGATCCGCTGCCCGAGTACAGGGTGTCTGGTCAACTGCCCTGAATCGGATTGCTGTTGGTGTGGCTACCGCGTCATGCTTGTTGAAGCCGTGCGGTTCCGGGCCAGGCGGTTCACCTACTCCTGGAGGGGCTCATGGGGACCCACGGTCAAGCGGGGGCGGATCCAGCGGCGCCGCATCGTGGCCGACTTGAGGCGTTCGTGGTGCGCGCCCGCCGGGTGGAAGCACACTCCCTGGCAGCGGACTGGGACGCGCTGGTCGCTCTGGCAGGCGCACCGTATACGGTGACGGCCCTCGGCGGCGGTGAGGCACAGATCAGGCAGGAGTACCCGGCCGAGGAGGTCGTAGAGTCGGCCGCCGCACGGGTCAGGCCGCTGCTGCTGGAAAATGACGCCTGCTCATATCTGAAAGCGCTGGCCGCGCTGGGGTATTTCTGCCGGGAGCCGCACGACGCGACATGGGTGAAAGCTGCGCGGGTCGAGTGGCGGACGCGAGCGGACTCGAATGCCTCACGGGAGGACGGCGGCTACCAGGTCATGATCGGAGACGACGTCACGGGCTGGACCGCCGAACTCGACGACCGCAAGCTGGCCACGGCATGGATCTACGGCGACGTGGTTCACCACGACACCGATCTCCTCGAAGAGGCCGATCCCTTTGGCCTGTCCGAACGGTTCCGTGCTGCGGTGCCTCTGGTCGCCTGGGTCATGGTCAAGGCGATCGAACTCCTCAACTACGTCCGGGCTCTCCAGGCTGCCGGGCTTCTCGGGCTCCCGGCAGCACTGTTCGACCGGGAGGTCGTGCTGACGTCGACCTGCTGGGAGCACACGGTGCGGGCGTACACGGCACCGGTCGGAACGCCTGCACCCGCTGATGCACTGGCTCCCTTCACTGATCAGTGGACCCCATGGTCGGGCAGCGCTGTCCTGCTGCACGCAGACGACTGATCCCGGCCGGCAGTCCGCATATCCGCGTGAGTGATCGCCTCGTCACGGAGGCTGCGGACGGCCTGCGCACCCGCGCCCCGAGCAGCACCAGTGCCTCTTACCGCAAGATCTGCCGCCGCAGGGTGGGTTCGTGACTTTCCCGCCGCCTGGCGGGCAGGCCCGGAAGGATGAGCCGTGGTCCCAGGAGCAGGCCTGTTGCGGGAGAGTCCATGGACAAGACGAGCCGAGCGGAGCATCAGCACGATGCCGCGGCGCAGAGGTTACGGTCCGTCCCGCCGTCCCGGGCACACCTCATATGCGAACTGCCCGCGCCGTTTCCCGAAGTACTGGACCAGCTGACCTACGCGACGCTGGACGACTGCCGGCAGTGCCGGCCCGCCCTGCTGGACCGTGTCGCGGGTGATGCGCGAGCGACGCTGGAGCTGGTGTCCTGGGCCTGCTTCCTGACGTCGGAAACCTACTGCGGCATTCCGCCGGAGCTCGTCGCCGGCACCGAGCCGCCAGGCGCCCCGTTCCGCGCCTCGGCCACTTTCCGCGCACTGGCCCGGCAGTACGGTGCACACGGGTGGATCAAGGACACCGCCTGCATCCACCGCACAACAGCACAGCGCCGCGAAGCGGCGGACACCGCTGTCACCCTCGTCGTCGGCCTGTCTCGGTGGCAGGCGGACTTCCTCTACCAGTGACCCCCGCACCCCTATGAACGCGCAAGAGGAGACCAGAGGAGACGCGATGAACCATCACGACACCCCGCTGTCGCCCGGTCTCCAGGCGTCGCCGCGATGCAACTCCAGGCGGCGAGCGGGCACTTGGCCGCGAACCAGCGATCTTCATCCTGCAGCTCCACACCCTGCAGGTCCGTGACGCCCAGGACCAGGTCGAGATCCCCGACACCCTGGAGTTCCTGGTGCGGCAGGCGGGTGGACAACAGCTCACCACGATGTCACTTTCCACTCCCCAGCACACCCGGGGCTGGAGCGCCGAGTTGCGCCTGCCCGAGGGGGCCCTCGTGATCCGTTTCCCGGACACGAGCCACCTCTACGACGCCTCCCTGCCGTCCGGGCCCACGTGGCAGCGCGCTGTCGCCGACAGCGGCGGCGTCGTGATCGTCACCGGGCCGATGGCCGACGTGGACTGCATCGATCCCGCGATCCAGGCCGGGCTCACCACCTACCTGCGCGTGCCGCTGTCGATCGAGCGCTGACCGGCCGGGCCAAGGTGGTACCCGCGACCCGGACATGGCCGCCGGCGCTGGCCGGCGGGCCGTCAGGGCAGTTCCCACGCCTGCAGCCAGCCGCTGCAGGTGGAGACGAACATCCTGCGGTCCTCGACGGCCGGCCACCCGCCGCCCTCTTCGCTCCACCGCACCGGCAACTGCTGCGTACTCCGGCGGGTGAGCGGATCCCAGGCGTGCAGGACCCCGGTACGGTCGCCGGCCCAGATGCGATCCCCCCACATGAACGGCGTGGTGGTGAAGGCGCCGCCCGCTGGCCTGCTCCACAACTCGCCGCCAGAGTGCGGATCGAGGACCACCAGCCGGCCCGGGGCGAACGCGGCGATGTTGACGCCGTCACCGGTGACCAGGGGAGCCGCACGGATGCGCTGGGCGGCCTGAACGTCCCACCGCAGGCGTCCCTCCCGTGTATCCCAGGCCAGCGCCCGGCCGCACCGGGTGGTCAGATGAACCGCCGTACCCGTATGCACGGGCGCGGCTGCCGCCTCGCCGGGCAGCTCGTGGCGCCACAGCACCTCTCCGTCGGCACGGTCCAGTGCGACGATCTCCTGCGTGCGGTCCGGAGTGTCGACAACAGTGGCGAGAACTTGGTCGCCGGCGCTCCAGTGCGCGATGGCGCACGAGCCGCTCGGCCAGCGCCACACCGTGTGCCCGCTCCTCGCTCCGAAGGCAGCAAGAACCTGCTGCCCGGGCGCGGATGCTGCCCGATCCTGCAGCAGCGCGAACACCATGCCGCCATAAGCCTGGGGCGCAGCCGTGACCTGCAGCCGGTCTCCGGCGCCCGACCACAGCATCGCTTTCGAGGTGACGTCGCAGGCACTCAGCCCCGTTTCGGGGTGCCCGGCGAACAGCACACCGTCCGACACCGAGGCCAGGCCGTCCTGCATGCGCAGAGCCAGCGGCGCGCTGCACTGACCGGTGCTCAGATCCCACGCCCGGGCATGGCCCAGCAAGTCGGAGGCGAAGCACGCCCCACCGGCGACCACCGGCCTCTGTCCGCTGCCGGCCTTCTTGCCCCAGCGCTGGTCGCCGGAGCCCGCGTCGAAGGCGAGCGTCCAGCAGTCGTCGACCACCACCACAGTGCCGTCGTGCACCTGGGGCTGGTGTGCCGCCCCGGTCACCAGGCGGACCTCCCACCGCAGCCTGGCATGCGCACGGCGACGGCCCGGCCGTGGTCTGCTGACCGTCGCCGTCCGGGCAGGCACAGCGGCCGCGGGGGAGGGTCGGCCCGACGGGGCGAAGCAGTCCAGACCCTGCAGGTCGGCGTGTAGCCGGGACAGATCCACCACCGCGCCGCCTGGAGCGTAAGCACCCACCTGCTCCGCGAGATGCGCGAACAGGGCGTGCGCCGCCTCGTTGCTGCGCTGCGGCGTCACGGCACGCAGACGCTCGACACTGTAGGTCCGGTCCGTGCAGTCGGCGCCTTCCAGGCGCATCTCGACCAGACGCAGGGCCGACAGCAGTCGCCAGGTTTCCCGCGCCGTCTGAGCCGACGGCTCGGGGGCCAGCAACGCCACGATCGCTTCCAGCTGGGTCAGCCGGTTGCGCACCGCTGTCTGCAGGCTGCCCGGACGGCGCAGCCGGTCCTGGAACTCCGTCCAACTGCCCGTGGCCGAAGCCATCTCGGCCAGCGCCCTGAGCTGCTGAGCGGGAATGCAGGAGGGCACGACGGCCAGGGCGAGCTTCCAGCGGCCGCTGTCCACCAGCGCCCGCTGGGCGCGCGCGACGTGCAGGAAGTCGCCGATCAGCTTGACGGAGTCCGCCTCGCTCGGCACCAGCTTCGGCTTTCTGCGCACTCCGATGGACAGCACGACCTCCTTCTTGTTGGGCGCCGTTCCGACCACCACGATGTCGTCCACGCGACTGACGGAACGCCCCTGAAAGCGGATGCGGACCGGCGTCACGGCATCCCCCAGGCCGGGCACCGGCGTTCCGGTCAGCAGATGCGACAACAGCACCGCCCCATAGCGGTGCTCCAGAACGGTCCCGCCACCCCCGGTGGAGTAGGGGCCGGCTCCGGCCGGCTCCGGCGATCCGTCCTGCTGCAACGCGGCGTGCTGAACGGGCAGCGCGGCCGGGATGCCGGTATCGCGGCGGTAGGACACGTTCCTCCCTGATGTGGATTCGTGGCAGTCGGCGCACTGCTCCCGCCTGGGCAACGCGCCACCGTGCCGTCGGTTACCGGCCTTTTGACACCGATGGCCAGTAATCGAGTCCCAAGCCGCCCGCCGCGTACCGGCAAGACGCTGGCGCTTCCGTATTCCCCCGGCCGGCAGGAGCACGGACGCTGCGCCGCAGGGCCGCCGGACGACAGGTTCAGATGTCCGTCGCCGTCACGGCAGCCGGTCCCGCCCCTGAGCAGGCCGGGCCGACGGCGGATGCCGTGCAACTCGTCCTGGCCCAGACCGCGTTCCTGATGTACGAGCAGGGCAACAGCCAGGCCGTCGCGCTGCTGACGGACGTCGAAGACGCGGAACTGCTCTCCGGTAACCGGCTCGGAGACGGGGTGGAAGCTGTCCTGATCGTGCCGCCCCACGTACTTGCGGGATTCGAGCCCGCCAGCAGGGTGCTGGGGCTGGGCACGAGGCTCGCTGCAGACCTGAACCGTTTCCTGGACGCGTGGCGAGAACCGGTCAGCCGGATACCACTTTGGCTACACAGGCGACACCGCGACAGCCAGGACTGGTCCCGACACGGCGGCCCCATGAGCTGTGCTGCTCCTCCAGCCCGAAGATTCCCTCCGGGACGGCCGCCGCCGACCCTGCCCATGCGGGGCGCTGACATCGTGATCCGGTGCGAGCGCGGTACGGATGGCTGAACTCTGCCGCCAGGTGCCGGTATGCGCACTGCCGCGCCGAAGTGCGCTGGTGATCGGCAGACCTCTAGGCTTCCTTTCGCAGGGGAGCGTAGGGCGGGTATGGGGGAACGTGATGGAGACCGCGCGGTTGTCGTCGTTGAGTGAGCGGCTGGTCGGCATCGGTTTCGAGCGGCTTGCCCAGGGCGCGCCGGCCGTGCTGAGCAGCTCCCCGCTGGCTGGCGAGCTGACCTTCAGTGCACCGGAAGGCTGGCAGAGCGTGAGCGAGTCGTCGTGGGAGCAACTGGCCCCGCGTGCCGCAGAGTTGCTCACCCAGCAGCCGTTGCTCCTGGTACCGACCTGGGAACGCAGGACGGAACCTGATCGGCGCCGTGCAGCTGGTCCCCCGGATTACTACGTCGAGGTGATGGCCGCGTGCCGGCCGCCATCACCTGACGCTGTGATGGCGGTGCTGCTGCCGGCACACCCATGGGTGTCGGATCAGCCCTGGGCGGTCGAGATGCGCACCAAGATTGCCGAGCACTGGGACATCCTGCTCCTCGCCTACGGGACCGGCATGCTGACGCAGATTTCCGCGCACGCGGAATCGGCGCTTGTCTTCCTGCGGGCGCGGGCGCAGACTCGGCCCGTCCTGAAGCTCTTCCAGGTGCCGCGCCCCCGCTCCGACGAGATGGCTGTCGTCAAGGACTTCGAGCGATTGCTGGAGCGTCAGGGCGGCAGGGGGGAGCACGGCTATGTGCTGCGGGAGATCCCCGGCCCGCAACAGAGTCTCTACTTCGACCGCTTCGACCCGCACATCCTCCAACGCCGCGAGGACCTCGCCGGCTTCGGGGCCGTCAACGCTCTGGGTGATCTCTTCACGTTCCGCCGCGCCCCCTTCAGCGACGCGGCCCTCAAAAGAGGCAAGCAGCTGACGTCCCCGAAGGGGCCCGGCGCAGTGCGCATGATCCGGCCGCGTGACATCGCCAGGGACGGCACGATCGCCCCACCGTCGGAGGAAACTCTGTGGGCGACCATCCCTGCGGACCAGCAACTCGCCGCGGGAGACCTGGTGATCCGCCGCATGAACGTCCCGTTCACAGTGCCCCCGCACGGCTTTTTCACCGCCGAGGTCAGGGAAGAGGACCTGCCCGCCGCCGCCTCCGAACAAGTGGTGATCCTGCGGCCCATCAAGCCACTCTCCCGGCCGCAGGCCCGCCTGATCAGCATGTTCCTGCGTACACCGCTCGCCCTGACCCTGGCCGGGCCACGACTGGCCATCACCAGCATGGAAGCGCTGTCCGCGCTACCCGTCCCACAGCCCGATGAGGCACTGACCAAGGCCCTTGATGAACTCACGGCTGCCAAACAGCAGTTCAAACGGTGGGAGCAGGAGGCGGACTCGGTGATCGAATCCGTCTTCCTGGAGAAGACCGCGGCCCGCGCCCGCGCCCGCGTCATCGACTCAGGCCGCGCACTTCGGCTACGCGTCGAAGCAGCCTCACTGCTCGACGACCTCGGACACAGCGTCCGCACCCGCTTCCCCTACCCCATCGCCTACCGCTGGCGCGAGACCGAGGCCCGCATCAGCGCCGGTGACGCCCAAGCCGCCTACGCCGCGATCCTCGACACGGCCGAGGAACTGCTGTGCTACGTCGCCCAACTCGTCCTCGCCCTCACCCACGCCCGACAGGTCACCCTGGGCTCCGTGACGGCGATCCGGGACAAACTCGCCGGCGGCCGCAGCGGGCCCGGGTTCGGCGACTGGGCCAATGTGCTCAATGAAGCCGCGGCCAGCAAGCAGTTGAACAACCTTCCCGAAGCCCACCCACTCAACGACATCCGGACCCTGCTGGCACACCAGGACGCCGAAAAGGCCCGCCAAGCCCTGAGCGAGCGCCGCAACAACCAGGCCCACCTGCGGCGAGTCGACCCTACCGATCTGCCCCACGCCATCGACGTCGCCTTCGCCGACCTGACCCGCCTGGTCGAACGGGCCCGCTTCCTGGCCGACCTGCCCCTGCTGGAAATCACCGACGTCCGCTGGGACACCTTCGCGCGCAGCGCCCGCGTGGAATACCGGGAACTGGCCGGAGACCACCCCGTCGTCCCGACCCGCACCATGATCTCAACCAGCAACGAACTGGAGACCGGCAGCCTCTACCTTCGCGACACCGACGGCGCACTGCACCTGCTGCGCCCGTTCTTGATCGGCCGGGACTGCCCAACCTGCCGCACCTGGTCCACCTTCCATGCCGACCGCGTCCCCAAGGGCGCCGTGGTCTTCAAGAGCCTCGAACACGGCCACACGCTCGAAGACACCTCTCCCGACACACGCCGCCTGTTGGGGCAGATCGGCTTGGTGTGAAGCGTCGTACGTCAGGGCGCGGCATTGTTGGTGGTCGACAACGACTACGTCCAACGCCGACTCCGGCAGGCGCAGCGAGCAGTTGATCACGTTCCTGCTTGCAGGACAGGCCCACACGCGTCCGTCCGGTACACCGCCGGGTTGGTTGTCTCACCCGTGCTCACGCACGACACCCTGGACGATCATGATTCGACGCGCCGACCAGGCGGTATGGCAGGTGCTGCATGCGGCTTTGCGCCATCCTCCCGGCTGGTCATCGCGGGTGCGGATACGGCCGGGTGCGCCGCAGAACTCACAGGTGCGCTCCGACTCCGCTTCCGCGGAGGCGATCAGCGCCCGCAGGGCGTCGCCGCTGCCCGCTGGCCTGTCTACATGGACACGCAGGCCGCCGAGCTTCTCTTTGAGGTCGAGGAGACGGTAGCCGGGGAATTCAGTGCAGATCTGTTCATGCAGATGTTCCAGCAGTTGCCGCCAGCCCGGTCCCACCGCGTGTATCCGCGCGGGGATCTGTACCGGGTGCGCACCAGGAGCAGTGGGGTCGTCGGACATTTCCCCATCCTCGCGCAGCGCGTGCGTACCTGCCCTGCCCACACGGGGCGCCAGTACCTCCTGATTGGAGCGCGAGCGCGGGCCGGGTTGCTGAACTGACCCTCACGGCACGCGTACCCGCCAACGCGGGCGGGGCCCCCGAGATGTCAGTGGGGTGCTGGACACTTGGGCGTGCGTAAGAGTGCGGCAGCGAGACCAGGGGGAACGACGTGAGCGATGATGCCGTCCAGCTTGAGAAGCGTATCCGCTTCGCCTTGGGCACCCTCGGCGAAAGCAACAGCCATCACGAGTTCGAGGCACTGTGCCTGGGCCTGGCACGCCGGAGGATCACCAGCAACCTGCTCCCGGCCACCGGCCCCGTCAGCAGCGGCGGCGACCAGGGCCGGGACGCAGAAAGCCACTGGACCAACATCCCCCGCGAATTGCCCAACACCTCCTGCTTCGTTGCACTGGCCTCCACCCAGCGGGTGGTGATGGCCTGCACCATCCAGAGCACCGGTGTCCCGGGCAAGATCCGAAAGGACCTCGCCTCGATCTGCGGGCAGGGCACACCCGTTGACCGCGTCATCTACTTCACCGTGACCGCCCTACCCACCAGGAAGCGGCACGACCTGATCGACGAAGCCGCCCGGACACACCAGGTGGAACTGGAGATCTTGGACGCCGCCGCCCTCGCCCTCCACCTTGCCGACTACGACCTGTTCTACCTCGCTGTCCAGTACCTTCACCTGCCCTCCGACCTTGCTCCGCCCCGCCCGGAAGGCGCCGGTGAACTGCCCGACTGGTATACCGAAGCCCGCCAGCGGTGGCAGGCAAACGACGAGCCCGGCCGCACCCTGGGCGACCTGGTGGACCTGCGGGGCCCGCTGCGCCACGCCACCTTCCACGACGAGGCCCGGGCCGACCTGCCGGAATGGATCGACCACGCCCGCGCCCTGCTGGACGCCGCCGCGGGGGAGGACATCGCGCTGCGGGCCCGCTACGAGATCGTCGTGGCAACCCTGCGAGGACTCGGCGAGATGCGTCCGACGGACCAGCTGGCCCGCGACTTCTTCGACACCCTCACCGCCGACGACACCCTCACCGACCCCGGAATCCTCGAGGACGCCGTCGTGCTCCTCCAGTACGGGTTCGGGGCACTGGTCCGCGACCTCACCGCCCTGACCACAGAGGACCTGTCCGGCTGGCAGCGGCTGCTGGCAGACAAGATCGACCGCCTGCTGGACGCGGACCCGCCGCCCAACGCGATGGCCCATCTGCTGGCCATGCGGGCCCGCCTGGCCCTGCACACCGACATGACCGCAGACCTCCACGTGGTACCCGAGGACCTGCCGAGCGTCGCAGAGGTCACCGCACGCGTCCTCGAAGCGGCGGAAGCCGGTGAGCAGGTGCCTGCTCTGCAGACGGCGCCGCCGCTCACGGACCTCGACACCGGCATGCACACGCTGCTCCGGCTGGGCCGCCACTTGGACAACGCGCCGCTGTTCCCCATCGAACACACCGCCGACCTCTTCGACTACCTCACCCCGGTTCTGGTGGACCACCCTCTGTACCGGGAGGTCCGTGACCTGCTCGACGCGGCAACCGACCGGGTCAACGGCCAGGCGGCACGAGGCGAACGCGCCCAGACCCGAGGCCACGCCCTGATCAAGGGCGGCCGCATCCCGCAAGCACTCCAGGAGATCCACGAGGCCAAGACCAACTGGCTGCTCGGCGACACCCTCGAGGGCGGCCTGATCATGCTGCTGCTGTGCGCGCGCCTCTACAGCGAACTCGGCCTGTCCATCGCCGCCAAGCAGTACGCGCTCGCAGCCGCTACCGCCGCGAAGTCCGCACCCGCCCCGGAACTCAACTGTTTCATCCCCCGCGGCATCATCCTCGCCGCCCACTACGACCGGCAGGCCGGAAACTGGATCTCCGCCACCCGCCTGTTCTGCATCGGCCTCACGGCACAGGACGCCTACTGCGACGAGCCCTACAACCACGACCGCTACCCGTACGTCTGGGAGACCATGGCCGACCAGGCGCTCACGCTGCGCGCAGCCACCGAAGTGCGGCCCGGCTTTGTCCCCGTGCTCCGCGCGATCACCGGCTCGGTGGGCATCAACACGATCCTCGACGACATGCTCGCCCCGACCGCCGGCGCCCCCGCGGCGACCGAAGAGTCGTACACCGCCGAAGCCGACGAACAAGGCGTGGGACGGCCCTTCAGCGACGCCGGTCCCACACGCCGCTACACCTGGAATGCACTCGGCGTCGACTGGGAGATCACCTGCCCCAACGACCGCCCGTCGGTACTCGCCGCCGAACGCTATACCGCGGCACTCCAGGTACTTCTCGCCGAACTCGCCCTGCACGACCCCGTGTTCCTGCCCGGCCGTCTCACGGCCGAGATCCGCGTGGACACCACCGCGCCAAGGGATCGTCCCGCAGCCTGCGAACAGGTCACCGACCCGGACACCAACCGGTGGACCGTGGGTCTGCCCGCGGCCGACCCTGCGGATCTTCACGCAGAGCCTTCCCACCTCATTGCCGCCCTGACCCGGGTGGTGCTCTCCCAGTCGCTGCTGCCCCACGAGGCCTTCATGGAACTCATCGAGCAGACGTTCGCGAGCGGGCTGGGGCACAAGGTCTTCGTCGCCCGCCCCTATGACGAACTGGCCGCCTTCCTCTCGCCCGACGACTACCAGGCGATGGCGGCACTGACCGATCCAGCCGTCGGGGCCGGCACGCCCCGCGGCCCGGCGAAGACAGCCACCCTCCCGGCCCGGAACGGCCCCGGCCCCGGCTACGAGCATCAGAGAGCCCTCGACACCGTCCGCAACCGCTACGCCGTCATGCTCCCGAGCGTGCGTCACACCCTTCCCCGGCTGACCGCGGACCCCGACTTCCGGCGTACGGCCAGGCAACTGCGGGATGAGGGGTGGCGCGACTGGCACCTGCTGACCGCCATCGCCAACGTGGTCGGAAACCATCGCGCCCAACAGCAGGGGCTGAGCCCGTCGCGTGGCGATTCCGAGGATCGCCGGGCCCAGATCCTCGGCGTCATGCAGGCACCCGAGCACCCCGAAGATCCGCCTGTTCCTCTGGAAGCCTTCACGGAACGTACTCTGCGGTCGCATCTGTCCATGGCCGCTGTGAGCACGGCACGCGCCCTTGGCCTTGTTGTCCGCCGTGGCCCTCTCGATCCACGGGCACTGTTGGCAGTCCTGGGTGACCGTTACGGGTACTGGACGGACGACGTCGAGCACACCGCCCCGTTCACCTGGTGACGATCACCGAAGCGGCATGGGGCGGGCCATTGTTTTGGCACCAACTGACCTCTCCACCATCGACACGTTGGGGGACAAGCTGTATCCGCGGCAGTTCTCAGCACCGGCGGAACTGCTCACGGCTCTGGAGCTCTCGAGTCAGCCGCCCGGCTTCGGGCGGCGCTGATCAGCCACCTCGTCGGCACAGGCAGCAAGCATAATGGCGTGCGCATATACGATTGCTCTGTGAGATCGTCCTCGTCCCAGGAAGACAGTTGCCCCTCCGGCTTGCCGTCCCCTGCGGACAGACCTCTGTCCATTCTGCTCGTCGGCGACCCGGCAGACCCGCACGTGGCCGCAGTCCTTGACCGGCTTCCCCGGCGCGGCACCGTCGCCGTTGACGCCGCCTCGCTGTCCAGCACGCTGCGTGATCTTGATCTCCAGTACAGCACGCTGCTCGACCGAACCGGCGAACCAGTCTGCTTGCGTGTACAACACCCCGCCCGCGGCTGGATCCGACGCCTTGCTCCCGCGGGATGGGACACGGGCGCCGTTCTGGGCAGCCACGCCGCTGCCCGGCTCGCCGCGCGAACGGCGCTTCTGGCCACCCTGCTGCGGGATGACGGACTCACCTGGCTGTGCCACGTCGACGCGCTCTTTGCCGCGGAGAACAAAATCGTTCAGTACCGGGCGGCCCGCGCGGCAGGATTGCGCACCCCCAACACCGTCATCAGCGCCAACCCCTCGGCCCTGGCCGGCGTCCTCGGCGAGCGGTTCGTCCTCAAACCGCTGGGGCCGGGCAACTTCACTGATGCCGACGGCCACGAGCGCGTCGTGCATGCCCAGACCGTGACCGCCGCCGACCTGGCCGGCACGGACCTGCTCGACGCCCCCTTCCTGGCGCAGGAACACCTCACCGCCCGCACCCACCTGCGGATCGTCACCGTCGGCGACCGAGCCTGGAGCGCCGAACTCGACGCCGACGGGCTCCCGTTGGACTGGCGCCAGTCCATGACGGCGCACCACGCCTTCCGTCCTTCCTCCCGGTGGCCAGAAACAGAACGGGCCGCGCTCGAACTGGCTGAGCGGCTGGGAACCGGCTTCACATGCCAGGACTGGATTGTTGATGCGGCCGGGCCCGCCTTCCTCGACCTCAACCCCGGCGGACAGTGGCTTTTCCTGCCCGACAGCATGACCGCTCAGATCGCTGACCGCCTGGCCGGCTGGCTGAAGGACGACTGACATGCCGACGGTCACCGGCCCGTTCGCCGAACCCCGCCTCTACCTCCTGTACTGCGCGGCAGTGCTGCACCCAGGGCGACCGCTGCCCACCTTCGCCGACCCCGCCCCCTGCACCGGCAGCCTCGACCACCTTCAGCCGCAGGATCTCACCCTGCTGATCGAAGAAGGCCGCCGCCAATTCGACCGGCAAGCAACAGACCTGGACCGCATCCGCAATCGGGCCGGCGCTTTGGCCACGGTCTCCCTTGCCCTGACCGCTGCCATCACCGCCAGGTCACAGGCGGTGCTCTCCGAACACTGGGTGCTGATCGCGGCCTGGGCGTTGTCATGCCTCCTTGCCGTCCTGGCGGTTGCCGGAGCCGCCACGGTTCTGACCGGACGAGCGGTCCTGGGCCGGATGGACACCGCCCTGACGGCTCAGGGGACCCCGCCCGTCCAGAAGCAACTTGCCGCTGGATACGTCCAGTACGTCAGCATCGGCGAAGAGACCGTCAGGACTTTCCTCACCGTCTTCCGGGATGCAGCGATGCTCGCGATTGCCTCTGCTCTGATCTTCTTCACCGTAGTGCTGTGCACTCTGCACAGCACCACCCATCCCGATACCACGGAGCCGACATGCCCAACCTCTACGACCTGCTCGCAACCCGCACATCCGAAGTGAGCGACACAGCCGCCAGCACTCCACAACCCCCCAACCCCGGCACCGTATACACCGCTTCCGTCGAGACCATCGACAACGACTGTGTAGGCACGCTGCTCCACACCTTGAACATCTGACATCCCAGCCGGGGCCGCCATCAAACGCGGCCGCGCAGGCTCCACCCTCCAGGTGCGGGGAGCAGCTCGGTGGTGATCATCTCGCCGAGTTTCCACGGCAGACAGGACCGCTCGCCGAGCCTCGCCTCCAACGTCTGGTCGGTGTGCGGGGCGGCCGACGGCAGGCGCCGCCAGCGGCCGTGAGCCGGCGGTGGCGCTGCGGCCGGTCTCGTGCGTCGTGGCCATGGCAGCAGGGGATGGTGCAATGTCCAGATGCCGACCAGGCTGGATGCCTCAGCCACTGGCATGCCCCATGAGCCAACGAGATGCGTGACCTGCTCCATCCAGGCGCGGTCCTCGTCGGGGGTGAGGGTGCGCCGCAGGCGCCGTCGCTCCCGTGCGGCCAGCGCCTGGGCGAGGCGGACCGTCTCGGGGTAGAACATGAGCGGTGCGACACGCAGTTCGTCGCGCCCGGCTCGGCCCAGCACACGTCTGCGGGCTTGCCACACGGGCGGGTTGAGGGCGGGGATGTTCCACCAGCACGAGGTGATGGCGTAGGCGTCCGCGAACATCGCACGGCCGCCCGCGCCCAGTCGCCGCTCCAGTTGCAGTCTCAACCGGTGAGCCTGAACGACCTCGGGCAGCGGGGTGAGATCGATGGCGTCGGCTCCCGCCTCGCGCCGGTTGTCCAGCCAGCGCTCGTGCCGGAGGCACACGTTCCAGGTCGCGTCGCTGGCCAGATACGCCTCCGGGCTCGTTCCCCTGCTCTGGGCGCACAGCGCGCACACCCGTACCAGGAAGCAGCCGCGCGCATCCCAGGGCCAGTCCCACACCGGCGGCCCGTCACCTTCCAGAAGCCGGTGGCTGCGCAGGTTCGGCAGCGCGAACTGCAGCTGGGCCACCGGCCTGTTGGACATGACGGCGAGTCGCTCCAGCGCGGTCCGGTTCAGGTAGCCGTCGCTGCACAGCGGATCACCCACCCCGCGGTCCTTGCGTAGCGGCGCACCGAACATGTGCCAGAACTCGTCGTACGGGATGGTGTTGAGGTCCGCCAGGCGCCGCGTGTACGAGCCGGTCGACTCGCCGCCGATGAACGCCAGCTTCGACAGTCCCAGCCGCTTTGCCGGCCGCCAGGTCTTCGTACGACGGGACCTGGCCGTGCCGCTGCCGGACCCTCGGGCTGCCGTCATCCGCCGCATGCCTTCCTCGCCGCCGTGCCCTCGGCACGGCCATCCGCCCGGAGCCGCTTACCGGATCACTCACCACACCAGCGTGTCCCGCCCGGCGGCCCGCCCTTTCCCGTCTTTCTCTACGGATTCATACGGGCGTCCGCGTCCCGTTCCTCCGATCACGTCCTGCAGGGCTCAGGCATTGGCCGAAAAGCGTCCATCGCGTGCCCGCTTGATCGTGGCGAGCCGGTACATTCTCGCGATCTCAAGGGACCCGTAGGCAGGGTTGGGGGCGGTATTGAGGCTACGCAGTCACCAGACCGAGGCGCTCGCCGCGATCGAGGCCGCTGCCGCCGAGGGACAGCCGCGCATGACGGTGGTGTCCGCCTGCGGCTCCGGCAAGACCCTGATCGCGCAGCAGGCCGCACGGCGTCTGGCCCCGCAGGGCACGGTACTGGTGCTGATGCCGACCAAAGCTCTGGTGACGCAGACCATCCGCCGCTGGCGCGAGGCCGGCCAGCCGGGATTGGTGCTCGGCGTGTGCTCCCTGAGCCAGAGACAGAGCGGACTCGCGCCCCGCGAGGGGGTCATGACCCGTTACCCCCGGGCGATCGCCCGCGCGATGCGGGTGGGCGGCCCCGTCACCGTGTTCGCCACCTACGACTCGCTGCACCGCATCCGGGACGCCCACGACCAGCACGGACTTGGCCCCTGGGACCTGGTGATCGCCGACTTTACCAACCGTCACTTGGGTGTGTGGGAAGTTCGCGTGGAGTGGTCCGCGGGGCCGGGGGAGGGGTGTGGACTCGGGGCCGGAAGGTGCCGCTGACGGGGCGGCCCTGGGTCTGGAGGGGGCGAGGCGCGGGTGGGTGGTCGGTTGGTGGTGGGTGAGTTACGCGTGCAGGAGATCGTCCGCGGGGACGGCCGGGTCTGTTACACGGTCGTGGACACGGACTGCTCGGTGGTGGGGGAGGCGGACGGCTTCCTGCGTTCCTGCCGGGCGGGTACGGATCGTACGTACGCGTATGTGCTGGTGGATCATCTGCGGTGGCTGCGGTTCGCGGGGCTGGACGCAGGGTCGGTGTCGCTCGAGGATCTGCGGCACTACATGGCGGCTCTGGGGGCGGATTATCCGGGGCCGTTCGGGTTGCCGTGGAGGGAGGGGAAGCGCCCGTACGGGCACAGCGCGTTGAAGACCGCGGCGGCCTGTCTGAAGGGTTTCTACCTCCGCCTGGGCATCCACGGCGTGAACCCTGCGCTTGCGGAGGCGCTGCGCGCAACACGGTTGCCGACGCGGGTGGATCGGCGGCGGGCGATGCTCGGGCACGTCCTGCACAGCATGCCCGCGAACCCTCTGGCTCCGGCGGAGCGGGTGCGCCGGCATCCGAAGATGCTGCCCGAGGGAGCCCGGGATCTGCTGCTGGGGGCGGTGTCGTGCGCGCGGGACCGGCTGGTGGTCACGTGGCTGGCCGACGGCGGTTTCCGGATCGGTGAGCTGTGCGGGCTGCGTCTGGTCGACCTTCACCTGCGTGAGCAGGCCGCGTGCGGTCAGTGCCGGGGTCCGCATGTGCACATCTGCCACCGTGAGGACAACGCCAACCGGGCCCGGGTCAAGACGAAGACCCCCTGGGCCTGGCAGGACAGCACTGTGTGCGGGGGGACGGTGCGCCGGGCGAGCCCGGCGATGATCCACACCTACTTCGAGTACATCACCACCCAGTACCCCGCCCAGTCCGTTCACGGGATGTTCCTGGTCGGCCTGCACGGCCCCTCCCGCGGCCGGCCGTGTGACAAATCCGCTAACGATCACTAGGTGGATGATGCGCTGTCATGTGTATCTAGTGATCGTTTCAGGATCTCTTGCTGTGGTGTGGCATGGATCTGACCTGGGATTTCCTGGGACAGTTGGAATGAAGGCAGGCTCTGAGGTGCAGATTTAGTGATCGTTTCGGAACATGGTGATCGGCTCAGGATTTCGCTATGGCTGCGTGGTCTGGGCAGCTAGGTTTGTGCTGGTCAGGCATCCCATGGGGTAGCGATCAGGGTGTGCAGCTTGGCGATGCCCTTCACGCCTCGGGCAGCCGGGCCGCGGCCAGCCTGCGGCCCGTCGCGTCCTGCAGCTCGACGTCGTGGTGGTCCTCGGCCCTGTCGTTGCCAATGAACAGCATCGGCACCCAACCCTTCACTCTCGTGCGGAACTTGCGCAGCCAACGAAAGGCACAACTCGCGCCCTAGTGGATCCAGTGCTCACGCCGAACCTGCCCGGCGGGCACGCCATCCCATCAGCAGTCAGGCCTCCCAGCCGGCCAGCAACCGGCAGGCGCGGGGTGACGGACGGCTCCTGCGATCACAGCAGTTCCAGCACTACCCGACACACGACGTGGGTTTCGGTCACGGTTGCACTCGCGTGAGGAAGACGATGGATGGACCGTCTCCTGCCGCGTCCTTGCCGGACGCCGGGTTTGGCTCGTGACTGCTGATCACAGAATCGACCCTAGCGGCCAGCGCTGGCATCGCCGTCAGGGGTCGACGCTGATGCCGTAGTCCGCGGCCAGGCCGGCAAGCCCGGTGTCGTAGCCCTGGCCGACAGCACGCGCTTTCCAGCCTGAAGTGTGCCGGTAGATCTCCATGGCGATGGTGACGGTCTCACCCGAGACGAAGGGGGCAGGCGTGAAGGCGAGTCCGCCGCCAGTGGGTTGGGTGACCTCGACGTGCCAGGTGGTGTTCTGGTCGAAGGAGGCGGTGGGTTGGGCTTCGAGGTCGATGCTGGCGATGACGGCCACGGTGTGGACGTCGTCGGGCACGTGGGGCAGATCTGCGGTGACCGTGTTGCCGCTGGTGCGGACTCCGTCGTGGTGCGGGTGGTTGTAGAAGACGAGGTCGTGGTCGCTGCGTACTTTGCCGTGGCTGGTGAGGAGTACGGCAGAGACATCGACTGGCACGCCGGTAGTGATGAGGCGCACCGCTACCGATTCGGTTCGCAGAGGGGCGTTGGCTCCCTTGGCCAGCACGTGCTTGGTGTTGTCCAGCAGGCTTGGGGCGGCCTCGGCCGTCCCTGCGGCAGGTTCACTTGCGGGTGGACTGGTATTGGTCAGAGCGGCGAGGGTGTGCTGGAAAAGCGGCCAGCCCTCAGCTTCCTCTCCGGGCCATGGCCAGGCCAGGCGTGAAGAGCCGAACTGTTTGCCCGTCGGGGGCTGTCCGAGCGCTTCGTGGAGCTGCAGGTATCGCAGACTTTCGACGGCTAGGCGGCTGAGTTGCCATTGCCGTCGGGCTTCTTCGGGCTGGTTCATGCGCAGGTCGTTGTCGACCGCGGTGCCGCCGAGCGCGGTGTAGACGCGCTGGGCGACGTCATAGCCGTCACCGGACAGCAGACGGACCGGGTGCAGTTGCTGGGCGGGTGCGGGTTCCCCGATCGCGGTGTAGAGAGCGCCGAGGTCGCCGCCGGTCCACTGGTTGGCTGCGGCGGTGGCGAACTGGGCGAACTGGATCAGGGTGGGCGGACAGCCCTTCGCGGCCACGAACCGGTGGTGCGCCTGGGCGACGCCCTCCAAGGCGGTGCGCCAGCGCTGCTGCAGGTAGGTGTCGAGGTGCTGCTCGGTCCAGGCACGACGATGGCGGGTGATGATGTCGCGGATGCGTTCGAACCCTTCGCGGCGGCTGCCGCCGCTGATGGTCGACGTCATGGTGAAGGCGCCGATGGTGCTGTCCACCGGGAGCTCTGTGCGCTCGTTGACGATCATCTCTTCAGGGCCCAGGTGCTGTTCAGCGATGCGCAGTTCCTCGAACAGGTCCGGGGAGACGGGGCAGTTGGCGGCGGTCAGCGCGGTGAGGGTGCGGCTGTAGTGGTCGGCCACACCGGACAGGGGAGCGCGGGAGTAGGGGCCTTCGCACACGAACCAGGCGGTCAGCGCGACGCCGTGCCAGAACTCCAGGGCGGGGCCGAGGGCTTCGGCCATCAGCTGGTGGGGGCGGGGGTTGCTGACGAGGCTCTTGGCGTGCCGCTGCAGGGTCACCGAGTGCCACAGCCGGTCCACCTGCTCGTTGACGGAAGCGGGCAGCACCTGCCGGTACAGCTGCTGGGTGAAGCCGTGTTCGTCCTGCCAGGAAAACGCCATGATGTTGTCGTCGACGAGCCCCCACAGCGGCCGCATGCCGGGTCTTTGGACGGCGTGCGCCTGGTCGAAGGCCGTCCACCACTCGCGCAGAGCCGCCACGCGTTCTTCGACGGGGGAGAGGGAGGTCGGGCCCCCGAGGAAGGCCGCGAGCATCGCGTGGATCTCGTCCTCTGGGATGCCTGCCTCGGCTGCCATGTCGGCCGCCTGGGCGGACATTCCCACATACAGGCGCGGTTCGGGCAGCGCAGTGATGACCTCCTCGTCCGGGTGCGGCGGCGCCTGCAGGTAGTCCAGCGTGGCCAGCCAGTCGCCGGCGAAGTAGCCGGAGACAACCGGCTGCAGTGCGCGCGTCGCAACCCGGCGCGCGAGGGCGGTGCCGGTCTTGGATTTCTTGGCGAATCCGGCCATCAGCGCCTGCAGTTGCAGGATGCGATGGCGGGTGACGAGCTGCAGCGGATCAACGGAGGCCAAAGCGTCCAGGAGGCGCAGGCGGGCGTGCTGCTGACCGTGCCGGTCCAGCCGGTGCCATCCGCCGCCGAAGCGGAAGGCCTCCAGAACATCGCCGGCGATGCCCAGCAGCCGGTAGCGTTCCTCGATGCCGGACCACAGTTGCCGCTGGTCGTCGGTCGTCTTCCCAGACCCCGCTGCCCGAACCCGGATCGGTTCGATCAGTGTCTCGAACAACGGGACCAGCACTGCCCACAGCAGCACCGCGTCGGCTGCGCCGTCCACCAGGCTCACGCTGGCCGAGTCGTCCGCGGCCAGCGTCAGGGCATGGGCTGGGCGTTCGCGTACCAGCTGGGGCAGGTTCACCGCCCCGGCTTTCAGTGACAGCTTCTGCGGCAGGTACCAGGCACCACGCCGCTGCTGCTCCGGCACCCCGAACGTTTCAGCACACCACGCCTTTTCCTGGGAGCTGAGCCCCAGCACCTCGACGTTGTCCGCGGCCTGCGGTCCGATGCCGCGGACCACCGAGACCATGAGCTGGCCCCTGAGCGCTGTAGTCAGCAGCCGGGCGGCGAGTGTGTCGAGCTGAGTGAACCTTTGCTGCTGCCCGGCAGCTGCCTCCAGGGCAAGCGCCTCTTTGGGAGAGGCATCGATAGCGGGGTGCCACCAGCGCGGCTGTTCACTGGCCACCGGTCAGCCTCCGCATGTAGTCGACGAACTGCTCAAACGGCATCGGGGTCGCGGTGTTCTGCGCGTAGACGGCGTAGCGCTGGGCCATCAGCTGCATTTCCCGCTCCGCCCGCCGGGCCTCCACCCGGTCCAGGTCATGCACGACCCGCTGCTCAACACGCCCCTGCTCGTACAGCACGAACGCGTCGACTCCGCCCGGGAGCGCACTGTCAGAGTCACCTTCCCCGAGGCCGTTACCGCCGGCGAAGTCCGCCTCCAGCGTGGAGGTGTCGATCAAGGGAACGCCGAGCAGCAGCGCGGGATCCATGTCGTTGTCCGCGCACATGGCCTCCAGATGGTCCTCGAGGCCGAGTTCGGCATGGCAGACCACATCCAGATACTGCTGATCGGCTGCCAGACCCGGCTGGCGCAGCACCCGCACGCCACGTCCGATGAATTGGTAGAACTCGCCGAAACTGCCATAGGGACGCACGGGCACGACCACGGTGATGGGCGGGAAGTCGTAGCCCTGGCCAAGCATCCGCAGTTGCACGATGCCCTGCAGATCACCCGCGTCCGACTCGAAGCGCCGCCGGGTGGCTTTGATCGACGACGCCGACATGCTGTGGTGCAGCGTGGCGCAGGGAATGCCGTGCTCTTCGGCGATCCGGGCGATCTGCCGGGCGTGGGCCTCACCCATCGCCGCAAACAGCGCCCGGGGTTTGACCGGAGCCAGCAGCTTGGCCTGCGCATCCAGACAGGCCCGCGTCACCATCATCACCTGCCGGATCGAGGCATCGGACTGCGCGGTGATGCGGGCCATCCTCCGCTCGTCGCCCAACGCGGCCAACAGCGCATCGCGGCCGGTGATCTGCTCGCGTCGCCCGTCGGGCCACACCGCCTCGTACACCGTCGTCGCCGCGTCCGGGGCGAACCGGTGCACGCGCAGGTTCTTCGCCGAGCCGTCCGCGATGGAGTCCACCAGCCGGTAGCGGTAGACGACATCGGCGTCGATCGGCTTGCCGTCCAGACGCTGGAAGCACGCCGACATCAACAGCGTGCGCGCATCCCGGAAGTGGGCGAACAGCCGCTGATAGGAGGCGCTGGCCGCGATATGGGCCTCGTCGACAACGATGAAGTCGACATCGCCCGGCTCCAGCTTGGCCAGCAGGTCCCCGCCCTTGTCGCCAGTACCCAGCGCATGGAAGTTGGTGACCAGCACGTCCGCAGCCAGCAACCGCTGCCGACTCACCTGGCTGATCTGCCCGTCCTCTGCGTCCAGCACCAGTGTGGCCGGCGGCCGGGCACCCGGCAGCAGGGGCCCGCCCGCCAGTCCGTACAGGACATTGCCCGGCACACCGGGGTCGAGTGCCTTGGCGAAGGTGCCGCGGATGACCGAGCCCGGAGTCACCACCAGCGCTCGCCGCCTGGTGAAGGACAACGCGGCCGCCACCCCCAGCGCGGTCTTGCCGGCCCCGACCGCCATCACCGTGGCCGCATGCCGACCGCCGGAAGCGTAGTAGTTGGCCAGCGCGGCCAGGGCCTCGTCCTGGCAGGTACGCAACGGCTCTCGGGTCACCTGAGCGCGCACACCGGCGAAGTAGGCCTCATCATCCGGTGACCGGGTACCCCGAGGCGGATCGGCCGCCCGCAGGGGATCGCCCACCATCTCCGGGACCTCGACGCGCGGCGCGGCGATGACCAGGGGCGAGAGCACTGGATCCTGGCGCAGCATCGCCTGCAACTGCGCGACGCAGCGTGCGGTGTCCAGGCGCACCGCATCGTAGGAAAACCGCAGCACCGTCAGCCCTGTGGCCGCCAGGTCGTTCTGCCGCAACCGGTCGTAGGTGAAGGCGGCACGGTCACTGTGGAAGGCGAACCCGTCCAACTCCACGGCCAGATGCAGCGACTCGCCAGCGATCAGATAGTCCAGCCGGTAGGTGCGCTCGTTGACCGTCACCGGATGCTGACTGTGCACATGCGCCACGATGCCCCGCTGCGCGGCTGGAGTGAGCACCCAGCGCAGGAAGGCCTCTTCCAGGTAGGACGTCGAGGGGAGCAGCCGCTCCAGCCCGGCACTCATGCCGCCCCGCCAGCCGTCGTCTCGGCCGCCAGTGCGCCGATCTTCCCCGAGAGACGGTCCACCGCATCCTCACCCTGCTCGAAACGGGCCAGCCGTCGCGCCACTTCGAGGGCGTCGGTGAAGGCGCCTTCGCGTTCCAGCAGCATCACCAGCCGGGGAACGGACGTCACGTGAACGAACGAGGTCGGGACGGAGCCGGTGTCAAAGGAGACGGCCTGCGGGGCAGCCTCCATCAACTCCAAGTCCAGCAGCGCGAACACCTCAAGCAGCTCAAGCCCGTCAGGGTAGGAGCGTCTGCCGCTCCACAAGCGGTCCACCGCGCCTTGGAGGACGAAGTGGTAGTCCATCGCCCCACCGGGAAGCTCCAGCGCCTCCCAGACCCGGGTGACCAGGTCCGTTCCGCTCGCCTCCACCGGCACATGCCGACTGGCCGGCGTTGCCGACGTACGGCCCTCAGCAGACGGCCACGTCAGCGAGCCGTACGACACCTTCGGACGGACGCGGGCCTCTGCGAGCGCTTCGCGGACGACACCAGGGCTTCCGGTGAACCGCACACCAGGAATCGCTGCCATACGTTCGAACCACTTCGCCATGTCCCCCCGCTCATCCCACTCCCGCAGCGTCCACCGCCATCTACCCCCCCCACAGACATGCTGGGGTTCGGCCGGTCCGGGAACCATGCGTCTTCGGTGACCCACTGCGTACTGCCCACCGACCCAGTGCATCCTCTCGCGGAGCCCCCGGTCGGGCGCAGAATTCTCCAGAACAGCACACCGATTGAGCTACGGCCCCTCCGCACAGCGCGAGCTGCCGCATCTCTAACCGGGGCCGGAGGAGTTGGTCCGACGGGCCATCTGGTCGAGACCGTGCGGATGCGGCGAGTTCTGGATCGGCCAGTCCAAGTCCCCTCCGTGGGGACGGAGTTCAGGCATACGGGTAACGGCAGCAGCGATCCGCCTCTGACGGCCGGTGTCTCTTCCTGCGCTGCTGGTGGGGCAGCACACGGGGAGCGTGCCATGACGGACGGGACGGCAGACACACAGGAGCTGTGGCCCCAGCTTCTGCAAGTCGTCAAAGAGCGGATGCGGTTCGCCTGGATTCTGCTGAGCCAGAACGCGAGCGTGTTCTTCTACGACGGCACCACGCTGACGCTCAACATGTTCAGCCCGGGCGCATGGGACACCTTGATCAACTCGGATTGTCGCAACGTGCTCGAGGAAGTACTCGCAGAGTTTCTCAATCCTCCGCCCGCGGTAGAGCTGTTGGTGCAAGGCAGGACCCCGTCTCCCCCCGACCTCCCCAGCCCTGAAGGTCCCACGCAGGACCACAGCGGGGGCCCGGCCGATCACCGAACGGCCGAAGGCGACCGCAGCGCGGCGTCCACAAGCTGCACCGCGGCGGGGTACGCCAATGCCTGTCTTGGCCGGCGCATCTACCCATTCCCGCGGCCGGGCGGCGAGCCTTCCCGCGCGCCACCGTGCGCGGCGCACGGAATCGGAGCAGCGATAGCCCTGTGACCAGCCAGATGTCACAACGTCCGGAGAAATCAGCACGGTTGTGGTGCGTGCGATGCGCGGGCGGTACCGAGCAAGCCATCCGGAAGGGGAAGGTACGGCATGGATCCTGTGATCGTCGCAGCGGCGGTGACCGTGGCCGTCAGCGTAGTCAACGGCATAGCGAAGATCGCTCAGCGGCGCCTGACCGCTGACGGTGTTCGCAGTGCGGGACGCACTAGTACTCCAGCAGTACTTCGTGGCTTGACCTGGGGAAACGTCGAGCGGTGGGAGTGTAGCGGGCAGTTGGCCGTCACGGGCGGCTTCTGCCCGCCCACCCCTCGAAGGAGTGCCCGCGACGGCGGCAGCACATCTGTGCGGGGAAGCCCCCGAGTGTGACCATCGAACAGGCAGAGACCTGGGACCGCGACCTGGACGACCTCTTCACCACCATCGGACACCGCTTCGGCCGCGTCGAACCCCGCCGCCGTATGCGGGACTACGTGCGCGCACTGCTCGCACCGGTAGCCCGCAAGAACAGCTGGCAACTGGCCGAGCACGCCGGCCACGCAACCCCGGACGGTCTGCAGCACCTGCTCTCCCGAGCCCGCTGGAACTGCGACGACATCCGCGACGACCTGCAGACCTTCGTCGCCGAACACCTCGGCCGCCCCGACGGGGTACTGATCATCGATGACACCGGGTTCCTGAAGAAGGGCACCACCTCCGCCGGAGTCCAAAGGCAGTACTCCGGCACCGCCGGCCGCACCGAGAACTGCCAGATCGGCGTCTTCGCCGCCTATGCCAGTTCCGCCGGCCGCGTCCTGGTGGACCGGGAGCTGTACTTGCCGAAGTCCTGGACCGACGACCGTGACCGATGCCGCGCGGCCAAGGTCCCCGATCAGCGGGAGTTCGCGACCAAGAACACCCTCGCGGCGACGATCGTCCGCAGAGCTGTGGCCTCGCCACTGCCGGTCGCCTGGGTCACGGCGGACGCTGCTTACGGACAGGACAACCGCTTCCGCCGGATGCTGGAGACATCCGGCGTCGGCTATGTCCTGGCCGTCCCCAAGTCCCAGTTCTCCCTGGCCGGCCCGCGCATCGACAGGGTCTTCGAGCAGGCCCCCGACCAGGCATGGGAACGCCGTTCCTGCGGCGCGGGAGCGAAGGGGCAGCGCGAGTACGACTGGGCGGCCCTCCAGTTGCGCCCCGTGGCCGAGTACGACCACCAGGACGGCGTGTTGATCCGTCGGCGGTGGGCGCTGGCACGGCGCAGCCTGAGCCGGCCGGACGAGATCGCCTACTACCTCGCATACGCACCGCTGGATGTCGCAGTGGACGAACTGGTGCGGGTCGCCGGCGCCCGGTGGGCGATCGAGGAGTGTTTCCAGGCGGCGAAGAACGAGTGCGGCCTGGACGAGTACGAAGTCCGCCGCTACGTCGGCTGGTACCGGCACATCACCCTGGCCATGCTCGCCCACGCCTTCCTCGCGGCGATGAGCGCACGAGCAGCCGAAAAAGGGGATCCACCGATGAGGATGCCGTGGTCATCGAGCTCACCGTGGCGGAAGTGCGGCGACTCCTGGCAGCTCACGCACCCCGAGACCTTCGCACCCACACCCACGCGTTGAGCTGGTCGCACTGGCGCCGACGACGCCAAGCGGTGGCCCGCCGCTGCCACTACCGCCGTCGCGGGCACTCCTTCGAGGGGTGGGCGGGCAGAAGCCGCCCGTGACGGCCAACTGCCCGCTACACTCCCACCGCTCGACGTTTCCCCAGGTCAAGCCACGAAGTACTGCTGGAGTACTAGCCCTGCCAGACCGCATGGGGCGCCGTGACTGATCGCAGATCCCCCCTTCAACTGACGCTCTGCTCCAGCTGCTTGCCGCCAGCCGGCGCCGTAGCAGGCAACTTGCCGCTGTCCGTCTTGCCGCCTTGTCAGGGCGATGGCCTCGAGGCTGTGCCTGCCAGGCCGTTGGGCGTATTGAATAGATCCTGATAGGCGCGTAGTTCCTCACCGGTCAGCTCCGGGTCGCCGCTGATGGCACTCATGGTGGTGTCCCATTCCCGGTAGCCGTCTGCGCGGGGAGTGAGCAGCACACCGACCGACATGAGCTGGGCGAGGTTCGCATGCTCGCCGCGTTCGTGATGACGCAACTGAAGCCAGGCGGAGAACGCGGCGCGGGTGTGGTCGGTCAGGGCGGAACAGACGGCGAAGCCAAGCTGATCCAGGTCAGGCCCGGCGATGAAGGTGCGCATCCGCCATACCGTGGTGCCTGTCTCAGGCTCAGCGGCCGCGGCCAGCGCGTCCAACAGAAATCGGCCCAGATCTGTGCGGCATCCGACCGGCAGGCTGTCGAGAGAGGCCAGGACGCGTTGCCGGGTATCCCACTCGTCCGGGGCCAGTGGGCTGGTAGCTACGTCCTCGAGCATGACGCGGACCATGGTGTGAGCCTCGTCGTCGTCACTGCCGGCCGGGGCGGCGGGCAACAGCGGCACGCTGTGCGGCTGTCCGCCGCGCCGAGTCCAGGACGGGTCCGCCTCTTCCAGTGCTGCCTCGGCATCCGCAGCGGCTAGATCGTAGTAACGCTCCGGCTCGCCGCCCAGAACGGGCGCCGACGTGCCGACCCGGTGCAGATAGCCGACGACGGCGTGGGTGGAGCGAAGCTGGTTGAACAGGAACTCCCAGTCACGCCGCAGCAGGGCGATCACCGGCGTGTTCCCATGGTGTTCGGGAACAGCCAACTCCTGCGGGGGAGCGGGGTGTTCGATGATGGTGACGCCTACCCAGTCGATGGCCGGGCTGTCGATGCTGAGACGATGGCCGCGTCCGTTGACCATCTGCACGCCCTGCGTTTTCAGCCGGCGTACGGTGCCGTGGATCTGCTTGCCCGCCGCGGTCAGCTGTTTGAGGACCCAGGACGTCTCCCGCTCCACGGTGGCGGGTTCACCCTCGCGGGCCTTGATCTGCACGACCACACCGCGGTCGCCGACCACCAGCAGTCCGTCACTGATCTCCCGCACCCCACGGCCTTTACGCTCCACGCTCGGGGCCATCACAAAATCGGGCAGGCCCCAGGTGGCGGCCGAATCCTTGACGGCTGTCTCCGCGGCCGTGCCCCGCCGGTCGTGGTGGCGCAGGGGTGTCGCGTGCGGGACGACCCGCTCGAACACACCGCCGGGCGTGCTCACCATCAGCGTGAGCGTGTCGGCGTCCTGGACCCGCCCCAGGCCAATGTCCGAGGAGGCCAGCGCGGCCAGTTCCTCGGCGGACCAGTGCCTCGACGAGCGCGTGGCCTCAATCCAGGTATCCGTAGCGCCGATGCGTCCGGCAGACAACACGCGCCGGCTGCCCGGCACCTGGCTGGACAGCCACGCGAACGAGGTGGCGAACCGGGTGACCGCCTCGATCACCAGCGACAGCCGCTGATCGAAGGTGTCCTCGTCATCGGCCGGGGCGAACCCCTCGGTGAAACACAGATCGACCCAGGTGCCGGCCTGCGCGTTCACAGCGCACCCGCTCTGGTAGGAGCTCAGCCGGTAGCGGGCCAGGACACGCTCTTGTCCGTCGAGCGCACCGGGCTCCGCCGCCTCCACGCTCTCGACCACCGCGGGCGCCGCGGCATGGACCTGCGGTTCGATGGGAGTCGCCCAGGCGCCCATCACCGCACCCGAATCCAGCGCCGCCTCCCACTCCAGCAGATGGCCCAGCCCGCGGCGGATTCTGTCGATGACCTCGTCGCCGGCGCTGTCCTGGAAGGGCTGGCAATCCTCCACCATCGCCACGTGCGAGCGCAGGGTGCCGTCCATGCACGACTCGGCCAGCGACGCCCTGAACCCCTCGAGAGAATCAGCGACCGGAAAGAACCGGGGACACTCCGGCCTGCGCAGCCGCTGCAGCGCACTGAACGCCTCAGCCGACTCCGTCACCAGCGCATCCAGACACGCCCACAACTCCCGCACACACCCGCGGAACAGCTCGGTCAGTTCCGTCTGCCCGCCTGGTGGCCAGGCCAGCCAGGCACCGATGACCCCCGACCCGTCCGGATGCGTGACCACGCTCTCCTCGACGAGTCCGTCCTTGAGGAGCGTGCTCCACAGCGGCGCCATCGCCATCCTGGCCTGCTGCGCGTCGCGCAGGTGCTGCCACGCCCGCGGGTAGTACTCCCTGATCACAGCACCGACCCTAACGGCGGGCACTGACACCGCCCCGTTCAGTCGCGGCTGCCATCACCCACAACGTCGGCCTGCCCGCAGCCCGCACGGCTGCGGGCAAACGTGCGCCGCGGCAGCGGCTGGGACCGTAGTCGGGAAAACAGCGGGCCGGGGACGACACCGTCGCCTGCGCCGATGTTTCTGCACGCCGCCGACCAGACTCCCGCGCCGGTCTGTACGCCGCGGCGCCGAATTGGGAGCATGACGGGATATGCCTGGCAGGTGAGGGGTGGTTGCGTGGGGGCGGACGAGATCAGGTCTCAGGGATTCAACCTGAATGAGCTGTTCCGTGACGTGACGTACGAGATCGACTACTACCAGCGTGACTACACCTGGGGTGACGAAGAAGTCCGCACCCTGCTGCGGGATTTGTGCGATTCGTTCAAGCACTGGCTGGGCGACTCCGCGTACCGGCGCCGCCCCCACACCGCGCCGCAGTACTTCCTCGGCCCCTTCGTCTACCACGAGCCGTCGAAAAAGCGCCGCTTCCTCGTCGACGGTCAGCAGCGCTTCGTCACTTTGCACCTGCTCTTTTTGCAGCTGAGACTGTCGGCCCGGGAGGCCGGTGACACGCACACGGTCGACCAACTCAACCGTGTTATCACGACCGACGGGAAGCACTTCAGCGTCGGCATCACCGACCACGACCCCGTCCTGCAAGCCGTCAGCGAGAGCCGCAAGTACGAGGCCGGCGCGGGGGACTCCCTCTCCCGCCGCAACCTGTGGGCACGCGGCCAGCAGATCGAATCCCAGCTCGCCGAGGAACTCGACGCCGAGAAGCTCCACCCCTTTACCGAATGGCTCCTGACACGCGTGGTCCTGGTGGGCATCCGCGCGGCAGGCCCCGACCACGGCTACCGCATGTTCGAGACGATGAATGACCGCGGCGCCCGCCTCACCACCGTCGACCTCCTCAAGAGCCATCTGCTGTCCAACGTCGGCTCCGCTGAAGATCAGCTGAACACCCAGTGGCAGGAGATGCTGCGGGAACTCTCCACCGACCGCGATGACCCCCAGGCGGCATCCCGCTTCATCAAGGCATACCTCCTTGCCCGCTGCGCACGCGAGGACTGTGACGAGGACCGCCGCCAGATCACCACCAACCTCAACGTGTGGGTACGCCACAACGCGGAGTACCTCGGCCTGACCCCGGGACGCCCCGACCACTTCCTCAACTTCGTGCAGAATCTACTGAAGACGGCCCGTCTGTACAGGCCCGTCCTCGCCGCCACCCGCACCCTGAAGATGGACGGTGACCGCCTGGAGACGGTGCTGTTCAACGAGCGCAACGGCCTCGGCGTCCAGTCCGTCGCCGTGCTCGCTGCCATCGCCCCCGACGACCGGCCCACCGACGCCAAGGACAAGGGCCGCCTCGTCGCCGCCTACATCGACCGCTGGTACGCCCTGCGGATCCTGCAGGACCTGCCCGTCCAGTCCGCCGACGCCGACGCCCTGGTCCACACCGAGCTCGTCCCCCTCCTGCGCGGCTGCCGCACCGTCGCCGACGTCGCCTCCACACTGGGCGACCTCGCCCAGCACAACGGGAACCCGGTGCGCGAAGCAATCACCCTGGGCCTGCGAGGCAACAACGCCCATCAGATCCGCTATCTCCTCGCCCGCGCCACCGCTTACGCCGACGAGGCCTGCAAAAAGCCCTTCGACATCCTCGCCTACCTCGACCGCGACCAGTTCCACATCGAACACCTGTGGGCCAACCACCACCATCGCGTCGCCGGTGACATCCCAGACCCGGTCGTCTTCCGCAGCCGCCGCAACCAACTCGGTGGCCTCGGCCTGCTGAGGGGCCGCGAGAACTCCAGCATCAATGACCTCCCCTTCCACGACAAGAACCGCCTCTACGCCCGCAACAACGTCCTCCTGGGCGTCCTGGCCCCTGAATACGATCACCGCAACCCTGAACTGCGCGACTTCATCAAGGCACACCAACTCGACAAGCACATGCGGGCCTTCGGGCCGAGAGAGACCATGACCACGGTCATCGAGACCCGGCAGGAGCTGTATCTGCGCCTGTTCGAATACGTTTGGAAACCCGAACGCCTGGGGTTGCCCGTCCCTGTTGCCGTTGCACCTTCGGAACGCGACGCCAGCCAGCCGGTCGCCCGTCCGCGCCAGGCCCCTCCGCGGCGCAGAGCGGCTTCTGGTCGACGCACCGACGTGGCCAGGATGATCGACGCCCAAGTTCTGACAGCCGGCACCCGGATCGTGCTCACCTACCGCGCCACCGAGCACTGGGCCACCATCGACGCGAACGGCGGCATCATCCTCGCTGCGACCGGAGGCACACCGTACGGCCGGGTCGACGAGGCCGGGGCCGTCGCCCGTGGCACCAAGACCTGCCAGGGCATGAACGAATGGCACATCGAAGACGAGAACGGAGTACGCGTCAGCCTGCGAACCATCCGTGACCGCGCGGCGGCGGCCGCCGCGCTGTAGCCGGTCAGGCAGGTCTGTCGACGGCTGTCCCGCGGCCATGGCGCGGTCCCAGCTGTCGACCATTCCGATCGCTTCGCACCATCGAAGCGGGCGGTCCGCAGCTGCTGGATGTTCACGGCGGTTGCGGTTCGGGGCGCTGGACTAACCGCCAGCCCCGGGTTGTGATGCTCAAAGCCAGAACCGGGCGGTGAGAAGTGGCGATCACATGGCACCGTCGACGTTGGACGGCCGGGCGGCCGGGGCGGGTCCGTCGGTGATCTGGTCCAGCGTGCGCGCCAGAGCTGGCAGGACCTCGTGGTAGAGGGTTTCGTGTTCGCAGCCGTCGCCGCCGTTTGCGACGATTTCGGCGGCCAGGGCGCGCAGTGCGGGCGGTCCGCTGACGGCGAGCCGCTCGGCGAGTTTGAGGTTGCCCGCCCGTTTCTCGGGTTTCTGGTGGTACTTCGTACCACTCCTGTAGAAGTCGACGTCCATGCCCACCGGGGTGATGGGCCGGCCGATGCGCTCGGTGAGGTTGGCGATGATCTGGATGCCGTGGGCGTCCAGATCCTGCCAGGCGGCCACCGGCAGCGGCGCCATCGCCTTGAGGAACGAGGCCAGGCCGTGCGTGGCGTAGCCGGCGCCCCATATGCACAGCCACTGCTCCGCGACGTCGGGGAGTTTGCACACCTGTGCGAAGGCGTCCTCGTTCTCGACCAGGAAGACGCCCACCGCCGAGCAGTCGATCAGTCCAAGGCTGCGCAGGCCGCCTGCGGGCAGTCCCAGCCAGGGGAGGCAGGCTGCGGCGTCGGCGATGACGGTATCGACGCGCCAGCGCAGGGGCCCGCGCATGCGCAGCTCCGTGTCGGTCTCTTCCACCGCCTGGTCGAAGGGGCGGCCGACGAGGTTGGCGAACGCCTGCCGACGCGCCGGCAACCACCTGTACTTGGTGTCGCGCATGCTCTTGCCCGCCAGAACCTTGGCGGTCATCGGCTGGGGGTTGGACTGGGCGGCCCACCACACCGCGGCGGACCTGACGGCCACCTCATACACCCGCCAGTCCCCGGTTCCGGTGGCGCTGCCCGCGGGAACCTGCAGGGTGCGGGCCGGGGCGGTGGCGGCCAGCAGGTTGTGTTCGCCGGCCAGTTGGGGGATGCCTGCCATCGCTTGCAGCAGCTCGGTGTGCAGCCGCAAGGGGTCGGGGTGGCCGCGCAGCTGGGCGAGCTTGTCCTCCCTCAGCGATGCCCAGGACGGGCTCAGCCGCCAGGAGTCGGGGGCGAACCCGGTGGCCTGGACGACCTTGCAGCGCAGGACGACGGCGCCGCAGCGGATCAGCGACGCGGTCGTGCGCCACGCGTGCTCCTGGCCGAAGTCGGCCTCGATGGTGGCCCACCGCTTGCGGGTCCGGGTCGTCAGAACCTTGATCAGATCACGGTCGGCCAGGCCGGCCGGCGGGTCGTAGGCGGGGACCGGATCGGAGGCGACGAGGTCGACGAAGGCGGGGTTGACGCGCCGTTTGCGGTCCACGGGCACGCGGGTGAGGACCTCGTCGCCGTCTTTTCGGGTGCGGGGCACGGTGACGGCGATGATCCCGGCGGGAAGTCCGTGCAGCGGCACTTCCCGCCGACCGTGGGCTTCGCCGACCATCAGGGCGGGTCGGGGGAGGGGCGCGCTGGGTTCAGGCATGTCAGGCATCGGAGCGTCCTGCGCTGATCCAGTCGGCGGTCAGTTCCACACGCTGGCCGTCGGCGTCGTGTCCCCAGGCGCGGGTGGGCTGGTTGTAGGCGTCGGAGGAGGAGGCGTGGACGAACCACAGCAGCTCGTCGCAGACGTCGGCGGCATCCACCAGCACACTGTCCTGGCAGGTGCCCAGGATGGTCAGGTGCTGGCGGCGCGCCACGTCCCGCAACGCGGCGAGCATGTCCTTGCGGTTGACCTCGCCCAGGCTGTTGCCGAGCTCGTCCAGGATCAGCACTCGGCCCCTGGTCTCGGCATCGGCCAGCACCGCGGCCAGGACCAGCTGGATGGCATGCACCTTCACCTGGGCGCCGTTGGCGTTCTCCCGGTAGTGCACGAAGGCGCCGCGCGGGGAGCGTTTCCAGCGCGGTGTCACCTGCCACCGCCAGGGCCTGGCACCCTCGGGCCGCACACTGTCGTATTCCAGGCGCGCACCGTCACCACCCCGCTGCCGATCCAACACGTTGAAGGCTTCGCTGATCTGCGCGAACAAACCTTCGACATGATGCTCGATCATGTCCTGCAGCGCCTGGAGGGTGTGCTCGCTGCGCTCTGCGGCAGCGGTGAGCTTGGCCAGGGCCTGCTCGCGCAAGGAACGGCCGGAGGCGATCCGGGCGGCTTCGACGGCGTCCTTGTCGGCGTGGCCGTCCAGCCGGATCTGCAAGGGCGCGGCCACCTCGCCGAAAACCGTGCGCGGCAGCGCGGCTGCCTCCTCCTCGGCGAAGGCGGCCCGCAGGCGCTGCGCCAGCAGCAGGTCCTCGTCGACACCGGCCACAACGCCAGCCGGCAGACCGTAGTGCTCGTACGCGTCCCGCAGATGATCCTCGACGTTTCGCCGCAGCCGGCCGGGCCGGGGCACCGGAGTGCCGGGATCGGTAGCCTCCAGGAGCTCAGCCGCCTCCTCGGCGGAGGCGCTCCACAGCTGCTGCCACTGCGGGCAGGCGATCTCGGCACGGGCCCTGACCAGAGCCGTGTGCTCCTTGATCTGCTCCTTGTATGCCTTGGAAGCCGCGTCCCGGGTGAGCTTCGCAGTCGTCACAGCCTGGTCGTGGGCCGCCACTGCGCTCTGGGCCCGCTCCCACACGTCGTGCAGTCCCTCTTCCGCGTCCCGGGCAACGGTGACTTTGCCGTCGGCCTCGGTGATTGCGTCCTTCAAGGTGGAGGCATGCTCTTCCAGAGCGGCCAGATCCCGTGCCGCCACGGCCGCATTGTGCTCGATCTCGGCGACCTCGAACTCCGATTTAGCCGTGCTCAGGCCCTCAACTGCCGCAGACACGTCGTCCGCGCACTGGCGCCGGTGCGCGACGGCCTGGGCCACGCGAGCGTCCCGTCCGGCGATCGGAGCCTGGAAGCCGCCGACGACCGCCAACGACAGACCGGCATCGTAGGCCGCTGGCGGGTCATCCAGAGCCGTCATGCGCTCCTGCAACATGCCGAGGAATCCTGCCAGCGCCCTGCCGCTGCGCACCCCCTGGGGCAGGACATCCCCGGCACCTCCCGTCCCGTCGGCGGGATCGGCGGCGATGACCTGGGCACCGGGCAGGCCGTGCAGAAACTTCCGAGCGCGTTCGGCTTCGCCGCACGGCACCACCACGGCGTCGCGCCAGGGCCACAGGCGCGCTTCCCACTGCGCACGGGCCGGCTCCTCCAGTTGCAGTTGGTCCATCAATCCGGCGGCGCTGATGCCGTGGCCGTCGAGGATCTCCAGGGCCTGACCCGCGACCCCACTGCGTCCCTGACGGGCCGCATCCTCCAGCCGCAGGGCCTGGGACAGGGCGCTGTCTGCGCCGGCCTTCTCCTGTCGCGCCGCATACAGTGCGTTCCGGGCGGCTTCCAGCGCGTCCCGGGCATCGGCAACCGGAGTTCCCTGCCACAAGCCGGCGCTCGGCCGCAGGGGAGCCATGTCCCGGCGGACGATGTCCCGCCGGGTAGCCGCCGATGTTCGTTGTGCGGCGGCCTCCTCGGTGATCTGCCTGGCGTCCACCCACTTCTGGCGGGCGGCGCCAGCAGCCGCGGCCAGCCCGGTTGCCGCGGTCAGCTCGCGCAGCCTCTCCTCGGCGCCGGCGAGCAGGGTCCGCGTCTGCGCCACCCGCTGCTCTTTGTCTTCCAAGCCCACCGCCTGCTTCCGGTCGGCTGTGGCTGCCTGCAGGTAGCAGGCAGCCACATAGCGCCGCCACGCATGGCGTCCTTCCTCCAACGCACCGCGCGCGGCGACACGTGCCCGCACGCCCTCAAGCACCGTCTCCTCGTCCGCCAGGGCCAGCGCGTGCTCATCGCGCGCCTTCTCCAACTGCGCGGCATGTTCCAGGGCCTTGCCGCGGCGGGCACCCTCCTGCTCCAGCAGATGGGACATACCGGATAGCGCGATCAGAGCCTCCCCGATGTCGTGCGGTTCCATCGCGGTCATCTGCTGGCTCAGCAGCGAGGGCACCGCCGGGCGCAGCGGCGTGTCGAGGTAGGTCAGGCACCGCGGTGCGTTGCCGTAGAGGGCATCGGCCATCCGACGTGCCGACAGCCGGCTCGCACTGCCCAGCTCCTGCCACAGGGCATCCGCCTGCACCGCACGCTCGGCATCGGACGCGTCATCGGCCACGTGGACGCCCTCGGCCCAGTTGGCCTGGACGTACGGGGCGGACGCGGCGATGCGCACCCACACCGTCAGCACCCCCTCCCCGAGCTCGTCGCCGGTGACCGCACCGTCCGCGTGATACGGGCCGGACCTGTCGTGTGCGAAGACGCCGACCACGTAACCGTGCGAGGCAGCAGGCATCTGTTGGGCCCGATCCACCCCGGCCGCATCGGGCTTGAACAGGATCCCGCTGGCGTACAGCCCGTGGTTGGACTCCAACCGCCACTGAGGATCGGCCAGCAGCAGCGAGACCGCGATGAGGAACGAGGTCTTGCCCGAGCCGTTGGAGTCGTCCTTGGGGCCCATCCCGGACACGGCGACGAACGTCTCGGGCACCACCGGCACCGCGTGGGTGGTCAGCCGAGCGATGTCGAACGTCTGGACCGCCACCAGATGACGGCCGCCGATGATGCCGCGGTGCTCGACGAGCTCGGGCAGTCCCTCCTCCCCGTCCTCACCCGGCTCCTCGGTCCTGTCCTGAGTCCATGTGTCGTTCATGGCTCCTGCCTTTCCTGGCCGGCGGCGCGGGCCTGGCGCCGCCATATCGACTCGGCCATGACCCCCCTCGGCTCAGCCAGCAGCACCAGCTGTTCGAACAGGTCCGCTTGGGCTGTCGGCGTCAACCGCAGCAGCTGGCTGCCCAGCACGATCCCCGAACTGGTGGACCGCACCAGGTCGGCGGCGGCAAGACGGCTCAGTGCGGCGTCCACGACCCCGTCGGGCACCGCGGACTCCTTCAACCGCTCCCGGCTCACTGGCTCCCCCTGAGTCCACAAGGCCTGCGGCAGGACACTGCCGCCAGCGCGCGGGACAGCGACGCTGAACAGCAGCACCAACGTCAGCACCGCACGGTCCTCAACAGGCAGGACACCGACACCCTCATCGGCCAGCCGCGCCCTGACCGTGTCGTCATAGCCAGACAGGAATCCCTCTCCCACACCGAGCAGCGCCCGGCCCGAAGCAGCCAGTACCTCCTCCACCACCCTGCGCAGCGGCACCTCTGCCAACGCTCGGAAACGCGCCGACGGCACCGGCCACCGCGCGGTCTCCACCGCGCACACAGCCGCGCGCACCTCTGCACGGCGCTGCTCCGACAGCGCCTCCAGATACCGCACCTCCACGTCTACCCCTCCTCCACCTGGCAGGGCAGCAGACCGTAGCCGTTCCGCAACTCATCTACATCCCGCTCGCTCCACGCGGCCACCATCGGCCCCAGCCGCACCATGCCGTCCCCGACATCGGTGGCCAGGTAGCCCCACGCGCGCAGGACCCGCAGCGCGCTGCGATACGCCGAGGTCTGCGCGATGAGCGCCATGCCTTCCCGCAGCAGACCGTCCCCAGGCGGAGCACAGGCGGCCAGCACCTCCTCCTCGGCCACCACGCCCCCCGGGTACAGCCGCCGCTCCGGATCGGGCCAGCACAGGCGCACAGCCGCTCCCAGCGTCAGCAGTTGCGACGGCGTCGCCTCCCGATGCGTCAGCGGATCGCCCACCACACCGCTGACCGGCTCCACGTCCGGCGCCCAACGCACCATGACCCCTGGGCCGCCAGCCGACTCCACCTCGACAAGGCGCCGCTGCACATCGTCGGCGGCCCGCCGCAGCACCGACAGCCCATCCGCCGCACCCGCGACCAGCGGCACAACCCGTCTGGCCCGGGCCCGGGCCAGCAGATAGGCGTCCTCGTTCATGCCGGCCCCTCCTGCACGGCCGAAGAGTCCCCGCCCACGGCACCCGACACGTCCTGCGGCAGCCGGTACAAGGACAGCGGACTGGCATAGGTGACCGCCCCGGCCGGATCGACGAGGATCTCTTCGCCGATCTCCACGAAGAACGGTGTCGCCGGGTCCGCAGACGCCTGCAGCAAGTCCACCACCGTGGCGATCGCCGCACGCCATGGCAGTGCTCCCAGCGTCCCGGTCAGGTCTGCCTCCTGCCCGCCCCTGGCCAACGACTCCATCGACGCCGAGCGCCGCCGGCGCAACAGCAGCGCCTTCTCCCGCGCCGCTTCCACCGGATCAGGACCCGGGGGGAGCGGAGCCGGCCGCGCCGGCCGCCGCCGGGGGGCCGGTGGCCGCCGCTCCCCGGCGGCCACGAGCACCTGCGCTGCGGTGATCTCCACGCTGGCGGGATCAAACACCGTGGCAGCGAACGCCTTCGCGAGCGCGTCCACCGGCGCGCCCAAGGCCGCCGACAGGTACTGCTCCGGCAGCAGCATGCTGAAGTCCCGCCGAGCACGCACCTGTTGCAGCAGCCGGTCGGAGAACTCATCCACGGCCGCCGAATAGTGAAGCGCCTCATCGATCAACCGCGTCCCCGACGCTCTCAATCGCGGGAAGCGGTTGCTGACGGCTTTGACCAACTGCTTCGCGTGGTCCAGCAACACGGCCTTGGACTGGTGATGGTGACGCTCACCCACCAGCTCCTCGATAGGCTTGGACCGCACCAGCCGCAGCAGATGCGCGGTGGTGATGGACAGATCACGCCGCACTCGCCGCAGCCGTCCGGCCAGCTGATTCTCACTCAACAAGCCCTGCGCCAGACCGACCTGCGTACGGTCCAGCAGGGTCATGATCTCCTCGACGCCGCCGGCTTCCGCCAGCCGCTCGAAGACCAACAAGGCCGCACCACTGGTCGGATTGAAGACGTAGCGCCCCTCATATGCCTTGCCGCGGGCCTGCTCCAGCATCCCCAGCTCCGCAAAGACCCGGAACCGGGCAGCAAAGGCCTCACCCGAGGCCACCGGAGCACACGCTGCAGCAATCTCCTGCCGGGTCAGCCCCCGATCGGAGGCAAGATCACCAAACGCATCGTGAATCGCCTCGGCCAGCTGCAACGACAAAGGATCGTCCGAGACCGCACCCACCGTCGACGCCACCGGCGCAACAAACGGCCGCACGAAGTCCAACGGGTCACTGCGAACCCCAGCGGCAGCACCATCGAACAGATCACCCTGCTCGAAGCCGCTCTCCTGTGCAGACAAGCTCCCCCCAGAACCGGCCAGGCGCCCCCGCACCCTCCTCCAAGGGGCCGAACCTATCCGCCGCAGGCGTTGCCTGCTGCCACATCACCAATATCCGCCGCATTCACAACGCATGGCGCAAACCCTCTGCCCGTCGGGCGCTGCAGCACACGGTGGCGCCCTCGGCCAGGGCCCCCACGGCACAGTGGACATTCTCAGTTGACGTCAAGCATCCCTGATCATGGCGCAATGTCACCAATCGTAACCACCGATTACGAGCCAGAGCCCTCACCGGCCCTGTCTCGCTTTCGGTGGTGACGGAGCGTTGTGATGGGTCGTTGACATTCATGTGAAGGATGTCAACGAGCTTGTGCAGACGGTCTTTTCGGGCCTGTCCCCGCTGGTCATCGAGGATGTAGTCGACGAAGGTGAGCGGATCGTGGTGCGGGCACGAACTCCGCAGGACACTGCAGTCTGCCCGGTGTGCGGGACCCCGTCGGAACGCGTGCACGGCTATCACTGGCGGACAGTCGCGGACGTGCCGGTCGATGAACGACGGGTGGTGGTCTGTGTGCGGGTGCGGCGTCTGGTGTGCCCCACCCGCGGCTGTCGCCACACCTTCCGCGAACAGGTACCCGGTGTCCTGGACCGCTACCAGCGGCGCACGACCCGCCTGACCAGGCAAGTCAAGGCCGTGGTCAAGGAGTTAGCGGGCCGGGCCGGGGCACGTCTGCTCGCGATATTGGCGGTGAGCCTGTCTCGTCACACGGCCCTGCGCGTCCTGCTGCGGATCCCGTTGCCTGCCGGGCGGGTGCCCCGTGTGATCGGCGTCGACGACTTCGCACTGCGCCGCCGGCACCGCTACGCCACCGTGATCATCGACGCCGAGACTCATGAGCGGATCGACGTGCTGCCCGGCCGCACGGCCGACACTCTGGAAGCGTGGCTGCGCGAGCATCCGGGCATCGAGATCGTATGCCGTGACGGCTCGGCCACCTACGCCGAGGCCATCCGCCGCGCCCTGCCCCACGCGGTCCAGGTCGCGGACCGGTGGCATATTTGGCACAACCTGTGCGAAGCAGCCCTCAGCGAGGTCAAGGCGCACAGCACCTGTTGGGCCACCGTGCTGGACGCACCCATCTACGACGGACCCCGCGCCCGCACCACCCTGGAACGCTGGAACCAGGTCCACGGCCTGCTCGACCAGGGCGTCGGCCTGCTCGAATGCGCCCGCCGTCTCCAACTGGCCCTGAACACCGTCAAACGCTACGCCCGAGCCGACCGGCCTGAACGCATGCTCCGCGTCCCCAAATACCGCGCCGGCCTCGTCGACCCCTACCGCGAACACCTGCGCAAACGACGGGCCGAGGACCCCGGCGTCCCGGTCAAGCACCTCTTCGAAGAGATCAAAGCCCTCGGCTTCACGGGCTGCCTGAACCTCCTGCACAAGTACATCAACCAGGGCCGCGCGGACGCCGACCGCAGCCATATCTCCCCGCGCAGGCTCGCCCGGATGCTGCTGACCAGGCCCGACAACCTCAAAGCCGATCAACACCAGCTCCTCGCCAAGCTCACCAACGCCTGCCCCGAGATGACACAACTGGCAACCGGCATCAGGGACTTCGCCCCGCTCCTTACGCCCCACGCCGACAACGCCGACGCGCTCACGGGCTGGATCGACCAAGTCCGAACAGCGGATCTACCCCATCTGCACTCCTTCACCCGCGGCCTGGAGCGAGACCTCGACGCCGTGACCGCCGGGTTCACACTTCCGTACAGCAACGGCCCCACCGAAGGCGTCAACACCAAGACCAAACGGATCGCACGACAGATGCACGGACGAGCAGGCTTCACCCTCCTCCGCCACCGCATCCTCCTCGGATAGCAGCACGCTCCGTCACCACCGAAAGAGAGACAGGGCCCGCTCACCGGTGTAATTGATGATCATGGAAGAGACATCAAGTGACTGACACCGTGACCAAGTTCGTGGCCGCCGATGACCAGGCGGATCCGTCGCCGGAGGCCGCGACGGTCGAGCAGAAACTGATCGACCAGCTCGTCGAGCAGGCCCGCAGCAAGGGGCTGCAGCTCACCGGCGAGGGCGGGCTGCTGCAGCAGCTGACCAAGAAGGTGCTGGAGTCCGCCCTGGAGGGCGAGATCACCGACCATCTCGGCTATGACAAGCACGACCCGGCAGGCAAGGACGGCGGCAACTCCCGTAACGGCACCTGGTCCAAGACGGTGCTGACGGACATCGGGCCGGTCGAGATCGACGTGCCCCGCGACCGGGAGGGCTCCTTCGAGCCGGCCATCGTCAAGAGGCGGCAGCGCCGGCTGACCGGCGTCGACGAGATGGTGCTCTCGCTGTCGGCGAAGGGCCTCACGCACGGGGAGATCTCCGCGCACCTGGCCGAGGTCTACGGCGCGGCCGTGTCCAAGACGACCATCAGCACGATCACCGACAAGGTGATGGATGGGATGGCGGAATGGCAGAACCGGCCGCTCGACCGCGTCTACCCGGTCGTCTTCATTGACGCTATCAACGTCAAGATTCGCGATGGTCAAGTAGCGAACAGGCCGATCTATGTGGCCCTGGCGGTCACCGCCGAGGGGCACCGTGACATCCTCGGCCTGTGGGCCGGCGACGGCGGCGAAGGCGCGAAACACTGGCTCCGAGTACTCTCCGAGCTCAAGAACAGGGGCGTCGAAGACGTCCTCATGCTGGTCTGTGACGGGTTGAAGGGGCTGCCCGACGCAGTCAGCGAGGTCTGGCCGCGAACTGTGGTGCAAACGTGCGTGGTTCACCTGCTGCGGGCGTCGTTCCGTTACGCAGCCCGGCAGGACTGGGACAAGATCACGAAGGCGCTCAAGCCCGTCTACACCGCGCCGACCGAGGACGCGGCCACGACACGGTTCCTGGAATTCGCTGAGACCTGGGGCAAGAAGTACCCGGCGATCGTCCGCCTCTGGGAGTCCAGCTGGCCCGAGTTCACGCCTTTCCTTCAGTTTGACGCAGAAATACGCCGCATTGTGTGCACGACCAACAGCATCGAGAGCGTCAACGCCCGCATCCGCAAGGCCGTCCGCTCCCGCGGGCACTTTCCCACAGAGCAGGCCGCCCTCAAATGTGTCTACATGGCCGTCATGAGCCTCGACCCGACCGGCGCCGGCCGTAAACGCTGGACCATGCGCTGGAAAGGCGCCATGAACGCCTTCGACCTGGCCTTCGACGGCCGCCTCACCGCAGGCCAACTCTAACCACACCAAGCCCAGTTACACCGCTCGCTTGGCTCTGTTCCGTAGTCGGTGGTGACAGTGCGTTCTCCTCATTGCAGGAGGATGCGGTGACGGAGGAGGTCGAATCCTGCTCGGCCGTGCATCTGCCGCATGATCTTCTTCGTGCTGGTGTTGACGCCCTCGGTCCGGCCGTTGTGGTGGGGCAGAGTGAGGCCGGCGTTCACGGCGGCGCGGTCGAGCTCGAGGCCGTTGCAGAAGCTGTGCAGGTGGGGCAGGCCAGCGGTGCGGACTGTGGCGATCCACTGGGTGAGCTTGTCGTCGTTGGCCTGGGCCGGGGTCAGGAACCCGGCGAACTCGCCGGTGAGTCGGGCGAGTTCGGTCATCTCCGGGCATGCCGCGGTGAGGAGGCCGAGCAGGTCGGTGTCCTTGGTCCACAGGTGCTCGGGGTGGGTGAGCAGGAGCCGGGCAACGCGGCGGGGGGTTGTCACGGGGCGGTCGCCTTCTGCGCGGCCCTGATTGAGGTAGCGGACCAGCAGGTTGGCACTGCCGGTATAGCCCAGTTCTCTGATCTCGTGCAGGAGGTGCGTGACGGGAACGGCCGGGTTGTCGGACCGGCGTCGGCGCAGGTGGTCGCGGTAGGGGTCGACGAGGGTGGGCCGGTAGCGGGGGGCGATGCGATCCGCGGGTGGTTCAGGGATGCGGGTGTAGCGCTTGACGGTGTTCAGGGCGAGGTTCAGTCTGCGGGAGCAGTCGAGCAGGCCGACGCCGGAGTCGATGAGGGCGTGGACTTTGTGCCAGCGCTCGCGGGTGGTCTGCTCGCGGACGCCGCCGGGCCGGGGCGCGTTGACGGTGGCCCAGCAGGGGGCGTGGGCGCGGACCTCGGCCAGAACTTTGTCGCACAGGTTCCGCCACAGATGCCAGCGGTCGCTGACCTGCACCGCGTCGGGCAGAGCCCGGCGGATCGCCTCGGCGTAGGTGGCCGAGCCATCCCGGCACACGACTTCGATCCCTTTCTGCCCGCGCAGCCACGCCTCCAATGTGGCGGCCTCGCGGTCGGGCAGGACATCGACGCGTTCCCCGGTCTCGGCATCGATGATGATCGTGGCGTAGCGGTGACGGCGGCGCAGGGCGAAGTCATCGACACCGATCACCCTCGGGATCCGCAGCGTCGGCGGGGGGATTCCCCGCAGCACTCGCAGGGCGGTGGCGAACGATACGGGCACGCTCAGTAACCGGGTGAGCCGGGCAGCCGCCCGGCCACATAACTCTTTAACCACGCTCGAGACCTGGCTGGTCAGACGCGTGGTGCGGCGCTGCAGTCGCTCGATCAGCCCAGGGACTTGCTCGCGGAAGGTCTGCCGCCGACAGCCCAGGACCGGGCAGACCAGGCGTCGTACCCGGACGTTGACCACGACCCGGCGGCCATCGACCGGCACATCCGCAACGGTCCGGACGTGGTATCCGTGCACCTTCCCCGTCGGGACCCCGCACATCGGGCAGGGACAGGGCACATCCCGGGTCCGCGCCAGGACCCGGATCATCTCGCCGTCGCCCACCACATCCTCGATGACCAGCGCCGAAAGCCCTGAAAACACCGTTAGCACAAGGGAGTTGATATCTCGCATACAACGTCAACGACGCCCGTCACCAGCCGTCACCACCGACTACGGAACAGAGCCAAGCGAGCGGTGTAACTGGGCTTGGTGTGGTTAGAGTTGGCCTGCGGTGAGGCGGCCGTCGAAGGCCAGGTCGAAGGCGTTCATGGCGCCTTTCCAGCGCATGGTCCAGCGTTTACGGCCGGCGCCGGTCGGGTCGAGGCTCATGACGGCCATGTAGACACATTTGAGGGCGGCCTGCTCTGTGGGAAAGTGCCCGCGGGAGCGGACGGCCTTGCGGATGCGGGCGTTGACGCTCTCGATGCTGTTGGTCGTGCACACAATGCGGCGTATTTCTGCGTCAAACTGAAGGAAAGGCGTGAACTCGGGCCAGCTGGACTCCCAGAGGCGGACGATCGCCGGGTACTTCTTGCCCCAGGTCTCAGCGAATTCCAGGAACCGTGTCGTGGCCGCGTCCTCGGTCGGCGCGGTGTAGACGGGCTTGAGCGCCTTCGTGATCTTGTCCCAGTCCTGCCGGGCTGCGTAACGGAACGACGCCCGCAGCAGGTGAACCACGCACGTTTGCACCACAGTTCGCGGCCAGACCTCGCTGACTGCGTCGGGCAGCCCCTTCAACCCGTCACAGACCAGCATGAGGACGTCTTCGACGCCCCTGTTCTTGAGCTCGGAGAGTACTCGGAGCCAGTGTTTCGCGCCTTCGCCGCCGTCGCCGGCCCACAGGCCGAGGATGTCACGGTGCCCCTCGGCGGTGACCGCCAGGGCCACATAGATCGGCCTGTTCGCTACTTGACCATCGCGAATCTTGGTTCTGTCGACGATCTTGTGATCCGGACGGGTTGGACTCATCGCGCGAGCAGGACGCGTTTGCGAAGGAGATCGAGGCTGGCCCGGCCGAACATCTGCCGTTTCAGCATCTTCAGCCGGTTGATGTTGCCTTCGACGGCGCCGGAACTGTGGGGAAGGGACAGTCCGTTGCGGACGGCGTCGAAGTCGCGGCGGAGGTTGCGGGCGAAGCCCGCGAGTGGGGCGAGGGAGTCTCGTTCGACCTCGGTGATCCAGTCGTCGAGGCGGTCGCCGTGGCGTGCAGTCATCATGACGGCGAACTTCCTGACGTGAAGAGTGAGCCGGTCCAGCTCGGGATCGCGTTCGCGCAGCCGGTGAAGCTTTCCGGCGACCTCGTCCCGCAGGTGTTCGGGGCGAGTCATGATCCATGAGGTGACCTCACGGACCGACGGAGGCTTCGGCCCCGGATCGGGTGCATGTCCGCGCCCGGTGCGGTACTGCCGCAGGTGACGCTGGACGGCCAACTCGCCTCCGGGGTAGCCCTGTTCCTGTATCTCGCGGTAGAGCTGGGTGGCGTTTCTGACGCCACCGTTCCAGCGCCGGTGCAGGTAGCCGACATACGGGTCGACGACGTGCGCACGCTGCAGGCTTTTGGCGACGACGTCGTCCGCGGAGGGGGCGTTAACCAGTTTGCGGACGGTGGCCTGGTGCAGTCCGAGTTTCCGGCCGATCCCCGCCTTCGACATCCCCTGCTGCCACAACTCGTGGGCGGCGCATGTTGTTCACGGAACCGAGTCACGATCTTCAGCTCTGTCGGCAGCTGGACTACCTGCGGTTCGTCGGGGATGTCTGCGGGTTGTGAAGGCGGTTCGGCCAGACGGGAGCGATGACCGTTCACTGTCTTCTCGACCGCCTGGCCGAGATTGGCCCACAGATGATAGCGATCAGCGATCAGCGACCTGCTCGGCCTGCGGCGCTCCGATGCGTGCGCCCTCTGCGTAACCGCTGGACCGGTCCCGGCAGATCACCTTCACCTCGGGGTGGTCGCGGAGCCATGCGGCGAGGTCTTCGCCCTCGCGCCCCTCGTAGAGATGCAGTGGACGGTGGGTGGCCATGTCGATCAGCACCGTGCCGTAGTGACGGCCCTTGCGGAAGGCGAAGTCGTCAACACCGAGGACCTCCACCTCGCCGACCTCCGGTTCGGGCAGGGCTCTGACCAGCCGCAACAGCGTGTCCTTGCCCACGGTGATGCCGACCGCAGAGGCCCGGCCGGCCACGGCCAGTCCGATCCGCGTCAGCACCCCACGCAATAGCGGGGTCTGCCGACTGTGCGGGGTCGTCAGTCCCACGATCTGTTCGGCGAACGTCACCGCCGTGCAGGCAGTGTTCTCGCAGCGGAACCGGCGTATACGTAACTCGATCACCACGCCGAGCCCGCCCACGGCGACGTCACGCAGCTTGCGTACGTACCGGCCGTGCACCCGAGCGGAGCTTTGACCGCACCGACAGGACCCGCTCGCCGCCCGCACCCGCGTCCGCAACACCACCTTGTCCGGCCGTCGCTCGACCTCCTCGATGAGCAACGCGGACAGGTAAGGAAACAGCTCCAAAAGCACATCACGAGAGCACGCGATGCATGATTGCGAACGGTCGACACGAACCGCTCAACCGTCCGGATCACAAGATCGTCGACAGAACCCGAATCTTGACGTTGATAGCGTCAATGAAGACGACCGGGTAGACGCGGTCGAGCGGCCGGTTCTGCCATTCCGCCATCCCATCCATCACCTTGTCGGTGATCGTGCTGATGGTCGTCTTGGACACGGCCGCGCCGTAGACCTCGGCCAGGTGCGCGGAGATCTCCCCGTGCGTGAGGCCCTTCGCCGACAGCGAGAGCACCATCTCGTCGACGCCGGTCAGCCGGCGCTGCCGCTTCTTGACGATGGCCGGCTCGAAGGAGCCCTCCCGGTCGCGGGGCACGTCGATCTCGACCGGCCCGATGTCCGTCAGCACCGTCTTGGACCAGGTGCCGTTACGGGAGTTGCCGCCGTCCTTGCCTGCCGGGTCGTGCTTGTCATAGCCGAGATGGTCGGTGATCTCGCCCTCCAGGGCGGACTCCAGCACCTTCTTGGTCAGCTGCTGCAGCAGCCCGCCCTCGCCGGTGAGCTGCAGCCCCTTGCTGCGGGCCTGCTCGACGAGCTGGTCGATCAGTTTCTGCTCGACCGTCGCGGCCTCCGGCGACGGATCCGCCTGGTCATCGGCGGCCACGAACTTGGTCACGGTGTCAGTCACTTGATGTCTCTTCCATGATCATCAATTACACCGGTGAGCGTACAGACCCCCAGGACTGACGCATCCGCTCCCAGCGTTCTTCTGACCAGGGAGGGGCCTTGGCGAGTTGGCGTTGAACCCACTCGTGAACTTGCGCGGCCTCGTCCTGGCGCTGACCGTCGGCCTTGGTCAGCTGGTAGTCGGCCAACGGCACGCCATGGTGCAAGTATTCGACGTCCATCTCGATGACGGTAGGCAAGGGCGGGCACCGCCCTTGAGCGAGCCTTCACAAGCCCACTCGTTTGGATGGCGTCGACGCCTGCCGCTGGAGAGTTCACCGGCACGGTGGTACCGAGAGAACTATCCGCTGGGGGTGTCTGGTTGCAGAGGGCGTGGTCGTGGAGTAACGGTTTCCGTGTGCCCCACCTATTACCCACGGGGACGATCGTTCGGCTGAAGTGCCTTTCCGGGGCTTCAACCGAGGGCACCGCAGGGCGGGTCGAAGTCCGTCGCCGGGAAGTACCGTGCCCATTCGGTTCTGCTGATTCTCGGGTACGCGCTGTCGCAGACATGGGCGGCGACCCGGTCCAAGTCGGTGTCCCTGAGCAGGGGGGCGTTTGTCGTTCAGTGCGGAAGGCGGCTTCGTATCGCGAAGGGTGTTGTTGCCCAGTTTTGACGGCACTTGAAGCCTTGCAGTGGGACAATCGGTGTGCTTCTCCCGCTGGGGGCCTGTGACGAGGGATTTTCCCTTGCCAGGCCCGCATCGGCGGTGACGGACTCAGGGACGGTCGGGCCGGCGAGGCGGTGTGGTTTCCCCTTGGGCTGCCCGGGCGGTCGTCGGCTGGGGCATGGGCATGCTGTTGGGGTGGATGAGGCTGGTTCGCCCTCCGGGGACGGCCTGGTGTGCTTAGGCTCGCTGAGCATGAGTACGAGTACTGCTGTTGCAGAAGGCCCGGCGGATGAGCTGTCGGAGTATGACCGGTCGCTGCCGCGCAAGAGGGTCGCTGCCGGGGTGTTGTTCTTCGACGGCGAGGGCCGGGTGATGCTGGTCGACCCGGTCTATAAGGAGCCGTGGGAGATTCCCGGTGGGGCCGTGGAGTGGGACGAGTCGCCCCGGGACGGTGCCGTGCGCGAGGTCAAGGAGGAGCTCGGGCTGGCCTGGGTGCCGGGACGGCTGCTGGGGGTGGACTGGGCCGGGCCGCGTCCGGGCCGCAGCGAGGGTATGACCGCCGTCTTCGACGGTGGCGTGCTCGGCCCGGAGGAGGTGGCGGGCATCCGGCTGCAGAGCGAGGAACTGCGCGCGTTCGAGTTCGTCGGCCTCGATGGGATCCGGGAGCGGCTGATCCCGCTGCTGGCCCGTCGGGTGGAGGCGTGTGTCGACGCCCGCCGTCGCGGTGTGACCGTCTATCTGGAGAACGGCGTTGCTGTCGGGTGACCGGTCCCGGCCCTCGCGGGCCGGGACCGGCGGGTTCAGGCGACCGCGTGCGGGTGAATCTCCGCCGTGGCTGTCCGAGGGTGCGGGAGGGCAGCCTGGGCGGTGGGGGTGGTGAGGGTGCGGCCGACGGACCGCAGCAGCGAGTCGTGGATGCCGTCGGCATAGAGCAGGCCGCCGAGGTCGCCGCGGGCCTTGGCCAGCGCCGAGTCGGCCTGGAAGCCGCTCGCGCCGACCAGCAGCGACAGCTCCGCGACCGCGTGGTGGGCGGTGTCGACCGCGTGTGCTTTCACCCCGCGTGACCACATGTCCGCCTGCCCGCTGCCCGCGGTGGTGATCCGGGCGGCGGCCAGGGCCGCCAGCAGGGCGGAGTTCAGTTCGGCGTGGGTGCGGCCGAGTGTGACCAGCGTGGTGTCCCGCAGGCGGGGCAGGATGCCGGTGGTCAGCCGCGCGGTGAGGGTCGCGGTGACCTGCGAGTGGACGCCGGCGGCGGTGCCCAGCGCGGTCGCGGCGACCAGCGGTCGGAAGGCGGCGAAGTGTTCCCGGAACACCGCCAGCCCGCCGTCGGGCCCGGCGAGCAGGTCCGCCTCGTCTACGGGGACGTCGGTGAAGGACAGGCTGCCCCAGGCCCAGCCGCCGAGTCCGGCCGGGATGACGGGGCCGCGTTCCAGGCCGGGAGCGCGGGCGTCGATGACGGCCGCGGCGATGTGGCCGTCGGGGTTCTTGAAGAACACCACGAACGCGGCGGACTCCGTCAGCCGGGAGACCCAGCACTTCTCTCCGTTGAGCCACCAGCCGCCGCCCGGGCGGGGGACGGCCCGGGTGGTGATCTTCTGCAGGCGGCTGCCGCCGTGGCGTTCGGTGGCGGCGATGCCGACCAGGTCGCCGCCGGCCAGGCGGGCGGACCAGCGGCGGCGGACCAGGCCGGTGCCGTGCCGAAGGATCATGCGGCCGTGCCCGGGGCCGACCGCGTCGCGCAGGTCCAGGTCGTGGAAACCGCAGACGAAGCCGGCCAGGGCCTCGGTCAGGGCCGTGACCGAGGGGCTGTCGGTGGGGGTGTGGCCGGCGCGGACGCGCTCGGCCAGGCGCCTGCGGACGGCCAGCAGCCTCGCCGACGGTCCCACTCCGCTGGCCGGGGCGGCGGCGAGGACCTCGCTCAGGTCGCTCTCCAGGCGGTGCAGCCGCTCCAGGTGGCGGTCGCTGAGGTCCGTTAACGCGGGCCGCAGCGGTGTGATCCAGGAGCTGACGCTCTCGGTGCCGTTCATGCTCATCCTTCCCCGTTCCCGTGTTCGCGGGCTGGTCAGGTGGTCTCGGCGGTGGAGGGACGGACGCGGGCTGGGACGCCGTAGGCGGTCGCGCCGGCCGGGATGTCGCGGGTGACGACCGATCCGGCGCCGACGAGGGCGCGTTCGCCGATGGTGACGCCGGACAGGATCGTGGAGCCGGAGCCGACCTTGGCTCCGGCCTCGAAGCGGGGCGGGAGAAGGTCCGGTTCGCGGGTCGGGTCGCGCCAGATGAGGTGCTTGTCGTTGACGGTGCGGATCCCGGCGCCGAGGAAGACGTCGTCGGCGACCACGGTCGCGGAGGTGAGGTGCGAGTGGGGTGAGCACCGCACCCGCTCGCCGATGCGGCACTCGCGCTCGATGACCAGGAAGTGGCCCAGGAGACAGTCGCCGCCCAGGCGGGAGAAGCTGCGGACCAGGGTGTGGTGGCCGACGGCGGTGTTGGCGTCGATCTCGGTGCCGGCGTAGATGACCGAGCCGGACCGCAGGATGACGTTCGCTCCGATGCGGGTGCGGGCCCCCGCGCCGGGGTAGGTGCGGCCGACCGCATAGCCGAGCTCCGGCTTGCCGACCACGGCCTGCTCGTCGATGCGGGCGCCGTCGCCGACCTCGACTCCGCCGCAGATCACCGCTCCGGCGGAGATCACGACGCGGTCGCCGAGGCGGACCGGCCGCAGGGTGCCCTGCTCGTCCTGCGGCGCGAAGAGCGCGCTGGGGCTGATCCGACAGCCGGTCCCGAGCTCCAGCAGTCCCGCTGCCACCAGCTCGTGCATCCCGGACTCGTGCATGCGCGTGGTGCTGTGCTGTTCGTTCACGCGGGCCTCCAGCCATCTCGTCCGGACGCGCACCGTCCCTCGCCGCCCCGTTTCGGGCATGGCGAGCAAGCCGGTGATCCGGCATGAGGGACAACAAGGGGATGCGCCGACACTGACGACGCATTAGAACTAGGACTATCGTCTGCGCGGAAGTCCTGCGCGTCAATAGGGCTAGGACTAAGTTGTGTTGGTGACGCACTCGCCTTCTCAAGGAGGATTCATGAACGGCCCCGCCTATCGTCAGGTCGCCGCGGACCTGCGTCAGGCCATCGAGCGGGGGGAGTATCCCGAGGGCGCGGTGCTGCCGAAGATCACCGAGGTCGCCCAGAGCTATGGGATCGCCAAGCAGACCGCCCGCGAGGCCATCGCCGAGCTGGAGGCCGAGGGGCTGGTGGAGGTGGTCCGCCGCCGCGGCACCATCGTCCGGGCCAGGCCCGTCAAGCGGCGGCTGACCCGCAGCCGGCAGGTCTTCCGCGACGAGCGCGGCTACTACTTCGACCCCACCGCCCAGCCCTGGAACGCGCTCGAGCCTCCGACGATCACCTGGGGACCGGCCCCGCGCGACGTCGCTGTCCTGCTCGGCGCCGGGCAGGACGAGGACGTTCTGATCCGTGACCGGATCATGGGCGATACCACCGTGGGCAAGGCGATGCAGCTGGCCACCAGCTTCCTGCCCGCCGCCGTGGCCCGCGGGACCCGCCTCGCCGAACGAGACACCGGACCCGGCGGGATCTACGACCTGCTGGAGGACATGGGCCACCGTCCCCTGGCCTGGGAGGAGTCCGTGGGCGCCCGCATGCCCACCCCGGCCGAGGCCGGGCGGCTCGGCCTGCCCAAGGGCATTCCGCTGCTGCGGATTGTGCGGACGACCACCGGCCCGGGCGGGACCGTGCTCGAGGTCAACGACACCCGCATGTCCGCCGACGCCTTCGAGGTCGGATACTCCGTCACCCGCCACCCCTCCGCCGAACCGCCCCGCTGAACTGAAGGAAGCCCCCGGCGTCTTCGCCCTCCACTTCACCCTCGCGCCGGCCGACGGCTGAGACCACTTCCCCCCTTCATCGAGGAAGGGGGGAAGTACAGAGATACGTACCCAGTCGCGTACGACCTCGCCGTGCACCACCGCGTACGGAGTTATGTGCCCAGCCCGCGAGGGGCCGGCGGCCGGGGCTGTGTGGGAAGCACCCGGAGCCGGGCCCTGTGGTCTCACGCACGACTGTCCCCATCCGCCGTGCCGGCGGACTCCCGGCGTACCGTCGAGGTGCACAAGCGGCGATAGCGGTAGCCGTCCTGCTTTGGGCAGCGCTCGCTGCGCCCACCACGCTGACTTCTTCCCCCGTCGGCGTCGGCCGTGGCCAGGCTCCGGTCGCCAGGGCTGAACACGAGAGCGTTCACCCCACTGGTCCGACCGGTGAGCATGGCCGTTCTCCGTCGCGTGGAGGGGCCCACGGCCCGCCCCACCACGCTCACCACCCCTGCTTCCTGCCGTCGACCTTGAACAGCCCGGACGAAGGCTCGGCCAGGGTCCCGCGCTCCACCAGCCTCTTCAGCTTCGAACGTATCCCTCGACATGCCGCGGCTCGGTCCCCAGACCCAGGTGCCGGCAGACCTCTTTGCAGCGCATCGCCGCTCCCGAGGTCGCGAACAAAGCGATGATCTCCCGGTACTCCGGCGGCATCACCGTCACATCCAGCTCCGCCTCGGCCTTCACCAGCGCCACCGCGACCCCGCTACCGGCATCCCCGCCCGCGGCGTCCGCGCTCGGCACCGGCGAAGACGGCGCGGCCAGCACCTCCTCCACCGTCTCGCGTGCGATCTCCAACCGCGCCAGCCGCTCCTCGGCCCGCGACAACTCTTCAGACAGACCAGCGATCTGCTCACGCAGCCGCTCGGCCTCGCCCAGCACCTCAGCCCGCCTGGCCTCCAGCGCCTCTATCACCCTCGCTCAGCACCCGCACGCCTCACGGCGGGCTCGACCCGGGCGACGGTAGAAGTCGACACGATCAGCTACATCCCGAACCTCGGCGAATCACCCCAACGAGGCACCCTCAGAAGATCTGCACCCATCGCCGTTCGCGCCGCCCAGTAGTGCGGGGCGAGTGCATCGGGAAACGCTCCTATGGCGAGTGAGTGAACGAAGAATTCAAGCCGACATTCGACCAAAATGCACAGGTTTCGCCAGCTGGCCTGAAAACTTCCTTGCCCGAAGCGCCGTCCTCAGCGTTTTATTGATCATGCCGAGCAGTTACTTCGTTCTGGCAACGGGGGTATTACCGGAGATCACGCCAACTGGCATTTGTTTACTGTTGGTTAAGCGCAGCGTCGTGATGCGCGCTTCCGAGTTCCTCTGTTCCAATGTCCGAACTATCTGCCGGTGCGTCCATGTCGCAGCCGCACGGCCGTGACGAGCAGAAAATGGAAGAGGTAGTTCGTGCCCACAGCATTACGAAGAGCCATCGCCGTAGCCGCTGCGCTTGCAGTGGCAGGGTTCACGGCGCCGGCCGCCAGCGCCGCTGGCGCGCCGGACACTGCTCAGCCTTTGGGGGTTGTGAGCGCTTCTGCTTCGGCGCACGTGCCGGAGGTGGGTAGCTCGGCCGTCGAGCCCGAAGCGTCGTGCGATTCCATCCCTGCTGCAAATCAGGAAGCACTGGGCGGAGCCATAAAATCCTGTGTTGAGGTCAAGCCGGCGGCCGAGGCGGCCAGGTCGGCAGCCGCTGTGTCCCCGCTGGCAGACTCCTGCCAGCTTCGGCCCGGGCTGTTCACCTGGACCCGTACAGGCCCGATCTGCCAGGCCGACACCATTGCGACCTACACGCTGATCGATGACAAGAGCAAGCCCATCGGCACCGGCACGATGAGCGTCAACAGCAGTAACCAGTTCAGTGCCAGCAGCCTGACCTGGAGTGAATCCATCACGCTGACGGTGACGCAGACAACCGGCCAGGTCAAGTCGCTGAACGTGGCATTCGACGTCGGTTGCACCTCCAGCTGCTCGGCGCCGTCGAACAAGCCGTGGACGGGCATCAAGACACTCGCGGCCGGCCAGAGTGCGACCGGCTCTGTCACGTACAAGAGCAGCGTCCCCTCGGGCACACACGACAGCTTCGACACCCAGTACCACATCTACGTCGTGAGCAGCGGCGCGGTCCCCATCCAGCCCAATCTGAACTGGGGCAGCCCGCCCGAGGCCAAGATCCGCTGCGACGCGGAGTTCACCACCTCCGGTTGCGTCATCCCGGAGCGCCGCGCCTACTCCTCGTTCTCCCTGTCCGACCCCAAGCACGCTTCCGCAGCAGCCGCATACGCGTGGGCGCAGAACAACCTGCGGGGAGGTGCGCCCCTGCGCCGGGTTGCCAGTGAGACGGTCGCAGTTGCCAACCGGGAGCGGACCTGTGGCGCCAAGAGCAGTGACCCGTTCGTCGCGATGCCCAACCAGGTTCCTGACGATTCGTGTGACGAGTTCCCATTCGCCGGCACCTACGAGGGCGGCACGGATGGTGCACTGTGCGCAGACATCGTGCCGAAGCTCGAGGGCGGACAGTGGAAGTTCTACGCAGCGCGCACCGACAAGCCCGTCAAGGGCACCGAGCCGTGCATTCGTGCACATGTGTCGTCCACGGCCAACTCCTCTGCTGGCGGCGTCTACGGCTCCATGGTCAAGAACCAGCGCGTTCTGGACACTGAGAAGTTCGACATTGTCGTGACCAACTGACAGCCCTTTTTGTCGGGGCCCGCAGCGCCATTACACTGCGGGCCCCAAACCCCACCACGAAAGTCGCCTCATGAGCCAGTCCAGTAGCGGGCCGGAAGCCTGGATTACGGATCCCGGGATGCCCTCGGCGTGCCTGACCTTCACGCGTTCTCGTACCCCCGGCCAAGTACTGACGGCCTACGGCGCCGACCTTCAGGACGCACACCTGGCAAGCCGACAGGACGCCCTCGTAGTTTCGCGCGCTCCCGAGAAGGGCTCCGTTCTGCGGGCGGTGCAGCTTGCTGACTGGACCTTGTGCCTGGAGGAGGACAACATCCTTGGCGCAATGCCCCAAGCGCTTGCTTCACTCTCGAAAGGGACGGAAACGCTGTGCATCTTGCGCGGCGGGGACGGCACGCACCGGTTCGAACACTGGCGCAGCGGTGCACTGGTGGAAGCCTTCGAGCCGGGCATGGCCCATACACGGCCAGCTGCACCCCACCCCTGGTGGGACAACATCGAGCGGCGGGCAGCCGCGGGGAGCCGTCAATACAGCACCCTGCGCTACGCCCTCCAGGCCGTTGGCGACCACATCGGTGCCGCCGTCGCCTTGCGCACGGTGACCCAACCCATGCTCACCGTCTGGGTGCCCGAAAGCCATGAGTACGTGGAGGACCCTCCGGCATCTGACTCCACGGCCCTGGGGCCATTTCTGGGCATAGCCCTCCCGACATCCAACTCTCCTGCCCCGGGGCGAGGTCTGGGCAGGGTCCTACCGCCCTCCGAATAGCCGAAACCTCGACCCACGGCGTTGCCACGGGGGCTGAGGCCGTGTCAGCGCGATGATCAGCCAGCTGTGGAGCGGCCCTGGCGGAAAGCTTTGCGCAGGTGACCGTCGGCCCGCTGTGACATAGCCGCGCCGGGGCCTCGCGCCGTCTGCCGGTGCTCGGCTTCTGAAGGGCGCTTGCGTCGCCGTGCACGTCCACGGCTGTTCCGTCGTGCGGTATTCGGCCAGGTCCGATGGCTTTGTGCCATTCGTCGGCAACCCGGTCCCAACATCGCTGAGGCCTGGCTACATAAGGAGGCTGGGGTGGTGTGCTGCCGTACGCGTGGGTGATGTCCGGTCGTGTGGGGGAGGTTGTGACGGTTGCTGACCATCAACGTGACGGTGCTGCTCGCAGTCATTGTCGTCTGGCGGCTGCGGAGGCGTACGCAGGCCCGTAGCCGCGTCGACGAGAAGCTGACCGTCGTCATCGTCCTGGCGCTGGGCGTCCTGATCGCGCCCACCGCGGCGGGCCAGGGGATCTTGAACATCGTGGGACAGCTTGCGAGCGGCGTCACCCAGGCCGGCCGATGAGCCCCCGCACACGTACGGGCCGGACGGCGCCCGTCGGTGCGCACTGCAGGGCACGGGTCGGGGGAGTGGGGGAGTGATGGCGGCACGTCGACGGTGCCGGCGTTTGAAGAAGCGGACGCGCCGGCAGTTGCAGGGCTGGGGTGCGGTGGTGGCCGTGGTCGCCGCGGTCTGGGTGGCCCGGCACTGGGCGGTGGTGTGGCCGGTCTTGGTGGCCGTGCTCGCCACGGCCGTGGTGGGCGGGGTCGGATGGGCGCTGTGGCGGGCGCACCGTCTCGCGGCCGGCCAGGACCGTGTGTGGCGGGCGCGGGAGGAGGCCCGGGCGCGGGAGTTGTCGATGGCAGAGGTCGACGCGTTGTCGTGGCAGGAGTTCGAGACGTACGTCGCCGATCTGTGTCGGCGGGACGGCTGCACGAAGGTCGTCGTCAGCGGCAAGAGCGGCGACTTGGGCGCGGATGTCGTCGGCTACCTGGCCGACGGCCGCAAGCTGGTCGTCCAGTGCAAGAAGTACGCGCCGCACCGGAGCGTGTCCTCGCAGGACATGCAGAAGTTCGTCGGCACCGCCCGTCTCGAACACGGCGCGGATGTCGCCTTGTTCGTCACCACGTGCCGCTCGTTCACGAAGGCCGCGCTGGGCCTGGCGCTGCGCCAGGACATCGTGGCCCTGCACCGCGACCTGCTGGGCTCCTGGGTCAAGGGCGCTCGTCTGGAGACCCTGATCCCGCTGAACGGCAGCGGCAGCGGCGGCGGCACCAGGCAGCACCCCTCTGCCTGACTGCGGGCTGCTGTACGGGGCGGGTGTCAGGCCGGCCAAGACGGCGCCGTCAGCAGGACGACGCCGGTCACGAGGCTGAGCGCGGTCAGTGCCGGCCGACGGGTGCGGCCCGGTCCGGCACCGACCGCGATCAGCGCGACGGTGAACACGGAGACCAGGAGCCACACGGCAAGCCACCCGGTCAGGGCCGGGGATGCGCCTACGGCCCGGGAGGCCAGGTGGCTGCGCGGCCCAGCACCAGGCAGGTTGCCCCGGTCAGCAGTGCCCAGACGGCGCGGGCGGTCCATTTCGCGGTGGGGTCGGTGCCGTCGAAGTCGCGGTGCAGACGGGACCAAAGCCCGAGCCAACGGCGGTTCAGCCAGGAAGTCACCGGGCCAGTGTGCCGACCCGCCATCTCGAACGGGGCGTAGTTCCCCGAACGACCAGGTCTGCCGCCTGTCCTTCGGTGCGGGCACCCATGTCCTGGCAGCCGGCCTTGACTCTGCGCCGTCGCTCTGCCGGGCAACGGGGCCAAGGGCAGCGGGCGTGCAACACATGACGCAACGTCCGGTGTCCGGTCCCAGATATCTCCAGGTACGACGCCCCTCCGACCTGCGTTACCCGGACTTGGGTGAGACGCCCAGCGGGTCCGGCGTCCCGAAGAAGTCCGGGTAACCGCCGGTGCGATGCGCCGGTCCGGGAAGGCCACAGGGCTCGTGACCGGCACGGATATCGGGGCCGTGCCGGACTTGCGCGAGACGCCGGGGCTGATGCCCGGAGATCTCCGAGACTGCCCGGACATCACAGAGACAGGACAGTTGCGGGCCCGACCTGAACGGATAGCCGTTGCGCGACTTACCTGCCCGCGTGTTGCACTCCAAATCAACGCGCGATTGATGAGCGATTCAATGATCGATCCAATGCGCGATCAGGTATGATGTCTATTGGAGGTGACCTCTGTGTCCGCTGAGAACGAGCTGTTCAGCGCCGTCGATGCACTGCTGGAGCAAGTCGCGCAGGACGACCTGCCGGACCCTGCGGAGCGCAAGCGTCTACGTGAGGCGGCGGGCCTGAGTCAGGCACAGATCGCCACAGCGCTGGATGCCCGCCGGGAAGCGGTGGGGAACTGGGAGACCGGAAAGACGGAGCCCCGGCCGCCGAAGCGCGCCGCCTACGCCCGACTCTTGGAGGGCCTCGCCGCGCGGTTCCCCGCCCCGGCCACCGACGTGCCCGCCGATGCCCCGGCGCCCGTGGTCCCGGAGGCGTTCACCGGTCCGCCCTCAGAGCTGGTCCCCGTGCCCGCCGCTGTACCGCCCTCCCGCCTGACGACGGAGGCGAGCGGCACCGCCGGGCCCGCCCCGTCGTCGCGGCGCCCGGGTGCGAAGAAGGCGGCGAAGAAGCCGACCACCGTCGATCCACGCTTCGAGAACGGCCCGCTTGCTGTGATCGACTGCGAGGAGGGACAGGTGTCGGCGTACTGCGTCGGCGGCCTGGTCCTGGACGTGCCCGCCAAGTCCATTCCGGCGCTCGTCGACTGGACGCTGATTGAGGCCCGGCTCGGTCAGGCCCGGCTGCACCGCAACGGCCGGGACGCCGACCCGATCCTCGTCCTCACTCCGGCCGCGCTGGAGCGCTACGGTCTGCCCGCCGCCCTGTCGGAGGAGGAGCGGAATGCGGGACGGATCCCGGCCGGCCACAAGGTGGTCAAGCAGATCGAGCGGGCCGGGCTCCAGCTCACCCAGCGCGGGTTCGGGCCGTGGGCCCGCGTCTTCCGCGAGCCCGAGGGCTCCAGGCGCCGCTGCGTCCAGCTGTGCATCCTGTCCTGGAACGCGCTGGACGCCCGGGAGTGGGACAAGAAGGACGACCCGCAGCTGCCGACGATGCACCCGGCCGACCTTGCCCGCTACCTCGGCTTGTACGCGGATCGGGTGATGACGCCGCGCGGCACCACTTCGACGACCGGCCTCGAGCTGATGGTCGCGCTGCGCCCGCCGACCCGCGCGGAGAAGGACCCGACGACCGGCGAGTTCAAGCGGGCCTTCAACGACGACGCGCTCACCGCCTTGTATCCCGCGGTGGAGTGCGAGGTCCCCGACGAACACCCGGTCCTCAAGGACAAGTTCACCCGTCACCACCTGCGCACCCCGGACCAGATGCTGATGGAGGAGCCCTACGACTGGTGCCGACCGCTCACCGATGAGGAGTGCGTGAACCAGTTCCTGGTCACGGTCGACATCAACATGTCGTTCGCCGCAGCCGCGAACGGAATCACGGTCGGGCTGAACGGGCCGACCCACCTGGAGAACAACCCGAAGTTCGACGCGGCACTGCCCGGCTCGTGGCTGGTCGACCTGAGCCACGTCGACCTGTCCCGCGTACCGGTCAACGGACGCACCGTCGACGGCGACCGGCTCCCGAGCCCGTTCACGCCGAAGGGCGACCGGCCCCAGGGCCCGGCCTGGTACGCCACCCCCACCGTCGCCTACGCGGTGGAACTCGGCTTCGACGTCACGCCGATCGAGGCGCACGTGCGCACCCGGACCGGCCGCTACCTGGACGCCTGGTACAAACGCCTGCGCGACGCCTACATCACGACCATGGCCGACCTGGGCGTCACCACCGACCTGACGGGCCAGGAGTTCCTGGACGCGATGAACCGCTCCAAGAGCGTCGACCCGACCATGAACCTGCTGGCGACCGCGATCAAAGCGACGGCGAAGGGCGGCATCGGCAAGCTGCGCCAGCGCAGCCGGGGCCAGGTGCCGTACTACGAGGAATACCCGGCGCTGAAGCGGGAGACGTGGCGCCCCGACATCCGGGCCGCCGTGCTGGCGAACCAGCGCGTGGGCCTGCACCGCAAGCTGATGAAGACGGCGGCCGCCGCCGACCTGTACCCGGTCTCCATCGGCACCGACGCGATCGTCTACCCCTCGCCCGGCCCGTCCCCGCTGGACGTCCTGCCCCACACACCCGAGGGCAAGCCGGCGCCGGGCACGTTCCGGCTCGGTGTCTCGCCGGGGATGGTCAAACACCAGGGCACCCAGACCGTCCTGTGGGCAGAGCAGTTGTTCGAGGAACACGGCGGCGTGTTCAACATCGCCAACCTCATCAAGAACGACCCGACCGCCGGAGAAGGGGAGTAACCGATGGTCGACTCGCTCGCGGACAGCCTGGACCATGCGCTGGAGACGGCGTTCACCCGCCGCATCCCGCAGAGCGCCCAGGCGCAAATGAAGTACCTGGTCAAACAGCACAAGGGCACCAAGGCCGCCGCCCAGGCACTCGGGATCTCCCAGCGCACCGTGGAGCGGTACGTCGCGGGCAAGTTCAAGCGGCCCCGCCACGACCTGCGCGAGCGCATCGAGCGTGAGGTCAAGAAGCGGTGGCAGCCGCAGATCCGGGCGAAGGCCAAGAAGAAGGCCGCGAGCACCGACGGCCTGGTCGTCACCACACGGGCCCGCTTCGGCTTCACCGCCGCCCCCGGCACGACCGACGACGCCCGGATCCGCGACATCACCCAGGCCCTCCCACCGCGCTGGGCCGACCGCCTCTTCGAGGCCCGCGACGCCGGCGCCACCGAGCAGCAGCTCCAGCGCATCGCGGCCGAAGGACTCGCGGAAATGTACTTCCGGAACAACAACACCCGGGCGGCCGGCCTGGGCGTGGAGTTCACCGACATGGAGCACATCCGGATCGTGCTGTAACCCGGGCTCCATCACAAGCGCCTCGTCCCCGGCATTGAGCCGAAGCGCGATAGTTGTCACCAAGGCAGGCGTGCTGTCACTCGGGGGCTTCGGTCGGCTCCTGCAGGGGGGTGGGCCGGAGTCCGCCTGCGCAGGCCAGCACTTCCGTCGTTGAAGAGTTCAGGAAGATCGTGAACACGGACGATCTGTCCACGGAGTCAATGCGACCGGTACGCACACGCTCTTCCCCAGCCTGCCGGAGGATGTCGACAGAGGCGGCAAGGCCCTCAATTGTGTGGCCGCGCCGAGCCGCCGTGCGCACTCGAATCGCGAACACACCCGCGTGCCGGTTGGCGGGGACCAGACCGTCCGAGACATCGAAGGCGCCACCGGCAATCAAGGCGTCACGGGCAGGTCTGCATGCCGGGGTCTGTTCGCGAAGCATGGCGATGAATTCCTCGCGAGGCAGGCTGCGCGCCGGTACCCGTACGACCCACTCATCGACCTCGTGTGACAACTGCAGTGCCTCTCTGATGACAGTCCGACTGCTTCGATCTACTCCCTTCGCAGGCTATCCGGCGCCGACGCTGACAACTACTGAGCTTCGGCACAGCCATCGACCGCGACAAGAGCCCACTCCTGAACGCCGACCACAAGCCCGAGCGCATCGCCGACTGAGCCGAAGCGGGATGGTTGTCACAACGGCGGAAACCTGTTCACACGCGAGGGGTGTGCTGGTCCAGGATCGCCCGTAGCCGCTCGATGCCCCCAGCCTCATGCACGCCCCGCTTGGGCAGGACGTCGACGCACAGGATGTTGGGATCCCGGCTGAGCAGGACGAAGTGACCTGCCGTTTCCCGGTACCCCTGGAAGACGGACCACTTCTGGATCAGTGTGCTGTGCTCGGTTCGGCATGTGATCCCGGCGGGAGACACGGTGGCGCGGTACTCGCCCTGCCATCCGACGAGGCGCTGCACGTGGGCGGCTTGCAGCCGCGGGTAACCCCACACCAGCAAGACGACCGACAGGAGCACGGCCGTCGAGAACACGTCGACACCGCTGCGGACGGCGGCGGAGACCAGCCAGTTTCCTACCGACAGGAAGAGGAGTGCGCCCCGCAGTATCAGCCCGGCCCACTTGATCCGCTCGCGGACCCGCAGGCCGACCAGAGTGTCGGCAGACTGGGGCCGGTACGCCAGTTCAACTGTGGTTCGCCCGTCCACGACATTGTCAGAGGATTCCGCGTTGTTGATGCCTCGGTCGCTGTGGCCTTCGGCCATGGTCCCTCCCCGGTATAAGGCATGCGGATCATAACGAACTGAGGTTCGCACTCGGCCGGGGTCGGGGACCATCACTCGTCCGTACGAGACTGCCGGCGCCGGAGCTGGTGATCATCACCGTGCTTCGCGCAGTCCTGGTGACAGAAAGCCCGCCGATCCGGTGGTGACCAGCGTGCTTTGCCCAACCGAAACCGCAGATCAGTGGAGACCAGCGGTGACAATCATCGTGCTTCGGCTCAGGCATTGAAGCTGCCGGGGACGAGGCGTTTCACATTCCTGCGAGGAGCAGACCGTGAGGCTCGGCTCCCGAGGCGACCTCAAGCCCGGCACTCCTGCCGTAACCCTCTGTAATCCATTTCATTACATCTCATCGCGATGCAATGGAATGCAATGGATTAAGTTGGAGCGCATTGGAGCTTGTGTTTTCCTGCGTTTTCCGCAGGAGGAAGACCCGCTCCTGCGTTTCTCGCAGGAGGGAAGACCGGCGAATGCCGCTTTGCTGCTTAATGGTGACCGGGATCACACGCACGCCTGTGAGCTGCGAGTTTTCCGGTGTGGGTGTATCGCTGGTGCGCGAGAAGGTAGGCAGAGTGTAGGCAGAGTGTCGTCTGGTGAGTGCATTCCCGCATGAGCAACTACACCGATCAGCTTCTCGCCGATAGGATCCGGAGAACGCGAAAGGAGCCCTGCGTCCCAACGGGTTTCTCAGGCCTTTGAGTTGGGAGGGCTCCTCACGCGTGTCCCTGAACGCAAGCTAACGCAAGGAAACGCATGTCCGAGCCTAGCGCGAATTCAGATCCGAAGCACCCACGCCGTGTGGACAGGTGGCGCTTGTCCATCAGTACTCACCTGCGGAAATGGAGTGGGGGTCGTGGACGCGGTGTCCACCACCACTTCCTGCAGGGCGTCGCCTACAGGCTGGGCAGCGGCGCTGTGACGCTGCTGATCTTGTGGTGGGAGACGCGGCACTGACTGGACCGCGGGCCCGCACTGCGGGCGGCCATCATCCCGACGAGACGGTGCGCCGACGTGCCCACCAGGACTGGCCGCGCCCCACCTCCTTGACACTGCACCAGGGCTGTTACTCACTTTCGGGTGACGGCCCCCGCGGTGCCGGGGTGGCGTGGTGTGACGGCTGCGGGCACTGAACCAACTCCTGCACGGGGGTGGGATCGTGTCGGGTCGTCAACCTCGGGCATCAGCGGCATACATGGATGAGGCAGTCGAGAGTCACAGGAATATGGGTAACCAGTAACACAGTCCATGTTTTCTACCCAACTCCTGCACGGGGTGGACAGAGTGTGGGTGTGCGGCCAGTCCGGCCGCCACCCGCACACCGCACCGACTCCCACAGCGACCGGAAGGCCGTTTACGGGGGAGTGGCGCCCGCACCTTCAGGGGGACTTCTTGTCCGCTTCTGCTTCTGTCACCGCCCGTCGTCTGGCCGCCGGAGCGCTCGCGGCCGGTGCTCTGGTCTCGGTGGCGGCGCTGCCGGCATCCGCTGCCGGCCACGCGCGTCCGCAGCACCCGAAGGTGGAGATCTCCGCTGTCCAGTACGACTCCCCGGGACGCGACGACCGCTCCAACCGCTCACTGAACAAGGAGTGGGTGGAACTCACCAACACCACCCGCAACGGCGTGGACCTCGACGGCTGGACGCTGGAGGACGAGTCGGGGCACACCTACACCTTCGACGACTACCGCCTGGCCGGCCGTGCCACGGTCCGTATCCACACCGGTGAGGGCCGCGACACCCGCACCGACCTCTACCAGGACCGCCGCAACTACGTGTGGAACAACGACCGGGACACGGCCACCCTGCGCAACGACCACGGCCGCTTCATCGACGACGAGTCCTGGGGCCGCGACCACGACCGCGACCACCGGGGCGACGCCCGCCGCCGCGCCTGACACCCGCCCAAGCAGGTGAGCGGCGGCGCGTCGGGCCCACAACGGCCCGGCGCGCCGCCGCCTGGTCATGGTTCGTGGTGAAGCACCGCAGCAGTTCCGGGTGGCTATGTAGCAGACCAAAGCCCAGGCTGGGCGAGCCGATGCCCGCTGAGGGAGTCCGGCCTCAGAACGGATGCGGCAGAGGCCAGCTGCATTGACGCCGCACCACGGGCCGCGGTGTTCATCGCAGATAACCTCGCTCGTCCACAGCCGGTACCTGAGCACTCTGCTGACGAACAGCAAATCCGACCCGTAGAGGTGTGAGGCGCAGTTGGCCCATATGGTCACCCGCAACGGGGACGCTTTCTTCGACCGGATCGACGACGAGACAACCGCTCCGAAGCTGTGCTCAAGCGGTTCGCCGCCGAGCCCCGCCGGATGGCACGAATCCCCGGGCGCCGACATGACAGCCGGGGTCCTTCATTCGAACCTGATCGGGCAAGCCTTCCGCCGGAGGCGCGGGCAAGCCCCCGGCGTTTCTGGGCGAGCCGAGTTGATGTCAGTGGCGGCTGGAAGGCTGGACCGTATGAACGGCGACGATGAGCAGTTGCTGCGCGGCCGGGTCTACGGCGCCGACCACGATGACCCCGACCGGGGACCGCGCCCGGGTCAGACGTACGTCGAACTGGTCGGCGGCCCGCTGGACGGGCTGCTGCTGGACATCACGGGTTGGACGCAGGACGAAATCGGCACAGGCGTCTCCCTCCAGACCGAGCTCGGCAGCTTCGGCCCTGGAGGGCGGGCGCTGTACGCCCCGCGCCCCGGTTACCCCGCCCGCTGGGACTGGGTCGGCGACAGCCCCTGACCGCCGGGCACCTGACGGGTGACAACCGCGATCTCGTTCACGAACCGAGGCCGCAGCCCAGGCCACCCCAGCGCGATGGAGGCCCGCCTGTTTTCGGCTGCCCCACGCCCAGGGCCACTCAGTCGGGTGAAGACACCATGCCGACGGAACTCCCTTTGGTAGGCCGGGCGTAGTGACGTACATGGACCCGATCAACAAGACACACGTAAGCCGGCCCGGCCTGATCGTCGTCGACATCGCGGCCGCAGACGACGCCACCGCGCTCGACTTCCAGCAGCTGCTCGCCGAACGCTGGGCGACGTCGATCGCGGAGAGGACAACACGGGACGTCGGACAGCCTGGTGTGCGACTGCGCTGCTACCTGGATCTACTCCAGCTGGTCGGCTCGGATGCGCTGGCCGAGGTGGTGCCACAAACCGGCGCAGAGGGGGCACGGTGACGACCGCGCGTCGGGCGGTACCTGCCACGGTTCCCGGCGGGCTGGCAGTTCCCCGTGGCCGTCCGTCGTACGGGTCAGGGGCGTTCGTGGATCGCGCGGCGGTTCGGTTTCTCACCCAGGGTCACACCCTGCTGCCCACGAGCGGTAGTTGTGGCCCCTTCTCGTGTGCGGCTTTAAGGGCGGCGTCGGTTCGGGCTCGTAGCTTGTCGACTACCTGGAGCATTACCAGGGCCGCCAGATCCGGTTCGGCCTGTCCATGGACAACGAGGCTGAGGGTGCAGTGGTGGAGGCAGATGAGGCTGAGGCTGGCGGGCGTGACCAGTCCGTCCACGCTGGGGCCGGCCATCAGCATGGCGCCTCGTCGGGTGTCCACCGTGTTCAGGGACACGCCGTGTGCACCGCCGTGGCTCTCCGCTGAGGCCCAGTCGAAGTACGGATGGAGATGGGCGATGCCAACCACGGCGGCCAGACCCTCGGTGGTCTTTCCTGGGGCGCCCGGCAGGTTGGCCGCCCATCCGAACTGCTGCCCGATGACCTTCCCGTACTGGGCCTTGGCAGTTTCGGAGGCATGCTCCGCCGCCTCAACCTCCTCCGGCGAGAACGGCTCCTGGCCCAGGTCTGGGGCATGCTCCTGATAGACCTTCATCGCCTTGAACTGGATGACGTCCGCGTGCGCGAGGTACCGGTCGACCAGGTCCTCGTGCCCAGGCTGGCGGCCGTACTCGCTGAGTGCCATCGACACGACGGCGAGCTCGTAGAGCACACGCGCTGACTTCAGCGCACCTTGGCCGTGCCCGACGGTCAGCAAGCAGTGCACCTCGTCAGCCACCCGGCACGCCCTGGCGTGGATGCTGGTCAACACATAGGTCAGGGCGTCGCACTCCGCCGGGTCGGCGGTCCGGCTGAGTTCGGCGCCGAGCTCGCGGGCTCGGTGGAGAGTCAGTTCGTAGAGGTCCAGACTGCGGCCCCAGTGTCGGCGAAGGCGGCTCTGGAACCCGTGCCGCCGACGGCTGATGCGGCCGAGCGTTCTCGGGGCGCGACGTATGGCGTCGGCCGCCAAGCGGGTGACCAGTTCCTGGAGCTGTTCTGAATCCTCGGGGTCCATGGCCCATATCTTCATCGTCAAGCTCTTGGCGGGTCTACCGGATTCCCCGGCCGAGCGCGGGGTCCAACAACTGTCCTGTCCCTGTTCCGCATTGTCTCGGCGGGGTCAGACCTGCTCGTCCTCGTCCGTCGTCCATGACCGGGTCGTGCAGGGACCGCAGCACACTGCCAGCCGGGTCGAAGCGCGGAGGTGTAGTGGGGGCAGGGCGACGTCTACTGACAGTGACCGGCGGGGCAGCTCGCCATCGCTCAGGCTCCGCGAAACGGTCTCCCAGAGGACCAGTCCGATTGCGGTTGCAAGACGGCGATATCGCGTCCCAACAGGACGACGAGGCTGCCATCGGGAGCCACCTCAACTCGTTGCAGATCTGGCAGTACGAAGTGCTGCACGAGCTTCCGTGTCCTGAGGTCCCATACACGAATATGACCCGGACCACTTTCTGATGTGGTGCCGGTAACGGCGATGGGCCGACCGCCGAGGACAGTGCACGCCACGGAGCCCACCCGGCCGTCAAATTCCTCGAGTTGGCAGATGCGGCGTCTGGAAGCCAGGTCCCACACCGACACAGTGCCGCTGAAGAATTCGCGGGCGCCGACGACGGCGATGGCGCGACCATCGAGGTAGGTGCATGCCACGGCGTGTACCCGGTGGCCTGAGCTTGTTCCGCTTTGACGGACACCATTGGTGTGGTGGTCAGGCTGCGGATGCGGTCTCGTATTCGGCGGGACTGCGGTAGCCGAGGCTGCTGTGCAGACGGTGCAAGTTGTACCAGCCCTCGATGAAATCGAAGATCGCGGTGTGGGCGGAGGCCCGGCTGGGCCAGGCGGTGGTGTCGAGCAACTCGCGTTTGATGGTGGCGAAGAACGACTCGGCGAGTGCGTTGTCCCAGCACTGCCCGGTGCGGCCGACCGACAGACGCACCCCCAACTGGTCTGCCAGCGCGGCAAGTTGCTGACTGGTGTATTGACAGCCGCGATCCGAGTGGAAGATCACCGGAGCGGTGGGGCGACGTTGCCGGCAGGCGTTCGTCAGGGCGTCGGCGACGAGATCGGTCCGCAGGTGATCAGCCGTTGCCCAGCCGACCACGCGGCGGGAAGCGATGTCGATGACGGTGGCCAGGTAGAGCCAGCCCTCCTGTGTGGCGATATAGGTGATGTCGGTGTGCCACGAACGCAGGAAGAGAGGTTCAGGAATGTAGGTCGGCACCTCTTTGAATGCGGTGCTGCGTGAAAGATGAAGGTAGGCCCTTCGGAGCCGCCCTGCGGGGGGAGGCTTCAAACCGCCACATGCTGCGTTGGCTGAAGGCCGTCGTGGTGAGCGATGTGGAAAAGGCGCCCAAGAGGCGTCAGGTGGGGACCAGGAAGGCGAGCGCAAGCGAATCGCTGATGACGTGTCGAAAACCTATTTAGATGGCATCGAAACTGGGGGTGTAGATATGGCTCCAGGACAAGTCTGGCGGACACCCGTCTACTGGCCAGACGGTGCCCGGCATGGAGGCGACGCGAGCCTGGTCTGCTGCTTTCACGTGGAACGTGGGAAGGCGAGTCCCGATAGTCCTGCCTCATGGGCAGGGAGAGGGAGTGTCCCGAAGCGGCGGAAACCGCGAGGGATCGAGTACCGGTGCGGGACTCGCCGGCGGACCGGCTCGTAGTAGTGATGAAGTCTCTGTAATGGAGATGGAGCGAAGGGGCCGGGTCATCCGTGGCTGTGTTCGTTCGATCAACCGGGTGTGTCCTGGGAGGAGTCGGGTGGGCGAGCTGAAGTCGCCAGGGAAGTCGTTTGAGATCTCGAAGTGGGAAGTTTGGGAGGCATGGGAGAAGGTCAGGGCAAATAAGGGGGCGCCGGGTGTAGATGGCTGCTCGATCGAGGACTTCGAGAAGGATCTGAAGGGCAATCTCTTCAAGATCTGGAACCGAATGTCCTCGGGCAGCTACTTTCCGCCCCCGGTGCGAGCGGTGGAGATTCCGAAGTCGCATGGCGGTGGTACCAGAATTCTCGGCGTTCCCACGGTCGCGGACAGAATTGCACAGACCGTAGTGGCCGCCCGCTTGGAGCGCGAGGTGGAACCGAAGTTCCATCCGGACTCCTATGGGTATCGGCCAGGGCGGTCGGCACTGGACGCGGTGGAAAAGTGCCGAGAACGCTGCTGGAAGAAGGACTGGGTCGTCGACCTCGACATCCGGAAGTTCTTCGACAGCGTCCGCTGGGACCTCATCGTCAAGGCTGTGGAAGCGCACACCGACGCCGTTTGGGTGAAGTTGTACGTCCGGCGATGGCTGGAGGCACCGCTTCAACTACCCGATGGCACCTTGCAGATGCGAGACCGGGGGACCCCGCAAGGGTCATCGGTTTCGCCCGTGTTGGCGAATCTGTTTCTGCACTACGCGTTCGACATGTGGCTGGCTCGGGAGTTCCCGAACGTCCCCTTCGAACGCTACGTGGATGACGCGGTCGTGCACTGCGTCAGCGAGCGCCAGGCCAGAAGACTGGTGGAGGCGATCGGGAACCGGATGGAAGAGGTCGGGTTGTGTCTGCATCCCGACAAGACCCGGATTGTCTACTGCAAGGACGCGAACCGGCGGGGCTCGTATGAGCACACGGCGTTCACGTTCCTGGGGTTCACGTTCCGCGCTCGCGCGGCGCGCAGCAAGCATGGGGTGACATTTCCGTGCTTTCTGCCTGCGATCAGCAAGGACGCCCTGAAGAGGCTCAGTTCTGAATTGCGCGGGTGGCGGATCCACCGGCGCACGGGTCACACCTTCGCTCAACTCGCACGCATCATCAACCCGATCGTGCGAGGGTGGATGCAGTACTACGGAGCGTTCTATCACTCCGCGCTGAAACCCCTCCTGCGGCGCATCAATGCCTACCTGGTGCGCTGGATCCGCAGAAAGTACAAACGGCTGGCCGGGTTCAAGAAAGCCAAGGATTGTTTCCAGGGGATCACACGGCGATACCCGGGAATGTTCGCGCATTGGCGCCTGTGCCGTAATTTCTGGTGATCAGGGTGACAAGAGCCGTGTAACGGGAGACTGTTACGCACGGTTCTGTGGGAGCCGGAGGGTGAGATTCCCTCCGGCTACCCGACCCGCACCAGCGGGTATTCAGCCCGTCGGGGTCGGGCTGGAAGTCGCGGACGATGAGATCGGGCCGCAGAACAGCCCGCGGATCGGGGACCGTCGTCAGGTGCCGCCGTCTGCGATGCCTGCCCTGCAGGCCGGCTGCCCGCATCAGCCGGGCGACGCGGCGCCGCCCGCACCCGGCACCCGCCCGCTTGAGCACGGCGTGCACGCGCGGGGCACCGTAGGTTCCCCGCGATCGCGTGTGGACATCGGTGATCTGTGCCGCCAGTTCGGCGTCACGAGCAATGCTCAAGACCTGTGGATCGACCTCGGGAGGGATGCCTCGCACAACGCGGAGGGCGTACCTTCCCGAGTGATCGACTTCTGGTCATCGAGTAGGCCCGCGTTGGCGCGCGGGTCGGGAAGGCACGCCCGTGCTCAGCGTAGTCAACAACGACGGAACCACCGAGACCGGCTCCCTGATGGACAACATAGTCCGCGAGGGCGCCCGGCGGATGCTCGCCGCGGCCCTGGAGGCCGAAGTCAACCAGTACATAGCCGAGTTGGCTGACCAGCGCGACGAGACCGGCCGACGTCTGGTGGTCCGCAACGGCCACCACGCCGAGCGCACCGTGACCACGGCCGCCGGGCCGATCCCGGTCAAGGCACCGCGCGTGAACGACAAGCGCGTCGATGCCGAGACGGGCGAACGCAAGCGGTTCTCGTCGCAGATCCTGGCCCCCTGGTGCCGCAAGTCCCCGAAGATCAGCGAGGTCCTTCCCCTGCTCTACCTGCACGGACTGTCCTCCGGCGACTTCGTTCCCGCACTCGAGCAGTTCCTCGGCAGCTCGGCCGGGCTCTCGCCGGCCACCGTGACCCGTCTGACCAAGCAGTGGAGCGACGACCATGCTGCCTTCCAGGACCGGGACCTGTCGGAATCCGACTACGTGTACGTGTGGGCCGACGGCGTCCACCCCAAGGTCCGCCTCGGCCAGGCCCGCTCCTGCGTCCTGGTCCTCATGGGCGTGCGCACCGACGGCCGCAAGGAACTCATCGCGCTCGCTGAAGGATTGCGCGAGTCCACCGAGTCCTGGGCCGACCTGCTGCGTGATTGCCGACGGCGCGGCATGCGGGATCCCGAGCTCGTGGTCGGTGACGGCGCGATGGGCCTGTGGCGGGCTCTGGCGGAGGTGTTTCCGCAGGCCAGGCACCAAAGGTGCTGGGTTCACAAAACCCGCAACGTGGTCAACGCCCTGCCGAAGTCGGCCCAGCCCGGCGCTAAGAAGGCACTGCAGGAGATCTACAACGCCGAAGACCGCGACCACGCCCAGAAGGCCGTCAAGGAGTTCGAGCGCACCTACGGCGCGAAGTGGCCGAAAGCGGTGAAGAAGGTCAGCGACGAGACCGATGAACTCCTGGCGTTCTACGACTTCCCCGCCGAACACTGGGTGCACCTCAGGACGACGAACCCGATCGAATCCACCTTCAGCACCGTCAAGTTGAGGACCCGGGTCACCCGCGGCGCCGGCAGCCCCGCTGCCGCCCTGGCCATGGTGTTCAAGCTCGCCGAGTCCGCCCAGGCACGCTGGCGCGCGATCACCGCACCCCACCTCGTCGCCCTCGTCCGCAACGGCGCCACGTTCCAGAACGGCTACCTCGTCGAGCGCCCCGAGGTGAGCGCAGCATGACCGCGCACGGGAACCGTCCACTGCTCTTCTTGGACGTCGACGGGCCGCTCCTGCCGTTCGGCGATGGCCCGCAGCGCGAGCCGGCGGGCACCGCATCGGACACGCACCTGGCGCGGCTCGTCCCACAGGCCGGGCCGCGGCTCGCGGCGCTGCCGTGCGACCTGGTCTGGGCCACGACCTGGGAAGAGGAGGCGAATATCGAGCTGGCACCGCGGCTCGGCCTGCCCCAACTGCCGGTCGTGAACTGGCCGGAGCCCTCCGCCGCCCACGAACGAGAAGACCAGTGGTTCGGGCTCCACTGGAAGACCCGAACCCTCGTGGCATGGGCGGACGGACGCCCGTTCGCCTGGGTCGACGACGAGATCACCGACGCCGATCGGGACTGGGTGTCCACCCGCCACCCGGCACCAGCCCTCCTCCATCGCATTGCGTCGTCCCGCGGCCTCACCGACCAGGACTTCGCAGTCCTTGGTCAATGGCTACGGCTGGATTGAGGCTCTTCGCGGTGATCCACAGGATTTGACAATTGCTCCGGCGTCACGGGCCGCGCGTGGACCGGGCGTGCCGGTGCGGCGGGCATAGAAGGCGGTCCGGGAGACCTTCAGCAGTTCACACGCCCGTTTGACGCTGTGACCTGCACGCTTCTCCGCCTCGATGAACGGGTGGACCGTCACCGGGTCTCCTTCGCGAAGAAAGCCGTCGCACGCTTGAGGACCTCCACGTCCTCGCGCAGCCGGCGGTTCTCCCGCCGCAGGGACGCCAGTTCCTCGCGTTCACCGCTGGTCAGGCCGTCCCGCTCGCCCGCGTCGACCTCGGCCTGGCTGACCCACAGCCGCACCGCGGTCTCGGTCAGATCGAAGTCCTTGGCGATCTGACCGACCGAGCGGTCACCGCGTCGGCACAGCTCGACGATCTCGGCCTTGAACTCCGGCGTGAACGAACGGCGAGGGCGAGGCTTCTTCTTCCCCATGCTCTCCATGATGGACATCCTCCCGGGGTAGAACCCCTGATCTCGAATGTCCGTCAAAGCGGATCAAGCCCAGGCCCTCTTGGACGTAAGGTTCGCCGATCCTGCGTGCGGTCGTCAGGTCCCACATCGACAGTGCGGGGCCGCCGGTGACCACAGTGGCGCGACCGTCGAGCATCGTGCACGCCACGGTGTGCACCCGGCTACTCCAGTGACCTCCTGCAGGAGTATCAGATCTGCCGATGCGGTGTCCGGAGGCCAGATCCCACATCGACACCGTGCCATCGCCGCCGATGGCGGCAACCGGTCTGCCATCGACGGTGCTGCACGCCAAGGAGTGCACCGGCCCGTCTTGACTGATAGAGAGGCTGCTGATGCGCTGTCCGGAGGCAAGGTCCCAGATCGACACGGTCTCACCACCGGTGACGGCAACGGGCCGGTCGCCGAGCACAGTGCAGGAAACCGAGCGCGCACAGTCGCCCTCTAGGGCGGGGGATTGGCTGATGCGCTGTCCGGAGGCAAGGTCCCAGATCGACACGGTCTCACCACCGGTGACGGCAACGAGCTGGCCGTTGAGGGTGGTGCAAGCTACGGACGACATGAACGCGTTGTCTGAGACAGCACGCGGATCATCAGGCGACGCAAGGTCAGACAGGTCCCAGACGCGTACGGTTCCGATACTGCTACCCGTTACGGCGACAGGCCGGTCATCGAGGACGGTGCACTCAAGGGTGTCCGCCGGGCCGCCAGGGTGAATCAGAGGTCTGCCGATGCGGCGTCCAGTGGCCAGATCCCACACCGCCACCCTGGCGCCAGCGGCGACGACCACGGGACGGCCGTCGAGCACGGTGCAAGCCACGGAGCGCACCATGTCGTCGTAAGGGGCCAAGAATCTGCGGAGGTGGTGTCCCGTGGCCAGGTCCCAGACCTCCACCGTGCCATCTGCGGTAACAGCGACGGGCTGGCCGTCCAGCGTGGCGCAGGAAACGGAGGCCACCGGCCTATGGCCTGGGGCGAATGAGGTACCGACGCGACGCCCGGTGGCCAGGTCCCACACCGACACCGTTCCAGCGCTGCCGCCGTCGAAGCGGAGGCCGCTGATGACGGCAACCGCACCGCCGTCAAGGAGGCTGCAGGAAATGGAACGCACCGGGCTACGTCCTGGGGTGAACGGTTCACCGATGCGGCGTCCGGAAGCCAGATCCCACACCGTCACCGTGTCACCACCGATGACGGCCACAGGCCGACCGCTGAGGACCGTACACGCCATAGCAACAACCGGGCCCGGGCCGTGGACGAACGGTTTGCAGATCAGGCGTCCAGAAGCCAGATCTGACACGGTCACCGTGTTACCGCCGGCGATGACAGCGACTGGGCGATCGGCAAGAACGCTGCAGGCCAATGACCCCACCATCCGGTCGGTGAGCGGTTTGCTGATGCGGCGCCCGGCAGACAGATCCCACACGGATACGCCGTCACGTCCAGAAATGAGGCCGACGGGAAGGTCCTCAAGCACACTGCACGCTATGCCTACAACTCCGCGGTCGAGTCCGGTGATAGATGTCCGTAGTGCATGAGCGAAGTCATTGCCCGTGGCCCAGGCCGGAATCCACTCGGTGGCGTGGGCACAGCGGTTGAGCTGTGCGAGCAGTGTGGTGGCGCCGGCGCGGGCGGCGTTGAGGGCAAGGACACTGCGGCGGATGGACACCGAGGCGTCGGCGTGTAGATCGAAGGAATTGCGGTACACCGCTGCGGTCAGGCGTGCCTGCCTGCTCGATGCCCGCCGCAGGTGCGGAGTGAGGCTATGAGGGTCCGCATGGATGAGGTACTCGGCGTTGCTGAGGAGGTCGTCGATGCGGCCTGAGGCGGCGGTGTGGGTGGCGAGGTGGTGGAGGGTGTAGGGGTGGGCGCGGGACCAGTCGCGGGTGGCGTCGCCGCGGTAGGGGACGCGGTCGGTGAGGGTGTCGACGAACGCGGCGTGCACGGGGGTGGGGTCGGTGTCTTCGCGGAGGTGTTCGGTGAGGGCCTGGTGGTAGAGGCGGTAGGCGGAGCGGCCGTTCTCGGTGGCCTCCACGACGTAGGAGCCGGCGTTGCGGCGCAGCCAGAGCAGGTCGTCGTCGGTGTAGGGGCGGCCGGAGACGGCGGAGGCGAGGGGCGCCCAGATGTCTTCCCAGGGCAGGCCCTGGCCCTCGGCGTAGGCGAGGGGGCGCAGCAGGTCGGTGACGCGCTGGGCGTCGGGTCCGAGGCGTTGGTTGAGGTCGTCGTGCATGGCCTGCCCGGCGTGGCGCGGCAGGCTGTCGCGCCAGTGTGGGTCGAACGGGTCGGTGACGGCGGTGTCGGCGGAGGCGAGAGTGTAGGCGGCGAAGCGGGCGACGAGGAAGGACATGCCGGCCGCGGCCGCGACGGCTTCGGCAACGGGCCGCAGCAGGGCGCGGTTTTCCTCTAGCCGGTAGGGGGCGGTGGGGCAGCTTTGGACCAGGTTGCGGATCGTGTAGGACAGCAGCGCCTCACGGTCGGCGTAGCGGTCGCTGTCGAGGTCGATCACCGGGCCACCTCGGTGCGCCGGCCGATTGCTGAGGCCGAGACAGTCGAGCAGGTGGGGGCGGGTGCCCAGGAGCAGGCGGATCCGCCCGCGCGAGTGCTCGATGAGCGGCCGCACGATCTGGGAGCACAAGGTGGCGGGGGTGGCTGCTTCGTCCAGAGCATCGATGAGCACCGTGAACGGCCGCCCGCGGTCCTGGTTACGGTGCTCCAGGGCTTCAAGGAATTCACCGACGGTCGTGCAGCGGAAGCCGGCGGCGGCGGCGAGGCCGGCCAGGACCTGGCTGTCGGTGAGGTTCTGGGCGTACATGATGACGTCGATCATGCCCTCGCCGGGAACCCAGTCCGGATCCAGACCGAGGGAGCCGAGGGGAACGGCGCGGCGGCGATCGGGCATCGTGAGCGCGCCGACGAGGCCGAGCACGGCCGTCTTGCCCGAGCCCGGACCGGCCATGACCACCCGCACGCAGCCGTCCGCGAGAACATCGGGCGGCACCGGCTCCTCCGGTGCGCTGTCGCCGGTCTGGTTGAGCCAGGTGGCGAGTTCCGCAAGCACTTGGTGGCGGCCGCAGAACCACCAGCCCAGCGCCGGATCCCCGTGATAGCCCATCGCGCGTACTAGCAAGCGGGTGGTGAACTCCGTCTCTCGCTGCAGGGCGTAAGCGTCGAATTCGGCGGCATCCTGCAGGGCGAGGTCGACATCGGTGAGGCGGATGTCATGCCGCGGGTTGGTGAGGAAGTCGGGCGGCTCACCGGTCAGCCCGAGCAGGGAGAGATTGATGTGCTGGTAGCCGGGCCGGTCGGGATGGTCGTTCATCTGCTGCACCACCGCCGATACCGACAGGTGGACCGGCGCATGGCCCGCGGCGGCCTGACTGCCCACGGCCTCCTTCAGCAACCGCGGGAACAAGCCCGCCTTCGCCTGCTGATGGGGCTGCGCGGAGGACACGACGACCAGCCCCGGACTGGGGGTGCCCGGCCCCCACTGCGCGCCAAGGCGCTCCAGCGCGGCGGCCGCGAGCTCGTTGCCACCCTGTCCGGAGTAGCAGGTATCCAGCATCAGCAGGAGCCGGCGGACCTTGGTACCGCGCAGCGCCCGTACGAGGTTCACGGTGGGCAGCGAGGTGTAGGAGACGTCGGACGGGTCGGTGTCGGCCATCAGCAGCACATGCTCATGACCGTCCTCGAGAACCTCGCCATGCCCGGAGAGGTAGAGGACGACTAGGTCGTCCTCGCGGCGCTCCTGCGAGGTACAGAACGCCCGCAACTGGTCGGTGAGCTGCAACCGCGTCGGGTCCAGGCCGAGCGCGGTGTAGTGGTCGTAGCCCAACTGCTGCGTGAACAGCTCGATGACCTGCTCCCGCGCCTCCACCAGTTCAGGGCGGTCCCAGTCAGCGCACTTGAGATAGCGGGCGACTGCGGTCGCGATCAGATACCGGCGCGGCCCTTCACTGCCCCGCGGGGCACCGTTGGGGCCACTCACGCCAGCCCGTCCCTGATCGCCTGCCCACACAGCCGGTCCGTCAGATACGCCGACGCATCGTGCGCCGTCGCACCGTTGTGCACCACCGCGCAGCGCACCCGTTCCCCAAAGACCGGGCGCAGATCCTTCACCAGCGCGACCACGTCGCCGCCGTCGGCCAGATTCGTCCACACCAGCCGCTCGCCGCCCGGCCACACCCCGCGCGGCCGGTCTCCGAGCGTGAGCGGTGGCGGCTGGAGACGGTGCAGGATCAAGTTCGCAATCCCCAGCGGGGACCCGATGGTAACCAGGGCCCGCACTTGGTGGCCGGGGCGCGCACACAGCGCCTCATAGGCCACCACCGAGCCCAGCGAGTGAGCGACCACGACCCTGGTGTCCTCGCCGATCTGATCAGTGACGCGGGCGAGCGCCTTGGCACGCAGGCCGGGGTCGGTGAGGTAGCGGCTGACCTGTTTCAGGTCGGACACCATCGCCCGCAGCGCGAGGCCGGCGAAGAACCGCGAGCCGGACAGCGCCCGCAGCGCGGCCTGCACCGAGCGCGGCGTGGCCACCAGGGTGTCCGCGTCCGGCGGGACCACGGCCGGATCACTGTCGGCGGCCGCCTGCCACCAGGCCAGCAGCAGCTCCTGCTCAAAACCCTCTTCGACATCCGCGGCCGTGTAGGGAGGATCCCCGACGGCCAGGAACTGCCCCTCGGGACGGAACACGTCACCATAGAACGCCACCGCCACCGCCACCTCCGTCTCCCGCAGGAGACCGGGAGCCTCGGCACGGGTGAGACCGTCGTTGAGGGCCGGTAACCACAGCCGGAGCAGTGACTGCTCCCCACGTGCCTGCTGACCGATCCCGTGCACTGCCACCACACGTGCCATGCCCCGTGCCCCCCGAACTTGCCCCCGAACGCCGTGCACAGAACTGTAGAGCGCGGCAGTTCGGTGAGCGCCCGAAACCCGGAAGCGGCCCTGCCCTTGCCGGTACAGCGATCACGCTCACCAGTGCCTGAAGTCACGCTCGCCGCCCAGTCCGCGGTGACGCCGATCACGCGGGGCACCCGCCCGGCGGGCAACGGGATGTGCAGCAGGGTGCGCAGAGCCGTGTGACGGGACAGGCCCACCGCGAGTATCGCCAGCAGACGTGATCCCGCCCGGCCCGCTAACTCTTCGACCACGGCCCTGACCTGCCTGATCAGGCAGGCGGTGCGTCGTTGGTATCGCTCCAGCACCCCGGGCACCTGTTCGCGGAAGGTGTGGCGGCAGCCTCGCGTGGGACACACCAGACGCCGCACCCGGACCACCACCCGTCGCACGTCGACCGGAACGTCGGCCACCGTCCGCCAGTGATAGCCGTACACCCGTCCCGACGTCGGTGTTGTTCGACGGCGAGCCGCTTGGCCTTGCGCCGGACGCGTTCAGCGACAGCCCGCCCAGGTCGGCGTCCAGGAGGAGCACTCGTCCGTGATGCCTGGCCGCGGCCGGAGAAGTCGTTCAAGATTTATTGCCGGTAGGGCCCCACCCGGGCGCTGAGAGGTGTTCGCTCAACTAGTCGAAGGAGCACCATCGTGGATCCTCAGCCCCGTAATGACGACTATGGCCAGTCCCTCTGCTTGTCGACCGCGTATCACCGGGATCGCGTCGCGCCGCCGCACTGGCTTGTCACGGGAGAGCATCCCGTGGTGTCCAGCGTGGTGGTGGTCGTCGCGGTGGCCGCCGAGGGCGGCGTGCGGCTGTCGGACCGTCCCCCGGCCAGCCGCGTCGACCACGAGCACTGCCTTGAGTCGGACCTTGGGCGGTCGCTGTATCTGAGGGGCCGGTTCAGCGGGGTGATCGAGCCGCAGACCGGTGTCACGGAACGCGCGCTCCTGGACGAGTTCGCCGCCAAGGTCCTGGTGGTGCCGAGCAGCGCCCAGTGGAGGGAGGCGATGTCGACAGCTCTGCTGGGCAGTTGGTCCGATCCGCTCGTGCAGACCGGGCGGCTGCCCGACACTGCGGTCCTTGCCCTGCGCGCCGAGGCCCGTGCTCTCCACAGGGACCTGACCCCGTTGTGGCGACGGGGTACCCGGCACGGGCGGGTGCTGTCGCTGGACGCGAGTCTGGGTGACGGGCTCTCGTTCTACGACCTGGTCGCCGCCGACATCGACCTGCTGGCCCGTGTGACGGGCGGCGTGGTCGAGGACGACCGCCTCAACTGTGTCCTGCGCGGCCTCGAACCGGCCGAGCGGGCGACCGTGTTCGCATACGCCGAGTGCGAGGGCACCACGTGGGCCGAAGCCGCGGCTGCCGCGGACCCGGATGCCTTCGGTGAACGGGTACGGCGCAAGGTCAAACGGCTCGCCGCCGAGCAGGCCCGCCGCCGTACGGCCATGGCCCGCACCGCAGCGGCCACGGCCGCCACCGTAGGGGATGGGAACCAGCCCCACCCTCCGGGAGCAGGAGCACGATGACACCCGAAATCAACCATGCCGCGGACGGCTTGGCCGGGACCTCAGCGGGCCGCACCGCGCCCTTGACCCACGTGTCACTGGCCGACCGAGGCTTTGTCGGCTTCGTGCCGTTCGCCGACCTCCCGCACAGCGATGTCCCTGCCGGGGAGGGCATCTACGTCGTGCTGCGCCCCTCCGCAGCGCCCCCGGTCTATCTCGCACGGAGTCCAGCTGGCCACCGCAAGGGCCACGACCCTACCACGACGACCGCCAACCTGATCAGATCCTGGGTGCCCGGCGCCACGGTGGTGTACGTCGGCAAGGCCGCTGGCCGCCAGGGGTTGAGCAACCGGCTGAACGCCTACCGCCGCCAGGGCCAGGGGCGCAACGCCGGGCACAGCGGCGGCGCGTACATCTGGCACCTTGCCGACTCCGACACGCTCCTGGTCGCCTGGCGCACCGTGAACGATCCGCCCGCCGGCCAAGCCGAGACGGAGCTGATCGCGGAGTTCACCGCGCTTCACGGAGCGCTCCCCTTCGCTAACCGCAACCGGGGCTCCTCGATCTGAGGACCGGAAGCACACCCCTCCGGAGCACTGCCGGGGTACGAGGCGTTGTCGGTAGCGACAAGCTCCGGCTTCATCCTGAGCCCGAGGTCGAGGACCAGAAGGTCCAGGAGGAGGATCAGGATCATGGTGGCTTGGGTGCCTTCGACGAGATAAAGAGGGGGTTCACCTCCCGGTCCCGGGCTCCGGCCCTACCAGCAAAGATTCTTGGGCAGTTTCTGCGACGCGCGCCGGGGGAGCAGGGCGGCGCTGTGCAGTTCGGCGGTGCTGTTCGGCGGCGAGCCGGCTGACCTTGCGCCGGACTCGTTCTCCGAAGGCGACCGGGTCGGGGGCGCCGGTGACGGCTGCGGCCTCGGTCCAGGTGGTGCCCTCGCGCGCGGCGCGTGCGCGCACCACTTTCTGTTCGGCTTCGGCCAGGCCGCGCAGCACACGGTTGAGGCGCTCGTCCTCATACGCCCCGTCCGTCGTGTGGGTGAGCAGGTCCATGTCGGCGGCGACCAGGTCGTGCAGCGACAGGCCGCCGAGGTCGGCGTCCAGGGAGAGCACACGCCCGTGCCTGGTCCCGCGCCGCCAGATGGGCACCGAGTGCCGGTGATGCGTACGGGCCTCCGCCTTGAGCATGCTGAGCGCGGTGGCCGGATCAACATCGTGGTTCAATTCCCGGTTCCAGTCGCCGAGCAGTGCTGTGGAGACGGCGTCCCTCCATCGGTCGCTGCGCGGGACAAGGAGCACTCTGGAGCAGAGGGCGTCGAGGTTGCGTTCGATGACCTGAGGCAGTGCCGACCCCAGAGCTCCGCCCGTCGGCCAGATGATCACGCTTAGGACCCGCGTGGCTTCGGCGTGGTCAGGCTGGTTGCTGCGGTGCCAGAAGGCTCCTTCTTTGTCGGCCTGACGAATCAGGTCATGGATCTCGTCTTCGATGACGGCGCCGTGGGCCGAGGCGGACAGCACGTTGTTCAAATCGGGCCCGCTGGGCAGAGACGACGGTGCGCGTCCAAATCCGGACGGTGTCGCCTGCGGTGTCGGCGGGAATCTCGGCAAGGCCTGCGTGAGGTATGCAGCGGTCTCCACGATGGGCATCGGGCCCCGTTCACCCCGCGGTCTACCTGGTGATGTGGGAAGAGGCGCTGGTCCGCCCATGAGCTTCCTTCGCCAGTCTGATCTCACTGCTCGTTCCTCCGAATCGAGGTCTCGCGCGAGCGGTCGGCGCCAAGTGCGTGGGGACGCTGCAGCGCGGCACGACGGTGCTGTTCGGCGGCGAGCCGTTGGGACCGCTTCCCGTATCAATGCTGTACGTGCCACTCCTCATCGCGAGGCACTTCGCTCTGCTGCCCCAGGCGGGCGCCGTCAGCAGTGGAGACGACGAACGTCTGCGCGGTTCCTGCGCGGGCGGGGACGATGTGGTAACTCTCCTGGGTCGATGCGGAGTTCTGGAGGGTCATGATCTGGCAGCTCCTTGCATAAAGGGATGCTTCACCTCTCGGTCCCGGGAGAGCGGGCCATCGGCATTGAATCTCCAGGATGCCGGTGTGATCCGGGTCACGGCGCGGCAGTGGGAACAGGGCGACGCTGTGCTGCACAGCGTCGCTGTCCGCCAGCGAGCCGTTTGGTCTTGTGGCGCACCCGTTCGCCGAACGCGACCTGCCGCAAGGAGAGACAGGCGCTCCACGTCGATCTCGTCCGGGTCCAGGTCCGCGCCGACCCAGCCACATGTCGCACACCAGGTTGTCGAAGGCGAGTGCGCCGCCCAACAGGGCGTGCGAGGCGACCTCACGTGACGCTGTTCGCGATGACGATCTTCGCCAATGGTTCGTGCGCGGAGCGGTGATCGTGGCCTGCTGCCACACCGGCTGATTCCCTCACCGCATTGATGTCCGGCCCCCCTTCCCGGGGCAAGGCATCGATGCAGGTGAGAAGGCCCTGCGCCTATCAGCCTCAGGCTGCTCTTCCGAACGGGTACGGGATATTGATCGTCTCTCGCTGCCGCCCGAGGCGTCGGAGATTCCGTCCAAAGTTTTTTGTCGGTCGGGGTGTTTCTCGGCGGTATGAGGTGAGGGCGGAATGGATCTGCCCGCTGGAGGTGGTTCAAATGCCCCTGTGGGTGCTGGTGCTGGTGTTGGCGTTGTGCGGCGGCCTGGTGTTCGGCATGCTGCGGGCGGCGGGCGCGAGCTCCTCGGACGCGGCCGCGGTCGCGATCGCGGCGATGACGCTGGCCGTGCTGCTGCTGGACCGCAGGTGACCAAGGGGTGCCGCGCGAGCGGCGCCGACGTGGGGAGGACGAACATCGAGCTGGTGCACGTCCCGGCCCGGCGTGGACCGTACTGGGTCGCCGGTCCGGTCACCGGTCTCGGCGAGGACTGTGGTCTCAGCGCGCGTGTTCCGGTCCAGACGCGAGAGGTGCGCTTGGGCGACACGCCCCGCCCTGATCCGCGGCAGCTGGCCGGCCTGTGCGCGGACGGGCCCGTCCGCGCCGAGATCGAGTTGCTGAACCAGGTCGTTGCCCGGGTGAGGGCCGCCCGCCGTGCTCTCCAGCAGCATTTCCCCTATGGCTTCGGCCCTGTCCTGGGCGACCTGATGCCCGCCGGAGACGGAGGAGAGGACCTGCTGCGCGCCGCGGCGGAGATGTTGGGTGAGGTGTTCGCCGAACAGTCCGAGCATCTGCCCCCGCGTGCCCGCGCCTGCCCCTGGGGGGCGTTCGACACGGCGCGCTGTGGCCGCGACGCCTTCGGGCGTCTGGTGCACGACGACTGCACCACGCCCACCGTGCCCGCTTTCCCGGCGGCCGACAGGTTCCTCGGCCGGTGGATGTGGCGCGTCGTGCAGGTCTTGGAGACGATGTCCTTGGACCGCTTCGTCACCCGCGAGGTGCGCCCGGCGCCCGGGGCACGGGTCGAAGCGGGCATGCTCGGACCGATCATTCTGAGGATCGGCGGTGACGGTGCCGCCAAGCGGGCGGGCGGCGCCCTCTCCCCGCTGGGGCAACTCGCCGCCGCCCTCGCACCGGCACACGGTCGACACCCCGACAAGGCCCTGATGACGCTGTACCGGCACCTGAAGCGATCGGGGGCCCGCACGTGGGGAAGCGGCTTCGCCGCACGCTCGGCCTACACCGCTGCCTTGCAAGCACGCCACACGGTCGTTCACCGTGGCGACGGCCCCGACGCTCAGTTGGACGACCTGACCCAGTCCCTGCTCGGTAAGAAGCCCGACCGCTGGCGTGCCCGGACCGCGGGTGGCTTGCTCAATCCCGCCTGGGACGACATGCCGCGCTCCGATGCGGCGATAGCGCGGCTGTTGGGCGCCGCAGTCACGCGTGCGTCCACTGACGGCAAGCCCGAGTGGGAGCGCGAGATCCGCCACCGCTTCATCAAAGCGCTCGACCAGGACGACGACGTCGTACCATCCTCCGGCGCTCGCGACCCTGTCGGCGATCCGCTGCTGGAAGGCTTCGACGACCGTGTCGAATGGGTACTGCGCCGTCTGGATCCGGACCAGCGGTCCGTGGCTCTCGCCTACGCCGATGACGCCGAAGCGACCTGGACCCAGGCCGCGCTGCAGGCCGGCGTTCCCACCGGGGAGGCGGCGCGCGTGGGCCAACAGGTTCGCCGCCGCCTCAAGTACCTCAAGGCGGAGTACGACCGGCGCCGGCAGTGACGGACGGGTTTCGTCCCCGGCACTCCAGTCCGGCGCACCGGCGGATCACTCGACCCGTCGTTGCCTTCCACGCCGGCGCTGCTCGGCGCCGAGCAGCTTGGCCTTGCGGCGCACCCGTTCGCCGAAAGCGTCCGGGGCGGAGGCGCCGACGGCGGCCGCGGCCTCGGTCCACGTGGTCCCCTCGCCCTCGGCGCCCCAGGACTCTGCGCCTACCAGCACCGCGCTGCCGCAGTCGGCCCTCGGCCACCGCCTGAACTGAAACCGCAGCTGTCTCGCGGATCGTCCTCAGCCGCCTGCGCTGGGCCGGACTCCGGGACTCACAGGACTTGACGGGATCACCCCACGGGGTTGGTCCCGTCGGCATGATGATCCGTATGGACGGATCGGTGTGGGTGGGGCTCGCGGGCACCTTGGTGGGTACCGCGGTCGGTGGCGGACTGTCGATCTGGGCCTCGGTGGTGGCCCAGAACCGTCAGGCGAAGGCGACGCGAGACTTTCGAATAGAGGAGAAGGCCGAGGCCGCCGTGGAGGAAATGATCATTCAGCTGTACGTGATCAAGCAGCGGGCGCGAGATCTTCCTCAGGACAACAGAGGGTTCGGCGCGTGGGATCAGGAGCTGAGCCAGCTCGCCGCGCAGGTGGAACCCACCGTCCTCCGCATCCGCGACAAGGAACTTCGGGAGCGGATCGAAGAGGTGCTCGGCTACATGGGCATGACTCACGAACTGACCGACTACCTGGTGCACGGGGGATCGCTCTTGTTGCCTTGGACGGTCTGCTCATACGGCCTGGAGTGCCTGGGAGCGGCGGTCCGTGGCGAACCACTGCCAGAGCCGACTGAGCCCATACGCAAGGCCCGAGTGATTGACGCCCACATACGTGAACAGAGGGGGATAGAGCGGGCGGAGGCCGAACGCTGAGCGCCCGTCAGGGCCCGGTGCCACCTTCGTGATGGGTGGCCGGCGCCGGTGCGTTTCAACGACGGACCGTCCGCTGTCACGGACTGCCTGGTTGAACGGTGCCCGCCCTTTCCCTCCATCCACGCCGGGACCGGCAGCGCGTCGCGCACCACCGCCCACTGCGCGTCCGTCATGTCCGAGCCGTAGACCGGGAACCGGCCGGTCGGCCGCGTTCCCGAACCGGTGAGCGAGGCAAACGCACGAAGAACGCGCCGAGTTGAAGACAACCGGCGAAACGGCGTAGAACTGCGACAACAGGACCTCCGGGCGTAGACGAGTTGGCTTCGCAACCCTCGTGCTGCACCGGAGGTCCTGCCTTCATGCACCGACCCGGCCGAAATCACCCGACCAGGCAACCCGTTCGACCAAAACCGCCCTCACGGTCGATAGGACTACGGCTTCTGACACAACCGACCACGTGTTGCGACGATCCCTAGAAACCGCCGTTCCAGGAACGGGGCTTCTCTTTCGGGCTGGTGGGTCAGTGCTCGGGGGTTTGCCAGGTGAGCTGTGCGGGGTCTGTGTTCGCTCCGCACAGCACGACGGCGACCTTCTCGCCGTTGGCGGGGCGGTAGTTGCGGGACGGCCCGGTGGGCCTGGTGGGCAGGTCGCGGTGGGGTACATGGTGCGGCGCGGCTGTGAGGGCGGCGAGCGCGGTTGCCGCTCCGTGCTCCACGGCGATGCGGCGGTGGTCCCACAGTGCCTGGCGGGCCCGGATGATCTCGCTGTCCGGTACGAGCACGGAGTGCACGCGTTCCTGCTGGGCGGCGTGCAGTGCCATGGCGGAGGTGCGGCGTGCGCCGAGGGAGTCGGCGGCGACGGAGTCCACGGTGACATCGACGAGGTGGCCGGCCTCGAGGGCGGCGTTGAGGGCGCGGCAGTTCTCCGGTTCCACGGCGACGGTGCGGATGCCGTGGTGCTGGGCGGCGGTGGCGATGCCGGCGAACAGGCCGCCGCCGCCGACGGCGACCACCACGGTGTCCAGGCCCGGGATCTGGGTGCGGATCTCCTCCAGCAGGGTGCCGGCCCCGGCGGCGATCAGGGGGTGATCGTAGGCGTGGGAGGGGAGTGCACCGGTCGCGGCCGTGAAGTTCTCGCAGGCGGCGAGCGCTTCGGCGTACTCCGAGCCCACCAGGCGCACGTCCGCGCCGTAGCCGCGGAGCTTGGCGACCTTGACCTCCGGGGCGGTGGCCGGGAGGAACACCGTGGCCCGCACGCCCTGCTGCTGGGCCGCCCACGCGCACGCGAGTCCGGCGTTGCCGCCGGAGGCGATGGTCACCCCCGCCTCCGGGAGGGTGCCGGCCTCGCGGTGGGCCTGGATGAAGTTCTGGGCGCCGCGGGCCTTGAAGGAGCCGGTGTGCTGCATGTACTCCAGCGCGAGCCATACCTCGCAGTCCTGTGGCTCGCGGTCGTCCAGGGGGTCACGGTGTGCGGTGCGGATAGCGCCGGGGTCGACGGGGGCGAGGGTGACGGGGCGGATGCGTCCGGCGATCCGGTCGGTTGCTGCCTTGATGTCGCCGTACGTGAGCTGGTGCACGTTGTTGCTCCTGCTGGGAGAGGGTCAGGACCAGGCGATGAGCTGGCCGTTGGTGGTGAGCGCCAGGAAGAGGGCGAAGGCGATCCGCCGCTGGCCGGGGCAGGGATCGACCGCGTGGAAGTTGGCCGGGTTGAACAGCAGTCCGTCGCCGAGCTCCGGCCGCAGGCTGACCCGCTGGCAGTGCCCGACGGTCTGGAGCTGGTAGCCGTACGCCTGGCGGTGCTGTTCGTCGGCCGGCTCCCAGCGGTGGCGCCACACGGTGGTCGCCCCGCCGGTGGCGGGGACGGCCACCCAGACGTTGAACGCGAGCTGAGCGACGACCTCTTGGTCGAAGAGCCCGGCGGAGAACTCCCGGGTGATCGAGCACCGAGAGCGCCGAGGTGCCGGGCGGCGATGTCGCCGAGACCGACACCTGGGTGCAGGTCACCGGGACCTTCGACGCGCAGGAGGGCTGGGAGTGGACCGACCCGGCCGATGCGAGCAAGACGGAGACCCGCTACGGGAAACTCCATCTGTACGTCGGCGAGTTCGACCAGCACTCCGAGGACAAGTCCGGCTTCACCTCGGTCCAGACGGGCAGCGGTGAACTGGCCGTCGGCCGCGGCACCAAGGGCGGCACCACCGCCAAGTAGTGGACCAGGGCCCCGGCGTTGATTTCGCGCAGGGTTCCGCCGAAGACCGCCCTGCCGCCGATGGTGGCCGCGGTGACGGCGGCGCCCCAGGCGGAGCCGAGCCGGGCCAGCGAGACGGTGATCGGGTCCGGGCGCATCCCGGCCCGGTGCCAGGCCGCCCGGGCCGCCTCGGCGTCGCGCCAGTACCGCTCGGCGTCCAGCCGGCCGTCCTGCTGGACGCGGTAGTCGTTGAGCGCCGGGCCGAAGCGGAGGATCGGGGTCGGCACCCGGGCCGGGTCGTAGTCGGCGGTGGGCAGCCGGTCCAGCGCGGCCAGCGCGCTGACACAGGTCTGCCGGTCGAGGAAGTCGGGAACTCGGACGGCAGCGAGGGAGCCGGCCGCGAGGTTGGCCAGGTGCCGGTCGGTGAAGGCCGCAGTGTTCACGGCGGTGAACAGCGGGTCGAGCGCCGTGGTGCGGGGCATGTCGCCTCCGTAAGGAGATGGAAGCCTACCGTGACGATACGCCGTACCGTACGCTGACTCACATGCCACGGCAATCCGCTTCCCTGGACCTCGCGACTCCCGAACGCATCGCCGAGACAGCCCTGTTGATCGTGGATCAGCAAGGCCTCGGCACACTCAGCTTCCGCACCCTCGCCTCCGCGCTGGACATCTCCGTCGCCTCGCTCCAGCGCCGCTGCACCGACCTGGCCGGCCTGCTGGACCTGGTGACCGACCAACTCGCCGCCCACCTGCCCGAGATCCCGCCCGGCACCGACTGGGCGACCGCCACCGAGACCCGCTTCACCGCGCTGTACGAGCTACTGACGGCCCATCCGGGCCTGGTCGCCCTGCGCGGCGGCCGGCCCTGGCTCGGCCCGCAACTGCTGAAGCGCCTGGTCGAGCCGCAGCTCGCCGACTCTCTCGCGTCCGGCATGACCGCCGCGGAGGCGATCACCTGCTACCGGCGGCTTTACCTGCTCACCCTGGGCAGCGCGAGCTTCGTCGACCACCGCGACCCGAAGTCCGCCCAGGCCGCCACCCGGCGGGCGTTGGCCGCGCTGGACCCCGAGAAGTTTCCGGTGCTGACCGGCCACCTCGCCGCCATCCTGCCCGCCATGGTCGACCACGAGGTCTACTTCGGCGGGCTCCGCCAACTCATCCACGCCGCCGACCCCACCCGCACCGACAAAGACCACGACCACACGGGGCTCGAACCTACCCACGAAGCGGAATAGCCGACGATGGGCAGCAGCCACAGTCCCACCAGCCGAAGAAAAGGCGCCCCCTCGCGCTCACACACCGACTCCACCGCCTCGGCCCGGGAGGGCCGCGGCCTTAAGCCGCCCGTCTACGGCGTTCCCTCCCCGGCCCTGCTGGCCCGAGCAGACCGGGGCTTCGCCCGGTTCCTCGGTCAGCACGGCGAGGACCAGGACGACGGGGACGGCGGCGGCGAGGACCCCCAGCGGTGACCGTCGGCCACCCGCGCGACGACGCCCCAGCAGCGAGGCCCGCCATGCACACCAGCAGCCACACGGTCCTGTACGACCCCGACGGGCTGATCGAGGCGGAGCTCCCCCTCGATCGCGAGCCGTACGAGTGCCTCGTCAAGGCCGTCCTCGCGTGGACCGGCGAGGACACGCTCGCCGAACGCGACTACGAGCAGATCGCCCTCCAGCTGACCGGCCACGCCCGCGCCGTCGCCTCCGACGTCCGGCACCGCGCGAGCCAGCTGCCGAAGAGCAGCGGGCGCAGGGCGCTCGCCGACGTCGTGCTGCGCGAGGCGGAAGGCCGGCTGTCCGCGACGATCGAGGGCACCGTGCACTGCGTCCAGAACCGCGCCCGCCTCGTGCGTGCCCTCTACGAACGGCTTGACCGGCTGGAGGCCGCGCCCGCCCCGCAGACCGTGGCACCGAGCAGCAGCTGACCCATGTTCCGGGCCGACAATCGCGCGGAAGGGCCCCGATAGGGTTTCGAGGCTGCTGAACACTCTCCTGGAGATGCTGTGGACGATGAACTCTCGGTCGCGCAGGTCCATCTGCAGCGCGGCCAGATCTACCGGTCGTGCGCGTCCGCGAGCGGCCCGCCCCGGTACGTACGGATCCTGGACCGGGACCGTGGAACGGATCGGTACCGGGTCGCCGACGCGGTCACGGGCGGCGTCCTCGCGATATCGACGGCCGTCGCCTGCACCCGTACGAGGACGGCCGCGGCGGTGCACTGCGGCGGACCGGCTATGTGCTCGTTGACCCGCATGAGTTCGTGACCGAGGTGACCGAGCGCGCCCTGATCGGTGGCCGGCACCCGTTCGTCATCATCGGCTCGGCATTCTCCCGGGACGTGCACCGCGGGGGTTACCTGCGTGTGTGGTCCGATGCCGACGCGGAGGCGGCGATGAACGCCGTGCGGGCTGTCGTGTCCGCGGTGGAGGCGGCCTCCTTCGATGTGGAACCGACCCCCGGGATCGAGGACGAGATCCGGGTACGGTTCGGCGGGAAGCTGACCTGCCCGGCGATGCACTCCTCGCGCCTCGGCCGCTGGTACTGCGACCGCGACCGCGGTCACCGGGACGACCACCAGGACGACCGCCTGCTGGAGGACTGGCCCAACACCCACGCCACGGGCCCGGTCCCGCCCCCGTGGTGGCAGCCCGCGCCGGCCTCGCTCACCGGCGCGACATAAAGCACGGACCGGACGGCCATGGGCAAGTGCCCTCACCGGCAGCCGGATTGCCGCAGACCACCAGCGACCTGTACGACATGATCTCCACCGCCACGCGCGGCATCAGCTGGGACGCCCGGACCCTTGGCCCCGACGTCGCCCTGGACATCATGGTGGGCAGGCGCCATGACCTCGCGCTGCACAAGGACCACCTGACCGGCCTCACCCGGCTCCTGCTGGACGCCGCCGACACCATCGGCACGCCGGGAACTGCCCGCTCGGGCCGCTGCTTCCACTGCGGCGGGACCGGGCTTGCCCGCCCGCTGTGGGAGCGGTGAGGCCGGCGGCCAGCGCGCCACTGACGTACTGGCCCGAGCACGGCGCCACTCGGTCGGGTGAAGACCCCGCACCGGCGGAACTCCCCTTGGGAGCCTGGGCGTAGTGATGTACATGGACCCGATCAACGAGACGCATGTAAGCCGGCCGGGCCTGGTTGTCGTCGACGTCGCAGCCGCAGACGACGCCACCGCGCTCGCCGTCCAGCAACTGCTCGCCGAACGCTGGGCTACATCGATCACGGAGCAGACGACGCGGGACGCCGGTCAGCCCGGTGTACGGCTGCGCTGCTACCTGGACCTGCGCCAGCCCGTCGTCCAAGTCCCTTCAGACGCACAGGAAATCCTGTCGTAGCGGCGAGGCCTGCGACGTCTGGGCGTCCTGCGAGACAGAAAATGTCGGCTGCCCCGGCTTCGGTTGAGCCTCGGGCGGAGGCTGCCGTCAATGTGATTGGCCTTTCTCCCGCCCACCCTGGTTCGCCAGGCCGACCCGGGCGGGCAGCAGATCCACGGCAGACGGCGTGGAAGCCCGGCTTTTTGAGTCACCCGGGCCTGGAGGCGCTACGGGTACGTCCTCGAGGATCCCGGCCGACGCGGTGGCGATTCCTGCGCCCACGGTCGTGCTGGCCAGCGAGACCCATTCCATCGGCCCCCCGGAGCTGCGTTCCAGGGTGCCCCCGCTCGCACGCGGCGTCGAGGTGCCCGTGTCACTGCCGGCTCGTAGGCTGACCGTGCTCGGGGCCTGTTATGGAGGTGCCCCATGCCCCGAACCGTCTGGAGCGGCGCGATCAGCTTCGGCCTGGTCAGCGTGCCGGTCAACGTCCAGTCGGCCACCGAGGACCACAGCGTCCGCTTTCACCAGATCCACCTCGAAGACATGGCGCGCGTCCGGGTGCGCAAGTACTGCGAGATCGAGGACCGTGAGGTCAGGCAGGATGAGATCGGCAAGGGCTACGAGGTCTCCAAGGACCGGGTCATCGCCGTCACCGACGAAGAGCTGCGGGAGATGCCGCTGCCGACGGCGAAGGCGATCGAGATCCACGCTTTCGTACCGGCGTCCTCGATCGACCCTTTGATGATCGCCGAGGGTTACTACCTGCAGGCGAAGGGTCAGGTGGCGGCCAAGCCGTACGTCCTGCTGCGGAAGGCGCTGGAGCGGAGCTCGAAGGTCGCGGTGGCGAAGTACGCCTGGTCCGGCAGAGAACGTCTGGGCCTGCTGCGCGTGCGGGACGACGCGATCGTCTTGCACGCGATGCGCTGGCCGGACGAGATCCGCGACCCTTCCGAGCTGGCCCCGGAAGAAGTCGAGCTGGACGAGGACGAGGACGAGGTCGCCGGGGCGCGGGCTCTCATCGACTCGATGACCCACGACGGCATCGAGGACGCCGACTTCGCCGTGGACACATACACCGAGGCCCTGGAGCAGGTGATCGAGGCGAAGCTGGAGCACCGTGCGCCGCCCGTAGCGCCGGCGGCCGCGGAGCCGACAGGGCGGGTGCTCGATCTGATGGCGGCGCTCGAAGAGTCCGTGGCCAAGGCGAAGGCCTCCCGCGGTGAGGGCAGGGAAGCCGACGTGCACGAGCTGCCGAAGAAGAAGTCCGCAGCCAGGAAGACGGCAGTCAAGAAGACTGTCACGAAGAAGGCGGCGACGAAACGGGGCGCGTAGATCGCCATGGCGTCGGCGAGGAAGAAGCGGCCCTCCGTCAGTCCCGCGGTTCAGTCGAGGAGGCGAGACCGTGGCCGTCGTTAGGCGCGAATGCTGACGTAGCGCACGCCTGGGCCCCACCGCTCCATCGCCGGCTTCATGCACCACTGGCACAGCGGACACCCGCCTGAGCCGTACCGGTGGGTCTTGCGCTGGCACCCGGCGCAGAGGCCGACTCGGTCACCGGGGCAGGTCAGTGCGGACGGGTCCGGCTCGTTGACGGGCGGCGGGGGAGTCGTGGTCATCGGCGGAGTCCTGTTCTAGGTCAACATCGCGGTCGCCCCAGTCGGGGCGGGACGGCGCGGTCGTTCGAGGCTCCGCCGTGGCGGCCCCGTCGGGTCGGCTAAGTCGATGATGTGCAGTTGGGTGTCGGGGTGGCAGAACGGACATGCCTGCACCTGTCCGGTGGTGAGCAGGCGGCGGGCTTCGTCGCGGTCGATGGCGCGTTGCCGTGTGCCGGCCATGCCGCATTCGCCGTCGTGGACCTGGAGGGGCTGTCCGGTGCTGGTGCCGAGTTCGACGATCCAGTCCGGGGGCCGTGGCCGGTTGCGGCGGCCGTGTTCCTCTTCGGCCTGTCGCTGCCGGAGGTAGGCGATCTTGCGGTCGATGCGCTCCAGCCACAGGGCGTGCCACACCCTCAGCGCATCCAGTCGCGCCAGATCAGGCGGCAGATCATCGAACATGTTTCCGATTCTAAGTGGAGGGGCGATGCCCGCCTGTCGCGTGTTCGAATATTAGTTCGATAGCGTGGGGTGGAGGAGGTGGGCGTCCATGAATGCTGGAGTTCAGACACGAGGGGTGTCGAGTGTGATGCATGTGCGCTGCCCCGACCGGCTGCCCGAAGACACCTTCCGACAGGTCCTGGAACTACTCGCGGACCTGTCCCCGGTGGTCCAGGCGCTGCCCCCGTCCGCAGCCCTGGTGGAGCTGAAGGGCGCGCTGCGCTGCCACCGCGCCGACGCCCGTCGGCTCGGAGAAATCGTGCGTCTGCGGAGCGTCGCGCTACTGGGTGTCGACGTGAGAGTCGGCGTCGGGCCGACGATCACGGTCGCGGCCACCGCCTCCCGCCAGATCACTGATCCCGGCGGCGTCCTCGCTGTCGACCCCGGCCAGGTCACCGGCTGGCTGGAACCGCTGCCCGTCGACGCCCTCCACGGCATCGGCCCCCGCCAGGCCGCCGCACTGAAGGGATATGGAGTGGACCGCGTCGGCCTGCTCGCCGGACTGGCGCCGGCCACCGTGCAGCGCATCCTGGGAGGCCGCGCCGGACGCCTGGCCGCCGACCGCGCCCGCGGCATCGACCCCCGCCCCGTCACCCCGCAGGCGCTGCCCACCTCCACCAGCGTCCACGTCACCTTCCCCCGCGACGCCCTGGACGGAGCCGCAGTCCGCGCCGCGCTCCTCGATCTGGTCGTCCAGCTCGGACAGGTACTGCGCCGCCGGGGACAGGTGGCCCGAGCCCTGGCCCTCACGCTCAAGTTCGCCGGCGGCCCGTCCTGGGAGAAGTCGCGCCGACTGACGGAAGCCTCCGCGCACGAGGACGACCTGAGGACCATGGCGTACCGGCTCATCGATGCCGCAGGCCTCCAACGCGGCCGCCTCACCGGACTCGCCCTCCGAGGCGAGGACCTGGCCGGCGCCGACCAGGTCGCCCAGCAGATCAGCCTCGACACAACGCGCGAGGACCGCCTGGTCACCGAAGAGGTCACCGACCGCATCCGCGACAAATTCGGGCCCGGTGCAATTGGCCCCGCCGCCACACTCCTGCGGGTTTCCTGACCGGTTCTCTCCCTGAGACGGCGGTTTGATCGGCGGAACGTACGTGAACGGGTCGTCCAGTCCCGCGTGCACCAGCGTCGAAGTGACGCCAATGCACCGGGAGTTGGTCTAGCGCCTGGACTGCTGGGGCATACCGGGCCTTGACGTACGGGCTAGTGGGGGAGGGGCCGGTTATGGCGGCTGGACGGCGGCGCAAGGTGGGTGCGGTACGGCAGGTGGGCGGGCGGATATCGCCGGAGCACCGCAACGGACGTCTGATCCAGGTGGTGGCTTCCCGGCTGCCCTGTCCGGTCTGCGGATCGGGAAAGATCCGCGTCACCACGAGCGGCCAGGAGTGCGAACCCTGCAGGCAGACCGGCGACAAGCGCCGCAAACACCGAACCGAACTGCGCCGCTTCGCCGCAGGACGGGCCCTGCCGTGGCTGATCGGCCGGCGCAGCCAGGAAGCAGACCTGATGCTCGCGCGCTACACCGCCTGGCAGGCGCTGGGACCCGATCCGCTGCCGGACGGCCGGAAAACCCTGGAGCGCCTGCAGGCACGCCTCGACGCGGTCCACGTCCTGGACGCGGAGCTCAAACGCCGCTACGCCGCGGGATCACCGCTCACCCAGCCGCTGGGAGTCACCGACCGGCAGGCAGCCGCATCCCGGCGGCGACTGTTCGCCGCTCTGGCCGCCGGACGGCGCACCGTCACTACCTTGATGCAGCAGGACGACCGGCTGGGGGAGCAGCAGGCCCTGCTCGACGCGACCCACGCCTTCGCGGTCTTCGCGGCCCAGTACGGACACCGGACGGCCGCCGCGGCCTTCCGCCAGACCGGGGTCCTGGCAGGCCTGTCCTGGCAGGCCGCGACCGCGCACCTTCCGGTGCTCGCTCAGGTCGCGGCGGCCGTCACGCTTCTGCCTGCCGAGACACGTGACCGCCTGGACGAGATCACCGCCCTGGACGCCAACCTTGAAGCAGAGCACGCTCTCCGGCGGGCCGCGAGGAACAAGGTCTGGCCGTGAACGACTTCTCTGAGCCCAGCGAACCGTCTCGTACGGGTGATCGCCTGATGCTCAGGCTGTGGGACCCGTCGGGTTCCGCGACAATGCGAGATGGATCACGAGTTCTTGAGCGATGTCCTTGGCCGTGGCGGTGCCGAGGCGTTGGAGAAAGCACTGGCGGAGTTCGCCGGCCGGGCGGGAAGCGATGAAGAGCTGGAAGCAGCCGTGGATCTGGTGTGCCGCGTCATCGCGGACGACACGGCGCGACTCACAGCCCTCGGCGATCAGCGCAAGGCAGAGCTGCAGAAGGCGAAGGTGCGAGGGTCGAGCGGGAGGTCGCCGAAGTGCAGTGGCAGGCCGATATGGCGGTCGGCTTCGCGCTGGGGGAGATCCTGCAACCGGGACCGCCCCCGCTCTGATGATCGGCACAGTTTGAGGGCGACGGATGCATCGCGGGCCGATAGCGAACACATGAACTGGAAGGGCCCGGCCGCCGAAGTGATCGGGACCAAATGTGTGCGGCGGAGAGGGCGATGGAGGTTCCGGAGACGGGCGCGCGGAGGGGCAGATGCTTGATCTGATGGCGGTGCTGACGGATGACGGAGGAGCGGTTGGACAGTTTCGAGACGGGGCGGACGGTTGTCCGGCGCGACGTGTACCGCGGCGGCCGGGTGTGGAGCGAGCAGGCACTGCGGGTCGTCACCGACACGAGCGAGGCGCTGGTGGCCGCCTGCGCGCCGGGCGCGGAAGCCCGCTGGCCGGCCCTGTACGCCAAGTCCCATGAAGAGGACGACCGTTCGCTACGCACGGAGGCGTTCGACATGATGGCCACCGGTGTATGGGAGGTCGCCCCTGGCGTGTGGCAGGACACCGAACTGCTGCTGTGGAAGCCGCCGGACGCCTGGTTCAGCATCAACGCCTTCTGCACGCCCGCCGGGATGCGCCACTGGTACGTGAACTTCGAGCACCTCCACGACGCGGACCGGCGACGGGTTCGACACCTTCGACCTGGCCCTGGACCTGGTCGCCGACCCTGACCTGAGCAGCCTCACGTGGAAGGACGAAGACGAGTACGCGCACGTACGACGACTCGGCATCGTCACCGACCTCGAGCACCAGGCCGTGGACACAGCCCGCGCGCAGGCTCTCGCGATGATCGAGGAACGCTCCGGTCCCTTCGCGGACACCGCCGCGTGGATGTCCTGGCGGTGGGATCCGGTCTGGCCCACGCTGCGCTTGCCCAACCTGCCCAGGAGGTCGGACAGCCGTCCAACTGAGCCGTTCCCGTGAGGCGAGCGGGTCCGGCGCGGCCGTCGGCACCACAGCAGCTGCGACGACCTTGACCCGCTGCGCCACGGCGATGGGGTGGGCTGCCCCCCACTTCCAGCGGTCCGTGCTCCTGCGGGCAGAGGTGCTGTAGGGGTCCCCGAATCGGCTGCGGGGCACCCCTATGGATCACCTGGTCAGGTCTTGAGCCTGCCGTCTGTAGCTTGTCCGCTGTCGGCGGCGGACAAGCGTCGCATCTCCGCATCTTCTTCGAGGTACCGGTCGTACAGAGCCGAATCTGCTTCACGCAGTGCTCTGAGGTACGCCGTCATGAGGCGGGTGTTCGCCTTCACCGACAACTGTCGCTGTCGGCCTACCAGTTCTATAACGGCTTCCATAGTTCTGGGGCCCGGCAGGTACTCGCCCTCAGAAATGCGCCTCAGCGTCGCGTAGGAGATGCTGCTGTCCATAGCAGCGCTGATGCGTTCGTTGGTCCAGCCTGCATCGAACAGGGGCTTGATCAGTTGGTCGGTTACTTCATCTACGAACGCCTGCCTGGCGGGTGGCAGGGGCGTGTCCCCGCGCCCGAGGCTGTCCTCACCTGCATTTTCTCGCACGTCTGGCCAGGCTCCGACTACGGGTGCACCTTCCTTTTCCGCATCAGTATCGAATGACCCGTCACCGTGCAGGTCGGGGGGTGACTGCTCAGTCCCCGGGGTGTTGATCCACATCCTCTCCGCAGGGCTGGCTGCCGCCGGAACTTGGATCTGCACAAGGCTGGCTTCTGCCAGGTCTGCTACGAAGATTCGGGCGACCCCGAGAGGGATACTCAGCCGGGCAGCGATGGCGATGACATCGTGGGGGTCCCGGCAGAAGTCACCTATGCGCTGGTGTTCGGGCAGGAGGCCGCTGAGCTGGTTAGGAGTGGCAGTGGTACGTACGACGGCTTCGGGAGGAAGTACGTACCGGGGTCGCGTCTTGCCGCCGGATATAGCGAATGGCCGCACCAGGGGGTGTTCGTCGACGCCTTCTTCTTCGCTGGTACCCACCAGCAGGCTTTCGGGGCGAGGGCGGGGGAGAACTGCGGCCCTACGTGACGCAGCCTGCACCCGCCGTTCGTGCGCCGTAGCGACTCTGGTTGCGTCGGCCGCTCTGAGTCGGCGGAGCGCCTTTTCGAGGGCAGGCAGTTCGTCCACCGGGCGGTCTCGACAGGCCGCGTCCACGACCCAGTCGGCGTCGTGTTCTGGCAACCGCGCCAGGACCTTCAACACCTCCAGTGGGGGAGCGTCTCTGCCTACGGCACTGAGCACCTGGTAGGCGTCAGAGCCATGGGCCTCCATACCCTCCACACGCAGCGAGGCGACGACCTCGGCAAGGTCCGAGGCCGACCAGCGCTGCGCCATCTGACTCCAAAGCTGGTACAGCTCCGTGTCCTGCCCGTCGGCGCGCAGCGTGTCTATCAGCCCAGGCATCTCCACCGGCCGAGCCCTGTCCAAAGCGGCGCCAAACAGCGGAACTGCCGCATCAGGGAGATTTGCGTAGCGCAGCAGGACGGCTGTGCGCAACACCTCTGTCACTGCCAGAGTCTGGCCCGCCAGAGCAAGCAAGCCCTGCACCTGGTCGTCAGATCCGCCCTCGGCCACCAGCACATGCACTACCTGCTCGGGTGTCAGGTCGACCGTGTCCGCTCCGGACATCCGCGAGTTGTCCGGCACGTCGCTTGAGGCGAGAGAGATGTCCAGCGGGTTGTCCAGGTGAAGTTCGCTGGCAAGCTGGTCGAGGCGGTCGGCTCGGTCGTCCAGATGGCGGGCGGCCTTAGAAAGAGCCAGATCGATGTCGTCGGCTTCTACATTCAGTGGTGCCTGAACTGCCGGTACTGTCGTCTCCGCTTCTGCGGCAGCGGTCGCGTCGGGGACTTCACCGCGTAGTTGTTCGAGTTCCTCGGTGAGGAGCCGGACTTGCTCAGCGGCTTCCTCGGCAAGCTGATCTGCCTTCTGACGCTCAGTCTTAGCCCGTGCCAGTTCCGTCTCGGCAGTCTCGCGCTGCTGCTCGCTCCTGGTCAGGCGCTCGTGGACCTGCTTCACATTCTCTTCTGCGGGGTTGGAGACGCGTAGGCGGTCGTGATCCCTGTTCAGTGCGGCGATGTCGCGCTGCAGTTTGTCCACCATGCCCAGCAGGATGAGCACCATGTGGTTGGCGTCGTTGCGTTCACGCTCCAGCTGCTGCTGGCGTTCCAGGGCCCGTAAGAGCCGGTCCGAGACCTCCAGCGATCGCTGTTGCACGATCACCAGCTGAGCCTCGGGGACCATAGACCCCGACCGGTCAGCGCCGGCTGTACGCGCACGCTGCCGGGCGGCTCGCACCTCATCGAGGAGCTGTTGCCGGGCGGTGTCGCTGGACGAACAGACGTCCGCGACAGCTTCGATGAAGTCCTGTCGAAGCGCCACGCCTGCCAGCCGGTCGGACAGCGTGCTGCGACTAGGAACCCGACCGTCCTTGAAATGGTCGGGTGTCAGCTTGCTGCGAAGGCCATCCATCCCCAGGCCGCCGGAGTTGTCCAGCCACTGCCTCAGCACTTCGGCCACAGAGTTGTCCTCAGCGGACTGTCCCCGCAACGGCCCCCACGGACGCGTCCGTCTCCCCACTCCACCCCCAGGTTTCGCGAACTGCTCCGACCATATCCGGGCTTGTCTGGCGCAGGCACCGAACAAGTAGACCGGCCCTGCTGCATCTAGAGAGCGTAGAAGCGTCATCCAGTCCGCTCCAGTCGGGCTAAACCCAGCATCGAGCAGGAGATCACCGGTGAAGACCTATCTGCAGTACGCCCTCGAGCTAGTGATCGAAGGCGTCCTGACGCAGTTGCCCGCGCAGCTGATCACTGCTGCGGTAGTGGCTGCAGCAGCCACGTGGATGCGTGCGCAGAAAAAGAGCCGAGCGCGGGCGGCGGGAGCGTCGGCGGACCCGGGCGTCGGCGCCAGCCCCCAGCTGACTCAGGCAGATGCGAGTGAGCGCAGCAGTCTTCATGCCGACGACGACACTGCCCCAAGCCTCGGCAAGCGATGAGTCCGCGTGCGCTCTCATCGCTCGGACGTCGCTTCGCCCGTTCGGGCTGGCTTCTGCGAACTGCCGCGCGGTCCGTGCGCTGACCCGCAACCCGAACGGCGCGGGCCCGGACCATACACACAATGGTTCGGGCCCGGGCCGTCATGATCGGGGCGACCAGGAGGCCGACCACGGGTCCGGCCGTGCCGTGCCCACCCCCGACCACGGCTGGTCAGTGCGCTCGGAGAGTGTCCCACGTGACGACAAATTCGAACTCGCGATCTAACGCTGGTATGGACTCCACCGACTTCCCCAACGACCTGGTCCAGATGCAGCACGCCTGGAACGCCGCCTACGAAGCGCTCGCCGAGCCCTGGTCCCGTGACACCACGGTCCTGCGCCGCCGCCTGCTGCTCTTGTCCGTACGCCTGCGGTGGCACCCGCACTGGAAGAGCGTTCCCTCGGTGCCGACTGCGCGTACCGAGCTGCGGCGGCTGGCTCGCACCCGGGGGCCAGCGCGGGCCGGATGAGGAACGCCGGGGTGCCCAGGAGCACGGGATCGCGTCAGGTTGCGGTAGGTGTTGCGGCACTGGGTTGCACTGGGTGTTGCGCTAGATGTTGCGCGAGCCTTCGCAGCGTCCTGGAGTTCGCCCAGGTCACTGCAGGCGTACGAGCGTGGTCGGGCCGCTGACATCCCCGTTGCGACCCCCCTTCGCCCATGCCCGGGCTGGAGTTGAGGATGAGGGAGGGCGGGATGGGCGGCGCGGACGCAGCCGGGGATCGGGCGCGCCCACCAATGTTGCGCATCGCCGGGGCCGCCGCGCCGTGCCGCCGTCAGTGCGGCGGTGATGGCAGTCGGGGGATGTCAGTGGGCTGGAGGTCGGGGCGGGCGCGGTGCCATCGTGCGGGGTGGCGCCACCGGCCGGAAACGTCGCGGGCGACGTCGACGCCGACTTCCACCACCAGCTCGGGTTCCACCAGCGTGACCTTCAGCGTCTCCCGGCTGCCCCACCCGGCGGAGAACGACCAGCCCGTCCAGGGATGGCCGCGCCGTGCCGGAGTGAGCAGGCCGGCGAACGTGCTGCTGGCCGTCCGGGCGAGATTGGCGGTCCGGCCGGTGTACTGAAGGCGCCCATCGTCGTCGTACCTGCCGAGCAACAGACCGCGGGGAGCGGCCACCGGGCCGGTGACCGCTCCGACGATCGCCTCGGTCGTCTCGCGCACCTTGTACTTCAACCAGCCCCTGACCGACGGCTCGTAGAGGCCGTCCAGCCGCTTGTAGACCACCCCCTCCATGCCGACCGACGCCCACGTCAGCCACTCGCGGACGACGTCGGCCTCGGTGGTCGACGGGCACAGCGCCCACGGCGCCGACAACCTCCGCGCGGAGAACACCGACTCCAGCGCGGCCCTGCGCCGCCGGTACGGCCACCCGGCCGTATCCGTCCCGGACAGCCGAACGAGATCGAACGCGACGAAGTGAGCCGGCCACTCCTGTGCCGCCCGGGCGGCCCCGGCACCGCGCCGGGCAAGCCGGTTCTGCAACCGCTCGAACGCGAGACGGCCCAAGGCATCCCATACGACCAACTCGCCGTCCAACGCTGTCGCGTCCGGCAGCTGCACGGCCCCGGCCACGACCTCCGGAAACGCAGGCCCCATCTCAGTGCCGCGCCTGGAGCGCAGCACCACCCGGCCCGCATCGACCGAGACCAGCGCCCGGAACCCATCCCATTTGGGCTCTGCCGCCCAGCCCGGCCGCAGCTCGGGCATGGGCACGGGAGCGCTCAGCATGGGTTCCGGCGGCGTCCACGTCACACCCGATCCTTTCCACCGTGCGCTCCGGTGCTGTCCTTCTGCTGCCGAGTCCCGCTAAGGGGTGAAGGCGGGAGGGCCCCGCCGGATGGGAGTACCGCTGTGATCGTCCGACTCATGGGCGGCCCGCTCGGTGGCCGTGAGCTGTCGACCACCCCGAACCCGTGGGCCGGAGGCTGGCTCACGGCCGGTGACGCCGACTGGGGCCTGTACGTCCCCGTGCACCGCGACCCGGCGACCGGTGTGGTCTTGGCGGAGGTCCGGGTCACCATCCCGCGCAGGCGGTAGTCCCCGACCGCCCCACGCGGGGCTGTCATGGGACGGCAGAAATGCCTGATGAGCGTGCATGGAAGCGTGGGAGCATGTAGCCATGGCTGAAGAGAAGGAGCCTGACGAGCCCGAGGACGTGGATCAGGCTGAGGACCAGGAGCCTGGCGAGCCCGAGGACGCAGGCCAGACGGAGTCGGTTGATCTTTCGCGCTTCTACGCGTCGGCGTTCAAGCCGTTCCAGGGCTATGTGTGGAACCAAAACGCGTGGATCGGCAAGATGCTCGCTGAGTCCGCTGCGGTGAGGATGCGCCCGGTGATTCCTCGGATCGTGGTTGATTCTCCGCTGATCCGGATGACCGCCTTCACGGAGAACCTGGGCAGGCAGATGGCGGGCCTGACGGGCTTCAACGACATGGTCCGGAAGGCGTTGGAGCCGCTGGCCGCGACCTACCGGCCGCCCCAGTGGCACAGCGTCTTCGCCTCTCTCGGTGACGTCATCAACAGGCTCTACCCGGAGAACCTGCGCGACGTCAGGCCCGATCTGGATGACCTGGAAGAGCTCCTGGTTGAAGAGGGCATCCCTCTTATGTGGGTGCCCGGGCCTCAGACAGCGCGCGCCCTGCTGGATGCGCCGGATGCGGCTGCCCGACGCCGCATCATCGGCCGACGCTGGAAGGGCATCGTCAACGACTGCGAGGCGGTGCTCGAAGAGGTCACGCACCCGGACGTGCAGGATGCCCGCGGCTTCGCCCTCGATGTCGCGCGTGCCCTACGAGCCGGCCACGCCAGCGCGGCTCAGGCATTGGCCGCCAATCTGCTCGACTCCCTCCTCCAGCGCCATTTCGACCGGGCTGCCCGCGTCCTGCTCACGAAGAACGACTTCAAGACCACGGGCGTCAAGTTCAAGTTCGAGGACTACAAGTTCAAGGTCGCCTGTACCTTCGCCCCGGTCTGGTACGCGCACGCCAGGTACTTCCCCAAGAACGGTGACCCCATCCCGCGTACCTTCGGTCGCCATCCCAGCGCACACGGCGTCTCTCGAACCCAGTACTCGCGCATCAACGCGGTGTACGCCCTCATGCTGGTCACCTCGGTGATCAAGTTCTTCGATACGGAACTGCCGTGACAGCACGAGGCCCCGGGCGATAACGCTCGGGGCCTCTCAGTGCACTTCGCTTGACCGCCCGGTTCAACGACCAGCCGCGGCCCGTGTCACGCCCACTCCACGCCCAGTTCCCGAAGCGCGTCCAGTTGCTCCGGGGCGAGCTTGTCCCGCCTGGAACGGGTGTTCGATGTCCATACGCCCAGCTTCACGGTCACCGGTTCCGCCTCGCCGTCGACCGTGATCTGTTCGCTGGCTCCGCGCGGCACCGGACGGTCTGCCCCTTCCCGTTCCACCCATTGCGCGAGGGCCTGTACGCCCCGCTGGAACGCCTGCTGAGCCTTCCCCGTGCCCTTGACCGGGTGGCCGACGGTGCGGGAGACGGCGCCTCAAGCGGTGTGATGCCCAGCTGGGACAGCCGCTCCTGCTGCTCGGTCGACAGCTGCGCCCAGGTGCCCGGCTGCTTCTGCCGCTCCAGCCACCGACCGATGTCATCGCCGTCCATCAGCACGCCCGGCTGGATCTCGGGCAGGTTGCCGTCGGCGTCGACCAGGTCCGCCAGGACGCGGTAGTGGCGCTGCCAGTCCAGCGGCCACGGGCAGTTCCAGTCCGGGTCGATCGCCGCCAGCTGCTGCGCGCGCTCCGCCGCCTGTTACGTCAACTTGTCGACCGACAACGGTGCCGATTGGCGCCGTGGGGTGTGGGGGAGCCCCGAGAGGTACGCCCGGCTGGAACGGGCGAAGGCCGACTGGGATCCGCAGAACCTGCTGCGGTTCAACAAGAACATCGAGCCTGTCAAGGCTGTCTGAGACATCGTCATGATGCCCGTCAGGCGTGGAGAGCGGCTTCCGGAGGGGAGCCGCTCTCCACGTATTCGCGCTCAGGGCTGGGGTCGGGCGGAGCGGGCCGTCGGGCCGCCGAGCAGACCCGGGGCCGCGGCGAGCAGCTCCCGCAGTACGGCGGTCGACCTCTCGACGAGCTCGGCCGGAACGCCCTCGAAGAGGGCCTCATGGGCCGCCGCGTTCACCAGGACCGCGCGCTCGGCAAGCGCGACGCCCTCGGGTGTCAGCCTGAGCCAGGTACTGCGGGCGTCGTCCGGGTCGCTCTCCCGCTCCAGAAGATGGCGGCCCACCAGACGGTGGGTGACGTTGGTGGTGCCGCCGGTCGAGAGCATCAGCGAGCGGGCGAGCCGGTTCGGCTTCATGCGGAACGGGGCGCCGGACCGGCGCAGCGCCACCAGCATGTCGAACTCCGCCGGGGTCAGCCCGAGTTCGGTCAGCTCACGCCGCATCACGCTGTCCAGCGTGCTGGACATGAACATGATCCGTTTGGTCAGTTCCGAGGACGGGCGCTCGACCTCGGGCAGCTCGTTGCGCCAAGAGTCCATCCATGCGTCTACGGGATCCGGTGTCGTCGTCACATGTTGCATCGTAGGTCACTATTGGTATAGCTTTCCAGTTAGCTTTATAGAAAGCTTTCGCCTAGAGAGGTGGGCAGCGTCATGTCCGACACCCGCATCCTGATCCGCAACGGCCATGTCATCGACACCGAGCCCGAGCCGGTCGCGCTCCCGAACACCGACGTCCTGATCGAGGACGGCCGGATCATCGCCGTCGGCGCCGACCTGCCGGCGGACGGCGCCACCGTCATCGACGCCACCGACAAGATCGTGCTCCCGGGCTTCGTGGACACCCACCGGCATGTGTGGCAGTCGGCGCTGCGCGGCGCGGCCATTGACGTCGACCTCGGCGCGTACCTCGGCATCCTGGCGCAGTACGGCCCGAAGTTCAGCCCGCAGGACGTGCACACCGCGACCCTGGCCGGCGCACTGGAGTGTCTCGACTCCGGCATCACGACCCAGCTGGACTACTCGCACATCTCCTACTCGCCGGAGCACGCGGACGCCGCCATCGACGCCCTGGGCGCGGCGGGCCTGCGCGCGGTCTACGGCTACGGCACCCCGGTCACCGGCGGCGGCAGCCTCGACGACGTCCGCCGGATCCGCAGCGAGCGCCTGGCCGACGACAACGCGCTCGTCACCATGGCGTACGCACCGCTCGGACCGTCGTTCACGCCCGTGGAGGTGGTGAAGAGGGAATGGCAGATCGCCGACGAGCTGGACCTGGGCGTGACCTTCCACGTCTCCGCCACCCCCGTCAACACCCAGCCGATCTTCGCCCTGCGCGAGGCAGGTCTGCTGCGCGAGAAGATCCTCTACGTCCACGGCAACACGCTCGGCGACGACGAACTGAAGCTGATCGCCGACTCCGGCGCCTCCGCCTCGGCCGCGCCCGGCGCGGAGGCCATGCTGGGCAACAACTCCCCGGTGGCCGGTCGCCTCAGGCGCCTGGGAGTCACCACCGGCCTCGGCGTGGACGCCGTCACCTCGGCCCCCGGAGACATGTTCTCCCTGATGCGGGCCGCGCTACTGGCCAGCCAGCTCGTCGACGAGCCGCGGATGACGTGCGCGGACGTCCTGAAGATGGCCACCCTGGACGGCGCCGCCGCACTTGGCCTCGCCGACCGCACCGGCTCGCTGCGTCCCGGCAAGCAGGCCGACGTCATCATGCTGCGTCTGGACGACATCAACACCCTCACCGCTGAGCGGGACCCCATCGCGGCCGTCGTCACGGCGGCCCACCCGCACAACGTGGACACGGTCCTGGTGGCCGGAGAGGTCGTGAAGATCAACGGCCGCCTCGTCCACACCGGCCTCGGCCGAGTCGCCCGGGAGCTGCGGGAGACCGCGCTCAAGGTCGCCGGCCACTGATCACCAGAAGGTCAACTCCGATGCGCGCACTGCATGTTCCCGAAGCCGGCGGACAGCCCGTCCTCGGCGACCTGCCCATCCCTGAGGTGGCCCCCGGACACGTACTGATCAAGGTCAGGGCGGCCGGACTCAACCCGCTCGACAACGTCATCGCCGCCGGGTCCATGGCTGACCGGTTCCCTCACCACTACCCGCTGGTCCTCGGCCGTGACGCCGCCGGAGTGGTGGAGGCAGTCGGTGCGGGCGTGGACCACGTCGAGCCGGGCCAGGAGGTGTTCGGCAACGTTCCGCTGGCTCCGCCGATCCAGGCCGGCACCCTCGCCGAGTACGCGCTGCTGCCTGCCGAGACCGTCGTGGTCAAGCCGGGCGGCCTCGACTTCGCCACCGCCGCCGCACTGCCCCTGGCCGCCGCGGCCGCCTGCGCCGCCGTCGACCTGATCGACCCGCAGCCCGGTCAGGTCGTCCTGGTCAACGGGGCGAGCGGCGGAGTGGGCCGGTACGCGGTCCAGCTGCTCGCCTCCCGGAATGTGACCGTCGTCGCGACCGGCACCCCCGACGACGCGGAACGGCTCACCGAACTCGGCGCCACGACCGTCGTGAACTTCGCCGTCGGCCCGGTCGCGGACCAGGTCCTGGCCGTCCACCCCGATGGCGTCGACGCCCTGGTCAACCTGGTCGGCTCCGCCCTCACCGACGTGCCCCTGGAAGCGGTCCGCAAGGGCGGCCGGGTCGCGACCACGACCCCGGCCCCCGACGCCGACGCGCTGGCCGGTGCCGGGCTGGCCGGCGGCATGGTCTTCGCCAAGCCGGTCCGCGAGACCACGAAGCCGCTCGCTGAGCTGGCGGCGGCTGGTTTCCTCTCCGTCGACGTGCACAGCGTGCTGCCCCTGGAGCGGGCCGCCGAGGGCTTGGGCGTCCTCGCCGCGGGCCGGGCCCGCGGCAAGATCGTCGTCACGTTCGGCGACTGATCCCTCAAGTGTCTGAGACAAAGCATCCATCAAGTACCTGAGAATACAAAGGAGTTGTGTCATGGCTGGACGTCTGGAAGGCAAGATCGCCGTGGTGACGGGCGGTGGCGCCGGTATCGGCCGGGTCATCGCGCAGAAGCTGTCGGCGGAGGGCGCGGATGTCGCCGTAGCCGATGTCAACGACGCGGTGGAGACGCGGGAGCTGGTCGAGGCGAACGGGCGCCGGTTCTTCGCCGCGAAGGTCGACGTGTCGGACGAGGCCCAGGTGAACGCCTTCGCCGCGGACGTCCGTGAGGCGCTGGGCCCGGTGGACATCGTGGTGAACAACGCGGCCATCGCCATGTTGAAGGACCTCGACAACACCACGTACGAGCAGTGGAAGAAGCTGTTCTCCATCAACGTGGACGGCTACTTCCTGGTCACGAAGGCCTTCGTGCAGGACCTGAAGGACTCCGAGGCCGGACGTGTGATCAACATGTCGTCGTCCAGCTACTGGGAGGCCCCGCCGATGTTCCTGGCGTACGTCTCCGGGAAGGGCGCCGTCAACGGCTTCACCCACGCCCTGGCCACCGACCTCGCGCGCTGGGACATCACGGTCAACGCGATCGGCCCCAGCGTCGTACGCACCCCGACCACGCGCCGTGAGCTGCCCGAGGAGTTCTTCGGACACCACGCTCAGCTGCAGAACCTGAAGCGCGAGCAGACGCCCGAGGACGTCGCCAACCTGCTCGCGTTCCTCGCCTCCGACGAGGCCTCCTTCATCACCGGCCAGGTCCACCTCGTCGACGGCGGCCTGATCCGCCGCTGACCCCGGTACGCGGGTGCGCGCCCTTCGGGAGCGCGCTCCGCGCCCGGCCGTACGGAAGTGCCCGCGCCCACCTCTTTGCGTCGGCGCGACCTGCTGGTGGAGACCGCATCCAGGTCACACCGGATCCCTTCCACCAGGCAGCTGCCCTACCTCCTACGGCCGGCCCTCGGTCAGCTGGCTGGCAGTGTTCTCGATCCACAGCAGCGTTCACTCGACACCGGCCCACCAACAGGATCCGCACCGCCGTACCTACCTTCGGCGTGGTACGGCAGCTCACGAGGCACTTCCTTCTATCGACGCCAGGTGATGACTTTCTCGCGCACCAGCAGCGACTTGTCGTCCGGTCCTTTGACGTGCTCGTTGATCCAGATGGGGCGGTGGGCTTGTAGGCGTGGGTGCCATTGACGTCGCCAATGTCCCCGGACGACCCAGCGGTGAGACCACTCGACCTCTTGGGTCTCATCGTTGTTCCCGGCCTTTGCTGTCTTGCGTCGCAGGGTGACGATCACCACAGGATCAGCGGGTATCTGTCCTGCCCGTTGGAGTCGCCTCCGTTGAGGGCGGTCTGCTTCCAGTTCGCGCGACCCTGTGGCCCATCACCGAAGAGACCCCGGCAATCCTCGTGCAAAACCGTGCCCACGGAGGCTCGCTGGGCCACCAGATCATCAAGCCGCCCGTCGCCACGGGCACGTTCGACCTCGACGACCTCGCTGAGAACGGGGCACCTCTCGTGGCTGCCACCTCTGCTCTCACCACAGGGCTGATCCAGCACTTCGGGTATCCCGAAACCCTGCAGACGACCCCCGACGGCACCATCCGCATCCTCTACTGGAATCAGGTCTACAGACAGCGCGTGGAGCAGTGGGCAGAGGAGTGCAGTGTGCGGATCACTCAGGAGACCGTGAGCTGAACAGGCGAAAGCTCGGAGTCGCAGATCCAACCTGACAGCACGAGACTCCGAACACCCGTGCATCGTCTGTTCTCTGTCCTACACGCACAGCGGGGCCCCAGATTTCCTCGTCTGGGCGCCGCCGCTTGTCGTCATGCCCCTGGGTTGCCATCGGGTTCGCGCACGCTGCTGCCCCACAGAGCGGTCTGCCCCACCACCTCAGGCGCCAGCGTGAGTTGCTCGGGACCAGGCCCGGGGACGTCGCGGGGATCGGTGCCGTTGGCCCCGGTGAGGTCCTCGCACACCCGGAGGTCCAGAGCGACCGCGGCCGCGTCGACGCGCGCCCATTGCTCATCGGTGAGATCGGGCAGCAGGGGCCGCAAATGGTGGAGGGCGAAGGCGACGATGCTGTTCGCCGTGCAGTGCAGGAGGTTGGTGACGGCGACGGAGTGCGCGTCTTCGTGGAACTCCCCGCCACCGGACAGTGCGTAGGCGGACTCGTACGCGTACGAGGCCCGCTCGCTGATGGTGTCGTGCGCGACGGCCCGCACTCCCGTGAGGCCAGTCCTCGGTGAACAGCAGCTGCTCGATCGCGTCGCCGGGCACGGTGGTGCCGGTCGCGGTGGTGACGTCTTTCACGCCCGGTCAACTTACGGCTCCGCCTGAGCGACACGCCCCGGACTGCCTCGAACACCCGGAGATGACGGCAGCCGACAGGGGCATCCCCTCCACCCGCCGTGTCCGCCACCCGAGTGGCTCATACTGCTGGCCATGACATCCGCGCTCAGCACCCGTGTGTACGTGATGACCGTCGCGGTGCTGGTGTCCGTGGTGGGCAGCGGAGCTTGCTTCGGCTTCGTCCTGGACGGCTGGGCGGGGGCCGTGGCGGGCGCGATTACCACCGGCGTGGGCGCGGGATTCGGCATGCTTGTCCGCTCCCGGCCCGCGGTGGCTTCCGTCCAGGACGTCAGCGGTGACGGCTATGCGGAAGGGATCGCCGACACGGTCCTGCTGAGCATCGCGACGTACGAGGCCGCGGTCTTCCCGCTGACCTCCGACGGGGCGAGCGATGAGGAGCAGGATGCCCGCCGCACCGTCGCGTACCGGCTCTCCGCCTACGACGGCCTGCCCCGTTCCGTCCGGGTGTCGGCCGCCGCCGCGCTGGAGGTCCTTGACGACGGCCTGGACGCCGAACGTGCCCGGGCCGCGGTGAAGGATCTGTCCCTCGCGGTCTACGACTGCCGCGGCAACCGTCGCCCGGGACCTGAGCCTCGCTGATCCGGCACAGCCGCTCACGTTCGAACTGACCCGGTCAATCTGCGCCGTGATGACGTCGGTGTCTCCGCCGCTGTCCGCGAACGTGCTGGACTGGAGGCGTCCCGTACGCAGCTCCCCGGGGAGGGACCCATGGGCGAGGTCGCCACGGCCGTGTCCGACGAAGCGTTCGCCGCACTTGCCGACAACCTGGGCCACATCCTGGAGACCCGCGCGCTGCTGTGCGTCATCGCGCCGGAGGACATCCAGGGCGTAGCCGTGGTGGAGGCCGCTCTCAGCCGCTGCGACGGGGCCGACTCCGTCGTGATCACGACCGCCGCGCAGGGCAGCCTCGCGGCGCTCCTGGAGGCGTTCCACGCGGCTCTGCACCTCGGGGTCCGGCCGCGCTGGCTGGCCGACGCGCAGCAGACTGTCGAGAACGAACTCGCGCGCCGTTCCTGGCCGGTGGTGGTCGTGCGCGATGCCCATCTGCTGCGGACCGAGGCCCTGCTGTACGTCTACGGGCTGTGGAGTCTGTTCCAGCGGAGTGAGCGCCGGATGCCCGTCGTCCTGGTGGGACCCGAGCGGATCCGGTCCGTGCTGCGCCGGCCGTCACTCGCCAGCCTGGAGAGCTGCGTCTTCATCTGGCACCGCCTCACCCCGTGAACGCACCGGACCCCGGGCCTCGACAGGCCCGGGGCCCGGTGGGGGAGCGGCAAGAGGGCGTTGGCGCCCACTACTACGGCAACACCCGTCGTCCTCGCCCCAGACTGGTTCAAGGTCCCGAACCACTCGCGCACGGAAGACCTCATCCTGGCTGCTCGCGAGCTGCCCAACCGCTGCGGGTGATAGACACGGCATCCCATCACGCAAGGCGATGTGTACCGCACTGTGCGAAACCGGTACGGTCACCGCATGTCTGGGGATCACAACACAGAAGGTGCTGGGCTTGATCCGCTTTGACGGACATTCGAGATCAGGGGTTCTGCCCCGGGAGGATGTCCATCATGGAGAGCATGGGGAAGAAGAAGCCTCGCCCTCGCCGTTCGTTCACGCCGGAGTTCAAGGCCGAGATCGTCGAGCTGTGCCGACGCGGTGACCGCTCGGTCGGTCAGATCGCCAAGGACTTCGATCTGACCGAGACCGCGGTGCGGCTGTGGGTCAGCCAGGCCGAGGTCGACGCGGGCGAGCGGGACGGCCTGACCAGCGGTGAACGCGAGGAACTGGCGTCCCTGCGGCGGGAGAACCGCCGGCTGCGCGAGGACGTGGAGGTCCTCAAGCGTGCGACGGCTTTCTTCGCGAAGGAGACCCGGTGACGGTCCACCCGTTCATCGAGGCGGAGAAGCGTGCAGGTCACAGCGTCAAACGGGCGTGTGAACTGCTGAAGGTCTCCCGGACCGCCTTCTATGCCCGCCGCACCGGCACGCCCGGTCCACGCGCGGCCCGTGACGCCGAACTGGCGGCACAGATCACCGATGTCCACATGCGATCGCGGGGAACCTACGGTGCCCCGCGCGTGCACGCCGTGCTCAAGCGGGCGGGTGCCGGGTGCGGGCGGCGCCGCGTCGCCCGGCTGATGCGGGCAGCCGGCCTGCAGGGCAGGCATCGCAGACGGCGGCACCTGACGACGGTCCCCGATCCGCGGGCTGTTCTGCGGCCCGATCTCATCGTCCGCGACTTCCAGCCCGACCCCGACGGGCTGAATACCCGCTGGTGCGGCGACATCACCTATATCGCCACACAGGAGGGCTGGCTCTACCTGGCCACCGTCATCGACATCGCTTCCCGCCGCGTGGTCGGCTGGGCAACGGCTGATCACCTGCGGACCGATCTCGTCGCCGATGCCCTGACGAACGCCTGCCGGCAACGTCGCCCCACCGCTCCGGTGATCTTCCACTCGGATCGCGGCTGTCAATACACCAGTCAGCAACTTGCCGCGCTGGCAGACCAGTTGGGGGTGCGTCTGTCGGTCGGCCGCACCGGGCAGTGCTGGGACAACGCACTCGCCGAGTCGTTCTTCGCCACCATCAAACGCGAGTTGCTCGACACCACCGCCTGGCCCAGCCGGGCCTCCGCCCACACCGCGATCTTCGATTTCATCGAGGGCTGGTACAACTTGCACCGTCTGCACAGCAGCCTCGGCTACCGCAGTCCCGCCGAATACGAGACCGCATCCGCAGCCTGACCACCACACCAATGGTGTCCGTCAAAGCGGAACAAGCTCAGTGCTGCTCGTACGGGAGTTGGCGTGGGCGTGGTCAGCGTCGAACTGCCGGCGCAGAGTAGACCGACGGAGTTCGAGCTTTCGGTCGGCGAGCGAAAGATCCTCCAGTTCAAGAAGAAGACCCAGATCACGGCAGTTGCCGAACTGGTGTGGAACGCCCTGGACGCCAACGCCACGGAGGTCCACGTCGAACTGGTCCGCTCCAGCATGACGGCGATCACCGACGTCGTGGTGACCGACGACGGCCATGGCATGACACCCGAGCGAGCACGCTCCGCCTTTCAGGCCTTCGGCACCACATGGAAGACGACCAGGACGCACACCGAGGGCGGAGAACGCATTCTGCACGGCCGCAACGGCGAAGGCCGCCTCTTTGCCTTCGCCTTGGGCGACCGGCTCACCTGGGAGTCCACTGCCAAGGTAGGCGACGCCTTGGTCGGGGTCCGCATCCGCGGCAACGCCGACCACGCCACCATCTGGCAGGTTGAGGAGACGGAGCCGACCTGGGAGAAGCCCGGGACGACAGTCCGCATCTCTGTGCCCCAGGGCAAGCCCTTGAGCAGTCTGGAGCGCGACGACGCTGCCGCGAACCTCACCGCGAAGTTGGCGTTCTACCTCCGGGCCTACCCGCACGTGCGCGTCACCTTCGACGGCAGACTGCTCGACCCCAGCGACATCATGGTGGGCGAACCCATCGACCTGGAGCTGGACCTGCCGGAGGAGTACGCCGGCGAGGACCCGCCCCCGGTCGTGACCTTTGTCGAGTGGAACAAGCGGATGAGCGACCGCAGGATGCTCATCTGCAACGCCGACGGCATCGCCCTGGGCGAGCACGGCAGCGACTGGTCCGACGGCATCATCAGCTTCACCCCGTACCTGCGCGCCAACCTGTTCAACGGCCTGTCCGTCGATGACCTGCACGGACTGACCATGTCCCACTCCTGGCTCCTGGACGCGGCCCTCAAGGCCGTCCAGAAGCACCTGGCCGTTCGCGGTGCCCAGATCTCGGCAGAGGTCGTGCGACAGCTGAAGACGGAAGGCATCTACCCCTACGACGACCAACCGGCGACCGGCACGTTCGCCATAGAGCGCCAGACCTTCGACGTCGTCGTCACCGCCGCCCGCCACGCGCTTCCCAACAAGAGGGCCGCCCGCAGCCTGTCCGTCAACCTCATCCGCACCGCCCTGGAGAGCAACCCTGGCGACCTCCACACCATCCTCGAGAAGGTCCTGGCGCTCAGCGACGACGACCGCCGGCACCTGAAGAACCTCCTCGACAGCACCGACCTGACCCACGTCATCGGCGCGGCCACCACCGTCACCAACCGCCTGAACTTCATCCAGCTCCTGCGTAAGTTCCTCGCCGACGATGACCTTCGCAAGAACCTGCGCGAGGTCGACCAGCTCCACCCCATGGTCAACAAGAACCTCTGGCTGTTCGGCGAGGACTGGCACATGACCAGGAGCGAAATCGGCCTCACCAACGTCCTCCAGGCACACCTGGAGGACCACCTCGGTGAAGGCGTCGTCCTGGAGCACGAACTCGAAGCCGTCACCCAGCCGGACGGGCGCAGCGGCCGGGTCGACATCCTGATGTTCCGCAGCCGCCGGGACGACAACAGCACCGAGCGCCTCGTCATCGAACTCAAGCGGCCGACCGTGAAGGTCGGCCCGAAGGAACTCACCCAGATCAAGAATTACGCCCGGGCCATCATCGACGACCCGCAGTACAGCGGGACGGGGTCCAAGTGGCGCTTCTACCTCATCACCTACGGCTACTCGGACAAGATCCTCCGTGACATCCGGCAGAAAGGCCGACCGGAAGGTCTCTACGACGAACAGGACGACTACGAGGTCTGGGTCAAGAGCTGGGGCGAGATCCTCGACGCTGGGGAGAAGAAGCTGCGGTTCTTCCAGGAGCAACTGAACTACGAGGCGACCGACGACCGCGTCACCCAACACCTACGTGAGAGCTACTCGCACTTCATCCCGGAGTCCGTTGCCCGGGACGGTCAGTCCGATGAGGCAGCGCGATAAGAGCAGGTTTTGCAGGTAGACGAAAGGCAGATGAAGTGACGTGTTCTGTCCGCTAACTTCGGCTGTGGCGGCGCCACCGGAGCCCGCGACAAGTTCCAGGGGGCTTCTCCATGGTCATCGACTTCTCCACCTTCGGCTCGGGGCCCGCTCCAACGCCTTCTGACCCTCGGGTCCTGTTCGATGCGCTGCCCGGACGGGCTGCACGGTACGAGTTCCTGCGCGACCCGCAGGGGCAGGTCCTGCAGACGTGGTACGACAGGCGCCCGGAGAAGGACCTGGTCATCAAGCTCAACACCGGCGGCGGCAAGACGGTGGTGGGCCTGCTGATCTGTCAGTCGAGCCTCAACGAGGGCGAAGGACCGGCGCTATACCTAGCGCCCGACCCCTACCTCGCCTCGCAGGCGATGGAGCAGGCCATCGAGCTCGGCCTCGAGGTGACCGACGACCCTCGCTCTGCCCGCTTCACGGGCGGAGAGGCGATCTGCGTGCTCAGCCTCAACCGGTTTGTCAACGGCAAGAGTGTCTTCGGGCTTCAGGGTGACGGACGACCTGTTGTCGACGTCGGAACGATCGTCGTCGACGACGCGCACGCGGCGCTGGCCACGGTGAGGGAGAAATTCACCCTGACGGTCTCCCGAGAGCAGCACGAGGACGCGTTCGCTGGACTACTTGACCTGTTTGCCGACGACCTACGCCAGCAGTCGGAGATCACATATCAGGGCTTGACCACTCAGGACTACTCCGCTGTAGCCACGGTGCCCTTCTGGGCCTGGACCCGACGCATCGCCGATGTCGCAGCGATTCTGAACAAGCTGCGGGACGATGACGATCTTCAATGGTCGTGGCCGCTGATCAAGGACGTTCTCCCGATCTGCCGTGCCGTCTTCACTGCCGACGGGCTCGAAGTCCAGCCGCCGTACCCCCCGATTAACAAAATCGCCAGTTTCGCTCGTGCGCGACGACGGGTGCACCTGACCGCCACTCTGGCCGACGACAGTGTGTTGGTCACTGACTTCGCGGCCAATCCCGAAACGGTGGGTGCGCCCATCACGCCCACGAGCGCCGGGTACCTCGGAGACCGGCTGATTCTCGCGCCGCAGGACATCAGCGCTTCGATCAAGGAAACCGCGGTACGCGAAATGGCCGCCAAGCTGGCTGAGCGGGTCAACGTTGTCGTCCTGGTCCCCTCTCACCGCAAGGCCTCCGCATGGGTAGAGCACGCGCAGATCACCGCCTCGAAGTCCGAACAGATCGGGGCCGCCGTCGCCAGGCTCCGTAAGGACCACGTCGGCCTCGTGGTGCTGGTCAACAAGTACGACGGAATCGACTTGCCGCGAAAAGCTTGCGAGGTGCTGGTCATGGACGGGCTGCCTCAGGTCTACGGCGGTCAGACCCGCCGAGAGGCGATCGTGCTCGGCGACTCCGACGACATGGTCAACCGGCAACTGCAGCGCATCGAGCAGGGTATGGGCCGCGGGGTGCGCTCCGTCAATGACCACTGTGTGGTCCTGCTGATGGGACCGCACCTGTCGCAGCTGATTGCCTCCCCCAGGTACCGCTCCCGCTTCAGCCCGGCCACCCGTGCCCAGATTGAGTTCTCCCGCCAGATTGCTGCCAAATTGGTCGGCCAGCCGTTGGAGCAGATTGAGGGCGTGATTGCGCAGGTTCTGGGACGGGACCCGAACTGGGTCGCCGCCGCCCGCGGCGCGTTGGCCGAAGCCACTTACCCCAAGAGCACCATCTCTGCGGTCGCCGCTCCTGCCCGCCGTGCCTTCGAACAGGCCTCGCTTGGCCAGTACGCCCAGGCTGTCACCCACATGAGCGAGGCCGTGGCAGCGGCCAAAGACTTGACCGAGCGCGGATACCTCCAAGAACAGCTCGCCGCCTACCAGCACTTCACGGACGCGCCCAAGGCCCAGCAGACCCTCGTAAAGGCGCTCGCCTACAACCCTGCGATTCTGCGGCCGATCGAAGGCGTGAACCCCACCAAGATCAAGCCCGCCGACACGCAGGCGGTCCTCGCCGCTGGCTTCCTTGCCAACACCTACGCCGACCGCAACGAGTTCTTGGTCGGCATCGATGTCCTGCTCGACGAGCTCGTCTACAGGCCGGACCAGAAGCAGGTCCCCATCTTCGAGCGGGCCCTGGAGCGACTGGGGTACCACCTCGGATTTGAAGCTCAGCGGCCCGAGCGCGTTACCGGCAGCGGACCGGACGTCTTGTGGGCGATCGGTGGTCTGAAGTACCTGGTGCTTGAAGCCAAGTCGGGGGCCAGCTCGGACAAGATCTGGCGGAGCGACGTTGCCCAGCTCGCACACTCTATGAGCTGGTTCCAGGACACCTACGACCAGTCCTGCAGCGCGACTGCCGTGCTGCTGCACCGTGTCAACACCCTTGAGCACAACGCGGCGGCACCCCCCGGAACGCGCATTATCACTAGCGGCACGATGGCCCAGCTGGGCGACGCGGTGCGCAAGGCGATGGTGGCGCTTGCGGATGCGGGTAACTGGAGTGACCCCGAGGCGATCACCACGCAGTTCCGCGCTCACCGCCTCCTGGCAGAGGGCCTTGCCCAGCGATTTAGCGTCTCCCCCCGCTGAACCTGGAGTAGACGATGTCGGCCCTGACCCGGTGTCCGGGCCGACGTTTACGCGGACTTCAGGGGCTGACCGCCGTCGGCGGGAGCGTCACGCCCACTCCATGCCCAGCTCCCGCAGTGCGGCGCGCTGCTCCGCGGTGAGCTTGTACCGGCGGCTCTTGGTGTTCGAGAGCCACACGCCCAGCTTCACAGTCACCGGCTCCGCCTCGCCGTCGACCGTGATCTCCATGCTCCTGTCCTACTCGCCGGGAGTGTGCGGAGCGTGTGCCAGGGGAGACCCGGCGGCCTCCGGCATGACGCTGGCGCCGCTGAGGTCCTCGCACAGACGCAGATCCAGCTCGACGGCGGCCGCGTCGACCCGGGCCCACTGTTCGTCGGAGAGGTCGGGCAGGAGCGGGCGTAGGTGGTGCAGGGCGAACGCGACGATGCCCGGCGCCACGCTGTGCAGGAGGTTGGCGACGGCGGCGCTGTGCGCGTCGGGATGGATCTCGCCCCCGCCCGACAGGGCGTACGCCAGCCTGTACGCGTAGTCCGCCTGCTCGGTGAGGGCGATGTTCGCGGTGGCGCGCCCCCCGTGAGCCAGTCGGTGGTGAACAGCAACTGCTCGATCGCGGCACCGGACACCGTGGATTCGGCCGCAGTGGTGATGTTCTCCATGCCCGGTCAACTTCCCGACCGGCAAGGCGGACACGGTTCCGCTCAGGCCACAGCCCAGTGCGGGTTACTCACCGGCGGTGGCAGCCGTGCCCTTCACGGCGAGAATCTCCGAGACCGGGCAGCCCCACGCCGCGCCCGGTCCGGCGGGGCCGTAGAGCGTGAACCCGCACGCCTGGAAGAACGCCTGCCGGTCAGCCGCATCGCCACCGTCTTGCGGCACCAGTGCCAGGAACGTGTGGCCGGCTTCCTGGGCCCGGCGGGCGATCTCGGCGAGAAGCGCCCGACCGACCCCGCTGCGACGAGCGGCATGAGCGACGGCCATCGTCAAGACGAACGTCTGCTCGCCGGGATGCGCCTCCCGGCCTTTGTCGTGCCCGAAGTCGCAGTGGAGCTGGAACTCAGCGACCCCGACGACAGACCCGCGGAGTTCGGCCACGACGACGTCCAGGCCCTCGGGGGCGTAGAACCCGCTGTCTCCCAGATGGTTCGAGTACAGCAGCTCCTCCACCACCGAGTAATCGGCTGGGACGAGGTCACGGGTGAGTGGCATGACCCAAGTGTTCCAGGACCGCGGGGCGGAGGCACCGTCTACGGGCTCCGCGGTCTACGAGCGCTTTGCCTGCTGGCCCATGGTGTCGACTCTGGCAGAGGTGCAGAGCACTACGCTCCTTCCATGTGGAGCGAGTCGAACAACTATGGCTTCGAGAACGAGCTGGACTACCTGCGGTCGCTCAAGAAGGACGACAGCTATACGTTCACGTACCCGTTCGAGTACATCGCTAAGAACTACGGGAACGACGATTACGACATCGGCACAGCGGACATGGTGGTCCGGGTCCAGTGGAACGACACGGAGGCCGGTTACACGGTGGCCTACGACGTCCCCGAGATGGACAAGATCGACTCCGCTGAGGGGAACGGCGATGCAGCGAGCTTCTACGAGAGCGACGTTTACTGGAGGCTCGTGAGCGACCTTGACGGCATGGGGATCAGCTCCGAGCTTCGTGCAATCTAGGCACGGTTGGCTTGCCGTTCCCCGGGCCTCCAAAGGCCCGGGGAACGGTCACGGTGCGGGAGCAGGGTCAGGAGTCGTCGCGTTCGGTGTTCGGTCCGTACCGCTCGATGAGGTCGCAGGTGCAAGTCCCGCCCTCGTAGTGCGTCTTGTCGCACTCCTCGTGGTGATCCCACGGCTGCCGCTCCGACGGAGCGGGCTGCGGGGCGGCCTCGACGGCCAGGACCGCGCCCGCCCAGTCCATGCCCAGCGCGGTGAGGGCGGCGAGCTGCTCCGCCGTGAGCTTGTCGCGCCTCGACTTGGTGTTCGAAAGCCACACCCCCAGCTTCACCGGCACCGGCTCCGCCTCGTCCTCGACCGTGATCTCCACGACCGTGCTGCGCGGGACGGGCCGCTGCCCCTCCCGCTCCACCCACTGAGCCAGGGCTGCCAGCCCCCGCTGGAACGCCGCCGCAGCCTTACTTCCGGCCTTCCCCGGCTCCTTGGCCGCGTCGGCCGGCGCCGGGGCAATCTCCTTCAGGGCGGCGGCCGTCACGGCGAGGGAGGCGCCCCGCACACCCAGCGCAGACAGCCGCTCCCGCTGCTCGGGCAGGAGCTGCGCCCAGGTTCCCGGCTCCTGCTGACGCCACCTCCAGGTGCCGATGTCATCGCCGTCGTAGACGACACCGCCCGCGATGTAGGGCAGGACACCGTCGGCGTCGACCAGGTCGGCGAGCACGCGGTAGTGGCGCTGCCAGTTCAGCGGCCACGGGCAGTCCCAGTCCGGGTCGATCTCCGTCAGCTGCGCCGCGCGCACGGCGGCCCGCTGCGGGTCCTTGCCCAGGCCGCCCTTCCGGCGCAGGTTCGCCATGTGCTGCCCGATGGGCACCATCGCCTCGCCCTCGCCCCACACCGCGTCCTGGCGGGGGGCGAGGTGCCCGGTGGCCCGGTGGTAGGACCGCAGGGCGGCGAGCTTGTTCTCCCACGCCTCTTCGCCCGGCTCCCACACCATCCCGGCCTCCGGCGCGTCCAGCAGCGTCTTGCGCCGCTCCTCCAGCTCCCCGGCCCGCAGCGCTTTCCGCTGTTGGTGGACCCAGCGGCCAAGCGGAAAGGACTTCGTGACGCCGACTTCGACCTCGACGTCGTAGGGCACGGCGTGGACGCCGGTGATCTCGTTCTTCGCCCGCCAGCGGATCAGGGCCTGGTATCCCTCCAGCCACACCAGGGACTCCGGCCGGTACACCCGGGTGCGCAGGAACGCCGCGATCGTCGCGGCGTCGCGTGGGCTGGAGAAGTGGAGCAGGGCGGCTTCGGCGGCGGCCTGGGTGTCGTCGTCCTCCTGGTCCTCGCCGTCGCCCGCGCCGCCGGCCCCGACGATCTGCCCGTCCTCGTCACGTTTGACGTGCACCTTGCGCTTGCCGCTCGTGAGCGCCCGGGAAGCGAGCTGCTCAACAAGTCGGTCATCGTGCGAGCGGAGGCCCTGGAGGACGGCTACAAGGGGGCGGAACGAGGCGCTGGCGACCATGTCGGTCGGGTCCTCGTTCGGCTCCAGGAAGACCGGCACGATGATCCTGGCGACCTTCGTGGAGCCGTCGCGGTTCAACCTGAGCGCGCGGCCGATGTTCTGCACGATCTCCACCTGGGAGCCGCGGGTGTCCGCGAAGCAGATCGAGTCGACTCCCCGCTCGCCGGTGATGTCCACGCCCTCACCGAGAACGCGAACGCTGGCGAGGAAGGCACGGTGCACCCGGCGCCCGGCCGCGTCGATGCCGTTGGCGAACTGCCGCAGCGCCTCCCGCCGCTCGGCTACGAGGTGGTCGCCGCACAGCCACGCCGACCAGACGCGGTCCGGCGGGACGTGGCGGCCTGCCTCCAGCTCGTAGAACTCCGCGTCGATCGACGACTTCGGGAGCTTGTCGGCGGCGGCCAGATCGGCGTCGGAGGCGTCGTTCAGGTACAGCGCGGCCGCGGTCTCGGGCAGCTTGTCCGCGAACGCGCGGGCCTCTTCGACCTTCTGGTGGAACGTCATGACCGTACGCAGGTTGTGCGCGGCGGCGTGCTCCAGGAGCGCGGTCTGCAGCAGCGCCAGGCGCCGGCCGCGCCGCGCCTCCTCCGACTCCCCCAGAACGGGGGACGGGTCGCGGATCTCCAGGACGTCGATCTCGAATCCGGCAAGGATTTCGCGCTCGATGGCCTCGCTCAGACCGAGCTCTGCGAGCCACGCGCCGTAGGTGCCCTCCGGGTCGTCCGACATCGTCGCGATCTCCGCCGCCTGGCCGTCCGCGCCCTTCTGCGGGCGGGCAGCGGCGAGGATGCGCGGGGTCGCGGTGAGGTAGAGCCGGAAGTCCGCCGGGATCCGCTGGTTGTCGTGGATCGCCGCCCACGGACGACCAAGATCACCAGCGGTTCCGTGTGCCTCATCCACGATGGCGAGGTCGAACCGGTCCATCTGCTGCCCGTAGAGGCGTTCTCCGCCCGCTAGAGCGGCCTCCAGCGGCCCGCGAACCTTCCGCTGGCTACGGGAGCGTCGATGTCCTCGCGGTCCACGAGAGAGGCGTACGTGGCGAACACGATGACCGGCCCGTGCCCGGCCCACAGGGCGAGCTGGATCGGGTTGGTGGTGCTGCGCACCCCCAGCTCGTTCAGCACCGCGTCGTTCTCCAGTGAGCACACAGCGACCATCGGCGCGGTGTGGCCCACCGCCCGCCACGCCTGGGCGGTCTGCGCGAGCAGGTCCAGGGTCGGCACGGTCACGAGGATCCGGCCGTCCGCGAAGCTTTCCAGCGCGCACGCGGCGGCCGTGATCGTCTTGCCCGAGCCGGTCGCTGACACGATTGTGCCCCGGGCACCCTGCGGAGGCACGGATGATCTTGCAGGGAGTCCCACCCACTTCCGAAAAGCCGACCGCTGAACTACCTGGTGTTCCCTGAGCTGAATGCCTGGCATTTCCGTGCCTTCCCGATACCTGAATCCCCGTGGTCTTGATATGGCCGTGTGCGGAATGAGAGGACGTCAGGTGGGGAGGAACTGTTTGCGGAGTTCCTGGTGCCACGCGCGGGCAGCGGCCTTGTCGAGATACAGGGTGTGTTCGCCGTGATGGCCGGGGTCGTGCTCGCCGGGCTGCCGGTAGGTGATGGTGCCGTGGGCGACCTGGTAGAGGACAACTCTCGCGCCGTCTGCGACGAAGCTGCGGGTGACGAAGCTCAGCTGACGCCGCTCCCGGGCGGTCTGCGTGGCCAGCGTCTCGGTGGTGAACGGCTGGATTGTGAGGGTTCCGTGATCGGCCGCGGTTAGCAGGCGGCGGATCGTGGCGTCATCGACCTCATGATCCGGCTCGGCACCCCTCTCTGCGGTGTTGAGGAATCGGAACATGTCGTCGGGGGCGAGGGCACCGTCGAAGACTTCGGGGAGGGCGCGCGCCGCCGCGCGACGGATCCAGGCGGCACGGCTGAGCTGGGCCAGGCTCGCGCCGGTCTCGATGTCCTCGAGGAGGTCGGCAGGGAAGTTGATCGGGACCTTGGGCCCGATGGCAGGACGGCCGGGCATGGCAGCGCTCACGAATCCTCCAGTGGTTCTGGGTACCTATAATACACAGAGTGTGAGTTTTGGGTACCCAAAATCGTGCGATCTCTCGGTGACAGTGGAGTGAGAGACAGCGAGGGTTGGGGGTGCTGAAGCTGGTCATGGGTGGTTTCAGAACTATGGGGTCGCTGTCCTGCTACGCCCGCGTCGACGCCGAGCTACCCGTCACCGAGATCGAGGACTGCACCTGCCCCGGGCACACCGGACCCTGCGGCCGATCCGTGGTGGCATCCGGCCTCTGCCGGCGCTGCCGGATCGCCTTCCAGGCCAACCGCGACCGTATCGAGGCGGAATGGCACGCGGCCCGTACCGCCGTCGCGGCACACACGAAGGACACCATCGGGAAACACAGGAATGAGCAGGGAAAACGGGCGATGCCCAAGTCTCTTCGCTGTCGGCGCGCTTGCGGGCGGCCCGGTCTGCCGCCTCCTGGTGGGCAGCCTCCTCGTCCAGGTCGAGCGCGAGCGCTGCCGCTTGGTGCCGTTCGGTCTCCCGCTCGGTGAGCTCTTGCTCCTGGTCCTCCTGATCCTGTTTTGCCGGTGAGTAGCCGGACTTCCTCGTCTGCTGCCCTTCCTGCCCGTGGCACGCCGCGGCGGCCTTGCGCTGGGTCAGCATGGGACGCGCCGGCCGGGCTGGCCTCAAGGTTCTGGGTTCGGACTTCCGAGAGCCTTTTCGGGTTTTTCAGGAAAGTAGTCGGCGCGCCTTTCCCCCTTGACCTGCTTGGTTTAGCGGCTGAGGCTGGGCGGTTAGCTGCCATGAGCGCGGCTGCTCCCAAGCGCCGCCTGGATCTCCGCAAGAGGGCATCTGCGGCCTATCTGGCGGCGTATCGTGATGAGTTGACCTGTAGGGCCTGAAGGGGGATCCATGAGCACAGAGCAGGATCACAGCGTGTCCGTCTCAGTACCAGCCCCGGCGCCGAAAGCTGCCGTGCAGCTTCGCTCGCAACTCGGTGCGAACCGCCGGGTTGAGCGCTGGGTGCCGGCGTTCGAGCAGGACTGGACGCGGGCCCTGGAGGATGCCGCACCTGCCGGACTATGGGCGTGAGGTAGCGCGGGACGTGATCGATATCGCGTCCCGTGACCCTATTCACGAAAAACGCGACCCTGAGCTGACCGATTGAGGCGGCCCGTACGTCCTCGCCCTCCGGATTCCGGAAATCCTCCAGGAGGCCGCCGGAAGCCTGCACGTGCTCGACGTTATCTGGATCGGTTGAGCGCACAGTGCGATGTGCCAGCTTGGAGTCAAGCGAGCACGTCAACGAGTGCGTAGCTACACACTGTCACAAAATAGTGGGGGACTGACATGAAATCCTGCTTACAGATGCTGGCCTGCATTGGCCTCGCCGTATTTTTCAGCACGCAGGGTCAGCATGGTGCTGTTGTTGCCGCCGTGATCCTCTTGCTGGGTTTGCCAGGAATCTTCTTCTTCGGAGGAAAAAGCACGCCTCGACCGATAGCCGGGCAACGGAATGAGGCTGGCCGTGTGTGGACGTCTTGCGCTCGGTGTCGGGGAGCAGGCCAACATATCGGTTATGGAGCATCGGGAAGTTTTATTACCTGCAAGTCATGCGACGGAGCAGGTGGGTACTGGAACTAGGCCGCGCCGTATTGTGAATGGGCGCGTGTGAGGTTCGGCCGTGATGGCGCTGGGATGTTCGGTTTTGTACGTCACTGATGTGTAGGCGTTTTGGTGCTGTTCAAGGGCAGTTGGGTCGGTCGATCATGGTGACGGTTTCCCGGACGTTGCAGTGACGTGGAGCGGTATCGGCCGGTGTCATGTTCGTCGTGTCTCCTTCGTCTTCCTGGTCTTGGTGGAGCTGTCTGGGCGTGTGGAGTGTGTCCGGTGGTTCCTGGTGGGTGTCGTGGGGGAGCGCGGTGTCGGTGTCGCGGTGCCTGGCTGGTTCAGATTCCTGGGGTGGTCCCGGGGTCATTAGCACGTGCGTCCGTCGAACTGGCGGGAATGTTCTGCTGTCACCCGCCAGGGTGAGCGGCTGGGGTGGAAGCCCTCGTGCGGCTCATAGCCTCGTGTCAGACGCATCCGTCACACGCGTGTGTCTGGTTGAACTGCCCTGTACGCAAGCGTTGTTCGTTGTTGGAGGCTGTGCGTGGTCACCGTGCCGTTATCCGCCCGGCTGCTGGGGTGACGACGTTGGACGCCGCCTCGGAGGCTGCGGGGACGGGCCTGGGCCGACACCGGGACGAACTGCGGCCTGCCGCGGTGCGGCAGTTGCTCAGGCTGCGGGAGTCGGGGGAGTTGACGACCTCCCACGTGAAGCTGGTCGCCGGCTCGGTGGACGTGAGTGTGCGGCAGGTGTGGCGTTGGCTGGCACAGGCCGAGGAGACCGGTTCGGCGGAGAAGCCCGACCGCAGGCGGTTCAGGATTACCGAAGAGGTCATTGATGTCCTTGCCGACTATCAGGGCAACGTGAAACGTGCCCATGAGCACCTGGTGCGTGTGGCGGTGGAGGCGGGGGAGAAGCCGGTGGGGCTGACCACGCTGCACGACGCCATCGCCCGTGACCTCGACCCCGGTTTCATGGCGGGTCTGCGGGAGGGCATCCCGGCCGCCCGCGGTTTCGACCCCGCCTTCCAGCGTCCGGCGGTGGCCCGTAACCAGGTGTGGGAGGGGGACCACAAGCAGGCCCCGACCGTGGTGATGATGCCCGATCAGAAGCTGTCGAAGCTGTGGGTGACGTGGTTCGAGGATCGCGGTACCGGCTATGTGATGGGCTGGGCGGTCACCGCCGGTTCCGCGCACCGAGGATCGGTCCTGGCGGCCGTCCGTGCCTCCGTGTTGCGCGAAGCCCCCTACGGGCCCGCCGGCGGGCTGCCCCACCTGGTGCGGGTCGACGGCGGAGCCGACTTCCTGTCCCAGACCGTCCGGCGGACCTTCGGCCTGCTCGGGGTACCTATGGAAAGGGTGCGCAGCGCCCGCCACAAGGGCGGGATCGAGCGGCTGAACCGCACCAGCATGACCCGGTTCTTCGCCGATCTGCCCCGCTACACCAAGGCGCCCCTGCTCGACCACCGCCGCCGGGTGGGTGACCAGGACCCGCCGCTGACCTTCGAGGCCTTCGTCTGCCTGCTGGGCCAGTGGGTCGAGGAGCGCAACACCCAGCACGTTCTCAAGCGCACCGGGACGACACCGCTTCAGGCGTGGCTGGTCGACCCCGCCGAGATCCGGCCGGAGCCCGGTCCGGAGGAACTGCGCGCGCTCATGCTGGAGAGCGACAACAAGGTCCACAAGATCACCAGTCACGGGGTCGAGTTCAACAACCGCTACTACATGCCCGAGAAGGGCGTGGGACGCATCGGTCTGGAACTGCGCCTGCGGTGGATGCCCCACCACGACCACGAGATCGACCTCTACACCTTCCGCGGCAACCGCTACCTCGGCCGGGCCTTCCTCAGCAACGAGGTCAGCGAGGAGATGCGCGAGACGGTCCTCAACGACCGTGACGAGCACAGCGAGGTGCTGCGCCAGGCACTGAAACGCTCCGCCGAACGCAGGCGGGAACGCCATCTGCCCTCCACCCGGCCCGAACTCCCCGTCCGCGCCATCCGCATGACGGAACAGGAGGCACGCGCCGAACTCGAGGGAACCGCCCCACCTGCCCCGTCCCGGCGGCGCGCGGAGCCCTATCAGCCCCTGACCCCCATCCCGGCCGGCTGGACACGCCCCGGCCGGGCCACCGCACTCCCGGATCCGTCTTCGGAGGACGCATGACATCCACCGCCACCGCGCTGCAGCAGCCGCCCGAGCCGGCGGCGCCGCGCCGTCCCGATCTGCGCCCGCAGTTCTTCCTCGGCCTCGAGGACTCCTCGTTGGTCGCCACCGACACGCTGCTGCAGATCAAGGACACCGTCGTCGACACCGTCGAGTCGAAGGCGATGTCGGTGATCTACGGCGATGCCGGGCTCGGCAAGAGTTTCGGTACCCGCGCCACGATCCAGGAGATGAATCCGGATCTGATCCTCCCGCTGGACTTCGCCCGCTCCCGCCCGGGGCCGAAGGATCTGCGCGAGGAGTTGTTCCATCAGATGAACCTCTCCTGCAAGATGCCGGGGACGCCGACCGCGTTCGACAAGCTGCTGCGCGAGAGCCTGCCCCGGCGCCCGTATGTGATCGTGTGCGACGAGGCTCAGCAGTACCGGCGGGAGAACTTCGAGTTCCTGCGCAAGCTGTGGGACAACTGCGACCCCAAGCCCGCCATTCTCTTCGTCGGCGGCCGGGAGGCGTACGAGACGCTGCAGAGCGACCCGGCGCTGGCCTCGCGGATCTACATCCGCCTGGAGATCCTGGCGATGACCGAGGAGGAGATCCTCAGGACTGTGCCCGACTCCCATCCGGTGTGGAAGGGCGCGGACGAGGGTCTGCTGAAGCGCATCGACATCCAGTACGCGCTCGGCTCCTTCCGGGAGTGGGCGAAGGTCACCAAGCACGTGATCAAGGGCATGGAGCACTTGGGGGCCGACAAGGTCGACGACGCAGTCGTGGACTGGGCCCTGAAGCGGTGCTGACCACCCCGCCCCCGCCCCCGCCCCCGCTCTCGCGCTCGGCGTCGGCCGGCCCGGGCCCGGCCGGCGCAGCCGAACCTTTCACTGTCGTGCAAGACGCTGTCCCACCCGGCTTGCACTTTCTTGCCGTCCCCGGGGTACGCGCTCTGCTCACCCCGGGCATGCTCGCCGTCGGTGATGCGCTCGCCGATGCCTGTGCGCAGCGGCGGTTCCTCTGCGTGCTGGGTGATGCCGGGGTCGGCAAGACCTTCGCCGTCCGCAGCGTGGCACACCGCCTCGGCGGTCACCTGCCGCTGGATTTCCGGGCTCAGCCGGCGCCGGCGGACCTGCGCGCCTGCCTCCACCGTGAGCTTGGCCTGCGCGGCGAACCACCTGCCGACCCGGGGGCCGCCGACGCCTGGATCCGCCGCGCCCTGGCCCAGGCGCCGAGGATCGTCGTGGTCGAGGACGCCGACCGGCTGTCGGCGTCCTGCTTCGAGTACCTGCGCTTCCTGCACGACGACACTCCTGGCGGGCTGTGTGTGGTGCTCATCGCCGCGAGGCGTGGCGAACGCTCCTTGCGCGCCCAGCGGATGCTCGCCACCCGTAGCGCCGGCTGGCTTCACATCCCTGCGCTCACCCGCGACCAGATACCGCAGGCGGTTCCCGTTCTGCATCCGCTGTGGCAGAGCGTCGAGCCCGGCGACCTGCAGGCGCTGGACGCCCGCCTCGCCGGCGGCGCTCTGCGCCGCTGGGCCGTGCTCACCCATCACACCCAGCGGGCCCTGGCCGTCACCGGAGCGCAGACGCCCGACCAGCGACTGCTCAAGGCCGTGGCCGACCGGATCGACGGCGGACCACGCCCATGACCACACCCACGCTCCCTCCCGCCACCGCCCCGCAGGCCACCCCGCCGCAGTCGGCGGCCCCGGCGGCGTGGCCGGTCAGGCTGTTCCTCGACAGCGACGACGACCACGCGGTGCACCGGGCCGCCTACCAGTGGGCCGATCCCGCCCGCGGCCGGATCACCGCCGATCCCACCCCGCACACCACCAGCCCGGCCTACCTCGCGCTGGATGTGCTGCGCGCCATGGGCCGCGACGGGTTCTCCCGCCCGGAAGCCGAGCGGATGTCCACCGACCCGGCCTGGCGTGCGGTGACCTGCTGGACCCTGACCTGCGGCCTTGACGAGGTCATCGTGCTGCGCGCCCACCGCCTCACGGTGGAGCGGCTGCACCGCCTGGCCGCGTGGCGCGCGGACACCGGCATCCGCCTCACGCTCCTCGCCCACATCCCGGAGCCGGCTGACGAGCAGCGCCTGCGCGAACACCTCACAGCCGCCCATCTGGTGGACGTGGTGACCGAACGCGGCACGGCCGCCGTCCTCGGCGCGATCGGCCCGGCCGCCGCCGGCAGACACTACGGCCCGCCGCCGCACGATCACGCTCACCCGCTGCCGACGGCGCCCCGTAGCGGGGTGGCCGCGTTCCGCGCGGACTGCTGGCGCCGCCAGAACGCCACCGACTTCGCCCACACCGACGGCCAGTACCGCGCCGGTTACGCCGCCGCCCGCACCTGGCTGGCCCGCACCCAACCGCCCCGACCCGAAATCACCGTTCCCACCGACGGCCCGGCCGCCCCCACCCCCTGGAACCTGCAGGAGACGGAGGCGTTGCGGCTGTTCCTGGCACGGTTGACCGTCTCAAGTCCCAGCCCGCAGCACACCGTGGCGCGCGTGCGCGGCGCCCAGGCCGGCTTCCTGTCCCGCTCGGTGCTGCTCAATGTGCCGGACGACCTCACCAGTTGCGCGGGACCGGGCATCACCACCGTGCCCCTCACGGCGCGCGTCGTGCACACGATCACCGTGCGCCTGCCCAACCCGCTGCGCGCCGCCGCAGTGGCGGCCCTGATGTTCACCGGCACAGCCACGTCGCTGCTGTCGATGACCCAGATCGCGAGCCTCGACGAGGGCGGCACCACCGTGGCCATCGACCGCGACTCGCGGATCCACATCGGTGAACCTCCCGGGCCCCGGCACATGTACGCGATCCCGCCCCGCGCCCGCCCCCTGCTGCATGCGGCCGTCGAATTCCGCCGCCGCACCCCGCGCACCGCCGACCATCACGGCCTGTTCGCGAACTGCTTCGGCACCACGCCACGCCTCGAGGCCCTCATCGCCGACGCAGGGCTTGCGATCCCCGCCCTGGCCCACCCCCACGTGGGAGACAACTGGCACACCGCCGCCCGCTGCTGGCACCTGCACACCCCCGCGCCACCCGCCCCTGATGCGATGCCGCGCCTTGGGGAGTTACGCCCGTGACCGACCAACTCGCGCCGTCCGGCGGCACGTCCGCAGTCGTGTTCGACCTGACGTTCTGGCGGACACGCGCCATGGAGTGCCGGCTCACCGACGAGGACCTGACCGCGCTGACCGGCATACCCACCGCCGACTTCGGCACCCACCTCACCCCGCACACCCTCCCCGCCGCGACCCTGTTCACCCTCGCCCGCGCCCTGAACACCTCCGCGGAATCCCTCCTGCGCCAGTCCGGACCGACCCGCCGTCCCGCCCCGGAGGCGGCCGGCCACGCCACCGTGCTGCACGCCGCCCTGCTCGAGGCCGACCGCATCCACCCCGACGACCTGGCCTCCGCTCTGGAATGGACCCCGCACCGTCTGAAGCGCGCCGCCGCCACCCTGGCCGCCCACCTCGATCAACCCAGCAGCCCCCACCGGCTCCTCCACACCGACACCGTCATCCACCTGACCACCGTCCCCGGCCTGCTGGACCCCAAGCAGCGGCAGAACCTGCACAACTCAGGGCACACCGCCGCCTCCCTCGCCCCCGGCGAGGCCGCCGCACTCACCCGCCTGCTGCACCACACCGTCACCGGCCTTCCTGCCGACGTGCCACCCGAGCAGATCCCCCGCCTCGCGGGCCGGCGCCTGCTTGCCCCCTCCGGCGAGCAGCCGGCTCCCCATCCGGACGTGTTGTTCGCCCTCGGCCTGGCCGCCCGTCCCCTCACCCGGACCGAGGCCGCCGCAGACGGCCCCGCGTCGGCGCCCGCCGCTGCCACACCGCCACCCCCCGGAGCGAGATGACGCCGTTGCCGCGTACGGCCACCGTGTCCGACACCACCATTACCGGCTCGTGGAAGCCCACATGGTCACCCGGCCGCGCCGGCCCAGGCATGCCCCCGCTCACCGTGGTGCACGACCCGCACGACGATTACGCCTTCATGGCCGCCGCGCTGGCCTCCCACACTCCGGCGCTCGGCCGTGTCACCGTCCACCCCACCGCCGTGGCGAGCGCTCCCGCCTCCCTGGCCCACGACCTGCTGCGCAGCATGGGCAAACACCTCCCGCCGGCCGGCAGCGAGGACGCCACGTACTGGACCGGCAACACCGAGACCGCCTGGCGTGCGGTCGCCGCCTGGGTCTTCTCGCTGCGCATCGGTCATGTCATCGTCACCCGGGCACATCGCATCAGCTCCCGGCACTTCGAGTACCTCTTCGCTCTGCGGGAGCTGACCGGAATCCGGCTGACCCTGCTGTGCAACGGCCCGCTCCCACCGATCCTGGCCGCCGCCCTCGCCGTGCTCCCGCATGAAGCGGTGCACGGCCTGGCCGCGGTCCGCCGAGCCGTGGGTGCTCCCGCGCCGGCTCCGCTGCTGCCCGTCGGCCGTTTCGCGTGGTGGGAGGCGGACGGGCAGTTCCCGCCCGATGAGGGAGAGCCGTGCTTCCTGCTGCCGGTGCGGCGTGCACCCGGCCACGCCGAAATCGAGGCAGCGGCCCGCCGCCTGGGCCGCGCGGTGCTCCCGCTGCCTGCTGCCGGCCGCTTCCCGCCCGAGCCCGATGAGCACACCGCGCTCCTCGCGTACAGGCTTCACACGCGTATCGCCCATCCCGTCCACGCCGCGGCGCTGGCGGTGCGCATCTTCACCGGCTGCCCGGACGGGCAGCTGCAGTTGCCCGCCGCGCACAAGGCTCCGCCGACCCGGCCGGAGCGTGACCGGGAACGTCGGACACCGTCCTGGGCAGCGGACTTGATCGAGGCAGCCCACCGCTTCGGGCACCTCGAAGGACGAGAGTACAGAGCCCGCCCGCTGCGGCTGAGCCCCTGGGACCAGGCCGGCGTGACCGAAGCGGCCCACACCTGCGGCATGGTCGAGCACCATGCGCCCCACTCGAGCCGGCACCCGGCCGCGAGAGCCCCGGGTTCCCCACGGCCGCCTGCCGCACACCGGAGCGCGGGCAGCGCACCGGGACCGAACCGGGCAGCATGAGGCGGGTACGCGCCAGGCGGCCCGCAGACAACAGGGAGCAGACGATGGCCGAGCCAGGGACAGAACTCTTCGAGGCGATCCGCCGCGCCCACCGCGCGGGCGACAGGCTACCCAGCTCCCTGGCCGCCCGGCACGGCGTGGACCGCCAGACGGCCAAGGAGGCGATCTCGACCGTGCTACCCCTGCCGCAGTCCCTCCCGGCCGACGAAGAGGGCCTGGACGAGGCCCGTCGGCTCCTGGATACGCTGCTGGAAGAAGACCAGGCCAAGGCACCCGACAAGCGCCGCTCGGCCTTCGGGCTGTATGAGCAGTTGAACCTTCGTACCGACGGACTTCGGTCTCCTACCGGTGGGTGTGGCAGTACATCACCGATCGCCGCGCCCAGCACGCCGACGTCAGCCCACCGGAACCACAGACGCGGACCTGGGCGGCAGGCGTCCCCTCCGACATGCCGGAGTTCGTCACCGACCTGATCACCAGTGCGGTGCGTCACCTGGCCGAGCTGAAGATCGAGGGCACCGCGCCGGCCGCGACCGGTGTCGAACTCGGCATGGTCTCCCTCGGCACCGCCAGGGCCCGGATCGACCAGGCCCTGTGGGAACTCGCGCTGGCCGGACGCCGCGCCGGGCTGACCTACGATCAGATGAGCGCCTTCACCGGCATCACCGAAGACGACCTGGCCCGGCAGACCGAGGACTACGACCGCCTCATGACGACCTGAGCAACGCGGCCGGATCTCTCCTGGCCGTTTCTCCAGCCGAGGCCCCGTTCGTCGAAATGGCCGGCGAAGACGATCACCCCGTGGATGAGTTCCACCTCCTCGGCCCCTGTCGGCCACTGCTTTGCCGGCGCATCCACGGTCATCGGCGCGGTCGCCGGCGGCAGATCCGATCCGAGCACAGGCCGTACCCCCGGTGCGGGGCGTCCGGTGGTCACCGGCCGATCAGATCCAATGCGCGCGCCGGACGGTCCCGGCGCTCGGTGCGGGCACCCGGGGCGGCGGTACGCGGGGCCTCCTCCGGCAGGGCGGACGGGGCGTACTACAGCAGTCCGCTCAGCGGCAGGACGCGCTCGGTGAGCTGTCCGCGCAGCTGTCCCCCAGCGGTGTCGGCTTCGGTGAGCCAGCCGGCCGCGACCAGCAGTTCGGCGTACTCGGCGACATCATCGGGCGGCAGAGCGCAGAACGCGGAGACCTGGTCGAGGCGGAGCCCGCTGTCCTCGGCGTGTCCGAGGCGTCCGTCGGAGCGGGCGTGGGCGGCGGTGTAGAGGGCCAGGAGCCGGGTGGCAGCGCCTGCCTTCTTCTTGCGGATCTTCCGGTCGCCGACAGTTTTCTGGGCCCAGCCGGAGAGCCTCGCGCGGGTGGTCTTGCCGAAGGCGAAGGGGCGGGGCCGGTCGGGTAGCAGGCCGGGGACGGTGATGGCGATGGGGTCCTCGGACCGGGAGGCCATCACGTCGGCGACGGTGCCGGGCAGGAGCAGCCAGCCGGCGGCGACGAGGTGCTGGAGTACCGGCTCGGCATCGCCTGGGAGCCAGCCGGTGAGGTCCTGGCCGGTGATGTTCCCGGTGCCGGCGCGCGCGGCCCGCAGGGTGAGCATGAGCACCGCCAGGCGCACCTCGGCCTGCGGGTGCGGGGCGTGGGTGGCGGCGTGGTCCAGCACGGCGCGGGCGTGCACGCCTGTTGCCGGTCAGCAGCCGTTCCACCACCGGCCCGTCCCCGCCCACCGTGTCTCCGGCCACCTGGCCGCCACGGTTGGCATGCATCTCGCGGGTGGTCTGCGCGGCCGTCTCGGCGCGCTTCGCCTCGTGGCGCAGAGATCCGTCACCCGTGACGTCGGCCCACAGGGCGAACGCACGGGCCTTGGGCTCGTGGAGCCCGGCCAGCAGGGCGAGGTCGGGTTCGGGGCGCTGCTGGTAGGCGCGGAACGCGTCCCCGAGTTCGATGAGCTCCAGGCGCAGGACGTCGGGTTCGAGGTCGTGCGGCACGGTCCGCTGCGCGATCTTCCCCCACTGCTTCGCCCGCCGGGACGCCGGAGCCGGTGAGCCGGTGCGGGAGCGGGGGAGCGCAGGCGGCCCGGCAGCCGAAGGCGCGTCGGCCGTGTTGGAGAACACCGTCGCCGCGGCCTCGCTCACCGTGCCGTACGCGGGCTCCAGCTCCCTGTCCGGTCTGCCCAACTGGCCTGTCCCGGCCATGCCGTTGCGGGACGCGGGCGGGGCGGTGTCCAGGACACGGCAGTCGGAGGTGGCGGCCGCGCACCGCGCGCACATCTCCGCGATCCGCCACAGCCTTCGGGCACGGTCCGCGTACACCGTCAGGACCACCGGGCCGCCGCACCGCGCCGCCCCCGCCGTCGGGTTCGCCCCGTCCCGTCGTACGACAGCGGGGTCGGGGGTGTGCCACGCGCAGTCGGCGGCGCGGCAGGCGCACCATGCCTCGCCGCGCGGCCCTCCGCCTTCACGGATGCGGGCCAGGTGTGTATTGACGTGGCCGATCGCGGCGCTGCGCCCCGCGGCGGCGCCGCCAGGGACGCGCTGCTCGGCGCAGGCCGGGCGGGAGCAGGAGAGTTTCACCGCGCCGACGGACGGGCGGCCGTGAGGGTCCAGGCGTACCGTCCATACCCGTCCCGCGACGCGCTCCTCCTGCTGTGTGCCGGCCACCGCCATGTGTACTCCCCTGATCCGTTGTCCCGGGCGGTCCCATCATCGGGGATGCCGGCCGATCAACCCCCGAGGAACGTGCGTTTCACCTGGCCCAGTCGATCTCGCGACGGTCTCAGCGGCTGGTGCCGGCCCCTGCCGCACCACATCCTCGCCCCGATCCGTGCGCACGGCCTGGCCGGCTGCACAACGGCGTTCTCGCCGCTGGCCCGGCGGATGGGGTGGGCGGCCAGGGCCTGCAGTTCCTGCGGTTCCAGGGAGCCGGCCTCCATCGTGGGCGCCACCCGGCGGAACCGGCTCGGCGTGGCGCTCGTGCCTCGGCATCACCCTGCGCTCGGACGCGCTGCTCGGGGTTGTCCGGTCCCGACGAACTGTGGGCAGTCTCAAAGTTCTGTAGGCACGCAGGTCAACGAGCCGCGGATCGACACGAAGTGCCGAGATGCCATCCCGCGCAAGTCGAGGCACCGCTGGCCAGCGCCTCGCGGTGCCTCGACGTCTCTGGTGTCCGGTCTCGGACATCTCCGGGTACGACGCCTCTCCGGCCTGGCCAGCTCCGCGACCGCGATCACCCGGCGTTCCAACACCGCTTGGGCCTCACCGAGCTCTTCCACGATCCGGTCCGCCTCCGCCTGAAGTGCCTCCACCCGAACCCGGGCGGCCGCCTCCCGCTCCTCCAGCAACCCCATCACCGATACCACCGACCGCCTCCACGTCATCCAGGACGAACAGAACGGCCCATCCCTGCCCCCGACGACACCACGACCATGCTGACCAGCGGAAACTCACCACTCACATCCGGATAAGACAACGGCTTCTGACACACCATTGGACACCGACGCCCTCAACAACGTGACAGTGCCCGCGGGCGGCCTCCGGGCACCTCGCGTACAACGAAGCATCCGAAACGGACCAGGAGTCGAAGTCGCGGAACTGAGGCCGTGCCAGGTGGCGTGCGATCGCTGCGGGCGATGTGAGCGGAAGGCCGGGACCCGGCTGTGGAGGTCTCGGCCTTCGGTCTGCGGCGGCCAGGCTGCCAAGCCCTCGGCTGTGCTGTACTCACGGCAGTCAACTTGCACCAACGCCCTCACAAATGAGTGAGATTCACGAGAATAAGTGTGACTCTTTATCTATAAATGTATGAATACTGCTAACCTTGGGGTTAGTCAATAGGCGTAGGAGGGTGAGTGAGTCGGAGTCAGGAGTCATTGGCCGCGACTGTGATGAACGCGACCGAAGCCCGTACGGAGCTCTTCGCTCTGGTGAAGCGCGCCGAGAAGGACGGCATTACGACGCTGATCCACAGGAAGGAGGAGCACGTCCTGCTGGCACCGCTGGACCGGTTTCCGGCAGCCCGGAGGACCGACGCGTTCCCTTCCCATGTGCTCAGCGCGGCCCAGAAGGACTTCGGTGAACTCATCACGCTGGCAGCTCAGGGCCAGCCGCAGGTGCTCCGGCGCAGCCGCATGCCGGTCGCGGTGCTGCTGCCGGCCGACGTCGACTCCCCTGCCCGTTCATCCGATCCGGCCGCGGCAACGGGCGCGGCGCCCGCGGGAGGTGCGGTGAACAGCGAAGACAATCGGGCACACGAGAGGGCCCCGCGCAGGCTCGCTACGCTGGGCGACGCGATCGGCGCCGCCCTCATCTCTGGCCCTGTCGGCAGCACCACGTTCGGGCTGCCCGGCCTGGATGCGGCGACAGGCGGTCTGCAGTCAGGCCGGCTGACGCTGGTGGCGGCCGCCCCGAATGTCGGTGGAAGCCTGCTGGGGCTGGCCGCCGCGCGGCAGACCGCGCTCGTCGACAACCACCGGGTTCTGTACGCGGCGTCGGGGCCGAACCAGGCCGACATCATGCGCCGGATCATCTCCGCGGAGACCGGGGGCGACTACCCGCGCCTGAAGCAGGGCCGCCTCACCGAGCACGAGCAGCAGGTCGCCCAGCAGTTGGTCCATGCGCCGCTGCTGATCGACGACGGCAGTGATCTGACCGCCGAGGCGATCGCGGAGACCGCCCCGTACGTCCAGGACCTGGCCCTCGTGGTCGTGGACCGGCTCCAGGCCGCCGACAATGCCCGACTCCCCCTTTCCGGTGCGCGTCTTGCGGGTGCCTCCCAGGTTCTGGCCACCCTCGCGCGCACCCTGCACGTGCCGGTACTCGCCATTGTGGACAGCGACGATCCCCCCCTCCTAGGCCTCCTGGACGCCGACGTCCTGCTGACCCTCGCCCCGACCAGGGACCCGTCCAAAGTCCAGGTGACGGTCGTGGAGCGGGACTTCGGCGCGATCGGCTCGGCGTATCTGAGCCCCGATCTGCTGCACGCCCGTTTCCTCGACGCTGGTACTGCCCCCGCCGTCCGTACGGGCGGTGAAGGACCCGCGCGGGGGAGTGTGGGCAGTGCGGTGGAACGGGAATTGGCCGACGCAGCACTGCCGTACACGTCCGGCGCCCGGCAGGGACTGCCGGCCTCGGTCACACACGTGTTGGCCGCGCTGCGCACCGCGCTGGCCAACAGTGCCCAGGAAGCCCTTGACGAGCTCGAAGCGTCGCTCGCCGAGGTTGCCGCGGCGTCACTGCAACTGCCGGATACCGACGAGGGACGCCGCCTCTGCGCCGCGCTGAAAGCCTACACCGCTGCCGTGGCCGACGGCGCCCCCGGGCAGCCCGCCGCTGGCGGGCCCACCACGGACAGCGGGCACGTCCCGGACGACGAGGACGACGCTGAGGCAGAAGCGGAACTTCAGCCAGGGGACGAGGAAGACGAGCCGGAAGGCGCGCCCTTCCCCGCGCTAAAGATCCTCAAGGACGCGGTCGGCCGCTCGAAGATGCACCCGATCCCGGTCATCCGCGCCGAGGACCGGGAGAGCGGTCCGTGGCCGCTGATCAGTGAGCACATGGACGGCGAACCGCGCTGGGTCCACCCCGACGTCACCAGCACGCGGGTGCCCTTCATCCGGGAGAACGGGAAGCGGGTGCGGCGGGATCGGCTCGATGTGCCCGACTCGTTTGGCGAGGGTGTGCTGTGCCTGATCGACCGCAACGGGTCCTACCCGTCCGCGTGCTCGGCCGTCACCGTCGCCCCGAACAAGCTGCTACACACCGGGCCCCTCGCCGCATTCGACAAGGCCACTGCTGGTATCTACCTCATCGACATCCCTGAGTGGAACCGCCCGGACATGCCGCACCCGCTCGGGCGGATCATCGACCGCCCCGACGAGCAGGGCCGCGTGTGGGTGACCACTCCACACATGAAGCTGCTGGCGAAGCTGGTGCGCGAGGACCGCATCGCCGCGATGCCGGCCATTCACGACTCCTACACAGGGAAGGCCAACGAGTCCCTGTTCAAGCCGTTCTACGAAGCGTCCCGGAAAACGCGTATCGACCTCGTCCAGGCCGGCGGGGCCCCGTACAAGGCATATAAGACGCGGTTGTCGATCGCGCTGCGTCTGCTGTGGCCCAAGCGCAAGGAGCAGAGGTCCCCCTTCTGGCGGCCGGACTGGCGTATGAGCATGGTCGCCGAGGCCTCCGTCCGTCACTGGATCGTGGCCTTCAAGGCGGTCCAGGAAGGGCACAAACTCATCGCCCTGCGCAACGTCGACGCAGCCGTCTTCTGGACACCGCCCGGCACGCCCCCGGACACATACCGGATCGGGACGGCCTTCGGTGAGGTCAAGGCCAAGTTCATCCAGCCTGGCGAGATGATCCCCGAGGGTGACGACTGATGGCCGGGCCCACCGGCCGCGGAGGATCCCTGGGCGCCGCCCTGGGCGACCTCCTGCGCTCCCAAGTCACCCCCCGCCACAGGCTGTCGTCGTACAACGCCAAGCACTGGCACGCCCAGCTCAGCCAGCTCACCGGAACCCACCGCGGCTACCAGGCTCTGGAGGACGCCGGCCTCGACGTCGCCGTCAAGACCCTCATCAACTGGCTATCGGACCCGGAGTACAACGTCCGCCGCAGCTACCGCGACCTCATCCACACCGCCTACGAGAACGTCGCCATCGTCCGAGCCGACCCGATCCCCGACCACGTCAGGAGGGGCCAGTACGAGATCAGCGGCTACGTCACCACCGGCACCGACCGGCGCGAACGCGGAACACCCGACGCCGCGCCCCTGCGGATCGACGGGAGCCAGGGCAACTGGGACGAGATCGAGGAACTCTGGCTGGCCGGCGAGCTCACCGACGACGAGTTCGAGGACCACTTCATCGACGACGTCATCGTCGAGGACATCGGCGAAGGCACGGACGGATGGGAGTTCGACGGAGCCAACTACTCTGTTGAACTCAGGTAGCGCAGAAGGGAATCCGGCTATGAGCACCGGTTCTGATCGGCCCGCCTTACCGCTGATCGTCGTGCACGCAGAGGCAGCCGCTGCGCGCGGCGTCGAGTGGCCGATCGACTTCTTCGGCCAGGGCGGCAGTAACGGCTCGATCAACGTCCACAATTCGTCATCCACGATCCAAGGCCGAGTACTCACATCTTCACGAACGGCCGAATCGCCCCACCAGTCACGCCCGACCAGGCGCATTCAGTAAGATCGTGTTAGGAACTCATAGAGCTGGCGCTGGCTGCAAGGCCCCGCTCGGCAGCGGAACTTCAGCCCAGAGGTACCTTCGCAAAGGGTTCCCACTCGTACATTTGATTGTCCCGGTGGATCACGATGAGCTCTGCGGTGGGTATGCGAGCATGCGCCGGCGTGAGGTTGAGGTCGGCGAGAATCCGCGCGACCGGCTCACCGGGACCGTCTCCGGCGCTGTAGGCCACGGAGACGTGCGGAGTGAAGCCCTCAGCCTTCTCGGGGACTTCACCGAGAACGTCTCCGATTGCCTTCCGGATGGCGTTTCTGACTGCTCGGACAGGGCCGTCGGGGTGGACATGCAGGAGCACCGCCTCGGGGTCCAGTACCGCTGGCCCGATCTGAACGTCGAAAGCCGGAACGGCGCTCAGACGGGTGTGGGCTGCATCCACGATGCTGTGGACATCCTGCTCCTTGGTCTCGCCGACGAAGCCGATGCCCTGCATGGTCAGGTGTAGCCATTGGTCGGGGATGGCGGTGACAGTCTCTCCGAGAGGCGCGAGTGCGGAACGGTACTCGGCGGCGATGCGGTGCACATCGTCCTGGCCTTCGAATGTCAGGTGCCAGGTATAGAAACGGCGGCCCACGCTCCAGTTGGGCCGCCACCACCAGTGGTTCCGCATGGTCTCAGGTTGAGTCGTCATGTCTGAAATCAAATCAGGTAGAGCCTTCTCCTGGCGAGAGGGCCAGATGCCGTGGCGCGGAGTCCACGCAGAACTCTTCGACAGCTTGACGCAGCCCGACCGTCGCGGTGCCGCTGGAGGAGGGGCGCCCGATACTCAGGCATAGTTCGTTGAGGCGGCGGGTGACGGGCTCCAGGCGGTGGTCCGGCGGAAGTGCGAGGACGGGTGCGAGGGCTTCGAGGGCGCCGTCTGCTTCGCCGTTGGTGAGGTGGGCCGCGGCTTGGCTGATGTGAATCTGCGCTTCGGTGCCGTACGCCCTGACGGGCTGTACAGCCAGGAGTGCGAGAGCGTTGTCCGCTGATCTCAAGGCATCGGCCGGGCGTCCGATACGCAGCTGGACGGCGGCGGCATAGTTCTCTTGCCGTGCGGGCTGGCAGGCGAAGATGCCCCCGATCTCGTCTCCGCCGCTTACAGCGGCGCGCGCGTGTTCGGCAAGGGCAAGCGCCGCCAATGCCTCTTCCTGGGCGCCCAGTTCGGACCAGGCATCGGCTTCCTGACAGGCGAGGAGTACTGCCACTGAGCCAGTGGTGCGGTAGGTGGCGCCGTGACGGGCGAATTTGATCGCTTCCCGTAGGCGTCCGTCCCAGAAGGCCACCTTCGAGCGTGTTGAAAGCACCCACGCACGTAGGTCGTTGTGCCCTGCGAGCTCAGCGCACAGCCACGCTGTCCGGCCTTGGGTGTCTGCATTGCGCAACTGCCCCAAGTCAGAGGACATCCACGCCAGGAGCCCGCACAGGTAACCGGCCGCGACGTACAGGTCGGTCGACTGACGGGGGTACTGGTGGCCTTCGAGGAGAGCGAAGACGCGGTCGCGTAGTGCTCGGGTCCGGACGAAGAGTGCGATGGGCTCGGAGGTGAGGTAGTCCGAGGCGAGCGCCCGTGCTTCGGCCATCAGTTGCTCAAGGGCGATGTCGCCGACGTTTGTGGCCTCCGCCCATTGTGCCCAGGTAGCGGACTCGTCGGCGGCGAGACGGACGAGGTCAGTCCCGGCCGGTGTAGGTGGGGGAAGGACTGGCGGCGACAGGGCCGGTGTCTCGACGGTTGCTGGACGACGGGCGAGCAGATGCAAGTCCCCCTGGGGGAGCGCGCGTCGGTCCTCCAAGTCCAGCAAGTCTGCCACGCGGCACGAGAAGGCTTCTGCCATGGCGAACAAGACCGGGAGACTAGGACGACGCGAGGAAGGGCCCGGCCACTTCTCCCACTTGCCCACGAGGGATGCGTCAGCGGCGACGGATTCACCAGGGCGTCCGATACTTGCCTGAGTGATTCGATCTGCCGCCTCTTGAAGCGTCCAGCCGTGGGAATGCCGCCACGCTTCTCTGGGGCGCATCCTGAAACGGCTGCGCATCTCGATAGCGATATCCGTGAGAGGGCATCCGACGGCAACCATGCTTTGCCGGAGGGCCTCTCGGTCTGCCTTGGAGCCGGGCTTCGAAGGGGAGTTCATGGACGTGCTCCCTATGCGGTGTCGTGGACTAACGGTAGCTGCGGCGTCGCTCGATTTGGTGGGCGTGACCTGGAACATCGGGTAGAGACAGCCCAACTGGTCGTCCAGAAAGCGGCATTGTCCCTGGTCGCCCTAGCGGTGCGTGTCCAGAAAAGTTGGTCACGGGCGCCCGTGACGCCAACTGCCTTGATTGGAACGGTAGGGGTACCGCATCCGACGTGCCCGAGGACACGGATGGCGGCACCTCAAAGTTGAATCCCGATGCCCGTGTTCTCGGCCCTAGCGATGACGGATTCGGAATCGCAGGTCCGCACCTGCGTCGTGCCCGACGCCGAACCAAGGAGCCCCCCTCCCATGAAGTCGGAGAAGCAGCGCACCGCAGTCTTCCTCGTGAAGGTGCCGGATACGAAACGGTTGATGCCCTCCGTAGTGGCTTGCCACATCGAGCGAGTGGTGACGAGTGCCTCCGGACATATGAAGGGTTCGGCATGACACCGACTGCGACCACTGTGCGGACGGACCCCGTAAGCCCCCCTCACCTTCGCGTGTACACCGGATTTGATATGTCCTTCGCCTGCGGAAGTGGCTCCTCGGCCGGCGTCATCGCACCAGCAGACAGAGTTGTGCCATCTCGGGTACGCCTCATCATCCGGGCTGGGCTGAGGTACTGGCGTCTGCCCGACCTCGTTGAGTCCGCCGAGCTTCTTGCTACCGAACTGGTCACGAACGCGTTGAAGCACGGTGGCGGTGACGTCGGGGTACGCCTGTACCTCACCGCCAGTCACCTCCTGGTCGAGGTGAGGGATGGCTCTCACAAGCGTCCCGTGCTGGGCGATGCCGCTCTCGACGATGAGGATGGCCGTGGTCTGTTCCTCGTTGCCTCTATCGCCGACGACTGGGGCGTCAGCCTCGACGGCACGACGACCTGGTGCTCTCTCCCCTTCTGAGGAGGAGCGAGCTGTCCGCTTGTCCCTTTTCTTCTTGCCCTTTGCCGGAACGCATCATTGAGGAACCCTCATGCCTGACCGCGTGCCCTCCGCCCGCACGGTCACCCGTCACCGCAGACGCGGTCGTCGCCCTCGTGTGGATCGCTACCTCCTCGATGAGGTCGGTGGTGTGCTGGTCGCGCCTCTGGTGTGCGTCGTCGGCGTGTGGAGCGTGTCCGTGCTCGCCGCGTGGGGGTTCCCGTTCACTTTCACCCAGCTCGCGATAGCCCTCGGCGGCGGCGTGCTCGTCGCAGTGCTCGTCGGTGTCATCCGGGTACAGGCGGTGGCGGCCTCTCTCCAGGGCCATCGCGACGCCGAGCTGCAACGGGTCGCGGAGGCCGCACATGCAGCTGAGCAGACCATGGTCTGGACGGCGGATCAGCTCTGCCGGGGTGCCCGGCCCCCGCTTCCGGAGGACCCGCAGTCGGCGGGCGGCGACATGCTTGACAAGGTCATCGAGCTGATCGGGACCCTGAAAACGCAGGGTGCGGGCTCCTTGATTCGAGTGCATGACGAGTCTCAGGCGGCGGTGCTGGTGGAGATGCACCGGACTCTGACCCGGCGCCAGCACAGCCTGATAGGCGAGATGCTGGAGCACCTGAGCAGCCTGCAGAACGCGACCGAGGATCCGGATCTCCTCGACTGGAGCTTCAAGATCGACCATCTCGCGATGCGGCTGCGCCGCATGGTGGAGAGCGTCTCCGTCGTCCTGGGCAGTCAGTACCTTCGCGAGACGCGCACTCCCGTCAAGATCGACACGGTGCTGCGCGGCACGAAGTCCGAGGTGGTCAGGTATCCGCGCGTCCAGATCGTGGCCAGCGACGTCGGTGACGCGTTCGCGCTGCCGGCGCACGTCCATCCCGACGTGGCCCATCTGCTCGCCGAACTGATCGACAACGGCCTGGAGCACTCCGATCCGGCCACCCATGTCGTCGTCCGCACACAGCAGGTGGCGCACGGTCTGCTGATCGAGGTCGAGGACAAGGCGACCTTGCTGATGGAGCCTGAGCAGCGGGACATGCTGAACCGTCTCCTGGAGCACCCCGAGCAGACCGATGTCGCGGGCCAGGTCCGGGCCGGCCGCCTCGGTCTGATCACCAGCGCGAAGATCGCTGAGAAGTACGGCCTGAGGGTGTGGCTGACGATGAACCCGATGGGGGGGACCACCGCCCACGTCGTGGTCCCCTCCCGGTACCTCGTCCCGGTCACCCCCGCTGTCGCCACCGCCACGATCTCGGCTACGCCGGAGCCGGTTGCCCCTTCGCAGCCCGTGCAAGCGGGCGTCGCCGTACAGCAGCTCGTCCGTCCGGCGCCGGGCAATTCCCCCGCGAACCCGGGCGCCACAGCCCCGCTGCCGAAGCGCAGGCGTATACACAGGCCCGTTGACGGCACCGCTACCGAGGCAGAGGTGCCGACCCAGGCCGCGAATCCCCATGCCGTGGGCGACTGGCGAGCGGGCCTGCACGCCGGGCTGAGCGCCGAACCCGCTCCCTCTACGCCCCCCATCAGTCAGTTCTGACCCCGTACCTCCCCGCTACTTCGCATGGAGCGAATCGACCATGACCAACGACACGAATGGTGTAGTGGCCTCCGTGCCTTCCCCTGATGCGGTCAAGGGGCAGATGACGCGCCTGCTCGACGACTTCGTGGCGAGCACGGCCGGTGTCGGCCACGCCTTGCTCGGCTCACGCGACGGCTTGAAGCAGGTGTTCTCCTCTCACATGGACCCCGACTGGGCCGACGAACTGGCCGCCACGTTCTCGGGAATGGCGGGGCTGGCCAAGGGAGTCACCGGCCCCAAGGGCAAGCAGGTGCCGGCGCAGCAGATCCTGGTCGAGCGGGACGACGTCATGTTCCTCGTCACCAACGCCGGCGTCGGCAGCACGTTCAACCAGAGCGGGAACACCGTCGCCACCGTGCTGGTCGTGCTGGTCGCCACGGACGCGAACATCGGCGCCGTCGCATTCGCGATCGGGCGGCTGGTGTCACGGTTCGCGCCCTTCATGACCACTCTCGTCCGTGACCGCGATGCCGATGGTGATGGTGCCGCATGACCTCCCGGCCACGTCAGGAGCCCTTAAGCGGGGCCGGAGACGACACGGCGAGCATCGTCCGGCTCTTCACGCTGACCGACGGCCGCACCCGTCCCCGTCACCACCTGAACCTTCAGACCGTGCTCGGACCCGGCCGCCGTCGGCCCGCCCCCGGACTCTCGGCGGAAAGCGCAAAGATCATCGCGCTGTGCCGTCAACGGCAGTGTCCCCTCGCGGAAGTGGCCGGCATCACCGGTCTGCACGTCACCGCGGTGAAGATTCTCGTCTCCGACCTGATCGACGCGGGCGCCCTGATGGTGCCCGTCCCGCAGACGCCGGGCGACCGCTCCGACATTCAGCTCCTGGAATCCCTCAGCGCCTTCCTCAGGACCAAGTTCCCCGACGCGGTAGCGAAGGCCGGGTGAGCTCCATGACGCAGTTCCCGCAGCTTGCTGGGCGGACGGCCCTGAAACTGGTCGTCGCCGGAGGATTCGGCGTCGGCAAGACCACCGCGATCGGCGCCATCAGCGACATCAAGCCGCTGCGCACCGAAGAAGTCCTCACCACGCACAGCGCGGCCACCGACAGCCTGGACGGTATCGAGGCCAAGACGACCACGACGGTCGCCTTCGACTTCGGCCGTGTCGGCTGGGACGACCTGGAGCTGTACCTCTTCGGTACGCCGGGACAACCGCGGTTCTGGAGTCTGTGGCACGACCTGTCCCAGGGCGCCTTCGGCGCCGTGGTCCTGGCCGACACCCGCAGGCTTGAGAGCAGCTACCCGGCAGCCGACTTCTTCGAACAGCTCGGCCTGCCCTTCGTCATCGCCGTCAACCGCTTCCCCGGGGCCGTCCCGCGCACCCTCGCCGAGATCCGCGACGCCTTCGACGTACCCGCCGCCTTCCCCGCCATGTTCTGCGACGCCCGCAATCCCGACTCCGTGGCCAGCGTCCTGCTTGCCCTGATCAGGCACGTAGTGACCCTGGCCTCCGACAACTCAGCCCTCCTGGACGCGTGATGACCTCCACCCCCAGCCAACCGAGCCCTGCTCTGCACGTCCCGGCGCACCGCACCGTGCATCACCGGATCGAGACCTTCACCGATGACCCGGAAACCGAAGCCGCCGAGATGGCCACCCGCCTGACCAGGTTCGAGCAGCTGGGCATCCGTATGGAGGGCGTCGAGGTACTCGACGACATCGCCAACGACATGGGCGCGCGTGCCGACTTCCTCTATGCCATGGTGAACGCGTTCGGCCAGGAGCAGACGTTCCTCGGACTGCGCAACCCGCCCCGCGACGCCGGCTATCCCATCGTCGGCCGCACCATGAGCCGCAGCCACGGATACTGCCCCGAGGTCGTCCGCCGCACGCTGTCCCTGCCCCTGCCGAACGTGGCCGCCTCCCCGCGGTTCGCCAGCAACCACGTCGTCGACGCCATCGGCATCCAGAGCTACTTCGGCAGCCCCGTCATCGACGCCCACACCGGCCTCGTCCTGCTCACGGTCTGCATCATCGACCCCGAACCGCGCACCCTCCACGACGCGAGACGGCTCCTGGCCATCGTCAAGGAAACCGCCCGCACGGCCGCCGACACGCTCCGGATCACCACACCTGCCCCCTGACGTAGCAACTGCCCGCGCACCCCCGCGCGCAACCGGCCCCAGCCGTCATGTGAGCCGATCAGGGAGAGGGACGCCCATGTCCGCATCCAGCACACCCCGCGTACTCGACACGTTCCTCACCCCCCGCCACCAGGCACTGTGGGAGGACGTCGACGCCTTCGCCGACGAGGAGATCCGCCCCCGGGTGACCCACATGGAAACCGCCCGCTATGTCGACCGGAAGGTGGCCCGGCTCCTGGCCGCCCGCGGCTGGTTCGGCGTCACCATCCCCAAGGCGTACGGCGGGATGCAGGCCGGCCATGTGGCCAAGACCATCCTCATCCACCGCCTCGCCCTGGTATCCGCCGCCGCCGCGGCGATCCTCCAGGCCAGCCTGATCCCCGTCGCCGCCCTGCTCCACTTCGGCACCGAACGACAGCGCGCGGACCTCCTCCCGGGCGTCGCCGACGGCAGCGTGCTGCTGTCGATCGCGGTCACCGAACCGGACCAGGGCGGCCACATCGGTGGCATGACCACCGCAGCCGAGTGGGACGGCAAAGCATGGATCCTCACCGGCACGAAGGCACACATAGGCAACAGCCAGATCGCCGATCTCCATGTCGTGGTCGCCCGTACCGCACCGCCCGGGACCCGCACCTCCGAGGCACTGACGGCCTTCCTCGTCTCCGGCGAGCGGAGGGGAGTCTCCGCCGCCCGGTATGTCGGCGCGTTCGGCCTGCGCGGCTTCGGCTTCGGCGGGATCGGATTCGACCGCGTACGTCTCCCCCCGGAGAACGTTCTGGGCGAGGTCGGCCAGGGCCTGGCCGTCGCCCAGTCCAGCAGCATCCTCTACGGACGCCCCAACCTCACGGCTGTTTCCCTCGGCCTGCACGAAGCGGCCCTCGACCTCACCACCCAGTACGTCGACAACCGGCCCCGCTACCAGGGAACCCTTTCCGACGTCGGTGTCGTACGCGACCGTCTCGGCGCGATGGCGGCTCGCCTGCACACGGCCCGGGTCCTCACCTACCACGCCGTCGACATGCTCGACCACGGCACGGACTGCGACGACCAGCTCATCACCGCCAAGACCTTCGGCCACGAAGCGGCCGTCGACACCGGCCGGGACGCGATGGAACTGCACGGCGCGAACGGCCTGGACACCTCCGGCGAGGTCTCCCGGGTCTTCCGTGACATGCAGACCACCTACGCGCCCGCCGGCACCGGCGAAGTCCAACGCCTGCGCCTGGCCCAGACCGCCCTGCGAGAACACAGACCCAGACCCGCCCCCGAGGACGAGCCGGAGCGCATCCCGTGGTCCGTGCGCTTCGCCGACCACCTGCGGCACGTCGATCCCGACCCGACAGCCGTCTGAAGACCCCCGCGCACGGCACCCCCGTGAAATCCGTACCGCCGTGCACGGGCCCCGCCCCCGTCGTCGGGACAACCTCACTCCCCGCTCGGCGACGGGGGTAACTCCCTTCGTTCCCCGGGCTGTCGGCGGCCCGAGGAACGAAGGGAAACCTTCCGGCCCTGTGCACGTCGTGCGTCAGGTTCTGCGGTACAGGGCCGGACGTCCCACCAGAGATCAAGCACCTCATGCCTCGCAAGACCAATGACCAGGCCGATTCTTTCCGGACAGGACTTCAGTGACCCAGACCCGCTTCACCGTGCTTGACGAAACCCGGCGCCATCCGGACCTGGCCGAGCAGATCGACCGAATACTCCACCGGGTTGCGCCGACGGTGGAGGAGACAACCAACCTCCCCTTCCCCCAGGAGGTCCGCTTCCGCCTGCTCACTCCCAAGGCATGGCGGGCGGAGACCCACAGGAGCCGACACCGCATCCTGGCGCGTGACATCGCCGATCTGAAGCTGACCCCGCAGGACATCGACGCCATTCGAGTCGTGTTGAGGATCACCAGCTTCGTGCCTGCCCTGGTCTGGCCCCTCGTACTCGGCAGCACCCTGGAAACGGACGACGGCTCCCGCGAGACGATCATTGCTCCCCGCGCCCTCCACCACGGCGGGCTGCTGGTCGACGAACCGGCCCTCCACCAACTCGTCGCCCACGAACTCGTCCACCAGATACAGGCCGACGGGCAAAGCGGCGCGGTGTGGACCACCTACTTCCCGCAGAAGCGGGGGATCAACGGGCGCGGCGCCTCGACCGTCATCGAGGGACACGCCAACTGGGCCGACCACCAAGTCACCGCCCGCCTGTTCGGCTCCCCGGCCGACGCCCGGCACTCCCCGAAGTCCTGGCGCTACCGCGCCCACATGGCAATCCCTGGTATCCAGCGCCTCGGGCCCAGCCGCGCAGCGTACGAACAGGGCTCCCTCCTCATCGAGCGCGCCGTCGCCGCAGGGGGCACCGACCTGGTCAACCAGATCTGGAAGGACCCGGTCTTCCTGCCCACTGAGGAAGAGACCGCCGATCCCGACGCCTGGGTCCGCCGCATCGAACAGGGGTACCTCGGTGCCTGACCCCCACTCCGTTCCCTGCCGTCCAGCCGCGAGCTGAAGATCCGCCTCGCCAAAGAAGAAGGAGCACCATGCAGACCGAACGTGACCACTTCGCTGACCCGCCCCCGCGCCGCCTCGGGGTGCTAGGCATCATCCGCAACCCCGGCGGTGCGGTCCTGATGACCGAGAAAGCGCAGGACACCCTCAGGGGCGAGGAGCGTCGACCCTGGTTCCACCCGGGCGGCTGCGTGGAGGAGAACGAACCGATCCTCGACGGCCTGGTACGCAACGTCCGCGCGAAGCTCGGCCTCACCCCGGAGCCGGGCCGCTTACTGGCCGTGCACCACATGTACAACCAGCAGCACAAGACGCACCAGTCGAAGGAAGGGATCAACCTCCTCTTCGACTGCGGGGTCATCGACGAGGACACGGAATTCGCGTTCGGCGGCAGCGCCAAGGGCGCACGCTGGATGCTCCCGGACGAGTTGGATGAGCACCTGACACCGTTCACAGCGGCGCGTACGCACGCGGCGCTGCGGGCGCTCTCTGGCGGCGACGTAGAGGTGCTCGCCGGGCATCCCCTGTAGCGCCGGCGCCAACTGGCGGAGGGCGTGTTCCACGACGGGCTGATCCGGGCACGCCTCCGAGCCCTCGACGAGGCCGACGGCGCGAACACCAGCCCGTCCCACCGGTCCAGGCCGTGGCATGACACAACTCCCGCGCACGGCACCCCCGCGACAGTCGCATCGCCGTGCGCGGGCCCCTGTCGGCGAGCGGGGAATTGGGGTTCCCCGCTCGCCGACAGGACACCAGCACCCTTCGCTCCCCGCGCCGTGACGGCGGTCGGGGAGCGAAGGGCCAAACAAGCCGACCTGACACAACCGATCACTTCTGGACAGGACCATCAGTGACCCACAACCGCTTCACCGTGCTTGACGAAATCCAACGACATCCGGACTTGGCCGAGCAGACCGCGCAGGCTGTTCACCGGGTGGCGCCGACGGTGAAGGAAATGACCGACCGCCGCGTGCTGGACCTGCTGTTCGAGCTGACCCAGCAGACCGCGCGGTTCCGCTCCGGCACAGCTCCGTGGGCATCGCTGACTGTGTACGACGCCGACGGTTTCGCCGCCTTCACAACGCGAGGAGCGGCATGAAGGCGTCCTCCGGGCCCGGCAAGAGGCTGCGCACAGCGGCTGCGGACTACCTCTTCGCTCCTGGCCGTCTCCCTCGCGACGGGGCTCATTCTCCGTCCACCAGCTCGTCGTCCGCCCAGGTATACGGGCAGGTGATCGGACTGCTGGTCATCATCTGCTTCCGGCCCTTCGTCCTGGGGGTCATCAACGTTACGGAGATGTACGGCGTGCGGTGGACGGCGCACGATCTGCGGTGGGTGCCGCAGTGTCAGTTCGTGCTCGGCATGGTCGTGTTCTTCTGGCTGTCGTGGCGGGTGATAGGCCGCACCCCCCTGAGCCGGGTATCACCACGCAGCCGCCTCATGCAGCGGGGCGTGGCGGTCGTGTGCGGTGTCGTGTCCATGTACGCGGCCTTCCTTCATGTCCCCCAGCGGCAGGCGGCCCTCATCGTGTTCTGTTGCACGGTCGCCTGGCTGGCGCTGGAGGTCTGCCAGGCACAGGGAGTGTCTCCGCTCACCAGGTTCCCGGCCACGGCAGCCGCACGACTGCGGGACTGGCAGCTCATGAAGATGACCGTCCTCGCCTGTCTTACCGGAGGAGGGCTCACCGCCTTGCTGGTGGCGCTCCTGCGCTGGGTCGACATCGGCAACGTGCCCGTCATGCAGGGCAGCCAGCTCAGCACGCTCGGCTTCGACACCGCTCCCCTGCTCATCCTGCCCTCCGTGGCCTCCACCGTGGCCGTGGAGGACGTCGTGGTCGTGGCAGCCACCACAGCCCTGCTCACCGCCATCCGCAGACCTGCCTGGGAGGTCTACACCCTGGTCTGCGTGATCGAGGTGATGCTGCACGCCTACTTCGGGCTCCCCGCCCTCGCCATGGTCCTCTACACGATCGGCCGCGTCTGGCTGTTCCGGCGCTACCGGCGCCTCCTCCCTCTCATGGCCGGCCACGCCGCGTTCGATCTCTGCGCCGCTCACGCCCAGCTGCTTCCCGTCATCTACGGGCTCCTGCTCGCGATACCCGTGACGGCCCTCGTGCAATGGATAGACCACCGCGTGACGACCGCCGCCGAGCTCTCTGACCGGGAGCCGCCTTCTGCCGAGGCGGCTGCATCCGACCCGGGTGTCCCGCCCGCGCAGGACCGGTCGAGATCACCGGCCGCCTGAACGCTCTCGTGCACGGCAGCCCGATGAAACCCGCGATGCCGTGCACGGCCTCGATACTTCGTCGCCGAGCGGTGTCCTGACTCCCCGCTCGGCGACGGGGCTCACTCATGAACACCCTTCGCTCCCTGGGCAGGACGGTGACCCGGGGAGCGAAGGGCCCAACCGACACCTGTGAGGAAGATCTTGAGAGCTGAAGAGCTCATCGGCCCGGAGCGAGGCACAGCCCCCCGCGCGGAAGCGGACACGAGCCCCGAACAGGCAGAGCCCGCGTGGGTGCAGGAGCTGAAGCCGTTGCCCCTCCCTTACGCGCGCCGCACACGCCTTGAGGGTGACGCCGCTGCCCTGTTCACGAAGTGCGTGACACGTGCGTATTACAGGGGCGGCTCGATCCGCGACATCGCCTGGCGCACGACCCGCTCGTACGGAGTCGTCCACACCACCCTCGTGGAAGCCAAGGTGACCATGCGCAAGCGTGGCGGACAGCGCCGCCCCACCGACCCGACCGTCGCCTAAAACGTCCGGCGCGGCGGGAACACGGCCCCACCCCGTCGCCGCGGGCAGGGCCGTTCAGATCTCCGCGCCGGCACTTTGCACTTTCACCGAGGGACAAGACGGAGACCACCATGGACATCACCCCCCTTGACGCCGACGAGATCGGGATGCCCGTCGCGGTCATCACCGGAGGCTGGTCTCGCGAGCGAGACCGCGCCCTGCTGTCCGGTAAAACGGTCGCCGATGCGCTGACCGATATGGGAGTCAAAGCGCACGTCATCGACCTCGTCGACTCCGGCTGGGGTCTGGTCAACGGTCTTGGTGATGCAGCGAAGGCGTTCCTCGCCATCGCAGGCCGTGGTGCGGAAGACGGACGTCTCCAAGGCCTGCTGGAAACACTGTCCGTTCCCTACACCGGATCGGGGGTGCTGGCCTCCGCGATCGGCATGAACAAGCTCCACGCGAAGACGCTGGCGTCAGCCGCTGGTGTCTGTGTTCCCCGCGGAATCCGGATCGACCCGACGGCCGCCGCCGATGACGAGGCCGTGCGCGTCAGCCATTTACTGGGAGGCCTCCCGGTGATGATCAAGCCGGTCAGTGAGGGCGGCTCGATCGGCGTGCAGGTCGCCACCACCGTCGAGCGTCTCAGCCTCGCCCTGGAGCAACTGGACGTCGCCGACGGGGAGATGATGGCCGAGGTCTTCCATCAGGGGCGCTCGGTGAGCGTCGGTGTCCTGGAGGATGCGCGCGGTGCTGTGCACGTGCTGCCTGTGCTGGAGGCCCGGACGCCGAACGGCGTCTACTCCTACGCCGCGAAGCGCGGTACGGCCGCGTGCGACTACCACTGGCCGGCCCGGGTCAGCCCCATCACGCTCGCCGACCTGGAGCACCAGGCGGTGACCGCTCACCGCAGTCTGGGCTGCCACTCGTACTCGCGCCACGACTTCGTCGTCGGCGACGACGGCAGCGCCTGGTGGCTGGAGGTCAACACACTGCCGGGCCTGTCAAAGGGCGGGAATCTGGCCCGGATGGCAACCGTCGGCGGGATCTCCTACGAGCTGCTGCTGACCCACATCCTGCGCGGGGCGGACATCGACCGCCGTACGCGTCCGTGAGGACCGGGAGAGCGTCGTGACGATGTCGATCCATCAGATCCTGGGTGCCGTGGAGAACCTGCGCGGCATCGCCGTCCGCACGCCCGTGCTCACCTCGGCCGTCCTCAACGAGCTGCTCGGCCGCACCGTGTGGGTCAAGGCGGAAAACCAGCAACTCACCGGCAGTTTCAAGCTGCGCGGCGCATACAACGCCCTGGCGCTCCTGGACGTAGAGGCCCGTCGGAGGGGCGTGGTGGGTGCCTCCTCCGGCAATCACGCCGCCGCTCTGGCGCTGGCCGCCCGCCGGCTTGAGGTGCCGGTCACCGTCGTCGTCCCGGAGGATCTGCCCCGTGTGAAACGGCAGTCGATCGAGGCCCTCGGCGCGCGCATCGTCCCCTACGGGCGGCTTTCCGGGCGCCGTGACGCGCTGGTCCACGAGATCGCCGCCCGCGGCGGTCTGACGATCGTGCCGTCCGCGAACGACGAACACGTCATCGCCGGGGCCGGCACCGTCGGCTGGGAGATGCTCCAGGAACTCCCCGACCTGACCGCGCTCGTTGTACCGGTGGGCGGGGGCGGGCTCGCGGCCGGTACCGCGCTCGCGGCGAGCGCCCACAACCCGGGTCTTCGTGTCTTCGGAGTCGAACCGGCCGCCGCCGATGACACACGACGCTCCCTGAGCGCGGGCCGCCGGATCTCCATCGCGCCGCCGCGCACGATCGCCGACGGTCTCGGCCACACCGAGCCCGCCCGCATCCCTTTCCACATCAACCAGCGACTCCTTGCCGGTGTCGTCACCGTCCCCGAGGAGGCGATATCTGAGGCCATGGCGCACCTGTGGCGCCTCTTCCGCCTCGTTGTCGAGCCCTCCGGGGCCGTCGCCTTCGCCGGTCTGCTGCACGCCGTCGACCGTGTGCCCGACGGTCCGATCGGCGTTGTCGTTTCCGGCGGCAACGTCGACTGGAACACCTACAAAACCCAGGTAGACACTGCCCTGACCCGATGGGAGACCCTGCCCCATGCCGCCGCCGTGCTGCACTGAAACACCTGCCCCCGGCCTCGTCCACGACCCGGTGGAGCCCGTCACCCAGTACGCCAGCGCCGACCTGATCGGCCCCATCGCCTACGACGGGCACGACCCGGCCCACGATCCCGCCTGGCAGAGCACCGGAGCACCGTCCCAGAACATCTACGGCCGATGGTGCCGGCACATGTGCGGCATGGCCTGCCTGCGCATGGCGCTCCTGCACCGCGACGGCTGCGCCCCCGGTCTTTTCGAACTCCTTGCCGGGGCCCGTCACTTCGGCGCCTACGTCCGGCAGGACGACGGGACGGTCAAGGGGCTGATCTACCGGCCGTTCGTCGAGTTTGTGGAGGACACGTACCGCCTCCCGGCTACCGTGCATCCCGAGCTGGATCTCGGCGGCCTCGCCGCGCTCCTGGACGAGGGGTACATGGTGATGGCCTCCGTCTCCAAGGAGATCCGCCGGCCCGAACACGACCCCGAGCGGCGCGGAGGCCACCTCGTCCTGGCCATCGGCCACACGGAGGGACAGGTCGTCTTCCGCAACCCGAGCGGACACACCCCCCAGGCCCTGGCCCCGGTCATGTCCCTGGACCGCTTCGGCGACTTCTTCGCCGGACGCGGTGTTTCTCTCGATCTGCGCCGCACCGTCCGACCTCCGGCTGCCCGGACCTCGGCGGTCCGCCCGGTAGCGTCCCAATCCATCACCTGAGCAGGGAGAATCACGTTGCATCCCATGTCCTTGACCAGCATCGCTGCCGTCGTCGGCGGCCGGCTCGCCGACGTCCTCGACCGCGCGGCCCAGGTCACTCAGCCCGCCCAGTTCGACTCCCGCGAGGCCGTCCCCGGAGCCTTGTTCATCGCGCTGAAGGGCGAGCACACCGATGGCCACGACTACGTCGACGCCGCCATCGCCAACGGTGCTGTCGCGGCCCTCGTCACCCGGCCCGTCGGCTTCCCCGCGATCGTCGTCGACGACGTCCTGACCGCGTTCGGACGCCTCGGCCGCGCCCTCCTCCACGACCCCCTGGCCACCGCCAAGGTGGTGGCCATCACCGGCTCGGCCGGCAAGACGAGCACCAAGGACTTCATCGCTCAGGTGCTGCCCGGCACCGTGGTCTCCACCCCGCAGTCCTTCAACAACGAGATCGGTCTGCCGCTGACCATCACCATGGGCGACAAGAACACCGACTACCTTGTTCTGGAGATGGGGGCCCGCCACATCGGCGACATCAGGGACCTCACCCACATCGCCCCGCCGGACATCAGCGTCATCACCAACGTCGGTACCGCGCACGTCGGAGAGTTCGGCGGCCGGGAGAACATCGCCCAGGCCAAGGGCGAGATCGTCGAAGCACTCCAGCCGGACGGGCTCGCCGTCCTGAACGCCGACGACGACTTCGTCGAAGCCATCCGCCTGCGCGCCCGGGGCAGGGTCGTCACGTACGGGCTGAGCGAGGAGGCCACTGTCCGCGCCGTCGATGTGACCATCGACGGGCAGGGCCGGGCCTCCTACACCCTCGCCACTCCCGAGGGCAGCGCCCGCGTCCAGCTCCAGTTCGTCGGCGACGTGCAGGTTCCCAACAGCCTGGCCGCCGCCGCCGTCGCCCGCGAAGCCGGACTCAGCGTGCAAGAGAGCGCCGCACGCCTGTCCGAGGCCCTTCCGCGTTCCCGGTGGCGGATGGAGACGACCACCCGGGCTGACGGCGTCACGATCGTCAACGACACCTACAACGCCAACCCCCACTCGATGCGCCACTCCCTGAACGCGCTCGCCTCCATGACCGGCGGACGCGACCAACGCTCCATCGCCGTCCTGGGCCGGATGAACGAACTCGGCGACGACGCCCGCACCGCGCACGAGGAGATCGGCCGCCACGCCGCCGAACGAGACCTGGACCAGATCATCCTGGTGGGAGGGGACGAGGCCGGATGGATGCACGACGGCGTGCGCGGCATCGGTGGGAAGGCCGTCCACCTGCCCGACCAGGACACCGCCCTGGACCTGCTGCGCAACACCCTCCGCTCCGGCGACGTCGTCCTGGTCAAGGCCAGCCGGGGAGTCCAGTTGCAGCAGCTCGCCGACGCTCTGCTGCAACCGAACACCTCGGGCGTCTAGGCTGCTGCGGGGGCCAGCTCGTCGAGCGCGGCCCGCAGCAGCGGCCCCTGCTCGACGATGTCACCGGTCCCCATCAGGACGACCACGTCACCCGACCGCGCCTCATCGGCCGCGGACACCATGGCCTGGTCCCGGTTCGGCACCACATGCCACGCGCGGCCGCCCGTCTCGTTGATGCGGGCGGCCAGCGTCTCCAGCGCCCCCGCGCTGACGCCCTGGGGGCTGTCCGTCAGCACCACCTTGTCGCAGCCCGCCAGCGCCTTCGCGAAGGCGCCGCCGAACGCGTCCAGCCGGGCCTGTCCGGACGGCTGGAACACCACGATCACCCGGCCGTCCCCCTCGACCACGGAACGCGCGGCGGCGAGATCCACACTCACCTCGTCGGGGTGGTGGGCGTAGGAGTCGAAGACCAGCACCCCGGCCGCCTCACCGGACAGCGTCATACGCCGCTGCACGCCGTTGAAGCAGGCCAGCTGCTCCACCGCCAGGTCACACTCCTGGCCCAGGGTGTGCAGGGTGGCGACGGCCGCGGCGGCGTTCAGGAGCTGGTGAACGCCGGGCACCCGCAGCACGAGATCGAACTCCCGACCCCCCGGACCGCACAGCACCGCCGTGGTGCGCCCGCCCGAACTGGCCGCCTCGCTCAGACGCCAGTCCGCCGACGACGAGAGCCCGAACGTCACGGTCCTGGGCCCGTCCCCCCGCAGGGCCAGCCGGGAAGCGAGTTCACGGCAGCCGGGATCGTCGGCGCTCAGCACCAGCGTGCCGTGCACGTCCAGACCGATCCGTACACACTGCTCGTAGGCGTCGACGTGGTCGCCCTGCGCCGCGTAGTTCTCCGGGTGGTCGTGCCCGATGTTCGTGAGCACCGCCACGCTCATCCTCACGCCGATGTGGGAGCGGTCCGACTCGTCGACCTCGGCGACGAAGATGCCCCCCTTGCCCGCGTAACCGCCACTGCCCGGCACATCGAGGTCTCCACCGACCACGTACGACGGCTCCTGCCCCATGCTTCCGAGCAGGAACGCCAGCATCCCCGCCGTACTGGTCTTGCCGTGTGTCCCCAGTACACCCACCGCCACACGGCCGGCCGCCATCAGCGCGCTGAGCGCCGCCGACCGGTGCACCACCGCAATACCGCGCCGGCGCGCCTCTACGATCTCGGGATTGTTCTCGCCGACGGCGTGAGTGAACACGACCGCGGTCGCATCCGCCGGCACCTGCCCGGCCGCGTGCCCGGTGTGCACGGTCACGCCGCAGCGGGCCAGTTCCTTCAGTCCCTCCGACGCCCGGACGTCACTGCCGGACACGGTGAATCCCCGCTCGGCGCACACCTGCGCCACCGGCAGCATGCCCACGCCGCCGATCCCGACGAAGTGCGCGCGGCTCAGGTCGACCGCCCCGCCGGTCGACACGTCCGGGTTGATCGTGGGGACTGCGGTTTCTGCCATGAAACAGCCTCCTTGAAGGCGGCCCCAGCCGCCTCAACTGGCAACACGCGCCGCCCTGTTGGAAAGCGCACCGCCACCGTCCCGCCCAGCCCCGCGCACCGTCTACGACCTGCGGTGTTGCGAACAGGTTCGCAACACCATCACGCCTTTCCCTCCCGGCCCTGCCGCCCGGACGGCACTCGATGAAGGAACCGAACTACGCCCTCGCGCTCGCTCTCGCCCAGGCAGGCTGGAGCAACAGCGAAACCGCCCGCCGCATCAACCACCAGGCCGAACAAGCAGGGCAGCGCAACGTCGCCGTCGACCGCTCCCGAGTAAGCCGGTGGATCCGCCGCGGCGAGAAACCCCGCCAACCCGTTCCCGAACTCCTTGCCGCGCTCCTGACCGAACATCTGGGCCAGCCGTACACCCCGCGACTCCTTGGCATCACTCCCGTCCACAGCGTGTGCATCTCCATGGGAGAGACCGAGCACCAAGCTCTCCTGTCGAAAGCCGCCGCCGCGAACCTGCCGGTCGAGGACTACGCGCGCGCACTGCTCCGTTCCGCACTCTCCGGCGGCCTGCCTCGGTGACGGCCGCTGGTCCGGCTCCGCCCATCCGGGGATGGGAGTGTCATGAATTAG